>NZ_SLZK01000021.1 GCF_004341105.1 Rhizobium sp. BK418 | reverse complement strand
CCGCCGGATTCTGATCCGGCGGTCGCTAAAGCTTTGGTGATAAAACCGCCTGTGGTGGCCCCGCTTATGCGGCGCGGCGACCGTGATGCGAGACGGGGGCGGCTGCGACATTGCCGACGCGGAAGCCTCTGATGAGGCCGAGCAGTTCGTCAGTATCGGCAGCCAGCGTTTCGGCCGATGCCGTGGTCTCTTCGGCCATGGCGGCGTTCTGCTGGGTGGCGGCGTCGAGCTGGTTCATCGAGGCCGAGATCGAGCGCAGCGTCGTATCCTGTTCGGAAGCGCTGTGGGCGATCTTGGCGACGATCTCGTTGGCAGCCTTGATCTGGTCGGAGATGCGCTTCAGCGCTTCGCCTGCCTCGCCGACGAGACGCACGCCATGGTCGACCTGGCTGGACGAACGGGCGATCTGATCCTTGATCTCCTTGGCGGCAGCAGCCGAGCGCTGGGCCAGTTCACGCACTTCCTGGGCAACGACGGCAAAGCCCTTGCCGCTTTCGCCGGCACGTGCCGCCTCGACACCGGCATTGAGCGCCAGAAGGTTGGTCTGGAAGGCGATCTCGTCGATGACGCCGATGATCTTGGAGATTTCCGACGAGGACTTCTCGATGCCGCTCATGGCTTCGATCGCCTGGGTGACGATCGCATCGCTGTGGGTGGCTTCGGTCGAGACCGAGTGAACCCGCTTGCTGGCTTCATGGGCGCCATCGGCCGTCTGGCGGACGGCGACGGTCAGCTCGTCGAGAGCAGCCGAGGTTTCTTCCAGGCTTGCGGCCTGACGCTCGGTGCGCTGCGACAGTTCGTTGGAGGCACGGCGGATTTCTTCCTTGGCGACACCGATATCACCGCCCTTGGCGCTGACCTGGGCCATGGCAGCTTCCAGATGCGAGAGCGCATCGTTGAAGTTGTCGCGCAGAGCCGCGTATTTTTGGCCGATGTCGGCGCAGCGCACAGTCAGGTCGCCGTGGGCGATCTGCTCCAGCGCCTGGCCGATGGTGCTGACGACGCGGGCCTGCAACGAAGCTTCGTCCTGCTGATGGCGCAGATTGCTTTCGCGCTCGCTCT
>NZ_SLZK01000020.1 GCF_004341105.1 Rhizobium sp. BK418 | reverse complement strand
CGTCTCGCATCACGGTCGCCGCGCCGCATAAGCGGGGCCACCACAGGCGGTTTTATCACCAAAGCTTTAGCGACCGCCGGATCAGAATCCGGCGGTTTTGCCTTTTTAATGCACCCCTATTTTCTTAGGGAGGTCCTCGCTAAAACCCAATAAAATTAAAGGATTATTATAAGATAGATGTCAATCGTAGTTAACCGGTCGCAGCATGTTCCTTTAGCAGCGGTAGACGCGTCGCCTTGATCTGGCGCGCTCGCACAGGCGGTAGAAAACCGCACCGGAATGCAGTCACCCATTCCTGTTGCGAGGCATCATGAAGAATCTGAAAATATCGAAGCAGCTCATTTTGCTGGTGATCGGCCTGATGATCGCATTTGCGATCGCCACCTTCCTCCAGGTCCGCTCCTCTGTCGATGCGATCTATAAGGAACGCTACGACATGCTTCGCGCGGAGGTCCAGTCGGCGGTTTCCGTCCTCAAGCAATACCAGGCAAAGGTCGCCGCCGGCGAGATGACGTTGGAAGACGCCCAGAAACAGGCCTACGCTACCGTCAATGCTATGAAATACGACCCGGATGGCTATTTCTTCGGCTATGACTACGACGTCAAGATGATATTCCATTATGACGCCTCGAAAGTCGGGCAGGTCAACAAGGGGCAGCCGGACAGCAAGGGCAAGCTCTATCGCGAAGAACTGGTCAAGCTCGGGCAGCAGGGAGGCGGCCTCGTCGAATATTATTCGACAGCCAAACCGGGCCAGCCTGTTGGCGATTATCGCAAGACGGCCTATGCAATGGCTTTTGATCCCTGGAAGATCGTCGTATGTACCGGCGTCTATATGGATGATCTCGATGCCCAGGTGAATGACAAGATCCTGGCGGCGCTGTCTGGTAGCATCGTCCTGTTCTTCTTCGCCATTGTCGCCGCCTATCTGGTCATCCGCGGCATATCGAACCCTCTGAAGGATGTTCACAACGCGTTGCAGGCGGTTGCCGAGGAAGACGTGAAGCTTACGATACCGCATACCGGCATGAACAACGAAGTCGGCATGATGGCGAAAGCGACGCAGTCGCTG
>NZ_SLZK01000019.1 GCF_004341105.1 Rhizobium sp. BK418 | reverse complement strand
TGTAGGGCGACAATCTGGATGAGATCAGCGCGACAATCTGGATGAGATTCTGGTGTCGCGATCGTCGGCGACGGTATCATCGTGATTGTCGCTGGCAAGGACTTCGTCGGATTCTGATTGTCGCGCAGCGTCAATCTCGGTGGCATTTCTCATTGTCGCGAAGGAAGCCGGCCTGCCGCGTTGGCGTTTGGCTTCCATCGCGGATCGACGCCGGTAGCTTTCGACATTCATCTCAAAGATGGTCGCGTGGTGGACGAGCCGATCGACGGCGGCGAGTGTCATGGCGGGATCGGGGAAGACCCTGTTCCATTCGCCGAAGGGCTGGTTGGCGGTGATCATGATCGATCGCCGCTCGTAGCGCGCGGAGATGAGCTCGAAGAGCACGCTCGTTTCCGCCTGGTCCTTGGTCACATAGGCGAGATCGTCGAGGATGAGCAGATCGAACTTGTCGAGCTTGGCGATGGCGGATTCGAGCTGGAGTTCACGACGTGCCACCTGCAGCTTCTGAACGAGCTCGGTCGTACGCATGAACAGCACCCGCCAACCGTTCTCGATGAGAGCGAGGCCGATTGCGGCGGCGAGATGGCTCTTGCCGCCACCGGGCGGGCCGAACAACAGGATGTTCGCTCCCTTGGCGAGCCAGCTATCGCCGGCGGCGATCGCGATGACCTGTGCCTTGGAGACCATCGGCACGGCGTCGAAGTCAAAGCTGTCGAGCGTCTTTCCCGGTGGCAATCGCGCCTCGGCGAGATGGCGTTCAATGCGGCGGCGATCGCGTTCGGCGAGTTCGTGCTCGGCGATCACCGACAGGAACCGGGCCGCTGGCCACCCTTCCTTGTCGGCCCGTTCGGCAAAGTCCGGCCAAAGGACCTTGATGGCCGGCAGGCGGAGTTCGTTGAGCAGCGTGCTGAGCGTGGCGGCGTCGATGGCAGGGGCGCTTCTCATGCGGCGTCCTCCAGATGACGCGCGTCGATCAGGGCCTCATAGCCCTGGAGGGAGGCGAGACGAACGTTGACAGTGGGCAACTGTGCCGGATCGGGCGCGAAGAAAGTCCTCAGCGCGATGATGTCCGGCAGTTCGCCCGCATCGAGTGATTTGGCGAGCCGCTCTGCCAGTTCCCGCTCGCAGCCGCGATCGTGGGCCAAGGCCAGGAGCTCGACGGTGATCTTGCAGGCCTGCTTGTCGGAAAGCCGGTCGAGCAGGGTCTCGAAGGCCCTTCGGTATTCCTGCCGCGGAAACAGCTTGTCGCGATAGACAAGCTGAAGGAGCGCCATCGGTTTTTTGCGCAGCGAATGGATGACATGCCGGTAATCGACCACCTGGTCGTGCTTGCCGCTGGCATGTGCACGCCCTCTTTGGAGCGTCATCAGATGTGTACCGCCGATAAAGAGGTCGAGACGCTCGTCGTATAGGCGCACGCGCAGCCGATGCCCGATGAGGCGTGACGGCACGGTGTAGAAGACCTTGCGCAAGGTGAAGCCGCCGCTGCGCGAGACCCGCACTACAACCTCCTCAAAATCGCTGGTGCGCGTTCCCGGCAACGGCTGCAGCACCGCCCGTTCGGCGTCGATGCGCTTGCCATAGCGAGCATTGCGACGGCTGACGATCTCATCGATGAAGCCGCGATAGGCAGTGAGATCGTCGAAGTCACGGGTGCCGCGCAACAACAGGGCATCGCGGATCGCATTCTTGAGATGGCCATGCGGGCTCTCAATCGCACCGTTCTCGTGGGCAATGCCCTTGTTGTTGCGGGTCGGCGTCATCCGGTAGTGCGCACAAAGCTCCGCGTAGCGCCGCGTCTGGTCTTCTTTGGCATCGGCGTCCAGATTGCGGAAGGCGGCCGACAGGCTGTCACTGCGATGGTAAAGCGGCGCGCCGCCAAGGAACCAGAGAGCGTTCTGCATCCCTTCGGCCAGCGCCACGAAGCTTTCGCCACCGAGCACGACGTGGGCGTGTTCGAAGCCGGAATAGGCGAGACGGAAGTGATAAAGCAGGTGATCGAGCGGCTGGCCTGCGATCGTGATCCCCAGTTCGTTCATGTTGGTGAAGTCGGAAAGCCCCATCCGGCCGGGCTCATGAACCTGGCGAAAGATCACTTCCTGCTCGTCCCCATTGATGGCCCGCCAGGCACGGATCCGTCGTTCCATCGTCCGGCGAACGCCTTCGCTGAGGTCGGGATGGCGGCGCAACATCTCCTCGAAGACGGCGACCGGACGAATGCCAGGTGCCGCCTTCAGCAGCGGCACGACCTCGGCATCGAAGATGTCGGCGAGTGGGTCGGGACGCCGACGGTCACGCGGCTTCTTCACTTGCGACGGCAGTTGCGCATTCTTCTCGATGCGAAAGGCCGTTGCTCTGCTGAGTGACGCCTTTGCCGCGGCGACCTCAACCCTGTGCTCTTGTCGTAACTTCATGAAAAGCCTCATCTGATGATCGGTTATGTGACGACCTGGCACAGAGGTGGTTCCCCGTTCTTCGAAGAACCCAAAGTACCGGTCGAACCGCAATCACCAGATGAATCGGCGCGGCAGCAGCGGTAGAACTCCGTTCGGGCTACGCCCTCTCTGCGTTCCACCGCTGCTGCAGAGTCTCATCTTGATTGACGCTTCGTCTCATCTTGATTGTCGCGCTGCA
>NZ_SLZK01000018.1 GCF_004341105.1 Rhizobium sp. BK418 | reverse complement strand
GATCTCTACCTGTCGCCTGGCCATGCGCTGTTTCTGGACGGCGTTTTGATCCGCGTGAAGGAGCTCGTGAACGGCACGACTATCGCACCGGTCATTCCGGACGACGGCATGTCGATCGAGTACTATGCCATCATGCTTGATACGCATGAAGTCATCCTTGCCGAAGGTGCTGCCGCCGAAACCTTCCATCTAAAGGATAGCAATCACGAGAACTTTGCCAATTTTGCCGAGTACAAGCGTCTCTATGGCGAAGAACGCACCGTGATGACGTCCTATGCGCCAGTGCTGGGAGGCGGCTGGATGCATTTCAAAGCGCTTCTCCTACTCGGCGTCTCACCACTGGTGCCGATGCGCGATCCGCTCGGGGATGCCTGTGAGAAGATCAACGCACGAGCCAAAGAGCTCTCGCTCTGAGCCCCTCGACTAGATGTCGAATACCGACAGGCTGTGGGCATACTTCTTCCGCTGCGTCCTGCGATGGCTCGCCTGTGCTACATGAGCCACACATCGCTCCGCGAAGGCTTCTCGCTGGCCCCGCAATAATATCAGGCCATCTCCGCCATCACGGCCGGGTTCATCGAACCCGGTCGCATCGCACCTGCCGACCCTATCAAAGCAGCGATTCATTCCGGTTCGTCTGCCCTTCACAACTTCATCTATACGCCCTGGACGATATCTCCTGTGGGGATGACGATCTCGCGGCTGATCGCACGCTGTTGATCTTGATCAATCCGAACTAGGTCCTTCGCACGGAATTGGAAAGGCGCCGATCGATCGGATCAGAATCAGGCCAAGGTTGCGGCGATGTGACGGGCGTCACGTGTCACGCATTTTTCACGAGACTCCCAACCGCACGGCATGGTTATGCTCCACCAGCTGATACTGCACAATCGGCACGAGAGCGGAGACCGTTGCTTTTTACTCCGCTCTCTTCCCCAATCTCTCACAATTTCCGATGGGGCGGGGTGACGCAGTGTCAGATCAAGCCAAAACGTCCAAGATGGCGCCTCGTGGGCGGGCTAGGCTTCGTTTCAGGAAGCTCAATACTTGTCGGGGGAGCCATCGCCGCCCACAGCAAGAACTCATTGGAACTATTATTAACTGCCATAGTTTCTACGCCGCGAGCCAGGCGTGGTGTCACGTCAATGTTGGCGGCGTTACAGGCGGTGGGAAGTGAAAGAGGTTGTTTCCGATAGTTTTCATTTTGGCCTCAGACGTTTGCTGGAACAATATCCAGAGCTGCAGCGGCAAGCATCGGTGGCGCATTACTTTACCGAACTAATTGAGACCTATGGCGACGCGTTAAGGAGCCGTGAAAAATATGGGACCGTTGGCGGCGAAGACAGAATGCTTCACGAACACTATGTGAGCGTTTGTAACGAGCTGGAGATGTGTCTCCTCGATAATCTTCATCAGGCCAAGTGATCGCAATCGCCACCGACGCACGGTTTACATTGCTCGAGACTTGGGTGGCCTACGTAGCTTCGCTTTGGTCTTTCCCCGAACCAGATGATGAACTGGCGATGGGGAGTTGCGGACGGCGGCACTTGGAAGCGAGGTCCGTTCACGTTGGCTAGACTCAATGACGCGCATATGCGCCGAGACGCGTTCGGCAACCTCTCCGACGATGTGGTTGCCTGCATCCCTTCCTGGATCAGACCAGGGAACCTCCCGAGGCCGCTTGAGTTGTCCTACAAAAGGAGAACCAGAAATGCCTAAGCCAACACCAGAGTCCGTAAAGTTGCCGCCCAAGTCTCTCAACGAAGACAGGCAAGATGATGCCATGCCGGACATCAATAGCGACGAGCAACGTGCCCCGCCGGTCAACATGGGCGGGAGTCGTGAGGCCGGTGACGGCGTCACGGAAGTCGATCCGCGAACCGGCCGCGCCGATTCGAAAGATCATATTCCGGCCCCGCAGTTTTCGAACCGCAAGTGACCTAATGCGCCTCGTCCGAACGGACCTAGGTGCCGGGCACATCAATTTACCGAAAACGGATGCCACAGACGCTCCGATCGTGCGGTCCTGTTAGCGGGGGAACGGCCAGTATCCGTCACACAGGGAATGTTCGACCGCGAGTCCGCCCGCGGTATCATATCGGGTGACGCAGATGCGATGACGGTCGAGGGACCCCATCTACAGTCTCGATCAAAAAGCCCTGTGCCCGTGAAATCAATCGCGAGACGCAAGGCACGGGTCAAGCACGATGTGATGTGCATCTTGGACTCTCATAGCACCACGAACTGTGACCATGTCGCCGACCTTCATTCCGTTTTCTGAGTAGGTCACGCACAAAACCCTCGCTCCTGGAAGGGCGCAGATCGCGACATACCAAAGTACCTTGTCGGTCTCCACCATAGTTATGGGCCCCGAGGCCCACAGGTCAACGCGCTCCTCCACTGGAGGGTTAAAGCCGCTGACCGTCTTTTCAAGGTCGCTGCAACTGGCTGTTTCCTCGGGCGTGGCCTCGGGATAAGCCAAGCCGGGCCGCCCAGGATATGGATTTTCTTGAGCGGCGACTGTGGACGCAAACACAAGTGCTACAGCAAACAGGGCGTGTCCTTTGAGCATGATGTGCCTTCTCGTGTCGATCTGACGTGATATCCGCGGCCTAATATCGACAGGATCCAAACGGTGCAAACGGAGAGAAATTGGATCTACTCCTATATTTTCTAGGGCATGCGTCCCTGAAGATCCCGCGCTGGAAGGCCCGTCGGGTTTTTTCAAAGTCGTTTAAAACTGCTCTGTTGATCGATGCTCAATACGGGTTGACACGACCGGATCACCTGATCGCGAGGCGCGCGTTGTGCTCGACCGACAACCTGAGTGGTGCCCCGGCGAACATCTTTGGCGAAATGCTCGGGCTCAAAATCGTCATGCTGCCGGTGGATTTCAATTCATGGGAACGGATCTGGCGGCTTGGCGACCGTCGGCATATTCAACGAACGTGCAGCAAAGCGTACGTCTTCTCCCGGAGACGTATAGAGCCTCGCTGCCGCTTGATCCGAAGCCTGCGCGGCCATAGACCGAGGTTCGGAACGCTCGAATGCGTGTAGGGCGACAATCTGGATGAGATCAGCGCGACAATCTGGATGAGATTCTGGTGTCGCGATCGTCGGCGACGGTATCATCGTGATTGTCGC
>NZ_SLZK01000017.1:2500-6568 GCF_004341105.1 Rhizobium sp. BK418 | reverse complement strand
GGGCAGGGTTTGGTTGCGGGGGCAGGATTTGAACCTGCGGCCTTCAGGTTATGAGCCTGACGAGCTACCGGGCTGCTCCACCCCGCGTTATCCAGGCGACGCTTGCGTCGTCCGTCCAGGTTTTTGCCTTATGGCAAAATACCGATTGCGCAAATCCATAGGATTTGTCGCGGCTACGTAAATCGCGTTGCGATTTACGGATCTGTGCCGAGCAAATTGCTGTGCAATTTGCCTCGTGTTTGTGTGGCACCGTGTGTTTGTGTGGCACCGTTAAAAGCAAAAGAGCCGCTTTTAGCGGCCCTTTGATCGGCTTTGGGCCGTTAGTTTTTCGTGATGAGAAGATTGAGTTTGTTTTCGCATGTAGCTTTCCGAAGCTTTCAGCTTCGGGCACATGCGTCTGAGTTGCGTTTAGCAGACCTGGCAGCGACCGACTCTCCCGCGTCTTAAGACGAAGTACCATAGGCGCTGGGGCGTTTCACGGCCGTGTTCGGAAAGGGAACGGGTGCAGCCACCCCGCCATAACCACCAGGTCAGCGAAGCGCAACTTGTGTGAGAAGCTGGATTTGGAGCGAATAGGGAATAGTGAGTAGCGAATAGATTTCGCTGCCGCCCTTTCGCTGGTTTTGAACACGTCTTTTAACCTTTCGCGGGGCACTGTCGGCCGGGGCCGCAAGCGCAAAGCGCGTCGCCGGTTGTCCGGCGCGCCGTCCGCAGCGCCATTGGCGCGTGAGGACAGAAGGTCTGGCACATCGATCCGGACAAACGCTTTAGCGTTTGCCGGGTGATGAGCATAGTCAATGAGAACGATCAAGCCAATCGAGCTATTAGTACCGGTAAGCTTCATGCGTTGCCGCACTTCCACACCCGGCCTATCAACGTGGTCGTCTTCCACGGCTCTGATAGGGAACACTCGTTTCCAGGTGGGTTTCCCGCTTAGATGCCTTCAGCGGTTATCCCGTCCATATATAGCTACCCTGCTATGCCCTTGGCAGGACAACAGGTCCACCAGAGATATGTCCATCCCGGTCCTCTCGTACTAGGGACAGATCCTGTCAATATTCCTACACCCACGGCAGATAGGGACCGAACTGTCTCACGACGTTCTGAACCCAGCTCACGTACCGCTTTAATTGGCGAACAGCCAAACCCTTGGGACCTGCTCCAGCCCCAGGATGCGATGAGCCGACATCGAGGTGCCAAACAACCCCGTCGATATGGACTCTTGGGGGTCATCAGCCTGTTATCCCCGGCGTACCTTTTATCCGTTGAGCGATGGCCCTTCCACGCGGGACCACCGGATCACTATGACCGACTTTCGTCTCTGCTCGACTTGTCAGTCTCGCAGTCAGGCGGGCTTATGCCATTGCACTCGACGAGCGATTTCCGACCGCTCTGAGCCCACCATCGCGCGCCTCCGTTACTCTTTCGGAGGCGACCGCCCCAGTCAAACTACCCACCATACACTGTCCCGGACCCGGATGACGGGCCGCGGTTAGACATCCATGACGATAAGGGTGGTATTTCAAGGATGGCTCCACAGAAACTGGCGTCCCTGCTTCAAAGCCTACCACCTATCCTACACATGCCGACACGAATGCCAGTGTAAAGCTATAGTAAAGGTGCACGGGGTCTTTCCGTCTGACCGCAGGAACCCCGCATCTTCACGGGGAATTCAATTTCACTGAGTCTGCGTTGGAGACAGCGGGGAAGTCGTTACGCCATTCGTGCAGGTCGGAACTTACCCGACAAGGAATTTCGCTACCTTAGGACCGTTATAGTTACGGCCGCCGTTTACTGGGGCTTCGATTCAAAGCTTGCACCTCTCCTCTTAACCTTCCAGCACCGGGCAGGCGTCAGACCCTATACGTCGTCTTGCGACTTCGCAGAGCCCTGTGTTTTTGATAAACAGTCGCTACCCCCTGGTCTGTGCCACCCCATCATACTTGCGTAAAATGGGGTCACGCTTCTTCCGAAGTTACGCGTGCAATTTGCCGAGTTCCTTCAACGCAGTTCTCTCAAGCGCCTTGGTATACTCTACCTGACCACCAGTGTCGGTTTCGGGTACGGTCTATACGGTGGAGCTATTTCCTGGAACCGCTCCGCTGCCCTGATAATCCAATAAACCAGAACAACTTGTGCGATCCGTCACTTCCACCAGGCCCACGAATATTAACGTGGTTCCCATCGACTACGCGTGTCCGCCTCGTCTTAGGGGCCGGCTAACCCTGTTCAGATTAACTTTAAACAGGAACCCTTGGTCTTTCGGCGAGAGGGTCTCTCACCCTCTTTATCGTTACTCATGTCAACATTCGCACTTCCGATACCTCCAGGAGCCCTCACGGGTCTCCCTTCATCAGCTTACGGAACGCTCCGCTACCACTCCTCTTAAAGAGGAATCCTCAGCTTCGGTGCATGGCTTTAGCCCCGTTACATTTTCGGCGCAAAGACCCTTATTTAGACCAGTGAGCTGTTACGCTTTCTTTAAATGATGGCTGCTTCTAAGCCAACATCCTGGTTGTTTTGGGATCCTCACATCCTTTCCCACTTAGCCATGACTTGGGGACCTTAGCTGGAGGTTAGGGTTGTTGCCCTTTTCACGACGGACGTTAGCACCCGCCGTGTGTCTGCCTGGTAGTACTTCCCGGTATTCGGAGTTTGGTTAGGATCAGTAAGACGGTGAGTCCCCATAGCCCATCCAGTGCTCTACCCCCGGGAGTATTCGCCAGACGCTCTACCTAAATAGATTTCGCGGAGAACCAGCTATTTCCGAGTTTGATTGGCCTTTCACCCCTAGCCACAAGTCATCCCAATCTATTGCAACAGATGCGGGTTCGGTCCTCCAGTTGGTGTTACCCAACCTTCAACCTGCTCATGGCTAGATCACTCGGTTTCGGGTCTAATGCAACGAACTATATCGCCCTATTCAGACTCGCTTTCGCTTCGCCTACACCTACCGGCTTAAGCTTGCTCGTTACACTAAGTCGTTGACCCATTATACAAAAGGTACGCCGTCAGGGTTGCCCCCTCCGACTGTTTGTAGGCATCCGGTTTCAGGTACTCTTTCACTCCCCTTGTCGGGGTGCTTTTCACCTTTCCCTCACGGTACTTGTTCGCTATCGGTCATGCACGAGTACTTAGGCTTGGAGAGTGGTCTCCCCATGTTCAGACAGGATTTCACGTGTCCCGCCCTACTCTAGGACATCAATGATATCTACGCGTACGGGGCTGTCACCCGCTACGGCCGAACTTTCCAGATCGTTCCGCTTTAATCACTGATGCCACTGGCCTGGTCCGCGTTCGCTCGCCACTACTTGCGGAGTCTCGGTTGATGTCCTTTCCTGCAGGTACTTAGATGTTTCAGTTCCCTGCGTTCGCTTCTTACCCCTATGTATTCGAAGGTAAGATACCTTATCACAATGCTTGGAAACCTGAGGCGCCTTCGACGCAGCGAATAGCCAATAGCGAGTAGCGAATAGTTTTTGAACCCTATTCGCTATTCGCTAAATCCTATTCGCTCATGCGCCAACGGCGCATCAGATTTTCCAAGCATTTAAGGTGGGTTGCCCCATTCGGAGATCCATGGATCAAAGCTCATTCGCAGCTCCCCACGGCTTTTCGCAGCGTATCACGTCCTTCATCGCCTGTGCATGCCAAGGCATCCACCAAATGCCCTTACGACACTTAATCGTTCTCATTGCCAATGCTCATCTTTAGTTGGATTTGGAATTCCTTGTCCTTCTCGCTTGCGCTCGAAGGGGTTCCAAATCTGACCATACGGCCAGCCCAACAATCTGGTTACCTTTTACAACCAGATCATTCAGATGCCATCGACGTGTTCGACAGGTCTGCTTTATTGGAGCTACGCCGAGCAGCCCACTTGCAGCCTGTCATAAGACCAGCTTCTCGAGATAAAATCCGGTGACGCGCGGTCAGGCAACGCCAATCCAGCACCCTGTCAGAAGCATTCCGAAGAATGCCAACAACAAGAATGCCTTAAGGACAAGCTTCCTTCCTACCTCCAGCCCCTCCACCACATCCGGCCGGCTAGGCCATCCATGGTTTCTTAAA
>NZ_SLZK01000016.1 GCF_004341105.1 Rhizobium sp. BK418 | reverse complement strand
GGTCTCGTTGGCGGCGAGACCGCCGAGATCGGTTGCCGTCACCTTGACGCCGTAGGTCCCGGCTGTCGTCGGCGTGCCGGAGAAGGTGCGCGTCGCGGCGTTGAAGGAGAGCCAGGCGGGAAGTGCCGTGCCATCGGCAGCCGTTGCCGTGTAGGTCAGCGTGTCGCCGCTGTCGACATCGGTGAAGGTCGTCGTCGGCACTGCGAAGGAGAAGGCGGAGCCTACGGTGGCATTCTGGGTCGTCGTCTGGACGGCGAGCACCGGTGCATCGTTGGCACCGTGGATGGTGATGGTCAGGCTCGCCGTGGCAGTGGCCCCGGCGCTGTCGCGCATCGTGTAGCTGAAGACATCGCTCAGCGTGTTGGTCGACTGGCGCAACGCCTGGACGGTCGCATTATTCTCGTTGATCGCATAGCTATAGGCACCCGATGCATTGAGCACGAGGCTGCCATAGGTGCCGGCGAGCGCCGTGCCGAGCGTGCCCGCCGTCGCACCGAAATTGACCGCCGTCACCGTCTTGGTGTCGCCGGCATCCGGGTCGGTGTCGTTGGTCAGCACGTTGCCGCTCGCAACCACGCCGCCCGAACCATTGGCGACACCACCCTTCTCGGTCGCGTCCCCCGTATCGGCTACCGCCGTCGGCGTCGTGTTGCCGGGCGTGGTCGACACGGCGATGCTGAAGGTCTCGTTGGCGGCGAGACCGCCGAGATCGGTTGCCGTCACCTTGACGCCGTAGGTCCCGGCTGTCGTCGGCGTGCCGGAGAAGGTGCGCGTCGTGGCGTTGAAGGAGAGCCAGGCGGGAAGTGCCGTGCCATCGGCGGCCGTTGCCGTGTAGGTCAGCGTGTCGCCGCTGTCGACATCGGTGAAGGTCGTCGTCGGCACTGCGAAGGAGAAGGCGGAGCCTACGGTGGCATTCTGGGTCGTCGTCTGGACGGCGAGCACCGGTGCGTCGTTGGCACCGTGGATGGTGATGGTCAGGCTCGCGGTGGCAGTGGCCCCGGCGCTGTCGCGCATCGTGTAGCTGAAGACATCGCTCAGCGTGTTAGTGGACTGGCGCAACGCCTGGACGGTCGCATTATTCTCGTTGATCGCATAGCTATAGGCACCCGATGCATTGAGCACGAGGCTGCCATAGGTGCCGGCGAGCGCCGTGCCGAGCGTGCCGGCCGTCGCACCGAAATTGACCGCCGTCACCGTCTTGGTGTCGCCGGCATCCGGGTCGGTATCGTTGGTCAGCACATTGCCGCTCGCAACCACGCCGCCCGAACCATTGGCGACACCACCCTTCTCGGTCGCGTCCCCCGTATCGGCTACCGCCGTCGGCGTCGTGTTCGACGACGATGTCGGATTGAACATCACATCGACCCAATAATTCGTCTGCTGGAAAGTGGCCGAGGGGAACAGGCTGCTGGCGCCGTATCTGTATACGCCGTTGCCGCTCGCAGGTGCCGTCAGCGGGCCACTGGTCACATTGGAGGCGAAGTAGTTTGCGGTCGAGGAATAATGACCGGCATTGGTGTGATAAGATGCCGTGTAGGTCTGCCCCGGCGTCAATGTCACTGGACTGGAGAAAGTCGCGGTCTGCCAGCCGCTGGCGGTCTCGTTGGTGAAGGTGAGAGTGGCGAGCTGCGTACCCGTGCTCGACCAGAGCGTCCCTGTATGCGTACCCGTATCCTGGCTACCCTTGTAAAAACGAAGGCCGGTGACGGTTCCTGCGACAGAGGTCTGGAACTTGACGCCGAGCTCGACGGCAGACGTGTCGTCGGTATTGACGACCGCCGGCGTGGCCGCGCCGAACAGGGTAGCATAACTCGGCCCGCTAACGGTGACCGTACGTCCCGCCGAAGGGGTCTCAAGGTTGACGCTATCGTCCACCGCACGAGACAGGATCGTGTAGGTACCGGCTATCTGCGGCGACCAGCTATAGGTCCAATTCTCATCGCCTGTCGCTGGATGCCAGCTCGCACCATTGTCGGTCGAAACCTCGACGCTTGCGATGACCCCACCGCCCGTGTCGACGGCGGTGCCCGTGATCGTGACAGTGGATCCAACCGCCGCCGTGGAGGGTGATGTGATGACGGAGGTCGGTGCGGCATGGTCCGTGGAACCCGTTGCGGCCGTGAGCCCGGATTGCAACGTCCCAGGCTGAATGCCCATGTCGGCAAGCAAATTGACCATCGCCTGTTGCACGCGAGGATCGGACGGGGTGGCCTGATTGTCGTGATTATCGCTCAAGCCCCATGTCCAGTAGACAGTACCGGCGCCGAACACCAGCGCACCGCTGGGGGCACGATAGAGCGTCAGATTATGGGTGGCGTTCGCATTGCCGGTCGTGTTTCCGTAGTCGAGCAAGTAAGTGCTGACCGGGAGCGTCGTCGACGACAGCTTGACGAGGCCAGCAGGATCGAAGCCATTATCCGGCGCCTCATCCCACTCGTAACCAAGATAGTTCTTGGTGAGCGTCGCCGTCTGGCCTGGTTGAAGATTGGCAACGCTCGTATTGCGCCAGAAGCGCAGGTTGGCGTCGTCATAGCCAACGGTGATCGCGCCGAGGTTGCTGCCGACATCATCGACCTTGAATAATTGGCCGGTCAGCGAATTCTCGGGATTGCCGCCGCCAATGGCGGGTGGGCTGAAGCGTGGATCGCGGAAGGTGCCTGTCCATTGGTCGGAAGGATCAATGTCGCTGCCGGCCCATGTCTCCTTGTAGGTGATCAGGGTGCGATAGGGTGTGCCGTCGGCGCTGTAGGCATTGCCCCAGCGCGTGCGCCAATAGACCTCGTTGCCGCTCCAGAACATAAGGTTGACGCCGGCATCGCGCGCAGCTTCGACATTGGTCCTCTGCTGTCCCGACCAATATTCGTCATGCCCGGCATCAACATAGGTCTTGTGATTGAGCAGTAGGCTGCCATAGCGGTCGACATCGATGCCGGACATGTAGGAGACGTCATAACCGTTCTGTTCCAGCCAATAGATGCCAGCATATTCGGCGCCGAACAGATAGTCCTGCGGACCGGCATAGGTGCCGACCCCGCCGCGGGTTGCAATCGGCCTGTTGTAGCTGACCGCATAGGCGCGGC
Organism: Rhizobium sp. BK418; assembly: GCF_004341105.1. Classification (GTDB taxonomy): domain Bacteria; phylum Pseudomonadota; class Alphaproteobacteria; order Rhizobiales; family Rhizobiaceae; genus Rhizobium. The sequence continues at coordinate 43,354 of NZ_SLZK01000016.1, read as the reverse complement.
CAGCCCCTTGCCCCGTCGCTGGACCGTTGCCGCCGTACAAGTTTGCGCCACCCCAGCCGTTATAGGCCTGCCAGGTCTCGTCGGCGGTCTGGAACACGATGTCGCTATGGCTGGCGTCGTCGCGCACGATGAACGGGATTTGATTTTCGCCGAAAGTGCCATCCTGTCGAACGAGCTTAGCGATATAGACGCCGGAAACCGCGTCGGCAGGTACGGTCCAGGAAGCCGAAACCGCCCAGTTACCGGCGTCGACCGTGCCTGTCGTGGCATTTCGCAACGGATTGGGCTGAACCTGCAGTCCGGTGTGCTGCAGGGTGTCGACCTTGCGCGCACCCATACCGCCATAATAGCCAAGCCGGTAGATATCGATGCGATAATTGGTGGAATTCGTATTGATCTTGAAGTTGATCGTATTCCCGTTGTCGACGCTGATGTCAGTCGCAAAGCCCTCGATGTTGGAGCTGCCGGCACCATCGATGCCCCACTCACTCTCCGGGTTACCCTGCTTCTGGTTTTCCAGTACGATGGGGTTGACGGCCGTCGCCGCTGCCGTTGCCGTTGCCGTCAGGCTCTGTGTCCGCAATGACGGCTGCGAACTGCGCATTGTGGTGACCGAGCCGGAAAGGGTGCCGATGCCCATGCCCGTACCGGTCGCCTTCCCCGTTTCTCCACCGCCAGGCAACGAGCCGTTCCCCGTCGGGTTCGTCCATCCGGCGGTTCCGCGCCAGCCCACAAGCGGAGACAGGTCACGGCCGAGAAGCGGATCGCTGACCGAAGCCCCGAAGGCGGCCTTGAATGTTGTCACATGGTCCGGCCCGTCGGTCAGCCTGGTGCCGGGCAGTTGACCGTCCTGCTGCATCAAAGCGCTGCCATGGGCCCAATCGAGAAGACGTATGGGCGAGGTATAGTAGCCGCATCCGCAGATACCATAGGGCATGCCAGACGCCAGTGATCGAGCTCCAGCAGCTTGCTCAATCGCCTGCGCTGACGGACTCGACTCGAGAATGACGACATTGCCGGACGCAGTGCGTTCTCCTGCACCTGTGGCCAAACCTTCTGCTGATGAGGTCAAGCTCGGCTGCAGATATGGCGCCAGGGGATCGTCGCCTATCAGGTTCATTCCAGCATAGGCGCGATAAAGGGACGATACGGCCCCGAACGCAGTTCCGCTCGCACCGTGCTCGAAAGGCGCAAAGACCGGCCCATGAACGCCCGGCAGAGGCGTGGCAGAACCACCGCTTCGAGCTCCATGGGCCACTGCAAAAGCGTCGGGCAAGGCTACGTGATTGATATTGTCACGATCGTCCGTGTCGCCGATCACCTCCACTCTCTGTTCAAGGTCATGTCCATTGAGCGCAGAGTTGTTATGGGAACTGTCGACAGGGGTGCCATGCTTTTTTGCGTCCGCAGTCTGTACGGGTGTCGCAACCTGAGCACTGTCCTCTTGCTTATCGGCGGTCTTGCGCGACCTCGCCTCTCCACCGACGGCTAGCCACCGCGGGACCCACGAATCCATCAAAATTGGGCGCGAAGCCCACCGATAAGCATTGCGATACATGGTGTGACCTCTCGCGAAATTGTCAGGATCAAAATCAATGAGGATCGTTCGATACGAGGCGCTCCAAGTATAGCTAAAAAACAGGCGGGTATATCCTACCCATTTCGACCTACATGAGGTATCCCTTTAGGCAAAAGCTCTTTCTCATAGAGAAGTCGCTCGCTTTCCACGCAGCAACCGATCGCACGATCGTGCCCGGCGACGACCTCTAACCGACTTGAGCGGTCATGTCTGTTGCCTTCCAAAATCCGTGCACTGCCTCAAAATCGTGCGCCTGACCGCGTCCGGAGCCGTTCCAATCCGAAAGAACTAGCTTTTGACGCAATCTTCGCCCGTTTGGAGTATTGATGCATCGCTGTAACAATATAGGCTCTGCCCCGCCGCAACAGCACGCCGATATCGCAGGATATCGCCTGCAAGGGAGGGAGCCCCTTGTGCGGTCAAAATCTGGAAAAAGCGAGAACTGACATGAGACAATCCATGGAGAGGGTCATGGAGCGGCGGTTGAGTGCTATACTCGCCGCCGATGTGGTCGGTTACAGCCGGCTCATGGGCATGGACGAGACGGGCACGCTGCAGGCATTGAACCGCCATCGCCGCGAGCTGATCGATCTCAGCATATCCGATTACAAGGGCCGGATCGTCAAGCTGACGGGGGATGGCATCCTGGCGGAGTTTCAGAGCGTCGTGAATGCTGTCGCCTGCGCTGCCGAAATCCAGCGAAGTATGGCCGTGCGCAACGAGAATGTACCAAGGGAGGAGCGCGTCGAATTTCGCATCGGAATCAATCTCGGCGATGTCGTGGTCGAAAATGACGATATCTTCGGCGACGGCGTCAACCTTGCCGCACGTCTGGAAACCGTCGCCCCCGCTGGAGGCGTCGCCGTCTCGTCAATCGTGCGCGATCAGGTTGGTTCACGCCTCAATGTCGGTTTCGAGTTTTTAGGTGAACACGTGTTCAAAAATATCCACCAGCCGGTCCAGGTCTATATGGTTTCCTTCGAAAGACCGAGTTCGGCGCGCTTTGTCGCTCAAAACCGCAATACGTGCTTCATCGCGGTCCTACCCTTTACCAATATGAGCGGGGATGCCGATCAGGATTATTTCTCCGACGGCATCACGGAGGATATCATCACCGATCTTTCGAAGATCTCCAGCCTGCATGTGGTACCTCGCAACACGGTCTTCACCTACAAGGGCACCTCGGTGAAGGTGAAGCAGGTCGCCCAGGAACTCGGCGTGCGTTACGTGCTGGAGGGCAGTGTGCGCATCGCCGGCAAACGCGTACGCATCTCCGGTCAGCTCATCGATACGATGAACGGCGATCATCTCTGGGCCGAACGCTATGACCGCGACCTCACCGATATCTTCGCCATCCAGGATGAGATCACCAATGCGATCGTCGAGCAGCTGAAGGTGCGGCTTCTGCCGGAGGAGCGCAAGGCGATCGCCGCCGAACCGACGGCTAATGTCGAAGCCTACACCTATTATTTGCGTGGCCGGCAGCTTTCCCACAGCTGGACCAAGTCTTATCTGCAGCTTGCCCGGCGCATGTTCTACAAGGCCGTCGAGCTCGATCCGGACTACGGCCGCGCCTATGCAGGCATTGCCGACTGCGACGCGGCGATCCGAGACTGGGCACCAGCAGACGTGCCCTTGGAGCGTATCCTTCAAACGAGCGCGAGAGCCCTCGAACTCGACCCGGACCTTGCTGAGGCCCATGCCTCCAGGGGCCTAGCGCTTCATCAGAATGGAGAGGACGACGAGGCGACGGCATGTTTCGAACGCGCCCTGGCCCTAGATCCCAATCTCTACGAGGCGAATTTCCACTATGCCCGCATCTTCTTCATGCGTGGTGATTTTGCAGAAGCGGTGCATTACTTTGCGCGCGCGGCCGACATTCGTCCCGACGATTACGTATCGCCGATCCATCTGATGTCCGCGTACCACTCTCTCGGGCGGGTGCGAGACAAAGAAAACTGGGCGCGCATAGGCATTGCAAGAGCGGAGCGGGCGCTGAACCTCAACCCGGAAAATTCGGGCCCGGCCCATCGCGGCGCCCTTGCCCTTGCCCATCTCGGCGATGCGGTGCGCGCCTACGATTGGGCTGCACGGGCAATCGCTATCGATCCCGATGATATCGTCGCCCAATACAACCTCGCCTGCGTCCACTCGGTGCTGGGCGATGTGGAGCGGGCAATCTATATCCTGGAAGGTCTGTTGCCTCGCAGCTCCGTCTACCACATCAAGTGGTTCACGCATGATTCCGACCTGGACAATCTGCGTGGCCATCCGCGCTTCAGGACGCTCTTGACAGAGGCCATGAGAGAAAGAGAACGGATCACCGAATAAGGCTGGAGTGGGAGAGATTGCTGTCTGGGCGGCCAGCATTTCCCCATCTGAAGGGCCTACATTACGACCCGGCGCTATCGCAGGGTCACCCGCGCGCGCCAAGCCGGCGGGAAAAACCGGCTCGGCAGTTTATTTGACCGGACACAGCAAAAGTGCCGCACGAACCGAACCTGTGCTTTCGATTGATTGGCGACCGAAATATCGGCCAAATTGGCTCGTTACCGTCGTTGCCTACACCAAAGTCCAGTTTGATGCCTCCGCCACTCTGGTAATTCCCAGGTTGAGAAGCTTAGAGCGAAGCCTAGCTTCCCGTTGCGATCCACCCCTAGACAAAGCACAGGAGCCTTTCGATGAAATCCAAGGTAGCTGATGTCCTGACAGAAGTGCTGCATTCGGCGGGGGTCAAGCGAATATATGGCGTGGTCGGAGACAGCCTGAACGGGCTCACGGAGGCGCTTCGGAAAAGAGGCGATATCGAGTGGGTCCATACCCGCCACGAAGAGACGGCCGCCTTTGCGGCGGGAGCCGAGGCCCATCTCAGCGGCGAACTGGCCGTGTGCGCCGGAAGCTGCGGCCCGGGCAATCTCCATCTCATCAACGGCCTGTTCGACTGTCATCGTTCGCGGGTCCCGGTCCTTGCCATTGCCGCGCAGATACCTTCGGCCGAAATCGGCAGAGGCTACTTTCAGGAAACGCATCCCGACCAGCTTTTCCGGGAATGCAGCCATTACTGCGAGCTCGTCAGCCATCCGGAGCAATTGCCGGCTGTCATCGAAACGGCCATTCGCACAGCTATCGGAAAGCGCGGCGTTGCCGTCGTCGTCATTTCGGGCGACGTGGCATTGACCGATTTTGCTGCCAAGATTTCGAACCCAGCCGCGCTCACCCTGTCCCAGCCCAACATCGTGCCGGTGAACGATCAGATCGATCGATTGGCCGCGCTACTCAACAACAGTTCGAAAGTCACTCTGCTTTGCGGCCGTGGCTGCGAAGGAGCGCATGACGAGCTAATAGCATTTGCGGATCGGCTGAAGGCGCCTATCGTCCATGCGCTCGGCGGCAAGGAACATGTCGAGTGGGACAATCCCTTCGATGTCGGCATGACCGGTCTGATCGGCTTCTCTTCCGGTTACAAGGCCATGCTTGAGTGCGACACGCTTGTCATGCTCGGCACCGACTTCCCATATCGGCAGTTCTACCCGACCGATGCCGAGATCGTGCAGGTGGATACTCGGCCGGAAAATCTCGGCCGCAGGGTGCCTTTGGATCTGGCGATCGTTGGTGATGTCAAATCGACATTGACCGCGACGCTGCCGAAGCTCACGGAGCGAACGGACAGGGATCACCTGGACGAGTGCCTTGCCGCCTACAGGAAGGCACGGGAAGGCCTCGATGACCTCGCCACCGGCCGAGAGGGCGGCAAGATTCATCCGCAATATGTGGCACGCCTTCTGAGTGAACATGCATCTGACGATGCCGTTTTCACCTTCGATGTCGGCACCCCCACGATCTGGGCCGCACGTTATCTGAAAATGAACGGAAAGCGTCGTCTGATCGGATCCCTGGTTCACGGATCGATGGCCAACGCCCTTCCTCAGGCGATCGGGGCACAGGCAACATACAAGGGGCGCCAGATCATCAGCATGTCCGGCGACGGCGGCTTTGCCATGTTGATGGGCGACTTTCTGACGCTCGTTCAACAGAATCTGCCGGTGAAGGTCGTCGTCTTCAACAATTCCGTTCTCGGATTCGTAGCGATGGAAATGAAGGCTTCGGGGCTCCTTGAGACCGGCACCGAACTCAAGAATCCGGATTTTGCGGCGGTTGCCCGCGCAGCCGGAGTCCATGGGCTTCGCGTGGAGAATCCCGCCGAACTCGATAGCGCCATCAGGGAAATCCTGGCGCACCCCGGCCCGGCACTGCTCGACGTCGTTACAAATACCCAGGAATTGTCGATGCCGCCCAGGATCGAAGCGGCGCAGGTGAAGGGTTTCGGTCTCTGGGCCATTCGAGCGGTGATGAACGGCCGGGGAGACGAACTCGTGGACCTGACTGTCTCGAATTTTCTGTCTCGATGAGGTCAGACGCTGCCCGTCGGTGCCAATACTGACCGAAGCCCCAATCAGTTCAGGTAAGCATCGCGCCAATCACTGCCGGAACCGATCGTCGTGCCAGCCGCGTCGAACAAGTGGACGAAAGGTTCGCGTATGGCGATCGGAATCCGCTCACCGGAGACCGCCCGGCTGATGCCACGCAGAGCGACGGTGAAACCATTCCCGGCCGCCGTCTCGGCATGGATGATTGATTCCGAGCCGAGGATTTCGGTATCACCGACGGTAATTTGCAGGCCGCCTTCGCCGATCTCGCAGTGTTCGGGCCTGATGCCGAATGTAATCGGGGCGCCATCGGCCAGATCAACCTGGCGACCGGGCAAGGGAACATGGGTGCCATCCTCCAGTGTGACGCCCAACAGGTCACCGGTGCGGCAGACCTGACCCGTCAGAAGGTTCATGGGCGGTGCGCCCAGAAAGCGAGCAACGAAGAGGTTTGACGGGCGCGCATAAAGCTCGATCGGTGGGCCGACCTGTTCGATGCGGCCTTCGTTGAGCACGACGATCTGATCGGCCATGGTCATCGCTTCGACCTGATCATGCGTGACGTACACCATTGTCGACTTCAGCCGCCGATGCAGGCTGATCAGCTCGCCACGCATTTTCACACGCAGCTCGGCATCGAGATTGGACAGAGGCTCATCGAAGAGAAAAGCCTTCGGTTCCTTGACGATGGCGCGGCCGATCGCAACACGCTGGCTCTGGCCGCCGGAAAGCTGGCTCGGGCGACGCGCCATCAGATGCTCGATCTGCAGGATGTTCGCAGCCTTGGCGACGCGGGCGGCAATCTCCGGCTTGGCGAGCTTTTGGTTCTCCAGGCCGAACTTGAGGTTCTGCTCGACACTCATATGCGGATAAAGCGCATAGGACTGGAAGACCATCGCCATGCCGCGTGCGGACGGCAAAAGATGATCGCAACGCTGCCCGTCAATGCGGATTTCGCCTGACGTGACTTCCTCCAGTCCCGCCATCATGCGCAGCAGGGTCGACTTGCCGCAACCGGAGGGTCCGACAAAGACAGTGAACGAACCGTCGGCGATCGTCAGATCTATACCATGGATGACTTCGAGACTTTGAAATGCCTTGCGGACATCCTTGAGTTCAATGCCGGCCATTACGCCACCGTCCCGAGTTCAATCGACTGCCCTGCTCCGATGGGCGTCTTTCCGGCAAGCCGATGCTTCAACCCGTCCACCGATATTTCGGCGGCGTTGAGGCTGCCGCCGAGCACTGCAAGACTGACGCCATCGCCCTTGCGGGTCAATGTGCCGAATGCGCTGCCGGCCGACCAGAACAGCTTGTAGTCGCCTTCCACTTTCGGTGCGAAGGCAAGCCTGCCAGAGACGAAATCGGCGCTGAGACCGGAGAAGGCGTTGACCAGCTGCCAGGCCGACATAGAGCGTGCATAGTAGGAGCCGCATTCGATATCGTTCCAAGGGTTGCGGCGCGAACCGTCGTGACGATTGCGGGCAGCGCGGACGATATCCATGCCCTCTTCGATCAGGCCATGCATAATGAGGTGTGAGGCGGCCATATATTCGATGCCGGTCCAGACCTCCTCCGCATAGGGGGCAGCCACCATCGGCTGGCGGATGCCTTCGGGATAGGTTGCGATCAACAGTCCCGCCTCATTTTCATAGGCGTAGTTGCGGCAGGGATTGAAGTGGTCCTCCAGCGTCGGGCGAAAATTGTTCTTGTGCACCGATTTCAGTGCGGTCCTCACCTTGTCCGCGTCGAGGAAATCGCCGATGCCGGCAACCTCGGCATGCCACTGGCCGAGGATTTGGTCGGCGATGCAACCCTCGCCCATCTGATATTTGAGCTCCTGGAACTCCTCCGACCAATAGGTTTCCATGAAGCCATCGGCAAGCACGCCGGCGGCGCGGCCGACATCGAAGGGGGTGAGCACCCCCTTGTCCGATAGGTCGATCTTCTGAATGAACCAGCGGCCATTGAAGAGCTCGGAATTGATATAGGCTGCGCCCGCTTTTCCCATCCGCGCTGTCTTTTCCGACAGTTCACCGTCGCCGAGGACGGCCGCCATTTCGGATATGCCAAGGAGAGCCGCCACATACATGGAGGCGAGCCAGGAGTTCGGGCCGAACAGCTCCATGTCGAGCGTCTGGTGCTGGCGGCCGGATAGGATGCCGCTTTGATCGGGATCCCAGCGATCGGGATTTTCCGGCGACCAGGCATATTCGATGGCCCGTTTGACGTTCGGCCAGTAGCGCCGCAGCCAGTCCGTATCGCCGCAGAGCTTCCAGTCGCGATAAGTTTTGATGATCGCACCGAAATGGCCGTCGGCGCAGGGGCCGATAATATCGAAACCGGAACCGAGCGGCAGTTTCTGGCGGAAGGTCAGCCCGCCCGTCGGCAGCTGATTGTAGGTGAACTCGGTCTCGCGCAGCGTCCGCTCGATTGCGGGAAAGAGGTGCGAGATCGCCTGCTGATAGTTCCAGACATGGGTGCAGCTGCCTTCGCAGGAGCCATCCTGAGTATGCTGGCCTTCCCAGGCCCAAAGCTCGCCATTCTCCAGGCGGATGCAGGTGGCCGTGCGCAGTAGCGCCAGCGTCGCGCTCGCTGCATCCTTGACTTCCGCCGGAAGCGTCGTGTCGAACAACCCGTCGCGGAAAGCGGCAGTTTGCGAGCTCAATGTATCCCAGCGCGTCAGGGCTTCGGTTGCGCTTGCCGTCGAGTCCGCCCATTGCGTCGCATAATAGTTCGTCCAGCTGGGCGTCGACCGATCGGGAATGGTGCCATCCGGTTTGTCGCGATAGGCCCAGTAGACATCTCCCTGCGGGAAGTTCCATGTGATGACGAAGCGCACCTTCTTGCGCGCCCCAGGCGCGACCACAAAGCGGGCCGCGAGTGTGCCATGTTCCGGCTGCAGGCTCATGTGCCGGGAAGTGCGCGGCTCGTCATAGTGCCGCTTCGGCAGACGGCCAGGTCGCGCGAACTCCTTCCAGTAGACGGCGAGATCGTCGAACCACTGGCCGCGATAATGATGATCGGTATGGTCGACATCATCGGCGTCTGTCGCGATCGTCAGGTCGCCCCGTTGCGTCGCAGGCAAGGTCGTATCGGACGAGGTCAGATGCAGGCTGCTGATCTTGCCTTCCTGCCTGAATGTGTGGATGCCGCTGTTCGAGCCATAATTGCCGAGTGTACCGGCAAGCGTATAGGTCAACTGATCCGGCGTATCGTTGACAACATCGAATTCGAACATCGCAACCGGCATCGAGGAATCCCGATCATTATGCGGAATGAAGGGACTTAGCGCCGAAAGCCTGACGCCGCCGGGAAAGCGCTCATCCTTGAAGACGAGATCGGCGGTCGGGAAGCGCCCGTAGAAATCGACCTCACGGAAATGCGGCACGCCGACCAGCGTCTGCCGGTTGGCGCCATGGCCAAAGCCATCGAACATCTTGCGCAAGCCCGGCGCGCCGGAGGGATTGAGATCATAGGGTCCGTTCAGGACGCGGGCATCGACGAGCTTCCCGTCCCTCTCGGCCTTGATGGCGAAATGCGAGTAGCCGTTATAGCCCTGAAGTGCTGGCCGATTGCGGATCGACCAATCGATCAGCCGGCCGCTACCCGAGATCGACAGGCCGCCCGATCCGATGCCGCCGAGCGGAAAGGCGATATAGCGCGTGCGCTCGCCCGTATAGGCAAAGCGGGCTTCGATGGAGGCGAGATCATCCCACATGAAAATACAATGTCCCTGATGTTAGTTTTTGATGCCGCTCATCGTGATGCCTTCGATCACGAATTTCTGGGCAAGGAGAAAAAGAAGAACGACCGGCAGGATCGACATGCTCATCGCTGCCATGACGACCGAGAGATTGCCCGACGCCATGTAGCCGCGCAGCACATCCATCGCGACCGGCAGCGTCAGCGATTCATTCGAGCTCAAGAGGACCTTTGCCTGGAAATAGTAGTTCCAGGTCTGGGTGAAGGTGATAATGCCGAGCGCCGATAGGGCCGGGCGAAGCTGCGGCAGCGAGATCCGCCAGAAGATCTTGAAATAGCCGGCGCCATCCATCAGCGCCGCCTCCTCCAGCGCCTTCGGCTGGCTCAGCATGAATTGACGCACCAGGAAGATGCCGAAACTGGAGGTAAGGTACATGAGCGCCAACCCGATCGGCCTGTCGAGCAGACCAAGGCGTGCGTAACCCAGATAGATCGGCAGGATCGTCACCTGTGCAGGAAACATCAGGCCGATGAGCAGGATGAAGAACAGGGTGTCACGACCGCGGAAATTCAGCCTGGCAAAGGCGAAGGCGGCAAGTGTGCAGGTCACCATCTGGCCGATGGTGACGATGACGGCGATCATCACGGAATTGAAGTAGATTTCCAGGAACGGCACGCGCGACGCCAGGACCTGCCGGTAGTTGGCGAGATTAAAATTCGGCGGCAGGAAGCTCGGCGGCAGCTTGTAGGCGTCCGAAACGGGACGGAAGGACATCGAAAACAGCCAGAGGAATGGCAGCAACATGCCGATCGCCATCACCACCATGGTGGCGATGATCGCCCAGTCGATCCAACGCTGGGCGGCGCGCGTCTGGATAAGCTCGTTCATTGCTGCACCCATTTGCGCGAGACGATCTGCTGAATGGCGGTGATGATGAGGATGATCACGGTCATGACGACGGAGATCGAGGCGGCATAACCGATCTGGAAACTTCCGAAGCCTTCCTCGACAATCTGGATCGACAGCGAGCGCGTGGCGTCACCTGGCCCGCCCTGCGTCAGGATGACGATCGATTCGAAGACCTGCAGCGCGCCGATCGAGGCATAGACGATGCAGAAGAAAACGACCGGCGAGATATAGGGCAGCGTGATGCGGAAGAACTGACGCCAGGCAGGTGTCCCGTCCATGACCGCCGCTTCCAGAATGTTCTTCGGCACGCCCTGGAGGGCCGCGATGAAGATGATCATGAAGAAGCCGGTATTCTTCCAGACGTCCATGATGATGATCGAAGTCATCGCCTGGCCGGCGTTCGTCAGCCAGCGGACCCCGGGAAGGCCGATCAGGCGGAGGTAATAGTTGATGACGCCGAGATCATCGCCGTAGAAGTAGGTCCAGACGATCGAGACGAAGGCGGCAGCGATAATGACCGGCAGGAAGAATGCCAGCCGGAAGAAATAGAGCAGCCAGCCCGGCATGGCGCGGTTCAGCGCCAGCGCCAGCAAAAGCCCGATCGAGACATTGAAGGTGACGGCAAAGAGCGCGAAGCGCAGCGTGTTCCAAAGGATCTGCAGCGAACGCTGATCGGTGAAGAAGCGGACGAAGTTGTCGAAACCGACCCATTGCGACCCGAGCATGGGATCGTAATAGGCAAAGGCAAGGATTGTCGTGACGATCACCGGCGCAATCACGAAAGTCAGATACAGTATGCCTGCCGGCAGGACGAAGAGATAGCCGGTCGCCGCCTGTGCGCGACGAAGCTGCGATGTCTGGCGTCTTTCAATGGTTGCGGTCATGGCACCTGTCTCGGATGGCGGGCATGGTTTGTCATCCGCCGCGTCCGGAGCGGCAGACGCCTTCAAGGCAATCTGCCGCCCGGCCGCGACGGCGGGAGGAAGATCGTGAGAGCCCTTGGTCGATCAGCCGCCCATGCGCTTCTTCAGCCTTTCGAAGGAGGCGTTGAGTTCGGCATCGGCCTGCTTGACGCCGTCGGCGATCTTGACCTCTCCGGCCATCATCGCCGTGTGATAGCGGATGAAGATCTTCTCGACCTCCTGGAAATTGGCAGGCGAAGGCACCGCCTTGGTATTCGGCAGCGTCTGGTAGTAGAGCGCTGCACTCGGCGGGAAACTCAGGAATCCGGGTGTCTCGGCTGCCGACTTGCGACCGGGAACACCGCCACCTTTTTCGCCCTCTTCCTTCTGCGTCTCCTCGCTCGTCAGTTCGAGGATCAGTGCCTTGGCAAGATCGGGTTGCTTGCTGGTCTTGGCGACAGCGTAGCCGCCAAAGCCAATCACCGTCGTGTCCGTCACCTTGCTCGGCGGAATGGCGACGTCCATGTTCAGCTTGTTGTTCTTGGCACTCTGAATGATCCAGTGGCCGCGGCTGATCATGGCCACCTGGCCGGCCATGAACTGATTGTCCATCGTATCCTTGCCGGGGATCGGCGAGACGCCGTCGACATGAATGAGGTCGTAGAGGAACTGCAGGCTCTCGGCGACCTTTGGATCGAGCATGTTCGATGCCGTCCACTCGTCATTGATGACGCCGGTCCCGTTCGAAAAGAACCAGGGCTGAATGAAGAAATTCTGGTTTGGCACTTCATAACCGAACTGGGTCACGTTGCCGGACGCATCTTTGACCGTCAGCTTCTTGGCGACGTCGCGGAACTCGTCCCATGTCCACTTGCCATCCTTTGGATAGGCGATGCCGGCTTTGTCGAACAAATCCCGGTTATAGTTGATCATGATGTTGTTCCAGCCGATCGGGATATAGTTGATATCCCCCTTGTAGCTCGACTGCTTGAAGAGGCTCGGCGCGAAGTCGGAAAAGCCCGGATTGGCGGCAACGAAATCGTTGAGCGGCAGAAAGAGGCCGCGCGACGAGAAGCTCTGGAAGGTCTCGATAGCCGTGCCGTAGACATCGGCTTGCTGGCCGGAATTGAATTGGCTGAAGACCTTGGTGACGTAGTCGCCCCAGCCGGTCGAAATCGGATCGACGGAGAGTTCAACCTTGACGTTGGGGTACTTCTTGTTGAAGCGCGCAATGGCGTTGGTCATGGCGGACAACTCGGCGTCGCCGCCGAAGCCCTGCATCTTCAGTGTCGCCGTTGCATCCGATTGCGCGAAGGCGCGCCCGACACCTGCGCCGGCGACAAGAGCAGCAGACGAAATCAGCAGCGAACGCCGCGAGAACTCATGCATGTAATCCTCCCTTTGCGCCTCCTTCCGGCGCGTTCCCATCTGTCCCGGCCTCCACCGGTCGAAACGTTTCGTATTCTTTTACTGAGATTTCGCGGACCCAGATCCCTCCCGGCTCCGCGAGCTGCCATTTGCTTAGTCGAAACGTTTCGTATAAGAGCATCAGAACGGCCCCATGGCAAGAGGTCCGAGAAAAAGCTCTGGAGGATGGGATGGCCACCATCAAGGATGTGGCGAAACGGGCTGGGGTCGCCATATCGACGGCATCGGCCGCGCTCAATCGTTCAGCCCCAGTCAGCGACGAGGTGATCGCCAAGGTCGAGGCCGCCGTCCGCGACATCGGCTACATCCCGCATGCTGGCGCGCGCAGCCTGCGTATGGGCCAGTCGCGGCTGATCGGCCTGATCCTGCCGGATATTACCAATCCGCATTTTGCCAAGGTCGCCAAGGTCGTCGAGTCCGCCTGCCTCAATGCCGGCTATATGGCGGCGGTCTATTCGACAAGCGAGGATCATGACCGCGAGCAGCAGATCCTGACCATGATGCGCATGCAGCGCGTCGAAGGTCTCATCATCATTCCGACGCGCTCGGATGCCGAGCATGGCGCCCGGATGATCGACAAGATCCATGTGCCCACAATCCTGCTCGACAGCTTCATTGAGGGCTTGCCCTATGACGTGATCAAGCTCGACAATATCGCGGCCGGCCGCATGGCCACTGAGCACCTTATCAGCCTTGGCCACAGACGGATCGCCGTCACCATCGGACGCAACAATATCGTCACCGGTGAAGATCGTCTTGCCGGCTATATGCAGGCGCATGCCATCCATGGCCTGCCGGTCGATCCGAGCCTGCTTCTTGAGGGGCGTTTCGACCAGGCGCTGGCGCATGACAGCACGATGAGGCGCATGCGTGAGCCGGAGCCGCCGACAGCGATTTTTGCGCTGTCGAACATGATGACGCTCGGCGTCCTGAACGCTCTGCGCGAAATGGCTTTCAAGGTGCCGGACGACGTCTCCGTCATCGGCATAGATGATTTCGATTTCGCAAATATCATGAACCCGCCGCCGACCGTCGTCGCCGCCCCGGTGCTTGAAATGGCCCAAAAGGCGATCTCCTCTCTGCTCAACGAGATCGCCACAAGAACGCCGCCAAGCGCTGCGCGCACGGTCTTTCCCCCTAGGCTGATCCTGCGCGAATCCTGCGCTGCGCCGGCGGACGAGCGAACCGAGGCATGACATTGTGGGGCCGCAGCAGATTTCGGTGCCCGCGACCGTTAACGCAGCGTTGAATGTCGTTGCGCCCGCTTCATAAAAGCATCATGCACATTTGTAATGGAAACGGCTTAATCGCCTGCCATCCTCAGTCATCACACGGATTGTCTTCATGGAATTGTCCTCGACCGCCGCGCGCCTGTCGCCGGCAGCCTCGCCCCGCCTGCTCGTGCTTGCCGAAACCGCCCTCAAGGCAGGCGAAACGGCGTGCAAGGCGCTCAGACGACGCACGGCCGCCGAGATGGTCCACAAGGCTGCCCGCGACTATCAGACCGAAATCGATGTCGCAGTCGAACGAATCATCGTCGAGGAGATGATGAACGAATTCCCAACCTATGCGATCAAAGGCGAGGAAGAGGTCGGCAACCGGCAGGGCGGCGCGGACGCGCCGGTCATCTATATCGATCCGATCGATGGAACGACCAATTTCGCCTGGGGTATCCCGCATTTCGGCATGACGATCTCGATCGCCGAGGCCGACCGTGTCGTTGCCGGGGTCGTGTATGACGCCATGCAGGACGAGCTCTTCAGCGCCGAGGCCGGCGGCGGCGCCTGGCTGAACGGCGAGCAGATCCACTGCGCCGAGGTCGCCGATATCCAGAACGTGCTCGTTGGCGCCGGCCTGCCGATCCCCGGCCAGGTGAAGGCGGTCCCGGAGGATCTCTATTTCGATGCTGTCAGACGGCTGATGGCCAATACCGCCGGTGTGCGTCGGCTCGGTTCGGCAGCGCTCTCAATCGCCTATGTCGCCTGCGGCCGGTTAGACGGCTTCTTCGAGGATGGTCTGTTAGTGCATGACTTCGGCGCTTCGGCGCTGATGGTCGAGGAAGCGGGCGGCATCGTCACGCGCTTTTCCGGCGCTGGCGTGAGCGGCAAAGGCGATATCCTCGCGGCAAGCAAGGCACTTTATCCCTGGCTGCAGGCAGGCTTTCAGCCGAAAGCCTGACTTATTCAGGCCGTAAAGAGCGGCTGCACGGTTGCAGCCGCTTCGGCCGATCCCGACTGATGGATCAGCGCGTTGTCGCGGAAGGCGAAAAAGGCGGAGCAGCTCGCAGTCACGAGCATACCGGCTCTGATCATATCGCTTGGCGCAACCATCGCCTTTAGCCTGAGGCGATCGGCAAGGTCGATATCCACGATCTTATGCGTGCCGAAATCTGTAACGCGATGGACCGTCGCCTCTGCCGCCTGGCTGGCGGGACGCACCGTCAAAGCTTCCGGGCGTATCGCAAGTGTCACCTTTCCGTCTGCAACGGGAATGGGGAAACTGAACAGCGGATGCGCGCAGACCCCGTTATGGATCTCGGTCTCGACGAAATTCATCGAGCCGATGAAGCTTGCGACGAAGGCCGTCTGCGGCGCGCGATAGATGACGCTCGGCGGTGCGACCTGCTCGGTGCGGCCGTCGCGCATGACGACGATGCGGTCGGCAAGCGCCAGGGCTTCATCCTGGCCGTGAGTGACGAAAAGCGTGGTGATGCCGAGCCTCTGCTGGATATCGCGCACTTCTTCGCGCAGCCGCTCGCGCAGGTGCTGGTCGAGGCTGGCAAAGGGTTCGTCGAGCAGCAGGATCTTCGGTTCGAGGACGAGCGAGCGCGCAAGGGCCACGCGCTGCTGCTGGCCGCCAGAAAGCTGCGTCACAGCCCGTCGTCCGTAGTCGGCAAGACCAACGAGGACCAAAGCATCCTCGACACGCCGGCGGATCTCCGCCTTCGGCAGGCGCCGCAGCTTCAGGCCAAAGGCGATGTTGTTAAAGACATCCATGTGGGTCCAAAGCGCATGGCTCTGGAACACCATGCCGGTCGGGCGCCGCTCCGGCGGCAGGGTCGTCACGTCCTTAGCGTCGATGCGGATGCTGCCGCCCGTCGGCCGCTCAAAGCCGCCGATCATGCGCAGCAATGTCGATTTGCCGGAACCTGACGGGCCGAGCAGGCAGACGAGTTCGCCATCGCCCACCTCAAGCGTAAAATCGCGAACGGCAAAGGTATGGCCGAAGCTCTTCGAAACGCCTTCGATTGCCAGATGTGCCATAGTCCTATCCTTTCTGCCGGCGCTCAGGCGCCCAAGCCCCTCGCAAAGGCGCCGGTCCCGACAACGCGTCGCGCAAACATCAATGCCGCAAAGGACGGCACCCACAGCATGACGGAGAGGACGGCGCCATATTGGACGACGATCTGGCTATTGATGAAGCTGATCATCAGCACCGGCATGGTGCGAATTTCCGGCGCGCCGATCAGCCAGGCGCCCTCCGTCTCATAGAACGTGCCGACGAATGTCAGGAGCACTGCGGTTGAGATCGTCGGCGCAGCCTGCGGCAATGTGATAGACCAGAAGACGCGAAGCGGCATTGCGCCGGCGTCGCGCGCGGCCTCCTCCATGCGCCGGTCGACATTCTGGAAGGCGGCCACCGGGATCCAGATCATCAGCATCAGCGTGCCGACGAGCTGGATCAGCACCACGCCCCAGAAGGTGCTGATCAGCCCCAGCTGCAGGAAAATGCCGGCAATCGCCACCAGCAACCCGAACTTCGGAAAGGCGTGTGAAGCGAGAAAGGAGAGGAAGAGGACGTTGCGCCCTGGAAAACGCATGCGCGCAAAGGCGTAGGCCGCAGGAAGACAGATGATCGCCGATAGCACCGTTACCGTCGCCGTCAGCCGCAGGCTGAGGAAAAGCGCATCCCAGACATCCTTGCGGGCCAGCGTCTGCGACCAGAAACGCAGCCCGAATTGCTGGGGAATGACCGAGGGAAAGCGCCAGACCTCCGTGAAGGCCCAGGTGGCAACGACCAGCAGCGGCAGTGCGATGAAGAGCGTCAGCAGCAGCGAGAGAGCCACACCAATCCAGTCGAGTTTCAATGTGGCCGCCTGGCGCATCATCGGCCCTCGCGGTTGCGGGCGATCGACCAGACGTAGACGACGCCGAAGAAGAGGCAGAAGCAAAAAGTGATGACGGCCTGTGTCAGGGCATTCAACGGGTCGTTCATATCGGCGAAGGTGCGCTGCATGAAGGGTCCCATCATCTCAGGCGAAGCGGGACCGAGCACGTAGGGGAGCGTGAAGGCCGAGAATATGCCAAGCACGGCGAAGGATGCCGTCACCAGCAGCGAATTGCCCATGCGCGGAAGGATAATCGAGATGAAAACTCTCAAAGGTCTTGCACCGACATCGCGGGCAGCCTCGATGGAGTTATTGGAAACGGATGAGAGCCCGGCCGCCAGCATCAGCACGGTCAGGGGCAGATTGTCCCAGACGAGGCCGATAACCGGTCCCCAGGGCGTCAGGTAGGGGCTCGGCAGTTTCGGCAGCCCAACGGCGTTAAGCAGGATGTCGACCGTACCATTCGGCCCGATCGTACGGATCAACGCGTAGGAGAGAATGATCGAAGGGACGAACATCGGAAAGATCGCAAGCCCCTGGACATAAGCAGCAAGGCGGCTGCCGGAAAACCGCAGGTAAAGCGCAATCGGAAAGCCGATTGCAAGCAGGAGCAGACCGCAGATAAGGGTGGTCCAGAGCGTCAGCCAGAGATTGTTCAGGCTGTACCCATCCGTGAAGAAGAAATGATAGGAGGCGAGCGAAAACGCGATCGTCCCGTCCGGTTGCCGCACGAAAATGGTCGCGGCAACTGCCGAGAAGATCGGAAAGATAATCAGCCAGCCGACCAGAAAGACCGGCATGCCGACGAGGAGGAGCCCGTAAAGGCTTCCCCTGCTAGGAGGCTGAGCGCGGTCAACGACCGCAGGCTGCGCCGTATCGACCGCCATCAGGTGCGGCTGATGCCGGGCGCGACGTTGCGGTACCAGCCGTCGTTGATCGCCTTTTCCCAGTCGCCGCCCGGGAAGGTCGGGATGGTCGCGGGGATGACGTCGGCATATTTCTTGCGCAGGTCTTCGGAAACGTGATCCCAGGAAACGCCCGGGAAGCCGCCAATCTCGGTGATGATGGCTTCCTGCATCTCGCTCGTCAGCATGAAGGCGGCGAGCTTGAGGGCAGCATCCCTGTTGGCGCCGTTGGTGAAGATCGTCATGGCAGAAAACCCGCCGCAGAGTGCGAGATCGGAGAGCTGCACGAGGCCGGTCGTCTCGGGCAGAACGCCCTGCGAGATCGCCTGCAGGACCTGATCGGACCAGACCGGGGCCATGGTAACGACGCCCTGAGCGAGAAGCTGGATCGACTGCGTGTTGCCGGCGGTATAGGCGCCCTTCTGATAGAGTGACGGCGCGAGATCATTGAGGATCTTCCAGGCCGGCGTCAGCGACTGTTCGGCAAAGTCGGCGCTGAAATTGTCGATCTTGAACTTCTTCGGATCGCGGCCATTGGCTTCGTGGATCGCACGGCGAACGAAATTTCCGCCCGAACCGCCCTTGTCCGGGCGGTTGTAGATGAACTGGCCGGGATTGGCCTTGATCCAGGCCGTCAGCTGTTCCCAGGTCTTAGGAGCGTCCTTCGGGTCGAGCTTGGTCTTGTCGCAGGCAAGCAGAACCTGCGAGCCGCGATAAGGCAGCGCGTAGGGCGTGTCGATAGCGAGGGGGTTGACGCGGTCGAAGCCAGGAACGTTCTCCGCGGAGAATTTTACCCAGAGACCCGCATCGATACCGCCGGCCGGAAGGCGCGGATCGAAGGATTCGAAGAGATCTGCCTGCGGATCGGTCTTGGTCTTCAGCGCGGCGAGAGCGCGATCGGCGATGGCGCGCAATCCGTTATTGTCGCCGCCATCGGTCACCTTCAGCGCGACTTCCGGATGCGCTTTTTCGAAAGCCGGACGGATGATGTTATTCCAGAGGTCGATGATATTGGAATCCGAGCCGCTGTAGAGATCGATCGTGCCTGCGGCGGCCGAGGCGAAACGCGGAAGGGCAAGAAGACCCGCGGCCGCCGATGAGGTGATCAGAAATTCGCGCCTATTCATACCTGTCTCCCTTCGTTCTCGAGGCCGCGCCGCAGATGAGTTCTGAGACTTGCTAACTCCGGCGCGTAACATCGGAATGACAGAAGCGAAGAAAATGCACACGTGTGCCAAATGCTGGTAGACGAGGCCGATACTCGATTCCGGGCAGCATTATCGACCCCGGAAAATTCGTCAGACAAGTTCGTTATTTCCTGAGTGAAACAGCCCGGCCAGAATGCCTGGCACCAAGGAGTGGTCAATACGCGACTTGATCGCGTGGGCGTGAGAAAGCTCGCAGTTAAGCCGCTGCCGGGCCTACAGCTGGCTTCCTTGGTCCGCTCGACCGGGTTGCGCGTCAGACCAAGAGATTGGAGGCGACGATGCGCGGAGGTGGTGGACGGGGTTAAAACGCATTTCCCAAGAGTCTCCGGAAACACCCTGTATTTCGCCGTTTACAAGCCGCATAACTCGTTTCCGACACCTTTCAGCAAACAACCCCGTCCACCCCCTCCAGCAGACGATAATCATTTCGAATCAACCGCCTAAGCCGGATGGGGTTACCCCGTCCATACACCCTCCACCTCTGTGAACCCCGTCCAGAATCTGCCGTTGATGGACGGGGTTCCAGGACCGGACGGGGTTGCCGTGGACGGGGTTCGTCATCCTTCAGGAAATAAAAACCGAGGTTTGGCCGCCTCCATCGTCTTTACTCCGCAGCCTGCCGCAGTGGGGTAAAACCGATTTGCCGTCGCTGCGGGCTTTCTTGCCGCAACGTCCGCAGCATCTCCTCGTATTCCTGCTCCATTTCCGGGGTGACGGACGGGCGGACTTCCTGGAGCGCCTTGGAGAAATCCTCTTTGGTCACGGTGGAAGCGTCGAGCGAAGTTCGCAGCGCGATGAGTCCAGCGCGACGCGTCAAGTCCTCAAGGTCGGCCCCGGTAAAGCGCACGGTCTGTTCGGCGAGTTCATCCAAATCGACATTGTCAGCCAATGGCATCTTCTTCGTATGGATACCGAGGATTTTCCGCCGCGCTTTGGCATCAGGGACCGGAACGTAGACCAGTTCGTCAAAACGGCCCGGTCTCAGAAGCGCGGGATCGAGAAGATTTGGCCGGTTGGTCGCCGCCATGACAACGACGCCCTGCATGTCCTCCAGACCATCCATCTCTGCCAGAAGCGTGTTGACCACGCGTTCGGTTACCGCCGGCTCACCCAAGCCTCCGCCACGGGCCGGAGCAAGCGAGTCGATCTCATCGATAAAGATAACCGTCGGGGCGACCTGCCTGGCGCGCTCGAACAGCCGCGAAACCTGCTGTTCGGATTCGCCATACCATTTCGACAGAAGGTCGGATGACTTCGTCGCCACGAAATTGGCTTCAGCCTCGCGCGCCACGGCTTTTGCGAGCAGCGTCTTGCCGGTTCCCGGAGGCCCGAAGAGCAGGAAGCCCTTGGCGGGGCGAATGCCCATCCGCTTGAAGGACTGCGGTGCGCGCAGCGGCAGCTCCACACCCTCCTTCAGCTTCATCTGTGCTTCGTCCAGTCCGCCGACGTCCTCCCAGCGCACGTTGGGTGCCTGGATCATGATCTCACGCAGAGCCGATGGTTGAATACGCTTCATCGCCGACAGGAAGTCATCCTGCGAAACCGTCAGCTTCTCCAGAACCTCACTCGGAATACCTTCCCGAAGATTGATGTCCGGCAGCACACGTCGCAACGCATCCATCGCTGCTTCGCGAACGAGTGCCCCCAGATCCGCGCCGACGAAACCGTAGGTCGTTCTGGCGATTTCGTCGAGATCGGTATCTTCCGCAAGCGGCATGCCACGGGTGTGGATGGCCAGGACTTCGCGCCGCCCGTTCTGGTCTGGAACGCCGATGACAATCTCGCGATCAAAGCGTCCCGGACGCCGCAGCGCCTCATCGATCGCGTCGCGCCTGTTGGTCGCACCGATAACGACAATATTCTGCCGGGGCTCCAGCCCATCCATCAAAGTCAGGAGTTGGGCAACGATACGTCGCTCGACCTCGCCAGTGACCTGTTCACGCTTCGGCGCGATGGAGTCGATCTCGTCGATGAAGATTATGGAAGGAGCGTTCTGCGAGGCTTCCTGGAAGACCTGCCTCAGCCGTTCCTCGGACTCGCCGTATCGGCTGCCCATGATTTCGGGTCCGGCGATATGGTAGAAATTGGCCTCCGTCTCGTTGGCGACGGCCCGGGCAAGAAGGGTCTTGCCGGTTCCCGGAGGCCCGTAGAGCAATACGCCCTTCGGCGGGTCGATGCCGAGGCGCTGAAAGAGCTCCGGATGGCGCAAGGGCAGTTCCACCATCTCGCGGACCTGTTCGACGGACGAGCCTAGACCGCCAATATCATCGTAGGTGACGTCCGCGCGGCGTGCCTCCTTCGGCTCCTCGAACTGCGGACGCAGCTCGACTGTGGTCTGCTCTGTCATCTGGACGATGCCACGAGGCTGCGTCGAGACGACAACGAGCCTGATTTCCTGAAGACCGTAAGCCGGAAGATTGAACCGTGGATCCCTTATTCGTTGCTGCACCGATGTCGAAACGACGTCTCCCGCAACCATCGGCATCTGGAGGAAAGTTCGCTGCAGAGCCTCACCTGATCCCTGTAGCACCAAATTCTTCTGCGCCGGCGCCAGAACCACCTTCGTCGCCGGACGCGCCTCGGCTTTGCGGATTTCGATGTGGTCTCCGCTCGTCACTCCGGCATTTACGCGTTGCAGGCCATCGAGGCGCACAATGTTCAATCCCTCGTCATCGGGATAGGGACGCATCGCGACCGCAGCCGTATGGCGCTTGCCGATAAGTTCGATGAGGTCACCCTCTCGAATACCAAGCTTGCTCATCGCGCTCGAAGATAGGCGCGCAATGCTTGTTCCCGCATCCTGCGGTCTCATGTTTGCAACTTGCAATGTGAGTATCTGATCATCTGAGACGGACACAAGAACCTCCATAAAGTCGGGAACTGAAACGCGTAAGGATCGGCACGAGGATTATTACGCCCGATGACCCTGTCGGAAGAAGTGGATCAAAGTATAGGGCATGGATGACGGTTTTCGAGCCGCCGCATTGATCCAGTCTGTGTGCGAGGCGGCTGCGACCATAAGCGATGCATCGCTAGCCGATCGGCCTTAAGGAAGGCTGGGCGAGCAATTTCGCTCAAAACTTTCTCGACTGAAAAGCCCAGAGGGTCCATGGCACGCGCAAATCCGTCGAAATGCGAATTGGTTCGGCCACTGCTGAAGAACGTGCCGATGACGGCGGCCTGACACGTCCCTCGCCGATGGCCGAGCGCCTTTACAAACAGCATCGGGACGCTGCTTTCAGGACGCGGATCGCCAACCACTCATCGAAGCAGAGAGCGGAGCGCATCTTTTGCTGCGCTCGTCACCGCATCGGTGGTGATGCCGAACTTCTCGTAGACGTCGCCGATTTTGCCCGACGCGCCGAAGCTGTGCATTCCGACGAACCTGCCGTCGAGCCCGAGATATCGGTCCCAACTGTCCCGGACGGCCGCTTCCACCGCGACACGCGCCGTTCCCTGCCCGAGAACCGCGCGCTTATAGTCGGGCGTCTGCGCCTCGAACAGCAGTCGGCAGGGGATGGAGACAACTGCAGTTGGAATGCCTTCCGCCTGGAGCCTGGCTCTTGCCTCAGCGGCGAGGTGCAATTCCGACCCGGTCGACATGATCGTCAGCTGACGCTCGCCGCCCGCAGCTTCAAGGAGAACATATCCGCCTTTTGCCGACAGGTTTTCGGAGCCCGGCTCCTTTCTCAGAAGCGGCATGGGCTGGCGGGACAGCGCAATCAGCGCAGCCCGCCGCGGGGCGTCGAGAATGGCCTGCCAGCATTCCGCCGTCTCGATCGGATCTCCCGGGCGGAATACGGCAAGGCCCGGAATGGCGCGCAGCGCCGTCAGATGTTCGACCGGCTGATGTGTCGGGCCGTCCTCGCCGAGGCCGATCGAGTCATGCGTCATCACGAAGATCGACCGCACCTCCATCATCGCCGCCAGTCGAATGGAGGGGCGCGCATAATCGGAGAAGGTCAGGAAGGTGCCGCCATAGGGGATCAGCCCGCCATGAAGAGCGATCCCGTTGATGGCTGCAGCCATGCCATGCTCACGCACGCCATAGTGAATGTAGGAGCCATTATATTGGCCAGGCGCGATCTCGATCATGGATTTGGCCTTCGTATTGTTGGAAGGCGTCAGGTCTGCCGATCCGCCGATGAGCTCAGGGAGCGCTTCTGCGAGATGGTTGAGCACAATCCCGCTCGCCTGCCTGGTCGCAAGGTCCTTTTCAGCAGAGAGAAGCTCTTCTTTTGCCGCCTCGATCGCCTTCGTCCAGTCCGAGGGCAGTTCACCCTTCATGCGGCGTTCGAAATCAGCGCGAATGTCAGCCTTCGCCGTCTGGACCCGGACCGCCCAGGCCATTCGGGCATTGCGTCCCTTCGCGCCAATCTTTCTCCAGTCTTCCAACAGGTTGGACGGAATCTCGAAAGGTGGCGCATTCCAGCCGAGTATCTTGCGGGCGCCGGCAATCTCCTCTTCGCCGGGGGCGTCGCTATGGGCCTTCTGCGTGCCGGCGCGGGTCGGAAAGCCGAAGCCGATGATGGTCTTGCACGCGATCATGGACGGGCGATCGGTGACCCGTTGGGCTTCGACGATCGCATTGCGGATGGCGTCGGTATCGTGGCCGTCGATTTCCTGAACATGCCAGTTCGACGCACGAAACCGCGCCGGCTGATCGTCGGATTCCGCCAGGCTCGTCGCGCCGTCGATCGATATCGAGTTATTGTCCCAGAACGCGATCAGCTTGCCGAGCTTCAGATGGCCGGCCAGCGATATGGCCTCCTGGCTGATGCCTTCCATCAGGCATCCGTCGCCGAGGAACACGTAGGTATAGTGGTTGGATAGATCGTCACCGAACCTGGCGTTCATGATGCGCTCGGCAAGTGCGAAGCCGACCGAATTGGCAATGCCCTGTCCGAGCGGACCCGTGGTCGTTTCGATCCCCGTAGCATGGTGATATTCCGGGTGCCCCGCCGTTCTGCTGCCGATCTGGCGAAAATTCTTGATTTCGTCGATCGTCATGTCCCGATAGCCGGTCAGATAGAGCAGGCTGTAGAGCAGCATCGAGCCATGACCGTTGGAGATCAGGAAACGGTCCCGGTCGAACCAGTAGGGATCTTCGGCATCGAATTTCAGAAATTCGGAAAAGAGCACGACAGCAATGTCGGCCATGCCCATCGGCATGCCCGGATGCCCGCTCTTGGCCTTCTCGACGGCGTCCATCGAGAGAAACCGGATGCAATTGGCCATGTCGCGCAGGTGTTGATCGCGGGGCGCCGGTACAGACTTCACGGATTCCGTCATGATCGTTTCCTCAGGTCTGGGTGAAAGGACAAACCGAAGATAGTGCCCGATGCGGACTGGGCTACTGCGACATGTTGAAATCTCGCCACGAACGCCTCATCCAATGGTCATCTCGCCGACCGTGGCTCGTTCCGGGTTCGATTGAGACATTCACACACGCCGCGATCGCTCCTCACGAGCGATCGACAATGGGTTCGAAACGCGTAATGACAAGTCCCAAAGATGGTTGCGGCTAGTTTTGCTGCAGCCGCCAAGTCCGAATTTCAAAGGGCATGATGTCGGCAGGTCCCGCACGTTCGATCGGCTCTTCTAGGATGTTCAGAGGTCCTGAAGCCTGCCACCCCGAGGGCAAGGCGATTGAAAGACGACCGCGCCGGCCCGCAGGCTCGTAAAGCCGCAGGATAAGGCCTTCGCCCTCCTCTGCCGGTTTCAGCCCCGAAATGGCAACCGGTATGCCCTGCACACCGAGGGGCGATAATGTGCCCGCCGAAAGCCCAGTCGCCTCGACGGTGACCAGCGGCTGATTGAGATCAATCGCTTCCTGCAGGACATCTCCTTCATGCCAGGCACCTTCATGCGGCATCAGCGCATAGGTGAAGTTCTGCTCCCCTTCGTCGGCGAGCGGATCGGGATAGATTGGCGAGCGCACGAGGCTCATGCCGATGACATTGCCCCGAGCGCTGTGTCCGTATTTGGCATTGTTGAGCAGAGCAACGCCAAAGCCCGGCTCGCTGAGATCGACGAATCGATGTGCGGCAGCCTCGAACATCGCCTGTTCCCACGACGTGTTGGTGTGCGTCTGGCGCTCGACGATACCGAAGGCGCATTCGAAGGTGGCGATGCGAGACCGCACGGCCACCGGGTTCAGGGTTCTCAGGAGGGTCCGCCGATCATGCCAATCGATCGTGGTTTCGATATCGAGCCGGCGCGCATTGGCGCACAGCACGTAAAGCTGGGTAACCGTCGAGTCCCGGTATCGATGGACGACGCGGATCGCGGCACGATGCGGCCCCTGTTCGACGAGCGTAATGCTCTGCGGCGCCTCAAGACGGACAGCTTTTTCGGCATAGTCGGCATCGACGTCCCAGGCATCCCAGTTGCGCGGCTTATCGGCAGGATAGACCCAGAGCTGATTTGCCGAACCCTCGATGGCCTCCCTACCCGTTGCTTTGTGAACAAGGCTCGAAACGGCGCCATCCTTGCCAATGACGACCGACAGATGCTCGTTTTCGAGACTGTGGGTATCGGCTTTCAGGAGTCCGGCGGGCTTCAACGCCTTGCGGTCGAAAACAGCCACGGAAAGAGGTGCCACGGGATCGGCAGACGACAGGACCGTGCCATCGGAAAGCTTCGCGGTGAGTGGCCGCGGCGCGAGCGACGGGTTGACGACGACCAGCGCATCGGCCACGCCACCCGCCGGAAGATGAGTGGATAGCGTCTTCAGAACCCTGGCCTGTTCAGCCCTGGCATTGCCTATGACGCCGTCGAGTTCTCGCTCGGCATCGATATAAACTTCGCGGATGCTCGAGCCCGGCAGGATATCGTGAAACTCGTTCTTCAGGACGACGCGCCAATCCGCTTCCAGGCTTTGTGGTTTGCTGCCACCCAGCAAATGGGCAAGCGAAGCAATCGTCTCCGCCGTTATAAGCGCCCGCTCGGCCTGCCGGTGCTTGCGCTTGACGCCGCTTTGCGACGTCAGCGTCGCGCGGTGCAGTTCAAGATAGATTTCTCCATCCCAGACCGGAAGCTCCTTTTCTGTCGCCGTGCGATGGGCTTTTTCGTAAAATCCCTTCACCGTGCCCCAACGCGCCCTGGGGATGGCCGGAAAGTCGCGCAATTGCACTTCGCGTTCGACCATCTCCGGTGTCACGCCACCGCCGCCGTCGCCATAGCCGACGGCCAGCAGCGAGGTGTCGTGCTGCGTCTTGCCGCGGAAATTCTTCCACGTCGGCACGAAGCAATCCGGCTGCACGAAACCATTATAGCCGTGCATGGGATTGTCGAAGGTATGGGTCAGAACCTTGCTTTCATCGAGCCCCTTCCACCAAAAAAGATCGGATGGGATATGATTGGTCTCGCTCCAGTTCACCTTGATGGTGAAGAAGCTGTCGATCCCGCCGAGCTTTAAAATCTGCGGCAAGGCACCCGAGAAGCCGAAGCAATCCGGCAGCCAGCAGACCGTATGGCGCAAGCCGAAGTTTTTCTCGAAATAGCGCTGCCCGTAAAGGACCTGCCGCGCGAGGCTCTCGCCCGTCGGCATGTTGGTGTCGGGTTCGACCCACATGCCGCCGACGGTTTCCCATTTGCCTTCGGCGACCTTCTTCTTGATCCGCTCGAGAAGCTCGGGATCATCCTCTTCCATCTGCGCATAATAATGGGCCGTCGACTGATTGAAGCGGAAGTCGTCCGACCGCTCCATCAGCGAAAGCGCAGTATTGAAGGTGCGCCGCATCTTCCGGCGCGTCTCGCCGTAAGGCCATAGCCAGGCGAGGTCGATATGGGCGTGGCCGGTGAGCAGCAACTGCCCATTCGGCGGAAAGCGTTCCTGGAGTTCCTTCAGTCGTGCGACCAGTCCATCATGGGCAGCACCTGCCGAAGCGCTCTGTACCTCGGTAAGGCCGGCCGGATTTACCTGGAGTTCCGGCAACTCCCAGATCTTTTGCTGCATCACCGCGCCGGATGTGCGCGAAATATAGGCTGACGTATCCGATGGCCAGTCGAGGCTGCGCAGCGCCCGTTCGGCCGCGTCGATCAGATGCGGCACGACCTCATGGCTTTCGAGTACGGCAGCGGCCTCGCCGATCTGCCGCAACAGGAGGTGCAGTTTGTGGACCGGCTCATCCAGCCGGATCAGCCGCGCCTCGTTGAGTCGCGGTGCCCGGTTCGGCTCTCCAAACGGAAAGCGTGCGACGCTCTCTGTGCTGATAGAGAATTCCCGGTCTTTGATTGGGAACTCCTGATGGTAGGGATCGAGCCCGAACGTCTCTACCTGGCCGCCGGAATAATGCAACGTGATCAGGCTCTCGCCACCGAGATCGAGCCGCAGGCGAACCTCATCGATCGGCCAGTCGCGCGGTACGGTCACCGATGCCGCGAAATGCACCGTCCCCTTGCGGTGCGGCCAGTCCTGATGATGAGCGATCGGCTTACCGTCAAAGGTCCAGCCGTCGATCAGGACGCTTTGCCTGTCGCGCCAGTGGGCGAGTTCGGCCGTACGGACCTTTAGACGATCGAGACGTTGGGCAATGGTGAGAGACATGGCGGGTCCTGTCGGAAACGAGCAAACTGACGGGCGGGGAGAAAGGCGGGCAATAGGCCGCAGCCCCGCGTCCCCGCCTCCTCCTCCAACCGGGCACGTGGTTTTTCTTAGATTAAGTAACTTTGTTTTGCAGTCAAGCGTGCAAGAAATAAGTTGCGAGACTTTTGCCGGTGATACACAAGCAATCAGGTGCTTAGGGAAGACGGTTATGCGGTATCTTCGATCCGGGCCGCGGCGGCGTCAGCCAGAAGAAACGGCCGTTGCACGCGGTAAAACAATCGGTCTGCGGTCAGGAGAAATCGCCGACAGAAATATCCGCGTCATCCTGGAGGCGATCCGTCGACACGGCCCGTTGACCCGCATGGAACTTGGCCAGCACTCCGGGCTCACCGGTCCGGGCATCACCAATATTCTGCGCCGCCTGAGCGACGAGGGCCTGGTGACGTCGCACCGCCGCAACGGCGCAGGCAGCGGCGCAACCGCCACCGAATTTGCATTGCGGCCCGATGGCGCGTTCTCGATCGGCGTCAGGGTCCGCCAAAATCGCGGCGAAGCCGTTCTGATCGACCTCAGCGGCCAGGTTCATGACCGCGAGTATTTTCCCCTCGTCCCGACAACGCGCGTGACGTCCGTCCTTTCGGCCACCCAGAACATGATCAGCCGGCACGACGGCCTGCCGATCATCGGCCTGGGGATCGGGTCAAACGACTGGAGCGCAGAAGAAAGCGATGAGCTCAACGCAGCATCGAGGCTTTCCCCTTGTCATGTGGAGAATGAGTGCACCGTAAGCCTGCTTGCCGAACGAACCATCGGCACGCCGGCTCCCGAAGGCGGACTGTCGATGATCATCATCGACGAGGACGTACAGGCCGGTTTCCTCATTCGCGGAATTCCCTATTCGGGCGTTCACGGTCGCGCAGGCAGCATCGGCGAGATGCTGACAGGCCCCGACAATGTCCAATTGAACACCGTTGTCGGCTTCGGCGCTTTGCGTGCGCTGGTCAGCGATAACGAGTTCAGACGGCTGATGGCGGGCGAAGAACTCTCTTCCCCGCAATTGACGCAGTGGATCCGTGATGCCGCAAGCCACCTGCTTGATCCAATCATTGCGATGGCCGGCTTCGTTGCGCCGGGAGTCATCATGATCGGCGGCGACCTGCCGCGAAGCGTCATTGAAGCGCTGATCCACCAGCTCTCCGTCGAACGCCGCGACACCTCGAAGCGCCCCTTCCTGACGCCCTGGATTTCGCCGATGAAGCCGGCAAGCTTCAGCGGCGGCGGGGTGGCGCTGGGGGCGGCACTGCTGCCCTTCCTCAACACCCTGCTGCCGCCGGTTTCGGCCTGACGCCGCAGCCTTCGCTCAGGCAAGCGCCTCGTCCATATGACTGATATCCGATGCGAGCGCCTTGTCGAGGACCTTCTGGATATTCGCTGCCCTGCGGAACGATGGTTCCTGCGTCTTGCCCGCCCGGACGGCCTGCACGAAGCGCTGGTAGTTCGTCTCCACCGGATCGAAGGGGATGTCGCGCCATGTTGCCGTGTGGACGTCTTCGCCGAGGCAGGCCCGAAGGGTCGACTTTCCAGTGTCATAGATCATCTCGATCGAACCCGTCTCGCCATAGACCCGGAGACGCAGCTGGTCCATCTGGCCGGCAGCTGTTCGCGTCGCCTGAATGGTGCCGATCGCGCCGGTCGTGAAATCGACGTTCATGGTGAAGCTGTCATTCGCATCGAGATCATATTCGCCGATCTTGTGGTCCGGCGCCTTGTTGAAGGTTTTCAACCGCGCGAAGACGTGGGCGACGTCGAGCCCCGAACCGTAGGACGCGAAATCGACGATATGGATGCCGATATCACCGAGCGCGCCGTTCGATCCATGCTTCTTGCTGAGGCGCCACAGCCATTTGCTCTCGGTTTTCCAGTCGCCCCAATGGCGGCCAACGAGCCAGCTCTGCAGATGCGACGCCTCAATGTGCCGCACCTCGCCGATCTCGCCGGCAAGCACCATCTGCCGGCCCTTCTGCAGGGCAGGCGAATTGCGATAGGTGAAATTGACCATGCCGACCTTACCCGCTTTCTCGATGGCATCGGTCATTTCCATCGCCTTGATGGCATCGGTCGCCAGTGGCTTTTCACAGAAGACATGCTTGCCCGCCGCAATCGCCTGAAGCGTCGTCGGGTGATGAATGCGGTCGGGTGTGACATTGGCAACGGCGTCAAATTCGCCCCAGGCCAGCGCCTCCTCCAAGGAGCTGAAGTGATTGGGAATACCGTGTTCCGAACAAAAGGCCGCCAGCCGCTCGGGCACGACATCGACCCCGCCCACCACGCTGACGCCTTCGATCGCCTTGAAATTTGCAGCATGCTGGTTGGCCATTCCGCCAGTGCCGAGAATGAGTAAGCGCATCTGATCCTCCATAGATGTCAGGTTCGGCTATCCTCTCGTAGCCGAGGCAAAAACTCATCGCTCCATTGCGGATGGCCGCAATGGCTCGATTTTTCAGTGATTGGGAAGTGGGGCTGCGGTCCGCTAGCTTGTGTTGAATGTCGCCAGCATCTCAATCCTCCCAAGCTGCGGCTTGACATCAAATCAAAGTAACTTAATCTAACTAATGCAGCATGGAAATGAGGAGAGGTCAACCGACCACCAGGCTGTATCCGTTTAAAATGGGGAGGAGACCCATCATGAAGAGAGCGTTCATCAGCGCACTAGCGCTGAGCACAATGTTATTTTCAGTGCCTGCCGCATTTGCCCAGGAGCTTGCGACCAAAGACCGGATCGGCGCCGCCGATGCGCCGAAAACCCTCGTCGTTCGGCTCACCAACGACAGCCCCAACAATGCCGATCCGGCAATCGCAGACGGTTATCAGAAGCTCTTTGTCGACTTCATCAAGAAGCATCCCGACTGGAAGCTGCAGATGCAGTTCATGTCGGCTGACATCGGCACCGAACAGGCCAAGATGCTGGAACAGGCCAAGGCCGGCAATGCCCCTGACTGCGCCGCGGTCGACTCCTTCGTGCTCTCGCAGTTCATGGTCAATCATGTGCTTGCCGACTTCACGCCCTATTTCTCGAAGGAGGAAGTCGCCGACCTCTTTCCCTTCATCCGCAACGGCATTACCGACAAGGATCAGACGATCCGCGCGTGGTGGTGGGATACGGACCTTCGTGTGCTCTACCGCAACAAGTCGATCGTCGCCGATGCACCGCAGACCTGGGATGATCTGAAAAAGGCCGGACTTTCTTCCGTCGAGCAGGGCATGGAAGGCATCCTCTTCAATGCCGGTCGATACGAGGGATCCACTTTCGACTGGTTGGCGAACTACTGGGCGCTCGGCGGCAAGCTCGTCGACGATTCCGGTAAACCAGTCTTCGGTGAGGGCGAAAACAAGGAGAAATTCCTGAAAGCCCTTAACTACTACAAGGACCTCGTCGATTCCGGAGCAGCACCGAAGCGCGTGACGACCATCGGCAACTATGACGACCTCAATGCTGCCGCTGCAGCCGGAACCACGGCGCTCTTCATCGGCGGCAACTGGCAATATGCCCAGCTGAAGGTCACGCTCGATGAGGACGAATTTGCCAAATGGACCTTCTCGCCGATCCCCGGCCCGACCGCCGATCAGCGCTCCACGGGTACCGGCGGCTGGACGATCGCCTCCTTCAGCAAGGACAAGGACAAGGTGGAGATGTGCGCCAATCTTGCCCGCGAGGTCTATATGGGACCGGCCAATGCGCTTCAACAGCAGCTGCCGACGCGCAAGTCGCTCTTTGACAAGTACGATGTCTTCGCAACCGACGCCAACAAGACCTTTGCCGGCGCTCTCGTCAACGGTCAGGCCCGTCCGGGCGCCCCGATCTATCCGGAAATCTCCAACCAGATACAGATCATGATGGGCGACGTGCTGTCCGGCACCAAGAAGCCGGAAGAGGCTCTGGACGCTGCGTTCAACGCGACGATGGAGGCTTACAAGCGTCTCTAACGATTGAGATCGCGGCGGCGCCCATGACGGGCGTCGCCGGTCATGTCAAACCCGGACAGAGAAGCCCTATGAGCCCCATTGCCATCGAGGCTGCCAGCCCGCCTCACAGCAGATCGTTCATGCGCCGTTTTGCCGGGGCACCCTTGCCCTGGATCATGCCGGTGATCATCGTCATCGGCATCTTCTATCTCTACCCTGTCATCGACGTGTTTCGCCTGTCGTTCACCAATGCGACGCTGATCGGCGACAATCCGGTCTACACGCTCGGCACGATTTCGAACGCGCTGAGTTCGCCGCAGTTGCCTGACATCTTATGGGCGACCCTCATCTTCGTCGGCGGCAGCGTCATCGGCCAGCAGATATTCGGTCTCGCCGTTGCCGTCGTCGTCATCAGAGGCGAGAAACGCGGCCTCTTCGGCACCACGATCCTGCGCACCACGGCACTCGTCGCCTGGGTGGTCCCTGGCATTGCCGGCGGCATCATCTGGCAGATGCTGTTTTCCGAAGCCCCCTATGGGGCGCTGAACAGCATCCTGCGGCTCATGCACCTGCCAACCGTCGCCTGGCTTTCCGATCCGGCGATCGCCCCATGGTCTGCGCTGATCTCCAACATCTGGCGTGGCACGGCCTTCTCGATGGTTGTCATGTATGCCGCCCTCAAAGCGATCGACCCCTCGCTCTACGAAGCGGCCGACGTCGATGGCGCAACAGGCCCGCAACAATTCTTCTTCATCACGCTGCCCCAGCTGCGCGCGGCCATGCTCGTCAACATGATCCTCATCACGATCATGACGCTCAACACATTCGACGCGATCATCACACTGACAGGGGGCGGCCCCGGACGCGCGACCGAGGTGATCTCGCTTTATGTGTTCAATATCGTCTTCCGCAATTACGACCTTTCCGGCGGTAGCGTGCTCTCCGTGCTGATGCTGATCATCAGCCTCGGGCTTGCCTTCGTTTACGCATCGTTCCTGCCGAAGGAGGAAGAGCAATGAGCAGACGTACCGGCACGCGCTTCGGTGATTTCTTAAGCTACCTCTTCATGCTGGCGATGTTCATCTTCTTCGCCGGCCCCCTCAGCTACCTCCTGTCGATGGCCTTGCGAGACAGACGCGAGATCTATCGGGGTGTGGCGCGCTACATCCCTAAAAATCCGACCATCGACAATTTCATTACCGTGCTCAACAACAGCTACTTCCCGATCTATCTCTGGAACGGCCTGAAGCTCGCAGCACTTAGCGGTTTTGGCGTTCTGATCGTTGCGTTGCCCGCAGCTTACGCATTTTCCCGCTACCAGTTCCGCGGCAAGGGGCTGTCGATGATGGGGCTCCTCCTGTTCCAGATGATCTCGCCACTCGTCATTATGGTACCGCTTTACCGCTACATGAACCGTCTCGGCCTGCTCGATACGCATTTCGCAGTGACGATGGTCTACATCGCCCTCGGCGTGCCGCTCGCGACCTGGCTTTTGAAAAGCACGATTGACGGCATTCCGCGCAGTCTCGACGAGGCGGCGATGATCGATGGATGCAACCGATTTTCGGTCTTCTGGCGGATCGTCCTGCCGCTTTCGGCGCCTGGTATCGCTTCCGTCTTCATCATCACCGTGATTGCGGGCTGGTCGCAATTCCTCGTGCCTTTTCTTCTGCTCACTCAAAACAATCTGATGCCGATCGGCGTCGGGATCTTTAACTTCCGTGGCATGCAGACCGACTCGTCCATTCAGCTGCTTGCGGCCGCCTGCCTGATCTCCGTCGTGCCGGCGATCGTGGCATTCCTGTCGCTCCAGCGGCTGATCCTCGGCGCCATGACCAGCGGCGCGGTGAAGGGATAGAGCCTGCTTGCGTGAGTGGCTGACAGAGGATCCCAACCCATGAACCAGATGACCGGCGCCAGACTGTCTCCTGACCTGACGGGGGCCAATGTCGAGGATGCGGGCGAGCACAACAGAGCGGTCGTCCTTCGCTGCATCCATCGACAGGCTCCGATTTCGCGCGCCGAGATCGCCCGGCAGACAGGTTTTACAAAGCCGGCGATCGCCCGGATCGTCGACCGTTTGCTCGACGAGGGCCTGATCATCGAGGCCCGCCGCCGGCATGGGCTGAGGGGCCAGCCGGCAATCGAACTCGAGATCAACCCCGATGCGTTTTTCGCGATCGGCATCAACATCGATCGCGATCATCTGACAATCGTCGCCGTCGATGCCGTCGGTAATATCCGGGCTCGTGTGCACCACGAAAAGCGCCACGTCCGGCCGGCGGAATTCATGCAGCTGACGGCGGACGCTATCTCGCATTTCCAGCGGAGCCGCCTGATCGATGATGCGCATCTGGCTGGTATAGGGCTCGCCATGCCGGACTGGCTTGGCGAAATCACCTTTCTCGGCATGCCCGACGACTATTCGGAATGGATGGAATTCGACGTGCGGGCTGCGCTTGAAAACCTGACGCAGCATCCGGTCTTCATCGAAAACGAGACAAATGCCGCAGCCCTTGCCGAGCTTGACTATGGGCTCGGGGCCGAAAGCCGCAGCTTCTTCTATATCGCGATCAACGCCTGTCTGGGCGGCGGCCTCGTGCTCGACGGCAATGGCCATCGCGGCGCCATGGCGCTCAGCGGCGAAATCGGCTGGCTGCCGATTGCCAACGGCCGCGATAAGGCGGCGCAGAAGGTCGACCTTCTCGGCGAAATGGTGACGCTCCTCTTTCTCTATAAATTCCTGGCCGAACACGGCATCCGGGCAAGCGTGCCCCAGGACCTGCTTTCACTCGACGCACATGGCAGGGCGCTCGTCTCGAAGTGGCTGAAGGACATGAGCGCGCATCTGGCCGTCGCGGTCAAGCATATCGGCATGATCGTCGATCCTGACGCCATCATCATCGGCGGCCGGCTGCCGATCCGCATGATCGACGAGTTGCTGCGCTACGTTCACGAACACCTGACGGCCGAAGACACCACTTTGCCCACGCTGCATCGCGCCTCGATCGGCGAGGACGCATCGGCGCTCGGAGCAGCAGCGATGCCGATGGCGGCCGCCCTGATGCTCGCCTCGGCTGACGCCGTTCAACGCACCCGTTCGCCCCTCAAATTCATGGATCGCCTGAACAATTGAAACTGCCCGCAAGGCCACTGGGAGGATTTTGATGAGGATTGGCTTTTATACGTCGACATTCAACGACCGGCCGCTTGAGGAAGTGGTGGATTTTGCGGCCTCGTCCGGTTTCGACGCGATCGAAATCGATCTCGCCGGCCACATCAAGACGCCAGACAGAGTGCGGGCCGCCGTCGCACTTGCCCGCGACCGTGACCTCTTCGTCTCCTCGATCACCTATTTCGGCAATCAGCTCGATGCCGACAGAGCCAAGCGCCGCGAGCTTCGTGCCCGCACGGAGGAATTTGCTCACGCGATCGCCGAAGCGGGCGTGCCGATCTTCGTGATTTTTCCCGGCCGTGACGACAATGCAGACGATGAAGCTAACTATGATGATTTTGCCGAATTCGCCAACCGGCTGATTGGCAGGACGACGTCGAGCGGCCTCGTCTTCGCGATCGAAAACTGGCCGGGCCCCAAGGACAACTTCATCGGAACCACGCCGAAGGGCTGGCAGGAACTGTTCAAGCGGATTCCTGACCGGCGCTTCGGTCTCGAATTCGACCCATCGCACCTCATCCGCATCGGCGTAGACCCCTATGCCGCAATGGACGCGGTCAAGGATCGCATTGCCATTCTTCATGCCAAGGATACTGCAATCGATGCGGCCGCACAGCAGGCTGTCGGCTATCACGGCAAGGGCTGGTGGCAGTACAAGCTGCCGGGCCACGGCCTCCTCGACTGGCAGCGATTCCTGCGCCAGGCGCGGACCGGCGGTTTCGACGGCACGCTTTCGATCGAGCACGAAGATGCTGCCTACGGCTGGCCGGGCAAGGATCTCGAAGCCCGAAAAGAGGGAGAACGCCTCGGTCTTGCCTACCTCAGAAACGTCTTGAACACGCTTTGATAGTGACCGCGGAGGACGGAAATGGCTCATGTCAGAGTGAACAATGCGCGCAAGGATTATGGCGCGTTCAAAGCCATCAAGGGTGTGTCGGTCGATATCCGCGACGGCGAGTTCGTCGTTCTCGTCGGCCCCTCGGGCTGCGGCAAATCCACCCTGCTCAGGATGATCGCGGGCCTGGAGGACATCAGCTCGGGTGATATCCAGATCGGCACGCATATCGTCAACGAGCTGGCGCCAAAGGATCGCGATATCGCCATGGTGTTCCAGAACTATGCCCTCTATCCGCACATGACGGTCGCCAAGAATATGGGCTTCTCACTGCGGCTAAAGCGCATGCCGAGGACGGAGATCGATCAACGCGTCGGCAATGCCGCAAAGATCCTCGGCCTGGAGGCTCTTCTCGAACGCTACCCGAAACAGCTGTCAGGCGGCCAGCGGCAGCGTGTCGCCATGGGCCGCGCGATCGTTCGAGATCCTGCCGTCTTCCTCTTCGACGAGCCGCTGTCGAACCTCGATGCCAAGCTCCGCGTCCAGATGCGCACGGAGATCAAGGAACTGCACCAGCGGCTGAAGACCACGACGATCTATGTTACGCACGATCAGATCGAGGCGATGACGATGGCAGACAAGATCGTCGTGATGAAGGACGGCCTGATCGAGCAGTCGGGCTCGCCGCTCGAACTCTACGATCGTCCGAGCAACCTCTTCGTTGCCGGCTTCATCGGCTCACCCGCCATGAACTTCATCAAGGGAAACATGACGAATGAAGGTTTCCAGACGGCAGACGGGCTCATCCTGCCCAGCGAGCGGCGCCCGTCCGGTGCCGTCACCTACGGTATTCGCCCCGAGCATCTCACGCTCGACCCCAACGGCATCGAAGTGACGACTGCCGTTGTCGAGCCGACGGGGTCCGAGACATTGGTGATCGCCCGCCTTGGCGCGCAGACGATCAGCTGCGTCTTCCGGGAGCGGATCAGAGCAGCCCCTGGCGATGTGCTGCGGATCGCTCCGCTCCATGATGCCGTCCACCTGTTTGATGAGGGCGAGCAGCGCATTACCGCTGGCGAACCGGCGCTGAATTAGCAATGAAACTGGTCGCGGGTCACGTCCACCGAAGCGGCGTGACCCAGAGTATTCAAAGCGAAAAGAACGCCCTTCGGCACCGGTATTCAAGCCTCTCGTCAGAGGTCGAGCAGCAATTCGCCAGCGCTTTGACCGTGGCTCAGGCTGCTGATTTCGAGCGGCTTGGAGCTCGTAATCTCTTTGCGCTTCCTGG
Source organism: Rhizobium sp. BK418 (assembly GCF_004341105.1). Lineage (GTDB taxonomy): Bacteria > Pseudomonadota > Alphaproteobacteria > Rhizobiales > Rhizobiaceae > Rhizobium. The sequence goes on along the minus strand of NZ_SLZK01000016.1, from coordinate 6,370 downwards.
AACTCGTCCTTCTGCCTTTCGGCGGCAGATCTCCTGAGAATTCAAGAAGTTTTGCGGCCGGCGCCGCAGGCCCGGGCGCTGCCGCAGATGGCATTTCCACCTTATTGGTTCCATCCTTAACGGCAGCGATGGAAGTCTCCGCCAGCTCGACGTCGGATCTTATGTCGACGTTCGACTTTGCAATTTTGATTGGCGGAGCCGTATCCTGTTGTGCCTTGGGCGCAAAACGTATCACGAACGCTGATCTCCTTCTTGTTGTTCGCTTTTTGTTCTCATCAAAAGGCGTGCTTGTCAACTGGCCCGCATCAGAGCAGCAAGTGTAGTAACAACCTCTGCGCCATGCGCGAACATGGCGCGGGTTGCCGGGCGGCATTGTTCGCCCGACACTGACCCAAATGCTTCCGATTGCCAAACAATCAGCCTGCGATCCGACGCAACCAATAAGGAGAGAATGAAGCCTGTCTGAGCTTTCAGCATGGACCATTTGCCGCGCGCGAACGTTGGATAAACATCACACGATGATCGCAAGCGGGGCAACCGCAGGTGCCTCACGCGGCATCATGCTCCAGCGTCACCGCCCCCGAGAGGTCGAACTGCAGTTCGGCAAGCTTGGCATATGCTCCCCCCTTGCGCACTAGGGCGGCGTGTGTCCCCTCCTCGACTACCTTTCCGCCATCGATCACCAGAATTCGATCCGCCTTGAGCACTGTCGCCAGCCGATGCGCAATCACGATCGTTGTGCGATTGCTCATCAACTCGTCGAGCCCCTTTTGCACGAGCATTTCGTTTTCTGCGTCGAGCGATGCCGTGGCCTCATCCAGCAAAAGAACCGGCGCGTTCTTCAGAATAGCACGGGCGATAGCGAGTCTTTGCCGCTGGCCGCCAGAGAGCGTCAGACCACGCTCGCCGACGACGGTGTGATAGCCGTCTGGCAGATCGGAAATGAACCCGTGCGCCCTTGCCGTTGTCGCTGCGGCCGCGATCTCATCCTGCGATGCGTCTGGTCGTCCGAGACTGATATTGTCCGCGATGGTCGTTGCAAAAATGGTCACATCCTGCGGCACGACAGCAATTTCACTTCGGACCTCAGCGGTTGCGGTTGCCCGCACATCGCTGCCATCGAGAGAGATGTTGCCGGAATAATCCCTGTAGAAGCCGAGCAGGAGCGAAAAGATCGTGCTCTTGCCCGAACCCGAAGCACCTACCAGTGCTACGGTCTCGCCGGGCCGGACGCTCATTGACAGGCCGGCGAGGACTTGCCTGTCGGGAGAGCCCGGATAGGCGAAATGCAGATCGCGGATTTCGATCGCGCCTTTTGCAGGCTGGCTGAGTGGAGCACGCGGGACCGGCTCGCTCTCGCCGGCGTTTTCATCGAACAATTCGAAAAGCCGTTCGGCCGAACCCGCTGCCTGTGCCAGCTCGCCCCAGACCTCCGAGAGCGAACCCAGCGAGCCGGCGGCGATGACGGAATAGAGCAGGAATTGACTGAGGCTGCCGGCCGACAACGTTCCGGAAAGCAGATCATGGGCGCCGATCCAAAGAACCCCGACGACGCTTCCGAAAATCAGGGCAATGGCAACGGCGGTCAGCAGCGCCCGAGAGCGGGCGGCAAAGACGGCGGTGCGGTAGGAGGCCTCGACTTCTCGTGCATATCTGTCGCTTGCCGCAGCCTCCCCGTTGAACGCCTGCACCGTTCGGCTTCCAGCGATGATTTCGCTGGCAAAGGCGGATGCGATAGCAAGCGTGTCCTGCGCCGCCCGCGATTTTCTGCGAACCGAGCGGCCGAAAAGAACGAGCGGCGCAATGACGAGCGGGATGGCACCCAACGTGATGGCGGAAAGGCCCGGGCTCGTAACGAACATCATCACCAGCGCGCCCAGGCACAGCAACGAATTGCGCAGGGCCACCGATGCGGCGAGGTTCAATGCGGACTTGATCTGCGCGGCATCCGCCGTCAGCCGCGATGCGATATCGCCGGATTTGTTGGCGTCAAAAAACTTCGCCGGCAGACGAGTCACGTTCCGGAAGGTTTTCACACGGAGATCGCTGACGATGCGCTCGCCGAGCGTCGTGACAAAATAATAGCGGCAGGCGCTTGCCAGGGCGAGCGCGATTGCGAGCCCAAGAAGCATCAGGAAATAGTTGTTGATGAAGCCGCCGTCGGACTGGCCAAAACCATGATCGATCATCCGGCGGACTGCCATCGGCAGGGCAAGTGAGATCAGAGCTGCAGCCGCCAGCGAGAGGAGTGCCGACAGTAACAAGCCCCGGTGGGGTCGCAGCAGGGGCAGCAACCGGACGAGACCGGAGACGGGCGGATTCCTTTCTCCGGACCGCGGTCGGGAACCTGCGATCTCGTCGGTGGAAGAAGTGGCGGATCGGTCGTGCGCGGCAATCATCAAGGTGAGAGTCTCCGGACTGAATGCCTCCTTTTGGGCACTGGCGCGGCGGTCGTCTTTGACCGCGATCAATTACCAGTCGGTTCCGCCGGAGCGTTGGCAGAAGGTCCTTCAATAAGCCGCGGTACGAGCGCTGCTTTGACGGTCAGAGGCCGGACCCTGAGGAAAATAGAGACGTGTGACCGCACCAATAGCCGCAGGTTGATCCGGGTCAATTAACGCGAGGGGTTTGGACGCTAGATCAGGCCATGACCTATGTCAGACCCATCAAAGACATCATCACCGGGCTTTCGCAGCCCACCAGATTTCTGGAACTCGCGGATCGGGTCCTGCCTGGACTTACGATCGCCACCATCCTCTGTTTGGCGCTCGGACTCTATCTGAGTTTTGTCTCGGATGGCGATTACCAGCAGGGCGAGACAGTCAGGATCATGTATGTCCACGTCCCGGCGGCGTGGATGGCAATGTTCTGCTATGTGGTGATGACCGTAAATGCCACCGGCTCACTGGTATGGCACCATCCGCTTGCCGATGTCGCCGCGCGCGCTGCTGTGCCGATCGGCGCTGCCTTTACCTTCATATCGCTCGTGACAGGCGCAATCTGGGGCAAGCCGATGTGGGGAACCTGGTGGGTGTGGGACGCGCGCCTGACTTCGATGTTCGTACTTTTCCTGATGTATCTCGGACTGTTGGCGATCAACCGTGCGATCGACGAGCCGACGCGCGCCGCTCGTGTCACGGCAGTTCTCATCATTGTCGGCTTCATCAACATTCCGATCATCAAGTTCTCGGTCGACTGGTGGAACACGTTGCATCAGCCGGCAAGCGTGCTGAGGCTGAATGGCCCCGCTCTGGACATCGAATTCCTTCGTCCGCTGCTGACTATGGGGCTGGCCTTCGCGGCACTCTTTTTTACCCTCCACGTAGCCTCGATCAGGAACGAGATCTGGCGACGGAAACTCATGTCGCATCACCGCCTGGCCGCGCGGGCCGTAGCACAAAGGGAAAATTGAAATGACCCATCAGCATTATGTTCTGGCAGCCTATGCCGTCGGACTCACCGTCATGATTGCCATCAGCGCAACGACCTGGTTTCAGGGCCGCGCCTATCGTCGGCAGGTCGAGGTGGTGGCGAAGATCAGGCGTAGCGCGCGGCGCGAGGCACGCTAGGTGCGCCGCTATATGCTGGCTGCAGTGCCGCTGCTCGTCTTTGCGACGATCGCCGGCGCCGCCGGGCGCATACTTTATCGAGAGGCGGCCGAGGGGTATTCACCCTCCACCCTCCCCTCCGCACTGATCGGCCAGGCACACCCTGCGATCGATTTGCCGCCGCTTGCCGGTCTGCACTCTCCTGGCTTTCGAAATGGCAGCCTTTCTGGCCAGGTCGCGATCGTCAACGTGTTCGCGTCATGGTGCATCCCCTGCCGGCAGGAACATGCCGCGCTCATGCGCCTGTCCAAGGACAGGCGCATCAAGCTGATGGGCATCAATTACAAGGACGACAGCAGCAACGCGCTGGTCTTCCTGCGCGACAACGGAAACCCTTACGCTGCTGTCGGGGTCGATCCGACTGGCCGGGAGGCGATCGATTGGGGAGTCTACGGCGTGCCGGAAACCTTTGCCATCGGGCGAGATGGCCGCATCCTGTTCAAGCATGTCGGCCCGCTCGACGATAAGGCTCTGTCTGCAGGAATCGGTCTCGTGCTCGAGAAGGCGTTGGCTGCTGGCGGGTGACCGGAAGCCCCTCGTTCGCAGCACTTCAGCAATCGGAATTTAGGCCGGTTGCGACCGCTTTCCGGATCTCACTCTGCGGCAAGCTGCAGTCGATCGAGGCAACCTCCCGATCCGAGATTCTCGACGAGCGCCAGCACGGCACGGCGTTGCAAGTCGGTCGCCACACTTCCTTCGAGGACGATCTGCCCGTTCCGGACGGAGACGCGGACCCTTTGCGGCGTCACGCCGAGATCGTATTTCAGGCGTGTGCGAACCGCCAGGAGAATCGCGTCGTCCTCACGCGGCAACCTTGGGGTCGGCGCGTCTGCTATCAAAGCGAGAATATCGCGCCGGCTGATGATACCGACCAGTCGTCCGGCCTCGACGATCGGAATACGCTTGATGCGATGAACCTCCAGGCTCTCGGCGATGTCGGAGACCTCACTGTCCGGGCTGGCAACGATGACGTCGCGTGACATGATATCTCTGACTGACCAGCCGTTGCCGCGAATGTAGCGATCGAGATCGACATCGGACGTAACCTCCGCGCCACGCTGGGCGCGCGGGGCAAGTCGGATCTCGCGACGCAGCAGCAGGTCGCCTTCAGTCACAATCCCGCAGACCCGCCCTTCATCGTCAACCACGGGAAGTCCGCTAACATTGTTCTGTATCATCATCGCGACGGCGTGACGGACCCCAACCGCAGGGCCGATCGAAACCACGTTATTCGTCATAATATCCTTGGCCTGCATGCGCGCACCTTCTTCCCGGAAACATCTGATAGGGTCAGGGTAAAGCGGACCGAATGGAGCGACCTTGACCTCCGTCAAAGTCGCAGTGTCGGATCGAGCAACTTCGCAAGCCTTTCCTGCTCTTCCGCCGTGAGTTTGCTTCCGGTCGGCTTGCCGGCTCGCTTGCGGGCAAAGACGACGAGGGAAGCTCCACCCGCGAGGATCAGCAGCACGGGCGCGCCCCAGAGGAGCAGCGTGCGCAGACTAAAGCGCGGCTTCAGCAGGACGAATTCGCCATAGCGCGAGACGATATAGTCCAGCACCTGCTGGTCGCTGTCACCATCGGTGATGCGCTCACGCACGAGCAGGCGCAGATCCTTGGCGAGATCGGCGTTGGAATCGTCGATCGACTGGTTCTGGCAGACCATGCAGCGCAGTTCGGCTGAGAGCGTCCGGGCGCGGGCTTCGAGGGCGGGGTCGGCGAGCATCTCGTCGGGGTTGACGGCGAAGGCCGGGGCGGCCGCCATCAACAGGGTCAGGGCGAGGAGGAGCCGCCGCATCATTCCGCCGGCTCCATGGCCGGTGCTGCCGGCTTGCCGGTCTTTGCCTTCGCCTTCCTGCTCGGCGCCCCGACCCGCAGGCGCCGGTCGGTCAGCGACACGAAGCCGCCGAGCGCCATGACGAGCGCCCCGCCCCAGATGCACAGAATGAACGGCTTCCACCAGATGCGCACGACGATGCCGCCGTCATGGGTGGCGTCGCCGAGCGACACATAGAGCTGGCTGAGGCCGAAGGTCAGGATGCCGGCCTCCGTCGTCGGCATCTGCCTTGCGGTGTAGAGGCGCTTGGCCGACCAGACATCGGCGATCTCGGCGCCGGCGCGGCGGATCGAGAAGTGGCCGCGATCCTCGGTATAGTTCGGGCCGGTCGCCGGCTGCATGCCGTCAAAGACGATGCTGTAGCCGCCGGCTTCCGTCGCCTGGCCCTGCTTCATCTCGATCACATGCTCGGTCTGGAAGGTGGTCACGGCGACGATGCCGAGCACGGTGATGCCAAGGCCGGCATGGGCAAGCGCCGTGCCGAAGGCCGAACGCGGCAGGCCGGTCAGCCGCCGCCAGGCAATATCGGCCTTCACCTTGCCGATGCCGGCGCGATACCAGAGATCGGCGGCCGCGCCCAGGATCAGGAACAGACCGGCGGCAAGGCCGAGCACGGCCATGACCGGACCGCCATGTTCGATATAGAAGAAGACCAGGGCGGCGGCGAAGGCGAGGCCGGCCACGACATAAAGCCGCTGCAGGGCGCCGAGCAGATCGCCGCGCTTCCAGGCGAGCAGCGGCCCGAAGGGCACGATGACGAGCAGCGGTGCCATCAGCAGGCCGAAGGTCAGGTTGAAGAAGGGCGGGCCGACCGAGATCTTGTCGCCGGTCAAGGTTTCCAGCACCAGCGGATAAAGCGTGCCGGTCAGAACCGTGCCGCAGGCAACCGTCAGGATCAGGTTGTTGACGACGAGCGCCCCCTCGCGCG
>NZ_SLZK01000015.1 GCF_004341105.1 Rhizobium sp. BK418 | reverse complement strand
ATCGATTTCAAGATCGGCCTTGGTCTTGCCTGGAACCGGGAGGATCCGACCGCAGGCCGTGATGACATCATCGATATTGCGCGGTCACTCGCGCGGCCGGGCAGGTGAGGGAGCAGGCTAGGCGGCGCGGCCGGTCGTGCGATGAGTGCGAAAGTGACGAGCCTGGCCGACAAGCGGAACGCAATGGCGGGGGTAGCTCATGCTGACGCTCCTGCGGCTGCCCTTCCTCGCGGCCTCGTATGACGCGCTTCCCACTCTCAAGCCTAAAAGCACTTCATTTGTTGCGCATGTTTTCGTGTAGTTTCACGTTGTTTCCAAACGCTTCGTGCAAATCTCGGCCGCGTTTGCTTCCACGCGCAATTCCGAATGCAACTGCTTGGGAAATTCTCACGGGTAGAGCTTGATGATCTTCGGCCCGTCCAGCACCGGCTGGCCGTAATCAGTGCTCGGCTTCTTGTTCTTCCCATGAACGAGGCTCATCCGGCTCTTGGAGATGCCGCCCATACCCATCGCCTTGACGGGACCGTCGACAGAATGCGTTAAGATCCTTGGATAAGAGCCGTCAGAACCTTCTCCGCCATGCGACGCGGCTCCAGAAAGCTCGGGAGATACCTCCCTTTGCGCAGCTTCGGGATTCGAAGCACGACCGTTCCAGCCCGAGTTTCCCAGTCCCGGTCACGGTAGCCGTTGCGTCGGACGCGCCGCATCGTGTTCTTCTCGCCGTAGCCGGCACCCGTCGCGCTGCCGATCTCGAGCTCCATCAGCCGCTCGGACGCAAAGGCGAGAACGAAACTGAAAGTCTTGACGCCACCGCGGTTTCATAATTGAAAGACGGTGACATGGTGCCCCGAGCGGCGAAACGAGTCAGGAAAATTCAATGTCGGGATTGCTTCAACCGTCGTCGAATATATGGCGGGCCGAGCGAGCCGATGAGTTTGCGATCATAATCGACGCAGACGACTATTTCTCCGCTGCCAGGGCTGCGATGCGATCGGCACGAAAGTCGATATTCCTCGTCGGTTGGGATTTCGATGCATCGATCACCCTTGGACGTCCAGGCGAACAGTATGAAGAGCCGAGCCGCGTCGGGGATTATCTACTATGGCTAGCGGAGGAAAACCCGAACCTCGAGATCCGGCTTCTCCTCTGGAATCCGGGCTTCCTGTCAAGCTGGACGAAACTGTCAAACCTTCCCTATCTCCTGCGGTGGAAACTCCATCCCCGGATTACCGTCCTTCTTGACGGCAACCATCCGGTCGGCAGTTCCCATCATCAAAAGATCCTGGTCATCGACGATGCGATCGCTTTCTGTGGCGGTATCGACGTCACGGCAGGGCGCTGGGATACGCGCAAGCACCTGGACAACGATCCGCTTCGCAGGCGGCCGAACGGGGCGCTCTACGGGCCCTGGCATGACGCTTCGAGTTTCTGCGCGGGGCCGGCTGCCAAAGCACTTGGCGACCTTTGCCGCTCGAGATGGAAATCGGCAGGCGGCGAGCAACTGGCGCCAACTGATTTTCCACATGTATCGCCCTCCATCAAGGGCGCCATTTCATTCGGGCGGGTCACGCTCGGAATTTCGCGCACCGTTCCTCTCTATGCAAACCAGGCAGGTGTCGCGGAAATTGAGCGGCTCTACGTCGACATGATCATGTCGGCCAAGCGTGTGATTTATGCCGAAAGCCAGTATTTCGCGTCACGGATTATCGCTCAGGCTCTCGCCAGGCGGCTTTCGGAAATCGACGGCCCGGAAGTCATTCTCATCAACCCGGTCAAAGCCGACAACTGGCTCGGCGAAATTGCGATGGACACAGCGCGGGCACGGCTGAGGGAAGCCCTGCGTTCGCACGATCCCCACGGCCGGTTTCGAATGTATCACCCGGTGACCGCTGGCGGCGTGCCGATTTACGTTCATTCGAAATTGATGATCGTCGACGATAAAGCCATACGGGTGGGCTCCTCGAACTTCAACAATCGATCGATGCGTTTCGATAACGAGTGCGATGTTGTCTTCGAAGCCGGACGAGACGATCAGCTCTCTCGTAAGCTCGTTCAACTCCGCGATAATCTTCTGGCCGAACACCTTGGCGTCGATACCGATAAAGTCACACGGACGATTGGCCGCACGAAATCGATCATTGCAGCGATCGAGGAACTGAGGGAAAAACGGACGGTTGATCAACCTGGAAACAGACCAACCCTTATCCCTTATCAAACACCGGCAATATCAGGCTTGGAGCAATGGCTTGCGGACAACGAGATTCTCGACCCGGAAGGCCCAGAGGCGGTGATGGAACCGATAGAACGGCGGGGGCTATTTCGAGGCCACCTGAAACTTCCATCGAAAAAGAAGCCCAGGTCGGCGATAAGAGGACCAAATTGAGGCGCACATGTAGGGCATGCTCAAGTCAAGTTCGTGCGCTATCTCAAACACCCTTGGAACCAGCGACGTCGCCGCGCCGCACTACAGGGCGATCTTGGCGCGAAAAAATCAGACGACACTGGCGGCCGAGTATTCGAGGAGCCTTGCAAACTGCATCTGATGCATACTGTGCCGTAGGTGATCGGGATATCACCTGCGCGACGGGTCACGAAAGACGGTGGCCGGTCGCATCAGTCCTTTGCGTGAAACCGATACTGACTGACTTTGCGTGAGGCCGGATCCGAAATTGGAGTTAGAACAAAGGGAAGCAGGTTTACGATCTATGTCTTGTTCATCGAAGGCATATCTCAGACCAGCAGCCTCGTTGGTGACCCGCCGACGTCTGATTGATCTACTGTCTCGGCTCCATCGACACCACCGTTAGGGCATTCCGCCACACTCATCCGGTATCGGCGTCTGCGTCGACGGTCAGTCGCAGGTGCGCTGGGACAACAGCAACCCGGGCTCCAACACGGTGAGCCGTAGCCTCGCAGACGGCAATGAGCGGACCGGCTAAATCCTGTCGCTGGAAGCTGGCAATTGCCTGATGATCGATCAGAAATGGTCGGTAACTCCGCAGGCGCTGTGTTCTGGTCGTCGGTGGATTTCGATCGATTCACCGACTCCGTCGATGCTCGGGTTAGCTCGGGCAGCGGCGACAGCCTTGTCGACCGGCTCGCCCTAGACTCTCGATCATCGAATTGCCAAGGCGTTAAAGGTCGGTTCCGTTTGATGGATGAGCGACGGTGGCGATTGGGGCGGCGGTCACCGGGGGAGCCACCGCGGCCAGGTTTCTGAACTCAGCACATTTCTCGAGGTATGCCCCGAATGCGGAGTGATAGGCCTCGGCCTTTTGTCTGGCACATGCGCGCACGGCGGCGCGCCGCGCCGCCTCATGTCTACTTGTCATCATGCCCCTAGAATGCGTCGCATTAACTTTGGTTCCAAAGGAGGACCGGATTGTATCTTGACCAGAGCGGGAGGCGAAGCGTCCGTCCTGGCCCAAGCGAATGCCTGAAAGTGATCAGCCTGAGCCGCACGCGTTGCCACGACCTCGGATCGGCATCAAGGCGAATAGAGTCAATCAGGGCCGTGCCGCTTTTCATTTGCCGCCGGTCTCGGCGTCGCGCGGACCCGAGGGATCCAACTCTCGCGTAACAACCCATCCCTATCGGCCGTCGACAGTGCGACGGGGGCAACTGGGGGAAGGAGGCCCGCCGTCGGTCGCGACGAGCGCGACGAATGGCGAACCCGGCGGATCAGCGGAACACTCGGGTCCGGGGCAGTCGGTCCCGCGCCGTCTGACGCCGACGCTCCTGCGGCTGCCCTTGATCGGGCCTCGTGTGACGCGAATTCCCGCTTTCCCGGACGGTCCCGTCCGGCCGCTATGCTGAAAGCTCCGATATGCTTCTTTGTTTGCTGGTCGATCCTGCCGGATCGAGCACCCGCCAGCCGCGCGGAACCCATTTCCGGTCGGAGGCGAAAGCGAGCGTTGGTGGGCGAATAAGAGTGAGAGGAGGGACGGGGAAGCTGTGACGGATTGGAAGGGTTGGAGAGAGGTTCCGCCCGGTCCGTCATGGAGAAACCGACATGACTGAGAAGACTGAGAAGATCACGCTCGCAACCGCCTGTGACATTCCCTTCAACAAGCTTGTGCTCAGCCAGGCAAACGTCCGCACGATCAAGGCGGGTGTGTCGATCGAGGAACTCGCTCAAGACATTGCGCGCCGCGGTCTGTTGACCAGCCTCAGCGTCCGTCCCGAACTCGACGACGACGGTAAGGAAACCGGCATGTACCGTATCCCGGCCGGTGGCCGTCGCTACCGGGCGCTGGCGCTGCTCGTGTCGCAGAAGCGTCTGTCGAAGACAGCGGGCATTCCTTGCGTCATCAGCCGCGGCAAGACACCGGACGCCGAGGATTCGCTTGCCGAGAACGTCCATCGCGAAAGCCTGCATCCGCTCGACCAGTTCCGGGCCTTCGAGACACTTCGCGGGCAGGGGATGGACGAGGAGGAAATTGCCGCCCGGTTTTTCGTGCCGGTGGCGACCGTCCGGCAGCGCCTGCGGCTGGCGTCCGTCTCGCCGAAGCTTCTCGACCTCTACGGCGAAGACAGCATGACGCTCGAGCAGCTGATGGCGTTTTCGATCAGCAAGGATCATGCCCGTCAGGAGCAGGTCTGGGAGGCGATCGCCCGCTCCTACAGCCGTGAGCCCTATTACATCAGGCGCCTTTTGACCGAGACCGCCGTCCGGGCGACCGACCGGCGCTCCGTCTATGTCGGCATCGATGTCTATGAAGCGGCCGGCGGTGTGGTCATGCGCGATCTCTTCGACGAGGACCGAGGCGGCTGGCTGCAGGATCCGGCTCTTCTGGATCAGCTCGTACTGGAAAAGCTGAAGACCGATGCCGCGGCCATCCAGGAGGAGGAGGGGTGGAAATGGGTCGAGGCCACCTTCGATTTTCCCTACGGCCACACGACAGGTCTTCGCCGCGTCTTTGGCCAGCAGGCGGAGTGGAGCGAAGAGGACCTCGCCCGTCACGATGCTCTCCAGGCGGAATACGACCGGCTCGATGCGGAATACGCATCCGCAAGCGACTATTCCGAGGAGACTGAGCAGAGGCTCGAAGAACTCGGCACGGAACTCGACCGGCTGAACGATCGGCCTTACGTCTACGATCCGGAGGATCTCGCCCGCTCCGGCGTCTTCGTGTCGCTCGAGGCAAATGGCACGCTCAGGATCGAGCGCGGCTACGTCAGGCCCGAAGACGAGCCGCAGGTGGAGATGACCTGCGCTGTCGAGCAGGAGGGCGATACCGTCTCGGAGATCGTTGCCTCATGCGATGAGCCGCGGGTTGGTGACGACGACGAAGAGACGCTCAAGCCGCTTGCCGATCGTCTCGTTCTCGACCTCACCGCAGCCCGCACCGTCGCACTGCGCAACGCGCTCGCCAAGGATCCGGTGATCGCCTTCGTCGCCGTGCTGCATGCCTTCGTGCTCAAGACCTTCTACCTCTACGGCGCGGACACGTGCCTGGAGCTCACCCTGCAAAGTGCCCGCTTCAGCGAGACACCGGGACTGGCCGACACGATCGCTGCGAAGGAGATCGCCGAGCGGCAGGAAGCCTGGGGGCAGGACCTCCCGAAGGATCCGACCAGCCTCTTCGCCTTCCTGGTCGCGCTCGACGACGTCAGCCGGCACGCGCTCTTTGCCCATTGTGCTTCTCTGTCGGTCAATGCGGTCATCGAACCCTGGAACAGGCGCCCCCGGGCCATCGCCCATGCCGACGAACTCGCCCGAGCGATCGGATTCGACATGGTCGAAGCGGGCTGGGCGCCGACGGTCGAGGGCTATCTCGGCCGTGTCACCAAGGCTCACATCCTGCAGGCGGTCACCGAGGCGAAAGGCAATCAGACGGCAGAAGCCATCGCCCATCTGAAGAAGGCCGACATGGCCCGCGAGGCCGAGCGGCTGATGGCGGGCACCGGCTGGTTGCCTGAACCGCTTCGCCTTGCAGCCGTCGAGGCTGACGACCCCACTGCGGTCACGCACGAGACCGGCACGGACGAGACAGGCAAGGATATCGCGGAATCCGGGGCGGTCTCAAAACCATCTTTCCCGGACGGCGAGCTCACCGAGCCTTTGGCGCCGGAGGATAAGGCCGACGTTTCGGACGAGATCGACGAGAAAGCCCCGATCCATCCGATCGCAGCCGAATAAGCGTCCTTTGCGTGAGGACGGCCCGGTTCCGCAAGGCGCCGGGCCACATGCGTTTCAATCTTTAACCTTCACCTCGAGCCCGGTCGCAAGCGCCGGGCCTTTTCGTTTCAGGAGACTTGCCATGACCAATTCCAGCTTCAACAGCCATTTGTCTTCCGCCGGCTTCAAGGTCGACATCTCGCGAGGGCAGCGCATCGGCCGCGTCTCGTCGGAGTGGTTTTCCCGGCCAGACGACGAACGCTTCCTGTCGCTCTCCGAACTCTACGACACGGTCCGCACCCGGGCGGATCGCGCGCATGCCCGCACCGTCGAGACGAGCGCCATCCGCGTCGAGGCATCGCGCGACAATGCCGAGCGTCTCGAGCTCATCGTGCCGGGCGAGCGAGGAAGCCGGTTCCTACGTGAGGAGCAGCCGATTGCCCCGACCCATTGGAGCTATGGCCAGCTCTGCAGCCTGGTCGGGGCGCCGGCAAACTACATGCGCCAGCTGCCGGCGCCGCTCGCCGCCATCAATCTGCAGCATGGGCTCCTCAGCCACCGGGCCGAACTGGTCAAGACACTGGAGATGGACGACGGGCGCCTCGAACTGCGCGCCGTCACCGGTCCCGACTATGGCCGCATCTGGGATCATGAACTGGTCGCAGCTGTCATGAAGATCGCCGGCAACGGCACCGGCGACACGATGTGGAAGGTTCCTGGTCAACTCGACTGGGCGAGCATGACCCACAATCCCTTTGTCGACATCACCAGGGATACAACGAGGCTCTATGCCAGCGACCGCGACGTCTTTCTGTTCCTCGTCGACGACACCCATCCGATCGAGGCCGGGCGACTTGCGAACGGCGAGCCCGATCTCTATTTCCGGGGCTTCTATGCCTGGAACTCCGAGGTCGGCTCCAAGACGCTCGGCATTGCCTCGTTCTATCTCCGTGCCGTCTGCGCCAACCGCAATCTCTGGGGCACGGAGCAGTTCGAGGAAATCACCATCCGCCACTCGAAATTCGCCAGCGAGCGCTTCGCCCATGAGGCAGCGCCCGCGCTGACGAGCTTTGCCAATTCGTCGCCCGCGCCCTTCGTTGCCGGCATCAAGGCGGCGCGCGAGACGATCGTTGCACGGCATGACGAGGATCGCGAGGCGTTCCTGCGGCGGCGCGGCTTCTCGAAGGCCGAAACCGGCAAGGTCATCGAAACGGTGCTGTCGGAAGAGGGCCGTCCGCCGGAAACGATCTTCGATTTCGTCCAGGGCATCACCGCACTGGCGCGCATCCGGACCAACCAGGACGTCCGCCTCGATCTTGAGGGCAAGGCCAGGAAACTGCTCGAGAGCGTGGGGCACTGATGCTGTCGGCGGCTGATCTTGCCGACCGTCTCGCGCGCCACGCCGAAGCGGTCTGCCGTCATTATCTCTCGGCCGGACGGCGATCCGGAAACTACTGGATCGTCGGCGATACGGCCAACAACAAGGGTCGGTCGCTCTACGTGCGCCTGACCGGTGCGCGGGCCGGCCGCTGGAGCGATGCGGCGACCGGGCAATATGGCGATCTCCTCGATCTCATCCGCGAAACCTGCGCTCTGTTGACCTTTGCCGATGTCGCGCAGGAGGCGCGCAGGTTTCTCGCCCTGCCGCGCCTGGAGCCGCTTGCGGCAGGGGGATCCAAGGTCAATCCACCTGGCAGTCGATTGGCAACGGAGCGGGCAGGGCTGCTCTTTGCAAGCGCCAGGCCGATTGCCGGCACATTGGCCGAGCGCTATTTCCAAAGCCGCGGCATCCTCGGCGCCGCCGGGCATCAGGCATTGCGGTTCCATCCATCCTGTTATTATCGCGATCTGACAACCGGCAACACCATGCGCCTGCCGGCGATGATCGCGGCGGTCATGGACGCTGAGGGCAGGCTCACCGGCGTCCACCGCACCTTTCTCCGTCCGGAAGGTGATGGCAAGGCGAAGGTCGAGGAACCCCGCCGGGCGCTCGGCCGCCTTCTCGGCAATGCCATTCGCTTCAACATGCAGCCGCATGCGCAGATCCCGATCCTGGCAGCAGGCGAGGGCATCGAGACCGTGCTGTCCCTGTCATGCGTCCTTCGCGGCATGCCGATGGTCGCCGCACTCTCTGCCCACCATCTCGCCGCCTTCCGTTTGCCCGCGACGTGCCAGCGCCTTTATATCGCTGCCGACGGCGATGCGGCGGGGCGACATGGGCTCGAAGGGTTGAGCCGGACGGCCAAGGCCCTCGGCGTGCTGCCGCTGGTGCTCTCTCCGGAGCTCGGCGATTTCAACGAGGATCTGCGTCGCCTCGGCGCTTCGCGCATGGCGGACAACCTGCGTCAGCAACTTCTCGCGGATGATGCGGCCACCTTCTTGTCCGATATCGTCACCCGCCGGTGAGGAGCAAGGCGCCGAGGCGCTGCGGTGATGCCGGCGGTGTCAGCGGGTCATGATGATCTCCGTAAAGACCGCGCCTGCGGGCCTGCCGGGAGGCGACCCGTACCATGCCGGTCCCGGCCTTCAGCGGGTCGGTCAGGTTTCTTCCCCGCGCGGTTCCCGCGCTCCTCGCGGATCAAGAAACCTGCCCTCAGCCGCCCGGCGCTTCGCTTGGCCGCGGCACGTCGCGCCGCGGTTCCGGCCGGGACCGGCATGGGAAGGGATCGCCGTCAGGCCGCGAGAGGCGGCTTCAACCACGGAGATCACCATGACCCGCTTGTCCTCCCTTCACGACACCGCAGGACACCACCGCCCATCCTCGCCCATGGATCGCGTCATCTATGAGATGCAGCTTCATGGCTATCGGCCCTTCGAGGACGAACCCGATCCTCGCCCCTTGCCCGAAGAGCATATCGCCCGAGCCTCGCTTACCACGATCTTCGATGCCCTCTCCGACATGCTCGGGGACACCAGGCTGGAGCCCGATCTCGAAGACCTCCTCTGGTCCACCGTCAACCTCTTTCACCGGAGCGCAGAGCGCATCCAGCGCGAGCTCGATCGCAACGAGGAGGCGCAGCGCAACGGCCAGCGCGAGCAGGATGGCTCGGAGGTCAAAAGCGTCGAGCTCGAGCGGCTCGTTGCCGAGGGGATCACGCTTCTCGAACGCCGCAACAGTTTCGAGTTCATGCGCGATTACGCAGCCGATCTCTTCGAGACTGAAACGGGTTCAGCCTGGCGGCCACGCTCCGGATCGAAGGTCAGTCACGCCAACATGACTGCGGCAATGATCGACTCGAAAGACTTCCTGGCTGCACGCCGCCATGCCGAGACCGAAGTCATGATCCCGAAAGGCACCAAGATCGCCTTTGCCGGCGGCATGGACTACAACGATCATGATCGCATCTGGAAAAAGCTCGATCAGGCTCGCGCCAAATATGCCGACATGGTGCTGTTGCACGGTGGCGCGCCGAAAGGGGCAGAACGCATCGCCGCCTGCTGGGCGCAAGCGCGCAAGGTGACGCAGATCGCCTTCAAGCCGAACTGGAACAAACATGCGAAGGCGGCGCCCTTCCGCCGGAACGACGACATGCTCTCCGTCATGCCGGCAGGATTGATCGTCTTTCCGGGCAATGGCATCACCGACAATCTCACGGACAAGGCGCGGCGGCTTGGCATTCCGGTCTGGCAGGCTTCAGGAGACGGCGCGTAAGCGCCGTTGCCCCCCTGGCTCCAATCATTGCGGTTGGAAACTTAGAACGTGGTCTTCTGGACCAACCACCAAACCGGCAGACTTCCCAGCGCAACAGCAGCCACCCATATGGTCGCAAACTTGATCAGGTACTGCCTGCGGGCCTTCGCCTCGTTCCACTCGTACATCATCGCGGCCTTCCCTCTCCCAACAGCAAAAATTGAACCACCGGGAATGACACGTGTCGAGTGCGGAATTGCAACACCGAACGAGCGAAGGATTCAGATGAGGGCTAGTGACGAGCGGGTCCGATCGACCAGTGCAAATGTGGTCCTGTGCACAGCCAAATTCGAAATTGCCACAGTCTTCGTGGCGGTCGACGCCGGAATCCGAGCCATTACGAGCCTTCGACGGGTCCATGGTCAGATGGCGCGAATTCAAGCTGGAGCATCCCTAGAGGCGCGCGAGCCGTTCGCTTACATGTCGCCCTCGTCCTGGTAATCAGGTAGGCCGGACATTCTCGGCCCTGGATTTTCCAGTCTTGCGATCCTGACCGAGGTCATAGCTGACGGCCTGGCCATCGCGCAGCGAGCCGCCGCCTTGGACTGCGGAGATATGAACGAAGACATCAGGGCCGCCATTATCCGGAGCGATGAAGCCGAAACCCTTGTCCTGATTGAAAAACTTCACTGTGCCATTCGCCACGAAACTCTCCACGATTTGGATTTTCAGGAGCGACTCATAGACCGACCGTTGATGGCAGGCAAGCAAAGCCCGTGACTGTGTCGTCTACGCCAGGCAGCTGGCAGGCGAGGGCGCAGAGCGTCGTCACCTGCATTTCCGTCTGACGGGCGCAATCTCGAAGGTTCGACAGCCGCCCTGTGTTTCCTGACGATCCATTTCAGACGATAAGCTAGCCGACCGATTGCGTCTTCTGCCGATTCCGCAATCTCCGACTCGACTCGTTCGACCGGTGACCCATGTGACTCTGTCGAGATATCGAGAGGGACCGCGTCATGGACGATCTTCAGAGCTCAACACCGATCCGCCCGCTTCACGTCGAGATCGACGGCATGGCGAAGTATCGGCAGGCGTCCAGCGTCGAGGACCTTGCCGGTTTCCTTCTAAGTGAGCGATGGCCGCATCTGGAAAATGATACTGAAACATTTCACCGCGCATTGGCGACCGCGATGGAGGCCATGCAGCTTTATCTCGATCCTGAAATCGCTCGTAAAGCCTTCGTCGAGGCAGCTCATGCATCGAAGATGCACATCCTGCCCGATGACATGGATGAGACGAAGGCGGGCAACCGGTCAATGACCGAAGCGGGGCAGTTGGAGGTCGTCACACAGGAGGAAATGCACCCGGTAAGGTGACAGTTACCGATGCTACCATGCTTCCGACCTGAAATACTATTTCTTTAGAATTCGCTGATATAATCCGCGGATGATCCCCGTCCCTATTCGATGCTGATTGCCACCGACAAAGTGGCAACTTCTGCCTCGGTTGTTGCAGCAGGACTATGTGGTTGAATCTGGTTGATCCGTAAGCACCACGGGCGGCGCTGCTTAATGGCGCTACCGTGTAGCTTATATATGATCGCGATCATCGTATAAGATTGCCGGATGACGGTGCCGGCTCCATCCGGCTCTATTGCCCGCAGCTGAGTCCCCGGCTTGAAATCCGTTTCGCGATTGGCATATTATGCCATCGCAGAGGCAGTCTGAGATCGCGACAGCCAATTGGGGAATTCAAGATGTCGACACGCAATGTCGTCCTCACCGAACATCACGAAGCGGTTATCGACCGGCTGGTGAAATCCGGACGCTACCAGAACGCAAGTGAAGTCATGCGCGAAGGCTTGCGCTTGATTGAACAGCGTGAGGCCTACGACGCAGCAAAATTGGAGGCTTTGCGGGAGGCGGCGCGCATCGGCTTTACCGATCTCGATGAGGGGCGGTTTGCCGACGTGCCCGCCGACCGGGTTCGAAGCTTCATCAGCGGGCTTGGGTGCGAAGCTGAAAAACAGACACGCAAGGCCGGCATTTAGAAGCAATGGCCGATTTTCGTCTTCTGCGGCAGCACAAGCCGATATCATTGAGCTTCTCGCCCACACTCATGAACGCCTCGGTGAACTGGCGCGGTTACGCTATGAACATTTGCTCGTCCCCGCATTAGGCGATCTGGCGGTTGATCCTGATCGGATCACCGCGTCCAGGGGTATCGCGCCTAACAGAAGCCGTTTAGCTTCAGGATTTTATGGGCGTCGATCGTCGCCCGAAGAGCTTCCTCGGCCGAGCGGTCCCCGTCGTTTGCGTCGGGGTGGTGCATCTTGAGCCTCTGCTTATAACGGCTTCTGATTTCATCCGGCGTAGCGTTCGGCGAAAGGCCGAGCGTTTCAAATGCTTTTGCTTCCAGTACTTTGAGTTTGCGAGATTGAAGGGCCGCCTTAGCTGCTTGGTTTTGTGCAGTGCTTTTTCGCGCATTAATGGTCTTCGCAGTTCCGGAGCGAACTGAGGAGGGGAGGGGAGTTTCAAAAGTGTGATTGATTCTGACGCCCCAACTGGGGCGGCTGCCACTGGCCGCTTCCCTCTGATAGCGGGCCGTCACAGGGTTCGACAGTTTGGTCACGTAATTGTAGCCTTCGCTATATTTTTTGGCGTGATTACGACAAAAAAGCAGGTATAGCCCCTCAGCGTCCGCTCCCACTGGGGCGCGAAAGTTGCCTTGTTTGTCGCATCCATCCCATTGGCATCCCGGGCCGATTGAGTCGCGATGTTCAGCCGGCTTTTTTCGGGTCGGTTTGAGGCCGACGAAAATCTTTGAATCATACGTCATCGCGCCTTATATGACCTTGCCCCTGGCCACGACAAGATCGCTCTGACAGACACGGATCCCATAAGGCACCGCAGCCCTGCACGATCGTATGACTGAGATTTTCCGCTTTGCTATATATTCGGCAGGCCGCGACGCTGAAAGCGCCCAGATAGTTTGTTTCCCCATTAGTCGAACCATTAGACTTATAAATAGCGCTCGCCGTTGTTTGCCAATGCCACGGCGCATTCCATCAAAGTCCACGGTTGGCCGTCAGGTTGTCGAGCTGATCGTAATGAAGTCTTCGAGGCATATCCTGCCCCGTAGCCTTGAGGTCGTGGCTCGAGTGCTTGGTCAGATTGTCCTTACGCTGGTAAGCTTTGCCACCTAAGACAAGAGGGCAAAGCCAGCGGATTTCATGTTGGCGGCTTCCGAGCGCGAGCCGAGGGAGGTGCTGCGCGACCGTACTATCTTCACAATAAGCCCGGAAATCCGTGCTGAATACCTTGCCCGACTCGATGCACCGACGCAGCCCCATGAGCGTTTAGCACGCATCAGGTCAACTAAAGCTGATTATCGGGACATATTTGCAGCTGCCGATTTTCCTGACTCTAGATTCCAATCCCATCAAACGCCAGGCTGGACCTCTCCCCACAATTCAACAGCATCGCGGGCTCGCTCAGTATCCGAGACTTCAAGGCGGCGCGCATTCGATCCGGCATGCAGAAGGCCGCCCAAATGATGAGCGGCCGGTGATTGACGTTCAACGACGTTCGAGATACTGGGCGCCGCCACGCTCACCCTGACGAGGTGGCAAAGGGGAGGCCCGGTCAGCACGAGGGACCGGGCCTCTGCCTTCAGCCAAAAATAATGGTGGCACCGGGAACTTTCGTAACGCCGCGACGTATGACACTTGGGTCGCACGACGAAGGTTAGTTCAGATCACCAGCCTTCACAGCAGTCGGGCGGCCCGTCCTAACTGCCCGAACTCGCCCGCTTCGGCGGGCTCCTTTTTCCCCTCGCATGTGAGGGTTAGACCTCCCGCCGGCACCGTGTTTTTCTGCTGGGACCAGGGGACAATCCATGAATCGGTTCCACACTGCAGCTCGACAGCGCGCATCGCTGCTACTTTTCATCCGCGCGAACGGCGCCGTTCACACGGTGAGGGACAGTTACGATTTCAGGGATTTGATCACCGACGAGGCGCAAGCGGTGATTGACAGACAAGGGGGCGGTCGGGGCTACGGACCGCTACGTTTGGCTACTGCAATGAGAGACTAATGTTCGGGAAAGTCGAATGCGTTATCAGTGCAGATCGATTATTCCCGATGGCGGTTACGTCCATTAGCGAACGCGTCTCTTTACGAGGCGGATCATGGCCAACTCCGAGTTTATTCAGATGATCAAGGCTGAAGCCGAGCGCAGCTGTAAGGCAGACACCTCATTAAAAACTTTAGTATTTACGAAAATAAAAAAATATTTTGCGCAAAACAATGGTACGGTACCATTGTAGAATAAATTTTTTACACGAGGCAAGATCATGCAGCAGTTTTTTCCCGGGCTGACAGGACGGCAAATCACAATCTTCTTGATCGAAACATCGGTGCTTACAGCTGCGCTAATCGGCATCCTTGTGGTGACGATCCCTATGATTTGACCGAGCCTTCGATGAAAATTAAATTCCCTCTTCATGACCAAGCCAGTGGATCATATGCCAGATCAAGAATTAGACCGGCTCCTCGTTGACCGGATCTGGGCTTTGGGCGCCAGGGCAGTGCAAGACGATCAGATTTCTGCGCTCGCCGATGCCACCCTCAGCACCCCTACCTTGGAAGAATACCAGAATAGCCGCGGTCAGCGGATGGCGGATTTGATCAAGGTCATCAAACTCGGGATCTCGCAACTCCGCTAACGCCAGTGCTGATCGTGGTGGCTTTAGCGATCAGCCGAGTTCGTTCGCCAATATTGCGGAACATGGTGCCCAATCCGTCTTGAGCGTCTTGACCGCCAGTTCACACCCTTAAAACAAAAGAGGAGGTCTTTCAGATGAACGACCGAAGCCAGATGGCTTTCTCGCCAATCAAGCAGATGAAAAATCATCGTTCCCAAAAGAAAAATCTAAAGTTCGCGGAAAACAGGGTCGACAAAGTAACTCGCCAGCTCGTCAGTCAGACGGCGATTGTCGAGGCGTATCGGGTCAACTGTTTCCTAGCGGAACCGGATAACGCGCTCCTCGCGAGGATTTATGACAGGAGACGTCGCGCTATGGATTACCTGTTGCGCGTTAAGGCTTGTCGCTAGGGAGCTCATCGGATCTACCTCCATGGCGCTGGAGCTGGGGATTTCCCTCGCTATTGGTTTGAATGTGTGCGCGGGGTGCCTTTTCGGGAGACATCATGTCGAAATCAATTCGAACACTGCTGTTTGCGCTGGTCGCCGCCCAGCCGATCAGCGCGCGTGCCGAACCGCTCGAAACCTTTCAACTCAAAGACCGCATCGATGTGGCCGGTCAGGCATTGGGGACCAGTCGCTTCTACAAGGTCACCACAAGCGCATCGAGGACAGTGCTGTTTTCGGAATAATCGACCCCTCCTGTCACTAACGCTCCAGAAGGGAGCAGTCAGAGACATCCAGCCCCATCCGGGAACGGTACCGATCGAATTTTCGGATGAAGCTTCGGTCGGTGACGTTTATATTTTCTCTTTTTCTCAGACTCGTTCCGCCTGGCAAGCGAGCAGACCGTGCGCGTATTCGTTCTCGCTCCAATGATGACGAGACAGATGCCGGAAATCATTTGACGATTGCGTCACGCCAACCCTGGCGGGAGCAATACCGTTCTGCAGCACGGATTGCAGTCTTTTTATCCGGGAAAGGCCCATCCAGATAGTGCGGCTTGCCCCGAAAGACCACCGCTACTCCTCGTGAGACCTGATCCCACACTATCACCATGTCTGCTTCATATGCCATTGCGACATCATTTGCGGGAGGGCGCCCGGTGTGCGGTGGTCTGCGCCGGTATTGAAAATATAGGGCCCGATGACCGGAAATCATGGCCTGCAAAAAATAAGCACGGGGAACGCGGGCAGGCGCTGACATGGCGCTGCCTCTCCGACCAAGGAGAGGCTCCTTGGTAGGCGGCATTTGATAATGGGCAGAGTTATACATATGGCTTTTTGTGGGGCGGGCCCGCACACTTTTCGAGAGAGACGAGATTGATCCTCCTTGAATTCACTTGCTATGATCCACGATTGAGCGCAGGTTGAAGTTCTCGGTAGTCATTTAGTGGGCGCTGCCGATTGAGGCCTATGCGCTTCGCCCTCACCGAAAGGAGGACTGACATGTCTTCCACTATTGATACGACTAATCTGAAAGCCAAAGACCTCAAAATGCTCGACGGCGTTCTCGCGGCCTGCGGCTATACAGGCACTATCTCGGGGAACCCGAAGGGTGAACTCAATGTTGCCGCCAAGCTTATAATCAGGCTCTTCCGTCAAGGCCTGCGGCAGCCGGCTCAACTTGCTGACGCTCTCTACCGGAACTTCAATAGGCCGGGTATGCAGCCGAACGTTATAAGTTTCCCTGGCCGGCATCGAGAAGCGGTGCAAGGCATAACACCGAAGAGTCGCGTTCACTGATCACGCCCTCTAGAGCGGCGGTGGTCTGGTAGCTTTGCCCCGGCTAAAGCTACCGAAGGCGATCGGCTTGTGCTCAACCACATGATGATGGGCGATGGTCTCAGCTCAGAAGCTGAGATCTGTCGACCAATTTGGTTGCCGTGTCCTTAAGAACGTCAACGGTGCTCAGGGGTGCCTTTCCGACAATGGCAGCATTCGCCAAAAGTGCCGCAATCTTCGCCGCGGCCGTGGCGTCGCCAGGGACAGGATAAACCCGCGCTGGATCACGCAGTTGATCTATCAGCTCTTTTATGTCGGTGACCATGTACGCGGGAACTCGGGAGTCCCGCGGATGTTCCCAAGCATATGTTGTCATATTGCCAATTTCGTCTTTTTGGACTGCGGCAGGTGCGGCATGAGCCAGTGGTCGATGTACCCGGGTTGCGAATGGATGCCTTCTTGGCTGATTCCCCCGATGGAATTTGCGTCCGCCTACCACGCCGTTATGTGTAAGGGGTGTTCTCAGACCACTGATTCGGTTTCTGGCTTATGGACGTAGGCCCAAGGCAACAGGTCGTCGAGCTGGCTGTTCATCTTCATGATGATCGTCGTCATCATCGAGCTTCATCGATGCTGGAAATCAGCGGTATGGCAGTATAGGCAGGTGCTGCCTGCGCCAGCGGTGGCAGGCCAGCCCATCCTGCCCATCTTTCTCGCCAGCCCCACGAAGCAGAAAACATGGGGTGAGCGGTTGTCGCGGCGATAATTGAGCGACAGCACTGTTCCCGGATGCTGCCAATATAGTCGCTATATCCGACGCCCGGCCTGTGGGTATGTGAGACCGAGTGCGGGACGAGACAGATTACGACTCAGACGGAAACAAGACTGATGGCCGTCAGATAGTCCTGTACCATGATCTGCGATGTCGGATGAAGCCGTCCATCCTGCAGACGTCCAGCACGAAAAAGGCAAAACTCGGCTCAGGCCGCCTGGAGAACAGGATGAAGGTCTCGGCCTCGAGATCCGGCAACCGCAAGTCGCGCTCGCGGAATGTGTCGGGCACTGCCAGTATCAGGGGTTCCTTGACCAGGATTTCGAACTTCAGTTCGTCGTCCTCGACACGCGGTTTGGCGATCGCTATGTCGATTCGCGCCGGATCAGGGCGCTTTCAGCTCGGCATTGTTCATCGAAGCGGGCTCGATATTGGGATGGCGGCGCGAAACCCCTGATGATGTTCGGCAGCAGCCCATAGGTCGCCTTGCGACGAACGCGATCCGAAGTCTTCCGGCGACGCCTTGCCCGATGCGCATCACTTCGCGTTCGGTCTGGTCGACGCGCTCGAGATTTCTCGGGCGCGCTCGAGCAGCAATTGGCAACCCACCGCTCCAACATCATTGGTGCCGGCTCCGCGTTCACCAGGAGCGATTGGAAGTAATCGCGGTGTTACCCTTGAGAGCGGAGCCGACCCGTGAAATATGAGCGAGATTCGGCTACTTGGACAAGTCGCCAATCAGGCTTGACCCCACCGCCCACTCATCAATCAGCACCGCGCCATTCTCGCGAGCTTCTTTGCGCGACGAAAGCCAATTGGCCTGCTGCCGGTTTTTCGGACACCGAGTTAGGCTAATCCCACCTTGTTTTCAAATTCCATGGGGCTGAGATAGCCCAGTGTCGAATGCCGACGCTTCGGATTGTAGAAGCGCTCGATGTAATCGAACACGTCCGCCTTTGCATCGTTTCTGGTTCTGTAGACCTTGCGAGCTGTCCTTTCGATACGGCTTCCTCACGGTTTAGTTTTCACAGACAAGACGAGGGTTTCATGGACCGTCAAGCCGCCAAAGAAGTACGCCGCGCCCCACTGTCAACGCCAAGTGGTCTTCCGGCTGATGCTATAAAAGATATCTCGGGGGCACTGACTTGCTTCTGGCCGATGTCTTTGCGCTTTATATCAAGACAAAGAACTTCCATTGGCACATGTCAGGACCGCACTTTCGTAACTATCATCATCTGCTTGATGAGCAGAGCGAAGAGTTGTTTGCTATGACTGACGCAGTAGCTGAACGGGCTCGCAAAGCGGGCGGAACGACCCTGCGCTCGGTAGGGCAAATTGCTCGACTGCAACGTCTTGTAGACAATGATGTGGAGTATGTTACGCCCGATGACATGCTCTCCGAGATGCGTGAAGATAACGCGCAACTTGTCTAATTTCTAAGGCAGTTACATGAGCTAACATCCGCGTATTCCGATTGCGCGACGACAAGCATGGTCGAAAATTGGATTGATGAGGCCGAGCGGCGGGTTTGGCTCCTCTTTGAGGCAACGCGTAAGCGGTGAGGCCAATTCTGGCGGCCGGATGATGAGGACAGACAATGACAGGCACGTCCGTTAGCGTGGGTGATATTCGATCAGCCGCTCCAGCACGGCTGATAGAGATGGCGGGAATCAATTCGATCGTGTTGCATTGGTATGACCTCACCTGCCCGTTCTGCTACCTTGGGCAGGCCCGAACGAATCTCTTGCAGGATCGGGGCATGACGGTCGTGGAGCTACCTTTCCAGGCGCATCCTGATATTCCCAAGGAGGGCGTCCACATCGGAGAGCGGATCGGCCTCATGTACGAGAGAATAGAAAGCGACGCCAAAACTCTTGGCATGCCGCTGCACTGGCCACCACGCCTACCGAATTCTCGCGTCGCGCTTTCCGCGGCCGAATGGGTCCGTCGCAACAAGATCTCCTCTTTCGCGTCCGTGCAGGAGCGCCTGTTTCGCGCTCATTTCGCTGATGGGCTGGATATCGGTGATCCAGGCATCGTGTTACAATGCATCAGTGAAGTGGTCGACGATGTGGACCGATTGCGTCAGAGCCTCCTCAGCGGGGAGGCAGGTGCCTGGCTCACTGAAAGCGAGCGCATGGGTCACCAAATCGGTGTGACTGCAACACCAACCTGGATAATCGCGGGCCGGGCAATACGGGGATTTGTCGCTCAAGATGATTTTGAAGCGCTGGTTCGCATCGCCAAAGGAGGGCAGGACCCTTCATCCCTTCAAGGAGAAGTGAATAATGCTTGACGAGATGACCGATCAGATGACCCGCGCTCCAGGCTTTGTTGCAGCGCTGGATCAAAGCGGAGGATCCACTCCGGAGGCGCTGCGCTTGTACGGCATTCCAGACAGCGCATACAGTAGCGAAACGGAAATGTTCAATCTCATCCACGAGATGAGACTGCGGATAATCACCTCCCCCGCCTTTTTCGGCAACAAGATCATAGCTGCCATACTGTTCGAAAAAACGATGGACAGTGACGTGGAAGGGGAATCGATCCCTTCTTACCTCTGGCGAGGCCGTCATGTTGTGCCCCTTCTCAAGGTCGATAGCGGGCGCGAGCACGAGCACGATGGTGTTCAAATGATGAAGCCCATGCCAGAACTTGACTCATTGCTTAAGCGTGCAGCCAGAAAAGGCATCTTCGGCACAAAAATGCGTTCGGTCGTGAGATTGCCATCTCGGAGCGGAATTGCTGCCGTCGTTGCACAGCAGTTCGACGTTGCCAAACACATTGCGAGTTATGGCCTAACGCCTATCATCGAGCCAGAGGTTCTAATTTCCAGCCCCGATAAAGAAGGCGCTGAAGCAATTTTGCGCGACGAGATCATTAAAGGCCTCGAATCTTTACCTGCTAACCTGAAGGTGATGCTTAAACTTACGATTCCGACGGTTCCTGACTTATACAAACCGTTCGTAGAAAGCCCGAATGTAATGCGCGTACTTGCCTTGTCCGGTGGCTATAGCCGCGGCGAAGCCTGTGCAGAACTTCGAAAGAATAAAGGCGTGATCGCAAGCTTTTCCCGGGCGCTTGTCGAAGACCTTCGTGTTCACATGACGGATGCACAGATGAATGATCATTTGGCTCGCAGCGCTGATGAAATCTTCCAAGCGAGCGTCAAAAAGCAGTGACCGCAAAGATGTGCGCCGCGGGGTCTCTAGCCGTCAACTGCACAAGCAGCATCATGTTCCTCGCATCATCGCGTCGACAAGCTTCATATCATCCTTATGCCTGGAAGCCTTATTTATCAGTCAACTGGTTTCCGGGATAAAGGTGTCGCAGTGCTCGCGGATCTTGCGCGCCGGCGCGGCGTGTCTTGTCTGCATCGCATGATCATGGCCTCGATCGGCTCGGCCAACTGGTTGGGCATAACGCACCGACCTTCGAGACCGGTCCGTCAGGGCCCTCCAGGCCGTCGTCCTTAATAGCGATTGAAAATCCAGTAGCCGGTCTTGCGCGAGATCCCGAACGACCGGCACCCCCCGAAGTCTCTCTCCACGGCATCAACACCTCCCGCAAAAGGCAAAAAGTGTCACCCATGTCTCCGGTAGAAATCGTCACCTTTCTCTCAGGACCGGCATTTCGGTGCCGCCGGAGCTTGTCTTGAAGCAACACAAGGTCAACATGGCTCGCACCTAGCCTTCCTAGAGCTCGACATGGTTGTTACTGTCCGGATTACGAAGGTCGCCGTCGTTCCGATAGACCGTTAATTCGAGCGTTCGAGGGGGCGTCCAAAATGGATAATCTACTCGTTCACATTTCTGATTTCCTCCTTACGATCGTCGCAGGCGTTAGTTATCGGGAGGAAAAAATCCATGTCAGACGGGAAACTAGCAATTCTAACCGGTGCGTCGGGCGAAGTCGGTCGTGCTACTGCGCGCCGATTTGCTGAAAGTGGTTGGTCTCTTCTGTTGTGCGATCGGGCTCCGCAGGTTGTTGACGTCGCGGAGGAGCTGTCTTCCGGCTCTGGACGGACCAGCATCGGAATGCAGATAGATCTCGAGCGTGACGTGGAGATCGATCGGGTGATCGAGCGGGCGGCGCAGACAGGCATTCCTCTGCGCTTCCTCGGATTGATTGCGGCAGTCAACCATCCGGCCGTCAGCATCGCAAACATCGACATGTCCCTCTGGGACAAGGTGCAAAACATCAATCTTCGGGCGAACGTGAAGTTCATCAGCGCAGCCGTTCCTTTGATGCGAGCGGCGGGCAATGCATCGATCGTCAACGTTGGCAGCTACTGGGGCCGCGAAGGGCATGCCTTCTTCAGCCCCTACTGCGCCTCCAAGGCGGCGCTGATTTCGCTGACGCAAAGCGTTGCCATCGAACTCGCCCCTGAAATCCGGGTGAATTGCGTTGCGCCTGGCAATATTGATACGCCCATGCATTACAATGCTCTAGCCGTCGAGGCGGAGAAGCGTGGCATTTCGGCAGAGGCGATGCGCGAGATCGAGTGGGCCAAGATACCGCTCGGCCGTCCGGCGGCAACGACGGAGATCGCCGCGGCGATCCATTTCCTGTCGACAGATGATGCTAGCTATTTCATCGGGGCCACCCTCGACGTAAACGGCGGATGCCGGCTGACCTGATCGGGAGCAGTTGCTGCGCGTTCGCTCGGTGGCGGCGCGCTTAGTCCACGGCGGAGGTATCGCCTTGCGCCTCAGCCTGGCTCGTTCGCGGCGATGCGGCGGGCGCCGGGCCCGTACTGCCTCTCAAGACGGGATGCGGCGTGAGCAGAATGCGCTTGCTGGGCTGCGATAGGTTCTTGATCAGGCTCATCAATAGATCAGCGCTCTCGAAGCCGAGGTCGCGGCCCGCGGTATGAAGGCTCGTGAGTGGAGGCGAAAGCAGGTTCATGAAGGGGAGATCGTTGACGCCGGTCAGGGATATCTCGCCCGGGCAAGCCACTCCGGCCGATTTCAATGCAACAAGACAGCCTACTGCCAGAAGGTCGTTGAATGCCATTACCGCGGTGCTGGACAGACCGGTGGCCAGCATCTGTTTCATGATACGTTCGCCCTCCGGCACGTCATAGGCGCGCGCCTCGACAACGTCGAACCGGCAACCGGCTGCTTTTGCAAGCCGGCCGGCAGCCTGAAAGCCTTCAAGCCGGTTTTGGGCCGTCGACGCAGCAAGCGGCGGGGTGACATAGGTGATGTCCTTGTGGCCGAGATCAAGAATATGCTCGACCATCGCCTTGACGCCGGCGGCGTCATCCATGCAGACAGAGGAGATGCGCGTGTCGCGGGGATCGCGAAGAACCGCCACGGTCGGAATACCGAGCTTGAGGCACATCTCAACGGCGGAGTCATTGAGTTCGAAGCTGGCGACAACCAGGCCGGCGACGAACTGGCTGCTCATCCTGTCGATGATGGAACGCAGCTTTGCCCCGCTATAATCGGAGTTGGCAACGAAGGTAATATAGCCTTCCGTGGCGACGCGCTCTTCGACTGCGGCAATGATCGGCGAGAACAGAGGGTCGCTGAGATTCGGAACTATCAGGCCGATCGTTCCCGTACGCTGGGTCCGCAGGCTGGAGGCGAGCGTGTTGCGCTTGTAGCCAAGTTCCTCGGCAACCTTCTCGATCTTGCGGACGACCTTGCTGGATATGCGGTGTGTCGCGCCAGGACTGAGCGCACGCGAGGCGGTCGAAACATGCACGCCAGCACCCTTGGCCACGTCAACGATTGTTGCGCGGGCTCGCTTGCCGTCTGGGCGTTTCGGGGTGTCGTTCATCGCTTCCAATTCGGAACAGTGTGTTTTACCTGGGCGGAAAATATTCGACCAAACCTTTGCGCACAAGATGCCTTGTCGTTCCTTCAGGTCGTGCTCCACTGCGAAAGCCGCAATTTATAGGCGCATTAATGCCTGGAAACTTCCTGTGCCGGCATCAGAAATAGCCTGAAACATGAACAAAATTGGCCTTCGAACCGAGGTATACACGCAGAGAAATCCCGAAAAAGGCCAAACGATTTCTCTTTTATCATTCGAGCAAACACCTGTAATTATTTATGTAAATGGAGACATCTCGGAACTCTTCAAGTTCCGTAGAGAATTTTGAGCAAACGTTTGTTCTTGACTTTGCTTGCGTTAACCTCTAACCGTGTCCCCCGATGGAGCGGCGCCTGATGGCGTCGAAGAGTGGAGAGGAGGCGTCATGTCCTGGGTGTCGCAGAGCGATTTGAATATTGCCTTTGTCGGTGCAGGCGCTCAGGGTGCTGCGATCGGTGCGGATTTCGTCAAGGCCGGACGGCACGTTACGTTCATCGAGCAGTGGCCGGACCACGTCGACGCCATGAACGCCGATGGCCTAAAGGTGAACTTTCCATCGCGCAGTATTCATGCAAACGTTTGCGCCAAACATCTCTGCCAAGTTGCAGAGATCCGTGAGCGCTTCGATCTGATTTTCGTCGTCGTCAAGGCATACGACACGTCCTGGACATGTCAGTTGATCGAGCCGGTCCTGGCGCCCGATGGGCTTGTCGTCGGCGTACAGAACGGCATGACGCAACATGCAATCGCGTCCGTCGTCGGCGCCGAGCGCACCGTCGGCGCCGTGTTCGACATGGCGTCCAACATGTTCGAGCCCGGCATTTCCAACCGTCAGAACGATCACGATACATCCTGGTTTGCCGTTGGCGCACTCCACCCTGCCAATCGTGAACGCGTCGAGACGATTGCTGAACTGCTGCGTGCCAGCGGCAGGGTGGAGATGTCGGATGAAATCCGGTCTGCCAAGTGGATGAAGCTGATCGTCAATGCGGCGCAACTCGTTCCTTCCGCAATCCTGGGTCTTCCCTTTGCCGAGGCCGTCAAGGTCGATGGGATGGCTGAAGTCATGCGGGCAGCCGGCTACGAGGCGATGCGCGCCGCGCAGGCGGATGGCGCAAGCATCGTGCCGATCCTGGGAATGCCTCCGACGACGACAAACGATCCAGAGCGATATGTCGACGAAATTTTCGACGAGGTTTGCAAGACCTTCATGATGCCTGACACGCTGACCACCGTCCTTCAGGACTGGCGCAAGGGGCGCCGCGGCGAGGTGCTGGATATCAACGGGCATGTTGTGAAGACGCTGGAGGCGGCTGGCCAGAGCGCACCGGTGAACCGACGGGTCGTCGAGCTCGCGCGGTCGATCGAACGCGGGATGCTTGCTGCACAGCCGTCGAACAGCGCGCTGTTTGCTGCTTGACGCGAGGCGAGGGCGGCCCGTCACGGGCAACGGATTTTGTAAGAAAGCGCAAGCTGCGCCACTGAAAAGGAGAAGTCTATGAGTTGGGATGATGCGCGCGGACCCAGGATCGCGTTTGTTGGCACCGGAGCGCAAGGTGCGTCCATCGGCGCAGATTTTGCGCTTGCCGGTCTGGATGTCACCTTTATCGAGCAGTGGCCTGATCACGTCAATGCGATCCGCGAGAACGGCATCACCGTCAATCTGCCGACGCGCACGATCAACGTGAAGGTGCCGGCCCTGCATGTCTGCCAGGTCGCCGAGATCAAGGAGCCGTTTGACGTCGTCTTCCTCGTCGTCAAAGCCTATGACACGAAATGGGCGTGCCAGCTGATCGAACCCTGCCTTGCCCAGGATGGCCTTGTCATTGGCCTCCAAAACGGCATGACGCACGAGGATATTGCTGCCGTGGTCGGGCGCGAGCGCACGATCGGTGCGGTCATCGAGATCGCCTCCAACATGTTCACGCCCGGCATCACGAACCGGCAGAACGACCACGACGAATCCTGGTTTGCTCTCGGCGCACTCGACCCGAAGACGCAGGAGCGCGTCGAAGACGTCGCCAATCTTCTCAGAAATTCCGGCACCGTCGAGGTGATGGAGGATATTCGTTCCGCCAAGTGGATGAAGCTCGTGGTGAATGCCGCCGAACTCGTCCCGTCGGCAATCATCAACCTGCCGCTGAACGACGCGGCGCGCGCGCCCGGCATGCTCGAAGTTATGCGTGCCGCCGGCTATGAGGCAATGCAGGCGGCACTCGCCGACGGCGCAAAGATCATTCCAATCATCGGCATGCCGTCGGTCACGAGCAATCATCCGGAGCGATATGTAGACCAAATCTTCGAGGAGGTCCTCAAGACCTTCTCCCGAGAAGATACTCTGACCACCTCACTGCAGGACTGGCGCAAGGGACGACGCGCCGAAGTGCAGGAGGTCAACGGCATCGTCGTCGATATCCTTCGCGCTCATGGCAAGGATGCTCCCGTGAACCAGCGGGTGATCGAACTTGCCTACGATATCGAGGCGGGCCGCCTTGAGGCGCGGCCGGAAAACTCTGCTTTGCTAATCGAGACATACAAGGCCGTTACGGATCTCCGTTAACGCTGTCGCAGCGGACGATGCATCGATTTAACTTGAGGAGGAAAATGGCATGAAATCGCGTTTGAAATTTGGGGCCATCGCACGGTGGCTTGTCACTTCCGTCGCAGTCTGCGCAAGCATTTCGCTTCCGGCCGTGCAAGCAAATGCCGATGAGGCTAAAGGCGGAAAGCTGATCGTCGGCATCGACGAGACCGCTTCGGAATACTGGTCCGAGTACTTGCAAGGCGTAAAGGATATCGGTGCCTCGCTCGGCAAGGAGCCCGTCGTGCTGACCAGCAATTACCAGGGCGACCAGCTTTTGGCTCAGCTTGGCGCGACCTATTCGGCCGGCTGCAATCAGTGCGCGCTTGCCACCGATCCGTCGTCCAACGCGTTCGTCAAGGCAGTGGTGAACCGCTCGGCCAAGTCCAAGGTGCATGTGGTGACGATCTGGAACCGGCCCGAGGACATTCACCCCTGGGACACGGATTCAAAATACTGGGTTGCTCACACATCCTTCGACGGCGTGATGTCTGGCTACTATCAGGTCATGGCGCTCTGCAAGGCGCTGAACGGCAAGGGCAAGATCGCCGCCATCCAGGGTGTTCCGTCGACACCGCCCGCTTTCCAGCGCATCGCCGGCCTGAAGAAGGGCCTCAAGGAATGCCCCGGCCTCGAGCTGGTCGATACGCAGGTCGGTGACTGGCAGGAAACGAAGGCCCAGAATATCACGCGTACCTGGATCGCCCGCTATGGTGACCAGCTGCAGGGTATCTTCGCATCCAATGACGCGATGGGCCGAGGCGCTGTCGCGGCGCTGAAGGAAAAGGGCCTCAACGGAAAGGTCCTGGTCACCGGTTCCGACGGTTCAAACATCGGCCTGGAGATGGTCAAGAGCGGTGACATGCTTGCGACGGTCTGGAATGATCCGGTTTTGCAGGGCGCGGTGTCCATGTCGCTCGCCTATGCGGCCGCTATCGGCGACATCGATCCCGAGAAACTGACGCATGCCCAACGCGACTTCTACATCAAGCAGGATGTCGTCACCAAGGACAACGTCGACAAATACCTCGAGCTCAAGAAGAGCGCACCGAAATATACCTACGAAGAAATCAAGAAGGACTTCTGGAAGGATTCTGCAGGTCAGATTCCGGAAGGTGCAAACGAGAACAAGTAATCGGAAGGAGGGGTCGATGGAGGCCGCTACCAGTATGAACTCCAAAACGGTCGGTCACTCGCCCACGCTGATTGGCGATATCAGGAGCAACCTGCCATGGACGCAGTTTGCAGGTCCCATCGCAGCGCTGATCCTGTTGTCCGTGGGCTTCCAGCTGGTCAGCGGGAGCTTCTTCACCATCGACAACCTCAAATCCGTGATCGAGGCAGCGGCGGTCCCAGCCATTCTCGCCGCTGCCATCAGTTTCGTCGTCATCATGGGATCCATCGATTTGTCACTGGAAGGAAACATTGCGACGACGAGCATGATCGTTGCTCTGCTCGTCGCCAACAGCGTCAACGGCAACGACTATGGCGTTGCGGGATTGCTGGTGGCGCTTGCCGTCGGCCTCGGCTTCGGGTTGTTCAACGCGGTGCTTAACGCGGTCTTGAAAATGCCCTCGCTGATCGTGACGCTCGGCACCTGGTTCGTCGGGCTAGGCATCGCTGCCATGCTCTTCCCAGAGCGCGTTCCGCAGATCAATGATCCCCTCATCCTCAATCTCGCACGCGTCCGGGTCTTCGACCTGAGCCTCGTCGTCTATGTCGCTCTCGTGGTCATCCTCGCCAGCCAGCTCGTCCTGAATTACACGCGGCTGGGCCGGATGATCTACGCCGTCGGCGGCGAGGAGGGTTTGCTCGTCGCGTCGGGGCTGCGGGTTCGTTGGGTCAAGATCGCAGCATTTTCGATTTGTGGTCTGCTGGCGGGAATGGGCGGCGTGCTGTTGTCGGCCCAGCTCAGCACCGGCAATGCCAATATCGCGAGCGGTCTGCTGTTTCCGGCGATCAGTGCCGCGGTTCTCGGCGGCACCGTATTGACG
The DNA here is from genome assembly GCF_004341105.1 of Rhizobium sp. BK418. Taxonomy (GTDB): domain Bacteria; phylum Pseudomonadota; class Alphaproteobacteria; order Rhizobiales; family Rhizobiaceae; genus Rhizobium. The sequence goes on along the minus strand of NZ_SLZK01000015.1, from coordinate 24,720 downwards.
GGCGGGCGGGGTGGCGCGGTCCAGTCCGCCCTGGGCGCCCTCATTCTCGAAGTGTTGAACAACGGGCTGATCCAGGTCGGTGCCGGTCCCTATACCCGTCACATCATCAGCGGCGCGGTGATCGTTGTCGCGGTCGCTGCCGGCGGCTGGCATCGACGCAGCCAACTCAGGGTGGTGAAATGACCTGCTCGCTTGTTCTCAAAGGTGTGCGCAAGACCTACGGCAGCGTCGTCGCGCTCGAAGGGATAGATCTCGAAATTCCCGCAGGCCAAGTCCTCGGACTGATCGGCCAAAATGGCTCCGGCAAATCGACCTTGCTGAAGCTTCTGGCGGGACTGGCGGCGCCTGACGAAGGGCAGATCATCCTCGACGGGAAGTCGATCACGCTCGATTCTGCCGCGACGGCGGCCAGCTATGGTATCGGCATGGTTCATCAGGAGCAGTCGCTGATCCCGAACCTGACGGTGGCGGAGAATATCTTCCTTGACAAGCCGCATCCCTCCAAGAAAGGCGGGGTCTATCGCTGGGCCGCCCTGAATGCGGCGGCGGCGGAGCAGCTTCGCAAGATCTCGGTGGAGCTGCCGACGCGGGCGCTGGTCGAGGACCTTCGCTTCGCCGAACGCCAGCAGGTCGAGCTCGCAAAGGTTCTGGCGATCGAGGAACTCGTCGATCGCCCGCCGATCATTCTGTTCGATGAACCGACCTCGGTCTTGACGCCCGAGGAGATCAAGCTGCTTTTCAAGCAGATCAACCGACTGCGCGGCAGCGCGACAATCGTTTTCGTCTCGCACCGGCTCGAAGAAGTCCTTGAGATCAGCGACCGGATCGTCGTCATGACGGATGGTCGCAAGGTGGCCGAACGAGACAGCAATGCTGTCGATCGCGCCGAACTCTATGAGCTGATGGTCGGCCGCCAGCGGGCTCCGAATGTGGAAGCGGACCGGACGTCTGTCAGGGCGGAGGGCAAGCCGCTTCTCGTGGTCGAGCGGCTCGGCGGTGGACAGCATTTCCGGAACGTGAATTTCGAGGTTCGCCGAGGCGAAATTCTCGGGATAGCCGGGGTGCTTGGCTCGGGCGCCGAGGAGGTCTGCCGGGCGGTCTTCGGTGCCGAGCGCATTGATACCGGTAGGATCGCGATCGAAGGCAAGGCGGTGATCCCTGGAAGTCCGCGGAACGCGGTGCGCGAGGGTATCGGATATCTGCCGGCCGATCGTCGGGCCGAGGGCATGCTTCCCAGCCGGTCGCTTTTCGAAAATGCCGTCCTCACATTCGGCCCCGACTACGGCTGGCGCTCGCTGATCCTGCGGCGAAGCAGCGAGCGGCCGGCCGCGCTGGATTGGATGAGGCGCCTGAAGGTCAAGATGCAGACGCCTCACGCGCCGATATCGAGCCTCAGCGGAGGCAACCAGCAGAAGACGGTTCTGGCAAAATGGCTGCTAGCGAAGCATTTGAAGGTCCTGTTTCTCGACCATCCGAGCCGGGGGCTCGATCCGGGTGCACGCGACGATCTCTTCGCGGTGATCAGGGAGCAGGCGGAGAAGGGGCTCTCGATCGTCTTTGTCGGCGACACGATCTCGGAGCTTCTGGAGCTTTCCGACCGCATCCTGGTGATGCGGGATGGTGAGATCACCGCCCATTTCGACCTCGCCTCCGGTGCGATACCGAAGGAAGAGGAAGTCGTCGCGGCCATGGTCTGACGCAGCAGGCCGCCGTGCAGTTTGAAACTTTGCATAAGGGAACAACGCTCATGGACATTACGCTGGACAGCCGGCTGATCTCGGCTCTGGGGCAACCGTCGGGCATACTCAGATCGCTCGGTCCACTCGGCGTTCTGGTCGCACTCGTCGCGGTCAGTGCGGTCATCGCACCCGGGGTTATCGAAGTGGATTCGCTCTTGAGCTTTCTTTCCGATGCGGCGCCTATCATCGCGCTGGTGATCGGCGGAACGCTGCCGATCCTGACGGGCAGTATCGACCTGTCGGTTGCCGGCGTCGCTTCCCTGACCGGCGTCCTTGTGGTCGTCCTCAACCCGATCTTCGGTCCCTGGACGTCCGCCGTCGTGGTCCTGATCGCTATGGCCTTCGGCGCCATTCAGGGTTTCGTGCATTCCTGGCTTCAGCTGCCGTCCTTTATCGTCACGCTCGGAACCTTGAGCATGCTTTCCGGTCTGGCATTGCTTCTTTCGAATGCGACCGCGGAGCCGATTCCCGACAACGATAGCTTCGTGACCTTCCTGTCGAACAGCACGGCCGCAATTCCGAATACGATCATCGCACTCACCGTCGTCGTCGCCGTGCTTGGTTTCCTAATGCGGTACCTGCGTCTCGGGCGCGATATCTACGCGCTCGGCACCGGTGAGAGGGCGGCCATCATGTCGGCGGTGAATGTCGTTGCCATACGCACGATCATCTTCGCCGTATCGGCCGGATGCGCGGCGCTGGCGGGTCTGTTCCTGATCTCCATCACTGCCTTCAGCTCGCCGACACTCGCCGGTAACCTGCTGCTGCTGTCGATCGTCGGCGTGGTGCTGGGCGGAACGGCGATATCCGGCGGCGTCGGTGGCCTGTTTCCCGCTGTTGTGGGCGGTTTGATCACGTCATGGCTGCGCATTGTCACCGTCATCATCGGAGTGCAGCCGACGGCGCAGAATATTGTTTTCGGCCTGACGGCATTGATCGCTGTCGCGCTGACCACCGACCGGAGCAAACTTGGCATTATCAAATAGTGGCTTTAGCTCGTCGTCGAGAGTTCAGGTGGCGGTTCGCCCGGACCGCCGCTTTGCTTCGCGCTAGATTACGCTTCGTCTGGCACAGCTTCTTTGCGTCGATTTGAGGCTGGTTTCGATCTGGGCAGAGGCATGCTCAAGAGCGAGCCTTGGCGGCTTGTTGCCAAGCAGTGCGTCATGGATCTCTTCGCCCAGAACTTTCTCGATTGTCGTATATTGGGGGATCTTGGGGCGCTGCCAGGTATGGAGAAGGTTCTTCTTTGCCAACTGGTCGACGAAGCGCACGATCGGCGAACTCGCGGCCGCTTCCGGATCGGCGCTTACCGAAAATCGCGGAGCGACCGGGAAGCCGTTCTTGACATGGGCCTTCATCGCTTCCCTCGATGCCATCCAAGCGATCGCGTCGGCAGCGAGCTCGACGCGGTCCTCGGGAAGATTGGTGGGTATGCAGAAGAGGAAGCCGCCGATCGGCGAGGCGCGTGTGCCGCCGGGGCCGGATGGTTGCGGCAGATACTCGACCCGGCGCTTGACGACCGACTGGACGTCGTACTCGAAGCGCGCGGCGCGCATGGTCCAGAAGTAGCCAAGGCTCGCCCGGCCTTTCAGAAATACTTCTAGCGTCCGATCCCAGGCCATTTCGAGGATTTTCGGCGGCGAGATTTCCATAAGCCTGCGCATATATTCGAGCGCCGCAAAGCCGGCGTCGGACAAGATGGTGCAGCTCAACTCCTCGAGGTTTGCTCCATCGAGAGTGAAGCCCGATCGGGTCTTGCGCAGTGATATCGCGGGATGGCCGCACGCACCCATGAAGAAGAGGAAGCTCGAGGCGATCGGCATGCCACGCGCCCCGTCCCAGACAGCTCCGAACATGCCCTCGTCAGGGTCGTGGAATTTCCGCCCGGCGCTGATAACGTCGTCGAAGGTCTTGGGGAAGGAGAGGCCTGTGTCGGCAAACAAGTCCTTGCGCGCCGCAAGAAGTTCGACCGTGCAATAGCCCGGCACGCCGTAGTCCTTGCCTTCCCAAGTCGCGGCTGACCAAATCGACGGGTGGAAGTCGAGCGGGTTGATGCCGGTCTTCTGGACATACTGGTCGATGGGCCGTATCACGCCGCTTTCGGCGAACTCGCCAAGCCAGGGCATGTTGATCGCGATGACGTCGTAGTCGGAGAGCGGTTTGGCACCATTCTCGCGCGCCCGGCGATAGAGCTCGGGAAGCGGCAGCAGATCGAAATTCTTGCGCGATGCGAGATTGTTGCGAAAGTCGGCCCACATGTTGCGCATCGCCGAAAAGTAGTTGTCGTCATTCAAGAGGAAGCGCAGCTCGATCTGCGATTCTGCGCGTTTCTGGACGAGACGCATAGGCGGGATTATCTGCGAACCAAGCGGCGTCCCGCCGAAATAATACTCGTCCTCTTCCTCGCCGGCACGCAGCCCGAGCGTCTGGGCGAGAAGGGATTTTGTCTTTCTCGCGTAGACCTCGAACGAGCGGAGAAGTTGGTCGCTCGGCTGCAACGCGAAGCTCTTGCCGGTCGTACCCTTCGCGACCTTGTTGATGGACCCGCCGTCGATGAGCCTGTTAATCAGCCGCATCGACGTTGCATAAGGAAGACCGGATTCCTGGCCCAATGTCGAGATCGAGACAGGCTGGCTGAGAATATGGGATTTGATCAGGAAGGTGACGATGAGCCATATCGCATCATCGTCGGCCGCTTCCACAACCTCTCGAAAGGGCCGACGCGTCTTCTCGATGAAATCGATGACGCGCAACATCTCATATTCGTTCACGTCGGCCTCCCAACCGTCGCGCTGGAGACGATCAGACTAGCTGGCAAATCCTCGTTTCGCCACCCCGGTCAGATGACCTTGAGCGTATGGGATCCGGCCGCCTGCTCACGTCCCAATCCCGCAAGGCGCTCATATTGTTCGAAAAGGACAAAGAAGTCCTTCTCCGCGAGCCCTTCTGCAAACGCAGCCTCATATTGCTGGCGGATCATCGATGCGAGATACATCGGGACATGGTCGGACTTCGCAGCGCCGAGGATGAGATCGAAGTCCTTCATCATCTGCGACACGGAGAATGCAGGATCGAAGTTGCGATTGACCAGCAGGTCGCGCTTGTAGGCAATCAGCGGCGACGCTACCGCACTTTCGCAGATGACGTTCAGCATGGTCTCGACAGACAGATTGCCCTTCAATCCAAGCGTCAGGGCTTCTCCGAGGAGCGCGGCAGTTGCGCCCACAAGCGCATTCAGCACGAGTTTCAGATAGCGGGCCTCTTCCCCCTTGCCAAGATAAAACTGCTTTGCCGAGAAACTTGCCAGGACCGGTTCGATCTTCCGATAGTCGGCTTCCGGGCCAGAGACCATCACCGACAGCATGCCCAAGGATGCGGTCGCGGTGCTCCCTGAGACCGGCGCGCGCAAATAGGCGACCTGCTTGCGCTCGAGAGCGTCGGCGACCTCGGCCGAAAGCTCCGGAGAAACGGTGCTCATCTCCACCAGTATCTGGCCGGGCTCTAGCAGGTCGACGAGCGCCGACGGCCCCAGCGTCAACTGGCGCAGGATGGCGTCGTTGGGAATCGTGAGCATCACCACGTCGGACGCTTCGACAAGATCTTCGAGGCTGTGGGCGACGTTTGCGCCCTGGGCAACGACAGATGCGCGGTTTTCCGGCAATGGCTCGTAGACGGACAGCGGGTATCCGTTTTCAAGCACGCGTCTGCTCATTGGGGCTCCCATCTTCCCGATGCCAGCCCATCCCACCCTCAACGTGTCGCTCATGCAAAACCTTCCTTCCCCGGGAGCGATCGCTACCCGGACGCTTCGACGCGGCCGTTTATCGAAGGAGCCTGATAAGGGCATAGCGGCTGTCGATCAGCGCCGCATGCACTCTCCTCCCACGAGAATACTAGCGCCTGCCCGAGATGGTTTGCTGCATTGAAAATATCCGTTTCGGATAATTAAGGATTTGTCGAAGCGGCCGTTGATCCGTAGCTTTCATCCTGGATCGAACGGTTGTTCCTTTGGGAGGAATTCTAGCCGTCAGTAAAGTCATAGTGACGCGGGAGCCGCTGCTGCCGCGAACGGCGATTTGGTGTCAACGATCCCTTGTCAGCATGCGGAGGAGCGTTTGAGATGAGATCGACAATATTCGCGGCCTGGATGTCCCACAATGAAGGCCGGCTTATCTCGCACCCCATCCGCATCATCCCGTCGCGCAGGCCGCGCTGACCGCTCGCCGGGCAGCGTCGAGAAGACAATTTGGAGGATTTCATCATGAGTGGACAGGTTGCCGGCAAAGTGGTGATCATCACAGGTGCCGGACGTGGAATCGGCGCCGCTATCGCCTGGGACCTCGCGGAAAAGGGGGCGCGCGTCGTCATTGCCGACCTGGACGAAGCGACGGCGAAGAAGACGGCCTCGCAGATTTCGTCGAACGGCGGCAGCGCGATTTCCGTGCGAGTCGATGTGTCAAGCCGCAAGGACGTGCAAGCTCTGATCGGTCAAACCGTATCGCACTTCGGCCGCCTCGACGTCATGTTCAACAACGCCGGCATCAGTCAGACCTGCCCCTTTCTGGAGGTCACCGAGGAGGATTTCGATCGCATCATGACGATCAACGGCCGCGGTGTGCTGATCGGCACTCAGGAAGCCGCCAAGCAGATGATTGCTCAGGGCGGGGGCGGCAAGATCATCAATACGGCGTCCATCGCGGGTAAGCAGGGATACCCTCTTTTTGCTCATTATTGCGCATCGAAATTCGCCGTCGTCGCGATTACCCAGGCGGCTGCACGCGCGCTCGCCGAACACCGGATCAGCGTCAACTGCTTCGGACCCGGCGTCGTCAAGACCGAACTCTGGGAACAGCTCGACCGCGAGTTCATCCTGCATGGTCTGACGGAAGAGCCGCAGCAGGCAATCAACGATTTCTCGCAGTCGATCCTGCTCGGGCGGGTCTCCGTCCCGAAGGACATCGTCGGCGTTACCACGTTCCTGGCCTCCGATGCTTCGGACTACGTCACCGGTCAGACCGTCATGGTCGATGGTGGCATGGTCCTGATCTAGCGGCAGAGCCCACGCAACTCGAAAATCACGGAAGGCATAGTAATGAAGGCTGTCAGATATTACTCGAAGAAAGATATCCGTGTCGAAGACGTGCCTGCACCGAGTGGTCCGCTGGGCGACGACATGGTGCTGATCGAGCCGCTGGTTTGCGGCATTTGCGGCACGGATATCCATGAGTATATTGCCGGGCCGATCGTAACGCCCGCAACGCCGAACTCCTATTCGGGTGCCACGCTGCCGCAAATTTTAGGCCACGAATTCTCCGCCAGGGTGCTGGAGGTCGGCAAGAACATCACGCATGTCGCCCCCGGCTCGCGCGTTTCCGTCCAGCCGCTGATCTCGCCGCGCGATGATTATTATGGCCGCCGCGGTCTCTTCCATCTCAGCGAGAACATGGCGGTGGTCGGCCTCTCTTGGGATTGGGGCGGCATGGGCGAGCGGGCTGTCGTTAACGGCTACAATGCCATCCCTGTCCCCGACACGGTGTCCGACGTCCAGGCGGCCATGATCGAGCCGGCGGCGGTCGCCGTCTACGGCGTCGATCGCGGCGGCGTCACCAGCGGCAGCTGCGTCCTCGTCTCGGGCGTCGGTCCGATCGGCGCCCTCGTCCTACTCGCGGCCAAGGCGGCCGGAGCCACGAAAATCTTCGTTTCCGAGCTCAATCCGAACCGACGCGCGCTTGCGAAGGAACTGGTGCCTGACGCCATCGTTTTCGATCCGCGTGAGACGGATACCGAGAAGCTGTTCCGCGACCAGACGGAAGAGGGCGTCGGCGTCGATGTCGCCCTCGAATGCGTTGGTGCGGAAGCATCGCTCAACCTCTGCGCCAAGGCGGTCCGTCGCCGCGGCACGGTTGTGCAGGTCGGCCTTCATGTGAAGCCGGCCGCGATCGATGCGATGCTCTGGGCACTGAAGGATATCACCGTGGAGGCAACGTGGTGCTACCCGGTCACCATCTGGCCACGCATCGCCTCGATGATTGGGGCAGGCATCTTCCCCGTCGAAAAGGTGGTGACTGCCGAGATCGCGCCGGAAGATGTCGTCGAAAAGGGCTTCGAAGCGCTGCTCGATCCCAAGGGCACGCATATGAAAATCCTCGTCAACATGAAGGGCAGATCATGAAGAACCCGATGGATCTCAGCGGCAAGAAGATCCTGGTCACCGGTGCTGCCGGCGGCATTGGCAGCGCGACCTGCCGTTATCTCGCGTCGCTCGGAGCGACAGTCATTACCGCCGACCGTGATGCGTCGGTGGAAAAGACGCGTGACGACATCAGGGCAGCAAACGGGCTCGCCGAAGCCGTCACCTTCGACGTCACCAGTAAAGGTTCGGTCGAGGCCGCAGCGGCGAAGGTCGGCGAGCGGTTCGGTACGCTCGATGGCATCTTCGCCAATGCCGGCATGTCCTACGAGCGCGCCGCGCTCGACCATAGCGAGGCGGACTGGCGAACGGTGATGGCCGTCAATCTCGACGGTGTGTTTTGGACGGTTCAGGCCTTTAGCCGGTCGATGGTTGCCGCAGGGCAGGGATCGGTCGTCATGACCGCCTCGATTGCCGGGGTGAAGGCGGTCCGGCCGGAGCTTCATGTCGGCTACGACGTCTCGAAGGCGGGGGTCGCGCACATGTGCCGCGTCCTCGCCGCCGAGTGGGCGACATCGGGGGTGCGCGTCAATTCAGTCGGGCCCGGCTATACCGACACCGTCATGCTTGCCGAAGTCGGCCGCGCCCAGCCCGCCGTCATGCAGAAATGGCTCGATGACACCCCCGTCAAACGCCTGATCAAACCTGAAGAAATCGCATCGAGCGTTGCCTTCCTGCTTTCGGACGCCGCGAGCGGCATCACCGGTCAGGTGCTGATGGTCGATGGTGGCTATTCCATCGCGTGAATTTGAAAGGATACCCCATGTTTTATGCTGTTCATTGTGTCGATCACGAAGGTGCCGTCGACAAGCGCCTCGCCAATTACGATGCCCACAAGGCCTATCTCTCGTCCGGCGTGACCAAGACCGTGATATCTGGCCCGCTATTAGCAGACGACAACGAGACGATGATCGGCTCGCTGTTCGTCTTCGAAGCCGAAACCAAGGATGAGATCGTCGCCTTCAACAAGGCCGATCCGTTCACCAAAGCGGGTGTCTGGAAGACGGTCAACATCCATCCCTTCAGCAAGCGGGTCGATAACCGATGACGATGATCGAGGAGAAGCCGGTCGCGACCGCATTGGTCGGCCTCGGTTGGTGGGGCCGCAAAATGGCGACCCTCGTCAATGCAGGCGGCGCACGGATGCATTTCGTGCGCGGCGTCGATCCCAATCCGGAGGCCGCCGCCTTTGCCGGCGAGATGGGGCTGCAATATTCGCGCGATATAGACGAAGCCTTGAGCGATCCAACAATCGAAGCAGTGGTGCTCGCGACACCGCATTCGCTGCATCAGGAGCAGATCGCGCGCGTCGTCGCTGCCGGTAAGCACGTCTTCTGCGAAAAGCCTCTCGATCTGACCCGCGCCGGTGCCGAAGCCTCGGTTGCCCTTTGCCGCGAAGCCGGACTTGTATTGGGCATGGGACACGAGCGCCGTTTCGAGCCGCCGATCGCTGCAATCCTTGATGCAGCCCACTCGGGAAAGCTCGGCCGGCTGCTGCAGATCGAAGCCAATTTCAGCCACGACAAGTTTCTCGGCCTTGATCCGTCCAACTGGCGGCTGAAGGCCGATCAGGCACCGGCCGGCGGTATGACGGCGACCGGTATCCACCTGACCGACCTTGCGGTCAAGCTGATGGGACGCGCTGCCGATGTCCGCGTCGTCTGCGAAAACCTCGCCTCGAACATTCCGCAGGGCGATACGATGAGCGCTCATATTCGCTTTTTCGGCGGCGGGACGGCCTATGTGTCGGCAACCCTTGCCACGCCTTTCGTCTCCCGCTTCGCAATTTTCGGCACGGATGGCTGGATCGAAGTGCGCGACAAGGCGCACGTGGAAGCACCCGACGGCTGGATCGTGACCGAAGGCTGGAAGGGCAAGCCGATTGCCGTGCGCGAAGTGCCGCCGGCCGAGCCAGTCCGCGACAATCTGAGAGCCTTTGCGCGCGCCGTTCGCGGTGAGGCGGAATATCCGATCACCGGCGAGGACATGATCAATAACATCGCACTGCTAGAAGCCATCGTCCGTTCCTCAAAGAGCGGCGCGCTGGTCGAAGTCTGAGGAGGAAGACGTGAAAGCCTTGGTTTTCGAAGCGCCGGAAAAGCCCGTCATCGTCGATGTCGGCATGCCGGACATGTCGCCGGACGAGGTCCTGGTTCGCACCAGTGCAGTCGGCATTTGTCATTCCGACTACGAACTGCTTGCGGGCCGCTACATCATCCCGATTTCGTATCCCGTCACACCCGGACACGAATGGAGCGGGGAGATCGTCGAGGTCGGCCGCAATGTCACCGGCTTCAAGAAGGGCGATCGCGTTGTCGGCGAATGCGTGGTGCGCACGCCGGAGCGGCTGCATCATTTCGGCTTTTCGATGAGCGGCGCGGATCGCGAATTCTTTGCCGTTAATCCGGAATGGCTGCACAAGCTGCCTGATGCCGTGGACGACAAGAAAGCGGCATTGATCGAGCCGTTCACCTGCGGTTTCTACGCGGTACTGCGGTCGGGTGGAACGAATGCCAGCGAGACCGTCGTGGTCTCCGGTGGCGGCACGATCGGCCTGGTATCGGCGGCAGCTGCGATCGGCATGGGTGCGCGTGTGATCGTTGTCGATCCGCTGGCATCGCGCCGCGAGGTAGCGAAGCGCCTTGGTGCGGACGTTGCGATCGATCCGTCCGATGGCGGTGCGGCCGACAAGATCGGGGAGTTGACTGGCGGCCATGGTGCCGACCTCGTCATAGAGGCGTCCGGCCATGACGCTTCTCTTGCCGCCGCATTCGGTTACGCGCGCGAGGAAGGCAGGATTTCGATGGTGGGCATCAATATCGGCCGCAAGGTACCCGTCGTCATCGGCCAGATTCAGATGAAGAACCTGACGGTTCGAGGCTGCATCGGGTCGCCCGGCGTCTGGCCGGCGGCAATTCGTTTCCTGGAGCGGACGGGCATCGACCTGTCGCCGATCCAGACGCACGATTATGCGCTGACCGATGCCGTCAATGCCTTCTCGTTCGGTCAGGATCCGACGAAGAGCATCAAGATCACCCTGCTGAACGGATAATCCATGAGCAAGCATGCATTGATCGTCGGGGCGACCGGCATTACCGGAAGCAACCTCGCCGAAAACCTTCTGGCGGACGGTGGCTGGACTGTCTCGGGTCTGTCCCGGTCGCAGAGCCCGGTTGCCGGTGTGACGACACTGAGCTGCGATCTGGTCGATGCGGGTTCGGTTGCAGCCGCGTTGGCGGACGCAAGGCCGAGCCATGTTTTCATCTCCGCATGGTCGCGGCAGGAGACAGAGACGAAGAACTGCGAGGTCAACGGCGCGATCGTGCGAAACGTACTGAACGCGCTGCAGGGCAAGGGCGTCCGGCACGTCGCTCTGACGACCGGGACGAAGCACTATCTCGGCCCGTTCGAATCCTACGCGAAAACACAGCCCGAGACTCCTTTCCGTGAGGAGCAGGAGCGTCTTCCGGGGGAGAACTTCTACTATGTGCAGGAGGACGAGGTATTTGCGGCGGCTGCGCGAGATGGCTTCACCTGGTCCATTCATCGTCCTCACACCCTGATCGGCTACGCCGTCGGAAATGCCATGAACATGGCCGCAACGCTTGCCGTCTATGCGTCGATCTGCCGGGAGACCGGCCAGCCCTTCGTCTTCCCAGGTTCGCCGGAGCAATGGCAGGCGGCCACCGATGTTACCGATGCAAGGCTGCTTGCCAAACATCTCAAGTGGGCATCGACGACGAAGGCCGCCGCCAACCTTGCCTTCAACGTCGTCAACGGCGAAGTCTTTCGGTGGAAGTGGCTGTGGCCGCGCATCGCCGGCTATTTCGGTCTCGAGGCCGCTCCCTATTCGGGCGTGCCGACGCCGCTCGAGGCGCAGATGGCAGGTGCGGAGACGGTCTGGAATGGCATGGTCAAGAAGTTCGATCTGCGGCCAACAGCGCTCAATCGCGTCGCATCCTTCTGGCATTCCGACGCCGATCTTGGCCGACAGATTGAGACCTTCAACGACATGGGCCGCAGCCGCAAGCTCGGCTTCCTGGACTACCAGGATACGACAGCATCGTTCACAGACGCGTTCGACCGGCTCCGCGCCGATCGCATCATACCTTGAGGCATCAGGAGTGCTGCACATGTCCGATCAAACGAGAGGCGCCACGCCGTCGAGCGGATTTTTCACCGAGGAGAATTCGGTTGCGACCGTCAATGCACGTATGGGCAAGGATGTCGATCCGCGGCTTGCGGAAGTCATGGCCTGTCTCGTCAAGCATCTCCATAATTTCGCGCGCGAGGTCAGCCTTACCCAGGAGGAATGGGATCTCGGCATCGATTTCCTAACGCAGACCGGGCAGATCTGCACGCAGGAGCGTCAGGAATTTATCCTGCTGTCCGATACACTTGGCCTGTCGATGCTCGTCGATGCAATTAACAATCGCCGCCCCGCCGGGGCCACCGAAAATACCGTCTTCGGCCCCTTCCATGTCGAGGGCTGCCCCATCCGGCAGATGGGCGATCAGATTTGTCTGGATGGCAAGGGTGAAAGCTGCCTCTTCATTGGCCGTGTGCTCGACCTCGACGGCAATCCGGTTGAAGGCGCAAGGATCGACGTCTGGTCCGACAATGCGGAAGGCTATTACGACGTTCAGCAGCCCGATCTGCAGCCTAAATGGAACAATCGCGGCGTATTCATCACCGGTGCCGATGGCCGCTACAGCTTTGTCGGGATCAAGCCCGTTTCCTATCCGATTCCGGACGACGGCCCGGTCGGAAAGATGCTCGCAAGCCTCGGCCGCCATCCGTATCGTCCGGCACACATGCACTACATGGTTCGTGCCGAAGGCTTCCAAAAGCTGGTGACGCACACGTTCGTCGGCGGCGACAGCTATCTGAATTCGGATACGGTCTTCGGCGTCAAGAAGACCCTTGTCGCACCCTTCGTTCGGGTCGAGGGCGGCAGTACTCTGTGGCGCTCGGACTATGACTTCGTTCTCGCACGTCCCGATCAGACGAGATAGGAGCGCAAAATTGGAAGATTTCGTCTACAACGGAAATCCCGCCCGCGTTGTCTTCGGGAGCGGTACGGTCTCCCGGCTGCCGGAAGAGGCTGACCGGCTGAATGTGAAGCGGCTCGTCCTGCTTTCCACGCCGGAACAGGTTCAGCAGGCAACCGACATCGCTTCCCACCTCGGACCGCGTGTCGTGGCGACCTATTCGAAGGCGCAGATGCATACGCCTGTGGAAGTGACTGCCGATGCCATGCAGTTCATCAGCGATCATTCGGCTGACGCCGTTCTTTCGATTGGCGGCGGGTCCACGACCGGTCTCGGAAAGGCGATCGCCTTCCGCACGGATCTGCCTCAAATCGTCGTGCCGACGACATATGCTGGGTCTGAAGCCACACCCATTCTCGGCGAGACAGAGGGGGGGCGCAAGGTCACGACGTCGGATCCCCGTATTCTTCCCGAGGTTATCGTCTATGATGTAGATCTGACGTTGACGTTGCCTGTGGCACTGTCCGTGACCAGTGGCGTGAATGCCGTCGCGCATGCCGTCGAAGCGCTCTATGCCCGCGAAGCGAACCCGATCATTTCACTGATGGCAGAACAGGGCATATCGGCAATCGTCCGTGCCTTGCCGTCGATCCATGCCAATCCCGCAGACAAGAATGCACGCGCAGGAGCGCTCTACGGGGCCTGGTTGTGCGGCGTCTGCCTGGGCTCCGTCGGCATGGCGCTGCATCACAAGCTCTGCCACACGCTCGGCGGCATGTTCAACCTGCCGCACGCGCAGATGCACACGGCCGTCCTTCCGCATGCCGTCGCCTATAACGCCAAGGCTGTGCCGGCGGCGATGGCGCGCCTGCGCCGTGCGATGGGTGTCGATGATGGCGCGACCGGTCTTTTCGATCTTGCGAGGAGACTCGGCGCGACGATGTCGTTGAAGGACCTCGGCATGCCCGACGGCAGTATCGAAAGTGCCCTGGAGCAGGCGCTGTCCAATGCCTATTGGAACCCGCGCGAGCTTGACAGGCCTGAGTTGCGCCAACTGCTGGAGCGCGCATTCCGGGGCGATGCGCCCAATCCGGCGTGATTTATGCCGTTCGCTGCCGGCCGCAGGGGACGGCGCCAGACATCCAAAATGGATAAATCCTCTATTTTCTTTGCTCCTAGTCCGCGTACCATCATTCCTGCGATCGTTGAAACGTCGCCGTGCGCTCGGGAGGAGCAGACGCAAGTTTGGTGGGAGCTGAACAATATGCTTGCAGTTCGTGTCGCTTTATCCAATCCCGACAAGTCGGATGCGCGCGAACGTCATCTGGATGATCACAAACGTCATCTTCGTTCCGGATCCATCAAGATCATCCAGTCCGGACCGATCCTTGATGCGGCCGGTATGAGCAGTGGTGGTGTCGTCGTGGCCGAAGTCGGCTCGCTCGACGATATGATCCGCTTCAGCTCGGAAGATCCGTTCGTGTGCCATGAAATCTATTCAACAGTCAGCATTTTCGAATGGCGGCCAACGATCGGCAGCCATTCTTGAAGCATTTGAGAATGCTTCAAGCCGGCAAGAAGTGAGGAGGAGGGAAAATGAGAGCGGCAGGTTTGATAAATTGGGATAAGGTTCGCGACTGGCTCGCGCAGGCAGGATGCGCCGTCAGCGGGCATTATGCTGACTACGAGCCGTTGCGAATCGATCGTGCCGCAGCCCATCCTCTCCATCAGACGCCGAAGGTGGTGGACAACCATCCCTCGATTGTCTGGACACTGGACGGACGCGAAATCTAACGCAAGCCGACATCTTTCTAAGCATTCGCTCTACGGCGCGTCGCGTCCGTGGACAGGGTGCTGCTGACTGTGACCATGATCGGAAAGACGTGTTTCGATGACTGATTTGACCTCCATCGCTTCGAACGGACCCGCGCGCAAGGCGCTGTTGCATCTGCCGCTCGCGCGCAGCTTTCTGACGGTCCTCTTTTCAACCCTGCTGCTGCTGCTGACTTGCGTTCTGTTCGCACCCTCTAGTCTATCTTCCGGCGCTCTGTCGGGAAGCCTGCCCTTTGCAGCGATCATCGCGGTCGTCGGCCTCGGACAGTTGCTTGTCGTGCAGCAGGGTGGTTTTGACCTTTCCCTCCCAGGGGCCGTGTCGCTTGCTGTGGTAATGGCGACCCACTATCCGCAGCAAGACGACGCGCTGCTTTACCAGGCCGTGCTGATCTCTCTGTTCATTGCGCTCGTCGTCGGCCTGCTGAATGGCATTCTCGTCAGCCTTTTCCGGCTGAATGCCATCATCGCCACGATCGGAACCAACGCCCTGCTTTACGGTGTCGTGTTTGCCGTGTCCGGTGGCGTTCCGTCCATTACGACGAACCTGCTGGCGACGATCGCCGGAGGCCAGACCCTTGGGGTCCCGAATTCCGTCGCCTTCGCGCTCGCTGCCACGGGGGTCGTCTCGTTCACGCTCAAGAAGACGGTCGCCGGCCGCAGGTTCGAGGCGATCGGTGCCAATCCGCTGGCATGCCAGGCGGCCGGCCTTCGGGTGCGCACTCACCAGATGATGGCCTACGTATGGGCCCAAGTGCTCTACTGTCTGGCCGGCACGCTGATCGCCGGCATCACGCGAGAGCCGACGGCCTTTCAAGGCGACAGCCTGCTGTTGCCATCCGTCGCCGTTGTCGTCCTCGGCGGCACGTCGCTGCTCGGCGGCAGGGGCTTTCCGATCTCGACCGTCATAGCGGCGTTTTTCCTGAACCAACTGAGCCAATTCGCACTCACAGTCGGTGTGCCGTTTTCGGCTCAAACCATCATCCAGGCGCTCTCGCTGGGTTTTGGCATCGGCATTTACTCGTTCCATTGGACGTTGAACGCAAGACCATCGACTGGGGCAAAAAAAGTGGAGGAGAAACAATGAAATACCATTCTACAGCCAAGCAACTGGCACTGGCCGCTGCTTTCGGCGTGACGGCTTTCGCCAGCGCGGATGTCGCCTGGGCGGAAACACCATCCTGGTGCGGGCCCAAGAAGGCGACGCTGGCACTGCTTGACGGCTACGGCGGCAACAGCTGGCGTCAGGTGACAACCGCTTCCGGCAAACAGACCGTCGAGCTGTGCCCGAGCATTACCAAATACGAATACGCCGACGGGCAGGGGGACACGCAGAAATCGATCTCGGATATCAAGAGCATGGCGGCGAAAGGCGTCGATGCGCTGGTCGTTTTCGGCGATGCCGGACCAGCGGTCCTGCCGGCGCTGACCAGCGTCTACAAATCGGGCAAGGTTGTGGTTCCCTATCGTGTCGCCGTCGGCGGCAAGGACGGGCAGAACTATTCCAAGTTCGTCGGAGCCTCGTTCGAGAACGATGGCGAGACCTGGGGCAAGTGGATCAAGTCGATCCTGCCGAAGGGTGGAAACCTGCTGTTCCTCAGCGGACCTGCTGGCAACAGCCAGGGACTCGATGAGCTGAAGGGCCTCAAGAAGGTGCTGGGTGACGAGTATGTCTTCGTCAATCAGGCTCCCTTCGCCGTCACCAACTGGGATCCGGCCCTGACGCAGAAGGTGCTGACCGCCGAAATCGCCAAGAACCCGAAGATCGACGTGATTATCTCCGACTTCGGTCCGTCGATGGTCGGCGCGCTGCCGCTGTTCACGAAGCAGGGGAAATCAATCCCGGCGCTCGCGACCTCCGACGGCAATTCGCTTGGCTGCTTCTACGAGGCCAACAAGGCCAGCAACCCTGATTTCAAGCTGTTCACCGTCGCGACCGGCAACGACAACGTTCGCCTCGCCGTTCAGTGGGCCGTCGCATTGGCAACCGACGGCAAGCCGCCGGCGGATGCAACATTCAAGGCGCCGGCGTTCGAAGATTCTGTCGCCGGCGGTGCCAGCGCTGTGAAGTGCCGCCAGGACCTGCCCGGCGCCATTTATCTTTCGTCCGAGCTGCCGCCTGAAGACCAGGCCAAGGCCGTTACGAAGTAGTCGCAATCTTTCTTCGATCTGCCCGGGCCTTGCACCCGGGCAGATGCAACCTCAGTCGGATTAAGGCCATGGCCGCTGCAGACATCCATTCAAATGCACCCTTCTTGTCGGCCGAAGACGACGTCACGATCCGCCTCGATGGTATCTCGAAGTATTTCGCCGGCGTTCCGGCGCTGCGCGACGTCAGTGTCGAATTCCGGCCTGGCGAAGTGCATGCCATTCTTGGCGAAAACGGTGCCGGCAAATCAACGCTGATGAACATCATTTCGGGTACGCTGCAGCCGAGCGAGGGTGAGATCATCTTCGACGGTGTTGCCGTCAAGCAGATGACCCCAGAGGTCGCTGCGTCGCTCGGGATCGGCATCTGTTTCCAGCATCCTGCCATTCTCGACGATCTTTCGATCGAGGAGAATCTGCTCGTGGCCCTCACCGCCTCGGACGCGTCAGGGCGGCGATCGGCCGATGCCCTGCAGCAGATGCTTCAAACGGTCGGTCTTAATCTTCCGTTGCGTATGCGTGCAGGAGAAATGACGGTTGCGGAGAAACATCTGCTGGAGATCGGCAAGGCATTTGCCATCAAGCCCCGGTTGCTGATCCTGGACGAGCCGACGGCCTCACTCGACCAAGAGGCCAGCGAACTGCTGTTCAACCTTGTGCGCCAGGCAGCGGCAGAGGGAACGGCCGTCGTCTACATCACCCACCGCCTTGCCGAACTAAGGCAGATTGCACAGCGGGTGACCGTGCTGCGTGACGGAAAAATTCGCGGCAGTGCGCTTGTGAAGGAGATCGGCGACTCCGAACTTGTCGGCATGATCGTCGGGCGCACGCTTGCGGCGGCCTTTCCCCCAAAGGCGCAGGGCAAGAGCGGGGAGATTGCTCTTTCGGTCACCGGTCTCAGCTGTGAAGGCGTCGATGGTGTCTCGTTCCAGCTGCCACGCGGGCAGATCATCGGTGTTGCAGGCGTTGCCGGCAACGGCCAGGCAGCCCTGATGCGCGCTCTGGCAGGACTGGATAGCTCGCGCGGATCGATCAACTTGCGCGGACGCAACCTCGGCCACGCGCAGCTTCTCGAGGAGGCTGCCTTCATGCCATCGGACAGACTTCGAGAAGGCGTAGCGAAAGGGCTTACCGTCCGGGAGAACGCAACCTTTTCGACGCTGGAGAAATTCGCGACCGGCGGGATCATGAGCCGGAGGCGCGAGCACGACAAGGTCAGCGCGATCTTCGCCGAACTCGCCGTCAAGGCGCCCAGCATGGAAGCCCCGATTCTGGCGCTGTCGGGCGGCAACCAGCAGAAGATCGTGATGTCGCGGGCAATGCTTGCGCATCCGGGCCTCGTTGTCGCCGACGAGCCGACACAAGGGGTCGATGTCGGTGCTCGGTTTGAGATCTACCGCATCCTGCGGGATCTGTGCGAGGCGGGCACACCCGTCGTCGTCAATTCCTCCGATGCCGTGGAGCTCGAAGGGCTCTGCGACAAGGTCATCGTCATGTCGCGCGGCCACGTCGTCGCAACCCTCGAAGGCGAGGATGTCACCGAGGAGAAGATCGTCGCCGCGGCCGTCAATGCCGAGACGCATGATGTGGAGCCCGGCGCAGCCAAGGCTTCCGGCCCTACCAAAGGGTTCAAGCATTTCCTGCAATCGGACAATGCGCCCGTCATTCCGCTGGTGGTGGTTGCGATCGTCCTCGGGCTCTATGTCAACGGGCAGAACGAAAACTTCCTGTCGGTCTACAACATCTACAACATTTTGCTGCTGGCAACGGCGCTCGGGTTCGTCGCCCTTGGACAGACGATCGCCCTGCTGATGGGCGGTATCGATCTTTCGGTTGGGCCGCTGGCAGGCTTCCTGGTGGTTGTCGCATCGTTCTTTTTGACCGACGACATGTCGTCTTCCATGATGGTTCTCGGGTTCTTCCTGATGCTGGCCGGGGCGGTGGCGGTGGGCAGTATCAACGGGCTGCTGATACGCTTTGCGAATTTCACGCCGATCGCGGCGACGCTCGCCATGTATATCGCCATACAGGGCTTCAGTTTTCTGCTGCGTGAAAATCCGGACGGATACATCAGCTATGCGATTACAGACTGGATCAATTGGCAATGGGGTCCGTTCCCAGTCGCATTCCTTCTGCTTTTGGTGATGACGCTTGCGGGCGAGTATCTTCTGCGCAGATCAAGATCGGGGTGGCGCCTGCGCGCCGTCGGATCGAACGAGGATTCGGCCCGCCGCATGGGCATTCGCGTCGATCTGACATTTATTTCCGGGTACGTGGCATGCTCTGTATTGACCTGCTTCGGTGCGGTCATGCTGATGGCCCAGATCGGCGTGGGTGATCCCCGTCAGGGCATCAATTACACCCTTTCCAGCATCACCGCGGTGGTCCTCGGCGGAACCAGCCTGGCGGGCGGGCGCGGGACGTTCATCGGAACCGTTCTCGGCGCCATTCTGCTGACCGAAGTTCTGAGTGCCGTGACCTTCCTGAGCCTGTCACAAACCTACCAGTATTTCTTTCAGGGTATCCTGATCGTTATTGCAGCACTCATTTACGCGGCGGTTCGGGGCCGCCGTGCTGCCCGCCATTGAAAGATGAAAATGCCTATCCCGGCTCCCGCTCCCATTACATTCGGGATCATCCGTTGATTGCGGTAGGTGTGGGGCCGATTTTCTGAGGAAGGAAGAAAGAACATGACGAATACTGTCCACGGCATGCACCATATCGGTCTGACCGTCCCTGATATCGAAGAGGGGATTGCCTTCTTCAAGGCCGTTTTCGGTGCAGTCGAGGTTTTCCGGACAGGGCCCTTCAATGTCGACCCGGACTTCATGACGAAGAAGATCGGCGCTGCCCCGCAGTCGAGGATACGCGATCTCGTCTTTCTCCGCTGCGGCGAGGGGACGAGCGTCGAACTGTTCGAATATAGCGGCGAGGAAATGTCTCCGCCGAAGCGTCCGTCGGAAGTCGGCGGCACGCATATCTGCTTCGAAGTCGAGGATGTCCATGCGTCGGTGGAGCGGCTTAAGGCTCAGGGCATCGATCTCCTCGATGGTCCAAACCTGATCACGGAGGGGCCGCTTGCCGGTTTTGACTGGATCTACCTGCGTGCCCCATGGGGACTTCTGCTCGAGGTCGCGAGCTTCGACAAGCTGGGCTACGAGGACGGGTCGCAGACGAAACTGTGGCGGGCAAAAACTGCTTGAGCGCGGGGCGCCGGCCCGACACGCTACCGGCCGACCCGGAAGGCGCCTCTGGCCTGTCTTCCATCTCATCCGATGGTCGTTTCGCAAACCCGATTCTATCGGCCGATCGGGCATGAAATGGCAAGGCGGTGATAGCTCGACTGCGGCAGAAAGACGGTGTCGACGCCGTCTTTCTGTCGCATTCCAGCCGTTCAGCGCCGCGTATTAATCTCGTAAATCCAATCGCTTACGTTTGTCCGATGTGGATAATTCTGTTGTTTTCGAGTGGCTGACATCCACTACACTGATCGTCGTCAACAGCCCTGGAGGGGGCTATCGAGGAGGATCTGAATTTGCGTGACATCGGAAATATTGAAATCAACCGCCGCAAGCTGCTGCAGCTCGCGGGTGCGGCCACTGCCGTGTCCCTTGCCAGTCCACTGGTGCTTCGCAAGACCGCTCGCGCGTCCGATCAGCAGATCACGGTTCTCAATACGTTCCCAACGCTCGCCAACGAATACTGGCAGGGATGGGATGCCGGAGCCAAGCGCGCCGCCGAGCAGCTCGGCATCAAATACATGTCGCAGACGTTCGACGATTCCGTCGACAAGCAGATCGCCCAAATCGAGCAGGCGCCGTCTCTTGGCGTGAATGCCGTCGTCACCTTCGCCCAAAATGCCGAGGTCATAAAGGCGCTTTGTGCTACGGCATCTCAGGTCGGCGTGAAAATCGCCAATGCGCACTCTACGGCAGCCTGGCTTGCGCCGACGGATCCGACCTTCAAAAACGCCTACATGCTCTACAGCCAGCCGGATAATATCCGTGGCATTGCGGCGATGGCGCAGGCGCTGTTCGACAAGGTCGGCAACAAGGGCAAGGTGCTCTACGCTGCTGGTATGCCCGGCAACTTTTCGGCCGATACGCGTGCGGCGGGCGTCAAGCTCGCCCTGAAGAACAACCCCGATATCGAGCTCGTTGCCGAACAGCCTGCCGGCGAAAATCGCGTCGCGGCGCGTCCGGTTGTCGAAAACCTTTTAACCGCCCATCCGGATGTCGCGGCAATTATTTCCTACAATGACGATACGGCGATCGCGGTCCTGGACGTTCTGCGAGAGCGCGGATTGAGCGGTCAGATCCTGACCGCGGGCAACGATGCTACACGGGAGATGCTGACGCGGATGAAGGATGATCCGAGCGCCCTCGGCACAGTTTCGATCAACGCACCATTCATGACGGGGTATTCTGTCGTCACCCTCTTCGATGCGCTCAATGGCGTGACATATGATCCACTGGAGCGGATGCGTTACTTTGATTCCCTCTTCCTCGATTCCCCGGATGCGGCCGCGAAATATTTGTCGCTGATGGACAGTAGCGGCGGTTTTGCTTTCGATTTCAAATCGATGTCGCGTCATCTGAATGGTGATAACTGGAAGATCCAGTGGGGCATGGAGGTGATCGATCCTTCGCAGTTCTGGAGCGGCATCGAATCGATGCAATCTTTGAAACCAGCGAACTGGGCGCTGCCGGAAGATGTCGCCGCCTCGTTAAAGGCGGGTAATGTCGAGAAGCTGAACAAGATGTTCAAGGACCACGCCGCAGCAGGTCCGCTCTCGGAAGTCGCTCAGAACACAAAAGCCGGCAAGACCGTTCTCGGCTTCTAACAACCGACCACAATACGATAGGGCATTCCGGCTGACAGGGCCGGAATGTCGTACGTATCATCGCCGTCAAGCGCAGGCAAAGCAGCCATGACTGTACATCTCGAGCTTCGGTCGATCACCAAGCGCTATCCTGGGGTCAATGCCCTGCAGGGCGTCAGCTTCATGGTAGAGCATGGCCGCACCGTAGGCCTCGTCGGCGAGAACGGTGCCGGCAAGAGCACACTGCTCGACATCATCAGCGGCGTTCAAAGCCCCGATGAAGGTGATCTCCTGCTGCATGACACCCCGCGGACGTTCCATGGTCCGGCGGGCGCTACCAGAGCCGGTATATTCCGTGTGCACCAGGAACAGGCGCTGATCCTCGTCTATCCGATCTATCAGAACCTTTTTCTGGGCCTGGAGAAACATTTCACCCGCAATGGCGTCATCCGCTTTTCCCGGATGCGGGCCCATGCGGGCTGGATATTCGATGAGCTTGGCATTTCACTCGACCCGCGGCTCATCACCGGCATGCTGAATTTCGGCACGCGGCAGCTGGTGGAAATCGCCCGCGTTGTCGCCCAGTCCGAGATTCTCAAGATCGAGCGCCCGCTCATCCTTCTCGACGAGCCCACAGCCGCCTTGTCGGGCCCAGAGCTTCAGCTCTTCTACCGTATCGTTTCACTTCTCAAGACACGGTTCAACGCCTCGATCATCTTCATATCTCATAGGCTCGATGAGGTGCTGCACCTCTGTGACCAGATCGTTGTGCTCAAGGATGGCCAGGTCATCGATGCCGATGTCAGCGAGCCCACTGAAAAGCGACTGCACAGCCTGATGGTCGGGCGCGAGCGCCTCACCGATTTCTATGCCACCAACAGCCAACGGACGGCCTTCGGGCCGCCGGTGCTTGAAGTGCAGGGGCTGAATGGGGACGCATTTTCGGACGTCGCGCTTTCCGTGCGCGAGGGGGAGATTGTCGGTATCGGCGGTCTTGTGCAGTCCGGCAAGACAGAGCTGGGCCGGGCGATCCTCGGGGTCGAACCGGGGCGAGGGGGCATCAAGATACTGGGCAAGGATGTTTCTGCACTTCCGACGCCGGACCGCATCGAGATGGGCATCGGCTACGTGCCGCTCCATAGGCATCGTGACGGCGTGATGCTGGGCCGTTCAATCCGGGACAATATCGTCTTGCCGTCACTGCGGCGATTTACCAGGTCCGGCTTCTTCTCTGTCTCCAAAGCCAGGGCCTTCGCGGCTGAGCACATGTCGTCACTCAAGGTCAAGGCTCCAGACAGCGATGCCCTTGTCGGTTCGCTCAGCGGCGGAAACCAACAGAAAGTGGTGCTCGCAAAATGGCTTGCGCGAAGTCCGGCGCTGATGGTCATCGACAACCCCACCCGCGGCGTCGATGCGGGCGCGAAGGAAGAGATCTACCGGCTTCTGCGCGACATTACGCATGCCGGCTGTGCGGTCCTTCTGATCTCGGATGATCTCGTCGAGTTGATCGAGCTCTCCAACACCATCTACTTCATGGCAAATGGCAAACTCTCGGAAGCTGTCGCTGCCGATCCTCATAACAAGCCGAGAGAACAAGACGTCGTTTCTATGATGTTCTGATGGGGATGCAACAAGGAAATACGATGTCTAAATTCGGTGCCGTTGGCAAATTGACGCCATTCCTGGCCGCATTTGCGCTCATCATCATCTTCTCGTTCATGCACGATGCGTTTCTGACATGGCCGAATATTTGGAACATCGTGCGGCAGTCATCGGTGCTTTTGGTTGCCGCCATGGGCATTACGTTCGTCATCCTGATCGGGTCGATTGACCTGTCCGTAGGTTCAATCATGACGTTATCGGCGATATGTGCCGTCACACTTGTCCCGACGATGGGAGAGGCAGGCATCATCGTGGGGCTCCTCGTCGGTGGCCTTTGCGGCGCAATCAACGGTACCCTGAATGCGGTCCTCAAACTTCCGAGCTTTCTCGTGACCCTCGGAACCCTGTTCATATTCCAAAGCCTCGGGCTCATCATATCAGGCGGCCGCCCGTTGCCGTGGAATACACCGGTCTCCAGCATGCTGGCCGGCGGTGTAGCTTTCGGCTCGTTTCCAAAAATTGGCCTTTGGGCAATGGGCGTGCTGATTATCTGCGCCCTAGTCGCCCGGTTTACGCGCTTTGGTCAATACATGTATGCCATCGGCGACAACGAGCGGACGACCAAGATGTCCGGGATCGATACGACGAGGATGAAGATCCTCGTCTTCATGGTGGCGGGGCTTATCTCGGGGCTTGCCGGCATCCTTCTTGGCATTCGGACCTTCTCGGCTTCCCCCGGCATGGGCGATCCGTTCCTCCTCGATACGATCGCTGCTGTCGTCCTTGGGGGAACCCTTCTGACAGGCGGCGTCGGCGGCCCGTTGCGCACCGTGCTCGGCGTCCTGACGATCGTGATCCTCGCAAACGGCATGACCCTGCTGCAAGTCGATCCCTTTTATCAGGTCGGTATTCGAGGTGCCGTGGTAATCTTGGCTGTACTTGTGACGACGCGACGCAGCAGACTGGATGCGGTTGTGAAGTAGATGCTCCAGATCGAAGAGTGCGGACAGGCCGTGTTATCAGACTGCTAGGCCTCTCTGACGGGGTGTTCGAGAGGCCTTGTTGATCAGCCGCTTAACATGATCGGCCTGCACAGTTGATTTAGCTATTGTCCCCGAAATTTTTTCTCTCGCACACACGGACCCCGTTCCAGCATTCGCGTATGCCTCAATCCCTTTCGTGGGATCAGCGATTTGTTGATCGAGGGTCGTGGGTTCTGGTCCTTTTAAGAGCGATCAAGCCTCTAATCGGACTCGGCTGATTTCATAATGCCGTAAGGATCGGCGCCGATCGCTCTACTAACCTTCACGAACTCTGCTGGATCAAGCCGCCGTTCGCCAAGCTCAAATTTCGAAACGAAAGTTTGCCGCTGGCCGATCCGCTGGCCTAGCTCGGCTT
>NZ_SLZK01000014.1 GCF_004341105.1 Rhizobium sp. BK418 | reverse complement strand
ATCGATTTCAAGATCGGCCTTGGTCTTGCCTGGAACCGGGAGGATCCGACCGCAGGCCGTGATGACATCATCGATATTGCGCGGTCACTCGCGCGTCCGGGCAGGTGAGGGGGAAGGCCGGTCTTTGGTGCGGTAGGTGTGACCGGCCTTAACGCGGAACACGATGGCGCGGAAGAGCCAAGAAGCTCGCGCCAAAGGTGAGACCCTCAGTCGGATTAATCGCCGAGCTTCTAAGGCATAATCCCGCCTCAATGCCACCTGTTACGGGCAACGGTGGCGGCGGGAGATTGGCGATGGAGATAAGCGAGCTCACAGTGTCTGCATCGTATCTGCGACCTTATCCAAGTGCCTGCTGTTTGATCCCATGCGATCCGCAGCACCCAAAGCGGTACGGTAGCCTGTCGGCGAACACCCCGTGATGCGTTTGAAGGCATTGCTGAAGGCGCTCTCGGACGCATATCCAAGCGATCCGGCGATCACCGCGACCGGCGTTGTCTCATCGCGCAGAGCGCGTTCGGCAAGGTGCATTCGCCATTCGGTGAGATAGGTCAGCGGCGCGACGCCTGCGACCGTCCTGAAGTGGAGCGCGAAGGATGTCCGAGACATCGCACATGCTCTCGCAAGCTCTTCCAGATGCCAGGACCGGGCGGGGTCGCCATGCATCAGCCGCAGCGCAGGTGCAATCCTATGATCGGCAAGCGCCCGTAGCCAGCCGGACGGTATTATCCTCGCGGTGTCTAAATAGGAGCGGAGAATCTGAATGAACAGCAGTTGTGTCAACTGCGCCGAGGCGAGCCTTGCACCCGGCTCCCCGGCATCTCTTTCCGCGATCAGTCGGTCGAGAAGCCACCGGAAGACCACGGCATGAGGGGATGCCGCCCGCGTATGAATCCATGGCGGCAATATACCGACAAGCAGCTTGCCGCGGACAGGGTCCAGGAGGACATGGCCACCGATATAGGCGAAGTCATTGCCGTCGCCGAGGGTCGCCATCGTCCGGCCATTGCCGGAGAACAATTCCATAGCCCCGACCGGTTTGACGCCGGGATCGCTGGCAACGACGAACTCTCGCGGTACAGACAACAGTCCGATGTCGCCGGTTTCGAACAGAACCGGCTCTGGCTCTCCGTCGAGAGTGACCAAGCAGCGTC
Source organism: Rhizobium sp. BK418 (assembly GCF_004341105.1). Taxonomy (GTDB): domain Bacteria; phylum Pseudomonadota; class Alphaproteobacteria; order Rhizobiales; family Rhizobiaceae; genus Rhizobium. Next base: position 54,968 of record NZ_SLZK01000014.1, on the reverse strand, counting down.
CCTTCACGACGGCGAAGAACTTGATTTTCTCCCGCGCCGGAAAACGGATCGCCCAGGGGCCGCCGGCTGTGAAGCCACCCGTGACGACGGCTTCGGCGCTTGTCAGGGTCAGTACGTCCGAGAAGGGATCAATCTGCATTTCCGTACTATCGCGCTAGTAATCCGCATTTTCAAGCATCCACAGTTCGAAAAGCGCGCCCTACGGTGAAAGCTATCAACCGGTTGCCGCCCATGCGGCCCGACATCGAATGCTTTGAGGTATGACATGACCAACGATCTTGTGCTCGTGACCGGGGGTACCGGATTTATCGCGCAATACTGCATGCTGGCGCTGCTGAATTCCGGCTATCGGGTGCGCACGACCGTCCGCTCCCTGGCACGGGAGGTCGAGGTGCGGGAGCATCTCAAGGCCGGCGTGGAGGCCGGCGAGCGGCTCTCTTTCGTCGAAGCCGATCTAACCGACGATCGCGGCTGGCCGGAAGCCGTTGCCGGTTGCGCCTATGTCCTGCATGGCGCATCTCCTACTCCATCAGGCGATCAGACCCGTGAGGAGGACTGGATCGAGCCGGCGGTCGGGGGAAATCTCAGGGTGCTAGGGGCAGCGCGCGACATCGGCTTTCGGGGCTATCGGGGTTGGACATGGGCCTGATCATCGCAGGCCATTCGATGAAACGGACTGGAGCGATCTGACCGGCAATGTTGCGCCTTACCAGAAGTCCAAAACACTTGCGGAACGCGCCGCCTGGGACTTCATCACCCGTGAGGGGGGGCAGCTCGAACTGACGGCAATCAATCCGGTTGCCGTCTACGGACCTGTGCTGGGGCCGGACTATTCCCACTCCATCCGATTAATCACCAACATGCTGAACGGGCAGCCGGGATGCCTGAACGTCAATTCCTGCTGCGTGGACGTGCGGGACGTGGCCGATCTGCATCTGCGCGCCATGACCGATCCTGCTGCTCGGGGAGAACGATTTCTCGCCACGGTCGGCAAGAGCATGTGGATGATCGAAATCGCCAAACTGCTCCGGCAACATTTCGGTAAAAAGGCTGGAAAGGTGTCGACCGAGGTGTGGCCCGACGAGCAGGTGCGCATCGCCAGTCGGACGAACGAACAGCTCAAAGCAGTCGTACCATTGCTCAATTATGACATGAACGCGACGGGCGAGAAGGCAGAGAGGCTTCTCGGCTGGGCTCCGCAGTCGAGAGAAGGGGCGATCATTGCCACCGCCGAAAGCCTGTTCCGGCTTGGTCTGGTCAGCGCCTGAGGTCGAAAGCCGCAACAGGGCCAGCGCCGACTTCCTCTGGCCACGCGATGTGGCGGCACGCCGACATGTCCGCAATTGGCCGACAGCGGAATGGACTCAGCATTGCCCGTTGTTTTCAGTCGTAGATCTGGGCTGATGATCCTGCAGAATACGGCCTCGATCAAGAAGTCGCGCTGGCGATCGTGCCGAGCCTCGAACGCGGAATCAAAATTGTCTGATAGACGATCGCGTTCAAGCCATTCGGATATTTTTGCGTTTTGACCACGCGGGCTCCTCAAACCAAACTTTCAATACGTCTGTGCCATCGGGTACTAGATATCCGGCTCTTCCGTCTAAGTGAATGCGGGGCATCGGAAATGCCGGAGCGCCTATCGTGCGGCTTGTTTTCCGGCGGCCGGAGGACGCCATGTGGGCGACCGCTGTGTAGTTGATGAGCGCCTACGCGAGCGGGGAAAGAATTACGACGACTCTCCCATCCCCGATCGTTATGGAGAAGTTCCCCGATGCGAGAAGCCAGTGTGTTTACAGTAGATGGCTCAATGGCTTTCCTAATATGGCGCTTGTTAAGCAGCAAGCTGTGGGCAACGCGCGGATCCAACTCTAAGAGGAAATAAATGAAACATGCTCTCAGGCGCCTCCCGAAACGTCTTTACCCGCGCGCCTCAGCTTGCGGAGTCGTTCGTTTTTCTCCTCGCGCAGACGGCGCTCTTCTTCTGCGGCGTCGGCTGCGACCTTGCTAGTATGTTCAAAAGCTGCCGCGCGTTCTTGTACGGTCAGAGTTTTTCTGATCCTGCTCACCATGAAAATCATCCTTGAGGGTTTCCTCACATATGGAAGGATTCTCTTATACTTCAACGTTTTGAGGTCCTACGTCTGCTACCGTACCGCGCGAACCGCCGCTCTTGTGGCGAAGCATTATGCATCCCATCTACGGCTCGCCACCCCACATACGCTAACCGCCGCAGCAGCGTCCGCCGTTGTCTGCGATGACGGTTTTGCGTGGGGTGAGAGGGTCGCTCCCTTCCTCGAGGTTGAGCGCCCTCGGCGACCTTGATCAGGCCCGAGCGTCGGCACATAGAGCGTGGGCTGCGTCACGAGCCTTCTTGTTCGGGCAAGGCACCCGAGTGACCCAAAGGAATGCAGCTATCAAGACCACCAGAAGTGGACCTGTGTGCCACAGCTGCGCGAGAGGTGCCGGAAGGTTTCCGCGGGGCCACCTTGTTCCCGAAGCCGACTGATGTGGTCCGGGAGATTTTCAAGCTGCCGCAAATATTCAGCCGCATCAACTCCGGCAGGCACTCTCACCGAATCTGCGAAAGGCGCGCCGCCGGCACAAGGAAAAGGCAGTGGTCGGCATCTTGTTTGTTTCGGCGTGGAGCGGCGGTGGATGGGATCGCGCGACCATCACCGCGGAGCCGGGTTAAGAATCTGGAACGACGCGGAATTGGTGGACGCTTGATCCAAGTGATCTCCATCATTTTCACCGATCATGTCACTCGGTTCGGATGATGCAATTAAGGAACTCGTCAAGGAAGGACTGGGATCACTTTCTTCCAAGGCGGCCTTCAGAATGGCCTTTGCCGTCCAGCGCAGTATCATCTCGGCCTCGGCAGGTTCGAGCTCGCAGATGTCCCGCATCACCACCACGGACTCAACCCCGGTGACCAAGGACAGCGCGTGAATGAGCTTGTCGAGTTGTTTGGAGCCAATGCGCCCTTGGAGCGGCGACAGCGCCTCCTTGAGCCAGGGAATACGCCTGGCGCCGCGGCGTACCTGCGATTGGCCGGTCACGGAATTGCCGAGCAGCGCCCGGAAGACGCTCTCGTTGTTCAAAATCATATGGAAGATGTCGGCGATAAGCTTGTCCATCCGCGCCTCGGCGTCTTTGACACCCGCATCGTCAGCTGCCGGATCGATGCTGATGATGTCGGCGACCCCATCGAGTACCGCCTCTCGGATGATCTCATCAGGTGTCGAGAAGTAGCGATAGGCGGTGGCCCGTGAAATGCCGGCCAAATCGGCGACCTCCGCCACCGATGGATGTCCGCCCTTCTCGACGATCTGCCGTGCTGCACGCAGCAATTCACTGCGCGTACGGCGCTTCTGGTTTACCCGCTCAAATCTTTTCTCTTGACTGTCCATTTTCACCTCATTATGAGACATGCATCTCATTAAGAGTTGAGTGTATCACAAACGCCTGGGGGCACAAGTCGATGAATTCCATTCCGACAGGACAAGACCAATCGTCGAACTCGCCGATGACCGTTCACTTCATCGGAAACATCCTGACCTTTCGCGCACGGTATGCCGACACGAAAGGCAGCTTCACCGTGATCGAGGTTCTCACCGCGCCGAACGCCGGCCCGCCGCCACACACGCAGACGGATCAGGAGGCGTTTCTCATCCTCGAGGGCCGCTATGAGATCACTGTGGGCAATGAGACTAAAATCTGCGGACCAGGCGACTTCGTGCATGTTTCGCCTGGAACCATGCATGCCTTCCGCAACATTTCCGACGTCCCCTCAAAGCTGTTGCTGATTAACTTTCCGGGCGATCTACATGAAGAATTCTTCGTTGCGGTCGGCGAGCCGCTTCCGCCGGGCACTACGGCGTTTCCTGAGATGTCGCCCCCCGACATTCCGAAAATCATAGAGACGGCCGCCCGTTTCGGCATCGACATTCCGCTGGCGCCGGCAGCCTGAGGAGCAGATGATGCTTATGGAAAAGCTTCTGTCCTACCAGCCTTTGCCGCCGTTGCCCGCGTGCTCGTGACGCTCGTTTTCTGGATTTCCCCAGGCGACTGATCTGGCCTTCGGTTTCCGTGACATGCTGATCGAGATTGGCTGCGACTTCCGGATCGTTTCGAACCCTTGAAGCCGTGAGTTGATGATGCTGAGCGGATGGCTTTTCGCTGCATGAGCGTTGCGGAGGCCGAGGATGGACACGTCGCGGGTTTCGCTGTTTGCCAAATTTGTCTCCTCTTGGGATGCTGCACCAATCCATCGGGAGACCGAAGTGCCGGGCGGTGCACGAGCCGTGCGGATTGGCTGGCCTCTCGGAGCCCGATGGTTCCACGGCTCAATCGGCTGTTCGGATTACATCCCCGATCCATCTTCGGGCGAAGGCGTTTGCCTTTGCCGCAAGTGACGTGGGAAAGCGGTTAAAGCCGTGCGGCGCCTCGGGGACGAGGATGCATCGCGAATTTCCGTTCTGCTGCACCCATCTCGCGTTCATTTCGAGGCTGTCGTCGACGATGGGATCAAGCGATCCTGCGATAAACAGTGATGGCGGAAGGCCCCTGAGGTCAGCATGGAGTGGTCCGTGGCTCAATGAATTGGAAAGGGATCGGGTCAATCGCCGCAGATTCGCAACTGCCGCCGGCGCGTCGATGACAAGACTGTCACGAGACGCCTTATGCAGGCTTGGCGAACCTTGAAGATCGAAGCCGCCACACATCGAATAAAATCCGGCAACTTTACCGATCTTGCCGGCTGTTCGCAGATGGAGGAGCGCCTCGCATCCGAGATGGGCACCCGAGGACTCCCCGCCGATTACCACGCGGTCTACGCCGAAATCGCCAAGATGATCGACCAGCCATTCCGTGGCGCGAACGCACTGAAGAATGGTTTTATCGAGGCGATCGTCACGTGCATTCTCGAAATCGATGACAGCCACAACAACCTGGCATTCTAGAGCGATCTCCCGCGCGAGTCCGCCTTCAAAGCGCGCGTTTCCGATAACCCATGCACCACCATGGAAGTGGATATAGAGGCCAGCCGCCTCTTGTTGTGGCGGAGCCGTGATCCGGATGTTGATCGGACCGGCTTCGGTCTTGATTGTGCGGATGCGCGCCTGCCCGCGAAGGACCGCGATGTCGGGAACGCATCGTTGGCCGATTTCGATCATGCGTTGCAGCAGCGATGCGTTCCAGCGGCGATCCGTCCGATATCGCGGCAGCAAGCTCAGGATCCGGTTCAGCCGGCGGGCGAGGGCCAGATCCTTATCGAGCCAAAATGTTTCACCGGCAGCGTAGTCATGGCGCGGATCTGTAATCAATGCATTGTGACCTCACAACTCGGCATCGAAGGAAGTTTCGAATGGCCGAACGCAGTGGTGAGGCACGGGTTCCTTGGCCTGAGAGAGGCCGACGAATATAAGCCGATTGTTGGAACCGAACGCTTCGGGCATCAGCGTTTTCGCCCATAAATCTGGATCAGCCCGTCGGCGCACCGACAAATCGCTCCCAGCCGGCGCAGTAGCCAACACGGAACCCTTCAAAGTCATGCGACGTTTAATCCCCCGCAAGACAAACAGGGATTTGAACGTTCATGCGTCTGATGATTGCCGTCGTTGCCGTCATGATAGCCTCGGTGCTCAGCATCGCGATCATGTCTCCGTCGGGGGCCGGACAGACCGGCAACGGCGCCAAGATCGAATCGAGCGTGAACGAGGCCGCGGGGAAGTGAAGCTTGATGTCAGGCCGCTTTACCTCCAGAGCCCTGATCTCCCGTCCGATCACCGCTGAACGATCACGCGGGTTCCTGGCTGCACCATCTCAAAAAGCTCCTCGACATCCTCGCGGTACATACGAAAGCATCCGCTCGATGCATTAGTGCCGATGGAGGAGGGGTCGTTCGTTCCATGGATGCGGAGCAGCCCGTCGGCAAGGTAGATAGCGCGGGTTCCGAGCGGATTTGCAGGACCGGGTTTCACAACTTTTGGGAGCCTTGGGTTCTTCTTGCGCATGTTGGCAGTCGGTCGCCATTCAGGGTGCATACGCTTGGATACCACCCGCGTTATTCCGTACCACTGTTTGCCTTCACGGCCGACGGCAATGGGGTATACGAACTGCTCTCCGCTTGCAGTCGTGTAGACAAGCGTGTGCTCACGCGTAGCGATCACTATGGTTCCCTCTGTGCTTCGCTTGAACGGTCGCCTGCGATCATACAGGGGTTCTCGATAGCGAGGGGCGGCGTCGTAATGAGGCGGAGGCGGATACGGGCTGTACGGATCATCATTGTGATAGCCGTCATATTCGTCCGTTCCATCATACGGCGCGTAAACCTGAGCTTCGGCTTGAAAGACTGTCACCAAAAAAGCCGCGGCGAGGAGAACCAACAATCTCATTCTATTCATCCGCTTGTTTTACAACCGGAATTGGGCCGAACTCTATGGCGGCACTATGGCGGATTGAATTCCTCGCTCAAGCGAGGACCCGGGCACTTCGGTGCAGCGAAGTCGCCGAGCCGATCAACTTCGGCAGCGCCACGACGGCCTGGCGGCGTTGGTCAAGAACGAGCTACACAAGGGCTCGAAATTCAACCCGGCCGATGGCACTGCGATCGATGTGAATATCTGACCTATGCAGTCAAGGGCTGGACTCTACGGTCACGCGTGCGGCGCTATTAAGCCGCGCGTGTAGCTTCACGCTGGCATGGGACGCGCAGAGTACGATATCGAACTAATCTGCGCTAGGAACAACTTCGTGTGACGCTCGCAAGCCTTCGAGATAGTGGGTCACGAACGCCGAAGCAAAATCGTTGTAGGTGTAAAAAGAGGTCGGCGGCTCGGTGCGAGCAGTGAACGTAAAGCTGCAAAGTGGCTCACTCAATTTTGGTGACTGTCGCGCAATCACGCCATGTCAGCGTTCATCCAGGCGAAGCGGCCTTGATGATCTGGGAGTTCGGTTGCGAACGTGTGCTGGAGATGCACCGCGTTGACCGCGAATTTTTCGGCTTTGACTGGCAGGTGGAAGGTAGTCTCGGACGCTCAGCGCGATGTTTCGTTGGCATGCCGGTAGCAGCGCGTCTGAGAAATCCGGCAGAAAAATCGCTCGCCTCGTTGAAGTCCGCCAGTTTCCGCTACTTCTCCATGTAAATAGGCATGGGGAAGGCCAATGGTCCACGATTCGTCGGCGAGTAGATATTTTTACTCCGCAGTTCCAAGAGATTGTCCAGGAAAGGCTGCAGGCGTGGTGCGAGGAGAACGGCTTTGCGGAGACCAGCTGGCAGGCGAATGACGCGGTCACGCGCATGATCGCGCTTCTTGAGGGGTGCCGACATGAGGAAGCGTCTTTTCGCGACCTGATGGCGACGTTCAAGTAATGGCGTCCAACCGTATCGCCTCAACCAACCGTGACGGGGTTCTGTCGGTGTCCGCTACGTTCTTTCCGACCAGCGGAAACGAGCGCCTTTCCGGACGGCGGCGATTGGGTTGACACTCATCGGCAATCTTACCAGGTCAATGATGAGTTGAGGCGACCCTTCGACGACCAGGAGGGCATGGCTGCTTCTTTTGACCAATCTGTGAAGGTGGGGCCCGCTTCGTCACGGATGGTCCATACGAACTCGTTCTTTGCGACTGACGAGGCTTATCAACATCGTCTGCTGCGTACAGGCTCGACCGCCTAGCAGGCTCTACAAACATTGCCGCGCCTTACATGCAACCCCACCGCCCCAACGTCGTCGGTGCCGGCCCCGCGTCCACCAGGAGGCGATTACAAGTAATCGCTGTGTTACTCTTGAGAGCGGAGCCGACCCGCGAATATGAGCGAGACTCGGCTACTTGGACAAGTCGTCAATCAGGCTTAACCCGACCGCCCACTCATCGACAAGCACGGCGTCATCCTGCCGCGCGAGCTTCTTTGCGCGCGACGAAAGGCAACCGCTGATTTTTCTCGCCGGTGTGCATGTGCCGCAATGGAAGAGCGTGCGGAAGGTCAAGAACGGTCGACGACTGACGATCTCTACGCCTTCCTGACGACAGAGCCGAACGCAGTCGCAAATCTCTTCCATAAGAAGCGATGCCGGTCCTATTGCCGAGGCAAGAGGACGTCGACGTCTGGATTCGGACGCCATGGGAAGAAGCCTGATCGAGCATCGTCGCAAGGAGGCGGCGCAGCCAAGCCTGCTGTGACGGTCCAGGCTAAAGGAGAAAGCCTTTCGTTTCAAGAGATTCGAAGCGCCTCGACCTCTGCGTTGGCCATCATCAGCGCTTGGTTGTCCGCAACCTCGATCAGCGAGACCAGCACCTCTTCGGGCTTCCATCCCGCGCCAATGGTGCGACCGAAAAGATCATGAAACTCCATTTGCAATGCATCCTGGGGCGCACGAAGCGATCGGGATCTTTCTCCGAGAAGGTCGGCGGGCGGGCCCGATTCTCACTTCGAAAATTCCGAGCCCCAAAAGGCAAGCTGCCGAGTCCGTTACTACGTCGACAGAGGTAGGGAGGGCGGGACCGCACGGTTGAGCTGCGAGCGGAGATTCAGGGGAGGTTCCAACCGCGCGATCCCGACGTCTCAAACGACAGCACGTCCTTTTTGTTCCCACCCTCTTTGAGAACGAACTCGGCGTGCAGCTCTTCATCCGCTCGACACGGCCGGGTGGGGGATCGTCCGCTCGGTTGCGGGTAAGACAGCGAGGAGGATTGCGGTCGGAGACCCGACCTCCTCCCGCGACGACATCATCGATATCGCGAGATCATTGGCCTGGCCGGGCAGGGGAGGGGCGGTGGCCGAGATTTGGCTTGCCTAGTAGCACAAGGTCCGCAGCATTCCAGCGTAGTTCGGCTTTTTGGTGCAATCTTTAACTCTCTTCGACGCGCTGCGGTTTTCTTTGACGCCGCCCTTAGGTGCAATATGGTGCGCATCATTCGTCGAAGACGCATTCGGCGTAGAACACCCGGTCGAACAGAATACAAGCACGCTCACGCCTAACACCGCGAAGGCTTTCATCCTTAACTCCATCGTCTGCCGTGTCAGTCATCATCACTTCAAGAGCGCAATCAGATTTCCCCGGCGCCAACCCGAGGAGATACAGCATGGTGTGAGCATTGTTAGCACGTCGTCCGCAATGTCGACATAGGCTGTGATTCGCCTCAGCCTTATCCGACAGTCGAAACGCGCTCCCCAAAAAAAATTCTTTTGCCGTCGTTTGCTGCCTTAAAGACTTGAATTTCGGAACAGAGAGGCGAACGATATCCGACAGGTCATCGCCGGCGTTGGTGCGGGACGCGATTATGCCGCCTGGATATCGGTTTGGGAAAAGTCGTTGCCGACAAACAGCAGCGGTTCGTCGGCCCGTTTTTCGAGGGCGTAGGAAATGTAATCGGCAAAGTTCAAAGCCGCCTCGTGGCCTCCCTTGCCGTAGGCAAGGCAGGCTTGCGTCGCCAGATCGACGAGATCGGCATCGACCGGAATGGTATCGGCCTCGATTTTGCTGAGCCACAGATCGATTTCGGCCAGCGCATGTTCGCCGCGCCGGCTGGCCATGACCATGCGTGCCTCGAGTACGCAGGTGGCGGGAACTAGGCGGATCCGGTCGGCGACGAGGGCTCGCTCCAGCAGCACCGCCTCGGGCTCATTGCGCGATGGCGACGATGGCGGAGGTGTCGATCTCCATCAGTTCGGAATTCCATGCTCGTCGTAGCCGATAATCTCTTCATCACTTCGGTTGTCCAGCTCGGGCAGTCGACCCACTCGCTCCCGAATTGCGCGCAACTCATCGAGCAGCCGCTCCTGCGCCACATCGCCGTAGCCCAGGCGACGCAGACGTTCGCTCAATGCCTCATGAATGGCGGCCGTTTTGCTGATCCCCTGGCGGCGCGCCAGTTCGTCGGCAAGCGCGACGGTTGCTGGGTTTTTGGATGTTGAGAGACACAAGAAAGAATCCACTAATCTACCTTCTGGCTAATCTCTACCCCAACAGGAACCTCTGTCAAATACAAGGGATGTCCTTTACCGGGGAACAAAAGAGGACTTGATCGTTCGGCAACATGACGTCCTGGTTTCAGGGCGGTCTAAACAACGTTCGTGGTAGAGCCAGCAAATCGCCACCTATGCCTCGGCGCCTTTTGAGACGGAGGCAGCCTTTCCCGCGGTGCGTCGAGTGCGGATCTGGATCTTCCGGGGGTGTGCCAACAACGAAGGCGCCTCGCCGGAAAGGGCCTCACGAGCAGCGTCGGTCAAAGTGGAGGCCGTAAAGTCCGCTTCCGCTAACGCGAGCAATGGCCGTCCGTCCGCACTGTCGGACCACAGCACGGCCCCCACCCGCGCGGAAGGATACATTCGCTTGAAGCGGCGCACGAGTATGGCGGCATGCTTGGCGGAGTCTTCGTTCAGGAAGCAGACAACAATGGCGTTGGCTCCTTTTGGAATGACGTCACGGCTTCTGCGATTGGCGATATCGGAGTGCCTTGCAGCCACGACTGCCGCTCCTTGCACCTGAAGAACCTGAGCGAGCATCGCCGCAGAGGCGTCATCAAGAGGGCCTCTACCGCCGATACAGACCACGGTCTTGCCGGCGCCATCCGGCAATTCCTCTACTTCCTGGCTATTTTCCTCCTCGCCAGGAGTCATAGAGATCTCGACGGTGGTGTTGCTTCCTTCCTGCTCTTCCTCTTCCTCTTCCTCCTGAGCGATATCCTCGAGGTTCGAGACCAGCACCGTGGCAGTTTCGTATACCTGCTCCATCTGCTCGGGCGTGAGCACACCTCTCCTTCGGTCCTGTTCAGCCAGCAGAAGCGCCGGAATAGCGACGCTGCCGTAGTAGTCCTCCAGGTAGTCTTCTTCGAGCATCTCCTCAGCCTGGTCAGTCGCCTCGTCGGGATCTCCGGCCAAGAGCCGCTGGTAAAGCCGTTCCTTGGGATCCAGCACCGGTTCGCTCCCGAACAGGATTTCGAGGAACTCGAACTGCGGAACATAACGGCCAAGCACTGCAAGGCACACCGTCAGCGGCGTCGACAGGATAAGGCCTACGGGTCCCCAGAGCCATGCCCAAAAGATCGCCGCGACGATAATGGCCAGTGGAGAAAGCCCGGTGCGAGAACCATAGAGCCATGGTTCGACGATGTTGTTGCTGATCAGCTCCAGCACGATGAAGATCGCAGCGACCCAGAGAACGAGGCTCCAGCCCGGATCGACCGCGAAAGCCAGAAAGAGCGGCAGCACCGTCGCTATGACAGGGCCGATGTAGGGAACAAACCGAAGTACGATCGCCAGCATTCCCCACAGCACGGCATTGGGGATGCCGACCGCCCACAAGCCGACGGCCAAGGGCACGCCATAGGCACAGTTCACGACCAACTGCATCAGGAGATAGACGGCAACGCGGCTGCCGGCCTCCTGGAGCGCCTCCGTCGTCCGATGGAGGTCTCCGTAACCGACCAGCCGGATAAATCGGTCCCGGAGGTCCTCCCTCTCCAGAAGCATGAATATGACGACCACCACGACAAGGCCGAGTGAAGCGATCGGGCCAAGGAGCGGACTGATGAGACTTGTGAGCGTTTCAATCGGGCGGCTAGGGGCGAATATCTCGACGAGCAGAGGCTCTCTCGGGGCCGCACCTGGAGCAGCCTGATTCTGCCCGGCATTGTCAATTTCCCGCCCGACGCTTTCGACGACCGAGGTCAGACGCTTCACAATGCCATTGTCGGTTCCGCTCTCCTGGAGGGCCCTGATCTTTCCGATAATGTTGCCCTGATAGGTTGAAAGATCTTGGGCCACTTCTGCAACCTGCCAGGCCACGACCAGCGCGAAGAGAACGAGGATAAAGGACGCAAGCACAACGGTGGTTACGACCGCAAGAATGCGAGGAAGGCCAAGTTTACGAAGCCGGGATGAGATCGGCGACAGAGCGAAGGTCAACAGCACTGCGATCGCCAATGGGAGCAGCACCTCCTTCGCAAAATAGAGAATAGCGACAACCGCGAGCATGGTCGCAAAGGCGGGCATGCGGGAGGGGGACACTGATGAAATAGAATAGAGGCGACGAGAGCCGCCGACGTCGTCTTTCAAACCCGCCTCCGTCATCAGAATGTCGGTCGAAGAAGGCTAAAGGGAGATGTTCCTCAGTCTTGTGCAGGTAGCGCGCAGGCCGGACTTGGCAACGGTGGGGGCTTCCCACGGTCTGTTGACAAACTGCGGCCATAGAACGGTTATGATCTGATGTATCGCCCGCATGATGTCTCGGCCGATGAGCACGTGCGGTCCGCCCCTTCAGACGACAGATGATTAGCGATTGTCAATTCAAGGTCTCGCGCGATTCTGGTAACGCCGGTTTGTCTTGCGTCCTGCCGGAAGGCGCGTGCCAAAGGCGGAATTCGGATGCGCCTTTCCAATCTTGCGACCTATCCTCTCGACCGTTATACTGTTCTTGAAAAACAGTATAACGCCGAGTCAAGGCAAATGAAGTCCATCGACCTCATGTATCAGACGATGCTCGCCGAGCTCGGTCAGCGCTCGCTAGACGCCGCGTGGACGGCCGATTTTCCTCCGGAGGGTCGGTTCACCCCGGCCAACATCAAGGGCCGCAAGTATTGGTACTTCGACATCCCAGACGGGCATGGTGGTACTAAACGCCGTTACGTCGGTCCAGCTGAAGACCCGGACATCGCGCAGCGCGTAGCTGGTCATAAGCGGGACAAGGACGATCTACGCGCTCGCAGGCGCCTGGTAAATACGCTTACCCGCGAAGGCGGGATGATCGCCCCTGACGCCATGACGGGCGACATCGTCGAGGCACTTGCCGGCGGAGGTCTTTTTCGGCTCCGCGCTGTTCTCATCGGCACGGTCGCCTTTCAGTGCTACTCAGGCCTCCTGGGTGTCCGCCTTCCCATGGCTGCAATCCTGACTGGCGATGCGGACATCGCCCAGGACTATGCCATCAGTCGAGAGGTTGAAGACAGCCTGCCCCCAATCGTTGAGCTGCTACAGGGCGTCGACGCCAGTTTCCGGCCCGTTCCGCATCGATCCGGGTCCGCGGCCTCGTCGGCGTTTCAGAATGCCGATGGCTACCGCGTTGAATTTCTGACGTCGAACCGTGGTTCGGATGACTATATCGACCAGCCCGCGGAGATGCCTGCCCTTGGTGGCGCCAGCGCGGATCCATTGCGCTTTCTCGACTTCCTCATAAGGGAACCCGTCAGGACAATGCTACTCCACCGAAGCGGTGTCCCGGTCGTCGTCCCTGATCCGTCCCGGTACGCGATCCATAAGCTCATAGTCGCCAGCCGCCGACACACTGACGCGCAGGGATTGGCGAAGCGCGAGAAGGACGTTCGTCAAGCTGCGCTGCTCTTTGAAGCGCTGCAGCAGACAAGGCGATCTGCCGACCTGGCGCTCGTCTACAATGAAGCGTGGGAGCGCGGGCCGGCGTGGCAAGAAGGTATTAGAACCGGGGCGGGGATGCTGTCGGCACAAGACGCCAATCTGTTCAAGATGGTCCTGGTCGAGGGCGCAAAAAAGAACCGCGAAGAAATTGACCTTCCGGTCAGAGAATAGGAAGAGTTGCTGCCGAGGGTTGTTTTAGACAGGCTGCATTCTTACCGCAGAGGCGGAAGCGGATCTGCGTTCGGTCATTCCCACGCACGTGTGCAACGGAGTGCCGCCCAGGTGTGTCGCTAGGTCTCGGCATTGGAACGAGGATCGCAAACCTTGCCGAGGGCAGAGGTCCTTTCAAGGACATGAGCGCGTTTTATCCGTTTTACGGATGGCGCGAAGGCTGTTGGGAAGGCGAGAAAGTTAAAGTTTCTTTCTTGACCGAAAAGCATGCAGTGCTTCAGGTCGCGCTTCTCCCGACAGATCCACCGCCGTCAACGAACAGGATCTGTCCGGTGATGAACCCCGCGTCTTCAGACAGCAGGAAGGCTATGGCGGCTGCGATTTCTTCCGGCCTGCCGAGGCGACCCATTGGAATCATCGAGAGGAACTGTTTCTCGGCGGAACTCCCAGTGGGCGTGTTGCGGCGGAACATTTCGGTTTCGACGGGCCCGGGTGCAACTGCATTAACGGTGATGCCACTGATTGCGAGTTCCATAGCCCAGGTGCGTGTCAAACTATTCACTGCGGCCTTCGCCGCGGCATAGCCGCTTCGTAGGGGGGTCCCGGTCGTCACCATGCTGCTAACGTTTACGATCCGGCCCCAGCCTTTCGTCTTCATTGCCGGCAGAAGAGCCTGCACGGTCTGGATTGTAGGATGCAGGTTGACACGAAGCATGTCCTCCAGATCATGAAGGTCGATTTCACCCACCGCGTGAAGGCGCGCCAATCCGACATTGTTGACTACGCCATCGAAGGAGTAGAGGCCTGCAAGTTCCCTGAATGCCTCCTCCGACGCCTGGGAATCGTTGAGATCGAGCGAAACCAGCGTGCCAGGAAAGTCGGGTTCCTTTGTGCGGGCGATGCCGACCACATGGTGGCCCGCCGCAGCGAGGCGATTCGAAAGTGCGCGACCGATGCCCTTGCTTGCACCCGTCACCAGAAAATTGCGTCCAGTCATATTTGCACCCGTCATCTTAGAATGTCATGTCCTTGCGGAGCCGTTAAAGGATACGCTTGATCGGTGCGCCGATGGTACGGTCGCTGCGAATAACTCATGCGGAGGGTGACGAGGTTCCGGAGCCGCGGCAGATCCCGGTATCGATGTCCGCCCCGATGTCTGCTCGCGCCGGAATCCGCGGGAGGCAGTTGATGCCTCTTGCTCTGCGTTGACGCTTCTGCCTCATGCTCCAGGAAACATTTCAGTGTCCCCAGTACAAGTTGCAAATGACCAAGCACATTTCGGCTCGATTGACCTGCGGATCCTTTGCGGCCAGGAAATCATCATTGAAGGGGCCAAAGGTGGTTTCCGGTCTGTGCTTCATGCCCTGGTAGAACGCGTCGATGATCTCGTCTTTGAAGTTGGCTTCACGAAAACCTCCGCCTTTCCCGGTCATAGCTCCCCAAAATAGACACCACATGAATGGTGAAAGAACAGCTCGCTGTCCGTGTCGCGTATGAGCTGCGTCACATTCCCTGCGAGCTGCTGTCAGGCATGCCGGTTCCGGCTATCTCCAGGGGTCATGGAACACTCCATTCGCGCTCGATTGGACTGGCCTTCGGTCCGGCTTAACGCGCTGCCTGTGGCGTATTGCGGAAGCTGATGGCCATACGATTATAGCTATTCATAAGGCTGATCGCGATTGTGAGGTCGACAAGCTGCTTTTCATTGAAGACCTTGCGCGCCGCTTGATAAGCAACGTCTGGGACGCCTGTTTGCGCGACCAGGGTAACGCTCTCCGCCCATGCGAGAGCTGCACGCTCGATCTCGGAGAAGAGGCTGCCGCCCTCTTCCCACGCCTGCAGGAGAGCCAGCTTCTCAGCGCTGACGCCTCGCTTGACAAGCTCGCGCGTGTGCATGTCTAGGCAATAGGCGCAGTTGTTGATCTGCGATACGCGTAGATAGACGAGGTCGACGAGTTCTCCCGGCAGGCCGCTCTGGGTGACGTAGCCATAGACCCCGCCAAGTGCCTTCGCGCCATTCGGCGCGACCTGGTTGTAATCAAGCCTTTGTGTCATGTCGCTTCTCCTTAGTTCTGCTTCATGGGGAAAGTGAGCTTTGTTTCGGTGGTATCGGTGACGAAGACGGCAAGCAGCTTGGCTGGCTTCGTCGAGCTCGCGTTGCGGCTGATGGAATGGACGGCGCCAGGTGGCTCTGACCAGCCTTCTCCGGTTTTGTAGATGCGAGCCGGCCCGTCGTTGACCTTCGACTCAACCTCGCCGGAAAGGACATAGGCATAGATGAAGGCCGACCTGGCGTGGGTATGTGGCTGGGAGGCCGCACCAGGCTCGTAGTCGACTTCGACTGCGACAAGCGACTTGCCCGGTACGGTGGGAATTGCCTCGCGTAGCTTCGGAATCACGGTTTCGGATCGCGGATCATGAGCCAACGCTGGCGACGCGATGATACAGGAAAGTGCCGCGAAGGCGGCGGGCAACGGGTTGTTCATCTTCATCGATGTGCTCCTTTCGATGAAATGAAGATGCCGCTTCCGTGGCACAAGAAAAAGAACCAAGAACTCAGACAAACAGTGTACCATGAACCCATGATGACCAAACTTAACCTGTCCATCGACCGCTCCGCACGTACTTCGCTTTCGGAACAGATCCGTTCCGGAATCAGGAAGGCGATCGAGGACGGTGTATTGGAACAGGGAGTCCGGCTGCCTTCGTGGCAGGACTTGGCAGCCGAGCTCGGCGTGGCGCGCGGAACCGTCCGCGCCGCCTATGACAAGCTCGCCGCCGCGCAGCTGATCGAGGCATCAAGGGCGGCTGGCACGCGCGTGGCGCGACGGCCGGGTCCCGTTGCAGGCGGCCAGATGCGGGTGGATCCCGGTACTTTTATGCAAATGTATCTGGACATGACGCAGGGACCTGCGTTCTTTCAAATGGGCGTGCCTGCGACCGACATCTTTCCAGCAACATTGTTCGCCCGTCTGCACGGCCAGGCCGTGCGTACTGGGGCGAGCGCGCCGCTGCTCTACCCGGATCCGCGTGGGGAGCTAGACCTGAGACGCGAGATCGCCTCCTTTCTGGCGATAGCCCGTGGGATGAACTGTTCGCCGGATCAGGTGATAGTGACCAACGGATATGCCGCAGGTCTGGGGCTTGCGCTCGGCACGCTAAAGCTTGCGGGGCATACCGCTTGGCTGGAAGAGCCTAGCTTTCCTTGGTCGAGAAGAGGCGTCGAGCTGGCCGGTCTCTCAGTAGCGCCGATCCCGGTCGATGCGCAGGGTATCAACGTTGAGCACGGCATGGCCTCGTGCCCCGGCGCGAAGCTTGCAGTTGTCACGCCGGGGCAGCAGGCGCCGCTAGGCCACACCTTGTCGCTCGAACGACGCCTGCTTCTGCTCGACTGGGCAGCCGCAAATGATGGATGGGTTGTGGAAGATGACTACCTGAGCGAACTGCAGCTGAGGGGGAGAGCCGCCCCCGCGCTTGCCTCTCTGGATCGCGCCGGGCGTGTCATCCATATCGGGTCCTTCAGCAAAACGATAAGTCCGGCGCTCCGGCTCGGCTTCGTCATCGCGCCTCCTGCGCTCGTGCCTCTGTTTGCGGAGACGGCAGCCTGCCTCATGCCAGCGCCAGGTCCCGCAGTGCAGATCGCTGTCGCGGCGTTCATCAGGGATGGGCACTACCTGAGGCACATACGCCGCACGAAGCGGCTCTATGCATCCCGACAGCAGGCGGTGCTCGCTTCCCTGCCAGCTTCCGACAGCGTCACAGAGGTTGCGACGCCGGGCCTCGCGGTCCTACTAAAGCTGCGGAACGATATCTCTGACGTGGCGGTGGTGAGTGAGGCTCTCACGCTGGGTCTTTTCCCAGCCCCGCTTTCGCCCTGGTATTCTTCACCAGAGAACGCCCAGTCGGGACTCCTGCTCGGCGTAGCGACAGCGCCTCAGAAGAACCTGGCGGAAGCTTGTCGCCGGCTTCTAAGCTTGGCAGACCGGAAGCGGAGTTAAATCAGCCCCGCGTGGACGATTAACCTGCTCCCGTTTGCTGGCGGTGTCTCACGCCGCCCTCCGCAAGCGATATCGAGCAGGCTCTACCGCCAGCCGCGAAAACCGCGCTCTTTCTGGCAGCATGCCGAATCCGCAGTTTAACGTGATCGTCTCGAAGACTGCCGCCTTCGAGCATGTTGCTCGCGGCCTCGATCCTCGCCCGTTCCGCATATTCATGCGGGTTGCGGCCTGTAGCCTGCACGAAGTGCCGGGCACAGGCGTCGGGTGCTCATGCCGACCCAGTTTGCGAGAGACTCGAGAGTGTGCCGCTCGCGCGGATGTACCACCGTGTGCTGCTGGATATTTGCGATCGGCGAGCTCGGATTCGACGTAGGCCCTGAGGATGGGCTGAACGGAGACCGGCCCCTTGGATTGCGCCACAACGACTAGCCGCTTCGCAACTGCCAACGCCACGTCCCTCCCATGTGCCTCCCCGACCGGTGTGAGGGCGAGATCTATGCCCGCAGCTTGGCCGGCGGAGGTGACGAGACGGCCATCGTGCTGCCATCCTTCCTGTCCCTGGCATTGGCCGCAAATATCCCGATAGCCGACACTGCCAACCGGGCGTTCGAGGCAATGCGCATCGTTGACGTGTTTGAGGAAGATCGAAACGATTACGACCAGAAGCGATCGAGCCGGTTCGGCGCTTCCCGTCCATGACCTCTTTCAACAAAAATCCGTTCCCGACGCGCGGGAACGGACCGAAGCCTCCGTCGGTTCACCCTGCGGGGATTTTTCGCCGCTCTGATTCAGGCTCCTACTCCTTAAAGGGTATCGATCAGGCCGCCATCCACCCGCATCGAAGCGCCCGTCGTGGCCGATGCCAATGGTGATGCCAAGTAAGTCACTAGGTTCGCGATCTCCTCGACTCTGGCGGCGCGTTGAATGAGGGAACTGCTCCGGTGCTGCTTGACGAAGTCGGCAGCGACCTCCTCGATCGATTTTCCGGTCCTTTCCCGCTCGTCGGCAAGCATAGCCTCGACGCCTTCAGATAAGGTAGGGCCAGGAAGAACGGAGTTCACGGTCACCCCTGTACCCGCCATGCGCTTGGCAAGTCCGCGGGCGACGGCGATATCGGCCGTCTTGCTGACGCCGTAGTGGATCATCTCCACCGGGATGTTGAACCCGGATTCCGAGGCGATGAAAATGACGCGTCCCCAGTTTGCCCTCTGCATTCCGGCCAGATAAGCCCGCGACAATCGCACGGCAGACATGACGTTCACCTGCCAGTGCCGGTCCCAAACTTCGTCCGTGGTGTCGAAAAAATCGCCCGGCTGAAAGATCCCTGCATTGTTGATGAGGATGTCCACATGCGGCAGCTTTGCGACGAGTTCAGCGCACCCGTCGGCGGTGGCGAGATCAGCGGCAATCGCAGTGACACTGCCCTTGGCACCCTCTCTTTGCAGCCGTTCGGCAGCTTTGGCGGTCTTGTCCTCGGACCTGCCGTTGACGACGACGTTCGCGCCGGCTCTGGCGAGTTGACCGGCAATCGCATAGCCGATGCCCTCCGTTGACCCCGTTACCAGGGCGGTCTTTCCTTTGAGATCAATCTGCATGTTCTGCTCCTTGAAGTTGGACACCGATTAAAGGTTGCTCATGCCGCCGTCGATGACGAGCTCGCTACCGACGATATAGGCAGCTTCGTCGGATGCGAAGAATACGACCGTCTTTGCTACCTCCGACACGTCCCCAAACCGGCCGACAGGTATCTGCTTCTGCACGCCTTCGGACATTGCCTTCATCTCCGCTTCCGACATGCCGAGCTTCCCGTAGAGTGGCGTCGCGATCGGTCCGGGGCTGACGGCGTTGACGCGAATACCCGACCAGCTCGCCCGACTTGGGCGTTGATCGACGTGTTCAGTACGATCGAGGCGCTCTTAGAGAAGATTGGGATCAGAGCCTGGATCAGGAAGTACGGGCCTTTCACATTCGTCGCGAACGATCTGTCGAAGTCTGCTTCGGACCAGCTTTCGACCGGGCCGAATTGAGCGACGCCGGCATTCACGAACAGGATGTCGAGATGACCGAATGCATTGCGTCGGTTAATTGTGCGGACGATGAATCGCACCCAGCGCTCGCGCAAGAGCTACATTCTCGACCACCTTTGAGATAGCGCGAACTGTTAATACAACGATACACGGATTTCGAAGTTTGAATTGAAACACAGAGCGTGAAAAAACGCTCTCCACGAGAGCGCTCGGAGCGCCCGACAGAGCGTCGGAGTGTATTGCATCAATCCCAACGACTGCCGATCATGATAAATAAATTCGTCGGCCGAATTCAATGACGCTTTCGGGGGGAAGGCGGCTTTTCGTTCATGGTCCTTTCCTGGCCTTCCAATCCGCAGCGACGCTCTTCTTGAGGGCATCCATGATGTTGATCACGTTGGACGGCTTATCGCCTTCGTCCGATTTCGCTTTCGGCTCCTTGCTCGGTTTCAGAGATTTTTTCTTGGAGGCTATGAGCTTGAGCAGATTTTCCTGAATTGGATCACGCACCATGTCGGGCGACCATTTAACGATCCTTGGCTTGATCATCTTTGTGATCGCGGCAACGATCTTGGGATCGGCCTTCTTTTGGATAGTCTCGAAATACTCGCCTTCGGGACGGACCTCGTCGCCGAAGCGCAGGGTCCAGGCAACGATGCCATCACCGCGCGGTTCCAGGACGATAGCCCGTTCGCGCCTGCCGATAACCACCCGTGATATACCCAGGACGTCCTCCGCCTTCATGGCATCGCGGATCACCGCGAACGCCTCGTTGCCGATCTTCTCGTTCGGCACGAGGTAGTGGGGCGTTTCCAGGTAAATCCATTCGATACTGTCGCGCGGAACGAACTTTTCGATATCGATCGTGCGTACGGTCTCGAGTTCAACACTCTCGAGGTCCTCGTCCGTCAGGAGAACGTAGTCGTTCTCGCCGCGCTCGTAGCCCTTGGCTTCGTTCTCGTCCTTCACGGGTTTGCCGGTAACGGAGTCGACATACCGCGATACGACCCGGTTTCCCGTCTCTTTGTTGAGAGTATGGAAGCGAACCTTTTCGCTTTCCGAGGTGGCCGGGCTCATCGCGACCGGACACGTGACCAGCGACAGCTTCAGATAGCCTTTCCAGTAGGGTCGACGGGGTGCCATGTGAACTCTCCCTAGCTGGCTTTACGATGGGTGGTTTTTGCAGGAGATTTGGCGGCAGGTACCTTCTTGGGTTTCTTGCCGTTGGCGTTGGCGGCCTTCGCCTTTGTTCTCGTCGAAGATTCTGCGCCTCCCATGCCGGCGCTCTCGCGCAGGGCCTTCAGGAGATCATTGGGTTTGGAGACAGTGACGGGCTTGGGCTTGGGAAGCGACTTTCCTTCGGCCTTTGCCTTCACCAGTTCGGCAAGCGCGGTCTCGTAGCGATCACCGAATGTGGCAGGATCGAATTCGCCCTTCTTCGTACCGATGATGTGCTTGGCAAGATCGAGCATCTCGCCTTCGATCTTGATATCCGGCACGTCCTTGAAAGCCTCGTCTGAGGAACGAACCTCGTAATCGAAATTGAGCGTTGTGGCGATGATCCCGCGGCCGTGAGCCCTGATCAGGACGGTGCGCATGCGTCGAAACAAAACTGTGCGGGCGATCGCGGTCACACTCGCCTTTGCTAGCGCCTCGCGGACGGCGGCAAACGCCTCTTCGGAGACCTCGTCGCTCGGCACCAGATAGTAGGGTTTGTCGAAATAGACGTCATCGACGTCGGCGCAGGGGAGGAAGGCTTCGACATCGAGCATCTTGTCGGATTCCGGAATGACTGCGGTCACTTCTTCGGGATCGATCATGATGTACTGGCCATCGTTGACTTCGAAGCCCTTGACCTGATCCTCGCGCTCGACGGTCTTTCCGGTTTCGCTATCGACGAATTCGCGGCGCACGCGATTGCCGGTCGCCTTGTTGATCGTGTGAAACGTGATGCGGTCGGACGTCGAAGCGGCCGTGTATAATCCCACACCGCAGCTGATCTCGCCGATCTTGAGATGCCCTTTCCACTGTGCGCGATGAGCGGCCATGTGTTCGATCTCCATGTGGAACTTTCTGATCAACTGTCTGTTAAGGCTTTCGTTCCGCAAGCCATCGGAGAATGCATTTGGCCCAGTATTTTGACGAGTATGCAGAAGACGCAATAGAACCCGAGGGTAGCGTGGTCCTCAACGCGACGATGGGTTGGTTTGCCTTCTATGAAGTTCCATATGACGAAAGCGCCGCAGACCTTATCTGCGAAACAGCGATCCGTCTTCGTCGCCAAGGTTACAGTGGACCGGAAATGGTCGATGCCCTGATCCAGATGTACCTTGGATTGCCGGGCACGAGGGTGAACGCACCGTCATCGACGTCGTGTCATTAAGTCTTACTGCGACCACACGACGAATGGACCCCGCAGGAGATCCGAAACGACACCAGCCAAGTGTCGGCTATCGCCGAATGTCTCTCAAATATTGGGGTCGGGCCCTCCGTCGGCGCTGTTAGCGTGTGCGACGGCCGATTTGCCTGCTTGCCGATCCAGGCCCCCACACGGGTCGATGCGTTAGTATCCGGTTGCCTTCAGTAAATGTCTGCGACAGGGCGCCTTTCAGGGTGCGCGCCCTTTGCTCTGCCGGGAAAGATGTCTTAGATCAAAATGAGGCGGCACGATCCGGTCGCTCGCGCTTTATGCCGCCATCCAGCCGCCATCCACCAGCAAGTTATGGCCAGTAATATAGGTTGAATCATTGCAGGCCAAAAAGAGGGCCGCTTTGGCAACATCCTCAGGGGTCCCCAGACGCGGCATGGGCGTTCGGCTGCGCGAATATTCAAGCGTTTCGGGAAGGACGGCTCGACCGCCCTTGCCAGTCAGGATTTTACCGGGTGCAACTGCGTTACAGAGAATGTTCTGCGCCGCATAGTCGGCGGCAATCTGCTTCGTCATGTAGACGAGGCCTGCCTTACTTACCCCGTAGGCGAAGTCACCCGGTGCCGAGATCATGCCGTGTTGGGACGAGATATTGACGATCCTGCCGCGGGCCTCATCGATGATATCTTGCTGGAGCATGAACCGAACCGCTTCACGGCTGCAGAGGAAGGCGCCTTTCAGATTGACGTCCATGACGCGATCCCAGTCCGCTTCCTCCGTCTCGGCAAGCGGTGACGGAGCATGAATGGCGGCGTTGTTGACAAGTACGTCAAGCCTGCCGAAGCGGGCTTGCGCCTCCTTGAACACACGCTCTACGTCATCGGACCTCGCGATATCGGCTTGCAGAAACATCGCGTCCGAGCCAATCGTCTCCAGTACCTCGATAACGGGCCTGCCGCCCTCGACGACATCGGCCGATATGTCGACAGCGACGATATTTGCACCTTCCGCCATGAAACGAACAGCGATCGCGCGCCCAATTCCGGAGGAAGCGCCGGTGATGATGACAGTCTTGTTCTTCAGGCGCATGACCTTCTCTGATCTCCCACGTGTTCTACCCGTTCACGGCTGCCAGCCATTTGAGATAATCATCTGCGGCCAAAGGTCCGGAAAAGCCCGGCCGGAACCCCGTATCCGCTTCGAGCCGTTCGATGCTGAGAGCAGCGCGATCAGCCGCAAGGCCGAATGTCAAGTTGGGTACGTCGTCTCTGCCGGCGATTTTCCAGCCACATGCGCCGTGCAGCGATTGCAAGTTTTTGCACCAGTCCGCAACACTGCTCATCACGCCACCACCGAGATTGTAGATGGTATGATTCAACCTTGGAGCCGCCAGAATGGCGGCAAATCCCGCACCCGCGTCGCGGCTATAAAGCCAGTCGCCCTTCAGCGCCCGCGGTAGAATAACGTCGTGGCCCCGCCGCCAGAGATCGACGACCTGGCCATGTGGGCTCAAGATCGGACGCAGCCCCGTCTTATATTCCCAGGGACCGTAGACGGGACCAAGGCGGACGATCGTCAGATCGATTTCGTAGAGATCTGCCAGCCGTGTTGCCGTTGCTTCGGCAGCCAGTTTCGTGATTCCGTAGAGGCTTGCTGGAGAAGGTATGAATGTGCCTTCTTCAAAGGTTCCGCTTTCAGGCGCGGCGTGTCCATAGACGGCGACGCTGCTTGCGAGGATGAGCCGCGGCCGCGGTGAAATGCGCGCCATTGACCGCATGAGGTCGGCTGTCCCGGCGACATTGACGGCGATCACAGCGGCCGGATCGCTCATCTCCGCTTGGCGGTCGGGTGTGACTGCGGCCAGATGGATGACGGCCCGCATCTCCACTGATTGAAAGACCCGGTCGAGATCGGCTGGGCTGGTAATGTCTCCTGCCATGAACGGTGCATGGCCGATTTGCCCGGCAAACCGGGCGGGCGCGGCTGCTCGACCAAAAAGCATCACGTCGTGCCCTGCCTGTTTCAAGGCTTCGGTAACTGCCAGGCCGACGAAACCCGTGCCGCCGGTGATGAGGACGTTCATCTCTGATTGCTCCCGATGATGGCGCGCCTCTCCATTCGGGATACCCAGTGCGAGAACGGCCATAACATGATGAAGAAGATGACGGCGGCCGCTGTCAGCGGCGTCGGATTATAGGTCTGCTCCTGTGCGACACGCGCCGACCGAAGCAATTCAGGCAATGCCACCATCGAGGCGATCGAGGTTGTCTTGATAAGCTCCAGGGAATTGCTTGCCAGCGGTGCCAAAACCTTCTTGAGAACCTGAGGCAGGATGACAAGCATCATCGTATGGAACCGATGGAGGCCAAGTGCCGCCGCCGCTTCGTGTTGCCCCCGCGGGATTGATTGAAGGCCCGCCCGGAATATCTCGCCGAAATAGCCGGTGTTGTTGATCACAAGTGCCACGACAACCGCGGTGAAGTTGCCGAGTGTCAGCCCGAAGAATGGCAAGCTGTAAAAGATGAGGATCAGCAGGACGAGGACAGGAAAGGATCGCAAGAGATCGATGAGCATGACGGCCAGCCGGCGAACCCACTGATTGCCAAAGCTGTAGATTATCGCCACGCCGAGACCGGAAAGTACGGACAGGGGCAGCGAGACGAGCGCCAGCAGGACAGTCAGTTCAAGTCCCTGCAGCAGCAACGGGTAGATCTGCAGAACGGCTTGAAAGCTCACGAAATTCTGAAGGAAGAGATCCATGGCTGCCCCTCAATGCGAATGTGCGTATCGCTTTTCCATGACCCTGCTCAGAAAGACGAGGGGGATGAAGAAAACGAGATAGAAGGCTGCGGCGAGGGTGAGCGGCGATGGATTAGCGTAGATAGACATTGCGCTCTGTGCGCTGCCGAGCGCCTCCGGCAGGGAGACGGCCGCACCGAGCGCGGTCCCCTTGGTGATGGCGATCGATCGGTTTGTGACCAGTGGGATCGCAAGCCGGATGGACTGCGGCAGAATGATCAGTCGAAGTGTCAGCACACGCGAAATACCAAGCGCTGACGCTGCCTCCCACTGACCCTTCGATACGGCCATGATCGTCGCCCAGAAGATTTCCGCGGAAAATGCCGCGAGCACCGCTGCGAGAGCGAGGGCGGTTGCGACGAATGGCGAGAAGGTAAGACCCAGATAGGGCAGCCCGAAATAGATGAAGATGATAATGACAAGCTGTGGAAGCGTTCGGAACAGCTCGACATAGACGGTTACGAGCCCATTGAGCAGACGGTTGTTGGTACAACGCAGCAGCGCAAATAGCAGCCCGGTCGAAACGCCGATGACGATGACGCAGACAGCGAGTTCGACCGTAATGATGAAGCCGCCGAACACGTCCGGGAGGGCTTGAGCGATGACCGGGCCGTTGAAATAGTTCTCGAGTATCTGATCCATATAACCACCCTCGCCGGGAAACACGGCGCGGCAGTCCGCGCCGGATCTGAACAGGGTTAGTTGCAGGCGAGATCGTGAGGCTTGTCGTCATAGCCCTTGAAGCCCGGCGCCCCGTAGCCTGCGTAAACGGTGGTCAAGGCGGTGCCCTCGGCAGCCTTCTCGCCGTACCATTTCTCGTAGAGCTGCGCCAGCGTGCCATCCTGCTTCAGGCATTCGATCGCGCTCTCGACCTTGTCACGATAGGCCTCGTCGCCATAGCGGAAAGCATAACCGAAGTTTCTGCCGTTGAAATCCTTGAAGCCGACCTCGATTGCAGGGTTCTTGCTCGCTGCGTAAACCGTTGTCGGGATTTCGTTCAGCGCCGTGAAGGCGCGGTGGGTGATGACGGCCTGAACCGAATCCGGGAAGGTCTCGTAGCGCTGCACTTCAAAGCCATATTTGTCGGCGTTCTGCGTTGCCCAGGTATCGGAGATCGTGCCGCGATTGACCGCCAGTACCTGGCCCTTCAGTCCATCGAGGGACTCCAGCTTTTCACCTTTCCTGACAAGAAAGCCGTTGCCCGTCGCAAAGAAGGGCTCGGTATAAAGCATCTTCTCCGAGCGCTCCTGCGTAATATTGAGCGGATTGACCGTGAATTCGATACGTTTGGAAAACAGCGCGGCGAACAGGCCGGAGAAGTTGATATCCTGGACGTCGACGGACGGACGGCCGATTTTCTTGGCGATGGCAGTGATAAGATCGACGCCGAAACCCTCTGGTCCAGCCGCCCCGCGTACCATCCATGGCGCGACGCCGAAGTCTGAGCCGACGACCAGCGGCTGATCCTGCGGGTGATCATCGGCAAAGGCGGCAGCACCCGGCAGTCCGAAGCTTGCGAGTGCGGCCAGAAGTGCGACTGAGCTTGTTGATTTTTTTTTCATTGCATTCCCCTTTTCTATTGCTGGCGTTGATGATGATTACGGCTGATGGTGCTGATGCCAGTGTCTGGCAATGTCGCCGCGGCGACAGACCCAAACGCCATCGTGGCGTGAGACATGATCGAGGAAACGCTGCAGCCCGGCAGCGCGTCCGGGATGCCCTGCGATCCGCAAATGAAGTCCCACCGACATCATTTTTGGCGTCTGCTTGCCTTCCGCATAAAGAAAATCGAAGGCGTCACGCAGGAACTGGAAGAATTGCTCGGCGGTCGCCATGGCCCCGCGCATGAATTTGGCGTCATTGTTGGTGAGACTATAGGGAACGACCAAGTGATGCTGATCGCCGACCCTTACCCAATAGGGCAGTTCATCATTGTAAGCGTCGCTGTCGTATGAGAACCCACCGTGCTCGACAAGAAGATTACGGGTGTTGACGCTCGGGCCATACCGGCAATACCAGCCTTCCGGTACGCTGCCGATCGAGGACTGAATGCTGCGCACGGTTCGGGAAATCCGCTCGCGCTCTTCGTCGAGGGAAAGTCCGCGATGCTGCTCCCAGCGCCAACCATGCGCGCAGACGTCGAATTGGCTCGAGCGAAGATAGTGGCTGATTTCAGGATTTCGCTCGAGCGCGAGGGCGCATGCCATGACAGTGGCTGGGAGGCCGCGCTCGTCCAGTAACCGTGACAGACGCCAGAACCCGACGCGGCTGCCATACTCGAACATTGATTCAGCCGCGAGGTCGCGACCTGGAAACGAGCCTGAGCCTCCTTCGGTCAGCGCTGCCTCACTTGTGGCATCTCCATCGATGACGGATGGCTCTGCCCCTTCTTCGACGTTGAGGACGAGATTGAGTGCTAAGCGTGCTCCGTCAGGCCATCTCGGATCGTAGCCTTTGGCCCCGTAACCGATAAAATTCCGCGTCAGGTGTTCGCTCGGTACCATCTGCTATGCCTCCGGATCGATGGCGAGCGGTATCGGCAGTTCATAGAACTCGTCATTCGCCGCCTTGTCGGTAATCCCCATCGTCACGAAAAATTCAGCTGGGGCGGTGAGGGCAGAAAGTGGAGCGTGCCAGACATTGCGTCTGTAGATCACGCCCTGACCGGGGCTCGCAATATAAGCGTTGAGGCGGTCCAGGTCGGGGCCGCCATCCGGGTTGTCCGGGCAGGCAACCACCAGGAAACTTGTGTCGCGAAGCGGAACGAAAGCCTGGTCCGAAAAGGGATGACGTTCGAGGAATTTGATCCGCGCAGGAAGAGTTGTCGCTTCGACGACCTTCGATACCCAGAACGCCCGCCGCATGTCATCATGTTCGCCCGTGAAGTCGATCGAGAGCGCGCGTCGACGCTGATCACCCTGATGCTCGATGACATCGCCGTATTTCGTGAAACCAGCCTGGTTAAGCGGTTGAAGGGTCCTGTTCACATGGTCTCCATCTAAATCCCACTGGGATACCAACGGGGCACGATGCGAAACTAGCGATAAAAAAATGATTTTGTAAAGCGGTAATACCGCACCCATCCTCATAACAAACCAGCGGGACCCCGCTGGGATTGCTTGAGACTTGTTGATCGTCTATGAGGGAAGTCGGCGGGAAAAACTCTCAAGGATTGAGTGTGGCGGAAGAGACAACCATCACCACTGGCAAAGATCAGACCAAAATCTCGGAACAGGCCTATCAATATCTGAGAAGCCTTATTCTGGCCCGTGAGCTTGGTCCCGGCGATGTGTTCACCGAACGCAAGCTTGCCGAACAGATCAAGGCGTCGCGAACGCCGCTTCGGGCGGCGATTAATCGGCTTGTGGGCGAAGGCCTTGTCTCGCGTCTATCGAATGGCAGCATCGTCATCAAGCAGGTGGCGATCGAAGAGCTGATGGAAATCCTCGTAATCCGCCGTCTGCTCGAGGGCGAAGCTGCCGCGCAGGCAGCCCATCGCAGCACCCCCGGCAGTGTCGATGCGATCCTGGAAAAGAGCCGGGCGATTGTCGCCGATCCGAGTTTGGAATTCGACCCGTTTTGGGAGTATGACGACGAATTTCATCTGTTCATCGCCAATGCCAGCGGCAAACCGATGTTGGCGCAATATATCCGCAATCTGCGCGACAAGGCGCGCATGGCTCATGTCGTGCGCATGGAAAAGAATTTCGAGCAGCAGGCGCGCGAGCATATCGCCGTCTTGCAGGCAGTCGCCGACAAGAAGCCGGACGAGGCGCGCCAGGCAATGTCGGACCATATCGACCGTGTTCGGGAGCGCTTCATGCGCTGGCTCTTTACGGATTGATGCGATCAGGGGACTAACCTCTTGGTCGGGAGATTGAGAAATCCTGACGTGATCTGATTGCGCAGTGATCCTTTTGAGATCGCCATTACTGCCCGCATAGGCATGCAGAGTGGCCAGATGCTCGATCCGGGTCTCGCCGGCGCGGCAGCTTTCCGACATTGTGGGTGCGCAACAGCCGGCAGACCTTTAGGGCTGATCGCTCAAGCCACCGATTTGCGCAGGATCTCGCGACGAGCGCATGCAGCTCGTCGTCGAGTCGCGCTGTTCATTCTCTCGATCCGGTCAATCAGCTCGGGACGTCGATCGCTCGCAATCTTTCCAGCTGCGAAATAGGCGCGCCTGCGTTTCAGCGACCCGGCGGAATTGTATCAGCTGCGCAAAATCCTCCAGGCCAAGTCGGGTAACGGTGAGGAAGCCATCCCGGGGGCTGTCCGTAAGCCCTTTGCCGACCAAGCGGGACAGGGTGGCGCGGATCGGTGTCCATGGGACGTCCAACCTCGCCGCCAGGGCTCGCTCTTCCAGGATCGCTCGCAATTGCAATCCGCGGTTTCGATTGGCGACAAAATGTGGTCGCAGGCCACACGGACAGCCTGCTGGCGTCCGTACCCGCGCGTCCCTTCCTCTCGATCCCCTCAATTCGTGAGCGACTGCTCGGTGATTTGCCGATTGACTCCGTCAAGTTGCCGCTGGTACGGTATTTAAATGGGATACCAGCGGGATTGTAGGGGGATTCCCACAAGAACCAAAGGGGAATGGGAATCTCAAGGAAAGATGCGCAACGGAATGAATGCGACCTCCGACAAGGTTCCCTATGGACTTCCTGGTCTGGAAACCCGGCTGCCGCTGTTGTTTTCCGATGGGGGTGTCGAATGGCCGGTTGTCTCTGCGCGATTTCGTGCGCGTCACCGCAGAGCGGCCAGCCGAGCTCTACGGCCTTCGGGGTCGCAAGGGCGTCCTGGCGCCCGGCGCCGACGCAGACATGGTGATCTGCGATGAGGCGAAACGCGTGCGGATCTCCACCGAAACGCTGCACGATGAACTGGATTACACGCCCTATGAGGGGATGGTGGTCGAGGGGCGGCCACAGACGACCATCTCGCGCGGCGAGATCCCGTGTCACGACGGAAGACTGCTAGCCCAGCCTGACTGCAGTCGCCTGATAGCCTGCGACCGGCCGAATGCCGCGCGCACGAGCGGCAAGCCGGTCACCGGCTACGATGTGACGCAAAACCGACTGATCATGCGGTGACGGTGGGTCGGCGGTGTTTTCGCTTGATCGCCTGGGGCCGCTACCGCGGGCCAGCAGAAGCAGGGAAAGCGGATGTTTGGAGTTCCCCTTATGATGGAACAGACCTATACACTGAAGCAGTTGGCACAGGGCGACCGGCCGATCCGGATCGGCTTCTTCCTGGTGCCGGACTTCCCGCTGATGACCTTTGCCGCAGCACTTGACTCTCTGAGGCAGGGCAATCGGCTGGCCAAGCGAAAAGCCTTCGAGTGGCTGATCCTGTCGGCGGATGGTGACCATGTGAAATCCAGCAGCGGATTGGGTTTCGATGCCGACATGGCCGTAGGGCAGGCACCCCGCTGCGATATCGTCATTCTCTGCGCCGGCATAAATTATGCAGACGCCTATGATGCCAACGTCTTTGCCTGGTTAAGGCGTATTCATTCGGAAGGCTGTGTGCTGGGCGCAGTCAGCACGGCCGTCTTCTTCCTGGCAAAGGCGCGATTGTTGGAGGGGCGGCGATGTGCCGTCCATTGGGAGTCGCTGGCAAGCTTTCGAAGCGAGTTCCCGAACTGTCTTGCCACAGACGACATTTTTGCCATCGATGGACGCTTTCTGACCTCGTCAGGCGGCACGGTCACGCTCGACATGATGCTCTACCTGATCTCTGCCATTGAGGGCAGGGAGCTCGCCGCGCTCATCTCCGACCAGTTCAACCACGCCCGCATCAGGCGTCAGGACGACGTCCAGAGGATGTCCCCCGAAGACCGTTTTGGCATCAGGAACGCCAAGCTTGCGTTTGTGGTACGCCGCATGGAGGCAAGTCTCGGCGATCCCGTGGAGATCTCCGATCTTGCCGACAGCGTTGCGCTTTCGCTGCGCCAGCTCGAACGGCTGTTTCACGCCACTCTCGGTAAAAGTCCCAGTCATTTCTACATCGAGCTGCGCATGGCGCGCGCAAGGGAACTCCTGACGTACACGGATTTGGCGATCGGGAAGATCGCTGAAATCTGCGGTTATCAATCGGCTTCCCACTTCGGCCGCTCGTATCGCACGCGATTTCGCGAAAGCCCTGCAGCCACAAGAAAAGCCGAAAGGCGAAGGGAGGTGTCAACCACGTGAACAATGTCGATCGACGCAGAGAAGACGTCGGGTCGCTGCATGTCACAGAGGTCCATCCTGTTTTAATTTTAACCAAGACGGATGGGTGACGGGCAAAAGCCTGCTGCGACGGTGGCGAGCGAAAGCAGCCAATCGGTCCAACCAACAAGAAAATCGGAACAGTTAAAGCGCCAACTAGGAGATGACCACCGTGGACAAGAAACAGCATTCCTATATTCCGACTCTCGTCGAACAGATGTCCGGCGGCTCGATCGGCCGTCGCGAATTCCTGCGCAAGGCGACGCTGCTCGGCGTCTCGGCAGCAGCTGCCTATTCGCTCGCCGGCATTTCGATGCCAGGTAGTGCCGCCCATGCAGAAGACCTGCCGAAGGGCGGAAACCTGCGCATCGGCATGCGCTGCATGGAAATCAAGGACCCGCATCTGGCAGACTTCGCCGAGAAGTCGAACGTCATCCGTCAGGTCTGCGAATATCTTACCTTCACCGATCGCAACAACATCACGCATCCCTACCTCCTGGAAAAGTGGGAGGTCAGCGACGACCTGAAGACGTGGACGCTCTTTGTGCGCAAGGACGTCAAGTGGCGCAAGGGTCGTCCTCTGACAGCAGATGACGTGGTCTGGAACCTGAAGCGCGTTTGCGATCCCGCCATCGGCTCGTCGATGCTTGGGCTCTTTACCGGCTATCTCGTGCAGGAATATGAAACCGGCGAAAAGGACGAGAAGGGCAATCCGAAGAAGTCGAGCAAGCTTTGGGCCGACAACGCCATCGAGAAGGTGGACGACCACACCGTCCGCCTCAACTGCTCTGCGCCGCAGATTGCCGTGCCCGAGCACCTCTACCATTATCCGATGTTCATCATTGATCCGGAAGAAAACGGGGCCTTCGGGGCAGATGCCAACGGCACGGGTCCCTTCGCGATGACCGAATACGTCGTCGGCAAGGGTGCCAAGTACAAGGCCCGCACCGACTATTGGGGCACCGGCCCTTATCTCGACACGTTCGAATATGTCGACCTCGGCGACAATCCGGGCGCGGGTATCGCCGCCATGGCCTCCAAGCAGGTGGATGGTCTGTCGGAAGCCGATGCAGTGCAGATCAACGCGATGAAGAATTTCGCCCATGTCGCCGTCTATCAGGTCGAGACGACGCAGACGGTCGTTGCGCGCATGCATCCCGATATCGAGCAGTTCAAGGACAAGCGTGTGCGTCAGGCGATGCGCTATGCGATCGATCGCGACAAGGTTATCCAGACGGCTCTCCTCGGCGCCGGCATTCCGGCGGAAGATCATCACGTCGCGCCGTCGCATCCTGAATACGCGGCTCTGCCCAAATATCCGCGCGACGTCGAGAAGGCCAAGAAGCTTTTAGCCGATGCCGGCTATCCGGACGGTTTCGAGTTCGACTTGACGACGCGCCCGGATCCCATCTGGGAGCTCAATACCGCGCAGGTCCTTGCTGAACAGTTCAAGGACATCGGCGTCAAGGTCAATATCAAGGCCCTGCCGAGCGCCCAATATTGGGAAGTCTGGACGACGTCGCCGTTCAGCCTGACCGCCTGGGGCCACCGGCCGCTGGCAATCATGACGCTGTCGCTTGCCTACCGCTCGAACGCCGCATGGAATGAATCCAACTATTCCAATGCGGATTTCGACAAGCTGCTGACCGAAGCCGAAGGCATTCTCGATCCGAAGGAACGCAGCAAGGTGATGGCGAAGATCGAAGCGATCATGCAGGAGGACGGGCCGATCGTTCAGCCCTTCTGGCGTGTTTTCTCGACCGTCATGGACAAGAAGGTCAAGGGCTTCGAGCTCCATCCATCCCAGTACATCTTCGCGCATCAGTACGCGATCTCGGCTTAACCTTTCGGCTGGTGCCCGACCGCGTCGCGCGGTCGGGCACTTTGCCTGGACATTCGGATTCCTCCGGCTATGGCGAATTTCCTCCTAAAGCGTTTGGTGATGATGGTCGTGACGATGCTTTGTGCTTCGTTTCTCGTCTTTGCCGTCTGCGAGTTCACCCCCGGCAGCGTGGCGCGCAAGTCGCTCGGTCCTTTCGCCACCCAGCAGCAGGTGGACCTTCTGTCGCAAAAACTGAGGGCGAACGATCCCCTGCCGGTTCGTTTCGGCCGCTGGCTCGGCGTACTCGTCGGGGCAATCCCCGATCCTCTTCAGGATCCGACCACCGGATTGAATTTTACGGATCCCCGCGGCGCCCAGTATTTCGGGAATTTCGGCTATTCAACGCTGAACAAGCTGCCCGTCAACGATGTCATCTGGGATCGCCTCCGCAATACCGCGATCCTGGCGGGACTGGCCTTTCTGCTGATCGTCCCGTTGTCGATCATCTTCGGCATCCTGTCGGGATTGAAGGAAGGCGGCGTGCTAGACCGGACACTATCGGTCATTTGTATCACCTTCACCTCTATCCCGGAATTTGCCTCAGGGGTCTTCCTCGTCACGCTTTTCGTGATCCTCTGGCCGATACTGCCGGGCACCAGCCCTCTCAACAGCGACGGCGGCTGGGCGGTGCCCTACCAGTTCGTGCTGCCCGTTGCCGTGCTGGTCATCTACGACTTCGGCTACGTGGCGCGCATGATCCGCGTCTCGATGATTGGCGTCATGGAGCGGCCTTACATCCGCACTGCAATTCTTAAAGGCATGAGCACGCGACGCATGGTCCTCGGCCACGCGCTTCGCAATGCGATGATCGCACCCTTTACGGTGCTGCTCTTGCAGATCAACTTTCTGATCAGCGGCGTTGTCGTCACCGAACTCGTCTTTGCCTATCCAGGTTTCGGTCGCCTGATCCTCGATGCAAGCCTGTTCGGCGACATCGCGACCCTCGAAGCCGCAACACTGATCACCGTCGCGATCGCCGTCATCACGCAACTGCTCGGCGACCTCGGCTACATGCTGCTCGATCCACGTATCCGGGTGAAATAGATCATGGCTGTTCACGATAATATCTCAGCAGTCGCCGTCGCGCCGCCAAAGCGGGTAGGGCGGTCGAACTGGGTGCGAATTTTCCACTCTCGCACCGCCGTCGTCGGTCTCTGTCTGGTGCTCTTCTGGGTTCTTGCGGCTCTTCTGGCGCCCATCCTGCCCCTGCCGTCTCCAACCGACTCCGATGTCATGGCGATGAGCAATCCCTATCCCTCGGCGGCCCATTGGCTAGGAACCGATGTCCTCGGTCGCGATGTCCTGTCACGACTGATCTTCGGTGCCCGCACCGTGCTCTCCGTTGCGCCCCTGTCGGTGGCGGTAGCAATGCTGGTCGGCATCATGATGGGCATGATTGCCGGCTACTACGGCGGCTGGATCGATGTCCTCATCAGCCGGTTTTCAGACATCATCCTCGCCTTTCCGGTCCTGGTCATCTACGTCATCCTGATCGCCAATATCGGACCGTCCGTCCTCAATATCGTCATTGCGACCACGATTGCCTCGGCGCCCGGCATCGGACGTATCACTCGCGGCCTGGTGCTTGGTCTCAAACAGCAGGAATATATCTCCGCGGCGAAGCTGCGTGCGGAAAACACGCTTTACATCATGATCGTCGAGCTTTTGCCGAACTGCCGCAGTCTGCTGATCGTCGATGCCTGCCTTCGCATCGGCTACACGATCATCACGATCGGTATTCTGGGTTTTCTCGGCCTCGGCCTGCCGCCACCGAACCCGGATTGGGGCGGTATGGTCAAGGAAAGCGTCACCGTCCTGAATGTCTGGCCGCATATGTCCCTCATTCCGTCGGCCGCGCTCGTCAGCCTCGTCCTCGGCTTCAATCTGCTTGCCGACGGCATGCGGGAGGCATGGAAACCATGAACATCATCGCGTCCAGTCTTCAAGGAGCGGCCATGTCCGTCACGCCAGCGATCGATCGTGAACCCGTTCTCGAGATCCGGAATCTGCGCATCGAGTTTCGCGGCAAAAGCGAGACGGTCGTTGCGATCCCGGATCTTTCGTTCAAGGTCATGGCCGGCGAAAGCTATGGCCTGGTCGGAGAATCCGGCTGCGGCAAGAGCACGACGGCCATGGCGATCATGGGCTATCTCGGCAATACCGGTGTGATTGCCGGCGGCAGCATCCGTTTCAACGGCAAGCAATTGGTCAATGCCTCGGCAAAAGAACTGCGCTCCATTCGCGGGCGACAGATCGCGATGGTCTATCAGGACCCGATGAGCGCACTCAATCCGGTCAAAACGATCGGCGCGCAGCTTGCCGAGGTGCCGCTGCTTCATCTGGGAGTCGGCAAGAAGGAAGCCGTGGCGATGGCGGAGGCGATGCTGGCCGACGTTCGCCTGCCGGATCCCGGCGACATGCTGAAGCGCTATCCCCACCAGCTCTCCGGTGGCCAGCAGCAGCGCGTGGTCATCGCCATGGCTTTGCTTGCCAAGCCGTCGCTTCTGCTGCTCGATGAACCGACGACGGGCCTTGACGTGACCGTGGAGGCAGCCGTCATCGATTTGATCGCCGAATTGCGCCAGCGTTACTCGACCAGCCTTCTGTTCATCTCACATAATCTCGGCCTCATCGCCGAAGGCTGTGATCGTCTCGGCATCATGTATTCCGGCGAGATGGTGGAAGAGGGAATAACGGCCGACGTGTTCCGCCGGCCGAAACACCCCTATACGCGCGGGCTCATCGATTGCATTCCCGATATTGGCGGTGACAAGCGCAGCCGCACGCTTGCCGCAATTCCCGGCTCGATCCCGCTGCCGCAGGAAAGGCCGCAGGGCTGTCTTTTCGGACCCCGCTGTTCCAGTTTCGTCGCCGGCCTCTGCGATCGGCCGCCCGGGCCTCTTCTGGAGCCTGCGGGCGAAGACCATCTGGTACGCTGCGTCCGCTTGCAGGACATCCACGATGCCCAAGCAATGCCTGCCCCTCCCGAGACGAAGGCGATTGCGAAATCGACTGCGATAACACTTTCCAATGTAAACCGTCTTTATCCGGTCGGTCACCAGAGGACCGTCAAGGCAAATGAAGCCGTCAGCTTTACAGCGGCAAGAGCCGAAATCGTGGCGCTCGTCGGCGAATCTGGCTGCGGGAAATCGACGCTCGCGCGGATAGTGACGGGGCTCGACAAGGCAACGTCGGGTGAAATCCGGATGGCGGGCGAAAACATTGCCGAGCTGCAGGCAAGCGAGCGTCCACGCGAATTGCTGCAGCAGGTTCAGATGATCTTTCAGAACCCCGACAGCACGCTCAATCCCTCGCATTCCGCCGCCTTCTCGATCCGCCGTTCGATCAAGAAGTTCGGCATCCGCAAGGACCGGGCCGGGATTGAGCAGCGCGTCCGTGAATTGCTGGAAATGGTCCGTCTGTCTCCGGCTGTCGCGGACCGAAAGCCGAGCCAGCTTTCCGGTGGCCAAAAACAGCGGATCGCCATCGCGCGCGCCTTTGCAGCCGAACCATCGCTGATCGTCGCGGACGAGCCCGTCTCGGCGTTGGATGTCTCGGTGCAGGCCGCGGTCGTGACGCTTCTCCTCGACATTCAGCGGGAAAAGCACGCGACGATGTTGTTCATCAGCCACGATCTGGCCCTCGTCCGTCATGTCGCCGACAAGGTCGTCGTCATGTATCTCGGCAAGATCATGGAGCAGGGAACAGTCGACGAGGTCTTCAGCGAAGGCGCCCATCCCTATACCGAGGCACTTCTTTCGGCGATCCGCAGCCCGCATCCCGACGAGACGCCGCGCCAGCGCATCCGCCTGTCGGGAGAGACGCCAAGCCCGGTGAGCGTGCCGGCCGGCTGCCGCTTCTCAACGCGATGCCATCGCAAGCTCGGCAGCATTTGCGATACCGTCGCTCCGCCGTTGCGCAAGATGTCCGGGACGCACGAAATTCTATGCCATATCGATCAGGCGGAGCTTGCCGCACGCCCGTCCGTCCTTGCTCCAGCCGAAAAGGCATAGGCAATGCACGACCGCGAAAGGACGATGGGTGACACTCCGCAAAAGGCCGCAGGCCTTCGTGCAATTCTGCACGTGATGGCGAGCATCTGCATCGTTGCGACCGGAAATTCACTTCTGACGACGGCGGTCTCGCTCCAGCTCAGCGATCCCGCACTCGACCCGCACGGGGTCCAGCTGTTGCTGACGGCCTTTCCTATCGGCTTTCTTGCCGGCTGCCTGTCGGCGCGCTTCCTTGTCGTCCGTTTCGGACATGAGCGTTCCTTCCTGCTTGTGGCATCGCTCGCAGGCCTTGGTGCGGGCGGCTATATGCTGACGCAAGCAGCTCCGGTCTGGTTTTGCCTGCGCCTGATAAACGGCTTTTCCATCGCGACCCTTTTCGTCGTGTCGGAAAGCTGGATCAATCTCTATGCCGATCAGAAGAACAGGGGAACCTATTTCTCCTTCTACATGCTGATGACATCGCTGGCGACGTTGTTTGCGCAGCTGCTGGTCGAACTGGCCGGAGCGAATTCGCCTTATCTGTTTCAGATGGTATTTGGCGTCATCCTGCTCGGCCTGACTTACGCGCGATTCGTCGGCGGACCATGGCCCGCCTTGCGGCTGCCACTGACGGTGACGGTCGAGGCCGGCATCGCCCATTCCGGGAATCGATACGGCATTTGGCGGCTCGCCGCCCTGGCGCCGGTGACGGTCATCTGCGTCTTTCAGGCGGGCATGACGAATATGAACGTCTACACGATGACGCCGATCTATGCGGAGCGGATGCACCTGGACGCAACCGTCGCCGTGACGCTGGTGACCGCTTTCAGCCTTGGAGGCATGCTTGCCCAGGCACCGGTCGGATGGCTGTCGGATCGCATGGACCGGCGTGTTCTGCTGCTGCTCCAGGGACTGACGGGCGCGGGACTGTGCGCGGCAATTGCCTGGGGTGGAAACTCTCCGCAGCCGGTGCTTTACGGCCTGTTCTTCGCCTATGGCGCCATTGCACTGACGATTTATCCGATCGGCATCGCCTATGCGAATTCGCAGCTCGACAGCCGGCATATGGTCTCGGCGTCGGGCAGCCTGCTGCTCCTCTATTCGATCGGCAACATCATGACACCTGGGCTTGCCGCGCAGCTCATGGAGCTGTTTGCACCGCAGGCGCTCTTTCTCCTCCTTGGGAGCGGCGCCTTTCTGGTTGCCGCCGCTGCCTGCTTCAATCTGCGTCGTCCGATCGGCGCTACCAAACCATGCCTCGTGCCCGGAGGAAGCGAATGACGTCCACAAAGCCCTATGATCTCGTGATCCGTGGTGGTCGCGTGGTGCTGCCGGATGCGACCAGGCGGGTCGATATCGGCGTTCGCGACGGCGTGATAGCGGCGCTGGCGCTGGACCTGCCCGAGGGAAAACAGGAAGTCGCGGCCGAGGGGCGTATCGTGCTGCCGGGCGGCGTCGACAGCCATTGCCACATGGACCAGCAGCCTTGGGAAGGCAAAGCGACGGCGGACGATTTCAACACCGGCACCTTGTCTGCATTGTGTGGCGGCACGACGACAGTCGTGCCCTTCGCCATGCAGATGCGCGGGCAGTCACTGCGCGAAATCGTCGATGACTACCATGAGCGAGCGCGTTCGAAGGCGCGGATCGACTATGGTTTTCATCTCATCGTCGGCGACCCGTCGGCAGAGGTTCTGCGCGACGAAATCCCCGGTCTGATCGCCGAGGGCTGCACATCGATCAAGATCTATCTAACCTATGACGGACTGAAGCTTGATGACTACGAGGTCTTGAACGTGCTCGCCCTTGCCCGCGCCCAAGGCGCAATGGTCATGGTCCATGCGGAAAACGATGCCTGCATTCGATGGCTGACCGAAAAGTTCATCGCCGCGCGCAAGACCGAGCTACGCTACCACGAAAAGGCGCATTCGGCGATCGGTGATCGCGAGGCAACCTTCCGTGCCATCAGCCTTTCGGAACTGATCGAGACACCGATCCTCGTCAGCCACGTCGCCGCCGGTGGGGCTGTCGAGGAGATTCGCCGCGCCAAGGCGCGCGGGCTGCCGATTTATGCCGAGACCTGCCCGCAATATCTTTTTCTTTCCGCCGACGATATCGACACCCATGATCTGTCGGGCTCCAAATGCGTCTGCACACCGCCGCCGCGCGACAAGTCCAACCAGCCGGCAATCTGGGCCGGCATCCTCGACGGAACGCTCGAAGTCTTCACCTCCGACCATTCGCCCTGGCACTATGCCGACAAGATCGCCGGCGGTCCCGGGACGCCCTTCCATCGCATTCCCAACGGGATACCCGGTATCGAAACACGCCTTGCCCTGCTGTTTTCCGCAGCCGTTAATGGCGGGCTGATATCGCTGCAGAAATTTGCAGACCTGACTGCCGGTGCGCCGGCGCGGCTGTTTGGCCTCCATCCCCGGAAGGGACGCATTGCGGTTGGCGCAGACGCCGATATCGCGATCTGGGATCCGGATCGCAGCGTCACCGTCACCAATTCTCTGCTGCATCACGCGACCGATTACACGCCCTATGAGGGCCAAGTCGTGAAAGGCTGGCCGATCATGACGATCTCACGTGGCGACATCGTCTGGGACGACGGGAAGATCACGGCCGAACCCGGCCGTGGCCGGTTCATCGCCAGAGAGCGGCCCTTCCCGCCACAGCAGGGTCTTTCGAAGGTTCTCGCATCATGAGCGCGATGACGTCACGCCTTGATGGCAAGGTGGTCTTTCTGACCGGTGCCGCGAGCGGTATCGGTGCGGCAATCGCGCGACGTTGCACCGATGAAAATGCC
Organism: Rhizobium sp. BK418; assembly: GCF_004341105.1. Lineage (GTDB taxonomy): Bacteria > Pseudomonadota > Alphaproteobacteria > Rhizobiales > Rhizobiaceae > Rhizobium. Next base: position 15,333 of record NZ_SLZK01000014.1, on the reverse strand, counting down.
GCTGTGGTCTGTGCGGATCAATCGCTCGATGGTGCCGCGGCGCTAGCCCGGTCGCTTGGCCCCAAGGCATTCGCCGTCCGCTGCGATGTGACGGATAGTGCGTCGGTCCAGGACGCCGTCGATCAAGGCTTGAGGCATTTCGGTCGCCTGGACGGTCTCGTGCACAATGCAGCAGCGCCCGCCTTGGACGCCAGCGTCCTCGACCTGCCCGAGCAGCAATGGCGGCTGGAGGTCGACGTGATCCTGACGGGCGCCTTCCTTGCGAGCAAATATGCGCTTGCGCCGATGCTTGCGGGCGGCGGCGGATCGGTCGTTTTCATCGCATCGCAGTTCGCGCATGTAGCGACCGGCAAGGCCGTCGCCTACTGTGCCGCAAAGGCCGGCCTTGTTCACCTCGCCAAGGCCATGGCCGTCGACCACGCCGGCGATGGCGTCCGTGTCAACAGTCTGTCGCCAGGCGCCGTCGCAACCCCGAGGCTTCTGCAGCGCTGGCCCGATCTCGACGCGGCGAATGCCGCGCTGGGCCCCGACCATCTGCTTGGTCGCATCGGCAAGCCGCAAGAGATAGCCGCTGCCGCTGCCTTCCTCCTGTCGGCGGATGCCTCCTTCATCACAGGCACCGACCTTCTTGTTGACGGCGGCTACGCGACGCGCTGATCCCTGTATCGAAATCTTGGATGGATTTGAAATGACCCTTCTCGTCACCGGCGCAACCGGCTTCGTCATGAGCGTCCTCGCACGGACGTGGCTCGATCGTGATCCCCTGGCGCGTGTGGTCGTCCTTGATCGTGCCGGCCTGGATGCCATGGCGGAACGTTATTTTGCTCCGGTTCGCGATCGGCTCACTGTGGTGACGGCCGATATCCGCGATCGCAACGCGTGGGAAGCAGCGCTCGACAGCCACGATATCCGCTACGTGGTGCACGGCGCGACCGTTACTCCGATTTCGCGTGGCAGTGCTGCAGAGGCAAATCGCCAGCCCGAAGCCGAAGACCCTGCCAGGATCGTCGATGTCAATCTCATGGGCACCGTGCATATGCTCGAATGGCTGCGGACGCGTCCCCTCATTCAACGTCTGGTCTTCGTCAGTTCGGGTTCTGTCTATCGTCATCACGGGCCGGATTGGACGGGCGAACCCCTTCCGGAAGGCGGGTATGTCGCACCTCTGACGCTCTACGGGATCTCCAAATTTGCTGCCGAGATGGTTGTCAACCGCTATGCCGATCTCTTCGGTCTGTCGGCCGCCTCCGTCAGGCTCGCCTCGGTCTACGGTCCAATGGATCGGGCCACGGGCAGCCGCAATTTCCGGCATGTGCCAAACCGCATCGCCCATATGGCGCTTGCAGGCGAGGCAATCCGCCCGAACAGCCTGGAACCTGTCGGCGACTACGTCACCTCGACGGATGTCGCCGATGCGATCGTCGCACTCCTCCTCGCGGACAGGCTGCGCTACCGGCACTACAATATCGGCAGCGGAGAGACCTCCACGATCGGCGACATCGTCGGTTGGGCAAGGGAACGCGCGCCTCACCTACAAGTCGAAGTGAGCCCGGCCGAGAGCGCCAACATCGTCCAGGATGTTTCGCTGAAAGACGGGATGTGGGGCGCCTATGACATTTCCCGCATCGCGTTGGATACGGGCTGGCGGCCGCGCTGCGCCAGGCAGTCCTTCCATGATTACATGGACTGGATCATCGAAAACGAACATGAGAGCGAGGAGAAGTGATGAGCGCAACGGCAAAAGATCAATCGCGCGATTTCGTCGGCTATGGCCCGAACCCACCGGTCGTCACTTGGCCGGGCGGGGCAAGGCTCGCGATCAATCTCGTACTGAACTACGAGGAAGGCGCAGAATACTCCTGGCTCGAGGACGGGCGAAACGACAATTGGGGCGAATACAATATACCCAACAGCCCGCCGCTGCGTGACCTCGGAACGGAAACGCATTTCGAATATGGCAGCCGCGCCGGCGTCTGGCGTCTGGCACGTCTGTTTGACCGATATGACATTCCCGTGACCGTTTCGGCCTGCGCCGTTGCGCTCCAGAAGAACCCTGCCGTTATCGACTGGATGAACGCCCGCGGCCACGATCTCCTCGGCCATGGCCTGCGTTGGAGCGAATATTCAGCCATGCCGCGCCATGAGGAGGAAGAGCAGCTTCACGAGGCGATCGCGCTTTATCAGAAACTCACGGGAAGACGGCCGCTCGGCTGGAACTGCCGCTCCTTTCCAAGCGTCAACACCCGTGACCTGATCGTCAGGGAAGGGGGATTTCTCTATTACTCCGACCCCTGCAACGATGACCTTCCCTATTTCCTCGACCATGAGGGGACGCGGCTTCTCGTCGTGCCATATTCGAAGACGCTGAACGACAGCCGCTATCTGATTGCGCCTGGCTACAGCAATCCGCGCGACTTTGCCGAGGATTGCCGTGCTGCCATCGATTACATGGTTGGGGAAGCCGATGAGACCGGCGGGCGGATGCTGACGATCGGCGTGCACGCTCGCTGGATGGGTCAGCCCAACCGAGCCTCGGGCCTGCGCGATGTGATCGAACACGTCAAGAATACCCCCGGGGCTAGCTTCATGCGCCGGCAGGATATTGCCCGCTACTGGATCGATCATCATGGCTGACGGCACACATGTACTGGCTGAAGGACACTTGCGCGCAGAGACGATGACCGGCGCGGACTATATTGCCGGGGTCCTGAAGGAAGAAGGCGTCAAACAGATCATCGGTTTTCCGGCGAGCGAGCTGTTCGATGCCTCGGCAGCGCTCGACATTCCGCCGCTGATTGCCCGCACGCAGCGGGTTGCCGTCAATATCGCTGAGGGTTACGCGCGGGCAACGGCCGGCAAGGAGCTTGCTGTCGTCACGGTGCAGTACGGTCCGGGAGCCGAAAGCGCATTTTCCGGCATAGCGCAGGCCTTCAACGATCGCGTGCCGATGCTGTTCCTGCCGACCGGCTATCCACGCGGCGCGGAAGCCGTCTCTCCAAATTTCGAATCCCGACGCAATTTCCGTCACATCACGAAGTGGTGCGAGGCGGCAACGCAGGTCGCCCATCTGCCGAAGCTGATGCATGCGGCGATATCGCGGGTGCGAAATGGCCCGCCGGCGCCGGTCCTTCTCGAGTTGCCTGTTGATCTCCTGGCCGAAAAGCTCGATGCCCTGCCGGCCGACCATCGCCGTCCGCGCCGGAGTGTGACCCAAGCCGACGATGGGGAGGTCGCCACACTCGTCGAGACGCTGCTTGCGGCCAAAGAGCCGCTCATCCTGGCGGGCCAGGGCGTTCTGTCGGCATCGGCCACGGCTGAACTAGTCGACCTCGCGGAGCTTTTGAAGATTCCGGTCATGACGACGCCGAACGGCAAGAGCGGTTTTCCAGAGGACCATCCGCTGGCACTCGGGACCGCGGGGCGCGCACGTCCGGCGACGGTCGATCATTTTCTGGACAGGGCCGACGTTGTGCTGGCGCTCGGCAGCAGCCTGACGCGATCCTACTACATTCTGCCAATGCCGGACGACAAGGTTATCCTGCAGGTCACGATCGACGAGGCTGATCTCGGCAAGGACTATGCGATCGCGCAAGGGGTGATTGGCGATGTGGGGTCTGTTCTGAAGCAGATGACTGCCCGTATCCGCGAGGCGCATGGGTCGCTCGGCGAGCGGCCTGATCCGGTCGCCGAGATTGCCCGCGTGCGAGCTGCCTTCATGGAAAAATGGATGCCGCTCCTGACATCGCAAAGCCGGCCGATCTCGCCATACCGTGTCGTGTGGGAATTGATGCAGGTGCTCGACCCGGAAACATCGATCGTCACGCATGACGCCGGCAACCCGCGCGATCAGTTCTGCCCCTTTTATGTGGCCACGGCGCCCGGCAGCTATATCGGCTGGGGAAAAACCACCCAGCTTGGCAGTGGTCTCGGTTTCGCCATGGGCGCCAAGCTTGCCCGCCCCGACGCGACGGTCGTTAATCTGATGGGCGAATCCGCCTTCGGCATGGTCGGGATCGACTTCGAGACGGCAATACGATGCAATCTTCCGGTCTTGACGATCGTGCTGCGCAACAACGTGCTCGGCGGTTACGCCAAGAGCATGCCGATCGCCACCAGCAAATATGGAGCAAACCGGCTGAGCGGAAACTACGCCCCGATTGCCGAGGCCCTCGGTGGTCATGGCGAATGCGTGGTCGAACCGGAAATGCTGCGTCCGGGTCTTTTGCGCGCACTGGAAAAGGTCAAGGCGGGGCAGGCGGCACTCGTCGAGGTCGTCACGCATGAAGAGCCGCGACTTGCGGGTCTGTGGTAGGGACGGGAGCCGCGTATGTTCGACACGCTGATCACCGGCGGAACCGTCGTCAATGCGGATCGTGAAAGCCCTGCTGACGTCGGCATTCGCGGTGGAGAAATTGCTGCCCTTCTTGCGCCGGGCGACACCGCTACGGCACGAAGCTTCATCGATGCTCGCGGCAAACAGCTGTTGCCTGGTCTGGTCGATGCGCATGTGCATTTGCGCGAACCGGGATTGACGCAGAAGGAAGATTTCGAAAGCGGTACCCATGCCGCCGCCCTTGGCGGGGTGACGACGGTCCTCGATATGCCGACTGACGATCCCTGGACGGCAACCGCTCAGCAATTGTCGGAAAAGATGGCGAGTGCCGCAGGCCGTCTTCATGTCGATGTCGGTTTTCAGGCAGTGCTTTCGAGGAAAATCGATAACCTGGACGACCTGCTGGCCTTGTCGCCGGTTTCTCTCGAGCTGTTCACGGCCGACGTGCCCGTCGACTACCGTTTCGACACGATGGATGCTGTAACCGAGATGCTGCGCCGTGTTGTGGGCGCCGGCCCGGTGATAGGAGTTTCTCCCGGCGAGCAATCGATCCTCGAGGGCAGCGCCGGACGCAACCGGGCTGGCGACATCAGGGCATTTCTGGAAAGCAGACCGCCGCTTGCTGAAGCTGGGGGGATTGCGCGGGCGGTGCTGGCTGCAGCCGAGACCGGCGCGCGTGTGCATGTACGCCAGGTGAATTCCAAGCTTGGCGTAGAGACGTGGCGCCGCTTTCGTGGAATGGCGGATGTCACCGTCGAAACGACACCGCAGAACCTGTTTTTCACCTCTGAAGATTACGAGACTGCGGGCGCCAGACTCAAGGGATCGCCTCCCTTCCGCAGCCGTGACGATGTAGTGGCTTTGCGCAATGCGGTCTCTGAAGGACTGATTGCCATCATGGCGACGGACCATGCACCCCATAGCCCGCTAGAGAAATCCCTTCCCCATGACGTCTTTGCCGACATTCCGGGCGGCATGCCCGGTCTCCAGACGCTGCTCCCTGTTATGCTGGATCTCGTGGCGGAAAAGCTTATGACCCTTCAGGATCTGGTCCGCATCTGCTCTCGCAACCCCGCGCTTCGCTTTGGGCTGGGGCGCGCCAAGGGTGCCATCGCGGTTGGTCGTGACGCTGACATTCTGCTTATCGATATGACCCGTTCCACTGATATCACCGACATCACTCAGGTCTCTCGCGCAGCCTATACCCCTTTTCATGGCAAGCGCACGCCCGGCAGGCTGACGGACGTGTTTCTGCGTGGTGAACGCATCGTCGCAGACGGAGCACTTATTGCCTCGCGCCGCGGCCGAGTTGTCCGCAGCCTCGCTTGAAGGAATTCCAATGCCTATGCTCGATGATAAAATTGCAATTGTGACCGGTGCCAGTTCAGGTCTCGGACGCGCGATCGCACTTCGCTATGCCGAAGAGGGCGCAACCGTCGTCATTGCCGACCTATCCGAGGCTCCGATCGAGGGAGGCGATACTACGCGTGCCCTTATTGTCGCGGCGGGCGGAAGCTGTCTGTTCGTCAAGACCGATATCGCCAGCTGGGCGGACGTCGATGCGCTTGTCTCCCAGACAGTAAAAGAGTTCGGTCGCCTCGACATCATGGTCAACAACGCCGCGATATACACTTCGACCAATCTTCTCGATACCTCCCTGCAACAATGGGATCGGGTTATGTCGGTCAACGTTACGGGCTTCTTCTACTGTTGCAAACGCGCGGTAACGCAGTTCCTGACACAGGAGCCTGAGGGCGAGGCGCGGGGCCGGATCATCAACGTCTCCTCGCAGCACGGCATGGTGGCTTGCCCAGGCGATTTTCCCTACGGCGTCAGCAAAGGAGCAATCGTACAGATGACCCGGCAGATCGCGGTCGATCACGCCGCCGATATGATCCTCTGCAACGCGATCGCACCCGGCAAGATCATCACCGGCAAGCCGGGCGTCGCCAATGATCCCGACGCCCTCGACTATTCGCGACGGCGTACGCCCTGGCCGCGTCTTGGAGAACCCCGCGATGTCGCGGGTGCGGCCCTTTTCCTTGCCAGCGATATGGCGAGCTACATCACCGGCGTCAACCTGATGGTCGATGGCGGCTGGATGGCCGGCTGATCTGACGCCGGACAAAAATCGACAACAACAGAAAGGAACAGACCATGGATCTGGGATTGAATGGTAAAACGGCTCTCGTATTGGGGGCTGGCGGAGGACTTGGCGGTGCGATCGCCAAAACGCTCGCTTCAGAGGGTGCGCAGATTGCGGTCGCTGACATTAACAAGGAAGCGGCCGAAAAGACGGTTTCCGATATAAGCACAGCCGGCGGTTCGGGTATGGCCGTGGAATGGGACCTTGCCAACCTTGACGCGATCGCCCCTAATCTCGCCGCCATCGAAAATCAACTCGGCTCGGTCGATGTCCTCGTCAATATCACCGGCGGACCGCCGCCGACGCTGGTCTCCGGTCAAAGCGCTGACAGCTGGCGCAAGTATTTCGACAGCATGGTGCTCTCGGTCATCGCCATCAGCGACGCTGTTCTTCCTAAGATGCGGGAGAGGAAGTGGGGCCGCATTATCACGTCGACATCATCGGGTGTCGTCGCACCCATTCCCAACCTCGGGCTTTCGAATTCACTTCGCATGTCGCTCCTCGGCTGGTCGAAAACGCTGGCAGGCGAGGTGGGCCGTGACGGCGTGACGGTCAACGTCGTCCTTCCGGGCCGTGTCGCAACCCAACGCATCACATACCTCGACGAGCAGAAAGCCAAGCGTGAAGGCAAGTCCGTAGAAGACGTTTCAGCAGCCAGCACAGCCTCGATCCCCGTTGGTCGCTACGGTGATCCGCAGGAATACGCCGATGTCGTCGCCTTCATGGCGAGCAGCAGGGCATCCTATCTCACCGGCTCGCTAATCCGCGTTGATGGCGGGCTGATTGCGAGCGTATGAGGTAGACATGCTGATTGATTGGAAGACATTGCCGGCTGTTGCCGGCATGCGGGCAGGCTCCTCCCGCAAGGGAATCTGCGCCGATAAGATCTCGGCCGTGCGTATTGAAACGGCGGCAGACGCTGCTTTCGATGGCAAGACACACTCACACGAAAATGAGCAGATCTTGATTATGGTTTCGGGTCTTTGCAAGCTCGTCATCGATGGCAAGAAGCTTGAAGCCAGCGCGGGCGACATGGTTTTCTTTCCGGCAGGCTCGCGACACGCGGCGATCGGAACGGGGCCGGAAGGTTGTGTCTATTATGAGATCTTTGCACCGGCGCGTCCGGACCAGCTTCCCGGGTGGATTGGCTCGTCAGTTCTGAGGTTCGAATAAGAAGAGATTGATCGGGGCGGCCTAAAAGCCGCCCTACGAGTCGCAGATGTTGAGACTTGTTACCCGGTCCGGATCCGCCGATTGCACCGCCAGAAATCGCGGCACAAGTGTTTTCCGGCTGGATTTGAGACTTTGGAAGCCGCCGTTCACGAAAACTGAAGATTTCGATGGTTCCTGCACGGCCGGAGCAAGCGGGATATCCGCTCAGCCAAAAGATTGCTTGCCGCACCGCCTACCGTTCGTTGAGGTTATCCTGAGCCTCCCAGAATGAGGTCGAACTCCGTGCGCCTGCAAACACGATGGTCCGAGCGTCGTCGGCGAGCACAAGGCTTGCGGGAGGGGAGATATCTTCCTCACCCATCAGGATCGCTGAGATATAGGCAAGAGCATTCGTCATGCCGTTCATCGTGTAGGGCTTTTCGATGGCGCCGAGGGCGCCCGCGAAGTCCGCGGGGATCTTTTTGATATTACCGCTGACGAACACGTACGGAATGCCTTTGGATGCCAGATCGCGCCCGACCTCGATCCCCGTTGGACCGTCCTGAAGATGAATATCGACAAAAGCGAAATCCGGCCGATGCGCTCGCAGGAGGTCGTCCACCTGCCTTCGGTTCATCGCCACCCCACTCACCTCGTGTCCGGCCATTTCAACCTCGGTTTCAAGCTCCATGGCGAGCAACATCTCATCTTCGACAATCATAACCTTCAATGCGCGCTCTCCTGTGCATCGACGAGCAAAGTGACATCGACCGTTGTCCGATGTCCCTCGATCCGCTTCTCGATTTTCGCGTCGACCTGCTTGGCAGAGGTCTCGAGAAGAATGCGACCGATCTCGGCGGTATCCGCATCGACCTCAACCGGTATGGACGTGTCCTCCACTCTGATTAGGAAATGGCCGTTCAACCGTTTGACGACGACATGGATGTCGCCGCCACCGTCGCTTAAGCCGCGCCGGACGGCGTCGCCGATAAGCTCGTTGACGATCAGCGACAGCGGTGTCGCCTTTACGGCCGGCACATAGAGGGGATGCAGATCAAGCGTCAGTCGGATATCCTTGCGCCCAACAGCTTCGACAAGATCGGTGACGAGTTCCTTCGTGAAATCCGCGACGTCGAAGCGCGAGACGTCCTCCAGCGTGAACAGTTTCCTTTGAACGGTGCTTAAGGCCTCCACGCGGTTTAGCACGGACCTCAAAACGCGCTTCTGCCCTTCGTCCCTCGTCAGCCGGGTCTGGAGTTTTACGATCGACGCCATGGTCAGCAGGTTGTTCTTGACGCGGTGATCGACCTCGTGGACGAGCAGCGACCTGGCTTTGAGTGCAGCCTCCAGTTTCTCGGTGTGCGCGGCGACTTCCTCTTCTGCACGATGACGTGCGGCGGCGAGATCCGCCTCCCGTGATTTCACATTGGTGAAGTCGAGCTGGGAGGCGAAGAAGTAGATAATCTTGTCGTTATCGTCGCGCACCGGAGATAGGAACAGGGCATTCCAGAAGGGTTCGCCATCCTTCTTGTAGTTCAAGATGTCGATGGCGATATCGGAACCGGCGCTGATTGCGGCGCGAATGCGACCCACCGTTTCCAGGTTCGTCTCCGGGCCTTGAAGGAAGCGGCAGTTTCGACCGACCGCTTCGCTGCTCGAATAGCCGGTCAGCTTTTCGAATGCGGCATTGCAAAAGATGATGGGATTATCGGCCTGATTTGGATCGGTGACAATCATCGGCATACGCGTCGCTTTGAACGCTGCGGCAAAGGGGTCTTCGCGAACGTGGCGGCTAACAAGGCGCTCCCCGGCATCTCGCGCTTCAGCTCGTTTCTGGTCGTTTTCCTGCATAGTGACCTAGTGGTTTCTAGTCTCGGTGTAATGCATTGTGGGTCTTCGAGTTCCCGCTCCATCCTCGGCGACAGCTTGCCCGACCCCGATGCGCTCCATCGGTGAGAGGGCCGAAAACAGTTAGGCTGGAGAATTTTCCCGTTCAAGGATCCACACAGCATGCGGCGATCGGCGAAAATTGGGCGCTTGCGGAGAAAAGACGGGAGACGCGAGCATGACAGAAATGGCCGAAGACCAGCTATCGTCGCTCCGGTGCTGCGTCCGGATCCAAGATCGCCTCGATCTCGCAGATGACACCGGCAGGATCGTAGTTGATTGTCGAACGGCCATTCAGCTCGGCTGCCAGAAGCCTCTCGACCAGACGCGAACCAAAGCCTTTCCGGGACGGCGGTTGTACTGTCGGGCCATCCCGCTCGACCCATCTGAACCGCAGCCTCGTGATGGCCTCCTCATAGCTCCAGGAGATCGAGACCCTCCCTTGAGCGACAGACAATGCTCCATATTTTGCGGCGTTCGTTGCAAGCTCATGGATTGCGAGCGAAAACGAGAGAACGGCCTTCTGAGGCAACAGCACAGCGCAGCCCTCGATGTCGAACCGCTCAGGAGGGTAGGGTTCCAGCACTTGGCTGACTAACTCTCCCAAGTCAGCGCGTTGCCAGTCGCGATGCGTGAGCAGATCGTGTGCCTTCGCCATCGAAATGAGGCGATCCTGGAATGCGCTCACTTGGTTCCGATCTGTTCCCTCTCGATCCAGGGTCTGTCTTGCAATAGCAATGACAGTGGAGAACGTATTCTTGACGCGGTGATTGAGCTCGCTGGTCAGCACCGTTTGAAGACGTTCGGCCTCCTTTCGGGCCGTGATGTCGTGCGCCACCTTGGAAGCGCCGATCGTTCTTCCATTGCTGTCGTAGATCGGGGAAACGCTCAGCTGGACGTCTACCAGGCCGCCATCTTTTCTTCGACGCTGCGTCTCGTAAGGTTCCACGACCTTTCCGGCGCTGACTTGCCGAAGAATTTCCGGCTCCTCGTCACGACGTCCTTCCGGGAGGAGCATCAGGACCGACTTTCCCACCGCCTCGTCTCGAGTGTATCCGTATAGCCTCTCGGCAGCCGCATTCCAGTTGGTGATCGTCATGCCGAGATCGATACTGAGGATGGCGTCGTTGGAGGAAGCGATAATCGACGCAAGCAGGCGCTCCGCTTCCTGGGCGCTCTTCCTGGCCGAGATGTCAATGGCGATGAATCCTACCTGCCGGATTGAACCATCGTCATCTGTGAGGGCAGAGACCGAGACAGCCGTCCATACGAGACTTCCGTCTTTCCGCACGCATCTCTTTTCCATATCGAAGGGTTCGCCGGTCTCGGCAAGGCGCATGAAAAGCCGTTCAGCTTCCTGACGGTCGTCCGGAAACGTCAAGTCCTGAAAACGGATGCCCACAAGCTCCTCCCGCTGGTAGCCGAGCATCTCGCAGAAGCGCTGGTTGACGAGGGTCATCCGGCCCTGAAGGTCGGTCTGGCCAATACCTGCGGCGGACTGGGAAAATAGCGCCCGCAGACGTTCCTCGCTCTCCTTGAGCGCTTGCTGCGAACGCACTCTTTCTGTCGTCTCGCTGACGATGCAGAACACCCCGCGGACGCTACCGGTTTCGTCTTTGATCGGCGAATAGGAAATGTCGAAATAGACGGTTTCGGGATGTCCGTGACGCTCGATGTAAAATTGACGATCCCTGGCGGAAACGGTTTCGCCACCATGAAGGACGCGATCCAATAAAGGCTTAAGGTCATCCCAGAGCTCGCCCCAGTTCTCCTTTGCCGGTCTTCCGAACGCACGCGGATGCCTAAGGCCGATCGTGGGAGCGTAGGCGTCGTTATAAAGGGCTGCATACTGGTCGCCCCAGAACATCACGATCTGTGCATGTGAAGGAAGCATGATGTCCACGGCGGACTTCAGACAATCAGGCCATTCCGACGGCGGTCCCACGACGGAGTCGTCCCAGAGCCCCCGCTCGATCATGTCCGCTATTCCGGCACACGCGGTTTCATTGTTCAATTCGATTGCAGACACTCTATCGACCCTATGGAAACAGATGTGAAGTTAAGCCGCTTGAACGCGATAACAAGGGGACACGCTCAACACTGCGCGCCGTTTCGATAGTGGAAGCCATCACATGGCGCACTAATGTGAAGAATGGCTGCGACTGCCGGAAACGTTCCCGAGCCCACCCGAAGGCCGTGCCCGGTAGCAGGGGAACGGAGAGGATGGAGGCAATGCGCCAGAGGGGCAGGCCGCACCTACATCACTCCGTGCCAGCGGAGGATGTCCGAGATTTTCATATCCAACTGGGAAATGCACGACTGGTCAAGGTTCCTGACAAGGAATCGAGACCCGGCATTGCCGTTCGGACCGCTGCGCCCAAAGGCTGGCCCTCAGGGCCATCGGGTACTTGTCAGTCAGCGCTCGACACGGAAGGCGGCCTGAGATCTACCGCTGATGGCGCTTCTGCGCCCTGGCCATTGAACTGGCTGTCGGCTTCCTGGTTTGCGTCGGTCACCTCGGCGGCGTCCGTCTCTACTGCTTCGCCGTCCTCGTCTGCGCGCCGCCAGTGATCGAGATGTCGTCCTTCGGGGCGACCTTCTGCCTCCCAAATTCTGTAGGCGCGCTCTCGCCGTGCTTGCTCGCGATCTCCCATGGAAAAGCTCCTTGCTTGATGTGAGCCTTAAACGGGCGTCCGGTGCCCAAGTTCCGGTGCGAACGTTCTGCCTTTCTGCACTAGACGCTTTCATGCCGAAATAGGATGCCGTTCTCCGGCTCTTACCGCGCCCGCCAGCCGATTGCCCGATGGTGCCAATGGGCAGACGTAGCGAGATGAATAAGCGCACGAAGGAAAATAGGAGAAGTTGAAATCGAGCACTAGTTTACCGTCCGGCCGGACAACCCCAAGGTCTGCTCCCTTGATGGTGTCAAGAAGGTATCGGCCGCCACCATACGTCTCGCTTCCTGATGTCGCATCGGCAAACGGCAGGAAGACGCCACCGCCGTAACCCTCAATCCAGTAAAGGGTCAGTTCGCCACCAAGTCTAGCGTCCAAACCGGTGGTGCGTGCAAACGAACGCATCGACAACTCGCCATCCGATCCCGTAGCGATGGTCATGTGATCCGCGGTTACTGGAACGAGCTCTACCGCCAGGCGCAACGATGCATCATAAGGAAACGTTGTCGGCCCGTGATAGGTCTTACGGTCTTGTGCTTCGATTGGGGACTGAGGATGGTCGCGAAACATCTTCGAACGAGTGTCACACCAAGTTCTCCAGGCATCGGTAACATTCTCGTTGAAACGCGCCTGGTAATAGAGGTTTGCGATCTTCTCGCGCCAGTCCCAAAGCTGTTCAGTTTCGTTCAATTCATTATCTCCCGTGACCGAAAACGCCGCGCCGCTTTCTCTGATCTAAAAGCTCGCCAACGTTAAAAGCCAGCGTGTGATCGGGTGTGTTGCACTGCCCGCGTCAATTACGGGTGACGTTTAAGTGCGGAGTCAACAACGACTGAAAGATAACTAAAAATGCTTCAGCAGGCTATCGGCCCGGCCCCACTAGCTTTACAGACGGACCGTCGGTCACGGAGCTTCGCCAGCGAACAATCTTCGGGCAAAAAATGAGGTCTGCGACACGTGCATAGCGCATGGCTCCATTGCGCGAATTTGCCTACTCGTTGGGCTAGACAAGCATAAATTGTCGGTATCGAAGCGTTGCATTCCTCCGGCGATTCTTCGGACTTGAGTGACCTCGTCCTCCTCCCAGAGTTCATTCTCTATCGAACCGCGGCATCCTCCTCCCAGCGGTCGTTCATGTGATCAAGAAGCCTGTCGCACCTCTTCCCGCAACAGGCTCATTAGTCCACGCGACTGGGTCATCTTCCCCATCGGCCCGTTCGCTCCCGAAATGAGAGAATGCGATATGATCAAAGACAAAGCCATCAGCGTACTCGTGGTCGACGACGAGGCGTTGGTCAGATTGGCAACGAAGTCCTTGCTCGAAGATGCCGGTATGATGGTTGTCGAAGCGAGCAATTATGCAGATGCGGTTGCCATCCTTGAGACATCTCAGAACATCGACGTGCTGTTAACAGACATCCGCATGCCCGGAGAACTGGACGGACTTGCGCTCGCTACCTTCACGAAGGTACGCTGGTCGTCGGTGAAAGTCATGGTGATATCCGGTGATCGTGAAACAACCCAATCGGATATTCCTACGGGGGTACGGTTCTTCGCCAAGCCGTATGAAAGCCGGCAGCTGATAGCTACCATCCAAGGCGAGGTCCTTGGATATGCTGGCTGATACGTATCAGAGGTTCCGTTTGGAAGGGCTCCCGTTTGGTATGAAAAATTTCTGTGGCGCACGCCTGAGACGCCGCCGTCCTGAAGGTGATGAAGACGAATGATGATGGCACCGTCACCACCCATGACAGAGCCATCCCTCACGAGGAGGCGATCCCGGCCTCTGAGGCGTTCCTCCATGAAAGTTCATCAGGACGAAGAACGCCATTGCCTGGATGGAGACAACCGCGACAATCCTTCCGATCTTGAAAGCGTTCGAATGTGAACCCACCTAAAGGGACGCACCCGACCAACGACCGCCTGCCGCGAAATGAATTCGCCTGCTTGGCGTGTCCGGGTGAAAGAGGGCGCTCCCTATGACGGGTAGAGCGCCCTCTGTCTTTAGTGCGGAGTCGTCGGCCACTCTGGTCAAGGTGCTATCGCGGCGAGGAAGGGGCCGCGCTAAAATCGGCTGTCGAACAACAGACGCCTCCAGTTTCATCGTCTTCCCTCAAGCAAATCATTTCACGCCGTTCGTCGCCCGGATGGTCCGGCGTTCCATGTGTTATAGCCGCCGCCCCTTCTTGAAATTTGCGAGGATTTTGGATGCTTCCGGAGAGTCAGGCCCTACGAGCTTGTTTGGGATGCTTGCCCTCGGCGAACTCCTCGACGATCTTCGCGCAGAAGGCCGGGAGATCATCTGGCTTTCGACTGGTGACCAATCCCTTGTCGGTCACGACTTCCTCGTCGACCCAGACGCCGCCCGCGTTCTCGATATCCCTACGGATCGACGAATAAGAGGTGAGCGTCCGCCCCTTGAGAACATCCGCTTCGACCAGCAGCCAAGGGCCGTGGCAGATTACCCCCACCGGCTTCGCTTGCTCAAAAAATGAGGTCACGAAAGAGACGATATCCTGGTTCGCCCTCAGCTTGTCGGCACCAACCGTGCCGCCCGGAATGACGAGACCGTCGAAGTCCGACGCGGAAACATCCTTCACAGCTTTGTCGACCCTATAGCTTCTGCCTGGGTCCAGGTCGCCGTTGTTCGTCTTCGCCTCTCCCGTCTCGATACCAACGACAGTGACGGTTGCGCCCGCGGCCTCCACAGCCTCCTTCGGCTGCTTGAACTCGGGATCTTCGGTCCCCCGCGGCGCGATCAGGACAGCAATTTTCTTACCTGCCAGGGTCATGAGGTTCTCCTTAGTTATTGAGAATTCGACACAAGTGTCAGAATTTAAACCTGGAAGAGAACTCGATGTTCCGCCACCAGGCGATCAATTCCCTGCGGGGCGCCAGACTATCGCTGGACAGGCGGAACGATGGCAGCGCTCATAGTCGATCGAGGTTGCGGAAGAAGTGCTGGAGGATGAGTCTGCGGTATCCTCGCTCCGAGATCTACCGCTGGGAGGAGGTCGAGCCAATCATGAGCAGATGGCCGCATTCGTGCAGCGCGACAATCAAGATGAGACGAAGCGTCAATCAAGATGAGACTCTGCAGCAGCGGTGGAACGCAGAGAGGGCGTAGCCCGAACGGAGTT
>NZ_SLZK01000013.1 GCF_004341105.1 Rhizobium sp. BK418 | reverse complement strand
AACTCCGTTCGGGCTACGCCCTCTCTGCGTTCCACCGCTGCTGCAGAGTCTCATCTTGATTGACGCTTCGTCTCATCTTGATTGTCGCGCTGCACTCAACGGGCCCCAGTGTGTGGAACCAGGCCGTCATGTCTCTCTGCAGATCCGTTTGCACGGGTTCACCTTCTCTCAGCTGACCTCAGGAATGAAGTAGCGATTGCCGGCGTAGATTCCGAGGGTCAATTGTCTGTGCGTATTCGGAACTTTCAAAATCGATGCTGGTTGGATGGATATGAGCGCATCAATCGCAAAGCGGGGAGGCCGCTTATGAGCAAGATTCGCAAACAACACCTTTCCGGCAAGTCGCTCTTGTTCCTGCTTGGCTTGGGATTGCTCCTTGTCGGACCGCAGGCCGCCGTGGGCCAGGTCGACAGCACGCGGCAACAACCGGATTGCCAGGCGGATAGCCAGCCCTCCATTAAAAAGGATCGGCAGGCGGAGGATGATGGAAAGGAAAGTGATACATCACGCTGCAAAGGCGTGCTGACGCCTCCCCCGACTGGCGATCGCGGAATGGTTGAAACGCCCCCACCCACGGGCGATATGCCGGTCATTCGACCAGGCGAGACGCCGCAGCAGGCACCCCAGCCCAAGCAGCAATAGACATCATATTCGCGGTCCTCCTCGTCAGGCGACAACCTTACGGAAATGTGTCGTAGCCGCCCCCGTCGGAAGGATGGCCTTGGCTGAAGCCGCTCGAAATAGGCCGCGACCGCCGATAGCTCGCTCCGTTCGATCGGTGCTTGAAGCCAGCGATTGACCGAAGACCGGTCAGGATATCGGCCAGAGTGAACTGATCTCCTGCCACGAAAGGCCCTCCCGTCGTGAGGTTTTTCTCCAGAATCTCCATCTTGCCGCTCCATGCCTGGGCGCTCGCGCCAATCACGAAGGGGAGGCATGAGCAGCGTCCTTGGTACAAGACCGAGGAACGCACCGCACCAGGCGCTGTTAAGCTCCGTGGCCCGCCAATAGGGGCGACTACTTCGTTTTCGCGCAGCCTGCGATTGGCGAGTATCCTGCCAAGCGGTGCGTCGACGCAATTAAGTTCAGATCTCCGCGGTCGAAATTTTTTAGTTTCCACCCGATTGACCGGATCCGAAACCATGCAATAATTTGATTAAATCAATTTGATTGAATCCAAAAATAACAAAGTAGGGAACATGAAATGGGACTGGATAAGAGCTTAATCCGCAGGGTTACCACGCGCGCCGGTTGGGCAGCGGCAACCGCATTGACGGTCGTTATGGCCTTTGGGGTATCGGCTGCCTCTGCCGCCGAATCCGTACTGACGATGCATATCGAAGAGCAGACAAGCTGGGTGCAGAACTTCAATCCGTTCGACTTGGCCGGGCGTCGGCAGAGCACCATGGATTTCATCTATGAGCCGCTCGTCATCTTCAACGCGCAGGATGGCGGCAAGCCGGTCTGGCGCCTTGCGACGAACTACAAGTTTTCCGACGACATGAAATCGATCACTTATGAACTGCGTCCGGGCGTGAAATGGTCGGACGGTCAGCCGTTCACTTCGGCCGACGTCAAATACACGATCGATCTCATGCTGAAGAATGCGGCACTCGATACGATCGGTGTCGGCGAAACCGTGGCATCGGTCGAAGCACCATCGCCGACCGAGGTGACGATCAAGCTCAAGGCCGTCAATTCCGATTTCCCGGAATCGCTTGCCGATCTCGCCGTCGTTCCCGAGCATGTCTGGAAGGACGTCTCCGATCCCGTCGCCTTCAAGAATGAGAAGCCGGTCGGCTCGGGACCGATGACGGAAGTGCGCCGCTTTACCCCTCAGGTCTATGAACAGTGCCGCAATCCGAACTATTGGGACGCGGCTTCATTGCATGTCGATTGCCTGCGGCTGCCGCAGATTTCCGGCAACGATCAGATGCTTGCCATCCTGCCCGAAGGCAATATGGACTGGATCGGTTCCTTCATTCCGGAAATCGACAAGACCTTCGTTGCACTCGACGCTGACCACAATGGCTATTGGCAGCCGCCGGCCGAAACCGTCGCGTTCCAGATGAATTTCAAGAGCAAGGACGAGGGCAATCTGGAGGCCTACAAGGACCTGAACTTCCGTCACGCCTTCAGCCTTGCGATGGACCGCAAGTCGATGGTCGACATTGCCGGCTTCGGTTATCCCGTCGTCAACGAGCATGCGTCGGGGCTGCCACCGCGCTTTGAAGGCTGGCGTAATAAGGAAGCCGAGGGCGACAAGGATGCCTTCATGGGCTTCGATACCGAAAAGGCCAGCAAGATCCTCGACGATGCCGGCTACAAGAAGGGTTCGGACGGCTTCCGCACGACGCCGAGTGGCAAGCCGATAAATTTTGCGATCATCGTTCCAAACGGATGGACCGACTGGATCGACGCCGTACAGATCGCCGTCGAAGGCCTGCGTGCGGCCGGTATCAATGCGTCCGTCGCGACACCCGAATACGAACAGTGGCGCAAGCAGATCCTCGACGGCAGCTTCGAGGTCGTCATGAACTCGCGCGCCGATGGCGCCACACCGTTCCGCGGCTATTATCAGAGCCTGTCGACGGCTTATGCTGGACGCGTCACCGGAGCTCCCTCGCGCTATCAGAACCCGAAGCTCGATGCGCTCTTCGATCAGTATCTGAAGGCGACGTCGGATGAGGATCACAAGAAGATTTTCAACGACATCCAGGTGCTCGTCGCCGACGATTTCCCGGTCGTTCCCGTCTTCAACGGCCCGACCTGGTACCAGTTCTCCAGCAAGCGTTTCACTGGCTGGGTGACCGACAAGGATCCCGTCATGAACCCGGAAGATCATGACAACAACCGGATGCGCCTCATGCATCTCCTGCGCCTGAAGCCGGTCCAATAAGACCGCGAGGACAGGGACATGCGTGTTTCCGGACGGCGCCTGGGCGTCTATGCGGTCGCCTTGGCGTTCGCCATCGTGATGAATTTTGTCCTTCCCCGGCTCATGCCGGGGACACCTGTCGACGCCATGGTCGCCCAGCTCGGCCCGCGGGCAACGCCCGCGGCAGTTGAAGCGATCAAGGCGCGGTTCGGTGCCGTCGATCAGCCGATGCTCCTGCAATTCAGCGACTATCTGAAAGGTCTCGCGAGTTTCGATCTCGGCGTCTCCGTCAAATATTATCCGCAGACCGTGACCCAAGTCCTCGGCCGTTCGACGATCTGGACCATCTTCCTCGTTGTCACCGCCATCATCTTTTCGCTCTGCATCGGCGTGGTTCTGGGTGCAGTCTCCGCCTGGCGGCGCGGCGGACGTTTTGACACGATCGTTTCGCCTCTCGCGGTCGTGATGATTTCGGTGCCGCCTGTCATCGTAGGGCTGACGACGCTCTTTGTGTTCGGTGTGTCGCTGCGATGGCTGCCGGTCGGTTATGCTTATGATCCAAACCTCGATCCCGCATTCAACGTCACATTCGCCGGCAGCGTCCTCATCCACGCCATCATGCCGGTGCTGACGCTGTCGCCATTCCTGATCGGGGAATTCCAAACGACCATGCGCTCATCGATGATTTCGGTGCTCGGCGAGGACTATGTAACGATGGGCCGGGCCAAGGGGCTCAGCCATCTAAGCGTGATGTTCAGCTACGGCGCCCGCAATGCGATGCTTCCGGTGCTGACGAACCTTGCGCTAATGCTCGGCGCCGTCTTCGGCGGCTCGATCGTCACCGAGATCGTCTTCAACTATCCGGGGCTCGGCCTCACGCTCTACACGGCGAGCATCGCCCGCGACTATCCGGTCATCCAGGGGCAATTGTTACTGATGACGCTCGCAACGCTCGGTGCAAACTTCCTTGTCGATATCATCTACGGATTTATCGACCCCAGACTGCGGGACGCTGTGTAATGAGCTTCACGCTGAGATCCATCCTTGGCCAGAAGAAAGCCGTTGCCGGCCTCATCATCATCGTCGGCCTCTGGCTGATGGCAGTGCTTGCGCCCGTCATTGCCCCCGGTGAACCCGGCGCACGCGTCGGCCGTTCCCATCAGCCGCCATCCATAGAGCATGTGCTCGGCACCACCAAGATGGGCCGCGATGTCTATCGCCAGTTCGTCTGGGGTGCGCGCAGCTCCCTTACCGTCGGCTTTGCAACCGGCATTGCCATCACCGTCATAGGCACCGCAATCGGCCTCATTGCCGGTTATGTCGGCGGCAAGACGGATGCGGCGCTCGATCTGGCGACCAACGCGGTTCTGGTCGTTCCAAACATGCCGCTGCTGATATTGCTCGCCTCCTTTGCCGGCACGGTGGGACCGATGACGATCATGACGATCATCGCACTGACGTCCTGGCCATGGGGAGCGCGCATGACGCGCTCGCAAACGATGGCACTGCGTAATCGCGATTTCGTCACCGCATCAAAAATGATTGGCGAGCCCGCTTGGCGCATCATCTTTGTGGAGATTCTGCCGAACCTGACGCCGCTGATCGGCATCAATCTCGTCGGCAGCATCATCTACGCCATCGTTGCGCAGACGACGCTCGAATATCTTGGCTTTGGCGATCCGCTGAAAGTCTCCTGGGGCACCATGCTCTACAATGCCCAGAACGCTTCGGCGATCATGGTCGGTGCCTGGTGGGACGTCGGTGTTCCCGCGCTCGGCATCGCCGTGACGGGACTTGGCCTCGCGCTGCTCAACTTCACCTTCGACGAGATCGCCAATCCGCAGCTTCGCTCCGGTCCGGCGCTGTCACGCTGGTTCCGCCTCACCCGTGCCCGCAACCGCCAGCTGGAGGCAGGCCTGTGAGCGACAATCTCCTGGAAATCGAAAAGCTCAATGTCGACTACCTGCTAGACAAAGGCGAATTCCGAGCCGTCAAGGACGTCTCGTTCAATATCGGCCGGGGCGAAATCTTCGGCTTGGCCGGCGAATCCGGCTGCGGCAAAAGCACGATTGCCTATGCCATTACACGTCTTTCAAAGGCGCCGGCCTGGATCACTGGCGGTGCCATCCGTATGGACGGGCAGGATCTGCTCAAAATGCCGGAGCGAGACCTGCAGAAAATCCGCTGGAAGCGCATTGGCATGGTTTTCCAGAGTGCGATGAATTCGCTCAATCCCCTGATGCGGGTCGAAGCGCAGTTCCACGATGTGCTCTATCGGCATACGGGATGTTCGCGACAGGAATCGCGGGCGCGCGGCGAGGAGATGTTCCGGCTCGTCGGCATCGCGCCGCACCGCATCAGCGATTATCCGCATCAGTTTTCCGGTGGCATGCGCCAGCGCATCGTCATCGCTATCTGTATGGCGCTGAGGCCGGAATTCATCATCATGGACGAGCCGACGACCGCGCTTGATGTTGTCGTGCAGCGCGAAATCCTGGAACAGGTCGTCGATCTGCAGCGGAACTACGGTTTCTCGGTCCTCTTCATCACACATGACCTGCACCTGATGGCGCAGCTTTGCCAGCGTATCGGCATCATGCTGAAGGGCGAGCTCGTCGAAGTCGGCGATGTACATCAGGTCAGTCAGGCGCCGTTGCATGACTATACGCGCAAACTCTGGAACGCCATTCCGCAGCTTCCAAGCAAGCCTCACCTTTCAGGAGCACTGGCATGAAGCCCGAGTCATATCCGTCCCCAGCCGGCGCCGTCATACGGCTGGAAGAGATCAAGCGCCATTTCGGCCCGGTGCAAGCGTTGAAGGGCATCTCCTTCTCGCTCTTTCCCGGTCGTGCACTGGCGCTGGTCGGCGAATCCGGCTGCGGCAAGACGACCTGCGCCCGTATCATTGCGCGCCTCGATAGGCCGACGGGCGGAAAGCTGTTCTTTCGCGGACAGGATCTGGCCGCCCAAGGGACGGCGAAAGACGAGCGCCTTTATCGCAAGGACGTGCAGATGGTCTTCCAGGATCCGTTTTCGTCGCTCAATCCCGCCTTCACGGTCGGCCATCACCTTTCCCGTCCGCTGCAACTCCACCGGCAGAACATGTCGCGCTCAGTCCTCGACGAAGATATCGCCGGACTGTTGACGAGCGTCGGTTTGGACCCTGCGATCTCGAAACAGAAATTTCCGCACGAACTCTCCGGCGGCCAGCGTCAGAGGGTCAATATCGCACGGGCGCTGGCTGTGGAGCCGAGCGTGCTGGTGGCCGACGAGCCGACCTCGATGCTCGATGTTTCCATCCGCAAAGACATTCTCGACCTGCTTGCCCGCGTAAAACGGGAGAACGAACTGGCGATGCTCTACATCACCCACGACATCGCGACGGCAGCGCATGTGGCCGAAGAAATCGTGGTGATGTTCGCCGGCCAGATGGTGGAGTGGGGCAATACCGAAATGGTTTTGTCCAACCCGCGCCATCCCTATACCCAGCTCCTGCTTTCGGCCGTTCCCGATGGCGGACGCCCATTCGTGACCGGCGGAAGCGCACGATTCCTCGAGCAGGCGGAGCGGGTTCGTTCGCTCAGCCGTCCGGAATCCGTCGTCATCGAGCGGGTCGGCCCCGATCATTTCATCCGCGCCCTTGGCGCGCAGACCTAACAGGACGTTTCCAATGGATTATCTCGTCAATCTATCGACCTTGCCGCAGGACACAAGATCACAGGACGCCATGGCAAAGGCGGGCGTCACCATCCGCCGTGCACTGCCGCCCGAATTGAAACTGATCATCCGCTGGATCGGCGAACATTTCAACGAAGCCTGGGCCAGCGAGGCAACGGTCGCCATGACGCGAAAGCCGCCGACCTGTTTCATTGCCACGCGCGAAGGCAAGCTCGTCGGTTTTTCCTGTCATGAGGCAACGGCACCCGACTTCTTCGGTCCAACAGGCGTGGACGAAAGCCTTCGCGGGCTCGGCATCGGTCGGGCGCTGCTCTTTGCCAGCCTCAATGACTTGAAGGCGATGGGTTACGGCTACGCGATCATCGGCGATGTCGGCCCTTCCGCGTTCTACAAGAAAGCCGTTGGCGCCATTCCAATCCCCGATTCCGCTCCCGGCATCTATGCCGGCATGCTCAAGAGCTGATTTCCACAGTCCGAAAAGAAAGAAACGATCATGTCCACTCCGCGACCTCAGGCCCTGCGGCTCGAAACCCTTTGGAATCCACCAGTCGATGGCAAGGATTTCTCCTATGTCCTGACGCTCAAGAACCTCGCTGCCGAGCCGCTTTCCGGCTTCTCGCTCTGCGTCAGCGGCCCCGGCCGGGTCGATCCCGCCGGCCGCGTCGAGGGGGCCACGGTTTCCAAGAGGCTGTCGAACTTTACCGAATTCCAGCCACCGGACGGTTTCGTCCTCGACACAGGCGAAACCTGGACGATAGCTGTTCATGAGCTGAGCTGGCAGTTCCGCCATTGGACGGATGGTGCAACGAGCGCCTATCTCGCCCTAGCTGATGGCAGCACCGTTTCGCTCGGGCTCGAGCCGACGCGTTCAGCCGCCAGCAATGCTCCCTTGAAGCGCGGCGCCGAGATCTTTCCAGTGCCGGCCAGCGCACCGGTTCAGGTGTCGATCATTCCCTGGCCTAACCATGTGGCCGTCGCCTCACGACGACCCTTGCCGGCAGGCTTCTTTCTGCAGGCTGATGGTCCAGACGCAAGGGCTGCTGCGGATAGTTTCAAGATACTGGTCGATCAACTCTTCGCCGTCGAAGGAATCATCCGTTCGGCTGCAGAAGGCGCGGTACCCATAACCTTGAAGAAGGCTGCCGGCCTCGGTCCCGAAGCCTACCGGCTGCGCTTCGAAGGGGAGGCAATTATCGTCGAGGGGAGCAGCCGGACCGGGTTCCTCTACGGCCTCATCACACTTGGCCAGATCTGGCGCGGCGCACGCCTTTACCCGCGGACCTTCCAGTTTCCCGCCTCCGGCGAGATCGTCGACGAACCGTCGATGGGCTGGCGCGGCCTGCATCTGGATGTTGCCCGTCAGTTTTATGGGGAGGCGGAAATCAAGAAGCTGATGGCGGTGCTCGCCTGGAACAAGCTCAATCGTTTCCATTGGCACCTTTCCGATGACGAAGCCTGGCGTATCGAGATCGATGCCTATCCGGCGCTGACTGAAATCGGCGCATGGCGAGGCCACGGGCTGGCCGTGCCGCCGCTGCTTGGGTCCAGCCCGGAACGCACTGGCGGCTACTATACCAAGTCAGTCATCCGTGAGATCGTCGCCTGTGCCAAGGGATTTGGGATCGAGATCGTGCCAGAGATCGACATTCCCGGCCATTGTTACGCCATGCTACAGGCAATGCCGGAGCTGCGCGATCCGCAGGAGGCTGGCAGCTATTATTCGGTTCAGGGATTCCCCGACAATTGCATCAATCCGGCGCGTGAAAAGACCTATGAGGTTATCGAGACGATATTCTCGGAACTCATCGAGCTTTTTCCCTTCAAGACCATTCACGTGGGCGCTGATGAAGTGCCGCTCGGCGCCTGGTCCGGTTCGCCGGAAGCACTCGCCCGCTTGCGATCGGTCGCAGGTGACGGAGTTGCTGATGCTCATGCCAGGCGCCTGAATGTCATTACCAACACGCATGGTGCCGACGATATCAACGGTTCGGGCGCGGCGATTCTGCAGGCAGAGTTCCTGAAGCGCATTCAGACCTTTCTCGCCTCCAGGGGCTGCATCACCGGCGGCTGGGAGGAAGCGGCGCACGGTGACGTCATCGACAAGTCGAAAAGCTACCTCTGCTCATGGCGCAATGTCGAAATCTCCGCCGAACTTGCCGATCGCGGCTATGAGATCGTGGTCTGCCCGGGGCAGGTCTACTATCTCGATATGGCGCTGCGGCCGGATTGGGACGAGCCAGGTGCGAGCTGGGCCGGTACGTCGGATGCGGAGAAACTCTATACGTTCGATCCCGTAGGCGGGTGGACGGAGATGCAGAAGCAGAAGCTTCGCGGCATTCAGGCCTGTATCTGGTCCGAACCGATGACGGATCGTGCCGTCTTCGACCGGCTCGTCTTCCCACGTCTTTCGGCGCTTGCCGAGACTGGCTGGACGAGGCCGTCCTCCAAATCCTGGGAACGCTTCAAGGCGCTCGCCGGATTGATGCCGCTGCTCTATGGGCTGCAACAGTCCTAGTCGATTTTGGGACAACGGCGACCTAGTCTTCGCCTCTGGAAGCGAGGCGGAGATTAGCCGACGGGCTTCTGCAGCACGTCAAAGCGTGGATTGGTTTCCGAGAAGATCGGGAGGGCGGCCGCACCGAGGATTGCGGTATCCTTGCCGGTCGTGCCGATCATGACGCGCGGAATGGTCCTTTCCTCGGTCGGATCGATCGGCACGTGCAGCGGCTCCAGCCGCTCGGCTAGTCGGCGCATCATGATGGTGGAAATGCTGCCGCCGAGCACAATTGTCTGCGGATCGAAGGCCAGCTCAAGGAAATCGATCGTCTGCCGCAGCGGCTGAACGGCCTGATCCAGCCACGCATTGAGGCCTTTGCCACGTTCTGCAATCAGCGTGTCGAGATCCTCGGGCGAAAGCTCCTCGGCATCGGCAATGCCCATGAACTCGTAGGCGACGGTTGGAGAGACGTAGCGATCCAGGCAACCGCGCTTGCCGCAACTGCAGAGCCGGCCATGCGGCTCTACGATGATGTGGCCGATCTCACCGGCATTGTGCCGGCTGCCCTTGTAGAGATGCCCATCGAGAAACATGCCGGCGCCGATACCGCCGCCGCCGGCAAGGAAGAGATAGACGAAGCTATTGAAGCCGCGTGCGACGCCGTGCAGGCGCTCGCCGATGGCCGCCGCGGCCGCGTCATTCTCGACAAGAACGGGCACCTTCACGCGCCGTTCCAGCTCATAGCCGACGGGAAAGTCCTGCCAGCCGGGCAAGTTCAGCGGGCTCAGCGACGTGACGCCTCCCTCCGCATAACGGCCAGGCAGCGCCATACCGACACCGAGCAGCCTGTTGCGATCGAAAGAGAAGACTTGCTGCAGATCCTCGACGATCGCAGCCAAAACCGGCATGGCCTCTTTGGGATCCGGATGCTCTATATGGCGTTCGATGCGCGCGCAGACGGCGCCGGAGAGATCGGTCAGCACGCCATTGGCGCGCTGGCGGCCAAGTTCGAGCCCGATCGAATAGGCCCCATGCGGATTGATCGAATAGGGAATGATCGGCTGGCCGCGGGCTAGCTTCTGCGCCTTCGCGGGCACGAGCAGGTGTGATCGCTGCAATTCCTCGACGATGTTCGAGACGGTCTGTGCCGTCAGCGCCGTCATCCGCGCGATCGCCGCGCGCGATAGCGGACCGTTGGTGCGGACAGCCTCAATCACGACACGCCTGTTGTGTGACTTGGCCTGCTCGAGATTGGTGCCGGAAATCGCCTTCATGAGCGTGACCATTGCCACAAGACGATCCCGTGGGGAAGGGGAGAAGTGTGCAGTCTTTTCAATGTGATCGCGACGAAAATTGATGCCGATTGTTTCGACCGCAGTTCACCCATCACTTTAACGGCTGCGTCCCCGCTATCGTTGGGATTTGACGACACCGGACAAGCGTCGAATTCCTCTGAATGATTAGAATTCCGGCAAATCGTCAGTCGGGAATCGACGCTGCCAGGATGAAGCTCTATGGGAGATAAGAAGCCTAACCAATTGGGACGAATCATGAATTTACGCGTCAGCAAGGCCGCAGGAAACACGGTGCTTTTCGGCGTGCTTCTGATGCTGCTTGGCGATTTCCTGTTCTCGCTGAACGACGCCATGGGCAAATGGCTTGTGACGAGCTTCGCGGTTGGCCAGGTGCTGGTCATCCGCTCGCTCGGTTCTTTTCTCATCCTTGCGCCGATGATTGTCCGGCAAGGACCTCGCTCGCTGTTCCAGGTCGAGCGCGTGCCCCTGCAAATCCTGCGCGTTATCCTGACGACGGGGGATGTCGCCTTTTTCTACGCTGCGGTTGCTTATCTGCCGCTTGCAGACGTGATGACCTTTTACATGGCCGGCCCCATTTATGTCGCCGCCCTTTCACATTTCTTCCTGGGTGAGACAATCGGCTGGCGTCGCTGGCTCGCCGTCATCATCGGCTTCATCGGTGTCGTGATTGCGCTCAGACCGTCGGCGGCCATGTTGTCCTGGCCATCGGTCTTTGGCCTGATCGGCAGCCTTTCTTTCGCGCTGACGCTGATCCTCGGCCGCCGGCTGCGACAGACAAGCGATGCCACGCTTGTCACCTGGCAAACAATCGGCGCGTTGTTCACAGGTCTAATACTCAGCATCGGCGACTGGCGCGCAACATCCGCCATCGATTTCGCAGCCATGCTGGCACTAGGGATCATCGCCGGCAGCGCCCATATGATGATCACACGTGCACTGAAACTGGCCCCCGCCTCTTTGCTTGCGCCCCTCCAATACAGCCTGCTGCTCTGGGCAATTATCCTTGGTTACATTTTCTTCGACGAATTACCCGACAAGCAGATTCTGGTCGGCTCCGTCATCATCGTTCTCGCAGGCCTCTTCATCTTCCATCGCAAGAACATAGTGGACATCACGTCTAAAGCAGATGTTCCGCCTGACGGCCATTAGGGGCTATGCTGCCTTCCGATTTCGTCACCTGAGAGGCTATTCCCTCGGCGCTCTCACGGATTGAACTCAGCCTCGCATCCGTCGCAGTCAGTCGCATCAGATGACGCCGTGACTTTATGGTTTCTTCCGGGCCTTCAATAGGCGAAAGGACGATTTGTTCGTCGAATCTCAATCTGTCCAGTCGCGGACCTTCATCCTGCGCTGTCGTCGCCTTGAGATTCAGACGTCTTTTTATGAGGCGTAGGCAACTATGCCATACGAACCTAAATATGAAACGCGGGTCATCCTGAAGGATTGCCCAAGCAGATGCGAGTGTCAGACGTAAATTCCTGGCTTTTCTGTACTGCCGGAATGCGTATTTTTGAGTAAGCGCGACGGCGCTTTTGGCTGCATATTTCGGAAGCTGCGGATTTGCGGCCAACGAGCGTTTGATGACTTCCAAAGCGCCTTGCCCCATTTGAGCGTGGTTGGAAGACATGTTGCCGGGATATTCTCTGTAGCCCACCAGGCGTTCGGGGACGACTTCGATCCAGTAGCGTGCAGCTAACCTGAGCTCGAAATCGAGGTCTTCGCAGCCTCCAATACCTGCTGCGGCGTACGAGCTGTCAAATCCACCTATCTCAAGCGCTGCATCCCGTCGCACAAGAAGCGCGCTTCCATTGCCAATGTATTTGAAATTCAGATGCCGAGCGTAAATGTATCCTCTCGCAATATTGGACGCGCCGGGCCGGATGATCTCATCGTCGCGATCGATGACGTAATGCAGCACGTAGACCGCCGCCCACTGCGAGGAAAGGCCATTGAGAGCATCTATCTGCTTCTCGATTTTCGTCGGATGCCATAGGTCGTCCGCGTCAAGGAATGCCACAAATTGACCTGATGATGCCTCGATGCCGGTATTCCTTGCGGCAGAAACACCGCGGTTTGGAGTGCGTAGCAGGCGGATCCGTGGGTCAATCATCGCGCTCTGCTTGACAAGGTCTGCCGTATCGTCTGTCGAACCGTCATCGACCACGATGATCTCCAGGGCCGGATAGGTCTGTCGAGTTGCAGATCGCAATGTGCGCTCGATAAACGTGGAAGCGTTGAATGCTGGAATAACCACCGAGACCAGCGGCTGAGAGGGATCAAAAGTTTCTCCAGACTCCATCGGTTTTCCCCTATGCCGCAGCCGGGGCGAGGTGGATCTGATGCTGCATCAGGCGGGCAACGGACGATCGGTGGCTGACGATGATCAGGGTCCGGTTGCTGTATTCTTCGAGCAGAAGAGAAAGCACTCGCGTCTCTGTCTCTTCGTCAAGTGCATTGGTGGCTTCGTCGAGAAGCAGGATTTCAGGTCGGCCCGCAAGCGCCCGCGCCAGGCCGATGCGCTGCCGCTGGCCGCCCGAAAGTCTGATCGCCTCATCGCCCAGCCACTCTTCGAAGCCGTAGGGTAATTTCTCGATGAACTCGGTCGCGCAGGCCATATCGGCTGCCCAACGGACGTCTTCTTCGGAGATCTCGCGACGGAAGCGGATATTGTCGAGGACGGTGCCTTCCATCAGCTCGACATCCTGGCCGGAGACTGAAAGTTGTCGCAACCAGCTTGACCGTTTGATGGTCGAAAGATCCTTACCGTCAACGGTGATGCGACCCTCGGTCGGCTGAATGAGGTCGAGAACCATGTTGAGGATCGTCGTCTTGCCGGAGCCGCTCGGGCCGATCAGCGCGGTCGTCTCGCCGATCTTAATCGAGAAGCTGACATGGCTGACGGCGGGCACGCTGCTTCGCTCGTAGAGGAAGGAGACGTCGTGGAAAACGATCTCGCCCTTCAGATGTCTCAGCTCTTCCCCGTCGCAGACCCCTCGGGCATCGTCCGCTTCGGAAATTATCGTGAGAACGTTCTGCAAGGAGGCTTCCATGGCGTGCAGGCCAAGAATCTGGGAGTCGAAATCCTTGATATGTGGCTGAAGTCTGTAGAGAAGGACGGTGGCCGACAATGCTGCGCGGAAATCCACCGGGAGAAATTGCGAAGACAGGATAATCGTCAGGATCACGCCGAACGTCAGCGCCTCACTCAGCAGCGAGGTTGCCGCGCCCAAACGATCGGAGCGGGACCAGGCCCGCCCAACATCCTTTGAAAGGGCGTCGAAAATGATTTCGTGGCGGTTTTCAAGCCCGAAGCTTTTTACCGCCTTCAAGGTCTGCAATGTAGTCCATGTTAATTGTGTCAGATCCTCCACGGCCGAAAGGGCAGTCTCGCCGATACGCCGATAAGCATCGGCAAATAGGCCGAGCGTCAGATTATGGACAACGCCGAAGACAAGTCCGAGCAGAGCGATCGGCCATGCCATCACCAGCATTCCGGCGCCGAAGATCACGATGGTCCCGAGACTGATCCCGAGGCGAACGAGACTCGCATGTGCCGAAGCGACGGCATAGGATTCAGTGGCGATCACATTCATGATGTCGCTGCGCTCGTAATGCTGAAAGCGCTGGAACGGGATCGTTAGGATTTTTGAATAAAGACGGCGCCGGATTCGATCGCTGATCTGATGACTGACGGTGCTCGCAATGATGGAGTTGGCAAAGCCCAGAGCGATCCTGAGGATGATCGCGCAGATGAGGACCGTGACCAGCATCGGCTTTGAGATCGCGGTATCGAACCCGCCGAAAAATGCGGGAAACCAGCCGACAGCTGTTCCGGAAGCAGATCCCTGCTGTCCAAGGACAAAAATCAGGCTGACAAGAAAGGTGATGCCGACCATTTCCATCAGACCGCTAAGGATGCCGACTGAAATCATCACAAAGGTCTTCATCCGAAGCGTCGGAATAAGTTGTAAAAGCTCTCGGAAACGGGCCGCGACGACCAGATTGAGGGGCCTTGGTGGCTTGCCCGAAGCGGACTTTCGCATCGTCGTCATGCATCACCCGCGCGCAGCGTGGTGAACTCACCGGCCTCACCGATAACAGCTACTTTAAACCGATCGTGGAATGACGTACCGCTTTCTGGAAATGCGATGCTGATCGCGGGGCCAGATGGTATTGGAGCCTTTGGCGACCGATTTGCCAGCCGTCGCGCTTGCTGTTTGGCCGCGTACCAGACGAGGCGAGTGCCGTAGACGGCGAGTTTCGCGGAAAACCGTCTCGCAAGCATCAGCGCCAGTTTCCTGACCTGATCTTGATCTCCGCTGGAAATCGCCCGCTTGAAGTACCATCGTGCCATGTCGAATTCCGCAACGCTGACGATGGCGGCAAGCCGCGGGTGGCGTTTTTTGACCTCTGCCATCACCAGGGCATGAGATTTCAGCATGCGATAGGCATTGCTCGACATATTTCCCTGAGTGAACCGGTATCCGGTTAGAAAACCAGGAACCACAGCGAAGGGCAGGCTTTCGGCGAGTGCGAGATAGAGTTTCAGGTCTTCGCATCCCTCGGCCTCTTGATCACGCAACGCCGGATCATAGCCACCGCATGCCAGAACATCGGCGCGCGGCATGAGCGGTGTGCTGCCATTACCGATAAAATTTTCCCGAGCCATGATTTCGAAGACGTCGCCCTTGTGCAGCACGGGTCTCGAATGGTTGAAAATCAAGTCATTCGCGTCAATTGCCACATACCAGTTGTAGGCGACCCCTCGTCCTTCGGGAAAGCTTCTCAGAGCTTGGACTTGCAACTCAATCTTGCGGGGATGCCAGAGATCGTCGGCATCGATCGGGGCTATATAGCTTCCGGTTGCTTCGTGAATCCCGTGGTTGCGGGCACGCGCTACCCCGCCATTTTCCTGCCGCAGAACCCTGACACGCGGATCCTTGAGGCGATAATCACTTGCCAGCTCGTAGGTTTTATCCCGCGAGCCGTCGTCCACTACCAGGATCTCAAGGCGTTCATAGGTCTGGTTCGATACGCTCTGAAGCGTGTCAACAAGAGTTTTCTCGGCATTGTAGGCCGGAATGATGACCGTGACCAAAGGGAGGAAAGGAGCGCTCATCGCTTGCTATCCAATGAACGCATCGGGTTGGCCCATCAGCTCGGCAAAGGCCCCGAGTGGAAGGTCACCGCGGACTTCAAGGCGTGGTAGGGAAAGCACTTGGTCAGCAGAGCTCGCCCTTGCAGGCTTCGTCGAAAAGCCGATCTCGTAACCGGTGTGGGCAAGAATGCTGGGGACACGGAAATCGATGGAGCCGAAGGGAAGGGCGATTGATGTCACAGCCTCGCCCAGCTGGTTTTCGAGCGCATTACGCGACAGAGCAGCTTCGCCAAGCAATGTGGCGTTGTCGAGCGAACTCGCCGGCCTGTGAGACGCCAAATGGGATCCAAAGCAGATACCCTGTCGGTGCAGAGTCCGGATATCGGCCCAGGACATTAGCGGGGCCGGCTCCCCGTAGGTGGCATCCCAATCCGACGAGCCACCAACCTTGTCCGTCACCACGAAAACGTCTGCGCCAAACCCGCTCTCAGCCAGAATGGGAAAGGCATCGGTGAGAAAATCGAGATAGGCGTCATCAAACGTCAAGACGACGGGACGTCCTTGGATCGGTTTGCGCTCGCGCAGCAGTGCGGCAAGGCTCTGGGCAGTCAGCGTATAATAGCCCTGCCGCCGGAGGAACTGCATCTGCTTGCGGAAGATCTCCGGCGCGACCCGAAACCGACTGAGTGCGTCCGGCCCGTCGAGCGCAATTCTATGATACATCAGCACTGGAACCGAAGTCGTCACCTCGTTCGTCCATACCGCCCCGCGATCGACGCCGGCCGGGCCCCAGATAATGTGCTTGGCTACATCTGCGTCGAGAGGGGCGCCGTAAGCTTCGATCCGCACGGCGGCCGGTTTTGCCGTCGTGTGCTTTGCGAACCGATGGATTGCGTAAAGCTCGGTCTCGATCGTTTCTTCCAGCACCAGTTCAGGGAGGTTCGACAGGACTTCCTTGATCGTGCCTACGCCAAACGGATTGTTCCAGTCGAAACCGGTTCTGTCGGGTTCGTCGCGACGGATATGGGCATGTGCCGTGATAAGGCGCCCTCCCGGTTTCAACGCCGCCGCGATCTTCCGGCATACCTGTTCCAGGATCTTCTCGTCGTCCATGTAGTATAGGACCTCCGAGCAGACGATCAGATCCTGCTCGGGCGGAAGTTCACTCCCGACGAAATCTAGGACGCGAAACTCAGCGTTCGTACACGCCCGACATCTCTCGGATGCCCTTTCAATGGCGCGGCGCGAAATATCCGTAGCCGTCAGGAAACCGACCTTCTCAGCGAGCCTCGCCGTGAATATTCCTTCCGCGCAGGCGAGCTCGAGCGCTTTTTCGACCCCTTCCGGAACAAGGCTCAGCGTCTGGTCGTATTTAACCTGCTCGTAGACAGACAGGTAGTTCCACGGGTCCGGGCGCTCGAAAACACGCTCCCAATATTCCTCTTTCGTTGCGGGTTCCGGCAAAACCGTCTGCGCATCTCCTGTTTCGGCAGACACGCCGCTCCTCTCGGCAACTGGTCCGGGGAACTGCCGCCCGTGACGGGACTGCACCTCCAACAAACGTGCGTCATTGTCCCCAGCCTCCGTCGCCGCGGATTTGACGAGCACGTTGCGACGTATCGCGTAGGAGAGCTGGTTGAGCTGACGTCGTCGCCCCCGCCGCTGCCGGGCTATTTTGCCCAAAACCCTGGTGTTGCGGACGGCTTCGGCTGCCCAGGAGCAGCCATAAGTAAAGGTCAAAGGGGTGGGCACGTGATCTCCGGCCCGGAGCTCATCGATGATGAGCCTGAGTTGAGCGCGAACGGAGAGGTCTCCCCACAGAGGGCCCACATACGATCCGACATGTTTCCCTTCGGAAAAGACGTGCAGTAGCAGCGTATCGACCCCGTTCGCCTTGGCAACCGAGATCAGGTTGCCGGTGTCGACTGCAACCACCTGCAGACGGCCAACCGAGTAGGAGCGCGACTTATCGGCAGCCGAGATTGACCAGACAACGAACTCCTCCAGGCGGCGCCCGGTCCCGGGCAGCGAGTATTGCTCGAGCAATTGAACAATGTCGAGAAATGCTGGTTTCCAGCGTTCTGACAAATCGATGAGATCGGCGGCATTCGCCGTTGCCAGACCTGTTTGCAATCCATGCAATATCACCGCGCCGAGAAAGCTCTCATAACCTGAGGCGTTGGGAAATTCGGGTAAAAGCTCCGCTAGCGCGGCTAGATCAGCTCCCGTACACAGGTTGGCCGAAGCGGTCCAGGCGAGCATCCGCAATTGCCCGAGAGCCGGCGCCGTCCACCGGGCATCCTCATCATCCGCCGACGGTTTCTCTTCCACGCCGAGGGCCTGCGCCCTGGTGGTAACCCGGATTGCGTCCCTTACCATCTTAAACGGATCGCCCGAGAGCGAGCCGGCCTTCATCCGATAGAAGGCAAGGCACTGGTCGACCTGTTTGAATTCAGCTCCTGCAAACGCCATACGAAGCCAG
This sequence comes from Rhizobium sp. BK418, assembly GCF_004341105.1. Taxonomy (GTDB): domain Bacteria; phylum Pseudomonadota; class Alphaproteobacteria; order Rhizobiales; family Rhizobiaceae; genus Rhizobium. The sequence continues at coordinate 48,458 of NZ_SLZK01000013.1, read as the reverse complement.
AGATCCCAGTCCTCGCAGGTCTGCAGCTCGGTATCCATGCCGCCAAGCCGGACGAGAAGGTCTTTGGGAAAAACCACTGTATGAATGGCCAGGGCACAAAATGACGAGAATTCCCGCTTTGCTCGATCGCCCGCCAGATTGGGGGGCGTTTCGATTTCGAGCATCCGGCCATCCGGCGTGACGCGGCGATAGCTGCAGCATGCGATCACCGGCTGGGGGCCATCCGCAGCAATCGGCAGCATGCATTCGATGAAAGTTGGATCCAGCCAGTCGTCCGCGTCGAGCATGCAAAGAAAAGGGGCGGTCGCAAAGCCGGCGGCTGCGTTACGCGCTGCGGCCGCGCCGGCATTCGCCTGACGATGGATCAGGATCCGGCTGTCAGCTTTCGCAAAGCCTTCGAGCGCATTCCAGGTATCGTCTTTCGAACCATCGTCAACGACCACCGCCTGCCAGTTCGATACCGACTGTTTTTGCAAGCTGCCCAGGCAATCGGCCACGGTCTCCGCCGCGTTGTAGGCGGGGATGAGGAACGATATGTCCGGCTTCGATGCGGCTGTCACCATGCTGGCATCTTCCAGCGGCGAAGGACATACCACGCACCGTTCAGGCAGCCCAGTATTTCGTCCTTGAGAAAGAAGTTGTCCGAAGTTGCTTCCTTGCGCAGCCGTCTCCTCAGCCTCCGGAGATAATATTGAGGCAACGAAACCAGAATGCGCCGCAGATTGCCCCGGTTTCCGGTGTTCTGGTATTGGACCAGCAGTGCCGCCACGTGACCGCTCATATATTGGCGTATTTGCTTGGCGAGTCCCTTCATCTCCTTGCGATGAAAATGCCAGGAAACAGCCGTCGGCTCGTAGCGACAGGTGCCGCCATAATGGAGAAGCCGGTTCCAGAATTCGGAGTCACCCGAACACCCTGCCGCACCCATATCCAACCGCACGTCGAACAATCCGATTTCATCGAACACCCGACGCCGGAAGGCCTGGCTTGCGCCGGCGCCGATCAGCCATGCCTGCGCCCCGTGGCGCGCACTTTGACGATAGAAATCCGGACCGAAGTCTTGGCGCTTGTAGCCTCTACCAAATCCCCAATGAGTTTCGAATATCAGTTGGGCGGGCGTGGAAAGCTCCCCGGGAAGGACAAGGCCGGTGACGCATCCGATTTCAGGCCGGTCGAAAGCCTTCATCAGGTTCTCCAGCCAACGTTCGTGCAGAACGACGTCGTCATCGGTGAACGCCACGAACTCGGTCTTTGCCGCGCGCACTGCCGCATTGCGAGCGTAGTCCAACCCAATCCTGTTCTCGCGCACATAGGTCGCGCCAGCCGCTTCCACGGCACGGCGGGTGCCATCGCCGGTTGAGGCATTGTCGACGACGATTACTTCAGCCGGAGGCAGAGATTGTTTGGGGATTGATGCGAGGCATCTGGCCAGTTGATCCGGCCGATCCTTGGTGCAGATCAGGAGGCTGACGTCGCGGTTCGTGATCGGCGCCTGCGTCACATTCCGAGCGTGTTCGATAGTTTCCGGCAGCACGGCGCGCGCAGCCAGCGCGGCAGGGCTTTCTTGCTCTTCGATATAGGCCTGACCAACAGGGAGGCCTTCGGAAACGAAGACCACGAGCCCGGCGCCGATCGCCGGGCCATTCGCACCAACGTCATCCGACGAAAGATCCAGGTACCGGATAGGCACGGGGAAGACATTGTTTTTCATGTCACGCGGTATGGCGTCACTCATTACTACACTCTGCGCCAGGTGCTGGGGAACTGTTCAGCGTCCTGCCTTGGCCAGCCGGCGGGAGCCCCCCTGCGCAACCTTTGCCGAGGTAATTTTCATCTCCTCCCTGAACCAGTCCAGAGTCTTGGCGACGCCTTCCTCATAGCTAATCGTGCACGACCATTCGGGCATCACATAGTTTGCATTCGTCAGGTCTGGCCGTCTGTTTGTCGGATCGTGCGGCGGCGAAGGCTCGAATACGATCGGAACACCGCCCATCAGGCGCGAGACATACCGCGCCACTTCCAGGACTGCGATTTCCCGGTCGTTCCCGACATTAAGCGGCCCCCTGTAATCCGTTTCGGTCATCCAGAAATAACGGGCAAAGCCGTCGATGATATCGTCGACATAGCCCCAGCTTCGGGACTGGAGGCCATCCCCGAACACCGTAATGGGGCGGCCGGTCAGCGCCTGCGCGGCGAAGTTGGAGACGGCGCGGCCGTCGTCCGGTCGCGTCCTCGGGCCGTATACGTTGAAGGGACGAACGATTTTGACGTCCAGACCCTGCGTGCGCTGCATCTCGAACAGCAAGGACTCGGTGCAGCGTTTGCTTTCGTCATAGGACGAACGTGGTCCGGTGCAATCGACCTGGCCCTTATAGGACTCCGGCTGCGGCGAAACGAGCGGATCGCCATAGACCTCCGAGGAAGAGGTGAAGCAGAAGCGGCCTCCTTTTTTCAGAAGGTCCAGAAGACGAAACGCTCCGATGAGATTTGCCGAAATAGTTCTCTTGGGTTCCTTCATGTACCATGGAGGTGAGGCCGGAGAAGCAAGGTGATATACTTCGTCAAACTTATCCGAAGTCTGAAGCTTTTCCACGTCGGACCGGACGAAATGGAAGCGAGGATCCCTTATATGGGAAATATTCTCCTCACGCCCGGTCCAAAGGTTGTCAACAACAACCAGCTTTTCGACGTCGGCGCGATTTAAAAGCCTGTCGCACAAATGCGACCCGAGAAAACCAGCTCCGCCTGCTACAAGCACTTTCTTCATGACTTCTCCAACAGATGGCATGTTTCGATTTGCTTATATTCAGAGTATCTACAACGCAAAGAAATGGTCAACGCTACGGCCATCTTTCCGAAGTTTAACGTTAAGACCTTTGATTAATGTCGAGAATTGGAATAAAGTTTTATTGGGTTTGCCTGAGTTCAAAAAGAATCCTCCGGGTTCTCTTGCGTCCAGCGCAATGATATTTCAGTCCGGCCGAGTGGAGGTTGCTTTTAGATTATTAGCGCGCGCCCCCCGCAAATCGGAGCGCCAAGGGAGTGATCTTCATCCAATGCGCGCCCTAAGGGACGGCCTTCAATGTCCCCGATAAAGTAAACACGATCGTATTGTGGCTTTTTTTTGTGCGGTGCGCACCCCGGACCTTAGTCCGATATGGCTACTTCTTTTGGTATATACCAAAATCATTAAAGAATCCTGCGATATTCTAGTTATAATATACTTAACTTCAGATTGAATCTTCAAGAGGCCATTGCGACCTTATTTAGACCGACAGCCGTTGTCGGGCCGCTGCCCCCATTTGCGTCACCACAGCTGATCCCGTGTTGCTTCCAGAAGGTCATCTGAGCTCCCTATCAAGGCGAAGCCGCTTCATTACCTTTAGCAATGGACGTCACGAAACCTAAACCAGCAAGTTGCAGACAATGGCTACCCATGGCGGCAGTTTTCATTTCTGCGTAAGGAACCACTTTCCCGATTGACAGGACCACTTCTGTCGATATTCTATTATAAAAATCGACATAACATAATTGTGGAACATTAAACCGGGAGCATGAAATGAAGACATTTGTCGCATTCCTTCTCGGCACAGCGATGGTCGCTTTGCCGACAACTTTGATGGCTCAGGAGAAGGGGGGCGTGATCAACGTCGCGACGATCGGCGAACCGCCGACGCTTGATCCGATGTCCTCGACCGCCGACCTCGTCGGCATCGTTACGCAGCATATTTTCGAGACGCTCTACACTTTCGACAAGAAGTGGAGCGTGACCCCGCTTCTGGCTGAAAGCCTGCCGGAAATCAGTGCCGACGGTAAGACCTATACGATCAAGCTGCGTACTGGTATCAAATTCCACGATAACACCGACATGACTTCGGAGGATGTTGTCGCCTCGCTGAACCGCTGGATGAAGATTGCATCGCGTGGCAAGCAGGTAGCAGGTTTTATCGACTCCATCACGGCTGCCGATCCGGCGACCGTGAAGATTTCGCTGAAGCAGCCCTATGCGCCGCTGACCTCGCTGCTCGCCTTCAACAATTCCGCCGCTATCATCATTCCCGCTGAAAAGCAGGATGAACCGATGAAGGAGTTCATCGGCACCGGCCCCTATATGCTGAAGGAACGCAAGGCGGATCAGTATATCCAGCTCGTCCGTTTCGACGGCTACAAGTCGCGCGACGGCGAGAGTGACGGTTACGGTGGCGCCCGCCACCAATATCTCGACGAAATCCGCTTCGTGCCAGTTCCGGATGCCAACACCCGCGTTGAGGCTGCCGTATCCGGCCAATACGATTACGTCGACTCGATCCCGGTCGAATCCTTCGATAAGCTGAAGGCTTCGACCGCGTCGCAGCCTGTCATCCTGAAGCCGTTCGGTTACCCGGTCTTCGTCTTCAATACCAAGGAAGGCATTGCTAAGAACATCGAGGTCCGCAAGGCAATCCGTCAGGCGCTCAGCATGGAGGACATGCTTGCCGCTGCTTTCGGAAGCACGGATTTCTATACGCTCGACGGCGACATCTATCCCAAGCCTTACGCCTGGAATACGGATGCCGGGGTCAAGGGTAATTATAATGCGGCCGATCCGGAAGGTGCGGCGGCTGCGGCGAAGGCTGCAGGCTACAATGGCGAGCCGATCCGTATTCTGACCAGCCGCCAGTACGAGTTCCACTACAAGATGGCGCAGGTCGCCGCCGAATATCTGAAGGCGGCCGGCTTTGCCGTCGATCTGCAGGTCGTCGACTGGGCAACGCTGACGCAGCGCCGCACCGATCCGAAGCTTTGGGATATCTACATCAGCCACAGCCCCTTCCTTCCGGAGCCGGCGCTGATCGGCTCGCTCTCGCCGAGTTCGCCCGGCTGGTGGGATACGCCGGCGCGCAAGAGCGTCGTCGATGCCTTCACCTCGGAAGTCGATCCGCAGAAGCGCGTGGCACTGTGGGCTAATGTCCAGAAGACCATGTATGATGAAGTGCCATATATGAAGATTGGCGATTTCAACGCGGTATCGGCGGAGTCGACGAAGCTCGAAGGCGTCGATCCGGCTCCGTGGCCGTACTTCTGGAACGCATCCATCAAGAAGTAGTGCTCCATCGGGGGATACCGGTGCGTCCGCGCCGGTATCCTTTTCCATCGTGCTCGCCCGGCACCAGGATAGGCTTCATGATACGTTACATTTTCCAGCGCCTGCTTGGCATGATCGTCGTGATGTTCCTCGTTGTCACGATCGTCTTCGTCATCGTTCGCGTCACTCCCGGCGATCCGGCTGCCGTCATGCTCGGCCCCGATGCGACGCCACAGGATATTGCCGATTTGCGCGCGAGCCTCGGCCTCGATAGGTCCATCGGTGTGCAATATCTCTATTATATCGGCCAGTTGCTGAAGGGCGATCTCGGGCAGTCGATCTTCCTCAATATGCCGGTGACGGCAGCACTGCTCGATCGTGCCGAACCGACCTTCTTCCTGACGATCTTCTCGCTCGTTATCGCTGGCATCATTGCGCTTCCAATCGGCATTTATGCCGCTTATCGCCGCGGCTCCTTTGTCGACCAGGCTGCAACGACGCTGGCTATGTTTGCGGCTAGCATTCCAAGTTTCTGGCTCGGCCTCATTCTTATGCAGATCTTCGCCGTGCGTTTTGGTCTGTTCCCAGTCTCGGGATATGGCGGGCCGGGCTCGACTTTCATCGACCGCATGTATCATCTGACCCTGCCAGCCTTCGCGCTCGGAATCGTGTCCTCGGCGCTCATTTTGCGCTTCACGCGCGCCTCGATGCTCGATGTTCTTGGTGACGATTATATCCGCACGGCGCGGGCCAAGGGCTTGATCGAGCGCCGGGTGATTCTCAAGCATGCCCTGAAGAATGCGCTGATCCCGATCCTCACCGTTTTAGGTCTAACCGCTGCCGTACTTATCTCAGGCGCCGTCGTCACCGAAACCGTCTTCGGTCTTCCGGGCGTCGGTAATCTTGTCGTGTCAGCCGTCCTTCGCCGTGATTATCCCGTCATCCAGGGTGCGCTGTTGGTGATCGCAGCACTCTACGTCCTGATCAATTTTGCGATCGATATGCTCTATCTGCTTGTCGACCCAAGGGTGCGCTACTGATGACGGATATCGCGATCCTACCGGCCGAGAATGAAGGCCGTAAGTTCATCCGCCGCTTCCTGAAGCGCAAGACGGTCGCCGTCGGCTTGCTCATCCTGGTGATCTTCGTGCTGCTGGCGGTCCTGGCACCATGGGTTGCTCCCTATTCGCCGTCGAAGCTTTCGATCGTCAACCGGTTGAAGCCGCCCAGCGGCACCTATTTCTTTGGCACCGACGAATTCGGCCGCGATGTACTGTCGCGCACCATCTTCGCCGGCCGGCTGTCGCTGCTGGTCGGCGCTGCGGTCGTCGCGCTGTCGGCCGTGATCGGGGTTACCCTCGGATTGCTCGCCGGCTTCTTCAAAAATCTCGATACGCCGATTGCCCGCCTGATTGATGCGATGATGGCTTTCCCGGATATCCTGCTGGCAATCGCGCTTGTTGCGGCGCTCGGCCCGTCTCTGACGACTGTCATTATTGCGCTATCGATAGTCTATGCACCACGCCTTGCGCGTATCGTCCGCGCCTCGACACTGGTGATCCGCGAATTGCCCTATGTTGAGGCGGCACAGGCGCTCGGCATTTCGACGTTCCATATCATGACGCGCCATGTACTGAGGAACCTGCTTTCGCCGATCATGGTGCAGGCAACCTTCCTCTTTGCGAGCGCCATGCTTGCCGAGGCCGGCCTGTCGTTCCTTGGCCTCGGCGTCAGCCCGGAAATTCCAACCTGGGGCACGATGATCGCCGCTGGCCGGCAATATATCGGTCAGGCCGACTGGATGACGCTGTTTCCGGGCGTCGCCATTATTCTCTCCGTGCTTTCGCTCCAGATGGTCGGTGACGGCCTGCGCGACATGCTCGATCCCAAACTTCGAAAGGACCTTTAAATGACCGGTGAAACAGCGGGCAAACCGCTTCTCCTCACCAATGTGAAGCCAGTCGGCTTCGGTGCTGACACGCCCGATGGGGCAATCGACATCCTCGTCGGCGCGGATGGCAAGATCGCGCAGCTCGGTCCGCAGCTTGCGGTCGCCGACGATGTGACGCGCGTCGACGGTAAGGGCGCCTTCGTATCTCCCGGCTGGGTCGACCTGCATGTGCATATCTGGCATGGCGGCACCGATATCTCGATCCGCCCGTCCGAATGCGGAGTCGAGCGCGGCGTAACGACGCTCGTCGATGCCGGCTCTGCCGGTGAAGCCAATTTCCACGGCTTCCGCGAATATATTATCGAGCCGTCGAAGGAGCGCATCAAGGCCTTCCTCAACCTCGGTTCGATCGGTCTCGTTGCCTGCAACCGTGTCGCGGAACTGCGCGACATCAGAGATATCGACCTCGACCGCATCCTCGAATGTTATGCCGAGAATAGCGAGCATATCGTCGGCATCAAGGTGCGCGCCAGCCATGTGATCACCGGCTCCTGGGGTGTCACCCCGGTCAAGCTCGGCAAGAAGATCGCCAAGATCCTCAAAGTGCCGATGATGGTGCATGTCGGCGAGCCCCCGGCGCTTTATGACGAGGTCTTGGAAATCCTCGGTCCCGGCGATGTGGTCACCCATTGCTTTAACGGCAAGGCGGGTTCGAGCATCATGGAGGACGAAGATCTCTTCAATCTCGCTGAACGCTGCGCATCCGAAGGCATCCGCCTCGATATCGGCCATGGCGGCGCCTCCTTCTCCTTCAAGGTGGCGGAAGCGGCAATTGCCCGCGGTCTTCTGCCCTTCTCGATCTCCACCGATCTGCATGGCCATTCGATGAACTTCCCGGTCTGGGATCTGGCCATCACCATGTCGAAGCTTCTGTCGGTGGGCATGCCCTTCGACAAGGTGATCAACGCCGTTACCCATGCGCCGGCATCGGTCATCAAGCTATCGATGGACAACCGTCTGACGGTTGGCGCTCAGGCGGAGTTCACGATTTTCGATCTCGTCGATTCCGATCTGGAGGCGACCGATTCCAATGGCGACGTCTCGGTTCTGAAGAAGCTCTTCGAGCCGCGGCATGCGGTCATCGGCAACGAGGCCTACACCTCCAGCCGTTATGTTCCGCGCGCCCGTAAGCTTGTGCGCCACAGCCACGGTTATTCCTACCGGTAAGACCAGAGCATAAAAGAAATCGCATGACAGGAGTTTGCGTGAACCAGTCTCCCGCCACCGCCGGCACCATCGGCACGTCGCCTTATGAGCGGCTCGCTGCACTCGGCATTACGCTTCCGGCTTCACCGCCGCCGATCGCCAACTTCGTCACCAATGTGCGGGAGGGCAACATGCTTTACCTGTCGGGGCAGGGGCCGCGCGAGGCTGATGGATTCATGCATGTCGGCAAGGTCGGCGCCGAGATCGGCGTCGAGGCTGCTTACAGCCATGCAAAGCTGACCGGCATCAATCTGCTCTCAGTCATGCACGAGGCGCTTGGTGATCTCTCGCACGTCAAGCGGGTGGTCAAGCTGCTCGGCATGGTCAATGCGGTGCCGCATTTTGTCGATCATCCCGCCGTCATCAACGGCTGCTCGGATCTCTTCATCGATGTCTTCGGCGAAGAGATCGGGCAGCACGCCCGCTCGGCCGTCGGCTTCGGCTCGCTGCCGGGCAACATCACCGTCGAAATCGAAGCCATCGTCGCGATCAAGGATTGATGGGCACGCACATGATTGTTCCGGCCCAACAGATTGAAATTGGAGAGACCCATGTCTGAGGACATCCGCACATCGATCGGCCTTCGCCCGGTCATCAACGTTTCCGGCACCATGACGAGCCTCGGCGCGTCAATCGTGGTTCCCGAAGCGATCGCCGCCATGTCGTCGATCCTACCGCAATTTGTCGAGGTCAACGACCTGCAGCGCAAAGCGAGTGCCGTTATCGCACGGCTTACGGGCGGCGAAGCAGGTTTCGTGACCGCTTCCTGCTCGGCGGGTATTTCGCTTGCCGTCGCTGGCGCCATCACCGGCAACAATCTTCTCGCCGTCGAAAAGCTGCCGGACGTCGTGCCGGAGAAGAATGAAATTCTCGTCCAGATGGGCCATGTCGTCAGCTATGGAGCGCCGGTCGATCAGGCGATCCGCCTTGCCGGAGGCAAGCTCGTGCTGATCGGTCAGGCGACCTCCACGCACCGCTTCCATATGGAGCATGCAATCACCGAAAAGACGGCTGCAGCCGTCTACGTCGTCTCGCATCACGTCGTCGATTACGGTCTCCTGAACCTCAAGGAGTTCGTCGAGATCGCCCATGCCAAAGGCGTTCCTGTCATCGTCGACGCAGCGTCGGAATATGATCTTCGCATCTTCCTGGAACAAGGTGCCGATGTGGCGCTCTATTCCGGCCACAAGTTTCTCGGCGGTCCGACTTCGGGCATCGTTGCCGGCAAGAAGGAACTGGTGCGCAATGCCTTCCTGCAGAACATGGGTATCGGCCGCGGCATGAAGGTGGGCAAGGAAAGCATCTTCGGCGTGATGGCCGCGCTTGAAGCTTGGGAAAAGCGCGACCACGCCGGCATTCGAGAGCGTGAGACGAGCTATCTCAATCTCTGGAAAGAGACTTTGGACGGCCGTCCCGGCGTAACCGCGCTGATCGAGCCCGATCCGACCAACAACCCGCTCGACCGCCTACGGCTGATCGTCGATGCCGAAGAGGCGCATATCACCGCCTGGGATCTAGCCGATGCGCTCAGCCGCGGTTCGCCGCCGATCATCGTCCGCGACCACGAAGTCGAACACCGCTACTTCTACCTTGACCCCTGCAACCTGCATCCGGGCCAGGAAAAGATTGTCGCCAGCCGTCTGGCTGAGGAGCTCGACAAGGCGCGCGCGTCCAACGAAATCATTGCAACGCCAATCGAAAATCGCAGCAAACGCCGCTTCGACGGTGTGCTGAAGTGGCCGGACTGATCCGGAACTGCGGATAATTGAGGAAGCAATCATGACCGGCATTCAGGCACAATCCATCGCAACGGCTGAGCCAGTCCTCTCCGTCCAGAACCTGACGACATCATTTCGGGTCGATGGCGCCTGGAAGCCGGTCGTTCGTAATGTCTCCTTCGATGTCGCACATAGTGAGACAGTCGCAATTGTCGGCGAAAGTGGCTCCGGTAAGAGCGTCACTTCACTCTCGATCATGCGCTTGCTGCAGGCGGATTCGAGCCGCATCGAAGGCAAGATCGTGCTCGGCGGGCGTGATCTGCTCGGCCTGCCGGAAGATCAGATGCGCAAGGTGCGCGGCAACGATGTCGCGATGATCTTCCAGGAGCCGATGACGAGCCTCAATCCGCTCTTCACGATCGGAGATCAGATCTCCGAGGCCTTGCTCTGCCACAGATCGATGTCGAAGGCCGAAGCCCGCGCCGAAACGATCCGGTTGCTCGAAAAGGTCCGTATTCCCTCGGCATCTTCTCGCTTTGATGAGTATCCCCACCGCTTCTCCGGAGGCATGCGCCAGCGCGTGATGATCGCCATGGCGCTTGCCTCACGGCCAAAATTGTTGATCGCCGACGAGCCGACCACAGCGCTCGACGTAACGATCCAGGGCCAGATCCTCGACCTGATCAAGATGTTGCAGGAAGAAGAAGGCACATCGGTCCTGTTCATCACCCATGACATGGGTGTCGTGGCCGAGATCGCCGACCGCACTGTTGTCATGTTCCGCGGCGAGCAGGTGGAAACGGGGGCAACCGCCGATATCTTCCATCGTGGAAAACATCCCTACACTCGTGCTCTTTTGTCGGCTGTGCCGGTTCTTGGCTCCATGCAGGGTCGCAAGCGGCCGCTACGTTTTCCTGTCGTCAATACGGCGACCGGTGAATCGAATGCTCCGGTCGAGACCGCCGATACGGTTGCTGCGGCAGCCCGCCCGGTGCTGGAGGTGAAGAGCCTCACCAAACGTTTCGATATTCATTCCGGCCTCTTCGGAAAATTGACCGGTCGCGTCCACGCGGTCGAAAACGTCTCCTTCGATCTTTACGCCGGCGAGACGCTATCGCTGGTCGGAGAGTCCGGTTGCGGCAAATCTACGACCGGACGCGCGATCATGCGGCTGATCGAGGCGCAAAGCGGTTCCGTCATCGCCGATGGCAAGGATGTGCTGGCGCTCGACAAGGCAGGCATGCGCGAGATGCGCAAGACCGTGCAGATGATCTTCCAGGATCCCTTCGCCAGTCTCAATCCTCGCATCCGCGTTGGTGATGCTATCGCCGAGCCCTATCTGGAACACAGGATGGGCACAGCCAAACAGGCGAAGGAGCGGGTCGCTGACCTCCTAACCAAGGTCGGCCTGACGCCGGACATGGCCTCCCGTTTCCCGCATGAATTTTCCGGGGGACAGCGCCAGCGTATCTGTATTGCCCGCGCGCTTGCATTGGAGCCGAAGGTCATCGTCGCGGATGAAAGCGTCTCGGCGCTCGACGTGTCCATTAAGGCACAGGTCATCAACCTGATGCTCGACCTGCAGCAGAGCCTGAACCTCGCCTTCCTTTTCATTTCCCATGATATGGCCGTCGTCGAGCGCGTCAGCCACCGCGTTGCCGTCATGTATCTCGGCGAAATTGTCGAAATCGGCCCGCGGGCCGCCGTCTTCGGAAGTCCGCAGCATGACTACACCAAGAAGCTGATGGCAGCTGTTCCAGTTCCCGATCCCGATCGCCGCCGCGAAAAGCGGACTGCTGCCAATGACGAGATCAGGAGCCCGATCCGTCCCGTCGACTACAAGATCAAGCCGCTGGAATATCATGAGGTATCGCCGGGGCATCTGGTCGCCGTCTGAGCGCAGCAGAAAACCACAGCGATGGTTTTCCATGCCAAGGCCCAGAAATGTTTACGTCAGGGAGCCCTCAATGTTTCGTATCGTCGGCCCGGAGCTGGTCGATCGCGTCCAACGCTTCGTCTGCCGACCAGCCAGCGCGTAAGGCCGCGGCAACGAGACGAACCTCCTTCTCCATTTCGAGCCTCAGATAAAGCCCTTCCAAGGCTTCCTTGGCGGTAACGACGTGGTCGTCATGCGGCACAACATCAGCCGTCCGTATGGTCGTAGACACATTCCTTTCCTTTCTCGAAGTGGAGTTGTGCTTGTTGTTAGGGCGATAACAGGCTTTTTCGCGTCCCAGGGAGACACTACGCAGCTGAGGCCATTTTGTTCCACCGCATCTTACCACAATCGGCGAGGGTGTTTGAAATTTTTGCAACGACGCTCTCTGCCGAAAATGACAGGCCAATGGACCATTGATGAAATTGCGTTAGAACGACAGACCTCCCCAAAAAAGCGGAGGGAGAAGGACGTCGCCATGCCTTGTTTGCAAGATCTGATCGACTGGATCATCTCTGAGGGATTATCGACGGATACGATCGACACCATTTTGCAGGGTGTCGCAGAACGGCTGGCGGATCTCGGATACCCAATCCTTCGCGCGTCGATAGCAATGCCGTCGATCGATCCCCTGCAGAGAGGATTTTCGGTCGCCTGGTACCGTTCGTCCGGTATTTCGAAGGAGGTTCAAGGGCATGATGAAGCGAGCCAGGAACTGTTCCGGCGCTCTCCCATCTCCTATCTCCTCACAAATAATCTCCGATATGCCCGCTGGAGATTGCCGCCGGGACCGGATGCCCCGCCGATTCCACTGCTGACCGAACTCGCTGAGCTCGGTGCTACCGACTATCTGACGAAGCTTGTTTCATTTCCCGGTGATACTGCGCTTGCTGGCGTCAGCTTCTCGATTGCGGTCGACGATCCCGATGGCTTTTCGGACAGGCTCATTGCCGATCTGCAGAAAATGGTCCCAGCACTGTCCCTTGCCTGTTGGCGTATCGCCACCACGCGGGTGGCTACCGATGTCCTGGCCGTCTATACGGGCGCTAGAACCAGCGGCCACATCCTCAGCGGTCATATCCGCCGCGGTGACGGTACCGCGGTCTATGCCGCGATCCTTCTCGCCGATCTTAAGAATTTCACCTCGCTCAACGAAAAGCATGGGCCCGAACGCATCGTTGCCTGGCTCAACGAACATTTCGAGGCGATTGGCACACCGGTCGAGCAGGAGGGTGGAGAGATCTTGAAGTTCATGGGCGACAGTCTTCTCGCCATCTTTCCTGCAGATATCGACAACCCGGCCGAGGCATGCAATCGCGCTCTGTCTGCGGCACAGGCCGCCATGGAAGCCAATGCCGCTGTCAATCGCGAGCGCGCGAAAGCAGGAGAACCGCAACTGCTCGTCGATATCGTTCTGCACGTCGGCCAAGTCTTTTACGGAAACGTCGGGGCGGCGCGCCGTCTCGATTTCACGGCCATCGGTAGAGCGGTCAACGAAGCGGCGCGCATGGAGAAGCTCGCCGATATCGTTGGCCACAGCCTGTTGGCATCAGCCGACTTCGTTTCGCAGGCGCCAGGCCGTTTCGAGGAGGCGGGCTCTTTTCCGCTGAAGGGGGTCTCCCGGCCAGCCGCGATTTATGTCTGGCCGGATCAACAGCCGCTGGATGCGAAATCCCGCGGCGCGTGACGTGATATTGTCTGCGCGGCCGGCCACAATGCATGGCGGCCGCGCGTCAGATTAGCTTGCAGCTGTGTCAGCTCTTGAGCCCGAAGAGGGTTTCGGCGTTGCGGAAGCAGATCTTCTCCATATCCTCCTTGGAAAGATCGAGAGAGTTCAGGATCTTCAGCGTGTCGCGGATGTAGCCCGGGCCCTTTTCAGGATCGAAGGGCGAGTCCGATGCGAAGAGGATACGGTCGCTGCCATAGAATTCCAGGCCGCAGAGCGTCGCTGCACGCGAGCCGAACACGGCCGTGTCCGCATAGAAATCCTTGAAATAATCAAGCGGGCGCTTCTTGAGGCGCTTCAGAACGAGCGACAGATCCTCGTCGGAAGTGCGCTTGCCGAGCTGGTCCCAACCTGGGCCGACGCGGCCTTCGAAATAAGGCACCATGGCGCCCATGTGATGGGCAAGCACCTTCAGGTTCGGCAGACGGTCCATGAAGCCCGAGAAGACGAGGCGGGCCATGGCGGCGCTGGTTTCATAGGGCCAGCCGAAGGTCCACCAGATTTCGTACTTGGATTTGTCCTCGGTGGCGTAATCCGCCATAGACGAGGTGCGTGAGGGATGCAGAAGCACCGGCTTGTTGTGCTTGGCGGCGGCTTCGAATATCGGGAAAAAACGCTCTTCGTCAAGCGGCGCGCCATTGACGTTGGTATGGATCTGCAGACCGTTGGCACCGAGTTCGGTAAAGGCGCGTTCAGCCTCGCGCACAGCGGCGTCGGGAGCATTCATCGGCAGAGCGGCAACGAAACCGGCGAAGCGTTCGGGATATTTCTCGACGAGTTCAGCCTGTCCGTCATTGGCGATGCGGGCAAATTCGGTGGCGAGTTCCGGGCCGCCCATGGCTTCGAGCGGCGGCATGCCAAGCGAGATGATTTGCCGATAATCGGAAAATTCGTCCATCACCCGGAAGCGGGTTTCAAGATCGTAGATGCAAGGCACGCCCTGCATGCGCCGACCGATATCCTTGCCGGCCCCGTCAAGCTTCTGGATACGATCCCAGAGCTGCTTAGGAAAAAAATGGTTGAACGCATCGATATAATACATCGGACTCCTCCTCAACGTATCGTCTTGCCGCTTCAGCCGCGCTTCAGGCGGCGGACGAGATAGGCGAAGGTCGCCTTGAACATCTCTTCGCGGAACATGTGCTTGCGCTTGGCCTTGATATCTTCGGGTTTGCCGAGCGCCTTGGCGCCGCCTGCTGCCTCCACCCACAGCTGCATCATGCAGGCGTTCTCCAGGGACAGCGCGAGATAGATCGCCTGTTCGATGGATGGGCCTGCCGTCACCAGGCCGTGGTTTTGCAGGAGCATGGCACCGTGCTCGCCGAGGCAAGCCGCGACCGCCTTGCCGCGCTCGGGCGTGGTGATCAGCTCCGTCGTTTCTGAAAAGACCGGCAGGCCTTCGGCAAAGATCGAGCCGGGGTGACCGATCGGCTGCAGCGGCTTGCCCAGTGCGGAAAAGCTCACGGCATAGGGTGCGTGTGTGTGGACGACAGCATTGACGTCGGGGCGGGCACGCAGCACCTCGGAATGGATGTAAACCTCGTTGTGACGACCGTATTCGCCATCGACCTTTTCACCCTCGAGATCGACTGTGATGATGTTGTCGTGGGTGATTTCTTCGAGGCCGAATTTCGAAGGCTTCATGTAGAAGCGGTCCGGCTGGTCCGGAACGCGGATCGATATATGGCCGCGCGTCCAGTCTCCCTGGCCGGCCTGTTCCAAAATGCGGCCAGCCTCGATCATCCGCTGCTTCAGTTCTTTATGCATCGTCGTGTTCTCCGAGCAATTATCACAGCGGAATCCAGTGCCGCTCCAGGCCGGTTCAAATGCGGTGTCACCGCCCTCACAGGCGCTACACACGGTGTTTGTCGCCGCGCTTGCGGCCCTGCGATACGTCGAGGAAGAGGTCCGAGATCGCGACCTTGCGGTCGATCAGCCCTTGTTGATGCGCGTAACCGATAACTGTCTCCAGCGTCCTGGCATTCTGCCCCTCGACGCCGTAGGCCCACGGGTCGTCGCCGAGGATCGCCTGCTGTTCCTCCCAGGCTTCACGGTACCAGGCGAGCGGCACGATACGCGGGTTCTCCATACGCTTCATGGCGACCTGCTTGGCTTCCTCGAATGCGATGTAGAGATTGATGGGCACCCACGGGTGCCGCACGACGATATCAGGACGGATGCCCATGACATGCATGATCGGAAAGATGCCCGTCCGCTCGTAATAGGCGATTTCCTCGGCTTTATAGTTCGGAAACAGCCGGCCGACGCGGGGGTCGCGCTTCTTGATCGGGGCGATGAGATCAGGGTGCAGCAAGGCGTCGATCTCGCCATCGACCAGCATCTGCTCTATGGACTTGTCTTCGGCGATCTTATGCAGCTTCAGGCCTGAAGGCAGCGTATAGTCCACATCCTCATCCAGCTCGGAATACCATTCGATCGACTGGTGCGGCACGCCATATTCACCTTCGAGCAAACCACGCAGCCAAAGCGATGCGGTCACCAGATAGCTTTTGACACCGACCTTTCGGCCGATCAGGTCCTTCGGCTCGCGGATGCTGCTCGCCGTATGCGTGAAGATGAAGCCGTGGCGGAAGCGCCGGTGCAGGAAGACAGGGATCGCGTCAAAGGGCAGGCCGCGCGTCTTTGCCGCCATATAGGAGGAAAGCGAAACCTCCGCGACGTCGAATTCGCCGTTGCGCAAAAAGCGCCAGTGACGCGTGGTGGAATCCATCTCCGTCAGGATCGTCAACTCGATTCCGTCCGGTCGGACCGTTCCTTCCTTCAACGCCCGCACGATCTCATAATCACCGCAAGCAAGCGTGAGCTCAACCTTCTTCGTCACTGAACTCCTCCAAGAGTCGCACGGCAAATCGTGCCGCGACGTCATTTGAGGTTAGCATGCGCAGAACAGCAATCACCTGTCCAGCGCTTTTTTAACTTTTCCTGTATTGTGGGATTTTTTTAGTTTTGAATTGACTGGTCTTTCGAACTCGCGATAAATGAGCCCGACGCTACCGGGTTGGCGGGCAGCAAGGGGATGGAGAGCATGGAACAGACGGATGTCCTCATAGTTGGCGCAGGCCCGGTCGGGCTGACGCTTGCTATCGACCTCGGCCAAAAGGGCGTGCGCTGCACGCTGATTGAAAAGAAGGAGGCGCCGGAGTTCCTGCCGAAGATGGAGCGCTGCAATGCGCGAACCATGGAAATCTTCCGCCGGATGGGCCTTTCGGAAAAGATCCGAAAGGCCGGACTCGACGCTTCCGTACCGATGGATGTCTACGTGGTTCTGGCGATGAACGAGCCGCCGCTGCTGCGATTGCCATATCCATCGGTCAACGAGGCGCTGGAAGAGATTCGTCGATCCGAGGATGCAAGCCAGCCGCTCGAGGCATATCAACTGATCTCGCAATACACGCTGGAACCATTGCTGAAGTCGGTGGCGGAACAATTGCCGAGCGTCACGGTCCGGTATGGCTCGGAATTCGTTTCGCTGGAACAGGACGACGGCGGTGTGACGGCGCATACGATCACGAAAAAAGGCAATCTAACTTATCGCGCAAAATATGTCGTCGGCTGTGATGGCGGGACGAGCCCGGTGCGCAAGCAGCTCGGAATCAAGCTGCGCGGCGAGGGTAATCTCCTGCATCTGCGCCAAGCGCTATACTATTCGGAAGAGCTCTACAGCCGCATTCCACTCGGCGATGGCCCTGGTCGCGGACGTCATTATCACGTTGCCGACGGGCAGGCGACATTTCTCATCATGCAGGATTCGACGAAACACTGGACGCTGCATGCCGTCGTCGAGAAGGACGAGGACATGGCCGCCCAGTTCGAAAAGGCAGTCGGCGTGCCCGTCGATTACAAGATGCTCTATGTCGGTCAGTGGAAACAGAACCTTCTGCTTGCCGACCACTATGGCGCGGGACGTGTCTTCCTCGCCGGCGATGCCGCCCATCTCGTCATTCCGACAGGCGGACTCGGGATGAATACCGGCGTTGGTGATGCGATCGACCTCGGCTGGAAACTGGCCGCGACATTGCAGGGCTGGGGCGGTCCGAATCTACTGCGCTCCTACGAAATCGAACGCCGGCAGGTTGGTGACCGCAATGTCGGGGCTTCCCGCTACGCTTCGCTCGGCCGGCGCCAATGGCGCTCACAATACCGGCCGGATATTCGCGATCAGACACAGGCAGGCCAGGCAACGCGAGACAATCTCGCACGCATCGCCGATGTCGAGCAGCGTAAGACCAACGAAATGATCGGTGCGGAACTCGGCTACCGCTATGTCGGCTCGCCTGTGATCACTGACGAGCCCGGCGGACCGGAGCACCTGTTCCGCGAATACCATCCGACCACATGGCCGGGTGCCCGCCTGCCGCATCTGTGGCTGGGCGAGAACGATCCCGTCCAGGACCATATCGGCCCCGGTTACACCATGCTGCGGCTCGGCGGCACGGCGATCGATACTTCGGGCATCGAGGGTGCGTTCAGAGCGCGGGGCGTACCGTTCGAGACGCTTGACATCGCGTCGCAGCGTGTTCGCGACATTTACGGCTACGATCTCGTTTTGGTGCGGCCGGACATGCATGTCGTCTGGCGCGGCAAAAGTGCCCCGGAAGACGCCGAGGATCTGGCGGCTATGGTCACGGGGCACTGACGGGGATCAGTTGCGCGCCAGCGTCTTGGAAAGCACGCCGGCGCAGAAAACCACCTGTTCTGCGATATTATCGAGGGTCTTTGCCTGGATCTGCGCGTCGCGCAGCGTCAGGCTGAGACTGCCGATGATCTCGGAACGGCCATCGAAGACGGGCGCGGCAACGCCGGTAACGCCGGGTGTGACATCGCCGCTGGTGCTCACCCAGCCGCGCTCGCGATGCTGGCGGAATTTCGCCTTGACCTCCGGCAGAGAGCCGCCGAAGCCGGCCTTTTGGAACTCGTCCTGCGCAAGCCCGTAGAATTTACGGAACTGATGATCGGGAAGATAGGTGAGGATCGCAATCGAGGCCGCGCCATGCAGCAGCGAGCGCCGGCGGCCGCGGTCGTAATTGCTGCGCACGGCGTCCGTCCCCGCTTCCTGGTGCACGCAGAGCACCTCGAATTTGTAGCGGCGGCAGAGCAGGGCGACGGCCTTGAAGCGGGCGGCAAGCTCTTCCATCATTGGGCGCGCTGCACGGATGAGAACGTCGCCAGTGCGAATCTTGTAATCCAGCTCGACAATTCTGGGACCGAGCATGTAGCCGACGCCTGGCAGCGACGTCAGCAGGCCGGCATCCGTCAGAATCTTGAGGTAGCGGTAGAGGGTCGAACGCGTATAGCCGAGGTTGTCGCAGAGTTCTTCGAAGGTGAGTGCTACCGTATCTTCTCCCGCATCGAAGAGATCGAGAAGTCCGATCATTTTTTCCAGGCTGTTCAAGCTGATCTCTCCACCGATGAGTTGGCAGAACGGCGCTGCGCGCCATCGGACCACCAGTCTGTCAGCAAATCGAATCCCACCTCGGCAATATCAGGAAGGGCCACTATAAAGCGATGATCAGCCGGCAAGCAATCGGCCGCGCGGGACCGGAGCGCAAGCTCTGCGCTCCGGTTCGCATGCGACTCAGGCCGCCGTATTCCATGCCTCGGGGAACAGGCCGTCGCGAATGGCGCCGCCTGCGTAATATTTCCAGAGCTTGCGGATGTGATGGCCGCGGCGGAAGCTGTGGGCGAAGGATTCCATTTCTTCCTCGGTCAGCGGCTTGATCTTGCCGAGCGAGGCGGCGCGATAGGCGGCTTCCGCATTCTCGACGAGGTGCACGGCATCGATGAAAACGCCACGTACGGTCTCGGCAGTGACGATCTGGCCATGTGCGCGGATCTGCATCGCATGGCAATTGCCCAGTGTGGCAACGATGTCGCGGCCGCGCTCGGGCGTATCGACATGGGCAGGATCCGAGTGAACGGGAATACCATTGCGCCAGCGGATCGCATGGTTCTTGACCGGCGGAAGTGGGACATCCTCGACCAGTGTGAAGACGTTGGTCACGTCATGATGGAAATGGGCGATCGACTGCACGTCCTGCTTTGATCGATAAATCTCACAATGGAGGAATACTTCAGATGGCGGTTTGACGCCAGGCGTGCCGGCAACCACCTTGCCGTCGAGATCGCAGACGAGTAGATCGTCAGGCGCAACATCGGCGCGGCTCTTGTCTTGCGGCTGAATCAGGAAGGTCGTGCCGCCCGGCAAACGAGCGCTGACATGTCCGCTATATTCGAGTATTTTCAGGCTGTTCAGAAGGCGCGTCGCCATGGATACATCATGGCGCAGCGTATTTTCCGACAGCTCGGATTGCGGTTCTTCCGCGTGTTTGTGAGATTGCATGATCGGCTCCTCCCGTTTCGAATTAATCTCACATTATACGACTTTTTATCTTCCGCAAGCGACGGGCGTCAGACTTCGATCAGCACGTCGTTGTTTTCGACGACGACCTTGTAGGTCTTGACCGGAATCATGCAGGGCGGGGCGACGACTTCGCCGGTGCGCACGTCGAACTGGCCATTATGGAAATCGCATTCCACGGTGTGGCCATCGAGATAACCTTCCGACAAAGAACCTGGACCGTGCGTACAGAGATCGTCTGTCACGTAGAACGTCCCGTTCACATTAAATACGGCAAGCGTGAGATCGCCTTCCTCGACCCGGATCGCGCTATCCCAATCCACATCATCGGTCGAGCACAGCCTGATCCGAGTACCCACTTCCGCCATTGGTCTTTCCTCCCTGCTTTGGCGACTTCGCCAGCGCTTGACTAGCCTGCTATCTCGATATAGCGTTTAAAACGAAACGATGTTCTGCATAACGGAACACTCGCTAAAAATACCCGATCCGGCGCGAAGGTCAACCGCAAATCCGATCGGCCGGAGGAAACAGAGGTGGCGCGGCGCAGCTGTCGGTCACTGACGAGCTCGAGGAGGAGTTGTCATGCTCAGGAAAGAACAGAACGATCTACTGACCCAGACCGATATCGGTACGCCGATGGGTGAGATGTTCCGCTGTTATTGGATCCCGGCGCTGCTTGCCGAGGAACTGCCGGACAATGATTGTGCGCCTGTGCGTATCAAGCTGCTCGGCGAGCGCCTCCTGGCTTTCCGTGATAGTGAGGGGCGTTATGGGCTGATCGATGAATTCTGCGCCCATCGTGGCGTTTCGCTCTGGTTCGGCCGCAACGAGCAGGGCGGCCTGCGCTGCCCCTATCACGGCTGGAAATATGACCATACCGGCCAGTGCGTGGAAGTGCCTTCCGAGCCGGCAGAAAGCGGTTATTGCAGCAAGATCAAGTTGAAGTCCTACCCGCTGATCAAGATCGGCGACATCCTCTGGACCTATATGGGCCCTGCGGACAAGCAGCCGCCGCATCCGGAATGGGAATTCGCGCTAGTGCCACCCGAGCAGACTTTCACCTCCAAGCGCTGGCAGGAGTGCAACTGGCTGCAGGCCATGGAAGGCGGCATCGATTCCAGCCACGTCTCCTGGCTCCATAGCGGCAGCTTGAACTCCGACCCGCTTTTCAAAGGTGCGCGCGGCAATAAATACAATATGTCGGATGCGAGGCCCTTCTTCGAAGTAACCGACATGGAAGGCGGCCTGTACATCGGCGCACGCCGCAATGCGGAAGAGGGCCATTATTACTGGCGCATCACCCCTTGGGTCATGCCATCCTTCACCATGGTTCCGCCGCGCGGCGACCACCCGGTTCACGGGCATTTCTGGATTCCGATCGACGATGAAAATTGCTGGGCCTGGAGCTTTGACTATCATCCGGTTCGCGCTCTGACGACGGAAGAACGTCAGGCGATGAAGGATGGCAAGGGTATCCATGTGGCCTATGTTCCGGGCAGCTACCGGCCGCTCGCCAACAAGGACAATGATTACCTGATGGATCGCGAGGCTCAGCGTAAGGGCACGACCTATTCCGGCGTCGAGGGCATCGCCATGCAGGATGCGTCGCTGCAGGAAAGCATGGGACCGATCGTCGATCGCAGCAAGGAAAACCTGGTTTCGACCGACAACGGCATCATCATGGCGCGTCACAGGCTGATGCGGGCGGCACGTGCATTGAAGGACAAAGGCATAACGCCGCCCGGCGTCGATCCGGCCCATCACCGCGTGCGCTCGGCTGCAATCGTGCTGCCGGCTGACAAGGCCTATATCGATATCGCCGATGAAGCACTGACCGTGATTTCGGGCAAGGCACAGACGAGCGTCTGATAAGGAGCGCAGATCATGCAACTCGGATTGAGTGAAAGCGCTCGCGCAACGACTGCGGAAGAAGCGCGGTTTCGGATCAATTATCCGAATTCGCGGCCGCGGAAATCGCGCATCATCGCACTCGACAAAACCGCCGAGGCCACGCTGGAACGGCTGGCTGTCGGTTACGCCGGAGGCCACGCGCATTTCCTGCGTTATGTCGAAGCCAAGCCGGTGTCCGATTCGCTGAAGATGCTGCCCGTCGATGCGGTTCTGGAGGATCTCTCCGGCAAGCGCACGGCGCTGGTGGACGAAATCGCCGATGCCGATGTCATCGTCATGTTGACGACGGCCGGCAGTTCGGCGGAGGCGGCCGAAGTCATCGGCAACGCCTGTTTCGTGCGCAGCAAGATGACGACTGGCCTGGTCGTCAGCTCTGCGGAAGTGCCGGCGCTCGATCTTGCCCGGACGCTGACGGCGATGCGCCCCTTTGCGGCGATGCTCGTCATCTCGAACGGCGATGATTATGTCGCCGAGATGCTGAGCGCCTTGAGGGTCTGAGAATGCGTCAAGGCGTGGCGTGAGTATTTGCAGGAGCTGTGTTATGGACGATCCCTCACTCCTTGCAAAAAGACGGAAAACGCACGCCATGAACGCATCTGTGAAGGAAACGGCACGTACGAAAAAGGCCGCCCCTGCCAAGCGCAATCGCTTGTCTTCGGTCACGACGGCGATCCGCCTTTTGAAAGCATTTTCGGAAGATGAGGTCGAAATCGGCGTCAGTGCGCTCGCTCAGAAGCTCAAGGTGGCAAAGAGCACGGTGCATCGCCTTGCCGTGACGCTGGTTGCCGAAGGGCTGCTCGAGCAGAACCCCGAAACCGAGCGTTACCGTCTTGGGGTAGGCCTCTTCGGGCTCGGAACGCTGGTGCGCCGCCGTATGAATCTCTCGAACGAGGCACGTCCTTATCTGTTCGACCTTCGCAAGCATACCGGCGAGACCATCATCCTGGGCATCCCGACCGATACCGAAGTGATGCATGTCTACGACCTGGAAAGCCCACAGGCGGTCGGCATCAAGTCGGACCTCGGTGCCCGCCGGCCGGCGCATTGCACTGCAGTCGGCCGGGCGATCTTCGCTTTCGCGCCGGAGGAGACAGTCGAGCGCCTGCTTGCCGGACCGCTCGTGCGCCGTACGTCGCATACAATTACCGATCCCGCGCGGGTGCGCGAGATTTTCGCAGAAGTCCGCCAGCGCGGCTTTGCGATCGAGGATGAAGAGAGTGAGCCGGGCATCCGGGCGATTGCCGCCCCGGTCCGCGATTCCACCGGCGCCGTTGTCGGCGCCGTCGGCGTTGCCGGCCCGTCGTTGCGGCTCTCGCTCGAAGCCATAGAGAATTTCGCGCCGTCACTCCTGGATACGGTGGCGACCATTTCATCCCGCCTCGGCCATGGAGCGGGCTATAGACAAAGATGATAGGGAGGAACGCATGACCGTGATGACATTGAGCGGGACCGATATGAAATGGTCCTGCGCCGACGGAGACACGATCATGCGATCCGCCATTCGCGCCGGTCTGGGCTTCCCATACGAATGCAATGTCGGCTCCTGTGGCAATTGCCGTTTCGATCTTCTCGAAGGCGAGATCGAGGAGCTTCGCCCCGATGCGCCGGGCCTCAACGACCGTGATCGCCAGCGGGGCCGCCGGCTCGGCTGCCAGGCGCGGCCGCTGACGGATTGCCTCGTCAAGCTCCGGCTGATGCCGCAATATGTCAGCGCCCATACGCCGGTACGGCAGGAAGCCGAGCTTGTCGGCATCCGCGACATAACCCACGACATCAGAGAATTCCGCTTCCGTCTCGACAGACCGGTCGCATTTCTCTCCGGCCAGTATGCGCTGCTTTCGCTTGCCGGGGTCGAGGGCAGCCGCGCCTATTCCATGGCGAACAGGGGAGACCAGCCGGAGGAGTGGCACTTCCAGATCCGGCGGGTGCCAAATGGTGCAGCCACGTCGATGTTGTTCGACAAGCTCAAGACCGGCGACAGGATCGGCATCGACGGACCCTATGGCATGGCCTACCTGCGCGAGGATTCGCCGCGCGATATCATCTGTCTGGCCGGCGGCTCAGGCCTGTCGCCGATGATTTCGGTGACGCGGGCAGCGGCGGTCTCGCCGGCCCTGGCGGGGCGGCGGCTGGATTTTATCTATGGAGGAAGAGAGGCACGCGATATCTGCGGGCGCGAAATGCTGGAGGAGCTTCCGGGCTTCGGCAACACCCTCCATTACCATCCTGTGGTGTCGGGCATGCCTGCGGGGGACGATGGCTGGGACGGCTATCGCGGCTTCGTGCATGAAATTGCCGCAAAACTGTTCGCTGAGCGTCTTCCGCAATGCGAGATCTATTTCGCCGGCCCGCCGATGATGGGCCAGGCCATCCAGAAAATGCTGATCGACCTTAGCGTGCCGCAGGGCCAGGTCCATTTTGACCAGTTCTACTGACATGAAACTTCGCCAGCTCTCCTATTTCGTCAAGGTGGTTGAAGTCGGCAACATCACACGTGCCGCCGAACAGTTGAACCTTGCCCAGACCGCGCTCGGCATACAGATCCGCAATCTCGAGGATTCGCTTCAGATCCAGTTGCTCGACCGGCATTCGCGTGGCGTTAGCGCCACGCCGGCCGGTATGCTGCTCTATGAACGGGCGCTGGAAATTCTCCAGCGTATCGAGGAGACGCGTCGCGACCTGGTTTCGCTCAGTGGTGAACGCGTCAGAGTGCGGCTCGGCGCGACGCCGAGCATCCTCAAGCTGATCGGAACCGATCTTCTCGTAGCGGCCAACGAGCAGCTCCCGGGCATCGCCCTCCATGTCGTCGAGGAACTGAGCTTCGTGCTCACCGATGCGCTGGAGCGCGGCGAACTCGATTATGTGCTCGCCTACGATATCGAAGACAGTCCGGGCCTCAGGCGCATTGCGCTCATGGAGGAGGATCTGCTGCTGATTTCGGCGCCAGACAGCAAATCTGAGGAGACCGATGTCTCCTTCCGGCATGCGGTTGAGGGCGACCTCGCACTCGTGTCCAACCGCGACATCATCTGGCGGCGTGTGCACGAAACCGCGTCGCGCCTCTCGGTCGACGTCAAGATCACCTATCAGGTGCAATCCATGGAGGCGATCAAGGCGCTCATCGTGCACGGTGTTGCCCAGAGCATCATGCCCTATGGCATCGTGTCCGAAGAAATTCGCTCGGGCGAACTCGTCGCCCGGCGCATCGAACGGCCCGACGTGAAGCTGACGCTCTTTCTTGCGCACGCCTCCCACAAAGGGCTGGCGGACGAGCGGCTCTTCCACTCTTTCATCTACAATATGGTCGACCGTTTGGCCTCGGCCATCGGCCCCTACGCACATCCGATCGATCGCGTCACTGATGCCTGACCAGCGATTTTCGTATGAGCTGGACAATATGCTTTATCTTGGACATTTGTCCGAGTGAGCCCGATGATCCCAAGGAAATATCAAGGGTCGAGGTCGGATTTTCATGTCCGGCTAAAGAGTGCGGAAGCTGATTTTCCTTGGATGTCAGTCGCTTGGTAGGAGGTTCCCAAGTTCCGTATCAGGCCCGGCTGTTGGGGAGTGAGAATTCTGACATCGTCGCTTCGTTTGTCTTTCGGCTGCTGGAACTATGACCGCACGCGGGCCCTGATGGACCGGACAGTCGTGCCGGACGGCATCGATCTCGTCTATCTGAACATGCCGGTGGAAGAGACCTTCTTCCGCATGCTTCGCCACAAGGAATTCGATATCGCCGAGATGTCGCTGTCTTCCTATGTGATGTCCCATTTCACGGAGGCGCAGCCCTTTGTCGCCATACCGGTGTTCCCCTCGCGCTATTTCCGTCATTCCTCGATTTATGTGAATTCCGGCGCCGGTATCCGCCAGCCGTCCGACCTCGCCGGCAAACGCGTCGGCAGTCCGGAATATCAGATGACGGCGCCCGTCTGGATCCGCGGAATCCTGTCGGACGAATACGGCGTCAGAGTAGATGACGTGACGCATTATACGGGCGGCGAGGAGCAGCCGAACAGGCCGGAAAAGCTGCCGCTGGACCTGCCACCCTATATTCGCGTCAAGCGCATCGGTCCGCAGCAGACGCTGTCGACGATGATCAGGGAAGGGGATATCGATGCCCTGTTTACGGCGCGCAAGCCCTCATCCTATGACGGGTGCCATGTGAAGCGGCTGTTTGAGGATTTCGTTCAGGTCGAGCGCGACTATTTCCGCAAGACCGAAATCTTTCCGATCATGCATACCATCGTCATCCGCCGGGAGATCTACGAGGCGCATCGCTGGATCGCACAGTCTCTCTACAAGGCATTCGCCGAAGCACAGGCGCGCATTTACCGCGATCTTGAAGAGACGGCGGCGCTGAAGGTGATGCTTCCCTGGCTGAACGCGCATGTCGAGGAAGCCCGCCGGATCATGGGCGACGATTACTGGAGCTACGGCTTCAAACAGAACCGCCAGACGCTCGATACGTTCTTGCGCTATTCCTACGAGCAGGGGCTATCGAAGCGCCGACTGGAGCCTGAGGATATCTTCGTCCCTGAGACGATGGAGAATTTCGTGATCTAACGCGTTTCCTTATCTCAGGTTCGGGCTGCTATGCGGCCCCCGTATATCAGCATTGATGCTTAAGCCCTTTCCGCGGCTGCGCCAGCAGGTTATATGCAGCGCACAATAGACGCGGAGAGATGACAGATGACGACGATTGCTTACCGGAACATGCCTCGCACCGACTGGGTCCGCAGCGCATTCGGCGGTTTCTTCGAGACCATGAGCCTCGTCGGCGCCGCGCATGAATGCTCGATGGCGCGCAGGGAACGCCGCGTTCCCAATTCCGCTGCCCTTCACACGCTCGGCATTGATGAGACCGCGTTCAAGCGCACTCTGAAGCGCGGCTGATCAACCTATATCAATACATGAAAAAAGGGCGGCAATCCATTGGATTGCCGCCCTTTCTTGTCCGCTAAGATTTTAGATGAGGCCCGCGAGGATGCCGACGCCGGCGATTGTGGCAATGCCGCCGGCAAGGCGAGTTGCCAGGAAGCCGCTGCGCTCACCGCCGCGCCCGATCGCAAAGCCGAGTGCGAGGCCTGCAACATGCAGCATGGCCGTTGCCGTCATGAAGCCGATGGCATAGGCGAGGCCGGCAGCATTTTCCGGCATTTCAGAACCATGGGCGTGGCCGTGGAAGATCGCAAAGAAGCCGACGATGGCCATTGCCGCGGCAACCGGGGCCTTGATGTTGAGAGCAACGACCGCGCCGAGCACGACAACGGAAAGCGCAATACCGAGTTCGACGAAGGGCAGGTTGATGCCGGCCATGCCGAGCATACCGCCAGCCGCCATGACCAGCACGAAGGTTGTGGGCAGCAGCCACGTCGCGCGGCCACCGAGCTGGAAGGCCAGTACGCCGACCATGACCATCGCCAGGATGTGGTCGAGACCTGTCATCGGGTGGGCGAAACCATGGCCGAGGCCGGCAGCTTCACCGATCGCCGGGTGGGCATAGGCGGCAGCCGGTACAGCGGCGGCGGCAACGGCCAGAAGCACGCGCTTGATTGATTGTCTCATTTTCATTTTCCTCCTGGGTTCTGCGTCGGCGACAATTTCTGAGGGGCAAAGTCGTCAACATACGATGATAATGCAAGGGGTCATTTGCCGTAGGCGTCTCCTGCGCAAAGCGGAGAAGAATTGCCCTCCATCGTCACGACGCTAGGCCCGGACGGGGCGAAAGTAAATTTTAATCTCTTTACGCCGGCATTAAGTTTTTTTATTATTGAAGCTATGAAAAATATAAGCTTTCGCCAGCTGAGATCGCTACTTGCCATCGAGTCGCATGGCAAGATCGTCGAGGCTGCGAAGGTGCTTCGACTCAGTGCTCCAGCCGTCACGTTGCAGCTCAAGCAGCTGGAGGCGGAGGCAGGCGTCCGGCTATTCGACCGTATGGCGCACGGCATGTATCCGACGGAAGCGGGCAGGGCGGTTTTATCCGCCGCGCGCGATATCGAGGACCGCCTTCAGCTCCTGAGCGACGAACTCAATGCATTCAAAGGCATCAAACGCGGCCGTATCACGGTGGGTGCGGTATCGACGGTCCGCTATTTTGCAAGTGCCATGCAAAATGCCTTCGCCAACGAGTTTCCCGATATCGACCTGGACCTCGTGATCGACCGGCGGACCGAGACAATCGAGCGTCTGAAGAAGCGGACGATCGATATTGCCCTGGTCGGTCGGCCGCCCAGGGATATTTCCGTGCGCGCGGCAATCTTTGGCGAACATTCGCTGGTGATCGTCGCGCCCCCGCATCATCCCCTGGTTGGACGTCACGATGTTTCGAAGGCGGATATCGTGCAGGAGCATTTCATCGTGCGCGGCACCGATTCCAGCACGCGGATTTCCTTCGAGCGCTTCATGGCCGACGTTCCCGGCCGAGCCGCCAGTCCGATCACCGAAATGGAACTCGTCGAGGACATCAAGCGGGCAGTCATGGTCGATACCGGGCTCGCCTTCCTTGCTGCCCACAGCGTCGCCGACGAGGTGCGGGCGGGCAAGCTTGCGGTTCTCGATGTGGTCGGGCTGCCGATTCGTCGTCAATGGTTTGCCATCAGCCGCACGGACAGGGCCATGACCCCCGTCATGGCCGCCTTCCAGGATTTCCTGACGCAGCGAAGCGGTCAGTTCCTCCCGGAAGCGCTGCCGGCTTGACATTAGGCTTTTAGGAAGTCGATGACCCTTGCATTGGTGTTTTCGGCTGACAGTTGCGGCACCGGAATATCCCAGTA
This sequence comes from Rhizobium sp. BK418, assembly GCF_004341105.1. Taxonomy (GTDB): domain Bacteria; phylum Pseudomonadota; class Alphaproteobacteria; order Rhizobiales; family Rhizobiaceae; genus Rhizobium. The sequence goes on along the minus strand of NZ_SLZK01000013.1, from coordinate 19,787 downwards.
GTCCGAACCCGGAATGCATTCCTGGATGTAACGGGCGGCCGACGTCGCATGTGAGAAGTCGGCGCCCGGGACGATGAGCGTCGGAATGTCGAGCCTGACAAGGTCCTCAGGATCGGCGCCCGGCGACGTATCGCGATCAATGAGGCCGCGCGGCATGCCGGCGATGATCGCCTTGTAATGATCAACATTCATCGAGATGTAACGCTCGGCGAATTCCTTGTCATGACGAAGCACCGAGACCCATGGGCCGCCGCGCGGATCGGCGCCGAAGGCCTTGTTGCTCTCCCTGGCAAGTGCAACGACGGCTTCCAACCCGTTCTGCTGCACGAAGGCCAGATGTTCGGCGAAGCGCTGATGGCCGGTCATGCGATAGCGCGCGCCGCCAACGGGCCAGAAGAGCACCATCTTGTCGACACGTTCCGGGAATTCCGTGGCGAAGGCCATCGCCACGCTGCAGCCCATGCAGCCGCCCATGATATGAGCCTTCTCGATGCCGAGATGATCGAGCAGGCCCGTCGCCTGCGCGACATAGTCCTGCCATGTAACCCGCTCGACGCGCCCGCCTGACTGACCGGTTTCGCGCCGGTCGAAGAGGATGCAGGTGAAGTGCGAAGGCAGCTGCTCCAGAAACTGGATCTGCTCATAAATGCCCTGCGTACGCCATTTCTCGATCGTGGCGTCGAAACCACCCGGTGAGAACATCAGCAGGGGCGGGCCATTGCCGATCACCTCGTAGCGCGTACTGATACCGTCGATTATTGCCGTTGCCATCAATCTCTCCTGTCTTACAGCCCTTCGCAGCCGAGCTTGCGCAGGCTTTCATCGACCCAGAGCTTCGGATCGAGCTTGCCGGCAAGCGTGTTGGCCACAGTTCTGGCTTCCGCTTCATTCTTGGCCTTGGCCTGGGTATAGATGTCGTCCGTCATGCCGTAGGGCACACAGAGAAGGCCGTCATCGTCGCCGATCACAAGGTCGCCGGGGTTGATGACCATGCCGCCAAAGGCGATCGGCACGTTGATTTCGCCGGGGCCATCCTTGTAGGGGCCGCGGTGCGTTACCCCGGCGGCAAAAACCGGGAAGGTCCCGGCCTTGATCCAGCCGTAGTCGCGCACTGCACCGTTGATGACGACGCCGGTCACGCCGATCTTCATGGCGTGCGAGAGCATCATCTCGCCCACGAGCGCATTGGTAAGATCACCGCCGGCATCGACGACAATGACATCGCCGGGCTCAGCCGTCAGCAGCGCCTTATGGATCATCAGATTGTCGCCGGGCCGCGTCTTCACGGTGAAAGCTGCCCCCGACATCTGACCCGAGGCATGCAGTGGGCGAAGCTCAGGCCCGCCAGCTGTCATGCGCGACATCACATCGCTGACATTGGCGACGGGCAAGGTCCGGAACTTCTCGATGGTGGCCGCATCCACCTTGCGGGTGCGCGGAACGATCCTGAAACCGAGGGTCATGATGTGCTCCTATTCCCAAGGCAACAGCGATGCGTGGATCACATCGGGCACGCCCTGGCCGCCGACCGACTGGATGGCAAGTGCTGCATCCTTCAGGCCGAAGCGGTGGGTGGTGATCTTGTCCAGCGCGAAGCGGTTGGACGCGATCTGCTCCAGAGCCAATTCGCACGCACGGTAGCTGTGGCCGCGCGCACTCTTGATGGTGATCGCCTTGGTCGTCACTTTTTCAAGCGGGAAGTTGGGGAACTCCTTCATCTCGCCCTGCACGAGGATCGTGCCCGCCTTGCGCACGAGCGCTTCGACGCCAAGCAGGATCGGGATCGTTCCGGCGCCTGCGGTACAGTCGAGCGAGATGTCTACGCCCTTGCCACCGGTGATCTCCATGATGCGGGCCAGCGGATCTTCCTTCTGGACGTCGATGACGTAATCAGCGCCGAGTTGCTTGGCGACCTCGAGACGTGCCGTATCCTTGGTCGTACCAGTCACGATGATGAGAGATGCGCCGGCCTGCTTGCAGATCACCGTCTGCGAGAGGCCCTGCTGACCCGGCCCTTGAATGAGAACGGTCGAATTATAGCCGACGCCTGCATCGAAGAGCGACCATTCCACACCATTGGCCATTGGAGTGACGAGACCGGCAAGCTCCGGCGTAACGCCCTTTGGCACGCGGTGGACGACGGCGTTCCACGGCAGATAGACATATTGTGCAAAGCCACCCCAGAGATGGGGTGCGCGCTCGGCCGAGGTGTAGCCGTAGCGGATACTTTCCGGGTTGTTGCGCCAGTCGGTATTTTCGCAATGACGATACTGACCCTGATGGCACCACTGACACTTGCCGCACATGACATAGTGTTCGACGAAGACGAGATCGCCTTCCTTGAAGCCCTTGCGGCGGGTGAATTCGCGGCCGGCCTTGGCGATATAGCCGATATTTTCGTGGCCCATGATCGTCGGCGCATTGTTCGGCGGCGTCTTGAAGAGCTTGACGTCGGTGCCGCAGATGCCGGCCACTTCCATTTTCAGGAGGGCAGCGTCCTCCGGAACGTCCGGCATCGGAAATTCGCGGAAATCCATCTGGCTCGGTCCGGTGCGGACTGCGGCGAGAACCTTCTCTGTCATGCTTCACTCCCTTCATACGAGCTGTGGACCTGCGGCATAAGCGCCGCCCGGTGAGCCCTCAGTTTAGACAAACCATTTTGACAAGCGGCGCTGCCACGCCCTATGCTCACGATCGAAAGCGGCCGATCGAGCGCCGCCGAACCCAGCCGGAAACCATGCTGAAGACCACAAGCCGCAACGCCGGAAAGATCGAGGCCGTCCGCCAAATCAAGGACTGGACGCGCGAGCGCTTCGGCCTCGATGACGAGGTCCCGGTCATGGTGGCGGAAGTCGCCTGCGGCCTTCCGGGCTGTCCGCCGATCGAGACAATCGTGACCTTCTGGACAGCACCCGAAACCCGACATGCCTTCAAGGCGTTCAAACCGGCTACCGACGTGACGGTTGATGACCTGCCGCCCTCGTGGATGAAAAACGCCATTATTTCGGACCGCGACGATCTTTCGTGCTGCTGATGCGGCGATCATTGCGGCCGGCCCGGACGGCCGCGGCGCATTAACTGCGCATCGAGGCGCGGATAGACAAGGCGCGCATTGCCCTCGAAAATCTTGTAGCGGCTGACCTCATCAAGCGCTTCGAGCTTGTCGATATAGCGCTTCGTATCGTCGTAGTGATGCCCCGTTTCCGGGTCAATGCCCTTGACGGCGCCGAGCATTTCCGAGGCGAAAAGGATGTTATCGACCGGGATCACCTTCGACATCAGTTCGATGCCTGGATAGTGATAGACACAGGTGTCGAAGAAGACATTCTTCAGCAGATGCTCGGTCAAAAGTGGCTTCTTCATCTCCTGCGCCAGGCCGCGATAGCGGCCCCAATGGAAGGGCACGGCGCCGCCGCCATGCGGGATGACGAATTTCAGGGACGGGAAATCCTTGAACAGATCGCCCTGCAGGAGCTGCATGAAGGCTGTCGTGTCGCCGTTGATGTAGTGGGCGCCGGTGTGGTGGAAACAGGCATTGCAGGATGACGAAACGTGGATCATCGCCGGCACGTTCAGCTCACAGAGTGTCTCGTAGAGCGGATACCACTGGCGGTCCGTCAACGGCGGATCGGTCCAGTAGCCGCCGGACGGATCCGGGTTGAGGTTGACGCCGACGAAGTCGAGTTCTTCAACGATGCGTTTCAGCTCAGGGATACAGTTTTTCGGGGCAGCGCCGGGGTGCTGCGGCAGCTGACCGACGGCTGCAAAATTATCCGGCAGCAGTTTACAGATGCGATGGATCAGATCGTTGGACATCGACGTCCACTGCATGCTGACTGCTTCCGTGCCGACGTGATGCGCCATGCCGGCGGCGCGCGGCGAAAAGATCGTCAGATCGCTGCCGCGCTCCTTCTGAAGCTTCAGCTGCGGCGCCACCGATTCACGCAGCATATCGTCGGAAATGCCGAGATCGGTGCTGAGCGGCCGACGCATGGCGTCTGCAAGCCCGGCGAGCTGTTTGTCGCGGAACTGGTGAAGCGCCTGCGGCTCGGTGGTGTAATGTCCGTGAATGTCGATGATCATGCGCAATCCTCCTTGCGTCATCGATGAGAACTGGTGTCCGGCATCAATCAGATGCGAACGAACAGCGCGTCGACCTCATAGCGCCGCGGTGTGACCTGCTGGTCGGCGGAATAGTCAAAGGCAAGTTGCAGCGACCGGCGGTTCGCCTCTAGCCCATAGGCGGGCGGTGGCGTTGCGCCATCCTCTTCGATCGAGACGCGCCGCGCCTCTTCGAAGAGTTCCATCAGCTCTCCGGCAAGCCAGGGGTACGCATCAAGCAGTGCATTGCGAACCGTCAGCACGTGATTGATCGGCACGATCCCCGTCCGTTCGATCCACGCTTCGGCCGCCTTGTCGCCTTCGGGAACGACGGTGCGGATGCCCGAGGGATCGACCACGCGTTCGCCCATGATCGCCGAAAGCTCGCCGGTCATCATCAACTCGCGCAGGCCCATGGACCTGTCGTTGCGCACCGTGTTGGCGGGATCGGTATATTCGCTCAGATGGGCGTCTTCCATCGTGAGCCAGGTGATGCTGTCAAGATCGACGCCGTAATCGTCCTTGATGATGCCGCGCACCCAGACGCCCGATGTCTGGGCATAGGCGCGCACACCGACTTTCGTATTGTTGAGATCCTTCGGCTCGCGGATGGCCGAATCCACCGGGCAGACGAGATTGGCATGGGGCAGGCGGTTCCAGAGTGGGATGGCGATGCCCCTGAGCGGCTTGGCATAGTGATGGGCGAGAAGGTGCGTGACGACGGCGAGTTCGGAGACATCGAGCTCATCGCCGCGAACCATGGTGCGGAAGGCCTTGGGCAGCGGATCGTAGTCTCGAAACTCGAAGGTGACGCGGCTGGACGAGACGCGCCCATCCACGAGTGGCTTGACGTGAGCGTGTTTTCCCAGCGCCGTGCGTAACAATAATTTATCTGACATCGAGCCCTCCCGGATCGATTGTTCCTATATATGGAACGATGTTCTTGTTTAATGATAATAACGGGAATCGCCGACCGGTCAATTCCGGGTTGGCGATTTTTCGGAGGGGCGTGTCGAAGCTGGGTCTTAGGCGTAACCGCCGAGGCTGAGCAGGAAATAGCCGAGGGCGCTTGCGGCCAGGATCGGATAAGGACCAACCTTTGTGAAGAGCAAGAGGGCGACAGCGGCTGCAACCGTTGCCATCTCGATCAGATTGAGCTGGGCCGACTGCGCGACCGTATAAACGCCAGCAAAGATCAGACCGGCTGCGACCGGTGCCAGGCCGCGCTCGGCGGCAATGACCCAGGCCGACGTGCGGTGACGATGCCAGATGCTGCCGCAGATGCAGACGAGGAGCGAGGACGGCAAGAAGATCGCAAGTGTCGCAGCGAGTGCGCCCAGTAATCCGCCAATATGCCAGCCGATCAGCGCGACGATCAGGGTGCCGGGGCCTGGCGCGGCGCGGGAGATGGCATAGAAATCCGTAAAAGCACGCGCGCTCAGCATCCCCAGCACGTCCACCGTCTGGTGCTGCAGGCCGGCAATGATCGACTGTCCACCACCGAAGGAGACGAGCGACAGCGGAATGCAGAGAAGGACGAGATTGAGGAGTTTTGCATCATCCATGCTTCTTCTCCCGCCTCTGGTCTTTCACGAAGAAGGCGGCCACGATGCTGACCGGTATGCTGAACGCAACGACCGGCACCAGCGGCCAGCGCAGGAGGCCGACCATGACAAAGACGGCGATGGCGATAAGAATGGGCACCGCGTGCCGGTGCAGGCGACGCCCGGTCTTGATCCCCATTGTCAGTGACGAGGCGATGCCGACGCAGGCAAGGCCGCGCAGAACGGTATGGGCCTCGGAATAGCCGTTGATCTTCTCGTAGAAGAAGCTCATCAACAGAATCACCGTGAGAGCCGGCGCGAGCATTCCTGCGAACGCCAGCGCAGCGCCGGTCCAGCCCCGCAGCTTGAGGCCTATATAGACCGCCAGGTTGACTGGATTGGCACCCGGAAGGATCTGCGCGATCGTCAGCGTCTTCAGGAAATTATCGTCATCGAGCCAGCCGCGGCGTTCGACGATCTCGCGATGCGTCCAGCCGGACATGCCGCCGCCGAATGACGATGCTCCAAGCCGCAGGAAAGAAATCAGAAGATCGGAAAGTGGGACTGCTTCCTCCTTGTGCATATGAGCGTCTACCGGCTTGTCCAATTCGGCCCTCCCTTGCCTGCATCTCGTTACTGCCCCGATTGGGAAATCTTGGGCGACACTTGGGAAGGATGCTCCGCACTTGGCGACCGAGTCCACGCCATTTCCGCTTAGCGACGCACTAAGGAAAATTTATCGAATGCGCTGTTGGCGATCTTTTTCAGCAATAAGATGAGCCTTTTAGGCTGGTGAAAGCGAGCGATTTCCCGCCGTTCCAAAGCGATGAGCCCAGCCTACACATAATCACGTTTTTTACGGATGATATTTGTGAATATACGCTATTTCGGCGACGATTTCAGTTCAAAAACAAATACTTAAATTATGTTCTCCTAAATGGAACGTCGTACCTCATTACGGAATACCCATTGCCAGCCAGCAAGAAAAGTGGTGGACTAAGCATAAATTTTTGCTTTGGACAAAGCTCTGGCGAGGGGTCCTAATGAACCCAAGACGCCAGGGGCTTAAGGCGCCGGGTGAGGACAACTGCACCTAGGGGGAGTGCGGGAAAGCGGCGAAGGCTTGTTGCGGCTTTCGTAGCGGGAGGAGTGAAGCTGCAATGATTGAAACTATGTTCGGGGCGCTATTCAACCTCGTTAGCTCGCCTCATATTATGGGTCTGATGCTGATCGCGGTGGTCTTCGGTCTGCTCGTCGGCGTGACGCCCGGTATCGGCGGCAAATTGTCGATCGCGATGGCCATCCCATTCGTCTATGGTATGGATATGGTGGCGGGCGCTGTCTTCCTGCTGACCATGCACGCCGTTAACGGCACCAGCGGCCAGATATCCAGTATCATGTTCGGCATTCCCGGCGACGGTGACGATGCTGCCACCACGCTGGACGGCTACCCACTTGCAAAACAGGGGCAGGCGGCGCGGGCGCTCGGAGCCAGTATTACGGCATCCGGCGTCGGCGGCATCATCGGCGCGGTGGTCTTCGCGATCATGATCCCGATTCTGGAACCAGTCATCCTGATGTTCAGCCCGGCGGAGTTTTTCCTGATCGCGCTGCTCGGCATCAGCTTCATCGCTTTCCTTTCGAGCGGCAGCCGTATCGTCAAGGGTCTCATCGTCGGCTTCTACGGCCTGATGCTCTCGACCGTGGGTATGGACCCCATCACCGGCACGCCGCGCTACTCGGGCGACTTCCTCTTCCTGTGGGATGGCGTCAGCCTGGTGACGGCAGTGCTCGCGATGTTCGCCGTGCCTGAAATGATATCGCTCAGCACCAAGGGCGGCTCGATTTCCGCCGTTCCGATGGACTCGGGCTTCTCATACCGGCAGCTTCTGTCCGGAGTCATGGAAGTTCCGCGTCACTGGTGGCTGGTTGTGCGTACCTCCGTTATCGGCGCCATCATCGGCATGATCCCGGGTCTTGGCGGTTCTACGGCAGCCTGGCTATGCTATGGCCACGCCGTGCAGAGCTCCAAGCATCCCGAGCGCTTCGGCAAGGGCGCGATCGAAGGCGTGATTGCTCCGGAAACTGCAAGTAACGGCAAGGAAGGCGGATCGCTGTTGCCGACGCTGTTCTTCGGCATCCCCGGTTCGTCGGGTATGGCCGTCCTGCTCGGTGCCTTTCTGATCCTCGGCATCCAGCCGGGCGCGCTGATGGTGACCAAGCATCTCGATCTCGTCTGGACGTTGATTTGGGCCCTCGTCGTCGGCAACCTGATCGCCGTTGCAATGCTGCTGGTCATCTGTCGCTGGGTCGCCGTGCTGACCTTCGTGAACGGCCGCATGCTGGTGCCTTTCATTCTGGTCTTCGTGTCTCTCGGCTGCTTCGTCAGCGATTTCCAGTGGCAGAACCTGATCGTCCTCGTGCTGTTCAGCGTCATCGGCTACGGCTTCCTGCGTGCTGACTGGCCGCGTGCTCCGTTCGTCATCGGTCTCGTGCTCGGCGGCAAGGCTGAAGCTTCGCTCAATCAGGCCATGCAGCTCTGGGGCTTCAGCTTCTTCCTGCGGCCTCTGTCGCTGGTGCTGATCGCCATGATCGTGGCGCTGATGGGCTACGCTTTTTATCGCAACTTCCGCCCGGCCGCACGCCGGTCCAACCTGGAGGTCAGCCCATGACCCTGAAGAACATCAACTTCAGCACGGCGCTGACCTTCGTCATGCTTGCCATCTTCACGTCCATGGTTGCCATTTCTTTCGACTATCCGGCAAAGGCGCGTTTCATGCCGCTTGTTGTCGGCCTGCCGGGCATCGTGTTCTGTCTGATCCAGCTTGGTCTCGATCTTTTCCGCTCGCCGGATGAAAGTGCCTCGGCGTCGGTCGGCGAGCAGATTGCCGCTGCCAGTGCGCCAGAAAGCCAGCATGAGGAACTGCCGGAATTCGGGCCGCATACTGCGCGCCAGGAAGTCGTGATGTGGGGCTACTTCGTGAGCTTCATCACGGGGGTCATCCTGTTCGGCTTCTATATCAGCGTTCCGATCATGCTGCTGACATTCCTGCGCCGGCAGGGCGAAGCGAGCTGGAAGTTTGCGCTGGCGCTCGCAATTGCCGCAACGCTTGCCCTTTACCTGATGTTCGGGCGCCTGCTCGGCATCGAACTTCATCCGGGTTTCGTGACGCGTTGGGCAATGCACGCCCTTGGCCTCGGCGCCATCTGACGAAGCACGGGGCAAATTTCAAGCCGCCGGCGTCGGAGCCTGCGGACGAGAAGAAAAACATGCCGGCCAGCAATATCCGCCGAGGAGACGGAACGGCCGGCATGATCAACGGCAGCTGCTTACAGACTTTGACAGAGCTCACTGGGAGGGAAACTTATGAATATCAATGCAATTCGCACGACGGCTCTTAGCCTCGGTGCCGGTCTTGTGATGCTGGCAGGATCTGCCGCAGCACAGGAAGGCCCTGACTTCTTCAAGGGCAAGACGGTCAATTATATCGTGGCAACCGCCCCTGGCGGCGGCTATGACACGAACGGACGCCTCGTCGCCCAGTTCATGCAGAAGCATCTGCCGGGCTCCACCTTCGTCGTACAGAACATGCCGGGCGCCGGCCACCTGATCGGTGCAAACTTCATCTACGCCTCCGACCCGGATGGTTTGACTTTCGGCACGTTCAACACCGGCCTGATCTACGGCCAGCTCGCAGGCAACCCCGGCATCAAGTTCGATCTCGCCCAGATGTCCTGGATCGGCAAGGTTTCCTCCGATCCGCGCGTCATCGTCGTATCGAAGGATTCCGGCATCAACAGCTATGAGGACCTGGCAAATCTGAAGGAGCCGATCAAGTTCGCCTCCGCAGGCGTCGGCTCGGCTTCGACGATCGAAACAACCATGCTCGTCAAGGCGCTCGGCCTGAAGATTCAGGTCGTTTCCGGCTATAACGGCAGTGACGACCAGCTCGCCATGCGCCGCGGCGAAGTGCAGGGCATCATCGGCTCGCGTTCGACGTTTCAGCCCTTCGTCGATGCCGGCAACGGCAAGCTAATCGCGCAGATCGGCGGTTCGGAAACCGACATTCCGCAGCTTTCGTCTCTCGTCAACAATGAAGATGCCAAGCGCGTCATTGCTCTCGTTGAATCCCAGAGCGACATCTCGCGCCTGACCGCTGGTCCTGCTGATATCCCGGCCGACCGGCTGAAGGCGCTGCGCGACGCTTATGCGGCTGCAACCGCGGACCCGGAATTCCTCGCAAAGGCTAAGGAAATCGGCGTTCCGGTCGATCCGAAGATCGGCGATGACGTCGGCAACCTGGTCAAGGGTGCCATGAACCAGACGCCGGAAGTTGTCGACTTCCTGAAGCAGTCGCTCAAGGAAGACTGATCGATCCATGTGTGATTGCCGGGCGGCAAGCCGCCCGGCCTCTTCTCAAGACGGTTGAAGGAAAGCAGCATGGACAACCAGGTAACGACCGCCGCGCTTGACAAGACGGCGAACAAGGAAGGCGTACCCTCTGCATGGCAGTCGGATGTCATCGCCGACCTGATCAAGCAATATGGCTTTCCCTTCATCACCCTCAATCCGGGCGCCAGCTACCGTGGTCTTCACGACTCGCTGGTCAACCATAACGACAATAATCCGCCGATGCTGGTCTGCCAGCACGAGAAGATCGCGGTGCAAATCGCCCATGGTTATGCCAAGGCGACCGGCGAGCCGCTCGCCGTTATCGTCCATAACGTCGTCGGCCTCCTTCATTCGACGATGGGCGTCTATTACGCCTACACTGACCGTGCGCCGGTGTTCCTGATCGGCGCGACCGGTCCAATGGATGAAGGCAAGCGCCGCCCTCGCGTCGACTGGGCCCATACCGCCAATGTGCAGGGCAACCAGGTCCGCGATTATGTGAAGTGGGACTATCAGCCTGGAGGCATCGACGGCGTCGTCGACAGCTTTGCCCGCGCCTATTCGATCATGATGACGGAGCCGCGTGGCCCGATCTATATGTGTTACGACGCGGCCCTTCAGGAAGCGCCGCTGGAAGCGCCGATCGCGCTGCCTTCACTGAAATCCGCGAAGGTGCCGAGCCGCATCGCGCCCGATCCGAAAGCGCTGGAGGAGGCTGCTGACCGTCTGGTCTCGGCTGAATGGCCTGTGCTTTTGCCGCAATTCGTCGGTCGCGACAAGAATGGCTACAGTGACATGGTCGGCCTTGCAGAAGCACTGGGCGCCCCTGTCGTCGATACGCAATGGCGCCTGAATTTCCCAACCGAACATCCGCTCGACATGCGCATGAGCAAGGATGTCTTTAAGCAAGCGGATCTGATCACGCTGCTCGACTGCCGTGATTGGGAACGCCCCACCCACATCAACGATCGCATCAACCGAACGCTGAAACCGCTTTTCCCGAAGGGTTGTGACTGGCTGGACATCGGCTTTGCCGACATTGAGATCTCGAAATGGGCAACCGACTATCAGCGTTTTCCGGAGACCGCCCAGCGCGTGCTGGCTGATACTGCGCTTGCGATCCCGGCATTGACGACGCTGATCAAGGATCGCGTCAAGGATAACAGCGCGCTTGCCAAGCGCATCGCCGAGCGCGCCAGCGCCGTTGCCCAGATGCACGATGCCCAGCGTGCCAAATGGCGTGAAGAAGCGCGCAACGACTGGGATGCCAAGCCCGTCACGCTTGCCCGCCTTGCAAGTGAGGTTTGGGACAAGGTCCGCAACGAGGATTGGGTGCTGACCACCAACGCGTTCGAAGACTGGGCGCTGAAGCTTTGGGATTTCGATAAGCCATATCGCTGGCCGGGCAAGGCGCTCGGTACGGGTACGCAGATCGGTATGGCGACGGGCGTTGCGCTAGCACACAAAGGCACCGGCCGCCTCGTCGTTGACTGCCAGACGGACGGCGATCTGATGTTCGATGTCGGCGCGCTCTGGTTTGCGGCCAAGCACCGTGTGCCGTTCCTCTGCGTCATGCACAACAACCGTGCCTATTATAATGACTGGGAGCATCAGATCACCGTGGCGCGCCAGCGCGGCACGCCTGAAGAGCGCGCCTATATCGGCATGGATATCTTCGATCCTGCGCCGGACTTCGCGACGCTTGCTCGCGGTCTTGGCTGGTATGCCGAAGGTCCGATCGAGGATGCGAACGACATCGGGGCCGCGCTCGAAAGGGCGATCGCCAAGGTCAAGAGCGGCATTCCGGCCCTCGTCGACGTGGTCACGCAGCACGAAGGCTGAGCACTTTAGCGCATACACGCATATGAGGAGACAGGTATGAAAGTTGCGGTAGTCGGCACAGGGGAAATGGGGCTCGCGATGGCGGGACACATGCTCGAGCACGGGCATGAGGTTTCCGCCTTCGACGTCGATGCCGAGCGCCTTGCCGCAGCCGCTGAGAAGGGCATCATGGCAGCGGGCGCACTTTCTGAGCTCTCGGAAGCGGAGGCTTATATTCTCGTCGTCGCGACCGATCAGCAGGTGATCGACGTCTGCGAGAGGCTTGCCGAAAGTGCCATGAAAGGGTCGATCATTGCAGTTGCTGCGACCATCAGTCCGGAGACGATGCTTGAGCTTGGGCCGAAGCTCAAGGAGAAGGGCATCGGCCTCGTCGACGCGCCCGTCGTCTACGGCGCGTCGGGCGCGAAATCCGGTACACTGCTGTCGCTCTGCGGCGGCAGCGAGGAGGATGTCGAGCGCATCCGCCCGGTACTGATGTGCTACAGCCGTGACGTCCTGCGTGTCGGCCCACTCGGTTCAGGCCAGATAGCGAAATCCTGCAACAACCTGCTGCATTGGGTTCATTGTGTCGCCAATTACGAAACGCTGCTGATCGCCAAGCGTTATGGCATCGACGCGCAGCGCATGCGCGAAATCCTGCTTCTCTGCCCGGGCACGAACGGAACGCTCGCCCGCTGGGACACGACGCGTTTTACTTGGCAGGAAAAGGATATGGATGTGACGCTGGAGCTTGCCCAGAAGGGCGGTCTCATGCTGCCGCTAGCTGGCCAGGTGGACCAGATCATCAAGTCGCTGAAGGCTGATGACGTAAAGGGCCTGCTTTACGGGCCGGAGGCCAGCTATCTTGGCAAGACCGTGCGGCCCATGTCGCCAGCTGAAGGGGGCGTCGCCTGAGGCTTCAGCCCCGAACTGAAATTTGCGCCCGCGCATGCGCGCCGGATCAGTCCGCAATTGCGCCGAACCGCCGCTCCATCAGTTTCAGTGGCGAAACCAAAACAGAAAATCGAGAGTGAGATCATGTCCGTCAGTGAAAAGCCAACCGTAAGCGATCCTGTTGCGACCAGCGATCCCGGCAATTCCAAGTTTCTGGTCGATCCCTATGGCAATTGGTCGAAGGGCGAGGGCATCCCGATCCACTTCGATTACGGCCATGACCTGTTGGCGCTGGAGACGGGTACCTGGGACCGCTATGACGCCCGTGGCTGTTTTGCTCATACCAATGGTATGGGCGACTTCATGGCGAACTACGTCATCGAAGTCCTGCCCGGCAAGAAGACGCGGCCGGTGAAGCACCTCTATGAAGCCTTCTTCTACGTTCTGTCAGGCTACGGCTCGACCACGGTCTGGCTGCCGAATGGCGAGACGCGGACTTTCGAATGGGGTCCGAAGGCGCTTTTCGCCATTCCGCTGAATTGCCAGTATCAGTTCCACAATGGCTCCGGCCAAGAAACTGTGCGTCTCTCATGCACCAATGATGCGCCGCTGACGATCAACCTCTATCACAATCTGAAATTCGTCTTCGAAAACGACTTCGAATTCGACGACCGCCTTGGCGGCGCCAAGCATTTCGAGGGCGAGGGCATCCTCTACACCTATGGCGCGGAATCCGCCCGCAAGATCCAGAACGTCTGGGAGACCAACTTCGTCCACGATCTGACGAGCTTCAAGCTTTACGAATTTGATGGCCGTGGCAAAGGCTCGCTCAACGTCAACTTCGTGCTGGCTGACGGCACGATGCATTCGCACGTATCGCAGATGCCGGTCGGCCGTTACAAGAAGGCGCACCGTCATGCGGCCGGTACGCACGTCCATGCCGTGGATGGCGAGGGCTATTCGCTGATGTGGTATGAAGGAGAATCCGAATTCAAGGAGATCCCCTGGCGTCACGGCTTCATGTACACGCCGCCCTTCTGGATGTACCATCAGCATTTCAACACCTGCGATCAGCCCGCACGTTATGTCGCCTGCTCGCTCGGCAGCCGCCGTTATCCTTTCATCTCGTTGCGTCGTAAGAGTGCTGAAGGCGGTGGCGCCACTTCCGTCAAGGATGGTGGTCGCCAAATCGAGTACGAGGATCAGGATCCGCGCGTCCATCGCAAGTTCCTCGAGGAACTGCAGAAAACGGGCGTGCCCTCCGCCATGGGTGACATCTTCGACGAGCCGGCTATCATGGCCCTGCCAAAGGAAAGCCTGACCGGTGTTATCAAGACCCCGATCCTCGCCGGCCCGGCAAGCTGACAAACCCTGCCGGCGAACCGCGCAGGAATCGCGCGGCTCAGGGACATGCAAAGGGAATGGCCTCAAGTGCACGATCTCGATTTCGACCACGAGCATGGCGACCTCTCCGAAGAGGAGCGCCGGGTCATATCCGAATGGCTATGGCAGCAGGAGACTGTTGAGCTCTTGACCGTCGGTATCGACATCGGCAGTTCGACATCTCATTTGCTCTTCGCTCGCGTCGTTATGCGGCGCGAGACGGAAGAGCTGTCGAGCCGCTTCCAGGTGATCGACCGGCAGGTGGTCTGGCGTTCGCCGATCCTGCTGACGCCGTTTCTGCCTGACGGCACGATCGATGCCCAGGAACTCCGGCACTTCTTCGCGCATTGTTATGAAGATGCTGGCTACAAGCGCAGCCATATCGATACTGGCGCGGTGATCCTGACCGGCGAGGCGATCAAGAAGAAGAATGCGCGGGCGATCGACGAAATCTTCGCCAGTGAATCCGGTCGATTTGTCTGCGCGACAGCCGGCCACAAGCTCGAATGCATGTTGGCGGCACACGGCTCTGGTGCAACGGAGCTTTCCAAGAAGCGCAATGCCTGCGGGCTGCATGTCGATATCGGCGGCGGCACAACGAAGCTTGCTTTGATCAGCAAGGGCGAAATTCTGGATGTCGCGGCTTTTGCAGTCGGTGGACGTCTTGTCGCGCGGGACAAGACGGGCACGTGGGCGCGTGTCGATGAATCGGCAGCACTCGTCGCCGCTGAGCTAGGCCTTTCGACCGATCCCGAAACGGTCGCGAGGCCGGAGGTGCGGCTGGCGATCGTAAAAAGGCTTGCAGCCGCGGCCGTCGATCAGATCCTCGGTGCACCGCTCGACACGCTCGGTGAAAAGCTGCTGCTGACCGAGCCGCTGGAACGCAGCATTCGGCCGGATTATGTCACGTTCTCGGGCGGGGTCTCGGAATATATCTTCGAATATGAGACGGCCGATCACGGCGATATCGCCCAGATGCTTGCCAAGGAGATCGTTTCGCAGCTGACGCCACGTCTCAGCGTTCCGATCGTCGATGCCGGACAACGCATCCGCGCGACGGTTATCGGTGCCTCGCAGTTCACCGTACAGGTGAGCGGCAAGACGATGTATCGCAGCGGCGACAGAGGCCTGCCGTCTCATAACATCCCGGTCGTCCATCTCGGCCACGCCGTGCCTGAAAATGTTGATGCGGAGGCGATCGCCAGGGCCTTTGCCGCTGGTGCCGCGCGCCGCGACAGCGACATTGCTGCACCTCTCGCGCTTGCCTTTACCTTCACCGGTCTACCCGATTATCCGCGGCTTCTCAAACTTGCCAAAGCGATCAAGATGTTTGCTGCGCCTGAAGGGCAGCGCGATGAATTGCTCGTGCTCGTGATCGATGGCGACATCGGTCTCACACTTGGCCGCATCCTCGATCGCGAGCTGAAGATCGGGCCGCATCTGGTCTCGATCGACGGCGTGCAGTTGAAAGAACTCGACTTCGTCGATCTCGGCGAATTCATCAATCCGCCGGGCGTCGTGCCTGTCGTGATCAAGTCGCTTTTGTTTTCGTGACGGATGTCAGCCCGACCTTGATTTGCAGGGCGGGCAGATGTACGTTGAGTTTAAATTGGAACGATGTTCTGTATGGAGGAACATTAAGTTGGGAGGAGCGCCTTGGGCAGAAGTGCCCGGGGCGGCCTCGTATTGAGAGGAGAAACCCATGCATCAGGATCCACTTGGCGGCGGCACAGGCACGCACTGGCACGAGCCTGCCGGCACGAAGAAGGCAGGCTTCGGCGAATTCAAGAAGCAGCCGACGCCCTATGATCAGTTCATGGAGGAAGAGGGCATTCCTGTCTTCCGCGATCTCGGCGTTTCCAACGTTAAGAACCTGCCGCTGAAGCCTTGGAAGCGCACCGGCGGTCGCGGCACGTATATTCAGCTCTATGGCACCGAAACCAAGTGGGGCTGTCACCTGGTCGAAGTTCCGGCAGCGGGTGAACTCAACCCGGAAAAGCACATGTACGAGGAAATCTACCTCGTCGCGGAAGGCCGCGGCTCGACGGAAGTTTGGCTGGAAGGCGAGGGCAAGAAGCACGTCTTCGAATGGCAGGAAGGCTCGATGTTCTCGATCCCGATGAATGCCTGGCATCGCATCGTCAACGCCACCAACAGCCCTGCGCTGCTGATCGGCGGCACGACGGCACCTGTCGTCATCAATGCCATTCAGAATTTCGACGCTGTCTATAATAATCCCTTCGTCTTCCGTGATCGCTTCTCGGGTGCCGACGACTTCTACAAATATCGCGAGGAAATCGAGCCGGATCCGGTGCGCGGCCTTGCTATGCGCCGCACCAACTTCCTGCCAGATGCCGTCAATTGCGACCTGCCGCTCGATAACCGGCGTTCCGTCGGCTATCGCCGCGTCGAGCCCTTCATGACCAATAACAATTTCTACTACTGGATCGGCCAGCATGAGAACGGCCGCTATTCCAAGGCGCATGCCCACACGTCCGCGGCGATCCTGATCTGCCTGAAGGGCGAGGGCTATACCTATACCTGGCCGGAAGAATGCGGCGTCAATCCCTGGCAGAATGGCCATGCCGACCGCGTCCGCCGTCTGGATTACGGTCCCTTCGGCATGGTGACCGCAGCACCTGGCGGGGCACGCTGGTATCACCAGCATTTCAGCGTCTCCAAAGATCCATTTCGCCTGACGGCCTGGTTCGGGCCGCACAATCCCGGCCGCGATCCGGGTGCGCCGGGCGAAAAGCATACGGATTACACGGCAATCGACGTCAATGAAGGCGGTACCGCCATCCCCTACTGGATGGAGGACCCCTATATTCGTCGGGAATACGAAGCGCTGCTTAAGAAGAACGGCGTCGAGATCCGCATGAAGCCGGAATGGTACGAAAAGCCGGCCGATACGACGGCAAAGAAGTCGACCGTCGTCTGATCATGTCCGACGACGAGGAAGAACAGGGCGGCCGGATATTCTTTTCGAATATCGGCCGCAGCATGGAACTCGAGGACGAGATCGTGCTGGTCAGCGTCGGCATCGATATCGGCTCCTCGACTTCGCATCTCGCTTTCTCCCGCATTGTGCTGGAGCGGCTCGATACGCGCTACATGGTCGTAGAGCGTACGCTGCTACACCAGTCAGACGTGCTTTTGACGCCCTATAGCGGCGAGGACGAAATAGATGCGGATGCGCTCGGCGCCTTTTTTGCCGATCAGTATAAGGCGGCCGACATCACACCCGCCGATATAGACACGGGCGCGCTGATCCTCACCGGCGTCGCCGTACGTCGCAGCAATGCGCGGGCGATTGGCACGCTTTTTTCGGAAGAGACCGGCAAGTTTGTGGTCGTCAGCGCCGGTGACGGACTGGAAACGACGCTTGCGGCCTTCGGTTCAGGTGCTGTCGCGCTTTCAGGGCGTGGCCAGCAATCCGTATTGAACGTCGATATCGGCGGCGGCACGTCCAAGCTTGCTTACTGTGCGCAAGGCACCATCCGCCACATCGCTGCCATCGACATCGGCGCGCGCATCGTCGCCTTCGATGAGAACAGGAGAATTACGCGCGTCGAGGAGGCCGGCCGCTACTTTGGCCGCAAGACCGGCATTAAGGTGGCAATCGGCGAAACACTGTCCGATGCCGATGCGCGGATCCTCGCCTCTGCGATGGTCGACCGACTGTTCGAGGCCATGCAGGGCGGGGCGATGAGCGAAGAGATGATCGGGCTGCATCGCCTGCCGCACTTGCCGGCAGGGCTCTTGCCCGATGTCGTGACGGTATCCGGCGGCGTCTCCGAATTCCTCTATTCCGACACGCCCGAGAGCTTCAGCGACCTTGGGCCGCTGCTTGCGCAGTTGTTGCGGGAGAGGCTGGAGCGCTGGTCCCCGCGGCTTGAAAAGCCGGAGCAGGGCATCCGCGCCACTGTCGTCGGCGCTTCGCAATATACGGTTCAGGTGAGCGGTAGCACAATCTTCGTTCACCCGCTCGAGCTTCTGCCGGTACGCAACATCCCGGTGATCAAGCCGGCGATCGATTTCGCCGAAAGGATCGAACCGGCCGATGTCGCCGCCCGTATCACCGAATCCTTGTCGCGGCTCGATCTCGGCAACGGCGAAAGCCCGGTTGCTGTCTGCTACGACTGGGAAGGGTCGGCAAGTTATCGCCGGCTCGACGGCTTCTGCCGTGGCGTGATCGAAGGTCTCGCCCCGGTCCTTTCGCAGGGTCACCCGTTGATCCTCGTCGGTAATGGCGATGTCGGCGGCCTCGTTGGCATGCATTGCAAGCTGGAAGCGGGCATATCAGCGCTCGTCTCGATCGACGGCATTAAACTCGATGAATTCGACTTCATCGATATCGGCGCCATGCTGGAAACATCAGGGGCGGTGCCCGTGGTCATCAAGTCGCTTGTGTTTCCTGACAAGAAGCTCGGAAGCGGCGGATAAGTGATGGCGCGGCGGTAGCATCAAGCCGCTGCGCCACATCTACGGAATGTCTCTCGATTCCAATTCCGGACAGCTTGGCTCATTTCCGAAGGTGATCTCTTTACGATCTCCGTTAAGCGTCAACCCTCTGAAGGTCAGCACATTCTCATCACGATAGACGATTTCGCTCCGGTAGATGCCGGCGCGGATCGCTCTGTTTCTAGCGCGGCTGACGTTGCACTGCCCGACCGGCGGTGACGCATGCCAATGGGAGGTGCCTTCAGTGTCTGTTTGCCAGCCTGCGGCCGAAGTCAGTGTCGAGCTGACGACCAGCGCAAATGTTGAAACCAATAACGCAAACGGCAATCGAGATTTCACGATATGACTCCGAGGCAATTCCGCTATCGATGCCTCTGCTATTATCTGAAATTGCTTGCCAGATCATCCAATGGCGCGTCAACCAGCTTTGCCTTCTCAGGAAATGGTGAACAATTGCACTCACAATTGAAACTGCGATACGCCCGAACGCGTTTCCGGCTGCTGTTTCAGGCGTCCTGATCCGCCTGTCCTTGAGGGAGGCGAAGCCTTGGTATCGCTTCAACATGTCATCGCATGAGTTCAGTGAGTGGATGCGGGCGGCCTGATCGGCTGCAGCGACATCTCTTGGTGCAATCGCCTCGATGATTGCAGGATGCTCGGCGATAATGCCATCCATTCGGGCGGCGGGAAAGCCGTAACGCAAGCGGATGGTTCGAATAGGTTGTGATGGCGGCGGCGGATGCTGACAGCCTCGTATTTCCCGAAATTTTGCCAAAACAGGTATGGAAGTCGCAGTTGCGGTCGGCGCGTCAGTCATTCGCCTGCGGCAACAGCATCTTCGAGATTTTCGATATCGCGCAGGTGCCGCAACCGGGCTGGCGTCGCAATCTCGGCGCAGCAGCCGGTGAGGCGGCAGCAGATACAGCCAGAAATGCAGACAGATCAATAGTTTGTTTAGGATTCTTCAGGCGCGTATTTCAGTTCCATAACATAGATTATGCGATCTGCGTATGTAAGGGGGGCAGATTCCAATTTCAAATGCAACGAAGACAATAATGGCCATGATTTCAGGAGGATGGAATGGCCCGCTCATTTGTGCAGTTGAGTATGGACGAACGTCGCGTCATTGCGCGGATGTATGAGAAGAAGATCAGTCAGGCGGAGATCGCTCGCACCCTTCGCCGCGA
>NZ_SLZK01000012.1 GCF_004341105.1 Rhizobium sp. BK418 | reverse complement strand
GGAGATTGCTTCGCCAATTCCTCGAAGGCGCCACGAGCCTCATCCGACTTGCCCGCCTGCTCCAGGCTCAGCGCAATGTAGAAACGCGCCCGCGGGTTGTTCGGCTCCAGGGAGAGGATCTGCATGAGTTCATCGAACGCTTCCCCGGATACTTGGCCATTTGAGGTGGCCATGAGCGTTTCCGACAGCCCCTCCAGGCGATGAACATTGGTCCCGTCCAGGCGAAGTGCCTTTCGATACGCCTTCGCTGCATCATCAATCCTGCCCATCTTGAGGTAAACGGGGGCGATGACATCCCATCCCCGACCGTCCTCGGGATGGCCAGCCAGATGATCCTCCATCTTCTTGACGAGAATTGCGAGATCCTGGCCAGGCTCCGCGAGCCTTGCCGCTAAGGGACGCGAGGGGAGATCCGGAGAACCGAGAGAGACGTAAAGAGTGATGCTGAGCAAGGGCAGGAACGCGGCGATCGCGTGTTTCAGCCATCTGCCGGCCCGTTGCGGGCTCTGCGCCGGCCGGCTGTCATCGGCGGCCTTGAACAGGCGTCGCGCCGTTTCCGCTCTTGCCAACTCGTACTCGCCCGGCGCGATGCGTCCGGAGGCGATATCCTCGTCTAGTTCAAAAAGCTGGGCGCGGTAGACCCTGCCGGCATCCGCTTTGGCGCTTGCCGCCTTCCGGCCGCCCGTCGAGAGCGGATGAAGCAGGATGGCAGTCGCTGCGGTCGTCATTACCGCGAAAAGAATCCAGATCGTCATTGTTGCAGCCATAGTGGCTCAACACATAGCCGGAGCAGCGGACCGGACATTGACGAGGATCAATTATCTCGATGTTCGTCCCAGTCGACCGGTGAAGACATAACCGACGCCTCGCACCGACTGGATGAGATCCGGGCTCTTCGGATCATCCTCGATCTTCTTGCGCAAACGGACGATCTGGGCATCGATTGCGCGATCGAAGGCTTCGAGATTGCGGTTTCTCGTGAGATCCATGAGGGTTTCGCGCGAAAGAACCCGGCCGGGATTGCGCACGAAAACGAGCAACATGTCGAACTCGCCCGTCGTCAAGGCAACGTCGCTCCCCTGGGGTGAGGTCAGCCGCCTTCGCGACACATCGAGAGACCAGCCTTCGAAGGCAAGCGTCTCGTCCTCTCCATTGACCTGGCGGGTCGCATCAGAGGACATGCGGCGCCGCAGGATGGTTCTGAGACGAGCCAGCAGTTCCCTCAGATGAAATGGCTTGGCGATATAGTCATCGGCGCCGACCTCGAGGCCGACGACCTTGTCCGTGACATCGTCCTGACCGGTCAGCATGAGAACCGGCACGTCAGACGTGCTGCGAAGCTCCCGCAGCAATTCAAGGCCGTTCTCGCCGTTCGGGAGCACCAGATCGAGAAAAATTGCAGCGAAAGAGCCTTTGGCGAGTTCGGAACGCATCGCCGCGCCGTTTGCGACCGCGTTCACCCTAAATCCGTTGTCTTCGAAGTAACGCACCAGCATCTGCCTGATCCGCGCGTCATCATCGACCACCAGAATACGGTCCGGTTCCATTGTCCTCGTTGAGCTCGCTTTCGATCTTCCAATCAGATAGCGCAGGAATTCGGCGAGCGCCACCGCTCTCAGCGTCTTATGCAATAGTTCCCAAAGAAACCTTGTGTTGATTGGCTCGCCTGGCGGACTTCTTCACGATAGCGTCCGACAGTTTGGCTTCGGGCGCGACCGCCGCTAGCAGACCTGGCGCAGCAGAGCGACGTTTGCGATGCGGACCGTTCGACCTTTGACGTCGACCCCGCACCGCGCGAGAGCGGCAAATGCCCGTGATAGGGCCTCCGGTCCGAGCCCGAGTTTTCCAGGCAGAATCTGCTTCTTGTAGGGAAGGTGGAATGTCGCCTGAAAAGTCGCCTCCGGGCACTGGCGCAACAGGAAAATTGCCACGCGATGGGCTGCCGTGTGCAAGCGATCGCCGGCAATGCCGTCGAACGCTTCAAGAAGGTGGCGGGCCGATATCGTTAGCAGGTTACGCTGGAGCTGAGGGCATTTATCGGCAAGTGCACGCAGCGCCGCAGCTTTGAAATGCACGAGCTCGCTCGAGGCGCCGGCACAGGCGCCATGCGCGTAATTGCCGCCGAGTGCGATCGAATATTCGGCGATGAAGTCGCCCGGTTCGCAGACGCGGATATCCGTATCACGCCCGCTCGATTCCGTTCGCGTCAGCCTGACCACAGCGCTTGCGACATAGACGACGTGGATACCAGGCTCACCTTCCGCGAGGATTTCTTCGCCCAATACATAGGTGCGCCGGCGCGCAAGGGCGACCAGTCTCCTCGCTCAGCCCGCAAAACAGGTCTGACTGTAAAAGTCGTTCGTTGTTGAAGAGTATCGGTTCTTCCCGGCTGACGCGATCACTTAGCTGTCGGATCGGAATCATCGTCGGCAATCACCCGCCAGGAGGCGCCCTCCAGATCGTCATACTGACCGCTTTTCAAGGACCAGAGGAACGCCGCCAGTCCAAGGCCGCCCATGAAGAGCGCAATCGGGATCAGGTAGATGAGCATGTTCATGCGACTTCTACCTCCCTTTCGCGGATCGGGCTCTGCAAAGCTGGCCGAGGCGCGCTTCGCGCTCCAAAGGCGTTGAGACGCAGGGCATTGGTGACCACGATGATCGAGGACGTCGACATCGCGACGGCAGCAATCAAAGGCGTCGCAAGGCCTGCGATCGCAATCGGCACGGCCAGGATGTTGTAACCGATCGCGAGCGCAAAATTTTGCCGGATAAGCGCAGCCGAGCGCCGGGCAATCCGGATGGCGTCGGGCACTGCGTTGAGCCGCTCGTTGAAGAAGACGAGGTCGGCCGCCTGACGTCCGATATCGGAAGCGCTGGACGGCGCCATCGAGACATGAGCTGCGGCCAGCGCCGGCGCGTCATTTATGCCGTCGCCGACCATCAGCACGCGCCGTCCCTTCTCCCGCAGGGCCTCACAAGCCTCCACCTTCTGCTTCGGGTTCAGCGCGCCAAGAGCGCGATCGACGCCGAGGCTGCGTGCCGTTCTTTCGACGACGGATCGACGGTCTCCCGAAAAAATCAGCGTCTGGAAACCGGCCGCTTCCAGATCGGCGACCGCCTCGCCTGCCCCCGCACGAAGCGTGTCATCGAAGAAGAAGCGCGCCAGCGCCACCCCGTTTGCTGAAAGCACGACTTCGGAAAGCGGACTGTCGGATGTCGCGATCTCGGCCTCTCCGCAGGCGAAAGACGCGTTTCCGAGTCTATAGACGACATCCTCACGCGCGGTTTCGAGACCGCCGCCTGCGATCTCGACCGCGTGCTCGAATCGCTCCGCCACATCAGCCTGGCGGGCAAGCGAGAGCGAGAGCGGATGCCGGGAGTGCTGGGCAAGTCCCGCGGCGATCGCGATAGTCCTGGCGTTGTCTGTCTCGGTCCGCACGAGTCTCGGTCGCCCGAGCGTCAGCGTTCCCGTCTTGTCGAAGGCGACGGTATCGACCTCGGCGAGCCGCTCAAGCGCCGAACCGTCCTTGACCATGACGCCGCGGCGAAAGAGCTCGCCGGCTGCAACGACCTGCACAACCGGGACAGCCAGCCCGAGAGCACATGGGCATGTGATGATGAGTACGGCAACGCCGACGAGCATCGCCTGCTTCCAGTCTCCGCCGATGATCCCCCAGCCTAGAAACGACACCAGCGCGAGCAGGTGCACGGCGGGCGAATAGAGCGCTGCCGCCCTGTCGGCGATCCGCCGGTAACGCGCCCGCCCGCCTTCGGCGGCCTCCATGAGGCCGATAATCTCGGCAAGCAGCGAGTTGCGGGCGAGCTTGGTGGCGCGCACGGTCAGTGAGCCGGTCAGGTTCATTGCGCCGGAATGGATTTGCGCGCCGGGCTTCACGGCCACCGGGCTGCTTTCGCCTGTGACGATCGACAGATCGAGATCGCTCGCACCGCTGGCGACGATACCGTCGACCGGGATGCGGTCACCGGCTGCCACGGCAATCTCGTCGCCGATAGCGATCTCCTCGACCGCCACGTAACGTCTCGATCCGTCGACAGCCACCACCAGCGCGCCACGCGGGGCAAGCCGCGCCAGTCCGTTGATCGCCGCACGCGCTTTCTCGCGCATGATATGGTCGAGGGTCCGTCCGATCAGCAGGAAGAACAGCAGCGATACGGTCGCGTCAAACCAGGCATGCTCACCATGATGCATCGTCTCCCACAGCGAAACGACATAGGAGAGCGTCACGGCAAGTGAGATCGGCACATCCATGTTCGTGCGTCCGCGCTTCAACGCGTTCCAGGCCGATCGGAAGAAAAAGCGGCCGGAATAGACGAGCGCCGGGGCCGCGATCATTGCCGATATCCAATGGAACATGTCGCGAGTGGCAGCATCCGCACCGGACCAGACGGATACCGACAGCAGCATGATGTTTGCTGCGGCAAACCCGGCAACCCCGACCGCAAGAAGAAGCTGGTTCCGTGTCTTGTCGCTTTCCGGCGCAAGTGGGGCAAAGAGATGAACCCTGTAGCCAGTCGCACTGACGGCCGCGGTAATACCGGTAGGATCGACCGCTTTATTGTCCACCTCCTCGGCATAAACGCAACTTACGCGCCTCGCGCTGAGGTTCACCCTGGCTTTTCGCACGTAGGGTAGAGCCAACAGGGCCCGCTCGATTGTCGATATGCAGGCGCCGCAATGGACGTCGGGCACGCTGAGATCGAGCTGGCGAAGACCGCCGCCGAGCGCGTGGCTGGCAAGCCCGATCTCCTCGGCGCTGAAGGAGGTCGTGCTCATTGCAAGGACACCCTCCGCATTCACGGTGCAGCAGGTCATTGGGCAAACTCCGCAGTGTCGATGCGCACGGCCTCATGCATGATGATTTCGCCGCCACGGCGCGAAGTCACCTCGACGATCCAGTCGCCTGTCGCGACCGCACGATCCGCCTTAAACCGTCCTTCTGAGAGTTTGGTCAGACCAACGTGAAAGTCCTCGTGATCACCGACTGGCCTTTTGAAGTTCGCCACGACGTCGTCGACAACAGCCGGCGAGCCATCCTTGTTGCGGATATCGTAGTGGATTTCGTCGCTCGTCAGCGAAAGTTTGCCTGCAATCCCCGAAGCGGCCATCGCCTTCATGGCGGCAGCCCTCCCATTGAACTCCTGGCTGGCGACATAGGTGTTTTCGACAACGAGCCCGCTCCAGCTCGACGAGGCATACCAGGCCATCGTAAAGTTGACAGCGATAATCACACCGAAGAAGGCACAGGTGGTCAGCAACATATGCATGCCGGTAAATCCTTGCGTGCGAGTGCTCATCTCACATCTCCTGGGGCGTTGAACGCGGCCCGATAGGTCGCGCGGTCGGCATGGCCGGCATCTTCAATCGAAAAGAGGAATTCGTTGACGGCGTCGCCGGTCGGCTTGCGGGTGATGAACACCTTGAGCGTCGTCGCTGCGTCGGGGGCGGCATCGATCATGAACCGACGTCCTTCCTGCTTGCCGAGCTCTGGAATCCGCATCGTCGCGCCATCAATGCCCGACAGGGTCAGTTCGATCGTGCGCGGCGAGGGAACCATGTTGAGAACGCGCAGCGTGTAGCCGTTGCGGATCGATCCGTTGCTTTCCAGCACATATTGCGGATTGCGGTCATGCACGACATTGAGCTCCAACCGTTCGCGCATTGATAGATGCACGAGCATGGCAACGCCGATGCAGGCCCAGACGGCGGCATAGAAGACGACACGGGGTCGGAAAATGATGCGCCAGTTGAAGTGGCGAATGCCGTCGACAAACGAGCCGTCCGGCTTTCTGACGCGCGCCGGCTGGACGGGCGCCTTGCCTCCGTCGGTGGCAATATTCATATTGCTGGCATATTCGCTGAGTGTCGCATAGGCGATCAGACCGCGCGGTTTGCCGATCCTGTCCATGACGTTATCGCAGGCGTCGATACAGAGCGCACAGGTGATGCACTCCATCTGCTGCCCGTCGCGGATATCGATTCCCATCGGACAAACCGCAACACAGGCATTGCAATCGACACAATCGCCGACGGCCTGCCCCTCCGCTTGCGTCTTCTTGGCATGACGCGAGCGTTGCTCCCCGCGCCAGTCGTTATAGGTCACGACCAGCGAGTTTTCATCGAGCATGGCGCCCTGGATGCGCGGCCAGGGGCACATATAGGTGCAGACTTGTTCACGCAGCAGTCCGCCGAGGACATAGGTGGTGGCCGTCAGAATGGCGACCGTCGCATAGGCCACAGCCGGAGCCTGCCCCGTGAAAAGTCCTTTGACGAGGGTCGGCGCGTCCGCGAAGTAGAACACCCATGCGCCGCCGGTCAGGACGCCGATGACAAGCCAGATCGCATGCTTGAGCAGGCGCTTGCGCAGCTTGTCGAACGTCCATGCTCCGGCGTCGAGTTTCATTCTGGCGTTGCGGTCGCCTTCGATGGCGCGCTCGACGACGAGAAAGAGATCAACCCACACCGTCTGCGGACAGGCGTAACCGCACCAGGCGCGGCCGACGGCCGATGTGACCAGAAACAGCCCGAAACCTGCCATGACTAGCAATCCGGCGACGTAGTAGAATTCCTGCGGCCAGATCTCGATGAAGAAGAAAAAGAAGCGGCGGGAAGACAGGTCGACCAGGATCGCCTGGTCGGGCGCAAAAGGACCGCGATCCCAGCGGATCCAGGGTGCAAGATAGTAGATCGCAAGCGTGATCAGCATCACGATCCACTTGAACCGGCGAAAGCGCCCTTCGACCCGTTTGGGGAAGACTTTCTTGCGCGCCGCATAGAGCGGCTGACGGTTTCGACGGGCGTTGACCGGCTCCGCATTGACGCGTTCCACTGATTTGGGATCGGGTGCTGTGTAGAGATTCATGGGCCTGTTCCGGTTTGTGACTGCCCTTCTCCTCTGTTTCCGGCGCGTGATCCTTGATTCATGTCAAGAACGCGGTTTGCGCGGAGGAGGCCTTGCCCGGGCAGGAGGTGCAGCCCTGAAGAGCCGGGCAACCGACAGGCATAGGCATTTGCGCCCGATCGTTTCCTTGCCTTTGACCAATCGAAAAGGCCGCGCCCGGGAGAGGGGGCACGGCCGTGGAGGACAACGGGGAGAAGCCGCTGGGACGTCCTCGCCTACAGATCTAGCGGCTGGTCGGATTGTGATCTTTGAGGCAGATCAAACTTATAATCGAACTGCCGATCCTTGCCGGGTCTTCCTGCTCGCAAGCAGGCGGGGCAGACCTTGCACGTATCGACACACGCGAGCGGATCACTGCGCGCGGGGTGCCATAGAGCTCAAGGAGCGCATTATGATCATGGTTCGTCATCGTACTGTTCCCTCATTGGCCGCCGCCGAGCGCGTGGACGAAGACGGTGAGTTCCTTGACGGTCGTATTACCGAGGCGCACCGACCAGCCCGGCATGACGCCATGCTTTGGAGCTGTTACCTGCTGGACGATCGCCTCCTCACCCCTGCCCTTCAGCCAGATGGCATCGGCAAGGTTCGGTGCGCCCATCTCTAGCTTGCCCTTGGCATCCTCGCCGTGACAAGCCGCGCAATTGTCGAGGAATACCTGCTTGCCGGCTTCCGCGAGGGCCTCGTCCGATGGCTTGTTCGTCAGGCTCCAGACATAGGCAGCAACCTGCCGGATCTGATCCTTGTCGAGCATGTCGGCGAAGGCCGGCATTTCCGAGACATGTGTGTCGGCGTCATTGTCGAAACGGATGCCGTGGGCGATCGTCGTCTGAATGGAATCGAGATCACCGCCCCAAAGCCAGTCGTCGTCGTTGAGGTTGGGAAAGCCGGGTCCGCCGCTCGCGCCGGAACCGTGGCACGGCGCGCAGTTGACCTTGAAGGCGGAGGCACCGCCGGCGATCGCGAATTCGCGAAGCGCCGGATCGGCGTCGATTTCCTGCACGGTCTTGGCAGCGATCATGTCCTGGAACTTCACCTGCGACGCCTTTGCAAGGTCAAGGTCCTGCTGCAGTTCGGCACGGCTGGAAAAGCCGAGATAGCCTTTCGTGGCCGATGTGATCATCGGTATGGCCGGATAGGCGATGGCATAGCCGATCGCCCACAGGATCGTCGCGTAGAAGGTCCAGACCCACCACCGGGGCATGGGATTGTTCAGTTCACGGATGCCGTCCCATTCATGGCCGGTCGTCTCGACGCCGCTGATTTCATCGATATGTTTTTCCGACATCTCAATCATCCTTCAGAGGAATGTTGGCGGCATCCTTGGCAGCCTGCTTGCTGCCAGGGCGGAGGGTGAAAATGATCGCTCCGACGAAGAAGGCCGTCATTGCCAGGAGACCCCAGCTATCGGCGAAGTGCCGCATTGCGGTGTAGGTTTCCATTTTTCACCTCATCGGTAGCCAGTGGCGTCGTCATAGGTCGAAAAATCGACCAGCGTGCCGAGCATCTGCAGATAGGCCACAAGGGCGTCCATCTCGGTGAGCTTCTTGGGATCGCCGTCGAAATCGCCGATCTTGGCCTTGGGATATCGCTCGAGAAGCGCGGTCGTATCGGCGTTCGGGTCGGCCTGAACCTTCATGTCCGCCTCCGCATTGGCGATCATGTCGTCGCTATAGGGCACGCCCACATCCACATTCGCCTTGAGGTCCATGCCGACGTCCTTGACCGTAACCTCCTGCTCCTTGAGGAAGGCGTAGCTCGGCATGATCGACTCCGGCACGACGGCCCTCGGGTTCGACAGGTGCTGGACATGCCACTCGTTGGAGTAACGGCCGCCCACGCGCGCCAGATCCGGACCCGTGCGCTTCGATCCCCACTGGAAGGGATGGTCGTACATGGATTCGGCAGCAAGCGAATAATGACCGTAGCGCTCCACCTCGTCTCGGAAGGGCCTGATCATCTGGCTGTGGCAGAGATAGCAGCCTTCGCGGATGTAGATGTTGCGGCCTGCCAGCTCGAGGGGCGTATAGGGACGCATTCCCTCCACCTTCTCGATCGTGTTCTGCAGGTAGAACAGCGGGGCAATTTCGACGATGCCGCCGATGCTGACCACCAGGAGCGAGCCGACCAGAAGAAGCGTCGCGTTTTTCTCAAGGATCTGATGCTTGTCCAGGATTGATGCCATGTGTCACCTCACTCGGCAGCCTGTGCCTGCGGCACATAGGCAGTAGGGATTTCGGCTTCGTCGCGCAGATGGCCACGGATGGTCATGAAGACGTTCCAGACCATCACGAGACCGCCGGCCAGATAGAGACCGCCGCCAAGCGTGCGCAGGACGTAGTAGGGGAACATCGCAGCCACGGTTTCGGCGAACGAATAGACGAGGAAGCCCTGGGAATTGTATTCACGCCACATTAGGCCCTGCTGGATGCCGGCGACCCACAGGACCGCCGCATAGACGACGATACCGAGCGTTGCGAGCCAGAAATGCCAGTTGACCATGCGCAGGCTGTAGAGCCGTTCGCGGCCCCACAGCTTCGGCGTCATGTAGTAGATCGCGCCGAAGGTGATCATGCCGACCCAGCCGAGAGCGCCCGAATGCACGTGACCGATGGTCCATTCGGTATAATGGCTGAGCGAGTTCACGGTCTTGACCGACATCATTGGGCCTTCGAAGGTCGACATGCCGTAAAAGGCGATGGCGACGATCATCATGCGGATGATGGGATCGGTGCGGATCTTGTCCCAGGCGCCTGACAGCGTCATCAGGCCGTTGATCATGCCGCCCCAAGACGGCATCCAGAGCATGACCGAAAAAACCATGCCGAGGGTCTGCGCCCAGTCGGGCAGCGCGGTATAGTGCAGGTGATGGGGACCGGCCCAGATATACATGAAGATCAGCGCCCAGAAGTGGATGATCGACAGCCGGTAGGAATAGATGGGCCGATTCGCCTGCTTGGGCACGAAATAATACATCATCCCGAGAAAACCGGCGGTCAGGAAGAAGCCGACGGCGTTGTGGCCGTACCACCATTGCGTCAGCGCGTCCTGAACGCCCGAAAACAGCGAATAGCTTTTCGAGCCGAGGAATGAGGCCGGCACCGCAAGATTGTTGACGACGTGCAGCATCGCAATCGTCACGATGAAGCCGAGATAGAACCAGTTCGCCACATAGATATGCGGCTCCTTGCGCTTCAGGATGGTGCCGAGGAAGACGGCGAGATAGGCAACCCAGACGATCGTCAGCCACAGGTCGACATACCATTCGGGCTCTGCATATTCGCGCGCCTGGGTGATGCCGAGGACATAGCCGGTCGCGGCCATGATGATGAAGAGCTGGTAGCCCCAGAAGACGAACCAGGCGAGGCTGCCGCCGAACAGGCGAGCGTGACAGGTACGCTGGACGACGTAGAAGGACGTCATAATAAGCGCATTGCCGCCGAAGGCGAAAATGACGGCCGAGGTGTGGACAGGCCGTAGCCTGCCGAAATTCAGATAGGGTGCAAGGTTGAGGTCCGGGAAGGCCAGTTGAGCCGCGATGACAACGCCAACGAGGAAGCCGACAACACCCCAGAACACGGTGGCGATCAAGCCGTAACGGATCACCTCGTCGAAATAGCCGGATGGATCGGCTTTCGGCAGCCGGCCCGCCGGCGAGAAATCCACCCTTCTGACGAGAAGCAACGTTCCGGCGAAAAGGCAGAAGCTCAGTATTCCCATATGGACTGAAAATAGATGGTCGTGGGCGAAAGCAGCGCCAAGCAATGCCAGGAATGCTCCCACGGCGACCACCATGGTTTCCGTAGTATAGTTCATGATGACGTCCCCAGTGCGCAGACGACCACAGGGCGGCCGCCTTTCTCGTACGTTGAGGAACGACTGTCATGGAGACCCCGCCCGTTCCTTGATCCAGGTCAACGAGGGCGCAGCTTTGGCCGTTGTTACAGACTGTTACAAAGTCTTACCCTTTGGCACCGTCCGCTCATTCCGCTGTGACCAAACGGCTTTCTATTGCCCCCATTCGATCACGCAATCAGGGCACGGGGATCATTGAGATGTTGATGCAGGGCCATCAGGCATTTGAGAACGTCGTTGGTACAAAGGCAGTTCAGGGTAATTCGCTGTCGCCGCTTTTCCAGATGTCGGCGACCGAAACGGTCGAGGCAGGAAAGGCCATTTGTTGGGAGGGAGATGCTGCACGGCATCTGTTCCAGATCACCGAAGGCGTCGTGCGTCTTCATCGCATCATCGGCGACGGGCGTCGGGTCATCACCGCGTTTCACTTCGCCGGCGACGTCGTCGGCTCCTTCCTGCAAGGCGATTTCCTGTTTACCGCCGAAGCAGTGACGGATTGCAAGATCCGCCGCCTATCGCGCAAGCAGTTCCAGGAGGAGGTTGAGCGTTCCGAGCTTTTGCGGCCGGCCTATATCAGCCTCCTCTGCAGGGAGACCGCGTCGGCTCATGACCAACTGGTGCTCCTGTCCAGGAAAAATGCCGAAGAACGCCTTTGCACATTTCTCATGAAGCTTGCGACCCGTGACCGCGAATCGCTCCGTCAGGGGCTGCTCGAGGTGCCAATGAGCCGTCAGGACATCGCCGACTACCTCGGCTTGACCATCGAGACCGTTTCGCGCTCAATCAGCAAGCTCGCCCAGAGGAAGATCGTTGTCCCGTGCGGACGGCACAATCTGCGCATCGTCAATCTTGCCCGCCTCGCGCAGTTGTCGGGCAATGTGGATGATTTTTCGGACGGAACCTGCCATAGGGGTAGCGTCCACTGATTGCGGAACCAATGCTTATGCCTCACCGTCTGATCTCGCCGCGCACCGTATCGCCCCAGGAACTGGACGCTCTGGTGCATGTCCTCGACGGGGCCGACATCATCGTGCACCGGCTCGAAGGCACGATCACTCATTGGTCGATCGGCAGCGAGAACATGTACGGCTGGACCCGTGAGGAAGCCGTGGGCGAGACCGTATACGCTTTGCTCGATACGCGTTTCCCTGAACCGATGGAGGCCATACGCTCGCATTTGACAACGCGGGGCTTCTGGCAGGGCGAGGTCATTCATCGTCACAAGAACGGCCACGACATATACGTCGCAACCCGCTGCGTGCTCGTCAATCTTCCCGACGGCGATCCCATGATCATCGAAGCAAACAGTGACATCAGCGCCCTACGCAAGGCCGAAGAAGCCGTGCGAGCGCGCGAAGCGCACCTGTCTTCGATCCTCGATACAGTCCCCGATGCGATGGTCGTCATCGATCAGAACGGGTATGTTATGTCGTTCAGCAAGGCCGCCGAGGCCCTCTTTGGCTTCAAATCTGAAGAAATCTGCGGCCAGAACGTCAAGAAGCTGATGCCCGAACCTTATCGTGCGGCCCATGACGGATATATCGACCATTACCTGCAGACAGGCGAAAAGCGGATCATAGGTTATGGTCGCGTGGTAACCGGGCAGCGCGCTGATGGCACCCAGTTCCCGATGGAACTGCATGTCGGCGAGGCCACAGCCAACGGCCAACGGATATTTACCGGCTTCGTTCGCGATCTAACCAGCAGGTTTAAGATCGAGGAAGACCTTCGCCAGGCTCAGAAGATGGAGGCCGTGGGCCAGCTTACCGGCGGCCTGGCGCACGACTTCAACAATCTGCTGACCGTGATCAGCGGCAATCTGGAGATGATCGAGGACAAGCTTCCGGCAGGCCCGCTGCGCGACATGTTGCGGGAGGCGCAGGACGCCGCGACCGACGGGGCAAAGCTCACGGGACAGTTGCTGGCCTTCGGAAGACGGCAGCCGCTGAACCCGAAGCAGGCCGATCTCGGCCAGCTCGTCACCGGCTTTTCAGACCTCCTGCGAAGGACGCTCGGCGAAAACATCAAATTGTCGACCGTGCTGTCGGGATCCGATTTCCACGTGCTGGTTGATAGTTCCCAATTGCAGAACGCAATCCTCAACATCGCTCTGAACGCGCGCGATGCCATGCCGAAGGGCGGTACCTTGACCACCGAGGTCTCATGCGTGCGGCTCGATGCGGATTACGCCAAAATGTACCCGGAAGTCCGCAGCGGCAATTTCGTCCTCGTATCGATGAGCGATACCGGTGAGGGCATGAGCGAGGAGGTCAAGAAGCGCGCGATCGAGCCGTTCTTCACCACCAAGGAGGTCGGTTCTGGAACCGGATTGGGCCTCAGCATGGTCTACGGCTTCGTCAAACAATCGGGCGGTCATCTGCAGATCTATAGCGAGGTCGGCCGCGGCACGACGATCCGCATTTACCTGCCGGCGCTTTCGAGCACCAGCGCCAGAGACGAAGCGATTGTCGGTGAAAAGGTCGAAGCAGCGTTGCCGCGCGGCGACGAACGCATTCTCGTGGTCGAGGATGATTCCCGCGTCCGCAGGGTCGCTGTCGCAAGATTGGCCGGGATGGGATATTCGGTGCTCGAAGCCGACAATGGACGGCGCGCCCTTGAATTGCTTAAAGAAAATCCCGACATCGCCCTTTTGTTCACCGACATCGTCATGCCGGGCGGTATGACAGGTGACGAGTTGGCAAGGGCGGCTCGCGTCGAATGGCCTGACCTCGCCGTGCTCTTCACGTCGGGATATTCCGAACCAGCCCTGGCGGCAAATGATGTCATCGCTGGCGCTCAGTGGCTTCGTAAACCCTACACCGCGCGCGAGCTCGCTGTAAAAGTGCGCGCCCTCATCGACGCCCGGTGAGGGGCCTCTCGAGCCTTCTCCATAAATCCAGCCATCAGATTGCCTGCCTAAGCTCCGCAACCTCTGTGGGCCAGCCTTCCGGCAGTTGGGAAGACGTCGTGATCGCTGACCGCCCATGAGGTCGAGGCCCCCCGCGCTGTTCCCTCAGCATCCTCGAAACCGGACCGGAGAGCTGTCCTTCACCAGAATTGCCACTGCCAATTTGACGAGCGTCAAAGAGCGAGTTGCATGCATGTCCTAAAACCGGAGCCGAGGCCAAGACCGGCCCCGAACGATAGGAGAAATGAAATGCGTCTGAAATTTGGACTGATCGCTGCCACAGCAGTTCTGATGGCATCGGCAGCGCCGCTCATGGCCGCCGACCATCAGATCCAGATGCTGAACAAGGGTGCTGATGGCGCGATGGTCTTCGAACCGGGATTTGTCAAGATCGCTCCCGGCGACACCGTTACCTTCGTACCCACCGATAAAAGCCATAACGTCGAAACCTACAAGGGCCTTATTCCGGATGGCGTTGCAGAGTTCAAGTCCAAGCCGAGCGAGCAATACCAGGCCAAATTCGACGTCCCTGGCGCCTATGTCGTCAAATGCACGCCGCATGCGGGCATGGGTATGGTGGCGCTGATCCAGGTCGGCGACAGCCCGACCAACCTCGAAGCCATCAAGACCGCCAAGCTCCCGAACATGGTGCGCAAGCGCCTTGATGCCGATCTCGCGCAGATCGTGCCGGTCACGCAATAACGCTGGCCCTCACAGGTGGCGGCGCCATGCGCCCCACCTGCAGACCAGGCACCATTTCATGACCAGATATTTTTGCTCGTCGTAGCCGGCATTTCTAACTTCGCCGGATCGGTACAAAACCGCGTCATGCATGCTCCATCTCCATGGACACGGGCTAGCAGTGACACCGCAGCCTGACGGCACGGCCGAGATCCACAGTTCGATCCCGATATCGCAGTTCGATTCGACGCAGCCCGGAGCATCTCTCTAGGTCTGCGTAACACCTTAAGCGGCGCCTATTAAGGAGGTGCCGGTAGCTTGGGCTGCGAAAAACCTGCCAATGTCAGATATTGCTGAGCGGATGCCTACGTCCAAGCAACGACGGATGAACCTTTCCATCTCGAAGGCGGTCTGGCGGTCAGCCGCCGACCGGACCATAGGCATTGCCTGATTAAGCCGCGCCGAGTTCGGCCCTGGTTACCTCATCTATTCCCCTGAAGATTCGACGCTGCGCAGCGATATGCCGACGCAAAGCGCAGAAAAATGATCTGAGCAGGTGGCTGACGGCGTCCAGGGACAGCAGGCAGCGGCCAACTTGCAGCGCCTGGAGCACCTCGACCACATCTTGCGCCGCATCGAGATCGACCAGTCGACCAGCCTTGAGGCGATCCTCCATCTCAGATCGTTCGCCGCCGCTCATGATCGTACCCAGCCAAATCGAAAGGATTTGCTCCTCCAGCCGATGACTGGTCAGAAGCAGGGGAACAAGCCCGTCGGCGACTGTTCCGCAGAGCCGCTCATTGACACGACACGGCTGAAAATCGGCGATCGCCTCAAGGAGAGCGCACCAGGACAGGAGCTCACCGTAGCGGGCTTCGAGTTCGTCGAACGCTGATGTAGGGCCGTTCATCGCTCACCTCTGGAGGAAAAGGCTTGCGGCAATAGCGATGGCAGCGATGACCGCCGTCAGCACACCTGTCCGTTGCAGCACACCCATGCGGTAAAGCGTGATCGCGAAGATCACGATGACAGGTGTTGCGATCGAAAGTCCGATTTGCGCGTCGCTCATAAGGTCTCCTTTACGAGCGCAGCATAGCCAGCCGCAACGACCGCTTCTTTGAGATCGATCAAAGACCTCCCGCTGGGCGAGCAGACCATCCGAACGGGGCGTACGGCTGTTTGCGGTTTCACAAAGACGGGTACGCAACCCCGTCATAAACAGCGGGGCATGACCTCGATAATCTCAAGCGACAAGCCGCGCGATACCGATAGTGGCGATCTCCTGATATGGATTCTTGCCGGGAGCGAGTTGGTAGCCTTCGGGGCGCTGCTGACGGCATTTGTCATCGCTTCTGTGTTGCATCCGGAAATATTCGCGGCCGGCAAGGCGAGGCTTCCTCACGTCCTGCCGGTCATCAATACGGTCGTTCTTCTGACAAGCGGCTGGTTTGCCGCCAAGGCCGCCGAGCAAAAGGCCATTCCTCGCCGGCGCTTGATGCTGCTTGTTGCGGCCCTGGGCGGGCTCGTCTTTGTCGGGCTGAAATGTAGCGAATATGTGTTCGAAGGTTCTTCGCTTCTTGCCGGCGATCCGTTCTCGCAACTTTATCTTCTCATCACCGGATTTCATCTGATGCATGTAGCATTCGGTTCGATCATCCTCGTGCTAGTCGCAGTCTTTCCGACAAGCGAAAATGTCCACCTGATCACTACGCTCTGGCATGTGATCGACATCGTCTGGCTCGTCATGTTTCCGGTGGTCTACTTGCTATGACACATTCCGATCGTCCGAATTGCTCGCGTGCCTTGCTGCTCCTCCTTGCTCTGACGGGCTGCATGATCATCTTGACGCGCGCCCCGCCGAGCGGGGTGCCGCCGGCTTTGGTCGCTGTGGCGATCGCAACGATTGCCGTCATCAAAGTTCGGCTTGTCGTTCTGGATTTTCTCGGGCTTCGCGGAGCCGGGACATCTTTGACCGCAGCCTTATGGTCCTGGGCAGCATTCGTGCTGCTGATCGCGGTCACACGCGCCGCCTTGCAATTGTCTGTTTGACGTTAGGCTTACTCTCGATTGGTCCCAGCCTGGCCGCAAGCCGCACATGGCTTGCGCCGTCGCTTGCATGCCTCACTGCGCATAGGGGCCTCGTATATTCGTCGTCTTGCTTGCGAATGAGCAAAGAGCTTGCGGTCGAATTCCGCCATTCCGTTCCAGCGAGCTGCCCCGCCGGCTCGAATTCCGACGTCGCGGCGACATCGCCACTGACATGAAAGGATGATCGATGGCTGAACGCCTGACAAAAACTGCGGCCCGAAACGTGTTCTACGGCGGGTCGGCATTCTTCTTCGCCATATTCGTGGGCCTTACGGCCCACAGTCACTATTACATCCGCACGGTGTCCACCAATGAGGCCACCCTGACGGAAAGCGTCGCCCGCGGAAAACACATCTGGGAAAAGAACTCCTGCATCAACTGCCACACACTTGATGGCGAAGGCGCTTATTTCGCACCGGAACTCTCGAATGTCTGGATCCGCTGGGGCGGGGACAAGGACCCGGCGAGTGCCCGCGAGGCGCTTCACGCGTGGATGGCTGCACAGCCTTCCGGCATCGAAGGCAGACGGCAGATGCCGCAGTTCAATCTTACAGACCAGGAGGTCGATGACCTCGCCGATTTCCTCGAATGGGTCAGCAAGACCAACACCCAAAACTGGCCTCCGAACCAGGCCGGCTGACAGCGAGAGGGTAAAGAAATGAAGTATAAGACCCAGAGCATCGCAATGCTCTATTTCTACGGAGCGCTCGGCCTGTTCATGGCACAGCTCCTGTTCGGCGTGCTCGCCGGCACCATCTACGTGCTGCCCAACACGCTATCCGTCGAACTGCCCTTCAACATCGTGCGCATGATCCATACCAATGCATTGATCGTCTGGCTGCTCATGGGCTTCATGGGGACGACCTATTTCCTGCTGCCGGAAGAATGCGAAACCGAGCTCTACAGCACCAAGATCGCAATCGCGCAGTTCTGGATCTTCCTGATCGCGGCGGCAGTCGCCGTCGTGGGTTATCTCTTCCATATTCATGAAGGCCGCGAATTCCTGGAACAGCCCTTTGCGATCAAGGTCGGGATCGTGGTCGTCGCGCTGATGTTCCTCTTCAACGTTACCATGACCGCGCTCAAGGGACGCAAGACGACCATTACCAACATCCTGCTCTTCGGCCTGTGGGGGGTCGCGATCTTCTTCCTCTTCGCCTTCTACAATCCCGTCAATCTCGCGCTCGACAAGATGTACTGGTGGTATGTCGTCCATCTGTGGGTCGAAGGCGTCTGGGAATTGATCATGGCGTCGGTCCTTGCCTTCCTGATGATCAAGCTGAACGGGATCGACCGGGAAGTGGTCGAGAAGTGGCTCTATGTCATTATCGGTCTGGCGCTGTTTTCCGGGATCCTCGGCACCGGCCATCATTATTACTGGATCGGCGCTCCGGGTTACTGGCAGTGGATTGGATCGCTTTTCTCGACGCTTGAGGTAGCGCCCTTCTTCACCATGGTCGTGTTCACCTTTGTCATGACCTGGCGCGCCGGCCGCAAGCACGAAAACAGGGCCGCCCTCCTCTGGTCGCTTGGTTGCTCGGTCATGGCTTTCTTTGGTGCCGGTGTCTGGGGTTTCCTGCACACGCTCTCATCGGTCAACTATTACACCCACGGCACGCAGGTCACTGCCGCCCACGGACATCTGGCCTTCTTCGGTGCCTATGTGATGCTCAATCTCGCAGCAATGGCCTATGCCGTCCCGCAGATCCGCGGCCGCGCGCCCTATAACCAGTGGCTGTCGATCGCAAGTTTCTGGATCATGTGCACCGCAATGTCGGTCATGACCTTCGCACTCACCTTCGCTGGCATCATCCAGGTTCACCTGCAGCGGGTTCTCGGCCAGTCGTACATGGAAGTCCAGGATCAGCTCGCCCTCTTCTATTGGGTGAGACTTGGCTCCGGCATCTTCGTCTTCATCAGCGCTTTGATGTTCGTCTGGTCGCTGCTCATCCCAGGACGGGCGCGCATATCGAACCCGGCGGTCCAGCCCGCTGAATGAGACGGCCACTTTTCCTGGAGAATAACAATGACGATAGCCTTCAACCATCCGCTCAATCCGGATGTGGAAATACCGCACTACGCACCTCAGGGGAACGAATGCGCACTCTTCGAACACGCCTGGACCCGACAGCTTCCGATCCTTCTCAAAGGGCCGACAGGCTGCGGAAAGACGCGCTTCGTGCAACATATGGCAGCCCGCCTCGGGCTGCCTTTATCGACAGTCTCCTGCCACGACGATTTGACGGCCGCCGACCTCACGGGCCGATATCTTCTCAGGGGTGGCGAGACGGTCTGGATGGACGGTCCCCTGACAAAGGCAGTCCGGGATGGCGGCATCTGCTACCTCGATGAAATCGTCGAGGCACGCAAGGATGTGACGGTGGTTCTTCATCCGTTGACGGACGACAGGCGCATTCTTCCGCTTGAAAGGACCGGTGAAGTCTTGGAGGCCGGCCCGGGCTTCATGGTCGTCGTCTCCTATAATCCCGGATATCAAAACCTG
Organism: Rhizobium sp. BK418; assembly: GCF_004341105.1. Lineage (GTDB taxonomy): Bacteria > Pseudomonadota > Alphaproteobacteria > Rhizobiales > Rhizobiaceae > Rhizobium. The sequence continues at coordinate 70,696 of NZ_SLZK01000012.1, read as the reverse complement.
ATGAAGGCGCTGAAGCCCAGCACGCGCCAGCGCTTCGTCTCGATCGAATTCGATTTCCTGCCGCGCGATCGGGAGATCGCCACGGTGTCGCTGGAAAGCGGTCTTGCCGAGGCGAAGGTCGCACCGCTGGTCGAACTTGCCCGACGGCTGCGGACACTGAAAGGACAGGATCTCGAAGAAGGCGTCTCGACCCGCCTGCTGATTTACTGCGCCTCGCTCATCGACGCTGGCCTGCCGGCGATCGAGGCAGTGCGGGCAGCCATCATCGAGCCGCTGACAGATGAACCGGACGTCAAGGCTGCCCTCGTCGAGGTCGCCAGGGCCTCGATCGGATAGGTGAAGCATGCTGGAATTTCTGGAACTCGAAGAGACGGTGGGGCGCGCCTGGCATCGGCTCGTCGGCAATACCAGTTCATGGCCGCGCCACCACGACGCAGCGGTTCACCTGGCCGAACTCAGGCCGCAGCTTGCCGTCTGTTTCAGGGCATTCGGCGGGGGCGCCACCCTGCAAATCCAGAGGGCAAGGCAGAAAACGTCGATGCACAGGCTGCGGCTGAGACAAGTGATCGGCCTCGGCGAAGAGAGGTCGGATCATCCGAGTTGGGACGGGACGGCGATCCATCTACCGGCGGCCGTCGATCTTTTCGACGAACGTTCGCTCAACCGGGATCTCTATTTCTGGTTGGCCGCCTATGTGGCGACCGCACCATCCGTTTCATCCCCCGTCGATCCGGCTCTCGCTGACATGTGGCGGATCGAAACGGGCCGCGAAAACTCCGCCCTAGTCATACAGAATTTTCCAGGAATGGCGGCACGCTATGGCCGGCTCGCCCAAGCGCTGCTTGGCTGCCGCAGGCGCGGAACGCTTCCCCAGGCGGAGCAGCGCATCGAGGAGTTTGCCCGGCTGGCACTCACCTTTCCCTTGCATCATCCCCTTCCCGATGCCGTTCGCCCGAGAATAACCGCTGCCCCGGCCGGTTATCTGCCGATGCTGCCTTTGCCGATATGGCCGGATTTCAGCGGCCGCGGCGAGATGAGCCCGTTTGAGCGAGATGACCTTCCGTCCGACCAGGCCGGTGATGACCAACACGCGCGGCCATCGCATGAGGCGACACGCAAACGCGATGCGGGCGACCGCAAGCGCGATCCCTTCATTCTAAATCGCTTCGAAAAGATCCTCGCCATGGCGGAGATGGTCAATGTCGATCGCCCGAGCGATGACAGCGAGGAGCATGATCCGTCAGCTGCCGAGGAACTCGAGGAACTTGCGCTCAGCGAAACGCGCGAACGGCCGCAGTCCAAATTTCACTTCGACCTAGACCTCTCGCCTGAAGCCGTCGACCCGACGATGATAGACGGGGAATTCACCTATCCGGAATGGGATTTCCGGAAAAACCAGTATCTCGCCGAGCATTGCCGCGTGGTGATTGGCTCTTCGCCCGACAGGGTGGACCAACTGATCGCCAGTGATGCCGCGCTCGTGCGCAAGGTCAGGCGCCAGTTCGAGACGCTGCGCCCGAAGCGCGAGCTGCGGCGGGCTCAATTGGATGGGGACCAGATCGATCTCGAAGCAGCCATCCGCTCGCGCATCGACTTCATCGCCACCGGCCAGCCGGACGACCGGATTTATGAGTGTGCCCGTCCCGCCAGCCACGAACTTGCGACTTCGATCCTCGTCGATGTCTCCCTGTCGACCGACTCCTGGGTCGATAATCGCCGGGTTCTCGACGTGGAAATGCAGGCGCTCGACGTCTTGGCCCGTGGCCTGCAATCTTGCGGCGACCGCTTTGCCATCAAGACCTTCACGTCAAGGCGACGCAACTGGGTTCGTGTCGATACCGTCAAGGATTTCGATGAAAGTTTCTCGGGCAAGACTGCCGGCCGCATCGCAAGCCTCAGGCCCGGTTATTACACGCGCATGGGAGCGGCCATCCGGCACGTCTCCAGCCAACTGGAAAGTGACGGCGCAAGAAAGAAACTCCTGCTTATCCTGACGGACGGCAAACCCAATGACGTCGATCACTACGAAGGTCGCTTTGCCCTCGAAGACAGCCGCAAGGCCGTCATGGAAGCACGCGCGAATGGACAGGCAGTGTTCGCCGTGACGGTCGACCGCAGCGCCGGCGACTATCTGCCTGCGATTTTCGGCAGATCCGGCTTTGCACTCGTGTCGGACATTTCAAGACTGCCAAACGCGCTGCCTACCATTTACCGGAGCTTGACCACGTAGCGACGCGAAAGACGAAGCCCCCTTTTCGCACGCAAAAAACCAGGCCGGCTTAGTTTCTGGCCTGGTTTTTGCGCATGTTAGGTGCGCAAGGAGTGATCAGCAGACACATTGCCATTGTCGGAAGTGGCAAGCAGCCGCGTTCAGGCAGCCTTGCTATGCGTTCGGCCGAACGAACCGAAATAGGCGTCGAAGGCGGCTGCAACGGCGCGGACCATGAAGCGATGCTCCTTCGAGACGGTGATGCAGCCGTTCTCCAGCGTCACGACGCCATCGGATACGAGGCTCGCCAGCCGGTCGTTCCGATCGAGCAGAAAGCCGATATCGTATCCGGACTCGGCGCCAAGCTTTGCGAGATCGACCTTGAAGTCGCACATCAGACGCTCGATCACCCTGGCCCGAAACTTGTCCTCGTCGGTCAGCTCATAGCCCTTGGCTGTGGCAAGGATCCCCGATGCGATCCGCTCGGCATAGCGACCGAGCGCAACATGGTTCTGAAAATAGCCGCCAGGCAGCCGGCCGATTGCCGAAGCGCCGAGCCCGATGAGAGTATCACATTCGTCGGTCGTGTAGCCCTGGAAGTTCCGCCGCAGGCTGCCGGAAAGCGAGGCGATGGCGAGCTGATCGTCAGGCAATGAGAAATGGTCGAGGCCGACACGGACATATCCGGCGCGCTCCAGCTCCCGGGCAATCGCTTCGGCTTGCTCGTTGCGCTGCGCGGCATCGGGCAGCGCCGCTTGGTCGATCAACCGCTGATGTTTCTTAAAGGCCGGCACATGGGCGTATCCGAAGACGGCGAAACGCTCCGGCCGCAGCTCGACCGCCGCCCTTACCGTTTCCATACAAGACTGGACGGTCTGATGCGGGAGTCCATAGATTAGGTCGAAATTGATGCTCGTCACACCGTAGCCCCTGAGCCCGGTTACGGCCGCCTGCGTCTGTTCGAAGCTCTGTATCCGGTTGATCGCTTTTTGAACGACTGGGTCGAAACTTTGCACACCGAGACTTGCGCGGTCGACACCGTTTTCGCCAAGAGCGGAAATCATCGCGCTCGATAGCGTCCGCGGATCGATCTCCACCGCAATGCTGCAATCACTCGTGAACTGGAACGCGCTTTTGAGCTTGTTCATCAGGCTCGAAAATTCGTCCGGTTTCATGATCGTCGGCGTGCCGCCGCCGAAATGAACATTCTTGACCGGAACGTTGTTTCGGGCTGCCTGCGATACGAGTTCGATCTCCTGGCTCAAAACATCGAGATATTCGAGCACAGGCGCATCCTGGCGCGTGATCGTCGTGTGGCAGCCGCAATACCAACACATGGAGCGACAGAATGGAACGTGCAGATAGACGGAAACAGGTCCGGAGGCTGCAACCTCTGAAAGACCCTGCACATATTGCTCCGGCCCGACGGCTGGCGAAAACGCAGGCGCGGTCGGATAACTGGTGTAACGTGGCAGGCGGGCCTCGCCATATTTGGCGACCAGGGTATCGGACATTTCAGCTTCCTTCATGAGAACATCACGATGTTCATATGCCGACGAAGGTCCAGCTTCCTTGTCCTGGATCAACAATGGCCAGCGCGACGCCAACAACAAGCACGGCGGTGGCCTGCGCCCCGGTACAACCAACAATCGCCCTGATCTTTGTTCGCTGTCAAAGTTGCCCGGTCTGCACCCGACTATCTTCCGAGCCCGACACAGGATGCGCCGCGGTCCGGTCGTCAGTCATCCCGCGGCAGAAGGAAACAGCCATAATGACAGACGCGCCAGCCACACAGACTGCGGTTGCCCATATCGACGTGCGGATCCTGCCGCCCGTCGAACGCCATCCCCAGATCTTCGGCACGCTTCACTCGCTGACACCGGGCCAGAGCCTCCACATTACCAGCGATCACGAGCCTCGCCCCCTGCAGTACCAGCTTGACACTGCCCTGCCCGGAAAATTCTCCTGGGAATATCTGGAACAGGGACCGGATGTCTGGCGCGTGGAGATCATCCGTCTTGATGCGGGCTGCGACTGCTGCTGCGGCAGCCACTAGGGCCGGAGACGCGCCATGATGCCCGTGGGCACGACCCTGTCGCGGTGGACGATGTCGTATTTCGGCGCGGCGCTGTCTTACCTGCTGCTGGCGGAGTGCCTGCTGGCAGCCGGCGTCTGGACGCCATCGCATGATGTCGCTGAGCCGGGAGCGCTTGCCATCGTGCATGCAGTGACGCTCGGATGGCTTTTGCTTCTGATGATCGGATCGTTGCTTCAGTTCGCGCCCGTCCTGACAGGCAGTGACAGACCAGCCAGCCGCTTCGATCTGATCATCTTTACCGGCATGCTCACCGGCCCCGCGCTTCTCATGCTGGGTTTTCACCTGATCAGCCTCGGTTCCCCGGCGGCCGGGCTGATAATGACCGCGGCTTCCGTGACACTTTCTCTTTCGATCGCGGCGTCCTCCGTGTCACTGTCAGCGCTCTTATGGCGGGGAAGACGCGTGCATGCCGCCTCCCCCATCGTTCTCGTCGGTATCGGCTGTCTGCTTGTCACGATAGCTTTCGGCGCCCTGTTCGCGCTGACCGTCTCGGGTCTGGTGGAGGCACCCGCCCTCATCGCCTACGGCATAGATGCGGTTGGGTTCCATGCGAGCTTTGGCCTCGGGGGATGGATGACCTTTGCGGCGATCGGCGTCAGTTACAAGCTGCTTCCGATGTTCCTGCTGTCCAGCGACATGCGTAAGGCCCAGCTCATTCGCCGATGGGGCACGCTTGCGGTCGCACTCCTGTCAGCCGCAGCGATTGGCACTGCGCTCGCACCCGATCTGGCGCGTGCCGCTTTCCTGTCGGCCGCGGTGCTGTTTGCGCTGGTCGTCGCCTTCTACCTCTTCGAGATCTATGCGACATATCGCGCCAGGCGCCGTCCGGCGCTAGAGCTCAACACCCTGGGATCGCTGCCGGCCTTCGCGATGCTTGGCCTCTCCGTCGTCCTTCTTGCAGCATCGCTGTTTCTTCATGCCGAGACACGTAGCGTGTCGGCGATCACCTATCTCTTCGTCTTCGGCTGGCTCAGCGGTTTCGGTCTCGCCCAACTCCTGAAGATTGTTCCTTTCCTCACCTGGATCGAAGCCTTCGGTCCGCTTCTTGGCCGCAGGCCGACGCCGAAGCTCAGCTCACTCGTCAATGGCCGCCGGGCGCGGACCTGGCTCGGCCTTTTCTATCTTGCGGTGGTCGCAGCCGCGATTGCGCTCTACCTTGGGTCAGACGCCGGTTTTCGCATGGCCGCGGCTGTTCAAACCGCATCGACCCTCGCCCTTGTTATTGAGCTGGTGCTCGCGCGCATGCTTGCGAATGTCGGCCCCCAGATCAAGACGGCACCATTTCACAAGCCGGCGCTGTTCGTCGCCGCAAAAAACCACAGAGGTAACGCCAATGGTTCAGTTCCGTGAACTCGACGTCCGACAGATCCTGCGTGATGGCGGCATGCCATTCCAACTCATCATGGACACGTTCGCCAGCCTTGATCCCGATGAGGGTCTGAAGTTACGCGCGATATTCGAACCCGTCCCCTTGATCCGCCAGCTCGAACGTCGCGGCTATTCGCATGTCGTAAAGCGACTGGCCGATGATGATTGGGAAATCGATTTCGTTCCCAACAAACCGATCCGGCGATCGGAGGCCGCCATCGCCGCGACCGAAGTGGTCTGGCCGGATCCGGTGTGGAACCTCGACCTGACCGATCTCCCACCACCCGAGCCGATGGAGCGCATTCTCTCCCGGCTGGAGACGATGGAGGACGGCGAGGTTCTGTTTGCCCTTCTCAACCGGGAGCCCGTCTTCCTGTTCAATGAATTGAAGACACGCGGTCACGAATGGATCGGCAATTTCGATTCGTCCGGCAAGACCTACCGGATCATGATCAGGACGAGCGCGAGAGGCCAGGACGATGCCGGTGTCTGAGCTCACCGAGGAAGATATACGCAATGCGTTGCGTGAGATAGAAGATCCCGAAATGGGAAATAGCATCGTCGATCTCGGCCTCGTCTACGAGATCGACATCGCCGAACCCGCGGTCGTGAAGATCAAGATGACTACGACCACCCGCTTCTGTCCGGCGTCGGGCTATATTGCCGACGCCGCACGTCAGCGCGTTGAGAAGATTGCCGGCGTAAGCCAAGCTGTTGTCGAGCTTGTGTACGAGCCGGCCTGGTCGCCGGACAGGGTATCGCTCTTCGGCCTGCCGAAGACGTGATTTTTCAGTGACGTTTTTCGCGTGGCGAACCAGTCGCTCGATATGCAAGATTGCGCGTTGAATAGGGGCGGTCAGTCAACGCTTCCTTTTGAATGGAAAGGTCCGATGAGCGAAGACAGTGGCGATGAGAGAGGGCTGTTTGGCGCCGAGACAGACGGTGGCCCTGTCATTGACGCTACTGTGCTCGCCGAGCGTTTCGGCCTTACGCCCGACCTTCTCATGGATCATCTGCGCCGAGGTTTCGTCCGTTCGAGGGTGGAGATCGGCACCGGCGACGACGCCGGCACACGGCGTCTTTCCGTCCGCATCGGCAATCGGATCTGGATTGCGATTGTCAATGAGGACGGCGGCGTGCTCAGCGAGGAAATGCGATTTTTCGGAATGACACCGAGAGACGGGCGAAACTGAATGAAAAAGGCCGCTCCTGCAGCCTTTGCGACGTCGGCAATGTCACCTCCCCCTCCTTTCGCCAGGAAGACCGCGGCCGATAGTGGCACTTGGCGACGCGGCCTCCCCTCATTCTGGGGTTACATCTGCCTTCCCGGAATTTGACAGGCGAGATCGCCCCATCGCTCTTTATCGGCAGAACCGGATCAGGCCTTCAACACACCGCCGGCCGCAACCACCGCCTCGGGCGTATCGACATCCGGATGGGCGGCGTCGCCTATGCGGAACGTTTCCGACCGGTGCGCGTTGATTACTATTGGCCCGAGCCACGCGGCCTGGGCAGCGCGAGGGAGGTTATCATGAAAATCAGCGATTGCATGACCACAGACGTCCAGATCACCGATCCGGAGCATACATTGCAGGATGTCGCCTTAATGATGGGGCGTCTCGACACAGGGGTTCTCCCGGTGGGTGAGAACGACCGGTTGGTCGGCATGATCACCGATCGCGACATCGCCATCCGTGGGGTGGCAGAAGGCAAGGGGCCGAAGACGAAGGTACGAGATGTCATGAGTACCGATGTCAAATACTGCTTCGAGGACGAAGACGTGGAAGACGTCCTGCATAACATGGGCGATCTTCGGGTGCGGCGCTTGCCGGTGCTGAACCGAAAAAAGCGGCTCGTCGGCATCATCTCGCTTGGCGATCTCGCTATGAGGGGCAGTGCCAAGGAAACGGGCAAGGCGCTCGGCGGCATCTCGCAACGCGGCGGCGCACATTCGCAAACAGCCCACTGACGGTCAGCGCAGCTCTATAGAAAGACTGTCAGCCAGTTCGCCGCCACCCTCATTCGCTCGCTCGCGCCATAGCCTTGGCGCGAGCATTTTGTGGGCACACGCGCCCCTCCTCGATCGCCGGCACCTTTTAGTCTGCCCACAGTCATCGATCACCCCTCATCGTGAAGTCAACGGTCTTTCGCAGGAGCGCTCACTCCCGAATTGACAATCGTTAATATCGCTTATACGGTTTTATAAGGAACGTTGTTCTGTATGGAGGAACATGCGATCCGCGTCGAAAGCGGACTCGCTGTCTTGATTCACCAGGGAGGAAGTCATGAACAGGCTCATCTTGAGCGCTGCGGTCGCAGCGTCGTTGCTATTCGGCTGTCTTGAGGCCAGCGCTGCCGATCTGGTGACCGTCAATGTCGGCATCGCCAATTCCAGCAGTGACGTCGCGTTCTTCATTGCCGACAAGAAAGGATATTTTCGCGAGGAAGGCATCGACGCGAAGTTCGTGCCGTTCGATTCCGGCGCGAAGATGGTGGCTCCGCTCGGAGCCGGCCAGTTGGACGTCGCCGGCGGCTCGCCCTCGGCGGGACTTTACAATGCGGTCGCACGCGGGATCGGCATCAAGATCGTCGCCGATAAGGGATCAACGCCCCCCGGCTACGGCTATCAGCCCCTGCTCATCCGCAAGGATTTGATCGACAGCGGAAAGTTCAAGACCCTAGCCGATTTGAAGGGGCTCAAAGTCGCCGGCAGCGCCAACGGCAGCGCCTCGACATCGACCATGAACGAAGCGCTGAAGAAGGCGGGTCTCAAGCCGGCGGACGTCGAACGCCTCTATCTGGGCTTCCCGCAGCATGTGCTCGCACTCGAAAACAAGGCGGTAGATGCCGCCTTGACGACAGAACCGTCGGCGACCGAGGCCGTGCGCCGAGGTGCGGCAGTCCGTTTCATGGGTGACGACGAGATTTATCCCAATCACCAGCTCGCCGTCGTTCTTTACTCCAACACCTTTGCAGAGCAGCATCACGACGTCGCGGAAGCATTCATGCGCGCCTATATCCGGGCGGCACGCGACTACAACAACGCCCTTTCGAACGGCAAGCTTGCCGGGCCGAATGCAAACGAGGTCGTGTCGATCCTGACGGAATATACCTCTGTCAAGGATCCGGAAACTTTCCGCACCATCGTTCCGCAAGGCACCAATCCGGATGGAAAGCTGAATGTCGAGAGCCTGAAGACCGACCTCGCCTACTTCAAATCCGAAGGGCTGATGGAAGGCGAAGTTTCGCTCGACAAGGTCGTGGATACGAGTTTTGCCGAAGACGCGGTCAAGAAACTCGGCCCATACCAGCCGCAGAAATAGGAGATTGCACCATGGCAAGATCATCTCAACATCTGCGCAGCGTAACCGACCTATCCGAGGAGACGGCGAAGATCAGGCTACGGAACCTGACCAAGACATTCGAAACACCTGCGGGCACGATGACAGCGCTTGACAATGTGTCGCTCGACATTGCCGAAGGCTGTTTCTTCATGATCGTCGGGCCAAGCGGCTGCGGCAAGACGACACTTTTGCGCATTCTCGCCAATCTGGAGACGGCGACGTCGGGAACGGTCGAAGTCAGTGCACCGGCGCAGAATCGCCCCGGCAATTCGATGGTCTTCCAAGGCGACTCGCTCTTTCCGTGGATGACGGTCTGGGAGAACGCCTCCTACGGGCTGCGCTTGCGGCATGCGCCGAAGACACAGATCAAGGAGGTGGTCGGCCACTATCTGGACCGGACAGGCCTGACGCGCTTTGCGCAAGCCTATCCGCACCAGCTGTCCGGCGGCATGCGCCAGCGCGTTTCGATCGCCCGCGCCTTTGCCAACGACCCGGATATTCTGCTGATGGACGAGCCATTTTCCGCGCTTGACGAGCAGAACAAGCTCCTTCTGCAAGAGGAGCTGCTGCGCATTTGGGAAGAGACCCGCAAGACAGTCCTTTTCATCACCCACAGTGTCGACGAGGCCGTCACCCTCGGCGACCGGGTGATGGTCATGTCGGCCCAACCGGGTCGCGCCAAGGAGATCGTGGACGTTCCGTTCGAACGCCCGCGCTCCGTTCTCGAATTGCGCTCACGACCGGCCTATGGCGAGTTCGTCTACTCGATCTGGGGTCAGCTTCGCGACGAAGTACAGCGCGCCCGTTCGCGTGACCTGGGGGAGACAAAGGCATGAGCATGGCACCTCATATGACCGATGCCGGCAACAAGGCCGCGCACCCGAAAAAACCACTGATTGCCAGGGACACCCGCGACCGGATCATCAGCATCGCATCACCGCTTGTACTTCTGCTCATCTGGCAGATTGCCGCCCAGACGGGGCTGATCGACCAGCGCTTCTTCCCGGCGCCATCGAAGGTCTTTGCAAGCTTCCTGTCGCTCGTGGCCGACGGCTCGCTCTGGAGCAACACCTGGGCGACGCTGCAGCGGCTTTTCTGGGGCACGCTCGTCGGCGGGATACCTGCCCTCCTGCTCGGCGTGGCGATCGGCCTCTCGCGTCCGGTCCGGGCGATGATCGATCCGTTGATCTCGGCGACCTACCCTGTGCCGAAGAGCGCCATCTTCCCGCTGCTGTTGCTGATCTGCGGGCTGGGCGAGGCTTCCAAGATCGCGATGGTGGCGATCGGCGTCTTCTATCCGGTCTTGATCAATACGGCGACGGGCGTGCTGGAGATCAACAAGATCTATCTCGACGTCGGGCGCAATTACGGTGCCAACCGATGGCAAGTCTTTTCGACCATCGCCCTGCCCGGCGCGGTGCCGCATATCATGAGCGGTATCAAACTCGGCCTTGGTCTCGGCCTGATGCTGATTGCGATCGCCGAAATGATCGGCTCCAAGAGCGGCCTCGGCTACATGATCTGGAATGCCTGGGAGCTACTATCGGTCGAACAGATGTATGTCGGCCTGTTGGTGATCGCTTTCCTTGGCTTCGTCATATCGGTCATCCTCACGGAGCTCGAGCGCAAGCTCGTGCCCTGGAAGAAGACCGCCCGCTAATTCCCAAGCCTGACCAACGATGTGGCCGCCATCCGTGCGGCCGCAATCGTTTCGGCAGGCCCTGTTCCGGAGGGCAACCATGACGGAAGACATCAATCAAAGAAGCAGGCTCGCACGCGCAATCCTGATGCTCGAACGGGCCGGCATCATCGATTTCAACGGCCACGCCAGCCTGCGCCTGCCCGGCGAACGCATGCTCATCAACTCCGGTGCCTCCATACGCAGCGCCCTCAGCGAACGCGATATCATCGCCGTCGACTTCGACGGAAGGACGATCGAGGACGATCGCCAGCCACCTATGGAGTTTCATATCCACTCGGAGATCTATCGGCGCCGCCCAGATGTCAACGCCGTCATCCACGCGCATCCGCTCTGGTCGACCCTCTTCAGCGCGACGGACAAGCCGGTGCGACCGGTCATCATGCAGGCGGCCGTGCTGGGAGAGATCCGGGTCTTTTCGACCATCGCCTCGATCAACACCCGTCCGCTCGGAGAAGAACTTGCCAAGACCATAGGCTCAAACCGGGTCGCGCTGCTCAAGTCCCACGGCGCAGTCATTGCCGCCGGCGACATTCTCGAAGCATTCGTGCTCGCCGTCTATCTCGAGGAGAACGCCGAGCGGCAGCACCGCGCCGAGCAGATCGGCGAGCCAACAGTCCTTACGGACCAGCAGATCGCCGCTATCTCCGCAAATCTCTGGAAGCCAAATCTTCTACAGAAAGTGTGGGACTATCACGCCGCCAAGCTGCCAGCCTGAGAGCCTTGAATTCGATGGCGCAAGGCTTTCAGAGGAAAAGCAGTCGCCGCAGCCGACCCGAGCCTATGCCATGGTATCATGACGCGAAAGTGTCTGGTCTCTCCGGCAGTACGGTCTGTTCATCGCGATGCCTGCCGTTGCTTCGCCGCCACGCAGACCCTCGGGGAATGGACGTCACATGCAAAATGGTAGAGCTCATTGTTAAACCTACTGGAATCCTCCAGAAAAGGTGCGTGCCCCGTCGCGGAATACCACGATGCCGTAGCTCCAGGGCATAATGCCAGAAGGTGCCGGCCCATCGCCGGCAATATCACCGTGTCCTCTCGGCCGTGGGTTACTCGGACAGGCACCGCAAGTGCAGTCAGCACGGCGTCAGAATCGATCTCACGGGCCAGCAGGGCTGCCCGGATTTTCGCTGGCACGATCATGTTCCAGCAAATTGCCGTTTCGAATACGTCGGCAGGCAGTTGCGAATATGTGCAAGCACGCACGAATTTGCGGATTGCTGCGATGTTGCCGGGCAGGTCGTCGCTCGTGGCCCCAATGACATGATCGAGGAAACCCGAACCAATTAAGGTACCGAACGCCGCCTTATTGAGCGTAGTTGCCCCGCCCACAAAGTTGATGCCCGCAACATGCGCAGTTCCGTGGGCGCGGAGATAGTCGCAAATAATGAAGCCGGCGTAGGACCAGCCCACAAGGATCGGATTGCCAAGCTTGAGTTCGTCTATGACCGCGGCGATATCGTCTGCCCAAAGCTGCGGTTCGGTATAAGAACCCGCGTCAAGGGGAGCGTCCGACATGCCGTGGCCGCGCAGGTCAAGGGCGACGAGGCGAAAATCATCTGCAAGCCTGCTTTCATACTGATTCTTCCAGCAGAGATGGCTCTGTGACCACCCGTGGATGAAGAGGATCGACGGTGCGTCCTCTCTTCCCCACTCGCGAACATGCAGTCGCAATCCTGCGCCACCAGTTACGCTATGGACCTTCATCGTCGTGCTCTCCCTGCCCGCGTCGAATATAACGAGAAGCATGTTATGCCGCGCGCGTGGGAAAGAGTGTGGGAGGATCCGTTGAAAATGCCGGGCTTATCGTTGAAAGAGCGACACAGTCGGGTGCGACAGAGCTGCAAGAGGGGGGCGTCCTGCCCAGTTGACGACGCCTCCGCGGTCAGCTGCACGTCAGGGAGATAGAACATTAGCCTGTGTTTTGGCGACGAAGCGGGATACTTCGAGAACAAACTGCTCAAAGGCGGGTTCGTTGGCCAGGAGAATGTGATTGGCGCTATCGAGATCGACAAATCGAGCCCCAGCAATGCCCGTTGCAAAACTCCCTTCCGGACTGGAACGGGACGACAGCGTCTTTTCTTGCGTGCAAGACGAGCGTCGGGACCGTCACCTGAGACAGCGCATCCGAAACGTCGATATCTCCGAATGCCTCATGTAAACGACCTGCGTTGCTGGGTGACACCGAAATGCGTTGCAGTTCGTCAAACCAATCCATTTGCACCTGGTCGGCCCCCGGAATGAACATTGCGGTGAACAGGTGCCGGAAGACCGGATTGTTCTGGCCCCATCCTTCCCGGATCAATGCAGTCATTGCCTCATGCGTAGCTATCTCATGGCTATCACGTCGCTTGCGCCAGCCCTTTACGAATCCTCCGTATAGAATGAGCCCTGAAACGCGTTCGGGATGTCGAACGGCATAAGCTACAGAGACGGCGCAGCTCTGAGATACGCCCAGCAGTGTGAATCGGTCGAGGCCTGCCGCATCAACCACGCCCTCCAGGTCGGCAATCATCGCCGCAAACGAAATATCCTCAGCAACCCAATCCGAAAGCCCGGTGCCGCGTTCGTCATAGCGTATGAGTTTCGTTTTCTCCGAGAGGGCGTCGATCCAGTGCCTCCACACCGGACTTTCCCAATCATACTGAAGATGCGACATCCAATGTGCGGCTCGCACGATTGGTGATCCGTGTCCACACACCGCGTAAGCAATTGTCACCCGGTCGGAGGTTCTGCAGAAGCGAATTTCCTGCGATCTCCTGCTGGTTGTCACCGATGGCGATTGGACATCCGCTTCAAAAGTCCGCGAGATGAGATCTGATGCAGGCCGTGAATGTCTGGGCAACCGGTCAGTGGCATTGCGACAATCCTCTAGCAGTTTAGTCCCCGGGATTGAAGGTTCCGACCGCTGCGCCGGCGGATCGGCGTCGGCAATCTCTTCGACAAGGCGATCGAGCACCAGTGATTGAAGGCGCACGCGCTCAGGATTGCCTTGAAGGCGGGGGATGAGAGCACGCAGAATTCCCGCATGCGCCCGAAGTGCCATATCTCGATGATATAGCCGCCACGCTTCAAAGTCTGGGCAGTGGGGCAGACAGAGGCCCTCGAGAAATTCACCGCGAAATGTGCTGGCAAGCGACTCCAATGTCTCCGTACTTAACACGTCGAGGTCAGCGGGCCGGAGGGAAGCCATGCCTGTGAAGTCCACATCAATGGTCTCGGGCCTGAGGAAAACGGAACTGTAGTCCGTATGGAGACGCACATGATCCTCAGTATTCACGATTGGCCTGAGTTTGTGGAGGCTCCATCTCAAGGAAGCCCGTGGGTCGTCTGGAATCTCCCAGAACATCTTGCAAAGATGCTCGCGACGCTGGGGCCTACCGATGACGGCCAAATAGCCGAGAAGAGCGCGCGTTTTCTTCGACTGTGGCAGTGGCAGAAGCTGTTCCCCCTGCCGAACGTTGATGTCGCCCAACACCTGAATGGTTAGCTGGCCTGCCATGATACACCAACCCGACGACGTGTTCAGGACAGTTTAGAACAATGCAGCTCAAGATGAAATCTGCCGCCGGAATGGCACCGCCATCCTAGGGCATGGGGCTATCGCGTCTTGGAATCTTTCAGCACCGTGGCACTGGTGCCTTGAGCGATCGTCAAAAACCGCTGAGCCGCTTGGACAAGAAATCTTCGGTGATTTCGTCTGGTTTGTAAGGTCGCCGTTTCGACTAACTCGGCGAGGCATCATGCCCGCCGCCGGCTCTCTGACCTAAGCGGGCAACCACTTCCGTGCGGTTCTGCGCCTGCAACTTGCGCATTATATGTTGCAAATGCATCTTTACCGTATGCCCAGACAAATTGAGTTTTCCGGCAATTACTTTATTTGAGAAGCCGCATTGCAATGCTGCAAGCACATCCGCCTCCCGGGGCGTGAAATCGGCAATCGCCAGGTACTGCGTCCTGTCATCCAGGGTTTTTTCGGCCTCACTTCTGGCCGGACTATGCTCGTTTGAGCCGTTTGTCACAGCTCCCAACAGCTGCGGGAAGAACGTTCCTCCCGCCAGAACGAGACGAAGACCGGCAAGGGCAATGTCTATGGGGAGCGAAGTCGAGAAAAAGCCGCGGATGCCCATCTTGAGCGCCTGACGGGCTATATTGACGTCGTCGGTACCTGAGAGCAACGTGATAGGAGCCTCAGGGAACCGTGCGGCAATTGCCGCGAGATCGTCACGCAGACCGGTGCTCTCAACACTTCTGCCGGCCAGATCTAATGCAATCAAACGCACCTCGGCACCAAGAGCTCTATCGAGACTCTCGGTCGATATCATATCGATAAAATTCCACCCGGCGAGTTCGCGCTCAAGAAGCTTAACGACGGTCGTACGCGCCAGCGTAGAATGCTCGATAACGATGACAGTTGGTGCATTACGCCCTGTGCGGCGTTTTCCAGCACTGTTGGACACGTGCGTGCTCTCCAGAATATTTTGCAACCCAACAGCAGTACATATTATTCCTGATCTCGCTTCATGTCATGATAAAAAAGCGAGTGTATTCTCGATGCCAATAGCCTGATCTCTCATGATAATTCTTATAGTCTATAACATCCAAGCGAGAGACAACTGGTTCCGCAGAGTACAATGGAAAGCCTCTTTTTTGAGAAACTTTTGTATAGACTTGTCGTTGCAACCTTCCTGTCTTCGCCGAATTCACGTAGCGCAAGCACGTCAACAAAACTTTCAAAGGCACTGAAAAGGCAACCGATCTGCTGCAGGGCCGATCCAGTAAAGCTTGCTGCGATATTGCGGTCTTCCGGTCGTTTTGCCTTATTTTCGAATACTGATCCAAAGTAGCTGTGGACCTCAACAGCAAAACTGACGACGCAAATAGTAACAACTGGGCGATGACCGCCGATTACCCGTTATGATTATTCGAGCGCCGCACCATTCTGGCGCATTAAGACCGATTTTCACCTTCTTCTACGGCAGCATTGTTCACGCGCCGAAAGACCGGCGGAACAAAGGAGCGTACGGTATGCGGGGAGCCGGCCACCGTTTCGTGCCACGCCGGCTAGGGAGACGAAAGCTGGGAGTGATCCGACATGATTTTAAAATCGCACGAAGAACGGTTTCATGCAGTCGAGTCTTCGCAATACGCGTTGGCGTCTATCCGCTAACTATGCATGAAGCTTAGTATGTCGTCTACGAGCGCCGAATGGGCGTCCATGAGGTTGCCCCCTCCGCCATGTCCACCTATGCCGGCCAATTGAAGCGCGTGCTGATCATAGAGAACATGATCGATCTGCTGGGCATCCGCCGTCCCGCCGGCAGGAACGGCTATGTTGATGGGATGGAAATAGCCGAAATTGACGTCGACCATACTGCCGGTCGACAATCCCGCCCCGCCGCCGCCGCCGGCATGGTTGCCGGTAAAAATCGTGTCTGACGACAGGTTGAAGCCACCGCCGTTCCCGCCGATGCCGGCGATCTGCACAGTACCCTGATCGAAAATCACATTGTTTGTCTGATGAGCCTCCGCCGAGCCACCTGCGGCGCCGATGGCGATGTTGATCGGCGAGAAGATGGCGATACTCACGTCCACCATGCTGCCGATGAAATATCCATCGCCGCCATGGCCCGCGTAATTGTCGCCCGTGAAGGTCAGCGACGTTCCCGGGCTCAGCGACGACCCGTGGCCCGCAACGTCATGATCCCCGCCCGAACCGCCGATACCGCCCATCTGGGTTGCGCCCTGCAGGAACAAGGCGTTATTCGACTGGTCGGCATGAGCCGCTGCGCCGGGGCCTGCAGCCACAGCCGCATTCACGGGAGCAAACACTGCGGCTTCAGTGCTGACGAGCCCGCCGTAGAAGAGCCCGCTGCCTCCGGTGCCGGCATGATTGCCGCCCTCACCGCCGCCGATTACGACATTGCCGCTTCCGCCATTTCCGCCTATCCCGGCCATTTCGGTGGAATGCTGGTTGATGACTGCGTTATTGCCCTGAAGGGCGTCGGCCGTCGAATGCGGTCCGACAATAGCGGCATTGGATGGCATAAAGACAGCCAGTGCATTGCTGCTGATCAGGCCTTCGCTGATCCCGTCGCCGCCGCCACCGGCTGAATTGGGGCTCGGACCGGAAACGACATCCAGCGGAAGCCAGGTCGGCACCAGTGCCAAATGCCCCGCGGCCACGTTGTAGGCGGGGTTTTGGTCGGTGCCCGCTTTAGGCAGGTCTTCCAGTAAGGAACGTATTTCCGTCATTACCGTCTCCATTCCGCAGCCAACCGCTCATCCACCGCACGCATCGCGTATGCAGCCTGAATTTGTTCAATCCCCGAATTGCTCAACCATTGTGCCTATGAACGCAGGAAAAGCGGAGCCTGTAATTCGTCTACATCCTCTCGGCTAGGGCCTAGCCATCTGGCCGTCACCGCCGCAGCATCGCGTTATGCTGGTTCTAGAGCTGCAGATCTCATATCCTCCGCCCGACTCTTCCGGCAGAAGGCAAGCCGTTGTCGGCCCCCGACACGCTTTGTCTGGCACCCGTTGCTTGGGCGAGGCCGCAGATTATGCCATGCCTGCGGGCATGGTAATGCGAAACAACGCCGCCGCTCGCTCCAAGTATACGCCCAAAGGAACGTCGACAAATATCTAGATAGTTTTAAGTTTAAATCGCAGACAATATTCGACCGCGGCTTGTATTGGCTGGCGGCGGCATCGAATACCTGCGCCGTAAGGGGGACACCGTAAAAAGAATCAAAGTCGAAACGAAGTAGAAGGAGTGACATCAATGCCTATTCCACAATTGTCTGACACGATCTATCTCCACAACCCTGATGCTGGTGACGCAAATGCCGGCAACGGCGGCGATGGCATCAATAATGGCAACATCAACTACAACCCGGTTGCCTATGTGGATCCCACGCAAACGGTCTACGGGGCAGATACTCATCTGCACAACGGGGACCACGTTTGGCAGACGGCAGATTGGGACGCCGGCGGCGGTGGGGCCGGTGGCTTCAGCCAGGCCCAGAACGGCTTCCTGGCATCGCTGACCAGCGGCGCTGGCGGCGCGGGCGGAGAAGCCCATTCCAACGGGGATCAAGGAAATACGAGCGGCGGCGACACAGCTACGGTGAATGCCGGTACGACCGCGACACAATATACGCAGCTCATGGCAGACCAGCATGCCACGATTCTTGCCGGCGTTGGCGGCAACGGCGGCAACGGCAACAACGCTCTCGGCGGCGATATCTCGTCAGCAGTGGTTCACACAAATCCCGAAACGACGACGGTGAACAATGCTCTCGATCATTTCATCAACGCCTTCGGCCATATTGATGTCAGCCATCTCGGCTCATGAACCCATCGCCCTTGGGGTCGCCGGTTTCGACTGGCGGCCCCCAAGGGTCGCTGAACCGGCCGGCAGCTTTTTCTTGTCAGTATCAAATGCAGCGAGATCTGATAATGGCAACGATTTCCTTAAAGCCATCGCGTCCGCAGACACATCTCGTTGTCGCGCTTCGGGCCTGCGTCGGGGCCTTCGGGCTCGTCTTCCTCTATAGCTGCGGCTACAATCTTTTTCTTCTGGCACCATCCATCTACCTCCTGCAGATCTACGATAGGGTCCTGTCGAGCCGAAGCGTCGACACGCTTTTGATGCTGACGATGATCATCGCTGTCGCCGTGCTCGTCGGATCCATGCTGGATATCCTGCGCAGGGCAGCTCTTTCGCGCATTGGCAGCTGGCTGGACCACAGGCTGCGGCCCATGGTGCTGACGGCATCGTTCGAATACGCTGCTTGCGCCGACGCGGGCGCCGCCACGGAATGCTACCGGGATCTCGCCGTATTGCGTCAGTTCCTCGATTCACCGGCGAGTTCGCTGTTTTTCGACGTTCCCTGGGCGCCACTATTCCTGCTCCTGCTCTTTCTCGTTCACCCGCTGCTCGGGACAATCGGCCTCCTAAGCGCACTTGCACTTCTGCTGTTTGCCTTCCTGACGGAAGTGGCGACGCAGGGGCCGCTTTCCCACGCCAATCTCGCCCTTTCGCGGAGCTATCTGCGCTTTGCGACCGCGCTCAAGAACATCGAAGTCATCAGGGCAATGGGCATGCAGGATGGCGCGGCCCTGATGGTCTACCGCGATGCCGAAATGGCAAGAAGGGCGCAGGACGTCGCGATGCATCGCACGGAGATCATCCTTGGTTTCTCCAAATCGATCCGCACACTCGCCCAGATCCTCATGATGGGCTCGGCCACATGGCTGGTGCTCATCAATAGCGGCAGTCCCGGCATAATCTTCGTTGCAAGCCTGCTGCTCGGGCGCGGGCTCGCACCGATCGAGGGCGCAATAGGAGCATGGCGCTCCTTTACTTTTGCGCGCAATGCCTTCAACCGCCTGACCAATATGCTGATCACTGTTGCATCGGAACGCGACGCCCGGATGGTGCCGCTGCCTGAACCCAACGGCCTCGTGCTTCACAACGTAAGCTATACCCTGCCCGTGGCCAACAGGCAGATATTGACTGATATCACATTGCGCCTGGCGCCTGGCGATTGCGTCGCGCTCATCGGCCCGTCCGGATCGGGAAAGTCGACGCTGGGCCGCGTCATGGCGGGCGTCGTGCAGGCAACGAGCGGATGCGCCCTTCTCGGCGGAGTCGATATCTCGGCTTTACGCCTTTGCGGGGGAACCCGCCATGTCGGATACCTGCCGCAGGACATCGAGCTGTTCGGGGGCGCAATCAAGGATGTGATCGGCCGGCTGGACGGCGGTGATCCCGGCAAGGCGATCGACGCCGCAAAGCTTGTCGGGCTGCACGACGCGATCATGCGGCTGCCAAAGGGCTACGAGACCGATATCGGCGAAAGCGGGAACCTGCTCCTGCGCGCTCAGCGCCAGCAGCTCGGCCTGGCGCGCGCGGCCTATGGAAGCCCGTCCCTCATCGTTCTCGACGACCCGAATTCGAGCCTGGACTATGACGGCGAACGCATGCTGTTTGCGGCAATCGAGCGAATGAAAGCCCGACGGATGACGATCGTCATCATAACCCACCGCATGGGCATACTGCCGGTCACCAACAAGATCGCCATCATGCGCAACGGAACTGTGGCTGCCTTCGGCGACAGCGACCGGATCTATGACACCTATCTCCAGCCGCCGTCTCGGACAGGAACGTAGGGAAGGACGCCGCCATGACCCTTGTTCAACTGACCGCAAAGCCAGCGAGATTTTCAGATTGGTCACGGACGGTCCAGCGGCTCGCGCGGCGGTCGCCGGCGACAGCCGGGCAATCGAAGGTCTATGCACCTGTCATCGAAGCGAAACACCGCGGACCCGCTCCCCCCTCGCCCATGCCGGTGCTCAGCGGCGTCGTCTGGATGGGCAATCTGTTGCTCCTCGTCTTCGTCATCGGACTGGGGATCTGGTCGGTTTTCGCGCCCCTGAAAAGCGCGGCGGTCGCCTCTGGCGTCATCGAACCGGAGACCAGCCGCAAGACCATCCAGCATCTGGAAGGCGGCATTGTCAGGCGCATACTGGTCAAGAATGGCGATGCGGTCATGGCCGGGCAAATCGTGATAGAACTTGACGACACGAAGTCCCGCGCGGAGCGCGACAGCATCCAGGGGCAGCTTTGGGACGCCGAAGGAAGCCGCGCCCGGCTGTTTGCGGAGCAGACGGGCGCCGACCACGTCGATTATCCTGACGACCTCAAGGCAGCCATGAATACCTATCCCACGGTCGGCGCGATCCTGACCGGGCAACAGAAGATTTTTGAAGCCCGCCGCCGGGTCATGCAGGCCGAAATCGGCATCACTAACGAAAAAATCGCCCAGGTGCGGCAGGAAATCGTCGGACTTCGCGCGCAGAAGGCATCACTGGCCGACAGGGCCACAATTTCGAGCCAAGAGCTGGATCAGGTAACTGAACTCAGCGCGAAGGGGCTGGAAAAGAAGAGCAGGCTTCTCAACCTCCAGCGGGAAAAAGCCGACCTTGATGGCCAGCAGGGCGAAGTCGACGCACAGATCTCCCGTGCCTTCCAGGTGATCAGTGAGGCCCAAGCCGATATCGCAAAGCTCGAGAGCGACCGGTTGAATGAAGTCGCTCAGGGCATGCGCGATACGGAAAGCCAGATCATGCAGCTGCGCGAACGTCTGCGGGCGATCGACGACCAGCTTGCGAGGACTGATATCCGGGCTCCCGAAGCTGGAACGATTATGAACCTGCGCATCCACACGACAGGTGGCGTGATTGGCGCGGGCGAACCTCTCGTCGATCTCTTGCCGCGCTCCGATCGCCTTATCGTGTCCGTCCACGTCAGACCGGAAGACATGAACCTCGTCCGTGCCGGGCTCGAGGCGCAGGTTCATCTCCTCCCATATAATCAACGGCGCGTTCCGCTCCTGAAAGGTCGGGTCGAGTATGTTTCGGCCGACCGTCTCACCGATACGCAGACCGGTCAGCCCTACTTTGCCGCGACAATCCGTGTGACGGACGAGCGACTGGCGAAAATGCGTGATGTCGAACTGGTCGCGGGCATGCCCGCACAGACATTGATCGAAACCGGCCAGAGCAGCGTAGCGTTCTATGCCGTAAGACCACTCCTCGACAGTTTCAATAGAGCATTTCGTGAGGACTGAAGCTGTGATGGGCAAGAGAAAATTCGACGACGACCAGATTACAGGCATTCTTAGAGAGCATCAGGCCGGCGTGACGGTGGCCGATGTTTGCCACAGGCACGGTATCAGCGAGCCGACTTTCTACCGGTGGCAATCCCTGCAATATGGAAATGTCAATCTCTATGCCAAAAAGATGAGAGCACTGGAGGAAGAGAACCAGAAGCTCAAGAAGCTCTTGGCCGAAGCCATGCTCTCGGCGGCAACGCTGAGTGAGATGCTGGCGAAGACGTCGAAGGGCTGAAAGCAACGTCCAAACAGAGGGATTTGTCGCTCGGTTTTCGGCCCTGATCCCACACATTGACGACCGACGAATCTCCTGAGAAGCTGTCGACGAGGATGGTCCTGTTGCCAACGAGGTGATCTAAGGGACGCCGACTACAAGGGTCGGGAGCAACAGCATTTAACTTATTCCAGCGGCTCGGAAATCGCTCCTTGTTATGAATCCGCCAGGATGCAAGCATTTATATCACGCTTGGGACATGGCAGCCCAGTCGTCGCGCGCGCTGTACGAAGTGGTGTTTACCGCCGTTTACATGGAGCTCAATGCCAGCATGCAGATGAAGGCGATGGCTTGGCAAGGTGACCTATCTCTCCTCGGTCGCCGCCAGCAAGCGCGGCCGCGCAGGCTTCACCTTCGAACGCGGCTGAGAGAACTGGTGCCATGCGATCGCCGCCGCTAATGTACCGCGCAATTGGGATTTCGGAGAGGGTTATTCCGGCACCGCGGCGGCTAGCCTCCACGGGCGTTATCTGGCGCTCGCTGAGCTGAAACAAGTCATTCATCGCAGCGCCTGACGGAATATATGAACCATACTGGGCCGCCGATGCCGGCAAAATCACCTCACCCTCCCTTTATCGTCAAAGGCTTGCGTCCCGACCACAGGAGCGGCGCATGTTCCACCACGAACAGTCCGAAGGCCGCCGTCCAACCGATCGCCGCCACCGCAAGGATCTCCATGCTAAGCCCAGGGACGAGCTCGGCAAGCGGGCGAACAAGAGCGATGCAGCCAAGCAGGATGTAGGAAATATTGGTCATCCGGCTCGTTTTCAGTTTCCGCCCAGTATGGCCGCGCGTTGCCCGCGTCATCACTGCGAGCATCATCATCGAAATCGTGCCGATCGCGAAGATGTGCAGCACGGCCACTTCGGGCAGCCACCCGGAGGCTTGAAGTGAAATGGCGGCAAAACCGACCGGCACGAACAGGAAGCTGGCGTGCAGGACGAAGAGAATGGGTTCCGGCCATGTGGTCCAGCCACGCCAGCGAAGGAGCCTCGCCATGTTGAGCGCGGTCGCGACAGCCGCCGTCCCGCAAGTTGCCGTCGAGACCGGCAGGCATGCCCATAGAAGAAGTACGACCGCGCCGATGATGATGGTTGCCGCATCGAAACTGTTATAGGGCACCGGAAAATCCGTACGACCGAACTGATTGATCCAGTTGCGCGTGAAGCTGGGCAGGATCCGGCCTCCGACGATCGTCACGAGCAGCACATAGGCACCAATCCCAAAACGGATCGCAAGTCCTGGGCTCGTATCTTCGATGACCCCGATATGAAAAAACACATTTGCAAGCGAAAGCATGAAAAGTCCCGCAATGACCTTCAAATCCTTCCATTTTTTTCCAGCCACGACCTCACGCCCGCAGATGAAGAGCATGACCGGCAGGAACAAGCTGTCGACGGCGGCGGCCGGAACGATCCCGATCGGGCCGCTGAGCAGCATGGTGATGCGACCGGCGCACCAGATCGCAAACAGGACGACCAGCGGCCTGCCGGCGATCGGCAGGCGTCCAGTCCAGTTCGGGATGGCCGTCAGCAGGAAGCCTGCCAGAACCGCTGGCGCGAAACCGAACAGCATCTCATGCGCATGCCAATACAATGTTCCGTAATCCGATGCGACAGGGACGCCGAAGCCAAGATTGGCCACCCATAGGGTGATGCTTAGGATGGCCCAGAGCGCGGACGCCAGAAAGAAGGGCCGGAAGCCGTAGGAGAAGAGGACCGGGCCGGTTCGCAACATGCCGCGCGGAAGATCTCGCGCGGCACCTGAAGTGTTTTTCATTTCCGTGTCTCCAAATTGACGACACAGCAATGCCGAAGATTGCCAGGGTGGTCATTGAGAATACGCAAACAGCGACAGCAGAACTTTGCGCTGACACAAAGAGTCAGTTTGCTCCATATCAAAGAGTCTTGCGGGGTTTCTACTACCTTCCTTCTCGACCGGGCGGCTTACGCTCGCGCTTCGACTACAGGAGATTAGAAATGACGAACACTCTGCAAATGACCCGTCGCATGATGCTTACGGGCGCTGCTGTCGCGGGAGCGCTGACGCCCATCATCGTTGCCAATACCGCTGCCCATGCCGACGAGGTAGTGGCGCTCAATGCGCCTAGGAAGGTGCCGGCCGTCGACGTCACAAAGCTTCAGCGTGAGAAGGTCGAACTGGTCAAGCCGCCCTTCGTCCACCCCCACAGCCAGAAGGCCGAGGGCGGCCCGAAGATCAAGGAATTCACGCTCACCATCCAGGAAAAGAAGATGGTGCTAGACAAGGATGGGACCGAGGTGAACGCAATGACGTTCGACGGTTCGGTGCCCGGCCCGCTGATGGTCGTCCATCAGGACGATTATGTGGAGCTGACGCTAATCAATCCTGAAACGAACACGATGCAGCATAATATCGACTTCCATGCCGCAACGGGTGGGCTCGGTGGCGGCGCGTTGACGATCGTCGGCCCCGGCGAAAGCACAGTCTTGCGCTTCAAGGCGACAAAGGCGGGCGTCTTCGTCTACCACTGCGCACCTCCCGGCATGGTCCCCTGGCATGTCACGTCGGGCATGAACGGCGCAATCATGGTTCTGCCGCGCGAAGGCCTAACCGACGGCCATGGAAAGCCACTCGTCTACGATAGGATCTACTATGTCGGCGAGCAGGACTTCTACATCCCGCGCGACGAGAACGGCAAATTCAAGAAATATGACAGTCCCGGCGAGGCCTATGAGGATACGCTTGCCGTCATGAAGACGCTGACGCCGACCCACATCGTCTTCAACGGCGCTGTCGGCGCGCTGACCGGCGACAATGCGATGACCGCCAAGGTCGGCGAGACCGTGCTCATCGTGCATTCGCAGGCCAATCGCGATACGCGCCCGCACCTCATCGGCGGCCATGGCGAATATGTCTGGGCGACCGGCAAGTTTGCAAACGTTCCCGATGTGGACCAGGAGACCTGGTTCATCCCCGGCGGCACGGCCGGTGCTGCACTCTACACCTTCGCGCAACCCGGCATTTATGCCTATGTCAACCACAACCTCATCGAGGCCTTCGAACTCGGTGCGGCTGCCCACTTCAAGGTCACAGGGGACTGGAACGACGATCTGATGACTTCGGTAAGGTCACCGTCGGCCAGCTGACCTTGGTGGGACTGTGCAGGCCGTGAGGGCGGCCTGCACAGTATATTTTCTTGAAAAAAAGGGGCGCATGTTGCGAAAAGGACATGACACCGCACGCCGAGACTGCAGGAGTTTCCGGCTTTTCGATCGCACTTCCGCTTGCGCTTTTTGCGGTTCTGTCCGCAGCGCTTGCCGTTGAGGCCGGGTTCGTGAACATCGAGCGGCGCGCCCCCGCATTTGCCGCGCCCAAGGTCGTCACTATTGCTCCCCATGAATTTCAATATCGCGAGCCGACCGAGTATTTCCGCAAGGGGCTGGCTGTCGATGCACCGAAGCGCGAGGCCAATGTCCGGGTGCCTCTGACGATTGCCGAATATCAGACCAGTCTTTCCGAGTATGATCGTTGCGTCGCCGATGGGGCCTGCCCCGATCCGGAAGGGCGAAGCGCAATCTCCGGCGACGACACGCCGGTCACTGGTGTCAGCTATGACGACGCGTTGCGCTATGCGAATTGGCTATCGCAAAAGACCGGCGAGCAGTGGCGGCTTCCGACCGACTTCGAACTCGCCTATGCTGCCGCCGATCGTTTTCCCGACGATGCCCTTGGCATCGACACCGACAGCAAAAACCCCGCGCTGCGCTGGCTTGCAGACTACGAACGCGAGGCACGGCGCAGCGCCTCGAGCGATCCCGCGCCGCAGCCAAGGGGATCATTCGGCGTGAGCCAGACAGGCCTTGTCGATTTCGGCGGGAACATCTGGGAATGGACTTCGACCTGCAACAGGCGCATCGACCTGGACAAGGAAGCCGGCATCGAAGAGCCCGACCCGGCAAACTGCGGCATCATGATCGCATCCGGCAGACACCGTGCGCCGATGAGCACCTTCGTCAGAAATCCCAAGGGCGGCGGATGCTCGGTCGGCAGCCCGCCCGATAATCTAGGTTTCCGGCTCGTCCGGCAGCCGGGCTTTGCCGAGAGCGTCAAAGCCTTCACGCGCCGCGCCATAGCAGATATGCTCAGCGGCACCATTTTCAAAGGAGTTCAGCGGGACGACAATGAAGGTTGACCGTACAATTGTGAAGTCATTGGCGCTTTTCGAGCGCATGACCGATGCCGACCTCGACGCCATGCTCGAGCATGCCACACCGCGCCGCGTCGCCCAAGGCGATGCGGTTTTCGAGCAGGGAGCATCGGCAAGATCCTTCTTTCTGCTGCTGCACGGCAGGCTCAAGGTCACACAGGTCACGCATGACGGTCAGCAGATCATCGTCAGGATGGTGCATCCGGGAGACCTGTTCGGCTTTGCCATGGCGCTGCGCCGGCAGGACTATCCGGGAACCGCCATTGCGGCAGCCGAAAGTCTCATCCTCGGATGGCCCACCGACATGTGGGCGCGCTTCGTCGAGCAAAATCCTCGCCTGGCAATGAGTGCGATGCAGACGATTGGGCAGCGGCTCGAGGAGGCGCATACGCGCATCCGTGAGATGTCGACCGAAGAAGTGGAAAAGCGGGTCGCCCATGCCGTGCTGCGCCTGTCCAAACAGGCCGGCAAGGCAGTCGGAACCGGGATCAAGATCGATTTCCCGATATCGCGGCAGGATATTGCCGAGATGACGGGCACGACGCTACATACAGTGTCGCGAATTCTGAGCGCTTGGGAAGCGAAGGGCATCGTCGAAGGCGGCAGGCAGAAGCTGACAGTTACCGATCCGCAACGTCTCCTGAGGCTTGCGGAAGGCGAAAGTGATTAGCGTCCGAACACGGACTCATCAGATCCTCAGGTCAACCGGCACTCCTTGCCGCGCGGCGTTGATTCGTTTGGACCGTTTCACGTCGCAGCAACAGCGGCGGAATTTGCGTCGCAGTGGCATGAAGCGACGCCCGACTGGAACGGCTTTATGCCGAGCCGGCGATTGAGACTGTTCCTAGTGACGTGTGTCGTGCGATGCCTTCCACGCCGCGATGTCGTCCTTCGACACGCGTATCCGGGAAAATGCCGACTGCGGCTCCAGGCGGATCTTGCAGGCAGCAATTTCGCATATCGTACCGACATGTTGCTGCAGCCGGGTTTCGTCGGCGCGTGGTGGATCGCTGATCTCCCGCAAGGCGTCACGATCAATGAGGACCACGCGCTGCGCACCCTCGTGCTCCATCAGCACGACGCCCGTCTCTCCGGAAGATCTCAGGAATGCGGTGATGAACCTCGGTAACATCGGATTCCTCCTCTTTTGTCCATAATCGACCAGAGCATAGCGTTTAACGTCTCGACGTCTTTGACATCCATCAAAGAGAACGAAACCCAGAGGCCTAAGAACCCACCGATACCTCACGGTCGTGGCCCAGTGTTTCGAATTAACGAAAGGAATGCCGATGCGCGTATCGCAAAAGACCTTCATCGTCGAAATCAGAAGGCGCCGGCGCCCGGTCCGTCTCGTCAACCTTCCGAAAGGCCAGTCCGACAAGACAGGCTAACCAGCCTTGCTCTGATACTTCAGCTCAGAAATGCGCCGACCCAAGCGATCGAAAAAGACGTGATCGGAACGGCCATGATGATCGCTGCGGAGATTCTAGTGGCAAGGCCTAGATCGTAGAGGGTGCCGATCCGGAACACCAACACCACGGACCAGGCGGCGGCCGAAAGGACGAAACCGCCGCGAAAAAGATCCGAATAAGGTATGACGATGCCGTCGGAACGTAGCTGCGAGACGGTCAACGAAAGCAGTCCGCTGAAGAGACAGGCTGCGGCTAGCGGAATGAGGGCCTGGGCCAGATGATGGGGGAAATGCCCCTTCATCCGAAGGATCCTTGCAGACGCAGCTAGCGGAATGCCGAACATGATCGTGGCGGCAGCGACCGAAACCGCCAAAAGAATCAAAAAAGCGCCAGCATCTACCGATGTCATGACATCATTTTCTAAGGGATAGTCGGTCAGGATCCACCAGGGCAGCCGGAGGGATAGCGGCCAGATCAGATGCAGATCGAGGCATCGTTCCACCAACCACAGGCGGATCATCTGAAACAGGCCGCTATCGGACCAGTGCAGCGCAGCGGGAACCAGCCCGAGCAGAACCGGAACGATCAGCACCGTCTCCCACATGGTTGCAAGCCGGCCAGAGCCGTGAACGATATCGCTGGCCGGATTGCGCCAGCAAAGCCGAATCGCTCCGCGATAACCGGAACACCGGCCGCACATGTGGCAGGCGGCAGCGCCCTGCATGGTCTTGATGGGAATGAGCGGCGCACAGTTGACAGCCTTCGATCGTCCGTCCTGCCGATCACCGGCGCTCCAGCTTTCGGGGGCAACACGGAAATGCAAGGGCGCAATTTTCGAAACGGTGCCGAAAACGCCGCTGACCGGGCACAGGAACCGGCACCAGACCCTTTTTGCCTTGCCGTAGCGCGCGCCAATGACGATGGCTGCAAAGGTTGAGCCTCCAAGCAGCAGCGCGGCAGGTTTCGGATACTGGTAGATGCTGGTCAACTGCCCATAGACCGTTGTCGAGACGAAGGACACGACCGGCCAACCGGACCATTTCATCCATCCGGGAATTGCCCGCCCGGCGCCGTGCTGGCTGGCGAACTCCGAAAGTGCCCCCTCCGGGCACAGGATCCCGCACCAGAAGCGGCCGATGAGAGCCGTTGCGAGAATGATGAACGGCCACCAAACGCCCCAGAAGGCAAATTGTGCAAAGCGCACAGCATTATTCCAGAGATAATCGGTGTGCGTTGGAAGCGCCAGCAACAACGGAACCGCAAGAAGGGCGGCATAGATTGCCACCATTGCCCATTGCAGATGGCGGATCGTCGCCTGATGGCGCAGGAGGATGTCACCGAGCCTGGCGACAAGCGCCGGCGCACCATGCAGGGAAGAGGTCATGCAAGCGCCTTGCCCTTCAGTGGAGGTGCATAGGCCAGGGATGCGATCAGCCAGTAGAAACCGAGGCCGAGAAGAGGAAGAAGCTCCGGTCGAGCCCGATAGCCCACCAGGCCGGCGAGGAAGGCGCCGAAGCCACTGCCATCGTCGAGCAGCAAGCTCGTATCCCATAGCGGTTGCGTCATCGGCGAGAAAAATCCAACCGAAATCAGCTTGTCGATAACGAGCATCGTCAGCCCGCTTCCCAGAAGCAGGAGCAGCACCTCGCTGATGCGCGCAAGCACGATCCTCGAGATCAGTTTCGACCCGGTCTTGAACGCCCAGAAGCTGATTGCGGCAAGCACGAGGCCTACCACACCCGAGGCGACGAAAAAACCGGCCCGCCAACCTTGCGAGGACGCCGCCAATCCAAAGAGGAAGACGACCGTCTCCGCACCCTCACGGGCCACCGCAAGCGCTGCGATTACGGAAAGCCCGAGCCAGTTGCCGGACTTGACGTGCCGGACGGCACAGTTTGCGAGATCGGCGCTCTCGCCGCGCGCCATTCTACGCATCCAGAACACCATCCTGAGCATGAGGACGGCAGCGAGTGCGGCCATGATCATCTGCAGGATGTCCTCGCCATCTCCTTCAAGCAGGCCAGCCGTCGTGCCCAGGACCAATGCCAACGTCAGGGCGAGCGCGATGCCCGCTCCCGCGCCGGCAAGGATCCAGCTGGTTGCCCGCCTGCCTGTCGCCGGTGCCGCCCTGGTGGACCAGGTCAAGAGGATCCCGATGACCAGCAAGGCTTCGAAGCTTTCCCGCCAGACCACTGAAGCAATCTTGAATGTCTGCAGCGTCAAATCCGTGTTCATCGGACAATCAGCCGCGCAGGAGGCATGTCGAGATGAAAATCGTCGAAGAAGGCATAGTTGCCCTCGCTCAATGAGCGAAATACGAGAAAACTCGATGCGCCGGGCGCCAGAACCTTCTCCTTGCGCAGCGGAATGCTCTCAAACTCGATCGGGGTCGAACCGTCATTGTGGAGATCGAGCTTGAAACGGGTATTCGCCGGCACTTCAATGACGATGGGTGAGACGACGCCGTTGCTGAAATGAACTTCGAAAACCGGATCTTCACCTCCGGCAAAGGCAGCCGAACAGGGTATTATCAGCGCGGCCGCGACCAGCAGCCGTTCCAACCAACCGACGGCCCGCATCAGTAGCCGCCCTTCTTGCCAATGCCGGCAAACACGAAGTCGAATTTCAGTGCAAAAGCATCGGGCCAGGGAGCAACGCCCGTCTCCTTGTCAATATGGCGTCCGAAAGACATTTCGCCATGACCACCCGGATGAATGTCGATCTCAAGCCGATAGCGGCCCGGCCCCGACAGCTTGACGTTGTCGCCATAATGCGGCCCGTCGCTTGCAACCATCGGCTCAAGCGACCCGATCTGTGCCTCGCCATTGTCGAGGTTCGTGATTGCGTATTCCACATGCAGATTAGGAAGCCAGTCGCCTTCCGCAAAACCATTCGCGTTACCGGCAGTCGCGTGAATATCCGCCTCCAGATGAATGTCGGAGTCTGCCGCTGCGCGCATCATGCCGGGCGGATCCATCTCGATCGGCTGGAGATAGACTGCGGCCACTTCCATGCCCGCCGCGATCTGGGGCGAGCCAACCGGATATTCGGCAGCCTTCAGGGCAGGCGGCACTGCAATGAAAATGAGAGGAGCGGCAAAGAGGCTGGTACACCGGAGCATGATGGCGATCCATAAAGATGAGTAATGCCGTCACGTTTAACAGCGCAATCGCCCTTCTCTTTGCGCTGGCGCAAAGATGCGCGGTTTAGCGCCGGGCAGGCGTGTGCAGGCCGTCGGGCGACCGAGATCTGGTCAACAGTCGCCATTGTTTGACTTTGGTCAACGTTGCAGCGGGCCGTGATCGATACATCGCCTTCGACACGGGAAGGAAACCAGATGATCCAGTTTCTCAGCGCATTTACCGTCTTTCTCATGCTGCATTCGATCCCGGCGATCCCGAATATTCGCCTGCGTATCATCGGATCGATCGGCAAGCGGGTTTACATCACGGCCTATTCAATTGCTTCGCTGGCGGCACTGGTCTGGCTCTTCTCCGCAGCCCTTGCCCTTGATTACATCCCCTTGTGGGAGCTTCGCCCCTGGCATGCAGCGGTGACCTTCGTGCTCGCGCCTGTCGGATGTTTTCTCGTGCTTGCCGGTCTGATGAGCGCAAATCCCTTATCCATATCGATCCGTTCAACGGAACTAGCTGACGCGGTCGTGCGGATCACCCGACACCCCGTGCAATGGGGATTTGCTCTTTGGGCGCTCGGCCATGTCATCGCCAACGGCGACTTGCGCTCACTCCTGTTGTTCGGAGGTCTCGGGCTTTTCGCGCTTGCCGGCATTCCTATGGCTGAGCGCCGCGCGAGGAAGTATCTCGGCAATGATTGGGACATCCACGCCGCGCAGACTTCTATCTGGCCTTTGGTGGCATTTGTTTCCGGTGTCCGGCCTAAATCGGACGCAGCGCTCGTGGCAGCGGCAGTGGCCACGAGTGCGCTGGTCGCCTGGCTACTTCTCGCAGGGGGTCACGCCATGCTCTTCGGCGCTGACCCGATTTCCGTTTTCGGCTGATTGAAGTCCGTCTCGCCGGACCAGGCGCTTGACTGCGGCGCGATCGGCAAGCCTAGGAGATCGACTGCGCGGCGAGCAAGATGATCCACGACGTCCTGGACCGACTGCGGTCGATTATAAAAGGCTGGGGCCGGCGGCATGACGATCCCGCCCATCTCCGTCACTGATGTCATGTTGCGCAGATGTCCGAGATGCAGGGGCGTTTCTCGCGTTATCAGCACGAGCCGTCGCCGCTCCTTGAGCTGAACATCGGCAGCGCGCGCCACGAGGCTGGAGGAAAGGCCGGTTGAAATTGCCGCCAACGTGTTCATCGAGCAGGGCGCGACGATCATTCCTGCGACAGGAAACGAGCCGCTGGCAATCGTCGCGCCGATATCTGAATTGTCATAGCTTCTGTAAGCCTTGGGCAGCATCTGGTCATGAGCGTCGGCCCCAACCTCGTGCAAAAGAGTCCGCTTGCCGCTTTGCGAGACGACGAGATGCACCCGCAAGCTAAGCCTGCACAAGAGGTCGAGGACGGCAAGGCCGATCGCCGCACCGGAGGCCCCAGTCACCGCCAGCACGACGTCACGCCGCTCATGAAACGATATCACGTTTGATCCTTTCCCATGTCGTTGCGGCGCGCGCGGCAATGTCTGACGGCATGCGCAGCTCGCGACCCCATTCGCGGTCGCTTTCCGGTCCAATCTTTCTGCTGGCGTCGAGGCCCATCTTCGCTCCGAGACCCGCTCGAGGTGACGCAAAATCGAGGTAGTCGATCGGCGTGTTTTCGACGACCGTGAGGTCGCGGGAGGCATCGAACCGCGTGGACACGGCCCACATGATGTCCTCCCAGCTCCTCACATCGATGTCGGCATCGACCACGATGATCAGTTTGGTGTAGTTGAACTGCGGAAGCATTGACCAGAGCCCCATCATCACCCTGCGGGCCTGCCCTGGATAGCGCTTGTCGATCGAGACGACTGCCGTGCGGTAGGAGCAAGCCTCCGGCGGCAGCCAGAGATCGCAGATTTCGGGAAATTGCCGTCGCAGGATCGGAATGAACAATTCGGTCATCGCCTCCCCGAGCCTGGACGGCTCGTCCGGTGGGCGCCCGGTATAAGTCGAGAGATAGACTGGCGAGCGACGCGTGGTAATAGCGCTCAGCCGAACGACCGGAAAGGGTTCGACGCTGTTGTAATAACCGGTGTGATCGCCGAAAGGGCCTTCGGGTGCCGTTTCATCGATCGAGACGTGTCCTTCCAGAATGATCTCGGCGCAGGCCGGCACGTAGAGCGGCACGGTCAGAGCCCTGGCGACTTGCGTGCGTGCGCCACGCAGAAGGCTCGAAAAATTCAGTTCGCTGACGCCTTCCGGCAGTGGCATGACGGCCGCAAGAAGCGTCGCAGGGTCCGCGCCGATCGCAATCGCGACGGGCATGTCCTGACCGCGCCGCTGCCATTGGCGGAAGTGCCTTGCGCCGCCGCGATTGGAAAGCCAGCGCACGATCAGCGAGGAGCGGTCGCGAACCTGCGTACGGTAGATGCCGACGTTGACGTCGTCTGGGTCGTCGGGATCGCGGGTTATCACCAGCGGCCAGGTCACCAGTGGAGCGGGTTCGCCGGGCCAGCACCATTGAACCGGAAGCATGCCGGTATCGATCGCGGCACCCCGATGGATCACCGCTTGCGCGAGGGCGGCGCGTCGTCGCCTCGGCCGCATGAGGCTTGCGGCCTTGAGCAGGGAGAGCTTGCTCAGGGCGTCTGCGAGCGATTTCGGCGGAGAGGGGTTTCGAAGATCGGCGAGATCCTCCGCCAGTCGCCCGAGGCCGCCCTGTTCGACTCCGAAACCAAGCTCTATGCGCTCCCTGGTGCCGAAGAGATTGACGAGCACCGGGATGGGGCTGCACCGTCCCTCGGCATCTATCGGTGCCCTTATCAGAAGGGCCGGCCCATTGTCCTCAAGAACATGCTGATGCAGTGCCGTCAGGTCGTGAACAAGCGACACGGGCTTGTCGATCGACACAAGCAGCCGTCGCCGCTCGAGCTCACGAATGAAGGATTGCAGGTCGGCATGACGTTTGATCTTCGGCGCATTGTTTAGCATGGGGATGCAATCGGCGAGGAAACAGCTCCTGTCTTTGAGCCAAAACAAACAGGGCGAATGCGCCAGGCCCTAGGGTGCTGCTCTCACGAGAAGAGGCCTCAATGTTTGTTTCATCCCGCCTGATGGCTGCGGCCGGCATCGTGCCGTTGCCAATCGCGGCCCGCGCCGCATCCTTGCTGTTTCAGCAGGTGCTCAAATCCCACCCCCGGCTCTTCGACCGGCTCGGGGATTATCGCTATTCATCTTTTGGCTTTGCGCCTTCGGACCTTGCCTTCGAATTCGTGATCCGGCCTGCCGGCGGCACTATCCGCATCTTCCGGCGCGGAAGCGCGCCGGAAGCGGATGCCAGGATCGGCGGCCCCCTGCTCCTGATGCTGGGGCTCGTCGAGGGCCGTCTTGACGGCGATGCCGTCTTCTTTGCCCGCAAACTTACCGTGACCGGCAATATGGAAGCGGTGCTCGCGCTTCGCAATGCGCTCGACGACAGCGGCATCGATCTGGTGAAACTGACCGCAGATATGTCGGGGCCGATCCGACGCCCGGTGATCGCGACGCTCTCCTGCGTCCGGCGCCGCGCCCTCAAATCCGAAGGTGTCAGATGGAACTGATATGCCCGGCTGGAACCCCCTCGTCCTTCAGAGAAGCCGTCAATGCCGGAGCGGATGCAGTCTATTGCGGCTTTCGCGACGAAACGAACGCCAGAAACTTTCCGGGCCTGAATTTTGATCTGCAGGAGCTGCGCGAAGCGGTTTCCTATGCCGGCGCTCGAGGCGTCAAGACATTCGTGGCGCTGAACACATTCATGACCGCAGGTCGAGAGGATCTCTGGTATCGCCGGGCACAAGAGGCAACCGACGCCGGAGCCGACGCGCTCATCGTCGCCGATTTCGGGTTGATGGCACATGTTGCCGAATGTCATCCGCATCAACGCCTGCACATTTCCGTTCAGGCTTCGGCCTCCAATCCGGACGCCCTTGCCTATCTGGTTGAGAATTTCCGCGCAGCGCGCGTCGTGCTTCCCCGAACGCTGACCGTCGCCGACATCGCCCGTATTGCTCGCCGCGTGCCTTGCGAGCTTGAGGTCTTCGTCTTCGGCGGCCTCTGCGTCATGGCTGAGGGACGCTGCTCGCTCTCTTCCTACGCCACCGGAAGATCGCCCAACATGAACGGTGTCTGCTCGCCGGCAAGCCATGTTCGCTATCGGCAGGAGGGCAGTGACATGGTGTCGGAGCTGGGTGGCTTCACGATCAACAGATTTTCCGAGCAGGAACCGGCCGGCTATCCGACCCTCTGCAAGGGACGGTTCGAGATCGGCAAGAGCAAGACCTATGCCTTCGAGGATCCGGTCTCGCTTGATGTCATGGATCAGCTGGACGAACTCCGGGCCGCCGGAGTCACCGCGCTGAAGGTCGAGGGACGGCAACGCGGTAAGGCCTATATTTCGCAGGTCGTCTCGACGCTCCGCGCCACGATGAAAGCTGCACCCGCCGAACGACCGGCTCTGATGGCCCGTCTGAAAGCCCTCAGCGAAGGACTGGAGACCACGCATGGCGCCTATGAGAAGCGGTGGAGGTAGGCGATGAAGCTCACACTTGGCCCACTCCAGTATCTCTGGCCGAGCGACAGATGGCGCGACTTCTATTTCGAGATCGCCGACGAAGCGCCTGTCGACGTCGTCGTTATCGGCGAGACGATCTGCTCGAAACGCCTGCATTTCATGGAGGCCGAGCTTGCGCTCGTCATCGAGCGGCTGGAGGAGGCCGGAAAAGAGGTCAGGCTCTCGACGCTGGCGCTCGTTACGCTCGATCGCGAGACAAACTATCAAAGAGCGCTCGCCGAAGAGGGTATCCGGCTCGTCGAAGCAAATGATCTCTCGGCGTTGCATTTGCTGAAGGGCCGGGCGCACGCAATTGGTCCGTTCATCAATGTCTATAATGCAGCGGCTGCACGTGTTCTGGCATGCAACGGCGCGACGGCGATCTGCCTGCCACCGGAGCTACCGGCCAGATCCGTGGCCGCTATCGCTGCTGCCTGTCCCAATCTCGACGTCGAGGTCTTCGCCTTCGGCCGCATGCCACTCGCCATCTCCGCGCGCTGCGCTCATGCGCGCTCGAAGGGACGAACCAAAGACAATTGCCAATTCGTCTGCCAGGAGGATCCTGACGGCATCACGGTCAATACCATATCGGGCCAGCCCTTCCTCGCCTTAAATGGCGTCCAGACACTCTCGCATACATGTCAGGCCCTGCTTGAACGCCCCGGCGAATGGAAAGCTTGCGGGGTGAATTCACTTCGGCTGTCGCCGCAGACCTGCGACATGGTCGAAGTGTCCTGGACCTTTCGCAAGGTCTTGGATGGAGAGATCGAGCCCTCGCAGGCGCTGGCGAGGCTGCGAGACGTCTATCCGGACATTCCATTATCGAACGGATTTTACCACGGCAAGGCTGGCGCGGAATGGGTCGCGCGCCTCAGAAACGCAAGGGATTTGGGAGAATGACGATGATGCTAGCGGTAAACGACGGCGACAGAGGTATCCTTGCTGCCGTGCGCCAGATAAAGGCCTTCGCGAAGGACCCTGAAGCCGATTGCAGCTGCGCTCTCATCATTGGCGAATTGCTGGCGCATCTGGTGCCAAAGCAAAGAGCCGCCGTCGTGCAGGAGCTGTTCATGTCGGCGTTGCACCAGCGAACCAAGGTCGGCACGCTGCTTGAGCTTCTCAAGGAGCTCGAGCTGTTCGGACCCGCCTCCGAAATTGGCGAGATCGAGGAGGCAGCTCTGATTTTCGACGATGTGGCAAAGCAGGCAAAGATGGGCTCCCAACTTCTGAGGGCCTTCGTCGCCAATCGCCGTGACATGCTTGGCATCCGGCAGAATTTTCCGGCAAGAGAACCCGGGGAGATTGCATCATGAGGACAGAGAGCCGCTGGAATCGGCACATCGACGTGCTTGAGTACATCGGCTGTGTTGATTCGGCCGGCAGCGACTCGCGCGCAGCACTCGAACTGTGTCTCCTGCAGACGCGGCCGATCTTTATGCCGGATTCAACTGCCGACGAGCGGTCCCCTCGGCGACATTGGCGCATCAATGGGGACGCGGGCGGGCATCGATAACTGTGAGGTTCACGTGCTTGGCAGTCATGATGCGCGACATTTGTCACGCCGATTTCATCAACAACATTTGCGTTTGCGCCAGATCAATCACGGCCGAGCAGGAAGGTCTAAGCTTGTGACGTTTCAAGGAGTAGTTGAAATGGGAAGCTTTAGTGCCTGGCATTGGCTGATCGTCCTCGCCATCGTCGTCATCTTGTTCGGACGTGGCAAGATCCCCGAACTGATGGGTGATGTCGCGCAGGGGATCCGCGCCTTCAAGAAAGGCATCGATGACGAAGCCACCAGCAAGAAGGACAGGGACGGCACGAATACAGTTGGGTCCTGATCTGGACCGTGGCTGAACGTCCAGAGGGGACAGAATGGATTATTCAATCATCTCGGCCCGGTTCGACGACGCAGAAAAATGCGGTCGCATCGGCCTTCTAATTGCCGGCCAAATGCGGACAGCGATCGTTACGAGACGATCGCTGTTGAGCGTGGCCTCGCCCCCGCGTGCAAATGAGGCGCGGCTTTTCCAGTTTCTGGATTGTTTTTGCGAGATCGCCCTCGCCTATGCCGAACGCGGGCCGAGCAACGCCCAGACCCTGGCCGTCACCGCAACCGACGTGAGACGCTGGCGCCGCAGCCGTTCGCAGGCAGAACCGCTATGGACATGGCACGGTATCGGCCGGACCGTGGCACCCACTCCCCAACCGAAGCGACCTGTCGACAGGGCTACGCGCTCCGGCGGAAACGCTCTAGCGCGTCACGGATGCATAGTTTCTGGAGATAGTCCTCGTCCTGATCACGCGCGACATGACGAAGCACGAGTTTCAGCAGTTCCCATTCCGTAGCACGGTTGCGATTGAACCATGTTGCGTCTGCAATAGCATCATAGACGCGCAGAACGCGTCTGGCGGTGGGTGGATCGAGATTTTTCAGAAGCATGACTGCACCGAGAGCTTTTCGAGATGGATTCCACATCGCTACAACGATGCGACGTCCCTCCGCGACAGACGAATAAGCGATGTCGTTGCTATCGGCCCTATTCTTGCTCGTCCTTGATAAATCTCAATCTGTGCGGAATTCACGAAGGCAACTGAATGGGAGATCGCGGCTGAACCGCGCCCCTATGGCCATCGCTCTCCGTCATGATCTGTTCGGCCAGACACGCTGCTTGACATGACACAGATCAAATAATCCGTCGGGATTCGTGAGAAGGGTGGCGGAGAATTGCTAGGAGCGGACATGATGAACCTGCCGACATTCGTGATCGCCGCCTTCTCGCTGCCGGTCCTTCCAGGGCCGACCAATGCGGCTTTGGCCCTGGCGTCGACGGCGCTGACCGTCAGGCGGTCCCTGTCGCTCGTCGCGGCGGTCGTGCTCCGCTATCTCGCAATCATCATTCCGGTGTCGAGCATCGCCGCTCCGCTGCTTGAAGGACGTCCGGCCGTCGCCGTCGTCATCAAGCTGATTTCGGCGATCTGGGTTCTCTATCTTGCACTGAAGCTCTGGGGCCTGGCGCCGGCAACTGGCGCGAATGCGCTCGGTATCGGTCAGCTTTTCATCACCACTCCGCTCAATCCCAAGGCCATCATCATTGGCCTCACCCTTATGCCCGCCGTCCAGGCAGAGTGCCCGCCGCGATGGTGGCATTCATAGCCTGCGTGACGGTGACATCGGTGATCTCGCTTGGCCTCGGCGGTCTGCTTGTCGGACGCCGGGCGCAGATGCCGCCTCTTGCACGCCATTGCGGTTGCGCAGTGCTGGTTGCCTTCTCGCTGACCCTTGCCATCAGCGCATTCTGGACCTGAGCCTGCGTGAGATTTTCACGCGCGAATGCGTATCGATGAGGCACGAACCAGCATCGAACTGCTGGCTTGCAGACCGATCGCCCCATTTCGTGCCCCTCCGCTTTCAGCTCGCGCAAAGCTTCTTTAGCGCTTTCTCCACGCTCCTGCGAAGGGCAGCCGAAATCTCGGGTTCGAACGCCGCCACAACGTCGCCGAACTCTCCCCCTGTCTCGATGATATCGACCGAACTTCCACCCATCACGCAGGTGGCGAGATTTGCCTGCAGCTGAATTCGAGCCCTTGCCGAAAAGCCTCCCTGGAGAGGAGCATCTTCCGATGTCTTGCACGCAAGTGTACCAACGGCGCTTGCGTCGGCCAGATCCCCGTTCACCTTGATCTCGATCGTGTCGATTTTAACGAAGTCGAGCTTGTCGATGCCCAATTCAACCTTCACACCCAAAACCGGCTGCTTGATCTTCAACGGCTTGCAGGGCTGCGTGGCCGCGATCGCTCGTTCAAGAACATTGGCGGCAAATGCCGGCGAACTCGAAGATGGTGTAGCGACAATGATCGCGCCGAACGCCATGCACCTCAGATGATGCCAGGCGTTCCGGAATGTAATGATCTGCTGCTTCGTGCCGCCGGGTGAGCCGGCCGCGTCAGATCCCGTTTTGGTACAATTTTCGCAATGGTCGACACGCATGCTCTTCCTCAGGTCGACGTGTGTGGGGATACCAAAATATAGTGTCTCGGTGCAAAGGGAAGAACGTGTTGCATCAACTCCTTCCCCTGCGATGTCTTACCGGTGAATCGACGATCATTGTTGATCTAGGGAATGCCTATCCGGTAAGGGGAACGATCAAATATGGATTCGGTTACTTTGCTATCGGCAAGGAGATCCGAGAAAAGGTAGAAATGCGCTACTTCGTTACGGGAACAGCAGGTTTCATTGGCTTCCATCTGGCTCGTCGGCTGT
The DNA here is from genome assembly GCF_004341105.1 of Rhizobium sp. BK418. Lineage (GTDB taxonomy): Bacteria > Pseudomonadota > Alphaproteobacteria > Rhizobiales > Rhizobiaceae > Rhizobium. Next base: position 31,457 of record NZ_SLZK01000012.1, on the reverse strand, counting down.
TGCAGGATGGGCATGAAGTAACCGGTTTCGATGGATTGACACCCTATTATAATGTCAGACTGAAGGAGATGCGTCACGCAGCGCTGGCGCAATATCCTTCCTTCCGTCCCGTCATCGCCATGCTGGAAGATAAGGCCGCGCTGGATACCGCCATTTCAACTGCAAAGCCGGATGTTCTTATTCATCTCGCCGCACAAGCCGGAGTTCGCTATAGCATCGAAAATCCGCAGGCCTATCTGCGTTCGAACATCGAGGGTTCATGGAACATCCTAGAGCTGGCAAGCCGCATCGAGCTGCGCCATCTCATGCTTGCCTCGACTTCCTCGATCTACGGCGCCAATCCGACTGTCCCCTTCCGCGAAACCGATCGTGCCGACGAGCCCCTGAGCTTCTATGCCGCCAGCAAGAAATCGATGGAGCTGATGGCGCACTGCTATTCTCATCTCTACAAGATCCCGACGACGGCGTTCCGTTTCTTCACCGTCTACGGCCCGTGGGGCCGACCCGACATGGCGCTCTTCAAGTTCGTCAAGAACATGATCGAGGACAGGCCGATCGAGATCTACGGTGAAGGCAATATGAGTCGCGATTTCACCTATATTGACGACCTGGTCGAAGCAGTGGTCAGGTTATCAGGCGTTATTCCCTCGGAAGCCAATCGCGTTGCCGACAAAAATATCGAAACGCTTTCGCATCAGGCGCCCTTCCGCATCGTCAATATCGGCGGCGGCCAACCGATCAGCCTCATGGACTTCGTCGAAAATGTGGAGAATGCGATGGGACATGAAGCAAAGCGCATCATGCTTCCTATGCAGCAGGGCGACGTGCCCCGGACCTTCGCAAGTCCCGATCTTCTCCGTGCCCTGACAGGCTACCAGCCAAATACACCGCTCGAAACCGGCACCAAGGCTTTCGTCGGGTGGTATCTGGAAGCCAAGCAGGAACTCGGCACGATCGATATGTAACAAACCGTTGGCAGTTACGATTCGCCAATACGCTTGAGGCAATAGGAAAAGTGGGCGTCCGGCTCGAGTGTCAGAAATTCGAAGCGCCAGCCATAGTCGACACAGAATTTGTTGACAGCCTCGACAACTCCATAGACGACAGGCTTGACCGTGTTCCCCGTGCAGAAATCATGGCCTGCAATCCTGCCATCCCGTTTCACCTTGCAATCTGCGAGCATGAGCTCCTGCCAGGTGAGCGCGAAGGAATGATCGGTATCGATATAGATCCAGTCGAAGGTGCCATCGTCGAACTGGGACAGCATATCGAGCGAAGTGCCCTGACGGATGACCACGCGACCCGCGGCGATCTCCGAACCGAATTTACCATTGATGATTTCGAGTCCCTCTGAATAGCGGTCCATATTCCAGGGATCGATGAGGTAGAGCTGCTGCGGCTGGTTAAGCTTCAGGATTTCCTCACTAAAGGCTCCTTCTGCAACACCCAATTCGGCGACGACCCCACCTTTTGGCAGATTGCCTAGAAGCTTGCCGCGGTCAGGCAGCAACCTGGCATGTTCCGTGTGAATATCATCCAAAAAGGTCCGGGGTGTGCTCTGCCGAAGGGCCAACCGCTGCTCTCGCGTCGTCATTTTCGCTCCTTATTCTCGTAGACGCACCTCTACAGAGAATGGCCACCGTGGGGAAGAGCGGCATGTACATGCAAATTGTTCAGAATTTCAAAAAGAGGCTTGCGGTTCTTTCTCAATATCGCTAGAGACGCTGCACCGAACGATGACACAGAGCATCGCGGGCGATTAGCTCAGTTGGTAGAGCGCCTCGTTTACACCGAGGATGTCGGGAGTTCGAGTCTCTCATCGCCCACCATGATTTCCAATCAAAGATCATCCTTTATTATTTTATTTCAATGGGTTGCAGACACTCGTGCCCCTGACAATCCCCTCACCCACCCGCCCAAATCACCCCTTGATTTTAAAGGGAAACCTGAAACGTGCCCCTCACCTTTTGAACTTAACAGAATCGCGAGGCTGCCAGCCCAGGCGGCATTTAGACATGATTCGAGAGCACACCCTTGGTAAGGGTGAGGTCGGTGGTTCAATCCCACTCGGCAGCACCAGTTTTCTCTAAAAAGATCAGAACCTTAGCGTAGTTCGCCCGCTTTCTCCCGTCGCTTAAAACAGCACGAAAACGCAGAACAGAACGCGAATTGCGCAGAAAATCCGTGCAGAATCCGTGCAGCGTGTTCCCTTGTCGTTCCTGACAGCTCAAAATGGGCGGACGATGAATCATGGGAGGCCGTGGCGGCTTCCTTTTCCCAGAGATGAGGTATCAGGAAATGGATTCGATAACTCAAAACGCTGCGGTCGGTACATCACCTCGCCCGCGTCTTCGGCGCAAGGACGTTCCCGCCTATCTCGCTTCAGCTCATGGGATTGATGTTGCGGTCTCAACCCTCGCCAATTTGGCAACAATTGGTGGCGGCCCTGCCATGCAGTATAGCGGTCGAATACCACTCTACAGCGTAGCCGACTTGGATGAATGGGCGAGTTCACGCCTTTCAAAGAGAGTGATGTCTACGTCTGAGGCTCGTTAAATTTAGGTTATTGTTCCGTTGTCATCATGAAGCCAGCTTTCACGCGAGAACCGAAACCCGTAACCGTCGAACGCTTGGATCTACAGATTATGCTGCGTCGTGCCGCGCTGCTGTTACGCAATTCCGGATCGATCGCCTTCGACGATGACATTGAAGAAGCCTTGCGCGACTTTGGTCGGCGAGTTCGGCGTGACCCGCAATGACATGATCAGGTACATCGTCCGGGAGTGGATGGAGAAGAACACCTATCTGCCGGTTCATGATCTGGACGAAGACGGCGAAGTGGATGGGACCGCTTGACCAAGATGGAGTTGTTTCGCCCGAGCACCATGGTAGCGGATTTGGATGATGGGTATCAGGAATGTCGATCTTGTTAAGAAGTTTGTCGCTACTGGTTGGAATAACATTGGCAGCGCCAGCATTTAGCAATTGCTTAACCGCCAATGAAACCAAACAGGGCGTGCTGCTGACCAGAGAAGTGCCTTTCTATTCCGTATTCTACAAGCCGAACGGTCCAGGCCTCACCGAACAACGACTGATGGAGCGAAACCATTCGCTACAGCCGGTGTCGGCTGTATATCTGCATCCGTTGCTCGTCGAAAAGAGAGTGGGCGTCACCACGCAAGAACTGAAATACGCGAATGCGATTTCGTTGGACGATCTACCACAGAAGAAGAATTGGCAATCCGACACTACGCTTTTCCTCAATGGCAAAGAGTCCGTTTCGGGTACTACTTCAATTAGGTTCGACGGCTGGGGAGAGGAAACTATTGCATTTTGTTCGTACAAAGTTTGGATCATCAATAGCCGTCTGGAATTGACCGGATTGCCTCCGATAATTTTCGAACAATATTATTCCCCTGAGCTTCGTCTCGTTCTTCGTTCGGTAAGGCTCACCCCCTCCAACCAACCGATGAACGAGGTTCGATTTGATCGATTTGAAATTGGCTGGGGCAACTGATTGGTCTTGATCCGGTTGTCGGCACGGAAGCTGGTGGACCGCACAGCCGACTTTAGTGGGGGTCAGGGTCTACTCCCCCAGCCGCACGGCCCGACACCCAACTTGTGCTGAAGATTGAAGTTCCGGCGCCAGCTGAAAACATGCGTCACGAATATCAACCGAAATACAAATGGCGTGAAACCTTGGGATCACGCGGGTCGCATCAAAAACCCGCCAGCTGGTGAGCTGACGGGCGCGCTTGTGGCGGGAAGCCAGGGTTGGTGTCCGTGGCGCTACCGAAAATTGAAGTAAACGGTTGCACCTGACCCGCGATGATAGGGGTAATAGTCGCGATAGCCGTACCGCGGATAGCCGTAATACCGCGGACGGTAGCGGTAGCACGAGTCGTAATACCTGCAGTCGCGGTAAGCGTACCGCCGGTTCTTCCAGTGGCCATACGCATATCCATGCCCACGCCCTTTGTTTTTGACCTGCTCGACGTCGGCGGTGTGCATAGGCACTGATTTCTGCACGACGATCGGCATGGCGTTTAGCGGCAAGGCGAAAGATGCAGCCAGGACCATGGTTGCGAGTGCGGAAAAAAGCTTCTTCATCATCGGTCATCCTTTCGGGGGTACGATTCTGGGTTAACGAGGATTAACCTCCGATGAACGGATGCACCTTCCATTAAACAGCGCCAGCGCCCGCAGTCTTTCGCTGAACCAAAAGAAAAACCCCGCTGAGGTGGACAGGAATTCCTGTGTTTCTGTCGGCAACTCGTTAAAGCGGCTGGCTGGCGTGGCGGTCGGATCCATGGGTGACGTTCCTCGTATTTATGCGGTTATGCGATAAGGCAGTGCGAATGAAAAAGCCGCACAGCGAGCGGCCCGGGTGATTGACGATAAAGGCACAGAGGCGTACTCAGCCCGCCGCCACGCTCAGCCCTGACGAGGTGGTTATGGGGAGGCCCGATCAGCACGAGGGATCGGGCCTCCGCCTACCGTTAGAAAAGAGTGCTCCCAGTCCACATGTCGTGTGGATATTCGATGATCGGAGGAGCCAATGAGCGCACGTCAGATAAGCGAGCGCGACAAAGCCCTGACGTCGGAAGACCTTGCCGGCAAAGACCAGAACTTTCAGCCGATCGACATCGTGAACGCCCTGGCGATAAAGTTCGATGGATATTGCAGCCGATCGGGACGTTTCCTCATCATCGTCCGTGAGTTGGAATTCCGGCCTTGACTGCATCCAAAACCTGTTGGCAGACGAGATGTGAAATATTTTAGGATTTATGAAAATAAAAAAATATTTGGTGCGAAACGATGATATGGTGCCTATGTAGAATAATTTTTTAAGGAGGAAAAAGCATGCAGCATTATTTTCCAGGACTCACTGGAAGGCAAATCACGGTCTTTCTCATCGAGACATCAGTGCTTATGGCCGCCCTAATCGGCGTTCTCGTTGTTGCCATACCTATGATCTGAGCGCGCGTGCTGCGTCAGTGATCCTGTTCAGACAGCGAATGCCCTGGAGCCACCGCGAACCCAACGCTATTTCATGGCACAAAGAGAGGTATTCAAATGAATGACCGTAGCCAGCAGGCTTTCCGGCCAATCAAACGGACAAAAAATCAACGCTCTCAGAAGAAAGATTTGAGGTTTGCCGAAACCAGGGTCGACAAGATAACCCAACAGCTCGCCTGCCAGATGGCGGTTATCGGAGAGCATCGGGTCAACTGTTTTTCAGCGCAATCGGATAATGCGCTCCTGGCGAGGATTTATGACCGCAGACGTCGCGCTATGGATTACCTGTTGCGCATTCAGGCTTTTCGCTAGGCCGCCTAGCGCCATTCAGATGATATGGCGACGGACCTGGAGATTTCCCTCGCTATAATTTTGAACATGTGCGCAGGGTGTCTTTTCGGGGGACATCATGTCGAAATCCATTCGAATACTGTTGGTCGCGATACTCGCCGGCCAGCCGATCAGCGCGCTTGCCGAACCACTCGAAACCTTTCAACTCGAAAACCACATCGATGTGGCCGGGCGGGCGTTGGGGACTAGCCGTTCCTACAAAATCACCACAAGCACATCGAGAACAGTGCTATTTTCCGTAATAATCGATCCATCCTGCCACTATACGCTTCAGAAGGGAGCACTTAGAGACGTCCAGCCCAGCCCAGAGAACGCTCCGATCGAATTCTCGGACGAAGCTTCGATCGGCGAAGTTTATGTTCTCTCTTTTTCTCAAACTCGTCCCGCTTGGCAAGCAAACAGACCGTGCGCGTATTCCTTCTCGCTCAAATAATGATGATGAGGGGAAGTTACTGGAACTTATTTGGCCTTTTTGTCGAGCCACCCCAATCGGGTACAGTACAGTTCTGCAGCATGTATCCCGGTCTTTCTATCCGGGAAAGGCCCTTCCATAAAGTGAGACTTACCTCGAAAGACGATAGCCACTCCTCGCGAGACCTGATCCCAGACTATTATCATGCCATCTTCATACATTGCTACACCTCATGCGTCGCGCATCCGGTGTGCGGTGGTCTGCTCCGGTATCAAAGATATAGGGCCCGATGCGCGGAGGGCACGGCCTGCAAAGAAGCACTGGGAACGCAGGCAGGCGCTGACATGGCGCGAAAGGCGTTCGTTTCTGCTTGCCGTGATGCCGGCATATCTGTGCTGCCGCATGACGCTGGCGGCGGTGGGGCACGCATTATAGCTGTTGGAGGTGTGGCCCGCGCCATTTTCGAGATAGGCGAGAGAGACGAGATTTATCCTCCATGAATTCACTTGCCATGCTCCACGATTGAGCGCACGCTGACGTTCTCGGTAGCCATGGAACGGGCGCTGCCGATTGAGGCCTTGCGCTTCGCCCTGACCAAAGGAGGACGACATGTCTTCCAAGATCGACACGACCAATCTCAAAGAAAAAGACCTGAAGATGCTTAACGAGGTTCTTGTTGCCTGCGGCTATACAGGCACCATATCGGGGAACCCGGAGGTTGAACTCAATATTGCGGCCAAGCTCATAATCAGGCTCTTCCGCGAAGGCTTGCGACAGCCGGCTCAACTTGCTGACGCTCTGTACCGGAACTTCGACAGACCGGGGATGCAGCCGAACGTTATACATTTCCGCGGCGTGCATCGAGAATCGGTGGGAGGTACAACCCCGATTAGTAGACCTCGCGTTCACTGACCTCGGCCTCCGGAGGTTGCGGTGGCGAGGGCGGCGCGGATGCGCTCACGGGCGAGGTTTCGAAGGTGGCGTGATAACCAGCTTTCCCAATCCTCGCCTTCTTCGGGCTGCAAAGCGGCGTAATCGTTCAAGACGCCCAGGATGGGCTGCTGAGTTCCGGTGCCCATCCTTTGATGATGGGGCGGTGGGGTTAGGAACGAACGACATTTTTCCTGCAACCGAGGCGCGGCTAGATTTACGCGAATATTGCAACCTGCTATCCGTTCCCATGGGTTAAGGTACACGCTTGGGGGCAGGCCGATGGGCGCGGGCGCAGAAGAGTTTATTCCACATCCATTCAAAGACACCGACGAGCTGCTGCGCGTCCTTACCGACAACGAGGGCGAAATCGTCAGTATCGGCCTATCTGAAGACCCTATCGTCTGGCAGGCGTCCGAGCTTGGCTTGGTTGAAGTGCGCCTTGGCGATGGCTGGACGATGCGAGACACCGTCCTCCTGACGCCGAAATCGCGCCTCAAGATGGGGTTGCCCCCGCTGGTCAAAAAGCCAACTATCGCGGCTTCCTTCCTGCATGCAGCGATGACTGTTTTCGGCAAGCTCTTCGGCACCAAACGACCCATTGCATAGACTATCAGAACGCAGGGATTGGCACCTGCCGCCGCACCCAGTCGGCTACGACCCCGCTCATTGGGCCATAGAGATTCGAAGTCGGATGCGTCCCGTCCGTCGTCGGCCAGTTGGCAGTTCCATTAGTGAGAAATTTCGTATGGTCGGCAGGATCTTCGACCACTGACGAATAATCGATGTAGTCGTCGATAAGACCGTCGCAAAAGCCTTTAATCCAAGCGACATATTGGTCGCGCGTGCCGCCATTTTCAAAGCCGGCGTTTGGATTTTGACTTGCAGCGTCGATCCAGTTGCTCGAAGCCGTGGAAGGAATAGGGCACGTTACCGAAATATGTAATCGCTTGCCGTAAGGGCCAATCGTTGCCCTCAACTCGTTGATCAGGTCCACCGTCGCGGCCTTCAGCCCGGCGATGCCTAAGCCCATTGAGTTGCGGGCTAGGTCGATGATGGCGTGGGTGCAATACGGCCATCTGCTTCTGGTGTTTGGAGACGTGGTCGGGGTGTAGCCAGCGAAGCTTCGGCCTGAAACAGCGTGGAAGTCGAAGGGAATATGGTGACCATCAACATTCCAGAACGCACGGCGATAGGGACCAGAATTTGACGTGCCGTTCGGAACGCTGGTCTCGCCCTGGCCTTCTGCAATGCTGTGGCCGATTACGAGAACCGCCATCTGGGGCTTGTCTGGAACGCCGAGAACGAGCGGCCATGCTGCGACGCTGGTCGTCGTACCGCCGCCGGGTGTGGTGAGCGCACCAGTGCCGCCTATCTGGCTTGCGGTTGCGGGCGAAAGCACGCGTGTGCCATCCTGACCAGACCGGACGCTCTGTGGGAAATTCTGCGTTGCAGCTCCGACGATGATGCCTTGGCGAGAGAAGATCTCATCATCGCCCACGACATCGAGTGCGAATTCGTCGCTGAGGACGAGGGCAGCATTGTCTGCCACAGTCACGGTGTTGACGCCGGAAAACTGCGCGTGAGAATTCAGCGCGCCGCCAGTGACCCGCTCAAGTGCAGCCTCATAGTTGAAGCTATTTCCGACCGCTTGATCACCGTTATTGTTGTTCTGCGGCGCGACGTACGCTCCTTGCCCGATCTTCCAACGTTTGACACCGGCGGCGCCAAGATAGTGACCCGACCGCATTTGAAGCTGCACATCGGTTCTGCCGCCTGTCGTGCCCGGATATTTGACACTGGCAAGGCCATTGTATGTGGTCACTACCTGAAAATTGGTCGGGACGACCACCCCACCGCCCTTCTTATAGGTGCGGCGAACGTCGATTCCGATTCCAATGCGACTGATACTTACTGGCGCCATGAAACGGACTTTCAATTAGATGTGGGGGGATTGAACTCTTGAAGAGCGCGCTCGACCTTCGACATCGATTGAGCCGGCGTTGATGTGGTGAGAACCGAAGAAGCTGACTTCCCCCCAACTGACGCCCGAGGTGGATATCCCGCAGCCAGGAGCGCGCGTTCTGCCTTCGACATCGGTTGGTTATGTTGTCTCTCGGCAGAAGACGTCGCGCCTGGTGATCCGTCTCGAAGTCGGCCACCTTCGAACATAGAGGATGCGCGTTCCGATGCAGGACCTCGAGGCGGATAGCCGGCGGCCCGCAAAGCTCGCTCGGCTTTCGATAATGGTTCTTCTCTTGGCGCAGACACGCTCGGCGCCGCGAAGGTTCTCGCGATCATGGTCTCTTCCTCTGATGTGGTGAGATACGAGGCAAAGTCTGCCAAGGCGTCGTCGAACGCGCCTACCTTGTCGGCCAAGTTAAGCGTGATTGCCTCGTCGGCCGAATATGTAAGCGCTTCAGTGTCCCGAACCGCTTGAGCATCGATCGCCCTATTCCGCGCCACCGTGGACACGAACAGTTCACCGAGCCCATCGATGCGAGCCTGGATCCGGTCTCTGACATCGGCCGGCAGCGCCTCATAGGCATTGCCGTCGACTTTGTGCCTGCCATAGTGGATGAAAGTGACCTTCAGGCCAGCATCACCGATGGCAGCACTGACGTCCAAATGAACAGTCACGACGCCGATCGACCCGACACCACCCGTCCTGGCGACTGTTACCGTCTTGCACGCTGATGCGATGGAATAGGCGGCCGAATAAGCGTTCTCCGCGGCAAAGGCGTGAATGGGTTTCTGGCTTCGAGCAGCAAAGATCTTGTCAGCCAGATCGAAGTTCCCAGCGACGTGGCCACCAGGAGAGTCGACAATGAGGGCGATGCCTTTGACGTTGGGATCCGCTAGGCCGCGCTCAAGCGCCTTCGCGATATAGACATAGCCAGTAGCGTAGTCGCCAATCGCGTAGCCGACACCGAACAGGAGCACGCCTTTGACGGGAATCATCAGAATCCCGCCTTTCACGACATAAGGCCGATAGGCTGCCAACCAGCTGTCCGGCGCCGGCCAAAAATCATCCTGCATCGCGATCTTGCATGCCGGCGCCTCGATCCGGGCAAGGGTGACTTGCGCCGTTTGGAGAAAGGCCTTGAACATGGCTTGCATGCCGGCGTTCACCATGGCCGGCGTGTCATGGAAGGTCGCGAGCAAAGCGTTCGTATCCGTCATCAGGCGGCCTTCTTCTGCTGATTGGTGGAGTCGGTCGGGTTCTGAAGGATCTTGTAGAAGTCCTTCCACTCCATCTCGCGCTTCATCTGACGCATGCGCTTGCGCCAATCAGCACCAAGGCGGGCGTTCTCGGTTTCGAGATCGGACAGACCGTTGTTGATGCGCAGGATCGCGGCCTGCGTTTCCTTCAGCTCGTCCACCTGACCGCGGCTCGCACCAACCCAATCGCAGGCGGTGTAGGCATCCTTGAACTGCTTCTCGTAGAAGCTCGGCATGTTGCGCCGAATGGACGTGATCTCACCCTTGTTGAGGGCTTCTTCAAGCCAAAGTGTGTAAATGCTCGACGCGAAGCGATCGGCGACCATGCGCTTGATCGACAGCATGGCCTTGTAGGTCTCGGTCATCGCAGCACGGGCCGACGAGTAGTTCGTCTTGCTGTAGTCCTTCGACAACTGCTCATAGGAGACACCGAGCGCAGCAGCGATATGGCGAAGGAGCGATTGCTCGAACTCACTGCCAAGTGGACCGCCCTGCCCCGGTGCCTGCATCTTGAACTTCGTGCCGGGCGGCAGATGCGGGATCTTCAGACCGTTGACGTGCAGGTTCTTGGCACCGGCCATGAACTGCTCGAGCGTGGCGTAATGACCACCCATGTAACCGTTGAGCGCGGCCTGAATGGTTTCAGGCGTCATGTCGGTGCCACCGAGCTGCGCAAAGATGGCTTCGGTCGGCAACTCGGACTCGATCGTCGCGGCATAGCTGGCATACATGACCGCCTGCTGCAAAACCATCTGACGAAAATTCTTCGTCATCTTCATTTCCGAGAGCGCGGCGACCATGGCGGAAATTCCGCGGCTCTGGTCCGGCCGAAGCTGCTCGAAGATGTGGATCATCTGCAGGCGACCCCACGGCTTGCGGATATCGACCGGCTTCCAAGTGTAGGAGTCGGGAGACATCCAGTCACTCGGATGTGCCTTGCGGATGTAGTAGGTCTGAGGCGCACCATACTGATTCCGACGGATGCCACCGCGAACCATAGGGTCGCCCATGAACTCAGGAGGCGTCGACAGGCGATCGGTGTCGATCATCTGGATCGCGGTGCTGAACATGCGCGGCTGATCGCGCAACCATTCAACTGAAGCGAGCCCTTCTCCGTAAACGGTATGGGTGTCGACGAACATTCGGACCAAGCCGGTCAAAGTGTTCTGGCGCGCAGCGTCCGGCCAGTTGTCGAGCGACTCGGCCCACAGACCGAACTTCTCCTCGACCTCCTCCTGAAACTCGTCTTCCCATTTCGAGTCCTCCTTGCCGAAAAGGACGGTCGAAACAGGCTTCACATTCGGCATAAAATATGAGCCGACGATATTGTCCTTGCGCAGGGTGGCACCGCCAGCGACATAGGCGTCATTGCGGGTGGTGTCACGCGTGCGGGCATCAGCCATCTGCTTCGCCGGAAGCATGTCGGCATCGGCCGAGCGGACAGCAGGGCTGTAGGAGGCGAGCTCTTTCGAGAAGCGGGAGGCACCGTCGTAGGCTTCACCTGCTATCGCCAGTTCATCACCCGCGCCGTCGTAGGCATCGGAGGCCATAGCTTTGACGCTAAGACCAAGGAGTTCGGCGCTTTCGGAATCAAAAATTGCTGACATAGGGCTCGATCACTAGAGAGCGCCTATTATGCCCGTCAGGAAGCGATTGACAATCCTATGTTGAATGACTGAATTTCATTCAACTTTTTGTTGAATGTCAGGTTGTTGGTTTAACGGACCGGCCCATGTAGATCTGTGAAAATAACTTCAGAATCCAAACTTCCTTGCGAGCAAATAGATGACCGAAACTGACGTGCTGATAAGCCGAGCGGAAACAGTCCGAATTCATTTAGACCTTCTGGACGAGCTCCTTTCCCGCCCCAATGTGGGGCCGGGGGAAGCAATCTACGCTAGTCTCGCATTACGGTTTTTGATTGATGCATTGCCTATACACGCTCGAGAGAACCGTTTATCACTTCTGGTGCCCGCGCCGGATTTAAAGAAGGTGCCGCTTGATCAAGCACTGTTCTTTGCCTGCGGTAACTACAATATCCGCGGTCAAAAAGTCCCAGCACACTACACCTTTAGAGAACCTGGCTCGCAAAGCCCACATCGAGCTCAATTCGAAAGGCACATGGCGGAGTCTCCAGAAATCTTTACCTTAATAGACATGAAGATAAGAAATTTCTGGCAACAGCCGTGCCTCGTAGTCGTAGGCAACAAACTCAATCGAGAAAGCTCGATCCGATATGTCGCAAACAAATGCGGAGGCGCTCATTATGAGGGCGACGTTTCGAGATTCGAAAGGATTCATCAATTGCTGACCTCTGTAGGTCATGTCCTTCGTATAAACGGGGATGGTATGTCTGCAGTCTTCTTAGAGGTCTTGGGCAGCGCTTGGTTCTTGCTGAACGCACCGGCAATCATTGACCTGCGCAGAGCGCTCGCAAATTCAAACTGAGTCGATCTCAAACGGATCAATCAAGCTCATCCGTGGGAAAGAGGTGCTCGAACACCAAGCGACCTTTGTCCGTCAGCTGGATGGTCGCAGGCATATTTGTTGGTCCGCCGGGAGACATGCCAACTGGGCCGGTTGGTGCGCCCAAAACCTCTGCTATCAGTCCCATGTTTAGCAGGTCGTCGATAATCATTACGTTGATTCGAACCAGATAATCGTCGATAAAGCCGCCATCCCCAAAGACAACACGTTGTGGGTGCCTCATCCCGACGTCTGTCGGCAAAGTCGGCACATCATGCATTGAGAGAGACGACTTGCTTGGCCAAGCCGACTGGTGATGTTGATTAAACCTGTCGATTAGTGCCTGCATCAGTTTGAGGTGACCCTCGGTAAGTCGATCCAGCAGGGAGAACACCATTACAGATAAGTCGAATGCGTAGCCCCTCTCGAAGATCCCTTGCGCGGTCGCATTTTTTAGTGCCTCAAGCTTCTTCTCGCCAACAGACTTGCTTGCGGCGTCAAACGCGTGTCGCAACAACGGTTGAGTTTCCGGACGCCTGAATATTTCTTCGACATCGATATCAACCTTCTTTTCGAGGTCAATTACGCGTTCGGCCAGGGCCTCGGCAAACTGCCTCATTGCAGCGTTGCGGGGATCCTCCCAAACCTGCGCGGTAATTAACTGTGCGAACCCGGCTACGACGGGAATCGTACTGATGAACGCCATAGCGACGTCTCTGACTTTTGCCGACGGTGGATCATTGAGTGACGGAAGGCTAGTCAACTAAACCCTCGCGCTCCATCACCGCACGCACTTCCTCGAATGCCGCTTTGATGTTGCCTTTCGGAAACCGAATTTGCCCTAATCCGTCAATATTCGAAAACATTTTGCATCCATCTTCAACGAGCACAATGGCCTTTGAAAAGCCGAGTCTTCCCTGGAATAGGCCGACCTCATGAATCACGTTCATCCTAGCCTGCACCTCGCCATCAGCCAGTTCGTCCTCGGCCGTCATGATGATCAATGCAATCGCCGCGCTTTCGAGCATTTCTGAGAGACGTCCGATGTTCGTCATTCCTGCGACAGGAATCCGATTGAACTCGTTCCATGGAAGTCGCAGGCGATCGGAGACGAAATCCTTGAGCTCGCGCCAAAGCAGCGAACGACCATGACCAATGAAAACGTCCGTACCCACTCTGCTCTCCCTGCGCGATCTGCGTTCGCGCCTCTCGATATGCGATGCTGCCTTTTTGGCAATAGCTGCTGCTGCCTTGCAAGTGTCGAACGTATGCTCAATCGACACAGCCTCAGCTCGCACGAGCATGTGCGGCGGAGCGATAGTCCCCTGCCCGATAGCCGTGGTGTCTCTAGTCATTATCTGCCCCTTAGGAGCCCATTTATTGGCGACTTGGGCAGGAGAGAACAAGTGCAGACGTTCAGCATCTTCCAGCAACTTCGCAATAAACTTGTCAGAAGGATCGTTGTCTCTCTCCTGGTGAAGAATAGATATCAATGTCGCAGAAAGCTCGTCGAACCCTCGCGCGGCATCCCTTTCCGCATCCTGCAACTTTGTTAGATCTGGAGAGCCCGCCTTTTCCCGGACGGCATCGGAAACAACTTTCGGCGAGTACTCCTGCCAACTATCCGACCTCCTGGAGCCGAAAGGACTCTTAAAGCCCCATTCCTGACTAAAATGGTCTCCGGGACGTGGCTCTTTGAATCCAGCATAGTAAATGTTGGAATGATAGCCGAGCCAAGAGCCCGAAAAGGACACGCCGATGTCCTCTGCCGCCTTTATCAAAGCATCAAGCTTTCGAAGCTCAATCTCGCTGTTAGGAAACGTCGTGACCGCCTCAAACTTCTCGCTCAAGCTATGGAGTTCTTCGATATTTTCCATATGAATTCCGACTTTTGTAAAATGCTGCTGTCACTTCGAGCAGGCGGCCAAGATCTTGTAAGCGCGTTGTTTCCAGGATCCGCATGTTCAGCCACGTCTATGGCACCCGAGGAAGATAGTTGACACGCTTGAGGGCGCCGGCATCCATCACGACCGGCAGGCGCGTGTTACGATCCATGAAGATATAGTAACGATCAGTCGCCAAAAGCGGATACCAAGAGCTCAACGAAAATTCAGCCCCATCGAACAGGAAGTTGGCTTGAACCGAATCCGGTGGGATGGGTTTATTGAATCGATCTACGTAAGACGCCGCTATCGTTCCGGTGTAAAGCCAAATGGCGGCGGCGCACACTAGAGCCACCGACACGAGATTGAAGCGTATCGGCACCAAAACGTGTGAGACGAAAACGAGTCCGAGGAACACAAACAGCCCAGAGAACGAACGGAGAATTCCGAGCGGTTGTATGCGATGGGTAGGTGTCGAGAAATACGTCGCACCGGCTATCAAAATGAGCACCAGCAAAATTATCGCTGCAGAAACGATGCTGATGCCGATCGCATGATTCAAGCCTTTCGGCTCGTCTCCCTCGAATTGAAGGGCATGGGTGAGATTTCCGGCAAACGGTATCGCCAGAAAAAGCACGCCTGGGGAAGCACCGTGAGCGACGTAATCCGAGATTGTGAAGTACAGCGGCGCAGTGATGTCGGCCATGTACAAAATCACATTAATCCAAATGTACCCGCTGACGATCGTGACAATCGAAAGCCAAGCGCAAAACTCGATAATTGTCGATAGAGTTATTGACGTCTTGGTATTGGCGCTTTTCAACATTCGGATTCCAGATTTCTTGACCGCGACCCAGGTCGATCTCTCTATTTAATTTCCACTGTTTTGAAGAGCCATTGCGGATACACAACGTTATTGAGAGTATTCAGCATGATGCTCGAGTCGCCGAGCAGTGAGCCTGTAAACGCTGGCGCAACTCGTTGTCCACTTGGATAGTAACGCAGCGCATCGGTCAGATCTCGATTCAACGCGATCGGGTTTTGCCCTCGCCCCTGGACTCCCCACACGAATTGGCAGCCGATGGCATGGAGATCACGATAGGAGATTTGGAATTCGCCCTCGGTTTTATCAGCGAGGACCAGTTTGCTGTATTCCGGCTTCACCACTCGACCAATAATAAAAATCGTCCTGATTGAAGCAAGCGCGGTCACGTCACCTGGGTAGCTTACGACGTCCAGCCAAAGCTCGCTTCCCTTTCGGGTAACTTGAAATTTGATGCCGTCGATTATCGGCGCCGTATCCAGGAAAGACTGCAAATGACTCGCGCTTACCGAGTCGACGGCGTGCTCCGGTAGCGTTCCTGGCCAATAGTTTTGACCGCAGCTCTCACCATCGGCCGCAAATGCCGCCACACTCAGGCCGAGGAATGTGCCGCAAAACAGCAAACCTACCTTCACCATTTGCATTCCTCGCGAACTGGCTTGGCAGCATTCTCAATATCGGTGATATCGAATGTCGTCGTGATCGCAGACTCATTGTAGGGCGTCACACGAATAACGAGCTTCTTGCCGCCGAAGAGCTGTTTGGCAAACGGTATTGCCGAACCGCCGGACCAGAGTCCCAAGGCCTGATTGTCGGTCGAAACATCTAACGATTTTTTGGCCGCCTTCTTGTCGTCCACGCGGTAGGTGATCACGCCATATCCCTCTATCTCGGCCAGAAACATGTCGCCCATTATGAAATACAAGGAGGTGACATGTTCGTCACATCGAAGGATCATCGTCGCTCGTTGCGTGCCGCCAAATTTTCCCGCGAAGCTGTCGTCTGACATCAGCGTAAGCACCTGCGTCGCGCTGTCATCCATCTCGGATTTGGTGGTCGACAACTGCCACTTGCTGTTAACAGGTGGGGGCGTTTCCGCCGCCTCTTTACCTTTGAAGATCTCGTCGTAGCAAAGGAGCCGCTTATCTCCCTCGGCGAGTGCAGCGCACTCTTGTGGAGATTTCTCAGCGTGTACCGCGGAGGAACCGGCGACAAAGATCATTGCGCCGGCACATAATGACAGTGCTATTGGGCTCTTAGCCTTTGGTCGTTCGGTGATACGTTCTCGAAATAATCTGCAACCGAGATGAGACAACAAGATCGCGATTCCCCCACGCGTAGATTGTATGCCTCATTCTTCCAGTTGCGGAGCGTCCCTCGTCAAGAGGGTTGTTCGAATTCGGGGAGTTTTGAAACAGCTTAATGAGGAATCTGGTCGCGGTTGGAATCCATATGGTCTTCCTGCGCACATCGTTTAGCGAGTGCGATCACCCATTCTTTGAGGACCTTCTCTGCCTTTTCGGCCGATTGTTCTCGTGTAAGGCCGGGCACAACAGCATCGCTGTCAGCGATCGAGCCCGTTGGCGGCTCATTAGATGGCACGTCTTTCACTGCAGGTTCTCCTCACGCAGGCTCCGCACAAGAGACAGTATGCTCAAGCCTCTGTACAATGCGACTCTCAGAATGAAGGTATAAACAAGGGACACTGCACAATAGACATTGGAGTCCGTCGATCTGTACAATGGACAGCGTTAACCGGTCATCCGCACAAGAGACATTGAGACAGGTTCGCTTCGGGTCCCATTTTGCGTTACAGTGCACGGCGAGGGGCGCTGAGCCCCGCTCCATAAAAATTTTTTGCCAGAAATTTTCTGGATTATGTCCTTTGTGCACTCAATCAATTTCAGAAATCTGTGGCAACCATGGCAATTCAGAAACCATCTGTGTCACTGTTTTCTATTTATTTTCAATATATTGACATAGATGCCATAGTTGCCACAGTGAATTTCAAATCACCGTAAAATCTTTGATAGCTGCACAATGGGACATTGCGAGAATTCAACCATTCCGCATTTTGTGTGTACGCACGTATTAGCGATTTGCCTATTCCACCGTGGCACCTGTGGCACGGCTGGCAAATGGCTGGAATCGTTCGATAATTTGTGATTTTTGAGCCGCGAGGTTCTGTGGCAGCACTATGGCATCTGTGGCAATGGGGTATGAAAGCGCCGAATGCCTGTAGACCGCTCAGCCGCGCAGACGAACCCCTCGCCCACCTGCAGCGGTCTCACCCTCGTTCAGGAAGACAATCCCCGCCTCTTCCAAGGCGCCCTGGATGGCTCGCAGCGTGGACGCTTTTGGGTCGGCCGTTCCACGTTCGATGTTATTCAGACCGGTGGTCGATAAGCCGGCTGCTTTCGCTAGGTCGGCTTGAGTTAGCCCGAGCATTGAGCGGGCGGCACGGATTTGATCAGGTTCTATCATACGAACCTTCTACCTTGTGACTGATATTTTATCAAGCGCAGTTGACATATCTTCCGATTGTGGTTAATTCAACTTCACTTGAATAAATATCAACCGCCATAAAGGAGCAAAGCATGGGCATGATGATCAAAACTCTCCCGATCGCAAACCAGACCCAAACTGCAAACACTTGGGCAGACCAGAACCGCCAGGGGCGCGAACTGGCTGACGCGCTAACAGTGCGGATGATGCGTGACGAAAACCCTCTTCTGCTCGCGCGCGTTCTCAAAAGTCTCTATTCGGAGACCGAGCCAACTGGCGTCAAAACAGGATTCGTCCAACGTGTTGCCGAACATCTCATGAAGTCGAGTGTCGCCCCGATTGATCCTACGACAGAGGCAGGCGATATTCTCGATTGCTACCTCGCGCGATAGTGCCGAGCCATTGATTGAACATCCCGAAGAAACACTGATGACGTCCGAAGATGATGATTTAACGATTGAGCCTGAGGCGGTGCACGTGGTGCCGCTTCATTATATCGCCAGCCTCGAGGTTTTGTCAGCCGATGCCCGTGAGGCGGTGCGGCTGCTTCAAGCTGAAGAACGCAGGTATTCAAATCCGTCCCGGTCACCCAGCACCGCCGCGCTGCTGGACATTGCAAGCAGTCTTATAGAACACGGGATTTTCGAGCAGCATGGCCACTTCATCAACGAAATGATCGCCAATCACTCCCATTACCTCTTTAAGGCACTGCGGGTTGCTTCAGATTCCAAGAAACCTCGAGCGTCGTGGTCCTTCTGGACAATTGAGCAAGAGAGGCACCTGCTTTTTATTCATGATCAGTTTGCACAGAAGGCAGGTGCACAAGACCTCGATAAAAAATCCTTCTATCCTCGGCTCCAAGACCTTTTCCCGGTTGTTGAGAAGTTCAACAGCACTGAAAAATATCGAAACAAGAAGGGGAAAACGATCGATGATTTCAGCTCTGATGATCCGAAAGAGCACAAGGACTTGGAAAACGAGAGGATCAAATTCAAAAACTTGGCCGATAGGGCGGTTGATAAACACTTGCGTGGGCTGCTGTTCACCCGACAATCTCTCGCTATGACCGATCATTTGTTTGGTGACCTACTCGGGGACTCACTCGGGCATCTGCGACCCGGCTTCAAGGCACTGGCTCCGTCATAAATAGCTTATTTCCATTTATGATACGCTTTGTTTTGCATTCACGCTGTCCATCGGTTCTCATGCTGTCAGATTACAGTTTGAGGTTATCCCGATGCCTATCAGTGAGCGTCATATCGATCCGACTGACCCAGAATATCTCGCAGGGCAGATGCGCCCGACTCCACCCTCCCCTTCAAGGGGGAATTTCAGACCGAATGAGATGCCGACGAGTTATACTCCCTTGGCACCTGAGCGTGATTTGCTCTCGCTGCGCGCACGTCGTGAGCAAGATTCGCGTATGGTGGCAAACGTCGACTCCGAGATCGCACAAAACAACACAAGGATCGACCGTGCATCGTCGACGCTGCAGCGTTCAGCCAACTGGTCTGCCGAAGCCGACGCCTTGGAAGCGAAAATCGAAACGGGCCACGTTCGCGCTTTTCTTTCGGAAACTGAAGCAGCAATGACAGAGGAGCACGAGCGCCTCTCTCTGCTGCGCAAGGTGATCGCGGACTCTGACAAAGAATGCCGAACCGCGGCGCGCGTGATCGAGCTCCTTGAAGCGAAGAATAAGGAATTGCAGGTACGGCGTGAGAAGCTGCAGCAAAATCTCGCAAGATCGACCGAAAACTGGTTGCGGGCGAAGCACGCAAATGTAGTTGAGAATTTTCGGCACCGTCTTCACGACCTTCACGACGGACTTGCGGCTATTATCGCTGTTGAAGAGCATCCGGATTTCAATAAGCATGATCCAAAGCATGGCTGGAATCTCCTGACACGGTTCAGCGAAGCCGTAAGGTTCGACTCTCCGCTTCGGCCAGCGTGGCTTAATGTAACCAAAAAGGCAGCGTTTCCAGGATTTGCAGCCGCTACGGGAGCGTTGCACGCTGAACTCTTCGATGAAGAAGCTGGGCTATGAGCGGCCTCGCAAAGCGTTGGAAAAACTGGCGTGACAATCGGGCGGCCGAGCTCGTTTCAAAGGGACAAAGTTCGGAATCTGCTCGTCGCCAAGCCCGATACGAAGCGGGCTGCAGGCAGGAAGCAGCCGCCAAATTCGGTGAAGACCGTGCGTCGACAATGGACCTTCTGACTGTCTATTCCCTGGATGGCAAAGCGGCGACCTATGCGGTTTTCGGGAAGCCAAATATGCCGGAAATCGCCGGGTCATTCGGCCTAAATAATCTCGTGTCAACCGTTCCGCCACCCACGGTTCACTAGCCACCACCGAGACAACTGAAATCACAGACGCGCCTTAACGCGCCACGGCTGACTGCGTCCTGCCGTTCAACCGAATGTGGAATAGCGAATGACTGCAATAGCCTTCCCCCACAAAATCGAGCGCCTGGCGAAAGCCGGATTCGCTCTGCAATGGCTGCACCCAAAATCAAAAAGGCCGATCGGAAACGATTGGGCTGCCAAGCCCGTCGCATCGCTCGCGGATCTCAAGCGCACATATCGCGACGGCAATAATGTCGGCGTCCGTCTCGGCAAATGGTCTGTGGTCGCAGGCCTCTACCTGCACATCATTGATTTCGACATCCGCGTGCCGTCCAAGGTCGACGAAGCGCGCGAAAAACTCCTCGAACTGCTTCCGGAACTCGATCTCGACTCAGTCCCGACCGTTATCTCGGGCTCGGGTGGTGAGAGCCGCCACTTCTATATCCTTACCGACAAGCCGTTCCCGCCGAAGAAGTTCGCCCATAGCGACGGTTTCGCCATGGTGTGGGATGAAAGCAAGCAGCGCGACGTCAAGAAGTGGGATTGGGAACTCCATCTCCTCGCAACCGGTGCGCAGGCGGCTATTCCACCCTCCATCCATCCTGACACCGGACAGCCGTATCGCTGGCTGAGCGAATTCGACTTCGACATGCTGGATATGGGCATCGGCCCGATCCTGCCATCCGCGGCAGTCGCTCGAATCACCGAAGATAGAGACGAGAGTGAGCCTAACCCCGAGCGCCAGCAGCCGCTTGGCCTTGATGAAGACGAGATAATCGCCGTCCTTGACGATCTGCCGGCCGCGGAATGGTTCGAGGATCGCGACCAGTGGATGCGAGTCGGTATGGCTCTGCATCATGAGACCGACGGCTCCGACTTCGGCTTCGAGACGTGGTGCAAATATTCCAGGATCAGCGAGAAGTTCGACGAGAAGGACCAAAAGCGCGTCTGGAAATCGTTCAGGAACCGGGCACAGGCGCCATTCCGCATGGCCAGCCTTGTCGCGGTCGCGCGGGAAGTGCGCGCAGAGCGCCAGCTGGACTCCATCGAGGATGACTTCGACGATGTCGAGGAGGTCGACGACAGCCGAACAGACATGTTCGACGATCTCCTTGGCGCCGGGAACGGTCCTGAGAGGTCAAAGCTGTCGAAATCACAGCTGAAGCTAAAGAAGGCGGAAGTCGAGTTCGAGCTCGGCCGCGGCGCACCGCCGAAGATCGCCAGGATGAACAAGGCTCATGCTGTCGTTAGATTGGGCGGCAGGACGATGATCCTCAACCACTCACCTGGCAAACAGGTCTCATTTTGCACAGTCGGCGACTTGCACAATTACTACGAAAACGACCGCGTGCCGAAAGATAGCACTACTGAGCCCGTATCCAAGCAATGGATGCGCTCGAAGCATCGTCGATCTTATCCCAACGGCATCGTTTTCGCGCCGAACCGGCAGGTAGAAGGTGCCTTCAATCTCTGGCAAGGCTTCTCAGTCGAACCCGACGATACCAGATCCTGCTCGCTTTTTCTGGATCATCTGCTGCGAGTCGTCTGCAACGGCAACGAGGAGCACTTCAATTATGCGCTTAACTGGCTGGCTCATCTAGTCCAGCGGCCAGAGGAAAAGCCCGGCGTTGCGTTCGTAGTGAAGGGCCTCCGTGGCAGCGGCAAGGATACCCTAGCCGCATATACGGGCGAGATTATCAAGGCTCATTACATAACCGTTTGGCAGAAAGACCAGTTTTTCGGCAAGTTTAACGCCCATCAGGCAAGCTGCCTCTTGCTCCACATACAGGAAGGCTTCTGGGCTGGCGACAAGCGCGATGAAGGCAGTCTCAAGGCCATCATCACCAGTGAAGATGCAATGATAGAACCGAAGGGAATGAATGCGTTCCCTGTCCGGTCAATGCTCCGGATCTTCATATCGTCGAATGAGAATTGGGTTGTGCCCGCAAGTGGCGCTGACGAACGACGATTCTTCGTTTTGAACGTTGCAGACCATCGTATCGGCGATCATGGATATTTCGCGGCGTTGCGGGCCGAAATGCAGAGTGGCG
Source organism: Rhizobium sp. BK418 (assembly GCF_004341105.1). Lineage (GTDB taxonomy): Bacteria > Pseudomonadota > Alphaproteobacteria > Rhizobiales > Rhizobiaceae > Rhizobium. The sequence continues at coordinate 9,452 of NZ_SLZK01000012.1, read as the reverse complement.
GGCCGGCTGCGCTACTCGCCCTCCTGATGAGCCGAGACATTTCTGATTTTCAAGTCCGCAAGGTTCCCGACACGCAGGGACTAGCTGAGCAGAAAGTCGAAGGTCTGAAGAACGTCGAGCGCTTTTGGTTTGAAACTCTGGAGTCTGGGAAGGTAGACGGCCAAGGCAATCACTATGATCTGTGGCAGCAAGGACCGATCGAAGTCGAGAAATCCGCGTTCCGCGGCAACTACTCCGGATGGCTGCGCAACCGCCGTTACGATGGCATCGAGCTGAGTGAGATCGCGTTCACGAAGTCTCTGAAGACGCTCCTGCCCTCTCTCAACACACGACGTTTGAGGTCATCGGACAGGAACGGGCATTTTTTCATTTTCCCTGAACTAGACGACTGCCGTGACGAGTTTGATCGCTGGATAGGCGCCGAAATCCACTGGCCGGATAACGCCATTGATCTTCCCATTGATTCCCGCAATACTTTCAATGATGACGATCTATTCAACTAAATGTTGAATAGACTACACGAAGGTGACCGAGATGCTTGATATCCTTACAGCGTTCCTCGCTCCGAAAACCAGAGCTCTAACTGAGATCGAGGTAAACGCGATCGTCGACGAACTCGGTCCCAGCAATATCGCGGATATCGTTGACGCATATGCCGCACAGGCGGCAACAACCGGTCTTGATCCCATCGCCGATCATATTGCGGGCCAAGTTTTCGAGCGGTGCGGACTTGTCATCGACGCCATAGCTGCAGTCGGCACCGGAATCGCTCGTGAGAAGATCGCGAAATCAGGCCAGCTGTTTCGGATCGCTTGCGCACATCAAACGATAATCGCCACCTTCCCTGGACGCTCGCTCGAAGAAATTCTCGCACACATCGTCAATTTGGCAGTCGCGAAAGCTCGTGAAACCTCGGTCTTCTCAACCGGCAGCGATCGGAGACACTGACAATGGCCGGTAAAGATATCGATCTCGTTATCAGGGCGAAAGACCGGGCTTCCAGTGAACTCGACAAAATCTCGAAGGCGCTGAAGAAGAACGTCGGTGATATGGACGACGTTGCCAAGGGAGCCGGGAAAACCTCGGACGCCCTTGGTAAGATCGCCTCCCAAGCTTCGAAATTCGAGGGTGAGCTCAGCAAGCTTCAAGCGGCCGGGAAAGTCGCGGCTGAGCTCGACAAGGCGACAGCTGCTGTCACTCGCATGGAAGGCTCACTGCGCAGCAATGCCGGTGAACTTGCAAAGCTTGCCCGCGACAGTGATGCCGCGGCACAGGCAGCCACGCGCCTTAAGGCTCAACTGGCTGCCGAAGAAAACTCGCTCGCATCCAACAAGAACGCTCTCGCCGCCAGCCGCAAAGAACTGGCAGAGGTCAATAAGCTTGTCAGGCAGGCTGAGCAGAATCAAGCGCGCTACAACAAGCAGCTTGGGACGACTCCCGATCATTTTGTTCGCCCTGCCGCGAAATCGGCCGGTGCTTTCATCTCTGCCGATCTGCCGGCACAGAAAGCTGCCCAGGCCGAGATTATCAACCAGATCGATCAATATCAGGCCGCGCTCAAGCAATCCTCCGATGCTGTCAAAAATCTGCGCCCGCAGGTATCGGCAGCAACCTCTCTTCAGAACCAGCTCGGCAATGAAGTCGCGCGGACAGCGGCTTCGCTTTCGGGTGAACGTGAGGATCTCGGCAAGGCTCGTACCGAGCTCGATGCCATCCGCGGTGTTTCCGCCAAGGCCGGTGAGGCGCTCGGCAATGTCGCCATCACGCAAGAGAATGTGAGTGCGGCTGCTCAGCGGATGGCTGCCAATCTCGCAGCAGCCAAGGCGCGTATCGAAGGACTGTCCAACGTCAAGACGGCAAGCGATACCTCGGCGACTGCCGTGGCTGCTGGCGGTGTAGATATCCAGGCTCTTGCGGCTCAGCGTCGTGCCGTGCTCGAGGCACGCCGCGAGTGGGTCTCCGCTCAGACCGATGTCAAAGCCCTGGCTCAACAGATGCGAGCTGCCGAGGCTCCTACCGAAGAACTCGGTGCAGCTTTCGGCGCCGCCCAAGCGAAGGCTCGGCTCGCCAAACAGGAATACGAATCGCAGAGGCAGGCTCTCGCGAGCTTGGGAGGATCTGCGAACGCGACTTTCAGGGAGTTCAGTCGATCAGCCAATGCCATCCGGCAAATCACGCCAGCTGCTCAGCAGATCAGCGCGGCAATGGCGAGCGCGTCAGGTCAGACGTCTGCATTCGCACGAGCACTCGCGACCGTGGGCAAGGAAGATGCCCGCACCGTTTCGGTGCTTCAGTCGATCCGAAGCGAGATCCTTGGGCTGACCGCCAGCTATGTCGGATTCCAGGCGGCACTCGGTCAGGTTTCCGGCGCCGTCGACTCTTTTCGCCAACTCGAAGCTGTCCAAAGCCGCCTTGGCTCAGTGTTCAACCAGGACACTGGAAAAGTTGCGACTGAAGTGGCCTTCTTACGTGACCAGGCCGATAGGCTCGGCATCAGCTTTGGTACTTTGGCCGATGAATATGGCAAGTTCGCCGTTGCCGCGCGGGCTGCGAATTTTACCACCGAAGACACTCGCAAGATTTTCGTCTCTCTCGCCGAGGCAGCACGCGTAAACCAGCTATCAGTCGACGAGACATCAGGAGTGTTTCTCGCACTGACCCAAATGATCTCGAAGGGCAAGGTTTCCGCCGAAGAACTCCGCGGCCAGCTTGGCGAGCGTCTGCCGGGCGCCTTTAACATCTTCGCTTCGGCAATCGGCAAATCAACGGCCGAACTGGATCAGATGATGCAGAAGGGTGACGTCCTTGCTGATCGCTCCACTCTTCTCAAGTTCGCCGACGAGTTGACTAGGCGTTTTGGCCCGCAGCTCGGCGCCTCGCTGCAGAGCTTGACGACAGATCTCGGCCGCTTTCAGAATGACGTCCAATCCTCACAGATTGCTGTCGCAACCGGCTTTGTACCGGCGCTGCAATCCGCCCTTCAATCCTTCCATGCGTTTGCTCAGTCGAGCGACGGCCGAGACGCCTTCACTGCGATCGGCAAAGCGGTTGGCGAGGCAATCAAGATCCTGGCTGAGGTGCCGAAGTATTTCGATCTAATCACCGCTGCTCTGAAGGTGTTTGCAGCGGCGAAAGTCGCCGAGCTCTTCGGAGGCCTTGCTGGCAAAATGCTGCAGGCAGTGTCGGCGATGCAGGCTTTCAATCGCGAGCTGACACTTGTCGGCCCTCGAACCCAAGCAGCAACGAACTCGCAAACTATGTTCGGGCGAGCTCTGGCGCAGAGCGTGAGTTCGCTCGGCAGCTTCCGTCAAAACCTGCTCGCTTCGACGAGTCAGAGCGCTCTCGCTCGCACTGGCGTTCTCGGCTTGGCCGGCGCGGTGGGAAGTCTGCAGACAGCTCTTGTCGCGACAGCCACGGGTTTTCGCGCGCTGCTGGCAGCCTTCGGCGGTCCGATTGGTATTGCTTTGACAGCTGTGACTTACGCAGTGGGAACCTGGCTGACCAGCATTGGCAATGCCACCTCGGCTGTTGAAGAACACAAGCGCCAGGTCGATATCGTTGTCGCCGCGTATAATGCGGCAGGCGATAAGGCAGGCGATTGGGCGAAAAAGATCAGCGGCGTCACCATGGCTCAAGCCATCGCGAGCGTCCAGGATCTCAAGAAGCAGTTCGACAAGACCGCGGCCTCGGCCGAGGAGTCGAGCAGAAGGCTCACTTACGCCTTCAGTGATTTCCCCACCGACTCTCCGCAGGTCCGCCAGCTTGCGCAGTTTCAGGACGCCCTCAAAGCCGCCCGCTCAGGCATAATTACTGTCAAAGAGCTTGAAAGCGCCCTCAACGATATCGCGCTTAATCCGGCCGACGAGCAGCTGAAGCAAGTCGCGCTTGAGATCCTGAATATCGTCAACAATGCGGGCGAAGGCGAGACGAGCCTGAAGGATCTTGGTGATGCTATCGCCAGCGCCGAAGCGTTGGTTCGGCAGATGAACGGGACCGCGACTGACGCCGACAAGGCGCTTCTAGGCCTCGGAAAATCTGCACAAGAGACGTCGCAGAACCTAGACTATCAGGGCAAGGCGACAGCGTTCAACAAGCTGCTTCTCGACATGCGCGAGAATATTCCCGGTGTCGGTGAAGAGCTCAAAAAACTCGAGGCGCTCAAGGGACTGGAAAAGCAGTACAAGGACGCGGTGAACCTTGCGACCAGTATGGGGCAGGCGCTTGAAGCGACCAAGGCTTACGGTGAAGCCGTCGCCGGCATCAATCAGACCTTCATGCAGAAGCAGTTCGACACATTGCCGGACACGCGCCGAGGTCTCATCGATCGCATTATCCGGCAGGAAGGCGGGCAGGATGGCACCGGTCCTTCCACCTCGAGCGCCCGCGGCATCGGCCAATTTACCGAAGGCACCTGGCTGCCGATCTTCAATCGGCTCTTCCCCGCCCTATCGCAGCTGGCGGACGCGCAGAAACTTGCCTACCGATCGAACGAAGCTTATGCCCGGCCGATCCTCGAGGAGCTCACGAAGCAAAACCAGATGCAGCTCGCAAACGCGGGCGTGGCTCCCACCGATACCAATACCTATCTCGCGCACTTCCTTGGCGCCGGCGATGCCATCAAGGTTGTCCTGGCCAATCCTGACGAACTCGCCAAGAATCTCGTCCAACCCGCTTCGACTGCTGCCAATCCGACGGTCATTAAAGACAACACGACGGCCGCTGATCTGATCGCGTGGGCAAACAAGGCCATCGGTGGCGGCTCCCCGATTATGTCTGGAGGTCAGACCAAACAGGAAGCCTTCGACCAGGATATCAGCGGCCGCGTCAAAGCGATGAAAGACGAGGCGGACGCCCGCAAGGACTCCAATAAGGAAGCCGTCATTGCGCGCGAGCTCGCTCAAGCTGAAAACGAAGCGATCAAGGAAGGCGTGACCCTCAGCCAGGCACAGCGAGACGCTATCCGTGAAGCGGCGGCTGCCAAGTACGATTCCGCGCATGCAGACGAGCAGCTAAAGGCCCACCAGCAAGAAGCTCGCGAGCAGCTGAACGATATCATCGGCCTCGATCAGCAGCGCAAAAACCTCCTCCAAGAAATTAATATGGCCCAAAACGCTGGCGACAGCGGACGCACGCAGGAGCTCGTCACTCAGCTGCAGGGTGTCAACGACCAGCTGAGCGCAGCTATTCCCAAGGCATTGGAGCTCGCGCGAGCCCTCGGCGACGAGAAAATGGTCGCGCAGCTTCAGAAGGTACAGTTGAACACCGCTAAGGTTGGCAGCGGCCTGACCGCGTTCGGGCTCTCAGCATCGAACATCCAGGAACTGGTCGGATCTTTCGCGAATGGTCTTGTTGGTGCCTTCGACAATTTCGCGCAATCGGTTGCCAATGGCGCCAACGCGTTCCAGGCACTCGGCCAGGCCTTCTTGCAATTTGCCGCCGACTTCCTGCGCCAGATCGCAGCGATGATCCTACAACAGATGATTTTGAACGCCTTGGCGGGCATCGGCGGGCCAATTGGCACAGCTGCTCAAGGTCTCGGCGGCGTGGCGAAAGCCATTACCGCTCACACGGGCGGCCTGGTCGGATCGGCCGCGGTCGGTGGGGGCAACATGTCTCGCCAGATCGCTCCGGAATGGTTCGCCAATGCAATGCGTTACCATAGTGGCGGTATTGCCGGTCTGCGTCCTGATGAGGTTCCCGCTGTTTTGAAGAAGAACGAAGAGGTTCTAACCGAACAGGATCCACGTCATCGCTTCAACTCCGGCAAAGAAAAGCCATCAGAATCGAAGGGCGGCCAGCCTATCAAACAGGTGTTGGTTCTCAACGAACGCGATCTTTCGAACGCTGTTGCCAGCTCGCACGGCGAGAAAGTCGTCATCACCCACATCAAGAACAACGCTCAAACCATTCGAAAGATGTTGGGGGTTTGAATGACGACGCCCGCGCTCATCCGGAAAGCGGACATGATCCGCGCTGCGCAAGTTGCCAAGCAAACAGGCTGCCGGCTCGAGATAAAAATCGGTGACACAACGATTACTGTGATCCCGGAAGAGTCGAAGCAGTTGCAAAATGGGATTGATTATGGACGGCCTGTCCTGTGATAGTGGCGGAATGCCGCGCAAACTTCCACTCTTCGTTCACAAGCAAAAAACCCGTCACGACAAATGGGTTTTCTATTTCCGCATTGGTAAGGGCAAGCGAATTCGACTGCCTAATCCGGCCGATGCTGGTTTTAAGGCTGCCTATGCCGCGGCGCTAAGCGGCCAACCGGTGGAAATCGAGAAGGTCTATGAAGGCACATTGCAGTGGCTCTGGGACCGCTACACGACAGAGAGCGCGAAGTGGGCAAAATACAGCGACGCTACGAAGAAACAGCAGTCGCTGATCATGGTCCAAGTGCTGAAAGACAACAAGAACAAGGCACTGACCGGCTTCACACAAGACGTTCTTCAGGCAGGGGTTGATCGTCGCCATGAGACACCCGCCGCCGCGGCAAACTTCCTCAAGACCATGCGTGCTATGTTCGCGTGGGGGAAGAAAATGCGGTTGGTCTCGGTTGATCCGACCATCGGTGTCGATCTTCCCGAATATGAGTCCGAGGGTTTCGCCCCCTGGACACATGAGGACGTAATTGCATTTCGGGCTAAACATGCCATCGGCACGCACGAGCGCCTGGCTATGGAGCTTATGCTTCTCGCTGGCCTTCGCAGATCTGATGTTGTCCGCGCCGGCCGGCAACACATTTCTGGTCGCGTCCTTTCCATTGATACAGTGAAAACCGGTGCAAGAGTCACGGTGGAGCTGTCCGATGAACTTATTCGCATTATCGAGGCGACCCCACGCAAGGGCCTGCACCTCATCGAGTCATCGATCGGTAGGCCCTTCGTGAAAGAGAGTTTCGGCAACTGGTTCCGCGTTGCGTGCAATGATGCGAAGGTTTCGAAGTCAGCTCACGGGCTGCGAAAGCTCAGCGCAACGTTGGCGGCCGAAGGCGGCGCCGCCACTCATCATCTGCTCGCTCAATATGGTTGGACGAATATTCAGACTGCAGAAATCTACACCAAAGGTGTCGACCGCAAACGGCTCGGAATTGAGGCCAGCCGCATAGTTGCGGACCAGATCGGGAACATAGTTTCCCCTCACCCTGAATTAGGTGAGGGAATTAAATCGAAAACCTCAACGAAATCAAAGGCAAAAAATTAGAATCGCAGTCTCTCATCGCCCACCATGACCTCCTTTGTCCGACCCGGAGACATAGGTAACAGCTTGTCCCTAAGACATGGGTGACAACCTCGTGCCGAACGGGTTGTCGATGGTTTGCAATGTCCTCTGTTCCAGATCGATATATCCGAGATCATAGCGCAAGAAGCTGACGAGCCAAATGCCGTCGTCGACCTCCTTGAGGCCGAGCCTCTGACCGGCCATGACGGTTGAGATGTTGATCTTCTTACGATGGATGCACAGACGGCCGCAGTTGGTGACGATGGCATCGCGGTCGTGGAAGGGATAGCTGATCTCGGGCAGCCCCTCATAGGGTCGCGGCGAAGCCTTGTAGACGTCGGCCGGGACCTTCATCGACAGGGCCTCATGCGGTCTTTCGGTGTTGAATTCGCTGACGAACGCGTCAAAGCGCATTTGCTGCTGGAGAATATTGCGTCCTGGCGGACGGGTGGCTTCTTTCTTCAGCGTCAGATGCATGCGTTCATGGCGGCCATTCTCCTGCGGGTGGCCGGGGCGAATGCGTTCGAAGGCGACGCCGAGCCTGAGCCACCAGACCGACAATTTCGAGAGATTGTAGAGCCCGTTCGGGCTGGCGAATGGCAGGCCGTTGTCGGAACGAATGGCAAGCGGAAGCCCACGCTCGGCAAAGACCCGCCGGAAGGCATCGAAGACGCCGCGTTCGCGGGTCGTCTCGAAGGCCTCGCAGCACAGGAGATAGCGCGAAGCCTGGTCGGTGATCGTCAGGGGGTAACAATATCTGCTGTCGCCCAGCTTGAACTCGCCCTTGAAGTCGGCGCACCAAAGATCGTTGGGGCTGACGGCTATCGAGAGCGTCGTGCCCACGGCCTTGTTCGCCCGGTTCCTCTTGCGGGCCTGGCTCACTAGGCCGTACCGGTCGAGCACCGCGTGCACCGTGCTTCTGGCCGGGATGCGCACGTCGCCGGCCAGACGGCGGACCAGGAGCTCGCGGATCTTGCGCGCGCCCCAGTGCGGCTTGTCTTGTCTGCAGCGCACGATCATCGCCTCAACCGGCTCGGGCAACTGATTGGCATAGCGCACCGGTCGCCGAGACCGGTCCGTCAGGGCCTCCAGCCCGTCCTCCTTGTAGCGATTGAAGATCTTGTAGCCGGTCTTGCGCGAGATCCCGAACGACCGGCAAACCTCGCTCATCCCTTCGCCCTCCAGCAACCGGGCGACAAATCGAAGACGCTCATCCATGACCGAAGTCTCTCTCCACGGCATCAACACCTCCCGCAAAAAACGAAAAGTGTCACCCATGTCTCCGGTACAAATCGTCACCTATCTCTCAGGTCGGGCACTTTGAAAATTGACATTTCATACAGTTGCTTCAGCCCGCTTACGCTCAGCGTGGGAATCCCCTCACCTAACCTCCCAAAACGCCCCTTGATTCTAAAGGGAAACCTGGAACGAGCCCCTCACCCTTGCGCTTAACCCAGAACAGAACGCGAGTTTGCTCAGAAAATCCGTGCAGCATGTTCTCTTCTCGTTCCAAACGACTCAATGGAGAACCGATGATCTATTCTGCCGGATGACGATGCGTGGATGGAGGCCGTAGTGGCTCTGCAAACGCACGGCAAACCGCAAACGGACAGCTTGTATTTAGTCATCCTTGCGAGGATCGGCGCGCCGCAAGGGTAACACAGCGATTACTTTCAATCGCGTTCTGGTGAACGCGGAGTCGGCGCCGCGCCTAGGAGGTGGCAGGGATGAGGCGACCAACTTCACCTTCTCCGACTGCGGCAAGCGGGGGGGACAAATCCCAGAAGCACTCATGAACTTGTCGGTATTGGCCGGGTCGACCCAACAAGTGTCGATGTCGATAATCTATCATGACCGAAAGCGTTGTTCGTGTGGATGTCGCCATTGATTGAACCGCGGCCGCGGGCATTCGTCCAGATCGCGGCGGCGGTAAAGCCGTTGGCGTCGTAACCGAGATTGCCAGTAAACAAGCCATTCTGTTGTTGAAATCTGCCACCGTTTCTCCCATCGCCAGTTGCTAGTGAGAAGCAATCGGCGGCCTGACGGCCGCGGCGATTGGAGTCCTACAACCAAACTTAAAACAGGGAGGATTACCGAACTAGCTATGGGCACCGGTCGACCCGTTCATTCGCGTGGTGCAGCGCGACAATCAAGATGAGACGAAGCGTCAATCAAGATGAGACTCTGCAGCAGCGGTGGAACGCAGAGAGGGCGTAGCCCGAACGGAGTTC
>NZ_SLZK01000011.1 GCF_004341105.1 Rhizobium sp. BK418 | reverse complement strand
TCGCGGCGAAGGGTGCGAGCGATCTCCGCCTGACTGATCTTCTTCTCATACATCCGCGCAATGACGCGACGTTCGTCCATACTCAACTGCACAAAAGAGCGGGCCATTCCATCCTCCTGAAATCATGGCCATTATTGTCTTCGTTGCATTTGAAATTGGAATCTGCCCCCCTTACATAACGTTGCGGCATAATATGCATTATGGAACTCGCCGGCTTTGCTTCGCGACAGGAGAGGGTCGACCTCGTGGCGTTGCGCAGCTACAGCTACTTGAACCTGAAATCGGATGGCGATGCTTCGAGTTTTCGAGGCTGCGCCCCGCAAACGGCAATCGCGATGCAGCGCGCGGCTTACGGATACAAGGAGCGTCATCCATCTCGCGATACGATAATGTAAAGATTGATTTGCTCTTGGCCGTTCTGGCCTTGTGATAGTTTCTCGACGCCGGTTTCCGATTATCCCACGGGTCTGGCCCCTGAATTGATGGCCTCCTTTCAACCCTCGAGACGACATGGTCCCTCGCGCGCGGTCAAACCGACTAGCAGCGAGGTCGGGAACTTCTGGCGTGCGCCGATGTTAGTCGTGAAGTCCTATTGATTGAGAGCACTATGAAGGCCTTCCTTGCATCAACATTAATTATCGTCGCAGCCATGCCCGCGATGGCTGCCGACGACGCAGCGACAAAACACGCCACCGACTTCGCCACGAAAGCTGCCCTGTCTAATCAATTCGAGATGGAAGCGGCCAAGATCGAGATCGCCAAGGGCAAGGCTTCCGAGGCCAAACAATTCGCGCAGGACATGCTGACAGACCACGGCAAGGCCGGCCCGCTCTTGGCAGAGGCTGCAAAAAAGGACGGCATCGCACTGCCGACGGAGCTTGATAGCGAATATCGCCTGAAGGTCGAAGCTTTGCAGAATGCCGATGCAGCCAACTTGGATCAAGCCTATCTGTCGACGCAGGTGACGGCCCACCAACAGGCAGTCGAGCTCTTCGATCAGTTTTCGAAGCAGGGCCCGGATGGCGAGCTTAAGAAAACTGCCTTGAAAATTCTGCCGGACCTGCACATGCATCTGACGCGCGTTCAGGCCCTAGCTTCGAAATAGGGGGCATTGCCCCCGCAGGGCGGTCGTACTGTTCGATACCTGTGGGATCGGCGCGGCTTTCGCAGGATGATGCACTGTCGTCGGTCGAGACGCTCTTCTAATCAGCGTCGAACGGTTAGGCGCGCGCTTTCAATAGCCGGTCATTTCGAGGTATCCTTGGCCCGACCGTGTCCCTTTCACTGCGATCGGTCCTTCCCAATAGGGTGTGAACGTCGACATCCAGGACTGGTCGTTGAGCGGCTCCGTCATGATATCGAGGTCCTTATCGGGAATCCGAAGGTGCCAGGCGACCGGGATCTGCCGTCCGTTGACCCATGCCTGGCGAGCCGGGTTTAGCGTGATCGAGCCCGCCGGGAGCGGCTCCGGTTGACCGTCCGGCGAAATCCAGGTCACGGACATGAATCCGGCTTGCTGATCGCGCAGGCGGAAGGCCATGACCTTCTCGCCGTTATCCAGATGCAGGGAGAACCAGTCCCAGCCCGTCTGTTGGGAGGAAAGTGGCTGCGATGACCATTCCCTGTCCAACCAGGCCTGACCCCTCACCTTGATCCTAGAGTCGTTGATCGCAATGGTGCCGTCTACATCGAAGAAAGGCTGGGAATAGTAGTAGCTCGCCTGACCTTCGGCTGATTTCGGTGAATATCCGTGGTCGCCCTGCAGAACCAAGGGTTTTTTCGTCGTGAGACCGAGGCTGAAGCTAAAGCCCTCGCCGGCCGCCCTCAGGGTCAGCGTGCTGAGCAAATCGGCACCAGGCGCTGCCGGTGCCCCTTTCATTTCCCAGTCGTCGATCCAGGCTCGAAACGGCGCCAGCGTCACGCCCGCCTGTCCGACACCGCCGCGGCCGAATTTTTCGGCGACAAGTTGGCGTGTGCTCGTCGTCAGTGCCGCATGTCCGATCCAGATCTGGGGATCGGCAAAACCTCTTCGTTCGACAGGGCCAAGGGCAGAGCGAAACAATGTCCATTGCGCACCATACCGTTTCCCGTCATCGCCCTGCAAATTAGCGGTCACATACCACCATTCGATCCGGTAATCCGGATGCGGGCCGTGATCGGCAGGAAAACTCAGCTGGTGGCCACGTTGGGGGACCGAAAAGCCCTGGGCGTCAGTTCCGAGACCTGCAAATCCCTGCGCCCGCACCTTCGGCGCCAGCCAGCCAACACTGACGGCGACAAACAGAATGACGAAGCATTTAGCGTTCATTGGCGAATATCCTTAACAGGTCGGCCGGGTCGATCGAAGCCAGGCGACGCACCGACGCAAGAACGGAGGCCAGCGCAGCGAGCAGCGCAGCGGCGCCGAGCCTGGCCCAGTCGAGCGGAAAAACCGACATGGGCAGGCGCCAGCCGAATGCCTCGACGTTCACGATCGCAAGCAAAACCCATGCTAGGGCGAGGCCGACAGGTATGGCAGCAACGAATGTCGAAAACCACAAGGCCAGCGTTCTTAGAATTTCATAGCGGGCCAGATCGCGCCGTCGCACGCCGAGCGCCCATAGCGGCGCCAGCTGGGGCAGCCGGATGGTTGACAGCGTCAATAGGCTTGAGAACATCGCAAAGCCTGCCACTACAAGTGTCAGGATGTTCAGTGCGCCAGTCACCTTGAAAGCCTGATCGAAAATTGCTCTTGACTGCTGCTTGAGGCTCGCTTGGTCAACGATCGCGTCGGCCGGCAGGCCAAAGTCGTCAACAAGCTGGCGAGTCAGACTTGCCGCCCGGCCCGGCGGTACGCGGATTCCGTAGCGAAGTTTCGACACGTGCGGATAGTGCTCGACCAGAGCATCAATACCGACAATCACCTGTCCCGTAGGGTTGCCATAGTCGGAGTAGATTCCGACCACGGGCACAAGCCATCCGCCAGGCAGGGCGATCGTCTGCCCTATCGCCGCCGCGCCGCGCCGCCACATCTGTTCGTTGATAATCGCGCCTTGCCCGGCTGCAATTTTGTCCCAGGTATCGTTTGCGGCGGCCATGAGGGGCCAGTGGTCCCGGTAGGTCGCATCGTCCGCGACGCCGAATATCTGCAGGTCCTCGCCCGCGACCCTGCCATCGACGCTCCAAATGGGTAAGACGGCGGTGGATCGTGAAGCCAGCCATTCGCGCAGGCGGCTGGCCTGATCTTCGTTTCGGGCCGTCACATAGAGCTCGGCCGCGAGCCTTTGATCTAGCCAGCCGATGAAGGTGAGCCGGAAGCTCGACACCATCGTGCCGACGCCGATATTGGCAGACAAGGCCAGCAGCAGCGCCATCAAAGCAAGCGATAGTCCCGGCAGTTGCTGGCGCGTATCTGCCCAGAACCACTGGTGGAGCGCGTCGCCCGCCTGCGCCTGCGCGAACTTCATCGCGACAGCAAGAAGCGGGGGAAAGGCTAGGGCCGCGGCGAGAAGCAGGCAGCCGAGGACGGCAAATCCGCTCAGCAGCCCCGAGCCAATCCATAGAAGAAGGACCGCCAAGGCCAGAAAAAGAACTGCGGCCACGGCTTGATAGATCTGGCCGACCGCGGACGCGCGAGCCCAGGCGCGCGGCTGAGCGGCTGCAAGGATCGGAAGCCTCCAGACACGCCATAGGCTCTGGGCAGAGGCGATTGCGGTACCGCCGAGCGCGATCGCCATTCCCGCAAGCCACCATTGCGGACGTAGCGACAGCGACCCGCCAACCGAGGCGCCGTAAAGACCTCGCAGTGTCGCAGCGACGCCCGGCATCAAGGCGGAGGCGATCACGTAGCCGAGAACGACGCCAATCAGACCCGACACCAGCGCGAAAGCTGCAAGCTCGAGCATAAGCATGAAGGTCAGCGCGCGAAGCGAAATGCCAAGCGAGCGCAGCGTGCGAAACGTCCCTCGCCTCTGTTCGAAAGCCAGACCGCTTGCCGAATAGACGATAAACAGCCCGACGGCGAAAGACAGAAAACCGAAAGCTGTGAGATTCAGATGAAAGCTGTCGGTCAGACGCGCCACATCGGCCCGTTGACTTTGGCGGATGCTGAGGTCGGGGGCGAGTTCGGAGAGCGGCGGCAGAGCGGGCTTCTGACCCGAGGCGATCACAAGACGGCTGATGGCGCTTTGCGCACCCAGTAATCTGTCTGCTGCGGAGATGTCGAGGAAAGCCGCTCCTTCGGGAACCTGATCTGCGACCTTGATGCTCATCTCGGTCTCGCCCCGCAGCATTTCGGCGGTGGCTGACGAGACGATCAGCTGTCCCCTGCCGGATAAGAATTCGGCCAGGTCGGCCCTGTTCAAGATCGATGGTCCGGTGCCATTTTGCGGCATGGTCAACGGATCGATGCCGATGAGCCGCAGGCGCACCCTGCCGAGCCTTGCCATTCCTTCGATCACGGGAGAGACATTCCAGCCTGCCTGCCGCAATCGGCCGTATGTCGCAAGGGAGATTCCGTCGCCCTTGGTGGCAACAAGCTGCGCCAGCCCATCCTGCTCCAGCACTGCGGCGGCACGGGCATAGCTTGCGCGGGCCTCGGCGTTGATTGCCTGAACACCCGACCAGAGACCGGTCGCCAACGCAATGCCTGTGACAAGTGTCAGAAACTGGATAGGTTTGCGTCGCCAATGCGACAGCAGCGCCAGAAAGCTCCAAAGCGTCATTACGCAATCCTTCCGCCGCGCAGCACCACCTTCCGATCAAGGCGATCGGCCAACTTCATCGAGTGAGTGACGAAAAGCAGCGCCGAGCCGGCGGATCGTGCCAACGTCAGCATCAGCTCGAGAACACGATCGCCAGTTTCTTCATCGAGATTGCCGGTCGGTTCGTCTGCCAGGACCAGCAGCGGCCTTGCGGCAAGCGTGCGGCCGATCGCAACGCGCTGCTGCTGGCCTCCCGACAGTTGCTCGGGATAGCGGCCCATATAGCCATCGAGCCCAAGCGCGAAAATGAGCTCCTCTTCCCAGGCGCGATCATGGCGGCCGGCCAGCTTGGCATGGAAGGACAAGTTCGCCGATACGTTCAGCGACGGAATGAGGTTGAACTGCTGAAACACGAGGCCCACCTTGGTCCGCCGGTAGTTGGCCCTGTCGACATCGCCGAAGACGCCGATATCTTCACCGTCCATAATGATCAGACCGGCGTCCGGCCGGTCGAGCCCGCCGGCAAGATGAAGAAGCGTGCTCTTGCCGCTGCCGGACTCCCCCATGAGGGCGACCGCCTCTCCGGCCACAACGTCAAGATCGACCCCCTTGAGGATATCTACGCGGCCTTCGGCCGTCAGGTAGGACTTTGTGACGCCGGTCAGCGTTAGGATCATTGTGGTCTCTATGTTGGAGGATGATCGGGACGCGTCCTAGCCTCTCGGGGTGCGAACGGAAGGACCGTGGGACTCCAAACGCGCTGTCGTTTTTCGTAATTCCGGCAAGCTGGATGATGTCGGCTTTGCGGCGCCGAGCCTGGTTGGGGTGACACGGCCCATGCTTTAGTCGCGGGACGCTAAACGATCGCTTCGGCTGCTGCATCTCCGTGTCGGTATGGCCTGGCCCTGGTCCGCGCTTCGAACCTCGTGGAGCCTTTTTTGTTCCTGATCGCTGACCTCCTATTCGCCCGTCCCGACCCCGCCGAGCAACCGCTTCACGTCTCCGAGCGAGGTGCCCCTCCATTGTCGCTGCAGGCGCAAACATCAGCAATTCCTTATCACCGTCGCTTTGCTCCCGCGACAAAGCAATGGCGCGGGTGTGCAGGTTCGGCGGACGATGTCAGACCGAGCGAATAGCTCAACGTTCGCAACGCTCTTCCAAAGACGGTAGCGCTCAGTCGCGGGGAGACGTTTTCGCTCCCGAGTGTGTCGCTCCTGCGGGCGCCCCTCCCCTGCCTCCTCAAAATCATGATCCACCGGGAACATGTGCCGCCATCGCTTGTTGGACGGCGACCGGAGGCCACCATGCAACAAACACCGCAAGAACGATTGCAATCCCTGCTCGATCACCTTTCTGCCAATCTTCCCGAAGCCGTCCTTACAACGCAATATAGGTTGAACGAATTGACCTTGGTCACCGACGCCGAGCATCTCGTCGCGCTACTCGGCTTCTTGCGGGACGATCCGCACTGCCGCTTCATTTGCCTCCTTGACATTTGCGGCGTCGACTGGCCTGGCAGGGCCGCCCGCTTCGACGTCGTCTACCATCTCCTGTCACCTGGCCTCAATCTCAGGCTCCGCGTCAAGCTTGGGACGGACGAGGACACACCGGTGCCTTCCGCGTGCCGGCTCTTTGCCTGCGCGGACTGGTATGAACGCGAGGCCTGGGATCTTTACGGGATCATGTTCACAGATCATCCGGACCTGCGGCGGATCCTCACCGACTACGGCTTCGAAGGCCATCCGCTTCGCAAGGATTTTCCGCTCACGGGCTTCGTCGAGCTCCGTTACGACGATGCAGCCAAACGCGTCGTCTACGAACCCGTCGAACTCAAGCAGGAATACCGGCATTTCGACTTCCTCTCGCCCTGGGAGGGAACCGATTACGTTTTGCCGGGCGACGAAAAGACCAGCGCCTGAACGGCCAACACGGAGAGCGTCGTGAGGGAACACAGCATTCGCAACTTCAACATCAATTTTGGTCCGCAACACCCTGCGGCCCATGGCGTGCTGCGCCTCGTCCTCGAGCTTGACGGCGAAATCGTCGAGCGGGTCGATCCGCATATCGGCTTGCTTCATCGGGGCACTGAAAAACTGATCGAGAAGAAGACGTATCTTCAGGCCCTGCCCTATTTCGACAGGCTCGATTATGTTGCGCCCATGAGCCAGGAACATGCCTATTGCCTGGCCATCGAGAGACTCCTCGAACTGGAAGTGCCAATCAGGGGGCAACTGATCAGGGTGCTTTATGCAGAGATCAGTCGCATCCTCTCCCATCTGCTGAACGTCACCACCCAAGCGATGGATGTCGGTGCGCTCACGCCGCCGCTGTGGGGCTTTGAGGAGCGCGAGAAGCTGATGGTCTTTTATGAGCGCGCCTCGGGTTCGCGCATGCACGCTGCCTATTTCAGGCCGGGGGGCGTTCATCAAGACCTGCCGGTCGATCTCATTGAAGATATCGGCCGCTGGTGCGAGACGTTTCCCGCCACGCTTGACGATATCGACGAGCTTCTGACCGGAAACCGCATCTTCAAGCAGCGCAACGTCGATATCGGCGTCATCAGCCTCGAGGACGCTTGGGCGTGGGGGTTCACAGGCGTTCTGATCAGGGGATCGGGGGCGGCCTGGGACCTGCGTCGCGCACAACCTTACGAGTGTTACTGCGACCTCGATTTCGATATTCCGATCGGCAAGAACGGCGACTGTTACGACCGGTATCTGATCCGCATGCAGGAGATGCGGGAATCGGTCCGCATCATGGTGCAATGCGTTGAGCGATTGCTGTCGCAAGCTGCAGGCGGTCCCGTCTCGTCCAAGGATGGAAAAATTGTGCCGCCAAAGCGGGGAGAGATGAAGCGCTCCATGGAGGCGCTCATTCATCATTTCAAGCTTTATACGGAGGGTTTCCGCGTTCGCGCCGGCGAGATCTACGCGGCCGTCGAGGCACCGAAGGGCGAATTCGGCGTCTACCTGATTGCCGACGGCACGAATGCGCCTTATCGGTGCAAGATCCGCGCTCCAGGCTTTACCCATCTCCAGGCGATGGACTTCCTGTGCAGAGGCCACCAGCTCGCAGACATATCCGCCATTCTCGGCTCGCTCGACATCGTGTTTGGCGAAGTGGATCGCTAGCCGCCGCGCGCTTGAACGTCAGACGGGCGGGCGCCAATCGACAAGGAGATGATCTTGACCGTCCAGCTTCCGCTCGAAAAGAGCGACCTCGCCCCAACCGCCGAGACCGGGTCCGGCATCTCCGCAATCCTCCCGGACCTTGCCTTTCGCCGCATGTCGATCGTCAACGTCATCTTCTATGGCGAGCCCGCAACCGATGCGGGCTGGGTGCTGATCGATACAGGACTTTCGACCTCGCGACAGGCAATCATCGAGGCTGCCGAACGTCGGTTCGGACGCACGAGGCCGCCATCGGCGATCCTCATGACGCATGGCCATTTCGATCATGCAGGCTCGCTCGAGGCGCTTGCTCAACACTGGGACGTGCCCGTCTATGCCCATCGCATGGAATTTCCCTACCTGAACGGCCAAGCCTCCTACCCACCTGCCGATCCTCTGGTCGGAGGCGGCGCAATGGCATTGCTGTCACCGCTTTATCCGCGCTCTCCGGTCGACGTGGGGCAATGGTTGCAACCATTGCCCCAGGATGGGAGCGTGCCCTTCATGCCGGGCTGGACCTGGCTTCACACGCCCGGTCACGCACCAGGGCACGTTTCCTTCTGGCGCGCGGCGGACAGGTGCTTGATCGCCGGCGACGCAATCGTCACCACCGGTCAGGAATCAATCTATGAGGTGATGACGCAGCGCCCCGAAATGCACGGGCCCCCGCGTTACCTGACGCCTGACTGGGATGCGGCGCAGCGCTCCGTCCTCGAACTCGCCGCGCTCGAACCGGAGGTTATCATCACGGGGCACGGGCCGCCGGTGCGCGGTGCCAACATGCGTGCTCGCCTGCACCAACTGGCGGACAACTTCCGAGAGATCGCTGTGCCCGCTGGAAGGCCTTATGCCCTTGATCCGGCAAAACCCGGCAAGCGCGGCAACGATACCTATCGTTGACCTGTCCCCGCAGTCGCTGCCGCCCGCTCCTTGCCGGGTCGGACCGTGATGTCCGAGGCGTAAGCGCACGCGCTCGTCTGCCTCACAGCTGGCGGCGACCTCGCCTTTACTGATGCAGTCGAGGATGAATGCGGCCGCTTCCTCGCGCCTGTCCCAGATCGGGAAGTGACCTCAGGCTTTGAAAAGCCTCGTGGTGGCCGCAGGAAAGGCCATATGAGCCCGCGTGATCTGCCCGACGAAACGGCGACGGCGATGATGATCGTTCAACCCGTCCGGCGCTAAGCTAAGCGACCTTGTTGCAAGAAGCAGCCTGCCCCGCTGGGTTGTCAGCGCGTTGCGCGCAAGCTGGATAAGGCGCTTCAGCACACTTGCGAAACTAACTGACAACGAGAGCCTGGCGGTTCCAGGCATCGGCATCGAGCGCTGCCCCTGATTCACAGGCCGGTGGATGTAGTCCCGGCCTCGCCTCTGACCCGGGGGCTAGAGCCGCAACGGGCGAAAAGATGCGCTTTGTATCGTGCAGCGACATTTTTTCCCTGCGGGAACAGTTTGGCTAAACGCAGGTTAGACCCCGTTGACATGTCCCACGTGCGGCAACTCCTGCCTGAAACCGCCCCTTCAGATGGTCGGACGCAAGCGCGAAAGCAGCGGCGGTATCTGCATCCGGCAGGTTTTGCCTGCGGAGGAGCAAAGCGCAGTGCAGCGTAGGAAAGGCCCGTGGGCATGAGACAGGATTGCGCCGGAACGGCAAGAGAGGAAGCAGGCATGTCGGTACGCCAGGACGATGAACCGCTTTTGGGGCCACACGATCGAACGGCAGGAGGATGGGGTTCGGCGCGCGCGCTGACAGAAATCCTGGTGCGCGAACATGTCGTTGCATCAGGCATGTCGCTGCTGTCCCATCACAACAAGCCCGATGGTTACATGTGTGCAAGCTGTGCCTGGGCAAAGCCAGCCAGGCCACGCGCTCTGGAATTTTGCGAAAGCGGCGCCAAGGCCACCGCTTGGGAGGCGACCAGCAGGCGGGCCGATCAAACGTTCTTCGCCTCGATGACTCTCCGGGAACTGGAGCGCTGGAGCGACCATGATCTGGAAGAGCGAGGCCGGCTGACGCAGCCGATGCGCTGGAACCGCGAAACCGACCGCTACGAGCCGGTGGGCTGGGAGGCGGCCTTCGCCGAAATCGGTGCTGAGCTTCGGGCGCTTTCGCCCGACGAAGTGGACTTCTACACATCCGGCCGAGCCTCGCTCGAGACGGCCTACATGTACCAGCTGCTGGCAAGACTCTATGGTACCAACAACCTGCCGGATTCTTCCAACATGTGCCACGAAAGCACGTCCGTCGGCCTACCGTCGAGCATCGGAGCAACTGTGGGGACGGCAGACCTCACAGATTTCCAGAACTGCGACTGCATCTTCTATATTGCCCAGAACGTTGCGACGTCCTCCCCACGGATGCTGCACGACCTGCAGGAGGCCGTCGAGAGAGGTGTGAAGATCGTCACGTTCAACCCGCTGCCGGAACCAGGGCTGGAGAATTTCATCAATCCACAGGACCCGGCGCAGATGTTGACCGGGCGCAAGACACCGATTTCCTATCGGTATTATCAGCTCCGCAACGGCGGCGACGTCGGTGCGCTCTTCGGCGTCTGCAAAGCACTCGTCGAGGCCGACGACGCGTTGAAGCAGTCGGGCACAAGTCGGGTCAGTGGCTCCGACGCGATCCCTAAGGATCCCGGCAACGCCGCCGACGTGGCCTTCGCCGCGTCGATGGCCGCCGCCGACAGCAAGCAGGTTCTCGATCATGATTTCATCAAAGATCATACTGCGGGCTTTGAGGAATTCGCCCAGGCCTGTCGCCAGCATGACTGGACTGCGCTCGAACATGCGTCGGGTCTCAGCGAGGCGCAGATGCGCGAGGCGGCGGAAATCTATCGCAATGCCAAAGCGGTTCTCATCATCTACGGGATGGGGCTGACCCAGCACGTCATGGGGGTCGAGAATGTTCAGATGGTCGCCAATCTTGCTCTTCTGCGCGGCAATATCGGCAAGCCGGGTGCCAATATCTGTGCCGTGCGCGGCCACTCGAACGTACAGGGCCAGCGCACTGTCGGGATTACCGAAAAGCCTGGGCTCGTGCCGCTCGACAAACTGTCACAGCTCTATCAGTTCGAGCCGCCACGCTCGGAGGGCCGATCGACCATCGACACCTGCAAGGCGATCATCGAGGGAAAGGCGCGTGCCTTTATCGGCCTCGGCGGCAACTTCCTGCGCGCCGTTCCAGATACTGAAGCCGTCGAGGCAGGCTGGAGAAAGCTTCGTCTGACCGTCCAGATCGCGACCAAGCTTAATCGCAGCCATGTGATCCATGGCGAGGTTGCCTATCTCCTGCCCTGTCTTGGACGAACCGAGGTGGATCACCAGAAAACCGGCCCGCAAGCCGTGTCCATGGAAAGCTCCACGGCCCATTTTCACGGTTCGCGCGGTCGCGCCAAGCCTGCAAGCCCTCACCTTCTGTCCGAGCCGGCGATCATTGCGGGCATTGCCAAGGCAAGCCTGCGTCGGGGCAGCGTCGATTGGGATGGCTGGGTCAGCGATTACGCCCGCATCCGCGATGCCATCGAGCAGACCTATCCGGAGACCTTCAAAGACTTCAACCAGAAGATATTCCAGCCGGGCGGCATCCCGAGATCGGTCCCGGCACGTGAACGCAAGTGGACGACGCCCAACGGCAAGGCAAACTTCATCACACCACCACGGCTTTTTCCTGAACTGGGCGTAACGGCCGGCACCGAGGATATATTCAATCTCCTGACATTGCGATCCAACGATCAATTCAACACGACGATCTACGGCTTTACCGACCGGTATCGGGGAATCAAGGGCACTCGGCGCGTTGTCTTCGTCAACGAGGCCGACATACAGCGTCTCGGCTTCGCCGCCGGCGACCTCGTCGACCTGACGACCGCCCTAGATGGGCAGCAGCTGCGCCGCAGCGAGGGTTTTGCTCTCGTTCCCTATCAAATCCCCTCAGGATCGTGCGCTGCCTACTATCCGGAGGCCAATCCGCTGTTCCCGGTGGACCATCACGATCCCAAGGCCAAGACCCCCTCCTACAAGCTGTTGCCAGTGCGATTGACAGCCTCGACGGAGCAACGCCAGGCGAAATGATCGATGCAGATGGTGGGTCGGCGTTGGCTGCTCGTGACGCTTTCCCGGCATGGCGCAGCCTGTGCCCGGTCCGCTGCTCGGCGCCCTCTGGCAGCCGCGTGCCGAACCTGCTGTATCGGTGCCCTATGAGAACATGGCCTATGCGCCGAGCCGGGCAATCGCCTCTACACCAGGTTCGGCTGCCCGACCTGCCACGGCGACAGCCGCGGTTGTGCTTCGTTTCTGCTGATTACTTCGACCTGCCGATTCCGAGGCAAATGGGAGCGGCGGGAAACCCATGGAGGCAAGCCACGTGCAGCGGCCTGCTAAGGCTCTTCCAACGCATTGATGAGTGCATTCGGCAGAATGAAAAACAAAGCCCGTTGGAACATTTCCGCGCTCGGCCGGTTCGGCGGCCTCAACCGAGGGACAGCGCATGACTGCTTTCGATCTGCCTAGGCGATGGATATGTCGCGCCGCGCGCCACTGCGTCCCCTGCCTTATTTCCTTAGCCCTGTCTTCCTGCTCATTGAATATCCTCAATCCCGCCGGCCCGGTTGGTCGCGGCAATGCGGCGATCCTTCTGGACGCGACGGCTGTCATGCTGGCGATCGTGGTGCCAACCATTGTCCTCGCCTTCTGGATGGCGTGGCACTATCGCGCCTCCAACACGAGCGCAGACTATCTGCCCTATTGGTCGTATTCGGGTCGGATCGAAGCGGTGGTCTGGTCGATTCCGATCCTCACAATCATGTTCATCGGCGGCCTTATTTGGATCGGGTCGCATCGGCTGGACCCGTTTCGGCCGCTCCCCTCAAATTCACCGCCGCTCGAAGTGCAGGTCGTCTCGCTCGATTGGAAATGGTTGTTCATTTACCCGGAGCAAGGCGTTGCAAGCATCAACCGACTTGTCGTGCCGTCCGGCCGGCCTGTTCATTTCTCCATCACCTCAACGAGCGTCTTCAACGCGTTTTTCGTCCCTCGGCTTGGATCGATGATCTACGCAATGCCAGGCATGGTGTCCCAGCTTCATCTGCAGGCGGACCACCCCGAAACCATGTGGGGCATATCGGCACAATTTTCCGGAGACGGGTTCTCCGACATGCAATTCGACGTCTCCAGTCTCCCGACGGCCGACTTCACATCCTGGTTCGATCGCATCAGGTCGGGCGAGGCAATCCTCGACCGCGACAGCTTTAAGGCGCTGATGCAGCAGAGCCAGCGTGTCGAGCAAGCCACATACCGGGTGCAGGATCCAGGGCTGTTTGACGACATCGTTCGTCAGGCGATCCCACGGGGCCCCGGTCCGCAACCCGAAACGCCAGGCCATGCGGGGCGCGAAGTCTCGACCGGCGGAAAGGATTGACCGTGTTCGGAAAGCTCGATGTGTCGGCAATTCCGCTGTCCCAGCCGATTCCGCTGATCACGTCGGCAGTCGTCATCCTGATCGGCCTCGGCGTCCTTGTCCTCATCACGGCAAGAGGATGGTGGCCCTATCTTTGGAGCGAATGGATCACCAGCGTCGATCACAAGCGCATCGGCATCATGTACTGTCTGCTGGGCATGCTGATGCTCATCCGTGGCTTTGCGGATGCGATCATGATGCGCACCCAGCAGGCAATCGCCATCAATGCGCCCGGCTACCTGCCGCCCGAACACTATAACCAGATCTTTTCGGCCCACGGCACGATCATGATCTTGTTCGGCGCCATGCCCCTCGTATTGGGCTTCATGAATTTCCTCGTGCCCCTGCAGCTTGGCGTACGCGATGTCGCCTTTCCGACTTTCAATTCGGTCGGCTTCTGGCTGACGGCAAGCGGCGCCCTCCTCGTCAATCTGTCTCTCTTCATCGGCGAGTTTGCCCGCACCGGTTGGCTGCCTTACCCACCGCTCAGCCAAACGACCTATAGTCCCGGCGTCGGGGTCGACTATTATCTCTGGGCCGTTCAGATATCGGGCGTCGGCACGCTGATCACCGGTGTCAACATCGTCACGACCGTCCTGAAGATGCGCTGCCGCGGCATGGATTACCTGCGCATGCCGGTCTTCTGCTGGACGGCGCTTGCCTCCTGTCTGCTCATCGTTGCCGCCTTCCCGATCCTGACCGCGACGCTCGCGATGCTCACCCTCGACCGCTATGTCGGCTGGCACTATTTCACCAACACCGCCGGCGGCAATCCGATGATGTTCGTCAACCTCATCTGGGCATGGGGACATCCGGAAGTGTACATTCTGGTGCTCCCGGCATTCGGCATCTTTTCGGAGATCTTTTCCACCTTTTCAGGCAAACCGCTGTTCGGCTACCGCTCGATGGTCGCCGCGACGCTTTTCATCTGCGTCGTCTCGATGTTGGTCTGGCTGCATCATTTTTTCACGATGGGAGCCGGCGCAGCCGTCAACACTTTCTTCGGCATCTCGTCGAGTATCATCGCCGTCGGCACCGGCGTGAAGATCTATAACTGGATCTTCACGATGTATGGTGGACGGGTCCGCTTCGAGGTGCCGATGTTATGGTCGATGGGCTTCATCTTCACCTTCATCATCGGCGGCCTGACGGGCGTCCTGCTTGCTGTGCCCCCCGCCGACTTCATGACGCACAATTCGATGTTCCTCGTAGCCCATTTTCACAATGTGATCATCGGCGGGGTCGTCTTCGGCATCTTTGCCGGCATGGAATACTGGTTTCCAAAAGCCTTCGGCTTTCGCCTTCACGCCGGCTGGGGCAAAGCGGCTTTCTGGTGCGCCTTCCTTGGCTTTTGGGTCACCTTCACGCCACTTTACGTCCTTGGGCTCGACGGCATGACGCGCCGCTTGCAACATATCAATTTCGAGGAATGGCGTCCCTGGCTCTACGTATCGGTCGCCGGCATCGTCATTCTCATCCTCGGGGTCATATGCCAGGTGGTGCAGCTGGTGGTCAGCATTCGCGACCGCGACAGGCTTCGCGACGTGACGGGCGATCCATGGGACGGCCGCTCTCTTGAATGGGCAACGCCGTCGCCTCCGCCCTTCTTCAATTTCGCCGTAATGCCCAATGTCGAGGGCGAGGAGGCCTACTGGGGCATTAAGCAGAAAGCGATCGAGACACAGCAGCTGTCGCCGGAGCCGCAATACCTCCCGATCGAAATGCCCATCAACAGTCCGGTCGGCATCTACACGGCATTTTTCTCCACTATCTTCGGCTTTGCGATGATCTGGTTCATCTGGTGGCTGGCGATTGCAGCGCTTATCGCCGCCTTTGCCGGCTTCGTCGTCTTTGCCTGGCGTGACGTGCATGAATTCGAAGTCCCGGCTGAGGAGGTCGCCCGTGTCGAGCGGGCGCGGCGCGCCGCTCGGGAAGCCTTGCTTGAGCAGTTGCGCGGCCAGGAGGTTCGGCCATGAGCGACACAGGGCTGCCGGCCAGCGTCGAAGCGCTGCGTCGCGTGCAAGAGGATCCACATCGGCTTGGCCACAGGGCTCATGGGCCCAGGGATGCACTTGCCGGCACTGGACAAGGGGCCACCGGCCCGGCGGCCAAGCGAATCCTGGTCGGCTACGGGTTCTGGATCTATCTGCTGAGCGACATCGTGATCTTCTCTTGTTTCTTCGCAGCCTTCGCGGTGCAGCGCAACGCGACGGCCGGTGGGCCGAGCATCGGTGACATCGTCGATATACCCCGTGTCGGATGGGAGACCGCGGTGCTCCTCCTGTCGAGCTATACTTGCATGCTGTCTTTTGCTGCCAGCAACGCCCGCAACCTTCTGTGGACGCAAGTGCTGCTTCTTCTGACTGGCCTGCTCGGGCTCGTCTTCGTGCTTCTCGAACTGCAGGAATTCGTGGAACTAGCCAGCCGAGGCATCACGCCGCAGCGCAGCGCGATGCTGACCTCCTTCTTCGGCCTGGTCGGTCTGCACGGCGTACATGTGACGGCAGGCGGGTTGTGGCTGGCAACCATGATGGCGCAGATCCAGGTCAAGGGCTTCCGGCCCGAAATCAATCATCGGCTGATCTGCTTCAATCTCTTCTGGCATGCACTCGACATTGTCTGGATCGGCATCTTCACAATCGTCTATCTGATGGGAGCAGGACCATGAGCGACCTGGAACACGATCAGCCCCTTCATGGTGTGTGGCCACACGGCGAGCATGATCATTCACCAGGCGATGAACCCGCCGAGGATGCCGGCCATTGGGTCCGCAATGCCAACCTCGGACTTGCGTTTTCCGTTCTTTTGACCGTGGCGGCCTTCGCTCTTTCAGGGGCCGATATCATCTACAAGCCAGCGGTGCCGGTTGCGCTGATCGTGCTCGCGATCGCGCAGATGGGCGTCCACCTCGTGTTCTTCCTGCACATCACCACGGGACCGGACAATACCAACAATGTGCTGGCATTGGTCTTCGGTGTGATGGTGGTCTTCCTGATCGTCCTCGGCTCGATCTGGATCATGGATCATCTGGCGCAGAACATGATGCCGATGGAGCAGATGATGCAGATGCAACCCTGAAACAAGGCCTGGCAGGTCGCGTCAGTGATGCCGGCATTGTCCGGGCAGCCGAGATCGGCGGACAGATGGAAGAATACCCGCGCCTTTTTGCCTTGCTGCTTGCAGCAGCGCTGGCCATTAACGCCCTGCTGCTGATCACGCAGGGTCCCCTTTAGCGGACGGGCGCCGTGCCGAGGGCTGAAACCTCGTTTGCGTGGCTTTAACCTTCCGTCCCAACAAAGCCGCATACGACGCCTTCCTCGTACGATCGAAGGACGAACCGAACAGATCGCTGTGACATTACGAAAGTCGGCTGCCACGAAATGTTGCATCGGCTCGTGCACAGAAGGAACAATGGCGGGGCCTATCGGTTTGACCTTTCGCAATCCTGTCAGGAGAGATCGACAAATGTCAGAAGAAATCCGGCGCCCCAAGCCCCCTTATCCAGAACAGCAGCAACAACCGCCGGGCAGCACGGCAAAGATGCAGCCCGTTCCTGATCACGGCGAACGGTCCTATAAGGGCAATGGCAAACTTGAGGGCAAGGTCGCGCTGATCACCGGCGCCGATTCGGGAATTGGCAAAGCCGTGGCGATCGCGTTCGCCCGCGAAGGCGCCGATGTCGTCATTTCCTATCTCAACGAGGATGAGGACGCCCGCGACACAGCCAAGTGGGTCGAGCAAGCGGGACGCAAAGCGGTACTTGCACCCGGCGACATCAAGTCGGAAGACCATTGCAAGGCTTTGGTCGAAAAGGCCGTCAGCGGATTGGGAGGAATCGACATCCTCGTCAACAACGCCGCCTTCCAGCGCACCTATGCGCAGATCGGCGACATCTCTGCTGAGGAGTGGGACGAAACCTTCCGCACCAACATCTATGCCCCCTTCTTTCTGTCGAAGGCTGCGGTTGCGCACATGCGACCGGGAAGCGCTATCATCAACACGACCTCGATCCAGTCGCGCCAGCCCTCCCCACAGCTTCTTGCCTACGCATCGACGAAAGGGGCAGTCCTGAATTTCACGGCCGGCCTGGCTGAAATGGTCGCCGACAAGGGGATCAGGGTCAATGCTGTGGCCCCGGGTCCTATCTGGACCCCGCTCATCCCCTCGACGATGCCGGCGGAAAAGGCGGCGAAATTCGGCGAGCAAACGCTGATCGGCCGCGCCGGCCAGCCTGCCGAACTGGCGGGCGCCTATGTGCTTCTGGCGAGTGACCTCGGCAGCTATATGACAGGTGCTGTCATCCCGGTCACCGGCGGCGAAATGATGATCTAGCGGTCACGGCTCCGGTTGAACAAGCTGGAGCCTTGACTCAACTGCAGGGGCAGCGCAAAGACCCGATCTCCCATCATGGGCAGGGCGCAATCCGGAGCATGCGCGAGCGTGGAATAAAGCGACAAGCCCCACCGCCGCCAACCGCCCGACGGAAGACGTTACCGCATCCCTGGGGCGGCGCTCGGTTGCCCCTCCGCCTTTCCCGCCAAGCTGCTCTTCGACGTCAGGAACTCATCATGAGATTCATTGCGACCAGTGTCCTATGCTTCGGCCTGCTGGCAGGCTGCACCTCTTCCAACATCCGGAGCGAAGGACTTTCTCCGATCCCCGGCAGCATCATCTATAAGGGCCAGCCGCACACCAGGCTGACCCGCTCCCCAATTGGGTCGACTTTCCCCCATGACTTCACGGACGAATGGGGACGGCGGGTTGAAGAAACCTATATCATTCGCCCCGACAGGACCCTGGCCATCGTCGACCGTCAATACCTGCCGGATTTTTTCGGAAAGAACTAAGCATCAAGCGCTGAGGAACCGTTCTCAAAGCGAAGGCAAAACCGGGACGAGTGCGCCGCTCCCTGCCGTTTTACACAGGCGGCCCTGACAGGATCGGCGCTTTCCGTACGGTGGAGGACAAACATGCAAGGTGGCCTGTATCGTAGGAACCCCGGCGGCCGGCGGTGGTTAGCGCCCTGCAACGAGAACTGATTACTCGCTGCAACAATGACCAACCAAAGGTGATAGTCATGATTCTCAAAATCCTTGCAACATCGGCGCTCGCGCTCACGCTTGCCACGTCGGCCATGGCCCAGTCTTCGGGAGGCTCGGGAGGAGCCGGCAGCGGCACGTCTGGCGGCGCGTCGTCGGGTAGCAGTGCATCCGGCACCAGTAGCGGCGGCTCGGGCAATGGCACGACGGGCGGCAGTAACATGAGCGGCAACTCGGCCGGCAGCAATTCGACGGGCTCCGGGGCGGATGCAGGCAATCCGTCGGACAATACGACCACGTCCGGCGCATCGGGTGGGGATCCAAACGACTGCCAGCGTACGACAGGCAGCGTCAACGGAAACCCTGCCCCCACAAGTTCCGCCCAGTCCGGTGCGGCCAACGCCTGCTGACCAGATAGCGGCAGTGCATTTTCTCCCGGCCCGTCACCCGTATTGCGGGCCGGCGGGTCGGCAAGTCAAGACGATTGCCCGGGACATCGCCGCCCGGCAAGCCGGCCATTTTCAACGCCGTCAGGCCAAGCGCGTCGCAGACCTTTCTCTGTCGCCTCGAACCAATCTCAGGACCCGGGCCCCGGGTGATCGGCTAGACTGCCGTCTCCTCCAAGTCCGGCCCAGCTGCTCCCTCTTTTGGTACGGTATCGGACGCTCGTTGAGGCCTGTTAAGGGTTTGGGAACAACCGGGCCATGGTCAGGTTCGAGGCGCAGAAACACCCTGTAAGGGCTGAACTCGAGAAAGGAAAATCGATGGCAGACAACGAGACCCGCAGCGTTTTCATCGTCGGGCTGCGCAACGCCCATGCGATGGAAAACCAGGCGCTGAGTATCATGAAGCCGCAGCTCAGCCGCATCGAAAATTATCCGGAAGTGGCCGAGAAGCTCGACCAGCACATTACCGAGACACAGGGGCAGATCCGCCGGATCGAGGAGATTCTAACTGGCCTTGACGAGGACCATTCAACGCTGAAGGACGTGGCTCTGTCTGTGACGGGAACAATGGCCGCCCTTGGCCATACGGTGGCGGGTGATGAGATCCTGAAAAACTCCTTCGCCAACTTCGCCTTCGAAAACTTTGAAATTGCCGCTTACAAATCGTTGCTGACAGTGGCGGAATCGGGTGGGTTCATGGCCGCTGTCTCCGGTCTGAAGGCCAATCTCGCCGAGGAGGAGGCTATGGCGGGCTGGCTCGATGGCCATGTCACAATGCTGACGAAGAAGTTCCTGTCCTTGCGCATGTCGGGAAAGACCGCCAAGGTCTGATCAGCCTGCCATCCACCGTCACAGAGAGGTTATCGCGAAACGATCTCGCGATCATCCATAGCCGACGGCGCCTACGGCCCAGCCGCGGCTTGCGAGGTAGGCGCGTCCGCGCATCTATAGGACTGCCTGCGGATTATCAACGCTCTCCATTTCAAGGAAGGCGCGGATCGGGCGCGCCGTCGGCGAGCAGCTCGACGCTACATTTCCGTCGGCGCGGAAGCACCGCTGGTGCGCAGCAATGGATCAGGGTGTGGGTAGGATCAACCACATGATCGTTCCAAAGATTGCGATGAAGGCAAGAGGAAGGGCGAGGAAACGAACCATTCCGAGGTTGGTATTGGTGCCGCCAACCCATGCGAACCACCAGTCTGGTCCTTGATTGCCATCTGCCATGGAAAACACTCCTTCGCTCGAATCATGTCCAGCCTGACGTCACGCGTCAAAGGCAACTGCCGGCGGAGAATGAGGCCGTCTGCCTTAACGCATGCGGCCCTCATTTGAGCTGGACGGATCGTAATCGAGATCCCATTCCTTCACGTGCTTGCCGCGCGGAGGCGTCTTGTGGGCGGTCGCGTCTTCCGAGCCGGTGATTACCGTTGGCTTGGCACTGGCGACGCCCGTCGCATTTCGGTCACCCTTGGACGGTGCGAACTGGCCCTCGGCATCCTTTCTGACATCAGGCATATCACTCGCCTTTCTGCTTGTAGCCGTCGGAGATCTTCTTGACCTGCGGATCTGCGTTGGTTTCGCCATTGGCATCTTCGGCCAAGTCCGGATTATCCTTTGCAGGCAGATAACCACTCGGCGTGTTTTCCTGAGGGCCTTCCCAGCGCGGTGACTGATCGGTCGTGCCGGGCGCGCCGTCCTTCGGTTTGGTCATTCCCATGAGCAATCTCCTTTCATCAAGGTCGTAACCTCGATCAAGCCATGATGTTCCCCATACGACTGTCGACTAACCGAGGGCGATCGCGGTGTGTGACATTGCTTCGCTCCGCAGCCCGCGAGCCGGCCCTAAAGGCAGAGCGGGAGGGATAGCGACGCATGGCCCTCTGGAAGATCGCCGCGGTTTTGTCTCCTCGCCCTCCTGTGGCACCGCGTGATGCGCCTCCCGATCTATGGGATCGATCGTCGAACTCGTTTCGACACTTCAAGGCGCCACACAGGAAAAGGCGCGATGGCCGCACAAAGCTGATCGTTGCCGGAACTTCACCGGACCCTCGTTGTTGGAAGCAGGTGAGGCAATGCCAAACAGGAGGATAGTATGCCAAACGCAGATCACAAACATATTGGTGCCGGCGCCAGGGGCAAGGGAGACGGGTCGGGCGCAATGACTGATCTTGAGCCGGACGCGTTGCCCGAGAACATGGTCCTGACCAACCGGGACAAGGCGCAGCACTCTCGCGAGCGCGGCCTCGATGGCAAGGCGGTTCAGACCGAACAGTATCATGATCATGCCGCCAACCGAGATCCGGACTAGGAGGATAACATGAAGAGCAAACTTCCCCCCGTCCCGGCCGGCAACCGGTCCGACAAGGGTCCCGGCGACCACACCCGAATGGGGCAGGGATCGGTCGTAGAAACGTCGGCGAAAAACCCGGACAAGGTTGGACAACAGGGCAATAGCAAAGTCAACACGACCCATCAGGGTTATCAGCAGGACCGATGAAGCGAGGATCCATGTCGACATCATCGAAAAACCCGTCAACCATTCGCCAGGGCGGACCGGGTGCATCGCATGAAAACGGCAAGGCGCCGCTCCAGGTCAAAAAGCCGCCGGCGGCATCCGACAGCAAGAGGCGAAGCGACGTGTCGGGAGGGGGTGGCGAACGAGATCGCCACCATACCCACGATGACGCACGGAAGTGATCAGCCGTTTGACGCGGGAAGCGTCCATGCCCCGGCTGTTCCGTTCTTCGCGCTCGACCGCGCCCTGGCCATCGTTCGTCGGCACGGCTATGGCCTTGCCAATTCAACGACCCCGGAGGGCCGCGCTGTAGCGGCTGCCGGGCTTGCCTTGGCGATTGCGAAGTCTCTGAGCGAGATCGCCTCGCGTGCGCCCGCTCGCGACCAGCCGCATTGATCGATAGCCGGATTGATCCTGCCTTATCGCCGCCGCGACTGCGCACCGTCACGACGACGTTTTCCGCAAGCTTGCTCTGGAAGCACCGTGGTTGCCGCGAGCAGCAGGAACGTCACGCCGAACAGGCAGGTCATGATGGCCATGGGCAAGGTTAACGTGACGATGAATGGCAGGGCGATCATGAGTGCGCCAAGGACAGCCTCGATGCGCAGATGAAGGCGAAGCCGCAGAAAGGGCAGAATGCCAGCTCGGTAATCGGTCAGGACCGCGTTGAGAAGAACGAGAGTGCCAATGATCATCATCACGTGACGTGCGGGCTCCGGCTCCTGAACGACGACAGGCACTGCGAGTACGAGAGCGCCGGAACTGTAATCCGCAAGGCCGTGTACGAGTGAAGGAACAAAACGCATGAACACCCCGCATTTGACGCCTTCCAACCTGAGACGGTCGCGCGTGTTCCCCCGAAGGGCAATCTTTCGCCGGCCAGACTGAAACTTTTGCCGCCGAAGCCTGTCTGGTGCCCAACACAGGAGAAATACAATGTCAGATGAACCCCATCACACGCAGCCAGCGCCCATACAGTTCCAGTTTCCTGGCGAAAGCCGGCGCGACGATCCGACAATGGGGATGATAAATGCCGAGCTGGCCGATAAGGGGTTTCTGGTGACAAGCACCGATGAACTCATCACCTGGGCACGAACCGGCTCGCTGATGTGGATGACCTTCGGGCTCGCCTGCTGCGCCATCGAGATGATGCAGATGTCGATGCCGCGCTACGATGTCGAGCGCTTCGGCGTCGCACCCCGCGGCAGCCCGCGTCAGTCCGATCTAATGATCGTCGCCGGCACGCTCTGCAACAAGATGGCGCCGGCGCTGCGCAAGGTCTACGACCAGATGCCGGAGCCCCGCTATGTCATTTCCATGGGCTCCTGCGCCAACGGCGGCGGCTATTATCACTACTCCTACTCGGTCGTACGCGGCTGCGACCGCGTCGTCCCCGTCGACATCTACGTCCCCGGCTGTCCGCCGACGGCCGAGGCGCTGCTTTACGGCATTCTGCTTCTGCAGAGAAAGATCCGGCGCAACGGCACGATCGAACGATAAGGCAGGCGGCCCTTGGCTGGCGTCAATGTCGACAGCGCGGTGGCTGGCGACCGAGCGATAGTGGGTCGACGGCTAAAGCCCGAGGCAACGAATGGCGACCTGATCGGTAAGCGCGCCCGTTTCTGCAAAAAGAAGCTGAGACCAAACTGGTCGCGTGGCGAAAAGAACGCCGAGGCCGAACGCGGCCCAAATAGACGCTGTCACTATTTCCTTCAACAGAGCCGCTCTGATGTCACGCATGCGTGCGCCTCCACAGCAACAGGCCGATCAGCAGCATCGCTGCGCCCCAGGCCAGAAAGCCGACATCCCAGTAGAGCCAGTGGGTTCGAGCGACGGTTTCATTGACATGATGGATCCCCAGCAACTGATGATCGACAAGGCCCTCGATCAGGTTGAAGGTTCCAAATCCCGTCAACATGGAGGCTGCCAGGCACCGCGTCGACCACCTGAAGTGAACAAGGCGCGCCGCACGCCATAAGCGGAAAAGCCCGCCCAGGATGAACAGATAGGCCGCAGAATGAAACACGCCGTCCCACAATATGTTGAACCGCAGGTTCTCGAACGACGTGATCGGATACCAGGAACTGAACAGATGGTGCCATTGCAAAAGCTGGTGGAAGACGACGCCGTCGAAAAATCCGCCGATACCGACGCCAAGGCAGAATCCGGCGAAGAAGGGAAAGACGGGCGCGATACGGGGGCTGACACTTGTCACGACAGCGCCGACATCAGGATGACGAGGGTGATAGAGGTCGCACCGATGACCATGAAACCAGCCATCAGCAGTTCGGCCGCATGGGTCGCGGCCGGATGCCTCACGCTTTCGTGGACGCCGAATATCGCCATCGCTCCGGCAGCCATCCAACTTGCTAAAGTGGCTACAGAAAAAATCGTCATCCAATCTGGCGCATGCATTGCCGCTCTCCTGTCATCTCGCCCTCGAACCTGCGTCGTCGTGACTGGTTCCCCGACACCTTCGAGGGTGCGCTAGCGTACACATGTCCCATCGAGGTCCGAACCTGATGTGAAGGGCGAGGCGGCTGCCGACACACTGCAGCTGGCTCCTTGACGAGATGGATGGCGCCCGTACCGTTGAGCCACAGGCCAGAGGGCCCGCTCGGTTCTGTGCATCAAACGAAGGGTCTGCGAGGGCAGAAGCCTTGGCCAGGAGAAAAGGAAAAGCAGCATCGAAACCAAACCGATGCAAGAGCTGCGAATAGTCAGGGCGTCCCGACAACTGCCGGATGGCGCGCACGATAGCGGTTCATAATTGCTGCAACACGGCGAACGACCGGATGTTTTTCCAGAGCCTCCAGATCCGACGAGAGCTTCGGCCTCCAGTTTGGATAGCTCTTGTCGGTGCCAGGAATATTAGTCGGCTTCTGCTCGTCCGTCAGGTCCGCCAGACGAACGGAGACAAGCATTGATGGCGTCATGGCAACGAATTCATGTGCCGCCACGGCCAGCTGTTCCGGCTTGTGGGTGCCCGGCTTTCGATCTGGTCGGGCGAGACCCAATGCTGCAAAAGCCTCGAGGACCCGCTTGCGCTCCTCGGTCCGGGTCTCTCGATGTTGGAGCGTTGTCTCTTCCGAGACAAGCGCATGTTCCAGACGAAGATCGATGTCGGCGCCCTTCCACCATCCGGTGAAGGTCTGATGATCGTGGGTGGAGACGCAGGCAAGCGCAAGCTGCGGGTAGTGTTGCGGAAGAACGAGACCATCGGCTGTCTGCTCATAGGAGAGGATGCGATAGGAAAGCACGCCGGCCGAGGCGAGGTCCTCGCGCAATCCGCTTGCGACCTCTCCAAGGTCCTCACCAATGACCAGGCATTTGAACTCGAGGGAGATGCTCGCCAGCTGCTCCAGCATGTCATCCGTTGGATAGCGAACATAGGCACCGTCTGCCGGGGTCGCATCGGTCGGAACGAGATAAAGTCTCGCAAAGGCGGCGGCATGATCGATCCTGATGGCTCCGGCATATTGCATCGAGGCGCTCATGAGGCGGGTGAATGGCGAAGGTTCGCCGGCCGTGATCTTGTCGGGCCGCAGGGCCGCCAATCGCCAATCCTGTCCCTGAACGGCGAAGGGCTCGGGAGGGTTGCCAATAGCTGCTCCGCGCACGTAGGCGGGTCCCTCGCTCCAGGTAGCAGACCCGTCGAGCGCTTCCCCGACAGCAACATCGAGGTAGAGGCCGATCCGCATACCGGCCTTGCGACAGCACTCCTGTGCCTCGCATAGCTGCACGTGAGCCAGCCATTGCAGCCATTGATGGAAATCGACTTCGGCGCGATGATCCCGGGCGAAAGCGTTCACCGTCTCGCTGTGGGGCGATTGGTACTCCGAGGGCCAAGAGGCCCAGCCGGCGCCCAAACCGGCCGCTGACTGATAGTGTGACACCGTCTCGAACAACGCATGAAGACGCAGGCTTTCACCGCCTTCCCTGACGAACCTCTCGAACGCCGGGTTGGCGGCTTTTCGACCCTCTTCCCAGAGCGAGGAAAGAACACCGAGCTTCAGGCGTGCCACAGCTTCGTAATCTACGAGCGAACTTGCGCGCAATTCTGAAAGCTGCGTGTCTACAGCAGGGTCGCTGACGAAACCACCTACCTCGTCCGCGGCAATATAGAGGGGATTGAGAAACCTGCGATTGGAAGGCTCATAAGGGCTGCACCGACCGGCATCGTAAAGGAAACCGGCGTGCAGGGGGTTGAGGCCGACAAAGTCGGCGCCAAGACGACCGGCTATGGCGCAGACGGTCCAAAGATCCTTGAAGTCACCAATGCCCCAATTGCGGCTTGAAGGCAGCTCGTAGAGTTGCAGACTGAGCCCCCACGCCGGTTGCTTGACAAGATCAGCGGGTGCGTGACACCGGCTGACCTGCCCAGAGACGAAGCCATCGACATTCTCCCCGAGCGCGACAAGCATCCTGCGCAGGTTCTCGTCGGAAACCCGCACCGCACGCCCGTCGGGTGAGGGGCGGATGAGTTCGATGCCTTTTTGCCTTGCCAGGCGTCGGATCGATCCGACGGCTTCTCTCATGCTGGACCTCCAGTCGATACATACGCCTACCGTTCCGGCGGATCCTGATGGGCAGGAACGGTTGGCGGCCACAGCCCGCCTAGGCTCGGCCTTCAAGGGCCTGTCTCATCAAAAGCGTGTAGTCAGGCAGTGGCGATTTCGGTTGCTCTTGCGGCTGGTCAACCGCGGCGACCGGTTGGCAATCGGGACGAGCCACTTCAGAATAAGGCGCCGGAGGAATTTGCGGCCCGTATTGAGCTTTGCCCTTTGTCAGCTGGTTGTCAGCCATCGTTTCACTCCGAGGTGGGATCGCAGCTTAACTTCGGCCAACCCAATTCGTTCCTTGTCCGATCGCCCGTCTACAGCTGCGAACGTGTCCTCTTCTCGGCCGGTAGGCCCTCACGACACAGCTCGCGATCTCGATTAGCGCGCGCCCTGGAACAAGCGGGCCTCAAACATGTTTTGAGCCGATAACAACTGGAGCGTGAACATGAACCATATCTGGCTTTTCGTTGTCGCAGGAGGCGCGGCCGTGCTTGGTCTTGCCCTGGCCGTCGGGATGATCACTCAGGATCCGCGACGATCGGTAGGGGCGATGATCGGGGCTTTCCTGATTGCGATATTGGCCATGATTGGCGGGCTCTATGTCTCCAGGGCCCCTACTGCGCCCATTGTGCCGCCCGATCGTGAAGGCACAGACAAGGCGTTGCCCGCGGCGCCTGCACCACCTGGCGCGCTTCCAGGACACGATAGCCAATGAGGTGCGCGTCGGCCCACGTTGTCGCTCACGCCCCACCTTTGTTCGCAAAGTGCGGTCCTTATGAAAGTCGGACTAGAACAAGGCCCGCTGCCGCGATCAGCGCGGGGTCCGGCTGCCCAAGCAGGCCGTACTGACGGCAACGTGCATCTTGGCCCTTCTCAGACACGCGAGCTCGCCACCGACAAAGTGAGCGGCAGTGGCTCTCGGTAGGCGGGTTTTCTTTCGGAACGATTCGCGATCTTCGGCGTTTCTATGCCGCAATGCGGAGGGCGCTTTCATATGAGTACGCATTTTCACCCGAAAATCATTGTTGCAGGTCGGGCCAACGAAGTCTTGGACGTCGAGCGTTTCGCGAGCGACCACAAACTCGACGATAAACAGACACGTGACCTACTCCGCCTGTTCGGCGCCTTCGCGACTCGTCATGAGCTTCTCACCAACTGCGTGATGCCGCGCGCCACACGCTGATAGCGATCCGGCTCCCGGCGACACGAGCCGCTGCAGTGCGAGCTCATGAAGCTCCCGCGACCGCGTCTCGTACTGTGCCTGGCTAGCGTTGCCAAGCCCAAGGCCGCGCTGTCATTCTTCGATCCCACTAGGCACCAAGGATTTGTGAAGGAAGCTCAACGCTTTTGCAGCTGCCCGAGTGGAGATTGTATGCCCGACGCCCTCCTCCACCTCGAGTTCGACGCTCAATCCGGCCGCTCCGAGCCGCGCCGCAGCCATCGTCGAGGCAAACGCCGGTATGGTCTGATCGGCCTGTCCATGCAGGAGGAGGATCGGTGTCTGCTTGCTCTTCGAAGAGACGGGCACGGGCGGAAGAAGACCGGAAAACGAGACGAGAGCGCCGATACTCCAGCGGCCGGTGGCAACCGCGTCAAGGGCGACGATCGCACCTTGCGATACGCCAATGAAGGCGACGCGATGATGGGCATTGCGAAATCCTTCCCGGTCGACGATTTCGCCGACCACGGTGTCGAAGGCCGCTCGAACAGCCTCGATGCGTTCCGGTTGGAGTTGATAGCCATCGATATTGAACCATTGATGGCCCCGCGGATGGGGAAAGGGCGCGGCGGGAGCAACGAAATTCGCATCTGGAAGGGACGAACGCCAGGATGAGGCAAGCGGCAACATCTGGGCTCCAGACGCACCGATGCCATGGAACAATACGACGAGAAGTTCGCGCGATATCATGGGATCTGCTAGACGTTGCGGTGGCAGCCGGAGGCCCCCCGACACGTGTCGGAACCGGCGGAGCCGAACGAGGTCCGATTGGCGAGCGGTGACGCGAGGACGCTTTCGAGGCCACGCCAGTAGATGTGTCTCTACCGCAACGGCTGCAAGCGGTCCTTTCTTCTTCGTACGCTTTGGGACAAACGCCTCTTCCAGTTGCCGTCGCATTTACCCTCCCCGCCCAGATCCACGCGGCGGAGGGCAAGCGATCCGCCGAGAGCCACGGCTTTTTTGCATTGCCCCTTGGTGTCATTGCGAAGCTTGATGGTTCGCGGAGGTTTGTAAATCCTTGAGCGGCAGCCCGAAAGGTCCGCCGCGGCTCTCTGCTATCCGCAAGATTCCTGCTTAGCCCGCGCCCGCGGATTCGACGAGCTGCTCCACCTTGAAGACGTGAGCCTGGCGTTGTCTGCCGGTCTGTCTCTTGCGGGAGGGCATGATGTCTGCCGCACCCGGCGCCCATTGGAACATCCAGTGCGCCTCTGGCATCGATCGTCGGCAAAAGGACTTGTGTTGGCGGGAACAATCGCTTGATGGGCTGGTTACCCGGACCTCGCCAACCCCCAGGAGATGTCGATGTTCTAC
Source organism: Rhizobium sp. BK418 (assembly GCF_004341105.1). Taxonomy (GTDB): domain Bacteria; phylum Pseudomonadota; class Alphaproteobacteria; order Rhizobiales; family Rhizobiaceae; genus Rhizobium. The sequence continues at coordinate 108,787 of NZ_SLZK01000011.1, read as the reverse complement.
ACAGACAACAAGCTTCAATTCCCAGTACGTGTCGAAACGCCGGATCCGCAGTTTGCCCGCGCGCTGCAGCAGGCGATCGGCGGCGTCGAAGGCGAAATCCGCGTCGCCATGCAATATTTCTTCCAGGCGTGCGGCGCTCGCGGCGATCCGAAGTTCCGCGATCTTCTCATGAACACCGCGACCGAAGAACTCGGGCATATCGAAATGCTTGCGACGGCGGTTGCCCTCAACCTTGAAGGTGCTCCGGTTTCGATCAAGGATGAAGTGGCGGCCGATCCGGTTGCAAGCGCGGTCCTTGGCGGCCTCAACATGAAGAACCTACTGTCTGCCGGTCTGTCGGCGATGCCGGTCGATTCGGACGGTGTTCCCTTCGATATGTCCCATATTTACGCGAGCGGCAACATCGCCGCAGACATGACGGCCAATGTCGCCGCCGAATCGACGGGACGCGTGCTGGCAACGCGGCTCTACAATCTGACCAGCGACCGGGGCATGAAAGAGATGCTGTCGTTTCTGATCGCGCGCGACACGATGCACCAGAACCAATGGCTGGCGGCCCTCGAGGAGCTTGGCGGACCCAAGGGCGTCTTCCCGATCCCAAACAGCTTTCCACAGGAACAGGAAAACCAGGAGTTCAATTACGCTTATCTCGGCTTCCATCAGGATGGCAGCACGCCCGCTCCCGGCCGTTGGTCGGAAGGACCCTCGGTTGATGGCAAGGGCGAGTTCGTAACCGCCTTGATGAAACCGCTTGGTCCTGAACCGGCGCTCGGCCCGGCACTTCCAAACAGCGGCGCGCAACGCGAACAGATGTAATAGTAGTGGCGGGCTTCGGCCCGCCACTACTGGCGTGAGCAAAGGTCGCCCCCTGCCTTATCCGTCAACCACTGGCGAGCCCACGAGCGATAGGCTGAGGCGGCCTCATCGAGACCGAGAGCGCAAGTCGCGCCGATGCCAACCGAGCGCAAGGGCCTTGGAGCGCATGGGCCTTGGCGCGGCTTCGGTATGGCCGAGTGCGGTCCACCCGCCCCTGTTGATCTTGGCGACGGCCATTTCGATGTGTCTGTGATCGCTCAGCAATTATCTTGGCGCTTCCTTGCAAAACAAGATACCGTCCCGCGCAACATCGTCCGATCTTTTCGGGAAGCCGGCCAGCCCTGGACCAAAGGATTACCATCAGCCCGCTGAGCGCTTGCGTAGCCATTTCAGCACCCGAACTTCGTCCACGTCCATCCATTCCAGAAGCCGGGTACTGCGTGTCCTGAGCCTAAGGACATCGCCCAATACGCCGGCCTGAAAGTCCTCGAAAACTGCGGGATGAATGTAGGACGAGCGGCAGACGGAGCGCGTATTTACGAGCTTTGCGGCGACACCATCGATCGCCAGATTCAGCTGGCGGGCGAGCTCGCGCTTCGTCGAGGCCGGCTCCACCGAGGCAAGCGCCTCAACCGCCAAGCAGGTGGCACCCCAGGTCCGGAATTGTCGCGAACTGAAGTCCCCACCAGTAACGTCCTTGATGTAGCTATTGACGTCATGTGAGGTGATCTGGCGACGTGCACCGTCCTCGCACACGTATTGGAACAGGTTTTGACCGGGCAGTTCCTGAAGTTTGCGCACGACATTGGCAATCCGGCGGTCCGCGTGCGAGAGGTTCCATTCTTTGCCCGATTTGCCTTTGAACCGAAACTGCACGCTACCGCCGTCGACCACGACGTGACGACTGCGAAGCGTAGTCAATCCATAGGACTTGTTCGTCTTGGCATAGGCCGGGTTGCCAACCCGGATGTAAAGATTGTCGAGCATCCAGACGACCGTCGCCAATGCCTTGTCCAGGGTAAGGCCACGGGAACGAAGGTCGATATCGACCCTGGCGCGCAGGTCGGGAAGCCGGCGAGCAAAGTCGCCCAAGCGATCGAACTTTGCCTTGCCCCGCTCCGCATGCCACTGCGGATGATAGCGATATTGACGCCTCCCGCGGGCATCGGTTCCGACGGCTTGCAGATGCGAAAAAGGATTGGTCGAGATAATAACATTCTCATAGGCGGGCGGGATTGCAAGAGCATTCAGCCGGTCGATTTCGGCCGCTTCTGTGATGCGCCTGCCGTCTACCAGGTAGTAGTCGAAGCCGTCACCCCGCTTTTGCCGGGTGATGCCCGTTTCAAGTCCGGAGATGTAGGTGAGACCAGAGGCAAGTTCTGCCTCCGCGGCCATGGCATCGAGGTCGCTGACAATGTGGTTCATCTGCCGGTAACTCGTAGACATCGATTGAGATCCCTTTAGGGGCAGGCGGCGTCGCAGCGGGCACATGAGTCATCTGGCGATCCACCGTATTTGGCCGATATCGAAGGGCGCTGCAGTCAGCGAAGGCTCTTAGAGCTGGCGGGTTCGCGCTTCAGCCTGCATGCGCGCCAGGCGAAGTCTGGCAGTCTTGGCATCGCGCTGTCGTCGCTCTTCTTCCAGTGCCTCCCGTGCCGCCTGGCTTGTCCGTTCCAGGACGTCCATCCTCTGCTCGGCGTTCATGACGTTTCTCTTCCGCGCGATCTCTGTATCTGGCATGGTCGCCTCCTTCTTCAGAAGGACATAACGCGCTTGTGTCGCGCGGGATGCCGTACGCTAGCGGACGCAAAGGCTCGGTTTTCGACTTCGCCGCGATGCTTCGGACTGGGGCGAGTGCCTTGCAAGATCAGCCGATGGTGAGCGGCCATGGCAAGGGCTAAGCACGCTTCAGCGCTTTTTGCTCCGCGGCAACAAGGCAATGAAGGAACTTGCTCCATCGAGGTTCGTTGTGGTCAGGCAACGTGGAGGATCCAATGGCGTTAATCTATCATGTCGACGAACATGACGAGGGATTTGCCTATCGCGTCGCTGACGTCTGGTCCGAGACATTTCCATCTCACGAAGAGGCTCTCCAGGCGGCCCGCGCAGCTGCGAAACGTCAGCGCCTCACCGGCGAAGGAGCCGAGATCACCTTCCAGGATGAAAACGGTGCGTGGCTGACCCAGGAAGTCAGCGGCGAGGAGCGCCCTGAAACGGGCGTCGTCGACGACACGTGACGAGGCTCGCTCAAACGGCTTGCGGACGATGAAAGGACCTTTCCATGTCGAATCTTGAGGCAGAACAATCAACCTGGTTGCGCAGCTTCATGACGGAGCTCGGAATTGTTGAGCCGGTCTCGGTCGTCGAGCTTGAAGAAGACCATCGTGAAGTCATCGAGGCCTATCGCAACGGCAAGGTCACCCAGGCCATGCTCAAAGGCAGCTTGCTGAACGACGCGCGTGTCAGCGGACAACTCCAGGTTTCCTCCTCCGACAGGTAACCCGAATTCACCGCCACTGCATTTCAAATGTCGTCACACGATGGCAAGCTCGACCCCAAAGTCGCGCTTGCCACTATGGCCGAGCTAGCAGGTCGTCATGACGACGACGATCAGGTCGCCGTCACCGGCGATCTCGATACGCGTGGCAGCCTTACGAGTGGCGGGGGGCTGGTGCCATCAAGACAGCGTATCTGCGGTTGTGCTCATCCAGGCGCGGTGGCGTTCCTCATCCTGGTGGGCCTTCATGAAGAAAGCCTTCGACGCCGGGATCGCATCCTCGTGCCGGATCGCGCGGTGATAGGCGGTGACCGTGTCGTCCTCGTTCGTCTTCATCGCCTTGAGGATTGCGGCATCGCCCCACATATCTGCAAGTGCGATCTTGCCTGTCGTCAGCATCTGCTTCATATCGCCTTCGGAGGGTATCTCGACACCCAGTTCCCGAGCCATCTCCGTCAGAACCCTAAGGTGTTGCAGATGGTCCTGTTTGAACGTTGCAATTTGCGCGCTGAGTTCCTTATTGTCGAGACGATTGATGCAGGACTCGTAGGCGGCGATCGCGTCATGCTCAAGGTAGATTAGATTCGTGACTAGCTTTTCGATGCTGGCTTCCTCGCCGACCGTCGTGACCATAGTACTATCCTCTTCTGATGCTGGTCTCACGCAATGGTTGGGCGCCGGCTTGGTTCCGCAATGATGCTTCCGTGTGCGGTAACGTACCGGAGCACTCCTTGCGGCAAAGATTGCGCATTGGGAGCTATAGCTTAGTGATTTTCCATAGACATGAGCTGACAGCGCGGCGCGCGGATGGCAGAGCCCCGCGCCCGGATTGTGCATGCGGCGACACGTTGCCTGGCACCTGGTGGAAGATAATACAGCAAAGGGGACCCTGCCAAAGCAGAGCCAAGGATAGGCGGTGCCGGCCCGCTTCAATCACGGTATCTCACCGCGAGCGACCTGGTTCAGGCGCGATTTTCGACGGCGGCAAGCATTCGACGACACATCCACCGGGCGTGTCAGGCTCGCGCTCAAAAGCAAGGAGAAGACCATATGACGAGTGAAATCTTTGAAGGCGCTATTGCGCGTTCTTGGTGGTCAGAACCGGAAAAAGATCGGCAAGCTACTTCGCAATTTGCAGAACCCTCTGCGCAGAAGCGGTGACAAGCCCGCAAGTTGATCTGGTCGGTTCAGTTCTGAGCTGCTCCGCGCCCCGAGCGAATCCCATCATCGGTTGGACCCGGTGCAGGGTTCGTCTCGACGCCCTCGTGGAGCGCGACCCAAGCGAGGATTGTTCCAACGAAGATGGCCGCCACGAAAACTGCCCAACCGGAGAGGGCTTTTCCGGCTCGCGCCCCGCGCTTTCCCTGCGCCTCGTATTCGGTCGTGGCCTTGGCTGATCCGTACGGGTCCTCGTTCGTCATAGCGCTCTCCTCAGACAGGCATCCGTCACCGCCGCTCCTTCAAAGGCGAGGAAACTTGTCAGCGAATAAAAGGATCCGGTCTGCTACCGTACGGGGTCCATGGGCTCACGACGCCGCAACAGAAATGAAAGCCGCTCCTAAGCACCTCGCCCTTCTCTCGTGATGCCTGTTTTTGCGGAGACCCTCACAATACGGTCGCTGCGAGTTTGTGGATATTTTTCGGGTCGTCGCCGCTTGACCTAATCACGAGCGCTCGCATATCGGCGACGCCAATTCTTCCGGTTTGGGGTTCGTACAGGAGCCGGATGTCAGCTCACCAACTGATGACCCACATATTTCCTCTTCCCGAACCATAAAAATGCCTCCGACTGGGGGAGACCGTGCCGGAGGCATTCTTCACAACGCGACGCAGCGATCGAGAGGGGCGATCTCGCCTTGCGGGAGGTCAAGGCGCCGCGTCGATCAACGAACCTCGAAACATCTGCTTTGGTTCCAGCTCAACCTGAAAAGAAATTCTGGGAAGCCAAGGCGGTCGGTTCTTGCGACGTCGCTTATCCGCCCCCTTCAAGCGGGATGCTTGACGTCGAGTAGATTTAGATAACGGCGTCAACGTGCGCAGCGGTCGCCCTCGCATTCCCCGCGCTCGCACCGGCCATCTCGCCTGCCGATCATGTGCTCAGGACAGCAACCCTTCGCCGATAGCGTCAGTCGGTACGTTTTCGGACAAAGCCTGCAGGCTAACGGCGAATCGTGTTCAAAAGCGTCTGGGAGTTCCGTCCCACGCAAGCGAGCCTGGACCTGCCGCAATGCGGCCAGGTCCAGGTATCCATACCGACATTCGGCGGTTGAGCGACACGCTGCGCTTTCCCAGGCAGGGTCGCGGATTGCCGAGCTCCGGTCTCGAGGCCGGCCGACAATTGTCCGGCTAGCTGCGGCGGTCGCCAAGCCCGCATCACGATCGGTACCACGAGGTCACTTTGTCCTTCCCGCATTTTTGGGCGCAAGGCTCTTCAATCTTGGCGCACCTGGCGATCCGATCGGGGCGGAATTTCCGCCCCGCCTCTGCGGGCGTCTGAAGTCGCAATGTCGAGCCGACTTCGATGACCGCCAAGTCGTGGACGTTCGAGCGTGAAGCACCAGATATGTCAGATGAACTATTATACGAGCGATACACATTTCGGCGATTTGCGCGTCCTGCGCCTCGACAAGCGCCCGTTTTCCAGAATGATCGACCATGACGACGCCCTGATCCGAATTTGGAACGAGACGGTTGGCCCCGAGGATGAGGTCTGGCATCTCGGAGACTTCATGTCGGCAAAAGCGGCCGACTGCGGGGCGTTGCTCTCCCGGCTGAACGGCCGGAAGCACTTGATCATCGGCAACAACGACACGCGCACGACGACTGACTCACCGGGATGGGAGAGCGTGCAGTACTATGCGGAACTGCGCCAGGACGGACACCATCTCATCCTATGCCATTACGCGTTCCGGACCTGGAACCAGATGAGCAAGAAGTCCATCAACCTGCACGGACATTCGCACGGCCGACTAAAGCCCCTCCCCCGCCAGTTCGACGTCGGCGTCGACGCGCGCGGCCTGCGGCCCGTCACGCTCGAGCGTCTGCTGACGCCTTACGGCCCAGCGGCCTGAGGCGGGATTGTCAATCAGAAGGCTTGTACGGATTGTCGGCTCCAACATCTGATTGGCGGGCCTGAAGATGAAGCCGACGAGACAACCGTGACCGAAAATTCGATCAGAAGCGGTCACGCAGCCTGGCGTACAGATCGCGAAGGTCGTCGAGCGCCCGGTCGTACCGCGAACGCGACGGCGCAGCCTTTTGGCCAGCGAACGCAAACGCACACACGCCAACGATTGCGGCGACGGTGACCAGTGTCGAGACTGGGTACAGTTTGACCGCCGCCTCGGTCTGCCGCGCCGCCTGGCGTGCCCCACCCTTCACTGCGCCGGCGGCCTCGGCAATCTGCTGGCGAAGCGTGTTCAGCTCCTTGCGCAGCGCGCTGATTTCCTTTGAAGCGTCAAGTTCCGATTGCAGCGGAATACCGATTGATGCGGTGTTCGTGTCAACGATGCCGAGCGGGACGGGCTCGCCGATCTTTGCGCCTTCATCGACCAGAATGGGCTGCTCCTTTTTCGTAGGCATCGATTGCTCCTTCTCGACAGCGAGGCCGGACTTGGTTGAAACTGCCCGGATATGTCTCGGCAGCGCCATTTGTTCCATCGCCGGAAAAGACATCCGTAAGACCCTGCAACAGTAGGGCGGACATATCGGAGGCACTTTATGATGAGGCGCTCAATGGCAGTGTCCACATGTTCAGAAAGTACGTGGGCCCCACGTCCCGACGATATCGGCGGCTCTGCACGCCCAAGCGCCGAACCGTCGAGGCTGGTTTCCTCGACACCTGAACTGCAACAGCAGGATTAAACATTGCGGGTATCAATTCGGAAACGAACGGCATAAGACCATGTCCTCGACGGCTGGCGGATCATCGAGTTAGAGGCGGTCGGGACGAGGCCGATCGCCGCTTGCTAGATCGCGGTCGTCGGTGTCTGTTGAGAGCGTTCACCGGATCGGATTTCTGACATGGGCAAGGTCATCGCCGTCGCAGCGGATTCAAGGCATAGGTTTTCGAAGACAAGAGTTGAGGCGATCCGCGTGATTGCCGGTCTCGGCGTCGAAGGCGACGCGCATCTCGGCAAGACCGTCCAGCATCTGTCTCGCGTGCGTACCGACCCGACACAGCCGAACCTCCGACAGGTCCACCTCATCCACGCCGAGTTGTTCGAGGAGCTGGCGTCCAAAGGCTTTCGGGTTTGGCCAGCCGATCTCGGGGAAAACGTGACGACGAGTGGTGTCGACCTTCTTGCTCTTCCTCGTGGTACCATTTTGAAACTTGGTCCGGATGTCGAGCTTGAGGTGACAGGACTTCGCAATCCTTGCGCCCAGATCGACCGCTTTCAGCCGGGCTTGTTGAAGGCCGTCCTGGACAGGGGGCCGAACGGCGCGCTCATCCGCAAGGCAGGCATCATGACGATCGTTTTGAAGGGCGGTATCGTGAAAGCAGGTGACGTCATCGAGCAGAGACTACCCGCGCCGCCTTTCCTGCCATTGGAACGGGTCTGAAAGGCTCGCACCGGCTTTGCCTGGTGATCGGAGGCTACCGGACCATGTTCGCTGAACGGTGCGGCGACAAACGGCGGGCAATTCTCACCGACTTCCGGATGCGCAAGGGAGTTTCAAGGCTGCTGCAATGACCGCTCTGGGGTTTTCCGGCCTAGTGAAAGTTTCTCGACTTCACCTTGAGCGTATCGATGTGCAGATCGGGAATATAGATATTCCTCGCCTGCATTGCCGGCTTCGGATTATCCCGCGTGTCTGGCCCGCCACCATGCTTGACCTGGTCACCCCGTCCATGCGGCAATTGGAACTCACGTTCCCCCGCTCCTATTCCCGCGAGATTTGAAGACAGGTCGAACAGCCTCTGGGCGACAAGGTGAACGACCTCGCCTTCCCGTTGGATCTTGCCGTTGATCGCCATCATGCTTGCGCCCATCAGTATCCGCCGCTGACGCTCGAACAACGATGGCCACACGACTGCGTTGACGATGCCGGTCTCGTCTTCAAGCGTTAGGAACATGACGCCCTTGGCCGATCCTGGGCGCTGCCTGACGAGAACAAGTCCGGCCGTCATCAGCCATCTGCCGTCCCGCTGGCTCATCGCCTCCGAACAGGTCACGATGTCCTTCTTCGCCAGTTCACGGCGCAAAAAACTGACCGGATGCTGCCTCAGCGACAAACCCGTATGCGTGTAGTCCTCGACGACCTCTCGGCCATATGTCATAGATTTCAAGGTCACTTGCGGTTCCTGCATCTCCGGGATCGTCCTTAATTCGCGCTCGGCCGCCGCTGCCCATAGTTCCAGCGGCTCATCGCGCAGCGCCCTGATATCCCATTGCGCCTGCCGGCGCTCGAGCTTCAACGACGGCAGGAACGCATCGGCTTCGGCCAGCTTCTCAAGAGCTGCGACCGGGACATCAGACCTGCGCCACATGTCATCGACCGACACGAATGGCTGGTCGGCGCGGGCTATGACGATCCTGGCGGCATCATTCGTCGCCAGCCCTTTGACCATCCGCATCCCTAATCGGACGGCAAAGCGGTCGGTGCCCTCGATCGGCTCCATCGTGCAGTCCCAGCGGGACCGGTTGACGCAGACGGGCCGGATTTCAACACCGTGTTTTCGGGCATCTTGCACGATCTGGGCGGGTGCGTAGAAGCCCATCGGCTGGCTGTTGAGCAGCGCCGTGCAGAAGGCATCCGGATGATGGCATTTCACCCAGCAGGACGCGTAAGCGATCAACGCAAAGCTGGCGGCATGGCTTTCTGGGAAACCGTAGGAGCCGAATCCTTCGAGCTGGCCGAACGTCTCCTCTGCGAAGTCCGGTGTATAGCCGTTGTTGATCATTCCGGTGATCAGCTTGTCTTTGAACTTCGAGACCCCGCCCGTGAATTTGAACGTCGCCATCGATTTCCGCAGCTGGTCGGCTTCGCCAGCGGTAAAGCCGGCGCACACCATGGCGACCTTCATGGCGCTTTCCTGAAAAAGGGGAACGCCGAGGGTCTTCTTCAGCACCGCCTCGAGCTCTGGCGTTGGGTAGACCACCTCTTCCTTGCCCTCGCGTCGGCGCAGATACGGGTGAACCATATCGCCCTGGATCGGGCCGGGGCGGACGATCGCCACCTGGATTACCAGATCATAGAAGGTTCTGGGTTTCAGGCGAGGCAGCATCGCCATCTGGGCTCTGGATTCCACCTGAAACGTCCCGAGCGTGTCGGCTTTGCGGATCATCGCATAGGTCTGCGCCTCTTCCTGTGGGACGTCGGCAAGCCCCATCGGTAGCGCCTTGTGTTCGGCAAGGAGCTCGAAGGCTCTGGACATGCAGCTCAGCATGCCAAGCCCGAGAACGTCCATTTTCATGAATTTCAACGCCTCGAGATCGTCCTTATCCCATTCGACGACTTGTCGATCGTCCATGGCAGCCGGCTCGATCGGCACCAGGTCATCCAAGCGATCCTGGGTCAGTACGAAACCGCCAGGATGTTGTCCGAGGTGGCGCGGAGCCCCCATCAGCTGCGAGGACAGTTCGAGGGCGAGACGCAAGCGATAGTCGGCTGCGTTGAGATTGTTCTCCTTGAGCTGCCGCTCGCCCACGCCTTCCGACCAGCCCCAGACGCCCGAGGACAGTTGTTCGATAAGGTCTTGCGGCAAGCCCAACGCCTTGCCCACGTCCTTCAGAGCCCCTTTGGTGCGATAGCGGGTGACCGTGCAGACCAGCGCCGCCCGGGAACGACCGTAGGTCTCATAAATCCACTGGATCACCTCCTCGCGGCGATTGTGCTCGAAATCGACGTCGATATCGGGCGGCTCGTCGCGTTCGCGTGATACGAAGCGTTCGAACAACAGGTCGGACGTCTCGGGATTGATCGATGTGATGCCCAGGCAATAGCAGACGGCCGAATTCGCGGCCGAGCCGCGTCCTTGGCACAGAATTCCCTGCGAACGCGCATATCTGACAATATTGAAAACGGTCAGGAAATATGGGGCGTATTTCATCTCCCGGATCAGGTCCAGCTCGTGAAGGATTGCCTTCCTGACCTTTCGCGGAACGCCTTCCGGATAGCGCTCGGCCGCCCCTTCCCACGCAAACTTCACCAGCGATTGCTGCGCATCGAGGCCCGGCACAATGGCTTCCTCGGGATATTGGTATTGCAATTGGCCGAGATCGAAACGACAGCGATCGACGATCTCACGCGTGCGCGCCAAGGCCTCGGGATAGTCAAAAAAAAGCCGATGCATTTCCTCCGGCGCCTTTAGGAACCTGTCGGCATGCCGTTCGCGGTCGAAGCCGACGTCGTCGATAGTCGTGCCGTGTCGGATGCAGGTGACGACATCCTGCAACTGCCGCCGTCCGGGCTCATGAAACAGGACGTCGTTGGTGACGACGGTCTTCACCTGATGACGTGCTGCCATGTTCGACAGATTGTGCAATCTCAAGCGATCGTTCGGCCGGCGGCGAAGGCAAAGGGAGACGTAGGCGCGATCGCCAAAGATTGTGGCAAGCTTACGAAGCTGACCCGCATAGCTGTCGTCTGCCTCATCGGGCACCAGGATAGCCAGAAGCCCTTCATTGTAGACTTCGACGTCGGTGATATCGAGGATGCACTTGCCCTTGCCGCCGCGACTTTTGCCGAGCGAGAGCAATCGGGTCAGTCGGGAATAGGCCGGGCGGTCCGTCGGGTAGACCAGAAGCGACATTCCCTCCCTGAGGTCGAGACGGCATCCGACGACGAGCCGAACGCCCGTCGTTTTGGCTGCCTCCCAAGCGCGGACGATACCCGCGAGACTGTTGCGGTCGACGATGCCGATCGCGTCGATGCCGTATGCAGCAGCGGTCGCGAACAGCTCCTCGGGCGAACTTGCGCCCCTGAGAAAGCTGAAATGCGTCGTCACCTGGAGTTCGGCGTATGTCATGCGAAGACCCCATGGAGAAACCATTTGTGCGAGCCCGTGGTCACATCGACGCCGTCACCGGCGCGGAAGACCCAGTATCGCTCGCCCGTTTCGTCTTCCACGACGAAGTAGTCGCGGACGGCCCGCATCTCCAACGGCGTGGTCCACCATTCGCCGAATATCCGCTCGGGTCCATCGGCCCGCTTCACACGGCGACGCTTACCCCTCCAGGTGAAAACTGCCGGCGGCTGGTCCGGCAGGACCGCGATAACCTCGATCTCCTCCGGATATGGCAGGAGACGTGATGGTCTCGGCCATTTGGCGGCCCACGCCGCCCCCGTTTCCTCAACGGTTGGCCCGATGCGGGCGACGGAGCGTTCGGGAACGTCGGAGGCGACGGGAGTGACCCGATAGAGGCACTGGCCGCGATTGCCGAGAATATCGACCAGCGGCGTGACGTCGACGACCGGCTCGTCGATGAGGGACGAGGCGATCTGCTTTTCTTCGAGGGGTTCTGCCATGATCGCGACGAGGACCATCCGCTCGATGCCGTAGCCCGGATCGATCTTCTCGATGCGGTCGCAGAGCAGTCTGGAGAGACGGTCAGGATCACGGACCGGCTTGGCAAGTCCGGCGCGGAGACATTGCCGGGTGTTATCGACGCGATGGATGACCAGATCGGAGCGCCTGACACCTAGACCACGCGCTTCCAGCTTCGTCGTCAGTTGGTTCACGAGGCGGCGGACGTATTTTGCAATGGTTTGCGCAGCCCCGATCGGTTCCTGAAAATTGCGCGACACCTCGACCAACTCGGGCGTGCGCAACGGCTCGATCGGTTCGGCGACTCTGCCGAACAACTGGTCGAGCCGCCTTCCCGGCTCCGGGCCGAAGCGCAGTGCCAGCGGAGCCCGCGGCAGAGCCGAGAGTTCGCCCACAGTTTCGATACCCATTGCCCTTAATCCGCTGACCTGTTCTGGCGAAAGCCGCAGGCAGTGGATCGGCAATGCGACCACCGCTTCGGCAATACCGCCTACAGGAACGACCGTTGTCTCGGCCGATGTCAGGCGGGCGAGTGCATGGGCCGCACCCCATGTATCTGCGACGGCTACCCTTGCGGTGAGGCCCCGCGCGCGGAGCATGTTCACCAGCCCGGACATCAGGCGTTCCTCGCCACCCTGGAGATGGTCAGCCCCTTCCGTGTCCATGACGATTCCGTCGGTTCCGTCCACCGAGACCACTGGGCTGTATTGTCGAAGCGCCCACAGTGCCAGGCGCTCGATCACAGCAGCGTCTGCGATCGGATCGGCCTCCACGACGGCGAGGTTGGAGACCATCGCCTGCGCCTTGCTCGCCGGCATGCCGATATGGAGACCGAGCTTTCGGGCGTTTCTATCTGCAGCCGAAATCCAGCGTTTCGATCCGCTTTTCGAGATCACCACCAGAGGCTGGTCAGCCGGAACGGCGTCGCCATGACGTCTGATCCGATCTGTCGGCAGAAACGGGAAGTAAACAGATACGACCCTTGGCATCACAGGCTCCTATTTCGAACTCAGCACACTCGCCTGCTTTCACGCGCATCAATTCGGCCAGCCATCTGGCGCGGCCTACTCCGGAGACGGGTAACGGCTCGGAGGGCAGAACGCTGATACGCCATCTCGTGGTGGATGCCGTCGGCTGACCGTAGTCAGAGGCCTCGGACTGTCTTCGCCACCTCCTGAGGGCGATCGCCATCGTGCCGGTCTTCTCGGCGGCCAGATGCAGGCGGCGCGACGCGGTCATCGGCAATCGCACCAGTTCTCCGATCACGGCGCCGAGCCCCCCGAACGCCAGGCCTTCTTCCATCGATGCCAGAACGCCCTCCTCGCGATCGCTTTCGCAGAAGATGACCCGATCAGGGTGCAGGCCGGCCTGCGAGACCGCCGGAAAAAATAGGTCGGGCCTCGTCAGACACCAAAGCACTTTGCCCTTCGTGCGCGCCGCTATTCCGGCCACCATCAAAGCGGCGGCCGCGCCATCCACCGTGCCGGCCCCGCCACCCGCGAACTCGTGCAGGGCACCGCAGACCAGCCCGCCCCGAGGCAGGGCCTGGTCGATCTCCGGGACGCCGAACGGTAGGACAGGCTGCTCGCGTCCTTCGTCTCGTTCGAGATGTCGAATCCGCTCCCTCAGCTCGGAAATGACAGGATTTGCGCTCGCCTGAGCCATGGCCGCTCATCATCAGATTCAGGTTTCCTAATTGCGCAAAAGCGCATATGTTCCTTATTTGTTCCTGTTGTGAATGTGAGTCAACGCGCATCTAGCGGGTGGATATTCCTATTCAGCGACAACCCACACCAGATTGGCCGCCAAAAGTCCTTTCAAATCAAACAAGAGAAGCCTACAGATCCACAGCACGCAGAAAATGTCATCCATAAGAAAAAATAGCCAGGTTCTGACGCTGCGCGAATTCCGCAGCCCGACCATTGCCGTCGAATGCCCCGCATGCGATCGCCGCGCCGAACTCGACCGCCAGGCGTTGGTCAAGCAATACGGAGCGAGCCTCAGCTTCGTGCAGCTTCGAAGACGCATCTCGATGGGTTGTCCGAGAATGGTTGCCCGAGACGGGATCGACCGGTGCCAGACGCGGTTTCCAGGTCTGATCGCCGCAGGAATGTCACTGGGGACAGCCGACATGGACGACATCGAATAACATTGTCGCTTCCGGAACGTGCTGCGGGACGCGGCGCAATGGAAAACAAAAGAGGCCCTAGCGTCGTTTCTTCTCTCTTACCCGCAGCAGTTCCGCCGGCAGCATTCATCGATGAAAGCAGGAAGGCGATCGACGCCCTCCGGCCTGTGGTAGCCAGCCTGCCGAGGTCAGCGCTTGCGGTCGCCCTTGTCGCCCTGCCCGGATTTGGCCTCGTGTTCTGCGGCATGACGTGCATCTGCCGAGAGCGACCTTGAGACGTCGACGCTCTCCTTGAACCTGCCGTTGTGGTCGCGTCGAACGTAGCGTTTATCGCTTCCCGTATCGATCAGTTCACGCTTGCTCATAGAGGGACTCCTTTCAGGTTGTCTCCTTCGAAAACGCGCGCAGCGGAAAAAAGATGCATTGGAATCATCGCTTTAAAGGGGACTCGCAACGCGCGCATTGGCGCCCGGTTAAGTCATTGAAAAATGATTCGTTTTGGCTCGGAACAATTGGATGCCGATTCGCTTGAATCGCTTGAGTTGCGTCAGGAGTGTCAGGCAATGGCAGGGCCAAGAGCGAGTTGGAAAGGCTATATCAAGTTCGGAGAGGTCTCCTGTCCGGTAGCGCTCTACACGGCTGCATCCTCATCCGAACGCATCGCCTTCAACACCCTCAATCGAAAAACGGGCAATCGGGTCAAGCGGGAATTTGTCGACGGCGAGACCGGAGATCCGGTGGAGCGCGAGGACCAGGTCAAAGGCTATGAGGTCGAAAACGGCCAATATATCGTTCTCGAGCCAGAGGAGGTCGCAGCCGCGGTGCCTGAAAGTGACAAGACCCTGAGGATCGAAGCTTTCATTCCCTGCTCGCAGATCGACACGACCTACTTCGACAAGCCCTACTATCTGGCGCCCGACAAGATGGGCGAGGATGCTTTCATTCTCCTGCGGGATGGCATGAAACAGGAACATGTGGCCGGTATCGCCCGCACCGTGCTCTTTCGCCGGATGCGCACCGTTCTCATCCGGCCGCATGGCAAGGGGCTGATCGCCTCGACCCTGAACTTCGACTACGAGGTCCGTTCGTCGGAAAAGGCATTCGAAGACATGCCGGACCTCAAAATCGAAGGAGAGATGCTCGAGCTTGCCGAACATATCATAGGCACGAAGAAGGGCAGCTTCGACGCCAGTGCGTTCGACGATCGCTATGAGGCGGCCGTTGCCGAGCTGGTAAAAGCCAAGATCGAGGGCCGCGCACTGCCGAAGAAGAAGGCACCGGTTGCGTCCAAGCCCAGCGATCTCTTGCAGGCCCTGCGCGAGAGTGCCGGGATCGCAGCGGAGGGCGCCAAGCCGAAGCGTACCGCCGCCAATGCCAACCGCGGCGCCGGCCGCTCAAAAGCTGCAAAACGCGCTGTAAAATCCAAGCAGACAGCGGCAACGCCGGCCCGTCGCGCCGGCTGATCGGAGGACGCCGCCATGGCTCTACGTCCCTACTGGCGAGGCTATCTCAAACTCTCCCTCGTTACCTGCCCGGTGCAGATGATGCCGGCCACGTCGGAGAGTGACAAAGTCCGTTTCCATACGCTCAACCGTCAGACCCAGAACCGCGTCGTCAGCCATTACGTCGATTCCGTGACAGGCAAGGACGTCACGGAAGAGGACGAGGTCAAGGGCTACCAGCGCGGAGAGAACGAATACGTCATTCTCGAAGACGAGGAGCTCGAGAATGTCGCGCTGGAAAGCACGAAGACAATCGATATTTCCACCTTCACCGCGCGCGACAGCATCGACTGGATCTGGCTGGACGCGCCCTATTATCTCTCGCCGAACGATCCGGTCGGTCAGGAAGCGTTTTCGGTCATTAGAGATGCCATGGAGGCGCAGGACATGGTCGGAATATCCAGGCTCGTCATCTCGCGGCGCGAACGCGCCGTCATGCTCGAGCCACGCGGCAAGGGCATCGTCTTGTGGACGCTGCGCTACGGAGACGAGGTCCGCGACGAGGACGCCTATTTCGAGGCTATCGGCGACGAAAAGGCGGAGCCGGAGCTGATGCCGCTTATTCAACAGCTGATCACAAAACAGACGAAGGACTGGACCCCGAAAATGGTTGCCGATCCCGTCCAAGAGCGGCTGCTCGACATCATTGCCGCCAAGAAGAAGACATTGAAAAAGCCTGCCAAAACAAAAGCGAAACCTCAGCCGTCGTCACCAGCCAACAACGTCGTCAATATTATGGATGCGCTGAAGAAATCGGTTGCGGCCGAGAAGCGGGCGGGCAGATGAGCCGCCGCGTCAAACCGCTTCTCCAGGACGACCAGGTTCTCAAGTCGAAGCCGGCCCGTTCCCGCGACCCGACGCAACCCAATCTTCCCTTCGATCCTATGCCGGAGCGAATTGAGCCTTGCCTGGCGCTCTTGAAGAAAATCCCGCCGCGAGGTCCGGATTGGGCCTTCGAGATGAAATGGGATGGCTACCGGCTCGCCGTCCACATCGAACCAAAGGGCGTGCGGATCATTACCCGCGGGGGGCACGACTGGACGCATCGGTTCCCGGTGATCGCCGAGGAAGCCAAGAAGCTCGGCGTCGCAACGGCGATCCTGGACGGCGAGGCGGTCGTTCTCGACAAGGAGGGCCGTTCGAATTTTGGCGCACTACAGCGTTCGCTCGGCGGTCGGGGCGGAAAGCGCGCCTCCATGGAATCAGTGTTCTTCGCCTTTGATCTTCTTTATTTCGATGGTCACGATCTGACGAAAACGGAGCTCTCCGTCCGACGGCACCTGCTTGAGGACTTTCTGGACGGGGCCACCGGCGCCATCCAGCTTTCGGAGGAAGTGCCCGGCGATGGCGCCGAGCTTCTGGCGAATGCCTGCTCAATGGGGCTCGAGGGCATCATCGCCAAGCACCGGGAGCGGCCTTATCGCTCCGGCCGCACCGGTGACTGGCTGAAGATCAAATGTGTCCAGAGCGAGAGCTTCATGGTCGTCGGCTATGAGCAATCAAAAGTGGCGCGCGGTGGCATCGGCAGTCTGCTTCTGGCCGCCCGCAACGGCGATGAATGGATCTATGTCGGCTCGGTCGGCACGGGGTTCGATGCCAAGAATGCCGAGGAGCTGCGCACGCTGCTCGACAAACTGAGAACCAGTCGACCGGCAGTCGCGCTCAAGGGCAAGAACCTCGTCTTTGCCGAGCCGACGTTGATCGCCGAAATCGAGTTCCGCGGCTGGACCGATGACGGTAACTTACGTCATGCATCCTATAAGGGATTGCGCGAGGTACAGGACAACGCCGCCGTCTTCGATCTCAACGAGAAGCCGGCCGCCTGACTAAAAGGCCTGACATAAAAGGCAGATCGGTCGCCGCTCCCTCGGTCGGCTGCCGTGGTTTGGATGTCTCTTCTGTTGCTTCGTCCATCAGACATCGCCTGCAAGCTGCCCTTGCCAGATCATGCGGCGCGTCGTCCTTTGGCCAAGCGCTTGATCGCCTGCTCCAGCGGCCGCTCGCCGTCACAATAGTCCTGCCAGGCGGATGTTTTAGCAAGAAGCGCCGGCACGCTACGTAAGGTGAACTGTTTCGGGTCGAGGTTGGATTTCACCTGCGTCCAGGTGAGCGGCATCGATATGGTGGCGCCCGGACGCGCGCGCGGCGAGAGTGGTGCGACGGCTGTCGCCATGCGATCATTGCGCAGATAATCGAGGAAGATCCTGCCGCCTCGAAGGCTCTTGGTCATCTTGATCAGATAGAGGTCGGGGTTGTCGCGCGCCATCTCCTGACAGACGTCGTGTGCAAAGCCCTTGGCTTCGGCCCAGGACAATGGTTTTCGTTTGCTGACGGCGAGCGGGGTCACAACATGCAATCCCTTGCCGCCAGTGGTCTTGCAGAAGCTGACCAGACCGAGCTCGTCGAGCCGATCGCGCATTTCGCGGGCCGCCGCCACCACGGTCGAAAACGGAACATCAGGTCCGGGATCGAGGTCGAACACGAGCCTGCCGGGCACTTCCGGCTTGCCGGGCTCGCAATTCCAAGGATGTAGTTCGATCCCGCCGATCTGGGCGATGGCTGCGAGTCCTTCGATCCGATCGATCTGCAAGTAAGGCTTCTTATCCCCGAAGACCTTCACCAATTCCAGAAGGTTGGAGGTGCCAAGCATTGCGTGGCGTTGAAAAAACTGCTCTCCGCCGATACCGTCCGGCGCCCGAATGATCGAACACGGCCGGCCCCTGATATGCTCGATCAGCCAGGCGCCGACCGCTTCATGATAGCGGGCTAGGTCTTCCTTGGTGACGGGCTCGCCGTCGCCGGCGTCCGGCCAGAGCTGCTTATCGGGATTGGAAATCAGAACGCCCATGACTTCGGCCTTAGCGCCCTTGCGGCGGGCAGACTTGCTCTTGACCGTGCGGGCAGGTCCGGCCGTATCGGTCTGAGCAGGCGATGCAGGTTTTTCGGCCTCGACCTCTTTCGCCGGCTTATCCTCGCGCAGGCCCTTGAAGGCAGCCTGTCGCACGAGGCCGTCTGCCGTCCAGCCTTCGAATTCGATTTCAGCGACCAGCTCCGGTTTCACCCAGACCACTTCAGCCTGCTTCTTCGGCGCCCCGATACCGGTGAAGGGCGATTTTCCCGTCTCAAGCGCCTCCAGTTTCGCAAGCAGAGTCTCGACCTTCCTGGCGCCGTAGCCGGTCCCGACGCGACCGACATAGACGAAGTGATCGCCACGATGGACGCCGACCAGCAGAGACCGAAACTTGCCATTGGTCTTGGCGTAACCGCCGATCACCACTTCATGGCCGGCCCTGCATTTTGACTTTGCCCAGGTGTCGGTGCGGCCGGATTGATAGGGTGCATCCATTTGCTTGGAGACCACGCCCTCGAGATGCAGCTTGCAGGCTGAACGAAGCACGGCATCGCCGCCGGATTCGAAATGTTCGACATAGCGGATGCGCGGATCGCCGTCCGCGGCGTCGATAAGGTTTTGGAGCCGTTCCTTGCGCTCGATAAGGCGCATCGGCCGCAAGTCCTCGCCGCCGTCGAAAAGCAAGTCGAACGCGAAATAGACGAGATCGGCGGTCTTGCCTTCAGATAGAGCAGCTTGAAGCGCGGCAAAATCGGGTGCGCCGTTTTCGTCGAGCGCGCAGATCTCGCCGTCGATGATGCAGTCGGGAAGATCGGCGGCCGCAGCGGCAATTTCGGGATATTTTCCGGTCCAGTCGAGGCCCTTGCGCGTCTTCAGCGTCGCCGCTCCATCGGCGACCCGCATCTGGATACGGTAACCGTCGAACTTGATCTCGTGCAGCCAATCGTCGCCGGCGGGCGGCCGATCAAGCCTTTCGCATAGTTGCGGATCGATGAAATCCGGCAGATCGGCAGCGGTGGACGTCGCGACATCCTTGCGCGGTCGCTTCTTGCGCTCGGCCGCCGCCAGGCCGTGCGTGCTGTCCCAGACGGCGTCGGCCTCGACATCCGCGTTCGCCATCATGAACGGGCTTGGCTTGCGGCCCTTGCCGTTGGCGATTTGGTCCATGGTGCGGCCGGAGGCGACAGAGGTCGCGTTCTCCTCCAAGACTGCGGCGCCGTTTTCGTCGACGGAATAATCGTCGTGATGCTTGATCAGCAGCCAGTTCGTCCGCTTGCCGCCGTCCCGATCGCCGTGCATCCTGACCAGGACGAAACTGCCATGCAGCCGCTTGCCCTCGAGCGTGAACTTGAAATCGCCTTTCCTCAAAGCCTCCTGCGGCGACTTCCTGCCTTCCGGCTCCCAATAGCCGCGATCCCAGAGCATGACCGTACCGCCGCCATACTGGCCCTTGGGGATCGTGCCCTCGAAGTCACCGTAGTCGAGTGGGTGATCCTCGACCTCGACGGCGAGCCGCTTGTCATGCGGATCGAGTGATGGTCCTTTGGTCACCGCCCAGGATTTGAACACGCCGTCGAGCTCAAGCCTCAGGTCGTAGTGAAGCCGCGTCGCATCGTGCTTCTGGATCACGAACCGCCGGCGGTTCGAGGGCCTGACCTGCGTTTCACCGCTCGGTTCGCTGGTCTTTTGAAAATCGCGTTTGGCGCGGTATTTCGACAGATTATCGGCCATGCTCAGCGGCTCGATACCCGCAGGGCGCCGGCCTCCTCAAGACAACGCTCGACAGCGCCGACCTGGCTGCGTTTGACGTCCGCCGAAACCTCGATCTCGCCTTTGAGCGGCGCATCGCGACGTGCGCCCTCCTCATGCGAGGCGTCGCCCCCCGAGGGCACCAAGCCGGCGGAATTGCGGCCGGCGGCGGGCTCGATGAAGATGTCAGGGCGCGAGATGCCATACTGCTGAACCAGATGCTCGACCGCAATATCGGTCGCTTCCCGTGTTTCGAACGTGGCTCGGATTGTCGTCGTGCTGTCGTCGCCCATTGGCTCTCTCCTGATAACGTTCTCTAAAGCATCACAACGCGTCTGGCGGCTGGTGGTTTCGCTTCTCAGAGCTCGATACCCACGGAAATTGCTGAACTTCCGCCTTGGCAGGTGTCGCAGCGACCGGAGGTTGGTGACGTACCCTCAAACTGCGTGCGCGTGCGGTCCCGCTCGGGAACTTTCATCATCAGGCGAAGTTCATGGAACTGTCGGTTGAAGAGCAAATCCTCGCCATTTGGCGATGGTACCCGCACCGGCCTTACCCGGCAGTTCGTTGAAGGAGAAGATGCGTTTGATCACCACAACAGTCTGTCATTAATCAAGGATCTCGGCGGTGAAGCATTCAACAACAAGTGCGATGATCCTCCTTGTCGCTACATTGGTCATCGGCTGCAGCACGCCAGAGGCCACAGCGCGACCGGGTCCCACTCCTTTACCGGGGAGCCTGACTTACGGCGGAAAAGTCGTCCATTCTCGTTACAAGCCTGGGACGATCGTCAAAAACACCTTTCTCGGGCAGTTCGGGTACCGTGTCTTCGAACGGTATGTGGTTCAGCCTGACGGGACCTTGCGGCTGACCTATCAGACAACCGGGCCGGATTTTCTCTGGGACTAAGCTATGCTGCGTCATGAGGCCCGCCTCCTGATGCTGGCCGCTATAGGATTGTCCCCAGATGACCCAAGCCCCTCCGCGGCACGGGCGCTGGCGCGCTATCGCCGCCAGCCTGCCGGGTAGACCAGTACCAACGCATCTAGCTGTTGGATATTATCCTCGGCTCGCGGCCGATCTACCGGACCCGACCGGACCGAGTGGTGCCGACCTTGTTCCTCAGTCTGCAAGCGAGCAAGGCGCGACCTTGCGTTTTGGCTTTGCGCAACCGCCGATCCCATTCGAGGGCGTCGTGCGCGGCTTCGTTCGCTTTCTCCAACCGATCTTTAGTTTAGCGGTGACAACGCGATAGACTACCGAATGCTGGCCCCGCCGTCATCAGTTCCTCGTCAGCATCGTCCCTGGCCATGTTCTCGCGCGACGACGTCTTCGGCGGCTCATGGTCGCTCCTCAGTCACGCGCTTATTAAAGCGTTGATATCGCCCCGAACCCTGCTATGTTCTCTCTTTGTTTCAACGTGATTTTTTTGCAGCCGATCCATCGCAATCCGTGAAGTTGGAATGCAGAACGTAAGCTCCTTTCCCGTCCGGAAAATCGTCCATGTTGACATGGATGCATTTTACGCATCGGTCGAGCAACGCGATAATCCGGAGCTGCGCGGCAAGCCGATCGCCGTCGGCGGATCGGCTGCACGCGGCGTGGTGGCGGCGGCAAGCTACGAGGCTCGCGCCTTCGGCGTTCACTCGGCCATGCCGTCGGTGACCGCCAAGCGCAAATGTCCCGAGCTGATCTTCGTGCCGCCGCGCTTCGACGTCTACAAGACAGTGTCGCAGCAGATCCGAGATATCTTTGCCGAATATACGCCGCTTATCGAGCCGCTCTCGCTCGACGAGGCCTATCTCGATGTCACGCAAAATCTCAAAGGCATGGCAGTCGCCACCGAGATAGCGTCGGAAATTCGGGCCAAGATCAAACAGGTGACCGGGCTCAACGCGTCGGCCGGTATTTCCTACAACAAGTTCCTCGCCAAGATGGCAAGCGACCTCAACAAGCCGAACGGCCAGGCTGTCATCACACCGAGAGACGGGCCGGTCTTCGTCGAAGCCCTCCCCGTCAAGAAGTTTCATGGCGTGGGTCCGGCGACGGCCGAAAAGATGCGCCGGCTCGGGATTAATACCGGCGCTGATCTTAAGGAGAAGACGCTCGAATTCCTTGTCCAGAATTTCGGCAAGTCCGGACCCTATTTCTTTGGCATCGCCCGCGGCATTGACGAGCGCCAGGTCAAGCCGGACCGGGTGCGCAAATCGGTAGGCGCCGAAGATACGTTCTCCGAGGACCTTCATGCCTATGAGCTGGCCCGCCAAGGGCTCCAGCCACTGATCGAAAAGGTCTGGGGTTACTGCGAGGCCAACCGGATCGGTGCTAAGACGGTGACGCTCAAGGTCAAATATGCCGACTTCAACCAGATCACCCGCAGCAAGACGGTTTCCGCACCTCTGTCGGTGATCGGCGACCTCGACGAAATCGTCGATCTGCTGCTCGCACCAATCTTCCCGCCGCGCAAGGGCATCCGCCTGCTCGGCGTCACCTTGTCCTCGCTGGAACGCGCTGCGGAGGCGGAGCCACAATTGCGACTGGCGCTCTAGCTTGCCAGCGCCGGCTGATCGGACGCGCGTGAAGTATCTTTGACACGGAACGTCCCCTCAGGTAGCGGGCGCAGGATTTCGTCCTCCGGCACCCTTCCATCGAGCCATGCCATCCTTTGATCCCGTCTGAGCACCGCCATCTGGCGGTCTTGGTAAGGCGCGAGATCAGGATTTGCCTCGATCGTCAGGATCGCAAAGCCCTCAGGCCAATCTTCTGCAGCAGGCCGCCAGATCCCCGCGAAATAGAACCAGTCGCCATCGGCGAGCGAAAAACTGAAGTTCTTGTGACGAAACTCGGACGCTGGCACCAGGCAGCGATGGGTCGGGAACCGTCGGCCTTCGGATCGGACGACACTGACGGCGCGGGCACGGCCATCGCGGGCTCGTAGCCCCCACGGCAGTTCCACCATCTCCACATCGCTGCCGTTGCGCCTGACGACGATCCGGCGCTTGTCGAGAGGGGCATCGGACTGAAAAACGGTCGCATTCATATCCAAGAACATACCAGGAACGCAATCAGCGGACAAGATCGAGCTCTTGCTTGGGCCTTCCGTCTGCCGAGGGTGGAGGCCGAAGATCTCCTTGTTGCGCTGGCGAGCGCGCGATCCGACCATATATTGCACCTGCAGCGGCTCGCCGTTACCGATCGATGCCTCGAAGGGAGGAACCATGTGCAATGATTACCGATTGATGGTCGATACCGCGTCGATCGCAAAGGACTTCGCCGATCTCAAGATCAGGATCCGGTTCGATGAAGGCATACCGAACCTCCAGGCGCGCGAGGATATCAAGATCACAGACTTCGGCCCTATCATCCGCACGATCGGCGGAGCCCGCGATGAGACAGAGCTCGTGCAGCGACGCTGGAGTTGGCCGGGGCCGAACAAGCGGCCGGTCTATAATTTCCGCTCTGAGGGACGGGAGTTCACGTCCAATCGCTGCCTGATCGTCGCCGATGGCTTCTACGAGTTCACGGATCCGAAAGACCCAAAAAAGAAGCGCAAGGACAAGTGGCTGTTCACGAAGAAGGGCGAGCCGATCTTCTGCATCGCCGGCATCTGGCGCGATACGCCGGATGTGGGTCAGGCTTTCACGATGCTGACGATGGAGCCGGGACCGGACATCCTGCCCTACCACGATCGCCAGATCGTCATCCTCGAGCGTGACGCATGGGCAGAGTGGCTCGATCCGACTGTGTCGGCGACCTCTTTGATCAAGCCGCTTCAACCGGGGACGTTATCGGTGGAGCAGGTCGGCTAGGTTGCGGGCGCCTGCACCACGGCCCCAGGTGCGATCTTTCGCGGAAAACGATAGTTTGTACGGTAAGAGTCCAAAGCCACGTTCTTGACGAAGCGAGCTTGATTCGCGGCTGTCAAGCTGAAAACATGCCCTTGCGTTCCAAAACGAGACGAGGTCGCCATGACAGTTGCTTTGGCTCACGGCATTTTTTCTCACTATGACGTGCAGGTGATGCGGCAGGTCTTCACGAAGATCAGCTCGGAACCATGGTTCTCGCCCGGCGCGGGTAACAGGGCCGCACTTGCGAGCTGCGTCATGAAAATGTATCGGCGCGGCCTGGTATGCCCGGAGCGTCTGGAAGCGCTTTGTCGCCTCGTTGCGCACAAGAAGTTCTCGCTCCAATCGGCTCTCGGAGGTTATCGGTTCCTGCTTGCGGAAGATGATTACCACGTCGCGGCGGATGCCAGACAGCGGTTGAATTCGCTCGGAGCGGAAGTTCTGTCCGTTTCCTCTGTTTCCGCGGCACTCGACATCGCCGAACACGAACACGGCCTCGATGGCGCATTGCTTGATGTCAATCTGTCAGGTGAAATGGTCTATTCGGTCGCGGCAGTCTTGAAGATGCGACACATCCCCTTCGCCTTCGTCACCGGATCCGACGACAGGCTCCTCCCGCCATTCTACCGCAACGATAAAATCTTCATGAAACCCACCGACTGGGCCATCGCTGCAAAGCATGTCGTAGGTCGCCCGCGGCTTCTGGCAACGTGAAAAGACAGAACGCAAACTTCCTGTGCAGCCGGAATAGTGCCCGAGAGCGTGGGTCGAGCCAGCGCACTTCGAGCCCCTGCACCACTCGCGCCAATACTGCCACCGGCGGTGGTGAGCATTCCTCCGCGCCGATGACGTCACAGTCCCGCTGCCGCCGGAGCCGAGTGTAAGACTTTTCGCCGCGTCGCTGCTCGCGACCTGCGCTGTCCCGCGTTCAATCTGATCATTGCATCAGCTACAGGCTTTGATTGACAGCTATACCCATCTGACACGGACCCGCCGCATCCTATTAGGATCGCCAACCATAGGCCCCCTTGATGCAAGTCCAGACGAGGCGGTCCCAAACAGGGGCGAGCAACCCTGTGCCGGCGCACGCGTAAAGAACGGTGGAGAAGATGTCGGCGAGGAAGACGAACATCAACCGACGCCGAGGAGCTGTTCAAGATCCAACTTTCCCCTCCCGCTGGGGATCTGCGAAGCCGTTCGAAGGTGATCGCCTCCGACGCTTCAGTGGCTCGCTCGCGCCGGCTTGCCCAGGCGCTCCTGCGATCAATGCTCCATACCGTCACCGGCACCGGCCTGCCTCGTGGCAGGCCTGCTTTTGTTGTCCGAAGTCGCCCGCAAATCCTCGAGCTGTCTGCGGGCGGCGCCGCGCGATGCTTCCACCCCGTTCGGGAAACCGCTGCGGTCAGCGTAGTCCCGTCGCTGACCTTTGTAGCGGGCATGGCGGATCGTGCTCGTCCCTCTTGCCGCGATGTCGAGAAGCGTGATGCCGGCAACCATGATCAACGCCAGTGCTGCATTGCCCCGCTTGTCATTGTCGGGTCGCATGGCCGCTGCCAAGGTGGCAATATCGAGCCCGTCACCGGCGATCCGGCTGGTAAGCCCCACCTGTTTGTCGACCGACAACGTAAGGAACCCCGATGTTATCTCCCGCAACCCGAAAGCGAGGACCAGATTTTCGTGGCCGCGCAGGCCGAGCGCACGGGTGATCTTCCTGGCTGCAAATATTTCGACGATCCCCAATCCAATGCTGAACCAACCAAGATCGCGCGCCAGCCGATCGGAGGAGCTGAGCGAACTTGGCCCCGACTTGATGACTTTGGGGTCGCCTTCTGAACGGGTGATGCTGCTGAGAAATGCCATGTCGGAACCCTCCTTAAGGTTTCAGGACGACCTTGATGCAGCTGTCCTGCTTGTCGCGAAACACCTTGTACATTTCCGGCCCGTCTTCGAGCCCGACGGTATGGGTAATGACGAAGGAGGGATCGATCTGACCATCCTCGATGCGCCGCAGCAGATCGTCCGTCCACCGGCGTACATGCGTTTGCCCCATGCGGAAGGTGAGGCCCTTGTTCATCGCCATGCCCATAGGGATCTTGTCGACGAGGCCGCTATAGACGCCGGGGATCGAGATGATCCCTCCCGGCCTGCAGACATAAATCATTTCGCGCAGAACATGCGGACGGTCGTTCTCCAGCATCACCACCTGCTTGGCGCGGTCCAACAGAGTATCGGGCTGGCCCATCGAGACGTGGCTTTCCAGCCCGACCGCGTCGATGCATTTTTCAGGACCTTTAGCGTCGGTCAGCTCGTTCAGCCGCTCGATGACGCTCTCATCGTTGAAGTTGATGGTGATCGCACCCCCAGCTTCAGCCATGGAAAGACGTTCCGGGATGCAGTCGATGGCAACCACCTGCTTGGCTCCCAGAAGCACGGCACTGCGGATCGTCATCTGGCCGACGGGGCCGCAGCCCCAGATCACGACAGTATCGGTCGGCTCGATGTCGCATTGGGCAGCTGCTTGCCACCCCGTCGGGAAGATGTCGCCAAGGAAGAGTACTTGCTCATCGGTGAGACTGTCTGGAACCTTGATGTGCGTCTCGTCGGCGAACGGCACCCTCAAGTATTCCGCCTGACCGCCGGGATAGCCGCCCGTCAAATGGGTGTAG
This sequence comes from Rhizobium sp. BK418, assembly GCF_004341105.1. Taxonomy (GTDB): domain Bacteria; phylum Pseudomonadota; class Alphaproteobacteria; order Rhizobiales; family Rhizobiaceae; genus Rhizobium. The sequence goes on along the minus strand of NZ_SLZK01000011.1, from coordinate 82,242 downwards.
CCGAACAGCCCCGCCGTGGTGTGGCCAAACGCTTTGTCCGCCATCTCCTTTTTGCGGTTTGTCCGTTCGCAAACGGAGAAATTGCCGCATTTGCATTGGTCGCATTCGCCGCAGTTGATGGTGAAGGGAACAACGATCCGGTCGCCCTTTTTGAGGCGGCCGTTCATTTGAGAGCCAGTTTCTACCACCTCTCCCATCATCTCGTGTCCCATGATGTCGCCCGGCTTCATGGCGGGGATGAAATTATGGAACAGGTGAAGATCGGAGCCGCAGATCGCGCAGCTCGTGACCTTGATGATCGCATCGCGTGGATGTTCGATTTCGGGGTCCGATACGGTATCGCAGCGGATATCCTCCTTGCCGTGCCAGACTAGCGCGCGCATGCGTCTCTCCTTGTTCGTCGTGGTCGATCGGCCGGTGAGCGGCACCCGAAAACTCGGGAAGATCGAGCAGCTGGCCGTTCACCCATGAGCGCCACAAACCTGCGCTCGCTCGGATAGTTCCTGGATCGATCGGGATTTTTTGGAGATGACGGCTGATCGGACTTTTATTGGCGCTGCGCCAGGTGAACATTTGGAAGGAGTCGTCGGCCCAGCCTTCATTGAACCGAGGCATCTTGCCTGAACGACTCCGGCAAGCAGGGTGATGCGTGATGCCGGGCGACGATAGAACGGGTGGCAGCGACGAAACCGGATACACCGGCAAGGCGTTTAGGGACTCCACGGAGAACCTTCGAATGCCCGGTACCTTCGTCACGCTCTACGTGCTCGCCTTCGATCTCGACGAGCGCGACCAGCCCGTCAGAGCTTTCGGACCGCGGAGAGCTGCGACAAAGGAGGCTGCCCTCGAAGAGGCGCGCGAGCTGGCGGTTACGCATGCGGGCGTCGTCGTGTGAAAGCGCGAGGGAGATCCGGTCGTCGGCGAGGAAGGCGAACCGGAGATCGTTTTCCAGTCCGGCAGGATCGGAGACTTCGCCTAGCCGGCCATCCGCAGGTTCGACCGATCGGTCATCTCCCCGACCATCGCCGCGATCGCGTCCATTCGGTAGGGCTTGGGAACGAAGACGGCGTCACCCGGCAGGTCCTCGGCGCGGAGACGATGTCCGCCCGACGTTATGATCACCGGCACGTTCACATGGATGGACGAGATCATCCTGGCGAGATCGAGCCCGCTGAGGCCTCCGGGCATGTCAACGTCCGTCACGACGGCGTCGATCTTCTGCTGCCCCAGGATGGCCACCGCCTCGAGGGCGTTTCCAGCCTCGATCACGTCGTAGCCGTTGTCCGATAGAGCGCCGGCGAGCACCATTCGGATGAGAAACTCGTCTTCGACGATGAGAACCGTACGCTGATACATGGCAGTCTCCGCTTCGTGGTCACGAGATGAACTCGCTTGTCCAGATTTAGATCGCCCTCGAAGCGGAGTATTTCCCGACATATTTAATAAAATGCGAATTTCTCGAGCAAGGCGTTCACTGTTCGATACTCATGGCGTCGAAACGTCGCCCCCGGTCATTCCCCGGTATTCAGCTATTTGCGACGTCGCGCGCAGATGGGACAAACGCGGTGAAGGCTGGCGGTTGACGCACGCGCGCTCATGCCTCAGCCCACGCGGAGGCCCTTTTCGTTCGCTGGCACCCCAGGATTGGGAACAAGAGCAGATGGCGCAAGTTTCTGGGCGGATTCAAAATCATTCCATACCGTCTCGAAGGATCCCATGACCATTCCGACCGCCACGTACCGTCTACAGTTCCGCAATGGCATGACCTTTGATCGCGCGGCCGCGCTTGTCCCCTACCTCAAGCGCCTCGGGATCAGTCATCTCTATGCCTCGCCGATCTTCAAGGCCGCGGCCGGCTCTACCCATGGCTACGACGTGGTCGATGCCAATGAAATCGATCCCGCGATCGGCGGTCGAGACGGGTTCGACCGGATGGCCAGGGCTCTCAAGGCCGAGGGGCTCGGCCTCATCCTGGACATCGTGCCGAACCATATGGCTGCGTCCCTTGAAAACGCCTGGTGGCGCGATGTCATCGAGCTGGGCGAGAAGAGCCAGTTTGCCCGGCACTTCGACATAGACTGGTCGCGCCGCCTGACCCTGCCATTCCTCGGCGACAGTTTCGAGGCGGTCCTGGCGGCCGGCGACATTGCGCTGAAAACCGATCCCGACAGCGGCAAGCCGGCCTTCGCCTATTTCGGGAGTTTCTATCCGCTGACCCCGGCCAGCTATGCTGGGCGGGAAGGCGTCTTGCAGATTTCGGACAAGGCGGGCATAGCCGCCCTTCACGATCAGCAACCCTATCGGCTGATGTCTTGGCGGGACGCGGAAAAAGACCTCTCCTATCGCCGCTTCTTCGAAATCACCGGCCTGGCGGGTGTGCGGGTCGAAGACGAGGCGGTGTTTGACGACACCCATCGGCTCGTCCTCGAGCTTGTGCGTGACGGCACCGTCGATGGCTTGCGTGTCGATCATGTGGACGGACTGGCGGATCCGGAGGCCTACCTTCGCCGCCTGCGCTCAGAGGCAGGTCCTGACTGCTACATCACCGTCGAGAAGATCCTTGCTCACGGCGAGCAGATGCCCCGAGACTGGCCGGTCTCCGGCACGACCGGTTATGAATTCATCGCTTCCATCAGCCAGGCGCTTGTCGATGGCGGCGGTTTGCAAAAGCTACACGACGCCTACGCACATGTGACGGGCGAGCCGGTGGACCCGAGGCGGGACTTGCGCGCCGCGAAACTCTTGATGGCGGATAAAAATTTCGCCGGCGAGTTCGCCGCCCTTGTCCGCCTCGCGCTCGAGGTCCGCGCGTCGGACCAGCACGAACCGTTCCTTTCTGACGCATCGGTGACAACCGCCCTGAAGGAGCTGCTCGTAGCCTTTCCCGTCTACCGTACCTACGGGAGTTCGCGCGGGTTGCCGTTGGAAAGCCGGACGATGCTGGAACACGTACTCCAGTCGGTCCGTCAGCGACGTGGCGACGCCGATCCAGAAGCCATCGGTTTCATCGAGCGCATACTGAAGGAAGAAGTGGACGGCCCCGCCAGCGCCGCAGCCTTGAACTTTCGAACCCGCTTCCAACAATTGACAGGTCCGTTGATGGCCAAATCCGTGGAAGACACGCTGTTCTACCGTCTGCACGTGGCATTGGCGCTCAACGAGGTTGGCGGAGAGCCGCTGCCGTCAAGCTTCTCCTTGGAGCGCTTCCACACCGACATGGCCAACCGTCTGGTTACGCAGCCCGATGGCCTCTCCGCAACATCCACCCATGATACCAAGCGCGGTGAAGACGCCCGTGCGCGCCTCTACACCATTACCGAAGCGCCCGGTATCTGGGCCGAGGCAGTCGCCCGCTGGCGAAGCATGAATCGCTTGAGTATCCAGAGCCTGGCCGACGGCCCTGCGCCCGAACCGGCTGTCGAATGGATGATTTACCAGGCGCTCGCCGGCGCATGGCCGACCGATCTCAGGGCGGACGACGAAAAAGGCATCGGTGCCCTTGAGAAACGCTTCCTCCCCTTCATCGAGAAGGCTCTCCGGGAAGCCAAGCTGCGGACGAACTGGGGCGAGCCGAACGAGGACTATGAGGCGGCGGTCATGGCCTACGCGCGCAATCTGCTTTCCACCGCCAATCGGGCTTTTCTGATCGATTTCGTTGGCACGCTTGAACCGTTCGTCCGGTCAGGTCTTGCAAACAGCCTTACCCAGACGCTCATCAAGCTGGCAGCACCGGGCGTTGCCGACATCTACCAAGGGTGCGAGGGGCATGATTTCAGCCTTGTCGATCCCGACAACCGCCGCGAACCCGATTTCCAGACCTTGCAACAACTGCTTTTTGAGCATGGAACGCCGACTTCTCCGCGCTCTGACTGGCAAAGCCAGGGCTTCAAACAGCAGCTCGTCGCAACCTTGCTTCACCTTCGACAGCAGGCGCCGACGCTGTTCAGGACGGGGGAATACCTGCCTCTCGTGGCGACGGGCGACGACGCGGCCAGGACGCTCGCCTTCGCACGTGCCGACGCACAGAACGCTCTGGTCATCATTGCCCCCCGCCTCGTCTTCAGCCGGTTCACTGCGGGTGCGCTATCGCGCGAAACTCCCCCGACACGGTGCAGCATCGCTCTGCCGCCGACCCTCGCCAATCGGCCCTATCGCAATCTGTGGAGCGGCGAAAGGATAGGTCTTTCCGACTCCATCACGATCGGCTTCATGAACGATCAGCCCTTCCTGGCGCTGTGGGCTGAATAGGCGATCTTGCCGCGCGCTGATCCGCGCTTGCCCATTCTGCGACTCTGCCCTTATGCCGGCTGTCAGACAGCTCGGCAGGACGCCGACATCGTCGCCTGGGAGCAAGAGAACTTCGGTCAAGAGAGATATATCCGGCATCCATCCGTCAAGCGCACCTTACGTTTGGAAGTCGGAACTTCCTGCCTGCCTTTCAAGTTTCTCGGACGCAGCTGACGCGACGCCCTGCCCCATCATATTGGGCAGAATGTTTCGCAGCCACCTATCGAACTGAGGGCAAATGCGGCCGCCTCGAGCGGCCGGTTTCATGTCAAACGGAAAGCAGATGATGGAAACGACAGCCGAATCGATTGCCGCCACGCCGACAGCGCTCGCCCAGTTGGGGGCGCTCGCCATTCATTATGGACTATCGCTTGCGGGCGCTCTGGTGCTGCTTGTGGGCGGATGGATCCTGTCGGGTCTTGTCAGCCGATGGGCCTATAAGGGCCTGTCGCGGATTCACGGCATAGACGAAACGTTGGCGCGCTTCTTCGAAAACGTCCTGCACTATGGCCTCCTAATCCTTGTGTTCGTGATGGTTCTTGGACAGTTTGGGGTTCAAACAGCCTCGATCGTCGCAGCTCTCGGCGCCGCCGGCCTCGCCATCGGTTTGGCCCTTCAAGGCACCTTGCAGAACATTGCTGCCGGCATCATGCTGCTCGTCCTGCGCCCGTTCCGGGTCGGCGAATATATCGAAACCGCGAGCATCAAGGGCAAGATCATCGAGGTCGGTCTTTTTGCGACCGAACTGCGAACGGCCGACGGCCTTTACCTGCTCGCGCCCAATTCCACCTTGTGGAATACGCCGATCATCAATCATAGCCGGGAGCCGGAACGCCGGCAGGAACTGTCGATCGCGGTCAACAACGATGCCGATGTCGATCTTGCGAAACGAACCCTGCTCGCCATCGTCGCCTCCGACGAGCGGGTCCGACGCGAACCAAGCCCCCGCGTTTATTCCGACGATCTATCCGCTGACAAAACCACGCTCAAGGTGGAATACTGGGCGGCAACCCATGAATGGTCGGAAACCCGCCATGATCTTATCGATCGGCTCAAATCGGGCCTGAAAGAGAGGGAGATTGCCATCAGATAGTCGGCCGGAACGGTCGCATTCGAGGACGCGAGCGGTCGACCTGTTGGATCGGTAAGCACAACCGGTAGCGATCTTGGAGCCAGCAGGGAATACCTGCGGCGCAACGGCCGACCCGCCGTCCCGATGCGCCCTTCCTAAGCGCGGTTTACCGCCAGGCCGGCCACAATTTTCATGACCACGGCGAAGTAGCCACCAGAGCATCAGGCCCTTTCCTCTGCTGATTGAAGATCCAGAACGGGAAGCGGTGGCCCATCGGACCATGGTCCGACGCATTCCCCGGACTGAAGTCCGGGGCAAGGAACCGGCACCAGGAACCGCCGTTCGTCTGAGAGCCCAAGGTCGCATCGACCGGGCAGTGATCAAACATTCGATAGAGGAAATTTCCATGTTCAAGGCAGCCACCATCGCCTTCTCAGCAGCCCTTCTGGCCAGCACCGCATTTGCCCAGTCTTCGAGCACGGTCGGTACGGGCGGTTCATCGGCAGGCGGCGGAACTTCGAGCAGCACCGTTGGTACTGGTGGAAGCTCCGCCGGCGGCGACTGCAGCGCAGGCGCTACCAACTGTCCTTCGGGTAGCGCGTCGACCACGGGTACCGGCGGCTCTTCGGCAGGCGGCGGCACCTCCAGCAGCACCGTCGGTACGGGCGGATCGTCGGCCGGCTCCGGTTCAGGTTCGTCTTCCACCCTTGGAACGGGCGGTTCCTCGGCAGGCGGCGGCACCTCCAGCAGCTCCGTCGGAACCGGTGGGTCGGCCGCAGGCTCCGGGGACGCGGGCTCGGCGTCGTCGGTCGGCACGGGCGGGTCCTCGGCAGGTAACGGCCAGAGCGGCAGCTCCGTCGGCACGGGCGCAAGCCAGACAGGCTCTTCCCACGAGAACAATGGAAAGAAGGGCTGCGCTCCCGGCCAAGCCAAGAAGAGCGGTTCCACCCAATCCTGCTAACTGCTCAGGCCGGCGCCTTCGGACGCCGGCCATCTGCCTTAGGAGGCCAGACAATGTCCACTACAGTCAAAGCACTTATCTGCGGGACCGCTCTTCTTGCTGCGGCCCAGGCCGGAGCCGAGGAAATCAAACTTGACGACGGAACGACCTGCACACTGGTTGAGACGCAGTCCTCTTCGGATGGCACGTCCACCACGGTGACGGCTGGAAACGGCAAGGTCACATCATCCACGACGACCGGTACGGGGCCATCAACGTCGTCCTCGTCGTCCGCATCGAGCTCAGCGGCAGGATCAGGAAGTGTTGACAGCTTCTCGACCGCAAGCGTCACACGACCTGACGGCACCGTGATCACCAAGCGGTCCGATGGTACCTGCTCGGTCACCAAGCCCAAGAAGTAGGAGAAAAACATGAAAGCCACAAAATTGGTCGGCGCGACGGCGCTCGCGCTCCTGTCGGCGACGGCTGCTGTCTCGGCACAGCAATGCAACGCGGCAGGCACCGTCGCTACGGGCGGAAGCGCGTCGGCAGGAGGCACGTCCGCAAGCTCTGTCGGGACTGCGGGTGTCTGCCAGACCGACGACGGCACAACCTTGTCCATCGGCTCCGGCGGAAGCGCTGCGAGCGACGACGGCAAGGCGATGAGCAAGACGCATGTCAACGGCAACGACGATAAACTGAAGGCGCAGACGAACGCACAGGCGGTCGACAAGGGTACGTTCAGCAAGTCGAGAACGAAGACGAGCACTGACGGGCAAGCGCTTCAGAGCACCACGCGCACGATGTCGCACGTGCCTGGCCAAAAACCTGTCAAAAGCACCACCGATCAGAAAATCATCCTGCCGCAGCAGTAACCACCGAAAGGAAGTCCCATGAACAACCTCATCTGGCTCGTCGGCGCGGTCGTCATCATCCTGGCCGTCCTGAGCTTCTTCGGGTTTAGATAACTACCAGGGTCGGCTTCGCGCGGCGCAGCCGACCTGTCATCGCAAAACTCGTAATCTTCGCCAACTACTTCCGCCGCAGGCCTCCAAACGGCCTGCGGCCCGCATCCAAGAGCGCAACTGTCCAAAATTCGCCCTTACTGGCTGCTCCGCTGCTTAATGCATTTGCGAAAGGCCTGATCGACCAACTAAAGACCCCCGCCTTTCGGATGGCTGCCCCACAACGTCCGACGACGGATATCGCTTCGCGTTCCTGAGCAAGACAAACTGATTCAAGTCCTGCCATAGGGACGTGTCAGCGCTGACGCATCGATTGAGGGGGTTCTGTTTCAAACCGGGCCGCGCGCCCGCTCTTCGGCCTTATCGTCCGCGACATCCTCAACGCATTCCGCTTTCTGCGCAAGCTTTCGGCTCATCTCGCGAAGCTGCTCCTCGTCGAGTTTCTCGATGCCCACGAACTTATTCTGGGCCTGCGATGTCAGGATCAGTTCGTCCAGCTTTGCTTGCAGAGCCTTGCCGTCACGGTTTTGCGAGTTTTGGAGGACGAAAACCATCAAGAATGTGACGATCGTCGTGCTCGTATTGATGACAAGCTGCCAGGTCTCCGAATAGTCGAAAAACGGTCCGGAGGCCGCCCACGCGAGAACGAGTGCCACCGCAAGTACGAACGTGGCTGGTTTCCCGGACAGATCGGCGATGGCAGTTGCAAACTTTGAGAAGATTTTTGATGACGTGTGGTCGCTCATGGATGCTCCTTTCCAGCCGACGGTAACGCGAACATGGTTTGTCCGGTTCCGGCAGAAGCAGAAGGTCGGACTTTGGTCCGAGCCGCGATAACCGAAAAAAGCGGCCGGGAGCCGCACGCGACCGATCTTGATGAAGGAGACGAAATCATGATGAGCGGACCGATGAAGGCGCTTCTCGGCGTTCTTGCCGTGGTGGGCTATCAGAACAGGGATAAAATCGCAGAGATCCTGCGAGGCGTACAGAATCCGCAAGCCGGCAGTAACCGAGAGACCGCACAAGCCGGATCCGCGCAGTCCACAGGCGGTCTTGGCGGGATCTTTGGAGGCCCGGGGGGCTTCGGCGATCTTCTCGGCGGACTGACGACGGGTGGCATCGTAAGCGGTGGCCTGGCAGACCTCTTGAGGACATTCCAGCAGAACGGGCATGGAGAGACGGCGCAAACCTGGGTGCAGCCGGGCCCGAACGCGGCAATCAACGGCGATCAGCTCTCGCAGGCACTTGGGCCCGACATTCTCAACGAATTGTCTGCCAAGACCGGCCTTTCACGTCAGGACATTCTGGAGCGTCTGTCGCGCGACCTGCCGAAAGCTGTCGACGACCTGACACCGGACGGGAAGATTCCTGATCCCAGAGAGGACTTCCTTGACTCGGCCAGCACGGCGACGACTGATGGGCAGAAATCGGTCTAGACCCGTTGGTGAAACACCAATGCTAGACCAGTCAGGGTGGGTCTCCAATCTGTCCGCAAGCCGCTGGTTCAATGGCCCGCACCAGCTCGGCTGGCTCCGGTCGTATCGCCTTCGACGGGTGCAGGATCTTAAAGAAGATCTCGGAGGCCTGAGGCAAGCTGCTTCACAGTCATCGTCGAAATGCTGCGCCCCTTTGAGCATTGGCAGCGCGTCTGGCCATTGAGTTTGTGTATCTTCACGGTCGTCTCCGTACGATTGCAGGTTCGAGATGGAACCGTGTTTCGGCTTCGCCGTTTCTGCCGAAAGCATGGAGAAAACAATGCGGTATTTCTTCCACATGAGATCACACGACGGCGACGAGCCTGACAATGATGGCCTTGAGCTCGCATCGCTCGAAATCGCTCGTCGCGAGGCGGAAAAGTCGGCGCGGGAAATGGTTGCCGAACTCGTCACCCGCCAGGAGCGCATCGACGGCACACGCTTCGAAATCGCCGACGATCAAGGACGTGTTCTCGCCACCGTGCAGTTCAAGGACGTCATCAAGCTCGCCTAGTGGCCGTGGCCACGGGCGATCGGTCCGTTTTTCATACGGCCGCGCGCCGGAGTAGTCATCGATCAAAGGCAAATCCGGTTTGGGATCGGTCGGACGAGAAGCATGCGCTGCTTTGGCCTCTGACGCCGTGATCATTCTTCAGCGCCTTCTGGAACATGGAGGCCACCACGAAGTTCATTTCAAAACGGCGGGATCTCCGATGCAATGGCGCTCATGGCTGACCAACTTTGGATCGTGGACTGCAAGCCCCTGGGCATTCGCGATCGTCACAATATACGGCGTCTCCTGGTTGTTCTTGAGTCCGGAAACGCTCGAATGGCACGGCATCGCCACTCTTGCGACATGGCTGATGACACTATTCATTCAGCGCGCCGAGCACAGGGATACCCAGGCCATCCACGCTAAGCTTGACGAACTTCTGCATGTCCACGGGGATGCCAAAAACGAGGTCGCACACCTCGACGATCGGGAACCCGAGCAGATCGAGGAATTCCGAAAAGACCATACGGTCTCCGATCAGGAGCTTGGAGGCTCCTAGAGCGCCGCGCCGGGCTTGCGGCCCGATCTTGAAGGAGCCTGCAGCCGCCCCGCATCCGGCGTTTTCCTAAATGGTGTCGTGACGTCTGCATCGATCTGCCGGTTTCGCGAGCGCTCTGCACTGGCCTGGTCGTCAGGATCGAAAGTCTTCAAGATCCTATCCCGGCGGTTTCCGTGCCCATATCACGTTCCCCGTGTGTCCGAGGTGACGAAGCAGGAACGCCTATCTCTCGAGTGAACGGGTGGCACAGCTTGTTGGAGCACAATCTTTAAACCTGCAGGCCCTTGCACCGGCAGCCTAGTCCGCTTCGGCGTCGAAAAAGCGGCTCTTCAGAGGTGGAAAACGAGCGTGAGCCCTGTTGAAGCGCGTCCACTCCGATCCCATTTGCCCGACTATGCCGAAGATAAAGTCGAAAACCAAAGAAAACGACGGTCTCGAGTTGATCCGGGAGTGGTCACTTCCGGTGGCGGCAACACTCGGGTCCGCTGTCCGGGTCAAGGGAATCCTCCAGGAAATTCGCTCCCGGCTGCCGCCCCCACTAAGGCAGTCGCTGGACATGCAGGCGGCAGGCCTTATCCTAACGATGCCAGAGACGTCGAGGGCTGCGTTTCGCGCGGCCGCGTCGACTGTCTCCAAGGCGTTGGAGGACATCGCGGATCTTCCGATAATCCCTCGGGAGATCGAGGATATCCTTACCATCACAGCTTCGGAAAGAAAGCGTTGGCTGGAGGATGGTCGCCTTTCAAGCGCTGGAACGCGAACTGTCAGATTGCAGGGACGGGCAAGAAGGATCACGTTCCACGTATTCAACCCACGTGTTGTTGAAGATCTGCTCGACCGCGCTGCCGTTGACAAATGGCGAGAGGAAGACGCCGCGGCGAAGGCAGAAAACCGCAGGCGCGCCGCCTACCATGCCAAGCTGACGCGCTCGCTGAAGAACAACAAAGGCAAGCGAACAAAACAGGCCGCTGACGACACTGGCGGATTGAAAGGATGGGACGACTTTCATAAAGACGGCCTGCTGCGCTAAAAGTGATACGCTTGGCCAATTTCGATCCAAGCGGCGACGAAGGTGACGTCGGTGGAATTGACGGCAATCGATGGCGGTCACTCCGATCTAGCGACTTGCCAACGATCGATTCTACGAAGGGATGACTGGGACATGAGAGGTCCGGCTATTCCAGATGCGCGTTTTATCTGCGGTCCGACTTTGCTTTGAAGGAGGCATCGTCCAAAACCGGGCCGCCAGCTTTTTCGCCCGGATACCAGGGGGAGTACTTATTTAGGTCTGCGGCTTTGTTCAGGATCACCTGCGTCTGAATTGCCGGCATCCAAGGAAATCACGTTTGTTATGTCTAGCAGCCGGGCCGGGATGATGGCGGTGGACGCCGATGCGCGGCGAGTACGCTAGCGGACCGATTGTCGACATTAGCGACCGGCACGCTAGTTTCCGATCGCTGACGGAGCAACCTCAGCAGGAGAAGAGGCCTTTTGTTTCCTGTTGCAGGCTTCTTCTCCTTTTTTCCCAGCCGAAGATGTTGCGAGGCGGTCGAACTTTCAGCCCAACGACACAGACCCTCCGCCTCCTGTCCAGCCGATCCCGTCTTTGGGGCCGTGCCCCACGACGGAGTTCATGTTTGTTTCTCCGCAGACAATCGCCCACACGAGGATTAGCAGTCTTCACCCGAATCTTCCCGTTGGTCCGAGATCGAAACCGCGACGCGGCCCCTTTGTGCCGGGCATAAGGCCTATGCGAGCCTCGTCAGCGAGTCTTTGTACGGTAACGGACGGCCGGTTCTACCACGGACCAAGGTCCGTGTCCGCGTGTCCAGGCCGGCGTTATGGTTGATCCGCGTCGTTCAGGGGGAGGCGATGATGACTTCTCTCATAATGGATATCCAATATGCCCAGGTTCGACTTTCGTCACTGACGAAACGCGAACGCCGGACGATCATAATGCGTATCATTCGTGAATTGATGCACCATCGGCAGGGCGCGCTCAGAGCCGCACCGGCGGATGATTGTGTGTCGATCGACAGCTTGATCGTGTCGATGTCGGCGACCATTGCCGAAATTGCCGAGATGGAGGAGACCTTATTGAAGCGAGTTCTTCACGAAGCGGAAGGTCTCATCGCAACGTTGACAACAATTTCTGAAGCCCGGTCGGTAACGACTATCCACTGACACCTGATTGCTCTGAAACCAAGTGATGAAGGTTGGTCGCCAGAGCGTCTTTCCAGAACGGGCAGCATCGACGTGTCCTGGCAGCCAAAGTGTCTGTCGGCGGTTTCCTCTGATAACGCACCGCGGCTCGCCGATCGAACGGTCGGCCTCGACCGTCGCGCATGACCAAACCTCGATCGTCCGTCTTTCCTGCACGGAGTTAGCTACGATGCACGCTCCATGTATTGCGCATGCAAGCGTGTGCGGTGGAGGGATTATTGAAGATCACCGGCATAGACACGAGGCGCAAACCTCACGAGACGATCGGCGAAACCGGAGCAGCGCGTCCGCTAGCGTACCAAGCAACACTGTGCATGTGAATCAAGGCGGTATGGGGGAACCCCGGTCGCTTGGAGGCGTTAGATTGCCGCCTTGAAATGGAGACCGGCGCCGATGTCCAGCAATCGCGACCAATGGATCGCAGCTCGAGCTTATCACCTTTGGGAAGATGCGGGAAAACCGGTTGGCCAGCACGAAAATCACTGGCATCAGGCAGTCTTCGAACGCGACCTTCTCGAAAGAACACAGGCATCGACCGATGGCCATGAGGTTCTTGAGCGGTCGATGCATGCAAGACCCGATCCTGGACCGCGCAGTGTTCTCGTTGTCGAGGATGAGCTTCAACTACGCGGTGTTATCGTCAACTTTTTTAACCAGGCGGGATACAGGACGCTTGAGGCGGCGAACGCGGACGAGGCGCTCGTGTTGTTGAAGAACAATCCGATCGATACGCTTTATGCCGATGTCGATATGCCTGGCAGCATGGATGGCCTCGGACTTGTCGCGAGCGTACGGTCGCAGTGGCCATCGATGCGACTGATCGTGACGTCGGGGATTGTGAAGCTGTCGCACAAGGACGAGGACGCAAGCGTTACATTTGTGTCCAAGCCGACTGCCGGCCAGCAACTCTTGAAGCTTATGGCTTAGTCGGCTTTCCAAGCGCTCTGTCAAATACGAGCCGATTGAACCTCTGGCCGATGCCGCCGAGCTCCGCAGAAGGCCCGCGCAAGATCGCGGTCACAGCCGTTAACAGAAGGCTCTTCAGATCGAAGCCCCGCTGACGCCATCAAGCCACAGCTATGTTCTGACGTCCTGAATTCGATACCCCGAACGTAGGACCGCTTCGGGAATCGCGCGCAGTCCACTTGATAGCGGCCCTCCGCCGACCGCGCCTCTTCTGCGGGACGCTAGCCCCTATTCGCGCAACTGGCTGGCCGTTTGACGGTTGGCGAATATCGGTCTCGTCGAACCACCCGATGGCTGCCGGTCCGTAGGATTTGTCGATGGCAGCCTTTCTTCCGGAACTTCGCGCTTGAGACTGATGGAGAGCAAACCGCTGGTCAGCGTTTTCGACGCGAACATGAATCGGCAAGCTCGAACCGGCGCTCAAATGCACCGCCGGCGATCCGGCAATGCCGGTATTCGGCTTCCGCGAGGTGCGATGTTCTCGCCGCTGGGAAACCTCGCCAGGTTCTCGCGCGTTATCCCTCCGCACCAGGAAAGGCGAGCCGATGCAGCTGGCACAACACCTCGATCATGCACGACAGGTCGCCATGGATGCCCACGAAGGGCAACACGACAAGACCGGGAAACCCTACATCCAACATTGCCAGCGTGTCGCGGATCTGGTGATGAACGAGGAGGAAAAAATCGTCGCCTACCTCCACGACGTTCCGGAAAAGGCCGCTGGCTGGACCATTGATCGACTCCGCGAGGAAGGATTTTCAGCCAGCGTAATTGCGGCAGTCGACGCGCTGACGCGAAGGCCCGGCGAGGATGACGCGGCTTTGGTCGCAAGGGCGGCAGCAAACACGCTTGCCAGGCCCGTCAAAGAGGCCGACCTGCAGGACAATCTCGTTCAGGCCGAACAGACCGGCCTCGACACGACAAAATTCGCGGAGGGGCTAGCGGCTCTTGCCGCGTCGGGCAATTGACAGCTTGTATTCACCGGATCCTTTATGTCGGTGTCTTTTCCAGCCATTGTGACAGATCGACCGGGTGCAGGCCCCCGTTCCTCGCCGCTATGTTTATCGGCGGCGGCTGCCGATACTACAAGGACTTGCCTCTGGGCAATTTCCGACGCGCCCTTTGACCATGAGGATGATTGATCGCCACATGCCATTACAGCGCAAGAGCCGGGAGCCGACAACTCGCGATCTTTGTTTTTCACGAGGATCCACTCAACTTCGTGACGAGGTGTCCAGGCGGACCACATTGCTGAGCTGAAGGATCTTCGATTGCTCTGTCGTCAGCGCCGCGGCCAGCTCTTCGTTCCTGAACGGCTTGGCGACGACCGGGCGGGTGACATTGGCACCAGCCTCCAGCTGGTCGCTATACCCTGTCATCAGCACGACCGCCAGGCGTGGATAGTCGCGGGCAATTACCTCGGCGAGTTCGATCCCCGACATCTCAGGCATCATGACGTCACTTATCACGGCTTGGACGTCGGGATGGCTCCTCAAGATTGCGAGAGCCTCCGCCCCGCTCGCGGCCGTGAGGATCGTCTGAACAAATCCATCCAGGGCAAGCCGGACCGAGTCCAGAGACGCCGGCGTATCATCGACGATCAGAACGGTTTTCGGGAGGTCAAGGACCGTGTTTGTGCCCTCCTTCGGCACGCGTGTTGCGTTGGATTTCGGGAGTAGAAGGGTGAAGGCACTCCCGCGGCCGGCAAGGCTGGAGACCTTGACCGCGCCGCCCGCTGCTCGGGCGAAGCTGTGGACTTGCGTCAATCCCAGTCCGGCCCGCCCGTTTTCCTTCGTGGAGAAGAACGGTTCGAATACGCGCGTCAGGTCGGGGGGATCGACGCCCTTGCCCGTGTCCGTCACGCTCAGCGCCACGAACGCTCCGCGAAGAGTGGGATCCTCTACTACACCTTCCGGTACGTTTCGCGCCGACACAATCACACGGCCACCATTTGGCATTGCTTCGCGTGCATTGGTCAGAAGGTTGATCAGCGCGATTTCCAGACCGGCAGGATCCACATAAACGGGCCAGAGATCATCCGGAAGATTGACATCCATCACCACGGCATCGTTGAGAGCCTGTCGCAGAAGCGGCTTGAGGTCGGAAAGCTTGAGTTCCAGCTCGACATGCGCGGCCCCTTGATTGGAGCGCCTCGAAAAGGACAGGAGACGTTGAGTGATCACCTTCCCCTTTGCGACACCATCCGACATATGACCAAGGAGCTGCGTCACCCGCTGTTCATCGTTCCTGCGTCGCTTGATGCCTTCGATCCCCGACTGAAATACCATCAGAAGGTTGTTGAAATCGTGCGCCGCCTGACCGGTGAGTTTCCCCAAGGCGTCCATCCGCTGCCAGTTGGCCACGCTCTCTCGTTCCCGATTGCGAGCATTGACCTCCCGTTGAAGGAGAAATGCTGCCGCACCTGCAAGCAGGAGCGTGAAACAGCAGCCCGCAACCAGCAGCAACAAAGCTTTGCGGGCCAGACGATCGTATTCGGCAACCGGAATGCCTACCTTCACGCGCCACGGCGTCTCTTTGAGCGTAGCCTCGGCGATATGAAGGTCGTCGCCCCCCTTGAGGGTCGCAGAACCGGCGTCTGCGGCTGACAAGCGGGCATATTCGCTTTCCACCGTGCCGGCGAGGTCGGCTGCTCCGGTCGATGCGACCAACCGATCCTGGCCATCGACAATCCAGGCTGGCCAAGTGTCGGGCAGACCCGCACGAAGCAGGTCCGTGACCATGGCCGGGCGCACGATGGCCGATAGGACGGCCCGCAGCCGGTCCTTCCTTTCGATCGGAACTCTGATTGCGAAGGCGGGTTGGCCCTTTTGTCCGATGACGACGTTTCCTATAACCGCTTCTTGAGATTTAAGCAGTCTGTCGTGGCTCTCGACGTCGATGACCCGCCGACTTGCAGAGGGGTCGAGAGGCGGAAGAGCCAGGACGACGTTGCCCGCCTCGTCCGAAACGCGGATCTGGTCCCAGGCCGGAACGCGTTCGCGCAGACGGCGTGCGGTTTCTGCGAAACTGGAGCGCGAGATTGGAAGATCGAAGCGTGGCGAATCCGCTATGACCGACAACAGCTGGATCTGGGTATTCAGTTCCCGTTGGACGGCCGTTGCAATCGTCTCGGCCCTGACCCGCACCTCGTCGTCGAGGGCGCGTCTCTGTTCGGCAACAAACAGCCATCCGATTGCGGCCGCCAGAATGATGACGGGTATGAGCGAGGCGCTGAGAAGAAGAAGCGCTGGCCGAGCTCTGTTCAAGCGATATCCCAAAGTTGTCCGTTCAGCGATCTGACATAGGCTTCTGTGCCAAACTTGCAAGCAGCCCGGCCTCCGCGCGTACGTTGGCGCAGCATGGAACGCCAGGTGGCGGACTGCCAAACAGATTCGGGAAGAGAGCCAGCCCACAGCTCGTCCAATTTCTGCGGGTCGCACCTTCAGGCCCGGCGGGCTGCCCTTGGTGAGGTTGGAAGCTCGCCCGTGCCGTCGTTGGAGGTCTGTTCTCCCCTTTCCCGATCGACGAAGATCGGCGAAAGCGCCGGACCTTGATCTGAGTGCAGACCGGCGCTCCGTCTGCCAGCCGAAGCCTGATTGCGGGATCCTGCGGCGGCCAGGTCTCCATGAGCAATAAAGAACTCGTCTTCTTGATCGCACCCTCGGCCTTCGCGCCGGCGGCCGCCCTATGACGTCACATTCGGATTCTAAGTGTCGCAGTGAATCCATCGGGAGGGTAGGTAAGATCCACGCTCCCGCCGATGTGGGACGCCAGTCCTTCAATCAATTCAGTCCCATACCCCTTGCTGACAGGCTTTGAGCTTTGCGGCCCATTCTCCTCCCGCCATTGGCACACGAGGAGCCCGCCCTTCAATTCCCACGTCACGTAAATTTTTCCGCCCGGTACTGAAGCGGCCCCGTATTTCATCGCGTTGGTGATGAGCTCGTGGAGAATCATGCTGACAGGGAGAACCTTCGAACTTTGGAGCTCCGCGGGCGGTCCAGAGGTTTCAAGCCGTTCCGACAGCGTCGTGCCAACCGCGGCTTTCACCAACACTTCAAATTCAGCCCCCCTTCCAAGTGCAGCAATTTCTTGAGCTCGAAAGGTCGTATCCAGTCTCCCAAGCAGCGCTTCCTTGAACCTCGCCACAGCCGGATCGTCGCTCCTGGTGTTTTTGATGACCGACCGAACGACGGCCGATTGGGGGTGCTGTAAAAGGATGGAGTGGGAGTGGAAAGGCCTATGTTTCGACGAAGACGAATGAGCGGTCGGCGGTCTCTGCCAAAGTGTCGGCGACACTGCCATACGAAAGTTCCCGGCCCGCGCGCCGGCTGACGCCGAGGACAATGAGGTCGAAGCGTCCCCTTCGGGCCAGCTTGAGAATGGCAAGTTCCGGTGCCGAAGCCTGTGGGGCGACTTTCTCGACATCAACCTCGTAGAAGGACGCGATTCGATCCAATTGCTCGAAGGCAGCCATATGGGCATTCCCTGCGTCGCTGACCCGAGGAAGGGAAGTCGATTGCGTCGGGTCGCGGAAATAGACCGCGGTTATCGCAGCGCCCGTGGCTTTTGCAACGACCAAGGCGAATTCCGCAGCCCTCAGCGACCGTTCGGTGCCACTGATAGGCACGAGGATACGCAAGTCCCGATCTTTTTCCGGGATGATGCCACGCGCTGCGACGATCGCTATTGTACCCTTGAAGGCCGCGATCATCCCGGCGAGTTGTGCGCTGTACTTGCCGTTTTCGCTGTCTGCCGGCTCGACGCCCAAAAGCATGATGTCGTGGCCCTTCTCGGCAGTCTCCGTGAGAATCTCTTCAAGCTTACCGTCCTTGTCCCGAATGGAGACGTGAACCGCGTCGCCCTTACCCGGTTCTGCGACTTCGTCCTGCGCTTCGACCGCCGTTTCGGCAGTCGCCTTCACACGCTCGCTGATCTGTTGCGCGCCGATGGCGTTGGTTTTGGCATCTTGCGGATCTGCCGTTCGGCCGTCCTCTCCCCGAATATCGAGAACCGTGACCGGCATTTTCCTCAGCGCTGCGAAATACCCCGATATCCGCGCCGCCAGATCGCTGCTTGCGGAGTGATCGGTTGCAAGCAGGATCCGTTCGAATTGCGATACGAAGCTTTGTTCCTTAAAGGCTTCGAGCTCGAGACGATCCTTCTCCTCCTTGCGCATCGGAAGGCGCGCGAGCGCCCAACGGAGCGTCGGCGGCATGGCCATCGTCGTGACCACCGCCATTGCAACGATGACAGAAAAAAGCCGCTCGTCGAGAACACCGACCGAAAGGCCGATCGAAGCAACAATGACTTCGGTGGAACCTCGCGCATTCATTCCGCATCCAAGGGCGATGGCCTCGGCGTTGGAGAAGCCGCCGAATTTAGCCCCGACAAACGCGCCACCGAACTTGCCGAGGCTGGCAATGACGACCAGTCCGACCGCCAGAAGCAGGATAGACCAATCAGCGAGAACGCTCAGATCGGTGTGCAGGCCGGTGAGACCGAAGAAGACCGGCATGAAAAGGGCCGTCGTGAGTGCCCTAAGCTGCCCCTCGATCTGACGGGTAAGAATGGGGGATTGCCCGACGAGAATGCCAGCGACGAAGGCACCGAGCACCGTGTGGACGCCAATGGCGTCGGTAATGATCGCCATGGCTCCCATGATCGCGATAATAGCGCTTAGAACCGGCAGATCGCTTTTGAACCTGTCGTTTGTCCAGCGGATGATCTCAAAGACGATGCGTCGCCCGATCGTGAAACTGAAGGCCATGAAGAGAGCCGTACCGATGACGCTTTGTGCCAAGGTTGGAAGATCGACGGCACCGTTTTGCGCCAGGCTGAACGTCACGGCGATAATCACCCACCCTACGGTGTCGTCGATGATGGCGGAGGCTACGATCAGCTGGCCGACATTGCGCCGCATGAAGTCCATCTCCCGAACGACCGTGGCCACGATCTTCACCGACGAGATCGATAGCGCTGTCCCGAGGAAAAGCGAGGTGACAAGTCTCGCATCCGGGTTAGGCAAGAGACTTGCGGGCAGGAGCTCTCCTAGGGCGAAGCCGAACGCAAAGGGCACGACAATGCCCGTCAGCGAGACGCCCGCCGCGGCCCGGCGCAGTCGCAGCGCCAGGGCGAGGTCGGTTTCCATGCCGGCCAGGAGCAGCAGAAACAGGATGCCGAGCTGCGCCACCGCATCAGCCATCGCCTTTTGCGTGTCGAGCGCGGGAAAGAGCGCCGACTGCGCGCCGGGCAGGAGATACCCGAAAACGGAGGGCCCGAGAAGGATGCCTCCGATGATCTGGCCCATGATGGACGGCTGTCCGATGCGGACCATGGCCTCACCGAGCAACCTGCCGATGACCACGAGGATGATGATCTGGACAAGAAAGAG
This sequence comes from Rhizobium sp. BK418, assembly GCF_004341105.1. Lineage (GTDB taxonomy): Bacteria > Pseudomonadota > Alphaproteobacteria > Rhizobiales > Rhizobiaceae > Rhizobium. The sequence continues at coordinate 62,868 of NZ_SLZK01000011.1, read as the reverse complement.
CGCTTCGGACGGACCGGTAGACTTACCATCGGCTGCAAAGACTGGAAGGCAACTGCAAACGATAACGCAGGCTGCCACGGCAGGCAGCTCCCATCGACGAAGCTGCGGGAAAATTGCCCTGATTGTCATGCGCGAAGAATTCCCCATGAATGGTATCGCATGAGAACGGACTGAGTCAGCTTCTGTTCCAGCCGGCACAAAGAAGCGAAAATCGCTCCGACGATGCGCGCCTGTGGGGAACCGAGTGAACCGCCAGCAAGTTTCTGACAGAAAGGAGATCAGTATGAGCGACCGCGAATATTCGGCCGAGGAACTTACCGAGCATTATCAAATCAGCCGACAGCAAGCTCTTAGATACATCGCTCGCTTCGGTGGCAATCGGGCCGAGCTCGATCTTCTCCTTTCCTCGGCACCCAGAACAGCGATCCACCGCCCCGACGACGTGAACCGCAGCGCAGTGGAAGTTGCCCTTGAACAGGTTTTTCGAACACGCTGCGGGCGAAGAAGACGCCCAAGGTCCAGACCGAAGCCGGACGCTCCGCCATCTGGAGGCGGCTAGTGTCATGCGGGGGCCTCGGCAAACCGCACCCTGTCAAGTCACGCATGTCTGGCGTGCTCGATTCTTGTACGCGGAACCTTCCATTTCCTGCTTGGTTCGATCGCCATGAACGGTAGAGAGGAAAAAGCCAGCAAAGGCACGATCAAGTTGGTACTGACCCTTTTCGTCATCGGGATCATCGTTGCCGTCGCGTATCTCACGTTTTTTACGCCTGGAAAGGTCGCCCCGCCAAACGCGCCAGCAACCAGTGAGGGCGCTGAGTGATCGCATCGAAGATGGCACTCGAAGCCGTGGCGCAGGAGCCGAATTGGAGCGGTGACCGTTGGCCTGCCTCTCGACCAAATAACGGACGCATTCTGGCGGGGGTGATCGGCTTCAGCCGACGCCCGACCTGTGGTGAGGCCGCAGCATCTGAGTGCCGTATCGCCTTTCGAGGATCAGCCCGGCGTTAGCGTTGCAACTCAATCGCATTCCTTGGCCTCAAGGCGATCGAGCACCGCCTCAGGTGCGACATCCCTCTTGAGTTCCTCTACCTCGTCATCCGCTTCGGTTGGGACTTCCAGCTTTTTGGCGATTGCTTCCACCATCGCGATAAGGCGTGTCGTCTCGTGCTCGTTCAGCAAGCTGACCTGCAGGTCGAGATCAGCCCGCAGGTCATCCTCGGCAGCCATCCTGTTCTGGTTGATGAGCACGAATGTCGAAAGGAAGATCGCCTCTACCGATGCTGCCATCGCCAGTATAACGAGGGAGGGATCCCAGACAGGGATCCCCGGGATCAGGCCCGTATTGGCGATAATCCATAAACCGTACACGACGATATGGATGTAAACGAAGGCCATGGATCCGGCGAACCGACTAATCGCGGCGGCGGCTCGCTCTTGTACGCCCGCCGTGTCCGCTGCCTTGCGGCGGCGCTGCAAAATAGCGTCAATATTGCGGTTAAGCGCCGGATGCAGGCTGTCGGCAGCTGGTGTTGTGGGACTGACTTTTGCAATGTTTTTCATGGTGATTTCCGGTCGCACTCTGTCATGTCGCGAAGGCCGGCGATACGTTTCGACGCTTCATTCTCGCTTGGCGATTTGTTGAAACGTCTGGTTTCGCCATCCTACTTCATAGAGGAAAGCCACTTTATTCTGATCAAAATCACGAATAACGCGTCCTCTGCTTTTCCGAAGTCAATCAGAAGGACGCCACCCGGTCTTTGCTATGGGTAATCATCGCGCTTCTGGATGGTCTTATGATCCGTACTTGTCTCAGAGCTGTTCATCGCTGTTACTTTCCTTCGACACTCACTCTTTAACCTCAGCAGCAAACCGAAGTTCCGTTCGACGTCGCTCCAATCTTGTATAACGGTCGCAAGCAGACCCTTTGGGGCAACAAATTATCATGAGGCCCTGTCCCTGAACCTGCGCCGCACAGCTTGCTGCGCGGCTGCGCCTGCTCCCGTCGGACCGCCAGGCTTCTCGTCCTGATCGTCGCTGGCGACGTGAAGATGCACCGATGGCTGCAGCCGGAACTCACCGCATCGCTTTGCGTTTTCCTAGCCAAGCGCGCGACCGTGCACAGGCGTTCCATGATCGAGAGCAAAGACGACAAATATGGAGAAGGTTTCCTGAAGTGGCCGGCGTATAGAACCTGCCTGCTTGCGACGGTTGCCCTATTGGCGTCTTGCTCCAGCGAGGCCGATCAGCAAAGACGCATTCTTCAGCAAATGGGGTCATGGGTCGCGAGCGCCGAAATGATCGCCGAGGCCCGATTGGACGGTCGCGTTCCCGCGACGTTCAGCGGGCCTGCTCTGGAGCGGTGCAGCCGAGAAGTTTCCGCGCTGGTAGATGAACTGAAGAACAGCGGGTTTTCTCCGTCCCAGACTGCTCTTGCCGACCTCCCTTCCCTACTCGGCCAAGCAACGGATGCCGCCTCAAGGAGGGATCGCCCGCAAACCGAGCGCGTCGTCTCAGCCCTCAGGCGCACACGGGACGACCTTGATCGGCTGAGGAAGATACGATGAAGAAATTGCTGGAGGTTTCGCTCGGGGTTGTCACCAGCGTCGTGGTTTCGTCGAATGGTTTAAGGTGGATTCCAGGAGGGCTGTCATGAGTGAGCTATTTCTCCAGGATCTGCTGGGCGCACGGGTGCTAGGACCGGGCAACGAGGTGGTGGGACGCATCGAGGAAGTTGTCGCAGAAGCGCATGGCGGCGAACTCTTCGTCGTCGAATACCACGTCGGAACCTTTGCACTTCTTGAAAGCCTGGCGTCCTCTTCGTTCGCCCGCGCAGTCCTCGGAGCTGCCGGGCTTCGCTCAGGTGAAGGACTGGCTGTTCCCTGGGATCAGCTCGATCTTTCGAACGCAGCTTCACCAAGGTTGCTTTGTAATCCGCAGCAGTTGAAGCCGCCTCGTCGATCGTCCGCCAGCCCCTAATTGGCGAGAGCCATGTGAACGTTTGGGCCGACGTCTTTTTAATCCCAGGGCTGGTCAGCACGAGAGATCGAGCCTCCGACAATCGGTCGGAATATCGCGGGCGCGGCCATCTTTTTCTTCCCCGCGATTATGCTAACGTCGGCCGGTATCCCAATGAGCAGGCAATTCATGCAGTCCGCCAGCGATTTTCCAGCCAAACGTCTCCAGCAAATCCTCGATAGCGCGGTCGACACCGGCATCATCATGCTCGACCTGGAGGGAATTATTACCGGCTGGAGTAAGGGAGCCGAAAGACTTCTCGGATGGTCGCAGACGGAAATGCTTGGGCAGACCCTTGTCGCGATATTCCCGCCCGAGGACGGCGCAGCGGCGCTTCTTGCGACCGAGCTTGCCGATGCCAGGTCGAAGGGAAAGGGCAGCGGCGAAGGATGGAGGTTGCAGAAGGACGGCGGGCGGATATGGGCCGTCGGTGAGACAACGCCGATCCTGAATGACGACGGGCACATCATCGGTTTCGTTAAGATCCTCCGTGACCGCACCGAGCAGCGGGAAACGGAAATTGCGTTGCGGGAGCGCACCCGTGCGCTCGAAATTCTAAATCGCGCCGGCGCCGCTCTTGCCCGCGAAAATGATCTTGAGAAAGTCGTCCAGTTGGTAACGGACGCCGGCGTCGAGCTCACCGGTGCTCAGTTTGGCGCCTTCTTTTACAACCTCGTCAATTCGGCGGGCGAGAGTTATTTGCTGTACACACTCTCAGGCGTTGCCCGCGAGGCATTTTCCAAATTTCCGATGCCCCGCAACACCGAGGTTTTCGCCCCGAGGTTCCTGGGGCAGGGAGTCGTTCGATCCGATGACATCACAAAGGACGCTCGCTACGGCAAAAACGCGCCGCACCACGGCATGCCGGAGGGACATCTTCCTGTTCGAAGCTATCTCGCGGTCCCTGTAATTTCGCGAACGGGTGAAGTGATTGGTGGCCTCTTCTTCGGGCATTCGGATGTTGGCGTGTTCGATGAATCCTCGGAAAGCGGGCTTGCCGGTCTTGCGGGCGAAGCTGCCGTTGCGATGGATAACGCACGTCTTTTCGAAGCCGCTCAGCGCGAGCTGCAGGAGCGACGGCGCGCGGAAGCAGCGCTTAAGGACCTCAACACCAACCTCGAAAATATGGTGAAGCAGAAGACGGACGAGCTTACGCGCAACGCAGAGGCTTTGCGGCAGGCGCAGAAGATGGAAGCAATCGGTCAATTGACGGGTGGGGTCGCGCACGATTTCAACAATCTCCTCCAGATCATCGTCGGCAATCTCGACACTCTGTTACGAAACCTCCCGGAGGAGTCGGGCCGGTTCAGGCGCGCCGCCTCCCAGGCAATGACCGGGGCAAGACGAGCCGCCGCTCTGACCCAAAGGCTACTGGCTTTCGCTCGCCGGCAACCGCTCGATCCAAAGCCTATCGATGCAAACAGCCTCATTCGCGGCATGTCCGAAATACTGCATCGCACCCTCGGAGAGATTTTCCAGATCGAGGTCGTGCTTGCGGCGGGGCTCTGGAAAACGGAGGCGGATCCGAACGAACTGGAAAGCGCGCTGCTCAACCTTGCCATTAACGCCCGCGATGCGATGCAGGATGGCGGCAAGCTCACGATCGAAACCTTCAACGCGCATCTCGATGAAGCCTACGCTTCGATGCATGCCGAAGTGCTACCGGGCCAGTATATCGCCATCAGCGTTTCCGACACCGGGACGGGGATGGATTCCGAAACGCTGTCCCATGTCTTCGAGCCATTTTTCACGACCAAGGACCAGGGCAAGGGCACGGGGTTGGGTCTCAGCCAGGTCTACGGATTCGTGAAGCAATCGAGTGGGCATGTGAAGATCTATTCCGAGGTGGGCGAAGGCACCACGGTCAAAATGTATTTGCCGCGATTGTCAGTGGAGAGGGCTGACGAGGAGGGCACGGAAGCCCAAGCGTTGCCGGAGGCGGCGGCAGGCGAGGTTGTCCTCGTCCTCGAGGACGATCCGGATGTTCGCTCCTATTCGGTCGAGTCATTGCGAGAACTTGGCTATCATGTTCTCGAGGCCAAGGATGGTCCGGCGGCGCTGCAGACGCTGTTGAGCCACGGCAAGGTCGATTTGATCTTCTCGGATGTCGTATTGCCCGGCGGCATGAGTGGCGCGGAAGTCGTCGTCAAGGCGCGTGAAATGATCCCGACGATCAAAGCGCTATTTACGACGGGATATTCCCGCAATGCCATCGTTCATCACGGCCGTCTCGATAAGGGCGTGAATTTGCTCACAAAGCCATTCTCTTTTGAAGAGCTCGCCGCACGTGTGCGCGATGTTCTCGATCACTGAAGCGGCCGCGGCGATTGCGATGCCCCTACTCTCGGTCCTTCCCTCACAAACAGGCTAGGTCGCAAGATTGGCCGCAGGCATTTCCAGCGACAGAGAGAGCCCTTCACTCGTCCAGTTCTTTTCGATCAAGCCGTTAAGGCCGCGCAAGGCCGCCTTTTCGAGCGTGGTTCCGAATCCTTCACGGTTGGAGGCGTCCAATGGCGGAGAGCCCCGCTCGTCCCACGTTATGCGGAACGTGTCGCCAACCGTTGACGTGGCGATCGCCAGACTGCCATCGGGCGCGGACAGAGCGCCGTATTTGGCTGCGTTCGTGGTGAGTTCATGAAGAAGAAGCGCAAGCGAGGTGAGTGCATTGCCCATGATCGGCGCATCGGAGCCGGTGACAGCGATTTCGGGGCCTTGCTCATGTTCGTGAGGCGCAACGATCGCGCGGATGAGGGCCTGTACTGTCGTTGCCGCGCCGGTTGCGTCAATGCCGCTTGCCAGATTGGGCAGTATCAGTTCATGGGCGCGCGCCAGTGCGTGCATGCGCGCTCTGAGGTCGGTTTCCAGCTCGGCAACAGTGCGGGCTGGCCGCGCGCTCAATGAGATCAGCCCCGCGGTCATGCTGAACAGGTTCTTGATGCGGTGATTGATCTCTCGAAGCAGGACGTCCTTGTGTTCGGCCGCCTGCTTGAGCGCTGCGGCCTGCGCCGTGAGTTCATCCCTCTGCGCCTCGAGCTGTTGCCTTTGGCGGTAAAGTTCGAAGAATACCTCGACCTTGCTGCGCAGGATATCCGGCTCGATCGGCTTCTGGATGAAATCAACGGCGCCAGCTTCGTAGCCACGGAAGCGCCGTTGGCCGTCAGACGTTCCGGCTGTGACGAAGATGATCGGGATGCGCCGCGTGCGCTCATTGCCGCGCATGAGTTCGGCCAGCTCGAAGCCATCAAGACCCGGCATCTGCACGTCCACAAGCGCCAAGGCGACATCGTTCTGCAGCAGAAGCTCGAGTGCTTCGTCACCGGAGCGGGCTTTCAAAAGAAGGAGGTCATCCCGCCGCAGCAGTGCCTCCAGGGAGAGAAGATTTTCTTCCAGATCGTCGACCAGAAGAAAGGGAACAGGCCCCATGATTTGCCTCAAACCTCGTTTAGATATTTTGCAAGCGCCTCGAGTGACATGATACGAGCGCTCGGACACATTTGAATGGCTGCTTCGGGCATCGTGGGTGCGAAGGCCGAGCCCGGGTCTTGGACAAGCGTTATCCCATTGGCCTCAGCGACGGCCTGCAAACCTTTGGCACCATCATGATTGGCACCGGTGAGTACGATCGCGATCAAGGCTGGCCCATACGCGTCGGCGGCACTTTCAAACAGCACGTCGATCGACGGGCGGGAAAAAAGGACGGGCTCATCGCTGGAGAGTGAAACGCTTTTATCGAGCTCGACGAGCAGATGATAGTCCGGCGGCGCGAAATAGATCGTCCCAGCAGCAAGCGGCGCCTTGTCTTCAGCCTCTTCCACGTGAAGCTGGCACTTGGCCCGGAACACCTCAGCCAAGACGCTGCGTTTGTCCGGCGGCACATGGACCACCACGAGGATCGGCAGCCGGAAGTTCCTGGGCAGGGCGGGAAGAATGACCGACAGGGCCTCAAGCGCGCCCGCCGATGCACCGATCACGACGGCTTCGGGTTCGATCGCCGTCATCCGACCCGCCTCTGATAGATCCTCTCCTCGCGCACGAAGTCGCTGAAGGCTCCGGCATGGCGCGAGAACCGCAGGCTCTCCTTGGCACCCAGTCCGAGAAATCCTTTTCGGGCGAGCGAATCCTTGAATAGGCCCAGCGCGCGATCCTGCAGCGCTCGGTCAAAATAGATCAGCACGTTCCGGCAGGAAATCAAATGCATTTCCGCAAAGACGGCATCCGTGACGAGGCTGTGATCCGAAAAGACAACGTTTCGCCGCAGCGTCTTGTCGAATAGCACCCTGCCATAAGCCGCCTGATAATAGTCGGAGAGCGAAGACTTGCCGCCGGATTTACGATGGTTTTCGGTAAACAGCGGCACCCGGTCCAACGCGTATACGCCGGCCTCCGCAGCACCCAGGGCTTCCTGGTTGATGTCTGTTGCATAAAAGAGGGTGCGCGCTTCGAGCCCCTCCTCCCGAAAAAGGATGACCAGGGAATAGAGTTCTTCGCCGCTGCTGCAGCCGGCGACCCAGATCTTCAGCGACGGATAGGTCCGCAGGTGCGGCACGACCGTCTCGCGGATAGCTTTGAAGTAGCTCGGGTCGCGGAACATTTCACTGACCTGGACGGTCAGGAAGCTCAACAGTCGTGGCAGCAGCGAGGGGTCGTGCAAAAGACCCTCCTGCAGCGCCGAGAAGGTTGCAAAGCCCATTTGCAGGCGCGCCTGCTTGAGGCGACGCTTGATCGATGCCATCGCATAATTGCGAAAGTCGTAGTGGTATTTGAGGAACAAAGCTTCCAGAAGGAGCCGGATCTCGATGTCCTCGCTTTTTTCCGAAGGCCCGTCCGTCATTTCGGAATCCAGACCCGAACGAGCGACAGAAGCTTCTCGACGTCGAGGGGCTTTGCCATGTAGTCGTTGGCACCAGCCTCGATGCAGCGCTGCTGGTCATCCGGCATGGCCTTGGCGGTCAGTGTGATGATCGGTAGCTTCCTCCATTCGGGGTTCTTGCGAATTTGACGCGTGGCCGTCAGGCCGTCCATGACGGGCATCATCACATCCATCAACACCAGGTCGATCGCGAACCGCGGGTCGATCATCGCTTTCTCCAGGGCATCCAGCGCCTCCCGGCCATTGCGGGCAATCTCGATGATTGCGCCCCGCGGCTCAAGGATATTGGTAAGCGCGTAGACATTGCGCACGTCATCCTCGACGACGAGAATACGGCGCCCTTCGAGAAGCGCGTCGCGATGTTGCGCCCTGCGGATCATCTTCTGCTGCTCGGCTGGGAGCTCCGAAATCACCTGATGCAGGAAGAGGCTCACCTCGTCGAGAAGGCGCTCGGGAGACTTTGCCCCCTTGATAATGATCGATTTGGAGTAACGGCGCAGCTTTTGCTCGTCGTCCGCCGACAATTCCCTGCCGGTATAGACGATCACGGGGGGAAAGGCGTAGGCGCTCTCCTGGCTCAATGTCTCGAGAAGCGAGTAGCCGGATGCATCCGGCAGGGAGAGATCGAGGACCATGCAGTCAAAGGTCTCTTGTCGCAGACGTTCAAGGCACTCTGCCGCCGTGCTCGCGGTGACCGTCTCGACGTCCTGCGTCCCGAGCAGTTTAGCGACCGCGTCGCGCTGTACCGAATCGTCCTCTACGATCAGAACCCGATTGACGCGCTGAGAAAGCCTTGCGTCCAGCTTTTGGAGGACATCAACGAGTTCGTCGCGATTGACCGGTTTGACGGCATACCCGACGGCGCCAAGCGAATAGGCAGTTTCCGCATGATCGCCTGCCGATACGATATGAATAGGAATGTGGCGGGTCTTGACGTCGTGCTTGAGGCGATCGAGGACCGAAAGCCCTGACTGGTCAGGCAGGCCGACATCGAGGATGATCGCATTCGGCATGAACTCCTTGGCCAATCGCAGCGCCTCATCAGCCGTTCCCGCGATCAGCGCATGAAAGCCCATCTCACGTGACAGATCGCGCACGATCGAGGCGAACATCTCGTCATCTTCGATGATCAGCAGGACGCGCTTTGCGTCGGTCAGTGCAGCACGATCGTCCGCGATCTTGTGCACGGGGCCCGGCGCCGAAACACGGATTTGCTCCGGCATTGCAACCGGGGGCACCACGAGTGCGCCAGGCTTCAGGTCCTCCGGCACGATCTTTGCCGGGTCGTAGGCTTGGGGGATGGTGACGGTAAAGGTACTGCCCTGCCCCGGCTGGCTCGCAAGACCGATCGTGCCGCCCAGCAGGCGCACAAGCTGCCGGCAGATCGAGAGACCGAGGCCAGTGCCACCATACTTGCGGCTGATGGTGCTATCGGCCTGATGGAAGGCATCGAAGACGTGGCGCTGCTGTTCGCTCGCTATGCCAATGCCGGTATCGCTCACGGAGAAGGCGACCTGTCCGGCATCGGCGCTGCGGATCGACAGCGTGACCAAGCCTGCATCGGTGAACTTGACGGCGTTCGACAGGAGGTTCTTCAGCACCTGTTCAAGTCGCTGCGGATCAGTTTCGATGACCGTAGGGCAATCCGGCGCGATCTCGATGGCAAAGTCCAGTTTCTTATGGGCCGTCAGCGGATGGAAAACCTGGCGAAGATTGCTCGCCAGGCGCTCGACCGTCATCATTTCGGGCCGAATCTCCACGTGACCGGCTTCGATCTTCGAAAGATCGAGAATGTCGTTGATGAGATTCAACAGGTCATTGCCGGAGGACTGGATGGTCTTTGCATATTTGACCTGCTCTTCGGTGAGGTTGTCTTCCGGATTGTCTGCGAGAAGCTTGGCAAGGATGAGCGACGAATTGAGCGGGGTACGCAGCTCGTGCGACATGTTGGCGAGGAAATCCGACTTGTACTGGCTTGCCTGCTCCAGTTCCCGCGCCTTGAGGCTGACGGCGGCATTGGCCTGCTCGAGATCGTCACGCTGCTTTTCCAGTTGCTGGGCTTGTTCTTCGAGCTGTGTATTGGTCTGTTCGAGCTCGACCTGCTGCTGCTCGAGGCGTGCCTGGGACTCCTTCAAAGCCCGGCTCTGTTCCTCCAATTCTTCATTCGAGACCCTGAGTTCCTCGCTCTGGGTCTGCAATTCCTCGGACTGTCGCTGGGTCTCTTCCAGCAGGTTCTGGAGTTCGCTGCGATAGGTCGCCGATCGAACGGCGACGGCAACGGCTTCCGATGCCCGCTCCAGAAGAACGATCACCCTCTCGTCGACGGGGCGCAGGAAACCGAGTTCGATCACCGAGTTGACGGCGCCGTCGACGCTACCGGGTAGAATGACCAGATGTCTCGGCTTGTCCGCACCGAACGCCGAACCGAAGGCGAGATAGCCGTCCGGCACCTCATCGATCACTATCGACCTGTCTTGCGCAGCTGCCTGCCCGAGCAGGCCTTCTCTTGGCCTAAACTCGATCGGGATGCTCCCATTGTCGCGAACTCCGTAAACGGCGGCCCGTCGGTAATTATAGCCATCACTGGTAAAAATGGCGCCTGCGACAGCGCCAGCGTAAGCGGCCAGAAAGTCCAGGATGCTGTTGCCGAGCTGCTCCAGAGTTTGATCCCCCATCATGGCGCTCGCCAGTCCGACCTGGCCCGACTGGAGCCACTCGTCCCGGCGTCGGGCAAGCGTGGCCCTGCGCACCAGATAGCCGATCGTCATCGTGAGCAGGAGCCCGAGAGCCCCGGAGAGTAGCGTGCTGACGAGCGCCGTGCGTTGGGCGCTATTCATTTCGCTAAGCCGCTGGATTCTGGTTTCTCCCTCGCTTGCCGTCATAGCGGCGACTTGCGCACGGATTGCATCCATCTCGATCTTGCCGCTATCGGAGTTGACGATGGCGAGTGCCGCTTCGAGGCCGGCGTTGCGGCGTAGATCGATCGATCTGGCGAGCTCTCCCAGCTTGGCTTCGACATGTTGCTGAAGCGTCGTCAACCTTTCGCTCTGGCCGGGATTACCGCTGGTGAGGCCCCTGATTTTGTCCAACTGCGGCCTGATCGCACGAAGCGCCGTATTGTAAGGAGCGAGATAGCTTTCGTCGTTCGTTAGCAGGAAACCGCGCTGCCCTGTCTCGGCGTCCTGAAGTTGCGAGAGCAGTTCATCGAGCGCGACGATCGCGACGTGGGTCTGGACTATTCTCGCGTTGCCCTCTTCCAGGGCCTGGAGATTGAAATAGGCCATGAACCCGCTGACCAGGAAAAAAAGGAATGCGCCGACAAGTCCAAGGGCGATAGGCGGATCAAGTCCCAGCATTCGTGTGGAAATACCGGACGGTTGGGATTGCATCGTGACTGTTCTCGTGGGCATTGACGGCGGGATAAATCGGGACATGAGATAACGCTGTCGATCGACGCGCCATCTCGCTTGACCGTCACAATTTGGGAGGCAATCCCGAAAGTGGTAGACCCAATCTGAACAATTTTGCGCTGCGCGCCTTCTTTATCACAGTGGCGCTTCGTCAGGAGAGTGAGCAGTAAACCGATCGGCGGCACGAAAGTGCGAGCGCTGGTCGTGTGCATACAAGCCTGCAGGATCCTGCCCCGACTTTTAAGGGGCGCCGACGAAACTGGCCGAAGTCTCAGGAGCTTCCGAATCTGAGCGTGTGTCGCTTCATGCGCAACCCGGGTTGGCCGACATCATGTCGTCAGCCAATGAACAGCCTCGGGATGACGTGAAAAGTGCGGGATCGTTCTCTTGAGGTTATCCTGTTCCATCGACCTAGAACTCGCTAGTCAAACCAATGTTCCGTCTCAGCCGACCATCAAAAGGAGTGGGATGCGGCTGGTGTTGAAAACGCCGCAGGCACGTGGCGCTTTCGAACAAAAGAACGCCAATTGCGTTAATCGCGCAAAGGAGTTGTCCATGCGCGTGATCATCGAGAGCCGTTTAGGGTATATGCCGGGAGAGTATCCTGATTCGGCGAGCCTGGACAGAGCTCAGCAGTGCGTCGATGAATTCCTCCTCTTCGTCAAGGCGAACGATATCGGCAGTGACATTATCGACGAGCTCGAACTACCGGTTTCCAAGGCGTTTCTGATCGGTGCGTTCTCCATCGTCATCGCCGCAGAACGGCGGCCCGATGTCAGAAACCTGCTGATCAAAGCTGGGATCTCGCTTGCCCAATACCGGCCAGGCCTTGGCCCTCGCATCCGAATAAGGCCGGGTTCGCCCCGGTGGCGCCCAGAGCCGTCCATGGCGAAGGAGGCCGCTCTCCGTCTGGAACGCACCTTGAACAGTGTTGCTTGGGAGCGCGTCCAGCTCGCCGAGGCCTATCTTGGCGTGATCCGTCGCTCTCTCAACTAGCGAGCTCGCCGAGAACGCTGTGTCAGAAAGCTGCCAAGCCAGAGCAGGTGCTAATCAAAGGATCACCGTCTACAAGTCGATGGTCCTGCTCAAAAAGCCGTGTTCTGCCGGCAGCCACAGCGCAGGGCCGCAGGTCGGCCGCGCGCCCAGGAGCATCGGCAACGCCGACAGGGCCTTCCTCGAAAGCCGAGAGCCTCGACGCGGTGACACGACGTCAGCGGGGCGCTTCTTGGTGAATCGAAATTCAGGCCCTGATCCCCTTTTTCGACATAGAGATCGGCTGGCATGGACATCGCAGGAGATAACGCAAGGCTCCTTGTCTATCGCTTTTCCTCGCTCACGCCACTTCCCCTCTGCCGATGGGTTTAGGAACACGGGGCGCATTCGAAACGTTGAGTGAAAACGATCTCGACGGAGCCTCCATGCCAGCCACCACACACGATCTTGAGCCCCGAAAAGGCAGCCCGAGCCCACGGATAGACGAGGAGGAATTCAAGCATCGCTTCCTCAATCAATTTCGCGATCCTTCCTTCACGCCGCTTTCCGAGGAATTGCGAAAGATTGCAGATGCTGCGTGGGATGCCTATGCGAACTCGCGAAAAAGCCCAAAGACACAAAAAGCCGGAGCGGGATTTGCCGATCCCCACTACGATCTTTCAGTCGACTGGATCCGGACGTGGAGGGCTATCGGACGAGCGCAGGCTCGTCACGATGATGCTGGGGCGCCAAGGCGCGTTCTATTGATCAATGGGTCGTCGCGCAGCGAACATACCTGTCCTGGCGAGGTTTCGAAAAGTTTCCGGATGGTGGAGATGGCGCAACAGATCTTCATGGAAGCTCATGTGGAAACGGAATCGCTGGACTTAAGCAGAGTAGCCTCCGAATACGGGCGGCAGATCCACCCGTGCAAGTCCTGTTTTTCGACGTCTGCAGCCCTCTGTCACTGGCCTTGCTCCCTGTTATCCGAACTACTCCCTCGGGCAGATTCACGACTGGATGAACGAGATCTATCCAATGTGGGTGGCAGCCCATGGCGTCATGATCGTGACGCCCGTAAACTGGTACCAGACCTCATCACCATTAAAGCTGATGATCGACCGGCTCGTCTGCGCGGACGGCGGCAACCCCGATCCAACCAGCACCCACGGCAAGCATGCGAAGGAAGCAAAGGAGATCGAGATGCGCGGGTGGGATTACCCTCGTCATTTGAAGGGGCGCTTGTTTTCTGTGATCGTGCACGGCGATACCGAAGGTGCCGAGAGCGTACGACGGGGCATTTCCGATTGGTTGCAATCGATGGGGCTCGTTTCGGCCGGGCCTCTCGCAGAGATCGACCGCTATATCGGCTACTGGGAGCCCTATGCGACGAGCCATGAATCCTTCGACAAAGACGAAGGAATGAAAGAGGAGGTCCGCAACGCCGCAAGAACCCTTCTCGAGGCAATGTTCGCCGCAAAACACGGACAACAGCTCACCGCCCGCTCAACCCTTACCCAGCCACGTCAAAAGTAGAACGTAGGCGGAGATCCGCGTTACCGACGGAAAAATCAGCCTGTCCCCCGGCGATCCCGATGTCGGTCACAGCCGCTCTATATCCATCCGCTGTCAAAGGCCTTTCATTGATGGCATTTATACCGATTGTGTCCGGCGGCAGCTTTGGTGGGTCGGAAACCTCCGTCATGACGCTCAGTTCGACACGAACGTGTTCTCGGCTCGCGGGCCTGAACCGGTGGCCGAGGCAACAACCTGGCGCGTTGGCGCAACACAGGCTCTGCGCGGGCCATCGAAGGGCTGGTAACTGTTATCCTCTGCCCGATAGGACTGGTAGCGGGCCGCGCACCACGCTTTGGCGGCGCTGTCGGCGGGTCCGGATTCGTGCTGTTGCGGACTCGCTCCGGCCGTCCTCAGAGGAGCCGAATACGGCGAGGTGCATGTTTTTGTCTGCCCGCTGTAAGCTCGATAGCTGTTGGTAGCGGGATCGAAAGACCGATAATGGTTGGAGCACCAGTCCACGTGCTCTGGCGACATCGTCGCTATCGGTGTTGCCTCCAGTTCGTGCGGGGCAGGCGCCTCGGCCCGCGAGGCAACCGCCAGTTTCGGCGCGTCGGTGACATAGCTGGAATAGACAGCTGGAATGCGTTCGTAATGTTGGCTGGCGACGTCTACCCGCACCGGTTTCGTCGTCCAGATATCCGGTCGCGAGAGGCTTTCGAACGTGTGAGGCCCGGGATCGGCCAGCACGACTGAGGCGACCGAGCCGGCGGCAACGCACAGGCCAATGGAACTCGCGATACCAAACGCCAGTGAAGCGATGGCCTTCATGATCAAAATCCTGCTTATTTGGAAAGAGACGGACGCGGCAGCGTGCCGCGTCCCAGGGGCAAGGTCAGTTGATGACCTGAATAACCTTGCGGGACGACGGCTCGACGATGACGCGCTCGTCGTTCACGATCGCATAGGAATATTTCGGGTTCTCCGGAACCGGCGTCACGACCACCGTTTCGGGAAGCGGCTGGCCAACCACGACCTTCTCCCTGACGACGACGGGGGTCGCGGGCGCCGGGGCCTGCTGGACATAGGTAACGACCTTCTGCGGCGGCGGATCGATTGCCGTGCCGACGATCGCGCCGGTTACGCCGCCGACAGCTGCACCGACCGGACCGCCGACGATCGCGCCGGTAATGGCGCCGCCTGCAGCTCCGTTGACCGTCGACGACTGAGCAAAAGCCGCGCCCGACATAAGTGTCGCGGAGACAGCCGCGCCGATCATGATCTTGTGAAACATCATATCCTCCTTTGACTGATGCGGCCATGGGACCGCAGGCCAAGAACGAGCGATCGCGCAGTCGGTTCCGGGAATAGGACTTTGGTCCGTGGTAGCTATCTTGCAGGCGGGCCGGGCGAACCAACGACCAAGCTGCTGGGTGGGCCACGCGGAGATTGTTGTCCGAGCAACACTGACGGCGGCCGTCGCGCGATAGGTCCACCTTCCATGCGTGCAAGCCCTGTTCGCGCCCCCCCGCGCCAGGCTTGAAGCCGGCGCCAGTTGGCAGGAAGGGTTTGAGTTCGCCCATCATCACAGATGGTGCCGGCGCGCCATGATAGCGGTTGCGGCAGCTATCATCGGCGATGAGCCTTCGACGCCCATTTGAGCCAACAGGCGGTACGCTTCGAGAGCTGGTTTGCCAAGAAGCGTTAACCTGCCGGAACAATCCGATCCGATCGAGGTTGGTAGGCATCCGAACAGCCAGAAAATGCGAGGAAGACCATGCCGGAAGACATCTCCAAATCCGCACAGGATCCATTGAACGTGCAAGCCAGGACCTCGCGAGGGAATGACGGACCAGGTTCAGACCAGTCGGCGCCAAAGTTCAGCGATCTCAAAGCGAAGGTTTCCGAAGATTTGACGCAGGCCAGCGATGCCGTTGGAGAAACCACTGCGACGGTTATCGACAAGGTCCAGGAGACCGCCGTCGAACAGAAAAACTTCGCTGCACGCCAGATCGAGGGCGTCGCCGCTGCGCTTGAAAAAGTCGGCAATGAGCTGGAAAGCGGTGATCAACGCGATGTCGGGCGTCTAGCCAAGCGGATCGGTCGCGACGTCCAAGCGATCGCAAGCAATATGCAAGGGCGCGATCTCGGCGAGATTGCCGGCATGGCCGAAGATTTCGGCCGAAGGGAACCTGTGGCCTTCCTGGGGGCCGCAGCTTTGGCGGGTCTTGTGGCAAGTCGATTTTTGACCGCATCGGCCAAACGTTCGAAGACGCCCACGGCGTCCGGACAACCCGGGAGAAGCAACAATGGCTAAACCCAACGAAAATACACCTTTATCAGAATTGATCGGAGGGCTTCTTTCCGACGTAACGGGATTGCTGCGGAAGGAAATCGACCTTGCAAAGACCGAGGCCTCAGAAAAACTCAATAGGGCCTTGGGTGGGATCGAGACCCTGGTGATCGGGATCGTGCTCGCTATCGGCGCTGTGGGCGTGCTTCTCAGCGCTCTGGTCAGCGGGCTTTCAGCTGTCCTTGCTCGAAACGGTATGAGTGAGCCCACTGCGAGCGCGCTCGCGGCCGTGATCGTCGGGCTCGTTATTGGTGTGATTGCCTGGCTTCTCGTCTCGAGAGGCATTTCCGCGGTGCGAGACACGCAGCTGACGCTTGATCGCACAGCAGCGTCGCTTCGGCGCGATACTGATATCGTGAAGGAGAAAGTGTAATGGCGCATTCTTCCGAAAAATCCTCAGCCGAGCTGCAGCGCGAAATCGACAGGGATCGCGAAAGGATCGGAGCACGCATCGATGCGATCCAGGAGCGCATGTCGCCCGGACAGCTTGTGGATGAGGTCATTGCATACGCCAAAGGCAGCGGCGGTGCGGATTATCTCACCAATCTTGGAAAGGCGGTCAAAGCCAATCCATTGCCTGTCGCACTGATGGGCGTCAGCTTGGCATGGCTCGTTGCCAAGCAGGGCACATCGACGCGGACGCCAGGCGCCGACGACAGCGAGGTCAGGCCGCTTTATCCTGCCCGCGGGACGATCAAGCGCATCGGACCGCCCGAGGAGATCGGCGGTGTTCGCTACAGCCATTTCACCGATGAGTCCGGCGAACGGTTCAAGGCCCTTACCGACGAGACGGGTCGGCGAGCCGGCGATTTCCTCGACGCAAGCGGCAAAGCCTATCGCGGCTTTTCGGATGCTGCCGGCGAGCGAATTTCTGCCATTCGCGATGAGGCGGGCTCCGTTCTGGATGCGTCGTTGGGCTGGGCTTCCGATACCTGGAGCAGCGTCAAAGGAACGGTCGGCGGCGCAGCGGAGACGGTCGGTCAAGTTGCAGGCTCTGTATCCAACACCGCATCGTCAACGGGAACGGTTCTGAAAGAACAGTCAAGCCGGCTGAACAACGCAATCCTGTCTCATTTCCGTGATCAGCCGCTTGTCGGCGGTGCTCTTGCTTTTGCGGTTGGTGCGGCGATCGGAGCCGCACTGCCGCATTCACAGCACGAAGACGAGCTGCTCGGCGAAGCCTCGGACGCTGTCAAGGCGAACGCTGCCTCAAGGGCTGGCGACGTCGTGAATCAGAGCATGGATGTTGCCTCCGACATGCTGGACAAGGCCGTATCGGTGACAGCCGACGTGCACGATGCCGCCAAGGAGCGCATCGATAAAGAAATTGATGCCCTGAAGAACAGAGACGCTGCCGGCTAGGCGTCGTCTCGGATGCAGCAAAAGCACGCTCTCGTGATCGACTGTCACGGGAGCAGGTGGCGCTCCTCATTGCGGGTGCTTGACGTCCCCATGGGTTCGCAATTGCCTTTGGGCGCTTCGGCCGGCAAGGCGGAAGCACAGAGTCTGCGCGTGACGCCCGTCGCCGGAAAATCGATTCGCGAGGGGAACCTTGCCGGTCAGTGACGGTTGGAAGGGCGGCCATCGCGGCATGGTTGCGTAGGCGATCTTACTGGAGGCAATGATGGAGCGAATAGTCTATGCGGTCATCCTGGCGGGCCTCGCCGGCGTTGCCTACGCACACCAAGCGCCGTCCGGTTTCCAGTATTCTGCTTTCTGTTGCAACGGCGACGGCGAATCTGGCGATTGCCAGCCAATCCCGTCGCAGGATGTCAAGATCGACGGTGCCAACTATGAAATTGCGCTCAAGCCAGGAGATCATCGGCTGGCAACGCACGGGCATCTGTTCTCCGTTCCTCAATCGAAAGCGATGATGTCGATGGACGGCTTCTATCACCTATGCCTCTTTCCCAACGAAGACGTGGTGCGCTTCTTTTACGCTCCTCAGATGAACTTCTGAGAGCGATTGCCGTCGCTGACACCCCTAACCGCAAAATGCTGGCCGGATGCCGAATCGCCTGGTGGGTGTTCTTTGTCGTTCCGCATTGAACCGGCGGCCGCAGTTCGAGTATATGCCTGTGTGAGCGGCCTCGCCAAAACCGATGCAGCCGCCATCATGGCTATGCGAGTAGCAATCTCGCCCCGCAGCTTGATCGGCCGTCCGCCGCCGGAATATTGTTCCATTTCCAGGGTCGGCTCGTGGCTTCAGCCATGACGGTCGATCTTCGTAGCAGATAGCCAAGGTCATTCACTCGATCGTCATGATCATGTGACAGTCGGACGGTTCATGCAATCTTCGGAGGGGAAAATGATGGATCTTTGGACAGAAAGCCGGGGACCGGTCAGGGCGACGCAACGCGATGTTCAAAAGGCCGGCGCGATCAACGCGCTGCTCGTGCATCCGATCGACGTCTTGCCGCGCCAGCCAGGCGACCCAATCCGTCCTTTCGCGCTGGGAATCTTCAATGAGATGCGCCCGCTTCTCAAGCCCGAAGTCGGGCTGACAAAGTTGAGGCGCGCGACCGCAGTTTATGTGAGGCTGAAACGGTATTACTTTGCGAGCGCCCAGCCAGGCGCCATGCGCCACGATTTGGCCGGCGCGCCGGTTGAGCCGGTTTCCGATAAGGACCGGCTGGAAGCGCAACGACGTTTTCTGGAGATGAAGCAGTCGCTCACCGCGGACGCGCCGCCAGCCACAGTGCCTGAACGGCCGGAAGGCGCGCGCGAACCGACCAAGAATGAACTGATACGGGCCGCGCTTCTCAAGCGGCGTTCGGCGGCGGCAACATGAGCGTCTTTCAGCGCGAAGGGTCGTTGCTGGCAATGTCAAAGGTTCACCGAATCCAGCTCGACGGAAGAGTGGCGCAACAGTCGCCGCCCGGCGAGTGGATATTGAACCGAACCCTCTCGTTCGTGTCCAAAAGATGTCGGTTTGCCTTGCGCCGCAGTCGGCACTCACGACGATGTGGCAACCGGTCAGGCGTTTCCAACAAGCACTTCCGCTCCTCCTCGCGCGCTAGATCTAAATCGCAGGCGCCTCTTCAGAAACCTAGATCTTCCGTGATCGCGTGAATGGAAGGCGTTCGCTTCTTGGCCGCCATCAACAGGTCGAGTTCGACCGAGGACGGTCCGAAGCGCTCGTAGATGTTCTTGGCGCTTTCACGATCAAGCTTATATTTTCGTTCGAACTCTTCCAGGGAATAGGGACGGCCCCGCATTGTGCGCTTGCGCTCCGTTGTCGTCGTTTCAGTCATTGCAAGCTCCATTGTGCACTGGCGGCGTAATGGCGCAGGCTCTTGATTGTTCCGCGATTGCGTAACGGAGATATGCTTCGACGAAAGCGCCTGAAACTGGCGTGTCGAAGAGCTAAAGGGACCGACGGGGAGATTATGAGATTCCGATTTTCGACCGTCAGCGACGGCGCCTCGCAAGGTCGGAGTTCCGTCAGGCGCGCGCAGATAGCTGCGGCTCCGTCCTGAAATCAAGGACCTTCGCGTCCGACCGCAGGTAACCCCCTGCTCGCTTAACGGCACTCCGCTCTCAAGGTGCCATTGCGCATTTGTGCGCGCCACTCACGCGTGTCAGGTCGCGGGCATGAGCGCTCGGTGCGGTGGATCGCTGTAACGCTTCCGGTTTCGACGGGGTCGAGCGGGATCGAGATGCCCCCTTGGTCGTAGTCCTGACGGTAGCGATCGGTCCCAGGCGGCATACCCCCGAAACGACCGCTGGAGTCCATGTCCCCAAAAGACTGGCAAAAGCCGGGGGCGGTGCCGAAGCCGGCCAGAACAATCAACGTTAATGCGACGAGCCTGCGCATGACGGTTTTCCTTTTTGGTTGGCAGGAGGAAAATCGTCGTGGGCTCGTCTTGTTCCAGATGCATCCTCTATCCACAATGGTTCTCGAAAAGCTACGGCTCTCTCGACCGTCCTCGGCGATCACAGCGACACAGGCACGTCCAACATCCCGATATTCGCGCGGATCGACCTTCGGGCAGCGCCTGCGCCGGTTGGTTCCGCAGCCTCCCTCTCCCTAATGTCATGGCTTTGTCACACTGGCGGCGTTTTTCGTCAGGCTTAGCCGCTCGTCTTGAAGCGAATCGCGAAAGGCGCGAAGTGAGAAATCCGGGTGAAACGATGAGGGCGTGCGATTTGTTCAGGGTCATCGAGGGTGGGCTTCATTGTCCGGCCGCGCAAGATTGTGCGAGCGACGCGGTCTTAAAACTTCGCGGAGAGGGGCAGCGGCGTTTGCGGCAGGCAGGCATCGAACGCTATGAATCACGCCAAAGGGTAACGGGTCACGCCATCCCGCCATCGCTGAAGTTCTTCAAGCTGCAGATTGAATTTGCAGTCCAGGCTTTGTCGCAGCTGTCGCCCTTGCCGGCCGATTATATGTCCGACCGCTACTGGCCGCTGCATGAAAACCGGGCGGACCTTGGGTGAGGCAGCCCGTTCGATCGGTCAGGCGGGCGTCGCCGACCTGCCGCAGAGTCCTGCTGATCTCCTAAAGCTCGCAATACGATTGGTATCAACGGCGATTTTTCACGCCTCGTGGCTCCAGCCTTCGGCAGCAATTTCATTCATTTCCTCGATCGTCAGGGACTTTTTCACCTTGCCAGCGTCCCGTCCGATAATTGGTCCCCCCTGCGGCGCAGGCCGGGGCGAGGGCTTCGATGGGCCCATCGCGCTTGCATCGATTCATTGGAACTGTGAAGTCTTTAAAGTGTTATGGCCTCGTTCGATCAACCGGGGACTTCCAATGAAGATCGCTTCCGCAATCGCAGTAACCTTCCTCTTGACGCTCACCCTTTCATCATGCGGCAATACGATCCGCGGCATGGGCCAGGATACGGCAAACACCGTCAATGCCACCCAAAATGCAGGCCATCGCGTTGCCAACGCAGCGAAGTAAAACCCCAATCAGCAAGCCCGCCGGCTGGTGATGCCGACGGGCGCCCTGCGGTGGCTTTGGTGAAACATCATAATTCACCCCACGGATTGCTTCTCGTCCGTTGCATCGAATGTGGCATGACCCTTTTAGCTCACGCCCCAATGCATATCGACAGTTGGGAAACGTCGTACTTAGGATCGTCATGATTATCGGAAGACAGCTCACGGCGGCGCGTGCACTTGCAGATCTCACCCAGGCGGAGTTGGCCGCGGCGGCCAATATTTCGGTTCAAATGCTGCAGCGGATGGAAGCGAGCGATGGCCCTGCCGAAGACATGAAGAATGACGTTGCGGCAGTCGTAGGCGCCCTTGAAGCGGCCGGCGTCCGTTTGATTGACGGCAGCTATTCTGGCGCCGGCGGCCCTGGCGTGCGGCTCGCTTCGCCGGTCGGAGCCTCGGTTGACGTCGACCAGGCGCAGACCGTGCAATACGAGGAACACCTGATGAATGACGCGCCGCCCGGCGCAGGCGGCTAGACACGGATCAGTATGGACACCGCCACGCTCGTGTGCTCCTCCGCCTTCGAAGTCGCCATAGTCCAACGGATGGCTCTTCTACCTCCACAGCCATTCTTTTGCCGACCCGATCGAAGACGGGCCCCTCGCGAGCGCCCATGACTTGAAGATACCGTCGTCGCGTTCCAATCGCAGATGACCGACCGCGGTGGCGCCATCAGGTTCCCTCGTATTGCGGAAGTTCCGTTCGCTTCGTCGGGTGGAGAGCTTGTCGAGTCGCCGCAGAAAGCGGACTTCGACGATTGGCTCGAAGCTGAGCTCAAAACGTGACCTCCTCTGCCGAGGCGTCGGCGATCGGGGACAGAGCCCTCGCCTCTCGTCAATGCGGAGTAGTCACGGACACGGATCGCTGACTTTCGATCGATCATCATGCCAGCCTCGGTTTTCTCGACAAGATTACGATTGAAAGGCGTTGTCCGGGCTCCCGGGTCGACCCGTTCATGCAACGCCCCCGATCCGCCAAGATCGAGGGCGTCGTGCAGGAGACGCGACATCTCTCGTGACACGTCGAGAGGAGACATGGCCGCCGCGCCCTTTCAACAAACTTCGGTCTGATCTAGATGTTCCCGCGGCCCTGCAAGAAGGTTGCTCGTCCTCGTCGGGCATTCGCCAAGGGTTCCATAGGGGCGTTTTCATTTGCAGAATTTCGGTCTCCTTACCTCGCTTCGAAAGGTTGCCGGATCGGCGCCTCAGGCAAGGCAGGGCGAAGCAACCGGACGCGGGAGGGCTGTGCCGCCGGCTCAGGTCGAATTGATCAGTTCTCTAAGCCTTTCCGGATCGGTGACACCGATTTGAAACCATTTCACCAGGTCACGCGCCGCCTCATTCGCCTGCGGGCTCGCAAGCTGCAGGTTACGCGTCTGGCAATATTCGCTGATCAAGCCCTGAAGCATCTCGACGTCAGCCGGGGTGAGCGGCTGTCCGCCGTTCTTGTCGAATGCCTGAAACACCCCACGCCCCCATCAGTATTCGCGCATCTACCAAGCCTACGCGATCGGCTCGATCATGCAAGCGGTAGCTGGGCTTCCATCGCCAAGCAGATGTTGCTGACCAAAAGGCGTCGCAAACGAGTTGCAGCGACGATAGGCCGATCTCAGCCAATGTCCCTGCGAAATCGGACCTGTCGGTCAATTAGGCTCGTCGCGCTTCCCATCTGAGATCGAACTGCGCGGCGATCTCTCGTCGTTCGTCCATCGCCACAAGCAATGTGCTCTTTTAATGGATCGGACGACGCCAAACCTCCCTCACATGAACCTCTGCTTCCTGATTGAATGATCCGACGCGTACGTCTCGTCGGCCACAAGAACATGCCGCTTGCGACGGTTGAAGCCACTGCGGAACGTGTTTCTCATGGTCGTGAAACAGCTACGCACCAGGCGACTGAAATCGGTTGTTCAAGGCTGCTCCCGCACGCCGGGCGTCGCCTCGCGTTGATCGGCGTCTTCAAGATCGCTTTTTACGATGAAGCTGTCGGCATGCTCGCGCGCGGCCTCTCGAAGCGCGTCGAGCTTGGGCACATCATTCCCCTCCAGTTCATCCTGCTCGTGCAGGATTTCGTGCTCGGCCTGCAGCCAATGTTCGTCCGCCCGGCCATCCGGGCGTCCGTGCGCAAGCCAGATCTCGCGTGCGCGGTTGCGAATCCGGTCTGTCAGTTCCCCCCGTTTACCAGAACGCGAACTCGTAGCGCTGTCCGAGTTGGAGATAGACCCCTCCCGAGTATGTTGAACCATTGACGTTCTCCTTGATTGGGTCGAGGCGAACGCCCGATCCCGGGCATTGTTCCCAATCCACGAAATGATCGAGATAGCACGGAAGATGGGATCCTCTCATTCCGCTTCCTGCCAATGAGGATAGGTAACATAAGCCGTCACGCAGCCTTCATCATGCGCTCTGATTGTTACCTTGTCGCCGCTTTGCATGCTGACGATGTCGCCGGGCCCTGCCGTGAATGCGGCACGCTCCGTCCATATCGACAGTCGCCCCTGGATGACGATCATCGTATCGTGAACGGCAATCATCTGCTCAAGGACGGCGTTGGGCCCGTAACGCCCGTAGCCGATCGTGACGGGACCATTATCTCGCTGGTCAAGCAGATTGCCCGCGAAGATGTCACCATCCTGCCCTGGCGATCGTTCGAATATTGCATCGGCTATCGTGAATGTGCGAACGACCACGGGCTACCTCCGGGATAAGGGACAACGCGTCCTGCTGGCGGAACGCGGCTTGCCGGCGTCTGTTCCGGCGTAGCCTCTTGGTCCCCCCGAGGGCCGACCATGGTGAGGGCCGTTTCAATCGGATCATCGTGGCCACCATACCACGACGGCGACGCGCCATATATCAACAGCACAAGGGACCCAAACACCGTCCACGCAGCGATATTGCGGATCCCTCCGGAACCTGCACGTATTTTCGCTGATTGCGGCTCATCGTCTCCTCTCCGTAGCTGGTGTTATCACCCGCGCATGAAACGCCTGGAGCGGCTTTTGTTTCCAAATTGCCACGCAAGATGGGGCGCTGGCACTGACCGACGTTTCGACGGTCCGTTGCGGCCAGCGCAGTTCCCAAAAACCGACACTCGTGAATGATTTTACCGCGGATCGTGCGTCTGGGACACGGCATCGGGGGCGAGCGGGCGACGAGCGTTCTTTGCCTTGTGCCCTAGGACTTGCGCGGAACGGGGAGGGCCGACGGGCGTTCCCCACCCACAACACGACGAGGCACGAGGCGGCCGGCCCTTCTTGAACGTAACGGAGGAAAGTCTGATGGAATTGCGATCGACAATCCGGACGGCGTGGTGGCACAAGGCTACCGTATATCAGGTCTATCCCCGCAGCTTCGCAGACAGCAATGGCGACGGCGTCGGCGACCTGCCAGGCATCACCTCAAAGCTCGAATATCTCAAGGCCCTTGGCATAGAGCTCATCTGGCTTTCGCCGATCTACGCGTCGCCGATGGACGACAATGGCTATGACATTTCCGATTACCAGGCCGTCGCACCGGAATTCGGGACACTGGCGGATTTCGACGAACTTCTCGCTCAAGCGCGTCTCAGAAACATCGGCGTCATCCTCGACCTCGTGGTCAATCACACGTCCGATGAGCATCCTTGGTTCGTCCAATCGCGCGCGTCCAAGCAAAGCCCGTTTCGCGACTATTACATCTGGCGCAAGCCCGCCGACGACGGCGGGCCACCAAATAACCTGACGTCCTCCTTCGGCGGGTCCGCCTGGACGCTCGACGAGACCACGGGCGAATATTATCTCCACCTGTTCTCGCGCCGGCAGCCCGACCTCAATTGGGAAAATCCGAACGTCCGCGGCGCGATCTACCAGATGATGAACTGGTGGCTGGAACGCGGGATCGCCGGCTTTCGCATGGACGTCATCGACTATATCGGCAAACAGGTGGACCAGGCCATTGTGACGGACGGGCCGCATCTGCATGCCTATCTTCATGAGATGAACCGGGCGACCTTCGGCAGCCGAGACGTCCTGACCGTCGGCGAGACGTGGAGCGCAACACCGGGCTCGGCGCTGCTCTATTCCGGACGGGATCGAGAAGAACTGTCGATGATCTTCCAGTTCGAGCACGTGACCCAGCAATGGGATGAGATTTACGGGAAATGGCGCTCGCGACCGTTCGACCTGATCAAGCTCAAATCGGTCCTCAGCAAGTGGCAATATGCGCTTGCCGACGATGGATGGAATGCCCTGTTCTGGGGCAATCACGATCTTCCCCGCGCCGTCTCGAAATATGGCGACGTCAAGGGCTATCCGGTCGAGTCGGCAAAGATGCTCGCCACCGTCCTACACCTTCTGAAGGGCACGCCTTTCATCTACCAGGGCGAGGAGATCGGCATGACGAATGCGCCATTCACCAAGATTGAACAATATCGCGACATCGAAACGCTCAATATGCATCGACTTCACCTCGAAGCCGGACTATCGCCAGAAGACTTCATCAAGGGTGCAAACGAAAATGGCCGAGACAATGCCAGAACGCCAATGCAGTGGACAAGCGGTGCCAATGCAGGCTTCACCACGGGCATTCCATGGATCGAGGTCAACAAGAATTACGCCACGATCAATGCCGAAGCGGCAATGTCCGACGAGCACTCGATCTGGAACCACTACCGCAAGCTGATCTCGCTGCGCAAGGCATATCCCGTCATCATCTACGGTCGCTTCCAATCATATCTCGATCAGCATCCGGATGTTCTGGCCTATACCCGCACGTTGGACACCCAGCGGTTGACTGTGCTGTCAAATTTCTCGGCCCGGACCATTACGTTCGATCTCCCCCATGAACTGCTCGCCACGGGCCGATGCCTCATCAGCAACTACGATCCGGTTGACGCGCTGAAAACGACGATGAGCCTGCGTCCCTATGAAGCCTTCGCGGTGTTGGCGGAGGTCGCAGGTCGCGACGGAACAAAATCTTGAGACCGGTGTTTTCATCCACCGCGTCGGGGCCATGAGGACAGCCATGTCAGGGTCAGTAATTGAGACAGGCGATTTTCGAACGGGTTTCGAACGGCGTTATTGCGTCGGAAGCGAATGTCTCCCCGACGGTGTCTCCTTCCGAGTTTGGGCACCTGCACACGCACAGGTCCACCTTGTCCTCGAAAGCGGAGACGAATATCCGATGCGGACCGACGAGGCGGGCTATTTTCGCCTCGATCTGAGGGACGTGTGCCCTGGCCAGCTTTACCGATTTCGCCTCGGCGAGGACAGGGACCTGCTGGCAGATCCCGCATCACGATTTCAACCGGACGGCCCGGCCGGCTGGTCCATGGTGATCGACCCTGACGGCTACACCTGGCGAGACGACGGCTGGGAAGGCGTCGAACCCGACGGCCAAGTCCTCTACGAGATGCATATCGGCACCTTCACGCCGAAAGGCACCTACTCGGCCGCTGCAGGCAAACTGCCGCTCTTGAAGGAGCTTGGCATCACGTGTCTGGAGCTGATGCCAGTTAACGAATTTTGTGGTGACTTCGGGTGGGGCTACGACGGCGTCCTGCCCTACGCGCCGACCAGACTTTACGGTGCTGCCGATGAACTCAAGGCCTTCGTTGATGAGGCGCATCGGCTGGGGATCGGCGTCATTCTCGACGTGGTTTATAATCACTTCGGTGCAGGCGAGCAGTTCGCACGATTCACGCCTCACTATTTCACCGACCGCTATGAAAACGAGTGGGGCAAATCCCTCAACTTCGACGGCGAAATGTGCGCCGGCGTTCGCAGCTTCATTGCAGACAATGGCGCATACTGGATCGAGGAGTATCACTTCGACGGGTTAAGGATCGATGCCACCCAAGCACTCTTCGATAGCAGTGACGACCATATCGTGGCGGTCATCGCGCGCAAGGCGCGGGCGGCAGCCAAGGGAAGATCGATCTACCTCGTCGCCGAAAACGAGCCTCAGGACAGCCGGCTGATCAGAGCTCCGGGCAAAGGCGGCTTCGGGCTCGATACGGTGTGGAACGACGACTTCCATCATTCCGCCACTGTCGCTTTGACGGGCCGCAACGATGCCTATTATCACGACCATAGCGGAACGGCGCAGGAGTTCGTGTCGGCGGCAAAGTATGGCTATCTGTTCCAGGGGCAACGCTACGATTGGCAGGATGCAACCCGGGGGCGGCCGGGTCTCGATCTGCAGGCCTTCCGTTTTATCCATTTTCTGCAGAACCACGACCAGATCGCAAATTCGGGGACTGGCCAGCGCCTTGGACGGATCGCATCACCGGCACGCATGCGGGCAATGACCGCACTCCTGCTTCTCGGTCCGCAGACACCGATGCTGTTTCAGGGACAGGAATTCGGCTCATCGAGCCCGTTCTTCTATTTCGCGGATCGAGCGGGTGAACTGGAAACATGCGTGCGCAACGGACGGCTTGATTTCCTGCGCCAGTTTCCAAACCTTAAGGACGAGATCTTCGCCGACATCATGCCTAACCCGGCAGAGCCTTCCACTTTCGAAGCTTCCAAACTGGATTGGAGCGAACGTGATCGCAACAGCGACCTTGTTGCACTTCATCGCGATTTGCTTTTGTTGCGGCGACAGACGCGCGTATTCGCACAAGCGTCGGCAAGTTGCCCGCGTGTATCGGTGGACGGAAGCGTTCTTGGTCGTTCGGCGCTTCTTCTGCGGTATTTCGCCGACGATGCGAAGGACGAACGCCTGTTGTTTGTCAACTTGGGCAAACATCTTCCGATCCTCAGCCTCGCCGACCCGCTCCTTGCACCGCCTGCGGGCTGTCAATGGACTGCCGAATGGTCAAGCGAGGATTTTGCCTATGGCGGAAGCGGCAGGCGGTCTGTCGATATGCAACGGCGTTGGGTGCTGGATGCCGACAGCGCGATTGTCTTCGCACCGAGAAAGGCCGATCAGAAGCCGAAACCTGACGGCCCGACCTTGCTGCATTGGCAGCAAGCCATATCTCACCTGTGAAGGATGCCGTCCAACCTGGCAGGGAAACAAGGCGCTCCTTGCTTTTTTGCGCAAAAGGCACTTTGCCGGCAATCGGGGCCGCATCATCGGTCAAAAGAGCGAGATCTTCTGCGATGAAGCAGACCGTTTCGCGTTTCCTGCGCCTCGCCAACAAGAGGCGGAAGAGGGAAAACATTCCTTGGGGTGAGCGGCAGGACTGAAAGCGCGGATCGCAGGGAACCCTGGTTGTTTGAGCCGGCCCCGACCGACATCTGGTTTAGTCGCGGGTCGCCTTCGCAGACGCCTCAACGTCTTTCGCCGGCGCCATGGTCACGAGATCCCGATACTGATTGAGGTCCAGATTGCCCCAGATCGACGGCTTTTGAGCACCCGCCTTGGATTTCCTGGTCTGCTTGATCTCGACAATGAACGGCTTGGTCTGGCGCATACATCCTCCGCACGACGAATCTGGTCGACAACGATCTCCGTTGTATCGGCCATAGCAACGGTCTCTACGCACGAAATGTTCCATTAAGGAACTCCGAGTAGGCCACGCATTGAAGAACCAAGCCAGGATCGGCCATCGGGTAGAGCAAGACCCTGCCGCTGCCCTCGGCTCTTGTGCCATCCGCCGGCCCCTCAGCGGTCTCGATGGATTTGGACGACTGGTGATGTTGCTGGCCCTCCTACCGTGATCACATGAGAAACTTCCTGGACGGGCATCCTTAAAATCAGAGGACGCCATCAGGCGGTGGCCCGGGTACGAAACAGGACATTAGGGGAACTATTGGTCGGAATGCAGATTTAGAGGCCGCATCACGGCAAGGCGGACGATATGACACAATCAGAGCTGAAAATTCTATCGGGTGACTACACCCGTCTCGGGGCGACTTACGACGGCGAGGGTGTAAATCTTGCCGTCTTCAGCGCACATGCGGAGCGCGTTGAGCTCTGCATCTTTTCAGGCGACGGAAAGACTGAGGTCGCGCGCCTTGTTCTGCCAGAATTTACAAATGAAATCTGGCACGGCTACGTGCCCGGCTTAAAACCGGGAACCCTCTATGGACTACGCGTGCACGGGCCTTACGAGCCGGACAAAGGTCATCGCTTCAACCCCAACAAGCTGCTCTTAGATCCCTATGCCAAAGAACTTGTCGGTGACGTTCGCTGGGGACAGGCACAGTTCGGCTATCAACTGGAAAGCGAGGACAAGGATCTTTCCTTCGACGAAAGCGACAGCGCGGCATCCATGCCCAAATGCAAGGTCGTGGATCCATTCGAGTATGACTGGGGACATGACTCGGGCCCAGCTATCGCCTGGGCCAGCACGATCTTTTACGAGACACATGTCAAGGGGTTTACGCAACTGCATCCTGCCGTGCCGGAAGAGCTTCGAGGCACCTTCGAGGGCCTTGGCCAGAAAGAAATCGTCGACTATGTGAAGAGCCTTGGCGTGACATCGATCGAGCTGCTGCCGATCCACTGGTTTCCAGATGACGCGCATCTCCTCGAAAAGGGTCTCAGGAACTATTGGGGCTACAACAGCCTCGGATTTTTTGCGCCGGCCGCCCGTTATCTAGGACCAAAGGGCATTGCCGGTTTCCGCAACATGGTCAGAGCCTTCCACGATGCCGGTATCGAGGTCATCCTTGATGTCGTCTACAATCATACGGCCGAAGGCAACGAGCTCGGTCCGACCTTATGCTTCAAGGGCATCGACAATTTTTCCTATTATCGCACCCTGCCTGACCAGCCACGCTATTACATCAACGACACCGGGACCGGCAACACAGTCAACACTTCGCACCCCCGGGTCCTGCAGATGATCACGGATTCACTGCGCTATTGGGCGCAGGAGATGCATGTCGATGGCTTCCGCTTCGACCTCGGCACGATCCTCGGGCGAGAGCCGCAAGGCTTCGACCAGCGTGGTGGTTTCTTTGATGCCGTCGGTCAGGACCCCGCCCTGTCGAAGGTCAAGTTGATCGGCGAGCCTTGGGATATCGGGCCCGGTGGCTATCAGGTGGGTGGCTTTCCGCCAGGATGGGCCGAGTGGAACGACAAATATCGCGATACCGTCCGCGAATATTGGAAGGATGAGGACGGGACGGCGCAGGATTTTGCCGCCCGCGTTCTTGGCTCCGGCGATGTTTACGACCTGCGCGGCCGACGACCCTGGGCTGGTGTCAACTTCATCACCGCCCATGACGGTTTCACGCTGAACGATCTCGTTTCTTATAACGACAAACATAATGACGCTAACCAGGAAGGCAATCAGGACGGCCACAACGACAACCGCAGCCTCAATTACGGCGTGGAAGGACCGACGGAGGACGACGGCATCAACGCCGTGCGCGAGCGCCAGAAGCGTAACCTGCTTGCAACGCTGCTTCTTTCGCACGGCACGCCGATGCTGCTTGCAGGTGACGAATTCGGCCGCAGCCAAATGGGAAACAACAACGGTTATTGCCAGGATACTGAACTCAGCTGGCTTCACTGGGACGGCCTGCCGGCAAGTGCGGAAGCCCTGCGCGATTTTACCCGGCGCTTGATTGCGATGCGCCAGGAACAAGCAATCTTCCGGCGCGACAACTGGCGCGATGGCATGCTCGTCTCCTGGCTCAATCCCGGCGGCGGAGAGCAGACCGCGGAACAGTGGGCCGACGCCGGCAGCACGACAATCGGCCTCAGATTGCAACGGCAACAGACGAGCGGCGACGACGGCATGTGGCAGGACGTATTGATCCTGTTCAATCCGCATGACGGCGATGTCGCGTTCTCGCTTCCGCAATCGGCTCATGGATGGAGCGTCGTTCTTGAGACCGCCGATCCAACGGCTCAGGCGCGCGCCCTCGACGGTTTTGAATTTGTGCTGACGGCCCGCACTCTCGTGGTTCTCAGGCAAACGAAGGTGCTACTCATGACTGAATGTGATTTTGGCCCAAGAATTTCAGCGAACGCGGTGGAATTTCGCCTGTGGGCGCCCCTCGAGACCGAAATCGCCGTCGCGATCGAGGCAGGACAACCGAAAAAGATGATGCGATCCGAGGAGGGCTGGCACCGCTGCGAAATTGTCGGCGTGCGGCCAGGAAGCACCTATTTCTACATCCTCCCCGGTGGTCTTTCCATTCCCGATCCGGCCTCCCGTTACCAGCCGCACGATGTGCATGGTCCAAGCGAAGTTGTCGATCCCAACGGTTATCAGTGGAAAGCAGCGGGCTGGAAAGGCCGTTGCTTCGAAGATCTCGTTTTCTACGAAATGCATGTTGGCGCATTCACGCGGGAGGGAACGTTCGTCGCTGCCATCGATCGTCTCGACCATTTGAAGGCACTCGGCGTCACGGCTTTGCAAATCATGCCGGTCGCCGATTTCCCCGGCCGCCGCAACTGGGGCTACGACGGCGTCCTGCCCTATGCGCCCGACAGCAGCTACGGGCGTCCCGAAGAGTTGAAGCGACTGGTTGACGAAGCTCATGCTCGCGGCATCTGTGTGTTCCTGGACGTCGTCTATAACCATTTTGGTCCGGACGGGAACTACCTTGCCCGTTTGGCGCCGCTCTTCACCGACCATCATAAGACGCCGTGGGGCAATGCCGTCAACTATGACGGGGACGGCTCTCGGCTGATCCGGGAGTTCGTCATTCAAAACGCCCTCTACTGGATCAGCGAGTTCAGATTTGACGGCCTTCGCCTGGATGCAGTGCATGCCATCAAGGATGGGTCGAAGGAGCATCTGCTCCACGAACTGGCGCGGCGGGTGAGGTCGGCAGCCGGCGAGCGGAAGATCCACCTGATCGTCGAGAATGAAGATAATAATGCATCTCTTCTCGAACGCGATGACGAAGGCCAGCCCAAGTTCTTCTCGGCGCAATGGAACGACGACGTCCATCATGCCCTGCATGTCGCGGCGACCGGCGAAACCTTCGGTTATTATGCCGATTACGGAGATGGATCGGCCAAGCTTGGACGAGCATTGGCGGAAGGATTTGTGTTTCAGGGCGAGCACATGCCCTATCGTGGCGAACAACGCGGAACGCCCAGCAAACATCTGCCGCCCTCCTCATTCATCTCCTTCATCCAAAATCACGACCAGATCGGCAACCGCGCTCTCGGCGACCGTATCGGCGCAAGGGCAGCAGCCGCCCTTCAGGCTATTGCCTGCGTCTACCTGCTGTGTCCGCAAGTGCCGATGATCTTCATGGGGGAAGAATGGGGCGCTGAGGAGCCCTTCCCCTATTTCTGTGATTTCGATGAAGATCTCAACGAGAAGGTCAGGACGGGGCGCCGCCAGGAACTGTCGCGCCTGCCCGGCTTCGATGCCGACGATCTACCGGACCCGACGGCAGAAACCACGTTCATCTCTGCCAAGCTCGACTGGGCGAAGGTGGATACGGAACAAGGCAGACAGTGGTTCAGCTTTTACCGGGACCTGATTTCCCTACGCCACCAGCGCATCGTGCCGCTCGTGACGGGCATGACCGGCGGCGGGCGCTATCGCTCATCCGCAGGGGGAGGCCTGATCGTCGAGTGGGACGTTTCGACCGGTCGCAAGTTGCGACTTCTGGCCAACCTCACCGACCAAACCGTCGAGACCGGAGAGCAGGCGGACGCTGACGAGAGCATCTTCCTGTTCGGCTCGTTCATTTCCGGTCGGCTGGGCGCATGGTCTGTACTCTGGTCCATCGCATGATCGCTTGACCAGCGCCTGCAAGATCGGACTCAGATTGATTGAACGCAAGCCGATGCTGCGGCCAATGACCGCTCCCGCTTGATCTGCGCCTGCGCTTCAAGGCACTCGCTCGCGGTGCTGATGAGCGGCTTCCTCGCCGCCGCTTGGCCAAACAGCGCGTTGCACCTGGTGGGTTTCCACTCCCCTCGCCCCCGCTTCGATCCTACTGGCGGGCTTTGCGGTCCGATTTCCCACCTTTTGCATTGGATTGCGCAACGATCAAGGCCGCCGCACGGCCGGGCGCATCGGCGAGGACGTTTGCAACGAATGCTCTAAGGTGAGGAACATTTTGTGTTTTTCGATGTTTGTGTCCGGCAAAACAAGGAGACAACCATGCAAAAGATCGCTGTACTTTCCCTTGGGCTTCTGCTTTCGGCGACAGCCGCTTTCGCCCAGAGCGAGACACCGTCGACGTCACAGACCACACCGGCAGTCAACACCGAACACAATCCCGGTGCCCCTGTTGCCGGCAAGAACAGTTTCACCGAAGACCAGGCGAAGTCGCGGATCGAGGCTGCCGGTTATACCGATGTTTCCGGTCTCAAGCTCGATGATCAGGGCGTGTGGCGGGCAAGCGCCAAGAAGGACGGTAAGGACGCCGGCGTTTCCCTGGACTTCCAGGGCAATGTGACGATGGCGAAGTAATAGATTCTGCAACGATCGAGGAGACGAAGATGCGAACGATTACTGGACTGTATGACAGCTATGACGATGCCCGTGCGGCCGTCCGAGCACTGGAAAATGCGGGAATTCCCTCCGATGACATCAGCATCGTCACTAACAAGATGAACGGCCCCGAGGTGGAGGGCCAAGGAAGCTACGCCGCCGAAGGCGCCGGCACTGGCGCGGGCCTCGGTGCGGTGGCGGGCGGCGCAGGCGGTCTCCTGACAGGCCTCGGTCTGATGGCAATTCCCGGGGTCGGCCCGGTGGTCGCAGCGGGTTGGCTGGCCGCCACAGCGGCCGGCGCAGCTGCAGGCGCGATTGCAGGCGGCGCTGTTGGCGGCATCGTCGGTGCGATGATGAAGGAGGGTGTTCCGGAAGACGAGGCGAACTTCTACGCTGAAGGCATCCGCCGTGGCGGCTCAGTCGTAACCGCAAGGGTTGACGAGAGCCGGGTTGCCGAAGCACAGGCCATTCTTCACCGGTCACGACCGGTCGACTACAACGCCCGCCGGGCGAGCTATCAGGAGCAGGGCTGGAGCCGCTTCGACGAGGCTGCGCCACCGTACACGTCCGAGCAGATCGAAGCTGAGCGCCAGCGGTATCGCTCCGGCCGCGTCTAAGGCACGCGTGATGAGGAAACTGGCGGCTTCTCGGGAAGCCGCCGGTTGTGATGGCTCTGCGTATTGGCAGATCCATACCGACTTTTACGATGAGGCGCCCTTCCCTCGCGCCCTACCGCCGCACAGGTCTTAGAGGGCGACCGGAATGCGCTTCATGAAACGCGTCTGCACTGCGTCGCGACCGGTTCGTTGCGCTATGGCATAATCCAGCGCTTCCACGATCGCCTCCGGCGTGTAGGGCTTTGTGACAACGCCGATGCCGGCCTTGCTGTCCATTACGCTCTCTGGGTTGCCGGTGGTAAAGACGACGGTCGTCCCGTACGTCGACGATAGGATGCTGCCGATCTCGGGGCCGGTCGGGCCATCGGCGAGGCGCACATCGACAAGGGCAATCTGCGCCTGATCACCAAGATGGACCGCCTCGTCGCGCGTTCGGGCGGGCCCGATGACTTCGTGACCGAGGCGGACCAGAATATCCTCGAGATCCATTGCAATGAGTGCCTCGTCTTCGACGATTAGAATCCGCATCCTTCCTCTCTCGACGTTCAGCTCAAAGTGACGGGCGTCTCGGCCTCCGCCATTGATGCTACCATGATCGTAACGCTGATGATGCCTCTTGTATCCGCCGGCGCGTGATTATGGTCACCTTGGTGGTTCAAGGAACCACGACAGCTCTGGCGAGGCTTCGACGGACGGCATCGTCGGTGAATGGTTTTGCGATGACATCGAGCGATCCTTCAAGGCCAGAGCCAATGGCGCCGGGCGCGCCGGTGATGAAGATGACCTTGATCTGGAAACGATCGATCAGCCGACGCGCCAGCACAGCCCCGCTCGCTCCGTCCGCAAGACCAACATCGACGAGCGCCGCATCGGTGCGATGAGCGTGCGCAAGGGCCTGTTCCAGCGTTGCAGCCAGCCCGACCACCTGATGCCCCTCCTCCCGAACAATTCGTTCAAGCTCCAGGGCAATGATCGGCTCGTCTTCGACGATGAGAATGCGCATCGGTTCCTCCCGTGGTTGAAATCCTGTCGCCACCTGCGGCCCCGCGTCGTCCTCTTCGTGCAGGTACAAAGACTTCGCGTGCCTGCCCCGGAGCGCATGCCAACGGTGCGAAATTTCGTGGCTCGGGTGCGTGTGAAAAAACGATCGAAAAATTGACATGCGCCAGCCGTTCCCATCGCCCCTGACAATGCACTAAATTCCGACCGATAGGCGATGACGGCCCCTCTTGAACGGCGCGGCTCAGCGGGGCTTTTTTTCATTTCGGCAGATGTCACTGGCTTTTCTTGTGGCTCTGGAGGCCGGCCTTGACGTTTTGTTCATGGGCGCCGCCCGCCGTTTTCCGAGGTGAATTTCGTTGAGACGACGCGATCGCGCGAGGAGGCAAGAGGATGTCTGAGTTCCTCTTGCCTCTTGTTGATCAGTTGTTGTGTGCCGAGCAGGCTTCATCCATCGGCGTTGCATTGCTGCTGCCGCCTTGGGTCTGCAGGTTGCCGCTGCCCGTGCTGCTGGCGGCTTCGTTGCCGTTGCAGTTTGCGTTGACTGAACCGCTTGACGTCGTGCTGCCGGTCATGGTGGGATCCGCGGCCATCGGCTTCTTGGTGTCAGCGGACGCTCCGCCGCCAGCATCGTTTGTGTTGCGGTCAATCGTTGCACCGGTCGGCGCAGGGTTCGACTGAGACAGGGCCGGGCTGGCAAGGCCGATCGCGAAAAGGGACGCGACGATTATTTTCATGCGCATGTGGTTCTCCAGGGGGTTGCGTTGATCACGAGCCCTTAACCTACATGCCACCTCATTGTTCCGGCCCGAAGACGCCAAATGACCGTTGTCGAAGGACACTCCGGGGCCAAGCGCGGCTGCCCCTCGCTCGGGCCAAAACTGCCAACGTTGCAGCCGCCTTCCTGAACCAAAATCTCTCGGCGAGGTAGAGGGACGATCAGCTGTTCTCTAGAACGGCGCTTGTCGCGTTGCCTGAGACGTGGGCGACCCGCTGGCTGCAAACAGAAATCGATCTGCACGCGTCACGGTCGTGGTTCCGGCTTATCCTCGCAAGAGGATCGTCATCGTCTCAGGTGCGACGAGATCGGGTGCATCCTTGTGCGCTACATCACGCCCATGGGAGCGCTCCAGATCGGGAACTTGCGTCCGCACTGGGTGTTTTGACAGCGAATGGGAGCGTTGAATGAAATGGAAGCACCGATCATCGTCGACCAATATATCGAAATCTACAGGCAAGGTGGACTGACCGCTTTAAACGCGACGCTCGGCGGCATGGAAACGGCCCACAGGGCTGACGTTCTGACTGCCCTCGAAGGCCTCGGCTTTCACGTCGAGTGGCACCAGGTCGCACCTGCAACAGGTGGCAGAACGGGCATCGTCTGGTCCGGGCCGGGCGAGCGCTTGGCCTGATCGGGCGCGCGGACCTCCTATACAAGCCCATTGGTGTCGACAATCGATGCGGCGATGTAACGCTCTCCCGCCTCGTTGAAATAATAGACACAAACCAGCTTTCCGTCTGAGCGCAGCATCGATCGGACGTAGCCTAGATCGGGAAGGTGTCCATCGCTGCGGATGATTTGCTCCGAAGACCATGTTTCTCCGCCATCCGCACTGGTCTTCAGGCGCACGCCGAAGGGCCTGGCCCTGACGCCGTAGACCAGGAACAGACGCCCCTCGGCAGACATCGTCAGACTGGGCGGATTGCCGCCCCTGCCGGTGCTGTCAACGACTGTGCCGGTCCGATGCCATGTGTGGCCGCCGTCCGGTGAGCGATAGGCTTCGAGCCAGCCAGGATCGTCTACGCTGCGACCGCATCGCAAGACCGTCAGAATACTCCCATCGGCAAGCATGGCGCTGGCGGGCATGATGGCATAGCCGTCGGGATTGCCGACCGGGGTTCCGATCACTCGGAAGCTTCTTGCTCCATCGCAGGTTTGCGCGCAGCAAGTCTCACCCTCTGTTCCATCAGCCTTGGCACGCGTGAGCATGAACAGAGCTCTCTCGGCCGACAGGGCGACGATGTCAGTGCGCGCGGCAATGCCCTCCTTCATCAGGCCGCTGAATGCATAGGGGCCTTCCCACCGTTTTCCGCGATTGCGGCTGACGTAAAACCAGCTGATCGCATCACCGCCGAGGCCCGTGCGGGCTGCCATGACAATCGTCTCGGGATCCAGAAAATTCACCGGGCTCGGTGGGGGTGGCAAGGCGAGGCCTTGAAAATGCGTTCTTGTCTTCAGACGCGGGGAAAGGTGTTCGTCTGCAGAAAGGCTTTCACCACCCGGGATGACGGCGTCGAAGGCTTCGATCGTCCAAGTGCAACCGCCGTCCAGACTGCGAGCCTGGAGCGGTGGAAAGGGACGGTTCTTGTCGCGCGCGTGCAGCTTTCCCTGACTGCCCTTGGATCCGACCGCAAAAACTGCGAGCACCTCGCGGTCCCATATCCACGCTCCGTAATTGGCGGGCCATGCTGCAAAACGCCCCTTCTGTCGATAGACCACGTGGTGCTCGGCCATCGCCATACTCGATACAATCAAAGCTTCAACTGCGAATGCAGTTTGACAGCGAGAATGAAGGCCGAAAGGCAAAGGCAGGCCGCGTTCGCAAGAATGATCGGCAGCTCATCCCGTAGCAGACCAAACACGGTCCACAACCCAAAACCAGTCACGGTCAGAATATACATTCTCGTCGAAATCGCCCCGGTGTCGCGGGTGCGCGCGATCTTGATCGCTTGCGGCACGAAGCTCGCTACCGAGCACACCGACGCTGCGTAGCCGATACCTGTTGCAATCTCCATATCACGACCTCCAGCCGAGCAGTCCCGCGTTGTTGTCGAATTCAGACATCATCGAGCACGCATCACACCCAACAGATCTTCGAAGAATGCAATTCGTTGATCCTCTGTTGCAGTCGTCCTCGCAAAGACAAGACGATCCCCCTGGAGTACGGCATCCTTGCCCTGCGCCAACTTTTTGACAATCCCCGGCCCGGTCCCGGCGGCAAATCTGATCGCCAAGCCGCTCGGACCTGCCTCAAGCTTATAGATGCCACGCTCGCGAGCGATGATCTTGAGCCTTGCGATCCGCAGCAGGGTCAGCACGTCCTGCGGCAACTCGCCGAAACGATCCTCAAATTCCTCTCCAAGTTCTTCGATCTGCGCGGCAGATGTCGCTTTTGCCAGCCGGATGTAGAGGTTGAGGCGCAGAGTCGGATCGCAGACGTAACTGGCAGGTATCGATCCAGTCTCACCGAGCACAGTGGAGACGGATCGTGGTCGGCGAGACAAACTCCTCGATCCCCCATCGAGCGCGTCTTCAAACAATTTTTGATAGAGGCCAACGCCAATGGCCCTCATGTGGCCGGCCTGATCCTCGCCGGTGATGTCGCCGCCGCCGCGGATGTCGAGGTCCTGCAGGCTGATCGAAATCCCGGCGCCAAGCCTGTCGTTATCAATGAGTGCCGACAGGCGAAGGCGTGCCTCCTCCGGCAGCTCGCGCTCCGGTTTGGTCAGTAAGTAGGCAAACGCCTGCATCTGGCCTCGACCAACGCGACCACGCAGCTGATGCAACTGAGACAGACCGAAGCGATCGGCTTGCCAAATGAGGATCGTATTGGCTCGTGGAACATCAAGGCCATTCTCAATGATGTTCGTCGAAAGAAGAATGTCGCCGTCACCATCTGCAAAATCAACAACGGCTCCATCAAGGGCTGCTGTCCGCATCTTGCCATGCGCGGTTCGGACCGACATTTCGGGAACGATCTCGCGCAGAACCTTCGCCAGATGATCAATATCCTCGATGCGGGGAACGATGACGAAACTTTGACCACCCCGCCGATATTCGCGCAGAAGCGCCGCGCGAACGGCCGCCGGATCAAAGGGAAC
This sequence comes from Rhizobium sp. BK418, assembly GCF_004341105.1. Lineage (GTDB taxonomy): Bacteria > Pseudomonadota > Alphaproteobacteria > Rhizobiales > Rhizobiaceae > Rhizobium. Next base: position 23,940 of record NZ_SLZK01000011.1, on the reverse strand, counting down.
AAGAAACGTCCTGACGGGCCTGCGACGCGCCGGAGAGGTGTTCAGCAGGCTGACATCCTGCAGACCGGCCATGGCTGCCTGTAACGTTCGCGGAATGGGCGTTGCCGACATGGTAAGCCGGTGCAGAGCCGGCGAAAGATTTTTGATTTTTTGTTTGGCGCGCGTTCCAAGGCGCTGCTCTTCGTCGATTACGACCAAAGCGAGATCCGCGAAGGAGAGAGCTCGCGCCAAGATCGCCTGGGTCGCAACCACAATGTCGATTTTCCCATCTGCAAGCCCCTCCTTGATTTTTGCTCCCTCTTTTGCCGTCACCAGTCTTGACAACAAAGCTATGCGGATATCCGTCTGCTCGAAACGACGCTCAAACGTTTGGAAATGTTGGCGCGCCAGCACGGTCGTCGGAGCAATGATGGCAACCTGCGAACCGCAAAGCGCAACCGCCGCTGCAGCCCTCAGGGCGATTTCGGTCTTTCCGAAGCCGACATCGCCACAGACGAGCCTGCTCATCTGCCTGCCCGAGGCGAGATCGGCCATTACGGCCTCGATTGCTTCGGATTGATCGCGGGTCAATGAATAAGGAAACCGAGCCACGAACCGCTGATAGGCGGACCGCGGAGCCACGAACAGGCGTGCTTTCGTCTCCTGTCTTTGCTTGGCAAGACGGCGAAGGTGACGCGCGGCGAGGGCAATGTCGCGCAAGATCGCCTTTCGGCGCTTCGCCCATGCCTCCGTGTGCAGACGGTCGAGCGGCGCGGCGTCCGGTTCTCCCCCATATCGCCAAATCTTGTCGAAATCCTCCATCGGAACGAGGACCGATGCCCCATCATGATATTCGAGCCGGACTGCGTCCTGGACCATTCCGTCAATTTCAAGGCTTTCAAGATCGCGCAAGATCCCGATCCCATGATCCTCGTGAACGACCGCGTCGCCGATTTGCAGATCAGGCGCCGCAAGCGCCTGCTGTGTACCCCCATCCGAGCGAGGACCGACGATATCGCCAAGCCCGAGGACGACGAGATTATGCGCCGCGCAGAAGAAACCCTCATGCAAGTCACTCGAAAACGTCAGCAGCGCTCCTGGTGCGGCGTCCTTGACGGAGGACCACCGAAAGACGGGCTCGGCGCCGACATTGCTCATCCGTTCAACGCGCTTGCAGACGTTATCGAACACCTCACCCCGCCCCGCCAGCACCAGCTTTCTGCGCTCGCCAAGTGCGGATTTGACAAAATCGGCAAAGGCTCGACGTGGCTGCGGGCTTTCGTAAAACATGGGCACGGGCTCGCCGCCGGCAAAATCCACAGCCAACGAAGCCTGTCCATGCCTTGCCGCCTGCCATTCCTTGCGGTCGAGATAGAGGGAGTGCCCTTCAACCTGCAGACCGCCGCGTAAGGCGCGATGGGCTTGCCTGGCGTCATCTATGATGGCGTGATAACTTTCGGCCCTCGCATCAGATCCAGACGCAAATATCATCGGTACGTCGCCGATCGCCTCGAACACGGTCTGAAGGCTGCCGTAGAGACTCAACAGGTGCCGTTCCATGTCCTGCGAGGGCGGCTGCTCGCTGTCAGGGCCATCAGAAAGCTCGCCAGAAAGAATCGCTTCGGAGGCTGGTCCAAACGAGACCGTATCCAGGGTCTCCCGCGTCCTTTGCGTTAGCGCATCATAGATGCGCAATTCCGCGATCGCGCCCTTGGCGGAGAGCAAGATGCGGATCGGCGCATCGCCGCCGGCAGGAAAGATGTCGATCACGTCACCGCGAATACTGTATTCGCCATGATCATCGACAACACTGTCTTCGATGTAGCCCGTTGTCTGCAGGTAATGCTCGAACGCGATGCGCTCCAATGGCTCGCCCACCCGCAACCGGCATCGATTGGCCGCTATGACCGCGGCGGGCGGTACACGCTGGAGCATTGCATCGAGTGAGGTCACCAACAATCTCGATCCTTCGCTATGGGCCCACTGCCACAGCGCCTCCATTCTGCGCCCCATCGACTGGCGTGAGGGCGGCACACGGTCGAAGGGCAGGCAGTCCCAGGGTGGGAGAAGGATCGCGGCAAGCCGTGGATCGAGACAACGGACCGCATCAACGATTGCGCGCGCCCCGCCTTCGCTCAATGCAACATAGACAAGGCCGTGTCCGCATTGCCCCATCGCGACCAGAAGGCGATCGGCGACGAAGGCGGCAGGCAGACGTGAAGGCTTTTGCAGATCCGCGTCGGGCCCGCCCGGGACGCCTCCGGTCAAATCGGTCGTTCGCAAGATATCACCTTTTGTGGCGATGCGCCGGGGTAAGCCGCGAAGGTTTCCTGTTGAAGACGTGGACACGCCAACGCGCTGACCAAAGAAGTACGTTTAAAGAAGATGGCCACGCTGTCCGCTCTCTTGATCAGGCGTCGCGTCATGCGGGCGCCGCCTCTGCTTCTGGTCCGGCATGCCCTCGCCTGCCACCCCGTCGAGTGCGGGTGCTCGTGTCGAGGTTCCACTCCATCTCCAGCCGGCATGCTCACGGTCTCGAGCTTTGCGTTTGCGCCTGCTGCCGGCCCGCTTTCAGCCGGGCGTTCTTCTCGTTGCGTCGACTGCGCTCCTCGTCAAGCGCGTTTCGCGCAGCCCGAGCTATCTCTTCGAACGCCTCCCTCCGTCGCTCAAGTGATGTGGACGGGTGGCGTGGCGTATCGTCAATCATTGAAAGGCGCTCCTGGGCTAGTGAGCACCAAACGCTTCATGAGCAAGAACGATGCACGGCTGTACGCTAGCGGACCAAAGCCACGCGGATCGTCCGCGTCGTTACGGACGATCGACGACGCGCGAGCAGCGGTGTCCTCGCTCGCTCCTAGATCATGAGACCTTCCCGGCAGCGCCTGGTTGGCCCCACACCTTCGCCAGCAGCCTGGGACAGGGCCGACAGGTCCTGCCTTGCCGCTGGCCGCAGGCCTCACAGCGAGTCGGGCGAATGGGGAAGCTGGCGCTTGTGTTCGCTTGCACGATAGGTTGAAAGAATTGTCTCGAAGGCGGCCTCTGAGACGGGCTGGCCTTCGAGAAAATCATCAATCTCACTGTAGGTCACGCCATAGACGTCTTCGTCTGGTCGCAGCGGAGCATCGGTCTCGAGGTCAGCGGTCGGAATCTTGAATACCAGATCGTCCGGTGCACCGAGATGGGTAGCGATTGCCCGCACGCGCCGTTTCGTCAGGCCGGCCAGCGGCACAATGTCCGCGGCCCCGTCACCAAATTTTGTAAAAAAACCCATGACGGCTTCGGCCGCGTGGTCCGTGCCGATGACAAGTCCGCGCGTCGTGCCGGCGAGCGCATATTGTGCGATCATACGCTGGCGGGCCTTGATATTTCCGAGGTGGAAGTCAAGCCGGCTTTGCACCATGAGGTCGGCCCCATCGCGCGTGATGGCATCGAGCATGGCATCGGCAGCTGGCTTGATGTCGACGGTTACGACCCGGTCCGGTGCGATCACCTGAAGTGACCTTTGGGCATCATCTTCGTCCGCTTGCCTGCCGTAGGGAAGGCGCACGGCAATGAAATACGCTTGGTAACCATGCGCGCGAAGATCGGCTGCAGCTTGCTGGGCAAGCAGGCCCGCTGTGAGGGAATCGACGCCTCCGCTGATCCCGAGCACCAACGCCCGAGAGGATGTCGCGCGGGTATAATCGGCGAGAAATTGCCTGCGACGGCGTGCCTCTGTGGCCGGGTCAAACTCGTTCGACACGCCGAGCCGCTCGGCAATCTGTCTTTGCTGATCGTCGATTGTCATACTCACCACACAGTTGAATGAAAGAACAGGCCTAGCTTCGCTCGACGAATTTGGCAAACCGGCTCATCTCGCCGTCTTTCGTCTCCTCCTGGTAAAGAAACTCCAGCTTGTTTTCGTCGAAAATCTGAAAGAACTCGTCCCAGTCGATCTCCTCGAAGGATTCTTCCTTCTCGCCGAAGTCGATACGGAGTAGCCCGCCCTTGCCTTTGGTGCGGATAACCGAGGGGCGTCCTTTTCGCGCCTCGACCCAGGCACGAATCGTCTTGTGATCGGTCGTCCGGTCAGAACTGCTCAATCTAGCCTCCTGTGGTTGCTGCCGAAACGCCCAATTAAATCTGTAGGAGCGGATGGTTTTTCTTCCAGTCTCGATAAGGGGCGAGGACCTGTCCCGGAAAACGGCGTTCGATTTCCTCCTCAACCAGCGCGATGCGCGAGAGAACTTGGTCGCGGCCGGCAACGTCCGCTTCCTCGCTGGCAATCTCCAGCTGGCGCATCATCGCGAAAACCTCCTCGATGCTCATAGCCGAAAGCTGCGATGCAATCTCTTCGACAGGCTTTGCCGACAGATCGGTGGCGGGCATACGCGTCTCCTTTTCGATTGGCACGGAACGTCGTTTCGACCGCATTGTTCCTCGCATCCGGACCAACAGGCTCGATCCCGGTTGCATCGCAGTTGAAAGGAACAGCTTTCGCTCATCTTCGCTGCTGCCACGTCGGTCAGCCACGATTGGCAGCCCAACGCAGGGCATGGATTCCGCCATTGACGTGGCGCCTGAGACTACGGCGAGGAAGGCCGGCAATCCGATCACAGGAACAAACTCGTCTTGAACCGGAACGAGCGCGCGACCGTGCGCCCGGCTGGCTTGGCGCATCGAACCTGCAACTTCGTGGAACCTCGAGGCCAGCGCGCAAGTTTGGCTTGAGTGTAAAAAGGAGATGAGCATGCTGGTGAAGGATGTAATGACAAGACAGGTAGTTACCGTTGCGCCCGATGCGAGCATCCGAGACGTCGCCCGGCTCATGTCCGAGATCGATACCGGCATCATTCCTGTCATTGAAGGCGACGTCGTTGGCATCGTGACCGATAGGGATATCGTCGTGCGTGCCGTTGCGGAAAGCATCGATGTCGGCTGCCCGATTTCGACGATCATGACAAGTGGGATTGAAAGCTGCCTGGAAAGTACGGAACTTCGCGAAGCGGCCGACAGGATGTCAGAGCTTCAGATGCGCCGGCTTCTGGTGTTCAGTGATGAAGGGATGATCACAGGAATCCTGTCGCTTGGCGATATCGCCAAACTGAATGAAGAGCTTGCCGGTGTTACGCTGGAAGAAATTTCCGACGACGAGGCGCGATAGCGGCTTGTGGTCTCGGACTCGATGGCGAGCCTGTGTTGCAATACGCTCGAGCACGCCGATCCCAGACAACACCGAGCAATTCCGCGAGGACGCGTGGCAGTCGCGATGCTAAAGGCCTGCCGGCTTCCGCTACGCTGGCAACCAGAGAAAGGCCCCCCGGCGAGAGTCAAACTGACGACCAGCCGACCTAAGGCGCTGCGGCTTGCGAAATGTTTTATCTGTGATCAGGGCTGACGGTCAGCGGCCCAAGACCGCGGAGGATAGCCGAACTCCGCGACCGCGGACCGGCCGTTCTGCACAGCATCGCTATCCCAACATTCGAGAGTCTCCTGGCAGGAGCGAACGTTGCGGTAGAGGGCCCTCTTGTTGTGCCAGACAGGTGCTCGATGGAGAAGACGACGATGCTGCTGTCGGCGCGTCCGTGGCAAGCGGAACTGCAAGGGTACGGCGACGTTGGTCATCCGATAAGGAGTCCATGCCATGAGAATATTCGGGAAGAGAGGCAAGATCGTGCACCCGTTTGAAGGAGCCCCGGCGCTTGCAGGCGCGCTCACTCCAGGAGTCCTTCCGGTTTGGAGGGTAAAGAAAAAAATCCTGCGCAAGATTAGCGCCGCCGAGGCGGCCCCGCAGACCTCCAGTTGCGCAGTTAGCTTTACGCACAATAGTCAGATCATCTCCGAACCCAGGCAATAAACTACCTCGTCAAGCGCTCCTCCTGTAGCGACGCCCTGGACAGTTGCTGGCTTCGATGAAGGAAGGGACGAAATGACTTCAAGTCTCAGCGCCAAACCCAGAGCATGATGAAGCTGCGATCCGTCCACTCCCCACAACAAGGTGGAATGCGCGGGCGAACTCGTTTCGGTCCGCCTTCGGACGGGAACATTGTCGTATCGCCCGCGTTGAGACAGGCTTTCGTGCGACGAGCACCATCAACACATTCAACAGGAGGAGCCCTCATGGCAACTGCGAAGACCCTCGATGACCTGTTTATCGATACTCTCAAGGACATCTATTTCGCCGAAAAGCAGATCCTGAAGGCTCTGCCGAAAATGGCGCGTGCAGCCCAATCCGAGGAGGGCAAAGCTGGCTTCATTCAGCACCGCGACGAGACCCAGGGCCAGATTGAGCGCCTAGAGCAGGTGTTCGAGCTGCTGGGCAAGCCGGCACGCGGCAAGACCTGCGAGGCAATCCAAGGAATCATCGCCGAAGGCGAGGAAATCATGGAGGAGTTCAAGGGCTCGCCAGCACTCGATGCTGGCCTTATTTCCTCAGCGCAGGCCGTCGAACACTATGAGATTGCGCGCTACGGCACGTTGATCGCCTGGGCAAACCAGCTCGGCCTGCAGGACGCCGTTCCATTGCTGAAGGCCAACCTGGCCGAAGAAGAAGCGACCGACAAGAAGCTGACACAGCTTGCGCAGGCGCAGGCGAATGCCAAGGGTCAGAAGGTCGCCTGAGGCTACGATGCGATCAGGGCCGCCGATAGGGCGGCCTTTTTTTGTTCAGAGGAGACTAAAAATGGCTAGATGATCATCGAAAGGTAACGCGGAGGACGGACACGATGTGCTGGCACACCGCCCAAGAGGCGCCGATCGCCGACGATCATAACATCTTGCGGGTGTGCGCCTGCGGAACGGCCTTGAGCGAGAACTGCCAGCGCGTCGAAAGCTCAGTGTTCTTAAGGTCGTGACCGTCGGATACAGAAGGTCGAAAGCTATCATCACGGACGCGCCGCCGCCGAACGATTGTTGCAGCAGCTAAGAATCCGAGCGCCCTCGCTCGTCGACGATCACGGCCTTGCCATCGAGGATCCCAGTGGCCGCGCTGCAGCTGCGGGAAACCGTGCCTCCAATCGTGGCCGCCGCGCGTCTGAATGCGAATGCCCTTCGGCTCTGTGTACGGATCGGGCAGCCATCCCACTTCACCTCGAAACCGGTTGCGGCCCTCTGGGCGGCTTTGGCTTCAGCACCGCAAGCCACAGTCAATGCGTGCCGGATGGGAAGTTTTGGCTGTGAAGGATCTCGCGGCTTGCGCGCTTGTCGGCGGAGCGCTTGTCATCCTGCAGGAGCGTTTTGACGTTGGCGGCTTTGCCATCTCGCCACTACATCAGCAAATGCTCCAAAATCCAACACCGGTCAAAGATGGTGGGAACAAACGGACATGCTGTCGGTTGAGACGTCGGGATCGCGCGATTGAAGTGTGCCCCTCAATCTCCCCTGTTCAAGCGTGCGGTCCCATCCTCCTTACCTCTACGGGAGGTCTGCGCCCTCACAAGTGAGGATCTGACCTCCCGTCCAACCTGTCCTCTTCTTCGCGCGAATAGGAGGCGACGATGAGGGTCAATTCAGATGGCAGTGCAACTGGCCCCGGTTGACGCCGCGTCGTTCTCCAATCTTACGGGGTGAGTACCTTAACGCCGACCTCTCCCATGAAAAAGATCCCGATCGCTTCCTGCGTTCCCAGGACGCGCTGCACATCGTAGTTCAGGGATCTGGTCGAACGCGCGGTCGACGTAGGATGAAAGCCGGAAGAGGTCCTGGTTGCGCTAATCAGCACGTGATCGCAAGTAATGCCGTCGCGCCTTCGCTCGATTTCCGCAGTCTCCCATCGAACACCACCGTCTGTTCAAAGCCCTGCTTTCGTCGATGAACAGCCATCCGCAGCCGCGCTCATCCTGGCATTGCCGCACTCGATGCGCCTTCGGGCCCGTCATGAGAGCCGCAGCCGAGGTGATGACGGGTCTCAGCAGATCGATGTCACTGGCCCCATCGATACTCCAGATGATTTCGCCCGCTTCCCCTTTAAGTCTTATTCCATCAGCGGATCGAGCCAGAAGTCCGTTAAAAAAATCGAACGCAGCGACTGGCGCAGGACGATTGGCCAAGCGCGCGACGAGCACTTCATAAATCGCCTCACGCAGCGCGATGATCGTCTCGTAGAGGCTGTCGGCCTCATCTGGAATGCGATGCCAGCGTTCGCGGATTGCCTCAAGATGCTGGCTATCTCCAGTCACATTGGCGGCCATCCAGCGCAGAAATGCGTGCGCGTCCGGAAGCCGCTCTTCCCGAGCCGCGCGCAGGCGCCAAGCTGCTGTGTTCACAAAGCTTATAGCCAGATCCTCTTTGGGGCCTCCCGCTTTCGCTTTGGAATTCATGCGCGTGCTCATGGAACCTAATATCCCGATCCTGGTTGTGTTTATAACCCTCTAAGAGGTTATAGTCGGCCATGACACTTTCAAGACCATACATCGCCATCGCTGCGGCGTTTGCAGCGATTTATCTCATTTGGGGTTCGACCTATCTCGCTTTGGCGCTTGGGCTGCAAACCCTGCCCCCGTTTCTTCTGATGTCCGCGCGCTGCCTTGTCGGCGGCACGATCCTGTACGGCTATGCGAGAATGCGAGGCGCGGCACTGCCATCGACCAAGATGTGCTCCATTGCGATCATGTGCGGACTTCTCTTTTTTGTCGGGTGTCACGGTGTCCTGGCGGAAGCGCAACAGCGGGTTCCTTCAGGTGTGGCAGCACTGCTGCTGGCAACAATCCCGCTCTGGATCGCACTTTTGCAGTTCCTTATTCCGGGAGGGAAACGCCCAACCGGCGTGGCCGGTGCGCTTCTGGTTCCCGGCGTCGCGGGTGTCGCACTCATTGCATGGCAGGAAGTCACTTCCGGCGGGAATACGATGCATCCCGTGGACGTGATTCTCCTGCTGGGAGCGTCCTTGTCTTGGGCAGTCGGTACCATTCTGTCGGAGCGTTATTCCTCCGAATTTGCCTCGACAGCCCTGGCAGGCCTCGAATTGCTCGCCGGCGGCGTTGCATTGCTCGCCATCAGCGCAGTCTCCGGCGAATTGGGAACGCTGAAATGGACGGAGATCTCCGCCGTCTCACTTGGGGGCTGGGCCTACCTCACCTTCATCGGCACGGTAATCGCCTTTTCCGCCTACATATGGCTCCTAAAACGGGTTGCTCCTGCCCTGGTCGCCACCTACACCTTCGTAAATCCGATCATCGCCGTTGCCCTCGGCTGGGCTTTTCTCGGCGAACGACCAACATCGCTCATACTTGTCGGCGCAGTCATGATCATCGCGTCGGTTGCCGGGCTCCTGCTGAGCGGCGCAAAATCTGCCAAGAACGATAAGCTATCATCCTCTGGCGAGCCGCAGCTATCTTCTTGCCGAAATGATGAAGGGCACGCAGGCATTTAAGGAGAGCTTGCCTGCCACAAATGCCCGATGACAACGATCATCTGAGTTGGTGAGATGATGGCATGCTTTGGGATCTGCTAGCGAGTGACCAACGCCAGGCACTTGAAGAGCGAAGCGAATCGACTTGAACCTGTCCCGCGAGAAACTGTGTTTTCAAGGCCTGGAGTCTGCCCGGTCCATTCAATCGCGTACCCGGACGGATGACGCCATTCGGCTTCCATCGCATGCGCTTGTCAACGTTTTCGCACTACCGCTCTTAAAAAGGTGTCAACCGGTGACCTGTTCGTTCCCCTGAAAAGCGCCGAATTCTTGCCAGAAGAGGGCACCTAGGCGCCGAAACGTCGATCAAGCTCTGTCAGTGCTGAGTCAATTTCATCTACGGTTACCGGTTTACTTGTGCCGGGCATGTAACGTAACGCCGGATTTGATCCGACGGCGTAGACGTCCGATATCCACGCCGCGAGGATGGTTCGTCGGTCGTCAGGATAAAGTGCAGAAGCGTTGACCACGTCTAGCGGGTGCGCGACATGCAACCCTTGGAGCAAGATCGCCGGACCCATTGCCACCGCATCGCTGGCAGCCTGCCGCAACATCTCGTGCATGTCTGGCCTGCTTACCGGACGTGCGGATCTCTGTCCCGCCGAAAGTGGGCGGCAACGCCGGGGCCCATCTTTGGCGCAAGTAAATCGTGCTTTTCGGCAAAGGCGGCGAACAAGCCACGCGCGGTCTCCGCTTCCACCTCGCCGCGCAATGCCGCGCCACAAGCCTTCAGCGCGATTGAGTGTGCGGCATCCCTCAACGAGGCAGGCCATTCTGAAAGGTATCGATACGCGTCCATAACACCGCCGACCTCAGCTGGAAAGCCAAGGCCGACAAGGATAGACACCGGCCGTTTGAACATGTCGGGTTTCATCGCTCTCTCCTTCCCAACCCGTAATATTACCGGGCGCCGCAAGTACGGCGTATATCGTTCGCTGATCGAGCGAGCCCGCTGAGCGTTCTCAAGAAGATTGAAGACGCGGTCGAAGCCGATGCTCGAGCGGAGGGCGTGTAGTCATGAGATGTTGCCATAGCCATATCCTCCTTGAAGCAACATGGGTACGCAAGTGCCGAAAGCGGCGCTCCCAGTAAAGGCCAGCCCCGTCATCAGCGGCTGGCGAAAATCGATTTGGTTTTCAGATTTCCGGATTCAAGAACCGAGTTGAGAAATTTTCAAGCCGGCGAGATGTCGCCGACAAGTGCGCGAGATGACTGACGTTTCCTATGGCTGGAACCGGCGAATACGGCAATCTCTAGTGCTCAGGGCGCCTTCGATCCGGCAAAGGTGGTGCGCGCAGCTCTGCAGGACGCGTCTCTTTTGTCGGCCTTCCGGCAACCACGGAAGCCATGATCGCCGAAAAGCCCAAGAAGGAAGGCGCACCCGTTATACCTACAGGCTTCGAAATGGACTTCTACCAATCAAGCCCGCCCGGTGGGCTACCTGGCGCCAGATAGCGAACGATCAAAGCCTCTGATGCAGGAGACGGAAAAGCTGAGCTCCTGACGGCGCGAATGAGATGTTTCGATCGTTCAAGCAGAAAAGCAGATGCGGCGGGGAATAAAGTGTCGAGATCTGCGATCGTCGATCGGGAGAGATTTCATTTTCCGGACGCGGGAACTTTCAAACGCGGGCGAGGTTCAAGGGCGGCAACGATCCGGAGCGGAGCTATGCCCAAAACATACTTTCGAATGAGCTCTCTGTCGGCCGCAGCTGCTGCTGTCGTTTTGTCAGCGCCGCCCGCCCATGCCCAGACCATAGAAAGGCTGACAAACAAGGCGAAGGAACTGGTAGCTCCTGTCGCCGGAAAGACCGATGACCGATTGCAGAAGGTCGCTATGTTCGAGCATCAGGTCACAGGGGTTACCGTTTCGGAGGATGGGAGGATCTTCGTCAACTTCCCCCGCTGGTCTGAAGACGTTCCAGTCTCCGTTGCTGAAGTGATGACGGATGGTTCAATCAGGCCCTATCCGAACGACGAGTGGAATGCGTGGCGAAACGCTAAGATGTCGGAACTTTCTCCGAAGGATCACTTCGTCACCGTGCAAAGCGTTGTTGCCGATGGCAGAGGTTCGCTGTGGGTCGTCGACCCGGCAGCGCCCAACAGCGAAAAGACGGTCAAGGACGGCCCGAAACTGGTGCAGATCGACTTGAAGACCAACGCTGTCAAACGCGTTTACCCAGTCGGACCCGATGTCGCCGGTCCGGCTAGCTACCTCAACGATGTGCGCATCGCTCCAGATGGGGCGTTTGCCTATTTCACCGATTCCGGCTCGCCGGGCGGTTTGGTTGTTCTCGACCTGAACTCTGGAAAGGCGTGGCGGGTTCTGAGTGACGATCCCTCCACCCAGTTCGAAAAAGGAGTGGTCGTCCATGTCGATGGCGAACCACTTCGCCGACCCGACGGCCGTCAACCGCAGTTCAACGCCGACAGCATTGCGCTTTCGAAGGATGGCAAGACGCTCTATTGGAAAGCGCTCACCGGAAATACGATGTATCGCATTTCAACCGAGGCATTGCAGAAAGCATCCCAGGATCCATCTGCGGCGAAACCCGAGAAGTATGCCGACACCGAGCCGACCGACGGATTGTGGATAGACGACAAGAACCGCATCTTTCTAAGCACTATGGAAAACGACGGCGTGAAGATCCTTGGGCCGGACGGGAAAGTCACCCCTCTGCTTCAGGACAGTCGACTACGCTGGCCTGATACGTTCGCTCAAGGACCAGATGGCACCATGTACATCACGGCATCACATATTCAGGATTCGCCCTGGTTTCATCAGGGTTGGACCGACGATTCGTTTTCGCTGTTCAAGTTCGCGCCGCCGGAATGACAAGTCGGAGAGAGCGACCTCGATCCCGCACCGGCACGCGCCGCCACATCCTCTGGATCGAAACGAATTTCCGATCTGATGCCCTGGCTGACGATTGGCGCCGCTTCAGCACAGCAGCGGCATAAGGGTCAAATTGAACGGCTGTCATATGCCCAATGCAGCAGAGCCTGGCGCTGACGCGGCCGGCACCAGCAGTCCCCAGGCCTGCAGGCCCGGCGAACCTGCGAGATATGGCGGCGAATGGCTTTCCAACGGGCGATTTGTCTCTCGTCCTCGCCAGGAATGCGACGCCCGTGGTAGTAGCGGCAGTACCACTGGAACCAGCCACGCGGATCGTCGGGGTATATCCATCCCTTGGCTCGCCAGACGCTGAGCGGTTGGCTGGCGTCGATACCGAACCAATTAAGTGACGGGTCTTTTCGCAGCGACGACAGGCGGGCCTCTGCAAACCAGCTCTTAGGAAATTCTTCCCGGCAATCGGTCATGTACTTGCCACCGAACACGCCGAGCGCGAGCATCTCGGCCGGTGTCAAGTCTGGCCGGAAATCGGGATGAAAGTCGCGGCCCATGGGCGCAACGAGAGCGTACCGGTAGCCTTGCTGCATTCGATCGTTCACGATGATCCACCGGGCTCTCATCGGACACCCTGCGATCGTAGTTGCGGGCGGTACCGCCGCCAGATGGAAAGGTTGAGTGCCGTCGCGAAGCTCACCCAGGCGAGGTAAGGCAAAAGCAGCAAGGCGGCGGCCGCAGTCACGGGGAAGAACATGATTATCGTCGTCAGGATCGCAGCCCAAAGCACGATGATCTCTACCGCTGCCAGCCCCGGCCGGTGAAGTGCAAAAAAGATCGGCGACCATGCGGCATTGAGCAGAAGCTGGACTCCATAGATGCCGAGAGGCAGTGCTCCATCGGCAATGCCCGCCTCAAGCCATACGAGCCAGCCCGAGAGCCCGATCAACGCATAAAGAACTGTCCAGACCGGTGCAAACAGCCAGTCGGGCGGGCGCCACCTTGGCTTGTCGAGCTGCTTGTACCAGTCGCCTGGTCTGAACATCACGCCGGTAGCTGCCGCAGTAAAGCTTGCGACCTCGAAGGCGACCAGCACGAGGAGGGAATGCATATCCATCCGCCAAACGATCGAGGGAACCGCCGGCGAAACAGGCGGTTCCCTTCGAAGGCCCTATCGGTTCTGGCTCGCAGCGAACCCGCCGGAGCCCATTGCAGAAAACAGGGGGACGATCTGCCATCCCGCCGATAGCCCGACCAGGATGTAAATGATCCTGGCGAACGCCGAGCCAGCCCCGAAGATGGCGGCCACGAGGTCGAAGCCAAATAGTCCGACCAGCCCCCAGTTCAGGCCGCCGATGATCACGAGGACGAGCGTGAAAATGTTGATGAACTTCATGGTTCTTCTCCAGATCGCGGACTAGGGCTCAGTGTTCAGGCGGCATCATCACCTGGTCGATGACGTGGATAACCCCGTTCGAGGCAGCAACGTCGGCAGCAATGACGGTGGCATCGTCTACCTTGACCGTGGAGCCGTCGACTTTGATGTCGATCATTTTGCCATTCACCGACTTCGCTTCATCGATCCCCGCAACATCCGCGGCCATCACCTTCCCCGCAACGACGTGGTAGGTGAGGATATCGGTGAGCTTTTGTCTGTTCTCCGGCTTCAAAAGAGTTTCGACCGTACCAGCGGGCAACTTGGCGAAGGCTTGATCGGTCGGCGCAAAGACCGTGAAGGGACCCGGGCCTTTGAGAGTGGCGACCAGGCCCGCCGCTTCGAGCGCGGTGGTTAGCGTCTTGAATTGACCCGCCTGCAAAGCGGTGTCGACGACGTCCTTCTCCGCGCCAAACGCGCTGACGCTGCTGCAAAGGGCGATTGCCGCAGCCAGTAAAAGGCCTTTCATTTTCATGGCATTTCTCCTCTCTGTGTGACGGTACGAGATGCACGCGGTATTTCATATGGAGATAACTAGTTTTCTTTCTACTCAAATTTTCGTGAGAAGAATGATAATTCTCTTGTGAAGAGAAGTGTGCTCGTGATAGTTTCTCGACATGAAAAGGAGTTTGCGACGTGCTCTCCGACACGCTGTCTAACGAGTTGCAGCGCTACGCGATCGGCCCCCGTATCAAGGCGCTGCGTCTGAGGAAGAAGCTGGGGCTGGTGCAGTTGGCCCAACACACCGGGCTCTCGCCTGCGATGCTGTCGAAGATCGAGCGCGGGCAGATGTTTCCAACGCTGCCCACGCTGCTTCGGATCGCCATGGTGTTCGGCGTCGGCCTCGATCACTTCTTCAGTGCCGAGAAGGAGGAGCCGCTCATCGCGATCGTCCGAAAAGAACAGCGTCTCAAACTTCCAAGCCGGCCGGGCGAAAAGCACCCGCCCTATCTGTTCGAAAGCCTCGACTATCCCGCTTCTGGCCGCCGCATGGAGGCATTCTACGCCGAGTTCCCGGTCGATGGGCCGCCCTCGGAGCCGCATCGACATGGCAGCGCCGAGTTCATCTACGTCCTCAGCGGTCGGCTTACAGTCAAAGTGGATGGCAAGGAGGCCGTGCTGGATGGGGGGGACGCCATATATTTCGACTCTAGCGTTGCGCACAGTTATCGCCGTGAAGGCAAGGAAATTGCGACCGCTATTGTTGTAACTTCTTCGTCGGCGGTCGTTGACTGAGTATTCCTGAAACTCATTCCATTGCACTACCAGCGTCGGTTTTCAGGTGGGAACCTGCGGGTAGGCAACGGCGGACTTGCGGGAGCAATCGAATGGTCCTGCCTTGCCGCTGGGGACGTCTGCTTCTGGAAGCGGCCAAGCTGCTCTCTCCGACCGAGTGTGACAGACCTTCGGCAACTGGTTCCCCCTACATCTCGCCGGAGCCTGCCCTCTCACAAGAAACTCAAGCATCGAGCGGTTTCGGGTCATTGTCGGAATCGACATATATGGCAAGGCCACAAGGGCCATAGACGAAGCTGGACCGACGGATGAGGGTCGGGCTGTGAGCGCGCCGCAGCACCTGTTTCTGTGTTGACGGCCTCGGCAGCCGCAGAACGAAAGGACCTGTTCCTTCAGGCGAGCCGGCGCGACCGTTGCGGCGCGCAGATCAGCCGTGGCGTGGCGCGGGCCACCCCGCTGACATCCACTGTGGAAGTAGTATAGGAGTTTGAACACAAGAATCTGCGTGTCCTATGTCTGAACTCGACTGGCTAAGCCATCTTCTGCAAATCATTACGGTGACCGGCCAGCTCGAGGTCCGCTGCGCTTACGGCGCGCCATGGCGGATTATGTGGAACCGAGCTGCTGCGAACGAAATCCCCTACCACGTCATCGTCAGGGGCCGGGCCATTTTTGAAGATCCGGAGGCAAGGACAACGCGGGAGTTGGGGAGCGGTGATATCGTGCTGCTACCGCATGGCGCGGCGCATGTGCTGCATGACGGTAGCGGACAAACGCCGGTTCCCACTCAGCAGCGGCAGGCTTCTGCCGGTTGGATGCTGAGCGAGAACGACAGCAACGGTGAGCAGCTCGACCTCTTATGTGGCCGATTTTTCATCGCACCTCCTCATGATCGACTGATCCGTACCTATTTGCCGCTGAATCTCGTTGCCCGAGCTGGCCACGGCAAAGACGGTGCCGCATCCGCAACCAACCAATTGGCCAGTCTCGTGGGCCTGATGCGAATGGAGGCCGCAGGCGATCGGCCGGGAGGACGCGCCGTGCTCAATGCGCTTTCCTCAGCGCTGTTCACGCTGGTGTTACGCGCGGCCAGTGAATCCGAGAAGGCCCCCGCAGGCCTGCTGGCCCTCGCCGGCCACCCGCGACTGGCTCCGGCCATTACGGCCATGCTCGCCGATCCGGCCAAGCCATGGAAACTGCCCGGTCTGGCGGACCTGTGCGGCATGTCGCGTGCCACGTTCATGCGCCACTTCCAGGACAGGCTCGGTTGCTCGGCCCTCGACCTGTTGACTGATTTGCGCATGAGCCTGGCGGCCAACGAGCTGAAAAAGTCGGGGATCAGCACGGAGGCCATCGCCGAAACGGTCGGCTATCAGTCCGTCTCGGCGTTCCGACGTGTGTTTGCCGAGAGAATGGGGATGACGCCAGGGGAATGGCGCCGGCTCGCGCAATCGGGCTAGATACGCGCTCCGTAGGATGGGCTCGAATGGTTGATCCTTTCGAGCAGCAGTTTGAGGAAATCCAGTCTCGAAATCATCAGCACTGGCCGTAATATCGGCTCCGTAATCACTTGATGAGGGAGCCACCCAATGAACTACATCAGCAACACACACCACGAATTGACGCCGACGAACCCCGTCATCGAAACAATTCTGAGCCGTAGTGCCGCCAAATATTACGACACTTCCGCCACACTGAGCGATGACCAGATCCGGGACCTGGTGCGCATCGGCACTTCGGCGCCCACCTCCTTCCACCTGCAGAACTGGCGCTTTATCGCCGTCCGGACGCCGGAGGCAAAGGCCCGCCTGCGTCCGATCGCCTGGAACCAGCCGGCGATCACCGAAGCCGCCGTCACCTTCATCATCGTCGGTCGGTTTGCAGATGCCAGCACCGTGCCCGCTCGTTTGGCGCCGGTGGTGGAAGCAGGGATCATGCCGGCGCACCTGGTGCCGGAATGGGAGGCTCCCGCGCGCAGCCTCTATGACAATCAGCCCCAGCGACAGCGTGACGAGGCGGTACGCTCGGCGACCTTCGGTACCGCAGCGATCATCTATGCAGCTCGCTCGCTGGGCTTTGGTTCGACGCCGATGATCGGCTTTGACGCAGAGGCCGTGCATCGCGAATTCGGGCTGGCTGAAGACGAGATCCCGGTCATGCTCTTGACCGTGGGACCGGAGCGGGCCGGCAACTGGCCGCAAAAGCCGCGCCTTCCCCTCGCCGACGTCCTGTCCTTCGCATAACCCTCGACCTGATCAACATTCATGGAGACTATCATGGCCAGAACCCGCGTTCTGACGCCGGAAGAGATACCGGCCGCATCCAAGCAGACCCTCGACGCTTTCACCAAAAACATCGGGTTCACCCCGAACATGATGGCAGCCTTCGCGCAAAGCCCCATCGCTTTCAACGCATGGGCTGCCCTGCTCGGCTCACTGAGCAAAACGCTAGACGTCAAGACCCGCGACAGCATCGGGCTTGCCGTCTCCGAAGTGAACGGCTGTAATTATTGCCTGACGGTTCACAGCTTTACCGCCGAACATATGGCCAAACTGCCGGCGGACGACATCATCCTCGCCCGAAAAGGGCATGCAAACGATCCGAAGCGCGATGCTGCCGTCCAGTTTGCGCGCAAGGTCATCGTGACCCGAGGGCAGGTCAGCGACGCCGATCTGAAAGCCGTCCGCGATGCCGGTTACACCGATGCGAACGTCATGGAGATCGTCGCCCTGGTAGCCATGTACTCACTGACGAACTTCTTCAACAACGTCTTCGATCCCGACAAGGACTTTCCCGCCGTTGCTCCGGCCGGCGCGATCTGAGTCCGCAATTATCGCAACCTCATGAAGCTGTTGGATCAATCCCATGAACATTCTCCATATCGATAGCAGCCCGCGTCAACAGTCGCACAGCCGGCAGCTTTCGGCGGCGATCGTCGAAAGGCTTCTTCAGGTCGCGCCAGGCGCTGACGTCACCAGGCGTGACTTGGGATCGGAACCCCTCCCCCAGACCACGGCCCTTTACGCTGCCGCGTTGGCGTCGCCGGCAACTTTGGCCGCCCCGCCGGTCGGTTCCCTGGATCTTTCAGAATTGCTTATCCGGGAAGTCGAGGCGGCGGATGCAATCGTCATCGGGACGCCCATGCACAACTTGAGCATTCCATCGGTCCTCAAGGCATGGATCGACCAAATTCTGCGCGTCGGCCGCACCATGACGTCAACGCCTGCTGGCAAGGTCGGAATGCTCCGGGACCGTCCGGTGTTCATCGGCGTGACGTCTGGGGGCTTTTTCACCGGCAAGCGAGCCAACCAACCGGACTTTCTGACGCCCTATCTGTCAGTTGCGCTCAAATCCATCGGGCTGAAGACCCAGCAATTTCTCCCGCTTGAAGGCACTGCGTTCCTCGACTGGAGCCAGGCGTCGTCAGCGAGGGACAAGGGCCTCGCCTCTCTCGACCTCACCGCCGTGGATCACCTGCGGAAAACCCAAGATCAGCTCGCAGCGCCCTCACGCGCGGGCAGTTGGTATCGAGACCACCCCTCGCTCCGGCAGCTGTCGCCAGGAGCATGTTGAGGACCCAGAGTTCCTGGCATCGCCATCTCCACCCGTCGGCGCAGCCCGAAGATGAACAAGAGGTTTCAGATGATTCAACATACAGCTAAACTTCCCCAGAAAGGCGACAGGATGATCGAAAGATCCGGGCCTCCCGATGACGCCGCTGTCCACGAATGGATCGGACCCGAGGCATTCGGACATTGGACCAAGCTGCGCGACTGGATCGACGAATTCTACCCGGGGGTTTTCGTGCCCGACTGGCTCTACGGCGGCAAGAACCGGGGTTGGTCCCTGCGCTACAAGAAGACCCGGGCATTCACCACTTTGGTGCCGGAATACCGGCTCCTTTCAGCCCTCGTGGTGATGGGCCGAGCAGAACGCGAGAGGTTCGAGGAGCGGCGTTATGTCTGGCGTCCGCAACTGGTCAAGCTCTACGACGAAGCCAAAACCTACGTCGACGGGAAATGGCTCACTCTTGGCATCTCGTCTGAAGATGATCTGCAAGATGTGGTCGAGCTTTTGACAATGAAACGCCCCCCGCCCCCGCGCCAATAAGGGTCGGGGAGGTGTTGGACTGCCGTTATGAGGCAGCTCCAAAGAGACCCAAGCAGATGCCGTCAGCATCACATCGTAAGCCGTAATAAGTGCCATCGGGAGGCAAGGAACCCGTAACTGCCAGCGCGAGAAGAAAAACCGCGTCTATGCAACAAATATTAGGAGATCATGATCATGAAAGCGATCGTAGCCACTGATGAAGCCAAAGGAACGGCAGGCATGACCGTCGAAGTGCGGCCCGAGCCGCAGGCGGCGATTAACGACGTCATCGTTGAGGTCCACGCGTCGGGCTTCGTGCCGACCGAACTGACCTGGCCCTCCACCTGGACCGATCGCGTCGGTCGCAAGCGGGCACCGTCGATTCCCGGCCATGAGTTCGCCGGAGTGATTACCGCTCTCGGCTATGGCACGAGCGGTCTGTCGGTGGGGCAGCGGGTATTCGGCCTTACCGACTGGTATCGCGACGGCACTCTGGCGGAATATGCGGCTGTCGAGGCACGCAATCTTGCCCCGCTCCCGGGTGACGTCGACTTCACAGTCGGAGCAAGCCTGCCGATTTCGGGTCTGACGGCATGGCAAGGACTGTTTCAGCATGGCCGCCTCCAGGCAGGCCAAAGCGTTATTGTGCATGGTGCCGCCGGTGCGGTCGGTGCGATTGCGACGCAGCTCGCCCGCGAATTCGGAGCCTATGTCATCGGTACCGGCCGCGCTCATGACCGTCAGAAGTCGCTCGACTTTGGCGCGCAGGAATTTCTGGACCTCGATAACGATAGACTGGAAGATGTGCGCGGTGTCGATCTGGTGCTTGATGTCATCGGCGGCGACATTCAGAAGCGTTCAGCCGCGCTGGTACGAACCGGAGGAACGCTGATTTCCATCGTTGGTCCGGCCGAAGCGCGACCGGTCGATGGCTTGGCGATCGACTTCGTCGTCGAGACGGATCGTGCCCAATTGCGTGAGATCGTCCAGCGGATACGTGATGGACGCCTGAGGACGAACATCGGCAATGTCTCAACACTCGACAATGCCATTGCGGCATTCAACCCGATTGAACGGCGAACAGGCAAGACGATCATCGACATCCGGCCGTGAAAGAACTTAGGCGCCGAGACGGAGAACATGACGAGACCCAGCGACCGTCTATCGAGATCCCGACGGCCGGAGCAACAACTCAGGCCGTCATTCAGCGACATACCTCCAGACGCGCGTGCGAGGCGCTCGCCACGGCAGGTCGCCTATCCTCTCAAACAATCTGACAGGTGAAGGGGATCGACCTTCGACCGGTCCCTTTCAAGCATCAGCTATTGGTTTTGATTGACAGCTTGGGGGGGAATATCCACCTGAAGCGGACCAGCTGCATTCTCAGTAAAATCACCATCCATTGCTGGGGTCGCACTCGACGTGGGGATGAAACCAGTTCCAGCAGAGGTGAGAGCTACGCATCCAATCGTGAAATCTCGCTGCCGCTAGCCGCTCATTCGCTTCCTCGAAAATGGTTAGCCAAAGAACCACAAGCCGCGAGCAGCGCCTGCACGGGAACGCAGTGTCAGCAGACAGATTAGAGGAACCAGGTGACGACGAGCCCGGCACTTGCAGCAAAAATAACTGCTGCCGTTACACAGCCCAGTACGTTCATGGCCCTGGAATTCACCTTGTCGCCCATGATCTGCCGGTTGTTGGTCATCAGCAGGATCAAGAAAAGCAGCGGCGGCGTCGAAAAGCCCTGCACGATGCCCGACCATACGAGAGCTCTCATTGGGTTGAAGCCCAAAAAGTTCAGCGCGACCGCAATGAGCGTGACAAGTCCGATGATGATGTAGAACATCGGCGCCCGCCCAGCCTTCGCATTGAGGCTGCCTTTGATCCCGAAAGACTGCGCGAGATCGTAAGCAGCCCCCGTCGTCATCACCGGCACGGCCAGAAAACCGACGGAGACGATTCCAGCCGCAAACAAATACCCGGCAGCGTCGCCAGCAATAGGTTTCAAGGCTTCGGCCGCCTGTGCGGCTGTTCCGATCTCGGTCTGGCCGTTCGCATGCAGGGTCGAGCCGGTCGCAAGGATGATGAAGTACATGATCAGATTGGAAAATGTCATGCCGACGAGGATTTCGCGGCTCGATTTTTGAAGATCGTCATCGCTCGCCCCCTTTCGTTCTTCAACAGTTGCCTTGCCCTCGGCGATCTCTTCTTCAACCTCCTCATTGGATTGCCATGTGTAGAGGTACGCAGACAGTGTCGTGCCGATGATAGCGGCAACAATGGCGAGGAACTCCTTGTTGAATTCGACCGTTGGAACAAATGATCCCTTAAATGTTGCGAGGAAGTCAGGCTTTGAGAGAACCGCTGCGCCGGCATAGGCCAGCAGCGTCAAGGCCAGCCATCTGAAGATGCGGCGGATCAAGTCATAGGAGCCGAAAACCTGGATAACGAGAAGAATGGCGGCGACGGCCACTACGATAAGCGGTATGGGAACCGGCACCAAGATGTTGATCGCCGCCGCCATGCCTCCGAGATTGGCAGCTGCCTCGATCGTGTTTCCGATGACCACGCCGAAAAGAACAGACCATAACAGCCACCTTGGATAAAAATCCCGGATCGCATGAAAGAGACCGCGACCAGAGACCTGACCGAGTTTCGATGATAGATATACCACTGTAAACATCATCGGCAGCGTGACGGGTGCCGTCCATAAAATGGCGGGTCCGAATTGCGCGCCGGCGCTGGCATAGGTGCCGATTGCGGAGGGATCGTCGTCCGCAGCGCCGGATATGATGCCTCGGCCCAGGATTCTCCCGAGACCGCTCTTCTTGCTCTGGGAGGCGGGTGATCTCTTGAGGTCGGCTTCTGTCACGATGGCATATTCTCCGTGCGGGTTCCGCTGCTGCGGACGCGTCGCACACAAACTGCCATGCGCCGAGACAGTTCCCACGCGAATCCCGGCCTCGTCTCAAGTGGGCAAATCACCCTTCGTCGGAACCGACGTATCAGCGTCTGGAGACGGCGTGGTGGTTGCGACATCGTTTTTATATTCTTCTCAGCGCAGCGGTCGATCGTCTAATGCCGATAGCCCGCATGAACAGACACGTATCCACACGCCATCGTCTCCTGAAATCGATCATGCCCACCGGGCCCAACCCTATGTCGATGAAGATTGCGCCGCGGCAACGTATGGCGCCGAAATTTTGCGCGTTAGGATTGCAGCAACCGCTGGCAGAATGCCTGCGTATAGGCCCGCAGCCGGTCCATGACCCCGCGGCAATCGCCGCCTGCCTGGCTCTCCATACGGAGCAGCCGCAGCAGAGGGCTCGTTCACGCGCAAACCGGCCGGATCGAGATCTGCAGGCGGTTGGGCCCGTGCACGGCCGCGAGCATAAGGCCGCGCGAGACGGCACATGGATACGTCCTGGGAACGCTGGACAGGAGGTTCGATGCTTCCTCCATTCCGCCAATGGTCATTTCATTCCGCACGGCGCCTGCCCCACCTGGGGGCTATTCGTCGCGTGCACTCTCCGAGAAGGCGCGGGACTTTGGTCCGATTGCAGCCCCCTTTCAGTCCGCTATTTGCTGTTTTGCTGACAACTCCAGTGTCCGCACGAAAGGGGTGTTTTTCCCTGGGACCGGGAACCACCCTTTTCGGTTCTTGTCGAGGCCGTCGTCGGCCTCAGTTGGTGTTTTCGCTATCGAACGCGCCGATAATTACCCTATCGCATAGACTCGCCCAGTAAAAATGCGTACTCTTGGCCCATCATCAGCAGTTCTGAACCGTTGGCGCTGATGGCCGAGTGTTTATACGTGCACCCGCTGACCGAACAGGAAAGGGTGCAATGTGCTCCGGCAATCCCACTCGACGACTATTTCCACTCTGAACAGACTTACGCGCCGCTACGTCAAGTCGGATGCAGACGCCGCTCGTCTTGCGGAACGTGCGCTTCGAATGATCTCAGATGATCCTACCGTCCTTGATGGCCCTAATATCGACGCGGCGCTGTTTCGTCTCGTGCACAAGATCGCAAAGGAAGGTTTTTCCAAATCGAGCTTTGACCATGGACAATAGCAATCAACTGAGAAGGTGAGATCGGCCGAGCAATCTGACCGCCGTGTCTTTAAGAACGTCCACGGTGCTCAAGGGTGCCTTCCCGACAATGGCAGCATTTTCCAAAAGTGTCGCAATCTTGTCGGCGGCCGCCGAATCGCCCGGAATTGGATAAACCCGCGCAGGGTCACGCAGTTGCTCTATCAGCTCTTTTATGTCGTTGACCATGCGCGCCTGAACTATGGCGTCTCCCCGATGTTCCCATTGAATCACCCCTAGATTTGCAGAGGGCTTCTTTTCCTTGGTTTGACGTAAAGAAGGCTTCATGGGCAAAGCGAATTTCAGGGACGATTTCGAACGTGAAAGCGTCTTTCGAACCGCTGGAGGCGACGGCAAGTCGCCTGCCTCTTTCCTAATCTTACTACCGACCACCATTAGGAGGTTCGCCGTCCGCGATTGGAGTGCAACAATTTCCCGCGGCGAACGCATTGGGTCGGCCGCGCTGTCGAGCTCTGCCATTTATGTCGTCTGAGCTGAAAATGGAACCAAACGATGCTATCTCAGAAGCAAGCGGACCAAAGACGTTCGAAGCGTTGCGAGAGCGCACCTTAGGTCGGGGCGACGAACGGCACCGCGTTAAACAACGGGACAACCCTCATTAAGCTTTTTGATAATCTAGGCGTAAGACCTTGGTCCGAGGCCAGTTCTCGCTGACGTAATATTCTGTCTTTTGGGGAAACCACACGCGTGGCTTGGTGGGCGCGCCGAGACCATTTCAAAGGAGCGTCAGGATGTCTTACCCGAAAGAACAGAATCAGCCGCGCAATGCCGCGCGCAGACATTTTCTAGGTGTTAGTGCGGCCACCGGTGCCAGGCTTGCCGGCTTGGCAGCCTTGGCAACGGCAATTTCCA
>NZ_SLZK01000010.1 GCF_004341105.1 Rhizobium sp. BK418 | reverse complement strand
GGGCGCAGCCTCGTGCGCGTCTGTAAAGAGACAATCTACCGGTTCATTTACAGCAAGGAAGATTACGGGCTTGGCCTCTATCAGTATCTCCCGGAGGCGCGTCGCAAACGTCGTCCACTGCGCTCCAGGAAGCCGCGCGACGGTGTGTTTCCGGCCTCGCATAGTCTGCCGCCGCTGATGGCGAAGACCTCGTGCGGCTCTATCCCTGAGTTGTCGATCAACAGAACTTCGTCCGCGATTGTGAGCGCTTCGGTCAGCTTCTCGAAGGATCCATCGTGCCGCCTACGGATATTTTCCTCCGGGATGTCGTGACCGCCCTTGAGGACACGCTGTCTGACACGCTCGATGTTTGTCTCAACGGAATCCAGAGCGACGTAGTAGAGGCCGACCGTGAACCCGGCCGCCTTGGCATCGCGCATCATTCTCAGCGATTGGTTACTACTCAGCGTCGTCTCGAAAATGAAAGACTGCCGGGTGGCGATCATCTCGGCAATTTTCAGGAGGGCAGCTCGACCAGCTTGGATGTCGGTCGATCTGTCATCGGCCGCTGGCATCGCTTTGGCGATCTCGTCCGCGTTGATCCAGACACCCTGAAGATTCAGCTTCGCGAAGGCGGAGGTTTTGCCGGAGCCGTTCGGCCCTGCGAGGAGGATGCACGACAATTCCGGCATGAAGCGATTGCTACCTCACGGTAGCCGGAGCACGTTCCTTGCGCTTGCGCTTGCGCTGGGCCTTATCCTTCGCCTCGTTCTGACGGTCCTTGGCAGAGATCGTTAGGCCCATACGACGGCTCTCGGCAATGGCTTCCCGGCCGATCTGCTTCCAGGCTTGCTTATTCTCGCGGTATTTCTCCAACAGCATCGACGATCTCCTTCCATTCCTCCATAACATAATGCGACAGCCCGTCGGCTGCAAATATCGCTTGTTCCAGGTGCCGCCGACAGCAACACTGAATGCAACGGGCCGAATCTATCTCGGAAATGGGTTCGACGACTAGAAGGAGGAGACCCGCATGAAGATCATCGGTTATGTCCTTGGCGATGACAATCCCAGCAGGCCGACCGGAAGGCACGCCTGCAGACCGCATTCCCCGAAGCCAAGATCTATGCCGAATCCGCAATGCGCGGCGTGAGGAAGATAACCCCTACCCGGCAAACCAGAGGCCATGCCTTTCGCGCGCTGCATCATCTTGAGCGAGACGGCTGAGATCGTCGGTCACGAAAAGATCGCCATCCCTGCAAAACAGGCGTGACGCACTTGGATTGGCTCCTCCAGCAACCACCTAGGTCACAAGAAGCGTTTGCCGACCTTGGAGATTCAGCAACTCGACCGCTTTTCGGTCGAAAGACACGAAAATCTCGCCCCCAAGCCAGGCTCCCTCATGTGCGATGACACCGTCTGCGAAATCACCTCCAGCTTCAAGAACAGCCAGACCCGCTTCCGCGGCCGGCCTGTCCATTGAGACGTTAGCCGTCGCCAGAAGATCACGGATTGTCTGTGCAACATCATCTGTGGAAAGTTTTGCACCGCGCCGCAGGATCCAAACCAACTCACAAAGACTTGGCAATGAAACGGCAATCAATGTGGCTTCCTCGAGAAGTTTTGCGGCTGCCTGCCCCTGCTCAGGATCATCTTGCAAAACCGCTCGCGCCAGAACATTCGTATCAACTGCGATTTTCACGCGTCGTCGCTCCAGCCCTCGGCTGCAATTTCATTCATTTCCTCGATCGTCAGGGTCTTCTTCGCCTTGCCGGCGTGCCGTCCGATAAAATTACCAATCGTGCCCGTCGCACGGACAGCCCGGATTCGTAACTCGCCGCCAGGCAGTTTCTCGAATTCGATCCGCTCCCCGGGTTTTACACCGAGATGCGCAAGCAAGTCGCGTTTGAGAGTGACTTGACCTTTCATTGAGAGAGCTACTGAAGGCACGAAATTCTCCCGGGCTATATACGAACTATAAAAGTAATGTAAATTTCACTTACTTTCAACCTCCACGACGGTCGAGGTTGTCCGCGACCGCCTCTTTTGCCCATGCTCAACCGAAGCGCTAACGAGCTAACCGCTTCGCAGCATCGTGCGCTGGTTGTTGCCGCGGGAACGTATTTACTCATGATGGGAATAATTCCGGAGTTTTCCCTCTAGCCCTGCTTCCAGTTGACGTCCTTCGAAGTCGGCGAGGCTGTCCCCTACCCTTTGTAACTTCCCGTTGTTGGCCGTTGGGGTTGTAATGCCCGGCACGGTGGCGGATGGAAGACCGACGGCCCTTTGGGACACCGAGCCCGTGGAGAGCCCTGATCGGTCCGCCGTTCCATTGAGCCCGAACAGTCGGGCGAACGCGGCCGGGATCGAGGTGACCCTTCTCGCCGGAACGACGCGACTTCAACGAGGATTTGTGCACCCTCGGCCTGGACGCACTGGGCATGGAAGCTCGGTTGCAGGTCGCGCCGCCGGGCGTCGCGCCGCGGCTCAACCGACGGACCATCCCGTGCGCGATGACGAGTACGATCGCGGCGCACGCAGATCGGGCGGTTCGTGCCAGACAGTCCTTCCGGCGATCCATCATCGTCATGAATCGGTGCGACCAGATCGATTCAAACTTGTCGTTGGACGCGCCCCACAAGGCCGGCGATGCTGCACGCATGCCAATTCACTCCTACCACCTTTATTGTCAGCGTATCGATGCGAGCCGAAACATGGCCCGTTATTATGACCTCTCGCTCCAGCCGACGCTGTTCGGAGAGATCGCCGTCATGCGCAGCTGGGGGCGCATCGGCCGGGCTGGAGGGGAAAAAAGCGAAGTCTTTTCCAGTGACCAACAGGCGATTTCGCATTTCCTGGAGCTCGTCCGCCGAAAGCGAAAAAAGGGATATGCGCCGGTTGGCGCGGGGCGGCAGGGTGAATGAAAGATCCCTTGCGATCGCAGGTCCCAGTTCGCCGGCAAGACACCGCGTTCGACCCGCATCAGTCGGGCGCGCCTTCCGAAACCGAAGCCGGTCCGTTCGTCGGTGCCGTGGCCGCAACATCCTGATCCTGACGGAGATCCAGATCACCCCAGATAGCCGGTTTGCAAAGGCCCGTCTTCGGCTTCCTGGGCCTCTTGATCTCGCCGATGAACGGCTTTTTCTGGCGCATATTTCCTCGGCAACGAATCGTTCGGCAACGATATCTGCTGCGTCAGCCTTGGCAACTGGCGGGTCGGGACCGTTCCAGGCTCTGTTCTGTCTTGTCGTCGATGGGTTGAGAAGAACCGATCATCAGCGAGCTCCGGCGAAAAGAGGCGCGGGATTGGCGATGCCGTTCCTTTGAACTCGCGTTGCCGGGGCGGCCCATCAGCGGGCTCGATGAGGCATGTCTGACCGGAAATCGGCTTCGCCTCGATCGAGCACGCAACGGCAGCCGCAATTTTCTTACCCTTGGCGGCTTCGCCGCCATTCCGCGCCGACTAACAAAATTGCGACTTGCCGTCCTCCATTGCATTCCGGCCCTATGGGTGCGGTCCGATCGTCCCCGGTCTTTCGACAGCCATCGAGGCCGCGATGGGCGCGGCCCCGAAACAGCGAAAGGAACAGGACAATGGCAACCATCGGCACTTTCACCTCCAACGAAACTGGCTTCTCCGGCTCGATCCGGACCCTCGCCCTCAACGTCAAGGCTCGCATCGCCCGGATCGACAATCCCTCCGACAAGGGCCCGCATTACCGCATCTACGCCGGCGCCGTCGAGCTCGGTGCGGCTTGGCAGAAGACCTCGGAGCAGGGTCGCGACTACCTCTCGGTCAAGCTCGACGATCCAAGCTTCTCCGCACCGATCTACGCGACACTCTCGGAGGTCGAGGGTGAAGACGGATACCAGCTGATCTGGTCGCGCCGCGTCAGCCAGGACTGACACGAGCCGGCCCCGCCGAAGAGGCGGGGCCTTGCGAAACATAGGATTCGGAGCCGGTTTCGAAGCCGCTTCCAGCCTTCTTGCGGATGTGGGCCGACGTGTCTGGCCATCCATGATGGCAAGCGGTCGCGTTCCTGGTGCGACCGAAACGGCGTCGATCGGGCCGCAGCAATCAAGGAGAGCAACAACCAGCATCCCGATCAATCCCTCATGGGTAGCGAGGGCCGTAATGCTGAGTGCTATTTCCACGGCTGCCTGGAGGTCTGCTCTTTGGTCAACCGCGACTGAAAGCAGCCTTGCAGCTTCAGTCTCAAGTCGGGTCCATCCAACCGAGCCGATATACCCTCACTGGCGCTTCTGAGACGAAAGGTGGACTAGGATCGTCGCTCCCGCTCCGTTCAAGCGCGAGGCCTGGATAGACTTGGTTTTCGCCCTTGTTATCGAGCGCCTTGAAGGTTGATGTCATTGTGGGTGATTTGATATCAAAGCCATCATTTTTATGGACATGATGTCGATGCCTGCGGTTACCATTCGAAATCTTTCTGACGAAACGCATCGGGCTCTGCGGTTGCGAGCGGCTCGTCATGGCCGAAGCACCGAGGCCGAGATCCGTCACATTATCGAGGCCGCGGTTCGTCCCCCTGAACGCGTCAAGCTCGGCTCTTTACTGGCGGCCATTGGTCGAGACGCTGAGCTTTCCGACGACGATGTTGGAGCCTTTCAGAATGGTCGCGACAGGACGCCTGCGGAACCGATGACTTTCGAATAATGTTGCTGGATACCAATGTTATCCGAGCCGTGGAAATCGGCTCCTGATGAGACAGTGGTGGCTTGGTTGGACGCTCAAGCCATCGAGACGCTGTTCCTTTCCATCGATGGTCACGACAACGGCAGTGTTGATCGGACTCGGCTGACTTCACGACGGAGTACGTATCGGCTCCGATCCCGTGCTGATCTTCACGGGCCTTGGCCCGTCAAAGACGCCCGCGCCCAACTCAAATTTTGAGACGAACGTTTGGCGTTGGCGATCCCCCGGCCCTCATCTGTCGTCGCTTCCAGAGATAATGAGTTGATTTGTGTGGCTGGTTCAGCCGTGCAGCCTGCGCAGCATTGTTCCAAGCCGGCTTGCGGGATCGCTCTCCTCAAGCGCCGGAGACTGTCGGCAAGGAAAATTGCTTCTCCTTCCGTTCCGCACCTCGGTTGGACTATAGCCGAATTCCCGCTTGAAAGCGCGACTGAACTCTGTGCTGTCATTGAAGCAGTGCTGTTCTGCCAAATCGAGTATACGGCGTTGATCGCGCGGGTTCGCCAAGGCTACGTGCGCTTCGAGCAGGCGCCTATGTTGGATGTAGTGCCTAACGCCGCCAAAAGCCTCGAACATCCGGTAAAGCCGCGAACGCGAAACCCCCAATTCCCGCTTGAGCGTCTGAACTCCCAGTGTCGGGTCGAACAGCCTCAATTGGATGATTTTTTTTGCACGCTCGAGCAGTGTTATTGCGATCGGGTGACCCGCCATGTGGATGTTGCCGGCCGAAGGAGAAGCGCAAGCGAGCATCATCGCGCGTGTTGCCTCGACCAGCGCGGGAAGATCAGCTTGTTGGATGAACGGGAGCTCGTTGGCCAGCCCGATCATATAGTCATGGAACAATCGTGCCATGCCGCCTTCCAACGTCGTGAACTCCGCAGCGCTTAAAGCCTGGGTCACGTGCGGGCAAAAATCCCGCGGCACGAACAACATGAGCAACTCGCTCGCCGTCAGATTGCCGTGGAACCGCCGACCCATTGCATGGACTTGCGTGACCCCGACAGTCCCACGGAATATCCTGGAAGGGGTTTCCGTATACGTCTCTCCGGAAAGCAAAATCGACAGGATGAAGTGGTCGAGTGGCTCCCAGCGGAGATAACGTGTTATGCTCTGGAACTGCAGGGGATCCGTCGTAACATGCGAAAACACAAAGCAGCCGAGATCCCAGGCGCGCTGCTTGCCGACGAACCCTCTCCTCACGTCACGCGTGGAGTCGAGATCAAAGATCGGGGCGAAATTGGTCCGCCACGCCTCAAACTGGCGGATCCTAGGTACGGCGCTCGTTGCGAACTCAAAGGAAGACAGATTTGACGACTGCGGCCTGTTAACTGGTCCGAATGCGTGTTTGTCCGGCGCACTGCGTTCAGACGCACGTTGCGCTGGGCGAAAGGCTGCTTGCTGCGTCCCTATCTGGAAAGCTGTCATGATATTTGCGCAGACGAGACTGCCTTTTGAAAAGCGGAAGTCGACATAGAAGGTCTCCAACCAAAATTCGCATTTCAACTGCATGTCTGGCCGTTCGGAAGATGCTCACGCCAGATTTGAGATCATCCATTAGCATAAGCAACAATAAAGCACAACCTAACCGAGCGTGTCTGACTTGACTGTCGCTTCACAACCTATTCCGGTCCGTCTACCGAACAGACATCGTTGGCGTTTTCGCCTCGCTTCGACCCGCAGGTCACCTGTGTCCACTATACCAACAGATCTGAAGTCGCTCTGCCCGGTGGACGAAGAGCATAGGTATGACATTCCCTACCATCACCGGCGCCGCGGACATCATATAATGTGAGTTGTTTAAGCGCCGTTCGTGAGTTCCTCTTCCGAACGCAAATTCTCGATGTAGACGCTGACGCGATGTGCTCAGGGTCTATGACAGGCGCTGGTATCTTTCGCTCCAACGAGCTTTC
The DNA here is from genome assembly GCF_004341105.1 of Rhizobium sp. BK418. GTDB lineage: Bacteria > Pseudomonadota > Alphaproteobacteria > Rhizobiales > Rhizobiaceae > Rhizobium. The sequence continues at coordinate 140,952 of NZ_SLZK01000010.1, read as the reverse complement.
GGCCGCGTGACAGGCCCATTTGGCGCAAATGATGATCCCTGGTTTCCAGATGTTGGTGTTCGCCTTCGTGTTCCAGACCCTGTCGGAACGAAGGCCAGATCTGGACACCGGCACCTATGCCTATTGATCGCCCAATCTCTCCTGGGATCTACTTGCGGCGAAAAATGCTGTTTTCTGCTTCGAATATGAGACGAATTTTTGAGGTGTGAAAAAAAGCGCCCTCGTGCCGCCGCGCGCGCTCGGGCCAACATCGCGGTGCAGGTCTTCCTGATCCTATCTCTGTTGCGCCATATGTCGCTTCACCCGGCCATCGAACTGACCAGCTCGCTGATCCGGATCCCTTATTTCCTCGTCTCCGCCTATTCCTCCAAACGTGTTTCGACCGGCGAGACCTACGAACGAGATCCTGCAAGCCGACGCCGCGAATTCGTGCGTTCGGCAATAGCGCTCATCTGCGCTTCCTTCCTTGTCGCGGCAGCAGGCGGCAGCCTCGCCTGCTTTCCGCCGGCATCTACTGCCCCAGTTCTATCCTGTTCTCACGGCGTGCCGTGAGCAGAAGTGCCCTGTGTTCAAAATGGCCGAAACGCCCGTCGTGGCAGTAGGCGCGCTGATTGCAATCCACCGCTTGCAACGGGACGAATCTCTGTCCAGGCGAACCAAACTATAGCTGGTCTCCGCTCCCGGCTCCGCGGCTTAACGCATTGTTGGCTAACTTGGCGAAATTCGCCACTTTAAGACGCAAAGCATAGTTGTGGGATTCTGTGCGATCACGGCCGCGACGGAAGCATTTTATAGTGCGGGTTAAACGCACGTTCCTGCTGCACGACATCTTCGAAAAGTCCGAACAACCTTCCTGAGAGGGCAATATGGCTTCGGCTTCTACGCAAAAATTATCCCTTTTCGCACTGACGGGCATGGTCGTCGGTTCGATGGTCGGCGCCGGTATATTCAATCTTCCCGGCCGTTTTGGGACAGCGACTGGCCCGTTCGGCGCGATCATAGCATGGATGATCGCCGGCACTGGCATGTACATGCTAGCACGCGTCTTTCAGGCTCTGGCGGAAAAGAAACCGGAAATCGATTCCGGTGTTTTTGCCTATGCCAAAGAGGGCTTTGGAAACTATATGGGCTTCCTTTCCGCCTTCGGGTACTGGCTTGGTAGCTGCCTTGGCAACGTTTTTTACTGGGTCCTGATCGGTTCGACCCTCGGTCTGTTCTTCCCCTCGATCTTTGGCGACGGAAGCACCATTATCGCCATTGTCGTTTCACTCCTTGGAATATGGGCCTTCCATTTCACGATCCTGCGCGGCGTCGAGCAAGCCGCTTTCATCAATGTGATCGTCACAATTGCCAAGATCGTTCCGATTGTCGTCGCCATCCTGGCTATGGCCTTTGCGTTCAATTACGCGCAGTTTTCCGCCAATTTCTTCGGCGGCGTGGATATGCCGGAAAAATCTCTCGTGGCGCAGGTTCGTGACACGATGCTGATTACGGTCTTCGTCTTCCTCGGCATTGAAGGAGCGAGTGTCTATTCCCGCTTCGCCAGGACCCGCGCCGATGTCGGTACGGCGACCATCCTTGGCTTCATCGGGGTGACCGGTTTGATGGTCGCGATTACTTTGCTTCCATACGCTGCGATGACGCGTGCAACGATGGCGGGGGTCCAGAATCCTTCTCTGGCGGGCGTCCTGGAAGTGGTCGTCGGCCATTGGGGCGCGGTATTCATTTCGATCGGCGTTCTGGTGTCGGTCCTTGGCGCTTATCTCGCATGGTCGTTGATCTGCGCCGAAGTCCTGTTTGCCGCCGCCAAATCAGCGGACATGCCAAGGATTTTTGCAACGCAAAACAGAAATCGGGTGCCGGCCAACGCGTTGTGGCTGACGAATATCGTCGTCTCATTGTTCGTCATCTCGACATATTGGTCTCGCGACGCTTTCAACTTCATGCTCGACATGACCAGCGTGACGGCCCTTCTGCCCTACCTTCTGGTCGCAGGCTACGGGATTCTGCTTGCGCGTCGCGGCGAAGGCTATGAGCAGACACCCGAGGAACGCGGCCGCGACCAGGTCTTTGCTTGGATCGCCCTGATTTACACGATCGTCATGTTTGTGGCCGCAGGCCTGAAATACGTGCTGCTCGTCTGCGTTTTGTTCGTGCCGGGCACCATCCTCTACGTCTGGGCGCGGCGTGAGCAGAAAGTGACGCTTTTCACCAGCATCGAACTCATCGTTTTCGCCGTCACTGTGATTGCGGGGCTCGTAGGATTTTACGGCCTGCTCAGCGGCACCATCACGCCTTGATGACATAGGAGTAGATCGATGACACAGGAAATCACATTTGGCGTGCATTCCGAAGTTGGCCAACTGCGAAAAGTCATGGTTTGCGCGCCCGGCCGTGCGCATCAGCGTCTGACGCCGACAAATTGCGACGCGCTTCTCTTCGATGATGTTCTGTGGGTCGACAATGCCAAGCGGGACCACTTTGACTTCATAACCAAAATGCGCGATCGCGGCATCGAGGTCGTCGAGATGCATAATCTGCTTACCGAGACGGTTGCTATCCCCGAGGCCAAGAAGTGGATCCTCGACAATCAGGTCGTCGCCAACCAGATCGGTCTCGGCCTTCTGCATGAAGTGCGATCCTATCTGGAAGGGCTTTCCGATCGGGATCTTGCCGAAACGCTGATTGGCGGCCTGTCGACGTTTGAATTCCCGGAAGCCATTGGGGGCGAGCAACTGGCGTTGATACGCGATGCGGCCGGCGTCAATGAATATCTGCTGCCGCCGCTGCCGAATACGCTCTACACTCGAGACACGACCTGCTGGATCTATGGGGGCGTGACATTGAATGCGCTTTACTGGCCGGCTCGTCACGAGGAGACGATCCTCACCACCTCCATCTACAAGTTCCACCCGGATTTTGCCGGCAAGGTCAATGTATGGTGGGGTGACCCAACGAAGGACTGGGGCCTTGCGACGATTGAAGGCGGCGACGTCATGCCGATCGGCAAGGGCAACGTCCTCATCGGCATGAGCGAGCGCACGTCGCGGCAGGCGATCAGCCAGGTGGCGGCAGCGCTGTTCGAGAAGGACGCCGCCGAACGAGTCATCATAGCCGCCATGCCGAAGCTGCGGGCCGCCATGCATCTTGACACGGTTTTCACCTTTGCGGACCGCGATTGCGTGCTGATCTACCCTGACATCGTCAACAATATCGAAGCCTTTTCTTATCGTCCTGACGGCAAAGGCGGCATCGAACTTCACAAGGACACGGGCTCCTTCATCGAGACTGTACGCGACGCGCTTGGACTAAGGACGATGCGCGTCGTCGAGACTGGCGGAAACGACTATATGCGCGAGCGAACCCAATGGGATAGCGGCGCCAATCTTGTCTGCGCTTCGCCAGGTGTCGTCTATGCCTATGACCGCAATACCTACACCAATACCCTATTGCGCAAGCAAGGCATCGAGGTGATCACGATCACCGGTGCAGAGCTTGGGCGTGGGCGAGGCGGCGGGCATTGCATGACATGCCCTATCGCTCGGGACGCCGTCGACTATTAATCGAGAAAAAAGGCGGCCCTCGCGAAGGGCTGGGTGTGGGGATCGATGAAGCCCGAACAACCACCGTCTGTGCAGGGTGACTCATTGTCGTGGCGACGACGCGTTTCAGAAATATTTCCGGAGAAATGCCATGTTTAGAACTGGTAGGAAATATAGCCATCTCGTCCACGACGCGGGTTGCGGCTGTGCAAATCCCAATCTTCAACAGCGATCCCGTTATCTCAGCGATTATTCGCGGCGAAATTTCCTTGCTGGCATCGGATCGGTTGCCGTCGCCGGCATGGCTCCCCGAATTGGCAACGCGCAGACGGCACAGCGACCGTCAAAGATGCTTCTGAGGCAGATCCGGCTTTTCGACGGCAAATCCGACACGTTGCAAAACGGCGTGCAGGTGCTGGTGGAAGCGGACAGGATCGTCGCCATCGATCCGGCAAACAATCCCGCGCCCGAGGATGCGATGATCATCGGCTGTGACGACCGTGTGTTGATGCCGGGCATGATCGATGCGCATTGGCACGCGATTTATGCAGCGGTTCCCCTGCAAGTCCTGATGACGGGCGACCCAGGCATCATCTTTGCCGCCTCCACCGCAGAGGCCGAACGCACCTTGCTCCGAGGCTTTACCACCATCCGCGACCTGGGCGGCCCGGTCTTCACCTTCAAACAGGCAATCGATAGCGGCATTATTCCCGGTCCGCGCATCTTCCCGTCCGGGGCGATGATCACGACATCGGGCGGTCATGGCGATTTGCGCATGCCGTTTGAAATCCCTCCAAGAGACGGCCAGCTCAGTCTCAGTGAAATGATGGGAAGCGCGGCCATCGTCGATGATGTCGGAGGCTTGAAACGCCGAGTGCGCGAGCAACTTCTCCAGGGAGCGTCGCAGGTCAAGATTGTCGGAGGAGGAGGGGTCTCGTCTCCACGCAGCCCGCTCGACATGACCACGTTCAGCGAGGAGGAAATTCGCGCAGCGGTCGATGTGGCAAGGGACTGGAACACATATGTAACGGTCCATGCCTACGCGTCCAACACCGTCCAGCGCGCCGTCGCCGCGGGAGCGGCATGTATCGAACATGCCCACCTCATGGACGAGCAGACGGCAAGGATGTTTTCCGACAGAAATATCTGGCTCAGCACCCAACCTTTCCTGTCGATGGAAGATACCGCCTCGCAGACTGGCGTCGGCGCCGAGCGCGCCGCGCGGATTTTTGTCGGAACACCGAAAATCTACGGATACGCGAAGAAGTACGGCATCAAGACCGCCTGGGGCTCGGATCTTCTGTTCTCGCCCGAATTGACGGCTCGCCAGAACACCATGCTCACGCATCTTAGCAACTGGTACACGAACGCCGAGGCCCTGCGCATGGCGACATCAGGCAATGCAAGTCTTCTGACGCTCTCAAACTTGCGCGCGCCTTATGCTGGCAGCTTGGGCGTCATCGAAAAGGGGGCGTTTGCCGACATGCTCGTCTGGGACGGCAATCCGCTCGATGACATAAGACTGGTCGACAATCCCGAGAAAAATCTGAAGGTCGTCATGAAGGACGGCCAGATTTTCAAGAACACACTCTGACTTTCCCAGACGAGGATAATGATGCGGGCAGGTCGACATCGAGCGGTTCCTTCGGCTCAAGTCGTCGTTGCAGCGCTTTTCGTGATCGCCATTTTGCCGGCGGGCGCAACGGTGCTTGCGCCGCTGGCATTGGCGTTTTTGGCGCTAGCCCTTCTATGGCCGGTTCAGCATCGCGTGCAGACCTTCCTGCCACGATACATTGCGCTTCTGGTGACATTGGCCGTCATGATGCTGGCCCTTCTGGCGTTCGGCTGGATCTTCACCTGGTCTTTCGGGCGCGTCGGCGGGTGGATGGTCGACAATACCGCTCGCTTTCAGCAACACTATGATGAACTTCGTCGGTGGCTGGAGGACCACGGCATCGACGTCGATGTGATCTGGGCCGACAACGTCGGCACCGCTTCAGTAATGCGGGTGGTTCAGACTGTGACGAGCCGCGTCAACAGCACGTTCAGCTTCTGGCTGATCGCTCTCACATACCTGCTTCTCGGCTTGATGGAGGTCGAAGGCTTCGAGAGCCGGATCAAGACAATGCAAAACCCCGTTGCGAGAAAATTGCTCCTCGACGGCAGCCGGGAAACGGCACAAAAGCTTCGCCGCTACATGCGGATCCGGACGATCATGAGCATCGCGACGGGGCTTTTCATCTGGTTGTTCACCAGCGGCTTCGAGCTGCCGCTTGCGAAGGAATGGGGTGTGATTGCTTTCGTTCTGAATTACATACCCTTCATCGGTCCGCTCGTGGCAACGTTGCTTCCCACCGCGTTCGCGCTAATTCAGCTTGATAATTGGCAGTCGGCGATTGCCATCTTCCTGGGGCTCAACATCATTCAGTTTACACTCGGCAGCTATATCGAGCCGCGCGTGTCCGGCAATGCTCTCTCCCTTTCGCCAGTCGTCGTGCTGTTTTCCGTTTTTGCTTGGGGTTATGTGTGGGGGATTTTCGGCGCGTTCATCGGGGTACCGATCTCCATCGCGCTAGTCACGTTCTGCCGCCATCACCCATCCAGCCGATGGGTGTCCGAACTGCTGGGACGCGGCAGCGAAGCCGACCGCGGCGGCGTCTCGACCTGAAATCCGCCAGGAGATGGCGTTAACGGCCGAGGCAAACATAGCCACGAGCGCCGTAAAAGCATACACCGCCCCGACGACTGCCATACCCCGAAACACGATCGAGGAAACGAGAATTGACCCAGCCGGTGCGGGAATGCCGGGAGTTGACGTTGCACCACCTTCGCGACGATGAGCAGCGGTTGACGTTTACCCTGTCGCCTCGTCGTAACTGACCGACGATACGATATGAAGTACTAGGTCCCGATCGGACTTGCACCGTGGCCGTCACCCGCGCCGAAGCCGCGTACGACGGTTCAGCGCTTGTCCATGCGATTGCAATTCCGAACAAGGCGGTTGCCGCCATCCGAACCAGATTCATGGATCGCACCTCCCTTTGATCAGCGGTCAGGATACCGCTATACGTGCGTTTTTGCTAATCTGTTCTTCTCTTGCCCAAGATTGTCGGCCTATCAAAGACAAGTCCGGTTTACCGCTTTGAAAGCAAGGAAGGCGCCGCGTCCTTTATTGGAACATCGCGAGCAGCGCCAGGCGCGCCTCCTGCATTGTCAGGCCGTGTTGAAACGCGCCGTTTTCGACAAAATTGATTGTCTCGGCGATAACGATCGGATTGAACATCATGAATGTGTGCGTGACGCGTAGCACCAGATGGTCAGCCGCGCCCTCCAGCCTCGTTGAAGCGACGGACACTTTTCCATCGTTTCGCCCCTTGATGATGCGGTTGAAAAGCGGATTGAGCGACATGTCGCCTGCGATGATGCCGACGGGATAATCCGGAAGCGGCAGAAGCTTCGGCAATGCCGCCGGACCGGTTCCAAGCTCGCGTCCGGCTGGGCCGTTGATCCAATGAAATGGCAGCGTCTCTCCGAAAATATCCACGATTTCGGATCCGTTGTTGGGCGGCGCCAACATGACGACCCGCCCGAGATTTGGAGGACGCCGATGCGCCAGCCAATAGCGAACGAGGATTCCCCCCATGGAGTGGGTTACGAAATTGACGCGTCTTGCACCGCACATCGCCACTGCATCACCGACGTAGCCCGCAAGTTCAGAGATTGTCGCGCGAGTGGAGGGATACCCGTTATTGATGACAAGGAATCCGCGACGCGTCAGCACCTTCTCGACAAGCCGTAGAGATCCGCTGCCGCGCGCAAGCCCATGCACCAGCACGACATATTCCGCACCATCCTCACCGGCATTAGCGATCATGCGCCAGATCTACTCCACTTCAGCGTTTCCAGCTTCAATCCGAGCGGCTGTCCCTCCTTCATTCGTGCTGGTCGCCGCGGTAGAACGGCGGTTCTTCTCGGCACCGGCGGCACCAAATATCTTCCGCTTGGCAGCCTCCCTCACCGTCTGAACCAATATATAGAGCAAAGGAATAACGAGGAGGCCGACAATCGTTCCGAGCAGCAGCCCGCCGAGAACGGTAACGCCGATCGCCTGGCGGCTGGCTGCTCCGGCTCCGGTTGCCACTACCAGCGGTACCACGCCCAGTATGGAGGCCATCGCCGTCATCAGCACCGGCCTGAAGCGTTGCGACGTCCCTTCGCTTGCCGCTTCCATGATGCTGAAACCTTCTTCCCGGCGCTCCTTGGCGAACTCCACGATGAGAATGGCGTTCTTGGCTGCAAGCCCGATCAGCAGCAGCAGGCCAATTTGGGCGTAGATATTGAGATCGATACTGCCGACTGCCAATCCGGCTAAGGCCCCGAGCACAGCGACGACCACCGACATCATCACTGCGAGCGGGACGCTCCAGCTTTCATATTGAGCGACGAGGAAGAGATAGGTGGCAATGATCCCCATGATCAGGATGATGACCGTCTGTCCGCCCGCTTGCTTTTCCTGAAGCGCAAGTCCTGTCCATTCATAACCAAAGCCCGGCGGCAGCTTTTCCGCAGCGAGCGCCTCCATGACGCTCAGGGCATCCCCTGTGCTCGTACCCGCCGCAGCCTGGCCGTTGATCGCGGCGGATGGAAAAAGATTATAACGGTTGACCGAGTTTGGTCCGTAGATGATCGAGATGGAAAGCAATCCTTGCAAAGGCACCAGATCGCCAGACTGGCTTCGCACTCTCAGCCGCTGGATATCTTCGATGCGCGACCGGAACAGAGGCTCGTCCTGTATCCGGACCTGGTATACGCGCGAAAATATGTTGAAGTCGTCGACATAGGCAGATCCCAGATGCGCTTGCAGCGTGGTGAAGATCGTCGCCGGCGAGACGCCGAAGAGTTCGGCGCGCCGTCGGTCGATGTCGAGATAGATCTGCGGCGCGTTGGCGGAAAACGTGCTGAAGACGCCGGTCAACTGCTTCGTCTGATTTGCAGCGACGATCAGCCCGCGCATCACCTCGGCAAGCTCTTCCTGGCTTTGCCCGGCGCGCGCCTGAAGGCGAAAGTCGAAGCCGCCGGTCGTCCCGAGACCAGGTATTGCCGGCGGATTGAACGGTACCACCGATGCCGTCGAAATCTTTGTGAACGCCGCTCGAAGTCCATTCGTCAAGGCAAAGACGCTCTTGTCCGGCCCGCGTTCGCTCCATGGCGTGAGCGCTGAGATGATCATCGCTGAGTTGGAGCCGCCGCCGCCTATCATGCTGGTCCCGGCAATGGCGATGGTATTCGCAATCCCTGGCGTCCGCTGAAGTATGGAGGTGACCGTCGCGAGTGTCTCCTGCGTGCGCTCGAGGGAAGCCGAATCGGGCAATTGCACGTTCATGAAGAGATAGCCTTGATCTTCGGCGGGAACAAAACCCACCGGCAAGATGCGGTAGAGACCGTAGACACCTGCCGCGATCATCATGAAAAACAGCAGGCTGAGGGCAATTTTGCGCGCGAAAGCCGCAAGCAGGGAAAGATAAAATCGTCGCCATGCATCAAGGCCTCGGTTTATCCCGCCAAACAACTTCGCGCGGGTCTCATTTGCCGGCCGGAGGATTTGGACGCAGAGCGCCGGACTGAGTGTCAGGGCGTTGATCGTCGAGAAGGTGATCGTGATCAGGATGGTAACCGCGAACTGACGGTAGAGTTCGCCGGTTATGCCAGCGAGGAAAGCAACCGGTACGAAGAGCGCGGCCAGCACCAATGTCGTCGCCACGATTGGGCCTGTAACCTGGCTCATCGTGCGCAGCGTCGCCTCACGCACGTCAACGCCCGTCTCGCTCATGACGCGCTGGACATTTTCCACCACGATGATCGCGTCGTCCACGACAAGACTGATCGCGAGAATCATCGCGAAAAGCGTGATCGTATTGGCCGAATAGCCCATGAGATAAAGCACGGCGAAACCGCCGACCAGTGAAACGGGTATCGTCAGCGTCGGGATGATTGTCGCCCGCCAATCCTGCAGGAAAAGGAACACGACAACGACAACGAGCACGAAGGTGATCGCCAAAGTGACGAAAATTTCCTGGATGGTCTGCCGAACGAAAGCGGTCGTGTCGAAAACGACCGTATAGGCGAGGTCATTGGGGAATTGTTTCGACAACGTCTGCAGTTGGCCGAGAACAGCGTTCGATACCGCCAGCGCGTTCGCATCGGTCGATTGATAGACGACGACGGTGGCGCTCGGCCTGCCATTGAAGGTCGATGCCGTATCGTAGGATTGCGCGCCGAGCTCGATCCGGGCGACATCGCGGAGATGGACGATTGCTCCGTCCTTGTTGGTGCGGATGATGATGTTGCCGAACTCGTCTGCATCGGCAAGCCTTCCTCTGGCCATGACCGTCAACTGCAGCTGCTGACCGCTGGGCGACGGGGGCGAACCGAGCTGGCCGGCGGACGCCTGGACATTTTGGGCCTGGATCGCCGCGGTCAGGTCGGTCGCGGTTACTCCAAGAGCCTGCATGCGATCCGGATTCATCCAGATCCGCATGCTGTAGGCTGGGCCGAACACGCTCGCCTCGCCAACGCCGGGAAGGCGGGCGATCGCGTCGCGGATGTTGATCATCGCATAGTTGCTGATGAAGACTTCGTCCCTGGTCCCTTTCGGCGAGTAGATCGCAAAGCCGAGCAGCATGCTCGACGAACGAGTTCTGACTGAAACGCCTGCTTGCGTCACGGCAGCGGGAAGGCGCGGCTGTGCCATTGCGACCCGATTTTGAACGTTCACCTGCGCGATTGCTGGATCGGTGCCCGCCGCAAACGTAACTGTAAGGCTATAGGTGCCGTTGTTGGTGCTTGACGACGACATGTAGAGCATGTCCTCAACGCCGTTTACCTGATCCTCAATCGGTGCTGCCACGCTGTCGGTCATGACGCTGGCATTGGCGCCGGGATAGCTGGCTGTCACCTGCACTTCGGGCGGCGTGATCTGCGGAAACTGGGCGACAGGTATCAAGAAGAGCGACAGGCCACCCGCAAGCATCATTACGACGGCGATGACCATTGCAAATCTCGGCCTGGCAATGAAGTGCGCTGACAGGTTCATTGTCCTGAACCCGCTTGCGATTCCGTGGGTGCGAGCGAGATTGCGCTGCTGTCGGGCGGGGAAACTTCCCTAGGCTCGACGACGATGCCTTCCGACACGTTCTGCAGGCCGTCGACGATCAGTTTCTCCCCGCCTTCAAGACCATCGTCCACGACCCAGCTTCCCCCAATCTGCTTGGTCGTCTTTATCCGACGTAATTCGACGGCATTCTGCGCGTTCGCGAGCAGAACGTACTTGCCATCCCGATCCTGCTGCACCGCTCCCAACGGCACAACCGGACGGAGCGTCTTTTCCCTTTCCGATATGACGACCGTTACGAACTGGCCGGGAACAAGCAGCGAATCCGGATTGGAGAACAGTGCCCGAACGGCGAGTGTTCCTGTCGCCGGGTCTATTTCGTTGCCGAAGAATTCGATCTTTCCCGGCTCCGCGTAAGCTTGTCCGTTCGACAGCCTCAGGCTGGGCTTGTAGCTGCCGGCGAGCTCCTCCTTGCCTATATTGCCTCGGTTTGCACGTAGTTCGAGGATTGAGCGATCGCTCACCGAGAACACGACGCGGATCGGGTCCATTGCGACCACGCGAGCCAGCACCGTTGAACTGCCGCTTACAAAGCTTCCGACCGACAATTGCGCAGCACCGATGCGGCCATCAATCGGCGAGACGATCCGGGCGTAGCTAAGATTGAGCTCGGCCTGGCTCACGCGTGCTTGTGCCGACAGGAGGCTTGCCTGGCCTGTTTCGACGGCAGTCTGGCTTTCCTCCAACGTCGCGCGCGGTACGGTTTGATTGCTCAGCGATTGATTTCGCGCGACGCGGCGTTGAGCATCGGCCAATGCCGCTTGGGCGCTCGCCAGCGCTGCTTTGGCGTCAGCCAGCGCTATGTCCAGGGATCGCGTGTCGATCAGGAAGAGCTCCTGGTTCTTACTGATCAGCTGACCTTCGTCAAAAAGACGTTGGTCGATGAAGCCTTCGATCCGCGACCGAATATCGACGGCATTGACTGCCTCCACACGTCCGACGAATTCGTGTTTCGGCGAAACGTCCTCGACCGGCACGGAAAGGACGCCAACCGACGGACCAGCCTGTGCCGCCAGGGTTTGCGGCACCGATATCAGAGCTGCGAACGATAACATTAGGAATGTCGGCGAAACTCGACGATAGAACTTCATCGACATGTCTCCAACAGAACCAAAAAATTCGATAATTGAAGGCGGATGTAAGCAGTCTACAATAATTAGCCTATGCTCAAATTCTACTACCATACGTGGAGAGCAGCAAGCGTTCCCAATGGTGCGTCCTGTCCTAAATTGGCGCTACGAAGGCCCTCGGCGGACCGGTATCGCACGGCTGATCATGTCACGGCCCGATGCTGCCGCTGCCGCAGTCGAGCCTCAAGCGGCGAGAGGGAGGCCTGCGCTGCCTTCTCTGCCGCCCAAGAAGCGCCACCTCACGTCTCAGGTGGCCTCCTCGTCGATTTTTGACCAGCTTGTTTGTGCAACATTCGATCTCAAACTCAGCTGGCCCACGAGTTGTTCGACAACGCTGTCTTGGTCGCCTTTCGCGAAGACGATCGCCTCGATTTCCATCGAGTTGCTGGCATCGACGAGGCGGCTCTTTATCGACCGGAACTGCAGTTTGCTGGCGTTCAGCGATTGCAGCAGCGTCGCTCGGACGGCTATTTCATGATCCGTTTCGCATCTGAGCTTAATATCGTAGATGCGCTCCTGTTCCGGCGCGACCACAGACCAGGCTTCGATATACACTCCAATCTTGGGAAGCGTGTAATTGAAGACGACGATGAAAAAGGCCGCTTCGGCTGCCAGGAGAAGCTGCCCATAGCCGGCGAAGACGCCGACCGCGCCGGTGCTCCAGACCGTCGCCGCCGTGCTCAAGCCTTTGATGTTGGTGCCGTCGCGGATGATGAGACCCGCCCCAAGGAAGCCGATACCGGTGACGACCTGGGCGCCCATCCTCATATCGAATTCGAAGCCCATTGCGCTCGGAAGCGACGCATAGGACGCGGCACCGAGGGAAACAAGCGCATGCGTCACAAGATTTGAGTTCCGCTGCTTCAAATGTCTTTCGGCGCCAATCAGCGTCCCGAGCAGCAACGCGGTCACCAGTTTAAGGAGAATTGATTGACTGGCGTCCATATCGATTGCTCCTGCGTTTAACGGTGTGAGTTGCGCCTATCTCGGGACATCGGTGAGTGATGTCTCCTGCAGGAAAGCATTTACCCTCGTGCAGAAAGAAGCCGGCATCCTTTCACCTATTTTCTTACTTTGCTTTTGGGAGGTGAACTCCAATCGGAGCGACCATGGTAAACATCCTGCTGCGGTTACGCTTCGTCACGGCGCCTGCATCCATAGGTGCTATCGCAGCCCCGGTTTGATGTTTTGTGGGGCTGCTGACATTATGGCATGCCTTTGCCTATGTGAGAACCGGCCCGGACCTTGCCGTCATTGCAGCCGTCATGCGGGCGACCGATAAGCTGCTGTTTGCGATCGTTCCCGTCATCTTCGGCTGTGACGTGAGCGAGCATAGAAGCCGATTGCGCCTCATGAGTGCCACACGGAGAGCGGGGATGTCTGCTCAGATCCTCCAAGTCTGGCGCACCGGATGGGTGGCCTCAAGGATGCGCGGTCCCGCCAATTTTGCGCGGCCGGACGGCGTCCGCCGACACAAAATCGGTGCCCCCACGCCCCGCCATGCGGTCGCTTCGCGATCCTTGACCCCGCCCATCCGCTGCACCGCCCTGCGTCATCTTTCACCCACTCACGGAGATTGGAGATGACGATTTCGATCGAAGAGCAGATCGAGGAATTGCGGGCCGAACTTTCGAATGCGGTCGATCCGGCCGAACGCTGCCAGATCATTGCAGAGCTTTATCTGGCACAGGCCGAGCTCAATCTGGCCCATGCCGAACTGTCGGGCACCGTCGACACCGAGCCGCCTTTCTGAGGGCGCAGCCCATTCGCCGGTGCGGCTTTGCAGGCACCGGATTTGCGCCTGCTGGTCTTTCAATCGCACCCTTCGGGCTTTTCGTTGTGATGGACCAAAGCCGCCGGATTTACCGGCATAGGGTTTCGAGAGCTAACCGAGCGGCAGGGGTCAATGCGCGCCGTTATCGAAGCGGTTCGCGTTCACGCATGACCGCATGTCGCGTCGGCGAAACCAAATGGCCCTCCCGCATCTGAGCGGCGCGTTGCCGGCCGTAAAGACGATCTGCTCGTCGGCCCGCATGTGAAGCACTTCATGGGGTTGGATCAGCGGTCGCGCCGCCAGTTGCTTCGATCGTGTGCGGGATGATCCCCTTGCCTGAAAACTGTGGCTGACCTGGTCGATCTCGACCGTCGTCATGCCACAGCGGCGTGAGATGTAATCAGCCGTTTCCGGGTCGTTGATCGCCGCGAACGAGATCCAGCTCGCACTCTCGAACCACTTGCTCGCTGCATCGCGACCGCCATAGGTTTCACGCATCTGACCGATCGACTGAAAGATCAAGGTGAGCGTAATCCCATATTTGCGCCCTGCATCCCTCGCAGTTTCCAGCATGCGCATGTAGCCGAGCCGCGCAACCTCGTCGAGAAGGAAGAGCGTTCGACCCTTGACCGCGCCGTCACGATTATAGATCGCGTTGAGGAACGAGCCGATGATGACACGGGCAAGGCCGGCATGCGTCTCGAGCGTCTTAAGATCGATGTTGATAAAGACGTCGGTATCGCCTCCGGCAATGGCGTCGGTCGCGAAGGTCGAGCCCGAAACCAGCGCCGCATAGTTCGGATAGGAGAGCCAGTGCGTCTCCTTTACTGCGTTCGCGTAGACCCCGCTGAACGTCTCCGGTGTCATGTTCACGAAGGCCGCGACGTTTTCTTTCACGAAGGCGGATTTCGACCCGTCGTAAATGTCCTGTAATCTCTGGCGCAGTTTCGGCTCCGGCTCGGCGAGATTGGAACGCACCTGGCGAAGCGTTTGCATCTCCTTTTCCGTACGACCCGACAGGCAGATGTCGGCGATGATGGCGGTCAGCAGTTGCAGTCCGGAGGTACGGAAGAAGTCGTCGCGCGCACCCTGCGCCCGTCCGCTGTCGCTGATGATCCAGGACGCGACGGAGGCTATATCCTCTTCCTTGGTGCCGCCGAAGCGGCCGATCCAGTCGAGCACATTGATGCCGATACCGGGGCGTTTCGGGTCGAGCACGAAGACATCCCGGCCGTCCTTGCACCGATGACCGAGGACCATCGGTGCAACTTCATTGGAAGGATCGAGAACGATCAGCGAGCCGCCCCATTTGAGAGCCGTCGGGATCGTCACCGAGGTCGTCTTGAAGCCGCCGGAGCCGGCGAACACGATGCCGTGCGATGAACCGAACGAGCCGTCGAAACACAGAAGCGGCGACTTGCCGCCAGCGCCCCATGTCTCGGGCTTGTCTGCGCGAAAGGAAAGCGTCGCTGTGCTGTCGCGGTCGACACGGTATCGTTCGCCGATGACGATGCCGCCCGAATCCGGAAAAAGGTTCGCAGCCTCCTGCAACGTCATCCAGTCCGCTTGCCCATGCAGGGCTCGGCTGCCGCTGATGCGCTTCGGTTCCGGTCGCCTGAACGCAGCGTTGCCGACGATTGCCACGCGCAAAGCCAAAATCGCGGTCATCGTGACCGCAACGGCCCCAAACGCCGTGGCGAGATCCGCATAGGTCAGGATCGATTGTTGCGGGGGCGGTCCGCTCGCGAGGGTCTGGAGCCGCACGATCTCCCGGCCTGCAGCGATCGCTGTCGTCGCGGCTCCGCCCGCCGCAACCCCCCATGCCACGGCTTTGATGTTCGTGGAGCCTGCAGTGGCCAAGAGAAAGACGATGCCAAGAGCTGCGGCTATCGCATACGGCAATGTTATGGCTGCACGAGCGAGCACGAGCTTACCGGCTTCCGATCTTGCCAGACCCGAGAGCCAGTGCTCGCCGCCGCTGGTCGACATGGTCGCCAAGACCATTAACATCAGCGGGACGAGAAACGCTGCGATTTTCTTAAGCGTCATCGCCGAAGGCCTTCGCACCGATCAGGGTCAGCCGCAGGCGTTCCCCCGCATCATCACCGAGCCTTTGCTTGAGTTCGACCAGCGCGCCGAGGAGGAGCGTACGCTTCTCGTATCTGAGACCCGCCTTGACGATCAGCCCGCCGAGTTCGATCTTCTCCCGCGTATCCTTCTTGCGGGCATCCGAGGTGGAGGTGCGCGCCATCCGCTCAAGCCTCCGGAGTGCCGCTCGCAGCCGCGCCAGACGCGAACGTCGTGGCGTCGGTCGCGCTCGAGGCGCCTGCACCTGCCCTCTCCTTCCCGTTCGATCCTCCCTTGCCTGCGTGAAACCGTTTGGCCAGATCCTCAAAAGCTGTCTGAAGGTGCGCCTCGTCAATGTCGATCTCGCCAAATCCGGCCTTCAGCGCGATGCGACCGATGCGTTCGGCCTCGCGGGTCTCTGCGGCTTTGAGCTGCTCTTGCAGCTCGGCGATTTCAGCGCGGATCCTGGAAGACGGTTTCTTCATGTCGGGATAGCCCTTTCATGCCGGTTGAGGTTTCTAACGGCGTGAGAGTCCCATGAGATCGCGCTTTCGATCTACTAACATAAATGCGAGTTGGCGCAGCCAACACATTTGAACATCATCCCGGCCGTTCCGAAGGAGCGGATCCGAAGGGCGCAATTATACGTCGCTGATGCGACGCTTTGCCGTTTGGGCCCCGCCGGCCTGCCGCTCCCGATGAACCTGTTGATTTCGTTAGCAACCGTGAAGGAATTCCGCCGTGGCCGTCCCTCACTTCTCCGTCGGCGTCGTCGCCCGCGGCTGCGGCCGCAGCGCGGTTCTGTCGGCAGCTTACCGGCACTGCGCCAAGATGAACTTCGAGCGGGAAGCGCGCTCGGTCGACTATCGCGCCAAGCGGGGACTGCTTCACGAAGAGTTTGTCATCCCGCCCAACGCGCCTGATTGGCTGCGTTCGTTAATCGCCGACCGCTCGGTCTCCGGTGCATCCGAGGCCTTTTGGAACAAGGTGGAGGCTTTCGAAAAGCGGTCGGACGCGCAGCTCGCCAAAGACGTAACCATCGCGCTGCCCCTGGAGCTGAGCGCCCAGCAGAACATCGAACTCATGAGGGATTTCATCGAACGACACATCACCTCGAAAGGCATGATTGCCGATTGGGTCTATCACGATGCCCCCGGCAATCCTCATGTCCACCTTATGACCAGCTTGCGCCCCCTGACCGAGGTCGGTTTCGGGGCCAAGAAGGTCGCGGTTGTTGGCGCGGACGGCACTCCGATTCGCAACGATGCCGGCAAGATCATCTACGAACTCTGGGCCGGTGGCCTCGACGACTTCAAGGCGTTCCGCGATGGGTGGTTCGCCTGCCAGAACCACCATCTGACCCTTGCCGGTGTCGACCTTCGCGTCGATGGGCGATCGTTTGAAAAGCGAGGGATCGAGCTGGAACCGACCATCCACCTCGGCGTCGGTACCAAAGCCATCGAGCGGAAGTCGGCGAATGCACGGGAGGCTAGTTCACTTAAGCGGCTCGAAGAGCAGCAGGCGCGAAGGGCCGAGAACGCAAGGCGGATAGAACGAAGTCCCGAGCTCGTCCTCGACCTGATCACGCGCGAGAAAAGCGTCTTCGACGAACGCGACATCGCCAAGATCCTTTACCGCTACGTCGACGATCCTGCTCTCTTCCAGAATCTGATGGTTCGGATTCTCCTGTGCCCCGAGATCTTGCGTCTCGAGCGGGAGCGGATCGAGCTAGCCACCGGGCAGAGCGTTCCCGCCAAATATGCGACCCGCGACATGATCATGCTCGAAGCGAAGATGGCCAATCGTGCCATCTGGCTTTCGCAGCGATCGTCGCATGGTGTGCGCGCAGCAGTGTTGCAGGCAACGCTTGCGCGTCATCTGCGCTTGTCGGACGAGCAGAAAGCGGCGATCGAACATATTGCAGGGCCTGAGCGTATCGCCGCCGTGATCGGCCGCGCCGGCGCCGGCAAAACGACAATGATGAAAGCGGCATGCGAGGCCTGGGAAGCGGCCGGCTACCGGGTTGTCGGCGCGGCACTCGCCGGTAAGGCAGCCGAGGGCCTGGAGAAGGAAGCAGGCATTGCCTCGCGCACCCTGGCGTCCTGGGAACTGCGCTGGAACCAAGGGCGTAACCGGCTCGACAGCGAGACGGTCTTCGTGCTCGACGAAGCCGGCATGGTGTCGTCGCGGCAGATGGCGCTGTTTGTCGAAACAGTAACCAGGGCCGGTGCCAAACTCGTTCTCATCGGCGATCCCGAACAGCTTCAGCCGATCGAAGCCGGGGCTGCCTTTCGAGCGATCGCCGACCGCATCGGCTATGCGGAACTCGAAACCATCTACCGCCAACGCCAGCAATGGATGCGTGACGCTTCGCTTGATCTTGCGGGCGGCAGGACCGGCAAGGCCCTCAACGCCTACCGTGCCAACGGCAAGGTGATTGGTTCCGACCTGAAGGCGGATGCCGTCGACAATCTGATCGCCGACTGGGACCGCGACTACGATCCCGCAACGACGTCGCTGATCCTCGCTCATCTGCGTCGCGACGTTCGCATGCTGAACCAAATGGCCCGCAGCAGACTGATCGAGCGCGGGGTTATCGGCAAAGGATCCGTGTTCAAGACGGCTGAGGGCGATCGCAATTTCGCGACCGGCGACCAGATCGTCTTCCTCAGGAACGAGAGCTCGCTCGGCGTCAAGAACGGCATGCTGGCGAGGGTCGTTGAGGCCACACCCGGCCGCATCGTTGCGGAGATCGGTGACGGCGAGCGGCGCCGTCACGTCGTGGTCGAGCAGCGCTTCTACGCCGACATCGACCATGGCTATGCTACGACGATCCACAAGAGCCAGGGGGCCACCGTCGATCAGGTCAAGGTGCTGGCCTCGCTCTCGCTCGATCGGCACTTGATCTATGTGGCCATGACCCGTCACCGCCAGGATCTCAACGTCTATTACGGCCGCCGGTCCTTCGCCAAGGCCGGCGGGCTGGTGGCGGTTCTTTCGCGCAGGAACGCAAAGGAAACGACCCTCGACTATGCCGATGGCCCCTTCTATCGCCAGGCGCTTCGCTTCGCCGAGGCTCGCGGTCTCCATCTCGTCAACGTCGCCCGAACCCTGGTTCGCGATCGGTTCGAATGGACGGTTCGCCAGAAGCAGTTGCTCAAGGATCTGGCGAGCCGCCTGGCGGAAATTGCAGCAAGGATCGGCCTCTCGGTCAGTCCGCGCCAAACCAGTCGTGCCGATCCACTCGAGGAGGCAAAGCCGATGGTATCCGGCATCACGACCTTCCCCAGTTCCGTCGGCCAATCGGTAAAAGACAAGCTCTCGTCCGATCCGGGTCTGAAGCGTCAATGGCAGAATATTTCGATCCGGTTCCAGCTTGTCTACGCCCACCCAGAGGCCGCGTTCAAGGCCGTCGATGTCGACGCCATGCTCAAGGACAGGGCGAGCGCGACAACCACACTGTCCAAACTGGCAATCGAGCCTGAAACCTTCGGCGCGATCCGGGGAAGAACGGGCATTCTTGCCAGTAAGACCGACAAGCAGAACCGGGAGGCCGCCCTGCGCAACGTGCCCGCCCTCGCCCGCAATCTCGAACGCTTCCTTGAAATGCGCGCGGAGGCAGAGCGCAAATATCAGCGGCTGGAGCGCGCAGCCAGATTGAAGGTTTCCATTGACATCCCTGCGCTGTCGCCGAATGCCAAGACGGTGCTTGAGCGGGCGCGCGACGCGATCGACAGGAATGATCTTCGCGCTGGTCTGGCATATGCCTGTTCAGACCGACAGGTGAAGGCCGAGCTCGAGGCTTTCGCCGAAGCCGTCGCCGAGCGGTTCGGCGAACGCACCTTCATCGGTATCGCGGCGAAGGACGCGAATGGCGAGACCTTCCAGTCGGTGACGGCGGGAATGAGCCCGGCTCAGAAGGCCGAGGTCAAAGCAGCGTGGAATGCGATGCGGACGGCACAGCAACTTGCGGTCCACGAACGCAGCGCCGCCGCGATGAAGCGGGCAGAGTCGCTCCGTCAGGCGAAGAGCCAGGGGCTTTCCTGAAATGACGATCATCGGCGCTCGAGGACCTTCACGCCGCCAGGCTTTTCGCGTCGGCCCCACGGCTGTCGCGATCGCGGCGGTGCTTGCATCGGCGATCCTTGCCGGCGGACTTGCGGGATATCGCGTCAACCTGACGCCAAGCGAACCGTTGGGGATTTGGCACATTCAACCGCTGAGACGGGCGGCCGCCGTCGGCGATATCGTCTTCATCTGCCCGCCCCTCAGCGCGACCATGCAGATAGCCCGGCAGCGCGGTTATCTTCGTTCCGGATTGTGCCGCGGCGGCTATGCGCCCTTGATCAAGACGATCGTCGCGACCGCAGGCCAACATATTCACATCGATCGCTCGGTCACAATCGATGGTGTTGTCCTGCCGCATTCGGCCCTGTCGCCCGAGGACGGGCAAGGCCGACCAATCATGGTGGCAATTTCCGACAGCAAGGTCGGCAGGGGCGAAGTCTTCCTTCATTCCTCACTCCCAGGCTCGTTCGACTCCCGATATTTCGGACCTGTGCCCGCATCGGGAATCCTTGGTCTGGCCGAGGAGGTGCTGACTTATGCGCCCTGACCGGATTAAGATCGGTATCCTGATCTTTGCTGCAGCGGCAGTCGGTTGGGCTGGATGGAACGGCAATGTGCTTCTTCTTCCCTTGTCCGTAGCGTTCCCGGCGCTCTGGTCCCTGGCCAATAGCCGCAGGACTGCAGCTGCCGTTTCCGCCGCATATTTCCTGTCGGCTTCGCGCGGCCTCCCGCAGGGTGTCGTCCAATTCTATGCGTCGGATATTCTGCCTGGCCTGCTGTTATGGCTTTCGGCGTCCAGTGTCTTCGTTTTTGTGCACACCGTTTTCTGGTCGAGGCACGGCCGGTTGCCACTCCGCTATCTCGCCGCAGCAGGGCTCATGGCGGTGCCGCCGTTCGGCATTCTCGGATGGGCACATCCGCTGACCGCTGCCGGTGTCCTTTTTCCAGGATGGCGTTGGCTTGGTCTTGTGGCGATGACAGTCGGCCTGGCGGGTCTGACGACATCCCGCCGGCCGGCTGCAGCCGTTGCCGTGGCAGGCGCCTGGCTCTGGTCCGCCGCATCTGGAACAGGATCGACGCTACCACCGGCCTGGCACGCTGTCGATCTTCATCTGGGTGCGTCCCTGGGGCGGACAAGCGATCTGGCGAGGCACCGTGACCTGGCCGCAACGGTTCAGGCGATTGCGGGAATGCCGGGCGACGTCGTTGTCCTTCCAGAGAGCTCATTCGGGTTTTGGACGATCACGGTGCAACGCTTCTGGCAACGTCAACTGATCGGGACAGGAGTGACAGTCGTCGCTGGCGCCGCGGTTGCCGGCGAGGATGGCTACGACAATGTCCTGGTTGCAATCTCCGAGAGCGAGAGCTCGGTCATCTATCGCGAGAGGATGCCGGTGCCGGGGTCGATGTGGCAACCGTGGCAGCGCCTGCTCGGCGGACGTGGCGGCGCCAGAGCCCATTTCTTTGCCAATCCTGTCGTTGGCGTTGCCGGAGCGCGAGCAGCGCCGCTGATCTGTTACGAGCAACTGATCGTCTGGCCGATCCTGCAGTCGATGCTTCACGACCCGGACCTCATCATCGCGATCGGAAACGGCTGGTGGACATCGGGGACGTCGATTGTCCCCATCCAACGTGCGAGTGCCATCGCCTGGGCGCGGCTGTTCGCCAAGCCCATCGTTCTTTCCTTCAACACGTGACAAACGGAGCCTTGATGCTCGATCCTGCATTGATAGACCAATGTGCCGATCCTTCGCTGAAGCCCGCGATCGTCGAGCAATTCGTAGAGGCGGCGGGTTCCAGCGACCCCCTCGCCCTCGCCGTTCAGTCGGGAGGGCGTCTTATCCTGGTCCCAACGCCGAAATCGCCGGATGAGGCTTTGGGGATCGTGCGCGAATATGCCGGGAAGGCGATCGTGCGAGTCGGGATCACCCAATTCCCCGCTGGAGTGGGTGCAAAAGACGCCACCGAGCTGAAACCGGATCTGGTGGAGCCGTGTGGCAACCTCCGCATAGGCACCGCAATGTTTGCCAAGGTCCTGCGGATCGTCAGCAAATGGTACGGCAATCCGAAAAGCGATGAGGCTTTTGCGCAGATCTTCGAAGACGCCATTCATGCCTGGAGGACTGCCAGGTTCGAAGGCTTGAATGTGTTCCGGGCAGAGGATCCCGGGGGCGCGCTTGACGCGCAGCCGAACAATGTTGTTCCGAGCGAAACCGCAGCGACGTCCGATCAACCAAGCGAGCCGTCCGTGCCGTCTCAAGCGAAGGCGAAGGCGCAGGACGCCGGTATCCGGATCGATCTTTCGAGAATTGGGAGTAACTAGGCGATCGCCGCAGGATTGCCGACCCACACCGGCTGCAGCCGCATCTATGTCGATACCAAGAATTCGCACCTGCTGTCGTCGACAACGATATCGAACACATCACGCTGCCGGTCACGGAACGGCGAAAGCGCGCCCGTCCGCAGCCGGCGATGACCGACCGAATGTTCAGTTTCGAACCGGCTAGTCTTAGACTGAGCCATCAAGAGGTCACGTCCGGCACCCGACGGTTGGCCATCGTAGCACTGGCGGTGGCAAGCGGCATCGCGGTAACATCGACCCTGTGTGCTTCCATTGGAATCCAGCCTCTAACCTGCCTCAGCCTGTCACGTTCGATTCTGGCGCTGAGAACTCCCGGCCTGTCGTCCGCTCGTGCCAGGATTTGTCCCCATGGGTCGCAGATCATGGAGTTTCCGAACATGTGCCGTTCCTCCCCGCCAGGTGTCTTGTAGGAACCGCATTGCCCGCATGCGACCATGAAAGCCTGGAATTCGATTGCGCGTGCCCGGCATAAGACTTCCCAATGATATTTTCCGGTCTGCGCCGTGAAGGCTGCCGGCAGGACGAAGACATCCGCCTTTTCGCTGGCCAGGCGATCGAAAAGACGCGAGAAGCGCAGGTCGTAGCAGATACAGCAGGCTATCCTGAAGCCGCCGATCTCATAGATCAGCAGCTGATTGCCGGGTGCGACCGTCTCTGACTCGGCGTAGCGTTTTCCATCCGGAGCAATGATGTCGAAGAGGTGGATCTTCCGATAGGCACCGATTTGGGTCCCATTGGCGTTGAAGACGACACTTGTATTGAAGATCCGGTCGTGGCCGGGAACGCTTTCAAGGATGCTGCCGGCATGGATGGCGACACCATGCTCGGCGGCAAAGCGTTGCACCATGTTATAGGCTCGGCCGCCGGGAATGAGATCGGCGGCCGCCTGCTTTTCGGCTGCCGTACCACCCGTCCAGTCGAAATGTTCCGGCAGCACGATGAGGTCCGGCCTTTCGTTTCGGACCGCCTTCAACATCAGCCGGCTGGCTTCGGCAAGATTATAGGCCCGATCCGGGCGGGCATTCATCTGAATAAGCGAGATTTTCATGCAAGGTCCTCTTGCTCGAACAGGAATATGGATTTACCGGCAGTGAGATGCGCCCGCAGCGCAGCCGAGCGCTGCTGGCGTGCGATCGCCATTTCCGCAAGGACGCGCATGCGCTCGGTCTCGGCGGCAAAGACGCCTTCGCTATCGGCCAGAACGGCATAACCCGGCAGAATTGCTGCCCCGCCGCAGGCGATCGGAACATTGATCGATCCGCCGATCGAAAAGATCCGGTTTGTCGTCCGCGACGACACGCCTCGGCACCAGACCGGAAGGCCGACCGCGACAATCTCCTCGACATCGGTGCATGGCCCGTCGATGACGATGCCGCCTGCCCCCTTCGCCTTGGCGGCTGCGGCAACACCGCCCCCTACACATGCCACATCGTCGCGGTCGACACGGGAGATGACCAGCATGTCCCCCGGCTTCAGCATGTCGATCGCCCTGTAGATGATGACACCGTCGCGGCCTGGCGCCGCGACGGTCAAGGCCGGTCCGAAGGCCCGGCAGGGAAAGACGGGACGGACATTGTCGCCGACAAAGCCCAGATGCTCGACATGCCCGATCGTTGCGGTTTCGACCGCTGGGAGCATGTCAATGAGATCCGGGGGTAGGCTGAGCTGGCGTTCATAAGCCCAGTAGAAGGGTGTCATGTCACGGTCTTTCCTGAAACGAGATCAGATCGGGCGTTCGCCGGAGGTTGTCGTCCGGTGCATGATGCGGATCGATGCCGGGTCGAAGGAGTCGCGCCGATGCATCGTGCACCGGTTGTCCCACATCATGATGTCGCCTTCATCCCAGCGTTGGACGAAGATCTCCTGGTCCCTCGTCGTGTGATCCCAGAGTTCGGCAAGCAGCGCATTGCTCTCGTCGAGCGGCATGCCGACGACCCATGCGCCATCGGAGGTGCCGCCGAGATAGAGCGCCTTGCGGCCGGTTTCGCCATGGGTGCGTACCAGCGGATGGACGATGCCGCCCCACTCGCGGAAATCCTTGCTCGCAGGCTCCGTCTTGCCGAGCCGCAGCTTGCCTGTCTTGTCGTAGACGTTCTGGAAGAAGATCTGGCGACCGTCGACCAGGTTTTTCAGCGCCGCCGGCAAGGTTTCATATGCCATATAGGTTGATAGGAAATAGGTATCGCCGCCTGTGGGCGGCACCTTGACGGCACGTAGAATGGCGCCAGCCGGTGGCTTTTCGTAAAACCATGTATCGGTATGCCAGGTCGCTTCGCTGTTGCCCATGGCACCGGTAGGCTTGCCGTCTTGCGTTGCGTTGCTGATGACGAGAATTTCCGGATGGGTGGGATGGCCTCCCTCCTGCAGCTGTTTCGGATGGATGACGAACTCGCCGAAATGGCGCGAGAAGGCCACCTGGTCCGCATCGGAGATCCGGGTTTGCTTGAAGCGGAGAACGCCATATTGCAGCCAGTATTGACGCAGTTCCTCGATATCGCGCGCATCATAGTTGTTGAAATCAAACCCCTCGATGTCGGCGCAGACATTGCTCTCGGCCTGTACCGCCTTCAGTCTTTCCTTCAGCATTTTCAATCTCCTTCTGTGGTCCCCTTGTCGGGCCGATGCGATGCTACGTCCGCCGGAGTTCCGAACTCCAATAGCGATCATCGCGCATTGATAGCGGTAGTCGATCGATCCCGTTCAGGCCGAAAGCGGCCGGACGTCAGACGGATCAACAGCGAGCGTCACGGGTCTGCCAGGCGTGAGCGCATGTCCGGGTGCGAGGGATGGGTGGTGCAGGATCAACCGGTGCCCGCCACCGATGATCGCCTCGAGCTCCGCATAGGCTCCGAAGTCGGTCACGCGGCGCAAGGTCGCTTCAAGCCGGTTCATCCCGGGCGGAACCTCGTCCACCCCGGCAAGCTTGACGCTCTGTGGTCGCACGGAGCAGAAGCTGATCGGGCCTGGCGCGTTCGAGCCGCCGGACGTCAGGATCGTGGGACCGCCCTCGATCGACAGTTTGACGCCCGACCCCGAGCGTGAGCATCCCGAAATCGGCAGGATGTTCGACCGCCCGATGAAATCGGCCACGAATCGTGATGCCGGCTGGCGATAGATGTCCCCGGGTGTGCCTTGCTGAACGATGACGCCACGATCCATGACGACGATTCGATCGGACATGGCCATGGCTTCTTCCTGGTCGTGTGTGACGTACACGAACGTCATGCCGAGTGTCTCGTGGATTTCCTTGAGCTCGGCGCGCATGGACTCGCGCAATTTCAGATCGAGATTGGAGAGCGGCTCGTCGAGGAGCAGGAGCGAGGGCCGCGGGGCGATGGCCCGGGCAAGCGCGACACGCTGCTGCTGGCCGCCGGAGAGTTCCTTCGGATAGCGCTGATCGAAACCCTCCAGATGCACGCTTCGCAGTGCCTTCTCCACGCTCGCACTGATCTCCGCGCGCCGCGCGCCTCGCACGCGAAGGCCGAAACCGACGTTTTCGGCAACCGTCATGTGAGGGAAGAGCGCGTAGTTCTGAAACACCAGCCCGAGGTTGCGCTTCTCGGGCGGCACGTTCAGCTGGCTGCGGCCGCGGATGCGGACGTCGCCCCGGCTCGGCGTGTTGAAACCTGCGATCATGTTCAGGGTCGTCGTCTTGCCGCAGCCGGACGGACCAAGGATGCTGACGAACTCGCCTGCAGGGATCTGCAGATTGATGTCCCTGACGGCGAGATGAGGACCGAAGGACTTTGCGACCGACAGGAGTTCGATATCGAATTCGCTCATTTGCTTCCTCCATGGAGCTGCGCGGAAAAACCGCCGAGTTTTTCGAAAGCCAGGATCACAACCAGGATGAAGATCATCGAAGCGACATTGACCGCCGCCATGACCGGGTCGAGGCTGTATTCGAGGTGATTGATGACGGCGATCGGCAGGGTCGTGTCGCCCGGGCGGACCAGAAAGACCGACAGCGGAATGTTGTTGAACGAAATGATAAAGGCGAAAGTCACGCCGGACAGCACGCCCGGCTTGATGAGCGGCAGCACGACATAGAGCGTCCGCTGACGTTTGCTGGCGCCGAGGATCTGGGCGGCGCGGTCGAGGTTCTCATCGAAATTCGCAAGGGCGCCGGCCGCCATTCGCATGACGAAAGGCAGAGCCAGCACGACATGCGCGGCGATCAGAGCCGGCATCCCAAGCATGGTCTGCAGGCCGATGATCGACAGGAAAAGCACGATCGCCACGCCCTTGACGATCTGCGGGACCGAAAGCGGCGACAAGAGCGCCGCCATGATGACGCTCGAGCCTGGAATCCGTTCATGGACAAGGGCAAAGGCAGCAAGCGTCCCGACAACGCCGCTGATCGCCGCCACGATCACCGCGAGCTTGACGCTCAACAGGAAGGGTTCGACCCACCGTTCCTCGAAAAGCCCGCCGTACCAGATAGCTGTCCATTCCCATGGCCGGAACGTCACGGCCGAGGTCGGGCTGACGGAGGCCGCGATGACGACGAGGAGTGGCAGCGCGATGAAAGCCAGGACGAGAGCGAGCGCCGACCAGAAGCCAATTGCAATCATTTTCGTCATCTTACGTCTCCCGCCCAGGACGATTTTTTCACCTTGAGACGCGCCTCCCACCGAATTCCGATGATTGAGACCACGAGCATCATGGCAAGCAGGGCGATCGCCATGACGCTCGAGAAGGGCCAGTCGACGTAAAACAGCACCTGTTCGGAGATCATCGTCGCCAGCACCTTGAAGCGTGCGCCGCCGAGAAGGGCCGGCGTTGCATAGGCGCTCGCCGCCATGGTGAAGCTGATCAACAGTGAACTGACGATGCCCGGCACGGAGAGCGGAACGACGACGTGGCGGATGACGGCCGCTCTGGAGGCTCCGAGCATCTGGGCGGCACGTTCAAGGTTGACGTCGATCCCCTGGATGCTCGTCATCAACGACAATATGCCGAAGGGCAGCACGACATGCGTCAGTCCGACGACGACTGCAAACAGGTTCTTTGAGAGGGGAAGAGGCGTCGAGATGATGCCGAGATGAATGAGCGCATCATTGATGAAGCCGCGATCTTCCAGGATGATCAGCCAGCCATAGGTGCGCAGCACCACGCCGGCAAGCTCGGGCGCCAAGGCAAGCGCGAAGACGACGGTGCGCCAGCGTGACTGTGACCGGGCGAGGAAATAGGCCACGGGATAGCCAAGAAGCGTGACGGCAACGGCGACCACGGACGACATGACCGCGGTGCGGACAAAACCGGCAAGCGACAAGCCGTCGAGGAAGAAGCGTTCGTAATTTCCAAATGTCGGCGTGAGCGTTCGGCTGTCGAGAAAACTCATGCCAATCATCATGCCCATTGGGAGGGCGAAGAAGATCAGCAGCAGCAGGAAGGACGGCGCAAGCAACATCGGTGCCGACGTTCGCACGGCAAGTCGCCCGGAAACGGCCGGGGCAGTAGCGGTAAGCGTTGTCATGGACACTCCTCAACGCGCCTGCGAGACGACGTCCCGGTCCCATCGTTCCCCCCATTCCGGAAGCTTGTCGCCGAGCTTGGTCAGATCGGGCAACTTGAGCGAACTGAGATCCTCTTGCGACGTGACCTGTCGGCGGCGAAGGGCTTCGGGGATCTCGAGGTCGGCGCGAGCGCTTCCGACCTTGTAACCGGCTACCCAGGCTTCCTGGCTGGCCTTTTCCAGGAAGAAATTGATGAAGGATCTCGCCGCCGCCTTGTGCTCGGCGCCAACGGGGATGTTGAGCGTCGCAATCAGCGGGATGGTTCCCTCCCTCGGCCGCACGTAGTCGACGGGCAGACCCTCGTCGACCAGGAGCTGAGCGCGACCGTTCCAGAAGGGCATCGCCCAGACCGTACCGTCCTTGATGTAGCTTTCGAGGATGGCGGAGGATTGTTCGAAGCCGATCGATTGCTTGGCCAGGCGCGCCATGGCGGCAAAACCGGGGTCGATATTGTCGATCAGCCCGCCACCTTCGGTGACCGACATCATTTCCAGCAGATAGACGGCCATGACGTTCTGGAAGGTCGGCAGGACCACCTTGCCGGCAAGATCCGGCCGGAGCAGATCCTTCCAAGAGCTCGGCGCTAAGGCAAGCTTGTCGGTCCTGTAGAGGAGCGACATGTACTGGACCTCGTGGACCGCGCCGCAGGAGCCCGCAACCTCCTGAAGGCTCGTCGTCAGGGAAGCGAGGTTCGGGATCGAAGCGACGTCCAGCCTGTCGAGCAGGCCGTCGCGGCAGCCTTGAAGCGATTGCGAGGCTGTCATGACGACGACGTCGAAGCCCGGCCGCCCCTTCGTCGCCTTTATCTTGGCATAGTCCTGCGCGGCGGAGCCGACCGCGTCGTAGATGACGTCGATTCCAGTCTTGCGTTCGAAAGGCTCGATGATGGCCTGCCGAATGATTGTCTCGTAGGGTCCGCCATAGCTGTTGACGACAAGCGTTTCCCCATGCGCGAGCTGCGGCAGACACAGGGCAAAGGCTGCATACAGAATGGAAGGTGGCTGGAATGGTCGCACGTTGGTTTCTCCCGGTTGATATTGTTCCCGGAAAAATGGTGCCGACGCCGACTTCATAGGTCTAATAACAATCAACTCGCATTCATGCCTCGATGCTATGAATCGAGGCGAGCGAGCGGCAACACCAATTGAGCCACCGCGAGCGCAGCCGTCTGGGAAAAATCACCCAGACGAAAACCCAGTTCCAATCTTTAAGACATCGTGCCTATGATGCGCCTCTTAATTGCATTTCCTTGATTGGGATTGAAGACCATGGACTGGAATGCGGCCTCTGCGATTGCTCCGATCGGGTTCGTTCTGCGAAACCGGTCGACGCAAAGGATCGTGCGCACGCTCGGAGATGCGGCCTACGTCCTGATCAAGGAATGGCCGATAGACGACGGCGAGGAATACGTCACCGCTGTGAAAGCCTGCGTAGACGCGATCAGCGGAAATATCGAGATCGAAGAGTTTCGGCATGCGCTGCTGCGTGCCGCCAGGGAGGCCGATATCGTGACCTTCAGCGTCGTTGCGTTCGACGCTGCCAGCGGCAAGACTGCTGAACTGCACAGCTGAGGCATGGCGCCGGAATTCGAGGCCGGCCCATTCCTTCGATCTCTAGTGCCTAGCGCTCCAGGCCGTTCGACGAAGTGGAGCCCCTTGCGCCCTGACACAGGCAATTCGCCCCCTATCCCGATTGGCCCACTGCCTGTTACGGCATCAGATCACCATCTCAAATCTCCGTGCGACGAAGCAGGTAGTCCAGACCGCCGACGCGGAACCACTTATACGCATAGCCTTCGAGATAAAGGCGGTGGAGACCCGCCTCGTCTGCTCGGCTGTCGGAGCCGTCCGCAATGTCGACAAGCAATTGGCTCCCCTCCCCCGGGCCCGGATCGATCCGCACCTCGATTGGACTTTCGTTGAGATTGTGAACGATCAGAACGGCGTTGTTGCGCCAGTCATACCGGATGGCGAGCACACCGTCTTCCTCAACATCGAGAACGCGGAAGTCTCCCCAGCCGATCTCAGGCGCCTCCTTGCGCATCCTGATGAGCCGCTCCATCCAATTCAGCATCGAATCCGGATTTCTGCGCTGATCAGCGACATTGATATGCTGAAATCCGTAAGCGCCGTCGGAAATGACCGGCAGCACGGGCGCGTCGCTCTTGGTGAAACCGGCTTGCGGCTCGGTCGACCACTGCATCGGTGTACGCGCACAATTTCGTTCCGGCAATGAAAGATCCTCTCCCATGCCGATCTCGTCGCCGTAGCGCAGCACGGGCGTGCCCGGAAGGGAGAACATCAGCGAATAGGCCATGCGCATGCGGTCACGGTTGCCACCGAGCATCGGCGAGAAGCGGCGCCGGATGCCGCGGTCATAAAGCTGCATATCCTTATCGGGGCCGAAGGCGGCGAAAACCATGTTGCGTTGCGCCTCGCTCAATCGGCCAAGATCGAGTTCGTCGTGGTTCCTCAGGAAGTGGCCCCACTGGGCGGTCGGCGGTCGCGTCCGGGTCGCCTCAAGCGCCTTAGCAAGCGGTGCGCAATCGCCGCTTGCAAGGGCGTAGAAGAGCGTCTGGTTGACCTGGAAATTGAACATCATGTGCATCCTGTCACCGTCCTCGCCGAAATAGTTCATATCCGTTTTCGGCAGGACGTTGGCTTCGGCCAGGATGATCGCGTCGCCCTGGCGCCATTGCAGGAATTCACGAAAGGTCCGCAGCATGTCGTATTGTTCTACCGGTTTGTCTATGTCGGCACCCTTCCTTGCGATCACGAAGGGAACGGCGTCCATCCGGAAGCCGGAGACGCCGAGCTGGATCCAGAAGCCCATGATTTTCAGGATCTCTGCCTGCACATGCGGGTTGGCGGTGTTGAGATCGGGCTGAAAATCGTAAAAGCGGTGGAAATAATATTTCCCAGAGACCTTGTCGCGGGACCAGGTGGTCTTCTGGACACCGGGAAAGACCATTCCCTGGCTGGCATTTTCGGGCTTTTCCTTCGACCAGACATACCAGTCGCGATAAGGCGAATTCTCGTCCTTGCGCGCCTCCTGAAACCAGGGATGTTCATCGGAGGTGTGGTTGACGACGAGGTCGATCATGACCCTGATGCCGCGCTGTTTTGCGCCATGCGTGAACTCGACGAAGTCGCCGAGCGTCCCGTAGCGCGGATCGACGTTATAATAGTCCGAGACATCGTAGCCGTCGTCCTTGCCGGGCGACGTCTGGAACGGCATGAGCCAGATCGCCGTGATGCCGAGACCTGCAAGATAGTCGAGACGGCGTGCAAGACCCTGGAAGTCGCCGATCCCGTCACCATTGGCATCCATGAAGGTTTCGACCGACAGGCAGTAGACGACGGCATTCTTGTACCAGAGATCGTTGATCATCGGATCCCTCCTTGTTGGACAAGGCAATGGCCTATGCCGTTGATTGTTCCGCAGCCGCTCCACCCTCCAGTCGGTCTCCGCAGAAACGACAGGCGTGAAAACGGCGCCGGAGGCCAATGGTCACGTGACGGCTGGATCGCGAATAAGACGCCGCCAATTGATTCCAAACGTACTAATTCTTGACATCCAATGGCGTGCCATCCGACAGTACCGCTTCGTCAGATCATGAGGGTTGGATGGGCCTGACCAGCGGCTTCACAATTGTCGGCAGGGCCGCCATCGCCGCAGTTGTCTGCCTGTTTACCGCGTTGTGTCTCGTCCTGGCAGTCTGGCTGCATTCGAGCTATTCGGCGGCGGTCAAAAGTGGTGAGCAACAGGTTGTTGCAACCGCCAAAATCGTCGCGGCCAACGCTGTCTGGATCAATTCTCTCGCGCGTCAGACCCTTT
Source organism: Rhizobium sp. BK418 (assembly GCF_004341105.1). GTDB lineage: Bacteria > Pseudomonadota > Alphaproteobacteria > Rhizobiales > Rhizobiaceae > Rhizobium. The sequence goes on along the minus strand of NZ_SLZK01000010.1, from coordinate 109,482 downwards.
TTCGAATGGACGATGCCTTCGGGGCGGCAATTGGCCCGGATAACGGTGAACGCCTGAGGCGGCTGAACATTGCGACGGCAGAGCTGCCAAGCACAGCGACAGCCTATGTCCTGGCTTCCGACGGCTCGCTTATCTATTCGACAGACCGTGAGAGCACGCCAGCCGACATCGTCGATCGGACCTATTTCCAGCGGCTGGCCAATGGAGCGGAAGCCTACACGTCGGCGATGACCGAGATGGCCAACACCGGAAGGCGCGTCTTCCTGTCGGCCGCACGCATCGAGCGCGACCGTAAGTTCTTAGGGGTCGCCGTTCTAGCCTTCGATGTCGGGATGTTGCGTTCGATCTGGGACGCGTCGCCGCTTGGACCGGGTTCGACCGTCAGCATCTTTCGGCGAGATGGCAAACTGATCGCGCGCCATCCCGAACCAAAGGAAATGGTCGATCTCGGAAACTACGTGCTGTTTACCGACTATATGCGCAAGGCCACTACCGGAACCTATACTTCAGTCTCGCCTGTCGACCAGGTGCGGCGTCTGGTGGCCTATCGCATTGTCGAGCGGACGCCATTCGTGGCGATCGCCTCCGCCGAGACTTCGCTATTCTGAAACCCTTCTGGACGGATGTTGCAATCGTGGCACTCATCACTACGGTCGCCCTTGCTGCAAGCCTGGCCGTCGGATGGAATATCCTGAGCCTGGCACGGGCCGACGCCCATCACATGGCCGAACTGGCAGAAGCCCTGCGCACCAATCAGATTCTGATGCGTGAAATTCACCACCGCGTGAAGAACAACCTGCAGACCGTCATGGCACTCGTGCGCCTGCAGGGCCTCAGGCCGGAAACGGTCCAGAAGTTGAATGACCGGATTCAGGCCATGTCCGCCGTTCATGAGCAGATGTACGGCTTCGATCAGTTCAGCAGCGTCAATGCCCGCCAGCTCGTTCCGAGCCTCGCGCGTACGCTGGTTGGGCTCAACGATCGCCCCATCGACCTGGCGTTCGAACTCGACGATATCGAGATCGATGCGGAGAAGGCGACGCCTTTTGCGCTTCTGCTCAACGAACTGCTGACGAACAGCATAAAATACGCCTTCGCCGATCGATCTCAGGGGCAGATCCGCGTCCGGCTTTTGCGACAGCCGAACGATGTCGTGCTGTTCGAATTTGCCGATGACGGCATCGGATATGATCCGACCGCGACAAAGGCGGGCATGGGCAGCCGGCTGATCAAAGCCTTCGTCACCGAGCTGAGCGGGACCTTCACGATCGAGCGCATGAATGGCACCCTATTTAGGGCGCAGTTGGCGTTGACGCGCTGAAGTCGGTCTGTCCGGCAGCGCCTTGGCGCCAGCCGCTGTACGCCTGCTCCCAAATTGCGCTGAGGTGTCTTTCGTAAAGCCGGATAATCGCGAACTGAGCAATGACGAAGCTGCCGCAGGTCGCACGTCTGGCGAAGGGTGATGTGAAATTCGATGCGCCCTCCTGCCCGCGGCGCCTGTGCTACGAGCCGTCACGATCATAATGGCAAGGCGTCCTTGAACCGCACGACGGCTGCCAATAGTCCAGCATCATCGACGATCTCGAAGGACTGGCCGTCGAGTTCGCGGCCCGACCGCAACCGCTCGGCCATGAGTTCGCGGGCGTCGGCCTTGGCCTCCTCGATGGCAGCCGCTAGGCTCGCGCAGTCGCTTCCCTCCTGGTCCAGGATCAAATCCTCGCCGTCACGTATGTGGAAAAAATACCGCATGCTTCACCGTCTGATTGTCTCTTGGATCTCGGCGCCGCTCATGCCGGTTTGTGACTGATCGCGCGGCTCCCGATAAGCCGCTCGAATTCCTGTTCGGGAACTCCATAGGACCCGGCGGCAAAGGCCTCGAGCCCCTCGCGGTCACGGATGACGACGGAGCCGCGCAGGGAGCGGATCAGACGATGCCCTTCCAGGATATGAAGGGCCGTCGTCACACCCGGGCGCCTGGCGCCGAGCATCAGGGCGATATATTCATGCGTGATGCACATCTCGTCGCTGCGAAGGCGATCGTGGCACATCAGAATCCAACGGGCGAGCCGCTGCTCGAGCAGATAGCGAATATTGGCAAGCGCGGTGTAGGCGACCTGCGTGGCAAAGACATGCATGTATTTGATGAGCGGGACCTGGAAGGAAGAGCTCTCCATCGTCGCCTGCCGCATTGCCTCGATCGGCACCCGATACCCCCACCCGGCGATGTTCATTTCGACGATATAGGGAACGACATTGTCGCCGATGATGGTGGCGGTCGGCACGAAGCCTTCCCAGCCGAACATTCCGGCCTCCGCAATCTGGCCGGTGGAAGAGACCGTCATGACCGCTCCGATCCCGCTTTCGGGAAAATAGACGTGCTCGAGCCTTTCGCGCGGTTTGGCGATCTGGAACTGAGCGGGAAGATCGACCCGCTCGAGATATGGTGCAAGCAGCGCAAAATCACGTAGATCGAGCGCGGTCAGCATGCGGTTCGATATTTGTCCCTGGTTCGGCGCCATCCGTGTCTCCCGAGTTGCCTGCAGCGCGAGCGACGATCCGCAGGCACCAACCCTGGCAACAGTATCGAATGAACTGTCGCCCGGGCTTCTGGTTCCAGAGCCCGTTCGCCGGCCACGCCAGCGTCTGTGCTTTAAGCCGCCGCTGTGCGCCATCGGCGGCCATGGGGATCTTCGGATCTCAAGCGCGGAGAGAGAGCGAGCCCTGCCGGCACCGGGTGAGCCGTCTGGGCTCGATCGCTCGGCGAGGGCTCACGCGGGCAAACTGTCCTCACGGACGAAAACCATCGTCGACATAGGCGGAAGGTCGAGTAGAAGCGATTGGGCGCGGCCATGGGCAACGATACTCTCGCTGCCGCGATCTCCACCGCCCGCGCCAGTGCCCCCATAGATCGATGCATCGGTGTTGAGGATCTGCCGCCAGTGGCCCGGCAAGGGAACGCCCACCCGGTAACTGTGACGCGGGACCGGCGTGAAGTTCGAAATGACGAGAGCGACGGACCGGCGTTCGCGATCATAGCGCAGCATGGCGAGCACGGAATTTTCCGCGTCGTCGGCGACAGCCCATTCAAACCCGGACGGTTCGCTGTCGCCATAGTGCAGGCAGGCGAAATGGCGGTAGATGCGGTTGAGGTCGCGCATCAGTCGCTGCAGGCCAAAATGAAGCGGATCATCAAGGAGATCCCATTCCACCGAGCCGTCGTGGCTCCATTCCGTCTTTTGACCGATCTCACAGCCCATGAAGAGGAGCTTCCTGCCCGGATGGCCCCACATGAAGCCAAAAAGGGCGCGTAGATTGGCCATCTTCTGCCAGGCGTCTCCCGGCATCTTGGCAAATATCGATCCCTTTCCATGCACAACCTCGTCATGCGAGAACGGCAGAATGAAGTGCTCGCTGTAAGCATAGATCATGCCGAAGGTCATCGAACCATGGTGGTATTTGCGATAGACCGGGTCGTCGGACATGTAATGAAGCGTGTCGTGCATCCACCCCATATTCCATTTCATGTCGAATCCCAGCCCACCGTCATGCGGTGACCTGGTAATGTTGGGAAAGGCAGTCGATTCCTCGGCGATCATCAGCGCATGCGGAAACCGTTCATGAACGATGCTGTTGAGATGCTTGAAGAACTCGATGGCTTCGAGGTTTTCGCGACCGCCGTAGCGGTTCGGGATCCATTCGCCCGCCGCCCGGCTATAGTCGCGGTAAAGCATCGATGCGACCGCATCGACGCGTAACCCGTCGACATGATAGTGCTCGAGCCACTCAAGGGCGCTGGCGATCAGGAAGCCTTTGACCTCGTTGCGACCGAGATTGTAGATCAATGTATTCCAATCCTGATGAAAACCCTCACGAGGGTCTTCGTGTTCATAGAGTGCTGTCCCGTCGAAACGCGCCAGACCCCAGACATCCGTCGGGAAATGCGCCGGCACCCAGTCGAGGATGACGCCGATCCCTGCGCCATGGCAGCGATCGACGAAATAGGCAAAATCCTCGGGCGTCCCATAGCGGCCGGTTGGCGCAAACAGGCCGAGCGGCTGGTAGCCCCAGGAGCCGCCGAAGGGATGCTCCATGATCGGTAGCAACTCGATGTGTGTGAAGCCCATGTCACGAACATAGGGTATGAGGCGCTGCGAGAGCTCGACCCAGTCGAGCGCGCGCGCGCCATCGCTCATGTCGCGCAGCCACGAACCGGCGTGCACCTCGTAGATGCTGATCGCCTCTGTCTGTTTGTCGGCGCTGCGGCGGGCGCTCAACCAGGCCGCATCGGTCCAGGCGAAGGGATCGGTGGAGGCGACCACCGATGCCGTCGACGGCGCCGGCTCCGCCGCTCTTGCAACCGGATCGGCCTTCTGGGCCAGCAGATTGCCGTACGGATCGAGGATCTCGAATTTGTAACGCTCGCCGACGGTCACTTGCGGAATGAATATTTCCCAGACACCTGCCTGTGGCCGAAGGCGCATGGGATGGCGCCGGCCGTCCCAGCTGTTGAAGTCGCCGACCACGGAAACGCGCCTTGCATTGGGCGCCCAGACAGCAAAGCGCACGCCGGCAACGTCGTCGATCGTCATCGGATTGGCCCCGAGCGCACGCGTCAGATTGTAATGAGTGCCTTCGGCAACGAGGTGGAGGTCGAGGTCGCCGAGCAATGGAGCGAATCTGTAGGGATCATCGGTGACCTGGATCGCGTCGGGCCAGTGCACCCGCAAGCGATAGGAGACCAGTTCCGGCAGCACGGTGCCGAACAGGCCGGCCGGATGGACGAGATCCGCAGAGGCGAGAAGACGGTCACTTTCGCTGGCGATCAAGTCGACGCCCGCCGCCCCCGGCAAAAAGACGCGGACAGCGTAGCGACCATCGCCGCATTGATGCGGGCCGAGGATGGAAAATGGATCACCATGGCGTCCCTCGGCAAGGGCCTGGATGGCATCCGACGCCACACCGAAGAAGATGTCGGCGAGGTCCGTCGTCATGAGCGGGTCTCCGAGAGGCGGGTCAGGATGTCGGCAAAGCCATTCAGCGGTATTGGTAGCCACTTCGGGCGATTGCGCGCCTCATAAGCGATTTCGTAAGCCGCCTTTTCCAAGAGGAAGACGTCGAGGATGCGTCTGACCTCAGCTTCCGAATTGGGCAGATCCGGCGAGGCCGAAAGCGCCTGTGCATAGGCCTGCATGAAGGCCTGTTCGGCGCTGGCTCCAAAGCGCGAAATGACCTCGCGCCGACGCGCGTCATGATGGTCTGAGATCGCATCGTTTTCGAGTGTCGCGGTCGCCGACAGGTAGTCGAGCGAGCGCAAAAGCCCGGCGACGTCCCGCAGCGGGCTTGTCTTTGCCCTTCGTTCGGCAAGATTGCGGGCCGGTTCACCCTCGAAATCGATGATGACGGCGTCCGCTTCCGTCACCAGAACCTGGCCAAGATGGAAATCGCCATGAGCGCGGGTGAGCAGCGTCCCTTTGGCTCCGTCCGCCAGCGCTGCGGCACGCTCAATGATGGCGCCCTGGCGCTTAAGGAGTGATCCGACTAAACCAACCACCCCATCATCGATCTCTGCACCGAGGTCGGTAAGCTTGGAGAAGGCGTAGGCAATTTCACCGGTGACGGATGTCCGGATGGCTTCAACGTCGGACCCGTCGGCCCGGCGCGGCGAAAAGGCTTCGTCATCCGTCGGCCGCGACAGGAGCACATGCAGCTCGCCGAGCCGCTCGCCGATCATTGCGACGAAACTGACAAGCGGTCGCAGCTGCTCGTCGGCCGTCTCGACGGCGGCTTCCGTCATGACGATCTCGTCGGCCACACGTCTGAGATTGGCAAGCATCCAGTTCCAAGCGTCGCCCTGGTTGCGGATCGCGCCCTGGGCGATGATCAGCGTGGATCGCCGCCCGTCGCTGTCGGTGCGGACGACCTCCCCCAGTAACGGAGCGGTATGTTCGTAGCCGTGCTCCGTCAGATAGCGGGTCATCTCCACCTCCGGATGAATGCCGACGAAGACATGTCGGATCAGCTTGATCATTGCCACGTCGCCGACAATGAGCGAACTGTTGGATTGCTCCGCCGATAGCCAGTGGATCGGCATGTCGTCAGACAATGCCAGGCGGTCGAGCTGGTCGGTGCCGATGAACGCGATCTGTCCCGTCCGCCCGCTGACAACGGACCGGTCGCGCAGGCCCCGCAGGATGGCGCGCGCCATCGTCTCGACAGCAAATCCATCCGTCAGGAAGCCGACACGCCGACCCTGCCGGATGCGCGCGAGCGATAGCTGCTGGCCGAGTACGTTGGGCGCGGTATCATCCCATTCGGCCGCAAGCGGCAACTGATAGCTCTCCACGTGATCGGGCAGCACGGCCTCAAGCTCGCCGAGCACCACGCCATCGGCGAAGGGAATAGGCGTGGCAGACACGAGCCGAGCCTCTTGAAGCGGCTGGTCCTTGGCACCGAACCAGCGCCGCTTGGACAGGTAGGCCGGCAGGATGTCGCGGCTGAGCATTGCTGCGTGCTGGGGCTGTTCGACAAGTTCCGTCAGGCTGCGCCGGATAACAACGGTGACGAAGTCGGCCAGCTGCTCGGGCGGCGCCGTGCGCCAGGCGGGGCCGTCCGCCTCGCTGTTGAGCTGAAACCAGAAGAAGCCGTAGGGCGGAAGCGTCAAGAGATAGGTCAGCTGGCCGATCGGCGGAAAGGGCGACATGCCGGTGAGTTCGATCGGGATGCGGCCTTCGAAAGCCGACAGATCGAGTTCGACGGCCTGGGGAAGGCGCGAGAGATTAGCAACGCACAGGATGACCTCGTCCTGATATTCGCGCAGATAGGCGAGGATCCGGCGGTTGCTCGGCGTCAGGAACCGCAACGACCCACGCCCGAAGGCGCTGTGACGGCGCCGCAGCGCCAGCATGCGCCGCGTCCAGTTCAACAGCGAATGAGCGTCGGCGACCTGTGCCTCGACGTTGAGGGCCTCGAAGCCGTAAAGGGGATCGGCGACAGGCGGCAGGACGAGGCGTGCCGGATCTGCGCGGGAGAAGCCGCCGTTGCGGTCGGGCGACCATTGCATCGGCGTGCGCACGCCATCCCGGTCGCCGAGATAGATATTGTCGCCCATGCCGATCTCGTCTCCATAATAGACGACGGGTGTACCGGGCATCGACAAGAGCAGCGCATTCATCAACTCTATCCGCCGCCGGTCGCGCTCCATGAGCGGCGCCAGCCGCCGACGGATTCCGAGATTGATCCGGGCCCGCTTGTCGGACGCATAGGTCTCCCAGAGATAATCCCGCTCGGCATCCGTCACCATTTCCAGCGTCAGCTCGTCATGGTTCCTCAGGAAGATCGCCCATTGACAGGTTTCCGGGATATCCGGCGTCTGTCGCATGATATCGGTGATCGGGAAGCGGTCTTCCTTGGCGATCGCCATGTACATGCGCGGCATCAAGGGGAAATGGAACGCCATGTGGCACTCATCCCCGTCACCGAAATATTCCCGCGTATCCTCCGGCCATTGATTGGCTTCGGCCAATAGCATGACGCCGGAATGGGTGGCGTCGAGGGCCGCACGGATCTGTTTGAGGACTGCATGAGTCTCGGGCAGGTTCTCGTTATTCGTGCCCTCACGCTCGACCAGATAGGGAATCGCATCGAGGCGGAAACCGTCAATGCCGGTTTCGAGCCAGAAGCGCATGACATCGATGAGCTCCTCCAACACCTTCGGATTGTCGAAGTTGAGGTCCGGCTGATGGGAATAGAAGCGATGCCAGTAATAGGCGCCGGCGACTGGGTCGAAGGTCCAGTTGGACTTTTCGGTGTCGAGGAAGATGATACGGGTCTCCGGGAATTTGTGGTCATTGTCCGACCACACATAGAAATCGCGCTCTGGGCTGCCGACTGGCGCTTGGCGGGCACGCTGGAACCAGGGATGCTGGTCGGAGGTGTGATTGATGACGAGTTCGATGATCACCCTGATGTGACGATCATGGGCGGCTTCGACGAACCGGCGGAAGTCGTCGAGCGTACCGTAGTCGGGGCTGACATTGCGATAATCGGCAATGTCGTAACCGTCGTCGCGTCGCGGCGAGGGAAAGAAGGGAAGAAGCCAGATGGCGTTGACGCCAAGAGCGGCGATATGGTCGAGCTTCTGATAGAGGCCTTCGAAATCGCCGATGCCATCCCCGTTTGCATCGTAGAAGGACTTGATGTGCAGCTGGTAGATGATCGCATCCTTGTACCAGAGCCCATCATCGGTGGTCGTCTTGTCGTGTTCTATGAAGGCTGTATCCATTTCAGGCCTCTCCTGCCCTGACCCGCCATATGGCGAAGGGCAAATGGGCCGGGTCCAGCCTGATCGTTTGCCACTTTCCGGTGCGCTTGAAATTCTGGCCGGTGACGAGGTCTTCGAGGGCAATCGCGCTCTCGTCGCGGAGTCCGAACTTCCAGAGCGGAAACTCGACGCTGCTCTCCTCGATCCCGTGGGGATTGAGATTGACGGCGATCAGCAGCACGTTGTGACGTCCGGCATCTGCCTTCTCGAAAAACATGACGTTGCTGTTGGAAGAGGGCAAAAGCGACAGGCCGAGATGCGAATGGAGTGCCGGGTTGTCCCTGCGGATGCGGTTGAGCATGGCGATTTCCGCCTTGATGTTGCCGGGCCGGTCGTAGTCCCAGGCGCGGATCTCGTATTTTTCGCTGTCGGCATATTCCTTGCGCTTGGCGTCTGGACGTCCCTCGCAAAGCTCGAACCCGTTGTAGACGCCCCAAAGGCCCGACAGCGTGGCCGCGAGCGCGGCGCGAATGACGTAAGCCGGCCGCGGCGCGTTCTGCAGGAAGTCCGGATTGATGTCGTGGGTATTGACGAAGAAATGCGGCCGGAAATACTCGCGCACCTCGCTTGCGGTCAGCTCGCGCATATATTGCTCGAGCTCCCACCTTTCGTTGCGCCAGGTGAAATACGTGTATGACTGCGAGAAGCCGATCTTGGCCAGCCGGTACATGACCTTCGGGCGTGTGAAGGCCTCAGATAGAAAGATCACGTCCGGGTGGCGCGCGCGAATGTCGCCGATCAGCCATTCCCAGAACGGAAAAGGCTTTGTGTGCGGATTGTCGACGCGAAACAGCCTGACGCCTTCGTCGACCCACATCTCGACGATATCGCGCAATTCCACCCACAGCGAGGGGATGGCATCGCGAGCGTAGAAATCAACGTTGACGATATCCTCGTATTTCTTCGGGGGATTCTCGGCGTAACGGATGGTGCCGTCGGGACGCCAGTCGAACCAGCCGGGATGTTCGCTCAGCCACGGATGGTCGGGCGAGGCCTGGATCGCCAGATCGAGGGCGATCTCAAGCCCGACCTTTTTCGCCTCATCGACCAGGTGTTCGAAATCATCGAATTCCCCGAGCTCGGGATGAATGGCCTCATGGCCACCTTCTTCCGAGCCAATGGCGTAGGGGCTGCCCGGATCATTGGGTGCGGCAACGAGAGAATTGTTGCGGCCCTTGCGGTTGGTGCGGCCGATCGGGTGGATCGGTGGAAAATAGAGAACGTCGAAGCCCATATCGCGAATGGCCGGCAGACGGGGGATTACGTCCTCGAAGGTGCCGTGACGATTGGGATCGCCGCTCTGCGATCGCGGAAAGATCTGGTACCAGCTCGCAAATCCGGCCTCGCGCCGCTCCGATTCAACACCGTAGACACCTGTGCGGCAGGCAAAGGGCCGCCTGTCGGCACGCCTCATCAGCTCGGCGGTGCGCGGTGCCAGCAGGATGTCAAGCTTTGCGGCGCCCTCCCCGCGCTCCAGTTCGCCGAGAAGCGCCTCAAGCTCGGTCCGCTCCTCGGGCGTCATCGTCGCCGCCGGTTCGGCCGCCGCGCTGCGAATCAACTCTTCTCCTTCGATCATTTCCAGTCTGAGGTCGAGGCGGGCTTCGTGTTTCTTGACGAGCTCGTAGCGGAAGATTGCAAATGGGTTCTTCCAGGCTTCCACGCAGAACTCGAAGCGGCCGACACGATCGAGAACGAAACTGCCCTTCCACCGATCGTTTTCGAAAAGGCCCATGCGCGCCTCGCCCCACCCGTCTTGTCCGCGCGGGCGGAAGAGAAGCGCTGCCGACAGAAGATCATGCCCGTCGGCAAAGATGTCGGCCTCGACGACGACCGTCTCGCCGACGATGCGCTTGATCGGGAAGCGACCGTCATCGACCGCCGGCGCGACCTTTTCGATCGCGATGCGCGGCGAGGACGTCGCCTGGACAAGCGGCAGGTCACCCTGTTCGGCCGTGATGGCGGCGCGCGCCTCGGTGAGGATCAAGCGGGCCTCGCCGGGCTTCAGGTGCAGTCCGGATGGCGCTATGTCCACGGGAACGAAAGGTGCGACGGCCCGATTGAGAATAGTCTCGGGAAGGATGGCGGGATGACGCAGGTCTCGATTGACGGCAATCAGCTGTACCGAGCGGGCGCTCCTGACGTCGGCCGCGTCGGCTTGTGAGATGACGGTAACCTGGCTCGCGATTTCGCGAGTGAGGAGCTGCTTTGCCCCATTGCTGCGGGCTGCCATGAGATCGCGCAACTCGCCGGTCATATCGAACGTGGCCTCGGCTCTCATCCTGCGCAGGCCTTCGCCATGTCCATGCGTCGCGTCGAGCGACAGCACCGCTCCGAATTCGAAACCAATCGGCACGAGAAGACCGTCACCGATCTCCACCGCCAGGCGCAGGGCGCGGCGCGACCGTCGCTCGCGGATCTCTCGGCTCTCCGTGCCATGCGCGAGCCGCTTGCCGAAGGGGGGCTCCGGAAAGGCTATCTGCGGTCCGAGCGAGCGCTGCAGCCGGTACTCGTCAAGGATCCAGCTCTCCCGCAGGTCCCACCAGGCAAGCGAAGTGAACGTGGCGTCGAGCCCGCAATCGCCCAGGCTTTTTCGAAGGGCAAAGTCCGTGCCGGGAGTATAGGCAAGAAAAACCGTTGACGGGTTTGCGGCTCTGGCAGCGGCAATCAGTTGCCGCCATTCGGCGATTTCCAGGACATCGAGGCCGACAAGGCGGTAGCCAGCGATTCCGGCGGCGGCGAAACGAGAAAGCCTCTTCTGCCAGGCGTCGGTAAGGCCGGGGGAGGCCGAGGCGGACGGGTCGCGAAATGGGATGAGCGGCGATCGCCGTGGGTCGAGAGACGCAAGCCTCTGATCGTTCCGTTCGGCCCCTGCGCTGATCGCGAGGTCCAGCATCAATTTGATCCCGCGGTCTTCGGCCTCGCGGGCCAGCATTGCAAGCGCCTCCTCGGCATTCCCGGAAAGGCTGAGGGCCGGATCCAAGCTGTCGTATTCCAGCGGCGAGAAGAGGCTTTCGGCTGTTCTTTGAAACGGTGGGGCCGACAGCACGGTATCAAAGCCAAGAGAGGCTGTGTGGTCGAACATCTCAACCCAGCGGTCTCTGCCGGACAGCAGAAGCGGGTTGACGTAATAGATCCGCGGAGATCGGGAGAAAGCGGTCGAAGAGATTGCTGTTGTCATCACTCGGTCTGTCTCCGCGCGTCAAGTCGCATGAACAGTCTTTGAAGATTGCCGAAGTGAACCTGCTGGCGCTTTACTTGTTCCACTCACCGCGACAGATGATGCACGCACCGGGACCAATCAGCTGGCCGAGCGCCTGGTCTTGTCAGATCCATGCGACAACCAACCACCAGCCGGCGGCGCAGCTGCTACCGCTCCCCATTCCGGGAGAGGCAATGCGCCTCAAGGTCTTGATAAAGCGCCATATGAGACCGCGGCCATTCTTCCAGGACCATCTGACGGGGCGAAGGCCGAGGCTGCTTTTATCGACTGGAGCCGATCATCCAGGCGACGGCGGCCGTGATGGCGACGGCTGCGATCGGATTATCCTTGACCCAGGCCCTGACCCCGCCGAGCAGGTCTTGGCGATCCGTTGGCGTGGTGGCGGCCGGCGCGCCAGCCACGGAGGTGATCGAGTGCGACACCGGGTCGGAGGCAGGAAAGGTATCCTCGAGCGCCTGGTCGAGTTCGCCGCCTCTTTCTTGCTCCTGCTTCCTTGCCTTGTCGAGTTCGTAAGCCTCCACGGCGGGGGATTTCGATTGGATCATTGTCTTCCTCCATATCTTCGTCGCTTAACGTCGCTGAAAACCCCGAAGTTCCCGTGTGTGCTTCCGAGCGCAAGGATTTCATCCTCCAGCCTTCCGGTCTTATGGACCACCCGGTTCAGGCGACAGCTGCGGGCTCGCCCGGCAGCCTAGAAGACCGCAGCAGGCGATCCGCGGCGCTCCGGGAGTCGCACTGCCGGCGGCATGCGGGGATGTCATTGCCCGGCGGGTGGTAAAGGAGGTGGCTTTTTCGAGATTTCCTCGAGGAGCAGCCGGAATTCGGCGATCGGAACACGATCTTCATCGAAGAGTTCGACAGAGATCATGTTGAGCGGAGCCTCCGGCAGTCCGTCGCAAGCCATCTGCGCCAGCGCCAGCCTCGCCTCGCGTTTGGCGTCGTCGAGGCTCGGGAATTCGTTCGCGACTTCAGTTGGTTCGGGGCTCGTGCGATCGATGACCTGAAAGAAGAATTTCGGCATGGGCACCTCCTTGGCCGCAAACATCAACCACGCCTCTTTGTTCCCGCAACGCGCAGCAGGGGCCAAGCCACCTCCAGTCGAAGGCGCGGGCCACGGCGTATCACGGCTGCGGCCGCGATCACCCGAAACGTCGCCGAAAGGTTCCCGAACCGTTGTTTTCGCTGCGTCGTGAAGCACAAAGATTGGCCGAATGTTCACCCGCAGCTGCCCGCAAAAGCCGTAAGCTGAACTCGTGCAGGCCTTAGATCGCTGACAAGGGAGGAGACGACGATGAAGGCATCGGACGATATCTTGCTTTTGAATGCCAAGGACCTGGAGCAAGGCGATCGCGCGCTTACGATCGGCGAGATTCACCTTGCCACGACGAACGCCTGGGATGAGATTCGATCCGGAACGGCGCGCGGCGGAAAGGCCGTTTTTTCGCTTTTGGAAGAGGAGTTCTGGTCGCGGCCGGACTTCGCTCCCTTCAAGGGGGATTTTGCCGACGAGCGGCTTGGCTGGAAACTGTCGTCGCTTTATGGCATCAACTCGACATATGGCGGCGTGAAGGTCATTGGGGCAAACGCCTTCAATCGGCGCCTTGGGCTGCCACGATCGACATCGACCTTCATCCTCTTCGACAAATATACGCTTCGGCCGATCGCCATCCTCGACGAAACGGCGCTATCGGCCGAGCGGACCGGAACCTACGCATCGATCGTCGCTGAGCGATGCCTGCGCCGTCGGGCCACCGTCTCCGTCTTCCTGCTGGGATCGGGGCCGGTTGCCCGCAGCGTGATCCGCTCGCTCACCTATTCGTGTCAAACTCGGGTCGAGCAGATCTTCATCCGCAGCCGCAGGATCGAAAACGCCCGTGCCCTGGCGATCGCGCTTTCGGGTGAGACGACGATCCCCCTTCGCTGCGTCGAGGATAACAACGCGATGCGCGACTGCGCGCTCGTTGTCACCGCGACCAATGCCCGTGGCCCCGTCTTTGGCGACGAGGAACTTGCAGAGGACGCGACGACCCTGCATCTCGGCGGTGACGAGGCGCCGGCCGACTACCTGCGGCGGGCGCTGCGCTCCGGGCTCGTCATCTGCGACGATCTGCAGACCGTCTCGCGCCGCAACTCGCAGAGCATCGCCTTGCATTTCTCCCGCCAGGGCCTGTCGCTGGAATCCGTCGGGCCGCTGATCGGCATTCGTTCGCTTTGTCAAATGGGCGACTGGTCCGTGGATGCGGAGGGGCCGACGTGTATTACGTGCGTCGGCCTGCCCGTGCTCGATCTTTTCGTTGCGCAGGCAAGCTACGAGAAATATTGCCGGGCCGTGGGTCTTGATCGGAACGACGCATGCACTGTCTGAGCCGCGTTCTTGCCGACCATGTATGCCAGGCCCCGGCCGCCTATCCGGCCGAACTGAACGATGTCGCGCGACGTTGCATCCTGGACCTCGTGGGGGCCGCCGTCGCCGGCGCCGAAATGCCGGGTGCGGTTGCAGCACGCGCCATCGCCTCGTCCGTTTTTGGGAGCGGCGCCGACACCATCTGGTTGACAGGCAACAGCTCGTTGGCCGGCGCACTGTTCTGCAATTCAACAGCTGCGACGGCCCTCGACATCGATGATGGACATCGTGCGGCGCGCGGCCATCCGGGTGCCGCCGTCATTCCGGCAGCACTGATGTTGACAGGTCGGGCCGGTGCAACCGGGGCGGACATGCTGAGCGCCGTCATCTGTGGCTATGATGTCGGGGTACGGATTGCCGCGGGCCAGATCGGTGAACGGATCGGCACGCGACAGTCGGGGCGGTGGGCAAGCTTTGCGGCCGCTGCAACCGTCGGCCGTCTGCTGCGGCTCGAACCCGACTGCCTTGCCCATGCGCTCGCCATCGCCGGCGTGCTTGCGCCAAACCAGCTTGCCAATGGCAGCTCGGGCTATTCGAACATGACCGGCAACGATGTGAAGGAAGGAATTGCCTGGAGCAGTGTTCTCGGGCTGACGGCCGCCCATCTGGGAGGTGCCGGGTTTACGGGTCCATTGGATATTCTCGACCACTCCGACTATTACGACGGCGGCCGCATCGTTGCGGACCTCGGAAAACGATGGGAAATCGCCGATACCTATTTCAAGCCCTATGGCTGTTGCCGCTATATTCATGCAGCCCTTGACGCCTATGGCGAAATCGCCGCGGCGGATACGATCGACGCCGAGGACATCGTCGAGATCGAGGTTCAGAGCTTTGCCTGGGCCCAGAAACTTGCGAACAGTCTCGAACCGCAAAACCTGGTCGACGTGCAATATAGCCTTCCCTATTGCCTGGCTATTTTTGCCATCGACGGCGGCCGGGCTTTGTCGCCGATCGATGCCGGTACGATTGGACGCAAAGACCTGCAGCGGTTGGCACGCAAGGTCCGGCTGAGCGTGGATCAGCAGATCGATCGATCCTTCCCGGCGCAAACCCTGGCGCGGGTGATCGTAAGAACTCGGACGTTGCAGCTCGTCTCGTCAGTCCACACGCCGATCGGAGACCCGACGAGACCGATGGACTGGTCGGCGATCGTGCGGAAGTTTATGACCGTCACCCGACATCGGCTTCAGGAAAAGCACCAGCAGGAGCTTATCGATGCCGTCGCGGCACTGCCGGACGGAAAACCCGCCGCAATTGCAAGGTTGCTGGAGCACGTGCCCCGATCGTCTTAAGCGCCGTCTGACGCCGCCTGAGATGAGAGGGGGCCGGATAGGAGCTTTCCGTCGGAGACGACGATCCTGCCAGCGCACAGGACGTGGCGGACCCGCGCGAGATTGTGCGAGTGGCAGATGACGATGTCGGCCCGCTTGCCTCTGGTGATCAAGCCGCGATCGCCGGCAAGCTCAGGAAAGACCCGCGCCACGTTTCCCGTCGCCTTGGCAATTGCTTCCGCCGGCAGGCACAGCCTCTTTCTCACCAGGCGATGAACCGCCTCGAGGATACCGTCCCAGTCGCCGCCGGCAAAATCGGTCGAAATCGTATCGACCAGACCGGCTTCGACAAGGACATCGAAATTGCCTGGCTGATTGCGCCAGCGTGTCGAGATGCAGTCGAGTGTCGAGACGTCGATGCTGGCGCCGAGATCACGCAGCGCCACGGCGGTCGCCAACGCTTCCTCGGCCGTGAACGAGGGATGGTTGCTATGGCCGGCGACGATCCTCGCCGTCGGATGGGCTCTCGCAAGATCGATCAGCTGCCTGGCAGTTGGTGCTGCGGTGTGAAAAATAGCCGGCATCGCAGTGCGGGCCGCCTCGGCTGCGATTTCGGCGAGACCCTTTCGGGCGAGCGCTACTGGCGGCATCACAGTCTCGCGGATCAGACTGGACAGGCTTTCGACGGTGAAATGCCGCCCGAGCCCGTTCTCCTCGATCAACCGCGCCAGCGCTTCGCCGCCCGGATTGTCCGCGCCGTCTAGATTGCGCCCGAGCGTTGCCTCTTTGAGGAGCCTCGCAAGATTCGGATGCACGAGGAGGCCGGAGGCTTTTTCGATCACGGCAGGAAGAAACCGATAGTCCTGGGCGCCGCCGCCAAGCGTCTGGCCACCGCCCGCCTCCCCGAGCGCCTTGGCGCCGCGGCTAAGAAGGTCATCGATCCTTGCTCTCATGTGTCTGTCCGAAAGCCCCTCGCCATCGACTGCCCGAGCGGCGGCGAGGCTGGCTGGCGTGTGAGCGGTGCTGATG
This sequence comes from Rhizobium sp. BK418, assembly GCF_004341105.1. Classification (GTDB taxonomy): domain Bacteria; phylum Pseudomonadota; class Alphaproteobacteria; order Rhizobiales; family Rhizobiaceae; genus Rhizobium. The sequence goes on along the minus strand of NZ_SLZK01000010.1, from coordinate 93,235 downwards.
TGGACGTCGAGCGCATGGCCTCCGTTCGGGCCGGGATCGATCTCGTCGTCGAGGGCAAGGCCGCAGACGTTCAAGAGCGTCGTCGTGCCGGACAGAAGGTGGCGGTTACGCTGGTATTCGACCTCTCTTTGATCGAAGGGCGGCGATCCGCTTGGCATTGAAGGACCGAGGACGCAGCCATGCGCATGAGCGTTGATCACTCCCGGCAGGATGGTGCAGCCCGACGCGTCCAGCACAAGATAGTCCGGCGAGAGCGAAGCCGGATCGACCTCCGCGAGCGCCTCGATGCGGCCATTCGCAAGAAGTACGCTCGCCTTGTCGAGCACAGTTACGCCGTCACCCGTGATGACGCTCCCATTGATGATCGCAATCGGACGGACCTGGCTCAAAGACTTTCCTTTCTTCGATCGCCGTCGAATTCGATGCCGTAGCCAATCCCGCGAACGGTACGGATGATGTCCCTCGTCATGACGGCTAAGAGCGCCTTTCGCAGCCTGCCGATATGGACGTTGACGGTTTTCGGGTCCACGAACACGCCTTGCGGCCAGGCCCTGAATGCGAGCTCGTCGCGCCGGAAGACACGGGTGGGCTCGCCGGTCATCGTCCGCAAGAGTGCGAATTCGATCGGCCCAAGATGAATGTCGCGACCGTCATAGGTGATACGATGGGCGCGCGTATCGACGGTCAGCCCGCCGTAAGTGACGGCCTCTTGTTCCCGATGCGTGCACGATCGGTGGCCGTTGCCGCCAAGCAGCCGTTTGAGCGCGCGCAGATATCGCTCGGGCTCGATCGGCCGGATAAAGATCTCATCCACGCCGGCGTTGAGAAACGCCTCGTAACGATGCTCCGCTTCTTTCGGGACGAGCGCGACAATGCGAACTTGGCCTGTCCCTGCATCCGATTTGAGTGACCTGCACAAGCTGATTGCGAACTCGTTCCTGCCATCGAGGACGAGCCCGACAGTTTGTTTCTGCCTGATCGCGTCGACCGTTTCAGCCGGGCTCATGGCAAGGTCGGTCGAAAATCCCTCAACCTCGAGAATATGGCGCAGCGTCAGCGAAAAGTCGGCATCGAGCGAGCTTATGACGATATTGGGTTTCACTGGCGGACCGCAAGAAATCGAGCTCCTTTTCGAATCCGACAACTCTTGAGTGCAACGATGCCATAAACGGCCATCGGCTGCAAAGGCTATGATATTAAATATTATTTCCCTCAATGGCAGTCGAACTAAACCTTTCGCCGCGCGGATTGATCCCCTCACATCTGCGACTTGAAGGTGCCGCATTCTGTGCTGTGCTGACCGGATGGAAACGCCGCGACGGAAGTCCGTGATACTCATTGCGACCGACGATTTCGCCTTCGCCGCACCGCTTGCGGAGGAGCTCGGCAGACACGGTCTCGCAAGCGCGGTCGTCGCGCTCGCCCAAGCTACCGATCAAGTGCGCTCAGGCGACCGCTTTCGGATCCTCATCATCGTGGCGTCCACAACGGCCGAAATCGGCCTCGACCTGTGCCGGCACATCCGCACTACAAGTTCGATACCGATCGTCCTTCTGAGCGGAGCTGAGGAGCAGCTCGACGGTCTTGAGGCGGGAGCCGATTATTGCCTTCCTTTTCACACGGACATGCGCCGGCTGATGGTCCACGTTCGCGCACTCCTGCGCAGATCCGACTTTAATGAGGACGAGCGGCGGCTCACCCTCAATTTTGAGGGCTGGCGCGTCGATCCGCGCCGTCGAGAGTTGTTGGCGCCCGATGGCTCGCATGTCGCACTACTTGCGGCAGAGTTCGAGATCCTGATTGCCCTCTGCCGACAGCCAGGCGTCGTCCTGTCACGGCGGTCGCTTTTGGACGCCACGCATATCGGTCTCGGCAGGCCACTCGAGCGCAGTGTGGACGTCCACATCTGCCGGCTGCGCCGCAAGCTGGCACAGGGCGGAAATGCCGCCGAACTCATCCAAACCGTGCGCCTGGGCGGCTATGTCTTCATCGGGAAGATCAACCCTGAATAAGTACGGATTCCAATTATCGTGCCGTAGGTGTTTAATCCCGGTTGCAGGCATGTGGGAGTAGCGAGGAGCCCGGTTGGGCGATTGTCTTTGGTCGCCGGCCGACCAACGGGAGTAATGTGCATTGAAGAAACGACTGGATGATCTGATTGATGTTCTAAGCCTTTCGACCGACGAACGGTCGACCCACCACGCGCTCTTGTCATTCGCCGAGCAATGCGGCTTTGACAATTTTGCTTATGTGAACGTACGTGCCGGTGATACCGAAGCCTTCTCTAGCTATCCGCAGGAATGGCAGGATATCTACTTCGCAAACCAGTATCAGACGGTCGATCCCGTCATCACCTTCGCAAAACGGTTGCTGAAGCCGTTTCACTGGTCTGCGCCGCTGTGGTGGTCCTCCTCCCCGGAAGAACGAAAATTCTATGCGCATGCCCGTCAATTCGGCATCGTCTCCGGGCTCTCCATGCCGATACCGACCGAATTTGGTCGGACAGCAATTTTGACACTGGCGTCGAAGCTTCCGGATTTCCGATTCGAGGGCGCCATCGATGACATTCGCGCGGCGACCGCCACAGCGATGGTCCATACAAGGTTAAAAGGCGCCGACCCGTTGATCATGCGCAGACCGGATGTGAGCCTGTCAGTGCGGGAAAAGGAATGCCTGGGCTGGGCCGCACGCGGTAAATCGATGTCGCTGATTGCCGACATTCTCGGGATCAAGAAGGTGACCGTTCGCTACTACCTGGACCACGCACGGCGCAAGCTCGAAGCCAATACGACGTCGAATGCGATCTATCTGGCGACCCGCCGCGGGCTGATCTGAGATATGCGAGGCTCTGACTTGGACATGTAGCCAGCACGCCAGAGTTTATCCTTCAAAAGTTCATCAGTGATGTTTCGCCTGCGCGCAGACCGTCAACGAATCCACCCGGCGATGCCGGTACCCCCATTCCCGCGCACGACTCCAGGCATGGCCAAAGCTGCGAAGGGTCGATGGCGTGGAAACAGCGACGATGGTTTATGTTAGGAAACTAGCGTCGGGCCTTTTGGGCGATGCGGCGACCACGAGATGACTGGGATGATCAAGGTTTCCAACGAAGAGGTTCGATACGCCGGACGCCGATGGTCCATGACAGAAATCCAACCGCGGACATGAGCGCGGCCAGAAGAAAGGCAGACCCATACGCACCTGTCGCGTCGACGATGACGCCGGTCATGATCGGAGCGACGATCCCCGAGATGTTGCCGATGCAGTTTTGAACTCCGATCCACTTGGCGGTCGCGGATGGCCCTGCGAGCGTCTGGCCGATCGAATAAAGGTTGAAGCCCCCGAGCCCTTGCCCGACGGGCAAGAGAAACAGGCCCGCGACAGCAATTTCGGCGCTCCCGAAGGCGCACATCAGCATACAGACCATGGAGACGACGCAGGCGACTCCCATGCATGTCTTGCGGACGAGGTTCGGACTTGCACCCCGGATCATCAACTGGTCGGCGCCCCATCCGGCGACAAGCGAGATGACCGCGGTCGCGACATAGACCATGCCGCCCAACCGGGCCATCTCCGGCAGCGTGAAGCCCTGTGCCTTGACAAGGTATAACGGCAGCCAGGAGCTGATCGTGTAGAACGTATAGTTGTTCGCGAAATGGCCGACGGATGTCGCCCAAAGATCTCGGCACGTCAGCAAGGTGCGAAAGGGAGGCTCGGGCATTAGCGGGGACCGGCGCACATCGATCAGAACGGAATGGGTCACGTGCCACCATGGGATCAGCCACAGAAGCGACAGGACTCCTGCAAGTATGAACAGGACACGCCAGCCGTACACGGCGATAAGCATCCCGCCGAAGAATGTTCCAGCGGCGGGTCCGAGGATGATGCCGGCGCTGACCGCGGCGTTGGCGAAACTAAGGCGGTCGACGGGAAGATTCTGCGCGAGCAGCTTCGACGTCGCGGGAAAACTGGCGCTTTCGCCAAGCCCAAGTAAGACGCGCAGTAGCAGAAGCGAGGCGAAACTTCCTGCGAAACCCGTAAGCAGCGTCGCCGCAGACCAGACGATCAAGCCGGCGACGAGCGTGCGGTAGGCGTTGAACCGTGCCACCATCCAGGCCGCGAACAACTGCCCTGGCACGTAGATCCAGAAGAACGCCGAAATGAGTACTCCAAACTCCGTGTTCGAGAGCCCAAGCTCGTCCCTCAACACCGGCCCCGCCGTCGCGAGGTTTCCTCGGTCCAGGTAGTTAATGAACATGGCAAGGGAGAGCAGGATCCCCACAGTCCCAGTGAAAGAAACTGCCTTTTTCGAGCTAGATGACACAAGCCTGCTCATGGTCCGCCCCATCCAATTTGTACCGCAGCGCTTGCTTGATGTTCATCAGCGCCGCTCCAGACGACGCCAATAACAATCTCATTTCTCGATGGATTTCGGAAGAGTCAGGCTGAACGTCGTTCCGGGCCCGTCGTTCGGAGACGCCCAAAGTCGACCGTCGAAACCTTCTATGATCGACCGGCAGATCGACAAGCCGATGCCCAAGCCCGAGTCCTTCGTCGTGAAGAATGGTTCGAATAGCTTGATTGCCGCTTCCGGAGCGAGCCCGGTTCCAGCGTCCTGGACGTCCAAACGCACCAATTTATCGTCGACCCGCCACGTCCGCAGAGCGATGATCCTTGGTCGATCCGAAACCGATGCCATCGCTTCTATCCCGTTCATGAGAAGATTGAGGATAACCTGCTGAAGCTGGACGCGGTCTGCGTCAACGGGTGGAAGGCCCACAGAATAGCTCGTCTGCAGCACCGCTCTCGCCTTCAGAATTTCGCCTCCAAGAATTGCGACGACCTCCTGGGCCGCTTCGTTGACGTCGACCGGCCGGACGGTTATCGGCTGCCTCTGGGCCATTGAACGCAGTCGCTGGACGACCTCCGACGCCCTCTTTGCGTCCCGCATCGTTCTGCGCAAGGTCTCGGTCACCGCCGCAATGTCGGGAGGGTCCATATTCAGAAACCTTAACCCTGCATTTGCATTTGTCAGTATCCCAGACAGCGGCTGGTTGACTTCGTGGGCGATCGAGGCCGTCATCGCATTGAGCGTCGTCACTCTCGCCATGTGGGCGAGATCATTTCGAACCTCGCGCAGCGCTTCCTCCGCCTGGACACGATCAGTGACATCCAGAACCGATCCGACGAAGTCGAGGTTTTCAGTGCCGGTCGCACGCCCGAGGGTGTGAACGAATTTGACTGACCCGTCCGGCAGCAACAGCCTGTGTTCGCTTTCGAAATCCTTTCCAAACTTTATTGCGTGGTCGACCATGTGAGCGACGCGATCCCGGTCTTCGGGATGTACACGCTCCATTGTGAGTTCTGGGGACGGCGTGACCGATGGATCGTATTCGAGAATATTATAAAGCTCTCGCGACCAGTAAAAATCTCCCGAACCTGCGCTCCAACCGAAACTTCCCGTCCTGCTGATCATCTGCCCCTGCGCGAGAAAGCTCTCGCTCCGCTGCAGATCGGAAAACAGGCGGGCGTTTTCCAGAGAGATGGCGGCCTGGGAGGCGATGAGATCGATCACGGCGAGGCTGTCCTCCCTGAAGGCTCCCGGCGTGAGGCTGTTCTCAAGGTATAGCATGCCGATCACATTCGCCTGCCGGAGGATCGGCATGCACATGAGCGACCGCGGCGCCCTAAAACGAACATACTCGTCCGTCGAATAGATTTCGTCGACTGTGGCGTCGTCGAGGATGACGCGCTCCCCTGTCCGCATGACGTATCGGACGACGGATTGTGGAAGGGAGGAGCCTATAGATCCACGCCTGGGCACCACCTTTACGTCGCCGGCTTCCGTCCGCGCCTCCGCTACCAATTGCTGCTCGCCATCCTGAGTGAGCGTGAGCATGGTTCGATCCGCCCCGGCGTGCTCGAGAACGATCCGCATGAGCTTGTCGACGAGTTCGGAGTGCCTAATCTCCCCGGAGAGAGCCTGAGAGGCGTTCAACACGGCGGCAACATCGAAGTGCCGGCGCGAGGGGGCCCGTCCGTACGATCGGGAAACACTGACCTTGCCCCCAATGCGGCGAAGACGATCGACGATGCGGTCCGCTCCCCAAGTCTCGTAAGCCGCCCTTGCTCTTTCCAAATGAAACTGAGCGATCTCCTTAAGACCGCGAGCGCCGTAGAACCGCGACGCATTCTCCCACGCCAAAGCCTCGACATGGAGGAAGCCTGTTGCTCGCGCCGAGTGGACAGCCCGATCGAAAAGCAGCGCCGCGTCGTCCGGCCGTCCCTCCAGACGAGCAATCTCCGCCGAGACCAGGACCGCTCGGCACTGGAGATTGTGCGGCGCGTTTGCCGACCACTCCTCGAGCCTACGATGATGTTCCATCAGCTTTCCTAAAAACTCTTTGCCGATCCCGGCGCAGGCGAGCGCGGCGTAAAAGTGATACTCCGGCCCCTCGATGTTCGGCCAGGGCGCAACGCTCAACGTGCGCGCCCTGTCCGCGACGACCATCGCTTCAGCGTATTCTCCGAGAAAGACGAGCGCCTGAAGCCGGCGACTCCAGTATATATCGGCGACGACGTCTGGTTCTCGCGCTTCGATAAGATGTTTCTCATAGGCGGCGGGATCGAAGGGCCTGCCATCAAGGCCTGCGAAATCGCAGGCCTCGCCACGTAACGATCGGATCAGCCGCAACTGCCCGGTAAGGAAGGCGACAGCGATGCGTGAACCGGAAGAGATCGCGAAATCAAGGCCTTCGACCGCTGCCCTGTCGACCTTCGGCAGAAACTCTCCCGACGACAACAGGTTGCCGACGATGTTGCTATGGCTGTACCCGATATAGGGAAGGTCGCCGTTCCGCCGCGCCTCCTCCAGCGCCATGCGGATATAGGAGAGGCCCTCCTGCAGAGGACGCGACCATGAGCTGATCCCAGTTCCGAAGCTGAAAAAGACGCGTCCCTTGAACGCGTCCAGGCCGGGCCTTTCGACGAGGTCGAGCGCAAGCCGACCAAATTCCAGCCCCCTGGAATAGTCGGCGAACTCCGTGATCAGCACCCTCCCGAACGAGACGTATCCGAAGGCGGACGCGGCGTTAATGCCGTTTGCGATGCTAATCTGCACCATCAGCGCTATCAGCATTTGATGGAGCCGAAGATTCTGATAAAGCGCCGAAAGTGCGAGGCGATTGAGGACGTCGACTGCGGCGTCCGCATTGACGTCAGGGCGCAAAGGCATATCCTTAAGCGAGTGGATCGGCCGGTCGCCGAGACTTTCCCTCACCCTTTGAAAGGCCTTTTTCACGTCGTCTTTCGACGGGGTCGTGTCGATGACGTAACCCAGCGACTCCAGGAAATCGACGCCTGCCTCAACGGCGAGGTCAGCCCGAGCTTTGATGATATTCAAATCGATCTGGAGGCACACAACGGACGCATTTTCCGTGACCGTCGAGGCCCTTCGACCGAGGTCGGCAAGCCTGCTCCCCGCGGACTCCAAATCGCCCGTAAGCATCTCGCATACCGACCGGACGATATCGCATTCGAAGGACGTGGCATGATCGACATTCCATCGATCTTCAGAAAGGAGTTCATCGGCGAGGTCGAGATAGGAAAGCGCCGACGCGTAGGCGGCGGCGCTCTGTGATCGTCTGGCGGCTATCAGGTTCATTTTCGCGACCGCCAGCCTCTCTTCAGGACGCTCTATCGCCACCCTTCCCCGATTGTACTGGCTCACCGTCTGAAAGATCCGGCCGTCCTGTTCGTGATCATCGAAGCTCTGCCGATACAGTCTGCCGATAGCCAGATGGATCGTCGTCTTTGCGTCATTGGGCACGAGGGAATAGGCGGCTTCCGCGATCCGGTCGTGCTCGAACGCGTATCTGCCTTCAGTGTAGATGACGATCCCGTCGCGAACCGCCTCCCGTAGAAGTGCGTGTAAAGCATCCTGAGAGCATTCACAGGCATCTGCCAGAAAGGAAGGAGCCGCCTCTGTGCCGATGCACGCGAGCTGTTGAAGCACCCGTTGCGTCTCCGTCTGCAACCGGCCAATCTGCGCTACCAGCAGCTCGGCAATGTTGTCGCTGACGTGCCTGGCCCGAATGGGGCCGAGATCCCATGTCCACCGAGCTTCGGCCGATCCGAACCTGAGGAGAGCCTCGTCCTCCAACGATTGAAGAAACTGCACTGCAAACAGCGGGTTTCCCCCGGTCTTTCCATGGACGACCGTGGTCAACGGCCGCGCGGAATCCCGATCGGAACGAAGCGTGTCGGCGATCAAGTGGTTGAGGACTTCCTCGTCCAGATTGGTCAGCTCGATCTTCGAGACGGTCGCTTCCTGCGTCTGAAGCCTGGCAATCATCGGTGCCAACCTGTGCTCGCCCTCACGACTGCGATAGGAAGCAATCGCGAGCAACCCTCTGGTCTCTCCTTCAGTCAACAGCTCTTCGAGAAGATCCAACGTGGGCTGGTCGGCCCATTGCAGGTCGTCAAAGAAGATCACCAGCGGGCGACCGCTCTTCGTGAAGACCTCGACGAAGCGGCGCATCACCGAATTGAAGCGGTCCCGCGCCTCAAGCGGAGGTAACTCCGGCAGATTAGGCTTCGGGCCTATTATCAGCTCGATTTCGGGGATCAGATCGATCACGACGCCTGCATTCGAGCCTAACGCCTCTTGCAGCATGAGGCGCCACCTTGCCAAGTCTTCCTGACTGCCGCTTAGGATCTTGCGAATAGGGTTCTGAAACGCGTGCGCGAGGCAACCGAGCGGCATATTGACCATGTGCTGCTCGAACTTGCCCTCGGCGAAGACCACCTCCTCGGTTCGCGATACTCCGAAAACTTCCCGCACAAGCGCCGTCTTTCCTACTCCAGGATCGCCAGAGACGAGAAGAAGTTCCGGCTTCCCACCGGCTACGACCCTCTCGAGGGACCTGAGCATCGCCGCACGCTCGTGGTTCCTTCCGTATAGGTTTTCCGGAACAACTATGTGGTCCGGGCTATCGTGCAGACCAAGAGAAAAAGTGCTGATCGCTCCGTCAGACGTGCGGTTGTTAAGGCATCGTCGCAGGTCCGACGCAAGGCCCTCGGCCGACGCGTACCGTTCCTCCGCGGGCTTCGCCAGCAGTTTCATGATGATGTCGCGGACGGCCTGGGGAACGTCCCGGACGTATTCGTTCAGGTCATGCGGCTTGCGGGCCACATGGCAGTGTATCCATTGCATCGGGTGGGACGCCTGGAACGGGAGCCGCGTCGTCAGAAGCTCGTAAAGAGTGATCCCCAACGAGTAGAGATCGCTCCTGGAGTCGAGAACGCGACTAACCCGCCCGGTCTGTTCCGGAGACATGTACGCTGGGGTCCCGGCGGCGGATTGCACCAGGTTGGGAGAGTTCCGCTGCCTTGGGAGCTCGGACGCCAAGCCGAAACCGAGCAGAAAGGCGCGCCCGTCGTTATGCATCAGCACGTTCGCGGGCTTGATGTCCTTGTGGACCAACCCCTGGCGATGGACAGCGACAAGGGCTTCCGCGAGACCGATGGCGGCTTGAAGAAAGTCGGCGACGTCGAGTGGGGTACCGCGGCGACGTTCGATGAGCATATCGAGCGGCAACCCTCCAGGATCTTCAAGAACAAGGATTTCTCGGCCGTCGTGGCGCTCGATCGACAGGGGTTTCGCGGCCCATCCGGATTGTATCTTCGACGCGAGGGCGTACTCTCGATGGAGTTGCTCTACAAGGTGCGCGGACGGGCGGCTTGCCGTTGTCGTTACGCCGAGCAGCGACCGGCGACTTCCTGCCCCACGGCCTCTGTAGAGGGTGAAATCCGCCCCTCGTCGGAGCGGCTGCCACATGAAGGCCGCGTAAGATGCGGTCGATCGCCCGTCCGTCATGAGCCACCAATCCAGCTGGGCGGAGATCGCACCGCCGGAGCGATAGGTAAATACCAGCTTTGCGCGCTGTCAATACGCTTTCAGGGCCGTTTTCGCACTCCGAGAAGGCTCGTATGCGCCGTCGGCAGAATAGGGGAAACCATGGTATCGCCACTACCTTGGTCCAGTAGTCCCGCCCCTCGGCGCCGATGCTTTAGATCCGAGGCCGACGAAATCTTCGCAAATGCCCTCGCTCGCTTGAAGTTCAACGTGACCAACCTCGACGCGCGACTGCTAGGGCTGTCTAACTGCGGGCACGGCGATAAAAAAGGTAGCACCATGATCAGAGTTCGCTACCGCCCATATCCGCCCTTTATGGGACTCGATAATCGACTTGCTAATAGACAGCCCCATGCCCATGCCGGCCGCCTTTGTGGTATAGAAGGGATTAAAAGCCTTTTCTACGGCTTCGGCGTCAAGGCCGACCCCACGATCTTTCACTGAAAGAATTACTTCCTCGCCATCGATGGTGGTTTCAACAACGAGAGACCGAGGCTGGTCCTCAAGAAGCGCCATAGCGTCTGCCGCGTTCAAGAGTAGATTTAGTAATACTTGCTGGAACTGAATCCGGTCGCCCCTTACAAGCGGGATCTCATCGAAAAGGTTTGTTTGCAAGACCACGCGGCTACGTTGGAGCTCCCTTGCGGTTATTGCAATTACCTCTTTTGCGATATCGTTAAGATTTATTAATTCAATCACTGGGTCTTTTTTGGCGAACATCGCCCGCAACCGCTTGATGACCTCAGCTGCTCGGTTGGTGTCGCGGAGCGTACGACTAATCGTGTCAGATGCCCCCGCCAGATCTGGAGGATCTGCTGCCAGCATCCTCAGTCCAGTATTCGCATTGTTCAAAATCCCTGCGAGTGGCTGGCTGACTTCATGTGTTATCGAAGCCGTGAGTGCGCTCAGCGCCGTGAAGCGCGTAACGTGGGCGAGTTCGGCGCGGGCCCTGCTTAGGGCTTCTTCACCTTGACGGAGAGCGGTCACATCCTGCGCCGCTCCCACAAACAATGATCCGCTTTCAGTTTTCTCGCGGACATGACCGACAAATTGGACGTTCTTAACACCGCCCTCCGGCGTCAACAGCCGGAACTCTCCATCGAAGTTCTGCCCCTCAAGCGCGCTTCTCTTTAGCCTGTCGAATATAGTTCGATCTTCAGGATGGACGGTTTCAATCGATACTCCGAACGGCTGGCCTTCCGCAGGCAAGCTGCTGCCAAAGATCGTCTCCATTTCCGGAGACCAGTTCGCCATTCCAGAGCCACTATGCCAGGAAAAGCTGCCCGTTTTGCTGAGACGCTGCGCCGTGATCAGATAGCTGTTTGCCCTCTGTAATTCACTTTCGCTCGCTCGCAACGCAGCTTCCGAGACTTTCGAATCCGTAACGTCTTGCAAAGCGCCCAGAAATACCGGGCGTTCAGTGATGTTCTCTATTCTATGGCCGACAACGTGCGCAAATCGGATCTCTCCTCCCTCCAAACGAATTCTGAAAACAAGATCGAAATCTCGTCCCTCAAAAGCTCCTCCGATTACCTTTGCGACCTCGTCCATGTCGTCGGGATGAATAACCGCCTCAATCATGGGCAGCGTGATCGGAACTTCGAGATCGAAGCCGAAAACGCGGCGTATTTCGTCCGACCAGTTGTGCTGATCAGCGTGGACGTCCCAGGTAAAGCTTCCGGTCTTACTGATCCGCTGCGCTTCCGTTAGGTAGCTGTATGCCTGACGCAACTCAGCCTCGCGTGCAGTCAGTGCCATCTCAGCCATTTTGATTTTTGTTATATCTTGTACGACACCCATGAAGATCGGTCGCCCTTCGACATGGTCGACCACCTCAGCGATGCCGTGCAGATACCTTACGTCCCCACTAGAGGTTAATATCCTAAAGGAGAAGTCGGCCGGTGCACCATTGTGACTCTGCTCTATTTGCGATTCGTAGAATTCACGGTCGTCCGGGTGCACGCGTTCTCGAACTGCATCGAGGCTTGGTACGGTTTCGCGGGGTATGTCGAAAACGCGATAGAGCTCATCGGACCAGACCTGCTGATCAATCCACAGATCAGTTGTGAAGCTTCCGGTCGCGCTAATTCGCTCGCCCTGGGCAAGTTGCGCGTTTGCGCGTTGTAGTCTTGCTTCGCTGGCCCGCAGTTCTTCGTCAGCTCTCGCGCGATCGATCACAATTCCAATCAGCGTCGTGACACGCTCGATGATCGACTCTTCCTCATTGCGAAATTGCGATTGTCGGCGTCGATAGATTGCCATCACACCGGCTGCGTCACCACTGGGCGACAAGACCGGGACCGACCAGCAGAAATGAAAACCGTGGGCTCGTACGAGCGCAGCCCACTCCGTATCAGCCCACCGGCGGTCGTGCTCTAAATCGATCCCGTCTTCCCTTGAGTTCTCGATAGCGGAACGTGCGAACGGCGCGTCGACTTGAGACATCCTTCGCCCGGTGAAGAAACGTCGGAAATCGGGCGGCAGGTTGGAGCACCCGCCGTACTCAAATAAATCCTGTTGCCGATTTATGATAAGAATCCCACACGAGCCGACGCCGAGTTCCTCAACAAGTCGGGCCACGGCGCTAAGAATATCCCGTAGCGGCGTTCGTAAGGCCACCATCTTCAAAATACGAACTTCGCCCGCAAGCAGTGCTCTTGTCTGGACAAGTTCATGGATATCGGTCTGCACCGAACAGTACCTTACGATATTGCCTTGGGCATCCCGCGACGCGACCATCTCCGACCCCACCCACCGGTAGGTTCCGTCATGGTGCAACATTCGGCTTTGATTGATCCAATCCTCTCCATGGTTCACCAGGCGATCGAGCTTTTCAAAGATAGTGGGCAAGTCGTCCGGATGATTTACAGTATCCGGAGCAGCCGCGTAATTCCGGAGTTGCTCAAGGTCCCGATCATAAAATTCCGTGACACGCTTGTTGACGAATTCGAGCTCGAGATCAGGCGACATGAAGACAATCTGCGTCGGCAGCATATCCATGAACCGCCTCAACCGACCGTCGGGTGCCCGATTTCTGCCTGTAGGGCCTTCGTCACTGTTCGTGACGAGCCAACACCATCTTCCATCGTCCTCCGCTTCCACCGCAGGCAGTGGAGAGATCTGGAACAGATGCCATCTGTATTCGCCATCAGCTCGCCGGAGGCGCGCCTCGATCTCACCGGCCTCGCGCGATTCAACGATATGTGCGAAGACTTCGGCAAAGCCAGTCAAGTCATCCGGATGAATCGACTCCTTCCAGCCGCCGCCAGGAGACATGTCGATTGCCATGGTGAATTCCCGCCATGCGGTGTTTGAATATACGATGTTGCCTGCCGACTGTGTGACCAGAATCAGGGCCGGTAGGGCCTCGAGAACGGTTCCGGGGTCGATAGCATACCCATACTTTTCAGAGGCCATGTCGTAGTGGTCTCCGCATTCCCCTACCCTCACCCATAGAGCCCCCTCGCGGATCGAGCGTCGCTTGCTTAAAATCAACCGTCTCACGGAGCGAGGTCAAAAGTATCACCGAGAGCTCCCAGTAACGAAATCTCCTGTAGTAGCACGCCCACCCAGGAACCGATTATCGGTGGTACAGAGCATATTCGGCATACATGAACCCTTCGGCTTGCAGCAATCAGCCAATTTCGAAGCCCCTAGCGGTTCAACTCGCGCGCAGTAGTTTCGCTGCATCATGGTAGGGGGGTGCACCGAACATGCGTTTGTAGTCCCTGGAGAACTGCGATTGACTATCGTAACCGACAGCGGCTGCTACCTGACCGGCCGAGGTGCGCTCCGTAAGAAGCATCCGTCGCGCTTCTTGCAATCGCACCTGGGTTCTGTACTGAAGCGGTGTCATCAATGTGACCGCCTTGAAATGCCGATGAAATGAGGACAGGCTCATTCCCACCAGATCCGCCAGCTCCTCGACGCTCATGGACTCCCGGTAGTTCGACTTTATCCAGGCTGTTGCCTTACCGAGCTGCGAAAGCCGGGTTCCGGCGGAGGCAAACTGAGCCAAGATATTACCCAGTCCCATTTTTGCCAGTTGATAGTAAATCTCCTGAAGTACCAACGGCCTGAAAAAGCGCGCGTCGTCCGAATTATCTAGGAGTCGCAAGAGCCGCACAAAAGAACTCAGCATCGGCGGCCTCATCGGCGCCGCGATCACACCGGCAGGCGTCTCTTCGGGGATGTCGATGCTCGTTGGGAGTTTCTGGAGGACGTCTACAAGGAGGTGACGATCCAGATCAATTGTGAATGCTAAATGTGATCGTCCATCAGACGCTCTAAACACTTTGGAGACTACGGGAAGATCAACTGTTACAAGCAAGAAAGCGGCTTCATCCGCGGCAAAGCTCTGGTCGCCAAGCGACACTTCCTTTGCCCCACGCAAGACTACGCAAAGGCGTGGGTTATAAAGTGTATGAAACGCACGAAAGCTGTCATGAAGCTGGTAAAGCGTGAGCCCTTCCAACGTCGTCGGCGTACGCAATTGGTTCGCATGACGCTCGACGATCTCGCGCATCTCCTCGATAAGACTATCTCCATTATCGGTCATAAGACACGTATCCTGTTTCGGGGCACTCAGGTGTTTGGCAGGATCGTGCAACATTTTAGCACGATCGCCGTAGTTTCGAGGGGCCGCCTTTCCCAAATCCGACGCCGAGCAATTGCTCACTCCGATTATATCGGGGCAACAATCTCCTACCAATGATCCAAAGGGGTAATGGAATGTCTGAACGAGTTTGGCTTATAACCGGCGGTTCGACTGGCATCGGTCGATCACTTGCGAAGCAGGTTCTTGACGGCGGTGACCGGGCCGCAGTCTCCGCCAGAAATCCGGAAGCATTACGGGAACTGACAGAGCGATTCGGTGAGAGAGCGCTGGCGCTGACGCTCGATGTGACCCAACGTGACATGATCGCAGAAGCCGTCGACAAAACCGAAAAGCACTTTGGCAAAATCGACGTGCTCGTCAACAATGCAGGCTACGGCTACTTTTCGGCGATCGAAGAGGGAGAAGAGTCCGAGATCCGGAGACAGTTCGAGACAAACGTATTCGGTCTATTCGAGGTGACCAAGCAGGTGCTGCCCGGCATGAGAAGGAGAAGGTCCGGTAATATCGTCATGATCTCGTCCATAGGTGGGCTGATGGCATTCCCTGCCACTGGATACTACCATGCAAGCAAATTCGCGGTCGAAGGGTATTCCGAGTCGCTGGCTCAGGAAGTTGCGCCCCTAGGCATTAAAGTGACCATCGTAGAGCCAGGGCGTTTTCGTACCGATTGGGCGGGGCGTTCGATGGTGGAATCAAGAACAGTCATTGATGACTACGCGGAGACGGCAGGTGTTCGTCGCAAACAAGTTCACGAATACTCTGGAACGCAGCCAGGGGATCCCAACAAGGCAGCTGCCGCTATCATCAAAGCCGTGCATGCATCTGCCCCCCCGCTTCGGCTCCTGCTTGGACCAGACGCTTATCAGATGGCACAAAAGCGTCTGTCTGCTTTAAGCGAGAACTTTGAGGCTTGGAAAGACGTGTCTGTAAACACTGATTTTGATGACTGAAAGCAGGGGCGCCGCATCGCGGCGTCCCTCAACGGGGAGCTTCCTTAATCTGGGCTTGATAACTCACAATGTGCGGAACTGGTCAGACTGCCGCACCGGCGCCCGAATTGTCGCTGAATAGCAGCTTGACCAGAGCCTGTGCGCCTGCGGTTGACGATGCAGGATTCTGTCCAGTAATCAATCGACCATCTGTGATGACAAAGCTTTCCCAATCTGCTGCCTTTTCGAACAAGCCGCCCAGGCGTCTCAGCTCGTCCTCGACCAGGAATGGAACCACATTGGTAAGCTGGACCGCTTCCTCCTCGGTATTGGCGAATCCTGTCACCCGTTTCCCTTTGACGATAGGCGCCCCGTTGTGCATGACTTTGTGAAGGACGGCCGGTGCATGGCAGACCGCCGCTACGGGCTTGCCGCTTTCATAGAAGGATTCGATAAGCGAGATTGAATGTCGATCGTCCACAAGATCCCACATCGGACCATGGCCACCGGGGTAGAACACGGCGTCGAAATCCTCCGCTCGCATGTCCGAGAGCATTTTGGTGTGGGCGAAGTCTTTCTGCGCGGACGGATCGGCCTTGAAGCGAGCCATCGCCTCCGTCTGGTTCTCTGGAAGGTCGCTCTTTGGATCCACCGGAGGCTGTCCTCCCTTTGGGGACGCAAGGATTAGCTCGACGCCAGCGTCTTTGAAGACATAGTAAGGTGCTGCCCCCTCCTCCAGCCAGAACCCTGTCTTTCGACCGGTGTTGCCGAGGACGTCGTGCGAGGTAAAGACCATTAGGACCTTCATGTTGGATCTCCATTAGGGGTTGGTTCAGGGATGCTCGGGTCGAAGCCTTCGGCGAAAGGCGGTTACGCCAACCGATAGCGCGAATGCGCCTACTCACATGTGCCCCGCGACGCCTGAAGCGTTTCGCTGGCGTTCGTCACCTTTGCTGTGATAACCGTCGCGACGACGATAAAAGCTATGTTGCGCATTAGAGACCTTCAGTCCGTTTGATTGAGGGAAGGCTAGCGAGTTCCTGATCGGCAAGAAATTGCACCTCTGCACATCTCTTCAGCACTATGGTATCGGCTCCGATGCCCACCACGGCGTAACGCATCCACGAGCTCCCTCAGAAACACCAGAGCGTGTGCCGTCGCACCCCTCGAAGCTCGCTGAATGCCTCGTTGTCCGCCAGCTACCTCCGATAGCGAACCGCGAATTCGCCCCATCGGTCGGCACAATGTCCGAACCATTTACGGAGATCAGTGCTCGATGCGACGTCCTTTAGCCATCGACCCAGCTTCGCATCGCTCTTTGCCAAGCCTCGCGGCCACAGTCAGTCCACGAGGATCCGCTCACCCTCCTTCACCTCCGGAGCGTCGTAGACCCGTTCCAGTCTTACTATCACCCGCCGCAGGCCTTCATTCTCATACGAGTGATATCACTCGTCGCCTAGCGTTTGCGCGAATGTCTGGCCGTACGGAAAAAAAAGCTCCTTCCGGCCTTCGCTCCAGGCTTTTCGAAGCTCCGGCCGAGTAATATCCCAGTCCGCAAAGCACTTCATGCAGACCGCACGAAGGTCCTGACGAAGTTCCTCGACGGTCGGACGGCCGAAGAACCAATAGCCATTGTAAACCTTGTGAACGATCAGTTTAGGTTCGAGGACAATGACATGGGGTATCATCGGATTGTGGACCGGATCCGTATATTCGGCGATGTCCAGGTCCTTCTGAACTATTCTTCTCGGGTCGGCGAGAAACGTCCAATGGGCGCCAACGCCGCTTCGGTATTCGCGCGTTTCTGCGATGGCATCAGTGCTGATGGTCACCATTCTACAGTACCCCACACCCATCTCGCGATGAAGCTGCAGTAAGCCCTCCGCCTGACGCCGATCTTTAGGGCAGTAGCTTCCCCGGCTGAGAACCAGCACCATGGGATAAATGCTTTGAAGATCCGAAAGCTTCCGGCGCTTTCCAATGTGATCGTTTAGTTCGTAATCCGGAAAAACCCCGCCGGACACAATATCGGCTCGCATGTTATAGTGCCTTTCGGTTAATGTGCCACTCCTGGCGGACCCAACAAGAAGAGAAGGTGATTGCTCGCGACGCCATTGTACTTTGGTGTCGAATAGATACGACGGTCACTGGATGGAGAGCGCGGTTCCACGCCCGCGGCCAAGCGACATCCGCACTCACGTCGCACTCAAGCAAGCGCCTCTTGTGTCGCGAGTCACAGTTCAACCGCTGGGGCCAATCGGTCGAACTTTTGTGGTCAAATGCTTGGCCCCTGCAGGCGGTGGTCAGCCGCCTGCAGCCTGTCGTCAAGGGATCGAAGCCATGTCAATGACGAAGCGATATCGCACGTCGCTCTTCAGGACGCGCTCGAAGGCTTCATTGACCTGTTTGATACCGATCTTTTCGATTTCAGAGACAATGCCATGCTTCCCGCAGAAGTCGAGCATCTCCTGTGTCTCCTTGATTGAGCCTATCATCGATCCGGCAAGGCTGCGATGTCCCGCCACCAAGGAGAACGCGTGCACGGGAATGGCCTTCTCCGGAATCCCGAGCAGTACCATCGTGCCATTGACCTTGAGAAGGCCCAGGTAAGCGTTCCAATCAATCTCAGCTGAGACGGTGCAAATGATCAGGTCGAAGGCGCCTGCGAGTTTTTCGAACGTCGACGCGTCGCTCGTCGCATAATATTCTTTCGCGCCGAGCTTTAGTCCGTCTTCTTTCTTCGAGAGTGTCTGCGACAGGACGGTGATGTCGGCCCCCATCGCTGAACCGATCTTCACGCCGAGGTGGCCAAGACCGCCCATGCCGATGATCGCGACCTTCTTGCCGGGGCCGACGTTGTAGTGACGCAGCGGCGAGAATAGGGTTATGCCGGCACAAAGGAGCGGAGCCGACGCATCTAGTGGGAGATTTTCTGGGATCGCCAGTACGTAGCCTTCTTTGACGACAATCGAATCAGAATACCCGCCTTGCGTAGCAGTCTTCCCGTCGGCTTCGAGCCCATTGTAGGTAAATACGAGACCCGGCATGTACTGCTCGTTGTCGAGATCGCGTGTGGCGCAGCCGACGCAACTATCGACGAAGCAGCCCACGCCCACATGGTCGCCGACCTTGAACTTTGTCACCTTGGAACCGACGGCCGTAACGACGCCAGCGATCTCGTGACCTGGAACCATCGGGTATACGGCATTGCCCCACTCATTCCGTGCCTGATGTATGTCGGTGTGGCAGATGCCGGAGTATTTAATCGCGATAACGACGTCGTCCGGATTGGGATCGCGGCGTTCGAAGGTGAAGGGTGTCAACGGCTTCGATGCGTCAGTCGCCGCATAGCCTCTTGCGATGGTCGGCATGAGATAGTCCTCTTTTCAGTTTTCACGGAGCCTCCCCCGGAACGCGGGCTTGCTCGCCCCGTCCAGTGGAAGCATTAGACGCAATCTTCCGCGGCTTTCGAAACGCCGGTCATTCTGGCCGACTGCGAAAGTGAACGCCGCGGCAGAGTGGTTGTGAGCGTGTTTGCCTGGGAGCGCACTCCTACTTTGGTATGGGCGATACCAAAGTACTGCCGACCGTCGTCTGCCGGCTTTAGGCGCCACCGACCTTGTCGGGAACTCGAGACAATCATCATTTCGCTCGCATCAATGCGTCACGGGACCGTGAGTAGAACGGATCCGGCACCGCGAGAATTCATGCCGGGCGGCAGGCAGTCTCCCGGAATCCGGGACAATCGTGTCGATTGCCATCGGTAACAAGGTAAGGGGCGATACCATCGTCTCATTCAGAACCGCCGATGTTGGTTGCATAGTGACGTCCTCATGCCGATCAATCTGCGAGGAACCCATGAGAATCTCAGAGATCTCCACGAACCGGCGGCTCGGACGACCGGGCGGTCTCAGCGGCAGGTTCCAGCCAATCGAGCACGCCAATTCGAACATTCGGCGGATAAGAACTGCCGAGGAACACGTTCATGAGACAAAGGACCGATCCCACGATGACCCGAGCGGAAGTGGGATAGTTGCTGTTATTCTGTTCGGGGCTGGTCTTACCCTAGCATTCGGTGCCTTGCTGGCGTTCGCTGATCCAGACTGGACCCACGCTGTTGGCTTGACCTACCTTTTTAGTTGGTCGAACCGTTAGGCTTGAAACGCCGTTGGATGATGTATTTAAGGACATCTTCAATCTTCTTCGGCAACCCCGGCATCGAGTTCGCAATGTTGATGATGCTCGCCTTTGGCTCGCATTTTGCACCACGGAGGACGACGTTCGCCCATTAATCCACCTCCTTTTCTTTGGTGCCATCAGCGCGCTTTTGCTCAGGAATTACAGCGCCCCTGGGTGCCAGACCGACGCTCTCCAACCATAAGTCAGGAGATTCCCGTCGGCGTGATTAAGACCACATGGTGGGTCGCGGCAGCATTGGTTCTGTCGTATGCGGTTAGATTGTTTCTGACAGTTGAGCGTATCCCTTTGCCCCGACCTAGGGCATTATCAATGGAGTGCAAGATCTCACGCACCCGGGCGGTGCCTGGGGGCTCCTGTCCTTCATTCCCCTCTTCGCGGCGCTTAATGAGGATGGAAGGGAATCTCTCGCGAAAAGTATGAAAAGACTCCCCTACAGCAACGGTTCGACAATCGTGAGTGAAGGCACGATGATGAACTCTCTTATCATCGTTCGCAGCGGTGTGGTGGTGATGGAGCAAACGGACCGGGCTAGATCCGTGGAACTCGGGCATCTTCCCGCCGGCGATATGATCGGAGAGTGCCGGGTGCTGACTGGCGCCGTCGAGATCGCGCACTCCCGATCACTAACGTCCGTCGTCGTATACGAGGTTCCTAAAGAAGATCTCGCCGTGATCATGCGCCAGAAACCCGCGCTGGCCTTCTGCTTGCAAAGCGGATGGAGGCGGAGTCTCGATTCCGGCAAGAACTGGAACAGAGGCCGGATCGGCATCCAACTTCAATCGCGGCAAGGATTCGGCACCTGCTCGAATACCGCACCCACACTACTAGACATGGCCAAGCTGGCCACGTCGATCCCGAGGTATCGCACGGCAATACCTTAGTTCACTTACGGATGAAGGCTGCCGGCGCTAAGGTACTATCGGTCGCCCGGGCCCTTACCGGAGACTAGACGAAGACTAGAAGTACTCCGGCCCTCCTCCCTTACGCCGGAGGTGGCGGACGATCCTCCCAAGGTCCGCTGGGCCGTCCCCCTCCGCCGGGGGCGGCTCTTCCGCGGTCGCGAGTGGATGAGATCTCAAGCCGAAGCGAGCGGACGTGAAAATCCGACGGTTGCGCCTCTGTTTGAGCCCTCGTCGATGAATATCGCCGAGAGGTCGGAGGTGACCGTCTGTGTCGTGCTCCAGAAACACCTCCGATCACCGACACCTGCGTATCCCCCGACTAACGCCGATCATTTGATGACGGCACTCGGCGCCGGCGCCTGGCCATTTCCACTCATCGGCAGCATCGGGCACAATCTGCCACGCGGCGCCCGACGGATTCGTTTCGGCAGTCGTTGACGAGGATGCATGGGCAGAAAGATAGTTTTAGTGCACTGTCCGTATCCACTCTCTTCTGAAACTTTGGATACAATCCGCTCTTTCACCGAGCTACGTTGACGTTATCTTTCCCGCCCCGAATATGAGGCGGCGATATCGAGAAAGCATATCTGGGTCGTCAATGGATCCGTGATGATGCAGCAGCTGCCAAGCGCCCTCTTTTCGTACAAACCATCGCGTTGTCCTTATCGCCAGGTCCATGCGCTCTTCTGGTGTTCTGCATTCTCCTCGTTCGCGCCCAACGAAAAGATGCCAATCCTGTCCGCCTTGGCTCGTGAAGTCATGAAACGTCACATTGACCTCCGCTCGGCCGTCGAACAGCTTCGTGTAGCCTTCAGCGATCGAACGCCAGCCGCGACGAATGCCGCCGATTGGATTGTCCATGCTCGGGTCGTGGCCGGCTAACCAGACGCCTTCCAGCCCTGAGAGATCCTTTTCATTGAAGGACCGGTAAAATTCGATAAGTGCATCCAGCGGCCCTCCATCGCCGGCTTTTGATTCATTTCCACATATTTCGACAAGGTGCCATTGCATTGCATGTCCTCTTTCGTGAAAGCGTCTTCGACGACTGTAGGGGGAGAACGATGTTAAAAAATTCGAAGTTTATCCATAACACAAACGTGTCTCGGCCTACGGGTGATCGGTGATCGACCAACACCATCGTACAATTGAAGCGAGGCAAAACTCGGGGATAATGGCTGCGGAGTGAGGGCCTCGTGGCCAAGATTCGACCGCGATATAGTTTCGATTGGGGAAGCAATGATCGTTCAAGGAACAGCGCCAATCCCCGCGGCACAAGATGGCAGGAAGCCGATTGTCAAGCCGGCGGACGCAAACGGGGTGGATGATGCGCGCGGCGTCGATAAACGCCGCCAGGCACTTGGTCTATCGATTCGGAAATTGACCGCCTTTATGGTCCAGTATTCACGGGGATTTAGTATTGAGCGACACGCCGTCCCTCGTTGCTTGCCTGGCTTTTCGCACGAATCCTCAGCGCTCTTTCTCGCCGCCAAAAAAAGTCGCAGACCTCAGACCGACGGACAACGCGCTCGCAAATGCTCTAAAATATCGGTACTCTTCTTCCGTCTTGCCGTCCGGTCTCTCGCCGTTGAAGGAGCGAAGCCGGTTTCGAGGAGTACTTGAAGTGTACAGTTTGAGTTCCGCAAGCCAAGACCGCACACGTCCTCGTCTCGACGCCCCGTCCGGCAAGGCGGTGGTAGTCGTTATCGACGATGATGTATCGGTTCGGGAATCGCTCGAACTTCTAATTGCATCGGCGGGGTGGCAACCCGCCACCTACTCGTCCGCCAAGGATTTTCTGGACAGTTCTCCGGCCGAGCCTCCAAGTTGTCTTGTACTTGATGTCAACATGCCGGGCCTAACTGGTTTAGATTTACAAGGAATGCTCACCTCGCACGGTCGCAGGGTTCCAATAATATTCGTCACTGGTTTCGGCGACGTTCCAATGACAGTACGTGCCATGAAAGCAGGCGCGTTCGAATTCCTTACCAAACCAATCGACACTACAGCCCTCCTCACTGCTATCGGTAGCGCCGTAGAGCAAAGCGTTGCTCGCGTGCGCGAAGACGAGGAGATCAGCCGCGTTAAAGCCCGCTATCAAGGCCTGAGTCAGCGGGAACGAGAGGTGCTGGCTTGCGTCGTGAAAGGGCTTCTGAACAAGCAGGCTGCCTTTCAATTGGGGATAAGTGAAATCACCGTGAAAGCGCATCGCGGCCAGATGATGCGGAAGATGGGCGCCCGATCTGTGCCGGATCTCGTGCACATGGCAACGCTGCTTCATGGCGCAGATGACACTCGGCCGAGAAACGAGAACGAGATTCGTTAGCCGGAGCACGTTAATCGTTCATTTAACGTTCAGATCGGCTTTGGACGTAAACTTGGGGCTTTTGATCGACGCCAGTGGCCAAATCGAAGGCTCTGATCCCTTTGAAATAGGATCTGATCAAGCATGGCAAAAGCTTATTGGATAGCTACGTATCGTTCCGTTACCAACCCTGATGCCCTGGCGGCCTACGCAAAGCTCAGTGGGCCGGCGATTGAGGCGGGCGGAGGTCGGGTTCTCGCTCGGGGTATGCCTGCTCTCGTGTACGAAGCAGGCATTCATCAGCGAACGGTCCTGATCGAATTCGAGAGCGTCGAGGCAGCTCAAGCTGCCCATGACAGCCCGGCCTACCAGGAAGCCTTGGCTCTGGTAACTGGCGCTGTCGAACGAGATATTAGGATCATACAGGCTCAATGAGGACGGTTTCCGTTTTCGAGGAGTTCGGCTACGGCAGCCGCTTCAACGAAAGGAGAACTTTGCGATTACCGCAAGCGCCTCGTCGGATAGCCGCCGTGTCAATTCTTCCGATCCAAGCCGAGGAGACAGCCTGGCAGACTGACCAGCCCACAAGTTTGTAAAATGATCTTTGCAAACGGCTTCGGCCGCGGCCTTCAGCGGCGCTAATGCTGAGGCTGCGGTCGGGAAGTCGGGAGCTATCTCAGTAAGCGGTCCAAGTTCTTTCATCAAGCGATTGATCACCCCGCGGGCGGGGCGCCCGGTCATCACGTTTGTAACAGCCGTATCGTCATCGCCAGCAGCCTCGATTGCGGTCAAGTGGACTTCAGCGATCTTCGCTTCCGGCGTGAACAGGTATGCCGTCCCAACTTGGACCGCGCTGGCACCGAGCATGATGGCCGCCGCGACGCCTCGGCCGTCGGCAATTCCTCCTGCGGCGATCACCGGCACATCGACGGCGTCTACCACTTGGGGCACGAGAGCCATCGTCCCAACCTGGGTTGCCATGTCGTGGGTAAGAAAGTTGCCCCGGTGGCCCCCCGCCTCGTATCCCATCGCGATCACGGCGTCCACGCCATTGTCCTCCAGCCAAACCGCCTCGGCTACGGTAGTGGCAGACGAGATCACCTTGGAGCCGGCTGCCTTCACCCGCCTGACCAGAACCTGGTCAGGCAGACCGAAGTGGAAGCTGACTATTTCCGGTCTAAACTCCTCCACGGCTTCGCAAAAGGTACTGTCAAATGGAGCTCGTCCTCCAGCCGCTATAGGGACCGCCGGGTCCAATCCTGCTTCCACGTAATAAGGCGCCAGCGCAGCTCGCCAACGCATCTGAGCAGTAGGATTCGCCGGCGGCGACACGTGAGCAAAGAAATTCGCGTTGACAGGAGCCTTGGTTGCTAAGCGAAACTGCCGGAATGCCTCCCTCAACTGTTCAACGGAGAAAAGCGCACTCGGATGGAGCCCAGCCCCCCAGCGCGGGCTGCCGCGATAGCCATATCAACGGTCGTAGCGCCAGCCATTGGTGCCTGAATGACTGGGAGTTCAATCCCAAACAGGTCGAGTGCTCGTCTATCCGGCCATGCGTTCATCGTCCAGCTCCGTTCGAGAGTATTTGCCTTCTCGTAGGTCTGAAACGGTGCAGCGTCTATTGCACCAAGGTATCCGCCCTTACCAATCCGAAGGTATCGGGGACACCTTGGTACAATAGCTCCACGAGCCGTCCAGCGAGAAGTTCGTGGCGGGCCAGCAGAGAGCCGCCCGTCTGAGAGTTGTCAGAACACTTGATAGCACTGCCTTGAAACATGGCAGAGGCATGGGTTGAGGCGTGCCATAAACGGAGGCCTG
The DNA here is from genome assembly GCF_004341105.1 of Rhizobium sp. BK418. GTDB lineage: Bacteria > Pseudomonadota > Alphaproteobacteria > Rhizobiales > Rhizobiaceae > Rhizobium. The sequence continues at coordinate 68,550 of NZ_SLZK01000010.1, read as the reverse complement.
AATGAGCGTACACAAGACCGTGGTGGTGACAGGCGCCTCTCGAGGTATTGGCGCAGGCATCGTGAAAACGTTTCTTGAAAGAGGCTACAATGTAGTCGCGACGTCGAGACGTATCAGCGAGAGCAAGCTTTTCGACCGAGCCGGTCATCTTGAGCTATTAGATGGCGACGTCTCGGACCCATCGACGGCGGAGCGGGCTGCGCTCGCCGCAATCGAGCAATTCGGTTCGATCGACGCGTTGGTAAACAACGCGGGCGTCTTCTTCCCCAAGTCCTTCCTGGACTACACGATCGACGATTTCCACAAGTTGTCGGCCACAAACGTCGAAGGTTTCATACATTTCACAAAGCATGCCGTCCGGCAGATGCTCCGGCAAAAATCCGGCGGGAGCATCGTGTCAATCACGGCTTCGCTTGCCGATCATCCGATCCGCGGTGTGACTGCATCGCTGCCGATGATCACCAAAGGTGGGCTCAATTCCATCACGAAGAGCCTCGCGCTCGAATTCGCGATGGACAACATCCGAGTGAATGCGGTGTCGCCCGGCGTCGTTGACACGCCGCTGCATGCCTCACGGCAGAAGGATTTCCTTCGAACGCTGTCGCCGATGGGCGTCGTGACGGACGTCCAGGAAATCGTCGATGCGGTCGTCTACCTCACGGAATCGTCAAACATCACCGGGGAGGTGCTGCACGTGGACAGCGGCGCACATATCGGAAGATGGTGAACCCGAGCATCGAAACCCGTATTCGGGAGATGGCAATCACGCTCCCTCCAGCTCCGACGCCTTTCGGGACATACTCGGAAGCCGTCAGGTCGGGGGCACTGCTGTTCCTCAGCGGAATGCTGCCAGTCGTCGACCACGAACCGATTTATCTGGGCCGAGTTGGCTCGGAACTATCCATCAGAGAAGGATACGATGCTGCGCGAATTGCCTGCATGAACGGCATATCAGCCGCGAGGGCACATCTCGGTTCGCTGGACTACATCAACCGCATAGCGAAGCTTGGCGTCTACATCGCGGCACCAGAGGATTTTCGGGACCACCCGAAGGTCGCTGACGGAGCATCAGATCTGCTTATGGAACTGTTCGGCCAGGCGCTGGTACCTCCCCGCATTGTTCTGGGCGTCTCTAGTATCCCGCTTGGAATGCCGATCGAGGTCGAGCTCGTCTTCGAAACCGACATGCAGTGAAGTGTCACAAAACGCACAAATGGGAGTTTCTCATGAACAAAAGATCAGCAAATTCCACGAACCTCGTAGCTGTATCCTCCAGGTTGGTGACTGCAGCGGCACTCTTGATGCTTCCAGCTTTGGCATTGTCCGGTCAGCGGGCAATTCCAGAGAAGACAACCGCAACCAATGGCAATGGCATTCTGCGGTCTGAGAAGGCGGAAATCAGGATCGAAAAGAGATCGCCTGCGTATTGGAGGGTTACATTCGACAACCCGCCATTCAACATCTTCGGACCGGAGACCATCCCCCAGATGGAAAAGGTCGTGGCCGCCATCGAAAACGATCCCGACCTTAGAGTGGTGGTTTTCGATAGTTCGGTGCCAGGTTTTTTCCTGACCCACTACGATTTCGTCCCTCCGCTCTCGGCATCGACCGAACTCCCTTCAGGTAAAACTGGGCTTCACCCCCTCCCCGACATGCTGGTCCGCATCAGCAAAGCGCCTGTGGTCTCCATCGCCCTAATCCGGGGCCGTGCCACAGGCGTCGGGAGCGAGTTGGCCCTAGCCAGCGACATGAGGTTCGCCAGCAGAGAAAAAGCGATCCTGTCGCAATGGGAGGTGGGAGCGGCGCTTGTACCGGGCGGAGGCCCTATGGCCCGGCTTCCCCGTCTGATGGGGCGCGGGCGAGCTCTTGAGGTCTTGCTCGGTTCGGATGACATCGATGGAGAGCTCGCCGAGAAGTACGGATATGTGAACCGGTCACTTCCGGACAGTCAGCTAGACGCATTCGTAGACGGACTCGCGGGGCGGATCTCGGGGTTTGATCGCGATGCCATCGCAGACACAAAACGGCTCGTGGACTACGCAAGCCTTCCAACGGACCCCGAGATCGGCGCCGGATGGGACGCCTTTATATCGTCGGTTAGGCGGCCGGCGGCCCAAGCCAATATTGAAAGACTCATGAACATGGGACTTCAATCCAAAGCCGACGTGGAAGCGAAGCTAGGTCAATATACGGGGACTTTGGCCAACCGATAGATCTGCGGCGTCTTTGACCTGGTTGGCCAGTTTTTCAGGAGGTAGAGATGCAAGGTATCTACCATAACATGTTCGGCGCGCCCGATGTTTAGCTGCCCCATGTCACCTCAGGAGTGCCGAGAGGGCAGGACGACGGTCGCACCCTGGTGCTGATTCACGGATGGCCGCAAACCTGGTGGGGTGGCGCCACGTAATCGCGCCGCTTCGCGAGGATGTTTGGTTCGTCGTCGCGCACCGAGGTGCGGGCGGATCGTCCAACCCCGAGGGTGGCTATGACAAGCAGAGGATAGCAACGGCTATCAAGGGCTTGGTGGACCACATAGGAGTATCCAAACCGATCACCCTTGTTTGTCATGACCCTTGTATGCCGGTGGGATATGCCTTCGCGACGCTTTTCCCTGAGGCTGTCAAGCGCCTGGTGATGATGAGGCGCCGCTAGCCGGTACCAAGGGCATGGAGAGCGTGGCGACCATGAAATTCAGCCAGTCGAAGCTCTGGCACTTTCATCTCCATGGTGCGTCCAGAAATGTCACGGAAATGCTGATTTCGGGAAACGAGTTCCATTACCTCAGGTCATTCTATCTCCGGTTGAGTGCCAACCCGATGTGATCTCGCTGTCCGATGTAGAGAGCTACGTCGCCGACTACATGGCGCCGGGAGCGATGAGGGCAGGTCTGGAACTTACCGGCGTTCGAGAGAGACGCGGAGGACAACCGTAAGATCCTCGCCGCACGAGGTAAGCTGAAGATGCCGGTCTTCGGGCTCGGGGGCACCGCAAGTTTCTTCCTGCCGATCGCGCGGGAGATGCTTCTGAAGGTCGCGGAAGACGTCACGGTATCGTCGGTTGAGAACTCGGGGCACTGGATCGCCGAGGAGCAGCGCGAAAGGCTACCAGCACGGCTTCGGGAGTTCTTTGCGACCACCGGCGGCGCCTGACGCCGAGGCTCTGCAAACCGCCCCGTCGTTACCTGTTATCAGGCGGCGCGAGCCACCCATTCAAATAGGAGTAAGAGGAATGCAAGCGAACCAGATCATTGACGTGAAGTCCTCAGCCATCGTCAACGCACCGATCGAAAAGGTTGACATTCCGAGCTGGTGCTTTGGGCTGACCGAAGAGGAGTACATGGGCTGCTCGCCTGCCCATGTCGCAGCCGGCTCCACGAAGACCCCCGACGGAAAAAGGGTTTGCATCAATGTTGAAACGATCGGCGGCAGCTTGATGGTGCAGCATTTCGTCGAAACCCTTAGTCAGAAGGACCATCTTGTTTTAAATTCCGATTCCGACGTCTTTACGCCGTACGGCAGGACCACCGTCCATGTTCAATGGGAGCTTACGGTCAAGAAGGTCAGCGAAGATCGCTGCGAACTGACAACGCATGTGCAGTCATTTGCGACCGATGAAATGCTGGGCCTGCTCAATCGCCAGGGAATACCTTTCGACCTTTTCCGCTCGCAGAACCTGCCGATCGGGATTGCTCATAACGAGCAGGAGACTCCTCGTTTCGCGGCGAGTATCGCGCGGGCAGCGCTGCGCCACTAGGAGCGCGGGCCGATTTCGAGGTGCCTGAGGTCGCGCCATATGGCTACGAAGCAGCACGCTTGATAGCGCAGCAGCATCCTCAGCGCGTCCCTTGTTACGAGGTCCGGCATTCTCCCAGGAGGTTCAGCGCGGTTCAATCGGGCAGGAGTGGCTTCGGGCGGGTTTCCGCACGTAATGGCCGGCGTTTGCGTCCATTCCCCTCATCCAAGACGATGCGAAACCGCAAGATGGTCTTATCACACCACGTGCATCGGCAAGCCCACGATCGAGCACCAGGTCTAAAAGGCCCGGCCCCTAAATTCTGGCTGCATGTTATCTCGCCATTGCTCGGCCTCTTTGCGTGCCCGAGCGAGAGGCAGGTGATCAAGCGCCTCTAAGTCCAACGCTTCCGCGGGCGCTCTCCGAGGCTGTAACGTAATCCGGCGAGAATTGTGGCGGCTGTCTCGTGATCGCAACGCTGTCTTGATGAGTTCTACCAATATCTTGGAAGGCGTCTCCATCGACCACAGCTTGCCCCATCGTTCAGCGTCCTCGCAACTTATCCTCACCCGCGCAAAATGAGCATGATGATCGAGTTAACCTTCAAAACTCCGATCGACTGGTTGGTTAACCACTGATTTCTTCGAAATCCAACCATTACTCTCTTTGGTGAACGTTGAGAGTCTTAGATCTACGGTGACGTGCTGTCGAAAGACGGAAGGGAGCCGATACCATCGTATATCCGACACCATAGTACCATCGCTGTAGCACCTCGTTTCGGCCACTCTATCCATCGTGATCTTGACATCAGACACCTGCACTCGACAGCGTATGGAGAATTCGATGCTCTACACAAAACCGACTGACGGCTACCGCTTGGCCTACCGCAAGAATGGTTCTGGCCGAGCGGTGGTCATGATCCACGGTTCGCCCGGCGATGGCCACGAATACGACAATCTGGTCGCGCTAGTCGCGCCGCACGCGTTGACGGTCGTTCCAGACCTCCGCGGCTTCGGACTCTCGGACAAGCACCTCGACAAGGGAGCCTCTGCGCTTTCGCTAGACGGCCAGGCCAAGGCAGTCATCGCGTTAATCGAAGAACTCGGGCTGCGAGACGTCGTGCTAGTGGGATACGACATCGGCGGCTTCACCGTCCAGACCGTAGCACGCCGTAGGCCGGACCTGATCGCCGCCCTTGTCCTCGCACCACCGCTTCCAGGCGTAGGACGACGGATCCTGGAGGTCACCGCCATCAACGAGTTCTGGCATGCGACGTTCTTCCGAACAAAACTCGTGGAGCAAGTATTCGATAGCAATCGAGACGCGATACGCGCGCTTCTGAAGGTGCATCTCGACGGATGGTCCGGCCCTGGGTCAACTGTCACCGAGCAACTGCTTGATCACATGGTCGAAGTCTACTCCGCGCCCGGCGCTTTCACGGCGGGCGTGTCCTGGTTCCGGACCGTCGAAGGAAATCCTGTCTCGGATTATGCGATGGAGACGGTTCCAGCGCCTTCGGATCGGCTCGACAAGCCAGTGTCGGTATTGTGGCCGGAGCATGATCCTCTCTTTCCGACCGAATGGTCAGACACGCTCGACCAATTCCTGAGCAACTTCTCCTTCAAGTTCATGCCTGGTGTCGGTCACTTTTCGCCGACGGAGGCGCCGCAGATTTTCGCCTCGGAAATTTTCTCACACCTGAGCGGCAAATGGCGCGCCGACGTCAGCCATGAGCCACGTTCCAAGCGCGGATGACCCGCGGGGCCGTCGATCCAAAATGCACATCAATCAGAGACGTCCGACTTCCTGGTGGCCGATGAGAAAGGTCCGCGGGACGGAGCACGGCGTTGATAACCCGGAGCCAGAACAAATGGGACGCTATCACGACCTGGTCGGCGAACTGATATCGGAAGCCGTCGCGCTGATTATCATCATCACCATCGGGTGCTCGTCCGCTGCGATGTATTTCCTCTACGACCCAAGCCCCTACAAGACGGCTTACTGGGGCCTCTGTATCACATGGGGCCTATCAGTCTCGATCGCCATCTACGTCACTGGGGCCGTTTCCGGAACGCACGCGAATCCTGCGGTGACATTGGCGCTGGCTGTCTTCCGCGGCTTTTCCTGGAAGAAAGTCGTTCCGTACTGGATCGCTCAGGTCCTCGGTGCGTTCATCGGCGCCGCCATCGTCTATGTGCTCTATTCGGCGGTCATCGATCATTACACGGCTGCGCAGCATCTCGCTCGGAGCGACGGTGGAGCCTCTGGAGTGTTTTTTACATCGCCGGGCGTGGCTGTTACGCCTGCGAAGGCGCTGGTCAATGAAATCATCATCACCGCTTTGCTCGTCTTCGGCATCTTCGCGGTCACCGATGAATTTAACACGATCGCGCCTCGTGCGAATTTCGGAGCGATCGTTATCGGGCTGATCGTGGCCGTGATTGGGGCGTCCGCGGGCTATCTCGAGGGTTGGGCGATCAACCCGGCGCGCGACTTCGGTCCGAGGTTCTTCGCATGGCTGGCGGGCTGGGACCGGGCCGCGCTCCCCGGAAATCTGAACTACTGGTGGGTGCCTATCGTAGGTCCAACGGTCGGCGGTCTGCTAGGCGGGGGTGCACAACACCTTCTCATCCGACCGTTCTATCCCCACGAGAAGAAAAAATCCCTGGAATCAGCACGATGACACGGCGTCCTCACTTCTACCGAGATGGCGGTCCGCGATGATCACGGTCCTATCGCTAGCACTCGCGCCGACGTTCTTCGTCATGCTGCTTGGCTACGTCGCCGGCAAAACTGGCAGCATCAACAACAAGCACGTGACCGAACTGAACATCGTCGTGATGAACTACTGCCTTCCGTCGTCTCTCTTCGTCGCCACCGCATCAACCCAGTGGCGGGACCTGGTAGCCCAGTGGCCGGTCCTGCTCTCCTTGGGCATCGTGATGATGGGCATCTACCTGCTCTGGTACGGTTATGAGTGCCGCCTGCGGGGCCAGCACTCGAGCGAAGCTGCTCTCCAGGCACTCGCCGTCGGTCAGCCCAACTTTGCAGCAGCAGCCTTCCCAGTGATCACGGCCCTCTTCGGGGCGGATCACCTCTCCACGGTAGCGGTAGGCATAGCAGTCGGATCAACGCTGCCCTCCCCGTTGACGTTGGCGCTGCTCGAACTCGACAAACCGAAAACCGGCGCCAGTGGGGCCGGAGGGCTGACACAGATCGCCAAAGCCTGCGCCCTCGCTTTCTCCAAGCCGATCGTTCTATCCCCCGTTTTCGGCATGCTCTATTCGCTGAGCGGACTGCATCTGCCGGACGTCGTGGCTGCATCTCTGCGCCAGATCGGTGTCGCCGCGGGTGGCATGGGTCTTCTTGTGACCGGCGTAGTTCTTTCCCAAAGCAGATTTCGTCTTTCGCTCAATACGACGGTTGGCGTTGCCGTCTCTAACGTGGCGCAGCCCATCCTGGCGTTTCTCATATGCAGGGGCGTTGGCGCGCCCATCGAGATCACGAAGTTGTCTGTGATCATGGCCGCCCTTCCCTCTGGGTTTTTCGGCATCCTCTTCGGCAACAGCTACGACCGGATCTCCGTGGAAGCCAATTCAACCATCATCGCGAGCACGATCTTTTCGGCGCTCACGTTGGCCGTGGCGATCGGGTGGACCTACAGCTACATCGGCTGAGGTCCAGCGATCGTAATCAACTTCAAAAACAGGAGTACCGAAAATGCCCAAGAAAATTCTGATTACCGGCGCTGGCTCAGGTCTGGGCGCCGGGGCTGCAATCGGCCTGGCCAAAAAGGGCCACACCGTCATTGCGACAGTGGAATCATGGCCTCAGGTTACGGCGCTTCGCAATACGATCGTCGAGCAAGGTCTGACGAACATCACAGTGACGAAGCTGAACCTCTTGGATCGCTTCGATATCGCTGCCGCGGTGAAGCTCGATTTCGACATTCTGGTCAATAACGCCGGCATCGGCGAAGGCGGCCCGATCGCTGAGATTCCGCTCGAGCTAGTGAAGGCGAACTTTGAAGTCAATGTCTTCGCGCTGCTGGACCTTACCCAGAAGGTTATTCGACGCTGGGTCAAGTCTAAGGTCAAGGGCAAGGTGGTTTTCATCTCGTCCATTCTCGGCGTCGTCAGCCCCGGTATGCTCGGCTCCTATTCCGCCACCAAGCACGCGCTTCAGGCGATCAGCGAAGCAATGCAGGAGGAACTGAGGGAATTCGACATTCAGGTCCAGACCATCAACCCAGGCCCCTACTTCACTGGCTTCAACGAGCGCATGGTCGAATCCGCCTATCGTTGGCTTGATGACGAGGTCAACTTCACTAGTCGAGCTTCGTATAAGGCGCAGACAGATGCGCTCATCGATAAGAACGAGATGCGTCTCGATCCGAACGATATGATCGCCAAGATGGTCGAACTCATTCCGGAGTCGACCGGCCCGTTCCGCACCATTTACCCAAAGGAAACCGCAGACTGGCACGCCGCTGCCGGGGTGGCGATGCTCAGTCGGACGATCTGATTTCGGGAACGTCTGCCGGACGTCGACGGGCGCCCGACAGACCTGGCGCTAACACGGGACAAAGGTTGGAGATGCGACATGAGCAACGATTCCGCGCCTCTTGACGATATCAGACCATCGCGTCGATCATTCTTATTTGGGACCTTAATTAGTGCCGCGTCGCTAGCCCTTCCCCCGCGCTGGTCCTGGGCTGCTAGTAGCGCGTATCTCTCTGGCGTCAAGGCGCTTACTTTTGACATGCAGGGAACGGTTTTTGACTTTTACGACCCCATATCTGCAAAGGCGAAGGCAATCGGGGAACGGCTGGGACTGGCGCAGGACTGGGCGGTGACGCTTGCCGGCGACTGGAGCAGTGCAGCGCATGATATCATTGTTGAGATTTCGGCGCAGAGACGTCCGTGGGTCTCCAACACCGAGGTCTATCGCGAAGCGCTTGGACCGCTACTCGCGAAACGAGGCGTCCAGAATATTCTTACTAACAGTCATCGAGAGGAGCTGCTCTCGGTCTGGGGACAGATGATTCCTTGGCGTGACGCACAGGCCGGGCTCGCTCAACTTCGACAAAAATACACCCTCGCCACGCTGACCAACGCTGCGATGTCGCAGATGACCGCCCTCGTTAAGGGCAGCGGCCTTCCCTTCGACGAGATCCTTACAGGTGAGCTCAACAAGGCATTCAAGCCCGACCCCCGCGTCTACCGACTAGCCGTAGACTACACTGGGTTCAGGGCCGATCAGCTTCTGATGGTATCGGCCCACAAGTGGGATCTCCGGGCATCCAGGAAGGCTGGATTTCGGACGGCCTACATTCCACGTCCATTGGAACTCGGCCCCGGTCACGCAGCCGATACTACACCCGAGGAATTCATAGATGTGATCGCAACCGATCTGATCGATCTCGCCAATCAGCTCGGCGCTTGACGCAGCCGTCCCCAGATCAAGGAAAACGCCGCCTCACCCAGGGCGGCGTTTCTTCTACTCTGCGATAACGCCCGGATGGCCCTCAGACGACCCTCAACCGATACTTCCACCCGGAACGCTGAGCGACAGGTTCGGCAGCAGCCCTTGTCTTGCGGCCCCATAGGCGACCCAGTCCGCGACGTTAGGAGGAAGTGACGGCAGAGCGATGAGTTCGCCTTGATCTAACCCTGAACAGCAGAATCGACCATTTCGCGGATCGCCTGGAAGCGAACGTTCCGATTGGCGAACTCGCTCATGGAGCGACAGCGTCCTTGCCAGCATGAACGCTTTTGTGGCGCCTTAGACACCTTCGAGTTCTCCGCTGCGACGCTCCCAATGGGCCAGAGCTACACCATTGGACAATGGACGCCGCGCGCCCAAAGGCGCAGCATGATGGCAGAAACCCTAGCTGACGAGGAGAGCTCATTATGGATGATCGGAAGCAACCAAAGACAGTCGCACCGAAAGCAGCGACCGAAATGGACATGAAACTGGAGGTCGTGGTCATCCCGGTCTCGGATGTGGATAGAGCCAAGAAATTCTACACGGGCTTGGGATGGCGTCTCGACGCAGACGTGCCCGGAGATAATGGTTTTCGGGTCGTCCAAGTCACGCCGCCTGGATCCCAATGTTCGGTGATCTTTGGATCTAAGGTGACCTCAGCGGCGCCCGGTTCAGCGCAGGGACTCCATCTTGTTGTGTCAGACATCGAAATCGCTCACGCGACCCTTGCGGCCAGAGGCGCGGAAATGAGCGGGGTCTTCCACGATACCGGCGGAGTGTTCCACCACCAGGGCAACGATGCGCGGCTGCCGGGGCCACACCCATCCAGAGCGAGTTATGGCTCCTTCGCATCATTTAGCGATCCGGACGGTAATGGCTGGCTTTTCCAGGAAGTTACGACCCGACTGGCGGGTCGTATCGAGCCGAGGGGCGCAATGTTTTCCTCTGCAGCCGATATCGCCGCGGCGCTGCGTAGAGCCGCGGCTGCACACGGCAGGCATGAAGCGCAAAACGAAGGCAATCACGACGAGACGTGGCCTGAATGGTACGCGGCGTACATTGAGGCAGAACAGCAGGGTGGACCACTCCCCTGCTGATAATCCTCCGACCGATACCAAGGTATAATGTATTGCAGGTTGAAGGAATCCTAGTTTGAAACCATGGCGGCCGTTTTTGTCGAACGAGGCTTGCGATCCTTCAGGAGGGTCGCGCAACGGAGTTGCATATGGGAGGGTTTCACGATTTGATTTCGGTCGTTGACGACGACGTGTCGGTACGGGAGTCCCTGCCGCCACTTTTGAAGTCCTTAGGCTTTCCGGCAGAAGCCTTCGAATCGGCAGAAGCGTTTCTTCACTCGACTTCGATGCAGAAGACCGGATGCATTGTCCTCGACATCACAATGCCCGGAATGTCAGGGCCTGAACTTTTTCGGGAGCTCGTGCGGAGAGGGCTTCGTATTCCCGTTGTTTTCATCACCGCGATCCACGACGATGTGCTTCGGACTGAACTGCTCCGGGAAGGGGCAGTGGACTGCCTCTACAAACCATTCAGCGAGAACGATCTGGAAGAGGCGGTCACAACAGCGTTGGGGAAAGGCATTGCTTCGTAGGAAGGCTTGGCATCGGAAAGTTGCTTTCTGTATTCCTCTACCGGTAGCCGCCCCAGCCCCAGTTTTCGAGACCGACTTCCTCTATGACAACGAAGGTTGGTGCCAGCGGCTTGTTCAGGACCTCAAGAAGGACGTTGCTGACGCCAGCAAATGATCCGTGCCTTTTCCTCAATTCACCGAGCTCATCCATGGCGTCTTGCCTTCTCAGGTGACTTGGATGTTTACGATAGGCATGTGGAATTCCTTCAATTTCGTGGCCGGTTCTGAAAGCCCATTGCCGACAGGTGATTTTCTAGAGCGTCTACCTGCGCGTACCCGGCCCCGATCCGCGCAAGCCTTCCATCCTTTCTAACGAAGAGAGTCGGAAAGCTTGTCACGCCCAGCGCGCGCGCGGTGGCAAAGTCGGCCGCCGCTTCTTCAACGGTGCTCTTACGGCGCCAGGTTCCTAGAAATTCCAACGCGGAGACCGAATGGCCGAGCGAGGTGAGTGCGGCGCTGCCAACTGTGGCAAGAGCCTCGCCGTCGGTGGTGTCGACAGCGTCGACGTAAAAAGCATGCTGGAACGCGCGAAATACGCTCAATACGTCCGCGTCCGGCTTCAAAATTCGTGCCGCTACAACGGCTCTGCACACCGGTTCGGTGTCATAGACGAATCCTTCGCGAGTCAGCAGACCCTCCCGATTGAAAGGTAGACCGCTTGCTTCTTCGACTTTCGCCCAGTGACGCAGTCGGAATTGCTTGCCTGCGTCGTCCAGCAAGTCGGTCGCACCTGCTCGCAGACCTCCAAGGATGATCGTCAAGGATGCTTCCGGGTGTCTCTCAAGCAGCACTTCCATTTCCTTGCCGAAGCCGTAGCACCAGGAGCACATAGGGTCGGCAGCAAGAACAAGTTCCATGATCAGTCGCCTTTCACTGGTGAACCCGGCGATTGGTTGCCGAATCCACTCTCCCACTTAGTTACCAGCGCCCGGCGTTCTGGCCGCCGTCGACGTGAAGGATTTCACCAGTTACAAATCCGGCATCCTCAAGGAACAGGACTGCCTTGACGATGTCGCTGACCTCGCCCATGTGAGCCACCGGATGAAGACCGGAGAGGAACTCGTGCGTCTCAGGGGCATGCATGGGGGTCTTGATGATGCCAGGGGAAACGGCGTTCACGCGAATGCCCAATTTTGCATACTCAAGCGCCAGGCCCTTCGTCACGGAGTTGAGACCGCCTTTCGTAAGAGACGCCAAAGCGGCAGGTACGCCCGCGATCGGCTGATCGACGAGGCTGGTGGTGATCGAGACGATGTGCCCTGCACCCTGCTTCAGCATCTCACGTGCAGCGCGTTGAGTGATGTGGAAGAAACCGGCGATGTTGACGCCGAAGTTGAGGTCGTAGTCCTCTTGAGTGAAGTCGACGAACGGCTTCGCCGTGAACACGCCAGCGTTATTGACCAGCGTATCGATCCGACCGAAACGTTCCAGCGCGTCGCGAACCACACGCTCTGCGGTTTCCGGCTTCGCGATGTCACCGGCGATGGCAAGAACGCCGGAGTCGGGGCCAGCTTCTACCGACCGGGAGGTCGCTACGACGTTATAGCCCTTTTCGCGGTAACCCCGCACCAAACCCTCGCCGATGCCCTGTGACGCGCCGGTGACGATTGCCACTTTCTGAGTGCTCATGATGTGAATCTTTCTCATATTGACGGCCGTTTCCTTCGGTCGTCCAACGCCCTCGGCGTCGATGAGCAAGATTTAGATGCTTCCGTTGATCGGCAGAATTGTCACCTGTAGGGCGACACTGTGCCGATAATCGGCACAATCATGTCAGTCCTTCGGATTCGGAAGCGATGCGTCCTAGCTCCGCCCTCAGGCGCGGCGCTGCAAAATCGACGAAAGCGCGGACCTTCGGAACCGTCATCCGGCCGGGAGGCGACAACAGATGGACGGGAAGTGGAGGAAGTTCATCCTCCGTCAGAACGATCTTTAGGCTTCCATCTTTGACAAGATGGGAGACGTGATACGAGTAAAGTCTCGTAAGACCAAGGCCGGCCGCAGCCGACGCCGCGGCCGCTCTCACACTGTTTACAACGTATCTCGGCGTGAAATGAACCGACCTCGGAATCGAGGATCCTTTGGGCGGCGAAAAGCTCCACGATTCCAGACCGAAATTGCTGAACGCGATGATGCTGTGCGCCGCTAGATCGGAAGGATCTACGATGGCGGGTGGTCCGGCGAGATACTCTGGCGAGCCGACGACTACCCGCCGCACGTCGCCACCAATCCTCGTCGATATGTTCGACGAGTCCGGCAGATTGCCGATGCGCAGTACAATATCGACGCCCTCGTCCACAAGGTTCACGAAGCGATCTAGCATTAGCAGCCTGACGGAGACTCTTTCATGTAGGCGCAGAAAATCATCGAGGATCGGACGTAGAACCTCCTCCCCCAATATTGGGGGGGCGGAAATTGTCAGCATTCCCCGCGGTGAAGCTTGCTCGCCGACTGCGACAAGGTCAGCTTCTTCGAGATCGGAGAGAATTCGTCTACAAACGACGACGTACCGCTGGCCCGCTTCACTCAGATGTAGGCTGCGGGTCGTTCGATGCAGCAACTCGGTTCCGACGTGCTGTTCGAGCATGCCAAGTGCTCGACTTATTGCTGTCGCCGATCGTTTCAGCTTGCGTGCCGCGCCAGCAAGGCTGCCTTCGTCTACGGCTGCGACGAAAACCTTCATCGCGTCGATACGGTCCATCTCCCCCTCCGTGTTCTATGATCGCCATCCCCGGCCTGAGCATGATCGACGGGTTGCACACTATTGTACGAAGGTATTGCCCACACTTTGGTCCAATGGAAGGAGTTTCTGCCGAATGCCACGGTGACGTCATTTTCCACCCGAAGCAAAGGACATCGAAGATGACCACCACAACGATCGATGTAACCAGACGATCCATACTCGCTTCCGCTGCAGCGGCCGGCGCATTAAGCATTGTGCCCAGCGGATTAGCGAACGCGGGAGCGAGCGGCAAGGAGATCCGGGCCTTCAAGTTCAAGGCAACTGACGCCCAGCTCGACGACCTTCGGCGCCGGGTGAAAGCTACGCGCTTTCCCGAGCGGGAGATCGTCGACGACGCCAGCCAAGGTGTGCAGACCGACACGATCGAGAAGCTTGCGAGATATTGGGCAAGCGAGCACGATTGGCGCAAGGTCGAGGCCCGCCTCTCCGCCATTCCCCAGTTCGTCACGGAGGTCGACGGAGTGGATATACACTTCATTCACGTGAAATCGAAGCGGGAAGGAGCGCTTCCCATCATCGTCACCCACGGTTGGCCAGGATCAATCATCGAGCAGATGAAGATCGTTCGTCCACTGACGGACCCTGCTGCTCACGGGAGACACGCTGACGACGCTTTCGATGTCGTGATTCCCTCGATTCCCGGCTACGGGTTCTCCGGCAAGCCGACGGAGAAGGGTTGGGACCCGGTCAGAATAGCTCACGCGTGGATCGAACTGATGAAGCGCCTTGGCTACAATCGTTACGTCGCGCAGGGCGGAGATTGGGGAGACGCAATCACAGAACAGATGGCGATTATCGCCCCGCCAGAGCTCGCGGGAATCCACGTGAACATGCCGGCGACCGTTCCGGATGAGATCGCCACGGCGTTGAGCGCCGGGAAGAAGCCGGCAGGGCTTTCGCAAGACGAAAGCAGTGCGTTCGATCAACTCGATGATTTCTATAAGCACGGCCTTGGATACGCCATCGAGATGGCTAATCGGCCGCAGACTCTTATCGGAATCGCGGACTCTCCAGTTGGACTGGCGGCTTGGATGATTGATCACGACATCCGAAGCTACGAGCTGATTACCAGAGTGTTCAATGGCGGACAGGAGGGACTGTCGAAAGACGACGTCCTGGACAACGTCACGCTGTACTGGCTAACGAACACCGCAGTCTCTTCCGCCAGACTTTACTGGGAGAACAAACTGCAGTTCTTCGCCCCCAAGGGCGTCAAGATCCCGGTTGCCGTTAGCGTCTTTCCGGACGAGATCTACGCGGCGCCGCGGAGCTGGACCGAGAAGGCCTACCCCAACCTGATACACTTCAATCGCTTGTCGAAAGGCGGCCATTTCGCTGCGTGGGAGCAGACAGCCGTTTTCTGCGACGAACTCCGAACGGCCTTCCGTAGCCTGCGAGCCTGATGCCGCTGAGAGCTTGGCCAACGTATGATCCGCGCGGCCAAGTTCTCGATCTCTTCCTTTAACCTCGTTCGCAGTGTCATTAACCGGAGGCGGGAGGGCAACGTCGAATTAAGTTGCGCCACCCGTTCCCCAGACAGCTCGGATCAACTGAGGGGTGAAAGACGCGTCTCCGGGCGTTCCTGGCAGCCTCGCCGTGATTTCTTGGAGCGTCCATCCGTTGCCGTCGGGATCGTAGACGGTCGCATACGACGCATAACTCTTGTGCTCCGGGTTCGGCCCTTTTCGAATACCTACGCCATTCGAATGGTGGAAGATGCCGCCCTCGTCGTGGAAAGCGTCGCTCACTTCTACGCCCCTACGTCGAAGATCCTCGATGGCAACCGTTATGTCAGCCACGGCCAGATGAAGTCCCTGGGCGGATCCTGGGGCCTCCGCCGTGATGTTTGTCCCGAACATGATTGAGCATCCTGAGCCCGGCGGCGTAAACTGCACGATACGATAATCGTCGCGTGCGGCATGATCGATGTCGAGATGCCACCCCAAGCTGGAATAGAAAACCTTCGAGCGATCGACATCGGACACGGGAATGACCACCAGCTCCAGGTTCATCATCGTCAGTGGGCGCTCTGCAGGATCATCAGTTACCGATCCCGGCCCTGTCACTCTCGTTCCCGTTCTAGCCTCCTTGTCTGGCTTCAACTGCGCCTTCTGGCACAGCCGCCGACCGTAGAAAGGTGCTCACAAGGCAACCATTGAACCAAGGTATGGCCGATACCAAGGTTTCGCCGATACCTTCGTGCAGTGGCGTCGCCAGGATCCCCGCGGCAGCATCTCTTTCAGACGGCGACGAGGGATCGCCCGAAAGGAAGCACGATGGACGATCTCGATTCAGTCACGAAATCGGAAATTCCGATGAAAGAGCTGCGAGACCGGATGATCAAGCTTCAGGAAGACATCGAGCTCTTGAGGGCGAAGATCAAAGCCACCGAAGAGGAAGGTTGGCGCCTGACGCTCTTGAGGGCGCAGTAACTGCCCTAGCCAGAGCCATTCCTATATTGGAGTTCGCCATGCCAAGATGGAGATCCGACGAAACCCCGGAACAATCCTACACGCACATTCCCTGCGCGGTCATTCTCCTTTCGATGATGGGGATCGTAGCCGTCCTCGTCTACCGAGAGAATACCGGCGAACCGCGTAAGCAGGCTCGCGTGTTTATCACCGCCCAGGAAGCGTTTCACGTGCCTCAAGATCCTAGGATTCGAGAAGAATTCGACTTCCGGCGTTTCGTCGTTGTCGATTGCGAGACCCGAGAATGCAGCCAGCACAGAGAGCATCGCTGAATGGGTCATGCTGACCTGACCGACTGAAGTGAATGTTCAAGGATGGAGAAATCTGTGCAGAGAACGGACCACTTTGCCGGAGTTGCTGCCGCACTCGTTCTGGTCGTTGGTATGGGGTTCGGCCGCTTCGCGTTCACGGGGCTTTATCCGCTTATGGTCGCGGACGGGCAGATTTCTCTGACCGGTGGATCTTATGCCGCTTCCGCCAACTATACGGGGTACCTCGCGGGCGCCCTGCTTACGGCTGCACTCTCCGGTATTTCGAGTCGCCGCCTCTGCGCCTTCTCCATGCTCGCTACCGTTGTTTCGCTTGTGTTACTCGTGCCGCCTCTGCCCGAGTGGCTCATTATAGTCATTCGAGGTTTTTCGGGAGCGGCGAGCGCAATTGCCATGGTCGCCGCCTCCAGGTGGCTGATCCATGACCGAAGGCAGCATAGCGCGGCTCCCGCGCTCTTTTCGGGCGTTGGGATGGGAATCCTGCTTTCAGCCGAACTTATCGTTACCGGACGCGCAGGAAGGCTCTCAAGTGCGTCAATCTGGATGGCGATGGCCTCGGCAAGCCTTGCCGCCGCGGGCGTCGCAATCAAGATGCAGGCATTGGCGGACGCACGCAGGGCGATCAGCGAGCGCGCGGACGTTGAGGTTGGTGAGCATATTTCGACTCTCGCTGCGACAAGGTTGATCCTCGTCTACGGCTTCGCAGGTTTCGGCTACATCATCACCGCAACTTATCTGCCGCTTCTAGTAAAGGAAGCACTGTCGAATGCGGATCCAGTTCACGTATGGGCACTGTTCGGTTTGGGCGCTGTACCATCATGTTTTGTTTGGCATTTCGTCCATTTGCGCTGGGGAACGAACCGAGCGATGCTCTCTAATCTAATGCTGCAGGCGGTTGGAGTGATCCTCCCGCTCTTGCACATCCCTGCCGCCTATCTAATCAGCGCTGTATTTGTCGGGGGCACGTTCATGGGGACCGTTACAATAGCACTACCAGCCGCCCGGCGGATCGCCCACCGCGTCCGATTCAATGTGATTGCAATCATGACTGCCTCCTATGGCGTAGGGCAGATACTAGGACCGCTTGTCGCCAGTTATACACGAAGCGTTACCGGCTCGTTTGACGCTTCGCTGGCGATCGCAGGAGCGGTGCTCGCCGGAGGGGCGCTCCTTTGCATCTCGAGGCAGACAGCTTAACGAGTTGACTTTGTTGCCTCCAGAACGCGCGTTCATGCGAGAACCCTCCGTGAGTCGGCTCATGATCCAGCAGCATTTCGAAAACCCAGTCCTCGCGCGTGGCAAACCCCGAGGAGGTCATGCCTCCTTACTTGCGTCAAAAATCATTATCGCAGATGAAGTAATTGTTTATAAAAGGATACAATTGTTTCAGTTTCATCAAAATGGGCCCTCGTCATCGTGCGGGATAGGCCCCAGGAAAGACGATGTCCTGGTCGACGAGGAGGTTGAACCTGTAACCGGGCCGGATCTGCAATGTCGGCTGAACGTTCAGGTTCTTCTCGATCGTCCGCTCGGCAACGCGTCCGAAGCTTTCTGCGAAATTGCGCCTTGCCGCGTCAGAGGCGGTGTCCTGTGTCGCCCGCGTCGAGCTTTCGGGGATAGAGGCATCGATGCCCGTTCCAATCAGTGCGATGAGTGCTGCTGACCCAAACGTCCGAAGCGTGTGGTTGTTGACGCGATCTCTGAAGCCCCCGTAACCTTCGGCGTCCGTTCCGGCCATGCCGCCGATCTGCAGCGTTTGGCCGTTCGGGAAGATGAGGTCGGTCCACACGACCAGCACGCGCGCCTGGCCGAAAGCGATCTTCGAATCGTAACGACCGAAGAGTTTTGCGCCTTGCGGGATCAGCAGGCGGTTGCCGGTCGCGCTGTCATAGACGTTCTGGCTGACCTGGGCGATGATCCGTCCCGGCAGGTCCGAATTGATGCCGGAGATCAGCGTTGCGGGAATGACAGATCCCCGTTTGAGCTCGTTGGGCGAAAGCTGCGGCACGACCCTGTTTGGCAGGTAGCCGAGTTCTTTTATGCCCTCGTTGAAGAAGTCCTCCTTCGAGAGCTGCTTGTTCGGATCTGCATTCTGGTCGGCAGATCCCGCCTCAAGCGCCGCTTGATAGAGATCGAGAGGCGCCGCTGCCGCCGTGCTGCTGTCGGATCGTCCCTCTGCCTCATCGCCGGGCCGCGCCTGGACGCGCGCCTGCGTGATATCGACCTGAAGCGGCGAATCCAGCGCCGCTTCCGCCGCCTGCAAACGTGCCATGCGGCGGCGCTCGATCTCCCGCAGATAGCGTTCGCGCCCTTCGCGCGCCAGGCGAGCTTCGAAATTGTCATCGGATTCAGGCTCGACCGCTTCGCGAGCCGCCTTCTGAACGACGGGCGCTGGATCGGGCGCCAGCTGTTTGGGCATCTCGGGAGCCTGCGGTCTGAAGCCGTCGGCCGGGTCTGGCTCGCCGATGATGCCGTCCTGAATCCCGCGTTTGAGCTGGTCCGCATAGTTCGAGGCCGGGCTGCCGGTTCCCTCTTCCTGCTGCGCTTGCCTGCCGTAGAATCCCCGTCCTGCAAGGCCGAAAACGATCACCGCAAAGAAGATGAGGATCAGGCCGAGCGCCACGAGCACCGGCAACCGGCTGAGGCGACGCATCGCCTGGCCCTGTCCCTCCGTTGGGAGGACGAGCTGGAGTGATTGGGCCATGGCGTGCTCCTCTAGAATGTCGCAACGGACAAGGGGCCGATCGGCGTTACCCGTGCACCCGAGACGGCGTAGATCCGGGCAAGCCGCATCCCATCTGTCGAGAGACTGGCGAGAAGGCCATCGGGAGATTGCGTAAGACCGTAGGAGAGCACGATCGCCTTCGCCTTGGGTGCTGAATCGCTCACGACGGTGTACCCCGACGCTTTCAGGGACGCGCGCAGCGCCGGCGAGAATTCCGATGCCTCATCTGAGAGCCTGATCAGGCTCGATGCAGGAGACAGACGCTCGGAAAGCCGGACCGCCATGTCGCCTGCGATCACCGCCGCGACATCCGGCGAAACCTGGACTGGCTCGATCGCAAGCCTCCCGTCCTCGATCGGGGCCTGACAGCCGTCGAGAGCCATGCAGCAGGCCAATGCAAGAAGGGATCGGCGCACGTCAGCTGCTCCGCCGGATCGTCACCTGCTGCTTGCGCCAGCCGACACCGGAGACAAGGACCGCGCGTTCGACATTGTAGTCGACCACCATCATGTTGTTTGCGAGGCGATAGTTGACGATGCGGTTCTGCCCGCCGGAAACGACGAAGAGAACGGGTGCGTCCTGTCCGGCCAGCGTGCGGGGGAACTGGATATAGGTCTTTAGCCCGTCGGAATAGACGCGCGTCGGCTTCCATGATGCGTTGCCGCTGACGGTATAGGAGAAGTTCAGACCTTCTGCCGGCACGCCCGTTCCGGGCGCTCCTTTGGCCTCCAGGCGCGCATTGATTTCGGCGAGCCTGTCGGAAACATTGTCCGGATAGGAGAAGCCGACGCGTGCCATGTACTGAGTGGGGTGAGATTTCAGCTGGATATGATAGGTGCGCCGCGATGTCGTAATGACCATCGATGTCACCAAGCCGGGCTCTGCGGGCTTGACGATCAAGTGGATCGCCTGACCCCCGACCGCTCCCGAAGTTGCCGGCTCCACCTTCCATCTGACAGTATCGCCGACGAGAACGTCGCGTACGACTTCGCCCGGTTCGAGCTCGATGTCGCAGACCTGAAGGGGTGAACACACAATGGACGGCTGGGTCTCGCCGAAGAGGAAGACAATCTTGCCATCGGGCCCCCTGGTGACGAGGCCGGCGCCGTCGCGCCATCTGGACGACAGGCTCGTCCCCTTCGTCTCGTTTGCGCTCATCGACTGTGCTTTGGCCGGCGCCATGGCGGTGGCCGTCGCAGCAAGGATCACAAAGGAGAAGGTAAGCAATCGATATGTCCTGCGATCCATGAATTGTCCTCCTCTCACAGCTGTGCGGTCCAGTCGAGGTCTTTGATATAAAGCCCGATCGGGTTTAGGCGGATCGTCGCCTCGTCCTGTGGTGCCGTCATCGTCACCGTGGCGATTGCCCTGAACCGTCGCGTGCCGGTTTCCTTGCCGCGCCGATCCCGTTCGAATTCGGTCCAGTCGACCTGGTATGACTGGTTTGACAATGCGACGATATTGTTGACTTCGACGGCTACCGTTGCGGTCTTTGCCTTTTCAAAGGGGGAATTGCCTCGAAACCAGGCGTTGATCTTCTGGGTCGACGGATCGGAGGTTCTGAGCAACGCATAGGTCCGGTCGATATATTGCTTCTGCACGACCGCATCCGGGGTAACCGATCGAAAGCTGGTAACGAAGCCTCCGAGGGTCGCGCGCACGACGCGGGCATCGGCATATTCGATATGCTCGGGAAAGCCGGCCGAAACGGGCGTGCCAAGCCTGTCGACCTCGACGATATAGGGAACGAGCTTAACCTGAGTGCTAAGGTATAATGCGTAGCCGACGCCGACGAGGGCGATCGACAGGGAGAGAATGGCAACGATGCGCCAGACCGTCGCTGCCCTCACGTAGGACCCGTAGCGCTCGTTCCATTCCAGCCGCGCCGCCAGGTAAGGGTTCTCCGGGGCATCCGGCATCATGACCTTGTCGTCGCTCCTCATCGGCGCTGCCCTTGTCTGGCCGCCGTCGAGGACGGCCTGGCCGCGGTCATGCGTCCCTGGTCGAGCTTGGCATTGGCGAGGCCGAGCAGCGAGCTCGCATGGGAGCCGGGCGCTTCGATGGCCTTGTCCTTCATGGCCAACGCGGTCGCCTTGCCTGCTGCACCGACACCTTCGGCCATGCCGCTTAAGATGGCGCCCGCCATCGAAGCGCCGCCTGCCCGGCTCGACCGGGCCGCCGCCATGCCGGCCGATGCGCTGCCGGCGACCAGGAAGCCTGCGCCCGCTGCAAAGGATGCGGCCTGGCCGCCGTGGCGCATGACCTCCATGCCGTTGCCGACCGACACACCCTGGATGACGCCCTGGATGATGTTTGGCACATAGATCGCGATAACGAAGACCACGACAGCAATTCCGGCGATCGCAAGCAGCGTCTGGAACTGCTCGCCGATCTCCGGACGGTTGGCCAGACCGATCAAAACCTGCGAGCCTATGCGGGCGATCATGACGAGCGCCATCAGTTTCATTCCGACGCTGAACGCGTAGACAAGATATTTGATGGCGAAGTCCTTGGTGAAGGACGAACCGCCGAGCCCGAGCATGATCATGCCGGCGAGAAGGCCGATATACATCTCCGCCATGATCGCCACGAAGATCGCTGCCACCAGCGAAAAGGCGATGACCACCACGATCGTTGCGAAGGCGGCCGAGATGGCGAGCGCGTTGTCCTCGAAAAGGCCGAAACGGATTTTTTCAGCCATCTTGCCGGCCACCACCAGGCCTGCGTTGAAGATGTCTGCCGGTGAGGCGTTGCCGCCGGACGCCCCGATCTGGAAGAGACTGTCGACAACGGCCTTTGCAAAGCTCGGGCCTTGGTCGAGGACGAGTGCGAAGAAGCCGACGAACAGGATACGGCGCACAAGCGCTGCGAACCATTCCTGCAGCGATGGCGCCTGCAGTGCGAGCCAGATCGCCGCCAGACCGATCTCGATCGAGGCGAGGATCCAGAAGAGCGATCGTGCCGCATTCGAGACGGTCTGTTCCCAACCCCTGGCCGCACTGCTGATCTCGTCCTGCAAGGATGTGATGAGGGAGCCTTCCTGAGCATGGGCGGGAACGATCGTCAGGGCAAGAAAGAAGACTGCGGAGGCAACGGCGCGCCCGGCAATCGGCGCGGTGTGACTTTGTACGGAGCTCACCATTGCGGCTCCATGGTCCGGCCGCCCGTCGTCGGCGGGACGGTGGACTCGAAAAAGCGCTCGCGGCGGGCCTGCGCAAGGTCCCTGTCCGTCTGCTCGTTTTGCAGCCACGCGCCCATCATCGTCATCTGTTGCGAGACGAGACCACGCAGCTTCTGCATCTGGGCGACTTGCTGGGCGGCGATCTGGTGGCCGACCTGAAGTGCCTTCAGCTGCCCGTCGGCGCCCTCCGATAGCGAGCGAAGGGCTGCCATCGTCGACTCCTCGCTGTCGAATTGCCTTGCCGTGAGGCTCGCCGCACTCAGAGTTGCCGCGATCGTGTCTCGATTGGTATCCGACCAGGTCTGATAGATCGTTGAAAAGCTCTCTGCTTCCGGCAGGTTTGTCCGCAGGCTCGCGTAGCTTGCAAAACGCTGCCGCAAAAGGTCGTCGGCATTGGCCATCGAGAAGGCGATGCTCTGGCCGTCGGAGACGATCGAGCGCAGCTGATTGAGGTCGCCTTCGACCTCTCCCCAGATATGGGCTGGCAGCTGCTTCGTATTCTGCAGCATGTTCTCGTAGATCTTCAGCTGGTTTTGGATCTGCTCGGCAAGCTGGGTGATCTGGGTCAGCTGATTGTCGACCTGGACGCCCGAACTTTCGAGCAGCTTGATCAGCTCGCCATTGTTGGCAAGTTGCGTGAACTCGGTGGCAGCACCGGTTGCCGCCCCCGCCATAACGATAGGCGCTCTGGCTGCTACCGTCATGAGGACAGTCAGTGAGAGGGCCAAGATGCGGCTGTTAGAAGATGACATCCGACACTCCCCTCTCCCTCAGCCAGACCGAGTGCCATTCATCGCCATGCTCGCTGCGCAGCTTGCGGATGCGTTTGAGGTCGTCCTTGCCGGAGGCACCGACGAAGGAAAGCGTAAGCGGTCCGAGTGCCATGTCGAAGAGGCGCCGACCGTCAGGCGAGACGACGTAATAGTCCCGTTTCGGTCTGGCGGTGGCGACAATTTCGAGCTGGCGGTCGTTGAACCCTATCCGCTCATAGAACTCGCGTGTGCCGGGCTCGCGTGCCGAACCGTTCGGCAGGCAGATCTTCGTCGGGCAGCTTTCCTTCAGGACGTCGATGATGCCCGATCGATCGGCATCCGAAATAGACTGGGTGGCGAGGACGACGGCGCAATTGGCCTTGCGCAGTACTTTGAGCCACTCGCGGATCTTCTCGCGAAAGGTCGGATGGCCGAGCATCAGCCAGGCTTCATCGAGAATGATGAGGCTCGGTGCGCCCGTCAGCCGTTTTTCGATACGCCGGAAGAGATAGGTCAGAACCGGAAGCAGTGTCCGCTCGCCCATCGTCATCAGCTGTTCGATCTCGAATGTCTGGAAATGCCCGAGCACCAGGCCGTCGCTTTCGGCATCGAGTAGCTGCCCCATCGGACCATCCACCGTGAAATGACGCAGCGCCGCCTTCAGGTCGCGCACCTGTACTCCGCTTACGAAATCCGATAGCGAACGCCCTGGTGAATTGGCCATCAGTGCGATCTGCCGCGCTATTGCATTGCGATGATCGGGCGTAATGGAAATGCCCTGAAGGCCGATCAGCGTTTCGATCCATTCGCACGCCCAGGCGCGATCGGCCTCGTCCGACAGGGACGCGAGTGGGCAGAAGGTGAGGGCGGCGCCCTCCCCTTGCCCGCCGATTTCATAGTGGTCGCCGCAGGCAGCAAGAGTGAGCGGCAACATGGACGAGCCCTTGTCGAAGACGAAGAGCTGCGCGTTCCTGTAGCGCAAGAACTGGGCGGCGATCAGGGCCAGGAGCGTCGATTTTCCCGAGCCCGTCGGCCCGAAGATCAAGGTATGGCCGACGTCGTCAACGTGCAGGTTGAGGCGAAACGGGGTCGAGCCAGAGGCGACCTGCATCAAGGGCGGTGCGGCCTCCTCGTAGAACGGGCATGGGGCGGTCGCGCTGCCTGTCCACACCGCGTTCAACGGCAGGAGATCGGAGAGGTTGCGGGTGGTGATAAGGGGTTCGCGGACATTGCAGTACCAGTTGCCGGGCAGGCTGCCGAGATAGGCCTCTGTGGCATTGAGCGTTTCGATACGAGAGCCAAACCCCTCGGCCTGTATCAGCCGGCGAACCGCTTCGGCCTTTGCTTGCAGGCCTTCTGCATGATCGTCGAAAAGGACGACGACGGGCGTATAGTAACCATAGGCGACGAGCTCGGATGCGGCTTCAGCGATCGCATCTTCGGTTTCGCTTACCATCGACAGCGCGTCCTGGTCGATCGATCTGCTCTGTGTCTGAAAGAGCTGGTCGACAAATGGTCGTACCTTCTGCTGCCACTTCTTTCTGGTTCGCTCGAGCCTGATCCGCGCCTCGGTAGCGTCGAGGAAGATGAAGCGCGACGACCAGCGATAGGCAAGCGGCATCAGGTCGAGACTGTTGAGGATCCCGGGCCAGCTTTCGGCCGGCAATCCGTCGATTGCAACGACTGCGACGAACCGATTGTCGATCTTTGGCGCCAACCCGTGCTCCAGATGTGCGGTCAAGAGGCAATCGAGATACATGGGCACGTCGGGCAGCCGGACGGGGTGATTGTCGCCGGTGATGCAGAAGCGGATGAATTGCAGGAGCTCGTCATAGCGGCCGCTATCGCGTCCGGCCTTTACGCTGCGCGTGCGCATCCTGCGGATCGACAACGTGGTCGCGAGATATTGCTCGATCTCGCGTATTGCCGCCTCGAAGGCTGAAAGTGCGATCTCGGCATGACCTTGCTTGCGGCTGCCGGGGTCGGAATAGAGGTATTTGACGAAAGCGGACCGGCGGGGCTCGGGTGGTCGATGGGTGAGAATGATGGCGTGATGACATTCGAAGTGGCCGCCTTCGCTCTCGAAATGCCGCCGGCGCTCCTCGTCGATTGCGCGCGTCACGCGGTCCGGGAAATGCGAGCGATCGGGGCTGGCATAATCGGCCGTTGCCACGCGGACGGCCTCCACCTGGATCATCCATCCGGAACCAAGACGCGAAAGCACCTGGTTGATCTGCCGGGCGACGTCGTTGCGCTCGCCGTCGGTCGAGCTTTCGCAATCCGGCCCGGAGAAATACCACCCCGCCATCAGGGAGCCGTCCTTCAGGAGAAGGACCCCTTCGCCGACGAGGCCGGCATAGGGGACGAGATCGGCAAAGGACGGTCCGGCATGGCGGAAAAGGCGAAGCGCCACCATGACCCACCTCAAACCCTTCGCCAGGGCGTCGACGCTGCCCGGTAGCGCGAGCGGTAACGAATATGGCGAAGATAGATCCTGCGCATCATCGGATCGGCCTTGGCCATGCGACGCAGCAGCCCGATGATCGCCAACCAGATCGCAATGCCGATCAAGACGGAGTAGATGGTCAGCACGACGAAGATGAGAATGATGGCTGCAAGGCCGGTGACGAGCACAAGCTCACGATCGGCCCCCATCAAAAGGTTCGGCCGAGAGAGGGCGCGATGGATCCGGTTTTTCTGCAGCGCCGGGAGGTGCGGGCTCATCGGGCCTCCCCTCCCCGCTCGTCTCCCACCTGGACCGCGAGCGCAGATATGCCGACCGTGGCGCCTGTCGCATTGAAGAGTGCGACGATCTGGGTGGCTCCGAGGAGAACGCCGGCTACGAGAACCAGGTACATCAGGCGCCGCGCAAAATCATTGAGTTCGCCGCCGAAGATCAGCATGCCCCCCGCGACCGCCACGGCCGCAAGGGCAATGAAGCCTGCGACCGGACCTGTGATCGATTCCTGGATCTGTTCGAGCGGCGCTTCCCAGGGCAAGCTACCTCCCGAACTTGCAAGAGCCGGATGTCGAAGGCCTGTGAGCGCAAGGAAAACAAGTCCGATCAGAGCACGATGTCTATGCCGCATGACGTCCCTCCATGTCGGGTTCGAGATGATAGGCGCCGCCGGAAAATCCTTTCGCCTTCAGGATATCCGTGATGCGTCTGCCCAGCGGGGTCCGTTCGATCGACACGACGAGATCGACGGCTTCGCCGATGACCGCCTGCATGGGCTGGCTACTGGCCTCGGCAGTCAGCTGTTCGAGACGGACGAGTGCAGACCGCGCCGAATTGGCATGAAGGGTCGTCACACCGCCAGGGTGACCGGTGTTCCATGCTTTCAGAAGGGTCAGTGCCGCGCCGTCGCGTACCTCGCCGACGATGATGCGGTCGGGGCGCAGGCGCATCGTGCTCTTGAGGAGCTGCGCCATGCCGACCTCGTCACTCGTTCGCAGGGACAGGACGTTTGCAGCAGCACATTGAAGCTCGCTCGTGTCTTCAAGAACGATGAGACGATCGTTCGGGCAACGGCTTGCAATCTCGGCGATGAGCGCGTTCGACAGCGTCGTCTTGCCCGATCCGGTGCCGCCCGAGACGACGACGTTCAGCCGGGCATCGACGGCCTCGCGCAGGATGCTGGCCTGTCTTGCCGTCATGATACGCGAGGTCACGTAGTCATCGAGCGCGATGAGCTGGCTCGCATGCCTGCGGATAGAGAAGGCTGGACCCGCCACGATCGGCGGGAGCAGGCCCTCGAAACGATGGCCGCCGATCGGCAGCTCCCCTGATACGATGGGTCGTGCCGTATCGACCTCCGTGTTCAGGACATGAGCGACGGCGCCGATGATGATTTCGGCGCTCCCTTGCTCCATCTCGCCCGCGCGCGCGATGCCGGCGCCGATCCGTTCGATGAAGAGGCAACCATCAGGGTTGAGCATGATCTCGCTTACCGAGGGGTCTTCGAGCGCAGTCAGGAGCGAGGGACCAAGAGCGTCCTCGAGCTTTCGCACGAGCCGCGGCAATGAGCGTGCTTGCATGGCTAGGTCCTCAAGCCGCACAGCGAAAGGAGCTCGACAGGGTCGAGCGATAGGCAGGCGGCCGCAGCGCCTGGAAAAGCTGCTGCGAGACCGGCAGGCTTCCAGCAACACTCATGACGTTGCCGATCAAACGCGGTTTGCCGTAGCGCGAAAGCGGCCAGGCGGCGCGTTTGAGAATGCGCTCGAACCGCAGGTCCGTCACGGTGGCAATTTCCGTCATGTCGTTGGCCAGGCACCATTCGAGAATGCCGGCAAACAAAAAGACGGTCGCCTCGTTCAAACCGAAGGCTCCGGTCGCGGCCGGATTCGTCTCTGTGTCGACGCAGAACCTGGAACTTTCCACCATTCGTGCATGCGGCACGAATGGCCTGTCACCCAGAAGCTCCGGAAAGACATCGACAAGCATGGTCGGGCCAAGCGCTGGAAGCAGACGTGCCGAGGCAATTGCCTCACCGCCCTCATCGACGATGATGATGTAGGAGGCTGTAAGGGCGTCGAAGGGATCGCGCTCCCTCCCGTCTTCGACTGTGACCTGCCATTTCAGCCGCGCGCCAAACACGCGCGCCCTGAGGCGGAACATACTGTCGAGAAGATATTGATGTGATGCCGCATCTGCCGGTGCGATAGCCGTCGCAAACATGATGGTTCTCCACGCCAATTGAGCTGCGGCTATCCAAATCACGATGTCTGGAGCTTGTCAGACCCTCTAATGTGAGGGGCCCCTGATCATGCTGGTCCCGGCGCACATGTGCCCCTATCCGTCGTCGGCTGGACATGTTGTCGGTGAAGCCATTCGAAACGATGCTCGTCGGCACGTCGGCGACGATCGCGGCTGCCGGGGACGAGATCCTCAGTGCAGCCATTGCTGACGATCTCTGCAACACTGGCGGCGTGCGCTGGACAGCCCTTCGTGCTCGGCAGCGAAGTTTTGACGGGGGATGCTTTTCGCCAGGCCGTGACCTGCAAGCGACACGCGCTGTTGCGCGTGAGCAGCCGGGTGCTTGAATTTCAGGTTCATTAACCATGTGACTAAATTGCGTTATTTCGGCAGGCGGAAGCGAAATTTGCGCTCACTTCCGTTGGCCATGTTGATGTCGCGCAGAGAACCTGCCATCTGGGCGCCCGGCCACCTGACCGGATTTGAGCAAATCGAAGGTCGTCGTCTGTCGATTGCAGCCCGCGAGCAAGACGGCCGGTCCATTCGAGATCGCTCGATCGACCAGCGAGCGGCACGCGAATTAGGCTGTGGTGCGGAGCCAGAGCTCGCAGTCATCAGAGCAGATCCACGCGCGTGAAACGCTGTTCCTGGCTTGGCGGCGCCAGGCAGAGGCGCCGTGGGGTGGTGTCCTGAAGCAAACCTTCTGCGCCCCTCCACTGCCGCTTCGATCCCCCTCCCCTCCCCCACAGTCAAGTCGTGACCGTTTCATGTGATCCGCAAGCTGTCGCGCTACCTTGGCCGATGGCGACCTCACCCCAGGCCCTTCAGTTCCTGCCCTGCGTTACTTCTGCGAACAGACCTGATCGGTGGTGAGCGTCGAGGGCGGTATCGGGAGCTGATGCGATCGTGGATCTGTCCTTTATGGGAATGGCGACCGTTTCGGCCTTTGGCCTGCTCAACGGACAATCACCGAAGCCCTCGGTCATTTCCCGCACCAGTCACGTTCTTCAAATCTTGCTGGTTCGGACAGAGGGATTTCGCGGCTGAGCAACTCTAAGACTCGAGACGCGGACAGCGCGCGAGTTATGGGTCAATCGGGCATTTAGCCTGACCGATGCCGCTCTGATCTCGGCGCTGCATTCGTTGCATCACACCTCTTGTAGTCCGCGGACAACATTTTTGCTCTCACGATTGGCAACGCAACGTGGGCCCCCTCACATGCGTGGGGATGAGACTCGATGGGCTTTCGCATATCATCGATTCCGGCGCACAAGTACGCAGACGGTCGACGATCGTGTCGCCTATCGAAGCTCTTGGTACGCGGATCATGCAGTTGACCAGCAGGCCTTTTGCGCTTCGACAGCGGGGCATCAAGGAGGGTCGTGCTGGAGAAAAGGAGGTCAAAAAGGCCTGTGGATAGCCTTATGGTTAAGCGTTTGTAAATCGGTAACGAATCGCGCGATAATATAACTGCGCAGTTGATGCCCTTTCCCCCAAAATTGCGCAATTGAATCGGAAACCAAGATGCTAGCGAATCCAGTTCTGAAAGACGATCAAGAGCACCTTCCGTCGCTTCTGGCAACGGATGCTCAGGAGCTCGCCTATCAGCTCCAGCAGCACCAGGCGAAAATCTTCCCGCCCCTGTCTCGAAAGACGATGCGGCTATTTTCTCCGGCGGAAGCCGCTTCCTATATCGGCATCGGCGAAGGTTATCTCCGTCAGATCGCCAAGGACGGTCACGGACCGGATCCGCTGGCCAACGGCCGGCGCCAGTATGATGCCGACGACATGAACCGCATCCGTCAGGCGCTCGACGAGCGCAACGGCACGCCGAAATACGTGCCGATCCGGCGCGGCGCCGAAAAGCTTCAGGTCGTCTCGGTCATGAACTTCAAGGGCGGGTCCGGCAAGACGACGACTGCCGCCCATCTTGCGCAGTTTCTGGCGCTGCGTGGCTACCGCGTCCTTGCCATCGATCTTGACCCGCAGGCGTCCCTCTCGGCGCTCTTCGGCCATCAGCCGGAACTCGACGTCGGTGAGGGAGAAACGATTTACGGCGCGATCCGCTACGAAAACCCGGTGCCGATCTCGGACGTGGTACGCTCGACCTACACGCCGAACCTTCATATCGTCCCCGGCAATCTCGAGCTGATGGAATTCGAGCACGAGACGCCGAAGGCAATGGCGGGGGGCACTGCCGAGTCCCTGTTCTTCGCCCGCATCGGTGAGGCACTGACCGATATCGAAAGCCTTTATGATATCGTTGTCATAGACTGCCCGCCGCAGCTGGGCTTTCTCACGATGTCGGCCCTTTGTGCTGCGACCTCCGTGTTGATCACCGTGCACCCGCAGATGCTCGACGTCATGTCGATGTCGCAGTTCCTGACGATGACGAGCGAACTGATGTCGGTCGTCGAGCGGGCAGGCGGGCGCACCAGCTACGACTGGATGCGCTATCTCGTGACACGCTTTGAGCCCAATGACGGACCGCAGAGCCAGATGACCGGCTTCATGCGGGCGATCTTCGGCAATCGTATGCTTCAGAATTCGATGCTGAAGTCGACGGCAATCTCGGATGCCGGCGTCACCAAGCAGACGCTCTACGAAGTCGATCGCTCCCAGTTCACCCGTGGAACTTACGACCGGGCGCTGGAATCGATGAATCTCGTCAACGGCGAGATAGAGGCCCACATCCGCTCGACCTGGGGCAGGAGATAGCTGAATGGCGCGCAAGAACCTTATCGAAGTCGCAAATCCAAACGAGGTTCGTCCGGAACCGCCCTCCGTAGCGCCGCGTGATAGCCGGCCGATCGCCGGCTTCATTCCCCAGGCTCGCAGTGGCGGCCCGGTCGGCGGCATTACCAGGACGCTTGGCAATATCACCGAAAAGGTTGAGCGCGCCAATGACCTGGAACGCCAACTTGCCGAAGGCCAGACGGTCGTTGAACTCGACACTGCGCTGGTCGATGCCTCCTTCGTCGCCGACAGGCTTGAGGTCGACGCGGCCGAGCTTGCGCAGTTGACTGATCAGATCCGCGAACACGGCCAGCAAGTTCCCATTCTGGTGCGTCCGCATCCTGATGCCAAAGGCCGTTTCCAGGTTGCCTTCGGCCATCGCCGCCTCGCCGCGGCCAAAGCACTGGGCATCAAGGTCAAGGCGATCGTGCGGGTGCTGAGCGACGAACAGCTGGTCGTCAGCCAAGGTCAGGAAAACAATGCCCGCACGGATCTTTCCTACATCGAGCGGGCGCTCTTTGCCTATCGGCTCGATGAAAAAGGTTTCGGCAGCGACGTGGTGATGGCTGCGCTGAACGTCGACCGGGCTGCCTTGTCAAAAATGCGCGTCGTCACGCGTCAGGTTCCCATCGCGCTGATCAGTGCGATCGGATCGGCGCCGGAGATCGGCCGACGGCGCTGGTTTGAGTTCGGCGAGCACCTCGAGAGGGCCGACATAGACGCGCTCCTAACAATGTTGTCCGCGGACAACATGCGCGGCATGTCGAGCAATGACCGGTTCCATCATGCCTTTGCGCTTGCGACGAAAAAACCTGGGGGTGCGAAGGCAGCCCCAACGTCCACGCAAGTCGGCGATCTGCCGGTGAAGTTCAAACGTACGCCGGCGACTGCAACCTTCGTCTTCGACAGTAAGGCAGCGCCTGGTTTCGATGAATTCGTGCAGGAGAGGCTCAAGCGCCTCTATGCGGAATATCAAGAGCAAAGAGGAGCTTAGGAAAGCAAAAGAAAAAGGCCCCCAAACGTCACCGTCGTGGAAGCCCTTCTCGTTCTAGCAAATCAAGAATCGCATTTCCACGAATCGCAGTCAAGAGTCTTTAGGCGTCAGTTTGGCGAGCGGGTTTCTTTTGCCTGACAGAGGGTGAAAGAAAATGAATGGTGGAAGTGTGACGACGCCCTTTGGGCGGCGGCCGATGACGCTTGGCATGTTTTCAAGCCAGGTCGTCTCGCGCCAGATCGAACCGGACAAATCGGTCGACAAATGGAAACTGTATCGGGCGCTGTGCGAAGCGCGCTCAATGCTTGGCATATCCGACAGGGCGCTCGCCGTCATGAACGCGCTTTTGAGCTTCTATCCGAAGAATGAGCTTTCGGAGGAAAACGGCCTCGTGGTTTTCCCGTCCAATGCTCAATTGTCCCTGCGCGCCCATGGCATGGCCGAGCAAACGATCCGTCGCCATCTGGCGGTCCTTGTCGGCGCTGGGCTATTGATCCGCAAGGATAGCCCGAATGGCAAGCGCTACGCGCGCAAGGACAGGTCGGGGTCCATAGAGGATGCTTTCGGCTTTTCGCTCGCTCCGCTGCTTGCACGCTCGGAAGAAATCGAGGCGTTGGCCGCCCAGGTCGTCGCCGATCGGCTGCATCTGCAGCGCCTGAGAGAGCGCCTCACCCTTTGCCGTCGCGACGTTTCAAAGCTCGTGGAAACCGCGCTTGAAGAGGACCTTACCGGCGATTGGGACGCTGTGATCACATATCAGCGGGACCTTGTCGGCGCACTCTCGCGTAATCCCGGCGCCTCTGAACTCGAGGGGGCCCTCGAAGACATGGAGCAGCTGCGCGAGGATGTGGTCAACCAGTTGGAAAACCTGCTCGATTCAAGAAAAATAAGCGGCAATCCCGATCAGGATGAGCGGCACATACAGAATTCAAACCCCGACTCTATTTTTGAACTTGAACCTAGCTCCGAAACGAAGCAGGGCGCGAAAGCCGAGGGCGACAACGAACGCCATCCCAAGACGGAAGCCCAGCAGGACAGCAGCAGCGGGACAGCAGCAAGACGGGCAGGAGGGCAGCCCGTCGGAGACCTGAAATCCTTTCCGCTGGGCTTGGTGCTACAGGCCTGCCCGCAAATATCCGACTATGCGGCGGGCGGCTCGATCAGCAGCTGGCGGGATCTGATGGCGGCCGCCGTTACCGTCCGCTCGATGCTTGGCGTCAGCCCGTCTGCCTATCAGGAGGCCTGCGACATCATGGGGCCAGAAAATGCTGCAACGGTCATTGCCTGCATCCTGGAGAGGGGAGGGCACATCAACTCGGCTGGCGGCTATCTGCGTGACCTGACAAGACGGGCCGAACGCGGTGAATTTGCGCTTGGTCCGATGCTGATGGCGCTCGTAAGGGCAAATGGCGTTACCGCCAGAAGAACGGGATGATCGTAAGGCGCCAACAAGCGTTTCGTTTGAACCTGGTCAGTGAAACATGGTTAAGCGGATCTAAAATCTGCGAGAACCGGAGTGGTCGAGAGATGGTGCACGCGACGCCTGGGTGACAGCGGAATAAGCGTACGGAGACCGCGAAGAACGGCTATTGCCATACCGGGTTCCTGCGCCATTTGACTTTGCAGGTCACGGTTTGGATGGAGGCAGAGATGGCGTCGAACGAGGATCGCATCAGGCAAAGGGCCTACGAGATATGGGAACGGGAAGGCCGGCCACATGGCGAGGATATGAAGCACTGGCTGGAGGCATTCCAGGAGATTGCCGCGAAGGCGGAGGCGGATGACCAAGCCGCCAAGAAACCTCGGGCCAAGAAGGCGACAGCCACGGATGTAGCGCCGAAGTCGAGGGCAAAACCAAAGGCCGGCAGCGCACAGGGCGTTTCGACCACAAGCCCGCCTCCTGCAGGCCAAAGAACAGCACGAGGAGCTACAAGGCACTGAGGCAAATCTTCGGCTGTCGATGCAGGTTCGACCCGACGCAAGATCACGTCGCGGTCTTCCCGCTCGGCGATGTCACTATCGAAGTGAGGATCTCCAGTCCGCATCGTCGGGCGGGACATATCAACTTTCATGCCGCACCTTGTCCCAGGTCGTGCTAGCGCCTTAAGCTATAGTCCCCGCCTTGTCATCGCAACGGGATCCATCAGGTTCTGCAGATCGGCGAGCCGGCCGGAACTGGTCGAATTGCTCATGGCCGACATTGACGCGCTGCGGAGCTGCCCTGAACATCGGATAAGCCCCGCAGCAGATCGAGGATCTGTACGCGGCTATCACCGCCAGTCGCGGTCCCAACGATCGTAGCGCCTGTATTCGCGCCATTCGCCGCGATAGGGGCGACCCCAACCATAGCCGCGATCCCATCCGTAATAGCGTGGCGGTGGTCCCCATCGATTGGGGCGGCAGAAGCCGCGGGGGCTCAAATGATATCCGCGCCCGCAAGCATAATCGACCGTTAGGACATTCGAAGTGTTCGCAACGGCAACGCCGCCCACAGGCGCCGCGTTCGCCACTCCTGAGGTTGTTCCGGCCGCAAGAAGGGCCACTGTGATAAGCAGTTTTCGCATCTGGACTCTCCTGATGTTGTGGCCATATTTAGCGCGCGTTGGCGTGAACCGGCGCTGAAGACGCCGTTCACGCAAGCGACAGCTTCCGCCGCTAATCGCGCTCCCACCGATCACGTCTGTAATCGGCCCGTCGATCGTTGCTAAGCGACATCGTCAGCGAGGAGATGCCGTGTTGTCATAGTGCAGCGAGGCTGCCTCGACCTTGTCAGCGTTGGCCGCTGCCCATGAACACAGTGCTTCAAACGGCTCGCGCAGTGAATGGCCGAGTGGGGTAATCGCATATTCCACGCCAATCGGCTGCGTCGGGAGTACGGTTCTCGTCACAAGGCCGTTCCGCTCAAGCCTCTTCAAAGCGTCGGCCAGAGCTTTGTGCGTGATCCCATCGAGGCGCCGCTTGATCTCGTTGAAGCGCGAGGGTTTGGGACAGATCACTGTCAGTATCAGGATTGTCCATTTGTCAGCGATCTTGTCCAGCACCGGGCGAACCCGTGCCATGTCCTCAAAGGCGCACTGAGAAAGGGCTTCCAGGTCAGTATACTCGTCCATATCTAGGCTACTTCAGGTGCGTAATTGATACCAGATATAGGACGTATATCATGATGAGACCATCAATTGAAAGGATTCACGATGGCTCGAATGAGTAACAAGGTTGCCCTGATCGTCGGGGGCGCCAAGGGTATCGGCTTGGCAATTGCAGAGCGGCTTTCTGCCGAAGGGGCGAAGGTCTTCATTACCAGTCGTAGAAGTGAAGATGCCGAGAAGGCGGCCAAGGGTATCGGCAATGACGCGGTCGGCATTGCCGCCGATGCCAGTGTCCCCGAAGATATGGTGGAGGCTGTCGAAAAAGTGCGAAAAGCATGCGGCCGTATTGACGCACTCGTATTGAATGCGGGTCTCTCCGAGCCTGCGCAAATCGCGGACATAACGCCAGACCACTTCGACCGCCACTTCGGCGTCAACGTCCGCGGGATGGTTTTCGGTCTGCAGGCGGCTCTCCCCGCGATGATAGGAGGTGGATCGGTCGTCCTCGTTGGATCCATCGCCGATAGCGCGGGCTATTCTTCCTACGGAACCTACGCCGCCACCAAAGCGGCCGTCCGTTCCTATGCCCGAACCTGGACGGCAGAACTCGCGCCCAAAGATATCCGCGTCAACGTTGTTGCGCCCGGGCCAACGGATACGGAAATGATGGCTGCGGTTCCGGAAGACATGCGTGCAGCACTTGTCGCTCCGATCCCGATGGGGCGAATGGCGCGGCCTTCAGAAGTCGCTGCAGCCGCCTTGTTCTTGTTGAGCGATGACGCGAGCTATATCGCCGGTGCCGAACTGTGCGTCGACGGCGGCTTGCGGCAAGTCTAAGGAGCTCTCAACGCGCTGTACCCGATCCTCAGTAGGTCGGGTATAGCAAAACGCGCCGGACGATAGATCGACTTTGAGCCGGAGCCGTTCAACATCGAAAAGAAGTCACTGAACATTGATCTTGTTAGCGCCTCCTCTGTCCTCGGCAAACCCCGTCTGCCTGTCATGAAACGTCGGCTTCGGGCCGGCCATCACAGAAGCCGCGCCGCCCTGCCGCTGCGCCGAGTCGCGCTGTTGTAATAGCTCGACGCTTGTTGAATCGAGCGATGGCGTGATTGTTCCATCGCTTCGGGAAGAGGGATACCGCGGTTCGCTGCTTCAGTCAGGTATCCTGACCGCAGCCCGTGCGCCGAAAAATCTCCAGCATCCAATCCAGCCAATCTCGCCCGCCGCTTGACGATATCGTTGACCGCCTTCGGGTCGAGTGCCCGGCGGGATACATTGCCCCAACGGTCGATCGCCCGAAACACACTGCCGCTGTCGATCTTGGCCGCCGCCAACCAGGCGTTCAGCGCGTCGACCGGCCGACCGACGAGATAGACGACTTCATCCTGGCTGGCCCCGGAGTTCTTGGTACGGCCGAGATGAATTGAGAGCGAGGGGAGGGGGAGATCCTCGCCACCCATTACTGGCGCCTCGACCGTCAGCTGCTCCTTGCGCAAACTGGCGATCTCGCTGCGCCGCCGGCCGCCGGAGGCAAAGGCAACCATCAGGATCGCCCGGTCCCTGATATCGCGCAGGCTGTCGCCGCCGCAGGCGGCCAACAATTGGGCAAGGACGTCACCGGTGACCGCCTTTGCACTCTTGCGCCGTCGAGGCCGCGGCACGGCGCGCACCGCAAGCCGAATGGCGGATTTCAGGGCAGGGGAGGGAAAGGCGCCGTCGAGGCCTCGCCACTTCGTCAAGGTCGACCAGCTGGCGAGCCGCCGGCGCACCGTGTCCGGCGCATGCGGTCCGGCAGCCCGCAGGGAGCCACCCTCCCGCAAGACCCGGTCAACGGGGGCCGGCATGCCATGATCGGGATCGCTCTCCCGTTTCGCCGGATCCCACAGATGATGGGCGACGAATTTTAATAGCAGTGCTTCGGACGCTGGCCAGGGCAGGGGAGCGCCGGTCGCGGCAAGCGACCAGGCTTCGAGGTAGGCCAAGTCGGACGACAGCGCCCGAAGTGTATTGTCGCCCATCCCCTCGTTGACCAGATGCCGCAGCGTCTCGACGTCGGCGTCGGTGAGTAGTTCGGCGAGCTTGTCGCGGCGGTCGATCGGCAGTATGGCGGCGATGGTGTCGAGCGCTTCGGCCCGACGTTCGACATCGGTCGCAAGTGGTCCCGACGCCAGGGTCATCCAGCGCTCTCCGCCTGTGGTCGCCAGCGCGCGATGATCGCTTCGAGTTCGCTGCGGTAGTCGTAGGGATAGATGACATCCTCCTCGCGGGCGAGAAATGTGAAGATCGTCGCCATGTCCGCGGCGACATGCGGATCGACATTGGCGAGATCGGTCAGATCGAAGCCGCCATGCACTTCGGCGTTCCACCAGGCCAGCAGGAAATTCGCCACCCG
The DNA here is from genome assembly GCF_004341105.1 of Rhizobium sp. BK418. GTDB lineage: Bacteria > Pseudomonadota > Alphaproteobacteria > Rhizobiales > Rhizobiaceae > Rhizobium. The sequence goes on along the minus strand of NZ_SLZK01000010.1, from coordinate 31,635 downwards.
CCGGCCCTGGCTGGTGTCTTCGTGGGCTACGTTCAACAATTTCTCCGGCGCAAATCTCACTCGGTCTTCGATCACTCTGTGTCCTTCACTGCGACGACGACGGGTGAAGTTTCAGGTCCGTCTTCCCAAAATCCTGACCCTTGAATAGGAGCGGCGCCTTGGCGATTGCGGCCACCGCATAGGAAAAACAGTCGCCCATGTTGAGGCCGGCCGGATGACGGCCCTTACCGAAAAGTTCAAAAGCCTTCTCAGCGGCGTAGTAGTGCCGCTCACCAAAAGCCACGGCGGTGACATTTGGCAAGGCAACCAGCTGTGAAATGATTGTCGCGGCATTGGGAAAGTTCTTGCCGGCCAGCACCATGCGCGCTTCAAGTAAGGTGGGCCACCCGATCACGATCTCCTCACCGGTAACCAGCGCATGAAACTGTTCAGCTTCAGGCTCGCCGAGTGCGGTGGCGACAATGACCGACGTATCGACGGCGATCATTTCGGTAAGCCGTTTTCGTCGTAGAGGTCATCATGCGCAGAGGTTGTGCCGGGCGGCACGGATCGTCGGCCTTCGACCATCAGTTCCCAGAGCGCGTCACCAGGCGTCTGCGTCGGGTTTTGCCGCAGTTCCCGGTCGTAGCGCTCGAGCGCAATTTCGACAAGCTTGTTGATCGGCTGGCCGGTGCGCTTCGCCAGCGCATGGGCGAGATCCCTGGCCTTGGTGCTGCGGACGGAGAGTTGCGGTTCGGACATTGCGTTTCCTCATCGAAATCGTGCCTGAAATATAGCGGTCGGGGCTTCAGATGGCAAGGGAAACAGGGTTGGATGGCTAACTTCCGATAAGCAGTACTTATCGATGGTTATCGCACCACTTGAAGATCATACGATGTGAGGAATCGTAATATTCATATAGAGTTCGTTTAGCAAATCATTTACCATGATTTCAATGGCTTACGATCTAACAAAAATCAGCATGACAGCCCTCATGCGCCCGGCTTGCGACGCCGGCGTCGCGCTCACCCGGCTCGATGAGCGGATTGCGCGCTCGGCTGTCGGCGCCGGCTTCCTCGAGCGCCAAAATTTCGCCGACGCCTGCGCCTCGCTGTGGATCGACGGCGAACTGGTCCATCTTGAGGACCTCGTGTTGCACGACGCCACCCGCGATATCCGCACGCCCACCCACGAACTCACCATCGCTCGTGACGTGTTGCGCACCCGCCGGCGCATTGCTGCGCAGGCGCCGGATTGGGTCCTAACGGCAGAGGGTATCCGAACCTTACGACAGACGTCAGACACCAACCCGCTTTGCGCTGGGGCAATCGAGCCGGCCGGCGTCATTCGGCCTGCTGTCGCCTCCGATCCGGAAGGAGAGGGGGACGATGGTGATGACGCGGAAAATCTGCCTGGCGTCGACTATGCCGCCATCGATGCGCTGCTGGCCCGGGCGGACGCGGCAATCGAGAGTGCCAAGCGGCCCGGCGGCCGCGTTCAAGACAGAGACCCAATGATTTACGATCTCGACTGGGACGAGGATGCCCGGCTCGACGAATGGCGCGGCGTGTTGCGCCAGGCCGAAGATCTTCCGGCGGTGCTGCAGGCGATCGTCGCCCTCGATGCCTGGAACGAACTTTCCGTCCTGCAGCATGCGCCGTGGCTTGGCCGCCTGTTTGCCGCGTCGATCCTGCGGCAGGCCGGCATCGCCACCGGCGCGCATCTCGCCGCGATCAATCTCGCCCTGAAAACCATTCCCGTCGATCGGCGCCGGCATCGCGACCGGGAGACCCGGCTGCTCGCCATAGCTCACGGCCTGATCGCAGCCGCCGAGCTCGGTCTGAAAGAGCATGATCGGCTGGCGCTGGCGCGAAAAATGTTCGAGCGGAAGCTGGAGGGGAGGCGGACGTCGTCGAAATTGCCGGAGCTAGTTGAGCTGGTCATGGCAAAACCGCTGGTGTCGGCCGGCATGGTGGCAAAAACGCTGGATGTGACTCCGCAGGCGGCGCGGCGGATCGTTCTGGAGCTCGGCCTAAGGGAGATGACGGGGAGGGGGAGGTTTCGGGCATGGGGGATTTTCTGAGCGCCAAAAAAGCTGCGTCCTCTGCGGATCCGCGTCGCAGTCACGCAAGGTTCAATCCCAATACTTGAGCCGAGATAGCCGTTCACATAGGCTTTGCAAGGCTTCTCGGGTAGTCCTCTCTCCTGTATGAAAGCGGGAAGATAGGGTTCGCGCGAGCGCTGTGCAACGATGAAAACGCCTGCTTACGAGGAATATGGACAGCCCGAGCGGTTGCAGAGCATGCAAGGTATTACCCCGGAAATCGGAGCAAGGATCGGCGCCATCGTGACCTTCGGATCGGCGATCGAGTACCACTTAGAAAGATACCTTTGGCACGCTCTGAAGCTCCCCTATAAAAACGTCAGACCTGTCACGGATCTGAAAAAAATCACTGATCTGATCAAGATGCTTGCCGACCACGCCACAACGCTTCCTGTGCGCGAAGAGCGCTCCTTCTTGGAAAATTGGTGCACAGCTGCCCGGCTCGCGTTCGAAGTCAGGAATGACCTTGTTCACGGCCTGCCTATCAGGATGGAGACCACAGTCGTCTTCAACCGAAATTCTAGATGGGAAGGCGAAGAAAGGAAAAAGGATTTCTCTGACTTCTGGGCCGAGGACTATGCACTCGACCGTATGCGAGCGTTCATGGCTGTTTTGATGCGCAGTATCATAGAACTACACGGTGGCCGCTACACACTATCCGAGATTGCCGTTCAACCGTTAACCGTCCGAGCTGTCCGGGAGGTGAAAAGGACCCTCGAAGAGCTCGCGGACCGATCCTACAATCCCACATTCGAGAAGTATTAATGGCGGTTGACGTGGACGATTTTAATCGCCTGCACGCTCTGGGATTAAGCTTCCCCGTGATATGCGACATTCTTGATGGGAAGCGAGACGAGATGACAGAGCTTGGCATGGCTGCAGAGCGCGCTGCTGTGGCAAAATGGTGTAGAAGGCGGAAAAATGTCCCAGCTACGTTGACGGCGCTTTGGGACCTGTCCCCGGCCAACTTCTATCTTGCCTTTGATGGAGATGCTCCAAACAAGCACGACCCCCATGATTTCGCCCTTATCGAGGCAGACGTCGCCGAGGTCCATCGTAGCCTCACCTACAACGCCAGTCGTGACAAGGATCCTTGGCACAGAGAGTATAAATCCAAAAGCTGCAAGACGGCTTATAGGTGGCTTAATGGACTTTTGGTTACGCCGCCCGTGATCCGACGCTTCCAAGACCAAATCCATATCGACGGGGGGATGCATCGATATCACCTAGCCCAAGCCTACAAAACCTCAAGAATGCCCTTCCTCATTCGGAGGGATGACTGCGGGGAAGTTTTAGATATTCTTAGATCGGGCATCATCATCTGGTCAGCACCGGTTCCCTCACCGCCGCTAGTTTCAGGCGGAAATCCTGACCAGCCGCCGCAAACTTGAATAGATATTGGCCAACATCTCGCTTCGACGTCGAAGCTGATCCAGCCACAGCCTAACTTCCAGTTCCCGAAAGTTCCAGTTGTGTTCTGCTACGCTGTTGCGAAAAGTACCGGCAGCCCAAGATCAGTCGTAGAAATTGGCGCCCCTAAAACGGGATGTCGTCGTCCAGGTTTCTTGAGAAATTTCCGCCTGAGGAGCCGATAGCGGTGATGGTCACTTCGCCCTCGATAATTGCAAACGGCGGCGCGCTCCCCACGACGTGGTGACGACGTGCAAGACGCTGCGCAGTCTCCGTGAATGGCGTCTGACCCTCGTTTCCGGATGCTATCATAAGTCCGGCTTCGGTATAGTAGGAAATAAGGCGATCTAGCGTGCTCCGGGTTATCTTGAAGCAGCCAGCCGTTTCGACTGGAGCGAGCTCCCCAGCGATTGCTGAGGCGATCTGTACGCATGAAGCATCGTGATCGATGTTGAAGTAGAACTCGCCGTTCCAGTCGTTCGTCGACACATAAAGGTTGGAGAAGAACAGTGGAAAGAAGGATATCCAGGATCCCTGGATTTTGGCGGAGCTGCCGCGCTTCGTGCCTTTATTCGACGTCATCGGCAGGAGGGTGAGAGTAGTGAGCTCGTCGGCGTTAGGTAGCTTAGGAAGCGGTATCTCGACGCTGAGGTTGCCGAGCGCAATACGAAATTTCTCATTTTCTTTGCGGACCTCATTCAATTCCTCAAGCGTGTCGATACTTGCGACAGCGTCTCCCCGAATCCAGCCAACACGCGGCTTGGTCGCCTTCGCGTGATCTAGTGCCTCACGAACGGCCAACTTAAGATCGCCAAGTGTCGTCCAAGTCTTCCGCAGGCGTTTATGCTCGGCCTCTTTGATGAAGTCTTTCAGGGATTGCCGTCCAGAATCGGTTGGCTCGAGGCTTTCGGCCGGGATCTTGCCCGGCTCTCCGTGGAGCATCACCAGAACAGGGACACCTTTCTCCACGGCATATCGAAATTCCTTGTGGGTGTAGCTAAGGCCGTCTTCGGCCGGGCTGCCGTAACGTCCGGCGATGATGAGGACGTAGTAGTCACACTTATCGATCAGGGACTTGATAAACTCGAACTGATCTTCGTCGGCGGCCGGGAAGGACTCCATCTGCACAGGAAAATCCCCCATGCTTATGATTACATCCTGTACAGCGCGGCGCTCTTCGCGGAGATCCTGAAATGTCGAACTGATGAAGACCTGATACCGCTTGTCGTGCACGCTGCGTTCCTCTAGATCCGGCAGCGTCAACACTAGTTGTGTCCGTCCAAAAGGTCCACGACTGCAGGCAAAGGCAGCTGCGCGGCCGCCCAATATTCCACAGCTTCCCTCACGGGTTGATCCCTGCCGAACTGGCGCGATTCAAGGAACGGGTCGCGCGCCCGGCGAGTCGAGCTCCCTCGACGGCAACCAGTTCGCCGGCGCCTCTCTTTGGATCGCGAGCTGGTGCATATCGAGTACCCCGTGCTCCACGACGCTATCGAAATATCCGCACCTCGACCCACTAACTGACTATGGCCCGCTACATCTTGCGGACCCGCAAAATTGCTGGGAGACGGCTGTCGTCAAAATTGCAGAAGCTGGTCGGCTCGTCATGGCGAAATAGCTGGTTTCGGGGGATGGTCGCGAAGACTTTGGACGTGACGCCGCGAGCGGCGCGGCGGATTGTATTGGAGCTGGCCTGCGTGAGGTGACCGGTAAGGCGGTAGGCCATGAGGCCCCTCCTGCTGTTCTGGGATAAAGAGTATATAGACGCGGATTATTCCAATGGTAGCATAACGGCATCGTTCTCCCGGGAGTCGCATGTCAGTGTCCGACCGATACGATTTCGCCAACTTGTCGCCAATCGAGTTCGAGGGGTTATGCGCAGACTTGGTGGCTTCGGAAACCGGGCTTCGGTTCGAGACGTTCGCTGAAGGCCCAGACGGCGGTGTGGATGGCCGCCATGGCAGAGCGGACGGCGATATCATCATCCAGACGAAACACTACAAGAACAGCTCTTGGTCGGATTTGCAAAAGGCAGTGAAGGCAGAGAGAAAAAACGTCGCGTTGCTAGGTCCGTCCGAGTACTACCTCCTCACTTCGCAGGCGTTGACCCCGAAGAAAAAAGAGAAATTGATATCATTGCTGGATCATCCCTCCGTTGATGCATCTCGTGTGTGGGGGCGTACGGAGTTGAACGGCTACCTCGCAAAGCATTCTGCGGTCGAGAGGCGTCATATCAAGCTTTGGCTATCCAGTGCTGCCGTCCTTGATAGACTGCTCAAGAGCGACATCGCGGTATTCAGCGAAGCGACAGTTGAGGAAATTGAAAGGATCCTCAATGTCTTTGTCGTCAATCCCAGCCTCAACAGATCAGCAGAGATTCTGAAATCAACTCACTGCCTGATCATTTCGGGCCCCCCAGGGGTCGGCAAGACAACGCTTGCTCAGGTACTTGCCGCTGATTACAGCGAGGAGGGTTGGGAGCTGGTATCCGTCGCTTCGATCGATAATGCGTTCCGAGCATTTCGACGCGACGCGCGACAGGTCTTTGTCTTCGATGATTTTCTGGGGAAGATCAGGCTCGATGCGGCGTCTCTGGCGCGCGACGACGGACATATCGCGCGGTTCATGTCTGTGGTGCTCAAGGATAAAACGAAGCGCTTCATCCTGACGACGCGCGCATATATTCTCAACGCCGCGCGCGAGCTTTCGGAGGCTCTCGACGACAAGAAGGTCGAACTATCCGAGATGGTGCTCGATCTCGCGACCTATACCAGAGAGCTGAAAGCTCGAATTCTATATAACCATCTCTATCACTCAGAAATCGATCGAGTATCGATCGATGCGCTGCTTGAAGGTGACGTAGTTCGTCAGATCGTCGATCACCGCAACTACATGCCTCGCATCATCCAGTGGATGACAGATGAGATAATGCAACGGCACGTGGCGCCGTCCGACTATCCCAAGGCATTCCTCGATACCCTCGCCAACCCTGAGAAGATCTGGGAGAAAGCATTCAAGCAGCACATTAGCGGTAAGGCGCAGATTCTCCTCCACTGCATGTTTCTTTCGGAACAGGAGCGGTACTCAAATAGCGGCATCAAGCTGGATACGCTCAGAGGCTTCTTCAACCGTGCGATCATAGAATTTGGCACCATAAAAAGGGCGGAACTGCGAGGGTCGATTTTTGAAGAAACGCTTCGCGAGGTGAAGTCTTCGTTTGTCGTCATTGAGAATGACAAAGCAAACTTCATAAACCCTTCTGTCCAGGATTACCTTTCTCGCGAATCCTCAGATGTCACTGTCGCCGCTACGCTTGCGGGGTGCGTGCCAACGGTTTCGGGAGCATTGTCGATATGGAAAAAGCTGGACTTCAAAGTCACTGATAGTGTCCGGCACCAGGTCGCCGTATCGCTGCTGGAAGCTTTGTCTGACTCATCCGTATCTGGCAAGCTTGCCCTACATGAGCTTGCGGGTTTCGTCGGTGAACTCGTCCTCAAAACCGGTGATGCCGACTTCTGTCGGCGCCTCCGTAAGCAAGGGCTTGATAACCTTTTTTGGACGGTCACGGCGAAGCTTCCGATGCTCGTAGGCGAGCTTGAGACCGGTGTGTACAGCCATCTTCCTCACGCCAAGGCTTACGCAAGGTATCTGAGGCTGGAGGTATACAGGTATGTGTCTTCAGAGCGTGAGTACGCGATGGAGATTGAAGAACTTTCCGAGCTCGCGACAAACCTCGTGGCCTCCCCCGTCGAGATGTCGGAGGAATTCTATCGCAACTTCAAAGAGGCGGCTGAAGAAGCGGGGGATGCCCTCGAATTGAACTCGATCGGCAAGGACGAAGATGCTGAACAGGTAATTGGAGAGTGGTTGGATCATTTTGACAAGATCGAAAGCCTGACTTCCACGTCTGCATTCTACTGGAAACGGAAAGACTTTGAGGAGCGACTCGCATCGATCCAACAAATGGAGGAGTTTCGACAGCAGATGGAGGAAAGGAGGGGTTCGACACCCCGCTCGCAGTCGTCGGGCCAATCGCGCCCGGCCTATGATAGGGGTTTTTCCAATGAAGATCTCCGGTCGATGTTCTCTTCTCTAAAGAAGAGATGACTAGCCTGGTGCCCTTTTCTCGACGTTTAGATCAGTCACCGCCTACGAAGGCTATCATCCCGCGAGCCGCCTCGCCATCATCAAAGGAAACCATATGTCCCCAGTAGAAGCCGGATGTATTCGGGAGTTATGTCGAAAACTTGCCTGGAGACGAGCGCCCCGTCAGGATGGGCCTGGAGGTGCTCGCCGTTTTCAAGGTCGTAGTAATTGAGAGCGACTTCTCTGGGCCATTGGAATTTTGAGTCGAACGGCACTTCTGCATACGGATTGAAATAGACCTGAAGCCCATCGAGATGGGTTTCACGATGAAACGATGAGTGCTGAACAATCACGTCTGCACCCTCAATCTGGTGCTCGCTTTCTCGTCGCTGCGTCAGGAGGTAGTTCATCGGGGCGAGCTGAAACCTGTGCGTCCCGAGCTGCCAGAGCTCCGAATCTGGCGCAATCCGGTCCTTGTCGATTACCCTGTAGCGAGTTGCCCGCACGAGCCTATCGATTTTGCTTTCAACGACTGCTTTTCCAAATGTCCCGACCGTCGAGAAGAAGACGGCGCTGATCTCCTTGAACGAATCGTTTGTGAAAATTCCCATCTCAACGCGCGCCCCCGACGGCTTCAGAAGAGAGCTCATCTTGTCTTGCTTCCCAAGTTCTGGCCCTTCGAGCACGGGCGGCGCCAAGCCAAAGAGGACCATGTTGATGAGTTCGTTGTTTTGAGTGAGCGAGAGGTCGCTATCGAAGGGAGCGATCGCAATCACAAACGGCCGACCTCGAACGTGGCTCATCGAGAAATACGGGTACTTCTTTCCATTCCTTCCGCGGTAAAGATCCAGCTTGTCCTTGATTTTCCCCGCAAGTTTCAGCGCACCACGGATCTTGAAATCTTGCACGTCAAAAGTTTTCTGCTGCTTCGCGGTCGGAGGTTGGTCAGAGACGACAGCCTCTACGTTGAACTCGTAGCCTCCGAGTCCTCGGACAAAGAAATCCGGCGCTGACTTTGAAAAGTCGACGCTGCATCCCAAATCAATCAGTGCTCTGTTCAGGTAGAGTTCCCACATCGAGGAATTGAAGGTCGTTTGAAATTCCTTGATGAACTTCTGGCTCTCTCCCCTTCGGTCCAGCAGTCCCGTAGCCCAGTTTTGAATGATGGGCTGCACCTTTGCGTAGTCCGGATCGGCGGAGATAAGACGAAAATGACGGTGGAGTTTTTCCACGCCGAACCTTGGGTCAAACAATCCTAACATTCTTGTTTTCTTCGTGAATTACAGTTTCGCATCTCGGCGGCCGTGCTGGGCCCTGCTGCCAACAGGTCTCGATTAATATTTCCCGCGGTCCAGGCGCCGCAAAAACAGCCTCGCTGCGACGAGATTGATCTGGAGCCTGAACGTAGCGTCCTCCTCTTCAGACAGCCCAGGATGGCCGCCGTGGGGATGCATTCGGCTCATGAGTGCTTGGACAAAGGGAGATTTTTTGCCGTCAGGACTCCACTCATTGTAATCTGCCAGTAGAAACGGCGGGTTGACGCTTCCGCCCAAGAAGTCTCGCTTCTGTCGGCTGTCCAAGGTGGGATCGCAACCAGCGAGGACCGCGATCTCGTTAAAGTAGCTCTCAAGGAAGTTCCGAAGCTCGCCATTTGCACCTGACCATTCGCCTCGCTGGAAAGCGGACAACGCTCGAGACAAATGGCCTTCGGCTGTGGTCAGTCGGTGTTTGCTGAGAAGTTGAACGACTTCGTTCTCAGCCTCTCTCATGTCTAGCTCGGGCGCATCGGCTGGCAACATCCTCACAAGCGCCGCGGATGCATTTGGGGCCGGTTTTCCCCACACGTCTTCGTCTTCAGTAGGTTCAACGATTTCAAAACCGTCGAACCTGAGACCTGCTTTCAGCTTTTGCCAGGACGCCGTGTCCTTTTTAGTTAACCAGTTTGCGAGGGCCTTCTCGATTATGGCACGCTCCAAGCTGACTTGGCCGGATTCCGTATAAACTAATAGACCACCTTCGATAGCAGCTTTGGAGAGGCTGACGACCCTTGCCGACTTGCTTCCTCCGCCTCCCCGATCCTCAATACCCCATTGCACTTCGAAAACATCAATGTCGCTATGGGAATAGCTATCGGAAATAACTTCCGCAGCGGCAACCACTGTCATCCTGTTAAATTCACCCATCGTCCTTCTGCCCCTGGTCGGAATTATAAAGCAAGATCATTGAACTTGCGCACAAACGCAGCTTGCAGATAAGTGTCGGTGAGTAGATCACGGCCGTAGCCATCGATGTAGCCTTCAATTAGCTTTTGCAACGCGTCTCGATAGATGATTTTACGGGAGCAATCGACGCCGGTCTGCCCCGACGCATGAATGGTCCAACCGCTCTTGGTCCTTGCCTCGTGCAACAATGCGCAACGAACCTTCCGATAGAATTCGACAGCATTGTCACTGCTAAATAGTGCGTTGAACGGCGCAGTTTCCGACAAAAAAGATGCAAAGAGCTCTCCGCTCGCGCTGTACTCGAAAGGCGGCTGGGGATTTTTGTGCCGATAGATCAGCCCACGACGGCATGCCGCGAGAAATTCCAGCATGGCACACTGAATGGAGACTATGCTGAAACCTTCGCCCTCCCAGCTTCCCTCGTTCTGGAGAAGGCGTATGGGTTTGAGATATCGGCTTTGCAGTCGCGCAAATAAAAAATCCTGAAACGCCTCGGCCCAAAGTGAGGCGTCACCGCCGATCACCAGCTGGCTGGAGACTATCCACCAGTCTTCAGCGCTTCGTCGCGGCGCGAGATAAATGCCACGAACACCTCCGCCATTCTTATCGATCATGCCTCTCCCTCCCTCTGCGAAAGTCTACCTGAGCGAAGTTGACATGTCAGATAAAAAATATCAAGCTATCTGACATTAGGAGATTCGAATGAGCGACGGTCCGCATAAAAGCTTGCCTCTGCGCAACGGATACCAACGTGTTGCTGCCTGGGCGTTCAAGCCCGCTTTCAGCATAACCCAGGTCGGCGAAGCGGCCGAGGTGGCGCTCCTGCGTGATGTCGCGATCGAGGTTACTCCAACGATAAAATCTCTTGTCGGCATCGTTGACGGGCAAGACCTTTTGAGCCTGGCATCCTCAATGCATGACCAGCTCGATCGCATGCGGGTCGATCCGGCGGTCGACACGTTAGCGGCCAACGCCGTGGAAGGAGCTCAGATGGCGCTTCGGGACGGGTACGGTGGAATTGTTGCTCTAGAAAAAGGGATAGCTTCCGCTTTGGCTGAACGCCTCGCTGCTGTAGGCCGCGCCATGGAGGAGCACTATCTGGTGAAGGCTGGCCCAGGCGCGTGCCAGCAGATGCGCCGACGAATGAACGAAACGATCACGCAAATGACGAATAGCGGGACTTTCGACCGTATGGCCAAATCCATTCTGGGCGATCGCTCCGTCAATGTTGCACGAACGCCGACTGTTCACGATGGCCTGGATCAGGGGGTTCCGCTTTGAGCACCATACCAGCAGATGCACCTTCGATCCGAGTTGCTGTCATTGAGCCAGGGCGTAAACCCGACCAGGGGTGGCACTCTGCGGAAATTGGCAAGGCGATCGTTTTTAAGACTAAAGATTTGGATGATTATCGGACGAAAAACTGGGATAGTCGCGTTTACGATGCCATGCTCTTAATTGCCGCTGTCGAATATTGCGATAAAGCGTTGAAACGATCTGGCCTTCGATGGTCGCGGCGATTTGATCTACTCCTGCCGGTGCACGACCTGGCGCACTGGCAGAATCCCGATATTGCCAGCGCGATCGTTGGCGCACTGAAATTTTTGACCGGTGACGATTGGAACATCACGTTTACGGCTGCTTCGATCGAAGTCGATCACGACTTTGGTCAGCAAAGCCTGTTAGAGTGGGGAGATCCGGGCCGCACGATAACGCCTTTTAGCGACGGTCTCGATTCGCGGGCGATGTCGGCCATCCTGGGCGCTAAAGGGCGTGCCGACAGATTGATACGGGTCCGGGTCGGCTCCAAAGCCGATGACCGTCCTCTCCGTGACCGGAAGAAAGTCCCGTTTGTGAATATCCCGTTTTCCGTCAACATGCGGCACGGGGACGGAATCAGGGAGTCGTCCGTTCGGACCCGAGGGTTCAAATTTTCTCTATTGAGCGCGTTGGCCGCTTATCTTGTTGGAACGCACGACGTCGCAATGCCAGAAAGCGGCCAGGGCGCCTTGGGTCCGACGCTTGTCCCGACGAGCCACGGCTACGAGGATTATCGCAACCATCCGCGGTTCCTTCGCAAAATGGAGGACGTTGTCCATGCAATCTTCCAGCATCGTGTCTCCTTCCGGCTACCCCAGCTGTGGAACACGAAAGGACAAACCCTTGCAGAGTTCGCGGCGCTCGAAACCGATCCCGATGAGTGGAACAAGACTCGATCGTGTTGGCAGCAGAGCCGGAATTCCTCGTTTGACGGAAAACGCCGGCATTGTGGGATCTGCGCAGCATGCATGTTGCGTAGGCTTAGCTTTCATTCTGCCGGTATCAGCGAGCCGAAAGAGAACTACATTTGGGAAGATCTTAGCGCCGGTAAATTTGCCGATGGCGCCGTAAGAGGGTTTACCAAAGTGACGCGGGCGATGCAGCGCTACGGCATAGCTGGAGCGTTGCATCTTGATCATCTCGCCGAAATGCGCTTTTCCCCGGTGCATCAGCCACGCGTGAAACGAAGTGCATGGCAGCTTGCAGACCATCTGCAGATATCGACAGGCGAGGCCGAAGAGCGACTTTTTGGCCTCCTGGAACAGCATGAAAGAGAATGGAAGGCGTTTATGAAGGATCTTGGGCCAAAATCATTCGTCGCCCAATGGCTGGCGTGATCGATATGAGTGAAGGTCACGACCAACTCAATCCAGAGCAACTGGGGGAACGACTTCGCGTTGCGCGAGAGTCCGCAGCGAAAACCCAGGCGGACGCTGCTAACTTAATCGGCGTTGCCCGTACAACTCTCGTTGCCATGGAGAAAGGCGCGCGGCGGGTAAAGATCGGCGAGCTTCAACAGCTCGCTCGCTTTTACGGCACCAGTGCCAATGCGATCCTGCGCAAGGAGGCCGTCCACGTCGAGCTCACCCCCAAATTTCGGAAGCTTGCCGACCACGAAGAAGCCGTCGTCTCAAAAGCAGCAGAACTGATGGCGGATCTTGTTCGGGCCGATGTCGAATTGGAAACGCTTCTCGGCATTCCCCATGTTCGTAATCTGCCGCCTGAGCGTGCCATCCTCGCTGGCGATGTTCGCCAGCAGGCTGAGCAGCATGCCTTGGAACTCCGTCACTGGTTGGGGCTAGGGCTCGCTCCGGTTGCTGACATCGGTGCCGTCCTAGAATTACAAATGGGTGTGCGGCTTTATGTTCGTCGTCTGCCTGCGAAGATCTCTGGACTCTTCGCATACGAGGAATCCGTGGGCGCTTGCATTCTCTTAAACTCAAGCCATCCCCTCGATCGGCGCACGCAAACGGCAGCCCACGAGCTTGGGCACCTCGTTGCAACGCGGACTCAGCCTGAGGTCAATGAGATCGACGAGTTGGAAAGCTCGCGAGAAGAGAAGTATGCGAACGCATTTGCGCGAGGGTTCCTCACCCCAGCCCAAGCGGTCCGCCAGAAATTTGAGGAGGTCACGGCTGGCGCATCGAGCCTGACTCGGCGCCATGTTATCGTTCTCGCTCATTTCTTCCACGTTTCCCGAGAGGCCATGGTGCGGCGCCTGGAGGAGTTGCAACTGACCAAGCGTGGAACTTGGGACTGGTTTCAAGCGAACGGCAACATCACGGATGACCATGTTAGGCAGGTTCTCGGTGATGCAGTCAAAAATGATCGCATGAAGGATGAGGCAGCTTTGCCGGTCCCGCTCAAGACTGGGCTTATGGCTTATCAAGCGGCAAAGCGCGGTCTGTTGAGTGAGGGCCAGATCGCTCGGATGCTACACATGGATCGCGTCAAAGTGCGTGACATCCTCGGCGATATCGATACCGAAGAAAGCGGGGCCAATGCGGCAACCTCTATTCTCCGGTAATGTCTCGGCTCATATCGTGGTCGATACGAGCGTGATCATCAACCTTAATGCAACTGGACGAGCGGGCGATATCGTGCGCGCCTTCGGAGTAAAGCTTCGGGCATCCGATGTCGTCCGCGACGAGCTTCTCGCCGACCGATTTAGCGCACGCAACGACGCAGAAATGGCCGCGGCGCTCGTGAGCCAAGAACTGCTTGAATTCGTCGAATTTGACGATGAGGGTGAGCGGATCTTTGCGAGCCTTGTTAGTGGCAGTGCCGCAGAGACGCTCGATGACGGTGAAGCTGCAACGCTGGCGGTGGGCAAAGTATCAGGGAATACCGTTGTGATAGACGAGCGGAAAGCTCTGAGGATCGCAGCGGAGCGGTATGCCGGCATGCATATTATCGCCACTGCAGACATACTCTGTTCTGAGCGTGTGGTGACAAAGCTAGGCGCGGAACAAGTCGGAGATTTAATCTTCAACAGCTTGATGGGGGCGAGAATGTTTGTTCCAGAAAGACATCACGGCTTGATAGTCGATCTCCTCGGTCCGCGTGCCATCGATTGCCATAGTCTTCCTGCGGCACTGCGCCAGGCGGCCAGGCAAGCGGGCTGAGAAAGCAGGAGGCTGGTGATGCATAGGTCTCACGTAAGCCGCGCGACCCTACCATCTTCACGGAGGCTTGGTTATGATCTGCTATTTCCAGGGGTGCAATGAAACAGGCGTAACCAAGGAACATATCCCCCCACGGTCGTTTTTTCCTGAAGACGAGAGGCATCAGCTTCTGACGGTGAAGGCGTGCAAGACCCATAACAACGACAAATCGACGAACGACCTATACGTTCTCGCCCAGATCTGTATGCATTCATCTCCAAGCAATCGTGCGCGCGAGGTTTTTCTGGATCGCGTTGCGCCACAGCTCTCCCACAATAATGATGCTTTGAGGCGACTTCTCTCAAAGGGAGCGGTTCAGGTCCCGGGAGGGGTTTTGTATCCTGTTGACCAGGCTCGTTTCGATGAGTTTTTCACCGCCTTGTGCTGTGGTCTCGTCTACAAATCCCAGAAGGCACAATTGCCGCCGAACTACCGCATCAGCCACATTTATCACCAGCTTCTGGACAATGGCAGCGCTGAATGGAAGCAGTTGGTAGCCGCGGTTGATGAATTCTATGGCGCAAAACCCGAGACGGTGCTGGATTTCGGCAGACCCGACGCGCAAAATGAACGGATCTACACCGTTGAAATTTACGGTGTTCCGCATTTCGGGGGTAGCATTACGATCGTGCACCGCTTCTTTGGCGTGTTCAAAGTTACGTCGATGCTCACGCGGCTTGTTGAGCGCTGAGAGGGATGCAGGTCCGCCAGCTTTAAGTCCTATACATCACTGGCCGATCCTCGGCTTCACGCCACGCATCCCAGCCACCTCAATTGGCCTAGTCAGGACGCCCGATCACCACGGTCCGGCCAGCATGTCGGTTAGCTTTGCACCATTCCGCGTTGATCTCGGCTGCGGAATTGCTAGTCTGGCGTTTATAGGGAAGGGGGCTTTCCATGAAGATTATACTCGCGACCTCCATTGCCGCATTGGGGCTGTTGCTTGGCTGCGGTAGCGCCTCTGCGATAACGTTCTGCCAAACCGGCATGATCGGAACTGCTTTACCGGTAATTTCGGGTTGGTCGACATTCCAGGCGATCCAGACCACAAGCTGCTTGAGGCAGATTTCGGCTATATCGATGCCGAGGGCGTGGGTTGGCAGACCAACAAGGCAACCAAGACCGACGGGGCATCAATCCCGCCGCTACTGCAACCTTTCGTGGGATCTCCATGGGAAGATGGCTATATCCGGGCCGCGGTGATCCATGACTGGTACTGTGATCGCCACGTCCGGACCTGGAAACAGACGCATCGCGTTTTCTATGATGCGATGCTCGCAAGCGGATTACAAAAGGCGAAAGCCAAGCTTCTGTTTTACGCAGTTTATGCGTTTGGTCCGCGTTGGGGCTATCTTGTTCCAGGACAGTCCTGTGCGGCAGGAAGCAATTGCATCCAGATGACGGGAAAGGAAGCGGCATTCGTTCAACTGCCCGGCGAGTTGCAAGATCAGTCTGGAGCAGGGGAGTTGAGGGCGATTGCAGCGGCGATCGACCTCAAAGAGGATAGTGCGGATGCGTTGACCCTTGATCAGCTGATGGCGATCGCCGATCAGGCCCATCCAAAACAATCGCTGAAAGATGAAAAGCCGCCTGCCAGCGGAGGCGTAACAAAGTGATACTCAGCGCGCTGGCGAAATGGATGGAACGCCAATGATTGTCGATGTCAATGAACGGCGGAAGGCGCTAATCGCCCTTCATGGCCTACATAACGTCGACAAGGCCTATACGATTTTTTACGACGAGACCAATAATCATCGCCGCGTCCATGTTCGCGAAAATGGCCTCAATATTCATGAGCCAACATGCTTTGTCATCGGCGGCATAGCTTATTGTGGGCCAGAGCGGATATTCGATCTGAAACACTTGCGGAAGATTCTGCAGGTGCAGGACACCGCGCCGGAGATCAAACTCAAGCATGTCGCAACTGGCGACCTTCTTAAGATGCTCACGAGCCGGAAGTTGGAAACTTTCCTCCGCTGGATCCTTGATCAAGGTCTGTTTGTCCATTTCTCGGTAGTCGACCCCCTCTACTGGAGCATCGTCGACATTGTCGATTCGATATTATCGAACGATGAGGCTGCTCATCTTATCCCCTATGAGCGGCACCTGAAGAACGATTTGTTCACGATCCTCCGGCATGACATTGAGGGGTTGATCGATCTCTTTCAACGTTATGCTTACCCAGACGTTGGGAAGGAGCGGAGGCGGGAGTTTATCGAAGAGCTTTTAGTCCTTGCCGAAGCGCGCTCCGAGCTGCTCGATCATTTCAACTACATGATGTTGAAGGGCGTTTGGGAAATGGCTTGGAACGCCGAGTCGCTCCCTTTTGTCGAGGACGAGACACCGAACGTGCTGATCGACAGTTTCGGCAGCTTTTTCATTGAACGCCTCTACATTCTCAAGAATGCTTCCCACATTCTGGATGTCGAAGAACTCATCATCGACTATCTCAAAGACGTGCGCTTCCTCGACGGAAACAAGGAGCTAGATCACTTCAGGTTTGCAAACTCGCGGGATGAGCCCGGCATTCAAATCTCCGATGTCGTGGCCGGTTTCCTGGGGAAATATTTCTCATTCATCTGCGCAACTGACGACGACACACTAGGAGAAAACCGTCACACTTTGACACCGCAACAGGAAACAAATCTATCTCTTCTGCATGAGCTGCTTGAGCGCTCCAATGACGAAAACCTGGTCTTCGCTCATGCGGTTATGAGCAACCGCGACAGGATGATGGCTGAGGCGTTTCGTGAGCCGAATAGATTGGTCGAAGACGAAGTATGAGCTAGGGAGTGGGCTCTAAAGGCTGAAGTCCAGCTGCTGTTGCTCCCTGCCAGTCAGATCACTTGTCAATGATGAGAGTGTGACACCCAATAGACGCACAGATCTTTTGAATGGATACACCGTTGCAAGCAAGTCCGTCGCGATACGAAGGACATCGAGACTGCCCCGAACAGGAACAATGCTCGTCTTGCTGCGGGTAGCCTGGGAGAAGTCTGAGAACTTGATCTTCACCGTGACGGTCTTGCCGCTAAAACCCTTCGCCTCACAGTACCCCCAGACCTTCTCTGCCAACGGTTTCAGCTCGCCAGTTGCCAGATCAAGGTCGTCGATGTCCTGCGTAAAGGTATCCTCGGCGCCGACGGATTTTCGGACGCGGTCGGGCCGGACCTCACGGTTATCGATGCCACGGGCGACGCCATAGAAATAGGGTCCGGACTTGCCGAAATGCTGGCTAAGAAATGCCAGCGATTGCGCCTTTAGATCCGCCCCCATCTCTATCCCGAGCCGATGCATTTTTTCGGCCGTGACCGGTCCAACACCATAGAACTTCTTGACGGCGAGCTGCTCGACAAAAGCCGCCCCATTCTTCGGTGTAATCACTGCCTGACCATTTGGCTTGTTGAGGTCGGACGCCATCTTCGCGAGGAACTTGTTATAGGAGATCCCGGCCGAAGCGTTGAGTCCTGTTTCGGCCTTGATCCTCCCCCGAATTTCCAGCGCGATTTCTGTGGCGATCGGTATGCCCTTTAGGTTTTCCGTCACGTCTAGATAAGCCTCGTCCAGTGACAATGGCTCGATCAACGGCGTGTACTCGGCAAAGATTTCCCGAATCTGCTGCGACACGGCCCGATAGACCTCAAACCTTGGCTTCACGAAAATTAGATCGGGGCACCTGCGCACTGCCGTAACTGACGGCATGGCGGAATGTACCCCAAACTTGCGGGCCTCGTAGCTTGCAGCCGCCACGACGCCGCGGGCGGCGGCTCCACCCACGGCCAGCGGCTTGCCACGCAGTTCTGGATTATCCCGCTGTTCGACAGATGCGTAGAAGGCATCCATATCTATATGGATGATTTTTCTGACCTGGGCCGTGCTATTCATAGTACCAAATACCGACGAGCCGTTTTTCCATTTAGAACGAAAAGAGAACATAACTGTTTTACGGAAAATCGCAACTGGCTCTGCGTGGCGCAGCAGATTGAAGGCAGATTGCCCCAGCTGGCGCTGGCTGGCTCGCTTGCCTCTCTGGATTTCGAAACGATCGACGAGCCGTACGGTCCGCGTGATGAAATTGCGCATACTTGGGCAAGCGGTATCGAGGGCACCAAGGTGTTCCAGGTAGAAGATACTGGCGGTGCGACCTTCCTTCGCAGAAAGCCTTTACTGAAAATTAAAAGTGACGAGGAGCCTCAGGAAGCTGAGACTGAAGCGCTGGATGAGAATCCAGTTCAGCCTCCTGCTTCAGAAACCAATGCAGTTTCGGCCGAGATGCAGATTGATCTGTTGAGGATTGGCAGCAATTGACACATCGCTGCTGCCTTTGTGCGAATCTGATGTAGGCAGGCCCACCGTTTGGGGGCGCGCGTTCAGCTGAATTTACGCAATTTAAGCATGTAGCCACTACGAAAATCGCAAAGAACGCCGTTCTAGCGACGCCCAACACGCCGACGTCGGTAACTTGGTCTGGTAACAAGCAAATGGTTTTGAAAAGCAAGCTGACAACAGTCAAAAAAGTACCATCCCTCTACAAATACGTCACACTTGACCGTGCTCTTTCAATTTTGAAAAGCGGTGAAATTCGAATGACGCAACCGCGGTTCTTGAACGACCCTCATGAGCTCTGCGTCGAAGTGAACGGGCTCAGTGTAAAAAAACATTTCTATGATCACCTTCTGGGCAGGGGGTATTCGCCGGAAGAGGCGAACGATATTTCCAGCCGAAATTTGATCGGAATGGTCATCGATCAGGTGGACGACATCAGGTCACGCCGTGAAGAGTATGGTGTTCTGTCGCTCGCAGATTCTTTGGAAAACATGCTGCTCTGGGCCCACTATGCAAACGAGCACCGCGGCGCAGTCATCGAGATCGATGTCGGCCAACTCGTTGTCGCGGGTGCCGACCTCGAGTTCCAATATCTTGGTCAGGTCGAGTATTGCGCCAAGCGAGTAGACTTCTACGGTGAGCGGCTACCAGTTTGGAGCACCTTATTCTTCAAAAGCGAAGCTTGGGCGTACGAGCGAGAATGGCGCCTTATAAGATCCCTCAAAGATCTGCGGCAGAAGGTCGAGGATGTCTATGTGATCGACATACCCG
Organism: Rhizobium sp. BK418; assembly: GCF_004341105.1. Lineage (GTDB taxonomy): Bacteria > Pseudomonadota > Alphaproteobacteria > Rhizobiales > Rhizobiaceae > Rhizobium. Next base: position 12,253 of record NZ_SLZK01000010.1, on the reverse strand, counting down.
CGACTGCCATTAAGACGGTAACCTTTGGCGCTCGTGCGTTTGGACCGACCGAAGAAGAGGCGATCAAGCACATTCAGAGCACTCACGAACTTGCGCATGTCGTTGTTCAAAAGGCATCTTTCAGCAGCCGCCTTGTGGGGCTCGAAATCCAAACCGGTCGCGACTTTGCCTGGAGAATTCTTCATGGGCAACATCACTTCGGAGACAACTGGCGCGAATTTCGCCAGTGGGTAGATATGGAATCACTTGAGCAGGCCGAAAAGACGAGCCTTGCTGGAGCGTGACCCAGTTGATGGGCAGAAGTAAGCGCGGGCGAGGTTATGTTCCCAATTCGACACGGAGGCTGCCCGTGATGAGGATTGTAGAATATTTTCAGGCATTTGACTTCGCGGAATGTCGGGTCGTTGGTTCAGCTCCCTTCAAGAGCGGGAGACTGGCAATAGCGCCGCGAATGATCTGACCTCTGCTGAGGAGACTAATTGCCATCTCCAGCAGAGCGATCCAGGGTAAAACTCATGGTGTCGCTTATCTTGCCGAGGGTTCCGTCTTTGCGGAAGCGCCTGCCAGAGACAACAAACGTAACTCGTTTCTCAGTAGAATAGAGCGACATTGACTCGGCTGAGATACGCGTGAGCGCCCCGTTCTGCTGTGACGCGACGATGTCGCCAGGCCTGACGCCGAGAACGGCCTGCGCCAGCTGTGACCGCTCGACCTCGATTTGTTGTTCCCAGCGCTCCAGATCAGTTTCAATATGGGCAAATGCTTCGCGGGCGGCCTGAAACGGGCGTTCTGATCCAAACCAGATCCTGTCAGCCATGGCCAAGGTCTCGTTTGGAACCGACCTGTCCAGGGCATAAGCTGCGTTGGTGATCATTTCGAAGATCCGCTCGGCCTCATTGAGTGCCTGCAAACGCGCCAGATAGGGTTTGACTTTCGCTTCGGAAATGGCGGGTGGTAGTACCTTGTCCTCCTCTCCATCCAGGAAGTCGATCGGCATAACGTCACGCAATTTGATCTTGCTTGTGAAGTGTCGCTCCGGTGGGTTTTCCTCGCGCCACGACCGCCGATACCATTCTATCCAGGCCGCGTCTGGCGAAATGCATAGGTAGCTATTCAGAATGAAATCTGATTCCGGCTGATAGAGATGCGTGCTCGACCACGCATGGTCCGCGGCCGACAGCGGTTGCACTAGGTGGCTAAGATTTTGATCCCGTGCGATCCGCGCAAGCGTTGCAATTCTGGTCTGAAGTTCTGCCGTCCACCTGACGAATACGATCGGACCTGCAGCCGAAAAAGAATGGCGCTTGCCTTCTGTCTCGAAAGCCAGCAATTGCGGACGGGCAAGAGGCATCAGTCGCTCGACGAGCTTGCCGATGCTTGCCCTGACCGACGTCCCCCATTTGACGGCAACCCGACCACTCTCCGCCCACTTCTGTGCTTGCCCCTGGATCAAAAGCAGCGTCTGGGCGGCGATATCCTGATCAAGGTTCGAGATATGTTTCAGGCGGGAGGTATCGACCTGATGTTCGATGCCGCGTCTGCGAAGTTCCTCTAGTGCTGCATTGAGAAATTTCGATTGAAGTTCAGTGAAATGTCCGGCGGTGCGGGCTTGTAGCGCGCTTTTCCGCTTCGCTTCCAATTCCTCTCGAAATGCTTTCAGGGCCGGGCGCCGCGGCATCTGGCCGGCCTCCACACGCGCCCAATATCCCCGCGGGGGCTTGGGAACCTGCAGTTTCTCGCAAAGCTTTCCGACTGCGACGTCGGATATGCCGAGCTCGTTGGCGATCTCGCTGGTCGGGCGCTCCCATACCAATGCGAAAAGCTCTTCTCTCGACAGCTCGCGTCTTGCCATCCGAGGCCCTCCAGGCAGCTATCAGGCTTCAGCGTTTGCCTTGCCACAGATGGCAGCACACCGTTCAAGCAACTCGTCGAACGTCTCGGCGTTCTCAAAGAGGAGACCGTCCGCTATCATGCTGGAGTAGTCTTCCTCGAGGGCTTTCCGTCCCTCGCCGGCAGGCGTCAGCATCAGGTTGCCGTTTACGGCCGCCTCGTAGTCAATTGACGATCGATCGGCGGCTTTCTCGGCGAAGAAAATCGACTTATGCGTTGCGACGGCGCTTGCCAGTCCGCGGTCGGCTATCGCGCTGTCCGCCAGGCCAATGTCGTCGAGGCGCACGATGTCGTGCCAATGGCGCGAAAAGCGATCGCCCCGGAGCCGCTCCTGCAGGCAAAAGACATGGATAGCAGTTGCCTTCTCCCAGAACGTCCGCTCGGCGTGCATTACCCTCGGTTTGGCCGTCGGAAAGTCGACTCCATCAATGAGACCGGCTGCATCACATGCGATGTCTCGAACGCTGGCCGGCTCGCCCGTCGCCCTGGCTCCAAACTCCAGCATGACGCTGGGCGCGACATAGCCAGATCCTGAACCGACCGCCTGGTAGTCGATGTAGAGCTTGTCGGCCTCAATACGGATCTCTGCGGAAAGGGACTGCTTCTGGAGTTCACCGGCGATGACAGGCGCAACCGTGTCAGCTACCCAGATCGGTAGTCGCCGGCGCACCTCGCTCGACCAGCGCTTCTCCTCGCTCCGGGATTTCGGGAGCGCTTCTTCTTTGTCCCCGACAAGATCAGGGGCAAGCGCGCGGATGTCGTATGTGAGGTCGACGTCTTCGGAGAATCGTCGAATGGCGCTGTAGGCCTTCGAAAGCGAAGTCCCGCCCTTGAAGACAAGGCTCTCGCCGAGCGAGGTGGCGTATAGCGTTCGAAGCGCCCAGACCACCCAGACGTCCTTTTCGAGCAAGTGGACCGGACGTTTCGATCGATCTGACGCAATGGCGAGAATCTCTCGCTTGTCCTCGGCCGAGAGCTGCAGGAATTGATCAGCCATGCGCTGCCTTTCCGACGCTTCGAGCGAGCCAGGTCGGAAACTGCGATGCTGCAGCAACAAGCTCGTTGAACGCCTCGGGGGGCAGTTTCCGCCTGATGTTCACGAGGGCCTCGTCCGCTCGCTCCGGCCCCAGCCAGGCGAGCGCGCGTACAGCGACGCCGGCCGGCCGGCTGGCGAGGGACAACTGCCAGCGAGGGACATGCTTAAGCTCGACCTTTTGGCTTCCGACGTTCATTGTCCGGCTGCGCCCGGAGGTCAGGTAGATGGAGCGAACCGGAACCTGCGTCGTGAGCCCCAGGGCATTGGCGGCGGCCGCTCCATTCGAAACGATGACTTCGCCACGTTGATGTGCGACGGCCTCTACCGCTTGCTCGACAGTCGGCGGTCTGGTCCCGAACCGGGTTTTGATGGCTTTCATGTAGATCCCACGCCCAGTCCTGATCAGTTCTCCACGCTCACTCAGGCGCGACAAGGCCTGGTCTACTGCGGCCCGGTTTCCGAGATGCAGGAGGCTTTTCGCGGACAGTGCTGTGCCTTCCGGCAACTGCTCGGCATAGCTGAGGATTTGAGATGTCAGTCGTTGCATTGGCGTTTCTCCTGTCAGAAATATATGTAAGTTTCTGACACTTTACAAGCGGCTCCAACGATGCATTTGGCCCAGGAGTGACCATGGCGATATGCGAAACGTCCAGTGCTCTTGTTTTCTCATTGCTCAGCCAGTGTCTGGCAGAGTTCGCCGACCCTCAATAAAGGACTGCCGAAGGGGCGACACGGTATCCTCGGTTTCGCTTTTGTCGGAGAAGATCGAGAAAAGCCGCAACTGCATCTCGCTCGCTGGCAAAATGCTGGACCTTCATCTGGCCGTGCACTCCGATCCGGCCCCAACGGCGCGTCAGGCAGATCTCGCCGAATAGACCAGGCTCGATAGCCATCGCATAGTAACGAGCCATGTTGCGGGCTTTGTCTGTGCGCTCAACGTAGAGCTGGTAGGGTTGAGTGAGCATGGCAGCATACTCGCCCGTCCGTCGGATTCCGTCCAAAGAGAGATATGAATCGATTTCGTCTGACCGATTCATTTTCGTGAAGTTCTGTTGAAACCCATGGGCGGTCCGCCTGCGGCGTGTAGCTCTATTCGCTAACGCGAACGAAGCTCTAGGTCACCGCTCATACCGGTCCGATCTTCCCGCAGTGGTGAAAAGGTCCGCCTCCCTCCTGCTCCAGTACCTCGCACGCCGCTGGAGCCGAATTATTCGGTCTGCCAAGCTATTTGTCCTCGTCTCGCAGCGGGCTTCCAGGAAATTGCATCGCCTCGATTAGAACCGCATGCGCCTCCTTGATCAAGATGAGATCACGATCCCATTGACCTTCCGGGCCACCGGTAAACTTCTCTCCGTGGATGTAGCTGTTTCGGACCCGGCATACGCCGTTGATGATGACTTGCGCAACGTTGGTTAGTCGGGCCGGCTGTTCTGGCGACCAGGACATGTCCGATAAAAGTCGACGTGGCGGGTTTCGGACGAGTGTCGTGGCAATTTCCTTATCGATGACGTGGTCGAAGAAGGGTTTTCCGAGAGATTGGGCGAATAGATCCCAGTCTGCTTCGGCAGCTTCACGATTTTTCCGCAAGAAGCCGGATCGTTTCAGGGCATATTCAGTGGCGCGAAAGTCGCGGGCGAATTCTTCGGCAGCTGTGTAGGGGTTGCTCATGGCGCTCGCTTGCAATGATCGCAGCTTCGGGATTGCGCTATAAAAGTTTACAGATTTTGATATTGCGTCAATCGAGCGAAAAATGGAAATCGCGGTTGCAACGTAGACTTTCGCGAGGAGAACAGGTGCGGTCCAGGATAATTGCTTTCGAGATGCTGCACCTGGTGCCGTCGTACAATCGCGAGCAGCGAGAAGACGCAGCTGTGCTGGACGAAGGTGAATGGCTGGATCTACCGATGGAAGCGCCGACGATTGGTCCTGTCCGTGAGCACGCCACCCGTCTGGTCAATGAACTCGAACGAGCTCTGACGGAAGAAAACTGGCGGCCGGACGGGAAATTTGATCCGACCCAATTCGCAGGATTCTGGACATTTGGCCGGGTGGAGCAGCGTGTCCCGGCGCGCAAGATCCATCGCGGGTATCTCCAGCCCGTTCGGAACTTTCCCGTCGTTGAACGGGTCCCAGAACTCGTCCTGGCCTTTCTCACGAAAATCCCCGGATGGAATGATTACGTGAAGCGCGAAAATCATCCCGGGGTCGGTTGGCATTATCACTACCTGCTCGATCCCAGGACACGCTCAGATGCGCTTCTGGCTTGGGACACCAGATGGCAACGGCCTTCAGGATCTCCCTCTGCGTTGCATCCGTTATTCGGTGAGAAGCATGGGGAAGGAAAAGCAGATGTACACGCGAAGCCTTGGCTCTGGGGAGACAAGAAAAAGAAGTCGATGTACGAAGTATGTGTCCGGGATTTGCTCAAATGGAAGATCGATGAGTTTCGATGCGCATCCGCTCACGCCGATCCAGTCTGGCCAACGACAGGCAGCGTAACCCCAATGCCCTCGATCATAGCAGGCTCAGGTCCTTCTTCGGGAAAGAAAAAGAAACGATCGTGATTTCGCACATCATGGTCTTCATGCTGACGCGACCATAAAATCATCCGAGTTATTCGCGGTTTTCGGGCGCGCCGGAAGCTTGTCGATATCCCAGTCGACGAGGACAACTTAATCCGACACTATTCGTTGTCATTGTCGGACCGCTTGGAGATCGAACTGGGGAGACGTAATCACAATCGGCTCGGATTGCCATCCAGCTATATCTAATGCGATACCCGGGCCGAGTTCTTGGAGCAGAAGAAACTCCGCCTCGTGCCATGCTGAGATATGTTGCTGATCAGATCGGCGCCGCTCCAGACGAATTTGCCCTTTATGCACGTCGTGAAGAAACCCGTCGGGATTGTATGGCGCGGCTAATGCTCTATCTGGATACGAGATGCGCGACGCTGCAAGATCGCCGCGCTGCACTATTGGCGGCAATTCAAGTGGCGACCTTGTGCGACGACGGTGCTGCGATAGCCAGCTCGGCTGTCGCCGCAGTTCGCGAACGTGGAGCTTTTCTGCCGGCGATCGACACGATCGAACGCATCGGCCTTGCCGGCCGTGCCATAGCCTGGCGATGGGCAGAAAGAACTCTGGATAGGCTGTTGGCGGACGGCCCGTCGATCGGCCAGACGCGCTTTCATTGGTTGCGCTCGCCGGCTGCGTCGAACCTCGGCGGGCTGACCGAGCGGATAGCTTTTCTGCGGCGGCTGGAGATCGATCGAAAACGGCAGGCGCGCGTGTCATCGGGACGGTGGGACCAGATGATCTGGGAGGGCAACGCAACGCCGGCCTGGCTTGCCAACGACTTCAACGCCAGCCGTCGCCACGCTCTGATCGTGGCTCAGGTCAACAAGCTTAGCCAGAAGCTCACTGACGATGCGGTGACGATGTTCATCAAGCTGATGGGCAAGTTGTTCTCGCAAGCCAACAATCGAAAGAAGCAGCGCCAGATGGACTGCAGAGCGACCACCGCCAAAGCGCTGCGCATGTCTCTAGATACGATCACCGCCCAGCCCATCGGCCTTCCCCCCGGATCTGCGGGCTCAACCGCTCGTGGGCGACGGCGGCGATCTGCATATGGCCTTCGTGCCGCCACTCCATGACCTTGAAGGGAAAACTCAGTGCGAGATCTGGGCAATCACCCTTGTCGAATTCGCATGGTCATGTTGTTCTACCCAGATGGTAATCGCCATAGGGGCATACTCGTCAGAAAAATAAATGAAGGGTTAGTAGGACTTCGCCGCGTACCAGTTCGCTGTGGCGCCGACCCCAAAGCTCATGGGGAGGTCGTCGTCCGTCACGTCACCGGCAGCGTCGGTCGATGGTTCGATCGTAGCGCCAAGGCGAGCTGCGACCCTTCGTCATCGTCGGCCGCATCGAGGGATGATAGCGTCACGCCTTTGCGCCTGTTTCGCTGACCCGAAATATTCCAGATGAAATCTGCAGGCTGTTTCGGCCAAAGTCTGTCCGGGGCACTCTGGGCACGCGACGATGCCTGAGGCATTCAGCATTTTATAGCAAGGAGGGAACCGTCAACGATCGCGGACGCCAGCCTTTCCTTCACGACCATAAGTTAGGAATGCCGCATTTACATTTCCCCTTTTGCAAGTATATTATGTACGGGGGGTGGGAGATGGCGTATTTCCGAAGCTGCGTTGTTCTTCTATTGCTATTAATTCTCTCGGGCTGCGCAAACGTTACTGTCCGAAGAGTAACGAGCGACAACCAGAGCGGACTGCGCTACTGGCGACCCGATAACTATTTTCTTTTGAGTGAAAACTTTAAAGACGGCATTACGTCCTGCGAGATTTCCATTGTAACGCTTCCGAACAGAACTGAAGAATACGCCGTTACTTTCACCCCCGGCTTCGGAAGCGTTAAAGCAACACCCACTTTGCATGACGGATGGCGCCTAGATTCACTTCAGGCCGATGCTGATTCGAAAACAAGCGAAAATCTTACAGCGATCGCGTCGCTCATAAAGAGTGCTTATCCAAATGGATTAGCCGGCGCGACGGCAGATTCCAAAACAGCCCGGCCAGCAATTGCCGGATGCAAGGGCCTCTACCGACTTCAATATAATCAAGCAGGTTTCATCGATCACGTTATCCCCGTGCGCTGGGACAAACTGATCTAAAAAGCTAGCTAGGGGAAGGAAGACAGATGTTGATTCTACGGGGATTCGCGGCTCTCTCCTTTGTGATACTCGCGTCGGCTTCGCATGCCGATGAACTCCTAGAACGTCTCCCTGCCGCTGCGGATGTGCCTCCAGCCGCTCGAGAGAGCATACAGGTACTTCAGGCGCTGCCCACGACAGAATCGGTCGAAATCGTGCGCGTCTCGCCGGAGTTTCTGCGTAGTTCGTCGGACCTGACCATTGCTCTCGATGAGCGCGACATTCTTAGTCTCGAGAAGACAGCTTCTGCAGAGACCGCCGATAAGCAATATGTCTGGAGTGGAACCACGCCTGCTGCGCTGGCGATGGGAGGCGGTATCGAGGGTGCCGCAACTATCGCGGTCAACGATGGCAAAGTCTCGGCAAGCATCCGCACCTCCGAGGGCGTGTTTCGTCTGCAACCCCTCGCTGACGGCCTCCATGCGCTCATTAAGATCAAGCAAAGTGGATTTCCCGCTGAGCATCCGAATTCCGCTCCCAGTCCCCGTGACCAACAGCGCGACATCAACAGGTCGGAGCTACGGAAAGCTGGCGACGACAGCATCGCTGAAATCTCTGTGCTTGTTGCAGCAACCACAGCGGCGGCTGCAAAGATCGATCTCCAAGGGTTTGCCCAGCTCGCAGTGAATGTGTCAAACGAGTCATTCAATAACTCGGGCATCCACGCCAAGTTTAAACTGGCAGGAACTTACGTAAGCAACTACAAGGAGGCTGGCAGCCATGAAGCCGACCTTGCACACCTCGCTGATGGTACCGACGGCGTGCTTGATGATATCACAAAAGAACGTGATTCACTTTCGGCTGATGTCGTTGTCCTGCTTACCAACGACGACTCCTACTGCGGATTGGCTCGCGACATCTTCGCGAATTCATCAAATGCATTTGCTACCGTTTATTGGCTGTGCGCTGTTGATAACCTCTCGTTTCCTCATGAGATAGGTCATCTACTAGGCGCTTGTCACAATCCGGAGGTCAATCCCGATTGTTCACCATTCGCCTATGGACATGGATTCCTTGACGCTGGCAAACGAATGAGAACGGTTATGGCTTACGATTGCCTAAACCATGATTGTCCAAGGACGACCCAGTGGGCCCGCCCACCGGTTTGGGGTGACGACAGTGTGAGCTATGACGCTAAGGTTATCGAGGAGACGTCTCCGAGGGCGGCACAATTTAGGTGAAGCCATGGCGAGAGCACTTTGGCTCCTTACTCTACTGGTCTTGATATCAGTGATGGGCACAGTGTCGGCAGCTTTCGCCGCAGCAGGCAGTCTGTCCGAAACTACTACGCGGTTGGTTGAAACCGGCGGCTCGACGTCGACGTTTGACAACTTGATCGAAAGCGTTGGCGATCAAGTCCTCAAAGGAACGCGATATAGTGGCCGCGTCCGTATCAATCTTCCACCCAAGAGAGGCTATCTCAATTTCTTCATGCTCCGCCGCGCCGCTTTGCGAAAGACTTCTCTTTCGTCAGCTACTTGCAACTGCCACAGCATCCCCGATCAAGAAAGTATTATCTGCGACGCCGATTTCGTAAACAGTTTCATCGGATCGATTAACGTACCGGCTACAGAGGACGCAGGGTATGCGACAGTACTCACCTCCTTATATAGTAGCTTTCTTAGCTTATGGCTGCTCGGCCATGAGATGGGCCATATTGTTCTCCGCCATCAACTAAATGCACCAACGCTGGCATCCGACGCTGGTGAAAACTGGGGCCGCAATGAGGAATTCGAGGCGGACACGTTCGTGGCCTCGAGAATGGCACACCACTCAGAACAACAATCCGCATCCTTCTTCACGCTTAGCCAACTAGCAACCTCCCTTTACGCAAAGCTTGCCAAGCAACAGCATCCTCATGAATTCCAGGCTTTGGTTGATGACGGCAAGAATCCCGTCTTCGGCACGATGCTTGACGTCGTTGTCACTTGGCGACGTGACTGGCATCCACCGTGGTTTGTGCGGACGATCGATCTTTTTGACATCTTAAGGGTGCACTATCCAGGCATCGTCGACACAACAGGTTACTGGGAGGCGCTGCGTTCACGCATTAAAAAAGTAGAACTCCCCGATCGTCTATTAAGTCCTCCTGAATGGAAGTGCGCCGATACGATTATCGGAGCCGATGTAACTGAATTGCCCAATCACGACGTGGCGGCAGACTCGGAGTTCCTCGACCGACTAATTTACGAGACCGACTATATTTCCCTAAAGTCCTATACTGATTGGTTCGAACGCTCGGTTTCTGACGACGAGATCAACCCCGAGGCACGGCGCATCTATGTGTCTTTGATCGACGCGAACGGGAGGATGGCGTCGGGTGATGCAACAACTGCGAACCATGAACTAGCAGAGTCGAAGGGCCTTCTCGACAAAATTGCCGAACCCGAAATCTTTCTCACCGTAACCTATGCTCGCACCGCGGCACGTATAATCAGCGATCCAGTAGAGCGAAGGGCGAAGATAGCTCCCCTCAAGGCTTCTCTAGGCGCATTGGCGGAACGCGCCCCAGAAACTCGGTACGGCTCCTATCTGCTGCTCGACATCTGGGAGACCTTCGCACGCACTTATGGGTTTGATGATCCTGCTACCAAAGCAGTGTATGAAACAACTGTGGCCCGCCTTTCCAGCGGCGGATTTCTTCTCCTAAAGCAGGACTTCATCACGCGGTGGCAGATTATATTAAGCGAAGAACGGACATCCCCCTCTGAGGAAAGGATCAATCAGTTCATGGCTGTTGGGCAAGTTCTGGAAAAGTTCGATCGCCCCGCCGAAGCTGCCCGATACATGAAACAAGGCCTAGCCTCTCTTAGTGATATGAGCGAGGGGTCATGGCCATTCAGGGCTTATTGGAACGATCGCATCACCCGTCTTATGATGGAAATGCGGCTTGGTCCCGAAGCCGTCTACCATGCACAGCTTTCTTTCGCTTATCGACGCCAAGTGCTAGATCTCGCAAAGTCGGATTACCCGGACGCCGTCGAGCATTCGGCCCAGCAAATGGGGCTGGCATTAAATCAGCTTGGTTTTGCGCACATGATGAATTTTGCTTTCGTCAAAGCGATTCCCTGTTTGGAAGAAAGCCTGAAAATCGACGAAGCCCTGACCGATAGAGACCATCTTGAGGAGGGGACGGTTTGGCACAATCTCGCTACAAGTTACGTTTCGCTGGGAGACTTTCGAGGTTTGCAAGCAGCGAAAAGAGCGCTGGACTTGCGGACGGCAGGCAAGGCTGATCCGGTTGCTATCGAATATTCTAGGCAAGCATTCGCGGCTGCCAGCTACCTGAATGGAGACAAATTTTTGGCGGCTAGCCAACTGATCCAAGCTCAAGAGAAGCTCGACGAACTAAACGATTTCAGGCAGCCGAACGATGAAACACTCCAAATAATTGGCGGCAAGGAAGTGGCTGTGAATAAACTTATGGTTGGCCGAGCGCTCTCAAGTCCGGCAATGAACAAAATTATTTCTAAAACGGACGAGGGATACCGCGCACTCTTGAACGAGTGAGGGTTGATATCGACAGTCGGATATTACGTCGAATGAGGCAACCCATACTTAATGCCAATTTTTGAATCGGCGAAAATGTGTCTTTTCGTCTGAGCCTTGGCCCAGGCCATCAGTATCCATCCGAGGCGGGCCGCGGGACTTGGAGTCCCCCGCGTGATAGCGTAGCAGGATGAAGATCGATGAGGGCAAGATCGATGACGCGGTCCTGGCACTGTTAAGGCTACGCTTCACAACGAACGTTGCGCCTGGAAGGGATTTGACTGGGCGACGATGGACCGGTTGCATGAGAAGGGACTGATCTGTGATCCGGTTGAACTGATTGCGAAACTAAGATCCGAACCCGCTTTGACAAGATCGCCTGTGTTTCCACTCTCTCCATGAAGGCTACGTTGGTCAAAAGGCTGGCCCGGGGGGTGCACTATCGGGAGCACCTTACTACCCCAACAGCTCGTCCCTCTTCCAACGCACCCGCCAGCGCATCAAACATGATGTTGTGGCGTTTGTCCCACGCCGCCAAAAGTGCCTTTCTGGACGCGTTAAACCAGAAGGCGCTTCTCTGTGTTGCTGGACATGAGTTGCCAATATCACGGAGTTTAGGGCCGGGGCCGAACTCGCTGTATATTTCGCGGCGGATGCCCGCCGGTCGCGCCACCTGGCCTGTGAGTGCGTTCGGTTCTTCAACCTCCGACAGCGGTGCCAGATTTTTTGCTTGCGCATCAGCGTCAAGATCCTGAGAAGCGCCGATCCAAGCCGGGCGTGGCACCGTTATTCCATGCAAGAAAATGAAGTTGTGAGAGCCCGCGTCTTGTCCTCCCCCGGAACTTCCCGGCTCGATGATGTTCGCGGCGATTGGAAACGACAGCTGATTGGAACACCAGCTATAGGCGGTGACGCGGGATAGGCATTTCGTTCCCTTCGATTGGCACGCATTATCGATCCAGTCGGCGAGCATAGATGGGGGAATTATAGCTAGCCGCGCCCAGCCGTGCAGCCCGCCGTTTGCAGCGCGACAATCAAGATGAGACGAAGCGTCAATCAAGATGAGACTCTGCAGCAGCGGTGGAACGCAGAGAGGGCGTAGCCCGAACGGAG
>NZ_SLZK01000009.1 GCF_004341105.1 Rhizobium sp. BK418 | reverse complement strand
CAGCGACAATCACGATGATACCGTCGCCGACGATCGCGACACCAGAATCTCATCCAGATTGTCGCGCTGATCTCATCCAGATTGTCGCCCTACAGTTGAGCCCGTTGAGATGGTCGGGCTTTGGAGAGGAGCCGGTATACCATCAGGGCATCCGCTCGACGGCGTCCTTGAAAACCTCAGATGGTTCGGCAAACGCTTTCATCCTGATATGCGGGCGGACGCATTGCTCTTCCAATGGCGGCCGGGGCGGCTTGTCGCAATCGATCCGCGGTTCGTCCCCATCACGCTTGCGATCAGGCTCTCATCCCTGGGGCGTACCGCCTTCGGCCGTGGTCTGTTTTCCTATTTTCAGAAGGCGTTCCGCGCGCAAGGTACGACGGCTGCCCTGGATATCCGCACACTCGATCAAATCGCAAGCGCTGCCATGGTCTACAACGAGCAGCCGATCGTCGACCATTTCAGACGCGTGAGCGATGATACGTTGGCCGGGATGATGTGCGTGCGTGGTGACGAAAGGCGGTTCTTCTTCAAACTCACGAAGATCGGAGCCCAGAGTTAGGACGATGTGGAGAACAATCGCCCGGGCGATCCTGGCGGCTTCGATTGCGGGCAGCAGTTTCGCTGCAGATGCAGATCGCGGCGCGCGGATATTCCGTTCCTGCGCTTCATGTCACATCGTCAATGACACCAGAAGCACATTTGGCCCCTCTCTGAAGGGTGTCGTCGGACGGCGAGCGGCGATCGTTGGCGACTACGCGTACTCCCCCGCTTTGAAGAAAGCCGGCGAAGACGGGCTTATCTGGAACGAGCGCGAACTGGCGGAATTTCTCGCCAGCCCGAGCAGGAAAATCCCCGGCACCAAGATGCGCTTCTGGGGACTTTGGAATTTCGAGATCGATGACCTCATCGCGTTCCTCAAGGCAAATCCCTAATCTCGACTCACGCCGCACGAACCAAAAAGAAAAGGGCGCTCTACGACTTCATGTCGGAGCGCCCGTGGCTTGTGTCGGCGTCAGTTGCGGCGGAAACCGACATCAGGCAGAAACAGATGACCGGATTCTGAACAAAATGGCAACATCGGCATTTTATGAATGACAATTTGCCACTGTCCGTCCACCTGATTTCCACAGCTTATCCACAGGCTTCGCAACGGGTATTTTAGGACATTCAAACACATAGAATGAGTACCGATCTGTCCCATTCAAACGAGATGTGACTTGCGGATGACACCCGGAATTTCTTCCAGATCCGTGATTCTCAAGGCTGCGACGCGAGGCTACTGTTTCCTTTCTCCTTGAGCGCGGCGGCGGACGCTCGGAGGTGGAGGCGGCAGGCACAGAGGGGTCTGTCGCCTCCTCCAGTTGAAGCCCTTCAGCCTCGCAATTCGAACGCCAGCAACGCGTGGCGCCCTTGCTGCCAGCGATTCTTCTCCTAAGATACACCAGAACGGCCCTCGCCGGTGCAGACCAACCATGGGAGAAAGCAATGCCAGAGGCCCTCGTCGTCCGCCGCGAAACGCATCTTTCCGCCCCGCCCGCTGCTGTCTTCGCTCTGCTGACGGATCCTGAAAAGATCCTGCGCTGGATGGGAACGGAAGCTGAGATCGAACCGCAGCCCGGCGGGCTTTATCTCGTCAATGTCACCGGCGCCCGCTTTGCGCGCGGCTCCTTTCGCGAGGTGGTACCGGTTCACCGCCTTGCCTACAGCTTTGGCTGGGATGGCAGCGAGGAAGTTCCACCGGGTTCGAGCCTCGTCGAGATCGATCTGATCGAGCAACCGGACGGCACGCTCTTGCGTTTGACCCACACAGGCCTGCCCAATGAAGAGCAATGCGCCGGTCATGCCGAGGGTTGGGCACACTATCTCGGCCGCCTGAGCGCAGTGGCAGCGGGACGCGACCCGGGACCGGATATCTTTCATGGCAGGAAGTAACCAGGCTTCCTGCCTCATTGTGACGCCGAATTTATGCGAGATACGGCGTGAGATTGGCTTGCGGCATGCTTATTTGCATTCGTAGCCACCGCTGACATCGGGTAGCCGGTGTGGCATGATCGACATATGGATTTACCCGCCCATCTCGCCTGGCTGATCGATGAGGCTAGCGCCTCATCTGGCCCGGAACAATTCATTGGCGAGCTTGGCCGCCGCTTGGCTGCTGATGGCCTGCCTCTTGCGGGCGGCGCTCTTACGTTTGCTGTTCCTCATCCGATAATTTCACGCCGTACCTGGTTATGGCGGGCGGAGAGCGACACGGTGATCGAGGCGCTCGCCTTTGCCGGCAGCTCTCTCGATAAGGCCGCCGGCGACTGGCTTGCCGGGCTCGGGCCGGTACAGGAAGAGAAGATCGGCCCGGATGTCCGCGGCTTGATGTTGGGCTGGGCGGGGTTACGTCGGTTCTCCCCGGCAGAAGCGGATCGATTGCATCAGGCCACGCGCTTTGCGGCAGCACCTCTTGCGGCTCTGACCGCGCGAACGTCGCTCACAACTCTGCTCGAAGCCTATCTCGGCCGCCGCAGTGCTGCCCAGGTGCAGGCCGGAGCGCTGGGCCGCAGCGGCGGCGAGACGATCCGCGCGGCGTTGCTGTGCGCTGATCTGCGCGATTTCACCGCCCTCTCCGAGGCGACGGAGCCGTCGCTCATGATCGACACGCTCGACGCCTGGTTTGATCGTGTTGCCGGCGCGGTACACGCCTTCGGGGGCGAAGTGCTGAAATTCATTGGTGACGGCGTGCTGGCGATTTTCCCCGTTACCAGCACGCCGCGCGAAGCCTGCGAGGCGTCCCTTCGCGCTGTGGCAGCAGCTCGTGCCGGCATGGCCCATCTTGATGCCGCACGTCGAACACAGGGCCTGCCGCCCCTCCCATTTGGCGTGGCGCTGCATTTCGGCGAAATGCTCTGGGGCAATGTCGGTGCGGCCGACCGGCTGGACTTCACCGCGATAGGCCCGGCCGTCAACCTGGTCAGCCGGCTGGAAGGGCTCTGCAAATCCCTTGGTCATCGCGTGCTGATATCGGGCGCGCTGGCTGCTGAAATTTCAACGAAACTGGTGCCTCTCGGCGAACATCAACTGCGCGGGATTGCAGATCCCTGCGCCGTCTTTACCCTGCCGAGGGATTGATACATGCGGCGACGAGAGCAATCGCTGGGGCAGTGACAGAAGTCGACTGCCCCAACAATGAAACCTCAGGCTGACGTCAGCAGATAACCTTCGTTGAGGTCATCCAGCACATTGCCATTGATCGTCACGGAGTAGCGATCTGCGCCCGCCTTCGAGACGGAAACCTGATATTTCCCGCTCGGTAGATCGAGCTCCGCCGAGAAGCCGTTCCATCCGGCCGGCAGGACCGGCTTGACGTGCAGGCGACCGTTCTCAGAGCGGATACCAAGGATCCCTTCGATTGCCACTCGATAGAACCAGCCGGCCGACCCGGTGTACCAGCTCCAGCCGCCGCGACCCTTGAGAGCGCCTTCGCCGTAGACGTCGCCGGCGATCACATATGGCTCGATCCGGTAAATATCCGCCGAGCTTTTGTCGAGCGAGTGGTTGATCGGGTTCAGCATCTCGAAGGCGCGCCACGCGTCTTCACCCCAGCCCATGCGGGCGAGAGCGAGGACCGCCCAGGTGGCTGCATGGGTATACTGACCGCCGTTTTCGCGCACACCCGGAGGATAGGCCTTGATGACGCCGGGATCGTTGACCGGTTTGACGAAAGGCGGTGTCAGCAGGCGGACGAACTTGCCCTCTTCATCGACCAGTTTGTCGAGAACGGCCTTCATTGCCATAACGCTGCGTTCCGGATTGCCTTCTCCCGACAACACGCTCCAGGACTGGGCGATCGAGTCGATCTTGTCCTCTTCGGATTGGCTAGAGCCGAGCGGCGCACCATTGTCGTAGTAGCCGCGGCGATAATATTCGCCGTCCCAGCCGGCCGTTTCGATTGCACTCTTCAGCTTTTCCAGATGTGCCGTCCAATGGCCGACACGCTGTGTGTCGCCACGGGCCTCGGCGTAGACGATGAAGCGGCGCAGTGCACCGGCCAGGAACCAGCCAAGCCAGACGCTTTCGCCACGGCCAGCCATGCCAACGCGATCCATCTTGTCGCACCAGTCGCCGCTCATCATCAGCGGCAGACCATTGACGCCGGTACGCTTAATCGCGAGGTCGAGACCAAGCGCCGCATGTTCGTAGAGCGATGCGGTTGTGTCGGAAACACGCGGCTGCAGAAAGGCGTCGTACTGCCCGGGGCTGAGTTGCGCGCCTTCGACGAAGGGCAGCATCTCATCCATGATCGCGGCATCACCTGTCGCCGTGCAATATTGATCGAGCGCATAAGCAAGCCACACCGGATCATCGGAGATGTTCGTGCGAACGCCTGCGCCGCTATCTGCCAGCCACCAGTGCTGGAAGTCGCCTTCCGGGAACTGGCGTCGGCCGGTATTGAGGATCTGCTTGCGGGCGATGTCCGGCGAATGCAGCAGGAAGGCGAGCGAATCCTGCAGCTGGTCGCGCAGGTTCCACGCGCCACTCGACTGGTAGAAGGCGGTGCGGGCCATAATGCGGCAGCTATAGGTTTGATAAGGCAGCCAGCTATTGACCATGAAGTCGAGACGCTGGTCAGGCGTCGAAACACGTGTCTTGGCGGTGAAGTTCTTCCAGAAGTCACGCGTCTGGCCAAGAACGTCCTCGAAGCCGATCGAGCGTATGTCCGCGATGAGAGCGGCTGCCTCCTCCTGCGAAGCAGCATCGCCCATGTAGAAGCAGATATCCCGCACTTCGCCGGGCGCAATCGTCAGATCGAAGGCCATGGCTGCCGCCGGATCGCCATCGAGATCGAGCGCATTTGAGAGCCGCGAACCTGCCGAGACGGTGCGCGGCTGCTGGATCGTGCCATGCCGGCCGATGAATTCGCGGCGGCTGGTGGAAACGCTCGACGGAGTTTCGCTTGCGGCAAAGGCAGCGACACGCGTGCCGAAGCTTACGCTGAACGGATTGCTCGCGAAGACCGCTCCACTCTCGCCGTCGAAGCTCGATATGATAAAGGGTTTGCTCTTCGTCGGGTGGTTACCAAGGATCCATTCGGCATAGCCATAAAGACGCAGTTTTCGTGCTTCGCCCGCCTCGTTGCGGATGCGCAGCTGCGTCAGCTTGACTGGCCTTTCCATATGGAGGGTGTGGGTGACCTCCAGGGCGATCTCGTCCTGAACCGTCGAGAAGACCGAGTAGCCCAGACCGTGGCGTGCTTCGAAACGCGTGTTGGACCGCTGGGCCAGCGATGCGTAGGGCACGATGATCGAGCCGCGGTCGAGATCCCTCAGATAGAAGGCTTCGCCCGGCCGGTTGGTGACCATGTCATTGGTCCAGGGCGTCAACTGATGGTCGCGGGAGTTCTGGCTCCAGGTGAAGGCTGCGCCTTCGGCCGAGACATGGAAGCCGAAGTTCTCATTGGCCATGATATTGACCCACGGATGCGGCGTCTGCTCGCCACCCGAGAGGCGCACGACATATTCGCTGCCGTCGGCCGCAAAACCACCGTAGCCGTTCCAGAAGGTAAGGTCGCTGCCGTCGACCGGCAGTGCCTCAGCGGTGTCGCGAACCATTCGGGGCACAAGTGTGGAATCGCCCCACTGGCCAAGCAGTGCAGGCGAACCGGAAACAGACCGGGCCTTTTGCAACTGATCGGTAAGGCTGCCGTCGCGGCCACGCAGCACAACGCGAGAGGCGGCGATGATCGCCTCGTAGGCTTCCGGCGTCATCAAATCCTTGCGCAGGACATAGATATTGCGCTGGATGCCGGCAACCTCGCTGGCATGACGTGCCGCATCGCAGAGTTGGTCGATCGTGCGCTGCATTTCAGCAGCCGCCTCGCCGGCACGCTCGTTGAAGATAACGAGATCGACTTCGACGCCGCGCGATTGCAGGAGACCCTGAGCGCGCAGCAACTCCTTGACCAGATCTGTGCCCAGCTCGTCGGTGATGCGCAGCGTCATCAGCGGTGCATCGCCGGACAGCGTCGCGCCCCAAAGCACGGCCTGCGACTTCAACCCCTCGCGAACCGCCTTGCTGTCGGCACGCAGTGCCATGTCGGGATAGATGATGTAGCGGGCAAACCGCTGATAGGCAGCCGCCTCCTTGGAATTGACGCCGATCTGGCGCAACTGACTTTGCGTTCTCGTCCAGGCCTGAACGAGACCCTGGGCGAAGCTTTCCGGCTGGCGATAGTGCTCCACCGCCGCCTCAAGCTCGCTGCGTTCGGCCGCAGCAATGGTCCAGAAAGTCACGCTGACCTTCTCGCCCGCGGGCACACGAAGCGTACGGCGCAGCGACACGCAAGTATCCATGGTGAAGCCATCGGCGCCCGACAACTTGGTATCTGCGTCGAAGGCGGCGGCTTCGGTCAGGGTGCGTCCGCGCCCGAGGAAGCGCATGCGGTCCGTCTCATATTGCGTCGGGCCATTTTCACCTGATGTATCGACGATGAGCTGCGCGATCGCGACATCAGGATCGGTCAGCCCGCGCTTCTGGCGTTCGACGAAGATCGCATCGCCCTGGGCAGCGATTTCGGTCTTCAGGAACATGCGGGCGAAGACCGGGTGGCCGGTATCGACAATATCCAGGGTGGCGACCGGCTCCATATAGGAGGTCACTTCGATGACGCGATCTTCGGTGCCGGTATTGGTGATCGTCAAGCGGCGGCCTTCGGCGTCATGATCGCTCGCGACGAAGACTTCCATTTCGCTCGTCAGCTCGCCGACGGTCTTGACGAATTCCGCCTTGTCGTCGCTGAAGCTGACGCGGATATGCTCATTGGCAACCGAGCGCGGCTCTGCCGTCGCAGACCACCATTCGTTCGACGCGACATCCCTCAGGAAGATGAACGAGCCCCAGCGGTCTTCGGTCGGATCGGCCCGCCACCGGTTGATGGAGAGGTTTTTCCAGCGGCTGTAACCCGAGCCGGTCGCCGTCAGCATGGTCGAATAGCGACCGTTCGACAGCAGCAGCAATTCGCGTTCGCGCGATGCCGGGTCTTCGAGGCGGCGCACTTCCGGACGCATCAGGTCGCCTTGGATCTTCGCCGGCGCATCGGTCTCGTGCTTGGAGGCCATGACGGGAATGTCGCGCGGCGCCTTTTCCTGCAGCAGCAGTTCGGCTGCTTCGATGACAGGATCGGCGTGGAAGAGTTCGCGCAACATGCCGTCAAAGACGACGTTGGCAACGGCTGCAATCGACATGCCGTGGTGGTGGGCATAGTAGTTGTAGACAACAGCGCACTGCTTGCCTTCAGGCACGCGGCTTGCGGTGAAATCCACCGCATCATGGAAACCGTACATGCCGAGCGCGCCGACCGCCCTCAACCTGTTGAGGTTTTCGAGTGCTGCGACCGGATTATATTGGCTCGCCAGCAGCGAGGCATAGGGCGCAATGACGGCATTCTGGCCGAGACCACGCTTCAGGCCGAGCGTGGGCACGCCGAAATTGCTGTACTGATAGTTCATCTGGTGGTCGCGGGCATTGAAGGCCGCTTCCGAGATGCCCCATGGCGTGCCGAGCTTGCGCGCATAGTTCATCTGTTCGAGGACGATCAGGTTGTTGGTCTGATTGAGAATACCCCCGCTGCGCTCCTGCATGACGAGCGGCGGCATCAGATATTCGAACATCGAGCCGGACCAGGAGACCAGCGCGCCGCGCGGGCCGACCGGAACGACGTGACGGCCGAGCTTGTACCAATGCTCCGTCGGCAGATCACCCTTGGCGACGGAGAAAAGGCTCGTCAGGCGTGCTTCTGAGGCAAGCAGATCGTAGCAGGCGGCATCGACTTCTTCCGTCTCGACCCGGAAGCCGATCGACAGCAGCCGGCGCTCGGGGCGATAGAGGAAGCTGAAATCCATATCGAAAGCGATTTCGCGGGCGCGATTGCCGACGCGGATCAGCCTTTCGCTGATGGCATCCACTTGCGAAGGATCGAAGGCCTTGTCGGTCTGATGAAGTTCGCAGGTCGCCACGAGCTTTTCTGCCCAATGGACAACTTCGTCGCTCTGTGCCGTCTTGACCTCGCGGTCGAGGCTGCCGGCAAGTTCGCGGATTTCACGCGCCTGCCCCGCAAATCGCTCGATCAGCCCCGAAGAGAATTCCTTCTCACGTTTGCCGGTGGCAACTGCCGTTTCGAGATCAGCGATCCTGCCGTCCAACCGATCATGCAGAGAGCGGACCGACTTATTCTCTTCCCGCAGTTCGCCAAGCACCTCGCGGAGAATGGCGGCGACATCACCGATACCGTCGAGGTCGGTATGAATATGGGCAAGCGGAGCCTGACCCCAGATACGGCAGGCGGACGATACGGCTATCAGGTGGCCGGCAAAATTACCGCTATCGACCGACGAGACGTATCTGCGGCCGAGCGGCTTCAGCGTGTCCGTATGATACCAGTTAAAGAGGTGGCCGCGGTATTTCTCAAGCTTGTCGACCGTCTCGATCGTCTGCTCGATACGCCTGACTGCATCTTCGAATGAAATCCAGCCGAAACGGCGAGCCGAAATGACAGACAGCAGGTAAACGCCGATATTGGTCGGCGACGTGCGCATGGCGACGACCGCATGCGGCGTCTGCTGAACGTTATCCGGCGGCAGGTAATGCTGGCCGGGAACAACGAAGTGGTCGAAATAGCGCCAGGTGCGGCGGGCGATCTTGCGCAGCTCGTCGCGGACGTTGTCGGGCACGTCGAGCCGGTCTTCCGTTTCCGCCGTCTGGCTGACGGTCCAGGCGATGGCCGGCGAAAGCACCCAGAGGATGACGAAGGGAAGACCGACCATCCACGCGCTGTCACCGGAAGAAATCGCAAAGAGCAGTGCCAGAATAGCCAGAATCGGAGCTCGCCACATGACTTTGTAGTGGCCGAAGATCGTCGTCTGCGCCATGGCTTGGGCGCTAGCAGCGGTGCGCCACTGCAGCATGAGCTTGCCGCTGATGAATAGGCGGTAGAGCGAGCGAATGATCGCGTCAGCCATGACGCAGGCGGTATCGGCGATGAAGACGATGCGCATCGCCACCTGGGCGTTGGCATTCTCAATGTCTTTCCAGACCGTATGCAGATGCGCCTGCAGGATAATGTCACTGGTGCGCGGAATGATGCCGTTGATCAGCGATAGGGTCGGTGCGACGAACAGGCTGAAAATCAGCAAGATCTGCCAAACGAGCGCACCGAACGGGTCCATCCAGTACCAGCCGAGCACGGATGCCAGGAACCAGGCAATCGGAGTCAGCGAGCGGCGCAGGTTGTCGAACATCTTCCAGCAGCCGAGCGCGGTGACGCCTCGGCGGTCGTCGAAAATATAGGGAAGGAGCTGCCAGTCGCCACGCGCCCAGCGATGCTGACGCGACACCTCGACTTCGTAGCGGATCGGGAAATCCTCGACCAGCTCGCAGTCCGTCACCAAGGCGCAACGCGCCATCGAGCCTTCGAGCAAGTCATGGCTCAGAACCGAATTTTCTTTGATGCGGCCCTTCAGCGAGGCTTCGAATGCATCGACATGATAGAGGCCCTTGCCGGTGAAGGTGCCTTCACCCGTGATGTCCTGATAGACGTCGGAGACGGCAAAGACATAGGGGTCGAGACCGCGATTGACCGAGAAGACGCGCTGGAAGGTAGATGCGTCCTTGCCCGTCGTCAGCGACGGCGTCACGCGCGGCTGAAGCACGCCGTAGCCATCGACGACACGCTGTTTCTTGGCGTCGAAGACCGGGCGGTTGATCGGATGATGCAGCTTGCCGACAAGTTTGGTGACGGTGTCGCGGACGACGCGCGTATCGCTGTCGAGCGTCATCACATATTTCACGTCCTGCGGTACGATATCGGCGCCGGGCAAGAAGCTTGTGTTGGGCTCGCCACGCAGCAGCCTGTTGAGCTCGTGCAGCTTGCCGCGCTTGCGCTCCCAGCCCATCCAGGCGCCTTCGGCAGGATTATACTGACGGCGGCGATGCAGGAGATAAAACCGCTGCTTGCCGTCCTCGGAATAACGCGATGCCAGCTCTGCGATCCGGCTCTTGGCATATTCAAGCACCTCGAGATCGCGGGCATTCTGCTCTTCCTGAGCATCCGGCCAATCGCTCAAAAGTGCGTAATAGATTTCGCCGCGCGCATTGGCGAGGTAATGGACCTCGAGGTTACGGACGAGCTCATCGACATGTTCGCGTTTGCCGATCAGGGAAGGAATGGTGACGAGCGTGCGGGCTTCCGCCGGCAGTCCCTTCTTGAATTCATAGCCGACAAGGCGGTCGGGCGTGATGAAGAAGGTGGCGAAGAAGTTGAAGAGGCCCGTCGCTCCCTCGGATGCAGGAAGTGCGAACATCGCCAGCAGCACAATCGTCGCGAAAAACGGCATGCCGGCATCGACGAAAACTGCATCGGTGATGACCAGCGCCAGCAGCGTCAGGAGCAGCACGGGGACGGCGATTGCCAGCCAGTTCAGCCTGCGGATTACGCGCATGAACCGCAGGCTAAGCGGCGGCCGGAAGCCAATCTCTGTTTCGAGTGCTGCGCGTCCATTGCCAACGAAGTAATAGCCGACATTGCCAGCTGACGCCGAAGGATCCTCATTGCCTGCCTTCGCACGATCGGCCAGACGGACAGCCGCCTCGGCGATATCCATTTCGGTCTTGTCGGAACGCTTCGCGAGCTTTTCGATCTGGCGGCGATAGCTGTTCCGGGAGCCGGAATCGAGCTCGGCATAGTCCGTCTGCTGCCAGAGCAGCTTGTCAATGGTGCTGACCTCTTCGACCCATTCGGACCAATCGGTATCATTGATCTCGCGCAGGCTCTTGATGATGCTGCCCATCAGCGCATTGGCCGCACCAAGTCGGGTCTGCTCGGCCGACATGACGGCTTCGGCATCCGTACCCTTGGCGGCAAGCTTGCTTTCGAGCCAGTTCAGCGCGGCCTCGGTCGGCTCCAGCGCGTTGCGAAGACGATAATGCAGCTGGGTGACGAAAGTCGTATCGTCGAGATTGGCCGTCAGCGTCTCCAGATATTGGGCGGAACCGTCATCGCCGAGCGCAATCGCCTGTGTGGCGGCCGCATTGGCACTTGCGCGCATCTCGCGGCTCTTGTCGATCTGCGTCGCAACACGGCGAAGATTATCGATCAGCACATAACGGACGAGCGAGGGCAACGCCCAGAGCTCACCGATGCGCAGGGTCTCCTTGTCCTGGAACCCTTCCGTAACAGCGGCCATGCCGGCATTGCTGATATTGCTGTGCGCATGCGCCATGTAAAGCCAGGCGAGCGCCAGCGTGCGCGGCACTTCCGTCCCGTCGAGGGTGATCTTGCGCAACTCGCGATAGAATTTCTTCGGAAAGTCGCGACGGACTTCCTGAATCGCCTCTTCGACAATGTAATGGTTGTCGAGCAGCCATTCAGTGGCCGGCGTGATGCTCTCGCCCGCATCGACATCTGCTGCTGCCGCGCGATAGACCCTCAGGATTTCAGCTTCATTCTCGCGATGCCGCTGGAAGAAATCGAAATTCTTGAAACTTGCAACGTCAAGCACTCGGGTTTCCGCAAACTGCGCGGCCTTGTGCCTCAGTTGCTCGTTCGACAGCAGGCGTGCTCGGATGCCGAAATCCGGGTCAGCGGAAGGGGCTTGAACATGCGCGCTCGTCGCGCCCACGACATTCTGAGAGGTCATAGCTCTTTACTCTCTTCTACTGGGTTCGCGTCCGACGAATGCGTACTTGAAGAACTGAATGCGGGCGGCAGCACGAGCGTTTCGAATTGGGCATCTTCATCGCTTTTGAGAGGGAGTTTACATTCAAACGTGGGTTGTTCGAAATGGCGGATAATGGTCAATAGCGACCACAAAATGAACGGGCGATTAATCGGACTGCTCACCCGATAAAATGGCCTCATCGGGGAGCGAAGACCTATCCCAAAGACAAATTTCGCTCGCAATCCGCGTCGCCGCCTCTTCCGATTGATGATGTCAAGGCGGCCGATATAACGAGATCGACCAGGCGAAGCCGGAAGTCGACTTCGCCTGGTCGCGACTCTCCAGATATGCCGGAGTTTAACCTGCTGATCCGACGCCCCTAGGCCACCAGCAATTCGTCGGCCGGGCCGAAGAATTCGTAGTGGATACGATCGCGCGAAACACCGAGGGATAGCAGATCACCGACGATGGACCGCAGGAATGGCCTTGGGCCGCAAATATAGAAATTTGCTGTTTCGATCGATGTGTTCGCTTCCAGCCATTTCGCTGTAATGAACCCATCCTCGTCATGGGAATAGCCGGCGGCATCATTGGCAGATGGTTCGCTATAGAAAGTGCTGACCGAGACTCGCCCATGGCGTTGGGCAAGGGAGCGGACATGCCTGTCCATCGCATGCGTCGAGCTGTTGAGCGCTCCGTGGACGAAATGGGCCTCGACTTCAGGATAATCTGCAGCGATCGCTTCCAGCATGCTGACCATCGGTGTGAGGCCCACACCGCCGGACAAGAGAATCATTTCACTGGTCGGCTCGTCTGGAAGATAGAAATCGCCGGCAGGCGGCGTGGCCTTCAAAATCGTGCCGACCTCGACGTGGTCATGCAGATAGCGCGAGGCGCCCTTGCCGTTTTCCTCCCGCTTGACCGAAATGCGGTAGAAGTCCTGGTTCGGGCCGGATGAGATGGAATAGTTCCGCTTCATCTTGGCGCCGTCAGGAAGGCTGAAATCGAAAGTCAGATACTGGCCGGCACGATGCAGTGCCACCGCCTGTCCGTCGACCGGACGCAGGACAAAGGATGTAACGACATCGCTTTCCTTGACCTTCTCGGCGACCCTGAATTCGCGCCAGCCGTTCCAGCCGCCCGCCCGCCTTTCGAGCTCGGCGCGTATCTGCTCCTCCCTTTCGATTAGGGTGTCGGCAAGGAACCAGTAGGCTTCGCCCCAAGCATTGATCAGTTCTTCGGATGCCGCCTCGCCCAATACCTCGCGGATTGCCGCCAACAATGATTTGGCGACGTAAGGGTAATGTTCTGGCAGGATATGAAAACCGATGTGCTTGTGCGCAATCCTTTCAATGACCGGCACGAGAGGCGCGAGATTGTCGATATTCTGCGCGTAACCGACGATTGCTGTCGCCAACGCGTGTACCTGGGAGCCGTTCTCGCCGTGATTGGCCTGATTGAAAAGCGCCTTGATATGCTCATCTCTGAACAGCCGCCCATACATCGTTTTCGTGATCTCGCTCGCATGGGCGGCAACCGCTGGAGCGCTCTGCTTCACCAGTTCAATCGTGCGCGGCGAAAGTGGTTTAGGCATGTTCTTTCCTTTCAATGCTATCAATGAGGAGAGGGTCGCGATCGAAAAATTCGACCTGAAATTGAACGGGGCCGTCTAGCTGCAGGTGATGTTCGACTTCGGGGAGGATTCGGCCGATGCAATCGGGGCTTAAAGGGCTTACCGTCTGCCCCGTCACCAGACGCATGCTGCCAGCGAGGACGCGAATGAGTGCCCAGGCGCCGGCCTTGACCCGATGGCTTTGGAGAAGTGCGGCTGGCACGGTCACTTCGTCGAAGATCCTTGTCGTCTTGTATGGCTTCAGCGCCAGCGACGCAGACCTTTCGATCCGAAACTCGAGCATCTCTCCCGTCAGGGCCAGGTTCAGCCGCGAGGCAATCCGCCCAGCCTTGATTTGCATCTCCTGCGCGACCGGAAACGGCAGCATCTCATCGGTGGTCTGGCGCCAGATCGAAAGCCAACGCTCGAACATTACGGACTCTATCTTGTCCGCATGGATCAAATGCATCGCGACGGGATTGCCTTTGTATTTTCCTGATGTGAGCATCAGCGAGGACCAGAACTCGGTCAGCCGCTGCAAATGTTCCGGCCAATCCGCGACCACAGCGAAAACCGGGCCAAGCATCGGATCGCGACGAACTTTCTCGTAAAATCGCTCCAGCACCGGGAGGATCTGGCTCTCTTTCAACTTGGCCGCATGCATCGTATCGCTCCGTAATCATGCATCTAGAATGCATGTATACGGAGCCAATAAAAGATGCTATTGCAATGCATCATTTTCTTTCGGGCGTTTTGACGCAGGTGCGATGAAGCTCACACTGTACACCGACTATGCGATCCGCACGATGATTTACCTCGGATCACAGGAGGCAGAAATCTGTTCGATCAAGGAGGTCGCAGAAGCCTATGAGATCTCCCAGAACCATCTGATGAAGGTGGTTCAGGATCTGGCGAGAGCCGGCTTCGTGGAATCGATCAGGGGTAGAAATGGCGGAATCCGGCTCGGCCGTCCCGCGGCCTCCATCAATCTCGGCGATCTGCTCCGACATACCGAAAGCCTGGACGATATTCTTGAGTGCTCTTCCTGCTCCATCAGGGGCGGCTGCGGCATGCCGCCCATTCTGCAAGAGGCGACGGCCGCTTTTATCGGCGTCTTCGATCGGTATAGCGTTGCCGATATCATAAAACGCAAAGACGTGCTGCGGGCCTTCTTTGCCGCGGCATAATCCGTGGCTTCCGGAAGTCCGCCTCCCCCCTCACGTGCTTCCGCGCATTTCGACATGCGGCTCGACCAGCAGATGCCGGGCCTCCTCTCGGCCATCGATGCGACCGAGCAGCATCTCGGCAGCGGTTCTGCCGAGTTCCGCAGCGTTCTGGTCCACACTGGTGAGACCGACAAGTGGGATGGCTGCCATCGGCGAATTGTCGTAGCCGATAATCGCAAGATCCTCCGGAACCCGTATGCCGCTCATGCGGGCGGCATTGATGAGCGGCACCGCATCGAGATCGGACCAGACGAAAACCGCACGCGGACGATCTTTTAAGGCCAGGAAATCATTGATCGCAGCGCGGCGGTCAGCACCGACCAATGGCAAGCGGATGATCCGAGCCTCCAGCCCTGCGGCCTTCACGCCGTCCAGATAGCCCTTCTCGCGCTGAAGCGCGACGATGGTCGGCGGCGAATCGGCAAGATCATAGCCGAGCATCGCAATATCCCTATAGCCGGACCGTAATGCTGATTCGACCGCCAGTTGGGCGCCCCTGCGGTCATCGGAATTGACCGTGTCATAAGTCTGGGCATGCGGCTCGTGATGGGCAATCACGACGATCGGAATCTGACGGGCATAGCGCTCCAGCACCTTGCCCGAAATGCGCGGCGCGATGATCAGCACGCCATCCATACGGTTATCGATCATCGATTCGATCATCGACGCTTCAATCGGACTTGTGGAGCGGCCGATACCAATCAGCGCCTTGAAGCTGCTTTCCGCCAAGGTAGCATTCGCCTCCTCAATGACGCCCGCCAGGAACGGGTTCGACAATTCGATCACCAAGACGCCGACGGTTTGCGTGCGGCCGCGCATGGCGCGCGCTGCGACCGAAGGCCGGTAATTCAGCTTCTCGATCGAGGTCTCGACCTTCGTTCGCAGGATTTCGCTGACGCCGTAGGCATTGCGCAAGACTTTCGATACCGCTGCGACGGAGACGCCGGCATCCTGCGCCACATCGCGGATCGTGACCCTGTCCCTCGTCGCGTTAACGGCCTGATTTTTCATTCCAAATTGCCTCACTCTCAAGTGTCGAGAAATTATAGGCACAAAAGCTCTTGCGCGGCAATCGATAGTGTAGAATGATATACATAGAACGATACACACGGAGCAGCCACCGGAGGAATTGGTGGTGGAGGGAGGTTCCAGATGAAGACAGTTTCGGCCCACGGCATCGCCGGGGAAGACGGGTTTGCCGGTTCTGCTTTCCAATTTACTGCATCGATGATCGGCCCGTCCTGCGACGGCGGCCAGGCAACGGCCGGCACGTTTGTATCGCGCGAATTCGCGCTTGATGCCGTCCCCGCGGAGGCAACGCTGCGCATTTCGGCGCTCGGCCTCTATCGCGCCTTCATCAACGGAAATCGTGTGGGCGGAGACCTCCTGACACCAGGTTGGACCTGCTACGACGACCGGATTGCCTATCAAACCTATGAGGTTGCAAAGCTCCTGCAGCCCGGTGGCAATCGGATCGAGATCTGGCTGGGTGACGGCTGGTATCGCAGCCAGCTTATGTGGGCTTCCAATCCGATCATCAATTGCTGGGGCGACCGGGTAGCGGTAATTGCGGAATTGCAGGCCGGCGGCGAGCGTCTGCTGAAGACGGATGGCAGCTGGAAGAGTGGCTACACGCCAGTCACCCGCAATGGCATCTACTATGGCGAGGATTACGATGCTCGTATCCATCCGCAAGATAGCCACGGCGTCGACGTCATTGCCTTCGACAAGGCTTTGCTCATTCCGCACGAGACCGGTGCGGTCAAGGAAATGGATGGCCTCCCGCCCATCGATAGCTGGACGGAAGCCGATGGCCGGATTCTCTATGATTTCGGCCAGAACGCCGGCGCCTATATCCGCCTGCGCCTCAAGGGTGCAGCCGGTGCGCAGGTGCGCGTCGAGCATTCCGAAGTGCTCGGCGCAGATCGCTTCTTCGACAACCGCAATTACCGCAGCGCACGCGCCGAACTGGTCTACACGCTCTCCGGACACGGCGAGGAAGAATACGCGCCTCTCTTCACCTTCATGGGCTTCCGCTATGCGCGCGTCAGCGTAACCGGGCAGGCTGAACTGCTGGCCGTCACCATGGTGCCGGTGACTTCGGTGCCTGTCGCTGCCGGCGGCTTTACCTCAGGCGTTGCCGCTGTCAACAAGCTGGTCGACAACACCATCTGGTCGCAGCGTTCCAACTTCATCGAAGTGCCGACCGATTGCCCGCAGCGCGATGAGCGCCTCGGCTGGACCGGTGATGCCCAAGTCTTTGCCGGAACAGCCTGTTGGCTTGCAGACAGCCAGTCCTTCCTCAGAAAATATCTTCGCGATGTAATCCACGACCAGCGTGCCGATGGCGCAGTCTCGCATTTTTCCCCCGATCCGACGCGCTTGCACCCGATCAATGGTCGCGGCGACTGGGCGGGCTCGACCGGCTGGGGCGATGCGATCGTCATCATCCCCTGGCAGCTCTACCTGCACTATGGCGACACCGCCGTATTGGAGGAATGTTTCCCAGCCATGCTGCGCTGGCTCGATTATCTCTGGGGCATCTCGAATGGCCCGATCATCCGCCCACCTGCCGTCTGGGGCGCGCAGGGCTTCACTTTCGGCGACTGGCTTCAGCCGGTCGGCGACAACCGGAAGCCGCGTCCGACGGTGGCAGACGATTGCGCCGCGACCCTCTACCACTTCATCTCCGCGCAGCTGACGGCGAAGATCGCCCGTATTCTTGGCGAGACGGTCGAAGCGACACGGCTCGAAAGGCGCGCTGATGAGATCAAGTCGGCGTTCAAGCACGAGTTCTTTGCGCCCTCCGGCCGCATTGCCCACAACGACCAGACCTCCTGGTCTCTGGCGTTTCTCCACGGTCTCGTTCCGCCGGAATATGAGGCGGCCGCTCGCAGCTATTTCCGCAGGGTGGCAGAAGAAACCGACGGCGTCATCGGTACTGGCTTCATCGGCACCCCTGCCCTTTTGCCGGCGTTGACCCGGCTTGGCATGCTGGACCTTGCTGAAAAGATGTTCCTCAACCGCAAGGTTCCTGGTTGGCTCTATCAGGTCGAGCGCGGCGCGACATCGATCTGGGAGCGATGGGATGCACTTGCCGAAGACGGCACGATCTACGATCCGGACATGAACAGCTACAATCACTACGCCTATGGCGCCGTCTGCCAGTGGCTTTTCGAAGACGTGGCCGGGATCAAACCGCAGGAAGACAAGCCTGGCTTCGAGGAGATCGTCTTCGATCCTGCAATCCTGCCCGCTCTCTCGCCGGTTTCCGCCTGGCATGACACGCGCTTTGGCCGCATCGAGGCCGGATGGACCCTGGAGGAGGGTTCCGTCACGTGCCGTCTGGTGCTGCCGCAGGGCGTTACTGCACGCCTGCAGGGCAGAGGCATCCGTAAGGCACTGAAAGCGAATGGGGAAACGGTCGAGCAAGGTCAGGAGATCAATCTCGGCGCGGGGGAGCATAAAGTTACATTTTCCATCTGATGCGGTTTCCCGCGGATCACTGATCTGCGGCAGGCCAGCCAGCGCATTCCGGTCTTCAAGAGGAGGAAATGACTATGCGAATGACGAAGTGCAGCATCCTTGCAGCCAGCATCATGGCTCTTGCCGCTGGAGTGGCACATGCGGATGTGACCCTCAGCGTGCTGATTGACACCAATCCGGAATCCATTGCCTCGTTCGATGCCGTTTCCAAGGCCTATATGGAAAAGCATCCTGATGTCACCTTTGACGTCGAGCAGCGCGCCGGCGGCTCGGAGGGCGACAACATCATCAAGACCCGGCTCGCAACCGGCGAGATGGCCGATGTCTTTCAATACAATAGCGGCTCGCTCTTCCAGGCGTTGAAGCCGCAGGAAACGATAGCAGACCTTACCGACCTTCCCTCGGAGGCGGGTATTCTCGACACGTTCAAGAAGGTCGTCACCAGCCCCGATGGCCATGTCCGCGGCATTCCCTTCGGTCCGGCCATGGGCGGCGGCATCTTCTATAACAGAAAGATCTACGCTGATCTCGGCCTCACGCCCCCAAAGACCTGGGCGGAGTTCATGAGCAACAACGAGAAAATCAAGGCCGCCGGCAAGGTCGCTGTGGCACAGACCTATGGGACGACCTGGACCTCGCAGCTCTTCGTCCTGGCCGATTTCTACAACGTGCAGTCGGAGGTTCCGACGTTCGCGGACGACTACACGGCCAACAAGGTCAAATATGCCAATACGCCGGCCGCACTGCGGGGCTTCGAACATCTGGAGGAGGTGGCGAAGGGCGGTTACCTCAATGCAGACTTTGGCGCCGCGACCTTTGACGACGGCATGCGCATGGTCGCCACCGGCGAAGCAGCGCACTATCCGAACCTCACCTTCGGCATCGGCAACGTCCAACAGAATTTCCCTGACAATCTCAAGGATCTCGGCTTCTTCGCCCAGCCAGGAACCGACGCCGGCAAGAACGGCCTGACGGTCTGGATGCCCTCGGCACTCTACGTTTCCGCAAAGTCCGCAAATGTCGAGGAAGCCAAAAAATTTCTCGATTTCGTCGGCTCCAAGGAAGCCTGCGACCTAATGGCGAAGGCCGTGCCCTCCGGTCCCTATCTCGTCAAGGGCTGCGAACTGCCGAAGGATATTCCACCGGCCGTTTCCGATATGTTTCCCTATTTCGAGACGGCGGGACGCAATGGTCCGGCGCTCGAATTCCTCTCGCCCGTCAAGGGACCGGCGCTCGAGCAGATTACAGTCGAGGTCGGGACTGGCATCCGCTCTGCCAAGGACGCCGCTGCCCTCTACGACCAGGATGTCGAGAAGCAAGCCAAGCAGCTTGGCCTGCCGAACTGGTAACCTCCCAGCCGATCCCCCATCCAGGCTCATCGGCCTGGATGGGGGACGCCTCAAGGTGTCCGTATGACAAGACGCAAGTCCCCCTATCCCTACTGGTTCGTGCTGCCGGCGGCGGTGGTGTTCACCGTCCTCTTTCTGGCCCCGACGATCGCATCCTTCTGGTTCAGCCTAACGCGCTGGGATTTGTTCAGCACGCAGTTCATCGGCCTGGAAAACTATCGACAGTTCTTCCGTGAGCCCTTTCTGATCCAGGGCCTGATCAATACGATCATTTATGCCGTCCTGACCTCGGGCACCAAAACCGTGCTCGGTCTGCTGCTCGCCGTATTGCTGACCTCCGGCCTCTGGGGGCAAGGCCTGCTTCGAACCGTGATCTTCTTTCCCGTGCTCGTCTCGACGATTGGCGTCGGTATCACCTTCTCGGTGCTCATGCATCCGACCCGCGGGCTGATCAACGTCGTGCTCGCCGCCATTGGTATCCACGGCCCCGGCTGGCTGACCGACCCGGCTCTTGCACTCTATTCCATTGTCTTCGTCGACCTCTGGAAGGGCATCGGACTTGCAACCGTGATCTATATTGCCGGTCTCGCCTCGATCAGCCCGGACTATTATGAGGCCGCCCGCATCGATGGCGCGACCCGCCGCCAGATGTTCTTTCGCGTCACGGTTCCGCTGGTCAGACCCGCGACCGTTACCGTCGTGACGCTCTCGCTGATCGGCGGGCTCAGAAGTTTCGACCTCGTCTGGGCAATGACTCGCGGCGGTCCCGGCTTTTCGTCGGATGTGCTCGCGAGCGTCATCTACAAGCAATACCAGGCAGGCTTTTACGGCCTGTCGACCGCCGGCAATGTGATCCTCTTCCTGCTCATCGGCCTCATCATCCTGCCGCTGACGGCCTGGTTCAACCGCAAGGAGGTGGACCTATGAGCCGCCGCCAGCTCTATACCGGGATTGCGGCTTTAGCCGCCTGCGGCGTGATCTTCGTCATGCCCTTCCTGTTCATCTTCATCACCGCCGCCAAGACGAAACAGGACGCTGCAACACTGAAGTTCAGCTGGCCGGTCGAGTGGCAGCTCTGGCAGAATTTCATGGAGGTCGTGCAGACCCGCAACTATATGCTGCTGCTCGCCTATTTCAATTCGACCGTCATCACAGTCGCTGCCGTTACGCTGCTGGTGCTGTTCGGCGCCATGGTGGGCTATGTGCTGCAGCGCCGCCCGTCACGTTGGAATACGGTCATCTATGGCTGCGTGCTTGCCGGCCTGATGATCCCGCCGGCCGTGGTGCCGACCATCTGGGTGCTGCAAATGCTCGCCCTCTTCAAGACGTTGTCGGGCATGGTGCTGATCCAGGTCGCTTATGGCCTCGGCTTCACCGTTCTGTTGTTTCGCAGTTTCATTGCGACCATCCCGCGGGATCTCGACGAGGCTGCTATCATCGATGGAGCAAAGCCATTCCAGATCTTCTTTCGGGTCATCCTGCCGCTTCTGAAGCCGGTCACCGTGACGGTCATCGTCGTCCAGTCGATCGCCATCTTCAACGATTTCACCAACCCGCTCTACTATCTGCCGGGCCGGGAAAACGTCACCGTGCAGCTAACGCTCTATAATTTTCAGGGACAATTCCAGACCCAGTTCAATCTGCTCTTCATGAACATACTTCTGGTGACCATTCCGCCCCTGATCGTCTTCATCTTCTTCAACCGGCAGATCGTTGCAGGCATGACCGCCGGTGCAGTCAAGGGATAAGCCATGACATCAGTTGTTCTCGAAAGTGTCCGCAAGAGCTTCGGCAGCCTGGAGGTGATGAAGGGTGTCGATCTTACCGTCGATGCCGGTGAATTCTGTGTCTTCGTCGGTCCGTCCGGTTGCGGAAAATCGACCCTTCTGCGCATCATCTCCGGACTGGAGACGACGACGTCAGGGCAGGTCTTCATCGACGGCAAGGATGTCACCGATGCTGAACCATCCGAGCGCGGTATCGCCATGGTCTTCCAGTCCTACGCGCTTTATCCGCATTTGACCGTCGCAGAAAACATCGGCTTCGGCCTGTCGCTTGCCCGACGACCCAAGGCAGAAATCACCGAAAGGGTGAAGCAGACCGCCGAGATCTTACAGCTCTCTCATCTGCTCGATCGCAAGCCGAAGGCACTCTCGGGTGGCCAGCGCCAGCGCGTCGCGATCGGCCGCGCGATCATCCGCAATCCCAAGGTGTTCCTTTTCGACGAACCGCTGTCGAACCTTGATGCATCGCTGCGCTCGCAAATGCGGATCGAGCTGACGGAGCTTCATGCCAAGCTTGGTGCCACCATGATCTACGTCACCCACGATCAGGTCGAAGCTATGACGATGGCGGACAGGATCGTCGTTCTGAACGGCGGTCAGATCGAGCAGATCGGAACGCCGATGGCGCTCTATAACAATCCCGCAAGCCCCTTCGTTGCAGGCTTTATCGGCTCGCCGAAGATGAATCTGTTTGAGGGTGAGATTGCTGCGAAGGAAGGCTGCAAGACCTATGGCATCCGACCCGAGCACATCGTCCTTTCATCCACCGAAGGAAAATGGCAGGGCAAAGTCCGCCACATTGAGCGGCTTGGCGCCGATACGGTGGTTTATCTCGATGTGCCAGACCTGCAGACGCTTGTCGTGCGTACGGACGGCGACCGGTCGGTGACAGTTGGAGAAATACAATTCGCCTCGCCGCTTGCAGGTAAAGAACACAGGTTCTCCTGATCTCTATCGGACGATGCGGAAGTCGTTCGGAACCTCGTCGAGATTTGCCTCCTCCGCTTTCACGTCCGACACGGAAGAGCCGGCAGGGCCGCTCCAGAAACGCTCCAGCATTGAGCCGGTGGCGCCTTGGGATCCGATGATCAAAGCGCTGACCGAACCGTCGGCTTCATTCCTTACCCAACCCGCCAAGCCGAGCTGGAGCGCCTGTCCGCGGGTCCAGGCGCGATAGCCAACGCCTTGCACTCCGCCGGTGATGCGCACACGAAAGGCATCCTGGGTAGCAGTCATTTGAAGTCCCTTCCGACAACCGATGACATTGCTAGAGCTCAAGCAAGGGTCTTGTTCCGCCGCAGAAAGACCTCATCTTCAATACGCTCTTTATAAGGCATCTCTTTTCCATTGGACAGCCTTGCCAGATTTCGCGTCGCGCACGAGTGTAAGGGGGTTGCTCCATCCTTGCTTGCGACTGCAAATTACACGCCTCAACCGAGAGCGGTGATACTGCCGATCACAGAGCGCATATCCCGTCGGAAATCGGATGGCGACATACCGGCAATGCTGCGGAAGGATTTGTTGAAGGCGCTGATCGAGCCGAAGCCGCTGTCCATCGCGATCTGCAGCACGTTCGAGCCCTCGCCCATCAGTTGCGCCTGGGCGTGTGAAAGCCGCAGCAGATTGATGTATTTGCTGATCGTCATGCCCGTCGTCTTCTTGAAAAGGTTCATGGCGTACTTGGGATGAAGATCGACGGCGCGGGCGATTTCGACCGTATCGATGTCCTGCAGGAAATTGCTGGCAATGAAATCGCACATGCGCGCGACGCTGCGGGAAAGCTGCGAATTGGACTGCTCAAGCTCTTCGGCGCGGGTACCGGGAACCAGGAGATATGATTCCAAAGCAATCCGCTCGATGCGCAGAAGCAATTCATCAACGGCATGCTGCGTCTTCCTCGGATCGTTGGATTTCGCATAGTCATACCAGCGAGGGAAATTCGCCTCGTCCGCCGCATCGGTTGCCGATGTCAGCAGTATCTCTCCCTTCATCAGACGCGTGCCTATCGTCGGGGGCAGGCGCATCCTAAAAAAATAGACGAGCGGCAGATGCGCACCGGCATAGAGGGAATCATCCGAGGACTCATCCATCTGATGCGGCTGCCCGCCCCAGAAGAGGCACATCTGACCGGCTCTAAGCGCAATATCATGGCCGTTCATCCGGTAATGGACGCTGCCGCGCATGATATAATTGACCTCGACCTGGGCGTGCCAGTGCGGCATCGCCATGACAGGCGGATGGGCATAAAACATCTGAAGCGCCATCGGCATGCCCTCAATGGTGCTCGCACCAGGCTGGTAAACAGGTTTGCCGACGACCTTACTTTCCGCCAATTCCATATTCCCTTTTTATGAGACAGCCATTCCCGCCGCGCTAGATTAGTCACGTTCGCTCAGCGACGGCAATTGAAAAGGGAGGATTTTCATGCGCTCTAAACTCATCATGGCAACAACAGCGCTCGTGCTGCTTGCATCCGGGTCTGCTTATGCGCAGTCCGCTACGCTTACCATCTGGAGCTGGAACGTCGCCGCTTCGGCTCTTAAATCGACGATCGAACGCTTCAACAAGCAGTTTCCCGACATCAAGGTCGATGTCCAGGATCTCGGCAATCAACAGGTCTTCGACAAGACGCTTGCCGCCTGCGCCGCTGGTGGCGACGGCCTTCCCGATATCGTCACCATCGAGAACTTCGAAGCGGAAATTTTCTGGAGTCGCTTCCCGGATTGCTTCGCCAATCTGAAGGAACTCGGCTACAACAGCGACATGCAGGCGAAGTTCCCCGAGTTCAAGCGCACTGAGCTTGAGGTCGGCGATGTCGCTTACGCCATGCCTTGGGACTCCGGTCCTGTCGCCGTCTTCTATCGCCGTGACTATTATGAAAAGGCAGGTGTCGATCCGAAGTCGATCGTGACCTGGGATGATTTCATTGCCGCCGGCAAGAAGGTTTCGGCCGCCAATCCGGGCGTCGTGATGGGGCAGGCCGATTTCAACGGCGATAGCGAATGGTTCCGCATGCTCGCCAACGAACAGGGCTGCGGCTATTTCTCGACCGATGGCCAGTCGATCACCATTAACCAGCCAGCTTGCGTCCAGACACTGGAAAAAGTGAAGGCGATGAAGGATGCCGGCACGCTGACAGCGGCAAACTGGGATGAGAAGATCTCCTCCAATACTGCCGGCAAGGTGGCAAGCCAGGTCTACGGCGGCTGGTACGAGGGCACGATCCGGTCCGGCTCGCCCGATCTCTCCGGCAAGTGGGGTGTCTACGCCATGCCCGGTATGAGCGCAGACAGCCCGCATGCGGCCAATCTCGGCGGTTCTTCGCTCGCCATCAATGCCAACTCGCAGAACAAGGAAGCAGCCTTCAAATATCTGACCTATGCGCTTACTACCAATGAGGGCCAGGTCACCATGCTGAAGTCGTTCGGCCTCGTGCCGTCACTGCTTTCTGCCGTTCAGGATCCCTTCGTCAATGAGCCGCAGCCCTATTGGGCCAACCAGAAGATCTGGGCCGACATCCTCGCCACTCTGCCGAAGATCGTGCCAAGCCGCGGCACGGCCTTCCAGACTGATGCTGATGCCATCTTCAAGACGACGCAGACGAAATTCCTCGCCGGTGGTTATCCCGATGCGAAAACGGCTCTGGACGATGCCGCCAAACAGATTGCCTCGGCAACCGGTCTTCCGATCGCACAATGAATGGCAAGCCGGGCGCCAAGCGCCCGGCCTCGCCTGCCGAGGGAGGCGGTTGGCACGTTCGTTTGAGTAAGGAGGATACATGCCGATCAGGAACCGGAGCGCCTATGCGTTCCTTGCGCCCTATCTTCTGGTCTTTGCCGCCTTCTGGGTCTGGCCGATCATCAATTCATTTCTGATCTCGTTCCAGAACACGCGCATCAATCCGTGGAAATTCAGCCTTCAGGCCAATTGGGGGCGCCTGTTTGCCGATCCGGCTTTTTACAACGCGCTCTATAACACGCTCCTCATCCTGGTCATCCAGGTACCGGTCATGATCGCGCTTGCGACCGTCATGGCGGTTCTCTTGAATTCACCGCTTCTCAAAGCGCGTGCCCTGTTCCGCTTCGCTTTCTTCGCGCCTGTCGTCGTTGGTGAAGTCGCTTATGCGGCCGTCTTCCGGCTGATGTTCAATCTCGATTTCGGCATCATCAACAAGCTGATCGGCGCGGTCGGTCTTGCACCCGTCTCCTGGTTCGACAATGCCAACGCGGCCATGGTCGTCATTATCATCGCGGTCACCTGGCGATGGGCGGGTTACAACGCGATCATCATCCTGGCCGGCCTACAATCGATCCCTGAGGACGTCTATGAGGCGGCAACGCTCGACCGCGTCAGCAAGCTGCAGCAGTTCTTCCACATCACCCTGCCGCTCCTGAAGCCTATCATCCTCTTTTGCGTGGTTCTCTCCGTCATCGGCACGATGCAGCTCTTTGCCGAGCCCTTCCTGATTACCAACCGCGGTGGACCGGGTGGCGGCACGGAGACACTTGGTCTTCTGCTCTATCGTCAGGGCTTTACGTCGCTGAACTTCGGTTATGCCTCGGCGATCGCCTACACGATGGCGGCGCTCGCAGTCGCGATCTCGCTGCTCAACCTTTGGGTCGGGAGGGAACCGAAATGAGATCCAAGTCGCAATCCCTTCTCATCCGTCAGATCGCCCTGCATGCCTTCCTGCTGCCGCTCGCGATCATCTGGCTCTTTCCGCTCTGGATGATGTTCGTCTTCTCGACTATGCCCGATTACGGCATTTTCAGCCCGCAGATCGTGCTCTGGCCCTCGACCAACTTCGTCGCGAACTTCCAGAACCTCCAGGCGGACACGAACTTCATCGGCGCGATGGTGATCTCGATCGTCGTCGCCACGATCTATACCATCCTGTCTGTGTTCCTGACGTCTATGGCCGGCTGGGCACTCGCTCGCTACCGTTTCGTCGGTCGGTCGCTTGTCATCGCCATCATCCTCGGCACCATCACCTTGCCCTATTTCGTCGTCGTCATTCCGCAATTCATCATGGTGGCACGCGAATTCAAGCTCGCCAACACCTGGGTTGCGCTCATTGTGCCGCCGCTCTTCAATTCGCTCGGGGTGCTGTTCATGCGGCAGTCTTTCTCGATGATGCCGAACGATCTTTTCGATGCGGCCCGCGTCGAGGGCGTCAAGGAACGGCAGATCTTTTTACGCATAGCGTTGCCGCTCGCCCGACCGACCATGGCGGCTCTGGCGATCATCCTCTTCCTCGCCTCCTGGAACAATTACCTCTGGCCGCTGCTCATCAATTCGAAGCCAG
The DNA here is from genome assembly GCF_004341105.1 of Rhizobium sp. BK418. Classification (GTDB taxonomy): domain Bacteria; phylum Pseudomonadota; class Alphaproteobacteria; order Rhizobiales; family Rhizobiaceae; genus Rhizobium. Next base: position 127,129 of record NZ_SLZK01000009.1, on the reverse strand, counting down.
GCATGATGACGGCTCCGGTGGCGCTCGGCGTCCTGATCGGCCTCACCAAGGTTTCCTGGGGCGGCATCATGGCCGGTGCCGTGCTTTTGACGGCACCGATCCTCGTGGTCTTCGTGCTTCTGCAACGTCACTTCATCGCCGGCATTGCGGCCGGCGCAATCAAATAATCGGGGAGCCCATGGCAGAGCTTTCACTCAACAATATCGTCAAACGCTATGGCGCGTTCGAAATCATCCACGGTGCCAACCTGGAAGTGAAAGATGGCGAGTTCGTCGTCTTCGTCGGCCCCTCCGGCTGCGGCAAGTCTACCCTCCTGCGCATGATTGCGGGGCTTGAAGATATCACCGGCGGCGAGTTGAAGATTGCCGGGCGCGTCGTCAACGATGTCGAGCCGGCTGATCGCGGCATCGCCATGGTCTTTCAGTCCTACGCACTCTATCCGCATCTGACTGTCGAGGAGAACTTGAGCTTCGGCCTGCGGATGAACGGCAATCCAAGGGCCGATACCGAGCGGCGCGTGCGCCATGTCGCCGAGATCCTGCAGATCACCGAACTGATGAAACGGCGGCCGAAACAGCTGTCCGGCGGCCAGCGCCAGCGCGTCGCAATTGGTCGCGCGATCGTACGCGAACCGCAGGTTTTCCTGTTCGACGAGCCGCTCTCGAACCTCGACGCCGAATTGCGCGTGCAGATGCGCGTCGAGATCTCCCGACTGCACAAGCAGCTCGGCACGACAATGATCTATGTCACCCACGACCAGACGGAGGCGATGACTCTCGCCGACAAGATCGTTGTTCTGCGGGCCGGCAATATCGAGCAGATCGGCGCGCCGCTCGACCTTTACGACGATCCGGCCAACCAGTTCGTCGCCGGCTTCGTCGGTTCGCCGAAAATGAATTTCCTCAAGGCCGAGGTGGCCGGTGTGCAGGCAGGCAAGGCATCAATCATACTTGCCGGCGACAAGACAGTTCGGCTGGAGGTTCCGCTCGCCGACCGGTCCATAAGGCCAGGCACGGAGATTACGCTGGGAATCCGGCCCGAGCATTTCGACGAGGCGGGTCAAGGCGCGGCGGATATGACGGTTGCCGTCGATGTTGCCGAGCATCTTGGCAATACCAGTTACATCTACGCCAATTTCGGCGGTGAGCAGCTCATCATCGAGCGTCCAGAATCCCGCAGCCTCGGCAAGACCGAGACACTGGCAGTCTCTCTGCCCGCCGCCCGCCTCTTCCTGTTCGATGCCGCAGGCAAGCGGCTCCGCTAACCATCCCAAGACCGAAAGACGAAAGAGGACAGTCATGACTTCAGATAATCCAATCCGCTGGGGCATCATCGGCCCCGGCACCATCGCCCGCACCTTTGCAGATGGCGTCGCGCATTCACGCACCGGCAAGCTCGTCGCAATTGCCACGCGCAACCCCGACAGGCCGGGACTCGCAGACGGTTTTCCGGGCGCGCGTATTGTCAACGGCTATGAAGCGCTTCTGACCGACACGGATGTCGATGCGATCTATATCGCCACGCCCCACACCGGTCACGCCGAATGGGCCATCAAGGCGATCCGCGCCGGCAAGCATGTGCTGGTCGAAAAGCCGATTGCGCTTTCCGCCTATGACGCGGAGGCAATCTACTACGAGGCCAAAAAGGCTGGTGTCTTTGCCGGCGAAGCCTTCATGTATCGCGTGCATCCGCAGACCGAAAAGCTGATCGAGCTTATCAAGAGCGGCACGATCGATGAAATCCGCATCATCCGCTCCTCGTTCGGCTTCAGCATGGGCACATACAAACCGGAACACCGCCTGTTCGCCAATGACACCGCCGGCGGCGGTATTCTGGATGTCGGCGGTTATCCGGTCTCCATGGCCCGCCTGCTTGCCGGCGCGGCCGCCGGAAAGCCTTTCCTGGAGCCGGAAAATGTCGCTGGCGTCGCGCATCTCGGCCAGTCCGGTGTCGATGAATGGGCGTCAGCCGTACTGAAATTCCCGAACGAGATCATCGCCGAAGTCTCGTGCTCGATCATGGCGCAGCAGGACAATGTCTTGCGCATCATCGGTTCGCAGGGCCGTATCGAAGTCAAGGATTTCTGGTTCGCGTCCGGCCATAAGGGCGGCGTTGGCAAGATCGAGATCTTCAAGAATAACGAGCAGCAGACCGTCGAGGTCAAGGAGGATCGCTGGCTCTACTCCTTCGAGGCGGATGCGGCGGGTGACGCGATCCGCGCCGGCGAGAAGGAGTTCCGCGCGCCCGGGATGAGCTGGGCGGATTCGATCAACAACCTTAAAGTGCTCGACCAGTGGCGCGCTTCGGTTGGCCTCGAATATGGTGTCGAGAAAGCCGCCAAACGCACGCTGAACATCGCAGGCGGGACTGTCCGGCGCGGCAATTCCATTCCGCAGCGCCAGATCCCCGGGATTTCCAAGCCAGCTTCGGTCGTCACCCTCGGCTTCGAATTCTTCCCGAATTTCGCGTCCGCCTCCCTGACCCTCGATACCTTCTACGAAGCGGGCGGCAATGTCTTCGACACCGCCTTCGTCTATGGCGGCGGCAAGACGGAGAGCATATTCGGCGACTGGCACACGAGCCGCAAAGTGCCGCGCGAAGAGATCGTTCTGATCGGCAAGGGCGCCCATTCGCCGCTCTGCTATCCCGATGTTATCGGCAAGCAGCTCGATCAGTCGCTCAACCGCCTGAAGACCGACTATGTCGATATCTACTTCATGCATCGCGACAATACCGATGTGCCGGTCGGCGAATTCGTCGATGCCATGGATGCGGAGGTCAAACGCGGCCGCATCCGCGGCATCTTCGGTGGCTCGAATTGGACGCGCGAGCGTTTCGACGAGGCGATTGCCTATGCGAAGAAGAATGGCAAGTCAGCGCCCGGCGCGCTTTCCAACAACTTCTCACTCGCCGAGATGCTGGATCCCATCTGGGCCGGCTGCGTTGCCGCCTCTGATGATGACTGGAAGAAATGGCTGAACGAGAAGCAAATCCCGAACTTCGCCTGGTCGAGCCAGGGCCGCGGTTTCTTCACAGACCGGGCCGGCCGCGACAAGCGTGACGACGAGGAGATCGTACGCTGCTGGTATTCCGATCGCAACTTCGAGCGGCGTGACCGAGCGATCGAGCTTGCAAAGCAGCTCGGTCGGCATCCGATCCACATCGCGCTTGCCTATGTCATCGCCCAGCCCTTCCCTGTCATCCCGCTGATCGGGCCGCGTACGATCGCCGAACTGGAAGACAGCCTTTCGGCGCTGGATATCCAGCTGACGCCCGAACAGGTGAAGTGGTTGGAAGGCTGATTGCCTTGCACCACCAACGACAATACTGGCGGCAGGTAGACATCTGCCGCCTTTTTGCCGCGTAACGACGTATCGACCGACGACAACTAATCCCTCGGTGTTGCATTCTCGCCATTGCACTCAACCATAGGTCATTTAATGTGGGGCCGCACAGGGAGCGCATGATGACGCGAACGGTTTGGCCAAAGGAAGCTCTGACGTCGGAAGCGATGAACTTTCTCGATGGCATCCACCGGGAATGGTGCCTAGCCGCGCACTGTCGCCGTGACAGTGACCTCGGAATGACAAAGGCAAAAGCGCTCGTCGATTGGTTCGAATTCGGCGTGCGGGATCGCAACGAATTGCTGAGCCTATTGTCGGAAGATTTTTCCGGAGCTGCCTGAGGCCCTATTTGCTTTTGCCGGATCGGCTCTACCTCATTCTGAACGGCATCAGGAGGCAACGCTCTTGCGTAAATATTTAGTATTATTCGGCATTATCTGGTTTCCAGCTGCAGCTTTCGCACAGTCGCCGAATCTCGAAGCGACATGTCAATCAGTCGCCAAAGGCTTCTTCATGAGCGATCAGCTTGCAATCGGCACCGTGCAGTCCTTTCCGGAGCTCAAGCCCCCGGGCGTTCGGATGACCTATTCGACACGAGCCGGGACTGCGCCTGGCGATATGACGGACACTTTCGAATGCGAATTCGACAAGGTCGACAAACCACATCACCTCACCCGCTTCTGCGTGTCGAACACCTGTTATTCGCCAAATGAAGATGATGGTGACCGAAAGCGTCGTTTCGAGGAAGCTCGTATTCTGCTTGAACGGTCAGAGAAGTAATCTACTTATGCGCGACTCGATATGTGCGGGGTTGCTCCGGAAACCCTCCGGCGGCGCGTATGAATATCGCCGCTTTCGCCGGCGCCTTGCAGAAGAGCGGCATCATCGCGATCATCTTCGTCGATCAGCTCCTGCATCGTCTCATGCTCATCGTCCTCGCTGAGTTCGTCGGACGCCTGCAGCCAGTGTCTGAGTGCGGCCCCTTCCGGGCGTCCCTCCTGCTCCCAGATTTCATAGGCGCGTTGACGAATTGCTTCTTCTCTGTCTCTGGCCATCGCATCCTCCCATCGCAGTGTCGCTGGTGCGCGCTCTGGCGTTGGTGCCGCTGGCACCCGTGACACATCTCCTTTTCGGAGAAACACTGGGATTTGAGGGAGGTTCCACGACGTGGCTCGGAACAGATGAAATGGCGAGCAGCCCATGTGGATAAGCATTGTTAGATCGCTCCGGCCGATTGGCGGGAGCGATCTGGAAGGATGTATTGAAAGCCTCAGCCATATCTCGGGTTATTCAAACTTTTCGGTCGTATCCGCCTTACCCTTGACCCAGTAACCTGATGCCTTGATCCAGCTCAGCGGATAGTTACGCTCCTCGACGAGATAGGCACGAATTGCCCGTACCACTGATGCCTCGGCTGCGACCCAGACGAATGTCTGAGCGATGATATCGATCCCCGCCAAAGCAGCAATGAGCGGCTCGGCATTCGTCGTATCAGATAAAGGACGATAGACCCAGCGCGTCTCGAGGGTCGCAGCAGTCTCGAAAGATTGCTCTTCATTGTGGTCGGCGATGGCGGCTATCGCAGTGATGATCGTATTCGCCGAGCTCTCTTCAATGCGCCGGCCGATGGCGGGGAGTGCCGTCTCATCGCCGATCAGAAGCCATCTCTTCACGCCGCCGGAGACCACTGCCGAACCGCGCGGCCCGCCGATTTCGAGCGGCGTACCGGGCCGGGCATCGATCGCCCATTGCGTCACCGGCCCGGCCTCATGCAAGGCGAAGTCGATGGTCAGGCTGCGGGCTGCATTGTCGAAGCGGCGTGGAGTGTAGTCGCGACGCTCTTCCGCACCATCGACGCCGGGCACAATGACCTTGATATGGTCGTCCGGTGCTAGGCTGGTGAAGTCGGCCAGACCGTCGCCTTTCAGCACGATCCGTCGCATGCCGGGCGTAATATCGCTGATGCTTTCAACCGTGAGCGAGCGGCGGCGCAACTCATGGCGGATCCGTTCGACGGTGGGCGCGGGGAGTTGCTGGTTCGTGGATTGCTGGTTATCCATCATGTCCTTCCGGGGCTTCGGGAAACGATCCGCAGGACACAGTCGCGCAGATCGAAGCCGCAAAGCCGTTCGATCATACGCGTTGAGTGACGTTAACGCTTACGTGGCCGGGGCACATCCAGGCCAATGATAGTCTTTCTCTAGTGAAGACGAGGGCAATGCGCAACAAAAAACATGAGTTAGCGCCTCCATTTTAATGCTGCCGGGAACGGAAAATCGACCCGCAACCGTGCAGTTGTCCCCGATACACGAACTTCACAGCCAATCGGTATGGTTCTTGCAACGTTACTAATATCCATGCGTTGGGGAGACCAAGTGTAATGGAATGGAACACATACGAACGCATCCCCCCTCTGGTACTGATGCTGGGTGGCCGGGAAAAATACAGGGTCGTCAGGACACTGAGAGACATCGCCGAAGTCTTGATAACGGACTGGCCGTCTGAGGACGGCGAGGAATATGTCATGGCCGTCAAGGCTTGCGTCGATGCGATCACAGGGCAGATCGACCTCAGCGAGTTGCAAGATGCCATTCGCCGTGCCGCTGCCGAAGCCGGAATAGCGATCCTGACGGTTGTGCATTGAACTCCGTCGATCGCGGATAAACCCGCGGTCGCAATGGAACTTGCCGTCTCGATTGAAAACCGCCACGATATCACGGGGCAGGTTTGGCGATGATGAGATGCGGCTAGGCTTAATGGCGGTGCTGGTTTCTGCTGCATGGGCTGCAATGGCGCCTGCCGCCGGCGCCGCCGAGCCGTCGCCGCCCGAAGGGGCCTGTCTTTATCGGGGTGACGGTGGCGATGGACAAACAGTCTGCATTCGAAAAGATTATTTCAATGCGGATCTCTGTGCGGCCATGGATCATTTCGCAGCGGCCCATAACATTCCCGCGACCTTCTTCGCCCGCCTGATCTGGCGCGAAAGTCTGTTCCGCCCGGAAGCGGTGAGCCCGAAGGGTGCGGAAGGCATTGCGCAGTTCATGCCGGGTACCGCTCGTTTGAGAGCGTTGGAAAACAGCTTCGATGTCGTTCAGGCGCTGAAGGCCTCTTCCAGTTATCTCGACGAACTCAGGCTTCGCTTCGGCAATCTCGGACTTGCTGCCGCTGCCTATAATGCCGGGGAGTCCGGTCTCAACCGTTTTCTCTCCTCTGGCCGCCTGCCGATCGAGACCCGCGATTATGTTTTCGCAATTACCGGCCGGACCGTGGAAACCTGGCGGGATAGCCCTCCGGAGACCGCCGCTCCCGACCTGCGGGACGGCATGCCGTTCCGGGAGGCATGCGTGGCGCTCGCCGAGACGCGGCAGATGAACGAGCCCGTTCTGACCGGATCGGCGGACTGGGCGCCATGGGGCGTACAGCTTGCCGCCCACTACAATCCGTCCGTCGCAGACAGGCTCTTCACGATATCGGTGGCAAAGCTTCCGGACCCGCTGAACGCGGAGCGCGCGGTGATCGTACGGCAGAGAGGTGGAAATTTCGGATACCGGCCGCGCTACGCAGCGAGAATCGGCCGGGAGACACGCGCAGAGGCGACCAAGCTCTGCGGCACCATACGCGCTGCCGGTGTCGCTTGCACAGTCTTTAGAAATCTCTGATCGTGAGATCGGGCCCGGCTCGACCTATCTGACTGGTAAGGGAACGCCACCGGAGCCATAAGAGACCATTCAGATCCGGATGGCCGAGGCGATGACGGTTAATTTTTGCAAAAAATAAGGCGCCTGCCGAGGGAGGAAATCCGGCAGACGCCTTCTTATGACGCGTGGCGGCGGGAGGAGGATGCCGCCACATTGACGCTGGCTCGGGAGGAGGTAAGCCGCGTCTCGGACGAAGCGACGAGGGAGGAGTTTCATCGCTTCGTTAAAACAACATGTAGGCTGAGCCTTGCCATTCTTCTAGGCACATATTTGCAGGGCTGCCATGCACTATGCGTCAGACGAATGGCTCGACAAACGAAAAACGCGCCCGACTTTGAAAGGTCGAGCGCGTTTTTTGGTTCACGTGGATGCCGTCTTAGCGGCCGATAGCGGCGCGTGCAACTTCGCGGATATCACCACGTGCAATACCGAGGTCGTTAAGCTCGCGGCTCGACATACGGCCAAGTTCATTAACGGTTTGACGGTACTTACGCCAGTTGTTGAAAGTGCGTGCGATGCTCATTTTAGTCCCCTTTCCGTGGGTCTAGCGACCAGCTGCCAGTCAGCGGCGCTTCGTTCGCTTTGATGACCAATATATAATATGAGGCTGCGAGAATGAGTAGCGTCCAGACTACAGCTCACCTATGCACCCAGCGCATAACGAAGGCAGATGGCCGCCCCCCAATTCGGAGCCAGCCCCTATCTATGAGTATAGTTGAAGCAAGACCGCCCGAACCCCAAATTAACTCTAGAATTTTCAATGCGGTTAGGGACATCCGATGTCTAGTTCAGTCTGCGAAACCTACCCTGGAATATGCAAGAAATCCCGCGTCGCCTATCCTCGCCCTACCCGTCTCTTTCATCCTGCAAACGACAACAGCCCCACAGCCGCGCGACCACATGTCGTTCTCCCCGCGGCATCTCTGACATCTGTCGGCAATCCCATGTCGCTCATCGAAGCTGGATCGATAATCTCGATGCTGGGGCTGCTCATTTTTGCGGCCCGCGAGGAGATCGTGGCAGCTGCCCCCGCGCTTGCTTTTGCTCTCGACCAGTTTTTGGCAAGCGCGCCGGTCGCCCTCTGGTAGCACCAGCGACAGCATTTTCCGCTATTGCAAACCTCGCGCAGATCACCCACGTGCAGTCAGGCAACGCGGGAAACGGTTGATGCTCTTCCAAGATTCACAGCTGACGATCGGTATCATTCTTCCCTTGCAGGCGCGGCGACGGCGGGACATCGATTTCGGCCTTCAGATGGAGCTTGTCCGTCGCGCCGATGAGCTTGGTTTTGCGGCCATCTGGGTCCGAGATGTCCCTTTGAACAGTTCGGCCTATCCCGATCCCATCGGCCACTCCGATCCCTGGGTTCTGCTTGGTGCGCTCGCAGCGTCTACACGATCGATCACTTTGGCGACCGGCTCGATCGTCCTGCCGCTGCGCCATCCCCTGCATATCGCCAAGGCGGCTCTTTCGATCGACGTGCTCTCGTCGGGCAGGTTCGTTCTTGGGCTCGGCTCCGGCGATCGCCCATCTGAATTTTCAGCATTTGGCCGCCATGTCGAGGACCGCCGAGAATTGTTTCGAAAGAATTGGGCGGCCCTCAGTGACGCTCTCGACGGTCGCGTTGGCTCGCAGACAGACGAGGACCAATTTGAGATCCGTCCACGCAGTGGCCGCCACGTTCCATTGATCGCAGTCGGCTCATCCTCGCAGTCGCTCGAATGGATCGCCAGAAACGCCGAAGCCTGGATGACCTATCACCGTCCGCTTGTCGCACAGAAGGACCGGATCGCGCTGTGGCATCGGGCCGTGCAGCGCACAACCAGCGAATTCCGCGGAATGGGTCAAGCCATGGCGCTCGAACTCATCGATACACCCGTCGATCGTCTCGATGACATCGATCTCGGGTATCGGACGGGGCCGAATGGATTGCTTGCCGCTCTTGTGACCCTTCGCCAGCTTGGTGTGCATCACGTCGCGTTCAATCTTGCTGTCGAAGACGACAAAGCGCTCTCCGACCTTGAAATCATCGCGAAAGAGGTTCTGCCTCGGCTGGAACAGACAGCGCCTCTGACCGCAAGTTCGAAATCGGGATAGGTGTTCAGCGGTCGAAGAGGTTCTGCCACAGCTTCTCACCGACAAGGCAGTCCGTTGTCGGCTGATTGGCTGCGATTTTGCGGACCTGCGCTGGGGGTTCAAGGCCGCTGATTTCCCAAACCAACTTCCGGCGAACGGCGACGGCGAAATCCTCGATCTTGTGAACCGGCAATACAAAGGAGCCGGGGCCGCCGATGACGCAATCGGCATAGTATTTATCAAGCCCCTCCGGCACCTCGGATGGCCGCAGCATGATCGCAAGGCCGTTGATGACGGCTCCCGTCCCCAGGGCCGTATCGCGGGCAGGCGTGACGGGATCGCCGGAATTATTGGGGCCGTCGCCGGAAACGTCGATCACTTCGCGATTGCTCCTATAGGGGCTGATTGCCAGCATCGAAACACCTTGAACGATCGCCGCCGATATGGACGTGCGGCGCTGCGTGGCGATCGGCCTCGCTTCCAGTTTGTCAGCGAACTCCAACGCATCCTTCTGCGTCTCGATCACCTGCCAGTCGATGACGGAACCTGGGACGACATAGCCTGCCCACTCGAAATAGCTGATGGCGATCCGGCCGGTAAGGCCACCTTTGACGGCATCCAGGAACTCCTTGTGCCTGAGCGCCTCGACATAGCCCTCGCGCTGTATGCGAACCTCTTCATAGTCCATGGAGCGGGAGGTATCGACGGCCAGCACCAGTTCGACATCGACCTCGTTCTGGCTTGATTGCGCGATCGTGGCGGCAGCACCGGACAGGCTCGCGAGCATCGCAAGTGTTGTCAGCATCATCAGTGTCCCATCACTGCGTTACGGTGAGAACTTTAACATAGCTTGCCGCAGTCGCGATGGATGCCAGAGCGTCCATTGTCAACTTTCGGTGATGGACAATCCAGCAGTGCCGACCGTCCGCCGCGACGGGGCACGACACCATAGTTATTCGAGGCTGGCCTTCACCACTTGTGAAGAACTCATCGCCACTCTGCGGAATACTTGGCGATTCGCCCAAAATCACGGAGAAAGCATGACGCTACTGCAGTTTCCAGCCGACCGACGCACTGCCGATATCAGGCGCTGCAGCGAGGCACTACAGACCCTTCACGGAGAGGCCGCAAACCGCTTCTGGAGGTCAGAAATGGCCAGTTTTGCGGCTAACCTGAAAGCCCAAGGCTGCAGCGAGCACGAAATCTCGCAGCAGGCAGCTTTGTTCATGCATGCCGTGCAGATGGAACTTCAGGCCGCTTACGCCACCGCCGCCGAGCAATAACGCCTTCACTGCGCTATTTGGGAAACCTGTTGTAGAAGGATTGCGGGTCATAAACGCACTCGTAATCGAGCACACACATTTCCCCGTTGGCGGCACGTATTCTGGCCACGTCATATTTGTCACCTAAACGGCATCGTGCCGGCGGAGACCGGAAGCTCCGCCCACCGAGCCCCATGCGAACAAAGACGGCCTTTTTCTGCTGGATAATCTGCGCCAGCTCACGGCAAGAATGCTCGCGGGCGTTAACCTCCACGGCCTCGACGGCAAAGGCTGCCGTGGGAAGCAGAACAGCGGCCGCTAAAACCAAACTTCTCATAAGATCTCCCGATGCGAGCGAGACGGCCAAACCAGATCGGTCTATCCACATTGAAGGCATGCGCTTCAGATCTTGCCACGCGTCGCAAAAACCAGAGTTTTAAGTCGTTCTTCGTCGTGGACGCCCTGGCGGTAGAGCTCGATTATGATCGCAGCCGAATGGCCGACCTCGCCATCGTCATCGGCAAGCCTGAATTCGGCCTTCACAGCATCCAACACTTTCTGGCATGCGGCGAGATCATCCGATGTCAACGCTTCGTCGCGAGGCCTGATGTAACGCGTGATCATGATGCATTCCCATGTTGGACACCATACGTCGTCAACAACGACATTTCTAGCGCGCTTCGATTGACAGCGACAGATATCCGGCGTCAAAGCCGGCAATCTTCTGCAGCTTGTCCCAGTCCACAATGGTAATCACTCTCCCCTCCCAGGTGAACGCCTTCTCCTTCCGAAGCGATTGCAGCGTCTTGTTCAGATGAACCAGGGAAACACCGAGGACATCCGCCATGGCATTCTGCGTCAATGGCAGCTGAAAGCTTGGCCCATTCGTTCTGCGCACCGTACGAAGCCGTACGTAAAGCTCACAAATGAGATGGGCGAGATGCGCCTTCTTTGAACGGCGCCCCATGGCAACAATCCATTCACGATGTACCGCCCCGTCGACCAGTGTATCGAGCCACAGCAGGCGCGTCAGATGCGGATTGGTGTCGGTTATCGCCTTCAATTCCTGGTGATCCACCGAGGCAATACGACAGTTTGATACCGCCAGAATGCCGTGGTCCACCACTTTCAGCGGAAAGGCATGCAGATCAACGAAGTCGCCGGCAACCTGCAGCGCGGTGATCTGCCGGGTGCCGTCCTCCAGGACCTTATATCGGGCGGCAAATCCGTCGAGCAGCAGGGTAGAATGAGTGGGCCGGCTTCCTTCGGAGACAAGGTCTTCTCCAGCACCCACGAATCTTTCACGGCCGACGATTGAGCGCAGGAGCTCGATCTCCGCTGTGGAAAGCACGTCGTGACTTTCGAGATTGAGGAGAAGCGGCTCGATCAAGAATGGCTCTCCCCGTTCAAACTGGAAGCTGAAAAACGATGACTTCCCAACAAGCTAGGTGAATGGAACAATTTGGACGGCCGGCACTTCATGATGAAATATTTCAATGGGGTGAGCAAATGGCCAGATACTTCTTTGACCTTCACAATGGCGACGGCCTGATCCGGGACAATGAAGGAATGGAACTTGCATCACGAGTCGAGGTGCTCAGGGAAATCGCACGAATCCTAGTGGATATCGCGCGCGATGAGCTGCCAGCCGGAGAGAGGGCGATCATATCGCTGACAGTCCGGTCCGAAGAGCGGCCGATTTCTATCGCAAGCCTGGCTTTCTCGAATGAGTGGCTGGATTGATTCCGCCCCAAAAGAAGCCGCCTAACTTGTAAATAGCTGATCGATCTTGCCAAATTCACGCTCCCCTGACATCGCATGCATTGATGATGCATGCGGCGGGACCATAGCGGGCAGTCTATTCGCCAGCATTTAAATTTGACACAACCGGCCGTCACCCCTCGAGATGTCCGAAGCCGGTTCGTAGCCGGTGAGCTTGGCCAGCAACCGGCATTTACGCGGCGCCGGGAACAATCTTTTGACGCCGACCTTTCGCTCCGAAGCAGGGAGAAGGCGATGATAAACGACCTCTGGTACAAGAATGCCGTAATCTACTGTCTGTCGGTAGAAACGTTCATGGACGCAAATGGCGATGGCATTGGTGATTTTCAGGGACTCATGCGTCGCCTCGACTATCTTGCAGGTCTCGGTATCACTGCAGTTTGGCTAATGCCGTTCCAGGCGTCTCCCGGAAAAGATGACGGCTACGACATCTCCGACTATTACAATGTCGATCCGCGCTACGGCACGCTCGGTGACTTCGTCGAATTCACGCACGGCGCCAACCAGCGCGGCATCCGCGTATTGATCGACCTTGTGGTCAACCACACGTCCGATCAGCATCCGTGGTTTCAGGAGGCGCGACGAAATCCGGCATCCCGCTATCGCGACTGGTATGTCTGGTCCGAGCAAAAGCCTGAGAATGCCGATCAAGGCATGGTGTTTCCGGGAGTGCAGAAATCCACCTGGACCTACGATGAGGCCGCAAAGGCCTATTACTTCCACCGCTTCTACGATTGCCAGCCGGATCTCAACACCGCCAACCCGCATGTCCAGGCCGAAATCCTGAAGATCATGGGATTCTGGATCCAGCTCGGCGTCTCCGGCTTCAGAATGGACGCCGTCCCCTTCATCATTGCCAAGAAGGGAGCGGCTGTGAAGAAGCCGGCGGAGCAATTCGACATGCTGAGAACCTTCCGCGAATTCCTGCAGTGGCGGCAGGGCGATTCCATCATCCTGGCCGAGGCCAATGTCCTGCCGGAAACTGATCTCGATTATTTCGGCGAAGATGGCGACCGTATGCAGATGATGTTCAATTTCCAGGTCAATCAGGCGCTTTTTTATGCGCTGGCAACCGCAGACACCGGTCCGCTCGTCAAAGCCATGGAAAAGACGCGCGCCCGGCCGCAAACGGCGCAATGGGGTCTGTTCCTGCGGAACCACGATGAGCTCGATCTTGGGCGACTGAGCGAAAAACAGCGCCAGGCGGTGTTCGCCGCCTTTGGACCGGACAAATCCATGCAGCTTTACGACCGCGGCATCCGGCGCCGGCTGGCGCCGATGCTCAAGGACAGCGCCCCGCACATTCGTATGGCCTACAGTCTGATGTTTTCGCTGCCGGGAACGCCCGTTCTTCGCTACGGCGACGAGATCGCTATGGGCGATGACTTGTCGCTGCCTGAGCGCAATTGCGCCCGCACGCCGATGCAATGGTCAAGAGAGCCCAATGCGGGCTTCACCAAACACGATAAACCTGTCCTGCCGGTCATTACGAAAGGCCCTTACGGATACCAGCACGTGAACGTTGCGGCGCAACGGCGCGATCCGCAGTCAATGCTGAACTGGACAGAGCGCCTGATCCGCATGCGCAAGGAGGCGCCGGAGATCGGCTGGGGTGACTTTACCTGCCTCGATGCCGGCGACCCGGGCGTGCTCGCCATCCGGTACGATTGGCGAAACAATGCCGTGCTGATCGTCCACAATCTCCATTCGAAGCCCGTGGAAGTTGAAATCGATCCTGATGTCGGCGAACAAGGGCACTTGTTGATCGACATCGCCGATGGCGACAACAGCGAAGCCGACGATCGCGGCAAACATTGCCTGCTCCTGGAGCCCTATGCCTATAGGTGGTTCAGGATCGGGGGACTGGATTATCTGCTGCGGCGAACCGAGATCTGAGGGCTGGCAGGCAGATCGCCCACCTCCACACGGCAAGGCCGGCGTCAAGAGGAACGGTCGGCACGCGCGGCCTACTTCGCGGCGGTCACGCGCCAAACCGTGTTGCCGACATCGTCGGCGATCAACAGGCCGCCGGCCTTGTCGACTGCCAGACCGACCGGCCTGCCATGCGTCTGGTCGTCCCCTTGTAGAAAGCCTGTGACGATGTCCTGCGGTTTCCCGCTCGGCTTGCCATTCTGGAATGGTACGAAAACGACCTTGTAGCCATTGAATTCATAGCGGTTCCAGCTGCCATGTTCGCCGACGAACGCGCCGCCCTTATATTGCGCTGGCAGATTGTCGGCGGTGTAGAAGACCATGCCAAGCGGCGCCACATGCGAACTCAGGGAGTAATCGGGGACGATGGCCTTCGCCACGAGATCTGGCCTCTGCGGCATGACGCGTGGATCGATATTCTGACCGAAATAGCTATATGGCCAACCATAAAAGCCGCTATCTTTGACTGAGGTCATATAGTCAGGAACGAGATTCGGACCAAGTTCGTCGCGTTCATTGACGACCGTCCAGAGCGCATGTGTCTGTGGCTCCCAACTGAGGCCATTGGGATTACGCAGGCCGTTGGCAAAAATCCTGAAGCTGCCGGTCTGCCGGTCGACTTCTAGGATAGCGGCCCGGTTCTTTTCCGCCTCAATGCCGTTTTCCGTGATGTTGCTGTTTGAGCCGACGCCGGCATAGAGCTTGTTGCCGTCTTCGCTGGCGACGAGGCTCTTCGTCCAATGATGGTCGATCGGCCCGCCGGGGAGTTCGGTCAGCACGGTGCCGGGCTCGGTTATCTTCGTCTCGCCCTCCTGATAGGGATAGTGCCTGATGGCATCGGTATCGGCGACATAGAGTTCATTGCCGACAAGTGCCACGCCGAAGGGCGAATTGAGATGGTCGAGGAAGGTCTCCTTGACTTCGGCGATCCCATCGCCATCGGCATCGCGCAGCAGGGTAATGCGGTTGCTTCCCTCGTTGCTGGAGCCACCGCCCGAGGTCGCCATGGATTCTATCCAGCCCATGATCAGATCCTTGGGCCGCTTGATCGACGCGGCAGGCGGCGCAATGGATTCGACCGCCAGCACATCGCCGTTTGGCAGGACATAGACCGAGCGCGGATGTTTCAGCCCCGTCGCCAGCGCCTTGATCTGCAACCCATCGGCGACTTTCGGCGTTTCGCCCTCCTTCCATCCGATCACCGAGGCGACGTGCATCGGCGGTACGAGATATTGGGCCTGTTCCGGCAGTTTGGGATTGGGGCCGATTTCGCTCGCCGGGTCGGGCTCATTGTCGCTGCAGCCAGCGAGAAGCGCGCCGCTGCTGCAGAGCAGGATCAGCGCCAACGCATTGCAACGGAATAAAGCAAGGGAGCGGCTCATTGTTCGAGACCTCCTGTGCGCTGGCGCAAAATGGCCCAGCCGAAGCAAGCATTGATCACGATCAGTACGGCTGCAACGATCGAGAGGGTCAGCCCCGTCGGCACGACCGAGGTCCATGCGTCGCGGCTGTGTATGAAGGCGTTGAAGAGCGACGCTACAAAGGCGGCGATGTTGCCGATGATATAGAGCCAGCCCAAACCGCCCAGGAGAAGTCGCCCGCTGAAGATGTCGATGAGGACGGCAATCGCCGCCAGAGCGCCGAGCAGCAATCCGAAGGTGAGAAGCCAGGAGGAAAAGTTCGTCCACATCATTTCGGCTGTCCGCCAGTAGGCAATGTCGGTCAGAAGCGCGCCAACAAGGCAGGCGGCGGAAAAATGGAGCGGAACCGAACGCAGAGGTGGCGCTACGATTGCAACGTAAGAGCGCGTGGTCGTGTAGGTCATGGTGTAATCCGTAAAGCTTTGCCGGGCGCTTGCCTAACCACTACCACTGGAAATTGTTCCGGGTATGCGAATTGAAAAAGCGGCCGTCCCCGGGGCTTGCGGCATTTTGACCGGAACCGAAGCCGATGATCCGGCGTTGGTCTCCGGTTTCAAGATGAAAGTTTTTGCCGTGCCCCAAAACCAGCGCGCCGCCGCCAGGCAACAGCAACCTTCCGCTCCCGCAACAGACGAAGCCCCGGTCAAAGAGGCAGAAAACACTGCCGAGAAGGACCAGGAGAAGGAAAAGCGACCCTCTGTCATCAGGCGTCATCCGATCGCCGCTCTTCTCATTGTTCTTGCGCTGATTGCCCTTGCTGCCGCCGGCTACCTGGTCTGGCTTATCTATTTCCATCCCTATGAAACGACGGATGATGCGTTCGTCGATGCGCGCAGCTTCTCCGTCGCGGCCAAGATCTCGGGTTACGTGTCGGAGATTCCCGTCTCCGATAACCAGCATGTCGATGCCGGAACGGTGATCGCCAAGATCGACCCGCGCGACTACCAGATCGCGCTCGATCAGGCGCGTAGCCAGATAGACGTCGCAAAGGCTGCCATTTCGAGCGCCGAAGCTCAGATCGCCGCTGCAGCGGCGGCAATCGACGAGGCCAAGGCGCAGCTGGCATCGGCAGAGGCCGCCCTTCAATATGCCAAGGACGAGAACAACAGGCAGCAGCAACTGGTCAAAAGCGGTGCGGGCTCCGAGCAGGCAGCCCAGCAGGCAATGTCTACCTTGCGGCAGAACGAGGCGAGCACCGCTCAGGCCCAGGCAAGCGTTACCTCAGCCATCAAGAACAAGGCGGCTGCCGAAGCGCAGAGGGCAAGTGCTGTCGCCAGCCTGCATCAGGCGGAAGCCCAGGTCGAAACTGCAGAGCAGAATCTCAGCTATACGACGATCACGGCCGCACAGCCCGGCCGTGTCGTGAAGCTCAGCGGCTCGAAAGGCCAGTATGTTCAGGCGGGGCAGGCCGTCTCGATGTTCGTGCCAGATGAGATCTGGGTGACGGCCAATTTCAAGGAAACCCAGTTGACGGATATGCGGCCGGGTCAGCCCGTCGATGTGACGATCGACGCATATCCGGATCACGTCCTTCGCGGCCGTGTGGATTCTGTCCAGCCCGGTTCGGGCACGGCCTTCTCGCTTCTTCCCGCGGAAAACGCGACCGGCAATTTTGTGAAGGTAACCCAACGCGTGCCGGTCAAGATCGTTATCGACAGTTGGCCGAAGGATGTGGCGATCGGTCCCGGCATGTCTGTGGTTCCGACGGTAACCGTGCGGCCGAGGAACCGAGATGAGTGATGCCACGACAGCCGATGGCATGCCGGCATCAGGTGCGCGCGTCGCCAATCCGTGGCTGATTGCCCTGGTCGTCTCACTTGCAACCTTCATGGAAGTTTTGGATACGACGATTGCCAATGTGGCGTTGCGCTATATCTCCGGCGGTCTTGCCGTCAGCGCCGACGAGGCTTCATGGGTCGTCACGACCTATCTCGTCTCCAATGCCATCATTCTCGTCGCCAGCAGCTTCATTGCCAAGCGTTACGGTAGACGGCGCTTCTACCTTTTGTGCCTTGCCACCTTCACCATTGCCTCCATCTGCTGCGGCCTTGCCTGGAACCTCGAATCCCTGCTGATTTTCCGCATGATACAGGGCTTTGCAGGCGGCGGGATGGTACCGATCTCCCAGTCGATCCTCGCCGATTCCTTTCCGCCATCGAAGCGCAGCCAGGCTTTTGCCCTGTTCGGCGTCGCCGTTGTCGTCGCCCCCGTAGTCGGCCCGACGCTCGGCGGCTACCTCTCTGACAATTTCTCCTGGCACTGGTGCTTCCTGATCAACGGACCGGTCGGCCTCTTCGCTTTCATCCTCGTCTACGTCCTGGTGAACGAGCCGGATTCACTGCGTCAGGAGCGGGCGAGGATGCGCCGGCAAGGCGTGCGTTTCGATATTGTCGGCTTCCTGATGGTTGCCACCTTTCTCGGGGCGCTCGAATTGGTTCTTGATCGTGGCCAGACGGAAGACTGGTTCGGCTCGAACTTCATCATAGCCGCGACGGCGATCTGCGTTGCAGCTTTTCTTCTCGCGATTCCCTGGCTGATGAACGCGGCCAATCCTATCGTCGACGTCCGCCTGCTGGCAAGCCGGCAATTCGGCTCCTGTTTCATCGTCATGCTGGCGACGGGCGCGATCCTAATCGCCACGACCCAATTCATTCCATTGGTTCTGCAACAGAATTTCGGCTACACGGCGACCTGGGCCGGCCTTGCGCTGTCGCCTGGCGGCCTCGTCACGATGTTCATGATGTTCGTGGCCGGACGGATCTCCAATAAGTTCCAGCCGAAATACCTGATCGCCATCGGCACAGCGATCATTGCTGCCGCCATGTACGACATGACGCGCCTCAATGGCGACTTGAACTTCGGCTTCTTCGTCTGGTCGCGCATCTATCTCGGCCTCGGCCTGCCGCTGATCTTCATCCCGATGACCGCAGCCTCCTACGATGGCCTGAGGCCCGACCAGACGGACCAGGCGTCGGCCCTCATCAATGCGGCGCGCAATACGGGTGGTTCGATCGGCGTTGCGATTGCCTCAAACGTGCTTGCCCATCGCGAACAGTGGCATCAGAACCGATTGATTGAACATGTCATTCCCTCCGACCCTGCCTACAATTATGCGCTGCAGGGAGCGACGCAGTATTTTGCCGACAAGGGGGCAGGAACGGTGGACGTGCAATCGCAGGCTATGGGCTGGATAGGACAGCAGGTGCAGATCCAGGCGAGTTATCTTGCCTATATCGACGTTTTCCACACGCTCATGTGGCTGTCGCTCGCGGTCCTGCCGCTGGCCTTCATCCTGCGCAAGATCAATCTTGACGAAGGGTCAGGTGGCCCGGCTGGACATTAATCCGACCTCTCGCTCCGCGCGTTTTACCATCCCCCAATCTGGGGGTTCATTCGAATCGCCGCATATACTATGATTGAAATGTGATATTCACACGAGACAGGTACTGATGACCCCAGAAATGTCTGGCTTTGAGTGCACGCGCGGCAATAGCGCATCGGGCAAACTCAAGCTCTCAAGCAAACTCCCCTATTTCCTCGTTGCGGGTCTTGCAGTGGCGGTGTGGGCAAACTCAAGCGAACAGCCGCATGAGACCGAACTGGCAGCGCAGCAAGCCGCGCCGCCTTCGCTTGCACGATAAAACGATCGCAAGTAGACCCTGCCAGGATTGGTCTGGCAGGAGTCGGATTTAAATTCTTACACCGCTCGTCTCATCGAAAAGATGCACCTGCGCCGGATCTACCGTTACGCCGATTGTCTGGCCCGGTTGAGCCGTTCCTCTACCCGTTTCGACAATCGTCAGTTCCGGCGTCGTCGCGGCGGTGATGAAGGTCGAGGAACCCGTGGATTCGACCACTGCAACCGGTACATCAAAGCTCCCCTGCCCCTGAGTGGTGATATCGATATGCTCCGGCCTGATACCTGCGGTAACCTTGCGGCCGGGCTGAACCTGATGGTCGATGGCAATCCGCTGCCTGACCGCGCCGAGATCGAGCGTCAGGCTCTTGCCATCCTCATCTGCAATCGCGGGAATGAAGTTCATCGCGGGCGAGCCAATGAAGCCGGCGACGAACTTATTGGCGGGCTTGTCGTAAAGGTCGAGCGGCCGGCCCTGCTGCTCAATGATGCCTTCGCGCATGACGACGACGTGATCGGCCATCGTCATGGCCTCGATCTGGTCATGCGTGACATAGACAGAGGTCGCATGCAGGCGATCGTGCAGGGCCCGGATTTCCTTGCGCATATGGACACGCAACGCCGCATCGAGATTCGACAATGGCTCATCGAACAGGAAGGCTTTCGGATGGCGGATGATGGCACGGCTCATGGCGACACGCTGGCGTTGGCCTCCCGATAGTTCACGCGGATAGCGCTTCAGGAGATGCGAGAGACCGGTGGTGGCCGCGACCTCTTCGGCAGCCTTCTTCGCTTCGGCCTTAGCGACACCACGCATGCGCAGGCTGTAGGTGAGATTTTCCTCGACTGTCATATGCGGGTAGAGCGCGTAGGACTGAAACACCATGGCAACGTCGCGCTTGCGCGGCGGAACGCCATTCATCAATTCGCCGGCAATTTTCAGGCTGCCGTCGGAAATCGTTTCCAGGCCGGCCAGTGAACGCAGCAGGGTAGACTTTCCGCAACCGGAAGGGCCGACCAGCGCAACGAACGTGCCTTTGGCGATGGAAAGATCGATATTCTTTAGCGCGTGGAAAGCGCCGTAATATTTGTTGACGCCGGCAAGCTCGATCTGAGCGGTCATTTGAGGGCTCCTGAGGTGAGGCCGGATACGATGCGGCGCTGCAAAAGAACGAAGATGGCGAGGATCGGCGTCACATACATCGTCGCGTAGGCCATGATGTTGTTCCACTCGTTGGTGTTCGGACCCATGAAGGAATTGAGCCCGACGCTTGCCGGCTGAAGCTCGGCCGCCTGAATCATCGACTTGGAATAGACGAACTCGCCAAACGCCTGCATGAAGATGAGAATAGCACTGACCAGAATGCCGTTACGGGCAAGCGGCAGCACGATGTTAAAGAAGGCGCCGACACGCGAGTTGCCGTCGACAAGGGCCGCCTCTTCCAGTTCCATCGGGACCGCCATGAAGGTGGCGCGAACCAGCACCACGAAGAAAGGCATGCTCTTTGCGGCAATGGCGATGATGACGGCGAGCCGCGGATAGTTCAGCATCCCGATCTGCGAGAATCCGACGAAGATCGGCGTAATCATCAGCGAGGCAGGCAGAACCTGCAGCATGAGGATGAGAAAGAGGCCGATATCCACCCAGATATTGCGGTAGCGCGCCAGCACATAGGCACAGCCGACGCCGAGTGCAGTGATGATGACCACCGCGCCGATCGCGATCACCAGCGAATTCCAAAGATAACGCCCCATGTCCCGGCTTTCCCAGACGTAGGCATAAGTACCCCACTGCGGAGAGGCGGGCCAAAAGCTCGGCGGAGTGGCAAACATCTCCGAGCCGCTTTTCAGCGCGGTAATATACATCCAGTAGAGCGGGAACAGGTAGATCGCCGCCATGATGATGGCGATCACGAGCATCAGGCGATTGCGTGCAGTCTCGCTCATCCGCGCACCTCGTGGCGGGTCGAGCGCACGTAAACCACAGAGGCGACCATCACGAAGACGATCATGATGACGGAAATGGTCGCGCCCTTGGCGAAGTCATATTGGCGGAAAGACAAATCCCAGGCCCAGTATTGCGTGACGTTGGAGGAGTTGTTCGGCCCGCCGGACGTGATGGCGGCAAAGAGGTCGAACTGCTGCAGCGTGAAGATCAGGCCGAGCGCGATGATGGCGCCAATGGTGGAGCGCATCATCGGCAGGGTTATCGTCCAGAACCGCTGCCAGGCCGTGGCACCATCAAGTTCGGCTGCCTCATAGAGATCGCCGGGAATGCCGGAGAGGCCAACGGACAGCAGGATCATGTTGAAAGAGGTGCCGAGCCAGATATTGGCGATGATGACGGCGTAGAGCGAATAGTGCGGATCCGAGCGCCAGAAGATATTGCCGGAGATGATGCCGCTTTCCTTCAGGATGAAGTTCAGCACCCCGAAATCGCCCGAGAGGATCCAGTTCCAGATCGCGCCGACGACGAGGCCGGGCATGACCCAGGAGACGAGGAAGAGACCACGCAGCCAGGAAGCACCGGGGAAATTGACCCAGAAGAACAGAGCCAGGCCGAAACCGATCAGGAACTGTCCGGCAATGGAGCCGACGACGAATATCGCCGTATTGTAAAGGATCGGCAGCGTCTCCGGCTGCGCGAAAAGATCCACGTAATTCTTGAAGCCCACCCAGGGGCGCGAGAAGGTGCCGAGGCTGAACATGTCAACCTCCTGAAAGCTCATCACCACATTGTAGATGAGCGGCAGGCCTGCCATCAGGAACAAAAAACCGAGCGGAAAGGCGACAAGCACGATATCGAAACCGCGGCCATCCCTGATGCTGGAAAAGGTCCTTCTCATGGGTCCTCCAATGCTCCGAACGGGGCTGCCTTGGCCGATGCCTGAGCAGCCCCTGCCGGGAGGAAAAGGGAGATGGCCATCAGGCCATCCGGTGACGCGGAAGATCAGCCAAGAACTGCCTTGATCTTGTCGGCAGCCTGATCAAGCGCATCCTTCGGGCTCATTTGGCCGGTCAGCGCGGCCTGAATGGCGTCTTGGATAGCCTTGGAGATCTTCGGCCACTGCGGATGCGGGCCGCGCGGTTTGGCGTATTTCAGCTGCTCGAGGAAGACCTTCAGCGCAGCATCCTTCAGCGGTTGGCCGGTTTCCGGGATCGAGATGTCGGAGCGGGCCGGAAGCTGGCCGAAGTTCTTGAACATCTTGTCGTCCTGCGAGGCGAAATATTCGAGCGCCTTGAAGGCTTCGGCCGGGTGCTTGCTGGTCGAGAAGATCGCCCAGTTGAAGTCGCCCATTGCCGAAGAGCGCTCTGCACCCTCCTTCGGAACCGGCAGCAGCGTGACGCCCCAGTCGAACTTGGCTTCCTGCACCATGCGGTCCAGCTCCCAAGGGCCGGAAATTGCCATGGCGGCGTTGCCGGAATTGAAGGTACCAGTCGAATCCCACTGACCACGCGTCAGCGTATCGGGCGAGGCGAGTTTCTCGTCCATGATCGTCTTCCAGATTTCGAGCGCCTTGACCGCACCGTCGGCATTGATGTGCTCGTAGCTGCCGCCGCCCATTTGCGCCCAGGGCAGGAACTGGAAGGTGCCTTCCTCATTGGCCTTGGCCGAAAAGGCAAGGCCATAGACGTTCTTGGCCGGATCGGTGAGCTTGCGGGCATCCTCGACGAGTTCGTCCCAGGTCTGCGGCGGCTTGTTCGGATCGAGCCCCTTCGCCTTGAACATGTCCTTGTTGTAGTAGAGCGCGATTGTGTTCGTCGCCTTCGGCACGCCGAAATACTTGCCGTCCCATTCGACCGATTTCAACGGTCCGGGGAAGTAGTTTTCGGGTTTGATGACCTTCGAGTTCTTGATCATATCGGTGAGATCAAGAAAGGCGCCGCGCGATGAAAACAGCGCATGTTCGGGATTGTCGACAGCGATGATATCGGGCGCCTGGCCGGTGGCATAGGCGCGCATCGCTTCGGTAACGACGTCATCGAACTGGATCAGGCGATATTCGATGGTGATGCCATTGTGCTGGTCGTTGAATTCCTTGACCAGGTTCGGAGCCGGCTGGGTGTCCTTGTCCAGCGACCAGAGCGTCAGCTTGACGTCTTCCGCCTTGGCCGACAAGCCGAAGAGCGAGACGCCTGCGAGCGCCAGCGCGCCCAGAATTACCGATTTGCGGATAGCCATAGTTCTCCTCCTTTGTGGTTATCCATTAAATGGCCGGCGATTTCCTCCACGCCGACCATATTCGCTCATACCGGATCGACGACGAAATCGCCGCCCCGAGCATGTTTGAGGTGGTTCAGCGCGTAGACCTGCCCGGTCATTTCGAGGGCGTCACGATAGACCGGGTCATGCCAGCCTTCGATGTCGATGGAACCGGACCAACCCGCAAGCCGGAGTTCGGAGATGATGTCGGTCCAGTTGCTGTCGCCGAAACCCGGCGTGCGCATGAAGACGAACTTCTCTTTGCCGAAAATGCCATGTTCCTTGATGACATCCCAACGGATGGTCGCATCCTTGCCGTGGACGTGGAATATCTTACTCGCCCATTTGCGGATCTGCGGCAGCGGCTCGATCAGATAGACCATCTGATGGCACGGCTCCCATTCCAGGCCGATATTGTCGTCGGGCGTCTCGTTGAAGATCAGCTCCCAGGCATCGGGATTGTGAGCAATGTTCCAGTCGCCGGTCGCCCAGTTGCCATCCATGGCGCAATTTTCGAAGGCGATTTTGATGCCCTTGTCGGCGGCGCGCTTGGCGAGCTCGCTCCAGATCTGTTTGTAACGCGGCAGGCTGTCAGTCAGCGGCTTGTTGCGGATGCGGCCGGTGAAGCCTGCGACGCAGGTGGCGCCAAAGTGATGCGCGTTGTCGATGCAATCCTTCCAGCCTTGCAATGTCTGCAGGTCCATCTCGGTCTCCTCGAGCGGATTGCCGAACATGCCGAGCGTTGAAATGGTGATGTCCCGGTCGCCGATCGCGTCCACGCTGCGCTTGCCGAGTTCGGCAAGATCCTGGCCGTTGGTCGTCTGCCAGAAGAAGGGCTCGAAACTCTCGAAACCCATATCGGCGATCTGGGCGATGCGTTTGTCAGCGCCGCCCTTCGAGGCGCTGACCATGGTTCCGATACGAATGGCTTTGGCGGGATTGCTCACATCATCTATCCTTATGCTGAAATTTCAACGCGACGCCCGGTCCTGGCGCTTTCGATCGCGCCGAAGACCATGGCGAGGCTTCTGATATTGTCGGAGCTGACCGTCTCCGGCCGCGTGCCGGTACGTATCGCTTCAATGAAACTCGCGATCACGCTGGCATGCCCATGCGTGTCCTCTTCGCGCTCAGGCGCGGGAACCTCAACGGGTGAAAAACCACGAAGCAGGCCCGGCTCATTGCCGGAAACCGCTGCTTTGAAGCCATCGGCGCCGTCCCAGGTCAGCATTCCCTTCGAGCCGACGATACGCCACTGGCTTTCCCAACTCGTGCGCTCACCTTCGGCACACCAGGAGCCGCGATAGGTGAAGACGACATCGTCCGAGAATTCGAAAGTGGCATTGGCCGAGGCGCCATGCCGATACCAAGAGCCCTTGGGGTTACGCTCGACGCAGTAGACGGCGAGCGGCTTTTTGCCAGCCACATAGCGGGCAGCGTCGAAAGTATGGATCGCCATGTCGAGAAGCAGGACATTGTCCATCTCTTCGCGGAAGCCGCCAAAATGGGGAGCAATGAAGAAATCACAATGTATGCCGGTCAGTTCACCGATCGCCCCGCTTTCGACGAAACGGCGCAGGCGTCGGACGCCGGAGATGAAGCGGCGGTTCTGAATGATCGCATGGATTTTGCCAGTTTCGGCGGCGAGATCGATTAGCGCCGCCCCTTCTGCAAGCGAAGTCGCCATCGGTTTTTCAGAGAGCACATGGCAGCCGGCCTTCATGGCCGTCGAGACGATATTGAAACGAGCGGTCGGAATAACGACGTCGAAAACGATGTCTGCTTTGGTTTCAGCGATGACGGTGGCGAGATCAGTGCCGACCCGAGCCGCGCTCAAACCGAATTCCTCGGCGAGCGTTTCGGCAGCTGCCGGATTGACGTCGACCAGGCCGACGATCTCGATCGTCTCGGCAAGATCAGGCGTTTCCTTGATAGCACGCAGCCAACCTTTAGACATAGCTCCGCACCCGCACAGAACGGCATTCAATTTCACGATTTCCTCCAAGGGTGCGTCTCAGTTTCCTCCCGAAACGCCTTCCGTAAACGTTTACGATCCTAAGCGGAAACGTTTACTGCTGTCAATGGCTGGCTGTTTTAGTCAGCTGTTGCGAAAAATCGCAATGACGACGGGCGGTTAGGCCGAAACCTTCGGCGATGCAGCAACAAAAATTTTTGAATCTCGCGTAAAATGGCATCTCCGCTTCACGCCAGATGCTTTCCGTAAACGTTTTCCCATGGCAATAAGATGGGATGATCCGCATTCCTGAAGAAAGATCGCCTCAGATGAAAGGTATTCGTCAGCTCGCAAAACATCTCGATATATCGATCGGGACGGTCTCGCGCGCGCTGAATGGTAAGGCGGATGTCAACGAAGAGACGCGCAAGCGCGTGCTAGCGGCCGCCGAAGAATTCGGCTACGTCGCCAACCAATCCGGTCGCAGTCTTCGGCAAGGGACGACCAATGTTATCGGCCTGATGATCGAAACCAGCAAGGAAACAGTCGAAAACAGTGACAACTTCTTTCTCGGCGTGACGGGTGGGCTGCAGAGCGTGCTCTCCCGCCACAATCTCGATCTCGTCATGCTCCCCTGCCCAAGCGACGAAGACCCCTACGAATACCTCAAGCGCATGGTGGCACGACGCGTCGTCGATGCAATGATCATCTCCGCCACACAACGGATCGACAAGCGCATCGATCTGCTCGTCAAGGCCAAGATCCCCTTCGTGACACTCGGCCGCAGCTCTTCCGGCGGCAACAACTACACCTGGATCGATCTGGACTTCGAAGGCGTCGCGACCTGCGCCGTCGACCGCCTCGTCGCCAAAGGGCATCGCCGCATCGCGATCGCGGCGCCGTCGAGCGAAATCAATCTCGGCTATGTCTTCGTGGATGCCTATCGAAAGGCTCTGGAAAAGCACGGGATCAAATATGATCCGGAGCTGGTGATCCGCGTGAAATCCAGCGAACAGGGTGGCTATCAAGCCGGCGATGAACTGCTGTCGATCGACGACAGGCCGACCGCCATCATCCTGATCTACGAACTCATGGCGATCGGCCTCTACCGCCGCCTGGTCGAAGCCGGTATCGTGCCAGGCCGCGACCTTGCCGTCATCGGCTTCCGAGAAGAACCGCGTGCAAAATTCCTGCAGCCGACGCTCACCTGCTTCCGCATGTCTCTACGCGACCTCGGGGCCGAACTCGCCGAAACCTTGCTTGCAAGCATGCCTGCTTATTCGGAGATCTACCGTAACGGCGTACGCAACCGGATTTGGCCACTAGAGCTTGCCCCCGGCGAGAGCGATGCTTTCAGTCTGAGAGGCTAACCCATACTCACCATCAAATAGACATGCCGCCTTCCGGCGGCATGTCCCAGACTGCTGACAAACCCCTGGCCTCGTCGAGGGGTTTGTGATTCATTGGGATATGTTGAAGAAACCCGCTCCTGAACAGACGGCGCTCGAGATGGTGACGCTCGACAGCCTGGTGCCGAAGGATCATCTGCTTCGCAAGATCGACGCGGTGATCGACTTCTCCTTCATCCATGAGCGTGTGGCGGGGCTTTACTGTGCCGACAACGGCCGGCCGGCGCTCGATCCGACGCTGATGTTCAAGGCCTTGTTCATCGGTTATTTGTTCGGCCTGCGCTCGGAGCGCCAGCTGGTGCGCGAGATCGAGGTGAACGTCGCCTATCGCTGGTTTCTGCGGCTGAAGCTGACGGATGGGGTGTTCGATGCCTCGACCTTGTCGCAGAACCGCCGGCGGCGCTTTACCGACGCTGCCGTCGCCCAGGACATCTTCGACCATATCGTCGAACAGGCGATCGGCCATGGCCTGATCGACGGTCAGGTGCTCTATACCGACTCGACGCATCTGAAAGCCAATGCCAACAAGGGCAAGTACGATCTTGCCCTGATCGAGAAGTCGCGCTCCGACTACTGGGCCGAACTCGACCGAGCGATCGAGGCGGAACGGGCGCTGCACGGCCAGAAGCCGCTGACGGAAAAGGACCGCGAGCCGGCGGTCAGGCAAACCAAGGTCTCGCGCACCGATCCCGACAGCGGCTATATGGTGCGCGACGGCAAGCCGAAGGGCTTCTTCTATCTCGACCACCGCACGGTCGACGGCAAGCTTGCGATCATCACCGATACCCATGTCACGCCGGCCAATGTGCATGACTCGATCGTCTATCTCGATCGGCTCGACCGTCAGCGCAGCCGCTTCGGCTTCGGCGTCGGGGCTGTCGGTCTGGATGCCGGCTATGCGACATCCGGCATCGCCAAAGGGCTTGAAGACCGCGGCATCCTCGGCGTCACCGGCTACCGCAATCCGACCCCGCCAAAAGCCGGCATGATGCGCAAGTCGAAGTTCGTCTTCGAGCCGGAGATGGATGGCTATCGCTGCCCCGAGGGACAGCTGCTCGCCTATGCCACCACCGACCGCAACGGTTACAAACATTACGCATCCGATCCAGCCATCTGCCGCGACTGTCCGTTGCTGGCCTCCTGCACGAGCAACGCTAAGACCATCCGCACCATCACCCGCCATGTCTGGCAAGAGGCCCGCGAACGCACCGACGCCAACCGCCTCACCCCTTGGGGCAAGGCGATCTACAAGCGGCGCAAGGAGACGGTCGAGCGCTCCTTTGCCGACGCCAAGCAGCTTCACGGCCATCGCTACGCCCGCTTCCGAGGCCTCACCCGCCTCGCCTGTCAGTGCTTGCTGGCCGCCGCCGCCCAGAACATCAAGAAGATCGCCATGGCGCTGACCAAAGGGCCCAAACCGGCCACGGCGTGAGCCGACAAACCCTCTTCAGCTTCGCCCAAACAACGCAAACCCTGAAATCCAATCCGCAAAAACAAAACCCGCCGAAAATATCGACGGGTTTGTCAGCAGTCTGAGACATGCCGCCTTCCGGCGGCATGTCCTGATCTAGCTCAGACAATTATACGGTGAACCAGTTATGAATGTCCGAGGCGATATTACCCTTCAGGATAATCGATTCACCGTCGTGACCTGGGGTCGATCCCGTGTAAGAGATGATGGTGTCCCCGGCAAAATGCGCGACGCTCCAGTCGTCAGCAGTCGTACCTTCGACTTTGACCTTGTCGACGGCAGCATTGAAGCCTTCGATGACGTCAGTCACGAGTGAGGCAGCCATATCGCCAAGCTTGAAGACGAAGGTATCTGCACCACCACTTGCGATCATATGATCGACGCCAGTGCCGCCAATGACCGTCGAGGACTTCAGGTTGACGCCATGAAGATCGATCGTGTCATCGCCGGCACCTGCATTGATGATGACGGACGAATTGCTGCCGTCCGTAACGCCGTTGCCACCGTTAACGGCAGTTGCGCCGCTGATTCCGCCAATTGCATTGAGGCTCTGGCCGGCCTTGATCGTAATCGTGTCGTTGCCGGCACCCGTGTCGACCGTAGCTGCGTTTACCCAGTTCTTGTCATTTGACAGAAGCGAGATCGTTACGGTGTCATTGCCCGAGCCGGTCGTAACGTTTGCACGCTTGACGTTGAGAATTTCGACCGTCGAAGCAGTGGTGCCGCCGAGATGGACGTCAGCCTGAACGAAGTCCTTGAAATAGACGTTTTCTGCACTGTCGGATTGGGCCAAAACGTTCTTGACCGAATTCCACTTCCCGACCACGTCGAAGTTGAAGGAATTCGTAGCCGCGTCGAAGTTGACGGCGACATTGCCACCCGTACCGGAACCGCTGACGGGTGCAACCCCGACGTTGACAGAGCCCGATTGAAGGGTCGAGCCGTTTTGATCGGATACTTCCTGCTTCTGCGTGCTGTTATCAAGAGCACTATTATTCTGCGCGTCGATGCTTTGAAGGTCGAAAACGGTAGAGGCACCACCGTTCCCGAACGTGACTGTCAAACCTGCCATGAATGTTCTCCGTTGCTTTTCTAACAAAGCTTTCGTTGCGACGCCCGATACACTAATTTCACCAGCGACAAACGTCTAAGTTTACTAATAATTAAGCATAAGATTTTGGCAAGTATGCAACAGCGATGAAAGAGAGATTTGATCAGGCCCTTTTTGGTACAATAGACCGACGAGATCACTCTTCTCTGAATGCCAGTCGCAGCCTATCTCTGAAAGGTTTGGTGAAATACGATATGACCGTGCGGTCTGCGGTCTTGATGAATATTTCGGCGGGCATGCCTGGATAGAGGGAGCCCTCGGACAGATTCTTCAGAGTG
Organism: Rhizobium sp. BK418; assembly: GCF_004341105.1. Taxonomy (GTDB): domain Bacteria; phylum Pseudomonadota; class Alphaproteobacteria; order Rhizobiales; family Rhizobiaceae; genus Rhizobium. Next base: position 97,550 of record NZ_SLZK01000009.1, on the reverse strand, counting down.
GTCATATCAGGCGTTATTCGCAGCGTATAAAACGCTGCCCCTGTACGCGGGTCCGTCTGAAGGTCAGGCGAGATGACGGAAACTTTCCCTGCAATATCAGGCGTCGTCGTCTGGTTGAACGCTGTAAACCGGATATCGACCGGCTGCCCCTTGTAAATCTGGTCAATATCCTTGGGCACGATGGTTGCTTCAACTTGCAGTTCGTCATGCTCGGGGACGATGAGCATCAAGACTTCGCCCGGCTGCACCACTGCGTTAACGTTGTGAACGCCGAGCTGATAGATGCGGCCTGCAATCGGGGCCCGGATCTCTAGGCGGGCGAGCTGATCCTGAGTCGCGGCCAGCCGCTCTTCATATTCGGCGATACTGGCCTCAACCGAGGTCAGATCCTTGGACACTTCCGACTGCCTGTCTTCGTCGAGTTGCAGGAGCTGGAGGTCAAGCTCGCCGATTCTGCCTTCAGTCTGCGCACGGGCCGCGATACCCTGACCCATCTGCCCTTCAAGCTCAGACTTGCGGCGCTTATAATCGTTCAGCCGCTGCTGTGTCGTCAGGCCCTTTTGATAGAGCGTATTAACCTTCTCAAGGTCCTGATCAACAAGGCTGACCTGATCCCGGATCGCATCGATCTGAACCGTCAGACCATTGACTTCATCGGTTAACTGTTGCTTTCGCGTGACCATCTGCCTCTTCATGCCTTCAAGGGCATTCTTACGGCTGATGAATAGATTCTGTTCGCTTGCAACGAGCGTTGCAGCCGATTTGGACGTTGTGAGCTCGGACAGTTTTTCGGGAACCGTCAACTCGGATGCGCGGGATGCTTCGGCCTGAAGTCTTGCGCGGCGTGCATAGAGTTGCGCAAGCGTATTTTCCGCAATTGAAAGATTGGCCTGTACTACCGTTCCATTCAGGCGGACGAGCACTTGATCGGCATCCACCCGATCGCCCTCCTTGACGTCGATTTCGCTGACAATCCCGCCAGCTAGATGTTGTATTTTTTTTGTGTTTCCCTCGACGATGACGCGCCCGGAGGCAATGACCGCGCTCGACAGCTCGGTCGTCATCGCCCATCCGAAAACGCCGACGACCAGGCCGAATGCCAACAGGACGACGGCGGCGATGTGCTTGGCAAGCGGTAATTTTGCTAGATTTCGCAAACGCATGGCGGCCTCATCACACGTCATTCGCAGCGGATGATGACCCAGCATCTTCGATCACTCGCGGCTGTTGATCCGATGTGACCGGCCGGATATTCTGACGCAGTACCTGCCCGAAAATCTCTTCCTTCGTGCCGAACCGCTGCAGCTTGCCAGCTGCAATAACCGCAACCAGATCCACATTCGCAAGCGCGCTCGGCCGATGTGCGATGACGATCACAATGCCGCCTCGCGCCCTCACGTTGGCGATCGCGCCGTTGAGAGCGTTTTCACCTTCCGCGTCCAGGTTTGAATTGGGTTCATCCAATATGACGAGGAAAGGGTCCCCATAAAGCGCTCGCGCCAAGGCAATACGCTGTCTCTGCCCGGCTGAGAGTGCGTCGCCATTGGCTCCAACCTTGGTCTTGTAGCCCTCTGGCAGGTTCAAGATAAGATCGTGAACATTTGCAGCTTTTGCGGCATCGATGATCGAGGCGGGCGTCGCATCAGGCTGGAAACGAGCGATATTCTGCGCAACCGTGCCAGCCATTAATTCGACCGTTTGCGGCAGGTAGCCTAGATACTGACCAAGCTCATCCATGTCCCATTGATCGAGATTCGCTCCGTCAAACCGCACCTTGCCGTAGCGTATCGGCCAGGCACCGACGATCAGACGCGCAAGCGTTGACTTGCCGGATGCACTCGGTCCGATGACGCCGAGTGCGCTTCCTGCCTGAAGCTCGAATGAAACGTCAGCCAGCGTGACTGTAGACCCGTTGGGCGGAGTTCCGGTCAAATTTTCAACCGAGAATGTGAAGGCCGGTCGGGGTAAAGACAGCGCTCTTTCTGTTTCCGGGGCAATTTCGAAAAACTTTTGAAGGCGTTTCCAACCCTGCCGGGCGGATGTGAAGCTGCGCCAATTGCCGATCGCCTGCTCCACCGGCGCAAGCGCTTTTGCCGAAAGAATCGATCCGGCAATGATGCTGCCCGCGGTAGCGTCGCCACTCACTACGAGCACAGCCCCCACGGCCATGACGCCCGATTGGATGATCATGCGGGCCACACGCGACGCAGCGCCGTAGGCACCGACAATATCGGCCGCCCTTCGGCTCTCGCGCTTGTACTGGCCGTGCAGCTCCCGCCATACCGCCATCATCGTGCCTGACATGCCCATGGCTTGAATGGCTTCGGCGTTGCGGACACTGCTACCTGCAAAAATGTTACGCTGGCCGCGCGCACTCGCCGCCTTCTCGTTCAGCGCTGCGGTGGACCAATTCGTCAGCACCGCCAAAATAACCAGAATGACGGCACCGATCAGGACACTGACCCCGATCCAGGGATGAAGCAGGAAGCAAATGAGCAGGTAAAATGGCAGCCACGGGAAATCAAACAGGGCGTTGGGACCGTTACCAGAAAGAAACCCGCGAATCTGGTCGAGGTCGGAAAGAGCCTGCAGACCATCACCCTTGACCTCACCGGAAAAAGGCACTTTGAGCAGCGCCCTGTACATGCGGCCTTCCAGTTGTTGGTCCAGAATATCGGCTACCCGCGTCAGCATCTGACCACGGACGACATCGAACCCCATCTGAAAGCCGTAGAGCAACAGGACAAGCATACATAAGGCAATCAGAGATGGGATGCTCTTGCTCGGCAAAATGCGATCATAGACTTCGAGCATAAATAAAGAGCCGGTCAAATGCAGCAGATTGATAAATCCACTAGCAACCGCGACCGCAAGAAATGCATACCATGTTCGAGATAGAGACACGCCGCTATCGATTTGTTTACTAAAACTGAATTCCATCAAGCATATTTTGCTGAATATATCAATCAGTGCGTGAAGTCTCGGCGCTCCATTTTTGGTGCCTCTGTTATCTTAAAACAATCATTACTGAGCTTTTTGAAAGAAGTTTTGCAAAATATGCAACCTATGGCGAATTTTATTAAAGACCGTTCGGTTGTCTTTTTGTAAATATGCCACCCTCTGCGTGCATTTTATATCGAGAATATTGACGTAGTTATTCCGACGCAGCGTTGAACCATCCATACACCCGCCCAGTCACCAAAACTTCACACAGCCTTCAAGAAACTGTCTCGTCTGCCCGCTAATCGTCGCCAACACGTGATGCAATTTCTTTTGCAAGGGAGAAGTATTATGTCAGTTAAATTGCAGAATACGATTGCGGCCAGCGTCGTCGCTCTGATGTCCATGGTTGGTTCGGCACATGCCGATACGACGGTGAAGTTCTGGCACAGCTTCAGCAAGTCGTCCGGCGAGGCGCTCAGCAAGATCATCGCCAATTTCGAAGCGGCCAATCCCGGCATTCACATCGAAGGCGAATTTGTTGGCGATTACAACGATATCGTCGCAAAGCTGCAAGCGGCCATTCCCGCCAATCGCGCCCCCGATGCCGTCATCATGGAAGTCACCCGCTACGGCCTCTTTGCCGATCGCGGCGCCCTGATCGACCTCACACCCTATTTCAATGCCGACCCGCTGAAGGACGACCTTTACGACTATGCCCGTGAAGTCGGCGTCTATAACGGCAAGAACTACATAGTGCCGTTCAACTCGTCCACGCCGGTCCTCTACTACAACAAGGACATCCTGGCGCGCGCCGGCTTCACGACGGAACCGTCCCTCAAAACTTTCGCAGACATTCTTGCCGTTTCGAAGGCAATTACCGAAAAACTCGGCTCGGAAGGCATCACCGGCATTGCTGCTCCCGGTCAGTTCGCCCGCTGGGGTCTCGTCATGTCCAACGATAGCGAGCTCATCGACTCCAAGACCAACGACATCCTGCTCGACTCGCCAAATACGATCGAAGCGTATCAGTGGATGGCCTCGCTCGTTCATGACCACAAGGTTGCCTCTCCCGACGGCGTCACCGATGAAGATGTCGGCCGCGACGCCTTCTATGCCGGCAAGGTCGGCATTTCCCTGAACTCGACGGGTGATTATGGCGGCGCCAAGAAGGCGCTCGGTGACAAGCTCGAAGTCCGCCCGATGCCCTGCAACAAGGTCTGCTCCGTTCCGATCGGCGGCGCTGGTATCGGTATCCTCTCGACTTCTTCGAAGAACGTCCAGGACGCAGCCTACAAATTCATCAGCTATGCCGCTTCGCCGGAGGCAAACGCCATCTGGTTCGCCGCGACAGGCTACCTGCCGATCAACAAGAAGAGTGCGGCCCAGCCCGCCGCCGCCGAAGCGCTCGCCAAGAAGCAGGGCATCGATGTCGCCATCAAGCAGCTCGATTTCGCCCATGGCCGTGCCCGTCCGCCGGTCGTCACCTGGATGCGTACGACCGAATACAAGATGTGGGAAGCCATGGCGCTCGGCCAGCGCGACGTTGCCGAGACGATGAAGGACTTCGCCGCACAGACCCGCGAAGAAGCCAAGCGTTCCAGCAACTAAGCCTCTCCCTTCAGCAAGACGGTGGACCATGAGGCCCGTCGTCTCAACTGTCTCGGTCCCCATGCTGCGAAAACTCACACCCTATCTCCTGGTCGCACCGCTGATCCTCTTCATCACGGTCTTTACCTATATTCCCGTTATTACCAGTGTGAACCTCAGCTTTCGGCACTGGGACTTCCTGTCGCCGACCATGCCTTTCGTCGGCTTCGATAATTACCGCCTGTTGCTGAACTCTCGCGACTTCTGGAATTCGTTACAGATCACCGCTATCTTCGCGCTGATCTCCGTACCGATCAGATTGTCTCTGGCGTTGGCGGTCGCGAGCTACCTCGTCCGTGAGACGTTGCCCTCGCGGCTCTTGCGCGGGGCATTGTTTCTTCCCTCCGTCACATCGACCGTTTCGATCGCTGTCGTCTTTTCATGGATCTTCGCTACCGACTACGGCATGGTGAATGCTGCTCTGACCTCGCTCGGTCTCGGCAAGGTGCAGTGGCTGCAGGATCCGCAACTTGCTTTGTGGGTGCTGATCTTCGTCAATACGTGGAAACAGCTCGGCTACGATATCATCATCTATATCGCCGGCCTGCAGGCTGTGCCGCAGGAACTCTATGACGCCGCCGCCGTCGATGGCGGCCAGCGTTTCCACGTGTTCCGGCGGGTGACCGTGCCGCTCGTCATGCCGACCACCTACTTCCTCCTGGTTATTTCCGTCATAGAGGCCTTCCAGGTCTTCACCATCGTCAACATCATGACCCATGGCGGCCCGGCGGGTGCTACCGACATGCTCGTTAATCTGCTCTATCGCATAGGGTTTACGCTCTTCGACATCGGCAGAGGTTCGGCGCTCGCCGTCCTGCTTTTCATCTTTCTGATTATGCTGGCGCTGATCAAATCCTTCGTCATAGGCCGGAGGGTCCATTATGAAGCGTAAGAACGCTGTCGTCACAGGTCTTGCGCTGTCTGCCGGGCTGATCTTCCTTTCGCCTGTGCTTTATTCCATCTGGATGTCGTTCGAGACCGCGCAGTCCTATTATACAGGCAGATACGAGTTCACCCTGGATAACTATGTTCGCGCTGTCGCCGAGTATAATTTCGCCCGTTATCTCCTCAACAGCATCATCGTGTCGGGGCTGGTGACGCTGCTCGGCATCACGGTCGCGACCACAGCGGCCTTCGCCTTCGCGCGCTACCGGTTCCGGGACGGAAATCTTCTCTTCGGTGCGACGGTCGCCACGCTGATGATCCCCAGCCATATCAGCCTCATTCCAAATTATCTGACGCTCGCCAAGGCGGGGCTGCTTGATACCTATGCCGGCCTCATCCTGCCGGCGATATCGAATGGCTTTGCAGCCTTCTTTCTGCGTCAGTATATCAAGGGCATACCGAAGGCGCTGGACGAGGCAGCCTACATGGACGGCGCCACACCCTTGCAGGTGCTCTGGCGGGTGATCGTGCCGATAGCGCGGCCGGCCATCTTCTCGATGAGCCTCTACATCTTCATCTCAGAGTGGAACAACTATATTTGGCCGCTGGTCGCCGTCGGCAAGGATGATCTCTACACACTGCAGATCGGCCTCGCCCGCCTCTATCGCATCAATCCCGGCGAGGGCCTGGTCGACTGGCCTCTCGTGATGGCCGCCTCCACCCTCAGCATCCTGCCCGTGCTCCTCGGTTTTCTGCTCGTCGAGCGCCATCTAGTGCGCGGTATCACGCTCGGCGCCGTTAAATAACCATGAAGAAGGACAAGCACAGAATGACACGCATTGCTTCGCACCGCGGCGGTACTCTGGAATTCGGTGACAGCACGCCCCAAGGTTTTGCAGCCACGGCAAAGATGTCGCTGGAGGAGGTGGAGTTCGACGTTCATCCGACAGCCGATGGCGCGATCATGGTTCATCACGACGCGACGCTTGACAGCACGACGGACCGTAGTGGTGCAATCGCAGCCATGAGCGAGGCTGAAGTTCGCGCCGCCATCATCAACTACGGCGCCGGCGGACATCCAATCTCGCTTGACGAACTCTGTGCGATCTATATCGACAGCGCGGTTGATTTTCGCTGCGAGATCAAGCCGGGCGTCGATGGCCGGCCCTACGAAAATTTTGTGCCGCGCGTCATCGAAACCCTTGCCCGCCACGACATGCTGGAAAGGACGACCTTCTCTTCCTTTCTAGTGGAATCGCAGGATGCGCTTTCGAAGGCCACCAGCCGGCCCAAACTCTGGCTTGTCAGCCCGCCGGTACTGCGGCAGCTTGGAACCGCAGCCATCATCGAAGTCGCGAAGGCCCACGATATCCCGGAAATCGGCATCCATGTGGATACTGCCGATTCTGCGTTGATGGCTGAGGTCAATGCTGCCGGCCTCGACTTCGGCTGCTGGGCGGCCCATTCAGCTCGGCAGATCGAAAAGGTTCTGGCGCTTGGCGTGAAAATCTTCACAACAGACCGGCCGAGCCTTGCAATCGCCATTCGCAATCGCCTCCGTGTGGAGGCCGAGCAATGAGCGGCATCTCCCTGCGGGACATCAGAAAATCCTATCCCGACGGGCCAGAGATTCTGCACGGCGTCTCCATGGACATCAAATCAGGCGAATTCGTCGTCATTGTCGGTCCGTCCGGCTGCGGAAAGTCCACGCTGTTGCGGCTGATTGCCGGGCTTGAACGCTGTGAGGAGGGCCTTATCGAAATCGGCGGTCGGCGGGCAAATGATCTTGCGCCCCAGGATCGCGACATCGCCATGATTTTCCAGAATTACGCGCTCTATCCGCACATGACGGTGCGCGAGAACATCGCCTTCGGCCTGGAGTTGCGCGGCATGCCGAAAGCCGAACGCAATGCGCGCGCCGAAAGCGTCGCGAGGACGCTGCAGCTCGAAGCGTATCTCGATCGCAAACCGGGTGCACTTTCCGGCGGCCAGCGTCAGCGCGTAGCGATGGGCCGTGCCATGGCGCGCAACAGCTCCATCTTCTTGATGGACGAGCCGCTGTCGAACCTCGACAACGCGTTACGCGTCGCCATGCGCACCGAAATCAAGGAACTACATCACCAACTCGGTGCAACCATCGTTTATGTCACCCATGACCAGACCGAGGCCCTCTCGCTGGCTGATCGAATTGCCGTGATGAAGGACGGCGATCTCTTGCAGTTCGATACACCTGAAGCGATCTACGATCAGCCGCAGAACCGCTTTGTCGCGGGCTTCCTCGGCGTGCCGCCGATGAACTTCCTTCCTGTCGAACATCTTCCCGGCTGGCAGGGCCGTTCGGGTCTGGTAGCCGGGCTGCGCCCCGAATCCATGACGATCCGTGTCGAGAAGCCTGAGCAACCCGCCCTTCCCGGCAGGCTTATGCTGTCGGAAATGACGGGTTCCGATATCATCCTACATTGTGACAGCCCGGCCGGGCGCATCACGCTGACCAGTCCGCGCAAGGACGTGCCGCGCCACGCCGACAACTTCTGGATATTGTGCGACCTTGACCGGGCCGTCTTTTTCAATAGCCAGAGCGGGAGCCGCGTCGATCTTTCAGCTGAAGATCGTCGAATCTAGACGCCGCTTGCCGCCCGGGCCCGGAAAGCTGCCCACGAAAGTGACGCAATGGAAAGATCGAACGAAATTCCGCAACTTCTCGGTGATCTCATCAGCCGCAACTCGACGAGGCTTACCGAGGCCGACACGCGCCTTCTCGACGTAATGATGCAGGACCCCATCCGCGCGGCGATGGAAAACGGCAAGACCGTCTCCTTTCGCGCCGGCGTGCATCCGGCGTCAGCCGTGCGGCTAGCGCGCCGTCTTGGCTTCAAGGGCTATCCTGAATTCAGAACCTTCCTGCAAGCCAACCTCATTGAAGGCGGCGGCGATTTCGAAAATCCTGCCGCTCGCATGGCAGCCCGTCTCGTCCGGGCGGAAGAAGGCGGTGTCCTCTCCTCCGTGCTCGACAGCGAGATTGCAGCTCTCCAGCAGGTGCGTAACGCGGTTGCCGATGCCGATATCAGAGGCTTTGCGGAAATGCTGCGCGACTGTCGCCGGGTACTAGTCTTCGGACGCGGCCATTCCGCCGCCCTCTCCTCACTGATCGCGCTGCGGCTCAATCGCTCTGGATATCCGTCTATCGATCTGGCAAGCCAGATGCACCTGATCGCTGAAGTGCTGGCGACGTTGAAGCCGGGCGACGTCGTCTGGCTGCTCGCCTTTCGCAAAGCCTCGCCGCTCATTCATCAGATTAGAAGGATCGCCGCAGAAAGAGGCGCCAAAACACTGGCGCTGACGGATCTCCTCAGTGCCCGCATCGATCCCGCGCCCGATCGGCAGATATCAGTTTCCCGTGGCGAAGCCGGCGAATCGCAGTCGCTAGTCGTTCCCATGACCATCGCCAATGCCGTCATTCTCGACCTCGCCGCCATCGATGACGGCCGTTCGCTGCGCGCGCTTAGCAGTTTCAAGGCGTTCCGCGGGGACTGTGGTCTATCGCCGGTGATTCTCTAGCGGCCGAAGGCAGACACGAGCGCCGACAACCTAAAGGAAATCGAAAGACGCTGTCGCTGCACGCCTCTGATCATCGAAACCCAGACAGATCTACAATCGGCTCTCTCTGAAGATCGGAAATCCCGATCAAGCTCTTATAATCACATTAACAACACACTGTGATCAAACTCCCGTCCAACTACTTCCTACGGTAGTTGACCGTGACCACGGTCAAGGAGGGAATATGTCTGTCGATCTAAGCGCCAGTACCTATGTTCATTCTAAACCCGCTACCGCCCATAACTATCTTCTGCCGACAATTGTCGATGTACTTGAAGACAATTTCGAAGCCGCCGATCAGACAACGGTTTTCGATCTTGGTTGCGGTACCGGTGGGGCCGCAGCCCTGCTTTCTGACAAAGGCTATGAAGTAGCCGGCGTTGATCCTTCTCAGGACGGCATTGCAAAGGCCAATATGGCTTATCCGGATCTTCCGCTGGAAATTGGATCAGCCTACGACGATCTTGCCAACCAGTATGGAACATTCGACGCTGTTATCAGCCTCGAGGTGGTGGAGCACGTCTACGATCCGAAGACTTTCTCGTCGACTATGTTTGATCTGGTGAAACCGGGAGGTCTGGCCGTCGTATCGACGCCATTTCATGGCTACTGGAAGAATCTGGCACTGGCACTAACCGGCAAGATGGACGACCATCATATGCCGCTCAAGGATCATGGCCACATCAAGTTCTGGTCGCCGAAAACCCTTGGGACGCTCCTGCTGGATACGGGATTCGAGACTGTCGATTTTGAGTATGTCGGGCGAATCTCGCCGCTCGCAAAGTCAATGATCGCAGTCGCCCAAAGGCCCCATTAGCATTCACCAGCGCAATTCGGCCGGCCTGCGGTCTGTCCGGTCGAATTGCTCTGACGCTGTCTCCAGAAGCGATGCAATGACAATCAGCCAAAAGACTTTTGCAGTCCTTCGGCTGACGGTCGTAAATTATGCCGCCCGGGCAGCCCTGACGGGGATCTCCACGTCGATTTCGAGGATCGAAACGTTCTCGCCCCGGTCAATCCTTATCTGAAGGCGGTCGCCTTCGATTTCGACGTGTTTGGCGATAACAGCCAGGATCTCCTCCCTCAGTACAGACACGAGATCCGAGCCGGGAGACGCGCGTTCGTGCGCCAGCAGCACCTGCAGTCGCTCCCGTGCAACCGGCGCGGTTTTTCTCTTCTGAAAGAAATCGAACACGCTCATGCTGCCCTCCGTCCGAAGATCTTGCCGAACAGGCCGCGCTTCTCGCCGGGGATCGATACCGGAAGAACCTCGCCATTGAGACGGCGAACCGCTTCGAAATAAGCCTTGGCCGGGGCGCTATTCTGATCGGCAAGCGTGACCGGAGCGCCGAGATTGGAAGCGCGCAGCACATCCATGCTTTCGGGAATGATGCCGAGCAGCGGGATCGACAGGATTTCCAGTACGTCATCCACCTTCAGCATGTCGCCGCGTTCAGCGCGGGTGACATCGTAGCGGGTGAGAAGCAGGTGCTTTTCGATGCGCTCGCCGCGCTCCGCCTTTTCCGTCTTGGCATCCAGAAGGCCGATGATGCGGTCGGAATCGCGCACCGAGGAAACTTCCGGATTGGTGACGACGACTGCGATATCGGCATGCCGCATCGCCAGTGTCGCACCGCGCTCGATACCGGCAGGACTATCGCATATCACCCAGTCGAAATGTTTCTTCAGTTCGTTGATGACCTGCTCGACACCTTCTGCAGTGAGGCAGTCCTTGTCGCGGGTCTGGGATGCCGGCAACAGGAACAACGTCTCAAGCCGCTTATCACGGATCAGCGCTTGGGTCAGCTTCGCATCACCCTGGATGACGTTGATCATGTCATAGACGACCCTGCGCTCCGCTCCCATCACGAGATCAAGATTGCGAAGGCCGACGTCAAAATCGACGACGACGACTTTCTCGTTCCTTTGCGCCAGCGCAGCCCCCAGCGCTGCAGTCGAGGTTGTCTTGCCAACGCCACCTTTTCCTGAGGTTACAACAATGACCTTTCCCATATCCCTCTCCTGTTTGAACCGTCTACCTGTTAAATCAGCCGCGACGCCATGATCGCATCGTTCTCAAGCCATAGTTGCGCAGCCTGACCGCGCAATTCTGCTGGCAAATCCTCTGCCGTCTTGTAGATTCCGTCGATTGCCAAAAGCTCGGCTTCGAGCTTGCGGCAGAAAATTCGCGCCGCCGCATTGCCGACCGATCCGGCGAGCGCCCTTCCGCGAAGCGCGCCGTAGATATGGATGGAGCCCCCGGCGATCACCTCCGCTCCCGAAGCGATCGAACCAACGACCGTCACGTCTCCCTCAGGGAAGACGATCGACTGGCCGGATCGCACCGGTTCGTGCAATACCAACGACGGCGCGACGGCGCGAACGATGGGCGCAGCGACCTCCCGCACCTCCGACGGCCTTGCCTTGCGCGGCGGCTGCCCTTCGGCTTGAGCATCCGCAGTCGGCACATCCACGTCACCGGCAGGACGCCCGCCGACCATGCCCGGCGGCATGCTGGCGTCGAGCTGAGAGGGCCGCGCTCCTTCGATGCCCATGACCCTGACGCCGCGCTCGCCAAGGGCCTGAACCATCGCCCTCAGCGCAGCACGATCCAGCGACAGCTCGCTTACATCCAGGACCACCGGCCTCCCGAGAAAGAAGCCTGCAGAGCGGGCAGCGAGATCGTCGAGCCGCGCGAGCCAATTGTCGAACGGCAGGTCGGGCGTCAGCACGACCGCAAGAAACGATCGGCCCTTGATGCGAATGGAGCGTGCGTCGGTTAACACGTTAGTAAACTTGGTTAATTTCGATTTAAAAGCTTTAGCTGCTTCATGGTTAACAAATCGTTAACAACAGGGTGCCGCCATCAAGAAAACCTCCGGATGAAATCCGCCAAGGGATCGTGCTAACCGCTGGCCCTAACCAGATCAGCTCCTCATCGAAGCTGAGCCATCCGCGCGCTAAAAGTCGCCGCATCTCTGGAAAAACAGGCGTAGGAACCAGAAGGTCGAGCTTACGTTTGGCCATTAGCCAATCCAATTGGGCCTGTCCGCAAACGCCATTCCCCTACCGCAATGCGTCGCCGCGGGGACCGGGTCATCGCTTCGCACTGACGGAATCAATCTAGCTGCGCCTGTGGATCGGTCAGGGGAGAACTACTTACCTGCTGGTTTCCAGGCGGGGTCGATAGCTCGTTCCGCGCTGCACATGTTCGATCGCGTCTGCTTCGAACGCGGCATCGCGCATTGCGCTAGCTGGTTCTATCCCGCCAACATCCGCCGGCAGGTGAAGCCTTCTACAATTCGTACCACACCCGCGGATCATCCGCAGATTGGATCATAACCCAATTCAGATCGGTTTTATCCCAGGTCTTTATAGCATTGGTGCGATTATCGAGCACCAGATCACCAACGTTGGTCTTCACCACCAAAACCGCGTGGCCTTCGCCATAGGGCGTTCTTGCTACCGCGATTCTGAGAGCCTTCGACGACCAACCCATCGCGATAAGATGGTCACGTTTGGTCAGAGCGAAGTCCTCGCAGTCGCCGCTTTTGACGTTCACTTCCCACACATCGTCAGAGACCTTCCCGCTTGCGTCGTTGCGCGGAACGATCGAGCGGTTGACCGAGGCGTTGACGGCGCGCAGCTGCTTATCGGCATAGGTGCTGAGTGCCACAACGGCCGCACCGCCTTTTGCCTCACACTCCTGCGGCTGACGCGCACAGAACATAACATGCGCGAAGGGCGCCATAGTCCTTTTTCTTACCTGGATATATTTGACCGACGGAGTTTCGTTCAGATCACGTGTCAGGCCAGACAGCGCACCGGCATGCAAATTCTGAGTACCAGCGAAGGAAACCAGGACGAGTGCAGCCAGAAATTTATGAGCCGACATATTGCCTCTATACGGTGTACGACAAATCCCTAGTCTGGATGCAACCAACTGACATCTCATTCGAATTTGCCTTGCCTGAGATATGGGCCAACCTACAGAACAAGATTATTCATCGGCTTAAATCGATAGTTACAATTTTAACGATTGCCCTTTTATCCATTAGCATTCGCTTTACTGCGTGCATTCAGTAAAAACTTCTTGAAAATTACTTTCTGTTGGTGCAGTCACAGTGACTTGTCTACCACATTTCCTATTACACATGCTGTCGCTCAGAATTTCTCCTCGTTTACTGCTTTATATTTACTACGGCCTGATTGTATTTTCAGTGTTACCATTCGGCTTGGTTGATATTTTGCCTCAGGCGCTGATCCTAATCCTTATGTGTATACTGGGTGGAATTGCCGTCGTTATCTACGGTCCACCAGAGCGCGGACAATGGATATTCGGTGCCGCACTCGCCGTCTTTTCGCTCACGGTTCTTTGGATCATCTTTCAGACTGTCGAGGTTCCCTTTGCGCTCTCCGACGACCCCCTATGGGCCGGGGCACGGGCAATGGCGGCGGCAGCGAAGACAATCTCCGTTGAACCCGCGGACACGCTTGCAACGTTGCTGCAATTTGCTCTGCCCGCCGTGACGTTTTTAACCGGACTCATTGTCGCGGACCGCTCGCAGGATGATCAAATAATGATCAGGCTCCTGGCCTCGGCGGCGGGGATCCTTGCGATATATGGTCTCTATCAGTTCCTGTTCCTTCCCGGCACACTTCTCGGCGAGGCGAAAACCGCCTATCGAGAAAGCCTGACAGCCACCTTCGTGAACAGGAATACCAATGCCACTTTTTTTGGCTTGGGTTTGCTGATGCAGCTCACGCTTCTATTTGATTCTTTCCTTTTCAAAGCCGACAATGCATCGCGTGAGTTGCAGAAAGGCGCGACGCTACCGCGTCTCTACTATTGCGTTATATCATGCGCCACCTTTGCGGCTTTGCTGCTTACGCAATCACGCGCCGGGATTTTTCTGACTGCGCTTGCAATACTGATCTACACTCCCTTCCTAGCAGGTCAGTGGCTTTGGATATTTCCTCATTCATTCGCGCGACTGGATTCGATATTGTCTCGTATAGCTGCCATGATTGTCGCTGCCTGCTTAGGCACGGGATTCTTTCTTCTTTTTACATCGAAAACAATGCTACGAGCGAACATTCAAGGGTTTGATGACGCTCGTTTCTGCATCTGGCCGGATGTGATCAAAGCTACATCCGACAACTGGCTTTTTGGCACCGGCTTTGGCACGTTTCGAACTGTATTTTCCGGTTATCGGGATTCCCGCTGCGGTATCTTCAATATCTTTGATCGGGCACACAACACTTATCTCGAAGGTTTTTTGACGCTTGGCGTCATATTTCCAATTCTCGCATCACTTGTCCTCGCGGCCCTCCTACTGACTTTCTGGCGCGGCTATCGCAACAGAAAGCGCAGCCGGCACTATGCAGTGCTGGGCCTGGCGACGACTATTCTCGTCTGGGGTCATGCGCTTGTCGACTTTTCCATCCAGATTCCGGGCTTTTCGGTTTTCTACGCCGCCTTCCTTTCCGGTATTGTGTGCGTATGTTACAAGCACACACTCGCGCCGGTTACCAACAAAAATGCTGCGCTGCACAAGTATAATAATGATAAAATTGAACCGGGATTAATATATTGATGAAAAATATATTACGAAACGGCGGATAATATATCGAAGACTTCTCCAATCTATTCAAATTGGTTAATTAGCAATCCGGTATGGATCGTCAGAAATTAACCATAATTCCACTGCCCTGATGTGGCGCCGTTGCCACATTAACGATTTATTGGCTATCATGGACCTCGTTCTGGCAGATATTCCCGCCGTTTTATGCTTTGCATAAGCGCCAACCTGCGAGACGAAAAACTTAACAGGGATAAGATGAGCATCAACTTTCGACGCACCTCTATCGTCGCTGCGACGCTAATCGCGCTGTCGAGCTGCACCTCGTTGCCTCGATCCGGCCCTGATCATACCGATTTCGATAAAGATGCCACAGTGAAGGTCACGACGAAGAACCGGAAGGTTGGCATCGACTATGTCCTGATTGATCTGAATAAGGCAATTCTTCCCTTCTTTAACGAGGTTAAGTCCAATTCGCTGGGCGGCTTCGGCGGCGGCAGGGGCGGTGCGCCTGATATCCCACTCGGCGCCGGCGACGTCGTTCAGATTTCTGTTTTCGAAGCTCAGGCTGGCGGTCTTTTTATCCCGTCTGACGCTGGCAGCCGCCCAGGCAACTTCATTACGCTCCCTGCACAGACTATCGACAAGAATGGTACGATCAGCGTCCCTTACGCTGGACGCGTGCCAGCCGCTGGAAGACTGAAAGAAGAGGTCGAACGGGATATCGAAGACAGGCTTGCCAGTCGCGCAATCGAACCGCAGGTGGTCCTGACAACGACAACGACAAAGTCTGCAGAGGTTGCCGTCGTTGGTGATGTCAATAATCCACAAAAGGTGCAGCTCACTCCGGCGGGCGATCGCATCCTGGATGTGATCTCGACAGCAGGCGGTCTGACAACACCCAACATCGAAACGAATGTGACGTTG
This sequence comes from Rhizobium sp. BK418, assembly GCF_004341105.1. Taxonomy (GTDB): domain Bacteria; phylum Pseudomonadota; class Alphaproteobacteria; order Rhizobiales; family Rhizobiaceae; genus Rhizobium. The sequence continues at coordinate 81,969 of NZ_SLZK01000009.1, read as the reverse complement.
CAGAGGCGGGGAAGGACGGCGACCGTTGCTTACGAGACCCTGTTGCGCAATCCCTCGGAAAATATCTATGTCGCGCCGGGCGACACTGTTTCCGTTGAGCACGAACGCCGCACTTATATCGCGCTGGGTGCGACAGGGCAGCAGAACCGTATCGAATTCGAAGATTCGAACCTGACACTTGGCGAGGGCATTGCCAAGGCCGGCGGCGTCCTGGATAACCGGGCGGATCCACGGGAAGTCGTCCTCTACCGTCAGGTCGACAGGAAAATCTTGCAGAAGCTGAACATCGACGTGTCGCGGTTCCCTGGAGCGGAAGTTCCGGTAATCTTCCGGGCCAACCTCCGTGATCCGGCGACGATGTTTGCGATCCAGCAATTCCGGATGCAGGATAAGGACGTCATTTATATCTCGAACGCATCCTCGGTCGAGCTGGTCAAGTTCCTCGATATCCTGAACTCGATAAGCTCTACGGTATCCGGTGTTTCTAATGATGCGCTCGATACCCGGAACGCGATACGAGATTTGAACTAAGACCAGACGGCAGAACAGAATGTTAGTTCTGCCGATGCGGTTTGGAATATAAAAGGTTACGCAGAATGGCAGATAAATATCTTACAACGGCTGTCGGCGCCGTAACCATGGTCGTTGCAAGCCTTGCTTTTTCATCGACTTCCTTCGCGGGAAATTGCCTTAACGGACCGGGAATGGCGTCGCCCGTAATGGTCAGCGCATTCAATGCATCTCCCGAAGCATTTCTGTTTGCAAATGGCTCAGCCATTGGCTTGTCTGACCAGGTGCGGTCGTATACCGCAACAGAAACAGATCTGACTGCGAAGATGATTAACCTTGCGAAGGCAGGGACGCCTGCGCAGATGGCTGCGATCGGCGCTGGCCTTGGACGGGCTGCCAATATATGCCGCCCTCAGCATCCGGAGCTGGCGGATGCGATCACCAAGGCGATTGCAGACGCATTGCTTGCCGATACGACGCTTGGTGGTCTCCAGACAGCCTTCGTACAGGCGCTTAACGGTCAGACCGCAACCGCTGCGTTGGGTTCGCCAGGTTCTGCGGCTGCCGCCGCGGCCGACATTGCCAATGGCCCCGCCGGCGACATTCTTGGCGGCGGTGAAGGCGATGGGTCGACCGATGGCTCCCAGAATTCTACCGCAAATCTGCTGCGGACTTCGGCAAGTGGCGGTGGTAATTTTTCGACCCAGAACACCCAGTCCGTTAGCCCGAGCGGTACCTGACACACACATACATAAAAATCTGACCTAGTGGACGAATTGTGCTGACCAGTGGAGAAATTCGCGGCAGTCGTAGGGGTTTGAAAAGAACGACACGGCTGGCGACAATCCCTTTGGGGGTACGTCGCGCCCCCTTTTTGTCTTGCTGCTTCATTGTCGTTATCGCTGCATTTCTGGTGCTCGCTGTTAGCGAACTCCATCGCTCGATTGCGTTTGCTGATATGTTTGTCGTGGCCAAGCAGATAGAACAAGACGGTGTCGTCAGCCCCAAAAGTCTCTCCCGGGTCGGCAGCATGCCCGCTGAAGTTGTCGCGGGGGCCTATTGCCGCTCCGATATCATCATGGCTGCCACAACCGTCGTGCTGAAGCAGATAGACAACGCAAATGAGGCCAATGACTACGAAGCTTGGCTGTCAGCCGTTACCGTGGCCGAGAAATTCCTGCAGCATGCGCTGAGCTGCATGCCCACCAACAGCAACTTGTGGCTTCGCCTCGCCGTCGTCCGAGCCGTTGTTGCGGAAGATCCTCAGGCTACCGCGCAGTTGATGGCGCAGTCCGTGAAGCTGGCGCCTGCTGATCAGATGGAGCTTCTCGCGCGCCTCTATTTTTGGAACAGATTCAGTGAAGCGACACTGAGATCTTCAAGCCCTTGGGTCGAGCAGGATCTCGACCTTCTCTTCCAAATGGGGGACCCTGCCCAGATTGTGCAGCAGATCCCGAATGTTCGTCCGGCTTTGATACCCTATATCAAGCGCGCCTCGATATCCTTGTCAGAATCTCGCAAGAAACTCTTCGCCAGAAGCGGCCTTGATATCTCCAAGTTGCCTTGAGCGCACCGTAGCAAGTGCGGTTAAGAAAGGATCTTAGCGGCACGATTTCCGATTCTGACCACAGTCAGTCGGCCTGTGGCATAGCAGCCCGTATCAATTCCAATTCGACCATTCCCGAGGTGGGGCCGGACTTGCGGGCTATGTCCATGGACCACAATGATCGGAAGCTCAGGTCCTCGTGTCAGGAAAGGCTCCCTGATCCACATCAAATCCTCATCGCTTTGATGCTCCAGAGGTAATCCGCTACGGATCCCTGCGTGAACAAAAACGAGATTTCCGATCTGCAACATCGAGGGCAGCTTTCCCAGCAAGATTCGATGACTGGCCGGAACCGCCTGATCCACTGCCTCTCGCAATGCCATCGTATCACCGACACGGAGTATGTGCGCAGGGTCGACACCGTAAGAGGTCAGTGTCTGGTATCCAGCGAAGCGCAACCATGCCTCCGTAGAAAGCTCATTGTTTAAGAATCTTAAAAAAAAGTCATCATGGTTGCCGCAAAGCGCAATCCTGTTGATGTTGGGCGGCGAAGGCTGGCACAGATGTTCCAGGACGTCGCAGGAACGCGCGCCTCGATCTACGTAATCCCCCAGCAACACGACTAAAGCGCGGCCATCACGCAAATCCTCGGAAATACGCTGTTCGGCACCCACGAGCTCTTCGTAGCAGCCGTGAACGTCTCCGATCGCATAGATAACAGGCCATTCGGCCGGATCCATTACAAGCCGCGTGCGTGAGGGGGCGAGACTAGCAGGCGAATCTTTTGAAAACTGCGCGACAAATTTACGGATGTTACGAAGCAACACCATTTGCCTCCTGCCGCTGCAGGGGAAAAACCGACGGCGCGCGCCGCCGTCCAACTACCGTGCGTTTCGGAGGCGAAATGCAACTTATTGTCTTGGGGCTTCTGTCAGCTACGCCAGAGGCCGAGATTCCATTCGGCATTTTCAACTATCACCAATCGGCGGACATTATAGACGATCTTCGCTCGCGATATCATCACGTCCATTTCGACACCGGACATAATAATAATGTGCACTTCACACTATTCCGATTAAAGAAAGAAAAATGCACCGGGCGTTTGGCTGGATAAAGCCACTGTTTTCCTGATATTGTTGATCTGATTTTAGACAACTGTGCCATCGCTATGCGTGCCGGCTCATCGAGCAGAAGCACAAGTTGCTCAACAGCGGCTCATTGAGAGGACAGGTCAGTGAGAACTAGCGGGCGGTCTTCCGGCCGCGTCCCGCTATAGCCGAAAAGCGGCTAGATCCGTGTAATTGAATCAATTATTTCGCGATCATCCTGATCGCTGGCGGGTAGCCCAAGACCCGCCCACAAATCGACGCCCAAGCGCCGCTCAAAAATACCGCAGATAAGACTGTAACCGGCAGCCATAATCATCAGCGGCAGCATCAAAGCAGCCAAAAGAAATGCACGAAAGAAATTGAATCTCTGACCATCCATAGGCCACCGCTCCATCCAGCAAGGGATTCACGTTCTAGAGTGGAACAAGCCTACGTTAAAAACTTAATCAAATCAAACCAAATCGATGAAGGCTGTTTTGTTTTGCAACATCGGGGCCTCCCCGATGCCGCATCACTGTGGTCGATGATCTCCATGGATCGAGACGAGACGGAAAAAAGGCCTGTTTGCCGGCGGCTCTCCGCCATGCCACTATACGATGGCGAAGGCAACTCATCGAAACGATTGCGATAGAGTGTCCCACACAGGTTGCAACGGTAACCGCTTGAGATTGCATACGGCCCGTCCATACGCATATCCTTAGGCGGCTTCGGCCAAGAGGGCCAATGCCATACAAGCCATGCGGCGATCACAAAGAGCCCTCAAGCCGATGAGAACTTCAGTTCTCTTGATAGTAATTGGAATAACGGCTGTAATAGTACTCGCTTGAGCCGTGCGATCTGTAAAGCTTGATCTTGTCCAGATCAACCTTGTTAAGAATAACGCCTGCGCATCGTTTTCTTATTTCCGGCTGCTCAGTCATTATCGACTGCACGATCCGCCGCGAGGTGTTGCCCCATTCCACTACGAGCAGCACCGTGTCGAGCAGATGGCTGATTGCACGAGCGTCGACAACAGGCCCAAGCGGAGGCAGATCAAGAACGATATAATCGTATCTCTTTGTGGCCTCGCTCAGGAGATTGGCCATTGCCGCCGAGGCCAGCACATCGGAGGAGTGCGGCACCCGATATTTGACTACAGCCGGCAGAAACGAAAGATTAGTTACCGGGTCAGTCAAAATGAGCTGGTCGAGGGGTCTGTCCTGCAGCAAAGCTTCCAGCAATCCATCAGCTGCATGCTGACCCAAGGCCCTCGTCGCACCCGGATTTCTGAGGTCACCATCTATGAGGAGTGTACGCGCCCCTTGGTTTGACAGGAGCTGCGCGAAGTTGATGGCAAGCGTCGATTTTCCTTCAGACGGCAAGCAAGAGACCACACCGATGATCTTTGTCTGGCGCATGGGGTTCTCGATATCCGCGGCCACCTTTGCATTACGAAGTGTCTCGGCAAAAGCCGACAAGGGATGCTCAACGACATACTCATGGAGGCCGCTGATCTTTCGCACTTGTTGAGCGGATTGCTCCGAAGAAATCTTGAATTCTTCGGCAGCCACCTTTGGAATATGCCCCAGATATTCAAGCCCCAGGATCTCTCGTACTTGGTCGCCTGTGCGGAAGAAGCGGTCACGAAATTCGCGAAACGCGCCAATCGCGCTTCCCGCGGCAAGCCCGAGAAAAATTGCGACCGCTAAAACCAATGGTTTTTTAGGTGCGCTTGGTTTGTCTGGAGTTTGCGCGCGGGTAATCACTCTGGCATCGGTTATAGGGAATGACTGTTGCTGCACCGCCTCTTGGAAACGGGTCAGGAAGCTCTGGTACAGGTTTCGATACGAGTCCGCCTTGCGCTCGAGTTCGCGCAATTCAACCTGAGTTTCCCCAGCGGCAGCACTAACCTGAGTTGCCTTTGCGACACTGTCCTCAAGTGATTTCTGCCTCGTCTGCGCGACATCCAAATCACTTCTATAGCTTTCGGCGATGCGATTAAGCTCGTCGAACATCTGCCGTTTATATTCGTCCATCTCGGCCTTGAGCCGCAGCACCTGCTCATGGTCCGGCCCAAGGCGTGCAGAAATTTCTGCCGCGAGCTTTGAGTCTTCAAGATACTTCTTGCGAATGTCGTTAGACGGAGAATTGTCGAGTACGTCGGTCACGATCGCATCCATCTGACCGGCATCGATAATTTTACGGATACGATCAAACTTCGCCTGAGCGCGCGCAGTGTCAGCCTGGGCTTTAATGAGATTGCTGCTGAGCTCAGAAAGTTGCTGGTCTGTCAGCAAATTTCCGTCGGTTGCAACAAGACCGTGGTCAGCCCGGAATTTTTGCACTGCCAGGTCAGATTCGAGCGCTTTTTGCTTGAGTTCATCAATACGCTCTTGCAGCCAACCGCTTGCGCGGCTTGTCGCCTCAAACTTTGAATTTAGCTTGTCTACCAAGTATGCGTCGGCCAAAGCATTCGCTATAGCTGCCGCCTGATCTGGCGAGCGCGATGTGTAGCTAATCGACAGTGCGTAAGACTTGCCAACGCGCTCGACGTCCATATTGGCATTCAACATGCTGGCCGCATCTTGCCGCCGATCGTCAGCGGCCGTCACCAAGTCCGCGCTGGCGAACCAAGAATTGAAATTCAAGGCTGACTTCAAAAACTGTGTGAGAGAAAAATCTGACGCCATGAATACCGGATCGTCAGCGAGCTTGAGATTATCAACGACTGCCAATGCGATCGTATCAGATTGAAACAGCTGAATTTCACTCAGCAACGCGGTTTCGTCATCTATTGGTGCGCCCAGCGAAGAAAGTTGATTTATCAACTCTGAGTTGCCGCGGTCGATCAGAACGCTGGTCGATGCGGTAAAATATCGCGCGGTCGTCAGGAGATAGATAACCGCCAACACGGCAAAAAAAGCGACACAGATCCCAACGACACGCCATTGGCGGCGCGCTATCGCGAAAAGCTTCTCAAAATCAATCTTTTCGGATTGATCATCGGTTTGAGATACCGCCAATACGGTCGGTGAATTCGGCGAAAGCATCCAGCCTCCTGTACAGCAATGTCAGTGACAAACTTGGCGTAGGCTCATTTCAAGGCAGCGGCCCGCACGACGTACGACAAATCTCTTGAGCAACCAATGGCTTTCCTATTCCTTCTCCGTTATTTGAACGGCCTCGCGCGCCAGGGCACTAGCCAATAACGGATCGAAGATAGTCTACAAGTTTTGCATCCGGCGCGGCGGCCACGTTCAATTCGGTTTCTTCTGCTGGAGGGCGAGCAATTAGCTCACCCAGTTCAGCTTCTGTATAGGCGACCCGTATTCCCGGCCTCCCGTCAAGTTGACCAGCGGTTGCCAGTTGGTGGTCATTTCTGTGCTCACCAAACGCGGCACGCCGGGGAAACAAGATAATCGGCTTCTTGAACCTCTTGGCTGCAAGAACCGTCCCTGTTCCCGCATGGGACACAATCAATGAAGTCCTGGCAAATACGCCGTCCATCTCCAGGGGTGCGATCGTTTCTACCCACTCGAAATTGCGTGGCTTGTATTCACCCTTCCCGATCTGAGCGAACATCGGCGTAGAAATGTTCTGGGCCATTTCATCCAAGGCCTTAACAAGGCGATCGAACGGTAATTGCGTGCCGACCGTAATCAAGATCAAAGGACTGCTCCCGCAAAATGAGGTCCGGATGGGCGAGCCAGATGTTGCCATTGGGTAAGCCATGTCGTTGCGACAAAACCGGCCAGCTTTCCGGACATAGACAGTTCTTCGGCGTTGGCAATGCTATCTATCCAGATGGTTTTCTTGCCCATGATCCGAGCGGCGAGCAAGCAGAAGAGACCGGGAGCCGCACCTGTCGAGATGACGACATCTGCCCTGGACCGGAAAACGAGACTGAACGCCGCGAAGAAGCAACGGACAGACATCCACAGATCATTCCTGTTGCAATCAGGAAGGCAATATCCGTCCGTGATTGAATATTTTTGCAAAAGCTCGGGAATGGTGGTCGCGAATACAACGTTGGCCTCGTCAAATGCCCCACGCAGAGCGATCAACTCATCCCAATGGCCGCCTCCCGATGACACTGCCAGAATTTTCCGATTTTGTTTTGGCTCGTATGCGCTTGCGCTCATCGTTATCGCCTTTTCGTTTTCAGAATGATGGGAGAGCAGGTTAGCGGCAGAGCTGCAACCATAATCGGCCACACGAGAGAAGGGGACAGCATCATCGCAGCCTCTGTAAGCCCGCCAATAGCGATCAGCAGCAGGATTACTGCCTCTCTCGACTGCGCCTCTCTCATTTGGGTCGAACTTTGCGTCATGATTGTCTTTAAATATATGCGAGATAATACATAAAGTGTCCACAATACCGTTGCAGGAACACCAATACTCAAAGCAAGTTCCAGATAAGAATTATGGGTGGACTTCGCCTCAAAAGTAACATGGACATATTCCTTTATTATATCCGGCTGCTTAAACGTCGAAAATCCATAACCCAGAAGAGGTCGCTCGTAGACAAGCGGCAAAAGCTGATCCCAGATATTCGAACGGCCGGAGAATGTCAGGTCCTTACCAAAGGCACTTGCAATAGCTTCGGCGACGCCGAGGTAGGCCAGAGATCCCAGCAAGCCCAGCAAAATACAAAAAAGAAGGACGAAAAGAGATTTTACCGTGATGTTTCCAACCGCGCTGATCACTCTCAAACCAAAGAGCATCGATGTACCCACGCCAATCATCACAACTGCCGTCGAGGATCGCGCCAAAACAACGAGTAGGAGCGTCAGCAGAAGAGCTAAGTTACGAATGAGCATCTCGTAACTCAGCCGCCTAAGCGGCGATTTCATGTCCAATATGATTATGAAGGCGATAGCGCAGAACTGGCCCAAGCCGTTCTTGTGATAAAAAAGTCCTTTGACCATCCCGTCGTAGTCATTTCCCTGCATGACCGCAAACTGGGGAAACGCAAAGGTGTAAAGGACGTTGGCGAATATCGCGACGATGCAAAAATTTCTGGCCAATCGGAGGGTTTCTACGCTGCCGTATCGTAAACGAAACAACAGAGGTGGCAGGGTGATGACGACTATGGCCACCAGTCCCCTCAAAGAGGCCGACAGCTGGACAGACTGAGCTGCTGATGCAATGCATAGAACAGCGATTATCATCAGCAACGGGGGAGTACGCCGGAAATAAGCAACAAACCGGTTCGGCTCAAGAAAAGCGTAAATAGCTGTCAGCGGGATCAGGCTGTAAAGAATGAACTGCTGCGGCAAAACACTAAGGTCCGAGCCGTCATCAAAGTTCGCCGGCAAACCATACCACATCCCCGTTCCGCGCCAGAGTGCGATATAAAACATTATCGACAAAAGGCCGTGGATAAAGACCTCTTTCCGAATGGCGAGCCTCGACCTTCCTAGCCTCTTTTGCGGCGAGATCCTTAGACTGTGCTGATAGGGGCTGCTGATGCTCATGGCGCTGATATGGCCTACTTCGTAGCTGTAGATGGCATTTCTTTCGGCGGCTGATATTCTTGATAGAAATGACCAAATAGACCGGTTACGACCCCGGCACCCCGCAACAGATGCGTGAGCGCTCGCATTCCGAGATAAGGTGACACCGCCAGTGTCGGCAACATGGCCACACCCAAGCCCGTCCGCATTATGCCGTATATCAGCCGGTAAAGCCGCTGCTTGCGATTTCCGTGTAGAACTTCGCTCACCGCAAAAGTATTGCCGAGGCGGTACTGTCGCTGCAGCACCCACTTCCACGTCATCCGCTTCAGTGGGATGATATCATAGACCATTGCGCGCTCGGTCCAAACGATTTTCATCCCCAGTTTGACTGCCTGATTGAAGAAAAGGTAATCTGTTCCACCGGTATTCAGCATTTTTTCTTCAAAGCGAAGCTTCCAAGATTTTACCAGTTTGTAGTCGAACATCACATTGTTGGACGCCGCATAGTCGATGCGTGCACCTTCCTGGTTCCGGGCGCTTTCAAATACGCGCGCCTTGACCCAGTATTCCGGCGGGTTCTGCGGATAGACCGGCACCACGTAGCCGTAGACACAATCGGCTTGCTGCTTGATGCATGTGTCAAGCATCGCATCCATCCAGCCCTCGGTTGCCCATTCGTCATCATCGAGAAAACAAAAATAGTCGGGATCCACCAACTCGCCCGTATCCGGCGCCGGTTGCGGCGCCTTATCCAGAGCGTGATTGCGTGCAACAGGAATACCTTGACGGGGCTCGACTGAATAAACGAGATCGAAGGCCCCTTTCGTATCGAAACCTTCTACGATACCGCGGCTGCTTTCGGTCGCGTCGTTGTCAACGACCAAAACTGTCATATGATAGGGTCGAGCGGGATGTCTCGTCTGGTTTATCAGCGAATCCAGGAGCTTTTTGATACCTTCCGGCCGCCGATAGGTCAGTACAGCAACGGTTATGCGCCAGATCTTATTGTCAGCTGACTGCACGGCGTCCATCTCATGTCCGGTTGTCATTGCGGTAGCCTTTCAGTTTTCTGATCAGACGTTTGCGGGCCGCAGCGATGACGATCTGCGATACTGCGGTCTGCCCAAACGGACTATCTGCCAAGGCACGCTCGGCCTCCATTCGGAGCTGCGTGAATGGCGTGCCGGCCTCGGCGATACCTCCGGCTATCAAGCCTTTGCCGAGCGCATGAAGCCCGCTGTAACGACGGGCCAACTCCAGACCCGTGGCAATCATGATCTTAGGACGCAGGCTGCTCGCTCTGGATGTGCCAGTGTACCGATTTGCCTGGTGAATTCTTTGAAAGGTGAGCGGCGTCGAGACGATGGCACCCCGGCCAAGATAGACCGCCGCAAATTTCAGATAATTATCGCTCAGCACAACATCCTTGGCCGTCTTCATCGGCAAGATCTGTTCAATAAGGCTACGCCGAAAGCTCAAGCCGGATGTCGGCACCGGGATTGACGGATAATGCCCTCGACGGATCGCGTCACGCTGATCGTACATCTGGACCTCCAGCTTCTCTGACGGCCCCTCAGCCTCTGTTGTCGTCACCCGATCGAAACACCAGTCCAGAGAATCACGATCATACAACCGAGCAATCTGACGGAGCTTTCCGGGGAGAAATGCATCATCGGAATCGAGCAAAAAAATGATTTCACCACTCGCAACGGCAAAGCCTGCGTTGAAGCTTGAGGCCTGGCCGCCATTCTCTTTGAATACCGGCACAATTTGCGAGCCGTATGACGAGATGATGTCACGCGAGTCATCCGTCGACCCATCATCAACCACGACGATTTCGAGTTCAGCGTAATCCTGCGCGAGAACGCTATCGATGCACGCACGCAGATAGCGTCCATAATTATAGTTGTTGATAAGCACCGAGATTTTCATCATCAGCCTCTCATTTGCTAATGACGGGCTTGGTCGAAGCCTTCGCGATGGCGCCTCGAACCTGGTTAAACAAGCGCAATGCGGTACGCGGAGAGACTGCTCCGGATATGGCAGCGATCGTTATCCATTTGATCGACCTATAAGCGCCCAAACGCGCAAAAGCAGGCGCCTGTCGTGCCAGAAATGCGCGATAAGCATTATTTCCGATGTCTCCCCGCACGGTGTCTAGCCACGCAAGTGACCTGTCGAGGCGTTCAGGCGACAGGCTAACTCTGTCAGGACGATCATCCACGCGCCAGATCGTCAAATGTTGAGGCACGTGCAGGAAACGATATCCGCGCCGCTGAGCTCTGATCAGGAAATCCCAGTCTTGATGGATCCTGAGATCGTCCCGAAAGCGTACAGCTCTCGCAATACCTGTCGGCATCAACCAGGAGCTGGTCTGAACATGCGCCTGAGACCAATTCAGAAATATGTAATCACCTATTTTCTGATCGGGCTGAAGCGGCATGTTGTTGAGCAGGGTTTGCGTCCGGCCGTCGTCTATGATGAGGTTCGTAAACGAGATCGTTCTATCGTCCGAACTGGTCAACAATGCGCTTAGCTGAATTTCAAGCTTGCTCTTGGACCACTCGTCATCTGAATCCAAAAAAGCAACAAACTCACCTTTTGCATTGTCGATACCAGTATTGCGCGCGACCCCTCCCCCGCGATTTTGACCAAGTGCTATCACGCGCAACCGCGGATCTTCGACCTGTTTCAGGACTTCCAGAGTATTATCAGCAGACGCGTCGTCGACGACGACTATCTCGATATTCTTATAAGTTTGGGACAGGACCGATTTTACTGCCGCCAAAGTCCTGGCAGCACGATTGTAGGTCGGAATGACCACTGAGATAAGCGCTTGCTCTGTCACGTGCCAACCCACCTCTTATTTGTTGGTCAGTACGCTTTTCAGGCGCATGAGTGCACGGCGAGACTGTGGTAGCTCGCCGCCGGGCACGGATAGACGGATTGCCAGCTTGGTGGCATCAGTCAGACGCACCCGTGAATCGCTCCAGCGTTGGCGCAAGCCTTTCGCCGAAAGAAGCAACCCTGCCCCCAGGCCTTTGAATGTGCCGAGATAGAACCCCCGTTTCACGCCGACCAAGACCGCGAGAAAAACGTTGAGGAATGCGCCAGATACTTTGAAATTATACTTGAACGCCAAATAAACGACGTTTCTGACATGATAGTATATTCTGCCATCAGACCAGGAAACTCTCCGTTCGGCGGATACTTTATGCCTGATACAAATGGCCGGCTGATAAATGATCCTCTGCCCCTGGTTCATAAGGCGATAGGCAAGGTCAACCTCCTCATGCAAGAAGAACAACACGTCATCGTATTCCCCAGCCTTCTCGAAAGTCGACCGACGCAGAATATGGCCAGCGCCAACAAAACGGGCCGTTTCGAAAGAGCGATCTGACCAAGTTTGAATGGGATGGGGAAAGGGCCAACTGCTTCTGTCGTCAACGCCTTCATCATATGTGACGATTTTGAAAGCCATGGCGGCGACGCCTTGGTCACGCTCCATCAACTCCACGGCTCTCGCGGCCTGCTTATCGTCCATAAAGACCGCATCATTGTCCAAGGCAATGATGTACGGCGCAGATCCGAGCCTCGACGCCTGATTGCGACCGCCAGGCACCCCATTGTTACGTTCGTTCGTTACCAGCTTCACATTGGGGTACTGCGCACAGAATGCCGTAAGTTTTTTCAGGCCATCGGCCTGGGAGCCCTGATCAACAATCTGGACGTGGACTGAGACATCAACTTGCTCAAGCGCACTCTGTATCGCCTCGATAGTATCATCTATTCTATCCCAGGATAGAATAATGATATCAACTTCAGGAAGAGCATCAGCCGACATTTCCGCTCCTGTTATTTGACATGACCAAAGACCGCCTCCCGAGAAATTTCTTAATGACGCCTGCGATCTCCGCCTCGACGGCCAAACTTGGCCGTCCCGCGAGAACCCACAAAAGCGCATGTGAAGAACAATAGACCGCCGCACCCACAACTGACATGACGAACAGCGCCAGCGTGGCAGTGTGGCTGCTATCGACCGGCGGGAGCGCTGCCCCTGTCACCAGAACGCTTAACACCATTGCAACGCCGCTGACCCAGCTGCGCCAGGTAACGAAAAGCTGGTCCCAAATTCTCAACCCGGTCAACGAGCGCACGAGATAGAAATTGACGACGGACACCAACACGCCGCCTGAGACGACACGCGCTATGAGCAGCCCCGTCATTCCAAAGAAATATAGGCCGATAAAAACAATCGGGACGCGCAGAACAAGGAGAACGATGCCGCGATTGAAGAGATTTCGGGTAGCGCCGACGGCATATGCAAGTGCATTTGCCGGGCCGAATACAATCTGAATGCCCAAAACTGGCGCAATGAACTGGATAACTTTCGCGGCTATGGACCAGTTCGGCCCAAGCATCAGATAGACAAACGGCTCTGCGACGAGAGCGAGGCCTACGCCAAGCGGCATTCCTATCGCAAAAAACGACGCCTGACTTTTCTGATAAGCCTGTTTTAGCCGCGCATTGTCATGAGTCATTTTCGCAAAGCTTGGAAATAGGACACGTTCCAGCGGCTGCGCAGCAGATTGCGTGATCATTGCGGAAATGTTGTTGCCGACGTTGTAGGCACCAAAAGCAGATATCCCGAGCAGGCCACCGGCGAGAAAATTATCAAACCGGCTGCCGATAACGGATACGAACTGATTGAACGTCAGCCAAATCGAGAAATCCAGGATCTTTCGCCATGATCCAAATGAGATGCTCGGACGATAGGGTGCGTAGATATACGAAACGACAATTCCCGAGCAGGAGGCTGCGACGGCGCCGGCGACAATTGCCCAATAGCTGTTGGTCGCCAAGGCCAGGGCAACCGAAACCACCAATTGCGCCGTGTATTCCATCGCCTCTGAAAAAGCGACCGTTTTGAAGTCGAGATCCTTGGAGTATCGGATGAAATGCGGGCTCTTCAAACCGTTCAACAGAGGTCGCGACGACAGACCAAGGCAGACACCAATGAGGCGCGAATCATTATAGATGTGCGCCATCACAAAACCGCTGCCGATCATGACAGCCGACAGCGCCAGACCGCGGATGGCACTTAGCGTGAAAGCAGTATCAAAATCCTCCTTGTTCGCATCCTTATGGTGAATAAGCGCATTGGCGAGGGAAAGGTCGGTGACTGTGGTAAGGATCGTCAGCAATGTCGTGCCAAGCGCCACAAGGCCAAAGTCCGCCGGCACAAGAATACGCGCGAGAATGATGATCATCGCAAGGTTGGCGACGCGACTATAGAAGACGCCCGTCAGCAACCATATGGATGCCAATAGCGTCTTGCCTCCTACTGAACCCGTTTCTGATTTCGGCAATGGCTCGCTCATCGCATCGCTGACCTTTTATTTTCAGTCGGGTTTGGCAATGCACTGATACTAGCGGCAATCAGACCGCCGGCCGACCGGGCAGAACGGGATTGCTCGATAATGTAGGGTGCTACCTTGGCGTAAAAATCTGTCAGACTATTGCTGAAGCGACGTGCAAGGGCCGCGAAAGATTCCCGGTCAATGTGGGATATATCCGTCACCCACTCGCCCTGCGAGAGCGAGTTATAAAGCTCGGTGGTCTTAAATTCGTAGGCGATCGGCAGAACGGGAACCCCAGCGCAAAGCGACAGGATCGCCATATGCATTCGGGTTGAGATAACGAAATCGAAGCCCTGCAGTTGAGCGAGCAAATCCTCAGGCTCGTGGAAAGCGTGGTCAACGCTGACGGATTTGCGCGTTTCATCATCCAGCCGTTCGAAAATGCGCTGGCCGACGGCGGAGTCATCGTATCGATACTCAGGGATGCCCTGGCACGTCGAAAGAAATACGATTTCGGCATTATCTTCACGCACCAGCGCGGTCACAGCCCCGGCTACCGCGTCAAGATAACGCTCCATACCCTCTGCCGGGCTTCGCCCTTCAAAATGTGCCCAGTCCCGAACAGAGACCGCCACTCGCAACCTCTCACCGGCCCGCGCACGCGATGGCGCGGAGAGGCGCTCAATATCCGCGAGCGCAAAAACACTGTCGGCGACAACCTCTAGCCGGTCGTGCGTGATATCGATGTCGCGCAAATATTGCTGCGACCGAGCGTCCCGGAGAAGGACCAGGTGTGCCTGGTCCAGAATCTTTTTGACGGCAATCCTGTTCTTCGGCTGGTTAAACGGACCGAGCGATTGTGTGAACAACACAAGCGGCTTCTTGAGGGCTAAGTCCTTTTCAAACTCCTCGATGCGCTCATCGAGGCCATAGCGCTCAACAAGATATGTGCCGCCTGTCGAAATCACCATATCGGCTTTCGAATAAATCTCGATGTTGCGAGCGACTTGTGGATCCAACAGAAGGCTTCCACCCGCTTTGCGCCCACTGGACATAACAGAAAGCATACGTCGAAACTCACGACGCTTGATCCGGTCGATATTGCGGCGAAGCCTGATGCTCCACTGCTGGCCGAGAAAGGTCAGTACCGGCTTCGTTGCCAGAAGAGATGTCGTCAAGGGATAGAAATCGATACCCGAATAGTACCGGCGCGCGATCTCGGGATCGCTGTCAAACACCGAAAACTGAACATCATCTCCAAAGGTTTCGCGTATTATTTTCATAATCGCGATCAGGATGGCAGCGTCGCCTGCATTCAGACATACGGTATTTTCTATAACCACATGCATCAATCGACCTATTGTTTTGATGAGATCTTTGAAAGCTCGTTCATCAGAACGCGAGCTTGTGTCCGCTCATTATATTCGCGCTCTATGATCGCGCGGCCTGCCTTACCCATTGCCAATAGAAGTTCCGGCTGCGATCCAAGCTTTTCCATTGCCGCTGACAGAGCACCAACATCGCGCTCGCCGACGAGGATGCCTGAAGAGCCGTCCGCTACAAGTTCCGGGATGCCGCTATGGTGCGTGCTGATCACGGGCAATCCCATGGCCATTGCCTCCATGATCGAAACAGGAATACCTTCCATATCCCCATTGGCCGCGACCACACTGGGCAAAACAAAGATATGCGATTGGTCCAGCATTGCCCTGACATCCTGATGCGCAAGCGCTCCATGCAAGGTGATCCTGGCGTTGGATTGGGAGATTGCTTGAATCTCTTGAAGATCCGGACCGTCTCCAATGACGTCGAGGCAAATGTTCAGGTCAGGCCGACGCGCTGCCAAAGCTTTGAACGCCTCAACCGTGTAACGGTGGCCCTTTTTCTCCGTCATTCGACCGATCGTGATGAACCGCGTCGCTTCGCCAGGGGCTGCAGCGCGCTGCTTGTATTTGAAGGCATTGGAATCGACACCAAGACGGATGGTGCGAATCTTGTCGGAGGGCGCCCCGAGCTCCACAAGGCGGCGATGCCAGAAATCGCTGATCGGAATCAGCAGGTCTGCCTCAGCGAACAACGTGTCATACGCGTCGGTCGATTCGACGAGATATTGCGTGATGTCATAACCATGAAACACGGTCGTTATGGGCGACCTCACCAGACCATGTTTTTTCAGGTCGGCAATAACTTTGCCGGCAGGCCCGAAATGGCAATGAACGATGCTGTCGGGCTGAGACTGCAGTCTGTCTGCAATGGCAAGCTTCGTGGAAAACGGCACCACGGAATCGCCACTACGTGCTGCCGACAGAATATTCGGAAGCAATGCAGGATTCCTGATCAGCAGCTTTGACGCAGCTCTCACCGCCGCCATCAACCGTCGCGCCCGACCGGAACTCTCCGCTCCATTGAAGATCGTATCAACTCGATCTTCGTAACCATAGACTTTCGGAAGATTCGAGCGATTACCCGAAGGTGCCTTGCAAGAGAGCACCCTGATATCACCGCCGAGTTCGGCAATGCTGCGGATTTCATTAAATACGAATGTCTGGCTGAGTTCAGGAAATGACAACGAGAAATAAACAACGGGAAAAGGTTCAAATTCCCTCGTCGCCTCTTCCACATTAATTCTCTGAGAATAATTCATGTTTACGCTCACCCTGCTTCGTCTCCGACGCCAATTGCCAGAAGTTTTTGGACGAAATCATTCCGCGGGTTCGTCGACAGCCATGCGTCCGTAACGTGAAATAATCTTGATATCGCTTCTAATAATTTTGGCAGGATTGCCGACCACAAGCGAGCGCGAAGGCACACTCTTCGTTACAACAGCGCCGGAGCCGATGACACATTCGTCACCGATCTCAACTCCCGGCAAAATAATGCTTCTCGCACCGATGAAGCACCTTTTGCCGATCCGTGTGTCAAGAAAAAGACCACGTGTAAGATCGTGGGTCAGTATTGCGGCTTCGAATGCAACATAAGTCTCTTCTCCAATATGCATGCCCTTGGGATTCGTCTTGTCGAAACGCACACTTAAGGAAAAGCTGGCGGTTGGATGGATGTCCATGCCCCAGAATTTCGTGTAGTAGAGCCACTTCAGTTTGACGATCGCATTGCGCCATCGACGAAATGAGTAGAGACCCCATTTGGGCTGGTTTCCATTCTTAGCCATCACGCGCGCCTCGCTGCCGCAAACTCACCCAGAACCGCGTCGTAATAGTCTTCGAGCAGCCGGGTCTGATGGAGGATATCGAATTTCTCCGAGACCATCGCTGCCGCCCGGGCGCTGAAAGCAGCCCACATATCCGTATCGTTCAAGAGACGCCCTATCGCATTTGACATGCCAGCGGTGTCTCGTTCGGCAACCAGAAAACCTGTTGCCCCATCTTCGACAGCCTCACCGACTCCGCCTGAACGAAAAGCGACGACCGGCGTCCCCACAGCCTGAGCTTCCAAATTTGCGAGACCGAAAGCCTCTGCATGACCATTTTCCAAAGTCACACTCCCATGTAGATAGAGCTCGGCTTCGGCAAGCAGGTTTTTTATGTGCACCTGCGAAAGGTTTTCATAAATCGTTACCTTTGGCAAGCTTTTGCGCGCCAAAGCCTCGATTTCTCCCCTTAAAGGGCCATCTCCGACCATGACAAACTCGATCGGATTACCTTGCGCTGCAGCATGAGACAATGCCTCGATCATGTAGCGATGCCCCTTGTACTCGATGAAGCGGGCGACAGAAACGACCAACCCCTTGCGCCGCTTCGCCGACGACCCTTTGAACATCGTGAGGTCCAAACCGATGTAGTGGCGCAGTATCCGTTGTTCCGGAAAACCGATTTCCAGCAGCCGTTCGCGAATGAAATCGGATACCGCGATACTCCAGCCGTTCCAACCTGCCATCTGTTTGCGACCGTGCGAGAAGAAACGCACCTGATTGAAGCCGCCCGGACCTTTTGGGTCGCCGCTATATGTCGCGTCGAAGCCATGAAAAGTCGTGATGAGTGGCAGTTTGGCAGACTGTGCAAGCGGTCCGATCACGTAACCGTTCTTACCGAAATGGGCATGTATGAGGTGTGCTTTTTTAGTGACCGGAAAGAGTGCCGGAATGCCGATCCGGGGAATCTTCAAAAGTAGTTCCCCCGCACGCATGCGAGGCGAACTTCTTATGTTTTCGACCTCTATCTTCTCTTGTTGAGTATGGGCGGAATTAACCCGGGTTCCTGCGAGGATTGTCGCTTTGTAATTCCGGAAAGATTGCGCTTGATTGATAATGAACGACTGACTTGGGGGTAAAAAAGTTTCGACGTAGATGGCGACATTTTTCACGATAAACTTCCGGATCTTGATGTTCGGCGGACTTATAGGCTGTTAAGGGCAGCCGTGAGACCTTCGACTGTACTTCTTGGCTCGTTATTGTCGTCGTAGAGATTAATGTATTTGCGGCAAGCGCCGACGGGCTTCGGCTCCAGCTCTCCGTATTTTTCGGCCAGCCCCCAGACCGTTACGCCCTTTAAATTGGCGCTTTCTGCGACAGTCGTAACGAAAGACCCGAAGATTTTGCCGTAATCGGCCTCAGTAAATTTCTTGTCTGCGTAGGTGAAGCGGCACGAAGCATCGAGTTCCGTGATAAATACGGAAAGGCCCATACCCTTCAGCTCTCCACAGAACCGTGAAACGCCGGCCTCATCAAGCTTGTCGAGGCCTGGGCGAAAGTGCCCCTGAAGTCCAACCGCGTGGATCGGCGCACCCTTTGCGAGCTGGGCCTCTATCAGTTTCAGGAGCAAAATTCGTCGTTGTTCGAAATTCGAGCCCGCCTTTTCCAAATGAGCTTCATTGAGAACAAGAGTCGCGTCCGGGTCAGCCTCGTGGGCGGCTAGAAAGCTTTCCGTCACATAGTCGTCTCCCAGCAAATTTTGAATTGCCCAGGATCGCATCTCCGCGACATCGTACTCCATCGGTTCATTGACGACGTCCCAGGCATCGACCCTACCCTTGAAATGATCGACGACCGTGCGGACATGACGCAGCATGACGTTGCGGGCCTCCTCCGCATCTTTAATCCGAGACACCCAGGTCGGGACGTTTTTCCACACGAGCGTATGGCCGTAGCTTTTCATGCCTTCAGCTTCGGCGAATGCAACGATCGCATCTGCTTCACCGAAGGCAAATTTGCCGGGTGACCGTTCAGTACCCACCCATTTCATCGCATTACGGGCAGTCAATGAGTTGCAATGTGTCCTGTAGAGATTCCTTAGCCATTCGTCCTTTAGGTTCTGGTAGTCGATGGCACTGCCGAATCGAAAGCCTTTCCTGTCCGCCAGGCTTCTCAGAGAATCTTCAATTTGCGCGGATGCCTCACTGAGATATCCATAGCTCATCAGGCCTGTAGCTGCGCCAGCAGCAGCTTTCAGAAACTCACGTCTATGCATTTGCAAGATCTCCAATGACTGCAATTCTGCTTCAAATTGCCGTTGAATGAAGGAGTTCACGTCTCCGGCAGGTGATAGTCCGGACAATGACGGCTATTGTTTGCACGCTGACCCTGAAATGCGATTGACGAGTTCGGGAACGATGATCTGCGATGCCGCCTCGGGCTTTGGATGCGCGCCATCCGGTATTGCCCGCTCACGTTCCGCCGGCGCAAGCTGCATCCAGAGACCCCGAAAATCTACAAACTCCAGGTGTCTATTTTGCGCCTCCTGCTTGTGTGCCTCGATATAATCATCAACGAATGGCCGGATGGCTCCGCGAATCCCGGAAAAGGGATTCATTGCCATAACGATGATCCGAGCGTCGGGAAGTCTCTTGCGCAATTCATCGAGAATGTAGGCCATGTTGGTTCGGCTGGCGGCCACAGAGACAAAACGGTGGAGGGTGGCATCGTTCGCGTAAAACTCGACCAAAACGATGTCCGGCCTCTCCGCTACGACCCTATCCAGATGCGTTTTCGCCCAATATGAGGTGGCACCGCTCATCGCGACTTTTGTCACCTTGACCTCGCGCCCGAGACAGGACGACAGCTGCCTCTGCAAGGAGGGCTGCCAGCCGCCGACATCCGTCAACGACGTGCCGAAGCTCACGATCTTCAGTTCCGACGCGGACGCCATCACGTCATGAGCACCGAACATAATTGCGACACCTAATAATACGCCGCGCATCCGACTCGCCACCTTGTTGCCGATCATCGGTTTCGTCTGCGACCAGACCCGACGAGCTACGAATTGTTTCATCAGCCAAGCGGCTGCGGATGCCATTTTCACAGGTCAATAGGTTAACGCGTCAGAAACACGAAACAATGGCAGCGCCTGATTTTTTTGCACTGCACACAAACAACTTGCCATTGGTAGCGCCATATTTCGAAACTATCACAGATGATGGTCTCTGCGATCAACTATTTGAATTTTTAAGAAATTCAACAAGAGCACGCTGGGCTTGAGATCAGCAAAAGAGCTCAACTCTAAGAGATTCTTCGGAATCGGCGGGTTCCAGTGGTATATTGAAAATGCAAAGTGTGTCGTGTAGCTGTTGCGCTGCACGACGAATTTTTTCCTCAAAGGGGCGATACGGTGAAATAGCGCCATGGTTGCTCAGATGGAGGTAGGTTTGCTCTCACCCGAAAAAGCGATTCCGAACAGCGACTACGAGTCGGTCGGCGACGACCAGGAAGAGTTTATCGATTTTGAGAAACTGTTCTCGATAGCGAGACGGCAATGGATGGTCGTAGCCGTTTCGATATTCGTCTTCTTGCTGCTGGGCATTGCCTATCTTCTCACCGCCGTCCCGCAGTTTACTGCGACAACGAGTGTGCTGATCGATCGCGGTAACAGCGAAATTCTGAATCAACTGGCAAATATGGGCGTTCAGGTTGATGACGATGGCGCCATCTTGAGTGAAGTCGAGCTTTTCAAATCCGACACGGTCGGACTGGCCGTCGTTGACAAGCTCAATCTGCTCGACAACCCGGTTTTCATGTCGGCCCCGCCGTCACTGTCAAGTATGATACGGTCCGCGTTTAATGTTCGGAAATGGTTTTCCGACAGCAGCGATGGGGTGGTTGATCAAGATGTGCGACGCATGAAGGCTGCCACGAACGTGGCAAACAACATGGATGTTGAGAGGACGGGTAAATCCTATGCCCTGTCGATCAGCTATACATCGACTTCACCGGAACTCGCAGCCAGCATCGCTGATTCGATTGCGAATGCATATCTTCTGGATAAGCTTAACTCAAAGTACGATGCAACCAGAAGAGCCAGCGACTGGCTGCAGAAGCGAATTGACGAGCTTCGACAGAAAGCGCTTGATTCGGATCTGGCTGTTCAGAAATTCCGATCTGAGCATGGGCTTGTGGCCGTGTCGACGAACGGCAGCTCATTGCTGCTCAGCGATCAACAACTGTCCGAGCTCAACAGCGCCCTCATAACGGCGCAGTCCGATACGGCCAAGGCGCAGGCAAAATATGATCGCGTGAAAGCAATCATCGATTCCGGCAAAACGGATGCGATCGTCAACGACGTGCTTGATAGCTCCATCTCGAACGACTTGCGCAAGAAGTACCTCGAAGCTTCCAAGTTCGAATCGGAACTGGAGGCGCGCGTTGGAGCGGACCATATACAGGCGGTAAAACTGCGCGGTGAGATGGCCGAATATAAACGGCTCATGTTCGAAGAGCTGAATCGCATTGCCGAGAGCTACCAGAGTGAACTGGAAGTGGCTCAAACACGCGAGAAGTCGTTGGCAGATAGCGTGGCGCATGCGACCGGCATTTCCAGCGCGGCGAACGAAACGCAGGTGCAGCTTCGCGAGCTCGAGCGCAATGCAGATACATACAAGAACCTCTACCAGACCTTCCTGACGCGTTTTCAGGAGGCGAGCCAACAGCAGTCATTTCCGATCACCGAATCTCGCATCATTACGAAGGCGCAGGTTCCGACGCGCCCAAGCACCCCGAAGAAACCTTTGATACTAGCGCTGGCGATTTTCGCCGGAGCAATGTTTGGGGGCAGTATCGGAGCCTATCGCGAATTCCGCGACAGGTTCTTCCGAACGGGTGAACAGGTCAGAGATGAGCTGGGCATGGAGTACATAGGCCATGTTCCACTCATGTCCGAGGCGGAACTCGCCCCTCCACCCGCCACTTCCTCCGGCTCTCCACGTGACTTGAGCGATGTGAGTTTGGCGACGCGGTATGTGGTTAATCACCCGCTTTCGGCCTTTGCCGAAACGCTCAGAAGCGCCAAGCTTGCTGTCGATATGGCCAACCCTGGAAAGCGGTGCAAAATCATCGGCATCATTTCGAGCTTGCCTGGCGAGGGAAAATCGACAGTTTCGATCAATTTCGCGCAACTCTTGGCAATGCAGGGCTCTCGGACTCTTCTGCTGGATGGCGACCTGCGCAATCCCGGGGCAACCCGCGCAATAGGCAGGCACGCCGAAAACGGGATTATCGAGACGCTCCTCGATAAAAGACCGGTCAGAGATTCTGTCCTCGTCGACAGCAAGACGAAACTCGCCTTCGTTGCAGCGGTCGTCAAACGCCGCATGCCTCACTCATCTGACTTGCTGTCGTCGCCGCTGATGGCAAACCTCCTGGAAGAGATGAGCGGCTTTTTCGATTATATCGTGATTGACCTGCCCCCGCTTGGCCCCGTGGTGGATGCCAAGGCCGTCGGGCCGATGCTCGACGCCTCGCTCGCCGTCATCGAATGGGGCCATACGTCCAGACGAGTCGTTCGATCGACGTTTAGCAGCCACCCGGAATTGATACAGAAATGCCTTGGCGTGATACTGAACAAAGTCGATACGGCCAAATTGAAACTCTATCATTCGTATGGCTCGGGCGAGTACTATTATAGCCGTTATTCGGCCTATTACCACGAATCCTAAAACGCCTTCCCTAGTGGAACATGAAATGCATTGTGCGGCGAAGTTCGCCGCACAATTTTGCTCAAGCGTACCTCGCAAAGAATTTGCCGATCGCCTCGATTTCGTTCGGGCGGATATCGTGACCGCCTGAATGCCATTCCAACTGCACATCGGCCTTCTGAGCCTCGAAATAGCCGGAAAGCGCTTCAGTCAGCGCGGCCGGCGAGATCGGGTCGCGCCGACCTGCCGTGATCAGGACCCTGCGCCCGTTGAGATCGGGATTGGCGTGCGGACGAAAGGGAATGAGCGGATGGAGCAGTGCCGCCGCATCGAACAGACCCTTTTCGATGAGTACGTTCGCCAGAATGTTGGCGCCGTTCGAGAAGCCGAGACCGAGGATCTTGGAGGCCCGGTGTGTCGCCGTCAGATCCTGGACATAGTCGGCCATCTTCGCAGTCGCCCGCTCGAGATCGGCCATGTCATAGACCCCTTCCCCCGTGCGCTTGAAGAAGCGGGCTGCGCCATATTCGGAGACATCTCCGCGCGGTGAAACGATTGTCGCTTCCGGGAGCAACCGTCTGCCGAAATCGAAGAACTGGTTCTCGTCACCACCGGTTCCGTGAAGCACGAAAAGGATGGGTTTGCCGGGTGCACCGGCATGCAGCCGGTGCATATAACCACTATCGGTCATTGTCCTATCTCCCTTTAGGCTTCGAGCGGCTGCAGGTGCTGTTCGATGAGAGCACGCAAATGAGCGTGCTGCTGCGGCAGCTTCAACGCTTCGCCGAGATGGGCGGTGTCCTCGTCGCGGTCGAAACCGGGCTCGTTGGTTGCGATCTCAAACAACACACCGCCGGGCGTGCGGAAATAGATCGCCCAGAAGTAATCGCGATCGATGACCGGGGTAACCTGATAACCCGTGTCCATCAGCGCCTTGCGCACTTCAAGCTGCTTCTCGCGGTTTTCGACTGCGAAAGCGACATGATGGACGGAGCCGGCACCTGGAAGCGCGCGGGCAATATTCGGCATGGTCTCGAGGTCGACGAGATGCGCCCCGTTACCGCCGGGCATGATGAACCGCTTGACGCCATCTCGTTCTTCCTGAACCTCATACCCCATGAATTTCAGAAGCTCGGCGGTGGCGCCATCATCCCTCAGCCGCATGGCGACGGAGTGGAACCCTCTGATAGCCTGATCCTCGCTGATGCCGCCATGTGTCCAGGGAGCGCGGGTATCATCCTTGACCTCGACGAGCGAGAAACCGTCGCCGTCAGGACCAGCAAAATTCAGGCGCTTCTCGCCGAAGCTTTCCTCAGCTTTCAAACCGCCGACGTTGAGCTTCGTCAGCCGATCGCTCCAGAACCCAAGCGAGCCCTGCGGAACCGAGTAGACTGTGGTGCCGACCTCACCGGTACCCGGACGCCCTTGCGGCATCTTCGGGAACGGGAAATAGGTCATGATCGTGCCCGGCGTGCCGGTCTCATCACCGTAATAGAGGTGATAGACGTCAGGAGCGTCGAAATTGACGGTCTTCTTGACGCGGCGCAAGCCCAGCGCGTTGGTGAAGAACTGGTTGTTGGTGCGGGCGTCCTCCGCCATCGATGTGACGTGGTGCAGACCCTTGATTTGATCGAGCATTTGAGACCCCTTTCTGCCCGCGTCAGGCGGGCTTTCGATGGGTCATAGATGAGCGCTTCCGTCCGTTTCTCATAGCCCGGCAAGCCGACACGCATTGTCTTCATTTTGTGAACGACAACAGGAAGGCGTTCAAGGATTGACAGGAAGCTGCCAGTCTATCGGTACGCGACCATGCGATTGCAGGAAGGCGTTCGCCTTGGAGAAATGACGCGATCCGAAAAAGCCGTTATGGGCCGAGAGCGGCGATGGATGCGGCGCCTTAAGCACTAAATGTCGTCGCGCATCGACAAAAGCCGCCTTCTTTTGGGCATAAGAGCCCCAGAGCATGAAAACGGCAGCTTCGCACTCATCGTTCACCTTGCGAATGACGGCGTCGGTGAAGCGCTCCCAGCCCTTGCCCTGATGCGAGGCAGCCTGCGCTTCTTCCACGGTCAGTACGCTGTTGAGCAGCAGCACTCCCTGCTGAGCCCAATGTTCCAGGAAGCCGTGCCGAGCCGGCGCGATGCCGAGATCCGTCTCCATCTCCTTGTAGATGTTGACAAGCGAAGGCGGAATACGCACGCCCGGCCGCACGCTGAAACATAGGCCATGCGCTTGCCCCACGCCGTGGTAAGGATCCTGTCCGAGGATTACCACCTTAACCTTCGCAAGCGGAGTGAGGTCGAGGGCGCGGAAATATTCGCTCCCCTTGGGAAAAATCCGCCGGCCGAGTTCCTTCTGCTCCAGCAGGAAGGTCTTGAGTTGCTGCATGTAAGGACTAGCAAACTCGCCTTCGAGAGCCGCCTTCCAGCTCTCCTCTAGAGTGACTGACGTCTCGCTCACGACGCACCTCCGGATCAACGCGGTTGATGTAGGACAGCCGTTCTAACAAAAATGTCTATGCCCGCAATACACAACAGATGCAGCGCATACCCTCTGTCTCGCAAAAGCGAACAACTGTCATAAATCGGAAATTCATTAATATTAGCAAAAGCTCTGGCAACGATACGTAAATGATGGCAATACTTCGGTTATGTCGCCTGCCGATTTAACTATGTCCTGATTTTGCTGTTTACCCAAGCAAATCAGCACAGTAGAAACGGTCGTTCACAGCGCGAGGGTGTTTCGCATGAAGTTTGGGACTAGCGGCCTTCGCGGTCTGTCGGCGGATCTCAAAGGACGCTCTTCGGCGCTATATGCCACTGCCTTCGGCAAATACTTGCTGCAAAGCAAGAGAGCAGAACCGGGCGATCCCGTTCTGATCGGGCGTGACTACCGCGACTCCAGCCCGGGGATCGCGGGCAATTGCGCCGGTGCGCTGGCAAGCCTCGGATTCGAAGTTCTCGACTGCGGCGCCGTTCCGACTCCAGCACTTGCACTTTATGGCCTCGAGAGAAAGGCCGCGTGCCTGATGATAACGGGTTCGCATATTCCTGCTGACCGCAACGGCATCAAGTTCTATCGCCCTGACGGCGAGATCGACAAAACGGACGAAGCCGCAATTACCCGGCTCGCCGCCGAAATCGAAGCCTCCGGCGAGGCTGTCGTCAGCACGCCGGCCGCCTCCGAGGATCACTCTGCGCCCTGTCTGCAGCTCTTCTTCGAGCGCAATACGGGCCTCTTGCCCAAAGCAGCACTCGCTGGGATGAAGGTCGGCGTCTATCAGCACAGCACCGTCGCCCGCGATCTGATGGTCGATATCCTCGCCTATTATGGTGCCGAGGTCGTCGCCCTTGGCCGATCCGAAACCTTCATTCCTGTAGACACCGAAGCCGTGTCCGAAGAGACGATCGCCCTTCTGAAGAGTTGGGCTTCAACGCATGGCCTTGACGCGATTGTTTCCACCGACGGCGATGGCGATCGTCCGTTGGTTGCCGACGAGAGCGGAACGCCGCTGCGTGGCGATCTCCTCGGATTGATCGCGGCGAATTTCCTGGGCGCCGGCACCGTCGTCACGCCAGTCACCTCCAATTCCGGCATTGAGGCGGCCGGATCTTTTAGCGTCATCCGTACCCGCGTTGGCTCCCCCTTCGTGATCGCCGGCATGGAAGAAGCGGTTGCCGCTGGCAAGGATCTCGTCATGGGCTTCGAGGCGAATGGTGGGATGCTGACGGCAACACCTTTCGACATTAACGGTCGCAGTGTGCGAGCATTGCCCACTCGCGATTGTTTCCTGCCGATGCTGGCGACGCTTTCGCTTGCTGCGATCCGCAGGGAGCCGCTTTCGGCCATTGCAGCCTCCTACAAACTGCCCTTTGCCGCCGCCGACCGCCTTGAGAATTTCCCGGTCGAAACCAGTGCAGCCTTGATGAACTACCTGCGCGCATCCGATGCCAATCTTGCGGAGTTCCTGCAACCGATCGGGGAAGTGGGTTCGAAAAGCGATATTGACGGTTTGCGCGTGACGTTGCGTGATGGCAGCATCATTCATTTCCGTCCGTCTGGCAACGCGCCGGAAATGCGGTGTTACGTGGAAGCCGAGGGCGAGACAGGTGCCTCCGACCTGTTGCATGCCGGACTAACCCGAATTAAGCGCTGGGCAGAAACCCGGTAAGCATGCGACAAATTTAGCCGTTCATTTCGAGGAAGAACATCCGATGACACAGAAAATCGTCCCCGTGATCATGGCTGGCGGCAAGGGTACACGCCTTTGGCCACTCTCGCGTGCAACCGCGCCGAAGCAGTTCATCCAGTTCGTTGGGGACAAGACGCTGTTTCAGGAGACCCTGGTCCGCGTTGCCGATCCGGCACTTTACGAAGCTCCCATCGTCGTGACGAATGAGGATTTTCGCTTCCTCGTTGCAGAACAGGCACGCGAACTCGATATTCGCCTCGCCGCAGCCTTGCTGGAGCCTGTTGCCCGCAATACTGCTGCGGCAGTGGCTGCAGCAGCAAGCCTGGCTTCAGAGCATTTCGGTAAAGATGCTATTATCCAGATGCTGGCATCCGATCATGAGATTCTTGCCGACGAGGCTTATTTCGATGCCATCCGCACCGCGCGGGATGCAGCGGCGAAGGGCAAGCTCGTTACCTTCGGCATTACGCCGACGGAGCCGGCGACAGGCTATGGCTATATAGAGGCAGGTAAGCAGATCTCGGGCGGTACGCACGAGGTCAAGCGCTTCGTTGAAAAGCCAGTTCGCGAAAAAGCCGAGGAAATGTTGGCCGCCGGTGGTTTCTACTGGAATTCCGGCATCTTCATGTTCCCGGTCGCCCAACTGCTTTCCGAAATGGAGAATTATGCACCGGATGTCCTGAAGGCGGCCAGCAAGGCTGTTTCCGGAGCGACACGTGATCTGGACTTTACACGTCTCGACGCAGAACAATTCGCAAAGAGCCCGGATATTTCCATCGATTATGCAATCATGGAAAAGACGTCCCAAGCGGTGGTCGTGCCTTCCGCCTTCAAATGGTCAGATCTGGGCAGCTGGGATGCCATATGGAAGACCGGCGTTCAGGACGAAAACGGTAACATAGCCGCCGCCAATACAACTGTCGTCAACACCCGCAACTCGCTCGTCATGACTCATGGTGTGCATCTCGCCGTTCAGGGCATGGACGATGTAGCGGTCATTGCCAGCGAGGACGCTGTCTATGTCGGCCCGTTGAAGGAAAGCCAGCAAGTCGGTAACCTCGTCAAGCTGCTTGCCGGGCAGAAGAAGACGTCAAAGCTGACGGAGACACACCCCACCTCCTACCGTCCCTGGGGAGGCTACACGTCGATCTTCAATGGCGACCGTTTCCAAGTGAAGCGTATCTTCGTCACGCCAGGCAAAAAACTGTCGCTACAGAAACACCATCACCGCTCCGAGCACTGGGTTGTCGTGAAGGGAACGGCGGAAGTTACGATCGGTGAAAACGTACAGATGCTGCGCGAAAACGAATCGGTCTATATCCCACTCGGCGAGGTCCACCGTCTCGCTAATCCCGGCAAAATTATCCTGGAACTCATCGAAGTCCAGACCGGCTCCTACCTCGGCGAAGACGACATCATTCGCATCGTCGACGAGTTCGGCCGCTCTTAACATTCCATTAAAACGCCATTTAGGCTTGATTTGTTGCGTTGCAGCATATAGCCCAAATGGCGTTATTTTAACTTGGAGACAGCTTCATGCGTATCGTTATGATTGGTTCCGGTTATGTCGGCCTCGTTTCTGGCGCCTGCTTTGCCGACTTTGGTCACCACGTGACTTGCGTCGATAAGTCCGAAGCAAAAATTGCGGCGTTGGAAGCCGGCGAGGTGCCGATTTTTGAGCCTGGTCTCGAGGCTATTATTCAACAGAACCGCGAAGCCGGACGCCTTGATTTCTCGACAAACCTCGTTCCCTCGGTCGGCGAAGCGGACGTCGTTTTCATCGCTGTTGGCACGCCGTCACGACGCGGCGATGGTCATGCCGACCTGAGCTATGTCTATGCTGCGGCGCGTGAAATCGCTGCCGCCGTCAAGGGATTTACGGTCGTCGTGACAAAATCCACCGTCCCGGTCGGCACTGGTGACGAAATCGAGCGCATCTTCCGCGAAGAGTTCCCGGAAAAGGATATTGCTGTCGTTTCCAATCCGGAATTCCTGCGGGAAGGCGCGGCTATCACCGACTTCAAGCGTCCCGACCGTATCGTGATCGGCACGGAGAACCCCCGCGCCATCGAGGTTATGCGCGAGGTCTACCGCCCGCTCTATCTCAACGAAGCGCCTCTCTACTTCTGCGAACGACGGACGTCGGAACTCATCAAGTACGCCGCCAACGCCTTCCTGGCGATGAAGATCACCTTCATCAACGAAATTGCGGACCTCTCCGAAAAGATCGGTGCGGATGTCCAGAAGGTTGCCAAGGGCATCGGCATGGATAAACGCATCGGCGATAAATTTCTGCATGCAGGCCCTGGTTACGGCGGCTCCTGCTTCCCGAAGGATACGCTCGCGCTCGTCAAGACCGCACAGGACTTCGACAGCCCGATACGTCTCATCGAGACGACGGTCGCGATCAATGACAACCGTAAGCGCGCGATGGGCCGCAAGGTCATCGCCGCCTGCAATGGCGATGTGCGCGGCAAGAAGATCGCCATCCTTGGTCTGACCTTCAAACCGAACACCGACGACATGCGCGATGCGCCATCGATCACCATCGTTCAGGCTTTGCTCGACGGGGGCGCCGCAGTCCATGCCTTCGATCCGGAGGGCATGGAGGCCGCAAAGAGCATGCTCGGCCCGATCACTTACGGCAAGGACCCCTACGAGATCGCCGTTGATGCCGACGCAATCGTCATCGTCACCGAATGGGAAGAGTTCCGTGCGCTTGATCTGAAGCGCCTTAAAACGATCATGAAAACTCCTGTGATCGTTGACTTGAGGAACATCTATTCTCTGAGTGACGTGACTAAACATGGCTTCGGTTATTTTGCCATCGGCAAGAAACCCGAGAAAAGATAGGAACGGACGACCTTCGTTGCTGGAAAGGCGGGCTTCGCTGGCCCGCCGCCTGCTGCCGGATCACTCTCAAGAGCCCGGCTTCGCCTGTAACGATGTCAGATCGAATTGCGGCATCTGGCTGCCGGCGCATTTTTCCCGCCTCCGCCGCATCATCTCATGGCTGCCTCAACAGTTCCTATCGCGGCACCAATCGAGCGTTTCTTCGGCGAAGTCGACCACTCCGCCGAACCTCTGACATTATATACTGTCCGCAAGAAACCTACAGAGCTTATGGCGCTTAACTGTTCGCCGCTGTGGTATTAAGCGCGACGAATAGGTCTTGCGTTACTTTATTTTTCTCCAGCAGCTGGCTTTTCTACTCGGTTTATTTTTTATATAATTAATAAACGATGTAATCAGGCATGCAGGTAATCACCTTGCGTAGCGCAGACGACAATGCTGATGATTACATCCACTGGGCCCCAAACCTTTCGCAGGCCTATATCTATCCTGCTGTCGTTCGCGAGCTGAAACGCAATTCCTCGATTCACGCGGTTTTCGAGATCGGATGTGGCACCGGTGATGTCCTGCAACGTTTGTCCGTAGATGGCTTCAAGGTTTACGGTATCGATCCATCGCTGGATGGCATCAACCAGGCCAGAACGAAATATCCGATGCTTCCTGTGGAAATCGCATCAGCCTATGATCGCCTTGTCGACAAATACGGCGAATGGGATGCCGTTCTGTCGCTTGAGGTTATAGAGCATCTCTATCGCCCTCGTAAATTTGCCAAAACCGCCTTTGATCTCCTTCGGCCTGGGGGTCTATTCGTGTTGTCAACACCGTTTCACGGGTACTGGAAGAACCTCGCCCTTGCCGTCGCCGGAAGGATGGATGAGCATTTTATGCCTCTCCGAGACCATGGGCATATAAAGTTTTGGTCAGAAAAGACTATCAATACGCTTCTTGTTGACACAGGATTCCACCGTATAAGGATCGTTCGGACCGGACGAATCCCTACTTTTGCAAAGTCGATGGTGGTTTTCGCGACCAGGCCTCACGGATGACGAGCTTTCTGATCATTGGACCCGAAACCGCCAACTTCACCATCCTTCTCGCGCATGGCGCGGGCGGAGCGATGGATTCCGCCGCAATGACGGGTCTATCGAAAGCACTCGCAGATGGCGGCTTCAGAATAGCGCGTTTCGAGTTCGCCTATATGGCGCAACGGCGCCTGACCGGAGCGATCAAGCCTCCACCGCGCGCCGACCATCTCCTGGATGAGTATCGTGCCGCGATCCATCAACTGGACGCCGGCAAACTGATCATCGGCGGCAAGTCGATGGGAGGCCGCGTTGCAAGCATGATCGCCGATGAGACTTTCGCGGCAGGAAAAGTCAGGGGCCTGCTCTGCCTCGGATATCCGTTTCACCCACCAGGAAAACCCGACCAGCTTCGCACTGCGCATCTGGAAAGCCTTCGCACGCCCACTCTGATCTGTCAGGGAACACGCGATCCCTTTGGATCAAGGTACGAGGTCTCATCCTATACGCTGTCAGATCAGATAGATTTCCTCTGGCTGGAAGATGGCGACCACGACCTGAAGCCGCGGAAGAAGATTTCCGGCTATTCCGTCGCCGATCATCTGCGGCGGCTGTCGGAACGCACGACGACCTGGGCTGAACGGTTGTAGTAGCCTCACTCTCACAGCGCCGGATATTTCGATGATATCAACGGCTTCATCAATATTTAAACCTGTCCGCTAAACACTTTTAAAAGGTTTGCTTGTCGAATGACGCCCTCGCGCATCAGCGCAGAAATCAGGGCTTAAAACAAGGTGCGGCTTTTCAGGCCGGCTTTGTCATCCGATGAGAAATCAATCATGAGCGCGATCGAAGGCAGGAAGATCGACAGCAATCTTTCTATCTATCTTGATTTACTTCGGCTCGGCGCGGCCGTCGTCGTATTCCTCTCCCATGCGCATATTTTCCTGCTCCCCTCTATCAAGATCGGACCCCTTGGTTGGGGTCGGGAAGCAGTCGCCATCTTCTTTGTTCTCTCAGGATTTGTCATCAGCTACATCCGGCAGGTGAGCGAAAAGGAATGGCGGATATACCTCGTTGCCCGTATCGCTCGAATAATGCCCGTTGCCCTGCTGGCGATCGCGGTGATCTTCGTCGCCGACAGCATCGGGATGCGCGCGAACGCTTTTTACTATGATTTCATCAATACCGGATTTTTCAGGCCGATATCACTCGAAGCCGCCCTGGCCTATGTGACCTTCACAAATCAGTTGTGGTTTGTGCATGCCGTTTTCGGCAGCGGCGAGCCTTATTGGTCGCTGGGCTTCGAAGTTCAGTACTACCTGTTCTTCGGGTTGTTCGCTTTTTCGCCGCGGCGCGCGAAAGTACCATTGCTATGCCTTTGGGCTGCTGCTGTTGGTCCGAAAATCCTGATGTATATGCCGCTGTGGCTCATGGGCTGGTCAACGATGAAGTGGGTCATCGAACGTCCGCCATTGCAGCGCCCCATCTCAATCGCAATGATCGGCGCATCGCTTGCACTATTCGTCAGCCTGAAATTTTTTGCCGATCGCGCAGCGACCAACATGTACGAGACCTGGTCATTGTCTCAGGAGGCGACTAATTTCGTATATTTCAATCTCATCGGTCTTGCCGTGGTCCTGCACCTCATTGGCGCGGCATCGCTGCTGTATCAGGCTCCAATACTGTTCAAGAAGACAGGTCCGGCGATCAAATGGTTGGCTGGTGGCAGCTTTACGCTCTATCTGGTCCACCAGCCGCTCATCCTGATGTTTGCGTCCTTCCTGCATCCGGTGGAGGAGCATATTCCGATGGCGGCGGCTTTGCTCGTCGCCTGCTTCATCCTTTGCTTCCTGCTGGCGGAAGTCGCCGAACGCCGGAAGAAGTTTTTCGCCTCACTCATCGTGACCCTGCTGCCGACGCTGGCGCAAACGAGCCACAAGACACCCGTCAATACTGTTTCCGACACAGTCCCTTCGGACGATGCAGCGCCGTCTGCCTCGCAGCTCATTCAAGTCTTCGAGGAAATGCAAAACGCTCTCGATAGAGAAGAAAAAGCGGGCGACACTCATGATGCACCGCCTCGCGACCGCGTATCGCGCGCCTGAGCGATCGACCTCCATTCCCTCCGGCTCTGGCTGATCTGGTGCACTCGCCTCAGTGAACGCTCGGGAGCTTCACCGCAGAGGCGAAATCCTCCGCGACGAGTTCGCTGATCGCGATCAATGTTTCTTCGACCGTAAAACCGGAGGCGACGGTCGCATCGATCAAGTCCTGCAGATCCGCTCCAATGGCCTCACGACAATCGTCAAGCCGATCATCGGAAACCGTCAAACTACGCAACTCTTCCATGATGTCCTTTTCCAAAATAGAGGGTTCGTGTCGAGCGCCGCAGGCATATTGCGGCGCCGCATCTGTCATCAGCGTGTGGATGCGCGGCGCCTTGCGGCCGGCAGAAGCCCTTCGCGCTGCATCCTTTTGCGTGCAGCCTTGCGCTGTCGGGCAATCGCCTGGGCTTTTTCGCGGACACGGCGCTCAGAGGGTTTTTCATAGGCCCGTCGCTCTTTCATCTCCCGAAATAACCCTTCGCGCTGCATTTTCTTCTTCAGAGCGCGGAGCGCCTGCTCAACATTGTTGTCTCTGACAATGACCTGCATGTTTTCTCCTTTCGGATGATAGCGTTGAGCCCGCTCGGCCTGGGCAATTCCTCGGCATTAAATCTGTGCGAATGGCACAGTCGGAGGCAGCCTTGGATGAAAACGATCAAAGGATTGCGCTTTGTCACCGTGCTGTGCCGGTGCGATTACCATCTGTGCGGAACCAGCTCATGATTGCTGTTGCGAAAATCCTGCGGGACCGCGCATCCTCAAGAGGAGCTCTTGTCGTTTTGTGGGCCTTGCCCAGTCGGTACGGGTGGTCCCACGTAAGTAAGAACAACATGATGGTATTGCAAGACAGTCCGATCCGCCTCGACCACCGGCCGATGGGAACTTTCTGAAGCCACGCACATTCCCTTCGCCGAGTGCGGACCGTGTCAACCGGACGCGATAGGGATGGTGAACATGGCGATTTTTCCGGTTTCCCGCCATGGCTAACGAAACGGCAGACGAGCACCCAACCTGTCCGGTCCGCCTCGCCGCCCGGAGGTCGATTGAAAATAGCAACCTATAATATCAACGGAATTATCGGTCGCCTTCCGATACTCCTGCGATGGCTGAGAGAGGATGCGCCTGATATCGTCTGCCTTCAGGAACTAAAAACTTCCGACGACAAATTCCCTCAACGGGACATCGAACGTGCCGGCTATCGCGCCGTCTGGCATGGCCAAAAGAGTTGGAACGGTGTGGCAATCCTTGCGAGAAATGTTTTGCCGGTGCTTACGCGTCGAGGTCTGCCAGGGGATCTGGACGACAGCCACAGCCGCTATATCGAAGCTGCCGTAAACGGGCTTTTGGTCTGCTGCCTCTATCTTCCAAACGGCAACCCTGCTCCCGGCCCGAAATTCGACTATAAACTGCGCTGGTTTGGTCGACTGCATGACTACGCAGGAGAGCTCTTGGATCTTAAAATTCCGACCCTGCTCATCGGCGACTTCAACGTCATGCCAACCGACATGGATGTCTATTCTCCGGAACGCTGGCGCGATGACGCCTTGTTCAGGCCCGAAGTCAGAAAAGCCTATGCCAGGCTGGTTCAACAAGGATGGACGGACTCACTTCGCTACCTTCACCCGAATGAGCGAATCTATACGTTCTGGAAATATTGGAGAAACTCATTCGAACGCGACGCAGGACTGCGGCTCGACCATGTCCTTCTCAGTCCCGACCTCGTGGGACATCTTCGCTCTGCCAGCGTCCGCCGCAATCCTCGAGGGTGGGACCATACCAGCGACCATGCGCCGCTCATGATCGAGCTCGATCTCCCCTGCGCGACCGGCCGGAGCCGGTAACTTCACAAGTATAGAGCGCGGGTGAGACCTCTTCGTCCGCACGATCCGGAAAAAGCTGACGACGCATGCGATCAAGGGTCTCAGCTTCCTTCCGCGTTCTTGCGAGCAGATCGCTGGTGACATCGCCGTAGCGTGAGCCGTCCGCCGGAGCAACGCCGACAGTGCCGCCGCTCGACAGGAAGTCGCAGAAAGATCGCACCGATCGAAGACGCGTGGTGATCTCGATATAGTAGCTATCGTGTCCGGCCATTGCTCATCTCCTTTCGTCCCCAAAGGTTAATGCGCACTGCGTCAATATGATGGCACTTTTCGAGCCTTAGAGCACCACGAAAGGCACTGAGCCATGCTAGCGGGCGTCGGTCACCGCGCCAGCATAGGAAGTTATTCTCTTTTGACAGGAACATTCACCCTCCGGCTGCCTTTGTCCTCGCAAGGAGAATTGCCATGGCCGACGCTCGCACCACCTTCCATGAAGTCCTGTCGGAGATCGAAACGCTCGCGACTTCAAACGCAGCAGTCCATTTCGGTCGCTGGACCGTCGAATATCTGACTCGACGCGAGATATTCTTTCAGTTTTCGGGAAATCGCAGTCACGCAGGCGGAGATGCAATGGGGCACCGGTTTGACGGTACACGCGAGACGTTGACAGCCCTGCCCTCAGACCTGCTCGTTCCCGCCATCGCGGACTTCGCCAAGAATGCGATCACGGCCTTCTACATCGGAGCAAGTACGTCGGTGACGGCAATCGCCCGGGAAGCCGTCGATTGCTCCGTGCGGGCACCGGAAGTGCTGCGGGTGGACATCACCGTCGATGATGAGGATCTGTTCGCAGGCACGAGATCCCTGACAAGGCTGGCCTTTGTCGGGCTCTCTGCCAACGAGGGATGGTCGCCGCTTGTTCCATGTGCCGACGTCCTGACCACCAGTGACATGATCCATCCGTTCTGGTGCCACGGCAGACAAGTGGCCCGAGCAAGGCTGCCACAGATCAGGATCTGATGAGACGACGTCCCGCCAGATGCGAGTTGTTCGCCCCGCTGCGAGCGACGGTTTGATGGACGTTCAATCAAATAGCTCACCACGTCCAATCTGTCCTTGCTTCGCATCGACATCGCTGATTGCCGGATCGTCGGCAGGACTGGGATCTCTGGTGTTTGCGTCTTTGAGAGACTGCGCCGCCTCAACGAGCGCCACAGTCATTTCATCCGTGCCCCAACCCGCGGCGTTGGCATCGGCGATAAGTGCCTCCAGGGCAGCGCGGGCGGCATTGGTCGCGTCCTTAAAACGACGCGTGGGATCACTGCTTGTCGGGACTGGAAAACTCATATGCGTTCCTTTCGAGGTTGGAACTAGGTATCGCCCTTGAAGTGAACGCAGAGAGCGACAAATGGATGCGTCGTCCGGCAAGTCGTGCGCGAGCTTCGGAACCAATCGCCAGCGCATCGGTTGATATACTGAATCCGTGCCAAAGGAGACGCGAACCGGCAGAATGGCCGGAGGGAGGTTTCGATGCATCTGAACGGAGCAAAGGTGACCCATCAGCAGCAAGCTTGGCATATCGACTTTTTCGGCGACGCCGGCGAGCAGCTGACGGTGCGCCTTCCCGACGCGGCGGCGCTGAGCGAAGAAGACGCCATCGACTGCGCCAGGAAGATGATGGTGCAGTTGACAGCCTTCGGCACCCGAG
This sequence comes from Rhizobium sp. BK418, assembly GCF_004341105.1. Classification (GTDB taxonomy): domain Bacteria; phylum Pseudomonadota; class Alphaproteobacteria; order Rhizobiales; family Rhizobiaceae; genus Rhizobium. Next base: position 45,445 of record NZ_SLZK01000009.1, on the reverse strand, counting down.
GCGGCGTACCAAGCCTCAATCGTTACGACAGCTTGAGCAACGGCAATTTCGACGACGACGAACAGCCCTCTGGAATGAAACATTAAGGGATCGCCTTCGATGACAATACGACACGGGAGCTGCAATTGCGGCAAAGTGCTTTATCAGGTGGAGGGCGAACCAAAGCGCATCGGGCTCTGTCATTGTACCGACTGTCGACAGGAGAGCGGTGCGGCCTTCACTTATTTCGCTGTCTGGCCCGCGTCCGCGTTTAAAACCACCGGGGAAACTGCGGTGCATCATGGCCGCCGCTTCTGTCCCGCCTGCGGCTCGCGGGTCTTTGCCAGCAACGAAGACGAGGCCGAGATTAAACTCGGAACTCTTCAGGATGCGCCGACCGGCCTCAAGCCCACTTATGAACTTTGGATCAAACGGCGCGAACCCTGGCTGCAGCCGGTCGAGGGCGCCGAACAGTTCGTGGAGGATCGGATTTGATAGGTGTAGATGTCGGATAGCGAGCTGCAGCATCCTCTTTGGCACAAGGATGCAATCATTTATCAATTGCACGTCAAATCATTTTTCGACGCCGATGGCGATGGAATCGGCGATTTCCAGGGGCTGACGCAGAAGCTGGATTACCTGGCACAGCTCGGCATCAACACCATCTGGCTGCTCCCATTTTACCCGTCGCCGGGTAAAGACGACGGTTACGACATCTCCGACTATGCGGGCATCCGCCCGGAGTTCGGAACGCTCGACGACTTCAGTCGGTTTGTTGAGCAAGCCCACGCGCGGTCGATCCGGGTGATTGTCGAACTGGTCGTCAACCACACGTCCGATCAGCACCCTTGGTTCCAACGGGCAAGACGAGCGCCTCCGGGATCACCCGAGCGTGACTTCTATGTCTGGTCGGACACGGACGAGAAATTCAAAGAAACCCGCATCATCTTCGTTGATGCCGAGAGGTCCAACTGGACCTGGGACCCCTTAGCAAAATCCTATTTCTGGCACCGCTTTTATTCCCACCAGCCCGATCTCAACTATCGAAACCCGGCAGTAGTCGAGGCGCTTCTGAATACTATGCGCTTTTGGCTGGATCTCGGCGTCGATGGCTTCCGTCTCGATGCCATTCCGCATCTGGTCGAGCGGGACGAGACACGCAACGAGAATCTGCCTGAAACTCATGCGCTTTTGAAACATATCCGCAGGACTCTTGACAGCAGTTATCCCGGCAAGGTGCTTCTTGCCGAAGCCAATCAATGGCCGGAGGAAGCACGCGAATATTTCGGCAAGGGCGACGAATGCCATATGGCTTTCCATTTTCCGCTGATGCCGCGGATCTTCATGGCGATCGCCAAAGCCGACAAACAGCCGATCGTCACCATTGTCGGCCAGACATACAATATCCCGAAGAGCTGCCAATGGGCGATCTTCCTAAGAAATCACGACGAACTGTCGCTGGAGATGGTCAGCGAAGAGGAACGCAACTTCCTCTGGGATACCTATGCGGCAGACAAGCGGGCGAGGCTCAATCTCGGTATCCGCCGCAGGCTCGCACCGTTGATGGGTCAGGACCGCAGGCGCATCGAGCTCCTGCATGTCCTGCTCCTATCATTGCCGGGCAGCCCGGTACTCTATTACGGCGACGAGCTGGGGATGGGTGACAATATCGATCTGGGAGACCGGAACGGAGTGCGCACTCCGATGCAATGGTCGCCAGAGAGGAATGCCGGCTTTTCGACCGCACCCGAACAGCAGCTCTCTCTGCCGCCGATCGACGATCCGCAATATAGCTTCAGGGCGATCAATGTCCGCGAGCAGGAAGGCGATCCGCATTCGCTGCTCAACTGGCTTCGCCGCATCCTGCAGCTGCGCAGAGCGCATCAAGCCTTCGGGCGCGGAACGATCCGTTTTCTGGAAAACGACAACCCGGCCGTGATCACCTACCTGAGTGAATATGGCGAAGAGAAATTGCTCTGTGCCGCCAGCCTATCGGACGCATCCGTGGCCACCGATGTGCAACTCGTTGGTTTGAAGGGCCGAGCCCCGGTCGAACTCATCAATGGTGAGCCGTTTCCCGAAATTTCCGAAACCGACTACCGGCTGACCTTTCAGCCCTATGGCTATTATTGGCTGCGCCTTGATTGAACTTTTTGGGTCTTGAAAGCAGGGCACGTTATCGTGCGGCCGTCACATCGTTGAGTTCCGCCATCAAGGCGCGACCGCTGGACCAGGCAATGACCAGATAGGCAAGCCCCCCAACCACAATCCCCATAAAAAGATCGACGAAGGGAAGATGCAGGCTACCGCCTGCCAGGTAGAGAGCAAGCGCGACAGCCCCGACCATGACACAGGCGCCCAGACCGGCAGGAAAGATCCTCCGCAATAGCGATTGCCAGCGGAATCCCGTGCCGCGCTGCAGGAAATAGAGGGATACGGCAGTCGTCGCTGCCGCAGCCACCACCTGGGCGACAGCGACATTGAGCAGTGCCGGCCCGATCCAGCCGGCGACTGCCAGGCAGGCGAGGCTGGTCGCCGTAAACAGCATGTTCAGGCGTGGCAGAAGGGCAACCCGACCGATAATGCTGAGCACTGGCTCGTTGAGCATCTGGATCACGGCAATGCCGCGCGCAGCGGCCAGCAGAATGAGGACCGGCGCCGCTGCAAGCCATTGAGCGCCGAGCAGTGCGTTGACGACCTGTTCCGATATCACGGCAAGGCCCATGAAGACGGGTAGCGCTGCAAAAGCCGTCGCTGCCATGATCAATCCGGTGAGACGGCTGAGGCCTTCAACGCCGCCGCCTGCCCCGCTCTGCTGGCGCGAGAAGTAGCTCCATGCCAGCATACGCACAGGCTCTGAAATCAGCTCGGTGACGGCGCCAACGATGCGGCTTGCCATTCTGTAGAGACCGACCTCCGTCGCCCCGATGAAGAAGACGATCAGGAATTCCGCGCCGTAACTTTGCGCAAATTGCATCAGGCGCGATGCCAGCAGCCGCGTAGAGTAGGCCAATGCCTCGCGGGCGGTGGCCAGCTTGAATTCGAAACGGGGAAGCCAACGCGCAAAGCCAGTGGACATCAGAAGCGCAACAAGCACGACGCAACACCGCCCCGCTGCAAGCGCGACAATGCCCCAGCCGAGCAAAAGCCCTCCGGCAGTCACGAGAAGGCCGGAAAACTCCGAAGCCGCCTGATAGCAGGCAAGGTCACGAAGGCGTCGCCCCCTCACCAGCACGCCGCTCTGGCAGATGATGAAAGTGCCGGGAACGATAGTGGCCATCAGCAACAACAGTGCGAGGACGATGGATCCACTTGGCGTCAGCCAGATAAGGGAAACAGCAAGCCCGAGGAAGCCGAGAATGGTGAACGCAAGGCCACTTGCAAGCGCGCAATAGAGGACGGTACCAGGCAGTTCCCTATCATGCGGCGCAGCAATCAGATATTCGCTCCATCCGGCCTCGGCAATCTTTGATTGCAGCAATACGGTCGAGGAGACCATGGCAAAGACACCGACCTCGGCCGGTGACAGGACGCGAGCGGCGACCAGCAACGTGCCGATGCCGCAGAGCTGACTCACCAGGCGCGCGCCCGAGACCCACAGCGCATCCCGTGAGGTAGATGCGTTGCGTGACTTCTGATCTTCTTCTGCGCCGGACATTGCAGTTGATGCAACACTAGATGTGCCCATGGTCACATGTTCTTTTCAGTTTACCTGTATTATATATTGGCATTCCTGCGCGCTTCGCATGTGTTACCGAAGTAACAACTTTAGATTATATTCGATATTGACGATTTATACTCAATTCTGCATAGTTAATTAGAAATTACAATCATGCATATGAGGATTTGCCAGCAGATGCATGGATTTTATCCGGTTGTTTGCGGTGCCACGAAATCGTTTGTTGGCCGTTTGGGACCGAAGGGGCGTAATCATGATGATACTCGCACATCGTGGCTGGTGGCATGCACCCCATGAGCGGAATAGTTTAGGAGCATTCGAAAAGGCATTTGCAGCCGGGCATGGCGTTGAACTCGATGTTCGCGATCTGAACGGCGAGCTGGTTATTTCACACGACCCTCCCACAACCGGCGCGCTGCCTTTCGAGCGCGTTCTTGAATGCTATGCAGCAAATGGCGCGCCCGCACGGCTGGCCATCAATATCAAGGCTGACGGCCTATGCCCGGCCCTCTTGCCGATGCTGGAACAATATGGGGCAACCAAACGCTCCTTTGTTTTCGACGCCTCGGTTCCCGATCTCAGGCCCTACCTCGATAGCGATATTCCCGTCTTCACTCGCTTCAGCGAGGTCGAGATCCACCCCTCCTTCTACGAACGCTGCGAGGGTGTCTGGGTAGATTCGTTCACCGAGAAGCCAGCCTCTATCGAACGAGCAATCGACGATCTCAGACGCGGCAAATATGTAGCAATGGTCTCGCCGGAACTGCACAAGCGCGCACATGAGGCAGCCTGGACCGCCTGGTCATCCGAACTGCGGCAAGCTGCGAAGAGTGGCCTTCCGCTTGAGCGGCTGATGATCTGCACCGATCTGCCCGATGCGGCCGAGCAAAGCTTTGCCTGGATGGTTGAGGAGAAAGTCACATGATCCGAGCTGTGTTGTTCGACATGGATGGCGTGCTGATCGACGCCAAGGAATGGCATTACGAGGCGCTGAACCGGGCACTCGATCTTTTCGGCATGCCTATCGATCGACAGGCGCATCTGGCAACGTTCGATGGCCTGCCGACCCGCCGCAAGCTGGAGATCCTCTCCCGTTCCAATGGCCTGCCGAAAGGGCTCAACGATCTGATCCATGAGCTGAAACAGGACTATACGATGGAGCTGATCTATACCCGCTGCAAGCCCGTATTTGCCCATCAGTATGCGTTGAGCCGCCTCAAGCATGACGGCTACAAGATCGCCGTTTGCTCGAACTCCATCCGCGTAACCATCGAGTCGATGATGCGGCGCGCCGGGCTGATGGAATATATCGACCTCATCGTTTCCAACGAAGACGTCACCCGCGCAAAGCCGGATCCGGAAATGTATGTGACGACGATGGAGCGCTTCGGCCTCAGGCCGGATGAGTGCCTGATTCTCGAGGACAACGAATATGGCCTGAAAGCCGCGCGCGACAGCGGCGCTTACGTCATGCAGATCGGAACGCCGGCCGACGTCATCCACGGCCGGATCGTATCGGAAATCAAGCGCGTTTCGGAGGTGATGGCATGATCGTCCTGTTCCCCACCACGGGCGCAAGCCCCCACTTCAGCCCTGAGGATTATGCGTATCCGCGCCCACTCATCGAGGTGGCCGGAAAGCCGATGATCCTGTGGGCCATCGAAAACATGAAGTCGCTCGGTGGCGATACGCATTTCCTTTTCGTCGTCGATCAGCAGGATGCCGTCAAATATTCCTATGAGCGGATCTTCGACCTGAGCACAAACGGCCGCTCGGAAGTGGTGATGCTAAAAGGCCCGACGGCCGGCGCGCTCTGCACTTGCCTGATGGCGGTTGATAGAATTGATCCCACCGAGCCGCTGGTCATCGCCAATAGCGACCAGATCATCGACACCCGTCTTGCATCGGTGATTGCGGAATTTGAGGCTGCGAACGCAGATGCCGGTGTCATCACCTTCGAGACGATCCACCCGCGCTGGTCCTACGCGACCCTCGGCGACGACGGTCTCGTGAACCGCACCTCCGAGAAGGAAGTGATCAGCAACAAGGCGATCGCCGGATTTTACTATTTTCGCGAGGCGCAGATCTTCTTCAAAGCGGCGACTGCCGCCTTGCGGCACGGGGTTACCGTGGAAGGCCGCTATTTTGTAAGCTCTGCGCTGAACGAGGTGATCCTCGATGGTGGTCGCGTTGTTTCCGAAAACATCGCTGCCGACCGCTATCACAGCTTCTACAACCCGAAAATGATCGAGAATTTCGAGGTAAACGGTGTGCGTCGCCTGTCAGCCGCGCATGCCAATCCGCCCGTGCAGTTGGTGGTGCCTGCTGCCGGTCGCGGCAGCCGCTTTGCCAAGGTTGGCTTCACGCGTCCAAAACCGTTCATCGACGTGCTTGGCCGCCCGATGATACAGCATGTGCTGGAAAACACCCTGCCGCCCGGCGGACAGCCGACAGTCCTGCTGCTGCGCGAACATCTGGAGAGCCAGGCGGATGCGGTGGCAGACCTGCGCTCGCAGGGCGTCGGTATCGTCTCTGTCGATCAGGTGACCGAGGGCACGGCCTGCACGGTTCTTCTGGCGCGCCAGCAACTCGACGAGGAGGCTCCGCTTCTCATCGCCAATTCCGACCAAGTCGTAGATATGCGTATCGTCGATTTCATTGACGATTGCATGGCGCGCGATCTCGACGGGTCGATCCTCGTTTTCCGCGATCCGAAGCGCGACCCGAAATGGTCCTTCGCCGAAACGGATGCGGCAGGCTTCGTGCTCAGGGTTGCAGAAAAGCAGCCGATCTCCGAACTCGCGACCGTCGGCATCTACTTCTTCCGTCGCGCCGGCGATTTTATGAAAGGCGCGCTCGACATGATGGTGCACAATGATCGCACCAACAACGAGTTCTATGTCTGCCCCGTTTATAATTATGCCATCCGCAATGGTGCACGCATTGGCGTTTACGAGATCGACGTCAGGAACATGCATGGGCTTGGCACGCCCGAGGATCTGGCTGAATACCTGCAGGGGCGCGAGCAGGCCTATGCATGACGTCGATCTCAGACCGGGCGCGACCGCGCCGCTGAACATCATCATTCCCATGGCCGGGAATGATTTTGAGAAGCTCGACGGCTCGGTAAAGGCAGAAATGCCTGTTGGAAAGACGACGTTGCTCGGCGCCACGCTGGAAGCGCGCCCCTGGTGGGGCGCTGCGACCGTGCCTGTTTTTGTGCTTCGAGACAAACCTGTCTCGCGGCGCTACGCCCAGGAAACATTGCTGACGCGCTATCCGACCGCGCGGCTCGTATGGCTGTCCGAAATGAGCGGCGGCGCTGCCTGGAGCGCTGCGGCGGGTGCGGCCCTCGTCGCTTTTCCGGATTCACCTGTCGTCATTGATCTCTGCGACATCATCTTCGACAGCGATGCAGATATTGCTGCATCCTTTGCTGCCGATTCCAACCTCGGCGGTCTGGCGCTCACGTTTGGCTCCCGTAATCCGCAATATAGCTATATCAGGCTTGGAGACGATGGCCGGATGCTGGAAGCGAGGGAGAAGATCGTCATTTCCGACAATGCGTCGGCAGGCGTCTATGCCTTCCGCAACGTCGCCATTTTTCATCTGGCTCTGACGCATAGCCTGCAGAACCGGGCGAGCCTCGCGCATAACGGCCTGCTCTTCGTCTGCCCGATGCTGAACGGCGTCGTCGCACATGGTTTCGATGTCCGGACGCTGCCGGCGCGTGACGTGTTCGATGTTAAGATCGCAGACGCTGCCCTTGCTGGGTAGCGTCGAAGATGCGGGAGAATACTGGCGCCGCTCCGCTTCGAAAGATCCGAGCGGAGCCTCACCAACGATCCGCTCGACACGCGTTCGCGAGGATCGGGACCTAGCAAATAGGACGGGAGTTTATCATGACAGCCGGGACATCGAGCAAATTGCCCTCCCTCGCCATCATCATACCCTGCTTCAACAATGCCGAGACATTAGCTGAGGCGCTCGACAGCGCTCTGGCGCAGGATTATCCAGATTTCGAGGTGCATATCTGCGACAACGGCTCGACGGACGGCAGTCGGGAAATAATCGAATCCTACGTGTCGCCACGGCTAAAGCCGGCCCTGCACCGGGATGTCGTACCGCGCACGGACAACTGGAATCGCGCCTATACCGCCGGCGCGCATGCAGATTACCTCGTTACCCTGCACGCGGACGACCGTCTTGCGCCGGGGGCGTTGCGCGCTATCGGGCGTGCCGCAACGCGCCATCCTGCCCTGATCCATGGCCGTTTCCGACAGATCACCTATGAGGGCGATCCCATTCCCGGCCGTCGCTTCGGGTGGAGCTACAGCAACAGCGGAGAAGCGTTTCGGGAACTGTTGCTGCTCAACAATATGGTCGCGATGCCAGGTGCGACCATTCGCACAGACGTCTTTTTCAAGGCCGGTCGCTGGGATCCGGCCTGGCAATACCTGCAGGATATGGAGCTCTGGTGGCGCTGTGGCGAACTCGGAGAAGTGGCATTCGTCGCCGACACGCTTGGCGACCACAGGGCCTACAAACATCCGCAAGCGCTGCACCGACATGCCGAGGAACATCTCCGCTGGGCGACGCGCAAACTTCGGAACGCCCCGACCCGCCGGTTGCGGCAAGCCGCGGCTGATGGTCTCAATGCTTATCTCGAACGCCTCGAAACAGAAGTGCATGCCTTGCCAGATGTCGCTGCCAGCCTGGTGGGTCCGGTGAGGGACGCCCGGTCAGCGCTCGCCAAGGCACCCGGCACCCGCGTCGACGCTCTGCGCCGGCAAAGGCTGCTGCGCATGCGGGCTGCCTCGCTATCGGCAATCACTAATTTCTTCAGAAAACTCTCGCCTTGGCAGCTTGGTCACGCTGAAGACCGATGACATTCTGACGTCCCGGATTGGCGTAGGCGCCCCCTTCATGGGGCGGCTACGGACCGACCCGGATACTGTCGGTGCGAGCAACATTTGATGTTTGCGCTCCATAGCCGTCGTCAGAGACATTCACATCCCGCTGCAGAGGAACCCATACCTGGGCGCCGCGACGGTTATTGCGATCCTCCGAAATCACAATCGCGGCGATGAGTCCTGCCATCGCAAACAGGATCGCTATGACAGGCATGGCAAAGCCACTGGATCTTTCCTTGGGATAGACCATTAATAACCTCCCTCGACCCGGCGACGTTGTCGCCGCCGGGATGGCCTAAAATCAGGCCGAGATGATGTAGACGATCGCATAAGAATTGGGATCAACGATCACGATCCGGCCATCCGCGAGAATGAAGAAGCGATAAGCCTTGTACTGCGGCACGATCTCGACGATTCGCGGCGGAAGTGGCTCAAGCCTGATCTTCTTCGGAATGGTCGCGCCGACCGAGACAGTAAAGTCGGTTTCACGAACCGGCTCGACGTGGACTTCTTTGACCACCTGACGAATTTCTGTCTGCTGTTCGACCGAAATATTCACATTGGTCGCATTGCCTGTTTCGGTCGTGGTGCTGCTCTTGCCGTTGACCGTCGTGTTGTTCTCGACATTCGTATTGGTGTTCGATTTCGTGTTTGTGGAACTGCCATCCGACGGAGCCTTGCTGCCCGACTTCTGCTGATCGTTCGTGCTGTTCGACGATCCTGAGGGCTGGCTGCCGCCAGAGCTTTGCGTTTCGGTCGAGGACTGGCCGGACTTCGTTGTATTTGTGCTACCGGCATCGGTACCGGTCGACTTCTTGGCATTGCCGGGCTGTGAAGTGCCCGAGGAGGTGCCATCGGACGTACCGGATTGCGGCTGAGGCTTTGATGTCGACTGGCCGGACGATCCTCCAGTTGACGGTTCACTGCTGTCGGCAGGCGCTTGCGGCGCCTGGCCGCTGGTCGCACCGTTACCGGTGTCAGAACCGGAGGAGCTGCCTCCCGTTACCGCACCCGAATTTGGCTGTTGTTGTGTTTCGCCATCGGATGAGGCGCCATTTTGCGTCGCACCTTTCTTGGGCAGGATTGGTGCATCCTGAGCAGAAGCGGAAATGATGCCGACGGGCGAAGCGCCAATCGACAATGCCGTCATCAGGACGGCAAGCGTCTTGGTTTTCATGACAATCTCTCTGTGTTTGCTGGTCGCACAAGTCCATCGCCGCCGTTCGCGGCGACTTCAACGCCTGTGCTTGGATTGAATGGGACGCGGCATTGCCGCGCCCGGTACCGGGTCAGTTGAGGACCTGGATCACCTTGCGGGAAGACGGCTCGACGATGACACGTTCATCGTTGACCACCGCATAGGCATATTTCGGATTGTCGGGAACGGGTGTTACGACAACCGTTTGCGGAAGAGGCTGACCGACAACGATCTTTTCTTTGACGACCACGCGGGCCTGCGGAGCCGGGGCCTCGCGAACATAGCTCACAACCTTCTGCGGCGGCGGATCGATGGCCGTGCCGACAATTGCGCCGGTTACACCACCAACTGCGGCGCCGACCGGACCGCCGACAATTGCGCCGGTCACGGCACCACCGGCGGCTCCGTTGACAGTCGAAGATTGGGCAAGTGCCACGCCCGACATGAGAGACGCGGCCACTGCCGTGCCTACTATGAGCTTGGAGAGCATTTTTTCCTCCTTTGGTTTTGCGGCCTCCTTGACCGCTGCCAATTCAACGACCGGCATTCATCGCTGTTCCGACACTCGGACCTCAGTCGGAGTCACCTCGGACTTTGGTCTGATGATGCCCAGACTGAGGTCCGAGAGCCGGAACACAGCGTCTCTCCCGCCCGTTCGCTCTCTGTTGAAAGAGGAGTTTGGTTATGGACGACAGGAACGAAATGCCGCAAATTTCCAGCGCGTGGAATGCATCCCTGCTAGCTCTCGTCGTCTTTCTTGCCGTCATGCTCTATATCTTCGGCACGGCCATGTCGGGCGATACCGACCAGTTGACTGCCAGCATCCCGAGCGCCGATGTCATCGAGGCTCGGTGAAGAGGATAAGTGAACTGGAAAAGTCCAGCCGATGCGATAGTTTGAATGAATCGTCGCAATTAAGGTTGGAAATGAACTGGCCCATACGCTGGAACGCCCGCTCCCTCGCCTCTCAGTTCTTCATTATGGGAGGGCTTGTTTCCCTTGCCGCGATGTTCGTCGTCGGGCTCATCGTCACCCATCTCATCCAGGATGCGGTCATTCACAATTCCGGTGCTGCATCAGCACTCTATGTTGACAGCGTCGTCGCCCCTCTGCTTCCGGATATGCAGAAGCAATCGCTGCTCGATGAAGCAAGTGCGCTGGCGCTCGACGAAACACTCGGACAGGGCGCGCTCGGCCGCCGTCTCGTATCGTTCAAGCTGTGGCGCCGTGATGGGACAATTCTTTATTCCAATGAGAAGGAACTGGTGGGGAAGACGTTTCCGGTCAATGATAAGCTCGCTCAAGCATTTGCAGGCTCGCTGGTCGCACGTTACGAGATCGCAAGCGACCCTGAAAGCGCTGAGGAACGCAGTCTCGGCAAGCCGTTCATGGAAATTTACAATCCCGTTTTGCAGCCCTGGTCGGGAGAGGCTGTGGCCGTGCTTGAATTCTACGAGACGGCCGAAGGACTGGAAGACAGTCTTGCATCGGCACGGCTCAGGAGCTGGCTGGCCGTGGCCGGGCTGACCGCAATCTTCTTTCTCGCACTCTCCATTCTCGTCTTTCGGGGAAGCAGAACAATCGAAGTCCAGCGCGAAGCACTAAAGGCAAGAGTAGACCAGCTCTCCGCACTTCTCGCCGAAAATCGCGGCCTCCAACGCAAGCTTCAATTGTCCTCCCAGCGCGCCGCAGCCTTGAACGAAACATATTTGCGCAGTATCGGCGCCGATCTGCATGACGGCCCGGCCCAACACATCGCCTATGCTTCGTTGCGTCTCGACAGCGACTTGCTGATCGATGCAGCCACCCAGCCGGAGGCGCGCGAGGAGGAACTCGCCTGGATTCGTTCGAGCCTTGCCGAGGCGATGAAAGAGATCCGCGATATCTGCAAGGGACTGGTCCTACCGCAAATCGAGAAGGCTTCGATCACAGAGATCGTGAAACGCGTAGTCGAGGCTCATCAGCAAAAAACAAACACCATCGTTGATACAACAATTGACGAGGACGATCCGGAGCTTGCCCCTGCTCTCAAGATCTGCATCTACCGCTTCATTCAGGAGGCGCTCAACAATGCCTATCGCCATGGCGGCGGCATTGAGCAGGCCGTCAGGGCGACATCACACGGTGGCAGCGTCCGCATAGAAGTCAGCGACCATGGCGAGGGCTTTGATCCGACGCAGGTGAGGCCGGCGAGCCTCGGCCTTGTGGGGCTCAAAGAACGGATCGATAGCCTTGGCGGCGAATTCAACATAAAAACCGGCGAAGGCGGAACGACTGTCATCATGACCTTCGCGCCCATGGAAGTGGAGGAATAGAATGACGTCCATCAAGGTCGGTGTCGTGGACGACCATCCCCTGTTCCGCGAGGGGGTAACCCGCAGCCTCTCCGAGGTCAGCGATTTTGTCGTCGTCGGAGAAGGCGCCAACACATCTGATGCCGCAATGATCGCCGCCGATGCTCGTCCGGATGTGCTGCTTCTCGACGTGTCGATGCCAGGGGACGGGCTCTCGGTGATCGACGAGGTGCTTTCCATAAGCCCGGACACTAAAATCCTCATGCTCACCGCCTCGGAGGAAGTCGATACGCTCATCGAAGCGATGCAACGCGGAGCAAAGGGTTACCTTCTGAAGGGTGTTGGTTCGCGCGGCCTGGCTGAAGCGATCCGCGCCGTTTTCAAGGGAGCCCGTTATGTCTCCCCGGCGATGTCGGCCAAAGCCATGGAATATTCGTTGAACGGGCAGGCATCGGAAAGGGACACGCTCACCCCTCGCGAACGCGAAGTGATGGATCTCGTTGCGCAAGGCCTTTCAAACAAGCACATCGGCCTGCGTCTCGATCTGCAAGAGAAAACCGTAAAGCATCATATGACCCAGATCCTGACTAAGCTCGGCGTCACGAACAGGACGGAAGCGGCGTTGAGATGGCGCGAAAAGCGCTAGCGCAGGAAGCGCGTGAGCCGCATACTGTCAGCAGATGTCGCACGCCTGTTGATGATCGTGCGGCCTTTCGAATCCTTCATGATGTAGCGTCCCGCACGAAGGGTTTCGGTTATTCCATTCGTATGCCGGACATCGATCGATCCGTCCGTATCCTCGGTCGCGTCTGCTCCTGATGTTGAGGGCGCATTGTCCGTGCTACCGGTTCCGTTCGAGCCGGATCGGCTGTTCCCACCGCTATTGCCGTTGCCGCCCGAATGTCCGTTACCATTGCCGCCGGAGTTGCCGCCGCCGTTTCCGCCGCCATTACCGTTGCCGCCGCCATTACCGTTTCCGCCGCCATTACCGTTTCCGCCGCCGTTACCGTTTCCGTTCCCGCCGCCATTACCATTGCCGTTTTCGTTCTTTGCGAATGCTGCCTGGATGGCGAGCGAGGGGAACGAACCCGCCACCTCGACTTTCAACGGTATAAGCGTCGCGACGGCAAGAACACTCGCGCCGCAGCCCTTTAGAAAATTGCGCTTCGAGATCACCATCGTCCTTTGCCTTGAGCTTCGTCCAAACTGGCCTGCTGAAAACAGTAAGCACGAGATTGACCGGTTGTTTCGAAATTGCAAGACGATCGGACATAGGTACCAGTTGGCCTAAGACTTTGGTCCCGGATATCAAACAGGGGCCGCGTCCAAGGACTGAATTTTGTCACAGCAAGAATCAAATGGCCTAGTTCAGATCACGGGAGAAATGCACTGACGTCTTGGCCCGCTGAACGGCTGGTAGGTGTTGTCCGAAGCACGATAGGAATTATAGCGGGCGGCGCACCATGATATATGCGGATCGCGGCCTGGATCTGTCGCAGGTAGCCCGACGGAGAGCTCTCTTTCGTCGATCACGCACGGCTTCCGGGGTCCACCATCAAAAGGCTGGTATGTATTATCAGCTACATTATAGGACTGGTAGCGCTGCCGGCACAGGCTGAGATGACGGCTGCCGGCCATCCATTCCTGCTTCGGCTGCTCAATCGCCCCCGTCATGGTAGCGTCAGGTGGTGCAATTGCCGATACACCAACCAGGTTGGCATGCGTTGAAGACGAAGTGTCGTCCGCGGCGGCTTGGAAGGGCGGAAGGCGCTCGTAATTTTGCGTTTTCGGATCGACACGCGTCGGCGTCGTCGTCCAGAGCGGCGCATCGAGATTGGCGAAATGATGTGGCTCCGGTTCCTGCAGTCCATATGAAGCAAATCCGAGCCCACCAACCAGAACGATTCCGAACATGGCCAGATATATAGATGGCGCAACAAGCGACTTCATGACGCAATCTCGCATTCCCGTTCACATAGAAATTAGAAATGCCGGGCTTCGGTTCCGCGAGCAGGTCTGAAATCGCGTTTTTTGTTTCGCCAACGGAGAAGATAATTACCGGGATATCATAGCTCATTCCGTCGCAGGCCTCCGACATATAGGAATTTATTGCCATCGCCCCGATTTTGACGGATAGCTGTTTTAACGGGTGATCCAATCCACAACAGCAGATCGCAGGCAGAAAGAGGAAGCATGTCGCACAGAGCGGGCAGCGCCGACCTCCCCCTTCATGGAGGGCGCGTGCCGCCATGGCTGGGCAACCGGATGACGACACTCGGCGCGTTGATTACCGAAGCAATCGTCCACCACTATGGGCGAGACGAGTTTCTGCGGCGGCTCGCTCATCCCTTCTGGTTTCAGTCATTCGGCGCCGTCATGGGTATGGACTGGCATTCTTCCGGTATCACGACCAGCGTTCTGGGCGCATTGAAGCGCGGGCTGAAGCCACGATCGAACGAACTCGGCCTGCATGTCTGCGGCGGACGCGGCGCGCAATCGCGCAAGACACCGGACGAGCTGATGGCGATCGGCGATCGCACCGGCCTCGACGGAGCCGGCCTCGCAAAGACCAGCCGCCTTGTCGCCAAGGTGGATAGTGCGGCCGTCCAGGATGGTTTTGATCTTTATCTTCATGGTTTCATCGTCGCCGATGACGGTCATTGGGTGATCGTTCAGCAGGGGATGAATGGCGACAAGCGCCAGGCCCGGCGCTATCACTGGTTCTCGGAAGGGCTGGAAAGCTTTGTCAATTCTCCGCATGCGGCAATCGAGGGCCGCTCGCAGGGCGAGATCGTCAACCTCGCCGACAGGCGGGCGGAAAAATCTCGAAACGGCCAGCTCGATCTTCTCGCCACGCTTGGACCTGATCGCATTATCCGGGAGGCTGCCGCCCTCGCCTGGAAGTCGGACCCCGCACCGGAGCCGGTCGCGCAGCCGATGCTGCCGCATCTCATTATGCCCGCGCATCACGATGTGCGCGAGAGCGACGTCAACATGAGGCGCCTCCATGGCAATCTAGCAGCTGCCGCCGATCGCGGGCCTGTCGACTTCGAGGATCTGCTTCTCGTGCCGGGTGTCGGCGCCCGTACGGTCAAGGCGCTCGCGCTGGTCGCAGAAGTGGTGCATGGCGCGCCTTGCCGCTTCTCCGACCCCGCTCGCTTCTCCATTGCCCATGGTGGCAAGGACAGACACCCCTTCCCCGTGCCGCTCAAGGTCTATGACGAGACGATCAATGTCATGAAATCGGCCGTGTTGAAGGGAAAGCTCGGGCGCGAGGAGGAGCTGCAGGCGCTACGCCGGCTGGACGATCAGTCGCGTTCCATGGAACGTTACGTCACTGGCCCTGATCTCAAAGAAATCGTCGCCGGCGAGTTCCAACAATCCTCCGCTTTCGATGGCCGCAGCGTCTTTGGCTGGGAGCCCCCTCCGGAGAATGCGCCGGTGGACGCCGAAATACGGTCGCACCCAGGCAGGCGCTAGGCGCGCTGGCGCAGGGCACCGCCACAGGCCACCTGTTCAGGTCTGCGGTGGCGCCACCGGCCGGCTCATAATGCCGGCGCGGTCGACCTCAGGCAGGCTAGCCGCCCTCCAGGGCCGATACTGCGAGGCAATTATGTTCGGCCCGTTGGAGCTGCGGGGCTTTGCCTGCTCAAAAAAGCCAACGCTCCGCTCACAGGGTGGCGGCCGATCTTGCAGCCTGCTCGTAATAACCCGAGAGGGCGCGCAGATGGGCGGCGATACTGGAAAGATCCTCCTGCGAAAGGCCGGAAACCTTCGTCGCCTCGACGAGCAGGCGCTCACGGATTTCCGAATAACGCCTCAACGCCTCCAGACCCTTGTCGGTGACCTGGATTATCTTCTCTTTGCCTGATTTTCCGGTTTTGACGAGCCCCGCCGCTTCAAGCTTCTTCACCGCGTAATTGGCAACATGTGTATCTTCGATATCGAGCACAAGGCAGAGGTCGGACAATGTCTTCGGCCGGTCTCGATGGCGGACCGAGTGGATGATCAGGATCTCGACCGGCGACAGGCTAGGCACACCCGCGGCCGCCATGCAACGGACCATCCAACGATTGAAGGCGTGGGAAAAGAGGATCGATCCGTATTCGAGTTCCGAGAGGGCCGGCGAGCTGCCAAGCGCCAGATGAGCGGACGATACGATCAGATTGCGCGCAGGCTTCTGTTCCTGATCGTCAGCCATCAAGGCGTTCCTCATCACGAACGGCACCACTGGGCGGCCCATATCCGCCACCAGTAGGCGTCACCACCGTGAAGGCTTCGCCGGCCTCCAGCACCGTATGGGCAGCCCCGGTCAATTCATCAGTTCTGCCGTCATTCCGGCGCACGTAATTGTGGCCAATCTCACCCGATTCGCCGCCCTTCAGCCCAAAAGGCGCGACGCGGCGATGGCCGGAGAGGATGGCAAATTCGAGCCTCTCAAGCGTGCGGATCGTGCGCTGCGTACCGTTGCCGGCATGCCACTGACCGCGACCACCGGAATTCGGCCGGATATGGAAATCCTCCAGCACGACCGGGAAACGGCTCTCCAGAATTTCCGGATCGGTGAGGCGCGAATTGGTCATATGCGTATGGACAGCATCGGCCCCGTTGAAGCCAGGACCGGCCGGCGCACCGGAGCAGATGGTTTCGTAATATTGATACTTGTCGTTGCCGAAGGTGAGGTTGTTCATCGTACCCTGGGCTGCGGCCATGGCGCCAACGGCGCCGATGAGGCAATTGGTGACCGCCTGACTGACTTCGACATTGCCGGCGACGACGGCCGCGGGATAAGCCGGAGTAAGCATAGTGCCATCGGGGATGACGATGCGGATCGGCCGCAGGCAACCCGCATTCATGGGAATATCAGCCTCAACGAGCACGCGGAAGACATAAAGCACGGCCGCGCGGGTAACGGGCGCCGGCGCGTTGAAATTGTCCGGCCGCTGCGGCGAAGTACCGGTGAAATCGACTGTCGCTTCGCGCTTTTCCCGATCGATCGAGATCTTGACAACGATCTTGCAGCCCTGATCCATCTCGTAGGAAAATTGCCCGTCCGGCAGCCGGTCGAGAACACGTCGCACGCTTTCGGCGGCATTGTCCTGCACATGGGCCATATAGGCATCGACCACGTCCTCGCCGAAAAGCGCGATCATCTTCTTCAGCTCCGCCACACCCTTTTCGTTGGCGGCAACCTGCG
The DNA here is from genome assembly GCF_004341105.1 of Rhizobium sp. BK418. Taxonomy (GTDB): domain Bacteria; phylum Pseudomonadota; class Alphaproteobacteria; order Rhizobiales; family Rhizobiaceae; genus Rhizobium. The sequence continues at coordinate 28,185 of NZ_SLZK01000009.1, read as the reverse complement.
CCTTCAGGTCATTGACGTTCTGCGCCAGCGTGCGTACCGGATAACGCGCCCCGGTCAAGAGATCGGCAAGGGCATCTTCACGGAAATGGCCTCGATCGAGCAGCTTGAAATTGTCGATATAGACGCCTTCCTCCTCGATATGTGTCGCAAGCGGCGACATCGAGCCCGGCGAGATGCCGCCGATATCGGCATGATGCCCACGGCTCGCCACCCAGAAGCGGATGCGTGTCCCGGCATCATCGAAGACCGGCGTGCAGACGGTCAGATCGGGCAGATGCGTGCCGCCATTATAGGGCGCGTTGATCAGGAAGACGTCACCCGGTTGGATGATCGGATTTTCGCGAATGGCGGTCGCGACAGATGCATCCATGGAACCGAGATGCACGGGCATATGTGGCGCATTGGCAACGAGATTGCCCCGCGCATCGAAGACCGCGCAGGAGAAGTCCAGCCGCTCCTTGATATTGACGGAATAAGCCGTGTTCTGCAGCGTGACGCCCATCTGCTCGGCGATCGACATGAAGAGGTTGTTGAAAATCTCCAACATAACGGGATCGGCCTTGGTGCCGATCGCCGTGCGTTCCGGCGAGGCCTTGATGCGGGTCAGCACGATATGATCGCGCGCCGTCAGCTTCGCCTGCCAGCCATCTTCCACGACGATGGTCTGGTTCTGCTCGATAATGATGGCCGGTCCGGTGACGGTCTGACCAGGAAGGATACGATCGCGCAGAACGACCGCAGCATCATGGCTCTCGCCCTGTGAATGGAAGCGCGTATGGCGGATGGCGGGCGCTTCACCGCTGCCCGTCTCGCCACGATCGACATCGATCTCAGCAGCTGCACCGCCGATGCATTCGACTTCGGCTGCTTCGACGACCAGAGGCTTATCCGCGGCGATGAAACCGAAGCGACGCTTATGCAGCACCTCAAACTCTTTTCGAAGCCGTGTTGCATCATCATCTTGCGGGAACAGTGCCTCGACAGCGAGCAAGGTATCAGTGCCAGCATAGCGGATATGGGCACGAAGCACCGTCTTGATCTTGGCGGCATCCACGCCCTGCGCAACAAGCTCTAGAAGGCATTCACCCTGCAGCTCAAGGCCAAGCGCAGTAATCGCCGCCGGAGCCTTTCGATCGAGCGACACGCCGAGTGCCTTCTGACGGGTGGAGCGGATGTCGGCAAGCCCCATGCCATAGGCCGACAATAGCCCGGACATCGGATGCAACAGGATGCTTTTCATGCCGAGCGCATCGGCGACCAGGCAGGCATGCTGGCCGCCGGCGCCACCGAAGCAATTCAATACATAACGCGTCACGTCATAACCGCGCTGGACGGAGATCTTCTTGATCGCCTCGACCATATTGGCGACGGCAATGCGGATGAAGCCGTCAGCCACTTCTTCCGGGCTGCGCCCATCGCCGATCTCGGCTGCCAGTTCGGCAAATTTCCGCCGCACCGTCTCGACATCGAGCGGCTGATCCTGGTTCGGACCAAAGATTGCGGGGAAGAAATCCGGCAGCAGCTTGCCCGCCATGACATTGGCGTCGGTGACCGCGAGCGGCCCGCCATTGCGATAGCAGGCTGGACCTGGATAGGCTCCGGCAGAGTCAGGCCCGACGCGGAAGCGGCCGCTCTCAAAATGCAGGATGGAACCGCCGCCGGCTGCCACCGTATGGATCAGCATCATCGGCGCGCGAACGCGCACGCCAGCGACTTCCGTTTCGAAGGCGCGCTCATATTCGCCGTCGAAATGCGCAACATCCGTCGAGGTACCGCCCATGTCGAAACCGATCACATGGTCGAAACCCGCCTGTTCGCCGGTCTTGGCAAGACCGACCACCCCACCCGCCGGACCGGACAGGATCGCGTCCTTGCCCTGAAACAGGTCGGCCGCCGTCAGGCCACCTGACGACATCATGAACATGACGCGTGCGCCGGTTCTTGCGACATCAAGCTCATCCGATACTTGCCGCACATAACGGCCGAGCACCGGCGAAAGATAGGCATCGACAACGGTCGTATCGCCTCGGCCGACCAGCTTGATAAGCGGCGAAACCTCATGGCTTACGGAAACCTGCTCGAAACCAATGGCGCGAGCAATGCGCGCAGCCGCTGCCTCGTGCTGCGGATATTTATAGGCGTGCATGAAGACGATGGCGACGGCGCGATAGCCCCTGACACGCAGATCGCGCAGCGCCGCTTCGGCCGCGGTCTCGTTGAGCGTTATCTCGACAGTCCCGTCAGCGAGCACGCGTTCGTCAAGCTCGATCACATCCTGATAGAGCGCTTCGGGCTTAATAATCTCGGTCGCAAAGATCTTCTTGCGTTCCTGATAGCCGATGCGCAGAGCGTCGCGGAAACCCTTTGTCGTGATCAATGCCAGGCGCTCACCCTTACGCTCGAGCAGCGCATTGGTCGCGACGGTAGTGCCCATACGCACCTCGCCGATCAGGCCGACCGGGATCGGCTCACCGGTGGTTAAACCGAGATGGAGACGGATCCCGTGAACAGCGGCATCGCGGTAGGCCTCCGGATTTTCGGAGAGAACCTTGCGGGCGTGCAAGACACCGGACGGGTCGCGCCCGACTATATCGGTGAAGGTACCGCCACGATCGATCCAGAAATCCCAGCTACTAGCTGTAGTGTCCGACAAAATCGCCTCCGCCGTTCGTTTTCGATATTGCTAAGAAATTATCGATAAATCGTCAACGTTGTGCGATGTGGATCTGCTGTACTGGTTCGGTGTTGGCCGAAAAGCAAACGCCGCGGTCAATAGACCGCGGCGCTGAAAGGACCAAACGGGCGCTTAAAAGCACCCGCTCGCCATGTTTATGAACGAGATGTCAAATCGTCAGGCAGTTCGGCATTGTGGTACTTGCGATAGATGTCGCGCAGCACCTTATTGCCGAAGTTGGTCTTGACCCACTGGTCGAGCCAGGTCTTCAGGTTCGCTTCGCCTTTCGGGATACCGATGCCGAGGTTGGTTTCCTTCTGGGTGAATTTCACCTGCAGGGGGTGGTCGGCCATCTTCTTGTTGATGCCGTTGATGACAGCCGACTGGCTGGAGAGAATATCGACCTGACCAGAGACGACCGACGTGATCAGCGTTGCGTCATCCTCGAAGCGGACGATATTGGCGCCCTTTGCATTGGCGGTGATGTCCTGATCGTTGGTCGTGGCGCGAGTGACACCGATGCGCTTGCCATCGAGATCGGCATAGTTCTTGATCTCAACGCTCGGTGGAGCCGCGACGACGAGGGCCAGCGTCGCATAGGGGACGGAATAGTCGATTGCCTTCTTGCGCTCTTCGGTAATTCCGAGCGAGGAGACGACCATGTCGGCCTTGCCGGTCTGGACCGAGGGTACACGGGCGGCGTTGGTGATCTCGACCAGCTCGAGCTGCACGCCGAGATCCTTGGCGATCAGCTTTGCGGTCTCGATATCGGAACCTGACGGCTGCAGGTTTTCATCCACGAAGGAATATTCGGGAATGCCCATCGCGACCGCGATGCGCACCTTGCCGGCCTTCTTAATGTTGTCGAGAACATCGGCATGGGCGACGCTTGTCAGCGCCAGCAGGCCAGCACCTGCCAGAACTGTCAGTTTCGAAATCATTTTGCTCGGCATATTCCAAGTCTCCTCTACTCGATTGCCTCTGCCCGTTCTCCGACGGGCCTCCTCTAAAAACCCGCATCGGCTCATCCGAGGCAGGCAATTTCCTCCCGCTCGCGCGAGGCCTAAAGCTCTGCGGCCATGAATTCCTTGAGTTCGAGCGTCTGCGGGTTGCTCAGGATATCGGCGCCACCCGTCTCCCAGACCTTGCCGGTGTGCATGTAGATGACGCGATTGGCGGCGCGCTTGGCAAAGCCCATCTCATGGGTGACGACGATCATCGTCATGCCTCCGCGGGCAAGATCTTCCATGACGCGCAGCACTTCGCCAGTCAGCTTCGGATCAAGAGCCGAGGTCACCTCATCGAACAGCATCACCTTCGGCTGCATGGCGAGCGAGCGGGCGATGGCCACGCGCTGCTGCTGGCCGCCGGACAGTTGCTCCGGATAGGCATCGATCTTTTCCGACAGGCCGACCTTGGCGAGCACCTGTTTGGCGATCTCGAAGGCCTGATCCTTGCGCATGCCCTTCACGCGACGCAGGGCCAGCATGATGTTTTCGGCGACCGTCATGTGGGGGAAAAGGTTGTAGCTTTGGAACACCATGCCGATATCCCGGCGCAAGGTTCTGAGATCGAGCCGCGGATCGTCGACACGATGGCCGCAGACTTCGATCGAACCGTCCTGGATCGTCTCCAGACGGTTGATGCAGCGCAGAGCCGTGCTCTTGCCGGAACCGGACTGGCCGATCAGCGCCACCACTTCGCCGGCATTGATCTCGAAGGACACACCCTTCAGCACCTCCAGCGCACCGAAGCGCTTGACGACATTGGTGAGTTTAACGGCGACCGACATTGAGTTTCCTCTCGAGAGAGCGGCTCCAGACCGACAGCGGATAGCAGACGCAGAAATAGAAGAGCGCAGCGATGCCGAAGACCAGGAAGGGCTGGAACAGGGAATTATTGATGACCTGCGCCGCACGCGTCAGCTCCAGGAAACCGACGACCGAAGCAAGCGAGGTATTCTTGACAAGCTGGACGAGGAATCCGACCGTCGGCGGCGTGGCGATCCGCAGCGCCTGCGGCAGGATCACGTCCCGCAGCGCCTGCCAGCGCGTCAAGCCAAGGCATTCAGCCGCCTCGAACTGGGTGCGCGAAATGGACTCGACCGAACCGCGCCAGATCTCCCCGAGATAGGAACTCGAATAGATCATCATGCCGAGGCCGGCCGCCGCCAGCGGCGGCACGGAGATATTGATCACCCCGAGGCCGAAATAGAGGATGAACATCTGGATCAGGAGCGGCGTACCCTGGACGATCTGGATATAGATCAGCGCTGCGCGCCGGACCCACAGGAAGCGGGAAATACGGCAGAGCATGACGAAGAAGCCGGCAATACCACCTAACAGGAAGGCGAGCGCGGATAGCACTACCGTCCAGAGGAGGCCATCGAGCAGATAGATCAGGTGATTGAAGGAAAACCCACCGAGCATGGCAACCTCTAGAGCGACGTACCGAGCCGGCGGCGGCGCGGGAAGGCGATGAGACCGAGGCCGTAAAAACCTGCCCGCATCAGATAGGTGATGGCGATATAGAGGACCGCGACGACCACATAGGTTTCCAGCGATCGGAATGTGTTCGATTGGATGTTGTTGGCGACGCCCGTCAGCTCCTCGGCGGAGATCTGCGAAGCGATCGAGGTTGACAGCATCATCAGGATGAACTGACTGGAAAGTGCCGGGTAAACACGCTCGATCGCCGGCAGAAGGATGATATCGCGATAGATCTGGAGCTTCGACAGGCCGAGCGCTTCAGCCGCCTCGATCTGGCTCGGATGAATGGAATCCATGCCGGCGCGCACGATCTCGGCCGTATAGGCACCGACATTGATGACCATGGCAAAGACAGCCGCCGCAATGATCGGCAGACGGATGCCGACTGAAGACAGGCCGAAGAAGATGAAGAAGATCTGCACAATGAAGGGCGTGTTGCGCACCGTCTCGACATAGATGCTGACCAGGGTACGCAACGGCCCGATCGACGAGCGGCGGGCGACCGCGCAGGCGACGCCGATCACCAGACCGATGATCACCGAAAAGACGGTGATTTCGAGCGTGACGAGCGCGCCGGACAGGAAATCGCTCCAATAGGGCAGCAAGGCCGAAAAATCGAACTGGTACTGCATATCCTCCTCCATTCCGGCCACGCCAACTCCACTGGCGCGACCTCGCCGTGCCACCGGACGGCGTCATGTCTCCTCCGGCCGTCGCGTCAGCGCGCCAGCCAGCCTCCATCGACGGGCAGCACGGTGCCGTGTACGTAATCGGATGCCGCGGATGCCAGGAACACCGCGGCACCGCCGATATCGCCAGGCTCGCCCCAGCGGCCGGCGGGTATGCGCGCCAGGATGCTCGCATTGCGATCGGCATCCTCACGCAGCGCGGTCGTGTTGTTGGTGATGAAATAGCCGGGGGCGATGGCATTGACGTTCACGCCCTTGCCCGCCCATTCGCAGGCAAGCAGCCGGGTCAGACCTGCAAGGCCGCTCTTCGATGCCGTATAGGAGGGGATGCGGATCCCGCCCTGAAAGGAGAGCAGCGAAGCGATGTTGATGATCTTGCCGCGCCCTTTTTCGAGCATATGACGGGCAGCGGCCTGAGACAGGAAAAAGGCTGTCTTCAGGTTGACATTCATCACCGCGTCCCAGTCTTCCTCGGTGAAATCGATCGCATCGGTGCGGCGGATGATGCCGGCATTGTTGACGAGAATGTCGAGCCCTCCAAAACGCTCCAGCACCTCCGCAACGATCGGCTTAACCGGTTCGATCGTGCCAAGGTCTGCCTGGATGACGTGGAATCCCACCCCCGCCCTCGCGACCAAGGCTTCCGTCTCATCCATCGACGAGCGGCCGACGGCGACGATCGAGGCACCGGCTTTTGCCAGCGCAACGGCGATCCCCTGTCCGATGCCGGTATTGGCGCCGGTGACGACAGCTATTTTTCCCGAGAGATCGAAGAGAGCCTGCATCGCCATCATCTCAGATCGCCAATAGCGATATGGTCCATATCTGTGAAGCTCTTGTTGTCGCCGGCCATTGCCCAGATGAAGCTGTAATTCTTTGTGCCTGCACCCGAATGGATCGACCAGGGTGGCGAAATGATCGCCTGTTCGTTGGCAACGAGCATATGGCGGGTCTGTTGCGGCTCGCCCATGAAATGGAAAACACGCTGGTCGGCATCGAGGTCGAAATAGAGATAGGCCTCCATGCGCCGGTCATGCGTATGGCTCGGCATGGTGTTCCAGATGCTCCCGGTCTCCAAGCTAGTGAAGCCCATGGTCAGCTGGCAGGACTGGCAGACCTCCGGATGAATATACTGGTAGATCGAACGTTTGTTGGCGGTTGCCGCCTCGCCCGGCGTCAGATGCCGCGCCTTGTCACGTGTCAGAAGTACGGTCGGATGGCTTGCATGGGCCGGCGTCGAGACGAGGTAGAATTTTGCCGGATTGCCGGCATCTCCGCTTTCAAAGCTGATATCGACGGCGCTTCGGCCAACATAGAGGCAGTCATACTTCGCCAGTTCGTAGGCCCTGCCATCAACGACCACGCGGCCCGAATGACCGACATTCAACACGCCGAGTTCGCGCTCTGCAAGAAACCTATCCTGGCCGATCGCCTTCGGTGCAGTCAACGCCAACCCCTTGCCGAGTGGCGCAGCACCACCGATGACCATACGGTCGTAGTGGGAATACGTGAGCCTGATTTCACCTGATACAAACACCGTCTCGACCAGGAAATGACGCCGCAATGCTTCAGTATCGAAGCCGCGGACCGCCTCAGGATGGGAGGCGTGTCGTACGTCAATCTGCATTGGAATGATCCTTCTCTCCTACAGATGCCGCCATCGGCGGGGCATCCTCAATGAAATAGGCTGGGTCGAGCATCTCGGCCTTCTCGACTTCGTGCAGCAGCTTGCCGAGATGAAATTCCATAGCGGCCTTCGCCCCATCCTTGTCACCGCTGCGCATGCAATCGATGACGGCGGCGTGCTCTTCGATGACGCGCGCAAGTCGGCCCTGCTGCGGCAGCGTCAGAAGACGGTAACGATCGCTATGCACCTTAACTTGCTGGATAATCGCCCAGATGCCGGGGAAGCCGGCGATAGTGCTGATCAGCTGGTGAAAATTGTTATCGATGATGTGGAAGGTCGCGACGTCGCCCTCCCTATGGCAGGCATCGAGATCGGCAAGATTGCGCTCCAGCGCCTTAAGGCCAGCCGGCGTCATCTTCTCGACCGCGATCGAAATCGTGGTGTCTTCCAGCGCCTTGCGCACGAGGATCGCTTCATAGAGCGCCCGGCGCGGGATACGGGAAACGAACGTGCCCGATTGCGGAAAGACGTCGACGAGACCGTCATCTGCAAGACGAATGATCGCTTCACGGATCGGCGTGCGGCTGACACCGAACTGCGCCTCAAGCTCTTTCTCGTTCAAAAGCTCCATAGGTTTCCGGCGGAGCGACACGATATCGTCTAGGAGCGCATTGTAGACGAGCGTCGCCGCCCGCGGGGCCGCCGCCCTCTGGTGCGAAAGCAACGTGACCCCTTGTAGGGAGCGCTTCTTACGCATCATTCCAGAGGACGAATTCATCGCGTTCCTTTACCGGCAAGAACCGAAAATCGAATGTTTGAAATCACCGGGAACCGCCTCCCTTTGATTGATGCGGAAGTAATATATTAGTATCCAACTTCTTGCAAGTGTATCATCGAGCACCTGGAAACCGTGGAAAAACTGCTTTATGAGCGGGAGTTGGCATTGGGGGCAAAGGGCGATGCCGCTCATCATCAGTGATCGCGATGGGAAATTTGCCGATCAACCGAAAGATATGACGACCCGATTGCACCAACCACCACGTGATGACGCCGCACCATCGTTCCGTCAGCGACGCCGTATTTAAAACAGCATTGAAAGAAGGTTCTAATGCGCCATTTTTTGACGCAACCAGAATGGCCGTTGCGGTCTTAAAACAGGCTCAATGCAAGGGTCGGCGTACGCGGTGGCGCCGGCGCCCCGGTTAGGGATACACCGCGACCAGAGGGAACAAAAAAATGAAAGTACTTTTGGCCTCCACCATTCTCACAGCCGGCGCCATGTTCGCGGGCGGAAGCGCTTTTGCCGCCGATTGCGGCAATATCACAATCGCAAGCATGAACTGGCAATCCGCAGAAGTGGCTGCAAGCCTCGACAAGATGATCCTTGAGGAAGGTTATGGCTGCACGGCAGAAATCGTCAGCGGCGATACCGTCCCCACGCTCACTTCCATGGCCGAAAAGGGCGAGCCGGACGTTGCGCCCGAAGCCTGGGTCAGCCTGCAGCCGGAACTGGTCAAGCGCGGCCTTGAAGGCGGCAAGGTGGTCGAGGGCGCCAAGATCCTCTCGGATGGCGCCATCCAGGGCTGGTGGATCCCCAAATATACCGCCGAGGCTCACCCCGACATCAAGACCATTCCGGATCTTCTGAAACATCCCGAGCTCTTCCCCGCTCCGGAAGATAAGAGCAAGGGCGCCGTCTTCAACGGCCCGCAGGGATGGGGCGGCACCGTCGTCACCACACAGCTCTTCAAAGCCTATAATGCCGAGAAAGCAGGCTTTACGCTCGTCGATACCGGTTCGGCGGCGGGCCTCGACGGTTCGATCGCCAAGGCCTATGAAAGCAAGCAGCCCTGGGTCGGTTATTATTGGGCACCGACTTCTCTGCTCGGCAAATATGAGATGGTCAAGCTCGGCTACGGCACGGAATATGATGCCGCCGAATGGAAGCGCTGCACCTCTGTTGCCGATTGCCCTGATCCCAAACCGAATGCCTGGCCTGCCGATGACGTGCAGACGCTGATCAGCAAGAAATTTGCCGACCGGGGCGGCCCCGCTATCGATTATCTGAAGAAGAGGGCATGGACCAACGACACCGTCAACAAGCTGATTGCCTGGATGACAGACAACCAGGCAACAGGCGAAGACGGCGCCAAATACTTCCTGAAGAATAATGAGCCCCTCTGGAAGGACTGGGTCTCGCCGGAAGCCGCCGAAAAGATCAAGGCGTCGCTTTAATCAATCAGACATGGGCAGCCTTGCCGCTGCCCAGACAATCCTTCGGCGCGACGGCCAAAACAACAATCGGCCGCCGCCATTATCTATTTTGGGGAACCGGCATGGATTGGCTCTGGAAATTTCCGACAATGAACGACGATGTGCTGCGCGAACTGAAGAAGAGCGTCGACGAAGGATTTCGCGCCTTCACTCGGGCCTATGGCGACAGCATCGAAGCAGCCTTCAGCCCGCTGCAAAGTTTTCTCATCTGGGCAGAACGGCTGCTGACCGGCACGCCCTGGCCAATCATTCTGATTGCTTTTGCCGCCATTGCCTGGTTTGCCAGCCGCAGCTGGAAGGTCGTCGTCGGCTGCGTTCTGACGCTCGTTGTCATCGGCTATTTCGACATGTGGCAGGATACGATGAAGACGGTGTCCATGATCTTCGTCTGTACCGTGCTTTCGATCGTCATCGGTCTGCCGCTCGGCATCCTGATGGCACGGTCGAACGCGATGCAGAGGATCGTCAACCCGATCCTCGACGTCATGCAGACCATGCCGAGTTTCGTCTACCTCATCCCCGTCGTCATGCTTCTCGGCATCGGTCGAGTTCCTGGCGTCATTGCCGTCGTTATCTACGCCCTGCCGCCGATGATCCGTCTCACCAATCTCGGCATCCGCATGGTGGACGAGAATGTCCTGGAGGCAGCCGATGCCTTCGGCTCGTCGAGCTGGCAGAAGCTTCGCAACGTCCAGCTGCCGCTGGCGCTGCCGACCATCATGGCCGGTATCAACCAGACGATCATGATGGCGCTCGCCATGGTGGTCATTGCCTCCATGATCGGCGTTCAAGGGCTTGGCCAGCCGGTCCTCAAGGCCATTTCCAACCAATATTTCACCCTCGGCGTCTTCAACGGTCTCGCAATCGTCGGCATTGCCATCATCTTCGACCGGATCAGCCAGGCCTATGGCCTGCGGCTACAGAAGCACCGGGAGATCGTGCATGGCTAGCAATTCGATCGAGATCCGGAGTCTCTTCAAGATCTTCGGCCCGCGCGGCCGCGACTATGTGGAAGCCGTCAGCAAGGGCATGTCAAAGACCGAGCTCAATAAGGAGCATGGTCATGTGCTCGGGCTGAAAGACATCAACATCACCATTCCCGGCGGCAAGATCACGGTCATCATGGGTCTTTCCGGCTCCGGCAAGTCGACGCTGATCCGCCACATCAACCGGCTGATCGATCCCACATCGGGCGAAGTCCTCTACGGCGGTGCGGATGTCTGCCGCATGGATACCCTGCAGCTTCGCGAATTCCGTCGCCGGAAGACCGCCATGGTTTTCCAGCGTTTCGGCCTGCTGCCGCATCGCAACGTTCTGCAGAACACAGTCTACGGTCTCGAAATCCAGGGGGTCGCAAAGGCGGAGCGCGAGGAACGGGCCAATGCCTGGATCAAGCGCGTCGGTCTGGAGGGCTTCGGCGGGCACTATCCGAACCAGCTCTCCGGCGGTATGCAGCAGCGCGTCGGCCTGGCGCGGGCGCTCACCAATGATGCCGAAATCCTTCTGATGGATGAAGCCTATTCTGCGCTTGATCCGCTGATCCGCGTCGACATGCAGACGGTCCTCCTCGATCTGCAGAAAGACCTGAAAAAAACGGTGGTCTTCATCACTCACGATCTCGACGAAGCTCTTCGGCTCGGGGAGAAAATCGCCATCCTGCGTGACGGTGAAGTCATCCAGCAGGGTTCGGCGGCTGAGATCGTCCTCAGCCCCGCCAATGATTACATCGCCGCCTTCGTCAAGGAGGTCAATCGCGGTCGGGTGATCAGGATCGGTGCCGTCGCGAAGCAGATTTCGGTCGAAAGCCAGCTGCAGCTTTTCGAAGACATGGATATCGAAGGAGCCCTGCGTGAAATGTCTCGCGCCGACGTCTCCTCTGCCGCCGTCATATCACGGGAAGGTCAGCTGCTTGGGGGCATATCGCTGCAGCAGTTGCTGGCGCTGCTCCTGCATCAGGCATAATAACCTTAAGCAATCAGACGGCATGCGCCTCAAACGCGTGCCGTTTGTTTAAACATGGTTAATTTTTTCATTATAATCATCTCATGGAAGGAACCGAACGACACGTCCGGGTGTTGATAGCACGCTGTGGAGGACCCTGAAGATGTTCAAATTTTTCTCGATCAATCCGTCGACCGAGGACTTCGGCGCTGATACCGGCACCTATGCCGACGGCATGACCGACCGCTACTACCGTGATCTGACCGGCCGCACTGAACACCGTTTTCGCTCGGCCCACGAGCGCGACTATGGCGCAGCCCGCGAGATCGTTGAACATGCGCCCCGCGGCGCGGTCGGCAACTGACGACGTAGAAATGGACGAAAAATCCCGCGTCCAATACGGCATCGACCTGAAACCGGAATCGACTCTCGGGGATTTTAAGACGTAGATTCAAGAGTGAGAGCGTCCTTTGCGCGTCCGGATGGACGCGCAAAGGACGCTCTGACGTTTGGACGCGATGGCATCCGCCGCGTCCAAACAGAGCTTTCCAATCAGACGAGATCGAAACGATCAGCGTTCATCACCTTGTTCCAGGCGGCAACGAAATCCTTGACGAACTTCGCCTTGCCGTCCGACTGCCCGTAGACTTCAGCAAGAGCACGAAGCTGCGAGTGCGAGCCGAAGATCAGGTCGACGCGGGTGCCGGTCCATTTCAGTTCCTTCGTCTTGCGATCGCGCCCTTCGTAGACGCCATCCTTGCCTGCAACGGGAGCCCAGACGGTGCCCATGTCGAGCAGGTTGACGAAGAAGTCGTTGGTCAGCGTTTCCGGATGCGCTGTAAAGACGCCATGCTCGGGCTTGCCGACGTTCAGGACGCGCAGACCGCCGACGAGCACGGTCATTTCAGGCGCAGTCAGCGTCAAGAGCTGGGCACGGTCGACGAGCGCTTCCTCGGCCTTCATGAACTGCTTGCGCTTGCTGTTCACATAGTTGCGGAAACCGTCGACGCGCGGCTCCAGAACTGCGAAGGACGCAACGTCAGTCTGCTCTGCGGATGCATCCATGCGGCCCGGCGTAAACGGCACGACGATGTCGTGACCGCCGGCCTTGGCCGCCTTCTCGACGCCGGCCGCACCGGCAAGCACGATCAGATCGGCAAGCGAGATCTTCTTGCCGCCGGTCTGCGCGGCATTGAAGTCCTTCTGGATGCCTTCCAGAACACCCAGAACCTTGGCGAGCTGCGCCGGTTCGTTGACCTCCCAATCCTTCTGCGGAGCAAGGCGGATGCGCGCGCCGTTGGCGCCGCCGCGCTTGTCGGAGCCGCGGAAGGTCGAGGCCGAAGCCCAGGCCGTCGAGACCAGTTCCTGCACCGAAAGACCAGAGGCCGCGACCTTGGCTTTGAGACCGGCGATGTCCTGGTCGTCCACGAGCGGATGGTCGACGGCCGGGATGACGTCCTGCCAGATCAAGTCTTCGGCCGGCACTTCCTTGCCGAGGTAGCGCACCTTCGGTCCCATATCGCGGTGGGTCAGCTTGAACCAGGCCCGGGCGAACGCGTCGGCGAACTGATCCGGGTTTTCCATGAAGCGGCGCGAGATCTTCTCGTAGATCGGATCGAAGCGCAGCGCCAGATCGCTGGTCAACATGGTTGGCAGTTGCTTTTTCGAAGGGTCGTAGGCGTCCGGAATGGTGGCTTCGGCGTTCTTCGCGACCCACTGCTTGGCGCCGCCCGGGCTCGTCGTCAGCTCCCATTCGAAACCGAAGAGGTTTTCGAAGAAGTAGTTGCTCCACTTCGTCGGCGTCTGGGTCCAGGTAACTTCCAGACCGCTGCCGATGGCATCGCGCCCGACGCCGCTGTTGAAGGTGCTCGCCCAGCCCAGGCCCTGGGCTTCCAGCTCACCACCTTCCGGATCGACACCGACAAAGGACGGATCGCCCGCACCATGGGTCTTGCCAAAGGTATGGCCGCCGGCAATCAGCGCGACGGTCTCTTCGTCATTCATTGCCATGCGGGCGAAGGTCTCGCGGATGTCACGCGCGGACGCGAGCGGGTCGGGAGTGCCGTTCGGGCCTTCCGGGTTGACATAGATGAGGCCCATCTGCACGGCACCGAGCGGCTCTGCAAGCTCCCGTTCGCCGCTATAGCGCTCGTCGCCGAGCCAAGTGCCTTCCGGACCCCAGTAGAGCTCTTCCGGTTCCCAGACGTCGGCGCGGCCGCCGGCGAAACCGAACGTCTTGAAGCCCATGGATTCGAGCGCGACGTTGCCTGTCAGGATCAGCAGGTCGGCCCAGGAGATGCTGTTGCCGTATTTCTGCTTGATCGGCCACAGCAGGCGGCGGGCCTTGTCGAGGTTGACGTTGTCAGGCCAGGAGTTGAGCGGCGCAAAGCGCTGCTGGCCCTGACCGGCACCGCCGCGGCCGTCGGTGATGCGGTATGTGCCGGCGCTGTGCCAAGCCATGCGGATGAAGAGACCGCCGTAGTGACCAAAGTCAGCCGGCCACCAGTCCTGCGAATCCGTCATCAGCGCGTGCAGATCTCTCTTCACCGCATCGAGGTCGAGCTTCTTGAACTCTTCGGCATAGTTGAAATCCTTCCCCATCGGATCCGAAAGGTCGGAATGATGATGCAGCACCTGCAGGTCGAGCTGGTTCGGCCACCAGTCACGATTGCCTCTGCCACGTGCTCCCGAGTGGTCAACCGGACATTTGCCCGCATTTTCAGGTTTCTGGTCCATAGTTTTCTCCTGTTGCTCCAGGCGACCGTTCAACAGTCGCCTTGTCCGTTAAACTATCGGGCCTGATTGCGTGCCTACACTCGTCCGGTTCGATCGGGGTGCACACATCCTCCCTCTCCTGCCTTTTTATCGGAAGCATATGATAATTTTAAGTTGGATTTACTGATGGCCGCGATAAGTTCGCCTTATGACCAATGTTACGCTCAAACAGCTCCGTTATTTTGAAGCCTTGGCGCGTCATGGCCGCTTCCGGCATGCGGCCGATGCCTGTGCGATTTCGCAGCCCGCCTTATCCATGCAGATCAAGGAGCTCGAGGGGGAACTCGGTGGAGATCTCTTCGAACGCGGTGCGCGGGAAGTGAGGCTAACGGCCTTCGGACAGCTGTTTGCGCTCAGGGTTCGCGACATTCTACGCGCCGTGGACGAGCTCGGTGATCTCGCCCGCTCTTCGCAAGACAAGTTGCTGACACGGCTGAGAATCGGAATCATTCCGACCGTCGCTCCTTATCTGCTTCCGGCGATCATCAGCGACCTGAACAGAACCTTCGACAATATTGAAATTCAGGTACGTGAAACGCTGACGGCCAAGCTCGTGCACGAAGTGGCACAGGGCGAACTGGATCTGGCGGTAGTCGCATTGCCGATATCGGCGCCATCACTCACAGAAATCAAGTTGTTTGAAGAGGAATTCCTGCTGGTCCGGCGACGCGAGGACGAAGGTAAGCCGGTGCCGGAGCCTGAGGCCCTGCGCGAAATGCGCTTACTTCTCCTGGAGGAAGGGCACTGCTTTCGCGATCAGGCCCTGTCCTTCTGCGGCATAGAATCGACACGTCCGCGGGAGATTATGGAGGGGAGCTCACTTTCCACGCTGGTGCAGATGGTCAGCGCCGGCATTGGCGTAACCCTGATCCCCGAAATGGCGGTGCCGGTGGAGACGCGCTCTGCGGATGTTTCCGTCTCCCGGTTCCGTACGCCGCAACCCTTGCGAACGATCGGGATTATCTGGCGCAATTCGACGCCGCTGGTCAAACAACTCCTGCAGATTTCCGATGTCATCCGCCATTCGGCCGGAAGCCTGCGCCGTCAGGTCTCGGCGGACTGAGCCAGATTCTGCACCCGCCGATTTCGTGACCGGTTTTACTACCCTACTGGCCGGCCCACTAGCCGGCTTGCCGGCTGCGCTCTAGCTTCCGCACTAAGCGATCGGCAGCGATCCGGCTTCGGGAGCCATCTCGGTATAGGGCGAGGGTTCCATTTCACCGAAAGAGCCGCTTGTCCGTAACGAGGGGAGCATGGAATTGGATTTGATCGACCTGATGCCGATCACGCCGAATTGGGCGGACATCGCAATCCGCCTGACGGCAACGATCATCGCCGGCGCATTCATCGGCCTCGACAGGGAGCGAGGAGGACATGTTGCGGGGTTGCGCACGACCATTCTCGTCGGATTGGCGGCATGTCTCTCGATGATCCAGGCAAATATCCTTCTGGCAACGAGCCAGAGCACGAACGGATCGATGGATATATTGCGTTTCCCGCTCGGCGTCCTCACCGGCGTGGGCTTCATCGGCGGCGGGGCAATCCTTAAAAGGGGCGACATCACCACCGGCGTAACCACGGCGGCTACGCTCTGGCTGATCACGGCGATCGGCCTCTGCTTCGGGGGTGGACAGATCGTTGTCGGCGCCATCGTAACTATTCTCGCCGTCCTGATCCTTTCCCCGCTGAAGCAGGTAGACCGATGGATATCAGGTCAACAGAACGGCATGGTGGCAATCACACTTCCGGTTGACGCCGGTATCCCGGATCTGAAGGCAACGGTTATCGAGCTCTCCGAAGCAAGGTTTACAGGGCTCACAGACAGTAATAACGGGCATCGCGAGCTGACCTACGAGATCAGGTGGGAATCCGCTCGAGGCGTTCCAGGCGCGGATCAGATTGCCGCATCATTGGAAAAGAACTTCCGTGTCATGCGTTTCGAGCATCGCGCCACCGTATCATAGAACGTCTGCCTCCAAGCGTTCTGCATGATAACGACCGTCGCGCAGCACTCGCGTCGCGACGGTAGAATCCCCGACGTCAGGGTCTTTCAACAGTCTCAGCTATTAGGGAGTCGATAACCGGGAGGCAAATGTCCGATCTTGACTTTGAATAGCTTGGTCATGCCTTCGCGCATTTCAGCTTCATCGACATAACCCTTGTTGCTCGGATCGATGATCGACCAACGGTCTTCGCTGCCGATGGCGTCATAAGCGTATCCCTTCTGATCGGCGAGGCGTGCCTGGCCGGCCAGATATTCGTCCCTGGTGACCTTACCGTCCTTATTGATATCCGCCCATCGCATCTGCGAACTGGCCAGCCCGTCGTAGAATTGCGCAATACGCTCCTCCTCGCTCGGAAGCGATGCTTCCTCCGTTGTCTTTCGAGGCGAAAAATCGATATTCTCGTCGTTGACGGAAGGTGCCTTTCGGGCCTTCGGCACAAAGAGGTCATAAACTGAATTATCAGATCCTATTCTCATCGATGTAATATCCCTTTCCGGCTGGGCTGACGCAGTCAGGAAAGGCTGCTGGGCTTATCTGGACCTTGCTAAAACGGCGAACTGGAGCCCTGCGTTACAATTGAAATCAAAATGTGCGGCCCCCGTTTCGACACCGCTCCGACCGTCGGATCTGCAGCCGCAGCGACGGATAGTTGCTTTTCAATAAGGCAGCGATCGGTTGGCTCAACGATCGTTTGCGTTGACGAAACAGCGAGATGAAAGAAGGCTGGGGTGATGATGGAATGGAGAATGACCTTGCCGCTTCTTGTTCAGAACAACAGCCGGATGCAGCGCTACGAGCTGCCGATCAACACTGATGCGATGGCCATAGCCTACTACAGGATGGAGGGCGACAAGATCGTCCTTACCCACACCGAGGTACCGTTCGAATATTCTGGCGCTGGAATCGGAACGAAGCTCGCTGACGGGGTGTTCGCGCTGATCAGGAAAAACGGCCAGAAGGTCGTTCCGCAATGTGAGTTCATGGCGCATTATGCCGCAAAGCATCCCGAATATAATGATCTGATCACTGGCTGATATTTTCGCCTGTAGCAGCCAAAGACGCCTGCAGCAGCCACATGGGATCGCTTCCGCAGCGGCCGCATTCTCATGCGGCCGCTATATCGGTCGACCGGTTATTATGCCAGTCCGGCCTTGTCCAGGCCGTAGAGCTTGTCCGCCGAACCCGGCACTGCCTTGACCGCAACGCTAATCCGGTTCCATGCATTGATGGCCATGATCTGGAAGGTGAGGTCGGACACTTCCTTCTCGGAAAGCTGGCCGCGAACCTTCTCGTAGAGTTCGTCCGGAACGCCGGTGTCGGAGAGCTTGGTGACTGCCTCCGTCCAGGCAAGTGCTGCCCGCTCGCGGGGGCTGAACAGCGTCGATTCACGCCAGGCGGCGACGTGATAGAGCCTGAGTTCCCGCTCGCCATGGATCTTTGCTTCCTTGGAGTGCATATCCACGCAGAAGCTGCAGCCATTGATCTGGGACGCCCGGATTTCGACCAAGTCCCTGATTGTCTGCTCGATGGAGCTCTCTTTCAGCTCCATGGTGAACGCCGTGAGCTTCTTAACGAGCTCCGGCGAAAGGTGGGCATAGTTCAATCTTTGCGTCATATCATCCTCGTCCTTCGAATTTCTGACTGGGGCAGACCGCCGAGGCAATCGCCTGCACTCGGTCATAAAACGAGTAGCAAGGACTAGAAAAAGCGGTAGCTAAACATCGGTTGGGGGCCGAGGCTGTTGCGCCTGCTGCGGTCTCGGGAGACTGCTCATCGCGATACATGTTTGTGCATTTCGGTTTCGATGAAATCCGAAAAGAGACGCAGGCGGTAAGTGGGCATCCGACCGAAAGCGTGGACAGCCTGGAAGGGCATGGTCTCCAGCTCGAGGTCAGGCAGGAGCTGGACTAGTTCCCCTCGATCGAGCTCTTCCTGGACGATGCATTTCATCAGGTAAGCGACGCCCAGTCCGCTCAATGCCGCAACGCGGATCGCCGTCGCCGTATCGAGATCCACCTGGCCCGTCGGTATCATTGTCACGCCGTCGGCAAAACGAATGGGATAGGGATGACCGTCGATCGCATATCGCGCGAAGGGAACTTCGCGCAGCCTCTCCACCGAGCTCACCCATCCCCATGTTTCGATAAAGGCGGGAGATGCGACCAGCGCCATCTCCAGATGCACAAGCGTCCGCGTCATCAGGTCGCTTCCCGCGACTTTGCCGACGCGAAATGCAATATCGTATTTTTCACGGATCAGGTCCACGTGCCGATCCGTCGTCCCGAGATCGAGCGTTATGCCGGGATGCTGTGGCAGGAAGCGCGTGAAGATGGGCGGCATGAGTAGCCTCGCAAGCTCGCTTGGGAGGCTTATGCGCAAATGGCCGGTCGCGCCGCGATCCGTCTGCAAGACGTCCGAAGATTCTTCGATCTGCCGAAGAAGCGGCGCAATGTTTCCGAAGAAGGTCTCACCATCGGGCGTCAGCGTCAGGATGCGTGTCGAGCGACGAAAGAGCTTCAACCCCAGCAGGCTTTCCAGCCGTGAAACGCTTTTCGATACCCCTGATGGCGTTGTCTGCAGGCTGCGCGCGGCAGCGCTGAAAGACCCCGTTTCCACGGTTCGCACAAATGCGATCAGTCCCGCAGTTTCGCTCAGCAAATTGCCCATCTCGCCTCACTCCGCTGCAGATAATTTAGTCTGCACGCAGATAGCAACGCCCGGACAATCGAGTGCGGCAGCACTGGGGTCACGCATGCGCATGGTTACGGAATACCGATCGAATGGCCTGCAGAAGGTAGGACCGCCGGCGATCATGATGCATGGCATGATTGCCGGCGTTCTCGCTCAATGCCTCTCGATGCGCGAGATTTGCGGCCAGGTCCTCCGCGAGTTCAGGACGATCGTTCAGGAGCGGTGCAAAGGCTTCCTTGCCGATCTCATAGACGGTCACCCGTGTTACCGCCTGCAGGGCATGGCTCTCGCCAATTCCCGCAAGGAACCCCCCTTCGCCAAAAAAATCGCCCGGCGCCAGGCGTGCCGTCTCCTCGCCATCTCTCCGCATCGAAACGATGCCTGCCCGGACGATCATAAGGCTGGCAAGAGTGTCTCCCTCTTTCGCGATCTCCTCACCGGGGGAAAAAGTGCGTTTGGCTGCGGATGCCGCAAGTGCGATTATTTCATCGGCTGTGAGCCCCGAGAAGACGGGGATCGCTTCGATCAGACTTTGCGCAGGACTTGCACCGGAAGCCAGCGAATTCTCTGCGAGGGGCTCACTCGCCATGATGACCTTGCTGAGCGGCATCGCCAGTTGAAGTCCGCTGGACTTGCAGTGTCGGTACACGAGGTCGATCACCTCACTGCGGGCGATGCCTCGCTGCAGCGGGCTGGTTACTTGGAAATAGAGTTCGATACCAACCGCGCTGGCATCTATGCCGACAAGCGAAACGGCCGGCGGCGGATCTTTGATGATGGAATTGCAGCTATCCAGCACCGTCTGCATGACGCCGAGGATCATGTGTGGCATATGTGTCGGGACAATCCGGACCGACAGAGTGATCAGGTGGTTCTCATCCGGCCGGCTGATATTGGTCAGCCCGAGTTTGGCAAGCACGCTGTTCGGCAGGACGACGATATTGTGAGCAGCCGTCAACAGATGCGTCGAGCGCCAGTCGCTGGCGACAACCCGCCCTTCCGTGCCGTCGCTGAGCAAGATCCAATCACCGATGACATAGGGACGCCCCAGTGTCAGGGCGATCCCCGAGAACACGTCTCCCAATGTGTTCTGCAATGCAAGACCGAGGATGACGGCAATGACGCCTGATGTTGCGAGCAACGTGCCGATCGGAACCCCGAAGACGAAAGCCATTACCGACAGGGCAACACCGAGATAAACGACCGCGATCAACAGGTCCTGAATGAGCCTTGCCTCCCTCGGCCGGCCGTCCAGCACGATGTAGATGCGCAGGAACCCGATGACGGCCCAGGAGAGGTGAACCCACCAGAGGATTTTGGCAGAGACAAAGAGGACGCTCACGCCTTCCAGATGCGGCGGGTCAAAGCGAAACGGGATAATCCTTCCGAGCATCAAAACGATCGTCATGGCGACGAAGAAGGCGATCTGGGCAATGAGGCGCGCGTTTGGCCGGGAGCGCCCCTGCAGATGCCACACGACGATGCCAGCTATGCCCAAGGCGTTCAGCAAGACGGCAAACAAAATGATTTCCTGCGGCATCCGGTTCTCTCATCGATAAAAAGTACTGAGAAACACACCCACCGCCGCCGCCTGGAATACAGCGACCGGGGTGTTCGCGAAGAGACTGGTTTTGAGCTCGCGCTCCTGTGGAACTATGCTCGTCGCCCCCTCGGGAAGCCAGCTGGGAGCGTCGTGAATCTCCAGAAAATCGACCTTCTAGAAGCTAAGCATGATCCGGCTGCCCGACCACTAAAACAAAGGTTGGCTTGACACCAAACCTGCCATCTGTTGTTCGCCAGCCTTAACGTGCCAACCCTCGGGCTATCGCCAATCGGTCCGGGCAATATTTATCGACGCCACCATCACAGTTGAAAACCCAGCCGAGATCGGAGCAGACTTCAAGATCTTCAAAGGACCGCGGCATGAGAATCTTTGATTGAGCAGGCTGGGTCGGATCTCTCGCGTGAGGCAAACTTCCGTTTAGTTGAAATGCGGCTGTTATGCGTTACCATAGGATGCAGACTTGGCGCTGTCTCACGCGGAAAGAGGCCGTCGCTCGTGCCTCCAGTGGCATCAACGAGGCCAGGAGCCGGCGAATAGATCGGTGCACATCTGAAAGACGATGTGGTTTTGCTTCTCTTGATGTCAGCGAGTCATAAGGCATCGCCAATGCCTCGAAATGTCGGGTGAACTGGCTCAATATTGTCAGAGGTCTTATGCAGTCCGCGCAAAAAACGACGATCGCAATCATTGATGACGATCCGTTTCTGCTGGAATCGCTGAAGGATCTGTTCGAAACGACGGGGGTTGAAAGTCGGACCTATACGTCCGCGGACGCCTTCCTCAATTCCGGCGACATGCATCGCGTGCATTGTGTACTGACGGATATGAGGATGTCCGGAACCAGTGGACTTGACCTGCTTTGCGCCGTGGTTCGGGAGGGCGGTCCGCCGGTGTGTATTATGACGTCTTTTGCCGACAACCGCACCGAAGCAGCGGCAAGATCATCAGGCGCGGCCGCCTTCATGGAAAAACCGCTGAATTCCAAGGACCTGATGGAATTCATAGCCTCCGCTGCAGAGCGCTGATCCCGATCATCTCGCCCGGGACCGCAGAGCCAACCGTCACTATGCTGCTAGGCGCTGACAGGCGGCAAGGGTCCAGACTCATCGTTTGAGCCTCGGGCGCTCATCCACCATCACATCGCAATCCAGAATATAGCCGGTTCCACGTGCCGTCTTGATCAGGCTCGGTTTTGACGGTTCCGTTTCGAGCTTGCGCCGCAGGCGCAGAACCAGTGCATCGATGCTTCGGTCGAAGACCTCTTCCGAATGGACGCGGCTTGCTGCAAGCAACCGCTCACGGGACAATACCTGTCTCGGCGCGTTCAGAAACGCGACCAGAAGATTGAATTCAGCCGCAGTCAGCTTCGTTTCGCCAATGTCCAGCCGCGTAAGCGCCCGCTGACGCAAGGAAAGCGTCCAGTCGCCAAACAGATAGATACGGCGTCCGCGGTCGGCCTCAGGCGGGGACCTCACCCGCATGGCTGCCTTAAGCCGTGCGAGGAACTCCCGCAGACCGAACGGCTTGACGATGTAGTCGCTTGCGCCGAGTTCGAATCCCAGAACCTTGTCGGCTTCCTCGACCCGGTCAGCGCTGGTGATGATGACCGGCGCCGAAAGGATCGACAGTTGGCGCACGATCTCCAGGGCGTCCTCCCCCTTAAGGTTCAGATCGATGACGAAGGCATCGACCATCTCCGTCGAGAGCACATTCTGCAGGTCATCACCACTGCCTACGGCGGTAACACGAAACGCCTGCTGCACAAGGTATTCACTGATGAGACTGCGTGCAGAGTGATCGTCATCGGCAATGAGGACATGCTGCATGGGTTTCTCCGTCTAGCAACGCGACGGGGCACTGGTCTGCGAGATATAACAATGGCTTGCGATGAATCTGCCGTCTGTGGCGCCCCCTCCTCGTTCATAATCGAAGAGCACCGGACGGACGATCAAACGTCCGTTTAGGTTTAACCGGAACATCGGCAGGTCTACGGTGCCGCAAACGTCGGCCCTCAAACCGCCATGCGCGCAAGCCCCGCCATTCAAGCCGACAGACTATCGTAGATGAAACTGAAGTATAGCTCGCCATCCTCCCCATAGAATGTAGAATTTCTCGGCCTGACTCGACGGCGATATGCTTTCAGAACTGGAACTTTCACAACGCTTATTAAGTGTTTCTAGACAAGGAGACTTACGTGGATCCGCAACAATTTCGGCCAACGCGCCGAGATACGATGACGGGAGCGATTACACTTGCGGTCGCTGCCGCAACATTGAAACTTTCCTCACCTGCAATGGCCGACGAGCCAAAGAAATCGAAGGAAGAACATGCTATGAGCAATCAATACGTCACAACGAAAGACGGCACTCAGATCTTTTACAAGGATTGGGGTCCGAAGGACGCTCAGCCGATCGTCTTCCATCACGGCTGGCCGCTCAGCGCTGATGACTGGGATAACCAGATGTTGTTCTTCCTCGGCAAGGGTTATCGCGTCATCGCCCATGACCGCCGAGGTCACGGCCGCTCCAGCCAGGTCAGCGACGGCCACGATATGGACCATTACGCCGCAGACGCCGCAGCGGTCGTCCAGCACCTTGATCTTCGCGACGCGATCCATGTCGGTCATTCGACCGGCGGCGGCGAGGCAACGCATTATGTCGCGCGGCACGGCAAAGGTCGGGTCGCCAAGCTCGTCCTCATCGGCGCCGTCCCGCCGATCATGGTCAAGACCCCGGCCAATCCGGGCGGTCTGCCGATCGAAGTTTTTGACGGTCTACGCGCTGCACTGGCGGCTAACAGGTCGCAATTCTACATCGACCTGGCCAGTGGCCCGTTCTATGGCTTCAATCGCCCGGGCGCACAAGTATCGCAGGCGATTGTCCAGAATTGGTGGCGTCAGGGCATGGCCGGCGGCACCAAGCCCCATTACGATGGCATTAAGGCATTTTCGGAAACAGACTTTACCGACGACCTCAAGTCGATTGAGGTTCCGACTCTCGTTATGCACGGCGACGATGACCAGATTGTCCCGGTCGCCGATTCCGCGCCGCTTTCCGCAAAGTTGCTGAAGAATGCGACGCTGAAGATCTACAAGGGTCTGCCGCATGGCATGGCGACGACGCACGCCGACATCGTCAATGCGGATCTGCTGAGCTTCTTCAAAGCCTGATGATTTCGGGAGGCGCCGGCAAGGCGCCTCCCTCCCGGACAGTGCAGGCCGGACTGAGCAGGTTTGAACCGCAGATCGACTTTATCCGCGGATATCGGCATGACAAACAGACGCAAAATGATCAAAGCCCCTTTCGGGGCTTTGACTATTTCTATGCGGATTTCAATGCCCGATCAGTGACCCGGAGGCGGCGTCGCCGTCTTGACCCACTCGGAGTACCGCGTCTTGCCGATCCGTGCCTGGCTGCCAGGCATAAGGGAGCCTTCTTTGAGGAGGGCACCGAAGTAACGGGTCTGGTCATCGGCGACGACATCGCGCTTGTCGCCGATCTGCCGCATGTAGCGGGTGACGGCGTCCGCAATCTTGATCGGCTCCGGACCGGCGATCTCGATCGTAGCATTCAGCGGATTTCCGAGAACGACGTCGACGAGTGCGTCAGCAACATCATCCGAGAAGATCGGCTGCATCATGGCCGGTGAAAGGTGAACCTTGTCACCCTGCACGCCGGACTGGGCGATGGCGAACATGAATTCGAAAAATTGCGTCGAGTGAACCAGGGAATAAGGAATCCCAGATTCTTTGATGATCTTCTCCTGGGCAAGCTTGGCGCGCATATAGCCGCTGTCTGGAAGACGTTCGGTGCCGACGACGGACAGAGCGACATGGTGCTTCACTCCGGCCGCCGCTTCAGCGGACGCAATATTCCGGCCCGCTGTCTGGAAAAAGTCCATTACCGCCTTATCCTCGAACGAGGGGGAATTCGAGAGATCGACAACGACCTGCGCTCCCTTGAGAACGTCCGCAAGGCCCTCGCCCGTGATCGTATTGACGCCAGATGCGGGAGATGCGGCAATAGCCTCGTGGCCCTTCGCCTGGAGGCGTTTGACGAGCTTTGTACCGATAAGGCCTGTCCCGCCGATGACAACAATTTTCATGATGTGCTCCTTTTGCTCTACTAGAGGATTCGAAGAACGCCACGCTTCGGGAGCGAGGCGACGGGGCCTGCTAATTCAGGCGAGTTTTGCCCAAACCAAGCGTTACAGCAGCAGTCACAGAATCCATGGACCTGAAGAATTCCCGCAATTCCCTTGCAAAATTAACAGGTTGCATCATCGCTTCGGTTCTGGATCCATTATGGAATGATTGGCTGCGTTGCCAGCGGCCAGGACTCAAGCCTAAGCGATTATCTTTGGACTCATACCCAAACATACGTTGGGGATCGGCTGACGGCCGGCCGAACAAGAATCCAGCGGGAATGCCTGATTGAACGAGCTACAGCGAGGCGGTCTTCCTTGGAATGCCGATCGCTTTGACCACAGCGTCCGGCGGTTTTTAGCCCCGCTGAAGCTGCTCGACCTTGCGGACCAGATCCGCCAGGGAACGGCACTGCATCTTGCGCATGAGGCTCATCCGGTGAAGCTTGACTGTCATTTCGCTGATGCCAAGCTGATAGGCGACCTGCTTGTTCATCAAACCACTTGCCACCGCATGCATGACCTCCTGCTCCCTCGGGGTCAGGCTGTTCGCGAGCGTCTGAACGCGTTTTAGTTCCTCATTCGACTTGCGACGTTCGTCGTCCACCTTGATCGCATGATCGACAGCATCGAGGAGAACCTGATTGACGAATGGCTTCGTGATGAAATCAGTGGCGCCGGCCTTCATCGCCTTAACGCTCGTTGAAACGTCCGCGTGGGCCGTCAGGAATATAAGCGGCAGCTTGCAGCCCAAGGCCAGAAGCTGACTTTGAAGGTCGAGGCCCGTGCCACCCGGCATCCGTAGATCCACGACAATGCAGCCGGCCGCGTTTACATCTGCCCACTTGAGAAACTCCAATCCGCTTGGAAAGGCCGACGCGCGCTTATTGGTTACCGTAAAAAGGTCCAGAAGGGCGCTGCGCATCTCTGCATCATCATCGATTACGTAAATGATCGGCTCGGCGCTCTTGTCCGTCTTTACCTGAGCGTTTTGCATCGAATTACCTCTTTGGTGCCTGGGAGATTGTCCAACAACCGAATAAGCTGCCGCCTCCCCGCTCCATGCTTTGCTGGCGCCCGAAAGCCAACGCCTGCTTCCTCAGATGTCGAACAGATAACACGGACCAGATGCCAGTGGACGGTACACCTTGGTTTACTACCGCCGGCCAGACCAGCTCGTTCCTCCTTAGTCCTCAAAGTACGAACAAGACCGGCAGCAGACGCTGCCGGCCTTGCCTGCTCGACGACGTAAGCCGGATGGGTTGGACGCTCGACTGCCAATTCGTTGGCCGCAGGAAGAAGCCGGAAAAATGCCTGCGTTCATCATCTCCATCGTGTCCGGTTAACACGGCTCACGAATGCTCAGATACCGGCCGATGCAGCGCCTGGCATCCCTAACCTTGGTTTGCCAAACTCTGGTTTTATTGATCCTCCGAATATCGGGCGTGGCCGATCGCGCCATCCCTAGTTCGGGTCAACCCAAAACTTCGTTTTATCGATCCGATCCCTGAAACGGCTATCCTTTCAAGAAGTCAGGCAAATCCCGGAGACGTGAGATGAAAATTACGGTGGTTGGCGCGAGCGGGATGATGGGATCCAAGATCGTTCGAGAACTGGAACGAGGTGGTCAGTCTGTCAGCGGAGCTTCGACCAAGACGGGCGTCAATGCCTATACCGGCGAAGGGTTGCAGGCGGCGCTTGCCGATACGGACGTAGTGATCGACGTTACGAATTCCGGCTCGTTCGGAGATTCCGACGCGCTCGACTTCTTCAAGCAGGCGGGGAAGAATCTGCTGATGGCGGCAAAACAGGCAGGCGTTGGACACTACCTCGCACTGTCGGTCGTCGCGGCGGATCGCCTCGTCGAAAACGACTACTTCCGTGCAAAGCTGGTGCAGGAAAACCTCATAAGGGCTTCCGGCCTGCCCTATACGATCGTCCGATCCGCGCAGTTCTTCGAGTTCTTCAACGGGATCATCAATTCGGCAGCCGAGGGCGATGGATTTCGGCTGTCGCCAGCACTGGTGAGGCCGATCGCGGCCGATGAGGCTTCAACCCTGATATCCCAGATCGCAATCGGCTTGCCCCATAATGACATCGTTGAAATCGCCGGCCCGGAAGCCGTCCCGCTGGACCAGTTGGCACGCGAGATACTGACGGTGACCGAGGACACGCGGTCGATCGCAATCGATCCAGATGCGCCATACTTCGGTGTCGGGCTTGCGAACGCGACGCTTCTGCCGGGCGCCAACGCTCTGGCCGGAAGTCTGACGTTCCACGACTGGCTTTTCCGGTCGCTGATTGCAGCCCAAGAAGGCGGCGGATAACAGCGCGCCAAAGGCCGGCAGCATTTCCGCATTTACGGAGGTTAGAAAACGAAAAAGGGAGGCGCCACCAGCGCCTCCCTTTCAATATCGGAGAGACCTCTTCCTTAGTCTAAGCTCGCACGCTTGCAGCTCCCTGCCGGTTCGCGGAGCCGGCGGTCTGTTGAACTGCCCAGAGCGTCGCCAGGATCCCGAATATCGCCGGCAAGCTTACCGCCGGAAAATCCCGCAAGATGACGGACGAGGAACAGATACCGACGGCAACTTCCCAGAGGTGGAAGGTGGCATGTGCGATGAGCCAAAGCGTCGCCCCTGTCCACAGCTCGACCCGCCGGCTCGCCTTCCACACACCAATGGCAAAGGCAAGAGCGATGAAGCCCTGGATAATGCCGATATCGCGAATGAAATGCTGGTTGAACATCCCTGTATCAGTCACGCCGGGGATAAAATAGTACCAGCTTTCAGGATCGTAGAGCATGTAAAGGGCGAGCCAGCCAGCAAGCAATGTGTTGAAACCGACCATGACGTATACAGTGAATTTCGTGACCTGCATCGCAATCTCCTTGGATAAGCGGACCCCAAAATTAACATCGAAGGCCGCCGCTTACTTCCCAAACCAAGGTTTGAGAACCAGTCCTGTCTTGAGCAGCTTGCGCCTACTCAACCTTTGGTTACAATGTTCGCTCTTGTCTTGCGTCCCCTGATCGCTGGGAGATTCATAAACCTCTTCGGTGGCCATTGCGCCCGGTTCCATACCGTTGCCTACTCCCTTTTCAGTAGACCCTACCGCTGTTCTGCGAAGTTGAATAGAATGCAACCTATTGTAAATTTTGCCGGTGTTACTCTTTTCAACAAAGGACACCAGCTATGTCATCCACGGAAGATCCGCAGCTGCCGCGCAATGCCGCGCGCAGACATTTTCTAGGTGTTAGTGCGGCCACCGGTGCCAGGCTTGCCGGCTTGGCAGCCTTGGCAACGGCAATTTCCA
>NZ_SLZK01000008.1 GCF_004341105.1 Rhizobium sp. BK418 | reverse complement strand
CCAGCGACAATCACGATGATACCGTCGCCGACGATCGCGACACCAGAATCTCATCCAGATTGTCGCGCTGATCTCATCCAGATTGTCGCCCTACAGCCGTTCTCGTATCTACAATCGTGGTAAGGAATCCCTGGGTAGAGCTTTAGGTCTGTTGCGGGACCAGCGCACTTTCCGTCTTCAAAGTATCGGGGTTTGGAAAGCATCCGTATCAAGTATTTCTCCAAGCCCGCTCGGGGGTTCGTCCCCGAGCTTGCTTGAGTTACCTGCTTAGCTATGATCGCCTCGCAACTGGCCGCGTGGCCTTGTCCGGCCAGGCAAAACCAGATTGCGATGGCACCGGCAGAGACCTTGAACATATCTGTCTCACTTCTTTTCCGGCGATATGGCAGCTTCCCGCCCAGCATTCTGGCCAGTCGCGGCGAAAGCAGTGAATTGTGCTTGGTTTCCGAAGAAGACATTGTAGTCGATCGGCTTCTCGAACCCGTCGATCTTCCCCTGTTTGGTGATTTGCCAGATCGTCCAGGGATTGTCGCCGGGATAGCCAGGTGCATCGTCGTGTGTCCTCTCCGCATACCAGAGAGGATATTGGCTGAAATCAGATTGCAGGACGTCGCCAATCCCCTGCCGGGATGCATAGATGAGTGGTTGTTTTCCGTAAGCTTCTTGCACGCGACCCAAGAGATCCTTCAGATTGGCCCGCACGCCATCACGGTCAGTTGCGCACGCGTCGAGGGTTGGTGACCCTGTCACCTTGTACCATTCGAGATCGATGGCTACCGGCAGCAAAGCCTTGTCGGGCGGAGCGACGTCAAGGAGGTTCTTTATCTGACTTTCAGCCGGGCTGCAGTCAAACACATGGATTGCCCCGAACGGCAGTTCGGCCTTGTTCGCATCAGCACGATACCGCGAAAAACGGTCGTCTCTTTGATCCGAGCCGACGCTTGCCCGCTCATAAAGAAACTTGAGCATGCCACTTTTTGCGGCGGCGTCGATATCCGGAATTCCATCAAACGAGCTGAAATCTGCACCCCTTATCAAGTAGTCTTCCGGCAGCGAGAAAACTTTGACACTGGGTTGCCCGATGATCGCCGACCCGGTGGTCTGGAAATCCAGTTCTTGCGGCGGCAGCTCGTCCCCTTTTGTGCTCGCCTGCTTCTCTGCTTCCACCGGGGCAAGGAAGAAGAAGGCACCATTGAAGGAATCATCGGATACTAAGGACCCCACACGCAGCTGTGGACCATATTCGGTCGGATTGGTGTCGGGAATCTCAAGATCCTCCAACGCCATGTCCATTGCTTCCACGACCTGCCCCAGACGAACAATGGTCGTGCCCAAGACCTTTTGAGGTGGACCTGCTTGAGCGGATATGAACTGGGCTCCGTTTGGATCGATTGCACTCTTGTTGATCGCATTCAGGAGTTCTTCGAAAAATACGGTCCCCTTACCATCGGGTGCCCCGCGTGCAAGCTCGTGAGCCTTCGCCGCAGTAACAGCGTGCGAGCCGGGCTCTCTCGGATAACTGAAGTTCGCGCCCTTGCTGGTGATGATCGGGAAAATTCCGCCTGAGTAGCAGGAGCCGATAAGGGCGAGGGTATGATAGGCTTGGTTGGATATTTTCCGAAGGCGGCTCTGCAGATCATCCAGCGAGTAGCTATGCGACGGATCCATATCTGCATCGCCTGTTGTCAGAGCCAGAGCCAGCGCACCAGCGTCATTCTGAGACTGTCCTTCCGCACCATGGCCATCGTACATGAAGAGGAAGCGCGCCCGACGATGGTAATCCGTCACCTGGGGCAGGAAATACTGTTCCAGAAAGAAGTTGATCGCATCCTTCGTTGCTTCCTCGTCCTTGAGGACGATGACCTCATCGAAGTCCTGGGTCTTCAGAAACTCCGTGATGTTCGGCAGGTCTGATTGCACAGATTTCAGGACGCGCTCGTTCGGGTCCGAAAAGCTCGGATATTGGGAAACCGACACCAGGAAAGCGAAGCTTCTGACATCGAGATCGCTGCTGTCGTTCCGGATATAGGCCTTTATCCGCTTGTCGACTGGCGACCCCGGAGGCTTGTAGACGATAAACTTGTCGCAATAGGGGGTGTTCGCCAGAGACTTCGGACAATTTGCGGCCATCGCATCTGTAGAATACGCGAGAAAAAGTCCGACCACCGTGGCGGCACAAAGCTTCAGCAAGAGTGCGGGTGTGGGCCGCATCGTCAGTTAACACCGAACGTCTCGCGGAACTTCGCGTCCGAGCCGTAGAAAATCGAACTGTCAAAGCCCGCCGTCGATAATCCCGGGATCTTGGCACGATCGGTAAATTGCCAAATCACTGTGGTTGAGCCGGGGAGGACGGCAGGCGTTTCGTCGAATTTTCGCTTGGGATTATAGTCTGCAATCCAGATCGGATAGTCTTTAAACTCACCGACTCGTGACAAAGGAATGGTTTTGGAAGAGAACCAGGCCTTCGCGGTGTAAATGATCGGGCGCCGGCCAGTGCGAGCCTCAATCTGCTTGAGGCAATCCAGTGTCTTTGCAATGATTTCATCGGCTGAATGGCCTACCCAGCGGTCAGGATTGGTCTTTGAAACATCCCATTCGAGATCGACGACGGGCGGGAGATCTCCAGTTTTAAGGCCACCATGGAGATTGAGGTAGTCGACAAACGCGTTTGCTTGCTCCTCGCCAGAGGCGTCAGAGGCAGACGAGAGAAAATGATAGGCTCCGCGAGGAACCGCGATACTCGCAGGCAAATTCCCAGCATCCGCCCAGAACTTCTTGAACAGTTTGTCCTTCGACAAGACGCCTTGGGTTGCTTTAATATATATGAATTTGACGTCCTTCTGTTTCAGAAGGGTCATGTCGAGATCGGGGCTCGTGTAGTGGCTGATGTCGATGCCGAAAATGCTGTTCGCCCGAGGCTTATTGTCTTTCAGACGGTCTGTTCTCGCGTCTCTCGGGAACGCGAAATCTGGCGGGATCGCCAATGTCTCATTCTTCGTTTCCGGGGCGTTTGGGTTGTAGGCAGGGATCTCGTACTCTGCGAATAGCTTCGCTCTGGAGGCGTCTTCCGATTGGTCGTCGGGAAGATCTGTCCAACTGCTTTCAGTCCTGGTCTCCTCCGCCAGAAGGCAGTGAAATGGAGCAGTTGCAGTAAAAAAGGATACAATAATCAGGGCAAGTTTCAGTCGCGACCGTCTGATCATGCTTCCCTCCGAGATTTAAATCGTTTTAGGCACGCCTCCGCGATCGCTGAATCGCAGCTCTTCTGAACCGGTTGATAGAGATCTATTTCGCTTTATTTTTGTGATTTTCATTGAACTATAATACAACTATATCGATAGTAAAGAGGAATTAATTTCCTCGTATAAATATTTCATGCGACTAGGGAAAACCATTGATTTGTCAGTGATGTTAGGCTTTCATCCGTTTGGTATTGCAAACCGATAGGATCGGTATTTGCGCGCGATAAGCTTCGATCAATCTACATCAGCGATGTGGAGGTTGGCATGCAACGTTTTCATGCTTTCTGTATCGCTTTGGCGTGGTGCATATTGGTTGCAGCGAGCCAAGCAGCAGCAGAAACCTGCAGAGCTCCCGACAAGGTCACGAGGTCCCCTCCGAACCCCGTGGATCTGTCTATTCCAGACAAGGATGGGCTGAAATTCACGATCTACGACCACAGCTATGCCTTGTTAATCGGCGAGTCCAAGTACAAGCAGAACCGGTTGGATAACGTCCCGGGCGAGCTCGATTCGCTCAAGGCCGCACTGGAAAGCCAATTTTTCGACGTCTCCCTATACCTCGATCTCGACAGCGGGGATTTTTCGCAAACCATTGACTGTTTCATTCGTAAAGTCGCCGGCGACCGGAA
Source organism: Rhizobium sp. BK418 (assembly GCF_004341105.1). Classification (GTDB taxonomy): domain Bacteria; phylum Pseudomonadota; class Alphaproteobacteria; order Rhizobiales; family Rhizobiaceae; genus Rhizobium. The sequence goes on along the minus strand of NZ_SLZK01000008.1, from coordinate 209,674 downwards.
GGCGCGGGTTTTCGTCTATGTGAGTGCTCATGGAGCAACGCGCACAGTCACCTTCAAGAACGTCCCCAGGAAAATTGGCTACATCCTCCCGATCGACGCCCCCCTGAAATCGAATGATCCCGACTTTCTCTCAACTGCGCTTCCCAGCAGCCAATTCCTCGAATGGGCAAGATGGCTGGAGGTCAAGCATGCCCTGTTCGTCTTCGACGCCTGTTTCGGTGGAGCAATCTTCGAGAGCAAGGGCGAGAACGGGGACAATAATGTCGCGCCCGACTACATCTATTCCGATTCAGCTCAGTCGCCAGTGCGGGTCTTTTTAACAGCCGGTAGCGAAGATCAGGAGGTTCCCAGTCAAAGCCGGTTCCTAAAACTTCTGATGAGTGCAATTCTGGGCCAGAGCGATGAGGCCGATTCCAATCACGACGGATACGTGACGGCCGACGAGTTAAATGTTTTCCTCGCGAACAACGCATCGGAAAGTCAAACGCCTTCGTCCGGCACGCTGGACGATCCCGATTTCAAGAGCGGCAAGTTTTTGTTCAAGCTCCCGTCCAAGGCAACACCGCTGACCGTGCCAGCTAAGACCGAAACAGCCGCGGTTACGTTTTCTCCGATCTTTGTAAGCGCAGATGGAAACGGAAGAAAAGCTCAACGTTACCAGGTCGAGAAGCTTGTCAGCACGAAAAAGGGTGCCTGCAACGAGAACTGCAGCAACGGGAACGAGTACTCGATTTCCATATCAGTTCCGGAGGAGCTTCCTCCGGCAGCTCTTTTCGACGATCTTGAGCTCACTTGCGTCGATGGATGTAAACAATATCCCGAACTTATCGAGGGCCCCGGCCTTTCCGCCGATAAGCGAACTGGTAGCGTGAGGTTCCGGTCCAATGAAGACTCGGCGCTGTGGAGGCTTAGGGCGACGGTTGCGGTCAAGGACGAAAAGGCCGACCAAGTGATCGTCGTCAATGCTACCAACAATCAGGTCATCTCTGTCGATCCCAATCAGCTTTCCGTCGCCGCCACTCCGGCCCCTATACAGGCCGAGATCGCCGACAAAGTGCATAAGATTGTTCTCGATCTCCAATCGGACGATACAAAAACCCGACGCGGTGCTCGCGTGGAGTTGGCGAAGGTACTTCAGGATGATGATGGCACGCTGGTCGCTCAGCTGATTCGCGGTACCACGACCGGGACCTACCGGTATCAAGTTGGTATCGCTGAAGCCCTCGCGAATATGAAGGATGGCTGGAAATCGGCGGAGTCGGCTTCCAAGGATATTCTCCTCGGCGTAAAACAGCGAGTGAAGGACCCCACGCTAAACGCTTCGATCGATCGGGCGATCAAGAATTTCCGCTCATCCGTCTTTTACGAGGTCGGTCCGGATGGCTGGCTTACAAAGGCGAACCAGTTGCATCCTGCCAAGATGTCATCCGGACCTCTACCCTCATTCGATAGCTTACAACCCGGACAGATCCTGAAGGCGGACTCAGAGATTTATCTTCGTGCCGGCCCTGGCGTGACTTACGGAACATTCGGCGTCTTGCAGACCGGCGCCTGCGTTCGGATCGTCGCCAAGACGGCGGGCGCCAAAACTCCTGGGTGGTTGGACGTCGTTTCCGCGAAATGTGGTTGATCGGCAGTGGCAATGGGGGCGTTTTTCGATTGGCTTAATGAAATGCTTGTCGCCACCGCGATGGGCCTTGCCATTGGAGCCGTTTACTGGCGTCTGCATAGAGGATTTACCTACTCCTTCACCTTCGTGCAGACTTGCGTCCTAACGGTCATCCTTTGCACCGTCATCTCTCGGATCGTCTCGAACGCTTCGTCAAGTTCGATGGCGATCGCATTCGCCTTGGTGGGCATGCTCGGTCTTATTCGGTTCCGTACCGTGGTACGAGATACCAGAGAACTCACGTTTCTTTTTCTCGCAATCACCGCAGGGATCGCGATCGGCAGCGGAAGTACTGTTTCAGGGGTTGGTGGCTGCATAGTTGCGTTGGTCGTGCTGTATGTCCTGGCCAAGGCCGGATTTGGCGTCACGGACACATCCGCGTTTCGCATCAAGGTCAAGTCTAGCTCCGATGAGACCGACTATATCGTCGCACAGCTTACAGACATTACCGAGAGCCTTGATCTAATCTCAACGAAGGTCGACGAAGAAGGCATCTTCGCATGCTCATTCGATGTAGTGACCAACCTCAAGCAAACTCCCTCATTTCTCATGCAAAGGCTCACGGGTGGAACAAAAAAAATCGACGTATCGGTAACTCGACAGGGTCGCAATCGCTCGATTAATGATAAGGACGATGATTGAGTGACAGCGGCTCGCACGATGGCATATTGCGGCTTGAGGCGCTCGGGAACACTGCGACCCTATTCTGATGTTCCGGATTGAAATCAGCGCGTCGGCCCTCGCGGGCGGACGATCCTTTTGCCTCTGCAGACGATCTCTGGCGCCGGGCCGGCGAGCCAGCGACTCACTCGTCGAGCTCGCCGAAGACGACGCCTTCCCTCATTACGGCTCGGAGCGCGCTACTCCACCGCGTGGGTGGACTTGCTCTGCGGCAAAAGCTTTCGCCGGCTGCAGCTCAGGCGCAGCAGGAATGTAAGCCTCACTATCGATATGGTATTCGACGAGGGTGCGGCGCGAACCATTCACCTACCTCTATGTATTTATCTCGCAATGTATAGAATAATAGTTCCTATTTACAGATATATATAAACGTGTAATTCTTATATTTGAGCACGCGTGAATGTTTATCCATCTGGCGTTCCCTAGAAGATGACATGCATAATGGGGACTGATATTGCCTGCTGTTGTAATTGCTACTTTGGCAGCTTGGGGGGCCAAGTCGAACGACTGGATGCCGCTGCAAGCAGTCCGAATGAATTGCGGCCTTTGTAGAAACGAGAAATGGTCGACGTGGATTGGACGGCGTTGTTGGTACGCAGTGTGGCTGGGAGTCCTACGCCAGTCGCGCGCAAATTCGCGCAGTTGCCCTTATCTCGAATGCAGACCGGGAGGGAATCCATGCATTTGTCTCGCGAAACTGCGTCGTCCATCTGGTACGGTCCACTGCGCAACGCCAGGGTTGCGTCCCGATGTCTTCTTTCGTTTATCCTCGTTTCTGCGTCGCCGGCACCAGCGCTCGCGAACTCGCCTTTGAAGAATCAAGTTTTCAAGACAGTGCTCGAACAGGGCTGGTCTGACAACGCCGACGATAACGGAAAGAATGAGCGTCTACCCGGCGCAGCCGTTGTCGAGGTGATACGGGCATACAAGTTGGCGCGCCGCACCGCTCACGACATGGCCGCCACGTGTGCGGTGCGGGACCGCCCGTCCGAGTGCAACACGGCGGATGCGGCCATCGCCGACGCGACTGATGCCTTAGGTGAGCTGACATTAGCGATATCTGTTGCCGAATGGGGTGTCGCATGGGACGGCCCCGCGCCGAAGGATCCCGCTGGGCGAGATTGGGCGGGGCCGAAAGACATCACTGTCGGCAAGCATGTGATGAGCTACGCGCTTGGCGGACTCGGACTGCCGCACCTCGACACGGGCATGGCACAAGATCTTTTCGATGAGATAGTGCAACGCGTTCCGGCCTCAGCGGGCGACCTGAAGCAGTTTCGACAGAGCTTCCGATACGACTCGGTTAGAGCCAGAGGCGGACCATGCTCAGGACGTTCTGCCGTGATCATGACCGATTTGAATGGGGAGCCCTTCCGGCACGATGCCGTTATGTGGGGTGGCCAGAAGTACTGCCATGACCACAACCCGACCAACGAACTTGATCCAGAACGGTGGCAGGTCCTTCGCACTTGGGCCCGCGCGGGGCTTCGAGACAGAGAGGTCCAGCAGTGGATTGTGGATTACTGGCTGCGGAAAGTGTGGCACCCGACGCTCGAACGCCTAGCCTTCGAGAAAAACGTGGACCCGACCAACGAGGCGTTTGTCGTCGCGCGAATCTGGAGCACCTCGAAAGGCGCGGCGGATGCTGCAGTCAAGGCGGCTGGTACCCAAGCCGACCCACGAAAACGTATCGCCAGTGAGCTCGCAAGCTACGGCCACGAGCGCCGACATCAATTAATGCTGCGTCTGGGCACGGTCTACGACAGCATCCAACCGGGAAATTGAGCGCCCGCGCTACTCGATAAACGAAAACTGAGTTTGGCAGGAGAACAACATGCACCCCGCCACCGGGACAGCCTAGCGGGAACAGCTTGCCGTTGAACTTAAATGATCAGGATCGGGACACTCACAGATGAAACGCTACACTATGCTTCTGTTGCTCTGCTTGACGGCGACTTCGTGCAACACCACGGAACAGCAACACGCCAGAGAGATGGCAGATCTCAACTCGACGCTCACGGCCCTAGGCTACGACACGGTTGCACTCCCCTCTACGGCGTTCGGTCCGGGCTCGCTAGTGACGATCGCGAAGGGAACGGGGTTTTCTCTGCCCCTGAAACTCACCTATCTGTGCCGCCCCGACTTCACGCACGCTCCTCCACCAATCGTGGACCCTGCAGCGACGCAGACCGCCTCGCGCTCGCTGAGCACTTCCTTATCGCTCGATCCGGGAACGCTGACGAAGATGGGCCTCGGGGCCAGCCTGAACTACGTCGACTCGGTCACGCTAGAACTGACGGATGTAACCGTCGAGCAACTCGCCCTGGATGATCTTCATCATATTCGAAGCACACTCGGCCCCGACTGCCAGGCGATACTGACGGATTTCTCCTCGAGATCATTGGCCTACCAAACCCAACAGGCAATACGCGCCGACGTGACTTATTCGATCCAGATGAAGAGGGGCGCGTCGGCCGAAGCGAAGGGACTGGTGCTTAAGGCGCTGCTGGCGGCGTTCGGCGGCTCGATCCAGAGCAATCAGGAGCTTAGCGCCTCTGGCAAAGGCCTATTTTACGGATTGGTCCTTACAAAGGTATGAGCCGCGGGGACGGCCAGAGCGTCTTACCGCGACTTTATGTGCTCGCCCTTCGCGGCTAGAGCGCGTCCGTTTTATTCCGGGTCATATCCGCAGGATTTAGCTGTTGCCCTGATGTTCACGTTCTGGGCTAAAATGATCGCATAACGTATCTAACGGAACTAGCCCCATGGCGAACAAAGAAGCTAAGCGTTAACAGGCGCATAGCTATTCGCGCAGCGCGTTTGCGGTTCGAATCCGTTCAAGAGCGTCACAAGGGGAATTGAAGGGTTTTCAGGTTCTATTTTCGTCCGTCGGCCATGTTGTACTCCGAGGCGGCTACTCTGCGAGGCGCACCCCTCTGCCACCGTTCGGCGTAGCTCCCTCATCCAGAAATATGATGCCGCGTTCCTGATAGACTCGCTTGATCGCTTCAATCGTTACCGGCTGCGGACCGCGTGGCCCCATATCGTCCTGTTCGACGCGGCTCACCGTATTGGCCGTGACCTTCGCCAACTCGGCTACCTCCCGGACGCCAAGCTTCAACATTGCACGTGCAGCTCTAGCTTGAGCAGGATTCACGGAGACCTCATATTTATTTCGATACAGGGTATTGACGTACGCTTCGTATTGTTATAGATACACTGTATTCATGGTTCCATCAATGATCCTGGAGTTAACTGGGCGTATTGCGCCCGGTTTGCTGATTTGTGCCCATTAGACGCCATCGGAGTGAATTGCATGGAACTACGCCAGCTATCCTATTTCGTTGCGGTGGCCGAGGAGCTGCATTTCGGCAGAGCCGCAGCCAAGGTGCATATCGCCCAGCCGGCTCTGTCGAACCAGGTGATGGCATTGGAGAAGGAACTCGGCGTGCAGCTGTTCCTCCGCTCGACACGCCGGGTGGAACTGACAAGGGCAGGGGCGGCGTTCTATGAGCGATCGGTGCGGATCCTGAGTGAAGTGGATCTGTCGAGGGAGATCGCAAGATCGGTGGCCGGCAAGGCGGCGAGGAGGATTGCCATCGGCACCGTCTATCCCGCCACGATCGGCGTGCTGCCATCCTTCCTGTCGCGCATTGGCCGCAAATATCCCGATATCCGCATGCATATCGAAAGCGGCACCACCGATGACATCATCCGCCATATCGAGGCAGGCCGCATCAACCTCGGCTTCATCCGGCCGGTGGAGAATATCGGCTCGCTGCGCTTCTTCTCGATTGCCCATGAGCGCTACCTGCTGGCGGTGGCCAAAGAGAGCCCGCTGTCATTGAAGAGCGAGATCGATCTTGAGGATCTGCGCTCCGAGAAGATCATCTCGTTTTCCCGCCAGAACCTCTCCTACAGCGAGCGCTATTTTGCCGAAAAGTTCGAGGAGCACGATCTGACCGACAATGTCACTTACACCTGTGACGACACCTTCTCGCTGGTGTCGCTGGTCTCTGCCGGACTTGGCATCGGCTTCGTGCCGGAATGGACGCAGGATCTGCCGAACCGCGGGTTTGAATTGAAGAAGGTGAAGGGGATCGATTTCAAGATCGGGCTCGGTGTCGCCTGGAACCGGGAAGACCCGACTGCCGGCCGCGACGACATCATCGATATTGCGAGATCATTGGCGCGACCGGGCAGGTGAGCCGGTCCACTTGAAAATTTATAATCCGGACGGATCAGGAGCGGATGTCTGCGACGCTGTCCCGTTCCACCAGTTCCGGGGTGATCGTCACCATCACTGGTTTGACTTCATTGCGTTCAATCATGTCGAGGAGCGCGCGGCAGGCCGCCTGTCCCCATCCTCGTCTAGGCAGCCGAATTGTCGTCAAGGCGGGCGTGACGGCCTTCGAATATTGCATGTCGTCAAAACCGACGACCGATATGTCTTTAGGGACCCTCACACCTAGCCTGCCAAGGCCATGCAAAACTCCAAGCGCCACCTCGTCATTATGCGCGAAGACCGCAGTTGGCCTCGGTCTCATCAGCGCGATTGCCTCTGCGGCGCGCATGCCGAACTCCATTGTCAGGTCTTCGCTCAAGACCAGATTATCGTCGAGGAGCACGCCAGCAGCGACCAAGGCATCGTTGAATCCCTTGTGGCGCTGAAGGATGCCACTGGAACGCAGCGGACCACAAAGCTGAGCGATTCTCCTGTGTCCCCTTGCGAGAAGACACTCAGCTGCAAGTCGTCCCCCCTCGGCGAAGTCTATCGTTACGGTCGGCAGGTCAGCGTTCGGAAATGGATTGCAGCTTATCATCCTCATACCGATGGCCGGCTCGATGCTCTGAAAGTAGCCTACGTTCAGAATAAGCCCGTCGGCCCGGCCCTTCCGTATCATGTCGAAATAGGTTGTTTCGGTCCACGTGCCGCCGCCCGTGTCACCCATCAGGACAATGTAGTCCTTTGATCTTGCCTCCTCCTCGATCCCTTTGAAGAAATCCGCGAAGAACGCGTTGCTGATATCGGATACGAGGACAACGATGGTTCTCGTGGATCCTCTTCGAAAATCGACGGCTAACTGGTTGAATTGGTAACCGACATCTCTCGCGATCGCGAGAATCCGGTCCCTCGTCTGTGGCGTCACCTCACCCGGTTTGGCAAAAGTCCGCGATACGGTCGCCACTGAGACGTTCGCAATCCGGGCTACGTCCCGGAGAGTTGGCCGTCGATTCTCGATTTCAGTCAAGCTGTGCTCACTCTTTACCTTGCCTCCATTCTCCTTCCGCTCACATCGAAGAAGTGGAGATGTTGCTCGTCTGGCTTGAGGCCGATGTCCTCGCCGACGACATAGTCTCTTTGACCGTCCAAATTTGCAACCAATGAACCGATGCCGGGCACTCTCACGTGCATGATCGTGTTGCTTCCTAATCTCTCTATCACTGAAACGGTGCCTTTCCAGGTAGGTTCATTGTTTGAGACCATGATGTGCTCCGGGCGGATGCCGATTGTCTGTGAGCCGAACCGCTGAGCCCATGGGCCGTCAACAAGGTTCATCTTCGGAGACCCAATGAAGGTAGCGACGAATGTATTGGTGGGCCTATTGTATAGGTCCATCGGCGACCCGACCTGCTCGATCCTACCCTTGTTCAATACAACGATTTTATCGGCCATCGTCATGGCTTCGACCTGATCATGCGTCACGTAGATCATCGTAGTGCCGAGCCGGTGATGCAGTTCGCTGAGTTCGACGCGTGTCTCGGATCGCAATGCCGCGTCGAGATTGGAGAGGGGCTCGTCCAGCAGGAAGACTTGAGGGTTTCTGACGATCGCACGTCCGATGGCCACGCGCTGGCGCTGCCCGCCCGACAGTTGAGAAGGACGGCGGTCCAATAGTTCGGTTAGCTTCAAAGTTGCCGCGGCTTCATTGACCTTGGCGCTGACCTCCGACTTTGGCCGCTTCTCCAAGGTGAGGCTGAAACCCATGTTTTCAGCGACCGTCATCTGCGGGTACAAAGCATAGCTTTGGAAGACCATCGCGATGTTGCGTTCCTTGGGCGACAGGTTGTTAGCCACCCGGCCGCCGATCAGCACTTGCCCGGCGCTTATTTCTTCGAGGCCGGCAATCATCCGAAGGAGCGTGGATTTACCGCATCCCGACGGACCTACAAAGACGACGAATTTGCCATCGCCGACAGTCAGATTCACACCGTGAATGACCGGATGGGCGCCGTATGTCTTGACGACATCGACGAGTGCAAGAGCTGCCATATTCTCCTCCTATGCGCGCTTTTGCGCAGCGACGATGTGTTCGACATATCCCGGCCGCGCTCTCTGAAGGCGCGTCGGCTCCGTTCCGGCAAGCATGGCCGCAATATCGTCAACTACCATCTCACCGATAAGATGCCGTCCGCCCCAGACGGCCGCCGCGCGATGGGGAGACAGGATCGAATTCGGCAAGGTTCGAACCGGATGGTCGCTTGCAACCGGCTCACTCGGGAAGACGTCGATGGCGACGCGAATATGCTTGTCGCGCGCCGCCTGCATAAGAGCCTCGAAATCGACCAGATGAGCACGACTGATCAATACGACCAGTGTGCCGCGTTTCATTCGCCTTATCGCGCGTTCATCGATGAGACCCTTGTTTTGATCGGTCGGCGTCGCTGCAACCACGATACAACGGCTGGTATCGATCAGATCGTCCAGTTCCTTGAGCTCGATGCCCGGAACAGCAATCTTCTCGTTGACAAGCCAAGGATCATAAGCGGCGACTTTCGGAGAGAAAGGCTGGAGCAGACGGGTCACTTCACGAGCGATTTGTCCGTAGCCGATAAACCCGACGGATTGATTATAAAGCGAAAAGTCGGTCGCAAGATTATCAGCCAACCAATGCTCATATCCGGCTTGAAATGCCAGATGTTCTTCAATGATGCCGCGGGCTCCAGCGATCATCATGCCAAGAGCCATTTCGGCGACGGAATTTCGAAAGCCCGGGGCGCAGCTCAATACGTGGATTCCGCGTTCGAAGCAGGCGTCGTAGTCGACGCCCCGGCCGAATGTGCCGGACACCTCGATTATGGCCTGAAGGTTCTTTGCGCGCTCAAGGCGTGATCGGTCCATCGACGGACGCGACGCGACGAGAAAGCGCATGTTTTCCAGATTGGCGTCGAGAATGTCCTGCGGCATCGCCCAGTTCGTGCCTCCGATGACCTCGCAGGCTTCAGTCAGTCTGCGAAAGTCAGAAGGGGCGAAAAGTTCTTCAAGCTGGCGCCAGTATTGATCGAGTACGAGAGTTGGTTTCATGTTGGTTCCTATTTGACTGCGCCTTGGGTCATGCCTCGAACGAAGTGGCCCTGGAAAATGAGGAAGAGCGCCACGACAGGAAGGGCCATGATGACCGTACCTGCCGACAGGCCGGCGATGTCGCGTGTTTGCGATCCCTGGAAGAACAACAACCCGACGGCCAGCGTACGATTGGAATCCTGCGGAAGCAGAAGGAGACGCAGCAGGAGGTCGTTCCAGCTCCAGACAAATTCAAGAAGTGCGGTCGTGATGATGACGGGTGTCGACGCCGGCATCACTATCCTTCGATAGATTTGCCACTCACTTGCACCATCGACCTTCGCGGCTTCATGAAGGGCCATCGGGATCTTCTTGAAGTAGGATTCGAAAAGGAAAACGAACACCGGAAGGGCAAGGGCGACGTCGCATAGGATGACACCCAGATGAGTGTTAACAAGACCGAAGGTGCGTACTGTGGTGTAGAGAGGCAACACGATCGCCGAGGCAGGTACCATCATGCCAAGCAGCAGCCAGAGGCCAAGCACGGTCTTGTACCTCAGCTTCAGGAATTGCAGTGCGTAGGCTACCATGGAGGCAAGCACGATCATAACGATCGCGTCCACGACCGATATTACAAGAGTGTTGAGGAAGTAGCGACTGAAGCCGCCAGCGGTCCAGACCCGAATAAAGTTGCCAAATGTCGGATCCATAGGAGGAAGCCAGGCCGAACGGCCCTGCTCCGATGCACGCTTGAAGGATGCGAGGACCGTCAGAATCGATGGGGCAGTCATCAAAGCGGCGAAAATGACCAGGAGGAGGCGGACGATGGGACCCATCTCAACGCTCCCTGCGCTCTTGGAAATTCATGTAGAACGCGGTGACGGCCGTAACGATCAGAAGAAGCGCAACGCTGATGGCGGAACCATACCCATATTCATTTTGGAGGGCGCCGCGCTTATACATGTAGGTCGCGAGGATCTCGCTCGATCTGATTGGCCCTCCCTGTGTCGTCGACCAGACTAGGTCGAACGACTTGAAGGCGCTGGTGAGTGTAAGGATGAAGACGACCGCAGTAATCGGCTTCAGCGCTGGTAGCGTGACGTAACGGAACAGCTGATATCGATTGGCGCCGTCAATGCGGGCGGCATCGTAAAGATCCTCGTCTACGGCCTGAAGGCCGGCAATAAAAATCATCACGCTGAGGCCGATGCTCGACCAGCAGTGCGCCAACGCGAGAGCAGGAAGGACAAGGGCGGGCGATCCAAGCCAAGGTGCCGCGATCGAGTTGAGCCCGATGTCGCGGAGGAGTTCGTTTATTACGCCGTAGGGCTGGTACATCCAGCGCCAGATCACCGCCACCGTCACCGGTGCAAGTACAATCGGAACTGTGATGGCCGTCTGGATGAGGGCGCGACCTCGACCAACGCGTGACAATAAAGCCGCCAGTACCAGGCCAAAGCCGACATTGACGACGACGATGATAGCCGCCCACCAGCACGTGTTCCGGAACGACTCCCAGAAAATGGAATCGGAAAAGAGTTGCCTATAATTTTGAAATCCGATCCAGGTCTTCGCCGGGCTGATTCCGTCCCAGTTCGTGAATGAGTAGCGGATTACCGATAGGGTCGGCATGAATGAAAAGACCAGGTAGAGAATGCAAGCGGGTAACAGAAAGATCATCGGCGTCAGCCAGTCTGGTCGACGCCTTCCTCCTGCCAGGGTCGCAGCCGAAGCAGTCATCTGAAGTTTCCTTGAAGGTGATTAGGGCATCCACCGATCGATACGAGGGTCGGTGGACAGCGGCGTGGGGCGACCTACTTGTTGATGCCGCCGGGTGCGAGAATGTTTCCCGCCTTCTTCGCGGTTTCCCATTCCTTCTCGATCGCTTCCACGAACTGCCGCGGCGTCATGGAATTCAGGAGCAATGCCTGCAGGCCGTCATATGTAACGTTCGTGACGTTTGCCGGCATGATGGTATCGAGGTAGGCGGGGATGGTTCCGTTAGACCTGACCTCGCCAATGCTTTGGTTCATGGCCTGGAGCAGCGACGGAATCTTTGCTTCCATTGACTCTTCTTCGAGAGGGCCAATCGGGACGGTGCCGTCGTTGAGGAGCGTAACTCGGCCTTCCTTACTGAAGAACATGTAGTTGAGGAAGTCGGCCGCCTGATCCTGCTTTTTTGATGTTTTTCGAATGTACCAGCCCGATCCGATTGCTTCGGTGGGGTAGACCTTCTGCCCATCCTCCAATGGCGGCATCTGGAAGACACCGAAACTGGATAGCCGATCCCCCGCCGATTGCACCGCTTGGCCGATGACAAAGGAGCCAGTATACATCATAGGGATCTGACCAGCCCAGAAGGCGTCGAGCGTTTCGGCCTGACCTGTGCCGACCGGATAGGGACCGAAATAGCCGTCTGCAGCCATCTTCTGAAGTTTTTCGGTCGCCTTCAGAAACGGCTCATCCGTCCATGAGCCATCGCCGAAAATCACTTTCTCAATGCCGTCCGGACCGGCGTATCGTCCAAAGAGCATCGATTGGATATGTGAAATCGGCCATTTGTCTGCGCCGCCAAGGCCAATTGGAGTGTCGTAGCCGGCATCTTTCAATTTCTTGACCGCCGCTTCGAAGCTTTCCCAGTTCTTGGGAATCTCGATCCCGGCTTTGGAGAAGATGTCCTTGTTATAGAAGACGGCGGTCGACTCGACCTCGTTGCCGACCGCCCATAGCTTGCCGTTGGACGAGGTCACATTCTCTATCGATTCCGAGATGTTTTTTCCCCAGCCGAATTTCTTGTAATAGGGGGTCAGGTCGGCGACGAGACCTCCTTGGATCAGGGATGCGGGCTGTCCAGGGCCCGTGCCAAACGTGAAGAGATCCGGACCTTCACCCGCCGACAACGCCGGGACAAGTGCAGGATTGAAGATATCCGAGCTGTTCTTGACGATTGAAACATTCACGCCCGGGTGCTGCGAGTTGTAGCTCTCAGCAAGCTTGTCATAGACGTTGGTCGATCCGGGTTCGCCAGCAACCCAAACCAATAGTTCCTCCTGCGCGAGTGCCGGCGTCATCAGTGCAATAGACGCGACAAATCCCAATGCGCAAGCTTTGAAAGCCGTCATCTTATCCTCCCCGATTTTGGCTGCTCCCCGCAGCTAAATCGCAATGTAACCGGTATCATTTGCAAAACAAGAGGGGATAACAAACTTTTTAGCGCATGAAGATATTGGCAGAAGGGCACGATCCTACGGATCGTTCCCTACCTGCAAGTTTCGAGGAGAATCACGCGATCGAATTTTCCAATCGAAGGAGGAACCCCGAAACGCCTCCCTTTAATGTCCATCCGGGAAGCTTTGCTCAAGCGGATCTGTCGCCCGGTCAGTGGCCGGCAAGGCAGCGCGCAGAATTGCCATTGGCACCGTCTATCCCGCCACGATCGGCGTGCTGCCGTCCTTCCTGTCGCGCATCGGCCGCAAATATCCCGACATCCGCATGCATATCGAAAGCGGCACCACCGATGACATCATCCGCCATATCGAGGCAGGCCGCATCAACCTCGGCTTCATCCGGCCGGTGGAGAATATCGGCTCGTTGCGCTTCTTCGCGATCGCCCATGAGCGCTACCTGCTGGCAGTTTCCAAGCAGAGCCCACTGTCCTTGAAGAGCGAGATCGAACTTGCGGATCTGGGCTCCGAGAAGATCATCTCGTTTTCCCGGCAGAACCTCTCCTACAGCGAACGCTATTTCGCCGAAAAGTTCGAGGAGCACGATCTGACCGACAATGTCGCTTACATCCTTGTCGATGAACGGATAGTCGCGGCCGCTCGTCGTCTGACTGATTTTCCCGCGAGCGGTCGTGTTGGCAGAATTGCTGGCACGCGCGAACTGTAATCAACGGCACGCCGTATGTCGTGGCATACGCGGCAACGGAGGCATCTGTTCGTATTCTTCGTCCTTAATGGCGCGCAGGAATGGCCCGACACTTTGCCAACTAGCTAGACTTATAGCTTGATGCCGGAAAACAACGGGTCGGCGGTTCGAACTGGTTCAAGGCGCCCATTGGGCTGTCGGCGCGCTTGCGCGTTGATCCAATCCTTAGGATTTTTTCAGCAGCTCCACTGCGTCCACTTCCAAGACGGAGGCAAGTCGATCTACCACTTCGATCGTCGGGCTGTAAACGCTGCGCTCCAATGAACTGATGTAGGTTCGGTCGAGGTCTGCTCGATGCGCAAGCTCTTCTTGGGACAGGCCTTTGGCCTGTCGAAGCAACCTAAGATTCCGAGCAAACGCTTCGCGTATATCCATAAGCTGAGCCAAGCAGCTTGTAGAGTATCCAACTACGGAGTATACTCTACAAACGGTCAGGGCCTGCTCTTCCGACCGCATCCTGCTGATGGTTCAGAAGGCGCACGCATGGAACTACGCCAGCTATCCTATTTCGTTGCGGTGGCCGAGGAGCTGCATTTCGGCAGAGCCGCAGCCAAGGTGCATATCGCCCAGCCGGCGCTGTCGAACCAGGTCATGGCATTGGAGAAGGAACTCGGCGTGCAGCTCTTCATCCGCTCGACACGCCGGGTGGAACTGACAAGGGCAGGGGCGGCGTTCTATGAGCGATCGGTTCGGATCCTGAGCGAAGTCGATCTGTCGAGGGAGATCGCGAGGTCGGTGGCCGGCAAGGCGGCGCGGAGGATTGTGATCGGTACCGTCTATCCCGCCACGATCGGTGTGCTGCCGTCCTTCCTGTCGCGCATCGGCCGCAAGTATCCCGACATTCGCATGCATATCGAAAGCGGCACCACCGATGACATCATCCGCCATATCGAGGCAGGCCGCATCAACCTCGGCTTCATCCGGCCGGTGGAGAATATCGGCTCCTTACGCTTCTTCTCGATTGCCCATGAGCGCTATCTGCTGGCGGTCGCCAAAGAGAGCCCGCTGTCATTGAAGAGCGAGATCGATCTTCAGGATCTGCGTTCCGAGAAGATCATCTCGTTTTCCCGTCAGAACCTCTCCTACAGCGAGCGCTATTTCGCCGAAAAGTTCGAGGAGCACGATCTGACCGGCAATGTCACTTACACCTGTGACGACACCTTCTCGCTGGTGTCGCTGGTCTCTGCCGGGCTTGGCATCGGCTTTGTGCCGGAATGGACGCAGGATCTGCCGAACCGCGGCTTTGAACTGAAGAAGGTAAGGGGGATCGATTTCAAGATCGGGCTCGGTGTCGCCTGGAACAGGGAGGATCCGACTGCCGGCCGTGACGATATCATCGATATTGCGCGGTCATTGGCGCGGCCGGGCAGGTGAGGGGGGAGAGGGGTCGGTCGTTGATCTGAAACGGCGGCAGCCGCAAGCACGATCTGGCGTCGAAGGGCGCGAGAAAACACCAATAGGTGCCGGTCAAGTCTCGCGGGCACCCAGCGAGCACAGTGCACGCCGTCACTCTCCAAAAGTTGAGTTAAGGACTGGCAGCAGCGTTGTGAATGTTCAATGTCGCCATGCTTCGTATCAGCTGTTGCGAGCCGCCTATCAGGCCGACTCTTAACCCGTTGTTTTCGGGTATTTGAGGGAGGTTAGTCGCTAGACTGATAGCTGGATTCATCAGCGGGAGGATGGCAGCGACTAAGTTACTTCCGTCTCACCGGTTCGGAACGGCCCTGTCCGCCTTCGTGTCGCGTCGAATCGCCATTGGAGTGATCAATACTGTGTCCCGAAAAGCCTTGCCTTCCCACCCGGAAAATTAAAGCTATTAGCTACTTCCACAGGGTGGCATTGTGAGTGAGATGGAGATCAATCCAGTCTTCCCGGTGAGGCTAATACTCTGGATCAAAGGCTTATTCAGAACCCGTCTGTACGTTGTCAAAAATTTTTGGAGAAATGTAATCCGAATTATTTCCGAACTTCCTTGACAAATGATCCGCTTGCCAATAATTCACCGTTAAGTTGCATTTTCTAGCAGGAAATTACGCCGCGGTCGAAGACCTAAACACTTCTTAGCCTTCGAGCGATCTCTGCTGAGCGCCATATTTGCGACCGGCCGAAGGTGGTAGGCCGCGAGGATTCGGATTCTGTCGGAACAGATAATTCTTTGTCAGGAAAAACTAATGCCCTCACCGGCGAGCGTAGATGAAAAGGACGAGGTATCGGACAGAGACATGCGACGGCAACTCTGGACGCTTCTCGCCGCGATGCTAGTAGCGTTTCTCATCGCAGTTCTGGCGTACAGTTTCTTTTTACTGAACGCTGAGGTGGCGTGCTATTTTGCATCCAACAAAATATATATGGGAATTTGGCCGCCGAACCTACGGGATGCCGACGTTCTGCTAAACGCAGGTTACCCGGCGCAAGACAGCTGCATATTACTTTCCACCCGGTCCATGATCGGCGCAGTTATGTTGCTCTATATTGTCTACCTATTTATCAGCCAGGTATGGGTCAGGGATAGGAGATATATTCCTAAGCTCATTCCAATATCGGCATTTCTGATTTTTGGATACATGTACGTATCGACAAAGGCGATTTCTACGGGGCCAGCAACTTTCTATTCTATTAGCACATCCTCGGGTGTCGCAGTAAACATTATAAAGAGTTATGTGAAGATTTGTGGATTGTACTTGGGGGTTTCATTATTGGTTCAACGTATTTTTGCGTTACTTCGCTTGAAATATAACTTAGGCAGGGGGTTTAAATGACGGCTTTGAATAAAGATACTCGCACCGCTCTCAACTACAGACTTGACGGTATATCGACGGTATTTGGGAGGGCTTTGGCTGGAATTGATTCCTTTCATGCTTTAATTTCGCCATCGCTCCACATCGATGATGCGGCAAAATTCTTGAAAGCCGGCGGATTTATTACGGCTGGAATCGGCACTGCCGCTACAATAGCGATAGAAGGTGCGAGATCTGGCTGGTATGGCGTTGGCAAAGGTGTAGTTAGTTCCGGCGTTGGTTTTGTGGCGGGAGCCTACGCCGGCGCTGCTGTAGGCACGGCTATTGGCGGGCCTGTAGGCTTAGCTGTCGGAGGTGTCGTCGGCGCAGCAGTCGGTTTGGTAGCCGGCGAAGTAAGTGGAGATTTATATGACTACTCAGCTGGGTTGTTGAATGAGTATGACCGAGCACCCTTTTCGTATCCGCAATATTCGTGGCGGGCGATCGGTCAGCCGACTGCAATTGATTATGCACTCGAAGATAACGGTTACACTGTAAATGATCCGAACGTCGGTCAACTTTGGAGCGGGTACACCGGGCTCAACACCGGATACGCCACTCCTGCTGAGCTGAACGCTGCTTCTCGTCCAACACCAGCGGCAACGTTTCAATTTGACTTCAGCAGATTAGGCTTGTCACCCAAAACCGAAAGGTTGGATCAGTTTGACAACGCGAGGTTCGGCGAATTCGACAAAGGGAGATTTGGGCCAGCGCCTGTCGTGCCCACGGCGCTCCAGCAGTCAGCCCCGTTCTTTGTGGCCTCGTCAGGAGCTCCATCCCCCGTACCGATTTCAATTTCCGCTCCGGTTATGCGGCCGTCATACGACGTTCCTTTCGCGATGAAGCCGTATACTTCGATTGACGTCAATTCTTCTCAATCATTTCCAGTTCGCAACAACTTCACGGTAGCCGACTATTTCTACAAGTCGTGGGGTAGCTCGGACCAAGGCGGTTCCAGTTGGTCTGGCAGCTCTCGAACCAGTGGGGGACTCTCACCAACTGAACGGGACGAGCGCAATGCGGCCGCGAGGGCTCAATACTCGCCAAATCCTAACAGCATTAGTACCAGCAGGGGGCCAACTTACGCTGCCGATCATTCGAGTCCAAAAAGCTCAAAATCTTCCTCGGGGCCACTACGCGACAATCAGAATACTGCGAGCTACGGAGGCTCCTGGGGACAACGCCGTCCGGTACTCCTTGATTTGAACGGCAATGGGTTGAGCGTCGAAACCCTGTCGACCTCTTCGAAATTCCTGGACCTCGACGGCGACGGCTACCAGCATCAAACCGCGTGGGCCGCCCAGGGCACCGGCGTGCTTGTCATCGACGCAGATGGGGACGGCAAGATCAGCCGGTCGAGCGAATTCGCCTTCACCGAATGGGATTCTGCGGCGACTGGCGATCTCGAGGCGCTGAAGCACATCTTCGACACCAACGCCAACGGCAAGCTCGATGCGGGCGATGCTCAATGGTCGAAATTCAGGGTGGAGGTGAATGGCCAATTGGTCACCCTTGACAGCCTCGGCATCACCTCGATCGACCTGACGCCCAGGGGCAGCGGCCAGACCTTCGAAGACGGATCCGCGATCACGGGTACGACCACCTTTACCCGCACCGACGGCACGACGGGAACGGTCGGCGACGCCAAGCTGGCAAACGATGACGACGCATATATCGTCAAGACGACCAGCGTGACGAAGGCCGACAACTCGGTCGAGAAGACGATTCTTGCCTACAATGCCGACGGCAGCCTTGCCTTCCGCAATGTGGTGACTACCAGCACCGACGGGCGCAGCGTCCAGACACAGTTCGACGATGACGGCAACGGCACATTCGACCGTTCGCAGACGAATGTCCTTGTTGTCGATGCCTCCGGCGTCCAGACGAAGACCGTGTCTAACTTCAACGCGGACGGATCCCTGAAGGACCGCACCACGACGGTCACCAGCGCCGATCATCTGACGGTGACGACGACGGTCGACCAGGACGGCGACGGTATCATCGACCAGCGCCAGACCTTTGTCCTGAATGCTGACGGCTCGACGACAACGACGACGCAGGCGCTCAGCATAAACGGGACAGTGCTGACGACGACGAAGGTGGATTCGTCCGCTGACGGCCTGATCAAGACGACCCGTTACGACGTCGACGGTAACGGCGTTTACGAGCATAGCGCCACCGCGACCACCACGATCGCAGCCGATGGCAAACGCACCACGCAGACCATCGATCGAGCCTCGAACAATACAATCCTCAACGCCGTCGACCAGACGATCAGCGGTGACGGCCGCACCATCACCGTAGGGGTCGACACCGACGGTAACGGCCCCCGCGAAACCAAGACTGTCACAGCGTCCTCGACGGCAGCGAACGGCGACGTAACGCTGGTGAGCTCGGTCTACAACACCAACGCGTCCTCTATCCTTCGTTCGAAGACGACGACGGTCACCACCGCAAACGGCTTGTCCAAGACCACGACGAGCGACGTGGACGGTAATAACACCATCGATTTCACCGATACCGATGTTACCGTCATCGACGCGACCAACCGGACGCAGACGGTTCAGCATCGCACGAAGACGGGGACGACCGGTACGCTGCTGTCGAAGACGGTTACGACGACCAGCCTCGACGGCAAGTCGATCATCATCGTTGAGGACCAGAATGGCGACACCAAAACCGACCAACTGACCACAATCGTGGTCGGCGCCGACGGGACGACGACCAATACGGTCAGCAATCTCAACGCCGACGGCTCGCTGGTCAGCAAGACGGTCAGCGTCTCATCGGTGGACGGCCTGTCGAAGACGACGAGCAGCGATCTCAATGGCGATGGCGTCAACGATCTTGTCGTGACTGACGTCATCACCGGCAATTCCTCTGGCATGCGCTTCGAAGCCGTGACCGCCAAGAGCGCCGACGGAACGCTGATCTCCAAGACATACACGACCACTACGGCCGACAGCCTGACCCAGACCGTCACGACGGATGCCGACGGCGATGGCGTGGTCGACGATACGACGAAGAGCTACATCATTCTCGACGCCACCGGCAAGCGAACGCAGACGGTGAGGAGCACGAGCGCCGACGGAACGCTCAAGTCCCAGGTCGTCACCGAAGTCAGCGCCGATCGCCACAACACCACCATCGTGACCGATGCGGATGGCGACGGCCAGACCGATACCCGACACGTCGAGACGACCACGGCCAATGGCGATGTGACGACGTGGGAGCGGCAATACGCTGCGGATCTATCGACGATCAGCACGACCACGGGCACGGTCAGCGGCAATGGCCTGACGAAGAGCGTATCGGCCGATTTGAATCACGATGGCGTTGCCGATCGGATCACGACCGACCAGACGGTGCTCAATGCCGACGGAAGCAAAACCCAGACGATCTCTCTGACGAGCAGCGATGCCACACGCCTCGAGAAGAAGACCATCGTCACCAGCGGCAGCGGCAAGTCGATCACGACGAACGAGTACATCAACGCCGACGAGGTGGTCGACACGAAGACGACCGATGTGACGACGTTCGACACCTATGGGCTGCAGTTCCAGACCATATCGAATTTTAAGGGAACGACGCTTGCAAATTCGACGAAGGTGACGACCAATCTCAATGGTCTCAACGGCCAGACCGATTACGATCTGGACGGCGACGGGACGGTCGACAAGACTTCCTCGTGGAAGAAAACGCTCGACCCGGCCGGACCAGTCACCACCACGCAAACGGTCAAGGCAGCCGATACCACGCTGATCTCGCAGACGATCACCACGGCCAGCGCCGACCAGAAAACCACCACGATAAGCTCCAAGATCGACAGCGACGCGGTTGTCGATCGGCTGGAAACAATTACAATCGACAGCGCCGGAACGCAGAAGGACGACATCAAGCAGTACAATGCATCCGGCGCCCTCGAAAGCCAGGCCATCGTCATCACCTCGGATGACGGGCTGTCGGAGACGTCAAGCACTGATCTTGACGGCAACGGCATTTTTGAACTGGTCACGACCGATGTCACGGTGCTGAATGCCGACGGCAGCCGCACCGAAACGATCACCAAAAAAGGCGTCGGCGACGCGCTGATCTCGCGGACGACCGCCAATGTCAACGCCAACGGGTTGAGCAAGACGACGAGCTGGGCCGATGCCAGCGGTGCGACCATTCGCTCGATGAGCGATGTCACCGTTCTCAACGCCGACGGTGGCACGACGGAAACATTGTCCTACTTCAAGGCGGGCGGGACTCTGGAAAGCAAGACCGTTACGGCGGTCGCCGACCATGGGCTGACCACCACAGTAACCGTCGATGTCGACGGTGATGGCAATATTGACAAGAAATCGGTCACGGCAAAGCAGACCAGTGGTTCGACGATCCAAACTTTCAGCGATTTCGGTGCCGGTAATGTGCTGAAGGATTCGAAAACCGTCACAACCACTGCCGACGGCCTGACGCAGACCATCGGATATGACAACGACGGCAATGGCACGGTCGACAAGACGACGACCAGCACCACCGTTTTAAAGGCCAATGGCAACAAGGCGACCACGACGAAGGATGTCGTCGCAGGCGTCACCAAGAGCATCACGTTGACCGAAGTATCGGGAGACGGCCTGACCGTGACTACCAAGTGGGACACCGCCGGCACCGGAGGCGGCACGACGTTCGACAAGAGCCGGACTGATGTCACGGTCCTCAACGCCAATGGTTCGAAGACCCAGACGATCAGCTATTTGACCGGCACGACGCTGACCAGCCGCACTCTTGTCACCACGAGCGCCAACGGACTGTCCGTCACCACTCAGATTGATCCGACGGGCGCCGGCTCCTATAGCCAGACGGCAACCGATGTCACGGTCTTGAATGCCAATGGCACGAAGACGAGGACGGTGGAAAGCAAGAAGGTCGATGGTACGCTGATCTCCAGGACCATCACCACCACCAGTGCCAACGGCCTAATAGTGACGTCCAGCCAGGAGCGACCGGGCTTTGGCAACCAGACCGTCACCGATACGACCACGGTACTGGCCGACGGCGCCGTTCGCGAAACCGTCGCAACGACCGACAGCGCCGGAACGCTGATCGGGAAGATTGTCACGCTCACCAGCGCCGATAAGTCGACTGTCACCATCGACCGGGACGGTAACGGCGACGGAGTTGTCGACCAGCATCAGGAGATGGTCATGGCCAATTCCGGCATGCAGACATCGGTAACGACGGACTTCAATGCCGATGGAACGGTCAAGGAAAAGTCAACTGTCGTCATATCCGCCGACGGGCGGCAGACGACGACCACCTGGGATCTCGACGGCAACGGCACGATCGATCGCCAACGGGTGACGAACGTGACTGCCAATGCGGATGGAAGCAGCATCATCGTGATGTCGGATACCGATTTGCCGGCCGGCACCTTGGCTGCGAAGACGACGATCCAGACGTCGGCCGACGGCAGGCTGAAGACGACGTCCAAGGATATCAACGGCGACGGAACGGTCGATCAGGTCGAAACCATTACCGTCGATCCGACAGGCGCCTCGGTGTCCGTGGTCACCAACAATGCGACGGCGCAAAAGGTCTCCAATCTGACGGCGGGCGCCGTATATTGGAGCCAGGCGATTGCCGCCAGGATCGAAACCACGACGTCGGCCGATGGTCGGTCGAAGGTCGCCAAATACGATTATGACGGCAATGGTGTCTTCGAGACCATCATGCAGTCGACAATCCAGGTGGACGGCTCCGTCGTTACGACGGTGACCGAAACCAATGCCAACGGAACGGTCAAGGCAAAGGGAACGATCTCGACAAGCGCCGACGGGGTGGTCACGATGCTGTCGAAGGATACCGACAATAACGGTACCTATGATCACACCGAGACGTCGGTGACGCATGCGGATGGCTCGATCACGCTGACGAAGGTCGATCTGAACTCGAGCGGCGCGCTGACGAAGACGACGGTGGATCAGGTTAACGCTTTCGGCTCGTTGTCATCCAGCATCACCACGGATTCGCTTGGCCGCAAAACCGCACAGACAGTCGTCGCGGCAGACGGTAGCTCTGTGACCACGACCTACGATGGGGCCAGCGGCCAGCAGCTCAGCGTCACGAACGTAACCAAGGGCGGGTTGCTGACATCAGCCACGTTCTACGATCCGCTCAATGCGCAGACGTATAGCAAGGTCGAGCAGCAGTATGACACAGCGGGGCGGTTGAAGTCCGTCAATCAGACCAATGATAACGGCACCCGCTATTCCGTGAGTTATGATCCGGCAAACGCCACCGAATGGACCAATATTCAGTATTCCTATGATACTGCCGGTCGTCTCACGAACCAGACCATTCAATACGACAACGGGTATACGCGGTTCTACGTCTATGACGTAACGAACGCTGCGTCGTGGTCCTATTACCTGGTCATTCAGGACGGCGCGGGCAGGACTCAGCAACAAAGCAATTACTACGACGACGGATCCAGGACAGATATCGCTTACGATTACACCGGATCGTATAACTGGAGTAGTATGGAATACTATTATACTGCATCAGGCAATCTTTCCCTGACATGGCAGTGGATGGATGACACAAGTAAATGGCACAAGATCTACAACGACTATAATAACCAGGAGATATGGACGACAGCGAGTTTGAACTACGACAGGAACGGAAGGCTTACCAGTCGCAATGACACCAACGACGATGGCGGCAGAACGGAGTATGAATACGACTCCAACTCCCCTTACTCGCCTCTGCAATGGTGGAAGCGTTGGGATAAGAACGGGCACGTTATTGCCTCCTACGAAGCTTCCGGCGGCCATAACTCTAGCTCACCCGTCCTCCTGGACCTCAACGGCGACAGTCACATCGATCTTCGTCCCCTTGATCAGCTCGGGATACCGGAAACCTCCTCGGTGGGCTTTGACTGGGACGGCGATGGGCTGACCGAAAAGACCGCATGGGTTGGCCCTAATGATGGCTTCCTGGCGATCGATCTCGGTGCTGACGGCTCTGCCGGGCCTGACGGGATCATCGATCAGGCACGCGAGTTGGCGTTCGCACTGTGGCCTGAGAATGATGGCGCGTCCGACATCTCCGACCTCGACGGCCTCCGTCTTGTCTTCGACACGAACCACGACAATGTTCTCGATGCCAATGATGCCCGCTGGAGCGAGTTCCGGATCTGGCGCGACAGCAATCAGAACGGCGTGAGCGATGCCGGCGAACTCCTAACCATGTCGGAGGCGGGTATTAAGCTCGTCAACCTGATCCCGAACCCGGCCGGAGGCCAGGCCTTCGACGACGGTTCGGCGATCACGGGCACGAGCAGCTACGAGACCACGAACGGTCAGACCCATCTGGTGGCGGACGCAAGCCTCTCCTGGCAGAAGAACACCAACGGTGTCGCTGCGTGAGACTTATGAGGATCGTTTACATGATGGCGACGCACGTCCGATCGATGTGCATCGTCTTGCCTAAAGGCACGCAGGACGGCATCCGTGATCATCACCGCTGATCCCGCCGTTCCCGAAACATCCAAACCCGCAGAACATGAACCCACTGTCGAAGTCGTCGACAGTGGGCTTGCGGCTCTTTGTGCCATTGCGGGCTATTTCCGCATTGCCGCGCAACCGGCCACGATTGCCCGGGATCTGGCCGTAACAGGCTCTTCTGGATCGAACGATCTGCTGCGCGCCGCCAAGAGCCTCGGCCTCAAGGCCCGCGTCGTGCAGGCCCGCGATGGCGGCAAGCTCGCTAACCTTCCCGCGCCATCCATTGCCATGCTCGCAGACGGTTCCTTTGCCGTCTTCGGCGGCCCAATGGGAGATGGGACATTTCGGCTTGTCGATCCGGTTGCCTTCTCGGCACGAACTGTTTCGGCCGAAGAGTTGCTGGCCCAGACTAATGGCCGCTTCATTCTCGTCCAGCGTCGGTTCTCTGGGCCAGGCGCCTCTCCGAAAAGCTTCGGTCTGCGCTGGTTTCTGCCAGCCATCTGGCGTTACCGGCACGCTTTCGGTCACGTGCTGATCGCCTCATTGGTCGTGCAGATCTTTGCGCTGATCACGCCGCTGTTCTTCCAGGTCGTCGTCGACAAGGTGCTTGCCCATCGCAGCTATTCGACCCTGATCGTGCTCGTCGTCGGACTGGCGGCCGTCGGTCTCTTCGACGTCGTGCTGCAATATCTCAGAACCTATGCGCTGTCGCATACGACGAACAGGATCGACGTCGAGCTCGGGCGACGGCTGTTTCGTCATCTGCTCAATCTGCCTTTGAGCTACTTTGAGACCAGGGCGACCGGACAGACGATCGCTCGCGTGCGCGAGCTGGAGACGATCCGAGCCTTCCTTACTGGCCAGGGCCTGTTTTCCGGGCTCGACCTCATCTTCACCATCGTCTTCATTGCGGTCCTGTTTTCCTATTCGTCGAAGCTCGCGTGGATCGTCGTGGCCTCGATCCCTGTCTATATCGCCATCGGCGTGCTGATCCGTCCGCTCCTGAAGGACCGCATCGACGAAAAGTTCGAGCGCGGCGCCTATAGCCAGCAGATGCTGGTCGAAACGGTGGTCGGCATCCAGACCATGAAAGCTGCCGCAGTCGAACCGGTCGTGGCCGCGCAATGGGAAGAGCGGCTCGCCGCGTATGTCCAGTCCTCCTTCGCCGCGACCATGCTTGCGGCCAAGGGGCAGAACGCCATCCAGTACGTCAACAAGATCACCTCGGCCGCACTTCTCTTCCTCGGCGCGCAGGCCGTCATCGATGGCGAGCTGACGGTTGGTGCGCTCGTCGCTTTCAACATGATCGCCGGCCAGGTTTCCCAGCCGATCCTGCGGCTGTCGCAGCTCTGGCAGGACGTCCAGCAGGTGCAGGTCTCGATCGATCGGCTGTCGGATATTTTGAATGCACCGGCCGAACCGCGCCCTGCCGTCGCAATCAGCCTGCCGAAGCCGAGAGGCGCCATTGCCTTCAAGGGCGTGAACTTCCGCTATACGCCCGAGGGACAGGATGTCCTGAAGAACATCAATTTTGCGGTCCGCCCCGGCGAGGTGATCGGCATCGTGGGGCCGTCGGGATCGGGCAAATCGACGCTGACCAAGCTGGTGCAGCGCTTCTATATCCCGAACAGCGGCCAGGTCTTCGTCGACGGCCAGGATATCGCTCAGGTCGACCCCGCCTGGCTTCGCTCCAATATTGGCGTTGTCCTGCAGGAAAACATGCTGTTCAACCGGACGATCCACGACAATATCTGCCTGGTCAATCCGGCAATGTCGCGGGCGGCCGCCATGCAGATGGCCCGGCTTTCCGGTGCCGACGAATTCATCTCGAAGCTGCCGCGTGGTTATGACACCATCATCGAGGAGCGTGGCGCCAACCTCTCCGGTGGTCAGCGCCAACGGCTGGCGATCGCGAGAGCCCTTGCCTCCAATCCGCCGATCCTCATTCTCGATGAGGCGACCAGCGCGCTCGATTACGAGAGCGAACGGATCATCCTTGCCAATATGCGTGAGATCGTCCGCGGGCGCACCGTGATCATCATCGCCCACCGGCTGGCGACGGTGCGCCATTGCGATCGTATCATCGGCATGAAGGATGGCCGTATCGTCGAGGAAGGCACGCATGAGACGTTGCTTGTCCGCGAAAACGGCCTCTATGCGCATCTCTGGCAATTGCAGACGGCGCCGGTCCAGCCATGAACCAGGCCGTCCGTCCGCCAAAGGTGCCGAAGAAGCCGCCGCGCAAGGTGCGCGATCATACGGAGTTCCTGCCGGCCGCGCTCGAAATCCTCGAAACGCCGGCCTCGCCGATCCGGGCGGCGCTGATCTGGTTCATATCCGTCTTCGTGATCCTGGCGATCGTCTGGAGTTATTTTGGCCGGTTTGACATCGTCGCGACCGCGCAGGGGAAGCTGCAGCCGACAGGGCGCGTAAAGGTCATTCAGTCGCTGGAAACGGGAAAGACCGCCTCGATCCCGGTCGCCAACGGTTCGAAGGTCAAGGCCGGCGACGTCGTTGTCGAACTCGATCCGACGGAGGCAAGGGCAGAGGTCGACGCATTGCTCGCAAGCTTGCGATCGCTTCGTGCGGAGGTCGTCAGGCGAATCGCCGCGAGAGCGCAGGTCGAAGCGTGGCAGAGCACCGGTATCTGGAACAGTCCTACTGCTATCTCGATGCCGCTCGACTTCGACGACGATATCCCCGAGCCGATCAGGCACCGCGAGGAGGTGCAGTTTCGCTCATTTCTGGAACAGTTGGCCTCGTCGCTTGCCAATCTCTCCTCGCAAAGAGAACAGCAGCTCGCCTCGCTTGGCCGGTTCAATCGGATGGTCGCTGCCCAGAAGAACCTGATCGCGACGATGGATGATCGTGTGACGATGCGCTCCCAACTCATGGAGTCAAGCGCTGGTCCGCGCGCCGGCGTGATCGATGCGATCGAGTCCAAACAGCGTGCAGAGGCGGATCTCGCCGAGCAGATCGGTCAGGCCGACGAGGCGGCGGCTGCCCTTGCCGTTGCGACCAGCGAGGGTGAGAAAGCGATCAAGACCTTCATTGCCGAAAACGTCGAAAAGCAGACGGAGGCCGCGCGGCAGATCGACGACCAGGAACAGCAGCTCATCCGGGCCCAGAAGAAACTGGACGCCATGACGATCAAAAGCCCGATCAACGGGACGGTTCAGACATCCGCCATCACGACCGTCGGCCAGGTGGTCACGGCGGGCTCGGAACTGATGCGGGTCGTGCCGGAAAACGCTGTGCTGGAAATCGAGGCCTACCTGCCCAACCAGGACATCGGCTTTGTCGCGCCCGGCCAACCGGCGGTGATCAAGGTTCAGGCCTTTCCGTTCACGCGCTATGGGGTGATCGAAGGCAAGGTCACGCGGGTTGCAACCGATGCGATCCCGGAGCCGGATGCACAACAACTTGAGGGTCAGCCAGACAAGCAGTTGCAGAGCGCAATGCCGATCGGCAACGCTCAGCGGGTCCAGAACCTCGTGTTTCCCATCACGGTGATGCCGAACGCTGACAGGATCAATGTCGATGGCACTGCGGTGCCACTGTCCCCCGGCATGGCGGTTTCTGTCGAGATCAAGACGGGAAGCCGGCGCATTCTGGAGTACCTGTTTTCGCCGATTGCGGAAGTCTCATCCGAGGCCTTGAAGGAGCGATGACGCAAAGCCGATGGCAGCATTGGCTGACCGACACACCGCGGATCGGCGGCTATGTCACTGCTCGACGCGCGAACGCAGGCCGCTTCAACACTTGTTGCAGAATTCAATCGGAAAACGTCGTAGGGACTCGTCGCGTCGTCGCCGCGCACTTTTACCCTTTCTGATCGAAACCGTTTCGAGCACTTGCGACCAACGCGCGACTATGGCTTTCTTTTGCCGTCGTTAGGGTTCGCCGCATGTCTGTCCGCTTTCCGGTCGCGTTGATCGCAATTTCCATCTGTTTTGCTGCCGCGAGCACCGAGGCAAAGCTTGCTTATGATGTGCATCAGACGGACACCGGCAGCAAATTTGCCATCATCTCCGGCGCGTTTGAATACTCCGACGATCTCTCGCAGTTTCGAGACCTAGCCGCCCGCGAACACCTGTTTGCAGTTGGGTTCGACAGCCCTGGCGGCAACGTCGCGAAGGCTATAGAGCTAGGGAGACTGATCCGATCACTCGGACTCTCGACGGTTCAGTCTCGCAAGTTCGAATGCGCTTCAGCCTGCTCGCTCGCCTTTCTCGGTGGCGCAAGCCGCTTTGCCGAGCCCGGATCGATAGGTGTTCACAAATCCTCCTTCAGCGACAGCACCGGCGTCCAGGTCGAGGACGCGGTCTCGGCCGTGCAACAGACGACGGCGGAGATAATCGGCTATATGTCCGAGATGGGCGTCGATCCTGGTCTCCTCCAGCTATCGCTTTCGTATGACAGCAACGACATCCGCTACCTGTCCGGCAGCGAGATGGCCAAATTCAGGGTTACTACGCCGAACGCAGCGCGGTTGGCCGCGTCGGAAGCTATTCCTGACAGCCCAAGCGCAGCGCCACAGACGCCCTCCGGCGTGCAAGCGAAGGCGGAGCCTTCGCTGGAGGTCCCAATCGCCCGCGACGGTTGGGTTCGTCATCCGAAGGGGCGGGCGCCGATCAAGATAATGGGAAATCCGGACGCAAAGGACGTCGGTGAGGCGCGCAACGGCGCCGCGGTACAAATCCTCGAAGTACGTGGTGATTGGTACCGGGTCGCGGTCGCGGGCAGAGTTGGCTTCATGCATTATACCTGGGTTCACGTAGCGCAGTTCGAGGAAGATGCTGGTGAGGGCAGGTATGTCCAGGTAGGGAGCTTCAGCTCGCTTCCGGAGGCGGAAGCTTTCGTCAGGAAGTCGCCGGTTCCGCTATCCGCCCATCTTGCCGCTAACGGCTGGTTTGCCGTTACCTTGAAGGACGTCTACGCCGAACAGGACGCCAAGGATGTTTCCACAGCTCTTGAAGGTCATGGCCTTATTGCCAAGGACTCGATGGTGACGATCGGCAATACCTATGTGCGGAAAGTGTGCTGTGAGTGATCGTAGGTTTGAACACCGCTCAAGAATTTAGATGAGTTATGCTGCTAAATTGAATTGTCTGAAAAGCGTAATGACAGGGTCTTTACGGCTCTTGTAAAGATGATGTCGTTACGCTATATGGGGTGCAAACAGGAGTTTGCCATGCCGACCTCACATCCGAACAAAAGCTCGGACGCAAGCGTACCATTGAATATGCGCATCAAGCCTGCGACCCGCAACTTGATCGATCGCGCCGCTGAGTTGCTTGGTAAGACGCGAACGGATTTCATGCTGGAGGCGTCCGAGCGTCGAGCAGAGGAAGTGCTGCTCGACCGCACTATCTTCACGGTAAGCCCCGAAATCTATGCTGAATATCTTGCCCGGCTCGATGCACCCACGCAACCCAATGAGCGTCTGGCGCGCACCATGTCGACCAAAGCACCGTGGGATGAGGCGTGACCCTCAGCGCACCGGCACCCCTGGCCGATCATCATCAGCTAGCCGAGTTTAATTCCGGCGCCCGTGAACTGGACGACTGGCTGCGACGCCGCGCCCGCTCCAATCAAGCGAGCGGAGCATCACGAACTTTTGTGGTGTGCGAGGAGAGCCGCGTCATCGCCTATTACGCGCTCGCCTCCGGCGCCGTCAAACAACCGGAAGCGCCTGGCCGTTTCCGGCGCAATATGCCAGATCCAATTCCGGTCGCTGTGCTTGGTCGCCTCGCGATTGATCAATCCTACCAAGGGCGCGGTATCGGCAGAGCATTGGTGCGCGACGCGGGCCTGCGCCTGCTCAATGCCGCTGAGGTACTTGGCATTCGAGGCATGCTCGTTCATGCGATTTCAGATGACGCACGAGCCTTCTATGAGGCCGTCGGCTTCCTGTCTTCTCCTTCCGATCCCATGATGCTGATGGTCTCATTGCATGACCTCAATAACGCGCTGAACCCATAGGCGGAACTCATCAATAATTTCGGTTGAATGCATTCGATCTCGCTCCTAACTTGCTGAATTTTCCGCAGAAGGTCTCGACCTCAAATAGGGCCGCGAGTTCAATTCCGTTCAAGAGCTTAAATTATCGCCGACGGCAGGAGAGTGGGGGCTGTTTCACGCAAAGGCTAAGTTCAAAGTGCTATGAAAAGTTCTCCAGCACAGCCATAAACGTGTGCCGATCGCCTTGTCCCTCAGTCAGCCGCACCCGTCCCTCGATGTCGGCAAGATGGTGATCCATCAGGTCCTGTGCCTTCCTGAGGTCCTTCGCCTTCAGTGCCTTCACGATCATGCGGTGGTGATCGGCGCCGCAGTCGTCCTTGCGGTCCTCCTCATAGAGAGCCATGACGAGTGAAAGGCGCGCGACGATCTTGGAGAGCATTTCCGTCAGCACCGGGTTGCCGGCGAGATCGGCGAGGACGATGTGGAATTTCCCCGATAGAACAGTCTTCGACTTCTCGTCACCGTGGTGATGGATGTGTTCTTCCTCGTCCGTCAACCGCTCCAGCGCATCCAGTTCGTCGGATGTGGCGCGGAGGATGACGAGTTCGAGCAGCATACTTTCCAATTTGCGGCGCGCCTCGAAGAGGTTCTTGGCCTGCTCGATGCTCGGTTCGGCGACAAAGGTGCCGCGGTTCCGCTTGCGTTCCAGCAGATGGTCGCTTTCGAGCACGCCGAGCGCGCCGCGGACGACGGTACGGCTCACGCCGAAATGCTCGGCGATCGCCTCTTCAAGGATCTTGGTGCCCGGCTTCAGCGCGCCTTCTCCGATCGCCGCCGCCAGTGTATTACGGATGCGCTCGGAGACATCGTCATGATCGGCAGTATCGGCCGTGCCATTGGTGGCAGGGGCAGCTTTCAAGTTTTGTCGACGCGTTTTCTTCATAATACCCTCTAGGAGTTCGCGCCCTCGCAAACCGCATTGATCGGATCGATAACGGCATGCTGTAATTTTTTCCATAAGAAAGTTCGTGCGCAACTCGATGTTGCTAGATCCAAGCGTGACGCTGGCGGCCGGACGCCGCCAGCGTCACGCTCACGGCTAGGCAGCCTTGCGGTTCGTTGCCACCGGGGTCAGGGCAATCCCATTGTTCTTGCAGATCGTCTCGATGTGTCGTGCCGACTGTTTGATGAAGGCGATTGCCTGGTCGAAGCCGTAGGACTGGTACTCGTAGGTCGGATAGCCGTACTGGCTGGCTTCGTAGGTCTCCCAGTCCGGGATTTCGCCGGATGCGACGCGCGTCTCATAGGCATCCACCAGGGCCATGTACGCGTCGAGTTCTTCGGCCGTGAGATCGGGATGGCCGGCGCGCCAGATCGGGTCGTCGATTTCGATGCACTGTCGCGGGTTGGCCTTGCGCGGCTTGTCGGCGACGGAGGCTGCGACCTCCAGCGAGAGGTTGAGCGCGGGGTTTGCTTCGGCAAGGATCGGCAGGATCGTTTCGAAATCGACGATGCCGCCGCCAACGGGGCGGGTCTGGAAGTCGAGGCCGCCGGGAGCGCGGCCGACATAGGCGTCCTTGATATGCGTCTGGCGGACATAGGGGGCGAGGCGTTTGGCTGCAAAGACCGGATGCTCGGCGCGTTGCAGGCCATTAGCGGTGTCGAAGACAGCGCCGACGCAGTCAGCGCCGACCTTCTCGATCACCCTGAGGATCTCGAAGGAGGTGATCTCGTCATGGGTCTCGATGTTCAGGTGCGCGCCATGGGCGCGGGCGACGGGCGCAAGCTTCTGCAGCACCTTCTCGATGCCGATCAGCTGGTCTTCCCAGGTAATGTCGGTGCGGAAGCGGTCGTTGGCGAGACGGCCACGATATTCGGACTTGAAGTTGCCGGGCGCGACCCAGAGTTCGAAGCAACCGATGGCGGCGCTCGCCTCGATCATCCGCGTGAAGCCGGCGATGATGTCGCCATCGCCGGCGGCGCGAAGGGCAGGTTCCTCGGCGCTGCAGTAGGGGTTGATCTTGCCGACGCCGCTTTCGAGATAGAGGCCGAGCTCGTCGGCCTTCGCCCGGATGTCGCGCAACTCGCCGATGTCGAGCGTCGGGCTCATGTCCAGCGCGGTGGAGAAGAAGATGCCGGAAAGGCCGAGCTCCTTGACGAGGTCCAGGCTGCCGAGAGGACCGCGCTTCCTCGATTCTGGCAGTTTGATATTGTCGATGCCAAGCTTCACGTCATGCTCCTTGTGGTTTCCTTGCAGGCCTCGCTGCTCTGGCGAGGCCCTTGGTTATTGGTTGGCGCTCAGGCGCGTTTCGTGGTGCGGGACTTGTCGGCGCCGTTGCGGCATTTCGGCTGGAGGCTCTTCTCGAGGTAATGCTGGCCGATCGACGCCACTGTGGTGATCGCGAGGTACCAGACGGAGGCGACGAACAGCAGTTCGATCACCAGGAAGTTGCGGGCGTAGATGACCTGCGCCTGTGTCAGCAGATCCTGCATACCGATGACGGAGACGATGGCGCTGGCTTTCAGCATGCCGATCGCCTGGTTGCCGGTCGGGGGCAAGATCAGGCGTGCCGCCTGCGGCAGGATGACGGTGCGGAATGTCTGCCGGGGCTTCAATCCGAGTGCCGTCGCCGCCTCGCGCTGCCCGCGGTCGATGGCAAGAAGCCCGCTGCGGATGATCTCCGACATGTTGGCGGCTTCATGCAGCCCGAGCGCCAGGAAGCCCGCCAGCGCAGGTGTAACGAGATCGTTGATCGAGATGCTGTAGTGGCCCACCCCGACCTGCGGGATGAAGAGCGCGATGTTGAACCAGAGGAAGATCTGGACGATCAGCGGCACGCCGCGAAACCACCAGACGAAGCCTGCGGCAATCGCTTTCAGAACGATGTTTGTCGACGTTGCCATCACGGCAAGAAGGCAGCCGAGCCCAATGCCGAAGACCATGGCGCCAGCCGTCAGTTCCAGGGTCAGCAGCACGCCGCGCAGGATCTGGGGGTGCACGAGATAGCGCGGGATTTCCGACCACTGCACGCTCTGGCTTTGCGCGAGGACGCTGCCGAGGAGCACCAGCGCGAGGATCGCGCTGGCACCGGTTGCGAACTGTCCCCACTTGATCGACCGCATGGCCGGTGGCGGCAGGCTCATTGTCGTTGTCTGTGCGGAGAACAGTGCCATGAGGTTTACTCCGCGGGCATGCTTGCGGCGTCGTTGACCTTGACGGTCTTCACCGCGAGCGGGCCGAGGCTCCACTTTTTCATGATCGTCTCGTAGGCGCCGCTGTCCACCATCTGCTGCAGGGCGGCGACGACGGTGTCACGGAGCTCCGGATTGTCCTTAGATATCAGCATGCCGAGATAGCCGACGGCGAGACGGATTTTCGGAAGCGCCTGCAGCCCCTTGCCGTTGCCGGTCTGGTGTTCGGTCGTGTAAACGCTGGTCGCATAGCCGTTGACGGTGGCATCGGCGCGACCGGTGCGCACCGCCTGCAGCACATCAGGCATCTTCGGGATCGCCATGATGTCGATCGGTGTCTTGCATTTTGCAGAGGCGGCCTCAACCATCTTGCCCTGGAAGGTGCCGACGGGAACGGCGACCTTCTTGCCGCAGAGGTCTTCCATGCTCTTGATGCCGAGCGGATTGTCCTTGATCGTCATGATCGTGGTGGCGTCATACATGTAGTCGATGACATCGACCTGCTTTTCCAGTTTCACGTCGTCGTTGATGCCGGAGATCGTCATGTCGAAGCGTTTGGACAGGATGGCGGGAACGATGGCCGCGCCGGCGCCGACATCCGTCATCTGGACATTGAGCCCCAGGATGATACCGAGAGCTGCGGCGATATCGGCGTCGATGCCGACAAGCTTGCCGTCATCGTCGTGGAAGCTGATCGGCGGGGTCAGGTCGGTCGCGACCTTCAGTATGCCTGATGCCTTGATGGTAGCCGGAAGGCTGTCCGCCAGCTTCTGCGTCAGCGCCACGCCGGGGAGTTTGGAAACCTCAGCCCCTTCCATCTTCTCTGCAGCGCCTTCTGCGGCATGGGCGGACAGCGCCATGAGAGTAACGAGCGCGGTGGCGATGCCGGCCTTCAGGATTGTCTGCACGTTCTTCATGGGATCCCCTTTTTCGATTTCGCATGCATGAATTTTCTGGGATCTTCCAAGCAATCGCCGTGCCAGTTCCACCTTCGCGGCATCAAGCAATTGAATGTGAACGAATAAATCATTCTGGCGTTTCTCCGAACAAAGTTTCGCATATTATTTCGCATATTCATTCGAAATAAGGATGATTAAAAAAACGCCCTTGCGTCGATTTTCTGGGCGACAACCGCCTCAAGCCTCGCCTTTTTCCTCCTCTCTGTTCTTTTCCTGATGGATCATGGCCGGCGAGATCGCTTGCATCCCGCCTGGCGAGGCGGCCATCAGGTCGATAAGTGAGCAGAATTCTGCACGACATCAAACCTCTATGGCAAAACTTTAGACAAACAAAATTCCGAAACTAAAGTCGAAAGTTCGTAATAAGAAAGCTACGAAACTTTATAAATCGTAAAAATCGTCATATAATCAGTTACTTGAATTTTTCTCTGTTGCCATCATTCGAGTCTGGCACGGCCCTTGCAATTCCCTTTCGATGAACATGCTCCGGCGTCGGAGCGCTCATTGCCACCACGCAAGATCAGGGAAGCCACATGCTGGACATCGCAAAGACTACCGATCGCAAGCGGCTCAGTGTTCGGGGCGTTACCCATAGCTATGGCGGCCAGAATGCCGTTAGCGACATATCCTTCGATATCGAGGCCGGCGAGATCGTTGCGCTCCTGGGACCGAGCGGCTGCGGCAAGTCGACGGTGCTGAGGGCGGTCGCCGGCCTCATTCAGCCGAAGGCGGGCCGCATCGTGCTCGGCGACGACGACCTCGCCAATGTCTCCGCCCGCGCACGCGGCATCGGAATGGTCTTCCAGAACTATGCCCTGTTCCCGCATCTGACAGTTGCGGAAAACATCGCCTATCCGCTCGCCTGCCAGAAAGTACCGCGTGCGGAGCGAAACGCGCGGGTCGAGGAGATGCTCTCGCTCGTCCGGCTCGATGGCTATGGTAACCGCCTGCCGCGCGAACTCTCGGGTGGGCAGCAGCAGCGCGTCGCCGTCGCTCGCGCTATCGCGGGCCGCCCGTCGCTGCTGCTTCTCGACGAACCCTTCGGCGCTCTTGACCGGGCGTTGCGCTTCGATCTGCAGGTCGAGCTCCTTCATCTGCAGAAGACGCTGGGCATCACCACGCTGATTGTCACCCACGACCAGGAGGAGGCCCAGAGCCTCGCCAGCCGCCTGGTGCTGATGAACAAGGGTAATGTCGAGCAGATTGACACGCCGATGGCAGTCTACGACAGGCCGAAGACCCTGTTCGTCAACACCTTCATCGGCCAGACCAATGTTCTCCATGGCACTGTTGCCGAACTCGGCGAAGGCAGCACGGTCATCGCTCTGAAGAGTGGCGAAAACCTTGTCCTGCCGCGCCGCCTGAGCTTCACCACGGGCTCGGATGTCACCATCACCTTCCGGCCCGAAGAGGTCCGCCTGATGACGCAGCCGGGCGTGAACGCGCTTGCCGCGCGTGTCACCGTTTCCGTGCCGCTCGGTCCGACGCTGATCCACGACCTCGTGCTTGATGACGGCACGGGTCTGCGCGCCTCCGAGGTTCGCGGTCCCGGCACGGCGATTCCCGATATCGGCGCCCAGCTCTTTGCAGAGATCGACACCCGCAGGTGTCACGCATTTCCGGCTGAACCGGAAAGCATCCAGTGAATGCCAACAACGGAATGACATCAACAACAACCAACAGAGGTGACAGCATGAACGACTTCAAAATGACCCGCCGCCATTTCGGCCTTCTCGCTGCCGGCGTCGCCGCAGCCTCCGCAATGCCCTTCGCTGCCCGTGCAGCGGCAGGCGAAACCGCGATTGCCGCGACCTTTCCGGGCAACTGGGAAGACGGCTATCGCAGCGTTCTCGGCCCGCTCGTCAAGGAAGCCGGCTACGGCCTGACGATCGCCCCGTCGATGGCGCAGGATCAGCTGGCCAAAGTCATGGCGAGCCCCGGCAACCCGCCTTACGACACGCTGCTGATGTCGCCCGGTCAGATGGCCGTCGCCATCGACAACGACATCATCCAGAAGATCGATCCGAGCCGCCTGAAGAACTGGGGTATGCTCGATCCGGCCTTCCAGGGTGAATACGGCCCGACGGTTACCATCGAGGTCAACGGCATCGCCTACAATCCCGACCTCGTGCCGCGCCCGAAGGGCTATCGCGATCTGTTCGAGAACAAGGCCTATAGCGGCCTCGTCTCCTGGACCGGCTTCGGCTCCAACACGGCCGTCATGGCCTATACGGAAATGGCGAAGATCTTCGGCTCCGGCCCGAACGACATGGACGCGGTCTTCAAGCTGTTCAAGGATCATCCTGAACATCTGAAGGGCGTCGTCGATAGCACCAACCACCAGATGACGCTGTTCCAGCAGGGTGAAATCGCCGTCTTCATGTGCTCGACCGGCAACGTCGCCCGCCTGAAGTCGATGGGTCTCAAGGCCGAATATGTCGCTCCGGAAACCGGCGCTCCGGCCGCTCCGGTCAACATCCACCTGACCAAGGGCGCGAAGAACCTCGACGCCGCCTATGCCTATATGGACGCCGCCATCTCCAAGGCTGCGCAGGACAAGCTGAAGCTGCCGCCGACCGAGATGTTCCCGACCAACAAGGACGTCGCCCTGACGCCCGAGATCGAAGCCTGTGTGACGCGCGAGCAGCTCGGCAACATGGTCTATCCGGACTGGGTTGCCATCAACAAGAACCGCGCCGACTGGATCCGCCAGTTCGACGCGCTCGTCGCGGGCTGAGGCCGAGCCGATGAAGGCGGGCGGTTTTCCATACGTTATCCCGATGCTGCTGCTGTCGGTGGCGTTCTTTGCGACGCCGCTCGCCGTTCTCGTCGGCTATAGCTTTACCGGCTCGGCAGGGCCGACACTGGCCAATTATGGTCAGTTCTTCGGGGACGCGTTCAATTTTCGCGTTCTCGTCAACACGGCGCGACTGGGGCTAGAGACGGTTTTCGCCACGACGCTGCTCGGCGTGCCGATCGCGCTGCTCTACTGGCACAGCGGCAAGACGGCACGGCAGGTGATCATCTTCCTGACGCTTGTTCCGATGCTGACCAGCAATGTCGTGCGCACCTTCGCCTGGATTGTTATCCTCGGGCGGCAGGGACCGATCAGCGTGGCGCTTATGGGGCTCGGCCTGACCGGTAGCCCGATCAGCTTGATGTTCACCGAACTCGGTCTCGTCATGGCCATGTGCCAGATCGATCTACCGCTGATCATCCTACCGCTGGTCGCCATCCTGTCGCGTACGCCGGTGCAATATACAGAGGCGGCGCAGGTCTCCGGTGCCGGTCCGTGGCGCATCTTCGTGACCGTGCTGATCCCGCTGATGCTGCCAGGCCTTTTGGCCGGCTGGATTCTGGTCTTTGCCAGCACCAGCAGTTCCTTCGTCACGCAGGCCGTCATCGGCGGCGCGCGCAACGTCTATGTTCCGCAGCTCATCTATCGCGAGGTCGGCACGCTGTTCGACTGGCCGCTGGCATCGGCGATCGCCGTCGTGCTGCTTCTGTCCACCGGTTGCCTGCTCGTCGCGATGACCATGATTTCCCGTCACAGGAGACTTGTCGGCCATGGCTGATAGACGCAAAAACCCCATCCCCGGACTGCTCTACAAGCTCTTCGTCTTCGGTTTCGGCACTTTCGCCGTGATCTATCTGGTGGCGCCGATCGTCATTGCTCTGACAATGTCCTTCACCTCGGGCCAGACCCTGAAATACCCACCCGACGGCTTCTCGCTTCGCTGGTACGAGGCACTGCTCGATCCTGTTCGCTCCGCGACGGAACATGCGGCGGCCTTCAACTCGCTGAAGATCGCCGGTCTCGCGGTTCTCGGTTCGCTGCTCTTTGCAGTGCCCGCTACGATCGGCATGAGCCGGATGCGCAAAGGGGCCGTCGGCGCAATCGAGCCGCTGCTTCTGTCGCCGCTGGTGCTGCCAAGCCTGGTCTACGGTCTGGCGGCGCTGATCGTCGCCAACTTCGTCGGGCTGCAACCCTCGCTCTGGCTGACAGTCGCCGGCCATGTCGTCGTCTTCGGGCCGCTAATGTACCGCGCCGCCTCCGTCGTCGCGCAAGGACTCAATCCTTCGCTCGCCGAGGCATCAACCGTCATGGGCGCGTCCCGGTTCACCACGCTTCGTCGGGTAACGCTGCCGCTGCTGATGCCGGGCATTCTCGCCGGCGCCTTCCTGGTCTTCATCCAGTCGCTGGACAATGTCTCGATCTCGCTCTTCCTCGCCGATGCCGAGACCACCGTTCTGCCGCTGCGCATGTTCGCGCTGATCGAGGAATCGCTCGACGTTCGCGTCGCCGCGATCTCGGGCATTCTCATCGGCCTCACCCTGATCGTCATGCTCGTCGCAAGGCGCGTTCTCGCGCCGCGGCAGGCCTGACCAATTTTGATAATCGGGAAGGAAAACACCTATGAATATTAGTTCGAGCCAGTCAGGCTCCTATCGCGTCGGATCGCTGCTCGCCGATTTCCAGCCGGATTTCGATTTCGATGCGCCGCTGCCCCTGCCGACCGAGGAATTCGAGGATCGCCTGCGCCGCATCCGCCGGCAGGCCGTGGAAGCCGGGCATGATGCGCTGATCGTCCATACCGGCAGCGTCGGCTGGTTCCATGCCTCCAACCATTATCTGCGCTACATCTGCGACTGGATACGCGAAGGTGTGCTGATCATCCCCACAGACAGCGACAAGCCGCTGACGCTTCTGTCCTTCTTCACCCAATCCGTCCTTCTGCCGCCCGGCGGTGAACCTGTTCTGGTCGAGGATATCTGGCAGATCGGCCCGATCGGTCGCGAATATGCCGACCGCCCGGGCGACAGCGTCGTCAAGACGGCCGAGAAATGCGCCGAACTTCTGGCCAGCATGGGGCTCGCGAAAGTCCAGGTCGGCCGCATCGGCGACCGGACGTCGCTGACCTTCTGGGCGGCACTCGATGAACTGATGCCGAAGACCAAGTTCGTCGCCGACAATGCCATTCTCGACCGGATGCAGAAGGTCCGCTCGCCGCGCGAAATCACCATATTCCGGGCCGCCGCCCAGCTCATCAGCATCGCCACCCAGGCGGCCTATCATGTGGCAAAACCCGGCGTGACCGACCATGAAATCTATGCCGCTTTCACGCAGGCGCAGCTCACCTATGGTGGCGAAACCGGCGACGGCTACCAGATCGGCATCAACGAGTTCGGCACCCATTGCGGCAAGCCATACGGCCATGTCGTGCGGCCCGGCGACTTGATCAATCTTTACGTCTCCAACGTCACCTATCGTGGATATACCGCCCAGACCGCCCGCATGATCGCCGTCGGTGGGATCACCAAGCGACAGGAAGAGGTGCTTGAAGCCTGCACCGAAGGCGTCAAGCGCGCCGAGAAGCTGATCCGCCCCGGCGCCCTGGTG
Organism: Rhizobium sp. BK418; assembly: GCF_004341105.1. GTDB lineage: Bacteria > Pseudomonadota > Alphaproteobacteria > Rhizobiales > Rhizobiaceae > Rhizobium. The sequence continues at coordinate 170,326 of NZ_SLZK01000008.1, read as the reverse complement.
CGTGACGTCAACAACGCTGCCTTCGAGCCGATGATCGAGCGCGGCATGCTGATCTCGCCGGAAGCACGCAGCATGCCCTACAACTGGGCGCCGATGGACGACGGGAGCGCCCGCCTCATCCCGCGCCAATATGTGAAGAACATCGACTGGGAGGCACAGGGCCGCAAGCTGATGCATGTCTACCCGGCGACCCATGGGCCGCATAACCCCAATCTCGGCCACTCGGTGGGCATGGCCGGCGGCCAGAACAGCTTCAACATTTCCTCCCACAATTACGACCGGATGGAGGAGGGCATGGTCTTCGTGCTCCATACGCAATGGCTGGAGCCGCTGTCGGCCGGCTGCAATGTCGGCGACATGTATGTCGTCACCAAGGACGGGTTCGAGAACCTCTCCCGCCACACCCCGCTTGAAACCCACCGCATCGCTGCCGAGGCCTGATATGTACGATCATACCCATTTCGACTTTTCCAGCCTCAATGAGCGCGAGCGCTACAAGATCCTGATCGGCACGGTGATCCCGCGGCCGATCGCGTTGGTGACGACGATCAACAGGCAAGGCCAGCCGAACGCCGGCCCATTCAGCTTCTTCAACGTCCTCACCCACGATCCCGCGATCGTTGCCATCGGCGTCGAGAACTATTCGGACATGCGCTTCAAGGACACGGCACGCAACATCCGCGAGACCGGCGAATTCACCGTCCATATCTGCGACAATGCGCTCGTCGACCAGATGGAGGTCTGCGCCATCAAGTTCGGCCCCGAAGTCGATGAGATGGAGGAGGCAGGCCTCGCAACCGTGCCCGGCCAGATGGTGCGCAGCCCGCGCATCCTGGCAGCCCCGGCCGCCTTGGAATGCCGCCGCCACACGACCCTGCAGGTCGGCCCGGCCCGCGAGATCATCCTCGGCGAGGTCGTCGGCGTCTTTGTCCGCAGCGATGCGGTGAATGCTTCGAACCTGCATATCGACCAGCAGATGATGGATGCCGTCGGCCGCATGGGCGGGCACACCTATGCCCGCACACGTGACCAGTTCGATATCAAGACGCTGACGCCACAAGAGTGGGAAGGCCGGAAGAACGTGTCTAAAGCGGCTGCCGAATAAGAGGACACTTGCCGCTGAGTTCATAGACTTAAGCTTCGCGGGGCGGCTAATTGCAGGGGTCGAAGGTTCACATCCCATCAAGAGCCTAAGCCCAGAGCCTTAACGTGAATATTGACCAGAACGATGACGCCGTGCGACCTTGGGGTGGTGATCGAGATGACGCCGAGGCCGGCAAGCGAGGAGTGATCGACGCCTGCATCTCTAGGCGCGGCGCCTCTGGTTCCCACTGAACATGCCACCTCGGTAAACCTCCGCCGCAGGATCCATCGAGAACAGCAAGACGTCTGATTCAGCCCATGCGGTAAGATCGTCATATGCACCGGTCGAAAATACGCTTTGCCCTTCCGATATAACCTCGCCCGCGATGGCGACCTTTCCACTGTAGACGTAGAGTAAGGTGTTTCTTCCAGTTTCCTCGGCTGGCAGCCGCAGATGGACCCCTTCAGCGATACGGGCGTCAAAGACGCGGACGTCAGATCTGACCTTCAACGGTGCAGCGCTCGGTCCGGCGATGAGCCGCCAGCTATCGACGCTGTCTTCCTCCGGGAACTCATGGAACTGTACCATCGGCTCCAGATCGGGAGCGTTCGGTCGCAGAAATATCTGCAGCGCGCGCACCGGACGATCACCGAGCATCAGCTCTTCATGCTGAAAGGTATGCCCGGCGTTCATCATCATGAAGTGGGTCTTGCCGAGCGTCTTTTCGTTTCCCACCGTGTCGCGATGGAGCATCTCGCCGCCGCGAATATAGGTCAGGATTTCGTCGTCCTTGTGCGGGTGCATGCCATGAGATGACCCGGCTGCATCTCGGCGCGATCGATCCTGCCGATCGGGCCGATACCACTGTCGTCCGAAGTCAGCGCCAGCCCCGGATATAGGATCTCGACGCCGAAGCCTTGACTGAAGTCGCCGCGTACGCGGCCGGCGGCAATCTTGGTAATGGTCATTGTTGTGCTCCTTTCATTCGTGCGCGGGCTCTATTGCCCGCGCCGAACGCGCTTGTCGTGCTCAATGGTAGTTCAGGATGCCGACCAGCTTCTGACCGAGCGGGCTCGTCCAGTCGACGGCAAGCTCGGAAATGATCTGGTCAACGGTTGTAATGATTGCGCCGGCCTTCTCCATGCGGCGCAATGCAATGTCGTCGCCGTATTTGGTGTAGGAAGCCGACGCGTCTGCCGAGACCTGGACCTCGTAACCTTCGTCGAGCATCTGCAGGACCGGAAAGGTGACGCAGATCTCAGTCGTCACGCCGGCAACGAACAGCTTCTTGCGACCGGTCGCTTTGACCGCCTTATTGAAGCCGTCGTGGTGCATGGCGTTGACGATGCCGGGACGCTTGATGCGGGCTTCGAACGCTTCGGGCAGGATTGCTTCGAGTTCCGGCAGCAGCGGGCCTTGGATCTGGTCTTCCATGCTGGAGGTGAGAATCGTCGGGATATTGGCGGCCTTGGCGATGCGAGCAAGTTTCAGCGCGTTCTGCTTGACCAGGTTGATGTCGTGCGAGTGCGTCCAGGCCATGGTGCCGATCTGGTGGTCGATCAGCAGCATTGCTGAATTCTCGGGGGTAAATACGTCCTTATGCATTTTCGTGTTCCTTTTCTTTGCTCGGCGGCTGTTGGTGAAGTTGGTTTCGATCCGCTCGATGACTGGAATTTAGCGTTGCGATCATCGGCACAGTAGCTCTACGATGAGCCACTCTATAGAACGAAAAATGGAACACCGGGATGATCAGCTTCGAGGACATGCAGACCTTCGTGGAGGTGGCGGACGGGGGCGGCATCACGGTGGCCGCTCGGCGTCTCGGCCTGCCGAAGTCGATCGTCAGTCGACGGCTTGTCCGGCTTGAAAGCGAGCTTGGCGTCCAGCTTCTGGCGCGCACCACCAGAGGTGCATCCCTCACCGAAGCTGGGGTCTCCTTCCGAGAGCACGCCGCCCGCATGTGTCTGGAAATGGACGTGGCGCGCGAGGAGATGCTTCCAACCGGAGAGCTGCGAGGACGCCTTCGCGTGGCGGTCCCCTCGTCCTTCGGTCCTGGGCACTTCGCCCCGGCACTGGCCGAGCTCGCCCGCCTGCATCCGCTCCTGCAGCTCCACGCGCATTACAGCGACCGCTACGTCGATCTGGTGGCGGAAGGCTTCGACTGCGGCATCCGCGTCGGCTACCTGCAGGATTCGAACCTGACCGCGCGCAAGATTGGCACCTTTGCGGCAGGCCTTTTTGCAAACCCGGAGTATCTGCGTGTCCACGGCGTTCCACAGAAGCCGTCAGATCTTCTCGACCATCAGGCCATCTTGCAGGGGACCGAAAGCTGGAGGGTTTCCGACGGCACCCGGACCGTGGTCGTCAGCGCTCAGGGACGGTTCAAGGCCGACAGCGCTGCGGGCATCGCCGAAGGGACGGCGGCGGGGCTGGGCGTGGCAGCGCTACCCGTGGTGATCGCTCAGAATTACCTGGAAGCCGGAACCCTTGTGCCGATCATGACGGACTACAGCCTGCCGAAAATTGGGGTCTACATCGTGCGCCCGCCTGGGTCACACGTGTCGCGGAAGGTCCGGGTTCTGATCGACTTCTTCGTCGAGAGGTTCTCCGCAAACGCGGTGGCTGGCTAGAGCAACGAAGGCTAGTATTACGTGGCCGAGCGCCGCTCCTGGAACGCGACGCCCCAGTCGCGCATGGCTATCAGCACGGGTGCCAGAGTCTGCCCGAAGGGCGTCAGAGAGTATTCAACGCGCGGCGGAACCTCTGCGAAGACTTCGCGGGCGACGATCCCGTCGGCTTCGAGTTCGCGGAGCTGCATCGTCAGCGAACGCTGGCTCGGGTCACCGACAAGCCGGCGCAACTCGCCGAACCGTCGCGGCCCGTCCAGCAGCCGGTAAATGATCATTGGCTTCCATTTTCCCCCCGTAACGTCGACGGTGGTTTCGACAGGGCACTTCTGGCCAGAAGTCATTACATGCTCCAATAGTGTATTTTCTATACCTATAGGCAAAATTGTTGCCTACTTGCAAGTTCGCCTGTGTCGCGTCAGTTGGAAGCAGTATATTCAGAGGTGCGTCATGCGAGCTGCTTTCTACGACCGACAAGGCCCTGCAAAGGAGGTGCTCGCCGTCGGCGAGCTCCCCGATCCGCAGCCGGGAGCGGGAGAGGTCCGGGTGAGGGTGGTCGCGTCAGGCATCAATCCCTCCGACATCAAGACGAGAACCGGATTTGGCGGCAAGGCCATGCCGTTTCCACGGATCGTGCCGCATCAGGACGGCGCGGGCGTCATCGACGCCGTCGGTCCCGGCGTGCATCTGTCGCGCGTCGGCGAGCGCGTCTGGATCTACATGGGCCAATGGGGTCGTGCGTTCGGTACTGCGGCGGAATTTGTCGTCGTGCCCTCCGTGCAGGCCGTCAGGCTGGCCGACAACGCATCCTTCGAGATCGCAGCGGCGCTCGGCGTTCCAGCGATGACAGCGCATCGCTGCCTCTTCGCCGACGGAGACCTGCGCGGCAAGCGAGTCCTCGTCCAAGGAGGAGCAGGCGCCGTCGGCAATGCAGCGATCCTTCTTGCGAAGTGGGCGGGGGCATGGGTGGCGGCGACGGTGAGCCGTGAGCAGCAAGCGGAGGTCGCGCGTGCGGCGGGCGCCGATCTTGTCGTCAACAGGCGCGAGGAAAATGTCGCTGCGGCCGTCCGATCAGCCACCGGCGGCAATGGCGTCGATCGCATCGTAGACGTCGATATCTCCGCCAACATCGACGTAGCAATCGCCTCTCTCGCCCGCGACGGTGTCGTGTCGGCCTATTCGACGGAATCGCCAGATGCGAAGCTGACGATTCCGTTCTTCCCGGCGCTGCTGGGCGGCTTCTCGTTCCGTTTCGTCTATGTCTACACCATGCCGGAATCCGCGATGAGGCAGGCAGCCGATGAGGTTTCGGCCTGTGCCGCATCGGGGGTATATGCTCCGCTGATCGCGAAGACATATGCGCTTGACGAAGTGGCCGAGGCACACGAGTTGCAGGAGAGCGGGAAAGCTGTCGGTAAGATTCTCCTCCGAATCCAGAACGCGTGATGCGATCCCATCAAGCTAGCTTATGAGGCGATGACGGCTTTCGGCTCCAGGAACGCCTCGAGGCCGAACACGCCATACTCGCGACCGATACCCGACTGCTTGAACCCACCAAAAGGAGCGAGAGGTTCATGGGGGGCGCCGTTGACGACGACGCGGCCGGACTCCAGGCGATCCGCAAGCGCCTGCATGCGCGCGACATCGGTGCCATGCAGGTAGGCCTGAAGTCCATACGGCGTGTCGTTGGCGATGGACACGGCTTGGTCCTCGTCTCGATAACTGATTACCGACAGGACCGGCCCGAATATCTCCTCGCGCGCGATACGCATCTGGTTGTTGACGTGAGTGAATATGGTTGGCTTCGTGAACCAGCCTCGCTCCAATCCGGCAGGCCGTCCGAGACCACCCGTCAGGAGGCAGGCGCCCTGTCGTGTCCCCAGCTCGATATAGGACTGGACCCGGTCGTACTGCTTTTGACTAACCATCGGTCCGATCATTGCGTCCGGATCGTCGGGGGCGCCGATCTTGAATGTCTCGATCTCTTGCTTCAGCCTGGCCAAAACGTCGTCGAGCCGATGGCTGGGAACCAGAATTCGGGTGCCGGCAATGCAGGCCTGGCCGCTGTTGATGAACCCCATCCGCAGTACGGCGGGAATAGTCGCGTCCAGGCCGGTATCGTCGAGAATGATGTTCGGGCCTTTGCCGCCGAGTTCCAGCGTCACGCGCTTGAAGGTGTCGGCCGCGTTGCGCATGATTTCCCTGCCAACCGCGGTAGAGCCGGTGAACGTCACCTTCGCGATATCAGGATGCCGGCTGAGCTCTGCGCCGACGACATTGCCGAGCCCGTTGACGATGTTGAATACACCCTTCGGCAAACCCGCTTCATGAAGGCACTCGGTGAGGATCTGCGTCTGTATCGCGCTCATCTCGCTGGGCTTGATGACGATGGTCGTGCCGGCGGCGATGGCGGTCGCAAGCTTTGAGGTTATGAAGCCGATATTGCTGTTCCAAGGCGTGATGGCGGCGGCAACGCCAGAGGGCTGCATGAGGACGCGGGCGCGGCCCATCTGTCGCTCGAATTCATAATCCTCCAGAACCTTCGCCATGGTCAGAAAGCTTGAAGCAGCGTGGGGAATAGCGAACCGGGTAACGGTCTGAGGAGCACCATATTCGAGTGCCATCGCTTCCGTTAGGTCGGAGGTGTGCGCCGCGACGGCTGCGTTCAAACGCTTAAGCATCTCGATACGCTCGGCCTTCGTCGTCCGTGAGAACGCCGGGAAGGCACGTTTCGCGGCGGCGACAGCCTCACGTGCATCTTCGATGCCGCCAAGCCGGACTGTGCCGATCTTCTCCTCTGTCGACGGATTGTAAAGATTGGCGGTCTCCGATCCCTTCGGTGTGACGAAGCCTCCGTCGATATAAATCTTGTCGATGATGGGCATCTCAAACTCCTTTTGCTGTTCTGTCATATCTGGCACTTCGACCCTGTCCTGATAAGGAGGTCAAATATGCCCAGCCTGATAGGAGATTACGGACAATGATGCGCGGCTCACTTGCTGAACTTGAGGCTGTCCTTGCCGTCTCGTCTCGAGGCGGGTTCCGGGCCGCGGCGCGGGAGCTCGGAATATCGTCGTCGTCGCTGAGCCAGCAGATCGCTGCGCTGGAGACCCGCATGGGCGTCAGGCTTTTCAACCGCTCGACCCGGAGCGTGGTCCTTTCAGCCGCGGGAGAGCAGTTCGTCGCAAGCGTCGGACCGGCGCTAGAGGCGATCCGCAACGCCGTCGAGCATATCGATGAACATCGGGCAGAAGCCACGGGCACCTTGCGGATCAATACATCCGTCGGCGCAACGCGGATGATCCTGACACCGTTGATCCTGGAGTACATGCGCCGGAACCCGCAGATGGGGGTGGAGATCGTCACGGAGGGTGCGCTGGTCGATGTCAACGCAAAGGGTTTTGACGCCGGGATCAGGATCCGAGAAGCCGTTCCTCCCGACATGGTGGTCGTCCCGATCGGCGACAGCATCCGACCGGCCATTGTCGGGTCGACCGATTACTTCCGCCGCTATGGAAAGCCGGAGGTCCCGGCAGAGCTCCAAAACCACTTGTGCATTCGTGCACGAATGGCGAGCGGAACCATCTATCGCTGGGAGTTCGAGCGGCGAGGCGAGAGCTTCGCGCTCGACGTTCCCGGCAGGCTCGTGCTCGACGATAGCGATCTGATGCTCCGGGCCGCGCGTGAGGGGGCGGGGCTAGCCTACCTGAGTGAGTGGCAGGTCGAAGATGATCTTGCTGCCGGTAAGCTGGAGCAGGTTCTTGCTGACTGGACCCCGCCTTATCCCGGCTTATGTCTCTACTACCCCGGAAGGCGCAATCTGCCGGCGAAGCTTCGCCAGCTCGTCGACTTGATAAAGGAACTGCGGACAACCGGAACGATGTGAGCCGCTGTTCAGCTTGGGAGATCGCCCGACGGGATGGATGCGAAGTTCACCTTTCATCCTGGCGCTACCGAACTATTCCGCTCAGCGTAACAGTCCAGTGCCGAACATGAGTATTCAGCCGCGCGGTTGCGCATTGCATCCTGTGTTCACGGATCGGGAACGAGCCCGGCCTTCAATCAGGAGCGATCACATGAAACTTTATCACCACCCGCTGTCAGGTCACGCGCACCGCGCCCGGCTCTTCCTTTCTCTGGTCGGGCTCCCCCACGAGCTGGTCGAAGTCGATCTGAAATCTGGCGCCCACAAGCAGCCCGACTTCCTTAAGATGAACCCCTTCGGGCAGGTCCCGGTGCTGGCGGATGGCGATGTCTTCATTTCCGATTCCAACGCGATCCTGGTCTACCTCGCCAAGAAGTCGGGCAAGACGGAATGGCTCCCGGAAGATGCAAAAGGGGCCGCCGACGTTCAGCGCTGGCTCTCGGTTGCAGCCGGTGAAATTGCTTACGGTCCGGCAGCTGCGCGTCTGGTGACGGTCTTCGGCGCCAAGTTCAACCCAGAAGAAGTTATCGGCCGGGCACATACCATCCTTGGCCGGATCGAGAGCCATCTGCAAGGGCGCGAATGGCTGGTGGGCAACCGTCCGACCATCGCCGACGTCGCGGTCTACAGCTATGTCGCACGGGCCCCAGAGGGCAACGTCGACCTCAGCGCCTATCCGTCCGTGAATGCCCTGCTGCGCCGGGTCGAGCAACTTCCGGGCTTCGTCGATTTCGTCAAAACGCCGGCCGGTCTTGCCGCCTGAGCCTGGACAGGGCGTGCGGCACCTCGCACGCTCTTCGCCTCTTTTTCTGGAGAACAGAGATGTCCGTGAAGCTTACAAGATTGCCGACGTGGCATGAAGGCGAGACCTTTATTCAGGAAAAGCTCGGCGTAAAGGAACGCATGGCCTCCGTCGGCCAGCGTGTCGTTCGCGATTTCATGCCGGACCAGCACCGTGACTTCTACGCCCAACTCCCCTTCATCGTTCTCGGGAGCGTCGATCAAGCAGGTGACGCCTGGGCGACCGTTATCGAAGGCCAGCCGGGGTTCATGTCGTCGCCTTCGCCTGCCATCCTAGACATCCTCGCAAGCCGAGATCCCAGCGACCCGGCAAGCGAAGGACTGGCGGACGGCTTGCCGATCGGTCTTCTCGGGATCGAGATGCACACACGCCGCCGCAACCGTATGAACGGCTTTGTCTCGACGATCGATGGCGGTTTCCGCGTCGATGTCGACCAGAGCTTTGGAAATTGTCCGCGTTACATTCAGCTGCGCGACTTTACATTCGAACGCCAGCCCGAGACTTCGTTTCAAGGTGAGGTTGAGGAACTGCCCGCCCTCGATGACGAGGCGCGCGCGATCATTCGGGAAGCCGACGCCTTCTTTGTCGCGTCCTACGTTGATCGCGAGGACCGGCGCCAGGTGGATGTGTCCCACCGGGGCGGCAATGCGGGGTTTGTCCGCGTTGGTGACGATGGCGTCATGACGATCCCGGATTTCGATGGCAATCTCTTCTTTGCAACGTTGGGCAACATCCTGATGAACGGAAAGGCAGGACTTCTGTTCGTGGATTTCAACACCGGCGATATGCTGCAGATGACGGGCAAAGCCGAAGTCATATTCGACTCCCCCGAGATCGCCGCTTTCCAGGGGGCAGAGCGGTTCTGGACATTCAAGTCGACACGGATCGTACGTCGCCGCAATGCACTGGCGTTGAGATGGGCTTTTCAGAAGGACGGCTGGTCGCCGAGTTCCCTGATGACAGGCAGCTGGAGCCAAGCGGCCGACCGTCTCCGCGCCGCAGAGTTTGCCAAGAGCTGGCGGCCAATGACCGTCACCGCGATCGTTGATGAAAGCGCGACGATCAAGTCTTTCCACCTCCAGCCAGGCGATGGCGCAGGGCTACTCCCGCACGCGGCCGGTCAGCATCTGCCCATCCGCATAAAGCTGCCCGGCGAAAATAAGGCGGTCATTCGCACCTACACGCTCTCGGTCGCGCCGTCCGACGGGATCTACCGCATCAGCGTCAAGCGCGATGGTCAGGTATCTCAGTTCCTCCATGATCGCATCGCCGTTGGCGATGTCATCGAGGCGCGCGCGCCGGCCGGCCACTTCAGCATAGACGCGCGTTCAACCCGTCCGGCGGTGCTTCTTGCAGGCGGCGTCGGCATTACGCCGATGCTCGCGATGCTCCGTCATATCGTTTACGAGGGGCTCCGCAAGCAGCGCGTCCGCCCGGTGACGTTATTCCATGCGTCCCGTTCCAAGGCCGATAGGCCGTTCGATCAGGAGATCGGGGAACTGGTCGGTGCGGCCAAGGGCGCCGTGCGGCTGGTCAGGATCCTCAGTGACACCACGGATGCCGAAGAGGGCAGGGATTTCGATGCCGCAGGGCGGATCGATATGGCGATGCTGACGCGGTTCCTTCCCTTCAACGACTACGATTTCTATCTCTGCGGGCCTCCCCAGTTCACACAAGGCCTCTATGACGGACTGAGGGCTCTCAACATTGCTGACGATCGCATTCAGGCTGAAGCCTTCGGTCCGTCGTCGCTGGTCCGCACAGGGCAACCCACACCAGCCCTGATGTCTCCTGTCGCGCAGCCGTCCGAAAAACCTGTGCCCGTCGTGTTCACGAATTCCCTGAAAGAGGCACGGTGGACACCTGGTTCCGGCACTCTCCTGGAACTTGCCGAAGCGCGTGGCCTCGACCCCGAATTCAGCTGCCGCGAAGGCAACTGCGGCACGTGCCGGACCAAGCTCGTCAAGGGTGCCGTCGCTTACGTCAAGCAGCCCACCGCGAAGATCGACGCGGATGAAGTGCTTCTCTGCTGCGCTGTTCCCGCAGACCAGAACGGCGGCCTGCAGCTCGCTGTCTAAGGGCCGATTGCTGCGTCCGACGTAATGGACCCTTGTTCCCTTTCGATGTTCAGCAAGCCGCCCCACCAGGTCATATTCAATCCCAAGGGAGCGACGTCTCCCTCAACCAAAAAAGGAGAATACAATGTCACGCATTCCTACCCCGGCAACGATCGACGACGCTCCGGAAGCCTCTCGTCCGATCCTCGAGACCATCCAGAAGCAGATCGGCTCCGTCCCCAACATCTTTCGTCTGGTTTCCAACAGCCCCGCAGCGCTGTCGGGCTTGACGTCGCTCCAGGGCGCACTTGGCAAGGGAAAGTTGCCGCCGGCCACCCGCGAACGCATCGCCCTCGCCATGGCTGAAGCAAACGGCTGTGACTATTGCTTGTCCGCCCACACCTTCACCGGCAGGAAGTTCGCCAAGCTCGACGAAAGTGAAATCGTTGCCAACCGAAACGGCACATCCAACGATCCTAAGGCAGCGGCCGCTGTCGAGTTCGCCCGGGCTCTGACGGTCGCTCGCGGGTCCGTCGCGCCAGCCGAAATCGCCAAGGTTCGCGATGCCGGCTACAGCGATGCCGAGATCGTCGAGATCATCGCCCATGTGGCCCTCAACACCTTTACGAACTACGTGAACGAGGCCCTCGACACCGAGATCGACTTCCCCCGCATTGACACTGCTGCCTAAGGCCAAGCCTGGAGGCGGCGCAAGACTTACCGCCTCCCGCCCCGCGGTCAGAAATCATCCCGAGAGGAATTTTACCATGTCCCGTCCACCGCTTCCCCCATTCACCAGAGAGAGCGCGATTGAAAAGGTCCGTCTTGCAGAGGATGGCTGGAACAGCCGCGATCCCGCCAAAGTGGCGCTTGCCTATACGCTCGATACCCGTTGGCGCAATCGCGCCGAGTTCGCGAAGAACCGGGCCGAGGCCGAGGCTTTCCTGACCCGCAAGTGGAATAAGGAGCTCGACTACCGCCTGATCAAGGAACTCTGGGCCTTCACCGGCAATCGTATTGCCGTCCGATACGCCTACGAATATCGCGATGACAGCGGCCAGTGGTTCCGTGCCTATGGCAACGAGAACTGGGAGTTTGCCGAGGATGGCCTTATGCGGGAACGTCATGCAAGCATCAACGAACACCCGATCGCTGAAGTCGATCGCAAGTTTCGTTGGCCGCTGGGCCGCCGCCCGGACGACCATCCTGGCCTGAGTGATTTCGGCTTTTAGACGGCTGAGCCAGGAGATGGAAAAATGGCCGGCTCGTCAATCGGTGCTCGCATAAGGCTTTCAATAGAGCTTGCTCTCACGGGAGCCAACGCGAGCAAATCGCTGCTGGCGAAACAAGAAGAAGCCGGTCGTGCCCTTGGCATGACAGGCGCAGAGATGGATGTTGCCAGGCAAGGTTCCAGCTTCGATTTCGAGACTTCGGTCGCGGTCTCGCTTGCTTTGAATGCCTGTCGGGAGACGCACCAGCGCGCCCTGCGCGCCGGTCTTTCCGAGGAAGCCTGCGCGGAGATAGAATTCATCTCGCAGGCTTGCCGTTCTCAATCGGATGATCCCGTGCCTCTTGAGGCTTCGTTTTTAAGCCCCTAAGGTCTTGGAATTTCGACCGGTTCGGGGGAATGGATGGATCGCTGGCAAGCAATGAGGATCTTTGTAAAGGTCGCCGAAACCGAAAGTTTCGCGGACACCGCACGCCAGATGTTCATGAGCGCACCGGCTGTCACACGTGCCGTTGCCTCGCTCGAAGATCTTATTGGTGCGCGCCTACTCGTGCGAACCACCCGCTCGGTGAAGATGACCGAAGCAGGCGTTCGCTATTTTGAAGATTGTCGCCGGATCCTCGCCGATATCGCAGAAGCAGAGGCGGCTGCCGGCGGTTCCTACGCCACGCCGACAGGGACTCTCTCCATAACCGCGTCCGCGCTGTTCGGCCAGATGTACGTTCTTCCGATCGTGACAAGCTATCTCGACACCTATTCGACCATGAGAGCGAAGACGCTATTCATCGATCGACCGGTCAACATCGTCGAGGAAGGGATCGACGTCGCGGTGCGTATCGGTCATCTTCCGGATTCCAATCTCTCGGCCGTCAAGGTCGGAAGTGTTCGTCGCGTCATGTGCGGTTCTCCGAAGTACTTCGAGCGCTACGGCGTTCCGAACTCGCCAACCGATCTGAAGGACCACCGCATCGCAGCATCGACCGCAGCCTGGGCTTCACCTGAGTGGAAGTTTCGCGACGATCTGCGAGTATCCGTGGATGCAGCTTTACAATGCAACACCAACGAAGCGGCGATACAGTCTGCGCGCGAGGGATGGGGCCTGACCAGGGTTCTCAACTACCAGATTGGCCCAGCGCTCGTTGCTGGAGAGCTACAGATCATCCTCAGTGAATTCGAAGAACCACCTTTACCCATACACATCCTTCATCCGGAGGGTCGGCACGCTCCAGCAAAGGTTCGCACTTTCGTCGATATGGCTGCAGCAAGGCTGCGCGAGAACCGCCTTTTCAATTAGCCCTTCAATATCACCGAGCTAGGCCTAAGCTCGTGGAGCGAACTGCGTCCGCCCGCCGTCTCTTTGCGCGGGATTGCCGTTTGACCAGACAACATCCGTGGCCAAGAAGCGCAATAGTCGTACCGTAAGTCGATCCCTAGCTGCGATCCGTCGGTGGGCGTTAAACAACGCCGATACTACCGTAGCGATTCATCCAAATGGCCGACCGCCTAGCCACACTCATACCATCAGATGTAATAATCCCTTGTCGAATACGAACGTTCTCCTTCCAGGCCGAACGAGCGATGTTGGCTGCGGGCAACAAGCCGCCCACAACCACTCCTGAGGAGAGCTACAATGTCTCGCACTCTTGCCGCCCTGCTTTTCGCATCCGCCAGCATCTTTGTTACAACCCCCGCAAGCATGGTGTTCGCCGAAACGCCGGCGATTTCCCAGCAGGCATCTGCAACGGTTCACTATCGCTCCGTGAAAATCGACGGCGTCAACGTGTTCTATCGCGAAGCCGGTCCGGCCGACGGCGCCGTCGTCGTCCTGCTTCACGGCTTCCCGACATCGTCGCACATGTTCCGCAACCTGATCCCGCTGCTCGCTGACCGCTACCGCGTCATCGCTCCTGACTATCCGGGCTTCGGTCAGAGCGATGCGCCCGATCACACCAAGTTCGAGTATTCCTTCGGCCACTATGCCGATATCATCGATACGCTGCTGACCAAGCTCGGTGCTACCAAATATTCGATGTATCTCATGGATTATGGCGCACCCGTTGGCTACCGGCTGGCGCTCAAGCATCCGGATCGCATCACCGGAATGATCGTCCAGAACGGCAATGCTTATGACGAAGGCATCCGGGATTTCTGGAACCCGATCCGCGCCTACTGGAAATCAGGGGCAACCAAGGACCGGGAAGCGCTCTCGGTGCTCGTTGCACCGGAGACAACCAAGTTTCAATATACCGATGGCGTCAAGGATCTGACGCGCATCAGCCCCGATAACTGGGTCCACGACCAGGCACTGCTCGACCGGCCAGGGAACAAGGATATCCAGCTCGATCTGTTCTACGATTACCGCACCAACCTGCCGCTCTATCCGCAGTTCCAGGCATTCTTCCGCGACCGTAAGCCGCCGACGCTGATCGTCTGGGGCAAGAACGACAAGATCTTCCCGGAAGAGGGCGCGCATCCCTATCTTCGCGATCTTCCCGAAGCAGAGTTCCATCTCCTTGATACAGGCCACTTTGCGCTTGAAGACAAGCTAGACGAGATGGCTCCGCTGATCAGGAGCTTCCTGGATCGCAAGATTGCAAAGTGAAAACGGAGTGAGGCTCCCGCACCGGCTGAGAACAGTTCGGGAAGCCTCCTCCACAAGCCTCTCTTCATGGGCAGCCATTTGTTCTATACGCTTGCCGCATCTCTCCTCCCGCGGCAGGCGTTTTGGTTTGCCTTGAGATGGAAATATTGGTCATCATTACCGTCGGCTCTGGTTTGGCGATCGCAGGGACAGGTCGTCGGTTCAGATCCCATCAAGCGCGCTGGGACCGACTAAAATGCGGGTGGCGCCACCACGATGCGGTGCTTGTTGGGTATACGTCTGCCGCAGGACAGAGCAGGTAGCGGGCGTGAGACAACCAACAGAGTTTTGAAAGTAACTTCTCAAAGTCGACCGTCGTTGTATTCGATCAGATCCCAGAGATTGCCATAAAGGTCCTTGAACACGGCCACGACGCCGTAATCTGCTTGTGCCGGCTCGCGCACAAATTGAACGCCCTTCGCGGTGAATGCGCGATAGTCCCGCCAAAAATCGTCGGTTCTTAGGAACAGGAAGACGCGGCCGCCTGCCTGGTTGCCGAGCCACTGCGTCTGATGAACGTTCGATGCGCGAGCGAGCAAGATCGAGCATCCCTGGGCTCCAGCCGGTCGAACGACCACCCAGCGTTTGTCCTGCGCCGGCTGATACGTGTCTTCGACAAGATCAAAGCCAAGCTTCCCTACGAAGAAGGCGATTGCCTCGTCGTATTCTCGAACGAGTAAAGCGACATGCGTGAGGGACTGGGACATGAGGTTCTGGTAATAAGTGGAAGTGGCACTTCTCCGCCGGCGCTTATCTCCGCTGGGTGTCATCGCATTCCTGCCTCTGCAACGCCTTTCGGAAGGAATACGAGACACACGAGCCCAAGAGTAGCTGACAGGAAGCTCGCCAAGGCGAGCGGCCACCACCCCGAGTTAAGGAAGGGTGCAGCAGCGGCAGTGCCTGCCGCTGTAAATCCCAGGATACTCGCCACGACCAGCGCGGCGCCTCGCGAGTGATCGCCCTTCGACGCGATGATCGCTTGATGGAAGCCGATCGGACCTCGGATGCCGAAGCCAGCATTCGTGATCACCCAGACAGGTATGATGACGCCAAGGCTCCTCCCACCAAATCCGACGTAGGCCAGGATCAGCGCGAAACCCGCGAACAGGCCTGTCGTTCCGATGAAGATCATGCGCTCCACTCCGAACCTGCCGGCCAGCTTACTCGAGAGATTGGAGGCGAGGATGAAGTTCGCAATCCCACAAACCTGCAAGAGAATGAAATCCCCGATGTTGCCGCCCATAACCTCAGTCATGATTACGGGGGCGCCGAAGACGAAGACGAGGATCGCCGCTAGCGAGAAGGCCTGGCTTAAGGCGTGCCGGAGAAAGGCCGCCTCGCGCATGATAGACGCGTAGGTGCGATGGCTCTCTAGGGCTTCTGCCCGATCCGGAAGCAGGTGTCCGTACGCGATGCTGGCGGCGGCACAGAGGGTCGCCAAAATGGCGAGGACGACAAAGGACATCTCCCACCCGCCAGCTTCGAGCAGGAAAACGCCTGCTATGGGGGCGAGCGCCGGAGTGAGGGATTCAATCGAGCCCAGTCGCCCGAACATGCCGGCTGCCTTCTCGCCAGTGAAAAGGCCCTGGATGAAGCCCGGCGCGAAGACTGCCGGACCGGAGCCGAACGCGCCCTGGGCGAACCGAAGCGCAACGAGCCACTCCAAGGACTGCACCATCACCGATGTGATCGACGTGATTGCAAACAGCGCCAGCGACCAGATTAGGAGTTTGCGAGCCGAATACCTTGCGCCGAGTTCGCCAAAGGTCAGCAACCCGACAAGCGTCCCCGCCGCATAGGCGGCAAGCACCATCTGAGCGAGGGCTGGGGTTCCGCCGAGCTCCCGCGGCATTATCGGGACGGCTGGTAGAACGAGGTCGGTCCCGGCGATGCCAAGTATCGTGCCGCAGGCGACGAGAGTGAACATGAAGGCGGGAGATGCAGATCGGGTCATGGCCGCAGATACCATTCGGGCATGATCAAAACCATCACGCCACGTTTATAACGGTCTTCAAATTCGTTGATGGATGCAGACGATAGGGCCCGCCCAGTGCCCCAACGTTCGGATGCCCTGGGCGTCAATCGTCTTAGACGACGTCCTTGGCGCATGACATCCTGGCGTCCTGTCGGCCGTGAACTAGGCCGACAAGACGTTTCTCGGCCAGCAAGGTGCCATCAGGCCTTTGCCGCCACCGGAAGACGAAACGGCGCCCCGAGGCGATTGAACGCGTTCATCGCAGCGATCGTAATCGTCAGATCGACGAGATCCTTCGGTTCGAAAGCGGCGGCAGCGGCGGCATAGGCCTCGTCGGAGGCATGGGTCTGGCTGACATTCGTGACTTCTTCAGCCCAGGCCAGTGCTGCTCGCTCCTGCTCGCCGAACAGGTGAGGCACCTCGTCCCACACCGGAACAAGCGTGATCTTATCGACGGACATCGTCTTGCGCAGATCGCGACCATGCATGTCGATGCAATGGGCGCAGCCGTTGATCTGCGACACGCGCAGGAAGACGAGATGAACCAGCTCTTCAGGCAGGTTCGTCTTCTTGGTGACGTAGTGATGGACGCCGAAGAGCGCCTTGGCACCCTCGGGGGCGACTTCGGACCAGTTCATGCGGGACATATCGTTTTCCTTTCTCGTGGACACGGTTCTCCGTTCGCCGGAGAAACCGTCGTTGCTTGTGCAGTAGGGGAGGGTGTAGGTCTGGTAGGTAGCGCTACGGCTTGCGCGGTGTCGTCAGGGCGGTGTCATCGGTATCGACGACGAAGACGGCGAGCAGTTTCGCCGGCTCGGTCTTGCTGGCGTTAGCGCTGACGTCGTGGCGGTCGCCCGGCAGCTCGGTGAAGTTTTGACCGGCGATGAAGGTCTTCGTCTCGCCACCGTTCACGGCGCTTTGGATGGCGCCTTCGAGAACCGTCGCGTAGATCAGCGCGGACTTCGCATGCGTATGGGCTGAACTATAACCGCCGGGTCCGTACTCCACGAGCACGCCCTTGACGCTCTTGCCGGGAACGTCCGGAAGAGGATGCTCGTAGACCAGAGTCACCTTGGCGTCTTTCGTGTCGTATGCGAGTCCCGGCTTTGCGACGTCGTGAGCGGAAGCCGTGGTCAGCGAGGCAGAGAGTGCCGCGGCGGCATAGAGGATTGTCTTCATAATCGTTCTCCTTGTGCTGTGGGAGCTCACGCCCGAAGCCATTCGGCTAGCGTGATCGCGCCCTTGATGTAGTCTCCGCCGGGAACCAGTGAGCCGGTGACAACGGGGGCGCCGAAGTAGTCGACAGCCGCGTCGGCGTTGACCGGACGAGCGTCGCTCTTGGCATCGAGATAGGTCCGGATGAAGGATTCGAACGGTCCCCGTTCAGGCCCGGCAAGATCAACGGATCCGTTCTTCGGCTCGCTGAGCGCGGCTTCCACCAAAGCAGCGGCGACGTCGTCGGCCGCGATCGACTGGAAGTCGATATCCGGCACTTTCACCGCGCCGTCGGCCGAGTAGGCGTCCACCAGCGTCTCCATGAACTCGTGGAACTGTGTCGCACGCACGATGGTGTAGGCCTGGCCCGATGCTGCGACGGCCTCTTCTTGGGCGAGTTTGCCGGCCATGTATGGGTTAGCGGCGAGGCGTTCCGCGTTGACGATTGAGAGGACGACGTGATGACGCACGCCCGCGGCCCGTTCGGCGCTCGTCAGGTTCCGGCTCGACGTGCCGAAGAAGTCGTTGATGACGGCCTTGTCGAAGGACAGCATGTTCGACACGTCGATGACGGCGTCAGCGCCCACGAGGGCTTCGGCTAGTCCTTCGCCCGTGTAGGCGTTGATGCCGTTGCGGGAGCTTGCGACGACGGCTTCGTGACCGGCGTCCTGCAGCAGTTTCACTGCCTTCGAGCCGATCAGGCCCGTGCCGCCGATAACGACGACCTTCTTCATCTTGGTCATGGTGCTTTCTCCTATGACGAGGCGCGATTGCCCGTCCTGCGTTCGTGGAGTTCGAGGAAGGCGCATCCGCGGGCGGCGATACCGCCGTCGTCGTCTGCACCAAGGTTCGCCAGAAGGTCTGCGACGGACACCTTGGCGAGTTCTGCGCGATAGGCCTTCTCGGCCTTCAGCATCGCGGCGTTAATCTGGCAGGGCTTTGTAAAGTAGCGCTGCGGCAGAGGGTTCGGCCCCCGCTGGCGGATCTCGGCGCACCGGAAGGCGGGCGCCGGACCTTCAACCGCGAGGACGATGTCCAGGAGACTGATGTCCTTCGGCGTCTTGGCCAGACGGTAGCCACCTTTCGGTCCAGGCGTCGTCACGACGATCCCGGCGCCGGAAAGCGCCTGCAGGTGCTTAAGGAGGTAGCTCGTCGAAACGCCGTGGAGTTCGGCCAGTGCTGCTGCAGACAGTACGCCGTCGTCCGAAAGGCCCGCCAGGAAAGCCGTGCAGTGAATGGCTTGCTCCACGCCTTCGCTTAGTTTCATGTTGCATCTCCTAATCGTGGATATAAAATATCTATGATTAGGCTGGTGTCAATCCCCGATCACGTCGTGTGCTCACAATTCATAAAATGAGATCACAAAACGGGTTTTGGGTGCGGGTGCCTCGCCATAGTCAGGATGCTCGTATTTCCCATCTGCTGACGGGATATTCATACTGCGCCAAGAAGGATGAGGCAGGCGCGATGCCTCTGTTGCAAATATTTCAGACGGCAGCGAAGAAGCTTTCTCGGGTGCGATCATACGGGTTTGGCGTCGAAGTTCTGTTCGAGCATTGCCGCCACCTCGGGTAGCGTTTGGATCAGCCCCTAAGGCCCGTTGAACGATTTAAGCCCCTCCACGAATGCGCCGATTATGCCGTAGCAATCGGTACGGAGAACACTGCGAGGCCGCGCGGCCTGCGGGGCGAAGATCGGTAAAAAGGGGCGCAGACGCCCCTTTTTATTTTCGATCGGCCACAAACGGCCGTGGCATGGTTCATCCACGCCGGATTCGGATCAGCCCTTGATAAAAGCCAGCAGATCCTCGTTCAGCACGTCGGCGTTGACGGTAAGCATGCCATGCGAGAAGCCCGGATAGGTCTTGATCTGGCCGTTCGGCAGAAGCTTGATCGACTTCCTGGCAGCATCGGCAATCGGCACGATCTGGTCGTCTTCGCCATGGAGGACGAGTGTCGGGACGGTGATCGCCTTCAGGTCCTCAGTCTGGTCCGTTTCGGAGAAGGCCTTGATGCCGTCATAATGAGCCTTCGCGCCGCCCATCATGCCCTGACGCCACCAGTTCTGGATCACGCCTTCCTGAACCTTGGCGCCGTCACGGTTAAAACCGTAGAATGGGCCGGCCGGAACATCGCGGAAGAACTGCGCACGGTTGGCGGCAAGCGCTGAACGGAAGCCGTCGAAGACTTCGATCGGCAGGCCTTCAGGATTGGCGGCGGTCTTGACCATCAGCGGTGGGACCGCGGAGACGAGGACAGCCTTGGCAACAAGGCCGGCCTTCTGGCCGAACTTTGCGACATAGCGGGCAACTTCACCGCCGCCGGTGGATGGCCGATATGGATGGCATTCTTCAGGTCGAGTGCCTGGACGACGGCGAAAGCGTCGGCTGCGTAGTGATCCATGTCGTGACCATCGGCGACCTGGGCAGATCGGCCGTGGCCGCGCCGGTCGTGAGCGACGACGCGATACCCCTTGGAGAGGAAGAACAGCATCTGCGCGTCCCAGTCATCCGACGACAGCGGCCAGCCGTGGTGGAAGACGATCGGCTGTGCGTCCTTGCGCCCCCAGTCCTTGTAGAAGATTTCAGTGCCGTCCTTGGTTGTTACAAAGCCCATGTCGATATCTCCTTGCGATGAATTGTTAGTCGAAGAGTTGTGTGAGAAGGCGAGCGCCGGGATGCTCACGCCGGCAAGCGCGATGCTTCCGATCAGTACGCTGCGCCTCGACACGAAAAACCGATCTTTATCGGATGCCATTGCTTTCTCCTGTCGCGCTGTGTTTACGAATTCCGTATTTGACAAAGAGAAAGTATCGCCATCTTCTGGCAGAAACACGTGGCGGAAATGACTTTATCCGAGGCAAAAGTGGCAAAATGCGAAAAGCCTGATTTCATAGAAGTGGGGTTGCTGATCTACCCGGATTGTCAGTTGGCCGCTGTCTATGGACTGACCGACCTGTTTCGCGTCGCGAGCGACTGGTCGACGGATCTACAAGTGCCGACAAGCCTTCGCACCATCCGCGTCAGCTACTGGAAGATGGAGGACGGTGATGTGTCCTGTACATGGGACTCACGCTCGGGAATTCCGCATTCGCTGAGCTACGTTATTGCGCCACCGAGCATCATCATGCCGGAGAAAATGCAGAGCATGAGTCCCGCCTCGCGATGGCTCGCTTCCCAGCATGCGCGTGGGGTCACCGTCTGTTCAATCTGTGCCGGAGCGTTCGTTCTAGCCGAAACCGGGCTCATCGACGGTCGGCGCGCCACGACCCACTGGGCTTTTGCCGAAAGGCTTGCCGAGCAGTTTCCCAATATCAACGTCTCACCGGACAATATGATCATCGATGATGGTGATGTAATCACCGCCGGCGGTATTCTCGCCTGGGCGGATCTCGGCCTGCTGCTTGTCGAGAAGCTGCTCGGACAGGCCGTGATGCTGGAGACGGCACGCTTTCTCGTCGTAGATCCACCGCGTCGCAGTCAGAGCCAGTACAAGGCTTTTCTTCCGCGCTTCGATCACGGCGATATGGAGGTCCTGCAGGTCCAGCATCAGTTTCATGCAACACCGGAGCTACAGAAATCGATTGGCGAGTTGGCGGAGAGCGTGCATCTTTCAGAGAGGACGCTCCAGCGACGATTCTACCGTGCGACGCGGCTTAAGCTAACCGAATATCTGCAGAATGTGCGCATCATGAAGGCGCGGCAATTGCTTGAGACGACAAACGCTTCGGTCGAGAGCATCGCATATACAGTCGGTTATGCAGATCCAGCCGCATTTCGGAAGATATTTGGCCGGCTGACGGGCGCCAAGCCAAACGTCTACCGCGGCGATGCGCGATTCTAATCATCGGCAAATTGATGCCTTTCCAGGTGATCGACGGGCCGCCAGTTTCTTATTGGCAGCTCGCGCCGTGCGCGGGCACCGGCGCGAATGGACCAGGACGGAGCGCGGCGCGTAGAAGCCGAAATCGTTGAGCGACGAATAAGAAACGGGAGTTAAGTGTCTTCTGAGGCCGCCAGTCTTAAGACAAGCGCGATCGAATGTAACGGTCGAGGGTTCGGCTCTCATCAAGGCGAAGACGCTGATCGGCCATGGCGTCCGCAGCACCGGCGGCTTGCGCCCGACAACGGGTAACCCGGCGTTTAACGCGCTTTCCCTTATGCTCCCAAACCAGCTCATGCCTTTCGCACTCGCAGTTGAGCCAGGGCCAAGAGAGCCAGTGCGGTACAAGTCACTCAAGCTCGTGTGGCCGGCGGACCTGCAGTCAGCAGCTGTCCCTTCATTGCCAAACGAATTGTTGCCATCGCAATGATCAGCACGACTAGATTGGCAGAGATAAAGAGCACAGGTGCGATAACGATGGTAGCGCCGTGATCGCCTTTGACAGCCAGCAGCATGCTGGCGGCGGCCAGCGCCGTCGACCCAAAGGTGAAGGCCCAGAACGATGGTGAGAAACCTTCTTCCATAATCCACGGTAGCATCCGCACGAGTAAGATCGCCTGCAGCATCGCATAGCCGAGCAACGCGTGCGCGAAGATGTCTGGAAGACCGCCGCCGACGGAAAGGTAGGCAACAGCGCCAACGGCTGGAGGTGCTAGTTGGATCCCCAGTGTGGCACGAACACTGGCTGGCATCATCGGTCCAGAATAAAGGCGATGGAGTAGGACCGATTCGATTGCGAGCCACGAAAACAAGGCGGCGCCGAAGGCTAGCTGACCCCAATCTGGTGCACCAAACAGGGCTGCCGTGGTTCCGGTCACGAAACCTCCTGCGACCGCCGGCAGGTAGAGCACTGGCGTTGTTGCTCCGATATCCCGCTCGCCTCTTAACAAGAGCCCGGTGCGCCAGATAGCGAACGCTAACGTATAGGTCGCACCTAAAGCAAATAGCCCGGTGGCGAATGCTCTTGAATAAGGTAGCATCCCTTGCGCGACGAGCATGGTGGCAACCCCGCCAAGACCTATGAAACAGCATTGGACTGGATGCGCCGCCTCAGCTTTGGCCATGGCCGGTCGAAGAACCCATTTTGCCATATAGAGGATGGAGACCAATAGCCAGGTGGCGGCTGCTGCGAACGTTAAGAGCTCGCCGATCAACTCCGGCAGACCCCACAGGTTGTGCGCAAGCCGCCATGTATTGGCAAGGCCTGCTAATCCGAGAACCATGCCAAAGAAAGATGCAGGGATTAGCGGCAATTTGCTAAGCTCCATCACGATTTTACCCTCTTCTACGCTTTGGGGACATCAGCTTGGTTACATGCATCTGCCCAGCATATCGACTTAATCTCTAGCCTCCCGTGAGGCTGCGAGCGCTAAGGATCCGTGTATGTTTGCAGGTGCGTTCAGTTGCTGAGCGATCTGGGTCATTTCGGCGCGACGCTTGCCCTAGCCACCAAAACCACACGCTCACGACGTAGACTAGTCCAGTGGCAAAAGCAGGTGTGACGTCGTCTTCGTGTTGGACTGCCTGACGCGGATACTGATTGTCGCCAATATCCGCTCGAGTTTTGTGCTAAGTCAGGTGGAATATACAAGACGCTACCGACATGACATCTGCGGTAGCGCCGGTGTCTAACCTGTCATGCGGATGGAGGCGGATCAATTGTTGTAGCTTTCCAGATCTTGTCGAGAGCCAAGGCTACCAGTTCCATCACTGCGGCAGCCGCACCGATCATCCAGACATCACCCAATGCGATGATCCCCGCGCCGATTGCGCTACCGATGGAAAAGCCGAGATACATGGTGGACGTGTTGAGGGAGAGCGCGACCGAGGCTTGGCCCTGGCCGCCCGCAACGATCAGACGGGCCATCTGGGCGGGAGAGAAGGACCAGACGCTGAAGCCCCATCCGGCGACGGCGAGAAGTGCCAGAGAGACGGCAGCCTCCGGCAATGCTGTGGCTACCGCCAAAGCTGCGAAAGAGAGGGCGAGCACGACAAGCGAGATGCTCGCGACCTTGAGCGATCCGAAGCGATCGTTCAATGCGCCGCCGGTGAAAACGCCGAGTGCCGCGAATATGCCCCAGAGCGTGACGGTTGCCGCAATGCCCCTGTCGGCGAAGCCCAGCGTCTGGGAGAGATAGGGGGCGATATAGGGATAGGCCGTGTAGGCGCCCATCGACCAGAACAGTGTCACCGAGAGGAGTTTCAGAACGGGAGCCTGGCGGATGACGCCGATACGGTCAGCAATGCTTACGATGGCCATATGCGCACCGGCATTGCGTCCAACGCCTGTCAGGATGCCGATGATCGCAATGGCTCCCATGGCGGCAACCATAAGAAATGTCGAGCGCCAGCCGAATGCATGGCCAATGATCGAACCGAGTGGCAGGCCGAGCGCAATCGCAATGGTCATGCCGCCGCTGACGATGGCAAGCGCACGCCCCCGTTTTTCTGTCGGTACAATCATGCCGGCAAGAGCATTGGCGTTCGGCGCATAGAGACCGGCGGCGACAGCCATCAGGATACGGGCACACATCAGCGTGCCGAACCCGGGCGCGAAGGCCGCAATCAGATTGCCGACTGTGAATATCGTCATGGCAAGCAGCAACGTGTCCCGCCGGCGCAGCCCGCCGGTAATGACCGTTGCGATAGGAGAGCTGAGCGCTAGCACGAGGGTAAAGACAACGACAAGCATGGCCGTCGCGGAAAGGCTCATGCCCAGATCGGCAGCGATGGTCGGCAACAAGGGAGCTATCATAAAACCCTCGGTACCGATTGCGAAAGTACCGAGTGCCAGGACCCATGCCGGCAGCATGGATGGCTCGGGCTGCCCCGAATGCTCGCCCTTCAAGGGAATGGCGGATTTCAGATCATGTTTCTGCAGCAAGGTAACCTCCTGCCGAATGCCCGGCTGCCCGTTCGGCAACCGGGTGGCGGCCTGTCTCTGTCAAACGGGGATCGGGTTGGCAGCGAGAGCCTCGTTGAAGGCGTTGAAGAGCGCGTGCTCCCCGCTGCCCGGATTGTCGCGGATGGCCTTGATTTCCTCGACATAGATTTCTTCGGATTCCGTGCCGAGGCCCTTCATGGTCTTCTCGATGAAAATGTCGAGCGGCATGGCGCGAGGATCGCCGCTCTTCTTGACGAGGTCGGTATCGACCCACGGCGGCGCGATTTCCTGGACGCTGACATTGGTGCCGCGCAGCTGG
The DNA here is from genome assembly GCF_004341105.1 of Rhizobium sp. BK418. Lineage (GTDB taxonomy): Bacteria > Pseudomonadota > Alphaproteobacteria > Rhizobiales > Rhizobiaceae > Rhizobium. Next base: position 145,628 of record NZ_SLZK01000008.1, on the reverse strand, counting down.
AAGCGTTGCGATAGCGCATAAGAATGCAACGCTGCCTTTGTGGCGGAATAGACTGCGGTGGAAGCGAGCGGCAGATAGGCCAGAACCGACGTGTTATGGATGATCGTGGCCTTCGACTGAGCCTTGAGATGGTCGATAAGAGCCGAAGTCAGGCGGATCGGACCAAGCAGGTTCGTGTCGATAATCCGACGTGACTGAGCGTCATCAATCTTTGCGCCCGCGTCATCAAAGGGCATGATGCCGGCATTGTTGACGAGGACATTGAGCCTCGGGTAGTCGCGGATCAGCAGCGTTGCGACGCGATCGATATCGGCCGGATCGGCAATGTCGAGCTCTATGCCTTCCATGCCCGGATTGGCTGCGGTCACCTCATCGAGCAACGCCTTGCGGCGGCCGGCGATGATGACCTTGTTGCCAAGGCGATGGAAGGATTCCGCCAATGCGCGGCCGATGCCGGATGTGCCGCCAGTGATGAAGATCGTGTTGTTTTCGAGTTGCATGGGTCTCTCCTTTGAACCGAGCGGCTGAAGGCCGCGCTTCGATGGAGAGATCTTGCATCAAGTCATCTATGTCTGAAATGACGCATAAACGTCAATTCAGGACATTACGCTGATCGACTGCTCGGCGTCTCCATGGCAATCGTCTCGCGCGGATCCATCCCGCGTGGTTTGCCATAGAGACTGATATTGGCGTCACCCCAATATTTAAGGGCGAGCAGGATCGGTTCCATGCTGCGGCCGAGCTCTGACAGCTTGTACTCTACCTTTGGCGGCACCTGAGCATAGACTTTGCGTTCGATCAGGCCGTCGTCCTCAAGCTCGCGCAACTGGTTCGTTAACATGCGGGGGGTCACGTTGACGATGTGTTTGCGCAGTTCGTTGAACCGCAGTGTCCCTGAAAGCAGGTGAAAGAGCACGACCGATTTCCATTTTCCGTCAATGAGGCCAACGGCAGCCTCAACCGAGCAACCGGGAGAACAATCGAAGCGCGAATGGCGAACTTTGGCCATAACAGTATCCTTTTTGATACTACGTGTGTGATTTGTGCGTATTGCGTGCTTTCGATAATAGCCCATTTTAGCTCCATATCAATCGACACGGCAGTCGATCATCAAAGGAGCACATCATGAAGGCCATCGGTTATAAGGCACCGGGAGCTATCGAGCGCGAAGACGCATTGCAGGACATCGAGCTTCCCCGGCCGGTTCCGGCAAACCGGGACCTTCTCGTTGAGGTGAAGGCCATTTCGGTCAATCCGGTCGATACCAAGATCCGCAAGGGCGCAAGTCCGGAAGCTGGACAGTGGAAGGTGCTTGGCTGGGATGCTGCCGGCACTGTCGTGGAGACCGGACCCGCAGCGAAGGATTTCAAGATCGGCGACGAGGTATTCTATGCCGGCTCTTTGATCCGCCCCGGAGCCAACAGCCAGTTTCACCTGGTCGATGAACGAATTGTCGGGTTAAAGCCGAAATCGGTTTCCGATGCTCAGGCCGCGGCCCTGCCGTTGACGGCCATCACGGCCTGGGAAATGCTGTTCGACCGGCTGGATATCCGCAAAAGCGTGCCGGGTGCGGCAAACGCCATCGTGATCATTGGTGGTGCTGGCGGGGTGGGCTCGATCGCCATTCAGCTCGTGCGGGCGCTGACCGATGTCACCGTCATTGCCACAGCCTCGCGGCCTGAAACGCAGGACTGGGTGAAGACGCTTGGCGCCCATCATGTGATCGATCATTCCAAGCCGATCGCCGAGCAGGTGGCAGCTCTGGGCATTGGCGCCCCGGCCTTTGTATTCTCGACAACCGAAACCCATCGCCATCTCAAAGAAATCATCGAGCTCATCGCGCCGCAGGGCCGGTTCGGGCTGATCGATGATCCGGAAAGCCTCGACGTGCTTGGCTTCAAGCGCAAGGCTGTTTCCACTCATTGGGAGCTGATGTTCACACGCTCGATCTTCGAGACCGCCGATATGGCCGAACAGGGCAAGCTGCTGAACGAGGTGTCTCGTCTGATCGATGCTGGCAGTATCCGCACGACCGTGACCGAAGTCTTGTCGCCCATCAATGCCGCAAATCTGCGCAAGGCGCATGCCGCCATCGAAAGTGGGCGAACAAAGGGCAAGGTGGTGCTCGAAGGGTTTTCCGACTGAGGCAGCCGGATCTTGAGGCGGTGATCGCTCACAGTCGTTCACCGCCTGAGCTACTTGCAGTGACTTTCAACGAAAAAGGATGACCGTCATGAGTGCTCAGCCCTCTGACCAAATTGAACTTATTGCGCTTTTGCGCGCGAAGCCGGACAAACGCGTAGCCTTGTTCAGTGCACTGGCTGCCATCGTGCCTGACGTCCGCAAGGAAGATGGATGCCTACGATACGATCTTCACGTCGATCGCGACAATCCGGAAATGGCGGTCATGATCGAGAGCTGGCGGGATGAGGCCGCTCTCGCTGCCCACGCCGCCGGCGCGCCGTTTCAATCACTGGCCTTGCGTCTGGATGAGCTGCTTGCCGAACCTCTGCGTTTGCAACGCCTCCAGCATCTAGCCTGACAGCGCAAATTCACACCTGAAGGGAAAGGAAAAGGTTTATGACTTTGCTCAAAGATCAACGCGTCCTGGTGATCGGCGGCAGCTCCGGTATCGGACTTGCGGTCGCCGAAGCCGCAGTCGCCGCAGGCGCGCATGTCACCATTGCCTCTCGCTCACAAGATAAACTGCTCGCCGCCATTGAGAAGCTGGGACCTGGGACCGATAGCGCGGTATTGGATACCACGGATGAGCCGTCGCTTCAGAGCTTCTTCGTGTCACGGAAGGCTTTCGACCACGTCGTGGTCTCAGCGGCACAGACGCCGACTGGTCCACTGCGCAAGCTAGCTCTTGCCGATGCCCAGGCGGCAATGGAGAGCAAGTTCTGGGGCGCCTATCGGGTTGCGCGTGCGGCCCGCATCGCGGAGCGGGGCTCGCTGACATTGATCTCCGGCTATCTGAGCGAACGGCCATCCGCGTCCTCGGTTCTGCAAGGAGCGATCAATGCAGCGCTTGAAGGTCTGGCGCGTGGTCTTGCGCTCGAATTTTCGCCGGTGCGTGTCAACACCGTGTCACCCGGACTGATCGATACGCCGCTGTGGTCGAAGATGGCCGACGATGCCAAGGCGGCGATGTTCTCTCGCGTGTCGGAAAACCTGCCGGCAAAGACCATCGGCAAGCCTGAGCACATCGCCAAAGCGGTGCTGTTCCTCATGACCACGCCATTCGCCACCGGGTCGAACGTGCGGGTTGATGGCGGCGGTGCGATCGCCTGAGCGTGGTCGGATACTTTGTAGAGGCGAAGCAAAGATAGGGAAGATCACCATGTCTGATCAAAGCACTGCAACATCCGCCCGTTTCGACATCCTGGCGATCATGAATGAGTTTCCGCAAACAGCGGAGACGTTGCTGGTGGATACGTATCTGCGCGATACGCCTGCGGCAAGCTCAAGGGTGTTTCGCGTCTACAAGGGGACGCCGCCGCATTACCACCGCGGCAGCGATGAGTATCTTTATGTCCTCTCCGGGCGGGGCACCTTCTGGATGGAAGACCCTGCAACGGCGGCCGAGTTCGAGCCCGGACAACTCCTGTTCTTCGAACGGGGCACCGTTCATGCTCTGCCCACCATCCTTGAGGAACCGGTTGTCTTCCTTTCGGTCGATACGCCACGGCGCGACCCAACAGACATTGTCTTCGTGAACAGTGCAGACGGATCGCCCGAAACCTTTATCGCCTCAAAGCACGGTTGAGCGAGGATTTCCGCTCGTAAGCCAATCAAGGAAACGTAACCCGTGGTACGAACCTGGTTTATTACCGGCGTCAGCAGCGGCTTTGGTCGCGAGATGACCGAGCCGCCAGCCGCTCGGGGATCCGATCAAAGTAGTTCAGGCCATGATTGTCTCGGTTGATCAATCGCCGGCGCCCCGTCGGCTGGTGCTCGCAGTGATGCCTATGGCGCGATCACATGGGCGCTCAACGAACGGCTGGCCGAGGTGGAGCTGCAGAGGATAGCGCCGCCGCCACGGACATCGTTTAACCGAGAGGAGGGAGGGGAATGCCGGTGCCGACCATTCCCCTCCATGATGCTTATCAAGCCGTCTGGCTATGCGCGGAGTATCTGCCTGCCGGTCGGGCACTGGACAGATGCGGAAGCATGGCTGCCCTGGCGGCCTCCCAGTCATCCCATTCGGCTGGATCCATGAGGGAAGGAATGGTAGCGAACTCGCCGCGGTCAAGGCCGACGAGCGCAGCATCGACGAGATCCTCAGCCGACATGACCCATTCGGTCGGCAGGTTGCTCGCGGGAAGCCCGGCAATGTCCCAGAACTCTGTTCCCGTTGCCCCGGGGAGCACGACTTGAACATTGACCCCTGTCTCATGCAGCTCCTTGCGCAGAGATTGGCTGAAGGCCAGCACGAAGGATTTGGTGCCGCCGTAGACACCGTTGAGGATCTCCGGTCCAATGGCGACAATGGAGGAGATATTGATAATGGTGCCCTTGCCGCGCTGCCTGAAGAGCGGAACGATGGCGTAGGTGAGACGCATCGGTGCCGTGACATTGATTGCAACCATGGCCTGCATTTCCGTGACTGCGGCAGTCTCCAAAGGTGCGGCACTACCGAAGCCTGCATTGTTGACGAGATGCGTAATGGTTTCGTCCTGTGCAATAACCGTTTCCACCGCAGCCAGGCCGTCTTCCGTGCCAAGATCCGCGGCAAGTGTCCTGATCGACACGCCGTAACGCTCCGTCAATGCGGCGGCGACATCCTTCAAGCGGGCGAGATTGCGCGCCACCAGAATGAGATCATGGCCGCGCCGGGCAAAGCGGTCGGCATAGACGGCGCCGATCCCGGATGATGCACCTGTTATCAGAACGGTGCCGTGTGTGTTGCTCATTTTTCGCTCCTTTGATGATGGATTGGAACGTCCAATCCATGTTTCGATGGAGGGACATTAGCCGTAGACAGTTATGGCTGAAATGACATAGAAACAGCAAAACAGGACAGGGGAAGTAACATGCGCCACATTGGCTTCATTATGGAGAATGGGTTCCAGGTGATGGGTATGGCCGCATTAAGCGCCTTTGAATTCGCCAACGAGACCCTCGGCAGCGAGGTATACCGGCTGACCGTCATGTCTGAGAACGGTGGTTCAATTCGGTCGTCGCTTGGCATCGGCATTGAAACACAGCCGCTCATGGATTTCCCGGATACGTTGATGGTCGTCGGCGAATTGCTTCCTAAGCCTGTCTCTCCGGTTTTGAGGGATTACATCGCCCGCGCGGGGCGTGAGAGCCGGAGGGTGGCCGGCGTCTGCACCGGCGCATTTTTGCTGGCCGAGGCTGGTCTTCTGGATGGAAAAAGCGCCACCACCCACTGGGCTCACGCGCGCAGCCTGCAGGAACGGTTTCCCAATGTCCATGTCGATGACGACCGCATCTTCATCCAGGACGGCTCGATCTGGACGTCGGCGGGCATGAGTTCCGCTATCGATCTGACGCTGGCACTGATAGAGGACGATCATGGTGCCGAGCTTTCGCGATCCATTGCGCGCAAGCTGGTGGTGTACCACCGGCGGCCAGGAGGGCAGTCGCAGTTTTCGGCGCTCCTGGAGCTGGAGCCGCGCTCGGACCGGGTGCGGCGTGCGCTTGTCTATGCCAAGGAACATCTTCGAAATCCGCTAACGGTGGAGGAACTGGCGGAAGCCGCAAGCCTCAGCCCGCGCCAGTTTAGTCGCCTGTTTCGCGAGGAGACGGGGCAGTCGCCTGCTAAGGCCGTGGAGCGCCTGCGGCTCGAGGCGGCAAAAGTGATGCTCGAAGACGGTCGTCATCCCCTCGACATCGTTGCCCGCGATACCGGCTTTGCTGACCGCGACCGGATGCGTCGAGCATTCTTACGCTTTTTCGGCCAGCCGCCGCAGGGCCTGCGCCGCAGCCTGAAGCTGATAGAGGGCGTCGAAGACCCTGATCTGGTGCATTGACGCCCGCGTCCTGAATTGACGGTTCTATGTCATTCAAGACGAGGCCGACCAGATCTATTTTCTTTCATCAGGAGACCTCACAGCGGGTGATGAAAGGAAAACCTCATGTTCTCTTCCAGATACAATGATGGAATCGAGACCAGCCATGGCCGGCTCGCCATCCGCCTCGACGGACCGCAAGGAGGCATCCCGCTCCTTCTCCTGCAGCGCTTTCGAGGCACCATGGATGATTGGGATCCGGCTTTCATTGCAGCGATTGCCAAGGATCGCCGCATCATTCGCTTCGACAGCGCCGGCGTTGGACGATCGAACGGCACCGTGCCGGCGACCATCGGCGGGATGGCAGCCATCGCTGCCGACGTCGTGGCAGTGCTCGGGTTGTCTCAGGTTGATGTCCTCGGCTGGTCGTTGGGTGGAGCGGTTGGCCTGGAGTTTGCACTGAACTTCCCACATCTGGTCCGCCGGCTGATCGTCGCGGGCTCAAGTCCCGGACCCGTTGCAGAAGGTCCGCAGCAACATCCACGCGTGCCGCACGTCATGACGAAGAGCGAGAATGACGAGGACGACTTTCTTTTCCTGTTCTATCCATCAAGCGAATGCGCCACCGCCGCAGGCCGCTCCTCTCTCGCCCGTATCCGGTTACAGCCCGATTGTGGACCGGCAACGTCACCGCTAGCACTGATGATGCAGGTGAAGGCGATCTCTTCCTGGCCCGGCATATTGCACCGGGCGAGCGAACTCAGGCTGCCCATACTGGTCACCAATGGCGCGCATGACGTGATGATCCCGGCCTTTCGCTCTTACGTGCTGTCGCAGCAAGCACCCGATGCCAAGCTCATACTCTATCCGGATTCGGGTCATGCATTCCTGTTCCAGGAAATTGAAAGCTTCTCGCGCGACGTCGAGCAGTTCCTGGAAGGCTGAATTAGAAAACTCGTCACAAACCGACCAATCCACGATCCCACCAAGGAGAATGATCATGTCTGCCATTACCACTCTTTCCGATGAAGACGTCACGCCGCATGTTGCCGAAGTCTTTGCCGGCGCGAAGGCCTCCATGGGCAAGGTGCCAAATCTATTCCGCGTTCTCGCGCATGCTCCGGCCGCGCTGGATGTGTACACCGGCAGCAAGCGCCTTCTGCATGATGGTGTGCTGAGCCCGCAGGCTCAGGAGCAGATCGCCATCGCTATTGCGGCTGCCAATGGCTGCGACTACTGCCTTGCCGCCCACACCGGTGCGGCACGTGCAGTCGGTGTTTCCGCAGAGGACCGCGCCTCAGCACAGAGTGGCCACACCTCGGACGCGAAAATCCAAGTCGTCCTCGACCTGGCACTTGCCATCAACGCGACACATGGACAGGCTTCGGCGCCAGCTCTTGAAACGGCGCGCTCCTATGGATTGTCGGATGCTGAGATCCTGGAAACTGTAGCGCATGTCGCAATCAATATCCTGACCAATAGCGTCAACAACATCGTCGGAACGACGCTTGATTTCCCGAAGGTCGAACGCGTCTAGATCCTAGCGCGACACGATTAATAAGGCGAATGGCGGCCGAAGTGGTGCGGCCGCCAACTGTCGTCTTTCGCTCTCTAACAGGGTCGGCAGTCCTGCTCCCATCAACTGCCACACCGTAGGCCCCAGTTGCTGTGGTCAAGCCCGCGTTTCAAGAACAAGAAAGCTCCAACGGATGTCGGGGCGACCGAGCATATCGTCTCTTTCCATAACATTGATCGCGTGGAGGTCGTGAGATGCAGCAAGCTTGATCGTTTCCTCGGCCGAAACATCAAACATCCTCCGCCCCGCGGGAACGGGGCCGTGGCGTAAGGACATGCTGATCCTACCATCGGCATGGAGCAGCCCCGCCACAGATCTCATAGCCAAGCGCCGCTCCTCAGCGTCCAGATGCATCCAAACCGCCGTCAGCAGGATGAGGTTGAAGCGGCTTTGAGCCGCATGTAGCTGCCGCAGATCAGGAAGGTGGTCGGCACCCATTCGATCGGCTGTCCGGCATGTAGGCGCATTCCTTCGTGTCGAAGCTCATCAGTTGGCTCTACCGCGACGACTTCATGACCAAGCGCAGCGAGTGCTGCGGCGTCCCGTCCTGTGCCAGCGCCAATGTCGAGGACACGCGCTGACTGTCGCGGGAAGAGGTGGATCACGTCACGGTGCACTTCATCGAAGGTGATACTCTCATATTGATGTGCCAACGCCTTTGCATCCCTGCCGTACCCCAGCGTTCCTTTTATCATGCCCTTACCTCAAGGTCCGGTGAACCACTGAAAGTATCGTCCGCTCTCTCCTGCGCTTCATTTTCTCTCAGGATCAAATCAAGTTCCTCAATCTGCTTCTGGCTGAAGACAGCGATGCCTGCTTGCTTCAGAAAGCTCGCGGTCACGCCATTGCCGGAGATGGTGTTGCCTTGGAAGGAACCGTCATAAACAAAGGAACTCCCACAGGAAGGACTGCCATCGGTAAGGACGGCGTATTTGCATCCATGTGACAGAGCCAGTTCAAGAGCGGCGGCCGCGCCGTCGATGTAGAGACTGGTCACGTCCCTCCCGGTTTGTTCGAGTACAGATCCTTTGCCTCGCAGCACATCTTCGCCGGATCCTGTCGTCAACTCAGCAGACGGTCGCGGTGTTGGGAAGCCAACCGTGAGCTCGGGACATATAGACACGATGCGGCCCTCGCTCTGCCACCGGTCCAGTACCGGATGCTCGGCAAGCTTGTAGCTTCCGTCGTAGCGGACGTTCCGGCCCAGCAGGCACGACGAGACGAGAACTTTTCGGATCATCGAGGCGTCCGGTGACGGAGTGCAGAGGGTCCTTTGCCTTGCGTTCCAAATGGGTTCAGAGGCTTCTGTAGCAGTTGTGGCTTGCCCGTTGCTACCTCGACGAAACCCGCGGCGGTGTAAAATCGATAAGCTGTTCTGGTGCTACTGACGCGGAGCGCGCTTATTGTAGTCCTCCTCGCAGCGTTCTCCATCTCGCAGAGCATCATCTTGCTAACACCGCGGAAGCGAAAGTCTGGGTGGACGTAGTTCAGCAGGATCTCGCCGGCGGAGCTCATCAAGCAGACGCCAGCAAGCAGGTCGCGGTCCTCGACGATGTAGAAGAAGGGCTGTGTCTCCAGCCAGCTCATCCACGATCTAGATGTCTTGTTCGCCGTCCAGGCGTCTATAGCTGACGCGTCGCCTCCATGATCCATGCTGCATAGATCCGTGATCGAGCGGCGAAGGAGGGTGGCACCTTCCTCGGCGTCCAATGCCGTAGCGGGTCTTATCCTCATGCGCGATCCTCCAGCACGTCGTGGCGATCGCACCGGCTAGTGGGCGACGAGACCACCAGGAACACAACGTCGTTCTCACTATTGTTGCGCACCTGATGCGGCTTGCGCGCTGCGACCTCAACCCCTTTATGCGACAGGAGCTCGTAAGTCTGCCCGTCCACTTCCAGCGAGAGCGCGCCGGAAAGAACGTAGAAGAACTGTCGCGCGTGGACGTGATAGTGCCGAGTCTCGGCAGTGCCTGGCGGCATCCGCTCCTCAACGACGAGGAGATCCTCTCCTTGAACGAGCGGCCAGCCGTCGCACCTGTCTCCCCAGGTATAGTGGGGTGCAGTCTCTCTCCCTATAATCATGCTTCCCTCAGATCGCGCCCTCGAGCGCCACCAAAGCTGCGCCTCCCATCCCGTTCACGAGGATGTGCCGATGATCTGCACGGGAGCTCGGCGAAGCGGGCTGAGCAGGTCCGCCGGGCACTTCCTGCTGACGACAAGCACATCGACCTCATCGAGGCCGACAACGCTGTAGGCGGATACGGCACCGAGCTTTTCCCGTGAGCCAAGCACGATGGTCTCCGCAGCCTGGCGGCAGATCGCCCGCTTCACCGCTGCTTCCTCACGGTCTCCAGTTGTCAGGCCGTGCTCCGGATGGATGCCGGTCACGCCCATGAAGTACAGGTCCGTGCGGATCTGGCCGATGGCTTCGATGGCAACTGTGCCGACAGAGACGTTTGAATGCTTGAAGATGCGACCGCCGATCAACTCCACGTCCACGCCCGGATGATCAAGAAGCGCGGTTGCGACGTCGGGGCTGTGGGTCACAATGGTGGCCTTCAGGGCCTTCGGCAGGGCGCGTGCGAGCCTGATCGTCGTCGTGCCACCGTCCAGGAAGACGATTTGTCCCTCTTTGACCATACCGGCGGCGATCTTGGCGATCTCCGCCTTGTCGTCGGCGGAAACATTACGGCGTGTCGGAAGATCTGCGAGCGCCTTGGAGGCTGGAAGAGCGCCGCCGTGCACGCGTTGAAGCAGTCCTTCGCCTGCCAACTCCCGAAGGTCGCGGCGGATGGTGTCTTCGGAAAGCCCCAGCTTCTGGCTGAACTCCTTCGCAATGATCCGGCCTTCCTTGCCGAGACTGTCGAGGAGCAGCGCCTTGCGCTCAGTGGTCAGCATGTGGAGCTTCCTTTTGAAATGAATTCTTCGGGGACCTTTGCAATCTCCATTGCACCTGGCTCCAGTCCGCAGTGGCTCGTCAGTTTAGCCTCCCGATTGACTGCAGGAATTCCTGAATATGGAACCTCGCCGCGGAGCGCCCCTTGTCCGCGATGTAGAACCCGTGATCGCACCCGCGTAGGACGATGTGCCGAACAGCAGTTCCAGTTGCCCAGTCTTTACTCGGTGCAAAAGGATCGTGCTCCCCTGTCACAACAAGAGTTGGGACCTGTATATTTTTCGGATCCTCGTAACGTAGCCTTGTCGAGCCAATGCATATCAGAGCCTCGACTTGCATGCCCAAGCGAACAGCCTTCCATAGCAGCGTGCCGCCGGCACTGTAGCCCGTTCCTATAGCCACTTGGGGATACGTCTGGGCAAGCCTTGATGCAGCAAAGCCATATCCACCGTCCACAAGTGCTTGATGAATACCCTCTTCGCATTTTGAAGGGATTAGCAGGTCGCGGATATCCACGCGCCGAACGGGCTGCGTTGCCGTTAGTTGACGCAGACACTGACCAGGGGCGGGTGCATAGTGGATGTCGCCAATGATTATTTCGTTCCAGTTCATTGTTGAGGCTTCCGGCCGTTCCACCATTCCTGCTGATTGTTCTCTTCATGTTGCACGAATCGAAAAAGCATGCAATATCGCGCACTCGATGAGGGAGAGCGTGAATGTCTGTTGCAGATCGAGTTAGGGTCGAGCAGGTGACCACCCTGTCGGACGACTGGTATGTCCTGAAGAAGACGATCTTAAGCTTCCGACGGACGGACGGACAGTGGCAGAGGCAGAGCAGAGAGACTTACGACCGCGGCAATGGCGCGACGATCCTGCTCTACGATTTGCAGCATCGGAAGGTCTTACTCACGCGGCAGTTCCGCTACCCTGCTTTCGTCAACGGGCATGATGATCTCCTGATCGAAACACCCGCCGGACTTCTGGACAAGGCAACTCCGGAAGAGCGGATCCAGGCGGAGGTGGAGGAGGAAACCGGGTACCGCGTCAGCGATGTGAGGCAGGTGTTCGATGCGTTCATGAGCCCTGGCTCGGTGACGGAGCGCCTGCACTTCTTTGTGGCGGCCTATTCGGCCGCTGATGAAGTCTCCGAGGGCGGGGGCAACGCAGATGAAGGGGAAGACATCGAACGTCTAGAGCCGACAATCGAAGAGGCGCTGGCGATGATCGCCGATGGCCGCATCCGTGACGGCAAGACCATCATGCTTCTTCAGTATGCGGCGCTGCACATTTTCAAGGAGGCCGCATGTTCACCCTGAGAGCGGCAAAAGGCGAAGATCTAGCGCGCAACTTCGAGATCTGGCGCACTTCGGTTCAGGCGACGCACGACTTCCTCTTGCCGAAGGACTTCGCGGAGATCGCTGAGCTTGTCGAGAAGTCGTATTTGCCATCGGGCAACTTCACAATCGCGGTTGACGCCGACGACCTAGCCCACGGGTTCATCGGCGTGACCGGAGATCATGTCGATGCCTTGTTCGTCCACGCCGGAAGCAGGGGAAAGGGCGTGGGCCGCCTTCTTCTTGAGACGTTCTCGTCGGATCGCGACGAGGTGACAGTCGATGTGAACGAGCAGAATAGCTCTGGCAGGATGTTCTACGAGAAGATGGGCTTTCAGATCACGGGCCGTTCCGACTTCGACGATGCGGGTCGCCCGTACCCGCTCCTGCATATGCGGTGGAGGCGGACATGACGGATCTCGTACCGCTTGATCGGGAGAGGGATGCAGAGGCTGTTCTTCAGGTGTTTCGGTCTGCCACGGATTACGTGCTTCTTGAAACCGGCTCGTTGCCGACGATGGAGAATGTGTGGGAGTTCCTCGATGATGCACCGCCTGGCCAAGCCTCGGATGACGTACTCAAGCTCGGGATCGTTGGTGCAGGAAAGCTGATGGGTGTAGCGGATCTGGCTTTCGGTTATCCGAGTTCCGAAGACGCATATATCGGCCTGATGCTCATCGACAACACGGATCGCGGAAAGGGTTTCGGACGAGCCGCCCTTGCGCAGCTAGAGTTGCTGGCAAAGGAGAGAAAGGCAACAAGGCTGCTTCTGGCGGTTCTTGAAGACAATGTGACGGCGGCGCGGTTCTGGGAAGGGAACGGCTTCAGCCTGGAGCTGCGCACCGAGCCCGTTGTTCTCGGGAAAAAGACGTGTGTCCGTCTGAGATACGTGAAGCAGCTCTCCCAAGTGAACTTTTCCATCCGTATGTACCGTCCGCAGGATCTGGACAGCGTGATCGATGTCTTCATCCGCGCGATCCGCGAAACTGCCGCCAGGGACTATTCGCCCGCGCAGGTTGATGCATGGGCACAGGCCGATCGGCAGCTATGGTCACAGCGCCGGATGAGCAGGCCTACATGGGTCGCAGACGTTGATGGGAAGCCCATAGGCTTCATTGATCTGGAGCCTGATGGTCACATCGACATGATGTATGTCGATCCTCGATATCTGGGGCAGGGGGTGGCGAAACAACTCCTGCAGACGGTGGAAGCACAAGCTCGCACGGGCAGCCTGCAGAGACTGTACTCAGAGGTCAGTCTGACCGCACGTTCATTCTTCGAAAAAAATGGCTTCCAGGTGGTCGAGCCAGAAACTGTGTTTCGAAGCGGCGAGTACTTCGATCGGTTCAAGATGGCGAAGGACTTGACGTGAAGCGGAAAGCGGCGTTTCCGCCGATCCTGCCCGTCAGTCAATCTGGACTTGTCGGGGGCTCTGCGGACGTTTCGATTAGGAGCGAATTCATGAAACGGCTTGCAGGCAAGCACTGCGTCATCACAGGAGCTGCGCGAAGCATCGGGCTGGCTATCGCGGAAAGGTTCAGTGCTGAAGTGAGCAGGTAATCCTGCGCGACAGCACAGTCTGGGATGGAGCGGCAGCGGCGCAACGTCTTGGGTGCGAGTTCCTGGAGCTTGATGTTCGCGATGAGGAAGATTGGGCTCGCTTGGAGAAGCACGTTCCGGAACTCGATGTCATGGTGATCAATGCTGGAGTACGGGCTTCGATGAGGCGTACGGGACGGTTACGCTCAAGGATGACGTGGTCGCGACAGAGGAGGCAATCGCCAAGGCGAAGCATCCAGTGATCCTGGTCGGCCATTCATACGGCGGCTCGGTCATTACCCAAGCTGGCAATGACCCAAAGGTCCGCAGCCTTGTTTATCTGGCCGCCTTCGCTCCGGATGAGGGCGAGTCCGTCGCCAAACTGGCAGAGAAGAAAGTGCCGGGCGAGCCAAGCGCACCGCTCCTGCCGCCTAAGGATGGCTTTCTGATCGTTGATCCTGCCAAGTTTGCTACCGCGTTTGCCGGCGACGTGGATGCCAAGACGACGGCATTCATGGCCAATGCTCAGCTTCCTTGGGGATTGGGCGCCGTTGGCGGCGTCATCACCAAGCCTGCCTGGAAGGGCAAGCCCAGCTACTTCCTTGTGGCGACCAATGACCGGATGGTGCCGCCTACGGCCCAACGGGACATGGCGAAACGTGCTGGCGCCACGGTGAAGGAAATCGCGAGCAGCCACGCCGTGATGATGTCTCACCCGGACGTAGTAACTGCCTTCATTGAAGGTGCGGACGGGGCGTCAAAATAGGTGGACGCAATGCTTGGGCGTCCAGACAATCGAGCTGCCGACACCCCTTTCTGGATCCTCAATCACGCATAGAAAAGCCCGCCCGATCACGAGTGACCGGGCGGGCGCTATAGAATGAACGCTGCGATAGCGCACTGCCAGCCCGATTAGCACAAGGTGAAACGGGTTGAGGAAGGAAAGCAGCGTCGCTTGCCTGTTGTCAGACACGCTTGACTATAAATGCATCATCCGGTACCAAGGCGGCCGAGACCTAACTCTGTCTCCGTAGGCGTTACCGTCATCCAACGCGTCCTTTGTCGAGGGGTTCCCAGCAGGGAAAACTCGGCGATCTCAACAGGACGCTTATCATGACCTTAACACGAAGTGACGCATTAACTCCGCCTGCCGTTTCCACATTCTCCGCTCTTTCTCCAATTGTTGTCGCGGTCTTCCTGGGCTTTCTTGCCTTCAGTGTTCCCCTCGGCGCCTTGTCTCTCGAGATTGGCCATCGACTTGGCTTCGACGCGGTCGTTGTCGGTGCAGTGATTGGGCTGCAGTCCCTGGCGACCCTTGTGACGCGCCACAAGGCGGGCGGACTCGCTGATCATCGTGGGCCGCGTTTTGCAGTCCTCTGGGGGCTGCCGATCACAGCCAGTTCCGGCCTATTATATGACCTCTCGACGCTTCCCCTCGGCGCCGACGGAAGTCTCGCGCTCTTGGTGTTGGGACAGTTGATCATGGGCCTCGGTCAAAGCCTCTTTCTCACAGGATTGATGAGCTGGGGCATTGCCCGAATGGGTGAAAGCCGCACCGGAAAGGTGATGTCTTGGACGGGCATTGCCATCTATGCGTCCCTGGCCGTCGGCGCACCAGTAGGCCTTGCCGTCCAAGCTGCATACGGTTTTGCCGTTGTCGGAGCTGTAGTTTTGATCGCGCCTGCTGTCGCATTCACCTTATCCCTGTTCCTGCCCCCGACGCCTGCATCCGGAACTCATCGCGTTCCTTTCCACCGCGTTATCGGCTTGATCTGGAAGCCCGGCCTTGTGCTTGCCCTTGCAACCGTTCCGTTCGCGGTGATGGAAGCCTTCCTACCGCTCTACTACACGGCATCCGGCTGGTCAGAGCCCGGCGTCGCCCTATTTGCTTTCGGCGCCGCCTACATTGTTGTTCGCCTGATCGGCTCAGGTTTCGCGGATCGTTTCGGTGCATCTCCTGTCGCGATATGTTCTCTGTGCCTCGAAGCCGTTGGGCAGGCATTGCTGTGGCTGGCTCCTGTTTCAGTCGTTGCCGTGGCTGGCGCTGCGCTCACAGGTGCCGGGTTTTCGCTGATCTTTCCATCAATGGGAGTTCTTGCGACCCGATCCGTTCCGCCGGCGCAGCGCGGGCGTGCAGTGGGTAACTTTATCGCCTTCTCAGACATGGCGCTCGGAGTGACGGCTCCCGCCGTTGGATTGCTCTCCCAATCATCCGGCATCGCAAGCGCTTTCCTCGTTGGGACGTGCGCCACATGCGCTGCCGTTGTTCTGCTTCCATCGGTGCGGGCCCAAAGCCAAGCCTGAACCACGAAATGAGCGGCTGCTTACGCAGTTCTTCAATCACATGCCAGAGCAAGATCCGCGCCTTCGTGGCCTACAGCGGCTTGCGCTATTCTCTCAACAAAACATCTGGAGCCAACAACATGAACATCACAGGCAATACCATCCTTATCACAGGCGGTACGAGCGGCATTGGACGGGCTCTTGCTGAGGCATTTCATCGCCTCGGCAACCGCGTCATCATTGCTGGTCGCCGGCAGCCCCTGATCGATGAAATCACCGCCAAGCATGAAGGCATGGTCGGTCTTCAGCTCGACGTAGACGACCCAGCCTCCCTGTCATCGGCGGTCGCACATATCCGTTCCCGATTTCCTGAACTCAACGTCCTCATTGCCAATGCCGGGATCTCGAGATCCGAGGATCTGGCCGCCGACCATTGGACTGCATCTGACGCAGAGGCAATTGTGCGCACCAACATCCTGGGTGTGCTGCACTTGACTGCGGCATTTCTTCCCTTGTTGAAAAGGAACCCGGATGCCACCATTATAGCGACAAGTTCCGCGCTTGCTTTCGTGCCCCGGGCCGACTTCCCGACCTATTGCGCGAGCAAGGCATTCCTTCACTCCTGGCTAACCTCTCTGCGCCACCAGCTGCGCAAGATACCTGTCGAAGTGCTCGAACTTTCCCCTCCTTACGTGCAGACGGAACTCACCGGAGCCGCGCAAGCCTCGGATCCACGCGCCATGCCGCTCGATGCATTCATTGAAGAGGTGATCGAGATGTTGAGGCAAGGTGATCACCCTGGCGGGGAGATCCTGCTGGCGCGGGATCAGCCGAGGCGGCGAGCGGAGCGTGACGGTACCTACGATAGCATCTTCGCCGCCATGAACCCTAGCTAAAGGCAGACAAGATGCTTCTCAAGTCAATCTTCTTCGCCGCGGCATGTGCCGTGGCGGCCCTTCCAATGCCTGGTTCCTGTTCCGACGGCCAAACCGTCGATGACCGTCTTGCCAAGCGCCTAGAGAGTGGGCGGCGAGGTCTGAACCGAAACAAGGCCCGCAGCCTGTCCCCCGGTCGCAGCAAGGAGCGAAGTGCCGGGACGGCAACTATGCGCCAACTGCACTCATTGCTTTGACGACATAAATCTTTATGGTGACCGCGACACCATCCACGGCCAAGGTTCCGTTCGCAGGGAATTTTCGCCTAAGCGTTCCACAAACAAATCCACGACAACTCCCGCGTCCCTGTGCCGAATGCAAGCATTCGGACGGACGTTTATATTTCACGGGTGCATCAATGAGCAAACTCGTACTTCTCTCCGGCTGCTCAGGCGGAGGTAAATCGACACTTCTCGCAGAACTTGCCAAGCGAGGTTTTGCCGTCACGGAGGAACCGGGGCGTCGCATCGTCAAACAGCAACTCGAAAGCGCCGGCGACGCCTTGCCATGGGTCAACATGGCCGGGTTTGCTCAACGTGCAATTGGGATGGCCGTCCAGGACTTGCAGAATGCTCAAAAACAATCTCGCTTGACCTTTTTTGATCGAGGGCTCATCGATGCCGTCGCCGCTCTGCACCATGCAACGGGGGAGGCAATTTCGAACGATCTGGTCGCTCAGAACCGCTACCATGACGAAGTCTTCATGACCCCTCCATGGCCTGAAATCTATCACGCCGATGCAGAGCGACGTCTCAAAATAGAGGACGCAATTGCCGAATACGAGCGCCTCAGACAGGTATTCCCAGCGCTCGGCTATAGAGTCCGGGTGTTACCTAAATTGGCTGTCGAGCAACGCGCGGATTTCGTTTTAAGGCATTTGCCTCGGGAGCTGTTCTTATGAGATCGGCTTCCTGTTGATGTCCGCCGTGCACCAAGACCGACTATGGAAGGAGTGTCGTATCCGAAGATCGGCTTGGGTGGTGATCATAAACTCCGGTCGAATCGTCCCTCCCGGCAACCAAGGTTCTTTGCTTACCAGTCTGAGTTCTCATAGCGAAAGGAGCGGGTCGTCGGTTCGATTCCTCTCAAGAGCTGCATTATTTCCGTTGTTAAAAGCTGGTGGGCTCGAGGGTGCGATGGCCTCTCGCCTACCTCATATCGCTATCTAGCATGCCACCGACTTTTGTTGTTTCAATCGGCCGCCACGGGAATTTCAATTGGTCAAGGCTTGACTTTCAATTGGTCATCACCGTAGTTTCAAGCGGTCACCAATGGAATGAAGCTATGGTGCTGTATCCAAGGCTCGTTGAGCAACGCGTTGCCGACGCCATGTCAGACACGCGAGTCGTTCTGATCGTAGGTCCCCGACAATCAGGCAAAACGACGTTGGCCAGGAAGATGGCCAACGAGGGGATGGAGTATTACACGCTGGACAACGGGACGACCCTGGAGGCAGCACAACAGGATCCAGTTGGCTTTGTAAGGGGTATGGACCGCGCCATTATCGATGAGATTCAGCGCGCTCCCGAGCTGTTGTTGGCGATCAAGGAGAGTGTGGACACCGACCAGCGCCCAGGGCGTTTCCTCCTGACCGGTTCAGCCAATCTTATGACGCTGCCACGCGTGGCAGACTCGCTCGCAGGGCGCATGGAGGTCGTTCGATTGCTGCCGCTTGCGCAAAGCGAGATCAGAAGGTCCGGCAGCAGCTTCCTGCGTGACGCCTTTCAAAACGAAGCAAAGGCCGGAGAACCAATCGTCGGAGACGACCTGATGGCTGCGGTTCTGGCCGGTGGATATCCCGAGGCATTGGGCCGCAAAACCTTGAGCCGCAGACAGGACTGGTATGCGGATTACATCCAGGCGATCGTTCAACGCGATGTTCGCGATGTTGCGCAAATCGAGCAGATTGCTCAAATGCCGCGACTGCTACGCATTCTGGCAGAGCATTCGGGCCAGCTCGTGAACTATTCCGGGATCGGGGCTGCAATCGGGATGAACCACATCACAACGCAAAAATACGTCGGAATCTTCGAGAGCCTGTTCCTCGCTCGAACCGTGCAACCTTGGTTTTCCAATAAACTGAAACGCCTGACCAAGACACCCAAAATACATTTCCTCGATTCTGGTCTTCTCGCATCCCTTCGTGACCTCTCTCTTGAGCGCCTCCGCGACGACAGGGGCCAGTTCGGGGCGTTGCTGGAGACTTTCGTTTTTGGGGAGATCCTCAAACTCGCCAGCGGTGGGCAAACTCGCTTCGAGTTTTCGCACTTTCGGGACAAGCAGCAGAACGAAGTCGATATCGTCATCGAAGACAGAAGAGGGCGGATCGTCGGTATTGAGATAAAAGCGGCGGCAACCGTCTCGAATTCCGATTTTTCGGGGTTGCGAATTTTGGCCGAAGCGTCCGGAGAAAAGTTTGTTTCGGGTATCGTCTTGTACGACCATGACAGGGTGATCCCTTTCG
The DNA here is from genome assembly GCF_004341105.1 of Rhizobium sp. BK418. Classification (GTDB taxonomy): domain Bacteria; phylum Pseudomonadota; class Alphaproteobacteria; order Rhizobiales; family Rhizobiaceae; genus Rhizobium. The sequence continues at coordinate 126,621 of NZ_SLZK01000008.1, read as the reverse complement.
GGGAACGTTTGTCCGCTGTTCCAATATCGGCATTGTGGCGTTAGCGCGTAAGAATTTCGCTTCAGTCTCCAGACTCGAGCATTGAAGCTTCGACGGGTTTCGATAACAACTTGGCCTTATGTTCGATTCCCATCAAGGCGACCATCGTTTGCGCACGTTGTAAAGCAAGTTGCTTATATTTGCTTTGGCTTTCGTCCTGCTCTCATCGGTTTCGGCCGATCCCCGGTGGGAGGCTCAGAGAAGAATTCAGAAATATCCGCAACCAGAGCGAGGGCTAATCTATCGAGGAGATCGACCGAAGCGTTGTGCTTTCCTCTCTCCAGATCACTGATAACGGTTCGGTCCACCTGAGCGTCGACAGCAAGATTCTCCTGGGTGATGTTCCGCAGGGAGCGAAGATTTCGCAGATTCCAAGCTATGCGCGCACGAGTGTCCATAGCCCATGGGCACCATCTTGCATTGCATTAATCCATGGGATATAACCGACATATTATCACAACGTCGTCGCTTGTGCGTCGCGATGGTCACTGTCTGCGAGGGCAGGTGGGGCAAACCTATGGAATTACGCCAGCTATCCTACTTCGTTGCGGTGGCCGAGGAGCTGCATTTCGGCAGAGCTGCAGCCAAGGTGCACATCGCCCAGCCAGCTCTGTCGAACCAGGTCATGGCGCTGGAGAAGGAACTCGGCGTGCAGCTCTTCATCCGCTCGACCAGGCGGGTGGAGCTGACAAGGGCAGGGGCGGCGTTCTATGAGCGATCGGTGCGGATCTTAAGTGAGATCGATCTGTCGAGGGAGATCGCGAGGTCGGTGGCCGGCAAGGCGGCGAGGAAGATTGCCATCGGCACCGTCTATCCCGCCACCATCGGCGTGCTGCCGTCCTTCCTGTCGCGCATCGGCCGCAAATATCCCGATATCCGCATGCATATCGAAAGCGGCACCACCGATGACATCATCCGCCATATCGAGGCAGGCCGCATCAACCTCGGCTTCATTAGGCCGGTGGAGAATATCGGTTCGTTGCGCTTCTTCTCGATCGCCCATGAGCGCTACCTGCTGGCGGTCGCCAAAGAGAGCCCGCTGTCATTGAAGAGCGAGATCGATCTTGAGGATCTGCGCTCCGAAAAGATCATCTCGTTTTCCCGTCAGAACCTCTCCTACAGCGAGCGCTATTTCGCCGAAAAGTTCGAGGAGCACGATCTGACTGATAATGTCACCTACACCTGCGACGACACCTTCTCGCTGGTGTCGCTGGTCTCGGCCGGCCTTGGCATCGGCTTCGTGCCGGAATGGACGCAGGATCTGCCCAACCGCGGCTTTGAATTGAAGAAGGTGAGGGGGATCGATTTCAAGATCGGCCTTGGTGTCGCCTGGAACCGGGAGGATCCGACTGCCGGCCGTGACGACATCATCGATATTGCGCGGTCGCTGGTGCGGCCGGGGAGGTGAGGGGAGGCACCGCCGGCCACAGATCGTGATGGGACTACCGAGGTAACGATGTATCAACCTTAACGTTGCTAAATTTAGACCTGAGCCATTCCGCGATAATATCCGCTCGATCGGGGCAGCTAATGCGGTCACCGGAAACAACTTTCGGGGCACGGTTGTAGAGAATTATACCATGCGCAGAAAGTTCGACTTCATATTCCAATATCAGGTCATCCTCCTCGTATCTTACTGTATGACGATGAGGCATTGAAATCTTATGATCAGTCATTCTAGAATCCTTGGATCATCTTCACGCCATCATTCAATGATGTCCCATTTCCTATCGTTACTTGCTGTCCGCTCGTTGAACGGATTGTCACTCAGAGCTGGCTCGGGAATCTGTACAACTAGGATAAGTGGAATTTCTGCCTGAATTCGGCTTAGATACCAGGAACAAGACGAGCGCGCCGGAACCATAGCCCGGCTTTCAAGGCGAAGGTGGCACTTGCCGCCATCAGAGGTGAGCTTACGCTGGTGGAGTAGTCCCAGCAGTTCGATGTGCACGCCAACCAGATCAAGCAATGGAAAGACCAGCTCCTTAAGGGTTTACAGGAGTTTTTGGCGATGAAACCAAGGCCGAACCGGCCGGTCCAACCGTCGATGTCAAACGCTTCATGCCAAGATCGGCGAACTGACACTGGAGAACGATTTTTTATCCGGTGCGCTCGGCAAGGCGGGATTGCTGGGCGGAAAGAAAATGATGAACCGCGAGTTTCTCGGCTTCAGCCGTGGGAGCGTCTATTATCTACCGCGTCCATTGTCCGACGGTGATCTGGCCTTGATGCGTCGACGAACTGCATCTGGACTACCCGTTTGCCGGAAGTCGAATGTTTCAAGGGCTCTTGAGGGGAGAAGGGCTGGAAACTGGGCGGCTGCACATCGCCACGCTGATGAAGAAGATGGGCATCGAAGCGATCTACCGTCGGCCGAACACCTCCAAACCAGCACCTGGGCACAAAATCTATCCCTATCTTCTGCGCAAGTTGGCGGTTACCCGACCCAACCAGGTGTGGGCAATGGACCTGACATCTATTCCGATGGCACGGCTTTGTCTATCTCTGCGCCGTCGTAGATTGGTTCAGTCGCCGTGTGCTCTCATGGCGGCTGTCGATCACGATGGAAGCGGCCTTCTGTATCGCAGCAGTCGAGGAAGCTTTGGTCCGTTGGCAAACCCGGCATCTTCAATACGGACCAGGGATCGCAGTTTACCTTTGTCGACTTCATGGCGGTGCTGAAGAAGGCGGAAATCCCCATCTCGATGGATGGCAAGGGTGCGTGGGGGGACAACGTGTTCGTCGAACGGCTCTGGCGTTCGATCAAATAGGAAGTCTACCTCCACGCCTACAAGACCGTGTCCGAAGCCCGCATCGGCATTGGCCGATATCTGACCTTTTAAAATAGCCGACGCCCACATTCATCCCTTGACCGGCATACACCGGATCAGGCCTACTTCAACGCGCTGGCACCAATGACGGTGGCGGCATAATCGAGGCGGAAATCCACTTAGCGAAACGCCCGAAACTGTTCAGACAAACTGAGCCACCTCTGACACCCCGCTGCACGCGTTGGCGCTCCTGGACGCCGCTGCCGAGATCATCGAAAAGATGCTCGACGAGTCGCCGGCCTAAACAACCAGCCATTCGAGCTTCTCGTATTCGGTTGGTCCTAAACCGATAGATTTCATGAAGTCGTTTAAATAACAATAGTGACCGGCCCCAGGAACCTCTGACCAATGAGCGGGTCCGATTTCACTTTCCTTTAGCCATGTCTCTTCAGATTCCTCGCATACGAAAATAATCTCACCGGTCGTTTTTACACGCACAGGAATGACCCAGCCTTGATTGCAGTTGGGACACCAATGTTTTGTCATGGCCATGGATATGCTGACCTTATCTCTGAACCGTCAACGTTCATCACAACAATGCAGATATTTGTCTCCGACGACGGATGCGTATAAACGCGCTGCGTTGTGCGGTCCAGACACAGTGGGTTCGAGGGAAGGTAACCACGCTTGGTTACCTTCCCTCGTGCTTACTGGCGCTTTTTGCGCCAGGGCGCATTCTTCTGCCAGTCGCCCGCCATGATGCTTCCGTACGGGATCACTTCGTCGACCACCTCGGCAAGGCCGAAGTGGTCGATCTGTGCCCGCACATTGGCAGCGCTCTTATAGGCGCTCGGCAGTTCCGACACGTCGGCAAAGCCGGAGAAGAAGCGGACGTCGAGGCCGCTTGTTTCCTTATCCAGGATGGCTGCGATGTTATTCGGACTGAGACCACGTGAATCTGCCCCATACTCCGCCGACAACTGCCGCATATGCGCGCTGCGCGAGACGTTACGGCCGGCGCCATGCGGCGAGAAGCCGAGGCCATGAGCGGCATTCGTTCCGCGAACGATCAGCACCGGCTCCGCCATGTTGAGCGGAATGATGGTGAGATCCGTGGCATCGTGCGCCCAGTTATCAAACGCCGGCGTCGCTCCCTTTCCATGATAGAACAGTCCATCCGACTTCCGGAAAACAAAATTATGTTCATTCCAGAAGCGATCCGAAATCTTGGACGAGAGCTTTTCCGCCGCCATGTCGTGCAGGACATAGTGGTTTTCCTTCGTCCACTGACGGATCGTCTGCAAAGCTGACCAGTAGAGGTCGCCTTCCTCGGTATCCGCCGGAATCCAGGCGTTCTCGCGATGGGTCTCGGGCGAGATCTGCTCGCGGAAGCGGTTGGCAACCTTCATGCCCCTATCGTAGAGCCGTGCACCCGGAGCGCGCGATCCGTGATGGGTGACGAGCGCGGTTTCACCGGTCGACTTCATCGTGCCGACATAGGCGAAATGATTGCCGTCACCTTGGGTCGCAAAGTGCTCGATGCCGGCGCTCAGCGCTCCATCGCGCAAATACGGGTTCTGCTCGAAAGCCGATAGCGTCGCCCCCGAAGGCTTGAACTGCGCGCCGCGCGGACGGCCGCCGGGGCCGAAATGCGTCACGGCCTGCACGGCGTCCATCAGCGATTTCGGATGGACGCCTGAAAAGATCGAGATTGCCATCGAGCAACAGATATCGGCCGAATGCATGCCGGGATGAATTGCTTCGGAAGCGACGACACCACCGACCGGAATCGTGCCGATTGGACCCGCCGGGCAGGCGTCCGGCATGATTGCCGCGGCACGGACGACTGGCGTGCGCACCAGAGCGCGCATCGTCGCGTTGACCTTCTCGACATTATCCTGCTCAAAAGCGTTCTCGGCGCGGATGTTGGAATAGATCGCGATATCGTTATCGGCCCTGAGAGCCAACGTCGGTCCGGGCTGGAATGCCTTTGCCACCTCCAGCGCGTCCGCCATCGAGCCGCCGTTCCCCAAAACTGCATTGGCCGCGTCGAGCGCCTGACGAAACCATTTTCCCTGGCTCATGCAGGCATCGATCAAATCCTGTCCGCTCATTACCGTTGTCATTGTCTTTTCTGCGTCTGCAGTCCTTCTGTTACGTTGCTTCCTTTCACACCCCTTGGGCGACGAACTTTCGAGGACCGTTACCGTCGCTCTCAGCTGGTTCGTGCCAGAGACGTTTCAAGCGCCGTGCCAGTTTGATCGTATGAGGGGGAGAAACGCGGCGAATTTTCATTATAGATTTGTTTTTATTGACGAAAAATTTCGGATCCTCGCTTTTTAATCTCAGGTTGCGAAAATTGCTCTCCGCAGAATATTATTGTTTCCTATAAACTCATTATAAATTTGGATAAGCCATGAAGCGACGGGTCGCCATCAGCATATTGGGAACGACCCTGGATGCGGGAAAATGGGACAATCGCTGGAGCCGTTGGCGCCCCACCGTAGCCCTTTGTCAACAGCCAGGACTGTTCATCGACCGGCTGGAGCTGATCCACGACAATCATGCTCAGCCTCTGTGCCAGCGTATCGTCTCGGACATTGGCACGGTTTCGCCGGCGACGGAGGTGCGCAGCAATGTCATCAATTTCCGCGATCCGTGGGATTTTTCCGAGGTTTATACCAGCCTCAGGGACTTTGCCCGCGGCTACAGTTTTGATCCTGATACGGAAGATTATCTCGTCAACATAACCACAGGCACGCATGTGGCGCAGATCTGCTGGTTCCTGCTGACCGAGGCGCGCATCATTCCCGGCAGGCTGCTGCAGCTCTCGCCGCCACGCGATCGCGAGGCCGAGCCCGACATTATCGGCACGCACCGGATTATCGACTTGGATCTTTCCCGTTACGACGAGATCGCCAAGCGCTTCGCGTCGGAACGGGAGGATGCAGCCTCGTTCTTGAAGTCCGGCATATCGACGCGCAATGCCGCCTTTAACCGTATGATCGACGAGATCGAGAGAGTAGCTATCCGATCGACTGCACCCGTTCTCCTGACCGGCCCGACAGGTGCCGGCAAGTCGCAGCTTGCTCGCCGGATTTACGAGCTGAAGAAGGCTGAGCGGAAAATCAATGGCCCGTTCGTCGAAGTCAACTGTGCGACGCTGCGTGGCGACCAAGCCATGTCTACGCTATTCGGCCATGTGAAGGGTGCCTTTACGGGTGCAGCCGGCGAGCGTGCGGGCCTTCTGAAATCTGCGGACAAGGGCGTGTTGTTCCTTGATGAGATTGGCGAACTCGGTCTTGACGAGCAGGCTATGTGCCTGCGTGCAATCGAAGAAAAAAGATTTTTGCCTGTCGGCGCCGATCGCGAGGTCGCCGCAGACTTCCAACTGCTCGCAGGCACCAATCGCGATCTGGGCGAAGACGTTCGCAATGGGCGGTTCCGCGAGGACCTCTATGCCCGGCTCAATCTCTGGACTTTTCAGCTGCCGGCACTGCGCGAGCGCAAGGAGGACATTGGACCGAACCTCGACTTCGAACTCAGGCGCTATCTGGAGCGGGAAGGCGAAAACGTCACCTTCAATAGGGAGGCGCGTGAACGCTATTTGACATTCGCGACCGGCCCGCAGGCCGTCTGGAATGCTAATTTTCGCGACCTGTCGGCCTCGGTAACTCGCATGGCGACGCTTGCGCCACACGGGCGTATCACGACCGACGTCGTTGACGACGAAATCAAGCGTCTCAAGGCGTTTTGGCGCCGCACAACCGATGATGATGGAACCATTGCAATCATTGAGGATGTGTTGGGTGCAGAAGCTGCCGCTCGCCTCGATCGATTTGACGCGGTGCAGCTTGCGGCGGTTCTTCATACCTGCCGCGGCCACGCAACGGCGAGCTCTGCCGGCAGAGCCTTGTTTGCGGTCTCGCGATTGGAAAAGAAAAGCAACAATGACGCAGATCGTCTGACGAAATATCTCGCGCGCTTCGGCATAAGATTTGAGGACGTCACACGCCGGTGATAGCAAGCTATCTGCGCCTTGGCGTCCGCGTCGTTCCCGGACATCTCGACCGCCGCGCGGCGCTGTCGGCTGCAATTCAGGCGGCGACGACGTCCGACGACTGCGCTGCAAAGGTCAGAAAACCACGGTTCCTCGGTTCCCAATCCCTTCAGTTGCAAAAGCGTGTAATAACAGGGGCGGCGGTTCGGATACCTTCAATTGCCCGATAGCCGAATTACGCTGCCGGCGGTTCGATTCCCTTCAAGACCTTCACCCTGCGATAGATTCTGATTTGGAGCTGATTAGCTCGCGCATCCGCCGGACCAGATCGTCCAAGATGGTGATACGCTGTCCGCCTGATGGCCGAATTGCGAAGTAGGAGACGTCGATCCTTGGCTCGAAGGGGATCGCGACAATATCGGCTCCCGCGGCGCGAAGACTTGTATAGTCGACGACGCCTATTCCCATTCCGGATGCCGCAAAATGGCAGCAATTCAGCATGGACGTTTCCATCGTGCTTGCCGGTGGATACTCCGCACTGGCAAAGGCGCGATCCAGAGCGAGCCTCAGCGGTGAATTCTTGCCGGGGATCAGGACGCGTTCGTCCTGAAAATCGGCCGGTGTGATTATCCGTCGCGATGCCAATCTATGACCCGGAGCCATGGCGGCGACAGCAGGCGCGCTGTGTAGCAGGACTGCATTCTTGTCGCTCATGCGGGGGGAGCTGAAGACGAAACCGAGATCGTAGCGGTTCTTTTCGACCATGTCCCAGATATGACGGCTGTTTTCGACATCGATCACCAGCGGAATGTCCAGACGATTGCCGATGACGTCGATGATCGCCTGCTGCAGGTAAGGGCGAACCAGCGAGGTGACGCTGCCGATCCTGAGCACAATATTTTTGTGTCGGCGGATATCGTCGGCTGCCTGGGCAATCTGGTCCAGTCCGAGATAAAGCCGCTCGACCTCCCGAAAAAGCTGTGTCGCCTCGGCTGTCGGCACCAGCCGCGCGCCCACCCGTTCGAAGAGGGTGATCCGGACGATCTCCTCCAGGTCGCGAATGAGGCGGCTGACCGCGGGCTGCGTCACGTTCATTGCCTCTGCGGCGGCGGTAATGCCGCCCGTCATCATCACGCTTCTGAAGGCTTCGACCTGTCGTGGTTTCAATCGCATTGCTCAAACACTCCCATAACATTAGGGCATGGACTGAACACCAAATGCAATTTTTCTTTTCTTTGTGGACGTTTTATTTGCGTCTCCAATCCGCAGGGAGAGCGCGGATATCGGAAACTCGGAGGAGCTCCATCATGAAATTCCACGCGATCGCAGCCACATTGGCAGCGTCTGTTTTTGCCGTACCCCTCACAGGCTACGCCAGGGATCTGACTGTCGGGCTTGCTGCATCGACCACGTCCATGGATCCGCAGTTCTATGTCGTCGGCCCCAATAGCGCCATGGCGCGCAATATGTTTGACGGCCTCGTCAACCAGGATGCCAAGCAGCAGATCCAGCCGGCGCTCGCAGTCTCCTGGAAGACAATCGACGACGCGACCTGGGAATTCAAGCTGCGCCCGAACGTCAAGTTCCACGACGGAAGCGATTTTACCGCTGAAGACGTCGTCGCCAGCATCAAGCGCGTCCCCCTGGCCTCGAAGAATAGCCCGAGCTCGTTTGCAGCCTATGTGAAGGCAATTACCGAGGTCACTGCCGTCGATCCGCTGACGGTGCGCATCAAAACGGACGGCCCGACGCCGCTCTTGCTCAACAATCTGAGCCGCATCGCCATCCTGCCGGCCGAGATGGAAAATACGACAACGGAAGAGATGAATTCTGGCAAGGGTGTCATCGGCACCGGTCCGTTCAAGTTTGTTTCCTGGACGCCGGACGACAATGTCGTCGTCGCTCGCAACGACGATTACTGGGATAAGAAGGCCGCCTGGGACAAGGTGATGTTCCGGGTGTTCAAGAACAGCAGCGCCCGCGTCGCCGCCATCCTGTCCGGCGATGTCGACATGATCGAGAGCATCCCAACTGCCGACACGCGCAAGCTCCAGGCGTCCGACAAGCTCAAGGTCGTCAATGTGGCGGGCAACCGGATCATGTACCTTCACATGGACCAGGGCCGCGAGGAATCGCCCTTTGCAAAGGGGCCCGACGGCAAGAACCCGCTGTTGAAGCCGGAAGTGCGTCGCGCGCTTTCGCTTTCGATCAACCGCGAAGCACTCGTCGACCGCATCATGGACGGTCAAGGTGTGCCGGCCGGTCAGGTCGTCCCCGAAGGCTATTTCGGTTACGATCCGAACATCAAGGTCGATCCTTACGACCCGAACAAGGCCAAGGAGCTTTTGGCCGGTGCCGGATATCCGAATGGCTTCTCGCTGACCTTCCATGCCTCGAACGACCGTTATCCGAACGACTCCAAGGTCGCACAGGCGATCGGCCAGTTCTTCAGCCGCATCGGCATCAAGACTCAGGTGGTGACGCTGCCAGGCAGCGTCTACTTCACTCGTGCGTCCAATCTGGAGTTCAGCTTCATCATGGGCGGAGCGGCCGTCGAGACCGGCGAAGCTTCCGGTGTGCTCGGCCCGATTCTCGAGACCTATGGCGAGAAGGCGGGGCAGGGCAATCGCGGCCGCTACTCCAATCCGGCGTTCGACAAGGCGCTGAGCGAAGCCCGCGGCACGCTGGATGACGCCAGCCGCGAGGAGCTTCTGAAGAAGGCGACCGAGATCGCCATGACAGATCTCGGCGTCATCCCGGTCTTCTATCTGGCCAACACCTGGGCGATCAAAAACGACCTTTCCTACGAAGGCCGTTCGGATGCCTACACGCTTCCTTATTACGTGAAGCCGAACTGATCCGGAAAGCGGTAGTCCATCATGTCTTTCAGCGGTGTATTTCCCTACCTCGTTTCGCCGGTCGATCAGTCGGGTGCGGTCATGGAAACCGTGCTGACCGACCTGGTGGATCACCTGATCGCCGAGGGCGTCCACGGCCTGACGCCGCTCGGCAGCACCGGCGAATTCGCCTATCTCTCCCAAGAGCAGCGGCGCCACGTCGTCGACACGGTGATTTCGGCCAATCGCGGCCGCGTGCCCGTTGTCGCCGGCGTGGCGTCTACGTCGACCAGCGATGCAGTCGCACAGACAGAGTATATGGTCGAGGCGGGAGCGGATGGCATTTTGGCCATCCTCGAGGCGTATTTCCCGATCAGCGATGAAGGTGTCGAGGCCTATTTCACCGCGATCGCCAAGGCTGCCCGTGGTCGCCCGATCGTGCTTTATACCAATCCGCAGTTCCAGCGCTCGGACCTCACCTTGCCGGTCATCGAGCGGCTGAGCCGTATCGAGAACATCCGGTACATCAAGGATGCCTCGACCAATACGGGACGTCTTCTCTCCATCATCGAGCGCACCCGCGGCCGGATCGAGGTGTTTGCCGCCTCCGCACACATTCCGGTCTGCGTGATGATGATTGGCGGGGTCGGCTGGATGGCCGGTCCCGCCTGCATTGTGCCGCGCCAGAGCATCGCCCTTTATGAAGCCGCGAAGGCAGGGAACTGGGCAAAAGCGATGGAACTGCAGCGACCGCTTTGGCGCGTCAACGAGATCTTCGCGAAATATTCGATCGCCGCCTGCATCAAGACGGCGCTCGAACTTCAAGGTTTTCCGGTCGGCGTGCCGATGGCGCCACAGATGCCGCTCGGCGAGGCTGCCCGTGCCGAGATCCGTGCGGTTCTGGGCGATGTCGGCGCGCTCTGAGCCCCAGCCGTCTGACCAACAATCCAAAGGCGATTTTGAAATGAACCTAATTCCGATCATTGTTGACTGCGATCCGGGGATCGATGACACAATCGCGCTCTTGACCGCTTTCGTTTCGCCGGAACTCGAGATACTGGGCATCACGCCTGTTTGCGGCAACCAGCCGCTTGAACGCACCGTTCGGAATGCCCTGCAGATCTGTGAACTCGGCCGCAGGACGGATATTCCGGTCTATGCCGGATGCTTCCGGCCGATGCTGCGGGAGCCGATCTACGGTCAGTTCCACGGCAAGACCGGGCTCGGCAATACGGTGCTGCCGGATCCAGTGAAGACGGTGGAGAACAAGTCTGCCGTAGACTTCCTCATCGACACGCTGGCTGCCGCGGCTGCTTCGCAGAGGCGCATCACCATCTGTTGCCTCGGTCCTATGACCAACGTAGCGGTGGCGCTGCGGATGACCCCGCAGATCGCCGAGGGGATCGAGCGTATCGTGATGATGGGCGGTGCCTATCGCGAGCCTGGCAATCGTACGATGACAGCGGAATTCAACGTACTGGCCGATCCCCATGCGGCGCATGTGGTCTTTTCGAGCGGCATCCCGATCGTCGCGCTGGCACTCGATGCGACGCACCAGGTCATGCTGAAACCGGAGCATGTCGCGCAGTTTTCGAGCGTCAGCGGCCGTATTTCGCAAACGCTTGCCGAACTGATGGCCTTCTGGGACCGTAACGACGTGCGCCGTTACGGATCGCGTGGCGGTCCCCTCCACGATCCGCTGGTGATCGCCTATCTGCTGGCGCCGCATCTTTTCGAAACGCAACGCGTCCGCGTGTTCGTCGAACACGAGAGCGAACTGTGCATGGGGCAGACGGTCGCCGACTGGTATGGTAAGAGCGGTCTCGAGCCCAATGCGGACATCGTGATCAGCGTCGATGTCGAAGGGATCATCGGCCTCTTTCTCGATCGCCTTTCCCGCTATGCCGAAAAGGTCGTCGCATGAACCGTCACCGGATCATCATCGATGCGGACCCGGGTGTCGACGATGCGGCCGCCATCCTCATGGCACTGGCGTCGCCCGAAATCGACGTGCTCGGCTTGTCGGTCGTCGCCGGAAACGTGCCGTTGAAAGATACTCTCACCAACGTCTGCAAGATCGTCGGTGTGTCAGGACGCGCGGATGTCCCCGTTCATGCCGGGGCGCCGGGTCCTCTCGTCAGGGAACAGGTCTTCGGCAAATATGCCAGGATCGGCTCGTTCGGCGATGAACTGATCGCCCGAGGCGGCATCGTGCCCGCTGAGGAGCACGCCGTTCGCTTCATCGTCCGCTCGGCGCGCGCGGCAGCGGAAGCCGGCGATCCGATCACCATCTGCGCCATCGGGCCGATGACCAATATCGCGCTCGCCCTCATCCAGCATCCCGACGTGACGCGCGGTATCCGCCAGATCGTCTCCATGGGAGGCGCGTTCACTGCGCTGGGCCACCGCACCCCATGGGCGGAATTCAATATCTATGCGGACCCGCACGCAGCCGAGATTGTCTATCGTTCCGGCGTTCCGATCGTGGTCATGCCGCTCGACATGACCTTCCAGGCGCTGTTCACGGCGGAACACTTCAAGTGTTTCGGCGATCGCGGGGGTGCAGCCGGCGGCGCGCTCTACAATCTCTTTTCGACCTTCGATCGCAGCGACATCGCGCGCTTCAAACGGCCCGGCGGGCCGATCCACGATGCGACGACGATCGCGTGGCTGATCAGGCCCGAACTTTTCACCAGCCGCAAGGCGACCGTCGGCACGCAGGTAACAGGACTCACGATGGGCTATACCTATGCTGATTTCTACCAAAAGATGGACCGCGTGCCGAATGCCACTGTGGTTACCGACGTCGACGAAGCTGGATTCATCAATCTGTTGGTCGAGCGCATCTCGCTTTACGGAAGCGCTGCGTCCGGTCCGACAACACCGGGAGGCATGAATCTATGAGCGGATATCTCCTGAGCCGATCGATCCAGACCGTTCTGACCCTATTCGTGATGTCGGTCCTGGTCTTTGCGGGCCTCTATCTCGTCGGCAACCCGGTCGACGTGCTGCTGAGCCCGACGGCGACGCCGGCCGAGCGCCTGCAGGTCATCCAGTCCTTCGGCCTCGACAAGCCGGTCTGGGAACAATACTGGCTGTTTCTCACCAGGGCGCTTTCGGGCGACCTCGGCAATTCCTTCGTCTTCAACCAGCCGGCATTGACGCTGATCCTCAACCGCATGCCGGCGACGCTGGAGCTCGCCTTCGTGGCGCTGGTGATCGGTCTCGTTTTCGGAATTCCGCTCGGCGTCTATGCGGGCCTGAAGCCGAAGAGCCTCGTCTCCAAATCGGTCATGACCTTTTCCATCCTCGGCTTCAGCCTACCGACGTTCTGGATCGGCCTGGTGATGATCATGCTGTTCAGCGTGCATTTCGGCTGGCTGCCGGCATCCGGACGGGGTGAGACGGTGCCCGTTTTCGGCGTGCCGATCAGTCTCTTCACCCTGGATGGCCTGTCGCACCTTCTCCTGCCGGCCCTCAATCTGGCACTGTTTAAAATCTCCCTCATCATCCGCCTGACAAGGGCCGGCGTGCTTGAAACGATGCAGCTCGATTTCGTGCGTTTCGCCCGTGCGAAGGGTCTGCCCGAGCGCCGGATCGTCATCGTGCACGTGCTGAAGAACACGCTCATTCCGCTGATCACCGTGATCGGTCTGGAGCTCGGTTCGCTGATCGCGTTTGCCGTCGTGACGGAGACGATTTTCGCCTGGCCGGGCATGGGCAAACTCATCATCGACGCCATCGCCGTCCTCGATCGTCCCGTCATCCTCGCCTACCTCATGATCACGGTCGTGATGTTCAGCGTCATCAATCTCCTCGTCGACCTCCTCTATTCGATCGTCGACCCGCGCGTTCGTCTTGAAGGGAATTCGTGATGAGCCAGGAAAAGAATGCCGCAATCTCGGTCCATGCCCGCAGCGCATCTGGCGAGGCGCGTTCTCGCTCTCCATTCCGTCAGGTGATCTCCGCCCTCCTGCATGACAAGCTCGCGCTTGTCGGCATCCTGCTGGTGCTGGCCTTTGTTCTGGCCGCCCTATTCGCGCCTTTGATCGCGCCGCAGAATCCTTACGACCTGTCGCAGCTCGACATCCTTGATGGCCGCCTCCCGCCCGGCTCGCAGAGTATGGGCGGCATGGTCTACCTGATCGGCACGGACGACCAGGGGCGCGATCTTATGAGCGCGATCCTCTACGGGCTTCGTACGAGCATCCTCGTCGGCATCTCCAGTGCAGCAATCGCTTTGATAATCGGCGCCTCGATCGGCCTTATGAGCGCCTATACCGGCGGCCGTCTGGATTCCTTCCTGATGCGCGTCGTCGATATCCAGCTCAGCTTTCCGGCGATCCTGATCGCGCTGATCTTCCTGGCGATCCTGGGGCAGGGGGTTGACAAGATCATCCTGGCGCTGATCGTCACGCAGTGGGGCTATTATGCCCGCACGATTCGCGGTTCGGCGCTGGTGGAACGCAAGCGGGCCTATGTGGATGCCGCCCGCTCGATGGCGCTTCCGGACCGGAGCATTCTCTTCCGCCACATCCTGCCGAACTGCCTGCCGCCGCTGATCGTCGTCGCGACCATGCGTGTTGCCTATGCCATCATGCTGGAAGCGACGCTTTCCTTCCTCGGCATCGGCTTGCCCGTCACCGAGCCTTCGCTCGGCTTGCTGATCTCGAACGGATTCGAACATCTCCTCTCCGGGGACTACTGGATCAGCTTTTTCCCCGGCCTCGTGCTTCTGTTGCTCATCGTTGCCATCAACCTGATCGGCGACAGCCTGCGCGACATCCTCAATCCTCGGCGGGAAGGCTGAGACATGACCCAACCGATACTTTCGATCTCCAACCTCAACACCTCGTTCCGCGTCGGCGGCGAATGGCGGAACGTGGTGCGCGACGTCAGCTTCGACCTCGGCGCGAAGGAGACCGTTGCCGTGGTCGGCGAGTCTGGCTCCGGCAAGAGCGTGACGGCCATGTCGATCATGCGGCTCCTGTCACCGGGCAATGCGCGCGTGACCGGCAGGATCGACTTCGAGGGAAGGAACCTGCTAGACCTGCCCCTGGACGAGATGCAATCCATTCGGGGAAACCAGATCGGCATGATCTTCCAGGAACCGATGACGAGCCTCAATCCGGTGCTGAAGATCGGCAAGCAGATCACCGAGGTTCTCGTCCAGCATCGCGGCATGTCCTGGTCGCAGGCAGAAGCCGAGGCGGTTCGGCTCCTGGAAAAGGTCCGTATTCCGTCGGCGAAGTCACGTCTCAACGAATACCCGATGAATTTCTCCGGCGGCATGCGACAGCGTGTCGTCATTGCGATCGCGCTCGCCTGCGATCCGAAGCTCCTCATCGCCGACGAGCCGACGACGGCGCTTGACGTCACCATCCAGGCGCAGATCCTCGAGCTCATCAAGACGCTGCAGGAGGAGGAAGGCATGTCCGTCCTCTTCATCACTCACGACATGGGCGTGGTGGCCGAGATCTCCGACCGGACGGTCGTCATGTATCGCGGCGACGCCGTCGAGACCGGTACCACGCGCGAGATCTTCGCCGGTGCCAGGCACCCCTATACGCGGGCGCTGCTTTCCGCCGTGCCGCAGCTCGGCTCGATGACCGGGCTGGAGCGGCCGCTGCGCTTCCCGCAGGTCGACATGACCACTGGTGAAATCCAGCCTGTGAAACCGACCGTGGACACAGTGAAACATGATGCCGCGCCGATCCTGAAGGTCGACAACCTGGTAACGCGTTTCGACATTAAGAAGGGTTTCCTGCGCAGGACCATCGGCCGTATCCACGCCGTCGAAGACGTGTCCCTTGAGTTGCGGCAGGGCGAGACCCTCTCACTCGTCGGAGAGTCCGGCTGCGGCAAGTCCACCACCGGCCGCTCGATCATCCGGCTGACAGATGCGAGATCCGGCACGATCGAGATCGACGGGAAGAGGGTGCTTGGAGCGGGCAAGTCGCAGCTGGCGGATATCCGCCGGGAAGCGCAGATGATCTTCCAGGACCCATTCGAAAGCCTCAACCCTCGCATCCGTATCGGGGATGCGATCGCCGAGCCGATCGTAACGCACGGTCTCGCCGATGTTGCCGAAGCGAAGGAGCGGGTAGGCGAGCTGCTGCAGCGCGTCGGCCTCTCGGCATCAATGGCGGACCGCTTCCCTCACGAGTTCTCGGGCGGCCAGCGCCAGCGCGTCTGCATCGCCCGAGCGCTCGCTCTCGAACCGAAGCTGATCATCGCCGACGAGTCCGTTTCCGCGCTCGACGTCTCGGTCAAGGCGCAGGTCATCAACCTGATGCTGGACCTGCAGGAGAAATACGGCCTCGGCTATCTCTTCATCTCGCACGACATGGCGGTGGTGGAGCGGATCAGCCATCGGGTGGCAGTCATGTATCTCGGCGAGATTGTCGAAATCGGCCCGCGGCAGGCTGTCTTCGAGAATCCGCAGCATGAATACACCAAGCGCCTGATGGCGGCGGTACCGATCGCCGACCCCTCCCGCCGCCAGACGCGGCGGATTTCGAACGACGAGATCAAGAGCCCGTTCCGCGCGGCCGACTATGAGTCGCCGAAGCGCTCCTATCAGCAGGCCGGAGCAGGGCACTTCTTCCAGGTCGTCTGACAGGAGCGGAGACAGTGATCGTCACGTTTGGTTCAATCAATGTTGATTTTGTCTTCTCGGTTGCGGACATGCCGCAGCCCGGGCAGACGCTGCTGGCGAAAATGTCCCCTTTACAGCAGACACTATACTTGCAGGGTCCGCGCAGGTTGATCTGATGGGTGGCTATAGAGCTGATGGGTAACTGTGAGCCCTAGGCTGAAAAATGATATATGATTCCATATCGATAGAATACTTTGATACAGCTTTATATATCGATATTGTATCGCTCCTCAAACTGCTCTATATATTATCCTGTATGTTTCGGATCGTGCGATACAGGATAATGATATGGCATATAAAACGGAGTATATAACGCAGCAGCTACGCGCTGCGCGCGAAGCGCAGAAAATGAGCCAGCGCGAGCTGAGCGCACGATCGGGCCTGACGCAAAGCCATATTTCTCAGATAGAACGGGGCACTATGGAGCCCGGACTCGGCAGCCTGGTGGATGTGGCGCGCGCGCTCGACCTCGAGATCGTCCTTGTCCCGAAAAAACTGATGCCGGCAATCCGCAATATCCTCGATAGTGCATCGGCATCGAGTGATGTCCTGACATCCGGCCAGCGCAAGCTGGTGGGGCGCCTTGAGCGGTGGTTTGCGCAGCACAGGGGCGGGTTCGGTAGTGCTTCCGAGGCAGATACTTTCAAAGATAGCCTCGCGCTCTTACGGCATCTTCCTCTGTCGGCCGAGGAGATGGACACATTCAACGAGGCGACTGCACGCCTTGACCGGTGGCAGACTGATCCGCCGTCCCGTCAGGAACTGAGCAGGATCGCACATGCAGTAAGAAGCCTACGCAACGCCGCGGTGCACCGCGACCGTGACGTCGCGGTCCCTCGCTCGGCCTATGCGCTGGATGAGGAAGACGATAATGCCTAAGGTGACGGTACTCGATGTCAGGCTGTATGGGGAACCGGTTGCGACCCTGACGAATCTGCAGGACGGTCGCACCATCTTCGCGTTCAACGATGCATATATCGAAGACGAAAAGCGGCCGACGCTTAGCCTGTCCCTGAAAGACCCGTTCGGGACGCTAATCACGAAGTTCAGGCCGTATAACATGGTGGTCCCGCCCTTCTTCTCGAACCTACTGCCTGAAGGACCGCTGCGCAAATACCTCGCTGATCGTGCGGGTGTGAAGCCGTCGCGGGAATTCTTCCTGCTCTGGATGCTCGGCCGCGACCTGCCTGGGGCTGTGACGGTGCATCCCTCCGAAGGGGATGACGCGCCTCCGGATGACGAGCAGGCTATTGTCGAAGCGCGGCCGAACGCGCTGCGCTTTTCGCTGGCGGGTGTGCAGCTGAAGTTCTCGGCCTTTAAGAACGACAAAAAGGGCGGCGGCTTGACCATTCCGGCTGAGGGCACGGGTGGCTCGTGGATCGTGAAGCTGCCGTCTCAGCAATATAGTGGCGTGCCCGAGAATGAGTTCGCGATGATGACCATCGCCCGCATAATGGGCATGGACGTGCCCGAGATTCAGCTGGTTAATCTCGACGCCGTGAGCGGCCTGCCTCAGGGAGTGGGTGAACTGCATGGGCAGGCGCTGGCGATCAAGCGTTTTGACCGCACGCCGGAGGGAGCGGTGCATATCGAGGACTTTGCGCAAGTCTTCGGCGTCTTTCCCGACCAAAAATACGATAAGGGCAATTACAGGATGATCGGCCGCGTACTGGGGATCGAAACCAGCACGGCCGACGTGGCGGAATTCATCCGGCGTCTAGTCTTCAGCACGCTAATCGGCAATGGCGACATGCACCTGAAGAACTGGTCGCTCATCTATCCTGATCGCCGCACCCCTGCGCTCTCGCCAGCGTATGACCTGTTGTCGACTATCCCTTACATCGAGGGGGAAGATACGGCGGCGCTCAATTTCTCCCGTACAAAAAAGATGGCGGCGCTGTCGAAGGACGAGCTGGCGCATCTGGCTGCGAAAGCGCAGCTTTCCGAAAAGCTGGTGATCGACACGGCGCGCGAGACGGTTGAACGTTTTAGGGCGGTATGGGAGGCGGAAAAGAAAAACCTGCCGATCGCCGCCAAGGTCACCGACACGGTTGATACGCACGCACGGAAGGTCGAGCTGTATCGTGAGTTCGCGAATTAGTGCCCTGCGGCTCGACATTCAACTTACCGAGCCTTGGCGCATATTCAAGGCGTTAGCCCATCCAAAACAGGATGGCCGTTGGTTCGAATCCCGTCAACTACGCCAGATCTCAGATGATGAGGGCCTTAGGTTCTGCTCTCATCAAGGCAGTAAAGGTTCGCAAAACCTTTAAACATAAAACTCGGGCATCTAATGAGGCTCATCGGCCGGAATATGTAGTGACACGCCTGCTTTTTCGGCGGCCGCTCGCAGTCGCCTATCTCTGGTCCACAAGGTTGCTTTCTGCTCAAGACGAACGGATGCCAGCAGATGCGCATCAGTGTAGCCAATACCCATGCTGAAAATGCCGTATCGATCGATCATCATCATGACTTCGTCGTGCGTGGCGACAACAGCTCCGCGCTGAGCTGCAAAAAAAGCAATGACACTGCCGCGATCTCGAAGGCTGCCAAGAGCCAACTCTCCGATCACGCTCGGATGGCAAAGCAGTCGATCGTCTTCGATTATCCTTCGTAGCTCGGCATCGCCATATCGGAAATGATCAATCCAGATCGAGGTGTCTACCAATATCACTTAACCGCCGTGCTCCGACGGCGCGGGGCTGCCTCGGCCTCCGGCATGGTTCCTCCTAGAGCGATGAGGCGTTTTCCTGACTCCACCCGAACCAGCGTCTCCAACGCCTGGCGGACGAGTGCCGCGGTTTCCTTGGTGCCGGTCAATGATCTCGCCCTGTCCATGAGGGCGTCGTCGAGATTGATGGTTGAGCGCATCAGCTGACCTCCGTGTTAATGACGTCAGAAATAGCACCATTTGGTGAAAAAATCTACGCTTTCGCTTCCATGCACGGACGTGGTCTGCGAACGTATTGGAATTGAGCCGTGAAGTTGAAATCAGTGCCATCCGTGCCACGTGCAAAGTCCACGGTTCGAATCGGTTCACATCAATAGATCCGATTTTGTCCGACCCGGAGACATAGGTAACAGTTTGTTCCTAAGACATGGGTGACAACCTCGTGCCGAACGGGTTGTCGATGGTTTGTAAGGTTCTCTGCTCCAGATCGATATATCCGAGATCATAGGGCATGAAGCTGACGAGCCAAATACCGTCCTCGACTTGGGTAACCGATGGAAAGGGTGCTCGTCTCAACGGTCTTCGTGGCTGTTCCGTTCGCCGCGCTCAACGCTTGCCTCCCTCAATCCTTGGAAGGCTTGGCGTCCGGCTCCTGCTGCGCAGTGCTCGATTGCTGACAATTACGCCGGAGGGCACCGCATATTTATCGGCGGCGCGCAGAATCTCGCGGATCTCCGTGAAACCGAGCAGATGATCTCCGACCGGAGTTCCCCGCGCGGTCGTCTTCGGGTGACCACGTCCATCCAGTACGGGAGATTGTCGCTGGTTCCGCTGCTTGGCGAGTTCATCCGGCGGCATCCCGGCATCGTGCTCGAGGTCAACCTCACCGACACGATCGTGAACGTCGCCGCCGGGCAAGCGGACGTTGGCATCCGCTTTGGTCCCGTGACCGACGGGGCGCTGACCGCGCGAAAGCTCGGCGAAACGCGCAAGGTGATCGTCGCATCCCCGGAATACCTCGCGCGTCGAGGCACGCCGCAGGTTCCAGAGGACCTTCATGACCACGACTGTCTTGGGTTCAACTTCAAGCGAGCCGCCCCAACCTGGCCGTTTCGGAAAGACGGGCGCGATTATCAGTTGATCGTCAAAGGCAGTGTAGAAGCAAACAACGGCGAGGCGCTTGGGCAACTCGCCGCAGAGGGTGTCGGAATTACGCGCGTGGGAACGCGGACGGTCGAGGACGCGATCCGGTCTGGGCGACTCGTGCCGCTTCTCGAGGAGTTCAATCCTGGAGAGGTGGAGGAGATCCATGCGGTATTCGTCGGCGGAGCCCATGCCGGTGCGTGTCAGGTGTTTCGTCGATTACCTCGTGGAAAACTCACGCCTCCTTGGAACTGGCCGTCCGGTGCGTCTGGAACTGGCGGTTCAAATGCCTGATGTTTGAGTCTACGGGTTGAGTGTAACAGCGGTTCGATTCCCTTCAACTGCAAGATTACGACTGTGGTCAGTCGCCGTGGCCTGAAAACGTACCCTACGGCGAGTGTAGGGCGTGGGTCCGCTTGACAACAAGCTCCTCACAAAAGGAAGTTGCTGCGGTTGTATGTATGCACAAAGCCCATCTTGGCTAAATTGGCGTTCGAGATATTAGGCTTATCGGCTGATGGCACTTCGGTTTCGACCACGAACGTCGACACTCCATGATCAGCGCCTTCCTGTACGCGAGCTTGAATCAAAGCTTTCTGGGCACCGCGGTTTCGAAAGCTCGGCACGGTCGTCCCGCCGCCGAGCCAGGCAATCGATCCTGACGCGAACATCGCTCCCGTTCCCACAGGTGTCTCCCCGTCTAACGCGTAGAAACAAGACCATCTGTGTCTTCCGACGATTGCAGCCCACAGATCGGTAAGGCTTTGCGGAAAACCAAACCCGGCACACATCATGGCGCCAAACTCCTGGGCTTCATCGGGCCGAACTTTTCGTGTTTTCACTGGGCTCGGCGACAGAATAGGGACAGTGTCGGTGGTTCGTTTCAGCTTTGCCCACCCAGGACCATGAGGAAGCAACCCTTTCGACTGGATCCAACGTCTCAGGTCGTTGGATGCATCGTCGACGTTGAGCTGCAAAAACCGGTTCCCGCGTCTTTCTTTCATCCAGTTGTAAGCTTCATCGAGATCTTCACTCGTCGTAAGGCCGAGGATGCGGTTAAGGCCGGTCGCAGGCGCGTTTGGAAGTGAAATCGCGCATCCTCCATTGATGGACACACATTCGAACTGTTCCTCGCCCCGCAATCGGTCATGGGCGGCCTCATAAAGATCAATGAAAGCTTTAGCCTCAATGGCGTCTTCAACTGTAGGGCAAGGCTGATCAAAAGAACGAGGATCCAAGGGGCTACTCCTAAAGCAGAAACGTCGCCGAAAGCGGATTAAGAGACATTCGATTGGATACGGAACGATCGCCGCGGCGGCTTCCCGTAGATTTGTCCGAACGGAAAGTTGGTGATAGCATTTTGCGCAGACGGACACTGCCTGAAGCGATTTGTGGGCAAACAAAACGAACGTTCAAGCGCAAGAATCCGAGATGAGACGTGGTACACGTCGTCTCAAACCAGCATGCGGTCCAAACACGTTTATATACACCATGATAACTGGCTAAGCCGGTGCACGTCTAACTTTTCCGAGGGCTATGTGTCAAACGCCGGTGGGTCGCAAGCTTTGTCGAAACAAACCGCTTACAAATTTGGCAATTTCCGGCTCATGCCAGAAGCCCAAGCTCTCCTGCATAACGGTCAGCCTGTTGGGCTTGGCGGACGAGGTTTTGATATTCTAACTCTGCTTGTGAGGCGGGCCGGTGAAGTAGTGAGCAAAGCAGATCTTTTCGCACACGTGTGGCCTGATTATATCGTTCACGACCATAACTTGAAGGTCAATGTTGGCAATCTTCGCCGTTCGCTGGCCAAACTCGATCCTGCTGCTGATTACATTGCAACGATTCCAGGGCGGGGCTACAAATTCGTTGCTGCTTTGGAACGCGACAGCCCGCCTCCAGCTCGGC
Organism: Rhizobium sp. BK418; assembly: GCF_004341105.1. Lineage (GTDB taxonomy): Bacteria > Pseudomonadota > Alphaproteobacteria > Rhizobiales > Rhizobiaceae > Rhizobium. Next base: position 104,597 of record NZ_SLZK01000008.1, on the reverse strand, counting down.
AAGTTGCTTCAACCACAAGCCACTACATTGCGCCACCCCGAATTGGGCAGCTTCTCGGCCGAGAGGACGCAATCCGACAACTCTCTGAAATGCTCGACCAACCCGGTTATGCCACCATCGTTGGGCCGGGTGGAGCAGGAAAAACATCACTTGCGGTTACGGTTGCTCAGCAATCGTGCCTGACCGGCGAAGCCATTGCCTTTGCGGATCTGTCGGCGCTCAGCGACCCGCGATTTGTGGTGCCAGCGATCGCTTCCGCTCTCGGCGTCTCCCTTGGATTTGATGACCCGATCGCAGGTGTGATCGATGTTCTTCGTAGTAATAAGCCGCTTCTGATCATTGACAATTGTGAGCATGTCATCGCGATGGCGGCGACGATCGTCGAAAGGATATCGTCAGATGTTCCTTCTGCCCGGATCATTGCGACCAGCCGCGAGCCGCTCCGGACGCGGCACGAGCAGATCCATTTTCTCGCCGGACTCAGCTATCCGGAGCAGACGGTAGCGCTTTCCCCCAAGGACGCCCTGCAGTTTCCCGCAATCCAGCTGTTCATTTCCAAGGCGCGGGGTTCAGCAGATGCTGAGCCTCCCGACGACTATGTCCGCAGCGTCGTTTCGATCTGCACACGGTTGGATGGCTTGGCCCTCGCGATCGAACTGGCTGCCGGCACGGCCAGCGTCCTTGCGCCCTCGACGCTCGATGACCTCTTCAAGGATGGCTTCGATACGATGAGCCGGGGAGCAAGGGATGCCCCCTTGCGCCACCAATCCCTGGAGGCGACCCTGGACTGGAGCTATCGGCTTCTTCCTGACCGCGAGGCAGTCCTGCTCGGCTTGCTTTCGGTGTTTTCCGGCCGTTTCAACGCTGACGATGTCGAGGCCTTGTATTCCGCCGGCGCCCTCGAGCCAATGACTGGGCGGGACGCATTGTCGCAGCTTGTGGCTAAATCGCTGGTTTCCGCAGAATATGATGGCTCAACTATGTACTATAGGCTTGCCGAAAGCACTGGCGCCTATGCCGCGCGTCGTCTTTTAGGTTCTCCCTACAGAGAAAAGGCAAGACGCCAATTTGCCGTTCGCACGCGGGATAGGCTGCAGGCTGCCGAACGGGAATGGTCGTCTCAGACCTCTCGTGAATGGCTCGGGAAATATCGGAGGCAGATTGACGATGTGCGTGCTGCGATCGCCTGGGCATTCGATCCCGTAGGCGACGCCGCATTGGGGGTCGAACTGGTGGTCGCCGCATTGCCGCTTTGGCAAGAGCTTTCCGCTTTCAGAGAAATGCTGGAGACCATCGATCTTGCAAGCTTGAACAGCACTGCCCTTGTAGGGCTTGCCCCATCGGGGCGGACAAAGCTGTCCACCGCACGGGCCTGGGCCATGACACTTGCGCGCCACATGCATCCGCAGACCGACGATGCATGGCGCGAAAGCATTTTTCATGCGAACGGTTCTCGCGATGCCGAGTTTCAGGTGCGAGCGGTTTGCGGACAAGCTGTTTTTCTGGCCTATTCCGGCCGGCCGCGCACGGCACTACGCACGATGAATGATTTTGCCGTAGCAAAGGGTTTGGACTGGGCAACCGCGCCTGATGGGAAGCGGCTGTTGGCGCATATCCAGATTTACGCAGGTGAGCTGAATTCGGCATCAGCCCATCTGGAAGCGCTGATGAATGATTGGGGCCACGTGGAAGAGGGTCATGGCCTTTCCCGGTTTCAGGTCGACTTGCCGGCCGGCATACGCCTATCTCTGGCGCTTGTGTCCTGGTTACAGGGTGACTCTAATCGTGCGTCCAATCTAGCCAATCTTGCGATCAGACGAGCCGTTGATCTCGATCACATGATATCCCTTGGCAATGCGATCTCTCTGGCGGCGTTGCCGATTGCTTTCGTAGACGGCAATCTGGAAACCGCTTCGCAGCTTCAGCGGCAGTTGGCCGACGTCAGCCGCCGTGAAAGCGTTGGCATTTACGAGGGTACAGCCACGTTTTTCGCCGGTGCCATCCAGTCAGCACGAGGTGACAAGGATGGTTTCACCTTGATGCAGGACAGCATCGCCGGATTACTGCGGGGCAGCTGGCGGGCTCGCGTCCCATTCTACCGCAGCCTGTTGGCGGAGGCCTATATAGCAGCAGGTGAGATGCAACTTGCCGAAAACACCCTGCGCGCCGTACTTGGGGAAATCGGAATACGCGAGGAACGATGGTGGCATCCTGATCTCTGGCGCGTTGCCGGAATGATTGAAGCCAGAAACGCCCGTTCAAACCAGGCGATGCGCTATTTCCAGAAATCCTTGGATAGTGCGGTTGCGATGGGTGCGGGCGCCGCGACTAGACGCACCCGCCTTGCTATGTCCGCGGTGACTGTGCGCTGAACTTGTAGCATCAATTTTTTGTAGGCTTGCGAACCCGCTCGCGAAGCGACGCATTTTCCTGCTCCAATTGAGTAATCTTGTCGATTAGGTGCTGGAAGGCCGACAGAAATTCGGCCTCCGTATATCGTGGCTCAATGTGCTGCGGACAATTCCAATCGAACGCCTCAAGCTTGAGCTTGAAAATTCGCTCGGCGTTGGCTCGATAATCGCCGTCGGTGATGCTCACCGTGAACGCTGGATCCGCGTCGAGCGCCAGCTTTTCGGCGCGGGCATAAATCTTCAGGCGCGTACGGCCGGGATAGTCCATCAGGAACAGGCATGTCCTGTCGTTTTCTGCGAGATTGCCGGTGCTGATATACTGGCGATTGCCGCGGTAGTCGAGAAAGGCAAGCGTGCGGTCGTCAAGCACCTTGAGAAAGCCTTTGGGCCCGCCGCGATGCTGGACATAGGGCCATCCCGTCTCGGAAACCGAGGCCATGTAGAAGCTGTCGCGCTGCGCAATGAACGCGGTTTCTCTCGTGGAAAACCGCTCGAATTCGCGGTGTCCCTTGAAGTCGTGCCACAGACGATCCGCTCCCATTTCCGCTTGCGCCCTGCGAACTGAAGGAGTGATCGCAATATCCATAAAACCATAAGTCATAGCGTCTCTCCTGACTGCATTGTCGGCTCGCAAGGCATCGGGGAATGCAAGTCTATATCACCTCTCTCGCCGCCTGCTGCGCGCGTTCATAGCTCTCGGCCACAGCGGCATAGTTCGGAGCAACGAGTCCATAGAGCTTACCGAGTTCTGCAGCTTCGGGACGAGCCCATGTCCGGTGGAGCTCAGACAGTAAGGCATTGGTCGAAGTCGGCTTGACACCACCTTGCACGAAACGGGCAAGCGAAATCAGAGAGACCATTTCGCTCGGATCCCCCGACGCGTCGAGGACCGCATAAACGTCGTAGCCCGCGGCACGGGCGTCAAGTGCTGGAAACATCACGCAGACACTCGTCCAGACGCCCGCCATGATGAGAGTGTTGCGGCCGGTAGCGCGTACTGTTGCAACGAAATCTCCATTGTCCCATGCGTTCACTTCGCCCTTGCGCGGCACATAGACGGCATGCGGAGCCAAATCGTGGATTTCGGGTATCAGTGGGCCATTGGTACCGGCCGGTTCCGAGGCGGTGGTGATCACCGGGATATTTAGCAACGTGGCGAGCCTGGCCATCACCTCGACATTCCTGCGCAGATCAGACACGGAAATGTCCTTGACCGTCTGGAACAGTCCCGACTGGTGATCGAGAAGCAGGATCAGGGCGTCGGTGGGGTCGATGAGGGCTGCGCCGCCACCGGTCGGAAGCACACTCGTTTTGGATTTGCTATTGTACATGGTCGTTGTCCTTCTTTGAGTTTCAGTTAATGGGTCAGGTTTCGGGCGAGGAAATCGCGCATTAGGGGGATCATCTCGTCCGCCTTTTCTTCGAGGGCGAAATGTCCAGTGTCGAGGAAATGAAGTTCGGCGTCGGGAACGTCGCGGAGGTAGGCGCGCGCACCGTCGGGCAGGAAGATGGGATCGTTCTCGCCCCACAGGATCAGCGTCGGCGGCCGATATTCCCGCAGATAGGCGTGGAAGGCCGGATAGAGAGCGATGTTGGTTCGATAGTCGTAAATGATGTCCAGCTGGATTTCGACGCTGCCCGGACGGTCGAGGAAGAGCTGATCGTACAGCCACACGGCAGGATCGATCCGCGCCTCATCGCTTGTGCCGGCGAGATACTGGAAGCGTGTGCCGTCAAGCGACAGGAACGGCCGCATGGCGTCACGGTTTGCTGCACCGTTGTCGGCCCAGTAAGCCCGCGTCGGCGCCCAGAAATCCCCCATGCCGTCTTCGTAAGCGTTGCCGTTCTGAATGATCAAGGCGGTCACCCGGTCTGGGTGTGCGAGCGCCAAGCGAAATCCGGTCGGCGCTCCGTAATCCATGACGTAGAGAGCATAACGTTCAACACCCAGCTGCTCGAGAAGACTGTCGACGACGGTCGAGAAGGTGGCAAAGCCATATTCGAAGTCGCTGGACGAAGGCATTTCCGACAGACCGAACCCCGGAAGGTCGGGCGCAATCACATGATAACGGTCGGCGAGCGCCGGAATGAGGTTGCGGTACATATGCGATGAGCTCGGGAAGCCGTGCAGCAATACCACCGCGGGTGCGCCCCGCTCGCCCGCCTCACGGTAAAAGATGTCGAGTCCGGCGACGCTGTCGGTTCTGTGGTAGGTGACGGGCTGGGTCACTGTCCGCCTCCTTGCCCCAGACCGCCGGACGAGGCCGCGGCTGCCGCCACAATGAACGCAGCGACTTCCTTTGGGTGCGAGATCATAAGAGCATGACTGCTATCGATTTCTGTAATCGCTGCTTTTGCTTGCTTGGCCATGCGTCGCTGCGCACTCGGGGGCACCATCCGGTCGGCAGATGCGACGAGATAGAAGCTGGGTTTGGTCTTCCATGCGGCATGCGTGACGGGCGCAATGACCGCTGCAAGGCCCCACGGTAGCTGTGCAGCAGACATGAACCGCGTTATAGCGGGATCGACATCGGCGGCGAACGCTTCGGGAAATCGGGCCGGGTCGACAACCAGGTAGCCATCCTGCGGAGGAAGCAATGGCGCCTTCGCTTCGCCGGGCTCTTCCGGCGCTTCGTTCAGACCCGCAACAGACTCGCCGACATCCGGCACGAAAGCCGCGATGTAGGCCAGCGCCTGGACCTTCGGGTTGACGCCGGCTTCCGTGATAACGGCTCCGCCGTAGCTATGGCCGACCAGAAGCACCGGGTGGTGAGCCGATGCGATCAGACGCTCGGTGGTGGCAACGTCACCTTCAAGTGAGGTGGTCGGGTGCTGAGCGACTAGCACTTCGAACCCGCGGCCAACGAGTTCGCTATGGACGTGCTGCCATCCGGAGCCATCAACAAAGGCACCGTGTACCAGGACGATCGAGAGGGATGGCTCCCCAGCTGCCTGGGTGCCCGAAACGGGATTGGTCATGATCTTTTCCTTTGGGCTGGGCGCGGGGCTGCTTGCCCCGCGGAACCGATTAGCTACTCGACTAATTACAAATCTTGCGGTCGAGGAAGTCGCGGATCAGCGGCGCCATAACGTCGAGCTTGTCTTCAAGAGCGAAATGGCCGCTGTCGAGAATGTGCATCTCGGCGTTCGGAAGATCGCGAAGATATGGGTGCGCGCCGGACTCAGGGAAGATCTTGTCGTTCTTGCCCCATACGATCAGCGTCGGCGGCTGACGATCGCGGAAGTAGGCCTGGAACTGCGGATAAAGTGGTACGTTGCTGCCGTAGTCGCCCAGGAGGTCGAGCTGGATGTCCTTGTTGCCAGGGCGATCAAGCAATGCCTGATCGACGATCCAGTTGTCAGGGCTGATATGCGCCACATCGGTCATGCCGTCGGTATATTGGAATTTCGTGGTTTCGAGTGTGACCAGGCCCGACAATGCCTCCCGACGCTTCGGTGTCTTCTCGGCCCAGTAGGCCTTGATCGGATCCCAGAATGCGGCGAGGCCTTCGGTATAGGCATTGCCATTCTGCACGATCAGGCTTTCGACCCGCTCCGGGTGCTTCAGCGCCAGACGGTAGCCGATCGGTGCACCGTAATCCATGACGTACATGCTGTAGCGGTCGGCTCCGACCTTTTCGGTCAGCTTGTCGACGATGTTGGTCAGGTTCGCGAATGTGTAGGAAAACTTCGTGTGATCCGGTGCGTCGCTTTGGCCATAACCGGGATAGTCCGGTGCGATCACACGGTAACGGTCCGCAAGCAGCGGAATAAGGTTGCGGAACATATGTGACGAGGTCGGAAATCCGTGCAGTAGCAGGAGGACCGGTGCGTCCTTCGGGCCGGCTTCACGGTAGAACACGTTCACACCGTCGATCGTCGTGTGCTTGTACTGGATGACCGGGACAGCCGTCCCGGCGATGACAGCGTTGTTCGGCACGCAGCGGGCTTCGGCCGCCATAGGAGAGATGGCCAAAACAAATGCGACGGTGGCGAGAAGATGTTTTTTCATAATGCTTTCCTTTTTCAGAATTGGGTGCCGATCCACATCAGCGCCTCTGGAAAAAAGGACTAGCATTGCCGGTCATCGAACCCGGGATAAATAAGGGTAAAAAGTTGAACGGTGCGCCGTTGCTGACCCACGTCAAAGCGTTAGAAGCGATTGCCTTGAGCACCAGATACGGGATGCCACCGCATCTCCGATCTCGCTTAAACTAATATTAGCAGGCCGAATTTGATCGATTGGCTCGAATGGTTCCTCGTCTGAGCTACCGCGGGCATCAATCTGAACTTCCATTATTGAACATCACACGGTCGAGTGTTTGGCACGTCGAGAGCTCATACTCGGCGCGCACCCGCGGCGTCTCAGGTCAGAGAGCGGCGATCAATCGAATCTCGACGTCCATTTGGCATGGACGTCTGAACGGACGATCCGCCCTTTGAACTCGACTACAACGTGCGCGTTCTTCCGAATGACCGTAGGAACAGATTAAGCGAGACAGCGACCTTGTCGATGTCGCGAATGTCCTGCGAATATTGACCGGTATAGAGCTTGACAATCATGTTATCGCGAGCTGAGCCACTGAGTTCGAAATGCAGGTGCAGGTAAGAAGCTTGTTTGTCGCCGCTGCGACTTATGCTCCTTCGTCGTTGAGTGACCTGTCTGAGATCCGCTTTGAACGGGGCGAAGCCGGCGAATTTCAGCGTGACCGATTTGGATTGAAATCGGGCCATGCTGGGAACTGCAACGACCGCCTTGTCCAATGCCAAACTTATAACCCGCCCGGAGACATCGTCGACTGTCGCCGCTTCGTCGAGTTTGAACGCGTGAAACAGGCGCCGGGGCTTCTCGAAGCAGATGAGAGACGCAATGAGAAGGACGACGATATTGATACCTGACCAACAGGCGGCGATCGGCGAAAACTGACCTTGTACATGCGACGTTTCCGGCACGATATTGACCAAGAGGCCAAAGACGGTGACCGTGATTAGGCTTGCGATCCAGGCAAAGCTGTAGCGGTCGAACCGGTTCGACTCGTTACCGCTGCCCTTTGGTGTCACTCTGAACGGCTTGCCAAATGGTCTCACCAGGCTGGAGACCACGGTGGGCAACATGCGGAATGTCGCAAAGGTCCCGACCGCGCTGGAAATCACAGGCAGATAGCGCGTAGGCGTGATCCACAGCATAAGCAGAAAATACGCTGCGAGCAGCGGCACCTGATGAGAAACGTAATCGGCGATGTCCGTGAAATAGAGCGGGAGCAGCCCGCACCAGAGATAGACGATCGGCACGAGCAATATCATTAAGCGGACCAGATACTGTACCAGCCATGATATTGGCAGGAACATGATCCGTTGAAAGAGCGTCAATCCGGGGCCGCGCAGCGGGCCATTGTACAAGTAAAGGGTTTGAATACCCCCCTGACACCACCGTTCGCGCTGCACAAAATAGCCGGTCAGATTTTCGGCGGCCAGTCCCATCGACAGCCGCTCATTCAGATAGCGCGTCTTGTAGCCTTTGTTGAGCATCGAAAGAGTTGTTAGCAGGTCTTCTGTGATCGATTCCGTCGGAAACCCGCCTATGGCGTCGATGGCCTTGCGGCGGGCAATCGAGCACGACCCGCAGCAGAAACTGACATCCCAGGCGTCTCGGCTGGGCGCGATCTCATCGAAGAACAAGCGCTGCTCGTCCGGCCAGATATTTTCCAAGCCGAGGTTTGATTGCACCGGATCGACGTTGAAGAAATGTTGAGGTGTCTGGACGATGCCGATGCTTTCATCGCCAAAGAAGGGCAGCGTCCGGCGAAGGAAATGTCGATAGGGAACGAAATCAGCGTCGAAGATTGCAACAAACTCGCCCGAACTGACTTTCAGCCCATTGTTCATATTGCCTGCTTTGGCATGGCTGTTGTCGCCGCGAGTGACGTGGATGGCGTTCTTCCCCTCGCAATAGGCCTTCAGCCAATCCCGGCGTTGATCGTCAAGCACGTACACATTCAATTTGTCGGCCGGATAATCCAGCGAAAGGGCGCCGATGATGGTTCGCTCGAGCACGTCGAGCGGCTCGTTATAGGTGGGAATGAAAACATCGACAGTCGGGAGTTCGCGCTCCTCGCGCGCAAAGAAAACGCGTGCTAGCCTGTCCGCTTCTCCGCTCCGATCAACGTAGCGGCTCATCAATACCAGAAAAAGGACGACCTCGACGCAAGCCAGAATCTCAACGCTAAAGAGGATCCAGACCCAATAGAAACTCGGACCGTCGTTGGGATAGGGAAGCACAGTCTCCGTCAGGCGCCAGACCATGTATCGCAATGCGACTGCCGCGACGAACGCACAGGTCACCGCTCGTGTCCAGGTGTGATGGCGCGACCAATTGAACGGCCCAAGGAAAAAGAAGGCCAGCACGAGAATGGTCGGAACCAGTGCTACAAGATACTGAACCACAGGCTTTTGACCCAATTGGACACGTCTATGCCGTGTTTGGCAAACCGGACCTGCACTGTGCGTCCCACCTGGCAGGAGTTCGCAAAGTCGTCGTTCATGAAAGATGGATCGAGGCGAACCCTTATGCGGGCATTGCGTTGTGTCGACGGCGGCAAACTGGCGGCAAACGAATCGGTCTCGACAGAAGCCGAACTGCCTCTCACAGAAATGACCGTGCCCTTGAAGACATCGCTGCGACCGAACAAGCGGACCTGCGCAACAAGTCCCGGATAGATCTCGTCATAGTCGACCTCGGGAACAAGGATATCCACGAATAGCTCTCGACAGTCGAGAAGGCGCATTAGCTCGTCGTTCAGTACGACGTTGGAGCCGTTGACAATACTTCTGCTCCACACAACGCCGTCGAACGGCGCTGTCGCGGTTGCGGATTCAAGGTTGTCGACGCGGTTTCCCTCTTCGATCAGCTGCTTTTGAACTTCGGTGGCTCGCGTCTCATTTTCCGCAATGCGCGAGTTCAAGTCGTTGATGCGAACGATAACCTCGTCCTCGCGCTGTCGCGAGTAAGGCACATCATTCTGTCCGTCGCCAAAGACAAAGATCCCTTGACGGACCGCATTGAGTCTTTGTTGCAATTGATCGACGGTTAAGTTGCTGATTTCGACCTCGCCGCCGGTCGCAGCTCCGGCGGCGCGCGCGGCCTCAACCAGCTTCTGCGTAAGAATGCCTTTCGACTCGAGCTCCATTCGGCGGTTCAGGTCGACCTGAGCGACGAGATCCTGAGCTTGTGACACCTCGACCTTCTTCTGCAGGATCTCGACTTCGCGTTCAAGATTGGCGATGGTGGTCTGCTTGTAGACTTCCAATCTGGCAGATAGCTCCTCGCGAAGTTGGGAGAGCTCCTCCCGTTCTCTTTTCAGCGCCGCAACGCGGTCGAGCGCCGTGTTGCGATCTGCTTCGAGCGAAGCAAGGATCGCGCGATTGACGCGGCTATTCCTGATTTCTGCGAGAGACTGTCCCCCTTTGACCGGGCTTCCGACCTTGAGGGGCTCTTCCGCAACCGTTCCGTCGATTGGGGCATTAACGACAGCGAACCGCGCATTGACCGTGCCATCTAGGCTCGTAAATCCGGTGATCGCCGGCAATGAGAGGACAACCACGAGTGCCAGCAGCAGCAGGCCGACAGTGATGCGTGTGATGCGATAGTTCCAGATCATCTTGGCATCCGAAGGTGTCGCTTCAGCAGCCATCTGCACCTGTCGAGCTGGCACAATGGATGCAACCACTTCTTGCATAATCTAACCCATTGAGAATTAATAGACAAGTGATGGTCGTAAACCTGCGGCAGAAAGAGGTCATTCATGAACTAGCGGACAACCGTCAGCGGCGGTCGATATCTCTCGGTGGGATGGCCAGGCGGGAGATGCGTGGGCGCTGAATTTTAGGGTGATGCCGAAAGCGAAGAAGCGACATGCAGCCAACCCCAGGCGCATCAGTCGCCGATGCAGTACCGTCATCGAGCCGGCAAAAGCACCGCTCTTACGCCGCGTTCGCCAGCTCGACGCGGTTACGGCCTGGGGTCTTGGCGCGATAGAGCGCCTTGTCCGCGGCCTCGATCGTCGTCTGAATATTGGTACTGCCTGGTTTGACTGCCACAACGCCGATGCTGACAGTAACCTTGATCGCGGCATTGCCGACAATCAAATTCTCCGCCTCCATCGTATGGCGGATTTTCTCGGCGACGATCGATGCCTCGTACTCTTCCGAATCCGGGGGAAGAATTATGATCTCTTCACCTCCGTAACGGGCGGCGATATCGCTCTTGCGAGCCGTCCGGCGGATGAGGTCAGCGACCTTCGAGAGCACAGTGTCGCCCACGTCGTGCCCCAAGTATCGTTGATCTTCTTGAAGTGGTCGATGTCGAGCAAATTGATGGAAAAAGGTCGCCTGCGATTGCCCGCTTCCACGGCGCAGCGATCTGCCGCCCGCTGAAAGACGCGGCGATTGGCAGCTTCGTCAAAGGATCGACGCTTGCCTCATTCTCAAGCACACGCACCATACGGACGCGCTGCTTTTCTCGCTCGAGCAGATCCGCAAGAAGGACGCAAGAACATTGGCAAGCATGACCGGCGCCGCCGCTCGAAAAGTGCTACAAGGATGACGCTCACCGCGCCACCTGTTGCGCCGACGCCCCCGAGAGCCAAGCGACGGCATAATTTCACTCGCTCATTTAGTTAATGCGTTCTAAGTTTTTTCGTCGCGATCAGCATGACAAGATCTTCTGAGGCGTCTGCGAGCGCCAGCGCCAGTTCCGCTGCCGACCATCCACGCTTCTGCAAATTGACGAGCATTTCCACCATCGCGATTTCGACCGCTCTTCTGCAGCTCGAAATCGGTGTCAATTCAATCTGTTTCTCATCGCATGTGGTGGTCATCGTAGCCTCCGTTCTGCCACAAGAAAGGGCAGCTTCGCATGAAATTCGCTAACCGGTAGAATAGTAAGGGTTGCGTGCAAGGTCGCGTCATTACGCACTGACACAGATGGCGCTACCGCTGCGCGCAACCCCTCGCTCTGCCGTCACCATCGATCGGCGTCAGGAGCGTCTTGCATAATTGAATCCGAGGAAACCTGCATCACCGGCGGCAAGAATTCCGCACGGTGACGGAAGGTTGTATGACGAAAAATCTCGGTCATCGACCGAAGATTGTGCAGAGAATGCACGAATATGACTCAGATGGTTACGACTATACTCCCATGTTCCCGTTTTATATTGAATAACTGTCGCTTCGCGTCCATCGCACCCTTGAAACTACATCGCGCTTGCTCATGAATATTTTGGAATTTCCGAATTTTATTCGGAATTCATCATCGCTTATTTAGATACAGGACCGGGACGCAATTGTCGTTATCCGTGCATCCTGAAAATTATCGTTCCGTACATTTCTGCTCGCAAAAGAACATGATAAATAGCTTATGCACGTGACGTTCAGCCACCTCCTTTTCAGGCGGCAATGCGGAGGTCTCATCCGCCAGAACGATTATTTCCTCTCAATTTCAGCAGCCGGATCGGCTTGTGCGCTGGAGGAATTGGATGGATACGGAGTCCGAACCGGGAGATGACCGCGCCGCTGGACAGAAGTGGCCGGCCCACATGGAGCGACGGCGCTGGCCGCGCGAACCGGCCATGGAGAAGGAGCGCCGCCTGGATATTGCGCCCGCGCTGGTGCCCTTACGTTTCTCCACACAGGATCTGCCACCAAAAGACCAGTTCCAGGCCTGGCGTGCGCATATGGCGCCGCTCGTCGACGTTCACCTGCCGGACGAAAAATCACCCGACGACGGCTTTCTTGCCGAACAGATCGGCTGGCATGTCGGCGACATACTCATCGTCCAGCAGCGCACGCAGGCTCACAGCTATATTCGCGATCAAGCCACGCTGCGATCGAGCCCGATCGACCATTGGAACGTCGGCCTGCTTCACAGCGGCCGGGTCTGGACGGAGGTCAGCCGTCACGTCACGGAGGCCGGTCCCGGCGACGTATTTTTCAGATCCCTCGGTTATCCCCATCGCGGGCGGATGATTGATTCAGTCGCGGTGCTTGTCTTCCTGCCCTATGAATTGTTGGCTGCGAATGCGAGCCTTCTCCAGGGCGCCAACAACACGCTTCTGTCCGGCAGCCTGGCCGAGCTACTCACGACCTATATGACGGATCTTGAAACGAAGTTGAGCAATCTGGCGGCAGGGGAGGTGCCCCGGATCGTGCAAACCATCTCCGACATGGTCGTCGCATGCGCCGTGTCGTCCTCAAGGCCGCAAACTGGTCAGATCCAGACCAGTATGGGAATGATGGAGCGGGCGCACCGCTACATTCACCTCAACCTCCATTCAAACAATTTGACACCTGACATCATGTGCCGTGCCTTGGGCATCTCGCGCACGCGGCTCTACCAATTGTTCGAAGCGAACGGGGGCGTCTCCAACTACATTCGCAAACGTCGATTGCTGCAGGCATATGCGGATCTCAGCAATCCTGCCGACAACAGGCCGATCTCGGAGATTGCGGAAGCGACCGGTTTTGACGCCGCTGCCAATTTTACGCGCGCTTTCAGTCACGAATTCGGGTCCAGCCCCCGTGAGATCCGAAAAAGCGCGGCGACTGAGCGCCCGGCGGTTCCGGCTGCGCGTTCCACACGGATTCATGGGACAACGATCGGCGATTGGCTGACGCCTGCAGGCTGACTCGATGTCAGCTTTGTCTTAACTAAGTCTGAGATCTACCCCCGGGTGCAATTTCTTCAAGTTCGGAAGCGACTTCGACTGCCAGGGATATTCCGAGCTTCCGCGCACCGTGAATTGAACATTCGGCTTGTTGCGAACCTCAATCGTGAGCTTCGCGAGCAGGTTGATTCCGGATGAATTGAGAAATTGTAGACCCGTGAGGTCGATGGTGACGCGATCCGGTTTGGCGTCCAGAATATTCACGACAAGGGAAAAAATGGGCGCGTAGGCCTCCGTGCTGGGCAGCCGCATGATCCCATCGAAGTAGATTTCCGTACCTTCCGACCAGACGCGATATTCTTCTTCCTTGATTTCCATATCGACCTCTCTCATCAATTCGCTGCATCTGGAACTGTGATGGATGCGTAGGTTTCCAGCGGAATTCTGCCGTCTGGCTTGCCTGCTCCAAAAACCCACGCAAAATGAGCGCCATAATCGCTCATGAGGGTCAGAAGTCCGAGACCTGAGCCGGTCACATTTGTGCCAATTGCATTCGCCTCAATTCGCCTGATGAGCAGCTCGCTCGGGTCGCCTATCGTGATTTCCGACAGCAAGTGCTGGAACTGCCGGGATGTTTGCTCATCGACAAGATTGGAGACTTTGGCGCGGAAGACATTGTTCCCAACCGAAGCCTCTATGACAATCTCGCCGGCTGCACGGAATTTTACTGCGTTCTCGACAAGCTCGTTCGTCAGATAGCTGACATTGTGCCTGACCTCCCTGTAGAGGCTGCGGGATGTGCGGTAGCGCAAGGCCACGACCTCGGCGACGAAATCCGACGTAATCGCGCAATGTTTCCAGCCGAGATCGAGGGGGCCCTCAAAAAGGCGTAACCTTGTGACATTTTCGTTTGTTCCAGTCGCCAGATCTTCCAATCCATACAAGGTCGTCATTCGTTCACCTGTGTCTCATAACCACGAGTGTGATATCGTCATGGATCTTCTGCGTGCCGATATGCGCCATCAAATCCTCGATGATCCCGGCCTTGACGTCCTCGGCGCTCAAGCCGTATCGCCGACCGGCGCTTTCGCAAAGCCGCTCGATACCAAAGAGTTCTCCGTTACGATCCTCGGCTTCCGTCACGCCATCCGTATGCAGAACGATTATATCGTCGCGGTCGAAGGACACCTCGCGCGTTGCCACGAAGGACGAAATATCCGGCTCCAGGCCGATCGGCAGGCCGAGGTCAAGCGTATCGATCCGCTCCACCTTTCCGAATTTGCGAACGACGATCAGTTCTTCGTGCTGGCCCGAAAGTGTCAGGCGTCTGCCGTCGTAGTCCAGGAAGGCGAGGGAAAGATGCTTGTTTGTGCTGGTCCTGACGAGGTTCTTATAGATGGCGCGGTTCACCCTGTTCAGAAACTGCGAGGGCTCCATGTCGCCAGCTTCCTGCAATGCCCGCGCAATCGACTGGACCATCAGCATCAAAACACCGCTTTCCAGGCCGTGTCCCGTAACGTCGCCGATGCCGATCTTCAACCGCGTTCCTTCCCTCAGGACATCGTAGTAATCGCCCCCGACCTCGTCTGCCGGACGCATGTAGGCTGCGATCTCCAGATCCGAGATCTCCTCCAATTCGCCGGCTTTGGGAAGAACCATCATCTGGATGCGGCGCGCAACCGCAAGCTCCGCGCCAAGGCGCAGGTTTTCGCTGCGTAACTGTTGGTTCAAAGTGGAGATCTGTAGGTTCGCCTCTTCGATCTCCTTTGTTCTGTCCTCGACGAGCTGCTCGAGATTTTCCGTGTGGAAACTAATCTGTTCCGCCATGCGGTTGAAGGCCGTTCCCGCTTCGCCGACTTCATCATGCGTCGGGATGTCCACCCTGACGGAATAATCCTTGGCCTGAATGCGTTTGGCGGCTTCGGCGAGCGAACTGATGCCCCTGGTGATGCGCTTCGATATGGCAAAAACGGCTGTGATGACAAAGCACAGCGATACGAGGAGTGCCAGAATCTGGTAGATCAGAATCCGATTGGTCGCCTGTGAAATTCCGGCCTGTGCAGCAAAGAGCGAGGCATAAATCTCGCGCTCCGGCACGACGATGCCGAGCAGCATGGCTTCGCGTCTGACAGGGCCGGAAAGCCATAGGTTCGTCGGCCGCAGCTGCTTCAAGACAACGAGATAGGGAACCTTTTCGCCATTTTCATCAAGGCGAATATGCCGCAACAGACCATCTTCGCCCAGCGGTAATTGGGCGACTTCCGGCTGCCGGCTTGCCTTCAGTGAACGGTTTAGGCCCGTGACACCCTCGCCGCCTTGATTATTTGATGCCTGAAGGCCGATGATTTTCTCACCCGTCGGATTGATGGCGACCACGTTGCCGTCCGACATGGCCAGAAATCCGAAGCCGCTGCTGGCAACCTTGACGCTCTCGATGATTCCAGCAAGCTGGTCGAGCGTGATATCGGTTCCGGCGGCGCCTGCGACTTTCGTCCGATCACGGGACCAGAGCGGTTGAAAGAAGCTGACGATGAGCTTTCCCGTGATTGCATCCGTATAAGGGGCCGTCTGCGTGATGTCACTGTCGACCGGGCGCTGCCCTCTGTCCTTGCCCCATTGCTCCCACGACTCATAAAGCCCGGGAAAGAAGAAGGTCCAGAACGCCGCGCTGTTGTGCCCAGGATAGAGCCTGTCGAACGTCTGGGCCTGGGCCGTATAGGGCGTTGTGCGGAAAATCGGACGCTCCATCGGGCCGATATAGTACATCTGAAGCTTCGACAGACCGTCCGACAGGAGACTTGGCGCAACCAGGTCGAGAACTGCACTGGTTTCGATGTCCTTCTCGACCTCCGGCAATGGAAGGTGATCGGATCCCAGGAGATATCCCCAGACGCTGACGACGGAAGGTGAGCCGGGCAGGTTCTGTGCCCATCCTCCGTTCACATCGTAAAAGACCTTGGTGGATCCTGGAGAACCGAGAGCCATCGCCTGGCCAATCCTGGCTTTTCTCGAGGGGTGATCGATCTGGGCCTGAAGAACGCCGGCCAACGTGCTGACATCGGAATGGACCTGGTTGAGGAGCAGGTTGACGTGTTCGGCCGTCGTTTCCGCATAGGAACGGATATAGCCTTGGTTGGCTTCCTCCAAACCTTGGCCGACCTCGGCGGCGGCATCACGCGAGAGCCTTTGCACATTCCAAAGCGCCAGGCCGCCGGTTACCAAAAGGTCGAAGAGTACGGCGCTTCCGACAACGAAGACGAACTTCGCGCGAAACGAGTGCAAGCCAAAAGGTGCGGTCCCTCGAGCGGGTGTGCTCATGACGGTTTGCGTCCGGACGCCGCCCAGATTGGCCAGCCGGCATAGCCCTTGGGATGAAGGGCAGCAAAGATGTGGTCCCTGAAACCCTGCCGGAAGCGTTCTATGAATTCGGGAGGATCCCCGCGCTTGACAGCCATTTGTCCGGCATAGACATTCTCCCAGGCTGCGATAACGTCGGCGAAATCCTGCGGATCTCCATCGAGATTGGTGACCATGAAGGATTCGACGAGAATATCCTCAAAGCCAGCGTCGGTGAGATATCGGCGGCTTTTCGGGCCGAGTTCCACGTCCATTTCGAAGTGGCTGAATAGCTTTGCCACTTCATTATACGTCCATTGAATGCTCTGTGAGCAGGGTTCGCCCAGGCAATGCGAATTCTTCTCGTTTGTTATGTATACCCTCCCGCCCGGCTTGCAGATCCGGAGAAGCTCTTTCAGAAGCACATCCGGCCGGTTGAATATCTGAAGCGAATGACGGCAGGTGACCAGGTCGAACTGGTTGTCTTCGAGCAGCATCTCGGAGGCATCGCCGTAAGTATATTCGATATCGGCAACACTGAAGCTGGCGGCGACCTCGCGCGCATAGGCGAGACTTGCCTGGGAATGGTCGAGCGCCACGATCCGCGTTGGCCGGAACTCTTTTTTGACAAGCATGGCGAAATCACCAATGCCGCAGCAAATATCGGCCATCACGATTCCTGGTCGCATGCCGTGACGGGAAAGGATCGAGCGCTCGTGGCGCCAGGTCATCCTGGTTTGTGTGCGCAATATCGGAATGAAGCTCGTATCCTCGACGAAGCTCTGGCCGGGATAAAACCCGGAATCGTAGACCTCCACCGTTACTCGCGGCTCAATGTTGCTCAGATGTTTGAACATGCGCCCGGTCCAGCCAACGACGCTTGACGTCACGACAACGAAACGAAGATCGGATCTTGTTCGGCAGGTGTCCAGCACGACGCGGGCAAAGGCCTGAAAGGCGGTGTTATTCATCTGAACGAGGCGCTTTACGTTGATGTAAAGAACCCCTCGCACATCATCGATCGCCTCCTTGAGCATGAAAATGCTGGCGGCGATCTCATCGACGGAATGTGGTCGGATCACGCCAGCCAGGACGAATTCCTGGCTTTTGGAGTCGAAGTCTGCAAAGAAGGGTGTTGTGTTCAACGCATGTTTCCTTCAAGCGGCAGGTCGACGACCAATGTGATGCTGGCTGCAGTGGGTTCCTCCAGGTCGAGGCGAGCATCGAAATTGATTGCCAGATCAAGAAGCATGACCTCCCTGTTTGGCGTCTGATCGATTGAAATCGCACTGAGATAACGTGCTATCGCATCTTCCTGTCGGGATCTCGACACCGCCTCGCGATAGAACTCCCGCTGTCCGGCGGGGCAGGTGAAACTGAGCCTCACACGTTCCGTCGCGTCGTATCGATAGACGGCACAGTCGATCAATCCCCGCGCAGATCCACCGCGAAACGATACTTCCAACAATTCATTGAGAGCAAACGAGAAGAGGTTCGAATGGCGGATCGGATCGCTGCGATTGTGGCTGATCATCCGCGCCATGAACGTCGACAGTTGATCGCAATGCTGCCAGTCGGAAAGAAATGTCGCCATGTCCATCTCGAACCGGAGGAGGGGCTTGAAGGCGACTTCCGCTGACTTGTTGCTGGCTGCATGCATACCGTTTCCTCCTCCCATATCCGCTCCGAGGGAGTTTAAAAAACTGATATTCACATTCTCCTTGGATCCAAAGGCGGCGTTCGACCGGAAATCGAGAAGTTTTCAAAGGCGACGGGTGGCATAAGCCTGCCGAGGAACACACCGAGCTCTTCGGCGGGCATCGGCTTGCCGAGGAAATATCCTTGCAGCCGGTCACATTTTGCTTTTTTGAGCCAAGCAGCTTGTTTTGCCGTTTCAACACCCTCGGCAGTGACGCGCATACCGAGCCCGTGAGCGAGGGCGATAATGGATTGAACGATCGTCCGACTCTTGTCGTCGATCTCAAGATCCTTGATGAAATACCGGTCGATCTTAATCGTATCGAAGGGAAAGTTCTTCAGGTAACTCAGCGACGAATAGTAGGTCCCAAAATCGTCGAGCGAAATCTGCACTCCCAGCACCTTTAAGGTATTGAGGGTGTCGAGATTGTTGATTGTGCGCTCCAACAGCACAGACTCAGTGATCTCAAATTCAAGTCGGTCGGCACGGATGCCAACGAGGTCCAGGGTCTGGGCAATGCGATCGGTAAGGCCTGCGTGCAGAAACTCCGCTGGGGAGAGATTGACAGCCACTGTAAAATGGGCCGGCCACGACATCGCTTCACGACAGGCCTGTTCAAGGAGCCATTGACCGATGTCTCTCATCAAACCGTCCGTCTCGGCCATGGGGATGAAGATATTGGGCGGGATGATGCCAACGACTGGATGATGCCATCGCAATAGTGCTTCGAAGCCGACGATCGAAAAAGGAGGTTGTACGAGTGGCTGATATTCGATGAAGAACTGGCCCTCTTTAAGGGCGGTTCGCAGACTGCGGCGCAGCGTCTCCCGCTGTTCCAGAACCATGAGCATGGAGCGGTTAAACTTCCTTGCCCTGTGCCTGCCGTCCTCTTTGGCCGCATAAAGCGCAATATCTGCTGCTTTCATGAGCTGTTCGAATTCGTTTCCATCGGCTGGGGCAACGGCAATCCCGACGCTTGCGCCGACAAAGACATTGATGCCTTCGACCGTGAACGGCTCCCTGAAAGCACCGACGAGCGCTTCTGCCAAGCGCTCCGCCTCCCGAGGCTGGTTGGCTCTGCGCTGGATGACCGCGAACTCGTCACCGGCTAATCGATACGCGATTTCCTGCTCGCCGAGCACGCTCCTTATCCGTTCGGCCGCCATCTTCAGGACGGTATCGCCGGCACCATGGCCCAATGTGTCATTCACAGGCTTAAAGTCATCGAGGTCGATCTGCATGAGGGCGAACTTGACCCCCTTTGATACCGGCAGGGCATCTCGCAATTGATCGCTGAATTGCCGTCGATTTGGCAGTCCGGTCAAAACATCGTGGGTAGCCTGATGAAAAAGAAGCGCACGGTCAGTTTCGGCCTGGCTATAAGTCCCGCGCAAGTTAGCATCGCCGTCCGCCTCGACCACGCCCAAGCCGCTAGAGCTGCGGAAAACTGTGAGCGTACGCTGATCTCCAGTCTTTGCATTTGCGATCTCGACGTTTCGCGGCAATCCACTCGAGAGCACGTGTTCGACCGCAGATTTCGTCGAAGGTGCTAAAAGCTCCGGATAGACATGCCACAAGGTAGCATCGACCAGAGAGTCGACTGCATGCGTCTGCCGATGCCTTGCTGAGCATTCGGTAAGATGAAAGCTCTCGTCATAGAAAGAGACGAGCTCGTCAGTATTGGCAGGGAGATAGGTTTCGACAGAAGCAAGCCGTGTCGCATCGCCATCCGGCATCCGTTCCTCCCCTTTCGTAAACTCCTCTTGGAGACACCCGCTAGTCCGTCTGCACCGGCTTGATTCTGATGTGATTCAGATAACGTCTCTAATTTAGATATTCCGGAATAATGATCGCAGAACGTGTTGCGGTCAATGCCACTCCACTGAAAGATAGTAGTTTTCCCGGTTATGTACTGCCTTGAGCTCGCACGTCGACGGCCCTTGACGACTTTCACATGTATTCGGCGGGCGTCCAAACAGCCGGAATAAGGAATTCTACGACATCTGGAATCTCAGCAGGTCATTCGATTTCGATGATGATAGATTGGCACGTGCAATCGCAGCGACCTTCGAGCGACGCGAAACTCCGCTCCCCACTGAGGTACAGACGCCTTTGCCAAGGGCGAGGAAAAGCAACGGCAATTGCACGCATTGGTGGAGCGCACGCACCCGGCGATTTGCCAGACGTCATCGCGAAGATTGCCACGGTTCCTGATGCCGTTGCGGCTGCTAGACTGGGCAATTAGCGGTTTGGTCGCCACGACTATGTCCATAGTCTCCGGAAATATCGCTTGCAATAGAAACCGAATGGTTCCATATTACGTTCATGGTTAAACACGATCAGACCTCCCCGTCCGTCGGTCGCCCTCGCGAATTCGAACTCGATGACGCCGTTCGTAAGGCAATGGGCGTTTTTTGGGATCGTGGATATCACGATGCGTCTTTGCCCGACTTGCTTGAAGGAATGAACCTATCGCGGGGTAGTTTCTACAAGGCGTTCGTAGACAAGCGAGGCGTCTATCTCCGCGCGCTTGATGTCTACATTGAGGATGCTATTCGCAAGGTCGGCGAAATCCTGCATTCCAACGCGTCGCCCAAAGCCGCCATCAAAGAAGCATTTTCGCGGCAGGTTGAAGAGTCCTCCGGCAAGGAGGGGCTGCGTGGATGTTTTGTGGTGTTGTCGGCTGTCGAAATGCTTCCAGGGGACGAAGAGGTTTCCGCGCGAATTTCCCGTCTTTTTCGGCGACTGCAAGATCTCTACGCAGCAGCGATCATAAGAGCTCAAGCCCTCGGTGAGATTGATCCTGGGCTGGACGAGCGAACACTGGCGAGGTTTCTCGTCTGTCAGATCCAAGGAATGAGAGTGCTGGGAAAGGCAGGAGCAGATCGCGACGTCACCAGGGCAATGGTCGACTTCGCGCTGAAGCCGCTCGACTGACTTCAATTAGGAACCGAATGGTTCCTAAAATCGTGTACTTTTAAGCCGTTCAGTCGGCTTTGCAAATCGAATGGAGATACATTCTGAAACCTTCTCGCGACTCCGAGGACAGCCTCGACCCGCACAGATGGACGGCGTTGGTCATCCTGTTGACCGGAGCTTTTCTGCCGCCTCTGGATTTCTTCATCGTCAACGTGGCGCTGCCCTCGATCCGTGAGGACTTTCAGGCCACTGCATCAACAATGCAGCTGATCATTTCGGGCTATGCCACAACCTACGCCGTCATGCTGATCACTGGGGGCAGGCTTGGGGATCTCTACGGTCGCCGGAATGTCTTCCTGGCAGGGATGGTTGCGTTCGCAGCCGCCTCCGCCTTATGCGGCTTCGCTTGGTCTCCAGCGGCACTTGTTGTCGGCAGGGTTCTTCAAGGGTTTGCTGCGGCAATCATGGCACCGCAGGCTCTGGCATCCATCAATGCGATTTTTCCCGATCACGAGAAATCGAGGGCACTCAGCTTCTACGCTCTGACTTTCGGTGTGGCATCGATGGCTGGGCTATTTCTCGGTGGAGCGCTGATCGCGCTGAATATCCTCGATCTCGGATGGAGGGCCGTTTTCCTTATCAATCTTCCAGTGATCGCCATAGCGGCGCCTTCCGCGATGATGGTACTGCGCGAGACGCGATCGGAGCACGCAAGCAAACTGGACGTTGGCGGAGCAGTGCTGATCGCACTTGCACTATTTGCACTGATCTCGCCGCTCATCGAGGGCCGCGAGCAGGGGTGGCCGATCTGGTCGCTCCTGATGCTTGCCGGTTGCCTGCCACTTCTTTTCTTATTTTGGCATCATGAGCAGAAGGTAGAGGCGGCCGGTAGAGACCCGATCCTCGCACCGCGCTTGGTTCGGACTCCGGGACTGAAGCGCGGGTTGCTCGCCGCATTCTTCTTCTATGCCTTTGCGGCCTTCTGGCTGACATTCTCGGTCTACCAACAAGGCGGCCTTGGTCGCACACCATTCGAGGCCGGCCTTGCAATCCTACCCGCGGCGGTCGGCTTCGTTCTCGGGCCATTCGCGAGTGGCTACATCTTTCACGTCTTCGGCAGGTATTCCACCGCCGCGGGCATGTCCCTGGAGGCGGCCGGATTGTTCGGGACGGCAGCACTGGTCTCATTTGGGGCGCCAGAGTTTCTCTACGTGGCACTTTTCTTCGTTGGTGCCGGACAAGGCATTGCACTTCCCAATCTCGTGAGGACAGTCGTACAGCGGGTTGACACGGCGCAGTCTGGTTTGGCTTCCGGTCTGGTCAATTCGATGCTTCAGATCGGCGGCGCTTTAGCGACAGCTTTGATCGGCGGACTGTTCTTTTCAGTCCTAGGCTCCTCAACTGATGTGATATCCATCGGACATGCCTACAGCATTGCAGCAGTCGCGATCGCTTTCTGTCTTCTCATTGCAGGTTGGCTTTCCGCCGGCCTTGGAGCAAAGAAAGAGGCCCTCCGATGAGCGCGAAAATCGGTCGGTTGGCCATCGCTTCGTCCGATGGCGGTGTTACCATTCCCGCCGTCTCAGTTGGTACTCGCAGCTCCGACAACCTGGCGCGCGTCAAGCTCAAGGGCATACCAATCCCGGAAACGTGATGCCTGTCTACCGGCAGACGTCAAAGAATATAACGAATTCCAGCGAGACAGGACTGCGGGATCCGCGCGCTTGTGTCAATTCGACGGCGTATCGCAGATCGGGATGGGCTTGTGCGGAGGAGCAGGATGGTCTTTCTTGTATTTGGCGATAAGCAGTTCGAGCTTGTCCCTGCTCCAGAACCGCGGCGTGCCGATCTGCTTAAGGCAGAAAGCATTCCACTAGACGCCCGATTGGGCCGAACTCTTGGCCTTGGAAATGGCCTCGATGTCGCGGGGCTCTGGATAGATGTAGACGGTTGTGGGGTTGTCCTAAACGGTGGAAAGCAATGCGGCGCCTCCGCCGGAGACCAAGTCGTGCAGCCGTTGCTGCGGCCGCCGGCATAGTTGATGATTTTGCCGAGCGGCACGCAGCCCTTTTCGTCAGCGTAAGGGCTGCTCGGCTTCTTCAGCATGCAGACGCCGGAAACCAGCGATGCCGGGTGCCCGCCGATTGCGCGCTCCCGGGCGTTCGCCGTATCGCCGACGCCATCGAACTGCACGAAAGAACGGGTCAGGGAGGATTGCTGGCCGGGCGAGCCGGAATAATAGCCTTTGAACGAAGTCTTGATCTCGCTGGTCAGATAGGCGCCGCCGCCGGACGCGAGAGCCACCGAGCCCTGGACGACAAGCCCGGTGGCTTTCTGGGTGAGCCCGAGCACCAGAAGCTGGTTCGCCACAGCCCCCGCTCCGGCGAGACGAACTGCGGCAGCAAGGCGAACATATGAACAGGAGGGGCTTGGGATTGGCCAAATTGTTGATCAGGCCCTCACGGATCGTGGCCAGCGCCGACCAGCGCCCGACCTCCGCGGTCTTAGCCATGTCGCTCGCGTGCCGGGTCGACCACAGCAGCTTGGCACCGAGCTAGATGAGCTAGGCAGCGCCCGCCCAACGCATGAAGTCAAAGGCAAAGGACGTAGCGTTTAGGAGTGAAGCGACCCAAGTCCTAGGAGCGGCACCTCGATAAGGCCAGCCAACATGAAGCCCGATACGGTGCAGAACGCCACCCCGCAGCCGTGGCCTACTCCGCGTCCGATCACGAGCGGAATGTCAGGCCCCGGCGTGATCTGCATCACGAGAACGGCGCCAAGAAAGGCTATGTACACCGCAAGGTCCGGCATGATGGCGAGAACGCGAGCACGCCTGAGAGGTTCCGACTATGCGCCTGATCAGCAATGATCAGATCATCTGGCGATCGGGAGGTGCCCGCCCATCGAAAAGGCCTATCTTGCCAAATTTTGCCATTGCAGCTATAGGTATTCATATGAGCACGATGAACATTTCCCTCCCAGACCATCTTAAGAGCTTCGTTGATGAGCAGGTCGCGGGACGTGGCTATGGGACGAGCAGCGAATATATCCGCGAATTGATTCGACGAGATCAGGACCGTCTTGTGTTGCGCGGACTCTTGGTTGCCGGAGCATCGTCCGTACAATCCGATCCCGCCGATGGGCGCTATTTCGGCGAATTGCGTGATCGTGTGCGTGGCCGGCACAGCAAGTGACAAACAAGTCCGTCGTCCCCCGGGAATTGGCTCGCAGTGACGTCGAAGCGGCCGTAGACCACTCCATACTCGAGGCTGGAACCAAGGTTGCCTTTGGCTTTATTGACGCTTTAGAGACAGCTTATGACCTGATCGCAAGGCATCCGGAATCGGGATCGCTACGATATGGATACGAGCTGGGATTGCCTGACCTGCGCAGCATTTCACTGAAACGATACCCGTATATCGTCTTTTATTGTGATCAAAAGGATCATGTGGATGTGTGGCGTGTGCTCCACGCGAAGCGGGACATTCCACGGTCGATCCACGAGCCCGAGAATCATTGATTATCAGGACATATTTGCAACTGCCGATTTCCCTGGCTTTAGGTTTCAACCCCATCAAGAGCAAGACGATGATGTTGGCTCAGATGTAAGCTCACGCCGGTTGCTAGGACCGGGTAATCTTGAATCGCAAGTCCATCGAAAATTGCGCCCTCGCGTGTGGCCGCAGGATCTTGCAGCCGCTGCGGTTGATCAATGCAGCGCCGTGGATCGGAAACGGCGGCATGCCGTGCCATGGCTCGAGGCACAGAAACGGGGCGCCCGGCTTTTGCCAAACCGAGAAGACCGGCAGGTTGGTCGCACTCAACTCGATTTCTGCCGTCGGAGCCGAGTAGGTGAACCTGGTTCCGGCCCCATCGGCGAAGATCATCGCCCCGCGCTCAAAATGGGAGGCTGAAATTTCCAGCCGGCCGGCGCGAAACGGCGAAGGCAGAGGCTGCTCCAGCATCAGACCTGCCGCATCGAGGCGCAGCATCCGAGGCTCGGCGGTGCCATCCAATTCTATGGAATGAGGCTGTCCCTGTGCGCCCGGCAACGGCCAGGCAAATCCGGGATGAAAGCCGAACTGGAAGGGCATTTCCCGCTCATCGCGGTTTTCGATGGTTACCGTGCAGCACAGGCAATCCGCTTCCAGCCGATAGGTAACGCTCAGCTCGAAATCGAAGGGGTAGACCGCTTGCGTTGCATCGTTCGATTTCAGAGCGAATGTGATGGCATCATCTCCGGCTTCGACGATCCGGAAGGCGCTGGTGCGAGCGAACCCGTGTGGCGGCATGTCGTAGGAGGCGTCGGCAATCGTGACTTTGCCATTCGGGCTTTGGCCGATTACCGGAAAGAGCAGCGGCGAGCGCCCCGCCCACCAGGCGGGGTCGCCCTGCCACAGCCATTCCGCACCATCCGCTTTGGTTTTGACAGAGCGGAGTTCGGCTCCAGCTTCGGCGACCTCGATCCCCAAGTGCGCATTTTCCAGAACTGCCAAGCTTTCCTCCATCCCAGTGTGCGCCGATGCCGCGAGTACGGCCCCGATTTGGCTCATTTCCGATTGTTCAGTCCAGCAGACAGCCAGGGTTCATGATGCCGTGCGGATCGATCGCAGCCTTGAGCCTGCGCATCAGCAGGAGTGCTGCCGGATCGGTTCGCTCGATCAGTTCCGCGGTGAGTTTGCGACCGATGCCATGCTCGGCGCTGAAACTGCCGCCATGCGCCTGCGCGCAGTCATTGACGATCCGGCGCACCGCAAGCACCGTCCCGGTTTGATCGGTGAGCGCCTGCCAGTCTCCGGCGGCGAAGCGCGTGCCGAAATGTACGTTGCCATCGCCCATATGGCTGACAACGACGATATCCGCCTGCGGAAACGAAGCGCGTACGGCGCTTGAGGCCGAAGCCAGGAAATCCGGCACGGCCGAGATGGGTACCGAGACATCGGACGACAGGACATGACCGCTCCGCCGGTTTGCCTCCGCGGTGCCGTGACGCAGGGCCCAGAATTTCGCGCGCTGCGCACTGTTCTGCGCCGGAAAGGCTTCGGTGATCTCACCGGCATCCAGTGCCGCGCCGATCGTTTCGAACAGCATGGTCTCCAGCGCCTCGCCCTGCGAGAGGTCGGCAAGCTCGACCAATAGATGCCAGGGTCCTTCCGTGGGCAGACGCAGTGCCGGCTGGCAGGCGATGACCCCGGCCAGCTGCGCGGCGTTCATCAGTTCGAATGTCGTCAGCCGTTCGCCGCAGGCCGTTTGCAGCCGGTTCAGGAGCGCGAGCGCCCGGGCGGGGTCGGCAATGCTGAGCCACACGGTGGCATGCGCCCTGGGCAGAGGATGCAGCTTCAGGACTGCGCCGGTGACGATGCCGAGGCTTCCTTCCGCGCCGATGAACAGATGGCGCAGATCATAGCCGGCATTGTCCTTTCGCAGGCCCTTCATGCCGTTCCAGATCGTGCCATCCGGCAGGACCACCTCGAGGCCGAGCACGTTTTCCCGGGTCGAACCATAACGCAGCACGTTCGTGCCGCCGGCATTGGTGCTGATGATGCCGCCGATCTGGCACGAGCCCTCTGCGCCAAGGCTGACTGGAAACAATCGACCGACAGCCAGTGCCTGCGTCCTCACGTCTGCGAGAATGCAGCCGGCATCGACGCTCATCGTCCCGTTGGCGGGATCGATATTCCGGATCTGCCGCATACGTGACAGCGACACGATAATCGGTGGATTGTCGTGACGAACTGGCACGCCTGCACCGGTCAGGCCCGTATTGCCGCCCTGCGGAACGATGCCATGGCCGGACGCAGCACAAATGGAGACAATAGCGGCGACGTCCTCGCGGCTGCGCGGCAGGGCAACGCAAAGCGCTGAACCCTGCTGGCGACCCCACCAGTCCTGAAGGTGGCCGGCCATGTCATTGCCGGTCAGCACCGTATCATGCGGCAGGACCGATCGGAGACGGCCGAGCAGATCCATCAATATCCACCTGTCAGGAAGATCGACTCGCCGGCCATGAAGCTGCAGGCCTGCGAAGACAGGAAGATGGCGGCGCCCACCATTTCCTCCGGCTGCCCGGCGCGCCCCATCCAGTTGAGCGTGCGCGCATAGTTGGCCCAGCCCTCTGGGTCGTGATCGCGGCGATGGGCGTTGCGGTCGGTATCGATCAGGCCCGGAGCAAGCGTGTTGAGAAGGACGTTGTGCTGCGCATAGTCGCGCGCCTGGCTCTGGATGAGATTGTGCTGGGCCGCCTTCAAGGCGGCATAGGCGGTGACGATCGCCTTGGGGCGCAGCTGGTTGACGGAGCCGATGGAAACGACCCGACCCCACTTGCGGGAGGACATGCGGGGCAGTGCCGCCTGCAGCATGTCGATCGTTGAGCCGAGATTGACCGAAATCTGGAATGCGAGGTCTTCGGCGGACAGGTCCGCCAACGTGGCGTTGATCTGCGCACTGGCGTTGATCACCAGAATGTCGACTGGTGCGATCGCCTCGGCCCGTTCGACCAGCTCCCGTCCGGCCTGCGGCGCGGAAAGATCGGCGGCAAGTTCATCCACCCTGCCGCCGAATGCGAGGATCCGCTGTCGCACGGTGTCGGCGCCGCCGGGCTTTGTGCCATGTAGGATGACATGAGCGCCGGCGCTGGCTAGGCCTTCGGCGATCGCCGCTCCGATGCCGCGGCTGGAGCCGGTGACAAGGGCGGTGCGGCCCTTCAGGCCGAAGACGGTTTCGAGATTCATGTTCTATCCCTCGAAAAGATCGACCTGCGCGCCGGCCACGCCGGGACGACAGGCAAAAAGCCCGCCGGAGAGCGGTGCGTCCGCCAGCGTCGTGGCCGGCAGTCGCGTGCGGGCGGTGGTGATGTAGAGCGTCGATAAATCCTCGCCGCCGAATGCGACGCTGGTCGGCCGGGGAACGGGAAGTTCGATGTTCTGGTCGAGACGGCCGTCCGGCAGATAGCGGCGCACCGACCAGCCGTCCCAGATGGCGCACCAGACAGCCCCTTCGGCATCGACCGCAAGCCCGTCCGGCCGGCCGTCGCTGACCGGAATTCGCGCAAATTCGCGCCGAATACCCAATGCCCCGGTGGATGGATCGCAGTCATAGGCGTGGATCAGGCCCGGCACCGTGTCGACGAAATAGAAAGTGCGGCCATCGGGGCTCCAGCCAAGACCGTTCGAAACGATGATGCCGCCTTCCTTGCGCTCGGCCGCGCCGTCGGCGCCGATCCGGTAGAGGGCACCGGTCGGCTTGGAGGCATCAATTCGCATCGAGCCGACCCAGATGGCGCCGTCCGGGCCACATTTGGCGTCGTTCAGCCGGTTGTCGGAGATGCCTGCTTCCGGGCTTGCGAACGGGGTGAGCCGTCCCGAGGCAAAATCCAGCCATTCCATGCCGTCCTGCGAGGCGACCAGCAGCCGGTCTGCGGCAACCGGTATGACGGCGCTGACCAGTTTGCCGGTCTCGCAGGTCTCGTTTCGGCCCGTGACAGGGTCGAAGCGATGGACCGCGGGATGCAGGATGTCGACCCAGTACAGCGCCCGCTCGCTCTTGTGCCAAGCCGGGCTTTCGCCTAGCTGCGCGCCCCAAGGCAGTACGCAGCTGAGTTCCGCCATCGGTCGGCCCGTGGCGGTGCGCGGGCGCGGGCGCGAGCTGATGGCGACGGCGCCGGCGGCGCCGGTGATGCGCCGGGCGGCGGCGATGAGTTCGCGGCCGGCGGGATGGATGTTGGCGGCATCGAGACGCGATGATGGCCCGAGCGCGACGAGCACGCCGATCGGCGTGTTGTCGCGTCCCATGACAGGCGCCGCGACGGAGTTCACGCCCCGCAGATGCTCCTCGTAGGAAATCGAATAGCCGCGGGCGCGCGTCAGGGTCAGATCGGCCTGCAGCGGCTCCATGGCGGTAATCGTGTGGGACGTGTAGCGATCAAGCGTCAGCCGTTCGATCAACGCGCGGCCGACGGCCGGATCCTGGAAGGCAAGCAGGGCCTTGCCTGGGGCCGTACTGTGCAGCGGCACACGGCGACCGACCTCGACACGCACCGAAAGGCCGGCGCCAGAACGTTCCGCCAGGTAGAGCGCCATCACACCATCGAGCTTGCAGAGCGCCACCGTTTCACCGAGTTCGCCAGCCAGCCGCTCGAGTTCGGATGCCGCGGCCGAGGCCAGGTCGAAGCTTTCCCAGACGCGATGCGACATTTCGAGAAAACGCTGGCCGAGCACATAAGTGCCGCGCGCCTCGTCCTGCCGGACGAGGCCATAGGCGATTAGCGTCCGCAGGATCCGTGCGAAAGTCGGCTTAGGCAGGCCGGACGCCCGCAAAAGCTCGGCAAAGCGAAGCGGTTCGGGCGCATCGGCGACCATGTCTAGGAGCGTCAACCCTTTGGCCAGGGCTGCCGTTCCGCCCGGCGTTTCAGGTTTCATGACGCCTTGCCCACCGCCTGGCGATGCTGGCGTGCCGAGAGCGCTTCCTGCAGCATCCGGTCCATTGTCCATTCCGGCTTAAACCCCAACGTTTCCGTGATTCGCCTGTTCGACGTGTGGTAATAGACACC
Source organism: Rhizobium sp. BK418 (assembly GCF_004341105.1). GTDB lineage: Bacteria > Pseudomonadota > Alphaproteobacteria > Rhizobiales > Rhizobiaceae > Rhizobium. Next base: position 75,023 of record NZ_SLZK01000008.1, on the reverse strand, counting down.
GGCGCCGGGAAGATTGACAGTCACCACGGGCAGTCCCGTCATGGCGGACATGCGCGGCACGATATCGGCGAAATCGACTGGCTCGTCCGAGCCGAGATTGAAGACGCCGCCAGCTGCGTCGGGATGGTCGAGGGCCAGGAGAATGCCCGCCACCATGTCGCGCGTATCAGTAATGTGCATGCGAAATGGCCGGCCGTCCTGGTTGCGGGCGAGCACATGCGCCGGTTGTCCGATATCTGCCGCCCGCAACAGATCCGCGATGAGCTTGTTGCCGAAATTCTCCTGCTGCTTCACGCGTGAGCGCAGGAAGAATCGCGGGCCGGAAAAGAAGCTTTCTTCGTCCAGCAGTTCGGCAGCATCCTGCGTATGGGAAAATCGCAAAATGACCGTTTCCATCTTTTTCTGCCGCTGGTGGAAGCGGACAAGCTCCTCGCCGAGCAGCTTGGTCAATCCGTAGGGCGAGTTCGGCCGCAACGGATGGTCCTCAGTGACGGGCAGGAATTCCGGTAGGTTTTCCGGGTAGACTTCGCCCGAGGAGGCGAACACGAACCGCTTCACCCCGGCGCCGGCAGCCGCATCCAGAAGCCGGCGCGTGCCGTCGACATTGGACGAGAACATCCGGTCCCGGTCCGCGGCCGCCCAGGACATGAATGCACCGAGATGTAGCACGCCGGTCACCTCGGTGACCGCGCGTGCAACGGAGCCGGCGTCTTCTAACGATCCGACCACCTCGTCGCCGCCCGTTCCCGAAGCCCGCAAGTCGAAGCCGCGAACCTCCCGGCCTGTGCTGCGCAAGGCCGCGACGACACTGCGCCCGACGCGTCCGGCAGATCCGGTGACGAGAATCATAGTCTTTCCCCCGTTTTGGAATCGAAAAGGTAGATTTGTGAGGGGTCAAAGCCGAGCCGCAGCTCGTCGCTGTTCGACAGGCTTCCGGAATGCGAAACGCGGGCGATCAGCCCCTTGGATTTGCCGTCCTCGCTATCCGCGGCTCGCGCGCCTTCGGCTTCGAAATAGATGTATTTTTCCGACCCGAGGCTTTCGATCAGCGACGGGCGCACGTTGAACGTCACGGGTGCGTCGCCGAGAACGATATGCTCCGGACGAAGGCCGACCACTACCGGTCCCGGCAGATGCCGACCCCGAGGCAGAAAGACCTTCTGGCCGAATATGCTCAAGGTCCCGTCATAGACTTCGCCGTTCAGGAAATTCATGCCCGGCGAACCGATAAAGCCGGCGACGAACAGATTGGCGGGGTTGTTGAACAAGTCGTCCGGTGCGGCGATTTGCTGGATGACTCCGCCCTGCATGATGACCACGCGGTCGGCCATGGTCATTGCCTCCACCTGGTCATGCGTCACATAGACCGTGGTGACGCCGATCCGCTTGTGCAGGGCGCCGATCTCGGCGCGCATGTGGACACGCAGCTTGGCATCGAGGTTCGACAGCGGCTCGTCCATCAGGAAGGCCTGTGGCTGCCTGACAATCGCGCGGCCGAGCGCGACACGCTGCCGCTGTCCGCCCGAGAGGTCCTTGGGCCGGCGTTCCAGATAAGGCATGACTTCGAGAATGCGGGCGGCCTCTTCGACGCGCCGGTCGATTTCTGTCTTATCGGTACCGCGCATCTTCAGGCCGAAGCCGATATTCTGCCGAACCGTCAGGTGCGGGTAGAGCGCGTAATTCTGGAACACCATGGCGATGTCGCGATCGCCGGGTGCCAGGTCGGTCACTTCGCGCTCGCCGATGAAGATCTGGCCTTTCGTAGCGGGCTCCAGCCCCGCCAGGATCTTCAGCATCGTCGACTTGCCGCAACCGGACGGTCCGACAAGCACCACGAACTCGCCGTCCTGGATCTCAAGCGAAAACGGCCGCAACACGTTCAACGCCCCGTAGGACTTGCTGACGTCGCGAATGGAAATATTGGCCATGCTTACTTCTCCGCGCCAGCGGTAAGACCGCCGACCAAATAGCGTTCGAGGAACAGGTAGATGACAATGATCGGCAGGGCGATGAAGATCGACGCCGCGGCAATGTCGTTCCAATAGGTGACGTATTCGCCCTGCATCGTAGTAATGCCGAGATTGGCGGTCCAGTTGTCGGGCGAGTTGACGAGGAATGTCCGGGCGTAGGCATAGTCTGCCCAGCTCAGGACAAATGCGTAGAGTGCGGTTGCCGCAAGTCCAGGGGTGGCGATCGGCAGGACGACCCGTACCATGGCGCCGACTGGCGAGCAGCCATCGACCATGGCGGCTTGTTCCAGTTCGCGCGGGATCGTGTCAAAATAGCCCTTCAGCATCCACACGGCGAAGGGAATGATCATCGTCGAATGTGCCAGCACGAGCGTCCAGAGGCTGCCAACCAGACCGAAGCTGGAGAAGATCGAAAACAGCGGAATGACCAGCAGCGTCGCCGGCAGCATCTTCGCAGTCAGGATGAACAGGCCCATCGTGGCGCCACCCCGCATGGAGTAGCGTGACAGCGCATAGCCGGCACTGACGGATACCAGCATGGAAAGACCCACTGAGCCGAAGGCGGCTAGCATGGAATTCCACAGCCAGAGGAGAATGGGCTTGGCGGCCCAGACGCGGGCGAAGATCCCCCATTGCGCATCCTGTGGCCAGAAGGTCGGCGGAAGGCGGTAGAGTTCGTCTGTGGTCGACAGTGCGGTGACGATCAGCCAATAGATGGGAAACAGGATCATCACCACGGTGAAGACCACCGTGGTATAGAGGGCAAGGCTCTGAAAGAACGTTCGTCTCATGAAGCCATTCCTTAATAAATGGATTTCGAGCGCCGGCCGAGCATCAGCAGGCTGGCGATAATGCAGATCACCAGGGTCAGGACGCCGACGGCGGCGGCACGGCCGAAATTGTGATATTGGAAGGCTTGGTCATAGGTCATGATCGACAAGGTCTGGGTTGAGCGCAGCGGGCCGCCGCCGGTCAGCACCTTGATGATCGAAAAGTCGCGGAACACCCAGAGCAGTGTCAGGACCAGCGTGACTCCGAGCACCGGCATCAGCAGCGGCAGGGTGATCCAGCGGAACCGCTGCCAGACGTCGGCGCCATCCACCTTCGCGGCCGCATAATAGTCGGACGGGATCGATTGCAAGCCGGCAAGGCACATAATCGACACGAAGGGAAATCCCTTCCACACCATGGTGATAGCGACGGCCCAGAAGGCCGCGGTCGAGCTGCTGACCCAGGGGATCATGTGATCGGTGAAGCCGAGCTTGATGGCAAGCCATCCGAAAAGCCCGAACGAGGTATCGAACATCCAGGCAAAGATGACCACGGCGATGATTTCCGGCACCGCCCAAGGCAGGGCCATGACGAGCCGCGCGGATGTTCTGCCCTTGAACCGGTTGTTGACCAGGAGCGCCGTTCCCAGCCCAACGAGAACGCTGCCGATCGTAACGACGATGACCAATTTCAGTGTTACCCAACAGGCCGACCAGAATTCGTCGGAGCTGAACAGCCAGGTGTAGTTGGCCAGCGAAAACGGCCGGCCGGCGCCGCCCAGCCGCGGAATCTTGACCTGCTGGAACGACAGGTCGATCGCCAGCAGCAGAGGCCAGACGATGATGCCGGCCACCATCAGCACCGCGGGCGCGATGAGAATGTAACCAAGAAGATGCTGTCGGCTTGGACGCGCAAGATCGAAATACTTACGGCGCCCTGCGTGCGGAGGGATGGTCATAGCAGTTCCTGTTGACTGGTCGGCATTGCCGGCGTGGCTGTCGTGTGCCACGCCGAAAGGGCGTGGCGTGCTTCAGCCCTTAATTGACTCCGCTTTAGCCTGCATGGTCTTCGCCACCGTCGCCGGGTCGAGATCCTGGATGATCATCCGCTGGGTCTCTTCCATCACCATCTTGCTGAACTCGTTATAGTAGAGTTCAAGTCCGGTCGGGACACGGTCAACGCCCGCATCCGACGCAGCCTTCATCGTCTGGATCAGCAGCGGAAAGTGCGGGATCGTCTTTTCGACACCGGAGACGTCGGCGGTCGGGCTTGGCGGAGTATTGCCGCCAAGCGTGGCATAGCTACGCTGGAATTCCGGTGTCATCGTCAGTTTAATGAAGTCCCATACCAGGGCCTTCCGGTCGTCGGAAATGTCGGCCGGCATGGCAAGGACATTGGAGGAGCCGCCAAGTGGTGGGTGCAGCGGCGGCGCAGCATAGACAATATCGGCTTTTGCAAGACCTTTTTCCGTCGTGCCGTAGAGCCACGGCCCGTCCAAGCGCATTGCCATCTTGCCATCGGCAAACAGTTTGCGCACGTCACTCGCGCTCATGTCGACGGGGCCGACGCCGCTTTTCATGACGGTCTTCCAGCGGGTCAGCCCTTCGACCATCTGCGGCGTGTCGATGGTGATATTGCCGTCCTTGTCGGTCCAGTAGGCACCGGCATCGAGAATGTAGTTCAGCATCTCGGTCAGGTATTGGCCGGGACCGCCCTTGGTCTCGTGCCCCGTGCCGAACTGGTCGACGATGCCGTCGCCGTTGAGATCCTTCGTGGTCGCCTTGGCGGCGGCCAGGAACTCGTCGTAGGTCTTGGGCACGGCGACGCCGGCGGCATCGAGGATCTTCTTGTTATAGGCCATGACGAAGCCGAAATAGTTCATCATGATGCAGACGGTTTCGCCGTTCCACTGGCATTTCGACTGGCCGGCCCAGCCGGTCAGGTCGAGGCCGTCCTTCTTGATCCAGGGATCGAGCGGCTCCAGCCAGCCATTGTCGGCAAACATCTGGAATTCGAAGGACGCCAGATGGACGATCTGCGGCGGCTGGTTCGCGGCAAACAGTGTCGTCATCGTGTCCGCATAGGAACTGCGGTCGGCCTTGGTGAACTCGATCTTCACGCCGGGATGCCGCTTTTCGTATTCGGCGATCACCGATCGCCACCAGTCGCCGGTGCCGGCGTCATCGGTCTGCCAGGAAATGAACTTCAGGACGGTATCGGCCATGGCCGGGGCAAGGCTGCCCAGGGTCACGCACATGGCGGTCGCGGCGCCAAGCGCCAGTTTCGTCAGCCTGTCATACATTGGTTTCTCCTCCAAGAACCGTCTTCAAATGCGTTCAAGCAGTGACAGCGCCGTCTGTGACGGCGTCACGCCCAGTCCCGGTCCGGAAGGCAGGTAATACCGGCCCTCCCGGCAATCCATGTCGCCATCCAGCAGGCGGCGGTTCGGCTCGAAAATCGAGTGCTGGAATTCGTGCCCCTTCAGCGTTGGCAGGGTAGAAGATGCCTGCAGGCTGGCTGCCAGGAAGATCCCAGCCCCGACAGTCGCATGCGGGATGACATCGATGCCGTGCTCCTGCGCCAGAGTGCCGATGCGGGTGAAGTTGGTAATGCCCTTGTGGCCCATTTCCGGCTGAACGATTGAAATGCGGCAGCGCTCGACGCGGGCGCGCATATCCCAATGGGTCCGCCATTCCTCGCCGACCGCAATCGGAATGTCGGTTCCTTTTGACACTCTCTCGAGGCCGGCAATGTCTTCCGTCCAGACGGGCGCTTCGGCAAACCATGGCTCGTAGGGGGCCATTTCGGAAATCAGTTCCAGGGCGCGTTCCGGCGTCTGGTTCCAGTGCATGTCGGCGGCGATCTTCGCGTCCGGCCCCAGAACCCGGCGCAGATTGGCGATTTCGGCGGCCGGGCCGTCATCAGCAACCGGGGTGGCGAACTTGAAGGCATTGAAACCGCGGTCCTGCCAGTATTTCGCCAGCTCGCCACGCGCCTGCAGCGTCTTTTCCGGCAGGCCCGAGACATAGGCCGCAAAGCTCTCGACCCCGCCGCCCAGCAGTTCGCGCACCGACCTGCCGGCTTCGCGGCCGGCGATATCCCACAGGGCAATGTCCAGCGCCGCTAGCGCGTCGACATAGAATCCGCCCGTATAGCCGCGCACCCGCATCATATCGTAGAGATCGTCATAGATCGCCGAGGGGTCGGAAGCGTCGCGTCCCACCACGAAGCCGGCCAAGAGATCATTGATCAGAGCCGCAACGGCGCCGGGTGCGACAATGCCGTAGGTCTCTCCCCAGCCGACCGTGCCGGACTGCGTGGTCATCCGGACAAGAACGCTGCGGTCGAAGGTCGGATAGACGGTGCGGTTGCCCTTGCGGACGATGTAGCCGTTCGGGTTCACCACCTCGCCCGGCCGCAAGGCGCCAAGATAGGGGACCCTGCGCGGCTGGGTCAGCGTAAATACCTCGATGGAAGCAATCGGGCTGTTCATGCGGCCTCCGAAGCGACGAAGCCAAGTTCCACCAGGTTGGCGTCGATATCCGAAAGGGCCGCAGCGTCCAGTTCCGGCGTCGGAGCGCGCACGCCCACGCCGTCAATGATGCCACGTCGCAGCAGCACGTATTTGGTAAGCCGCATGCGGTAGACCGCCTGGAGGACCAGCAGCGGCAACGTGCGGACATAGATCCTGCGGGCCTCCGCATGTTGGCCGGCGCAAAGGGCGCGGTCGATGGCGACATGCTCGTCGACGATTTCCAACGCCGGCATCGCCGCAATCGCGCCCCGCGCATATTCGTCGAGAATATATCGGGCGCCGCCGCCGCCGATTACGCCTTTCAGCGTCGCGGGCGCATGCCCGACGATATGGCTGATTGCCGGGCCAGCCGGGAGGGTTTCTTCCTTCACGTAGGCGACGCGCGGCAGAGCTTTGACGATTTCGACAATCGCCTGTGGCGACAGGTCCGAGCCGCGAGGCGCCGGCGCGTTCTGCAGGATGATTTCGATATCGGGCAGGGCGTCGAGCACGTGTCCGAGAAAATCGATCAGTGCCGGCGCATCGACGCCGACGGATTTCGGCGGCTGCACCATCAGATGCCGGACGCCGAGCCGGGCGGCGACTTGTCCATGCTGAACGACATCCCGCCATTCGGCGGCGCTGGCGCCGGCCACGACTGGCACGCGGCCAGCGGCGGTCTTGACGACGATCTCGAGCAGCATGGCCCGTTCGTCGGCGGTAAGATTTTCGACCTCGCTGGCAAAGCCTGGAAACACCACGCCGTCCGCTCCGTTATCCAGTGCAAACCGCACAAGTCTTTCCATGGCCGGCGCATCGACGCTGCCGTCCGCGGCAAAGGGCGTGGGCAGAACAGGCAGGATGCCCTTCAATCCGGTCGCCATGCTTGGTCCTCCAAAGTATCATATTGTGGTACTATATATTCATCTATTGACACTACATGGCTTGAGCGCCTATGGCAAGCCCCAGCGAAACACCGAAGGGGAACCGCCGCATGGAGGCATCAGCCGCATCCGTCATCGTCGACTGGGGCACCACATCGTTCAGAGGCACGCTGGTCAGCGCCGATGCCGGCGTGCTGGATCACTTGGAGACTGGGCAGGGCATTTCCACCCTTTCCAAGGGTGAACACGAAGCTGTGCTCATGGGCGCGCTCGGCCCCTGGTTCGAAAGGCACGGCGCATTGCCGGTGGTTGCTCTGGGCATGATCACCAGCCGCAACGGCTGGATCGAAGTTCCCTACGTTCCATGTCCGGCCGGCGCCGCGGAGCTGGGGGCAGGAACCACCCGCCTGAAACTGCCCAACGGTTCGGACCTGATCTTATTTGCAGGCCTGACGGATCCCGCGCGAACGCCGTTTCCCGACGTGATGCGCGGAGAAGAGACGCAGATCGTCGGCTTTGGGCTGGACCGGGACATGGCGATCATCCTGCCCGGCACGCACAGCAAGTGGGCGCGCGTAGCCGACGGCCGTATTGCCGGTTTCCAGACATTCGTCACCGGAGAAGTCTTTGCTCTGCTGATGAAGCATTCCTTCATTGCACGCGGCGCGAGCAAACCGCCGGTCGATGATCCGGAAGCGTTTCGCTGGGGACTCGCGGAGGCCCGGAAAACCGGTGCCATGCTGTCGCTGCTGTTCTCGGCCAGAACCGGCGGGCTGGCCCAGAAGCTGTCAGCCGAACAGTTGCGCTCCTATGTGTCGGGCATGGTTATCGGCCAGGAATTCCGTCAGGCGCGAGAAGCGGGCTGGTATGTGGACGGCGATCAGGTGGCGATCGTGGGCAATGACGGGCTGAACGCCCTTTACGGCATCGCCGCCGATGCGTTCGGCCTCAAGGTCCTCGAGGGCAGGGGCGAGGAAGCCATAAACGGCGCCCTGGCGATCCTCCGCGAGGCACTCGGGTGGGCCGCCGTGCATCTCGATAGCGTCTAAGCCCGCAGACACTCGATGTCGGGACATGTCATCGAAGCGGAAACTGCCTCCGTGCGGTTCATCCGCTTTGATTATTTGAGAGTTACAGCTAACGAGATCGCATGCGCGGATGTAAACCCCAGTTGAGGGCTCGATCCCCATCAACTGCAAATCATGCCTAGCTTGGCCGCCGCCTAAAATTCTGCGCAACTAGTGGACGTACCTTTTCAGAAGGCGTATGCGCCGCTTCATCTTGCGAGCCTTCTGGAGCCGAACCTCCAGAAGGGGAGGGCGAAAATCTTTGCAGCCGTTTCAAACCATGCATCCTCTATCGACAGCTTCGAAGGATCACGCGGTTTTGCCTATCGCGCATCCAAAGCCGCATTGAACCAGATGTGGCGCAACCTTTCGGTCGAATGGAAGTCGTGGGGCTGCATCTGTCTCCTTCTGGAACCGGGAAACGTCGAACGCCTAGGTAAGCATGAAGATGGCGGCGTTTCAGCGCAAAGCGTTGCAGCATCATTTCGATCCATCATCGCTTCTGCAACTTCGAAGGAAAGCGGCAATCACTGGGCGTGCGACCGATCTCTCGTACCTTGGTAGCACTTCCATCTGCATTGTTAGTGAGCAATTCAAGGTCACCTATGGTGATCGTCTTCAGCTCGGTCGACCGCACCCATGAGCTTCGGGATGGAGGGTGAGGACGTCAGGGAGTCATTCATGAACCCGCGCACATTGGCTCGGCGTCGAGCTAGATTTGCTCTGTCTAAGGAGCTCTGCATCTTGCAATTCCAGGTCATACGGATTAAATGTGGTTACGTAACCACGAATGTTGGAGGCTTGTCATGACCGTTACCACGCTTTCAGGCCGAGAACTCAATCAGGATCTTGGCCGCGCAAAGCGCGCCACCAGGGATGGACCGGTCATCATTACCGACAGGGGCCGACCTGCGCATGTTCTCCTGTCGTTCGATGAGTACAAGCGGCTTACCGGTAAAATGCGGACACTCGGTGACATGCTGGCCGCGCCCGGAGCGGATGATATTGACTTGCCGCTCCCGCAGCGCACGGAACTTGCCCGGCCAGTCGACCTGTCCTGATGCTGTTGCTCGATACCAATATCGTGTCCGAACTTCGCAAGGTGGCGAGCGGCAAGGCTGATCCTAATGTCGTCGTCTGGAACGAAACCGTCGATCCGGCCGAGACTTTCATTTCATCCGTAGTCCTGCACGAGTTGGAGATCGGCGTTCAGCTGGTGGAGCGTAATGATGCAGTCGCCGGGAAGGTGCTGCGTAACTGGCTGGAAAATACGGTCCTCACGGCATTTTCGGGCCGCATCCTGCCTCTGGACGAGGCGGCCGCCGTTCAGGCGGCCCAATGGCATGTGCCCAATCCCAAACCAATCAATGACGCCTATATTGCCGCGACAGCCTTCACTCGGCGTATGACGCTTGTCACGCGCAACGTCAAAGATTTTGAAAGCATGGGAGTGGCGCTCGTGAATCCGTGGGATTTCCCGATATCACATTCTTGAGAATCCACAGAGATCGTTTGATGCGATTACACGCAGCACCCAGATGCCGACCGATCCAAGATCGCGGAGATGTCGACGGTAGATTTCCGCAGACTGTTGATCTGCGATCGGAATGGTGATCGTGCCTGCGGGAATGCGATCCATAAATAGGCGTCACGCCCAGAAATTGGATTTTCAAGCACTTAACCCCATCTGAGTAGTGGCGCCGCTGGTTCGATTCCTGTCAACTGCTGCAAGCGAGGCGTCGAATGACAATCGCGTCGATCCCGCAAGGCGACCGCGCACTCAGCACGATACTCTGCTAACGGCGTTAGCCTCGCCGCCCTGGGCGCAGATTCGTAGGTGGCTCTTCTCCTTCTGCAGGTTCTGCGAGAAGCTCGCATACTCTACATTCGAGAACGCCCGCGATCTTTCCAAGAGAATCAATACCTAGGTTGATTTGCTTGCGTTCGATCTGAGAGATTGAGATGCGCTCTAGATTGGCTTCAAGAGCATGACGCTCCTGCGAGAGGCCGCGAGCGACCCTCAACTTCCGGACATTCCAAGCTAGCAGATCACGTGGCTTCATGCGCACACACGACCATTGCGTGTGGAATTAAATAATTGGCTATTCTATACGGAAATCGCTTATCGCGATCTCGTTACCCGATCCGGTGAGGAACTGTTCTGAATGGAACTACGCCAGCTGTCCTACTTCGTTGCGGTGGCCGAGGAGCTGCATTTCGGTCGTGCGGCGGCCAAGGTGCATATCGCCCAGCCGGCTTTGTCGAACCAGGTGATGGCGCTGGAGAAGGAACTCGGCGTGCAGCTGTTCATCCGCTCGACCAGGCGGGTGGAACTGACGAGGGCAGGGGCGGCGTTCTATGAGCGCTCGGTGCGGATCCTGAGTGAAGTGGATCTGTCGAGGGAGATCGCGAGGTCGGTTGGGGGTAAGACGGCGCGCCGGATTGCCATTGGTACCGTCTATCCCGCCACCATCGGCGTGCTGCCGTCCTTCCTGTCGCGCATTGGCCGCAAATATCCCGATATCCGCATGCATATCGAAAGCGGCACCACCGATGACATCATCCGCCATATCGAGGCAGGCCGCATCAATCTCGGCTTCATTAGGCCGGTGGAGAATATCGGTTCGTTGCGCTTCTTCTCGATCGCCCATGAGCGTTATCTTCTGGCGGTGGCCAAAGAGAGCCCGCTGTCCTTGAAGAGCGAGATCGATCTTCAGGACCTGCGCTCCGAGAAGATCATCTCCTTTTCCCGTCAGAACCTCTCCTACAGCGAGCGGTATTTCGCCGAAAAGTTCGAGGAGCACGATCTGACCGACAATGTCACCTACACCTGTGACGACACCTTCTCGCTGGTCTCGGGCGGTCTCGGCATCGGCTTCGTGCCGGAATGGACGCAGGATCTGCCCAACCGCGGCTTTGAGCTGAAGAAGGTGAGGGGTATCGATTTCAAGATCGGGCTCGGTGTCGCCTGGAACAGGGAGGATCCGACTGCCGGCCGTGACGACATCATCGATATTGCGCGATCGCTGGTGCGGGTGGGCAGGTGAGGGTCTTCTTTTGCGCGGGCTGTTGTTTGACGGAGCATCGTCCGTGCAATCTGATCCCACCGATGCGCGCTATTCACCGACTTGCGCGATCGCGTGCATGGTCGGCACAGCAAGTGACAAGGCTAGAGCGATCGATGCGCGACCACAGCCTAAACGCAACCGGCGTATTTCGGTATTTTCTTCAAAGCGCGGTGTCTTGATCTGCGACCTGCGTCACGCGCATCTGTCTTACCTCTCGAATGGCTCCCCAAGCGACGCGACGCCGTTGAGTTTCAGCAGGCGGCGATCTGCCGAGATGATGCCGAGCACGACGATCGTTACCAGATAGGGGAGGCATGCCAGCAACTGCGAGGGCACATCGAGGCCGGTTGCCTGGGCGGCGAGCCCCATCAGCGATACGGCACCGAAGAGACACGCGCCGAGGAAGATCCGGCCTGTCAGCCAGGTTCCGAAGACGACGAGCGCAATGGCGATCCAGCCGCGGCCCGCAATCATTCCATCCGCCCAGAGCGGCGTATAGATCGTCGACGCATAGGCGCCGGCAAAGCCTGCCATCATGCCGCCAAATGCCACGGCGGCGCAGCGGACGGCGATGACAGGGTAGCCGATCGCATGGGCTGCTTTCGGGTTTTCACCGACCGCGCGAATGACCAGTCCAACCTTCGCATAGGCGAAAGTCGCCCAGATCGCGACCGTCACCAGAAGCGAGAGCCAGACAACGATATCCTGTGTGAAGAGGCCGCCGATGACCGAGATCTCGGAAAGGCCCGGAATGGTAATTTTCGGGAGCGCCTTGACCGTCAGGCTTTCATAGCTCTTGCCGAACAGCGCAGAAAGGCCCTGGCCGAGAATGCCGATCGCAAGGCCGGTCGCGACCTGGTTCGCGTTGAAGCCGAGGATGATGCCGGCAAAGATCAGCGACAGCAGAATCCCGCCGAGCCCGGCCGCGACAAATGCGAGGACGTGGCCGCCGCCGTTATAGACGATAATGAAGGCGATGACGGCGCCGAATGCCATCAAGCCCTCGACACCGAGATTGAGAACGCCGGCGCGCTCGACCACCAATTCGCCGAGGGCTGCCAGCAGGAAGGGTGTCGCAGCCGCCAGCATGCCGGTCAGGATGAACTCGATCGCATTCATAATGAGCTCCGGATGGCGGCGGGGCGCCACGCAAGGCGATAGCGGACGAAGGCGACGGCAATCAGATAGACAAGCAACAGGCTGCCCTGAAAGACGCGGACGGCGGCAATCGGCAGGTTGGCCGAGACCATGGCGTTGTCGCCGCCGATATACAGTGCGGCCATGACGACCGAGGATATGACGATACCAACAGGGTGCAGGCCGCCGAGATAGGCGACGATGATCGCCGCATAGCCGTAGCCGGTCGCGATCGAGCGCTGCAACTGGCCGAGCGGGCCGGCGACTTCGGCTGAACCCGCAAGTCCGGCGGCGGCACCACCGATCAAGAGCGACAGCCAGATCGCCCAGCCCTCCTTGAAACCGGCATAACTGGCCGCACGGGGCGCCAGTCCGCCGACCTGCAATTTATAGCCGATGAAGCTTTTCTGCATGAAGATCCAGGCGGCGATCGACAGGGCAACGGCAAGGATCAGCGAGACATTGACGCGCGTTCCCTCGATCAGGATAGGCACCATGGCATCGTACTGGAACATGACCGACTGCGGGAAGTTGAAGCCATTCGGATCCTTCCAGGGGCCGAGCAGCAGATAATTGAGAAGCTGCGCCGCAACGAAACTCAGCATCAGCGAGACCAGGATTTCGTTGGCGTTGAGCCGAACGCGCCAGAAGGCAGTCAGCGATGCCCAGGACGCGCCGCCGATGGTGCCGAGCAGCAGCATTGCCGGCCAGATCCACTGGCCGGTGGCGTCAGGCCACCAGACCGGAATGGCAGAGGCAAAGATCGCCCCCAGAACGAATTGCCCTTCGGCACCAATGTTGAAGACCTTGGCGCGAAAGCCGATCGCGAGCCCCTGGGCGATAAGCAGCAGCGGCCCGGTCTTCAGGAGGACTTCGGAGAAAGATGCCCAGGAGAAGAAAGGCTCGATCAACATCGCGTAGACGACTGCGGCCGGGTCGCGTCCCATGACGGCATAAAGGCCCAGATTGAGGATGATCGTGACGACGAGCGCGATCGGCGGGGCGAGCAGCGTGGCGGCGAGTGAAGCGCGTTCCCGGCGGACAAGGGTTGGCAGGGCGGCAAACAGGGGTCTGCTCATACGGTCGCTTTCTCGCGCTGTGATTGGGCGCCGATCATGTATCGACCGATATCCTCGGGTCTCGTGTCGCGCGCGACGAGCGGTGGGCTCAGCCTGCCATGATGCAGAACCTGGATGAAGTCGCTGAGTTCGAACAATTCCTCGAGCTCTTCGGAAATGACGAGGATCGCCATGCCTTCATTGCGCAGCGTGATCAGCCGCTTTCGGATTGCCGAGGCAGCGCCGATATCGACACCCCAGGTGGGCTGGGCGAGAAAGAGCAGCTTCGGCGCCAGCATGATTTCTCTGCCGACGATGAACTTCTGCAGATTGCCGCCGGAAAGCGAGCCGGCTTCCGCCTCGGGGCCGCGCGTGCGCACGTCGTAGTCGCGAATGCATTCATTGGTAAAGGCGGTCGCCTGCACCTTGTCGAGCAGGCCCCCTTTGACGAGGCTGAGAGGATGGGCCGTCAGCAGGCTGTTGAGGGTGAGCGACATTTCGGGGACCGCGCCGCGGCCGAGCCGGTCTTCAGGCACGAAGGCAAAGCCAAGCCGCCGGCGGCCTGCCGGGTCGAGCATGCCGACATCCCTGCCCATCATGAAGATCTGGTCGCGCTGCTCGCGCGGCAGGATCGCCTCGCCGGAGATCAGTGCGGCAAGCTCGCTTTGGCCGTTGCCGGAAATCCCGGCAATGCCGAGGATTTCGCCTGCACGCACCGTAAGGCTGACCCGGGATAGCGGCACGGCGAAAGGATCGTCTGGCCTATAATCGAGGCCGATCAGTTCCAGCCGCTTCTCGCCTTCGGCAAGCGGCAGCGCCGGCATTGGTTCCGGCATGTCGCGGCCGATCATCATGCGGGCGAGATCATGGGCGTCGTGCTCGCGCGGATCGACATGCCCCGTCACCCGTCCGCCGCGCAGGATCGTCGCGCGGTCGCAGAGCGACTGGATCTCTTCCAGCTTGTGGGAAATGAAAAGGATGGAAACGCCGCCGTCGCGCAGCCGGCGCAGGGTCTCGAACAGCTTTTCCACGGCCTGCGGCGGCAGGACCGATGTCGGCTCGTCGAGGATCAGCAGTTTCGGATCGGTCATCAGGCAGCGGATGATTTCCACCCGTTGCCGCTCGCCAACGGAAAGCGAATGTACATGGGCGAACGGATCGACCTCGAGGCCGAACTCCTGCCCGAGCTTGCGGATGCGCTCCGCAAGTTCGCCTTTCTTGCCGGTGACGATCAGGCGGATATTCTCGACGACCGTCAGGCTTTCGAACAATGAGAAATGCTGAAAGACCATGCCGATGCCGGCGCGCCTTGCCTCCGCGGGAGAGGCAAGGCTGAGGTTCTGCCCGTTCCAGGCAAGGGTTCCGCTGTCCGGCTGCTCGACGCCATAGATCAGCTTCATCAAGGTCGATTTGCCGGCCCCGTTTTCACCGAGGATGGCGTGGATCGAGCGGGGAGCGACGTCGAGGTCAATCTGCCGGTTGGCATGGACCTGGCCGTAGCTCTTGGAAATGCCGCTGAGCGACAGGAGCGGGCTTTCCATGGCTTACTTCGGCAGCGGCGTCTTGACACCTTTGACATGCCAGTCCATCGCAACGATCTGGGCGTCCGTCAGCGTCACGCCGGAAGTGACGCCTTCACTGCCATCGGCCTTGGTGATCGGACCCGTAAATGGCGAGAAGCCGCCGGCGGCGATTTTGGCCTCGATTTCCTTGATCTTGGTCATCGTATCGGCCGGGATTGCCGGGTTCCAGTCGACGACCTCGACCACCTTTTCGGCTACGCCGAGGAAGGTGTTGGCGCCCTTGAAGGTACCGGCAAGATGCGCGTCGACCGACGCCTTGAAGAAGGGCGACCAGTCGGTGGAGACGCAGCCGAGATAGGTCTTCTCGGCATATTTCTTCATCGAGGAATTCAGGTTGAAGGCATAGATGCCGGCTTCCTCGCAGGCGGAAATGACCGAAGGCGTATCCTGCGCATTCGAGAAGATCACGTCGCAGCCCTGCGAGATCAGCGCCTTGGCGGCTTCCTGTTCCTTAGCCGGATCGAACCAGGAATTGACCCAGACGACCGAGACTTCGATGTCGGGCTTGACGGACTGGGCGCCGAGCGTGAAGGCATTTATGGAGGTGATGAGTTCGGGAATGGCAAAGGCCGAAACCGAGCCAAGCTTGCCGGTCTTGGAGACGGCGGCGGCCGCCATGCCGAGCAGGTAGGTGCCTTGGAAATATTTAGCCGCAAAGGGCGAGAAGTTCGGCGCAACCTGGAAACCCGAAGCATGCAGGACGGTGACCTTGGGATTGCGGCGGGCGATCTGCAGTGCACCGTTCTGATAGCCGAAGGAGCCGGCGATCAGGAAATGGTTCCCGTCGGCGACCGTCTTGTTCATGATGCGGTCGGCATCCGGGCCTTCGGCAATGTTCTCGAGGATCGTGACCTTCACCTTGTCGCCATAGGCCGCCTTGATCGGATCGATGCCGGCTGCGAGCGCATGGCCCCAGCCGACATCACCGATCGGCGAGGGCACGACGAGGGCGATGCCGAGCGATTCGTCGGCAGCAAGTGCGGACCGGCCGGCAAGGGCGGTGGCGAGGCCGGCAGCGGCGGCGCTCTTCATCAGCGTTCTTCGCGTCAGATTGTTAAACATGTCAGTTCCCCTCTTTTGGTTTTCAGAATTCGACGGCCGCGAGCGCGGCTTCGGCGTCCGCGAAAAGCTTGGATTCGTCGAGGCCGGCAAATTCACCGGCCTGCCAGACGACGCGCCCATTGATCATCGTGAGGTCGGTCGGCATGCCGATCCCGACCTTGGCGATCAGGCTCAGCGGGTCGTGCCGCGTGCCGACATAGTCCATCCGCCGTGTGTCGATCGCGAAAAGGTCTGCCGCCATGCCCGGCGCTAGACGGCCGATATCGTCGCGGCCGAGCAGGCTTGCGCCGCCCGCGGTTGAGTAGCCAAGGAAATCGACCGGCGGCGGAACAGGGTGTGCGCGTGTTGATGCCAACAGGCATTGCAGCATATAGGCGGAGTGGATGCAGTGCATGAGATTCGAATTGTCGTTTGAGGCAGCGCCGTCGCAACCAAGCCCGACGCGTAGGTCGAAGGCCGACATGGCCGGAATATCCGTCACCTCTGCGCCGACGAGATAGACCGGCTCCGGGCAATGGGAGACGCCGGTTCCGCTTGCCGCCATCTTGCGGAGTTCGTCATGCGTCAGTTCCCAGCAGTGGGCATAGAAGGTGTCGGGACCTGCAAATCCGAGTTCCGTGCAGTAATCGACCGTGCGCATCCCATGCCGCGCCTCGATGACCGGGCTTTCTCCTTCACCGACATGAGTGTGCAAAAACACGCCGCGGTCACGGGCAAGTGCAACGGATTCAACGAAGGTCTCGCGGTAGCAGTTGACCGGCTGGCAGGGCGCAACGACCACCTGCCGCATACTGAAGGGCCTACCGTCATGGTAGCTGTCGATCAGCCGGGCGCAATCGGCTATGAATTCATCCGTCGTTTCCAGCATGGCGTCCGGGATCGTCGATCCCTCGGATGTCGGCAGCGTATTGCCGCCGCGGCCTGCATGGAAACGCATCCCGAGAAGCTCGGCCGCCTCGAATTGCCGGTCGATCAGGCGCTTTCCGGCGTGCCGGGGAAAGCAATATTGGTGGTCGAAAGCCGTCGTGCAGCCATGCTTGATCATCTCGGCCATGGCCGTGACGGAGGAATGGTAGAAGCAATCCTCGTTCAGCCGCGAGAAGATCGGGTAGATCCGGTCGAGCCACTCGATGACCGAGAGCTTCGTCCAGTCGAGGTCGGCGCGGTTGCGCACGAAGCACTGGAAGAAATGGTGATGCGTGTTGACGAGGCCGGGGTAAACGAACCAGCCGGTGGCATCCTGCACGATTGTGCCGGCGGGCAGTGTTTCGGCCGCCAGGTTCGCTCCGATCGCCTGGATCGCCGGACCATCCGTGAGCAGATCGACGTTCCGGCATACGGCCGGGCCGTTGCCCTCGTCGACGATGATGGCCGCGCAGTTCTTGAGGAGGTAGCTAACCATGTCAGCTCTCTTCCTTGGCAGGATGCGGATCTGGCTTCAGCTCGTGCAGGCGGTGAATGCCGGGCATTTCGATGAAGCCGTCGATGCTGCGGACGGCACGCAGCCAAAGCCGGATCGTTGGGTATGGATCGAGCGAGATGCCGCCATCGGGCGCGAGCGCAACATAGGGGAAGCAGGCGATATCGGCGATCGTGGCGCGGTTCGACGCGAGGAACCGCATGCCGCGAAGCTGCTGTTCGAAGAGGCCGGCTTCCAGTTCGCGCAGCGCGGCGACGCCCTGCCTCTGCAGGACGTTAATATCGCCAGGGCGCAGAAGCATCTCGTGCAGCCGCGCGCCGCCGAGATTGGCTGTCAGTCGATGCGAGAAGGAGAGCCACTGCTGCACCCGCGCCGTTTCTTCAGGCGTACCTGTACCCAGCCATTCCGGGGCGTTGCCGGCGGCGAGATAGGCGAGCATTGCGGAGGATTCCGTCAGAACGAGATCGCCGTCCTCGAGGATCGGTATAGAACCCGCCGGATTGAGCGCCAGGAGTTCGGGTCCGCGATGTTCGGCGCCCGGATGAAAATCGACCGGCCGGATATCCAGCTTGATGCCGAGGATCGCCGCCATCAGGCGAATCTTATAGCAGCTCGGCGAGAGAATGTAGTCGTAGAGCTTCATTGCGCGACCAATTGTGCGCCGTAGGTATAGTTGTGGCGCTTGAGCCAGCGCCTGTAGGCGATCGAGGTCAGGTCGGCGCGGGTCGGGATTTCCATGCCGGGATCGAGCGGCAGGAGGGCCGGGATCTGGTTTTCAAGGATTGAGCGATCCTGCAGGAAGATCATCTGCTGAAAATGGATGAGGTCTGTCATTGGTGTCACGTCATCAAAGAGGGCCATCCAGGGCCATACGTCGCAAAGATCTTCTGCAAGCGGCTGCACGAAGAGAGTAATGACATCCCATTCGCCGGGCCGGGGAGGGCAGGTCTTATAGAGCACCGAGCAGGTCGGTGCAGGCACGCGGTACATATATTCGGTGGTAATGCCGCCGGTGGCTGATTTGGCCGCCTGCGGCTGATAGAATTTCACCTTCGTTGCCCAGACCTCGTCCGCGTCTTCGCGAATCTCGACCTTGTAGTTCTCGACTTCCGTGTGTGGCTCGGCACCGAGAATGTCGGTATGGACGAACGGGAAATGGGCGATGTCGAGGAAGTTCTCCACCGCGCGTAGCGGCGAGCAGCGCACCCGCACCACGCCGACATCGACAAAACGGCGGCCAGGCTGATCTGCCTCGGGAATGGCAAAAAGCTCCTTACCGGGATTGCCGAGCGACGACCAGACATGGCCGTAGCGGATGCGGACCGGAAGGTTGCGCCCATCGGCTGATGTCACCTGCGCATTGTCATCGGAAATGCGCGCGACTTCGATGGGCTCGCCCATCAGAGCGGTCTTTGTGCCGATTTCGCCGAGGCGGGAAAAAAGGCCGACCGGATACCATTCGTCGATCATTGCGCCAGCCTTCGTCATTCCACCTCCTTCTGCCGCGCTTCCGCCTGCCGACGCACGGCTTCGGCGATGCGGGACGCGGTGAGCCGGTCCGACAGGCTGCGATCCTTTTCGATCATGACGTGAACGAGTGTGCGCCCTGCTTGCTCGGTCGGTAGCAGCCGGACCCATGGACAGTCCGCAATTGAAATCAGTCCGTCCATTCCAATTTTCGCACCGGCTGCAGCTTCGAGCGCCGGAATGCCGGCCTCGACAGTCAACGAGCGCAACGGCAAGAGATCATCAAGCGATGGCTGTGATGCCAAGGGTTCTCCGACGGCAACCCAGATGACGCCACGCGATTCCTGGACCTTATGGCCTGCGACACGGATCGTTTCCGGCGGCACGAGGTCGGGGTGGGCAGGGATGCGGATGCATCCTCCTGCCGGAGAATAGCTCCAGCCGTGATAGATGCAGGAGAGTGCCTCGCCGCGCACGAAGCCGTGAGACAATCGCATCCCGCGATGCGGACAGCGATCCGACGATGCCGATACGCGTCCCGACTGAGTGCGCCAGAGAGCGATCGATCCTGCTGGCGTCCAGGCCGGTATCACGGTTGCCGGTGGCAGATCAGCAGAAAGGGCGACTGGCGTCCAATAGCCGGCCGTATCAGATAGCATAACGTATAAGTCCTAATTTCCTTACGGCCTTTGTACCGCCGGGCCGTGCACGGTTGCCGAGCTTTCGGCCTCGGTTGGTCAGAGGCTTGCATAAAAAAACTGCATTGGCAACAATGATTAAATAAAGGGCAAGATCAATGTGGTCAGGCCTGCGGTGTGTCGGCAATGTCCACAATCGTGCGCTGTATCTCGTCCACCCAGACGTCGATCGGGCCGAGCGAACACCCCATTTCCAGCATGTCAATCAACTCAACAGGACCTGCGACCTCAAGTTCGATTTTGTCGGCGCCGATGTGAAAGAAACTTTGGGATAGTCCGAGCTTATCGGCATGGCGACGGATCCACGGGATGAACGAGTCTGCATCAATCTCGCCGAGGATCGTCATCCTCTCGCGCAACTCGTTCTGCCGTGACTGCATTGTCGAATTTCCATTGTGCGTGCCGCGATGACAGCATAGCGCCTCGATTCATTTATGAAAGAGGCAGGGCGGGAACACGGTCAGCAATCGCAGCAATGCTATATCGCGTTTGCGTCGCGAAGGTCGATTTACGCTTTTGCGTTGCAGAACATAAACTTGCTTACCGTGATAAAGCATCCATTGATCATCCGCATCGTCTCGGTGGGAGGAGCGGTGCCGGCGCCTCTCCCAATGCCCGTCCATGAGGCAGCGCATTCTTCGATTGCGGCTATCGGCGTGCTCTGCTGGATGCGCGCCATGGTCCCTTGTAATGAGTTCCCCCGTCCCAAAATCAATGTGAAGGCTCTTGGTCTCCATTGGCGCAACGGCCGCTGGCGGACTGAGCAAATGCGTCCGCCTCTACCACTTCACGCGCAGGCCAGCGGTGCCACTAATCACATAGCTGTCGCCGAAATCTTTCAGCGAGGATTTCGCGGCGACCTCGCCATAGAGCGAGTAGCGGTCGTCGCTCCAGTTGTAGCTGCCGCCAAGCGTCAGCCCCGCCCAGAGCGGATCATTCTTCGTTTCGAAACCGGTGCCGGAGACGTCGACGGCGGTGCCATCCAGGAACTCGCCGTAGAGATTGGCGCTGCCATAGACTTTCGCCAATGCCCTCTGGCCATCGGCCCGCCGCATTGTCTCCTCGCGGTCGAGCGCCACGCCGAGCCGGCCGATCAGGCTGTCGCCGTCATCGAGCGACACCCGCGCGCCGAAGCGATCATTGAACGTGTCGAAGTCGACGGAGGAATAAATGAGCTGCGCCTGTGGCGTGATCGACCATGGACCGGAGGCTGCAAAGCGCCGTCCGGCCTCCAGGCTCAGCGCATAGCCGAAGCCGTTGTTGCCGCTTTCCATGGCGCCGTCGACGAGGTCGGATTTGAGATCGCTGTCATACCAGGTGACCTGGCTCTGCGCGTCGACATAAAAGCCGTTGTCGCCATACCACGTCAGCGTCGCGCCCAACCCGAAGCCGGTCGTGTCGATATCGCCATTGCCGTAGAGGGAGCCGATATCGTCGGAGACGGTGCCGTAATGGACGGTCAGCCCGCCGATCAGCCGGCCGCTCTGATCCTGATAGAGCTCGCCATCCAGGCCGCCCTCCAGCTTGAACAGATCGTAGTCGTAGCTGTCGACGGTGGTGCTGCTGTCAGGCTCGAGGCTCGCATGCGCGCCCTCGGTGCGCAGCCATACATTCTCCAATGCCTTGGCCGATGTCGCCGCACCGTCGCCCGACCAGTAGCGGTCGCCGACGCGCTGCTGCAGCGTGGAAAGTCCGTTCAGGGCGAGCAGGAGCTGCGGATAGGCCTCGTAGAGCGGAACGCCGGGCTGATAGAGCGGCCCTGCGGCTGCGGCGGGTGCAGCGGGATTGATCAGTGCGGAGCGAAGATACCAGTCGCCATCACCGGGTGTCGCGATGCCGTTCTGGTAGAGCCGATAGGCATAGGCGCCGCCGACAAGGGCCTGATTGCCCAGGAAGACGTAGTCGCCGAGCAGCGAAAAGCTTCCGGCCGAGGTGCCGCCGACATCGACGATCTTGATGCCTTCGACGGTCTGCGCTCCGCCGCCGCCGAGATTGGTGACACGCACATTGGTCGTGCCTGCCGTATTGCCCGTTACCACAAGGCGATCGGTCGGCGAGGTATCGCCGCCGAGCACGCTTTCGATCGCAAGGGTGCCGCCATTGCCGGTGTAGTTGCCATTGATCGTCAGCGTGCCGATCGAATTGCCGGGGGCGACCGTGTCGGAGTTGCTCACGTCGCCGATGATGGTTCCGCTGCCGCCGAGCCTGCCGAAATTGGTGATATCGCCGGTGACGCTGGAGGCGGCGCTGTGGTCGCCGACGAGCAGCGTGCCGTCATAGATCGTCCAGTCCGTCGTCACAGTCCCGTTGCCGGTCAGAAGCCATGTTCCGGCGCCGGTTTTTTCGAATGTGTCGAAGTTCTGGTATTGCCCGGCGGTACCGATCGACGACACGTCGAAACTGCCGGTTCCTGTACCGCCGAGGCGCAACGTGTCGGTGCGCGTGGTGCTGCCGACAGCGTTGCCGATAATGACCGAACCCGAATGGAGTTCGAGGGTCATGGCGCCTGCAGCCGTGCTCATGATGATGGCATCGGCGCCGCCGGCTCCGGCCTGAAGGGTGCCGTTGTTGACGATCAGTGCATTCGGCAGCTGGATGGTGATCGCAGCCGCATTGCTGCCGCCGACGATCGTCCCATTGTTTTCGGCCAGCAAGGCACCGAGGGAAAGATGGACGCCTTCGCCCGAACCGGTGGCCCCATCGCCGCCACGGATCGTGCCGTTGTTGATTAGGGAGGCCGGGCTCGCGGCAGTGGCAAATGTTCCGAGGCTTACTCCCGCGCCACCGGGTCCCCCGGCGCTCCTTCCACCTTGGATCAGCCCGTTATTGGTGATGGCGAGACCCCGGAGGGCATTGATGCCCTGGCCGCCGGCGGCAGCACCCGTGCTGACGCCGCCGGTCACCGTTCCGTTATTCACGAAGGTCCCGGGTCCGGCAAATGCGACACCTGAACTGGAGGTCGAGCTTCCGTCAGCCCCGCCGGTGATCGAGCCGTTGTTAACCAGCGAGGAGGGGATCAGGGTGTTATTGAACCAGAAACCGCGTTGGGCTGTATTTCCGATGAGTGTACCGGAAAAGGTCAATGTCTGACCGTTGGTTGTCGTGGTCTGGAAGCCGGTCATGGTGAAGCCGTTGGTATTGATGCCGATCGGCTTCGTGATAGCGGGCAGAGTGGCAATCGGTCCCGTGATATCGCCAGTCAGCGTAATCGTCGCGCTGGCATCGCCGTCGGCATTGGCGACCGTGACCTTGTTAAAGAAGTCGGTAGCGTCGCCGGCCGTGTAATCACCTGCCGACGCGGGGAAGGAGAGGCAGCATTGCAGTGCCAGCGCAGCGAGACTTGCGCCCGCAAAGAGTTTTGCTTTCCTGTCGACGACGCTGCCGCTCATGTCTGCCTCTGTAAAGTTGTCGTTAATATAAATACGATCTCAGGATGTACTTTTGTGCGCCGCTTCGGTCTAACTCACAAGCGATCGGCTGATCACCGAGCGAGCCTTGCTGCGCCAAAGGCGACGGGTTGTTGCCGGGCGGCAACAAAACCGTCAAATGCAGACGGTTTTGTGGATCGATATGTTAGGGTTTTGGTAACCTCCGGGGCTGTCGCCGGGTCTCCGCATTCCGTTGATGGCGCTAGGAAAACGACTGATGGTCGGATTGCATGACCTCAACAATGCGCTGAACCGTTAAGCGGAGCTCACAGTAATTTCGGTTGAATGCATTTCATCCCGCTTCTAAGTCGCTGAATTGTCCCCAGAAGGTCTCGACCTCTGGGGCCGCGAGTTCAATTCCGTCGAAGAGCTTAAAACGACGCGAGTGAGCGAAGACGACCGAAACCTGCCATTGCGTTCGTCATTCATTTGCAATAGCTCGAAATGGAGATGGCTATTGCTGCAAACGCACTCGTCCAAACCGTAGGGATGCCGAAGTTCGGGATTGCGCCTCCGCCGTGCTTGAAAACATGGGCCTAACGGTATCGGATGCGGTTCGTATCTTGCTCACTCGGACGGCCAACGAGGGGTTGTAGGTAACGCGCAGCAGGGACGAGAGGTTTGCCCGCGACCGTGTCATTTTTTACATGCGGCCGCGATATTAGCGCTTGCCGAATGCGCGCAAAAATGTCTTCGTTGCCTCTCTTGCCATGCGGTCGACCTCCTCATCTGGAGTTGGACGGCCGATCTGTTGGTTGATCCGCAGGTCTGTTGCGAGCAGCGCCATGTACTGGCGCGCGGCAAGTGCCGGATCCTCTATATCGAGGTGGCCAGCCAGTGTGAGCTGTGCCAGGCGAGCCGCGATGGCAGGATACTTCTTGCCCGGTCCGTATTCCTTCCAGGTCTCAAACAATTCCGGAAATCTGCTGCCTTCGGTCTCGACGAGCTTGCGTAGCCAGCGACCATTCGGATCGCAGACCGCCTTACGCAGGAGCAGCGCTGAAAATTCGGTCAGTTCCCTTTCGAGATCGATAGGGGCCACGGGAAATGTGTCCAAAACCCGAAAGAAGCCAGCGCTCGATTTCTCCGTGATCTCCGCAACCACGACCTTGAATAGATTATCCTTGTCGCCGAGTTGATTGTACACCGTCTGACGCGACACGCCGGCTCTTGCAGCGATGGCATCGATGCTGGCCGCCGCAAACCCGTCCTCGGCAAAAACGTCTGCGGCCGCGTTTAGGATTGCCTGACGTTTGCTAGTGGCGGGCTGACTATTCTCTGTCTCGCAAGAAGCGGCTGCGGGCGAAGTTTTCATGACACCACCATATAGGACTTGACGGGTTGGACAATACTGTCCAAAATATTTTACAGGTCTGACGGAATAGCTAGAGAACCATCTCCGTCTTACCGCCATCCCATCTATAATCGCCCACTTAGCCCCCGTCATATGTTTTCATATGAGACTTCGCTTCTTCGCCCGGAGGATGGTGTGCGGGAAAGGTTTTTCCATGCAGAGCAAGAATTCCATTTCATCTCCAGTCGTCGGCGGCTCCCATCATGCCATCGTCCTTGGCCTTCTTTCTGCCGTCGGTCTCTTTGCCCTCGACATGTATCTGCCCGCGTTGCCGACGATCAGTCTGGATCTTCACGCCGACAGCCATGCAGTTCAGGCAAGCCTGATCTCCTTCTTCGCCGCCATGGCGGTGTCGCAGATTGTCTATGGTCCGCTGTCGGACATGTTTGGCCGCAAGCGGCCTCTGTATGTCGGTCTGGTGCTCTACCTTCTTGGCGCGATCGGCTGCGCGCTCTCCACCGACATTAGCTGGCTGGTCGCCTTCCGTTTCATTCAGGGCACCGGCGCCTGTGCCGGCGTCGTGATTGCCCGGGCCATCGTGCGCGACCTGCATACGGGGGCGGCGGCCGCGCAACTTATGTCGCGGCTTATGCTGGTCTTCAGTATCTCACCCATCCTGGCGCCGCTCGCCGGCAGCATCGTGACAGTGTTCGGGAACTGGCGACTGATCTTTTGGGTCATGGTCTTCGCCGGCGTTGTCGGCTTCGTCGCGGGCCGCTTTTTCCTTGAGGAGACCCGTCCGGTTGCGGCTCGCAGTGAAAGCAGCCTCGGCGGCGCATTAAAAGCCTACGGGATACTCCTTAAAGACCCGTATTATCTCGGTCTAGTGCTTATGGCCTCCTTCGGCATGTCGAGCTACATGATCTATGTCGCCAACTCGTCCTTCGTACTCATCGGCCACTACGGGCTCTCTCCCTCGTTTTACAGCGTGGTCTTTTCGGTGAATGCTATTGGCTTCATCGGCATGTCGCAGATGAACGGCTGGCTTGCCCGCCGGATTGGTTTGCGCAAGGTGATTCGCGGTGCAGTTTCTGGTTATACGCTGACGATGTTGGCGCTGGCTGTCCTGATGGTCGGTGGCACCGATCGCCTCGACATCATGGCGGCCTTCCTGTTTGCGGGCTACGCTTTCCTTGGAATGATCGTGCCGAATGCGGCGGTACTGGCGCTCGAACACCACGGTCGCATCGCTGGTACGGCCTCGGCAATGATGGGGACGGTCCAGTTCATGACGTCGGCGCTGGTAGTTGGCATCAGCGCTATGTTTATGGACGGGACGGCGAGACCAATGGTGGTCATCATCGCCATCTGCTCGGCCGTTGTGTTCCTCCTTTCGATCGCAGTGCTGAAGAGCAGGTATGTGGTGGCGGCTCAATAGATCCTGGTGCCACCGATGACAGCGGCTCGTTGCAGGCCGCTCGCGCCGAAGCCTCTTCAGCCCGGGCGGAGTGCGCTTTCTAAAGGGGGTGACGCTTGGCGAAAAGGACCGTTGCTTAGCTGTTGTCGCGCGATTGATACGAAGGCGACGACCGCTAACTAGACCTGATGGGGCCGGCCATGGTCGTGGCCATCATCATTTGAGCGAGGCATCGCCGGTTCGGTTCCCTTTAACTGCGGGAATTGAACGTAGCACGCGAACCTTCTGTCGAGAGGCTCAAAACTCCAGGTCAGGCTTGTCCGATGAGAGTGGCAGCCATGGGAAGGGGCATTGCGGTAACATCATTCTTCAACGGAAGGCTTTCCTGACCCGGGTAGATAACTATGCGCCTTTCCGGCTGCAGATCCACGCATGCCTGGTAAAATCCTTTTTCGACCTTTGGAGAAAGACTGCGCTTAATCTCGATTGCCCATGGGCGCCCAGCCGGTGGTGTCAAGAGAAGGTCTATTTCCGCTCCGGCTGCTGTGCGATAGAAATTTGCGGATGTCCCCGCCGGAGCCGAAGCGATCATGGTTTCGACTGCAAAGGCTTCCCAGCTGGCGCCGGCAATTGGATGGCCAAGCAACTGTTCGGTCGGTCCCAGTCCGAGCAGGGCATGCGTGAGGCCGCTGTCGCGGACATAGACCTTCGGCGACTTAACGAGGCGCTTCCCGACGTTGGCGTGCCAGGGTTCCAGTCGTCGGACGAGGAGCAGATCGACGAGCAGGTCGAGATAGGAGGCGACGGTCTTGCCATCGACGCCGAGCGAGCGGGCAAGCTCGGCAGCGTTCAATAGGCCCGACTGATGATGGGCCAACATCATCCAGAAACGGCGCAGCGTTTCCGCAGGAATCCTTGGGCCGAGTTGCGGGATATCGCGCTCAAGATAGGTGCGGATGAAATCCTGTCGCCAGCGTAGGCTCACCCGATCGTTCGCCGCTAGAAAACTATCGGGAAAGCCGCCGCGCAACCACAGTGTTTCGAGCTCCGTAGGAGGCACTTCCAAGCCGTCGATCGGATACATTTCGAGATAGGATATGCGCCCCGCCAGCGTCTCGCCAGATTGCTTCAGCAGGTCGACCGAAGCTGAACCGAGGAGCAGAAACTGTCCGCTTCGACGACCGGCGCGACGTCCTCGATCGATAAGTCCCCTGAGGTTTTGGAATAGGTTCGGCAAGCGGTGCACCTCGTCGAGGATGACGAGTTTGTCCTTATGCTGATCGAGATAGAGTTCCGGTTCGGCGAGTTTTGCGCGATCCGCGTCGGATTCCAGATCAAGATAGATGGATGCTCGCTTCTTACTTACATCCAGTGCAAGCGTCGTCTTTCCGACCTGGCGGGGGTCCGATAAGGGCCACGGCGGAATTGGAATCTAGGAGCTCGTTTAGCACGGGTTCGATTCGACGCGCAATCATCCTCGCATTTATGGAATGAGTTTCCAGAATTGCAAGGATAATTTGTCTGCGGGAGCGGCTTTGGCTCTGCAATGGCCGATCTGTAGCGACTGACGACAGCCGCTCCGTGGGATTGCCCGACACGCGCTCTCGACTTATCTCAATCCAGAATTTGCTTCACCGCAGCATCGTACCAGGATTTTAGGGCAGTAGCCGGGACACCGTTTGGATCAGTTTCTTCTCACTGTAAGGTTTGTCCAGAACAGCATCAAAGACGTCTGGGTGGGCACGGCCAATGCTGCCTTGGGCCCCGCTGACGAGGATGATTGGGATATGAGCCAGCTCGCCGTCCGCGCGCATCGCCTGCGCCAGCTCTAGACCGGTCATCAGCGGCATCATAAAATCGGTGATGACGAGGGATGGACGCTTCTCGCGCACGAGAGCGAGTGCTGTTTTTCCGTGCGAGGCGGAAGCAACTTCATAACCGGCGTCTTCCAGCATGATAGCCAGCACCTGAGCGATCAGAAACTCATCCTCGGCAATTACGATCAGTGGCATCTGCTTTAGCTCATGCTTTCTCTCAGGCTTGTGGTTCGGGACTGACCGCGCTCGCCACTCCAGTTGTCGCTCCGGTCACCGGCTCAAGAGCAGAAATGACCTTCAATCCATTGTTGCCGAAGCCAAGCTCATGAATGACAGGTTCGTATTCCCTGTCCCTCACCTTCAACACCGAGATGGTGCGCTTGAAGCGGGAGTTGATCTCTACATGGCGCAGCATCACCAGATTATCCAGAAGGCTTGAAATTTCTGAACCGGGGGCCGTTACCGTCGGGCCGAAAAGATCGCGCAGTTCCCAGGTCGCAAGAGTAGTAACCCCTAGAGCGCGAAGTTCGTTCGTCAGGGCCGCAAAAAATTCAACGAGGCGCGAGGGATGGACCGCAGCCCGCTCGAAGCCGCCGAGCCCGTCGATCAGAAGGCGTTTGACGCCACGGGACTGGATCGCATCGAGAAGCCGATGACCGAGCTTGTCGAGCAGGTTTTCGGTCATCGGATTCCAGATCACGTCCAGAGCGCCCGATCTCATGGGCCTCTCGAGATCAACGCCGAGCGCTCGTGCCTTCCTCAGCAGGCGGGGAGGGGTTTCGTAGAACCCGAAATGCAGCGCCGGCTCGCCGGCGTTCGCCTGGCTCAGGAAATTAAGCCCCAATGCGGTCTTGCCGCATCCGGAGGGGCCGAACACCAGCGTCACGGAGCTTTCCGGCACTCCGCCGCCGAGCATGGCGTCAAACCCGGCCGTTCCTGACACAACTTGTTTTGCGCCCGGGTCGTCGTCGATGGACTCCGTCGACTGGATGGCCTCAAGACGGGGATAAGCCACTAGACCCGCGGAGGTGATCTCGAACTGGTGATAGCCGCCAAGCCCGGCGCTTCCCCTCGACTTTTTCACCTGTAGGCGGCGTATGGTTCGCACACCGACAAGTTCGTTGTGCAGCTCGATGACACCATCGACCATGGTGTGCTCGGGGCTGTCCTCAGTAATGCGCGTACTGGTCAGGAATAGGACGGTGCAGCCGGCGAAGGCAGCCTGGCTCTGAACCTCTGCCACGAAGGTTTTCACATCCAGATTGGTGTCGGCGCGATCACTGGCATTGAGGAGGCCGTCGAAAACCAGCAGCGTTGCTCCCTGTCGGGCGATCTCCTGCCGGATAAGGCTGACGACTGCGGAAAGGCCCTCGTCGCGCAGCGTCTGAAACACGCCGACGTAAGAGATGCTTAAGCCAAGCTGTGTTCGGTCAAAGAAGTCCAGCGTGCCCAGCGCCTGAAACAGACGATCATGGGTCTCCGCCAGCAACGTCACATACAGGACCTTGCCGCCGCGGGAGACGTTGGCAAACGCCACCTGGTTGGAGAAGATCGTTTTTCCTGCGCCGGGGTGGCCCTGGACGATATAGGAGGCACCTTCGACGAGGCCGCCGCCGAGGATGGTGTCGAGGCGGGGGATGCCAGTGGATAGTCTTGGGAGCTCTTGCATTGAGTGGGTCAACCGCTAGGAGAGAGTTATGGCACCGTAGGTCCCGCGCACGATATTGCAACAGCCAAGTCCTACAAAGTGCTTTATTTCGCCTGCGGAGGAGCTATGTTTGTCGCGATGGGTGCGTGCCCCCCTCGTTCAGGTTCTTTTCGATTCAGATCCTGGGGTACAGAACGCCAATGGGAGACGGGGACTATGACGGGAAGGCGGCAGCGCCCAGGACGGGCTCGAGCGACTTGAAGCGAGTGTCAGGGCTGCGCGGCCAGGGCAGATGCGGCGGCCTTTCTGGCGGCGATCGTTGAGTCCTCAGAAGGCCCCATCATCAGCATGCAGGGGATCATTATCACCAAGCCGCCCCGTAAGAGCGACCAATTGACGATTACCGGTGATCCGGGTACTCGACCGCCGCCACACTCACCTGACGAGGTGGCAAGTCGGAGGCCCGGTCAATACCAGTGACCGGGCCTCCGCCTTCGGCCAAAAATGACTGTCGCACCGGGAACTTTCGTAACGCCGCGAAGTATTACACTTGGGTTGCACGACGAAGGTTAGTTCAGCTCACCAGTCTTCACAGCAGTCGGCGGCCCGTCCTAACTTCCCGACTCGCCCGCTTCGGCGGGCTTCTTTTTCCCCTCAAGTGTTAGCGTTAGACACCGAGCCGGCATCCTGTTCTTCTCCTGGCAACAAGGAGGCAAATCCATGAATTGTTTCCACATCGCATTGCAGCTCGACAGCGGGCTTAGCGGTAATTGTCATTCACTCGAACGGCGTCGTTCACACCGTGATGGACAGCAATGATTTCATGGATCTGATAGCCAAGGAGGCGCGCAGCGGGGCCTGACTCCGTGCGGGTGGTGGGGCGGCCCGAGCGGTAAAGAAAAGCTTTCCGCTGCATAGACTCCATCCGTACGGAAGCGTGCAATTCGTCCACCACCGGCAGATCTCGGCTTGTTGGCGCTGATGGCTGAGTGACGCGTGCACCCGCTAACTAAGTTAGGAAGGGGGCTAGCGTTGAGCCATCTGCATTTACCTGCCATTGATGTCCTGAAAAAAGGTGCACGCGGCTACGCAAAGTCGGAATGCGACGCAGCTCGTCTAGTGGAGCGAACAGTTCAGGTAATAGCTGACGATCCGTCCCTTTTGGATGGCCCCGATATCGATGAGGCCTTGCTTCATGTTCTTCACCACGTTGCGCAGCAAGATTTCCGGCCCACGTGAACGTGAACGATATCGGATCGGACTTGAGTCCGATTGACGCCAGGAGCCTCAGGGCTAGCTGGCCAAGAATGATGCGGATTGAGATCCTGATTGCGATTGCATTAACCCTGATCATGGTGTCTGTCGCCTATACGGTTGCGGAACTGTCGACGCTATTGGCCCCGTAGCTCCAGACCCTGGCTTTCGCATCGCAATTTCGGGGCGGGCGGCACTGTCCATTTCTTCTGCTTGCGTTTGATCCTCTTCAACGGATTTGCGGTCAACTCGAACATCTTCCGAACGCGAGCGGTCTCCAGTTTTGGTCACGGGAGCGGACATTTGCCGAAACGACCCTATTTCGGCGGTACAGTGACTATCCGAATATGTACGCCGTTGAATTCGGCCTACGAATCCATTCACTACGACTGGCGGTTGTCGGTTTGATTCAACACCTCCCGCGCTTTTCGGGCGCTCCGAGCGTACTATCACAAAGGTCGTCGAGGATGCTGGTCTTGCGCGAGCGCCGTGCGCGGTCGATCGTCCAAACAATTAACGGATATCGCAGATGTCCTATTGAAGGGCGCCGGCCGGACGACGACAGCGAAGAATACGTCACGGCCGTCAAATCGTGCGCCGATGCCGTCACTGGAAAAATCGGCATTGAAGAATTTCGGCAACCTTTCCTCAAGGCAGCTTCGAAAACAAACATCGCGACCTTCTTCCTTGCTTCCGGAAATGCGGCATGACGCGCTTTACGGCTTGCCATAATCGGTCTCAAATAGCTTTCGTTTAGGGGGCCGCTGGACCGCCTCAACGCAATGGCGGTCTAACGCTTCGCGTTTCAGGATAATGAATGTCCCCAGATCCCCTGAAAGGACCACGAGCCCACACGGCGACAAGCCGATTGTGCTCATCGGAGAAGACGAATATTTGATCAAACGTAGTCTTGAAGAGGTCGTGGCGGACGCGGGTTTCGCGATCCTCGTCTTTGCAAATGCGGCCACGGTAATGCTCGAGTTCGAGAAGGACCCGGCTCACTTTTGCGCCTTGATCGGACCTGAGGATGCCAGGAAAAGCAGACGGCTGGGACTTCATCATGGGGCAGTCCTTCACGAACGTGCCTAGAGTGTCTGCGCCGTCCGTTCTGGATGACTACGGGTTTTGGCATGCGAAACACATTTGTCGAGCAGCCAAACACTCAACTCTTTCAAGCACTTGACCTGCAGGCGCGGCGAAGAAGCCCTCGAACAAGCCAACGATGGCATGCTGGCTATGGGATGCACGAGATATTGCTTGCACATCTGCAGAACCGGCGATTGTAGCGGATGATAGCCAGCTTCGGATCCTGATCTACGGCAAGGCCACAAGGTCGACCATGTTATGAGTAAAGACGTAGCAGACTCCTATCAAAACCAGGAGCGTGATCGCTCCAGCGATAGGCCGGACAGATTCACGCATTCAATGCAGTGCCGCCAAACGCTCATCTCGCCCAGTAGGCGTCCGTAGTCTGTCGTAGACATCGCGTGAAGGTGCCGACGCAAATGTCTGCGCGAACCTTACTCGTCATGCGAAAGCAGGATCCGTTCTAAAGGCATGAGGGTCGGATCACGCATCTTGGGAACCGCAGGGCGAACG
The DNA here is from genome assembly GCF_004341105.1 of Rhizobium sp. BK418. Classification (GTDB taxonomy): domain Bacteria; phylum Pseudomonadota; class Alphaproteobacteria; order Rhizobiales; family Rhizobiaceae; genus Rhizobium. The sequence continues at coordinate 42,867 of NZ_SLZK01000008.1, read as the reverse complement.
ATCGTTGGCCGCCAAAGGCTCTGTCCTCCTAAGCCGTACCTCCCTTTCGCTAACTCCGCGCCGGCTGAAACAGTTCGACCAGGTTCCCCGACGGATCAACCAGCAAAACCTGGGCTCCTCCTGGCCCGCGAACGACGTCGTTGCGGAACTGCACGCCGGCCGATCGCAGCCGTTCCACTTCGTTTTCGAGATCGTCGACGATCAAATGGATCCGGTTCCACCCTCCTGGACAGGGCAGCTCACCATCGGCCATGGGGCGGCCCGCTGAACTTGATGGGCCGCTCAAGAGCAAGCGAAGTGCGCCTCGCTGGACATCGGCGAAGGCAGGGGGATACTTGGAGATAACCGAAAAGCCCAGATGAGTGACATACCACTTGATCGAAGTTTCCACGCTTTCGACCATATAACGCACATTGACCGTCTCGTTTTCCATCTCGGCCTCGCCAGGTTCTGGAACGCCGGCAGGATAGCTAAAATTAACAGGGTAGGAAACTGGCTGATGCTGTCACTTTCGGGAGTGGTTGTGACGCGGGGCAGAAATCCGCTCAGAGGAACCTTAGCCCGATACCAGCAAGCGCTACAGGACTACTACCGACGGTGAGAAAAGACATCAACTCGTCCGCATCGATGCAGTTGTTACACCGTGACGGCTTCGGCGATGCAATCGTAGAGGCGCCGATCGCGCTACCCGAGCTCCAGCCGGAAGACCGTTTTCTCTTCATCCGACATCGCGGTGAGGGACCCTCCATGAGCCTTGGCAATCTCGCTCGCGATATAAAGCCCAAGGCCAAGCCCCTCCTTGCCGTCGCCGGCTTCTCGGGTGAACGGTTCAAAGAGACGGGTGAGGGCGCCCGGAGGAATCGGGTTTCCGACGTTTTCGACAGCGAGTTCGAATCCAGCGCCGACCGACCCCGCGGAGATCTTGATCGGTCCGTCGGCCGCGCCATGGCTTATAGCGTTCGCAAGCAGATTCGACGCAAGTTGTGCGATCTTCGGGCCATCGCAATCGACGTTGACCGCGAGCTGAAAATCGACCTCGATCTGCCGCTCGGGATGCGCGCCCGCGACTTCGTCGACCACCTGCTGAAGAATCGGGGCGAGATCTGTTTCCGTGCGATTGATTGGGATGCCGCCGCCGAGTCTGCCGCGCGCGAGGTTCATAACGTCGTCAATCAAGCCGGCCATGCGCCGGACGGCAGCGTCCATCAGCGGGATCACGCGCGCCTGCCGCTCATCGAGCTGGCCTTTCGCGAGAACGCGCAATCCCGCGTTGAACGCGGCAAGCGGGTTACGCAAGTCGTGCCCCAGAACCGCGATGAACTGCTCGCGTAAGACCGCGGTCTGGCGCTCGTCAAGGAGTGTCCCTTCCGCGTTTGTAAGCGCGTCGCGGGCCTGTTTTCGAGCCTGGCGGAGGTTCTGTTCGTACAGAAGCCGGTGGGATGCCCTGACGACGGCGATCCTGGTCAACACGGGACGACCTTCGGCGTCGCGACGCTCAAAGCCGTTGACGAGAACGGGGAGCTTGCCGCCATCCGCCGTCCTCATTTCCAGCATAACCTCCTCGAATGCACCAGACATGCGCAGCATTGGAGCAAGGTGGGTTTCGAGATAGATCTTGCCTCCAACAGTGAGGAGATCAGAAAATCGTTTGCCCACGACTTCAGCGGTTGTGAACCCCAGCCATGTCGCAAGGCGGCGGTTGACGCGGCTGACGATGCTGTCGGGGGTAATGATGATGTTGCCGACAGCGGTGTCTTCGAAGAGGCTTTCGTAATCATCCTGTGCTGCACCGCAAGCGCCGTCCCCGCACATTCAGGCCGCCTGACCCAAATAGGCCTCAATGGCCGCAATCGTTTCTTCCGGAGCACTCAGGTTGGGGCAATGGCCGGTCGCCTTCAGGATGACCAATTTACTGTTCGGGAGCTGTCGATGGACGTACTCGCCCACTTCGATAGGGGCAATTACGTCGCTTGAGCATTGGAGGATAAGCGTCGGGATCTCGAAGTCCTTTAACAGATCGCGACAGTCGGACAGAAAGGTCGCCTTGGCGAAGTGCCGGGTGATCTCGGGGTCGGTTCGGCAGAAGCTTTCCGTCAGTTCCTTCCCAAGTTCAGGTCTGTCAGGGTTGCCCATGATGACTGGGGCCATCTGTCCAGACCAACCGAGATGATTTGAATCCAGGAACTCCAGAAGCTCTTCGAGCTGCTCCTGACTAAAGCCACCGACATAGCCATCGCCGTCGACATAGCAGGGCGAGGGTCCGACCATGACAAGCGACCGGAAAAGATCGGGACGCTGCCTGGCGGCGATCAATCCGATCATCGCGCTAACCGAATGACCGACGAAGATGGCCTTTCCGATAGCCAGGGCATCGATGATTTCGACAAGATCGCCGGCGTAACCATCAAGCGTGCGGTATTTGTCAAATGAATAGGCAGACAAATCCGATTTTCCGGCGCCGACGTTGTCGAAGAGGACGATGCGGTAACGCTCCTCGAAGGCAGGAGCGACGTGACGCCACATGTTGCTGTCACATCCGAACCCATGGGCGAATACGATCGTCTCGTCGCGCGAGCCGCGTACGATGACGTTGTTTCTGTGCAAAATATCCATGAGCGACGACATAGTACATTTGCGAGAAATAGACACCGGCCCGATCCGGATAAGACAACGTACCGTGCATGCGCTGGCTGCGCGTTCGAACCCGCGCGCGATCATGGAGCCGCCAACCACCTCGCTGTTTCGACGGCCGCCACGGCCACAAGCACGGGGCGCCATTCTGGGGTTCAATTTCCGGCAAGGCGCTCGATTGGCTCGGCAAGCTCGATCCAATGTGGGCGATTGTCCCACCAATGAACATGATCGGGCGCAGGGAAGGACGGATCGGCGAATGTGCCACCTGCGATTATGACGGTGCCCGGAAAGTATATTCCGGATCTCGAAAACCCGCCCCCACCGCAGATCCGGCAGAAGGCTTTCATCACATCAGGTTTAGTTCCGCCCTGTGGGTACCAAACGGAATACTCTCCGGAGGCGAGCCGGACATTCTCCTCACGGAACCAGACATTGTGCGCAAGAACGCTTCCGGATGCACGTTGACAACGCGTGCACGTGCAGGCGTGGTTGTGCACAGGATCGCCATCAACCTCGAAGGATAAAGCGCCACAAGTGCACTTCGCATAATAGGTGGGCATAGCCAGTTCCGGTTTTCCAACCCGTGTCGACCCCCACGACGCCGGGATACACCGCTTCTATCATAAATTGTCAACACCCTCGAAGGCAACAAACCTTTTCGGTGTTAATATGCGCTGAGACAAGTTGACCCGGGGGGCAATTCTCAGTGGTATTTCCTGCACTCTCAGGTCAACTCAGCGCAAATTGACATTCTGATTTCTTCGCGGAGGGTCGCTCGTCATGCCACCGATGCTATGTCCGACAAGAAGGGCATGGGAGGGAACATGAGACAGAACGGCGGCCAGGTTGGCCGCCATCTGGTCGAGCGACACCCGTTTGGCTGTCGATCGTCCAATCCCCGGCAAGTCCCACGTGGTCACCCGGTACATTTTCGACAGATCGCCCACCGCGTATTGCCAGACCGACTGGTCAAGCGACCATCCATGCGTCGGCAAAACAGGAGGAGCACCGATTCCGGACAATAGGTTTTTAAGTTTAGGTTCTCGCCATCGGGTCCCTTGATTATCATCCCGTCGTTGGCCTCGGTTCGTAGAGGAACGCCACCGCTCTTGGCGAACAACAGCAGTATGGCCGCTCGGCCGATGAAGGACCAAACCAGAAGGGGCATAGATGTAAGGAGGCGAACATGGTCGCTACCGCTCGAAAGTCGCAGCACAACGGTGGGATTGAGGTCGACAAGGCTGTCGTCGCCGACGTCCTTAAGGTCTTGGCGCGGCACAATCCCCGCCTCTCCAAAACAGCCCTTGCAGCAACAGGCAAGGTCGTGGCGGCGATCTCGGCCGCAACCGCGCGGCTGTCCGCTGAGCAGCAGCGACGGATTGCCGCCGACGAAAAGGAACTGGCCCAGGCTGTGGAGGCGGTTGTGGCTAGCTTGGCGGAAAAATCCGGTCGCAATCTCGAGGAGGTGCCGGTCGGAAAGCCCTTGGAGGTCAGCACCGGGCAGGGCCTCGGACAATCCTTGAACATCGAAGAGGGGCGTCGCCGCCTTGCCGAGTTCGCAACACCGGCTCGGATTGAGGACTGGGCGGGACCTGTTGCGGGTCCCGGCGACATAGAGAAGATGTTTGGCACGAAGCGGTCGACACTACACGATTGGCAGAAACGCGGGGCGGTGATCGGTCTGCTCAAGGGCGAGCGAAAACATGTCTTCCCCCTGGCCCAGTTTGTTGATGGTCGACCTGTCGAGGGCATGTCGCGTATCACGAAGATCATTTCCAATCCGCGCGTTGCCTGGCAGTGGTTGATCCAGACGAAGCCAAGCATCGGAGGAACGCCGCTCGACAGGCTCAAGAAAGGTCATATTGACGAGGTTGTGGATGCCGCTGCGCGGGATTTCGGCTGAACCGTGAAGCTCGATTCCAGCACCGTTGCCGATCTCGCGTTCGCGTTTCGGCCGCAGTCATATCTCCGTGTCATGCCGGTCGCGCACAAGGCGACGCCGCTTGGCATGGGTTTCGGGAATACCAGGTTTTCCAGCCCAGCCAGGCGTTCAAGCTCCTCTACATTGCGAGTGATTTGGCCACTGCCATCGCCGAGACGATTGTTCGTGACCGCTTTGAGGGGACGCAGGAACGTGTACTGGACGAGAGCGAAATCGAAGACTGGGGCGGTAGCCGAGGTGACGGCGACCGATCCGCTTGTTGTTCTCGACCTGCGCACGACCGGGCTGCTGAAGTTGGGAGTCAGCACGGATGCGGCTCGGGCGAAGGAGCATCGCGAGGGACGGAAGCTGAGCGAAGTCGTCTATGGCTCTTTCGCCGTCGACGGCTTGCTTTACTCTTCCCGCCTCACGGCGGCGGCATGCGTTGCGGTCTATGATCGCGCTGCCGGATTGAAGCTGGCCGCTTCTCCAGCCGTGGAACTGGTTCGACAGACGGATCTCGTCCGCGCCTTGCAGTCGCTTGGCGTATCGATCCGGGCCGGACGATAGCGCGATAGCCTTTAGGCTTATTCGATTTTCGCAAGCGGTTTTGCGGTGTGGCTCGCTGCAGGCGCTTTATCGCTTCGGTTCGAAAGTCTCGACGATCTCGCAATTCGCAAGTGAAGGCCGCCGGACCATCACTACTTGACTTGCCGGAATTCGCTTTAAGATGGGGCTCGGAATAACCATCTTATATGCGATGGCAACCGGACTAGGCGGATATTAAAGGCCCGATCAAAAGCTTGCCGCGCGCCTTCTTAACCGATCGACGCGACAGCTCAGCGCCACCGAAATCGGACGGGATTAATCCCGAGCGGGCCTCTGCGACCCTGGCAGCGGTCGAAGCTTCTGAAGCCGAAGCCGCTCTCGTGCAACAAGCCAGGGTGCAATGCTGAATTCGGAACGACGAGGGTCGGCGGCTGGATTGCCACTTTTCTGCACAGGCCAGCTCATCTTCTGACAGGGCGGCACTCTTTGGGTCATGCAATGAACACCGGACCCTTGCGGCCGAACCGCCGCCCTAGGCCTACTACGGCCTCGACACTGACGACGGCAACAAGACCTTCGAGATTAGCGTCGAATCCTCGCTAGCATGTCACGCTTCGATGCGCTGTTGAGTCTGCCGATCGAAAAAGTGAACCTTTGGGCTACTCAAGGACAGTTTTACACGCTGCTCTGGAACGAGCTCGACACGTTCACGGACTACCCAAGTTAGCTCCTTGCCCTCTACCTCCACGGCAACATGCGTCTCGGAACCCGTTGGTTCGACCACCTTCACAATCGCGTCTACGCCATCTTCACCGCCGAGAGCGATGTCTTCCGGACGAATTCCGAGCACCAACGGCCTGCCGGCCGAGGCACCCGGAGCGTGCGAGAGGTCTACCCGAGAGCCGCCTGCGAGGGTCAGCGCGGGGCTGCCGGAGTTCCCCAGGGTTCCCTCGAGGAAGTTCATGGCTGGCGATCCAAGGAAGCCTGCGACGAAAACATTGCGCGGCCGATCGTACAATTCGAGCGGGCTGCCAATCTGCTCCACCCTGCCGCCCTGCAGCACGACGATCTTGTCGGCCATGGTCATGGCCTCGATCTGGTCATGCGTGACATAGACGATCGTCGTCTTCAGGCGCTGATGCAGCGCCTTGATCTCGGCCCGCATTTTTACGCGCAGTTTGGCATCGAGGTTCGACAGGGGCTCGTCGAAGAGGAAGACTTTGGGATCGCGAACGATGGCGCGGCCCATGGCGACGCGCTGGCGTTGACCACCGGAAAGCTGTGCCGGCTTGCGCTCAAGCAGAGGCTGCAGGCCGAGAATGGCGGCGGCTTCCGCCACCTTCCTGTCGATTTCCGGCCGCTTGGCACCGGCAAGTTCCAGCGCAAAGCCCATGTTCTGGGCGACCGTCATCTGCGGATAGAGTGCGTAGTTCTGAAAGACCATCGCGATATTGCGGTCCTTCGGCTGCAGATCGTTGACGACGCGTCCATCGATGCTGATCTTGCCGGCGCTGATATCTTCAAGACCGGCAATCATGCGCAATAGCGTTGACTTGCCGCAGCCAGACGGACCGACAAGGATGACGAACTCGCCCTCGGCGATGTCGACATCGATACCATGGATGATGTCGACCGCGCCGAAAGACTTTTTGACGTTCTGGATGTTTAAGCCGGACATGAGCTCCTCCTAAATCCTCAGCGCTTCCTGCGCACGCGCAGCGCCTGATGCGGCTTGCGCGGAAGCTTGACACCGAACGCGGCGTCGGGCTTGCCGCCGCGCACGATCGCGCCGTGACGGGTCGGATGCGGGACGGGTGCTGCGACCTTTTCGGCAGGGGTGATCGTCATCTCCCAGGTGTCGATGATATCAACGTCATAATCCGTGCCTTCGAGCGGCAGGCCGGATGACCAGATGATCGGCTGGTGTTCGCCGAGATAGATCAGCCGGAAATCGCCGTCGCCATCTCGAGCACCCGAAACGCGCGACCAGGGCCATTCGCCGAGAATGCCGAGCGGTTCCAGCCCGTGTTTGACGTCGGCCTCGAGCAGTTCGCGCAGGAACCCGATGCGCTTCCACGCCTCGCCGCGCAGTTCGCCGCCCTTGGCCCACCAGATCAGGTCCTCGGGGTGGGAATAGGTTTCGCCATGGCCGGCATAGCCGCCGCGCGTCACGGTGATCCAGTAGCGATGCACCAGTTCCTGCGCCGAGAGATTGCCCCAGGACTGCAGGATATCGCCTTCATATTCCGGCTCGTCGTTGATTACGGGCTTGCCATAGGCATTGCGCCATTCCTGGGTGCGCTTGACATCGGGGTTCTGTATGCAGGTATGGGTCACCCAGGGCTTGCGATGGTCGAAGTTCGCCGTGACGTCGCCATTATGGATCGAACGCAGATGCTGGTACGGATCGTTTTCCTCCAGGATGTGGAAGTAGCGGTCCCACTGCTCCATCGGCTTGGTGTCGATCAGGAAGTCATATTCATTGGCGAGCGACCACCAGACATTCCGGTAGGCGGCAAGTCGCGCCGCGAGATAGGCGACATAGCGGAAATCCTGCTCGGCGGACATGTCGGCATAACCCCAGCGGTCATAGGGGTGGAAGATGATGATGTCGGCCTCGATGCCGAGCGCGCAAAGGGCCGCAACCTGCCTGTCGAAATGCTGGAAGAGGGCAGGGTTCGGACGGTCGAAATCGAGTTTGCCGTCGGTGCCTGTCTCGAAGCAGGCATGTAGCGGCTCGTTGGTGTTGTAAGGATAGTCCTTCGGGAAGACGCCCATGCGGATCTTGTTGAACCGGGTCTTCTTCAGCGTGTCCAGCGTCTGTTGCTGCATTTCCAGCGGCTGATGTGTCCACGCGTAACAGGTCGTGCCGAAGGAGAAGAAGGGCGTGCCGTCGGCGTAACCGAAGTGGAACTTGTTGCGCACGCGCACTGGACCGTGATTGCCCGCCGAAGGCGCGGTCGCCGCAAACGATCCCGTCTTGCCGTCTAGCGCCGCCGTCTTCGAGCGCGTCCTGAAGGACCATTCGCCTTCGGTATCCGGCATGAAGCGGATGCGGTAGGTGCCGTTGCCGTCATAAAAGCCCGGCACGCGAACCTCGCGGCTCTTGTGCGTAAAAACGGCATCGAATGCCACGTCGAGATAGGGATTGCCCTCGGCCGGGCCGGCAAAGGCCGCTCCGAACACACCCCATTTTTCGACTGCTGCATCGGACATAAGTCTCTCCTCGTAGAACAAGATTTCGGTGTCAGCCCTTGACGGCACCGGAGGTCAGTCCGGACACGAAGTAGCGCTGGAACATGAGATAGACGATCGTCGCCGGAAGCACGGTCATGACGATCGCGGCGTTGAGCTGACCGTAATTGCTGGAGAACTGCCCCTGGAAAGACATGAGGCCGAGCGGCAGCGTCCACATGTGCTGGTCCTGCAGGAGGACGAGCGCCATGGCGAATTCGTTCCAGGTGGAGACGAAATCGAGGATCAAAAGGGCGGCGAGAACCGGCAGGCAGACCGGCAGGAAGATACGCCGGAAGACGGTGAAATGTGTCGCGCCGTCGATGAGTGCTGCCTCGGAGAGTTCCTTCGGAATCCCCTTGAAGAAGCCGTGCAGGATGAAGACCTGGTAGGGAACGCCGAAAGCGATATAGGGCAGGATGACGCCCGGATAGGTGTCGATCAGTCCGAAGGCATTCACCAGCGTGAAGAGCGGTGCCAGCATCACCTGAAAGGGGATCATCGTGCCGAAGACCACCAGCAGCAGGAGCGCCTTGCTGATCTTGAGCTTGATCTTGGCGAGCGCATAAGCCGCCATCGCCGATAGCGCCAGGCCGAGCGGCACCTTGATGACGGTGATGATGACGCTGTTGAAGAAGGAACTTGCGAAATTTCCGCGGCTCCAGGCGTCGGCATAGTTCTGGAAGGCGAGTTCCGTCGGTGGCATGAAGGCGCCGGTGCTGGTAACGGCCGCCTGTGTCTTCAGCGAGGTGAAGACGATGAAGACGAAGGGCGCGACCCAGATCAGCGCCACGAGGACGAGGGCGATCCACAGTCCGATGAGCACAGGATCGCGCTTCAGGCGCAGGGGCTTGATATCCGTGTCGATATCATCAGCTTCGGCGGGGAGAGCTGTCACGCTTCGACCTCCTCATGCTTTTGCGTCCAGCGCAGATACGGAATGACGATCGCCATGGTGATCAAAAGCAGGACGACGGAGATCGCAGCACCCCGGCCGAAGTCGAAGATCTGCATGGCCTGTGTGAAGGCCCAGAGCGCCAGCATTTGGGTCGACTGGGCCGGCCCGCCGCCCGTCAGGCCATAGACGATATCGAAGGCCTTCAGCGACGAGATGATCGACAGCACCAGCACGATGGTGATGGTCGGGCGCAGCGCCGGCAGGGTGACATGTTTGAACACGGCCCAGCGGCCGGCGCCGTCGATGCGGGCGGCCTCGACCAGCGTCTGCGAGACATTCTGAAGACCTGCCAGGAAGAGCACCATCGAGAAGCCGACGGTCTGCCAGAGATAGGCGATAAAGACGGAATAGAGCGCAATGTCCTTGTTGCCGAGCCAGTCCTTGATCCAGGTCTGCATACCCCATGAGGTCAGCATCTGGCTGAACAGGCCGAAGAAGGGGTCGTACATCCACTTCCACATGGTGGCGACGGCGATCGGCGCGATGATAACAGGCAGGTAGAAGATTGCGCGCAGCCCGTTGCGGCCGAAGATCTTCTGGTTGAGGCTGAGCGCCAGGAGAAGACCGACCAGCGGCGGGAAGATCAGGCTCATCAGCGTCCAGATCACGGTATTCTTGAAGGCGACCCAGAAGACCGGATCGCGCGCGAAGATCGCTGAATAATTCGCAAGGCCGACGAAGGGGCGTTGCGGATCGAGGCCGTTCCACTTCTGAAAGCTGATGATGACCACGTTCAGCATCGGATAGAGCGCGAAGATCGCGTAGATCGCGAGCGCGGGCGCGAGCAGGAAGACGGCCTGCACCCGGGGATCATGTGTTGTTTGGCGCAAGGACATTCTCACCTCCGGGGCAGGGCATCACCCCGCCGGTCTTGCGGATACGGCGCCAGCCGACCGACACGATGTCGGCCAGCCGGCGTCTCGGGAGGGGTCAGGTTCTGCCGGCGATGAAGGCCTGCATCTGCTTGGCAGCTTCAGCCGGTTCGATGCTGCCGGAGGCAACATCGTTGATGACGCGGAAATATTCCGTCGTCACATCAAGCGGGAAGGCCTGGTCGCCGTTCATGTAGATCTTGCTGTAGGTCTTGAAGATATCCAGCCACTCGGCTTCCAGAGGCTTCTGGTTGGTATATTGGACATTCTTGTTGACCGAGATCGAGCTGATCTGGCCGACGAGATCCTGCTGCACCTTCGTCGACAGGAAATAGTCGATGAACTTCGCAGCCATGTCCGGGTTCTTGGTCTTGGTGCTGATGTAGTTGTATTCAGCAAAGCCGTAGAGACGGTTGGTATTGGTCGGGAAGGGGAAGATTCCGTAATCGTCGAGATTGGCGCCACTGCCGGAGAGCTGGCCGACCAGCCAGTCGCCTTCCAGCATCATCGCCGCACGGCCTGCGGTGAAGAGACTGTAGGACTGCTTGTTGTCGATGCCCATGAAGGGCTGAAGCGTATAATCCTTCGTCCACTTGGCGAATTCGGTGAATGCATCGGTGGCGCAGGGCTCCTTCGACCAATCGAGCTTCATCAGCTTCAGCTGGTCGTGCTTGTCCGCACCGCACTTGGTCTCGAGGATCACGTCCATCAGGCGCATGACGTGCCAGTTGACCGTGCCGCCGAAGGTAAAGCCCGGAATGCCAGCTGCCTTGAGCTTGTCGGCTGCTGCCAGAAGCTCGTCATAGGTCTTCGGCTCTTCGGTGATGCCGGCCTGCTGGAAAAGCTTCTTGTTGTAGTAGACTGCTTCGCCTTTGAAGGTGAAAGGCGTGCCGTGTTTGCCGCCTGGATAGAGATCGGCAAAGGCCGCAGCTGACGGCAGCAGTTCGTCGTTCCACTTGTATTCGGTGTAGTACTTATCGAGCGGCAGCGATAGGCCGGCCTTCACGTATTCCCCGCCGAGGCCAAGACCTGCCCAGCTGAAATAGATATCCGGGCCGCGGTTGGAACCGGCAGCCACGCGCAGCGCCGTCTTGTGCTCGTCGACGGCACGCTGGACGATCTCGATATGAGTTCCGGGGTTTGCCGCTTCGAAGTCGCTGGCAACCTTCTTCAGCGCTACGTTGGCGGCATTGTTGTCGAAGTTCAGCGTCCAGAGCGTGATGTCTTCAGCCTTGACGGGGGTGACCGCGATGGCCGCGAGCGCGATGGCGGCCATAGATGAAGACTTCAATTTCGCAGAAAGCGTCAGCATTACGTCCTCCTCTTGTAAGCTGGTCCTCTTCTTGCAGCAAGCTCATCAACATGTCAACTGGTATGATGACATAACCATGCGAGGGCTGCTCACATTTATGACCCGGCATCGAATGCGGCCGAATAGAAAGACCAGCAGCGGCGAGGAGCTGGCGCCTTCACATCGAACGGGCTTCGACCGGATCAGAGGGCGACGTCGATCGCTGCCGAGCCGAAAGCGCCGAGCGTCAGGCTTCCCTTCTGCGAAGCCGGCCGGAATGCGCCGAAATCGATGCCTCGCTCCTCCGCCGTCAGATTGACGACATGAAGCGTTGGGCCTGACTGGAAGGCCAGAATCTCTGATGGCCGCGCGGAGGTGCAGCCGCGCCAGGATGTGCCGGCAAGGCGCGAGAGCAGCTTGACGACGTTAAAGAGCGGCCGAATGCCACCTTCGATGGTCGGCTCGCCCTTGCCGGCAACCAGTCCGAAGGAACCAGTCAGCGCCGACAGGGTAAGGCATTCGATATTGGCGTCCATCACGCGGATTGCGTAACCGAGCGCAAACGCTTCCGCGAAGCGACCATTGTGGCGCGGATCTCGGTTTGCCATGGGAATGCGCCTGCCGGCGGGATTGTCCATCGTGCGGCTGCCATAGGGGTTCTGCCGCATGGGAATAGTCGATGGGCCAATCCGGTAGGGCTTGTCGCCATAGATGGCACGCACCGAACGGGTGATGAAAGGCAGCGCCTCCAGCGTCTGCATGACGCTGAGATCATCGGCGGCATGGACGATCGGGTTGGTGCAATGGCTGACGAAGCCGAGGCTGTCGGCCGGCACGCGCTTGCGATTGAGTTCGGTGAAATAACTGAGCATGCCGCCGCCGATGCGAATGCCGGCGAAAGCCTCGTGCGCTGCTGAATAGACCTGTTCGAGCGGCGGACATTCCGGCCACTTGCTGCCCGGAGGCGTCGATTGCCGGTCGACGGAAGGCGAGATCAGGATAGCGGTCGGGCGGAAGCCCGCAGCCTGCATCTGTCTGGCAATCTCATGGGTCTCGGAGGCCGGTGCTAGTTTGCAGGGCAGGGCGATCTCCAGCGTCGAGCGGCCGCGGTGAACAGCGGCGACCGCCGCGAAATCCCTGAATGCCTGTGCGTCATGCCCCGCATCGGGATCGAAGTGGAAGAGCAGTTCCTGCGGCGCAATGTCGGACAGGAGGTCGCGGGCGGCAAGCGCTGCCTTGGCTTCTTCGGGTGTGACGATCAGGCCGATATCAGGCATCGTGCCGCGCCCCTCGCCCGGTTCGAGCCTGATCGTGCGGTCAGCGCTGTTGGCTGGCCTCTGCCCGCTTCTTGTGTCGTGAATGGAAAGAACGATCCGCTGGCCCACCAGTTCGTTCGCCGCAATCCGGTAGGGCCAAGGCAGCGCCAGCGGGCGCACATAGGTTTTGTAAGAAGCGTCCGACCAGTTGCGCTGATCCTCCATCTCGAACGTATCGCCTTCCATGCGGCATTCGGCCGATACGCCCGGCAGCACCTGATGGGTAATCGCCCGCATATCCTTGAACGGTTGCCAGGGGGCGATCTGATCGGGGAAACGCGTCTTGGTGACGCCGCCATCGACATGCTCGACCTTGGCTGGGCTGCCGGCAATGCCTGCGATCGGGTGCAGGATGCAGAAGCCGCAGCGGTTGGTTTCGAAACCGGTCGACGAGAGCGCTCCTGCTTCGAAGGTCAGCTCCCGCTCGGTTGCGGCAATATGCACGGAAATGGCAAGTCTGGTATCGTCAGGTCCCTTGCAACGAGCGATATAGCGGACGGAAAAGCTGCCATTGTCCTGCTCGACCCAAAGATCCTCGATTGCGGGGCTGTAGGTGCCCCAGTCGCGGTCACGCACCAGATAGGAGACGGCGCGCAGCACCTCGACGCCCTCATAACGAATCGTCCGCAGATTCCCATTGGCAAGATCGGCAGACAGGCGTCCGGCGACGAGCTTGACAGGATGCTCTTCGGCCTCACGCGTGCCGTAAAGGGCGAAGGCGTCCGTAGTCATCTCAGCATCGCCTCCACGTCGACGGCCTTGCCTGACGCGGCACTGTCATAGGCTGCCTCGACAAGGGCGAAGGTCTTCAGGTTGTCGGCGCCTGACGTTGCCGGTTCGCTACCGGTCTGCAGCCTGTCGATCCAATGTTTCTGGATCGCATAAACGCTTTCCTGGATATTGTGCCAGGGCCGCGATGCCCAGGAGAGCAGCTGCGGCGAAGCATCGGAAACGACGGTACCCGTCGCATTGGTGACTTCGAGCCGGTAGCCAACGGAGAGACGGATCGTTCCATCGGTGCCGTCGAGCTCGATCAGCGTTTCGGGAAAGGGCTCCGTGGCGAGCTTCGTGGCGTAGCTGATATCGACAACAGAGGTCGCACCATTTTTGTGGTCGAGCAGGATGGTCGCGACATCCTCGCCCTTGATCTTTGGATTAACGCGCTTCGTGCGGGCCGAAAGCGTCGTGACGTCGCCGAGGATGAAGCGGGCGATGTCGAGCGTATGGATGCCGAGGTCTTCGATGATGAAGCGTTCGCCTTCGGCAAGGTAGGGCTGGCCCGAAAACACGTCATAACCCGAGCGGAAGGAGAAGCGGCCCCAGAAGGGCGTACCAATCGCCTTGCTGTCGAGAAGTCGGCGAACCGCCTGGATCGGTGTCTGCCAGCGGAAATTCTCGTGTACCATCAGCGGAATGGCGGCCTTCCGGCAGGCCTCGACCATCGCCTTGGCATCGGCAAGCGTTTTGGCGAAAGGCTTCTGGCAGATGGCGGGGATCTTGTGGCTGGCGGCAAGTTCCACCAGCACCCGGTGGCTCTGGACCGTGGTGGCGATATCGACGAAATCGAAACCGCCATCGGCAAACATGACTGCGGCGTCGCTATAGCGCCGTTCGATGCCAAACTGATCGCCGACGATCTTCAACCGTTCAGGATCGCGATCGCAGATCGCCACGATCGCGGCACCCTCAACGTCCCTCCATGCATGCATCTGATTGATCGCAAAGAAGCCGCACCCGATCAGAGCACCTTTGAATTCAGCCATTTCAACCCGCCTTTGCCATCTGCATGAGAGTCACGCGCTGCTGCAGCCGTCGCTGCGCCTGATCGACGACGACCGCGATGATGATGACCAGACCCTTGATCACCATCTGCCAGAAAGAGGAAACCCCCATCATGACGAGACCGTCGGAGAGAATGCCGATCACGAAGGCGCCGATGATCGTGCCGCCGATCGTGCCGCGTCCGCCCGACATCGAGGTGCCGCCGAGCACGGCTGCGGCAATTGCGTTGAGTTCGAAGCTTTCGCCCGTTGCCGGATGCGCCGCCATCAGCTCCGAGGAGATGACGATGCCGACGATCGCGGCGCAAAGGCCGGAGAACATGTAGACGAAGATCTTTACCAGATCGACGCGTATGCCAGACATGCGGGCGGCTCGCTCGTTGCCACCGACAGCGAAGATATGGCGGCCGATCGGTGTCGAGCGCGCCACATAGGCAGCGACGAGCGCCAGGAAGATCAGAATCCAGATGGAGACGGGCAGGCCGAGGATGCGGCCGGCGCCGAAGAAATCGAAACCGGTCGTGGCATATTCCGGCCGGCCGAGAAGGTTCGGGAAGGTCTGACCGTCGGAGGAAAGCAACGCCAGGCCGCGGGCGACATAGAGCGTGCCGAGGGTTGCAATGAAGGGCGCGACATTGAGCTTGGTGATCAGGAGGCCATTGATCAGGCCGATGATGAGGCCGATCGAAAGTGTGATCAGCACGATTTCTACGAGATTGAAATAGACCGTATAGCCGATCGGCAGTTCGACGCCATAGAGGATCAGGCCGCCAGCGACCATGCCGCAGAGGCCAACGATCGAGCCGACAGAGAGGTCTATGCCGCCGGTGATGATGACGAAGGTCATGCCCATCGCCAGGAAGGCGTTCAGCGCGACATGCTTCGACATCAGAATCATGTTTGCAGTCGAGGTGAAGTTCGGCGCGAAGATCGAGAAGAAAATGATGACGGCAAAGAGCGCGATGAAGGTTCGAAGCTTCATCAGCGTCAACAGGAAGGAGCCGTTCGCGCCCTTCGGCGCGGAGGTGGATGCGGTAGCCGCCGTCATGACGCGAGTTTCCCTTGATGTTCGTGCCCCTTGGCCGAGGCCGCGATAATGGCGTCTTCAGTCGCGTGCGCGCGCTCGAAGACGGCGATGAGATGGCCGTTGCTGAGCACCGCGATGCGATCGGAAAGCGCCATGACCTCTTCGAGGTCGGAGGTTGAAAACAGGATGGCGAGACCATTGGCGGCAAGCCGGCGCATGGTGCGAAAGACGTCTGCCTTGGCGCCGACATCGATGCCCCGGCTTGGCTCGTCCATCAACAGAACCTTCGGATTGGTCATCAGGGCCTTACCGATGACGACTTTTTGCTGGTTGCCGCCAGACATGGAGGTCACCTCGAAGTCCGGGTTCGGCGCCTTGATGGAGAGATCGCGGATCGCTTCGGCGATGGCGTTCTTTTCGGCCCTGGCATCGATGTGAAAGAGACGCGTGAAGCGGCCAAGGCTGGCGAGCGTCAGGTTCGATGCAATGGAGAGAACCTGCACCAGCCCCTCGCGCTGCCGATCCTCCGGGATGAGTGCCAAGCCGCGGCGGATGCGTCGCGTCGTATCGCGGGCACGCACTTCCTCGCCGTCAATGAAGATCTTGCCGGTCGAATGCGTATGTCGGCCGATGACGCATTCAAAGAATTCGCTGCGTCCGGCACCCATCAGCCCGTAAATACCGAGGATCTCGCCGGCCTTGACCGACAGCGAGACATTGTCAACCGCAAGCCCACCCGTCGGGCGCGGCAGACTGATATTTTCGGCGCGGAACATCTCCTTGCCGAGTGCATGATCCCCGGATTTGGCAAAATCCTTGGCATCCGAGCCGATCATCGAACGCACAATCCAGCGGGTATCGATATCCTTGACCATCGCCTGACCGGTGATCTGCCCGTCACGTAGTACGGTGATGTAGTCACCGATCCGCATCAGTTCTTCCAACCGGTGCGAGATATAGACGATTGCCACGCCTTGCGCCTTCAGCTCGGCGATCACCTTGAAGAGGATCTCGACTTCGGCGGCCGACAGTGCCGACGTCGGCTCGTCCATGATGAGGATGCGGGCGTTCAGCGACATCGCCTTGGCGATTTCGACGAGCTGCTGCTGGCCGATCGGCAGATCCTCGACCATGGTCTCGGCATCGATGCCGGCATCAAGCCGCTCGAGGAATTCGTTGGCCCTGCGGACCTGCTCCTTATGGTCGATGCCGATGATGCCGCGGGTCAGTTCGCGCGCTGCAAAGATGTTTTCGGCAACCGACATATTGGCGAAGAGGTTGAGTTCCTGAAAGATCATGCCGATGCCATGCGCCTGCGCGTCGGCCGGGCTGTCGAAGGAAACGGTTTCGCCGTCGAGGATGATGCGCCCGAGTGTCGGCCGCTCGACGCCGGCGATGATCTTCATCAGCGTCGATTTGCCGGCGCCGTTTTCCCCGACGAGCACATTGACGGCGCCGCGCCGCAGTTCGAGATTGGCGCGCTTGACGGCGACAATACCCGAATAAACCTTCGACACGTCGTCAAGGCGCAGAATGATATCGTCCTTCGCGGCTTCGGCCATGATCATCGTCCCACCGTCAGCGCTGAGGGGGTGACGAGCGGCAGATCGCTGCCGGAGGGCAGCGGGAAGGCGCCGGTCACGGTCACGGTCTTGCCGACCAGCCCGTCGCGCGGGATCGCCGACAGGAATGCGGCGTTCGCCTTCTCATTGAAGGACTTGCCGAATTGCGCCCATTCGATCTGGTTCTTGAATTCGTTGAAATTGACGAAATCCAGCGTGTCGCGCAGTGCGGTGCCTCGAATGGCCGGACCGATCTGCACCGTGGCATCCGCCTTGCCGTCTCCGTCGGCATCGACATCGAGTGTTGCCGCACGCGAGGCCGTATCGGCGGCAACGACCTTGCCGGCAAATTTCACCGCATAGGTCCAGGGCGAACTCGCCTGCTTGTGCGGATTGCCGTATTTCTCGCCGGCCTGATCGGGGCTCGAAGCGGCCAGCGCCACAACGTCCTTCAGCTCGCCGGCATGCTTTTCATAATAGGCAACGACCTGGCCCTGCCATATGGCCTCGACCTTGGCATTCGGATCAAAAGCGCTCTTTGCAGCGGCTGCGGCCTTTTCCTCCGCAGTCGGCGTCTTGATGATCTTGCAGCCGGGCAAAGCCGCCGCCACGAGAGCGGCAATCAGGGCGAGCCTGATCCTCATCATGCTGTCAACCTCGAAATCTATGAGAACAGGTTGCAGGGAGCACGGTCTTCCGCGCTCCCTGCACCAATCGGTCCGCCTTATTTTGCCAGTGCGAAAGTCTCGAGCTTACCGGCGTTGTCGGCATTGATGAGGACGCAGTCCATGAGCTGCTTTTCTTCCTTCGGCGCCGTCTTGTTCTTGATGTAGGCGTCAGCCTGTTCGACAGCCATCTGGGCCTGTGCGTAGGCCGGCTGCAGCACGGTTGCCTTGATGCCGCCAGCCTTGATGGAGTCACGCACGTCGTTCGAGCCGTCGAAGCCGACGACGATCACATCCTTGCGTCCGGCGGCCTGGAGAGCGGCGATTGCGCCCATGGCCATCGTGTCGTTGCCGGAGATCACGCCCTTGATGTCGGGATTGGCCTGCAGGATGGTTTCCATCTTGGCATAGGCTTCCGTCTGGCTCCAATTGGCCGACTGCTTGGCGACCGACTTCAGGTCCGGATAGTCGTCGATGACATCATGATAGCCCTGCGAGCGGATGCCGGCATTGGTGTCGGACTCCTTGCCGACCAATTCGACATAATTGCCCTTCTCGCCCATGAGCTTGACGAATTCCTGCGCGCCGAGCTGGGCGCCCTGATAGTTGTTGGAAACGATCTGGGCGACGGCCACACCGGTCGCATTGATTTCGCGGTCGATCAGGAAGGAGGGGATGCCGGCGTCCTTGGCCTTTTTGACCGCGGCAACCGAAGCGTCGGCACCGGCATTGTCGAGGATGATTGCCTTGGCGCCGCGGCCGATGGCGGTATCGATCATTTCGGACTGCTTGTTGGCATCGTCGTCATGGGTCATGACGAGCGCTTCATAGCCGAGTTCCTTGGCCTTGGCCTCAGCTCCGACGGCTTCCGCCTTGAAGAAGGGGTTGTCGTGGGCCGGCGTGATGATGGCGATCAGGTCAGCCGAAAAGGCCGGCATGGCGACGCCAAGCGAAAGCGCGCTGGCGAAGGCGGCAAGGGTCAGTCTGCGGGTAAGCTTCATGGTTTCTCCTCCCAGGTTTGACGCATGGTCGAACCAACCCCGGTTCGGCTAAAATCCATGCGAAAAAGAAAACCGGCCCGTCAAAGTCCCCACGCGGGCCGGTAGAGCGACATGGCCGCAGCCTTGTCGCGGCATTGTCAGGTGATACGCCGGATGCTGTCGGCGATCTCCTGAGGTTCGAAGACCTTCTTCCAGTCGTCGCGCATGAGGGCCGGAATGCCGAATTCGATCGCCTTGTTGCAGGCATCCGAGAATACGCCGTCGACCTCCTTGAAGATGACGGCGCCGAGCACGTTCATGTGGCCGAGCAGGAAGTCGCGGGCGGCTTCCGCGGGAACGCCGCGCGCAACACATTCGTCCATTGCCTGTCGCATGATGACGAGCAGAGAAGCGCAGACAGTTTCCGAAAGGCCAGGCTCGAGCATCGCCATCTGCTCGACGGTGACGCGATGCGAGCGCATGACCGGAGCCCAGATCACTTTGGCAATCTCTTCGCCGAGGCTATAGGCGCTTTCTGGACCCTGCATGAGTGCCGAGACGATGTGCTGCTTGGCAAAGAGGCCGCCGAAATGATCCTTCTTTGCCTGCATCTCCGTCTCGTCGTTGAAGATCGGCGGATGGCAGGGGTGGGTGACGAAATAGGTGAGATCGCTACGCTCCGGCAGGTGGCCGGCGAAGGGGGCGGCGGCATCGAGAGCGACGACCATCGTGCCGGGCTTCAGCTTGTCGACGATGCCGGCGGCGACTTTACCGATCGCCGTATCCGGCACGGCGAGGATCACGACGTCTGCACCGTCAAGGCCGGTGTCGGCCGACACGCAGTCAATGCCGAGATCGTTTTTCAAGCGGGCTTTGCCGGCATCGCTGACTTCCACGTGGCGGACGTCGAAACGGGAACCTTTGAGATTCTTGGCCAGCCGGTATCCCATTTTTCCGCCGGCGCCAAAAAGGGCAATTGCAGTCATGTTTCCTCACCTTCGTTGTGGGGATTGGTATCGCAACTGGTATGATGAGTCAATCATCATTCCATAGGTGTCAAACCTTTACCGCATCGAGCCGGTCGATAGCTTGGACGTTGTCGGCAGAGGGGCCTTGAGGATCGAATTCCGATGCGAGCCAGGTGTCGACGATCGATTTCGCAAGCTCCGGCCCGATGACGCGGGCGCCCATCGTAATGATTTGGGCATTGTTGGATTTGGCCGCGCGCTCGGCCGAATAGGTATCGTGGGTCAGCGCGGCGCGGATGCCGGGTACCTTGTTTGCCGAAATGCACACGCCGATGCCCGTGCCGCAGAAGAGAATACCGCGCTCATGTTCGCCGGCGACGATTGTCTGGCCAAGCCGCTGGGCAAGATCGGCATAAAAGCCGGACTGGCTGAGATCGTGAACCTCGAGATCGGCGCGACCGGCAAGATGCGAGGCAATAATGTCCAGCAGCGGCTTGCCGGCGCTGTCTGCTCCAATGGCTATTTTCATGGCAGTTCCTTTCGATCTTTGCGGCTCTGCTGCGGTCAGAATGAGATCGCCCGGCTGACGCGGGCGAGGATGTCGAGATAGCCTTCGACCGCCCAGGCTGAGCGGCCGATGAACAGTCCATCGATGTGTTTGCAGGCGATCAGCTCGTCGCAATTGTCGGAATTGACGCTGCCGCCGTAGAGAACCGGCACCGACCGGCCGAGAACGGCGCGCGCGGTCTCGCCGATTGCGGCCTGGCGCTCGTCGGCATAATCGGCCGTGGCCGGAATGCCATTCACGCCGATCGCCCAGACAGGCTCGTAGGCCAGCAGGATCTGAGGCTGGCCGACGGCGTCGGCGACCTGTTCCAGCGCACCCCTGACCTGTCGTTCCAGCACATGGTCGGCCATGCCGGCCTCGCGCTCGGCCCCCGTTTCGCCGATGCAGACCAAGGGGGTGAGCCCGTGGCGTAGGGCAGCAGCCACCTTCAGGCCGACCGTTGCGTCCGTTTCACCAAAATGTTCGCGGCGCTCGGAATGGCCGAGCTCGACGATATCGAGACCGCAATCTCTCAGCATGATCGGCGAGATCTCGCCGGTCCACGCCCCGGCATCGTCCCAGTGCATGTTCTGCGCACCGACCTTGACGGAGGTCCCCGAAAGCCTCTGCTTGACCTCCCGCACGGCCGTGAAGGGCGGAATGACGAAACGCTGCACACGGGGATCGCGCGCCTGATCCGTTTCGACGAGGCGCTCCGCAAAGCGGATGGCCTCGGCGAGCGTCTTGTTCATCTTGAAGCTGGTGCCTACCCAATAGGTCATCAGGCTTTCCTTCCATCCCGGATCTGCGCGAAATAGCCGTCGGACCCGACCTGCCCGCCTTTCAGGGCGATCTGCAGCCCGTCGGTCGGGGCGTAGCTGCCATGGGCCGTGCAGAGTGGCGAACCTGGCGTTTGCGGCAGCGGCAAGAGGGTCGTCAGCGCATCGACGCGCAATTCCTTCAGCGCGTGGCTGGACGTATCGCCGCCTGCAATCACGGCACGTGACAGTCTTTCGGTTTCGACAAGGCGGCGCAGGATGGTGCCAAGCGCCTGCCCCAGCCGATGACGGGCGCCGGGCAGCTGGTCGATATCGGCGCCACGATCGGCTGAAGGGCCGAGCGCAGTGTGAAGGATGACGCTGCGGCCGGCTTTCAATGCGGCAA
Source organism: Rhizobium sp. BK418 (assembly GCF_004341105.1). GTDB lineage: Bacteria > Pseudomonadota > Alphaproteobacteria > Rhizobiales > Rhizobiaceae > Rhizobium. Next base: position 21,398 of record NZ_SLZK01000008.1, on the reverse strand, counting down.
GACCCGCGGCAACCGCCACGTTCTGGGTTGCCTCGGCATTGGCCCCGATCAAAGCCAGCGGATCGAGCGGAATATCGTGAAAGCCTTCGGCAATCGCCGTTCGGATCTGCCGTTCGGTCGTTGGCGAAACGCTGCCGGAGACGACGGCGACCCGCTCGACCTTGCCCGGAGACTGGAATTCGACGCCGGGGCCGATCAGGCCCTCGTCGCGCCAGGCATTGATGAGCGCATATTCGATGCCGGAGGAACCGGCGACGAAGCTCCCCTTGGCAGCCGCGATCCGCTTCAGCTGCCGGCCGGCAGCGGCCTGGCTTTCGGCAGAATCGACGTCGAGGAGCAGGATGCCGGAGAGGTCGGCAATCATCTGATCGATTTTCGCATCGGCATCCGGCGCCGACAGCAGTGCCAGATCGGCCAATGAGACGGGAAGTTCCGTTTGCTTGCAGAGATGCAGCGCAAGATCTGCCTCATGCATCGGCGTGACAGGATGGCGGCTCATGACCGGGTGCCGGTCGATGCGGAAGACACGGCCCTGATAGGCGGCAAAGAGATGGCCGAAGGCTGTGTAGCGTTTCAGCTGCGGCGCACCGACGATGACAGGCACGAGCGTCTGTTCGAAGATGGCCCGGCCGATCTCGATCGCCTTGCCGATATTGCCGACCTCTGGTGCGGAATCGAAGGTCGAGCAGACCTTGTAGTGGCAGATGCTGGCATCAAGCCTCTTCAGCCATTCAAAGACGGGCGAAAGATGCTGCTGCATCCAGGCGGGGGTCTCGCTGCGGCTCGTTCCGGCGATGCCGATGGCGCGGCAATTCCGGAAGCGATTGAGCAGGGCCTGGCCGGGAATGCCGAGGAAGAGCACCGGGGCAATGCCGTTGATCGCGAGCGCTTCCATCACATCGGTGGAGCCCGTGAAATCGTCGCCGTAATAGCTGACGAGCAGGTCGCCCATGATCAGGCCGCCTTGCCGTCGCCGAATTTGGCGATCGATGCGGCAAGCTCGGGATGATCTCTGGCGTATTCGTCGAGCGGAATGTCGGCGACTGCTGCCTGCCAGGCCTGCTGGACGGCGCGCACGCCGGCTGCCGGTCCCTGTGGATGACTGACGATGCCGCCGCCGCAGAGATAGAGCAGATCGGTGGTGCGCCCTGTGCGCTGATAGGTCTCCGGCGCCTGGCCGCCCCACTGGCCCGAACCAGCGACCGGAAGCGGGCAGTCGGAAGCGTCAAAGAGCGGCGTGCTGATCGCCTTGAAGGAGGAGACGAAGCTCTCGTCGGGCTCCCAATATTTCACGCGGATGCCGTTGATCTGGAACTGATCGACGCCGAGCAGCCGCCAGAGCTGCTGATAGACCTTGAAATCGAGACCTATGCCGGGATGGCGCGTCAGCACGTCCCAGCCGTTACGATGCGCATGCAGTACGAGGCCGGAGCGCTTGCGCAGGAAGCTCATGCCGCCGAAGCCGATCGAATTGATGTTGACGACGGCGCAATTGCCGCCCGCCTCGAGCACGAGGTCATGGTTGCGCATCATCTCGTCGGGATCGGCATGCGAGATGCCGAAGGCATACATGACCTTCTTGCCGGTCTTCTGCTCGTGATCGAGGATGCGGGGCATGATCGCCGCCACCCGCTCCCTCAGCGGCGAATAGGCGGGGCTCATCAGCTTCTCATCATCCTTGACGAAGTCGACGCCGGATTCGATCAGCTCGCCGACGAGCTCGGCCGTCTCGTACGGCCGCAGACCGAGCGCCGGTTTGACGATTGTGCCGATGATCGGCCGGCCTTCCACGCCGGTCAGGCGCCGGCTGCCGGGGATGCCAAATTGCGGGCCGGGATGTGCATCCCTGAATGCCTCCGGCAACTTCATGTCGATGACGCGCAGGCCGGTCATGCCCTTGATGGAAAAAGGTCCGCCGATGGCGATCGTCATCAGCGCCGAGAGATCCGTGCCGATCGCATCGATCGGGAAGGCGATATCGACGTCGGCGCGCTGCAGCTTCACGCCCTCGGGCGCTTCCGGCCATGATGGATGGCTTGCATCTTCCAGCGAGCGGATAGCGAGGACGCGGGCTGCCACGCGCGACTTCAGTTCCTCCGTCTCGCCCGGAACAGGAACGAAGGTGCCAGTCGATTGATCCGATGCGATCTTGTTCGCCATCGCTTCGACGCTGCCGGGCGTCTCGATGCGGTAGGTCAGGACTATCATCATGAAATTGCCGGTTACTCCTCTCGCCACGTCAAGAAGTCATGGCGTCAACTCATGATCTGGTATAATGAGTATTCCATTTTCTGCAATGGAAATTTTCAACAGGTGTGAATTTCGCGTGCTGCGCTTTGTCGTCCATCGGTGAAAATGCTAAGGAGAGAGAAGATTTGAGCCAGCGAGACGCCATGACCTCAGCCATCGAGCCTATTGTCCGTCGAAAACTGTCCGACGAGGTTTTTGACCGGCTAGAACGGCTGATCACCTCCGGAGAGCTGCAACCGGGCGACGAGATGCCGTCCGAACGCGTTCTAATGGAGCGCTTCGGTGTCGGCCGGCCTGCCATTCGGGAGGCGATGCAATCTCTCGCCAACAAGGGGCTCGTCAGCATTTCGCATGGCGAGCGGGCGAAGGTCTTGCGGCTGACGGCAAAGTCAATCTTCCGCCAGGTCGATCTCACCGCCAAGATCATGCTGTCGCAATCGGCGGACTCGCTGGAACATTTAAAAAGTGCACGTATCTTCTTCGAGCGCGGGATGGCGCGCGAGGCTGCCCAGCGCGCCTCGACAAACGACATCAGCGATCTCCGAGCCATCATCGAGCGCCAGCGCACGTCGCTCGGCCGCGCCGAAGAGTTCATCAATGCCGATATGGAATTCCACACCCGCATCGCCCAGATCTCAGGCAATCCGATCTATGTCGCTGTCAGCGAGGCCATGCTTGCCTGGCTGAAGGAATATCACACGGAAATGCTGATCTGGACCGGCAAGGAAAAGTTCACCTTGGCTGAACACGAGGAAATCGTGGACTGCCTGGAGGCCAATGATATCGAAGGCTCGGAAACCTCGATCCTCAAGCACCTCGAACGCTCGCGCGCGCTCTACGCAAGGTGAGGATTCGTAGCAGCGTGCATGCAGACGTCTGGCGCGACTGGCCATTCTTGAAAAAAGCAACTGCCCTGCAAAGCGGCCAGCGCTTTTAGGCTTTGATGTTGTTGGGTTGTGGCCGCCGCCCCGGTCCTCTATCCAATGTTCGCTGGAGGGATCTGCTATTTCGAAGAAGACGCCGATCCTCCCTATCTGCCTCTGCTCGTGCACAACGCGTCCCGGTTTTGGAGCGAGGTATCGCAAACCTTCCCGAGGGCAAAGGTCCTTTCGAGGATATGAACGCGCTTTATCCGGCGTTACGAATGGCGCGATGTCAACATCACTACGTCTTTTGTCTGTCTCGAGAAGATGAGCCCGCCCTCATCGTGGCGATTCTTCATGAACGAATGGATCTGATGAAGCGCTTGGTTGATCGTCTGAACGAATGATGTTTGGACGGAGGCGAGTTTCTTTGGCACGGCCGGGTAGATCATGAGAGGCCGGCGTCAGTTCCAAACGTGACGAACGGCCGCGAACTCGTCCTGTAAGCGCACCGTTGCAGAGGGGCGTTGCTCTTCCTTAAGATCCGAATCGTACGATGGACGAGCAGGGGAAGAGGCATGGCTGCATCGCGGACATTCGGAAGATCATCTGAGAATATGATTGCTCGCGAAGAGGCGCGGCTTGCGGCACTCCAGCAGCTCGAGATGCTGGACACGCCCAGAGATCCGGGCTTCGATCGCCTCGTCCGCCTTATCAAGGAGATCTTCGACGTCGACATCGGCATCGTTTCCTTCATCGACGCTCATCGGCAGTGGTACAAGGCTTGCTTGGGGCTCACGCCGGACGAGATGCCCCGTCAGGACACTTTCTGCCAGCAGGTTGTCGCGGCCGAAGATCCGATCGTCGTCCAGGACGCCACCAAGGATCAGCGCTTCTCGCAGAACTCGGCGGTGACCGGCGAAGCTCATGTCCGCTTCTATGCTGGAGTGCCGCTTAGAACAGCGGACGGGCACGTTGTGGGAACCGTCTGCGCTATTGACCGCCGCCCGCGCTCCTTCAGCAGTCGCGATCTGACTATTCTCGAAGAGCTCGCCGGTGCGGCGATGGATCGTGTGGAGCTTCTTCGCACCGCATCGTCCGACAGCCTGACCGGAGCCATGACGCGGCGGGCGTTCAAGGAGGAGGCCGACCGGCTAATCTCGCTCGCAGTCCGTCACAGCCACGACATCTCTTGCCTCGTGCTCGACGTCGACCACTTCAAGCAGGTTAACGACAATCATGGGCATGCCGCAGGCGACGAGGTCCTGAGGGCGGTCGCCTCTGCTTGTCGGACGGTGATGCGGGCAGGGGACCTGTTCAGTCGTCAGGGCGGCGAGGAGTTCGCGATCCTACTCCCTCACGTCGACCTCCAAGCCGCGCTTGCGACGGCGGAGAGGCTGAGAGACCTCGTAGAGTCGCTCTCAGTTCAACTGCCTGCAGGCGCGCTCCAGGTCACCGCGAGCTTTGGCATAGCCTCACTTTCCATTGTAGCGAAGGATATCGAGACGCTTCTGGCTCAAGCGGACGCTGCCATGTATCAAGCCAAGCAGACCGGCAGGAACAAATGCCTTGTCTGGGGACAAGCCGGCGGGGCGGCCGAGATCACGCAGCGCCGGCGGGTGCTGAAGGCAGGATCCATCATCTTCAACGACCGGCGTTCGACCATCGACTGCACGGTCAGGACTCTGGGAATAGACGGCGCCGGCTTGTCGGTCTCCAGTTCGACCGGAATTCCACCAGAGTTCGTCCTCGCCATCCCGAGTGACGGGTTCCAGACTAGGTGTAAGATCGTCGCTCAGGACCGTCAGAGTGTGGAAGTCGCATTCGCCGGCTGAATGGGCGGCACCGGATCGTCGCCGCCCTCGCTGATCAGCCGTTCGACAGCGTCGGCGACATGTGGCGACGGTCCGGTCGTTCCGGCCGCATCCCTGGTGGGTTGGCCGAAGCGGACGCCTTTCGACCTTCCCTTGGATTAGCGTCGTGATGCGCTCTGGGCGATCAAGGCATTGCGGGCCTTTGCCGCTCTTTGCGGCCGCTGCGGAACGGGAAGCCGAAACGATTGCCGAGCAACAGGAACCGACAGTCGAACTGCGTCAAATGACACAGGGCCACAACGTCGTTCTCGATCACGGGCATACCCGGCTGACCTTGCGGGAACATCCGGTCAGCTTCCTACGTCGTGAACTGACCGAAAAACGCATCGTCACCTGCACCTACGCAATGTCAGCTCGTGACGGGCGGTGGCTGATGGCGGCCGGACTGGTTCCCGTGCGACAGAGGCCCGGCTCGGCAAAAGGCGTGATTTTCATGACCATCGAAGACGAAACCGGGGCCGCCAATGTGGTGATCTGGTCCAAGCTGTCCGACTGGTCGACGCGGGTTGCGCTCGGAGCGTCGATGCTGGCGATCAATGGCCGCATCCAACGAGAGGGAGATGTCGTGCACCTGGTCGCCCAGCAGCTGTTCGACCTGTCGGGTGACCTGACGGGTTTGGCTGATCGCGACCTGGAGTTTCAATTGCCAACGGGCAGGGGAGACGAGCTTGCGCACGGTACGCCCGGTAGGCCGGATACCCGGCGGTCTATTGACCCATTTTTGATGTCAGATCATCTTTGTCACATGGACGAGATATCGCCGCCAGACGTCCCCCGAGATGATCCTGACCGCTTCATTCGCTGTCAGGACGCGCTTCATGTCGCATTCGCAAGCTTGGTTGACCGAGCCGTTACGGCAGGTTGGCGACCCGATGAAGTCCTCACTGCATTGATCGAGGTAGCTGACAATCACGCCCTCATGATCGCGGCTAACGCCGACCTCGAAGCCGCGCTGTTGATCCTCAAAAAGAAGCGTACTTGACTCCTCGGGGAAAAAGAACAAAATAGGAACATCCGTCGGTGCCCGATAATCTTAGCCATTCAAGGATGATTCCACATGCCTACGATCCAATATAGAAACCAGCCGGACGTCTCATCGCAGGATGTCATGAAGGTGGCAGTCTTCGCCGAATATGTCGGCAATCACTGCTACGATGTATTCGATGACGATGGGTTGAGGTCTCGGTCGGAGACGCTGTCACTTCGAGCACAGGAAGTGTCCGACGCGCTCGATTTCGCCGATGAGCCACGCTTCTCACAGGATGCGGTTCAGAAAATCATCGATCTTCGAAGTGTGGTCGCAGATATGTGCTTCGACAGGTTCGGCAAGCGAGGGTTCATGGGCAAGTCCATGGACTTGATCCACATGGACCAGGACGTGGCAGACGTCCTCGACAAAATCATCGTGGTCCAACTATCTCCAGAGGAGGCCGAAGAGGCCGAAGCCGATTGGGACCATGAATCTAAGTTCAATCAGACCGTGAACGGTGGCAAGTCAAGTGTAATTCGCAGCGAAAACATTGGTTTTCGGGCGCGACCTTGAACGGTTGCTTGGCCAAACCGACTGAGCTTCGATATGGCACGGCGGCCACTGGCCGCCATCGAACCTCCTCGACATCTTTCGCTCGCGGCAAGCAAGCAGGTCGGTTATCGTGGCGACCATTTCGGCATCCCCAGATCGAGGGCATTCCGGCGGCGGGCCCCTCTAACTTAACATCCGTTACCGATGGCGTAGTGAGGCCGCATGCACACGTGCAATTAATCCACGTTCCCGACCATTGAATGCATGGGTCGAACGTCGACAAGGTTCCTGCCGAACGGGTTGATCGCCACCAGCACGACCAAGATGACCAGTGAAGACGCGGCGAACAATTTCCGCTGAAAGCTCATGTTGTTCTACCGGTTGGTCCAGTTGATGTTTCGTAGGCGTCCGCAAGCTTGATGTCATCCCTGATGACGCGGGCGAGTTCATCCTCGCTTCGAACGCCGAACTCGAACCAATCCACGAGTGTCTTGGCTTTCGATTGCGCTTCGGCACTGTTCGGAGAGACGCCTGCTTCAGCGCACCATTCCCGGAGAATGCGGTCGAGCGTCTGCATGGTCTCGTCCGTAATCGGCTCTTTTGGCCAGTCTGTCTTCGACATTTCATTCCCCGCGCCGTTGATCTGATCCAACTCACGGCAGGCCTCACGGTTCCAGCTCGTAGATAGAGCCTTCGTCATCAACGTCAGGCAACCCTTTAGCAGGCGTGGCGTAGCTTTCCGTCATCGTAAATCGGAGGCTCAAGATATGACGCAAATTGCACACTCCAATGCGGCTGCGACATACTCTCGAAACTCGATAGGCTGCGCGGCATTGTTTCCGGATTGAGGTTCTCAGAGCTAATCGGTTCGACCCGTCGCTTCGAAGCGCTGCCAATCAGGCAGGTGAGAGTTTGTGGTTTCCGCCAAAGCGCCGGGCAACAGCCAACAGGAGCGTCCGCAAATCCGGCTCTCTGACATGGCGCGCCGCATCGGTCGCCTTCATCCAGATGACATTGCGCTCGGCCATCTCTGGAAACTGCTTTTTACGTCGTCGCACTTTGATGAGGTAGACTTGCCCTTAATGACTGATGAATTTTACCGAATGCTAAAATGCCACACGCGCGTGTGAGAGATTAGCAACCGCGGCGCACTCAATTTCTTGTCCTATGGCGCGCGAGAAGGCGGCCGTTGCGTTTTCCTCGGCCGCGAGCCGAACTCAAATTACCAGGTCCAGCCCAGTCGGCATGGTTTACATCAACCAGTCGGAGGGGAGTGCAGCTGCCCCTCCTGCGGTTACAAGCAATCGGGCAACGACCGTGAGCATGATGAATTTAGCCTGGCCGAGTTTTTGGAGATTAAGGCGGCAGGTGGTTATGTTTACCTGGACGCGACCGCGAAGGTTTATTGGCGGAGTGGCGAGGACGTCAACTTTTGCTTCTCGACGATTGCCCGTCGCTCTCGTCAGGAAGCTCCCGGCCTGTGTGCAATCCAACCGCAGCGCGATGGTGGGCCGGTCACGGCCCATCTGGCGATTGCGGGGTTATGAGGAATACGAGCGGTTCTCGTTCCGCGGCGGTACGTGGCTGTTCGGGGAGGCCCCACATGAAAGGTCTCCGCCCGTTTCGAACCGCAATGTCAGTCTTGCGACCACCGATTGTTCGCCCAATTGGCGAGATAGTCGTAGAGGTTCTTCGTTGCGTTGTCGTAGGAGATGCCGGTCTGTTCCGAGCAGGGCTTGCAGGGCGTCATGCCATGGACGGCTCCCTCGACGACGATGAAGTCCTTGTCCTTGCTGGCGGAAAGATCGAAGATGATCTCTCCGTCACGAACGAAGTAGTGACCGCCCATCGACATGACCAGCGTTGGTATCGTGATGGATTGCACCGCGCAGAGCGTCGAATTGTTGCTCGAACAGATATCGATGTCGTTCAGCGCGTCCTTGGATCTGATCGCATTGGCGCTGAGGAACGATTTGACGGTCAGGAACAGAGCGCCGCCATTCAGGCTTCCATCGACTTTGGCATTCTTTGGCGTCGAAACGCGAACGGAGTGGATGACCTCGGTCGAAATCGAGCCGTCATTCTTCAGGAGCTTTTGCGGTCGCTCGGTGCAGCACCAGATATCCGTCGAGATGTCGGAAAGGCGGGCGCGGTCACGATAGGCAATGAAGGGCTCGTCGTCGCCGCGCGGATCCTTACCCGATTTCAGATCAGCCTCCATCTGCCGTGCCTTGTCGATCAGCTTGTTCATGCGGACCGATTGCGCTTTCGAATAGCGCTCGATGAATTCGGCGGAATAGTGTGAGTCACCTTTGGGGTTGAAACCGTTAGCCGGATTGAAAGGATCGAGCGCCGGATCAAGGTCGTCTGGCTTACTTTCGTCTTTTACCGCTGGGTTCAAGCCGCGCAACGTGTTGATCGTATTGCCTGGATGGGCATCGAGGAAGACAATGCCATCGGCTTTCGGCAGGTCCTTGACATCCTCGTCGGAGCATTTGGAAAGTTTGTCCGACCCATTGCAATAGGAGGAGCCTTTTTCTGCGACTGCTTCGTAATAGCTGGTGCTCGGCCCGCCACCGGAGTGACCGATCAGAACGACCGCTTTGATGCCGGGCTGTTTTTTCAGGAATTCGACGCCCTGTTTGATGTCGAGCGCGATGTCCTCGAAATTGACCGCTGCCTCGTTGTTGTCCGAGCGCGGGTTCATGCCGAGCACCATGAAACCACGCTGTGAAAGTTCCTTGGTGGCGATCATGCTCATGAAATTGGAGGTGCGGTGGATCGCCAGAAAGGCGACGGGCGATGGCGTACCGCTGTCAGGCCGGTAGAGTGCGCCTTTCGTAGCGCTCGGTGAAAACTGGACATATTCCGGATGGCTCTGGGCATGGGCCATCTCTCCCGTCGCAAGGCCAGCGGCAAGTGTCAGGCCGAGAGCCCATAGCCTGTGGATTGCAAACATGTATTCCTCCGTCTCAGACATATTGAAAGGTAAAGGGAAGGGGAGGCGCCGATGTTTGGCGCCTTGGCAAATCGGGTGAGGAAAATGGCAGACGCTGCCTTGTGGTGCTTGCCCGACAGCAGAACTTGTCGCTGAACCGCTCTTTATTGGGGTCAGTAAAAGCGGCCAATAGGGGTCGTGGCGAACTGCGGTTTACCTATCATCGTGAACCTCCCGTTCGGTGCTGCTGTTTCATGACTGTTCCTGTAGAAGCCGCGCCAATGCAACTGTGGATTGTGGCTCCCGCGGAAGGAACGCAGCGGCCGAGTCCTCGGCCATGTCGCCGATCAATTCGCCTTGGGATCAGCATAAACCTTGTCGATGAAGCCGCTCTTGTCCAATTCCGCGACGAAACTATTGTCATAGAAATAATCGGCGTCGCGCCGCTTGAGCTCGCGATAGCTGAAGAGTTGTTTGACGAGCTTGATGCCATCGACGGCGGGATAGGGCTTTTGCGGTGACGCGACGACCTGGGCGTACATGTCGTCTTGCTGCCTGGCGTCGGTGATGCCGTACCATTTGGCAAGCACCGCCCTGACGACGTTTTCGTCTGATTTCATCAGTGCATAGGCCTCGATCGTCGATTTTACGAAGCGCATGACCTCGTCATGATGATTGGCAAGCCATTTGCGTTCGACATTAATGCCGGATCCGGCGAGCGGAATATTGTAGTCGGTCAGATTGACGAGATCTTTGGCGTCGTTCTTGTCCGCCATCGTGTAGTAGATTTCGCTGCCGATGAAGGCGTCGACCTTGCCGTCCTTCAGCGCCGAATAGGCCATGCCTTCTTCCATCAGCGAGATATCGTCGTCCTGGCTCCAGCCCTTCTGTCGCAGCAATTCCAGCGCCATCAGATGGCTGACGGAGCCGTAGCTGGAAAAACCGAGCCGCTTGCCCTTGAGATCATCGACTGAATTCAAAGCCTTCGAGCTGATGACGTGGAAGCGTGCCTGGTTATCGGTGGTTGCAATGATAACGCGATCGGTGGAGCGGGCGTCTGTCGTCATCGATACGATCAACGGGCTGCCGCCGCCGATCGAGATTGGCGCTCTCTCGTCCTGGTCATCCGTTCCGACGAATTCTGAGGGCACGTTGATACCGCTACGGCTGATGCGCGCGGCAGCTCCCTTGGTTATGAACTGATGGATTGTCAGGCCGTTTTTTTGGTAGATGCCGTTATCGGCGGCGACCAGAAAGGCGACCTTGTTCAACGAAACGTCGCCGAGGGAAACGTCGATGGCACTATCGGCGGATACGGCTATGGTGGCGCAAAAGATCAATGGCAGTGCTGCTGCTATTCGCGCTGCGAGCAGTCGCATGGATTTTCCTCCCGTATGTTGCTCTGACGTGCAAACGAGCGCAAACCCGCACAAATGCAGGCTGAATTTCTATGGGTTGAAGATTGATCCGTCGTCGGCACGATGTTCCGACGATGCTCCTCCACGGCCGGAATGAAGTCAGGCTGGCACAAAGCTCGCTCGTAGACAAAGATTAAATTGATCGGCGAGAAAGCTAAAAAATAGCTGGTCGGGAGGAGCAGCCGGCTGAGTATTTTGTCATGGATCCACTGGCGTCGGGTATTCAACAGCGCCTCGAATGCGCGTCACGGAGGTGAGCGCTTCGGCGAGGCGGCGCTGCATGCGACCATGAAAGCCATCGGGCAGCGAACGTGTACTCACGCTTGGCGGCGGCAACCAGACCGGTTCGGCAGACGTCGGATCAAAGAATGGCTTGAACGCGGTTGGCGAGTGATAGCCAGCGTGCGTATTCCCTCCGACGAGCTCAGAGCTTTTGGTGCTCGATATCCAGACAGGTTGGAAATCGAACGTTCGACCTGAAAAACTGCAGCGAGCGTCAAAGCCCTGAAGAGTCCTCGTGCGGGCCGTCAACTCGAGGTCCTTTACATCAACGCCGGTCTTGCTCGCGCTATCGAGCAGAGCCCTGCAAGTGCTGGTGAGTGCGATTTCTTGTACACGATGCTCGTGAAGGCGTTCTCGCCCGTTCGCGCAGGCGAGCTTCTTCGGAACTTGGTGCCGGCCGGAGGAACGATCGCAATCATGAGGTCCGAACTCGGCAGCATCCAAAATCCCCAGGGATCTTGGCCACTCTATTCTTCCGTCAAGGCGGCTCTAAACATGCTGATGAAAGGCTAGCCGCTCAGCATGCGGAGAACCGCCACACCTTGCTGTTGCTCCAGGCTGGGTCCGCAAGGAGATGGGTGGCTCGGATGCCCTGCTCTCGATTGAAGAGAGTATTCCACTCGTCGTCGACATGGTCGATGCAAACAGGAGCAAACCCGATCTGCGCTACGTCGATTGCTTCTACGCGACGCTGCCTTGGGGAGGTGATCTTGGCCGGAACATAGACGGGGCAATATGTCGCCACAGGGGATCCGGAAAGTCGGGGCGCGTCATTGCCTTCAGCGGCCGCCGCACAATAGTTTGTATCCAGATCAATTTCAAAATTTAAAGGAGTTAGCATGGGTCGTCTTTCGAACACGGTCGCCGTCGTAACTGGCGGCGGCAGAGGGATAGGTCGAGAGATCGCTCTCCAGCAGGCGAGGGAAGGGGCTAAGGTCGCGGTTCTTGCCCGAACAGCGACGGAGATCGAAGAAACAGTCTCCCTCATCGACGGAGAGGGCGGACAAGCGATCGCTGTTTCGGCGGATATCATTGACCTTGCGGCTGTTGAAAAAGCCCTTACTCGCGTTGCGACCGAATTGGGCCCGGTCGACATTCTCGTCAACAACCACGGCTCGTTTCAGGGCTTTGGTCCTATTTGGGACTGTGATCCCCTCGTGTGGTGGCGGGATGTCGAGATCAACCTGCGAGGTACATTCAACACCTGCCGCACGGTGTCACCTCAAATGTTGGCGCGGCGGAGCGGCCGGATCGTAAACCTCGTTGGTGGCGGAACGGGCAACAGCTTTCCTCACGGCTCCGGTTACGCGTCCAGCAAAGCCGCGATCATGCGTCTCACGGAGTGTCTGAACGACACGACCATCAGTAACGAGGTGCGCGCCTTTGCGGTCGATCCCGGTCTTGTTCGGACTGCGATGACCGAACTGCAGCTATCGTCACAGGCAGGGAAAATGTACCTGCCCGGCATCCAGAAGCTTTTTGATGATGGTGTTAACATCGAGCCGTCGCGGGCTGCACTCTTGATTGCTGATATCGCCGCCGGACGTTTCGATACTCTTGCAGGCCGTCTCCTGCGGGGAGTCGATGATCGCGATGCGCTTGCAGAAGAGATGGACGCCATAGTCGCGGCAGATGGCAGAGCGCTCCGCTTCAGCGACCTCGAACAAGCCAAGCTGTAATTTAGCCGGTGATCATTTGATCGGATCGATATTCCTCTGATATCGCTCGTTGGCTTTGTTCAGCAGGAACTGCAAAAAGACCCTGCTTCCGCCCCTCCGATGAAAAGCATGCAGGACTGCTTCACCGGGATATCTTGGGACGGCATAGACCTTATTGCCAATACATGGAGCTGTTGCAGAGCGGCGCAATTACGGTGTTGGAGTTCACCAAGTAAGCGGTTTGCGGAGCTTTATGAGTTCACGCCCTAGTCTTCGACCACATCAACAGACACCGTCTTGATCAGGTTCAGCAGTGCTCTCCGCACTCTAACATCTTTCACATGTTCGAGACCACCTGTGGAAAATGTGCGGCCGGATGGCTCCAACGCCTTATCATCAAGGCTGACCGTTTCGGCTCCTCGGAAAAACTCGTCTACGGAAACAGCGAGGGCCTGGCCGAGCTCGAAGAGCACGCTGGCGCTGATGCGGTTTTTGCCTTTCTCGTATTTCTGGACTTGTTGGAACGAAATGCCCAAGGCGTCTGCGACGGCGGACAGGCTCAATCCCTTCGCTTTACGGATACGTGCGAGGTTACCGCCGACGATCGCATCGATGGGATGTCCAACCTTTTGTGCCAAGATCTATCTCCGTGACTATGTCATGACCCTCGGTGATTGCCGATGACTTCTGCCATGAGCAATTTGCTCCGGCAACCCAAGTATCCGCAGCCGTATCCCCGCATTTACCGTTACGCACTTCCAACAACGTTCCTTCGGTAGCAAAATCTTCCGCGCGTTTTCTGAACCGGTCCGCTGTCCGGATGACGGGCTTTGATGCTGCGACATCCGTTCAGGCTTGAGACCTCATTAAGAGGTCGTCCTCCGAGCCAGACCGGGAGGTCTGTGGATAGGGGCGTTCAGTCGGCGAGTTTCGGTGGCACGAATGACTCAAGGGGATGAGCGAGCCAGTCGCGGTCTATGCATTGACTGACGAAGTGCCCCGACAACAGCCGGCGCTCACGGTCGCGGAATTGAAGATCTCCGGAACCTGAGCCGCTCTTTTGCGCGGAATGGGGGCGGCGAGCTTTCCATCAACGGAAGCCAAGCGAAGCCTGCGACGGACCGCGTTGCCGTTGGGCGAGAGGGCCTTGTGTCTGCGGACCCGGCTGGGGGTCTAACCCTCACACGTGAGGGGAAAAGAAGCCCGCCGAAGCGGGCGAGTTCAGGGAAGTTAGGCCATCCGACTGCTGTGAAGGTTGGTGGGGTGACTTAACCTTCGTCGTGCGACCCAGATGCATTACGCCGGATCGTTACGAAAGTTCCCAGGACTCGCGTCTTTTGTTCGAGAAGGCGGAGGCCCGATCTCACGTATTGACCGGGCCTCCCCCTTGCCGCTTGGTTCAGGGGCAAGTGGCGCCGGTCGGATTAACCGCACCTTCTTAGTGCGTCAATCCGAGAAACGCTCAGCCAGTCATGGCTATCTCAATTGGTATATCCGCTTCCTTGGCCGCAGCTATGAAGGATTCGCGCGCTTCGTGGGGCGTTCGCAGGCCTACATCTACATCGGCACAAGTTTGAAGAGCCTGCAGAAACGCCTTGCCCGTTGATGCCGGCCATGCGTTCAGCAGGGTGTACAACGCTTCCTCAGTTGTCGCTACCATGATTATCTGGCCGCTACGCCTGCAGACAACCAGCACCGGCGCTTCCCATCGACGTTTCACAGTCGGACTCCCGCTCGGCCAAAGATACTAACTGTGTTCGCGCGCGCTAAAGGCCATGCCTTCGGAAAAAAAAGATCTCAATGAAGAACAGCGATGGCAGTAATGTCCGCTTCGTCGGCTGCTCGTCATAATGGGTAACTCTGCAAAACGCGTGCCGCGGCGTTAGCGGCGCGGCGCGATGCAGGCATTGCATTGAAAGGGCAAGGAATTGGCACCAGCGGACGATGTTTCAATGAACCGTGAAATCGCAGTTCTCGCGACGAAGGTCGATATGATCCTTGAGGGCATCAGGCGATCGGAGGAAAAGTCCGATGTCAGCCGTGCGTCAATGCATCGGCGCATCGACGAGATTGTCGAGCGAGTAGGGACTCTGGAAACCGGCGTTGTGTCCGTTCAGAAGGATGTGACGGAAATGAAGCCCACTGTCGATGATGTACGGCGGTGGAAACTGATGGGACTTGGTGCGCTGGGCGTGATAGGTATAGGGGGAGCGGCATTGGGTGTGACCTTCGCCGACGCCATCCGCAGCCTTCATTGAGCAGCTTGGCTCCGATCTCTTCACCATTCGTTCGATAGATGTTGATCAGCGGCCGATGCTTAGGAGTATTGTCGTAGCCCTGGATTTCGATCCGCAGGCCACGTTCTTCCAAAAGTTCTTTCAGCCTGCCCTTGGCGATCAAAGCCAGCTTCCGTTCCTTGATGCACTTCGCGTGCGATCCGATTTCGGGGGTGTCTATACCCCACACGAACGGCACTCCTCCTCCCAGCAGTCGCATCAGCTGCCCATCGCAGCGCACGGTGTCGCCATCTACCGCGGTTAGCGACAAGCATGTCATCATAGCTGCCATCATTGCGGGCGAACCGGGCCTTCGGTGGACTCCTTGTACGGATAGTGCTCCCAACACCACCAACGCGTCTCAACATTTTTGCCGGATGAGAAGCCGAATCCTCCCCATTTGCCGCAGCCGGGGACACAGCAATGATGCTCAACGATGACATTGGCGCCAGGCGCGGTTGAGTGATCCTGGATGCTCATGCTGGCTATCTTCCGTGCATTTCTTTCAGCTTGTCGTAATGCTCTTCGGCCATCCGTGCCGCCTCGCGCGCGTCCGGCCCCCATCCCTCCTGCGGCATTAGCCTGCGGCGTATCCAGGAGGCAAAGCCGCCATTCCAGCGCCACATCCCTGATCTGCTCGACGTCGTTTGGTCCATGTGGATGCGGCCGACGACATCTTCTCCGTCATAGCCTTCGAAATCCTGATGACCTTCTCCCGGCCAGGTCTCCCGCCATTCATAGTGTGGCTGATACACGCGCCAGCACTGAATGCCCGGTAAGCGTCATCACGAAACGTAGCCTTCATCTCTGGCGAGACAATAGAAGTCCGCAAAAGCGATGTCGATGTCACCCCTGAACGCGAATTTCATCGGTTCGCTCAAGCCAAGTTCGCCGTCGCGATGGGAGACGCCACAAGCACGATTGTTCTCTCGGTCGAAGCCTCCAATGGGGAAGCAAGAAGCCATGTCGACAGTTCCTGCAGCATAGAATTCAAATCTTCCGTGACCTTCGGTTGTCGCGAGTACCGCAGGACCGCGGCGGCCCAAAGCTCCGACCAGGAGTGCGCGAATCTCGGGATGGATCTGCCCGATGTTCAAAGGTGCTGGCGGTGTCCAATACGTGCCAGTCGGCTCGTCATAAGGTTCATCTTGACGCAGTTCATCGATCGGCAAGTTACTCATAGCCGTTATCCTTTGGTCCGAGTGGTGATGCCTCAGAAGAGGCGCTAAGGGCCGCGCAACTGGTGTAAAACAAGGAGGCCGCCCGCGCAGCCCGTTCTATCCCTTTTGGATGTTCTCATTATGTTCCTGTTTTCGGGAGAGTCAAGGACAGCCGAAAGCTTGCTACAAATCTTCATCATTCTGGAGCGAGCTAAGCCGGCGCGCCTACGGCTGAGCTGAAGGTATCTTGCGCAGCCATAGGCTGACAGCGAAATAGATGCATGCAATGAGCGATGATGGTACGGCGAGAATTAACAAAACCGGTAGGGCGCGAAAGTCAACCTTATCCTCTCCGATAAATAATGCCAAATACATTAGTACTGAAACACCGACTGAAATAAAAAATGAAACAAAGGACCATAGAAACGGACGTGAATTTATTTTAAGAAAGTTGAAATGGTATATACGATATAGCAAAATTATTACAGGTGTCGAAAAAAGAAATTTAAAAAACAGCGTAATTATTCCAACGCCTTCGAAGAACAAAGGTATATGGGCTATGATCATGCCTAAAAAGTAGGCTTGTAAAAATAAGCTGGTCTGGCGAACTTGTGGATCTATACGCTTCATTTTACCAGCCGGGATTGAATGGATTTGACGTTATGGAATCTTGAATTCTTATCAAGGGGGATTTTCAATGGGTAATTTTCATCGATACCACTAGTATAAGTCGGCTAGAGTCATCTCTCGGAATGTCATGCGGGAAAACGACATTCATGGACAGCCCTCGGTCGGTAGCATTTTAAGCAATTGCTGATGTAATGGTGACATGACAAAGTCGCCGAAGTCAAAGCCGCTCCTGCAGTATGACAAGCCGCTCCGCTCCCGCCCGCGCAAGCCGCGAGATCCAGCACAGCCAAATCTTCCCCTCGATCCCATGCCGGCCCGCATCGAGCCGTGCCTTGCGCTGCTGAAGCAGAAGCCGCCCAAAGATGATCAGTGGGTTTTCGAAATCAAATGGGACGGCTACCGGATAGCCGTCCACATCGAGCCGAGGGGTGTTCGTATCCTGACGCGCGGCGGCCACGATTGGACGCACCGTTTCCCGGCCATCGCGGCAGAGGCGGCGCAGCTCGGCGCGGCGACTGCCATCCTTGATGGGGAGGCCGTGATCCTCGACGAGCGGGGTCGCGCGGATTTCGGGATGCTGCAGCAATCACTCGGCGGACGCGGCGGGAAGCTTAACTCCGGTGCGTCCGTGATGATGGCTTTCGACCTTCTATATTTCGACGGGCATGATCTCAGGACTACAGAACTCGAGTCGCGCCGGCATCTCCTCGAAGGCTTGATCTCGCCGGCTCGAACAAGCGCGATAAGGCTTTCCGAAGAGATCGAGGGAGATGGCGATAAGCTATTACAGATTGCTTGCAAACACAGTTTAGAAGGCATTATCGCGAAGCGGCGCGATAGCCTTTACCACTCCGGCAGGGGCGGTGACTGGCAAAAGATCAAGTGCATCCAGAGTGACAGCTTCGCAGTTGTCGGCTGGGAGAAGTCCACGGTCGCGCGGGCTGGCATCGGGCGGCTTCTGCTCGCTGCGCGCAAAGGTAAGAAGCTGGTCTATGTCGGCGGGGTAGGGACGGGCTTCAACGAGCGCAATGCGTACGAGCTTCGCGAGAAGCTCGATAACCTCGTGACCTCCAAGCCGGCTGTTGCGACCGATCGCAAGGGCGCAATCTATGTGAAGCCGAAGCTGATTGCCGAGGTCGAATATCGCGCCTGGACGCGTGAGGGAATGCTGCGGCACGCGTCATATAAAGGGCTGCGGGATGCTGCGGACCAGGCTGAGATTTACGAGATCACGCACATCTCCTGAGGACTTCGGATCCTGCAAGATGTCGTTCGCTTGTCGCGTCGTCAGCTTTTCCAAAACGGCCAGGAAGGTGCGAAACAGAACGGCGGCGCGGCAATAAGACTACCGGAGTAGCAGCGGTTAACCCGCCGATAGCCGAGAGCGGCCATGCATGTGTCATGATAAGCGCCCGTGCTTTCCTCCTCGATGTGATGATCCATTCGACGAACAACGCACTCGTTGGATGCGCGTTCTGTACTCGACTGAGACCACTCCATAACGCTGATCAACGCCAGACCGACCACGATCAGGCCGGCAATTATCGCGCTGAGCACCTTGATGAGTGATCCCAGAGCGCGCGTAAATCTCTCCATAGGATGTCTCGTATCTAACGATTACCAGCCGCCAGGCCGTGACATTGCGCTACGATTTCCGCATAAGCTCCCATCGGCAGCTCTGTCATAGTAGGAGTAGCAATTGCCCGGGTACTGTCGGTAGGGCGTGTACCCACCACCGCCACAGTTCCCGTTAGCGCAAACCGCAGCCGCCGTACCAACGAGCGCCAAAGCTACCAGAGCCGCAGCAGCCTGCTTCTGCTGAGCGACCATCTGCTGGCATTCCAGCATGTTCATGCCGCGCCGGTTTACTTCCGCCACGAGCTGGAATTGGAACGCTGGATCCGTCGTCTCCAGTGCCGTCTTGCAGAGTGCGGCTTTACTAACAGCCGATGGCTTGGCGTTAAACTCGGCAGGTGTCGTTGTGCAGCCCGATACGGCGAGCGACAGTACAGCGGCGCCGGCGGCCCGCGCAATTAATCTGATTTTCAAAATGTCCCCCAGCCGGCGCGGTCTTGTTCGCCGCATCTTCCGGTGGAGTGGATTTAATTGCAAATTTCGCGCGGGAGTCGAGTCCGCTAATCAGACTTTTTCTGGACTCTGGGGACCAACCCGGAACTTCCCCGACCAGGGCAGTTAACGCGCGGACCGCACAGCCGGGGGACTGAAGCCCTTACCCCACTAAAGTCGGCTGTGCGGTCTACCTACGCGCTTCCATCAACTTCGCCCCCCTCATCCAGCATGTGCACCGGCAGATAGGTGTTCTTCTCCATCCACTCACGGACGATGAACCTGACGGTATCATTTCGGGTCTTCCCGAACTCGGCAGCCAGATCCCTGAGAGCTTCTTCAATGTCATCGTCGAAGGCGATTGACCTGGAATTGCGTAACAGCATAGCGGCGCGGCGCAGCATAATCTGCAGATCGGGCCGCGATACGTCGGCGATGCGATCGGCGGCATCTTCGAGGAGTGTGGGCATGTCGGGCTTGGTCATGTTGTCTCGACGGTTTCAAACTCGTGCTGCCGCACGTTGCCGTCTCATTATTGGCGGCCCAATTGCGGATCTGCAAGCTTGTCTAAAAGCGTTAGCCCGTCGTGTCCGGCCAGAGGGGCATCAAGGGAGATAGTCTTGAAGTGGTCGTATTCTCGGTTGTAAGCGCTGACAAATTTCTTTGCCTCTTTGGTGATATTCTCAACAAACAATTGCCCATCCAGGACGGCCAGGCACATCGCCGAGATTATGTCGTCGCGAACAAACTTCGGAAGAGAGCGGGAGATTGCGCTGTCGATCAGTTTGAACACCGCGTCGGGGGATAGGGAAATCTGTCTCTTGGAGCGTTCCCTGGCCCATCTTCGCTTGTGCTTCTCGATCATCTTCGAGTGGTGACTATAATAATACCGCCGGGCCGATTCTCTCCGCTTTTCGATATTCCTATGAAAGTATTCTCGATCTTTTTTTCGTCTCTCTTCCGGATTATTCTGACGCCGTTCACGCGATTTGGCGTTAATTTGTGCGCGTTTTTCCGCGGGCACTCTGGCCCACGTTGCCTTGGCGCAATTCTTTTTGGATAGTTTGTTGTAGTAATAGTTTCTCTGCCCGTAGGTTAACGTCGCCCACACACTGAGTAGAACGCCGTATTTGTTCACTTCTTCATCCAGTATGGCTGCGTCTGATGGTAGGGGCGGTGGTTTCTCTGTCCGACTGGGCATGACATTGCCTCGTGTTGGAGTCGTTCCAAAGGATCAGACGAGCGTGGAGGCACGGTCGCAAGTCGACGGCAATCCACCAAATCCCCATTACGCGTCCCCGCTATCCACAGCGCAGTCACAGCTCGGAGGCTGATCGATCCCATCTCCGCGATGATGGCTACTTCTTCGGCCTGTCTCGCGGCCTTTTAGGACTGAGGCGCTCTATCAGCTTGTCAGTGTCAGCCTCTGTCCAGCGCGACACAGCGGGCGCCGTTTCCCCCGATGCTTTTGGTTTTGGTTTCAACGCGTCGATAAGCGCGTCGATGTCTTCGGGCATGAAGAACATCGCCTTTCCCATTTGGCGAAATGCTCCTAGCTGGCGCGCTCGCTCCCGGAGGGTGCGCTCTGAAATGTGAATGCCGGCTCCAGCGAATTTCGCTACAAGGTTTGCCGGCGTAATCGCGCCTTCAATGTCAGGCATGGCTAATCCTCACCCAGTTTCGCTTATGTGGAGGCACACTATGTCAACGATGACGGAAATGAAGCTTTCGACAAGCTTCCTGCTATTTGCACAGTATGGCGGCCGTGCGGTGATCCCGGTGGAACATATATGCAGAGACTACTTCAACCATCTGACGCCTGTTAAATTTCTTCGAAAAGTCGGATCAGGCGAAATTGCGATACCCGTTGTCAGGGCCGAAACATCCCGTGCGCTGGGTGTTCACTGCCGGCCGGTCAAGGACAAAGAAGCACCGGCCGACCGCAAAGGGTTGGAGCTTTATACCGGGCTCGATGCGCTGAATGTCTAAGAGTCGGTGGGTTGGCTAGCTTCACAAAAGAGATGGCGCACTTCGTGACCAATGTGGATAGTTCCACAAATCAACGATATGCCGCACGAGGGGAATCCCCTGGTCGGCTGTTCTGATCCTCCCTTCAAGGCGATCAAGCCTCTAATCGGACTCGGCTGATTTCATGATGGCGTAAGGATCCGCACCGATCGCTCTACTAATCTTCACGAACTCTGCTGGATCAAGCCGCCGTTCGCCAAGCTCAAATTTCGAAACGAAAGTTTGCCGCTGGCCGATCCGCTGGCCTAGCTCGGCTTGAGTGACGTTTGCGGCTTTTCTCGCCGAGACGAGGGCGTCGATCATCCGCCCATAAACGATTGCATGAAAAGAAGACAAGTTAGATCGCCAGTTGAAGAAAAACCAGCGACCTCAATAAACCCACTTTCGGGATACCCCAAAATAGGGTATCAGTTTGAGGTAGAGAGGGAGAGG
>NZ_SLZK01000007.1 GCF_004341105.1 Rhizobium sp. BK418 | reverse complement strand
CCCCGCAACCAAACCCTGCCCTGCAAAAACACAGCGCCCTCCGCTTATCGCTGACGGAAAAGCTGCGCTTGCCCGCCGATGCTAGCTCCTCCTCCTGCGCACACATCAAGCCGAAGCCGAAAAGCCTCAAAACAAATCCAAGCTTCCCTCTTCCCTCAATTCTGCGCGATTGATCCGACAGGTCGTCGGATCAGAAGCATCCGAGCCGATCAAAAATGGGACTCGAGGCATAAAATTTGGATTCTTTGCCGATCACAGGGCTAGGTGGAAAAGGCTAGAATGTCGAGATGCGGGTCAGCACCCCGACACTTTCGATCATCTGGCTTCGGGGCTGGCGCCCATGATCTCTGCGTCTGAACAGAAATTTTCCCTATGGGCGCTGATGGCGATGTGCGTCGGCTCGATGGTCGGCGCAGGGATTTTCTCGCTACCGCAAGCCTTTGGCCGAGCAACGGGACCATTTGGGGCTCTGGTTGCCTGGTCGATTGCCGGTGTCGGCATGTTAATGCTGGCCTTCGTGTTCCAATCGCTCTCGCGACGCAGGCCAGATCTCGATGCCGGCATCTACGCCTATGCCAAGGTCGGCTTCGGCGATTATCTCGGCTTCCTGTCCGCGCTTGGCTATTGGGCGGCAGCCCTTCTCGGTAACGTATCCTATTTTGTGCTGATCAAGTCGACGCTCGGCCTGTTCTTTCCGATCTTCGGAGATGGCAACACCGTCATTGCGGTCGCGACGTCGTCGATCCTTCTCTGGGTTGTCCATTTTCTCATTTTGCGCGGCATAAGAGAGGCGGCCGCGATTAACACGATCGTCACCTTCGCCAAGATCATTCCCATACTCCTGTTCGTTGTCCTGGTATTTTTCGGCTTCAAGACCGATGTCTTCACCACCAATTTCTGGGGTGGCGGAGCGACTTTAGGAGACGTAGCTGGCCAGGTTCGTGCGACGATGCTCGTCACTGTTTTCGTGTTCGTCGGCATCGAAGGAGCAAGCGTCTACTCGCGCTATGCCCGCAATCGCTCTGATGTCGGCATCGCGACACTTCTGGGGTTCTTCGGGGTACTTTGCCTGCTCGTTCTCGTCACGATGTTGTCCTATGGAGTGATGCGGAACGAGGATCTCGCTCGGCTTAGAAATCCATCGATGGCCGGTGTTCTCGATGCTGTCGTCGGCCCGTGGGGTGCCATGTTCGTCAGTGCGGGCCTGATCATTTCTGTGGCAGGCGCCTACTTGTCCTGGGTTCTGCTTGCAGCCGAAATCCTCTTTTCAGCCGCTAGATACGAAACGATGCCCCGGTTTCTCTCTCATGAGAACAAGAACGGTGTTCCGTCGAATGCCCTGTGGCTCACCAATATCCTTGTCCAGATATTCCTGATCCTCACGTTGTTTGCCCAATATGCCTTCCGGCTGGCGCTCGAGCTGACAAGTTCGATGATACTCATTCCCTATCTCCTCGTCGCTGCCTATGGCTTCAAGCTTGCCTGGACAGGAGAAACCTATGATCGCGGTCCGGCTAGTCATCGCGGCGAGTTCGTGCGATCGGGCATTGCGCTCATTTATACGATCTGGCTGATTTATGCAGCTGGAACAACACATCTTCTATTGTCCGCCGCCATTTACGGCCCGGGTAGCGTGCTATTCATCATGGCGCGCCGCGAGCAGCGCAGAGCCGTCTTCAGCATGGTCGAACTGGTTATCTTTGCGGCAGCAGCCATCGCCGCTGCCGTCGCAATCTACTCCCTCCTGACCGGCCGCATTACCGTCTGAACCGTCGGGGATGAGATCGGAGACCTATCGAGGAAAAAAGGGACGCCTAGCACACAGGTGAGATTTTGCGCTCATTCGCCGGTGGTGAAATTGAGGCATAAACTTTCGAAAAGCAACCTACGAGTGATCGGGTGGGTGTCTCATGGCTTCCGGATCTACGCAAAAATTTTCGTTGTTCGCGCTGACAGCGATGGTTGTCGGTTCGATGGTGGGAGCGGGTATCTTCTCGCTTCCCCGTACATTCGGCGCGGCGACTGGTCCCTTCGGCGCGATCATCGCGTGGTGCATCGCCGGCGGCGGTATGTACATGCTCGCCCGCATCTTCCAGGCGCTGGCGGAGCGCAAGCCGGATCTCGATGCCGGCGTCTATGCCTATGCCAAGGCCGGGTTCGGCGACTATCCCGGTTTCCTGTCGGCTTTCGGCTATTGGATCGGCAGTTGCATCGGCAACGTCTCCTATTGGGTCCTGATCAAGTCCACGCTGGGCCGGTTCTTTCCGGTCTTCGGCGACGGCAACACACTGGTCGCAATCGTCGTGGCGTCGATGGGCATCTGGCTGTTCCACTTCATGATCCTTAGGGGCGTGCAACAGGCGGCCTTCATCAATACCGTCGTCACTGTCGCCAAGATCGTCCCGATCCTCACGTTTATCGTGCTGCTTGCCGTCGCGTTCAAACTCGAGCTGTTTCGCGCCAATTTTTGGGGTGGCGAAGGAATGCCGGCGGCCTCGCTGCTGGAGCAGGTTCGAGCGACGATGTTGGCGACCGTCTTCGTTTTCATCGGTATCGAGGGCGCGAGCAACTATTCCCGCTATGCCCAAACCCGTTCCGATGTCGGGACGGCCACTATCGTCGGGTTCATCGGCGTTACTGCGCTTATGGTGCTGGTGACGTTGCTCCCGTACGCCGCCTTGCAGCGTCCAGAGATTGCGGCGATGTCGCAGCCTTCGATGGCCGGCGTTCTGGCAGCCGTCGTCGGGCCGTGGGGAGCCGTCTTCATCAGCGCCGGTGTCATCATCTCGGTTCTGGGCGCTTATCTCGCTTGGTCGCTCGTGTGCGCGGAAGTCCTCTATGTTGCCGCACGCACCGACGACATGCCCCGTATCTTCGGCACCGAAAACCAGAACAGGGTACCGTCTGCAGCACTTTGGCTGACAAACATCATCGTCCAGCTCTTCGTGATAAGCACCTACTGGTCTCAAGACGCGTTTGCGCTGATGTTGAACCTGACCAGCGCCATGTCCCTGATCCCCTATCTGTTCGTCGCGGCATATGGCTATCTCGTCGCGCAGGGCGGGGAGACCTATGAGGTCAGGCCGGAGGAGCGTCGACGCGACATGATCATCGCCGGCATCGCCGTGATCTATACGATCTTCATGATCATTGCCGGCGGGTTGAAGTTCGTCCTTCTATCGGCTCTTCTCTACGCTCCTGGCACGATCCTCTACTTCTGGGCCCGCCGCGAGCAGGGCAAGAAAATATTCAATACCGTTACCGATTGGGTGATCTTCGCGGCTGCAGTCATCGGCTGCGTTGCTGCGATTGTCGGATTGTCCACCGGTTACCTGACAATCTGAAGAGGAGGTAAGGCATGTCTTCTGCAAGCTCCGCTCAACAGGCTTTCGGCGTCCATTCGGAGGTTGGCCAGCTGCGCAAGGTCATGGTGTGCGCCCCTGGTCGCGCCCATCAGCGTCTGACACCGAGCAATTGCGACGCCCTTCTCTTCGATGATGTCCTCTGGGTCGAGAACGCCAAGCGCGACCACTTCGATTTCATGACCAAGATGCGCGACCGCGGCATCGAAGTCCTGGAAATGCATAACCTTCTCACCGAGACGGTGGCGGTTCCCGAGGCCAAGAAGTGGATTCTCGACAATCAGATCGTGCCAAACCAGATCGGTCTCGGCCTCATCAACGAAGTTCGCTCCTATCTCGAAGGACTGCCGGATCGCGAACTCGCCGAGACGCTGATCGGCGGGCTGTCGACCTACGAATTTCCGGAGAAGCTGGGCGGCGAGCAACTGGCGCTGATCCGCGATGCAGCTGGCGTCAACGAATATCTGCTGCCGCCGCTTCCGAACACGCTCTACACGCGTGACACCACATGCTGGATCTATGGCGGAGTGACGCTCAATGCGCTCTACTGGCCGGCACGCCACGAGGAAACAATCCTCACGACCTCGATCTATAAGTTCCATCCGGCCTTTGCGGGCAATGTAAATGTCTGGTGGGGCGATCCGACCAAGGATTGGGGCCTCGCAACTTTCGAGGGTGGCGACGTCATGCCGATCGGCAAAGGCAACGTGTTGATCGGCATGAGCGAACGCACTTCTCGCCAGGCCATCAGCCAGGTCGCAGCCGCGCTCTTCGAGAAGGGGGCGGCCGAGCGCGTCATCGTGGCGGCGATGCCGAAGCTGCGCGCTGCCATGCATCTCGATACGGTATTCACCTTCGCCGACCGCGATTGCGTTTTGATCTATCCAGATATTGTCAACGGCATCGAGGCTTTCTCCTATCGCCCGGACGGCAACGGCGGCGTCGAACTCCACAGGGATAAGGGCAGCTTCGTCGACACCGTTCGTGACGCGCTCGGCCTGGAGAAAATGCGCGTCGTCGAAACCGGCGGTAACGACTACGTCCGGGAACGGACCCAGTGGGATAGTGGTGCGAATCTGGTCTGTGCTTCGCCAGGCGTCGTCTATGCCTATGACCGCAATACCTATGCCAACACATTGCTGCGCAAGGCGGGCATCGAGGTGATCACGATTGTGGGCGCCGAGCTTGGACGCGGACGCGGAGGTGGCCACTGCATGACATGCCCGATCAGCCGCGACCCTGTCGATTATTGAGACGGCAATGCGAGAGTGTCCGCGAGGAGAACCGGAGGTGCTATCATGGGAAGCGAAGATGAGCGGACAATGTTTTCGCGACGGTTCTTGCTCAAGGCACTTCTGACCGGTCACCATCGCACCATTAGCGGTGTTCCTCCCTGTCGAAGTAGAAGCCCAGAACGCGAGGAGGCGGCCGAACCGTCCACCGCCACGTCCCCGTCCCGAGCGAAGCCGCCGCCGCGGCGTGGCTCTGTCTGGGTACCGGGATACTGGGAATGGAGCCACCGCAGGCGCGACTATGTATGGGTACCCGGCCGCTGGATTCCCGCAAGGCCCGGCTTCCGCTATCGTCAGCCACGCTGGACCAATCGCAACGGCAGCTGGTTTTTCATCGAAGGGGGATGGGTGCGATGACCGTCTCGTGGGAATGAGGTGAGCGATGTTTTCCTCCGTAACTCCCATTCGGCAGGCTCCAGGTCATAGAGGTGGGTGGCTTTGCCGATCTCCTGTTCGTCGACGGTGACCCGTTTTCGTTTTGTCGCCGATCCTGACAAGAACTTCCTGATGATCGTGAAGGATGGGAAGATATACAAGAACAAGCTCAGCGGCCAAATTAACGGCTTCAGCCGTCGCGATGGATGTTCATGGTTGAAGATCGAACCGTTCCCGTCACCCTTGGCGTGATCGCCGCAATCGCGGTCGTTGCCACTCTCTATCTCCTGGCTGTCATTTTTGCTCCGGTCGCCTGCGCCCTGTTTATCATCGCAATCGTATGGCCGATGCAGAGGTTGCTTCAGTCCCATCTGCCGCAGATGCTGGCGCTGGCGCTGGTGGTCGGTGTCATCTTCGTCGTGTTTGTACTCTTCGCCTCCGTAGTCGGCTGGGGCTTCGGGCGTATTGCGCGATCGCTGATATCGGACGCTCCACGCTTTCAGATGCTCTACGACCAGGCAACCATATGGCTGGAGGGGCATGGTATTGTCGTCGCCGGCATTTGGGGGGAGCACTTCAACGTCCGTTGGGCTGTTGGGATGCTGCAGGGGCTGACAGCACGTCTCAACACAATGATTTCGTTCTGGCTCGTGGTGCTCGTCTATGTGCTGCTCGGCCTTCTCGAGGTGAGACCGCTCAGCCGCAAGATTCGGACGGTGATGAGCGCGGAAACGGCGCGCATATTGATCACCGGCTGCAGCGTGACCGCCTCCAAGTTTCGTCGCTACATCTTGATCAGGACGATCATGAGTATTGTGACCGGAGCAATGGTCTGGGTATTGGCGCTTTCGTTCGGCCTTCAATTCGCTGCTGAGTGGGGCGTTATCGCCTTCACACTGAATTACATACCATTTATCGGGTCTTTCATTGCGACGTTGTTGCCGACGCTCTATGCCTTGGCCCAATTCGAGTCCGTGCAGGCAGCATTGATTGTCTTCGTATGCCTCAATATCATCCAATTCGTGATCGGCAGCTATATCGAGCCACGCGTGGCCGGGAACGCGCTGGCTGTCTCATCGTTTATCGTGCTGTTTTCGGTTTTCTTGTGGACTTTTCTTTGGGGATTGTTCGGCTCCTTCATCGGAGTCCCGATCACGATCGCCATACTGACATTCTGCGAACAATCTCCCGCAACGCGGTGGCTGGCTGATCTGCAGAGCGCCAAGGAGGGCGCCGGCCAGGGACCATAGCGCCGGTTGTGCGGCATCGCTCCCTCGAGCGCCGCACCGGATATCTCCTCGCGTTCCTTTGCGCAGTCCGTTCGAATGCAGCGCGAAGCTACCCCTCAGGCAGACTTCTCTACTGCCTCTGCTTCAGCCGCCTTGGAGGCCCGCTGAAGAGCGTCGCGAAGCGTCTGCTCCTTGGTTTCGTCGAGCGACGTCTTGAGCACGTGGCCGCCGAATCCCTCAATTTCCTTCAACACTTTGTCCGATGTCATCGTCTGGACCAGCAGGAACAGGGCACCGTTCCCCGGATGCAGGCTGGCGGAAAGATCCTTCATGAAGGCATCGTTTATGCCGACATCGGTCAAGGCGCCTCCAATGGCGCCCGACGCTGCCCCGATGGCTACCCCAAGGAGCGGGTTGAGGAACAGCACGCCGATGAGCAGGCCCCAGAAGCTGCCAGAGATCGCGCCGGTTGCCGTGGTATTCATAAGCTGGTTGAGCTTGATCTTTCCAGACTCCGTCTTGGTGGCGATGACGGCGTCGCCAAGCTTGATCAAATATTCCTTCTGGAGCTCGATGAGTCGTTGCCGGACTTCTTCGGCCTTGGATTCCGTGGGGTAAACGATGACGATCAGGTCTGACATGGGAGCTCCCGCAACGACATTGAGTTAAACCACGGGCATTCTATGTCTTCGGCTTTGCGAAGAAATCAGTTGAGAATCCCACAACTTTACACACCGTCTCTTTCTGGCGCCGCAATCGGAAGTGCGCGCCGGACGTTTGCATATTTGCTGGGACATGAACGCAACATAGACCGAGATCAACGCTGGCTGCCTGACGAAAGGCTTCGACGGCGCGCCAGCGCCAGCGGGTTTATCTGACGGAAGCTTGTCGGTTGGTTTTCGGTCGTCGGAATCATGACGGTTACTGCTCTCACGTCGCTCCGCTGCGTTGCGATTGCGTAGGTACAGCGGCGCGCAGTTATGGCATTTCATCACGCGTTATGACGAAGTTTCACGGGAAGGCCCGGCTCACAGAGGGTCGGTGATACGCTCCCAAGTGGATTTTCGGAACGAAAGCACAAGTTTCAGGACGCATGGTCGATGCAGTCGACGCTCTAGACTGGGAAGCGCGAGATGAGACTTCGTATATATGCAAGCTTGCGCAGCTGTCTCGCAGCGTCTGCCCTGCTTGTTGCAACTGCTGTTCTGAATGACGCCGGGGCGCAGGAAGGAACAGAACCCGCAGTAGAGGTCGCGCCGGCGCGGCTCATTGAATTCACCAGCAATTATGAGTTTCTGGGTTCGGTCGTAGCGATCCAGCGGGTCAACCTCTACGCCCGAGTCAGCGGCGTCCTGGAAGAGGTCAAATTTACCGAGGGCGGCCTTCTCAAGGCAGGGGAGCCCGCGTTCAGCATTGAAAAGGGTGGATATCTCGCTGCCCTGCACAGCGCCGATGCCACATTGTCGTCAGCGGAGGCCGCTCTCGAAGTGGCGAAGCTTAATGCCGCGCAGGCAGAGATTACGCTCAACCGTCAACGCGAGCTGTTGCGCGGCAATACTACTACTCAGGCTGCTTTTGATCAGGCCTCGACTGATCGCGATGTTGCCGTGGCAAGGGTGCATCAGGCGCAGGCCGATGTGGCGCAGGCAAAGGCCCAGGTCGAAACGTCGTCCCTCAACCTGTCCTACACCGATATCGCCGCGCCCATCTCCGGCCGCATCGGACGCGCTCTCGTGACCAAGGGCAATCTCGTGTCTCAAAGCACTGGAGCCTTGGCATCTGTCGTGCAGACCGATCCTATCCGGGTGGTGTTCTCGATTTCCGACCAGCAATATCTGGCGGTGGTTCGTGCGCTTCAGAAAAAAGGGCAGGGCGTGGGATCACAACTCGACCAATTCAGGCCGAGGCTGGAACTCTCCGACGGCACTGCCTATCCCAATCCGGGTGCGGTCGTCTTTGTCGACAATGCGGTCGATCCTCAGACGGGTACGATTGCCGTTTTCGCGGATTTCTCGAATCCTGACTCACTTCTTGTCCCCGGACAGACGATGAAAGTGAAGGTCGAAGCTGGCGAACCTCGTAAGGTCATAGGCGTCCCGGCTGCGGCAATCCAAAAGGATCGGGATGGTAGCTATGTCTTTGTTCTCGGCCAAGACAACCGCGCGACGATCCGCCGTGTGACGACTGGCGATAAGATCGAGGGTGATTGGTCGATTTCATCGGGTCTCGCGGATGGAGAGATGGTCATCGTCGCCGGTATTCAGAGAATTCATCCCGGTATCGTCGTCCGCCCTCAACCGTCAACTGCGGGAAACTAGCGTGCTGGCCGGGATATTCATCAAGCGGCCCCGGCTGGCAATGGTCATCGCCATTGCCATCACGCTCGCTGGCGCCATCGCCCTCGTTACCATACCTGTTTCACAGTTTCCGGAGATCACGCCACCGACCGTTCAGGTGACGGCCAGCTATCCGGGAGCGGATGCGCAGACGCTTGCCCAAACCGTTGCGGCGCCGATCGAACAGCAGGTCAACGGCGTGGAAGGCATGACCTACATGTCCTCCAGCGCGAGCGCCAGCGGCACCTATGCACTGACCGTCACTTTCGCGGTCGGAACCGATCCGGATATCGCTCAGATCAACGTCCAGAATCGCGTCGCCCTTGCTCAGGCGCAGTTGCCGGCGACGGTAAGAAATCTCGGCGTCAACGTCAGGTCGCAGCAGTCAAACTTCCTGATGGTCGTCAATCTGTTTTCACCGGGCGGGACGCACGACAGCCTCTTCCTCTCGAATTTTGCGAAGATCAACATCGCTGATCCGTTGTCGCGCGTCAGAGGCGTCGGATCGGCCCAGATCATGGGTGCCTTGGATTATTCCATGCGGATATGGCTTAATCCGATCCGCATGGCGGCACTTTCGATTGTGCCATCCGATGTCACGACAGCCATTCAGCAGCAGAACATTCAGGCCGCTGCCGGTCTGATCGGAGCCCCTCCGATTGCCGACACCCAGGTCCTGCAATATTCCATTTCTGCGCTCGGGCCGCTCAGCGACCCGACACAGTTTGGCGACATCATCGTCAGGACAAACAATGAGGGAGGTATCGTTCGTATCCGCGACATCGCCCGCGTCGAACTCGGGGCAGCTTCCTATAACTCGGTGGGGCTCCTTGACGGTCAACCGACGGCAACGATTGCCCTTTACCAGTCACCGGGTTCGAACGCGATCGCCGTCGCCCGGGACGTCCGGACGCAACTGAATGCCCTGCAGAGCCGGTTGCCTGCGGATGTTTCGTACCGGGTGGTTTATGATGCGACTGCTTTTGTCAACGCCACCATCACGGAGATCATCCATACCCTCGTCCTGACGGGAATCATCGTTATCCTCGTCGTCTATCTCTTCCTCCAGAGCTGGCGCGCCACACTCATCCCCGCCCTGACGATTCCCGTCTCGCTCGTCGGCGTTTTTGCCATCCTGCTCGTGCTTGGCTATTCCGCGAACACCGTCACCCTGTTCGCAATCATCCTGGCGATCGGTCTCGTCGTCGACGATGCCATCGTGGTCGTCGAGAATGTGCAACGCGTCCTCGCCGAAGATCCCGGCATCTCGCCCGCGGAGGCAGCGGAAGCAGCGATGAAGCAGGTTACCGGGCCGATCATTTCCACGACCCTGGTCCTCGTCGCAATATTCGCGCCGGTCGGTTTTCTGCCGGGCATTACCGGTGAACTTTATCGGCAATTCGCGGTGACGATTATCGCCGCGGTCGCCATTTCCTCGGTCAATGCGTTGACGCTCAGCCCGGCTCTCTGTGCGATTTTGCTCCGCCACGGCGACGCCAGGGAAAAGGGTCCGTTTGCCTATTTCAACCGAGGTCTGAACAAGGTCCGGAAAGGCTATGTCGGAACCGTCGCCAGCCTGGCGCGGCGATCTGTTGTCGCTGGATTGATCATCCTGCTGATTGCCGGCATCTGCGCCTGGATGTTTGGGCGTACGCCGACCGGATTTTTGCCCACCGAGGATCAGGGAATCGTTTTCGTCAATGTTCAGCTCCCGGACGCGGCGGCCTTGCCGCGCACACAGGCAGTGCTGGATCGTGTCACGCAGGCGGTCCGCACCATCAATGGTGTCGATAGTGTCATCACCGTGTCGGGCACAAGCCTGCTGTCTGGCGCCCAGCAGCCCAATAGCGGGTTGGTACTGCTTGTTCTCAAACCGTGGAGCGAGCGAATGACGGCCGAAACAGGTCTCGGTGGCGTGCTGATGCAACTCAACCGGTCTCTGGCTTCGATCAGCGAGGCCAACGTCATCGCATTTCCGCCGCCGTCGATCCCGGGCCTTGGCGTATCAGGAGGTTTCGACCTGCGTTTGCAGGCGCTTGGCGGGCAATCCCCGGAGGAATTGGCACAGGTAACGCGCTCCTTCATCGTCTCGGCAAATTCCAATCCGCGAATCGGCGCAGCCTTTTCGACCTTTTCCGCCGAAGTGCCTGGTCTCTATCTCAATCTTGATCGCGTGCGTGCCGAGAATTTGCACGTGCCCACGGCAACGATCTTCGACACTCTGCAAACGCAGCTGGGATCGAGCTTCGTTAACAACTTCAACATCATGGGGCAGACCTATCAGGTGAACGTGGCGGCCGACAGTCAATATCGCGGCCGAACAGACGATATCCTGAACCTCTATGTGCGCAGCACGACCGGAGCCATGGTTCCCCTGAGAGCTCTGGTGTCGGTGAGCCAGACGCTCCAGCCGACGCTGCTGCCACGTTACAACCAATTTACCGCCGCCACCGTCAACGGCCAACCCGCGGCGGGTGTTTCTTCGGGGCAGGCGATGGAGGCGTTAACAGCTGCGGCAGGATCCCTTCCGGAAGGTTACGGTTTCGAGTGGTCCGGCCTTTCCTATCAGGAGGCGACCGCGTCTGCGCAGACGGTTACCATTTTTGTCCTGGCCCTGATCTTTGGTTATCTGTTCCTGGTCGCCCAATACGAGAGCTGGTCGATTCCGCTTTCGGTCATCACTTCGGTGGCTGTCGCCATTCTGGGCGCTCTCATCGGAATTCATGTCGCTGGCATCGATCTGAACGTCTACGTGCAGATCGGCCTGGTATTGCTTGTAGGACTTGCGGCCAAGAACGCGATCCTGATCGTCGAATTCTCGAAGGAAGCGCACGAGGCGGGACAGGATCTTGTCTCAGCGGCAATCGAAGGCGCGCATATTCGCTTTCGTGCGGTTCTCATGACTGCGCTGGCGACGATCTTCGGTGCATTGCCATTGGTGTTCGCCAGCGGAGCGGGCGCCGCCAGCCGTGTTGCGATCGGAATGACCATTATTGCCGGCATGTTGGCCGCAGCCGCCATCGGCATCATACTCATACCGGCGCTCTACGTGTTCTTCGACAGTATAGGTCGATACTTTCGACGCCGGCAGACAGCTTAGAGAGCTACCTGTCGTCGGGATGGGCGCTAAGGGAGGGGGCATGGCCGTAGTGCATATGGTAGGCGCGCGAAAAGCTCGAATAGCCTTCGTAGCCGACGCGCCTCGCGACTTCGCTGATCGACAGCTGTCCGGCGCTTAACAAAGCCTTGGCCTGTTCCATTCTCACCCTCTGCGCATATGCGTGGGGTGTAGCGCCGAACCGCTCGCGAAAGCCTATCGCCAGCTCGTTGCGGTTCAGGCCGACGCGAAGCACCATCTGCTTGATGGTAGGCGGGTTGTAGATCTCTCGCCTGTAGATCGCCGCCGCGGTTTCGATCGCCTGAGCCTTTTTCTGTACGGAGCGGACACGATTTCCCCTCTGCAAGGAAAAGGCGTTGAGTTGTGCGACGACGTCGCAGATGATCTCAATGGTCTTCGCCTTGAGATAGATCATCTTCAACGGCTCTTCGTACCTGCACGACAGGATCTGGTCCGTCGTGGTGATGATGGAGGGTGTTGGCGGCAGCCTCAATGCATCCACCATGCCGGAATCCGTCAGAAAAATCGGCTTGTATAGAGCCGGAATGTTGTCTGGCCTCAGGCCGAAGCGATCGAGGAAATATTGTCTGTCGCAGGCAATCATGATCCCGCGCAATTTTGTCCCGGCCGCGGTTTTCGAGGTGGAGTGCGGGCAATTGGTGATCTGTATCTGCGCCGGGTTGACACGTTCGACATGATCGCCAACCAAGCGATGATAGCTGCCCTTGATCGTTATCTGAATACAGATGAGATCTCTCAGCGCCATCGCCAGGCTAAAGGACTGGAGGACCTCGAAATTCATCACATACAGGGAAACAAAATCATCGATCCGCCGATAATGTCCATGTTCCTTGGTTCGAAAAATGCCCTCCGTGGGACCCAGCACATCCCTCATCCGCACGAACTCGGTATGACGAAGTTCGCTTTGGATGCCTCTGAAATCCAGTTCCAAGGATTTATGCATAGCGAATAACCATAAGACACGCCTACATCGCGTGGATGTCTATTCAGGTCCGAGCCTAAGCCTAATGCACGTGCAAGCTCGCAAGAGCGGCATTCCTCTACGCGGCAAAGTAGTTCGCAATCGTCTAAATGACAAGCCCGAAATTGCTATCGAGGGTTGATAAGAATCAGTGGAGGACTGCCGTGTAATTGTGTTGCGTTATTGGACATGTAAGGCGCCAGATGGTTTCACACTAGGTGAGCGAAGGCGGAATAAATCCATTGAGCTCAAGGTGTTACACGGGCTTATGCATGGCGGATCGTCACGCGATATAGCGATTTATCACAAGCGTATTCAAAAGCTGTTTCCGACTATAGTAAGAAGAAGGGCTTTGGACGTGTGAGCAACTTCGTAGGCGTTAGTGCTTTGAGGTCCGCCGATGATCAGTATGTCCCGGTTGAAAATCGATCATCGGAACCAGCCTCAAGATGACAGGCTGTCGTGTTTTCTAGATTTCACGACAGTGGCTTTTCCCCCAAGAGATCAGTTCGAAGTCTTTCGCGCCGCTTACCAAGGGGTTTGGGATCTTTCTCTTGCCAAGAGCGAGGATGCGTCATTTCCCGCTCGCCAGATGGTTTGGGATCTTGGCAAGCTGGCTTTCACGCGAACCAAGCTGCCGGGAAAGGGATACGCTCACCATTGGCGGCACATAAGAAAAACCAGACTTGATCACTTGTACTTCCTGATGCCATTCCACTCATCCAAGCGTGGCGATACCTATGCGAAACGGGGGGCTTTGCCGGATCTGCACTGTCTGGCAAGACCCTTCGAAGCGGAGATGGAGGCGGAAGGCGTTCTGACCTTGTTCATACCGCGCGATCTGTTCGCTTCGAGCCTGGTGCGTGACGAAAAGCTGAATGCAAAGGTTGATGGCCGGCTCGGGTCGCTGCTGGGAGACTACCTGTTTCTCCTCGATCGATCCTTGCCCGACCTGCGGATCACCGAACTCCCCTACGTCGTCGAAGCTACGCGCTGCCTCATAGAGATGTGCCTGGCGCCGTCGCGGAACCGCTTTGCGGAGGCCAAAGGACCGATCAATTCGATATTGATAGAGCGGGCAAGGCGACTGATCGATCTCAAGCTTGCGCAAGCCGACCTCGCTCCGGATATGCTCTGCGCCGAACTCGGTGTGTCGAGATCCCGCCTGTACAGATTGTTTGAACCGTTTGGCGGCATCTCGGCCTATATTCGACGTCAGCGTCTGCTTCGGACGCGGGACGCCTTGTCTGACAGTTCCGACATGCGTCCAGTCGCGCGTATAGCGGAGCAGTGGGGTTTCCTCGACGCCTCGGCATACAGCCGCGCGTTCCGGCAGGAGTTCGGCATATCCCCCAAGGAAGCGCGAGAGATCGGGTGGGATGGTCGCGGCTATTTCATTGGACGATCCAGGCCACAGGAATCCGATCATGTCTCAAGTCTCGAGCATCTGTTGCTCGGTCTCTCTGCCTGACATCACCCTACGAGCTCAGCTGTCACAGTGGACTTCGACGCCGCGCTCCACCGCGAGTTCATTGCCCCAGGGGAATCAGCAGTGGAACCAGCATAATGCTCACGATCGCCACAATAATAGAAAGGGGGACGCCGACCTTGACGAAATCGCCGAAGCTATATCCGCCGGGTCCGACGACGAGCATATTCACCGGCGAGGAAACCGGTGTCATGAAGGCTGTCGATGCGGCAAGCGCGACAATCATGGCAAAGGGCCGCGGAGATTCACCAATGTCCTGGGCGATGGCCACGGCTATCGGCGCCATCAGGACTGCCGTGACGGTATTTGAAATGAAAAGACCGAGGAGAGCAGTGATCGCAAAGAGGGCGGCAAGGATTAGATATGGAGAATGTGCACCAACAATATCGATCACCGCTCCGGCTATAAGATCGATACCTCCTGTCCCCTGTAGGGCAAGCGAGAATGGCAGCATGCCAACGATCAAGACCAGCGTTTTCCAGGAGATCGATGCATAGGCGCTGTTGAAATTGACGCAACCGAGCAATCCCATCAACAGACAACCGATCAGCGCGGCGTGAACATTCGGTACGACACCGGTGATCATCAGGAGGACCGTAAGGCCGAGTACTGCGAGCGCACGCCGTGCGCGTCCCGGAGCCGGCAGTACCGCCTCGAAGTCCGAGGGAATATTAAGCACGACCATGTCGGCTGTATTGTTGCGCAGATCGTTTATGTCTGACCAGAAGCCGACCAACAATAGCGTATCGCCCTGCTTGAGCTTCTCGACCAGCAGGTGATCTGTCACAACTTGAGTGCCATGTCTCAGCCCAATCGCGGTGAGACCGTATTCCGAGCGCAATTGAGCTTCCGGAATTGTCTGGCCAAGCAGGCCGGACTCGGCCGGCAGGATGACCTCGACCATGCCGATCTCCTGAGACCGATCATTGAAATAATCGTTCCTTGCTGGAGCGGGCGAACCTCTAGAGAATAGGTTTGGCAAAGCGCCTCGAAAGGGGTTTCCGATCCGTTCACATCTGCAAGTAGCGTATCTCCCGCTTCGATCCGGGTGTGTGGCATAGGGCGGAGCACTTCCGCGGACAGCCCCGAGCCACGCTCGATCGCGAGCAGATTTACTCCGGCGCGGCGCAGTTGCAGTTCATCGAGCCGCTTGCCAACCATTGCCGAATGTTCGGTGACAAGGAAACGTCGCTCGCGGGCAGCAAGATTATAGCGCTCGATCCAGTCACCCAAAGTGAATCGATGTGGCGATTTTCCGGCGTCCGTCGCCTGTGCTGTCAGCGTTTTTCGGGCGACCAGCATATAGACGATACCGAGGGCGAGCACGGGTAGTCCAAAGGGGGTAAAGCTGAAAAAGCTGAACGCCTCTATGCCATGGCGGGACAACTCGGCATTGACGATAAGATTGGGTGCGGTCGCAATGAGGGTCATCATGCCGCTGATAAGAGCCGCAACACTGAGGGGCATCATCAACCGCCCGGGAGGCAGACTACGGTTTTGCGAAATGCGCAGTACGACGGGGATGAAAATGGCAACCACCGCCGTCGAACTCATAAAGGCGCCCAGGCCCGCGACCGCGACCATCAAAAGGGCCAACAATCGGCTTTCGCTGGCGCCGGCTTTGGCGTCCAGCCAGTCGCCCACTTGCCTTGCGACGCCTGTTCGCACTAGGCCCTCGCCTATGACGAACAGAGCCGCAATAAGGATTACAGAAGAATCACTAAAACCCGCCAGCGCTTCGTTCATTGTGATGACGCCCGTAAACGGCATTGCGACGAGCATCAACAAGCCGACGGCATCGAAGCGCGGCTTGTTGATCGCGAACATGGTTACCGCCGTCAGAAGCAGAAACAGGACGAGCGCGAGCTGATAGTTCATTTATGTCCTTGAGATGAAACGGAGCGAAGACAGAAGATTTGCCTTCAAACGTAGGCAATGTCGGGAAAATTCAACTCCATATCTCCGCAGTTTGCGGAGTCTCCGGGGTGCCAACGTAGCAAATGTTGGCAACGCCGCCAGTCTGTTACAGTTTACTCAAAACAGAGCCAACTTGATGCGAAGCATAGATGACTGGAATTCTTGTTTCCGTGCGGCGACACAAAATGCATCTTACAGCCAACATAAAAGCACAACACGCTAGTCCTTGAACGGATATTCGAGCCTAGTCTATAGAATTCGAATGTGCTAATTCTAAAGACAGGTGGACATTCCACAATTCCGGTTTCGCGACTTTCACCGACCTTTCGAGATCCTGTTGTCTTGTTCAGCCGGAGTATTTGTTTTCATGCCGTAAATCGATGAATATTTGTGGGAGGGGACAATGCGAGAACGTGCATCTTCTCTAAGGACAAGGCGGCGCGGGAGACGTCAACTCTTGTCCGGACTATCGATATCAAGCGTTGTCTGCGCCAGTCTTTTCGCCGGGATTGCCGTTGCGCAGGCGCCAACCGAAGAGCAGAAAAGCGCGATCAGATCAGCCTGCCGGTCCGATTTCATCGCACAATGCTCCGGCGTGCAGCCGGGCGGCATGGAGGCGCTGCAATGCCTGCAGCAGCATGATTCCACTCTTTCTGCTGCCTGCCGCAAGGCGGTCTCCGCTATCACCGTCAAGCCGAAATCGACATCCGCCGAGCCAACCCAAACGGCGCCCGCTACAACGGGGACGGCAACGCCCGCGCCGGCGAGCGGCGCCCAGACGGCGGCTCAACCGACCGAAGCGCAACGCAGTGCCGTTAAATCGGCCTGCAGGTCCGACTTCATGGCGCAATGCTCCGGCGTGACTCCAGGTGGTGCAGCGGCACTTTCCTGCCTACAGCAGCACAGTGCTCGCCTGTCGGCGCCCTGCCAGCAGGCCGTTGCGGCATTGGGTGCGTCAGGTGCTCCCGCTGTAGGCGGAGGTTCTGCCACTGCTGCGGCACCGGTGCCGACCAAGCCGGCGGCAATGCCTGACTTTTCTCCGCGTGAAGAATTGATGATCGCGCGGGAAGCCTGCGGGCCGGATTTCCGGGCTTTTTGCCGGGCGGTGCCTGTCGGCGGGGGCCGCGTGATTTCGTGCCTGCGGGACAATCTGCAGCGCGTGTCGCCGGCGTGCCATCGGGTACTGAGCTCCGGACTATAGAGGCCTGCTCTCCTTCATTTTCGACGTTCGTTGGGAACGCCTAAGCCTCCGGGCGAGGCGATTTCCATGACGGTAAAGGAGGATGACCGTCGGGCGGCCATCCATTTTTCGCATCGAAATCCCAGCATCGATGAATTCAATGACGACACAAGTGAAAGGCAATTGCCATGTCATCGACTTCTCATCTATCGCGATTGAAACGAATACTAACCTATTCCGTGATTGCCGCCGGCCTTGTCCTGCCGACGCCTGCGTGGGCGGATGATGCTAAAGACCTTCTTAAGGCCATGTCCGATTTTCTGGTGGCGCAGAAGACAATATCCTTCAACTATCAATCTTCGCTCGAGGCTGTGACGCGGACTTCGAAAAGCTGCAGTTCGTAAGCTCGGGTACGGCCAACATCACGAGACCCGACAAATTGCGTGTCACAAGAACCGGAGGTTTTGCCGATATCGACGTCAGTTTCGACGGTTCGACGCTGACAGTGCATGGGAAGAACCTCGATGCTTATGCAAAGATCGACGGCAAGGGCTCGCTCGACGATCTGATCGACAGGCTTGCCGATGCGGGCGCGGAAGCGCCTGGTGCGGATCTTCTGTCGTCGCATGTCTACGATATCCTGATGTCTGACGTGACTGAGGCCAAGCATATCTCCAGCGCCTTCGTCGACGGGGTGGAATGCGAATATCTGACCTTCCGGACACCGGAACTCGACTGGCAGATCTGGATACAGACCGGGTCGCAGCCGATACCGCGGCGCTATGTGATTACCAGCAAGCATGTCGTCCAGGCGCCGCAATACACGCTTGAGATCAGCGACTTCAAAAGCGGAGCGGAGGTTGCCGCCACCTCCTACAACATCGAGATCCCGGCCAATGCCAAGACCGTCGATTTGAGCGAACTCCAGTCGATCGATGAGCTTCCCGCGCCCGTTGCCGATACAGGAGAGATGAAATGACTTTCAGCAAGCTCGCATTTGCCCTCGCCCTTGCCGGCGCGATGACCTTCACCGATTTTCGCATTGAGGGACAAGGTCCGCTGCCGTTCGCGATCGGCTTTGCCACTCCGGCGGGTGCCGTCATCGGTCGGCCTTTGACACCGCTATCCTATGCCGGTGTTGCCCGCAGGACGACGCGCCGGGTTGTCCGTCGAACGGCGACGACGATCCCCGTGCTGCCTCCGGGCTGCATCTATGGTCCCTATTACGGCGGCTATTACTATCGCTGCGGTGGATTGTATTACGCCAAGAGCGGCGGCGTTTATGTGCAGGTGATCGTACAATAGGCCGTTTGCAGGCCTATTGCGCTGCCATCTCCGCATCGGCTTCCGCCGGAGTTTTACTGCGGCGCTTTCGGAATTCTTCGAAGCGCTGCAGCACGACGTAGAAAGACGGGACAAAAAGCACGGCAAGGCAGGTCGATGCGATCATGCCGCTGAAGACCGATATCCCGATCGACTTGCGGGCGGAGGCGCCCGCACCCGTTGCCAGCACGAGCGGCAGCACCCCTAGAATGAAAGCAAATGATGTCATGAGGATCGGACGGAAGCGCAGGCGTGCCGCCTCGACCGCCGCGTCCAGTATCTCCATGCCCTCCGCCCGTTTTTCCCGCGCATATTCGACGATGAGGATAGCATTCTTCGATGCCAGAGCGATCAGAAGGATCAGGCCGATCTGGGTGTAGAGGTTGTTGGCAACGCCAGCCGCCATTAGCGCTCCGACCGTGCCGAGGAGAGCGAGCGGCACGGCGAGCAGCACCGCAAATGGCAGAATCCAGCTTTCATATTGTCCTGCCAGCACGAAGTAGACGAGCAGCATGGCGAGGGCGAAAATGTAATAGATCTGACCGCCGACTGCTTTCTCCTGATAGGAAAGCGCGGTCCATTCGTAGCCGGTGCCGGGCGGCAAGGTGTGGTTGGCGATCTGCTCCATGACATCGAGCGCCTGACCGGAACTGAAGCCGGTGGCCGGTCCGCCGACAATCGTTGCCGATGGATAGAGGTTGTAGAGGCTGATCAGCGAGGGGCCCTGCATCGGCGTGACATCGACGACGGTTCCGAGCGGCACCATGGTGCCATCGCCGGCCTTGACCTTCAGATTGCGGATATCGTTGGGACTGACGCGAAATTCGGAGGAGGCTTGTGCATAGACCTGGAATGTGCGGCCGAACTTGTTGAATTGCGTTACATAGCTCGATCCTACATAGCCCGAGAGCGCCGAGAAAACCTGACCAACGGTAACGCCCAGCGTTTCAGCCTTGATGCGGTTGACGGAGACTTCGAACTGCGGAACGTTCGAGCGGAACGGCGTGCTCAGCCTCTGCAGCGATGACTGGGCTTCGCCATTTTTCACGATCGTGTCGGAGAGAGCCTGCAGCAAAGCGTAGTCGGAAACGCCGTTCTTGAGTTCCACCTGCATCGTGAAGCCGCTGGCATTACCAACGCCCTGGATTGGGGGCGGTACGATGACCAGGGTTTTTGCGACCAGTATGCTTTCGAGGGCGCCATTCAGATGCTGGTAGATGGAAAGCAGATCCTGCCCCTTTTCCTTGAGGCGTTCGTCCCAGTCTTTCAGCACCACATAGGCGACGCCGGCATTCTGCAGACTGGCATTGTTGTCGAGAACGGACATGCCGCTGATCGTCAGCACCTGATCGACACCAGGCGTCTCCTCGGCAATCTTTCCGACCTGCGCCAACACTGCATCAGTGCGTTCCTTCGCTGCGCCATCAGGCAGCTGGGCATTGATCAGGACGTAGCCCTGATCCTCGATCGGCAGGAAGGCGGTCGGCACCCGGCTGAGCCCCCAGACGGCAACGCCCATCAGCGCCAGCGCCAGGATGACCATGACGACGCTATGATGGACCATCGCGTTGATCAGCCTGACGTAACCGCGTTCACAGCGATCGTAGATGCTATTGAAGCTACGATAGAAGAAGTTGCGTTTTTCAGGCGGCACCGGCGTTCGTAGCCAGAGAGCGCATTGTGTCGGTTTCAGCGTGACGGCATTGATGGCGCTGATCAGTGCCGTTGCCGCGATGACGAGCGCGAACTGCCGGTAAAGCTGGCCGGTCAGTCCCGGCAGAAAGGCGGCAGGAATGAAAACGGCCATCAGCACCAGCGTGATGCCGATCACCGGGCCGAGCAGTTCGTCCATCGCTTTTTCGGCAGCCTTGCGACCAGACATGCCGGCTTCGATGTGTCGCGCCACCCCTTCCACAATGACGATCGCATCGTCGACGACGATCCCGATCGCGAGAACGATCGCAAACAGCGTCGACAGATTGACGGTAAAGCCCATCGCCGCCATGGCGGCAAAAGCCCCGATGATGGTGACGGGAACGGTCGTCGCCGGCACGAGCATCGCCCGCCAGTCCTGCAGGAAAGCGAGGATGACGATGAGAACGAGGATGCCTGCCTCGATGAGCGTAACGTAGACTTCGTTGATCGACGCTTTGACAAATTTCGTCGTATCGAAGGGAACGTGATATTCGAGACCTTGCGGAAAGCTCTTCGACAGTTCCGCCATCTTGGCGTTGACTGCCTCGGCCACCGCGATGGCGTTTGCTTCCGGTAGCTGGAAAATGCCGATGCCGGCTGCCGGACGGCCATTCTGCATGAAGGACTGGCTGTATGTTTGCGCGCCCAGCTCGACACGGCCGATATCGCGGATTCGCGTTACGCGGCCGCCGTCCAAACCATCGACTTTGACGATGATGTTCTCGTAATCGGCGGCATCATTCAGCCGGCCATTGACATTGAGCGTGTATTGGAAGGTCTGTCCCGCCGGGACTGGCGGAATGCCGATCTGGCCGGCCGTCACTTCCTGGCTCTGCTGCTGCACCACATTGACGATATCTTGAGGTGTCAGCCCGCGGGCCTGCAGCAGGTTCGGATCCATCCAGATGCGCATGGCATATTGGCCGGCGCCGAACACCGTGACGTTACCGACGCCCGGCAGGCGGGCAAGCTCGTTCTGCAGATTGATGACCGCATAGTTGGAGAGGAACAGGCTGTCATAGCGGCTGTCGGGCGAGGTCAGGCTGACGAAGCCGAGGATCGCC
Organism: Rhizobium sp. BK418; assembly: GCF_004341105.1. GTDB lineage: Bacteria > Pseudomonadota > Alphaproteobacteria > Rhizobiales > Rhizobiaceae > Rhizobium. The sequence continues at coordinate 392,884 of NZ_SLZK01000007.1, read as the reverse complement.
GTCGATTTCTTCTGGGTCGTCACGCCCTGAACCTGCACCGCCTGCGGCAACGACGACATGGCGATGGCAACGCGGTTTTGTACCAGTACCTGCGCCTGGTCGGGATCCGTGCCGATCGCAAAGGTCACGGTCAGGGAATAGGTGCCGTCGCTCGCGCTCGTCGACTGCATGTAGAGCATGTCCTGAACGCCGTTGACCTGCTGCTCGATCGGCAAGGCGACCGTATCGACAAGCGTTTTGGCACTGGCCCCGGGAAAGCGGGTCGTGACCTGCACGGTTGGCGGAACGACATTCGGATATTGCGCCACAGGCAGTTGGAAGAGAGCCACCGCGCCGATGAGAACAAAGACCAATGCCAGAACATTGGCGAGCACTGGCCGTTCGATGAAAAAGCGCGATATCATGCTGTTGTCCTTGGACGTTCAGATGAAGCGTGGCGGCGGATTTTATTGCGTCGTGGTGGCCTTCGCATCGGCGCCGGCTTCCGCCGACTGCACATTCATGTCGATCTTTTGAGGCGCAACCTTGCTGCCGGGGATGGCCTGCTGAATGCCCTGGACGACAACCAGGTCCGACGGATCGATGCCGGATTCTATGACGCGGAGCGCGCCTTCCCGCTGACCTGTCTTGACCTGTTTCTGCTCGACCATATCGTCCTTGCCGAGGACGAGCAGATAGCTGCCGAGCTGGTTGGTGGCGATCGCATCGTCGCGCACGAGCAAAGCCTTATCGCTCTGGCCGATGGGCACGCGCACGCGCACGAAGAGGCCTGGCAGCATTGCTTTGTCCTTGTTTTCGAACAGAGCCCGCACCTGCAGGGTGCCGGTCGATGCATCGAGCTGGGGCGAGACGTAATCGAGATGTCCCTTGTGTGGATAGCCTTCTTCCGATTGCAGGCCGAGCTCGGCGGGAATGCTCGGAAGGTCCGTCTGCTTGAATGTGCGTCCCTGCTTCCTCAGCATATCCTTGATCAGCAGCACCTGGGATTCGCTGACGTTGAAATAGGCATAGATCGGATCTGTCTGAACGATGCTGGCAAGCTTGGTTGGGCCTGAGACGCCGACGAGCGTACCGATATCGACGAGGTGGTTGGTCACAGTACCGTCAAAGGGCGCAAGCACTTCGGTGTAGCCGAGATTGATCGTCGCGAGCTCGAGATTGGCCTGGGCGTTGAGGATGGCGGCGTTCGCTTCGTCGAGCGTCGCCTTGGCGCTATCGACGGCAGTCTGCGTGGTGACCTGCTGTTTGAGGAGGTTCAACTGGCGGTCATATTCCTGCTTGGCCCCGACCTGAGAGGCCTGTTGCGAAGCGAGCGATGCCTTCGCCTGATCGAGTTGTGCCTGGTAGGTATCGCGTTCGATGCCGAAGAGCTTGGTGCCCTTCGTCACCGATGTGCCGTCCTGATAATCGATCGATTGAAGGTAGCCCTGGACACGCGCTTCGATATCGACGGAATTGAGTGGGGCGGTGTTGCCCGTCAGCTCGAAATAAAGAGTTATGGGCTGTTGCACAGGCTCGGCGACGTGAACGGCGGGTGGCGGAGGCGGAACGTAGGTGTTGCTGCTTCCATCGCAGGCGGCGAGTGCGGCCATGCCGATGAGGGTTACAAAAATCTGCTGGCCCCGATGCAATCCCTCACGCATTCCTGTTGCCCCGACAATTTACGTGTCCCGGTCTTATGCGTGCCTCGGCGGCGCCCCTCAAAGTTCGCCGGATCTTCAGGCATGCGCTACTATGCCGCGGGATGTTTCGAAATTGCAATAGCTTCCGGTAAGCAATTTAGCTGCGCCTAAACAAATCATGGCCGCTTGGTACCGGCAAGGCTAAGCCTCGGCTTCTTTTGACGAAATGGCCGCCAGCAGGCGAGACGGGCGTTGTGCTCATTGTTGGGTAATGAGCAGCACGTAGGCGATGAACAGCACCAGGTGAACTGCACCCTGCATGAGATTGGTGCGGCCGCTTGAGAAGGTGATGATGCTGACGGCGAGCGTCAGCAGGAACATGACCAGATCTGGCCCCTGAAGGCCGAGCGTGACCGGATGCCCGTAGAGGTGGCTGATCGCCAGCATTGCCGGCACGGTCAGACCGATCGTCGACAAGACGGAGCCGAGAAAGATATTGATGGCGCGCTGGAGATGGTCGGCGATGGAGGCGCGCACGGCGCTGATTGCCTCGGGCGTTGCAACAAGAATCGCCATGACCACGCCCCCGAATGCAGCGGGCGCATGCAAGGTTTCGATTACGTAGTCGATCGGCCTTGCAAGCTGTTCGACCAGGAAGGCAACCGGTCCCATGAAGGCCAGCAGCATCACCGCGTGATACCATACCGGTCGATGGTGGCTGATGACGACGGTATGGGTTTCATGATGATCGCTGTCGTCGGCGAAGTAGCGATGATGCCGTCCGGCCTGCAGCAGCAGAAAGATGCAGTAAAGACCGATCGAGACGACACCGAGGAACATCTGTCTTGGAGCCGAGGGATGCGGGTCGTCCGGGCCGGCGAGGAACGTGGGCATGACCAGGCTCAGGGTCGCCAGCGGAACGATAACGCCGAGATAGGCATTGGCACCGTGCAGGTTGTGCTGCTGATCCTCGCGCCGCCATGCGCCAAAGAGCAGGGACAGCCCCACCATGCCATTCAGGATGATCATGACCACGGCAAACAATGTGTCGCGAGCAAGTGTCGGATTATTTTCTCCATGCAGCATGACGGCCGAAATCGCCATCACCTCGATCGAGGTGATGGCAAGGGTCAGGATGAGGGTTCCGTAAGGCTCCTGAAGCTGCTCCCCCAGATGATCGGCGTGGCGAACGACCGACAAGGCAGAGCCCAGCACCACGGCAAAGAGCCACAGAAAAATGAGAGCGAACCAAAGCGGCTCAGAAAGCCGGCTAAATATTTGCTCCGGGAAAACGAGGAAAGCCAGGCTGGTCGCGAAACTGACGCCGAGAAACCATTCCTCGCGTGCAAGGCCCGCTACGCCCGAGGTGCGTATTGTGGAACCGTCAGTCATCGAGACCACCATGGGTCACGAAATACCGTCGCGCTACGACCGTTGCCACTTCCCCCTCCGCTCCCCTCCGCCCTATCCGACCGAGCAGGGCGGTTTGAAGGCGGTTAAGGGCGATTGTCTCACGCAGAAGGGTATTCCGCCTATCTAAAAATCATCACGCCGTGTGTGATCCGCGATCAATGATATTTCCGCTTCTCCCGCCCCAGAATTTCCGGCGCATTGAGGCCGGCAATCGGCCTCGAGAGGTCGGCGGGGATGTCGCCGGCAAGCTGGAGGTCCAGGTAGCGGGCGCAGCAGACGCGGAGGAACGAGGTGAAGTTGCCGAGATCATGGCCGGCATCGATCGACTCGTGGTGCAGCTTGGTGATCAGCTGGACCACGTTCATGCCGTCGCGGGCGGCAATTTCCTCTAGCTTCGACCAAAAGAAATTCTCCAGCCGCACACTGGTGACCATGCCATCGATACGCAGCGACCGGGTGGTGCTTTCCCAGAGCCGCGCATCGGCTTTGATGAACAGTTCACACATCACGTTCCTCCCGCCGGTCCATTTAAAGCGTGTCGCGATCCTTCGGATTCGTTTGCCACGCTTTAAGGCTTTGATTTTGCATGTCGGTATCGCAGAACCGCTGCGTACTTTGGCGCGACATGCTTTAGGCGGCATTGGTCTCCAGAACCGTTGCCGCATCGAGCACCGTCATGAACTGGCGCAGCCACGAAGGATGGGCTGGCCAGGCCGGTGCAGTGACGAGATTGCCATCGGAAACCGCATCGCTGATCGGGATATCGGCATAGGTGCCGCCGGCAAGCTCGACTTCGGGACGGCAGGCGGGATAGGCCGAGCAGGTGCGGCCCTTGAGAACGTCGGCGGCGGCCAGAAGCTGGGCCCCGTGGCAGATCGCGGCAACCGGCTTGTTGGCATCAAAGAAATGCCTGACAGTCTTGATGACATCGGGGTTGAGGCGAAGATATTCCGGTGCGCGGCCACCGGGGATGACGAGCGCATCGTAATCTTCGGCGCGCACGCTTTCGAACGTGGCGTTCAGCGCGAAGTTATGACCGCGCTTTTCCGAATAGGTTTGGTCGCCCTCGAAATCATGGATGGCGGTGGCGACCGTCTGGCCGGCAGTCTTGCCGGGGCAGACGGCATGGACCGTATAGCCGCAGGCAAGCAGCGTCTGGAACGGCACCATGGTCTCGTAATCTTCAGTGAAATCGCCTGTGATCATCAGGATCTTGCTCGCTGGCATGTCTTCCTCCCGTAAAAACCAACAGATGGACTTTAACAAAGGATCGCGGCCGCGGGTAATATAGGAATACTACACGGGGCTTCCTAATCAGGTCGTCTCGCGTGCCCTGACATCGGGAATCGCGCAGGCCTCGCCGCCGCCGAACATGCGCGAACGGGTGAGGAAGCGCTTCTCACGGCCATTATCGAGCGAGAACATGCCGCCGCGGCCGGGCACGACATCGATGATGAGCTGCGTGTGTTTCCAGGCCTCGAACTGGCTGGCGCTGATATAGACTGGCACGCCGCCGATCTCGCCGAGCTTCACATCCTGATCGCCGACGATGAAATCGTCCGTCGGATAACACATGGGTGAAGAGCCGTCGCAGCAGCCGCCGGACTGATGGAAGAGGATTTTGGGATAATCCTGCTGGATTTCCCTGATGAGGTCGAGCGCTGCATCGGTGGCGAGCACACGTGGTTCGCCATTGGCCGTCTGTTCCATGATTGCCTCCTCCAAGACAATGTCTCCTCCCCACGAAGGGAGGAGACTTGATAGTAGAACAATTGGATGGCTCTCAGAAGAAGCCGAGCTTCTTCGGGCTATAGCTGACCAGCATGTTCTTGGTCTGCTGGTAGTGGTCGAGCATCATCTTGTGTGTTTCGCGACCAATGCCGGACTGCTTGTAGCCGCCGAAGGCCGCATGGGCCGGATAGGCGTGGTAGCAATTGGTCCAGACGCGGCCGGCCTGGATTTCCCGGCCGAAGCGATAGGCGCGGTTGGCATCGCGTGTCCAGATACCGGCGCCGAGGCCGTAAAGCGTATCATTGGCGATCTCGAGCGCTTCCTTCTCATCCTTGAAGGTGGTGACCGAGACGACCGGCCCGAATATCTCTTCCTGGAATACGCGCATCTTGTTGTGGCCCTTGAAGATGGTCGGTTTGACGTAATAGCCGTCAGACAATTCGCCGCCGAGATCGTTGCGTGAGCCGCCGGCAAGCACCTGTGCGCCTTCCTGCTTGCCGATATCGAGGTAGGCGAGGATCTTCTCCATCTGCTCGGTCGAGGCCTGGGCGCCGATCATCGTTGCCGGGTCGAGAGGGTTGCCCTGCTTGATGGCTTCGACCCGTTTGACGGCCCGTTCCATGAAGCGGTCATAGATTGATTCCTGGATGAGAGCGCGGCTCGGGCAGGTGCAGACCTCGCCCTGGTTCAGCGCGAACATGGCGAAACCTTCGAGCGCCTTGTCGAAGAAATCATCGTCTTCGGCTGCCACATCGGCAAAGAAGATGTTGGGCGACTTGCCACCGAGTTCCAGTGTGACCGGAATGAGGTTCTGGCTGGCATATTGCATGATGAGGCGGCCTGTCGTGGTCTCGCCGGTGAAGGCGATCTTGGCGATGCGCGGGCTGGAGGCGAGTGGCTTGCCGGCTTCGAGACCAAAACCGTTGACGATATTGAGCACGCCGGGCGGAAGCAGGTCGCCAACGATTTCTGCCCAGAGAAGCAGGGAGGCGGGAGTCTGTTCGGCTGGCTTGATGACGACGCAGTTGCCGGCGGCCAGGGCCGGCGCAAGCTTCCAGGCGGCCATCAGAATCGGGAAGTTCCAGGGAATGATCTGCCCGACGACGCCGAGTGGCTCATGGAAGTGGTAGGCGACCGTATCATGATCGATTTCGCCGATCGTGCCTTCCTGGGCACGGATGCAGGAAGCGAAATAGCGGAAGTGGTCGATGGCGAGCGGAATGTCGGCTGCCATGGTTTCGCGGATCGGCTTGCCATTGTCCCAGGTTTCGGCCTGGGCCAGAAGCTCCAGCTTGTCTTCCATACGCTGGGCGATCTTCATAAGGATGTTGGAGCGCTCGGTGGTGGACGTCCGGCCCCATTTTTCCTTCGCGGCATGGGCGGCATCGAGCGCGGCATTGATGTCTTTTTCATCGGAGCGCGGGATTTCGCAGAGCTTGCCGCCAGTGACGGGCGTGACGTTGTCGAAATATTTGCCGCCGATCGGCTCGCGCCACTCGCCACCGATATAGTTGCCGTATTTCAGTTTGAACGGCGACTCGACGATTTTTTGATGAAGCATGTCATCCTCCCTTGATGAACAGGTTCCGGATCGAACCAGTGGGAGAAATCTGTGCCGCTTTTACCCGGGGCAACAGGGTCGCTAGCCAATACCGCAGTGCACAGTGTCGCAGACTTGCGACAGGTTTCGGCACCACCATGAAATCGTGATCGAACCTCTCGCCCTGTCTCAGTGCAGGTCGAGCTTCTTCATCTTCCGGTGAAGCGTGGCACGGCTGATGCCGAGGGCTGTGGCGGCCTGAGAGACATTGCCATGGGTGCGGGACAGCGCTCGCAGGAGAGCAGCCCTTTCCGCCTCGGCCATTTCCTCTTCCTGCGAGACGCGGCCTTCCTGCAGCGCATCGGAGGCAGGAAGCCCGGCGGCGATGCGTATGTCATCCAACTTGAGGGCGAGACGGGCGGCGCGCGTGGCGCCGAGGATGAGATCGTGCCGGTCAACGGCCAGCAGGGCGTTGGCGGAATTGGCGCCGGCCGGGACCATGACGAAGCGGGCGCCGGCAAACGCAGAACGGAACAGATTGAGCTCGATGCGCATCGCTGCATCCCGTACGGCCTGCGAGAGAATGGTGAGCGTCATCTCGTTGACATCATCGCGGCAGGTGGAAATGTCGAGGGCGGCGGCAAGAAGCCCGCGGTGATCGCGGATCGGCGCGGTGGTGCAGCTCAGCTTGATATTGGAGCAGAAGAAGTGTTGGTCGCGGAAGACGGCAACGGAACGCTCATCGGCGAGGGCCGTGCCGATGCCGTTCGTGCCGATGCTGGCTTCAGTCCAGACCGAGCCTGTCCAGAGACCGAGATCCTGGAATTCCTTATCATTGCCGACAGCGCCGCGGCGCTCCAGCGCGATGCCGTTACGATCCGTTAAAAGCAGGCAGCAGCCGGCCTTGCCGACGGTCATGAAGAGACGGTCGAGTTCCTCGCGAGCATCCGCCATCAATTGTTCTGATTGTTCCCGCGCAAGGCGGAATTCCTGCTCCGTGAGACGCAGAGGTGCGCGTTTTTCTTCCGGCGCAAGCTGATACATGGTCATGCATCGGCGCCACGAAGCCACGATCGGCGAACTGGCCGCAGCAGAGTTTTGCTGGGCGCACGTATAGACATGCTCCGCATGTGCGGATTGTTCGTGCATAAGGCTCCTCCCACGGAACTTGCGCATATTCTGATGTAAACGCGGCGGCTTTGCAATCAGCCGGCGGGACTGCGGATTGTATGGATTGAATTTGCCTGATGATGGGTGTCGCATATCTGAGACAGTTAAACACTGCGGTTCACACGTCGTGATCGCGATAATATGACCGTAGGCAAAAGTGAAAACCGAAAGCCGGAAATAATCGCCGGCTGCCTTCATTTTCGGCTGAGCCAACTTTCGATGCCTTTTGCCGCGGCACGGCCCGTGGCGAAACAGGCTGTGAGCAGATAACCGCCTGTCGGCGCTTCCCAATTCAGCATCTCTCCGGCTGCAAAGACGCCGGGCAGATGTTTTAGCATGTAGTGTTCGTCGATGTCGCTCCAGGCGATGCCGCCGGCAGACGAGATGGCCTCGGCGATCGGACGCGGACGCAGAAGCGGAATCGGCAGAGCCTTGATGGCGGCGGCGAGCTTCTGCGGGTCGTTGCGATCGGTCTCCAGCGTCAGTTCGCGCAGGAGCGCAGCTTTCACGCCGTCGAGGCCTGCGCCTTTGCGCAGACGGTTAGAGAAGCTCGATTTCGCATCCTGGCGGGCAAGATCGCGGGAAAGACGTTCGAGCGTGCGGCCGGGGGCGAGGTCGAGCGTCAAAGGCGCCTTGCCTTCGCCACGTAGTTGATCGCGCAGAGCGGCTGCATGCGCATAGACGAGGCTGCCCTCGATGCCGTGCCTGGTGATGACGAATTCGCCGGGAAATGTGCCCGCGGAGGAGGTTGCCGTGACGGATTTCAGCGGTTCGCCGGCAAAACGCTCACGGAAGGGATCGCTCCAGTCGACGTCGAAGCCACAATTGGCTGGCTGGAATGGAGCGATTTTAATACCACGTTCGGTAAGCAGCGGCAGCCAGGCCGCATCGGAGCCAAGGCGAGGGTAGCTTGCGCCGCCAAGCGCAAGCAGCGTGGCATCGCAGGAGATCGTCTTGCGTCCGCCGATCGTTTCGAAACTATGCCCGCCCTCAACAAAGCCGATCCAGCGATGGCGGGTGAAGAAGCTGACGCCGTGTTGCTCCAGCCGGGAAAGCCAGGCGCGCAGAAGCGGCGAGGCTTTCATGACCTTGGGGAAGACTCTGCCGGAGGAGCCGACGAAGGTTTCCGTGCCGAGGCCGGCTGCCCACGCGCGGATATCGGCCGGGGTGAAGGCGTTGAGGGCTTGCCGGAGACTGACATTGGCGTCGCCGAAGCGGGTGGCGAAACGGTCGTAGTCTTCCGAATGGGTGATGTTGAGACCCGACTTGCCGGCGAGCAGGAACTTCCGGGCGAAGGTCGGCATCGCGTCATAGACGGCGACGGCATGACCGCTCTCCGATAATATTTCGGCGGCCGACAAACCTGCGGGACCGCCGCCGATGATCGCGATTGTTTTCTGCTTCATTGCGCCTTCTTGGCGTGGCCGATGATCCGGCGCAAGTCTCAGTGATGCGGATGCACGCACTTGCCGTGGTCGGCGAGCACCTCGATGACCCGGCACTGATCGACTCGGCCATGGCCGCACCCCTCCACCATCTGTTCGAGTTCCGCCTTGAGCGCATTCAGACTGCGGATACGCTGTTCGACTTCGATCAGGCGCGCCTTGGCGATGGCGTCGGCGGAGGCGCAGGACTGGTGCGGATCGTCCTGCAGCTGAAGCAAGGTGCGGATCGCATCGATCTCGAAACCGAGCTCGCGGGCGTGGCGGATGAAGGCGAGGCGATTGAGGTCTGATGGTTCGTACGAGCGCTGGTTGCCCTCGCTGCGATTTGGCGCGGATAGGAGGCCAATACCTTCATAATAGCGGATCGTCGGCACCTTGACGCCGCTCTGACGGGCGGCTTCACCAATGGTGATCTTTTTCATGATTTTCCTCTTGTACCTCTAGTCGCTAGAGGATGTAGGAAGGATGCAGCCTACAAGCAAGGATTTAGATCATGAGTGAAGCATCACAGGCGCGGTACAGGCTCGGGGGCATGGATTGCGCTGCCTGCGCAACGAAAATCGATACGGTCGTAAGGCGTATGGATGGCGTCGAGGATGTCTCTGTTTCGGTGACGGCGGGCACGATGACGGTGCACCACAACGGCAGCAGCGATCTCAAGGCGATTGAGAGGAAGGTGACCGGCCTCGGATATTCCGTCGCTCCGCTCATGGGCAAGGCGCCCGCTCAGGAACCAAAGGAGAATCACGATCACGCGCATCATGATCACGATCATGACCATGCCGGACATGAACATCATGATCACTCCCATGAGGGCCATGATCACGATCATGCCGGTCATGATCGTTCCGATCACGGGCATTTGCACGGTGCGGAGGAAGTCGCGGGACTGCACGGTCATGATCACGGGCCAATGACCGGTCCATGGTGGCAGAGCAAGAAGGGCCGGCTGACGATCTTCTCCGGCCTGGCGCTCGTTATAGCCTATGCTGTCGGCCATCTGGTGCCCGCGATCGCTTCCTATGCTTTCATCGCAGCCATGCTGGTCGGGCTAGTTCCGATTACGCGGCGTGCGATCATGGCAGCACTTGCCGGGATACCCTTTTCCATCGAAATGCTGATGACTATTGCCGCTGTCGGCGCCGTCATCATCAATGCCGGGGAAGAAGCAGCCACTGTTGTCTTCCTGTTCCTTGTCGGCGAATTGCTGGAGGGCGTCGCTGCCGGCAAGGCGCGCGCCAGCATTCAGTCGCTGACGACGCTGGTGCCGAAGAATGCGCTGCTTGAAACCGGCGGCGAGATGAAGGAGGTGCCGGCGGAGACGCTCGCGGTCGGCTCCGTCATTCTTGTACGGCCGGGAGACCGGATTTCTGCCGACGGCACAATTCTCTCCGGTGAAAGCGCTATCGACGAGGCTCCGGTGACGGGCGAAAGCACGCCGGTGCGCAAGGGTGCAGGCGAGACCGTTTTTGCCGGCACGGTCAATGGCGATGCAGCATTGCGTGTTCGCGTCACCGCCGCTGCCGAGGACAATACGATTGCCCGCGTCGTCAAGCTGGTCGAGGAAGCCCAGGAATCGAAGGCGCCGACCGAGCGCTTCATCGACCGGTTCTCGCGCTATTATACGCCGGGTGTCGTCGTTGTAGCGGCTCTGGTCGCGGTCCTGCCGCCGCTGCTGATGGGAGCGGCATGGGGCGAATGGATCTATAAGGGCCTTGCGATCCTGCTGATCGGCTGCCCTTGTGCTCTTGTTATCTCCACTCCGGCGGCGATTGCCGCTTCGCTTTCGGCGGGCGCGCGTCGCGGGTTGCTGATGAAGGGTGGGGCGGTTCTGGAATCGCTCGGCAAGGTGACGGCTGTCGCCTTCGACAAGACGGGCACGCTGACCGAAGGCAAGCCGCAGGTGACCGATATCATTGCCTATGGTCGCTCGGAGGCGCAGGTATTATCGCGCGCCGCGGTCCTGGAACAGGGCTCCAGCCACCCGCTGGCGCTTGCCATCCTCAATCGCGCCAAGGCCGATGGCGTGCCTGTGCCGCCGGCTTTCGAAGTCGAAGCGCTGCCCGGCAAGGGGATGACCGGGAAGGTGGGTGGCGAGGTGCTTGATCTTTTGTCGCCGCCGGCAGCGCGCGAGCGTGGGGCGCTGAATGCTGAGCAGGACGAGCAGGTCGCTGCGCTGAACGGCGTGGGCAAGAGTGTTTCGGTGTTGCTCGTCGATGGCGTCGCTGGCGGCTTGATCGCCATGCGCGACGAGCCGCGCGAGGATGCAAAAAGTGGTCTCGTGACGCTGAAGGCGGCCGGCGTGCGTGCCATCATGCTGACCGGCGACAACAAGCGTACGGCAGCCGCCGTTGCCGGCGATCTTGGTATCGACTGGCGTGGCGAGCTGCTGCCGCAGGACAAGCAGCGCATTGTCGGCGAATTAAAGAAGGAAGGGCTCTTCGTCGCCAAGGTCGGTGACGGCATCAACGATGCGCCGGCACTTGCAGCAGCCGATGTCGGCATCGCCATGGGCGGCGCTACCGATGTGGCGCTGGAAACAGCCGATGCAGCGGTGCTGCATGGGCGTGTAGGCGATGTGGCGCGCATGATCGAGCTTTCGAAGCGGACCATGCGCAATATCATGCAGAACATCAGCATGGCTCTCGGGCTGAAGGCGGTGTTCCTCATCACCACCATTGCCGGCATTACCGGCCTGTGGCCGGCGATTCTTGCGGATACGGGTGCAACCGTGCTGGTGACGATGAACGCACTCCGTCTGCTTCAGATAAAGACATAAAGATTTCTTTATATCATCTTGACGATCGGATACGGCACGTGCATGCTTGACGCATCGTGGTTCTCTGGATCTGCCGATCCGGGGCTAAGAGGGAATTCGGTGCGGCCATCGCCAAGACCGGAGCTGCCCCCGCAACTGTAAGCGGATAGACACCGTCCTTCGACGTCACTGGGAAGACGCCTGGGAAGACTGGACGATGTTGATGACCCGCGAGCCAGGAGACCTGCCGCGATTGATAACGTCCACGGGCGGGGTGTCCCGGTGCGCCGCTTTTGCGAGACAGCGCCCCGCGTCCGTCTGCTTTTGCGTCCGCCGCAGCCTTGCCCATAACCTTCGGGGTAAGGAAATGAGCATCAAGACTGCAAATCTCGGCTTTCCGAGGATCGGAAAGCACCGCGAACTGAAATTCGCTCTGGAAAGCTACTGGGCCGGCAAATCCGAGGCCAGTGCGCTTCTCGACGTCGCGAAGCAGCTACGGGCGGAAAATTGGGCCCTGCAGAAAAAGAGGGGGATCAAGATCATCCCCTCCAATGACTTCTCGCTTTATGATCATGTGCTCGATACGGCCGTCATGGTCGGCGCCATTCCTTCGGCCTATGGCTGGAAAGGCGGGCCTGTTTCACTCGATACCTATTTTGCCATGGCGCGCGGCTCGACCGGCGATGAGGCGCATGCCGATTGCGGCCATCAGCACCATCATGGCCATGGCGCGCCAGCGCTGGAAATGACGAAGTGGTTCGACACGAACTATCACTACATGGTGCCGGAACTTGGTCCCGATCAATCCTTCGCGCTGACGGCGAACAGGCCGCTCGATGCCTTTATCGAGGCGAAGACGCTTGGTATCCACACCCGGCCGGTCATTCTCGGTCCGGTCACTTTCCTGAAACTCGCCAAGGGAACCGAGGAAGGTTTTGTGCCGATCCGCCTGTTGGAACGCCTGTTGCCAGTCTATACGCGGGTGTTGGCGGAACTGAGTGCTGCAGGTGCCGATTGGGTGGAGATCGACGAGCCATGCCTCGTGCTCGATCTTTCAAGAGAAGAACAGGAAGCACTGCAGCATGTCTACTGCGCGCTGCATGAGCTTGTGCCGAACCTGAAGATCATGCTCGCCACCTATTTCGGCGAAATCGGCGACAACCTGCCGACGGCGCTTGCATTGCCGGTTGCCGGCCTGCACGTCGATCTCGTTCGCGCTCCGCAGCAGATCGATGCCTTTCTTAAGGCGCCCGCCGACCTGACGCTGTCGCTTGGCGTCATTGACGGACGCAATATCTGGAAGGCGGACTTGGCCGCGATCCTGAAAATAATCGAGCCGCTCCTTCAGCGTTTCGGCGCGGATCGGCTGCAGATTGCGCCATCCTGCTCGCTGCTGCATGTGCCGATCGATCTGGAATTGGAAACCGGACTGGATGAGGAGCTGAAGTCGTGGCTCGCTTTCGCCACCCAGAAGCTTGGCGAACTTGCAGTGCTCGGCGACGCCAGCAAGGCTTCTGAGGTGATCGCGGCGGCCTCGCAGGCCGTTGTTTCGCGTGCTGCATCCCCCCGTGTGCATGATCGGAAAGTCAGGCAGCGGGTCGGTGCGATCGACGAGGTGATGACGAGGCGGGCCAGCGCCTTTGCTGAGCGGACCGGCCTGCAGGAGCGCAAGCTTCGCCTGCCGCTCTTCCCGACGACGACGATCGGCTCCTTCCCGCAGACGTCGGATGTGCGCAAATCTCGCTCTGCATTCAACAAAGGCATCATCAGCGAGACGGAGTATGATGCCTTTCTGAAAAAGGAGACGAAGGCTGCGATCCGCTGGCAGGAGGAAATAGGCCTCGACGTGCTCGTCCACGGCGAGTTCGAACGCAATGACATGGTGCAGTATTTCGGCGAGCAGCTTTCCGGCTTCGCCTTCACGCAACATGCCTGGGTGCAGAGCTATGGCTCGCGCTATGTTCGCCCGCCGATCATCTTCGGCGATGTTTCTCGGCCGAAACCGATGACCGTGGAGTGGTGGCGTTACGCGCAGTCGCTGACGGAAAAGCCGGTCAAGGGTATGCTGACCGGTCCAGTGACGATCCTCAACTGGTCCTTCGTGCGCGACGATCTCTCCCGTGCGGATGTCAGCCGGCAGATTGCGCTGGCGATCCTCGATGAGGTGCTCGATCTCGAAAAGGCCGGTGCGGCGATGATCCAGATCGACGAGGCCGCGCTTCGTGAAGGCCTGCCGCTGCGCAAGGCGGACTGGAATGCCTATCTCGGCTGGGCGGTCGAAAGCTTCCACCTCTGCGCGTCCGGTGTTGCCGACGAAACGCAGATCCATACGCATATGTGCTACTCGGAGTTCAACCAGATCATCGATGCCATTGCGGCGATGGATGCGGATGTGATTTCCATCGAAACCTCTCGTTCCAAGATGGAATTGCTGGAAGCTTTCCGAAGCTACAAATACCCGAACGAGATCGGTCCAGGTGTCTATGATATCCATTCGCCGCGCGTTCCCGACGTCGACGAGATGACGGAGCTTTTGACGCTGGCGCGTGAATGGCTGACGGATGGGCAGCTCTGGATCAATCCCGATTGCGGCCTGAAGACCCGCAAATGGGATGAGGTGCGCCCGGCACTCGTCAACATGGTTGCCGCTGCCAAGGCGCTTCGGGCAGCCGCACCGATTCGGCGGTAGGAAAACGGAGGGCCGACAAGACTTCGGCTCTCCTTAATCCCCAAATGGCATTAGACATGGCTTGATTAATCCACTGTTAACCATGATCGGACCTTTATCTAGTACCTGACGCAAGGGAAGGCACAACAAGCCGTTGATCGTTCCTTCTCATTGGGCTACTACATATAGCGTTCAAGGTTCTCCTGATTCGCAAGGATTAGGGGCTAAGATGGGAATACGGTGCGTTTCGCCATGACGGCGCGACAAGGCCGGAGCTGCCCCCGCAACTGTAAGCGGCGAGCAACTGTCCGATTTCAGGTCACTGAGGCATGAAGCTTTGGGAAGACTGGGGCAGGGTGCTTCGACCCGCGAGTCAGGAGACCTGCCTTGAACAAAAAGTCCACGGGCGGGGTGTCCGGAAGGTCGCGTATTATGCAGGCGGATCAAATCCACGCTTGCAGCGCTGCCCCGGAATGCCCGATGAACACTTAGGGGTTGAAGTCATGTCGAGGGCATCAAAACCGCCGCCCGCGCAGATCCTGCATGGAAGGGTGTTCGGCGTGTAAAGCGCCAACTTTATCAGATCAATATCAAACGTTGCCTCGGACGCCGCAAGGCGCCCGATCCCAGTATTGCGTCCGTAATCCATTGATATCACGAGGGACATGATGAGCGTTACCGTTTACAGCAAGCCTGCCTGCGTTCAGTGCACAGCTACCTACCGCGCCCTCGACCGTCTGGGCGTAGACTATGAAATCATCGATATTTCCGAGGATGCAGACGCGCTCGATCGCGTGCGCGGCATGGGGTACATGCAAGTCCCGGTCGTCGTTGCCGGCGAGAGCCACTGGGCGGGTTTCCGTCCCGACATGATCAGCGCACTCTCCTGAATGGAGAAGAGCGATGGGCCTGATCGTCTATTATTCCAGCCGATCTGAAAATACCCATCGTTTCGTCGAGAAACTGGGACTGCGCGCGGCGCGCATTCCCCTCGGCGCTGAAAATATCCAAATCCGCGAGCCCTACGTGCTGATCTCGCCCACCTATTGCGGGGACGGCGGCAAGGGCGCTGTGCCCAAGCAGGTGATCCGTTTCCTCAACGATGCGGATAACCGCTCCAACATCCGCGGCGTGATTGCTGCGGGAAACAGCAATTTCGGCGAGACTTACGGGCTTGCCGGCGACGTGATCTCGCGGAAGTGTCAGGTGCCGTACCTCTATCGGTTCGAGCTTCTGGGCACTGCCGAGGATGTCGCCAATGTCAAAGACGGGATGGGACGATTTTGGACACGGGAACAAATCTGACGCGGGATGCGAGTGCAAAGCCGGTAAAGGCAATGGAAGCGCTGGATTATCATGCGCTGAACGCGATGCTGAACCTCTATGACGACGAGGGCAAGATCCAGCTCGACAAGGACCGCATGGCGGCCAAGCAGTATTTCCTGCAGCATGTGAACCAGAACACGGTGTTCTTCCATAACCTCCGGGAGAAGCTCGATTATCTGGTCACGGAAGGCTATTACGAGCAGGAAGTGCTCGACCAGTATTCCTTCAATTTCATCCGCGACCTGTTCGATCAGGCCTATGCCAAGAAGTTCCGTTTCCCCACTTTCCTCGGCGCCTTCAAATATTACACCAGCTATACGCTGAAGACCTTTGACGGGAAGCGCTATCTCGAGCGCTACGAAGACCGCATCTGCATGGTGGCGTTGGCGCTTGCCAGAGGCAATGAACAGCTTGCTCGCGATCTGATGGAAGAGATTATCACCGGCCGTTTCCAGCCGGCAACGCCGACCTTTCTGAATGCCGGCAAGAAGCAGCGCGGCGAGCTCGTCTCCTGCTTTCTGCTGCGTGTCGAAGACAATATGGAATCGATCGGCCGCTCCATCAATTCGGCGCTGCAGCTTTCCAAGCGCGGCGGCGGCGTGGCGCTGTCCTTGACGAACATTCGCGAGGCGGGTGCGCCGATCAAGCAGATCGAGAACCAGTCCTCCGGCATCATCCCCGTCATGAAGCTACTTGAAGACTCGTTCTCCTATGCCAACCAGCTCGGTGCCCGGCAGGGCGCGGGTGCGGTCTATCTCAACGCCCATCACCCCGACATCATGCGATTTCTCGATACCAAGCGCGAAAATGCCGACGAGAAGATCCGCATCAAGACGCTGTCGCTCGGCGTCGTCGTGCCCGATATCACCTTTGAGCTCGCCAAGAACAACGAGGATATGTACCTCTTTTCGCCCTATGACGTGGAGCGGGTCTATGGCGTGCCCTTCACCGAGATTTCGGTGACGGAAAAGTATCGCGAGATGGTGGCGGATGCCCGCATCACCAAGAAGAAGATCAAGGCGCGCGAATTCTTCCAGGTCATTGCCGAAATCCAGTTCGAGAGCGGCTATCCCTACATCATGTTCGAAGACACGGTGAACCGGGCAAATCCGATTGCTGGCCGCATCAGTATGAGCAATCTCTGCTCGGAAATCCTGCAGGTGAGCGAGGCGAGCGAATTCAACGACGACCTTTCCTACAAGGCGATGGGCAAGGATATTTCCTGCAATCTCGGCTCGCTGAACATTGCCATGGCGATGGATTCATCAGATTTCGGCAAGACGATCGAAACCTCGATCCGCGCGCTGACGGCCGTATCCGATATGAGCCATATCTCCTCGGTACCGTCGATCGAGAAGGGCAATGACGACAGCCACGCGATTGGCCTCGGCCAAATGAACCTGCATGGTTATCTCGCCCGCGAGCGTATTCATTACGGTTCGGAAGAGGGCGTCGATTTCACCAATATCTATTTCTACACGGTCACCTATCACGCGCTGCGCGCCTCCAACCGCCTGGCGGTCGAGCGCGGTGCGAGCTTCAAGGGCTTCGAGAATTCGAAATATGCCTCGGGTGAATATTTCGACAAATATACCGCGCAGGATTGGAAGCCGGCGACCGGGAAGGTGCTGGCGCTGTTCGACGATGCCGGTATCCATATCCCCACGCAGGGAGACTGGCTCGAACTGAAGAAGGCGGTCATGGCGTCGGGTCTCTATAACCAGAACCTGCAGGCGGTGCCGCCGACCGGCTCGATCTCTTACATCAATCACTCGACCTCCTCGATCCATCCGATCGTCTCGAAGATCGAGATCCGCAAGGAAGGCAAGATCGGCCGTGTCTACTATCCGGCGCCGTTCATGACCAATGACAATCTCGATTACTACGAGGACGCCTACGAGATTGGGCCGGAAAAGATCATCGATACCTATGCGGCCGCCACCCAGCATGTCGACCAGGGCCTGTCGCTGACGCTGTTCTTCCGCGACACGGCGACGACGCGCGATATCAACCGCGCCCAGATCTATGCCTGGAAGAAGGGCATCAAGACGATCTACTACGTCCGCCTTCGTCAGATGGCGCTGTCCGGCACCGAGGTGCAGGGCTGCGTTTCGTGTACGCTCTAACCGACCGGAGATAATGATGAATATGCAATTCAAGCCGGTCAGCCGCGTGCGCGCCATCAACTGGAACCGCATCGAGGATGACAAGGATCTCGAAGTCTGGAACCGCCTCACTGGCAATTTCTGGCTGCCGGAAAAGGTGCCGCTTTCGAACGATATTCCCTCCTGGGCGACATTGACGCCGGCGGACCAGCAATTGACGATCCGGGTTTTCACCGGGCTGACGTTGCTCGACACGATCCAGAATGGTGTCGGCGCCGTCAAACTGATGGCGGATGCGGTGACCCCGCATGAGGAAGCGGTGCTCTCCAACATCTCCTTCATGGAGGCGGTGCATGCGCGCTCCTATTCCTCGATCTTCTCGACGCTCTGCCTGACGCCCGATGTCGATGATGCCTATCGCTGGTCGGAGGAGAATGAGTTCCTGCAGCGCAAAGCCACGCTGATCATGGAGCACTACGCTTCGGGCGATCCGCTGAAGAAAAAGGCCGCGAGCGTCTTCCTCGAGAGCTTTCTCTTCTATTCCGGCTTCTATCTGCCGATGTACTGGTCGAGCCGGGCCAAGCTCACCAACACGGCCGACATGATCCGCCTCATCATCCGCGACGAGGCCGTGCACGGCTATTATATCGGCTACAAGTTTCAGCGCGGACTCGAGCGGCTCTCCGACGAGGGCCGGCAGGAGATCAAGGATTTCGCTTTCGATTTGCTGCTCGAACTCTACGACAATGAAGCGAAATATACCGAGGCGCTCTATGACGGCGTCGGGCTGACTGAAGACGTCAAGAAGTTCCTGCACTACAACGCCAACAAGGCGCTGATGAACCTTGGCTATGAGGCACTGTTTCCGGCAGACGCCTGTAAGGTCAATCCCGCGATCCTGTCTGCGCTCTCGCCCAATGCCGACGAAAACCACGACTTCTTCTCGGGTTCCGGCTCGTCCTATGTCATCGGCAAGGCGGTGGCGACCGAAGACGAAGACTGGGATTTCTAAGGTTTATCTTTACGAAGCCTCTTATCATTCGGCCCGCTATCGCCCACATTCAGCCCGATGTGTTCGTTGAATGTCGCGTAGCGGGAGTTTTTCATGAGGCCCTCTTTCGAAACGATTGATCCGGCAGGCGAAGCTGCCGAAGGCGTCTGGCCAATCCGCAGGCGCCGAATTCTCGATTGGCTGATCAACGAGACCCGCAGCGAGCGTTTCATCGACAATATCCTGGTGGAGATGTGCAAACGGCTGCTGGCAGCGGGCGTACCGGTGAACCGTTCCAGCCTGCATTTTCGCACCAATCATCCGCAGTGGATCGGCGCCCGCATCCTGTGGGTGGAAGGTATGGAAGAGGCAAAGATCAACACCTTTGCCTACGGGGTGGAAACCACGCCGCAATTCCTCAACAGCCCGGTCAATGAGATCCATAACGGCGCCAACGAGGTGCGGAAGAACCTGGACGATTTGTGGGAGGGCGACGACTATCCCTTTTACCAGGAACTGCGCGACGACGGCTATTCCGAATATATCGCCTGGCCGATCGATCATACGTTCGACAAGCGCCACGTTGTTACGTTCGCCACAAATAGGCCTGGGGGGTTTACCGGCGAACACGTGGATTTCCTGCGCGATCTGCTGCCGGCTCTCACTCTCGTCAGCGAGATCCGGCTCAAGAACATCATGGCGCGTACGCTGCTGCAGACATATGTGGGGCCGCATGCGAGCGAGCAAATCCTATCCGGCGTCATCACCCGTGGCAGCGGCTCGACCGTCGGCGCGGCAATCATGATTTGCGACCTGCGCGACTTTACGGCGATCTCCGATCTTTGGCCACGCGATGATGTTATCCATCTGCTCAACGATTATTTCGACGCTATATCCGATCCGATCGAGCGCAATGGCGGCGAGATCCTGAAATTCATGGGCGATGGCCTGCTTGCCATCTTTCCGCTGACAAAACCTTCGGCCTGTCACGATCTGCTGACGGCGATCCGTGAAGGGCAGGCGGCGATGGCGAAGCTGAATGACCAACATCAGCGTCTGGGGCGTGATCCCTTGCGTTACGGCGTGGGCGTCCACGTCGGCGACGTCATGTATGGCAATATCGGTTCGCGTCGGCGGCTGGATTTCACGGTCATCGGACCGGCGGTCAATGTTGCCTCGCGGCTCGAGAGCCTGACGAAGGAGGTCAAGCGGCCAGTGCTGCTGTCTCGCGCTTTCGTCGAGATGGCAACCTGCACGGAAGAGATGGATAATCTTGGCATGTTCCCGTTGCGCGGGCTTGGAGAGCCGGTGGAAGTCTTCGCGTTTCGCGAGACGCCGATAGACGGTCGTGACGCGGCTTAGGTCACCGGGAAATTGATCTGCGGTGGCAGGAGCAGGCCCTGGTTTTCCGCCGCCGGATTATTGATACGCTGAAGAAGCATGTGACCGAGATGTTCCCCCGCCTCGACCAGATCCTCGTAAATGGTTTCGATCTTCGGCTGCAGGTGGGTCAGGAGACGTGATGTTTCCTTGGCGACAATATCGTAGTCCTCGGCCAGGACGAAGCCAGTATCGCTCATGGCGGTGACGAGTGCCAGCGCGGAAACTTCGCCCGGGCAGACAAAGCCGTCGGGAACATCGGGTGCGGCGGCACGTGCGCGGAAGAAATCCCTGAGTTCATTGGCCGGTGAATCGAGTGTGACCGCTTCCGTTATTTCGTAGGCGACACCGGCCTCGCGCACGGCAGTCATGAAGCCATGGAGAATGTGCTGGCTGAAGGTCAGCCGCCTCGGCGGCATGACGACCGTGACTTTCTTCCTGCCCTTGGCGATCAGGCGCCGCGTGGCCTCATAGGCAAAGGCATAATTGTCATAATCGACATAAGGATGCGGCGTGGAAAACTCTGTACGGCCATGCGATACGAAGGGAAATCCCACTTCCTGCAGCATCCGCACCCGCGCATCGAATGGTTCGGTCCGTGTGAAGATCAGGCCGTCGGCGAAATTGTTGCGGACGATATATTCCGCCGCTTCGAGATCCGTCGTCGACAGGAAGTTCGGGGCGACAACGAGGTGATAGGAGGTTTCCTTCAGCACCTTGGCGATGCCGTACATGATGGCGGTGCCGAAGCCGACGACTTCCTGATGCGGATCGAGCAAGATGCTGATGACATTGGTGCGGCCCGTCTTCAGGCGCTGAGCGGCACGGTCCGGCAGGTAGCCGATCTCTCGGGCGATGCGATGGACGCGTTCCCGAGTCTCGACCGATATTTGCGGCGCGTCGCTGAGCGCACGCGAAACCGTCGTTACCGCAAGTCCGGTCAAAGTTGCGATGGTGCGTAATGTCGGCTTGCCGCGTTTTTGCGCGCCATCCGGATTTTCAACGCGTTGCAATTGGGACGATTCGGTCACTGAGGACATTCCGTGCTGGATCGCGGCTACCATAACACGATGAAACCGGCATGCAATCGATCAATGCAAACGATTTAAATTTTTACAACTTCTTAGGCAATCTGAGAAATCGCAACAAAATCAACCGTTATAGAGTAAATCATATTTTTCTCGGGAGTCGAGTAAGGGCTTGACGCGACACCGTTTATAACGTTTTAAATTGTTAACCGCACTGGGAGGTGCGGTGTGGTGTTTGATCGCCTTTGCGGCGGGAGACATCGGGGCGGCTGAGGAGGGTCTCGCCGCCACTCACGAACGGGAGGATATTCATGCGCAAGTTTTTGAGCTCGGCAGCTCTTGCTGTCGTGATGATGGCTGGTTTCGGCAGTGCCCATGCGGCCGACGTCAAGGAAGTTCAGATGCTTCACTGGTGGACGTCGGGCGGTGAAGCCGCAGCGCTCAATGTGCTGAAGCAGGACCTTGCCAAAGAAGGTTTTGCTTGGAAGGACGTGCCGGTGGCCGGCGGCGGCGGTGATGCTGCCATGACGGCGCTGAAGGCAATGGTTGCGGCCGGCACCTATCCGACCGCTTCGCAGATGCTCGGTTACACGGTGCTCGACTACGCTCAGGCAGGCGTCATGGGCGACCTGACCGAGACGGCGAAGAAGGAAGGCTGGGACAAGGCCGTTCCGGCAGCACTGCAGAAATTTTCCGTCTATGACGGCAAGTGGGTCGCAGCCCCCGTCAACGTTCACTCCGTCAACTGGCTGTGGATCAATAAGTCCGTCATGGACAAGATCGGCGGCAAGCAGCCGAAGACCTTCGACGACCTGATCGCGCTGCTCGACAAGGCAAAGGCAGCCGGCGTCACCCCGCTCGCACTCGGCGGTCAGAACTGGCAGGAAGCCACGATGTTCGACTCCATCGTGTTATCGACCGGCGGCCCGGAATTCTACAAGAAGGCCATGAACGACCTCGACGAGGACTCCCTGAAGTCCGACACGATGAAGAAGTCGTTCGATAACCTCGCCAAGATCATCAAGTATGTCGATCCGAACTTCTCGGGCCGCGACTGGAATCTTGCGACCGCCATGGTCATCAAGGGCGACGCTCTCGTGCAGGTCATGGGTGACTGGGCGAAGGGTGAATTCGTTGCCGCCAAGAAAAAGCCGGACACCGACTTCCTGTGCTATCGCTTCCCCGGCACCGACGGCAGCGTGATTTACAACTCGGACATGTTCGGCATGTTCAATGTGCCTGACGACCGCAAGGCCGCTCAGGTGGCGCTCGCCAAGGCTACACTGTCGAAGAGCTTCCAGTCCGCCTTCAACGTCGTCAAGGGTTCGGTTCCGGCCCGTACCGACGTTTCGGATAAGGATTTCGACGCTTGCGGCAAGAAGGGCATCGCCGACCTGAAGGCTGCCAACGCAGGCGGCACGCTGTTCGGCTCGCTGGCGCAAGGTTACGGTGCTCCGCCGGCTATCGCAAATGCCTATAAGGACGTTATCTCGAAGTTCGTCCATGGTCAGATCAAGACCTCCGACGAAGCCGTGACCCAGCTCGTCGCGGCCATCAACGACGCCCGTTAATTCCCATCGAGCAAGGCTTTCCCGCACTCTTGCGGGAAAGCCGCAGCCCCCGCGATGCGGGGAGGAGATGATCACATGACCACAGTTGCGACCACGGATCCGGTCCTGACGTCGAAGTCTTCAAGCCGCACGTCCATTCGCGGCCGCTTGCAGGATGCGCTGCCGAAGATCGTCCTGGCGCCAAGTTTCCTCATCACAGTGATCTTCGTCTATGGCTTCATCGTCTGGACGGCCTATCTCTCCTTCACAAATTCCAAGACTTTTCCGTCCTATGTGCTGACCGGCACGCGCGCCTACGAGCGGCTCTGGCGCTGGACCTTCGAGAGCGATCCACCGTCCTCCTGGTACACGTCAATCACCAATATGGGGATATTCGGTTTTCTCTATATTTTCATCTGCCTAGGGCTTGGCCTGCTGCTGGCGATCCTTCTCGACCAGAAGATCCGTGGTGAAGGTATATTGCGGCCGATCTTCCTCTATCCGATGGCGCTCTCTTTCATCGTGACAGGCGTCGCCTGGAAGTGGTTCCTCGATCCGGGCCTCGGGCTCGAGCAGACGCTGCATCAATTCGGTTGGACGAGCTTCCATTTCGACTGGATCAAGAACAAGGACTTCGTCATCTACACCGTCGTCATCGCCGGTGTCTGGCAGGCCTCCGGTTTCGTCATGGCAATGTTCCTCGCGGGCCTGCGCGGTATCGACGGCGAGATCATGAAGGCGGCGCAGATCGATGGCGCATCGCCCTTCCAGATGTACCGGCGCATCGTCATTCCGATGCTGCGGCCGATCTTCCTGTCCGCTTTCATCGTGCTCGCCCATATGGCGATCAAGTCCTACGACCTTGTGGTCGCGCTGACATCGGGTGGGCCGGGTGGCTCGGCATGGCTGCCGTCCAACTTCATGTACGAATACACATTCAAGCGGAATGAAATGGCTGTGGGTTCTGCAAGCGCGATCATCATGCTGATGACCATCTCGGCGATCATCGTCCCCTATCTCTATTCCGAACTGAGGGAGAAGGCGCGATGAGCAGCATTACTTCTTCCGAGATCACAACCTCGCAAGGCGGCAATAGCGGCCGCTGGATCGGTCGCATCATCATCTACGGCCTGCTACTGATCTTTGCCGTTCTCTATCTGATGCCGCTCTTCGTCATGCTGACGACCTCGTTCAAAACGATGGACGAGATCCAGAATGGCAATATGCTCGCCTTGCCGCAGGCGCCGACATTTGATCCTTGGTTTAAGGCTTGGGGCGAAGCCTGCGTAGGCCTCACCTGCGCTGGCATCAAGGGCTATTTCTGGAACTCGATCAAGATGGTCGTGCCGGCAGTTGCCATCTCGACCATTCTCGGCGCGCTCAATGGCTATGTGCTGACCAAGTGGCGGTTTCCCGGCCATACACTGGTTTTCGCGCTGATGCTCTTTGCCTGCTTCATCCCGTTCCAGTCGGTGCTGCTGCCGATGGCAACCATTCTCGGCGCGCTCGGCCGTTTCGGCACCACGCTGCAGAATGCCACGGGGCTGAGCTTCGGTTTCGGCAATTCGACCGTCAATCTCGTCTTCGTGCATGTCGTCTATGGTCTCGGCTTCACGACGCTGTTCTTCCGCAATTTCTACGAGGCCTTTCCGACGGAACTGGTGAAGGCGGCGCAGGTCGATGGCGCGAGCTTCTTTCAAATCTTCCGCCGCATCATGCTGCCGAATTCGCTGCCGATCATCGTGGTGACGGTCATCTACCAGTTCACCAATATCTGGAACGATTTCCTTTTTGCCTCGGCCTATGCCGGCACGGGCGATTCCATGCCTATGACAGTGGCACTCAACAATGTCGTCAACACTTCGACCGGCGTGGTCGAATACAATGTCAACATGGCTGCGGCGATGATCGCGGCTGTTCCTACGCTCATCGTCTATATCCTCGCCGGCCGCTATTTCGTGCGCGGTCTAATGGCGGGCGCCGTCAAAGGGTGATCCATGGCTTTCCTCGAAATCTCCGGTCTCAAAAAGCGCTTCGGCGCCGTCGACATTCTCAAGGGGATCGATCTGGAGCTCGAAAAGGGTGGCTTCCTTGTGCTAGTCGGCCCTTCCGGCTGCGGCAAGTCAACGCTGCTGAATACGATCGCCGGGCTTGAAGCGATCACATCAGGCGAAATCCGCATCGATGGCCGCGCCATCAATAATCTGCATCCTTCCAAGCGCGATATCGCCATGGTGTTCCAGAGCTATGCGCTCTATCCGAACATGACGGTTGCCGGCAACATCGCTTTCGGCATGGAAATCCGCGGCGTGCCGAAGGAGGAGCGCGAAAAGGCGATCAAGCAGGTCTCCGACATGCTGCAGATCGGCCATCTGCTCGATCGCAAGCCCTCACAATTATCAGGCGGCCAGCGTCAGCGCGTTGCGATGGGTCGTGCGCTGGTGCGCAATCCGCAGGTCTTCCTGTTCGACGAGCCGCTCTCCAACCTGGATGCGAAGCTGCGCGTCGACATGCGCACGGAAATCAAGCGCCTGCACCAACGCATGGGGACGACGATCGTTTACGTCACGCATGACCAGATCGAGGCGATGACGCTGGCGACGAAGATCGCTGTCCTGAGGGATGGCGTGCTGCAGCAATTCGGCACGCCGGCAGAGATCTACAACAGTCCGGCCAATGTCTTCGTTGCCGATTTCATGGGATCGCCGGCCATGAACCTGCTCAATGCAACCGTTGAGAACGGCGCCGGCGGGCTACAGGTATCGCTGGAGCGGCCGAATGGCGAGCCGTTGAAGCTGCCAGTCAATTCGGGCAATAACAGCCTGACCGGTTATGCCGGCAAGCAGGTAATTTTCGGCATCCGCCCCGAAGCGCTGACGGATATTGACGGGGCTGACCGGAAGGCGAAGTCGGTCGTCCATGGCGACTGTGCCATCGAGGTCGTGGAACCGGCCGGTTCCGACACCTTCGCCGTCACCAAGCTCGGCGGCAAATCGGTCGTGGCCCGCCTTGGCGCCGACGCCGGTATCATGCCCGGCCAGAATACGCGCCTGGCCTTCAATCTCGACAAGGCGGTGTTCTTCGATCCGTCCAGCCAGCTCAGGATCGCGTAAAAGTCGTCAGACGGCAGCTACGGAAATGCTAACGGTCGTGAAGTGGCTGGACGCCGTTTCCACCGTGATTTCGCCCGTCAGGCCCGTTGCCTCCAGCCAGAAGCCAGCCGTGCCGCCTTGCAGCGGAACACTCGTCGGACCGATGATCTTGGCCGGGCCGTTGACCTTCAGCGTGACGACATCGTTCAGGAAGGGCAGGCGCTGGCCGCGCTGATCGAGCGCCCGGATGACGACGCGGGTCGTATCACGTTCGCGAGCCTTCAGCGTAGTACTGTCGGGCGCGACTTCGAGCGTTGTTGGCAGGGGATCGGCTGCGAGCGTCAGTGTGGCGACCGGCTCTCCATTGATGAAGCCGGTGAATTCGCCGTCGATCCATTCCAGACCCCAACGGCCGAGTTCGTCCTGGGTGAAGTGGCGATGATCCAGCACGATCGGCGGATGCGGCAGGTGCGGATAATTTTCGCGATCCGGACCGATGCGCTTCGTCAGCGAGCCGTATTTCAGCTCCACCTCGTCGCAATTGGTGAGGATAATCAGCGGCAAGACGCCGCCGATGCTGCGTTCGCCGCGCGCCCAGAAGGTGACCGGCTTCATGATGATTTCATCGGAAGGGTCGCACTGGCTGGCATAGACATAGGCTGCGAATTTCGGCTCGCGGAACATGTCCATGACGCCGTGATAGCAGATGCGGTCACCGGAGCCAAAATCCTTATGCGTATTGTAATCGAACATGCACCAGCCGATGGCACCTGAAATATCTGGATCGCCATAGGCGGCATTCAGCACTTCCAGATGGCGACGCACATGCTCGGCCTGGCGCTGCTCTGCATCATACATCTTGGTCGGATGCATGTGGCCGTTGAACTCGGTGATGATATAGGGAACCTTGTAGGACAAGCCGGTAACTTCCTGCTGACTGCGGAGCGCCGTGCGTGGGCGGTTGGCGCCGGGCAGCTCCTCGTTGCCGAGGATAAAGTCGTTCATCGTATAAACGTCTTCCAGCAGTTCGCTTTCGGTGAGGTAACGAACGCCGCCGGTCTGGCGGGTGGAATCGAGCTCGTGGGCCAGCCTGTTGGTTGCGGTGTAGAAATCGTGGCTATCGAGCGACTCGTTGATGCGCACGCCCCAAATGACGATCGACGGATGGTTCCAGTCGCGTTCGATCATACGGCGGACGTTTTCGATTGACTCGTTCTGCCAGTCGAGATCGCCGATATGCTGCCAGCCGGGGATTTCTTCGAACACGAGCAGGCCGATCCGGTCGCACTGGTCGAGGAACCATTTCGACTGAGGATAGTGCGAGGTGCGCACGATGTTGCATTTCAGGACTTTCTTCATGATCTCGGCGTCGCGCTCCTGGGCAGAGCGGCCGGCGGCATAACCGACATAGGGAAAGGCCTGATGGCGGTTGAGGCCACGAAGTTTCACGGGAACGCCGTTGAGGAGGAAGCCTTCCGGCGTGAATTTGGCGGTACGGAAGCCGAAATGGGCGGAGGTTCTGTCAGAACCGTGTTCGGTCCTGAGATCGACCGAGATTTCGTAAAGCGCCGGGTTAGAAAGGTCCCAGAGTTCGATGCCGGTCAGTCCGCCGAAGGAGAGTGTCGTCACGGAACCGATCGTTTCGCCGGCGGCACTTGCAAGCACGGTGCCGCTTGCATCCTTCAGCGAGGCCGTCACGGTCGCCGCATAGGTCAGGCTCTGGGGGTTGGCGATATCGACGCGGACTGTTGCCGATTTCACGTCGGACAACACGTCGTGGGTCTCGATCTTGAGATTGCGGATCGAAACCTTGTCGGTGACCTTCAGCCAGACATCGCGATAGATACCGGCATAGGTGAGATAATCGATACGACCGCCGAAAGGCGGGATGGCGGGGTTCTCGCTGCCGTCGATCTTGACTGTGATCAGGTTGTCGCCCCTAAGCAGCTTGCCGGTGAGACGAGCCTCGAAGGGCGTGTAACCGTCCTTGTGGGCAATGATCTCTTCACCGTTCAGATAGACGACGCTATCGGCCATAGCGCCATCGAAGACGATGGAAACTTCGCGGCCCTCGAATTCCGGCAGCCAGCGCAGAACCTTCTGATAGGTGAAGGCGCGCTGATAACGCTTCTCGTCGAAATAATTGAAGGGCAGCTCTACGGCCGTGTGCGGCAGACTGACCATATGATCGCCATCGAAAGTCTCGGTCAGGCGCTGACCGAAGCCTTCGTGGAAGCTCCAGGATTCATTCAAGGAAACGATTGAGCGCATCTCAAGCCTCTCCGCCGGCGGCAGGGGAAAGGCAGCGCGCTGCGGCGGCGCGTGAACGGGTGATCATCGGTATTCCTCCTCGAAACGAATGACTTTACCGACCCTCAGGCGGTCGAACCCCAGCGGGGCGTGCAGGTAAGCGTGATGCTGTGCGGACCTTCGTCGCCGGCCTCGTGGCGCTCGATCACCTCGACGACGGCGTCCATGAAGGCGGCATGGTCGAGGCTCAGTGTCGTCAGGTCGTTGCAGTCCCAGCCGGCCATGGCAATACCATCCTGGCCGACGATAGCGATGTCTTCGGGCGTATTCTTGCCGAGCACTCGGCGGGCGGCATCGCGCGCGCCGATCGCCATCACGTCATTACCGCAGATGATTGCATCGACCTTGGACCGGTGCAGCAGCAGAACCGCTTCCTTGAAGCCGGAATCATAGGAATAGTCGCCGAAGGCTTCCGCTTCGAAGGCAAGGCCGTGCCGGGCGAGCGCGTCGGCAAACCACTTGCGGCGAAGCTTGTCGATCCAGCTCGACTTGGTGCCGGCGAGATAGGCGAAGCGCCGTTTGCCGTCGCCGACGATCTTGTCGATGATCTCGCCGGCGCCGACGGAGCCATCAATACGCACATTGGATACATCCTCGTTCTCAAGTGGTTCGAAGGAAACGATGATGGGTCTCGTCGTGTGGAAGATATCAACGGCATCCTGCATCGAGACCATGTCGGAGAAGATGACGACGTGATCGACCTGATAGGTCGAGGCGAGCCGCATGAGTTGCAGGCGGTCCGAATGATCGGCGCAGCAGAGAAGGATGGGCAGGAGCTGGCGGGCTTGCAGGCGGTGGACGAGAAGCTGCTGCTCTTCGGCTTCGCAGGGGTTGCCGATTGCATTGACGACGAGCGCGACGAGCCGTGAGCGCTGGTTGTTCAGCGAGCGGGCGATCGCATTCGGCTGGTAACCATATTCGCGAGCAACGGCGAGGATACGGTCGCGCGTCGCGCTGCCGATCCTCGAATCCGGCGAAAAAGCTCGGGAGATCGTCGCAGATGAGACGCCGGCAAGTTTCGCCAATTCCTTCGAAGTGATCCGCCGCCTGTTCGTTCCGCTCATCGCCTGCGCCTATCCGGCAATCCTGACGGGTGCACCGTCGGCTGCTGCCGATTCCTTGATTGCATCCCAGAGCCTAGCGAATCTGAGACCCATTTCAACGGAGCCGGAATTTTCCATCGTTCCGGCGCGGATAGCGAGGAAATTCTTCATGGGATTGCCGAGAATTTCGGCCTCTTCGCGCGGTTCGCTGTTGCGGCCAACGCTGATTTCGCGCCAACCGCCCCAGGCGTCGATGCGCACGATCGCCTTGGAATAGAAGAAGGTGATGTAGGAGGCGCAGCCGGGAGGGCCTTCGCCGGCGGCCGTCAGTGTTGCGAGCGCGCCATTCTTCAGCCGAGCGGAAACGGCGGTGGCTATATCGACCTTTTTGCCGTGGTTGTTCATATAGGCGGAGACGCAGTCGAAATCGGAATTGGCGAGCAGGCAGACGGTGTTCATCATGTGCGCGCCGGTATCGAACATGAAACCGCCGCCGGAGATGTCCGGCTGCTGTTTCCAGTGGCCGTCATAATTGGAAGACCAGCTTTCCCAGATCATGCCGGATATGGCGATCAGCTCGCCGAATTCACCTGACAGCGCCCGCTTGCGCGTATCGAGCACCAGCGGCGAAAGCCCACCCTGGAAAGCTGTGACGATGGTGACGCCGCTCTTCTTCTGCGCCGCGATCAGCGTTTCGGCCTCGGCGACCGTGGTCACCATCGGCTTTTCGAGGAAGAGGTCGAGACCTGCTTCGGCGACGGCCGTCGCCTGCTCCGCATGAAAGGCGTGCGGGGTGGAGACGTAGACGATATCGAGCTCATCGCGGCATTGGGCGAGCATGTCGCGATAGTCCTCGAAGCTCTTCGGCTCACCCGTGCCAGCTGCCGTGCAAACGTCAATGAGGCGTTTGCGGGAAGATTCCGTCGTGTCGGCCACGGCCGCGAATTCGATTTCCGGCATCTTCGCCCAGCTATGGGCATATTCAGCCGCTTTCAAGCCGGCGCCGATGACGCCGAGCCGCAATTTTCGAAACATCGAAGTCCTCCCTGATATTGTTGTGCAAACGATTACACAAACGAAACGCCTGAGGCAAGCTATAAATTATATAATAAAATCAATAGTATAAATTTGCATTGAACAGGGTTCTAAAAATCACCTTGTCACTATCTAGAATGCGTGTACATTTTCTTCACCGGTGCTGGAGGGCGCCGTTGCTCTAAAAAAGGGAGGACTTCCGTTGAAGAAGACGGTTATCGGTGGCCTGTGCGCCATCCTGCTCAGCGCTGTTTCGACGCTGGCCCATGCTGAAACAATCCGTATCGCCAATCACGGTCAGGCCGGCATCGACGCCATGAAGTCGACCGTCGAGCGGATCGAGAAAAAATACGGCGTAACCATCGAGGTCGTCGAATATCCGGCGCCCGATAAGGACTATCTCACCAAGCTGTTGACCGAGCTTGGTGCAGGTAATGCACCCGATCTCTTCTCCATTCCGACGACGGCCGCCGTTGCCGATATGGTGGAAGCCGGCTACCTCGCGCCGATCACCAGCGAATTCAAGGCCTGGGACGGCTACGCCAATCTCTATGACGTCGCCAAGCAGCTCGCTGTCAGCCCCGATGGCGAAACCTATGTGATGCCGTTCATGCTCGGCATTCAGGAAATCTATTACCGCAAGGACGTCCTCGAAAAGGCCGGCATCTCGACGGAACAGCCGAAGACCTGGCAGGAGCTGCTCGACCGCGCAGCCGAAGTCAAGCAGAAGACCGGCTCTTACGGTCTGCTCTTTCCGGCCGGTGTATCCTGGGGCAGCGGCGCCTTCGATGAAGGCTTCCAGCACCTGATCGTCGGCTCCAAGACGCCGCAGCTCGTCGATGCCGACGGCAAGCTCGATCTGAACGGCGAAGGCGTGAAGGATGTCTTCAACGTTTACAAGACGCTGATCGACAAGGATCTGATGCCGGTGCAGCCGCTACTCGGACCGGAGCCGTGGGTTGTACCGAAGTACGAAATGTTCCCGGCCGGCAAGCTTGCCGCCACCACCTGCGGTTCCTGGTGCTACATTTTCGACTGGGGTCGTGAGAGCAAGAATCCGATCCCCGACGTGACCAAGATCGTCGGCACATGGACGGTCCCGGGCCAGAGCGGCGGTCAGTACGTGCTTGCCAACCTTGCTGCTCCGTGGGCCGTCAACTCTAAGTCTGCCAATGTGGAACTTGCCAAGAAGGCGCTGATGGAGATCGGCTCTGTCGAAACGCAGGTCTCTTACGCTGCCCGCATCGGCAATATCCCGGCCAGCAAGGATGCCGCCAAAAATCCGGAATTCCAGAAGCTGACGGAGCTCGTTCCGATCCATGCTGCTGCTGAAAACGGTGCCTTCCTGAAGCAGGCTTCCGGCTTCGGCACTGTCGCCGAAGGCGTGGCGCGTGCCACCGAGGCCCTGCTGCGCAAGGAAACCGATGCTGCCGGCGCCCAGAAGATCCTTGTCGATTACGTCAAGGAAACGCTCGGCGACGACATGGTCAAGTAAGCCACTGATATCTTCCTCCCGCCGAGACGGGGGACGCGGCACAGTCGCCGCGTCTTCCCGATTTCATTCGATAAGGTTGTCAGCTTCAATGGCCCGAAACTCTCATGAAAAGCGAACCGAGCGCCAACTCCTGCTGGTTCTACTGCCGTCGCTCATCTTGCTTCTGGCCTTTGTGATCTATCCTGCCCTCTATTCCGTCTATCTGAGCTTCACCAATGAAGCGCTGACGGGCGCTGCAGCGCTGCGGCCGCGTTTCGTCGGCATCCGCAATTATGTGCGGCTCTTCAACGATGCGAAGTTCTGGAATTCGCTGTTCGTCACCTTCGTCTTCGTCATGGGGTCGGCCGTCATCGGGCAGTTTGTTCTCGGGCTGATTTCGGCGATGGCGCTGCGCCGGCCGATCCGTTTCCGGCGGTTCTTTTCCTCGATCATCCTTCTGCCGAATGCGGCACCGGAAGTCGTCGCCGGCTTCATGTGGATTTCGATGCTGGCGGGCGGCGAACACGCCACATTGTCGCGCATCGTTGCCTTCTTCGGCATCAATCCGACTGACTGGCTGAATGTCTTTCCGCTGTCGATGATCATTATCGTCAATACCTGGCGCGGCATCGCCACCGCCATGATCCTGCTGACGGCTGGTTTGAGCACCATTCCCTCTGAAATCTACGAGGCGGCGCGCATGGATGGCGCGACACCCTCGCAGATGTTCCGTCGTATCACCCTGCCGCTGATGATGCCGACGATCCTGCTCTACATGCTGATCTCGGCCGTCTCGACCATTGCCGTCTTCGGCCTCGTCTATGCGCTGACGCGCGGCGGGCCGGGCGGGGCGACGGAGGTCGTCAGCATCTACATCTACAACCAGTCCTTCACGGCCTTCCAGCTCGGTTATGGCGCTGCGGTCGCGGTCGTCGCGCTCATCATCTCGCTGATCCTCGGCATCGGCTATGTGCGCGCCATGAAGGTGGAGTTCTGACATGACCGCTATTTCCCCGAGCGAAGGCGCCAACAAGACCCGCTCCGATCTTCTCGCCTACGCCACGCTGTCGATCATCTCGATCTTCTGCGCCGTGCCCTTCTTCTGGGTGCTGCTCGCCTCCTTCGATGGCAAGGCGCAGCTCTTCCTGCGCTGGCCGGATCAGTGGACGCTCGCAAACTATGTGCGCGTCTTCACCAAGGAAGACGGAGCGAAGTGGCTGTTCAATTCGCTCTTCGTCGTCGGCGGCGCCACGCTGCTCGTTATGGTGCTGGCAGGGCTCGGCGGCTATGCGCTGTCGCGCACCCGTGCCTGGTGGAAGCTGCCCTTCCTCTACGCGATCCTCTTGATCCGCGTGCTGCCGCCGACGGCCCTGGTCGTGCCGCTCTATAAGTTCCTGCTGACGCTCAACAATGCGGAAGGCGCCATTCTTAGGCCAATCTTCGGAAGCTACGCCCGAGACATCATGCGCTGGACGGGTTTCATCGACGGCTATCTCGGCCTCATGCTTGTGCTAGCCACGATGCAGCTGCCGCTGGCGCTTTGGATCATGAAGACCTTCTTCGACGGTCTACCGCGCGACTATGAGGAGGCGGCGGTCATGGACGGCGCGACGATGATGCAGCGCATCCGTCGGGTACTGATCCCGCTTGCCATGCCAGGGCTGGCCGCTGCCGGGCTCTTTGCTTTCATGTCGGCCTGGGGCGATTTCCTGCTGCCGCTGATCTTCCTGTCTTCGCCGGAGCTGCAGACACTGCCGCTCGGTCTCTTCCGCGCCTTCCTGCGCATCAACGAGATCGATTACGGCCTGCTGACGGCGCTGGCCTTCATCTACCTGCTGCCGGCCGTCGTCGCCTTCGGCTTTGCGCGGCGCTTCCTCGTCCAGACCTTCGCGGGCGGTGTGAAGGGTTGAGATCAAGAAAGAGAAACGAATGATCAATGTCAGAAACGTTCGCAAATTCTACGGCGCGCTCGAAGTCATCAAGGGCGTCGATATCACGGTGGAAGACGGCGAATTCGCTGTCTTCGTTGGCCCGTCCGGCTGCGGCAAGTCCACGCTCTTGCGCATGATCGCCGGCCTCGAAGGCATCGACGAGGGCGACCTGGTGCTGAACGGCCAGCGCATCAACGATGTGCCGCCTGATAAACGCGGCATCGCCATGGTGTTCCAGTCCTATGCGCTCTATCCGCATATGACGGTCGCGGAAAATATCGGCTTCTCGCTCAGCCTGAAGAAGGTGCCGGAAACAGAGATCAAAAAACAGGTGGATGGCGTCGCCGAGATCCTGCAGCTGACCGATTATCTCAATCGCAAGCCGGCCGCCCTTTCCGGCGGCCAGCGCCAGCGCGTGGCGATTGGTCGTGCGATCATCAAAAAGCCGTCCCTGATCCTGTTCGACGAGCCGTTGTCGAACCTCGACTCGGCGCTGCGCGTACAGATGCGCGCCGAGCTGCAGCGGCTGCATCGGGAGCTGAAGGCCACCGTCGTTTACGTCACACACGATCAGGTCGAAGCGATGACGATGGCCGACCGTATCGTCGTCCTGAACAAGGGTGTCGTCGCCCAGCAGGGCGCACCGATGGAGCTCTACCATCAGCCGGAAAACGAGTTCGTCGCCACCTTTATCGGTTCGCCGAAGATGAATGTGCTGCCGATGACGGCGACGCGGAGGGACGCCGGCAAGGTGCATCTGGAAAGCCCGCTCGGCCTTGCGATCGACCTCTCGGATGCCAACGGTTCCGTGCCGCAGGGCGAGGCGAAGCTTGGCATTCGGCCGGAACATTTGAAGCTCGCGCCGCAGGGGCAGGGCGATTTTGTAGCGGAGGTTGTCATCGTCGAGCGGCTTGGCGTGGAGACCTATCTGACGGTCGGTTCGCAGCAGCAGCCGATCGTCGTGCGCGCCGAGGGCGACGTGACCATCCGTCCCGGTGACCGGGTGTCGCTCACTGCCGAGCGCGCCGCCTGCCATCTGTTTGATCCCGCCGGCCGGGTTGTCCGTTCCGCCCAAGCTTGAAACAAGAGGAATGACATGACAATCAAGGTCACGATCTGGAACGAAGGGCGTCACGAGCAAGTACACAAGGAAGTTCAGGATATTTATCCCGACCGTATCGACGGCGCGATCGCCGCCGGTATCGCCCATCCCGATTTCGAGATCCGCCGCGGCACGCTCGACGATCCGGACGAAGGCCTGCCGGATTCCGTGCTCAACGATACTGACGTGCTGCTCTGGTGGGGGCATATGGCGCATGAGGACGTCAGCGACGGGCTGATCGACCGCGTGCAGCAACGGGTGCTGAAGGGCATGGGTCTGCTGGTCTTACATTCCGGCCATCACTCCAAACTCTTCCGCCGGCTCATGGGCACCAATGCCAATCTCTCCTGGCGCGAAACCCCGGAGGGTGATCTGGAACGTGTCTGGGTGGTCAATCCCTCGCATCCGATCGCCGAGGGCCTGCCGCCCTATTTCGAGGTCAATGCTTCGGAAATGTATGGCGAGCCCTTCGATATTCCGCAGCCGGACGAACTGGTCTTCATCTCCTGGTATTCCGGCGGCGAAGTATTCCGCAGCGGCTGCACCTTCCAACGCGGCCGCGGGCGCATCTTCTTCTTCAGCCCCGGCCATGAGACCTATCCGATCTATCACGACAAGATGGTGCACAAGGTCATTTCGAACGGCATCCGCTGGGCACAGCAGAAGCATACCGACGGCCGCATCCTGGAAAACTGGCACCGCAAGGAGCCGCTGCACGGCCGGCCGGACAACGTGAAGGCTTAAACGGCTCTTCCCGCGGGGACTGGGGCCTGATGGCTCTGGCCTCCCTGGGCGACAATGATGGAGTGAAGAATGCAGACCCTATCGATAAAGGCTAGCGGCGATGCCTTTCTCAGCAAGGCATTCTGGGTTGCCATCCATTGCGACTTGCCGCAGCGGCTGGATGCGCTGGCGAGGCTTGCAGCCGAGCGGCCCCGATATCTTCGCCTTCGAAAGCAGCCACAAGATCGCCGAGCGCTGCAATGTCTCGCAGGCCAGCGTCATCCGCTTTGCGCATCATCTCGGTTTCGACGGCTTTGCCGAGTTGAAGCAGATCTTTCAGCAGGGTCTGCGGGCTGGGGCGCAGAAATAGTTCGTCGCGCCTACGGGTACTGTGCCCCGTTCGTCGTCGTATAGATCGAATAGAGCGATTGCGTCGCAGTGATGAACAGGCGGTTCTTCTTCGGGCCGCCGAAGGTGATGTTGGAGACGGTCTGCGGTACCTTGATCTTGCCGATCAGTGTCCCGTCAGGGGCAAAACAGTGCACGCCGTCAGCCGCACTCGTCCAGAGATTTCCCGAGATATCGAAACGGAAACCATCAGGCACACCGCTGTCGATCGAGCAGAAATAGCGGCTGTTTGCCAGCTTGCGGCCGTCGACCACATCGAAGACGCGGATGTGGCGCGGGACGTCATGATTGGAGGAGCCGGAATCGGCGATAAAGAGCTGTCGCTCGTCCGGGGAGAAGGCGAGGCCGTTCGGCTGAATGAAATCGGTGACGACAGCTTCGATTTCGCCGGTCGCAGCGTCGATGCGATAGACGTTGTGGGTTTCCTGCTCTTTCGGAGACTTGTGGCCTTCATAGTCGGACATGATGCCGTAGCTCGGATCGGTGAACCAGATTGAGCCGTCGGACTTAACCACGACGTCGTTCGGGGAATTCAGGCGCCTGCCGTTGTAGCTGTCTGCGAGAACGGTGATGCGGCCATCCGGCTCAGTCCGGGTCACGCGGCGGCCGCCATGCTCGCAGGAAACGAGGCGGCCCTGCCGGTCGCGGGTATTGCCGTTGACGTAATTCGAGGGCGAACGGAAGACGGAGACGGTGCCATCCGGTACCCAGCGCATCATGCGTTCGTTCGGAATATCGCTCCAGATGAGGCAGTTCAGATCGGAGAACCAGACCGGTCCTTCGGCCCAGCGACAGCCCGTGTAGAGCTCTTCCAGCATCGCGCTGCCGACGATCAAGGCGCCGAAACGCTCGTCTCTGATATCATAAAGCTCGTTTCCGGCCATGCCCGATTCCTCCCAGATCGATATCGCCTCTTCGTAGCCGCAAACGGCAAAACGTGCCAGAGCCCGGCTGTAAAAAGCGCGGGCTCCGGGGCGCCTCAGAGGGCCGCGACGGGATGGGGGGAGCCGTCATAGGCGCCCCAGATCGACTGGTCGAAGCAGATGACCGAGCCGGTCATCAGGCCGGATTCGGCTGACGAGAGATAGGCGCAGGCGCGGGCAACTTCTTCCGGATCGACCAGTCGACCGAAGGGCTGGCTGGCGGCGGCCTTGGCGAGCCAGTCGTCCGACGCCTTGTGAAATTCCTTCTGGATGCGATCTTCGCCCTCCGAGGCCATCCAGCCGATGTTGAGGCCGTTGACGCGGATGCGGTTGCGCAAGAGCGCGTAGGCGGTGTTCTTGGTCAGCGTTTCCAACGCGCCTTTGGAGGCGCAATAGGCGGCGATGAAAGGCTGGCCCGCCTTGGCGGACATAGAGCCGATATTGACGATGGTGCCTTCGATCTTCTCGCGTCGCATGACCTTCACGGTTTCCTGCATGAGGAAGAAAGGCGCGCGGACGTTGACGGCGAACATGGCATCGAAGAGTTCGGGGCTGGTGTCGAGGATTGTGCCCCGATCGGTGATGGCGGCAGCATTGACCAGCGCATCCACGCGGCCGAAGGTCTGGTCGCAGACATGGACGACGTTCTGCGCATCCTCCACCTTGCCGAGATCGGCTTTGACGTAGACGACTTTCGCACCGGTCTTTGCCGATATCTCCTCGGCTTTCGCTTTCCCCTTGGTCTCGTTGCGGCCGCAGATGACGATGCCCCTGGCGCCGCGTTCGGCAAAGAGGCGGGCGATGGTGGCCCCTAGGCCCTGTGTGCCGCCGGTGACGATGGCGATCTTGCCGTCGAGGCGGGCGTAATCCGTGCTCATATGTCTTCTCCTCCTGATGATATGCAAATGGCCCCTCGCCGGAAGCGAGGGGCACTGGGATCAATTTAGCTAGGCTCAGGGTCAGCTCAGCTTCTTGGCCGCCTGGTCGGCGAGGGCTTTGGTGAATGTTTCATCGCTCCAGCCTTCTTCCAGCGCCTCGTGCATCAGCTGTGCCTGTGTCTTCGGCGCGAGGCCGCCGAGCGGCGGGTCGCGGTCGAGATTGGTCGGGAAGGAATAGCCTTCTGCACAGCATGCGACGGCATTGGCGATCTCGCCGGCCGAAAGCCTGCTCTTCAGCGCCTTCAGGGCGGGGAAGAGTTTTGCGCTCATGCGTTCGCGATTGACGGTTTCCATGGCTCGGCCGAAAGCCGAGGAGACCTGAAGCAGGTTCGCCACGCGTTTGATGTCCTTCGAGCGGTTGGTGCCGGCAGCGTGGAAGAGGGCGGGGTTGAAGAATACGACATCGCCCTTTTCCAGCGGCAGCTGGATATGGTTCTGCTCGAAATAATCCTTGAATTCCTGGCGCTTGAGAGCGAGATAGCCCGGCTCGTAAGTCTGGCTGTGCGGCAGGAAAAGCGTCGGGCCGCTTTCGAGCGGCATGTCGCAATGGGCAACCGCACCCTGCAGGGTCAGTACCGGCGAGAGGCGATGCACATGGGCCGGGAACTGCTCGATCACTTTGGAGGACTGGAAGCCGAGGTGGTAGTCGCGGTGGGCGGATTGCGCCGCACCGCCGGGGTTCACCCGGTTGACCTGTGCCGTCATCTGATAATGCGGGCCGAGCCATGCCTCGCTTGCCAGCGCCACGATGGTATTGCCGTAATAGCGGGCGAAATTTTCAGGGTCTGCCAGGCAGTGTTTTTCCAATGAATTCCAGATGCGGTCATTGGCGCCCGGTTTGGCAAAATGGTCGCCGCCGCCAGTGGATGTGCGGTGCTGCTCCTCAATGATCTCTTCGAAGATGGTGCTCGCCCGGTCGATGATGCTGGTGTCTTCATAGGCACGCTTGAAGACGACGACACCGGGGCCGATGCCGAAGGCTTCGCAGATTTCGGCGAGAACGGCGCGACGGCCTGCCGGCGTAGACGCCGCTTCGATCACTTTGCGGCTGTTGTAGATCAGAACGTTCTTCTCGACGGCAGAGGCCGTCGGGTAATCGGCGAGCAAGGTGGTCTTTTCTGCGAGTGCGCGGAAATCGCTGAGATCGCAAGCGTCTTCGGTGAGCCAGACGCGATCGGCGCGCAATTTTTGCTGGTTGTCTGATTTCATCGGGTACTCCTCCATGTCCGATGAAGGGGACTATACGCCGCCGGCGATCCTGATGTAGATCAGGAATCCATCAAAAAACCATCAGAATTCCGGGAGTGAAGATCGCCGTGGCTCATCGCTTTCTCGTCAAGGATATCGCTTTTCAGGCAGGCCTCAGCACCGCAACCGTTGACCGGGTGCTGAACGGCAGGCCCGGTGTGCGGCGGCAGACGGAGATGCGGGTGAAGGCGGCAATCGCCGAACTCGAAAAGCAGGCGGGAGCCGATGTGGCCGGCCGCAAGCTTGCGATCGATATCGTTATGGAGACGCCGGAGCGGTTCAGTACTGCGGTGCGGGCTGCCTTCGAAACGGAGGTCGCGACCTTCCTGCCGACGGCTTTTCGCTGCCGTTTCCATTTCGCCGAGGTGATGCGCGCTGCGGAGCTGGTGCAGCTTCTCGACCGTATTCGCCTACGCGGCACGCATGGCATCGTGCTGAAAGCGCCTGATGTGCCTGAGGTCGTTGCCGCCGTTGCGCGGCTCGATGCGGCCGGTATTCCCGTCGTCGCGCTCGTGACGGACCTGCCGAATTCGGCGCGATCAGCCTATGCTGGCGCCGACAATCGAGCAGCGGGCGAGACGGCGGCCTATCTTATCGGCCGGCTTCTCGGACCTGCGGGCGGCAAGGCACTGGTGACGCTATCGAGCGGCCGGTTCCGGGGCGAGGAGGAGCGCGAGATCGGCTTTCGCCGGGTGATCCGGGCGCATTATCCTTCGATCGGCATTGTCGAGGTCAGCGAAGGGCACGGTACCGATACTGCGACAGGCACGCTCGTTGCGGCAGCCCTCGCCGGTGATCCTGATATCAATGCCGTCTATTCGGTCGGCGGCGGCAACCGCGCGGTGCTTGCGGCTTTCGAGGCTGCGGGCCGGGCAGTCTCGGTTTTCGTGGCGCATGATCTCGATGCCGACAATCGCGCCCTGCTTGTCGAACGGCGGATCGATTTCGTGTTGCATCATGATCTCAGAACCGATGCGCGCTCGGCCTTTCGTGCGATCATGGCCCGCGCCATTCCCGCCACCCGGACGGCGCCGGTTGCGTTCTCGGCCGTCGAAATCGTCACACCCTACAATATGCCGGCAATGCAATGATGCGTTGAGCGAGCGCTTCGGGTTGATTGTCTTTCCATCTGCCGCAGATTCGCGTTACAGCTTGCAGCGAATGAGGAGAGCGTATGGGCTATAGCGATATCGGCACAATCGCAGCATGGGTGACGGAACAGGGCTTGAACGGCGCGACCGAGGCGGAGCTGCTCGCCGGCTTCTGCGAGGTCTGCCGCAATGCGGGCATGCGCCTCGATCGGGCCATGGCGCTGATGGATACGCTGCATCCGGTTCATGAAGGGCGCGCCTTCCGCTGGGATAGTGAAAGTGAGGCGAATTTCGAAGGCGAATTCGAATATGGCCCTTCAGGCGAAGGCCAGGGACTGGAAACCTGGCGTCGCTCGGCTTTCTACCATCTCTGGACGAGTGGCGACCGCGAGGTGCGGCGCAGGATCGGATTCGGCGATCCGACCGATTTCATCATGCTGGACCAGATTCATGCGCTCGGCCATACCGATTACATCGCCATGGCGCATCATTTTGCCCAGGCCGGTACGATCGGCGAGATGGACTGTTTCTTCTCGCATTTCTCAACCAAACATCCTGAGGG
Source organism: Rhizobium sp. BK418 (assembly GCF_004341105.1). GTDB lineage: Bacteria > Pseudomonadota > Alphaproteobacteria > Rhizobiales > Rhizobiaceae > Rhizobium. The sequence goes on along the minus strand of NZ_SLZK01000007.1, from coordinate 352,277 downwards.
TTTCTCCGATCAGGACCTTGCCGTCCTGCGCAAGCTGGTGCCGGTGCTGGGGCTGGCGATCAAATGCGTGGCGCTTGCCCGCATCGCTCGCACCATCGCCGAAGTCTATCTCGGCGAAGATGCCGCGCGCCAGGTGATGGAAGGCAAGATCTCACGCGGCAAGACCGAGCGGATTTCAGCCGCACTCTGGTTTTCGGATCTGCTGAATTATACGAAAATATCAGACAATTCGCCGCCCGAAGATATCATCCCGCTGCTCAACGAATATAGCGAAGTCGTGATCACCGCGATCCATGAGGCCGGCGGCAATGTTCTGAAACTGATCGGCGATGGAGTGCTCGCAATCTTCAAAGGTGAGGAGCCATCGGAAAGCTGTTCGGCTGCCCTGCAGGCAGAGCGGCTGGTGCGGCAGAAGCTCGCGGTTCTGAATGCCGCACGCGAGGCGGATCGGCGGCCGACGACCGATGTCTATATCGGCCTGCATATTGGTGACGTTTTCTACGGCAATATCGGCAGCCAGGATCGTCTGGACTTCACAGTCATCGGGCCGGCCGTCAACGAGGTAAGCCGTATAGCCTCCATCTGCCGGTCGGTCGATCTCAACGTGCTGATGTCGTCGGATTTTGAATCCGCGATCCCCGAGGCAGAGCGCAATGTTCTCGCCTGCGTCGGCCGTTACGCGCTGCGCGGCGTCAAGCGTCCACAGTTGCTCTACACGCTGGAGAGTGCGCGGCTGAACAGCTGAGTGGCAGCCCTTTATCTTGACGCCATTGCATGTCATTTTTTTCATGGAGCTTTAGGTGTCTGCATAGGATGAAGGAGATGCAGGGGCATTTTTTCGGCGCACTATGGAAAATGTCAGATCTTGATAGATGCAGATCTCACTGACAGATTTCCGCGTTCGGTTAGATAATCATGCAAGTTATGCAACCTATTCACCTGATCGGCGAGCCAAGGCATGTTCATTCCGCCGAAGAACGGCCTTAGCGCAGCAACCCCTGCCCGCCATCGATCCAGACCGGCGTGCCGGTAATATGGCGCGCGCGCTCGGAGGCCAGGAAAAGGATCGTTTCGGCTACATCGTCGCTCGATCCCGCCTTGCCGCCGGTAATCGGGATTTCCCCTTCCGGCCAGATGACGGGCACCTCGGTTTCCTCGCGATGACGTGACGCTGTGTTGGCGGCGATGCTGGTTTCGATCGCGCCGGGGCACACGGCGTTGACACGTATGCCGTGTTTGCCGAGTTCCAGCGCCAGCTGCTGGACTATGGCTACCTGGGCGGCCTTGGTGGCGGCATAGGCTGTGGCGCCCGGCGTGGTGAAGGTGCGCGTGCCGTTGATGGAGGAGACGACGACGATCGAGCCGCCATTCGTCTTCAGGTAGGGCACGGTGAGATGCAGCGTCATGTATGTGCCGCGTAGGTTGACGGTCATTGTCCGATCCCATTCATCCGGCTTGAGATCGTCGATCGGCGCCCAGACACCGTTGATGCCGGCATTGGCCACGACGATGTCGATGCCGCCGAAACTCTCGGTCATCTTGTCGATGGCGGCGCGCATCTGGGCTTCGTCGCTTGTATCGGCGGTCAGTTCGATAGACTGACCGCCGGCTGCGATGATCTCATTGCAGGTCTGCAGCACCTCGCTTTCGGTGCGACTCAGCACCGCAACTTTGGCGCCTTCAGCGGCGAGCTTCAGTGCAGTCGCCTTGCCGATGCCCGAACCTGCGCCTGTGACTAATGCGATCTTTCCCTGCAGCTCCATGGGCCGCTCCTCTCTGCTGTTGCCGGTAAAGGCAATGATCGGGGCGACTGTTGGTTCCGGACCGGACGTGTGACGGAAGTTATTTCAGAACGCTATGGCGCAGCGCCCATTTTTCCGGTCCGTGGACGGCGGCAAAGAGCAGGCCGGCGAGGAAGGTGAAGTGATCGATGAAGAAGCCGAATTCGGCCTGGTTCTGCTGCCAGTGCGAAGGGCCATGGAAAGAAAAGGCAAGGAAGATCACGTAGATGCCGGCAAGCAGGCTGGCTTCGGTGAAGAAGGCGCCGGTAATGAAGGCAAGTGCCAGCGCGATCTCGAAGAAAGCCGCGACCCAGGCAAGGAATGTCGGCGCGGGAAAGCCGGCCGACGTTATGTAGGCGGCGGTCGCCCCGATATCGGCAAATTTGAAGCCGGCGGCCATGAAGAAGATGAAGCTGAAGATGATGCGGGCGATAAGAATTGCGACTGTTCTGGCCATGTGAAATCTCCTCTTAGAGTTTCCATTATGACGGATGAGTGGTTCATGATCCGACAAGGCGGATGAAAAAGGACCACTTTCGCGGCCCCTTGCTTACCACTCGGCAAAGCTGCCGTCTTCACGGCGCCAGGGCATCGACATTCACGCGAGCGCGAGCGGGCAGTGCGGCGCGATCGCCGCCAGGATCAGGGTGGATGCGCGGCCGGCGCCCGGGCACGCCGAGTTCTTTTCGTCGCGTTTTGTTGCGGGCTCAATCTGATGTCGTCTTCCGCGGATAGAGGACTATATTGCCGGTCGGAAGGGCGGAATGTCCTTCGCGGTGGAGCGTTGCGGCGCTTCGAAAATCAATCGAAACAGGAGGACGGCATGCAGATCAATCGCACAGGTTCGGCCCAGTGGTCGGGCGGTCTCAAGGACGGCAAAGGTCAGATCTCGACCCAGAGCGGCGCGCTGAACAACTACCCCTATGGCTTTGCAAGCCGCTTCGAAGGAATTCCCGGCACCAACCCGGAAGAGCTTATCGGTGCTGCTCATGCAGGCTGCTTCACCATGGCGCTGTCGCTGACCCTCGGCGAAGCCGGCCTCAAGGCCGACCATATGGAAACGTCTGCCAGGGTTACTCTCGAAAGCGTCGAAGGTGGTTTTGCCATCACCGCCATCCACCTGTCGCTGACGGGCAGCATTCCCGGTGCCGACCAGGCAAAGTTCGAAGAGCTTGCCGGCATGGCCAAGGCCGGGTGCCCTGTTTCCAAGGCTCTCTCGGCCGTTCCGATCACGCTCGACGTCAAGCTCGCCTGATCCTTAAAGCCTGTTTTCGTTCTGATGCCGCAGCCTCCCGGGGTGCGGCATTTTTGTTTGCATCGTAAGATCATTGACAATTGAAGGATGATATTTTACGACTGACGAAATTCGAATTTCGTCAGTCGTAAAATATCAGGCCTGAAACCCATGAATGACATCGCGGAAAACACGCTGGACGTCACACGGCAGGAAAATATCACCCGCATCCTCGATGCGGCCGAGCGGCTTTTCCGCCACTACGGATATTCGAAGACGACGGTCGCGGATGTCGCCCGCGATCTCGGCATGTCGCCTGCCAATATCTACCGCTTCTTCGCCTCCAAGGTTGAAATCCACCAAGCGATCTGCGGCCGGATGCTGGCAACCAGCTACCAGCTTGCATCCAATATCTGCCATCAGAAGATCAGCGCTTCGGACCGGCTGCGCCAGTTCGTTCGCAGCCAGTATCAGCTGACGCTCGACACCATGCTCGACCAGCAGAAGGTGCACGAGATGGTGATCGTCGCCATCGAGCGTGACTGGCATGTTATCGAAAAACACATCGATGACATCCATGCGTTGCTTGCCGATGTCATCCGCGAAGGCATCGCTGCCGGTGAATTCGCCGAACAGGATCCAGAGGTCGCCTCCCGCTGCTTTGGGGCGGCGACCGTCAATCTCTGCCATCCGCAGATGGTAGCCCAATGTCTTGCCAAGACGAACCGGGCAGCCGTCGAAGAGCTGATCGAATTTGCGATCAGGGCACTGAAAAAATAAGCGCGGCCAAGGTCGCCCAAGAAAACCCGAAACAATCAGGAGCGCGAAAGATGTTTTCGCTCAAGGCCTTCAGCAACCGCATGCCGTCCGTCATGAGCCTCGCGCTTGTCAGCGCGATCGGGGTCGGCGTTGCCGGCTGCACGGAAGAAAAGGCAGAGGTCAAGGACGTGATCCGTCCGGTCAAAGTGGTCGAGGTCGCCAAGGCTGGTGATACCCGCACGCTCGATTATTCCGGCTCGGTGCGCGCGCGCACGGAAATGAACCTCGGTTTCCGGGTCAATGGCAAGATAACCGAACGTCTTGTCGATATCGGCGAGCGGGTGAAGCCCGGCGATGTCCTCGCCCGGATGGATTCGACCGATTACGAACTCGCCGTGAAGACCGCCGAAGCCAATCTCGCTGCTGCCGAAAAGGCCGTCGAAACGGCCGATATCGCCAACCGTCGCGCCGAACAGCTCTTTGACAAGAATGTTGCGCCGAAATCGCAGGTCGAGCAGGCCTCACTCACTCACGATCAGGCGATTTCAACCCGCGATGCAGCCGTTTCCGCGCTCGATCAGGCGAAGAACCAAGTGAGCTATACGGAGCTCAAGGCCGATCACAACGGGATCGTGACGACCATCAATGCCGATGTGGGCCAGGTCGTGGGATCGGGAACGCCTGTCGTCACCGTCGCTGTCGACGGTGAGAAGGAAGTGCAGATCGCGGTGCCGGAAAACGATATCGCCCAGTTCAAGCCGGGTAAGACCGTGAAGGCGGGCTTCTGGGCCGACAGCAAGCTGGTGCTCGATGGCACGGTTCGCGAAGTATCCGGCAGCGCCGACCAGCAATCCCGCACCTTTGCGGTGCGTGTCAGCCTGCCGAACGATCCCCGTGTGCTGCTCGGCATGACGGCGACGATCGAGGCCAATGTCAGCAACAGCGATACTTATGTTTCCATTCCGCTCAGCGCGCTCGCGCAGAAGGACGGCAAGCAGGTCGTCTGGACTGTCGATCGCGGCACGGAAACCGTTCATATCAGAGATATCGAGGTGGTGGATTTCACCGGCGACGGCGTACGCGTCGCCAAGGGTCTCGATAGCGGCGATCTCGTCGTTGCCGCCGGCACGCAATTCATGAGCGAAAACCTGAAGGTCAAGCTTCCCGACCAGCAATCGGCTGCCGCCGAAACGGATGCAGCCGTCCGCTGAACGGCCAGGAAGAGGGAACAGGATCATGGACGCCACCAACACTGAAAAGCGCCCCTTCAACCTTTCACGCTGGGCAATCGGCCATCCGAGTATCGCACGCTTCCTTTTCGGGCTGATCCTGATTACCGGCGTGCTCGGCCTGACCCGCATGGGCCAGAAGGAAGACCCGGATTTCACCTTCCGCGTCATGGTGGTGCAGGCACTCTGGCCGGGTGCATCCCTCCAGGACATGGAAGATCAGGTCACCAACAAAATCGAGCGCAAGCTGCAGGAAACGCCGCATCTCGACTGGGTGAAGTCCTACACGCGCGCCGGCAGCACGATCATCACCGTGCAGGTGAAGGGGGATACCGATAGTGCCCAGGTGGCGGACGCCTTCTATCAGGTGCGCAAGAAGGTCGGCGACATCAACAGCGACCTGCCGCAAGGCCTGCTCGGTCCCTATTTCAATGATGAATTCGGCGATACGTTCATCACGCTGCATTCAATCAGCGGCGACGGCTACTCCTATCCGGAGCTGAAGAAATTCGCGATCCAGGCGCGTGACATGCTGTTGACGACGCCCGGTGTCGAAAAGGCCGTCATCATCGGCGACCAGCCGGAAAAGATCTATATCGACGTCTCCTCGAAGGCGCTCGCCGAACGCGGCCTGACGATCCTCGACCTGCAGAACGCCATCAAGGGTCAGAACGCCGTCGATCCGGCAGGCAATGTCGATACGGGTCTGCGCTCGGTGCGCATCTCCGTCGAAGGCAATGTTCACAAGGTCGAGGATATCAGAGAACTGCGCCTGCGCTCCGGCAATCAGGTGACGCGGCTTGGCGATATCGCCACCGTCACCTCCGGCCTCGAAGATCCCTATCAGCGCAAGTACCGCTTTAACGGTCACGAGAGCGTGCAGGTCGGCGTCGTCATGGCCAAGGGTTTCAAGGTCACCGATGTCGGCAAGGATGTGGAAGCGACCTACAAGCGCTTCGAGGATTCGCTGCCCTATGGCGTCGCCGTCGACCAGATCTCCAACCAGCCTGATGTCGTGACCGATGCGGTCAGCGAGTTCATGCATGCGCTTGGCGAAGCCCTTGCCATCGTGCTCGTCGTGTCGTTCCTGTCGATCGGCTGGCGCTCGGGGCTCGTGATTGCGATCGCCATTCCACTGGTCCTGGCTGCGACCTTCGCCATCATGTACGAACTCGGCATCGACCTGCAGCGTATTTCGCTCGGCGCGCTCATCATCGCGCTCGGCCTGCTCGTCGACGATGCGATGATCGTTGTGGAAATGATGGAGCGGAAGCTCGAAGAAGGTCTTGTCAAGATCGATGCGGCGAGTTTCGCCTATTCCTCGACCGCCTTCCCGATGCTGACGGGTACGCTGATCACCACGGCCGGGTTCATTCCCGTCGGCTTTGCTGCGTCGACGGCCGGCGAATATGTGCGCTCGCTCTTCTATGTCGTCGGCATCGCGCTGGTGACCTCGTGGTTCGTGGCAGTCTATTTTACGCCGTGGCTCGGTTACATGATCCTGAAGCAGCGTCACCATGCGGGTGAGCATCATGACGTGTTCGACACGCGCTTCTATCGTGGCCTGCGGCGCACGGTGGGCTGGGCCGTGCGCCATCGCGTCATCGTGCTTTCGCTGACGCTCGCCACCTTCGTTGCCAGCCTCTGGAGCTTCCAGTTCATTCCGCAGAATTTCTTCCCGCAGTCCTCGCGTCCGGAAATCCTCGTCGATCTCTGGCTGCCCGAGGGCACCAGCATCAAAGAAGTGGAGGCCCAGGCCAAGGCGCTGGAAGCCAAGATGATGGATGACAAGGACAAGAAGTTCATCGCCACCTACATCGGCGAAGGTGCGCCGCGCTTCTTCCTGCCGCTCGACCAGCAGCTTCGCAACCCGAACTATGCCCAGCTTCTGATCATGGCCAATGACGAGCCGGCGCGTGAGCGGCTGATCACTAAGCTCAGGTCGATCCTGGCGGAAGATTTCCCCTCCATCCGTGGCAAGGTCGACCGCCTCTTCCTTGGCCCGCCGACGGGCTGGCCCGTGCAGATGCGCGTGATGGGTCCCGATCGTGCGGAAGTACGTGAGATCGCTGATCAGGTGAAGGAGCGCTTCACTAGGGATCCGATGCTTGGCGCCGTCCATGACGATTGGCTGGAGCCGGTGCCCGCCATGAAGCTGGTCATCGATCAGGACCGTGCCCGTGCACTCGGCGTCACTTCGCAACGCGTCCGCCAGATGCTGCAGACAGCTATGTCCGGCGCGCCGCTCGATGACTTCCGCGATGGCGAGGAGACGGTCTCGATCGTCGCCCGGGAGCCGGATGCCAATCGTTCGCTGCTCTCGGCCGTCAATTCGGTTTATGTGCCGACGGATTTCGGTGGCTACGTTCCGGTCTCGCAGATCGCCAAGGTCATGCCGGTGATGGAGCAGGGCGTCGAGTGGCGGCGCGACCGTTTGCCGACGATCAGTGTTCGTGCGACGCTGCCTGATGGCGTTCAGCCGAACGATGTCGTAACCAAGCTCTACAATGACATGCAGGACCTGCGCGACAGTCTGCCGGCTGGCTACAAGATCGAGATTCAGGGCGGTGCCGAGGATTCGGCCGAAAGCCAGGCCTCAATCGCTGCCAAGGCGCCGATCATGCTCGTCGTCATCATGATCCTGCTGATGGCGCAGCTTCAGCATTTCGGCAAGGCAATGCTGGTCTTCGCGACCGGCCCGCTCGGCATCATCGGCGCGGCTTCGGCCCTATTGATCAGTGGCGCGCCCTTCGGCTTCGTGGCGATCCTCGGCGTCATCGCGCTGCTCGGCATCATCATCCGCAACTCGATCATCCTCGTCGACCAGATCGATCAGGACATCAAGGCGGGCATGCACCGGCAGGAGGCAATCGTCGGTGCAGCCGTCCGCCGCTTCCGGCCGATCATTCTGACGGCGCTGACGGCGGTGCTGGCACTGATCCCGATCTCGCGAGGTGTCTTCTGGGGGCCGCTTGCCTACGCCATGATGGGCGGTATCCTGGTCGCGACCGTGCTGACCATTCTCGTGCTGCCGGCTGGTTACGCCCTGTTCTTCGGCCGTGAGCCGAAGACGAAGACAGACGAACATGCCAATGCCAACCAGGAAGAGGCGGACGGCGATATTCATCATCCGCCGGCATTGGCAGCCGAATGAGAAAAAAGGCGCGGTTTCGGCCGCGCTTTTATGTTTCAGATGATCTTTCGTTTCAGGCCATCGGATTCGGCAGGTAGCCGGTGAAGCCAGAGATTTTCCAGCGGCCTTGATGCTTGCGGCAATAGTAAAGCGTCTGCCAGAGCATGCGATCACGTAAACCATCGGGGCGCAGGATGCTGCCGTCGAACTTCTTGTGCACCAGCGCCATGTCGCCATTGATCTCGATGTCTTCCAGCACCGTGGTGGTGAAGATCGCCGTGCGCGGATCTTCGGAGAAGCTCTGCTTCTTGAAATCCTCCGCCTGGCGCAGCCATTCGTCGCGATAGGCCGAAAGCGTCGGGAAGGCGAGGTGCCACTTGTCCGGGCTCACTTCCTTGCCGCCATCGATGCCGATGAAGCCGTCTTGAACGAAATCTTCGGCCACCTTGCTCCAGTCAGCGGCGAGGAAGGCGTCGATGTCGCGGTGAACGAGCATTTCCCAGATGGAATGGCGGGCTTCATCGGAGGCGGGGAGGGGGTTCTTGAAAGGATCTCTCATCGGGGCTCGCTTCGCATTGAATTGTCTCGATCTCCGCTGATGCCTGCAAATTGTCAAACCGCGAAAGCACGCGAGGAGACGATGGCGCTAAACGGGAGTAAAGATCGCCCTATATTCGTTGGAGGGAGGACATGACTGTGGCCGATTACCGTTTAGAAGCGAGCTGGCGCCCGGTCGAAGGAAGCTTCGGACGCTTCAGTTTCACGCTCTTCAATCTTTCTGACGAACCGCTTACCGGTTTTACACTCGCCTATACTTCGCTCACCCGGGTAGCAGAGGAACATGTCGCCGAGGGTGCCGTGCTCAAGCGGCGCGTTGCCAATCTTCACGAATATTCTCCGCCCGACGGGCTCACGCTCAAGCCGGGCGGCTGCTGGCAATTTTCCGTGGAAGGCCTGACGAATGGCCCGAGGCACGTCACGGCGGGTATCAAATCCGCCTACCTTACGCTTGCCGATGGCCGGCATGTCCCCGTCAGCTTCGGCGATCTGATGCTTGATAGCGTAGTGCACGGCGAATTGCCGGAGTTGCTGCCGAGGGGCGAAGTCACCGAGCCGTTCTCGCTGCTGCCCTGGCCACTGTCCCTGTCGATGCGGCCGGAGGAGATGCCGCCCATCGCGCTTTACCCGGCAGCCGGTTCACGCCCGGAGGATATCAAGGCCGTGGCGAAGGCGCTGGCGCTCTATCAGCGGCTCTTTCCAGCCGACAACGTGCCTTTCACGTTGCAGCCGGTCCAGGGCGGGCGACCGATCCGCTTCAAGGTGGAGTCCTCGATCATGCCGGAGGCCTGTGAGCTGCGCTTCACGTCACAGGAGATCATTCTTGCCACCGACGACGAGGCCGGGCGGTTCTATGGGCTGATCAGCCTCGCCCAGTTGCTGCATGGCGCGCGCCGGGACGCGGAAATCTTTCAGTTTCCGGTCTTCGGCGACATAGCCGACCAGCCTCGTTATGCTTGGCGCGGCTGTCATCTCGATGTTTCGCGTCAGTTCTATCCGGTGGCGGATATCGAGCGGCTGATTGATATCCTCGCCTGGAACAAGCTCAATATTTTTCACTGGCATCTGACTGACGATGAGGCCTGGCGACTGGAGATAAAGGCCTATCCGGAACTGACTGACATCGGTGCGAGACGCGGGCCGAACGAAGTTCTGGTGCCGCAGCTCGGCGATGGGGCCGAACCGCGTTCGGGACATTACACGCAGGATGACGCCCGCCGGATCGTTGCCCATGCGGCCTCCCTCTATGTGAATGTCCTGCCGGAGATCGATATTCCCGGTCATAGCACAGCAACGCTCGTCTCTCTGCCGCAGCTTGTCGACAGACAGGAGGCGCCAGGCAGCTATCGTTCGGCACAGGGCTATCCGAACAATGCGCTCAATCCGGCTGTTGAGTTCACCTATGAATTTCTCGGCAAGGTGTTTGACGAGATGGTGGCACTCTTTCCCTTTGAATATATCCATATTGGCGGGGACGAGGTGCCGCACGGTTCATGGCTCGCCTCACCGGCCTGCAAGGCCTTGATGGAGAAGGAGAGGCTTACCGGAACGGCCGAGCTTCAGTCGCATTTCATGCGGCGGATCAAGGCGATGCTTGCCGAACGCGGCAAGAAGCTTGCCGGCTGGAACGAGGTTTCGCATGGCGGTGGCGTCGATCGTGAGGGTACGCTGCTGATGGCCTGGGAAAAGCCTGAAGTCGGTATCGAGCTGGCTAGAGAGGGCTATGATATCGTCATGACGCCGGGCCAGGCCTATTATCTCGACATGGCCCAGGCCGAAGGGTGGAGAGAGCCGGGCGCCAGCTGGGCCGGTTTCACGCCTCCGGAAAAGACCTATGCCTACGAGGCCGAGGGCGAGTTGCCAGAGGACCTGAGAGACCGGATGCGTGGCATCCAGGCCTGCATCTGGGGCGAGAATTTCGTCTCGCGGGCCTATTTCAACCGCCTGGTTTTCCCGCGGCTGCCGGCCGTCGCAGAGGCAGCCTGGACCCCGACTCTACGCAAGGACTGGCTTCGCTTTGCCGTGATCGTCAGGATGTGGCCGCAGCTCTAAGTTCGGCTTTTGCGCAATTCCGGACGCAAAACCGCTATGCACTTTTGCTGGAATTGTTTCAGGCTGCTTCGGCCTTCAGGCCCAGAAGTGCTGCGCCGATCAGGCCGGGTTCGATGCGACATTCACTGCGCACCACCAGCGGCCGATCGAATTTCCGCAGGATGCGGGCGCGCACTGCCTGATCGAGTTCGGCGAGAAGCGGTTCGACATTCGAAAGGCCGCCCCCGACGGGCACGATAGTCGCTCCCGTTATGTTGATGGCGAGCGCCAGCGGCGAGGCGACGAGATCGACATAGACATCGATGGTGCGGTTGGCCTTTTCCTCGCCGCCTTGCCAGTTGGCGATGATTTCTTCGCTGGAGAGGTCGAGATCGTGCAGCGTCTTGTGCAGGCGTTCGAGGCCGCGTGCGCCGCCGATGGTATCGACGCAGCCCTTCTGGCCGCAGCCGCAGGCATAGGCGGGGATGGCGACTGGCGGGGTCCCTGCCTGCGATGCGATGATCGGGCCGTGGCCCCATTCACCGGCAAAGCCGCCTGACGCATTGATGAGGCGGCCATCGGAGACGACGCCGCCGCCGACGCCGGTGCCGAGGATGGCGCCGAAGACGATGCGGTGGCCGCGGCCGGCGCCGAGCTCGGCTTCCGCCATGGCGAAACAGTCGGCATCGTTGGCGATCAGCACGGGCAGGCCGAGCGCTGCCTCCAGGTCGGCGGCGAGGTTGCGGTTGTGAATGCAGGGGATGTTGGCGACGATCAAGCGCTGCGTGTCCGGGTCAACGACACCGGCAATCGAGAGCGCTATGAGGGACGGCTGTTCACCGTTCTCGGCGATAAAGCTCTTCAACGTTTCGACAAAGGCCGGAAAATTGTCCTTCGGGGTCGGGCGGCGGCCAAGCGGCACGATGTCGGATTCAGAATGTGCAAACCCGCCCTTGATGGCGGAGCCGCCGATATCGAATGAAATGATCATCTGATGTCTGCCAGTTATCTCTGCTGGGCGTCTGCTCGCACTCCTGGCGTCGAATTACAAGGATTATTCGATAAATTAACTAAGTTGCTGGCGAGCCTTCGCTCGATAATTGTCCGTCAAGGTCATGCTAATGGCATATTACACGGGCAAGCTCTTCGCTATTCACATACCGATACCGGATCTATGACAATCGAAAATACCGGAACCAACAGAACGACAGCCCGCAGACCTCGCCCGAAAGGCCGGCGGCTTTCCTCCATCCTGCGACAAATGGCGGCGGATCAAAGCCGCGAACGCGTCTCGATCGGCGATCTGTTCCAGACGATGGGCGGCCGGGCCATCGGCGCGTTGATGCTCATCTTCGCGTTGCCGAATGCTTTTCCGACGCCGCCCGGTACCTCCTCATTGCTCGGCGCTCCCTTGGTCTTCCTAGCTGCGCAGCTCACCTTCGGCCTCAAGCCCTGGCTGCCGCGGGCGATTGCGGCTCGCTCCATGCGGCGAGAGGATTTCGGGACTATCGTCGGGCGCATCCATCCCTGGCTTGCCCGGGCGGAACGGATGATGCAGCCGCGGCTTGGTATTTTCGTCGAACCGCCTGCAGAATATCTGGCGGGTCTTTGCTGTCTGGTGCTGGCGATCGTTCTCGTGCTGCCGGTGCCGCTCGGCAATATCCTGCCGGCAATTGCGATATCGCTTTTCTCCTTCGCGATTCTTGGCCGGGATGGGTTGTTTTCGCTTCTGGGCTTCCTCTTGACGGCGGTTTCGCTCACTGTCGCCGTTGGGGTTATTTACGGCCTCGTTAAGGCGGCCATCTACGTCGTCATGCGGTGGTTTGCGTAGGGAAGCGACTGCTCACTTTTTCAACGCCCTCGACATTTGCCCGATTTTTGTTTTGATCTGACGCCAGATAGACTCAAAGGGAATATTGGCGGCAGCACATGGTTAAGAAAGCGGAGACTTCCGGACGGCTGGATGATGCGGCGCGCGCCGGGTGGCTCTATTATGTCGCCGGCCGCACGCAAGACGAAATCGCCTCCGCCATGGGTATTTCTCGCCAGTCGGCGCAGCGGCTGGTGTCGCTTGCCGTAGCGGAGCGGCTGATCAAGGTGCGGCTCGATCATCCGATTGCCGCGTGCCTCGAACTCGGCAATCAGCTTCGCGAGAAATTCGGCCTCAAGCATGTAGAGATCGTTCCGAGCGATTCGGGTTCGTCCTCGATGACGGTCGGCATTGCGGAGGCGGCAGCTTCTGAAATCGAGCGGTGGTTGAAGCGCCCCGAGCCGATCGTGCTCGCGGTCGGTACCGGGCGAACCCTGAAGGCCGCCGTCGATCAGCTGCCGGCGATCGAATGTCCCAATCATCGCATCGTTTCATTGACGGGCAATATCGCGCCCGACGGTTCGGCTGCCTATTACAACGTCATCTTCAGCATGGCCGATGCCGTGAAGGCGCGGCACTATCCGATGCCGCTGCCGGTTCTCGTCACCTCGGCGGAGGAGCGAGAGCTTCTGCATGGCCAGCAGCTGGTGCGCTCAACGCTGGCGATCAGCGCGCAGGCGGATGTGACATTCGTCGGTATCGGCGAACTCGGCATCGACGGCCCGCTCTGCGTCGACGGTTTCCTTGAGAAAGACGAAATGATGGCGCTGATGCGCGGCGGGGCGGCAGGTGAGATCTGCGGATGGATCTTCGACGCCGACGGCAGGCTGCTCGACGACCCGATCAACGAACGTGTCGCGTCCGCTCCCATCCCGTCGCGCGATTCGTCTGTCGTCATCGGGATTGCCAAGGGCAAGCGCAAGTTCAAGGCAATCAAAGCTGCCATATCAGGCCATCAGGTGAACGGTTTGATCACTGACGAAGAGACGGCCGAGTTTTTGCTCAATAGCTGAGCAAAAATATTACACTTTTGAATCAATAACATAGCTCGATTGTTCGGCATCGCAGCAACGATTGCCGATTGACAAATTATCGCCATTGGTGAGTAATTGCCCATGAGCAAAGCGAATGCTCACACTCGTCTTCTGGGAGGAAGATATGACATTGAGAACTTTCCTGCTGGGCGCCTGCTCGGCAATAGCGTTTGCCGGCATGGCTTCGGCCGAGACGCTGACAATCGCGACCGTGAACAACGGCGACATGATCCGGATGCAGAAGCTGACGGATGATTTCAAGGCGAAGAATCCCGGCATCGACCTTGAATGGGTAACCCTCGAAGAAAACGTACTGCGCCAGAAGGTGACGACCGACATCGCGACCAAGGGCGGCCAGTATGACGTGCTGACGATCGGTACTTATGAAGTTCCGATCTGGGCAAAGCAGGGCTGGCTCCTGCCGCTGGACAATCTCGGCGACAGCTATGATGTGAATGACCTGCTGCCGGCTATCCGCAGCGGCATCAGCCAGGACGGCAAGCTCTATGCAGCTCCCTTCTACGGCGAAAGCTCCATGGTCATGTATCGCAAGGATCTGTTCGACGCTGCAGGCCTGAAGATGCCCGATGCACCGACCTGGGACTTCATTGCAGACGCTGCGAAGAAGATCACCAACAAGGACAAGGAAATCTACGGCATCTGCCTGCGCGGCAAGGCCGGCTGGGGCGAAAACATGGCCTTCCTGACGGCCATGTCGAACTCCTTCGGCGCTCGCTGGTTCGATGAAAAGTGGAAGCCGCAGTTCGATCAGCCCGAGTGGAAGGACACGCTGACCTTCTACGTCAACCTGATGAAGGAAGCCGGCCCTCCCGGCGCTTCTTCCAACGGCTTCAACGAAAACCTGGCGCTCTTCCAGACCGGCAAATGCGGCATGTGGATCGACGCAACGGTTGCTGCTTCCTTCGTAGCTGATCCGAAGCAGTCGAAAGTTGCCGACAAGGTCGGCTTTGCACTGGCTCCGGACAAGGGGCTCGGCAAGCGCGGCAATTGGCTCTGGGCCTGGAACCTTGCCATCCCGGCAGGCTCGCAGAAGGCAGAAGCAGCCGAGAAGTTTATCGCCTGGGCAACGAGCAAGGATTACACCAACCTTGTCGCCGAAAAGGAAGGCTGGCTGAACGCACCTCCCGGCACCCGCACTTCGCTCTATGCAAATGCCGAATATCAGAAGGCTGCTCCGTTTGCGAAGATGACGCTCGACAGCATCAACTCCGCCGATCCGACCAAGCCGACCGTCAAGCCGGTGCCTTATGTTGGCGTCCAATTCGTGGCGATCCCGGAGTTCCAGGGCATCGGCACGGCCGTAGGCCAGCAGTTCTCCGCAGCCCTTGCCGGCCAGATTTCGGTCGACCAGGCCCTGCAGAGCGCGCAGCAGCTGACCACCCGCGAAATGACCAAGGCGGGCTATATCAAGTAAAACCTCCTGAGCATGTACGGAATGCTTGACATTCCGCACCTCCGGGCCGCCGATCATCCGAACTGCATCGGCGGCCTCTTTTTTCAGAAACGTCCTGCAGCCGTTCCCGCTTCAGATCAGACCGGTGATTTGCCATGGCAACGTTACACACCCGCTCCGCAGCACGCCTGATGATGGCCCCTTCCGTGGTGCTTCTCTTCGCGTGGATGATCGTCCCGCTGGCGATGACGATTTACTTCTCCCTGCTGAACTACAATTTGCTCAGCCCGGGCATGGAAACCTTCGTCGGTCTCTTAAATTACCAATACTTCCTCACCGATCCGGCCTTCTTCGCCGCGCTCATCAATACGCTGGTGCTGGTCGCCGGTGTGCTCGTCATCACCGTCGTCGGTGGTATCCTCTTTGCGCTGTTGCTCGACCAGGATATTTACGGGCAGGGGATCGTACGCATCCTGGTGATCGCGCCCTTCTTCGTTATGCCAACAGTCGCAGCGCTTGTCTGGAAGAACATGTTCATGAACCCGGTCAACGGCCTCTTCGCCTATATTGCGAAGGCTGTCGGCTTGCAGCCGATCGACTGGCTGGCAACGATGCCGCTGTTCTCCATCATTCTCATTGTCGCCTGGCAGTGGCTTCCCTTCGCCACGCTGATCCTACTGACGGCACTTCAGTCGCTTGACGAAGAGCAGAAGGAAGCTGCCGAAATGGACGGCGCCGGCGCGATCTCGAAATTTATCTACATCATCCTGCCGCATATGGCCCGAGCCATCACGGTTGTGATCCTCATTCAGACGATCTTCCTTCTGTCGGTCTTTGCCGAAATCCTCGTCACCACCAATGGCGGTCCGGGCACGCAGAGCACGAATCTAACCTATCTCGTCTATGCCCAGGCGCTGCTGCAGTTCGATATCGGCGGGGCTTCTGCCGGCGGTATCGTGGCGGTTGTGCTTGCCAATATCGTTGCGATCTTCCTCGTGCGCCTCGTCGGCAAGAATCTGGAGGCTTGAGATGGCTAGAAAGGTTACGACCCAACACAAGGTCATCATGACCGCGATCGCCTGGGCGTTCGCTATCCTGATCTTCTTCCCGATCCTCTGGACGTTCCTGACGAGCTTCAAGTCGGAAGCGGATGCCATCGCTTCCCCGCCGCAATTCCTGTTCTTCCAATGGACGACGGAAAACTATGCGGAAGTGCAGAGCCGTTCCAACTATCTCAGCCACTTCATGAATTCGGTGGTGATCTCCTTCGGCTCCACGCTGATCGGCCTCATCATCGCTATTCCCGCTGCCTGGGCCATGGCCTTCGCGCCAACCAAGCGGACCAAGGACGTGCTGATGTGGATGCTGTCGACGAAGATGATGCCGCCGGTCGGTGCGCTCATTCCGATCTATCTGATGTTCCGCAATTCCGGCCTGCTCGATACGCGGACCGGTCTGGTGGTCGTGCTGACGCTGATCAACCTGCCGATCATCGTCTGGATGCTCTACACCTATTTCAAGGAAATCCCCGGCGAAATCCTGGAGGCTGCGCGCATGGACGGCGCCTCGCTCGTCAAGGAAATCGTCTATGTGCTGACGCCGATGGCGGTGCCGGGCATTGCCTCGACGCTGCTGCTCAATATTATCCTCGCCTGGAATGAAGCCTTCTGGACGCTGAACCTGACGGCATCAAAGGCAGCACCGCTCACGGCCTTCATCGCCTCCTATTCGAGCCCGGAAGGCCTGTTCTACGCCAAGCTTTCGGCGGCGTCGACCATGGCGATCGCGCCGATCCTCATTCTCGGCTGGTTCAGTCAGAAACAACTTGTCCGCGGCCTGACCTTCGGCGCGGTGAAATAAGATCATAGGGAGAGAAACATGGGCAGCATTACCCTTCAAAAGGTTTCGAAGGTCTTCGGCGAAGCCAAGGTCATCCCTTCGATCGATCTCGATATCAAGGACGGCGAATTTGTTGTCTTCGTCGGCCCGTCCGGCTGTGGCAAGTCCACGCTGCTGCGCCTTATCGCCGGTCTCGAAGATGTCTCCGGCGGCAAGATCGTCATTGACGGCAAAGACGCGACCGAGAAGGCGCCGTCCGAACGCGGGCTGGCGATGGTCTTCCAGTCCTATGCGCTCTATCCGCATATGAGCGTGCGCAACAACATCGCATTCCCTCTGAAGATGGCGGGCATGGATAAGGCAGAGATCGACCGCAAGGTGAACGATGCCGCGCGCGTGCTGAACCTCGGCGACTATCTGGACCGCAAGCCGCGCCAACTCTCGGGCGGCCAGCGGCAGCGCGTCGCCATCGGCCGCGCCATCGTTCGCCAGCCTTCGGCCTTCCTCTTCGATGAGCCCCTGTCGAACCTCGATGCAGCGCTGCGCGTCAACATGCGCATCGAAATCAGCGAGCTGCACCAGCAGCTCAAGACGACGATGATCTATGTGACCCACGACCAGGTGGAAGCCATGACCATGGCCGACAAGATCGTCGTTCTGAACAGGGGCAATATCGAGCAGGTCGGTTCGCCGCTGGAGCTCTACCGCAGCCCGCGTAACCTATTCGTGGCAGGCTTCATCGGTTCGCCGCGCATGAATTTCATCAACGGGCAGAATGCCGCGCAGCTCAATGCGCACACGATCGGCATTCGTCCCGAGCATGTGCTGCTGTCGACCGAAAGCGGCGACTGGAAGGGCAAGGTCACGGTCGCTGAGCATCTCGGCTCCGACACCTTCCTGCATGCCGATGTCGACGGCATCGGCATGGTGACGGCACGCAGCAATGGCGATTTTGCTTCCAGGGCCGGCGACACCGTGTACCTGACGCCGGACAAGACGCGCATTCATAAATTCAACGAGAGCGGCCTCGCGATCTGAGGCGGCCGCCGGCTGGGGGCAGACATGCGGACCGGGCGATCTCGTCCGATCCGCGCTACCGGAGAGGCCAAGAGCCTCTTCGCAAGACCTTCGAGAGGACTGAAACATGACGTGCAAACTATCGCTGGCAACGCTCGCCGAGGCGGCAAAGACCGCGGCCATTCCGGCTTACGACCGGGCGTCGCTGAAAGCCGGCATCGTGCACTTCGGCGTCGGTAACTTCCATCGCGCCCATCAAGCGATCTATCTCGACGATCTCTTCAATGCCGGCAGCGACCATAACTGGGCCATCATCGGCGCCGGTGTGCTGCCTTCGGACGCAGCCATGCGCGACAAGCTTGCGGCGCAGGACTTCCTGACGACTGTCGTCGAGCAGGACAACAACAGGACCGCGGCGCGTGTGACCGCGCCGATGATCGATATCCTGCCTGTCGGCGAACCTGATGTCATCATCGCCAAGCTTGCCGATCCTGAGATCCGCATCGTCTCCATGACGATCACCGAAGGTGGCTACTTCATCGATGCTTCCGGCAAGTTCAACCCAGCGCATCCGGCAATCGTCGCCGATGGCCAGAACCCATCCGCGCCGAAGACGGTCTTCGGTCTGATCGTCGCAGGCCTGAAGGCGCGGAAGGACAAGGGCATCGCGCCCTTCACCGTCATGTCCTGCGACAACATTCCTCACAATGGCGTCGTGACGGCAAATGCCGTTATCGGTACGGCGCAGCTTTCCGATCCGACCTTTGCCGACTGGATCAAGGCGAACGTCTCCTTTCCGAACGGAATGGTCGATCGCATCACGCCGGCAACCAGCCAGCGCGAGATCGATTTTCTCAAGGACAATTTCGACATCGAGGACAACTGGCCGGTCTATTGCGAAGAGTTCAAGCAGTGGGTGCTGGAAGACAAGTTCCCGATGGGTCGCCCGGCGCTCGAAAAGGTCGGCGTGACCTTCGTGCCCGATGTCACGCCCTATGAGCATATGAAAATCCGCATCCTCAATGGCGGTCATGCGGCGATCGCCTATCCGGCCGCGCTGATGGATATTCATTTTGTCCATGAGTCGATGGAGAACGATCTGATCCGCGCTTTCCTCGCCAAGCTCGAAAACGAGGAAATCATCCCGATCGTACCGCCGGTTCCGGATACGTCGCTTGCCGATTATTTCAAGCTGATCGAACACCGCTTCCTCAACCCCAAGATTGCCGATACGATCCCGCGGCTTGCACAGGACGGTTCCAACCGTCAGCCGAAATTTATCCTGCCCTCGACGCTCGACAATCTGCGCCAGGGCAAGGATGTCGTCGGCCTTGCGCTCGTCTCGGCGCTCTGGTGCCGCTACTTCTTCGGCAAAAGCGACAGCGGCAAGGACATCGTCTTCAACGATGCCAGTGCCGATCGCCTGCACGAAGCGGCGGTGAAGGCCAAGGACGATCCGGCCGCCTTCCTCGTCTTCGACGATATTTTCGGCGAAGCGGCGAAGTCCGAGCTTTTCCGCAAGCGTTTTTCCCATGCCCTCAAAACCCTGTGGGAAAAGGGCACGAAGGAAACCTTGCAGCTCTATCTCGACGGCAAGCTCGCAGTGTAAAGAATCCCGATGGCGGCATTTCTGCCGCCATCCCGGCCTTGCGGACAAAGCAGGACGGTCTCGTCCGAACTGAACTCAGGTTGGGTCTTCCATGGCTGATGCTGGACCACGGCTGGTCATTTTCGATTGCGATGGCGTGCTCGTGGACAGCGAGCCGATTTCGATCGGTGTCCTCGTCAGGGCGATGGCCGATCTCGGCGTGACGATTACCGAGGATGAGGCTTATGAGCGCTTCCTCGGCAAAAGCCTCGCGACGCTGATCGACATACTAGAGACGGAGTTCAATGTGCATGCCAACGAGGAATTCCTCGAAGGCATCCGCACCAATCTCTATGCCCGTTTCCGTACCGAGTTGAGGGCCATGCCCGGCGTCGGCGATACCATCGATGCGCTCAGCGTTCCCTGCTGCGTTGCCTCGTCCAGCCAGATCGAGCGGATCAAGCTGTCGCTTTCCGTCACCGGGTTATTGCCGAAGTTGCCGAACATCTTCAGTGCCAGCATGGTCAAGCGTGGCAAGCCGGCCCCGGATCTCTTCCTCTATGCGGCGGACCAGATGCATGTCGAGCCGCACGACTGCATCGTCATCGAGGACAGTCCGGCGGGTATTGCAGCAGCAAAAGCAGCAGGTATGACGGTTTTTGCCTTCACCGGCGGTTCGCACGCCAACTTCGCCGGTTATCGGGAAGAGCTTGACCGGCTTTCGCCGGAAGTCGTGTTTGACGCCATGCCGGAATTGATACACCTTGTCCGCCAGCAAAAGCGGGACGGGACTCAGCATTGATGCGTGATCATGTGGTTGCGGTGGATATCGGCACGGGCAGCGCGCGTGCCGGTGTCTTTGATGTGCGTGGCCACCTGCTTGCCAAGGCCGAACATCCGATCATCATGAACAGACCGCGGCAGAACCATGCCGAGCATGATTCCGAGGATATCTGGGCGGCTGTCTGCAGCGCGGTGCGCACGGCGATGGGCCAGTCCGGCATTGAGGCGGCCGCTATTGGCGCCGTTGGCTTCGACGCCACCTGTTCGCTTGTAGTGCGCGACACCGAGGGCAGGCAGATCAGCGTTTCCGCAGGCGGCGAGACGCGTTTCGACACGATTGTCTGGCTCGATCATCGAGCATTGAACGAAGCCGATTTCTGCACGGCGACGAAGCATGAGGTGCTGGAACATTCCGGCGGTGTCATGTCGCCGGAAATGGAAATGCCGAAGCTGATGTGGCTGAAGAAGAAGCTGCCGGCGACCTGGGAGAAGGCTGGCTATCTTTTCGATCTCGCCGATTTCCTGACGTGGAAGGCCACCGGCTCGCTTGCCCGCTCCCGCTGCACCCTGACGGCCAAGTGGAATTATCTTGCCCATAAGGAAAAAGGCTGGCGGCAGGATTTTCTGCAGCAGATCGGACTTGAGGATCTACAGGCGCGTGGTCATCTGCCGGACGAGGCGGCAGCAGTCGGCGAGAGCATCGGCAGGCTGACGCCGGAGGCTGCCGAAGGGTTGGGCCTGACGACCGATTGCTGCGTCGCGGCTGGAATGATTGATGCCTATGCCGGTGCGCTCGGCACGCTCAGCAGTTATGCCGGCGATCACGAGAAGCTGGAGCATCAGCTTGCGCTGATTGCTGGGACATCAAGCTGCGTTGTCGCCTTTTCCCGCGAGCGAAAACCGAGCCAGGGAATGTGGGGGCCTTACTACGAGGCAGTCTTTCCGCAATCGTGGCTCGTCGAGGCTGGCCAATCGGCGGCCGGCGGGCTGCTCGATCATATCGTGCGTATGCATGCGGCTGGCGGCGAGCCGAACACGGTGCTGCATCAGAGGATTGTCACCCGCATTGCTGAACTCAGGGCAGAAGAAGGTGATGCGCTCGGTGCACGGATCTTCGTCCTTCCGGATTTTCACGGTAACCGGTCGCCGCTGGCAAATCCGCATGCCGTCGGCGCCATCAGCGGGCTGACGCTCGATACGTCCTTCGATGGACTCTGCGCGCTCTATTGGCGGACCGCGGTCGCGATTGCGCTCGGCATCCGCCATATCCTCGAGACGATGAAGGGTTACGGCTATGTGCCGGATACGCTGCATGTCGCTGGCGGGCATGTAAAGAACCCGGTGCTGATGGAGCTCTATGCGGATGTTACCGGCTGCAAGGTCATCGTGCCTAAAATGAACGAAGCGGTGCTGCTCGGCACCGCGATCGCTGCGTCGGTTGCCTGCGGCTTACACAAGGATCTGGCGGCAGCGGGCAAGGCAATGTATCCGGGCGGCGCCGAACGCCTTCCCGACCGGAGCAAGCAGGCGATTTACGACCGGGACTATCGTCGCCTCCTTGCCATGTATCGTCACCGGGCAGAGTTGGAAGCCGTGGATTAGGTCAGCGGTTTGGCGGTTCACCGAGGATAGCTGCAAATTCTACCATGCGTCGGCGGCGCTGGCTTGCCTCCTCGCCGGCGCTCAAAATGACCGCCTCTGAAAGACAGTCTAGCAAGGCAATGAGCGGTGGCAGGTTATCCATATCGGGCGCGCGGGCAGGCGGCAAAGGCAGGACGACGTTCGACTGTTCAGGCAGCCAGTCTGCATGCTGAGCGGAAATCAGGATTACTTTGTAGCCGTAGCGTCGGGCGGTGCGCGCGAGCAGCCGCGATCTCGCAAAACGCCGGCAATCGATAATGACAAGCACGGCATCGTCGACGAAGGAACGGGCGAAAAGTTCGGTGAAGTGGTTAGCCGCGCCGTCGATCGGATGCACCCCATCCCGGGCCTGGGTCAATCGCTGACAGAAATGATTGGAGAAACCGGCAAGTCTGGCATCGGTTGCGACGAAGACCTCTCGGGAGGCGCCGATCATCGCGACGGCTTCACTCCAATTCGGCTGCGCGGTCAAATGATAGATGTGATGCAGTGCCTGTATCTGCTCGGCCACGAGAACAGCAAGCGCTTTACCTTCCGTCGCGTCAGCTTGCAGTTCCGTCATCGCGCTCTGGAACTGGACGGGCGAGGTCGTCGCCGTTTCACGGATCTCCACCTTGACACTGTCCAGGCCCTGATAGCCGAGAGCACGCAGGAAGCGCCCGACCGTCATCGGAGAAAGATCAAGCCGGTCGGCAACCGACGCGGCGGTTTCGAATGGCAGATCGCTTAAGTGTTCGGTGAAATATTTGGCGATGCGCCGTTCGGCGGGCGTGCCGGATTTTGCGTATTGCCTAAGCTTCTGTACAAAGTCTTCCACGCCGCAGCCTCCCCATACCTTCCGAGGCTTTCCGTGGATTCATGCAGAGCCGAATCCTTGTTTCTTAATATTGTCCGGAAGCTCTTCTTAGGCCCACACGTATTTCTAACGTTGAGAACTATATATTAGCATATAATTTTCGACAAGTTTTCTATTCAAACATGTAATTTTCAACTGACTTGCCGACAGGACGCAGGTTTCCTACATGGTGGTGCGTAACGGAGACGCCAGAGAATGATCCTTGACGCCGCTCGCCTTTCACTCATCAACCTGTTTGCGCCGGAGACGCGGTCGGTTTTCTGGAAAGTTCTGGGACTGACGGTGCTGGTGCTGATTGGCTTGTGGTTTGCGCTGCGCAGCATTTTCATCGCCTTCATCTTTCCTTTTGTGGCCGGGTTCTTTCCAGAAATGCCTGATTGGGCCGGGTGGCTGAGCTTCGCTTTTCTGATTGCCGCCGGTATCGGTCTTGGGCTTGGGCTGGCGCTCCTGCTTTCGCCGGTCACGGCTGTAATTGCCGGCCTTTTCCTCGACGACGTCGCCGAGGTAATCGAGAAGCGGGACTATCCGCAGGATGATCCGGGCAAGGCCATGCCGCTTGGTCCGGCAATGGCAAGCTCGCTCAAATTCCTCGGCGTGGTCATTGTCGGCAATATCATCGCGCTCCTGCTGCTGTTCATTCCCGGCGTCAATCTCGTGGCCTTCTTCCTGGTGAACGGCTACCTGCTCGGGCGGGAATTCTTCGAGTTCGCAGCCATGCGCTTCCGCTCGCCGCCGGAGGCGCGGCTGTTTCGCGTCAAGCATAGTCCAACCGTCTTTCTCGGCGGTCTGGTGATCGCACTTTTCCTGGCAATCCCGATTGTCAACCTGCTTACGCCGCTCTTTGCTGCCGGCATGATGGTGCATCTACACAAGCTGATTTCGGCGCGCGATCCCGGTTTTCGCGCCTGAGATTGAACAGAGAGGACTGTGTTTCTACTCGACGGCCTCGCCGATCACTTGTGGCGGTAGTTCGACCAGCGGTGCCGGGATATCGCAGCTCTTCTCCGGCGATTTGCAGATATCTGCGATCACGCATCGTTCGCATTCCGGGCGGCGGGCCTTGCAGGTATAGCGACCGTGCAGGATCAGCCAATGATGGGCGTGATAAAGGTAGTGTTTCGGCACGACCTTCATCAGCCGCTCTTCCACCTCGTCAGGCGTCTTGCCCGGGGCGAGCTTAATGCGGTTGGCGACGCGGAAGATGTGCGTGTCCACAGCCATGGTGGCCTGGCCGAAAGCCATCGACAGCACCACGTTGGCGGTCTTGCGGCCGACGCCCGGCAGGCGTACCAGTTCCTCACGTGTCTCAGGCACCCTGCCGCCGAATTCATCGACGAGCATCTGCGAGAGCGCAATGACGTTCTTCGCCTTGTTGCGGTAAAGGCCGATCGTCTTGATATAATCGCGCAATTTCTCCTCGCCGAGATCGAGCATCTTCTGCGGCGTATCGGCGACCTTGAAGAGCGCTCGCGTCGCTTTGTTGACGCCGGCGTCCGTAGCCTGGGCGGAGAGCGCCACCGCCACGACGAGGGTGAAAGGATTGGTGTGCTCCAGCTCGCCTCGCGGCTCGGGCCGCTGGATCGAAAAGCGGCGAAAGATCTCCTCGCGTTCGGCGAGGGAATAGGCGGTCTTCACCGCCGTCGCTGGCTTGCGGCGGACGATCACATTCGAGTTCTGCGATGGTTTGCTAACGGATTTGAGTTTCGGATTGGCCATGAAAAATCTATACTCAACGGTCATGATAGAAAGCAACGCCGACAGCCGCAACGAGCCGCCTGTTTTCGCAGCTGAGCTCTTTCCCTACCGCTCCCTTGGGCGGAAGGGCTTCAAGGTGCTGCTTGGTATTTCTGGCGCCATCTGCTTCATGTACGGCATGTTCTTTATCGTCACCGGCGCCTGGCCGATCGGCTTCTTCTTCGGGCTCGACTTTTTGCTGCTCTATGGCGCCTTCTGGCTGAATTACCGGTCTGGTAAGGTGCGGGAAGAAGTGACGGTTTCGCGCACGGATGTATCGGTACGCAAGTTCTCTCCGTCCGGCCGAATGACCGAGCATCATTTCAACCCGTTCTGGACACGCTTTCTCGTGCGCCGGCATCAGGAAATCGGCATTCTCTCCATGCATATTTTCGGGGAAGGCAAGCGCACGGATGTCGGCTCCTTCCTCAATCCTGATGATCGCGAGAGCTTCGCCAAGGCTTTCAAGGGCGCATTGGCGACGGTCAAACGGCGTATCTGAGAAATCACGCAAGAAACGGGTGGTTTGGCTGCCCGCCGTTGATTATCTCCTTTGTAAAGGAGAAAGACGATGAACATGATCGCGAAGCTCGAAACAGATATCACTCCTGATGGTCCGGATTACGACATCGTCCGTCAGGTCATCGAACTCATCAGCGAAGAATATCGCGACCAGCCGTCATTGGAAGCGATTGCTGCGCGGATGCATCAGTCGCCGACGCAACTCCAGAAGACCTTTACCCGTTGGGCTGGCCTGTCACCCAAAGCGTTCCTGCAGGCCGTGACGCTCGACCACGCCAAGCGGCTTTTGCGCAAGGAAGAGATGCCGCTGCTCGAAACCTCCATCGAGGTCGGCCTGTCGGGGCCGAGCCGTCTGCATGACCTGTTCGTCACGCATGAGGCGATGTCGCCGGGCGAATGGAAGGCGAAGGGCGGCGGTCTGACGATCCGCTACGGATTTCACATCTGTCCTTTCGGGACGGCACTCGTCATGGTCACGGAACGCGGTCTTGCAGGTCTTGCCTTCAGCGATACCGGCGATGAAAAGGCTTGCTTTGAAGACATGACCTGCCGCTGGCCGAATGCGGATTATATCGAGGACGCCCAAGCGACGGCGCCTTATGCGGAACGTATCTTCCAACCTGGCCGGTGGACGTCGGATCAGCCGCTACGCGTCGTGCTGATCGGTACGGATTTCCAGGTCAGTGTCTGGCAGAGCCTGTTGAAAATCCCGTTCGGCAAGGCTGTGACCTATAGCGATATCGCCAAGGATATCGGCCGGCCGACTGCGATGCGCGCGGTCGGTGCGGCTGTCGGTGCCAACCCGATTTCCTTCGTCGTGCCTTGCCACCGTGCGCTCGGCAAAAACGGAGCGCTGACCGGGTACCACTGGGGCCTGACCCGCAAACGGGCGATGCTCGGCTGGGAAGCGGCGCACGCCTGACCGATGTGACAGACGAAGCCGTTCAGGCGGCTTCGGCGAGTTCCAGCAGTGCTTTTGCCGCGCTCTCGTCGGTGATCAGCGTGTTGCAGCCGACACGCTTGATCGTTGCCCGGATCGCGACAGCGCGATGTGCGCCGCCCGAGGAGAGCACGATGTGTTTTGCCTTCTTCAGCGTATCGAGGTCCACCGACATCACCCGCTGATTGATCGAGTGGTCGACTGAGTTACCGTCCCTGTCCAGGAAGTTGAACATGGTGTCGCAGACGCAGCCGGCGTCGATCAACTGCTGCAACTCCGCCTTCGAAATCCAGCCTTCGGACAGTGAGGTCGAATGGGGGCCTATATCGCCGCAGCTGACGATTGCAAGATCAAGATTTTCGGCTAGCCTGTAGATCGTGTCCAGCCCGCATTTTTCGATAAGATTGCGTTTGGTCTCAGTCGAATCGACGAGCAGCGGCGCGAGAAACATGTAGCATTCGGCGCCCAGCTGGTTTGCCAGCCGCCAGGTGTAGTCGATCGGGTTCGTCTGGTGGACGGCGACGACGCCGCCGAGCAGGGAGACGACCTTGCAATTATCGCGGCGCGGTGGGCGGAAGCTTGCCAGCGAAGCCGTCATGGTGCGGCCCCAGCCGACACCGATCGTGTAATCGTCCGGTATTGCCTCCGACAGGAACTGACCAAGCGCCAGACCGACATTCTTTGCCAGCGAGTTCGCATCGCAATTGGCGGGCTCCGGAACGACGATCGCTTCGTCGAGACCGTAAGCTCTTTCGAGCTTGACCGATAATTCGACACAATCGCCGATCGAATCGTTGATCCAGATCTGCACTTCGCTGCGTTTCATCGCCTCGTCGAGCAGCCGGATAACGGTGGTGCGGCTGATGCCGAGTTGCTCGGCGACATCTTTCTGGGTCAGGCCTTCGTTATAGTAGAGCCATGCAGCCTTGAGCCTGAGCGACGAGGCTTCGGAATAGGCAGTGTGCGTGCCGCGTTTCAGCTTGACCACATCTCCTCCCGCGCCGATTCCGCCCTAGATCTTTGTCGTTGATAGCATAAGGTTGCGCTATCGGCATTGTTCCCGCGATAATGCCGGGTGTGACACTTATGTCAATTGAAATACACAAATGTCCTTGACTTTTCGTTGCGACAGCGGCGATAGTCATAACCGACAACGTCGTTCTTGTCCGTCCGAGGAGGACAATGTGCGGGCATGCGGAAAGTCACGACCGGCCCTTCAGCCGCAGGCGGTATCGCCTGCGATGCACCTGTTGTTTTCCAGAGCCTGGGACGAAGCCCTTGGGAACACCGCCAATGCCTCTCACGTTTATGACTCATCCGTGACGGGCAAGCGTCTTTTCGCCTGCAGCATGCAAACCAGCTGTCCTTAGATCACATCTTCGCCGGGCGGAACTCGCGCCGGTCCGCAGCCCAAGTTCACAAAGGATTTTGACCATGACATCCAAGCTTGACCAACTCCGCGAGATTACAACCGTGGTCGCCGACACTGGCGATATTCAGGCTGTCGCTCGCCTGAAGCCGGTCGATTGCACGACCAATCCCTCCATCGTTCTCAAGGCGCTTGGCACCGAGATGTTCGCGGACGATATGAAGGAAGCGATCGCTTGGGGCAAGAAGCTCGGCGGTGATGCCGATGCTGCGGCTGCAGCCGTTGCCGATCGCCTTGCGATCTCCGTTGGCGCGGCACTCGTAAAGCTCGTTCCCGGCCGCGTTTCGACGGAAGTCGACGCCGATCTTTCCTTCGACATGGAAGCTTCGCTCAACAAGGCACGCAGCATCATCGCCGCCTATAAGGAGCGTGGCATCGAGAGGGATCGCATCCTCATTAAGCTCGCTTCCACGTGGGAAGGCATTCGCGCCGCCGAAATCCTGCAGAAGGAAGGCATCGACTGCAATCTGACATTGCTTTTCTCCAAGGCCCAGGCAGTTGCCTGTGCTGACGCCGGCGTGTTCCTGATCTCGCCTTTCGTCGGCCGTATCCTCGATTGGTACAAGAAGTCGACCGGCAAGGACTTCACCGCCGAGGAAGATCCGGGCGTTCTGTCGGTTCGCGACATCTACAATTACTACAAGGCCAACGACATCAAGACCGTCGTCATGGGCGCCTCCTTCCGCAATACCGGCGAAATCGAAGCGCTGGCCGGTTGCGATCGCCTGACCATTGCTCCGAACCTGCTCGACGAGTTGTCGAACGACCGAGGCAAGCTGGAGCGCAAACTTTCGCCGGAAACCGTCAAGCCGGCTCCGAAGATCGCGGTCGACGAAAAGACCTTCCGCTGGATGATGAACGAGGATGCGATGGCTACCGAAAAGCTCGCTGAAGGCATCCGCGCATTCGCGAAGGATCTCGGCACGCTGCGCAGCCAGGTCCGCAAGGAACTGCAGCTCGCTGCCGCCTAGGAGTCGGGCCAGCCGCTATTTTATGAAAGGCGCGGTGCCGCTGGCATCCGCGCCTTTTTCGTGTTGATATCAAAGGCATAGAAATGGAGGGAAAACGGTGGCTGACGAGGATGACGGAAATTCTCTCGTCTCGCTTGCCCATAAGCATGCGAGTTTCATCATAGCGGCCGCAGGCGGTTTCATCCTCTTTCTGCTCCTGACCTCGCGGGACGCCAGCGCCAGCAATATCCTGTTCGGCTGGAATGCGGCGGCGCTCATTTTCATTGCGCTCAGCTTGCGCAAGATGCTGCGGGCGACCGTTGAGAGCATCAAGAAGCGATCCGAAGATC
Source organism: Rhizobium sp. BK418 (assembly GCF_004341105.1). Lineage (GTDB taxonomy): Bacteria > Pseudomonadota > Alphaproteobacteria > Rhizobiales > Rhizobiaceae > Rhizobium. The sequence continues at coordinate 323,585 of NZ_SLZK01000007.1, read as the reverse complement.
TCGATTTTTCCGATAATTTCCTGCTCTTCCTGTCGATTGCTGCGGCCCTCGCAAGCATTGCCGGCATCGGCATCGAGCTTCATTCGATCAAGGATGCACCCGCCAATATCGCGCTCTGGCGGGCGGCTGCGGCGATCCTGACCATCTTAATCTCCTGGATTTTTCTGCACACGCTTTTCACGATCCACTATGCCCATTATTTCTACGGCGGCCCGGATAAGTACGAAGGGCTCAAATTCCCTGATGGTATCGAAGAGCCCGCTTATTGGGACTTCCTCTACTTCTCATTCACGATCGGTGTCGCGGCTCAGACCGCCGATGTCGCGGTGACCTCCACGACGATGCGCAAGTTTACCTTGCTGCACGCGCTGCTGTCGTTCCTGTTCAACACCACTATACTGGCACTGGCCATCAATGTCGGGGCAAGCCTGCTTTAGAGCCTTACCGTAGACCGGAAGACGCTCTCGAATTGGGCGAGATCGCCCGAGGCGACATCCGAAATCGCCCAGAACATCAGTCCCCCATCCGACCATTGCACCATGTTGTAACCGTCGTGTTCGGTTGTCGTCTGGGCGCTGGATGCGGCGGGCCAGATGAACAGGTTGATGATGTGGCCGTGGCGTCGGTAGACAAGGGCGGCAACGGCGCGGCCGCCGATATAATCGACGCGGCCACCGACCAGCGGGAAGCCATCCTTGGTGAGATCGCCGACGGGCGGCGAAAAATCGATCTTGCCGTTGAACCAGGGCTTTACGGTATGCTGATCTGAGGTCAGCACGTCGGTCAGGTGATCTGCCATCATGGAGCGGACATGGCTTGCCATGATTTCATTCTGCAGAATCAGGGTCTGCGACGGAGCATTGACGAACAGGAAGCCGCTCGCCGCCAGCACCGCCAGGGACGGTACGAAGCTCCACTGCCGGACGAAGTCGAAAGCACGGCGCCAGAAAGGCGGCTGATGTTGCGGTGGCCGGCCGGCGATGGTTGCCGTTTGTTCGAAAGACAGCAGGGAGAGAACCTGTGACCGCAGCGCCTCCGGCGGTCTCCAGCGAACGCCATCCTGATCGATGATCTTCCTCACTGCGCCAACCCTTTCCAACTCCGCCCGGCAATTTTCGCAGGTCGCGAGATGATTCTCGAACTGCGATGCGTGGACGGAATCAAGTTCACCGTCGATAAAACCGTGCAGCATGATGCGCCATTCAGGACAGGCTTTCTGATGGGCTTCACTCATCACGCTGTCTCGCTCCTGTTGCCTGCTTCCCAGGCTTCGCCAAATTCACGCCGGGCCCTCGCAAGACGCGACATGACAGTGCCGATCGGCGCGTCGATGATTTCGGCGATCTGTCGATAAGAGAGATCTTCGAGTTCCCGCAGGACGAGGATCTCCCGCATCGTTTCCGGAAGCCTGCTGATCGTGGCACGCACACGCTGCTGCTCGCTCAGCCGGATCAGCGCGGTCTCCGGAGAATCCTCCTCCGAGGCGATCTGAAAGCCTTCATCCTCATCGGGATCGGAGCTGCCGCTATCGTCCAGATGCCGCTCGAAATGTGCCTTGCGACGATCCTGCTGGCGCCAGACGTGGCAGCAGTTCCTGACGATGGCAAAGAGCCAGGCACGCGGATCGCCGCCACGATAGGCTTCAAAATTGCGATAGGCACGCAGGAATGCCTCCTGGACGATATCCTGAGCGGCGTCGCTATCGCGACTGAGGAAACGGGCGAAATTAAAGGCTGCGTCCAGATGCGGAACAATCACGTGCTGAAAGCGCAGCATGAACTCATGCTGTGCCGACGCATCTGCCGTCGAAGCGACCTGCTCGCTAACGGATTTCTCTGAGACCGAAAGGTGAAGCAGTCGCAGGGCGCCGGCGAAAAACGTCGCCAGCGCTGATGTTCGAATGCGGGTCTTCGACATTTGCCGGGTGAGCAGCAGCATGCAGCCGCTGGACCCGACGGGATAGGCGATCTGAGCGTTTGTCATCATCCTCCCTGCCTCAACAGCAGCCGATTTGGACGTGAGACCCGCGGTCATCTGCGGTCCCTGCAGTCTAGACCGATTGGCGTGTGATTTTATTCCAAATCGCGCCGATTTATTTGCGTTCAGCAGAGCGAAAGCCGCGTCGAGCGGAAATACGAACGTGTTTCCAATGATTTGTCAAAAATTTTGTTCGAGCCGGGAATAACAGCGCGCTGCCGTCGATCTAGTTCGTCAGCGAGGGCAGCCGAATGGTGGCGGTCTTCGCCGATCGAAATGCCATCAACAAGAGGAGGCATATTCATGTTTACCATGTCACGCCGCGCGGTCCTTGGATCGGCTGCCGCAGCGGCCGCGTTCGGCCTGTCGTCGAAACTTGAATTCGTCATGCCGGCACTTGCGGCCACACCCCTGGAGCCGACGGTCGGTTTCTACAAATACAAGGTCGGCGATATCGAGGTGACGGCAATCTATGACGGCATCTGGAAGAAGCCGCATGATCCGACCTTCATCAAGAACGCCTCGATCGAAGACACCAAGGAGGCGCTTTCCAAGGCCGGGTTGACGACCGAATTCATGCCGATCCCGCTGACGGTGGTCGTCCTGAAGATCGGCAGTCACATGATCATGATGGATGCCGGTTCCGGCGTCGGTCAGTGGCAGGAAAATGCCACCCATCTGCCGGCGAATATGGCGGCGGCCGGTATCGACTATAGGAAGATCGATACGATCATGATCTCACATTTCCATCCGGACCATGTCTGGGGCCTGATGGAAAAGGGAACGAACAATCCCGTCTTCCCGAACGCCGAGCTCATCGTCAACGCCGTTGAATATAACTGGTGGACGGAGCCCGGCCGCGTCGAAAAGCTTGCCGAAGGCCGCAAGCCCGCTGGCAAGCGTATCGCCGACGTCTTCCCGAAATGGAAGAATTGGAAACTGGTGAATGACGAGGCAGAGGTTGCGCCGGGCATGACGCTTCTTTCAGCGCCTGGCCATACACCCGGCCATTCGACCTACCTCGTCAGCTCCGGCAACAAGCAGCTGCTCGTTTCCGCCGACATCATGTACGTGCCGGCGCTGCTCGCCCCGCATCCCGACTGGCAGGGCAGCTACGACCAGGACGGACCAATGGCCATCGACACGCGCCGCCGTCTCATCGATCGCGTCATTGCCGACAATATCGCGATCTGCGGCTCGCATTTTCCGTTCCCCGGCTCAGGCACCTTCGTCAAGGACGGAAATGCCTATGCCTTCACCCCGACAATCCAGGCCTGACGGGCCGAAAGGAGATATCATGGTAAAGATCAGGAAATATGTCGTTCTGACTTTCATCGGCCTTTGCGCAGCGTCCGCCGGCTTTACAGCGATCAGTGCTCTGCCGGCTTTTGCCGTCGACAACATGGAATCGACTGACGCCCCCGATCTCACTTCGGTGCGCGCCAAGATCGACGCTAAGGACTATGCCGGCGCGCTCGCCGAACTTCGCGATATTGCCGAAGATAATCAGCAGGCGGACGTCTATAATCTGATGGGATTTACGCTGCGCAAGACAGGCGATTACCGGACGTCGCTGACATATTATACCAAGGCGCTGGAGCTTCAGCCCGATCACAAGGCGGCACATGAATATCTGGGTGAACTCTACGTCGAGACCGGCGACATGGCGAAGGCCGAGGAGCAGGTATCCATGCTGAAGCAGCTTTGCCCCGTCGGCTGCGAGGAACTTGACGACCTTGAGAAGGTTATTGCCGCAAAGGGCGGCAATTGACCTGCACATCAACGACGGAAGCAGGCGGTTTCGCCGCCTGCTTCCGGAATAGTGGAGGTTATGATGGAAAATGCTGCAAGCAGGCCTTCTCTGGCCGACCTCATTCTTCTTCTGGGCAGGATTCTCCTGTCCTTGATCTTCCTGCATGAGGGGTTTTCGCTCATCGCGACTATCACCGTGACGCTTGATACGTTCGAAAAGCTTGGTCTGCCGGCACTGGTGGCATTTGGCGTCATTGCCCTGCAGATCGGCGCCGGCCTTTCCATTGCCGCCGGTTTTCTCAGCCGGTTCGGTGCGGTGGCCCTGGGGCTATTCTGCCTCGCGACCGCCTTACTGTTTCACACCAATTTCGCGAGCCAGAACGAGTTGCTGCACTTCGAGAAGGACTTCGCAATCGCCGGTGGCATGTTCGTACTGGCGGTTTCGGGTGCAGGATCGATATCGATCGACTATCTCGTGAAAAGCCAGCTGAAGGGAATGCACCCCTGGCTGACGGCAGTGCTCTAGCACTTTCATCATCGAGCCATGACCGCCGTCGTCCCGTCGCCCCTGGCCGGCCCCTGGCTAGAAGATCGCCTGTCCGGCCATCAGCGCCAGGATGAGGAAGATCAGGAAGACGACGAGGAATATGCCGAAGAGAACGCGGGCGATCGTCGCGGTCGCCGCGGAGATGCCGGAGAAGCCGAAAAAGCCGGCGACGATTGAAATTACCAGGAATATCAAAGCCCATTTTAGCATGGATATCTTCCTTCCGTGATTGTTGGAAGAAGACGCTTCAAAGCCGATTTTGTTCCAAATCGTTTAAAATGGAACAGCGTTCCTTAAAAGCCTATTTCTCTGGCCTGCAAGGGCTTTTCAAAGATGCAACGATCTGTTTCAAGGGAAGCGTCATCGATTTGCCCCATCGACGAAAGCCATTTCCATGCACGTATTTCTGGACCCTCAGGTCATTTCCGCCTACCTCGAAGTCATCATGATCAACATTATCCTCTCGGGGGATAATGTGATCGTCATCGGCATGGCAGCTGCCGGCCTTTCCACCGAACTGCGCGGGAAGGCAATCGTCACCGGCATTGCCGCAGCAGCCGTCATTCGTATCGTTTTCGCCGTCATTGCCGCACAGTTGCTCGTCATCAAGGGCATTAATCTCATCGGAGGCCTTCTGCTTCTATGGATCTGCTGGACGATGTTGAAGGAATTGCGTGAAGCGGAGGAAGAGGAGGCCGAGCAGGAGGCCGGCCACCATGCTCACAAGCCGAAACTTTTCCGGCAAGCGATCGGCCAAATCATCTTTGCAGATCTTTCCATGTCGCTCGACAACGTGCTGGCCGTTGCAGGCGCTGCGAAGTCGAACATGAACGCCTTAATCTTCGGACTGATCCTTTCCGTCATTCTTATGGGCGTCGCATCCAATTTCGTGGCAAAGCTGCTCAACCGCTTTCGCTGGATTGGCTGGATCGGCCTCGCTATCATCATCTATGTGGCGCTCGACATGATATGGGAAGGCGGCTGGGAACTGTTCGCGCTTTATAATCAGGCCTAGATTTTCAGGCTTGAAAGCAGTGAAATGAGCTGTGACTGACGCTGCGTCCCAGTCTTGGCAAGGACCCGTTTCACGTAGCCCCGGGTCGTTTCATAGGACAGTCCGGATATTTCGGCGATCTGCCGTGGCGACGAACCTTCCATGAGCAGGCGCGCGACAGTTGTTTCTTGTGGGGTAAGCGCGAAAAGCCGGCGCAGAAGGTCACGGCTCGGGGTCGCGCGTTCGGAAAGATCAGTGATGATGGCGACTGCAGCAGAATGCGAGAAGAGATCGGCCGTCACGCCATTCAGCCGTTGAGCGCGGACCACCAGCGGTGCCTTGCCCGGACGGGAAAGCAGGACGGGTGTGGAAACGAGGGGATTGGCGAAAGGCTCTTTTGAAAGGATCGCCTGCAGGTGGCGCCGCAGCGCCCCGGTCTCTTCCTGACTGATGCCGACGAGTTCCCGATCCAGGATACGGATATTTCCGTCGAGCAGTTTCTCCGCCCGCTGGTTCAGCCGAGTGATACGCCCGGCACGATCGAAGAAGATGACGGCGGTACCGGCGAGCTCGAAGGCCTCGCTCATGCTATCGATCTTGGCGACATGCAGTGCGCGGATGATTTCGGCCGCGGCGGTCAACCTAGACTGCATTTTCACGAGCAGCCGCTCGTCGTCGTGATCGAACGGCTGATCTTTGATCCGGCGCTGCAGATTGAGGCTTAACATCGTATCGCCTGCAGTGAAGCCGACCATGGCGGAATAGCGGAGGCCGAAGCGGGCCAGAAACTCCGTGTAGAAGCTGTGGTGGTCGAATTCCTCCTCGCCGGCGATGTCGTGTTCGATGATGACGCCCTTGGTCATCGCAACCGCCAAGCCACGTTCGCGAAAGTCGCGCTTGTACCACTCTTCGGCAAAATAGACCTGGAAGGCTTCCAGCAGGTTCGGCGTGCTCAGAAAACCAGATGGGAATTTCCCGCGGACCGGCATGATATGCGTCCCTACGGAACTGGTGGCTTGGCTGATCTGCTCCAGCGTGCGCTCCCAGCTCCCCGGCACCAGTGCGGATTCCAGCAATCCCTCCAGGGCCGTTTCGAGCTCGGATATATCGATGCGTGTCGCCATGGGTAAGTAATGCCTGACCGATTTCCGTGATCCATTGAAGAATCACACTTATCGCGAAGCGCCACGTATTTACGAAATGGCAATTCCACGTTTAGAAATATTATCTGCAGTTGTATTATGACAAAGTGACAAAAGTCACTGATGGCGACAGCGACTTTTGACGCTGATCAAGAAACTTTTATTCAACTATCCGTGATTGATCATCACATGGCGGACAGCCGTATAGTCTTCCAGGGCATAGGCAGATAAGTCCTTGCCATAGCCTGATTGCTTCAAGCCGCCATGCGGCATCTCATTGACCAGCATGAAATGCGTATTGATCCAGGTGCAGCCGTATTGGAGCTGGGCCGCAGTCTTCATGCCGCGGCCGATATCCTTGGTCCAGACGGAAGAAGCGAGGCCGTAATCGCTGTCGTTTGCCCAGGTTACTGCATCCTCTACATCGTTGAAGCGGGTGACCGAAACAACGGGGCCGAAAACTTCGCGGCGAACGATCTCGTCTTCTTGCGTGGCGCCTGCAACAACAGTCGGAGTGAAGAAGAAGCCCTTGTCGCCAGAGACCTTGCCACCGGTGGTGATCTCCATGTGCTTGTGTTCGGAAGCGCGCGTGACGAAGCTTTCGACCCGGTCACGCTGACGCTTGGAAATCAGCGGGCCGATTTCGTTCTGCGTATCGTCGGCCTGGTTGAAGCGGATGCTGGAGACAGCCGAGGTCAGGTCGGCGACGAAATTGTCGTAGACCCTGGCGTCGGCATAGATCCGGCAGGCGGCTGTGCAGTCCTGGCCGGCATTGTAGTAGCCGAAGGTGCGGATACCGGCGACAACGGCCTCGAGATCGGCATCGTCGAAGACAATGACCGGCGCCTTGCCGCCAAGTTCCAGATGGGTGCGCTTGACCGTTTTGGCGGCGGCCTGCAGCACCTTCTTACCGGTTGCAACATCGCCTGTTATCGACACCATATTGATTTTTGGGTGGTTGATCAGTGCGTTGCCGACGCTCTCGCCGCGGCCGAGGATGACATTGACCACGCCTTCGGGAAGGATATCAGAGAGGAGCTTCGCCATCTTCAGGGCCGTCAAGGGCGTCTGTTCGGAAGGTTTGAAGACGACTGTATTGCCGCCGGCAATCGCCGGCGCCAGTTTCCAGGCCATCATCATCAATGGATAGTTCCACGGCGCGATCGAGCCGACGATGCCGATCGGATCGCGACGGATCATCGAGGTGTGGCCGGGAAGATATTCGCCGGCGACGGGTCCATGCAGGTTGCGCACCGCACCGGCAAAGAAGCGGTAGCAATCGACGATGGCGGGGATTTCGTCATTCAGAACGGCGTTGATCGGCTTGCCGCAGTTGAGCGCCTCCAGGGTGGCGAAGCTCTCGGCATCCCGTTCAATGACATCGGCGATCTTTAGGAGATAGGCGGAGCGTTCTGACGGCGTGGTGCGAGCCCAGCCGACAAAAGCCTTCTCGGCGGCATCGACGGCGGCATCGATCTGACCCAGCGAGGCTTCGGGAAGGTTCAAAACCGTCTCGCCCGTCTTCGGGTTCAGGATGTGCTCTTCCGTTTCCGTGCCGGTCTCAAAGCGGGAACCGATCAGCATTTGCGTGTCCATGGGCGTTCTCCCTGTCGTTGGTGGAGTGAGGTGGGACAGGAAAGCGTTTGACACTTTCCGTATTCCCGCTCCGGGTTATTTGCCGGCGCCGGCGATCTGATCGCCGTCACGTGTGAGGTAATAGGCTGCCAGGATCGGCAGGAAGGTGACGAGCACGACGACCACAGCGACCACATTGGTGACTGGGCGCTGGCGCGGGCGGATCAGTTCTTCGAGCATCCAGATCGGCAGGGTGGATTGCTGGCCGCCGGTGAAGGTGGTGACGATGACTTCATCGAAGGACAGAGCAAAGGCAAGCATTCCGCCGGCAAGAAGCGCAGTACCGATATTCGGCAGGATGACATGGCGGAAGGTCTGGAAGCCGTCGGCGCCAAGATCCATCGAAGCTTCGATCAGCGAACTGGACGTGCGGCGGAAACGGGCGACGGCATTATTGTAGACGACAACGACGCAGAAGGTGGCGTGGCCGAGCACGATCGTCCAGACGGAGAAGGGGATGTCGAACAGGCTGAAGGCGGAGCGCAGTGCGATGCCGGTGATGATGCCAGGAAGCGCGATCGGCAGGATTACGAGCAGCGATATCGCTTCGCGACCGAAAAATTTCGTCTGGCTGACGGCTGCTGCGCCCAGGGTGCCGAGGATCAGCGCAATCGCCGTCGCGATGCAGGCAACCTGCAAGGAGAGGCCGAGTGCCGACCAGACATCCGGGCGGTTCCAGGCAATGCCGAACCATTGCAGAGTCAAGCCCGGGGGCGGCCATTGATAGCTCTTCTCTTCCGTCGTGAAGGCGTAAACGAAGATCAGCAGAATCGGCAGATGCAGGAAGAGCAGGCCGCCGGCAGCCGCGAGTTTGAGAATGAGGGGGGATTTCTGTCCACGGTCAGAGCGCATCGAAGGCTCCCATGCGTTTGGCAAGCCATAGATAGATCGCCATGATGACGATCGGCACGACGGAGAAGGCGGCAGCGAGCGGCACGTTGCCGGCCGTTCCCTGCTGCGTATAGACTGCCTGGCCGATGAAGAGGCGGGACGAGCCGATGATCTGCGGGATGATGTAATCGCCCAAGGTCAGCGAGAAGGTGAAGATCGAGCCGGCGACGATGCCGGGCAGGGCCAGCGGGAAAAGCACGGTTCGGAAGGTCTGGTGCGGCGTGGCGCCGAGATCCGCAGAGGCCTCGATCAGGTTGCCGGGCACGCGCTCGAGCGCGGCCTGTGTGGGCAGGATCATGTAAGGCAGCCAGATATAGACGAAGACGATGAAGGTTCCGAGGTAGCTGACGGAGAGGGAGTTGCCGCCAACGATAGGCAAGGCAAGGACGCCGTCGAGAAGCCAGGATAGATGGAGCTTCTCGAAAAGCCAGGTGAGGATGCCTTCCTTCGCAAGGATCAGCTTCCAGGCATAGATCTTCACGAGATAGCTCGACCAGAGCGGCAGCATGATGCCCAGATAGAAGAGGGCCTTCCATTTTCCCTGCGCGTAGCGTGCTGCATAATAGGCGATCGGGAAGGCGACGAGGGCAGAGGTGACCGTTACCAGCGCGGCCATCAGGATTGTTCTGACGATGATGTCGAAATTGCCGGGATTTAGGAGCTGCGCATAGGTATCGAGGGTGAACTCGTAATTCACCATCCCCGAGAAATCATCGATCGAGAAGAAGCTCTGCAGCAGCAGCGCGATCAGCGAGCCGATGTAAATGATGCCAAGCCAGAGCAATGGCGGCGTCAGCATCAGGAACAGAAGCAGTTTCGGATGGCGCCAGAAACTGTCCGACAGCCGGCCGAAGAAGCCGCCGCGCCGTGGCAGGATCGAGGTTTCCGGCTTGGTGATCGCCAAGGCCGTCATGCCGCATCATCCATGTAGTGGACGTCGCCCTGCTGCCAGACGAGGCGAATGGCGGTGCCGATATCTGGGATTTCGCTGCCGGCCGGCAGCATGACATGAAGGCGCAATCCCTTGATATCGACGGTCAGGCGAGTCGCGGCACCCAGGAAGCTCGCATTTTCGACCCTGGCTTCGATGCCGTCAGCGGCAAGGCGGATTGCTTCCGGCCTCAAGCTCGCCCAGCGCTTCTCGCCGCCGAGGGCCCTCATGATATCGGGAGAAATGACATTAGATGAGCCGACGAAATCGGCGACGAAGCGTGTCTTCGGGCGACGGTAGATATCCTGCGGCGTGCCCTGCTGGACAATGCCGCCATTGTTGAAGACCGCGACACGGTCAGCCATCGAAAGTGCCTCGCCCTGATCGTGGGTGACGAAGATGAAGGTAATGCCGAGCGCCCGCTGGAGGCTTTTCAGCTCTTCCTGCATCTGTTCGCGCAGCTTCAGATCCAGAGCACCGAGCGGCTCGTCGAGCAGTAGCACTCGTGGCTTGTTGACGAGCGCGCGGGCGAGCGCCACGCGCTGTCGCTGGCCGCCGGACAGCTGACCGGGGCGGCGGCTGCCATAGCCCGGCAATTTCACAAGTTCCAGCGTCTTTTCGGCCTCTCTGATCCGCTCCGCCTTGCCGACGCCTTTCACCATCAGTCCGTAGGCGACGTTGTCGAGGATATCGAGATGCGGGAAGAGCGCGTAATCCTGAAAGACGGTGTTGACGTTGCGGCGATAGGGCGGAACATGCTCGGCGGTTTCGCCGAAGATTTCGATATGTCCCGATGTCGGCTGCTCGAAGCCTGCAATCAGCCGCAGGCAGGTGGTTTTGCCGGAGCCGGACGGGCCGAGCATGGCGAAGAACTCGCCGGGCGCGATCTCAAGATCGACGCCGTCGACGGCGCGAACGGCGCCGAAATGGCGAGAAACCTTCTCGAAACGGACGGCAGACGTCATGGGGGCTCCGAATTTATATCATTGAAAGCGGAGGCTTGATTTGCCTCCAAACCCCTCCCCGCGCGGGGGAGGGGCTTAGTCTGCCGCGCCCACGCTCAAACCCTGCGGCGTTTCGGCAGGAATGCGGCGATGCCTCTCAAACGTCCCACTTGTGCGGAGTGTTGAAAGGAGGTTTTGGCCAGATCTGCCGGCTCGGCGTTATCGCCCGCCGATCACGCCGATATAATCCGATACCCAGCGATGATAGGGCACGCATTCGCTCTCGCTCGCGCATTTGGCGACGGGCGTCTTCCAGAACTTGATCTTGTCGAAGTGATCATAGCCATTCGTGTCGCAGCCAGCGTCGGTCAAAAGTTCGTTGCCCTTGCAGGCTGCCGGAACCGAGGGGACGGCGCCAAACCAGGCGGCGGCATCACCCTGGACCTTGGGCTTCAGGGAATGCTCCATCCACATATAGGCGCAGTTCGGGTGTTCGCTGTCGGCGTGCAACATGGTCGTGTCAGCCCAGCCGGTCACGCCTTCCTCAGGGAAGGTGGAGGCGATCTTCTGCTTGTCGGCCTGCAGCAGGTTGACCTGGAAGGGCCAGGAGCCGGAGGCCACGACACCTTCGTTCTTGAAGTCGTCGACCTGGATCATCGCATCGTGCCAGTAGCGCGAGACGATCTTGCGCTGACCACGCAACAGGTCGAGCGCAGCCTTGTACTGGTCTTCGTTGAGTTCGTAGGGATCCTTGATGCCGAGGTCGGGCTTGTGGGCCATCAGATACATGGCCGCATCGGCGATATAGATCGGGCCATCATAGGCCTGGACGCGGCCCTTGTTGGACTTACCATCAGGCAGGTTCTGTTCCTCGAAGACGATGTTCCAGCTTGTCGGCGCCTTATCCTTGAAGGTGTCGGTATTGTACATCAGCACATTCGGCCCCCAGAGATAGGGCACCCCGTAGTGGACGCCGTTCACCGTATTCCAGGGCGCATTTTGCAGGCGTTCGTCGACAGTCTTGAAGCTCGGGATGAGGTCGATGTTGATCGGCTGGACACGCTTACCGGCGACGAGACGGAGCGATGCGTCGCCCGAGGCCGTGACGAGATCGAAGCCGCCTTCATTCATCAGCGCCACCATTTCATCCGAGGTGGCGGCAGTCTTGACGGAAACCTTGCAGCCGGTTTCCTTTTCGAAGTCGGTGACCCAGTCGTAGTTCTTGTCAGTCTCGCCGCGCTCGATATAGCCGGCCCAGGCGACGATGCTGACGGCGCCTTCCCCCTTGCCCAATTTCTTGAGCGGTTCGGCAGCGACAACTTGCGTCACGAAGCTCAGGCTCGCGAGCGCAACAGTGCACGATTTCAGAAGATGTTTCATCGTCCGTCTCCCGGTTCGGTGCCGCTTTTGCGGCGCTTTGTTCCCGAAAGAAAAGGTGACGCGGAAACCCCGGTTTCGCAAATTCATTTATCAGAAAGCCGATATCGGAAATTCCGATATCTAGCGGGACCGCCCTGATCGCATATTCTCGGCGATGGCGACGAAATCGCGCGCCGCCTGCGGCAGACTGGATCCCTTTCGCCAGACGATGCCGACCTGCACGACGGGCAGGGAGCCGGAAACGTCGCGGCTTTCGATACGGTCGCCTTCCAGCGACCATGGGCGATAGACGAGGTCCGGCAGCAACGCCACACCGGCGCCGGTGGCGACCAGGCTGCGTACCGCTTCCACCGAGCGGGTACGGAAGGCGACGTGCGGGCGGGCGCCAAGTGCACTCAGGAGCTTGCCAGTATTCTCCTCGATTTCATCCACCGTCAGCATGATCAGCGGTTCGCGGGCGATATCGGCAACTGAAATGATATCGGCAGAAACGAGCGGGTGACCCATTGGCAGCCAGAGGCGATAGGGCGAGGTTTCCAGGATTTCGGCCTGCAGCGCCATGCGATCACGCAGATTTGAAATCACCATGACTGCGACGTCCAGTTCGCCGCCGACGAGCAGATGTTCGAGATAACCGCCATTGTCCTCGATGGCGCTGACCTCGACACCAGGGCAGGCGCGGCGGTAGCGAGCCAGCAAATCGGACAGGACGTAACCGGCGACGAGTGAGGTGACGCCGATATTCAGCGTGCCGCCCGGAGCATCCTGCTGACCTGAAAAACTGGTGCGCGCGTCGGAGACAGTCGCCAGGATTTTCGTGGCGTGACGCAGGAATTGGTGGCCATTATGGGTAATTGAGAGCCCTCGCGGGTGGCGTTCGAAGAGCGCAACGCCGAGGTCGTTTTCGAGTTCCTTCAGCGCCTCGGTGATCGAGGATTGCGAGATCGACAGGTTCTGCGCGGCGCGCGTGACCGAGCCCTGTTCGGCAACTGCGACAAAATATTGGATCTGGCGAAGCGTGAATGCCATGGCGTTTTAGAGCACGCGTTTCAGCGATCTGGCAAGCGCACCGGCGGCTGGACCTTTTTTGGTATTTTGCTAGTTCGGACAAAGTCGGACGGGCCACTTAAAGATTCCGAAACGTCATTTCCCTTAGTTTCACAGTCACTTGTATTGCGTTGGAGTTTTTAGATGGCGGAGCAGTTGGCGTGAAGGCCTTACTGCGCATGTTCCGGCCTTCCCGGAAATTGGCTTTAATCATCGGTGGCAGCGCCCTGTTGGCGGGCGTTTCCGGCGGCGCGGCGGTTTATGTCGGTAAAGACAGGCTGCTGGGCGACGGGGAATCTGCCGATGGCGTTGCCTGCACCGACGTCAATCTCGTGACGATCAAGAAGCAGGACCACGTCTGGGTCCGCAAATACATCAAGACCGAACCCGTCGACGGCATGACACGCGTCAAGACGGCGCTGCGTGTCGCACAGGCGGTATATTCCGCTCAGAAGCCCGACCTTGTACAGGTCGTGGTGCTCGATGAAAACGGTCCTTCCCTGCGTTCGGATATTCGCGGTCGGGCGATCGGCGCCGACGTGGTCTATATCGCCCATCCAGACAAAATGGTCGAAGGGCTGAACGACAAGCCCTATACGGCCCGTTATTACGACGGCAAGGCCAGCGAGCGAGGGCTGTTCTATGGCGAGCGCATCGACCTGCCGGACGATCAGATTGCCGCGCTGAACGCCGCTCTCAAGGATCCTGCCGATTGCATCGATCCTGTTGCCGTCGCCTCCACCAAGGGAGAAGGCAAGGCAGCAGGCGGAGCGCCGGCCAAAGAACCCGAGGAGCCGTCCGCTAAAGAACAGGCGGCTAAGGATGCAGCCACTCCAGCGGAAGCTGCTCCCGCAGAGGAACCGCTGGCGAAGAGCGGACACTAGACTCGAAACAATTAAGGTCGCCGGCGGCTATATGATCTGAGGGAAGACCTCAAAAGAAAACGGAGCGTCCATCCGGCCGCTCCGTTTTTCATTCAAACAATCCGTTTCTCAGTCGGCCTTGCTGCGGCGGGACGGGAAGAGGATGACATCGCGGATCGACGGTGCGTTGGTGAGCAGCATGATCAGGCGGTCGACGCCGATACCGAGACCACCTGCGGGCGGCATGCCCTGGTCGATCGCATCGAGAAACTCTTCGTCGAGCTGCTTTTCCTTCTCGCCTCGGGCGTGAGCCTGTTCGAGCTGCTCGACCATGCGGCGGCGCTGTTCTTCCGGATCGTTAAGTTCGGAGAAGGCGTTGCCGAGTTCCCAAGCGTTGCAATAGGTTTCGAAACGTTCCACAAGGCGCGGCTCGCCAGGCACTTCCTTGGCGAAGGGAGATATGTCCTTCGGGAAATGCGTAACGTGTGAGGGCTGGATCAGCGTCTGCTCGACCTTTTCTTCGAAGATGAAGGCCAGGCATTCGCCCCAGGTCCAGTCCTTCTCGACTTCGAAGCCGGCAGCCTTGGCGGCGGCGCGGGCTTCCTCGTCCGTCTTCATCGCCAGGAAATCGATGCCAGTGACTTCCTTGACGGCGTCAGGCATCGGAACGCGCTTGAACGGACCCTTGAACGACATGGTCTTGTCGCCGAAGGGGAATTCCGTCGTGCCGTGGATGGAGAGCGCCAGGGTCTCGAACAGCCGCTCGACGAGGTCCATGATGTCCTCGTAATCGGCATAGGCCCAGTAGCACTCCATCATCGTGAATTCCGGATTGTGCCGGGTGGAGACGCCTTCATTGCGGAAGTTGCGGTTGATCTCGAAGACTTTGTCGGTCAGGCCCGAAACCAAGGTACGCTTCAGGAACAGTTCCGGCGCGATGCGCAGGTACATGTCGAGCTTCAGCGTGTTGTGATGCGTCTTGAAGGGCTCGGCGGTGGCGCCGCCGTAGACCGAATGCAGCATCGGCGTTTCGACTTCCATGAAGCCGTCATTTTCCATGAAGCGACGGATGCCGGATAGGATCTTCGAGCGCTGCTGGAAGCGCCGCTTCGATTCCTCATTGGTCATGATGTCGAGATGGCGCTTGCGATAGCGCAGCTCGATGTCGGAGAGGCCATGCCACTTTTCGGGCATCGGCAGCAGCGACTTGGTCAACATCTCGATCTTCTGCGCGTTGATCGTCAGTTCGCCGCGCTTGGTGCGTCGCACGATGCCGGTCACACCGATGATATCGCCAATATCGATCATCGGCAGCAAGGCGCGGGCTTCCTCGCCTGTAACGTCCTTGTGGGAGAAGATCTGGATCTTGCCCGAGGCGTCATGGATATCCATGAACATGCCGGAATTGCGCGAAGAGTAGACGCGGCCGGCGACGGTCACGACATCCTGCGTTTCGACGTCCGGCTCCAGGCCTTCGTATTTCGCGGCAAGTTCAGCATTGCTCATCGTCCGGTGGAAATGCGCCGGATAGACTTCGCCAATCTGCTCGCGCAGCAGCTTCAGCTTCTGCGCGCGTACTTCCGTTGCGTCGGAAGAGAGGGTGTTTTCGGTCTTGTTGTCAGCCATTGTCGAAATCCTCTGACTGTTCTTACTTCGAGCCGACGAGCGCGGCGACTGCCTGCGAGGCGAGTTTCAAGCGCTGGCGTACGACCGAGCGGCCCAGGATCGCCATGGAATCGAAGAGCGGCAGCGAGCGCGACGAACCGGAGACGGCGACGAAGAGCGGTGCGACGACGACCTTCAGCTTCTTGCCCATGCGGTCGGCGACGGCGCGCAATTCCGCCTCGATCGTCTCGACGTTCCACTCCAGGATCTTTTCGAGATCCGGCTGGACGGTATTAAGGATCTCGAGGATCTCTTCCGGAGGCGATTTGATCTTGGCGAAGTCGGACGGCTGCAGGCTGAGATCGGACTTCAGCAGGAAGCCGGCGAGATCGGGCAGTTCACCGAGCTTGGAAATCCGCGTCTGCGACAGGCGCAGGCCTGCCTGCAGGCGGTCATTCTCCATTGCCCAGGATATCACGCGGGCGCGGAATTCCTCTTCCGACAGCTTTTCGCGGATCCAGCGACCATTCAGCCAGTCGAGCTTTTGGATGTCGAAGATCGCACCGGCCTTGGAGAGATTTTCCGGATCGAATTTTTTGGAGAGCTCGTCCATGGTCAGCAGCTCTTCGCCTTCGGCGATCTGGATGAAGAACAGGCCGAGGAAGTTCATCAGCGCTTCCGGTATATAGCCGAGCGCGGAATAATAGGAGATCGAGGTCGGGTTCTTGCGCTTCGACAGCTTGGACTTGTCGGCGTTGCGCATCAGCGACAGATGCATGAACACCGGCTGGTCCCAGCCGAAATACCGATAAAGCAGGATATGCTTCGGCACGGAGGCCAGCCACTCCTCGCCGCGGGCGACATGGGTGATCTTCATCAGATGGTCGTCGATGACGTTTGCCATGTGATAGGTCGGCATGCCGTCGCCCTTGATGAGCACCTGCATATCGACGGAATCCCACGGGATTGACACGTCACCATAGACGCCATCGGTGAAATCGCAGGAGCCCTCGGTCGGGATCTTCATGCGGATGACGGAGCTTTCGCCTGATGACATCTTGGCCGTGACTTCTTCAGCCGTGAGGCTCAGGCAGAGACCGTCATATTTCGGCTGCTTGCCGGCAGCGCGCTGGGTTTCGCGCATCTGCTCGAGGCGTTCAGGCGTGCAGAAACAGCGGAAGGCATGGCCCTTGTCCAGCAGTTCCTGGGCGTAAGGCTGATACATGTCCTTTCGGTCAGACTGGCGATAGGGGCCATAGGGGCCGCCAATATCGGGACCTTCCTTCCATTCCAGCCCGCACCATTTCAGCGCATCCAGCACCTTCGTCTCGAATTCAGGGGTCGAACGCGTCGCATCGGTATCCTCGATGCGCAGAATGAACTCGCCGCCGTGCTTCTTAGCAAAGAGGTAGTTGAAGAGAGCGATGTAAGCAGTGCCGACATGCGGCTCGCCGGTCGGCGAGGGAGCGATGCGGACGCGGACGCCGGAAGCTGTCATTTTATGTGCCCGTCAATGAATGCCGAGCGGCTTTTCAATGAAAGCGACGTTCGGCCTGGAGAATGCAGATATCTTTTCGGAAACCAGCTGGAGGAAGGCTTCTGCCCGCAAAATCCGCCGATTATCCTGATGGCTGCGCTTAGGCCATATTCAAAAGGGCGCGTCAAGAAAAACCGCTTCTGATAGGGGCTTCCTGCCTCTCCGGGCGGCCGCTTCGGATGATCTGTTCGTCGAGGTGAAGCATCGCGACCACATGAAGCAGGCGATGTTTGGTTTTTCAGGAAGGTCGCCATTCGCGGAACAATCTCCGCCTTACCGAGTAAGGCGGAGGAACAATTGTTCTCAGGTGGATAGGCAGTCTCAGTAGCCGCCCTCGCGCTTTCGCCGGCGCCCGTTTCTCGCGAGCATGTTCAGCACCTCGACGAGGGCCGAGAAGGCCATGGCGGCGTAGACGTAGCCCTTCGGCACGTGGAAGCCCATGCCGTCGGCAATCAGAGTCGTGCCAATCATCAGCAGGAAGGCGAGCGCCAGCATCACGATCGTCGGGTTGCGCTCGATGAAATTGGCGAGGGGCGTTGCGGCGACAAGCATGACCGTGACGGCGGCGATGACGGCGATGATCATGATCGGCAGATGCGGGGTCATGCCGACGGCAGTGATGATGCTGTCCACTGAGAAGACGAGGTCGAGCAGCAGGATCTGCCCGATCGCCGAAGCAAAGCTCGTTGATGTCGCGCCTGCAATGAAATTCTCCTGATGATCCTCCGGATCGACGTTGTGGTGGATTTCCTTGGTAGCCTTCCAGACGAGAAAAAGACCGCCTGCGATGAGGATCAGATCCTTCCAGGAGAAGCCGTGGCCGAAGAGATCAAAAAGCGGCTCGGTGAGCTGGACGATCCAGGCGACCGTGCCGAGCAGGGCAAGACGCATGACGAGAGCAAGGCCGATACCGGTCTTGCGAGCCCTTTCCCGATGCTCAGGCGGCAGCTTGTTGGTGAGGATCGAGATGAAGATGAGGTTGTCGATCCCGAGAACCACTTCCATCACCACGAGTGTGACAAGCGCCACCCAGGCAGCCGGGTCCTGGATAAGCGTCATGATATCCTGCATCGGCGTATTTCCCCTTTGCGTCGCCTATGGACGCGGACAATCTATCGATACGGGCCTGTCGGGCAAGCGCCGCAAGGGGGTATACGAAAATGATCAGGCTTTTATTCCTTGATCGGCAGCCAGATTTCCGTGATACCCATCCCGGTATAGGGATCAAAGCGGTCATCGTAGCGTTCGAACATGTCGGGCATGCTGCCATGTTCAAGGCCAGACGTCGGCCACCAGTTACCGAAGATCAGGTCCATCGTGGCGGGAATGCCGGAGACATGACCACGATGGGAGAAGACGGCGTAGCGCTGGGCCGGCAGCTTCAAAGTCGTAAAGTCTTCCGGCAGATCGTCGGCATCGGATATCTCGGCGGCAGCCATATAGCGGAATTTCTCCGCCTCGCTGTCGATATGGGTGCAGATGCCGTAGGCGACATTGCCCTTCTGGCTGGGGATATGGCCGAAATGCTGGTTGAATTTCTGCCAGAGCGAGGGGATGGCAGCATTGCCGCCATAGGCATAGATCTCCTGCAGGCCGGCGAAAAGCATCGGCGGCAGGGTTTCGAAACGAGGCGGTTCGAGATCATTGAGGTTTGCGGTTTTCATTCTGATGGGCTCCATCAAAGCGAGATTGCGAATGTGTCCTTGTCGTCGCACCGCATCCGGCGTCATGCCGAACTGGTCACGAAAGGCACGCGTGAAGGCCTCGTGCGAGCCGTAGCCCGCGCCAAGGGCAACCTCGAGAATGCTGGATGAGCCTGAGATGAGAGACAACGCGGCGACGCTCAGACGCCGCGCGCGGATATAGCCGCCGATCGAATGGCCAGTTACCAGGCCGAAGACACGCGACAGATGATAGCGCGACAATCCGGCGGCTTCAGCGATTTCGTCGAGACTTATATTGGTTTCGAAATGGCTCTCGATGAACCATATCGCCCGTCCGATGGCGCTCATCTCTTCTCCCTTGGTTGCCGCTTTATTCCTAGAGGAAATGCGGCCGCCGGATTTGATCGCTATTGCGCAAATCCGGCGGAAAACCAAATCGGGGTAGGGATCAGGATCAGGCGGGTTCGCGTTTGCGAACGCCGTAGGCGGCCATGAAGACATAGATCGCGCCACGGATGACACGTTCCATCTCGCTGCGTGGCGGCGGTCCGTCCATATTGCCGAAGAGGCGAAGCTTGAAGAAGCTGCCGCTTGCGAGGTCGAGGAACTGACCGGCGGCGAGATCGATATCGTCGATCTTCAGCGTGCCGGCTTGCACATGCCGCTCCAGGAAGTCGTGCATAATGGTGCGCAGGTTCTGCGGACCCTTGAAGAATCGTTGACAGAGAAGCGGCATGCGCTCGCGCACGCCGAGCACAGTGCGCATGGCATCGATGACCTTGTCTTCGGTCATGTGGGTGATGAAGGTCATCCCGAATTCATACAAGCCAGCTTCGACGTCGTCATGCTCTGCGAGCACCGAACGAACGGCTGCGACGAAGGCAGCGCGCTCGGTCTCGATCATGGCGTGGAAAAGCTCTTCCTTGTTGGCAAAGTAGACATAGAGCGTTCCCTTGGAAACGCCGGCCTCGCGGGTGACGTCATTCATGCTGGCCGCGTCGAAGCCCATCTTCATGAACACGCGCCGGGCACCATCAAGAATCTGCTGGCGCTTGGCCGGATCTTCGCCCGCAGCAAAGCGGCCTCCCGGATTAGGGGGGCTGAATACGGCGGTGATCTCAGGCTTCAGTGTCATGTCTCCTTAACCGTCTTCGCGAATTCGACTTTTCTTTCACAGAAATCGAACCGATTGGTTCTATGCATCTTGATATGAAGTCAAAAACCCTTTATGTCAACTGAACCGAACCGTTCAGTTCGATTATTTTACTCCAGATCGGTAGTCTGTATATGTCGACCAACCAGAAAAGCAACGTCGCGCGCATCGTAAGCGAAAATGCCGACGCCGAAGAGGTGAAAGCGGAAGCCGCAGCTCCTGCCGAAGCCCCGAGGGCAGAAGCACCGCGGACGGCTCCTGCGCAGTCTGCGCCTGCCGTCGCACCGGCTGCTGCCGCTCCTAAGAAACGCCGCAGCTTGGTGCTGCCTGTTGTCGTGCTAGCCCTTCTCGCCGGCGCCGGCTGGTATGGCTACGACTGGTGGACCAACGGCCGCTTCCTCGTGTCGACCGACGACTCCTACATCGAGGGCGATATTGCGACGATCTCGCCGAAGGTTACCGGCTATGTCGCGAAGGTGAATGTTGTTGCCAACCAGGAAGTCAAGGCGGGCGATGTTCTCGCCACGCTTGATAACGGCGACTACCAGAACGCCCTCGATCAGGCGAACGCGCAAATCGCGACCGAGCAGCTTTCTCTGAGCCGTATCGACGCGCAAATCGAAGGCGCCAAGGCGAGCCTCGCGCAGGCGCAGGCCCAGAAGACCGCTCTCGAAGCCACCGTGCGCGGCGCTGAGATCAAGCAGAAGCGCCAGAGCGACCTGCAGGCAAAGTCGGTCGGCACGACAGCCGATCTCGATGACGCCAATACCGCACTCGATCAGGCCAAGGCAAACCTTGCCGGCGGTGACGCCAATATCGTTGCTGCCCAGGCCAACATTGCGATCCTCGAAGCGCAGCGCAAGGAAGCCGAGGGATCTGTGCGTACGCTGGAAATCCAGCGCGACAAGGCCGCCCGCGACCTCTCCTTCACCGTGCTGAAGGCACCTTATGACGGCGTCGTCGGTAATCGTTCGGTTCAGGAAGGCGATCTCGTTTCGCCCGGCCAGCGGCTCATGGCGCTGGTGCCGACCCGTCAGCTCTATATCGATGCCAACTTTAAGGAAACGCAGATCCAGCATCTCGTTCCCGGTTCGAAGGTGAACGTCCACGTCGACGCTTATAGCGATTATCCTGTGGTCGGCACCGTTGAATCGATCTCGCCGGCCTCCGGTTCGGTCTTCTCGATGCTGCCGCCGGAAAACGCAACGGGCAACTTTACCAAGATTATCCAGCGTGTGCCGGTTCGCATAGCGCTGCCGCAGGATGCGCTTGATAGCGGTCGCCTGCGCGCCGGTCTCAGCGTCGTCGTCGACGTCGATACCCGCACGGCGCCGGTGAAGTAAGGTCCCAGGGCGGAGGTAGTCCCATGGCCGGGAGTGCGACAGCAACGGCAGGTTCGATTCCGGCAGCGCACGCGCATGCCGCCGATCGGATGGATCCGAAGAAGCTCATCGCCTTCTTCGCTATGGTGCTCGGCATGTTCATGTCGATTCTCGACATTCAGATCGTCTCCGCCTCGCTTGCCGAAATCCAGGCCGGTCTTTCTGCGGGTTCGGACGAAATCGGTTGGGTGCAGACGGCCTATCTGATTGCGGAAGTCATCATGATCCCGCTGTCGGGCACGCTCGCGCGGATTATTTCGACGCGTTACCTTTTTGCGATTTCGGCTGCCGGTTTCACCATGTCGAGCGCTCTGGCCGCGACGGCGACGAATATCGACCAGATGATCGTCTATCGCGCCATCCAGGGCTTCATCGGCGGTGGCATGATTCCATCGGTCTTTGCGGCTGCATTCACGATTTTCCCGCCGTCGAAGCGCGCAATCGTCTCACCGATCATCGGCCTCATCGCCACGCTGGCGCCGACCATCGGCCCGACGGTCGGCGGTTATCTGAGCCACGCCTTTTCCTGGCATTGGCTGTTCCTGGTCAATATCGTGCCCGGTATCATCGTCACACTCGTCACCTGGAACTTCATCGATTTCGATAAGCCGGAACTGTCGCTCTTCAAGAAATTCGACTGGTACGGATTGCTTGCCATGGGCGTTTTCCTCGGTGCGATGGAATATGTGCTCGAAGAGGGCAACTCGAACGACTGGTTCAATGACAGCTACATTGTCGCCGGTGCCGTTGCTTCGGCTGTCGCCGGTGTCATTTTCTTCTACCGGGCCTTTACGGTTGAATTTCCGGTCGTCGATCTAACGGCCTTTGCCAACCGAAACTTCTCCTTCGGTTCGGTATTCTCCTTCGTTATGGGCATCGGTCTTTACGGCCTGACCTATATCTACCCGGTCTATCTCGGCCGTATCCGCGGTTACGATTCGCAGATGATCGGCGAGACGATGTTCGTGTCGGGCCTTGCGATGTTCTTCACCGCGCCGATCGCCGGCCGGCTTTCGACGAAGCTTGACCTGCGCATCATGATGGTGATCGGCTTCGTCAGCTTTGCGGCGGGCACCTATATCATGACGCATCTGACGCAGGATTGGGACTTCTACGAGCTCTTCATCCCGCAGATCCTGCGCGGCTTCGGCCTGATGATGTGTATGGTGCCGATCAACAACATCGCACTCGGCACCTTGCCGCCGCAGCGCATCCGCGGGGCCTCCGGTCTCTTCAACCTCACGCGGAACCTCGGTGGTGCCGTTGGCCTTGCTGTCATCAACACCGTGCTGACCAGCCGCCAGGACGTGCATTACGAACGCCTGCGGGAGAGTGTGCACTGGGGCAATACGGCAGCGATCGACCAGATGAACAACATGGCCGCCAACTTCAACAATTGGGGTCTGGATGGGGAGAATGTCGCTGTCAAGCAGATGGTCGGTCTCGCCACCAAACAGGCGGTCATCCTTTCCTTCGGTGACGTCTTCCTGATGCTGACCGTGCTGTTTCTGGCGATGATCCTGGGCGTCTTCATGATCAAGAAACCGGCGCCGCAAGGCGGCGGAGGCGGTGGCGGCCACTGACCTCCGGCTGCCATTCGCAAGAAAGGCCCTCTTCGGAGGGCCTTTTTGTTTTTCAGCATGAGCGGTTCACTCCTCCGTAGCAGGACGTTTTCCCCTTACGCATTTTTTGATTTACGTACATCAGATTTGGCGCTAATGGTCTCTTCCAGGAGGAGTGATGAGGCCAACTGTTCATGATATCGCCGCTGCGGCGGGCGTCAGTCTTGCGACCGTGGACCGGGTTTTGAACCAGCGGCCGGGGGTGCGCCACGTGACCCGGGAGAAGGTGGAAAACGCCATCCGCGATCTCGGCTATGTGCGCGACGTAGCGGCTGCAAACCTTGCTAAGGGTCGCGTCTATCCGCTGACCTTCATCCTGCCCGCCAGCGACAACTCCTTCATGCATGGCTTGAATGCCGAAATCCGCGCGGCGGTCGCGCGCTCGGCGACTGAACGCACCGATATCCACATCGTCGAGGTACCTGCCTTTGATTCCCAGGCGCTGGTGCGCGAGCTGGAAACGGTGGCTGCCGAAAAGCCTGCCGGAGTGGCGCTTGTGGCTACGGATGCGCCCGATGTGCGCGCGGCCGTGGACCGGCTGGTCCATGACGGCATTCCGGTCGTTACTCTCGTTTCCGATCTGACGGGATCGCTGCGTCATCATTATGCCGGCGTCGATAACATCGCCGCGGGACGCACCGCCGCGCGTCTGCTCGGTCGCTTCCTCGGCGGTGCCAAGGGCGAACTCGCCATTCTCGCTGGCTCCATGCTGGTGCGCGACCATCGCGAGCGCTTGGAGGGCTTTGCCTCCGTCATGGCGCAGGAGTTTCCAGCGCTGCATCTTACGCCGGTACTCGAAGGCCGGGATGACCCCGAGGTCGCGCATATGCTGATTGCCGATGCGCTTGCCAGGAATGACGGCATTATCGGCATCTACAGTCTTGGCGCCGGTAATCGCGGCCTTATCCGCGCATTGAAGGAAAAGGCCGTCGACAGGCCGCTGACGGTGATTGCCCACGAATTGACGGCGCATACGCGCGCTGCCCTTCTCGACGGCACTATCG
The DNA here is from genome assembly GCF_004341105.1 of Rhizobium sp. BK418. GTDB lineage: Bacteria > Pseudomonadota > Alphaproteobacteria > Rhizobiales > Rhizobiaceae > Rhizobium. The sequence continues at coordinate 299,515 of NZ_SLZK01000007.1, read as the reverse complement.
ACGCAATCCTCAATCAGGATGCCGGCCATGAGGTGCGTAGTGCGATCCGTGTTCTCAAGGCAAAGGCGGACGGGCTTGCGGTCATCGACGCGCAGGAGCGTATCCGCCTCGACATATTCCTGAAAGACAACCTGCCGTAACGGCAAAGGGAGAAACACCACATGTATCTGGGTCTCGATCTCGGAACTTCGGGCGTCAAGGCGATGCTGATCGACGGTGATCAGAAGATTATCGGCTCGGCCAATGGTTCGCTCGACGTCTCGCGCCCGCATTCCGGTTGGTCCGAGCAGGAGCCGGCTCATTGGATTCGCGCCACCGAAGAAGCTGTCGCCGGGCTCAAGGCGAAGCATCCGAAGGAGCTTGCGGCGGTCAAGGGCATCGGCCTTTCCGGCCAGATGCACGGCGCGACGCTGCTCGACGCTTCCGATAATGTCCTGCGTCCCTGCATCCTCTGGAACGACACGCGTTCCTATGTCGAGGCTGCGGCACTCGACGCCGATCCGCGTTTCCGCAAGCTGACCGGCAACATCGTCTTTCCGGGCTTCACCGCGCCGAAGCTCGCCTGGGTCGCCAAAAACGAGCCCGAGATCTTCGCGAAGGTGGCCAAGGTTCTGCTGCCGAAGGATTATCTGCGCCTCTGGCTAACGGGCGAGCATATTTCGGAAATGTCAGATTCGGCTGGCACGTCCTGGCTCGATACCGGCAAGCGCGCTTGGTCGTCGGAACTGCTGGCAGCCACAAATCTCGACGAAAAACAGATGCCTACTCTGATTGAAGGCACAGAGCAGGGCGGCAAGCTGCGCGGCGAGCTAGCCTCGGCCTGGGGCATTTCAGGCGATGTCGTGGTTGCCGGTGGGGCTGGCGACAATGCGGCTTCGGCCTGCGGCATGGGTACGGTCAGCGATGGCGCCGCCTTCGTGTCGCTCGGCACGTCAGGCGTCCTCTTTGCCGCGAACGCCTCCTATCTGCCAAAGCCGGAAAGCGCCGTGCATGCCTTCTGCCATGCGCTGCCGAACACCTGGCACCAAATGGGGGTCATCCTGTCGGCCACCGACGCACTGAACTGGCATTCTTCCGTCACCGGTAAGTCAGCTGCTGATCTGACCGGCGAACTCGGTGAGAGCCTAAGGGCGCCGACGGGCGTGACCTTCCTGCCGTATCTCTCGGGTGAGCGCACGCCGCACAATGATGCGGTCATCCGCGGCGCCTTCATCGGCCTCGCGCATGAAAGCAGCCGTGCCGTGCTGACACAGGCGGTGCTGGAAGGTGTATCCTTTGCGATCCGCGACAATCTCGAAGCCCTTCGTTCGGCCGGTACGGATATTTCCCGCGTCACGGCGATCGGCGGCGGTTCGCGGTCGCGCTATTGGCTGGCCTCGATCGCGACTGCGCTCGGCGTTCCGGTCGACTTGCCGGCGGACGGTGATTTTGGTGCTGCCTTTGGTGCCGCCCGCCTCGGCCTCATCGCAGCAACCGGTGCTGATCCGGTTGCCGTCTGCACTCCGCCGGTAACTGCCGGCACGATCGAGCCTGTCGCCGCCCTCAGCGGCGCCTATGAAGATGCTTACAAGCGCTACCGCGCGGCCTATCCGGCGATCAAGTCGCTGGCCCATTGATCCATCCATAAGAACTGAACCCAAGGAGAACCCAAATGAGCACCGGATTTTTCGGCGACATCCAGAAAGTGAAGTACGAAGGCCCCGACAGCACCAATCCGCTGGCCTTCCGCTATTATCAGCCGGACGAGATCGTCCTCGGCAAGCGCATGGAAGATCATCTGCGTTTCGCCGTTGCTTACTGGCACACCTTCACCTGGCCTGGCGGCGACCCCTTCGGCGGTCAGACCTTCCTGCGGCCGTGGTTCGAAGACACGATGAAGGCTGCCAAGCTCAAGGCTGACGTCGCTTTCGAATTCTTCTCGCTGCTCGGGGCGCCTTACTACTGCTTCCATGACGCCGACGTGCGTCCGGAAGGCAAGAATTTTGCCGAAAACACCAGGAATCTGAACGAGATCGTCGATTACTTCGCCGAGAAGCAGGCTGCCACCGGCACCAAGCTGCTCTGGGGCACGGCGAACCTCTTCTCCAACCGCCGCTACATGTCGGGTGCTGCGACTAATCCGGATCCGGAGGTCTTTGCTTTCGCTGCCGCGACGGTCAAGACCTGCATCGACGCCACGCAGAAGCTCGGCGGGGAGAACTATGTTCTGTGGGGTGGCCGCGAAGGTTATGAAACCCTGCTCAACACCGATATTGGTCGCGAGCTCGATCAACTCGGCCGCTTCCTCAACCTCGTCGTCGAGTACAAGCACAAGATCGGCTTCAAGGGCACGATCCTCATTGAGCCGAAGCCGCAGGAGCCGACCAAGCACCAGTATGACTATGACGTCGCGACCGTCTACGGCTTCCTCAAGAAGCACGGCCTCGAAAACGAAGTGAAGCTCAATATCGAGCAGGGCCATGCGATCCTCGCCGGCCATTCCTTCGAGCATGAGCTGGCGCTCGCCAATGCGCTCGGCATCTTCGGCTCGATCGACATGAACCGCAACGACTACCAGTCCGGTTGGGACACCGACCAGTTCCCGAACAACGTTCCGGAAATGGCGCTTGCCTACTACCACGTCCTGGCAGGTGGCGGCTTCAAGACCGGCGGCACCAACTTCGACGCCAAGCTGCGCCGTCAGTCGCTTGACCCGGCAGACCTGCTGATCGGTCATATCGGCGGCATGGATTGCTGCGCCCGCGGCCTGAAGGCTGCTGCCAAGATGATCGAAGACAAGGCCCTCTCGCAGCCGCTCGCAGACCGCTATGCGGGCTGGAATTCGGCTGAAGGCCAGAAGCTCTTTCGTGGTGAATATTCGCTGGAAGAGATCGCGCAGTGGGTCGAAGGCAAGGACGTCAACCCGCAGCCGAAGTCCGGCAAGCAGGAACTGCTCGAAAACATCGTCAACCGCTACGTTTGATTGCCGGTCTGACTTTTTGAAGAGCCGGGGAGCGAACGCTTCCCGGCTTTTTTCGTTAGCGAAGCTGGCGATGACGCTGCACTGGTCGGGCAGACAGAAATCTGGCATGCCATTGGCGACCGCGATGAAACGGTGTGGAGCATTTCATGGCAGACGATCGCAAACTGCATTGGGAAAATGTCTATTCGACGAAGGGTGAAACGGATGTCAGCTGGTTTCAGGAAAGCCCGTCGCCGTCCCTCGAATTGATCCATCTTGCGCAAACAAAACAATCGGACGCGATCGTCGATATCGGCGGTGGAGCTTCAAGGCTGGTCGATAGCCTTCTTGCCGAAGGATTTCGCGATGTAACGGTGCTCGATCTCTCGGAAGCCGCACTGGATACGGCGCGAAAGCGACTCGGCGCCAAAGGTGACGAGGTAAAGTGGATTGCCGCTGACGCCACCCTTTGGGAGCCACCGCTGGCTTACGACATCTGGCACGATCGCGCAGCCTTTCATTTCCTGACTGATGAGACTCAGCAGACGGCCTATATCGAGCGGCTGAAGCGCGGTTTGAAATTCGGCGGCCATCTGATTATGGGGACGTTCGCCCCTGACGGGCCGGAGAAGTGCAGTGGCCTGCCTGTCGCGCGTCACAGTCCGGACAGTCTGGGAGATCTTCTCGGAGCAGGTTTCAAGCTGATCGACAGCCGTCGCCACGATCATTCGACACCTTGGGAGAGCGTGCAGAAATTTCAGTTCAGCACGTTCAAACGGATCGCATAAGTCGAAGCTGGACCTCAATGGCGGCCTTGTCGATGATCGACCAGACGTTCGCGATCTTCTCGTCCAGGAATTCGTAGAAGACGTTTTCAGCGAACTGCACCTTCCTACCGTTGACCGGAAGACCGAACAACTCGCCCCTGGGTGTGCAGTTGAACTGCAGACGGCTTGCCACGCGCGGCGGCTCGCAGATCAGCAACTGAATGTCGAAGAAGAGATCGGGAATGGCGCGAAAATCGCCTTCGAGCATCTCGCGGTAGCCGGACAGGCCAATGTGCTCGCCATTATAGCGAACATGTTCGTGGACGAAGTTTCTCAGGTTATCCCAATCCTGCCCGTTCAGGCAGGCAATGTAACCTCGGTACCTGTCAGCCAGCAGATCTCGCGACATCTAGATTGCCTCGACTTCACAAGGAGTCCGTCGCCAAAATTAGGACTGTATGGAGTTCCGGCAATGGCAGATTGGTAACTTCGAACCTATCGTTTCTGCCAGTGGCGCGGCGGTGCCGAGACGGAGTTTCGCACCACGAGATCCGGTCGCAGCAGGATCTCCGTCTCGGCCGGTCGGGCGTTGGAGAGCAGTTCGAGCAGCAGGGCCATGGCCTGTTTGCCGATCGCTGTGCGCGGCTGGCGAATGGTCGTTAGCGACGGGCTCATGAAGACGGCCTGAGGCACATCGTCAAAGCCGGTCACGGAGAAATCCTGCGGAATATTATAGCCGCGGGCGTTAAGGCCAATCATAACGCCGATTGCCGTCTGGTCGTTCACGCACATGAAGGCGGTCGGCAAGGTGTCGCGCATAAAGAGTTGCTCCACGGCATGACGGCCGCTCTCGATCGTGCCGTCGCCTTCCAGCACGATGCGCATGTCCTTCGGGACACCGGCGGCATCGAGGCCTGCGTCATAACCCTGGCGGCGGCGGCTGTAGGCGAGGCGGGTGCGGGATTCGCCGATAAAGGCGATCTTGCGATGTCCTTCCGCGAGCAACAGGTCTACAGCTTTCCTCGCGCCTTCGATATCGTCGACGCCGACATAGGGAATGCCGCCGTTGAAGACCGGCTCGAAGACGCCAACGCTCGGCGGCAGCTGGGCCGTCACGGTCTGATGGCCGAAGGGCAGGATGCCGGTGAAGAGGATGAGGCCTGCCGCCTGGTTGGAATTGAAGAATTTCAGATATTCGAGGCCGCGCTGCGCGTCGTTCTGCGTGTGGCCGATGAGGATGCCGTAGCCATGGGCGCGGGCCTCGTTCTCCAGGCCGATCAGGATGTTGGAAAAATTGGGGTCGCCGATATCGGGCGCCACCACAAGAATCATGTTGGAACGGCCAAGCCTCAGGCTGCGTGCCATCGCGTTGGTCGTGTAGCCGGTGACGGCAATCGCCTGATTGACCTTCAGCCGCGTGGAATTGGCCACCTTTTCAGGCGTATGGATTGCCCGGGAAACCGTCGCGATGGAAACTTCAGCGATCCGGGCGACGTCTTCGATGGTTGCGGGCGTGGAATTCGACACGGGGGCTCTGCCTTGGGCTGTCTTCGCCGCACACTACACAGACTTACCGAGAGGTCAAAGGCGGCCGCCAACAAGTCTGTGTAAATCAACGATGTAAACCTTTACATGCCTGATGTAAAGGTTTACATATGCCAAACATAAGCGGACGGGAGCCGCAGGGAGAAAATTATGACCGTCGATAGCGCAGAGGCTGCGCCAGTGGTGTTGTCCGCCAGGCGCATTTGCAAGTCTTTCAGCGGCGTACAGGTCCTCTTCAGCGTCAATTTCGATCTTCGCGCCGGTGAGATCCATGCGCTGATGGGGGAAAACGGCGCCGGAAAATCCACTCTCGTCAAGATTCTCTCCGGTTTCGAGCAGCCGACTTCAGGCGAAATCCTGCTTGACGGCAAATCCGTCGTGCTACCCCCGAACGGTGCCGCCGAAGCGCTCGGCATTGTCATCATCCATCAGGAATTCAACCTCGCCGAACACTTGACCGTGACCGAGAGCCTGTTCCTGGGTCGCGAGGTCACGCATTTTGGCGTGCTCGACCGCAAATACATGCGCGCGGAGACGCGCCGGGTGCTGGACATGCTTGGTTCGCATGTCGACGAGAATGCGATGATCAGCTCGCTTTCGATCGCCGACAAGCAGATGGTCGAGATCGCCAAGGCCATCAGTCGCGATGCCCGTGTCGTCTTCATGGACGAGCCGACGGCCGTATTGTCGCGCGAAGAAACCAATATGCTCTTCAAGCAGGTGCGTAAGCTGCGCGAAAAGGGCACCAGCTTTGTCTTCGTGTCGCACAAGCTCGACGAAGTCATGGAATTGACCGACAAGGTCACCGTGCTCCGCGACGGCCAGTGGGTCAAGACGGCGCCAACTTCCATGCTTGATGGAGAGTCCATCGCGCAGCTGATGGTCGGCCGCGAGCTCTCCAGCCTCTATCCCACCAAGGTGGAGCCTAATGTGGACGAGGAAGTGGTTCTTCGCGTCAGCTCGGTTTCGACCGGCTATGTGCAGGACGCGAGCTTCGAGGTGCGTAAGGGGGAAGTCATCGGTTTCTCCGGCCTGATTGGCTCCGGCCGTACGGAATTGATGGAAGCGATCGCCGGCTTGCGTTCGCGCCTGTCGGGCGAGGTCGTCATTCACGGGGAAGTCGTCCATTCGGGTGATGCGCGCGCGGCCAATCGCGCCGGCCTTGCCTATATGACCAAGGATCGCAAGTCGAAGGGGCTGCTGCTCGGCTCGGGCATGATTGCAAACCTGACGCTTCAGTCTCTGGAACGCCACGTCAGCCACGGTTATTTGAGCCCGAGCAGCGAGGCGGCCGCGCTTGCCAGGGCCAAGCGTCGTTTCGACATCCGCGTGCGCGACGGCAATATCATCGCCGGTCGCATGTCAGGCGGCAATCAGCAGAAACTGCTTCTCGCCAAGGTCATGGAAACCGAGCCAGAGATCATCATCATCGACGAGCCGACGCGCGGCATCGATGTCGGCACCAAGCAGCAGATCTATCATTTCATCTCGGCGCTCGCCCGCGATGGGCGGTCGATCATCGTCGTATCCTCGGAAATGCCGGAGATTATCGGTCTCTGCACGCGCGTGGCGGTCATGCGCGAAGGCCGGATCGTCGGCATCCTCGAAGGGGATGAAATTTCCGAACAGGAAATCATGCGTTACGCCGCGGGGCTGAAGCGCCAGGCAGCGGCCTGATGCCGGCAAAGCGCGGCGTTGCCGCGCGCGGGACAAAGAAGTGCCCAGCGATCATGGGACGGGAGGTCAGTTTTGGAAATGAGTATTAACGAGGAGACCAGGGAAATCCGGCGCAGGTCCTGGCGTGACATCGATCTGCGCGCGGTTGCACCCTTTGCCGCACTGGCTTTGCTTCTCGTCGTGGGCGCATTGGTCAATCCCAATTTCATCGGCATCACCAATCTCACGAATGTCGCGACGCGCTGCGCCTTCATCGCGATCATCGCCGTCGGGGCGACTTTCGTGATCTCGGCCGGCGACCTCGACCTGTCCGTCGGCTCGATGGTGGCCTTCGTCGCCAGCCTGATGATCCTGCTCATCAATTCCGGCGTCATCGCCGATCCTACGCTGATGCTGACAGCAGCTGTTGCCTTTGCCGTGGTTGCCGGTGCGCTCTGTGGTCTCGCAAACGGCCTCATCACCACAGTCGGCAAGATCGAACCCTTCATTGCTACCCTCGGCACAATGGGCATTTATCGCGGCCTGACAACATGGCTGTCGCAGGGTGGCGCGATCACGCTGCGCTCGGCTGATATCCAGACGCTCTACCGTCCGGCCTATTTCGGCAACATCCTCGGCGTTCCAGTGCCGATCGTCGTCATTCTCCTCGTCACGGCCATCGCGGCCTTCATCCTTTACCGCACGCGCTACGGCCGCCATGTCGTCGCAGTCGGCTCGAACAGCGATGTTGCTCGCTATTCCGGCATTGCGGTCAACCGCGTTCGCACCATCGCCTTCGTCATCCAGGGGCTGTGCGTAGCGATCGCCGTGCTGCTCTATGTGCCGCGCCTCGGGTCGACTTCGGCAACGACCGGCATCCTGTGGGAGCTGCAGGCCATTACGGCTGTCGTCGTCGGTGGTACGGCGCTGAAGGGTGGCGCGGGCCGTGTCTGGGGCACGATCTGCGGAGCCTTCATTCTCGAGCTCGTCGGCAACATCATGCTGCTTTCGAACTTCATCAGCGAGTACCTCATCGGCGCGATCCAGGGTGCAATCATCATCATCGCCATGCTGGTGCAGCGGTCGCTCGTGCGCAAATCGTAAGACAAGTCCGCTTCTCGGATTGGCCGGGCTATCCAGGGCACCCGGCTCGAATTGAAAAGTCCCTGATATCTTTGGGAGGAAATAGCATGCGCAAGCTCATGTTGGGTCTGGCGGTTGCGGGGGTGGCTTTTGCCGGCGCAGCCTACGCCCAGGACAAGAATTACACGATCGGCGTGTCCATTCCGGCCGCCGACCACGGCTGGACATCGGGTGTGGTGTTTCACGCCGAGCGCATTGCCAAGAAGCTGATGGCAGAACATCCGGGCCTGAACGTCATCGTCAAGACCTCGCCGGATGCCGCAACGCAGGCAAACGCCGTGCAGGACCTCGATACGCAGGGCATCGACGCGCTCGTCATCCTGCCGTCCGATCCGGATCCGCTCGTCAACGCCATCAAGGAAGTCAAGGGCAAGGGCAAGTTCGTTGCACTCGTCGACCGCGCGCCGTCGAACAACGACAATTCCGTACGTGACCTCTATGTCGCTGGCAACAACCCGGCGCTCGGTGAAGTTGCCGGCAAGTACATTGCCGAAAAGACTCCGGAAGCTCAGGTTGTCGTCATCCGCGGTCTGCCGATCCCGATCGATCAGCAGCGCCAGGACGGTTTCGATAAGGGTATCGCTGGCTCCAAGGTCAAGGTTCTCGATCGCCAGTATGGCAACTGGAACCGCGACGATGCCTTCAAGGTCATGCAGGACTATCTGACCAAGTATCCGAAGATCGACGTCGTATGGTGTCAGGATGACGATATGGCTGTCGGCGTTCTCCAGGCCATCGAGCAGGCCAAGCGCACCGACATTCAGTATGTCGTTGCCGGTGCCGGCTCCAAGGACATGATCAAGAAGGTCATGGACGGCGACAAGCTGATCCCGGTCGACGTTCTCTATCCGCCGGCAATGGTCGGAACGGCCATGGAACTGACGGCTGCTTCGCTCTACGATCAGGTTCCGGTTCACGGCAACTACATCCTCGACGCAACGCTGGTCACCAAGGATAATGCCAAGAACTTCTACTTCCCGGATTCTCCGTTCTGATATCTGCTTTCATGCATGCGCCCGTTCGAAAGGATGGGCGCATTTTTCGTACCTTCAGACAAGTTGAAGCCAAAATGCGGCACGTACCTCTTGCCGTTCCGTGGCGAGCGTGATTAGTTCCAGACCGCGTCGATTTTTGGCTCCCCCGCTAAATCCTTCGCATAGGCGGGGAGGCGCCTTTCTTATCGAACGGCGCGCTAAGATTTCTCGAAAACGTTTACGATCGATATTCAGGGAGGAAACTGACATGAAGACGATCAAGGGACCAGGCCTGTTCCTCGGGCAGTTTGCCGGCGATACCGCTCCTTTCAATTCCTGGGACGCGATCACAAAATGGGCGGCCGATATCGGCTACAAGGGCGTGCAGGTTCCGACCTGGGCAAGCCAGCTCATCGACCTCAAGAAGGCTGCAACGTCCAAGGACTACTGCGATGAATTCGCAGGCAAGGCACGTGAAAACGGTGTCGAGGTGACCGAACTCTCCACCCACCTGCAGGGTCAGCTCGTTGCCGTTCATCCGGCCTATGACGAAGCCTTTGATGGTTTTGCCGCACCCGAAGTGCGTGGCAACCCAAAGGCCCGCCAGGAATGGGCCGTTCAGCAGGTCAAGTACGCGCTGACCGCTTCGAAGAACCTCGGTCTCAAGGCTCATGCGACCTTCTCCGGCGCGCTTGCCTGGCCTTTCATCTATCCGTGGCCGCAGCGTCCGGCCGGTCTCGTCGAGACCGCCTTTGACGAGCTTGCCCGCCGCTGGAAGCCGATCCTCGACCATGCCGACGAAAATGGCATCGACGTCTGCTACGAAATCCATCCGGGTGAAGACCTGCATGACGGCATCACCTACGAGATGTTCCTGGAGCGTGTCGGCAACCATCCGCGCGCCAACATGCTCTACGATCCGTCGCACTACATCCTGCAGTGCCTCGACTATCTCGACAATATCGACATCTACAAAGACCGTATCAAGATGTTCCACGTCAAAGATGCGGAGTTCAATCCGACCGGGCGTCAGGGCGTTTACGGCGGATATCAGGGCTGGGTCGAGCGTGCCGGCCGCTTCCGCTCGTTGGGCGACGGCCAGGTCGATTTCGGCGCCGTGTTCTCCAAGATGACGGCCAACAATTTCGACGGCTGGGCCGTGGTCGAGTGGGAATGCGCGCTGAAGCATCCTGAAGACGGTGCGCGTGAAGGCGCTGAATTCGTTTCGGCGCACATCATCCGCGTCACCGAGAAGGCCTTCGACGATTTCGCTGCCGGCGGTACTGACCAGGCCGCTAACCGGCGCATGCTGGGTCTGGCGTAAGCCGGTTTCGAGAATTCGAGGAGAATATAATGGCAATTGAAGCATCATCCGAACAGACCCGCGAGCCACGCATCCGGCTCGGCATGGTGGGTGGCGGGGCAGGGGCCTTCATCGGCGCCGTGCACCGCATCGCAGCGCGTATCGACGACCAGTATGACCTGATCGCCGGCGCGCTGTCATCCACGCCGGAAAAGGCTGTTCAGTCCGGTCGCGATCTCGGTCTCGATCCCTCGCGCACCTATTCCAGCTACCGCGAAATGGCGATCCGCGAAGCCAAGCTGAAGAACGGTATCGAAGCCGTTTCCATCGTCACGCCGAACCACGTGCATTATGACGCCGCCAAGGAATTCCTGCGCCGCGGCATCCACGTCATCTGCGACAAGCCGCTGACGTCCAACCTTGCCGACGCCAAGAAGCTGAAGAAGGTTGCCGACGAAAGCGGCGCGCTCTTCATCCTGACGCATAACTATACAGGCTATCCGATGGTTCGTCAGGCGCGCGAAATGGTCGCCAACGGCGAACTCGGCGATATCCGCATCGTCCAGGCTGAATATCCCCAGGATTGGCTGACGGAAGCGATCGAGCAGTCCGGCCAGAAGCAGGCTGCATGGCGCACCGACCCGGCGCAGTCGGGTGTCGGCGGTTCGACCGGTGATATCGGCACACATGCCTATAACCTGGCTTCGTTCATCACAGGCCTCGAGCTCGACAGCCTTGCTGCTGACCTCGACAGCTTCGTGCCGGGCCGTCGTCTCGACGACAACGCCCATGTGATGCTGCGCTTCAAGGCCAAGGGTTCGGAAAAGCCGGCCAAGGGCATGCTCTGGTGCAGCCAGGTGGCACCGGGCCATGAGAACGGCCTCAAGGTGCGCATTTATGGCACCAAGGGTGGTCTCGAATGGGTCCAGGCCGATCCGAACTATCTCTGGTACACGCCGTTCGGCGAGTCCAAGCGGCTGATTACCCGCAACGGCGCCGGGTCCGGTGCCGCCGCCGCCCGCGTTTCCCGCGTTCCCTCGGGTCATCCGGAAGGCTATCTTGAAGCCTTTGCGACGATCTATACGGAGGCCGCACATGCCATTAACGCTCACAAGAAGGGCAAGGCTGTCGACAAAGCCGTGATCTATCCGACCGTTGATGATGGCGTGAAGGGTGTCGCTTTCGTCGAAGCTTGCGTCGCCTCCTCGAAGCGCAACGGCGCCTGGGTGAAGGTCTGACGTTTAGCGCTGACCAAGCGCATATCATGAGAACGCCGAGGCGGTTTTACCGTCTCGGCGTTTGCATTTCTTTTATGTTCAGGCAGCAGCGTTGCGATCGCGCTTCAGCAGGTTATCCACACTGAATGGGCCTGCGCCGGCTGCGACCAGATAGAGGAAAACGAAGCAGAACAGGATCGCGGCAACGCCGCCATTCTGTGCCGGATAAAAATTCTTCGATGCATGGCCGATGAAATAGGCAGAAGCCATGAGGCCAGAAAGCACGAAGGCCGCAATGCGTGTCCGGAAACCGATCAGCACCAGGAAACCGAGTGTGAGTTCAATGAGGCCGGCAATCCAGGAAAGCGATCCGACGGGCGGCACGCTTGCCGCGGTCGGGAAATGCAGGATCTTCTGTGTTCCGTAGCTGAAAAGCACGAGGGACGAGACGATGCGCAGCAGGCTCAAGAGATGCGGCTGCAGCAGATGGATCGAAGAAAGCATTCGTTTCCTTTCATATTATGATGCCTTTTCCCGTGTAAGGATCGGGATCGCCACAGCAAGTCACGACTGCTGACATTGGCGTTATGAGATCGAGAGAAACGGTCTGTGGCAGCCTTGCCGCTCTCTTGTCTTTCCTCCTGTAACGTTGCAGTTTTTCCGTCTACCGGCCTGTACTTTGCGTTCGGGCTTGGCTAGACCCGGCGCAAACGGTCAGTCCACAATTGAGAGATGGGATTTAGAGATGCTCGATCCGAAAACGCTTGCAGACCGCTTCCCCGGCGATTTCACCTTCGGTGTTGCCACCGCCGCCTTCCAGATCGAGGGTGCCAGCAAGGCAGATGGCCGCAAGCCGTCCATCTGGGACGCTTTCTGCAATATGCCCGGCCGCGTCTATAATCGCGACAACGGCGATGTCGCCTGCGACCACTATAATCGGCTGGACCAAGACCTCGATCTCATCAAGGATATGGGCGTCGACGCCTATCGTTTCTCGATCGCCTGGCCGCGGATCATCCCCGATGGCACCGGCCCAGTGAATGAGAAAGGCCTCGATTTCTACGATCGTCTCGTCGACGGCTGCAAGGCGCGCGGCATCAAGACCTTCGCGACGCTCTACCATTGGGATCTGCCACTGCTGCTGGCCGGTGACGGCGGCTGGACGGCACGTTCGACGGCTTATGCCTATCAGCGTTATGCCAAGACCGTCATGAATCGCCTCGGCGATCGTCTCGATAGCGTCGCCACCTTCAACGAGCCTTGGTGCATTGTCTGGCTCAGCCACCTCTACGGCATTCATGCGCCGGGCGAGCGCAACATGCAGGCGGCGCTACACGCCATGCACTACATGAATCTGGCGCACGGTCTCGGCGTCGAGACAATCCGTTCGGAGGCGCCGAACGTGCCCGTCGGTCTGGTGCTCAATGCTTCCTCCATCATTCCGGGCTCGGACCGCGCGGCCGATCTTGCTGCCGGCGAGCGCGCGCATCAGTTCCACAACGGTGCCTTCTTCGATCCCGTCTTCAAGGGCGAATATCCCAATGAATTCGTGGAAGCACTCGGCGACCGCATGCCCATCATCGAGGACGGCGATCTCAAGATCATCAACCAGAAGCTCGATTGGTGGGGCCTCAACTATTACAAGCCGGAGCGTGTCGCGGACGATGAAAGCCGCAAGGGCGATTTCCCCTGGACGGTCGAAGCGCCTCCGGCAAGCGACGTGAAGACCGATATCGGCTGGGAGGTCTACTCGCCGGGCTTGAAGCTGCTCGTCGAGGATCTCTATCGCCGTTACGATCTGCCGGAATGCTACATCACCGAGAACGGTGCCTGCGACAATACCGGTGTCATCAATGGAGAGGTCGATGACGTCATGCGCCTCGACTATGTCAGCGACCATCTCAACGTCGTCGCCGACCTGATCAAGGACGGTTATCCGATGCGCGGCTATTTTGCCTGGAGCCTGATGGACAATTTCGAATGGGCGGAAGGCTATCGCATGCGCTTCGGCCTCATCCATGTCGATTACGAAACGCAGGTCCGCACCGTCAAGAAGAGCGGCAAGTGGTATCGGGAACTCGCCAGCCAGTTTCCGAAGGGCAATCACAAGGCTGTCTGAGCCGACGTGTTTTCGGCAGGGCATCTGTCCCCTGCCGTTTCAGATCGCATTCAATGTTTTTTGCCGCGGCGAGACGTTTCCCTCTCGTCATTTTCCGGCCGTCACTGAAATTGAGCGCGAGCAGCGAAAGCTGGACGGAACCGGCCAGTATTTCCGGAAACTGCATGATGTGGAAAGGGTCGCGAAGCTCAAGCCCCTGGCGGCAATGATCTTCATGCGCATGCGTTTCCTGTCGGTAGCCGGCGAATGACGGCCGCGGGCAAGCGAAAAGCCGCTGCCGCCGGTGATTGTGATTGCTGGAATCAAAAGACAGAGGCCGATCAGGATCGCCTTCTTGACTGCAAGGATGGCGGTCTCATCCAGAAGAAATTCAGAAATCAGCGTTGCGCTCAGGAAACTCGCGATGCTGCGGCGTTTGATACCGATGTAAATGGGGAGCCGGATTCTTGATAATTCTCAAATTTTTAAGCGTTTCTTGACCGTTGACTGCAAAGATTTCCTGAACGGGGAGTTGTATGAATTGCCGGCAGTCATGAGGTCTAGAAGCAACGGATCAGGCTTGGGTCGCCATACCACGGTTACTGGCGTGCTTTTTTCCTTTGCGGTCATCGTCGCTGTTGTCACCGTCATGGTTCTAACTGCGCTGGAACGCGTTGCCGAAAATGCCAATACTCTCGACGACGAGCGTTCGCGCGAAACGACCGTTGGCGCTCTCAAGACCTTCGAAGACCAGCTTGCCGCCACGCTAGACGATTATGCCGCCTGGGACGATGCGGCCGCCAATGTCTACCGTCCGGAAGGCATGGCATGGACCATCAGCAATTACGGTGAGATGTCGGCCAACAGCTCCCTTTTTGACATGGCGGTCGTTATCGACGACCAGAAAAAGACCGTGATGGCTTACCAGGACGGTTCGCCGATGGAAAAGCCAGTCAGCGGCTTTTTCGGCCCATCTCTCTGGCTCCTTCTGGAGGAGGCGCGCGCGCCCGGTGCCGGCGGCAAGCCGCAGGCAATCGGTTTCCTCAAGACTGAAAGGGGGATTGCTGCCGTCGGTGTTGCGCTCGTGCGCGAGAAATCCGGTGCGCTCGATGTGCCGAGCGGTCAACATCGCTACCTGATTTTTGCCCGGCATCTCGATGATGCCAAGGTCTCGGCTCTCGGTACGACTTACGTGCTAAATGGATTGCGGCTGGTGCCTGCGGATTTTGCCGCTGCCTATTCGGTCGAGATCGCCGACCCCGCCGGTGCAGTTCTCAGCAAGCTCGTCTGGATCTCGCGATCGCCCGGCGATATTGGTTATGCGCAGGTCAGGCCCATGGTCATCCAGGCGCTCGGTCTTGTCGGCCTGTTCTTCATCGTCCTGCTCATCATCGGCTGGCTGGCCGGACAACGCCTGAAGGCAGAGGAAAACCGTGCGCGCGAAGAAGCGCTTCGCGATCGCCTGAGTGGCCTTTTCAACCGTGACGGCCTGGGGCTTGCGGTCGACAGCTTCATTGCGGAAGCTCGGCAGACGAAGCGTAACGTCCTGCTGCTCTACCTCGACCTCGACGGGTTCAAGGAAGTCAACGACAGTTACGGCCACGGCACTGGCGATCAGCTCATCCGGGCCGTCGCGGCCGGACTGGATGTGCTGATCCCCGGTGGTGCGGTGCTCGCACGCATTGGCGGTGACGAGTTCGCAATCGCTTTCTTTTCGGACGCGGAAAACGCCGCTGCACTGCAGCTCGCCGAGCAAATTCTCGATTTTCTTGCCGAACCTCTGGAGGTCGGTCGCCGGATTGTCGTCGTCGGCGCCAGCATCGGCATTGCCATGTCGCCGCTTGGCTCGGTGGACCGTGAAGAACTGGTGCGTCGCGCCGATCTTGCCATGTACAAGGCAAAGGAAGCTGGCCGTGCCCGCATGACGCTTTACGAGCCCGCCATGGATGCGGATCGCGCACAGCGCAATGCGCTGGAACTTGACCTGCGTATGGCGATCGAAAGCGGCGATCTGACGCTTGCCTACCAGCCGTTGGTAGACGCAGCGACTCACGAGATGAATGGCGTTGAGGCGCTGGTGCGCTGGAACCGACCGGGTCACGGCCCGGTTTCGCCTGAGATATTCATCCCGATTGCCGAGACGAGCGGGCTCATCGAATCCCTCGGCCTGTTTGTGCTGCGCAAAGCCTGCGAGACGGCAAAGCAATGGCCGGAGCTGAAGATCTCAGTCAACGTTTCCCCAGGGCAATTCCGCAATCCCGCCTTTACCGATTATGTTCGTTACGTCCTAAAACAGACGGAGATCGAAGCGAGCCGCCTCACGCTGGAAATCACAGAAGGCTACATGATCCAGAACCCGCAGCGTACGCGCCAGTCGATCGAGCGGCTGAAGTCGCTCGGGGTGAAAGTGGCGCTCGACGACTTCGGCTCCGGTTTCTCGTCGATCGGCTATCTTCGCCAGTTCGGCTTCGACCGCATAAAGATCGATCGCTCGCTGGTGACCGACATTACGACTGACAGCCGCCAGCGCGAAATGCTGCAAGCCACCGTGGCGCTTGCGCGCGCGCTCGACATTCCCGTCACGGCCGAAGGCATCGAGACGGAAGAGCAGGCCGTTGGCCTGCGTCTCTTCGGCTGTGATTGTCTGCAGGGTTATTTCTTCGGCAAACCGATGGCGGCCGACCAGATCAACGGCCTGTTGCAGGAACGCCGCAAGATCCAGCCGCAGCGCCGCTTCGCAGGCTAAAATCTCTTACGTGCCGATATGCTTCTGGCCGCGCTTCTTGGCGAGCGCGATCTGGTGCTGGCGCTGACGATAGCGCAGGCGGTCTTCCTCACTGCGCGTGTGATAGCAGTTGCTGCAGGAAACACCTTCCTCGTAATGCGGCGAAGTGACCTCCTCGGCCGTGATCGGATTACGGCAGGCATGGCAGAGTTTGTGCTCGCCCTCCCTCAGGCCGTGTTCGACTGAAACGCGCTCATCGAAGACGAAGCAGGCTCCGTCCCACAGGCTTTCTTCCTGCGGCACTTCTTCCAGATATTTCAGGATGCCGCCCTTGAGGTGATAGACCTCGTCGAAGCCCTGTTCCTTCATGAAGGCCGTCGCCTTCTCGCAGCGGATGCCACCGGTGCAATACATGGCGATCTTCGGCTTGTTGTGCAGACCCGGATTATTGCGCACCCAGTCGGGAAACTCACGGAACGTCTTAGTCTTCGGGTCGACCGCGCCGCGGAAGGTGCCGATCGCCGTTTCGTAGTCGTTGCGCGTGTCGATGACGATCGTATCGGGATCGGAGATCAGCGCGTTCCAATCGGCAGGATCGACATAGGTTCCAACCACCTTGTTGGGGTCGATATTCTCGACTCCCATGGTGACGATTTCCTTCTTCAGCTTCACCTTCATGCGCAGGAAAGGCATCTTGGAAGCGCGGCTCTCCTTATGCTCAAGTGCTGCAAATTCCGGCTGGGCGCGCAGGAAGGCGAGCACGGTGCGGATGCCGGCATCCGGACCTGCGATCGTGCCGTTGATGCCTTCATGGGCAAGTAGAAGCGTGCC
The DNA here is from genome assembly GCF_004341105.1 of Rhizobium sp. BK418. Classification (GTDB taxonomy): domain Bacteria; phylum Pseudomonadota; class Alphaproteobacteria; order Rhizobiales; family Rhizobiaceae; genus Rhizobium. Next base: position 282,315 of record NZ_SLZK01000007.1, on the reverse strand, counting down.
CTTTACGCCATTCTCTTCGCAGAGCGTTTGCAGAGGCTGTTGAAGGCTCTCGTAACGCGGTAGCGAGACGAAATGGTAAAGTGCTGCCACGAGGAACGGGCTTGTCCGGATCACATTGTCGGTCATGCGCGTGGAAATACAGAATACGCCGGACTTGCGCAATGATATTACGCAAGTCTGGCCTCTTGTGATCACGACTTATCTGCGGGCCCTCCATTCCGTATAGGACCGCATGCCGAAAGCGGAGTCCGGCTCGTCGCCGAGCACGCTCAGGAATTCAATCGAATGCCCGTCGGGATCGTTGAAATAGAGCGAGAGCGCTGGCACCCAGCCTATGACGATTGGTTCGGTGATCAGCTCGCCATGAAAGCCATGCGGCTTCAGCCCCTTGTCGATCAGTAACGCCGGCGCCCGCATCATTTCCTCCTGCGACAGCCGAAAGGCCATGTGCAGGCGCATCTTTAAGGGGGCGGTGCCGGTTTCCCAGAGGCCGAGCATGGCGTTCCTCTTACCGTTCACCCAGAAGAAGGCGATGCGGCGTTCCGGAAATTCTGCGGCAAGTTCAAGGCCTAGAATATCGCGGTAGAAGGGAATGGAGGTCTTCAGATCGGTGACGGTGAGATGGGTTTCGTAGATGCCCTGGATGTGGGGCGTTGCATTGTCTGCGGGCATATGTTCCTCGATCGGTTTTTTGACCGGGTCGAGGCTAGGACCTCAGGGTAAGTTGAGGTCAATGGGTAAATGCGTCAATTGCGGACAGACACCCAGAGCAGCTCCAGGCGCTGCGCTTCTTCTTCCGGAGCGTCACCATAGAGCGTTTCGGCGCCGAGCAGCGCTTCGCGCCGATCTTCCTGCTGGCGGAAGATGATGGCATCCAGCAGATGGGCGAGATCGTCGTTGCGGGTGAAGAGCTGCGGTTCTGCCTCGACAAGACCTGAAAGCACGGAGAGATCGTGGATGTGCCCGAGCCGTTCGACAAGGTCCTTAGCGACGTCGCGTTTGACCTTCATCGCGCTCGGCCAGAGATCCCGCAGAAGCGCATGATAGAGGCGGTAATCGTAAGTGCGCTTGCGCAGTTCATGAAAATCTTCGGCGGCCGCATCTTCATGGCAGGCATCGAGTGCTTGCCTGGCACGCGACGCGGTCCTGCGCCAGCTTTTTGCCAGCATGCGGGCATTCTTGCGGTGGCTCTTGTCAAAGGCGACATCGTCGAGCGCTGCGATCGCTTCCCGCAGCGCCCCGATAGTATCATGCAGCCGCTGCTCGAGACCGCTTTCGGCTTCCGCCATCCAGTCGCGACGCGCTTCCAGAATGGAAACGATGCGGCCGAGCGCCTCTGCCTCTTCAGTGTTGCGAGCACTCTCCTGCAGGTATCGGCCGGTGCCGACGATTGCTGCGGCATCGCGGATGGCCGAGAGCGACCTTGCCGTGTCCCTCAGCCGTGCATTCTCACGCTTCTGGAAATCTGGCACCTCACGGGACACAAGGCGATAGAGCGAGCGCAGCCGCTTCATGTTCTTGCGGAAAGCGTGAATCGCCTCATGGGTACCATCCGGCCGCTCTTCCAGAGCGGTGATGGCCTGCGTGAGTTGCTCCTCGGCGGCGCTTCGGAACTCGTCCGTAAAGTCGGCCTCAGGCCGTATGCGATAGCCCATGCCTGTCGTGCTCGAATTCTGTCGCAAGCGCCTGATTGGAATAGCGGAAGTCGCCCGTCACCTCGCGGCCGAGCCATGTGGGCAGTGAGGGATTGTCGGTCTCTGCCTGCATCTCGACTTCGGCGATGACGAGGCCGCGATGGACGCCTGCGAAGACATCGACTTCCCAGACGAAGCCTTCATGGGGCACGAGGTAACGTGTTTTTTCAATCACGATGCCAGTGGCGTTTTCTAACAGTTCCTCGGCGTCGGAAACCGGAATCTCGTATTCGAATTCGTCGCGGGTGAGGGTGCTGCGGCCGATCTTCAGCGTCAGCCGCGCACTCTTTTCGTCTGATATGCGGATGCGTACGGAGCGGTCATCCATTGAGACGACATAGCCCTGTTTCAGGACCGATTTCGACTGCACTGCGGAGCGCCATGCATCGCTTCGCACGAGGAACTTCCGTTCGATCTCTTTCGCCATACGAATGAACCTTTTGTGACGATTATGTCAGCCTACCCGAGTTTCCAACGATTTAATACCCGTCTTGTCGCACGGGCCGGTTTTATCTCGACAAGCCCTTGTGAGGGCGCTATTCGAAAGCCGATTTCAATCGTTTAAGGGAACTGTGGCCATGGGCGAGAAGACAGCGAAACTCCTTACCATCCTGAAACTCCAGCCTGTCGTTCCGGTCCTGATCGTCGAGGATACGAAGTCGGCCGTTTCTCTCGCCCGCGCGCTCGTTGCCGGTGGTCTCAAGGCTATCGAGATCACCATGCGCACGCCGGCCGCTCTCGATGCCGTGCGCGCCGTTGCCGCTGAAGTGGAAGGCGCGGAAGTCGGCGCCGGCACAATCCTCAACGCCGCCCATTGGGAAGCCGCAGTGCAGGCAGGTTCCAAGTTCATCGTCAGCCCCGGCACGACGCAGGAACTTCTGGATGCCGCAGCCGATTCTCATGTTCCGCTGCTACCGGGGGCCGCAACCGCAAGCGAGGTCATGGCGCTGCGCGAAGAAGGCTATCAGGTGTTGAAGTTCTTTCCGGCCGAGCAGGCGGGTGGTGCTGCCTATCTCAAGGCGCTATCTTCGCCACTGGCGGGCACGCTCTTCTGCCCGACTGGCGGCATCTCGTTGAAGAACGCGAATGACTATCTGTCGTTGCCCAACGTCATCTGCGTCGGCGGTTCGTGGGTCGCGCCGAAGGAGCTGGTCGTAGCAGGTGACTGGGCAGGCATCACCAAGCTTGCCGCAGAAGCTTTCGCGCTGAAGGGCTGAGCTCCCAAGCCCGTCGGATTTTGAATGCCGATAAGTTTTGAACGAGGGTGGCCGTGCTGCCCTCGTTTGTATTTCGGCAGTCGCAAACCTATGTTCTCCTCCGGCCTTTAAAACAGGGAGAAGACGAAGACATGTTCGACGCGAAGAAACTACTCGACCAGTTTCTGGGGTCACAGGTGCCGGGCGTGGGCGGCAGCGTACGTGACCGGGCCGGCGATGCGATCCAGATGGCGAAGGACAATCCCCTGAAGACCGGCGCCCTTGCCGCGGTGCTTCTCGGTACCAAGACCGGCCGCAGCCTCGCAGGCAATGCCATCACTATTGGCGGTCTCGCAGCCATTGCAGGCCTCGGCTATCAGGCGTGGAAGAACTATCAGGCCGGGCAGGCGCCTGCCGCGCCTTCCGACGCGCCGACGGCAAACAATCCCGTTCTCCTGCCGCCGCCTGCCGAATCCGGATTTGGGTCGGCTTCGCCGGCGGCCAGCAACGAATTCGTGCTCGTCCTCATCCGCGCCATGATCGCCGCCGCCAAGGCCGACGGTCACATCGACGATGGGGAGCGCGCGCTTATCATGGACAGGGTCAAGGCCGCCGATGTCAGTGGTGAGGCCGCAAGCTTCATCGAGCGCGAGCTTTCCGAGCCAACCGATATCGATGCGCTCGTCGCAGCCGCCGTGACCGAGGAGCAGAAGGTCGAGCTCTATACGGCCTCACGGCTGACGATCGAGCCGGATTCGCGTGCCGAACGCGGTTATCTCGATCTGCTTGCCGGCAGGCTTGGCCTTGCCGATCAGCTCGTCGATCACATCGAAGCGACGGTCTCCTCCGCCAAGGTCACTTTGTCCCAGTAATCTCGGGGTGCCAGTGATATCGGGCCCAGTTGCCTTTGCGAGGCGGCTGGCCTATCCACTCCCGGATCAGAGGAGTGATTATAGCCATGAGCCCGGAAAGCCGTTCGCAGGCGATTGCCGCCGCTATCATTCTGGTTTGCGCCGGGCTGGTGATCTATTTCCTGCCGACGATCGTGCTGTGGATCGGCAGTTTCTCTCCGACATTGGCTGTCATCGTCGGTGTCTGCCTGCTGATGTGCTTCTTCGGCATATTCTGGCTGCGGGCACTCTATCAGCGCAGCCGGAAGCCCTGAGCCTACCCCTGCAGGGAGGCTCCAAGCAGCAATACACCCATCAGAATCACGAGAATTGCGCCTAATATCTCGATCGCATTGCCGATCCAGACCGAGGCCGATGAACCGCGACCGGAGAGACGCACTGCGGTGCTCTTGGCTGTGACCGCAAGCGTGGCGAGAATCGCAACCGTGATCGCAGTGCCGAGCGACATGGCGACGACAGAGAGCACGCCGCCGAGATAAAGCCCGTTCAGCAATGAGAAGGTCATGACCAGCAATGCGCCGGAACAGGGGCGCAGGCCGACGGCAATGACTGCCGACCACGCTTCTCGCACGCTGAACCTGTCGCCGCTGACCAGCGAGGGATCGGGTACGTGGGCGTTTCCACAGGTTTCGCAGACCATACCCGGTATGAAGGTATGGCTGGGTTCGACGGCCTGGGCCTTGCCGTTGAAGCTGAAATTGACGCTCCGGCGTTCGGCAGCATTGTCCTTCCAGTCCAACATCATGCTGACGGGGCCGGCTGGCGTCGCCATCAGCTGCCGGCGCGGCCGGCTGCCGGCTATGGAACGCAGCTTACGGAAAAGCAGCCATCCGCCAAAGAGGATCACCATAACGAAGCTACCGATTTCCATGGCATGCGTCGCCATAGTCAGCGTGATACCCGTGCCGCGCAGTACAAGCCAAGCACCGCCAACGAGCACCACCGCCATAACACCCTGCACGAAGGCTGAGATGAAGGAGATCACCACGCCGCGTCGAAGCTCGACCTCATTGGCGATCATATAGGAAGAAATGACGGCTTTGCCGTGGCCGGGACCGGCGGCATGGAAGATACCATAGGCAAAGGAAAGACCGATCAGCGAGGAAAGCTGCCAGGGATCCTGACGCATATCCTTCAGCGCGCCGGTCAGCGCACGATAGAAGGCTTGCTGCTCGTAGTTCACGTAGAGGAAGAGAGGTGCGAACGGCCCGCCGGTCGGCTGAAAGCTCGGCTCCGCCGTGCCGATGCCGAGCGGCGATTGCGCGTAGGCAGTGACGGCCATGACAGCGAGCGCGAGCAGGGCAAGAGGCAGACGTTTCGTCAGCATGTGATCTCCAGCCGCGTGGCAAAGAGTTTTGACATATTGGTGCCGGTCGGGTCGTTGAAGAAGGCGTCGGTCAGCGATTGCTTGTTTTCCGAGATCACCTCATCCGCATCCGGGCGCACGACAGCGTGCTTGCAAGCCCGGAAGCCATCGCCGACCATGGCAAGCTCGTTGTCGGTCGGGAAGTCGATCGAGGTATAGAGCGTCGGATCGTAGACGCCGAAAGTCAGCTTGCCCTTCAGCGGCATCTTTTCGACCGGCTTGACGGCAAAGAACATCAGAAGCTGTCCATCCTTATAGTCGACATGGATGATCTCCGGCTTTTGAACGGTGATGCTCTTCCCGTTGATCGTCAGGTTCATGTAGTAATCGTAATCCGCGAGCGAATCCCTGACTGTACTGCCAACTTCGGCGAGCTCGTTCGGCTCGAGTTTCAGATCGGTGTTCTTGTCGAAATCCATGACGACGGAAGAAGAGAAAACCTCGTCGAAGCGCCAGACATTGCGCAATTCCTGAATGCTGCCGTCGGGGGCGGCGATAACCTCCAGCCGGGCTTCCACGAAGATATGCGGATGGGCGAAGGCGGTGGCGGGGGCCAGCGAAAGAAGCCCGGCCGTCAGAAGTATCGATCGTTTCATGCTTACCCGCTGCCCTGTTCGGTTGGGTGATTTCTCACCGGAAAATGGGACGGAATTGGGACCGCCCCTGCGACGCTTGGGCACGCATTCCGCCCGCTTCAGGGATGTTTCTTGAACCAGTTGTGGAGGTAGTCCACGAAAATCCGGACCTTTGCCGGCAGATAGCGCCGGTGCGGATAAACGGCATAGATGCCGCGGTCGGTCGGAATATAATCGTTGAACAACGTCACCAGCCTGCCATCCTCGATCGGCTTGCGGGCGATGAAATCGGGAATCAGGGCAATACCGATTCCCGACAGCGCGGCGCGCAAGGTTGCATGCGGGCTGTTGACTTCCATCGGGCCGGAAACGGCGACCGCAAAGGAAGTGCTGTCGGGATTGTAGAAGCGGATACTTGCCTGGCTGCGCGAATTGGTGTCGACGATGAAGGGGACGTTGGAAATATCGCTCGGGTGCTCGATATCGGGATATCGCTCCAGGAATTCCGGTGTGGCGCAGATATGCACGCGGAAGTCTGAGATCTTGCGGGCGATCAGACCGGAATCCTCAAGCTTGGTCACGCGAATCGCAACGTCGAAGCCCTCCTCGATCAGATCGACGAAGCGATCGTCGGCGGCGATCTCCAGCGAGAGGTCGGGGTTCTCCTTGGCGAAATCGATCAGTGATTGGCCGACATCGGCATCGACGAAGGTGCGGGGCACGGAAACCCTCAGCCGACCTTTCAGTTGCGCATTGTTCTCACGCACGAGGTCGGCGAGGTTGTCGATCTCCTTTAGGATATCGGAAGCGGTGCGATAATAGGTGTGTCCGGCTTCGGTCATGGAGAACTGCCGGGTGGTGCGATTGAGCAGCAGCGCGCCGAGTTCGTCCTCCAATTCGCGCACATATTTCGACAGCAGCGCCTTGGAGCGTCCGGTGCGTCGAGCTGCAGCGGAAAAACCTTCTGCTTCAACGACATCGATGAAGGCGCGTATGCGGGTCAAGGTGTCCATGGCGATCCTCAAATCTGTTGAAAGAGATTGAACAAATTGCCCTCGGTCGTTCAATTATTTTTTTGAGTTGGGGCATAAAATTTCCCTTGATTGTGAAGGCGAATATACTTATTTCACGGGCTGCCCAAAGTCGCACGTGCCTGTGGGTGTCCGCCGACCCTCGATTAGGTGAGGTCATCGGTAAGGTACCTGGAACTAACCGCTCCAGTCGCTATTCCGGCCAACCGGGAAATGCGAGGACATCTTGAAGCAACGACGGTGCGGGCCTTTCTGGTGTCTGCCGGCTTTCCAACAGCCGGGGTTACTGAAGAGGCACACCTTCATTGCCGGAAGTGCGGCGGGACTTTCCCTCCAATCCAAGGCAGACAAAGCCGAACCCATGCCACTCTGTGGCGTTGGTTTACTATTCGCGCATCAGGCGCTTGCAAGGTACCGGGGTCTCCACCGGCTGGTTCCTCTGCGGGCGGTTGCTTGCCCTTTGTCCTCCGGGCGTCCCGGAGCTTTGGAACTGAGAAGAGGGTTATTGACATGACCACACAGCGTATCCGCGACTTTCTTGCCGCCCGCCGTCCCGACGGTCCCTGCCTCGTCGTGGATCTCGATGTCGTGCGCGATAACTTCCACGCTTTCCGTCACGCGATGCCGGATAGCGCGATCTACTATGCCGTCAAGGCCAACCCGGCCCCGGAAGTCCTGAAGCTGCTCGCCAGCCTTGGCTCCAATTTCGACTGCGCGTCCGTCGCTGAAATCGAAATGGCGCTCGAAGCCGGTGCGACTGCAGCCCGCATTTCCTACGGCAACACGATCAAGAAGGAACGGGATATCGCCCGCGCCCATGCGCTCGGCGTCAGCCTCTTCGCAGTCGACAGCCACGAGGAAGTCGAGAAGATTTCCCGTGCAGCTCCGGGCGCCCGTGTTTTCTGCCGCGTCCTGACCGATGGCGAAGGTGCTGAATGGCCGCTGTCGCGCAAGTTCGGCTGCGTTCCGCAGATGGCCGTCGACGTTCTCGTCTATGCTCATCAGCTCGGCCTGCAGTCCTATGGCGTTTCGTTCCACGTCGGCTCGCAGATGACCAAGGTCGATGCCTGGGATTCCGCCCTTGCCGATGCCAAGCGCGTTTTCGTCCAGCTTGCCAAGCAGGGCATCCACCTGCAGATGGTCAACATGGGCGGCGGCTTCCCCACCAAGTACCTGCGCGACGTTCCGTCCGCGGAAGCTTACGGCAAGTCGATCTACCAGGCGCTGCGTACGCATTTCGGCAACCAGATCCCACAGACGATCATCGAACCGGGTCGCGGCATGGTTGGCAATGCGGGCGTCATCAAGGCTGAAGTCGTACTGATTTCCAAGAAGTCGGACAATGACGACGCCCGCTGGGTCTTCCTCGACATCGGCAAGTTCGGCGGTCTCGCCGAAACCATGGACGAGGCTATCCGTTACCCGATCCGCACCGAGCGTGACGGCGACGAGATGGAGCCCTGTGTGATCGCCGGCCCGACCTGCGATTCGGCCGATGTGCTGTACGAAAAGAACCTTTATCCGCTGCCGGTTTCTCTCACGATCGGCGACGAAGTTCTGATCGAAGGCACAGGCGCCTACACGACGACCTACTCGGCGGTCGCTTTCAACGGCTTTGAGCCGCTGAAGGCCTACGTCATCTAAGGTCGCTCTCGCCAGCCCCGTAACCAGCCGGGGCGGCAATTTCACAATATCTCGAAGTCACCGTCTGAAACGGTTTTGAGTGCGGGAGGCCAAAATGGCCGCTGTTCTTGATTCTGTCCGCGCATTCTTTGCGCCTGTCACTTTCACCATCGACGTGGAAAATCCGTCCGACGTCGTCGCTCGCGAGACCTTGCTCGACCGCGTCATGGGGCCGGATCGCCGCAAGAAGTCGTCGGAGATGATCCGCCGCAATCGTGTGCCGGCGGATGGTCTGGCGCTGGTCGCGCGTGATCGTGACGGTCGTGTGATCGGCACGGTGCGCCTGTGGAATGTCGAAGCAGGCATCAACCAGGAAGGCACGGCCCTCGATGCGCTTCTGCTCGGCCCGCTCGCCGTTGACGGCAAGCATGGCGGTAAGGGCATCGGCTCAGCGCTCATGCGTGCGGCCCTGCTCGAAGCAAAGAACCGTGGCCACGGTGCTGTCCTGCTCGTTGGCGATGCAGAATATTACGAGCGTTTCGGCTTTACTGCCGAAAAGGCTCGTCACCTTGTCATGCCCGGCCCATTCGAACGCTCGCGCTTCCTTGCGCTGGAGCTCGTCGAGGGCTGGCTTGGCGGCGCCGCCGGCATGATCGTCCCTTCGGGACGCATGCTGGCTGGCGCGCCGGTCCGGAAGGCGGCCTGACCGGCAAAGCCCCTCCCAACCTTCGGGAGGGGCTTTTTTGTCTCTACCTCTGTGGCTTACGGAGCCTTTGCATCGATCCGCCCATTGTCGATCAGCCAGCGGACGGCTTCCTGTACGGCCTGTAACGAGCTGTGCCGTGGCGTGAAGCCAAGCAGCCGGCGGGCTTTTTCCATCGAGCAGTTGGGACTGCGGGCAATGTGCTCCCAAGTGGCTTTTGCCTCTTCCGGACTCTGTTTTTCCGCCCAGGCCTCGTATGGCAGGAACTCTAGCTTCGCCTCCTGACCGAACCAGACGGCCATCGCCTCAGCATAGCCTCGCAGCGTGACCGCTTTTTCCGAAACAGCGTGGAAAGCCTCGCCGACGGAAGCCTGCGGCTTTGCAATGGCGGCCATGAAGAGTTCGGCAATGTCATCAGCATGGACGTGGTGTACGGTCTCCATGCCGAAATTCGGCAGGGTCAGCGTTCCGCAGCGCGCCAGCGTCGTGAAGACATCGGGATTAAAATGGCCCGCCGGATTCAGCGGGTTCCAGCCCGGACCGACGATGTGGCCGGGATGGATAAGGGTCGCGGGAAAGTTTTTCTCCTGCGCCATCCGCAGCAAATAAGCCTCGATTGCCGCTTTCTTGATGCCGTAATCGCCGAAAGGCTTCTTTGGCGCCTCCTCGGGAGTGGGCACGACGGTGGAAAAACCATGCGTCCAGATCGTGCCGGTGTGAAGAAAATGATCGACGTGTCCTTCGAGTGCGGTCACGAGCTGTTCGTTGCTTTCCGGCGTGAAGCAGATCATGTCGATGACGATCTCGCCTTTCAGCGCGCGGATCTCATGGCCGAAGCGGCCTTCCAACTCGAGTGCAGCGCGATCCATGTGCCTGATATCGACGCGGTTCCACGCGTCGTCTGGCTTATATGGCGTGGCCGCGCCGCGACTGATCGCCACCACTTCATGACCTGCCTCGACCAAGCGCGGCACAAGGTAGGTGCCGACATGTCCTGTTGCTCCGATGACGATGACGCGGGCCATGCGGTTTCCTCCAGATGCGCCTATGTGCTGTCACGCGCAGTATGTCGTGCGGCTTTGCGAGCCTGCAAGTAGCCAAGGCGCGGATTGCAAGATTTCACATCCAGGCAGGATGGGCTCTTTGTCAAAGCAGTTTATCGTCGGAAGCACAAAGGCCCCAGCCGCGCCGAGGCGCCGGCGAAAAACCAGCAGGCTGATTGAGCCAAGCCGTTTGCTGTTGTCAGATATTCTGATCCATGGTTTCGGCCGGGATTTCATCATTGCGATGAATGCGAACGACCACAGCCGGAACGCCGGCAACCGTGCAATGGGCTGGCACCGGCTTCAGCACGACGCTACCGGCCGCGATCTTGCTGAAAGCGCCGATCTCGATGTTGCCAAGGATCTTTGCTCCAGCACCGATCATCACGCCGTGCCGGATCTTCGGGTGGCGGTCTCCGGTTTCCTTGCCCGTGCCGCCGAGCGTGACATTCTGCAGGATCGAGACTTCGTCCTCGATGATCGCTGTTTCTCCAATCACGATGCCGGAGCCATGATCCAGCATGATCGAGGAACCGATCCTTGCCGCCGGGTGGATATCCGGGCCGAAGACCAACGAGGCGAGGTTGGAAAGCCAGCTGGCGATCTCGAAGCGGCCGTCAGTCCAGAGGGCATGGGCAATGCGATGCGTCTGCAGAGCGTGAAAGCCCTTGAGGTTCAGCAGTGCATGCAGATAGGTGGTGCAGGCGGGGTCACGTTCGCGGACGGCCAGAAGATCGGCTTCGATAGCGGCGCGGATGTCGGCATGATCAAGCAATATGCCGCGAAACAGCCGGAAGAGGTCTTCGGCATCGACCTTCGCCATTGCGAGGCGTGCGGAAATCACATGCGCGACGATGTCAGCGTCGCTTTCTGGGCCGATGATCTGCGTTTCGAGCAAAGTCCGCAGCGTCGGCTCCCGCGTCGCAAGATCGGTCGCTTCGGCGCGGATTGCCGACCAGACGGACACGAAGGCGCCCAACTCTGTGGCAGCGGCCTTATTCGAAACGTGCATTCTCGGATCCTTGTTCTTGTGATCTGCGCGCAGGCAATGTTCAGCGACGGTGTGGATCGGCACTATACACTGGTTCCGGCGGGCGACGCCAATGGTAGAGTATGTCGGGCTCTCCTTCCTCATTGCCGCTGCCATCAGTTTCCTCAACGGGTGAGAAGCCACGCGCTTCGTAAAAAGCGCGGGCGCGGCAATTACGCTGGAAGGTCCAGAGACGGATGTCTTCCATGTCGTTTGTCGCCAGGGAGAGAAGCCTTGTGCCGATTCCCATACCCTGTACGTCAGGCAGAACATAAAGCTGCTCGATCCAGCCATTTCGGTAGGCAATAACGCCAGCGAGCGCGCCGTCGACGAAAGCGCCGAGAACCGTGTATTCCGCCAGCAGATGGGTTCGCCAGTGGACCTCATCTTCCTCGGGCGTATGCACATCGCGAAGATGGGGCAGAGCGTGCCATAGCGCGCTACGCCGCACCATGGCCGCCTGATACGCATATCCGCTGTCCAGAGGCGCGATTTCGACTGCGACGAAATCAGTCTGCCGCGATATCCACCACGCCGCAATCGCCGGCTTCGGAGGCGAAGGCGAGCAGCTTGCCGTTCTTGCTCCAGCTCATACCCGTGATGGCGCCCTTGCCGGGTCGGCGCAGCAATGCTTCCTTGCTGTCAGCAAGACGGACGGCGAGGATCATGCCGTCGATGAAGCCGATGGCGAGGATATCCTCGGCGGGGTGGAATTTCACAGCGGTCGCCATGATATTGGCACGGGTGCCGAGTTCCAGCGGCGCCTTGCCCATCGGACCATCCTTGCCCTGGAAGGGCCAGACGATGGCGGCCGGCGCACCCGAGGAGGCGAGCCATTTGCCCTTGGCGGACCAGGAGAGTGATTTCACCTTGGCCGGATAGCCAGTCATGCGCATGTGGCGGGATTCGGTGCCCGATTTGACGTCGAGCTTCCAGCCGTGCAGCGCGTTTTCCTGCATGGAGGTGACGAGGAAGTTGCCGTCGGGCGAGAAGGTCACACCGGTATGGGCTCCCTTCCATTCGAAATCGATCGGCTTGGCGCTCGTGCCGACCCAGTGCAGAGATACGCCGTTATAGCGGGCAGCCGCGATGCGCAGGCCCTTCGGTGCAAAGGCAATGCCTTCGACCGTCCGCTCTTCCGGGAATTCCTTGGTCGTGCCATCGGCGAGGCGCACCAGCGTGCTCTTGCCGTAGGAATAGGCGACGGCGCCCTGAGGGCCGGCCGCAACCTGCGAAATCCATTTGCGCGGCGCCGACGCGATTTCGCTGACCTTGCCGTCAGCACCGATGCGCAGGACCTTGCCATCCTCGCCGCCCGAGATCAGGCTTTCGCTGTAGGGATCGCGGATCGCCGTCAGCATGCCCTGATGGGCTTCGATGACCTTGTCGCTGCCTTCGAGCCGGTGAAAGGTACCGCTGGCATTCGCGAAGAAGGGGACATCACCTAAAAATTCGACGGCCAGAACGTGGCCGTCGAGATCAAGCGGTGCAACTGTTGGCATCAGGCGGCAGCCTCACACGCCTTGAAGGATTCTTCCAACTTTGCGCGGTCGAGATCGCGGCCGATGAAGACGAGACGGGTCTCGTGCTTTTCGCCATCCTTCCAGGGCCGCTGATGGTCGCCTTCGATGATCATGTGCACACCTTGGACGACATAACGCTCTGCATCGTCCTTAAAGGCGATGATGCCCTTGAGCCGCAGGATGTTCGGGCCCTGTGTCTGGGTGATGCGCTGGATCCAGGGGAAGAAGCGTTCCGGGTTCATCTCGCCGCCGCGCAGTGAGACAGACTGGACCGTCACGTCATGGATGGCAGACATCTCACCGTGGTGGTGGTGATGATGGTCGTGGTCATGATCGTGATGATGGTGGTCGTGATCGCAATCCGGACCGCAGACATGATCGTCATGGTCGTGGTCGAGGAAGTGCGGATCGTTTTCCAGCGCGCGCTCGAGATTGAAGGCGCCCTGATCCAGAACGCGGGCGAGATCGACACCCGAACGGCTGGTCTTGTAGACGCGGGCGGCCGGATTGATGGCGCGTACGATATCCTCGATCTGATCAAGTTCTTCCGGCGTGACGAGGTCGGTCTTGTTGATGATGACCACATCGGCAAAGGCGATCTGGTCTTCGGCTTCGCGGCTGTCCTTCAGGCGAAGCGGCAGGTGCTTGGCGTCGACAAGCGCGACCACGGCGTCGAGTTCGGTCTTGGCGCGGACGTCGTCATCCATGAAGAAGGTCTGGGCAACCGGAACCGGATCGGCAAGGCCGGTGGTTTCGACGATGATGCCGTCAAAGCGGCCGGGGCGGCGCATCAGGCCTTCGACGACACGGATCAGGTCGCCGCGGACCGTGCAGCATACACAGCCATTGTTCATTTCGTAGATTTCTTCGTCAGATTCGACGATCAGGTCGTTGTCGATGCCGATCTCGCCGAACTCGTTGACGATGACTGCATATTTCTTGCCGTGGTTTTCGGAAAGAATGCGGTTGAGAAGCGTCGTCTTGCCCGCACCAAGATAACCGGTGAGCACGGTAACGGGAATGGGCTTCTGCTGTGTCTGGATCGCGTCGGTCATGAGAACCTCTAGGAATAGGGCCTTGACCCCGAGGGCAAGTCCGGGGCCTGAATGGGTCGGTTTCATATAGGCGCTTGAAAGCTGTAGTTCAAAGGGTTTTATATGTTATAAGATCACATTGCCCGATGCGCAAAGTCGGGTTGGTCAACGCAGCGTTTCGGCGTTGAAGGCATCGATATCCTGCAGGAGCTCCACCAGTCCGCTCACGGCATGAGTTATCAGCGCCTCGCCCTTTTCGGCCGTCGCCTTTGCAGCATTGCCTGCGACGCCTTGCGGGTTCAGATCCGACATCTTCCAGCCGAAGGCATGCGGGCCATAGGCACGCAGGTGCTTGAAGCGTTGAGCGAACTCCGTCTGGCTGGAAGGAAAGGCGGCCGCCTTCGTCATATCCACTCTCTCCGGATAAAGAGCGAGCATGACGGAGGTTTCGATATCACCGCCGTGGATATCGATCGCCTTTTCTTCAGACGAGATCGCGCCCTCCGGCACGCCGAAGCGTGTCCAGCTGGTGGCGACGGCGAGCATGTTGAGGCGCACGCGCGCTTCTGTTGCGACAATAGTCATCAGCGGTGAGTTGCCGCCATGGGCGTTCAGCATCACGAACTTACGGATGCCGAGTGCCGAAAGCTCTTCTGCGATGCTTAGCCAGCGTTTTACAGCTGTATCAAAAGGGAGCGTCTTCGTTCCTTTAACATCCATGTGCTCTAAGGAGTAGCCGACCGATTCGACAGGGAGTACGGTAACAGGCAAACCGGCCGGCAGGGCGGTTTTCAGCCTGTTGACGATACCCTGCGCGATCAGAGCGTCGGTTTCGAAGGGCAGATGCGGGCCGTGCTGTTCATGTGCGCCGAGTGGCAGGACCGCAATCCAGCGCCGCCGTGCCTCTGGAGAGAGTGCGGGGTCATTGTCCTCGAAACGGAACGACGGAACCAACATCGGGCGTTGCCTCTTGTTTATGACGAGATCATGGGCAATGTCATAACGCAGCCTGGGCAGTGCTTAAAGATCAAAGGGATGGCGATGGGCAAGAAGCATAAGGACGGCAAGAAGCACAAGAAAAAGAAGGATCAGACCGAGTATACGCTTGCCGATCTTTCGCCGGCTTTGACGCAGGCTGCCCGTTCCATGCGCACGGTGCTGTCGCGCAATCTGCTCGAAAGCGGCCTGTATGCCGGTCAGGACGGGGTCATTCTTTCGCTTGCCGAAAGCGATGGCATGACGGCCGGCGGACTTGCCCAAAAGCTCGGTGTCAAGGCCCCTACCATGACCCGCACCATCGGCCGCATGGAGGCCCAAGGTTTCCTGGAACGCAAGCCCGATGCCGAGGATGCTCGTCTCACCAAGGTTTATCTCACTGAACTTGGCCGCGGCAGCGTGCAGGCGATCGAGCTTGCCGCCTCTTCCTGCGATAAGCTTGCGACGATTGATTTCTCCGAAAAGGAAATCCGCAATCTGGTGCGTCTGCTCAAGGCGATCGACGCCAATCTGCAAGCGGAGGCAATGCATGTCGATGAAGATGAGGAAGATTGAAAATTTCCTCAAAAGGCGAATTGCCTGCGCCGCTTAAATCTTTTAATTAAATTTTTTAAGGCTGTCGCGGCATTGCGGCAGTCCTTTACCGGCTTCACGCGTTGCCTGGAGGAGGAGACGTGGCGCAGAAGATCAAGCTTTCGACGATTGCCGAAACGCTCGGCATATCAACGGCGACCGTTTCCCTGGCCTTACGCGACAGTCCCCTTGTAGCCGGCAACACGCGGGAGAAGATCAAGGAACAGGCCCGTGCGCTGGGATACATCTACAATCGCCGCGCCGCCAGTCTTCGCACCTCGCGCTCGGGCATTATCGGTGTTGTCGTCCACGACATCATGAACCCGTTCTACGGGGAAATCCTGAAGGCGATCGAAAGCGAACTCGACCGCAGCCGCCATACCTTCATTCTCTCCAACCATTACGATTCCGTCGAAAAGCAGCGCACCTTCATCGAGACCCTGCTGCAGCTCGGCGGCGACGGAGTGATCATGTCACCGGCGATCGGCACGCCGCCGGAGGATATTCAGCTCGCGGAAGAAAACGGTATGCCGGCTATCCTCGTCGCCCGCTCGATGGATAGTCAGGATGTGCCGACCTATCGCGGCGACGATAGCTATGGCATCTCGCTCGCCACCAACCATCTGATCGGCCTTGGCCATCGCACGATCGCCATGATCGGCGGCACCGACCAGACCTCGACCGGGCGTGATCGCTATCAGGGCTATGTGAATGCGCTGCGCAAAGCTGGCATCGAGGTCGATCCGAACTTGCGAATCCCCGGCCCGCGCTCGAAGCAGGGCGGATTCGAGGCGGCGGTGCATTTCCTTTCCCTGCCGCAGAAGCCGACGGCCGCCGTCTGCTGGAACGATTTGGTCGCCATCGGTTTGATGAACGGCATTGCTCGCGCCGGTCTTGTGCCCGGCCGCGATATTTCGGTTACCGGTTATGACGATCTGGAAGAGGCCTCGATCGCCACACCGGCGCTGACCACCGTCTGGAACGGCCAGACAGAGGTTGGACGTCTTGCCGCCCGTGCCCTACTTGACCGACTTGCCGGCAGTCATGAGCCTGATGGCATCCATCTCATCAAGCCGGAAATGCGTATCCGCCAGTCCACCAGTCCCTATCGGCCGCGTATCTGACCGCCGAAGCCAAGAGGAAAAGCCATGTCCCGTATTGCCGTTCTCGTTCCCGGGAAGATGCATGATCGTGTTCTCGCCCAGCTGAAGGATCGCTTCGAGGTCATTAGCGTCGAACGCGAAGAGACGCTCAAACTCGATGCCGAGACGGCGAAACGCATTCGCGGCGTGGCGGTCAGTGGAGCCTTCCCGGCTGGCTGGTTCGCGCAATTGCCTTCCATCGAAATCGTCGCCAGTTTCGGCGTGGGTTACGATGGTATCGATGCGAAGCTCGCAGGCTCGAAAGGCATCATCGTCACCAATACACCCGACGTGCTGAACGATGAGGTCGCCGATACGGCGATTGCGCTTCTCCTTAACACCATTCGTGAATTTCCCAAGGCGGAAAACTGGCTGCGGAATGGCAATTGGAAGCCGGGCGCTTCCTATCCGCTGACGCGCTTTTCGCTGAAGGGCAGGCATGTCGGCCTCTATGGGCTCGGACGCATCGGCCTTGAGATTGCCAAACGGCTGGAACCTTTCAAGGTGAAGATCAGCTATCACACCCGCTCTCGCCATACCGATGCGCCTTATGATTACCAGCCGACGCTGAAGGGGCTTGCCGAGGCCGTCGATACGCTGATTGCGATCGTGCCGAAGACCCCGCAAACGCATAAGACTGTCAATGCGGAGATTCTTGCCGCGCTAGGCCCCAATGGTATCCTGGTGAATGTCGGCCGTGGATGGACGGTGGATGAAGATGATCTGGTTGCGGCGCTGAATGCGGGCACGATTGGCGCTGCTGGCCTGGATGTTTTTTACGACGAGCCGAACGTGCCGGCGGGATTGTTGGCCGCGCCGAATACGGTCCTGTTGCCGCATGTGGCCTCGGCTTCAGTTCCGACGCGTAATGCCATGGCGGATCTGGTGGCCGCTAACCTCATCACCTGGTTTGAACAGGGCAAGCCTGTGACGCCGGTGGCTGAAACGCCCGTCAAGATGTAGGGCTTCCTAGTATCCCTCCGCGAAGGCGGAGGCAGTATTCGCTTTTTCCTTTTTTGCCTTTGGACTTTTTCCTGTTTCCCTACTTGGTCGCTTGGGAAGGATTGGCTATGGTTAGCGCGGGTCGCACTATCTCTGGCGGCCGTAGTTGTCATCGGCGGCATTTCGCCGCCTCAAGCTTACACATAGCGATTTGATCGGGGAGCGTCCGCTCCGCCCGGCGCTTCTTCACGCCGGCAGCCGACACTTTCTGAAAGGAGGCAGAAATGGATTATCGCAAGCTCGGTCCCAGCGGGGCCGTCGTCACCGCATATTGCCTGGGTACCATGACGTTCGGGAAGGAATCCGATGAGGCGGCTTCCTTCAAGATGCTCGACGACTACTTCGCCTGGGGCGGCAATTTCATCGACACGGCCGATGTTTACAGCGCCGGTGCATCGGAGGAGATCATCGGCCGCTGGCTGAAGGCCCGCCCAACGCAGGCGCAGCAGGCGGTGATTGCTACCAAGGGCCGCTTCCCAATGGGCGACGGACCCAACGATATCGGCCTTTCCCGCCGCCACCTCAATCAAGCGCTCAATGATTCTCTGCGTCGTCTCGGCGTCGAGCATATCGATCTCTACCAGATGCACGCATGGGACGCCTTGACGCCGATCGAGGAAACGCTGCGTTTCCTCGATGATGCCGTTCGCGCCGGCAAGATCGGCTATTACGGCTTCTCCAACTATGTCGGATGGCACATTGCCAAGGCTTCCGAAATCGCCAAGGCACAGGGCTATACACGTCCGGTGACGCTGCAGCCGCAATATAACCTGCTGATGCGTGACATCGAGTTGGAGATCGTCGATGCATGTAAGGATGCTGGCATGGGCCTGCTGCCCTGGTCGCCGCTTGGTGGCGGCTGGCTGACCGGCAAATACAAGCGTGACGAAATGCCAACGGGTGCGACGCGCCTGGGCGAAAACCCTAATCGCGGCGGCGAAGCCTATGCAGCCCGAAACGCGCAGGAGCGCACCTGGGCAATCATCGCCACGGTCGAAGAGATCGCCAGGGCACGTGGTGTCAGCATGGCGCAGGTGGCGCTTGCCTGGGTCGCCGCGCGTCCGGCCGTGACGTCTGTCATCCTTGGCGCCCGCACCTCAGAACAGCTTGCCGACAATCTCGCGGCTGCAAAACTGGTGCTGTCAGAGGAGGAGACGGCAAAGCTC
Source organism: Rhizobium sp. BK418 (assembly GCF_004341105.1). GTDB lineage: Bacteria > Pseudomonadota > Alphaproteobacteria > Rhizobiales > Rhizobiaceae > Rhizobium. The sequence goes on along the minus strand of NZ_SLZK01000007.1, from coordinate 263,707 downwards.
AATGAGATCAGTGCGCCGACCCCTGGGCAATATCCCTATGGTGTCAACGGCACCAATCAGCGTCATCGCAAGATCGAAGGCGGCCGCTGAAACAATCGGTCAGAAAGAAAAAAGGCCGTCGGAGCGATCCGGCGGCCTTCCTGTCTCAAGCGGTCGCCTGCGCTGGCAGCGGCCGCAATTTGCTTGCGGCGTAATCCCTGACAGCATCACCGAAAGCGGTAAAGAGTTTGTTCGAGGGCTTGTCGGTTTCCGCCCAATATTCAGGATGCCATTGCACGCCGACGGCAAAGGCCTTGGCATCGATGACGGAAACGGCTTCGATCGTTCCGTCCGCTGCCGTCGCTTCTACCTGCAGGCGCGGTGCGGTCCTGGCGATTGCCTGCCGATGCAGGGAGTTCACACGGATCTCGCCGGCACCGACGATACCTGCAATGCAGGAGCCTTCCTTGATGAAAACGCTCTGTCGGATCGCATACATGTCGTCGCGCTCGGTAACATCGGGCCTGCGGTGATCCCAGATGCCAGGCTGTTCCTGAATTTCGCTGGCAAGCGAGCCGCCGAGCGCAACGTTCAATTCCTGAATGCCGCGGCAGATGGCGAGAAGCGGGATGGCGCGGTCAATCGCGCCGCGGATCAGCGGAAGGCTGGTCGCATCACGGGCAGGATCGAAGGGGCCGTCTGCCGCCGTGGCTTCGATACCATAGAGCGAGGGATGCACATTGCTGGCAGAGCCGGAGACCAGCACGCCGTCGACCCGATCGAGGATGGCATCCGTCTCATAACCTTCCTCGAAGGCGGGAATGATGAAGGCCATCACGCCGGCGGCATTCAGTGCCGCGCGTACATATTGATGCTGTGCGGCATGCCAGGTTGCGCCGTCGAGGGTGCGGATATCGGCAGGAATGGCAACGATCGGTTTCATCATTTTCGCCCCGGAGAAAACACTGTCTGACGTTTCTGCGGCCAGAATTGCCGTTAAGTCAACGCTTGGCTGCTAGCGGTGGCCAAATTGCGGCGCCTCAGCGACCTAGCTGCCATCGTACCGGCTAAGTCGCTGATTCCGATGGATGTGTGGAGCCGCCACAGAAGCGTCGTGATCCCAAAGACTAATAGGCCAGAGCTTGAAACGCTTCTTCCGGCATGCTTAACTTTGCCATCACTGCGGGTAGGGGTGAGGATTGACCGCGCAGTGCCATCTATACGGGAGGTTTTTGATGGATCGTCGTTCATTTATGAAAAAAGCGGGAACAGCCGGCGCCGGCGCCGTTGCCGCAACTGCATTGGCAGCGCCTGCAATTGCGCAGGAAAACCCGAAGATTGCCTGGCGCATGACCTCGTCGTTTCCGAAGAGCCTGGATACGATCTATGGCGGCGCCGAAGATATTGCCAAGCATGTTGCGGCTGCCACGGATGGTAATTTCACCATCCAGCCTTTCGCAGCCGGCGAAATCGTCCCCGGCCTACAGGCTGTCGATGCGGTAGCGGCGGGCACCGTCGAGGCAGCCCATACGACCTCCTATTATTTCGTCGGCAAGGATCCGACCTACGCAATCGGAACTGCCATTCCGTTCGGACTGAACAGCCGCCTGACCAATGCCTGGTTTTACCAGGGCAACGGCAATACACTGATGAACGAATTCTATGCTACACAGGGAATGTATGCCCTGCCGGCCGGCAATACAGGTGCGCAGATGGGCGGGTGGTTCCGCAAGGAAATCAATACGCTCGACGACCTCAAGGGCGTCAAGATGCGCATTGCCGGTCTCGCCGGTCGCGTCATGGAGAAGGTCGGCGTCATCCCGCAGCAAATCGCCGGCGGCGACATCTATCCGGCGCTCGAAAAGGGGACGATCGACGCCGCAGAATTCGTTGGCCCCTACGACGACTTGAAGCTCGGTTTCCACAAGGTGGCAAAGTATTACTATTACCCGGGCTGGTGGGAAGGTGGCCCGACGGTGCATGCCTTCTTCAATCTCGATAAGTGGAGCAGCTTGCCGAAGCACTATCAGGCAGCGCTCAACGACGCCTGCGCTTTCGCCAACACCAACATGCTGGCAAAATACGATATGAAGAATCCCAGCGCGCTGAAGCAGCTTGTCGCGGAAGGGGCGACCCTACGGCCGTTCAGCCAGGAGATCATGGAAGCCTGCTTCCAGGCCGCGATGGGCATCTACGGCGATATCTCCTCGAAGAACCCGTATTTCAGGAAGATCTACGACGATCAAACGGCATTCAAGCGGGATGCTTATCTCTGGATGCAGCTCTCGGAATACACGTTCGACACGTTCATGATGATCCAGCAGCGTGCCGGCAAGCTCTAAGCCTTCTTGCGGCGTTCAGATACATCAAAGCCCCGGGTGAAAATCCGGGGCTTTTTCTTTGCCTCATTGTGCGGGTGGCGGCGGAGGCGCGCTCGGCAGGGCCAGTGGAGTCAAGCCCGGAATCTGCGGCGAGCTATTGCCGCCGCCGGGTGCTCCGAATGATGGTAGGCCCAGCTGACCGCCGAAACCGGGTACTTCGATCTTGATCGAATTCGGGTCCACCTTCGGGCCGTGATCCAGCCAGTAGGTGACCGATTCCGGCCAGAAAATCACGATCGCCACGAGAATGAGCTGCATGCCGACCCAGGGCAGAGCGCCAAGGTAGATATCCTTGGTGCGGACATCCCTGTTGGCGATCGAACGCAGATAGAAGAGCGCGAAGCCGAAGGGTGGGTGCATGAAGCTCGTCTGCATGTTCACGCAGATCAATACGCCGAACCAGATGAGATCGATGCCGAGACTGGAGGCGACCGGCGCCAGCATCGGGATGACGATGAAGGCGATCTCGAAGAAATCGAGGAAGAAGGCGAGGATGAAGATGAAGACGTTGACGAAGATTAGAAAGCCGACAGGCCCGCCGGGAATGCCCGACAGCATGTGCTCGATCCAGCGTGAGCCGTCCATGCCTTGGAAGACGAGGCTGAAGCAGGTGGAGCCGATCAGGATCATCACCACCATCGAGGTGATGTGAGTGGTCGAGCTTATCGCCTCGCGGATCAGCGGCCAGGTGAGGCGACCGTGCAGGGCAGCAAGCGCCATGGCGCCGACGACGCCAAGTGCGCCTGCTTCGGTCGGGGTGGCAAGGCCCATGAAGATGGTTCCGAGCACAAGGAAGATCAGCACGATTGAGGGGATCATGCTCCAGAGCACCTTCATCAGCAGTGCCAAATCGAAATCGCCGCGCACCTCCTTGGGCAGCGGCGGCATCGCTTTCGGGTTAATGATGGAGAGGATCAGAATATAGGCCACAAAGATCGCCACCTGCAGGATCGAAGGACCGATTGCGCCGAGATACATGTCGCCGACTGAGCGGCCGAGCTGGTCGGCAAGCACCACCAGCACCAGCGAAGGCGGAATGACCTGGGTGATCGTACCGGAGGCCGCAATGACGCCCGTTGCAAGCCGCGGGCTGTAGCCGTAGCGCAGCATGATCGGCAGGGAGATAACGCCCATGGTGATGACCGAGGCTGCGACGGTGCCGGTGATGGCGCCAAGCACGGCGCCAACCAGGATGACGGCGTAGGCAAGGCCGCCGGGGACGCCGCCGAAGAGCTTGCCGGTGCCTTCGAGCAGGTCTTCGGCCAGACCACATCGCTCCAATATGGCGCCCATGAAGGTGAAGAAGGGGATTGCCAGCAGGAGATCGTTGGAGACGATGCCGAAGAAGCGCAGCGGCAGCGCCTGCAGGAACACCTCTCCGAAATGGCCTGTTACAATGCCGATAATGCCAAAGAAGAGGCCGACGGCGGCCAGCGAAAAGGCGACGGGAAAGCCGTAGAGCATGAAGATGACCATGCCCAGGAACATCGCCGGCGGGATGATACCGTAGTCAAACAAGTTCGTTCCTCCGGGCGCCGAGTTACTGCAGCGGCTTTTCGTATTTCGTATCGATCTCGATCGAACCGGTCAGCGCGGCGATCCTTTTGATCAATTCCGAAATGCCCTGGAGGGTCAGGAGCGCGAAGCCGGCAAAGAGCATCAGCTTCACAGGCCAGCGAATGAGGCCGCCGGCATTGGCTGAAACCTCACCTTGCTGATATGCGAGCAGGAAGAAGGGCCAGCAGAGAATTGCGAGGAAAAGACAGGCCGGGATGAGGAAGACGATCAGGCCAACGATATCGATCCAGATTTTTGCCTTGTCGGAGACGGAACCGTATATCAGATCGACGCGCACATGCTCGTTCTTGCGCAAGGTATGGGAAGCGCCAAGCACGACGACGAAAGCGAAGAGATACCACTGGATTTCCAGCCAGCCGTTCGAGCTGTAGTTGAATGCGTAGCGCACCATCGCATTGCCGGCGCTTATCAGGCAGCAGAACAGCACCATAAATTCGGACAGTTTGCCAATGAACTCGCTGATCGAGTCGATCAGCCGACTGGCGGTCAGAAGTACCGACATTCGCCTCCCCTTGTTGTCTTGCCGTTTTCGGCAGTTCTCCCTCTAAAGCCGGTGTAACCCAGGGTTTTTGAAATTGAAAGGAGAAATGGCCCGCCTAGGAGGATAGTCTTATGCAGTTACGGGCTGTGATCCCTTTAAAAGTTTTCGCAACTTTGACGCGGATATTTTTTCTATAAACCTCGCGATAAAGCTGCATTGTCGCGTTCTTAGTGTACTGTTCACCTTACGGTTTTAGAAAAATTGACCAAATGTTTGAACCGTTTGAAATCAATTTTTAAAGGGTTCAGTTTACATTTCCCGCGCACAGGGAAAGTATGGATGAAGCCACATAACCCGAACAGGGTCCCTAAGGATGTGTATCTGTCGTTTGTGAGTTCTCTCTCCGGGAACCGCATGACGCTTCTTGTTGGCGTAATTGTGCATGTTGCGACGTGCCTTGCCGTGGCTGCCAAGACGCAATACTCCATCTACATCCTGCTGTCGGTCGCCTTCCTTCTGGTCTTCAGCGCTCGCATGGTCATCTTCCGGCAATTCGATCGCGTCGATAAGCAGAGCCTGTCGCACGCCGGAATCGAGCGTTGGGAGCGGATTCTCGTTGCTAGCGGAGCCTGCACCACCGCGCTCCTCGGCATCGCCAGTGGCTATGCTATCTTCGTCGTGCATGATTCCTTTGCGGAGCTTGCCTGCATTTCTGTCACCATGGCGACGATGGTTTCCGTCGTCGGCCGCAACTACGGCTCGCGCTTCGCGGTCGACCTCCAGACGCTCTTCTGCTGTCTGCCGATGATCGTCGGCAGCCTCCTGGCGATGGATTTCTATCGCGGCGTGCTTTCGATTTTCCTCATTCCTTTCTGGCTGACGACGCGGGCCATGGCGAACGGCGTGCGCGAGTTTCTCTATGAGAACGTCATTGCGCGCCGGGAAATCACCATCATCGCCGACCGTTTCGATACGGCGCTCAACAACATGCCGCACGGCCTCGTCATGGTCGATACGGAGAACCGGATCCAGGTCATCAACCGCAAGGCTTGCGAGCTCCTTAAGATCGGCGCACCGGATCGGCTGAAGGATCGCGATCTGGGCGCAGTGTTGCGTTATGGCGCGCGCTACAGCTTCATGGATGCGTCCCAGCCGGAGCTGATCCTGCGGCAGCTGACACAGGTCGCCGAAGGTAACCTATCGCGCACGCTCATCCATTTCCCCGAGGGTTTGTCGCTCGAATTTTCCGCGAGCCGGCGTGCGGATGGCGGCGCCGTGTTGATTTTCGAAGACGTTTCGAGCCGCGTGAAGGCCGAGCAGAAGATCCTGCACATGGTGCGCTTCGACGCACTGACGGGTCTGCCGAACCGCGAATATTTCGGCCAGCGCGTGCAGGAGTACCTCACCAGACACTCTAAAAAGCGTGGTCCTCTCGGCTTCATGATCCTCGATATCGACGAGTTCAAGCATGTCAACGACATGCGGGGTCATGTGACTGGCGACCACCTTCTGTGTGCAATCGCCATGCGGGTCAAGGAACTTGCCGGCAACGCGATCGTAGGCCGGCTGATGGGCGATCAGTTCATCCTGTTCTTCCCGCATGCGCGCGACAAGCAGGTGCTGGACGCCGAAATTCGCAAGCTGCATGCAGCGGTCCAGGGGCAGTATGAAGTCGACGAAGTAACCTTCCTCATCTCCCTCAGCGCCGGCTACGCCGTTCTTGAGAGCGACGCCTTTGCTATGGACGAATGGAGCGTCAAGGCCGATCTGGCACTGTTCGAAAGCAAGTCGCGCTTAAAGGGTGGTATCACCGGCTTCGAGCAGGAAATGGACGGCCGCTATATTGAGCAGCAGAAGCTCAAGGCGGATTTGCGTGAGGCCGTAGCTGCAGATGCGCTGCATCTCGTCTTCCAGCCGATGTTCCGAGCCGACGGCTCGCGGATCGAATGTGCCGAGGCCTTGGCGCGCTGGGTCCATCCGGAGAAGGGATCGATCCCACCCGACGTCTTCATCCGGCTCGCCGAAGATATGGGTATCATCTCCGACATCACTCGTTTCGTGCTGTTCAAGGCCTGCAGCGAATGCGTGACCTGGCCGGAACACATCGCCGTCTCGGTCAACCTTTCGGCGCGGGATCTGCGCGATGCTGACATCCTTTCAGTTGTCGCCGATGCGCTTGCCCATTCCGGCCTCGCCGCGGCGCGGCTGCATCTCGAAGTTACCGAGAGCTGCCTGATCGACGAACCGGCGGCGGTGCGCGCCATCCTGGCGGAACTCAGGTCTCGCGGCATCACCATCGCCATCGACGATTTCGGCACCGGCTTCTCCAGCCTCAGCTATCTCGACACGCTGCCGCTCGATATCGTCAAGATCGACCGCTCCTTCGTGCGCAACATCGTCGAGGATAGCCGCCGCCTGAAGCTCCTGCGCGGCACCGTCAATCTCGCCCGCGAACTCGGCCTCAAGATCGTCATCGAGGGTGTGGAGACCGAGGAGCAGCTGGCGCTGCTCAACAAGCACCGCAGCACCGATCTCGTGCAGGGCTACGTTTTCTCGCCGCCGGTGCCTTCCCAGAACATCACACTGCTGCAACAGGGCATCGGCCGCCGCACCGTCCAGCGCCGCCGCCACAAGGTCGCTTGAGCTGCCTGCTACTGGCTGGTTATCCTCTGCAAATCTTGCGCTTCGTTAACCTTAACAATTTAAATTTAACGCAAATTCTCAGTTTTTCTTGCTCCCATGTGCTGGCGTATGATTAATGATCCGTTAACAAGCGGATCGAGAAAATGTCAGATACACTTTTTACGCGTGGTGATTTCAGCAGGAAAGTCCTGGAAATTCTGGATCGCGTCGAATATCGACGTGTCGAAAGCAGCGAAGATATGGAGGAGGTGGAGCGGCTGCGCTACAAGGCCTACAAGGCGCATGGCGCGCTGTCGCTTGCCCCGGAAGGCCTGTTGGACGATGTCGATTTCGACAGCCATGCCTATATTTTCGGTCTTTACTATTATGGCGAACTGGTCAGTACGATCCGAATTCACTATGTGACGCCGGATCATCGTATCAGTCGGTCTGGTGAGGCCTTTCCCGAGGCGATGGATGACCTTCTGGACGCCGGGCTGACCTTGATCGATCCGGCGCGTTTCGCGGCTGATCCGGAACTCACAGCTAACATGCCATGGGTTCCCTATCTGACGTTGAGACCCGCCATCGTTGCGGCAGCGTATTTCCGGGCTGACCGCGTTATTCAGTCCGTCCGGCCCCCACACGCAGCCTTCTACAAGCGGGTCTTCTATGCCGATACCATTGTGCCCGGCCGACTGGCGGAGAGTTACGGGGTTGATGTGACGCTGATGGCAACGAATGTGGTCGAGGTCGGGCGCAAGCTGTTGACGCGCTATCCCTTCTTCATCTCCAGCGCTAGCGAGCAGCGCATGATGTTTTCGCGCAACCCGAACGACACGCTGCCGCCGCTCACCATCATTCCGACGGCGCGTTTCGTGCCCCCAGGCGAACTTGGTACCGATCTGCCGCTGTGATTTCTCCTTCTTCGCGATAAAGAGACGATGCCCGTCAGGGTAGATGAGGTGCGGGCGACAGTCGAAAACTTCATCTGTCGTCGGACCTCGTTTCATCCGGCCGTTGAGGTCGCTGTTTCGTCCGGATCAGGTCACTGCGAGGCGTTCCTGCGGCATTCTCATGCATTGCGCTTTTGCCCGTCATTGTGTAATCCCTGCGGGCAGGGGATTTGCCTCACCGAGGTGAGGGAATCAGGCAGCGCTAAGGCATTTGAGGGAGACGATATTCATGGCCGAACATCATACCGGACCGGTCGAGACCGGCGCGCCGATGGACTACAACGAACATGAGAAAACCTACAACATGTTCATTGCCGGCACGAAATACGGCACGATGGTTCTTGTTGCCCTGATGCTTGCCATGACTGCCGGCTTCTTCGGCGGTGCCGGTTTCCTCGGCGGCATCCTCGTCTTCCTCATCATCCTGGTCGCCGGCATCTTCCTGCTCCGCTAAGCGCGGTCCTGCGGGAAGACACGGTCTTCCGAACTTGTGATGTAGATGCTTGGCCCGTGCAGGCAAGCGGCCTGTCACGGCCCAGCTGACCCGGAGGAGGGGGCAGTTGGCCAATATTGTTTTCGTAGCAAAGGAAATCACGGGTGATGAGACGCGCGTTGCTGCGTCCGTTGAAACTGTCAAGAAAGTGAAGTCGCTCGGCTTCGATGTCATCGTCGAAGCGGGCGCCGGAACGCTCTCTCGCATCCCAGACCGTGAGTTCGAGGCCGCGGGTGCTGCAATCGGCACGTTCGCGGATGCAGCGTCCGCCGATGTCGTCCTCAAGGTCCGCCGGCCAAGCGAAAGCGAAATCACCGGCTACAAGGCCGGTGCCGTCGTGATCGCCATCATGGACCCCTATGGCAATGACGAGGCGGTTGCCGCGATGGCGCGCGCTGGCCTTTCCACCTTCGCTATGGAGCTGATGCCGCGCATTACCCGCGCACAGTCGATGGACGTTCTGTCATCCCAGGCCAATCTTGCCGGCTATCAGGCCGTCATCGAGGCCGCCGTCGTTTACGATCGCGCCATGCCGATGATGATGACGGCAGCAGGCACGATTCCCGCCGCCAAGGTTTTCGTCATGGGGGCAGGCGTTGCCGGCCTCCAGGCCATCGCAACGGCCCGCCGCCTCGGCGCTGCCGTTTCGGCAACAGATGTGCGTCCGGCCGCCAAGGAGCAAGTCGCCTCGCTCGGCGCCAAATTCATCGCTGTCGAGGATGACGAATTCAAGGCAGCGGAAACGGCCGGCGGCTATGCCAAGGAAATGTCGGCCGACTATCAGGCGAAGCAGGCGGCACTGGTTGCCGACCACATCGCCAAGCAGGATATCGTCATTACGACCGCGCTCATTCCCGGCCGTCCCGCACCTCGGCTCGTCTCGCGCGCCATGCTGGCCTCGATGAAGCCGGGCGCGGTCGCTGTCGATCTCGCGGTCGAGCGCGGCGGCAATATCGAAGGCGTTGTTGCGGGCAAGGTCACCGATGTTGAAGGTGTGAAAGTCATCGGTTTTGCGAACATGGCGGGTCGCGTGGCCGCCAGTGCCTCGGCGCTCTATGCCAAGAACCTCGTCACCTTCCTGGAGACGATGGTGAACAAGGAAACGAAAACGGTGGTGCTCAACCTCGAAGACGAGCTCATTAGGGCGACCATGCTGACCTATGCCGGTGACGTGGTGCATCCGGCATTCGGCGGCGCCAAGAACGGGGATAACTGATGGCCAGTGAAGCAATGGACAAGGCGCTGGAACAGCTCGACCAGGCTGTCACCGCGGTCGTCACCGCTGCCGCCCAGGCACCTGAAGCGGCGAGTGCTGCAACTGGCGGAGCAATCGATCCCTTCGTCTTCCAGTTCGCGATCTTCGTGCTGTCGATCTTCGTCGGTTATTACGTCGTCTGGTCTGTAACGCCTGCGCTGCATACGCCGCTGATGGCTGTCACCAACGCGATCTCCTCCGTCATCGTCGTCGGTGCGCTGCTTGCGGTCGGTATCTCGACCAGCGGGCTTGCGACCGGCTTCGGTTTCGTGGCGCTGGTGCTCGTCTCGGTCAATATCTTCGGCGGCTTTCTCGTCACGCAGCGCATGCTGGCGATGTACCGCAAGAAGGATAAGTGAGGGGCCGATGACCAATCTCGCAGCCTTCCTTTATCTCGTCTCCGGCGTCCTTTTTGTTCTGGCGCTTCGCGGGCTCTCGCATCCGGCCACCAGCCGCAAGGGCAATCTCTATGGCATGATCGGCATGGGGATTGCGATCCTCACGACGCTGGCTCTGGCAATGCCGAACTTCGGCGGCTTCGTGCTCATCATTCTCGGCCTTGCTATCGGCGGCAGCGCCGGCGCCTATATCGCCCGTACCATCGCTATGACCTCGATGCCGCAGCTCGTGGCCGGCTTCCATTCGCTGGTCGGCCTTGCTGCAGTTCTGGTCGCCGCATCGGCGCTCTATACGCCTGATGCCTTCGGGATTGGCGAAATCGGCCAGATCCACACTGAGGCGCGCATCGAAATGGCGATTGGCGTGGCGATCGGTGCGCTGACCTTCACCGGCTCGATCATCGCCTTCCTGAAGCTCGACGGGCGCATGTCCGGCAAGCCGATCCTGTTGCCCTTCCGGCATCTGATCAACATTGCCCTGCTTGTGCTGATCGTGCTCTTCGTCATCGGGCTTGCCGTGACCGAAAGCCATTTCGACTTCTGGGCGGTGGTAGCACTGTCGTTGGCCCTCGGCGTGCTGCTGATCGTGCCGATCGGTGGCGCAGACATGCCTGTTGTCGTTTCGATGCTGAATTCCTATTCGGGTTGGGCGGCGGCCGGCATCGGCTTCACGCTTGGCAATCTAGCGCTCATCATCACAGGTGCGCTGGTCGGCTCATCGGGTGCGATCCTGTCTTATATCATGTGCAAGGGCATGAACCGCTCCTTCATCTCCGTCATTCTTGGCGGTTTTGGCGGCGAGACGGCAGCTGGCGCCGCGGATAATTCAGAGAAGATCGTCAAGCTCGGCTCGGCCGAGGATGCGGGCTACCTGATGGCGAATGCCTCGAAAGTCATCATCGTACCTGGTTACGGCATGGCGGTGGCGCAGGCGCAGCATGCGCTGCGGGAACTCGCCGACAATCTCAAGAAGAACGGTGTCGAGGTTAAGTACGCGATTCATCCGGTTGCCGGCCGTATGCCGGGCCATATGAACGTGCTGCTCGCCGAGGCCAATGTGCCCTATGATGAAGTCTTCGAACTCGAAGATATCAATTCGGAATTCGCGCAAGCCGATGTCGCCTATGTCATCGGCGCCAACGACGTCACCAATCCGGCGGCGCGAGACGACAAGTCCTCGCCAATCTACGGTATGCCGATCCTAGACGTCGACAAGGCCAAGACCTGCCTCTTCGTCAAGCGCTCGCTCGGCTCGGGTTACGCCGGCATCGACAACACGCTGTTCTACAAGGACGGTACGATGATGCTGCTCGGGGATGCCAAGAAGGTGACCGAAGAGATCAATAAGGCGATCGCCCACTAGAGCATTTCCAGGTTTTCTTCGAATGTCAGAAATGCTCGATCTCGTTGCTTTCATGCAATTCCCAGGCGCAAAATTGCAGCATATTTTTGCTGAAATACTCTCATCAAAAAGCCCGCTTCGGCGGGCTTCCTATTCGAGGCGAGCGATCAGATTTCGCCCGGCACCAGCGTCATCTTCTCGACACCGACGGCGAGATTGAGACCTTCTTGAGCCTGCAGGTTCAGTGGCTGCAGCATGAACGCCTTGTTAGTGCCGCCGACAATGACCTTGGCACCTCCGCCGGCACCGAGGCTGGCATCCGCGCCGACGCCGTAATATTCGCCGGCGAGCGCAAATTCAGGCATATCGGTGCCGGTCTTAGCGAGCACCTGCCAAATCATCACGCTCTTGCCAGTCTGACCGACATCAATGCCGAATTTCCCGATCTTGCCGGCATAGACCGCCTTCGGGCCGCCGGACGCAGGCGTATAGGTGCAGATCAGGTTCTTTTCAGACGTGACGATCAGCCCCTGCCCGCCATCCGATCCGCAGACGAGCCGTCCCAGCGACGTATAGTCGGCTGCCGTGGCCGAGCCGGCCCAGCCTGCAACCGCAACGACTGCCGCGGCAATCAGGGTTTGCTTGAACATGGTCCTTCTCCTTCTGAATGACCTGTTCAAAACGGGCGGTTGCAATGGTTGTTCCGGTTGCGCTACTCGCGCTCCATCATCCCGCGCTGGGCTGTGAGGATCCAGACGAGACCTTCCGGGCGAAAGTCGACATCGACTTTACCCCGAAAAGCGGCGGCGGCATGCGCCTTGATGACGGTGGTGCCGAAGCCGGTACGCACCGGCGGTTTGACGATCGGACCGCCGCTTTCAGTCCAGGTGAAACACAGCATGTCGTCCTCAGCCGGCTGCCATTCGAAACGCACACGGCCTTGGGGCAGGGATAGCGCTCCGTATTTTACCGAATTAGTAGCAAGTTCATGCAGTGCCAGGCCGAGATTCTGAACGGCATCGGGCTTGAGAATGAAATCCATACCCACGATTTCCACCTGCTCGCGGGCCTGTGGAAAGGCCTGAAGATGAATGTCGATCACCCGGCGCAGCGAAACGCCGGACCATTGTTCGCCTGTCAGAAGCTCGATCGAGCGCACCAGCCCTTCAAGGCGGTGGGCGACGGCCAGCCGGAATGTCTCGACGTTGTCGGATTGCTTTGAAAGCTGACGCATCATGGCGAGCACAAGCGTCAGCAAGTTCTTGGTGCGATGAATCAGCTCGTGCATGACGAAGCGTAGCCGATCCTCACTCTGGCTGCGGTCAAAAGAGGCGTTGGAAAGCGCAATCGCCACCTGGTTGGCCTCGATAACGCTGGTTTCGACCGGCGAGACAATATGGCCGTCGCCAAGCCGGTTCGCCATATCGGCAATTTCACGAATCGTGGATCGGACCTGCCGGGCAACGGCATAGGTCGCAAGTAAGGCGACGAGCAGCAGTACGAGACCGCCAATCAGCAGGAAACGCCAAGTGCTAAGGATCGGCGCCTGCGCTGTGGCGATCGGTCCCCATACCACCGTCTTCCAGGACCAGCCGGGAATCTGTGCATAGCCCAACATGGCATGTGGGAGGATATCGCTATCTTCGAAAACGCCGCTGGAAGCGACGAGCGAAGGCAGAATGCGCGGGTCGAAGGGTTCGCCGGGCTGGAGATTGGCGGGGCCGCGGCTCGCGACGACGTGACCACCCTGATCGATCACCGCTGCCGACCAGCCCGAGGAAAGGCCTTCGGTCGTAACGAGTTTTGCAAGGTCGCTGGCATTCTGGGTGATGATCAATGCGGCGACGGGATCCTGGTCACGCGGCAGGGTGACGTTGTAGACCCATGTGCCACTCGTTGCACCCATGAAGACGTCGGAGGCTTCGATCCGGCCAGACTTCATGGCAGCGTTGAGAGCTGCAAGATTCGTCGTCTTGCCAAGCGGGGTGCCGAAGTCGCGACGGGTGTTGAGAAATTGCTGCCCGGCCTTGTCCACAGCGATCACGTAGAGCATATCGCCGCGAAGCGCTGTTTCCGTACGATTGTAGAAAGATTTATAGTCGCCGCGTTCCAGCTCGGGAGAGGAGGATAGCAGCCGCAATGTCGTCGCCATATCCTGTAGCTGGCGATCGATGGTCCGTGACAGGGCTAACGCATCCTGCGCGGTTTCGCGCTTCAGCGTGGAGCGCTGATTGTCTTCCAGCTGCATGAGAAGAAGAGCAACGAAGGCGAAGATCGGCAGCGCAATCGCTACGGCCATAGCGACGAGATATGTTCCGATCGACGCTTTCGGGAAAAGACGCGCGGCAAATTTCATCGATGCCGCCCCCGGTCTGTCAGGGCTGGGTGCTGCGGGAGATCGGTTTTGCCTGATATCACGAAAGCAAGAATCCGCATCGCTCGCAAACGCCTCTCAGATTCGTACCGCCCAATAGCCCGCTATTAAAGCAAGCTCATGTTAGGAGGCAGGGCATTTGGTTGCAACCTACTAAAATAGTCAGGTGTAAAATCGTCAATTTTTTCCTATTGACTGCCTTGCGCCGGCGAAGCGTTGCAATCGGAAGGGTGCGAGGCTTTCGTCACTCTTGCCTGACAGAAGCTCATCGGCAGCAAGCAAGCCGGCTAGCGGAGCAAGTGTGACACCAGAGTGCATTACAGCGGCGTAGAGACCTGGCAGTCCGGCATTACCAACGATGGGAAAACCATCGGATGGTGTCGGGCGATAGCCGACGGTGAAGAAATCGAGCCTCAAATCGTCATTATCTATGATCAGCGCCTTCATTCGCGCGAAGAGTTCTGCAGCGCTTGCCTGATGGTCTTCGCCGGGATCGCCGCCGCCGAAATCCGTTCCGGCGATGATGCGGCCTTCCGCTGTTTGGCGCATATGCAGACGCGGTGTTATGACGAGCCCGTTCAAGCGTTTCGAGACAGGGTGGGAGTGCACAATCAGGCCGGCCGGCGTGGAGAGTTGCAATGTTATTCCGGCCGAGGCAGCGATGGGAACTGTGCCTGCACCAGCGGCCAGCGCGACATGATCGGCTGCGAAGACACCTTCCGACGTGACAGCGCCGACGATTTGTCCGCCGCTTTGCAGCAGACCGCTGACTGTGGCAGTTATGAATTTCGCGCCATGCGCTTCGGCATCAGCGAGCAGCAAGCGTGCCGCAGCGACGGGCTCGACCGCGCCTTCTTCGGCGACATGGAGTGCGAAATCCGGATATTCGGTGAGACGCGGTTCGAGCAGCGCGCTTTCTTCCCGGTTCAGCCGGCGGATACCGTAGCCCCAGCGGCCATGTTCATCGGCATAGGCTTCCAGGTCGGCCGGCGGCATATCCCAGCAGAGGCCGCCGCACCAGACAAGCGGCAGGTCAGGCAGCTCGCGCACCAGCCGCTTCCACTCGGCCATCGCCCGGCGGCGGAAATGGAAATAAAATTCGGGATTGCCCCAGCTTGCATTGATCCAGGCAAAGGAGCAGGGGGTTGCCACGCCGCCAAGCTTCTCGCCGATGATGGTGACTGCTGCGCCCTTGCGTGTGAGATGCCAAGCGATGGAGGCGCCGATAATGCCAGCGCCGACGACGATCACATGCGGTTTCGCTGGCATCGTCGTCACCTTTTGCCTCTCCCGTTAGCCGGTCGTGCCGCCGACGCGGGCAAGTCCGTCTCTCGCCGGCTGGTATTTCGGATCGAGGCCGACAGCATGGCGGTAGGAGCGGATCGCCTTGTCCTTCTCGCCGCGGCGCTCGTAGACGAGAGCCTGGTTTGCCCAGGATTCGGCCAGGTTGCCATTCAGCTCGATCGCGTGGTTGAAATCGGCGAACGCATTGTCGTCGTCGTTCAGGGCGATATAGGAAATGCCGCGGCCATTATAGGGCTCCGGCGAATTCGGCGAGAGCGAAATCGCCTTGGAGAAATCGTCGATCGCCTTATCCTGCTGATTGCGCTTCTGATAGATCAGGCCGCGATTGTGGTAGGCGCGGCCATCTGTCGTGCCGAGCTGGATCGCTTTTGAGAAATCGTTGAATGCTTGATCGTCCTGGCCAGCCATGCGGTAGACATTGCCGCGACCGATATAGGCGACATCATAGCTCGGATTGATCTGCAAGGCAGCATTGTAATCGGCGACCGCCTGCGGCTGCTGGCCCATGTTGCGGTAGACCAGCGCGCGGTTGGCATATGCCTGGAAGAAGCGCGGGTTGATCTGCAGTGCGGTGTTGAAGTCATCGAGCGCCTTGCGGAATTCGCCGGCGCGGCCATAGGCGGAACCGCGGACATTGTAGCCTTCGGGATCGCGCGGATTGGCGTTGATGACGGCCGTCAGCGATGCGATATTTTCCTGTGAGCCCTGTGCCTTGTCGATGCGGATCACAGCATCCGACGTATTGCTCGTCTCACAGCCAGCGAGGCCCAACGCAGCGACAAGCGCCAGCGAGGCAAACACGGCGGATTTCTGTGAACGCAACGAGCGGGACGGATTGAACGTTATGACAGCCATTCGGGCTCGCTTCCCCCATGCACCATATCCGATAGGGCGGATATGCAATCTTCAGCAGCAAATTAAAAAAGGCGGCGGCGAAACCTATCGCCCCCGCCACACATGCATCTGAAAACGTCGAAAAAACGACGGCACCGCCTTAGCGTGCAACCAGACCTTCGCGCTGAGCGCGCTTGCGGGCCAGCTTGCGAACACGACGAACAGCTTCGGCCTTTTCGCGAGCGCGCTTCTGCGACGGCTTTTCGTAATAGTCGCGCATCTTCATTTCGCGGAAAATGCCTTCGCGCTGCATCTTCTTCTTGAGAGCGCGGAGAGCCTGGTCGACATTGTTATCGCGGACAAGTACCTGCACGAGAATCACGTTCCTTTGGTTTGGTTGATGCCGGGAGGCGGCGCAGCGCCTGGGGCAAAAAAATAACGTTCGCGCGGCCGCAGCCTTGCGATTGGTGATGCGGGATAGCAGATCGAGGAAGTGAAGTCCAGACGGGATATGCGAATGAGCGGAAAAATGACGGCGAACATTATACGACGTTAGGAGCGCAGCGTCTCGGGCTTGGTTTCATCCAGTGCGGCGATCGCTTCCTTCAGAGCCGCTATCACGCGGGAACGGTCGGCAGGCTCAAGCCGAGCCACATCCAGATGCAGGTCCAGGCCGGCCAGATGCTCGCTCAGAATGCGGCTCTTATGATCGGTGCCGAGCATCAGCCCATCCACTGCGTACGGCACGATCTCCCGCTGGATTCCCTTCATCGTGATCGGCAGCAGGGGGTGAGCATCGACGATATCCTTCACGAGTGCGTAGGTTTCGTAGCTGATGACGATCTCGCCGCCCTGTGCGATCGCTTGCAGGCGCGCGGCGAGGTTCGCTTCAGCGCCGATGATCGTATAGTCCATGCGGTCGTTGCTGCCGAAATTGCCGACGTTGCAGTAACCGCTGTTGATTCCCATCCGCACGACGAAGGGCTCCTCGGTGCCGTTCCTGCGCCATCGGTCCTTTAGTTCGCCGAGCCTGCGCTGCATGTTCACCGCCATGCGCAGACATGCCTTGGCATCCTCTTCCGGTCCCTTGGTCTCAGGATCGCCGAAGAACACCAGCATGGCGTCGCCGATGAACTTGTCCACCGTGCCGCCGTGGTTGAGTGCGATCGCGGACATTTCGGTCAGATATTCATTCAGCATCTCCGTCAGCGCTTCCGGCTGCAGGCGCTCCGTCGTCGCGGTGAAATCCTTGATGTCGGAGAAGAAGATCGTCAGGCGCTTGCGCTCTGTGTGGACGACCACATCCTTCTGGCCGCTGAAGATGCTCTTGTAGATCTGCGGCGACAGGTAGCGAGAAATCTTGAGGGAAACGCTGGCGAGGAATTCGTTTGCAGCTTCCAGGTCACGGTTGGCGCTGTGGATGGCGCGGGTCTGCTGGCGCTGCAGGATGATGAAGCTGATACCGATGATGGCGACGAAGAGAAAGTAGCAGAGGAGATATTTGAAGGCGAGAATGTTGCTCGCATAGGGCTGACGGATGATGACTTCCTGGATGCCGCGCACATCGCCCACCTTCCAGTCCTTCTTCGGGCTTTCTGGGTGGGTATTGTGACAGGCTACGCACGCCTGGCCCATGATGACAGGCGTGACGAGGCGCAGCGTATCAGTGAATCCGACGCGTGTGAGATCGGTCAACGTCTGGGCGGAATTGGCGCGCAGAGAGGTCAGCGACGCCTTTTCGAAACTGTCGAGATCATGGGGCGCACGATTCTTGAAGGGCAGGTCGGAGAGGAAGCGATAGGTAATATTGGCCTGCTGTTCCTTGATGACGTCTCCGAGTTCGAGTGAAAGCGTTGCCGGCAGCGGAATGGCGCCTGGAATATTGGCATAGTTGTGGGAGACGACCGTGCCGCTGACGTCACCTGCCTGATGGGCAGCAAGCACCCGGCCGACCACATTCGCCGAATAATAGGAGCGGATGCTTGTGACGAGCGAACTCATGTCCCGCGCCTGCCGGCGCAGGGCGCTTTCGGAGAGGTCGCTGATATCAAGCCAGACGGCAAGCGGCAGTCCGGCTAGCATCGCCAGCACGACGACCACCAGCCAATAGCCGCTTCTGCGCGCGATGAAAGCCGAATTTTCCGCAGTTCTTGCCGTGGTCCCTCCTTGCGGATCTGCCATGGCGCATCCCTCGACAATGATCGAATTGTTAAAGCCCCTAAAACACAGAACCATTTCGTCGCGTGCGGGGCAAGGCCGACACTTCAAGGTCGGGCCGAAAGCCAGGACCAAATCTGGAAGTAATTTCACACGGTGTTGCGGTTACATCTCAATGAAAGTGCTTTGCCGGTATCGATGTCGGTTTCTGCATTGCTGTCGACTTTGTTTTTTAGCTTGTGAGCGTGAGCGAATGGTCTTTGGCGTCAAACAGGCGTAGCGTGCTTGCGGCGGGACCGCTCTCGGAGCCGCCCCGAGGGGAGGTCGGCAAATCATGACGCGATTGCAGCAGATCGGTGTGATGATCGGCCTGATCATCGTAGCTGCGCTTACGATGTTCCGAGCAAGCGATCCGCCGGTGCTGAGGCAGATCCGCGATGTCACCTTCGATGAGTATCAGCGCATCGTGCCGCGTAGCTTTGAAGCGATGCCAGTCCGGGTGATCGATATCGATGAAGCCTCCCTGCGGGAGTTCGGTCAATGGCCCTGGCCGCGCAACAGGCTGGCGACTTTGATCGACCGCCTCGCCGATATGGGGGCGGCGGCCATTGCATTCGACGTCATCTTCGCCGAGCCTGACCGGATGTCGCCGCGCAACGTCATCCAGGAGGTGGAGGGCGTCGATCCATCGCTCGCGGCGCACTTGCCTGACAATGACGAGATATTCGCTCGCTCGATCGAAGAAAAGCCTGTCGTGCTCGGCTTCGGGCTTTCCAACGAGGGCAATTACAAGCCGCCGGTAAAAGCGGGCTTTGCCTTTACCGGCGAAAGCCCGCTGGCCGCACCTCCGCATCTTGCCGCCTCGACACCGCTCCGGCCGGGTTTGGAGGCCAATGCCGCGGGACTTGGCCATGTCAGTCTCAACCCGGGCAGCCCCACATCGGTCGTGCGTGCAGTGCCGCTGTTCCTTAGCGATGGCGAACAGTTTTATCCCAATCTTGCCATTGAAGCGTTGCGGGTGGCGCAGGGGGCCTCGACCTATGTGGTGGCCGGCGCGCCTGATCACGCCGGGATCATCACCTCGGCAAAGATCGGCGATTTCATCGTACCGCTGACTGCCGCGGGAGAAATCTGGCTTTATGTGACGCCAAACCGGGCGGAGCGCTATATCTCGGCTCGAAAGCTCCTTGCTGCCGACGGAGTGGCTCCAGATGTCGCTGCTCAGATCCAAGGCAGCATCGTCTTCGTTGGCACCTCCGCGGTCGGGCTGCAGGATATCCGCACCACTGCGCTCGGAGAAAATGTGCCGGGTGTTTCTCTGCAGGCACAGACCGTCGAGCAGATCCTTTCGGGTCGTTACCTATCACGACCCGACTGGGCCGATGGGCTGGAGATCCTCTCGATCGCCGTGCTCGGTTTTCTTCTGGTCATCATCACGACGTTCGTCAGTCCGGCCGTAGCGCTGGTCTGTGGCCTGGCAATCACCGTGATGGCGCTCGCCGCTTCGTGGTTCAGCTTTCTTTATGCCGGTCTGCTCTTCGATCCGCTGGCGCCGATCGTCAGCGGGTCCATCACGCATTTTGCGGCGACATCATTCCGCATCCTCGTCATCGACAGGGAACGGCGGGAAGTTCGGCGCGCCTTCGGCCACTATCTCTCGCCTTCGCTGCTCCACCGGATCGAACATACGCCCGACGCGCTGAAGCTCGGCGGGGACGAGCGCGAGCTCACCATGATGTTCGTCGACGTCCGCAATTTCACGGAAATCAGCGAGCAACTGACGCCGATCGCCGTTGTTCAGTTTCTGAATACATTGCTCGATGCCCTGAGCCGGCATGTCGTAGGCAACGAAGGGACACTCGATAAGTTCATCGGCGACTCCATCATGGCGTTCTGGAACGCACCGGTCGATGTTTCGGATCATGCCGCAAAGGCACTGCGAGCGGCACTCGCCATGCGAGAGACGCTTGCCGAACTGAACGCCCGTGATGCTTTCGGTTTCGGGAGCGACCGGCAGGTGAGGATCGGAATCGGCATCCATACCGGGCTTGCCTGTGTCGGCAATATGGGGGCGAAGACCCGCTTCAACTATTCGGCGGTTGGCGATGCCGTGAATGTCGCGGCCCGCATCGAATCCTGCTGCAAGGACCTCGGTTTCGATATCCTGATCTCCGATAGCACGGCGCGGATGCAGAGTGGAGCGGCGCTTTTGGAGGCAGGAGCCATTCCGCTCAAGGGCAAGAGCAGCCGAACGCAGATTTTTGCCGTGATCGGCGACGAGGAGGTCGCGGCGTCGCCGGAATTTGGTGCCTTGCATCTCATTCATGAGGAGGTAATGAGCGCTCTGCGCCTGCGTTCGAGGAACAGCCGCAAGCTGATCGGCGCCGCAAAGCTCTCGGGGGTACGGGTCTTGCCCGGTCTCGTCGATTTTTACGAGCGGATATCCGGCAGGAGCGATCATTTCCGCGAGGATATAGGCCTACCGGAACAGCAGGCCGTTGAATAGTCAGTCAGCGATTACGGTTCCAGCCGCCGCTCCAGTTCCGGCTTCCGTTTCCGCCCCAGCCATGATCCCGGTCATGGCCACGATCCCGATCACGATCCCGGTCGCTTCCCGCGCTCTGCTGGTTGTCGGTCGTCTGGCTTTCACCACTGCTGCTGTCCTGCCTGCCAGGCCTATCCTGATTGTGATCTGCCCTTTCCGTGTGGTTTGGCCTGTCGTCGTGTCTGTCCGCATGATCGGACCATTCGTGCCGGTCCGGTCTTCCATGATCGTAATCGTGGTCGTCTCTATCGTCCCTATCCTTCCAGCCGTGCCAACCGTGCCAGCCATCCCTAGGTTTGTCATGGTGGGGCTTGTCATGATGCGGCTTATCGTGGTCCGGTTTTTCCGGCTGTTGCTTCGGCGGATCATCCTGCTTCAATGGTTGCGGAGGCGGCGCGGGCTCCGGATTTCGCGGACGGGGTTCTTCGCGAAGCCGGTCTTTGCGCTCGGGCACGACTGAAGCCATCCGGCAACCGCCGAGCAGGCCAAGGCCGCCTGTCAGACTTTGATTGCCAGAGAGGAAAGGGAGGGCGCGCTGGTTGCCCAATCTCTGCAGCACGCTACTGTTGACGGGTTGCGCATCCGTCATGTTGCCGTTCGGCCGTGCAATGACGCAATCGCAACGCTGCTGCAATTGCCGACAGCCGCCTGGACCGCAGAAGCTGGCCGCGCCATTCAGCAACACCACGGCGGTCGTACCGTCGGGGCCGACATAGAAATCAAAGGCGGTACCGCGTACGCCAATCGTGCCGGCCGGTGTCTGGATCTGATAGGCAGAGGATTTCGAGTTGCCGCTGACCCAGCGGAACGTGCCTTTGGCCGCCTTGATCGAGAGACGTTTGACGGAGTCGTCGTCGTCGAACACATATTTATCAATGACGACGGAAGAACCCCAGCCGACGGCCAGTTTGGTGCCGTCGCGGAATATGAATTGGCCTAGCCCCGATTGGGAAGTGCGGATGCGCTCGTCGCGATGGACCTCGTCATTGACGATAATCGGACCGCTCTGTCCCGTCACTTCGGTTCTGATGAGGGTTGCCTGACCGACGGGTTCGGCTGCGTGTGTAGGCCATGCGCCTGACAGCGCAAGGCAGAAGCCCGCGATCCATATGCAGCGCCAACCCAACATCTAACACCCCACATACAAGGAATATTAGCATCTTCGACTGGGCGCTTCTGCCTGCCCTGTTGGGTGAGAAAAGGATTATGCCGCACCTGCGAAGGAAGATAGCAGCCAATGGTCGCGGTGCACCTGGCGTCGTGTCAAAACAAAAGCTCTTTCACGTCGCAAAAGAACCGTTGTGCCGCATTTCGATTTGCGATTTGTATGGCCACGACGAAAATGCCTTTGCCTGAAGGAGATGATGGCGGATGCGGAAATATTCGGTTTTTGCCGTAGCGCGGGAGGCTCTGCGCGGGCACAGGGGCTGGGAAAAACAGTGGACCTCGCCGGAGCCGCGACGCGAATATGAGGTGATCATCATCGGCGGCGGCGGGCACGGGTTGGGCGCGGCCTACTATCTCGCCAAAGAACATGGCATCACCAACGTGGCGGTCCTGGAAAAAGGCTGGCTCGGCGGGGGCAATACCGGCCGCAACACCACCATTATTCGCTCCAACTATCTCTACGAAGAGAGCATGCACATTTATGAGCACTCGATGAAGCTCTGGGAGGGGCTGTCGCAGGAGCTCAATTACAACGTCATGTATTCGCCCCGCGGTGTGATGATGCTGTCGCACAATGTGCACGACATGCAGAGCTTCAAGCGGCATATCCACGCCAACCGGCTCTACGGCATCGACAATGAGTGGCTGACGCCGGAGCAGGCCAAGGCCTATTGCCCGCCGCTCGATATTTCGGCGACGGCGCGCTACCCGATCAATGGGGCCGCATTGCAGCGCCGCGGCGGCACGGCGCGCCACGATGCAGTTGCCTGGGGTTATGCGCGCGCGGCCTCCGACCGCGGCGTCCACATCATTCAGAATTGTGAAGTCACCGGCATCCGCCGTGGTCCCGACGGACGCGTAACCGGCGTCGAGACCAACAGAGGCTTCATCGGCGCGAAGAAGATCGGCGTGTCGGCCGCCGGCCACACGACGACAGTCATGAAGATGGCGGATGTGCGCGTGCCGCTGCAATCGAGCCCGCTGCAGGCACTGGTCTCCGAGCCGCTGAAGCCGATCTTCCCCTGTGTCGTCATGTCGAACACCGTGCATGCCTATATCTCGCAGTCCGACAAGGGCGAGCTCGTCATCGGTGCAGGCACGGACCAATATAATTCCTATTCCCAGACTGGCGGTCTGCAGATCATCACGCATACGCTCGATGCGATCTGCGAGCTCTTTCCGATGTTCCGCCGCGTGAAGATGATGCGCCAGTGGGGCGGTATCGTCGACAATACGCCTGATCGTTCGGCTATCCAGTCGAAGACTCCGGTTCCCGGACTTTACGTCAATTGCGGCTGGGGTACCGGCGGTTTCAAGGCGACTCCCGGTTCGGCCAATCTCTTTGCCCATCTGATCGCCCGCGACGAACCGCACAAGTTCAACGCCGGGCTGACGCTGGAGCGGTTCCGCACCGGCCGGCTGATCGACGAGGCGGCTGCTGCCGCCGTTGCGCACTGACGCGAGGACAACATGCTGCTGATCTACTGCCCTTACTGTCAGGAAGAGCGCTCGGAGCTCGAATTCCGCGGCGCCGGCGATGCCCACATTGCCCGGCCGGCCGATATTGCCTCGATCTCGGATGAGGAATTCGAGAAATATTTCTTCCTGCGCGACAATCCGAAAGGTCTGATCTTCGAGCGCTGGCGGCACATACATGGCTGCGGGCGCTTCTTCAACGCGGCTCGCGATACCGTGAGCGACAAATTCATCATGACCTACAAGGCCGGCGAGCCGAAGCCTGATATCGGAACTGCGGCCGAACCGCATGCGCCGGTGGAAACCTATGAAGCTGTGGAAGGAGAGGCGCAATGAGCGGTGCAAACCGTATCGCCGGCAAGGGCCGGCTGACGCCCGCCAAAACCGCGCGCTTCACCTTCGACGGCAAGAGCTATACGGCGCTCGAAGGCGATACCGTTGCCTCGGCCCTGATTGCCCATGGCGTACATCTCATCGGCCGATCGTTCAAATATCATCGCCCGCGTGGCATTCTTTCGGCCGGTGCCGAAGAGCCGAATGCGCTGATTGATGTTGCGCGCGACAGCGCCCGGAAGCAGCCGAACGTCCGAGCGACCGTGCAGGAAGTCTTCGACGGCATGATCGTGGCCTCGCAGAACCGCTGGCCCTCGCTTTCCTTCGATGTCGGTGCCGTCAACAATCTTTTCTCGCCGTTCTTCGCGGCCGGCTTCTACTACAAGACCTTCATGTGGCCGCGGGCGGCCTGGAAGCATGTCTATGAGCCAATGATCCGCCGCGCTGCCGGCCTGGGAGTTGCTCCCACCGAAGCCGATCCGGATCATTATGCCAGCCGTTATGCCCATTGCGATATTCTTGTCGTCGGTGCGGGCATCGCCGGGCTTTCGGCAGCATTGGCCGCTGCCGAGGCCGGTGCGAAAATCATCCTCTGCGATGAGCAGGCGGAGGCCGGCGGCGCTCTGCGCTTTGATACCGGTGTGAAAGTAGACGGGCTCGACGGCTATGCCTGGGTGCAGAAGACACTTGCACGGCTGAAGGCAATGGACAATGTGCAGGTCCTGACCCGCACGACGGCCTTCGGCTATTACAACCACAATTTCGTCGGCCTTGTCGAACGGGTCACGGATCATATCGCTCGTCCGGCCCGTGACCTGCCCCGCGAACGATTGTGGCAGGTCCGCGCCAAGCGCGTCGTGCTTGCGACCGGTGCGATCGAGCGGCATATGGTGTTTCCGAACAACGATCGGCCGGGCATCATGCTCGCCTCAGCCGGCCGCATGTATCTCAATCACTATGGCGTTGCCGTCGGCCAGAAGGTGGGCGTCTACACCGCCCACGATTCCGCTTACGAGGCCGCTTTCGACCTGAAGCGGGCAGGTGTATCGATCGCCGCCATCGTCGATAGCAGGCAGACGCCTGGGGCGGCAGTGCTTGCCGAGGCCCGTGCGCTCGGCATTGACGTGCTGACCGGCCAGTCAGTCGTCAACACATCAGGTGCTCTTCGCATTTCCTCGATGACGGTAGCGCGTAATGGCGGTGGTTCGCCGCGCAAGATCAGCGTCGATGCACTGCTCGTCTGTGCCGGCTGGACGCCTTCCGTTCATCTCTTCTCGCAGTCGCGGGGCAAGGTCGCTTTCGATGCTGGGACGCAGCGTTTCCTGCCCGGCACCTATGCGCAGGATTGCCTGTCCGTCGGTGCGTGCAACGGCACGGACGGACTGCAACAGACCGTCGAAGAGTCGCTTGCTGCGGGTGAACTGATGGCGCAGGCCGTCGGCAGAGAGCCGGGCGGCAAGATCGGGATTTCCGTCGAGCAGGCCTTCGATTGGACGGGCGGCATGATCGGTGCTGCCGAAGGCGCCGGGCCGGACACGAATGCGAAGGCCTTCATCGATTTCCAGCACGATGTCTGCGCCAAGGATATCCGCCTCGCTGTGCGCGAGGGGATGCATTCGATCGAGCATATCAAGCGCTTCACGACGAACGGCATGGCCTCCGACCAGGGCAAGCTTTCCAACATGCATGGTCTGGCGATCGCCGCCGAAACGCTTGGCAAGGATATTCCGCAGGTCGGTCTCACCACATTCCGCGCGCCCTATACGCCAGTGACTTATGGTGCGCTGATCTCGCATTCCCGGGGGCCGCTGTTCGACCCGACGCGCAAGACGCCGCTGCATGCCTGGGAAGAAGCGAAAGGCGCAGTCTTCGAGGATGTCGGGAACTGGAAGCGCGCCTGGTTCTATCCGCGCGCCGGCGAAACGATGCATCAGGCCGTTGCCCGCGAATGCCGCACGGCACGCGAGGTCGCCGGTATCTTCGACGCCTCGACCCTCGGCAAGATCGAGGTCGTCGGGCCGGATGCCGCGGAATTTATGAACCTCATGTACACCAACGCTTGGGATACGCTGAAGCCGGGCAAATGCCGCTACGGCATCATGCTGCGCGAAGACGGCTTCATCTATGACGATGGCGTCGTTGGTCGTCTGACGGAAGACCGTTTCCACGTGACGACCACAACCGGTGGGGCGCCGCGCGTTCTCAACCACATGGAAGACTATCTGCAGACGGAATTCCCGCATCTGAAGGTGTGGCTGACCTCTGTGACGGAGCAATGGGCCGTTATTGCGGTACAGGGGCCGAAGGCGCGCGAGATCGTGGCGCCGTTGGTCGAAGGTCTGGATATTTCCAACGAAGCATTCCCGCATATGAGTGTTGCCGAGTGCAAGGTGGCTGGCGTTCCGGCGCGCCTCTTCCGTGTTTCCTTTACTGGCGAGACCGGCTTCGAAATCAACGTCCCGGCCGATTACGGTCAGTCGGTGCTGGAGGCCGTCTGGTCGAATGCCGAGCCGCTCGGTGCCTGTGTCTATGGCACGGAAACCATGCATGTATTGCGCGCCGAAAAAGGCTACATCATTGTCGGCCAGGATACGGATGGCACGGTGACGCCCGACGATGCGGGGCTCTCCTGGGCGGTCTCAAAGAAAAAGCCGGATTTCGTCGGCATTCGCGGGTTGAAGCGCCCCGATCTCGTCAAGGAAGGCCGCAAGCAACTCGTCGGTCTTGTGACGAAGGATGCGAAGCTGGTGCTGGAAGAGGGTGCGCAGATCGTCGCCAATCCGAACCAGCCCAAGCCAATGACGATGCTCGGTCACGTGACCTCGGCCTACTGGTCGGAAAATTGCGGCCGCTCGATTGCTTTTGCACTGGTTGAAGGTGGCCGCAATCTGATGGGCGAAACGCTCTATGTGCCGATGCCGGATCGGACCATTCCGGTCGAGGTGACGGATCTGGTGTTCTTTGACAAGGAAGGAGGCCGTATCCATGGCTGAAGTCGCAATTCGCAAGCCGGCTCTCTTCGGTCTCCTTGCCGGTTCGGCCACGGCGCGCCTGACGGTCACACCGACGGCAAGCCGCATTTCGCTGCGCGCGCCGGCTGATTCCGTACCGGCACTTTCTTCCGCGCTGGGGCTGGATTTGCCCACGATGCCCAAGACTTCCGGCCGTGCTGAAGGACGTTCGGCGCTCTGGCTCGGGCCGGACGAGTGGCTCGTTATCGATGAGGCTGGTTCGGATCTCCCTGCGCTTCTTTCCGGTGCCGGAGTTCTGCATTCGGCCGTCGATGTCTCCCACCGCAATGTAGGCATCATTGTTTCCGGACCGGGTGCAGAGGCTACGCTGTCTGCCGGCTGCCCGCAGAATCTCTCTCTGGAGATTTTCCCGGTGGGCGCCTGCACGCGGACGATCTTCGGTAAGGCCGAGATCGTCCTTTTCCGTACTGAAGACGATACGTTCCGGGTGGAATGCTGGCGGTCGTTTTCGGACTATGTCTTCGGGCTGCTGGCCGAAGGTGCTGAGGATGCCGGCCATTAAGGCTCGCGAAGAATCTTATGCGTCTTCCGGACGATCCTTCGGATCGAACTGGATGATGGTGATCCAGCGGGCGGTCAGCGCCGGCTTCTTCTCGTTCTCGATTTCGATCGAGACGTCATAGGTCGTCATCAGCATGCCGGCGCCGCGGAAACGGGCGTCCGAGAGCACGAAGTGGCCGCGGATGCGCGTGCCGCTCTTGACCGGCGACATGAAGCGGACCTTGTCGAAGCCGTAATTGATGCCCATCGTCTGCTCGCGCACCTTGGGCAGGCAATTGTAGTTCATCGTCGATAGCAGCGAGAGCGTTAGGAAGCCATGAGCGATGGTGCCGCCGAAAGGGCTTTCGGTTGCTGCACGGACGGGATCGACGTGAATGAACTGATGGTCGCCAGTCGCCTCAGCAAAAGCATCGATCATCTTCTGGTCGACGAGAATCCAGTCAGATAATCCTGTTTCCGTACCAACCAGCCCTCGGACCTCCGAGAGCGAAATTTCCATGACCATGCATTCCTCGTAAAACAACCGCAGCCTCAAAGCCTTATCGCGCATTTATGACGATTGCGACAACGATTCGCGGGGGCAGCTGGCGTGGATCAATTTTCCACGAAAAAGGCCACCGAACGCGGCTCAACTGTGGCACGGGCGCCGACTTTCCGCTCACCATCCAGTAAAATCTGACTCCAGTTTGTTTCGCCGGCTGAGGGAAGCGTGAAGAGTTGGTGCTGTTCGGAACGGTTGAACAAGACAGCGAGGCGAATCTGCCCGCGGGAGGAGCGATCGTGAGTCGCAAGCACCATGCCGAGGGTGGACAGCGAGGGTGTCTCCCATTCGCCTACGATCATCGGCTCACCGGAGAGCGAAATCCATTCCACATCACCGTTTCCGGAAAAGAACGTAAGGTCGGAGAAGACCGAGAAACGGCGGCGAAGTGCGGCGATGAAGGCTGTATAGGCGATTAGGTCTTCGTCCAGCAGTTTCCAGTCGACCCAGGTAATTTCATTGTCCTGGCAATAGGCATTGTTGTTGCCGTGCTGACTTCGCCCGCCCTCGTCGCCGGCCGTCAGCATGATGCTGCCGCGGCTGGCAAACAGGGTGGAGAGGAGTGCCTTGACATCAGCCTTGCGGCGTTCCCGGATGACGGGATAGGCGGTTTCGCCTTCGACGCCATTGTTCCAGGAATGGTTCTCGTTGTGGCCGTCGCGATTGCTCTCGCCATTCGCCTCATTGTGCTTGCCGCTGTAGGAGACGAGGTCCATGAGCGTGAAGCCATCATGGGCAGCAAGGAAATTGACGCTGCGGGTTCCTTTTCCGTCGTTGGCTGAGAATATGTTCGACGAGCCGGCCAGCACGGTCGCGAGCGAACCTGTCTTCCAATCGTCACCGCGCCAGTAGCACCTGATGTCATCGCGGGCGCGGTCATTCCATTCCAGGAAGGGCGCCGGGAAATTGCCGAGCTGATAGCCGCCGGAGCCGATATCCCAGGGTTCGGCGATCATGATGCGATCGCCGAGCAGGTCGTCGGCCAGCATCGCGGCCAATGTACCGTTCCGGTCGAAGCCATTTGCAGTGCGTCCGAGAATGGGTGCGAGATCAAAACGGAAGCCGTCGACTCCGGCATTGCCGACGAAATGGCGCAAACTGTCGATAATGAGCCGTTGAACATAGGGATGATCACACGCGACCGTATTCCCGGTTCCGGTATCATTGACGAGCACGGATGGCCGGTCCGGCATGTGACGATAGTAGCTGAGATTGTCGATGCCGCGCAGCGACAGCGTCGCGCCGTAGCGGTCGCTTTCGCCGGTATGATTGAAGACGAGGTCGAGGATAACGGCAATGCCTTCGTCATGCAGCTTCGCGACCGTATCCCGCAATTCAGCGATGCCGCCAGGCACGATGCGCGGATCGAGCGCCATAAAGGCAACGGGATTGTAACCCCAGCCATTCGCCAGGCCGAGCGGCGGCAGGTGGCGCTCATCGATCCAGGCGACAATCGGCATTAGCTCGACGGCATCGACGCCGATGCGTGTCAAGTGAGCGACAACAGAGGGGTGGGCCAGAGCAGCGACCGTGCCGCGCAGAGCTTCCGGCACATCCGAATGCAGGATGGTGAAGGGTTTGACTGCCACTTCATAAATAAAGCCGCCCGGTTTGAAGAGCGGCTCTCGGATTTTGACGGGTAAGTCTTTGGTGACGACTGACTTCGGCACCAGGTCTTGCGTATCTTCGCCAAAGATGCCGAGGCGGGGATCGTAACGGAAGGGTTGGTCGACCGCCTTGGCATAGGGATCGATCAGGAGCTTCGAAGGATCGAACCAGAGGCCGTTGTCTGGAGCGTACATGCCGTCGGCGCGATAGCCATATCGAGCGCCTTCCTTCAATCCGTCGACGAAGAGCCGGAAGACATGGCCGCTGTCGCGGGCCATGGGAAGCCTTGCGTATTCCTTGCCATCATCGTCGAAGAGACAGAGATCAATCTGCGCCGCATGATGCGACCAGACAGCAAATTCAACGCCCGTCTCGAAGACGATGGCGCCGCCCTGTGCGGAACTATTGCCCCTCATACGCCCCCCGGATCAGGTGATCACGGTCGGCTCGTTGCGTCCCGTGCGCTCACGAATATTGGCGATGCTTTCCGCGGCCGCGATCAGATCGGCCAGCGCTTCCTGCGTCTCGATGTTGTGGCGAGTCGAATCCGGCTCGTAACGCTCGATATAGACGCGCAGGGTTGCGCCAGACGTGCCGGTGCCCGACAGGCGGAAGACGACGCGGGAGCCGCCCTTGAACAGGACGCGGATACCCTGATGCTCGCTGACCGACTTGTCGACCGGATCGTTATAGGCGAAATCGTCCGCCTTCTCGACGATGAGATCGCCGAAAGTCTTGCCGGGCAGGGTCGTAAGCTGGCTGCGCAGATTGTCGATCAGGCCGTTGGCGGCATCGCTATCGACGCCTTCGTAGTCGTGGCGGGAATAATAGTTGCGGCCGTAGGTCTGCCAGTGCTGGGTGACGATTTCCTGCACGCTTTCACCGCGTACGGCCAGGATGTTCAGCCACAGCAGCACGGCCCAGAGGCCGTCCTTCTCGCGGACATGGTTGGAGCCGGTACCGGCGCTTTCTTCGCCGCAGATCGTTGCCATCCCGGCGTCGAGCAGGTTGCCGAAAAATTTCCAGCCGGTCGGCGTTTCGTAGATGCCGATACCGCGCTTTTCAGCCACGCGATCTGCCGCACCTGACGTCGGCATGGAGCGGGCAATGCCGGCGAGGCCGCCGGAGTAACCAGGCGCCAGGTTGGCGTTGGCGGCGAGGATCGCCAAGCTGTCGGACGGGGTGACGAAAATGCCGCGGCCAATGATAAGGTTGCGGTCGCCGTCGCCGTCAGATGCGGCACCGAAATCTGGCGCATCCTCACCCATCATCTCGTCATAGAGCTCCTTGGCATGAACAAGGTTCGGGTCTGGGTGATGGCCGCCGAAATCCGGAAGCGGCATGAAGTTGCGCACCGAGCTCGAGGGAGCGCCGAGGCGGTTCTCGAAGATTTCCTTGGCATAGGGGCCGGTGACGGCGCTCATGGCGTCGAAGGCGACGCGGAAGCCGAGGCTGATCAGGTTGCGGATCGCGCCGAAGTCAAAGAGCTCTTCCATCAGCGCGGCATAGTCCTCGACCGGATCGATAACCGAAAGGATCATGCCGCCTGGCAGCTCTTCCTTGCCGATGCGGTCGATATTGACGTCGGCGAAGTCGGCGATCTTGTAGCTTTCAATCACCTTGGAGCGGGCGAAGATCGTGTCGGTGATCTTTTCCGGCGCAGGGCCTCCGTTGCTGGCATTGTACTTGATGCCGAAGTCTTCAGTCGGGCCGCCCGGATTGTGGCTGGCCGAGAGGATGATGCCGCCGAAGGCCTTGTACTTGCGGATGATGTTGGACGCTGCCGGCGTCGACAGAATACCGCCCTTGCCGACCATGACTTTGCCGAAGCCGTTGGCGGCGGCCATCTTGATCGCCTTCTGAATGACTTCGCGGTTGTAGTAGCGTCCGTCGCCGCCGATGACCAGGCACTTGCCCTGATAGCCTTCCAGGGAATCGAAGATCGACTGGATGAAGTTTTCCGCATAGTTCGGCTGCTGGAAGACCGGAACCTTCTTACGCAGGCCCGATGTACCGGGTTTCTGGTCCTGGTAGGGCGTGGTGGGAACGGACTTGATCATTTTAGGTCACATGCCTTTCGAGACGAGGCTGGTATACAGGGCAACATAACGTTCGGCGCTCTTCTCCCAAGAGACATCCGACTTCATGCCCTGCTTTTGCAATTGGGTCCAGACTTTTTGATCCGCATAGAGGTGCATGGCGCGGCGCAGTGCCTGTAGCATGCTTTCTTCATTTACCGGCGCGAATTGTATGCCTGTCGCCACCTTTGCCGCAAGTGCAGCATGATTGGCATCGATCACGGTATCGTTGAGACCGCCGGTGCGCGCCACGATCGGCACGCAGCCATAACGCAGGCCATAAAGCTGGGTGAGGCCGCAGGGCTCGAAGCGCGATGGAATGATGATCGCGTCGCAGCCAGCCTGCATGAGATGCGACATCGGCTCGTTATAACCGATAGAAACGCCGATGCGGCCAGGGTTGCGGGTGGCAGCGGCGAGCAACGCGCCTTCGAGGGCCGCTTCGCCGGAGCCGAGCACGACGAGCTTCCCGCCCATCGTCGCGATCTCGTCGGCGGCGCTGGCGACAAGATCCATGCCCTTCTGCCAGGTCAGGCGGCTGATGACGCAGAAGATTGGCGCGTCATCGTGGTCGAGATGGAAGAATTCTTCGATGGACCGGCGGTTCTCGATGCGGTTCTTCAGCGTCGTCGGGCCGTAATGCGTGTGGACGACCGGATCAGTCGCCGGATTCCAAATATCGGCGTCGATGCCGTTAACAATGCCATGCAGCACGTTTCGGCGGCTGGCGATGACGCCTTCCAGGCCCATGCCGAATTGCGGGGTCAGGATTTCCTCGGCATAGGAGGGGCTGACGGTGGTGATGGCTGTGGCAGTCTGCAAACCGCCCTTGAGGAAACCGACAGTGCCGTAATATTCGATGCTTTCGGTGGCAAAAGCATGAGGCGGTAAGCGCAGGCCGGGGAAAATATCGGCGCCGAACTGACCCTGGAAAGCGATGTTGTGGATTGTCAGAATGCTCGGCTGTTCGGGCGTCGGATAATAACGCATGTAGACCGGTACCATTGCGGATTGCCAGTCATGGGCATGCACCAGATCGGGTCGCCAGCCACGCAGCAGGCCGGCGGCGATCTCGGAGCCTGCCAGCGAAAGAGCGGCGAAACGGCGCCAGTTGTCAGGGTAGTCCTTGCCGGTCGTATCGAGATAGGGACCGCCGGGGCGGTCGTAATAAGCAGGCGCATCGAGCACGAGAATATCGAGGCCCTGATGCTCCACCTCGAGCAACCTTGCCGGCTGGCCGAGCAGATCCGAAAATTCCAGCCGAAGGACCGGATTCTGCAGGAGTTTCATGACGGCGGGATAGCCGGGCATGAGGGTTTTGGTTTCGATGCCGAAGGATTTGAGGGCTATGGGCAGGGCGCCTGCCACATCGGCAAGGCCCCCTGTCTTGATCAAAGGGAAGACTTCGGACGAAACCGAAAGAACTTTCATAAGTCAAATATCCAGCTTGTCGATCATCGGTTGCGTGATCAGGCAAATACCGCTTTCCGTCCGTCTGAAGCGCCGTGCGTCGAGTTCTGGATCCTCGCCGACGACAAGACCTTCCGGGATGATGACACCGTGGTCGATCACAACGTCTTTGAGTTGTGCGCGCCGACCGATCTTCACGTTGGGCAGGATAACCGCTCCTTCCAGCTTGGAGTAGGAATTGGCCCGTACACCTGTGAAGAGAAGGCTGCGGTTGAGGCTCGCACCTGAGATGATGCAGTCGCCGGCAACGACGGAGGAGGTTGCCGAACCGCGGCGGTCTTCGTCATCATGGACGAATTTCGCCGGCGGCGTGATCTCGGCATAGGTCCAGATCGGCCAGGCCTTGTCATAGATATCGAGAGCCGGGACGATCGCCGTCAGGTCGATATTGGCCTGCCAATAGGCATCGATCGTGCCGACATCGCGCCAGTAGGGCTCGTGTTCGAAATCGGAGCGGACGCAGGACTCGGCGAAGCGGTGAGCGACCGCCTTACCGTGCTCGACGATATATGGGATGATATCCTTGCCGAAATCTCGGCTGGATGTCGGGTCGGCGGCGTCGCGGCGCAGCGCTTCCAGCAGGAACTTCGTATGGAAGACATAGATGCCCATGGAGGCCAGCGCAAAATCCGGCTTGTCCGGAATGCCCGGCGGATCGGCCGGTTTTTCAATGAACGCGAAGATCTCGTCCTTCTCGTTGACGTGCATGACGCCGAAGCCGGTTGCCTCCATGCGCGGCACTTCCAGGCAGCCGATCGTCACGTCCGCGCCGGAATCGACATGCTGCTGGAGCATGTATTCATAGTCCATCTTATAGACATGGTCGCCGGCGAGAATGACCATGTATTCGACGCCGTAATCCTCGATGATGTCAATGTTCTGATAGACGGCGTCGGCGGTGCCTTCATACCATTGCGTTTCGGAAACGCGCTGGGAGGCGGGCAGGATGTCGAAGCTCTCGTTTCGCTCGGGGCGGAAGAAGTTCCAACCGCGCTGCATGTGGCGAATCAGTGAATGCGCCTTGTACTGCGTGGCGACGCCAATGCGGCGGATGCCGGAATTCAAAGCATTGGACAACGCAAAATCAATGATACGGGCTTTGCCGCCGAAATAGACGGCTGGCTTGGCACGCCGATCGGTCAGTTCCTTGAGGCGGCTTCCCCTGCCGCCGGCGAGAACATAGGCCATTGCATCGCGGGCAAGTGGCTGAATGCGTCTTTCTACCATTTTCTCCTCCCACCAGTCACTAATTCTCGGGTTCAAGCATGATTGTCGCCAGCGGCGGCAGGGTTATCGAGCAGCTTGTCTCACCGCCGGCATCGACGGCCTGCACGCGCCCGCCATTGCCCTTTCCGCTGCCGCCATAGATGTCGGCATCGGTATTGAGGATTTCCCGCCAGCGTCCTGCGGACGGCAGACGAACCGAGTAGTTCTCGCGATAGACGGGCGTGAAGTTGCTGATGACGACGATAGGCTTCTGGCCCGGCGCCTTACGCAACCAAGCAAAGACCGAGTTTTCGTAGTCATCGGCGATGAGCCATTCGAAGCCGTCGCCTTCGCAATCGCGGGCATGGAGCGCTGGCTTGCTGCGGTAGGTGAAGTTCAGGTCGCGCACCAGGCGGCGCATGCCCTCGTGCATACGATATTGCAACAGGTTCCAGTCCAGCGCCTTGCTCTCGCTCCACTCGGCCCATTGGGCAAATTCCTGCCCCATGAAGAGCAGTTTCTTGCCGGGATAGCCCCACATGAAGGCGTAATAGGCGCGCAGGTTTGCGAATTTCTGCCAGTCGTCGCCCGGCATCTTGGCGATCAGCGAACCCTTGCCATGCACCACTTCATCGTGGGACAGCGGCAGGACGAAATTTTCGGAATAAGCATAGAGTAGGCCAAAGGTCAGCTCATTGTGATGATGCCTGCGATGAACAGGATCGCGGCTCATGTAGCTCAGCGTGTCGTGCATGAAGCCCATGTTCCACTTGAAGCCGAAGCCAAGGCCGCCTTCGTGAACCGGCTGCGAAACTTTCGGCCAGGAGGTCGATTCCTCGGCAATGGTCATGACGCCGGGATGCTCGCCGTAGATGCGGGTATTGAGGTTCTGCAGGAAGCGAACGGCTTCCAGGTTTTCATTGCCGCCATACTCGTTGGGGATCCATTCGCCATGCTTGCGCGAATAGTCGAGATAGAGCATCGAGGCGACGGCATCGACGCGGAGGCCGTCGAGATGGAACTTCTCGGCCCAGTAGAGGGCGTTGTTGACGAGGTAAGATACGACTTCGGTGCGGCCAAAATTGTAGATCGCCGTGTTCCAGTCCGGGTGGAAGCCCTTTCGCGGGTCGGCGTGCTCATAAAGTGCAGTGCCGTCGAACCAGCCGAGACCATGCTCGTCCGTCGGGAAATGTGCCGGCACCCAGTCGAGTATCACGCCGATGCCGACCTTATGGCAGCCGTTGACGAAACGGGCGAAACCTTCCGGTTCGCCGAAACGGGCCGTCGGAGCGTAGAGGCCGGTCGTCTGATAGCCCCAGGAGGGGTCGTAGGGGTGTTCGGTGATCGGCAGGAACTCGATATGGGTAAAACCCATATCGACGCAGTAGGGGATGAGGCTTGAGGCAAGCTCGTCCCAGGACAGCATGGAGCCATCCTGTCGACGCTGCCAGGAGCCGGCATGAACTTCATAGATGCTGATCGGTTGCCGGCGCTTGTCGGTTTCGCGCCAGTGCTTCAGATGCTCCTCGTCCTGCCATTCCTGTGAAAGCTCGGCGGCCGTCACGGAGGCGGTTTTCGGGCGAAGTTCGCTGCGGCGAGCGAAGGGATCCGCTTTCAGCGGCAGCAGCACACCGTCGTGACCTCGGATTTCGAATTTGTAGGGGACTCCGAGAGGTACATCGGGGGCAAAGATCTCCCAGATGCCTGAATCGGATCGGAAGCGCATGACATGACGGCGACCGTCCCAATTGTTGAAATCGCCGACGACGGAGACGCGCTGCGCATTCGGCGCCCATACAGCGAAGTGAATGCCGGTCGTCCCTTCGTGCTTGATACGATGAGCCCCCATCTTATCAAACAGCCGCAGATGCGAACCTTGCCGAGCGTAATAATCGTCCATCGGCCCGAGTACCGGGCCGAAGCTGTACGCATCGGTCACCGCCCATTCGGCGTCAGCGCGGCGGGCACGATAGCGCACCGGCTGAAATTTGGTAATGGAGACCTGGCCGGCAAAAATACCATCCGGATGAAGCTGATGGAGATCGCCGATCGGTGTTCCATCCAGCGTCATCGCCGTGACGGCTTCGGCGCCTGGAAGGAAACATCTGGTAACGAAGGTCTCGCCGACCTGGTGCACGCCCAGGACGGCAAAAGGATTGGCCTGCGAGCCGCTGAGGATTGCCGCGATTTCGTCTGCCGAAATTTCCCAGGGAAGCTTCACTTCAGGGGCGGCTTTCGGTGGCTTCATCCGGCTCTCCAGATCTCATCGGCATATTGTCTGATCGTACGGTCGGACGAGAACCAGCCCATCCGTGCCGTATTGTTGATCGTCTTCTCGTACCAGGAGGACTGATTGGTCCAAATCTGGTCGACCTCGCGCTGGGCGGCGGCATACGCATCGAAGTCGCCGGCGACCATGAACCAGTCGTGCGAATAGATGCCATCGATGAGACCGGTGTAACGGTTGCGGTCATCGGGAGAGAAGACGCCGGAGCTGATGGCAGCCAGCGCCTGCGCCAGCTCACGCGAGCCTTCAATGATCGCGCGAGGATTATGGCCCTCGCTGCGGATCTTGGCGACTTCGTCGGCTTGCAGGCCGAAGATCACGATATTGTCTTCGCCGACATTGTCGCGCATCTCGACGTTGGCGCCGTCGAGCGTGCCGATCGTCAGCGCGCCGTTGAGGCCGAATTTCATGTTGCCGGTGCCTGACGCTTCCATGCCGGCAGTCGAGATCTGCTCGGAGAGATCCGCGGCTGGAACCATGACTTCTGCAAGCGAGACATTGTAATTCGGCACGAAGACGACCTTCAGCAGGCCGCGGACGGACGGGTCGTTATTGATCGTGCGGGCAACATCGTTGATGAGCTTGATGATGAGCTTGGCATTGTAGTAGCTCGGCGCCGCCTTGCCGGCGAAGAGTTTTACGCGCGGCACCCAGTCCAGCTCGGGGTGCGAACGGATCTGGTCGTAGAGTGCGACAGCTTCGACGATGTTCAGGAGCTGGCGCTTGTACTCGTGGATGCGCTTGATCTGGATGTCGAACATCGCCGACGGATCGAGCTTCACGCCCATGCGGCTGGCGACGAGATTGGAGAGCGCCACCTTGTTCGCGCGCTTTACGGCTGCAAACTTCTGCTGGAAGCTCGGGTCCGTTGCGAATTTGTCGAGTGCACGCAGCTTTTCGGCGTCATCAAGGAATTCATCGCCGATCGCCTCGCGCACCAGGCTGGTGAGGCCTGGATTGCACTGCTGCAGCCAACGGCGCGGCGTGATGCCGTTGGTCTTGTTGTTGATGCGGTCGGGATAGAGCTTATGCAGGTCGGCGAAGACCGTGACCTTCATGAGGTCCGTGTGCAGCGCGGAGACGCCATTGATCGAGTGTGAGCCGACAAAGGCGAGGTTACCCATGCGCACGCGGCGTTCGCCGCTCTCGTCGATCAACGAGATCGAACGGATTTCCGTGTCGGAGAAATTGCGGGTCTTGCGGGCTTCGATGAGGACCTTGGCGTTGATCGCGTAGATGATCTGCATGTGGCGCGGCAGCAGACGCTCGAAAAGCGGAACCGGCCAGCTTTCCAGCGCTTCGGGAAGAAGCGTGTGGTTGGTGTAGGAGATGGTGCGGCGGGTAATGTCCCAGGCCGTATCGAAATCCAGTCCGTGCACGTCGCAGAGCAGGCGCGTCAATTCGGCAACGGAAACGGCTGGGTGCGTATCGTTGAGCTGGATCGCCACCTTATCCGGCAGGGATGTGAAGTCGTCATACTGCTGCAGGTGACGACGCAGGATGTCCTGGAGCGATGCGGACGAGAAGAAATATTCCTGGCGCAGACGCAGTTCCTGCCCCGCGGGCGTCGCATCGGCCGGATAAAGAACGCGCGTCAGGCTTTCGGCCCTGTTGCTCTCGCGTAGCGCGCCTATGTGGTCGCCGGCATTGAAAGCATCGAGCAGGATCGGGTCGATCGGCTGCGCCGACCAAAGGCGCAGCGTATTGACGCGCTTGCCGCGCCAGCCGACGACAGGAGTGTCGAAGGCGGCAGCGATGACGCGCTCGGCTGGCTTCCAGACATAGCGCGGCTGTTCGTCATGGCCGGTTATGACCTCGATCGATCCGCCGAAGCCGATCTCATACGCACTTTCTCGGCGTTCGAATTCCCAGGGATTGCCGTGAGCGAGCCAGTTTTCCGGCAATTCCACTTGCCAGCCATCCGCCATCTGCTGACGGAAGAGACCGTGAACGTAGCGGATGCCGTAGCCGTAGGCCGGCACATCGACGGTTGCCATCGATTCCATGAAGCAGGCGGCGAGGCGGCCGAGACCACCGTTGCCGAGTGCGGCATCGGGTTCGAGGCCGGCAATGACATTGATATCGACGCCGAGCGAAGCCAGCGCATCCCGAACCTCTTCCATCAGGTTGAGATTGGAGACGGCGTCACGCATCAGGCGCCCGATCAGAAATTCGAGAGACATGTAATAGACGCGCTTGGCGCCGGTCTCATAAACCTTGCGGGTGGATTCCATCCACTTGTCGATGATGCGGTCACGCACCACGAGGATGGTTGCCGTCAACCAGTCATGCGGCTTTGCAACCTTGGCATCCTTGCCGATCCGGTAGGTCAAACGCTCGATGATTTCCTCGGCGAGGATTTCTGGCCGTGAACTGCGCGGAGCGGGGGAAGGAATGGTCGGCTTCGAAACAGTATTCATGGTCAGTCTCGCCAATTTTGATTTGGTTACAGTATGTTATGCCTGATTCAATCGATTTGTCGCTTACGCCGACAGGGCAGTTTATGCACCGTTATCACGCACTTGCAACAAGGGAATCGGGTAAACGAAAAATTTGCGGAACCTTCATATTTGAGGGGATTAAGGGACTTGATTTCAATCGGTTTTCCCGATCTGATGGGTGGAATAAGGATCAAACGAAAAGCCGCCCCGGTTTGTTCCGGGACGGCTTTTTGATTGAGAGAACGGAGGCTTTGATTACTGCGTCAGCAGGGTTTTGTCGGCGGCCGCGTTCTGCCCAATGGCCTGAAAGGCGGCAATGAGGTCGTTCATACTTTCTGCCTGGAAGTAGTAGGTAGGTCCACTGGCGCACGTGCTCAGGAGGTTTTTTCCCGCTTCGGGGGCCATGAATGCGATCGAATAGATATTGATCCCGTCCTTTTTGGCATTGGCGCAGGTGGCCAGCGTCTTCGTGTCGGATGCAGAATTGTTGTTTTCACCATCAGTCATGAAGACGATATATTTAGTTAGCTTGTTGTTGCCGGCATCAGCCTGAATCTTTGACTCCGAGCCTCCACCTGTCGAATTCAGGCCATTATAGGCTTTCTCCATCGGCACTGACGATTCCGTGTTGCCGCCTGCCGACATCGTATCGATGACTTCGGTCCTCGTCTTGGAAGTGCCCCAGTTGAAGTTATTAGAGTCCTGGATGGTGCCGCTCCACGCGATTGCGTTGGTGCGAACGTATTTGGATTGCGGGTCGGCCTTGTCCAACTGATCGAGAAGAAGGTTGGCAGCCGTCTTCAATGCGTCAATTTTCTTAATATAGCACGGGCTCTTCGTACCGATCGACTGACCGCTGGTATTATATTGCTTGCAACTCGTTGTCGGCACAATCTTGGTGCCGGTATTTGCGAGCATCGAGCCGGATTCGTCGAGAACGAGCGTCATAGAAACCGCGCTACGCTCCTGGCTGATGCCGCCGGTTGAGGTGCCTGCCGCCGCTATCTTGGACGTTTTGAATCCTAGGACGTTCATGAATGGCGTCAGGCTCAGCGGATAGGACGTATTGACCGAGATCTTGTAGCTTTTGCCGCCTGACGAGGTGGTCGTGTCGATGTTCACGGCCGTCGATGTTTCCAAAGCACTGATAGTTGCCGCATCGACATAGTTTGCCATCTGGCCGATCACGAAATCCTTGGCGAGGGTCTTTGCCTGATCGTCGGTGGTGACCTTGCCGGCAGAAAGTGCGGACGCTGCTGCAAGAGCTCCAGCGTCGGCTGCTTCTTGTAGCTGGCGCTGCGAAGCCATGATGTTCATGGTATCAATCGCGAAGCCTGCGGCGCCGATGAGCACCGGCAGCAATATTGCCGTCATCATACCGAAATTGCCACCACGGTCGCGCCGCAGCCGATCAAGAAGCGAATGCAGGGTGTTCATCATGTCCACCGATTCAAGGGAGCCCTAATTAGGCGCTATTGATGGACCAGATGACTTTAACGGCCGCTAAAACAGTGTCTAAAATTCTAGGAAAACCGCGGTTTTTTCCTATTTCGGGATTATTTCAGCGGAATTACGTCCACCGCCTGCACGGAACGCTGGCTTCCATAGCTTTTGAGTACACCGATAACGGGAGCGACATCGGCATAGTCACGGCCATACGCGACGACGATATGGTCGGTGCCTGCGGGAATATTGTTGGTGGGATCGAGCTCAATCCAGCCTGCCGTTTCTCCGCACCAGACCCGCACCCAGGCATGCATGGCGTCAGCCCCCTCCAGCCGTTCCTTGCCGGGAGGCGGAATGGTGCGCAGGAAGCCGGAGACGTAGCCGGCGGGAATGCCGAGACTGCGCAAGGCAAGGATCATCACATGGGTAAAGTCCTGACAGACGCCACGCTTCAGTTCGAACGATTCCAACGGCGTCGTGTCGACGGTTGTCGCCTCCGAATCGTAGGTGAAATCCTTATTGATACGGGCGCAGAGCGCGTAAGCGATCTGCATGACCGTCAGCGAAGGCTGGACGCAGGCCTTTGCGTATTCGGTGATCGCCTTGGTTTCCGTCAGGCGCGGACTGTCGCCAAGGAAATGATGGGGGGATTCCGGATCGAGCGACCAGATGCCGGCGACTTCTTTCGGCAGGTCGGCCAGCAATGGCGAGAAGTCGGCCGATATGACCTGGCTTTCGACCTGTACGCGGGCCTGCATGCGGATATCGAGGGTTTCATGCGGCGAGCGCAGCAGGAAGGATGTTGCCGGATGCTCGAAAAAATCGACGAAGTACGATTGTTCGTCGGGCTGCGGCGAAATGCTGATCGAGCCTGCGATCAGGCGTTGCCGGTTCGCCAGCGAGAGTGGCATGAGGCGCATGATATGGCGCGCACCGGATGCCGGCGTGTCGTAGGCATAGCCCATATGCAGGGTAAGATCGTAGAGCAGGGCCGTCATCCGAGATAGGTCTGCGCCAGGAGGTCGGAGAGGAGCTCCAGCTCGCGCTCGAGCCGGTGGTAGACATCGCTGTTCATCGTCTCCGGCGTCATGACGGCAAGTCCGGAATGCAGGCGCATTGCCTCGCGGTAGAAGGGCGACATCTGGCCGTTGATGAAGGCGTTCGGCAGCTGTTCAACCTCGCGATGGATCTCGTTCATCTGGAAGAGGATCGAGCGCGGGTTGAGCGGATCGAGCGCCAGGAGGTCGGTGACCGTCAGCCGTGCGGTGTTGACGTTGTAGCGGCGGCGGTGGGTCATGACGCTGTCGCCGATTTCGAGGAGCATGTCGAGCGCGCCATCGGGCGCTTCCGGGCCGGACATGCGGCCGAGAAGCCGCGTCATGTGCAGGCCGCGTTCTATGTAGCGGCCGAGCGAGAGGAAGCGCCAGCCGGTGAAACGATACATGTTTTCATGCACGAGGCCGGCAAAACCTGCGAGCTTGCGCAGCAGGATGGTCATCGCGTGGCTGGCGTCGTCGCCTGACGTAATCGTCGTATGGAAGCGGCGCGCGGTCTTGGCGAGATCGTTGAGGGCAAGCCACCCGTCAGGCGAGAAACGGTCGCGGATATTGCTTGCGGAATAGACGGCGCTGTCGATATTGCGCAGCAGCGATTCAGGCACAGGTTCGGCCGTATCTATGTCGACGGCGGCAAGATACTCGGTGACGTCGGCCAGAAGCGGCTGGTTCGGGTCGGCCGCCTCTGCATAACGCGCATGCCAGGCACGCAGGATGCGCAGCGCACCTTCGGCGCGCTCGATATAGCGACCCAGCCAGAAGAGGTTGTCGGCGGCGCGGCTCGGCAGGCTGCCCGGCATGTTACGGGTGAAGCTGCCTTCCGCGGGCAGAAGCGTGTGGCGCTCGACCGGCTTGCCGCTGACGATCCAGACATCGGCAGCTGCTCCACCGGATTGCATGGCAATGGCGGAGACATCGTCTCCCGAGCCGATGCGGGCAAAGCCGCCGGGCATGATCTGCCAGCCATTGGCGGTGCGAGCGGCGAAGACGCGCAGCGACATCGGCCGTGGTGTCAGTTTGCCATTGACCCAAGCAGGCGTGGTCGAGAGGGTGACGACTTCCTGGCCGACAAGTTTTGCGCCGTCGCTGGTCAGCCAGTCGGCAATCGAAGTCTTCGCGGTGGCGCGAAGCGATGAGCCGAGGACGGATTCGCCACCGTCATCGAAAAACGGCGCGCGGGAATAGGCCGGGCCAATCACCATCTTTTCGATATTGGCTGCTACATGGTCGCGCTCCTCCTTTTGACCGCACCACCATGTGGCGATGGACGGCAGGCGAAGATCTTCGCCCAGCAGATTGCGACAGACTGCGGGCATGAAGGCGAGCAGGGCGCGGGTTTCGAGAACCCCTGTACCGAGCGCGTTGACGATGGTAATGGTTTCGGCGCGCAGCGCCTCCACGAGCCCGGGGGTGCCGATATGCGAGTTCTGGTTCAGTTCCAGCGGATCGGCATAGGCGGAATCGAGGCGCCGCCAGAGCACGCCGATCGGCTTCAGTCCGGCAACGGTGCGCACCATGACGCGGCCGTTGACGACGGTCAGATCCTCGCCTTCGAGGAGCATGAAGCCCAGATAGCGGGCAATATAGGCATGTTCGTAATAGGTTTCGTTGGC
Source organism: Rhizobium sp. BK418 (assembly GCF_004341105.1). GTDB lineage: Bacteria > Pseudomonadota > Alphaproteobacteria > Rhizobiales > Rhizobiaceae > Rhizobium. The sequence goes on along the minus strand of NZ_SLZK01000007.1, from coordinate 220,753 downwards.
CGGGCCAGGGGTCAGAACCGCGATGCGGTCGTCACCGGAATGTTTCATCGTCTGCAGCGCATCGCGGAAAGCGCCGAAGAAAGAAGCGAGGCGATGAACCGGTGTTTCGGCGTAGATGTCAGAAAAGGATCGTGTGGTCGCAACGCGGTTTTCGAGCGCAAAGCCCGCACCGGAAGGTGCCTGCGTGCGGTCGGCCAGCACCCACCAATTGCCATCGGGGCCACGACCGATCTCGAAGGCGCAGAAATGCAGATAGTGACCGGTTGCCGGTTTCACGCCAACCAAAGGCCGCTGGAATTCAGGGTTGGCTGCAATGAGGGCGGGAGGGATGATGCCCTCTTCCACAAGTCTGTTTTCGCCGTAGATATCGGCAACCATCGCCTCCAGGAGATCGGCGCGCTGGACGAGGCCGGCCGAAAGCGCCTGCCATTCGCGCTCGTCTATCAGCACCGGAATGTGGGAGAGCGGCCAGGCGCGCTCGCCACTGCCTTGGGCACCATAAGCGCGATAAAAGACGCCGGCATCCCGCAGGTAGCGGTCGGCGCGGGCGAGACGCTCGGCCAGATCTCTCTCGGACATGGCGTTCAGATGGGCGATGAAACGCTGCCAGACCGGCCGAATGGCGCCGTTATTGTCGACCATCTCGTCGGCGGTGCCCGGCAGGGGCGCATAATCGAAGACCGTGCCGTCGCGGTCTCCGATTTCGTCCCTCAATTCCAGTGCAGGCTTTTTGCCCATCAGACCCAGTTTCTTCAAATTCCAACAGGCCGCCTCAGATCCAGCGTGAGCGGGAATTCAGGCGAGGCCGTCTCGGCGCGCGGAATATAACCGCCTGCCGTGTGTCCCCACGGTTCGAAACGCGCAAGCCGGCGTGCTTCCGCCTCGTTGCCGTTGACCGGGAACGTGTCATAGTTCCGGCCTCCCGGATGGGCAACGTGATAGATGCAGCCGCCGATCGAACGTTTCGACCATGTATCATAAATATCAAAAGTCAAAGGCGTATTCACCGGCAGCACCGGATGTAAACCAGAAGCTGGTTGCCAAGCTTTGAAGCGCACGCCGGCGATGGACACGCCTGACGTAACTGTCGGGGTCAAGGGCACGATCCGGCCGTTGCAGGTTACGGTATAGCGCGAGGCATTACCGGTTTCGAGGCGGACTTGCAGGCGCTCCACCGACGAATCGACATAGCGCACCGTGCCGCCGATCGCGCCCTGCTCGCCCATCACATGCCAGGGTTCCAGCGCCTGCCGCAGTTCCAGTTTCGAGCCTTCGTATTCGACTTCGCCGCAGAAGGGAAAACGGAATTCGAGCTGCGCCTTGAACCATTCGGGGCTCAAGTCGAAGCCATTTTCACGCAGGTCCGCCAAGACATCGAGAAAATCCTGCCAGGCATAATGCGGCAGCATGAATCGGTCATGCAGTGTGGTGCCCCAGCGCACGAACTTCCCGTCCGCGGGATTCGCCCAGAAGCGGGCGATCAGCGCGCGCACCAGCAATTGCTGGGCAAGCGACATGCGGGCATTCGGCGGCATTTCAAAGCCGCGGAACTCGACGAGGCCGAGGCGACCGGTTGGCCCATCTGGCGAGAAGAGCTTGTCGATGCAGATTTCGGCCCGGTGCGTATTGCCGGTCACGTCGACCAGGAGGTTGCGGAACAGGCGGTCGACCAGCCAGGGCAGGGGCTGTAGGCCGCGACCGGGTGCCGGTATCTGCGCCAGTGCGATTTCCAGCTCATAGAGGCTATCGTGGCGGGCTTCGTCGATGCGCGGCGCTTGACTGGTCGGGCCGATGAAGAGGCCCGAGAAAAGGTAGGAGAGAGACGGATGACGCTGCCAGTGCAGGACGAGGCTCTTCAGCAGATCCGGACGGCGCAGGAAGGGACTGTTGTTCGGATTGCTGCCGCCGACAACGACGTGGTTACCGCCGCCCGTACCAGTATGGCGGCCGTCGATCATGAACTTGTCGGCGCCGAGGCGGCTTTCTCGCGCCTCCTCATAGATGGCCGTGGTTATGTCGACCGTTTCCTTCCATGTCGAGGAAGGATGGATGTTGACCTCGATGACGCCGGGGTCGGGCGCAACGCGGATGACATTGATGCGTTCGTCCTGTGGCGGTGCATAGCCTTCGATATGGACAGCAAGGCCGAGAGCGGAAGCTGCGCGTTCGATCGAGGCGATGAGATCGAGATAATCTTCCAGCGTCTCGGTCGGGGGCATGAAGACGCAGAGGCGGCCGTCACGCGGCTCGACGGAAATCGCGGTGCGGATGTGACCGTCGATTTCGCTGGCCGACTGCGGCATGGTCGGCTGCTGACCGGTGAAGGGCTGGAAGTGTGCGGTCTGCAGCTCGCGTCCCCTATCCTGTCCGAAATCCGGCAGTTCCGGTCGCTGCACGAAGGGATCGAGCGGGTTGATATAGGGATATTGCGATGGCGGAATATAGGCGAGGGAATTGAGCGGCAAGCGATAGCCGACCGGGCTATCGCCCGGCACGAGGAAGATGCGGCCGCGCCGCGTCGACCATTTTTCGCTCGTCCAACTGCGGCCGCTGGCCCGTGCATTCCAGGCCTGAACAGGCAGCACATAGCCGGTCGGACGGGTCAATCCGCGATCGAAGACGCGGGCGATACGCGCGCGCTCCTCGGCATCTTTGAGTTTGGAATTCGACGGATCGACATTTTCGGGGAGGCTTGATTCCTTGACCAGCCATTCGGCGGGATCTTCGAAAGCCGGGGTCACAAAATCGGGCGCCAGATCGAGCTCGCCGGCGATTGCGGTCAGCAGACGGCCGGCATCGTCCTCCGTGACCTGATAGTTCCGGCCTTCGTTGGCGACGAGACTATCATAGGACCAGATCGGCAGGCCGTCCTTGCGCCAGTAGAGCGAGAAGGTCCAGCGCGGCAGGCTTTCGCCAGGATACCATTTGCCCTGGCCGTAATGCAGGAAGCCGTTTGGTGCGAAGCGGGCGCGCAGCCGCCGGATGAGCGTGTCGGCCTTCTCGCGTTTCGTCGGGCCGACGGCCTCCGTGTTCCATTCGGCAGACTCGAAATCGTCAATTGAGACGAAGGTCGGCTCGCCGCCCATGGTGAGGCGCACGTCTTCGGCTTCAAGGATGCGGTCGACCTTCTCACCGAGTTCGTTGAGTTCATCCCAGGCATCGTCGGAAAACGGCTTGGTGATGCGCGGATGCTCGGCGACGCGCGCAACCTTCATGTCGAAGGCGAATTCGGTTTCGGCTTCGCCGTAATAACCACCCGATATCGGTGCGGCGTTGCGATAATGCGGAGTCGCGGCAAGCGGAATATGGCTTTCGCCGGTCAAAAGGCCCGAGGTCGGGTCGAGGCCGATCCAGCCGGCGCCGGGGAGATAGACCTCCGCCCAGGCATGCAGGTCAGTGAAATCATATTCCGTGCCCGAGGGGCCATCGAGCGCCTTGAGGTCGGGAGTGAGCTGGATAAGATAGCCGGAGACGAAGCGGGCGGCGAGGCCGAGATGGCGCAGGATCTGGACAAGCAGCCAGCTCGTGTCGCGGCAGGAGCCCTTGGCGATCTCAAGCGTTTCTTCCGGCGTCTGAACGCCTGCCTCCATTCGGATCACATAACCGATCTGCTGCTGCAGGCGCATGTTGAGGCCGACGACCATGTCGACCGTCTTCTGCTTGGAGCGGTCAAGCGTTTCCAAAAAGGCCTTCAGGCGAGGGCCAGGCTTTTCCGGCGTCATATAGATAGAGAGGTCTTCGCGAATGGTTTCCGGATAGTCGAAGGGCCACATCGTCGCTTCCTCTTCGACGAAGAAGTCGAAGGGATTGTAGACGGTCATGTCGGCAACGAGATCGACCTCGATCTTGAATTCGGTGACCGGATCGGGGAAGACGAAGCGAGCGAGATAGTTGCCGTAAGGGTCTTGCTGCAGGTTCACGAAGTGGTTCGACGGCGTGACCTTCAGCGAATGGCTCAAAACCCTCGTCTTCGAATGCGAGGCTGGCTTCAGGCGGATGATCTGTGGGCCGAGGCGGACCGGTTTGTCATATTGATAGTGGGTCAGATGGTAGATGCTGGCTTTGATCGACATATTGCTCTTTTTGTCCGCGTGCCGTTGATCGGCTTAGCTGTTCCCAGAGCCAGTGTGTGCAATGCAGCGAAAGAATGCAAGGCGGAAAGGTTAACGCGGTAACGGCGGTCAGGTGGCCCGGTTGAACGTCACCGATGCCTTGAGGCCTCTGCCGCCGCGACCGGGAAGGAGCGTAAGTCTCGCATTGAAAAGATTGGCGATTTCCTCGACGATCGGCAGGCCGAGTCCAGCGCCGGGCGCGCCGGAATCGTTGCCGCGGGAAAAACGCTTTCGGACTGCTTCCAGCTTTTCGGGCGGAATGCCGGGTCCATTGTCCTCGACTTCCAGCCGCACTGTCTCGGCATCTTCAACAATACGCACGGTTACCTCTGCGCCCTTGCCGGCGTAGGCGATGGCGTTGCCGGCAAGGTTGCGCAGCATTTCGCCGATCAGCAGCGGCTCGGCGCGGATCGTCGCAGGCCCCTCGCCCTCGAAACCGAGATCGATGCCGGCTTCGCCAGCTCGCGGAATCTGCTCGGCGGTGATCTCCTGGGCGATCGCGGTCAGATCGATGGCCGAAGCGGCCAGCGCCTCCTTGGCGGTCGCTGCATCGATCTTGGCCATCAGCAGAAGCTGGGCAAGGATGCGCTCGGCATGGGCCACGGCCTGATCGCCCTTCAGTGCGGCCTGCTGCGCTTCATCCAGTGAGCCGGCACGGGCCGAAAGCGCGAGCTGTGTTCGGATGATCGTCAGAGGCGTGCGGAGCTGATGGCTGGCATTGCCGGTGAAATTGCGTAGTGCATTGAGGGCCGATTGCAGGCGCACCATGAAAGAGTTGACGGTATCGACGAGCGGCTGCACTTCGCTCGGCACGGATTGTTCGATCGGATGGAGATCGTCAGGATTGCGCTCGCCGATGGCATCGCCGAGCTTGTAGAGCGGTCGCAGCGCCACAGTCACGGAAATCCAGACGATGATGGCCGCACCGGCAATCATGAAGGCAAGACGCAATGCGGAGCGGACGAGGATCGCCTGCGCGAGCTGGCGGCGGGCAATAGTGGTCTCGGCGACGGTAACGACGAAAGGCACGGAGCGGATGCCAGTCGAGGCGGAGCGCCTCAAGGTCGCGACGCGGATCGGCTCGCCACGGAAGACATCGTCGGCGAAGGCGGCCGTATCGCCTTGTGTTTCCTTCAATACGGGAAGAGCCTGATAGCCGGTTATGAATGTTCCGGGCGGGCCGTCGACGCGATAGAAGACGCGGTCCTGCGCTGCCGACGTCAGCATTTCCAGCGCAACATAGGGGATATCGACCTCAAGCGTACCGTCTTCTGCCACCACGACACGTTCGGCAATGGCGAGCGCAGAACCTGCGAGCACACGGTCGGAAACGATATTCGAGGTCTGCACGGCCTCGCGCCAGGTATCGGCAAGCGCCAGCATGCCGATAACGGCGGTGGAAACGAGCAGCCAGAAAAGCAATCGGCGCCGGAGCGAATAGGCTGCGGTCATGAGGTCTCGGACAGTTTATCGAGATAATAACCGATGCCGCGGGCGGTCTTCACCGTCAGGCCGTGCGGTAAAAGCCGTTTTCTCAGGCGGCTGACATACTGCTCTATGGCATTGGTGGAGATGTCGTCATCGAAAGCGGTCAGAGACTGTATGATCGCTTCCTTGGCGACGACTTTGCCGGCGCGCATGAAGAGGATTTCAAGAAGGCCGAGCTCGCGGGCTGGTATATCGAGCGGTGTGGCGCCGGCTGAAAAGGCGCGGGAGTTCAGGTCAAACGAAATCGATCCGAAACTGACGGTCGAGGAATGCAGGCCGGCCTGGCGGCGAAGGAGCACGCGGACGCGCGCCTCGAATTCAGCAATGTCGAAGGGTTTGATGAGATAGTCATCAGCGCCGAGATCCAGTCCTTTGACGCGTTCTTCCGGGGAGCCGCGTGCCGTCAGGATGAGCACAGCCGCGCGGCTGCCGCGGGCGCGCATGGCACGCAGCACATCGAGCCCATCCATCTCCGGCAAGTTCAGATCGAGAATGACGAGATCGAAATTCTCCGCTGCAATCACGGCATTGGCCGAGGCCCCATCATGGACGACATCCACCGCGTGACCTGTGCCGCGCAAGATCGCCGAAAGGCCATCGGCCAGCGCGATATTGTCTTCGGTAAGCAGGATACGCAACTGATGTTTCCCTCGATTTTTGGGGGAGTCTATCAGGGATGGCATCCGGCTGTCACAGCGATTCTGGGAATTGGTGAATGGAAGATCCGAACGCGCATCCACTCCGCCGACACATCCGGCCGAGGAGAGTGGCACTCGCGCGCAAGAAGATCGATCAGGCTGCCTGGAGAATGTTGATACCGTGGTCACGCTCATGATGCGACCGATCGCTCCCGACGTCAGCGGGCCTTTCAGCGCTTCGTTGGACGTGGCGGCTTCGAAGAAGGCGGTCAAGTCCTCATCGGCGATCGACATCATGACGGCCTGAAGGATGGCGAGAGACAGAGCCTCATGGTAACTTCGAGAAGGCTCGTAGGGAGGCTTTTCAGATGGGGGACCTGTCAGTCGCGCTTGCGGAAACTCCGGAAGAGATCGATGCTGTTCGGCATCTCAGTCGCGCCTTCAGGCAATGGCTTTACGACAATTATCCGGCCGAACGGTCGCAGGTGGAGCTCTACTATGATCCCGAAAAGTTCGAGACGTTGCTCGCTGAGCTGCCCCATATCCATGCAAGGCCGCAAGGTGCGATGTTTCTGGCACGCCTCGACGGAGAGAACGTCGGCTGCGTGATGCAGCATGAGATTGCGCCCGGCATTTCGGAAATGAAGCGGCTTTTCGTTTCAGAGAAGGCGCGTGGCAGCGGCGCGGCGCTTGCACTCTGCGAGGCCTCGCTGACCCGCGCCAGGAAAGACGGCTACCGCATGATGCAGCTTGACACCGGCTACCGGCAAGTCGCGGCGCAGAAGCTCTATCGTCGTCTGGGCTTTCGCGAGCGGGATGCCTATTATGCTGTCCCTGATGATCTCAAGCCTATTTTGGTTTTCTTCGAGCGTGAGCTTTGATGCTTCGCTTGTCTCGGTCTGTCTGGTCAGGCATTCTCTCTGCATGAGGAGCCTTTTCATTCTGCTTTTTTGCCTTGTGCCCGGCCTTGCAGCCGCAGAGCAGGTCTTCTACCCGGCGAAGTCGGGCAATGCCGATGCGCCGGTGTTGACGGTCTATTCCTCGCTCGACGAGCCGCTCGCGCAGCCGATGATCCGCGGTTTTCAGGAGGCCAATCCGGATGTGGCGGTCAAATATGAGGACATGCTGACCGGGGATATTCATGACCGCATCGTCAAAGAGACGGATGCCGGCTTCAAGACGGCGGACTTCGCCTTCTCTTCCGCGATGGACCTGCAGGTGAAGCTTTCCAACGATGGCTACGCTCAGGTGAGCAATCTGCCGATGAGCGCCCAGTGGCCGAAATGGGCAAACTGGCGCAACACGGCCTATGCGTTGACCTTCGAACCCGCTGTTTTCGTCTATCACAAGCCAAGTTTTGCCCATGAAACGGTGCCGAGCTCGCGGGCAGAATTCGTCGATTATCTGAAGCGCAAGGGCAACGAGGTTTACGGACGGATCGGCACCTATGACATCGAACGGTCCGGTGTGGGTTTTCTCTTCATGGCGAGAGACCAGGAACAGTTCGGCGACATTTGGTCGGTAATCGGCGCGATGGGGGCGGCGGGTGTAAAACTCTATTCCACGAGTTCGGCGATCCTCGAGCGTGTGGCCGACGGGCGCTTCGTGCTCGGCTACAATATTCTCGGCTCCTATGCGGCTGACTGGGCTTCGCGTCACCCTGACGTCGGCATCGTGCTGCCGAAGGACTATACGGTCGTAATGTCACGCATCGGCCTGGTACCGCAGGCTGCAGCCGAGCCGGAACTCGGGCGGCGCTACCTCGCCTTCTTCATGTCGAAGGAGGGGCAGACGATCATGGCTCGCGAGCTGCAGATCCCTGCCGTCAGCCCCGAAGTGGCGGGTGAGAACACCGCCAATACGTTGCAGGAACTGCTCGGCGCACAGTTGCGTCCCGTGCCGGTTAGCCCAGGCCTGATGGTTTATCTCGATCAGGTGAAACGGGCGCGGCTGATTGCGCACTGGAACGAGGTGTTGCGAACGCAGTAAAAATTGAGGCCGCTCAATATAAAACCTGCGGGCTGACCAAAATAAATTACATGATCTCAATAACTAAGCGGCCCTCGAGAGGGATCCCTTCTCTCTTTTTTGATTAGAAAAATCGTCGCAGGGCGAAATATTTTCGCGGCGTTGCAATGTCCCAAAATGGAGGATTCTATTGAGAATTTATGTCAATAAGTAATATTTATTAGCGAAACTCGGTGCGGTGGCGTCGCATTATTACAGCTGATTCTACAACTTTTGATTTTTTATTGATAATTCTCAGTGCCGCCATTTAGCGAAAATTAAGCAAAATCCTGCGGTTATTTCCAGCATGAAATCATCGCAGCAAGCTCGTCGCCGAGCGACTGCGCAGACGCATGATGTCGCAAACAGTCTTCCTTTTCCCGGGCCGGGGTAGATGCGCGACCATGCATCTCTCCATATTTAGAGGTTTTATTTCATGACGCGTCCAAATGTGAAAACGTCAATGATCGGCATATTTTCACTGATTGCCGTTCTGTTCGCACTGTCCGCTATTATTTCTATTCGTGGCCTGAACACGTTCAACAGGAATGCCGATAATTTCGCGACCAGCTTCCTACCGGGGGTTTCGAAGGCCTTGGATATCCAGATTGCGCGTTATTCGCTGCGCGGTTCCTATGGCGACTACGTCATGGGCCGTGCCGAAAACGGCTCGGACAGCTATGAGAAGAAGATCAAGTCGAAGCAAGGCGACCTGCTGAAGGCCGTGGCCGACTATAAGGAGCAGGTCGACACCGATGCCGAGCGTGAAGCCTTTGCCAAAATAGACGATGCGGCGACCAAATATGCCGCCGCCGGCGATCAGCTGATCGCGCTCGTCAAAGCAGGCGACAAGGAAAAGGCGCTCAACGTTTTCCAGAATGATGTCGGACCGATCGCCGATGACCTAGCAGCCGCCGTCGACAAGGTGGTGAAGTTCAACAAGGCGTCGGCAGCTGATGCAGCCGAGCAGAACAATGCCGAGTTCGAGAAGGCGCTGCTGCTGCTCTCCATCATCCTTGGCGTCAGCGCCCTGCTGGTTTGCGGCTCGGCCTATTTCGGCATCGCAGGCATTGCCAATGCGATCAGCCGCATCACCGGCTCCATGCGCTCGCTGGCCGGCGGTAACACGCAGGTGATCGTCGCCGATATGAAGCGCGGCGATGAAATCGGCGAAATGGCAAAGGCCGTCGAAGTCTTCCGCCAGGCTGCGATCGAGAACCAGAACCTGCAAGCCGAAGCAGAGAGAAACCGCAAGCAGGCCGAAGCCGACCGCGTCCGGCTGACACGCGACGCCGAAGCTGCTGCGCAGGCGCGCCTCAACGAAGCAACCGCGGGTCTCGCCTCGGGCCTCAAGCGCCTTGCAGGCGGTGACCTTAGCTTTCAGCTCCACGAAGCTTTTGCACCTGATTTCGAGCCGCTCCGCCACGACCTGAACGGTGCCGTCCTCCAACTCGGCGATACGATGAAGTCAATCGCGTCTTCCGCCGGTGCGATTGATAACGGCACCCGCGAAATCGGTAGCGGTTCGGACGATCTTTCCCGCCGCACCGAGCAGCAGGCCGCCTCCCTCGAGCAGACCGCCGCAGCCCTCGATCAGATCACCATCAATGTGTCGAATTCGTCGAAGCGTGCTGACGAGGCCCGTCAGGTTGCGATCCAGGCAAACGACAGCGCCACGCGCTCGGGCATGGTCGTCGCCAACGCCATCGATGCGATGCAGAAGATCGAGCAGTCCTCGAACCAGATCTCCAATATTATCGGCGTCATCGACGAGATCGCCTTCCAGACGAACCTGCTGGCGCTCAACGCCGGCGTGGAGGCAGCACGCGCCGGAGAAGCCGGCAAGGGCTTTGCGGTGGTCGCACAGGAAGTGCGCGAACTTGCCCAGCGTTCTGCGGCAGCCGCCAAGGAGATCAAGGATCTGATCCGCAATTCGTCGGTCGAAGTGCAGGGCGGCGTGCAGCTCGTCCGCGAGACTGGCGATGCCCTAAAGACGATCGAAAATCTGATCGTATCGATCAATCAGCACATGGACGCAATCGCAACGTCGTCGAGAGAGCAGTCGACCGGTCTTAAAGAGGTCAACAGCGCCGTCAACCAAATGGACCAGGTGACCCAGCAGAACGCTGCTATGGTCGAGGAGACCAATGCAGCAAGCGCAACGCTTGCCGCCGAAGCTGGACGTCTTCGCGATCTTATCGCGAACTTCAAGCTCTCTGGCGATGACAACCAGGCATCCACGGATGCGGCAGCGCTTCGCCGTACGGCATCGGCCATGGCACGCCCAAGCCAGCGGCCGCCCCGGCCTATCGCAGCAACGGCAACGCTGCCGTTCTGCAGGAATGGTCCGAGTTCTAATTAGGGAAACATGAGGGGCGAGGTTTGCCATCGGCGAACCTCGCCTTTGTGCATTGATACTGCTGCTGTGATCAGTTCTTTCATATCACCACTTCCCGTGAGCGCAGGTCGCCGAATTGCGGCAAAAAAGTGTCTTTCCGCACTAGATATCTCGCCAATGTCAGCTAAATGACAGCTTCATATGATGGCTTGGGCTACTTCCTCTCCGTGGAGGCGGAGAGTTGAAGAATTTCCGGGGGGAGTTCCGCTCGCTATCAGGACAATTGGGTCCGCCGATCGGTAATATCCTCTCATTTCAAAAATAGCACTAGCGGTCCGCTCAGCCGCAGCATGGAGGACACATCGTGAAGCATACTTTCATCGCAACTCTTTTGGCAGCGGCTATTGCGCTGCCGGCCTATGCGGCCGATTACACCATCATCGCTCCTGCAGCGCCCGGCGGCGGCTGGGACCAAACGGCCCGCTCGCTGCAGACGGTTCTGCAGCAGGAGGGTATTTCCAAGAGCGTTCAGGTTCAGAACGTACCGGGCGCCGGTGGCTCTATCGGCCTTGCTCAGTTCAGCAGCCAGAGTGCTGGCAATCCGAACGCTCTCATCGTCGGCGGCTATGTCATGGTTGGCGCGCTGCTGACCAACAAGTCGGCCGTCACGCTGAAGGACGTTACCCCGATCGCTCGCCTGACCGGCGAATATGAAGCGATCGTCGTTCCGGCCGCGTCCGACATCAAGACGCTTGCCGACCTCGTCGCCAAGCTGAAGGCCGATCCCGGCGCCGTTTCCTGGGGCGGCGGCTCTGCCGGCGGTACCGACCACATCGCCGTCGGCCTGATTGCCAAGGCTTCCGGTGTCGATCCGACGAAGATCAACTATGTCGCCTTCTCGGGCGGTGGCGAAGCGCTCGCCGCTATTCTCGGTGGCCAGGTCACGGCCGGCATTTCGAGCTACAGCGAGTTCGAATCGCAGATCAAAGCCGGGTCGCTGCGTCTGCTCGGCGTTTCCAGCGACACTCGTATCCCCGGTGTTGACGCGCCGACCTTCAAGGAGGCCGGTACCGACGTTTCCATCCAGAACTGGCGCATGGTCGCCGCCGCTCCGGGCCTGACGGATGAAGAAGTCGCCTCGATCGCTTCCGACTTCGACAAGCTGCATAAGTCTGCCGCTTGGCAGGAAACCCTTAAGACCAAGGGCTGGGCCGACACCTATCTTGCAGGTGACGAGTTCAAAGCACAGCTTGAAAAGGATGTCTCGGCGACCGAAGGCATTCTCAAAGAAATCGGTCTCGTTCAATGAGTGAAGCCGATAACATTTCGGCAACGAAGCGCCGCCCAGATTGGGCGGCGCTGGCCATTGCCGTTTTCCTCATCGCCGTCGCGGCCGTCGTGTTCTGGGATGCGACACATCTGAAGACGATCGCGCAATATGATCGTATCGGCCCATCCACGGTACCGAAAGCCATCGCCCTCGGCCTCTTCTGTCTTGGCATCTGGACTATCGTCGAGAGCTGGCGCGGCGAGTTCCCTGAACGTGAACATCAGGAAGTGGCGCCCGTCATCTGGGTCGTCGCAGGCCTAGCCGGGCAGATGCTGCTCCTGCGCACCGCCGGCTTCTCAATTGCGACCGGTGTGCTCTTTGCGCTGACCGCACGCGGCTTCGGCAAGCGTCAGATTTGGATCTCATTGCCCGTGGGCATCGTGCTGAGCTTCATCGTCTGGGCGATCTTCTCGCAGCTCCTGCAGCTCACGCTGCCGGCCGGCCCGCTCGAACATCTATTCTTCTGACAGCACTCGCCTCGCGCCAAGCGCTGTCAGTTTTTTGCTTTTTGCGCGGACGGTCCTAGTGCCCCAAAGGAGCCGCCGCTTGGGACAAAGACATGAGCACATTTGAATTCCTCTGGCAGGGCATTCTGGTTGCTGCGCAGCCGATCAACCTGCTCTACGCCCTCATCGGCGTGACCCTCGGCACGGCCGTCGGCGTGCTGCCGGGCATCGGGCCGGCTCTGACCGTGGCGCTTCTCCTGCCCGCCACCTACAAACTCGATCCGGGCGGGTCCCTCATCATGTTCGCCGGCATCTATTACGGCGGTATGTATGGCGGTTCGACCACCTCGATCCTCCTGAACACACCCGGCGAAAGCTCCTCGATCGTGACAGCGCTGGAGGGCAACAAGATGGCCCGCGCAGGCCGCGGCGGACCGGCGCTCGCCACAGCCGCCATCGGCTCGTTCGTCGCCGGCCTCATCGCGACACTCGGCCTTGCTTTCGTCGCCCCCTATATCGTCAAGCTCGCGCTCGTTTTCGGCCCGCGCGAATATTTTGCGCTGATGGTACTTGCCTTCGTCACCGTCTCCTCGGCTTTCGGAGATTCGGCGCTGCGCGGTCTTACCTCGCTCTTCATCGGCTTTGCGCTCGCCATGGTCGGTATCGACCAGCAGACGGGCCAGGCGCGTCTCTCCTTCGGCATTCCGGACCTGCTGGATGGTATCGAGGTGACGACGCTTGCTGTCGCGATGTTTGCGATCGGCGAGACGCTCTACATTGCCGCTCAGGGCAACCGCGGCGAGGACAAGGTGGAAGCGGTGCGTGGCTCGCTCTGGATGAACGCCCAGGACTGGGCTCGTTCCTGGAAGCCCTGGCTGCGCGGCACGATTATCGGCTTCCCGATCGGCGCCATGCCTGCCGGCGGCGCCGAAATCGGTACCTTCCTTTCCTATGCGACGGAAAAGCGCCTGTCGAAGAACCCGGAGGAATTCGGTCATGGGGCCATCGAAGGCGTTGCCGGCCCTGAGGCAGCCAATAATGCCTCCGCCGCGGGCACCTTGGTGCCGCTGCTGACCCTCGGCCTGCCGACATCGGCAACCGCAGCAATCATGCTCGCCGGCTTCCAGCAATACGGCCTGCAGCCGGGGCCGCTGCTTTTTGCAACCAACCCGCAGCTCGTCTGGGGTCTTATTGCCAGCCTGCTTATCGCCAATGCGATGCTGCTCGTATTGAATCTCCCGATGATCGGCCTCTGGGTTCGCCTGCTGACGGTTCCGAAGCCGTGGCTCTATGCCGGCATCCTGCTGTTTGCGACGCTCGGCACCATCGGGGCCAACCCGTCGGTCTTCGAACTCGGCATGCTGCTCGCGTTCGGCCTGCTCGGTTACATCATGCGGATCTTCGGCTATCCGATCGCGCCTGCCGTCGTCGGACTTATCCTCGGGCCGCTGGCGGAGCAGCAGCTCCGCCGTGCGCTGTCGATCAGCCAGGGCGATGTAACCACCCTCGTAATGTCGCCGATCGCTTGCGGCCTGCTCATCGTCGCAGCTGCCGCTTTCCTCATTCCGCTGATCTTGAGATTGCGTGGCCGCGGCCAGGTTCTCTCGCAGCTCGCGGCAAATGAAGATTAAAACAAAAAGACGACCCTGACCCCTAATTCAGGCTGGCCGTGGCGACGTGGCCGGCCATTTCTTTGCGGTTTGCTATTTCTCAATTGAGGGGTTTTTTAGTAGTTATCTGAATTAGAAGCGGAAATGTGGATTTCTCGCAGGAGATTTCTGGGCGGTTTTTGTTTGCCGACGAAAGAAATATGCGCTTCTTGCATAGCAGCGGTGATTTCCTGCGCGTTGTAGGTGCATTCGGGCCTCCCCACCTGTCACTAGTCAATTACAGAGCGAGAGGAAAAGAAGATGTCCGCTATCAGAAAGTCGATCCACAATGGTTTCCTGGCACGCGCTTTTGCAGCGCTCGGAGCCGCAAACGCAGTCAGTGCCGCTGTTGAAGGTGGTCGCAAGCCGCGCGCCCGTGACCTGCAGGAACTGGGTATCGATCCGGTGAACTTCGGCCGCGTCATCCGGTAAGACGCGTCAAATGCCTGGATTGAAATCCAAACCATGCATTCAATGAATAAGCTCGCAGCCGTTGGTCGCGGGCTTTGTCTTTTGGATATACGAGCCGCAGCGCCAGACCGCCACGGCTTTTGAGTGTCAGGCGTGCAGGCGCTCCCGCTCGGGAGCGTGCGTTTCCCTTTGTCGCTCCTGTCTGTTGTAGCGGATCGACGACCAGAGCGAGACACCGATCAGGGCCGCGCCGCCAAGGCCGGTGATCACTTCGGGAATATGCGTCAGAGTCTGCACATACATGATCACCGAGAGGATCAGGATGGCATAGAAGGCGCCATGTTCCAGGTAGCGGTACTCCGCAAGCGTTCCCTTCTCCACCAGCATGATCGTCATGGAACGCACATACATGGCGCCGATGCCGAGGCCGATGGCGATGACGAAGAGGTTTTGGGTCAGCGCAAAGGCCCCGATAACGCCATCGAAGGAGAAGCTGGCATCAAGCACTTCCAGGTAGATGAAAGCGCCGAGGCCGCCTCTTGCGGCCTCACTCATCGCGCGCTGCGATGCATCGAGAAGGCCGCCGATGACTTCCACCGCCAGGAAGGTCACGAGACCATAGATCGCACAATAGACGAAGGTGGTCGCGTCCTCGCCCTCCAGGAGATGGGAGAACAGCAGGATCAGCAGGAGTACAAAGGCGATCTCGATGCCTTTGATCGTGGCTGAACGCGCCATGACCCGCTCCAGCCAGCCGATCCAGTGCACTTCCTTCTCATGATTGAAGAAGTAAGTAAGACCGACCATCATCAGGAAAGTGCCGCCGAAAGCTGCGATCGGCAGATGCGCATCATTCATGATGCGGGCATATTCGGCTGGCTCACGTGCCGCGAGCACGAGCGCTTCCCACGGACCGATCTTTGCCGCGATGGCGACGATTGCCAGCGGGAAGACGATGCGCATGCCGAAGACGGCGATGACGATGCCCCAGGTCAGGAAGCGATGCTGCCAGACTGGGGTCATTTCCTTCAGCTTATTGGCATTGACGATCGCATTGTCGAAGGAGAGCGATATCTCCAGAACGGCCAGTACGGTGCAAATAAAGAACACCGTGGCCATGCCACCCAGCGTGCCGGTCGACTGCCAGCCGAGGAGAGCACCGAGCGCAAGGCCGAGGCCTGTGACGATGAAGGCCCAGCGGAAATAGCCGAGCGAGGACTTCTGAGACTGAGGCTGGTTCATGGCTGCACCTCGCGGGCGCAAACCTGTTCGGAGGATAGGGTGAAGACAGAAAGGCGCATACCGCAACGGGCATGCGCGATTGGCATGGTGAGCTTTTTCATTGATGAAAAATCCGCCGGCTAAATTGCAGGCGGTACCGACATCACGAGAGCGCCGTAAAAACTCTCGCCAGAGGGGCCCGGCACCAGGTTTCCCCCGCAGCCGATGTCTGGATGAGGCGACGGGTGCTTCACTAGGTAGTGAAGTTGCGACGCCAGTCAAGGCGCCTGATCAGGCAGGGTTACGGTTTTCTCTGGAACCATACAGGCGCCCACCCGTTAAACCTAGCCGAGCCGATGAAACATCTCAGATACTCTTAAAGGAGGGCGACGATGCAAAATTCGACCCATGTTCCCGACAGGCGCGCGGAAGCCTCTGATCGCATGAAGCGGGCGAAACCGAACCGCATGCAGAAGGCCCAGGTTCTGCCTCCGCACCATGTCGACCTGACGTTGACGCCGGATGCCATTCATGACGTTCATGTGCCCGCGCATGTGAGCGGTAGCGATCTTTCAAAGGGTGGCCCCGACATCAAGAGCGACAATGCTCATGTCGCAAAGCCCGTCCGCTGAAAACCAGTTCCGCAATCGAAAAGACAGGTGAGACACGAATGACGATCAATCTTGTGCCGCGCGATATCTTCATCCGGCATGAATATGAATGGCAGGCTGTGCGCGATGCGGCCGAACGCCGGATAGATATAGGCAAGCGCGAGATGCCATCCCCACCCGTGAGTGGACAAACCGCAAAGCCCGCCAACTCGCCTTCGGTAGCGCAAGGCTGCTGAGCAAGGGAAAGTTTGAACGAAACGCCCGGCCAGATGCCGGGCGTTTTCATTTCCGGCAAGTATCGCGGCCTTGGAAAAGCGCTGCGCAGTCTTGCTTCGCCAACCTTTCGGAAAGGATTGGGCGGCGATAATCCGGCCCGTTGAAGGGAATCGGATCGATGGCCAAAACAGCAACACGCGGCCGCCGCAAGGCGCCGACAAAAAGGAAGAGCGTCGCATCCTCCGGAGGCGCAATGCCTTGGATGATGCTCGGCATTGCCGCGGTGGGTGCGATCGCCGCATATGACAACTGGAAGACCATTCGGCCTATGCTTGGCAAAGCGCCCGCTACGATCGTCCGCGAAACGGCTGAAGCCAAGCCCCAGGCGCCCAAGGAAGCATCGAGGCAGGTCGCCGTCGCAGCCCCTGCGGCCAAACCTCGGCCGACGAACGATCCGGTGCCGCCCGCAGCGATCCCCTCGGCTCCGGTGCCGACGGCAAAGATCGTGCCGGCCTCCATTTCTCCTGCTTCCTCGTCCTCCTCGGAAAGTGCCAAAGCGGCGTTCGGCTATTGCGGGCAGGGTGAGCATATCAATTGCGTCGGTGATGCCGGCACCTTCTGGTACAAGGGCGAGAAGATCGTCATCGCCGATATGGTCAGCCCCGATGTGGACCGCGCGCGCTGCGAAGACGAACGGAAGATCGCCTTTGCTGCCAAGTCACGGTTGCTCGCGCTTCTCAATGCCGGTCCATTCAATATGAACGCTGCCGGCAAGTCGGATGAGCGAGGTGCACCGCGCGTTGTTTCGCGGGACGGGCGTTCCTTCGGCACGCGACTGATTGACGAGGGTCTGGCCAGGAAGCCGGGGGCTGCCGGCGGCTCCTGGTGCGCCTAAGGGCAGCCACCGACTATTTCTTATTTTTTTCCGGTGTTTTTTGTGCCGGCCCTTTGCCGTTGGTGCGGAAACTGCCTGTGAAGGCCGCATCTTTGCTTTCGGCCGTGCATTCAATGGCGGTCGGTTTGCCTGCATAGGGATTGCCGAAGGTGCAGGAGCCGGCGACTTTCACTTCACCCGTCATCTTGTTGCCGACGCCCGTGGTGACCAGACTGAGCGGCAGACGCGCATTGCCGTTAGATGCGGGCTTGATGCCTTTTCCATCACCCTGGAAGCCGAGCAGCTTACCGTCGGACGTGAAGATGAAGGTCACCGTCCCGTTGACCAGAGTGACGCTTGCCAGTTCACCCTTGCAGCCCTTCGTGGCGTCGAATTTGGCAACGACCAGCTTTTGGCACTTGCCTGGCAGCGTAATGACGCCAGGCGCGCCTGGAAAATTGTCATCGGCCTGCGCAGTTGCGGCAAAGGCGAGGGTGGAGAAGGCGGCGACGGCAAGTACGGATAATTTCATTTCGATTCCCATGTCCCGGCAAGGCGAATCAAGCCTCGGGCTCCATTATCGCGCATGGCATGGCTCTGTGTCCGAATTTGGTTTTGGCGCTGCACTGCGATCTGAATAGCGGTGATCACAGGGCCAGTTCCCAAAGAACTGGCAAAACTAAAATGGCCTTTCGATTTCTCGAAAGGCCTTGCTTTTCAGCGAATTAGGATGGTGGGCGTGACAAGGATCGAACTTGTGACCCCTACGATGTCAACGTAGTGCTCTCCCGCTGAGCTACACGCCCATCCGATGTCGGCGCATAGACCACAAAACCTCCGGAGCCGTCAATAGGCTTTTTTGAAGTTTTGTGACGATCCGCCAAGACGCCTTATGCGGCAAGCATCTTGTTGACCTCTTCAACGAGGTCACGCAGGTGGAAAGGCTTGGAAAGGACCTTCGCATCCTTCGGAGCCTTCGAATCAGGGTTCAGTGCAACGGCTGCAAAACCCGTGATGAACATGACCTTCAGGTCGGGATCGAGTTCGGTCGCACGTCGCGCGAGCTCGATGCCGTCCATTTCCGGCATGACGATATCGGTCAAGAGCAAGGAGAATGGTTCTTCGCGCAGGCGGTCATAAGCGCTCGCACCATTGTCGTAGGAAAGGACCTTGTAGCCAGCCTTTTCCAGCGCCTTCACGAGGAAGCGGCGCATGTCATTGTCGTCTTCGGCGAGAAGTATCTTCTGAGTCATTAATCCGGACCGCTGATCACTGATTGTTTTATGGGATACCAAGCCTCTACACTAGACTTCGCCCAGTAAACAACCGGTGAAATCGCCTGACCCAGACCGCCATCCCCTCTATGTAGTATGGACTTAAGGGCGGGCAACTGGCAACATGGCCCGCACAGCCACGTGATGACATGGTAAAGAGGGCAGAAAGTGCCGGAAATGCGCGAATACGAGCTTTTTGAAGTGCATGAGCCCGTGTCGCAGACCATTCCCTTCGTCTACAACTCTCCTCATAGCGGCCGCATTTATCCACCGGAATTCATTGCCCAGTCGCGGCTCGAAGGTATATCGATACGCCGTTCTGAAGACCACTATGTCGATGAACTCTTTGGTGCGGCCGTTGATCTCGGTGCCCCCCTGCTGCTTGCGAATTTCCCGCGTGCCTATCTCGATGTCAATCGTGAGCCCTACGAGCTCGATCCGCGCATGTTCGATGGGTTGCTGCCGCCCTATGCGAATATCAATTCGCTAAGGGTTGCAGGGGGGCTTGGCACCATTCCGCGTATCGTGGCCGAGAACATGGAAATCTATGCGCGCCGCCTGCCCGTTCAGGAAGGGCTGGAACGTGTCGAAAGCGTCTATAAGCCTTATCACTTCGCGCTGCGGCGCCTGATCGCGCGCACGCACGTACAGTTTGGTTTCGGCGTGCTGATCGACTGTCATTCGATGCCGGGCAATGTGCGCGTTGCCGGCACCAACGCGCGGCCGGACTTCATCATCGGCGACCGCTACGGCACCAGCGCTTCGTCCGAGCTGTCGCGCGCGGCAATCGGCATCCTCGAGGAATTGGGTTTTGCGGCGATCCGCAACAAACCCTATGCCGGCGGCTTCATCACCGAACATTATGGTCGCCCGTCGCGCGGGTTGCATGCGCTGCAGATTGAGGTGAACCGCTCGATCTATGTCGATGAGGTAACGCTTGAGAAACGGCCCGACTTTGGCATCGTTGCGACTGCCATCACGTCTTTCATGCGGCAGATGGCTGATTATGTCGAGAAATTCGCTGGCGATCGGGCGCTCGCTGCCGAATAATTTCTACATGAGGTCAAAAAAAACCGCGCCTTGTCAGCGCGGCTAAGTCTAGGGAGGAAACACCCAAGGAGGGTATTTACAGTCAGAAGACTCTAGCCAAGACCCTACTGCTGCATTGCACAATTGTCAAGCATTATATTGCGCTGCAAAATCTTTAGGCAGCTGATCCGAAATTGCCTGTCACATTTGCATTCCACCGCTTTTTCGCTATGAAAAGCGCCGTTTCTCGCCAGCTATACGGATTTCCCCATGCTTCCTGACCGTTCGTTCTTCAACCGTCTTGCCGAAGCTGCCAAGGCAGAAACCCTGCCGCGTTTCCGCTCGGGCATCAATGTCACCAACAAGCTGTCGTCTGGCTTCGATCCGGTCACGGAAGGCGATAGGGCGGCGGAGACGGCCATTCGTGCGCTGATCGAGCAGCATTTTCCGGAACATGGCATCCTGGGCGAAGAGCATGGCAATGTCGGCCTCGACCGCGAGCATGTATGGGTGATTGACCCGATCGACGGCACGCGCGCCTTCATCTCCGGCGTTCCAGTCTGGGGGACGCTGATCGGTCTGCAGAAGAATGGTCGAGCGGTTGCCGGCATGATCGAGCAGCCGTTCACTGGCGAGCGCTATTTTGGCGACGAGAACGGGTCGACCTATAGCGGGCCGGAAGGCGAGCGCCGGTTGCAGGTACGCGATTGCGGCGCGCTTTCCAACGCGATCCTCTTTACCACCTCGCCACATCTCTTTGTTGGCGAGGAGATGGAGAAGTATCGCGAAATCGAGAGCAAGGTCCGTCTCTTCCGCTATGGCTGCGATTGTTATGCCTATGCGCTGCTAGCCGCCGGCCATGTCGATCTCGTTGTCGAGAATAGCCTCAAGCCTTATGACGTTGGTGGCATCATTCCGGTCATCGAGGGCGCCGGCGGCATCATCACGACCTGGAACGGCGGGCGGCCTGAAAATGGTGGTTCCATTATCGCTGCCGGCAGCAGGGCGGTGTATGAAGAGGCAATTGCCATCCTGCAGCGCTGAGCCTGTCACACAACGCAGGGTTTTGAGACAATAAAGGCTCAGACGCCGATCGCCGTCACGTCTTCATTCGCCTCGGCGTCGCTGCCGGGAATGAAGGCGTGGAAAGCGGCGAGCGCGGCGGCGCGGTAGATATCCCTTTCCTGGAATATCTCGTGGCGGGCGCCGTTGATCGGCACGAGCTGGCCCGCACGGAAGTAGCGAGAAAGCCGTTCCTGCACCGTGTAAGGCACCAGCCCGTCGCGTGTCGGCGCGATGACGACCGAGGGTATGGTGATCGAGAAGAGATGATAGGGCTGGGTCACCCGGTCGATCGCTTTCATGCATTCGTGCATCCAGCGGGCAGTTGGCGCTCCTAGAGCGAGCTCCGGATGGGCCCTGGCGATCGCCATATTTCGCTCGAAACGCGTTTCATCCGATGTCAGAAGATTACCAGGGAACTGCAGCTCTTTCATCTTGCCGAGCGGCATGCTTCCAAGGCCGACAGCGCAGAGGGTGGTCGATACCGTGCGGATAATACCCTCGGAAGCTACTTGGCCGGTAAGGCCAAGGAAAGGTGCCGATAGCACCATGCGCTCGATACGCGTCGACAGATAGGGTGCAGCGGAAAGCGCGATCAGCGCGCCAGTCGAATGGGCGAGCATATAGAAGGGCAGGCGGGTATCCGGCAGCACGATCTTTTCGAGGAAGGTATAGAGATCGCGCTCGTAATCGGAAAAGCGGCGGATGTGGCCGTGATTGCGCTTCTTGATCAGCCGCTGCGAACCACCTTGGCCGCGTAGGTCATAGGTGGCAACCCAAAGGCCTTTGGCGGTGAGATCGCGGATGGTCTCGAAATACTTCTCGATATATTCGCTGCGTCCGTGCAAGAGCACGACCGTTCCGTGGGCAACTGAGGTTTGCGACCGGAAGACGGCATAACGCAACCTGTGACCGTCGTGGGTCTCGAAAAAACCTTCGGTACGGTTCTCCGGCGCCGGATTATCTTGGGTCGAGTAGAGAACCTGTTCCATGGGTGGCGTATTTCTTCACGTGAGAGATATACTAGGGGATATCGCAGGAAGCGGGAAAATCAATGGCGAAATTGCCGCCAATATAAGCAGATCATAATACATTCGAAATTTCCTATAGGGCAAGCTTCGCGAAAGCGGAGACACGCTAGGGTTTGTGCGAACGAAAGACTTGTTCCGGCATGAGGCCGGTTATTCGCACGTTCATGACTGAAGATTGGGGCGCCGGGAGGCTGGCCATGAATTCGGTTTCTTTCGTCGGGACTGTCAATTCTGGCGTCCACCAATTAACCGGGCCGGAGCGGCCGGAGTCCGTTCTCGATTATCTGCAATCGGATTATCTTGATATCGATCCGCCGGATGTGCATCTGGCGATGCTGAAACTCTTCAGCGACGACCCAAAGTCACAGTCAGCGTTCGCGCGCGAGTATTCCGCCGTCATGGCGATACCGCAAAATACCGGTATTTCGCCGGAAAACGGCCAGTTCCTTGCGCTCGAGCAGATGATCGTTGATAACCGCGATGCCTTCCCGGCGGAGGGCTTCACGATCACCACCAAGCTGCCGGGCGGCGGTTCCATCGTTGCCGAAGTGCCGCCCTCCAACAGTGGCGGCAAGGACAAGGGCAGCCATTTTTTCATATTTTCAAGCGGTGATTCAGCGGCACTGTCGCGCATCGTCAGTGCTCTCATGCTCAGCCATCAGGATGTTGCCGGAGCAGACAGGCTGGATGCGACGCAGGACCAGCTTGCGGGGCTTTATGCCTGAAGAAAAGAGGCCGGCGGAGCTGAGAGGCTCGCGCCGGCCGAATTGAGGCTGAAGAAGAAGGGACGATACACTCCAGCCTTCGGGCCAATGTCACCCGATGCGTCTATCTGTAGCGAGCGGCGTCTGAACCTTCGCCGAACCTGCCGTTCATGCGGGGTTCACGCAAGAATTCCAACGATTTCAAGAGGGGCTTGAAGTCCCGGAAAGCCATCCCCATCTGAACTTTGCGGACGCCAGAAGGGTCCGCGCAACCGTCCTGAAGCTGCCAAGAATGGGGTTTTCAGGCATCTTATCGCAACACGTCGCTTCCCTAGGAGGACATTATGCGTCACGTAGACTTCTCTCCCCTTTATCGTTCCACCGTCGGCTTCGACCGTCTCTTTACGATGCTCGACAGCCTTTCCCAGCCGGACCAGGTTCCGACCTATCCGCCCTACAATATCGAGCGGACCGGTGAGAATACCTATCGCATCACCATGGCCGTTGCCGGCTTCGATGAGACCGAACTCGCGATCGAATCGCATGCCCACGCGCTCACCGTGAAGGGTGAAAAGCGCGAGGAAAATGCCGATGCCAGCGAGTACCTGTATCGCGGCATCGCCAAGCGCGCCTTCGAGCGCCGCTTCCAGCTTGCCGACCATGTCGAAGTAACCGCCGCTTCGCTGAAGAACGGCCTCCTTCACATCGACCTCCTGCGCAGCATCCCGGAGGCTCTGAAGCCCCGCAAGATCGCTATTGCCGCTGAGCCCGTTGAAGCTCCGAAGGCGATTGAGGCACAGGTCGTCAACAACTAATCCGCTTTCCTACGGATCAAATAGAACGGCGCCCGAAATGGCGCCGTTTTTGTTTGAGGTCGTTTTACTCGATCATGCCGGGCTTGCGGCTTCTTCGAGTTCTTTTTCCGTAGCGCGGCGGGCTGCGGCCGCGGCATATTTCTGGGCAATGACGGCGCAGACCATCAGCTGGATCTGGTGAAACAGCATCAGCGGCAGCACGATCGCGCCGATCGACTGGCCGGCAAAGATGACGTTTGCCATCGGGACGCCGCTTGCCAGGCTCTTTTTCGAGCCGCAGAAGGTGATGGTGATCTCGTCGGCCTTGTTGAAACCAAGCCAGCGGCTGCCATACATGGTGAGCACGAGAACGAGGGCCAGCAACAGCATGTCGGCAATGATGACCGCGGCGATATCGCCGATCGAGAAGGTGTGCCACAGTCCTTCGACGACAGCCGTCGAGAAAGCCAGGTAGACGACCATAAGGATTGAGCCGCGGTCGACTGGCATCAGGATTTTCTTTTTGGAGCGGATCCAGTCGCCGATCCAGGGCTGGAGGATCTGGCCGACGATGAAAGGCGCGAGAAGCTGGAGCAGAATCTGCTGAAGCGCATCGAAAGAAAAGCCGCCATGGCCGCCGACCGAGAAGAGCAGGCCGACGAGCAGCGGCGTCAGGAACATGCCGAAGATGTTGGAGGCCGAGGCTGAGCAGATTGCTGCCGGTACATTGCCGCCGGCCATTGACGTGAAGGCAATTGAAGACTGCACCGTCGATGGTAACACGCAGAGGAAGAGAATGCCGAGATAAAGCGGCTGCGGCAGGATCGAATCCGGAATGAGGCCCATGGCGAGGCCAAGGATCGGGAAGACGCCAAAGGTCGCCAGCAGGATCACCAGGTGCAGGCGCCAGTGCAGCAGGCCGGCGATGACGACATCACGCGAGAGGCGCGCGCCATGCAGGAAGAAGAGCAGTGCGATAGCGATATCGGTCGCTACGCCGAACCAGCTGGCAAAAGTGCCGCTTGCCGGGAAAATCGAGGCGAGGATGACGGTACAGACGAGCAGGATCGTGAATGTGTCAGGCAAAAAGCGGCGCATGGCAGTCTCGCTGGAATAAATGAATCATTGTTCTGTCGCTCATTATGATCCAGGATGCAAGGAATAACAGTTATCGTAAATCTGGATCACGACCATGCTGGATCTATCGCAGCTACGCAGTTTCGTAACCGTCGAGCAGATGGGAAGTTTCACGCTCGCCGCCGAGAGGCTGGGTCTCGGGCAGTCGACGGTCAGCCAGCACATCCAGAGGCTGGAAACTTCGCTCGGGCGCCGGCTGCTTGAGCGGGACACGCACAAGGTGGTGCTGACCGGAGATGGTGAGTCCCTGCTGTCGCATGCGCGCGCCATGTTGTCGATCGAGGGGCAGGTGCAGTCGCTGTTCAAAGGCGGCAGCTTGCGAGGACGGCTGCGGCTCGGTGTTTCCGAGGACTTTGTAACGAGCCAGTTGCCGGCGGTGTTGGAGGATTTCGTCCGTTCGCATCCTTCGGTCGATCTGGAACTGACGGTCGCTCTTTCTGGCGTGCTCTACGAAATGCAGGATGCGGGAGCGATCGACCTCGTGCTTGCCAAACGCAGGCTCGGCGATGAACACGGAAGGCTCGTCTATCGTGAGCCGCTGGTCTGGCTGGCACGTGACCCGGAGCACGTGCTTGCCTCCGATCTATTGCCGTTGATCGCCTTTCCGCCGCCGAGCGTTACGCGCGCCATCGCGCTGGAGGCGCTTGGTCGCCACGGTGTTGCCTGGCGCATAGTCTGCACCTGCGGCAGTTTGAGCGGGCTGACTGCTGCTGCCCGCGCCGGCATGGGGGTGCTGGTGCAGCCACGCAGCATGGCGCCATCGGGTCTGAAGGAAATCGCGCCGGGCCGATTGCCGGGGCTCGAGGATGTCGAATTCGTGCTGGTGCCGCGCAAGGGAGCCGACCAGGCGCTGGTGGCGGCCCTTTCGGAGGATATTTTGAAGAAGGTCAGGGGGCTGCGCTCGACCTGAGTGCAAAAATCCCGCCGTTCCGGCGGGATTTCGTTCGAAGAAACAGGCTTTGTTCCAAAAGAGACTGGAACGCACGTTCTCGTGCGCAGGCGTCCGGCGCTTTCGAAAATCAGACCGCCAGGCACTTCAGGAAGCCGTCAACATCGGCTTCCGTTGTGGCGAAGCTGCTGACCAGACGAATGAGCGTTTCGCCTTCCGAAACCAGATCCGGCATGCCGGCCGGGATTGGCCACTCGTAGAACTTCGCGCCCCTGTCCTCTGCTGTTTTCGCCGCGAACTTCGGAATGACAGCGAAGACTTCGTTCGAGGCTGTCGGCCAGGCGAGGCGGGCGGAATTGCTGGCACCGATACCGGCGCGCAGGCGGTCTGCCATACTGTTGGAATGGCGGGCGAGATCGAGCCAGAGGCCATTCTCGAAATAGGCCTCGAATTGGGCCGCGATAAAACGCGATTTGGAGAAGTGCTGGGCGGCACGCTTGCGGATGAAATGCATTTCCTCTGCCTGATCCGGACTGAAGAAGACGATCGCTTCTGCGCACCAGCAGCCATTCTTCGTACCGCCGAAGGAAAGGATGTCGACGCCGCGCTTCCAGGTCATTTCGGCAGGTGTTGCTTTCAGCGCGACGAGCGCATTGGCAAAGCGCGCACCATCCATGTGCAGGGGCAGCCCTCGTTTCTTCGCGATCGTGGAAATCTCGCCGATTTCCGGCAGGGAATAAACGGTACCGATTTCGGTCGATTGCGTGATGGTCACAGCGCTGGCGCGGCCATGGCGGAGGGCATCCTCAGGGAAGTGCGCGATCTTTGCGGAAAGCTTGGACGGATCGATCTTGCCGGCTTCACCGTCGACGGCCACGAGACGGGCCGAGCCGGAGAAGAATTCCGGTGCGCCGCATTCATCCTCGATCACATGGGCTTCCGAATGGCAGAAGGTGATCCCGCCGGGGCGCTGGACGCTCGCCAGCGCCAGGGAGTTAGCAGCGGTGCCGGTCGCAACAAAGAAGACCGAAACCTCGCACTCGAAGATTTCGGAAAAGCGGGTTTCCACTCGTCTGTCGAGATCACTGTTGCCGTAAGCGGCGGCAAAACCGTCGGATTCGGCGAGCAGACGTTCGGCAATGGATTTATGGGCGCCAGCCCAGTTATCGGAAGCAAAAATCATAGAGGAAACCATTGAAAATGATGGGGCGGGAGGTTCGGGAACGGACATTACGCCAAAGCTTCACAGGATCAAGGGAGGAAACCTAGATGCATCACAAAAATTGAACTGCGCAATCAATAAAACAAAATTACAAGGTGCAGGGTAATTTTATGTCGCCATTTTGGTCGATCTGGCAATCTTCAGTCGCAAATTGACATTTTTTTAAGAGGGCGCTCTTGCGGACTGAGATTGTTTCTGTCATTGAACTGATGAACTAGGACAGGGTTGCTGTCCTATTTTGGCCTTCTCGGCCGAAGAGGCGCCGAAAGCCCTAGCGCAGAGCGGCTTTCACGCTATAGTTCCTTCGAGTGCCGAGCCTTCACATGGCGGCGCGCGAAGGCGAATGGCAGGCGCGGAACGCGACGGTTTGCTTTCCTTGAAAAGCAGGCGTCAGCGACCGGATCTTCACAATGCAACAGCGCTGTCATGCGCCGCACCTATCTTTAAGGGTGCGGGGTGCGACCCAAAAGCCGCCCGCAGGCCCCGCGGGCTTCGACAGGAGGAAGACGATGACGAAGATGACGCCATCCACGGGTATTGACCAGTTCGCAGCAGCAAACGTGCGTGCAACGGCCAATACGCGTAAATTTGCCTCCGGCATGCCGAAAAAACAGGGGCTTTACGATCCGCGCAATGAACATGACGCCTGCGGCGTCGGTTTCGTCGCACATATGAAGGGTCAGAAGTCGCATCAGATCGTCAAGGACGGTCTCTTCATTCTCGAAAACCTGACGCATCGCGGTGCCGTCGGCGCCGATCCGCTGATGGGTGACGGTGCGGGCATTCTCGTGCAGATTCCCGACAGCTTCTTCCGAGAGGAAATGGCCAAGCAGGGCATTACCCTGCCGAAGGCTGGTGAATACGGTGTCGGCCATATCTTCATGCCGCGCGATGAAAAGCAGATCGAGCACTTCAAGAAGGTGATCAAGGACGTCATCACTGAAGAAGGCCAGGTTTTCCTCGGCTTCCGCGATGTGCCGGTCGATAATTCATCTCTGTCAAAGGCGCCGGCAATTGCCGCGACCGAGCCGCATCATGTGCAGATCTTCATCGGAGCCGGCAAAGATGCTGCGACGAATGACGAATTCGAGCGCCGGCTTTTCACAGTCCGCAAGGTGATCTCCAACCGCATCTATGATGAGTTCGACGGCGAGGAGAGCAACTTCTATCCGGTGTCGCTGTCCAGCACGACGGTCGTCTACAAGGGCATGTTCCTGGCTTATCAGGTCGGCGCCTATTATAAGGATTTGTCGGACCCGCGCTTCGAAAGCGCGGTCGCTCTCGTGCACCAGCGTTTCTCTACCAATACCTTCCCGTCCTGGAAGCTCGCGCACCCGTATCGCATGGTCGCCCATAACGGCGAAATCAACACGTTGCGGGGCAACGTCAACTGGATGGCGGCGCGTCAGGCTTCGGTTTCGTCTCCGCTCTTCGGCGAGGATATCTCCAAGCTCTGGCCGATTTCCTATGAAGGTCAGTCGGACACGGCCTGCTTCGACAACGCGCTCGAATTCCTTCTGCGCGGCGGCTATTCGCTCTCACATGCCGTTATGATGCTGATCCCCGAGGCATGGGCTGGCAACCAGTCCATGTCGCCGGAGCGCAAGGCATTCTACGAATATCATGCCGCTCTGATGGAGCCGTGGGACGGACCGGCTGCGGTCGCCTTCACCGACGGCAAGCAGATCGGTGCGACGCTCGACCGCAACGGCCTGCGTCCGGCCCGTTACCTTGTCACCAATGACGACCGCGTCATCCTTGCGTCGGAAGCCGGTACGCTGCCGGTCGCGGAAGAAAACATCATTCAGAAGTGGCGCCTGCAGCCGGGTAAGATGCTGCTGATCGACATGGAAGAAGGCCGCATCATCTCTGACGATGAAGTGAAGGCGCAGCTTGCCAACGCCCATCCCTATCGCAGCTGGCTGAACCGCACGCAGCTCATCCTCGAAGAGCTGAAGCCGGTCGAGCCGCGCGCGCTTCGCCGCGACGTTTCGCTGCTCGATCGCCAGCAGGCCTTCGGCTACACAACCGAAGACACCAAGATCCTGATGTCGCCGATGGCGACGACGGGCCAGGAAGCGATCGGCTCGATGGGCACCGATACGCCGATTTCGGCCATGTCCGAGAAGTCGAAGCTGCTTTATACCTATTTCAAGCAGAACTTCGCGCAGGTGACGAACCCGCCGATCGATCCGATCCGAGAAGAGCTCGTCATGAGCCTCGTCTCGTTCATCGGCCCGCGTCCCAATATCCTCGACCATGAAGGCATGGCGAACGCCAAGCGGCTCGAAGTGCGTCAGCCGATCCTGACCAATGGCGATCTCGAAAAGATCCGCTCGATCGGCCATACGGAAGACCGCTTCGACACCAAGACGCTCGACTTCACCTATGATGTGGAGCGTGGCGCCGAAGGCATGCCAGAAATGCTCGACCGTCTCTGCGAGCGCGCGGAAGCCGCGGTCAAGGGCGGCTATAACATCATCGTGCTGTCCGATCGCCAAATCGGGCCTGACCGCATCGCGATTCCTGCGCTGCTTGCAACCGCTGCCGTGCACCATCACCTGATCCGCAAGGGGCTACGCACCTCGGTCGGTCTCGTCGTCGAAACCGGCGAGCCGCGCGAAGTTCATCACTTCTGCCTGCTGGCTGGTTACGGCGCCGAAGCGATCAACCCCTATCTCGCCTTCGACACGTTGCTCGACATGCATGCCAAGGGCGAATTCCCGAAGGAGGTCGACGCCAACGAAGTCGTCTATCGCTATATCAAGGCTGTCGGTAAGGGCATTCTGAAGGTCATGTCCAAGATGGGCATTTCGACCTATCAGTCCTATTGCGGCGCGCAGATTTTCGATGCGATCGGCCTGCAGTCGGAATTCGTCGACAAGTATTTCTTCGGCACGGCGACGACCATCGAAGGTGTCGGTCTGGAAGAGATCGCCCGCGAGACGGTCGCTCGTCATAAATCAGCCTTCGGCCGCGACCCGATCCTCGCCAGCACGCTCGATATCGGCGGCGAATATGCCTACCGTATGCGTGGCGAAAGCCATGCCTGGACACCGGATGCCGTGGCTGCCCTGCAGCACGCGGTACGCGGCAATGCCGAGGATCGCTACCGCGAATTCGCAGATATGGTGAACACGTCGGCACTGCGCATGAACACGATCCGCGGCCTCTTCAAGATCAAGAGTGCTGACGCTCTCGGCCGCAAGCCTGTGCCGCTCGATAGCGTCGAGCCGGCGATCGATATCGTCAAGCGTTTCTCCACAGGCGCCATGTCCTTCGGTTCGATCAGCCGCGAGGCGCATACGACGCTGGCAATCGCCATGAACCGGATCGGCGGCAAGTCGAACACTGGCGAAGGCGGCGAGGAGAGCGACCGCTACATGCCGCTTCAGGATGGTTCGTCGAACCCTGAGCGTTCTGCCATCAAGCAGATCGCATCCGGCCGCTTCGGTGTGACGACGGAATATCTCGTCAATGCTGACGTGCTCCAGATCAAGGTCGCGCAGGGCGCCAAGCCCGGTGAAGGCGGTCAGCTGCCGGGCCATAAGGTCGATGCCGTTGTCGCCAAGACCCGTCACTCGACGCCGGGCGTCGGCCTGATTTCGCCGCCGCCGCACCATGACATCTATTCGATCGAAGATCTGGCGCAGCTGATCTACGACCTGAAGAACGTCAACCCGACCTCTGATGTTTCGGTCAAGCTCGTCTCGGAAGTCGGCGTCGGCACGGTTGCCGCCGGTGTTGCCAAGGCGCGCGCCGACCACATCACGGTTGCCGGTTTTGACGGCGGTACCGGCGCTTCGCCGCTCACCTCGTTGAAGCATGCGGGAAGTCCTTGGGAAATCGGCCTTGCCGAAACCCAGCAGACGCTGGTGTTGAACGGTCTGCGCTCGCGTGTCGCATTGCAGGTCGACGGTGGTCTGAAGACCGGCCGCGACGTCGTCATCGGCGCGCTGCTCGGTGCAGACGAGTTCGGCTTCGCAACGGCTCCGCTGATTGCTGCCGGCTGCGTGATGATGCGCAAGTGCCACCTCAATACCTGTCCGGTCGGTGTTGCGACGCAGGATCCGGTGCTGCGCAAGCGTTTCAAGGGCACGCCCGAGCACGTCATCAATTACTTCTTCTTCGTCGCCAACGAAGTGCGCGAGATTCTCGCCTCCCTCGGCTTCACCAGGCTCGATGACATCATTGGTGCTTCGGAACTGCTGGAGAAGGATGAGATGCTGGCGCACTGGAAAGCCAAGGGGCTCGACTTCGCAAAGATCTTCCACAAGGTCGATGCACCGAAGGAAGAGACCTACTGGACGACGCGCCAGAAGCACCCGATCGACGACATTCTCGACCGCAAGATGATTGCAGCTGCCGAACCGGCCCTGGCGTCGAAGACGCCCGTTGCCTTCGAGGTTGATATCAAGAACGTCGACCGCTCCGCCGGTGCCATGCTGTCCGGCGAAGTGGCCAAGCGCTACAACCATCGCGGCCTGAAGGAAGACACGATCAACGTCACCCTGAAAGGTACGGCCGGCCAGAGCTTCGGCGCGTTCCTGGCCCGTGGCGTCACCTTCAACCTGATTGGCGACGGCAACGACTATGTCGGCAAGGGTCTTTCCGGCGGCAAGATCATTATCCGTCCGCCGGAGAACTCGAAGATCGTTGCTGAGAACTCGATCATCGTCGGCAATACGGTGCTCTACGGTGCGACCGAAGGCGAGTGCTATTTCCGCGGTGTTGCGGGCGAGCGCTTCGCGGTTCGCAACTCCGGCGCCATCGCCGTTGTCGAAGGCGTGGGCGACCATGGCTGCGAATATATGACGGGCGGCGTGGTTGTTGTGCTTGGCGGAACGGGTCGCAACTTTGCGGCCGGTATGTCCGGCGGCGTGGCCTATGTTCTCGACGAGGCTGGTGATTTCGCCAGCCGCTGCAACATGGCCATGGTCGAGCTCGAGCCGGTGCCGGAAGAAGACGACATGCTGGAGAAGCTGCATCATCACGGCGGCGACCTCATGCACAAGGGACGCGTCGACGTCTCCGGTGACATGACGCGCCACGACGAGGAGCGCCTCTACCAGCTGATCTCCAACCACTTGCACTACACGGGCTCTACCCGTGCCAAGGAGATCCTTGAGCACTGGGCCGATTATCGCCCGAAATTCCGCAAGGTCATGCCGGTCGAATATCGCCGTGCGCTTGAGGAAATGGAGCGCAGCCGGATGGGCATCGCTGCCGAGTAATTGCACCGAACAATCCGCCACGCCTCAACAGCGCGTGGCGGATGACTGAAATATCTCAATGACTCAGCGACGATCAGCAGCAAGCTTGGAGCTTGCGCCAGCGCGCGGATGGAAATCAGGGATATGTTCGAATGACGGTCAAAACAAACAACCTGCCTCCACGATCGAGGCTGAGCAGACAACTGGCCGCGGGCGAGGCGGTCATGAGGGTAAGGGACGAAAATATGGGTAAGGTAACAGGTTTCCTGGAAATCGATCGGCAGGTGGCGAAGTATCAGCCGGCGTCGGATCGCATCCGGCATTTCCGCGAATTCACAATCCCGATGTCGGACCCGGAAGTGCAGAAGCAGGCGGCTCGCTGCATGGACTGTGGCATCCCCTATTGCCATGGGCCGACCGGCTGCCCGGTGCATAACCAGATTCCCGACTGGAACGACCTCGTCTACAACAACAACTGGGAAGCGGCGATTCAGAACCTGCATTCGACCAACAACTTCCCGGAATTCACCGGCCGCGTCTGCCCGGCTCCCTGTGAGGAGGCCTGCACGCTGAA
Organism: Rhizobium sp. BK418; assembly: GCF_004341105.1. Classification (GTDB taxonomy): domain Bacteria; phylum Pseudomonadota; class Alphaproteobacteria; order Rhizobiales; family Rhizobiaceae; genus Rhizobium. The sequence continues at coordinate 188,483 of NZ_SLZK01000007.1, read as the reverse complement.
CCTCGAAGATGCACCGGTCGCCATCAAGACGGTCGAGCAGGCGATTGCCGATAAAGCTTACGAGCTGGGCTTCATCCGCCCGCAGCCGGCGACGATCCATACCGGCAAGAAGGTTGCGATCATCGGCTCTGGTCCCGCTGGCATGGCGGCCGCTCAGCAGCTCGGCCGCGCTGGCCACGATGTGCATGTCTACGAGCGCGAAACGAAGCCGGGTGGTCTGCTGCGCTATGGCATTCCGGACTTCAAGATGGAGAAGAACTTCATCGACCGTCGCGTCGAGCAGATGAAGGGTGAAGGCGTGACCTTCCATTGCGGCGTCAATGTCGGCGTCGACGTCAAGGTCGAGCAGCTTCTGGCCGACTATGATGCGGTGCTTTACTGCGGTGGTTCGGAGACGCCGCGCGAAGCCGGTATCCCGGGCACCGGTCTCGCCGGTGTTCATGACGCGATGCCCTACCTCGTGCAGCAGAACAAGCGTGTCGGCCGAGAGAATATCGACAGCACCGGCTGGCCGTCGGATCCGATCCTTGCGGGCGCCAAGCACATCGTGGTCGTCGGTGGCGGTGATACGGCGTCGGACTGCGTCGGCACGGCCTTCCGCCAGGGCGCCGTCAAGGTGACGCAGCTCGACATTCGTCCGCAGCCGCCGGAAAAGGAAGACAAGCTCGCCGTCTGGCCGTTCTGGGCAACGAAGATGCGTACCTCCTCCTCTCAGGCCGAAGGCGCGGTTCGCGAATTCCAGGTTGCGACGCTCGAATTCATCGGCGAAGACGGCGTGCTCACCGGTGTGAAGTGTTGCGAAGTCGATGAACGCCGTCGCCCAGTTCCGGGAACGGAATTCGTCATCAAGGCCGATCTTGCCTTCATCGCCATCGGTTTCAGCGGCCCGTTCAACGACAGCGTGCTGAAGGAACTTGAGGGCAAGCTGACGCTCAATGTCGACAAGCGCGGCTCGACCAACGTTGTCGCCAACGATCGCGATTACAAGACCTCGGTCGACAAGCTCTGGACGGCAGGCGACGTACGCCGCGGCCAGTCTCTGGTCGTCTGGGCAATTCGCGAAGGCCGTCAGGCTGCTCGCGCCATCGACGAGGCGCTGATGGGCTCGACGGTTCTACCGCGCTGATCTACTTGAATAATTAACCAGACGTTGAACTCCGCCGTATTCCGGCGGAGTTTTTCGTGGTGCGACCGCTTGACGCGTCTGTGCTTGAGGCAAGCCTCATGCAATTCCCGAACGGCAGCCTCCTTGTGTATGCAGGCCCAACCGGCCTGTGGCGATTGGCCGGACATGCCCCGCCGTTCAGTCGTAAGGCGTTTCACCGTTGGCCGCGGCGCAAGGGACATGGCCGCTGCGGACTATCGCAAAGGACAAACTATGGTTTCCGCAATCGACAGTACGCGGCTGATATCAGCCCAATATGCCCTGAAGAACCTTCGCGGCTCTGATGACGACAGCAGTCAGAGTGCCGGCGATTCCTCCAGCGCTGCCAGTATTCTCAGCAGCTACGGTCTGGATCCGGACACGTCGTCACTGCTTTCCAACAATGCGCTTGCAAGCCTGCTCGATACGCTTTCGGCGCAGAACGACCAGACCGACGAGGCGACCGACACATCGGGCGACAATCCTGATGTGACGAGTTCTTCCTTCATGGCCATGCTGAAGAAGCAGCTTGAAGAGGCGGCCCAGCAGGAAGGGACGAATGGCACGGCGCATGACATGCTGGCCGCTCTCGAGAACGGCACGCTGACGATCTCCGATCCGACGCAAGGTGTTTCCATCACCGCCTGGGATGTCGACAACCCTGGTGAAGCCGATACCGACAGCAAGCCGGGCACCGATATCGAGGCCAGCGGCTGGAGCGATTTCCTCAACGCCCATCTGAAGCGCGGCGATGATGCGTCGTTCATCAAGCAGGGCGATCGTTATGTGGATCAGGTCGATAACAGCAATGCCTATTTCGGCCAGATCGGCGCCGACTTCTATTACCTGACCTGGCCACAGACGACAGCTAAGTAGGCCTGAAACCAGGCAGGACCACACGACAACATCGGCCCGAAAAAACCGGAATCGGTTTTTGCGAAGCGTGGTGCGTAGATGGAAGGAGGGGAGAGCGCCCTCTATGCGTCCGGTTGGATGCGCGGCGCTCTAGCCGGCCTTTCTCATTTCACGGAAACATCAGCTGTCGTCTTGAGCATCGGCATACGGTAGTCGTCGATGCGGCCCGCCGGTGCCGGTGCCATCTCCCCTCGTTCCACCAACAGATCACGTGGTGATTTCGTCAGTGTGGCGGGCGAGGTTGTATTCGCCCCAAGCAATTCCGCTCCGCCATCGAGATTGGGATCGGAGAGGCTGATCGGCTGCGTATGCTCCACCGGATTGGCGGGCAGCGTCAGTGCCGGCAGGTTGCCGGAGTCGAGGCGCACGAGATCGGGGCTTGCCTGAGTGCCGAGAATGCGGCGCGCCGGCTTTTCGACATAGAAGGCGAGTTTGCGGCGGCCGGCCTGCGTCAGATTGATGCCGTCAGTCGTGCGCAGGCGCACCTGCTGGCCGTTTATATCAGAGCCCGTGACGATGAACTTACCGTTCTCATCCACAAAGCCGTCCCAGATATCGACGAATTCGCCGCCAATGCTCTCCGTCTGGTTGCGATAGAGCTGGTTCATCTGCACGGCATCCGCCGTCATCGAATCGGGCTCGAAGGCGGGAAGCCCAACCCAAAGCAACGGAATCTTGCGGTTCGTGACCTCCTTGCCGAAGGCGAGCACGCGGCGCTGATATTCGGTAAACCAGCCGTCGGTGCGGAATTTTTCCTTGCCGGCATCAGTCACCATCTGCTGGCGATCGTTGGCGCCGATCATGACGACGACCATTGCCGGCTTCAACTCGTCGATCATTTTCGGCAGTTCGCCGGGCCAGTTGTAGTAATCGTCGCGTACGAGGCCGGAAGACACGTTGCTGCGGGCTTCGACCACAACACCGGGGGAGGTTTCGAAGGCGGCGGTGAGGCCGTCACCCAGGCCACCGGCGAGAAAGTCGCCGACAACAAGGATTTTCTGGGCGCTATCCAGTTTTTGAACGACGGGCTCAGCAGGTGCCACGGGCATGGTGCGCGTCGGGGTGATAGCCTTCTGCGCTACCGGTGGGCGTCGGCGCGGTTGCTGCCGTCTCGGCTGGTCTCTCATTTCCGGCTGCGGCTCTTCGTCGATGTAACGACGTCCGAGAAGGAAATCGAGGATGGAGCGGCGCTGATAACGAAGCTCCTGCGCCTCGGCATAATGCGCCGGTACCATCGGACCAAGGCAAAGGCTAAGCGTGGCTGCGGCGAGTGTGAGCCTGCGAATCCATTGGGTTCGGTCAATTTTCTTCGTCATAGGGCAGTTCCGCATCCGCCGGGCATCTTGCATAGGCGGCGGCTTTCCGTCCACTCCACATCATTATCTAGATCACGCTTTTCCCGCTTCTACAGTATCCGGCAGAAAATCGGAATCGATTTTCGGAAGACCTGATACGTAGATTCAAAGAGTTAGAGCATCCTTGTGCGTGCGATGGGACGCAGGGCCCTCTAGCGCCGCAGCGCGTGGAGGAGCGAAAGCGATGGCTCACCATCCGGCTGCAGGCCGAAACGCTCTTGCACTGCGGCGATTGCGGCCTTTGAGCCGGACCCGAAATTGCCGTCGACATCGCCGCTATAATAGCCGAGCGTCTTCAGACGTGTCTGCAGCTCGAACTTCTCGGTGATGTCGAGCGCGCCTTCTGGACGTGGCCACCGCTGTTGCATGCCGCCGTAGCCTGAAATCTGGTCGGCAAGCAGGCCGACGGCGAGCGCATAGCTGTCGGAGGCATTGTAGTTCTTGATGGTGAAGAAGTTGCCCGTCATCAGGAAGCCCGGGCCATCCGTGCCGGCCGGCATCTTCAGCATGGCGCGCGTGTCGCCATCCTTGAAAGGCTTGCCGCTCGGACGTTTCAGACCAAGCGCTGCCCACTGCGCAAGCGTATACGTCTTGCCCACCTGCTTTGCCGCAGATGCCGGGACCACGACCTCATAGCCCCAGGTCTTGCCCGTGTCCCAACCATTCTTCATCAGAAGATTGGCAGAGGTCGCCAGTGCATCGGGCACAGAATTCCAAATATCGCGATGGCCGTTACCATCCGCATCGACCGCATAGAGAAGATAGCTGGTCGGAATGAACTGGGTGTGGCCCATGGCACCAGCCCAGGAGCCGGTTAAATCCTTGGCGGGCACGTCGCCGCTCTGCAGGATCTTCAAAGCTGCAATCAATTGCTTCTTGGCGTATTTGGCGCGTTTGGGATCGGCATAGGCAAGCGTTGCGAGTGCGCGCGGAACGTAGTGAAGGCGCTCATCTTTAGCGAGTACTGCGCCGTAGTTTGATTCCATCGACCAGATGGCGAGCAGAATCGACTTGTCTACGCCGAAATGACGCTGAATGGCGTCGAGCGTCTTGGCGTGCTTGATGGCCATTTTGCGGCCGATTTCCACAGTGTAGGGGTTGACGCGGGAATCCACGTAATCCCATATTTTCGACGTGAATTCAGGCTGATAGGTTGCCTTTTCGAGTACGGTCGGATCGGGTTCGGTTACCCCAGAAAAGGCTTTCTGGTAGGTTGCCTTACTGATGCCACTCTGTGCGGCAGTCTGGTAGAAGTCCGCGATCCAGTTCTGGAACCGGGCATCCGCATTTGCGTTATTGGGGGCCAATCCAGCCGCGGTGGCGACAACGATGGCGAGAGCAAGACCACGAAGGGAGTTTGTGTATTTCTGGGTCATCGGCAGTCGTATCCGTCATCTTCAGTTTTAGCCTGGGCGGTACGTCATGTCCGTCCTACGCCGAAATTACAGGAACGGAGTCAACAAATTCTTTACCATGGACGGCCGGTCCAGTCACCATTTGCAAAACCGTAGCAATTCTATACTAGTTCAAATCGATGTAGCGTTTCATTAAAAACGGTATAGTCAAAACAGGAGGTCGGTGTGACTCTGAATAAGAAAGTACGCAAGGCAGTATTTCCGGTCGCAGGTCTGGGAACGCGGTTTCTTCCTGCTACAAAAGCGGTCCCGAAGGAAATGCTGACTGTCGTCGACAAACCAATCATTCAGTATGTCGTCGACGAAGCACTTGAAGCAGGCATTGAACACCTCGTTTTTGTTACTGGTCGCAATAAGCATGTCATCGAAGATTACTTCGATATTCATTTCGAACTTGAGCAGACGCTCAAGGAGCGCGCCAAGAAGGCGGAAATCACCCTGCTGCAGCAACAGCTTCCCAAGGCAGGCACGGTGAGCTTCACCCGTCAGCAGGAGCCGCTCGGCCTCGGCCACGCCGTATGGTGCGCCCGCGAGATTGTCGGCGACGAGCCTTTCGCACTGCTTCTGCCCGACATGATCATGAAGGATCAGAAGGGCTGCATGAAGGGTATGATCGATCTTTACGAACACAGTGGCGGCAACATCGTCGCCGTTGAGGAATGCGCTCCCGATCAGGCACATAAATACGGTATCGTCGGCGTTGGCGAAGCCATCGGCGAAGGCTTCCGCATCACCGGCATGGTCGAAAAGCCAGCCAAGGGCACAGCTCCTTCCAACTTCTTCATCAATGGCCGTTACATCCTGCAGCCGGAGATCTTCAAAATCCTGGAAACCCAGGAGCGGGGCGCCGGCAACGAGATCCAGCTCACCGACGGCATGCTGAAGCTGCTCAAGGAGCAGAATTTCGCAGGCTACCACTTCAAGGGTGAGACTTACGACTGTGGCGCCAAGGATGGTTTCATCCTGGCCAACGTTGCCTTCGCCCTTGAGCGTGCGGATATCCGTCCGAGCGTCGAAGGCGGCTTCAAGAACCTGCTCGCTCGCCTGACGTAAGGTTTCTCAGCGCTTCAATTTGAGACCGACGCCGGCTCGCCATTGCTGCGAGTCGTCGCCTTCCTCACGGCTTGTCAGCTCGTAGCCAAGCGTGCTGGTGAAGTCGAGGTAGCGATTGATGTTCCAAGTGAGACCAGTCGAGGCGGTGTAAACCGTCTCGTCGCTTATTGTGCTGCCGCTCGGATAGTTCCGCAGCGTTACGCCGCCGATGACTGTCGTTACCAGATTGTCGCGCAGTTGGTGATCGACGGTCGTCGTCAGCTGATGCGAGACATAACCGCTTTCTCCGGCCGCAGTCGACGGCTGGATGCTGGTTTGAAGATCGAGATTGACATTCGTTCCACGGATCGGCGACCAGAGCAAGCTGGCATCGACTGTTGCCGTATCGATCGATTGCAGGCGGCTGTCATCGAATTCGGCCGTTGCATAACCGACAGCAACCTCGCCCCTGAGCTTTTCGCCCATATCGACCTGCACGCCGCCCTTGGCGCCGTAGCTATCTCCGGAACGCTGGTATCCAGCAGAATCGGTGCGTTCATCGTAATTGGTTTTGCCGACTGACGCTTCGATGAACGGAATGAGTGCCGGGGAGAGTTCATAGCCGATGCGGCCGCGCACCGTGCCTGTCGTCTGGTTGCGATCGCTCATAGAGACTGTCGTGCCGTTCGAGAGCTTGGCGTCGGAATAGATCGAGCGCGAGACTGCAACGGCGGCCGTTCCGCGCAAGATGCCGAAGTCGTGCTCGATAGAAGCGCCGCCAGTAAACTCCTGCACGTCGGATTGCTGATCGGCATTGGTGATCGCATCCGGATCATCCGTATCCTCGCGATAGAAATTATAGCCGCCGATGATGTGGCCGACGGTGTCGCGCGTCAGATCCAGCCGCAGATCGCCATCGATCTTGAAGGAGGGCTGTTCTTCACCCTCGCCGCTAATGTTCTTCTGCCAGGCGCCCTCCGAGGTGACGGTCAACTGATGCCGGCTCCAGTCGGAGGTCAGCGTCGCACCCATGTCGGTTTCGAGGAAGCCGCGGCTCTTTTTCGTGCCGCCGTCCTTCGTGATCTCGCTGTTGATGGTCTGAGTGACACTCGGACGCAGGACAAAGCTGCCGAGGGGGATACCGGGCGTCTGCTCCGTCGAGACGCTTTCCAGCATCTTGCGCGCCGGCGTTTCGTCCAGGCGCGGTTCGCGGGTGTTCAGCCTGCGCATGTCCTCGTCGAGGATCGAACCGGTAATCTCGTCGTCGGGCTGTGGCGTTGGAGTAGGGGAAGCCGCGATGTCTGCATCCCGACTCCCGGCAGCGGCGTTGGCGATTGGGGGCGTGGCATCACCTGTGTCACCGACATCAGCCGAGTCGTTGGCGCCGGCGACTTGCGCAGCGGCGACGGCGGTTGTGCGGGAATTCGTCGTGCCTGCCGATTGCTGCTGCGATGTGACCTGCTGAGCGAAAGCAGCGGGCGCGATCAGCAGGCCGATTGCCGCAACGGAGACGGCACGGCTCTTGGCGCGGAGCGGCGTCACACTGCTCGTCTGTTGTCCCTGGCCCATTCAATCCGCGCCTGAAATGCTTCGAAGTCTTACCCAAGGGTAAAGCCTTGTGGTTAACCATTCGTTGCCGCGCGGGCGGTGTGTTCATACATGGGAAATATTGTCGGGTGGACAGGTAAAGTGAAAAGGTCTAACGCATTGCCATGATCAGGAGAGCGGTAAAACTCATCGAAAACAGCGTGCTGGAGGCGGGCAGGCGCACGATCAGCATCGAAAGGCGCGGCCTCGAGGCAATCGAACGCGCCTTCGAAGATGGTCTGGCAGGACCCTTTACACGTGCTGTCGAGGTGATCGGCGAAAGCTCCGGCCGTGTGATCGTGACCGGCGTCGGCAAGAGCGGCCATATCGGTACCAAGATCGCGGCCACTTTCGCTTCAACGGGAACGCCGGCCTTTTTCGTTCATGCCGCCGAAGCCAATCACGGCGATCTCGGCATGATTGCCGGCGACGATGTCGTACTGGCAATCTCCAAGGGCGGCGAAAGCGCGGAACTGAAAAGCATCATCTCCTATACGCGGCGTTTTTCCATTCCGCTGATCGCGCTGACCTGCAGCCCGCAATCGTCGTTGGCAATGGCCGCGGACGTGGTGCTGCTGATTCCGAACGAGGAAGAAGCTTGTCCGAACGGCTTGGCCCCAACCACGTCGACGCTGATGCAGCTTGCTGTTGGCGATGCGTTGGCGATCGCGCTTCTCGATGCGCGCGATTTCACGGCGACGGATTTTCATGTCTTCCATCCCGGCGGCAAGCTCGGTGCGAGCTTGATGCATGTCGCCGACATCATGCATACCGGTGACCGCCTGCCCCTGGTTGCGAAGGGCACCTCTGTGCCGGACGCTATCAAGGTTCTGTCGCACAAGCATTTCGGTTGCGTCGGTGTCCTGGATTCCGAGGGCCGGCTCTGCGGTATCGTCACGGACGGAGACATGTCCCGCAACCTCGGTCGCAACCTCGCCGAACTGATGGTCGACGACATCATGACACGCTCGCCGAAGACCGTCAGGCCGACAGTCCTGGCGACGGCTGCTCTGGCGCTGCTTGAGCAATACAAGATCGGTGCGCTCATCGTCATTGATGACGACCAGCGTCCGATCGGCCTTGTTCACTTCCACGATCTGCTGCGGATCGGTGTCGCCTGATCAGGTCGGCTCTACCGTCAGGTCGCGACCGTTGCAGGAGACGACCCTGACCTGTGTTCCAGCCGGCAGATCCGGCCCCATCACCCGCCACGTCGTATCGTCGAGGCGAATGCGGCCGCGGCCTTCGCGGATCGGTTCGTGCAGTGTGGCCGTGCGACCGACGAGGCTTGCACCGCGTTGGTTGAGGAAAGGTTCGTCCGTCTTGCTGTTGCGCAGCGTCAACCGCCGGCCTATGAGCGTGGAGATGACCGCAAACGCGGCGAAGAAAAGCGCCTGAAGCTGCCATATCCAGAAGGCGGTATCCCAGAGGAGGAGCGACAGGACGCCGACGCCGAGCGCGGCGAGGCCGATCCAGACCAGGAAGAAACCGGGCACGAGCATTTCGGCGGCAAGCAATACGAGGCCTGCCACCCACCAGCTCCACGGTCCAAGTTCGCCGACGATCTTCGCCAGCATGGCTTATCGCTCCGAATTAGGATTGAACGGGTTCGGCGGAGGCGGGGCGACCGGTGGCGTCGAGCGCACCGGACCGGGGCGCGGACGCGGGGGAGGCGGCGGGTTGTTGCCGTCGCCAAAGACTTCGCGGGCAATCGCGCCAATGCCGCCGAGCGAGCCGAGGATGGAAGAGGCCTCCATCGGCATCAGCACGACCTTCGCATTATTCGCCTGGCCGATCGAGCTCAGCGCTTCCGTATATTTCTGCGCGACGAAATAGTTGATCGCCTGCACGTCACCGACCGCGATCGCTTCCGAGACCATCTTCGTCGCCTTGGCTTCGGCCTCGGCCAGTCGCTCACGGGCTTCGGCATTGCGGAAGGCGGCTTCACGCTGGCCCTCGGCTTGAAGAATGGCGGACTGCTTGGCGCCCTCGGCTCTCAGGATCTGCGCATTGCGTGCGCCTTCGGCCTCCAATACCTGGGCACGCTTCTCGCGCTCGGCCTTCATCTGGCGGGCCATCGCGTCGACGAGGTCGCGCGGCGGCTGGATATCCTTGATCTCGACACGGGTGACCTTGATGCCCCAGGGCTGCACAGCCTCGTCCACGACGCGCAGAAGCCGGTCGTTGATCGCATCGCGATTGGAGAGCAGTTCGTCGAGATCCATCGAGCCCATGACGGTACGAATATTGGTCATGGTGAGGTTCAGAATAGCATTTTCCAGATTGGAAACCTGATAGGCGGCCTGAGCGGCATTCAGCACCTGGTAGAAGGCTACGGCATCGGCGGAGATAGAGGCGTTGTCTTTGGTAATCACCTCCTGGGTTGGCACATTCAGCACCTGTTCCATCACGTTCATTCTGGCGCCGACGCGCTCGATGAAAGGCGTAATCAGGTTCAGTCCGGGTTCCAGCGTGCGCGTGTAACGGCCGAAACGCTCAATCGTATAGCGATACCCTTGCGGAACCGTCTTGATGCCCGCAAAGAGCACCAAGATTACGAAAATCACCAATACGATTACGACGATATCGAAACCGCTCAGCAGCATGTATTCCTCCCAAAGCCCGCTTACCTGACGTGGTGAGTTAACACGTTCTTTGCAAGGAAGGAATGACGGCCTTGCCTGTCAAATCAGGGTGATAGGCCGGCATCGTCCAGGTCGCTCTTCGTGATGTAGCCGCCCATCAGGCAATTGGTGAGAAAGGGCTGATCATCCGGGCTGAGATGGCTGGCCTTGACGTCACGGAGCCGGATCTGACATGCGACCTGAGCGACGATGCCTTTGGGAGGGGCGTTGGCATAGCCCCGCTGATAGTATTCCCACGCGAGGTAGCCGACGCCTGCGATGACAATCAAGCAGGCGAGGGCAAGCAATTTCCCGAAACCCCAAGTCATGAAATACGTCCAGATCAATAAAGGCGTCAGGCCGCAAATTCGCGTCGAAGCTGCGCCCTGACGCGATCGCGATCGCCTGCCGGCTATTCCTTAAATCTGGGGCGCGGGGCGTTTTTTTCTATTGCGAAACGCGAGAAAATCGGACGCTCGCGTCGATCATGCCCAGCCCAACAACTCGCGGCGCACGACTTTTTCCAGCACCTGCATGCCGCCCTCGCTGTCATTCAGGCAGGGTATGTGCGTGAACTGCTCGCCGCCATTGTGCTTGAAAGAGTGGGCGGCCTGTTCAGCAATCTCTTCCAGCGTCTCCAGACAGTCGGAAACGAAGCCGGGGTTCATGACGGCGATGCGTTTGACGCCGTCCTGCGCCAGCTTTTCGACGGTCTTGTCGGTATAGGGCTGCAGCCATTCTTCCGGCCCGAAACGAGACTGGAACGTGACCATGAAGTTTTCTTTGGCCAATCCGAGACGCTCGCGCAGCAGGCGTCCGGTCTTCTGACACTGGCAGTAATAGGGGTCGCCCTGCTGGAAATAAGAGAGCGGAATGCCGTGGAAGGAAGTGATCAGCATCTCCGGTTTCCAGTCGAGGGTGGCAAGGTGCCGCTCGACGGACTTTGCCAGCGCATCAATATAGGTCTCATCGTCATGATAATCCGGCACGGTGCGCAATGCTGGCTGCCAGCGCATGGTGAGCAGCTTCTGGAAGGCCTTGTCGTTGACGGTTGCCGTGGTGGCGGCCGCATATTGCGGATAGAGCGGGAAGAGCAGAATGCGGTCGCAGCCTTCGTCCTTCAGCGCTTCGATGCGCGAGGGGATCGATGGTGTGCCGTAGCGCATCGCCCAGTCGACTTTGACGTTTGGCAGGTCCTTGAGGCGCTCGGCCATGAGGTCCGACTGGTTGCGGGTATAGGTGCGCAGCCAGCTTTCATTCAAATCCTTGTTCCAGATCGTCTCATAGGCCTTGCCGACCTTTTGCGGGCGTGTGTTGAGGACAATGCCGAACAGGATCGGATACCATTTCCAGGGCGACCATTCGATGACGCGCTTGTCGGTCAGGAATTCGCGCAGGTAGCGGCGCATGGACGTATAATCGGTGCCGTCAGGCGTGCCGAGATTGACCAGCAGGACGCCGACCTTGCCGAATTTGACGGCGGGATGGTCCGCCGGGCGGAGTAAAGTATCTGTCATTCTGGCCCCAACGCGCTTTCGTGTGTCGCCCGCTCATACGCAGCCGGCCGATCACGGTTCACCCTATAAGAAGAAAAGCCGGCCCGGGGAACCCCGGACCGGCTCTCATGGTCGGGACAAATCGTCTTACTTGGCGGGAACCTGAATTTTCTCGCCGATCCGCAGATGGCGCGGGTTCGGGCTGCCGTTTGCCTCAGACAATCTGCGCCATTGCGCGCCGTCGCCATAGAAGGTTTTGGCGAGATCCCAGAAGGTATCACCGGCAACGATGACGTGGGTCGAAGGCGTCGATGGTGCGGACGCTGCCGGAGCAGGCTCTGTCGCCGGGGCAGGGGCGGCAGGCGCCGGTTCTGCCGGCGTCGCGGGTGCCGGGGCTGGCGCCGCGGGGGCCGGTTCGGTGGAAGGACCCGGTGCAGGCGTTGCGGGAGCCGGCTCGGTGGACGGCGCAGGTGCGGCCTGCGCCAATTCCGTGATGCGACCGTCCGTATAGGGCTTATACGGCGAATGCGCAGCGATATATTCGGCTGTCACGTCGGCCAAGTCCGGACCGTAATCATAGGCATTCTGGCCGTTCTTGAAGGCGACATAGCCATCGCCGCCGGCGCGCATGAAGTTGTTGGTGGCGACGCTATAGGTCTTGGCATTGTCGATCGGAACGAAAGTGTCGCCGTCCTTGACCTGCACATCGCTGATGCGGCTGCCGGCCGGTTTCGACTGGTCGAAGGAGAATTTCAGGCCGGCGACCTGTGGGAAGCGACCGGCGCCCTGGTCGATCTGGCTGACGCCGTTTTCCAGCGCCTTGACGATATCGGCGCCGGTCAGCTGGAAGGTTGCAAGCGTGTTCTGGAAGGGCAGCACGGTGATGACTTCGCCCTGGGTGACGTCGCCGCCGTCGATGGAGGCGCGCAGGCCGCCGCCGTTTTGGATGGCGATGGTCACACCCTGGTTTTTGGTGCGGTCGAGCATGGCGTCGGCCACCAGATTGCCCATCGAGCATTCCTTGACGCGGCAGACCTTGCGATCACCCTCGATCGGTCCCTCGGAAGAGCCGATTACCTTCTTGCGCAGGTCTTCGATCGGCTTTGCCAGCTCGACAATGCGCGCGGCGACAGCCTGATCCGGCATGAAGGAAGAATCGATCAGGATTGGATCGCCTTTCGCCTCCTTGACGACGCCGTTGTCATCGAAATTGACGACGAGATCGCCGAGATATTTGCTGTAGGAGGCTGCCTGTACCACCGGCACCTTGTAGCCGCCGGGATTGTCGACCATCGTCGGGTAAGGACCTTCCGCCTTCGGATCGGTGTTCGAGAGCAGGCTGTGCGAGTGACCGCCGACGACCACGTCGACGTCGGGGATCTTGGCGATCATCGCAAGGTCGCGCGGGTAGCCAACATGGGTCAACGCAATGATCTTGTTGACGCCTTCGCCCTTAAGTTTCTGGACTTCTGCCGTAATGCTCTGGACGTCGTCGGCAATCGTTACATTCGGGCCGGGAGAGGAAAGCTCCGGCGTATCGTTGGTGACGGCGCCGACGATGCCGATCTTCTGACCGGCGACGTCGAGCACGAGAGATGGCTTCACGCGGTCGCCGATCTTGGAAGCAGCACTTGCCTTGACATTGGCGGTGACGACGGGGAACTGGACCTTGTCGAGGAAGGTTGCGAGCCCGTCCTCGCTGTCGTCGAATTCATGATTGCCGACGGTCATGGCATCGAACTTCATGAGGTTCAGCATTTCGGCTTCGGCTGCGCCCTTGTAGGTCGTGTAGAAAAGCGAACCCTGGAAATTGTCGCCGGCATTAAGCAGCAGCGTGTTCTTGCCAGTCAAAGCTTGGCGGCGCTGGTCGATGGCGGTCTTCAGGCGCGCAGCACCCCCAAAACACTCGTTCTTGCCTTCTTCCTCCGCAGAGCACGTGGAATCGAACTTGTTGATCGATTCGATGCGCGAGTGGAAATCGTTGATATGAAGAATATTGAGTTCGTAATCCGCAAATGCGGCCCCTGTGCTCAGCGCCAGAATAGACGCGGTCAAAAGACCGAAGCTGAAAGACTTCGCCATCCCTGTTCTCCTAATTAGGGACAAGATCCTTTCCCCTGATCCTGCCCATCCCTCACGTGGATCGTCATTGACGATGCCGGCGCGCGGATGTTTCCACCTTGGTGGCCCAACCGCAAGAGAGAAGCTGTGGAGATGGCGTCGCTTTCCAAGGGGCTGCCGGCAAAAAAGCTGGCAGCGGCGCTCAACGTCGAAGAAGCGGATTAGCTGCGACGCGTCAAGGTGAACTGTGCCCCCGCATCCGACGTGCAGTTCAGCTGGCTCGTGCTGACGAGAGCGCAATTGACTTTCGACTGGGTGTTGCGAACCAGCGAGGTCATGTTGATTTCGACCAGCGTCGGCGACGTTTTGATATAGGTGCCGGAGGCCAGAAGCTGGTTGCTGTCGGTCGTACGCGTCGTGAAGGTACCGCCCTGGAATGTGGAGACGATACCGTTCGGATCAGCCCAGGTTCCCTCGACACCGGCCGGGGCGGGTGCTGATGCAACAGGGAGGGGCCGCGGACCGGAGGAAACGCAGGCGGCAAGAGCTGCCGATGCAACCGCAAGAACGAGACCAGTTCTGATTTTCATAAGGCTTCTCCCGGCGAATTCGGAGCGGAAACTATTCGCGAACTTCGCGCAAAACATGGCGCGGGCCTTCCACGAAGGCAAGCCTTCGGCAGAGGCGTCCGGCATTTAGACAGCAGGCGTTACAAAAATGCCCGCCTTGCAGCGGGCATCTTCCAAACATTGCAGCAGAGCTTAGCGAACGAGGATGTTCTTGAACTGCCAAGGATCCTTGGTGTCGATGTCTTCCGGGAACAGGCCCGGGCGACCGTCGAGCGGAGTCCAGTCGGTGTAGTGACCTTCGACCGGACCGAGATACTGGAGCTGCACTTCGAGGCAGCGCTTGTAATCCATTTCGTCGGCTTCGACGATGCCGGCCTTCGGGTTTTCAAGTGCCCAGACCATGCCGGCCAGAACGGCAGATGTCACTTGCAGGCCGGTTGCATTCTGGTAGGGGGCGATGCGGCGGGTTTCTTCCAGCGACAGGCGCGAACCGTACCAGTAGGCATTCTTGTCATGGCCGTAGAGAAGTACGCCGAGCTCGTCGACGCCGTCGACCAATTCGTTCTCATCGAGAACGTGGAGGACCGGCTGTGCTCTGCCGCCGTTGCCGAACATCTCATGCAGCGACAGGACCGCGTCGTTTGCCGGATGGTAGGCATAGTGGCAGGTCGGACGGTAGGTGACGTCGCCGTCCTTGTCCTTTACCGAAAAGAAGTCGGCGATCGAGATCGATTCGTTGTGGGTAACGAGGAAACCGTATTGCGGGCCGGGCGTCGGGCACCAGGTGCGTACGCGGGTGTTGGCGCCGGGCTGCTCCAGGAAGATAGCGGCCTTGGAGCCCTTTTTGTGCTTCTTGGCGTTCTTCGGCATCCAGTTTTCATGAGTGCCCCAACCGAGTTCGGCCGGCTGCAGGCCTTCGGAGATGAAGCCTTCAACGGACCAGGTGTTCCAGAAGACGTTGAGCGGCTTCGGGTGGATGGTGCGCTGCGTATCGCGTTCAGCGATGTGGATGCCCTTGACGCCGACCTTCTTCATGAGCTTTGCCCATTCTTCGCGATCGTCCTGGCCCGGCTCGTCAAACTTCAGACCCATGTCCCGGGCGAGGTTGAGCAGTGCCTGCTTGACGAACCAGGACACCATGCCCGGATTTGCGCCGCAAGTGGAAACGGCAGTCGTGCCGCCGGGGTTTTTAGCCTTCTCCTTGCGAACGGTTTCGCGCAGCGCATAGTTGGTGCGTTCCTCGTTCTTCATGTTTTTGTCGAAGTAAAAGCCCAGCCAGGGCTCGACGACGGTGTCGATGTAGAGCACGTCAAGCTTGCGGCAGAGCTTGATGATATCGAGCGACGAGGTGTCGACCGAGAGGTTGACGCAGAAGCCCTGGCCTTCGCCTTCCGTCAGCAGCGGCTTCAGCAGTTCCTTGTAGTTATCCTTCGTCACGTATGCCTGAATGTGCTTGACACCGTGCTTTTCCAGAATGTGGGCATCGTCCGTGCGCGGGTCGATGACGACCATCCGGCTCTTGTCGAACTTGAAGTGGCGCTCGATCAGGGGCAGCGTGCCACGGCCGATGGAGCCAAAGCCGATCATAACGATCGGACCGGTAATTTCGCCATATACCGGATAGTTCTGTTCCGTCATTCTTTTCTCCTGCTGGAAGGGAACGAAGGCCTTTAGCCTAAGGAATTCATGTGAAAATGCTGCGAAGCTCGTGAAGTGACCGGCTCTAATCACAAAATGGCGTCACAATAAAGAGCGTTCCCTGCAAAGGTCAAATATCGGCACTGCATAACGCCCGCAATTTCTGCGCGAGCTCGTCTCTTTGCAACGTCAGGCCCTTATATGCGGTCTGCCGTTCATCGAGCGCTTCCAGCTGGTCGGCGAAACGTGCGGCAATCTCTGCCGCCCGCGGATGCCTGGCAAGAGCAGCAACCGGGTCGATGTAGATGCGGATGGTGAAAAGGATATCGCCTGACACGGGGAGCTTGCGGAGCGTCTGGCGCTCGACGCGGACGAAACGCTCTTGAAGTGTGAAGGCTTCGGCACAAGGTGCCCGCCGATGTTTTGAGATGGGGAGGAAGAGATCGGCTGTGGTGTTGAGGGACCAGTTCAGCCGCTCGACCGGCTTGGCAACCTGGAGATTATCGAAGATGCGCGTAATGAGCGCGGCGTTGCGCGTACCTTCGCTGAAGCCCGGTACGTCGGCATGGATCTCATGCATCGGGCGACTGAATTTCTCGCGTAGCGACCACGAAGAGGGAAAGGCGACATGGGCAGCAACGAGATGCCAGCCATCGGCCTTGCGGCGCATGAGGACGAGATCGTCTTGAATGAGCGAACCGGCCTTGAAAAGTGGGGGCAGATCTGAGGCGTTCTGCCGGTACATCGCCGGGTGCTGCTCGGCGATATGCGTAAGGAGAAGATCGTATGCCTCCTGCTGGGCGTCTTCCGTTGCCTCCTCTGCGACGAAGATATCGTCGAGGCGTTCGTTCGCCAGCCGCGCTTTTTCCGTAAGATAGCGATCGAGGTCGCTGTCGGGCTCGATCCATCTGAGGGGATCGAGCGGTATCAGGCCTATCGTGAAGGGCCGGGCGGAGCCGTCATAGGGTGTATAGGTCGGAAGTTTCATCGCCGCTCCTTTTTGAGCCTGACGAGCAGTACGGGTGGTTCGTGGCTCAGCGCATGAGGGATTCCAGTCCCTCGGTCACGGTTGTCAGTGCGACTTCGGTAATGTCATATTCGGCGACGCCATGGATGGTGAAGGGGTCGGCCGCGACATAGGCCTCAATCTCGGTGCGGCCGCCGACGGCGAAAATGACGCCGCCTGTGCGCGGCACCTTGCGGCCGGAGGCGAGGAACCAGCCCTTCGCGTATCCTTCCTTCACCCAGGCCATGTGCGGCTCCATGTGCTTGTCGGCCTCTTCGTTCGGCTTCACATAGGTCAGGGAGAGGATAAACATGATCAATCCTTTTGCAGCGTAGCGCGGATCAGACCGCGGAGCGAATTTCCGACGTAAAGCGTGCCCTGCTCCAGATCGTCGAGCCTGATGCGCCCGACGCGCGCCTTGCGCTGACAGATGAGCTCGGTGCGCAACACACCGGCGAGCAGACCGCAGGAAATCGGCGGCGTCGTGAGAGTGCCGGAGCCATCATCGAGGAAGACAGAGGTGATCGTGCCCTCACAGACCTCTTCCCGCTCGTTGAGAAGAATAACTTCGTCCGCCTGCTGCTGCGTGAACTCGGCGCGTGCTGCCTCGTAGATGCCACGGCGTGTGGTCTTGATACGTAGCAGTCTGTCGGCGGAATCGAGACGGGTGCTCGAGATACGGAGGGTCCAGACGGTGTCGGGCGGAAGCGGGACAAAGGGCGCCGTTGTGATGTCGATATGACCCTGACGGTCAAAAGTCAGCCTGACGCGGCGCGGTTCGTGTTTGCCTTTCACCGCTTCTTTCAATTTGGCAGCCGCGTGCAGCGGCTCGGGAAAGCCGATGCGGCGGGCGGAGCGGGAAAGACGGGCGAGATGCAGGCGCAGGCGAATGAAGCCGTCATCCGGTTGCCAGCGCAGCGTTTCAATCAGCGAGAAATCGGTCATCGGGCGATCCGTTGATCGCCGACGGCGAAGCGGGCCTTGAGCAGACATTCCTCATATTCGGCTTCGGCCGTTGAATCGAAGACGATGCCGCCACCGACATTGAAGACGGCCCTGCCGCCATCGAAGAGGGTCATGGTGCGGATGGCAACGGAGAAGCGCATGGCACCGTCGGGCGCGATCATGCCGATCGCGCCACAATAGGCATCACGCGGGCCGTCCTCGAGCTCGTGCAGGATTTCCATGGCACGCATCTTCGGTGCGCCGGTGATCGAGCCGCAAGGAAAAAGGGCGGCGAAAATGTCGCGAATGCTCAAATCAGGCAGGAGTTTTGCCTGTACGTGGCTCACCATCTGGTGGACGGTCGGGTAGGTCTCGACGTCGAAAAGTTTCGGAACATCGAGCGTGCCGACTTCAGTGATGCGCGAGATATCGTTGCGCAGCAGATCGACGATCATACGGTTTTCCGCTTGCGTCTTCATATCGGCCTTCATCGCCGCAACGATCTCGGCATCTTCGGCCGGAGTTGTGCCGCGCTTGGCCGTGCCCTTCATCGGATGCGTTTCGATCCAGCCATTTTTGTCAGTTCGGAAAAACAGTTCCGGCGAACGGGAGAGAATGATTGGACCGCCGAGATTGGCGAATGCACCATATTTGACCGGTTGGCGGTCGATCAGCGACCAGAAGGCGGCGAGTGGTTCGCCGCTCCAGCGCGCTTCGATCGGCATCGTCAGATTGGCCTGATAGATATCGCCGAGGCGCAGATGCCGGTGCAGGCGTTCGAAACGCTCTTCATATATGGGGAAATTCCAGCCAGCCTTCGGGGCGGTCAGAAACTCTTCGTTTTCGATGCGCTGCCGTGGTCTCGCAAGCGGATGATCGTCGGGCCGTGGCGCATCAAAGACGCCGAACAGCAAAAGCGGCGTCTCCCGGTTCTCCTCAGCAAAGCCGGCAAGTTTTTCTTCGAAAAGATGGCCGGCCCCATAGGCCATGTAACCGGCAAGCCACTTGCCTGCCTTTCGCGCCTCCTCCATCCGCTTGAGCGCCGGCAGGAATTCTGCGCGCGTGCGGGCGACAATCGTGGTTTCCGGGCCGGCGAAGAGCATGACTTCGCCGGTCGTATCGTCCCGGAACAGGATGAAGGGTTCGGACGCTGCCATTGGCTTTCCGGCAAGGGCGTCGGCGGCTTACGCCTTGTCCAGCGCCTCCAATTCATCGATCAGGCCCTCGATCATCGACAGGCCCTTGCTCCAGAAAGAAGGATCGGTCGCATCGAGGCCGAAGGGCTTCAGCAGTTCCGAATGATGCTTGGTGCCGCCAGCCTTCAGCATTTCGAAATACTTTTCCTGAAAACCAGCCTCCGCCTTCTGGTAGACGGCATAGAGCGAATTCACCAGGCAATCGCCGAAAGCATAGGCGTAGACGTAGAAGGGCGAATGGATGAAGTGGGGGATATAGGCCCAGAAGGTCTCATATCCCTCGGAGATCTTGATCGCCGGGCCGAGGCTTTCCGACTGCACGGACAGCCAGAGCTCGCCGATGTCGTCAGCCGTCAGTTCGCCGGCCTTACGGGCGGTATGTACTTTGCGCTCGAATTCGTAGAAGGCGATCTGGCGCACGACCGTGTTGATCATGTCCTCGACCTTCTGGGCGAGCATGGCCTTGCGTTCGCGCTTGTCCGTCGTCCGGTTGAGCAGTGCGCGGAAGGTCAGCATCTCGCCAAAGACAGAAGCGGTTTCGGCAAGCGTCAGCGGCGTCTGGCACATGAGCGCGCCTTGCGCGCTCGCGAGAACCTGATGCACACCATGGCCGAGCTCATGGGCAAGCGTCATGACATCGCGCGGCTTGCCCATATAGTTGAGGAGCACATAGGGATGAGCTGACGGGACCGTCGGATGGGCAAACGCGCCAGGCGCCTTTCCTGGGCGGACGGGAGCGTCGATCCACTGCTCGTCGAAGAAACGCCTGGCGATCGAAGCCATTTCCGGCGCGAAATTGCCATAGGCGGACAGTACCGTGTCCTTGGCTTCAGACCAGGAGATGACGGCGCTCGAGGTTTCCGGAAGCGGCGCGTTGCGATCCCAGAAATTCATCTGTTCCATGCCGAGCCACTTCGCCTTCATCTTGTAATAGCGATGCGAGAGGCGCGGGTAGGCTTGCCTGACGGCTGCGGCGAGTGCGTCGACCACTTCGCGCTCGACGCGATTTGCCAGATGGCGGCTGTCGGCAATGTCTTCGAAGCCGCGCCACCGGTCGGCGATCTCCTTGTCCTTGGCAAGGGTATTGGTGATCAGCGTGAAGATGCGGATATTGGTCTTGAAGGTTTCGGCCAGCGCCATTGCCGCCTTGCGGCGCACTTCCGGATCCTTTTCCTGCAGCATGTTCAGCGCGACTTCGAGCGGCAGTTTCTCGCCGTCGACCTCGAAGCGCAGTTCGGCCATCGTCTCGTCGAAGAGGCGATTGAAGGCAGCAGCTGATGTCATCGACTTTTCGAGGAAGAGCTGCTCCAGCTTGTCTTCCAGCTGATAGGGCTTGTCCTTGCGCAGATCGACGAGCCAGGGGCGGTAATGGCCGGCCAGCGGATCGTTGGCCATGCAGGCATCGATGACTGCGTCGTCAATGCGGTTCAGCTCGAGAGCAAAGAACAGCAGGCGCCCGGAATAGTCGGTCAATTTCGCCTGGACGTCGCCATAGAGCTTGCCGTTAGCCGGGTTGGACGTGTCGGTGAAATAGGTAAGGCCGGCGAAGGAGCCGAGGCGGCCCATGATATCGTCCAAGGCCTCATATTCTTTCAGCGCCTGGCCGATGCCCTCCTCGCCCTTCTTTGTGGCGGCTTCGGCCAACTTGCCTTTCCATTTGTTTTCGAAATCAGACGCGGCCTTGCCGGCTTTTTCCATATCGGAAACGAAGGCAGTGGAGGTGGCAGAGGGATAGAGGTCCTGCAGACGCCAACCTGGAAGTTCGCCCAGAGCCGGGTCCGCTGCTGCAGCGGAAGCCGTTGCCGAAAGGTAAAGATCGGCGTGTGCAAACTGATGTCTCATGGGGCTGTTCCTCTTCCTCTTCTATAGCAGTTTGACTGTCTAAGCGCGGCAAGGCCCGGCATCAAGGGGTTTCAGGCATGCCAAAGGCCTTGTGACGGCACGAAAACGGCCGGTCACAATCGTTAAAATGCAATTGTTTCTCAAAACTGGATGTTCAAGCCTTTCTGTCAGAGTGCGCCTTAAGGTTTCGCATGAAGTGAGGCGACAATGACCGGTTACAATGAGCTCAAAGGAGCAGGGCAGATTCTCGTGGTCGAGGACGACCCCGTGCAGCGCCGTCTGCTCAAGAACGCGATCGAGCGAAACGGCCATGTGGTGCATCAGGCCGAAAACGGCCGCATCGGGCTGGAGATGGTGAAGCGCGATCCCGGCCTTTTCAATGTCATCGTGCTCGATTTGATGATGCCGGAAATGACCGGCCTCGAGTTTCTCGAAGCATTGCATGACTTCGGCACGCAGATACCGGTCATTGTCCAGACAGGGCAGGGCGGCATCGAAACGGTCGTACAGGCCATGCGCGCCGGTGCCTTCGATTTCGTTGTCAAGCCGGTCTCTCCGGAGCGCATCAACACGTCCATTTCCAATGCGATGAAGCTCGACCAGCGTGAGGTGAAGGCCCGTGCCGGCCGTCGCTCGCGCTCAGGTTCCGTCGGCTTCGACGACATCGTTTCGGCAAGTCCGGCGATGATCCGTGTCATCGATCTGGCGCAGCGTGCCTCGCAGTCCAACATTCCGGTCGTGCTCGAAGGCGAATCGGGCGTCGGCAAGGAACTGGTTGCGCGCGCCATCCAGTCGGGCGGCGATCGGGCCAGCAAGCCGTTCGTCACGGTCAATTGCGGTGCCATTCCGCACAATCTCGTCGAAAGCATTCTTTTCGGCCATGAAAAGGGCGCGTTCACAGGCGCGACCGAAAAGCACATCGGCAAATTCATGGAAGCCGATGGCGGCACCATCTTCCTCGACGAGATCGGCGATTTGCCGCTTGAAGTGCAGGTCAAGCTCTTGCGCGCCGTTCAGCAGGGTGAGATCGAGACTGTCGGCGCGCGCACGGCGCATAAGGTCAACGTGCGTCTCATCTCGGCGACGAACAAAGATCTGATAGAAGAGGTCAAGAACGGCCACTTCCGCGAAGACCTTTATTATCGCCTAAACGTCTTCCCGATCACCATTCCGGCGCTGCGCAAGCGCAAGGAAGACATTCCGCATCTGGTGCGCGTCTTTACCGACCGCTTCTCCAGTGAACAGAAGAACGGCCGGCGCATGACGGTCAACGCCGGCGCGCTGGCGCTGCTGACCGCCTATGACTGGCCGGGCAATATCCGCCAGCTCGAAAATGCGATCTTCCGCGCCGTCGTGCTTGCCGAAGGTCCGGAGCTGACCGAATCAGATTTCCCGCAGATCGCCGCCCAGCTTCCGAACTACGAGGTGGTGGATCACCTGGCGCTCGTCGCCGACAATTCGCACCTCGATCCGGATGCTGAATTTCCTGAGGATTACCAGGCGGCGTCCGTCGCCGAGACGATACGCCGCGGTCCCGAGGCCTCTGACAACGCTATCCCGAGCGTCAATCAAGCCGGCGATGTGCGCCGTCTTGCAGATGTCGAGGAAGAACTGATTCGTTTCGCGTTAAAGTTTTATCGAGGGCAAATGAGTCAAGTGGCGAGGAAGCTAGGTATTGGCCGATCCACACTTTATCGGAAGCTTAAGGATTATGGTATCGATCCCGATAATCCTCAGAAAGATGCAGCGTAAAGGCGTTTTTATTAAGAATAAGGCAACCACGTTTGGTTACCCGTCATAAACCACTTGTTAGCGGCTCGTTCACTATGTAAAGAAAAGGTTGATCATGTGTGGCATTTTTGCCATCGTGCGACCGCAATTGACAACCATTTGAGACAGCACGGGACATTGACTGTCTGACGGGGATCGAGTTGCCGAATCTGAATGGGAATACCAAGCCTTCGCGCTTGAGCTGGCGCTTGCTGTGCGCCAAGATTGGCGGAAAGGCAATTAGGACGGCGATGGCCGCCCTCCTTGCACTCGCGGTTTCCTCACCGGTATTCGTAAGCACACCATCCCAGGCCGCCGGGGAAACCCGCAGTCTGAAGCTTTATTTCATCCATACCGGCGAAAAGGCCGTCATCACCTACAAGCGAAATGGCAAGTTCGACCCCAAGGGTCTTGAGCAGCTCAACCGCTTCCTGCGCGACTGGCGCAAGAATCAGCCGACGAAGATGGACCCGCGTCTCTTCGACCTCATCTGGGAAGTCTACCGCCAGTCCGGCTCGAGGGATTATATCAACGTCGTCTGCGGTTTCCGTTCGCCGGCCACCAACGAGATGCTGCGCGGTCGCTCGCGCAATTCCGGTGTCGCCGAGAAGAGCCAGCACATGCTCGGCAAGGCGATGGACTTCTTCATTCCCGACGTGAAGCTCGCCACGCTGCGCGGTATCGGCATGAAGATGCAGGTCGGCGGTGTTGGCTTTTATCCGAAGTCCGGTTCGCCTTTCGTGCATATGGATGTCGGTGGCGTTCGCGCCTGGCCGCGCATGAGCCGAGACGAATTGGTCAAGCTTTTCCCTGACGGGAACACCATTCACATTCCCGCCGATGGAAAGCCATTGCCGGGCTACCAGCAGGCGATGGCCGATTACAAGCGCCGCATGGCGAATGGCAGCCAGATCATGATGGCGAGCGCCTCTGATTCCGCTTCCGACGACGAACCCCACAAGCAGAAGACGCTGTTTGCCTACCTCTTCGGCGGCGGCGCCGACGAGGAAGAGGATAATTCGGAGGATACGACACCGGTGGCTGTCGCCAAGGCGACGCCGCCAAAGGCTGAGGCTGCTCCGGCTGCCGCACCGCAGGAGCAGACCGAAGTCGCAAGCGTGAATGCTCCAGTGCCGCAGGTTCGCCCGGCCTTCAGCAACCAGCTTGCCGGCAACGAGGTTGCCAATGCTCTGGTGCCGCCGTCTGCAGGTAACGCAGCCCAGCAGGCTCTTGCTGCCATGCCGGCAGGCCAGCCGCAGGAGCCGGAGCATTTTGCCGATCTCAGTGGTTACAGCATTCCGGTTCCGTCGCTCCTTGGGCCGCGTCGCGCTCCGGGTGATGCAGAACTTGCCTCGGTCGATCCGAATCTGATGTCGACGAACGTTCCGACTCCGGCCGAACGTCCGGCCGTTGCCGAGAACCTGCTCGCTGCACAGAATGCAGATCCCGAGGCGGCAGAAGACGAGGCCGATCAGGATGCGCTTTCGCCCGCCATGGCGGCGGCACTTGCAAAGCAGGATGAGGACGGTGACGCGCAGGTTGCTGTGAACGCGCCGTCGGAGCCGCGGACGGTGGAACAGGCAATCAACGCCGCCGCGCCGAAGAACCCGCCAGAACTGGATAAGCCGCCATTGCAGCTTGCCGCGCTTGCACCGATGACGAAGTCGGCGAGCTTTGTTGCACCTGTCGTCGCGCCGAAGCCTGTCGTCGTCGACAGCCCGGTTGCCCAGGGCCTGCCCACCAAAGGCGGTCGCCCGACGAAGCAAGAAGCGGTAGCGGCCGACGAAAGCCGTCAGACGATGCGCACAGAGCCGAAGCTGACGCAGAAGATGATCTCGCAGTGGGCTCTAACCAATGCACGTCTGGAAATGGCTTCCAAGAAGGTGCAGGCACCGCGCTTCGTCAGCCAGACGCTACGCGCCCAGCCGACCTCGGTCTATGCCGAAGGTTTCCAGAAAACCGCTTCGATCGATCCCGGCCGCTTCAGCGGCACGGCCGTCAACTTCATGGAAGTGCGCAAGTTCAACACGCGTTGATCGGATCATATTCTGAAGAGCAAAAGCCGCCGGCATTATCCGGCGGCTTTTGCTTTTATGGCCGGCTGCAAGATGCTCGCATCCCCTGCAAGGCGTGATCTTCAGCTGGCATGAACGGTTTGTCACCGTGCAAAAGAAAAGCCGCCATGAAGGCGGCTTTCGCAAAACGTGGTTGAGCAGATCCTCAGCCTTCCGGCGGGGATTCGATCATGCCGAGAGCGTGCAGATAGGTGTCGAGGATTGCATCTTCTTCCATGCGCTCCTGCTCGTCCTTCTTGCGGAGCGCGACAACCTTCTTGAGGATCTTGGTGTCGAAGCCCATGCCCTTGGCTTCGCCATAGACGTCCTTGATGTCGTCGGCGATGGTCTTCTTTTCTTCTTCCAGGCGTTCAATGCGCTCGACAAAAGCGCGAAGCTGATCGCGAGCGACGCCATGTGCATCAGACATCGTGTTCTCCTGATTTCGGGAAATGCATCGGGTTGCCAGTGACTGCCGCGAAGTGCAGCCAGCGTCAAGGCGATTTGAGGCCGTGGAGTCTATTTGTGCGGGTTGTTCACCTCAAAAGCTGCCTTTTGCACAGGCGATGCTTCCGTCTGGTGAAGGTTCTTCCAGTCTTCATAGGGCATGCCGTAGACGATCTCGCGCGATTCGTCCTTGCTGATGTCAACACCTTCGGCCTCCGCAGCCTCGCGATACCAGTTGGACAGGCAGTTGCGGCAAAAGCCGGCGAGGTTCATCAGGTCGATGTTCT
This sequence comes from Rhizobium sp. BK418, assembly GCF_004341105.1. GTDB lineage: Bacteria > Pseudomonadota > Alphaproteobacteria > Rhizobiales > Rhizobiaceae > Rhizobium. The sequence continues at coordinate 163,100 of NZ_SLZK01000007.1, read as the reverse complement.
GCACGTCGGTGCGTTCGCGAAGATGTGCGACGAGGCGACGAAAGGCGGCAGCCTCGAATTCAGTCTGCTGTTCTTTGCTGAGCGTGGTCATGAGCCAAGTCCTTTCACTCAATAAGGGCCGGTGCGTGAAGCATGCACGCTGTATGCATGAAGGCTCGGATCGGCGTTCATCTCCGCAAAGATAGGCGCCAAGCGCTCTGCCCATTCGTCGATGCCGGCCTCGTCGCCGATGAGGTCCTGGCGCACTTCCAGAAGCGCGTGCGGAATGCCTGTGATCATGCAATGGCGGTACATGGTGTCACCTTTCAGCGCACCGTCATAGGGTTCGTTGTCGCCGATGACGAGATCGGAATCGGCCCGCAGTTTTTCGAGCAATGGGCCGACGGCGCGGTGGTCGCTGTCCCAGAGCACCGTTGCATGCCAGGGGCGGGGGACACCCTTCCAGGCGGGCGTAAACGAGTGCAGGGACAGCACCAGCGGCGCCTTGCCCGTCGCGTTCGCCACCCTGTCGATCGTCTCAGACACGGCATTGTGATAGGGTCTATGGAAGGTTGCTATCCTGTGGTTCCACTCTTCCGCCGATATCGGATGGTTGCCGGGGATAATGGCGCCGTCGGAGATTTTCATGATCAGCGTCGGATCGTCCTCACCACGGTTGGGGTCGATCAACAGACGCGAAAAACCGCCGAGTACGCCGGGAACACCGAGCCGCTCACAAAGCTTGCGCGCCAGCCCCTCGATTCCGATGTCGTAGGCTATGTGCCTGATGAAGGCGCTTTCCGGCAGGCCGAGCTGGTCATATCGCTTAGGCAGGCGGTTCATAGCGTGATCGCCGAGGATCACCATGCCTTTGTCATGTTGGCCAGGTAGGATTTCAAAGGGTTGGAAATGTTCCATCAGAAAATTGCCTGCTGTCATTTTGCGTCTTTGGTCAGTGATTGCATGCGCCTTCAACTGGTTCAAGCGTGATGGGTTAGGCCAGCGCGACAAGATGCGCCCGGCGGACGGTTATGAAAGGAAATATAATCGATTAGCATTGCGTTGACTTTCGCCGGATGGCGGCGCAAGAAGACACGGATAACGAATAACCGTGGAGCTATTTGGGAGCCGTGTTGATTCAAGCCTCGCCAAGTTTCCTCACGCGGTCCGGACCCTTGGTCCGTCTCGCATTGTTCGCTCTTGCAGCCGCCTCGCCATTCTTCATTGCAGATGCCGCGCGCGCGGATTTCCGTGTATGCAATGGCACGCAAAATCTGGTTGGCGTTGCGATTGGATACCGGGCGAAGGATGGCTGGGTCACCGAGGGCTGGTGGCAGGTGCCGGCAACGACCTGCGCCACGCTGATCGAGGGGGAATTGCAGTCGCGTTATTATTACCTCTACGCAGAAGACGCCGCCCGGGGAGGCCGATGGACGGGTGACGTGCAGATGTGCGTGGCGGAAAACGAATTCAAGATCACGGGTGTACAGGATTGTTATGCCCGTGGTTACCAAAAGATGGGATTCAAGGAATACGATACGGGCCGCCAGGGAAGCTGGATGGTTCAACTCTCCGACACCCCAGGGACGCAAGAAAGCCAGAATTGATGAAGCGTAACCGCAAAGTTAAAATCCTCGCCACCCTCGGCCCGGCCTCCTCCGAGGAATCGATGATCGAGAAGCTACACCAGGCGGGTGCCGATATTTTCCGCATCAACATGAGCCACGCGAGCCATGACGTGATGCGTACGCTGGTGCAGCGTATCCGCGCCGTCGAAGCCCGCTCTGGTCGGCCGATTGGCATTCTGGCTGACCTCCAGGGCCCGAAGCTGCGTGTCGGCAAGTTTGCCAGTGTGAAGGTGGAGCTGAAGCCGGGACAGACCTTCACGCTCGACAACATCGATACCCCCGGCGACAATACGCGCGTTTTCCTGCCGCATCCTGAAATTCTCGAAGCCGTTCAGCCGGGCCATCGCCTGCTGATCGATGACGGCAAGCTGGCGCTTCGCGCCGAAAAGTGCGACGGCAAGAGCATCGTTACGACCGTCATCGCCGGTACCAGCATTTCCGACCGCAAGGGCGTCAGTCTGCCGGACACGCTCCTTGGCGTTGGTGCGCTGACCGACAAGGATCGCTCCGACCTTGATGCGGTTCTGGCGACCGACGATGTTGATTGGGTAGCGCTCTCCTTCGTCCAGCGCCCCGATGACCTTGCCGAAGTGCGCAAGATCGCTCGCGGTCGCGTTGGCCTGATGTCGAAGATCGAAAAGCCGCAGGCTCTGGAGCGTATCGAGGAAATCATCGAGCTTTCCGATGCGCTGATGGTCGCGCGTGGCGATCTCGGCGTCGAAATGCCGCTCGAAGCTGTTCCGGGCATCCAGAAGCAGCTCATCCGTGCCTGCCGTCGTTCGGGCAAGCCTGTCATCGTCGCCACGCAGATGCTGGAATCGATGATCTCCTCGCCGGTTCCGACGCGCGCCGAAGTTTCGGACGTTTCGATCGCCGTCTTCGAAGGCGCCGATGCGATCATGCTGTCGGCCGAATCGGCTTCCGGCGCCTACCCGGTCGAATCCGTTTCGATGATGGCCTCGATCGCGAGCACGGTTGAAAAGGATCCGCACTATCCGGGCATCATCTATGCCCAGCGTGCCCAGCCGGAAGCGACGGGCGCGGATGCGATTTCGCTCGCTGCCCGTCAGATCGCAGAGACGCTGAAGCTGTCGGCCATTGTCTGTTATACCTCTTCCGGCACGACCGGCCTTCGCGCTTCTCGTGAGCGCCCGCAAGTGCCGATCATCGCCCTGTCGCCGATCATCAAGACGGCTCGCCGTCTCTCTGTTGTCTGGGGCATGCATTGCGTCGTCACCCATGATGCGACCGACCTCGACGACATGGTCAACCGCGCGTGCCGCATCGTTGCTGCGGAAGGTTTCGGCAAGCCCGGCGATCGCATCATCATCTCCGCCGGCGTACCGCTCGGCACACCGGGTGCGACCAACATGCTGCGCATCGCTTATATCGGCTCTGACGGCCAGAGCGGAATCTGATCTTTTTCAGACCTGAGAATGCAAAGCGCTCCTCGAGAGAGGGGCGCTTCTATTTTCGATCTCGCTTCGGCTGCCTCAATCGCGAGAGAGGTGGCCGATGCGATAGATCTGATTAGTGCCCGAGATAGTCGGTGCCTCTGCATAGAGGCCGAAACGCACCATCGTCCAATCATGCGGATCGAAGGCAGCGATGCGGGCGAGCACATGTTTGCTGCCGGCTTTCCGTTTCGCCAAATCAATCTCCTGTTGCCTTAAGCCGGGCAGAGAGACATGAGGCTCGATCGCGAGGTATTCGCTGTCGGCGAAACGGGCGCTGCCAAGGTCCGGCAGGACATGGGCATGCCAGACGATCCAGTGACGAATGCGCGGCCGGCCAAAGGCATCCGTGAGTGCGGCAAAGCCGGGACCGCAGATGAAATCGCTGGCGCCTTCCGGTTGGTTCCAGAGATAAAAGGGCGCATAGAGGTTCTCCCGGCTGCCGAACTCACCGCGACGGGCGCTCAGAAAGGCCTTGAAGCCGAGATGCGGGAAGCCGTCCATCGCCGGCCCCTTGTCGCGGATACGGCGATCGATGATCTCCATGTCGTAATCGGCAGGGAGGGTGAAGGAATATTGCATGGCCATCATGGCTGAGGCTCCTCGCTATCAAACCAATCGACGAAATGTCCGTTCTCTGAGCCCTGAACGCTCAGATAGCTGAAGGGACTGTCGGGTGCTGCCCCATGCCGGTGAAGTTCGTCGGGCGCAAACCATATGGCATCGCCAGTTCTCACTTCTTCGGCCGGCTCGTCCTTGCGCTGCACAAGGCCGATGCCCGAGAGCACATAGAGCAACTGGCCGCGTGGATGCGTATGCCAATGCGTGACCGTGCCAGGATCCAGGGTTGCGCGCATTGCGGTGTTTTCGCCATCGACCTGATTGTCGAGCAGCATTTCGACCCAGAAGGGCGCATTCGAGATGCCTTCGGGCGAACGAACAGCATTACCCGGGCGGCGGATGGTCATCGTCTTCGGGTTAGTTTCGCTCATGATGGAGCTCCCGCGCGCGCTTCCCAACCGGGCTCGGTCATCTGCGCCAGACCATCGCCGAAGGACCATTCGCCTGGTTCGCTGGTCGAGATGACAATCATCACGTCTTCCGGACGCAGGCCGGGCGACTGTTGCAGCAGTTCGACGATTCGGCGGAAAAGGGCATTGCGCGTTTCCTGGGTACGCGGCTTGCCGGTCGTGATCGCAATCAACACGAAATCATCCGAGCGCGGGCCGGCAAGATAATTTCGGTCGAAGATCAGTTCGCCCGGTTCGTGCTGGTGGATGACTTGGAAGCGGTCGGCTGGCGGCACGTTGAAAGTCTCCACCATGGCCTTGTGAATATTGTCCGAAAGGCTACGCAGATAGTCCGGCGACTTGCCCTTCAAAAGGGAAATGCGAGCGAATGGCATTGGATGCCTCCTATTCTTTGTCTTGACAGAATAAGCATGCCACGACACCATAATGCGAAAAATCAGAATTTTATGGATTGATCATCCTGAAAATCGGGATCGTGGAATGCGACGGATTACCTTCGATCTGGATGTGCTGAGAACCTTTGCGACCGGTATGGACCTTGGCAATTTCGCCAAGGCGGCCGACCGGCTGGGACGCTCGACATCGGCTGTCAGCGCGCAGCTCAAGAAACTGGAGGAGCAGGCCGGCACGGCGATCTTCCGCAAATCCGGGCGTGGACTCGCCCTGACGGAAGCCGGAGAGACGATGCTCGCCTACGCAAGGCGACTGCTCGATCTGAACGACGAGGCGGTCGCAGCGGTGCAAAGCGTCGAGCTGGAAGGCTGGGTACGGCTCGGCCTGCAGGAGGATTTCGGCGAGAACCTGTTGCCCGACGTGCTTGGCCGTTTTGCACGCGCGCATCCGAAGGTGCGGATCGAGGCACGGGTGGTGCGCAATGCTGAACTTCTCGAACGCGTGACGACGGGCAAGCTTGATCTTGCTCTCGCCTGGAGCGCGGGCACCATGACCGCACATTGCGAGCATATCGCCGATGTGCCGATGCGCTGGATCGGCCCGGCGAATGGTCTGTCGGGATGGACAGCGGGCGGCGAGCCGATGCCGCTTGCTTCACTCGAAGCTCCCTGCCTGCTGCGGAATGCCGCGACCAAGGTGCTGGACGAGGCCGGGATTTCCTGGCGGCTCTCCTTCGTCAGCCCCAGTCTCGGCGGCCTCTGGGCGGCGACAGCTGCCGGGCTCGGCATTACTGTACGCACGCCGATTGGCTTACCGGGCAAAGTGCGGATGCTGGCGCCCGGCGAGGCCGGTCTGCCGGAGCTGCCGAAGCTTGGCCTGGTGTTGCATCGAGCCGAGGCGGAGCCGGATGGTGCAACCGCCAGATTGGCGGAACTGGTGTTGCAGTCGGTACATGAAGCGGTGAGGGAGGTTTCGATCGCATCTGATGAGCCAAAGCCGCTTCGGCGGGTTGGATGAGAGGGGCGCTTTGGGATCTCGATGTTCTGCTCAGCCGGTTGACGCTACCAGCGAACCCCGATAGCCTTGATCCGCTATGAAAATGATCGCTCTCAACATCGCTACGGTCTTCTTCTTGAGCCTTTAAGGCCCCGCCCTTGGGCAAAGAAGATGCGGCCGCCTGACCAGCCCGTTGGCTGGCGTGTTTGCCGTGGACTGCAACCACCTGCGTCAGGCCAATGGACAATGCCGGCAGGGTTGGCGATAGAGAGATATTTCATGACACCTGTTGGTTACCCGCCGGCGCTTAGCGCCGTGCAGATCGAACAATTCATCGAGGACGGCTTTGTGCGAATCGATGATGCTTTTCCCCGAGATATAGCCGAGGAAGCCCGCGCCATCATGTGGCGGGACATTCCTTTCGCCGCCGATGATCCGAAGAGCTGGGTGCGGCCGGTCGTACGGCTTGCCGGCTATGGCGGCGGACCGTTCAATGCTGCGGTCAACATGCCCGTGCTGCATTCGGCTTTCGATCAGCTTGTCGGTAAGGGACGCTGGGAGCCGCGTGACGGTCTTGGCAGCTTCCCCGTTCGCTTTCCACATCCTGATGATCCCGGCGATGCCGGCTGGCATGTGGATCTGAGCTTTCCGGGCGAGGATGGAAACCCTGGCGAACAGCGGGATTTCTCCGCCTGGCGGGTGAACGTCACCTCGCGCGGACGGGCGCTCCTGATGCTCTTCCTGTTCTCGGATGTCGGCGAAGAAGACGCGCCGACGCGTATCCGGGTTGGATCGCACAAGGATATCGCGAAGATGCTGGAACCGGCCGGTAAAGCCGGCATGGCGCATCTGCGGCTGGAGCACGTGGGCGAGGACCGGCCGCTTGCTCTGGCGACCGGGCAGGCGGGCACGGTCTATCTGTGCCATCCTTTCCTTATCCATGCCGCGCAGATGCATCGGGGCAAGGAGCCGCGCTTCATGGCGCAGCCGGGCCTCGCGCCTTCCGAGCCGCTAAAGCTTGCGCGTGAGGACGGCGCCTACTCGCCTGTCGAAATCGCCATCCGTAGGGCGCTTCAGCAAGGTTGAGGCGTATCGCAAGACGGCTGCACAGGTTTGTGCGGCATGGCAGATGTGGAGGAGGTTGCGTGGTATCGGAACCTCCTCCACTTCAGGTAACCTCCCCCAAGAGATGCTCTGATACAAGAAGGGGCGCCATTTTGCGCCCGAAAGGGGCTTGGTGGCGGAGGTTCACCTTCAATGGAGGAGGTTCGGCGGAGGTTATCTCCGCCGGTTCAAGCCATTGATATATAGGTATTTAAATCAAGTGGAGGAGGTGGAGGAGGTTCTTTGCTGAAACCTGCCGGATGCCACCTACGCCAGCGGTCTGGCAAGGTCCCCGGCTAGTCTTAGGAGAAAACCTCCGCCACCCTCTCCACCTCCTCCACCTGCGATTCTTGACGGTGGCGGACGATGCTTTTGATCGGGGCGGAGGCCTCCAGCTTTGCCGGTTACATCACGCCTGCAGTTCCTGCTGTGCCGCCCGGCGGATTGTCTGCGGCGGCTGGCCGAAAGCGCGCAGGAAGGCGCGGCGCATGCGCTCGCGATCGGCAAAGCCGGTCTCGCGGGCGACGACATCGATCGGATGGCGGCCCTGCTCCATCATCAGGCGAGCCGCTTCCAGCCGCAGGTTCTCTACCGCCTTTGCCGGCGACTGGCCGGTTTCGGCCCGGAAGGTGCGGCTGAACTGGCGAGGGCTCAGATGCGCGGCCTCGGCCAACTCTTCGACCGAAAGCGTGGATTTCAGGTTGCTGCGCGCGTAGGCGAGTGCCTTCTGGATTCGGTCCGATTTCGGCTCCAGCTCCAGAAGGGCCGAAAATTGCGACTGGCCGCCGGCGCGGCGATGGTAGACAACGAGCATGCGAGCGACGGCGCGGGCGATCTCCAGCCCGTGATCCTTCTCGACCATCGCGAGTGCCAGATCGACGCCGGCCGTCATGCCGGCAGAGGTCCAGACGGAGCCGTCGATGATGTAGATGCGGTCCTCTTCCATCCGGATTGCTGGGTAGCGGCTCTGCAGTTCACGGGCGAGATACCAATGGGTCGTGGCGCGACGGCCGTCGAGAATGCCGGCGTCGGCCAGGAGGAATGCGCCGGTGCAGATCGAGGCGAGGCGGCGCGTGGCAGGAAGTGCGGCGCGGATGAACCTCGCCTCCGCCTCGTTCGGCAGCTTGATGTCCGGTGCTCCGGCGACGATCAGCGTGTCGAAAGCGGGATCGCCAAAGGCTTCCGTCTCGATGATCATGCCAAGCGAGTTGGCGATCGGGCCGCCAGTCTCCGAGACATAGTGGATCTCATAGACCTTCTCGCCGATCTCGAGATTGGCGAATTCAAAGGCCGAGACGGCAGCGAGGCTCATGATCTGGAAGCCGGGAAAGAGCAGGAAACCGATTTGCTGCATGGTGTCATGTCCTGAAAAGAGGATGTCCTAAAAGGTGGTATATATGACATTCAGGACATCGGCAATCGGGCGTAAAACTCTCCTCAAGCGCAAGGCATCGGGCCGGCGTACGAAAAGGAGAAACGATCATGGCACAAGAACATAAGGGTACGGCGCTGGTCACGGGCGCCTCTTCGGGCATTGGCGCGATCTATGCCCACCGGCTGGCAAAGCAGGGCTATAATCTCATCCTCGTCGCCCGCAATGGCGAGCGGCTGAAGGCGCTGGCAAGCCGGCTGACCGATGAAACGGGCCGCAGCGTCGAGACACTATCCGCGGATCTGGGCAAGAAGGACGATCTCACCAAAGTCGAAAAGGTGCTGAAGGAGGACCAGAGCATCACCATGCTGGTGAACAATGCCGGCTTCGGAGGCACTGCGCCGCTGCTCGCCTCCGACGTCGACAAAATGCAGGAGATGGTCGACATCAACGTGACGGCGGTGATGCGGCTGGCCTATGCAGCAGTACCCGGTCTCGTTGCCCGCGGCGGCGGCACCATCATCAATATCGCTTCGATCGTAGCCATCGCGCCCGAGATACTCAACGGTGTCTATGGCGGAACGAAAGCTTTCGTGCTCGCCTTCAGCCAGTCACTGAAGCACGAGCTTGCCGACAAGAATGTCCGCGTCCAGGTCGTGCTGCCGGGCGCTACAGCTACCGAATTCTGGGGCATTGCCGGTACGCCAGTCGAGCACCTGCCTGGCGAGATCGTCATGTCGGCAGAAAACATGGTCGATGCTTCACTGGCCGGCCTTGCCGAGGGGGAATTCGCGACGATCCCGGCGCTCGAAGATGCCGGCTTGCTGGGCGCTTACGAGCAGGCGCGCCAGGCGCTGATGCCGAACCTGTCGCGTTCGGTGCCGGCACCGCGCTACAAGATCGCCTGACGACCGCCAGCCAGGAACGGAATCGTCCGCGGCAGGCCACCGCGGACGTTTTTGTCAGCCGAAACGCTCCAGCGCTTTGGTGAACACATCGGCGTCGATATTGCCGCCTGAGGTGACAACAACAGCCGTGTCGCTGTCCAATTGGTCGCCGTGAAAGAGTGCCGCGGCAAGGGCAACGGCCCCGCCCGGTTCAACGACGATTTTGAGGCGCGTGAAGGCAAGGGCAACGGCGCGCAGTGCCTCATCGTCGGTCACCACGACACCCGGCCCCGCCAGACGCTTCAGGATCGGGAAGGTGATATTGCCCGGCTGCGGCGTGACGATCGCGTCGCAGATCGAACCTGTGAGGGCGGCGTTGCGCTCGATCTTGCCTGAGGCAAGCGACCGCGTCGTGTCGTCGAAGTTTTCCGGCTCGCAAGGGCGGACACGAAAGCTTGGCGCGCTCGCTTCCAGGGCCAGCGCAATGCCGGAGGTCAGGCCGCCGCCGCCGCAGGGAACGAGGACTTCGGCATTCCGAACTCCTTCCTCTTCCGTCTGTTCGGCGATTTCCAGCCCGGTCGTGCCCTGGCCGGCGATAACAAGCGGCTCGTCGAAGGGCTTGATGAGCGTCAGGCCGCGTTCGGCTGACAGTTTTGCGCCGATCTCGTCGCGGTCTTCATTGGCGCGGTCGTAGAGTACGACTTCTGCGCCGAAGGCGCGTGTGTTGGCGATCTTCAGCTTCGGAGCGTCACTCGGCATGATGATGACGCAGGGGACGCCGTGCATGCGTGCAGCAAGTGCCACACCCTGTGCATGGTTGCCGGAGGAGAAAGCGATGACGCCCTTCTTGCGCAGTTCCGGATCAATGCCGGAGACGGCAGACCAGCCGCCGCGGAACTTGAAGGAGCCGGAATGCTGAAGGCATTCGGCCTTCACGAACAGCCGCCGGCCGGCGATTTCATCGAGGAAGGGGGAGGAGAGAAGCGGCGTGCGCCGCGCATGTCTACGCAGGCGGGCCCTGGCGGCAACGATCATTTCAATGGAAGCCATGGGAATCTCTTCTGCTTTAATGCCGCACATGCATAGATCGCGCATCTATGATTGTGAACGGCGACTTTGTCACGGTGACATGAATATGACATTGGACGCAGCGCCACCCGATTCCCGCGGAACACGTCGTTTCCTGAATTGCGTCGGACTTTCACCGTTCAAGCGTGCGAATTCGCGGTTGAAGTTGGACTTGCTGATGAAGCCGGAGTCAAACATCACCTGCGTTACGGGATGATCAGTCGTAACCAGCTGCTCGCAAGCGGAGCGGATGCGGAGGTCGTTCACATATTGCGAGACGCTCATGCCGTGGATGCGGTTGACCGCCATGGAGACGCGCCGCGCCGGCAGGTTCATCTTCCGGGCGATGCGGCTGAGATTGAGATCGGGATCGCGATAGAGCTGACGAGCATGCATCAGGGCGTCGAGGGCTGCCGCGACCGCTCCGTCTTCCTCCGTCGCCGGCGGTGGTGGAGGCGGCTCCGAGGATGCCGCGTCCATCGTGCTGCCGTTGCCCGCCACCGAAGCGGCAGTGCCAAGGATCAACAGCGCGATGACATTGCCGAGCGCAACGATGGCTCCTGCATGGATACCGCCGGCCTGGGTGAAATCGAAACTGATCACGATGTCGGTGACGGCGGAGGCGATAAGTGCAAAACCGGTGATCTGCAGCGAACGATAGGAAAGCACCGCGCCGTCGAGACGGGAGGCAACGAGCGCATCCGGGCCGCGCCGGGCGAGCCAGAGCAGGGCGATACCGTAGGCAATAAAGATCAGGATGATGGCGAGGCTGATCGGCTCCGGGTACAAGGCGATGAAAATGACGATTGCCGCTGCCGGCAGAAGATGCGGCCAGAAACGGGAGAGGGTGGGTTGCTCTTCCATGGCAAGCCCCTTGAAGCAAACCCAGGCGAGGGCCGCGATCATCGTCGCCATCAGGGACTGCAGCGGCATGATATCGATGATGTCGTAACCCCAGCGGATGCCGATCACCACGGATTGGATGATGTAGAACCCGATCAGCAGCAGGAAAGGCCGCTTTTCGGCGAACGACCCATCACCCTGCCGCAGCATGCGGATCAGAAGGATCGCAAGCAGCAGCGCCACGACGAAGGGTAGGGGAACGAAGATCATCGGCGATTTCCGGATAGCAACAATGGCCGCAGAATGAACCCGATTGCGTTCGCGGTCGACCCGGATCACGATCGAGGTCTCGAAACCCGTCCCGAAAATCCATCCTGAAACTGTCCTCAACGGGAGGGCTTCATTCATGGACGGATTTCGACGACCGTTCTTCTCGTGATGCCGGTGTTTTTCGCGGCCTCCGTTTCCGCTCTGCCGGACAGGATATCGACGACTGCAATTCCCGATCTTTCCGGTTTCGGAGTCAATGTGCCGGTGGATTACCGAGTGGCAGCGAAGGCCTCGTGGGTTGATGCCCGGCAGCCGAGCGTGCCGGGCATCATGCCGCGTGTCGAGATCGACGGCGAATTCGTGCGGGTTAGAACCGCTGAAGCCTGCGATCAATAACCGTTGGCCGAGCCTTCGGTCGCGCGGTTGTCCATCGCGCCATTGTAGCGGGCTCCCCCACCCTTCTCGATGGCCGCAAGGCTCTTGCCGCCGACGAGGATGCCGGCTGCCTGTCCCCATACTGGCGCATCATTGCCGCCATCAAGCTTATAGCCCATGGCGGCGAGCGCCTTTTCCGTATCGGGGGACAGGGCATAGGGCTCCAGATAGACAGTGTCTGGCTGCCACTGGTGGTGGGTGCGCGGGGCATTGACGGCCTGGCTGATGTCCATGCCGAAATCGACGACGTTGAGGATCGCTTCCAGCGTGATGGTGATGATGCGCGAGCCGCCGGGGCTGCCGATCACCATGAACGGCTTGCCGTCCTTGGTGACGATGGTCGGGCTCATGGACGAGAGCGGCGTCTTTTTTGGGGCGATGGCATTGGCTTCGCCCTGCACAAGGCCGTAGAGGTTCGGCACGCCGGGCTTGGAGGTGAAGTCGTCCATCTCGTTGTTGAGCAAGACGCCGGTGCCGGGCGCAACCACACCGGCGCCAAAGGAGCCGTTCAACGTATAGGTTACGGCAACGGCATTGCCCTCGTCGTCGATAATGGAGTAGTGCGTCGTCTCGGTGCTTTCCTTGCCGCCGAGCGGCTTCAGATTGGCTGATGTGCCGGCCTTGTAGGGATTGATCTTGCCGCGGATTTCGGCGGCATATTTCTTGTCCAGCAGCTTGCTAACCGGGTTGTCGACAAAATCGGGATCGCCGAGAGCTGCGTTGCGGTCGACATAGGCATAACGCATGGCCTCGGCCATAATGTGTACGGCATCAGCCGATCCGTAGCCGAGATAGGAGAGTGGATAACCTTCGAGAACGTTCAGGATCTCGCAGATGATGACGCCGCCGGAGGAGGGGGGCGGCGAGGAAATGATGTCGTAGCCGCGGTAATTGCACTCGATCGGCTTCAATTCCCGCACCTGGTATTGCTCGAAATCCTCCTTGGCGAGAATGCCGCCTTTGGCCTGGCTCGCCCTGACGATAGCATCGGCTGGCGCACCCTTGTAGAAGGCATCGGTACCTTTATCCGAGATCGATTGCAGGACGGCGGCAAGGTCCGGTTGCACCAGCTTTTCGCCGGGCGAATATGGGCTGCCGCCGGCTTTCAGGAAGATTTTTGCGGCCTCCTCATCCTTGGCAAGCCGCTTGGCGCTGCCGGCAAAACTGGCGGCGTCGCCCTGCTCCAGCATGAAGCCATCCTTCGCGTATTTCAGAGCCGGAGCAATCAGTTCCTCGCGTTTTTTGGTGCCGTATTTTTCTCGGGCGGTTTCGAAGCCCATGACCGAGCCGGGTGTGCCAATGGCGAGGTAACCATCGAGGCTGGCGCGCGGGACGATGTCGCCCTTGGCGTCGAGATACATGGTCTTGGTGGCGGCAAGCGGTGCACGTTCACGGAAATCGAGGAAAGTTGTTTTCCCATCTTTCATGCGGATCGTCATGAAGCCGCCGCCGCCTAGATTGCCAGCTGTCGGATAGACGACGGCCAGGGCGTATCCGACGGCGACTGCGGCATCGACGGCATTGCCGCCGCTTTTCAACACCTCGACGCCGACATCGGTTGCCAGATGTTGAGCGGTGACGACCATACCATGTTCCGCTTCGACAGGTGCCGGCGAGGCGGCAAAAGCGGGAAGCGGTGCGAAACAAAGTGAGATTGCAGCAAGAATTGAGACGGATTTTCCGTGGATGCGGTCCATTATTTTCCCCTCGGAGACAGCGACGGAAGAGATATGGCGTCAATTCAACGGCAGGCAATGATCAGGCGAGAAGCTCTGCGAGTTTCCTGTTGGTGTCGTGCTCGCCGAGAGGCGTATAGACGATCAGTTTCATGTCGGGCTTGCTCATCAGCGCTAGGCCGGTATGTTCGAAGGACATAAGACCTTTCACCGGATGATTCAGGCGCTTGATGCCCGTCAGCGGCGCCAAGACTTCATGGCGCGGCCACCAGGCTCGGAATTCCGGGCTCTGCCGATCAAGCAGGGCGATCAGCCGCTCGAAATCCGGATCCCCGGCATAACGGGCGCTGTCAGCGCGGAACATGGCGAGCGAAACGCGGGCGACTGCCTCCCAATCGACCAGCAGGCTGCGATGGAAATCATCGGCAAAGAGCCGGTGCATGGTGTTGCGCTCGTCCGGCCCCAGCCGGTCATAACCGCCGAAGAGCAGGTCGGCGGCACGGTTCCAGGCAAGGACATCCCAGCGGCGACCGAGCACATAGGCCGGCTGATGGGTGAGATTGTCAAGCATTCGGCGAAGCGGTTCGTCGACCACTTCTGGCACCGAAGAAAGCGGTTGCGGCGGCTGGCGACTATTCAGGGTGACAAGGTGCTGACGTTCTGCTTCATCGAGGCGTAGCGCATCCGCCAGCGCATTCAGCACCTGCGGGGAAGGATGGATGTCGCGGCCTTGCTCAAGCCAGGTGTACCAGGTCGTGCCGACGCCGGCCAACATCGCGAGTTCTTCCCGCCTGAGCCCGGGTGTGCGGCGGCGAAAACCTTCCGGCAGACCGACATCGGTCGGTCGCAGGCGTTCACGGCGAGATCGCAGGAAGGCTGCGAACTCGCGGCGGCGAGCATCGAATGTATCCAGTTTCTGATCCATAGCAGCTATCATATCAGCATCGATACCAGGATAAGAATAGGCCTGTTTACGATTTTCGAGCTCCGCAAGATGAGAGCGCTCCCGACTGTGAATGTCGGGAGTTTGATCATTCAAGGGAGTATTCTCATGTCATTACAGCATGCCGTCATTATCGGCGGCTCTTCGGGTATCGGCCTCGCCACGGCCAAACTGCTTCTGGAACAGGGATTTCGAGTCACCATCGCTGCACGGGACGAGGCGAGGCTCAAGACGGCGGCTGACAATCTTTCCGGCGAGATCGCCACGATCGCGATCGATGGCCGAGATCCCGTCGCGGTCAGGCAGGCTTTCGAAAGTCTCGGATCGTTCGATCATCTGGTGCTGGCGCTTGGCAGCGGCCATGGTGCCGGCCCGTTCCCGACGCTTGATATGGGCGATCTGCTGGCGGGCTTCCAGACGAAGCTGATCCCTCAGGCGGCAGCAGCGCAGGTGGCTCTGCCTTTCCTGAAGCCGAAGGGCAGCATTACCTTCGTTTCCGCCGTCAGCGCGCAGGCCGCCATGCCAGGGACTGCTGGTCTGGCCGCGGTCAATGCCGGCATCGAGGCGATGGTGCGCGTGCTCGCAGCCGAATTGAAGCCGTTGCGCGTGAATGGCGTTTCGCCTGGTGTCGTCGATACGCCGTGGTGGGATTTCCTGCCCGCAGAGCAGCGTCAGGCCGTCTTCCAGGATTTTGCCGGACGCACGCCGGTCGGCCGCATCGGCCAGCCCGATGACGTCGCCAAGGCCGTGGCCTTTCTGGCCTCCAATACTTTCATGAGCGGTCACGTTCTCACCTGCGACGGCGGCATTCACCTTGCTGCTTGATTGCGTCAGGCCGTCTCGCCGGCGGCCTCCTCGGGAGTGAATATCAAGCCGGTCAGGTCCTTGTCCTTCAGGGCTGCCCATTTCAACAGTGCGTCCAAGGCGGGGCATAGGGCCTGACCCCAATCAGTCAGACGATATTCCACCTTGGGCGGCACCTGATGGTGGACGATGCGCCGCACGATGCCGTCATTTTCCATCTGGCGCAGCTGCTGGATCAGCATCTTTTGCGAGATGGCGGGAATTGCGCGTTCGAGATCAGAGAAGCGCAACACCTTGCCGCCGAAGAGGTGGAAGAGGATGATCAGCTTCCAGCGCCCTTCGAGAATCTTCAGCACGTTCTCGACGCCGGTTGCGGCGGAATAAGGGGTCATCGCATCACCTTACTTTCAGGTAAGTACCTGACTTTTTTGTAGGTTCTTGTCATCTGGTAAGCCTATGCCCATTCTTTTCGCGAGGCAACCGAAGAGGAGTTTGCGAATGAGTATAGAGCTTCCGAAACCACTGGCCGCCTATTACGCTGCCAAGAACCAGAAGGATATCGACGGCATGCTCGCCTGCTTTGCCGCTGATGCCAGCGTGCGCGATGAGGGCGAAGACAGGCGGGGTCATGCCGAAATCCGCGAATGGATGGAGGAGACGACGCGCCAATATGGTGTGACCGTCGATCCCGAGGAAATCTCCGGTGAAGCTGATGCGCCGGTCGTGGCTGCATTGGTCGACGGCAATTTTCCCGGCGGTCCCGTCACCTTGCATTATCATTTCACGCTTGCTGGCGGCGCCATCACGCACCTGGAGATCGATGCATGAGCGCCGCACCGGCTTTTCGGTTCGATCCGAACGAGTTCATCAGCAAACGTGTTCTTGTTACAGGCGGCACCAAGGGTATGGGTGAGGCGATCGTACGGCGATTTTCGGCTGCTGGCGCGAGGGTCGCGACAACGGCGCGCTCGTCACTACCAGAGGGGCAGATGCCGTCGCTGTTCGTTCAGGCCGACATCAGTACGGCGGAGGGCGTCAACAGCGTAGCCTCGGCAGTGCTGGGTGCTTTCGGCGGTCTCGATATTCTCATCAACAACGTCGGAGGGTCATCGGCGCCGAGCGGCGGTTTTGCAGTGCTCAGCGATGAGCACTGGCAGGCAGATATCAATGCCAATCTGATGGCACCCGTGCGGCTCGACAGGGCCTTCCTGCCCGGCATGATCGAGCGCGGCCACGGTGTCATCGTTCATATTTCATCGATCCAAAGGCGGTTGCCGCTGTATGAAGCGACGCTTGCCTATGCGGCGGCAAAGGCCGGATTGTCGAACTATAGCAAGGGATTATCGAAGGAGGTCGGGCAAAAAGGTATTCGTGTGAATGCCGTTGCACCTGGGTTTATCGAGACCACGGCAGCGACGGCCCTGATCCGGCGCATCGCACAGGAAGCAGGCACCGATGAAGAGGGTGGCCGTAAGCTGTTGATGGACTCGCTCGGCGGCATATCAATCGGCCGGCCGGGACGTCCGGAAGAGGTGGCCGAACTCGTGGCTTTCCTGGCTTCGCCGCGTGCCGCCTCCATTCACGGTGCTGAATATACCATCGATGGCGGCACCGTTCCGACGGTTTGATCGATGGAAGAGCCGGCCAGCCGCTCTTCGGCCTTGCGGGCCATCGCTGCAAGATCGCGCGGTCTGCCGGCAATCTTCTCCATGGCGGCGATAGCGACATCGGTTGCAAGATAATCTGGCTTGTGGCCAACGCCCTTAACGGTGACGAGTTCCGATCCCTTGATGTCCCGCGCCAATCCACGCGAATGCAGGTGCTCCCAGACGATCTCATCCTTGTCGCCGGTGATGATGACGGTTGGCGCCGATATCTTGGAATAGTGTGGCGCGTTAGCCGTCAGATATTCATGCAGCCGTTTGAAATCGCTGGCATTGTTGTAAAAGGCGCGCGGCCGCAGCACCAGCGACGGGCCGGTCTTGGCGACGTAATCGAGGGGCCGCGGATTGGGGCGGAAGACGTTCAGCGTGCCACGCTCCAACCGGTGCAGGCCAAGCGGCACGACGACTGCATGATTGAAGAGCCAGCCGACAACAGGCGCCGTTGCGACATGATAATACCAGTCGATACCACCCGGCCATGGATGGGAGGCCGGCGCGAGAAAGAGCAGACCCGCCGTCTTGTCCGGGTGGCGGACACCGAAGGCCGCAGCAATCGCGCCGCCGAAGGAATGGCCGACAATGATCGCCTTTTCGATGCCGCGCTTTTCCATCAGCCTGGCGATGGCGTCAGCCTGGCCCGAAGGCAGGGCATTTTCAGGCCCGCCGCGTTCCGAATAACCATGACCCGGTCGATCGACGAAGAGCATCTCAGCGCGGCCTTGCAGTGCTTCACGGAAGGCACCGGCCTGGTCCAGCAGATTGCCGCTCGCGCCATGAATGAAAACCAGAGCTGGAAGATCGGCGGTTTCCGGCCGAGGCACATGCACGGCATTCATGCGATAGCCGCCGATATCGGTCAGTTCGCCGATATTGGGGTAGGCATATTCGAATTGGCGGGCTTTGTAGGAGGAATAGCCGATGGCGGCGACGACGGGGACGAGAAGGGCAGAGATTTCGGCAAGCATAGTCTCAACCGCACAATGACGACAATCTTCAGTTCAAGATTGTGCGCCTTCTTACGCCGTCAAGTGGACACCGGATCTGTCAGGTGCGGTTGCCGGCAAGCTTTTCCGAGAGCGTATTGACCTGATCCTGCGCGGTGCGGTCAGCAGGATAGATATCGAGAACGCGCTCCCAGGCCTTGAGGGTAATTTCATCATTGCCTGTGGTGGCGAGGATGGCAGCCATGCCCGACAAGGCGCCGAAATGGCGGGGCTCGATCTTCAACACCTGCTCGATATCGGCCATCGACTTGCGATAGTTGCCAAGCACGAAGTTCAGCGTTGCCCGTCGATTCCAGCTTTCAGCATAGGTCGGCTTCAGGGCGATGGCCTCATCGAGAAAGTCGAGGGCTGCCGGATTGCGCTTTTCCTCGATCGCCTTATCGGCCCATTGCATCAGGAGATTGATCGTCGCGCTGTTGGAATCGTTCCATTCCATGCGGATCTGATTGGCGATGCTGCTTGCCTTGTCGGGGTCGCGCTCGCGTTTCAACTGTACATAGAGCTGATCGAGACGCTGCCGGGGGGAGGAATCTGTATTGGCCGGCTGTTCGACAATAACATCCTTCTGCTGCGCCATAGCAGGAAGAGCGGGAGCGAACAGGATGAGAGCAAGCGGCAGCGCCGCTGAGGTCATAGCAAAAAAGCGCATGGCGGACATATTAGCCCGCCACTGCTGAAGATCAAACAAATTTGACGTGATCACCGAAGCAACCAACCGATATGCCCGCCTACGAGCAGGCAAACCGGATACGCGCGATCAGCCCTGGCGAGCCTTGAAGCGCGGGTTCTGCTTGTTGATGATGTAGATGCGGCCCTTACGGCGAACGAGACGGTTGTCACGATGACGCGCCTTGAGCGACTTGAGCGAATTCTTGATCTTCATTTTTCTGATCCGCGATGTTTCTGGGGGAATTCACATTCGCCCGTGTCTTTAACAATCAAAAGCGCGCCGGCTGGGCGCGCTCTTTAGGTGGGGGAGCAGATAACCCGGCCTCTGCCCTGTGTCAACCACGTGAAGGCTTTTTTCCGTGGTTTTCAGGTGCTCCCAGGTCACGGCTCAGGGAGCTTTGCCGGTTAGCGTCGTCACATGGCCCATCTTCCGGCCGGGGCGCGATTCGGTCTTGCCATAGAGATGCACAAGCGTGTCGTCACGCTTCAGCCAGTCCGAGAGGGCAAGGATATCGTCGCCAATCAGGTTCTGCATCACGCAATCGGAATGGCGGCGCGGATTGCCGAGCGGCAAGCTGGCAATGGCGCGGATATGCTGCTCGAACTGGGAGACGATGCAGGCCGCTTCGGTCCAGTGGCCGGAATTGTGAACGCGTGGCGCCATCTCGTTGGCGATCAGGCTGCCATCGGCCAGAACGAAGAACTCGATGCCGATGACGCCGACATAATCGAGCGCGGCCAGGATCTGCTCGGCCGCCTTGCGCGCGGCATCGGCAGTGGCACCGGAAATTGTCGCCGGTATGGTCGATGTGTGGAGAATGCCGTTGCGATGGACGTTTTCGGCCGGATCGAAGCAGAGCACCGTGCCGTCGATCGCGCGGGCGGCGATGATCGAGACCTCGCGTTCGAAGGCGACGAAGCTTTCGAGGATGAGCGGTACCGAGCCGAGCTCTGCATAGACGCCGTCAGCGCTGTCGGCCGATGAGCGGAACACTTTTTGGCCCTTGCCGTCATAACCAAGGCGACGGGTTTTCAGAACACCCTGACCACCGAAATCGCTCAACGCGGATTCGAGATCGGCCTGACTGTCGATCGCATGGAAACGAGCCGTCGAAATGCCGCAGCCATTGATGAAGCGTTTTTCGATCAGGCGGTCCTGTGCGGCTTCCAGCGCCTTCGGCGGCGGATAGACCGGCACGGTCTTTGCCAGCGTTTCGGCAGCAGCAACCGGCACATTTTCGAATTCGTAGGTAACGACATCGCAGAGCCCGGCCAGTTCGGCGAGCGCTGCCGGGTCGTCATAGGCGGCGGTAATCTGGTAATTGGCAAGCTGGGCGGCAGGGCTATCGGTCTGCGGCTCCAATATGACCGTGCGGAAATTCAACCGCGCTGCGGCCATGGCAAGCATGCGCCCGAGCTGGCCGCCGCCGATAATGCCTATCGTCCTGACCATCAGAGATCGTCCATTGGGTATTCGGCGACGGAGGCGCTCTGGCGTTCGCGCCATTCGTCGAGGCGCTCGGCGATCTCGTCATCGGAGAGGGCAAGCACGGCAGCGGCAAGAAGCGCCGCGTTGATCGCTCCTGCCTTGCCGATGGCGAGCGTGCCGACGGGAATGCCGCCTGGCATCTGAACGATGGAGAGCAGGCTGTCCTGACCGGACATGGTCTTCGACTGGACCGGCACGCCAAAAACCGGCAGCGGCGTCATGGCCGCCGTCATGCCCGGAAGGTGGGCCGCGCCGCCGGCGCCTGCAATGATGACCTTGAAGCCTTCGGCACGTGCGCCCTTGGCGAAATTCACGAGCCGGTCGGGTGTGCGATGGGCCGAGATGATCCGCGCGTCATACTCGATTTCGAGCGCCTCCAGTGTATCGGCCGCATTCTTCATGGTTTCCCAGTCCGATTGGCTGCCCATAATGATGGCGACGGGCGGTCTGTCTGTCATCGTCACAATTGTTCCTTCAGGCGATGATGTCGGGGATGATCTGGTCTTCCAGCTTAGAGAGCTTATCCTTGATAACCAGCTTTTTCTTCTTCATACGCTGGATGCGCAGAGCATCGCACCCCGTCTCGATCATGGCGTTGATCGCGGCATCGTAATCCTCGTGCTCCTGACGCAGACGCGCCACCATGAGCCTGATTTCCGCCTGTTCCTGATCGGCCATCTGCATTCCCCGTAATCGTCTTCGGACCTTGTCCGGTCTGCCGATAATTTCCGCAAGCTCCTATCACCAAATAGAGGTAACGGGAAGTTAGTGTTGATCATGAATTTGCCGCTTAGTCTCCATCTTTTGGCCTTCGACAAGCCTTCAAAAATGTGTCACAGTCCGCTGGTTGACACCTTGGATCTCCAGCGGTGGATAGCTGGGGAGGGGTAAGAGGAAGGAAGGGTCAAATGACTGTTCAAGCTCATCTTGAATCGCTCCAGAAAAAGCATGTTGCTCTCGAGGAGGAGTTGCATGCCCTGAGAACATCTCCCTCTATTTCCGATACTGAAATTGCCGAATGCAAGCGCCGTAAGCTGCGCATCAAGGACGAGATCGAGCGTCTCAAGTCATCCGTCCATTGATCTTTCCCAAGACTATCGCAGACATCAGTCTTGCAGAGAAAAGGTGAAACCAACCAATTTCTAGCAATTGAAGCAAGAACCGGTGATTTGCCGTGATCAAGCGCCAGTCCATGCATGCGGCATCGGGCTGGCGTCTTTGCGAGAAGAGGGCGCTTCAGGCCCAGAACTGATCCAGCCACAGATTGAGTTTGTCGAAGCCGCGGTTGTTGACCGTGTAAATTCGCTTCGTGCCTTCCGAGGTCACGGAAACGAGGTTGCTTTCAAGCAGCGCCTTCAGGTGTTGCGACACGGCCGGGCGACTGATCGGCAGGCCCTCGGCAAGCTCATTGACCGTTTTCGGCGCGCGCCGCAATTCCTCCAGCAGAAACCGCCGGTTCGGATCGGCAATCGCGGCAAAAGGGTCCGTGTTCGACATGGTTAAAACGCTACGTCAAACAAGCTTTTCCGGCAAGGAAATTGTGCATCGCAACGGGACGTGAACCTATTCGAGTATGCCTTCGCGCAAGATCAGGAAAGCAGCGATCAGCGCCATGGCATACATGAAGGGATAGAATATCTCCGGCTTCATGCGCCGCACGCACCATGCGCCGGTAATTGTCGCCAGCGGGGCAAAGGGCAGCAGCGTGGCGGAGGCCAGGAGATTGCGGGTGTCGAGCTGGCCGAGCGCGAAATAGGGAACGAGTTTTACCGCGTTCAGAATGGCGAAGAAGCGTACGCTGGTGCCGGTGAATTCGCGCGGGGGCAATTTGAGAGGCAGGGCGTAAATCTGGAAGGGCGCACCGCCGGCATGGGCGACGAAGCTGCCATAGCCGGAAAACGTGCCCCAGAGAATTGCCAGCGCCGGGCGCTGGGGGCGTGGCGGGATCATTATCCCCTTACCGGGGCCGAAATTGTTCCAGAAGTAACGCAGGCAGAAGGCCACCGTGACGGCACCGATGAGAATGCGCAACACGCTGCCCGGCACGAGAGCGGAGGTGGCCCAGCCGAAGGCAATGCCGAGAAGGGCGCCCGGCAGCATGATCTTAAGCGTCGTCCAGTCGCCGTGCTGGCGCCAGATGACCAGCGATATCATGTCCATGAAGACAAGGATCGGCAGCAGGATTGCGGCGGCTTCGACGGGGGCGACGACGAGGGCGAGAAAAGGAAGGCCGATCAGCGATAAAGCATCGCCCATTCCGCCTTTGGCCAGCCCGACAAGGATGACAGCCGGGACTGCGGCGTAATAGAATGTCAAATCTAGTGGCATGCTTTTGAAGTTCCTCCCCTTGCAAGCCCCCTCTATCGGAATTACTCACTCAAAACGAGTGCGGATCCGCCATAGAGCGGGAAAAACCGCCGCAGATGGAAAGACTTCATGATCGAACCGGAAAACCGCTGCCGTCTTGTTCTTGTCGTACCCGATATGGCCGACGCCGATGAACGGGTGAAGATCGTTGCCGACGCGTTGAAAGGCGGTGATGTCGCGTCCGTCATTCTGCCGCAATACGATCTCGATGATGGCAGCTTCCAGAAACATGCTGAAAAGCTTGTGCCGATCATTCAGAACGCCGGTGCTGCGGCGCTGATTGCCGGCGACAGCCGCGTCGTCGGCCGTTCGAAAGCCGATGGCCTGCACATTACCGGACCGGCAAGCGAGATTGCCGATGCGATCGATCGTTACGCAGACAAACTGATCGTCGGCGGCGGCAATGCGGCCGACCGGCACACGGCGCTGGAAGTCGGCGAGGAGCGGCCGGACTATATCTTCTTCGGCAAACTCGACGGCGACATCAAGCCGGAGGCGCATCCGAAGAACCTGGCGCTTGCCGAATGGTGGGCGTCGATGATCGAAATCCCGTGCATCGTGATGGGCGGCACCGACCCGGCTTCCGCGCTTGCCGTTGCCGAGACCGGCGCGGAGTTCGTCGCAATGCGCATGGGCGTGTTTGCAGAACCGGCGCAGGCGCCCTCGATCGTGGCTCAGATCAATGCCTTGCTTGACGAAAAAGCGCCACGGTTTGAGGATTGATATCGCGCTCATGCCGATCCCTGCCCGTCCTTTGAGATACACCCTCCTATGCATGACTGCCCTGCTGGCGGTTTCACCGGAGTTTGCGTGGGCGCAGGCGAATGACGCAATTACCGCACCTTCCACAACGCCCAGCCAGACGTTCCGGGCCAATCGGCCGCAGCCGAAGGACGGTACCGTGCCCTCCGACGGTGTCGGTGTCTTCGACCGCATGGGTGCGAAGCTGCCCGACCTGCCGCCTGAAAAGGAATACAAGGGTACGATCGATGAAGCGTTCGGTGCCTATCAGCGCGGTTATTATCTGACCGCCATGGATAAGGCGCTGCCGCGGGCGCAGCTCGGCGATCCAGCGGCGCAGACGCTGATTGCCGAAATCCTGTCGCAGGGGCTTGGCGTCAAGCGGGACATGAAGAATGCCGCCTTCTGGTATGGAAAGGCAGCGGAGGGCGGCGATCCGGCGGCGATGTTCAAATATGCATTGCTCCTCATGGAAGGCAACAATGTCACGCGCGACAAGGCGAAGGCCGACGAATATATGCGCAAGGCGGCCGACGGCGGAAATTCGTCCGCCGAATTCAACTGGGCGCAGACGCTCGTTGCCGACAATCCCGGCGACAAAGGACTGAAGCTCGCCTTGCCTTACTATGAAAAGGCGGCGGAGCAGGGCGTCGCAGACGCGCAATATGCAGTGGCGCAGATCTATCAGCAGGTGCCGGATATTCCAGAGGATAAGAAACGGCTGGCTCGCGAATGGATGGCGCGCGCGGCACGCGCGGGCTTCGATACGGCCCAGCTCGACATGGGTATCTGGTTGGTCAACGGGGTCGGCGGGCCGAAGGATTACGTGCGCGGTTTCGAATGGTTGAAGCTTGCAGCTAACAGGGGCAATGTCGTTGCGCAAAACAAGCTTGCGCATCTTTACATCAATGCGCTCGGCACGGCACCTGATCCGATCGAAGCCGCGAAATGGTACGTCCTGTCTCGGCGGGCAGGACTGAGCGACCCGTCGCTTGAGGACTTCTACCTCGGCATCGAGGACGATCAGCAGAAGGCTGCGATTGATGCGGCGAATAAGTTTCGCCGCATCAACTAAAACCGCAGTCTCAGAAGAGGGCGTCTTCGAACAGATCCTCGTCGCTCTGAGCCTCGGTGGGCTCAGCAGGGACCGCTGCAGCGGTTTCCTCGGTAGCGGGAATGATGTCGCGATGGACATTGCGCTCCTGCACCATAGTGTAGAGCTTGAAGATCTTGCGGTCGAGCGGAGCGATTGCATCGGCCATGTCGGAGATGTCGGCGATCTGGTCGCCGGCCACGGTTTCCAGCACGTCGGCGCAGCGGGCGAGCACATCGCCGAGATCATGCTGGAAATCGAGCTTGCCGATCAGCAGGCTGATCTTGGTTGCGACCTCGCGGCCGTGTTCCGCAAGTACCTTGAGCTCGTCTTCCATCAGATTGGCGGCGGAACGGATCGTGCCGACGGCCGAGGTGAGGCTTTCGGCAAGGCCGCCATTCTTGCCATTGGCGGCGGGGGCAACGCGTCCAGCCGAGGCTTCCAGCGCCGGCAGGCCGTTGACGATAGCGTCGGCTGAATCGTCGAGCTTGGCCGCAAAGATGCGCAGTTCGCCGGTGACGACGTTGATCGACTTGCCTTCTTCGCCGAGACGGCTGCAACGCAGGTTGGTATTCAGAGCCATATAATGAATGTCGGTTTTGACCGCGCGGATCGCCTCGATGGAGTGCAGAAGCGTTGCGGCCGTGCCGAGCGTCGACTGGCTGACCTGATCCGCCTGACGGGTTGCGGCATCGACCTGCTTGACGATCTCATGGGCGGCCGAGACGCTGGATTCGAGCGCCCGCATGAAATTGCCGCCGTTGCCGCCGCTCTGGCCGCTCATCTGGTCGCGCAATCTTAGAATTTCCTGCGTATCCTGGCTGAAGCTCGCAATGGTCTGCACAACATTGCGGGAATCTCGCTGGAAGTCCGTACACATATCCGCCATCTGCGCAGCTGTCAGGTGGTGAATGACGTTGTGCAGACGTTTGCGTGCATCGGAATCGAGTTTAGCGCCGTCCTCGCTTGCGAAGAAATCTTCCAGCAGCGAGAAGGTGCTCTGCACGTGTTCGATGCGCTGGCGGGTGATATCGCCGATCTGCAGCGCCGAAAGCGTGGATGCGACCTTGCTCTGCACGCCACGGGCAATCGCGCCGACGTCGCGGGCGATCGCAGCAAGATTTTGGCGATGATCGGTAATCTTCTTTGCGTCGTCCTTGAGCGCTCTGGCAACGGCAGGGACAGTATCGGCATAGCTTCTGGAGAGGTTATTGCCGAAAGCGAGGGCGACCTTGACCTCCTTTTGCAGGCTGTCGAGATGGGTGGCAAAGCGGTTGACTTCGTCGGTTCCGGAATAGATGCGTTCGAGGATCTCTTGGGCGAATCCTGCGAATTCGGCGAGGCCTGCGCCTGTTATCTTTACCGTGACTGCAAAAGTGCGCAGATAACGCATCGTCTCCTGCATATCCGCAACATGCCGGTGCAGCTCCGAACCGGTCTGAGCAAGTGCGGCAAGCGCCTGCTGACGGTTTTCCTCCGCGCCCGGAAGCTCGATCAGATTCTGGACCGTTGCATTGAGATCGGCGCTGGTATCACTCGCCTCATTGTTGTCCAGTGCCTTGGTGATCTGGTCCAGGGACGTCAATAGACGATTGAGGACATCCATGACGGAAAGCAGGACGGCGCCGCCCTCGAGAAAGCGTTCCTCGACCTGTGTGCGGGCCGATTCCAAAGTTTGGCTGATATCCGAAGCTGATGTGTAGAGTGTGGTATATGCCGATGCCGTCGCGTTTGTCACTTTTGTACCTTTACTTATAAACACAGGCAATTTGACTCTATTTTTACGGGCAGGATGGAAACGGCAGGTAAACGCCGCAGACTCGTAAATGTTGTGATTAACAACCCATAAAAGAGTTCGGCTAAATTTGGGGCATTCTATTCTGGTTCCCCACTATCAATTTGATTTTTATGCATATTTCACAATATGAGCAAGCTTCAGTATAACTTATCCTGGATGATAAATCAGGGAGTCCGGACTCGCGGTAATTGTAGTTTCCTACAACCGCTGTTTACGTGCTGTTAAGCCTGCCATGAGAGTCCTTTTAGGGTCGTTAAGTATTTCTCCGACCTTGGAGGCTGCATTGAATAATCAGGCGCAATATTGCGAATCTATATCCCTTCCAGAAGTTCTGAGCATTCGTAATGCTTCGGAAGTATATTCGAAGATTATCGATCAGTTTCGAGACAATAATAATATTATCCTGAGTCTTCCCGAGAACGCAGAAGCGGATCTGAGTTTTCTTCAGCTCATCGAAGCCGCCCGCCGCCAGGCGAAGGCCGCAGGCAAGACTTTTACCCTTTCGGCTCCAGTCGGCGGTTCGCTGCTCAAGGTTCTTGAGCGCGCCGGATTTACGGCAGCCTTCGATCAAGAAGACCAGAAGTTCTGGTTGCATAAAGAGGTGACATTATGAGCGCAAACATCCTGACCGTCGACGATTCCGCCAGCATCCGGCTGACCACCAAGGTCACGCTAACCAATGCCGGTTACACGGTCACCGAAGCCGTCAATGGCGCCGAGGGTCTGGCAACCGCCAAGAGCGGCAATTTCGACCTGATCGTCACCGACCTCAACATGCCCGTCATGGACGGGCTGACGATGATCGAGGAACTGCGCAAGCTGCCCGCCCAGGCCGGCGTGCCGATTATCTTCCTGACAACGGAATCTGATGCGGATCTCAAGGCCCGTGCCAAGGCCGCCGGTGCCACCGGTTGGCTCACCAAGCCGTTCGATCCGGAAAATCTGGTTAAGATCGTGAAGAAGGTTCTCGGCAGATGAGCTCACTTGATCCCGTCGCAGTCTTCCGAACCGAAGCCGCCGAATGCCTGGAGGCGATCGAAGCCGGCCTTCTCGACCTGACCCACGACCTCGAAAACAAGGACCTCGTCGACGCCGTGTTCCGTGGCCTTCATACGTTGAAGGGCTCCGGTGCGATGTTCGGCTTCGAGGCACTTGCGGCCTTCACGCATCATTGCGAAACGGCCTTCGACCGCGTTCGCAAGGGCGAGGTTCCGGCAACCGCCGAGCTTGTCGCCGCCGTTCTTGCCGCGCAAGATCATATGCGCGCCCTTGTCGAGCAACCGGATGCCGATCACGGCGATATCGGTCAGAAGCTGCTGGCCCAACTCCAGGCTGCCGTCGGCGGCAAGGCAGAGGCCAAGTCTGCCGCACCTCCCGCCATGGCACCCGTCGCCACCGCGGCCGCTCCGGCCAAAAAGACAACGACCTGGCGCATCCGTTTCAGTCTGCCGGCAAATGCCATGGCCAACGGCACCAACCCGCTCGGTCTTCTGGATGAGCTGCGCGATCTCGGCGAATGCACAGTCCGCGCAAATACTGCTGGCATTCCGCCACTCAATGATCTGGTTCCAACCGAACTTTATGTTTCGTGGGAAGTCGTTCTGACGAGCGAGCAGGATCGATCCGCCATCGACGATGTCTTCATCTTCGTCATGGACGACATGGAGCTCGACGTTCAGGAAATCGCCGGTCGGCAGGCTATGCTAGCCGAGGCAAAGAAGGATGAAGCTCCGGTTGCGGCTGCGGCGCCTGTCGCATCAACGTCTGCTGCGCCGACGCCTGTGGCATCCGCGCCAGCCGCGGCCACGGAATTCCGTCCGGTTGAGGCAGTCCCGGTGAAGCGCGAAACGCCCGCCCCCACTCAGGCCGCAGCTCAGGCAAAGGCGCAGGAAAATGTCCGCGTCCCTGCAGAACGTCTCGACGAACTGATGGACCGTGTTGGCGAGCTTGTCATCGCTCAGTCGCGTCTCAGCCAGCTCGCAAGCTCCAGCTCCGATATTGCGCTCCGCTCGGTCTCGGAAGAAATCGAACGCCTTTCGGGTGAGCTGCGCGACACGATGATGGTGCTACGCATGGTGCCGGTCGGAACGCTCTTCTCGCGTTTCCGCCGCCTCGTCCACGATCTGGCGCGGGAAACCGGCAAGGTTATCGAACTGGTCACCGAAGGCGAGACAACCGAAGTCGACAAGACCGTCATCGAGCGTCTGGCTGACCCGCTGGTTCACCTCGTTCGCAACTCGATCGATCACGGCCTCGAGCCGCCGGCCGAACGCCTTGCAGCCGGCAAGATGGAAGCCGGTACCGTGACGCTTGCCGCCCGCCAGTCCGGCGGTGAAGTCATCATTTCCATCAAGGACGACGGTCGCGGCATCAACCGTGAGCGAGTTCGCGCCAAGGCGGAATCCTCGGGCCTGATTGCGCCCGGCCAGCCGCTTTCCGATCAGGAACTGCTCCAGCTCATTTTTGCACCGGGCTTCTCCACTGCCGCGCAGATCACCAATCTCTCCGGGCGCGGCGTCGGCATGGATGTCGTCAAGAAGACGGTAGAGGCGCTGCGTGGTGCAATCGATATCGTCAGCCTGCCGGGGCAGGGCTCGGAAGTTTCGCTGCGCATTCCGCTGACGCTCGCCATCATCGATGGGCTGCTGGTGCGTGTCGGTTCCGGCCGTTACGTGATCCCGCTCTCGGCGGTCGAGGAATGCCTCGAGCTGTCGCTCGAAGAAGATCTCCGCTCGCGCGGGCGCTCCTTCATCTCGCTGCGCGACAGTCTGGTGCCTTTCCTCAGGCTTCGCGATCTCTTCCGCACCGGCACCAAGCCGGACGTACACCAGAAGGTGGTCGTCATCTCGACGGGCACCGAACGTGTCGGCCTCGTGGTCGACCAGATCATCGGCGACCACCAGACCGTCATCAAGTCGATGTCGAAACTGCACAACGACGTGGCGACCTTCTCTGGCGCCACCATACTCGGCGACGGCAGCGTCGCTCTCATTCTTGACGTCGGGCACCTCGTTGCCGCGGGTCAGCAACAGGAGGCGCAATTGCGCGTGGCAGGATGAGCACAGCAGCAACAGCCGAAAAATTCGATA
This sequence comes from Rhizobium sp. BK418, assembly GCF_004341105.1. Lineage (GTDB taxonomy): Bacteria > Pseudomonadota > Alphaproteobacteria > Rhizobiales > Rhizobiaceae > Rhizobium. The sequence continues at coordinate 134,303 of NZ_SLZK01000007.1, read as the reverse complement.
ATCACTGGAATTATGCCGAAGAAGTCGAAGTTCTGACCTTCGATCTCAACGGCGAGACATTCGCGCTGGAAGCGGTCATCGTCCAGGAAATCCTGGATCTGCTCCCCGAGACTGCGGTGCCGGGCGCCCAGCCTTTCGTCGCCAGCGTCATCAACTTCCGTGGCAAGGTCATTCCGCTTGCCGATCTTCGTCTCGCTTTCGGGATGGAAGCTTCGGAAGCGACGATCGACAGCCGCATCATTGTCATCGAGGTCGATCTGCAGGGGGAGCAGACGCTCGTCGGTATCCGCACCGATAAGGTGAACGAAGTGACGACGCTGACGAAGAACGCCAGCGAGCCGCCGCCGAGTGTGGGTATGCGCTGGCGCGCGGATTACATCAACTGCCTGGTCAAGCGGGGTGGAGAGTTCATCATCCTCCCGAATTTGCAGGCAATTTTCTCATCGAGGCATGAGACGGCGGGGGCCGTCAACTAGCCGGGGGCCAATCATTGAGGGGTTAAGACGATGCGATTGACGATCAAGACAAAATTGGTGGGTGCATTCACCTTCATCATTCTCATGCTAATAGGCACCGCAGCCTACGGCATTTTCAGCCTCGGCACGATGAATGATATGCTCGGTAATCTTCTTGCCGGTCCTGCCGCGCGCCTCGACCTGGCGCAGCAGATCAACATCGCCCAGCTTGAGGCTATTCGCCAGCAAAAGAATCTTCTGACGGCACGCAATGCCGATGATGCTTCCGGTGCGATCGACAAGGGCGATCAGGCTCGTAAGGACTTCACGGATGCCTTTGCCGCCGTGACGAAGCTTTCGACGGCCGAAGGCAAAGAGCACTGGGATCGCGTGGCCGATCTCTCCAAGACATTCAACCAGGCCGACGATCAAATCCGCGAATTCATAAAGGCCGGTAATCCGGACGCTGCCAACAATGTCTCGGTCACGACGGCCCGCCAGGCGGCCAACGACATCGATGCCGCTCTCGATCAGATCCTCACGCTTGAAAAGCAGCGTATGCAGGATGCTGATGACGGTGCCGAACAGCAGTATGGTACGACGCGCACAATGATGATCTCGGTTGCCGCGGTGGCGCTGCTGATCGCTGTCCTCACCGCCTTCTGGATCGCCAATACGATCAGCAAGGGTCTCACCCGCGCCAACACCGTTGTCCGCGAAGTTGCCGAAGGCGATCTCACGAAGATGGCGGAAATCACCACGCATGACGAAATCGGCGAGCTGCTCGGCAACGTCAACGTCATGATCGAACGCCTGCGCGGTGTGGTCGCGGACGCTCTGTCTGCCGCCGACAATGTCTCCTCAGGCAGCCAGGAACTCTCGGCGAGCTCCGAACAGGTCTCGCAGGGTGCGACCGAACAGGCAGCTTCCGCCGAAGAGGCCTCCGCTTCGATGGAGCAGATGGCTGCGAACATCAAGCAGAACGCCGACAATGCCGCCCAGACCGAGAAGATCGCCCGCCAGTCCGCCAAGGACGCGGAAGCTTCCGGCGACGCCGTCAACCGCGCCGTCGATGCGATGCGCACGATCGCGGAGAAGATCGGCATCGTCCAGGAAATCGCTCGCCAGACCGACCTGCTTGCCCTGAATGCTGCCGTCGAAGCCGCCCGTGCCGGCGAACATGGCAAGGGTTTTGCAGTCGTTGCCTCGGAAGTGCGCAAGCTCGCCGAACGCAGCCAGTCGGCAGCCGCCGAGATCTCCTCCATGTCGAGCGATACGGTCAAGGCCGCCCGTGATGCCGGCGAAATGCTCGGCCGCCTGGTTCCGGATATCCGCAAGACTGCCGAGCTGGTCTCCGAGATCAGCGCCGCCTGCCGCGAACAGGATATCGGCGCCTCGCAGATCAACGAAGCGATCCAGCAGCTCGACAAGGTGACCCAGCAGAATGCCGGTGCCTCGGAAGAAATGTCGGCGACTTCAGAAGAGCTTGCGGCTCAGGCAGAGGAATTGCAGGCTTCGATCGCCTTCTTCAAGGTCGATACCGCAGGTACAACCCGCGCCGGCGGACAGAAGACCGGTGCGAAGACGGCTGCCAAGGTCGTCAAGGCGCCGGCCGCCGCTCCGCGCAAGCCGGCTCCGGCGACGCATAGCTACAATCATAGTCACACGGTTTCCGCTCAGCAGGCACGCGCTAAGGGTTTTGCCCTGGATATGTCGATGGGCGGTCCGGATGCCGGCGACGACGATTTCCGCGAAAGCGCCTGAGCGCTTCGCTGATGGAGTAACCGCCGCGGACCTTTGGCCCGCGGCTTAGGAAATACCCAACGTGTGTATGCGTTGGTATCGATCGGCAGATGTCCGCCTGCCGGCTTCAACAGCAGGCGGCGCATCGGTTTCCCCAAGGCGGGGATCTTCCGCAGTCAGACGCGCTGCGGTTTTGCAAGCCGATTGTGAGCTCCGAAGCGGCCGTGACGACGGGCGTGTGGAGCAAGCGACGATGATCCTCTCCATGTGACTATCCTGAAATGCGTGCCGCCCGGAGCTGCAGAATGACGACCCATGTCCGGACGTCGAGCAGTTTATGTCTATGGACAGCCCGAACGAGGGCGACGCCGGTTTCCGCGAGAGCGCCTGAGTTAATACCGTCGGGGGCCAGGCAACTGGCGCCTGATACAAGCATCCGGCGCCCAGGAACGCCGGGCGCAAGGCCGCGAAGTCTCTGCGCGGCTGTCTTAGCTACCGAAATACGTTGCTGCATGACGCCGCAATGAGAACCACCGATCCACACTTATTACGTCGCTTTCAAATAGGGGTATTGCGATGCGTATCACGATCAAGCTTAAGCTCGCGGCCGCGTTCGGTTTCGTTATATTATTGCTGGTGGGCAGCGCGGTTTATGGAATTATCAGCCTAAGCTCACTGAACGATTCTGTCGGCGATCTGATCGCGGGCCCTGCAAAAAGCCTGGAGCTCGCCTTGGAGGCCAAAGCTTCCGAGCTCGATGCCATCAGGTGGCAGAAGAACGCCCTTTTGGAAATGGATCCTGAAACGGCCCGGAAAAACTACGAAAGCTCCGCAAAGAGCATGGACGAAATGCTCTCCTTTGCGACAGCTGGCGAACAGCTTGCAACGGCAGAGACCAAGCCTACTTGGGATAAGCTCGTAGAACTCAGCAAACGTTTCGCCGATGGTTCCAACAAGGTTGCCTCCATCCAGGAAAGCGGCGACAGGGCAGCGGCCACAGCCTATTCCGGCGGTGAGGTTCGCGCCATCGTCGCGGAGCTGGAAGAGGTCTTTAAAGCGCTCGTCACGCATCAGCAGAAGGCGATGACGCAGGCCGACGACGATACGGAAATCCTCTATGGCAACACCAGAAACCTGCTGATCGGTCTGGCTGTCGGCGCGTCTCTTATCGCTTTCGCTGCCGCGCTGTGGATCGCGCTCGGCATCAATAGCGGTCTGCGCAAGATCATGAATGTCGCCAATGCCGTCGCCATCGGTGATCTGAACCAGAAGGTTGAGATCAAGAGCAACGACGAGATCAAGGATCTGGTCGACACGATCAACATCATGACCGATAATCTCCGCAATACGGCTGGTATCGCAAACGAGATTTCGAACGGCGACCTCAGCGTCACGCCGAAGCCGCTCTCGGACAAGGATACGCTCGGTATCGCCATGCTCGGGATGGTGACCAATTTGCGCGCCACCGCCGACGTTGCCAATTTGATCGCCGAGGGCGACCTTGCGGTGGACGTCAAGCCGCTTTCGGGCAAGGACACGCTCGGCATCGCGATGCAGAGCATGGTCGCCAACCTCCGTGCCACTGCAGAGATTGCCACGCAGATTGCCGCCGGTGATTTGACGGTTTCTCCGAAGCCACTTTCTGCCAGGGACACACTCGGCACTGCACTGGAGCAGATGGTCGAGCGTCTGCGCGATGTCGTCGCGGATGCAATTGCGGCGGCCGAGAATGTATCGGCCGGCAGCCAGGAACTTTCGGCGAGCTCGGAGCAGGTCTCGCAGGGCGCCACCGAACAGGCTTCGGCTGCGGAAGAAGCCTCCTCTTCGATGGAAGAGATGGCGGCCAACATCAAACAGAATGCCGACAATGCGGCCCAGACCGAAAAGATCGCGCGTCAATCCGCAAAGGATGCGGAGATGAGCGGCAATGCTGTCAACCGCGCGGTCGAAGCCATGCAGACGATCGCCGTAAAGATCGGCATCGTGCAGGAAATCGCCCGTCAGACAGATCTCCTCGCCCTGAACGCTGCTGTCGAAGCCGCTCGTGCCGGTGAACATGGCAAGGGCTTTGCGGTCGTTGCTTCTGAAGTTCGCAAGCTCGCCGAGCGCAGCCAGTCGGCTGCCGCGGAGATCTCATCAATGTCCAGCGATACCGTGAAGGCCGCTCAGGAGGCTGGCGACATGCTCGGCCGGTTGGTACCTGACATCAGGAAGACGGCGGAGCTGGTGGCAGAGATCAGCTCGGCATGCCGCGAACAGGATATTGGTGCGTCACAGATCAACGAGGCGATCCAGCAGCTCGATAAGGTAACCCAGCAGAATGCCGGTGCTTCCGAGCAGATGTCTGCAACATCAGAAGAACTGGCTGCCCAGGCTGAAGAGCTGCAGACGTCTATTGCTTTCTTCAAGGTGGAGACGGCAGGCGGCAAGGCGACGGGCGGTCGCCAGGGGCGTGCAGCGGCCGCCAAGGTGACCACGCGCAGCCCGGCTCCGTCGGCAGGTCGTAAACCGGCCGGCAATGCAACTTCCGCAAACAGCGTCGCCGGCCAACAGGCACGCGCCAAGGGCTTTGCCTTGGATATGTCCATGGGCGGGCCGGATACGGCAGACGATGACTTCCGGGAAAGCGCGTAAGGTCTTTCCTCTTCGACAAAGAAGAGGCCGTTGCAATCTGGCCTCTTCACAGCCGGCGATGTTGAGCCGGTCTATGTTGGCTCCGGCCGGTAACGCATGAAGCGTTTTTCATTCAGATTTGAGTTCTGCGGCACTGCCGCAATGTCCTGAAGGGGTCCAGAAATGCGCTTCACCATCAAACTGAAACTGGGACTGGTGTTCGGTTTCATTGTTCTCCTGACCTGCGCTATGGCAGGTCTTTCGATTTACAATCTCTCTTCGCTCAACGATGACATCTCGGTCATGGTTGCGGGGCCTGTCGCAAACCTTCGCGACTCTAGTGATCTTTCCGATGCCGTCATGCGCTCGATCCGAGCGGAGAAGGACGCGATCATCAATACGGATGCGACCAAGATCACCGGTTATGTCGATGAAATCTCCCAGCAGCGCGATCAGATCAAGACGCTGCAGGAACGCCTGGCCGGCTCGTCCGACCCGGATATTCGCAGTGGCATGGCCCAGTTTGCCGATCTCTATGGTAGGTGGACGTCTCTGCAGGACCGGGTCGCCGACCTTGCCAAGCAGAATACCAATGAGTCGAATGTCCAGGCCGGCGCCATATCCATGGGTGAGGGTCAACAGGTCACCATTCAGCTCCTCGCCATTCTTGAGAAGCTGAACGATACAGTAACCGGCAACGTCGCCGAAACCGACACTGCCACCAACGAACAGTATGCCCAGTCACGCAACATGCTGGTCATCATGACGATCGGCTTGATTGTTATATCCTCCGCCGCCGCCATTTGGATCCTGCTCAACATCTCGCGTGGCCTGAAGCGTGCCGTCCAGCTTGCAGATGCCGTCAGCATCGGTGACCTCGAACAGGATATCGAGCACAAGAGCAATGACGAAATCCGCGATCTGGTCAATTCGATGACCAAGATGACCGGCAATCTGCGTAACACGGCACAGATCGCCAACCAGATCTCCAACGGCGATCTGACCGTTTCTCCGAAACCTCTTTCCGAAAAGGATACGTTGGGTATCGCTCTGGAACAGATGGTCGAGCGCCTGCGCGGTGTCGTCGCCGATGCGATCGCTGCCGCAGAAAATGTCTCCGCAGGTAGTCAGGAACTGTCGGCAAGCGCTGAACAAGTCTCGCAGGGTGCGACCGAACAGGCGGCTTCGGCTGAAGAGGCTTCTGCCTCGATGGAAGAGATGGCTTCCAACATCAAGCAGAATGCCGACAATGCTGCCCAAACCGAAAAGATCGCCCGCCAGTCCGCCAAGGATGCCGAAGTCTCGGGTGAAGCGGTTTCCCGTGCCGTCCAGGCGATGCGAACCATCGCCGAGAAGATCGGCATCGTTCAGGAGATCGCCCGTCAGACCGACTTGCTTGCTCTGAATGCCGCCGTCGAGGCTGCTCGCGCCGGTGAACATGGCAAGGGCTTTGCGGTCGTCGCTTCGGAAGTCCGCAAGCTTGCCGAACGCAGCCAGTCGGCAGCCGCCGAAATCAGCGCTATGTCCGGAGATACGGTGAAGGCCGCACAGGAAGCCGGCGACATGCTCGGACGCCTGGTTCCAGATATTCGCAAGACTGCCGAACTCGTCTCCGAGATCAGTGCCGCCTGCCGCGAGCAGGATATCGGTGCGGCCCAGATCAACGAAGCGATCCAGCAACTCGACAAGGTCACCCAGCAGAATTCGGGTGCTTCGGAAGAGATGTCGGCAACATCAGAAGAACTGGCGACCCAGGCTGAGGAGTTGCAGGCCTCGATCGCCTTCTTCAAAGTCGATACGGCGGGCGATCGCCAGTCCCGGATACCGGCGGCGAAGGTCACAGTTCGCAGCGCGGCTCCGGCTGCCAGTCGAAAGCCGGCTGCCAAGAAGACCGCGGCTGCCAATTCGGTCGCCGGTCAGCAGGCACGCGCCAAGGGCTTTGCCCTCGACCTCTCCATGGGTGGCCCCGACGATGGCGACGCCGATTTCAGGGAAAGCGCCTGAGTATCAGGTCCTTCCAATATGTTAACAGGCGTCCCCGATAATGGGGGCGCCCGATTCCAACGAAAGCGCTTGATATGGCAACAACATCTCTGGAAGCTCAATTCGTGACCTTCAGCCTGGGTGAGGAGATCTTCGCCGTTCCGGTGGAGGTGGTGCGCGAAATCCTCGACTATGCGGAAGCCTTCAAGATTCCGAACGGTCCCGACTATCTGCTCGGCCTGCGCGACGTGCGTGGCCAGGGTGTTCCGACGATCGACCTGCGCCTGAAGCTCGGCATGTCGAAGACGGTGCCAACGCCGCATACACGCGTGCTGGTTCTCGACGTCCCCATGGAAAACCGCGTTCTGACGCTCGGCCTCGTCGCCGATCGCGTCTTCGAAGTGACGCCCTTTCGGCGCGACCAGATCGAAGCCGCGCCCGATATCGGCGTGCGCTGGCGGTCGGATTACATTGCCGGCGTCGTCCGCCGTGAGAACGGCTTCGTCGTCATCGTCGATCTCGCTCGGCTTCTGTCGCGCGAGGACGCCTCTGTCCTGCAATCGGCCGCCTGAGGCCCTCAACACCTTCTCGGAGCGTTGCGCGTTATGAGTATGGCAGCGGTAGAGGCCCAATTGCCGGGCGACAGGATCAGCAAGCGGAATTTCGACAAGCTTGCCCGGTTCATCTACGATTATAGCGGCATCAAGATGCCGCCGACGAAGTTGACGATGCTGGAGGGGCGTCTGCGCCGGCGTCTGCGTGCGACGCGTCACTCAAGTTTCGATGACTATTGCGATTTCCTGTTCAACGAGGGTGGTCTCGATCAGGAGACGGTCTACCTGATCGACGTCGTGACGACCAACAAGACCGATTTCTTCCGGGAGGCCAAGCATTTCGAATATATGCAGATGGTCGCCCTTCCAACGCTCGTCGATAGCGGTGTGCGAATGATCCGCACCTGGAGTTCTGCTTGCTCGACTGGTGCTGAGCCTTACACGATGGCAATGGTGCTCAACGAGTTCGCCGAGGGGCGCAATGACGTCTCCTATAACGTGCTCGCAACCGACCTTTCCACCGATGTGCTGCAAACCGCGCGCAAGGGCATTTATGCTGAGGATCTGGTCGCTCCGGTGCCGCGCGACCTGCAGAAGAAATATGTCATGGTTGCTAAGCAGCCAGGCCGTCGCGAGGTTCGGATCTCACCGAAGTTACGCAGCCGTGTCGGCTTTGCCCGCATGAATCTCATGGATGAGAAATACGCGGTCGGCGACGCGATGCATCTCATCTTTTGCCGAAACGTGCTGATTTACTTCGACAAGCAGACGCAGGCGAGTGTTCTCACCCGTCTTTGCGATTGCCTCGCCAAGGGCGGTTACATGTTTATCGGACACTCGGAATCGATCACTGGCTTCGACCTTCCCTTAAAGCAGGTTTCGAATACGGTGTTCCAGCGCATCTGAGAGGGGCTCATGGCCAAAAAAGTCCGCGTCCTCATCATCGACGATTCCGCCAGTGTGCGGCAGACGTTGACGCGAGTTCTGGAGGAAGACCCGGATATCGAGATCATGGGTGTAGCCTCGGATCCGTTCATGGCGGCACGTAAGATTCAGGAAGAAATACCTGATGTCATCACACTCGATGTCGAGATGCCGCGCATGGATGGCATCACCTTCCTGCGCAAACTCATGTCGCAGAGGCCGATCCCGGTCGTCATGTGCTCGTCGCTGACGGAGGCGGGTTCGGAAACACTGATCCAGGCGCTGGAGGCCGGTGCGGTCGATGTCATCCTGAAATCGAAGATCGGTGCAGCCGACAGTCTTGCCGACGATGCGATGCGTATCCGCGAAGTGGTCAAAAGCGCCTCGCACGCACGGCTTGCGAATGTGCGCCGCGCCGCAGCAACCATCCGTTCGGCTTCGGCGGAAGGGCCGGCCAAGAAGCTGACGGCCGATGCGATGCTGCCGCCACCAACCGGTCGGGCCATGGCGAAGACGACCGAAATGGTCGTCTGCGTCGGAGCTTCGACAGGCGGGACAGAAGCCCTGCGCGAGTTTCTGGAGGCGCTGCCAGCCAATGCGCCAGGCATGGTGATCGTCCAGCACATGCCCGAGAAATTTACCGCTGCTTTCGCCAAGCGCCTCAATGGTCTTTGCGAAGTCGAGGTCAAGGAAGCGAGCGACGGCGATCCGGTGTTGCGCGGGCACGTGCTGATAGCCCCCGGTGACAAACACATGCTGCTGGAGCGTCAGGGTGCGCGTTATTATGTGTCGGTCAAACCCGGGCCGCTGGTTTCCCGCCATCGTCCGTCGGTCGATGTGCTCTTTCGTTCCGCCGCCCGTTCGGCCGGCTCGAATGCGATGGGCATCATCATGACGGGCATGGGGGATGACGGTGCACGCGGCATGCTAGAAATGCATCAGGCCGGCGCCTATACCGTCGCGCAGGACGAAGCGACTTCCGTTGTTTTCGGCATGCCGAAGGAAGCAATCGCCAAGGGCGGCGTCGACCGCATCCTACCGCTCGATCAGATCGCCCGCGAAGTGCTGATCACACAGCAGAAATCCTGAGTTTCAGACATTGAAGAAGCAACGGCGGTGCATTGCATCGCCGGTTCTTTTTGCATCAGGCCAAATAACCGCCGTCGATCGTCAAGCTGGCGCCGGTGATGAAGGAGGCCTCGGGGCTGGCGAGATAGGCGGCGAAACTGGCAATTTCCTTGTCCTCGCCCATGCGGCCGAGCGCCATCAACTGCTTCAGTCGCTCGTGGCCGGTCTCGTCCGAGTTCATGTCCGTTGCCGTTGGGCCGGGTTGGATATTGTTGACGGTGATGCCGCGCGGACCAAGATCGCGGGCAAGGCCGCGCGTCATCGCGGCAACCGCGCCCTTCGTCATGGAATAGACTGATGAGGTCGGAAAGCCGCTTCGGTCGGCGACGATGCTGCCGATGGTGATGATGCGCCCGCCTGCCTTCATATGTCTTGCAGCCGCCTGCGTGCCGGCAAAGACGGCGCGGACATTGACCGCGAACATGCGGTCGAAATCTTCGAGAGGAAAATCCTCCACAGGGTTCAGGAGGAGGATGCCGGCGCTGTTGACGAGGATATCAATGCCGCCGAATGCCGAGACTGTCTGTTCGACCGCATCCTGAACGGCCTTCGGATCGGCGCTATCCGCCCTGATTGCGAGTGCTTTGGCGCCTTTCGCCTCGATGTCCGCGACGATGGTCTTGGCCTTGTCGCTGGAGACCGCATAAGTGAAGACAACAGTCGCACCGTCGCTGCTGAGGCGGCGGACAATCGCCGCGCCGATACCGCGCGAGCCGCCGGTCACAAGGGCAATCTTGCCGGAAAGTGGTTGAGTCATTGTGGTTTCCTTTCTTTTTTGGACTGATTGATCTATAATTGGAAATGCGGATGGTTTAGGAGTGTGTTGTCTTACCGAAGGCTTCGGATGGCGAGGCGGGCTATGCCGCGGAGTGTTTCGGGAGAGGCGCCGTTGCGGGCGCTGACCTTCATGCCCGACAGCGTCGAGCCGAGAAACTGGACTGCATCGGTTGTATCGATGTCCGTTCCAATCTCGCCTCGCCCCTGACCTTCCTCAAGAATCGTCTGTATGGCAGCGGAAAGCCGGCGGGATGCTTTATCCGTCAGCGCTGACACTTCGCTGTCCGTGCGGCCGAATTCGCAGACGGCGCTGACACCCAGGCAACCGCGGCCGGCTTCGGTCTCGGGTCGGGAGGCAAAGGCAATGAGCGTTTCCTCCAGAGCTTTCAACGGTGTTCCATCGCGCTGCAGGTCGGCCAGGAGCGCAGACACGCTATCACTGTTGTAGCGGTCGAGCGCTGCTAGGTAGAGGCTGCGCTTGTCACCGAAGGTGTCGTACATGCTTTGGCGGCTGATCTTCATTGCGGACAGCAGCGCATCCGTGGACGTGCCCTCGTAGCCATGTTCGGTAAACACGGTGATGGCGGCCTTGAGGGCAGTGTCGCGATCGAATTCCTTGTGTCTTGCCATGACCGTTAAATATGCTTTCTGGATCAATCTGTCCAGAATAAATAAGAACTGTATTTCGACGCTGCAACCCGGCCATGCGGCATTCCCCTTGAAATTTTCCCGATTTTGTGGTCTTGAGGCCGCCAATCTATGCAGCGCTGTCACTTCCGGCGTTCAGGGACACATCCCGCCCCTGACAGCGCGTCCCGTATTATCCAAGGAAAATGCCCACATGGCCCGTTCAGCTCTTCTCAATGTCATGGTTCAGGCTGCCATCAAGGCAGGCAAGTCGCTGGGGCGTGATTTTGGAGAAGTGCAGAACCTGCAGGTATCTGTGAAGGGGCCGGGCGATTTCGTCTCCAATGCCGACCGCAAGGCCGAGAAGATCGTCAAGGAAGAGCTTCTCAAGGCGCGTCCGACCTATGGTTTTCTTGGCGAGGAGAGCGAAGAGATCAAGGGTACGGACGGCGCGCATCGCTGGATCGTCGATCCGCTCGACGGCACGACCAACTTCCTGCATGGCATTCCGGCTTTTGCGGTTTCGATCGCGCTCGAGCGCAACAATGAAATTGTCGCGGGCGTGATCTTCAATCCGGCAACGGATGAGCTTTACACTGCCGAACGCGGCGGCGGCGCATTCCTGAACGACCGCCGCCTGCGTGTCGCGTCGCGGCGGGTACTCTCCGACAGCGTCATCGGCTGCGGCGTACCGCATCTCGGTCGTGGCAACCACGGCAAGTTCCTCATCGAGCTGCGTCACGTGATGGGCGAAGTCGCCGGCATCCGCCGCATGGGTGCGGTCTCGCTCGATCTTGCCTATGTCGCTGCCGGCCGTTTCGACGGCTTCTGGGAAGCGGCGCTGTCGCCTTGGGACATGGCAGCCGGGATCCTGCTCATCCGCGAAGCAGGCGGTTTTGCGACCGACTGGGACGGCGGCACCGCGATACTGGAAACGGGTGCGATCATCGCCGGTAACGAGCACATCCAGAAGGCCTTGATGGAAGTCGTCAAGCGGCCGGTTCCTACCCGCTGAGCGGTATCGGAAACAGGCTGTTGTAAAGTCCCGCTTTTCGGCGGCGCATACTTCAATTCGGCACAATGTTGATCTAGTCTCCGGCTGCAATTAGTCCGGAGGCCGAGGAACCTATGGAAAATGTGAATGTGGCCGAGTTCGGCTCGACCGAGAAGACCACGGATGGCTATGCCTACAAACTCTCCAGTCCCATGTCGTTCTTCTGGACAATGTCCTTATTCCTCATCATCGTGGGCTTCATAGCGGCGATCCTGTTCCGGCAGACGCAGACTGCCTTCATGCATAATCCAGGGCTGAACGGTCTCATCCTCGGCGTTCTTGCCGTTGGAATCATTCTCGTTTTCAACCATGTTCTGTCGCTCCGTCCTGAAGTGCGCTGGTTCAATTCTTTCCGCGCCGCTGGCAGCGTCGATAAGGTGAATCGCAATCCGCGGCTGCTCGCACCGATGCGGGCGCTGATCGGCAACCGTAAGTCCGGAGTCGCATTGTCGACCACGGCTCTGCGCTCGATTCTGGATTCCATCGCCAATCGTCTCGACGAATCACGCGACGTTTCCCGCTATCTCATCGGCCTTCTCGTCTTCCTCGGTTTGCTAGGCACTTTCTGGGGTCTTATCGGCACGATCGGCTCAATCAGCTCAGTCATCCAGTCGCTCGATGCCGGCTCGAACGGTACCGGCGATGTGCTCTCGACGCTGAAGGAAGGGCTCGCAACGCCGCTTTCCGGCATGGGCCAGGCTTTCTCGTCATCGCTGCTCGGCCTTTCGGGTTCGCTGATCCTCGGCTTCCTCGATCTGCAGGCCGGCCGCGCGCAGAACCGTTTTTACACGGAACTGGAAAACTGGCTCTCCTCCGTTACCGATGTCGGCTCGGACGTTCCGGTGCCGGCGCTCGATGCCGTCTCCGGCGGCTCGTCGGAAGATATAAAGGTGCTCTCGGAATATCTGCGAAAGGTCGCCGAAGAAGGAGGACCGGCCAGCCAGCGGTCGGTTGCGGCCATGGCGAGCCTTGCCGAAGGCATCCAGGGCCTTGTCAAGAACATGCGTAACGAGCAGCAGATGTTGCGCGACTGGATCGAGGTACAACAGGACGAGGCAAAGGCGATGCGCCGGACGCTCGACCGTCTGGCCGAGCGCATCGGTATGCAGGATCGCGGCAGCGAGAGACCGCGCGAGCGGACCAGTCAGGTTGAAAAGAGCGGAGGCAAGTAAAGGATGCCTCTTGCCCGCAACCGGCGGCACCAACGCGCGGTGGACTATTGGCCAGGCTTCGTCGATGCACTGTCGACGCTGCTCATCGCGATCATGTTCATCCTCACCGTCTTTGTCGTTGGTCAGTTCATCCTCAGCCGCGAAATCAGCGGCCGTGACGAGGTGCTGACACGCCTCAACAGCCAGATCAATGAACTCACGCAGTTGCTAGCCCTGGAAAAGGGTAGCAATCAGGATCTTCAGGATTCCGTTGCCAATCTGCAGGCTTCGCTGGCAAATGCTGAGGGCGAACGTTCACGCCTGCAGGCGCTTCTCAGTGCCGGCGCCGGCGGCCAGGATGCAGCAAAGCAGCAGATCGGAACGCTGACGCAGCAGCTCGACGAGCAGAAACAGGTGAGCGATCGGGCTTTGAGCCAGGTCGAACTTCTCAACCAGCAGATCGCCGCCCTGCGCAGCCAGATTGCTGCGGTCGAGGCAGCACTTCAGGCCTCCGAGGAAAAGGATCAGACCTCGCAGGCCAAGATCGCCGATCTCGGCCGTCGGTTGAACGTAGCGCTGGCCGCGCGCGTGCAGGAACTCAACCGTTACAGGTCGGACTTCTTCGGCCGGCTGCGGGAGATCCTCTCCGATCGCGAGAACATCCGTGTCGTCGGCGACCGTTTCGTCTTCCAGTCGGAAGTGCTGTTCCCATCCGGCGGAGCCGATCTCAATCCAGACGGTCAGGCGGAAATGGCAAAGCTTGCCGCGGCCCTGCTCGATCTCGCCAAGGAAATTCCGCCTGAGATTAACTGGGTGCTGCGCGTCGATGGGCATACGGACAATGTTGCGCTGTCGGGCACGGGCCGCTATCGCGACAACTGGGAGCTTTCATCCGCCCGTGCGATTTCGGTCGTCAAGTTCCTGATCGCCCAGGGCGTCCCGGCCGACCGGCTAGTGGCAGCAGGCTTTGGCGAATTCCAGCCGATTGCACCTGGCGATACGCCGGAAGCTCGAGCTACGAACCGCCGTATCGAACTCAAGCTGACCGAGAAATAACGGTTTCAAGCTTGCCGGTGAGGAAGTTCCTGACGGCCGGACTATCGCTCAGGCCGATCGCAATCCTGCAGGCTTCCGCACCGGCATCGTTTTCGCCGAGTTCCAAGAGCAGATGTGCGCGCACCGCCCAGTAGGGCTGGTAGCTGGCAATGGCCCGCTGCTCCAGGCTGTCCAGCATGGCGAGAGCGGAGGCCGCACCTTCTGACCTGCCGATGACGGCAGCATGGCTGACCTTTGCACCCAGTGTCGGTTTCATCGCGATCAGCGCCTGATAGAGCGTGACGAGGGCTTGCCAATCCGTTGTACCCGTCCGGCGGCGTGTGGCGTGAACAGACTGGATCGCCGCCTGGCATTGGAACGGGCCGAAACGATCGAAAGTGCCAGCCTTGCGTAGCAGCGCATCGGCTTCGGCCATCATGATTTCATTCCATCGGCCGGTTTCCTGCTCCTCAAGCGGTATGTAGGCGCCATCGATGCTTCGCCGCGCGCTGCGTCTCGCCTCGCAGTAAAGCATCAGCGAGAGCAGGCCCATGACTTCGGACTCGTCCGGCAGGATCGCCATGAGCGTACGGCCAAGCCAGATGGCTTCGCCGGTCAGGCCCATGCGGCTGTCTTCGCCGCCATCAAGTCCATCCCAGCCCAAGCCATAGGCGGCATAGATCGCCGAGAGAACGCTCGCCAGTCGCTCCGGCAGCAGGTGCTGTTCAGGAACGGCGAAGGGAATACCGGCATCGCGAATTTTCACCTTGGCCCGCACGAGCCGCTGGCTCATGGCATCCGGTGAAACGACGAAGGCCCGCGCCATGGTTTTTGCGTCGACGCCGAGCACGGTCTGGAGCATCAGCGGGGTGTGGACCGACCTGTCGATTGCCGGGTGCGTACATGCAAAAAGCAGTTTCAGCCGTTCATCGGGGAAGACGGCATTTTCAATGTTGTTCATGCGCTCTTCGGCCTCCTCGAAGGCCAGTGCAACCATTCTGCGAGCATTGTCGCGCACATTTCGATAGCGGGCGGCCTGTATGAGGTTGCGGCGGGCGGCAGTGAGCAACCAGGCCTCGGGATTGTCAGGAATGCCGCGCTCGGGCCAGGTTCGCAGTGCTGCCGTCAGTGCATCGCACAGGGCATCTTCTGCTGCCGGCACGTCGCGCGAGCGCGCAGCAAGAAAGGCGATTAGCTTGCCATAGGACTGGCGCGCCACCTTTTCAGCGGCGCGCCCTGCATCTGATGTCACAACGGCCTCACGCGATCTGCAGCCGGGGCCGTATTTCGACGGAGCCCTGTTCGGAGACGGGGACGCGTGTCGCCCATTCGAGCGCCGTATCGAGATCCGGCACCTCGATCACGTAGAAGCCGCCAAGCGATTCCTTGCCCTCCGGGTATGGACCGTCCTGCACGTCATGATCGTCGCCCTTGCGGCGCACGATCGTACCGGTCTCGGGTGGGGTTAGACCGGCACCGGCGGTCAAGATCCCGGCCTGCATCAAGGCCTTGGTATAGGCAGTCCAGCCATCGCGATATGCTGGGTCGCTGCGGCGGACAAAATCTTCTGCAGATTCACGGATGATAAGCGCGTATTGCATCGGAAACTCCTGATCCTCTGATGGCGTTTGACCGGCCGCAGCATCTAAGGCTGAAATCGCCAAAGCTGCAATGCTCCGGTGGCGCGGCTTCGGGCCGTTCCGAAACAATGAGGTTTCAGCAGTCCTCATTTCGACATCGCGGTCGAGAAAAGTTCAGGGTGCAAATGCGTGAAGGATAATAAGAAGGCGTAGGAGGCGACTGATGCCGCCTCCGCTTCCGGTCAGGCTTCCGCCTTGGTCTCGTCCACCACATCCGCGCCGGGCGAATTCTTCTTGATGGATTCAATGGCGTTCACTGCGGATGCCTTCGCTTTATAGCCCTCGGACAAGAACATGGTCTCGCCGTTCGACGCCTTGAAACGGAAGCGGAATTCACCGGCCTTGTCCTTGTAGATTTCGAATTTGTACATGGATCCCTCCTGGTATGCTGAAATCGTGCATCAGCATCCCGAAGGCTAGCCCAGAATTTTCAGGTTTTCCACTACCTTAATTAGAATTCAAGTCCGATGCGTCCAATTTGCCTCCGGTCGGGCGCATGAGATGCGGCTAATGAATGCCGCCCCCTTCCACCAAGATCACTCCATCTGAATATGGGCGCCATCGACGACCGGCTTCCATTTCGCAAGCTCGGCCTTCACATGGGCGCTGAGTTCTTCCGGCGTAGAGCCGACGATCGTCGCGCTGAATTCCTTCATCCGCTCGGCAACGGCCGGATCGGTCAGCGCTTTGTTGGCCGAGGCGTTGAGGCGGCTGACCACATCGGCCGGCGTGTTGGCCGGCGCAAAGAGCGCGTTCCACGTATAGGTCTCGTATCCTGGTATGCCGGATTCCGCGACGGTCGGAATATCGGGGAAGGATGGCGCGCGTTTGGCAGTCGTCACGGCCAAAGCCCTCAGCGTACCGGCCTTGATGTGGCTCGACGAGGAGGGGAGGTTGTCGAACATGATCGGTACCTGGTTGCCAATGACATCGTTCAGCGCCGGACCAGCACCCTTATAGGGAATGTGCTGCATGTCGACGCCCGCCATGCTCTTGAAGAGCTCGCCGGACAGATGCAATGGCGTACCATTGCCGGATGAGGCGTAGCTGTATTTATCCGGATTGGCTTTCAGCAGAGCGATCAGTTCCTGCACATTCTTTACTGGCAGTTCCGGATTGACGACCAGGACGTTTGGAACGATCACGAGCAACGAGATCGGCGCGAAATCCTTTTCGGCATCATAGGGTGTCGATTTCAGGATCAGCGGGTTTAGGGCATGGGTGGCGACGGTGCCCATCAGGATCGTATAGCCATCCGGTTCGGCGCGCGCGACATTGCCGGCGCCTAGATTGCCACCGGCCCCCGCGACATTCTGCACGATGACCTGCTGGCCGAGGTCTTCAGACATTTTCTGCGCGACGATGCGGGCGACGACATCGGTCGAGCCGCCGGCGGCGAAGGGCACGACCATGGTGATCGACCGGTCCGGAAAGCTCTCGGCCAGTGCGGCCGTGCCGGCAGTGGCGGCAAGCAGGCCAAGGCCGAGCGCCAGACTGGCGCGACGGCTGATATTGGAAAACGCCATTCGAATCTCCTCCCATAGATTTCAACAGCAAGACCCCACCCACGGGCTTAGGGAGGTTAGGGCAGGTTGCAGCAAAGGCAACCGTTAGCGGGAGGTGCGCCAATGAGACTTTAGTCGCGATGTGACGCGCGGCAGCCTACTTGGCGGCGGCCAACGCATCCTCGTTTGCCGCGTCGAACTGCAGGCGGGCAAGCTTCGCATAGATACCGCCCTGGCGGATCAGGCTTTGATGCGTGCCTTCCTCCACCACGCGGCCCTGATCCATGACCAGAATGCGGTCGGCTTTGAGAACGGTGGCGAGGCGATGGGCGATGACCAGTGTGGTGCGGCCTTGCATCAGCCCGTCAAGCGCCCTTTGCACCAACGTTTCGCTCTCGGCATCAAGTGCCGAGGTGGCTTCGTCCAGCAGAAGGATAGGTGCGTTCTTCAGGATCGCACGGGCAATGGCGATACGCTGACGCTGGCCGCCGGACAAAGTGATGCCGCGTTCGCCGACCTCAGTGTCGTAACCCTTTTCCAATCGATTGATGAATTCATCGGCCTGCGCTGCGATCGCCGCTGCGCGAACCTGCTCGCGCGTGGCGCCCTGGACACCGAAGGCGATGTTGTCATGGATCGTGGCCGCGAAGATCGTGACATCCTGCGGCACGATGGCGATGCGCCGGCGCAAGGCATCCGGATCTGCCTGGCGGGCGTCGATGCCGTCGACTTTCACGCTGCCCTGTTGCGGATCATAGAAGCGCAGCAGGAGCGAGAAGACCGTGCTCTTGCCGGCGCCGGATGGGCCGACGATCGCGACCGTTTCTCCCGGCAGGACGGCAAAATCAAGGCCGTGCAGGGCCGATTTTCCGGGACGGGACGGATAGGCGAAGTGGACGCCGCCGAATTCCACGCGGCCCTGGGCAGGCGAGGGAAACGGTTGCGGGTTTGCGGGAGCGGCGATCGGTGAAACCTCGTCCAGAAGCTCGGTCAGCCGGTCGGCTGCGCCCGCCGCCTGCGAAAGCTCACCCCAGACTTCCGACAAAGCGCCGAGTGAGCCCGCAGCGATGACGGCATAGAGCAAGAATTGACCGAGCGTACCGGCTGAAAGCGTACCGGCGAGAACGCTATGGGCGCCAAACCAAAGGATGGCGACGACGCTGCCGAAGATGAGGGTAATGGCAATACCCGTCAGCAACGCGCGCGACGAGACGGCCGAGCGTGCAGCTTGATAGGCGGATTCGACCGCCGAGCCATAGCGGTCGGCTGCGGCAGTCTCGGCGTTGAAGGCCTGGACAGTGCGGGTTGCGCCAATTGTTTCACTGGCGAAAGCAGAAGCCTCCGCCAGCGTATCCTGCGCAGCGCGGGAGCGCTTGCGCACGGAGCGGCCGCCACCAACCAGAGGAAAGACGATGACAGGGATCGCGACGATGACGAGGCTGGAAAGCTTCGGCGAGGTGACGATCATCATGCCGAGCGCACCGATACAGAGGATCAGGTTGCGGAGTGCCACGGAAGCCGTCGCGCCGACGGCGGATTTGATCTGCGTCGTATCGGCCGTCAGCCGAGAAACGATCTCGCCCGACTGGTTGATGTCGAAGAAGGAAGGCGACAGCCGCGTGACGTGTGAAAAGACGTCGCGGCGCAGGTCGGAAACGATCCGCTCGCCGATCGTGATGACGAAGTAGTAGCGCATGGCGCTGGCGACGGCGAGCACGATGGCCATGATCATCAGCATGGCGAAATAGCCGTTGATGAAGCTGCCGTCTGCCTGCGTGAAGCCGTGGTCGATCATCCGGCGCACGGCAAGCGGTATGGCAAGCGAGGTGATGGCGGCAAGAGCCAGCGCAATCAGAGCGCCTGCGACCATGCCGCGATAGCGTGCCACATAGGGGCCTAATCTGCCGAGCGGTCTTAACGAACGCGACTTCTTCTCCCCAAGCTCTGCCTGCTCTGCCAAATCGTCTCCGATCGCCTTCAAAGACCGCGTATTGCGGCTCCTTGGCCCTTGTTATCCCGGCGCCCTTCATGTATAGGCACCGCATCCTAATGGGAAGCCGTAGCCTTCACGACTGCGGCTTCATTTATTCAATCGGTTCTTTCGCCGCAACTGTCTGCGGCAAATTGAACCCCGGCATCGCAGGAAGATTGTCATGAAGGAAGGCATCCATCCCGACTACCACGTCATCAAGGTAGTCATGACCGATGGCACCGAGTACGAAACCCGCTCGACCTGGGGTTCGGAAGGCGCTGTCATGAACCTCGAAATCGACTCCAAGTCGCACCCGGCCTGGACAGGCGGCAACCAGCAGCTCATGGATCGTGGCGGTCGTGTTTCGAAGTTCAACAAGCGTTTCGGCGGCCTCGGCCTCTAATTCGTTTCCGTTCGACGGAATTTGGAAAAGCCCGGCTTCAAGTCGGGCTTTTTGTTTTTCGGGTCCGTACTCTGAGCAAACAAAAAACCGGCCGCGTCGCCGCAGCCGATTTCACCAAAGTCTGTAATGTCAGATCAGTTGTTGCCGAAGGCCGTCTGCAGCAGGGAGAGCTGGGCCTGGACGCTGTTCTGGTTATCCGGAACGATCGTTGCTTCGGCCGGGCGATAGATTTCGCGGTCGAGCAGGGCGACGCGGTTCTGCAGGCGGAGCGAACGTTCGACGAGATCGCGGAAGGATTCCGGAAGATCGCCCCAGCCTGGAGCGTTGCGGTCGACATTGAAGCCGTCGAGGCGAACCTTGTTCTTTTCGGCCAGAACCTGATCGCGGGACATTTCACCATTGTTGACGGCGCGCTGCAGCAGCAGCCAGGAGGCCATCTGCATGAGGCGGGTGGTCAGGCGCATCGATTCAGCCGCGTAGAGAACCGAGGCCATGCGCGGCAGCACCTTTGAGGCTGCGCGGCCCTGGCCGTCGAGGTAGGATGCGGTTTCTTCGACCAGTGACATGCCTTCGGCATACAGCGTCTTGAACTGCGAGGATGCGGCGGCGCGGCCCGCAAAACTGATTGTGTTCAATCCAAGTTCCGACATCTAAAGAATCCCTGTTGCACGCATCTACTATCAGGTAACGCCGGTTTCCGCGGAAAAGTTTCCGAGGCCGGTCTTTATGATTTCAAGATGGTATCTTTAGCCTAAATGCGCAAGGCGTTTCTTAAGAAAAGGTTAATCTCCACAGTTTCGTGGAAAGGAGTAGGGCAGCGCAAAAAGAAGAGCCGCAAAAGCGGCTCTCAAGGTAAAACAGGGAGAAAAATCAGACCAATTCACCGCTTGGAAAACTGTCTGAGGTCCAGAAGAAACTGGACGGTATGAGTAATATCTCATAAAGCTTAATTTTTTATTAATATCGTCCCAATTTAAGACTTGGCGAAAGTAATTTCGAAGCAATAATTGGTCTTTCACAGTTTTATGATCGGAAAAGATTTTCCGCGGCTAATCGACCAGAAGCCTTCTTGGCCGTTTCGGCTTCGAGCCGCTCGATCTCGGTTTTCAAGAGTTCCACACGCGCCTTCAACTCGTCGACCGAAAGCATGGAGAGATCGGAGCCGATCTCATGGGCGATCTTCTTCTGCGGCCTGTCGTCATCTATGAAGCTCATTGTCGCTCCTCCTTTAAAGCGTGCTGTGATCTACCGATCCGCCTCCATGCATATCGTTTATCGCAAAACCGCTGCACAGTTTGCGCGAGATGCTTCAGTTCGTCAGCCGAACTTTACAGCAGGATCACCGCTTTCGGGAGACTTGCTAGAGGCGCGATCGGCAAGCGACATGCTTTGCGGTGTGAGCGTCGGCGATGTCGCCGTCGGGATCGTCGTATAGGCATCGCGGTCGCTTACGGGAACGGCGGCGCGGATGCGGCTTCTGATGACGGCGTAGGCGGTGACCAGAAGGTGGGCAAGCGCGGTTACCAGGAAGAGCGCGTGCGGGCTGATGAGGGACATGACCGGGCCGCCGATCGTTGGGCCGATGACGGTGCCGATGCCGTAGAGAAGGAGCAGTCCGCCCGAAACCTTCACGAAATCCTCAGATGCGGCGAAGTCGTTCGCATGGGCGACCGCGATCGGATAGAGCGTATTGGCGACGGCGCCGTAGAGGATGACGAGACCGATCAGGAAAACCGGCGAAGAGGGGTGCAGCAGGAAAATCAGCAGGCCGGCAAGGGCCGCGATGGCCGACATGGCAGCCAGCACATAACGGCGGTCGACACGGTCGGAGAGGCGCCCGGCCGGAAGCTGCATGATGGCACCGGCAAAGATGGTGGCGCTCATCATCACCGCAATCAATGTGTCGGAGAGACCGGCACCTGCGCCGAACACAGCGCCGAGCGTACCATAGGCACCATTGGCGATACCGACAAGAAGGATGCCCAGGCAGGAGACGGGCGAATTGCGATAAAGGGCCGGCAGGTCAAGCTTCACCGCCTTCAGCGGTTGCGGCGAAGCGGCGGTCGACAGCGTCGTCGGCAGCATGGCGATGCAATAAAAAATGCCGCAGATCATGAAGAGCGCCGGCGTGCGCACGTCTTCCAGCGGGATCATCAGCTGACCGCCTACGACGCCGAGCAGGGTGATGCCGATATAAAGCGAGAAGATCGCGCCGCGGCTTTCATTGTTCGCCCGCTCGTTCAGCCAACTTTCGATGATCATCGATGTGCCGGCGGTTGAGAAACCGGTGACGGCACGCAGGACGACCCACCAGACCGGGTCGATGATGATGCCGCTCACAAGTGCGATGATGGCGATAATGGCGATGAAGCCGGAGAAGGCGCGCACATGGCCGACACGCCGTACCATCTTCGGCGCGATGAGGCAGCCGATGACGAAGCCCGCTGCCCAGGATGTGCCGAGCAGGCCGAGCGTCGTCGTTGCATAACCTTCGAGATTTCCGCGCACGGGAAGCAGAATGCCCTGCAATCCGTTGCCCATGAAAAGGAAGAGCGTGCCAAAGAGCAGCGCGGCGACGGACAGCAGATTTCTTGTCATATCCCCAGACTCGGCGTGTTCGCTTTGAAAAAGGACATAAGGCAAGACCTGTATCTGCCCAGTCCATAAGAATGTTGATTGTGCCCCGGAATGCCTTTACGGCGTGTAGATATTCTCTGTTCGCGTGAAAAAATGTCCGTCCTGTGACATTCTGATAGATGGAAAAAATAAAGCCATGACAAAGTTGATAGCATTGCTGCTCATCCTTGCCATGGCGATCCAGGTCATCAAGCCGCTGGGTTATCCGGGACTGCGCCGCCGGATGGATTTCTGGAAGATCGCGTTGATTGCCTTTGCCATCTGGGCGGTGGCGCTGCTGGCGCGCGACTTTGTAGTGTGATGTCTACGTTCAGTCCCGTAGGATGATTTCGCCCTTCATAACAGGCACGCAGCTTCCGGAGATTCTCACGTCGGTGACGGTGCCGGCTTTCTTGACGACATCGAGCTCAATGATACTGCGTCGACCCATTTCGACGCCCTGTTCGATCGTTACATGCTGGCTGATGTTAGCCTCCGGCAGCAGCGAAACGAGATAGGCGGAAAGAGCGGCCGATGCGCTGCCGGTCGCCGGATCCTCGATGACATTGTCCAGCGGCGCGAACATGCGGGCGCGGATTTTCCACGGCGTGGCCGCGGGTCGGACGTAGAGGAACAGGGAGAAATCATGGCTGCCGGTCGTGGTCTTGGCCGCCGCCTGAAAGCCATTGATATTCGGGCTTGCCGCAGCAAGGGCCTCAAGGCTTTCGAGCTCTGTAACAGCGAAGTTCAGACCGACCGACGCAAAGACCGGGGCATGGGTGCTTTTGCGGATTGAGGCCGGATCAATGGAAACGCAGCTTGCAATGACTGATTCGGGTATCGTCTCTCCTGTGTGAAGCGGCCGTGGAGCGCGGATGGTTGCAGCGGTGACGCGGCCTTCGCTGCGTTGCAAGGCCACTTCCACGAGACCGGCCTTCTCCTCGAACCGCAGCGTATCGCCGATGGCACGGCCGAAGATTTCGCTCTGCTGGCCGAGAACACAGGCGGTGCCGACATTGGGATGCCCGGCGAACGGTACTTCCATCGTCGGTGTGAAGATGCGCACTCTTGCAGAATTTTCGGGGTTCTCCGGCGGGAGCACGAAGGTGACTTCGGAATAGCCGAATTCAGCGGCGATCTGTTGCATTGCCGCATCGCCGAGGCCCCTTGCGTCGGCCATGACCGCAAGCGGATTGCCCTCGAAGCGGGTTGAGGTGAAGACGTCGACGGTGATGTAAGAGAGACTGTTCATGGCGGCTCCGATGGTTGACGTGCCATGATTAGCGAGGCCGGCGGTTACGGCGAACGATTATCTTGTCGCCGTGACAAATCGTAGTGGCGATACATACGCATAAAATAAAACAGGCGGCGAAGATGCTCGCCGCCTGCGTGTTTCGATGCTCAAGAAGCTTATGCAGCCTTTTCGAGCTCGGCCTTCCAATTGCCCTTGGCGGCGAGGCTGTTCATCTCAGCGCGATGCGTGAACTCGCGCTGGCCGGCGGCGACGTTTTCCTGCTTGCCGTTCCAAGTCTTGAGCGCGCTATCCTGCAGGGCGCGGCCATAGGAGAAGGTGACGAGCCAGGGCAGGTCATAGCCGTTAATGGCGGAGAGGTGAGCGGTCGCTTCTTCGGTTGTCTGGCCGCCGGAGAGGAAGGCGATGCCTGGGACGGCAGACGGAACCGTGCGCTTCAGGAGCTGCACCGTGCGCTCGGCGACTTCGGCTACGGAAGCCTTGCGGGCATTCTTGCCGTCGATGACCATGTTTGGCTTGAGGATCATGCCTTCGAGGCTGACACGCGCTTCAGCCAATTCCTCGAAGACGATGCGCAGCGTGGATTCGGTCACTTCTGCGCAGCGGTCGATATTGTGGTTGCCCGGCTTGCCATCCATCAGGCATTCCGGCTCGACGATCGGCACGATCCTGGCTTCCTGGCAGAGTGCCGCATAGCGGGCCAGCGCCTGAGCGTTCGCGCGCACGGAACCGCGGGTTGGCAGGGTCTCAGAGATGGCGATCACACCGCGCCACTTGGCAAAGCGGGCGCCGGCTTCGTAATATTTGGCAAGGCGGTCTGCGAGGCCGTCGAGACCTTCGGTGATGGTTTCGCCTGGGAATTTGGCCATCGGCTTGGCACCGATATCGACCTTGATGCCCGGAATGCTGTCGGCGGCCTTGATAATGTCGACGAAAGGCGTGCCGTCGGCTGCCTTCTGATACAGCGTTTCCTCATAAAGGATGACGCCGGAAATGTACTTCTTCATTGCATCTTCCGATCGGAAGAGCATCTCGCGATAATCGCGGCGGCTGGTTTCGGTCGATTCAAGATTGATCGTATCGAAACGCTTCTTGATGGTGGAGGTCGATTCGTCGGCTGCAAGCAGGCCCCGACCGCCAGCAACCATCTTCACTGCAATTTCTTCCAGTCGTTCGCTCATCACGTTCTCTCCACAATAAAAACCCAGCGGGATTAGTAATATAGATCCCGGATAACAGAAGTTTATAGGGAGAAAAATGGAGGGCTAAGTCACTGAAACGATTGAAATGATTTCAATCGTTTGAAAGTTTGAGAATTTTTTCTCATTTTGAGCAAAAGACCGCGGAGGCGGAGTGGCTTCCACGGTCTATCTTTCTGGAATTCCTGCGTAATCGGACTTCGATCAGCGGGAAAGGACGGCTACACCCGGCAGCTCCTTGCCTTCCATCCATTCGAGGAAGGCGCCGCCTGCGGTCGAGACATAGGTAAATTCCTCGGCAACGCCGGCGTGATTGAGGGCAGAGACCGTGTCACCGCCGCCTGCGACTGACGTAAGCTTGCCGGTCTTGGTGCGCTCGGCTGCATATTTTGCGGCGGCGACGGTGGCGGCATCGAAAGGCTCGATCTCAAAAGCGCCGAGCGGGCCGTTCCAGACGAGCGTGGTGGCGCGCTCGATCCATGCCTTGACGGCCTCAACGGACTTCGGGCCGACATCGAGGACCATGGCATCGGCCGGAATGGCGTCGATGGAGACGGTCTCGTTGGCAGCACCTGCCTTAAATTCGCGGGCGACGACGCCGTCTTCCGGCAGAACGATTGCACAGCCGGCGGTGGCGGCTTCGATCATGATCTGCTTGGCGGTCTCGGCAAGATCATGCTCGCAGAGCGACTTGCCGACATTGGTGCCACGGGCGGCGATGAAGGTGTTGGCCATGCCGCCGCCGATGACGAGCGCATCGACTTTCTTCACGAGGTTCATCAGGAGGTCGATCTTGGTCGAGACCTTGGCGCCGCCGACGATGGCGACGACCGGACGGATCGGGTTTCCAAGGCCCTTTTCCAGTGCTTCAAGCTCTGCCTGCATGGTGCGGCCGGCATAGGCCGGCAGGTGATGAGCAAGGCCTTCAGTGGAGGAGTGGGCGCGGTGAGCCGCGGAGAAGGCGTCGTTCACATAGATATCGCCGTTTGCGGCGAGCGCCTTGGTGAAATCAGGATCGTTCTTTTCCTCGCCCTTGTGGAAGCGGGTGTTTTCCAGGAGCAGGATATCGCCGTTGTTCATCTTTGCGATGGCGGAGGCCGCTGCCTCTCCGATGCAGTCGGATGCCGTCAGCACGGCGTGGTCAAGTACCTGTTCGACGGACGGGGCAACCAGCGAAAGCGAGAATTCTGCCGAGGGACCGTCCTTCGGGCGGCCGAAATGGGCGAGCAGAATGACCTTGGCGCCCTTTTTCGACAGTTCGAGGATCGTCGGCGCGACGCGCTCGATGCGGGTTGTGTCCGTGACCTTGCCATCCTTGACAGGAACGTTGAGATCGACGCGGACGAGAACGCGCTTGCCGGCGATGTCGTTGAGGTCGTCGAGAGTTTTGAAAGCTGCCATGGGAGGATCCGTTCGTGGTTGGCGAAAGTTGCGCAGACCATAGCAAGGATCGGAGGAGACGCAAGGCAGCGGGTCGCCGTTTTAGCGTGGGCTTTCGTCTCGCGCTGGCGCACTTTCCGCCCTGGCTGCCTCATGTTTCCGGCGGCCTTTCACACGGTCGCGGATGCGCTGAATAATATCACGCAGATTGATGAAGATCGGCAGCGTGGTGGCGGGCTCGACAGCCTCCAGCGACATGCCCACAGAGGTAATGTGATCCTGGTCGTCGAGATCGCGAACGATGAGGATGAGCGAGCCGAGGCGGACACGATCGGCATAATCTGCCTTGCCGCCGAGGCGCTGTTTCATCAGCTCGGCGATCGTCAATCCCTTTTCGGATTCGTTCAGGAGACCGGGACCATAGGCGGCGTCGAGATCGGCAGCGGGACGGGCCGGTGAGAGCGCGAAGGCGCCGAAGAACTCCGCATCGTCCTCATCTACGGGTGCGCGGCTGGCGAAGAGGCGGTCGAGCAGGCGCGAGTAACTGGGGGCGATGAAGAGGTAGACGAGATCGTTTTCCCTGAGGCGGCCGGCATATTGATAGCGCATCGACTTGCCGTCGCGGATCACGAGCGAGGGCGCAGCCCAACGCGGGATGCGCTCGCCGCGAAGCACTGGGCTATCCTTGATGACACGATAGGACAACAGCTCGTGGTTGGCAGCGCCCGGCAAGTCGACCTCCACCTTATCGACAGCGCCGATACGCGGCGGGATAATGAGGCCGAGGCGCTTGGCAAGTGGTTTGATCGTCCAGCCCTGTACGAGCAGCGAGGCGAGTACAATGATAAAGGCGGTGTTGAAATAGATCTGGCTGTGCTGCAGCCCGCCGAGGATCGGCATGATGGCAAGCAGGATGGACACGGCGCCGCGCAGACCGACCCAGGCGACGAAGCCGATTTCCTGTTGCGTATAATCGAAGGGCAGCAACGACAGCCAAACAGCGAGCGGTCGGGCAACGAAGATCAGGAAGAGCGCCAGCAGGATGGCCGGCACGATAATGACCGGAAACTGCGAGGGTGTCGCCAGCAGGCCGAGCACGAGAAACATGATGATCTGGGCGAGCCAGGTCATGCCGTCCTGGAAGCGTTTGATGGTGCCGATCGCCTGCATCTTGCGGTTTCCGGCATAGATACCGGCGACATAGACGGCAAGGAAGCCGCTGCCGCCGACGGCACCGGTGAAGGCGAAGACGAGCAAGGCAAGCGCCAGCACGAAGATAGGCGTGAGGCCGCGATCCATTTCCAGCCGGCCCGCGATCAACACGATCATCATGCCACCGAGCAGGCCGAGGATGACGCCAAGGCCCATTTGCTGGATAAACATGGCAAGCAAGCCGATATTGATCCCGGCGTAACGTTCGCCGCTGGCGAGAACCTCGACCAGCGCGATGGTGAGGAAGATTGCCATCGGGTCGTTGGTGCCGGATTCGACTTCGAGGGTGGAGCGCACCTTGTCACGGATGTTGATTCCTCCGATGCGCAGCAGGAAGAAGACGGCAGCGGCGTCCGTGGAGGCGACGATCGAGCCAAGCAACATGCCTTCGAGCCAGCTGAAATGCAGCAGCCAGCGGGCGGCAAAGGCGAAGAGTGCTGCCGTCAACAGCACGCCGACCGATGCGAGAGTCAACGAGGGTACCGCCGCGATGCGGAAAGCCTGCATCGGCGTCCCGAAACCGGAATCGAAAAGGATGATCGCAAGGGCGATGGAGCCCAGAACATAGGCAAGATAGTTGTTGCTGAATTCGATGCCGAGACCATCGACGCCGGCAGCAAGGCCGATCATCAGGAAGAGCAGCAGGAGGGGGGCACCGAAGCGGAAAGCCAGCAGGCTTGAAAAGGCTGCAAGAAGCACGAGTGCCGTTGCGACAAGCACCACGATGTAAAACGCTTCCATGCCCACCCCTTTCGCTTCATCACGCGATCTTGAAGCCGCCCCGGCCTGTCCCTTTTGCCCTCCGCGTCCAAAACGATCCATTAGTAAACGGCAAAATGCAGCAGAAGGGTAGGCCCTGCGGCTTAACCTCGGCTTGCACTGCTGCATCATGCTGCTGGACGACCCTTGAGAGGAGGGACAGTGAAGGATGCTATGGGAAAAAGTCTCTATAAAGAATGTATAAGCAAATCAGGCGAGAGCAGGGCGAACAGACGGGACGCCGCACTTTTTATCGATGAGGCGACTGGAGGCCGCTCCAATCCTTCTGCACCTCATATCGCTTCTGAATTCTATCCATCAGCGTACCATCCTTAAGCGGCACCTTTTCGATCGTATTGTAGGTGCGGAAGCCCATTTTTTCGTAGTAGGCGAGACCGCCAGTATTATCGGCGCGGATTGTCGCGTTGATGAATTCGATATTGCGCTCTTTAGCAACGGCAAGAGTTGCCGCGAAAAGTGCGGTTCCGGCGCCTGGTATCTTTGGGTTCTGCCGCGCAAACGTCGCGATATCGGCCCAGCCCTTCGGTGGGTTTCCGTAGAGGCTCAGGGACTGAAAACCGGCGAGGCCAGAACTGCTCTCGGCGACATGGCATGTCAGAGGCCATTCGCCTGTTATGAACCAATCGGCCAGTTCCTCCGGCGAAAGAGGCGTCTCGATTGCGGTTGTGCCGCCGATTGCGATGATCTCGTTGAGAATTTCGGAAAGTTCCCGGGCGTCGGCCGGATCAGCCTTTCGAATATTCAGATGCACTATTTTCTGCTCTTTCGACCCGAATCAGCGAAGGTTGGACACGGTTCCTCAAAACAAAACGGCCCGGTTTCCCAGGCCGTTTTTCAATCTACCGTCAAGCTCAGATAAGCTTGGCGAAGGCTACAGCCGTGTCGGACATCCGGCTGGAGAAGCCCCATTCATTGTCGTACCAGGACAGGACGCGCACGAAGTTGCCTTCCATAACCTTCGTCTGATCGGTTGCGAAGATGGAGGAGTGGCTGTCGTGGTTGAAATCACGCGAAACGAGCGGTTCGTCGGTGTAGCCGAGGATGCCCTTCAGCTTGCCGTTCGAGGCAGCCTTGATCGCTTCGTTGATTTCGCCGACCGTCGTGGCTTTCTTGGAGACGAACTTGAAGTCGACGACCGAAACGTTCGGGGTCGGAACGCGGATGGACGTACCATCGAGCTTGCCCTTGAGGTGCGGCAGCACGAGGCCGACGGCCTTTGCAGCGCCCGTCGAGGTCGGGATCATCGAAAGCGCAGCGGCGCGGGCGCGATACAGGTCCTTGTGCATCGTGTCGAGCGTCGGTTGGTCTCCGGTGTAGGAGTGGATGGTCGTCATGAAGCCGTGGTCGATGCCGACGGCGTCATCGAGAACCTTGACGACAGGGACCAGGCAGTTCGTTGTGCAGGAGGCGTTGGAGATAACCATGTGCTCCTTGGTGAGCTGGTCATGGTTGACGCCGAAGACGACGGTCAGGTCAGCGCCGTCGGCAGGAGCCGAAACGATGACGCGCTTGGCGCCAGCCGTCAGGTGAGCGGCAGCCTTGTCGCGAGCGGTGAAGATGCCCGTGCATTCCATCGCGATGTCGACGCCCAGTTCCCGATGGGGAAGGGTTGCCGGATCCTTGATCGCAGTAACCTTGATTGGCTTGCCGTTGCCGACGATGATCGTGTCGCCTTCGACCTTCACTTCGGCAGGGAACTTGCCATGGATAGAGTCGTAGCGGAGCAGGTGAGCGTTGGTCTCGACCGGGCCGAGGTCGTTGATGGCGACGACTTCGATGTCGGTGCGGCCGGATTCGACGATGGCGCGAAGAACGTTACGGCCGATACGTCCAAAACCGTTGATGGCAACCTTGACTGTCATGTGCATTCACTCCCTAGAGGTGGGGCTTACTGATATTAGACGAAGAAGTGCCCGAAGGCACTCCCATTAAAGCCTTGCTTCCGCAGCGGCAACGACGGCGTCAGCCGTGATGCCGAAATGTTCGAAGACCTTCTTTGCCGGACCGGAAGCGCCGAAGCCCTTCATGCCGACGAACGTGCCTTCCGGACCAATGAAGGCATCCCAGCCTTCGCGAACGGCGGCTTCGACAGCAATCTTGACCGGCGAGTTGCCGATGATGTCCTTTCGGTAGGCCTCCGGCTGGTCGAAGAAGAGTTCTGTGCAAGGAACGGAGACGACGCGGGTGGTGACACCCTTGCCTTCGAGGGTTGCGCGGGCGGCAACGGCAACTTCAACTTCCGAGCCCGAAGCGAAGATCGTGACCTTCGCGTCGGCGTTGCCGGCAAGCGTATAAGCGCCGAGTTCGCAGAGGTTCTTCTCATTATACTCGGTGCGGACCGTCGTCAGGTTCTGGCGGGTAAGGGCGAGAGCCGACGGATGATCCTTGCTCTTCATGGCGATCTGCCAGCATTCCGCGGTTTCAACCGCGTCCGCTGGGCGGAAAACACGCAGGTTCGGTACCGCGCGCAGGCCGGCGATCTGTTCGACCGGCTGATGGGTCGGGCCGTCTTCACCGACGCCGATCGAGTCATGGGTGAGCACGTGGATGACGCGGATGCCCATGAGCGAGGCGAGGCGGATCGGCGGACGGCAATAATCCGAGAAGATCAGAAAGCCGCCACCGTAAGGGATAAGACCGCCGTGCAACGCGATGCCGTTCATGGCAGAGGCCATGCCGTGCTCACGGATGCCCCAGTGCATGTAGCGGCCCTTGAAATCCGTCGGGGTGATGGAGACCATCTGGCTGGTCTTGGTGTTGTTCGACGGAGTCAAGTCGGCGGAACCGCCGAGCGTTTCCGGCACGAAACCGTTGATGACTTCGAGCGCGTCTTCCGATGCCTTGCGGGAGGCAATCGTCGGCTTGGTTTCGGCAAGCTTCTTCTTGTAGTCGTCAATGGCCTTGTCGAAACCTTCCGGCAGGTCGCCGGCAAAACGACGGGTGAACTCTGCCTTGGCCGGCGACTTGGCGAGCGTTTCTTCCCATGCCTTGACAATATTGTCGGAGCGGGTGCCGGCGGCGCGCCATGCGTCGAGGATGTCGGAGGGAACGACGAAGGGTTCGTATTCCCAGTTCAGCGCCTTGCGGGTGGCGGCGATTTCGTCGGCGCCGAGCGGGTTGCCATGTACCTTGTGGGTGCCTTGCTTGTTCGGAGCGCCGAAGCCGATGACCGTCTTGCAGGCGATGAAGGTTGGGCGGTCAGACTTGTGGGCGGCTTCGATCGCATCGGCAATGGCAGCCTGGTCGTGACCGTCGATCTCGATCGTATTCCAGTGAACCGCCTTGAAGCGGGCGATCTGATCGGTCGAGTCCGATAGCGAAACGGCGCCGTCGATGGTGATCGAGTTGTTGTCCCAGAAGAGGATCAGCTTGTTGAGCTTCAGGTGACCGGCAAGCGCGATCGCTTCATGGCTGATACCTTCCATCAGGCAGCCATCGCCGTTTATGACATAAGTATAGTGATCCTGCAGTTCCGGACCGAATTCCTCGCGCAGTTTGCGCTCGGCGATCGCCATGCCGACAGCATTGGCAATGCCCTGGCCGAGCGGGCCGGTGGTGGTTTCGATGCCCGTAGCATGTCCGTATTCCGGGTGCCCGGCAGTCTTGGAGCCGAGCTGGCGGAACTGCTTGAGGTCTTCAATCGACATGTCCGGATAGCCGGTCAAATAGAGCAACGAGTAGAGCAGCATCGAGCCATGGCCGGCTGACAACACGAAACGGTCACGGTTCGGCCAATGCGGCTTCTTGGGATCGAAGCGGAGATATTTGGTAAAGAGGACCGTTGCCACATCCGCCATGCCCATGGGCATGCCCGGATGGCCGGAATTCGCCTTTTCGACAGCATCCATGGAGAGGAATCGGATCGCATTCGCCATCCGATCGTTTTGTTCGCGTGAGGTCATGGCTTTTCCGCTGGTTCCAAGTTGGGATGGCCTCGAGCCTGCCAAGACCATCAATGAGAGCGGTCGAGACATAGCAGTTGGAACGGGCAAGTCAATAAAACGGACGGGGTTTGAAGGTCGGGTGCGACGATTTTTGACATTTGACCGTCAAGTTTTACAAAAGACGAATTTTGTGTGACAGACTTGTGTAAATCGTTCATCCACAGAATAGGGCGGGAGCGAGCCGGGTGGCTTTATTGACGCGCTCAAACCTAGCTGCGTATCCTTTTGAAAATATAGGGTCGGCTGTGGAAGCCGATTCGAGGGTCTTGTGCGGGGAACCGGAAGAGACATGACGCCTAACGGCAAAACCATCGAAGCGGCGCTTAAAGAGCTGAAACAGGCAATCTCGAGTCTCGAGAATGCGGTGGACATGCGTATCGAGCGCCAGCGCGAGCAGGGCGAGATCGAAGGCGAGGTTCGCCGCGTGCATGCCGACCGCTCGCGCCTTGCCCAGGAGCTCGACCAGGCGGAGTTCCGTGCAAACCGGCTGGAAGAGGTCAATCGCGAGGTTTCGCGGCGGCTGGTGACGGCGATGGAGACGATCCGCGCGGTACTTGACCGCTAAGAGGACTGGAAGACATGGCGCAGGTAACGGTAACGATCGACGGTAAGGCCTATCGCATGGCCTGCGAAGAAGGGCAGGAAGAGCACCTGACCGATCTGGCAGTCCGTTTCGACCGTTACGTCGGCCATCTCAAAGGGCAATTCGGTGAAATCGGCGATCTCAGGATCACCGTCATGGCCGGCATCATGGTAATGGACGAAATCTCGGAGCTGACACGACGTGTCGCCGGGCTGGAATCGGAGTTAGAGCTGCTCCGCAGCAACCGCGATACCGTGCTTGAGGCGACTGCCCGCACTGAGGAAGGCATTGCTGCGGCGCTTTCGGAAGTGACAAGCCGCATTCAGGGCATTACCGACAAATTGAATGGTCGTGCGCCCGCCGAACTCAATTAATTTGGGACAGCACCGCTGCCCCACTGGTGCGGCGAGATAAATGCCCCTATATTCTGCGACGCGGTCTGTGCTTCTCGACAGGAACAAATGAATCCTCGGGGCCATACCCGATCCTTAGGGAGCTGTCCCTGTCCGGGCTCGTGGGTCTGGACACACGGCACCCACCTACTTTCGTAGGCGCCCAGGATCGATAGTTTCCACCGGTTGTGTGGATCGCACTTTATTTCTTTGCTGGCGGGTTCTTCCTGAGCCGCGCCAATATCTCGCGACAAGCTCTGTTTTCAGTCGCCCGGTGGTTCGCTCCAGTCGGTGAGCTTTGCCCAGTCGTAGGCGCCTTCCATTATGATATCGAAGACCGGATCCTTGATGTCGTAATAGGCATCGACATTGTCAGGGAAATAGCCGGCGAGGCGTTGCTTGATCAGGGCGTAGGCGGCTACAGCCGTCGGATGAGCGCGCAAGAAATCCCGGCAGAGAAGCGGGTAACGCTGATTGAAGCGACCCTTTTCACGGACATGGATATTCGCAGGACGGCCCGTGCTTTTGAAAAACAGCTTTCTCAGCTCATATTCGGCCAGATCGACGCCCGGTGGGCAGTGATCGGTTGCGATCGAGCGGCTCTTGAACCCTTCCTTCTCGAACGCGGCTTCGTCGATCAGGTCAAGACTATCGACACTCACCTGAATATCGATGATGTCCTTTGCTGCTAGGCCTGGCACTGCCGTGGAGCCGATATGATGGATCACCGCGCCAGCGGGTGCTGCGCGCAGAAGGGCCCGCTTCAGGCCGAGGAAGTCGTCAGTCCAGCTTTGTCGTGGCGGATGGATTTCTATCGGCATGGAGCGCTTGCTATCTTTGGTCCGTGACAGAGCGATGAAGCTGGTCTCTTTAACGGATGTTCTTGCCCAGGAAATCGATGAAGGCCCGGATGCGGGCCGCGAGATGTTCGTGGCCGGGATAGACGGCGTGGATGAGCTCCATATCGTCAGGATTATAGGCTTGCAACACGGGCACAAGGGTTCCGGCATCGATATCCGGCTGCACATGGAATTGACCGACACGGGCGAGGCCGAGACCGGCCAGGCAAAGGCTGCGGGCGGTCGGCCCATTGTTTGTTTCGAAGTTGCCGAAGATAGGTCTTGAGAACCGGTCGCCGTTTTGCGGGTCGCGGAAGGGCCATTCCTCCGAGGCTGAGCGGAAACTGAAGGTCAGGCAATTGTGACGGTCGAGATCTTCAGGGTTTTCCGGCACGCCCTGCCGTTTCAGATAATCGGGCGAGGCCACGATAACGCGGCGGCTTTCGAGCAGCTTGCGCGCCTTCAGCGAGGAGTCGCGCAAGGCGCCGGACCGGATGGCGATGTCGGCGCGCTCGCCAACGATATCGATGATGCCATCGCTAAGCGCGAGGTCCAGATCGACTTCCGGATAGAGTTTCAGAAAATCCGGCACCAGCGGCACGATATAGCGAACCGCGAACGCGACTGAGCTGCTGACGCGCAAACGGCCGCGTGCCACGGTCGTGCCGCCGGCTGAGACGGCGCGTTCCGTTTCCTCGATGTCCGAGAGGATGCGACGGGAGCGTTCGAGATAGATTTCACCTTCCGGCGTCAGTTGCAGGGCGCGGGTGGTGCGGACCAGAAGGCGCGTGCCGAGACGATCCTCGAGCCGCGTGACGAGCTTGCTGACGGCAGAGGGCGAGAGCCGGAGCTTGCGGCCGGCTGCCGAAAAGCTCTGCAGTTCGGCCACTTGCACGAAGACATCCATCTCGCCAACGCGGTTGTCCATCCGCTTCCCATCTTGAATTCAATTCACAACTGTTGAGCCATTATAGGCTGTTATCGAGCAAGTGCGCCACGCCCATATTCCGGTTCGAACAAGAACCGCAATTCCATCGGGTCATTCTCATGCCTCTCGCACTCTTTGCACTGACGATCGCGGCTTATGCGATCGGGACGACGGAATTCGTCATCGTTGGCCTCTTGCCGACTGTTGCCAATGATCTCCACATCACTTTGCCGCTCGCCGGCCTCATCGTCAGCGTCTATGCGCTGGGTGTCACCTTCGGCGCGCCGATCCTGACGGCATTGACCGGGCGGATCGAGCGTAAGCCGCTTTTGCTCGGGCTGATGGCTCTCTTCATCGTGGGCCATATTATCGCTGCGCTCAGCCCCGGATATGAGGTGCTGCTGATCGCGCGTGTTGTCTCGGCTTTCGCGCATGGTGTTTTCTTCTCGGTCGGCTCGACGATCGCTGCCGATCTGGTGCCGGAAAACCGCCGCGCATCGGCGATTGCCATGATGTTCATGGGCCTGACGGTTGCCATCGTGACCGGCGTTCCGCTCGGCACCTTCATCGGCCAGACCTTCGGTTGGCGCACCACCTTTGCCGTCGTCGCCGGCCTCGGTGTCGTCGCCTTCGCAGGCATTGCCTTGCTGCTGCCATCAAACTTCAAGAAGGCTCCGCCTGCCAGCATTGGCGAACAGATCCGCCTACTCGCCACAGGCCGGCTTCTGCTCGTCTATGCGATGACAGCGCTCGGTTATGGCGGCACTTTCGTTGCCTTCACCTTCCTCGCACCGATCCTCGAAGAGATCACCGGCTTTGCCTCCTCAGCCGTCGGCCTGATCCTGATGCTCTATGGCGTGGCGATCGCTGTCGGCAATGTGGTCGGCGGGCGTATCTCGAACCGCGATCCGGTCAAGGCACTGACCTTCCTGTTCATCGCCCAGGCGTTGGTGCTGGTGCTCTTCGGCTTCACGGCGGTTTCGCCCTGGTTGACCATCCCGACGCTCGCCATTCTCGGATTCCTGTCCTTCGCCAACGTACCGGGTCTGCAGCTCTATGTCGTGCAATTGGCGCGCCAGCTGCGGCCGAATGCCGTCGATGTTGCCTCGGCGCTGAACATTGCCGCCTTCAACCTCGGTATCGCCATGGGCGCCTGGATCGGCGGCCTGGTGGTCGAGTCCCGATTTGGGCTCGGCGCGACGCCCTTCGTCGCGGCAGCGCTCGTCACGGTGGCCCTTGGTCTCACCATCCGGAGCGGTGCGCTTGACCGCCGCTCCG
The DNA here is from genome assembly GCF_004341105.1 of Rhizobium sp. BK418. Lineage (GTDB taxonomy): Bacteria > Pseudomonadota > Alphaproteobacteria > Rhizobiales > Rhizobiaceae > Rhizobium. Next base: position 98,336 of record NZ_SLZK01000007.1, on the reverse strand, counting down.
CTCCAGCCGCGGCTGTTGCTGGCCGCGCAGCTTGATCTCTCCCAGCCGAAAGGAAAGAAGCATGAAATTCGTCAGCGCCAATGGCGCCTCCATCCCCGCCCTTGGCTTCGGCACGTTCCGCATGCCGGGACCGGATGCCGAACGCATGGTCTCGCATGTGCTTGCCAACGGCTATCGCCATATCGACACGGCGCAGATCTATGGCAACGAAGCCGACGTCGGCGAAGGCATCCGCCGCTCGGGTGTTGCCCGCGGCGATCTCTTCCTGACGACCAAGGTTTGGGTCGAGAACTACCGGCGCGATGCCTTTCTCGCCTCGATCGATGAGAGCCTGAAGAAGCTGAAAACGGACCATGTCGATCTGTTGCTGCTCCACTGGCCAAACGAAACCGTGCCGCTTGCCGAGCAGATCGGCGCGCTGAACGAGGTGGCAAAGGCGGGGAAGGTGCGCCATATCGGTGTCTCAAACTTCAACACTGATTTGATGCGGAAGGCCGTCAGGTTCAGCAGCCTACCCATCGTCACGAACCAGGTCGAATATCATCCCTATATCGACCAGACGCCGGTCCTTCGCACGGCAAGAGAGCTCAATATGTCGGTCACTGCCTATTACGCCATGGCCGACGGTAAGGTGTTCAAAGATGCAGTGCTGCAGGAACTTGCCGCCAAGCACGGCAAATCGATCGCGCAGATCGTCTTGCGCTGGATCGCGCAGCAGGACGTGATCGTGCTTTCCAAAACTGTCTCGGAAGCGCGGGCCGAGGAGAATGCGGCGATCTTCGATTTTGCGCTAACGACGGAGGAAATGGCGGCGATCCACGCACTCGTCAAGGCGGATGGCCGCATCGTCAGTCCGGAAGGGTTGGCGCCGGTCTGGGATAAGGCAGCTTGAGGAGACGGACGCTTCGGCGCCCGTAATGATGTCTTCGAGTGGGGAAGATCGGCGGGCGGAGCGTCTGTTCCCGCCGATGCGGCTTACTTCTTCAGGCCCGGCAGGGTAACCTGATAGACTTGGAACATGGTATCGACATCGGCGCCGCCGTCACCTTTGTAAGCCGCGCCAACCTAGAAGCGATCCTGGGTGAGAAAGTCGTTGTCGTTGGCGATGAAGAGGAAATAGTCGTCGGGCAGATTCGGATCGAGAACGCTGGCGAGACCCATGGCTTCCGATTTTTCCGGCAGGTTGTTCTTGTCGTTCGGTGCGCCATTGTGCAGGCCCAAACGGCTGCCTGGTGACGGCGAGCAGTTCCGCCAGATGCTCCTGCCTCATGTTACGCAGCCGGCGCATGCGCCGGATCGTTGATCCTGAAATCGTCATGGCTGTTTCCTCGCCCCTGATCATAAGGGCGAGGTGCTCACCACAGCAAGCTATTGCGACGGGCCTTCGAGATCACTCTTCAGCCGGTCCAGAATAGAGAGTGCGTGGCCGGCATAGGCGCTGATCCAGCGGTCGTGGATCTGCTTGATCGGCAGGCTGTTCAGATGATTCCAGCGCTCCCTTCCTTCCTTTCTGGCTATCACCAGATCGGCGTCTTCGAGCACCTTCAGGTGCTGCATGACCGTGCAGCGGTCCATCTCCGGAAATGCATCGCAGAGCGCGCCTGTGGTGCGCGGCTCTTCTTTCAGAAGGTCGAGAATATCGCGACGGCGGCGATGCGCGAGCGCCTTGAAAATGGGATCGTCATCCGATTCGCTTGACATGTTATATTTTTATAACATAATCGCGGGAGATACAACGGAGAAGAGGAGGAAGTCGCATGTCCCTCAATATTCGCGTCTCGGGCCGCATCGGCCGGCCGGTGGCTGATGTTTTTGATGCAGTCGTCAATCCAAAGAAGCTGTCGAGCTACTTCACTACGATAGGCGGAGCGAGTGCGCCGCTGGTGCAGGGCACGACGGTGACCTGGTGGAAGGATGTACCGGTCGAGGTGGTCGAACTCGTACCCGACCGCAAGATCGTGCTGCGCTGGGATGGGGCCACGGACGAAGAGAAGAAGCCTTACAAGACCCTTGTGGAGATGAATTTCAAACCACTTGATGATGGTGGCACCATGGTGACCATCGCCGAAGACGGCTGGCGTGAGGACGAACCGGGGCGGCGCGGAACCTATCAGAATCTCGAAGGCTGGACGCAGATGTTCTGCTGCATGAAGGCCTTTGTCGAATACGGCATCAATCTGCGCGAAGGCATGTTCCTCAGCGAGATGCGCGGCGAGCAGGCCAAAGCGCAGGAAGGTTGAGCATCGATACCCTGATCCGGAGCGGCCGATGGCGCTGAGCCAACGTCGATCACGCAAAAGATATAGCCGCCGGTGAGGCGGCTATATCTTTTGGAAGGGTTGGATTTGCATTCCAAAGACGACAAATTGCCAAGGGCGAAAGGTACCGCCTGCGCCAGATGCAATAGATGCATTCGCCTTTGTGACAGAGACTTCGCTTGCCTGTCTCAATGCCGGTGCTAGTTTCCGGAATCATATCGATTAAATCCCAGGAGATTTCAGATGCAGCTTGGCATGGTTGGTTTGGGCCGTATGGGCAATTACATGGTCCAGCGCTTGATGCGGGGCGGCCACGAATGCGTGGTTTATGACGCCCGGCCGGAAAGTGTCGCCGAGCTCGTCGGCCTCGGAGCTGATGGCAGCGCTTCGCTCGAAGAATTCGTTTCGAAGCTCGCTCGTCCGCGCGCCGTCTGGCTGATGCTGCCGGCCGCCATCACCGACAAGGTCATCGCGTCGATCGTTCCGCTGCTGCATGACGGCGATATCCTGATCGACGGCGGCAACTCCTATTATCATGACGATATCCGCCGTGGCGCGGAGCTTATCACCAAGGGCATTCACTATGTAGATGTCGGCACCAGCGGCGGCGTCTTCGGCCTCGAACGTGGCTATTGCCTGATGATCGGCGGCGAGAAGGGTATCGTGCAGCATCTGTCGCCGATCTTCGCAACGCTGGCGCCGGGCAACGGCACCGCGGAAGCCTCGCCGAACCGCACGCCGGAGGCTGCGGCTCTCAGCACCGCCGAGCAGGGCTTCCTGCATTGCGGCCCACATGGTGCCGGCCACTTCGTCAAAATGGTTCATAACGGCATCGAATACGGTCTGATGGCCGCCTATGCAGAAGGCCTCAACATCCTGAAGCACGCCAATGTTGGCGCCCTGACGCATGAGGCGGATGCGGAGACTGCGCCACTCGCGCACCCGGAATATTATCAGTACGATTTCAACCTGCCGGAAATTGCCGAAGTCTGGCGCCGCGGCAGCGTCATCACTTCTTGGTTGCTCGACCTGACGGCCGATGCCCTGCACAAGGATCCGGCCCTTGCGAAATATGCGGGTCGCGTCTCGGATTCCGGCGAGGGCCGCTGGACGATCATGGCTGCCATCGACGAAAGCGTGCCGACCCCGGTGCTGAGCGCCGCACTGCACGGCCGCTTCTCCTCGCGCGACCAGGATGAGTTTGCCAATAAGGTGCTTTCGGCCATGCGTGCCGGCTTCGGCGGTCATGTCGAAAAGCCACACAAGTAAGCGAAGCTCATTCGTTTTTATATCAGCCGCCGGCTTGCAATGTTCGGCGGCGTTCTTTTGGCCGGCAATCAGCTAGATCGTTAGTTCGTCTGGCTTTTCCGCAGCGGCGCTTGCATAAATGCCTGACGTGCAAAACCGGAGGCGGGTATGGGGCGAATTTCTGCGATCGGCATCTGTGGCATCCTGATGCTGCTCTCTCTTTTCAGTGCCGTTTATGCACAGACGATACCGGCAGGTTCCTCCGAGGTTGCGCCGCCGCCTGCCCAGGTGCGGCAGATGATGGAACTGATGCAGACGCCCGAGGTCAAGCAATGGATGGCGACGCAGATGGCGGCGCCTGCAGCTTCCGCCGGTAACGACCAGGAAATGTCGATATTGTCCGGCCGCCTGCAGCACGCGCGCCAGCATATTGCGATGGTTTCCGGTGCGGCGATGACGCTGCCCTCCGAGGTCGCACGTGCTTCATCGCTATTCCTCGGAGAATTGAGTGCGGCTGGTCCGCTCCGGATGGCCGGGCAATTTCTCGCCATTCTCGTCACCGGCTTCATCGTCGAAATCCTGGTGCGGAGGGCGGTACGTGAAAGGCGGGAGCGGGCAGCGCAGATGACCGGCACGCGGCTTGCCGCGCGGGTCATTCCTGCCATTGTCTTCGGCCTCGCAACGGGCCTCGCGTTAATCAGCTTCAGTTGGCCGCCGGTTAGCCTGAATATCGCGATCGCAATTGCCATTGCTGTCGTTGCCCAGCGTTTCGCCGTTTCTATTGGCGGAGTCATCGTCGATCTCGTTACGCTGCCACGCGGGGAGGGTGAGACTGTTGCTGTCGATCCGGCCGTCGCACAATTCTGGTTCCGCCGCTGCACGCTGTTTGTCATCTATTTTGTTTTCGGCTGGGTTATTCTCCAATCAATGGAGCCGCTCGGCTATTCCATGGCCGCGCGATATCTGATCGGTTATGTACTTGGCATTGGCCTTTTCCTGATTGCCACGGAGGCGGTCTGGTCCCGGCCGGGCAATGAGACGCGGCGCAGCCATGCCGTTACCTGGCTGCTGACTCTTTATTTCATGCTGCTCTGGGGCATCTGGGTATTGAGCTTCGACTGGCTTCTATGGGTCTGCATCTATCTGCTGCTGCTGCCAAGGGTGCTTGCCGTCTCGACGCTCGCAGTCAAATCCTTCCACCAGGCTGAAGCAGGTTTTCTCGCCAAACGCCGCATCGCGACCGTGTTGCTCGATCGCGGCGTCAGGGCTTTGATTATCGCCTTTGCAGCCATCTGGCTCGGTCGTATGCTCGGCGTTGAAACGGCCACGATGATGATGTCGAACGAAACGATGATCGATCGGGTGGCCCGCGGTATCATTGGCGGTATCGTCATCCTGCTCGCGGCCGATCTGCTCTGGCATCTGGTCAAGGCCTATATCGACGGCAAACTGCTTGATTCTCCCGTCGATGGCACGATCAATGACGAAGAGAAGGTCAAACGCGCCCGTCTGCAGACGCTGCTGCCGATCTTCCGCAACATCCTTGCAGTCGTCATTGTCGTGATCGCCGTCCTGATGGTGCTTTCGGGCCTCGGTATCGAAATCGGACCGCTGATTGCCGGCGCCGGTGTCGTTGGCGTCGCCGTCGGTTTCGGCGCGCAGACCATCGTCAAAGACGTCATCAGTGGCATGTTCTACCTTTGGGACGACGCCTTCCGGGTCGGCGAGTATATCGAAAGCGGCAGCCACAAGGGCGTGGTCGAGGCCTTTAGCCTGCGTTCCGTAAAGCTTCGCCATCATCGCGGGCCACTGACGACGGTGCCCTTCGGTGAACTTGGGGCAGTCAAGAATCTCAACCGGGACTGGACGATCGACAAGATCAGCCTGAACGTGACCTACGACACCGATCTCGTGAAGACGAAGAAGATTATCAAGCAGATTGGCCAGCAGCTGCTCGATAACCCGGAGTGGGGGCCGCACATCATCGAAACGCTGAAGATGAAAGGCGTGGAACAGTTCGGTGAATTCGCCATCGAGATCCGGCTGTCGATGATGACGAAGCCCGGCGAGCAGTTCGTCATCCGCCGCAACGCGCTGGCGATGATCCGCAATGCCTTCAAGGAAAATGGCATCCAGTTCGCGGTGCCGACGGTGCAGGTTTCCGGCGAACGTGAGATCGATGCGAGTGCCGCTGCAGCGCGTTACGCAGCACAGGCCCATGCCGGGGGTGAACCGGCGGCCTGATCTTTCCAAATATCTATCGGCGGCGAGGACAGGCTTACGAAAATGCAATGCATTCAGGCCTGCGTGCTGCGCAAATTTGCCCCAATTGAGTATGAAGGAGGCGGCAAGTGCGCGGGTATAGATAATCGCAACAGGGTTCATAGAGCTTGCATGTTGCTTATGTTACGTCTTTCGAAAGAGATTCCCGCCACGCTGGCAATTGCGACAGGTACGAAATGTCGGGTCACGACAAGTTGGAAGAGAATTCAGAGACGGAAGAAGGCTTTTCGCCAGGCGCACTTTTCCGACGCTATCGCACACAGCTGACGGCTCTCGCCACGCTTCTCATTTTCTGCCTCGTCGGCTACGCGATCATGCAGTTGACGAATGAGGTCCGCTACGACGACGTGGTGGAGGCGCTGGCGGAAACGCGGCTAAGTTCGATCCTGCTCGCCCTGTTCTTCACGGCCCTGAGCTTTCTGGCGCTCGTCTTCTACGATATCAATGCCATCGACTATATCGGCAAGCGTCTGCCCTTCCCGCATGTCGCGCTCACGGCCTTCAGTGCCTATGCGGTCGGCAATACAGCCGGTTTCGGGGCGCTGTCGGGCGGGGCGATCCGTTACCGCGCCTACACGCGCCTTGGGATTTCGCCTGAAGATATTGGCCGCATCGTAGCTTTCGTCACACTTTCCTTCGGCCTCGGGCTGGCGGCCGTGGCGGCAATCGCGCTCCTAGTCATCGCCAATGAAATCGCGCCGCTGATCGGCGTCAGCAGTCTGTGGCTTCGTCTTATCGCGGCTGCCATTCTGGCGGTTCTCGGCTCTCTCATGGTACTCGGCCGCGAGGGCCAGGTTATCGAAATTGGGTCGGTTACTCTCCGCCTGCCGGATTCGCGCACCTGGTCGCGTCAGTTCCTGGTGACCGCGTTCGATATCGCGGCTTCCGCCTCCGTGCTCTACGTGCTCTTGCCTCAAACGGCGATCGGCTGGCCGGTGTTTCTGGCCGTTTACGCGATTGCCGTCGGGCTTGGCGTGCTCAGCCATGTGCCGGCGGGCCTCGGCGTTTTCGAGACCGTCATCATCGCGTCGCTCGGCAGCGCGGTGAACATCGATGCCGTTCTCGGCTCACTGGTTCTTTATCGCCTGATCTATCACGTTTTGCCGCTGCTGATCGCAATACTCGCGGTGTCGGCAACCGAACTTCGCCGCTTCGTGGATCATCCGGCTGCCTCCAGCGTGCGGCGTATCGGCGGGCGGCTGATGCCGCAGCTTCTTTCGGCGCTGGCGCTGCTTCTCGGCGTCATGCTGATCTTTTCGAGCGTGACGCCGACGCCCGATCAGAACCTGGAATTTCTCTCCAATTATCTGCCGTTGCCAATTGTAGAAAGTGCACATTTCCTTTCCAGCCTGCTCGGGCTTGCACTTGTCGTAGCGGCGCGGGGCCTTGGCCAGCGGCTTGATGGCGCGTGGTGGGTAGCAGTATTTTCCGCCGTTGCTGCCCTGACACTTTCGCTGCTGAAGGCGATCGCTCTTGTCGAGGCAGGCTTCCTGGCCTTTCTGGTCTTCGGCCTGTTCGTGAGCCGTCGGCTCTTTACTCGCCATGCCTCGCTTCTCAACCAGGCCATGACGGCGTCCTGGCTGACTGCGATCGCCGTGATCGTTGTCGGCGCAGTCGTCATTCTGCTCTTCGTCTACCGCGACGTGGAATACAGCAACGAACTCTGGTGGCAGTTCGAATTTGCGGCCGAGGCGCCACGCGGTCTGCGTGCTGTGCTCGGCATTACGATCATTTCCTCTGCTATCGCCATTTTCAGCCTGTTGCGGCCGGCAACTTTCAAGCCGGAGCCGGCCGATGCGGAGGCGGTGCGCCGCGCCGTGGAAATCGTCGAGAAACAGGACAGTGCGGACGCCAACCTCGTGCGCATGGGCGACAAGTCCATCATGTTTTCAGAAAAGGGCGACGCTTTCATCATGTATGGCCGGCAGGGCCGTTCATGGATCGCGCTGTTCGATCCGGTGGGTAGCCATCATGCTGTGCCGGAACTGGTCTGGCGCTTCGTGGAAGCGGCCCGCGCTGCGGGCTGCCGCGCCGTCTTCTACCAAATCTCGCCGGCGCTGCTTTCTCATTGCGCCGATGCCGGCCTGCGCGCTTTCAAGCTCGGTGAATTGGCGGTGGTCGATCTTCGCACTTTCGAGATGAAGGGGGGCAAATGGGCGAACCTGCGCCAAACTGCGAGCCGCGCCCAACGCGACGGTCTGGAGTTCTCCGTTGTCGAACCTGCCGGTATTCCGGCAATCATCGACGACCTCTCGGCCGTTTCCAACGCGTGGCTTGAGCATCACAATGCGAAGGAAAAGGGCTTCTCACTTGGCGCATTCGATCCTGACTACGTGATGTCGCAGCCGGTCGGCGTTCTCAAGAAGGACGGCCGGATCGTTGCCTTTGCCAATATCCTCGTCACTTCGGCAAAGGAGGAGGGGACGATCGACCTGATGCGTTTCTCGCCTGATGCGCCGAAGGGTTCCATGGACTTCCTGTTCGTGCAGATTATGGAGTATCTGCGCGGCCAAGGCTTTAAGCATTTCAACCTCGGCATGGCTCCCCTTTCAGGCATGTCGAAACGCGAGGTGGCGCCCGTCTGGGACCGTATCGGCGGTACGATCTTCGAACACGGCGAGCGCTTCTACAACTTCAAGGGGCTTCGCGCCTTCAAATCCAAGTTTCATCCGCACTGGCAACCGCGCTATCTTGCGGTCTCCGGAGGGGGCAATCCGATGATCGCATTGATGGATGCGACGTTTCTGATCGGGGGCGGATTGAAAGGGGTAGTGAGAAAATGATGAAAAAGTACCTGTTTGCTGCATGCATCAGCATGCTTGCGGCCATGCCGTCTTATGCTGCCGACGAAACCACTCAGAGCTTCGAGACCGGCCTTATCCCTTCGCCGCATATCTTCCTGCCTCAGGGCGAGGTGAAGGGCGCCGTCTTTCTGATTTCCGATGCGGCCGGCTGGGGCGACAATGAAAAGACTGAGGCCGACCGCTTGGTTTCGCAAGGCTCTGTCGTCGTCGGCATCGATTTTCCCTCCTATTTGGAAGCGTTGAACCGCTATGACGTCAGCCTGAATGACGGCTGTATCTATACGGTCTCCGATATTGAATCGCTCAGCCAGCAGGTGCAGCGCGCCGCCGGTAACAGTCCCTATCACCTGCCGATCGTTGCCGGCATCGGCGAAGGCGGCGCACTGGCGCTCGCTATCGCTGCGCAGACGCCAGATGCGACGATTGGACAGACCTTTGCAGTCGATCCGCGCGCGGGTATTCCGCTGGCCAAGGAACTCTGCACGCCGGCCGCAAAGCAGGTGGTCGGAGACCGCAGCATCTATGGGCTCACCGACGGTGCGCTTCCGGACCCGATCATTGCCACCTTCACGCCGAAGGCCGACAAGGATGGTCGCGCTCATGTCGAAGATCTCAAGAAGACGCATGATGCCATCGACATCCGCGAATCCGACGATGATGCGCAGACGGTATTTGCCGACACGCTCGACGACCTGGTGACGGCTTCGGGCGCTTTCGACAATCCGCTGGGTCTGCCGCTTGCCGTTCTCGACACCAAGCCGAACCTCGACACGATGGCGGTGATCTATTCCGGCGATGGCGGCTGGCGTGATATCGACAAGGAAGTGGGGGGCATGCTCCAGAAAGAGGGCATTCCCGTCGTCGGTATCGACTCGCTGCGCTATTTCTGGACGGAGCGAAAGCCGCAGGAAACGGCCGATGATCTTTCGCGCATCATCGACTTCTATCGCAAGCAGTGGAAGGTCAAGCGCGTCCTGCTGATCGGCTATTCGTTCGGCGCGGATATCGTGCCCGCCACCTATCAGCTTTTGAAGCCGGCGGAGAAGGCGGCAGTGGCGCAGATTTCGCTTCTGTCGCTGTCGCACCAAGTCGATTACGTCATTTCCGTCATGGGCTGGCTCGGTCAGAAGACTGAGGGTGCGGGCGGCGATCCTATCAAGGATCTCAAGGGTTCCGATCCGAAGCTGGTCCAGTGCATCTATGGCAAAGATGATGACGACGATGTCGCTTGCCCCGCCGTCAAAGATGTCGGCGGTGAGGTCATCGAACTGCCGGGCGATCATCACTTCGATGAGAATTACGATCTTCTGACCAAGACGATCATCGATGGCCTGAAGGAGCGGCTCAAGAGCTAACGCATCAGCCGCTCTTCGCTCCATCCGAGGGCAGCGATCTCGCCGCCCCGGAACCTCGCATCGTCATCAACGATAAATTCATCGAGCTGCGGTGGCGCAACGCTGCTGCCAGACAGCATGGCATGCACCTGTCCTCGATGGTGCGTCTGATGCTGGAAGAGATGGCTCAGCACGTCCTCCCTACGCTCACGCTGGACGCGACCGTCGCGCTGAAGCTCTATAGTCGAGACGAGTTTTTCCGGCGTCAGCGTTTCGCAGACGGTAACGAGGCGCTGGTCAACTTTCGCCTGCTCCGCGGAGAGTGATCGGAGATCGTCAAAAGGTTCTTCGATGTCGAAGGCGCGAAGGCCGAGCGTGCCACCTTCGAGACCATCGACATAGAACCAGTCGACTGTGAGGATATGGTTCAGCGTCGATTTGATCGACGGAAAAAAGCTTGTGCGTGTCGCCTCGAATTCACCCGGCTTGAGGGCTGTGCAGGCGGCGAGAAGCCGGTGGTTCGCCAAAGCATTGTTATAGGCGAGCTTTCGGAATATGCGACAGGGATCGAAACTCGGCATGGCATCTCCTCCTTGAAGCATTGCCGATTTCTTCGAAGTGCGGAAATGCTTTACCACTTTGTTTTCACGCAATTCTGGATACTGGCCGCTCCATAGCTTTGCCGGAGTTGCTTTAGTCTTTGTCGTCGAGATCGCCGTCGCGCCAGACCAGGTGCCGGGGCGAGGTCGGCAGGTTTTCGATCTCACCGGCGATGAAATAGGGCGGAATATCGAGCTCAGTCAGGGCCTGGAATGTTGCAGACACCCATTTGAATTCCAGGTGATTGTCACCGTCCTCGACCCGATGAATGATCTCATCTGTGTGGAACGGGAATTCCTGCGGGATTTCCATGAGATAGTAGAAGCCGAGTTCGTGCCAGTCGCGACCTTCGTAATGGAAGAAATTCTCGACGCTCCAGAGCAGGCGTCCGACAGTCACTTCGACACCGAGTTCCTCCATCATTTCCCGCTTCAGCGTTTCCTCCGAGGTTTCACCAATTTCGGCGCGGCCGCCTGGAAAAGTCCAGAAAGGTTCGTGAACGGCGCGATGGACAAGCACATGCCCGTCGCGAAAACCGAGCCCGGCGATGCGGTAGTTGAAGCGATGGCTGCCTGCATTGAGGCGAACGACGGTTCTCTTGGACATGATATTATCCGAGATCGATGACCACTATCTCCGGCGGAACGCCGAAACGCACAGGCGCGATGGAGCAGCCGAGCCCGCCGGAAACGATGATGTTTCGGCCGTTCTCAACAACATGGCCATAGGCGTAACGATCGCCATAGCGTGAGGGCACGACCGGCGAATAGCCGAGAAAGCGGATCTGCCCTCCATGCGTATGGCCAGATAGAGTAAGCGACACTCGCTCGGGCACGCGCGGAAAAATATCAGGCTCATGAGCAAGCAGAACAACGGGTGCGTCATCGGAAATCTGCTCAAGCGTTCCTTCGAGATCATCGAGACCCTGGATCTGGCTGCGGCCTCGTTTCCTGCTCGGCAGGAGCGCCAGTTGGTCTTCCAGCCCCGCCAGCCAAAAGCCATGCCCGTCCTTTTCCAGCCGGATGACGCGATTGCTGTAGACGGGAATACCGGCCTCGGCCAAAGCCCTATGTCCGAAAGTATCGCCCCCGCCATTCCTCTGCGCGGTCTTGTCCTCCCACCAATCATGGTTGCCCATGATCGCGTGGACGCCGAGCGGGGCTCTAAGCGTCGCGAGCGCCTTTGACCACTCACTGGAATGAACATGACCCGTCACCATATTCATGCCGGCCGCATAGTCGCCAAGCAGGACCGTAATGTCGCCCTTCAGCTCGTTGGCACGGGCACAAATCGAGGCGATGCGGGCCGCCGACATCCAGGGTTCGCAGGCGTGGAAATCAGCCAATGCGACAAGCCGCAGCTTCAGGCCGGACGTCCATCCCGGCGGGGTTAGGGCATAACGAGAAACTCTCAATCGGGCCAGCGGCTCATAGGCGAAGGCATATCCGCCGAGTGCCATGAGGCCGGCAAAACTGCTGCCTGCCAATTTGAGAAAGCCGCGCCGGCTGATCAATCAATCGTCCTCCCGGAACAGCCCGAACTGTGCAGCCTCCATATCCTTCGGTGGCTGCATGCCGAGATGTTTCCACGCGATTGCGGTGAGAACGCGACCACGCGGTGTGCGCTGGATGAACCCCTGCTGGATCATGTAGGGCTCGATAATATCCTCGATCGCATCCCGCGGCTCGGAGAGGCCAGCGGCAATGGTTTCGATACCGACCGGACCGCCGCCGAAATTCACGGCGATCATGTTGAGATAGCGCTTGTCGAGCTGGTCGAGGCCCATATTGTCCACCAGAAGGCGGGTTAGCGCCTCGTCGGCGATCTCGCGGGTGACGGCCTCGGCTCTGGCAACCTCGGCGAAATCGCGTACGCGGCGCAGCAGGCGTCCTGCGATGCGTGGTGTGCCACGGGCACGCCGCGCGATCTCGCGGGCGCCATCATCCGTCATGGCAAGGCCCATCAGGCGGGCGCCGCGGCGAACAATGAGTTCCAACTCTTCCACGGTATAGAAAGAGAGGCGCACCGGAATGCCGAAGCGGTCACGCAACGGCGTGGTCAGCAGGCCGAGGCGGGTGGTGGCGGCAACCAGAGTGAACTTCGACAGATCGATCTTCACCGAGCGGGCGGCCGGGCCCTCGCCGATAATGAGATCCAGCTGGAAATCTTCCATCGCCGGATAAAGGATTTCCTCGACCGCCGGGTTGAGGCGGTGGATTTCGTCGATGAAGAGCACGTCGCGCTCTTCGAGGTTGGTCAGCAGAGCAGCCAGATCGCCGGCCTTCGCGATGACAGGGCCGGAGGTCGAGCGGAAGTTGACGCCAAGCTCCTTCGCCATGATCTGCGCCAGCGTCGTCTTGCCAAGGCCGGGCGGGCCGACGAAGAGAACGTGGTCCAATGCCTCGCCTCTGTTCTTGGCCGCTTCGATGAAGATCTTGAGGTTGGCGCGCGCCTCCGCCTGGCCGGTGAACTCGTCCAGCGATTGCGGGCGCAACGTGGTATCCAGGTCTTCGCCACGCTTTTCCGGCGTTATCAGGCGGGCATCAGTCATCAGGCATTTCCGTTCAAAGCTTGCTCAAGTCCATACACTAAGCGGCCGCCATTGACACCCTGCCGGAGCGTCAACGCGAGAGCTCCCTGAGGCCGAGGCGAATCAGTTTGGCGCTGTCTGCATCTTCTCCGGCGGTCTTCATGGCGGCGGCAACTGCGTTGGCAGCCTGGTCGCGGGAATAGCCGAGATTGGTCAGCGCCGAAACAGCGTCGGCAACAGGGGCGGCGGCCACGCCTTCGCCGATCTCCTGCTTGAGGCCGATATTGATCGCCTCGCCGGCAAAAGCGGGAGCCTTGTTCTTAAGTTCGGTGACGATGCGCACAGCGACCTTGGGGCCGACGCCCTGAGCGCGGGAGACTGCGGCCTTGTCCTGCAGAGCAATCGCATTGGCAAGTTCGGGAGGCGTCAGTGCCGAGAGCACGGCGAGCGCCACCTTGGCACCGACCCCCTGAACGCTCTGCAGCAGATTGAACCATTCGCGTTCGAGCTGGGTCTGGAAGCCGAAGAGCTTCAGCTGGTCCTCACGCACGTAGGTTTCGATGAAAAGTACGCAGGCCTCTCCAACGGAGCCGAGCTTAGAAAGCGTGCGCGCCGAGCAATAGGCGACGTAGCAGACGCCATGCACATCCACGAGCACATAATCATCGCCGATCTCGTCTATCGTGCCTTTCAGCTTGCCGATCATGATCTTTTTCCGTCAGGGATGGGTTGCGGGAGTGTCGGCTATGGCCTGGCGCATGCGGTTTCCGCCGCGGTGATGGGCGTGACAGATGGCGATCGCCAAGGCATCGGCGGCGTCATTGCCCTTGAACTCCGCCTTCGGCATCAGGATCTTCAGCATCATATGGATCTGCTGCTTCTCGCCATGGCCGACGCCAATGACGGTCTTCTTCACCGCGTTGGGCGCATATTCAGATACTGGAAGACCGGCACGGGCCGGCACCAGCATGGCGATGCCGCGGGCCTGGCCGAGCTTCAGGGTTGCCACCGCGTCCTTGTTGACGAATGTCTGTTCCACAGCGGCTTCATCCGGCTTGTAGGAATGGACGACATCGGCAAGGCCGTCGTGCAGCTGGCAGAGGCGTGAAGCAAGGTCCATGTCGCCATCTGAAGTCACTGTCCCCGAGGCAACGAAGCGCAGCGAATTGCCGAGCGTATCGATGATGCCCCATCCGGTGCGGCGAAGGCCGGGATCGATACCGATGATGCGAATCGTATTTTGCATGGTTCACCCTATAGCGGAGGCGGAATAAGTGCCATCGATATGTGAACAAAGCGAAAACACACCTGGTTTTCGCGCGGCATTTACCGCGAATTAAACCGGATGCACGAATTCTAATCCATCAAATGCGAGAGAGGCCCGCTTCCTAAAGAGCTCAAGGCCTCCGATGTTCTGTTTACAGGTCGGCCGGACGGGGATTTCCCGACCGGCAGTGCCGTTCCGGAAGGGTTCGTTTTTCATGGCTCAGAGATTTCAGTCCCTGTCCTTCAAGGTGATCGCCACCTTCATCCTGCTGACCACGCTTTCGGTCGCAGTGATCAATATCCTTGCCTACTTCGCCAGCAGCCGCGTTTCCGACCAGCAGGCCCTGAAGGCGAAGGAGAGTGTGCTGATCTTCCGCGGCGATATGTTGCAGGATCAGCTCGCACAGCTCGAAAATCAGGCGACCTCCATTGCGCGCATCGAAGCGCTGCAAATGTCGATCACCAATCTGAAGAGCGGCTGGAAGACGATGGAGAAAAGCTCCGGCGATGCGCGGGGCGAACTGAAGAAGGTCTTCATCACAGACAACCCGAATCCGGCCGACCAGCGCGAAAAGCTCGTCAAGCCCGAGGGGCCGAGCGGTTTCTACTATTCGAGCCATGAGAAAACGCAGGGCGAAGTGGCCCGCGACCTCGCCGACACCGCCTTCAACGATCTCCTGATCGTCGATCTCGACGGCACGGTGCTTTATTCCTACAAAAAGAACGACGACTTTGCCGAAAACCTGAAATCGGATGCCTGGAAGTCGACCGGTGCCGGCATCGCCTATGCCAAGGCGATCGAAAATACCGCCAAGGCGACTGACGATTCCGCGCCGACAGCCTTCTCCGGTCTGCGTGTCGACGCGAAGAGCGGCAAGTCGGCGATCTTCTATGCAGTACCAATCGTCAAGCTCGGCCAAGCGAAAGGCCTGATGCTGTTCAAGGTGCGTGACGATATCGTCACCGGTGTTCTAGTAAAGGGTATCGTGTCGGGAAGCACGGCCCAGGCGGCGATCATATCGGCTGACGGTTCGGCTGTCGGTCTCAATGCATCCGGCCAACTTGCAACGCTCGATACAGCCCCCTTCACGTTTATCAAGGATGCACTTGCGACCGCGGCGATGACGGTTGCAGATTTCGACCGTGCCGATGGGTCGGCGCGCGCCTATGTGCGCGGCATCGACTATCGCGGCGACCGTTTCCTTGTCCTTGAGAGCGTGCTGCTCAGCGAATTGAATGCCGGCTCCATCGAGATCGCCACGTTGCTGACGTGGATCGGCATCGGCGTTCTGATCGTTATGGCCATTGCCACGGGGCTCATCACCAACCTCCTGTTCTCTCCGCTCGCCCGTCTGGCTGGTGTGACCCGGGAAGTGGCTGACGGCAAACTGGAAGTCGAGATCGGCAGTCAGAAACGCAAGGATGAGATCGGCACGATGGCCAAGGCGCTTGATCGTTTCAAGCAGTCGCTGATCGAAGGCCGTCAACTCGAGGCCGCGAGCGAGCAGACGCGTGCGCGTGCCGAAAGCGAGCGCCAGCAGAATCTTGCGCAGCGCGAGGCGGAAGCTCGCAGCCTGCAGAAGGTCGTCGCAGCGCTCGATGATGGGCTTCATCAGCTGGCGAGCGGCAATCTTGCCTATCAGATCGAAACCCGTTTCCCAGGCGAGCTCGAAAGCCTGCGCGTGAACTTCAACGAGGCGCTGGCAACACTCAGCGAAACGATGATGGCGATCGGCGGGAATTCCATGGCTGTGCGCGCCGGCTCGGAGGAGATGCGCACGGGTGCGGATGAACTGGCCGGCCGCACCGAGCGGCAGGCAAGCTCGATCACTGAGACGGCCAACGCAATCAGCGCGATTACCCAGTCGGTGCGCGTACAGATCGAACGGGCCGAACAGGCTGAGCGGATCGCCCGCGACGCCAAGAAGGAAACGGTCGGCTCCAGCCAGATCATGCGCGAGACGATTGCGGCAATGGAAGCGATCCAGGCCTCTTCGCGCCAGATCAATACCATCATCTCTGTTATCGACGATATCGCCTTCCAGACTAACCTGCTGGCCCTGAATGCTGGCGTCGAAGCAGCGCGCGCCGGCGAAAGCGGTAAGGGTTTTGCAGTCGTCGCCATGGAAGTGCGCGAGCTCGCGCAGCGCTCGTCGAGTGCGGCCAAGGAAATCTCCAGCCTGCTGCAGAAATCCACGCATGAGGTCGAAAGCGGTGTGGCGCTGGTCGAAAGGGCGGGGGTGGCGCTCACCGGCATCGGCGGCCATGTGGAGGCCATCAACGGCCAGATCAACGAGATCATGGAATCCACCCGCGAGGAGGCCGATACGCTGCGACAGATCAACAGCTCGGTCGCCGAACTCGATTCCATGACCCAACAGAATGCTGCGATGGTCGAGGAGACGACGGCTGCGATTCATCGTTTGGCGACCGAAGCTGTAGAAATGGACCGCCAGCTCGGCAACTTCACCCTTGCTGAAGGATATCAGCGGCACAGCGCCGAGGTGCGCCAGCTGCGCAAGCGGGCCTGATCGCATCATGCTGATCCGCTTCGAAAGGCCCGAGGATGCGGATGCCATTCACGAGCTGACGTGGGTGGCATTCGAGCCGATGCCTTACAGCAACAACACTGAAGCGCGGATCGTCAGGGATCTTCGCGCGTCGGGTGATCTGACGCTGTCGCTGGTCGCGGAAGAGAGTGGAGAGATTGTCGGCCATGTCGCGTTCTCGCCGATCACCGTGGGCGACATCAGGCATGGATGGTATGGGCTCGGGCCGATTTCGGTAAAGCCGGAGCGGCAGAGACAGGGGATCGGTAGAGAGCTGATCCTGAAAGGCCTCGATCTGTTAAGAGAGCGGGGTGCCTTCGGCTGTGCGCTGATCGGCAATCCATCAGTCTATCACGGCGTCGGTTTCGAGAGCGATGGAAAGCTGACTTATGGCGATCTCGACACGCACTACGTTCAGCGGATTGTTTTCAGGGGATCGCCGCCATCAGGCGCATTGAAATTCTCACCGGCTTTCGACGAATGACAGCCATTCCTTGCGGCGGCTTTTGTTAGCTGCGATTTGGAATAGCGCTACAGCGAACCTACATAAACCGCACTTCCATATTGCGCGGCAGGTTTCCATGGTTCCCTTTTCCATTCTCGATCTTTCCCCTGTGGCAGACGGCACGACCATCAGCCAATCCTTCGCGGCGTCGAAGCGTATGGCGCAGAAGGCGGAGGAATTCGGCTACACGCGTTTCTGGATGGCGGAGCATCATGGCATGCCAGGTGTTGCGAGTGCAGCGACGTCAGTCATTCTCGGGCAGATCGGGGCGGTGACGAAGACGATCCGTATCGGGTCGGGCGGTGTCATGCTGCCGAACCACGCGCCGCTTGTTATCGCCGAGCAGTTTGGCACGCTGGAAGCACTGTTTCCCGGCCGCGTCGATCTCGGCCTTGGCCGCGCACCGGGCACGGACATGCGCACGGCGCAGGCGCTGCGTCGAAACCTCGATGCCGGCGCAAACAGTTTTCCCAATGACGTGGTGGAGCTGCAGCAGCTTCTCGGAACACCAATCGAAAACCAGGCGATCCTTGCCGTACCTGGCAACAACTCGCACATCCCGATCTGGCTGCTTGGCTCCAGCCTCTACAGCGCCCAACTCGCAGCCATGCTCGGTCTGCCCTTTGCCTTCGCCTCGCATTTTGCGCCCGATATGCTGCTCGATGCGATCGCAATCTACCGCGACCGCTTCCAGCCCTCGACCGAGCTCGACAAGCCCTATGTGATGGTCGGTGTCATGGGTGCCGTTTCCGAGACGGACGAGGAGGCGCAGTATCACTTCACCTCGGCCCAGCAACAGTTCGTCAATCTGTGGCGCAATGTGCGAGGGCCTTTCCCGCGGCCGGTCAAGGATATGGATGCCTTCTGGTCGCCGATGGAAAAGATGAATGTGGAGCACACGCTGCGTTATGCCGTGGTCGGTTCGCCGGCTACGGCCGAAGCCCAGCTCAATGAATTCCTGAAGGAGACGCAAGCGGATGAGGTCATCATCTCCATGCCCATCCACGATATCGAGGCGCGGTTGAAATCTGTGGAGCTCTTTGCCGGGCTTAGCAATTTTATGCGGGCCGCGGCCTAGTCGCCGTGATATGCCGGCAAACAAAAACCCGGCGGAATGGCCGGGTTTTTCGCTTCCATATCCTGATGGCTTAAGCCGAAAGCTTGGCCAGAACTTCTTCGGAGACTTCGAAGTTCGAGTAGACGTTCTGAACGTCGTCATCGTCTTCGAGCGAGTCGATGAGCTTTAGAAGCGACTGGGCTCTTTCTTCGTCGACGGGGACATTGTTCTGCGCGCGCCAGACAGCCTTTACGGTCTCAGCTTCGCCGAGGGAAGCTTCGAGAGCTTTGGCGACTTCGCCGAGCGATTCGAAGGCGGTCGTGATGTAATGGCCTTCCTCGTCGGTCTCGACGTCATCTGCGCCGGCTTCGATCGCGGCTTCCATGATCTTGTCGGCATCGCCGGCAGACAGCTTGTAGGTGATTTCGCCGACATGATCGAATGAGAAGGAAACCGAGCCGGTTTCACCGAGGGCGCCACCAGCCTTTGTGAACATCGAGCGGACGTTGGAGGCCGTGCGGTTGCGGTTGTCGGTCAGGGCTTCAACGATGATCGCCGTGCCGCCCGGGCCGTAGCCTTCATAGCGAACTTCGTCGTAGTTCTCGGTGTCGGCGCCGGATGCCTTCTTGATGGCGCGGTCGATATTGTCCTTCGGCATCGACTGGGCCTTGGCGTTCTGGATCGCCAAGCGCAGGCGGGCGTTCATCGAGGGATCAGGCAGACCTGCCTTGGCGGCAACGGTGATTTCGCGCGCGAGTTTGGAGAACATTTTCGACCGCACGGAATCCTGCCGGCCCTTGCGGTGCATGATGTTTTTAAACTGTGAATGGCCAGCCATGGCACCCCTGTTCACGTCTCATTGTTCGGAATGGGCCGCCTTATAAGATCGGAAAGGGCGATATTCAAGGAAAAAGCAGCCATTCGGCCCTGCCCCCATAGCTTGGCAGGCGGCGGAACAAAGCCTGAGAGGCGACGTTTTCAACCGGATAACACCTGCAGGAAAGGAACGGCAATGGCAAGCTTCAGCGAAGCCCGCGAACAACCAGCACGCCAGCTCTGGGACCAGATCAACGACATTCATGCCGGCATGCTCAGCCTTGCTGCTGTCGACATGCATATGCAGCCAATGGCTCCGAATGTCGATCCGACCACCAACACGATCTGGTTCTATACAAAGACGGATGCCGAACTCGTGCAGATGATCAAGCCCGGCAGCCGCGCGCATTTTTGCGTTATTGGCAAGAACCATGATTATCATGCCTGCCTGTCCGGAGTTATCGAGGTGCGTCCGGATCCCTTGAAGATCGAGGAGTATTGGAACTCCATCGTGGCCGCTTGGTACGAAGGCGGCAAGAAGGATCCGAAGCTGACGATGCTTGCCATGCATGTCGATGACGCCGATATATGGGTCTCGACCGGCAGCACGCTGAAATTCGGCTGGGAGATCGCCAAAGCCAATTTCGACGAGGAGAAGATGGCCGACGTCGGCATCAAGCGGCACCTGCAATTTGCATGAGCCAAAGGCCCGGCACAGTCCGGGCTTTACTGTACGTCCTTCATCACATAAATCAGGGGCTTTTTCGGCAATGTGCGCAGCGAAACGGTGATGCTGTTGTCAGGCGCATAATTGACGTCGAAGCCGTTGCCAAACATCGAGATGAAAGCGTTGACCGGCGGACCGCGGCGATGCATTGGCAAGATTAGCGACGAGCGCAGTCGTTTGATGACCCGGCTCATGCTATCTGCGCCCATCGTGAGGCCGCCGTCGACCGGCACCATGACCACGTCGAGCCTGCCGATTTCTGTATAATGCGTATCGGTCAGCTCGTAATGCAGATGGCCAAGATGGCCGATGCAGAGGCCGGCGATTTCAAAGATGAAAATGGAATTGCCGTCCAGCTGCGATCCACCGAGCCCGTAGCTGAAGCGGATATCCGTCGTGACATTGCGGATATAGGCGTCGCCGACGACGAGGTTGATTTTAGCCTTTTCACCGGGGACGTCGCTCCAGCCGTGCAGCACATGTTTGATATCTGGATCCGGTGTCAATGTATAGTGCGTCGGATGCGCCTTGTTCATCGTGACGACATCGGGCGTCACTGCCGGCTTGTACCAGCCGTTATAATCGGTGGCGATAACGATGCCGCCGGGTGTGTCGATCTCGAAAGTTGAATGGCCGAGATAGGTTAGTCTGACATCCTCGTCCTCGGAGACTGCCGGTATCACCGGCGCGATCCCTGAGAAGCTCGCAAAGGTCGCCTCGGGAATATTTTGCGCGATGGCCTGGCACTGGCTCACAGGCCGTCGCTCCTCCTGGGCTTGGGCAGAAATCGCTGCGGTGAAGACCCCAAGGCATGCGATAGCGAGGACAAGATGATGCGGCTTCATGCCACCCCTCCGGCGCTTTCACGACGCCGTGAGGATGCGGCAAGCCGTCGCAGCGGTCCAGCCGAAGCACGCTCACAATTGCGTGTTAGCGCCAGAACTCCGGGATCGTCTCGGCAAGTCTCGGACCGAGACGCAAGGGCGCAATCTTTGCCGCCAGACCCGTCGCATCGGAGATCTCCACGCCGACGCCGCAGATCGTGGCAGGGCCTGTCGCCGCCTCCATGCGGCCCTTCGGCATCTTGGAGATGAAGCGATTGAGCGGCTCTTCCTTGTCCATGCCGAGGGATGAATCGTAATCGCCGCACATGCCGGCATCCGACATATACGCGGTGCCACCATTCAGGATCTGCGCATCGGCAGTCGGCACATGGGTGTGGGTGCCGACGACGAAGCTGGCGCGGCCGTCGACAAAATGACCGAAGCACTGCTTCTCGCTCGTCGCTTCCGCGTGGAAATCGAAGATGATTGCATCGGCCTGCTCCTTCAGCGGACAGGCGTCAAGGATCGTTTCGGCAGCCTTGAAGGGATCATCAAGCTCCGGATGCATGAAGACGCGGCCCATGATGTTGGCAACAAGCACGCGCGCGCCATTGCGGGCATAAAAAAGGCCGGAGCCGCGGCCCGGTGTCCCTTGCGGATAGTTTGCCGGACGCAGGAACTGATCGTGGCGGCCGGCGAAGGCGACGGCATCCTTCTGATCCCAGACGTGGTTCCCCGTCGTTACGACATCGGCGCCGGCATTGATCGTCTCCAGAAAAATGTCTTCCGTGATGCCGAAGCCGCCGGCGGCATTCTCGCCGTTGACGATCACGAAGTCGAGCTTCAGGTCGGAAACCAGGCCGGGCAGGCGGTCCCATACCGCCGTGCGTCCCGTCTTGCCGACCATGTCACCCAGAAATAGCAGTCGCATTCCCTATCCAATCCGTGAGGTAAAATGGCGCAGGCCGCTTTCCGTCAGGATGGCATCCAGGCTTATGTCATGCGGCTCAGCGGGTACCTCTGCCACTTCCTGGCAGTCGAATGCAATGCCGATCAGCTTCGGAGACAGGCCTTTTTGCCGGAGACGGTGAATTGCGCGGTCGTAATAGCCGGCGCCATAGCCGATGCGATGTCCGCGGGAATCGAACGCGGATAGCGGAACGAGCATGATATCAGGATCGAGCGCAGGCGCGTCCTCGGTGGGGCCGACAGTCCCAAAGCCGGTGCTGATAAGGGCTGCACCGTGGACAAGTTCCCGAAAGACGATGGTTTGCTTGTCGATAATTGCGGGCACACAGAGGCGGGCTCCGCGTCCTCGCCACCGTGCCATCAGCGGCCGCAGGTCGGCCTCAGAGCGGATGGGTAGAAAGCCGGAAACGATGGTGTCGGGCTCGAAGGCAATCGCATCGCCGGCGTGGGCGGCCATGTCGAGGCTTTTGGCGGCGCGCAATTCGGCCGGGATGGCGTCGCGAAGCGCCAGACGATGGGCGCGCAACTGGGCCTTTAATTCCTTCGGTGTCATTTAAGCTTCCATATTGTTATCCGGCAAAGATAGCCGCTCTCCCGAAACAGCAACAGGCAAAAAGGACCTATTTTTCGCCTGTTTGCGTCTCATTCTCAGGATTTGCATAGGCAAGCTTGAGCATGATTTCCGACGCTTCCAACAGGGTTTTACGTTCTTCTGGGGTCAGGCTGTCGTCCATCGCCTTTTCCAGCCATGCACGGCGGGCGCCGATGTCGTCCGACAACACTCTGCGGCCATGCGGCGTAATCGAGAGTTCTATCTCGCGGCGGTCGGCTTCGCTGCGCGTTCGGTCGATCAGCCCGTCGCGCTCGAGGGCGGCGATGATGCGGGTTACTGATTGCGGCTGCAGATGCTCTTCGAGAGCAAGCCGCCAGGCTGGCATCGGTCCCAGGCGATGAAGGGTAGCGAGGATCGCGATGGTCGACAGGCTGTGCGGACCTTCGGGCCGCGCGGCACGCAGCCGGCGGCCAAGCAGCAGGACGGAACGCAGGATGAGTGTCGCAGGTGCGTCGCTGCTACTGGACATATAGTACGCACTGCGTATTATTTCTCTCAAACCCGATCACGAACCAGAGAGACGGTTGATGGAAAAGACACTCAATCACGTTGCCGGAGCCTTTCGCTGGTCGACTGAAAAGGAAGTGACGGCGATCGAAATTGCCGTCTCAGCGCTTGCCATGGCCGTTCCGGCGTTGCTTGCGGCGAGGGGCCACCATACGGGGCTCGGCCTAATCGGCGGCATGGCAATGAGCGGAACGGTATCGCATGGCCGACTAAGGGCGCAAGCGGCAAGCGGAGGGGCCGCCTTACTGGTGCTGATGCTGGCGGCTGGACTTGCCTGCGGGTTCGCACAGCTGGGCAGTGCGGGGCAGATCGGCCTATTGCTGATCGCTGGGCTCGCCGGCGTTATCGGCGGCTTCGATCGGGCGATGGTCGCGGCCTCGATGCGGTTTGTCTTCTATCTTGTCATGGTCGGCGGCATCGTCTCGACTACCACGGCAGATCCGCTGCTCATCTTTGCCGTTGTCGTCGGCGGCGCGCTTTTCGCTGTCGTTCTTCACATGCTGATGGCCGGTGTCGTCGAATATATCCGCGGTCACGCGGCAGAAGAGGCCGAGGAGGAGCGCAAGCCGACGGCGAAACAGAAGTTCAACCGGCTGCGGCGCTCGCTGATGGAGGCGGCTGGTTGGCAATATCCCGCCCGGCTGGTCTCCTGCCTCGGCGCCGTATCGGTCATTCACCTGTTCTTTCCCGATCATGACGTTCACTGGGCAGCACTGGCGCTTGTGCTGCTGATCGAGCGGAGGCCCGAACGTTTGCCGCTCAAGACCACGCAAAGGGTGATTGGCGTGCTCTTCGGCGTCCTGTGCGCGGGAGTGCTATCGTTCCTCGCCCTGCCGGCCTGGGCCGATGTGCTCAGTGTCGCCTTGCTAGGTGGCGCTAGGCCTTTCCTGCGGGCCAGGAATTATCTTGCCTATTCGATCGTCATGACACCGCTGATGATGATGGCCATGGGAAGTGCCGATCATTCCCTGCCGGCTTCAGCGCTGCTGGACAGGCTGTTTGCAACTGTCTTTGCTGCCTGCCTGGTGCTGCTCGTCAACCAGGCGACGATCTACTTCCTGCCGCAAGCGGCAGCGCCCAAGGCCTAGACGACGATGCTCGAAGGGATTGTCGCTGTCGGTACTGTTGCCGACAGACTGGTCACGGCCGATTGGGCAGCACCGATTGCACCTTCGGCGGCAGCATCGCGGTTTTTCTCGCGCAGATCACGCATGGCTTTTTCGAGGACCTGCTTCAACTCACGGACGATGGATTTGAATTCTTCCATCGTCTTGCGGTCATCGGTGGAAATCGTGGACGATTTCAGGCCATCTTCCACGATCTCCTGATAGGCTCTGCGTGCGTGAGCCGCACCATCCGTTTGCGCAGCATTCGTGCTGTCTTGTGTTTCTCCCGTCCTCGTTTCGGTATCCTGCGTTGTCTCGGCGGAGGCCGTCGCATCGCTTGCGACAGCATCGGCCGTCGCAATCTCGGCGGCATCGGTCGTCGCGGCGGCCGAAGCGGTAGAGGAAGCTGACGTGGCTGCGCCGGAAGAGCCGCCGGTGGCAACGGCCGAGGCAAATTCGGAAGCCGCAGCGCCGACCTTGCGAGCAAGCTCGGCGGCAAGACGGGCGATCACCTCCGGTGGGAAGCCGGCCGTCTTCAGCGCCTGCAGTTCCTGCTTGGCATCTTCAAGCTTGCGCTGGGCGCGGCTCTTCGCATCGTCAGCGGAGCTTGCGAGCGAGTTGCGCACCTGCTCCAGTGCAAGCGATTGTCGCTGGATCTTCAACACGCCGGTATCAGGCTCTTCGCCGGTGGACGAAACGCCGGATTGTGCCGGCATGGCGCCGCGCAGAATGGAGGACGCCGAAACGGTTGCGAGCTGCATAGAATACTTCCCGGTTACATTTGGAGCGCACTCTGCCCGATCAGGCTTGCGTGGAACTTGGCCATGTTGTCGATTTTGCCTTGGCCAAATGCTGCATCGTCTGCTCGAAAAGAGGCCTGCCGCCGGGAGTCCAGCCGAGCGCTGCGATCTTGTGCGTGTTCATGGAGCAAAGGTCCGTCTTGTCCGCTGCTTCGGGCAACGGGAAGGGACAGTCGACGTGTTGCCGGATCGGAGAGAGTATATCTCTCGTATCGACGGCGATATCCGAGACATTGAAGACCTCGCCGGAGATCCGGGTCGTTTCGGTTTCGAGCATCAGTCGCACGGCACGGCCGAGATCGCGGCCATGCACTTCGGTTCCGGCGCGCGGGGAAACAGGCTGTCCGCTAAGATAGTCGTCGATCAACCCGTCCCATTTGTTCGGTGCGTGATCGCCATAAACGCCTGTTGCCCTCAGGCTCGCTCCCGTAAAGCCGGGACCGGAAAGATGTGCAAGAGCTCGCTCCGCATCGAGCTTGACCTGTCCGTAGAGCGTTTCCGGCATGGATGACGTCGTTTCGAAAAGTTCGGTCCCCGGCGCATGCCCGCCATAAGCGGCGCGGCTGGAGATGAAGATGCAACGGCGGGTGCCAGCGCGCTTAGCCTCGTCGAAAAGCTTGACGGTGCCATCGAGGTTCAGTCGCCGAAAGGCTTTGGGATCATCGCCCTCGCCGCCACGATATTTTCCAGCGACATGGCTGAAGGCTGCGTGCACAAAGAAATAGGCATCATCGAAAGCGCCGATATCGTTCTCATTCGGGTCGAGCGAAAGCGGGGCGAAATCGACCGGGCGGGAGAAGAAACGGGGAAGGGGCGCATGCCGCGCACCGACGATCACATGGTATCCGGCGGAAAGCAGTTCTTCGACGATATAACGTCCGACAAGACCCGTTCCGCCTGATACCAGTACTTTCATACGACCTCCGGATTGGCCAGAGATCCAATCTCCGGCACATAACTCCCAGTATGAAAATCATGCCAAAAATCGATCAAGGGTTGTAGTCTCGTTGCCTTCGGATGATCTTTTTCCCACGGTTTTTCATACTGATAATGCAGGATCGAAATGCTCTTCCAGTCCCAGAGGGCGGGCATAGTGAACCACACATATTGCAGCATGTTGAAATATACCGGCAGGCCGTGCCAGTCGGGAAAGAATGTTTCGAGGAAGGTCTGGTCAGTGCGCCGCCAGAAGATGTCGAACCGATCCAGGAGTTCGAGCATCCGCCGAAAGGTCTCTTCCGAAGGGCGGGCGACAAAGACCCCGGAATTCATGCGGTGGAAGTCGGCAAGGCTCTCGTAGACGTTCGGCGCCGCGGAGAATTCCGGGTAGGCGAAGAGCTTGTCGATATTCTTCAGGACGATCGCATCGGCATCGATGAAAACGCAGCGCTCATATTCGACGAGCTGCCAGAGGCGGAGCTTGCAGAAATTGTCGAGCGGTGAATGAAAGGCCGGCTTGCGGCCTTTCATAAAGGGGGCGGCCGAGTGGAGATTTCCGCGGGCATGGCGTTCGTTGAAAGCGTCCGACAATGGCAGATGTTCGACTTCGATCAGACGGCAACCGTTAGCCTTCAGCGGTGCCAGGGCGGTAGCGTCGACACCGCCGGTATGGAGCACCACGATGGCGGCTTGGGTGCCGGTGCGGCGCAGGGAGTTCACTAGCGCGGTTGCGCCCATGGCGTAATCGGCATTCGTGACGAGTGTGACGTAGGCGAAGTGCGGCGCAGGGATCATGGACA
Organism: Rhizobium sp. BK418; assembly: GCF_004341105.1. Lineage (GTDB taxonomy): Bacteria > Pseudomonadota > Alphaproteobacteria > Rhizobiales > Rhizobiaceae > Rhizobium. Next base: position 71,801 of record NZ_SLZK01000007.1, on the reverse strand, counting down.
GCGGGCGCTCCCGCAAGCACCCTCAACTCCCCGCGGCCGGCGGTTCAAGATAAAAGCGGTGATCATGATACCGACTTCAGCCGTTTGCCTTCCGGATCATGATTGATCGTCGCAGCGATATCCTTTGTCCAGGCTGACACGGCCGGGACGCGGGAGCGATCGACGCGGTAGGCAAATTTTTTGGCAACTTCGACGATTTCATCGAGCAGCCCTGCCTGCAGGGTAATCGGATTGAGGCCGAGACCGAGGAACTTGTCGTTCTTGACGACCAGGTCGTTTTCGGCAGCTTCCTTGCGCGGGTTGGGTAGCCAGGCAATTTCGGAGCCGCTCATCCTGGCGATCATTTCGGCGAGATCGCGCACGCGATGGGTTTCCGTCATCTGGTTGAAGATCTCGACCCGCGAGCCGGCGGCGGGTGGGTTCATCAGTGCCAGCTCGATGCAACGGACCGAATCCTGGATATGGATGAAGGCGCGTGTCTGGCCACCGGTGCCATGCACGGTCAGCGGATAGCCGATGGCTGCCTGAATCAGGAAGCGATTCAGCACCGTGCCATAGTCGCCATCATAGTCGAAACGATTGATGAGCTGCGGATGGCGGCGCGTCTGTTCAGTATGCGTGCCCCAGACGATGCCCTGATGTAGATCGGTAATTCTGAGGCCATCGTTCTTGGCATAGAATTGGAAAAGCAGCTGATCCAGGCACTTGGTCATGTGGTAGATCGAGCCGGGATTGGACGGGTAGAGGATTTCCTGGGAGACGGTCTCGCCGCCCATCGTCTCGATGCCGACGGGCAGATAACCTTCCGGGATCGCGGCACCAACCGTCGAATAGCCGTAGACGCCCATGGTGCCCAAGTGGATCAGATGGGCGTCGAGCTGCAGCTCGACCAGCGCGTTCAAGAGATTATGCGTGGCGCTGACATTGTTGTTGACCGTGTAGTTCTTGTGGCGGTCGCTCTTCATCGAATAGGGGGCGGCGCGCTGCTCGGCAAAATGGATGATCGCATTCGGCCGATTTTCTGCGAGCCACTTTTTCAGGAGCTCGTAGTCGCGGGCGAGATCGATGAGATTGAAGTGGATCCGTCGGCCGGTTTCCGCGTGCCAGATGCGGGTACGCTCCTGAATGGAATCCATCGGCGTCAGAGACTGGACTCCGAGTTCGGTGTCGATCCAGCGGCGGGAGAGATTGTCGAGGATGTGGACGTCATGCCCGGCATCGGAGAGATGTAGCGAAGTTGGCCAACCGATGAATCCGTCTCCGCCCATCACCGCAATCTTCATGCCACTGGCTCCTCATGGGTTGCTTCCTATCGGGAATAATTAGGAAATATGACAATTGTTCAATGCTTGCCTGTCGAGAAGCGTTGCGTCAAAGAGGGCCGGAAAGTTTGGAGAAAATTATGGCGGAACATCGTTTTTCTATTTCCGGCGAACTTACGGAAGCGGGCCATCGACTCGTGCAGCGGGTCTATTATGAGGATACGGATTTCTCCGGTCTGGTCTATCATGCACGCTACCTGCATTTCCTGGAACGCGGACGTACCGACTATCTGCGCTGCCTCGGCGTGGAGCAGCGCGAACTCGTCAATGCCGATGAGGAAGGGCTCATCTTCGTCGTCCATCGCATGGAGATCGATTTCAAGAGCCCGGCCCGCATGGACGATATCCTGACCGTTGAGACCCACACGGAAAAGGCGGGCGGCGCCAAGATGGTGCTCAACCAGGAAATCCGCCGCCATGATGCGCTGCTGATATCAGCCAAAGTGATCATTGCCGTCATCAATGCCAAGGGCCGGCCGCGCCGATTGCCGGAGGCGCTGGCTAGGCAGATGCTCATTCCCGAGACATGAAAAGGCTGATGAAGGGCTGCGATTTGCTGCGTTGAACCCGCCCGTCGAGTGCTTGTAAAAACTTGAATTGTATGTGAAGGAATTTCCGCGCTGCAAGATGAGCGCTGTGTTCAGCAACCGGACAATGCTCCGGTCAAGTCAATCCAGGAAAAATCTCCCGCGACATCTGCCTATCATAGTCTGGCACTAACGATCTATTAACCATAATGGTGTCTTACTTGCGGAGTCGGAGTTTGTGCGACGCACGCCTTCCTTTGACCAAATTTGACGGCAAGAAGGCGGAAGAAGAGCTTGGAAGCTTGACCAGGGCTTTGGGCGGCGGCCGCCAGACATTCTTGCGTGATCACTTTGTGCCGCCCGGTCAAGCGCCGGGCGTTTGGATTCGGGGATTTTGGATCTATGGAACAAGTAGGATTGGCAGCAGCCACGACCGACGTCAGCCTCTGGTCGCTATTCATGCAGGCCGGCATCGTCGTTAAGCTGGTCATGCTCGGCCTTATCGCGGCTTCGGTATGGACCTGGGCCATCGTCATCGACAAATATCTGGCATACGGTCGCGCCCGTCGCCAGTTCGACAAGTTCGAGCAGGTCTTTTGGTCGGGCCAGTCGCTGGAAGAACTCTACAGGACACTCTCCGAGCGCAACAATACCGGCCTTGCGGCGATCTTCGTCGCGGCGATGCGCGAATGGAAGAAGTCCTTCGAGCGCGGTGCGCGTTCGCCGATCGGTCTGCAGATGCGTATCGACCGGGCAATGGACGTGACGCTCGCCCGTGAATCCGAATATCTCTCCGCCCGTCTCGGATCGCTCGCGACGATCGGTTCTGCCGGTCCGTTCATCGGCCTCTTCGGTACGGTCGTCGGTATCATGACCTCGTTCCAGGCGATCGCCGGTTCGAAATCCACCAACCTTGCGGTCGTGGCGCCTGGTATCGCGGAAGCGCTTCTCGCAACCGCCATTGGCCTCGTCGCCGCTATTCCGGCGGTTATCGCCTACAACAAATTCTCCGCCGACGCCGGCAAGCTCTCGGGTCGCATGGAAGGCTTTGCGGATGAATTCTCCGCCATCCTTTCGCGCCAGATCGATGAAAAGCTGCAGCCGCGCCAAGCTGCGCAGTAACGAACGGAGCGACGACCATGGGTATGGCTGTAGGCGGCAATAGCGGAGGGGGCGGTGGACGCCGCCGCCGCGGTGGCCGCAACAAGGGAGTTATCTCCGAAATCAACGTGACGCCGCTCGTCGACGTCATGCTCGTGCTGCTCATCATCTTCATGGTTGCCGCACCGATGATGACCGTCGGCGTTCCGATCGATCTGCCGGAAACACAGGCCAAGGCTCTGAATTCCGAGACACAGCCGATCACGATTTCGGTCAAGAACAGCGGCGAAGTCTATCTGCAGGAAACGCCGATCCCGGCTGAAGAAATTGCTGCCAAGCTCGAGGCAATCGCGACCACCGGTTACAATGAACGCATCTTCGTGCGGGGCGACGCAACGGCGCCCTATGGCGTGATCGCCGATGTGATGGCCCGCATCCAGGGTGCCGGCTTTAAGAATATCGGCCTCGTGACGCAGCAGAAGAAGGACCAGTAACGCTCAAGATGAAGGCCAGCGTCGTCACATCTGCGGTTCTGCACGGGCTGGTGCTTACCTGGGCGCTGGTGTCGCTGAGCGCTCCCGAATCCTTCAAAGTGGAGGATTTCGAGGCGATGCCGGTCGATCTCGTGCCGGTAGAATCCATCACGCAGATGCAGCAGGGCGACAAGAAGGCTCCGAAGAAGGAGACTTCTGCGCCCGTGCCCACGACGCGGCCGCCGATCCCGCAGCCGGCCGAAAATGCCGGCGACAACAATGTCGACCTGAAGACGCCGCCGGTTCCGAACGCCAAGCCGAGCAACAGCGAGGCCGCTGCCGCCAATTCAAGCGATAAACCTCAGCCGCAGATCGATCCGAAGCCGAACGACGTTAAGGAAGTCAACAAGGAAGAGACTGAGGTCGAGCAGCCGAAGGAGGTTGCCTCCATTCCGCCACCGAAGCCTGTCGAAGTGACGCCGCCGAAGCCGGAGGAAAAGCCGCCCGAAGAGCAGGCGAAGCCCGCTGAACCGCCGAAGCCAGACGCCGAGGCGTTGCCGGATAAAGTGCCGACGCCAGTGGTCAAGCCGCAGGTAAAGCCACCGGAACAGAAGCCGGTTGAGAAGCCGCCGGAGAAGCCTCAGGATCAACCAAAGGCTGCTGAAAAGCCGACCGACAAGAAGAAGGACGATAAGAAGCAGGAAGTGGCGAAATCCGCCTCGTCTATGAAGAGCGACTTCAATGCGGATGAAATTTCTGCGCTGCTCAACAAAACCGATCCGTCTGCTGGCGGTGCCAAACGTTCAACGCAGGAAGCGTCTCTGGGCGCAAAGAAGGCCACGAATGGTGCTTCGAAGCTGTCGCTGAGCGAAATGGATGCGTTGAAGAGTGCGATTGCCGGCAATTGGTCGGTCATCCCCGGCATGGAGGGCATGGCCGATGTGCGCATCAAAGTGCACATGAAGCTCGATCAGGACGGCAACATCATTGGCGAGCCGGAAGTCGAAGCAACCGGTGGCGACAATGATTCCACCCGCCGGGCTCTGGCCGGCGGTGCCTATCGCGCCATCATGAAATCAGCGCCTTTCTCAAGTCTGCCGAAAGACAAATATGACGCCTGGAACGAAGTCGTCGTCAACTTTGATCCGAGCGATCTGGGAATCTAGATGCTGACGGACCTCTCGCACGGCACCAAGTCCCTTGCAGCCGCCATCGTGCTTAGCGCGCTGCTAAGCCGCGCCAATGAGACATCGGCGCAGTCAGTCGGGCTAACGACGTCTGACGCGTCAGCGGAGGCGATACGTCAGGCCATAACGGCCTATTTCAATGTTCCCGCAGGTTTGCTGAAGGGTGGCAAGGTTTTGATCACCATTCACCTGAAGCTTAGCAGGACTGGCGCGATCAAGGGATCGCCGCTTGTGACGGCTTCGGGCGGCGATGAGGCTGTGCGACAAGGTCTGTCGGCTGCGGCTCTCCGTGCGGTGCAGCGTGCATCGCCATTCACCACGCTTCCGAAAGACAAATACGAATCCTGGAAAGAAGTCGTCCTGCGCTTCGAACCCGGCGATCCGACTCCATAGATGCTGAAAGGCTGTTTGGTATGACAAAGTGTTCCTTCTTCCGCGCCATTATGGTCGCAGCCGGTTTGATGACCGCCGCCGCCTTCGCGACGCCGGCCAACGCACTGGTCGAGATCAACATCAACAAGGGTAATGTTCAACCGCTGCCGATCGCGGTGACGGACTTCCTGCAGGGCAACATGGGTGCGCAGGTTTCGCAGGTTATCGCAGCCGACCTGCAACGGTCAGGGCTGTTTGCGCCGATTAATAAAACAGCCTTCATCGAGAAGATCTCCAATCCGGACGCCGCGCCGCGCTTCGAGGACTGGAAGGTCATCAACGCCCAGGCGCTGGTCACCGGCCGCGTCACGCAGGAAGCGGATGGCCGCCTTCGCGCCGAGTTCCGTCTCTGGGATACCTTTGCTGGCCAGCAGATGACCGGACAGCAGTTCTATACGCAGCCCGAGAACTGGCGCCGCGTCGCCCACATCATCGCCGACGCGATCTACAAGCAGATTACCGGTGAAGAGGGTTATTTCGACACCCGGGTCGTCTTCGTTTCCGAATCCGGTACCAAACAGCAGCGCAAGCGCCAGCTGGCCATCATGGACCAGGATGGTTTCAACGTGCGCATGTTAACTGATGGCAGCGACCTCGTTCTGACGCCGCGTTTCTCGCCGAACCGGCAGGAAGTAACCTACATGTCCTTCGCCAATCAGCAGCCGCGCGTCTACCTGCTGCAGCTCGAAACCGGGCAGCGCGAAGTCGTGGGCAACTTTCCGGGCATGACGTTCTCGCCGCGTTTCTCTCCTGATGGCCAGAAGGTCATCATGAGCCTGCAGCAGGAAGGCAATTCCAACATCTACACGATGGATCTGCGCTCGCGTACGACGACCCGCCTGACCTCCACGGCGGCAATCGACACCTCGCCGTCCTATTCGCCTGACGGCAACCGCATTGCCTTTGAAAGTGACCGCGGCGGACAGTCGCAGATCTATGTCATGAATGCCGATGGTTCGGGCCAGACGCGTATCTCTTTCGGCGATGGCCGTTACTCCACGCCGGTCTGGTCGCCGCGCGGCGATCTGATTGCCTTCACCAAGCAGTCGGGCGGCAAGTTCTCGATCGGCGTCATGAAGCCGGACGGCTCGGGCGAACGCATTTTGACGACCGGTTTCCACAACGAAGGCCCGACCTGGGCGCCGAATGGCCGCGTCATCATGTTCTTCCGTCAGGCAGCTGGTGCGGGCGGCCCGCAGCTCTATTCGATCGATCTGACGGGCTATAACGAACAGGCCATCAAGACGCCCGCCTATGGTTCGGACCCGGCCTGGTCGCCGCTTCTTGAGTAGTGGAGGAGCGGAAATTCGCCTTCATGTCGCCGCAAAGTCCTGAAAATGGGCGATGCAGGGACAAATCAACGAATCGTTAACCATAATCTTTGATGGCCGGTTAACCGAGTGCGGTTACTGTCCGGCAACCCTGATTGAAGTCGCAAGGAGACCCGGCCATGAGCCGAATTCACACCCCGGCAATGAGCCGTATGCAGAATTTTGCCCGCAACCCCGTCATGATCGCGCTTGTCGCCGGCCTAGCTCTCGCGAGCTGCGCCAACAAGAAGAACATGCCGAACAGCGCCGGCGACATCGGCCTCGGTGCCGGTGCAGCAACGCCGGGCTCCGCCCAGGACTTCACGGTCAATGTCGGCGACCGCATCTTCTTCGACACCGACTCGACCTCGATCCGCGCCGACGCCGCTCAGACGCTCGACCGTCAGGCTCAGTGGCTCGGCCGTTACCCGAACTATCAGATCACCATCGAAGGCCATGCCGACGAGCGCGGTACGCGCGAATACAATCTGGCTCTCGGCGCGCGTCGCGCTGCAGCTACCAAGGATTACCTCGCTTCGCGCGGCGTTCCGGCTCAGCGCATGAAGACGATCTCCTACGGCAAGGAACGCCCGGTCGCCGTCTGTGACGATATTTCCTGCTGGTCACAGAACCGTCGTGCCGTCACCGTTCTCGGCGGCGCAGGCACGTAATCTTCGGCAAAAGGCGGAATTTGACGAGGCGGCCCTGCGGGCCGCCTTTCTTTTTGACCACACTTTGGCCAGACTCCGTTGCTTTTTGACAGCAATTGGAAAAATCTCCTGTCGTGCCATCGGGGCGCGAAGAATCACTGGGACAGGACGATACAAATGAAGAAACTAGTCGTGGCAGGCATGCTGTGCCTTGCGGCCGTGACCGGGAGCGAGCGAGCGGCTTATTCCGCTTCGTTCTTCGGCTTGCACATTGGCGGCCAATCCGCGCAACGGCAGAGCCAGCCAGCAGCGCCTGTTGTTAACGTGCAGAGCAGCGGCGCGGAAATCCGCATCCAGCAGATGGAAGACCAGATGCGGCAGTTGAACGGCCGTATCGAGGAAATGAGCTATCAGCTGCTCCAGATGCAGGAGACGATTCGCAAACAGCAGGAAGACAACGAATTCCGCTTCCAGCAGCTCGAAAAGACGGGCGGAGGAGCAGGTGGCGGCAGCGGTGCTGCCAAGACGCCGGTAAAGAAGAGCGAAGCCGATATCGCTCCGCCGGCATCAGGTGGTGGCGACGATATTGCCAAAGTTATTCAAGCCCCGCAGGGAGCCGAAACGGCTCCCTCCACGGACGTGCCGGCCAATAGCGGCCTCGGCCAGCCGCCGCGCGAACTGGGCTCCATGGATTTTGACCAGAACGGTAATCCCGTTGGCAATACCATGAACAAGAATGCGACAGTTGGCTCTGCGCCGCTGCCGGATGCGACGGCACCACAGCAGACCGCCTCGCTCGGCAGTGAGGCCGATCAGTACAAGGCCGCTTATGGTCATGTGCTTTCCGGCGACTATGGTACAGCTGAGAAGGAATTCACCCAGTATATCTCCCGTTACCCGAACAGCACCCGTTCGGCGGACGCCAATTTCTGGCTCGGAGAGGCTCTTTATTCACAGGGCAAGTTCAACGAAGCGGCCAAGACCTTCCTGAACGCCCACCAGAAATACGGCACGTCTGAGAAGGCGCCCGAGATGCTGCTGAAGCTCGGCATGTCGCTTGCCGCACTCGACAATACCGATACTGCCTGCGCCACCCTGCGCGAAGTCAGCAAGCGCTATCCGAAGGCTTCCCGTGCCGTGATAAACAAGGTTGCGAGCGAGCAGAAGCGTCTCGCCTGCTAAGGTCTTCCGGCTTGGAAGGTCTGATTTCTCCCGAAGCGGCGATTGGCCGTTTCATCGCTTCGCTGAAGACGCCCGCGCGCATTCTTATCGCGATTTCGGGCGGAAGCGATTCCACCGGTCTGCTCCTGCTGCTCTCAGAAGCGCTGAAGGCCGCTCCCGATCTTTCCATTTCCCTTTGCGCCGCAACCGTCGACCACGCATTGCGTGATGGATCGGCAGATGAGGCCTATCAGGTCGCGGCTCTCTGTGCATCACTCGGTATTACGCACCGAACGATGGTCTGGCAGGGCGAAAAGCCGAAAACCGGTGTCATGGCGGCTGCACGCGAGGCCCGTTATGGACTTCTCGCCGAGGCGGCGGAAGCCTTTAAGGCAAACTTCATCGTGACAGGACATACGCTGGACGATCAGCGCGAAACGCTTGCCATGCGCGGAATGCGGGCGGAACAGATTTCAACCGGTATCGCAGATGCAGTGCTATTCAACCGACGCTTTTGGGTCCTGCGGCCGCTTCTCTTTTCCAACCGGACCGACATCCGTGACTTCCTGAGCACACGCGGCGTGGCGTGGATCGACGATCCGAGCAACGAGGATATGAAATACGAGCGCGTGCGGACGCGCCGGCAGCTTTCCGGCAACGCGGATGCGGAGATGAATATTCGAGACGTCTGGGAGGAAAGGCTGGATCTTTCTTCTGACGGTGCCGAGTGGCTGGACCGTCATTTCAGGCTTCATGGCGGTTTGCTCGGCCAGGTGATGCCCGATGGGTTAACACGGGACCGCGCCGTCCTTGATTACACGCTCGGTCGTCTGACGGCCGTTTTCGGCGGGCAGTCGTTTGTGCCGGGGCGGGTACAGATGCAGCGGCTTCTTGCATTTGCCACCGGCAGCAAGCCGGGGCGGATGGCCCTCGGCAGGGTGGTGTTCGATCTGCGGCGTGGCGGACTTTATCTGGCGCGCGAGAACCGTGGGATCCTGCCTCTGGTGCTTAAGCCGGGAGAGGCCGGGATCTGGGACGGCAGATTCGAGGTCAGAAACCGGTCGGGAGCGACCATCGAAATCACGGCATCTGCCGCAGCGCTGGATGACCTGACAATGCGCGAGGAACCTTCCACTCTGGATGCGCTGGATTCAGGCGACAAGCAAGGGAATGAACGGGATTGGAGCCGGGGACTTCCCAGGAGCGCATGGAAGCGGGCCTATGCTTCCGTGCCGGTCATATCGGCAGGGGAGGGCTTCTTTTCTCGGGAATCCATCCCGTCCATAGATTGGATGCCCCATTTTGCCCCCTTCGACCGCTTTTTGACACGATTTGATCTCACCTTTGCAAGGAGACTTTCGGCGGTTTTCTCAAGGGTGCCCTATGCGGAGCTGCCTTTAAGAAGTATTGACGGAAAAACGACCTGACAAAGTGGATCGCCTTGGCAATGGCTCGGGGCAACCCTATGTTAGAGACCAAATATGACGGCCGCCATGAGGCGACTGTCCAGTGCTGGGGAGTTCGATGAACCCTAACTTACGTAATTTCGCCTTGTGGGCGATCATAGCGCTTCTGCTGATCGCCCTCTTCAGTATGTTCCAGACGGCTCCGGCGCAGACGGGTTCGCGCGAGATCCCTTATTCGCAGTTCCTGCGTGAGGTGGATGCGGGCCGTGTGAAGGATGTCGTGGTCACTGGCAACAGGCTGACCGGGACATATCTGGAAAACAACAATACCTTCCAGACCTATTCGCCCGTTGTCGACGGCAATCTGCTTGACCGCCTGCAGTCCAAGAACGTCGCTGTCACTGCGCGCCCGGAAACCGATGGTTCCTCCGGCTTTTTGAGCTATCTCGGAACGCTGCTGCCGATGCTTTTGATTCTCGGCGTCTGGCTGTTCTTCATGCGGCAGATGCAAGGCGGTTCTCGCGGTGCGATGGGCTTCGGCAAGTCCAAGGCCAAGCTTCTGACCGAGGCGCACGGCCGCGTCACCTTCGATGACGTTGCGGGTGTGGACGAGGCCAAGCAGGATCTGGAAGAAATCGTCGAATTCCTGCGTGATCCGCAGAAATTCCAGCGCCTCGGTGGCAAGATTCCGCGCGGCGTGCTGCTCGTTGGCCCTCCGGGTACCGGCAAGACGCTGCTTGCCCGCTCGGTTGCCGGCGAAGCCAACGTTCCGTTCTTCACCATTTCTGGTTCGGACTTCGTCGAAATGTTCGTCGGTGTCGGTGCAAGCCGTGTCCGCGACATGTTCGAGCAGGCCAAGAAGAATGCGCCCTGCATCATCTTCATCGACGAAATCGACGCTGTCGGCCGCCATCGTGGCGCAGGTCTCGGCGGTGGTAACGACGAGCGCGAACAGACGCTGAACCAGTTGCTTGTCGAGATGGATGGTTTCGAAGCCAATGAAGGCATTATCCTGATCGCTGCGACCAACCGTCCTGACGTTCTTGATCCAGCACTGTTGCGTCCGGGCCGCTTCGACCGCCAGGTCGTCGTTCCGAACCCTGATATCGTCGGTCGCGAGCGCATCCTGAAGGTTCATGCCCGCAACGTTCCGCTGGCGCCGAATGTCGATCTCAAGGTTCTTGCTCGTGGCACGCCCGGTTTCTCGGGTGCAGACCTCATGAACCTCGTCAACGAAGCTGCCCTGATGGCTGCGCGCCGCAACAAGCGCGTCGTCACCATGCAGGAATTCGAAGACGCCAAGGACAAGATCATGATGGGTGCGGAGCGCCGCTCTTCGGCCATGACCGAAGCGGAAAAGAAGCTCACGGCCTATCATGAGGCCGGTCACGCGATCACCGCGCTGAACGTTGCCGTCGCCGATCCGCTGCACAAGGCGACGATCATTCCGCGCGGACGCGCTCTCGGCATGGTTATGCAGCTCCCCGAGGGCGATCGCTATTCGATGAGCTATAAGTGGATGATCTCGCGCCTCTGCATCATGATGGGCGGCCGCGTCGCCGAAGAACTGACCTTCGGTAAGGAGAACATCACGTCGGGTGCTTCCTCCGATATCGAGCAGGCGACCAAGCTTGCCCGTGCGATGGTCACCCAATGGGGCTTCTCCGACGAACTCGGCCAGGTTGCCTATGGCGAGAACCAGCAGGAAGTCTTCCTCGGCCATTCGGTTTCGCAATCGAAGAACGTTTCAGAAGCGACCGCTCAGAAGATCGATAACGAAGTGCGCCGCCTGATCGACCAGGCCTATACGCAGGCCCGTACGATCCTAACGGAAAAGCACGACGAATTCGTCGCTCTCGCCGAAGGCCTGCTCGAATACGAGACGCTGACCGGCGAAGAGATCAAGGCCCTGATCCGCGGCGAAAAGCCTGCGCGTGATCTTGGCGATGATTCGCCTCCGAGCCGAGGTTCGGCTGTTCCGAAGGCCGGTGTGCGTCCAGCTTCCAAGGGTGATGAACCCGAGGGTGGGCTGGAACCCCAGCCCCACTGAAATTGAACAGGACTTTTCTAAAGGGCCGGATTTCCACAGGGAATCCGGCCTTTTTAATATTAGTAACAGGATATAATCGATTTTCTTGGTAATTTACGTGCCGGTTATGCGGTTTTGTGGCATTCCGCTGACCAGGGACAAGTCTGGATAAAGGTTTCGGGCACGGCCTTGATATTGAAGCCGGATTCTTGCTTGAGGAATGCGCAGCCTCTACGGCGCGCCAAAAGCGCAGGAGTGCATATGAAAAGACGCTATTTCGGGACTGACGGCATCCGAGGCCAGGCCAACATCTTCCCCATGACGCCGGATCTCGCGATGCGGGTCGGCATCGCCGCAGGGACGATTTTTCGTAACGGCGCTCATCGTCATCGTGTGGTGATCGGCAAGGACACGCGCCTGTCAGGCTACATGCTGGAGAACGCCCTCGTGGCCGGCTTTACGGCAGCGGGGCTGGACGTATTTCTGCTCGGCCCTATTCCGACGCCTGCGGTTGCCATGCTAACGCGTTCTCTGCGGTGCGATATCGGGGTGATGATTTCGGCCTCGCACAATCCGTTCCAGGATAACGGTATCAAGCTTTTCGGTCCTGATGGCTACAAGCTCTCCGATGATATCGAGGCGCAGATCGAGGATCTGCTCGACAAGGACCTTTCGGGACAGCTTGCGAAGGCTGAGGAAATCGGTCGAGCCAAACGCGTCGATGGCGATATTTACCGCTATCTCGAACACGTTAAACGCACCTTGCCGCGCGATGTGACCTTGCAGGGCCTACGCGTCGCGGTCGACTGCGCCAACGGTGCGGCCTACAAGGTGGCGCCTGCTGTTCTCTGGGAACTCGGCGCCGATGTGGTGACGATCGGCAACGATCCGAACGGCACGAATATCAATCTGAATTGCGGCTCCACCAGCCCGGTCGCCCTGCAGAAGAAGGTCGACGAGGTGCGCGCCGATATCGGCATTGCACTTGATGGCGATGCGGACCGCGTCATCATCGTCGATGAGAACGGCTCGATCGTTGATGGTGATCAGCTCATGGCCGTCATCGCCGAAAGCTGGGCCGAGAGCCAGCAGCTGCGCGGCAACGGCATCGTTGCGACCGTCATGTCCAATCTTGGCCTTGAGCGCTTCCTTGAAGACAAGGGCCTCAGCCTTGCCCGCACGAAGGTGGGCGACCGCTATGTGGTCGAGCACATGCGCCAGCATAACTACAATGTCGGTGGCGAGCAGTCCGGACATATCGTGCTTTCGGACTATGGCACAACCGGCGACGGTCTCGTCGCTGCCTTGCAGATTCTCGCCGCTATCAAGCGGACGGGCAAGACGGTCAGTGAAGTCTGCCGCCGCTTCGAGCCAGTCCCGCAGCTTCTGCGCAATGTCCGCATCAGCGGTGGCAAGCCGCTGGAAGACCTGCAGGTGGTCAAGGCAATTGCCGATGCGGAAGCCGAGCTGTCGAAGAACGGCCGTCTCGTCATCCGCCCGTCCGGCACCGAGCCGCTGATCCGCGTGATGGCGGAAGGCGACGACCGCGCGCAGATCGAGCGGATCGTCAACGATCTGATCGGCACGATTTCGAGCGTTCGCAGCGCCGCCTGAAAGCGATGCAGGAAGAAATAAAGCCGGCCTTTGCGCCGGCTTTTTTGTCGGCACTTTTATTGGCGTTGTGCGAGCCAGACCGTGTGACTGCCGCAAGCTGGGTCTTCAGCCTTGTGGGCGACGACTGTGAAGCCGTGTTCAGTGAGCAGGGCGCGATATTCATCCGGGCTGAGGCTGCTGTGATAGAGAGGCTCGCCGACAAAGGTGCCCATGGCTTCTCCGTGCGCCGGCCCACTGGTGAACATCAACGCCGTCCCCGGTTTCGAATGGGTGCGAAACAGTGGGAACATGTCTCGCTGGTCCTCGGAGGTCAGGTGGAAGAAACTATCCCAGGCAATCAGCCCATCGAAGCTTCTGCCAAGCGAGAGGCTGCGCATGTCTGCGATCTGCCAATCGGAGTTTGGGAAGCGCGTCTTGCACATGTCGATCAGGCTTGATGAAGAATCGATGCCGGTAACCGCATAGTCGCTCTCGATGAAATGACGCGCGAGTGGCTCGCCGGAGCCGCAGCCAATATCGAGGATCGAACCGCGTTGCGGGATCAGTGCGGTGAAGCGATCCAGCCAGCTTCGCTCAAAGAGCGTTTTGCCGCGGCTGATGTCCCAAAGCTTTGCATGCCGCTCGTAGAGATCGGCAACGGTATTGGCGGCCTGCCTGTTGTTGCTTTGCATGTGCTGATCCTGCATCGAAATCTTCGGCTTGTCTTAAGCGGTTCGATGCCGAAAGAACATGCAGGCGATGCGGTTTGCTTGTCTTTCTGCTCTCTTCATCCGCCTGGGTGAAATCCACAGCACTTTTTATTTGTCGTCTTGCAAATTTCAGAAGTTGAAACAGGCAGTTGGTCCGCATTTACTTTTTCGAAACATGTTTTGCGGCGAATATTCAAATTACTTCTTATGGTTAAGCAGCTTTTAACCTTTCCGATTCATTATCCATAAAAAGCGTATCCGTTTTGGCGGCCCACGGCACGCCACGCAACCGACTGGAGTGAATCCATGAAACGAACCTTCTCCGGTATCTTCGCCGCGCTCTTGATTGCGTCGAATGCCTATTCTGCCGATCTTGCTCCGGTCGAGCCCGTGCCGGAACAGCCGCCGGAAGTTGCGGTCAGCGAAAGTACCGGCTGGTATCTGCGCGGTGATGTCGGCTACGCCTTCACCGATCTGCGTGGTGCAAAGTTCTTCCAGGGAAGCAATGCCCTGGAAGCCGATTTCGATCATGCTGATCTGGATGATGCCTGGACGGTTGGCGGCGGTGTCGGTTACCAGATCAATAACTATCTGCGCACCGATTTGACCTTCGATTATCTCACCAAGGCCGACTTCCGCGGCTCGACGACAGGCGGCGGTGCGGCCTTCGGCGCCTGCGTCGTCTCATGTACTTCGACAGATGTATCGTCGATGACGGCTTATACACTGCTCGCCAACGCTTACGTCGACCTCGGCACCTACGCCTACTTCACGCCCTATGTCGGTGCCGGTATCGGTGGTTCCTACGTCAAGTGGAAGGACCTCCACAACGTTGCCTGCGCTGACGACGGCAGTGGCTGCGATGACGAAGTCGTTCACGGCGGTCGCAGCGGCTGGCGCTTCAGCTATGCCCTTATGGCAGGTGCTTCGATCGACGTGACCTGCAACGTCAAGGCCGATGTCGGTTACCGCTACCTGCATATCAACGGCGGCGACATGTTCGGCTACAACGAAAATGGCGGCCCCGGTCGTGACCGTGGCATCAACGTCCATGAAGCCCGCATTGGCGCCCGTTATCTCTTCGACGGATGTGCCCAGCCGGTCGCCTACGAACCGCCGCAGATTCCACTGCAACAGCCGGTCTACAAGTAAGATCAAGTTTTCAAATGTCATCGAAAGCCGCCCCAAGGCGGCTTTTTCGTTTTGTCGTTCGCCCTAAAGGAGGTGGCCTAATCGCTGCTGCGGCAAAATATCCTCCAAAAACGACGTCATCTGCTTGACTGTGACGGGCTTCACCCATAAACACGGCGGCGGGACACTCCTCCCCAACGAGGAGCCATCTATCTGGAAGGGTAGCAATATGGCGAATATCGCAAAGCCGGACGTGCGTCCGCAAAACACTCATTTTTCTTCTGGCCCCTGCGCGAAACGTCCTGGTTGGACGCTTGAGGCGCTTTCCGACGCGGCTTTGGGCCGCTCGCATCGTGCGAAAGTCGGCAAGGCCAAGCTCAAGCAGGCGATCGATCTCACCCGCGAAATTCTGGAAGTGCCCGCGGACTACCGCATCGGTATCGTTCCGGCTTCCGACACCGGCGCCGTCGAAATGGCGCTCTGGTCGCTGCTCGGCGAGCGTGGCGTCGATATGGTTGCCTGGGAAAGCTTCGGCGCTGGCTGGGTCACCGATGTTGTCAAGCAGCTCAAGCTCAAGGACGTTCGCAAGATCGAAGCGGGTTACGGTGAACTCCCTGATCTTTCCACCGTCGATTTCGACCGTGATGTGGTCTTCACCTGGAATGGCACGACCTCGGGCGTTCGCGTTCCGAATGCCGATTTCATCCCTGCCGACCGTAAGGGCCTGACGATCTGCGATGCGACCTCGGCCGCCTTCGCGCAGAACCTCGATTTCGCCAAGCTCGACGTCGTCACCTTCTCCTGGCAGAAGGTTCTTGGCGGCGAGGGTGCACATGGCGTCCTCATCTTGTCGCCGCGCGCTGTGGAACGTCTGGTTTCGTACCAGCCGGCATGGCCGCTGCCGAAGATCTTCCGCCTGACCTCTGGCGGCAAGCTGATCGAAGGCATCTTCCAGGGCGAAACGATCAACACGCCGTCGATGCTTTGCGTCGAGGACTATATCGACGCGCTTCTCTGGGCCAAGCAGCTCGGCGGCCTCAGATCTTTGATCGGCCGGGCTGACGCCAATGCCAAGGTGATTGCCGATTTTGTTGCTGCAAACGACTGGATCGCCAACCTGGCCGTCAATCCCGAGATCGAATCCAACACCTCGATCTGCCTAAAGATCGTCGACAAGGACGTTGCCGCTCTCGATGCCGATGGCCAGGCGAACTTCGCTAAGGGCCTCGTCGCTCTTCTCGAAAAAGAAGGCGTCGCCTACGACATCGGCGCTTACCGCGATGCTCCGTCGGGGCTGCGCATCTGGGCAGGTGCGACGATCGAAACCGCTGACATGCAGAAGCTGATGCCTTGGCTCACCTGGGCCTTTGAAACGCAGAAGGCTGCGCTTTCCCAGGCTGCTGCCTGATGTGATCGCATACGGCTCCGTCTGATGGCGGAGCCTAGCATTCCCAATTCAAATTCATCGCTGAACTTTTTGAAGGAGGCCCGTATGGCACCTCGCGTTCTCGTATCCGACGAACTGTCGGAAACCGCTGTCCAGATCTTCCGTGATCGCGGCGTCGAAGTCGATTTCCAGCCGCAACTCGGCAAAGACAAGGACAAGCTGTTCGAAGTCATCGGCAACTACGATGGTCTTGCCATCCGTTCTGCCACCAAGGTAACGGAAAAGATCATCGAAGCTGCCAAGAACCTCAAGGTTGTCGGTCGCGCCGGCATCGGCGTCGACAATGTCGATATCCCCGCTGCATCGCGCCGCGGTATCATCGTCATGAACACGCCCTTCGGCAACTCGATCACGACGGCTGAACACGCGATTGCGCTGATGTTTGCTGTTGCCCGCCAGCTTCCGGCGGCCGATCTTTCCACGCAGGCCGGCAAGTGGGAAAAGTCGAAGTTCATGGGTGTGGAAATCACGGGCAAGACACTCGGCGTCATCGGGGCCGGCAATATCGGCTCCATCGTCTGCGCCCGCGCCATCGGCCTGAAAATGCATGTCGTCGCCTATGACCCGTTCCTTTCCAAAGAGCGTGCAGAGGAAATGGGCGTAACCAAGGTCGAGCTCGACGAGCTGCTCGCCCGCGCCGATTTCATCACGCTGCATGTGCCGATGACGGACAAGACGCGCGGGATCCTTAATAAGGAAGCGCTTGCCAAGACCAAGCCTGGCGTTCGCATCATCAATTGCGCCCGTGGCGGACTTGTCGATGAAGCGGCCCTTGCCGATGCCATTAAGTCCGGTCATGTCGCCGGTGCCGCCTTCGATGTCTTCGAAGTCGAACCAGCCAAGGAAAGCCCGCTTTTCGGCCTCCCCAATGTCGTCTGCACGCCGCATCTCGGCGCATCGACCACGGAAGCGCAGGAAAACGTTGCCCTGCAGGTTGCCGAGCAGATGGCTGATTACCTGGTAAAAGGTGCGGTTTCGAACGCCATCAACATGCCGTCGATCACGGCTGAAGAAGCACCGATCCTGAAGCCGTTCATCAAGCTCGCTGATGTTCTCGGCGCCTTCGTCGGTCAGGTCACGGAAGAGCCGATCAAGGAGATCGAAATCCTCTATGACGGCGTGACGGCCAACATGAACACCCGGGCGCTAACCTCTGCGGTTCTCGCCGGCCTGATCCGTTCGCAGGTTGCCGATGTCAATATGGTTTCGGCACCGATCATGATCAAGGAGAAGGGTATTATCCTTTCCGAGGTCAAGCGCGACAAGTCGGGCGTCTTCGATGGTTACATCAAGCTGACGGTGACGACGGAATCCATGACGCGTTCGATTGCCGGCACGGTCTTCTCCGACGGCAAGCCGCGCTTCATCCAGATCAAGGGTATCAATCTCGATGCCGATGTCGGCAGTCACATGATCTACATCACCAATACCGACGTTCCCGGTATGATCGGCTTCATCGGCACGACGCTGGGTGCTGCTGGCGTCAACATCGCCAACTTCCAGCTCGGCCGCGACAAGCAGGGCGGCGACGCCATCGCTCTGCTCTATGTGGATGCTGCGGTTAGCGATGCCGTTTTGAACAAGCTGACAGCGAATCCGGCGATCCGTCAGGCAAAGCTGCTGACCTTTAACGTCGACTGAGTTTTCCTCCCAGGGAAGACATGCAAAAACCCGGTGCGGCTTCCGTGCCGGGTTTTTATTTAGTCCAGCGGATATCGTTAGTTCCGTGCGATCTTCGCGTCTTGATGCAGAAAAGTCTTTTTGCTCGCATCGAGTACCCTGAAGAACTCATCCCAGGAAATATTCTCGACGGTGTTTTCTTGCTTGCTGAAATCAACGCCGACTAGGCCGCTTTTCATCCGGGCGGGATGGCCGCCACGTGCTTCGATCCATTCTCGAATTTTATCATGATCTGTCCTTGGGGATGCGCCCATCGTCGCCTCCTGCAGATGGGTTGTATTTTCAGCTTCAAATAACTCTTTGGAAATGAATTGGTTCCATCTGATGATCAAGTATCCGTTCGGGTCTTTGCCCAGCTCGGTGGAACTTGCAACTAGGCAGCGAAATCGTTGGTTTGAATAAGTTCGCTGCTTATTTTACAGGCGCGCGCACAAAGTTTAAGCGTCTTATGATTGTGATTTTATTTAGCTTTTTCGCCTATACCACTTTCGATATGGTCCTAATTTCACGCGAATTTCTCAATGGCTTTGTTTCAGACGATATCCGGGCAATCCGAAGCTTTCGTTGATGATTTCCGTTCGCTGTTTGCGACGCATCCCTCTCCAATGTGGGTCTACGATCCGGATACGCTCGGCTTCCTGATCGTCAACGACGCGGCGCTCGCACTTTATGGTTACAGCGCAGAAGATTATCAGGGCATGACCGTGCTCGATATCCGCCCCGCCGCGGAGCGGGAGCGGATGCTTAGCGCCGTTCATGATCGCACCGACATGGAGAAGGCCGAGCGCTGGACGCATCTGAAGGCCAATGGCGAGACGATCGAAGTTCTGACCTACGGCCGGGAAGTGCGTTTCGACGGAAGAGCTGCGATCCTCGCGATCGTGCAGGACCAAACCGAGATGAACGCTGCACAGCGCCAGGTCACCGATACGCGTTCGCTCTTGGACAGCATCGTCGACAACCTGCCGGTCGGCGTCTTCGTCAAGGATATGGACGAGGATGGCCGCTACATTCTTCTGAACGAAGCCTGTGGCGAGATCATGGGTTTTCGTGCCGGCGACGTGGTTGGGCACACGGATCGGGACTTTTTCCCTCCTGAACAGACGGTTATCTTCCGCAAGCAGGATCATGAGGCTCTTGTCGCCGGGGTGACGATCAGCTTCGAGGAGACGATGGAGCGAGCCGATGGCGGCAAACGGATCCTTCGCACGGTCAAACGCGCTCTACCGGCCCCTGAGGGGGCGGAGCCGCGTTATTTGCTCGGTATTTCGCATGATGTGACGGAAGAGCGTGCGGTGGAGGCAAAGTTTGCGCATCTTGCCATGCATGACTCACTGACGCGCCTGCCAAACCGCGCCGCCTTCTCCAAACATATCCGTAAGCAGGCCATCACCGCCTCCATCGAAAAGCCGGTGGCGCTGCTTTATATCGACGTGGACCACTTCAAGACGATCAATGACAGCAAGGGCCATGCTGCTGGCGATGCGCTTCTGTGCCAGGTTGCAGAGCGCCTGCTGGCGCTTGCCGATGAGGGCGACCTTGTCGCACGTCTCGGTGGGGATGAATTCGCGGTCGTACTGCAGCTTGTCGACGCAGATCGGGCGGAGCGTTTTGCGAATCTACTGCTCACGTCGCTTGCCAAGGCTTTCGATCTTGATGGCACACGGGAGCATGTTACCTGCAGCATCGGCATTGCCCTCGCTCCCGTTGATGCCGGCGAAGCCGATGTGCTGATGCGCCACGCTGACCTGGCACTCTACGCCGCCAAGGAAAGTGGCCGCTCGACCTATCGTTTCTATGAGGCCGAGATGCGGCTCGAGGCCGAACGCCGGCATCTTTTGACCGGGGAATTGCGTGATGCGCTGGAACAAGGGCAGTTCGAGCTGCACTACCAACCGATCGTGCAGCTCGAGGATGATGGCATCGGCGGTTTCGAGGCACTGATCCGCTGGCGGCATCCGGTGCGTGGACTTGTCCCGCCGATGGAATTCATTCCACTCGCCGAGGAGACGGGGCTCATCGTTCCGATCGGCGACTGGGTCTTGCGGGAAGCCTGCCGCGCTGCCGCATCCTGGCCGGACCATCTTAAGATCGCAGTCAATCTTTCTGTCATCCAGTTTCGCCACGCGAGCCTGCTTTCCAGCGTTGTCGCCGCACTCGATGAGACGGGGCTGCGTCCGGAGCGGCTGGAAGTCGAGATCACCGAATCCGTCTTCCTGGCAGACGTGGCGCAGAGCTTACCGTTGCTTCGTGCGCTGAAGGAACTCGGTGTGCGTATTGCCATCGACGATTTCGGTACAGGCTATTCTTCGCTCAGCTATCTGCGCGCCTTCACCTTCGACAAGATCAAGCTCGATCGCAGCTTCGTGTCCGGTATCGAGACAGAGCCCGGCAATCTGGCCATCGTGCGGGCTGTCGCCGGCATCGGCTCCGGTTTCAACGCCGTTACGCTGGCCGAGGGCATTGAGACCGAGGAGCAGTTGCAGAAACTCAGAGCCGAAGGCTTTGGCGAGGTGCAGGGCTATCTTCTCGGCAAACCCATGCCGCAGCATGAGGCTGAAGCGTTGATTTACGGTCGGCAATTGAAGACAGCGTCAGCCTGAGATTATCCTATGGCGTCCCGCGTCGGTAAGCTCCTGATTTATATTGAAGGCTTCCTTGTCACCAAACCAGGAATGACAAGATGAATGTCCACAGGCAGACGTAGACGAGAAGCCCAAAGCTATAGAGAAGCGTTGTCCGCATGATGTCGGATTCTCGACCAACCTGGCCTACCGCAGCCGCAGCGATGGCGATCGATTGCGGAGAGATCAGTTTTGCCATCACTCCACCGCTCGTGTTGGCCGCTACCAAGAGCGCCTCGCTAGTCCCGATCTGAGATGCTGTAACCAATTGCAGATGGGCAAAAAGCGTATTGCTGTTGACGACGGATCCGGTAATGAACACGCCAGACCAGCCGATCACAGGCGCGATTAGCGGAAAGATCCTGCCAGTTTGAGCCAGTCCCAGACCAATGCTGGACGATGCTTCGGAGAAATTGGCAATATATGCAACGGCCATGATAATAGAAATCATGGCAAGCGGGCTCCAAAGGTCAAGAATGACCGATCTGAGCTGGCTGAGGGCCTCCGAAGGCGAAACTCTCGACGAAAACAAGATGGTAAGAACCACAGCAATCAAAATTGCGGTTCCGGATGCGCTGATCAGAGCGACGTTCCAAACGGCAGGCAGCCCGTGAACCGCGTCCGAAATCGGAGGCATTTCCTGGACCTGAAGGTGCAGGAATGGGATTTGCAGTTTCAGCACCGTGGCCGCGAGAAGACCATCCTCCGCGAACAGGCTTTTAAATTGCGGCAAGCTCCATAATAG
The DNA here is from genome assembly GCF_004341105.1 of Rhizobium sp. BK418. Classification (GTDB taxonomy): domain Bacteria; phylum Pseudomonadota; class Alphaproteobacteria; order Rhizobiales; family Rhizobiaceae; genus Rhizobium. The sequence continues at coordinate 50,273 of NZ_SLZK01000007.1, read as the reverse complement.
AATGGTGCCGGTCAAAATGTTAAAAGGCGACCAAGCCTTGATGACCTCCATCAGCGACCACCGCTGCGATGATATCGGCGGAGCGCCATCTTCCCGGTAAATCGTTTTGGCTGCCAGAACAGCATGAACAATGCCAACGTGCCCATGGAGCCTAGTGGTGCCACGATATCGGTTAGCTCCGGTCCGACAAAATATAACGTGAGTGTTTGGAGACCGCTGAACAGAACGCCGATCAGGAGCAGTACGGGCCAGGTTTCTCTCACGCCTCGATAGCCATCCAGAACAAGAATGAGCAATAACGGCACGAACAGTGTGGACAGTTGGACGATGGCGATCATCATGGCGGACATGTCTGCCAGACTGACACCGCCTTGCCGTGCACCGACGAGGATCGGAATACCGATTGCGCCGTATGCGCCATTGGCGGCATTTGCCAGCAGGCAGAGCATGGCTGCCTTGATCGGTTTGAAGCCGAGTTCGACGAGCAGCGCCGCGCAGATGGCGATCGGTACACCGAATCCGGCCGCCCCTTCCAGGAACGCACCGAAGCAGAAGGCGATCAAAATGACCTGAATGCGTTGATCATCCGAAATCGTTGCGATGCTTCCCCGGATAACTTCGAACTTGCCGCTTTTGACCGCAAGCCGATAAAGCCAGACCGCCATAAGTACGATGTAGCCGATTGGCCACAATCCGCCGAGGATGCCGAAGAGGGCTGCTGCAAGTATCTTTTCCAGCGGCATATGAAATATGACGGAAGACACGATGATTGATATCGCGAGCGTCGCGACGGCGGCGGTCAATCCCTTGAGCTTCAGGAAAGTCAGGGCGACCAGAAAGAACAGGATAGGCAGGGCGGCAACCAATGCCGAAAGATGAAGGTTTCCCAGCGGATCGTATGTCTGCTGCCACATCGCTTTTCCCGGTTCGTTCGATCTCTGATGTCGTGTCAGAAGGGGGCTTTATGCTTTCAGAACGGCATTTGGACAGTTTGTTCCATTGACTAGGCAGTTCAGGTTTTGAAACGTGACGTCTGCAATTTCGCGCAAGGCCTCGGTGGTAAAGAACCCCTGATGGCCCTTCACCAGCACGTTGGGAAAAGTCATCAGCCGCTGAAAGACATCATCATCGATGATATCGGACGACCGATCGTGAAAGAAAAGCGCGCTCTCCTCTTCGTACACATCGATACCAAGGGCGCCTAAGCGACGGGATTTCAGTGCCAGAATGACGGCGCGCGTATCGATGAGTGCTCCACGGGACGTATTGATCAGCATTGCGCCAGGTTTCATCAAACCCAGTTTCTCTCTGTTGATCATGTGTCGGTTGTGTTCGAAGAGCGGGCAATGGAGCGTGACGATATCGGACTGAGCCAGCAGGCTTTCCAAGTCCACCACTTCGCCTATAGCTTTAAATTCCGGGGACGGCGTCGGATCGAACCCCAGAACACGGCAGCCAAAACCGTTCATGATTTTTGCTACAGCGAGACCGATCTTGCCTGTTCCGATGATACCGACCGTCTTTTTGTGAAGGGTCATGCCCAACAGCCCGTTGAGCATGAAATTGCCTTCCCGAACACGATTATAGGCGCGATGCGTATGTCGGTTCAGCGTCATGATCAGCGCTATCGTGTGTTCCGCCACGGCTTCTGGAGCGTAGGCGGGCACGCGCGCGACGAGAAGACCAAGCTTTTGGGCAGTGATGATATCGACATTGTTGAAGCCCGCGCAGCGGAGAAAGACGCCCTTCACACCGAGCCGGTGCAAAGCCTCGAGGACGGGTGCATTCACAACGTCGTTGACGAAGACGCAAATGGCATCACAGCCCTGCGCAAAGGCTACTGTCTGCAAAGAGAGACTGGCTTCCTGGTAAATCAGCTCAAAGGGCGCCGGTTCAAGCCGATTTGCTTCGTCCAAGAAAGTCTTGTCGTAGGCATGAGCGCTGAAAACGGCTACTTTCATGGGCAATCCTATCGTCGTGCTTTGGACTCCGCTCGCCTTTAATGAGAGGATGGGATTGCCAGATTGCTTGCATGCCGGCGCAATCGGCATCTTCGTCGTCAAGCAAATGAACGCCAAGGCCATCCCCCAGCTATCAGTCGAATGCTAGCATCACTTGTATGATCAAGCCCGTAGCATCGCGTAGCCTCTATCGGCGTAGGCGCCGCTTGGACATCAGCCTGATATCACGGCATCGAAAGCATCAGCCGCTCTGCTGCGATAGCGCTCCTCATGGCGCAACAGGAAGAAGGGACGAGGCAGCGGCGGCATGTTCACTTCGGTAAGAAGACCGCTGTGCAGCTTCATGGCAACGACGCTCCGTGACATCAGCGTCGCGCCCACGCCAGCTTCGACAATGCCGACGAGCGGTTCGTTTTCCGGCAACACCATCGCCACATCGAGCGCATCGATATCGAGGCCGGCCTTTTGCAGAAGGCTTTCGAAGGCGAGGCGGGTGCCGGACCCCCGCTCGCGCAGGACCCATTGCGTCTGCGGAAAATCGGCCGGGCCACGCATTTTGCCGTCTGCCCATGGGTGATCGGGGGCGACGACGACGATCATCTCGTCCAGCGCGACCTGCCTTGCCGAAACGCCGCGCCTGTGGCTCGGCCACTCGATAAGGCCTACTTCCACCTCGCCGTTGGCAACGGCGTCGGACACTTCAGCTGTGTTGCCGATGCGGACTGCCAGTTCGATTCCCGGATAATCTCGCCGGAACGCGGCAAGTCGTGGTGACAGCCAATAGCCGCCGATCGTCTGACTGGCCATGATCGTGAGTTCTCCATGCATGAGGCCGGAGAGATCCATGAGGGCCGCTTCCGCCGCCTTCGCACTGGCGAGCACAGCCTGCGCCTCCTTCAGGAACAACTGGCCGGTCCGGTTCAGCACGATCGAGCGGCCGACGCGGTCAAAGAGGGTCACGCCGTGGCGCGTCTCCAGCGCCGTAATTGCGGCGCTGACGGCCGATTGGGTCATGTTGAGATGGTTGGCGGCCCTCGTGACGTGCTGCCGCGCAGCCACCTCCACGAATATTCTGAGTTGCTCTAGTGTCATATGACCTCCGATAGTTATTCGATTTTATCGAATGAATTTACCAAGATAAATCGTTGGAAGCGATTATTTGGTGGGAATAAGAAAGCGGTCAACGAAAGGAATCCACCATGACCGTCCTACCTCTATCTCCCTCAGTTCCGATTGCCCGGCCGCAGGCGCGGGTCCTGCGGCATTTCACGCCGAACTGGTTTGCGACGACGATGGGAACCGGTATCCTCGCCGTCTGTCTTGGTCAGTTTCCGGATCTGCCGATGGTCCGCGCGGCGGGAGAGGTGCTGTGGCTCGCAAATATGGGTCTCTTTATCGTGTTGACCTGCACATATGCCGGAAAGTGGCTGCTGCACCCTGGTGCGGCACTTAGGGCATTCGATCATCCCGTCGTATCGATGTTCTTCGGCTGCATTCCGATGGGGCTTGCTACCATCATCAACGGTTTTCTGATCTTCGGGCCATCCCTTTTCGGTGCCGCTGCTGTCGCTATTGCTGCGGAGCTCTGGTGGGTGGATGCCGCGCTGGCAGTCCTTGCAGGTCTTGCCATTCCGCTGGTCATGTTCACGCGGCAGCAACATGCAATCGAGCATATGAGCGCCATCTGGCTGCTGCCGATCGTGGCCTCTGAGGTTGCGGCCGCAAGCGGCGGGCTGCTGGTACCGCATCTTGCCACCGGCGAGCAGCTCCCGGTGCTTTTTGCGAGCTTCGTTCTCTGGTCGTGTTCGGTGCCGCTGGCGCTCGGCATTCTCGTTATTCTCTTTCTGCGCATGGCTCTGCACAAGTTGCCGCCGGCCGGCATGGCGGCAACGAGTTTCCTCGCCCTCGGCCCGATCGGCACAGGAGCGCTCGGTCTCGCCCTGTTTGCCATCAATGGTGGGCAAGCTCTTACGGCTGGTGGTCTCGGTGCATTGGTTCCGGCAATTTCGGGGGCGGCTGTGTTTGGTGCCGTCCTGTTGTGGGGCTATGGCCTTTGGTGGCTTGGTCTGGCGGTTGGCATCACGATCAATCATCTGCGGCAGGGGCTGCCCTTCAATCTCGGCTGGTGGGGTTACACTTTCCCGATCGGCGTCTATGCCGTCGCGACGCTGCGGCTTTCCAGCATCTTCCCGCTCCCGGCTTTGACAGGTTTCGGGGAAATTCTGGTCGCAGCCCTTGCCGCAATCTGGATCGTCGTCGCCATCCGCACGAGTCGCGGCGCCTATAATGGTTCGCTCTTCGTCGATCCCAGCCTGGAGAACTGAAGGGCCGATTTACACATTGGCTTCAATCATTCGTTATTTTGATAACGCCAGTCAGCGTTGCATACTCTCCACGGGCTGGAAAAGGAGGATGCACATGAAACGCTACACGCTTTCGATGATTGGTCTAGCGATCGTGACTGCCATCATCGCCAATCCAGGGATCGCACTTGCCTGCAACAAACTGATTGGCACCTGAGCCAGCAACATCCACCTCTCCATTTGAAGGCGCAGTTCAGCTGCGCCTTTTTGGTGTCCTTCTCCTGAGGTATTGCCCCCTTCGCGCCCGTTTTCGCGGTCGGGGAACACCGCGAATGTGAAAGAGCGAACCGTCGGCGCAGATAAAGCGCGAGCTGGCGGGATAGGCCTATCGCGTCTGACCTTCCAGGTCGCCTTCCGCTGGCGTCGTGGCGATTGGCGATTGTGCGTCGCCGGAGGTAACGGCCGCGGGCAGGGGGACGTGGCGCTTGCGTTCGCGGATCAGCGTCAGCAGGCCTGAGCAGATGATGAGCACGATGCCAAGAGCCATCGGCAGATCGACGCTATCATTGAAGAAGAGATAGCCGAAAGCGATTGCCCAGATCATCTGGCTGTATTGCGGCGTAGCAACCAGCGTTGCCGGGGCGAGGCGTGCTGCCGTCATCAGCATGACGTTGCCGGCCGCACCGAGCAGACCGTAGCTCGCAAGGAATAGCCATTGCTGGGGTGTCGGAACGACCACCTGCGACAGCATAAGCAGGCTGCTGACAACAAGCGTGCCGAGCAGTGATGCGCCATAGAGTGAGAGGCGTTTTTCAGCGGGGCCGAGTTTGCGAAGGATGACGATGGCGATGGCGGCCGAGATCGCCCCGATGGTCGCCGCCAGATGGCCGACGGACAATTCGCGAAAGCCGGGTCGCAGAACCACCAGCACGCCGAGGAAGCCGACGATGACGGCGGCCCAGCGCTGCCAGCGTACATCTTCCTTCAAAAAGACGACCGAGAGAATGGTGACGAAGGAGGGGAGCAGAAAGAGCAGGCAGAAGGCTTCCGCCATCGGCAGCTTGGTAAACGTGATGATCGAGGCGATTGCACCAGTTGCGCCAGCCGCAAACCGCGCCATCCAGAGTGGCCTGTTCGTCGTCCTGAAAATATCAAGCCATGAATCGCCTCGCCCCTTAATGAAGGGGAGCGCGGCGAGGCTGAGAACCGCACCCGTGAAGGCGACTTGGAAGGAGGGAACCGTTCCGTGCAGGGCTTTGATGGATGCATCACTGAAGGCAAAGACGGCATAGGCCGCAAATGCGACGAGGATGCCACGAAGCGTGGTGGAGGCGGCTGTCATTTTTCCGATTCTTCAAAAAGGTGGGTCATTTCATCTACGTGATGAAATACGACCGATCAAAGGTCGATTGCGAATAGCTGCAATGCGTGACCCGCGAATGACGCCGCGGGAAAGCACCGAAAAGCCGGGCCTTGCGCAGGGGCGCAATAGTTTCTATATCCGTCGCCCATGCAGACTGGCGGACGACCCCGCCGGAAATACAGGAAATCCGCCATATTCCGAAGGCAGGAAGGCGGATCGCAACAGCATAGAATTTGGCAGCAATCGTGAACACACTGGATTTTGACAAGAAGCCGGAAGACACCCGTGTCGTCGTCGCCATGTCGGGCGGCGTCGATAGCTCCGTCGTGGCCGGGCTTCTCAAACGCCAGGGCTATGATGTGCTGGGTATCACGCTGCAGCTCTACGACCACGGGGCCGCCGTTCACCGCGCCGGCTCCTGCTGCGCGGGCCAGGATATCGACGATGCGCGCCGCGTCTGCGAGACGCTCGGCATTCCACATTACGTGCTCGATTACGAGAAGCGCTTCCGCGAGACCGTCATCAATCCGTTCGCGGAAAGCTATGTGGCCGGTGAAACGCCGATCCCCTGCGTTGCCTGCAACCAGACCGTCAAGTTCGCTGATCTTCTGGCGACCGCCAGGGAGCTCGGTGCCGATGCGCTGGCGACTGGTCATTATATCCGTTCGCGCCCGAACCCGTCTTCCTGCAATCCCGGCCGTCGCGCGCTCTATCGCCCGGCCGATGCCGACCGTGACCAGAGCTATTTTCTGTTTGCGACGACGCAGGAGCAGATCGACTATCTGCGCTTTCCGCTCGGTGGATTGCCGAAGTCGGAAACCCGTCGGCTGGCCGAAGAAATGGGTCTCGTCGTCGCCAAGAAGGCCGACAGCCAGGACATCTGTTTTGTGCCGCAGGGCAAGTATTCCGACATCATCACCAAGCTGAAGCCGAATGCGGTCCTGGCAGGTGAGATCGTGCACCTCGACGGTCGTATCCTCGGCCAACACGAGGGTATTCTGCATTATACGATTGGCCAGCGCCGCGGCATCGGCGTTGCCACCGGCGAACCACTCTATGTCGTTTATCTCGACGCGCGCTCGCGCCGCGTCGTCGTCGGGCCCAAGGAGGCGCTGGAAACGCATCGCGTCTACCTGCGCGACGTCAATTGGCTGGGCGACGAAGCGCTTCAGGTCGCAGCTTCGGGCGAGGGCTTTGCGTGCTACGCCAAGGTGCGCTCCACCCGCGCACCGGCGCCCGCGGTGCTGCATCTCGATGCGAGTGGCATCTATGTCGATCTCACGGTCGGCGAAGCCGGCGTCGCGCCTGGTCAGGCCTGCGCGCTTTATTCCGCGCCCGGCGATGATGCTCGCGTCTTCGGCGGCGGCTTCATCGAGCGTTCCGAGCGCGAGCCGGCTGCGGAAGCCTCCCTGAAGGCTCTGCTTTCCAACTACGCGATGGCCTGAAACGACGAAAAACGGTGCAGTAAAAAGCCCACCGTTTTTCTCCATCATGTGCTTGACACAAAGCGGAAGCGCACCTTATAAGCCGCACATCCCACGAACCGGCAGCGCTTCGCGAACGGTATCGTTTGACCAGTGGCGGAGTAGCTCAGTAGGTCAGAGCAGAGGAATCATAATCCTTGTGTCGGGGGTTCAAATCCCTCCTCCGCTACCATTTGTCCCCAAAGCAAAACAATCAATGCGCGCTTGTCGCGCGGGCGATATAATTTACCATAAGATGCTTCGTTACACGGGGATTCAAGATGAAATACGCTGTTGTCGCGATGATACTGCTTGCTGCCGGCTGCAGCACGACGACGGAGGACCAACCGATACCGGGCAGCTTGACCTACGGTGGCAAGGTTATCCATTCGCCTTATAAGCCTGGCACTGTCATCAAACATACTTTCCTCGGCGACTTCGGTAAAAGGGAGTTCGAGCGTTACGTCGTTCAACCAGATGGCACGCTGAAGCTTGCCACGCGGATCACGAGCGAGGATTTCCTCTGGAATTGATGTGATGTCCTTGCTCTCTGCTGAGCAATACTCGACGTTGACCTGCGTCAAGGCGCGGGATTACGATCGCGGCTGAATTCCTCTTCACCTGAATTCAACCAGCAGAACGGATCTCCCATGTACAATCGCATATTGCTGCCCACCGACGGTTCGGAACTTGCCGCTCGGGGTGTCGATCATGGTCTTGCGCTTGCAAAAGCGCTCCACCTTCCCGTCACAGTCGTGAGCGTCATCGTACCGCTGACCGGTTTTGCGCTTCAGGGGGTCGTGCAGGCAGAAGCGATGGACAGCTATAACGAGGGCCGTCGCAAAGAGATTGAGGATCTGGAAAAGATCATCGGGGAAAAGGCGAAGAGTGCCGGTGTCGTTGCCGACTTCGTCAGTAAAGTGCATCTCTCACCCGCCTCGGCCATTCTGGAAACGGCGGCGGAGCAGGGCTGTGGCCTGATCGTGATCTCCTCGCATGGTCGCCGCGGAATCTCGCGGCTCATGCTCGGCAGCCAGACATCAGAGGTTCTTTCGGAGGCGGGTATCCCGGTTCTGGTCGTAAAGTAAGCGGCTTCGTTTTCCGTCACCGGAGCAAGGGAACGGCGCGCTCGGCGGTATGATCTGCCGCCTTTACGCCTGTCGTGCCATTTTCCCGCTTGCGACAGTCGGTTTCGTCGCGGCTGCTATTTGGGTCCGCAACCATATAGAAAGCAAGCATCTCCTCCAGGCGAGAGGCGGTGAGGTTGGCAGCGAAACCCTTCATGGCTTTCCTCGGCGTTTTTCCGGTTGCGGAGTTTCATAGCCCACGTTCGGGGAGGTCCGGAACATGTCGTGGAAGGTTGTCACCAACTTTCGAAGACCGGTTGAGTGCTTCGTTTTTCTTCAAAACCCTGCTGCCGGTATTGCTTTAGTCGCGGATGAGTTCGAGACAGAATTCGATAAAGGCATTAACCTTGGCAGGCACATGATGCCGCGAAGGATGAACCGCATAGAGCGGGAACGTTTCATCCGGCCAGTCCGGGTAGAGTTCGACCAGACGGCCTTCGGAAAGCAGCTCCCTGACGCTGAGGGCAAGTACCTGGGCGACGCCGGCGCCCGCAAGGCAGGCATCGAGCATGGTGCCGGGGTCGCTCATCAGAAGTGGTCCTCTGGCATCGAGCTGCACGATCTTCCTGCCTCGGTGCAGTTCCCATTCGAAAGTGCGGCCAGTGAGGGGGTCGCGGAACTGGATGCAGGAGTGGCTGGCGATATCAGTGGGTAGCTTCGGCGTGCCATGCTCTGCGAGATAGGCAGGCGTTGCCACCGTCAGGACGCGGGTTTCCATCAGCTTGCGAGCAATGCGCGACGAGCTCGGCTGCTGACCGAAGCGGATGGCAATATCGATTCCATCGGCGACGAGATCGCTCATCAGCTCGCGGGTTATCAGCTCGAGTTCGAGCTCTGGATAGCGCGCGACGAACTCTTTCAGATGCGGAGCGAGCACCATGCGCGAAAAGATCGGATCGACATCGACGCGCAGACGGCCGCGCACGGTTAGCGATGCGCCTGACGCAAGCGTTGCAGCTTCCGCAATGCCGTCAAGATGCGGAACAACCTGCGCATGAAAGCGGGCACCCTCATCCGTCAGCCTTACCGAGCGGGTGGTGCGGTCAAGCAGACGCACGCCGACGCGCGCCTCCAGCCGTGAAATGGCGCGGCTGACGCCGGATGCCGAAAGGCCGAGCGCGTCAGCCGCCTTGACGAAGCTGCCGCTTTCGACAACCGCGGCAAGGGTGCTGACGCCGGAAAGCAGGCGGCCGTCGAATGCCATGGTTCACTCCCGATTTGATGTCATGGGTGATGCGAGGGAAATGCAACAGGATCAAGAATATCCCACGCCATATCCAGGGGCCGAAACCACGCAAAAACCGGCCGATGGAACAAGTTTCCGCCGACCTAGTTTCTTTTGTGCAGATTGGAGGATCAAACGATGACCCAATATGGAGACGACAAAAACCGCATCGTGGACGAGGCTACCGGCATGCCAGTCGGACAGCCGTCCTATGAAGAGGAGCTAGCCGATAGGCGGCGCAGCGTCTCGCTCTGGGGTGTGCTTGCAGCCGGCATTCTAGTTATCCTGATTGCCGCCGTGAGCTTCGCGATCTGGCCCAGCACGACAACCGATCCAGCTTCGACCGCATCGACGAAGCCTGACGCAATTAACGCGCAGCCTTCGGGCCAGGGCACGTTCGATAACAATCCGGCAACCGGCTCAATCAAGCCGCCGGAAGCAACCGATCGCGATCCGACACCTGATGGCAGTGGTGGCGGACCGACGGGTGTAACGACGCCGAGCGGTACACAGAACGGCCGATAATTAGAGCATTCCTTTAACGCAATTCCCGATGCAGCTGCTGCACATTCGGGAATTGCTCTCATCACGGCTGGGGAAGGGCCGCGCGGTTTCCGTGCGGTCCGTTTCATATTCTGCCTATCGTTCAGAAGGCAGGCCATTTCCAATTGCGCACGTCAGGCATGTCCTCGCCATATTCGCGGACGTAGGCGTGGTGCTCGACAAGTTTAGCTCTCAGGCTCTCCAGCACTTCAGGCACTTTTTCCTTCAGGCCCGGAACGCGCTCGATCGCCTCGATTGCGAGGTGGAAGCGGTCGAGTTCGTTCAGCACGGTCATGTCGAAAGGCGTGGTGGTCGTTCCCTCTTCGATAAAACCGCGCACATGGATATTGCGGTGATTGGTGCGCTTATAGGTCAGCCGATGGATGAGGTAGGGATAGCCGTGATAGGCGAAGACGACCGGCTTGTCTGACGTGAAGATCGCGTCGAAGTTCTCATCCGTGAGGCCGTGCGGATGCTGATCTTTCGATTGCAGAGCGAGCAGGTCAACGACGTTTACAGTGCGGATCTTCAGTTCCGGAATATGCTGATGCAGCAGGTCGACAGCGGCGAGCGTCTCCATGGTCGGCACGTCGCCGGCGCAGGCCATGACAACATCGGGCGCGACGGTATCGCGCTCATGACTTGCCCAGTCCCAGATGCCGATCCCGGCCTCGCAGTGCTTTATCGCCTCATCCATCGTCAGCCATTGCGGCTCCGGCTGCTTACCGGCGACAATGACGTTGATGCGGTCATAAGTCCTAAGGCAATGATCGCCGACCCAGAGCAGCGTGTTGGCATCGGGCGGCAGGTAGATGCGGACGATATCGGCCTTTTTGTTGGCGACAAGGTCGACAAAACCGGGATCCTGATGCGAGAAACCGTTATGATCCTGCCGCCAGACATGCGAGGTCAGCAGATAGTTCAGCGAGGAAATCGGCTTCCTCCACTCCAGTTCTCGAGTGACCTTCAGCCATTTGGCGTGCTGGTTGAACATTGAGTCGATAATGTGGATGAAGGCCTCGTAGCAAGAGAAGAGGCCATGCCGGCCCGTCAGCAGGTAGCCCTCCAGCCATCCCTGGCAAAGATGCTCGCTCAAAACTTCCACGACGCGGCCATCGCGTGACAGGCTGACATCATAAGGCTCGATCTCCTCCATCCAGACCCGATCGGTGATTTCGAAGACGCTGCCGAGCCGGTTTGATTCCGTTTCGTCGGGGCCGAAAATACGGAAATTCGCATTGGTTTCGTTCAGTTTGAGCGTGTCGCGCAGATAGTGGCCGAGGATCTCGGTGGATTGCACCATGGCCGCACCCCGCTTTTCCACCTTCACCTCATAGGCGCGGATATCGGGCGTGATCAACTCCTTGCGTAAAATACCGCCATTGGCATGCGGATTGGCCCCCATGCGACGCTCGCCCGCAGGGGCAAGTGCCCGCAGTTCCGGCTTCAGCCTGCCGGAGGCATCGAAGAGGTCTTCGGGATCGTAGCCGCGCATCCAGTCTTCGAGGATTTTCCGATGCCCGTCGTCATCGCGGCAATTGGAGACCGGTACCTGATGGGCGCGCCAGAAACCTTCGACTTTCTTGCCATCTACTTCCTTTGGCCCGGTCCAGCCCTTGGGGCTGCGCAGCACGATCATCGGCCAGCGCGGGCATGCCTGCGGCACCTTGCCGTCGCGGGCTTCCTTCTGAATGGTGCGGATACGGTCGAAAACCTCCTCAAAAGCCGCGGCCATCTGCTGATGCATTTTTGCCGGTTCGTTGCCTTCGACGAAGAAAGGCTCATAGCCATATCCTACGAAAAGATGCATCAGATCCTCGTCACCGGCACGGCCGAGGATGGTCGGATTGGCGATCTTGTAGCCGTTCAAATGCAGGATCGGCAGAACGGCGCCGTCACGGGCAGGGTTCAGGAACTTGTTGGAATGCCAGCTTGCCGCCAGCGGGCCGGTTTCCGCTTCGCCATCCCCGATGACGCAGGCGACGATCAGATCCGGATTGTCAAAGGCTGCGCCATAGGCATGGACGAGCGCATAGCCAAGTTCTCCGCCCTCGTGGATGGAGCCGGGTGTTTCCGGTGCTGCGTGGCTCGGAATCCCGCCGGGGAAGGAGAACTGGCGGAAAAGCTTTCGCATGCCGTCCTCGGTCTCGGCGACATCGGGATAGATCTCGCTATAGGTGCCTTCGAGATAGGTATTGGCGACCATGCCCGGGCCGCCATGACCGGGGCCGCACATATAGATGATGTCGAGATCGCGGGCGCGGATGATGCGGTTCAGATGCGCATAGATGAAGTTGAGGCCGGGCGTCGTGCCCCAGTGACCGAGCAGGCGAGGCTTGATATGTTCAGGCTTCAGCGGCTGACGCAGTAGAGGATTGGAAAGGAGGTAGATCTGGCCGACCGAGAGATAGTTGGCCGCCCGCCAGTAGCGGTCGATGAGCGTGAGTTCGGCGTCGGAAAGAACTGCTGGAGTCGAGACATGCTTTTCCATGGATTTCTCCCGTTTAAACTTGTTCAACGTCAATTCTAGTCGATTGCGCCGGCAGGGACTTGATCTGGATCATCAGGAGCGAAGCTTAGAAAGTGCCTCCTGCGCGATCATCTGCTCCTCGTCGGTAGCAATGACATGCGCCGTTACGCGGCTTGCGGGCGTCGTAATCGCGAAGCCGTTGGCGGCATTCGCCTTTTCGTCGACCGCAAGGCCGAGCCAGCCCAGATGCTGGAGAACGGACGCGCGGATTTGCGGCTGGTGCTCGCCGATGCCGGCCGTAAAGATGATGGCATCGAGCCCGCCGAGCGTCACCGACATGCGGCCGATCTCGCCCGCAATGCGCAGTGTGAAGAGGTCGAGCGCCTCGCGGGCTTCCGGGCTGTTATCATCGAGTAGATCGCGGGTATCGGCGTTGATACCGGAAACGCCGAGCAGACCGGAGCGATGGTAGAGCATGTCTTCCACCTGTTCAGCGGATTGCTTCTTTTCCTGCAGCAGATGCAGGATGACGCCGGGGTCAAGCCAACCAGGCCGAGTGGCCATGGGTATGCCGTCGAGCGTCGAAAAACCCATGCTGCAATCACGGCTGACACCTTTTTCCAGAGCGCAGAGGCTGGCGCCGCTGCCGAGATGAGCGGCAACGATCTTCGGTTTGTTCGGGAGCCTGCTGCCAACTTCGCCGGCGATGAATTTGTAAGAGAGGCCGTGAAAACCGTAGCGCTTGATACCCGCGTCGTGGAGCGCGCGCGGGATGGCGAAGCGGCGCACCAGATCGGTCTGCGTGGCATGAAAGGCGGTATCGAAGGAGGCCGTCTGGACAAGATGAGGCTTCAGATGCTTCAACGCCCGGATGAAACGAAGGGCCTGCGGCTGGTGAAGCGGTGCCAGCGGCGTGAGTGCATCGATCGCCTCGATTGCGGCGTCATCGAGAGCTGTTGCTTCGGTAAAGCGGTCGCCGCCGTGAACGACGCGGTGACCGGCAGCGCGCATGGTGCTGATATCGAAATGCTCGGAAAGGAGCTCAAACGTCTCGTCGATGATCGCGTGCAGGTCATCAGTAAGCTTGGCTTTCAGCGGTGTATCGAAAGCTTGCGGACCTTCCATCAGCTTGAAAGCGAGAGGTTCGGCGCGGAAATCGATCACGCCCTTGCCGATGCGCCGCACTTTTCCATCCTCAATGGCAAAGATGCCGATCTTCACCGTTGAAGAGCCTGCGTTGAAGGTCAGGAGAAGATCGGTCGATGGCATGTTGTTTGATGCTCCCGGCAAGCGTGACGATGAACGAACTTAGCGTCATCGGGCTGTGTGGGAAGTCTCCGCCGTACGATGAGCAATTTTTAGTTGCCGATTTCGGTCCATGACGTCGTGAGGCAAGGGATGAAAGGCGAATGGCTGCGTCACGAGAGTTTCACGCTAGGGATTTATTAACAAATGGCAAATTTGCAAATGGAACAAGGAACTATGCCATGGCCGATATTGCCCCAAGCCATAGCGACGTTTCCCATCCGCTGCACCATTCGAACTCCGTCGGCAAATGGTTTCTGCCGGTGTTCGGGCTCATGTTGGTCTGCGGTCTTGGATATGTTGCCTATGCTCTCGCCCGTGATCTGACTGCCGCAGTTGCCGTTCCCTGGATACTTCTCGGCCTCGCGCTGCTGATTGCGCTCGGCTTCGAGTTCGTCAACGGTTTCCACGATACGGCCAATGCCGTGGCAACCGTCATCTACACCCGGTCCATGCCTGCAGAATTTGCCGTCATCTGGTCGGGCTTCTTCAACTTCCTCGGCGTTTTGACGTCCAGCGGTGCCGTCGCCTTTGGCATCCTGGCCTTGCTGCCGGTCGAACTGATCCTGCAGGTCGGTTCCGGTTCGGGCCTTGCCATGGTCTTTGCTCTGTTGATCGCGGCGATCATCTGGAACCTCGGCACTTGGTATCTCGGTCTGCCGTCATCGAGCTCTCACACCCTGGTTGGCTCGATCATCGGCGTGGGCCTTGCCAACCAGTTCCTGGCGCCGGCCGGCACGGCCACCAGCGGCGTAGACTGGTCGCAGGCGGCCAGCGTCGGTCTGTCGCTCTTGATCTCGCCGATCATCGGCTTCGGCCTTTCTGCGATCCTGCTCGTGGTCCTGAAATTCCTCGTGCGCAAGCCCGAGCTCTACCAGGAGCCAAAGGGCAACCAGGCGCCGCCGCTGTGGATCCGCGCCATCCTGATCTTTACCTGCACGGGCGTCAGCTTCGCCCATGGTTCGAATGACGGCCAGAAGGGCATGGGTCTGATCATGCTCATTCTGATCGGTCTTGTGCCTACCGCTTTCGCGCTGAACCGCACACCCGACGTCAATTACCTTGAAGCCTATAAAATGGCGTCCGCACAGGTGGAAACGGCGCTCGGCAAATATGTGAAGCCGGGTATTACCGTCACCGACTACAAGGCTGAGGTCGGTAATGCCGTCAAAAACAAGGCTTGGACGGATGCGACCACGCCGGCACTGCAGCAATATATCCATCAGACGAGCGCTGAAGTTGCTGCTTTCCCGACACTGGAAGCCGTTCCGACCAATCTCGTCGGCAACATCCGCAACGACATCTACCTGATCGGTGAGGCGCTGAAGCTCATCGACAAGCAGAAGCTGCTGCCGATGGATGCCGGTGATCTGAAGGCCGTCACCGCTTATCATGCCTCGGTCGACAACGCGACAAAGTTCATTCCGCTGTGGGTGAAGGTCGCCGTGGCGTTGGCCCTCGGTCTCGGTACCATGGTCGGCTGGAAGCGTATCGTCGTCACCGTCGGCGAGAAGATTGGCAAGACGCATCTGACCTATGGTCAGGGTGCTGCTGCGGAAGTCGTCGCCATGGTGACGATCGCCTCCGCCGACCATCTCGGCCTGCCGGTCTCGACCACGCACGTACTGTCGTCCGGCGTGGCGGGCACGATGGCGGCAAACGGTTCGGGCCTGCAATGGTCCACCGTGCGCAACATGCTGATGGCATGGGTGCTGACGCTTCCGGCTTCGATCGCGATCGCCTTCCTGCTCTTCGTGATCCTGCGTCAGGTCTTCTGAAGTCGCTCAGGCCGTGGAGGCCAGACCAACATTCTGATTGCTGATGAAGATGCCCGCTTCGGTTGCGGGCATCGCCTTTCCGAAGAGATAGCCCTGGCCGATGTCGCAACCGAGCTGAAGCAGAGTGGCGAGTTGGGAGTGTTCCTCGACACCTTCTGCGGTCGTCTTGATGTTGAGACTTTTTCCGAGGGCAAGCATGGCGCGGACGATCTTTTCCTGCTTCTCATCTTCCCGGCAGGTGGCGATGAAGCTCTTGTCGATCTTGATCTTGTCGAAACGGTAGCGGGCGAGCTGTGCGAGGCTCGAATAGCCCGTGCCGAAATCATCGAGCGCGATCTGCACGCCCGCCTCATGCAACTCATCGAGAATATGGGCGGCGATTGCCGGGTCCTGGATCAGCGCGTTTTCGGTGATTTCCACTTCCAGCCGTCTGGCAGGCAGCCGACTTGCCGCAAGTACCTTGAAAATGCGGGAGGCAAGCAGCTTGTCCTCCATCTGCACAGGCGACACGTTGAATGAAAGCCTGACGTGATCAGGCCAGGCGAGGGCGTCGTTGCAGGCCTGGGTGAGGAGATTTTCGAACAGTTCGGTGATCATGCCGGTTTCTTCGGCGATGCCGATGAAGACTGGAGGCGGAATATTCATGCCGTCTTCGTCAGTCCATCGGGCCAGCGCCTCGAAGCCGCAGAGCCTGCCGCTCCTCAGATCGATCAGCGGCTGGTAGTGGGTCTTGATCGCCTTGGCCTGAATGGCGCTGCGCAGCTTGGTCTCCAGCGAGGCGCGTTCCGCTACCTTGCCCTGCATGGACGGCTCGAAGATCAGTTGGTGATTGGGGCCGCGCGATTTCGCCTCGTACATGGCAAGGTCGGCGCGGTGGGCAGCATCCTCCAGCGGCTCTGCACCTTCGTTCCAGCGGTCGTAGCCAACGCTGGCGCCGACCTCGACGGCAAAGCCATCGATCGGGATGGGGCGGGTGACCGCGTGGATGAGCATTTTGGCGAACCACTCCTCGCGTGCTGCGGTGAGGCCAAGGGCGATGACGATGAATTCATCGCCGCCGAAACGATAGACGCAGTCGGCATTACCCAGCGCGCAGATGCGCTTGGCCACTTCGACAAGCAGAACGTCGCCGCCTTTGTGACCAACGAGATCGTTGACCTTCTTGAAACCGTCGAGATCGACGGAGAAGATAGTGACGTTGTTCCTGGCCTCGTCGGGAATATCGCCTTCCTTGTCGGCAAGCTTGGGCAGGATCTTGCGTTCGAAGGCGTAGCGATTTGGAAGCTTGGTCAGGTGGTCGTGGGTGGCAATCCAGTCGGCGCGCGTCTGGGCGGCATCGCGAAGCTGCATCTCCTTGCGAAGATCTGCAATGCGCAACACCGAGTAGATGAAACTCATCGCGCCGGCGATGCCGAGGGCGAGCACAAACTTATCGGCACCGTAATTCTCAAAGCTGTTCATGAAAATGACGAGCCAGCTATCGACATCAAGCAGGGCGCCTGAAATCCATAGCGCCGCACCAAGCGCCATGATCATCAGACATTGCCTTCCCGCCCTCGTCCTGAAGAACTTCGGCATCAGTGTCTCCATCTCCACCCGCGGCGGAACTATCATGAAAGTCTGAAGTGTTTATTGAAACCTGAAGGCGAATTGTTGGGGAATGTGCCATGTGCTTGAGAATTCATCGAAACAAGCACGTGCATTTGGGTTGCACAGCCTCTGACATGTTGCAAGAAACGCCGAATGTTACCGGCAATTTGAACCTCTAGTCGCCTGATGCTTTATGCCTCAATCCAGGGCGGATCGCGGGGATCGAAGTGCGGAAGGATTACGCCCTCTGATCATGCGTCTCTACGGGTGGAGTTGAAGGTTGATAGCATCCGCTCGCCCTGAGCGGAACCAATGTGCTGCTCAAGTCGTTTTCCGGAACCATCCAGGAGAGAGGACGATCTCATGCAACTTGTCGGCACCCAGGTTATTCCCGCCTACGGCGGCAAAGGTGGTTTTACGGTCGAGTTCGTGGGCGACGGCGGCGAAGTCGTCTCCGTGCAGATCAGGAGCGATCGCGGACAGCAATTGAATCGGCTGAATGCAGTGGAAAAGGCGCGGGAGGTTATGAGCCGCTTCGCCACGGCGCCAATCCGCGAGGGCGATAACGAGCGGCCATCTGCGTTAAGGAATGCCCGTTCACGGGGTGACGAGGAGGCGATGGAAGAACAATTGGACGAAGGACTTGAAGGTACTTTTCCCGCCAGCGATCCGGTATCGATCACCAACACCGCAATACCCAGGGGCAGCAAACACTGACCTGGCCTTTCATGGCCGTTGTGGGTGAAGGGAGAAAGGCGAGCGGCTATGGCACGCTCGCCTTTGACGTATTCTGACAGTTCAGGCGACGTTGATCAGCAATGGCAGGCTGATCGCTACGCCGATGAGAACGGCGACGATAGTTGCGATACGCACGATGCGAATGCGCCGCGTGCGCTCCCCACTCCAGTCATAGGTCATTTTTCGTCTCCTCGGGGAAGGACGTAGAGCCCGGAATTCCGGGTTCAGTATGGATGACCGTGTTTGCTTGTGTAAGGCTGGACTAATTTACGAGGATTATTCAGAAACGTAGCGACCAGCGGCGGCCGTCGTGCGTCATGCGCGCCGCGCCGAGAGGTTGGACATCGATGGTCCAGAACGCGGCGGGCGGCGCTTTTAGCACATTCAGGACCGCGGCGCGGATGACGGCTGCATGCGTAACCGCAACAACATGCCCGCCGAGCGGCATTTCCTCGTTCATCCAGCCTGCAATGCGTTTGCCAAGCTGTTGCAGGCTCTCGCCCTCATGTGGCGCAGCATCGGGATCGGACATCCAGAGCGCAACGTTTTCGGGCTCTTCGGAGTGAAGGCTGGTCAGCGGCTTTCCCGCCCAGCGACCGTAATTGCAATCCCTGAGAGAGGGAGCAAGGATCGCGTCAAAGCCCAGCATTTCGGCCGTCTGTCGGGCTCGCAGCGCCGGGCTGACGAATACCCTATCCGCTCGTCCTGGTATCGGCAACGCTGTCTCGCTCAGCGCCTTTTCCTCCAGCGGCTCATCTGCCGGGAAGGAAGCGGTCCGATTGGCGGACGTGGCGCCGTGGCAGATCCATGTAAGGCGAGTGGTCACGTTTCGCGGCGCCCTCCTGAGATAGGGCGGGATGGCTCCGCCCGCATATGAAGTTTCGTTGACAGTGTCTTTGGCGTGCAGATATAACCGTGACGTTGCGGGTTTGGAAGCCGGTGAAACTCCGGCGCGGTCGCGCCACTGTGACCAGCGTGTCGAAATTCTTCGCGTTGGAAGTCAGACCCTACTGCACGCAAGATTTTCGACTGAACGCGTCATTCCAGGAGGAATACATGTCTGATACCACTTTTGCACCCGCCGCAGCACCTGCAGTTATCCCACTCGGCGAGATTCTGCCTTGGGCGATCTTCGGTGGCCTGCTGATGCTCATCACCATCTATTTCGTCGGTACGGAAGAAGGCGCGATGGCGCTCTTCAACGGCATGTATGTGCACGAATTCGTGCATGACGCCCGCCACCTTCTCGGCTTCCCCTGCCACTAAAGCGCGGCGCGCTCTTTTA
Organism: Rhizobium sp. BK418; assembly: GCF_004341105.1. Taxonomy (GTDB): domain Bacteria; phylum Pseudomonadota; class Alphaproteobacteria; order Rhizobiales; family Rhizobiaceae; genus Rhizobium. The sequence goes on along the minus strand of NZ_SLZK01000007.1, from coordinate 31,122 downwards.
GATCCGCTCGATACGCTTTAGGTTTTTGTTTTGCATGTCGTCATCGCAAAACTGAACTCTTTTGCGAGACATGCTTCAGGGGAGTGTTTCACATGGTTGGAAATCTTCTGCTTCGCGGCATGATCGCGGGCGCGATTGCCGGTATCCTGGTTTTTGCTTTTGCGCGGTTCTTCGGCGAGCCGCTCGTCGATGCGGCCATCACCTTCGAAGAGGCCGCGGCTCGAGCTGCCGGCGAGGCCGCAGAACCCGAAATCGTCAGCCGCGCCACCCAGGCGGGGCCTGGGCTCTTTATCGGAGTGATGGCCTATAGCGTTGCTATCGGCGGGCTGTTTGCTCTGGTCTTTGCCTTCGTGCACGGCCGCTTCAGCAATCTTTCGGCACGCGGCACTTCGGCCGTCATTGCCGCCGCCGCTTTCGTCGCCTTCGTCATCATCCCAGCAATCAAATATCCGGCCAATCCGCCGGCGGTCGGCAATTCGGATACGATCGGTGCGCGCACAGAGCTGTTCTTCCTGATGATCGTCGTCTCGATTGCTTCGCTGATCGCGGCCATTGCGATTGCGCGCAGGTTGGCGGCAAGCTACGGCGTCTGGAATGCGGCGATCATTGCAGGCGTCCTCTTCGTCGGCTTTATCGGTCTGGTGGAATATCTGCTGCCGTCGATCAACGAAGTGCCGGAGAATTTCCCTGCCATGGTGCTATGGCGCTTCCGCGCGACCACGCTAGGCATGCATATGATCCTCTGGTTGGTTCTCGGCCTGGCTTTCGGGGCGATGGCGGAGAAGCGGCTCGGCGCGAAGAGCGGGCCGCGCCCGGCCTTTCGATAAGTAGCGGAAAGGGGGCTTGCGGCTCCCTCCTTCCTTACGAGGATTATCGTTCTGCGGTTCGCTGCGTCTGGACTTTGGACGTCTCATGAAAAACGGATTCCCTCTCCTTTGTTTCGGCCTTGCGCTGCTGATCGCGGCCGGCGCATCCGCGCATGGAGGCGGGAGCCAAGGCAGCCATGCCGGGTTGCCGGTGCCCGAAATATCTCACGGGGAAATGGCTGTGATTGCCGACTATCGCGGCCATATCATGGATCTCGCCGCAAGCGCGGTCGATACAAATGAGCCTTTCCGGCGCGTGCTGAACTATGCTGAAATCCAGTATTCCTACTGTCTCTGGGGCCGGGTGCCGGGCAGCGTGACGGATGAGGAAAGCCCCTTCAATGAATGCGCCCATGCCTATCTCGCCGCGACCAAGGCCGTACTGCTCGCTATGCGCGACATGCCGCAGGAGGCTGCTGCCGCGGGTGAAATCGCCTCTGCGGTCGATGTCGACATGGTCAGACGCGGGCTTTCGCTGGTGACGTGCCGGTTCAGCGGCGAGGGGTTCAACACCGGCGATGTGGTTCGGCCGCGCTGGAGCGAAATTCCGCTGCATCCGGCGAGCATGGCTTGGTTCACCGGATTTGCAGCGCTGCTCGCTCTCGGCTTCTTTGGCGCTAAGCGACTTCTCAGGGTTTAGTCTTCAGAATAGCGCTGCTCGCGCCATGGATCGCCATACATGTGGTAGCCGTTCTTTTCCCAGAAACCTGCCTTGTCTGCCGACAGCAGATCGATGCGGCGCAGCCATTTGGCGCTTTTCCAAAAATAGAGATGCGGCACGACGAGGCGCATCGGCCCGCCGTGCTCGGGGCTGAGGGGCAAGCCCTCCCATGATGTGGCGAGAATGGCATCTTCGGCGGCAAAATCCGAGAGCGGCAGGTTGGTCGTGTAACCGTCATAGCTGGTCAGCATGACGTAGCTGGCTTCGGCTTTCGGCATGGCAAGATCGAGCAGGTCGCGGGTCGAGACACCCTTCCATTTGTTGTCGTAGCGCGACCACGTGGTCACACAATGGATATCGCTGACGAAGGTGCTTTGCTCTAGCGCCTGGAAGGCTGCCCAATCGAGGTCCAGCGTCGTCTCGACGAGGCCTCGAACCTCCAGTCGCCAGCTCTCGATGGAAATGACCGGCTGCTGGCCGAGATCGAGGACCGGCCAGTTCTTGACCAGATGCTGACCCGGCGGCAGGCGCTCTGTTTCCGGGCGGCTGATGCGGCCGGTCAGGAACTTTCCTTCTGCCGCCCAGCGGCGCTTAGATGTCGTGAGCTTGCTATCTTCTGGGATCCGGTCTTCGCTCATGGCGGTCTCCTTGCAGTGCAGCAATCAGACATCTGCATCTGACAGGTGTCAAGTTTTGGCGCCTCTTGGAAATCCCGACCGCGCTCATTACACTTGGAGCCGTCGGGTTATGCCTCCACGGGGAGCGGAGGCGGAAAGGGAGGAGCGAGACACTGTCTTCGCGCTATCGTGTCATTGCGGCACTTTGCGTCGCACCCTTGCTTGTTTTCGCTTTCTTTTATTACGGGAGCGCGGTTGCTACACGCGCCTATATGGGCGAAGCTTCGGCGCAAGCGGGCACGGCGTTGAGACTTGCCGTCGCGGCGCTGAGCGGCCATCTCAGCCGTTATGAAGCCCTGCCGGCGTTGATTGCCGATCACGACGATATCAAGCAGCTGGTGAGCCGACCAGATGACCAGTCCCTTCGTAAGGGTGCCAATCTCTACCTCAAGGAAATCAACGGGCTGCTGAAATCGTCAGATATTTATGTCGTTCAGCCGGATGGCGAGACGATCGCCGCCAGCAACTACGACAGTCCCGGCAGTTTTATCGGCGAAAACTTCAGCTACCGTCCGTATTTCCAGGAGGCGATTGGGGGGCATCAGGCTCGTTTCTATGCGCTCGGCACCACATCGTTGAAGCGCGGCTATTATTTCTCTTCGCCAATCTCGGTCGATGGGGAAATCCGGGGCGTCATCGTCTTCAAAGTGGATATCGATGTTATTGAATCCTCCTGGAGCGGTGGTGAGTATCGCATCTTCGTCTCCGACCCCGAGGGCATCATCTTCATGTCCGATAGTCCCGACTGGCTCTACGGGGCGATCCTGCCTTTGAGTGCGGATCGCGTGGCGCGCACCGAGGCATCGCGGCGTTATGCCAATGCGAAGCTCGTCGAACTACCGGTCATCCGCCATCGGTTCGAGGATCATGATCTGATGACCCTCGCCAGCGGTCTCGGGCAAAACGAATATCTCGTCCTCTCGCACTATATGCCTGCCGAAGACTGGACGGTAAACGTGTTGATGGACACGAGCTCCATCCGCACGCAGGCCCGAACTGCCCTGGTCGTCGTCTTCCTCATTCTCTGCATTGCTGCGCTGACATTTGCCATTCTTCGGCAGCGGCGAATGCGGCTCGCCGAGCGATTGCAGTTGCAGGCCGAGGCGCAGAACGAGCTGGAGCGGCGAGTCGATGAGCGCACAGCCGACCTTGCCCGCGTCAACAGCCGTATCGAGGAGGAGATCGCCGAGCGGCGGCTCGCCGAACAGCAGCTTCGGCAGACGCAGGCGGATCTTATCCAGGCGGGCAAGCTTGCCGGTCTCGGGCAGATGTCGGCAGCACTCTCGCATGAATTCAACCAGCCGCTTGCCGCCGCCAAAACTTATACGGACAGTGCAGCCGTTCTGCTCGAACGAGGTCGTACGGAAGAAGCGCAGGACAATATCCAGCGCATCGGCGGGTTGATCGACCGCATGGCCTCCATTAGCAGGCACCTGCGCAATTTCGCCCGTAAGCCGAATGAGAAGCTCGGTCCCGTGCCGCTCGAGCAGGCGATCCGCGACACCCTGGAGATCATCGCCTGGCGCCTGAAGGCGGCCGATGCCGATCTCTGGCTGCATCTCGGAGCGCGGCCGCCGGTGGTCAAGGCCGGCTCCGTGCGTTTGCAGCAGGTGCTGGTCAACGTGATTTCGAATGCGGCCGACGCTGTTGAGGGACTGGAGGATCGGCGCATCGAGGTTTCGGCATCCGAAGAGGCTGGCAGGGTGATCCTGACCGTACGCGATCACGGGCCGGGCGTGCCGGCGGCGATTGCCGAGCGTATTTTCGACCCGTTCTTCACTACCAAGGGCGTCGGCAAGGGGCTGGGGCTCGGTCTCTCCATCTCCTACAACATCATCAAGGATTTTGGCGGCAGCCTGACCGTCTCCAACCATCAGGAGGGCGGGGCGGTATTCCGTATCGAGCTTTCGGCCGCGGCGGGCATGATGCCGGAGGCGGCCGAATGAACGAACAGAAGATATTGCTCGTCGACGATGAAGAGGAGTTGCGGCGTTCGACGGCGCAGGCGCTGGAGCTTTCCGGCTTTAGTGTCGAGACCTTTTCCAACGCCGATCATGTGTTGGAATTGATCGGCTATAGTTTTCCTGGTGTCGTCGTCACCGATATCCGCATGCCGGGTATGGATGGCATGACGCTGATGCAGAAGATCCGCGAACTCGATACTGAGGTCCCGGTCATTCTCGTCACCGGCCACGGCGATGTGCAGCTGGCCGTCAAGGCGATGCGCGAGGGCGCCTATGACTTTATCGAAAAGCCGTTCACGCCGCAGATGCTCGCCGGCGTCATCCGCCGCGCCATGGAGCGACGCAGTCTCGTGCTGGAGAACCGGTTGCTGAAGGCCGTCGCCGGCAAGCGTGACGATATCGAGGCACGGCTGCCAGGCCGCACGCAGATTATGGTCGACCTGCGCTATCGTATTCGCGCGATCGGAGCGAGCGACGCTGATACACTTATCGTGGGCGATACAGGTGTGGGTAAGGAAGTGGTGGCGCGTGCGCTGCATGATATAAGCGCACGGGCAAATCGGCCCTTCATTGCCATCAATTGCGCGGCACTCCCGGCGAACCTCATCGAGAGCGAGCTTTTCGGGCATGAGGCCGGCGCTTTTCCGGGTGCAGTCCGGCCGCGCTACGGCAAGTTTGAACATGGGCGGGGTGGGACCATTCTGCTCGACGAGATTGGTTCCATGCCGGTTGACCTGCAAGCGAAATTCTTGCGCGTGCTGCAAGAGAGGATGATTTCGCGGCTGGGTTCGAACGAGATCGTTCCACTTGATGTGCGCTTTATCGCGACCAGCAAGGTCGATCTGGAGGCGGAAGTCGCCGCGAGCCGCTTCCGCGCCGATCTCTTTTACCGCTTGAATGTTGCAACCATTCACGTGCCGTCGCTTTCTCAGCGCCGGGCCGATATTCCTTTGCTCTTCCTGCAGCTCGTGCGGGAGGCGGCAGCGCGCTACGGCAAGGACGAGATGCTCGTGCCGCCGGATGTGGTTTCCGACATTGCGCAGCGGGACTGGCCGGGTAATGTTCGTGAATTGCGCAATGCCGCCGATCGCTTCGTGCTCGGCCTCGATGGCGGCAGCAGGCAGGCCGAGGCTGCGGGGCTTGCCGAGCGCGTGGCCGAATTCGAGCGCGGCGTGATTGCCAGCGCGCTCGTTGCTCATGGCGGCAGCCTGAAGCCGGTTTATGAATCCCTTGGCATTTCGCGCAAGACGCTTTACGAGAAGATGCAGAAATACGGTCTCGACAAGAAGCTGCTGGCGAATGAGATGGCCGGCGAGATGCGCCGCGAGCCCTGATCCCCTACCCAATTTTCGATGTGATCGCCTGTTTTCAGGCCGACTTGATTCATGCCTTGACAGGCAGCCATTTGGTTGCATATAAAATAACAACAGGCAACCAAATGGTTCCGTATTGATATGGATGAAGACGCGGTTTTTCGGGCTCTGGCGGACGGTAGCCGGAGACGTCTGCTGGATCGCCTGCATGCGCGCAATGGTCAGACGCTCGGCGAATTGTGTGAAGGGCTGGAGATGACGCGTCAGGCGGTGACGAAACATCTCGGCATTCTCGAGGAAGCAAACCTCGTTTCCACGCGCCGGCAGGGACGCGAGAAACTGCATTACATCAATCCGGTTCCGATCAACGAGATCGTAGACCGGTGGATCAGCAAATTCGAGCGCCGTGCATTAGAGGCGCTCTCCGATCTCAAGAAGAGCCTCGAAGGCAGCGGCGGCGAATGAATCGTCCGGTCTGCCGGCGAGGGTGTGACCAAGCCTTGACCAAAAGGAGCATCATCATGGCTGGCAGCGCATTCAATTACGTCACCTATATCCGCACCACACCGGAGCAGCTCTGGTCGGCACTCACGACATCGGAATTCATGAAGAAATTCTGGCTTGGCGTGCAGTTCGAGACTGATTGGAAAGTCGGTTCCCCTTGGCAGATGCGTTATTCCGATGGAACCGTCACCGATACCGGCGAAATCCTCGAATTCGATCCGCCCAAAAGGCTGGTCCTGAAGTGGCGTAATGAGTTCAAGCCAGAGCTCAAGGCTGAAGGGTTTTCCCAGTGCGTGATGGAGCTCGAACCGGTCGGCGAGGCGGTCAAGCTGACGCTGACGCATTCGATTCCGGTCGAAGGTTCCAAATTCATTGGTGCAGTCTCCGGCGGATGGCCGCAAATTCTGTCCAACCTCAAATCGCTCCTGGAAACGGGCGAGGTCGTTCTGCCGCCGAACCGGTGACGCAAGGGCGATGGGTGGATTTCCACCCATCGCTTTAACCATTTGTTTCCAAATCAACCCATGCTGCGGCGCACTGTCGCAAAATCATCATTCCTCTCTTCGTGCCGAGATTGCGGCTGCAAGTCCTTGGCCTGCAAATGGAGTATCCAAGCCGGTGCGGAGGATGCACCGGCGAATGACCCATTTTCATCAGGGAGGAAAACGATGAAAATCCTGAAGGCAATGCTCGGCGTGACCGCCGCTGCTGCCATTTCGCTTCTCGCCTACACCGCTTCGGCCCAGACCTATCCCGAGCGCACCATCACCATGGTCGTGCCCTTCGCCGCCGGCGGCCCGACTGATACCGTCGCGCGCCTCGTCGCCGAATCCATGTCGAAGGATCTAGGCCAGCAGATCGTCGTTGAAAATGTTGGCGGAGCAGGCGGCACGCTCGGCGCCGGTCGCGTCGCAAGCTCCGATCCGGACGGCTACACGATCCTGCTGCATCATATCGGCATGGCGACCAGCGCCACGCTTTACCGCAAGCTTGCCTATGACACGTTGAATGCCTTCGAATATGTCGGACTCGTCACCGATGTTCCGATGACGATCGTCGCCCGCAAGGATTTCGAGCCGGCCGATCTCAAGGGGCTGGTTGAGTATGTGAAGGCCAACAAAGACAAGGTCACCGTTGCCAATGCGGGTATCGGTGCGGCATCCCATCTTTGCGGCATGATGTTCATGAGCGCCATTCAGACGCCACTGACAACCGTTCCCTACAAGGGCACCGGCCCCGCCATGACCGACCTTCTCGGCGGTCAGGTCGATATCATGTGCGACCAGACGACCAATACGACGAAGCAGATCCAGGGCGGCACGATCAAGGCCTATGCCGTTACCTCGCCGGCCCGCCTCGATGTGCTCAAGGATATTCCGACCGCCGTCGAAGCCGGCCTGCCCGGCTTCGAAGTGGGTATCTGGCACGGCATCTACACGCCGAAAGGCACGCCTGCCGAAATCAACGAGCGCTTGTCGAAGTCGCTGCAGATCGCGCTGAAGGATCCGAACGTCGCAGCCCGCTTTGCCGAACTCGGAACGGCTCCCTCATCCGAAGCCGATGCGACGCCGGCCGCACTGAAGGCGAAGCTCGAGAGCGAAATCGCTCGCTGGAAGCCCGTCATCGAAGCTGCCGGCGAATACGCAGACTGAGTCCGACTGCGACATCAGCACCCTCCTCCCGGTCGGCAGGAGGGTGTTTGCGCAGTCCCCGATATCAGCCGCGACGCTTTATCTCCAACTCCAGGAGACGTTATGAAATCCCTCAGTTTCGACACAACTAATATCATCTGCGGCGCCTTGCTCGCCGCAACGGGTGCCTTCTTTGCCTATCAGTCGCTGGACCTCGAAATCGGCACGGCGCTGCGCATGGGGCCTGGTTATTTCCCGCTCGTCCTGTCGGGCATCCTCGTTCTGCTTGGTCTCATTATTCTCGTTCAGGCCGTGCGGGTCCAGGGCGAGCCGATCGAGCCGTTCGCCTGGCGCGGCATGCTCTTCATTCTTCCGGCGCCGATCTTCTTCGGGCTGACTGTGCGCGGGCTCGGCTTTGCGCCTGCAATCTTCCTGACCGCCTTCATCGCCTGCTTTGCGTCTACCCGCATGACCGTGCTGATGGCGCTTGGCCTTTCGCTGGTGCTGGCGGTCTTTTCGGTGGCGGTCTTCAGCTATGGGCTCGGGCTGCCATTTGAACGTTTCGGCCCCTGGGTGCGGTTCTAGGAGGCTGCGATGGAACTTTTCAGTAATCTCGCTCTTGGTTTCTACACGGCGGCAAGCCCGGAAAACCTACTTTTCTGCCTGATCGGCGTGCTGCTCGGCACGCTAATCGGCGTATTGCCCGGCATTGGCGCAACGGCAACGATCGCCATGCTGCTGCCGATCACCTTCCAGCTTGAGCCAGTTTCCTCGCTCATTATGCTCGCCGGCATCTATTATGGCGCGCAGTATGGCGGCTCGACAACGGCGATCCTTATCAACATGCCGGGCGAATCCTCTTCGGCCGTTACCGCGATCGATGGCTACCAGATGGCGCGAAAGGGCAGGGCGGGCGCGGCTCTTGCGATCGCCGCGCTCGGCTCTTTCTTCGCCGGCACAGTCTCAACCTTCCTGGTGGCGATCTTCGCGCCGCCGCTCACAGCAATCGCGTTGCAATTCGGTTCAGCCGAATATTTCTCGCTGATGATCGTCGGTCTCGTGTCTTCGATCGCGCTTGCACATGGCTCGGTCGTCAAGGCACTGGCAATGGTGGCGCTTGGGCTGCTGCTCGGCCTTGTGGGGACGGATATCTATACCGGCACGCCGCGCTTTACCCTCGGCATCCGTGAATACGCCGATGGGCTGAATTTCGTGGCGCTTGCCGTCGGCGTCTTCGGCATTGCAGAAATCCTGCGCAATCTGGAAGGCGAGAAGACCCGAACGGTATTGATGGCGAAGGTCTCGGGCCTGTTGCCGTCGAAGGAAGAGTTCAAGGAGATGATTGCGCCGGTCATTCGTGGAACGGTCATCGGCTCAGCGCTCGGCATCTTGCCGGGCGGCGGGGCAATCCTCGCATCCTTTGCATCCTATACGGTGGAAAAGCGCGCTTCCAAGAAGCCGGAGGAGTTTGGACATGGCGCGGTCGCCGGCGTCGCCGGGCCGGAATCGGCCAATAACGCCGGTGCGCAGACCTCGTTCATTCCGCTTCTGACGCTCGGTATTCCGGCAAACCCGGTCATGGCGCTGATGGTCGGCGCGATGATCATCCAGGGCATCGTGCCAGGGCCGAACGTGGCGACGGAACAGCCTGCACTCTTCTGGGGCATCATCGCTTCCATGTGGATCGGCAATCTGATGCTCGTCATTCTCAACCTGCCGCTGATCGGTCTGTGGGTGAAGCTGCTGACAGTGCCGTACTACGTGCTTTTCCCTATCATCATGGCCTTCTGTTCGATCGGGGTCTACAGCGTCAATTCCAACGTCTACGACCTTTACGCCGTCGCCTTCTTCGGCCTCATCGGCTACCTGCTCGCCAAGCTTCGCTGCGAGCCGGCGCCGTTGCTGCTTGGCTTCGTGCTGGGCCCGCTGCTCGAAGAGAACCTGCGACGCGCCATGATCCTGTCCCGGGGTGATGCGACGACTTTCATCACACGGCCGATCAGCGCCACCCTGCTGGCGATTGCCGTTGCTGTGCTGATTGTCGTCTTCCTGCCGAGCGTCAAGCGCAAGCGCGAAGAGGTCTTTGTCGAAGAGGCGTAGAGGCTTGCGCTTACGGCTTGTTTGTTGAAAAAAGAACAATCTGATGCGGGCGCCGTCGGGCGCCCGTTTTCGTCTTACAGGATATCCAGGCTCATGAGCATTCCCGCCCGGATCAGCAACGATCTGCCCTTTCTAACCTCCCTCCGTCGCGACCTACATGCCCACCCCGAACTAGGCTTCGAGGAAGAGCGCACCAGCGCGATCGTCGCGAAGCTTCTCGAAGAAGCAGGCATCAAAGTGCATCGCGGTCTCGGCGGCACCGGTGTGGTCGGCACGCTTCAGATCGGTAACGGCACGCGTGCGATAGGACTGAGGGCAGACATGGATGCGCTCGCCATGCCGGAGACGGCGGAGCGACCCTACAAGTCGACGGTGCCAGGCAAGATGCATGCCTGTGGTCATGATGGGCACACAACGATGCTGCTCGGAGCGGCTCGCTATCTGGCGGAGACGCGGGGCTTTTCCGGCACAGTGCATTTCATATTCCAGCCGGCCGAAGAAGGCCGCGGCGGTGCAAGGCGCATGGTGGAAGAGGGACTGTTCAAGCAATTTCCCTGCGATGCCGTTTTTGGGTTGCACAATATGCCGGGGCTTGCCGTGGATGAGATCGCAGTCGTCGAGGGGCCGCAGCTTGCATCCTCGGATAGTTGGCGGATCACATTCCGGGGTGTCGGCACGCATGGGGCAAAGCCCCATCTCGGTCGTGATCCGATCACCGCTGCCGGCATTTTCCTGTCGTCGCTGCAGACGATCGTCGGGCGCGTCGTCGATCCCCTTCAGCCGGCTGTCGTCAGCGCCTGTTCAATACAGGCGGGCAATCCAAAGGCATTGAACGTGATCCCCGATATCGTCGAAATCGGTGGAACGGCGCGCGCATATTCGCTCGAGGTTCGCGATCAGCTTGAGGTGGAAATCGGCCGGCTTGCGCAGGGCACCGCCGCCATGTTCGGTATTTCGGTCGACTATGAATTCGAGCGTCGCATTCCGCCCGTCGTCAACAATGCGGATGCGACGTCGCGCGCTTTAGGCGCCGCACAGGCCGTTTTCGGGGAAAGGGTGCGCACGAGCTTTCCGCCGTCGACCGCAGGCGACGATTTCGCCTTCTTCGGGCAGAACGTTCCCGGCTGTTACGTCTGGCTGGGCAATGGTCCGGCCGTTGATGGCGCGTTGCATCACAATACTGCCTATGACTTCAATGACGAGGCACTGGGGTATGGCGCAGCCTATTGGGTGGCGCTGGTGGAGCGGGAGCTGAAGACTGAGACGTAAGCCGCCTCAAAAGGTCTCCAGGATGGGGCTTTCGAGAACCGTGCCGGTGAGGACGTCAGCAATACCGCGATCGGTCTGATGCGGGCCGGTGTTGCAGGCAAGCGTAGCGCCGAAGCAGGCCTTGAAGACCAGATAGGGCGGCTTCCAGTCGACGATAGTTTCCATCGCCTTGCGGATTGCGGCGAAGCCTTCAGCGGTTTCCTGCAGGGTGGCATCGGTTACAAGGCCGGAGAGTGGCAGGGGCAGCAGGGCTTCGATCCGGCCGTCCTTTGTCACCGCCATGCCGCCGCCGGCTTGGATGACGGCATTGGCGGCAAGCGCCATGTCGCCTGCATTTCCGCCGAACACGGTGAGGTTGTGGCTGTCATGCGAGACGGTGGTGCAGAAGGCGCCGCGCCACTCGCCCCAGCCAGTCAGAAAGCCGATCCGCGGTTTGCCATCTGCGAGCCCGTGACGGTGGACGACTGATATCATGGCGCTGCCGGCCGGCGGCACGATGAAACCGCCGCGGACATCGGCCTCGGCTTCGCCCCATTGAGTGAAGCGCGGGCGATCGATTGTCGCAAGACGCACCTTCGTACCGTCGGCGGGAATACGAAAATCGTCCTCGACGAAAGGCGTGAGCTTGACCGAATGCGTGAGCGGGCCGGCATCGAACGTCTCGATTGCCTCCGTCACCGCGCCGTCTTTTGCGACGAGGCGGCCGTTGACGACAACGGCGCGTGCCTTGAACTCGTGCATATCCTCGAACAGCACCAGATCGGCGCGCCGGCCGGGGGCGATGAGGCCTAGATCGGAGCGCTTCAGGCGCTGCGCGGCATTGAAGGTTGCCGCACGGAGCGCCCATTCCGGGCGCATGCCGTAGCGCACGAGGCGGCGCACCACATCGTCGAGGCCGCCGTTCTCGTAGAGTTCATCCGGGAAAACGTCGTCGGTGCAGAGGGTCACGGATGGCGGTAGGTGGCCGATACCGTTCAATGCATCGACAAATTCCTTCAGCAAATGATCGTGTGAGCCACGCAGCTCAATCGTCATGCCGGCCGCGAGTTTCTGCAGCAGGTCAGCGCCAGAGGTCAGTTCATGGTCGGAGGTGATGCCGGCGGCCATGAAGGCATTGAGGTCGACGCCTTCCAGCCCGCGGGCATGACCGCAGACGAGTTTGCCGGAGGTCAGGCCCGCATTGACGATCGCTGTCATGCGGGGGTCGGCATCGATGACGCCGCGCATGTTCATCACCTCGGCGACGCCGCCGATCGCGGGTGAGCGCAGCAATTCCGCAATGATATTGGCATCGAAATCCGCTCCCGCCAGCTCAAGCCGGGGGGCGGAGGGAACGCAGGAGGGAGCAAACAGGATCATGCGCAGCGGCAGACAACGCGAGGCTTCGATTGCCCAACGTACGCCGTCGAGGCCATGGACATTGCCAAATTCATGCGGGTCCCAGACGATCGTCGTCACGCCGCGCGGCAACACGGCCTTAGCATATTCAGCTGGCGTGACCATCGAGCTTTCGACATGCATATGCGTATCGATGAGGCCAGGAGAGATGATGCTGCCAGTCGCATCGATCACCTTGTCGGCGTCGCTGCGACTTGCCGGCGCGTGCACACTGGCGATCAGTGCGCCGACGAGACCGATATCGGCTTCACGGACGAGGCCGGTGACGGCATCGAGGATGCGGCCGCCGGTCACAAGCACGTCAAAGGGGCCAACGCCACGGGCCGCGGCGACGGCACGGGCACGTAAGGCCGGTTCATTGATGTCGGCAGGTTCCTGGCGCGGAGTGGCGGTCATTTGCGGGCCTCGTTAACCAGGGCGGCGAGAATGATGACACGTGCCATATCGGCATCGATGTCGGCGGCGAACTGTGCATTGAAGGTTGCATGCGTGGCGCGGGTTTCAACGACCGTGCGCCCACGCGTATGCTGTCCCTGCAACTCCACATCGATGCGGGCAGGGCGAAAGCTTACCACTTGGGGAGCCACGAAGGCGACAGCGGCCGAAGGGTCGTAGAGCGCCATAGCCGGGCGGCCACGGCTGGTGCCGATGCGGATATAGCCAGCGAACATATCAGCGAGAAGTTCGGCATTGGCGCCACCCGCAGCGCGAACCGGGTCGGCATCCTCAGGCTTTGCGAGAACCTTGCGGCAGAGATCGAGATCGACCATGCGCAGCGGCAGCTTATGGGCGATCACAATTGCCAGGGCTTCCGGATCGGCAAGCGCGTTAAACTCGGCGGAAGCGGTGTGATTGCCCGAAGTGACGCCGCCGCCCATCCAGACGAGCTCGGTGATGCGGGCTGCAAGATCGGGTCGGGCAAGCGTCAATGCCGCGATATTCGTCAGCGGACCAAGCGCCAGGACGCGATGGGGGCCCTCCAGTTCCAGCCAACGGGAGAGGGCAAGGAAGGCATCGCTATCAGGCTGGATGGGCGCCGGTGGCAGATGTTTGCCCGTCGTCGGAATACCGCTTTCGCCGAGGATTGCCTGCGCGGTTTCAAGCTTGCCGAGGACGGGCATATCACGGCCGATATGAACAGGAAATTTCCAGCCGAAGGCCTTGGCGGCTCCCGCGGCATTGGCGCGGACTTGCGGCAGTGGCGCATTGCCGAAGACCAGTGAGACGCCATCGATGTCGTGTTCGGCGTTCGTCACCACCATGATGGCGGCGATGTCGTCGAAACCCATGTCCGTGTCGATCCAGACGCCCATGATCTCACCCGAAACGCTTGAGGTTTGCGGCCGCATCGACCGGCAGGTCGAAGGCGATGGTGCTGCCGAGTTCGTGTTGCGGCAGGGCGGCATCCACTTCCGCTTTGATCGGACCGAGCGCGCTGTCGAGCAGATATTCGCGGCTGTTGCCGGCAAAGGACGTGCCACGCACGGTGCCCTGGAAAGGACCGGAACCAAGGATTACCGCGCGCGGCCGCCATGCCAGGCCCGCCGCAACATCCGGCGCGGGAGTAGAAAGTGCGATCGCGCCGTTCGCCGTCGCAAGCTTTCCGTCCTTCAGCGCGAAGACATTCTCGAAACCGACAAAATCGGCGACGAAGGAGGAAATGGGGTTGTTGTATATTTCTTCCGGCGTGCCGATCTGCTCAATGCCGCCGTTCAGCATGACGATGATGCGGTCGGCTAGCGCAAGTGCTTCCGCCTGGTCGTGGGTGACGAAGATCATCGTCACCCCGGTTTCCTTCTGGACGCGCTGCAGTTCGGCGCGCATTTCGAGGCGTAAGCGGGCGTCGAGATTGGAAAGCGGCTCGTCGAGCAGCAGCACCTTCGGCTCCATGACCATGGAGCGGGCGAGGGCAACGCGTTGCTGCTGGCCGCCAGAGAGCTCGCCCGGTTTGCGGCCGGCGAATTTTGCAAGGCCGACGGATCTGATGCCGGCATTGACCTTGCTGTCCAGATCCTGGCCGCGAAGGCCTTTAAGCCGCAGGCCAAAGGCGACGTTTTCATAGACAGTCAGATGCGGGAAAAGTGCGTAGGACTGGAAGACGAGGCCGACCGCGCGTTTGTTGGCGGAGACGCGGGTGATGTCAGCGCCGTCCAGATTGATGCGGCCGGAGGCCGGGTTCAGTAGGCCGGCAATGGCGCGCATGGTCGTCGTTTTGCCGCAGCCGGAAGGGCCGAGAAGCGCCACAAGCTCGCCCCTGGCGATTGACAGGTCGAGGTCCTTCACCGCGACCGTATCGCCGTAGGCGAGCGTCAGCTTGTCGAGTTGAAGGTAGGCATCAGACATAGCGAGAGAATCCCAGGAAGCGTTCGGCGAGGAAGACGATGCCGATCGAAAGGAAGGCGAGCAGCGCCGAGAGCGCCGCAATGGACGGATCGTAGGTGGTTTCCATGTAGCCCAGCATGTCGATCGGCAGCGTGCGCACGCCGGGGCCGGAGAGAAAGAGCGAGACGGGCACCTGATTAAAGCTTGTGACGAAGCCGAGGATGAAGGCAGCCAGAATGCCGCCGCGGATATTCGGCATCACGACACGGAAGAAGGCGCCGAGCCGGGAGGACCCGAGCAGGACGGCCGCTTCCTCGATGTCGGCGCGCAGGTTGCCGAGGCTTGCGGAGACCACACGCACGGCATAGGGCAGCACCAGTGCCGTATGGGCAAAAAACAGCGCGAGCGTGATGTTGAAGCCGAAGGGCACGACAAGATAGCGCAGCAGCGCCAGGCCGACGATAATGCCAGGGACGATGATGGGCAACGATACGATGGTTCTCACCGCCTCGGCGCCCGGCAGCCTGTAGCGCGACAGCGCATAGGCGGCGGGGATGCCGAGGACGAGAGCTGCAACCGTGCCAAAGACCGCAAGGAACATCGACATGGCGAAGCTGTCGCGAAAACTGTCGATGGTGAACACCTTGGCGACCCAGCGCAGTGACAGGCCTTGCGGCGGGAAGGCCAGCGTATCACCTGCCGAAAGCGAGGCGGCGATGATGATCAGGAAGGGGCCAATCAGGAAGACCAGCAGCAGGAACAGAACGACAGGCGAAAAGAGGCGGATGCTCATCGGCGGTTTCTCGCGGTCGCAAGGCGCTTGAGAAGAATATTGGCGGCAAAGCTCATGACAATTAGGATGAAGGCGATGACGCTCGCCGAAACGAAGTTATTGGCGACGGAAACCTGCTGATACATCAACGTTTCCAGCATCAGCACTTTGGAGCCGCCGAGGATGGCGGGGGTGATATAGGCCGTCAGCGAGCCGGTGAAGACCAGCGTGCCGCCGATGACGAGGCCCTCCTTGGTGAGCGGCAGGATGACTTTCCAAAAAACCTGGAACCAGTTGGCCCCGAGCACGCGGGCAGCCGGGATGGCATCCTTCGGCATGTTTTCAAGTGCGCTGATGAGCGACAGGATCATCAGGGGCAGGAAGAGCTGTAGGAGGCCGATGAAGACGGCTGTCTCGGTGAAGAGCAGGCGCAGCGGCTCGGCGCTCAGACCAAGACCGGTGATGGCCTCGTTGACGATCCCGGTGCGGCCGAGAATGACGATCCAGGCATAAGTGCGCGCAACGGGCGAGATCATTAGGGGCAGTGTAACGAGGCCGATCATGCGGCCCTTGCCCTTCGGCGGCAGGTTGACGATCGCAAAGGCGGCTGCATAACCGATGATGGCCGAAACTGCCGTCACTTCGAGACCGAGCCGAAAGCTGCGGAAGAAGACCGTGCGGTTCAGTGTTTCGGAGAAGAAATCCGTATAGGCAGCAAGCGACCACGCGCTGCCGCTGCGAAAACCTTCTGACAGCAGGATCGCGACAGGCAGCAAAAACACCACGGCTGCGAAGATCGCTGCCGGCAGGGCAAGTGCCAAGGCTTCGGCGCGGTTCTGGAACATGGGACGCCTTTCGAGCGGAGGAGGGGTCGGCCCCGGCCAGTGCCGGGACCGTTATCAGCAGGGATTACTGCCCGACCTTTTCGTTCCACTCCTTCAGCCAGCCATTGCGGTTGTCGAGGGCGGCGGCGGAGGGGATCAGCTTCAGGCTTTTGGCGGTTTCCTCGCCGTAAGTGATATTGTTGGCGACCTGGTCAGAGACCTTGACCTCCTTGTTTGCCGGGCTGTCGATCAGCTTTTCGGCAAGCTTGGTCTGAACTTCCGTCGAGAGCCAGAAATCCATGAACTGCAGGGCGAGATCCTGGTTCTTGGAGCCCTTAGTCATGACCAGCACGTTCATGCCGCCGGTCTGGCCTTCCTTTGGAGTTGCCCAGGCAACGGGAACATCGAGCTTGGTGAAGCCGGCCCACGAGAAGCGGCCGATCGGAGCGGCCCAGATTTCTTCCTGCTGCATCAACTGCACGAGCTGCGAGGACTTTTCATAGAAGGTAACGATGTCGTCCTTCTTTTCGCCGAGTGCTTCGATCGGCGCCTTGAGATCCGGCGTGTCCTTGCCGAGCGCGAGGCCAAGCATATAGAGCGCTGGCGGACCCTGATTAGTCGTGACGTTCGGGAAGGCGACGTGGCTGACATATTCCGGCTTCAAAAGATCGGCCCAGGAGTCGATCTTCATCTTGTCCGAGCGATAGGCGATGGACGTGGCATAGAAGGTGTACCCAACGCTCATGCCGTCGCCATTCGGATCCTTGGCGACATCATAGAGCTTGGAGAAATTTTCGAGCTTGGACGTATCGACCTTGTCGATCAGGCCAGCGCGGGCGGCGGCGAGGCCGTCAGCCATGGAGACGGCGGCAAGATCGACCACCGGATTGGCCTTGTTGGCTTCCATCTTGGCGATACGCTCGACGCTGTTGCCGGTTTCGACAACGAGTTTGCAGCCGCATTTGGCTTCGAAGGGGTCGTAGACGATCGTCTTGTAGTCATCCTGCGCGAAGGCATAGACGGAAATAGTCAGTGTCCGTTGCTGTGCCATAGCGCCGAAGGGGAAGAGCGCGGCCAACGCCACCGATGCGATGAGGGCTTTCTTCATTCTACCTGTTCTCCATCTCTGAGGTTTTTTGTGCCGGGTTCGCAGGCCCGGATGACTGGCGGATGATGAGCTGCATAGGCACGCGTTCGGTCTCCGCCGTAACCAGTACGCCCTCCCGGGTGCCGCTTTCACTGATCCTATCGGTGAGCGCCGAAACGGCGATTTCGGCGATAGTATCCATGTCCATCCTGACTGTCGTCAGCGACGGCGTCACGACAGACGACCAGATGAGATCGTCGAAGCCGGTGACGCTGACATCGCCGGGCACGCTGATGCCCTCCTGCTGCAGTTCGGTCAGCGCGCGCAGCGCTTGCAGGTCCGAAAGGGCTGCGAAGGCGGTGAAGCCTCGACGCACCTTTTCTGCGAGACCTAACCGGCAGCCGGCGCCCGCCTCATTCTCCAAACGCTCGATCCAGAGCGTTTCGGACTGCATGCCAGGTTGCAGTCCAGACCTGATGCCGCCGGCCCTGTCATTCTGGACATTGGACTCGTGATTATTGCCGATGATCAGAATCCGTCTGTGGCCGAGATCGGCGAGATGGGCGGCAATTTCCCTACCGCCCTGCCAATGGTCTGCGGCAACCGTGTTGCCGGGCGTGGAGGCCGTATCGATGACGGCGACCGGGCAGCTTGCAGCAGAAATGCGCGTGGCGCGCCGAGGCACGACCACCATGCCATCGACGCCACGCTCCACCAGTCGGTTGATCGCCTCAGTTTGCGCCGTAATGTCGCCGCGGGAGTCGGCGATCAGGACGCCGTAGCCTGCGGCGGACGCGGCGGACTCGATCGCCTGGGCAATTTTTGGAAAGAGCGGATTGGCGATGTCTGGCAGGACAAGGCCGAGAACGCCACTGCGTCCGGTGCGCAGCGCCCTGCCTGCCTGACTCGGCACATAGCCGAGTTCGGCAGCATGGGCGCGGATCTTCTCGATAAGAGCGTCAGAAACACGACCCTTGCCGGAAAGCGCATTCGAGACCGTCGCGACAGAGACGCCGAGTGACGTCGCTATCCTGCTGAGATTGGGTCCCGGGCGTTGTGAAACCATTGATCTGAGGCGCCAAGCTTAATCGTTTAAGCAAGTGCATAGCGCAGCGATTGGAGCTTGTCGAATCCAAATTCATCCAACACTGCGATTATCCGTACCGGCGGACTTCTACGCAAACAAAAGCCCCGCGGAGACCGCGGGGCTTTGAAATAACACAATGCGAAAATCTTAGCTGCCCTTGGCAACCTTGACCGGCGCCGTCGTCTTGCCGCCCGGAGCGAAGCCGCCGCCGGTTGCGATATTGAGTGCGGCATAATCCTTCGCCATCTGCTGAACGGCCGCGGCAAGGCTTGCCTGAGCAAGGGAGACCTGACGCTGGGCGTCGAGAACGTCGAGCAGCGAGGAAGCGCCGTCCTTGTAGGATGCCGTCGAGAGTTCGAGGGTTTCCTGTGTCGTGCGGACCTGGGCGCGCAGCGCATTGACCGTCTCGGCGTCGCGGCGGACGGCCGACAGAGCGTTCTCGACCTGCTCGACCGCCGTCAGAACGGTCTGCTTCCAGGCGAGATAGGATGCGGCTGCATCGGACTTCGCAACGTCGACATTGGCGCGCAGGCGGCCTCCGTCGAGGATCGGCAGGTTCAGGCTCGGGCCGAAGGACCATGCACCGAGAGCGCCGTGAAGGCCGCGCTGGTTGATGTAGCTCGGCGAGATCGAACCGGACAGCGTGATCGACGGATAGAGCTGAGCCTCCGCGACACCGATCTGAGCGGTGGCGGCTGCAAGGTTACGCTCGGCTTGGCGAATATCGGGACGGTTGCGGATCAGATCGGCAGGAATGCCCGAATTGATGCCGCCACGGAACGTCGGCTGACCGGAGCCCCGCATCAGCTCATCGACCATCGAACCGGCCGGCTGGCCGACGAGGGTCGCGATATGATGGGCCGAAACGCGGATGTTGGTTTCGAGGCCGGGGATTTCTGCGAGCGTCGACTGGACGAGACCTTCCGCCTGCACGACATCGAGGCGGGAAGCGGCACCTGCATCGAGCTGGAACTTGGTTAGGTCGTAGGTTTCCTGACGAGACTTCAGGTTGGCCTTCGAAAGCGCCAGGCGCTGCTGGTAGAAGCGTAGATCGATATATGTCGAGACAATGTCCTGAATGTAGGACAGTTTGGCAATATCGGCACCCGCGTAAGCCGAGTCAAGCGAAGCGAGGGCAGCTTCCTTGCTGCGCTTGTATAGGCCGAATAGATCGAGCAGCCAGGACAGCGAGAGCTGGCCGGCGCTGGTGTTGCGGGTATCAAGCTGGGTGCGCAGTTCGCCTGTCTGGCCGCTGATGGTGTGGGAGGCGCCAGCATCGAGGGCAGGCAGGGCGCCGGCGCCGGCAATCGTCACGTTGGCAGAGGCGGAATTGATGCGTTCGATTGCCTGCTGAATCGTCAGGTTCTGATCGAGGCCGGTCTGGATGAGGCTGTTGAGCTTCTTGTCATTGTAGGCGGTCCACCATGCGGTGGTGGCGACATCGCCGATGCTCTTTGCGCCGCCTTCGCTGAATTTTCCAGGAAGCGACATTTCAGGAGGTACGTGGTCAGGGCCTAGGACGCAGCCCGAAAGCAATAACAATAGCGCCGGTGTGGCATAACGAAGGGGTACCATGCATTTCATCCTGTAACTCGAGCAAGTCAATTCTTGTCCGAAGCGTCATGCTTCACTATCGGCTAACGCGCCTCGTTCTCTACGCCAAACATCATGCCGAAGCTGTCCGCGTGCAATGTAGCAATCTGAAAAGCTTTCTCACAGTGCATTTATATCACACTGCCGCCTCATTTTTTTGCCGTGTGGCAAACATGCGGCGGATGACGACGAAGAAGCTCGGCACGAAGAAAATGCCTAGCATTGTCGCAGAAAGCATGCCGCCCAGCACGCCGATACCGATCGCGTTCTGGGCAGCGGAACCCGCGCCCGTTGCAATCGCCAATGGCACGACGCCGAGGATGAATGCCAGAGACGTCATGACGATGGGGCGCAGGCGCAGCCTCGCCGCTTCCAGCGTCGCCTCGAAGAGGTCAAATCCGGTCTCCATCCGGTCTTTGGCGAATTCCACGATCAAGATCGCGTTCTTTGCTGCAAGGCCTATCGTCGTGAGCAAGCCCACCTTGAAATAGACGTCGTTCGCCTGCCCGAAGAGCGTTGCTGCGGCAAGCGCGCCCAGCACGCCGACCGGCACGGCCATGATGACGGAGAAGGGGATCGACCAGCTTTCGTAGAGCGCAGCAAGGCAAAGGAAGACGACGAGAACCGAGATTGCATAGAGCATCGGAGCCTGTGAGCCCGAGAGGCGCTCCTGATACGAGATGCCCTGCCAGGCAACCGTATAGCCGCCGCCGAGCTGTTGGGTCAGGGCCTCCATCTCGTTCATCGCATCACCCGAGGAGACGCCCGGCGCTGCGGCGCCATCGAGCGGAATGGCGCTGACGGCGTTGAAGCGCGCAAGCGACGGTGCGCCTTCGACCCATTGGGTGGTGGTAAAGGCGGAGAAGGGTACCATCTCGCCGGCGTTGTTGCGGGCATACCAATGGTTCAGATCCGTCGGCTGCATGCGGAAGGGAGCATCGCCCTGCACGTAAACCGGTTTGATCTCGCCATTCAGCGTAAAATCGTTGACGTCACGGCCGGTGAAGATGATCGACAGCATTGAGTTGACCGAGGCGAGGTCGACGCCCATGGCGCCAATCTTCTCCTGATCGATCAGGATCTTCATCTGCGGCTCGACTTCTTTGTTATTCGAGCGTAGCGCGACAACCTTCCCTGTGGCGCCGGCCATCTGGATCAACCGTTTGGAAGCGGCCGTCAGGGCTTGGGTGCCATGGCCGCCGGTGTCCACCAGATACATCGAGAAGCCGCTCGACACGCCGAGACCCTGGATAGCGGGCGGCAGCAGGGCAAAGACCTGTGCTTCTCGGATCGTGAAGAAGTTCTTCAGAGCCCGGCTTGCCACCGACTGCGCGCTGAGATTGGGATCGGTGCGCAGCGAGAAGTCCTTGAGCTTGGTAAAGATGATGGCGCTGTTCTGACCCGAACCGTTGAAACCGAAGCCGAGGGCGCCGAAGACGGAGTCGACCGCGTCCTTCTCGTTCTCGCGGAAGTATTTCTCGACCTTTTCAACGACGGCTTGGGTCTGCTGTGTGGTGGAGCCTGGCGGCGTGGTGACGATAGTCAGGAGCACGCCCTGGTCTTCCTGTGGCAGGAAGGAGCTTGGCAAGCGGGCAAAGAGGTAGGCACAGCCGGCGCCGACCAGCAGGAAAACCAGCATGACACGGATCGGCCGTTTCAAGAGATAGCCGATGGTGCGGACGTAGCCGTTGGTCGAACGGGTGAAGTTACGGTTGAACCAGTCGCCGATGCGATGCTTCTTATGCTCGTTGATAGGCTTCAGCATCGTCGCGCAGAGCGCCGGCGTCAGCACGATGGCGACGAGGGCCGACAGCAGCATTGCCGACACGATGGTAACGGAGAACTGGCGATAGATGATGCCGGTCGAGCCCCCGAAGAAGGCCATCGGGATGAACACGGCGGTCAGGACGAGCGCGATGCCGACGATGGCGCCGGTGATTTCGCCCATCGACTTCTCCGTCGCCTCGAGCGGCGAGAGCTTTTCCTCCGACATGATACGCTCGACGTTTTCCACGACGACGATAGCATCGTCGACGAGAAGGCCGATCGCCAGGACCATGGCGAACATCGTCAGCGTATTGATCGAATAGCCTGTTATCGCGAGAATGCCAAAAGTGCCGAGAAGCACGACGGGAACGGCGATGGTCGGGATTAATGTCGCGCGCAGGTTCTGCAGGAAAACGAGCAGGACCACGAAGACGAGCACAATCGCTTCGATCAGCGTATGGACGACCTTTTCGATCGACAGCTCGACGAAGGGGGTCGTGTCATATGGATAGGTGATCTCGACGCCTTCCGGCAGGCCTCGGCCGATCGTTTCAAGCGCAGCACGCACCCGGGCGGCGGTATCGATGGCATTCGCACCAATTGCAAGGTTTACGGCAAAGCCCGAGGAGGGCAGGCCGTTATAGCGCGAATTGCCGCCATAGCTCTCTTGGCCGATCTCGACGCGGGCGACATCGCTGAGGCGAACGGTCGAACCGTCCTTTTCAACCTTCAGGATGATGTGCTCGAAGTCCGCGACCGTGGTGAGTTGGCTTTGGGCGGTGATGGTGACGTTGATCTGCTGACCGGGAACCGCCGGTTGGGCGCCGAGCGAACCGACGGAAACCTGGGTATTCTGCGCCTGGATGGCGGAGGTCACGTCACCGGGGGTCAGCTGAAATTTCTGCAGCTTGAACGGGTCCAGCCACACACGCATGGCATAGCCCGAACCGAAAGTATTGATGCTGCCGACGCCCTCCAGACGTTGGATCTGATCCTCGATCGAGGTCGACATGATGTTGCCGAGATCGACCGAGGTCCGCTTGCCGTCGGTCGAGATCAGCGAACCGACGAGAAGGATGCTCGAGGTGGAGCGTGTGACGCTGATGCCGGCATCGATGACGTCGCCCGGCAGCTGCGACTGAACGAGCTGGAGCTTGTTCTGCACCTGTACCTGCGCGATGTCAGGGTTGATGCTGGTCCCGAAGGTCAGCGAGATGCTGGCCGAGCCCGTCGACGAGGTTGAGGTCATGTAAGTCAGGTCATCGAGGCCGGTCATGCCGTCTTCGATGATGGTCGTCACCGATTTCTCTACCGTCTCCGCGCTGGCGCCACGATAGCTGGCGTTGATGCGCACGGTTGTCGGCGCAATGTCGGGATATTGCGAGATCGACAGCGTAAAGATGGCGAGCACACCTGCGAGCATGATGGTGATCGCAATGACCCAGGCAAAGATCGGTCGTCGGATGAAAAACTTGGCCATCGGTTATTCCTGTACGGCTGAGACGGTGACGATACGAAGACGTCCGCGCGTTACTTTGCTGCGGGCTTCTGTTCGCCTCCGGCCGCGGGCTGATCGGCAGGGACCACCACGCCGTTATCGTTGATCTTCATCGGAACCGGCTTCACCGGCATGCCTGATACAATCGACTGCAGACCGCTGACGATCACCTGGTCGCCATCGTTCACGCCCTGCGTCACGAGCCACGAATTGTTGGAGGGCGTGGCATTTTCAAATATGCGGGTCTCGACCTTGCCTTCGGCGGAAACGAACTGCGCGGTCAGGCGACCGTTGGCATCGCGGGTCGTTGCAAGCTGCGGCAGGGAATATCCGGTCTCCGCACCAAGCTCGACGGTAGCCCGGACATACATGCCCGGCAGGATGACGCGATCCGGATTTGGGAAGACAACGCGGATGATGAATGTGCCGGTCGTTTCGCTGACGACCTGCTTCGACATATCGAGCTTGCCCTTCTGATTATATTCGCGGCCATCCTCGAGGATCAGGCGGAAGGTGACGTTATTGTCTTCCCCCTTCACCTCGCCGGCCGCGATCGCATCGCGCAGCTTCAAGAGGTTGGTGCTCGATTCCGTCAGCGAGATATAAATAGGATCCAACTGGCGGATGGTGGTCAGCGCATTCGACTGGTTGGCGGCAACCACGTTACCGATGTTGTAAGCTGTCTGATCGATGACGCCGTCGAAGGGAGCAATGATCTTCGTATGGTCGAGATCGATTTGCGCCGCGGTCAGCGCCGCCTTGGCGGCTTCCACTTCGGCATTTGCCTGGGCGAGTGCCGTACGGGCGTTTTCAAACTCGATCTGCGTTGCACCGCTGCCGACCAGCCGCTGGTAGCGATCGAAATTGCTCTGGGCACTCGGCACGCTGGCTTGCGCCTTGGAGATGGCTGCTTGTGCCTGTTCGACGGCGGCGCGATAGGCGGCATCATCGATCTGGTAGAGCAGGTCGCCCTTCTTGACCTCGCCACCTTCCTTAAAGGCGATTTCGCGGATGATGCCGTTCACCTGCGGGCGAATATCTGCCACCTGAAAGGCTTCGGCGCGACCGGGAAGGATCGTGGTGATCGGATAGGTACCCTTTTTCAGCGTGACCACGCCAACTGGAGCGCCCTGCTGGGCGGCGCCCGCGCCTGCATTGCCTGCGGGCTTTTTGCTGCTGTCGTTGCAGGCGGCGAGGCCCATAACAAGCAAGAGAGCCGAGGAGACGATGAAGGCACGCCGAATCATGCGAATTTCCTGTGCGGTTGGCAGTAGCGGTTCAATCGCCGACCTGAAGAGGCGCTGCTCGATATAAGCGTAGTGATTGGTCCGGATACAGATGCCGTTATCCGATATTAAGAAAAGCTTTATGAAGTGACGTAAGTCAGCAATCGTCACTTAGCAAGCGTTATTTTGCAGTGCGGCATCCACAAAGCACACGATTTTTTCTGCACGATGGACAAGTGTGTCCTTATCGTCCTTGGCGATCAGGATCGGATGGAGAACGCAAGCCAGGACGTCTGCAACAGTGCTGGCGGCGGCATCGGTGCGGTTACAATGGTAACGGCCATCGGCCACACCTTCGGCTATGATCTCGCGGAGCCTCTGCTCTATCCGCTGGCGATAACGATTACCGGCCTCAAGCTTGGCCTCGATCGTCGAGATGACCATCTCGAAGATATAGGGGTTCTGCTGGATGTCCTGCAAATGGCTGTCGAGCAGACGAAGGACGAAGCTTAACAGCTGTTCCTTCGGCGGCAGGCTGGCGTCGGTTGCCGCGAAACGCTCCGCGGCATTGCCGAGATGCCGCTCGGCGATCGCGTCGACGAGTGCGGCTTTCGAGTGGAAATGCTTGAAGACATTGGCTGGAGACATATGCAGGGATGAGGCGATATCGGCGATCGAGACCGCTGCAAAACCGCGCTGGCGGAACAGGATGTCCGCCATCGAGAGGATATCCTCCCGCGTCTCTTCGGCCTTGCGTCTGGGCCTGCGTGCCATATGTCCCCCGCCAGGCTTTGCCCGGCACCCCTTTTTCCCGATGCTAGCGCGATTGGCCGAAAGGCTGCAAGCAGGCTCGCTACTACCTTTCAGCGGTTCCAAGGAAATAGGGTGCAAGATTTGCGCGGACCCGGGCGACAGGCGTTTCGCCGCTGTCGTCGGGCACGAAGCGTTCGCCGGTGATCCATTCGTAGGCCTTGATATAGACGGCCGAAGTCTGCTCGATCAGCTCGACCGGAATTTCCGGGATATTGTCCTTGTAAGGGTCGCAGCGTTCAGCCACCCAGGCGCGGACGAAGTCCTTGTCAAAGCTTTCCGGCCGTTTTCCGGCTTCGAAGGCGGCAGGATAGCTCTCGGCTACCCAGTAGCGGCTGCTATCTGGTGTGTGGATTTCATCGGCGAGGATGATGTTGCCATCCTTGTCCGTGCCAAATTCATACTTGGTGTCGACGAGGATGAGCCCGCGTTTTGCCGCCACATCCTGGCCGCGGGCAAACAGCGCCAGCGCGTATTTCGAAAGCGTTTCCCATTGCTCTGCGGTCAGCAGCCCGCGGCTGACGATTTCAGCAGGCGTCAAAGGCTCGTCATGGCCGCCGTCGAATTCCTTGCTCGTCGGCGTGATGACCGGTTCGGGAAGGACCTGGTTGTCGCGCATACCATCGGGCAGGCGCATGCCGTACATTTCGCGCTCGCCCTTCTTGTAGAGCGTCAGGATCGACGTGCCGGTCGTGCCAGCCAGGTAGCCACGCACGACGATCTCGACCGGAAGGATATCGAGGCGCTTACCGATGACGACATTTGGATCGGGATAGTCGAGAACGTGGTTGGGGCAGATATCCTTCGTCGCCTCGAACCAGTAGCGGGCGGTCTGGGTCAACACCTGGCCCTTGTATGGAATGCAGGTCAGAATACGGTCGAAGGCGCTCAGCCGGTCCGTGCTGATGATGATGCGCCGCCCATCCGGAAGATCGTAATTCTCGCGCACCTTGCCGCGGTAGTAGTTCGGCAGTTCCGGGAAATGGGCTTCGGAGAGAATACGCACGGTGCTTGGCTATCCTTCTATCGGCTGAGACCAAGCATGTCGCAATCTCCAGGATTCGCTTCCCACGCTCGAGGTCTCTGTTTACGCATGTCGTTATCGCAAATCGGCGGCACAGTTTTGCGCCGCATGCTCTATCCCTGCTCTAGTTTCATTGCCGGGGAAGTCAAGCAAAGGCTCATTCAAGCCAGAAGAGGGCAATGAGAATGAGCGTGACTATATAGCCGGCGAGCGTCAGCGGCCAGCCGGCGCGCAGGAAATCGCCGAAGCGATAGCTGCCGATGCTCATCGACAGCGTATTGTTGTGATGGCCGAAGGGCGTGAGGAAATCCTGCGAGGCGCCGGCGGCAACCGCGATCAGATAGGCCTGTGGCGGTTGCTGACCGGCTCTCGCAAATTCAAGTGCGATCGGCGCGAGCACGATCGCGACGGTCGCATTGTTTACGAAAGGCGTCAGCGCCATGGCGAGAAACAGAACCAGGGCGACGCCCCACAGGGGATGGCCGATTGGGAAGGCCAGGCTCAACCATGCCGCAATGGCCTCAGCCACGCCCGTCGTCGCGACCGCCTGGCCGATGGGGATCATCGCTGCGAGCATGATGATGATCGGCCAGTTGATATCCGCCATTGCATGGCGAATGTTGAGGTAGCCAAGCAGGGCAAGCGCCAACACCACGAAGGCAAGGGCAATATCGGGGCTTAGACCGAAGGCGGAAGCAGCGACACCGCAGGCAAAAATCGCAAAGGGTCGCCATGAGGCCGATGATTTCGGCGAGGGCGCTGCGGAGGCAAGCGGCAGGCATTCGCACTCCTCAAGGGCTTCCGCGATGGCTGTTTTGGGCCCCTCCAATACCAATATGTCGCCGATTGAAAGCTGCAGGTCGGCGAAACGTCCTTCGATACGGGGAGAGCGCATCGATAGGGCCGAGACCGTGACGCCGCGGTTGCGGAAGATTTCCAGAGAGGCGATGCGCGATCCGACGACGGTGCTTTCCGGCATGACGACGGCTTCGATGCTGGCGAAATCCGGCTGCAGCCCATGCGGATGGGCTTCAGGCACCAGCGCCTGCAAGGCGGCAAGGTCCGCGAAGATCGAATCCGCGCCTTGCGCCAGCAGAATATCGCCTGGCTGGATGACCGATTGCTCGAGCGGGCCGAAAACGAAAGCCCTATCGCGGATCAAGGCATGCGGCTGGATGCCGAAACGCTCCAGACACTGGGCAAGCGTAATGCCAACAAAAGGCGAATGCTCGGGAATGCTGCGCTCGACAACAATGCGACGGGCGGCGGGTGCGGGTGCTGCTACGGCCTCGTCCGGCTCGGAAAATATTCGCCGGACGATCAGCGTGATCAGGAGAATGCCCAGAACGGCGACCGGCAGGCCAACATAGGCGAAGTCGAAGAAGCGGAAACCTTTGCCCGTGGCTTTTTCAAGCGCATCGCCGACAAGCAGGTTGGCGGGTGTACCGATCAGCGAAACGAGACCGCCGAGAAGAGCAGCAAAGGAGATCGGCATCACAAGCTGCCGTCGCGGAATGCTCATGAGCGTGCTGAGCCGCAGCGCCAGCGGCAAAGTGATCGCGAAAGCGCCAATATTGTTCATGAAGATCGAGATGAAGCCAGTCAGGGCCGAGACGCCCGCTATGACCCGGAAATGCGAAAGGCCCGATGTCATGAAACGCTCGGCGAGGCTGTCAAAAAGTTTGGTGCGTGCAAGGACCTGGACTACCAGCAGGATTTCCACGACAGTAATGACGACGGGGCTCGCGAAGCCGGCAAAGATGCTGTCGGCGGGGTAAAGACCGAGCACATAGCCCGCAAGCAATCCGCCGATCGCGATAACTTCCATGCGCAGGCGATCGAGGGAGAACAGAAAGAGCATCGCCGCCAGCAGGATGAGGAGGGCAGCTTGCTCGGGCGTCATCGGCGGTTCCTGTGTTCGATCAGACGCCGAATGTAGCTTTTCGTCCGGCGCTGTATAGTCCGTCCAGACGAAAGAATGGATGATCCTTACATGTGGCCTTGCTGGCGATCAGGCTGGCGCGCGCCATTTTCCCTCGGCTGTCCGCTCCAGGATCGGCGTTGTGAAAACGCCTTTCGTAACCTCTTGCCACTGAGGACCTGCGTCGTCGAGTTTTGCGCGCCAGCGGTCCGACTGCAGCATGGCGGCGCCGATGACAACAGGTTCTATGCCGCAGCCGGCAAGCAGATCGAGACCAGCGACGATAGACGTTCCGCTCGATATGACATCATCGATGAGCGCGACGCGGCGTCCTTCCAGAAGGGGCAGCATGCGTGGATCAATATAGAGGCGTTTTTGCTGCTCCGGTGTGGTGATCGAGGAGAGAGCGACCGAAAATTCGTCGCGATACCAAAACTTGCGGGAGGTACCGAGCGGAACGTAACGGCCATGGCCGAGCTTCTGGGCCACTGCCGCTGCAAGTGTCAGGCCGAGTGTGGGAAGGCCAGCGATGACGTCGATGCCGAAGGGCCAGATTCTTTCCGCCAGGCTCTCTGCCAGCGCATCGAGCACTGCGAAGCTCGCTTGATTGATAATCAAAGAGGCCAGCGCATGATCGCCGTCGGCGAGCACGCGGATCGGCAGGCGCAACTGTCTGCCGTCCTCCAGCTGCGCCACGAAAAAGGAGGTGAAGTCGCCGCCTGTTTCGAAGCTGCCGGGCGGATGGACTTCCTGCCAGAAATCATGCGGCATCAATTCCGTCATTCTCAATCCCGTATCGCTTTGCTGCCGCCGATCTTTCGGCGGAGGTCCTTCAGCTGGTCCTCGCTCAGCACCCTGACCGATCCCTTTGCCAGATCGCCAAGCTCCAGCCCACCTATCGCGACGCGCACCAGTCGCAGGCAGGTGACATCGAGCGCTTCCAGCATGCGACGGATCTGCCGGTTGCGGCCCTCCTGCAGTTCCACTTCGATCCAGGAATTGCGGTCGCCCTCACGCAGCTTTCGGGCTGCCGTGGCGCGCAGCAATTCACCGTCGTGCCGAAGACCTGACGTCATGGCCGTCAGCATATCGTCGTCGGCAATCTGATCGATCTGCACGTGATAGGACTTCGAGATATGGGTGATCGGATCGAGTAGCGCCTGGGCGAATTCCGTATCGTTGGTAAAGAGCAGCAAGCCTTCGCTCGCCTTGTCGAGCCGGCCGACGGGCGAGAGATGTGGAACGTCGAAATCGGTCAGGCAATCATAGACCGTCGGCCGTCCCTCGGGATCATGACGAGTGGTGACCAGACCGCGCGGCTTGTTGAGCATCAGGTAGATCCTCGCCTCTGCGATGATTTCCTTGCCATCGACCTTGATAAGGGCGGCCGAAAGATCGACCCATGTCGAGGGATCGGTAACTATGCGATCGCCGATCGCGACCCTGCCCTCGGCAATCAGCCGTTCGGCTTGCGTACGGGAACAATAGCCAAGTTTGGAGAGCGCGCGCGGAAGCGTGACCCGCTTGCCGGCTGATTCAGCCTGGGGTCTGATGTGCTCGCGTATTTTCTGCGGTGATCGCCGGCCCTTCACTTTGCCATCCCCGGTGTGATTGCGAAGCCGTTCTTTGCATGAACGGGGCGAGGATACCAGCAATGGGGGTTGAAATTCTGGGGGAGTAGAGGATCTCGGATGCCGAAAGATATTATCAACGCTTCAGGCAAGCGCAGTCGAGGAGGACAAGCTTTTCCTGCACCTCAAGGGCAGGCCATGAAGCCGGCGAGTTCCTGCCGGTTCATCACGATGCCAGCGGCGGCCTTGGCCGGGTCCGGATGCGTGTAGGAAAGGCTCGGCATTTCAGGGAGGTCGAGCGCCTGGCGCATGTTCATGATACCGACCGCGCGACGCCCAAAACCTCCATCGACGCTGACTTCAACGATCAGCTTCTCTCTCTTGTCGTCCATGATGTCCTCCCTTCATTTTTATGTCCTCACTGCTCGCACTAAAAGTTGGTTTTTCTAAGACATAAGTATTTACGCATCCTGCAAAAATTGGATTTGCAGGATGCGTAAAATGTAGAACTTGATGTTGGCGATTCAACGCCACCAGTGACGTGGTTCAGGCTGCGAGGCGCCCGAAAGCATATACCCCGCCAGGAAGCCGATCGCTCCCGCAACCAGAAGTGCCGTTGTGGTCGCTGCCGGGTGTTCGCGGGCGGTGCCGGCAACGGCCGCACCCTCCGCCCGAATCTGGGCAACTGCGCTCTTGGCGCGGGGAAGGGTGTCTTCATATGCCTTGCCTGCGCGGTCACGCACTTCGTAATAGGCTTCGGCGCCCTGCGCGGAAATCATCTTCTGGAGGCGGGACACCTCCTGCTGCAAGGCTGCAATGTCCTTGCTCACGGATGCCCTGATATCGTCTGTATTGGCGGCCATGTGTGTCTCCTTCCTTCGATGGGAAGGGAAACACGAAAAAGCGCGTTAGGTTCCGTGCCTTTGGCGACAATCCAATATGACGGTTGTTTGACAGCGTGGCGTTGACTGTGTTTTTTTGGCGTTAACCATAAATTTGGCCAAGGCGCTGTTTTTCCGGGGCTTTTCCGCATTTTTTCACCGGGCTCAGGACCGTTCTTTATCGCCTGGTAAAAGTTTTTTCGGGAATTGTGCCCCGAAAGGCGGCTTGTGGATAACTTCCCGTTAGAAATACTCCTGTCGAATCAACCTGTTACAAAAATGTCAAAAAAGTTGGATGAGTGGTGTTGACTGTTTTGCGGGTGTAGGCTTATAAGCCCACTCACTGACGAGGGCGG
>NZ_SLZK01000006.1 GCF_004341105.1 Rhizobium sp. BK418 | reverse complement strand
TGGATCGGCCGCCAGGTCTTCAAGAACAGTGGCACGCGCTGGCATAAGGACGTCGTGCCGATCCGGGTTTCCCGCCACGCGCTGGATGGTCGCACCCCACATTCCGATCTCTACCTGTCGCCTGGCCATGCGCTGTTTCTGGACGGCGTTTTGATCCGCGTGAAGGAGCTCGTGAACGGCACGACTATCGCACCGGTCATCCCGGACGACGGCATGTCGATCGAGTACTATGCCATCATGCTTGATACGCATGAAGTCATCCTTGCCGAAGGTGCTGCAGCCGAAACCTTCCATCTAAAGGATAGCAATCACGAGAACTTTGCGAATTTTGCCGAGTACAAGCGTCTCTATGGCGAAGAACGCACCGCGATGACGTCCTATGCGCCAGTGCTGGGAGGCGGCTGGATGCATTTCAAAGCGCTTCTCCTACTCGGCGTTTCACCACTGGTGCCGATGCGCGATCCGCTCGGGGATGCCTGTGAGAAGATCAACGCACGAGCCAAAGAGCTCTCGCTCTGACAAGCTGCGCGACTGCCCGGAAGCCACTGAAGTCTTCCGGGCTTCCGGCTCAAGCAACGCACATGCCACCATCGACATGAAGCTCAATTCCGTTAACGAAAGTACCCGCTGAAGCGAGGAAAAGCGCGGCTTTGGCCAGCTCTTCGGGACGTCCGAGACGTCCTGCGGGTATCAGATCCGCCATCTGCTGCTCGAATTGCGGACGGTTGCTTTCGCTGACGCCGAGCTTTCCCAGGATTTCGGTCTCGACAGGACCGGGGCTCAGGATATTCACGCGGATCCTGCGCGATTTGAATTCGATCGCCCAGTTTCGGGCAAATGCGGCAAGCGCAGCCTTGGTGCCGGCATAAACCGTGTGGTTGGGCAAAACCTTCGTTCCGGCCAGTGAACTCGTGACGATGATATTTCCGCCGTCGCGGATATGCGGGGCAATCGTCTGGACGCCGAAGAAGACGCCGCGCGTATTGACTGCAAAATGCTGGTCGTATTCCGCTTCGCTAACGGTCTCAGAAGCGGCAAGATTGATGATGCCGGCGTTCGCCATATAGACATCGATCGCACCAAAGCGCTCTGTGACATCCGCCGCCAGGCGGCGATGGAAGTCGATACTGGCGACATCACCGCACATTCCGACCGCGCCATGACCAATCTCTCGAACCGCTTCGTCGACGACATCCTGCCGGCGTCCGGTGATGACAACCCTCGCCCCTTCCTCCACGAAAAGACGCGCCGTCGCTTTCCCTATTCCGCTATTGCCACCTGTTATGATGGCCACCTTGTCCTTTAAACTTGGCATCTGAAGTCTCCTTGTTGATGCGCAGGAGATAAACAGTTGCATCTGCTTTCATTAGCAGGGTTTCAGGACAAGGAACTTTGCCTGGAACAGACAAATGGCCGGAGATGACGCGGCTGACCGTGAGCCAAGCTCGGCTTCACCTGTCGATAAAGTGGAACGGACCGCACACGCGTAACAAAGACGGCTAATCTCCGCGATAATCGCTGATCGCGCGCTCCAGCCATGACATGAGCAAATCAGCATTGACTGGTTTCCTTAGAAAGGTGATCGCGCCCGCCTGAAAGACGGCTGCTTCAATGTCCTTGTCCCCATGCGCAGTCATGATGATGACTGGCGGGTGAGATGGCATCTTGCTCAATGCCTGGAGCATCTCGACCCCCGACATTCCCGGCATTCTGACGTCAGCAAGAATGCAATCGACGTTCGAATAGCCTTTTTCGTTGAGGAACGCCTCGGCAGAGTCATAGAGATCGCTCTCATAGCCAGCCGCTTCGAGCAGATCCTTCAGGGATTCTCTGAGATAGCGATGGTCATCGATGACAGCGACGGTCTTATTAGGGAAACTTGCCATTGCGTCAGCACAATTCTTCTTTTTTCGGGCAATGAGCTAGGCGCCACGCAGGTTACTGATACAGTCTAAGATCCGGTTTTAACATGTCAAATTTGCGGACAAGCTCTGCAACCGAGCGCGCTTGCATCTTTTTCATCATTCGCCCGCGATGCAGTTTCACCATGATTTCGCTGATCTGCATCTCATGCGCAATCTGCTTGTTCATCAGCCCGGCCGCCACATAGCCTAGAACCTCACGCTCCCGCGGGGTAAGCTTGGCTTCACAATTTTCCAGTTGGGTACGTGCAGCCGCCTCTTTCCGGTTCTCTGCATCCCGCCTGATCGCCTCGCCAACCGCGGCGATCACGGCGCTGCCGGCGAATGGCTTGACCAGAAAGTCGGTTGCTCCTGCCTTCATCGCCTTGACTGTCAGGGGAACACTTCCGTGACCCGACATGAAGATAATGGGCATGGTGTTTCCGGCAGCGGCGAGCTGATCCTGGAAATCCAGCCCGCTGATGCCCGGCATCCGCACGTCTAGGAGAATACAGCCCGCCTGCCCCATATCGCAGCGCTCCAGGAAGTCCGAGGCGCTCTCGAATGCGATGGCCTTTATCGCGACCGACTCGAAAAGGTCCACCAGCGAACTTCTGACGGCCCCTTCGTCGTCGACGATACAGACAACAGGCTCGTCCCGCATGCTGACTTGATTAATCGTCATGGCTTTTCGCGCCTCCAAACGACGGCTTTGTATCCTCTTTGAAGAGTTTCCCGTGAGCCAAGATCCCACGCCGATCCTAACACGCGAGATCCCTCACAAAAATACGCCAGGGGTATAGGTTGGGGGACAAAGTGCCGGCAGATCCGGTCGAATTTCATTGTAATCGCAAATAGGTAATGCCGGCGATTTCAACTGCTGCGTCAGCCCCGTATGTCTGCAAAGACCGCTGTAAGGCACACGTCCAGCACACCATCGTACACCGTGTCGGCACCTCAGGACTCCTCTCTCCTATAAGTAGAACTTAAATAAGCAATAAATCAGAGGTGTTAAAAACTCCTTCTGTCCTATATATTTGGTTTAGTCGTCCCCTTCTTCAATTTTCTCTTCCGTGACTGTATCTTCATGCGGTTCCAGCAGCACTTCCGCTGGCAGTTGGAGGATCATGCATGGGGGCGACCACCTCCAAAGGGTCGAAAGGTCCGGTCGCGATCTTGGTTGATGACGATGCGACGGTTTGTGCGGCTCTGGAGAACCTGCTGAATTCGGTTGGCATCGATGCGATGACCTTTTTATCGGGCCATGAATTTCTCGACACAAAGCTGCCCGACCGCCCGAGCTGCGTCGTGCTGGATGTCCGTATGCCCGGCATCAGCGGCCTGGACCTGCAGCATCACCTGACCCGCAACGGCGTCACAACGCCCGTCCTTTTTCTGACCGGTCACGGCGATATCGCAATGAGCGTGCAGGCGATGAAAGCTGGCGCGCAGGATTTCCTGACCAAACCCGTACGGGACCAGACCTTTCTCGATGCCGTGTCCAAGGCCATCGCGACCGATGTCAGCCGCCGGAACGCATTGTCTGCAGCCGATAGATACGTTTCCCTGTTTGAAACCCTCACCACCCGTGAGCGCCAAGTTCTGAAGCTGGTCGTCGCCGGAGAGGTCAACAAACAGATAGCCTTCTCCCTTGGGATCAGTGAATTTACGGTGAAGCTTCACCGTAGCAATATGATGAAGAAAATGCAAGTTAGTTCGGTGGCGCAGCTTTTCAACGTCTGGCAGGCGCTGCCTTCGCATGTTCGGACGAGCGACGACTGAATTTATGCCTAGCGTCAGGTCGCAGAAAAACTAACGACGGAAAAGTAAAGAGGACTTCCATGCAGTTGACATCGTCAAAAGAACGGATCGTCACGGCCATGGCTATTGGCGGCAGCGGCATTCTGCTGGCAGGGCTTTTCGCGGACCCTTCCGGCATTCTCGTCGCAATGGTCGCCATCTGGCTCTATACCAGTTGGCGCGCAGGCTTGGCCGTTCTGCTCATCGGCTGCCTGCTGACCGCCGCTGTCATCCTCTCCCCCGCCAATTTCGGCCATGACGAACCGGCCCGGGTCGTCATGTTCACCGGCTCGGCCACCGCTCTCTGGTTTTTCATCAACATCTTCAAGCCGCAGAGCCTTTTCGACCGCGTTTACAAGAATATTCAGCCCAATATCGAAGATATTCCCGGATTTGGCTGGTCAGCCTATCCAGATGGCCGCCTGCGCTTCCTGAATCCGAAAGCGCTCGATTTTATCGGCGTGAGCGCCGAGGAAATGAGCAGGATCGCCAAACTCGACAATCATTCATGGTGGAGCCTTTTTGTGCATCCCGACGATGTCGAGGGTTGTATGCAACGATGGGAACACAGCCTCAAGACAGGCGAGCCGATCTTCGAAGAGCAACGAGTGCGACGTGCCGATGGAACCTATCGCTGGCTTCGCGATTCCGCCATCGCCTCGCGCGACGAAAACGGTCGTATCACGGCCTGGTTTGCGACGTCTGTCGACATTGACGATCAGCGAAAGGCGGAAGCTGCCTTGCGCGAAAGCCAGCGGCAACTGCAGCAGATGATCGACACCGTACCGGCTCTCATCTGGTGCGCCAACCCGGCCGGCGAGACGTCTTATATCAACAAGCCTCTCATGGACTGGACCGGAATCTCGCTCGAAGGCAATCATTCCGCAGAAAGGTTCGCGACTGCAATCGTCGAAGCCATCCATCCCGAAGACCGGGTGTTGTTTCAGGAGAGCCTTTCGCAGGCTTTCGAAACGGGCAAACGCTTCGCCCTGAAATATCGGCAGCGGCGCTTCGATGGCGCTTATCGCTGGATCGACGGCAAGGCCGAGCCGCTTCGTGATGCCGACGGACAGATCATTCAGTGGTATGGCGTCTGCCTGGACATTCATGACGAGATGGAAGCGCACGAAGCAGCGCGGGAGCGCGAAGCGGAACTGCGCCTGATCGTCGATACGGTGCCTTCGCTGATCTGGCTCATGACGCCAGAGGGCCTCCCCTGCTATTTCAACAAGCGCTTCTCCGAATGGGCGGGGCTCGACGAAGGCGATATTCATTCGAAGACGCCGGACCAGGTGGCCGCCCGGGAGGACCTGGTCCACCCCGACGACCGCGCCGCAGTGACCGAGGCATTCAGGAACGCCATTGCGAGCGGCCAGTCGATCAACCACAAAGGCCGGCTTCGCCATAAGGACGGTCAATACCGCTGGATGGATTCGCGCGTAGAACCTCTGCGCGACGAAAACGGCAAAATCATCCGCTGGTATGGTGTCAATCTCGATATCGATGAAGAGGTTCGCGCTCAGGAGGCTCTGCGCCAATCCGATGAGAGACTGGCAAGGGCTCTACGTGCTGCCAGCCTGTCTGAACTTTCCGTCTCGATCGCGCATGAACTCAACCAGCCGCTGCAGGCGGTCGTTGCCAACGCGAATGCGTTCCGCCGTTGGCTGAGTGCCGATCCGCCGAACCTCGAACGTGCAATGCGTTCCGCCGACTGGATCGTGCGCGATGCCGACGCGGCTGCGGACGTGGTCAGCCGCATCAGGGCGCTCTTCGGCAAGACCGCCTATCCACGAACGGCAGTCGATCTGAACGGTCTCATTGGCGATGCCTGCGAGCTGCTTGCCGACAAGCTCGCCTCCAACAAGGTGAAGCTCGATATCAATCTCGCCCCTTATCTGCCGGAGACCAGCGCGGATCATGTGCAGCTTGAGCAAGTGATGCTCAATCTCATCCGCAATGGTATCGAAGCGATGCATGATACGGAGCCAAGGATTCGAACGCTGAAAATCGAATCCAGGCTGCGAGACGATGATACGGTTGAGGTGGAAGTGAGCGACCGTGGGGACGGCATCAGCGATCCGGAGAGGATTTTCGAGGCGTTTTATACGACGAAGCAAGATGGAATGGGCATGGGTCTTGCGATCTGCCGTTCCATCATCGAATCCCACGGAGGGCGTCTCTGGGCGGAAAACGGCGTGCGCGGTGGCGCGTCCATCACGTTCAGCCTGCCGATCCGCGAGGCTCAGGCAAAGCCCGCGCCCCTGGAAATCCATATCAGACCTGCCGTCAGGGAGCTCGAAGCTCTTTCGGCATGACTGGCTGTGCCGATCTCGTGACTGCTCACTGCAACGGCTGATCTTGGGTTGGGGGTAAGTCGGCCTTTCGCATGCCATCTTGAGAGGCGCCTTGCGCCCCGAGTTCATGCCGCCATTGGCTGGGTGTCGTGCCGACAAAACGGCGGAACAGCCGACTGAAATGGGCATGATCCGACAAGCCGCAGGCAAAGGCTATGTCACCCATTTCGTGCTCGGAAGTGAGCAGTAATATTTGGGCGCGCTCGATACGTTGCTGCATGACGAATGCATAGGGGGACATGCCGAAACTGACCGAAAACGCACGGCGGAAATGGCCGGGGCTGAGTTTTGCCGCCGCCGCCAGATCGTCGACGCGAACCGGTCCCTCCAGCCTCTCATCAACGTATTCAGTGATGCGTCTGACCTGCCAGCTACTGAGGCCCGTCCTGCGACGGCTCTTGTCCTGACCATTCTCTTGATTCATCTGACCGTCCTGCGACATGGGCGGGATCGCCATCTTCAGATGAACGCCGAACGTCCGGGAAATCCATAGGATAGAGGTCTAGCAAACTAGGCCGAAGGAATAGGTTTTAAGCTTGCTAAAGCTCAATACGCGGATCGGCCAGGGTTTGCAGGATTTCGACGACGATGTTCACGAGGATATAGAAGGTTCCAAGAACAACGGTAACACCGAGAACAGCCGGGAGGTCGGAGCTGGTCAACGACTGGACCATATAGAGACCTAGGCCTGGCCATCCGAAAACGAGCTCGACGATCAAAAGATTGCCGAACAGAAGTCGGACCTGCAGACCGATCATCGCCAAAGCCGGCGAAGCGGCGTTACGAAGCCCATGACGCAAGACGACTACGGCCTCACGAAGACCTTTTCCTCGCGCAGTTCCAATATATGCCTGCTGCATCACGTCGTGCAGCGCGCTGTTAAGACTTCGCCCCACCGCCACCGCAATGGGCAGGGCCAGAGCGCAAGCAGGCAGCAGCAGATGCCTGACCGCATCAAGGCCGAGATCACCTCTGCCGCCCACGATCGCATCGATGAGATTGAGGCCGGTCGGCCCGCCAATATCATCCTCGCTCATTCTGCCAGAACCCGGCAGCCATCCGAAGCGGAACCAGAAAAAATAGACAAACAGCAAGGCCGACATGAAAATCGGCACTGAACCTGCCGCAATGAAGATCAACCGTAGCGCTCCGGATCCCCCGAAAATATGGGGTAGGATTGCAACAATACCTGCCAGCAAAAGGCCGATACAGAGAGAAGCCAGCGACAGTTCAAGCGACGCCGGCAGATATTGTCTTATATCGTTCACCACTGGCTGACGGGTCCTGACCGACGTTCCGAGATCGCCTTCTGCGAGCCGCGACAGGAACCGGCCATACTGGACAATAATAGGATCGTCGAGCCCGAGCTGTTGGCGAAGAGCATTCACATTCGAGAGAGGCGTCAGAGGTCCGGCGATAGCGCGCGCTGGATCGGCGGGAATGATGCTTTGCAGGCAGAACACCGCAAAGCTCATCGTCAGGAGGACGGCTACAAGGCCCAGTGTACGTCTAATGAGATAGGCGACCATATGCTAGCTTCCCCGCAATGCCGCCCGAAGGCCGTCGCCTGCGAGATTGGCAAGGAGGCAAATGAGGAAAATGACCGCCGCCGGCAATATCGGAAGCCACCAATAGGCAGAGAGACTATCGAGCGCACGCGATGTCATCGCTCCCAGCTCGGGTGCTGGCGCCGGCTGGCCGAGCCCGATGAAGGACATGAGCGACATCGTCATGATCACGTTGGCCACATCCAGCGTCGCGGCCACCAGCAGGGCTGGAATGGCACCGGGAAGAATGTAACGCAACAGGAGGCGCGGACCGCTGACGCCGGCCACCCTTGCAGCCTCCGCATGCGGGCGTGCATTCAACCGACGCAGTTCGTCACGCGATATACGGGCATACCAGGGCCACCATGCGATGCCGATCGCAATCATCGTGTTGGCCAGCCCCGCCCCGAGCGTTGCGATGACGGCCAGGGCTACGAGTGTCGAAGGCAGGACAAGGAAGAAATCGACCAGCCATTGCGCCAGCATGTCGAACCTGCGGCTGATGAGGCCTGGAATCATGCCGACGCATGTGCCGATGATGAGGCTGAAGAGGACAAGAGCGATTGCCGGCAGCCATGTATATTGGACACCGAGAACGATACGAGAAAAAAGGTCGCGCCCGATCTCGTCTGTCCCGAACCAATGCTCGGTGGACGGCGGCAGATAGGCCACTGCAACGCGAAGCTGCGGATTGAAAGGTGCCAGCCAAGGTGCGAACAAAGCGACGACCGTTATGGCAAACACGCCAAGCAGCCCAATCCGGTCGATCCAGCCGATACGGCCAAGAATGACAGGCCAGCGGACGAGCCGCTCCTCGGGGAGGAACTCGGGAACGTTCATGCGTCCCGCCCGCCTGTGCTCGCAGGCGTCTTCGGTATTGCGGCAAGGATAGCGCTCATTGACAGGGGACCGAAACCTGCAGTGGTCGCATCGGGATCCCCTTGCTGAACCACCCGGCCCTGATCGAGCACGGCGATTCGGTCGGCAATTATCCGTGCGGCAGCGAGATCATGGGTGATGAACAGCACCGCCATGCCAAGCTGGCGCCGAAGCCGGCCGAGAAGGTTCAACGTCGTGGCAGCAAGCGACACGTCGAGCGCGCTGATCGGCTCGTCGCAGAGCAGAAGTTTCGGGGGCAAGACGATCGCCCTGGCAATCACGGCGCGCTGGCATTGGCCGACCGAGAGGCTCGAAGGCAGCGACGACATAAGGCCCTTATCGAGGCCAACCAACTCGAAGGCTTCGCGGACTCTATGAACACGCTCCACTTTGCCGAGACCAAGATGCCGCAAGCGATCACCTATCTGCTGACCGATCGGAAGCCACGGTGTCAGGGAGGCAACCGCGTCTTGAAAAATAACCTGTGGCGACACATCGATCCGGAAAATCTCCCCGCCGTCGGGCGCCAGCAGTCCAGCCGCGAGCCTCAGGATTGTCGATTTGCCCGCGCCGCTTTCTCCGACCAGGGCAACACATTGCCCGAGCCTGACGGAAAGATCGACTGATTCCAGAACCTGGCGCTCGCGGCGTCGGCCAAACAACCCGACAGTCGTGGTGAAGCTCTTGCTGACACTGGATAATCGCAGCGCTTCGACCGGCCCTGCCGCTGGCGCAGGCGGCCAGATTTCCGTGGTGCGGTACCGGCGAGCGGCAGAATCCGCCAACTCAGGGAAGATGCAGGCTGCCGCATGGCTCGGGATAGCAAGTGAATGGAGCTCGGGCCGCCCGGTTATGCATTCACCCCTCATGACAGGACAGCGGGCAGCGTAACAACAGGCGTTTTCGGGATTGGCAAACTGCGTCTGCTCCACCGGCAAGGTGGGTAGCAAACGACGACGATCCGTTTCGAAATCGAACTGTGTCGCCAGCAGGCCGGCCAGATAGGGGTGGCGCGGATTGGTCAGCGCGTCATCTGTTCTGCCGAACTCGACAACGCGTCCCCTGTAGAGCACAAATATGCGATCGGCGAGCGAGGCTGCCGCGGCCAGATTATGGGTGATGAACAGGACGGCCATCTGGTGCTCTCGTGCACCCTCACGTAACAGTTCGAGAACCTGATCCTGCAAGGCGAAGTCGAGGGCGGTGATCACTTCATCGGCAATTAGCACTTTTGGTCGCGCCATCAACGCCATTGCGATCAGGATGCGTTGGCGCTGTCCGCCGGACAAACGATGCGGAAATGCATCCAATATGGCGTCCGCATCTGCAAGCCCGACCCGGTCTAGCCAATCTCGGATGAAAGTGTCGTCGCCGCCAGCCGATTCCCTGAGCTGATGACGGATCGTCATTGTGGGGTTTAGCGCACCCATCGGATCTTGTGGAATGGTGCGCACGAGCTGGTGGCGGGCTGCACACAGCACCGCTGGCCTCGCGCCAACGATCTCTGTGCCCGCAAGACGAATGGAGCCGGTGACTTTGGGCTCGCTGAAGGCCGGCAGCAGCCCCTGAATTGCAGTTCCGAGCGTGGATTTGCCGGAGCCGCTTTCGCCAACGACAGCGATGATCTCGCCCGGCATTGCTTCCAAGTTGATACGGTCGAGCACCAGATTATCGCGACCGTTTTGTCGCAAGACGACACTGAGATCGACAATGGAGAGCGCAGCTTTGATCATG
Organism: Rhizobium sp. BK418; assembly: GCF_004341105.1. Classification (GTDB taxonomy): domain Bacteria; phylum Pseudomonadota; class Alphaproteobacteria; order Rhizobiales; family Rhizobiaceae; genus Rhizobium. Next base: position 463,040 of record NZ_SLZK01000006.1, on the reverse strand, counting down.
ACCTCTTCAATTCCCCGCAGTTGGGATTGCAGCCACGGACCTCGCCGGAAGCCACACGCTCTGCCATCAGCGCCTCACGCGCGAATAGTCGATGCTGCCTCTCGGAAACACCGGACGAAGTCCCAGATCCTTCAGCCCCTTGCGATGGACAACCACGTCGTCGACATCGACGAGCGGAATGAAATGGCCCGCATCGAAATACATTTGGCCCGCTTTTTCATAGAACGCATTGCGCGCAGCAAGATCCACCGCTGAGGCCCCTTCGGCAACGACGGCATCGGCTTCCGGAAGCGTACTGCCGTAAAGATTGAGCGGCGCATCCTTTGTGAAGAAGGCCTTTGCCTGATTGTCGGGGTGAGCCGCATCCGGGGAAGCGATGATCAGCAGCATGTCAGGAGCTGCCGGATCGCCCTTCATGGCATAAGCCGCCCCCGGCGGCATTATATGCGAAGTGGCCTGGACGCCGATCAGCGACAGCCCGGCGATCATCAGGTCGGCGATGCGCCCATAGCTCGGATTGGCGCTGTAGAGCCCAATGGTGAGGATGACTGATCCGTGCCTGGCGATGGCAGACTTCGCTGCCTCGATATCCGTCGGAAACTGCACTGGCTGGCCGGGATTAAGCATGATGTTTGGATAAAGCGATTTCGAGACATGCGCATATTGCCCGAAGGCATCCTTCGCCCACAAATTTGGGTTGATCGCGGTCAGAACAGCCTTGCGAACTTCGGCATCGTCGAGCGGCGATCCAGGCTTAATGAAGGCCTCGTATTGTGTCATGCTGGGAGCCGACGTTATTTCCAGATCGGCCGGCAGGCTGCCGAGCTGCGCGAATGGGAAATTGGCCGGTACGGCATCGATCTCGCCAGCCTTCAATTTGAGAATTTGCTGGCCGATATCCGGGATGACCGGAAATTCCACCTTGCCAAAAAAAGGTCTGGCGCCCCAATAGTCCTCGTTTCGCTCGAGCACATATCGCTCACCGCGCTTGAATTCGGCGAGCTTGAAAGGCCCGGTCCCAACCGCGTGATCGGTCAGCCATCCCGTCGCAAAGTCGCCCTTGGCATGATCGGAAAGGACTGCAGAGCTGATGATCTTCGGTCCCCATGGACCTGCAAGACTATCCATGAAGGAAGGCTGCGCATGACGCAGCGTGATGACCACCGTGGAACTGTCCGGTGCTGCGATATCCGCGACGTTGGCGAGCGTATAATTCTGCACAAAGCCGCCGTCGCGTCGGCGCTTGAATGAGGTGACCACCGCATCGGCGTTCAAGATCGTACCGTCGTGAAACTTGACGCCGTGGACGAGGTGAAACGTATAGGCCAGGCCATCGCCGGACATTTCCCAGCTCTTTGCGAGTGACCCGACGATCTTCGTCGAGCTCGCTTCATATTTGACGAGACCTTCATAAACGCTGTCGAGCGCCGTCAGTCCGGCAACCTCAAAACCGTTATCCGGATCCAGAGTGCCGATATCAGACGAATAGGGAATACGCAGGATATTCTCGGCATGACCCGCAGCCACGGAGATCAGCAGTCCAAGCGAAAGAGCAAGCAGTCGAAGACCGATCGCGAGGTTGATACGTGAGACTATCGAAGCGAAGAGGAATTTCGGCATTGAGTGATCCGTGATTGCGTCATACCGGCCACGAGCGGCGAAAGCTCAAGCCAGCTATTCGTCATCACAATCATAAAGGCGCGTCACTGAATACCTTTGAAGATTCCGCGCCATAAATATTTCCTGCTTCCGCTGACGGAGCCATCCGCGGAAGCATTTAAAAGCCTGGAACCAGTAGCCCCACAGGAAGATGGGCTTGCAATACAGTCGCTGAGGACACGGCGCCTGCGAACAATATCGCAGCTACCAGCAGGTGAACCCTGCGTCGACGCTGACGATTGCGCCCGTCATCAGGCTTGCCGCACCGGATGCAAGGAAGAGAACTGCGCTTGCAACCTCCTCAGGCGTGCCCATTCGTCCCATCGGCGTATCGTTGAGCCAGATCGGAATCCGTTCGCGATTGGCTTCGACTGCCGCAACCATCGGCGTTTCGATATAGGTCGGCGCGACGGCATTGACCCTGACGCCATGCTGAGCCCATTCGGCGGCCATCGACCGGGTGATGTGATGCACCGCCGCTTTTGAAACATTATAGGGAGTCTGCGGCTGCGGCCGGTTACAGATAATACCGGACATCGAACCGAGATTGACGATCGCACCGCGTTTCATCGCAACCATGTGACGGCCGAAGGAGCGCGAGCACCAGAAGACGCCATTGACATTGACGTCCATCATTCGCAACCAGTCGGCGTCGGTGACGTCTTCTGACGGGACGCCGCTCTTGCCGATCCCCGCATTGTTTACCAGGATCGTTGCCGGCCGTCCGCCATCGGCAAGCTCATTGGCGATCGCCTCCATGCGCGCTGAATCGGTGACGTCACCCAGCCGCAGCTCAATGTCATAGCCTTTGTGCTTCAGCGCCAGCGCTTCCTCTGCGTCGGCTTCGTTACGCTCGATCACGACGACGGCGGCACCCGCCTCAGCGAGCGCGTGGGCGCAGCAAAGCCCGATGGCGCGTCCACCGCCAGTGACAACCGCCCGTTCCCCCTCGACGCGGAATTTTTCCTGATAGCTCATGATTTCGCTCCTCAGATGTCGAATGCGCTTGGAAGAACGACGATGTCGCGGATCGTCACATTACGCGGACGCGTCAGCATGAACATGATGGCGTCTGCTACTTCTTTCGGCTCGATCAGGGCACCGGCCTCCTTCGCCTTGCGCAGGTTCTCCTCCGGCCAGTCGGCAAGCAGCGCGCTGATGACAGGACCAGGCGAAACCGAGCCGACGCGAATGCCACTTTTCAGAAGCTGGCGGCGCATCGTCTGGACGAAGCAATGCATCGCCCATTTCGACGGCGAATAGACCGGTTCCCAGGGAACAGGGGCATGGCCGGCTACCGAACTTGTGACAACGATATCGCCGGTGCCACGTTCGATCATGTGCGGAATGACGGTGCGGACATTCTTGATGACGACGTTGACGTTGAGGTTCAACATACGGTCGATCGCGTCGAGATTGGCATCCGCAAGATCACCGCCGATATAGGTACCAGCATTGGCATGCAGGATGTCGAGCTGGCCTACCTTCGACAGCACGCGGTCGAGAAGCCCGGCGCACGCGTCGGTATCCAGGAGATCCAAAGCGAGTGGAATCGCCTGTGTACCGAGGCGCTCGCAGGCCGACTTCAGCGCCTTCTCGTCGCGATCGACGAGAACGACCGTGGCACCGGCGGCAATCATCGCCTCCGTCGACGCCATTCCGATACCCGATGCCGCGCCTGTGATCGCAGCGACCTTTCCCTTCAACTCGTTCATTCTTTCCTCCTCGGTTGTGCGGCTCTATCTACCTGCGCCGCATGCTGCGTGATATTCGGCAAGGCTCTTCGTTACTCGCCAGATCAGAACCTCCTCAGGATCCAGCGGTGCTTCGGAAAACCGCTCAGCCTCCGGCATGTGTTGCCAGAATAGCGGGAGAGGCACGGATTTTCCGGCAAGCGCGTCAGAAAGGCGCGCGACTGCCGATTGCGCCTCTTCGGACGCCCAATAGTATCGGATGCGATCCGACAGCGAATAGTGCCGAAGCCAGCGCTGCCTGTCTTCGGTGCCGTGATAGTGACGGCTCCAGTTCTCCGGATGCGCCAGCATCAAGGCCTCCATCGCAGCGTAAAGAGGACGCTCGCCATAATCAGGCACGAGATCAGAGGCAATCAGATCCAGTCCATAGAGGGCTTCGCGTAGCACGAAGGTCAGTTCCGGCCCGACTTTGAGAATAGGGAACCCATCTTCGACGAGCGCCGTCAGCGGAGCGATCCCCTGGTAATCAGTGGAATGGGCTTCGAATACGAATTGCGGCTCGTCCTCGAGCACCTGCTTCAATGCGTCGATCCTGCTCCGGTCGTAGCGGATGACGTTGTGGTTGCCGAACTCGACACCCGGCTGCACCACGAGCCCGATGGCACGCGCAAAGGCCTCCGCCAGACCGGCCTCGGTGAAGACTCGACGATGAATGTCGATTGTCCGCCTCGCGGCGGAGGCCGATGTCGGCTCGATCATGGTCAGCGCGTGATCCGCGCCGCCGGGCGGAGGAACCTCGGTGCCGATCACATAGAGCGGCATCGTGCCACCTGCTCGTTTTGCCGAAGCCTCGGCAGCAGCGGCAAGCCGCGCAGCGCGATGGGCTGTCGTCTCGTCGTCCAGCGCTGCAGCCTCGCCCATGCAGCCCATCGATGCATCGAGATGGATCTTTTGGAAGCCGGCATCGACATAGGCAGCTACCATCCTCTCAGCTTCCGCCATGGCCACTTCCGCTGGCTTATCCCGCCAGGGATTCGGCCCCAAATGATCGCCACCAAGCATGATGAGATCGTCCGGACATCCCTCTTCTTTGGCGATACGCTGTACGAGCGCCGCAAAATCTGAAGGGGTCATGCCGGTGTAGCCGCCCAGATGATTGACCTGGTTGCAGGTCGCCTCGATCAGCACGGTGCCTGAGTGATCTCGCCCGTAACGCAGTGCTGCCCGCAACACGATCGGATGGGCTGAGCAGATCGAAGCGATACCGACGGGACGGCCCTGTGCCCTGAGGGAAGCCAGTTCGCTGAGTGCTATCCGCATCAGACGCGCCTTTCCGTTGAAGCGATAAACGCATCAAGTTCCTGGCGCGTGCCGGCCCCTTCCATCGGACCGCGGATCGTTACATTGCGCGCGCCCGCAGCCGAACCATAGATCAGGGCCTCCTGCGGAGACATTCCGAGCCGGCGGCAGGTGAGATACGCCCCACCGAAGCAATCACCGGCGCCCGTCGGATCGACCTCCTCGACCAGAAAAGCGGGAGCGTCGATCCGCTCTCCGTCTCTGCCGAAATAGGTCGCGCCATCAGCTCCGCGCTTCAGCACGATTTCCTTCACGCCGATGCCGAACAGACGACCGATCGCCTCGGCTTCGCCGGGCACGCCTGCCGCCCGCTCAAGCTCTTCCCCAGATGGCAGTAGGAGATCGGCGGCAGCGACAAGCTGCGCAAATCGGCGCTCAGTGTCCTGATCGAGCTGCAGTTCCTTGCGAATATTCGGATCAATCGAGAGCGTACCGCCGCGTGCCTTCACGATCTCGACCGCCCTGTCGATCACGTCCCGGGCGCTCGGAACGGAGAGAGCCGAGCCCATCACATGCAGATGTCCGCTGCGATGGAAGAGATCGTTGACGCCTTGGGACCATCCGAAGCGAGCGGCCGCAGACCTGGCGATATTGTAGACGAAGTCGCGGGAGCCATCCTTGCGGTAACGGACGAAGGCGCTGCCGGTCGGATAGTCTGGATCGACGGCAATTGTCGACACATCGACGCCGTCGCGCTTGAGCCGATCGATATTGACACGGCCGAAATCGTCGTCGCCGACCGCCCCCACCATTGCCGCCGAGCCGCCGAGCCGGCCGCATTGCGAGATGAAGATCGCCGGCGCTCCGCTAGGAAACGGTCCGACGAGCGGTTGCGCTTCGAGAAAACCGTCTCCGTCGGTCGTGGCAATGATCTCCACCAGGATCTCGCCGACGCAAACCGTGGGACCAAGATGATCCGGGGCCAAGATTGAAGCCATTGCAATTCCGCTTTCGATAGAACTCAATAAATTGCCGTTGATCGTTGTAACGCGCCGTCTTCACCACCGAATTCCTCGTTTTCGAGGGAGAGGAAGCGTTGGTGTAGCATGCATGCCGCCCCGAAGGCGGAACCGAACTCCGCATCGTCATCAACGACGATCTTGGGAGTCGGAAAAGGAATGTTCTGGCCCTCCGACATGTGGACCGCCACGCGGGCGGCCACCATCGGATAAAGCGATGCGACGGAGCCACCGAGCACGATCCGGTCCGGGTCGAGCAGGCGACAGGCCTGCAGCAGCGCATAGGCAAGATGCCGCGACCATGTCTCCGCGATGTTCACCGCATCCGGAACGCGATCGCGGACGTCGGCCAGGAACTCCTGCAGATCGGCGTCAGCCCGTCCGGTCGCTTGCCTATATTGCCTGATCAGCACCTCGCGACCGATCAATTGCTCGAATTTCTGCCCGCCGCTTCCCGGTACCAGCGTATGGCCGATTTCGCCCGCAAGGCCATGACCGCCGCGAAAAAGCTTGCCATCGATCATGATCCCGCCGCCGACGCCAGTCTCCATCAGCAGAAATAGCGTCACGCCCGCAACGCCGTGACGATAACTGTCGCCGATCGCAAAGGCGTTGGCGTCATTTTCCACCGTGATCGGCACCTCCGCCGGAAAGGCGCTCCGGCCGATCTCCTTCAGCGGCACATTCCGCCAGCCGATGATCGGCGCGAGCGTGACAAGCCCATCCGGCCGGATATGCGCCGGTGTCGATATGCCGAACCCCTTGCAACGCTGCAGCATGTCTTCCGTCATAGCATCCGTGATCAGCGCGACGCCGCGCGCCACCGCCTCCTCCACGGTCGATGACGGCGTTTGGAAGGCCAGCTTGCGACAGACCCTGACATCCGCAGACAGATCGACGACGACAGCCGATATGTGCTCGACGCCGATCTCGATACCGACGAAGAACGCGGCGCCTGGAATGAGTTCGAGCATGATTCCCGGCCGGCCGGCGCGGGACTGTCCCGCGCGCTGATTGCTGGTTTCCTCCGACTCTTGGACAAAGCCGCCTTCCGTCAGTTCGGCAACGATCTCCCCTGATGACGAACGGTTCATCCCGAGCTTGCGGGCCAGATCGGCCCGGCTCAGGCGACGATGGCTGTAGATCGTCCGCAGAGCTGCGACGATATTGTTTTGCCTGATCCTGCGCGGTGAGCTTCCGATGGAGACCGTGTCGTTCATGTTTACTTTCCTTCAAATCGACTGCTCCAGCCTACACTTACGAAGCAGATCGTCAGAAGGTTTATCAGGGGCGTGCGTTCGTGACGCGGCGTCGTTTTGCTTCTTCGTATTTCAGTTCGATGTAGCGTTTGGCGTGGGCGGCCAGCGGATCATTGTCCGTCCAGGTATCGCGCCATATAGCGCAGGCAAGTGAAAGACCCTCATCGACAACGGTAGTAGAAAAGCTTTCGAACACGATGTCGCGCTTGTAGTCGATATCGAGCAGCGCATCGAAGATGAGGTCGAAATTGATGACGCCATCGCCAAGATAGCCGCGGTTGCTCTCGCCGATATGGAAATAACCGATCTTGTCACCGGCAAGTCGGATTGCAGCGGCCGGATTTGCTTCCTCTATATTCATGTGGAACGTATCGAGATGCAGCTGGACATGGCCCGATCCGGTCTCGGAAATGAATTTCAGGCCCTGGGCCGTCGTGTTCAGAAGGTTCGTTTCGAAGCGGTTCACGATCTCCAGGACGAGATCGACGTCCGCATCCCTGGCAATGTCGGCTGTCGCGGCGATAGCCGCCACACTATTGTCCCAGCCCTTCTTCGTCGGCTGGCGGTTGTACTTGGTGTGCGCGGAATAAAGGATTCCGCCGAGCTTGTTTCCACCGATGTCGCGTACGGCGCGTACGGCATCGGCCAGCATCTGCTTGCCGGCGGATACCGCTGCAACGTCCTCGCTTGAAATATCCTTGTCGATCGGCAGGCCCATCGTCACTCCGATCTCGACATCGAGCGACTGCGCGAGCTTCGCCAGGCGATCGAGATTGAACCTCTCGGGGCGCAGGTAGGCGAATTCAATGGTGCGGTATCCATGTTCGGCAGTCTTGTTGAGGGCCATTTCCAGCCCCTCCTGGGTTTGGCCGCCTGTCCATACAAATGAATGGATACCCAACCGACGCATGACCATTTTCCTCCAAAAAACGCATTTGATCGCAAAACTGCTATGCCATTTAGTATGGTGAAGCAACAAATAAATATGCGATTCGAAATTTTCGTCTCTTCACGACAACGTATTGCAGCGCAACATTTTTATTCCACGCATCTCACTGTGAGCGAGAAGGATAAAAATGTTTCGGTCTAAATCAACGAGATAGGATGCACATTTGCAGGTTTGGACAACAAATATTGCGCACGCGGCGTTTTTCGTCTAAACCATGGCCTGGCGACATGATCTCGCTGCTATCTGGGAGGATTGACAATGAATTATGCTTTGAAGGCCAGCGCCCTTGCGCTGACGCTCAGCCTCGCCACCGCCGCTTCGCCGGCCTGGGCGGATTTCTGGTCCGATGCCGGTGCCAAATTCAAGGGCGTGACCCTGCATGGCGTGACTGAAAGCACGCCGCCGTCCAACTACATCAAGGATGTGCTCGCTCCGGAATTCGAGAAAAAGACCGGCATCAAGGTCGAAATCGAGACGACATCCTGGGATCAGATGTACGACAAGGCCATCAAAGACATGGAGGCCAAGACCGGCATCTATGACATGGTCTACATCGAGCAGGACATCATCTATTCGTATCTGTCTCGCAACTTCCTCGTCAACATTACCCAGACGCTTAAGGACAAGCCGGATCTGAAGGCGCCGACCTATGACGATGCAAACTTCACCAGCTTTGCCGACTATTTCAAGGACAAGAAGGGCGATCTCTTTGGCGTACCAATGGAAGCGTTCCTGAAGACCTATCTCTATCGCAAGGACCTTTTTGACGATCCGAAGATCAAGGAAGCCTTCAAGAAGGAAACCGGCAAAGACCTGAAGCCGGCGACCACGCATGAGGATTACACGCAGATCGCCGAATTCTTCACCAAATACGGCAAGGATAATGGTCTTCAGCTTTGGGGCACCACCGCCCAGGCCCATACAGGCCATGCCGCATCCTGGTACGAATATTTCGAATCCATCGCGCCGACCTTCGGCGTCTACAACTGGGGCATCGACGCCAGCAACAACTACGCAGCAACCGTCGAGCACGGTGGCTCGATGAACAGCGACAAGGCAAAAGCCGCATTGAAATACTGGCTGCACCTGCGCGACATCGCTCCACCGGAATCGACCCAATCGACCTGGACGGAAACCGCAACGACCTTCGCTGCCGGCCGCGTCGCCCAAGGCTTGATCTACGGCGAGAACGCGGCATGGATCGCCAGCGACCCCGCTCAGTCGAAAGTGGTCGACAAGGTCGGTTTTGCATTGCCGCCGCTTGAACCGGGCGTGCTGGAAGATGCAAAATCCGGAAAGGGCTATATCGGCTATTATGACGGCGGCGCCTTCGGCCTGCCGGTGACGTCCAAGAACCAGGAAGCAGCCCTGCTCTTTCTTCAGTTCATGGGCCAGAACGACGTCCAGCCGGACTGGGCGATTGCCGCTCCGCGCATCACCAACAAGGCGACCTTCGACGATCCGAAAGTCAAGGCTATGGACGTCAAACTCGGCGGTTTCTACACAATGTTGAAGGATGAAGGCAAACTCTTCGCCGGCGCTCCTCCGTATCCGTTCCACGCCCAGTTGCGTGAGGCAACCCTGCCGATCTTCTTCGACATTCTCACCGGCAAGATCGCGCCAGACGCGGGTCTCGACCAGATGGCTGCCAAGACGGAAGAGGAACTCACGTCGCTCGGCTATCGCAAATAAGTCATCCTCCCCACCTTGGCGGGTCGTCTTAGCTGGCGGCCCGCTCCTTTCCCTGCCCGATAGGCGGCCCTAACAGGTGCCAAAGAGGATGAGGCAATGCATTCACAAAAGTTCGGATGGCTACTGCTGTCACCGACGATCCTGATCCTCGGGCTCTTCGGCATCTTTCCTTTCATCTACGTCGTCTGGGTTTCGTTCCATCAATGGAATCCATTCGCCGCAAATCCGCTGATGGTCTTCAATTGGGCGTCGAACTACCGCAGCCTCGTCTTTGACCAGCAATTCCTGGCCTCGCTCGGCGTCACCATCGCCTTCGTCTTCTTCGCCGTCGTTTCCGAACTTGTTCTCGGGTATATGCTCGCGCAGGCGCTGATGAAGGATTTTCCCGGAAAGGCCTTCTTCCGCACTATCCACACCCTTCCTCTGATCATGGCGCCCATCATCGTCGGATCAGTGTGGAAGCTGATGACGACGCCGTCGATCGGCATCATCCCATATCTGCTGCGAACTTGGTTCGGCTACGACCTGAACATCGGCCAAAGCGCTGTCGCGGCGTTTGTCATCACCATCATTATGGACGTCTGGCACTGGACACCGCTGGTCACCCTATCGCTGATCGCCGCGTTGGTTTCGCTTCCGCCGGATCCTTTCGAGCAGGCGCAGATCGATGGCGCCGGCAAGAGCCAGATCTTCTGGCACATCACGCTTCCGCTGATCCGCCCTGCCCTGCTTGCCACAGTGTTCATCCGGCTCATGGATGCGCTGCGCACGGTCGACGAAGTCCTGATGCTGACGGGAGGGGGGCCCGGATCAGCGACACGTTACATCGGCGTCCACATCTTCAGGGAAGTCTTCCCAAAAACGAACTATGGTTACGGTTCGGCAATCTCCGTCATCGTGCTCTACCTCACCATCGTCGTCTGCTGGCTGCTCTATGTCGGCCTGATTGCGCCACGCACAAAGAGGGGCTGATGCGATGAAGAGACAAAATCCCTGGCTTCCCGTTCTTCTGTGGACGTTGATCAGCTTTGCAACCCTGTTCCCGATCTACTGGCTCTTCGTCATCTCTGTGAAGCAGCCCTTCGATCTGTTCTCGACGCCTGACGTCGTACTGCGGAGCTTCTTCTGGAAGAATTATCAGGACGTGCTGACGAACGAGACCTTGCGGCGATATATGATCAATTCGCTGGTCATCTCGTCTGGAAACGCGGTCCTGGTGACGACCCTTGGTTTTCTCGCTTGTTACGCGCTCACGCGCTTCGATCTCGCGGGCAAGGAAAGCATCTTCTTCTGGACGATTACCAACCGTATGGCGCCGCCGGCCGTCTTCCTGCTGCCCCTCTTCCTGCTTTTGACGCAGGTCTACAGGATCGGCGACTTTTCGCTGGCGGATTCGAGGCTCGGCATGATCCTGGTCTATTGCTCCTTCAATCTTCCCTTCGCCATCTGGACACTCCGGCCGACTGTCGAAGGGATTCCGAAGGAACTTGACGAGGCCGCCTATGTGGATGGCGCAAGCCCCTGGATGGTCCTCTATGACATCGTTTTCCCACTGGCACGGCCGGGGCTTGCGGTGACGCTGATCCTCACGTGGGTCTTTGCGTGGAACGAATATCTGCTTGCCGCCACCCTCACCAATTTCAACGCCCGCACGCTCACGACCGGCCTTTCGGAATACGTCACGACAACAGGTACCGCCTGGGGCATCATGGCGGCGATCTCCATGCTGACATTGATCCCGGCGCTCATCGTCTTCTCGGTGGTGCAGCGTCACATCGTTGCCGGCCTGACCTTCGGCGCAGTGAAAGGATAGCGAGATGGCTGCGGATTCTGGAAATAATGAAGAACAACCAGGCTTCCTGCCGATCGAAATGAACTGGTTCGACCGACTGTTCATCTCGGTGGTGATCTGGGTTGCCCTCTCCCTGTTCTGGATGCGGTTCGTCGAACCGTTCGGGCTTTCGGTCTGGTTTGCAGCGGCGATCTCCGCCGTGCTCGGCGCCTATATCATCTGGAAGGGGTGAGCCGGTGAGATTCATCGACATTATCAAGACGCAAGCCGTGCTGCATTAGGGAGAAACGACATTGGCAAACGTACAGGTCAGCGACGTCACCAAGAGATATGGCGCTCTTCAGGTCATGCACGGCGTCAGCGTCGATATCGAGGATGGCGAATTCGTCGTGCTGGTCGGCCCCTCCGGCTGCGGAAAGTCTACGCTGCTGCGCATGATCGCCGGTCTCGAGACCGTCAGCAGCGGCGATATCAGGATCGGCGGGCGCGTGGTCACCAACGCTCCGCCCAAGGAACGTGACATCGCCATGGTCTTCCAAAGCTACGCGCTTTACCCCCACAAGACGGTCGCCGAAAACATGGGCTTTCCGCTGAAGATGGCAAAACGGCCAAAGTCGGAAATTGACGAGAAGGTCGGCAGGGCGGCCGAAATCCTCGACCTGACGCGCTATCTCGACCGCTATCCGAAACAGCTGTCGGGCGGCCAACGGCAACGCGTCGCCATGGGCCGAGCGATCGTGCGCGACCCGCAGGTCTTCCTGTTCGACGAGCCGCTATCGAATCTCGATGCCAAGCTTCGCGTCACTATGCGCGTCGAGATCAAGGAACTGCACCAGCGACTGAAGACCACCACCGTCTATGTCACGCATGACCAGATCGAGGCCATGACGATGGCAAACAAAATCGTCGTCATGCGTGACGGACGGGTGGAGCAGGTGGGAAAACCGCTCGAGCTCTACGACTTCCCCGCCAATCTCTTCGTCGCCGGCTTCATCGGCAGCCCGTCGATGAACTTCCTCCAGGGCCGGATCGCAACACGGGACGGAAAACAGGTCGTTGTCACGGATCAAGGCATTGTCCTGCCCGTAGATCGCGTGAATGCCGAAGACGGCAAGGCCGTCACTTATGGCATTCGTCCGGAGCACATCACCATCGGTGACGACGGCATTCCTGTCGACGTGTCGGTCTATGAGCCAACAGGTTCCGAAACGCTGATCTTTGGCCGTGTAGGCGGCGCGCCGATCGACGCCCTCATTCGCGAGCGCATCGAAGTCACACCCGGCAAGGTGCTGCGTTTTCATATTGATCCACGCCGCGTTCACATCTTTGATCAGACAACGGGACAGCGATTGTAAGGCGAGGAGCATATGAATTTCGAAGGCAAAAAAGTAATCGTCACCGGCGCCGGCAAAGGCATCGGTCGCGTTGTTGCAGAGATATTGGTCAAGCGCGGCGCTAAGGTCGCGGCACTGACTAGAAGTTCTGACGACGTCGTCTCGCTCCGCGAGGACCTAGGCTGTCAGGCCATTCAGGTCGATCTTGCCGATGCGAAGGCGACGCGGGAGGCCGCGTGTGCCGCACTTCCAGCGGACTTCCTCATCAACTGCGCGGGAACGACTGAGTTGCAGTCCTTCCTCGAAACCACGATCGAAGCCTTCGATCATCTGATCGCAGTCAATACACGCGCTCCGATGATCGTGGCACAGGAGTATGCTCGCTCCTTGATAAAGGAAGGTCGCCACGGCGCCATCGTCAATGTCTCCTCCGTCGCCGCCTTCGTCGGCATTCCGGATCATGCAGCCTATTGCGCTTCGAAAGGCGGCCTCGATGGCCTGACGCGCGTCATGGCCAAGGAGCTGGCGCCGCAGGGCATCCGCGTGAATGGCGTGCATCCGACCGTGACGCTGACGCCGATGGCGATCAAAGCCTGGAGCGACCCCGAAAAGGCCGCCGGCATGCTGAACCGCATCCCGGTCGGACGGTTCGCAGAGTCTGAGGACGTGGCGGAGGTGATCCTCTTCCTGCTCTCGGACGAAGCGGCGATGGTCAACGGCATCTCCATGCCGGTTGATGGCGGCTATATGATCGCGTGACGTTTGGCGCTGCTCTGTAAAGGGCTGGGACAGATCAGCCGCCGGAAGCAATCTTCCGGGCTGCGTTGATCGCCCTGCGGGCACCGGAGCGCAACTGCGCGGTCTCGGCACCGGCGATGACAAAGGCGAAACCGAATTTCAAAAGCTCGCCGGCGCGCTCGCCGTCACCAGCAAAAGCGCAGGCGAATTTTCTATGTGCGCGGCAACGGGCAACGGCATGCTGCATGGCGCTGTCGATCTCGGCGGCGTTCGGGGCCACCTGATCGCCGTTTGACAGCGCAATGGAGAGGTCAGAAGGGCCGATGAAGATGCCATCGATGCCGGGCACGCCAAGGATGTCGTCAATCGCTTCGAGTGCCGCGCGCGTCTCAACCATGGCCATGGCAACCGTCACATCATTGGCCTTCTTCAGATAGTCGTCGGCCGAGAGGCCGGTATGGTTGAGCGCCAGCGAAGGACCCCAGCTGCGCTCTCCAACAGGCGGATACTTGGTGGTTTTGATGAAGGCTTTCGCATCCTCGGCCGAATTGATCATCGGGGCGATGATGCCCGAGGCGCCAGCGTCCAGCAGGCGAGAGGCGGAGGCGAAATCGCCAACCGGAATGCGGGCAACCGCGGGCTTCCCTGCCACGCGCACATGGCTCACAGCGGCTGCAGCCGACGGGAGGTCCCACATCCCATGCTGCATGTCGAGCACGACGGCATCGAAGGCTTCTTGGGCCAGATGATTGACCAGCAGTGGATCGGGAATACCCACCCAGGCGGAAATCATCTGGCTTTCAGCGGTTCTGATCCGGGCTGCGAAGCCGTCGATGTCAGCTGCACTCATGGATTCTCCTCAGTTCGAAAGGCCACCAATGGCCATGTATTTGACCTCGAGGAACTCTTTAATGCCGTATTTCGAACCTTCCCGGCCGATGCCGGACTGCTTCATGCCGCCGAAAGGAGCGACCGCCGTCGAGATGAGTCCCTCGTTGATACCGACAATGCCGAATTCCAGGGCCTCGGCAACCCGGAAGATGCGGCCGACGTCGCGAGCGTAGAAATAGGCGGCGAGACCGAAGGGCGTATCATTCGCCATATCGATCGCCTCTTCTTCCGTCTTGAAGCGAAAAAGCGGGGCGACCGGACCGAAAGTTTCGTCGTAGAAGATTTCCGCGTCGCGGGAGACATCGGAGAGGATGGTGGGCAGATAGAAATTGCCGCCGCGCCGATCGCGCTTACCACCGGACACGATTTTCGCGCCGTGTTTGACGGCATCCTCGACATGCGTTTCGACCTTCTTGACCGCAGCTTCATCGATCAGCGGACCGAGGGTGACACCCTCCTCCATGCCATCGCCGAGCTTCAGTTCGGCAACAGCTGCTGCGAGCTTGTGGGCGAAGGCGTCATACACTTTGTCCTGTACAAGAATGCGGTTGGCGCAGACGCAGGTCTGCCCGGTATTGCGGAACTTGGAGCCTATGGCGCCCTTGACCGCCTCGTCGAGATCAGCGTCGTCGAAGACGATGAAGGGTGCGTTGCCACCGAGCTCCATGCTGGTCTTCTTGATGGTGGGTGCGCATTCGGCGAGCAGCTTTGCGCCGACGGCCGTGCTGCCGGTGAAGGTCAGTTTGCGCACCTTGGGGCTGCCGGTGATTGCAGGCCCCGTTTCTGACGAAGGGCCGGTGATAACATTGCATACACCGGCCGGAAAGCCTGCTTCTTCCGCCATCACAGCGAGCGCCAGCGCCGAATAGGGCGTCTGGCTCGCCGGACGGAGGATGCCAGTGCAGCCTGCCGCCCAGCCGGGACCGGCCTTGCGTGTGATCATCGCCGAGGGGAAATTCCAAGGCGTGATCGCCGCGAAAACGCCGATCGGCTGTTTCTGAACAATGAGACGGCGGCCCGGAACGGGCGAGGGAATCGTATCGCCGTAGACGCGCCTTGCCTCTTCGGCAAACCACTCGATGAAGCTTGCGGAATAGACGATTTCGCCGCGGCTTTCCGAGAGCGGCTTGCCCTGCTCGATCGTCATGATTGCCGCAAGGTCCTCAAGGTTCTCGTGCATTAACTCGGCGAGCTTCCAGAGGTGGTTGGCGCGCTGTTCGGCCGTCAGCGCTGCCCACGCCTTCTGCGCCTTGTAGGCGGCATCGATCGCACGGTTCGTCTCGACCGCGCTCATGGCCGGCACGGTGCCGATCACCTCGCCGGTGGCGGGATTGGTGACGTTGTAGGTGCGACCGCTATCGGCCTGCACCCACTGGCCGCCGATATAATTTGCTTCGCGGAAAAGCGCCGGGCGGCGGAGCTTGTAGCCCGAAAGTCTGTTGATCATGACTGGATACCTTCCATGAAACGAGCCGCCGGAATCAGACGGCCGGAATATTCTCGTCATTGGGGGCGAAGTTCGATCCTCGCAGCGCTTCGCATACGGCGCGGGTGACATCCGCTGTGGTTGCCTTGCCACCAAGATCTGGAGTGAGAATGCCGGCGGCACAGACCTGTTCCACCGCCGATATCAATATCTTTGCCGCGGCCGCCTCGCCGAGATGTTCCAGCATCAACGATGCCGTCCAGAAGCTTGCGACAGGGTTGGCGATACCCTTGCCGGTAATATCGAAGGCCGAACCATGGATCGGCTCGAACATCGAAGGGAAGCGCCGCTCGGGATCAATATTGCCCGTCGGTGCGATACCGAGCGAGCCGGCAAGTGCGGCAGCGAGATCGGAGAGAATGTCGGCATGGAGATTGGTCGCGACGATCGTATCGATGCTTTTCGGCTTTGCTACCATGCGGAAGGTCATGGCATCGACCAGTTCCTTGTCCCAGGTGACGTCAGGGAAATCCTTTGCGACCTCGGCTGCGATCTCGTCCCATAGGACAAGGCCGTGGCGTTGGGCGTTGGACTTGGTCACGACGGTCAGCAGTTTGCGCGGTCGCTTCTGCGCCTCGCGGAAGGCAAAGCGCATGATGCGCTCGATGCCACGGCGCGTGAAGATTGAGGTCTCGGTCGCCACTTCCTCCGGCAAGCCGATATGGGCGCGGCCGCCGTGACCGGAATATTCGCCTTCGGAATTTTCGCGCACGATCAGCCAGTCGAGATCGCCTTCCTCGACATCCCTCAGCGGGCTTTTGACGCCGGGGAAGATGCGGGTCGGGCGAATATTGGCGTATTGATCGAGGCGCTGGCAGATCGGCAGGCGCAGGCCCCAGAGCGTTACATGATCGGGCACGTCAGGCGCGCCGACCGCGCCGAAATAAATGGCATCGGCCTCCTTCAGCAGAGACAAGGCGTTGTCCGGCATGAAGGCTCCGGTCTTGCGATAGCGCTCGCTGCCCCAGTCATAGCGATCGATATAGAGCGCGAAGGCGCCACTGCGGGCAGCCAACACCTCAAGCACTTCGAGGCCGGAGGCGATGACTTCGGGGCCAATGCCATCGCCCGGAACGGAGGCGATGCGGTAGCGGCGAAGCGGATTGGCATTGGCGTTCATGGAGACCTCAAGTAATCGTCAGATGAGGCCGCCATCGATCAGCATCATCTACCTGGTAATCATCCGGCTCGTCGGGGGCGACGAACTAACACGCACTAGCCGCATCTCCGATCTTGATTTCCTCGTGATACATTGCGACTTCTGCCTGTCGGCGATCTTGCTTTCATCCTGGTACCAGAGCTGTTTTCCCGCAACTACTATTCCAGCCTCCGGTCGAATTCTTCACGGCGACGCGCATCGATGGCGCGGGCTTCTGCGGATCCTCCAGTGGCTGATGATCCCGATATCGACGCCAATCATCATCGTCGCCGTCGTCCTGCTCATCTGGCCGAGCAGATCGACGCGCTTGCCCCACGCGCCCATGCGATCCGCTTCCACGCGATCGCCGATGAAAGGCTCGTCAACCGCGCCCGCGAGGAGCACGGGCTGATGATCGAATATATGGAAAAGGGCGATCGTGAAAAACTCGTCGAGATTGTCGGTCGCCATACCTAGCCGTCGAAGGAAGCCTATCTGCGGCTGGCCGGCACGCTGGGCGCGCCCGTTCCGCCAAAGCCCCTGGTGATCAGTGCAATCCGCCAACCCCGAGCAGGCGTTCTACGGTGTCGTGATCGGCTGACAGTTCCGCCGGCGTGCCGCTCCAGGCAAGCCGCCCGCGCTCGAGGATGATGACGCGATCGGCAAAATCGAGAGCACTCTGGATGCGCTGCTCGACGAGCAGAATCGACATGTCGCCGGCCTTGGCGAGCTCCGCAAAGGCGGCCATCAGTTCCTCGCAGATGACAGGCGCCAGCCCTTCGAGCGGTTCGTCAAGCAACAGCACGGATGGTTGACCGAGAATGGTGCGCGCTGTCGAAAGCATCTGTTGTTCGCCACCGGAGAGCTGGTTGCCCAGGTTCTTGCGCCGCTCCTTCAGCCGCGGAAACATCGCATAGGCCTCCTCCAGCGCCGACTTCGGGCGCCTCTTGAGGCCGACGAACAGATTTTCCTCAACCGTCAGCGTTGGAAAGATGCAGCGCGCCTGCGGCACATAACCGAGGCCGTGATGCGCACGCGTAGCGCTCGGTGCATCGGTAAGATCCGCCTCGCCAAGCCGTATGCGCCCCCCATAGCGTTTCGTCTGGCCAGCCAGTGTTGCGAGCAGCGTCGTCTTGCCCATGCCGTTTCGTCCGAGCACGGCGAGACGACAGCCCGAAGGCGCCGAGAAGGACACATCTTCCAGCACCTTTGTCGGGCCATAGCCCGACGTGAGATTTTCGACCTCAAGCGACATGGCTGGCATCGGCATAGCTCCCCAGATAGGCCTCCCGGACACGCGCGTCCTTCGTCACTTCGGCAGGCGCACCGTCAAAAATGATCGCGCCGGCGGCCAGCACGATGACGCGCTTGGCGAAACGGAAGACGAGATCCATGTCATGCTCGATCATCAATACGGCGAGATCGGCCGGAAGACCGTCCAGCGCCTGTTCGATCCGACCCGTATCGCTTTGCGGTACGCCGGCCGCCGGTTCGTCGAGCAGCAGCACCTTGGGCTTGAGCGCAAGCGCCAGCGCAATTTCCAGAAGCCGCTGTTGACCATAGGCGATTTCCGCGACTTTGCGATGCATGAGCGGTCCAAGACCAAGCGTGTCGAGCAATTCGTCAACCTCGGCCATGACGTCAGGCATGGCCAGAAAATTACCGATAAGGCGGCCAATGCGCCCTTTCCGGCGCAAGACAGCAAGCGCGACATGCTCGGCAGGCGTCATGTCCTGGAACAGGCGTGTAACCTGGAACGAACGTACGAGCCCTCGCCTCACCCGACCGATCGCATCCACTTTCGTCACCGTTTCGCCCGCGAGGCGCACCTCGCCGGAATCAGGCGCCAGATTGCCGGTAACGAGATTGACGAAAGTCGTCTTGCCGGCACCGTTCGGGCCGATCAACGCGATGCGATCGCCTGGCGACATGGAAAGCGAGACATCATTGGTGACGGTCAGGCCGCCGAACGCCTTCTTCAGATGGGCGACTTCGAAAACGGCGCTCACGGAAGGGCCTCCTTGCGGCGGCCGATGAAGTCTACGGCGGTACCGTAGAGCCCCCTGGGTGCAAAGAGTACGACCGCGATCAGCAAGGCACCGATCATCGTCAGCCAGTGGAACGGATTGGCGGCCGAGACATAATCCTCGAAGAGCATGAAGATGACAGTGCCCGACAGCGCACCGAAGAGCGAACCCGTTCCGCCGAGCACCAACATGACCAGCGCCTCGGCCGACTGGGTGAACGACAGGCTATCGAGGCCGACGACCTGTGTGGAGATCGCGTTCAGAGCGCCGCCGACACCCGCCACTGCGCCCGAAATCACATACATCTTCGCAAGCGCCGCCTTCGGCGAAGCACCCATGGCGCGAATACGCAAAGGATCTTCCTTGATGCCTCGGCAGAGCATGCCGAAGGGCGAGCGCACGAGCAAGCGCAACAGCACGAAGACGATCAAGAGCAACGCGACGCCGAACACATAGGCCGTGTGGCCGTATAGATCGAACTCGAATATACCGAAGATCGGATCGGGCGAAATCCCCGAGAGACCGTCGCTGCCGCCGGTCCAGGAAGAGGCCTTGTTGGCGAATTCATGGAACAGGTTGATGAGTGCGATGGACAGCACGAGTTGCGGCAGACCATGGGCGCGAAGAATAACGGCGCCACAGAGAAGGCCGGCGAGCGCCCCGCCGATCAATCCTGCCACCGTCATCAGCAACGGATCATTGATCCCGTAATGGGCCGACAGAATACCGGCAACATAGGCGCCAGAGCCGAACAGTGCCGCATGGCCGAGCGTGGCGATGCCGGCATAACCGGTGACGAGATCAAGCGACAGAACCAGAAGCGCAATGGCGATAATGCGGGTCAGCAGGGCCAGATTGTCGGGAAAGACAAAATAGCCGATGAGGGCGGCAACGATGATGACGGCAATGCCCGAGAGATCGCGGCTCAACGCACTGCGGCGGCGCTGGACAAGAATTTCCTTGTCATGCATGGCGAGTGTCATTTCGCCCTCCCGGCAAGGCCACGCGGAAAGATGCAGATGATGGCAATAACCGCGAGATAGAAGAAGAATTCGCCGAATTCCGGCATGAGATAACGTCCTGTTGTATCGATCGCGCCGAGCAGCAGGCAGGCGATCAGAGCGCCGGGGATCGAGCCTGCACCGCCGACCGAGACGACGACGAGGAAAGTCACCATGTAGCGCAGCGCATAATAGGGCTCGACCGGCAGCAGTTCTGCGCCGACGACGCCGCCGAACGCGGCAAGGCCGACTGCAACGCTAAAGCTCACGGCGTAGATGATCTCGGTGCGCACCCCGAGTGCGGCGGCCATGGCCGCATTATCGACCGAGGCGCGCAGCTTCACGCCAAAACCCGTCCTGTCGATCACGAACCAGAGCCCGAGCGCGACGGCAAGGCCGCAGACGATAGCAAAGAGCCGGTGGATAGGAATGGTGCGGAAACCCAGATCGGCCGATCCCTGCAACGCGGCAGCAAGCGGAATGGTCTTCAGCGTCGGCCCCATGAGATAGTTGGCAATACCGATGACGCAGAAGGTGATACCGATCGTCATCAGGACCTGCGTCAGTTCCGGGGCGCCATAGATCCGCCGATAGAGGAAACGCTCGATCGGAATGGCGATGATGATGGTCGCTGCAACCGCCGCAACGATCGCGACCGCGTAACCGAGCCCCAGGTCGCGGGCGACGTAGGAGGCCACATAACCGCCGATCATCGCGAAGGCGCCATGTGCCAGGTTGACGACGCGCATCAACCCCATCGTCACCGACAGACCAATCGAAATGACGAAGAGCACCATGCCATAGGCAAGCGCATCCACGGCTATGCTGAAAACTGTCTGCATGGAATTACCCTGCTTTGATGCGGTGGACCCCGTCGGAAGCCGGCGGCAGATGCCGCCGGGTCCGTCGTATGTCCCTTTCGAAGTCGATGGTCCTTACTTTGCAGCGGCAAGGCCCGGGTCGCCCTGCTTTTCAAAGGTCTGGACCTCCTTGTTGATGTAGGTCCCGTCATCGGCTTTGGCGACTTCGCGCAGGTAGATGTTCTGCGTGATATGACGGCTCTCCGGATCGATGGAAACCGGGCCGCGCGGGCTCGTCCAGGAGAGACCCTTCACCGCATCGACGGCCTTCTGCGCATCCTGTTTGCCACCGGTCGCCTCAATCATCTTGTAGATGACGTACATGCCGTCGTAGGCGCTCACGGCCGGGAACGACAGTTCTGCCTTGTTGCCGATCGCCTTGGTGGCCGCATCGACGAATGCCTTGTTTTCCGGAGAGTCATGCGAAACGGCATAGTGGAAGGTCGTCTGAATACCCAGCGCTGCATCGCCGAGCGCCGGCAGGTCGGATTCCTGCGTCAGGTCGCCAGGCGCAAAGAACTTGATGCCGGCAGCCTTCAGGCCGTTTTCATTGTACGCCTTGACGAAGCCGAGTGTCGTCGGACCCGAGGGCAGGAAGGCGAATACGCCCTGTGCGCCAGAATCCTTGATGCGCTGCATGATCGGGCTGAAGTCGTTGGTCGCAAGCGGCATACGGATCGCCTCGACCACCTGGCCCCCGGCCTTTTCGAAGCCGGCCTTGAAGGCGTTTTCGGCATCGATACCCGGGCCGTAATCGCTGACGACGGAGATTACCTTCCTGACGCCGGAATCGAATGCGACCTTGGCGATCGGCGTCGAGGTCTGCCAGGTGGTGAAGGAGGTGCGCACGACGAGCGGGCTCTTGGTGACGATCGCCGAGGTCGCGGCGTTCATGATCACCATCGGCACATTGCCCTGCTTGAGGATCGGCGTCACTGCCATGGCGTCGGGCGTGAAATAGAAGCCGGCGAGATACTGAACCTTTTCCTTGACGATCAGTTCCTGCGCCAGCGCCTTGGATTGGGCTGGATCGGCTTGCGGCACGTCGCGATAAACGATTTCGACCGTGTCATTGCCGACCTTGTTGCCGTTCAGCGCCATATAGGCATCGATACCGGCCTTGAAGTTCTTGCCCTGCAAAGCAAACGGACCGGAGAACGGCCCGATTACGCCGACCTTGATCGTATCGGCATAGGCAGTTCCGCCGAGGAATAGCGCCGCGACTGCGGCCATAACGAGTTTTTTCACGATTTAAGTTCCTCCCTGTATCAAAGGTGCCGCCCTCCATGGCGTTGCACCGGTCTTAAATCATTCCGTCAGAACGGCAATCCGACGTAGTTTTCCGCAAGCGCCGTCGAGGCGGCGCGGGAATGGGTGAGATAGTCGAGTTCCGCCTCCTGGATCTTCTGATCGAAATCACCGGTATCCGGAAAACGATGCATCATCGTCGTCATCCACCAGGAGAAGCGCACGGCCTTCCAGACGCGGGCAAGCGCCTTCTGCGAATAGGCATCGATGCTGGCGCTCGAACGATCGCAGTAGAACTCGCTCAAGCCTTCGAAAAGATAATGAACGTCGCTTGCGGCAAGGTTCAGACCCTTGGCGCCGGTTGGCGGCACGATATGGGCGGCATCGCCGACAAGGAAAAGCCGGCCGAAACGCATTGGCTCGGCCACGAAGGAGCGGAGCGGCGCGATCGACTTTTCGAAAGAGGGCGCAGTCTTCAGCGCTTCAGCGTGATGGGCCGGCAAGCGGCGGCGCAATTCGTCCCAGAAACGATCGTCGCTCCAGTCCTCAACCTTTTCATCGAGCGAACACTGGATGTAGTAGCGGCTGCGGGTCGCGGAGCGCATGGAACAGAGTGCAAACCCACGCGGATGGTTGGCATAGATGAGCTCGTGATTGACAGGCGCGACATCGGCAAGCAGGCCAAGCCAGCCGAAAGGATAGACCTTTTCAAAGGTTCTGATTGCCTTTTCCGGAACCGCCCTGCGGCTTGCGCCGTGGAAGCCGTCGCAACCGGCGATGAAATCGCAGTCGATGCGGTGGGCGACGCCGTCCCTCTCATAGGTCACATAGGGCGCACCATTGAAGTCGTGTGGCGTCACATTGGCGGCGTCATAGATCGTGAGCCGGCCGCTTGCCTCCCGCGCGACCATAAGATCACGCGTCACCTCAGTCTGGCCATAGACGGTCACGCGTTTGCCGCCGGTCAGGCCGTGGAGATCGATGCGATGATCGCGCCCGTCGAAAGCCAGCGAAAAGCCATCATGCGGCAAGCCTTCGGCGTGCAGGCGCCCAGCCGACTTCGCCTCTTCCAGCAGGCGGACCGTACCTTCTTCCAGAACGCCGGCGCGAACGCGTCCGAGGATATAATCCTTGCCGACACGATCGAGGATGACATTGTCGATGCCCGCACCCGTCAGCAGCTGACCGAGCAGCAGACCTGATGGCCCCGAGCCGATGATGGCGATTTGGGTGCGCAATTGCTTCCTCCCCGCAATTTGTCTTTTGCTAAACTCTGACCTGCCACCTCCTATGCGGCAATGGACTTTCCCACCGAAAAATTGCACAAAGCGAACATGGGAACGGGAGGAAACCCATGACGAGACATGTGCCGACTTATGAGCTCTACGGCGAGACATCGGGCAAAGGACCCGATTTCTGGCTGCACTGCGAAACCATCCCCTCACGGAGCAGCCTGCACCATTGGGAAATAAAGCTGCATCGGCACACGAGTTTCTTTCAGATATTATACATCGATGCCGGCACGGGCGATGCAATTTTCGGAGATCGAACCTACGCCATCCAGCCGCCGGCGGTTGTGACTGTCCCTCCCGGGCTCGACCACGGCTTCCGCTTTTCGAAAGATATCGATGGCTTGGTCATCACGATGCTGAGTGCAAATCTCAGCCATCTTCCCGGAGACCGCAGCAGACTCGGCGAATGGCTTGCCATGCCGCATCTCACAGCGCTCGATCCCGAAGATCCCGACGCGGCCTATCTCGTGCAGAGCCTGAAGCGGCTTGGAGAGGAATACTGCAACAGCAGGAGTGGTCGCAGCGAGCTTCTCGCCTCCTATGTCGCTCTAGCACTGCGGCTGACAGCGAGAATCTCCTACCAGGAAGATGTCAGCCAGTTCCCTGCCGATGAAAACGAACGACGAATGGAGCGATTGACCGGTCTTATCCAGCAGCATTTCCGCTCGCACAGGCCGGCTTCATTCTACGCCAAGGAAATCGGCATTTCACCGACCCATCTCAACCGTATAGTCCGCTCGATGACCGGAAAGACCGCGCACGACCTGATTGCTGGCAAACTGGTTGACGAAGCCAGGCGCGAACTCGTCTTCACGCTAGCAAGCGTCCAGGAGATCAGCTATCGGCTGGGCTTTGCCGACCCGGCCTATTTCTCCCGTTTTTTTCTCAAGCATGCGGGCGAGACGCCGAAGGACTGGCGCAAGCGGGAGAAGAGCAGGCTGGAGCGGGCTTAGGCAGTCCGGCGCGCCGGTGCACCCTCAAGGAATTCCTCGATGAAGCGTTTCTGCAACAGGATCCCATCCCACTCATCCGTAAAGAACGGTGAGTCGTAGATCAGTGTGTAGGGTCCGGCGTAGCCTGCCTTTTCGCACATTTCCAGGCAATGGCGGTAGTCTGCGGCATCAAGCCCGGAGGCGTTGTATTCGGCCTTGGCATGGCAGATTTCGGCGCGGCGCATGATATTCGCCAGCCCCTCATATTTCGCAGGTGCCGCCCAATTTCCGAGGTCGCCATTGAGGCCGATCTTGCCGTCGAGTTCGTCGAGCAACCAGTTCATTTCCTTTGGCGAAGGCAGAAGAGCGAACCAGTTTTCGGTCACAACGCGCACGCCGCTTCCCTCTGCCTGCCCGGCAAGCCATTTCAGATGCCGTGCGGAACGCGCAAGGTTCTCCTCATTCGGCTGCTGCTTGCCAGCAATAACGCGAATGCGCTCGGCGCCGAGTGCCTTTGCGATATCGATCCAGCCGGCAATCCAGCCGATGTCACGCTCCGCCGTCTCCGGATTGCTGGGATCGCCATCTTCGACGAGCAGGGTCTGGAAGAGGATATTGGAGGCCTTCAGCGCATCGCGAAATTCGGCGAGATAGGAAGCGTCGAGGCTCGGCAGATGGAACGAGCAGACCTCAAGCCGGCCAAGCCCGCGCTCGGCAAGCATGCGCGGCACTTCGAGCAGGCTTACTGTGCCCCGCCCATAAGGCTCCTGTCGTGCAGCGCTTTTTTGCGGATCGGGACTGTGGGGATAGGTCGCACCCAGCATCCGGTGAAGCGACCATGTGGAAACCGCAAACGGCCCGTTCTGCAAAGCCTGCACCTTTCATCTCCTCCCGTTTCCTCGGGAGGAGTTTGGCAAGAATAGCGCCCTGCATCAAGCCGCAATCGCCTAGATCCGGTCTCCACGAATGACGGCTTCCGCTGCGAGGCAAACGGCAAGCAGTTCGTCGTCGTGATTTGCCGATGCCGACAGAAGGAATCCGACCGGCATATCCGCTTCGCCCCTGCCGCAGGGAATGGAAACGCCGCACCAGTCCAGGAAATTACCGAACATGGTATTGCGCAACGTCTTGACGTTCGTGGCGAAGAAAAGCTCGTCGTCGCGCTCGAGTGCTGCAATCGGCGGCGCCACATGGGCAACAGAAGGAAAGGCGATGAAGCGGTTGCCGACAAGCTGCTCGACTTCGGCAATCAGTCGCGTGCGCCCGGCAAGGAGGGCTATATAGTCCGACATACTGGTTTTCTCGCCGAGTCGCGTGCGCAAGACCACCCGATGATCCATCCGCATCGCCTCTGGCCCTGCCAGCCGTTCGCGATGGAGAGCAAAGGCCTCGGCAGTGACGAGAGCGCCGTGTTTTGCCAGCAGCGCCAGGATTTCTTCAAAGGCTGGAATATGGATCGGACTGATATGCGCGCCGGCAGCGCGCAGCCGTTCCACGCCGCCTTCAAAGGCTTCGGCTACGCCCGAACCTAGGCCATCAAACACGATATTCCCGGGAATGACGATCTCAACGCCCTTCAGCGACTGCCGGGTGACTGTCGGCGCCGTCAGCCCGCGCATGGCGGCATCGATCCAGACAGCGTCCTGCACGGAACGGCAGAGAGGGCCGAGCGAGTCGAGGCTGGTCGCCAGCGGGTAGACGCCCTCCATGGCATAACGCCCGCGCGTCGCCTTGTAGCCGACAATGCCATTGAGGGCTGCTGGAATGCGTACCGAGCCTCCCGTATCCGTACCCATGGCGACCGGCACCAGGCCGGCGGCGACGGCCACACCGGCGCCGGACGAAGATCCGCCGGGAATACGCGGCTCATCCTTGCTGTGGGGATTTTCCGGCGTGCCATAATGCGGGTTGATGCCGAGGCCGGAGAAAGCGAACTCGCTCATATTGGTGCGGCCGACGCCCACCAAGCCGGCATTCTTCAGCGTGGCGACGATCGCTGCATCCTGACTTGCCGGTGTGTTGTCGGCCAGAACTATCGAGCCGGCGGTGGTTGCCAAGCCCTCGATATCGAAAAGATCTTTCCATGCGATCGGAATACCGTCGAGGGCACCGAGCGAGCGGCCATCACGGATACGTTTCGAGGACGCACGAGCCTCCTGCATCGCCCGCTCGCGCAACAATACCGTGAAAACCGCCTTGTCCGCATATTGCCCGATCCCATCGAAGATCGCTTCTGCAACATCAACCGGATCGGCCTTGCCGCCCTGGATGAGGAGGGAAAGCTGAGCGATCGACATCGCACCGAAAGAAGGGGCCATGGGGAGAGTCCTGTGGAAATCACAGAGGATTTACCGCCTATCATTTCGCCGGACCAGCCCTTGCGCGGCTTTTCACGACGATTAGTACGATTTTGTGAACACTGAGTTTGATTTAGCCCTCTTCAATTTACCGCAATTAAGACACACATGCGGTGCTGCACGCAGGAAGCGAACAGGCGATCCATTAGCTTGCCTTCCCAAGTCGCATCCCGTGCACTGCAGGAGACTCGAAATGACACAATCTGAAACTTGGACCTCTGGCCACCAGGATATGGTGCACCAGCATGTGAAGGAGGACGTGAGCTACGGCGAAGCTGAACGCGACTACGCCGACCACGTCAGCGCACAGAAGCTGTCGGTCCTGGAGCGGATCGTGGTCGTGGGTGCCCTCGTATTGCTGAGCTTTGTAGGCTTCACAGCACCGTCGGCCCAGACATCAGCGACCGATCCGATGACAACCTCGGCCATAGAAGAGCCAGCATCTCCGGGTGATAGCCTGGTGCCGCATCATCAGCGGTACGGCCATTGCCGTGAAACGAGCCCCTACGCAGACAAGGTCTGCTAAGAGCCAGCGATTTTCGCCGGGCATGGAATCTTTCGTCTGACGTGCATTCGAAGCATAAAAAAGGGAAAGAGCCATGGCCGGTGACGTAGATTACGACCTCCATCGCTTCATCGAAGCGCAGAACGGCATATACGAACAGGCTCTTTCAGAGCTGAAAGCCGGCCGCAAGCGGTCACACTGGATGTGGTTCGTCTTCCCCCAAATTGCCGGCCTCGGGACGTCCTCTATGGCAGAGAAGTACGCGATCCGCTCCGCAGAGGAAGCTTCGGCCTATCTCTCCGACCCGATCCTCGGCAGCCGCCTCTTGCGCTGCGTCGAGGCAATCCTCTCGGTCATTGACCGCAGCGCTCACGATATCATGGGCTCCCCTGATGATCTGAAGCTGCGTTCATCGATGACGCTGTTTGCCGCGGTCAGCGACCACGGCTCGCCTTTTCACAAGGTGATCGATCATTTCTACCATGGAAAATTCGACGAACGGACAATTTCGATTTTAAGCGCCGGCAACAACTAGCCGGGTGAACGCTCCAGCGCCGCAATCTCTTTGGAGATTTCCTCGATGCGCTGATTCAAGTCTGTTTTCGTGCCGTCGTCCACTTCCTCTTCGCCAAAGCAGTAACGTGCGTCATGAAGTTCGAGCTTCGCTTCAAGCTCTGCACGTCTGGCATATAGGCGCCGGAGATAAGCGTAATTCATCTCTGCCTCCAGATCGCTCCAGATCAGCAGAAACGGCCACGCAACGCGAAGGTTCCCTACTAGGCGAAGTTAGCCAAAGGCCGAAATCGCCACGCTGCAGGCTTTCTCGAAATGGCAGGAACAGCCCCCATCCGCCATGGCCTGGCGGGTGACACGTGCGCCTTCGAGCAGCAGCGTCAGCGTGTCGGCAAGAAGTTCGGGCTCACGCGCACCGGCGGCCACGCAAAGAGCCGCGAGCCGGTTGCGCTGCATGGTCTTATGGCGCTCGATCAGTTCGTGCGCCGGATGGCCTTCGCCTTTCAGTTCGATGGCGGCATTGGCGAGATCGCAACCTGCGGGCTCGCCGGCCAGACAGTGCGCCCGGTTTTCCACCCAGGCAAGAAGCTGGCCGCGCGCATCGCCAGGATGGGCGAGTTCGAGGTCGCGCCAGATTTTCTCAGCCTTTTCGGAGGCTCGGCGCAAAGTTTCGCACACGAGCTCATCCTTGGAGCCAAAATGACGGTAGAGCGTCATCTTGTTGGTAGCAGCTGCATCCGCGATGGCATCGACGCCGATGCCGCGAATGCCGCGCTCGCGGAAGAGCTCCGAAGCCGTCGAGACAATACGCTCCCGCGGGGGGATTCGATCATCTGAAGCGGCTGCGGAGATTTCAGTCAATGTTTCTGATTTTTTCGCGGACCAAGTCCTTGACATCGATGTGACCGATCGGTAACAAATGTATTGTTACTTACCGGTAACACCACTCTTCGCCGAAGTCAATGCTAGGAGCACTTGGCACGAGGAGTGGAACACGGGCGACCGCCCACGAAAGGAGGACAGTACCATGAGAAAAACCAGAGAAGATTTGACCATTTCCGAAGCCCTTCGCGATCCGCTGATTGCCATGGTGCTGCGCGCCGATGGCGTGAAACTTGACGATTTCAAGCAACTCCTTGAGACGGCCGCCCATAAACGCGAGCCGCGTCCCTCCACGGCGAGCGAGATGATCGGGTCCTTTGCCAGCCGCGCCAATCTGCCGGCGATGCCCTGCTTCGGCTGACTTGACCGCTGGCCTCACAAGGTCCGATCGGCACTGGGGTTAAGCCCTGCCCCAGACGGGCTGCCGCTATCAACAGGCGGCAGCCCTTGCGATATACCTTCCCGAAAAGGCAAGTTCTTAAGACGTCCCTGTCAGCCCCGTGATCATCGAGGCTCGCCGCCAGCGAGGGCCGCCGGCTTGCCACAGCAGATCGTAACGCTGGCCGAAGACATAGCCTGCACCAATCAGCCGGTATCTGCCCCGATGGAACAAAACGCGTGCTGCGGCTTGTTGGTCCGGAGCTGATCTGGTGCCTGTGCCACCTTCGACAATCGGCATCAACTTCTCGAATTTTCCTCAGTCCAGCCCTGGTTATGCTATGAATTTTTCGCGTCGATAAGTGGCCCTGCGGTGACCGGCCAGCGATTTTGGCATCCGAAGATTTTGCGATTTGCTTCTCAAGCATCTATGCCATAGTAATGTAACAGGTTCGCATGATAGCAGAGGTACGTTGATTTGGACGGAAAGACATCACCCGCAATCTACTCCGAAGATGAAGGCGCGGCTGAAGAAACCAGCACCAAAAGCACGCGTCGTGCCCGCGTCAGCGGGATCGACCGCGCGCTGCAGGTGATCGACCATCTTTACGAGACGGGTTCGCCGGCTGGCGTCTATGCCATCGCCAAGGCTGTGAAGGCACCGCTTTCGACCGTCTACGTCATTGTCGACGACCTCGTCGAAAAGAACATGCTCACGCGCCAGTCCGACGGCTCGATCTGGCTCGGATCACGACTCTATCACTACGGCCTTGCCTATGCCCGCTCGCTCGACTTCATGAGCGTCGCCACGCATGAAATGCACGACCTTTGCCGGCAGGCTGGTGAAACCGTTCAGGTCTGCGGTCGCGACGGTGATTATATGCTGGTGCTCGCGATGGCCGATGGGCCCAGCCATTTCCAGGTCGCGTCGCGTGTCGGCACCCGCGTCCCCCTCAACTGGACGGCGTCCGGCCGCCTGCTGGTCGGCCACCTGCAGGAAGACGAACGCGTCGAACTTTTCAAGCGTTGCGCCCGCTCCTCACCGACGGGTCGCGCCGAAATCGATCCCGTCACACTATCTGAATCCGCCGGCAAGGCCTTCGAATCGCGCCTGTCGATCCAGGCCGGCGAATCCGATTATGCCGTCGCCTGCATCGCCTCGCCGATCTGCGATCGTGAGGGCCAGTGCGTCGCCACCATTTCCATCGTTCTGCCGGAGCAGAAGGCCTTCTCGGACGAGAGCCACTACACTGCCCAGGTGCGCAGCTCGGCGGAGCGCATCGAAAAGCTGATGGGCTGGCGCAACCACTAAGCACCTGCCTCGATCTCCGATTGCGACGACCACCTCGATTCCGACGCTGATATGCATGGCAGCGATCAGAAGCCGGCGGCGAAGGGAATGCTTGTCTGCCTATTCGCCAAAGACATCGATGAAGAGAACCGAGCAACCGTCGATGGCGGCGGGATGATCGAAGAATTCGGCACGGCATTGACTGTGCCGGATAGCGCGACGCGTAACGAGCCGGCAATCCGTGGCGCATTTCCTGCGAGCAGCAATGCTACCCCTATGTCTTAAGAAGCTCCACGACACGCTCATAGGAACTGGCGAAGCCAGAAAGAGCTATCGAAAAGGTAATTTCGCGCGCACCGAGCGGAGTTGCTCTTACCTTGAGCGTGGTGCCAGACTTGAGTGACGTTATCATTTTCGCGTCAAACATGACATCGACTAGGCATCCTGCCGGAAGACAGGTTCGAAATTGCAGAGTTGCCCCCGTTGCTCCGTCATCAATCTGCAGGGAAACGCCTTTCTGGAGGTCGAGACCAAACGGAAGGACAAGATTTCCTTTAGCGATTCCGTTATCGGCGGTTAGTTCAATCGCAAGCGCCCTCTGCCCGGTCTTCTGCTCAATCTGTTGCTGCGAGAGGGCACATTGCTTCGCTTTGGAACCGTCCGTTGCTGACGCAATCACGCATTGGACCGTCCAACTGGCGTGGGTTTCGCTTAACGATGACGCATTGCCAGGGAGGCTGACCTCTTGGGCAACAGCGTATGAGCAGACAAAGGTCGATAGGGCGAAAGTGAGGAGTTGGCGAACGGAACCCATTTGAGAGCTTTCAGTTGCAGATGGAAGAAACGTACAGACAAATCGTTCACAAGCCTTGAGGAAGCAATGGACCTGACAAGAGTCGAAAACACAGCCTCGCGCGGATGCCGTTGGTCTTCACCACCGCACCCTAAAACCGACGGTACCGCTCACATTGTTGCTGTTGCCGAAGTTCTGCAGGCTCGTGCTCGCCAGCGCCTCGCCATAAAGCGAGTATTTGTCATCAGACCAGTTGATTGATCCACCGAGGCCGACGCCGCCGCGCCATGGATCGTTTTCGCTTGTGAACGGCGTTCCGGCCACCTCGGCTCGGGAGCCGTCGGCAAAGTCGTGATAGAGATTGGCAATACCATATAGATGCGAGCGGGCCGTCTTGCCGTCCGCTTCCTGCCATTCGACCTCACGCTCAACAGCCAACCCGAGGCGGCCCACAAGGCTCCGGCTCCTGTCGAGCGCGACATCGGCGGCGAAAGGATCGGTGAAGTCGTCGAACCGTACCGAGGAATAGGTGAGCTGGGCCTGTGGCGTCAGCGCCCAGGTGCTGTCGAGCGCGATGCGCTGACCGGCTTCGATGCCAAGGGCATAACCCATGCCGTCATTGTCGTTGACGAGGCTGCGTGTCGCGGTGGTGGAATAAAGATCGCTGCCATACCATGTCACCTGCGCCTGAGCGTCGACATAGAAGCCGGCATTGCCGTACCAGGTCAGCGTTCCGTCAAGTCCGATGCCGGTAGTATCGATATTGCCATTGCCATAGACCGATGTGACGTCAGAGGAAATCCTGCCGTAATGGAAGGACGCACCCGCGATCAAACGTCCAAAGTCGTTCTCGTGCAGTAGGCCATCGGCGCCGGTCTGCAGCCTCCACGTGGTGGCATCATAATCGCTGCCACTGGTCGAGGTTCCAGGTTCGAAGTCGGCATGACCTGCTTCGAAACGCGCCCAGATGCCGCTGGAGTCGTCGTTGCCATCCTCTCGGGCGCGTTCCTCGCCGCCAGCAATCCAAGTTCTGTTGCCGACACGCTGCTGCAGCGTACCGAGTCTGTTGAAGGTCTGCAGCGAACCGGCATAGGCCTCATAGAGCGGCACGCCCGGTTGATAGAGCGGAGTGCTCGGATCCTGAGTGAGGGCGGAACGCAGATACCAGTCACCATCGGCCGGTGTGCTGACGCCGCCCTTGTAGAGCCGGTAGGCGTAGGCGCCGCCGACGACGGCCTGATCGCCCTTATAAACGTAATCGCCCTGAAGGGAGAACGTGCCGTTGGATGCGCCGCCGACGTCGACGACCTTGATGCCGTTCACGGTCTGCGCGCCACCGCCGCCGACATTGGCGACACGCAGGGTGGTGTTGCCCGCGGTGTTGCCGCCGACAACCAGTCGGTCGGTCGCAGAGCCATCTGCGCCCAGGACCGTGTTCAGGATAAGCGTGCCGCCGGCGCCCTCGTAATTGCCGGTGACCGTCAGGGTCGTGCCCGGCCTGCCGGACATCATCGCCGTCCCGGCGTTGGTCAGCGACGCAACCGTCTGATCGAAACCGGCAAGGTTGAGCGTGCCATCGGCCCCGACGGAGAAGGCTGAAGACGGACTGAATGCTCCTGCCGATCCGGCTTGCAGCGTGCCCTCCGTGACGGTGGTGGCGCCGCCATAAGATGAGGTTCCGTTGAGCAGCAGCGTACCGGTGCCGGTCTTGGCGAAGCCGCCTGCGCCATTGAGGTTGCCATTGAGGGTGAGGACCGTGCCGGCGTCGGTGAGGAAGGTGCCCGTGCTCGCCAAGGTTACGCCGCGGTTGCTCTCGAAGGAGCTGGTGCTGTGCAACGTGCCGCCGTCGAGGGTTATGCCACCAGCGGCATCACCGAAGTTCGCATCGGCCGAGACTTGCAGCGTGCCGCCCTGGACACTCGTCCCGCCGGTATAGGTGTTGAGGCCCGACAGCACCAGCGTGCCGAGATCGGCTTTGACCAGCGTGGAGGAGCCGGCAAGCGCCGACACGATGGTCGCCGTCATGTTCGCCCCATCGAGCGTGCCGTCGCCGACACGGACGATGGATGAACCACCGACCAGCGTCAGGGGCTGACCGTCGATGACATAGCCATCGGTCGCAAACTGCATGCCGGAGGCTTGGATCTGACCGTTGCCGTTGTCGACGGACACGGTTCCGGACTGGCCCTCGAACACGGCGAAGGCACCGTTCGAATAAGGCGCATTGATCAGGCCGGTGTCGTTGGTCCAGTGATCGTTGTCGGTCAACCGCCAGACGCCGTCGCCGCCATGAATGCTGCCATCGTTGGAAGTGCCGCCCGGTCCATCCCAGAAATTGAGCGTGATGCCTGTGGCGTTGACCAGGTTGACCTGTTTGTCGACCGAGGTCTGAACAAGGAAGTTGCCGGTCGGCATGGTGCCGAGGGCAAGGCCGTTGTTGGCGAGCGTGCCGTCGTAGCTGATGACGCGGTAAATGCCTGGCATGAAACTGCCGCCGGCGGATTGGGTCACGTTGAGCGTGCCGTCGAGCGTCAGATCGCCACCGACCTTGGTGAGATCGTTGAAGGCACCGCCGACCACGTTCGCCTGCCCGAAATTGTAGTTCAGGTTGGAGCTGTTGCTGAGGGCGAGATTGCCGTTGATCGTGAGCGTTCCGGGAACGGAACCGGGATTGCCAGGATCGATGATGCCGCCGTTCGCCACGCTGACGTCGCCACCGATCGTGCCCGTCCCGCCGAGCGTGGCGCCGTTTGCCACCGTCGTAAGCCCGATCGCGCCGGATTGGTCGCCATTGACGATCAGGCTTCCGGCGGCGACCGACGTCGGTCCCGTATAGGTGTTGCTCCCTGTGAGGATCATTGTGCCTGCGCCGATCTGGTCGACCGAACCGTTGCCCGAGATCAGGCCGCTGAATGTGTAGCTGTCGGCGCGGTCGAAGATCAGTGCACCGCTGTTGATGACATCACCAATGATGGAGCCGGAGGTGCCGCCGTTTCCGAGTTGCAGCGCGCCGTCGGAAATCGTCGTGCCGCCACTATAAGTGCTGGTACCGGTGAGTATCTGCGTACCCGATCCGACCTTGACAAACGCGCCGGCGCCGCTGATGACACCGCCGAAAGCGGTGCTCGTGCCATTGCCGCCCGTGGTCAGGGTGCCCGATCCGAGCGTCACGTTGCCGCCGGTCGTGCCGCCGCCGCTGAGCGAGCCGATAGTCTGATCGAAGCCATCGAGGTTCAGAGTGGTGCCCGCCACGTCGGCAAGCGTCACCGCCGAAAGTGTGCCAAAGGCCCTTCCGCCCGCAGCCGCCCCCGCCTGCAAGGTGCCGCCGTTGATGATCGTTGCGCCGGTGTAGGTGTTCGTCGCCGACAGGATCGCGGTGCCGCTCCCATCCTTGGTCAGCGTGCCGCTGGTAATGCCCAGGACGCCTGTAACACTGACGTTTCCAGCACCACCGAGCGTGAGGTTCTGACCCGGGCCCATGATAGTGCCCAGGGTCAGCACGCCCGCATCGGAATTGATGCGCACGGCGCTGCCCAGGGTGATCGGGCCGCCATAGGAATTGACGCCGGATATGTTGCGCAGCGCACCGTCATTTGCAATCCCGGTGCCATTGAGGGTCAGTGCTTCAGCACCGACGGTTATGCCGCCCTCAATCTGCAATGCGGCTCCTGACGCCACATTGGTCCCGGCGACGGTCGAGCCCAGTGCGGAGCTGTTCCTGATGTTGAGAACCCCGGCATTGACGTTCGTCACACCGGTATAGCTGTTCGCGCCGCTGAAGATCTGGGTGCCGGTGCCCACCTTGGTGACACCGACCACATTGGTCCTGCCGCTGCCGCGGACAATGCTGCCACTGAACAGGCCGCTGTCGTTGGTGTTTCCCAGCACAATGGTCGCACCGAAGTTGCCGATCGGATTGCGATTGGCGACCATGATACCGCTGCCTGACAGCGATCCCATATTGAAGATGGCTGTGCCAAACCCGGAACCCATGCCTTGGTCGGCCAATTCGATGGTGCCGTTGAGCACGACATTGGTATTGATCAGCGCATTGCTCGTGGCTAGTCCCGCGAGGGCCAGACCGCTACCCGCGCCGGCGGTGGCACTGGCGATGCCGTTGACAACCAGCGTGCCGCTGAAAGTGCTGTTGTTGTTGCGCAGGATTACAGCGTTGCCCGCACTGGCGGCGTTGATGGTGACCGTCCCGCTGCCCTTCAAACCACCGTCCAGGTAGAATCCCCGCCCGGTGCCGATGGTGTTGACATTTATCGACGTGTTGCCGGTGCTGGTCACGGCCCCAGTCAACTGTACGTAGCCCGATGGATTGACGTGTTCCAGTGTCGCGCCGTCGTTGAGCGTGATGGGGGCGGCGGTCGTCACGCTCGTGGTGCCGGTGAACGTCAGCGTGGCGCCGGAATTGACCGTGGTTGGGGAAACAAAGCCGGATGGATTCCTCAGAACCAGCTGTCCGGCATCAACGATAGTCGCCCCCGTGTAAGTCTTGGCCCCCGAAAAAGTGAGCGCTCCCGCTCCTGATTTCACCAATGTGGCGGAGCCGGAGATCGCGGAACTGATCGTCGCCGAAACGCCGGCATTCGTCGTGATCGTCGGCGTGGCTCCGGTCAGGGCTAGCGTGCCGCCGGTGATCGTGTAGCCACTGGAATCGAAAGTTACGCCTCCCACTGAAACCGTACCGTTTACGGCCACAGTGCCGGGGGTCCCGCCAAATATGGCGGTCCCTCCGCTAGCCCACGGCACGGCCACAGAGCCGTTGAACCAATTGACGGTGGCACTATCCCAGGTACCAGAACCACCGCCGCCCGTCGGACCGAAACTCAGGCTCTGGGCGCCTGCGGATGTAAAGGTGGTCACCGACAACAGCATCGCCGCAACGACCGCCCATGAGCGACCACCAACTTCTGCGCGAATCATACGCCTCCACTCAATGAATAGCTTGTGCTGCTATCTCGCGAAGTGCTTTAGCCCGGAAGGTAATTTACTGTAGCAAACATGCAGAGACGTGCCTGCGGGAGGCGCTGGAACATCACCCCATCAGCCCCGCGAACTCATATCTGTACGTCTTGTGAAATGCCTGAAAGGCGCCTGATCAGGGTCGCCTTTCAGCGGAAATTTGCTTTTGCAATCGTTCAGCCTTCAAAAATCGAATAGCCGATATCACGCAGTTGATCCGGATCG
Source organism: Rhizobium sp. BK418 (assembly GCF_004341105.1). GTDB lineage: Bacteria > Pseudomonadota > Alphaproteobacteria > Rhizobiales > Rhizobiaceae > Rhizobium. The sequence continues at coordinate 426,815 of NZ_SLZK01000006.1, read as the reverse complement.
GCAATCGCGTCGACCGTCGAGATCCTGTCGCCATCGAAACCCAGTGCCAGCACAATACGCAGCTGGCCCTCGATGAAGACCACCACGCCGATTTCACCGTCGACAAGCGCGACCTTTGCTGACCTCGCCTTCCCTTTGAAGCTTTTGGCGACAGCCTCTGCGCCATGAAGCGGGACAACATTGCCAAGCCGGGCGGCGGCGGCATCCGGCCGGAAGACGGCCTCTGGTGCGAGCACAGCGATCAGGCCCTCCAAATCACTGTTGCGAGAGGCACTCAGGAAGGCCTCGGCTATGCTTCGCCTGCGTGCGAGATCGACTTCGGGCGTTTCCGCCTGCCCGCTCACCCGGCGTCTTGCGCGGCTTGCAAGCTGCCGCGCGGCGGCCGCACTGCGGCCGATAACGGCGGCAATGTCTTCGAATGGCAGATCGAACATGTCGTGCAGCACGAAGGCGACGCGCTCAGCGGGCGAAAGAGTTTGCAGCACGACGAGCAGGGCGATTCCCACCGAATCGGCAAAAGCTGCTTCACGCTCCGGATTGCTGCCGATATCGGCGATCGCGCCATGCACCGGCAGCTCCAGCGGCTCTTCGCGCCGCGTCTTGCGCGAGCGCAGCATGTCCAGGCATATGCGCGCCACCACTGTCGTCAGCCAGCCGGACAGGTTATCGACGCCCGTTCTGTCCGACCGCGTGAGACGCAGCCAGGCCTCCTGCACCGCATCATCCGCTTCCGCGCGTGAGCCGAGCATGCGGTAGGCGGCGGCGCGCAGATGCGCCCGGTTCGCTTCGAATTCATCGGCCAGCCAGTTCTTCTCGTTCATTGCCCTATTCCTTGTCGCGTTATGCCCAAGACCATGACGAACAGGAGCCGGACGATGTGACAGGAACGGTGTTGCATCAAGCCTTCCTGAAATTTTGCAGGCGACTTGACCTGCCGCATTTTTCATTGGCTGATGGCGTGCAGATCCCTCCTACGGTGTTTCCGGATGTCCTCCCGATTTGATAGTTCCAAACAATATGCCGCCTTCCTGTTCGATATGGATGGCACGATCTTGAGCTCAACTGCATCAGCAGAGCGCGTCTGGGGACGCTGGGCCGAGCGTCATGGGCTGGATGTCGAACAATTCCTGCCCACGATGCATGGATCACGCGGTATCGACACGATCAGGCGGCTGAACCTCCCGGGTGTCGATGCGGAAGCGGAAGCAGCCGAAATCACCGAAGAGGAAATCCGCGATGTCGAAGGCGTCGTGGCACTTCCGGGTGCTGCCGATTTTCTGGCGTCGCTGCCGCCGAACCGGTGGACGATCGTCACCTCCTCACCGCGTCGCCTCGCCGAGCGCCGGCTCGAGGCGGCCGGACTGCCGATGCCGCCGGCTATCGTCACGGCGGAAGATGTGACGATCGGCAAGCCCGACCCGCAATGCTATATCCTCGGCGCCGAAAAGCTTGGCTTCTCTACGCATGAATGCCTGGTCTTCGAAGACGTCGAAGCCGGCGTGAAGGCCGGAATCGCGGCCGGATCCGATGTCCTGGTCATCACGGCCGCCGGCCACAAACATTCATTGCAGGGCCATCCCGAGCTCGAACATTATGCCGATGCAACCGTTGTCATTGCTGACAATGGCCATCTCTCGATCAAGTTCTGACTTGCCTGCCTCACCAGCCGGAAAGGAATTGCCATGAAACCGGAAATCGTCTGTCTGATGATGTCATCCCTCGACGGCGGCCTGCACCCAAGCAAATGGACGGACAGCCCCGATGGCGGCCGCAAGGAATGGACGGCTCTTTACCAGAAGGCGCACGAAGACCTCCGGGGCGATGCCTGGATCGTCGGTCGCGTGACCATGGCCGAAATGGCAAAGGGAGAAGCGCATCCGCCGAAATCGGTAGGCCCGGTGGATCGGCCAAACCATTTTGCCGATCGAAGGGCAAACAACTACGCGATCGCGCTTGATACCTCGGGCAAGCTGCATTTCACGCGGCCGGATATCGATGGCGACCATATAGTCGTCATCCTCGGCAGCGCAGTGCCGGACTCGCACCTGGCGGAACTCGCAGCCGACGGAATCTCCTACATCGTCTCGCCTTCCGCCGAGATTGATCTGCCCGCAGCACTGGATGTGCTGGAAAGTGAACTCGGCATCCGCAAGCTGCTTCTGGAAGGCGGAGCCGCGATCAACGGTGCCTTCTTTGCCGCTGGGCTGATCGACGAGTTCTATCTTCTCGTCGCTCCGACCCTGGATGGAAGTGGTGGTCAGCCGGTCGTCACATTTGACGGGGGGCTGGCAGGCAAGACACAACTCTCATTGATATCAGCGGAGGCGATAGGCAATGGCGCCGTCGCACTGCGCTATAAGGTCCACGCCTGACGGACAGCGCAGGTTTGCGGGTCAACCGCTTCCCGGCCTCTTCCGGCTCTAAGACACGACAATATCCAAAGCCGCTTGCGGCCTCGAACTGGGCCGCAGCTCCTTCCATTGACGGCGGCTGTCATGTCTGCCATTCCTAACGGAGCAGTTAAGGTCGTTCTGCTTCTCATCTTTTTCTCCCATCTCCGTCACATTGCCTCGTCTTGACCCGTCAAACCTATGACGAGCGAGAGCCGGTGACCCCGCCGGCCCTGCGTCAAACGGAACAGGTTATCAGGAGATCGAACATGCAAGAAAGAATGGGAAATCCAGCCCTCGTCATCCCGGAAGCCATGCAGCTGCTGACCGCCCTCGGCAAATTGCCGGCCACGGTCGGGCTTGCACCGGGTTTTCTGGAAATCATCTATCTGCGCGCCAGCCAGATCAACGGCTGCAGCGTCTGCATCGATGGCCACTGGCGCATCGCCCGCAAGTACGGCGAGACGGATGAGCGGCTATTTGCTGTGGCAGGCTGGCGCGAAGCCCCTTATTACAGCGATGCCGAACGCGCCGCACTAGCCCTCACCGAGGCCGTCACCCGCCTCAGCGATCGCGCCGATCCGGTACCGGATGAGATCTGGGAGGAATGCACGCGCCACTACGATGGCAAAAGCCTCGCCGCCCTCGTCATCGCAATCGCCAATATCAACGTCTGGAACCGGCTGAACGTCGCCACCCGGCAGATTGCTGGTCAGTGGAAGCCGTGATCAACGGCTTCCCTATCCTTAGATGATGCCACCGCCGCCAGAGATGGAAGCGGGACGCTCAGCGGCTACCTTTTTGCGGTAGCCGCTGGCGCGGTAGGTCGCGACCGGATCGATTGCGCCGCCGGCACGCCGACGGGCTTCGGCCAGGATCGGCTCGACATCGGCGCGGTAAGCGCGCTTCAGCGTTTCGGTTGCCATCAGTGCATCATTATCCTGTTGGTAGCCTTCGAGCGCCTTGCGGTCGACGATCAGGGCCTGCGCATAGGCGCGGCGGATTTCATTGGCGCTGTTAATAAGGCTTTCGATCGGATCCGTCACATTATGCGACTGATCGATCATATGGGCAGGATGGAAATCGTTGACGCCGCGCGCTTCGGCATCGACGAGTTCGTTGAAGACCAGGAACAGGCGATAGGGGTCGATCGCGCCGGCGTCGAGGTCATCATCGCCATATTTCGAGTCATTGAAGTGGAAGCCGCCGAGCTTGCCGAACTGAATGAGGCGAGCAACGATCATCTCGATATTTGTATTCGGTGCATGATGGCCGAGGTCGACGAGGCAATAGGCCTTGGGACCGAGCGTCTGGGCGATCAGATAGTTGGTGCCCCAATCCTGCACGACCGTTGAATAGAAGGCTGGCTCATACATCTTGTGCTCGGAGAAGAGTCGCCAGTCATCCGGCAACGCCTTGTAGATATCAGCCATCGAGGCAAGATAACGTTCGAAGGCTTTGGTAAAATTGCTCTGGCCGGGGAAGTTCGAGCCGTCGCCGATCCAGACGGTGAGTGCCTTGGAGCCGAGCGCCTTGCCAATCTCGATACATTCCAGATTGTGCTCGACCGCCTGCTGGCGGGTCGCCGCGTCCGTGTGGCTGAGCGAACCATATTTATAGGTCAGCTTCTGGCCCGGAGCATCCGAGAACGTGTTGGAATTCATCGCATCAAAACCGAGACCCAGCGCATCGCCCTTTGCCTTCAGCTCCTTCACATCCGTCTTGTCCCAAGGAATATGCAATGACACGGTTGGTGTGGCTTGTGTCAGCTGGTTTATGACGGCGCAATCGTCGAGCTTGTCGAAAATGCCGCGCGGCTCGCCGGTACCGGGGAAGCGGGCAAAGCGCGTACCGCCGGTGCCGACGCCCCAGGAGGGCACTGCAACGGTGAACTCCGCCACTTTGCGGGTGATCGCCTCGATATCGACGTCGCGGCGGGCAAGCGTTGCACCCAGTGCCTCATAGTCGGCCTTCAGCGCTGTAGCACGCTTGTCGTTTTCCGCTGCGACCAGATCCGGCGCAATCCTAGATTCTGTCATCTGTTCCTCCCAGAAATTCTATTGCGGCGGGCGCGGCCCGCCGCTCGCCATCAGCGTGTGAAGCTCTGAACGTTGCCGGCGTCGACGTTGATGATGTTGCCGGTCGACTTGGCCGACAGATCAGAGGCCAGGAAGTAGACGGCCTCGGCAATGTCTTCCGGAAAGACGTTGAGCTTCAGCATGGAACGCTTGCGGTAATGTTCCTCGAGTTCGTCGACCTCGATCTTGGAAGAAGCCGCACGCTGTTCGCGCCATTCGCCGCTCCATATCTTCGAGCCGCGCAGCACGGCGTCCGGGTTGACAGTATTGACGCGGATGCCGGCTTCTGCGCCTTCCAGCGCCAGGCAACGGGCAAGATGGATTTCCGCAGCCTTCGCCGTGCAATAGGCGGCCGCATTTGGCGACGCCGCAAGACCGTTCTTCGACGCAATAAAGACGACGTTGCCGCCGAGCGCCTGACGGCGGAACAGCCGGAAGGCTTCGCGCGACACAAGGAAGTAGCCGGTCGCGAGGATGTCGATGTTGCGGTTCCAGGTCGACAGCTCCGTCGTTTCTATCGGTGCCGAGGACGCGATGCCGGCATTCGAGATGAGGATATCGATACCACCGAATTCGACGCAGGATTCGGCGAAGGAGGCGATAACGCCATCTTCCTTGGTAACGTCGAGCTTCAAAGTACGCACCGCATCGGCACCGTACTTTTTCACGAATTCAGCTTCGGTCGTTTCAAGTGCTGCCTGATCGATATCGGCAAGCACGACGCAAGCGCCTTCGGCGACGAGGCGTGCTGCCGTCGCGCGGCCGATGCCGCCGGCGCCGCCGGTGACGAAGGCGACCTTGCCGGCAAGGCTCTTCGGCTTCGGCATACGCTGCAGCTTGGCTTCTTCGAGCAGCCAGTATTCGATATCGAAAGCTTCCTGCTCCGGCAGGCCCTGATATTCCGATACGGTGGACGAGCCACGCATTACGTTGATGGCGTTGACGTAGAATTCGCTGGCAATGCGGGCCGTTGCCTTGTCGCGGGCAAAAGACAGCATACCCACACCCGGCACCAGGAAAATGACCGGATTGGCGTCACGCATGGCCGGTGAGTTGTCGTGTTTGCAGGCGTTGTAATAGCGGGCGTAGTCGACACGGTAATCTTCGAGCGCCTTGTCGAGGCCGGCGATGATCGCATCGACATCGGGCTTGGCCGGATCGAAATCGACGATCAGCGGGCGGATCTTGGTGCGCAGGAAATGGTCGGGGCAGCTGGTCCCGAGTGCGCCGAGCGGGCGCAGGCTCTTCGAATTGACGAATTCCAGAACGGCATCCTGATCATCGAAATGACCAAGCTTGCGCTCCTGCTTGCCGATGCGGCCGCGGATTTCCGGCATCAGGCGCGCCGCAATGGCACGGCGTTCGGCAACCGGTAGGCTTTCCACGGCGGCGCCGCCGAAGATTGTCTTACCCTCGGTTTGGCCGGCGAACCATTCGATCGCCTTGTTGATGATATCGAGCGTCAGCTCGTAGCAGGCCTTGGCATCGTTTGCCCAGGTGAAGAGGCCGTGGCTTTCGAGCACGACGCCCTTTGCGTCAGGGTTCGCCTTGACGAAGGCTTCGAGATCGAGGCCGAGCTGGAAGCCCGGACGGCGCCAGGGCAGCCAGCCGATCGCGTCACCGAAGACCTGCTTCGTCAATTCCCTGGAATTCTTGGAAGCCGCGATTGCGATGATCGCATCCGGATGCATGTGGTCGACATGCGTAAAAGGAACGAAGCCGTGCAGCGGCGTATCGATCGACGCGGCGCGGGCGTTCAGGTTGAAGGTGCAATGCGGCAGGAAGCCGACCATCCGGTCCTCGTCCTCGACGCCTTTGTAGATGCCTTTCAGCGATTCCAGCTTGTCCTGATAAAGCGTCGCGAAACCATCGAGCTTGATCGTTCCAACGTCGCCGCCTGAACCCTTGACCCAAAGCACCTTGACGGTGCTGCCATCGAGCGGATCGGTTTCCATGACCTTGGCCGACGTGTTGCCGCCACCATAATTGGTGATGCGCTTGTCGGCGCCGAGCAGATTCGAGCGGTAAAGAAGCTTGCCGGGCTCATCGAGGCCCGCCGCATAGGCATCATCCCACCGGTTCTCGAGAAGTCGAACCTTTGCCGCCATGTCATCCTCCCATATAGGCCTGTGTATAGGCATGCGGGGCGTCGCGATAATCACGCCCTTTCGCTCACGATATCGCGCATCGAAATGGCGCTTGTCAATCGAAAACGATCAAAATCGATTATGCTGCATCGCAATATGAAAATTTATGATCGTTTCTGATTGACAGCCTTTAATGGATACGAAATAAATATGACAAGAGGAGGAGCCCAATGCACGAACGCGAACGCCATCGCATTATCTTAAGCGCGGTTCAGGAAAAGTCCGTCGTTACGATTCAGGACATTTCAGAGCTGACGGACGCTTCTGAAGCGACGATCAGGCGCGACATTGCGGCTCTTCACGTGCAGGGCAAGATCCGCCGCGTTCGTGGTGGTGCGGAAGCGGTTCACCCGCCGCAGCTTGGCAATCTTGCAGGACGCCCCTTCAGGGTTTCAGAATCAGTCAATATCGATAAAAAACGCTCAATTGCGCGGGCAGCGGTCGATCTCTGTGAAGCCGGCGACGCCATCATCATCAATGGCGGCACCACGACCTTTCAGATGGTCCATTACATGGCCGGCCATCGCATGCAGGTCATGACCAATTCCTTCGCGATCGCCGAACATCTCGTGAAGCATTCCAAGAACACGGTGACGGTGCCGGGCGGTGCGATCTACCGCGAACAGAGCCTGATCCTGTCGCCCTTCGACAATGATGCGATCCGCAATTTCTATGCGCGGCGCATGTTCATCGGCGCGCAGGGCGTTGGCCCCCTCGGCATCATGGAGGCAGACGCTCTGATCATCCAGAGCGAGCAGAAGCTCATGCATCAGGCCGACGAATTGGTCGTCATGGTCGATTCAAGCAAATTCAATCGTCGGTCGAGCCTCATTCTATGCGCGCTCGACCGTGTTTCTGTGGTCATCACCGATGACGGCATCCCGGAAGAGGCAGCTCGCATGATCGAGAATGCCGGCGTCCGGCTCGTCGTCGCAAGCCCGGTGGCCCAGGCAATGAAGGAGGATTCCTCGTCGGTCGCATGAGGCACCGCCGAGGTGTGGAAGTCTAATCTTAGTGGGAGGACATGACATGAAACTTGCAAAGACACTTGCGCTCGGCGTAGCGCTTGCCGTCGCCATGATGGCCGGCAACGCCAGCGCCAAAGACATCAAGATCGGCCTCGTCGTGAAGTCACTCGGCAACGGCTTCTTCGACGCCGCCAACAAGGGCGCTCAGGAAGCGGCCAAGGAACTTGGCGGCGTAGAAGTCATTTACACAGGCCCGACGACCACGACGGCCGAAGGCCAGATCGAAGTCGTCAACTCGCTGATCGCTCAGGGTGTCGATGCCATCGCGATTTCGGCAAACGACCCGGATGCCGTCGTTCCGGCTCTGAAGAAGGCAACCCAGCGCGGCATCAAGGTTATCTCCTGGGATTCCGGCGTTGCTCCGGAAGGCCGCATTCTGCAGCTCAACCCGTCTTCCAACGAGCTGATCGGCAAGATGTGCCTGACGCTCGTCAAGAATCACCTTGATGGCGGCAAGGGTGACTTTGCCATCCTGTCGGCCACGACGACCTCGACGAACCAGAACATCTGGATCGACCAGATGAAGAAACAGCTCAAGGATTTCCCTGGCCTCAACCTCGTCACGACAGTCTATGGCGACGACCTTTCGGACAAGTCTTACCGTGAAGCTGAAGGCCTTCTGAAGTCCAACCCGAACGTCAAGGTCATCGTCGCTCCGACGACGGTCGGCGTTCTGGCTGCTTCCAAGGTCGTGGAAGACAAGGGCCTGGTTGGCAAGGTCTACGTCACCGGTCTCGGCCTGCCGTCCGAAATGGCTGGCGCAATCAAGTCCGGTGCCACGAAGGAATTCGCCATCTGGAACCCGATCGACCTCGGCTATTCCGCAACCCAGATTGCCTATCACCTCGTAAAGGGTGACACTGACGGCAAGCCAGGCAGCGAAATCGAAGCCGGTCGCATGGGCAAGATCAAGGTTGGCGACAACGGCGAAGCCGCTATGGCCGATCCCTTCGTCTACAATGCCTCGAACATCGACCAGTTCTCCAAGGTCTTCTGATTTCAGAGATCATGAATGGACACCCGGCGGCCTTGCCGCCGGGCTTCTCTTTCGATGGTGGTAAGCTTGCTGATGACCCCTGCCCTTCAACATCCCGTCGCGGACACAAAAGCCGATGACGCAACCGCCATTCTGGAAATGCGCGGCATCTCGCAGATCTTTCCGGGCGTGAAAGCGCTCGATAATGTCAGCATCGCGCTCTATCCCGGCAAGGTGACGGCCCTGATCGGCGAAAACGGCGCCGGCAAGTCCACGCTCGTCAAGATCCTCACCGGCATTTATCGCCCGAACGAGGGCGAGATCATCGTCGACGGCAAACCGGTGCATTTTGCGACGGCGCAGGCAGCGATCGACGCAGGCGTGACCGCCATCCATCAGGAAACCGTGCTCTTCGACGAGCTCTCGGTCGCCGAAAACATCTTCCTCGGTCACGCGCCGCGCACCCGCTGGCGCACGATCGACTGGAGCGAGATGAACAATCGCTCCAGAGCGCTGCTGACCTCGCTTGAAAGCAATATCGATCCAACCATCCGCCTGAAGGATCTCTCGATTGCGCAGCGCCATCTCGTGGCGATTGCCCGAGCGCTGTCGATCGAGGCCCGCATCGTCATCATGGACGAACCGACGGCGGCCTTGTCGCGCAAGGAGATCGAGGATCTCTTCCGCATCGTCGAGGGTCTCAAGGCGAGCGGCAAGGCTATCCTCTTCATCAGCCATAAATTCGACGAGCTCTACGAGATCGCCGACAATTACGTCGTCTTCCGCGACGGTCGCGACGTCGGTCACGGGAAGCTCAAGGAAACGCCGCAGGACGAAATCGTCCGCATGATGGTCGGCCGCGACGTCGAAAACGCCTTCCCGAAAATCGACGTGGCGATCGGCGGACCGGTCCTCGAGGTCGACAGATATAGCCACCGCACCGAATTCCGTGATATCTCGCTGACACTGCGCAAGGGCGAGATCCTCGGCATCTACGGCCTGATCGGCGCCGGACGTTCGGAGCTCGCGCAATCGCTCTTCGGCATCACGAAGCCGCTTTCCGGCAAGCTTGTCCTCGAAGGCCGGGAAATCTCGATCAACTCTCCGCATGATGCTATCCGCGCCGGCATCGTCTACGTGCCGGAAGAGCGAGGCCGCCACGGTCTGGCGCTGCCGATGCCGATCTACCAGAACATGACGCTGCCATCGCTGGCGCGCACGTCGCGCAAGGGTTTCCTGCAGGCGGCAGAGGAATTCGCGCTCGCCCGCAAATACGCCGAGCGGCTCGATCTGCGTGCCGCTGCCCTGTCCGTGCCGGTCGGCACACTATCCGGCGGCAATCAGCAGAAGGTCGTCATCGGCAAGTGGCTTGCCACCAAGCCGAAGGTGATCATCCTCGATGAACCGACCAAGGGCATCGACATCGGCTCGAAGGCTGCCGTTCACGGCTTCATCAGCGAGCTCGCGGCTGAAGGCCTTTCCATCATCATGATCTCCTCCGAACTGCCTGAAATCATCGGCATGTCGGACCGGGTACTGGTCATGAAGGAAGGACTGGCGGCCGGGCTCTTCGAACGCGATCAGCTTTCGCCGGAAGCGCTGGTGCGCGCGGCGACCGGAAATGCATGAGGTGACGGGCATGATGAGACTGATCAGAAAACGCGAAACCCTGCTCTTTGCCATCATCGTGGTGATGGTCGCCGTCTTCTCGACGCGTGCTGCCGATTTCGCCACGCCGGACAATCTTGCCGGCATCTTCAATGATACCGCGATTCTTATCATCCTGGCGCTTGCCCAGATGACGGTCATCCTGACGAAATCGATCGACCTCTCCGTTGCCGCCAATCTTGCCTTCACCGGCATGGCAATCGCGATGATGAACGCTGCTTATCCCGGCCTGCCGCTGATCGTGCTCATTCTTGCGGCGATCGTGATCGGCGCGAAACTTGGCACGATCAACGGCTTTCTCGTCTGGCGCCTCGAAATCCCGCCAATCGTCGTTACCCTCGGCACGCTCACCATCTATCGCGGCATGGCCTTCGTGCTTTCGGGCGGCGCCTGGGTGAACGCGCATCAGATGACACCGATCTTCCTCTCCGTTCCGCGCACGCCGATCCTCGGCCTGCCGGTGCTGAGCTGGGTTGCGATCATCATCGTCGCGCTGATGTATATGCTGCTGCGCTACAGCCAGTTCGGCCGCTCCGCCTATGCGACGGGCGGCAACCCGACGGCCGCCGTCTATGCCGGCATCGATACGGGCCGGACGAAATTCCTGGCCTTCGTGCTCTCCGGCGCGCTTGCTGGCCTTTCGAGCTATCTCTGGGTCTCCCGCTATGCAGTCGCCTATGTCGATATTGCCAACGGCTTCGAGCTGGATAGCGTTGCGGCCTGCGTGATCGGCGGCATCTCGATTGCCGGCGGCGTGGGCTCAGTCGCTGGCACAGTGCTCGGCGCACTCTTCCTCGGCGTCATCAAGAACGCCCTGCCCGTCATCGGCATTTCGCCCTTCACCCAGATGGCGATTTCGGGAACCGTCATCATCCTCGCCGTCGTCTTCAATGCGAGGCGCGAGCGCAATCGCGGCCGCATCATCCTGCGTGATCGCGCAGCAGCGGAGGTCGCAGCATGAGCATCGTTTCCTCCAGCCCCGATAAGCGCGTCATTCCCGATCGCCTCGGTACGCCCTTCAAGCGCATCATGTCGAGCTGGGAAGTGCTGCTCTTCGGCGTAGCCGTCCTGATCTTCATCTTCAATTCCGTGGCCTCGCCCTACTTCCTCGACGCCTGGAACCTCTCGGACGCGACCTTCAACTTCACCGAAAAGGCGATGATCGCCTTCGCCATGGCGCTGCTCGTCATCGCCGGTGAGATAGATCTGTCGGTCGCTGCCATCATCGCTCTTGCCTCGACGGCGATGGGGGCTGCCGCACAAGTGGGGATCGGCACGCCGGGTCTCGTACTGATCGGCATCGGCACCGGCCTGCTCTGCGGCATCTTCAACGGCTTCCTCGTCTCGGCGCTCAAACTCCCCTCGATCGTTGTCACCATCGGTACGATGAGCCTCTTCCGCGGCATTTCCTATATCGTGCTCGGTGACCAGGCCTATGGCAAATATCCGGCCGACTTTGCCTATTTTGGCCAGGGATATGTTGTCTGGGTCTTCTCTTTCGAATTCGTGCTGTTCATTGTGCTGGCGATCCTCTTTGCGATCCTGCTGCATGCGACGAATTTCGGCCGGCAGGTCTACACGATCGGCAACAATGATTTCGCCGCCCGCTTCTCCGGTATTCCGGTCGAGCGCGTGAAATTCATCCTCTTCCTGCTGACCGGTGTGATGAGCGGTATTGCCGCTGTCTGCCTGACTTCGCGCCTCGGCTCCACCCGCCCGTCGATCGCGCAAGGCTGGGAACTCGAAGTCGTCACCATGGTCGTGCTCGGCGGCATCTCGATCCTCGGCGGCTCCGGCACCATCGGCGGCGTCGTCATCGCGGCCTTCGTCATGGGTCTGGTCACCTTCGGTCTCGGCCTTTTGAACGTGCCTGGCATCGTCATGTCGATTTTCATCGGTCTATTGCTGATCATCACCATCGCCATCCCGATCATCGCCCGCCGCGTCAAAGCCATGAGCGCCAAATGACCCTGGAAAAACACGCCTTCAAGATGAAGCTCAATCTCGGCATGGAGGCCGAATATCGCAAGCGCCATGACGAGATTTGGCCGGAACTGGTGGATCTCCTGCACAAATCAGGTGCCAGCGATTATTCCATTCATCTCGACCGTGAGACCAACACGCTTTTTGGCGTGTTGACCCGGCCGACGGACCACACGATGGCCAGCCTGCCCGAGCATCCCGTCATGAAGAAGTGGTGGGCGCATATGGCCGATATCATGGAAACCAATCCGGATAACTCGCCTATCCAGAGCGACCTCGTAACCGTCTTTCACATGCCATGAGCGAATACCATCGCATCGCCGTTCTCGATATCGGCAAGACAAACGCCAAGGTCGTCGTGCTTGACAGCGCAACGGGTGCCGAAATCGTCGTTCGCAAGCAGCCGAACACCGTCGTTCGGGACGGCCTCTATCCGCACTATGATATCGAAGCGCTCTGGAGCTTCGCGCTTGCCTCGTTGAAAGCCTTTGCCGGCGCGCCAGGCTTCGACGCGATCTCGATCACGACGCATGGCGCAGCTGCCGCCCTGCTCGATGCTGACGGCGGGCTGGCAATGCCTGTCATCGACTATGAGCACGAATATCCGCAGGATATCCGTGACGCCTATGATGCGCTCCGGCCGCCCTTTGCCGAGACTTTCTCGCCGCGCCTGACGATGGGGCTGAATGTCGGAGCACAACTTCATTATCAGAAGACTGCGTTCCCCGAGGAATTCGCCAAGGCCACGACTATCCTCACCTATGCGCAATATTGGTCGGCTCGGCTGACAGGCGTTGCTGCAAACGAGGCGACCTCGCTCGGCTGTCACACCGATCTCTGGAACCCGAAAACCGGTGCCTATTCCTCACTGGTCGACGCGCTCGCCATTCGTGACCGGATGGCGCCGCTCCGGTCGGCATTCGATGCGCTTGGTCCGCTCCTGCCTGACATTGCCGCAGAAATCGGCCTTTCGGTGCCGGTCTATTGCGGCATTCATGATTCCAATGCCTCGCTCTTGCCGCATCTCGTTGGCCGCGACGCCCCCTTTGCCGTTGTCTCGACCGGCACATGGGTCATCAATTTCGGTGTCGGTGGCGATCTCGACCATCTCGACGCGAAACGCGATGCGCTTGCCAATATCGATGCCTATGGCCGCGCCGTGCCGTCCTCCCGTTTCATGGGCGGCCGCGAGTTCGAAATTCTTTCGGCTGAAATCGGTCAGGTCAGCGATGCCGCAGCAGGTGCCGCCATCGGCGATGTCGTGGGCAAAAACATCATGCTTCTGCCGAACGTGGCGTCGGGTTCTGGACCCTTTCCAGGCAAGGCCAGCCGCTGGGTCGGCGCGGAAGGTGGCAGCCGCGAGGAACGATATGCTGTCGCCTGTCTCTATCTGGCGTTGATGACTGAGGCTTGTCTCGGGCTCATCGGGGCGAAAGGCCCTGTAATCGTCGAGGGTCCGTTCGCATTGAACGAGACCTATCTCTCCCTGCTCGCTGCGCTGACCGGCCGCGACACGATGGCGCTGCCAGGCTCCACCGGCACAAGTCAGGGTGCAGCTCTTCTCACCGGCGTCAAACCCGTTTCCGGCGCGGAAAAGCACTTTGCTCCCTCGGCAATCCCGGGCCTTTCCGATTACCGGGAGCGCTGGTACACCGCTATGGAATAACAGTCTTTCCAAGTCTGCCCTTGTTCGTGCCGGTTGCGCCGTTACTGTGACGCCATCTCGATTTTGATGGAGGAGACTGCATGACCGAATCATTCGACCCGCGGGCGCTGGCCGCCAAGCTTCACAACCTGCGCCTGGCCGGCAAGCAGGAGCCGACGAGCGCCTTTCCGCTGCCGAACGATTTTCATCAGGCTATGGAAGCGCAGAACTTCCTCAAGGCCGAGGAAGGTGTGGCGAGCAATGCCTGGAAGGTGACGGCTTCACCCGAAGGCCAGCCGGTCACGGGACCCCTCCATCCCTATGCCGAAGCCGTCTCCGGCGCGACCATCTCCTGGTATCCCGGTCTGAAGTTCGAAACCGAGATTGCGGTTCGCTTGGGCAAGGATCTGCCCTATCGTAAGGGCGCGCCTTACAGCCGCGGTGACGTTTTCGATGCGATCTCCACTGTCTATCTCGGCGCCGAGCTGCTCGTCAGCGCCATCAAGGAAAGTGGCGCCGTCTCCTTCCTCCTCTTCCTAGCAGACCGCCTCGGCAATAGCGGTTATGTACTCGGGCCGTCCATTGCCAAGAGCTTCATCGATACCGCCGCGAGCACGCCGCTGAAGGTCACCCATGCCGGCAAAACGATCTATGATGGGCTTGCCAAGCATCCGAAGGGCGACGTGCTGCTCTGGCTGGTCGACTATGCCAACGACCCGCTGCGGCCGGAGAGCTCGCTGAAATCGGGTGCCCTGATCACCACGGGTACCCTTAGCGGCGCCGTCGAACTCACCGGACCCGGCGAGATCGATATCCGTTTCGGTGACAGCGCAGGGCTTACCTTCTCCGTCATCTGATATCGGCATTTTCCTATACCGAATCTGGTGGTTGTCATACCGCTCCGCCTCCTATACTAAACTTGAGTTTATTACGAAGGTTTGTTCCGGTTATCCGGCCGGAGGCGGAAGTGGGAATGACGTTTCAACCGCGCATGCAGAACAAGATTCACGGCTTTTCCGTCACCAAGGGCGTCAATCGCCGGGTGTGGGACGGCATCGTGGCCGATGTCTGGGATGTGGATTGCGCTACCCATTGCGGTGGCTACTACGTATCGCGCGACCCGCGGCTTTTCATCCTCCTCGAAAAGCGCGGGCCGGGCGATTCGCGGGTGAAGCTCTCGCCGCGCGCCGATAGCACAGTACAGGATACCGAAAAGCGGCCGATCTCTTACATTCCAGCAGATATGGAAATGTGGGCGGAGCTGGTGGACGTGCATTCCGTGCGCCATCTCGACATCCACTTTGATGTCGAAACCATCAGCCGCCGGCTCGGAGACGATCTCGATCCGCGGCGCGTCGCCAATGCGCAGCTTTTGTTCTCCGACGAGCGGTTGCTATCGTTGGCGCAATTGATCGCGGCCGAATGCTCCAATCCGCAGCCGCTCCATGATCTCTATGGCGACGGTCTGTCGCTCGCCCTCATCATCGATGTGCTGAAGCTCACCAAGGTGCAGCCGCGCAAGCGCAGCAAGCTCGCCGCCTGGCAATTGCGCCGTTCCACGGAATTCATCGAGGAGAATTGCCTGCGCAATATCCGCCTTGAGGAATTAGCGGCGGTCACCGGCCTGTCGCAATCGCATTTCAGCCACGCGTTCAAGGCCTCGACCGGGGTAGCGCCGCATCAATATCAGACCAATGTCCGCCTTGAGCGCGCAAAACAGATGCTGGTCGAGAGCGAATATCCCCTGACGACCATCGCCGTGGAAACCGGCTTTGCCGATCAGGCCCACTTCACCCGCGTCTTCCGCAAGAATCTGGGAACGACGCCGGCGAACTGGAAAAGGGCACAGATTGCATAACTGCGACGTCCTGGGCATCTGCGTGCCGCGCGGAAAATTGCCCAAGAACGTTCAATTTCTACCCGATCGCGACAATCCGCCCGATTAAATCTGAGTTAAATACTCGACTTATTCAGGCCATACCGTGGCAGAAGAAGCCGCGGCACGAGTGGGGTAATCTATGCGAGCGCAGAGCAAAGGGCTAATCTTAAGGGCATATCTACTGACAGGAACGGCTGTCGCCGGCATCATGGCCGCGTCCTCCACCCTCGCACAGGATGCCGATCCGACGCAGTTGGCGCCGATCGTCATCAAGGGCGGCGATGATAGCGCCACCGGCCCGGTCAACGGTTATGTCGCGAGGAACTCCTCCGCCGGCTCCAAAAGCGATACACCGCTGAATGAGATCCCGCAGTCGGTTTCCGTTATCGGCAGGAAGGAAATGGACGATCGCGGCATCACCAACAAGACTGACGAGGCGCTGCTTTATACGCCCGGCGTCACGACCCAACCCTTCGGCAACGATCCCGATACCGACTGGTTCTACATCCGCGGCTTCAACGCCACACAGACAGGTGTCTTCTTCGATAACCTGAACCTCTTCAGCTACGGCTTCGGTGGCTTCCAGATCGATCCGTTCATGCTGGAGCGCGTCGAGGTTCTGAAGGGCCCCGCCTCCGTGCTCTATGGCGGCGCCAATCCGGGCGGCATCATCAATCTCGTGCGCAAGCGCCCGCTCGACGAACCGCTTTATTACACCGATATCGGTATCAACAGTAACGGCAACGCCTTTACCGGTTTCGACATATCCGACAAGGTTGGCTCCAGCGATACAATGACCTACCGCATCACCGGCAAGGTCTCCGGCGGCGACAACTACTCGGATTTCTCTCATGATTTCCGCGGCTTCATCATGCCGCAGCTGAAAATCGCCCCAGATGATGCGACGAGTTTCACTGTCTGGGGTTATCTCGCAGGCCTCGATCAGGTCCATACCGGCAACGGCTTTTTCCCCTATGTGGGCACGGTCGTGGACGCGCCCTTCGGCAAGATCGCGCGCGACGCCTTCTACGGCGAACCTGATATCGACGACGGAAGCTATGTCCAGAAAATGGTGGGCTACGAATTCGAGCACGAATTCGACAACGGAGTCAAATTCACCTCTAACTTCCGTTATGGCCGCCTCGACAAGCATGAACAGGGTCCGTACCTCAACGGCTATGTCGGCGGTGTTCCGACAGCGCCGGATTACGACCTTGCGCGCATCGGCTTCGAAGGCCGCTCCGGCGTCGATTCCGTCGGTATCGACAACCGCATAGAGGGCGAGGCCGAATTGGGTGGCACGACGCATAATCTGCTCGCCGGCATCGATTATAAGTACTACCGTCTGGACAATTGGCAGGCCTGCTGCGGTTCCAATCCGATCAGCGCGACAGACCCGGTCTACGGCACGCCGCAGGGCGCCAACTTCATTTACGCCGATGGCATCGTGACCATGAAGCAGATTGGCGTCTATGCTCAGGACCAGATTCATTTCGGCGACGGCTGGCTGCTGACATTGAATGGCCGCTATGACCATGTCGACATCGACTCCGATGCCGTGATCGGCACGAGCTACAGTTTCGATGACGGCGCAGCCAGCGGCCGCGCCGGTCTTGCTTACGAATTCGACAATGGCCTGACCCCCTATGTCAGTGTCGCAAGCTTCTTCAACCCGTTGATCGGCACTGGCATTTCCGGCCCGCTTAAGCCTGAGGAAGGCTATCAGATCGAAGGCGGTGTCAAGTATGAGCCGACTTTCTTCGATGGCGTGATCACGGCCTCGGTGTTCCAGATCGACAAGCGCAACAACGCCGTGACCAATCCGATCACCTTCGAACAGAGCCAGCTCGGCAAGGTACGTTCACGCGGCTTCGAGCTCGAAAGCAAAGTCAACGTCAACGACAACTGGAAGGTCACTGCCGGCCTCGACTATACCGACATGGAAGTGTTGGAAAATGCCGCCAACCCGCTTCTCGTCGGCAAATCCCCTTACATCACGCCGAAAGTCAAGGCTTCGCTCTGGGTTGACTATTTGGTCACGACGGGCACGCTGGAAGGTCTGAGCCTTGGCGCCGGCGTTCGGCATCAGGGCTGGTCATGGGCGGACGAAGCCAATACTGCGAAGGTGCCGGCAGCGACCGTTTTCGATGCGGCCATCCGCTACGAAAAGGAAAATTGGGCAGCATCGCTCAACGTCGCCAATCTCTTCGACAAGGAATATGTATCGAGCTGCCAGGGCCTGACGGTCTGCGGCTATGGCGATGCCCGTACGGTCACGTTCAAGCTCAGCAAAAAATGGTAAGTTGACAAAACAGTTTAGTTTTTCAGGAAGCTGCATCAAAGGAAGGGCTCTGCCCTCCCGAACCCTTTGCAGCCAAACCGGAGTTTCCTCGTGTCCACGCCCTTCTTGAACCTTGCCGGGATCGATTACGCGGTCGGCAACAGGTCGATCCTTGATGGTATCGATCTGACGCTTGAGGCCGGCCGTATCTATGGTCTCGTCGGCCCTAACGGCTCCGGCAAAAGCACCCTTCTGAAGATCGTTGCCCGACAGATCGCCCCGAAGAGCGGTTCGGTCTCCTTCGACGGTAAACCGGCTGCCGACTGGGGCAGCCGCGCTTTCGCCCGCCATGTCGCCTACATGCCGCAGTTCACGCCGGCGACCGATGGCATGACCGTGCGCGAACTCGTGGCGCTCGGCCGCTTCCCCTGGCACGGCACGCTCGGCCGTTTCAGCACTATTGACCGTGAGATGGTCGAGGAAGCGATCGTCCGTACCGAGCTTGAGGACTTCGCTGACCGTCTCGTCGCCAGCATGTCCGGCGGCGAACGTCAGCGGGCCTGGATCGCCATGATGCTTGCCCAGAACGCTCGCTGCCTGCTGCTCGATGAGCCGACCTCCGCGCTCGACCTTGCCCATCAGGCAAGTGTGCTGTCGCTGGTGCAGGAGCTCAGCCACGAACGTGGCCTGACCGTCGTGATCGTGTTGCATGACATAAACCTGGCCGCCCGCTATTGCGACTCCATCATCGCCCTTAATCATGGTCAGATCACAGCCGAAGGCGCGCCTGCCGATATCATGCAGGCCGACAAACTGCAGTCGATCTTCGGCGTCGGCATGGGCGTCTTCCCGCATCCGGTTCGCAACGAGCCGGTCAGCTATCTCTTGTAGGCCATGGCATTTTTCTCCCGCAGGCAATTTTTGGCCGGTGCGGCAGCCACGCTGTCGACCCCTGCGCTCTTGCGGGCGGCCGATAGCCTGCGCGTCGCGACCCTCGATTGGGCATTGCTCGAAACTCTGCTGGCAATCGGCGCCAACGTCGTCGCCGGAACGGAATTGAGACAGTTCCGCGAAGTAGCGGTCACGCCCGTCATTCCCGGCAGTGTTGCCGATCTCGGCCTGCGGGGCACGCCGAATTTCGAGGTCTTGCGTTTCGCCCGGCCCGATTTGATTTTCAACTCGAATTTCTATGGCTGGGCGGACGCGCGCATGCAGCCGATCGCACCCGTCGAAAGCCATGCGATCTACAAGCCCGGCGAAAGCCCCTACGCACTTGCCGAACAGGCGACGCTTGCGATCGGCGACCGGCTGCAGCTCGTTGCCGCGAGGCGACTCGCCGAGGAGCTTGCCAGCAAACTCGATCATTGCCGAACCTTCTTTGCCGCCGGCGACGGACGGCCGGTCATCCCTGTCAATCTTGGCGATGCCAGACATTTCCGCGTCTTCGGCTCCGACAGCATGTTCGGCGAGGTACTGCGGCGTGTCGGCCTTGCCAATGCATGGCAAGGCGCGACCAGCTATTCCGCCGCCGCCCCTATCGGTATCGAGATATTGGCTTCGATGCCGGATGCCTGGATCGTCATGGTGCCACCCCATCCTGCCGAGGCGATCGTGACGCTTTCAAACAGCGCCTTCTGGAATGCACTGCCAGCCGTGCGCGACAGGCGCGTGCTGATGCTTGGCCCGATCAACCCCTATGGGGCGCTGCCGGCCGCCATGCGCTTTGCCGATCTTCTTCGGGAGGGCCTTGGTCATGCATGGAACGGTTAGCCTCGCCAGACCCGCCCGGGGCGCCAGCATCCTCGTTGCCGCTCTCGCGTTGCCGGTGATGTGTATCGCAGCCTTTGCGCTCTTGATCGCGACACGGCCGCTGGTACCAGGCGACACCGCTCAAGCTGCCATCCTCAATCACGTTCTGCTCTGGAACAGCATCATGCCCCGCGGCGTATTGGCTCTGGTCGCCGGCGCCGCCCTAGGCCTTTCCGGTGCACTGCTGCAGCGGGTGCTGCGCAATCCGATTGCCGATGCCTCGACGCTCGGCATTGCCTCGGGCGCGGAGCTGGCAATGACGGCGGCTCTCAGCTTTTCGCCGCTGCTGATCGGCTTCTCGCGAGAGATGGTTGCCTTTGGCGGCGGGCTTGCCGCCGTCGCGATCGTCCTCGCCTTGAGTTGGCGACGCGGGCTCGATCCGGTCACCGTCACGCTCTCGGGCATGATCATCAGCATGATCGCCGCTGCGCTCAGCGTTACTCTTATCCTGGCGCGCGGCGAATACGCCATGTCGATCTATATCTGGGGTGCCGGTTCGCTGAGCCAGCAGGACTGGAACGGCGTATTTGCGCTTGGTCCCCGCCTTATCCTCGGCTTCGCTGCGGCCCTGTTCCTAGTGCGGCCGTTGCGCATTCTCGCGCTGGATGACAGCAGCGCCAAAAGCCTCGGCCTCGCACTGCACTCTGCGCGCTTCGCCATCCTTGCGCTTGCCGTGTGGCTTGCAGCGTCGGTCACGGCCGAAGTCGGCGTGATCGGATTCCTCGGCCTCGCCGCCCCCGCAATCGCAAGGGCCTTGGGCTCGCGCAGCACCAAAGGCCTGCTCGTCGCAGCACCGCTCACCGGCGCCGGTCTGCTCTTCCTCACCGATTGCCTGACCCAAATCCTCGGCCCCGGATTTACCGATCTTGCGCCAACCGGTGCTGCGACCGCCCTGCTCGGCGGGCCGTTGCTGCTTTTTCTGCTGCCGCGCGTGCACTCGGTCACAGCCGTCGCAGCGCAATCTACACAGGCGCTCACGAGACTGGCGAAACCGCTTTCGGCTCTAGCTGCGCTCTCCGGCGCAATCGTCCTGCTCTTCGCTGTCTTCCTCACCCTCGGGCCGGCGAATAGCGGCTGGACTATCGCAACCGGCGCGCTCTTCACTGATCTCCTGCCGTTCCGCCTTCCCCGCATCATCGTCGCGGCCGGTGCCGGCGGCATGCTCGCAGCAGCCGGCTTCATCATGCAGCGGATGACCGGCAATCCGATCGCAAGTCCCGAGGTGCTCGGCATCAGCGGCGGCGCCGGAGCGGGGCTGACGGCGGCGCTCTTCCTCTTCGGCTTCCCCTCGCCTCTCATCATGCTTCTCGCCATGGCGCTTGGCGCGCTTACCGCATTCCTGGCGATGATCGCCATTTCCGCCCGGGCACAATTCTCGCCGGAGCGTATGCTGCTTGCCGGTGTCGGCATCGGCGCCTTCGCTATGGCGATCGTCACCATGGTGCTCGCGCAGGGCGATATGCGCGGATATATCCTGCTCACCTGGTTATCCGGCTCGACCAATCGTGCCGGCGCGTTCGAGGCCTGGACCGCAATTGTCTCGCTGCTGGTGCTCGTTGCGCCATTGCCCTTCCTTGGCCGCTGGTTGGTGATCCTGCCGCTCGGCGGTAATTCCAGCCGTTCCCTCGGCCTTCATGTCGGCGCAAGCCGCCTGACATTGGCGATCATCGCCGCGCTGATGACGGCAATCGCCTCATTCCTTATCGGGCCGCTCAGCCTTACCGGGCTCATTGCCCCACATCTCGCGCGGCTGGTCGGTTTCTATCGGCCGGGCCAGCAGCTTGCTGCAAGCGTGCTCCTCGGCGCCGGCGTGCTGATGACAGCTGACTGGCTCTCGCGCGTCGTCATCTACCCTTATCAGGTGCCGGTCAGCCTCTTCGCTGCCCTGATCGGCGGCCCCTATCTCGTCTGGCTGCTCTCGCGAAAGGACATCAAACAATGATGGCTGAAGGTTTCACCGCATCCGGCGTCGCGATCGCCGTCGATCCCATCAGAATACTTGATGAGCTTTGCACCCATTTCGTCGAACACAGCACCGTCAAACGCGACGGCGACCAGGTGTCACTGGAGATGACGATCGGCAAGGCAGAGATCCGCCAAGAAGGCCGCAAGCTCGCGATCGAGCTCTCCTGCAAAAGTGCGCGAGCACTCCAAAATGTTCGCTCAGTGCTCGCCGAGCATCTCTTCCAGTTCGCCGGTGAGGATGCGCTTGAACTCGCCTGGTCGGACGCACCGAAGGCAGACCGCTTGCCGGACCTGCGCGAAATCCGCGTGGTCGGCGCCCGCAATATCAGTCCGCATATGCGCCGCGTGACCATTGCTTGCGAGGACACGCGACATTTCGCTCACGGCGGCCTGCATTTTCGGCTGCTCATCCCTCCGAAGGGCCGAACGCCCATCTGGCCGAAACTGCGTTCGGATGGGCGCATCGAATGGGCCAAAGACGAGGATGCGCTGACTGTACGCATCTATACGTTCCGCAGCGTCGATCTGGAGCGCGGTGAAATCGATATCGATTTCGTATTGCATGAGGGCGAAAACATGCCCGGCACCGAATGGGCGGTGAACGCCACGCCCGGCGATATCGCCGGCGCACTCGGTCCCGGTGGCGGCGGCGTCCCCGATGCGGCAGCGATGATCCTTGCCGGAGACGAGGCGGCTCTGCCCGCCATCTCCCGCATCGCCGCCGAAGTTCCAGCGGAGACGCATCTGCGCATCTTCCTGGAAGTCGATGGCCCCGCGGAAGAACTTCCCGTGCCATCGGCCGCTACGGTCGATCTCACCTGGATGCATCGTAACGGCGCACCCGCGGGTACCATGGGTCTCATCGAAAGCGCCATCAAGACGGCGCTTTCGAATGCTGACGCGGACACCTTCGTCTGGGCCGGTTGCGAGAGGTCCGAGGCCAAGCGCATTCGCGATTTCCTCAAGACCGAGCGCGGCCACGACCGTCACAAGATGAGCATCGGCGCCTATTGGGAGCGCTCGATCTGAACCTCACATCTTTTCACGAAACATCTCGATTATTGCTGAGAAATCCTTGCCGCCATTGCCGAGCTTCTCGAAGAGCGCGTAGAGCTGGGCCGCTTCCGCGCCAAGCGGCGTGGACGCGCCGCTTGCGAGCGCAGCCTCCTGCGAGAGCCTGAGATCCTTCAGCATCAGCGCTGCGGCAAAGCCCGGCTTATAGTCATTATTGGCAGGCGAGGTCGGCACAGGTCCCGGCACCGGGCAATAGGTGTTGATCGACCAGCACTGGCCCGACGAGGTGGAGGCGACATCGAAGAGCGCCTGATGTGAAAGGCCAAGTTTTTCGGCAAGCACGAAGGCCTCACAAACGCCAACCATCGAAATGCCGAGGATCATATTGTTGCAGATTTTCGCCGCCTGTCCGGCACCTGCCTCACCGCAATGGACGATCTTCTTGCCCATAGCCTCGAGGATCGGCTTCGCCTTGGCGAAAGCCTCTTCGGAACCGCCGGCCATGAAGGTCAGCGTGCCGGCGCTTGCCCCGCCCGTGCCGCCAGAGACCGGCGCATCAAGCGACAGGCAGCTTGCAGCCTTCGCCATCTCGTGTGCCCTGCGGCTGCTTTCGACATCGATCGTCGAGCAGTCGATGACGAGCGTGCCCTGCGCGGTCGACTGCAAGATATCGGTCCAGGCCGTCAGCACGTGCCTGCCCTGCGGCAGCATGGTAATGACGATATCCGCGTCCTTGACCGCCTGGCTGGCATGGCTAGCCGGCTTTATGCCGCTTTCCTCGGCTGCCTTCAGGACAGGAGCAGCGAGGTCGAAACCGAGCACCTCATGGCCGACCTTGACGAGATTGGCGGCCATCGGTCCGCCCATATTGCCGAGGCCGATAAATGCGATCCTTGCCATGGTCATCTCCTATCTGTTGTCCTCGAGGATCATGGCCGCCGCCTTTTCGGCGATCATGATCGTCGGCGAGTTGGTATTGCCCGACGTGATGGCCGGCATCACCGAGGCGTCTGCTATCCTGAGTTTGGCGAGCGCCCGCAGCCGCAGCCGCGGATCGACCACGCTGTCCCTGTCCACCCCCATGCGGCAGGTGCCGACCGGATGGAAGATCGTCGTGCCGATATCGCCTGCCGCCTTTTCCAGTTCCGCTTCGCTTCGGTAGCTCGGCCCCGGCTTGAACTCCTCCGGGTGAAAGCGAGCGAAGGAGGGTTGTGCCACGATCCGGCGCGTCAGCCTTATCGAACGAACAGCTATGTCGCGATCGCGCTGCGTCGAGAGGTATTTTGGCGCAATGACGGGCTGGGCAGCAAAATCGGGGCTGGAAACGTGCACGGAACCGCGGCTTTCCGGCCGCAGATTGCAGACGCTCGCCGTGATCGCCGGAAAGGGATGGACGGGATCGCCGAATTTTTCCAGCGACACCGGCTGGACATGATATTGCAGATCGGGGGTTTCCTTATCGGGGCCGGAACGGGTGAAAATGCCAAGCTGGCTTGGCGCCATCGCCATCGGCCCGGAACGGCGCACGAGATATTCGAGCCCGATCGCCGCCTTTCCGATCAGCTTCGAAGCCTTTTCGTTGAGCGTCGGCACACCGGTAACCTTGTAGGCGAGGCGAAGCTGCAGATGATCCTGCAGGTTTTCGCCAATGCCCTTCACGTCGGTCAGCGTATCGATGCCTGCCTGCTGAAGAACCTCGCCACGGCCAATGCCGGAAAGCTCCAGAATATGCGGCGAGCCGATGGAGCCGGCAGACAGCACGGTTTCCCTCGCTGCGTAAGCCCGCTTTGCGGTGCCGCCATATTGATATTCGACACCGACTACGGCGCCTTCCTCGACCAGCAGCCGCCGCACCTGCGCCTTGGTCATCACGGTTAGGTTGCCGCGTTTCATCGCCGGACGCAAAAAGGCCTTCGTCGCATTCCAGCGGATGCCGGAACGCTGGTTGACGTCGAAATAGCCGGAACCTTCGTTTGTGCCGCGGTTGAAATCGGCCGTTTCAGGAATTCCGGCCTCCTTGGCGGCCTGCTGGAAAGCGTCCAGCACATCCCAGCGCACCCGCGCCTTTTCCACGCGCCATTCGCCGCCGGCGCCATGCATCTCGTCCTCGCCTTTGTAGTGATCCTCCGACTTGCGAAAGAAGGGCAGGACGTCATCCCAGCCCCAGCCGGTGCACCCCATTTGACGCCAGAGGTCGTAGTCGCGACCCTGGCCGCGCATATAGATCATGCCGTTGATCGAGGAGCAGCCGCCGAGCACCTTTCCGCGCGGATAGTTGAGTGCCCGCCCGTTCAGCCCGTCCTCGGGTGCGGTTGTAAAACACCAGTCCGTGCGCGGATTGTTGATGCAGTAGAGATAACCGACTGGAATATGGATCCAGTGGTAATTGTCATTCCCGCCCGCCTCCAGCAGCAAGACCCTCACATTGCGGTCGGCAGAGAGCCGGTTCGCGAGCACGCAGCCGGCACTGCCTGCCCCGACGATAATGTAGTCATAGCGATCCATGGATCGTGCACTCCGAAATGGCTGCGTCCCATCTCCCCGGGGGACCGGCGAGATGGGATTTCGCGGCGCCGCTGCACATCTTCACCCGTTGCAGGAGAAGAGGTCCGCCCGTTCAGCGACGATAGACAAAGCCCAGCTTACGCCCGAGCCGAGAGGCGTAGAATTCACCGATGATGCCGCGGCGGAAGATCAGCACGCAGATCATGAAGACGATGCCGGTGATGATGGTGACCGGAAATTCCGAGGTCGCCAGATAGTTTTCCAGCGTCACGACAAGGCCCGCGCCGAAGGTCGGACCGATCAAGGTGCCAATACCACCAAGCAGCGTCATCAGGATCACCTCGCCCGACATCTGCCAGGCGACATCCGTCAGCGTCGCGAACTGGAAGACCAGCGCCTTGACCGATCCCGCAAGCCCGGCAAGCGCTGCCGACATCACGAAAGCGCCGAGCTTGTAACGTGCCACGGAATAGCCGAGCGAGATTGCCCGCTGCTCATTCTCGCGGATGGATTTCAGGATCATGCCGAAAGGCGAGTTGATGAAGCGCCAGATGATCAGCAGCCCGATCACGAACACCGCCAGCACGAAATAATACATGTTGGTCGAGCTGTTCAGATCGATGAAGCCGAAGAGATGTCCGCGCGGCACCGACTGGATGCCGTCCTCGCCTTCGGTGAATTTTGCCTGCAGACAGAAGAAGAAGAACATCTGCGACAGCGCCAGCGTGATCATGGCGAAATAGATGCCCTGCCGGCGGATCGCAAAGAAACCCATGACGAGGCCGAGCACCGTGGCCCCGAGCACGCCGACGAAGATGCCGAGCTCCGGCGGAAAGCCCCAGCTCTTCACCGTATAGGCGGTAAAATAGGCGGCGCCGCCGAAGAAGGTCGCATGGCCGAAGGAAAGCAGGCCGGTATAGCCGAGCAGAAGGTTGAAGGCGCAGGCAAAGAGGGCGAAGCAAAGCAGCTTCATCAGGAAGATCGGATAGAAGAAGAAGGGCGCGAGCAACAGAAGCAGGAGCCCGATGATCAGGAATCCGGTCTGCACCGAAAGGGCAGTGCGGCTCTTTTCCGTTCGGATCGTTTCGGTGATGTCAGCCATGTCACGCATCCCGGCCGAAGAGGCCCGCGGGCCTGATGAGAAGCACGATCGCCATGATCACAAAGATGACAATATTCGAAGCTTCCGGATAGAAAACCTTGGTCAGGCCCTCCGCGATGCCGAGCACATAGCCGGTGATGATGGCGCCCATGATCGAACCCATGCCGCCGACGACGACCACCGCGAAGACGATGATGATCATATTGGATCCCATCAGCGGCGAAACCTGGTAGATGGGCGCTGCCAGCACGCCGGCAAAGGCGGCAAGGCCGGCCCCGAGCGCATAAGTGAAGGTCAAGAGAACCGGCACATTGACGCCGAAGGCCTGCACGATAGTGGCATTTTCCGTCGCCGATCGCAGATAGGCACCAAGCTTGGTCTTTTCGATCAGCAGCCAGGTGCCGATGCAGACGACAAGCGAAACGATCACCACCCAACCGCGATAGATCGGCAGGAACATGAAGCCGAGATTGATTCCGCCGGCAAGGGCCGGCGGCGTCGCGTAAGGCTGGCCTGACGAGCCGTAGAGGTAACGGAAGGTGCCCTCAACGGCGAGCGCCAGCCCGAAGGTGAAAAGCAGGCCATAAAGGGGGTCAAGATCGTAGAGCCGGCGCAGGAAGAGCCGCTCGATGATCGCTCCGGCGAAACCGACAATGACGGGCGCCAGGATCAGTGATGGCCAATAACCGATGCCGAGATAATTCAGGAGTAGATAAGCTACGAAGGCGCCCAGCATATACTGGGCGCCATGCGCGAAATTGATGACGCGCAGTAGCCCGAAAATGATCGCAAGGCCGAGACTCAGGAGAGCGTAGAAAGATCCGTTAATCAGACCGATCAGCAGCTGGCCGAACAGCGCCTGCAAGGGAATGCCGAAGATCATCGTCATCGCGTCACACTCCCAGAACCTTGTGCAGCATATCCATGCGCTGCGGCAGTTCGCCGACCGGGAATTCCGAGACCATCTGGCCATGATCCATCAGATAGAAGCGATCGGCAATACGGCTTGCGAAACGGAAGTTCTGTTCGACGAGCACGATGGTCATGCCGCGCTCCTTCAGCGTCTTCAGAACCTCACCGATACGTTGCACGATGACGGGCGCCAGCCCCTCCGTCGGCTCGTCGAGCAACAGCAGACGCACGCCGGTCCGCAAAATGCGGGCGATCGCCAGCATCTGCTGTTCGCCGCCGGAGAGCTTCGTGCCGGAGCTCGTGCGCCTCTCGTAAAGGTTCGGAAAAAGTTCGTAGATTTCGTCGAGGCTCATGCCGCCGGGGGCCACGACAGGCGGCAACATCAGATTCTCTGAAACGGTCAGTGTCGAGAATATGCCCCGCTCTTCGGGAACGAAACCGATGCCTTTATGCGCCGTCTTGTGAAGCGGCACCGGCATCATATCGGTCCCGGCAAAGCTGATCTTTCCCTTTCGGGCGCGCACGATGCCGGTGATGGTGCGCAGGGTCGTCGTCTTGCCGACGCCGTTGCGGCCGAGGATCGTCACCGTCTCGCCCTCGCCGACCGTCATATCGATCCCATGCAGGATGTGGCTTTCGCCATACCAGGCGTTCAGCCCCTGGACTTCCAGAAGTGCCGCCATCAGTGATGCTCCTCCGTGCCCATATAGGCCTGGCGAACGCGCTCGTCCTGGCTGACGGTCGCATAGTCGCCCTCTGCGAGGATCTCGCCACGCTGCAATACGGTCACATGCTGGCAGATATTGGCGACGACGGACAGATTGTGCTCGACCATCAGCACGGCCCGGTCACGGGCGACGTCGCGGATGATGGCAGAGACGACGCTGACGTCCTCCTGCCCCATGCCGGCCATCGGCTCATCGAGAAGCAGAACTTTCGGATCGAGCGCCAGCGTGGTGGCGATTTCGAGCACCCGTTTGCGGCCATAGGAGAGATCGGCGGCGATGTGATCGCGCTCTTTGGCAAGCCCGACGCTCGCAAGCAGCTGCTCGGCCCGCTCGTTCAGGCTGTCGAGCGCCGAAAGCGGTCGCCAGAATTGCGTAGAAAGATTGTTCGGCCGCTGCAGGGCGACCCGCACATTGTCGAGCACGGTCAAATGCGGAAAAACCGCCGAGATCTGGAAGGAGCGGACGAGGCCCATGCGGGCTACTCTGTCCGGCGGCGTCCTGGTGATATCGGTGCCCATCAGCGTGATCGTGCCCGACGTCGGCTGCAGGAACTTGGTGAGCAGGTTGAATACCGTCGTCTTGCCGGCGCCATTCGGCCCGATCAGCGCATGGACGCTCGCATCATGCACATCGAGATCGACGTTCTTGACGGCTGTGAAGCCGCCGAAATCGCGGCGCAGGCCGCGGGCGCAAAGCACCACCCGCGGCTTGGCCTGAGTTTCAAGTGCGGAGACCGCCATATCCTATTTCACCAGATCGCAGCCGCTCTTGGCGGGGTCGATATAGGCTTCTTTGCCTGGAATGGTGGCGAGGACGTTGAAATAGTCCCACGGCTCCTTGCTTTCCGCCGGCTTCTTGACCTGCAGCAAGTACATGTCGTGGATCATGCGGCCGTTCGGGCCAACCGTGCCGCCACGGCCGAAGACGTCGTCGACGGGCATCGCGTGAAGCTGCTTCGAGACGGCTTCCGTTTCGTCGGTGCCCGCCTTCTGGATCGCCTTCAGATATTGCAGGACAGCCGAATAGGTGCCGGCGTGGATCATGTTCGGCATCTTTCCGGTACGGGCGAAGAACTTCTTACCGAATTCGCGGCTCTGATCATCGCGGTTCCAATAATAACCTTCCGTCAACGTCAGGCCTTGAGCGGCCTCCATGCCGAGGCCATGAACCTCGGCAAGTGTGAAGAGCAGCGCCGCCAGATGCTGGCCGCCCTGGGTAATGCCGAATTCAGCGGCCTGTTTGATCGCGTTCGACGTATCGAGACCGGCATTGGCAAGGCCGATGACCTTGGCGCCTGACGATTGCGCCTGCAGCAGGAAGGAGGAAAAGTCCTGGGTCGACAGGGGATGGCGCACCGAGCCGACGACCGTGCCACCGTTCGCCTTCACATAATCGGTGGTCTGCTGTTCCAACGAATAGCCGAAGGCATAGTCCGCCGTCAGGAAGAACCAGCTGTCGCCGCCCTGTTTGACCAGCGCACCGCCGGTGCCGACGGCAAGAGCATGGGTGTCATAGGCCCAATGGAAGCCGTAGGGCGAACAGGCCTTGCCGGTGAGATCCGTCGTCGCTGCACCAGTGACGATATCAACCTTCTTCTTTTCCTTGGCGATAGCCTGCACCGCAAGCGCCACGGAAGACGTCGTCAGTTCCATGATGGCATCGACCTGTTCGGTGTCATACCACTGGCGAGCAATGTTGGAGGCGACATCAGGCTTGTTCTGATGGTCGGCATCGACGATCTCGATCGGCATGTCGAGCACTTTGCCGCCGAAATCCTCGACTGCCATCTGAGCAGCTGCGACGGAGGACTTGCCACCGAAATCGGCGTAGACGCCCGACTGGTCGTTCAGAATGCCGATCTTGACCTTACCATCGGAAATTGCTGCGCTCTGGGCAAACACGGCGGTGCTGCTTGCAAGCAAAAATGCAACGGAAGCAATGAAATTCTTTCGCATAGTTCTCTCCTCCCAGAGATTGGCCAGATTGCGAATCTGTTCAAATTTGGCGACCCGCCCTCCTCAAAGCGGCCGCTCCGTCCCTACGATCACGGAATTTCGTCCATGAGGCAACTGGCGGTTTACATCTAATTCCAAACAGTATCTGTTCGTTTTTGAACAGAACCTGTCATAAGGCCGCTACAGCGACAGTCAAAGCGCTCTCCTTTGCAGGCCGCATTAGACCAAAGACGTAGACGGATGGGCGATACCGATGAGCCACGCTTCGCAATTTACTTGGGACGATCTGCAGTTTTTTCTAGCCGTTGCCCGCACTGGCCAGCTTTCGACGGCGGCGCGTCAACTGCGCTCCAGTCACGCAACGGTCTCACGGCGCATCGACCGGCTGGAATTTGCGCTGAAGGTAAAGCTTTTCGAGCGAAATCCGCGTGGCTACGTGCTCACTGCCATGGGCACGCGCTTCGTCGAAACGGCCGAGAAGATGGAGCAGGAAACGGAACGGCTGCGGGCCGATCTTGCCGACGGTTCGCTCAGCCAACGCGGTCTCGTGCGGCTCAGTGCACCGGAAGGTTTCGCCAACTTCTTCTTTGCGACAGTCTTGCCGAAATTTGCCGCTCGCCATCCGCATCTCGCGCTCGAACTCGTCACCATTCAGCAGATCATGTCGCTCTCGCGCAAGGAGGCGGATATTTCCGTCGTCCTCGACGAGCCGAAGGGCGGGCCCTATTTTGCGGAGAAGCTTACGGATTACCATCTGCAGGTCTACGCTTCCCGCGACTACCTGGCGCGCGCCGCGCCGATCAGGACGCGGGACGACCTGCTGAACCACCCTTTCATCAGCTACATCGAAGAAATGATCTTCGCGCCGGGGCTCGATTATCTCGGCGATGTGCATCCGCGCATCAAGCCGCAATTCCAGAGTTCCAGTATCTTTGCCCAACTGACAGCGACCAGAAACGGCCTCGGCCTCGGCATTCTGCCCTATTTTTTTGCCTGCCGTTATCCCGAACTGGTGCGCGTGCTGCCGGATGACGTCGATCTCAAGCGCCATTACTGGATCACCTGCCATCGAGATCTCAAGCAGGCGCCGCGCGTGCGCGCCGTCATCGACTTTCTGCGGGAAGCCGTGCGCAGCGACGAGGCGTGTTTCATCCCGCCCTATATTACTGCGACCGGCGTAGTGAGAAAGGCGAAGACCGAAACCTGATTATTTCAGGAATTCAGCGCGGTGTGGGGTGAACGTGTCGATCAGCCGGCCCTTTTCCAGTGCCTTGACGCCATGGACGAGATTGGGCGGCACGATGAAGCTGCCGCCCTGCTTCAGCACTTCAGTGCGCCCGTCGATCGTCACCTCGAAACTGCCTTCGGCAACATAGCTCGCCTGGATATGCGGGTGGGAATGTGCGGCCCCGACGGCACCTGGCTCGAAGGCGACTTCCACCATCATCATCTCGGGCAGATAGGTCATGACGCGACGAGTCACGCCCGGCTCTGGATTCACCCATTCGGCGCCCTCGGCCGAGACGAAAAGATCGCTCGATGACATGTCTGCCTCCTTACCCCAGAATCTATCTGGCCAGAATCCATCGCGCGCAAACTGGCGCAGCGGCCGTCATTTGAAAAGATGACTTCCGCATCATTGGTGCAATAATCGCTTCAGTTGACGTCGTCGGCTGGCAGGTCTATGGCGGCCTTAAATCAGGTATGCCTCAACAATGGCGCCTGGAAAGCGGTGAGGAGACTGGACATGCAGCATACGCGCGAGGTTTTCGACTGGGTTGATCCCTTCCGGCTCGTGGAGCAGCTGACCGACGAGGAGCGCATGGTGCAAGAAACCGCCCATGCCTATGCGCAGGAAAAGCTCGGCCCGCGCGTCCTCGAAGCCTTCCGCCATGAGAAGACGGACCCGGAAATCTTCCGCGAGATGGGCGAGCTCGGCCTTCTCGGCCCGACGATCGATCCGGAATACGGTGGCGCCGGTCTCGGCTATGTCGCCTATGGTCTCATCGCCCGTGAGGTCGAACGGGTCGACAGCGGCTATCGCTCGATGATGAGCGTGCAGTCCTCTCTCGTTATGGTGCCGATTGATGCTTTCGGCTCCGAGGAGCAGAAGAAGAAATATTTGCCGAAACTAGCAACCGGCGAATGGATCGGTTGCTTCGGCCTTACTGAACCCAATCACGGTTCCGATCCCGGTTCCATGGCGACTCGGGCGAAGAAAGTCGATGGTGGGTATAGCCTGACTGGCTCCAAGACCTGGATTTCGAACGCACCGATCGCCGATGTCTTCGTCGTATGGGCGAAGACCGAGGATGGGCTCATCCGAGGCTTTATTCTGGAGAAAGGCGAGAAGGGCCTCTCGGCGCCGAAGATAGAGGGTAAGGTCGGGCTACGTGCCTCTATCACCGGCGAAGTCGTCATGGACGATGTCTTCGTGCCGGAAGAAAATCTGCTGCCCGGCGTCAGCGGCCTCAAGGGGCCTTTCACTTGCCTCAACTCGGCCCGTTTCGGCATTGCCTGGGGCGCGCTCGGTGCAGCCGAAGCCTGCTACGCGACGGCCCGGCAATACACGCTCGACCGCCAGCAATTCGGGCGGCCGCTGGCTGCCAACCAGCTCATTCAGAAGAAGCTCGCTGACATGGCGACCGAGATTTCACTCGGCCTGCAGGGATGTCTGCGCCTTGGCCGCATGAAAGAGGAAGGCCATCCGCCGGTCGAGCTGACCTCGATCCTCAAGCGCAATTCCTGCGGCAAGGCGCTGGAGATTGCTCGCGCCGCCCGCGACATGCTGGGCGGCAATGGCATTTCGGATGAGTTCGGCGTTGCCCGCCACCTCGTCAATCTCGAAGTGGTCAACACCTATGAGGGAACGCATGATATTCATGCGCTGATCCTCGGCCGCGCCATTACGGGTATTGCGGCCTTTTCCAACTAGTTCGGTCGCTCACGAGGCGAATTGCAACGAAGTTAACAATGTGCAACTTTTCCTCTACCGCGGCAGCAAGCCAGCGGTTCAAGGGGGATTTGCCTATGTTTTTGCTATTCGCACTCCTCATCGGCATCGTTGCCGGTTTTCGCGCCATGACTGCGCCGGCTGCCGTCGCCTGGGGCGCGGCGCTCGGTTGGTACGATCTCTCTCAGACGCCGCTTGCTTTCATGGGCTATCGGTGGACGCCGTGGATTTTCACAATACTCGCTGTCGTTGAGCTCATCACCGATCAGTTGCCCACCACGCCGTCGCGCAAGGTGCCGGTCCAGTTCGGCGCTCGCATTGTCATGGGTGCGCTCAGTGGCGCCGTGATCGGCGCGGCCAGCAGCTTGCTCTTCGGCGGCCTGATCGCCGGCGTGATCGGAGCCGTTATCGGCACCTTCGGCGGCGCGGCCGCCCGCGCCAGACTTGCCGCCTCTTTTGGTCAAGATCGCCCGGCAGCCCTGATCGAAGACGCAGTCGCCATCATCGGCGCCATCATCATCGTGGC
This sequence comes from Rhizobium sp. BK418, assembly GCF_004341105.1. Lineage (GTDB taxonomy): Bacteria > Pseudomonadota > Alphaproteobacteria > Rhizobiales > Rhizobiaceae > Rhizobium. Next base: position 393,271 of record NZ_SLZK01000006.1, on the reverse strand, counting down.
GGTAAGCTGATGGAAACCTTTGACGCAATCTTCATCGGCGCCGGCCAGGCCGGTCCGTTCCTCGCCGCCCGCATGGCGGAAAAGGGGATGAAAGTGGTGCTGATCGAACGCAAGTTCCTTGGCGGCACCTGCGTGAATGCCGGCTGCATGCCGACAAAGACGCTCGTCGCAAGCGCGCGCGCCGCCCATGTGGCGCGACGCGGGGCCGACTACGGGGTGCAGATATCAGGCGAAATCGGCATCGACATGAAGACCGTGCGCGGTCGCGCAGAGGCGGTCATTCTGAATGCCCGAAATGGTCTGAGCGGCTGGTTCGCCGACATGAAAACCATGACCGTTATCTACGGCCACGCCCGCTTCACCGGACCGAAAGAGATTGTCGTCAATGGCGAGACGCTGACGGCACCGAAGATTTTCCTCAATGTCGGCGCGCGCCCTGTCATCCCTGATATGCCGGGCCTTGCCGATATCGACTATCTCACCTCTACCGGTATCATCCATCTCGACAGCCTGCCTAAACATCTCGCCGTCATCGGCGGCAGCTATATCGGCCTTGAATTTGCGCAGATGTACCGGCGCTTCGGCTCGGAAGTGACCGTCATCGAGCGCGGCCCGAAGCTCGCCTCCCGCGAAGACGAGGATATCTCCGACGCGATTGCCGATATCCTGAGCTCCGAAGGCATAAACATCCATACCGACGTCAAGGATATCAGCTTCGCCAGGAATGGTGATGGTACGACCGTTACCATCGACTCCAAGACGATCCGGGCAAGCCATGTGCTTGTTGCAACCGGTCGCGTACCGAACACCGACGATCTCGGACTCGATGCAGCCGGCATTGTGACCGACAAACGCGGCTACATCACCGTCGACGACCGGCTTGCCACGAATGTGGACGGCATCTGGGCGCTTGGCGATTGCAACGGCCGCGGAGCCTTCACGCATACGTCCTACAATGACTTCGAGATCGCCGCCGCCAATCTGCTCGATGGCGGAGACCGCAAGCTTTCAAGCCGTATTCTCGCCTATGCTCTCTATATCGACCCACCGCTCGGCCGCGTCGGCATGACGGAAAAACAGGCCCGTGCCACAGGCCGCAAGATCATGGTCTCGACCCGACCGATGAGCCGGGTCGGCCGCGCCAACGAGCGCGGCGAAACCAAGGGCTTTATGAAGGTGATCGCCGATGCCGCAACCAAGGAAATTCTGGGAGCGGCGATCCTTGGCATTGAAGGCGACGAGGTGATCCACGGCCTTATCGATGCGATGAATGCCGGCACGACTTATCCGGAGCTGCAATGGTCCGTGCCGATCCACCCGACGGTTTCGGAACTGATCCCGACGCTGCTCGGCGACCTGAAGGCGGTCTGATCGGTATTGCCGACAGATGCATAACAATCAGGCGGAGACCGGCCATTGAATATCGAACTGCTGATCGGGAATTATGGCCTTCCCGCGCTCTTTCTCGGCACCGCCTTTGAAGGTGAAACCGCCGCCTTCCTGGGCGGCGTCATCGCGCATCGTGGTTTGGCAACCTATTGGGCGGCCTCGATGGTCGCCTCGGCGGGGTCCTTCGCTGCCGATCAGATGTGGTTCTTTGCCGGTCGGTATGCGGCCCAATGGAAAATTGTGCGCCATGTGATGGAAACGCCGGCGCTGGCGCGTGTCACGCAGCTTCTCGAAAAGTATCCGACCGGATTCATCTTCGCGTTCCGCTTTCTGGTGGGATTGCGGACGATCAGCCCGATCGTCATCGGCACGACGCGCATATCGGCGCAAAGGTTCCTGGTGCTGAACCTGCTTGCAGCACTCGTCTGGGGGCAGCTTTTTACCGCACTCGGCTATGTCTTCGGCCAGGGAATTTCCCAGATCTTCGGTCGCCTTCCGCTGCACCACCATCTGCTGATCGCACTCGGCGCCGCAGCCGTCATCACGGGCGCGGCGCTGGTGCTTCGCAAGATGAAACCTGGCCTGAGGAAGCCGTAAGGGCCTATTCCATCACGATCTGCAGCTTGACGTCATCAGGTCGTGCCTCGACCGCGCGATCGAAGGCCTTGATGGACTCCTCAAATGTAAAAGTCTCTGAGATCAGCGGCTTCAGGTCGACGCGGCCCGATCCGAGAAGTGCGATCGAGCGTTCATATTGGTGCGCATAACGGAATACGGTCTCGATGCGGATTTCCTTGGTCGAAGCCGTCGAGACGTCGAAACCAACAGGATTGACCGGCAGACCGACGGCGACGATGACACCGCCCGGCCGCGGCAAGGCCATGATCGTCTCCCAAGCCTTCGGCGAGCCGGAGCATTCAAAGACCACATCCGCGCCCCAGCCATCGGTCAGCCGGCGGACTTCCTCGGCGAGGTTCTTCTCGCGGATATTGACCGGAATAACGCCCTGGTACTGCGCAGCAATATCGAGCTTCGGCTGGGCAAGATCGGCGACAATTGCCCGGGCGCAGCCGCCGGCAAGTGCCGCGATCGCTACCATGGTGCCGATCGGACCGGCGCCGAGGATGACGGCGGTGTCGCCAGGTGCTATCTTCGCCTTGGTCGCCGCCTGCATGCCGACCGCGAAAGGCTCGACCATTGCGCCTTCGGCGAAGCTGACATTGTCGGGCAGCTTGAACGTATAGTTGGCCGGGTGCACGACCTCAGGCGTCAGCACACCGTGGATCGGAGGCGTCGCCCAGAAGGTGACGGCCGGATCGACATTGTACATGCCAAGCCGGCTTGCCTTGGAATTGGGATCCGGAATACCGGGTTCCATGCAGACGCGATCACCGACCTCCAGATGCGTGACACCGGCACCGACCTCGACGACCGTGCCCGCCGCCTCATGACCGAGCACCATCGGCTCGTTGACGATGAACGGGCCGATCTTGCCGTGCGTGTAATAGTGGACATCCGAGCCGCAGACGCCGACGGTGTGGATCTTGATCTTCACCTGCCCCGGTCCAGTCTCCAGAGGCAGATCGATATCGCGAAGCGCAAGCTCATGCTGGCGCTCAAGTACCAGCGCACGGACTTTGGTCATAACCGGTTTCCTTCCCTATGGCTCCCGCGATTCATGGGGCGCCGTTGCGGCGACTATAAGACCGTAAGGCGCAGCAGTTCAATCATATCAAACAAGCTTTTGCTCAATATATGACGAAATGCTCACACACTTATCACCCGAAAGATAAGTCCGCCCTAGACGTCTGTATGATTTCGCCACGGTGCGCCGAGGACTACACTTTTGCGTAAGGATGACGGCGAAATAGAAGGAGAAAGCCATGAGGCACGACAACGACAATGTCGGCAGGAACCCGATCTCCTACTCGCGGACGACAAGACAGCTCCGTGAATTCTGGCGCAACCTCTTGAATGAGACTGTCGCCGTATTCCAGCAATACCGCCAGCCGCAGCCCCTTCACCAGCCGGTGCAGGTTGTCGCACGCGTAAGGGATCGAAATCACCCCTCACGGCGTTATTAGGCATGCGCCAGCATGGCGCGGCGGGGCATGACGCTCCCGGCACCATGCGGACGGCAATATAAGGAAGACCGTCATGAAATCGATCGTGTCATTCTGCCTGTTCGCATCCATCCTCTTTGCCGCAAACGTGGCGTCTGCGGCGATCGAGGAAGCATCCCTTCCGCCGCCCCAGCAGGAAGAAAAGCTGGTGCCGGCCAATCTTGAACTTACCTTCACCGGCCCGATCGATCTTGCCCGCTCGACGGCGATTCTGCTCGATGCCCAGGGCCTGGTGCTTCCTACGGGCAAGCCCTTCCTCTCTGGTCCTGAAGGATCGGTCTTCAAGGTCCCGCTCGATCCCGCGATGGCCCCTGGTGTTTACACGCTCAATTGGCACGTCCTCTCCATGGATGGCCGCAGCGCTGAAGGCCACTATCAATTCCGGGTCGATCCCTGAGCCCTTATGTTATTGGGTTACCTGATGTTGCGCCGTGCTCACCGGGCACGGCGTTTTATATCGGCCCGCAGTCGACGCCGGAATTCCGGCTTTGCGCACAAAGGCGTTTATAAGATTCTTATATTGATGCTTCCCGCCCAATCTCGAACCTTTATGCACTTTAGCCGCATATTAATGTCCGAGAGATCGGAAAGATCATCTCCACGCCAGAAAGCATAAAAGGTGCCAACCCGCCGGGATGGCGCCCTTTGTCTTGTCTGACTCCAAGAATAACAAACCGGAGTCAAGATCGATGATGGATATAATTCTACTCGGCACTGCAATCATATTTTTCGGGCTTTGCTTTGCCTACACGTGCGCCTGCGACAGGCTGTGACAGGAGAAACATTGATGACCCTCGATTATGTCTTGAGTGGTGCCGTGACCGTGTTTCTCACCGTCTACCTCACCTACGCTCTCATCCGCCCAGAACGTTTCTGAAAGAGCCGGCGCTTTTGATTGAAGCAGCCGGATACTGAAAGTTTCCTCCCATGACCCTCAACGGATGGCTTCAGATCCTGCTCTACTGCGGGATCATCCTCGTGCTCGTCAAACCGCTCGGCGGTTACATGACGCGTGTCTTCAATGGCGAGCGCACATTCCTTTCACCGGTCCTCGTTCCAATCGAACGGGGACTTTACGCCGTTGCCGGCACCAGCGAGCACGAAGATCAGCACTGGACCTCCTATGCCTTCGCCATGCTGATGTTCAACCTGCTCGGCGTCATCGTGCTTTACGCGCTTATGCGTCTGCAGGGCGCGCTGCCCTATAACCCGGCCGGCATGGCCGCGGTGCCTGAGCAGCTTTCATTCAATACCGCCGTCAGCTTCGTCACCAATACGAATTGGCAGAATTACGGCGGCGAAAGCACCATGTCTTACCTGACTCAGATGATGGGCCTTACGGTTCAAAATTTCGTGTCGGCTGCGACTGGCATGGCAATCGCCGTAGCCTTCATCCGCGCCTTCTCGCGCGCATCGGGCAAGGCGATCGGCAACTTCTGGGTCGATGTGATCCGCGCCACCCTCTATATCCTGCTGCCAGTCTGCATTGTGCTGACGCTTGCCTATGTCTGGCTCGGAGTTCCGCAGACGCTCGGCCCTTATGTTGATGCGACGACGCTTGAAGGCGCCAAGCAGACGATCGCTGTCGGCCCCGTTGCCTCGCAGCTCGCCATCAAGATGCTCGGCACCAATGGCGGCGGTTTCTTCAATGTCAACTCCGCTCATCCTTTCGAAAACCCGGATGCGTTCTCCAACCTCATCCAGATGGTCTCGATCTTCGCGATCGGCGCGGCACTGACCAACGTCTTCGGCCGCATGGTCGGCAACCAGCGTCAGGGCTGGGCGATCCTGGCTGCGATGGGCGTCCTCTTCATCGTCGGCGTCGGCATCACCTATTGGGCAGAGGCTGCCGGTAACCCGTTGATGCATGCCTTCGGCCTGCAGGGCGGCAACATGGAAGGCAAGGAGGTCCGCTTCGGCGTTGCCATGTCCTCGCTATTTGCGGTCATCACTACGGCCGCATCTTGCGGCGCAGTCAATGCCATGCACGGTTCGTTCACCGCACTCGGCGGCCTGATTCCGCTCATCAACATGCAGCTCGGCGAAATCATCGTCGGCGGTGTCGGTGCCGGCTTCTACGGCATTCTGCTCTTCATCATCGTTGCCGTCTTCGTGGCAGGTCTGATGGTCGGCCGCACGCCGGAATATCTCGGAAAGAAGATCGAGTCGAAGGAAATGAAGATGGCCGTTCTCGCCATCCTCTGCCTGCCGCTCGCGATGCTGGTCTTCACTGCCATTGCCACCGTGATGCCTTCGGCTGTCGCCTCCGTCGGCACCGACGGCCCGCACGGCTTCTCCGAAATCCTCTATGCCTACACGTCGGGTGCGGCCAACAACGGTTCGGCTTTCGGCGGTCTGACGGGTAATACGCCCTGGTACAATATCTCGCTCGGCATCGACATGCTGATGGGTCGCTTCCTCGTCATCATTCCGGCGCTTGCCATTGCGGGCTCACTGGTTGCGAAGAAGACGGTTCCGGCCTCGGCGGGCACCTTCCCGACGGACGGCCCGCTCTTCGTCGGACTGCTCGTCGGCACGATCCTGATCGTTGGCGGCCTCACCTTCATGCCGGCGCTGGCTCTCGGGCCGGTCGTCGAGCATCTCGTTGGCCTTGCGGGCCAAACGTTCTGAGGGCTCAGCCAATGCTCGTGCGCCACAGGCTGCGAAAAGCCTTCCATCCACGTCCCGGTCTGCCGGGGCGTGAAGCCCAGCGGATGCCGCGCGCTTCCGACATCATCCTGGTGATGATGGCAGGCCTGCTCGTCGTCGTCTGCGCAGTCAGAATTTTACAGGGCTGACCGGCCGGCCGGTTCGCCATCCTCGTTTCAAAGCTGGAGTCTCTTATGAGCCAGGCAAAATCCGCGAGCATCCTTGATTCTCGCATTCTCATTCCGGCGGTGGGTGCCGCTTTCACCAAGCTCAACCCGCGCACCCTCGCCAAGAACCCGGTCATGTTCGTCGTGGCCACGGTCTCGGCACTGACCACAGTCCTGTTCCTGCGCGATCTCGTTTCAGGTAGCGGCAATCTCGGCTTCTCCTTCCAGATCAACCTCTGGCTCTGGTTCACCGTACTCTTTGCCAACTTCGCCGAAGCGGTAGCCGAAGGCCGCGGCAAGGCGCAGGCCGACTCGCTACGCAAGGCGCGCACCGAAACCCAGGCGAAGCTCTTGACCGCCAACAACGGCAGCGGCTACCGCATGGTGCCGGGCACGAGCCTGAAGGTCGGCGACGTCGTTCTCGTCGAAGCCGGCGATATCATCCCCTCGGACGGTGAAGTCGTCGAAGGCGTCGCCTCGGTCAATGAAGCGGCCATCACCGGTGAGTCCGCGCCAGTCATCCGCGAATCCGGCGGTGACCGCTCAGCTGTCACCGGCGGCACGCAGGTTCTCTCCGACTGGATCCGCGTACGCATCACTGCGGCCGCCGGCTCGACCTTCCTCGACCGCATGATCTCGCTCGTCGAAGGTGCCGAGCGCCAGAAGACGCCGAACGAAATCGCGCTCAATATTCTGCTAGCAGGCATGACGCTCATCTTCGTGCTCGCCACGGCGACGATCCCGAGCTTTGCGGCCTATGCTGGCGGCTCGATCCCGATCATCGTGCTCGTTGCCCTTTTCGTCACGCTGATCCCGACTACCATCGGTGCGCTGCTCTCGGCGATCGGTATCGCCGGCATGGACCGCCTCGTCCGCTTCAACGTACTCGCCATGTCCGGCCGCGCCGTCGAAGCCGCCGGTGACGTCGATACGCTGCTGCTCGACAAGACCGGTACGATCACGCTGGGCAACCGCCAGGCAACCAGCTTCCGCCCGGTCCGTGGCGTCTCCGAACAGGACCTCGCAGATGCGGCCCAGCTTGCCTCGCTCGCCGACGAAACGCCAGAAGGACGTTCCATCGTCGTACTCGCCAAGGAAAGGTACGCTATCCGCGGTCGCGATATGGCGGGCCTGAAGGCCACTTTCGTGCCCTTCACCGCTCAAACCCGCATGAGCGGCGTCGACCTCGAAGGCTCCTCGATCCGCAAGGGTGCCGTCGATGCGGTGCTCTCCTATGTCAATGGTGACGCTTCCTCGAAGAACGGCGCCGAAGTCGTTCGCGAATTGCAGTCGATCTCCGACGAGATCGCTAAGGCCGGCGGCACGCCACTTGCCGTTGCTCGCGACGGCAGGTTGCTTGGCATCATCCAGCTCAAGGATATCGTCAAGGGCGGCATCCGCGAGCGTTTCAACGAGCTGCGCCGCATGGGCATCCGCACCGTCATGATTACCGGCGACAATTCGATGACGGCAGCGGCAATTGCAGCCGAAGCCGGCGTGGACGACTTCCTCGCCCAGGCAACGCCTGAGAACAAACTGCAGCTGATCCGCGAGGAGCAGGCCAAGGGCAAGCTGGTCGCCATGTGCGGCGACGGCACGAACGATGCGCCGGCTCTCGCTCAGGCTGACGTCGGCGTTGCCATGAACACCGGCACCGTTGCAGCCCGAGAAGCCGGCAACATGGTCGACCTTGACTCCGACCCGACGAAACTCATCGAGATCGTCGAGATCGGCAAGCAGCTGCTGATGACTCGCGGCGCGCTGACGACCTTCTCGATCGCCAACGACATTGCCAAATATTTCGCCATCATCCCCGCGATGTTCCTGACCTTCTATCCGCAGCTCGGCGTGCTCAACATCATGGGTCTCGCCACGCCGCAGAGCGCCATCCTGTCGGCGATCATCTTCAACGCGCTGATCATCATCGCGCTCATTCCGCTCTCACTGAAGGGTGTCCGTTACCGCCCGATCGGGGCCGGTGCGCTGCTCTCCCGCAACCTGCTGATCTACGGTCTCGGCGGCATCATCGTCCCCTTCGTCGGCATCAAGGCGATTGACATCGCCATCACCACTGTCGGCCTCGCCTAAGGAGATATCCAATGCTTAAAGAACTTCGCCCGGCAATCGTCATGATCGTTGCCACCACGGCCATCACCGGTCTCCTCTATCCGCTCGCCATGACGGGAGTCGCCCAGGCGCTCTTCCCTTCTCAGGCGAACGGCAGCCTCATCGAAAAGGACGGGCAGGTCATCGGCTCCAGACTGATTGGCCAGGCCTTCACCAGCGACAAATATTTCCACGGCCGGCCGTCCGCCGCCGGCGATGGCTACAATGCCGCCGCCTCCTCCGGCTCCAACCTCGGCCCAACCAGCCAAAAGCTGATCGACCGTGTGAAGGGCGACTATGAAGCTGCCAAGGCAGCCAACCCCAATGCCGAGGTTCCCGCCGACCTCGTCACTGCTTCGGGCAGCGGCCTCGATCCGCATATCTCGCCCGATGCCGCCTACTTCCAGGTTCCGCGCGTCGCCAAGGCGCGCGGCGTCGATGAAGCCAAGGTCAAGGCGCTGGTCGATGCAGCCGTCAGCGGCCGCGAACTCGGCGTGCTCGGCGAGCCGACCGTCAATGTTCTGGCGTTGAACCAGAGCCTTGATGCTTCTATGACTCAGTAAAGGTTGAGAGCCCCGGAGCGCTGCAGGCGGGCCGGGGCTTGCTCGTAAAGAAAGACCGAACTGCATGCCAGACGACAACCGCGACCAGGCCGGCAGGCCCTCGCCCGATGCGCTCCTCGAAAAGGCCCGGGCGGAGTCGCGCGGGCGCCTCAAGATCTTCCTCGGCGCTGCACCGGGCGTCGGCAAGACTTATGAAATGCTCGTCTCCGGCCGCGCCAAGATGTCCGATGGATTTGATGTCGTTATCGGTGTTGTCGAGACCCACGGCCGCAAGGAAACCGAGGCGCTGCTCGCCGGGTTCGAGATCGTTCCGCGTGTGAAGATCGCCTATCGCGGCCAGTCGCTCGAAGAGATGGATCTCGACGCCATCCTTGCCCGCAAGCCCGACCTCGTTCTTGTCGATGAGCTTGCCCATACCAATGCCGAAGGCAGCCGCCATCCGAAGCGCTATCTCGACGTCAAGGAACTGCTTGACCGAGGCATCGACGTCTATTCGACGCTGAACATCCAGCATGTCGAAAGCCTGAACGACGTCGTTTCGCAGATCACCCGCATCCGGGTGCGCGAAACCGTACCGGATTCCGTGATCGACATGGCCGACGATATCGAAATCATCGACCTGACGCCCGACGACCTGATCAAGCGCCTTCATGACGGAAAGGTCTATGTGGCAAAGACCGCCGAGCGGGCGCTGACGAACTACTTCACGCCCGGCAACCTGACCGCATTGCGCGAACTTGCACTGCGAAAGACCGCCCAGAGGGTCGACGACCAGCTGCTGACCCATATGCAGGCGCATGCCATTTCCGGCCCATGGGCTGCCGGCGAACGCGTGCTGGTGTCGATCGACGACCATCCCCGCTCCGCCTCGCTCGTGCGCTACGCCTCACGCATGGCTGCGCGCCTGCGCGCTCCCTGGGCAGCCGTCTACATCGAGACCAACCGCTCCATCAATCTTTCAGAAACGCAGCGCGATACGATCGCCGCCACTTTGAGGCTGGCTGAGCAGCTCGGCGGCGAGGCCATCACCATTCCCGGCCGCGAGGTGACCGAGGAACTGGTGCGCCACGCCACCGCCAACAATGTTACCCACATCGTCATCGGCGCACCAAAGAAGCCAACATGGCGCGAATGGTGGAGCCGCTCGACGACCGACGAGCTCATCCGGCAGGCCGGCGATATCAGCGTCCACGTCATCTCCGGGAACGAGAAAGACACGGCTTCGCAGCGCGGCGTCAAGGCGGCCCCGAGCGTCCCGACGCTGAATTTCAGGGCCTATCTCGTCTCGACAGCCTATGTCGCGATTGCGCTGGCTGTCGGTGTGGTGCTCGATCAGGTGCTCGACGTGCGCAATCTTGCGCTCGTTTTCCTGATGGCGGTTCTGACCTCAGCCGTCATCCATGGCCTACGGCCGGCACTTTATAGCTGTATCCTCAGTGCCCTCTCCTTCAACTTCTTTTTCCTGCCGCCGCGCTACACGCTGACGATCAGCGATCCAGAAAGCGTGCTGGCGCTCTTCTTCTTCCTCGGCGTCGCCATTATCGCCTCAAATCTCACGGCGACGGTGCAGCGTCAGGCGGCGGCTGCCCGTCAAAGGGCGCGGACGACCGAAAATCTCTATCTCTTTTCCAAGAAGCTCGCCGGAACCGGCACACTGGATGACGTTCTCTGGGCGACCGCCTTTCAGCTCGCCTCCATGCTCAGGGTGCGTGTCGTTCTGCTCCTTCCCGAAGAAGGCTCCATCGCGGTCAAGGCCGGCTATCCGCCTGACGATACGCTTGACGATGCCGATATTGCCGCGGCTCGTTGGGCGTGGGAGCACAATCATGCCGCCGGGCGCGGCGCCGATACGCTGCCGGGCGCCAAGCGCCTCTATGTGCCGCTGCGCACCGGCCGCACGGCGGTCGGCGTCATCGGCCTCGACAGCGACCGTCGCGACGGCCCGCTACTGACGCCCGAGCAGCAACGTCTTCTGGATGCCCTGGCGGATCAGGCAGCGCTCGCCATCGAACGCGTACAGCTCGTCGCCGATGTCGATCGCGCCAAGCTTGCGGCGGAAGCAGATCGCCTGCGTTCGGCCCTGCTGACGTCCATCTCGCATGATCTGAAGACGCCGCTCGCGGCGATCCTCGGCGCGTCCGGCACGCTCCGCGACTATTTCGATTCCATGACTGCGGAGGACCGCACTGACCTTCTCTCGACCGTCGTCGATGAATCCGAGCGCCTCAACCGCTTCATCGCCAATCTGCTCGACATGACGAAGATCGAATCCGGTGCCATGGAGCCGAATTATGCGCTGCATTATGCCGGCGACATCGCTGGCAGCGCACTGCGCCGCGCTGCCAAGATTCTCGACCGTCACCGGACGGAAATGACGATCCCCGCCGACCTGCCCATGATCCGCGTCGATCCCGTTCTCTTCGAGCAGGTCCTCTTCAACCTGCTTGACAACGCCGCAAAATACGCGCCCGAGGGCTCCGTCATCCGCATCGAAGGTTGGGCGGATGCCGATAATGTCGTCGTACAGGTCTCCGACGAAGGTCCTGGCATTCCTCCCGTAGACCTCACCCGTGTCTTCGACACCTTCTACCGTGTGCGCAAGGGCGATCAGGTACGCGCCGGCACCGGCCTCGGCCTTTCCATATGTCGGGGCTTCATCGAGGCGATGGGCGGGACGATCACGGCCGGCAACCGGACCGACCGGTCCGGAGCCGTTTTCACCATCCGCCTTCCCAAACCGAATGGCATTCCAAAACTGGATGAACTCAAATGACCGGTTCAGCCGTCAAGATTCTCGTCGTTGACGACGAGCCCCCGATCCGCAAGCTTTTACGCGTCGGCCTCACTGCGCAAGGCTATGAAGTTCATGAAGCGCCGAATGCCGGGGCGGCCCGCCAGTCCGTCAAGGACGACCAGCCCGATCTCATCCTGCTCGATCTCGGCCTTCCCGACATGCCGGGCCACGACCTTTTGCAGGAATGGCGCGAGGGCGGACTCATCATGCCTGTCGTCATCCTCTCAAGCCGTACCGACGAGGCTGGCATCGTCAAGGCGCTGGAAAGCGGTGCCGACGATTATGTGACGAAACCCTTCGGCGTCAACGAACTGGGTGCCCGTATCCGCGTGGCACTTCGTCACCGGCTGCAACAGCAGGGAGAAAAGGCGATTTTCCAGACGGGAGGCCTGTCGATCGATCTCGTCAAGCGCATCGTCAAGGTGGACGGCAAGGAGATCAAGCTGTCCCCGAAGGAATACGACATCCTACGCGTGCTCGCCCAGCATGCCGGCAAGGTGCTGACGCATCAATTTCTTTTGAAGCAGGTGTGGGGTCCGGCGGCAGACGTGCAGTATCTGCGCGTCTACGTGCGCCAGCTGCGGCAAAAGGTCGAGCAGATCCCGGACCAACCGCACTATATCACCACCGAGACCGGTGTCGGCTACCGGCTCCGCGAGCCTGACTGATACCTGCCGACAACAGCATCGGGAATGAAATGAACCTCTCCAACATCATCCGGCCGGAACACACCTTCATCGGCCTGTCGGTGGCGACCAAGTGGCGCGCGCTACAGGCGATTTCCGAAAGGGCAGGCAAGGCTTTCGGCATTGACGGCCAGACCGTCCTGAAGGCGCTCGAATCACGTGAAAAGCTAGGCTCTACCGGCATCGGTAACGGCATTGCCGTTCCGCATGCGGCGATCGACGGCATGACGAGCCCGCGCGGTCTGCTGATCCGCTTCGCTCAGCCCCTGGATTTCGATGCGATCGATGATATCCCGACTGATATCGCCTTCGTACTGCTTTTCGGCGAAAACAATCGCGGGGAATATTTGAACGTGCTTGCCGCTATCGCCCGCAGGCTTCAATCGGAAGGCGTCCTGGCCGCCATGCGCAAGGCCAGAAATGTCGATGAATTCTATTCGGATTTCATCGCGGATTCGCGCGTGTAAGAAAAAACGCTTTGACGCACCCGACCTTCTCCCCGCGGAAGCGGGGGGAAGGCAAATCGAGAACCAAGGGGCCGATGCGGCCCCTGTTATTAGAAGTCGCGCTGGAAACGCAGGAAGCCGAAGACTTCGTCGTCGCCGTCTTCTTCGTCGTGATACTGAACGCTGAGCTTGCTGCGCAGATCTTCAGCGATCTGATAGTCGACGGTGACGCCGGTGGTGTAGGCACTGCCGCCAGTGAAGTCGCCATCAGCATCGAGCTCGATCTTGTCGAAGTACTGGAACGCGGGGGTAACGGCCCACTTGTCCGTGATCTTCATCTTGTACTCGGCAGCGATCGTCCATTCGGACTCTTCGTAGTAGTAGTTGGCGCCGCTAGCCCAGATGCCAGCGAGGCCGAGCGTGCCGGGGCCGATGTCGGCATAGACGATTGCGCGGATAGCGCCTTCTTCGTTGTCGGTATCGTAACCACCGAGGAGGTAGCCGCTGAACGCGCCGCTCTTGAAGGAAACCTGAGCTGCTACGCCGAAGTTGTTCGGGCCTTCGCCCGGCTTCTCTGCATAGGCTTCTTCAAGTTCGTCGACCGAGATACCGGCAGCGAAATTGCCAGTCTCGTACTGATAGCGGATCGAATTGTGGGTCGTCTCGTTGCTGGAGAGCGTATCCGTCTCGCCGCTCAGATCGTCATCCCACCAGCTGTACTGCTTACCGGCGCGGAAGCCGGCGATGTCGAGGTAGCCTTCATCGAGCAGAGTTTCCTGATCGGTGGCGTTGTCAGCATTGGTACGCAGCGTGATAACGCCCGTGAGCGTGCCGTACTCGGTGTCGTTCTTGGTCTGGAAGGTAACCTGACCACGAGTCCAGAAGTTCACGTCGGAATCGCCGGAGACGTTTTCGCCGAAACGAACTTCAGTACGGATATAACCGCCGATCTGAAGGCAGGTTTCGGTGCCCGGGATATAGAAGTAGCCGGTCCCGTAGGCGTCGCAAACGCGAACATATTCTACGGGCTCCGGCTCGGCTGCGACGATAGCGTCGGCTGCATGCGCTCCGGAAACCGCTGCAAGGGCGGCAACAGAGCCAAGAAGGATAGTTTTAATAGACATCAGAAAGACCTTTTACGGTTTGAAAGAGGCAAGCAGTGCTTCAAGGACACCCCCACCATCGGTCGCCGAATCCCAACGACCGGAAGTCCATGTAGGCATTTCAAGGCGTCAGCGCTGTAAAAGAAGACTAAAAATCGACACACCAATGTCGCTTTGTGGGTCGAACTGTGGCAGAAAAAACACGGTAGCGCGACACGGCGCCGCAATTGGCCGCGGCCAACTGGCAGAATGTCCGATCCGCGATCCGCCATTCAAATGGGATGGCTTTCTAAGATTGATCCGGAGAACCGGAACAATCTTCGTTTCATTATACGACTTAGTTGATAGAGTTTGCGGCATAACCACGGAGGGTTCCCATGCAGACTTTCAGGCTCACCCGGCTGATTGCGGCCGCGCTCATGGCGGGCAGCTTTGCGATCGGAAGCGTTGCGCCGGCATTCGCAGATCAGACGCTTCTCAACGTCTCCTACGATCCGACACGCGAATTATATAAGGACTTCAATGCCGCTTTCGCTGCGAAGTGGAAGGCCGACAGCGGTGAAACGGTAACGATCCAAGCTTCTCACGGCGGCTCCGGCGCCCAGGCACGCTCCGTGATCGACGGCCTTGATGCCGATGTCGTGACCCTTGCCCTCGAAGGCGATATCGACGCGATCGCCAAGGCGACCGGCAAGATTCCGGCCGACTGGAAGAGCAAGTTCCCTAATAATTCCACCCCTTACACCTCGACGATCGTCTTCCTCGTGCGCAAGGGCAATCCCAAGAGCATCAAGGATTGGAGCGATCTGATTAAGGATGACGTTCAGGTCATCACGCCGAACCCGAAGACCTCGGGCGGCGCTCGCTGGAACTTCCTTGCAGCCTGGGCATGGGCCAAACAAGCGAATGGTGGCGATGAAGCCAAGGCTCAGGACTATGTGACCAAGCTCCTGCAGCACGTTCCGGTTCTCGATAGCGGCGCGCGTGGTGCCACGACCACCTTTGTGCAGCGCGGGCTTGGTGATGTTTTGCTCGCCTGGGAAAACGAAGCCTATCTCTCCCTCGAAGAACTAGGTCCCGACCAGTTCGAGATCGTAACGCCCGCTTTCTCGATCCGCGCCGATCCGCCGGTCGCAATCGTCGACGGCAACGTCGACAAGAAAGGCACCCGCAAGGTTGCCGAAGCCTATCTGAATTATCTCTATTCGGATGAAGGCCAGAAGATCGCGGCAAAGCATTATTACCGCCCGATCAAGCCGGAAGTGGCCGATCCGGCAGATATTGCCCGGTTCCCGAAGCTGACGCTCGCCACCATCGACGACTTCGGCGGCTGGAAAGATGCACAGCCGAAATTCTTCGGCGACGGCGGCGTATTTGACCAGATCTACAAGCCGGCCCAATAATAGGTCTTATGAGCGCAAATAACCCCACGCGGTGGCGGTTCAAGCGGCCGAGCGTCATTCCGGGTTTCGGATTGGCGCTCGGCCTTACCTTGATCTGGCTGACCCTTATCGTCCTTATCCCGCTGTCCGGCCTTGCCTGGCGGTCGAGTGCTCTCGGTTGGGAAAAATTCCTCGGCATTGCCTTCGACCAACGAACGCTGAGCGCGCTGCGCATCAGCTTCGGCTGCGCCCTCATCGCCGCGTGCCTGAATGTCGTCTTTGGCGTCATGCTTGCCTGGGTGTTGGTGCGCTACCGGTTCCCCGGCAAACGCATTATCGACGCCATGGTGGACCTGCCCTTCGCCCTGCCGACGGCGGTTGCCGGCATTGCGTTGACGACACTCTACGCGCCAAATGGCTGGGTCGGACAATTCCTGACGCCGCTCGGCATCAAGATCGCCTTCACGCCGGCCGGCATTGTCGTCGCCCTTATCTTTGTCGGTCTGCCATTCATCGTCCGCACCGTCCAGCCGGTGATGGAGGAGATCGACAAGGAAGTTGAGGAGGCGGCCGCGACACTCGGCGCCAATCGCTTCCAGACGATTGCGCACGTGCTGCTGCCGGGCCTTAGGCCCGCGGTACTGACCGGTTTCGCGCTCGCCTTCGCCCGCGCCGTCGGTGAATACGGCTCCGTCATCTTCATTGCCGGCAATCTGCCGTTTAAATCGGAGATCGCGCCGCTCCTGATCGTCATCAAGCTCGAAGAGTATAATTATGCAGCAGCGACAGGCATTGCGGCGATCATGCTGATCATTTCCTTCATTATGCTGCTCGTCATCAATCTTATTCAGAGTTCGAGCAGACGGAGGTACGGTTATGGCATCTAACGCTATTCCAAACTCCACGTCGGCTGAGCCGCGTCAACTCCATTCGGCGGTCACCGAAGGCAAAGTCGCCCGTATCACACTGGTCGTCATCTCCCTGCTCTTCCTGTTGTTGATCCTGCTGCTGCCGTTGGCGGCGGTCTTCGTCGAGGCCTTCCGCAAGGGTGCAGGTTCATTTCTCACGGCTCTCCAGGATGCAGAGACTTTCTCAGCCATCCGCCTGACGCTGATCGTCGCTGGCATCAGCGTGCCTTTGAATCTTACGTTCGGCGTAGCCGCCGCCTGGGCGATCGCCAAATTCGAATTCAAGGGTAAGGCGTTCCTGACCACACTGATCGATCTGCCCTTCTCGGTTTCGCCTGTTATCTCGGGCCTCGTCTTCGTGCTGCTCTTCGGCGCCAATACCTGGCTCGGTCAGTGGCTCTCCGCCAACGATATCAAGATCTTGTTTGCGCCGCCTGGGTTGATCCTCGCCACCATGTTCGTCACCTTCCCCTTCGTTGCGCGCGAGCTTATCCCGCTCATGCAAGAACAGGGAACGCAGGATGAAGAAGCGGCCCTTTCGCTTGGTGCGAGCGGCTGGCAAGCCTTCTGGCACGTCACGCTGCCGAACATCAAATGGGGCCTGCTCTACGGAGTGCTTCTCTGCAATGCCCGTGCCATGGGCGAATTCGGCGCCGTGTCGGTCGTATCGGGCCATATTCGTGGCCAGACCAATACGATGCCGTTGCAGGTGGAAATCCTCTACAACGAATATAATTTCACCGGGGCCTTCGCGGTTGCTTCGCTTCTGGCTCTGCTTGCCCTCGTCACGCTTGTTTTGAAGACGCTGCTGGAAATGCGCTATAGCGCCGAAATCGCCGCCAGCCGGCGGCACTGAAGGAAATAGAATGGAAGTACGCGTCCAAAACCTACGCAAGGAATTCGACCGCTTTCCGGCGCTGCACGATGTCTCGCTCGACATCCGCTCCGGCGAACTGATCGCATTACTCGGCCCCTCGGGCTCCGGCAAGACTACACTGCTGCGTCTCATTGCCGGCCTTGAAAGCCCGACCGAGGGCCAAATCTTCTTCGGCGTGGAAGATGCGTCGCGAAAGACTGTCCAGCAGCGCAATATCGGCTTTGTGTTCCAGCACTATGCACTTTTCCGCCATATGACGGTGCTCGACAACGTCTCTTTCGGTCTGAAGGTGCGCAATGCCGCCCGTCGTCCGTCGAAGGCCGACATCCGCAAGCGCGCTTTGGAGCTGCTCGATCTGGTGCAACTCTCTGGTCTTGAAAAACGTTATCCGGCGCAGCTTTCCGGCGGCCAGCGTCAGCGCGTGGCCCTTGCCCGAGCGATGGCGGTCGAACCGAACGTTCTGCTGCTAGACGAGCCTTTCGGCGCGCTCGACGCACAAGTGCGCAAGGACCTGCGCAAGTGGCTGCGCGAAATCCATGACCGCACCGGCCATACGACCGTTTTCGTCACCCACGATCAGGACGAGGCGATGGAACTTGCCGATCGTGTCGTGGTCATGAGCCAGGGTGCGATAGAGCAAGTCGGCACGCCCGACCAGGTCTACGACAGCCCCAACTCACCTTTCGTCTTCGGCTTCGTAGGCCAATCCAACTGCCTGCAGGTAGAAGTCGCCGACGGCGATATCCGCTTCGAAGGCCGTTCGCTCGGTCTTAACGCGGAGGGCGAAGCTGATGGCGCTGCGCAGCTCTATTTCCGCCCGCACGATGTCCGGCTTTGCGAATCCGCCGAAAACTGCATTGCCGGCCAACCGGTCGCAAGCCGGCGCGTCGCAGGCACCCGCCATATCGAACTCGATATCGGCAAGGACCGGCCGCATATCGAAATCGAACTGCCGCCGAGCGAAGCCGACAGGTTGGATCGCTCACGGGTTGCCTTCAAGCCGATCCGCTGGAAGCTTTTCCGCAATTGATATCACTGCAATCTGGTTCCCGCCAGAATCGTATTTGGGCGGGAACCCTTTGTTATTTTTGTTATCTCCGGTTGTTTGTATTTTTGTCACATGCCGGGTAAAACGTTTTCGCTGAATCGAAAAGGGCTGGACTAAATCCAATAGGAGGCACCTAGCGTTGAGGGCGGAGATTTCCTTTGGAAAATCCCTGGTTGGGATTTTGTTCGTAGGATTAGCAGCTGCAAGCTGCACAACCACACCGAAACCGGCGGCAGCGCCGGTCAAAGCCAAACCGAAACAGGCTCAGTCGGCAAAAGTCACCTTCAATTATACCACCAAGGATCGCGACTGCCTCAAGCGAGCGATGTATTTCGAATCGCAGCATTCGGATGAGGCCGGCTATATGGCGGTAGGCAGTGTCGTCATGAACAGACTGACCTCCGGCGCTTATGCCGACTCCATCTGCGGCGTGGTGGCGCAAAAGAAGCAGTTTGCACCCGGCGTGATGACGCGCGAGGTCAAGCCGCAGGCAGAGCCCGAACTTGCAACTGCGGCCGACGCGATCCTGAGCGGCGAACGTCATCCGGCTGTTGGGGATGCGATGTTCTTCCACACTGCGGGATTGAAATTCCCCTACAATAATATGCATTATGTGACGGTCGCAGGCGGCAACGCCTTCTACGAGAAGCGCGATGAAGACGGCACGCTCGAGACGCCGCCGCCGCTGCCTTCTTACGAAGTCGCGATGAATTACGTGCCGGGTGAGAGCATGCTGCCGCCGCAGTTTGCGGTGCTGATCCCGTCAGAAGTTCCGGTCCCGATCCCTTCTCCGGATCCCGCGCCGACGGCAAGCATCAATCCGTTGCCGATGCCTGCGGCGGTAACCGCGATCGAGCCTGCCCCCGGCACGCCAATCGCCATCCCGACGCCACGCCCCGCCTATGACAGCGTGATGTTGCGGCCAAGCATTCCAGCGATCGGCGGCTGATCCGCAAAGGAAGAGCGCTGAAGCGCGTCGCGATCTTTCAGATCCTCCCGCCGCGCCTTAGGTCTTTGTTTTACGCCTGTCGTTGGCACAAAATAGCCGCGCACTTTGTGCAACATGCTCTAGGCTCGCTCCTCCCAGACCTTGGCGAGCTCCACAATCGTGCTGACGGCCTTTTCCATGTCCTGGCGGCTGATCCATTCCAGCGGCGAATGGAACGCGTGGCCGCCGGCGAAAATATTCGGGCATGGCAGGCCCATGAAGGAAAGGCGCGAGCCATCCGTACCACCGCGAATGCTGCCCCGCACCGGCGTCATCCCCGCCCGGCGTACCGCCTCAACGGCGTTTTCGACGATTTCAGGACGACGGTCGAGCACCACTTTCATGTTGCGATACTGCTCCTTCACGTCAAAGCGATAGGTCGAGCCCGGATAGGCCTTCATCACATCCTTGACGATCGCTTCAAGCATGGTTTCCTTTTCCGTCAGACCTTCGTCGGTGAAATCGCGAATGATGAGGCTGATCGCTGCCTTTTCCATCGAGCCGGCCACACCGGTTGGATGAATGAAGCCCTGCTTCCCCTCCGTCGTCTCAGGCGCGATCTCCTTCGGCAGCCGGTCAATGATCGTGCCGGCGATCTTGATGGCGTTTTCCATCCGGTCCTTGGCGAAACCGGGATGAATCGCCACGCCGGTAATGACGATATCGACGCCATCGGCCGAAAATGTCTCGTCCTCGATATGGCCGGCGGTTTCGCCATCCATCGTATAAGCGAAATCCGCGCCAAGCTTCTCCAGATCGACCTTGTTGACGCCGCGGCCGACCTCTTCATCAGGCGTAAAAAGTATCTTGATCGTGCCGTGCTTGATCTCGGGATTGTCGACGAGGATCTTTGCCGCGGCCATGATTTCCGCCAGCCCGGCCTTGTCGTCAGCACCAAGCAAGGTCGTTCCATCAGTGGTGATGATGTCGTTGCCGATCTGATGGTTTAACTGGGGATGTTCAGAGACGCGAATTACGCGGCTCGGGTCGCCGGGAAGCGGTATATCTCCGCCGGCATAGTTCTTCACTATCTGCGGCTTGACGTTCGTGCCGGTGAAGTCAGGCGCTGTATCCATATGCGAGCAGAAACAGATGACCGGCACGTTCTTGTCAGTATTGGCCGGAATGGTCGCATAGACGTAACCATGCTCGTCGAGATGTGCATCCGAAAGACCGATCGCCAGGAGCTCCTCAACCAGAACCCGGCCGAGATCTTTCTGCTTCTCGGTGGTCGGCTGTGTCGAAGAGGAAGGGTCGGATTGGGTGTCGATGACGACATAGCGGAGAAAGCGGTCGAGAACGGTGCCTGTCATAATATCCATTCCAGGGGGATCATCGTCTGATGATATAGCCTCCGCGGGCTCTGCAACGAAAGCCTTTTCCGCTCGAAGCGCATTGTGAGTACATATTCAATCGACGCGATTACCCTCGCCGTTGAACACATGCAGGTGCTTGGCCGGAAAGGCGACGTTGACCTTCGGTCCCGCGCTCAGCGCTTCACGATCAAGCGTAAAAATCTTGAACGGCAGGCCATGCAGCGAAAGGTGCAGGATGATGCCGAAGCCCGTCGGCTCGACGAGTTCGACATCGGCAGCAACTCCTGCGCCGTCGCCGCTCATGACGACATGTTCCGGCCGGATGCCGAGCGTGACTCTTTCGGCGTTCGACAACGGCAGTGACTTATCGAGCGGCACGACCGTGCCGTCTTTCAGCTTCACGCCGCCTGCCTCATAGCTCGCTTCGAGGAAATTCATGCCCGGTGAACCGATAAAACCTGCAACGAAGAGATTGGCGGGACGGTCGTAGAGCTCCAGGGGGCTTCCGACCTGCTGCACGACACCGCCATGCATGGCGACGATCCGGTCCGCCAGCGTCATCGCCTCGATTTGGTCGTGGGTTACATAGATCGAGGTTGCCTTGAGATCACCATGCAGTTTCTTGATTTCAGCACGCATCTGCTCGCGCAGGCGCGCATCGAGGTTCGACAGCGGCTCGTCAAACAGGAAGGCTTTCGGCTGACGCACGATGGCGCGGCCCATGGCGACGCGCTGCCGCTGGCCGCCAGAGAGCGCCTTCGGCCGGCGTTCGAGCAGCGGATCGAGGCCGAGCTTGGAGGCAGCGCCTGCGACAGCACTGGCGATCTTTTCCTTCGCCGTCTTCCGGAGCTTCAGGCTGTAACTCATATTGCCGGCAACATTCATGTGCGGATAAAGCGCGTAGGACTGAAACACCATGGCAATGTCGCGATCCTTCGGATGCAGCTCGTTGACGCGGTTCCCGGCGATACAAATCTCGCCGCCGGTCACGTTCTCAAGGCCCGCGATCATGCGCAATAGGGTGGATTTGCCGCAACCCGACGGGCCGACGAGCACAACGAATTCGCCATCCTTGATTTCCAAGTCGACCCCGTGCAGCACCGGGAAATGACCGTAGGATTTTTGGATATTCTTGATATCGATCGATGCCATGTGACTAACCCTTGACCGCGCCGGCCGTCAGGCCCTGAACGAGATAACGCTGGATAAGCAGGAAGAAGAGGCCGGCCGGAATGAGCGCCATGACGCCTGCCGCCATCATCTGTCCGAAATCCACGGAGAATTTGGAGACGAAAGTAAGAAGGCCGACCGGGAAGGTCGCCGCGTCGTTGCCGTTAATCAGCATCAGCGCAAAGAGCAGTTCGCTCCAGGCCGCCGTAAAGACGAAGCCAAGGGTTGCCGCAATGCCCGGCAGCGTCAGCGGCAGGATGATCTGCCGGAAGGCCGTAAACTGGGTGGCGCCGTCGATCATTGCCGCTTCCTCGAGATCCTTCGGAATGCCATCGAAGAAGGATTGCATGAGGAAGGTCGCGAAGGGCACGTTGAAGGCAGTGTAGACGATCACGACGCCGGTCAGGCTATTCGTCAGGTGCAGCGGCGACAGGATCTTGAAGATCGGCGCGACCAGCATGACGAGCGGGAACATCTGGGTCAGCAGCATCAGCGCCACGATCCAGTATTTTGCCCGAAAATTGAAGCGCGACAGCGCATAACCCGACAGCGACGCACAGATCGTCACCGCTACCGCGGTAGAGGCCGAGACGATGACGCTGTTCTTGAAGAAGGTCGGAAAGGCGCTGTGCTGCAGCACGAAGCTATAGTGTTCCCATGTGGTCCGCGACGGCCACATGCGCACGCCCTCTGTGTAGAGCAGGTCGTTCGGCGTGACCGAAACCTTCAGGAGCCAGAAGAGCGGAAAGAGCGCGAAGATAACATAGACGAGGATCGCCAAGCGGTGCGCGACAGTGGAGAGAATGGATCGTCTCATCGGCTCAATCCCTGGCAAGCAGGCTCTGCCGCAGCAGGATGATCAGCATGGAATAGGCGAGAAGCAGTACCAGCAGCACCAGCGCAATCGCCGAGGCATAGCCGAAATCGAGCCGCTTGAAGGCCTGGGTGAAAATGTAGCTGGCAACGATCTGGGTTCTGTCGGCCGGCCCGCCGCCGGTCATGACGACGATGAGATCGGCGAAATTCGAGATCCAGACGGTGCGCAGCATGACGGTGATGGCGATCGTCGGCGCCAGGAACGGAAGGGTGATCGACCAGAAACGCTGGAACCACCCGGCACCATCGATCGAGGCCGCCTCATAGAGATCGCGCGGGATCGCCTGCAGGGCGGCCAGCAGCGTTATCGCGAAGAAAGGGATGCCCCACCAGACATTGGCAATGATCGGTCCCCACATCGCATATTGCGGATCGGAGAGGATATTGCCCGGCTCGCCCATCAGCCCGAGCGCAAAGAGCCAATGCGGCATCGGTCCGATGACCGGATTGAAGAGCCAGGCCCAATTGAGGCCAGCGAGAAAGGACGGCACGGCCCAGGGCAGGAAGACCAGCGCCTGGACGACACCCCTCCCCCAGAAAGGCTTGTCGAGCAGAAGAGCGAGGACGAGGCCGAAGAAGAATTGCAGGATGACCGAAGCACCGGTCCACCAGAGCGTGTTCTGCAGCGCGCCATAGAAGGCTTTATCGCGCGAAAGCTCGCGGAAATGCTCCATCCCAACGAAACCGCCTGAGAAGGGATTAAGGAGCTGGATATCACGGAAGGCATAGGAAACGCCGACCACCAACGGCACCAGCATGACCGCGATGATCAGAATCAACGACGGCGCGCTGTAGAGATAGGGCTCCGATGCATCGGCCAGCCGGCGCAGCCATGGCCGGCGGTCGTGGGGCATCTCAAGCGTGTCGGCAGTGATGGTCATTACCGGTACTTCCCCTTGCGGCGCTTCCGCGCCGTCTGTCGCTGCATGAGCGGCGGCGGAAGATCTCCGCCGCCGTTTACGATTTGTGCCTTACTTCTTGGCGAGGAACTTCTGCTGGGCCTTGGTAAGGTAGTCAGCCCACTGGTCGGCAAGGTCCTTGGCGGAGATGTCACCGAGCAGTGCCTGCTGCGAGGTCTTGATTGCCATGGAATCCTTGAAGAAGGCGAATTCCTCGAGGTAGGTCGGCATGACCGTCGGCACGGTGTCCTTGTCGGCCAGTTCCTCGAACCAGCCCTTGAACTGGTCACCAGCGTAGAAAGGATCCTTCTCGGCTGCCGTATAGGCCGGCAGAGCGCCGATCTTCTTGTTCCACTCGATATTGCCTTCAGGACCTTCGAGCGTAGCGATCAGCTTCCAGGAGAGATCCTTGTTCTGGCTCGTCGTGAACATTGACCAGCCGCCATAACCGATGGTCGGATAAGACTTGCCGGCCGGCCCCTTCGGCAGCGGAGCAACGCCGAAATCGTCCTTCTTCATGCGCTCGGCAATGGCGATCAGTGCATCGGGATCCTGGTCGAGGAAGGCGCAAGTACCCGAATAGAACCCGGCGACGACCTCGTTGAAGCCCCAGTTGACGCTATCCTTCGGCGCATAGCCCTTCTTGTAGAGATCGACCATCCACTCGATGCCCTTTGCCCAGCCTTCGCTGTTCATGGTCGAGGTGCCGTCATCCTTGAAGTACTTGTTGTCGCCGGCCATGGAGGCGGCGAAGATCATCCAGCCATTGAGACCGCCCGGACCGCCGCGCATGCAGTAGCCGTATTTGCCCGGCAGCTTGGAAACCGCTTCGGAGGCCTTGGTGAACTCCTCCATCGTTTTCGGCGGTTCCTTTACACCTGCTTCTGCAAGCAGCTTCTTATTGTAGAACATCGCGCGCAAATAGAAGCCGTAGGGCAGCATATAGGCCGTGTTGTTGACGTCGCGGCCGAGATCAAGCGCACGCGGCGTCAGTTCCTTGGTGTGCTCCCACTTTGCAAGATAAGGCTCGAGGCTTTCGAGCATGCCGTTATTGGCATAGAGCGACAGCCAGGTATCGGGCATTTCCATGACGTCAGGCACGTCGCCGGCCGAGACCATGGTCGCAAACTTCTGGAAGGCTTCGTTCCAGGGCAACGAGATGATGTCGACCTTGGTGCCAGGGTTGGCGGCTTCGAACTTGGCGACGATCGACTTCAGAGTTTCGGTGCGCTCGGGACTGGTGATGACTTCCACGAGCTTCAGCGTCGTGTCCGCGAAAGCCGTGCCCGCCATCATCGTGGCGAAGAGCGTTGAGAGAATAAGCTTTTTCATTTTCGGTTCCCCTCCGGTGTTGTTTGTGAGGTTTCAGTTATGAGGCGGCTGAAATCGCCTCCTCGATATCCCTCCACAGGGCCTCGGTTCCTTCGAGGCCGATATGGAGGCGCACAGATCGCGGGCTGATGCCGAAGGCTTGTGCGGAATTCGGTTGTGCCTTTTGCTGCAGCACCACCTCACCCGGTACGATCAGGCTTTCATGTCCACCCCAGCTTACACCCAGTTTGAAAAGCTTGAGGTGATCGGCGAAGGCTCTGACATCTACACCTTCGCGGAATATGAAGGAAAACAGCCCCGACGTGCCGTTGAGGCCGGCAGGCAGGCGGTTGGCAAGACCCGGATGGCAGACCTGCTCGACCGTATCCAGCGCCTGCAGGCGCTGCGCGATCGTCATGGCGGCGGCCTCATGCGCCCTCATGCGGATTGGCAGGGTACGCAGGCCACGGATCAGCAACCAGGCATCGAAGGGAGAGAGCTTGCCGCCGAGATAGGGATAGGATTCGGCCTTGATGCGGGCAATCATCTCCTTGGAACCGGCAACAACACCGGCAACGACGTCGCTATGGCCGCCGAGATATTTGGAGGCGGAATGGATGACAAGATCGATGCCCAGCGTCACCGGACGCTGAAAGAACGGACTCGCCCAGCTGTTGTCGATCATGGTGACGACGCCGTGTCTCCTGGCAAGGGCTGCCAGCGCGCCGACATCGTGAGCTTCCATCACCCAGCTCGTCGGGCTTTCCATGTAGAAGATTTTCGCACCCGGCAGCGCCTTGGCGACCGCCTCTTCATCACGACCGTCGACATAAGTCACCTCGACCTTCATGCGCTTGAGGATCGTGCCGAACAGCCGGAAGGCATCCGGATAGACATGCTTGACAGCGACGATGCGGTCGCCCGGCTCCACGAAGCTCAAGACGGCGGACGAGATCGCCGCCATGCCGCTCGCAAAACCCAGCGCATCCTCGGCCCCTTCGAGCTTTGCCAGCATCTCCTCGAACATGCGCACGGTCGGGTTGAGCCCACGCGTATAGATCGGCCGTACTTTTTCGCCGCGATAAGAGGCGATCATGTCATCATAATCGGAGAATGTGAAAAGCGATGTCTGGAAGATCGGCGGAACGACCGCTTCGGCGAAGTTGCCTTCGTCGTGAGCGGTGATCAGCGAAGCAAGGTCGAACGGTTCGAGGCCGTCAGTCATCGGGACATTTCCTTGATATCTTCCTCGACCACGTCGAGGATCTTCATTGTCTCGCGCCGCGCTGCCTCGGTGTCCTGGGCGGCAATGGCGTTGAAAAGGGTACGATGAAAGGGAAAGGAGCGGCGGGCAAAATCCTGCCGGTCGAAAGGATGATCCCAGAAGCGCTCGAAGGTCTCACGCATCTGTTCGAGAAGTTGGCGGAACAGCGGATTGTGCGTGGCGTCGTAGACCGCGAGATGAAAGGCCAGATCCTCCGGTCCGGACGCGCCCTTGGCGATGTGCACCCGCTCCATTTCGTCGAGTTTTTCCTCGATGACGATGAGGTCCTTAGCTGTGCGCCGGCGCGCAGCCACCATGCCGGCCTCGCATTCGATGCCACGGCGAACCTCCAGTGTCTGCAACAGCACGTCGCGCAAATGCGTCGTATCGAGCGACAAAGGCATATGAACGGTCTCGCGGGAAACCGGTTTCAGCAGGTAGGTTCCGCTGCCCTTACGCGTCTCGATCACGCCGAGGGCCTGGAAATGCCGGATCGCCTCACGAATGGTAGACCGCCCGACGGCGAGAGCCGCCATCAGCTCACGCTCCGCCGGCAGCCGGTCCCCCGCCTGAAGCCGGGCATCCTCGACATAATGCGCCAGCGCATCCGTCACCTGACGCGCGCGATCGATCGCCGGAAGCGGCCGGATCACCGGCCTGTCGCTACCATTTGCCTTCATGGTTCCCCAAGTTCTTTTCTAAGGCAGTCGACGCATAATTGGTCTGACATCTTAGCATTTCTCAAAGCGTGGTGGACGTCAAGCCGGCATTTGATGAATGTGGTTCGGCCTGTCCTTTCGAACCGGTGAACGGGCCTCGTGCAGCTCAAGCAAGTGCTGGGCGAGAGGGATACATTGATCGTCAAAACCGCGAGGAGGCTGAACTCCTGTCAGCAACTGATTTCGGAGAGACATGCGTTATTGAATACCGGGCGACCGTCGAAGCAGTGGGGGCAGCCGCACGCGGGTGGCCGGCTTACGACCATCCAGCCAGTAGAACGATCACGCCCGGAAGGTCTTGCCGAGCTCCTTGTCGGCGAGACTATAGTAGTGGCGGAAATTGTACACGAGCGGTGACCATTTGTCGGGAGCCAGATGATCGGTCCCATCGACGATGAACTCTTCATCGGCGTGCACCTTCAGGACTTCGACGACCGCTGCGAGACCGCCGCCCAAGACCGCAATCTTCTGGCCGCCGAGCTCGTGCATCGATATCACTTTCGCTTCCATCTGTATCGGGCACTCGCGAACACGGACCGGCCGGACAACTTCACTCCCAACGCGAGTGAGTCCTGCCGCGGCGAACTTGTCCTTCTCGGTGCGAAATTGTTTCGTTTTCTCTTCTGGCACAGGATCCTTGCCTGTCAGCGGTGCAAGCTTTTCGACGACCTCCCACATGACGGGCGACGGCAGGTTCACAACGCACTCCCCATGCCGCTCGAGATTCTCTGCCATCTTCGCATCTTTCAGGACGCCGAGCGTCATCGTCCAACCGAGCGTCCAGAAAGAGGATATTGGCGATAGATTGGTGCTGCCGTCCTCGTTCAACGTACTGACGATGGCGACTGGCGTTCCGAAATACAGGATCTTCGGTTCGATGGATCTCACGACGTCCTCCTGAAGGTTTCGACTCCGGAACCATAGCGAAGTTACTCGAAGAATAGTTCGATGCCGATCGAAGCTTGGGTCATCCGAGTTGTCGGGTCTGGCGTGTCGGTAATCCGCATCGGCAACGTCTAGTGTTGCGGCCTAGTTTCCGGGTTCTTCCACATGACACCAGACCTATGATCTTTGTTCATCGACATCCAAAAGAGGCGTCCGGCGCTAGATACGGCCTCAGGCTGTCAATGCTGACGATAGTTTGAGGTGATCTTGCGGGCCAAGCGCCATATGAATGGGCATCGCCGCTTTTACCTCAGAGCCCGTCGAAAGGATCGCCATCATGTCTATCCGCAGAGCATCCCTTGCCATCGCCGCGAGCGCCATCATGCTGTCCAGCACAGCTTTCGCTCAAATGCCGCAGCAGCAACCGGATTCGAAGGCCTTCAAATTCGGGTCCTTCGATCTCGTTGCCTTGCACGACGCCCAGTTCGTGTTGCCGAACGATGGCAAGGTCTTCGGCGTCGGTCACAGTCCGGAAGAGACCGCCAAGGTCCTGAAAGACGCCGGCGCGCCGACGGACAGTGTGACGCTGAGCGTCGACGCCCTGCTCATCAAGATGCCGGAGCATCTGGTTCTGATCGATACGGGCACTGGCGGCGCGCTACAGCAGAGCCTCTCGCAGGCCGGTTACAAAGCTGAGGACGTCACCGATGTGCTGATCACCCATTCGCATCCCGACCACGTCGGCGGTCTGGTCAGCAACGGTAAGCTCGCCTTCCCGAACGCAACCATACGGATGTCATCGGCCGAGTGGGAGTTTGCCAAAAAGAACGACAAGCTTGCCGATCTCGTCAAGACGATCGGCAGCCACGTTAAGACATTCGAGCCGGGTGCCGAAGTCGTCCCCGGCATCACTTCGGCGGACCTGCCGGGACATACTCCCGGTCACGTCGGCTATCAGATTGTCTCCGGGAACGAGAAGATGATTGATATTGGCGACACGGCTCACAGCTCCATTGTGTCGTTGGCCAAGCCGGAATGGCCGATCGGCTTTGATAACGATGCGGCCACGGGTGAAACGAACCGGATGGGGACGCTGAAAAAGCTTGCCCAATCACAAGAGCTCATCTTTGCCCCTCATTTCCCGTTCCCCGGTGTCGGCCATATCCAGTCGGACGGCGACCACTTCAAGTGGGATGCCACACTCGCGGCTAGTAAGTGAGGCAGGCCGGAAGACCCCGCGATATAAAGATAGCAACGCGCCGACGGATGTCGGGCCGTTCTTTCCCTGCCGCTGTGCTCGACGCGGATGACGTCTCTGTCTATGGCTTTCATGATCGGGCAAATGTCCGGTGTCGTGATCACCGTTGTCGTCGACAAGATTGCCCAGACGCGCTTGCTGATCGAGGCGAGCGCGCGTTTCGTGATACAGGTGCCGACCGTTGCTCAGCTCGCGCTGACGCGGGAGTCGGTAACCGTAGCCTCTATGAGGAGCCGGACAAGCCGCAGAAATCGGGAGTGTCGATTTTTGACATGCCTGAACATGATCTGCCGTTCGTCAAAGGCTGCTCAGCTTGGCTGGCCTGCGAACTGATTGTCGAGCCCGATAACCAGGAGGTCTACGATCTTTTCATCGCTGACGCCACGACGGCATGGGCCGACGGCCAGGTATTCAGAAACGGACACTGGCACTTTGAAACCGTCGGACCGGAATGGCGTAGCCTGCACCATGTCGCCGGTGGCCACTTCTATTCCATCGGCGAGGCACTTTCGATTGAAGCCGAAGCTGTCGATACTCCGTCGTCTCCATTCTGAGATGGTCGATCTATCGTAGGATTCCTGTGACGCCTCAGTCGCGGAGCCGTTGCGGCGCCAGCGATTGCGTTTGTGCATAGGCGAGCGGTGAACGGTTTCCGGGCAGGTTCTCATCAAGGATCAGTGTCTTGATGTCGTCGGAGCGGACGTCGAGCGCGATCACCCGTTCGAGCTTGTCCAGCGACCAGACGGAATAGCCAAGCGCGCTCGAGTAACCGCAATCATCCCCTTGTATTTCCTCGGCCTCGACCGGCAGATACATGATCCGCGGCTTCGGGAGTTTGTAGCAGTGCCCCTCATAGGCATAGCCGTAGATCACACCGATGCTCACTATGTCGACCTTCCCGGCATCGATCAGAATGTAGCAGTCACCCACTTTAAGCCTGATTCCATCCACATCGGTTTCGCCAGTGCCATCCGGAGCATCGCCAGGTGGACAATGTTCCTTTCGTCCATAGAGACGAACCTCACTCGGATTGAACGGCAGATTGCCTGTCCCAATAAACGGTTTGTCAGAGCAGCAGCTCATTTCCCCCTCCTCTTCCGGCTCATCTCGAGCGGATGATTTCACGCCATGCAAAGTTTTCCTCTAATTGTGCGGCAGTCTGTAAATCGGCAGCCGAGATGATTGCTAACGCGGCGTCCCCAAGACGCATCGTGTCCGGATCAAGTCTGTGAAGCGCAGCACCGATTGCCGCTCCGACTGAGTCCCTCGCCTTGATCAGAGCTAGCTTGAAGAAGAGCGGTCTGTCCCGAAAGGCTTCGGCTGTCGTTTGCCGAAACCAGGCAAACTCGTCCTGCGTCAGATCGCGAAGACTGACGGAGAGAAGACGATGATCGGCGCAACCACTCGCCACCAGTTCCCGATGATAAAGTTCGACGATCGTATCAAAGATCGCACCGAGAAAGGGCAGCGAACGATCATGAGCCTCGCTTGTGACTTCCGACATTCGTCGGAAGTTGGTTGCAAGGCGGATTTGGGTCTCCGGGCTTGTCTCGGCAAAGCGATTGAGCTCGTTGTACAGCAGGAGATTTCCTTTCGTCCGCCGCAGCAGCCGATCGATGGCGGAATCGAAATGCAAAAACGAAATCAAGGATATGCTGTCCGAGATCGCTTCGGAGAATGGAAAGAAATCCGCATCCCGGGAGGGGTTGCGTGGAAACCCCGTCTGCGAGAGCGTGACGAGGTGGCCGATCTCATGGGCAATCGTATCGAAATTCAATGCATAGGGCGATTGTTCACCGCCGGCTTCCGAACAGCCGAGTTCGAGAAAGCCGAAGCCCGCATGCGCGTTGTTCCAGCGGACGAAGGGAACGATTTCCAGCCTCGGATAGAATTCCGAAAAGAACCAACGCAGCGGTCGCGCGAGATAATTGCGCCAGACATCCAGAACAAAATGAACGCATGCATAGGCATGGACACCCAGATAATCACGTGATCTTGGGTCCAGGCTGTCAAAATGCCGGTCCGGGCCTGGCTGGACAGGCCGCCGCAGAGGGCCGCGAAAAGGCGGCAAATCGTTGAAGCCATAGGGTTCTTTGTCGAACAGCGGATCGGCGACATACATCAATATGTCACTAGGGCCATCACCGATCTCGTTGGGCGATATCGATAGCAAGATCCGGTCCGGCTGCTCATAACCAAGGATAAAAGGCGGCTGAGGAAATATCCAGCATCGCGTTCCGAGCGCCGGCGCAGGTTTCTTAAGTGATATGTCAGGATACAATTCCATTAGCTCAACTACTCTATGAGATGAGTTATATGGCAATTACTATTATTAGTAGTTTCTAATTAAATTGATGTCAATAGATCCTGCTTCCAGATCGCGCAGGAAAGTATTGGTTGACGTATAAGGTAATTTTGCCGGTTTTAGTTTCGTCAGGGTGGGCGCCAGCCGTAGCGCCAAGCTGGCATCAGCCTTCTTCTGTGCGATCAGATGGCTGCGCAACAGAGCCGCTTTGTCTGCTGGCCATTGTGCAGCAGCGAGGACATTCCGAATGGACCGTTCACGAAAATTAAGCCTCCTGGCTGCGGCAATACCCGCATCCATCTCGGCTTTCGAAATCAGGCCGCGACGAAACAGTACCTTAAAACTGCGCTGCAGATCGACCAGCGCCTCGGTCAAAGCCGTGAAGCCGAGCTCCGGAGGACCACATTGGACAGCGACGGCATCTTCCGCCGTGAGCGGCCACCGCCTGTACCAGCGATAGATGAGACCCACGCCGATCATTCCGAATAGATCCAGCTCGGCGGCGCGAAGCGCACCCATGCTCGCTGAACCGATCATTACGATACCCTGCGACAGCGCCCAGAGAATTTCCTTGTGACGGACGGCCGGTCTGTCCTCGAAAAGACCGTCTATCAAAACCATCGCTCTCGGGCGAAATGCGTGAGCGGCGAGAATGATATCCCCCTGAGAAACAGGCTGCAGGTAGATGGCGTCGAGAATGCTCCGGGCATCCGGCAAGCGGAGAGTGGGGCCAAGGAAAACCAGGATTGGACCGGTTTCGCTCTGATCCATCCCTCGCCCTCACCGCTCGACCGCAAAAGCACGCATGCCTGCAAGGACCGTTCGCACGCAATGCACATTCGGATCGTCCTCCGAAGCGATCGGAACGGCGAGAACCGGTCCCAGTCCGGCGTCAACGATCTTTTCCACGAGATCGGCGAGATCGGTGATGGTGGGCAATGCGCCTGCAAAATCGCCCGATGTCGTAGCTTCGCCAAGGATCAGATTGCGGGCGTCGGCCAGCATGGTCTCGCTTCGCCTTGCATAATGTCTGCGCGTTTGATCGTCTCGTGCGCCGGATATCGCGCCGGCCCGGGCCGCCAGTGCTTCCAGCAGCGCGCCGAACGCCGCCTTCTGCAGATCGAGACCAGCACAATAGCCCTCCGTCGGAAGGGCCAACATAGGTTCGCCTTCGCCGGACTCGATCGTCTGGCACCAGACGACCGGAATCCCTGCCGGCGAAGGCGCAAACCAGAAGGCAACCAATATTCCGAACCCGGTGAGGCGTGACAGAATATCCTGGACTGCGGCACCCAATCCTGACACCGGCAGCCTCATCCGGTCCATGAATCCATGAGTTTCGAATGCCCGGGCGATCGCATCGCGTTCTATGCACTCCAGGAGCCCATGCAGTAACGCGCCGAAGTCTGACCGGTGGCAGGCAAGGCCCGTCGTGGTGCGCAGGAACACGCCGTCACTGGCCGGCGGCGGATCGGTGTAGATCGTGTGCACAAGCTCGAATGGAACGGGCGCCGTAGCGCCTGTTGCCATATCGACACCCATGATCCAGGCGGTCTCGCGGTCACGCCAGTTCAGGCGAGTTGCGGGGAGGCAGAAACCATCGAAGCAGTTGGCTCCGATTATCAACTCTTCTGCGGTGGACAGGAAAACACGGGAGGGTTGGATCGCCTCGGCATAGAAACGCTCGAGCGATTCCATGATCGCTCCGATTGCGGCAGATATTCTGGACATCCCGCGGCCGAGCGAGGTGACTTCCGATAACGCCGCCGGTCGTATGGCCTGGATGACCGGAAACCCGATCCGGTCGAGACCGGTCAGATCGCCGATACGTGTGATGCTCGCCCTACGGCAGAGCGGCAGCAGAGAACGGAAATAAGCCTCGGTATCCTCGATGTCCGATTGAGAGGGCACGGACATGCTCCCGTCTCTGATCCCGGCATAAAATGCCGCGAGCATTTCAGTCGTGTCTGTGCAGGAGACTTCAGAACTCGCCTGCAAGGCCGAGCTCCTTCACTGACCTCTGCGCCCGATGCAGTAAGGCGACCGCACCCTGTTCCTCGGCTATGGTAATCGCTGTCCTCAGATCCGCAAGAACGGCCGGCTTCTCCGCCTTTCCGCTCGATAGTAGCAGCGCGCGGCGGCGGTGAAGCTCGGCAAGCCAATAAGCATGGCCTGTCGCCCTCGCTTCACGGATAGCGTCGGTGACGACCTCTATCGCCGCCTGGTACTTATGCGCACGGCCGAGCATGGTCGCATGCATGTAGAGATAGATTGGCAGATCCGCGACTGTCCCGAGCTCCCTCAGAAGCGCCAGGCCTTGACGGAACATCTCGTGGCCGCGAGACAGGTTTTCAACATGCGCAGTTGCCCATCCCTGAAAGAGCAGGGCCAATGCCGACAGGGATTGCAGTTCGTGCTTTTTCGCAAAATCGCTCATCCTGCCGGAAATCTCGATCAGGCGAACATGGTCGTTGCGATAGAAAGCCGACACCGCCTCCGTATCCAGCGAGTGCGCCTTGCTCGGCATATGCGCGATGCTGTCCACAAAGGCGACCATGTCGGCAAGAGCCTTGCTGGAGGCCTCTGTTTGGCCCGTCAGCCAAAGGGACAAGGCCAGCTGTCCGAGACCACATACCTTCGCGTCATGGCCGCCGAAGGCATTGCGGCTCGCTTTCGCCGCCTCTTCATCGTAAAGCGCAAGCCCGACCCGTACCGCATTTTGTGCCTCCTGCTGCCGTCCGACATTGAACTCTATCGCCCAGATCGAATGATTGACCTGCAGCTCGACCTCGCGATCGTCAACTCCTGACAGCATTACCTGAACTTCGCGGGCGCGGCTGTGCATCTCCATGAAGTTTTGCCCCGTCAGCCACCAGCCCCAATAGACCGGAAACCATTTGGGCTGATCTTCTTTCGGCTGGCGGCGGGCGATCTCGACGCCTTTCTCGTAAAGGGTTCTCGCCGGCGCCGAGTTAGGCCCGACGGTTGCTGTCAGGAGTGGTCCAAGCTCGGTCAAAACAGAGAGGTACAATCCATCGCCAACACCTTCGGGCATGGCCTCGCACAGCGCCAGGGCGCGTTCGAAATGGTGGCGCGCCTCCACCATGGCGGAACGGCTGGCATGCTCCTTTCCTGCCGTTACGAACAGCGAGATCGCATGTTCGCGAAGGCCTGCAGACTCAGCATGCTGGGCAAGCGCACCCGCATCCAGCCAGTTGGCGATCGAGCGGTTGCTGTTTGCTGCCGTGAACAGACGGCGATGAAAAAGCTGTCGTTGCGTCTTGAGAAGGCCGTTATAGATCGTTTCCTGTATAAGAGCATGACGAAAGCCGTATGCGACGCCGCCATGGGCACGCATGCGGGTCAAAAATCCGGTCTCGCAGAGAGTCTCGGCGGCATGCAGAAGGGATCTCCTGCTCGCATCCGGCAATAATTCGCGAAGCAGCGAAACGGTAAAGCGATCACCGGCGACAGCTGCAGCCCGCACCACATCTTTGGCCGAACCCAGTTTTTCGAGCCGCGAGTCCAATATCCCCTCGAAAACGGAAACATGGTTGCGCGACGTATTCGGAGCTGCGCGCATCGCATCCTCAGAGGCGGCTTCGGACGCCCACTGGCATATCTCTTCGATGAAAAGCGGCACGCCGCCGGATATGCGCTCAGTTACTTCGAGCAGTTGCGGCAGCACGTCCTGGCGGTCCTTCGGCCAGCGCGCGGCAATCGCCTGCAGCGTTTCATCGTGATTGAGCGGGCCGAGCGAAATATGCTCCGCCTCAACCTCATCGAACATGCCGGCATAAGAGCCCGGTCGGCATGTAACAATCAGAAGGGCGGGAAGCGTCGGCACAAGCCGTGCCGCCTCGCGAAGAAGATGCTCCGAGGTCGGATCGATCCAGTGAATGTCTTCAACCGCAATGACCAGCGGCGCTTGCGCGCAAATGGTGCTCAAAGCCTTTGACAGCGCTTGCCGTGCACGTTGCTGTATCGTCCTGAGGGAACTGTCGGAAAGAGCTTCATTGCGTCCCTCCGCACCAAGCAGATGGCAAAAAATGCCGATGACTTCAGCGTCATGGATGCCCTGACGCGCGAACTGGGCGGCGACCGCATCTATTGTCAGCCGCCCGCCGGCGTCATCCGGACGGCGCTGCGGAAAACTGTTCAGCAATGGGTGAAGCGTCGAGCGAGATCCTCCTGGCAGACATTGAAAGAGCAGCGATTTTGCTTGCTGCGCATGGATCATTCGCCGAACCTGCCGAAGCATCCGCGATTTGCCAATGCCAGCCTCGCCACTGATGACGAGCACACCGCCCTTGCCGCCTGCGGCAGCGTCGCAGGCCCTCCTGACCCGTTCCAGCTCATTGACACGACCGACGAAGGTACCGTCCAGCCTCCCGAATGCGTGGAAGCGGTCGACTTCCCGTTTATGGCCGATCGCTCTCCAGACATTTTCCGGCTCCGAGAAGCCTTTTAACAGGCGTGTGCCTTCCGATATGAAGGCGTGCGAGCGACCAGCGAGATTTCGGGTCTCGTCCGAAACCAGCACGGTGTTTGGCTGGGCAGCGGCCTCCAGCCGTGTCGCAAGAGCGAGTGCGGCACCTGTGACGGGCTCATGTATCCAGTTCTGCACCTGCGCGTCTCGGATCAGGGCAACCGAGGTCGCGACGCCCACACGCACCTGCAGATCTTCGCGAGCGAGATCCCGGCCGAGGCGCTGACATGCTTCTACGATTCCAAGACCGGCTCGGATCGCTGCCGACGCTGCATCCCGCGGTCCGAGCTCGATTGGAAAGAGAGCCACTCCACCATCCCCGGCTTCGAGCCGGATGACGCCGGAATGCGCGATAACGGATTGACGCGCCGCCTGAAGGAAGGCGGCCATCAGATCCTGATAGTCCTCGATATCCATCAGATTGAAAAGGTTCGTGGAGCCGACCAGGTCATAGCAAAGCGCGGTGACCACCCGACGCTCACCGTGTTTTTCTGGGGAGCGGCTGTCGCTCGCCGAGATATGTATAGACTGCCCTTGCTTATCGATTGGCGTGTCGCGAGTCATACGCGGCTCCTGCCTTAAGCGTATCGATAATCCCATCTATTCTACACGACGATACCACACGATATCAGTATTGTCGGCGGACAAATGCACGAGTCCGGCGGTCCTGCAGATGACGGACTGGGAATGTCGAAAGTCCGCAATCAAACCGAGCAGTTTCAAAAGAAAAGCGGCGGCCGAGGAGGCCACCGCTGGCAAAATCCGGTCAATTTAACGCGTAGAGCGTGGACTCAGGCGACGTTCTGCCGCTTCGGCAGTTTCCAGCCCGGACGAACGAAATGGCATGTATAGCCATTCGGAATGCGTTCGAGATAATCCTGATGCTCAGGCTCGGCTTCCCAGAAGTCGCCGACGGGAACGACTTCGGTCACTACCTTGCCCGGCCAAAGGCCAGAAGCATTGACATCGGCGATCGTATCTTCGGCTGTCAGCCGCTGGTTTTCATCCATATAGAAGATCGCCGACCGGTAACTCGTGCCAATGTCGTTGCCCTGGCGGTTGACGGTAGTCGGGTCGTGGATCTGGAAGAAAAACTCCAGGATGTCGCGATAGCTCGTCTTTTGCGGATCGAAGATGATCTCTATCGCTTCGGCATGATTGCCATGGTTGCGATACGTTGCGTTACGGACTTCGCCTCCGGTATAACCCACGCGCGTTGAAATAACGCCGGGAAAACGTCGAATTAGGTCCTGCATTCCCCAGAAGCAGCCGCCAGCAAGTACTGCACGTTCTGTTGTCATAGAGATGTCCTTTCCAATGCGCGAGATGG
Source organism: Rhizobium sp. BK418 (assembly GCF_004341105.1). GTDB lineage: Bacteria > Pseudomonadota > Alphaproteobacteria > Rhizobiales > Rhizobiaceae > Rhizobium. The sequence continues at coordinate 356,220 of NZ_SLZK01000006.1, read as the reverse complement.
ACGGGAGTTGTCAGGTGCGCTTCGCTGACGCCTATATGGGTACTCGGCTCAATGATCGCCAGCCCGCACAGCAGCGGCATCGATCTTTGATGAGACACATTGCGACTTCAGGCAACTCGCCTGCTACCGCATAATCTCTGCGGAATGAGATTGACCGGCAAGACAGGTCAAAGCACTCTGAGCCGAATTTCGCCCTGTCCGCCGTCCGGTCGGCGTTTCGCCTCACAATTTCCGGCGTCTCTCAAAATCGCGCAAGGGCTTTAGACATGGCACCAGAAAGAAGGACAACCCTAGAGCTCGATACGAAGGCCGTTCAGCAGATCGTCCAAAACCTTGATGCGGATTTAGTCGCCGGCGGCTTTGCTCGTCTTCATGGCGGCAGCACGGAAATTTACAGGATCGACCTTGCCAACGCTGACTACGAACCGCTGGTCCTCAAGATTTATCCTGACGACCCCGAATGGGGACCGGCGAACGAAAAACTTGTGGCAGGTTGGATCAGGAAGCTGACGCCGCTAGCGCCAAAGTGGCTGGAGATCGACGAGTCGCGAAGCCTCTTGCCATTGCGCTACGCCTTGTTGCCCCTCCTGCCCGGCCGCTCGTTGCGCGACTGGATGGCCGAGACGGATATCGAGCAAGCCTATCGTCAGATGGGCGCGCTGCTGAGAAACATTCACGCAATGTCGATGCCAGCCTATGGCTATCTTCTCGGCTACGGGATCAACAGGCCGATGCCGACGAATGCGGATTATATGACGTCGGCGTTCGAAGACGTTTTCCGGCGCTTCCGCGATTTGGGCGGCGATGCCGATCTTGGGCGCCGTTTGCAGCTGCTGTCAGAAGCGAACTTCGGCCTTCTACAGCAAAGCAGCGGTGCCGTCCTCTGCCATGATGACTTTCATCAGGGTAATGTGCTGGCTCTACGCAACGACTCAGGCAGGCTGCAGCTCAGCGGGCTCATCGATTTCGGCAATGCGCGGGCAGCAGACAGGTTCTTCGATCTTGCCAAGGCCCTTTTCTGTTCGGCACATGAAGACCCACGCAGCTACAAGCCCATCCTCGAAGGTTACGGCTCTGTCGATCACCCCGATATAGGACGGACGCTTTGGCTCTATACGCTTTTCCATCGGCTCAGCATGTGGTGCTGGCTGATGAAGCTCGGGCTTGATCCGGCAACAGAGAATGGTCCCGGTGGGCTTCTCCGAGACCTCCACACGATGGTGCGAGTATCCGACCCAGGCATCACTTCGCAAACAGGGTCTTGAACTGCGACGGCTGGCATCGAAGATACTGATTGGCTGCCTTCACCTGCCCGCCAAGCTCGGCGGCCGCGTGCCACGGCCAGCGCGGATCATAGAGGATGGCCCGGGCAAGCGCGATTAGGTCTGCATCGCCGGTTGCTACGATTGCCTCAGCCTGCGTTGGCTCAGTGATCAAGCCAACGGCGACAACCGGCATTTTGACGGCGCCTTTGATCGCCCGGGCAAGCGGCACCTGATAGCTCGGGCTGATCGGGATCGCCTGCGAGGGATGCAGGCCGCCGCTCGATACATGGATGGCGTCGCAACCGTGTGCTTCCAACATTCTAGCAAATTCGACGCTCTCGGAAATGTCCAGCCCGCCCTCGACCCAGTCGGTGGCGGAAACGCGCATCGTCACCGGCCGGTCAGAGGGAAAGGCGTTCTTGACTGCATCGAGGACTTCCAGCGGAAACCGGGCCCGATTTTTCAGCGAGCCGCCATATTCGTCGGTTCGCTGGTTCGACAAGGGGGACAGGAATTCATGCAGCAGATATCCGTGAGCACCGTGGATCTGAACGGCATCGATGCCGATCTTTGCGGCCCGCCGTGCGGCAGCGGCAAAGGCATCGCGGACGCGCTTCATGCCATCGCGGTCCAGCGCAGTCGGCGGCACATAATTTGGATTAAAAGCAACAGCGGAAGGTGCCTCAGTCTGCCATCCGTTCGGATGGTTTGGTGGAAACTGACCGCCGCCTCGCCATGGGACCTCGCTCGAGGCCTTGCGGCCGGCATGCGCCAATTGCACGGCAATAGGCATGTCGGACCATTTCCTGAGACTTTCAAGCGTGCGAGCCATAGCCGCTTCAGAGGCATCATCATAAAGCCCGACGTCTGCGAAGGTGATGCGCCCCTCCGGCACGACGGCAGTCGCCTCGATCGTCAAAAGCGCAGCACCGGAAAGCGCCAACTGTCCAAGATGGATCAGATGCCAGTCCGTCATGCAGCCGTCGACGGCCGAGTACTGGCACATCGGCGCGATCACGATGCGGTTGACGAGCTCGATATTGCGTACAGCGAAAGGCGAAAACAGCACGGGTTGGGGCATGGCATTCCTCGAAGCAGAATTCAGTCGTCTTGGCTTATAACACTCTGTCGGAGTTTTACGACGGTTAGCAGAGCATCCATATCAGGAGCTTTTGTTGATAGCGTTCCGGTACGGTTCCAGAAGAGGAAGAAGAAGTCGTCAACCGCAGGCTAATTGCCACCGAGCAATCGCATCCACGGGCCGATCAGCTTAGCTTCCGCTGCATTTCCTCTGCAGGTATTGCCTGTGTCATGGCTGGATACTATGCCAGTGATGTCGCAGGTCCGATCTGGCGCGCTATCCGCCGAGACGAGAGGTCGTGATCAGTACAATACCAATGCTCAGCACATCCGCTGGCACGCCGAAAGCCCGAGCCCTGACCAATCGGCCGGGGGGCAACAAATCAGGGAGCTTCAATGGTCGAAAAGATTGCACCCACCGCGCCCACCGCTGCTCCCTCGGCCACCCATATAAATCACAGCACCTCCATCGGCTCCGAGCCCGATAATGCCTGGGTTGCCGAACGGCAGGCGGAGATCACTGCCGGCAAAGAGAAAAAGGGCGAGTATCACGCCGCTGCTAGCGATCACAAACGTGTCGACGAAGGTGATGATCGGGCAGCAGATCGGCATCTCGATCATCATTCTGCGCACCCGCACGCGGATGACGTCAACCCGGACGAAGAACGCCTCTCCGGCGAAAGCGAACGTATAGGCACCGGCAATTTGGACGAGGATGTGCCTTTCGGCGACCATATCGGTTACCTGTAAGTGATTGCTTTTCCATACTGACGATTGCCGCCTGACCGCCCTCTATCAGAAGCCGGCGCACTGTTGACGCCGCCGCGTCATCTTATCCCCACGGGCGTCGCGCAACTATTAGTGAGAAAACCTTTTCCCACTTGACAAGTGTTTTGGGAAAAGCTTTTCTCATCGCAAGTTCGATGGAGGAGCGACTGGACACAGCGGAAGGAAAAAGAGGCAGAATCACCATTCATGACGTCGCGGCGGCTGCCGGTATCAGCATCTCCACGGCATCGAAGGCCCTCAACGATACAGGGCGGATGGGACTTGAAACGCGTGAGCGGGTCAAACGCATTGCAGCCGAGATCGGTTACAGGCCAAATGCCCTGGCAAGGGGGCTGCTCAGCAAGCGCAGTTTCACAATCGGGCTTCTGACCAACGACACCTACGGCCGTTTCACGCTGCCGGTCATGGCGGGCATATCGGATGCTCTCGTCGATCATGGTGTTTCGGTATTTCTATGCGCGATCGAGGAGGATCCTGCACTCGGGCAGATTCATGTGGAGGCGATGCTCGACAAACAGGTCGACGGCATCATTGCGACAGGAAAGCGTCTGGATAGACGGTTGCCGATCGATCTGTCCAATTTGAACGTACCTGTCGTCTACGCCTTTACAGAGGGAGCGCCCGGGACCGTGACGTTTCGCTCCGATGATGCACAGGGCGCGCAACTTGCCGTCGAGTGGCTGGCAAAGCTTGGGCGCAAGCGCATCGTGCATGTCACCGGGCCAGAGAGTTTCTTCTCGGTGCGCGAGCGCGCCGATGCCTATTGCAGGGTTGCAGGAGAAGAGCGGCCGGTCCTGTTCGGGGTCTGGTCGGAAAGCTGGGGCCACGAAGCCGTCGCGAAATTGTGGAGCGGCAGCGGCGAAAAGCCCGACGGCATCTTCTGCGGCAATGATCAGATTGCGCGCGGTGTCATCGATGCGCTGCGCGAGCGCGGCATCCGCGTGCCGCAGGATGTTTCGGTGGTCGGCTTCGACAATTGGGAGATTGTCGCCGCCCAGACGCGTCCGCCGCTGACAACGGTGGATATGGAGTTGAAGGAACTTGGGCGGCAGGCGGGGTTGACCGTTCTGGCGCTTGCTGAGGGCCGCCCGGTGGAGCCTGGCATCAGGAAACTGCCGTGCCGTCTCGTCGTGCGGCAATCATGCGGGGGAGACACCCCCAGAATATAGCAACGGCGCGAAGGAGACGCGCCTTATTGGGAGGAGAGCCATGATGAAGCGTCTATTGGTGGCAACCAGCCTTGCCACCCTCTGCCTGGTCTCGACGGCATCGGCCGCTGAAAAGATCGAAATGTGGGTCCGTTCGGGTATCGGCGATGCCTTCAAGAAGGTCGTCGAGTCCTACAATGCGAGCCACGAAAATCAGGTTGTCGCAACCGAAGTACCTTTTGGCGAGCTCGTGCAGAAATACGCAACGGCAATCGCCGGCGGCCAGGCGCCCGACGCCCTGTCGATGGACCTGATCTACACCCCGGCCTTCGCAGCGGCGGGTCAGCTCGAAGACCTGACCGACTGGGCAAAGAGCCTGCCCTATTTCAATTCGCTGTCGCCGTCGCATGTCAAACTGGGCACCTATCAGGATAAGATCTACGGTCTGCCGCTGTCGGTTGAGACCTCTGTCTTTGCCTGGAACAAGGACCTCTATAAAAAGGCCGGCCTTGACCCCGAAAAGGCACCCACGACCTGGGAGGAAATCGAGGCGAATGCCGAGAAGATCCGCAAGCTCGGTGACGACACCTACGGATTCTACTTCTCGGGTGGCGGCTGCGGCGGCTGCATGATCTTCACCTTCACGCCGCTCGTCTGGGGTGCAGGCGCCGATATCCTTTCGGAGGACGGCAAGACCGCGACGCTCGATACGCCACAGATGCGCAAGGCCGTCGGCTACTATCGCGATATGGTCAAGAAGGATCTCGTTCCTGCCAGTGCTGCCAGTGACAACGGCACCAACTTCCTGACCTTTACCAATGGCAAGATCGGCCAGCAGAGCCTCGGCGCTTTCGCCATCGGTACGCTCGTCACGCAATATCCTGACATCAATTTCGGCGTGACACTGATCCCGAGTGTCGATGGCAAGGCGTCGTCGTTTGCCGGCGGCGACAATTTCGTCATTACCAAGGGCACGAAGAAGCTCGATGCCGTCAAGGAATTCCTCGAGTATATCTATTCGATGGATGGCCAGAAGGTCATGGCGAAATATGGCAGCCTGCCGACCCGTGGCGACATTGCCGACCAGGTTCTTGCCGGCCTCGATCCGCGCATGCAGGTGGGCCTCAAGGCGATCTCGGTCGCCAAGACACCCTACACGCTGCAGTTCAACGACCTGATAAACAGCGCGAACGGCCCCTGGGCAACCTTCACCAACGCCGCGATCTTCGGCGATGACATCGATGGCGCTTTCTCGAACGCACAGTCCGAGATGCAGTCCATCATCGACAGCGGCCAATAACTCTCCCGGCCGTGGGCCGGGGGACGGTGGCAGTTCCCCGGCCGATACAAGACTGACAATAGCTAAGATGCGGAGGTTTCGATGACCGGTTCCGGTCCACAGCGTACGCGCGCTGTCCGAAAGCGGCGGAGGTCGCAATGGCGCGGCTTTCTTTACATCGCGCCAGCCATGGCGCTCGTCATCGTCTTCTTCGTCATGCCCGTCCTCTTCACGGGCTGGATGAGCCTGCACAATTGGCCGCTGATGGGTGCTGCTCGCTGGATCGGCTTTGCCAATTATACCCGCATGTGGAACGACAGCCGTTTTATGGCGGCGCTGAACTTCACCGCCTATTACACGGTCATCGTTACCATCGCGATCTTCGCGGTCGCCTTTCCGCTGGCGATCTTCGCCGAGAGGGAACGCCGCTTCGTCAGTACCTACCGAACGATCATCTTCCTGCCTGTCGTGGTGGGGCTGGCGACTGCGTCACTGCTCTGGGTCTGGCTTGCCAATGTCGATAGCGGCTTCTTTGGGCCGGCGCTTCGCGCCCTCGGCCTCGTCGAGCGAAGCCCCAATATCATGGCCACTTTTGATACCGCTTTTGCAACCATCATCGTCATGGTCGTCTGGAAGATCGCCGGCTTTACGATGATCATCCTGTTGACGGGGCTGCAGGCCATTCCATCCGAACTGACGGAGGCGGCCCGCATCGATGGCGCCGGCCGCTGGCAGCGCTTCCGGCATCTGACCTTGCCGCTGATGCGCAAGACGATTGCGCTGGCGCTGATCGTCTCGGTTACCGGCTCGATCCTCGCTTTCGATCAATTCTACATCATGACGTCGGGCGGACCGCAGAACAAGATGATCTCGGTCGTCTACTACATCTTCAACCAGTCCTTCGTATCCTTCAACCTCGGTTACGGATCCGCCCTTTCGATCGTGCTTCTGGCGATTCTGGTTGCGATCTCCATCGTTCAGCTCTGGCTGCTGCGTGTTGGGGAGGAGCGTTGATGATCTCCTCCAAGCAACGCCGCGCCCGCAAGCGCTTCAGATCGCAATCGGCCTATCATATTGCCGGTATCGCCATCTCGATCTTCTTCCTGGCCCCGTTCATCATCACGCTGCTCGCCTCGTTCCGGCACGGGACCGAGGCAAGCCTGCCGCCGCTACCACCATGGCCGACGACCGGAGTCAGCTTCGACGCCTATGCACTGCTCGATACGTTCGGCGCCGGCATCTGGCAGCACATGATCAACTCGCTCTTCGTTTCACTGGCAACGGTACTGCTGACGGTAGCCGTCAGCCTGCTCGCCGGCTACGGCTTCTCGCGCTATCGCTTTCCCATGAAGAACGCGCTCTTCGTGCTGATCATCGCCACACTGATGATCCCGTTCCAATCGATCTTGACCCCGCTCTTCATCATCCTGGCGAGGCTCGGTCTCAACAATTCGCTGCTGGGGCTCACCCTCGTCTACGTCACGTTGCAGTTACCCTTCTCCGTCTTCATGATGCGCAATGCCTTTGACACCGTGCCGAAGGAAATCGAGGAGGCGGCGCGCATCGATGGTGCGCGGGATCTGAGGTTGTTGATCCGCGTGCTCCTGCCGCTGGTGCTGCCAGGCATCGCGACGGTCGCTATCTTTGCCTTCCTCAATGCCTGGAACGAGTTCCTTGCCGCTCTCGTCCTGCTTTCCAGCAATGAGAAATACACGCTTCCCGTCCTGATGACGGCGGTGCGCGCCGGGCGCCTCGGCGCCATCAACTGGGGCGCGGTACAGGCGGGTGTCATCGTCATGACGATCCCCTGCCTGATCGTCTTCCTGCTTCTGCAACGCTACTACATGCGCGGGCTCATGGCCGGCGCGGTGAAATGATGACTTTTCAACGAGATGGATGAAATTATGAACAAGCCGAAGAGAGACCGCCAGTTCCGTCCCCTGCCCGTGCCAAGCGTCGAGCTGCACGGCCTGTTTGGCGATCGTCAGGATGCGATCTGCGATTCCACCGCCGAAACGCTACTCGACCGCTGCGTTGAGGCCGGCATGCTACAGGCGATCGACGTGACTCAGCCGAGCCCGGGCGTTGTCATTCCGATCGGCCCCTGGGGCGGCTCGACGCAAATGTTCTGGGACAGCGATCTCGGCAAGTCGATCGAGACCGTTGCCTATTCGCTCTACCGTCGGCCCAATCCAAAGCTCGAAGCCCGCGTCGACGAAATCATCGACATGTATGAAAAGCTGCAGGACAAGGACGGCTATCTGAACGCCTGGTTCCAGCGTGTTCAGCCCGGCCGGCGCTGGACGAACCTGCGCGACCATCACGAACTCTATTGCGCCGGGCACCTGATTGAAGGCGCCGTCGCCTATTATCAGGCAACCGGGAAGAAAAAACTGCTCGACATCATGTGCCGCTATGCCGATTACCTGATCACCGTCTTCGGCCACGGCCCCGGCCAGATCCCCGGCTATTGCGGCCACGAGGAAATTGAATTGGCGCTCGTCAAGCTGGCGCGCGTGACCGGCGAGAAAAAGTATCTCGACCTCTCAAAGTTCTTCATCGACGAGCGCGGCACCGAGCCGCATTTCTTCACCGAAGAGGCCATCCGGGACGGCCGCAGCGCTGCCGACTTCCATCAGAAAACCTATGAATATGGTCAGGCGCACCTGCCGGTGCGCGAACAGAAGAAAGTCGTCGGCCATGCGGTGCGCGCCATGTACCTCTACGCCGGCATGGCCGACATCGCCACCGAATATAATGACGATACCTTGACCGCAGCCCTCGAAACCCTCTGGGAGGACCTGACGACCAAGCAGATGTACGTCACCGGCGGCATCGGCCCGGCAGCCGCAAACGAAGGTTTCACCGACTATTACGACCTGCCGAACGAAAGCGCCTATGCCGAGACCTGCGCCTCGGTCGGTCTCGTCTTCTGGGCAAATCGCATGCTCGGTCGCGGCCCGAACCGGCGCTATGCCGATATCATGGAGCAGGCGCTCTATAATGGCGCCATGGCCGGCCTTTCGCTCGACGGCACGCGCTTCTTCTACGAAAACCCGCTGGAGAGCGCTGGCAAGCACCATCGCTGGATCTGGCACCATTGCCCCTGCTGCCCGCCGAACATCGCCCGCCTGCTCGCCTCTGTCGGCTCCTACATGTATGCGATTGCCGAAGACGAAATCGCCGTGCACCTCTATGGGGAAAGCAAGGCGCGCTTCGATCTCGCGGGCGCCAAAGTCGAGCTTTCGCAGCAGACGCGTTACCCCTGGGATGGCGCGATCCATTTTGACCTGACGCTCGACCGCCAGGCTCATTTCGCGCTGTCGCTGCGTATCCCGGAATGGGCTGACGGTGCGGCGCTTTCCATCAATGGCGAAAAGCTCGATCTGGCATGCGTGCTGACCGACGGCTATGCACGCATCGAACGCGACTGGAAAAGCGGCGACAAGGTCGATCTGTCGATCCCGCTCGTTGCGCGCAAACTTTTCGCCAACCCGCTGGTCCGCCAGGATGCCGGCCGCACCGCGCTGATGCGTGGTCCGATGGTCTATTGCGTCGAGGAGACCGACAATGGTGCTGGACTGAACGGCATTACGCTCTCCGCCGATGTCTCGCAGGCAAAGACCTCGGAAATCTCCGGCCTTCGCGGCGCGGTCGCCCTCGAACTTCCCGTCAGCCGTGATACGGCCGATTGGGGTTCTGCCCTCTACCGCACCTCTCCACCGGCAGCAAAGCAGGCGAGCGCACGTTTCGTGCCCTATCCCTTCTGGGACAATCGCGAGCCGGGCGAGATGCTCGTCTGGGTCAGATCCGGCGAGGCGCGTGGTGCATAAAATGACGGATACGGGCGTTGTACTGACCGAAATTCGCAAGAGTTTCGGCAATCTGGAAGTCATCCATGGCATCGACCTGACCATATCAGAGGGATCCTTCGTCGTCTTCGTCGGCCCCTCGGGATGCGGAAAATCGACGCTGCTGCGCATGATCGCCGGGCTGGAGGATGTCACCGACGGCGAGATCGAGATCAAGGGACGCAATGTCACCGATCTCGATCCTTCCGATCGCGGCATCGCCATGGTCTTCCAGTCCTACGCGCTCTATCCGCATATGAGTGTGCGCGACAATCTTGCCTTTGGCCTGAAAATGGCCGGAACGCAGACCTCGGAAATCGAGGCCCGCGTCAAGGCCGCCTCGGCGATCCTGAAGATTGACCACCTACTGGACCGCCGGCCCGGCCAGCTCTCCGGCGGCCAGCGGCAGCGCGTGGCGATCGGCCGCGCGATCGTGCGCAAGCCGGATGTCTTCCTGTTCGACGAACCGCTGTCGAATCTCGATGCGGAGCTGCGTGTCTCGATGCGCATCGAGATTGCCAGGCTCCACCGCGAGCTCGGCAACACGATGATCTACGTCACGCATGACCAGACTGAAGCCATGACGCTTGCCGACAAGATCGTTGTGCTGCGCGATGGCTACATCGAGCAGGCAGGAACGCCGCGCGAAATCTACGAGCGGCCGAACAATGTCTTCGTCGCGGGCTTCATTGGCTCTCCCCGTATGAATCTCTTGGAGGCAAGCTGGGAAGGCGACGGCACTATCAAGGTGGCCGGCAACCGGATTCGCTCGCCGATCGGCGGGGCCGGCCTGAGCCAGGGACAAAAGATCACTCTCGGCGCGCGCCCCGAACATCTAAGGATTGCCGTAGGACCGCAAGACGAAGCCCTTCAAGCTACGGTCGATTTTGACGAATATCTCGGTGGTACTCAATTCCTCTACTGCCAGCTTGGCGACGGTCAGCCGCTGACCGTCGAATATAGAGGCTCCTCTAACATCGCCACCGGCAGCGAGCTTGCCTTCACCTGCGATCCCGTTCATCTGCACGTCTTCAATACCGAAGGCATGCGGCTCGACAAGTAACTGCGGCCGGCTGTAGGCTCGGTTTTCGTCCACATGATCGTCGCCAAGGCTCCGGCAGATCGGGACAAAGGCTTTCGCTGGAGGACAGCATCTACCTGTCGCGCTGCATTGATCGTATTTCTGGATTTTGAGGCCTCGTCCCTTAGCAAGAAAAGTGTGCCGATCGAGGTTGCCTGGGCATTCGAAGACGGCCGCTCGCGTTCTATCCTGATCCGGCCCGCGGCCGACTGGAGTGATTGGGCAGAAGACGCGGAAGCGATCCACGGAATCTCGAGGGAGTTGCTGGCATCCCAGGGCCTGCCAGTAAATCAGGTGGCCACGGAGATGATCGAGGTTCTGACGGGGCATGATCTTTATGCCAGCGCGCCGTCGTGGGATGGAAAATGGCTGAGCATTCTCCTGCGCGCCAGCGGCTTTCCACGGCATGCCTTGAGACTCGGCAAGTCGCGCGACGTATTTCTGGCGACGGCGCGGGAAATCATTGGAGCAGCAGCTTCCGAAACGGAGACATCGAAGCTGGTTGACAAGATCATCGAGGAAAGCAAGGCGGCGGTCCCCGTGCATCGCGCATTGGCCGACGCTACACTTGAGCTTGCCCGATGGCGGTTAGTGCGCGAAGCAGCTCGAAAGTGGACGGTACCCGATTAAAAATCCGAGGAAGCCATTTCTCTGTCCGACGTCCGCTTCCGGTGGCGCTCGGAGGATCCATGTCCGCCGGCCGCACAGGTATCAATGCTTGCGTAAACTATCGATCATCCATTTGGTAGAATCCGCCGCGGCAGTCGACAAGCGATCAAAATTACGGTGACCAGCCAGTAGGCGCCGTTGGGAACTGTGAGGTCCAACAACTGACGCAGCCAGCCGCCACGAATTTCCTCTTCGGCAAACACCTCGTCCAGAAGCGCAATGCCCTCATCTCCATCATGATGGACGCCCTTCGCCGTATCACCTTCACATCGGACGACAAAGATAACCGCCGCCGACGCTATTGAACGCTCACGCAGCTTATCGGGATTTTCGCGCATTCATAATCCTGCACCTGGGTCTATATAGATCTCTCCTTACTTGAGAAGCAGGAGTACGGTGATGCAGAAGCGTAAACTCGGCAGTCAGGGACTTGAAGTATCGGCCATCGGTCTCGGATGCATGGGCATGAGCCAGTCCTATGGTCCGGCCGATGAGACAGAATCCATCGCTACCCTTCACCGCGCCATCGAGCTCGGCTGCACTTTCCTCGATACAGCCGAGGTTTATGGACCCTATAAGAACGAGGAACTGCTCGGCCGTGCGCTGAAGGGCCGCCGTAGTGACGTGACGCTCGCCACCAAGTTCGGCTTCCGCCTGAAGGACGGTAAACAGGTGGGCACCGAGCGCGACAGCCGGCCGGAAACCATTCGCAACGCCGTCGAGGGCTCGCTCAAACGTCTTGCCACCGACCATATCGACCTCATTTACCAGCACCGCATCGATCCGGCCGTCCCGATGGAAGACGTTGCCGGCACCGTGGCCGAGCTTGCCAAGGAGGGCAAGGTTCGCTACTTCGGTCTTTCAGAAGCCGGTGTTGCCAACATCCGTCGTGCCCACGCTGTCTTCCCGGTTTCGGCTGTGCAGAGCGAATATTCCCTGTGGGAACGCAATCTTGAAGCCGACGTGATCCCGGCCCTGAAAGAGCTCCGCATCGGCCTCGTGCCTTTCAGCCCGCTCGGCCGCGGCTTCCTGACCGGCGAGGTCAAGCGCGCCGAGGATTATCCAGAAGGCGATTTCCGCCGCGGTGATCCGCGCTACCAGGGCGAGAACTTCGATGCGAATGTCCGCGCTGCCGAAGCCGTCCGTTTGGCTGCATCCTCGCTCGGCGTCAAGCCTGGTCAGGTGGCGCTCGCCTGGATCCTGCACAAGGGCAGCGATTTTGTCCCGATCCCCGGCACCAAGCGTCGCACCTATCTGGAAGACAATGTCGCCGCCGCCTCCATCGCGCTCAGCGCCGAACATATGAAGGCGCTCGATGAAGCGCTTGCTCCCGGAAAGGTTTCGGGCAAGCGCTACAACGACACGATCATGACGACGATAGACCGCTGAGCGCAGTCAGGCGTCGATATCGGTCGACAGCGTGATCTCCTTCTGTGCTTCCAGCTCGGCGAGCCGCTCGGCCAGAGCCTTGCGGATCGACTGATAGGTCGTGCTGCCGAGCGCAAGCCTTTTGAGTGCCGGTTGTTTTTCGGCCGCCGCGACCATCGCGTCGGCCATCTTCATCGGGTCGCCCAGGATCTTGAACGAGCCGTCGGCAATTGCTCTGCGCACTTGGCCGGCCGGCGTGTCCTCGTAAACATCCATCTGCGGCGGCCTGACGAGACCGGCGCCAAAATCCGTTCCCGCCGGTCCTGGTTCGGCAATGGTGATGTCGATGCCAAAGGAAGCGACTTCCTGCGCCACGGCCTCGATGAAACCTTCGATCCCCCATTTGGTGGCGTGATAGAGGCTGAAATTCGGATAAGCGATCTGTCCGCCTTCTGAAGCGACCTGAAGGATGCGACCGCCGCCCTGCTGACGCAGATGCGGCAAGGCTGCACGGATCACCTGGATGGAGCCAATCAGGTTGGTATCGATCTGATGACGGATCTGCGCATCGCTCACCTCTTCTGCAGCGCCAAACAGGCCGTAGCCGGCATTGCTGACGACGACATCGATGCGCCCCATCTGTTGAAAGGCGGCGTCGACGACTGCACGAACGGCTCGGTCGTCGGTGACGTCCAGGCTCGCGACCCAGAGCCGTCCGCCATACTGCGTCTCAAGGTCAGCCAGCGCCTCCCGCTTGCGCAGCGTGGCGGCCACGCGATCGCCGCGCGCCAGCAGCTTCTCGGTCATGATCCGGCCGAAACCCGAGGATGTGCCTGTGATGAACCATGTCTTCGTCATCGTCTCTACCTTTCTGATGCCGCTGAATCCCGGCTTGATGACAGCAAAGATAGAGGTGATTATTAATGTGATAATCCGCTCAAACCTGCATGAGTTGTTGAAAAATACCCATGAGTTACCGGCCCACACTTGATGATCTCAACGCCTTTGCGGCAATCGTCACATACCGCAGCTTCCGCAGGGCGGCCGGCGAACTTGGCTTATCGCCTTCGACGCTGAGCCACATGATGCGCAACATGGAGGCGCGCATGGGCGTGCGCCTGCTGCACCGCACGACACGCAGCGTCGCAGCCACCGAAGCCGGCGAAATGCTTCTCGACAGGCTGAAGCCCGTGTTGCGGGATCTTGATCTGGCGCTCGACGCGGTCGGCGAATTCAGCGGCCAGCCGAGCGGTACTCTGCGTATCAATGCCAGCGAGATTGCCGCCCGCGTGCTGATGAATACAGCCATCCCTCTTTTTCTCGAACGTTATCCCGCGATAGCGCTCGACGTGGTGACCGAAAACCGGCTGGTTGATATTGTCAACGAAGGCTTCGATGCTGGCATTCGCCTGCGAGAATCCGTTCCGCTTGACATGGTCGCGGTAGAATTCGGAGGGGAGGCACGCTTCCTCGCGGTTGCCGCGCCCACCTATCTGAGAAATCACAAATTACCGATAACACCGGAGGATCTGAGGCATCACCGCTGCATTCGCCTGCGCATGCCGAGCGGCAAGCTCTATCGCTGGGAGTTTGAAAAACACGGGCAGGAAGTGACCATGGAAGTGTCCGGCGCACTGACGCTCGATCATGTGGGACTGATGGCGGAAGCGGCTGCAAAGGGTCTTGGCATTGCCTATGTGGCGGAAAGGGTTGCCCGGCCCTATCTTGCCAGCGGCGAACTGGTCTCCATTCTTGACGACTGGTGTCCGCCGATTCCTGGCCTCTGCCTCTACTATTCCGGTCACAGGCACGTGCCACAAAGTCTGCGCGCGTTTATCTCCATCCTGACGGAAGTGGAACGGCACGGCGGCTAGCGGACGCTTCTCTGGCCATCATTGCTGCCCTGCCTGCCTTGCCTGTTCCGCAGCGCGGTAACGGGCCGGTGTTATGCCCCGTCGTGCCTTGAAAGCCTTGCCAAAGGCTGCTTCGGATTCATAACCGACCTCTGCAGCAATATCTGCAACCGTTCGCCGCGTCCGAACGAGCAAGTCGCTCGCCAGCATCATCCTTATATCGGTCAGGAATGCGCCGACTGTCATTCCCGACCGCTCTCGGAATTGGCGGGCGTAGGTGGCCCGCGACATGGCCGAATGGCGGGCAAGCTTATCGATCGTCCAGGCAAAAGCCGGCGTGGACATCATTGCCGCCGCGGATTTGCCGAGCCTCGCATCAGCAAGCAACTGCAGCAGACCCGAGGATGCGACAGGCGAAGTCTTGCCGGCCCTCACTGCCATGATGAAGAGCGAGAGGCAGGTTGCAGCGATGATCGCCAATGCTCCTGGCTTCTCCTCAGCCGTTTCCCTATAAACCATGGCGACCATGGTCTTCAGCAGTTCCTCCGATTCCGCGACGAGCGATACGTGAAAGACGTCGGGAAGGCTGTCGAGTAACAGGGCGGCCGCCCCCGGGGCGCAATCGAAATGGCCGCAAAGGAGGTCGACATCAGGCTCGCCTTCGCCGTTTTCACGCAAGAGTAACATACCGCTCACGGTAATACGCAGAGGCTGCGCCTCGCCCCGTGGTCGTAAGCCGACGATCACATGCGCATCCCCCCGCGGCAACAACAGGAAATCGCCGGACCGCAAGGTGACCTCACGACCGGAACCGAGGCGAATGAGGCAGTCGCCGCCGAGGATCAGATGAAACGGCAATGTGCCCGCTGGAACGGGCTCGTGGTCGATTTGAAATGCGCCCTGCAAGCGGCAGCGGATATCGAGCGTCGGCCGCAGGCGGGCAAGTTCGATAAGGCGGCTTAAGACATCCATGAGACGATCGCGCTAGAACATGAGCTTTCTAAGCATTCAAAGTATCGCTGCTCAAGGTCATAGTCGCTTCCAACAGCTGAGGCAATGATGCCGTCGCTGATTACAGATGGAGTGACTTCCATGTTGGACTGGAAAGAATATCGGGACGAGCTCTTTGGCCGGATCGGCGAACTCGCCAAGGTCGTGCCCGAGACGATTAAGGGCTACCAGACCCTTTCAACGGCTGGCCAGAAGACCAATCATCTGGACGCCAAGCAGCGCGAGCTGATCGCCCTTGCCGTAGCCGTTACCGTCCGTTGCGACGGTTGTATCGTGGTGCATACGACCGAGGCTCAGAAGGCGGGCGCCACCAAGGAGGAAATTGCGGAGGCCCTTGGCGTCGCGATCTCTGTGAATGCTGGTGCGGCCCTTGTTTATTCAGCCCGCGTCATGGACGCTGCAGACGCCATCGCAAAGTAATCGTACCGCCTGTCTCGCCGGCAGAGCCGTAATCCTGCCGGACAAACCCGGAGAAACCAAATGTCGCTGCCCCGCATACCTGCTGCATTCTTTGGCATTGTTCTCGGTGTTGCCGGGCTCGGCAACAGCTGGCGCGCCGCCGCCGTCTGGCCTGTCGCACCTGACGTGGGCGAGACGATCAATCTGCTTGGCTTCGCCATCTGGCTCGTCCTCATCGTCCTCTACGCCGCAAAATGGCTCGTCGCGCCCAACGAGTCGATCGCGGAACTGGAGCATCCAATCCAATGCTGCTTTGTCGGTCTTATTGGTGTTGCAACCATGCTGGCCGGACTTTCCATCCTCCCCTATTCACGTATCGGAGCCGAAGCACTTGCTTTGGCGGGGTTTGCAGCCGCGTTGTTTTTCCTGCTGTGGCGAACCGGGCTGCTGTGGCGTGGTGGACGTGATCCGGTCAGCAACACGCCGGTTCTCTATCTGCCGACCGTCGCCGGTTCTTTCGTGACGGCAATAGCAGCCGGTACCCTTGGATACGCCGACTGGGGCCAGCTTGCCTTCGGGGCGGGCTTCTTTTCCTGGCTCGCGGTCGAATCCGTGCTTCTGCACCGGCTGCTGTTGGCGCCGGAGCTTGCCGCACCGCTGCGCCCCACGCTCGGTATCCAGATCGCTCCGCCTGCTGTCGGCAGCGTCGCGTACCTCAGCGTCACTACCGGCGCGCCCGATATGCTCGCGCATGCAATGTTCGGCTATGCCATCCTACAGGTGCTGATTATCAGCCGTCAGTTGCCCTGGATCATGCAGCAACCCTTCGCAGGCTCTTACTGGGCCTTCACCTTCGGACTGACGGCGCTTGCGACTGCCGCCTTGCGGATGACTGCACGCGGCGATACCGGAGCGATCGGCCATCTGGCTCCCGTAATCTTCGTGCTGGTCAATATCGCACTTGCGCTGATTGCGATCGGTACGCTGTGGTTGCTGATAAGGGGCAAGTTCCTTCCCGCACCCGTCCGGGCTTAAACGCCCGGACGTCCGGCAGCTTTCGCCAATTCCTGCCGCAGGTCGACCACCGCCTTGATCGGCAGGTGGTCGGACGCCATGCGGGCGAGCGGGGTGTCGTGCACCTCCACGGCGGAGATGATGCCATTCCTATTGGCAATGATGCGGTCGAGCGCCAAAACCGGCAAGCCGGCAGGAAAGCTCGGAACGGCGGGCGGTAACGGACCGAAGGCCATCTGGAAGGTATTGAGAGAGGAGCGGTCGCCGAGCCGCCATTCATTGAAATCGCCAAGAAGGATGGTCGCCATCTCGTGGCGATCGCTGATGAGATCGACCAGCGTCCTTGCCTGTTGTGCCCGCGAATGGCGCAGGAGCCCAAGATGGGCCGCAATGATGCGTAGCTTGCCGCCGGTCTCAAGCTCTATCTCCGCAACCAGCGCGCCGCGCGGCTCCAGCCCCGGCAACGTCACCTGATGCACATCATGCACCAGACCCTTGCGAACGAGTACAACATTGCCGTGCCAACCATGCGCTTTCACCGACCCTGAGATCGGAACGGGCACAAGGCCGGTCTCGCGCTCCAGCCGGGCGAGATCGAGAATGCCGGTACGCTCGCCGAAGCGGGTATCGGCCTCCTGCAGTGCAATGACATCCGCATCGATTTCATGGATGACACGGCTTGTGCGTTCCGGATCGAAGCGTCGGTCGGTGCCGACGCATTTATGGACATTGTAGGAGGCGATCAGCGTGCCTTCGCCGCGGGGCTTTGGTCCCGCCCTCCAAATCTCGACGCGTTTCTTCCTGTTTCTGATAGAGGCGATGATACTCGCGGGAAGGCTGTCTTTCTTTTTCGCTTGCATCGGGAGGAATGATGGCTCCATTGCTCGAAAAGCTCTTCTTCACGATTATAGGCAGCACGACAAAACTTGCCATGCTGCAGTCGGCAAAACTCGGTCAAAGATAGGGCGAGCCCAGCCACAACACCTTTTCGAGAAGCCGTACCAGGAAGGGCCGCGACCGCAGCCCCTCGAGCGTAACCGGCGTCGCGGACTTGATAGCAGCGTCGATGCGCTCATCGATTTCGGCAGCAAAGCCGGCATTCAGCACTTCGAGATCGACCTCGAAATTCAGCCGCAGCGATCGCGGATCGAGATTCGAGGAGCCGATATAAGCCCAGGTTCCGTCGATGGAGAGCAGCTTGGAATGGCTGAAGCTACCAGTCGAGCGCCAGATGCGGCAGTAGTTCTTGACGATCTGATCGAATTGCGCCGTCATCGCCCGGTCAACCAGTACGAGGTTGTTGGCGGCGGGCACGACGATATCAACTGCCACGCCACGCCGGGCCGCCGTCGTCAGCGCGCTAATCAGCTCCCGATCCGGCAGAAAGTAAGGCGACATGATCCGGATCGACTGGCGCGCTACAGAGAAGGCGCCCATCAACATCTTATGGTTCGTCTCAACGCTCCGGTCCGGTCCGGAAGCAACGACGCGCATGAAGACCGGATCGCCGCGCTTGCGCTCCGGTCGGTCGATGCGCCAAGCCTCGCCGTTCAGGACTTCGCCTGTCGTAAAACGCCAGTCTTCAGCAGCAACGTCAAAGAGATCGGCTACTGCCGGACCGCTGACGCTAAAGTGCGTGTCATGGGCAAAACTCTCGCCGACCGTTTCCTCGCTGAAGCCCTCGCGGATATTCATACCGCCCGTCAATGCGATCTTTCCATCCACGATCAGGATCTTGCGGTGTGTGCGCAGGTTTGCATAAGGCAGCCTCAAGCCCATGATGACGTTGCCATTGAAGACATCAACCGTCACCCCGCCCTCTTGTAAATGACCGAGAATACTCGGCACCGAATAGCGCGCGCCGACCGCATCGATCAACACGCGCACCTCAACGCCGCGTTTGACGGCTGCAATCAGTACATCGGCGATGCGAAGCCCTACCCTGTCGCGGTCGAATATATAGGTTTCGAGCAGGATGCTGCGTTCGGCGGTCTCGATGGCCGTCTTCATCGCTGCATAGGCCTCGTCACCATTTTCCAACATGTCGACGGTGTTGCCGGTCGTCAGCGGGTAGCGCGTGATGCGATCACCAAGCGTCTGCAAAGCAGCAAAGCGTCGGCCGAACTGGCTGATGACGGCATCCGACTCCGCATCGAATTTTTCGAGTTCGTGCAGATCGGCAGCCGGCAGCAATGCGTCACGGCGAAGGCTCAGCGACTTGCGGCGGATGCGGTTGATGCCGGCAATCATGTAAAGCAGCGCGCCGACGATGGGCGAGAGAATGATGACACCGACCCAGCCGATCGCCGCCCGCACCTCTTCCTTGGTCATGGCAGCGTGGATCGCCGCCGCTGCCCCCATGGCAATCGAGATGACGAAGAGGATATGCGGCCAGTAGGTCGACAAGAGTTGGAACATCGTGTCCAGAAATTGTGAGTGTGGCCGGTATCAGTTGCACGAAAACCCTAATTAGCGGTATCAACGCACCAGTCGAGCGGCGTGACTCAAAAAATATCCGCGAACCGCGACTTTCCATAGCCTTTGGGAAACAGCAGCTTTTTATACATCACTTCGTCTGCGCTCGTACCGATGGTGCTATTGGACGACGAGGCGTTCGCTGTCGGAACGCTTTTCCCGACAGGTATAGGAATACATGAACTGGATTCCGAGCTCCAGCAGAAGCTCCGCCGTCTGAAGCTCGCATTTGGAAAGATCGCGTCCACAGCCGCGGATCGTACAGGCTATCGCTTTCGAGTCTCGGGCAAAACGCGTGTCACCATCTTCTTCTGCTTCTTGCCCGAAAGCTTCAAGGGCTTCTACGACGACATCCGCCATGCTCGCACGTTCCTGCAGCGTCATGTCTGCGAGTGCTCTAGATAAAGCCTGCACGTAATACCTCTCTTTCACGCGCACAATAGAACAGCGCTACGCTGTTCGGCGCGGCATTAGGACAGAATATGAGGGAATATGTTCGAATCCTTATATGAGTTCTCGAGCAACGAGCACAACCACCGAGTTCTGCTAATTCGTCAAAGCAGCATAGAGCCTCATGCAGGGCGTCGAGCCAACGGAAGTCCTTTCAAATTCGATAGCCGGCACAAACTTTTCGTGTTTCGACGCGTTACTTATCGGTCAGAAGCACGCGCGGGGACAGGATGCCACGAGAGTTTCGTTTCGATTTGCTTGCCAAGAGTGGCTATGTGGCCCGCGGCATCGTCTTCCTCCTCGTCGCCGGGCTTGCTCTCTTCTCAGGCGTAGCAGGCGGCCGACCGGAGACAAAATCGGCACTTTCAACCTTGCTGGAGCAACCATTCGGCCGCATTTGGGTTGGCCTCATCGGCCTCGGGCTTCTGGGGTTCGTCGCCTGGAGGCTTGCTCAATCGCTCGCAGACAGCGACGGACATGGCTCCGGCGGAAAGGCTATCATGATCAGGATCGCTCTATTCGGAAGTGCAGTGATCTACCTTGGGCTCGCGGCTTACGCGCTTGGGCACGCCTTGCTTTTTGCCGGCGGCAGTGACGAGCCGGGCGAAAAAGGGCTTGCGGCATGGATCATGTCGAAGCCATCAGGATCTTACCTGGCGATCGCGGTCGGCGTCGGTTTTATCATTGGTGGCGGGATTACTGCTGCCAAAGGATTGACGAAGAAATTTGAACGATATTTGCGCATTCCTGACGGGGGCCTTCTCGCTTCGATCTGCATCTATGGCCTTGTTGCGCGTGGGCTTGTCTTTGCGGTTACTGGCATTCTCTTTGCCTATGCGGGCTTTCGCGTGGATCCGGATCAGGCCGGCAGCATCGCCGACGCGCTGCAGTGGCTGAGGCAACTGCCCTTCGGCTCGATCCTCTATATCGCAGTCGCCGTCGGTCTTGCCGCATTCGGCTTCTATAACCTTGTCGAAGCGCGTTATCGCGTGGTACGGAAACCGTCTCTGGATGATGTCAAACGCGTGCTGCCGACGCGTACTATCTAACGGCAGCTGTTTGGGAATTCAGTCCCTTACGGCCTTGGACAGTACGCCTCATTCGGCTTCGATATCGATGGCGAAAATGACGGAATGCGGGGGCAGCTCTCGATTCTCTGAAGGCCTTGCTCCTCTGCTGTAGTGCTCGTAGATTACCGTCCCGGGAACCGACGGCAGGTCCAGCGGCTGTTCTGCCAGATTGGCGCGCAACCCCAACGTCAGGTTCGAAAATTTCCACCATACGGCAACACCTCCTTCAGGTGCTTCTAACGCTCCGCTCGCAATGACCCAGCTCTGCCGCAGCAGCGGCACGATATAGGTTCTGCGCAGCTTCAGGAGCTCGGCGACAAAAGCCAGGCTTTTCCGACCCTCTTCGCTCTCCCGCCATTGCCAATCGAGTTTCGAATTCTCGAAGGTCGAAAGGGCATTCGGATCGGGCAGATCGGCCACGGCTCTGCCGGCCTTCAATCCGCCGAATCCTTCAGCTTCCGCCATGCGCCCCTCGCGCACGATTTTTGCGAGCTCACCCCCATAATCGGTGAAGAAATGGAAGGGACGCCGCTCCCCATACTCCTCCCCCATGAAGAGAAAGGGGACGTGCGGCGAGAGCAGGAGTATCGCCGTCAGCGCGTCCAGCATATCGGGATCGGAAAGGCTCACCAGCCGCTCGCCGAAGGCCCGGTTGCCGATCTGGTCGTGGTTCTGGAGGAAATCGACAAAGGCAGTGGGCGGCAGATAGCGACGCTCGCCGACAGGCAGTTCCGGCGGATCGGTGCGATCTGGATAGATGAAACCGTGCTGAAGCGCCAGCCGAAGCTTATGCCAAAGCTGATCGGAGAAAGGCTCGTAATGGCCAATGGTTTCCCCGGTCGCGATGATGTGCGCGACATGGTGGAAATCATCGTTCCATTCCGCCTCGTAGTTTTTGGGAGCGCCGTTCTCGTCACGGGCCAGCAACTCCACGAGATTGCGCTGATCTTCGACGATGAGATGCACTCTCCTATCGGCGAAGGCGGCGTTTACTTCGTCGGCAACGGCTAAAAGCACATGCTTTTCAGAGGTGTCATGGATCTGCTCCACGGCATCGAGCCTGAGCCCGTCCAGCCGGAACTCGCCGATCCAGTAGATTGCATTCTCGATGAAAAAGCGCCGCACCGGCTCCCGCTCGAAGTCGATTGCTGCGCCCCAGGGCGTTTCGCGGTCTTTGCGGAAGAAGCTAGGCGCATAGCTGTGGAGATAATTACCCTCGGGTCCGAAATGATTGTAGACCACGTCGAGTAGTACCATGATACCGAGACCGTGCGCGGTATCGATAAAGGCCTTGAAATCGGCCGGCGCGCCATAAGCGGGATGCGGCGCGTAGTGCAGTACACCATCATAACCCCAGCCTCGATCGCCAGCAAACTGCGCGACAGGCATGACTTCGATAGCCGTGATGCCGATTTCTGCAAGATGCTTCAGCTTGTCCGCCGCAGCCCGGAACGTACCCTCGGGCGTAAAAGTACCGATATGGATTTCGCTGATGACCGCCTCTTCCCAGGGGCGACCATGCCACTGGAAATTCTGCCAATGATAGGTGGGATCAACGATCAGCGAGGGGCCATGCACGTTACCGGCCTGCGCTCGCGCAGCCGGATCAGGTACGGCCTTTCCATCCGGCAGAACGAACATGTACTGATCGCCCGCGGACGCTTCCGCCGCGATTAGCTCGAACCAGCCGCCACCGATATTCTCCATGGGAACATCGCGGCCGCGATGCCGCAGCGCAATTGCATCTTCGCCAGGCGCCCAAAGACGAAAACGCGCGCTCCCGTCTGCGAGTAGCATTACGCCCCAGGTTCCGGCGCTTTCCATGATGATGTCGGTCTTTGAAATCTGGTTCATCCCTCACCCCGCGTAACTTCCAATCAGCATCAAATTCCTGAAGCTGTTGGTTGTTCCGAACAGACAGGAACAATGCCCGGCGCAATCGGTTGAGGGTGAAAGCCAAGGAATTGCCGCCATGAACGTCGCATCGAAATTTGGACCTGCCTTCACGCTTGAAAGCGCTGACGCCACCAACCTCGATCAGCTTAGACACCAAGCGGAGGGCTGCACGCGCTGCGAACTCTACAAGAACGCCACGCAGCTGGTCTTTGGCGAGGGATCGCAAAAGGCCGAGATCATGCTTGTCGGTGAACAACCGGGCGACAAGGAGGACATCGCGGGACGCCCCTTCGTCGGACCGGCAGGTCGTTTGCTCGATCTCTGTCTGGAGGAAGCAGGGCTTGATCGTTCACGCTGCTACGTCACCAATGCCGTCAAGCACTTCAAGTTCGAGCCGCGCGGCAAGCGCCGCCTGCATTCGAAACCCAATGCCGGGGAAATCCAGCGGTGCTCCTGGTGGCTTGGAGCGGAGATCGAGATCGTGCAGCCCAAGCTGGTCATCGCGCTAGGAGCGACAGCACTTTATTCTCTTCTCGGTGCGAAAGTGAAACTGACGCCCGAGCGTGGGCATATCCTGACGCCGGCAAATCATCCCCCGGTTCTCGTCACCATTCACCCTTCCTTCCTGCTGCGGATTCGCGAATCTGACGACGCCGATAGGCAGCGCGCGATTTTCGTCGAGGACTTGCATAAGGCTGCGCAATATCAAGGCAACTAGCACTGGCTGTTGCCTATAAATATTGCAGCGCAAAAATATTCCCGACGCGGGTGACGAATAGGCTTGAAAGCGGCTCCGGAGTCTGGAACTTTTTCCCCAGTATCGCGTTCGAACGACGGCATGTTGTGACTGGAGATCAGCGATGGCAGAAGCTCGGGAAGAGTGGATAAAAAAACGTGCATATGCCCTTTGGGAAGAAGAAGGGCACCCGACAGGGCGAGACTCCATCCATTGGGAACAGGCAAGGGCCGAGCATGATGCGCTCAAGGGGGCCTCGAAGTCTGCAAACGGGAAGGAAGTGAAGCCTCGGGCGAAACGGGCGGCCGCCGCCAAGACAGCAGAGTCCACCAACGGTGGCGAAGCCAAGGCGAAGGCCAAGCGGACAGCGACGAGCACCAAGGCCGGCGGCATTGTCAAACCGGCGCCGAAACGCACGGTCGCTCGCAAGTCGGCTTCCTGACGAGAAGCATTCAAAATTTAATGAAAAAGGGTGCTTAAGCGGCACCCCTTAACCCTTTGTGTCATAAGTTTGAATTAGTTGCGCGCTATAAATTCTCTGAAGCGGGGGGACCACAAACCGAATGAACCGTCTGTCTGGACAGCTTTATAAAAAAGTTGCGTCCACCCCTCGAAACGGGGAACAAGGACATCTTCTGACTGTTTGTGGGCAAACAGGGGAAGTTACCATGAACAGCCATTTTGCCTGCGCCATGAACACCCCAGCTCCTGCGGCTGCCGGCCGGGCTTTGGCAGTACTGGTGTGAGGCATGGAGATGTCGCTGCTTCTGATCGCCGCTTTGCTCTACATCGTCTTTGCGCTGGGGCTTATCCTTTTCGTCGATAATATGGTCGGCGTATTTTTTCGTGATCCGCATAAACCGATCCAGCTTCGTTCCTTTGCTTTGAGCCGCACTTTTATCGCCTCGCAGAAGCTGGACCAGGAATGACAATATAAATAACCTTTTTGCGAGTAATCGGACATCTTGCCCGGTTAAGGATATTTGAAGTTCACCCTTTCCCTCGTGCCGCACGCCTCTATTTTGTCGCCATGGACCGGCAGATCCGGCGATGATGATGCCTACAGGAATGAAAGCGATTTTTGATGGCACGGGTTGGGGGCCGCTGGCCGGAAGGCAATAGCGAAATCGGAAATTTGCTGCGCCGAAACGGCCTGAATGCAGCCGGCATCGGGCCAGTCGAAGCATGGCCAAGTTCACTGCGGCATATCGCCGAAATGGTCGTCAATTCCCGCCAGCCGAAATTCGTCGCCTGGGGTCCTGAGCTTGCCTTCATCTACAACGACGCCTATGTGGCAATCTTCCCGGACCGGCACCCTGCTGCTCTCGGAAAACCCTTTCAGCAGGTCTGGTCCGATATCTGGCCTCAGTTCCAGCCGATCGTGCAGGCGACGCTCGACGGCCAATCACAACTCTACAAGGAACTTCTCGTTCCGATGCAGCGCGAAGGCCGGACGGAAGACGCTTGGTTCACCTTCTCCTACACGCCGCTGCGGGACGATCACGGCAAAGTCGCCGGCATTCTTTGCGCCACCATGGAGGTGACGGATCAGGTGCTTGCCAAGCGGCGCGAGCGAGCCGCGCTGGATGAGTCACGGGAAAAATCAGCCACACTTGCCGTCGTCAACCGCGCAGGAGCGGCGATCACCGCGGAACTCAATGTCGACCGCCTGACGCAGATCGCCGTCGATGCCGGCGTTGCGTTGGCAGGCGCCGAATTCGGCGCCTTCTTCTACAATGTCGATGATGGCGAAGGTGGCAGCTACATGCTCTATGCGCTGTCGGGCGTCGATCGCAGACATTTCGACCGGTTCCCCATGCCGCGCAACACCAAGGTCTTCGCGCCGACCTTCAACGGCGAAGGGGTGATACGCTCGGACGATATTCTGCTCGATCCGCGCTATGGACAGAATGCGCCGCATTCCGGCATGCCGAAAGGCCACCTTCCTGTCCGCAGCTATCTCGCCGTGCCGGTCAAGTCACGCGACGGCAGCGTCATTGGCGGACTGTTCTTCGGTCATAGCCAGCCAGCCCGTTTTTCGGATGCGGTGGAGGCGAGCCTCGTCAGCCTGGCGGGCCAGTCTGCCGTTGCGATCGATAATGCCCGGCTCATCCGCGCCGCCGAGGTGGAAATCGCCCAGCGTCGCGAGGCCGAAGACCAGCTCCGCAAGCTGAACGAAACGCTCGAGGTTCGCGTCGCGGCCGAAATCCTCGAACGCCAGCAGGCAGAAGCAGCCTTGCAGCAGGCGCAAAAGATGGAATCGATCGGCAAATTGACCGGCGGCGTGGCGCATGACTTCAACAATCTGCTGCAGGTCATATCCGGCAATCTGCAGCTCCTTGGCAAGGACGTGGCGAATAGTGGCCGGGCCAAGGAGCGCATTTCCAACGCGCTGTCCGCCGTCGAGCGCGGATCGCGGCTCGCCAGCCAGCTCCTCGCCTTCGGCCGCCGCCAGCCGCTGGAGCCGAAGGTGATCAATATCGGCCGCCTTGTCTCGGCCATGGACGACATGCTGCGCCGCTCGCTCGGCGAAGAAATCGAGGTGGAGACCGTGGTTTCCGGCGGCCTCTGGAACAGTTTTGCCGACCCGATCCAAATTGAGAACGCATTGTTGAACCTTGCAATCAATTCACGCGATGCAATGGATGGCGCAGGCAAACTGACGATCGAAGTGGGCAATGCCTTTCTCGACGATTCCTATAGCCGCATTCATCCGGAAGTCGCTGCCGGCCAATATGTCGTCCTTGCCGTCACCGATACAGGCTCCGGCATGACACCTGAAGTCATCGAGCAGGCTTTCGAGCCGTTCTTCTCCACCAAGCCGGAGGGCAAGGGTACAGGCCTCGGCCTGTCCATGGTCTACGGTTTCGTCAAACAGTCTGGCAGCCATGTGAAGATCTACAGCGAGGTCGGCGAAGGCACGACTGTCAAGCTTTATCTTCCCCGTTGCTTCCAGAGCGAGGACCGAATCGCCAACGGCGACAACGTTCCCGCAACCGGCGGCGCCGAGACGATTCTGGTCGCCGAAGATGATGAAGGTGTGCGCGCAACCGTGGTCGAGATGCTGACTGATCTCGGCTATTACGTACTAAAGGCCAAGGATGCGCAGAGCGCATTGACCGTTATCGAGAGCGGCGCGCATATCGATCTGCTCTTTACGGACGTCGTCATGCCCGGTCCACTGAAGAGCCCGGAACTCGCGCGCATGGCCCGCGAGCGCCTGCCCAATATTGCCGTGCTTTATACGTCAGGCTATACCGAAAATTCGATCGTCCATGACGGCCGGCTTGACCCCGGCCTGGAGCTCCTCTCCAAGCCCTATACACGGGAGGCCCTGGCGCGAAAGGTCCGCCACGTCCTCATCAATCGGGCTGAACGACACCAGACCAATCCGGTGGCTCTGCCAGGCAGCGGACGGCTGCGCGATGTCGCTAAGGCCAACCTGAAGCTTCTACTGGTCGAGGATGATGTTCTCATCCGCATGGATACTGCCGAAATCCTGCAGGATCTCGGATATGACGTGATCGCGCCGACAGCGGTGAACAGGGCGTCGAATTCTTGCGCACGACCGATATAGACATCATCGTTGCCGATGTCGGGCTGCCGGGCATGTCCGGCCCGGCCTTTGCGGCTCTGGCGCGCGAAGCCGTCCCTTCGGTCGGTCTCGTCTTTGCGACCGGCAACAGCAACCTGCCAGACGCGAACCGTTTTTCCGGCTCCGTGCTGCTGCCGAAGCCGTTTTCCACGGCCGCACTCGACCACGCAGTAAAGACCGCCGCACGCCAGCGCCCCATCGTTTAGTCCTGATAGCCTCAGGCGCCTCGAGTTCTCGATATTTCCAAATAGATCGTCGCCATTCGTACCGTTGTCGTCGCGGACAACCAGTTCGGTTGGCAGGCCGCGGCAGTCAGGACGGCCCCGGAACTTTTTGGATGGCCAGCGGTTGGACCTCATTCGAACCAGAGGAGGCAGCCATGCCGAGAGGTGACAAATCCGCTTATACTGACAAGCAGAAGAGGAAGGCCGAGCATATCGAGGAAGGCTATGAGGACCGCGGCGTATCCCAAGAGGAGGCCGAACGCCGGGCATGGGCAACCGTCAACAAGGAAAGTGGCGGCGGCAACAAATCAGGCTCTGGTCGCGGCAAGAAGGATACGCACGAATCCTCCAAAAAAGGCGGCCGCATTGGCGGTCATGCTTCGGCATCCCGGTCGAAGGAAGAACGTTCCGCGTCCGCAAAAAAGGCAGCCGCGACCCGCAAGCGCAACGAACACCACGCCCATCACTGACGGCGTCGTCAAACACCAATAATCCAGCAAGCGGCCTAGCGCCGCTGCTGTTAAGGACAGTCACCATGGCGAAAGGAAAGACGAAATGGTCACAGGATGTGACCGATAACAGCGACGCCTTAGATCTTGAGAAGGGGGTCTTCACATCCGACGATCCGAAGAAGATTGCAGATTCACTCAAGCATTCAGCCGAAAGCAGCCCTCGGCGTAAATCCAGCCCGTTCCGCTCGGCCATGTCGATGCTGAATTTCTACATCAACCGCGCCGGTAAGCAGTTGACGAAGAAGCAGAAGAACACACTTGAAAAGGCGAAGGAAGAACTCCGCAAGGATTTCGGCCGCGAAGCCAGACACTAAGCAATTACGAGGGCAAATGACTTACGAACTTTACTACTGGGACGGCATTCAGGGCCGTGGCGAATTCGTGCGGCTGGCGCTTGAGGAAGCGGGCGCTGATTATATTGACATCACCCGCCAGTCGGGCCACGGGCGTGGCACCGGCGCGATGTTCGCGATCCTGCAAAGCGACAGCGAAGCACATATCCCTTTTGCCCCGCCTTTCCTTAGGGATGGCGATCTTATTATCCCGCATGTCGCCAACATTCTTCTCTACCTCGGTCCGAAACTGGGACTGGCGCCCGGCGACGAAAGGCTGCGCTATGTCATCAATGGGTTGCAGCTGACGATCACCGATTTCGTGGCCGAGGTCCATGACACGCATCACCCCATCGCCACCTCGCTCTACTACGAGGACCAGAAGGAAGAGGCCAAAGCGCGCTCGGCCGATTTCATCAAGGAGCGTATCCCGAAATTCCTCGGCTATTTTGAGCGCGTGCTACGGCAGAATCCGGATGGTTCCAAACATATAACCGGCGATACGCTGACTTACGTGGATCTGTCGCTTTTCCAGATCGTCGAAGGACTGCTTTATGCATTTCCGAAGGCGATGAGCAATTACCGCAACAAGTATCCGCTGCTTGCCGCCCTGCATGACAGCGTCGCGCAGCGCCCCAATATAGCCAGCTATCTAAGGTCGGACCGCCGCCTACCCTTCAATACCGACGGGATTTTCCGCCACTATCCGGAACTCGACATCGATATGTCGTGAGCGGCATCTCCATTTTCGGGAGCGATGGGCGGCTCCATCCGGTTTGCCGCGATCTCAAATCGGAAATATCGAAGAGATCGGGAAGCCCTGCCGCCTGTCTTCTTGAACCCGAAACTCGCAGTCCCCGGTCGCGGGTTCTTTTTACTCGGGAATGATGTGGTGCATCAGGAAATCCAGCATGCGGTTCTCATCCGCCCGAAGCCCGCGCAGGGGTTCGATACCGGCCTCCTGCAGCGTCTCATCTTTGGCCGAAAGTGCAATGATTGCCGGGTGGATATAACTGGAGCGCGCGATCGCCGGCGTATTGTGCAGGACCTCGGCCGCAGCTTCTGACATCTCTTTGACAGTCGGCCGTCGCCCCTCTGAGATGGCACCGCGTGCTGCGCCGAAAGCGGCAAGCGAACCCGCCCACGTGCGGAAGGTCTTGGCTGAAATGGCAATGCCGGAGATTTCTGCAAGATAGGCATTCAATCGACCAGAATCGATCGGCTTCAATGTTCCGGTCTCGTCCTTCCAGACGAAGAGCTGCCTGCCCGGCAGGTCGGCGATTTCTTCCAGTATCTTTTGCAGACGCGGATGCTTGAGGCTGCGCTGTACGCGCTTGCCGCCTTTGGCGCGAAATTTCAGCTCGATGCGGCCGTCGACGATCTTCAGATGGCGCTTCAGCAGCGTCGTTGCACCATAGGTGTCGTTTTCCTTCACATAGGCCTGATTGCCGACGCGCAAATGCGCCTCGTCGAGAAGTATCGTCAGCGCCGCAAGTACACCGTTGATATCCTCAGCACCAGTATCGAGATGGCGCAGGACCGTGCGGCGGATCTTCGGCAAGGCGTTGCCGAATTCGATAAGCTGGTAAAACTTTCCGGCGCTGCGAAAGGCCTGCCAGTCCTTGTGATAGCGGTATTGTTTGCGGCCGCGGGCATCAAAGCCGGTCGCCTGAAGATGACCGTTTTCGTAGATGCAGATCCACACATTTTCGTAGGCCGGCGGCAGGCCGAGCGCACGGATGCGTGCCCGTTGCATTTCGTCGGCCAGTGTTTTCCCGTCTGGCAATGTATAGCTGAAGCCCTTGCCCTTTCGTCGTCTGCGGATACCCGGTTCGGTATCGCTGACATAGATCAGACCAAGCTCGGTGACGTCGGCATTCATTGCGGACTATCGACCTATCACTTGCCTCGCCGCCCGAAATGGAACCACCTGCGGCGTTCGGCCTTGCTTGCACCTTTTGGCGGCTTGGTCTGCCCCTTCGGCGCAAACGCGGCGATGCTTTGAGTATAAACCATCACGGGACTTTCTTGCTCATGGAGCTTGAAGGCGTCCTCCTCCGCGCCGGTATCCAGGACACGCGCCCATTGCTTCAGTCCATTGACCTCAGGCAAGTGCACCTCGCAATCTCCACCCGCATTGAAGACCAGATAGAGATCATCCATTTCTTCGCTATCGGGAGAATACGCGCTCTTCGACAGATAGACGCCAAGCACTCGAAGCTCGTCGTCGTTCCACGCACCCTCGTCCATGAAATTGCCGTCCGGCTTGTACCAGGCGATTTCGATACGTCCATCCTCAGTGCTGTCGCCTGTCAGAAAACGCTCCTGCCTGAGCACCGGATGCGCCTTGCGGAACGCGACGACCTTGCGGCAGAAATCGAGGAATGGATCATCGAGACCATCCCATTTCGTCCAGCCGATCTCGTTGTCCTGGCAGTAAGCATTGTTGTTGCCACCCTGGCCATTACCGACCTCATCGCCCGCAAGGATCATCGGGACGCCCTGCGATAACATCAGGGTCGCCATCATGTTGCGGCGCCGCCGCGCCCGCAGCCTGTTGATGTCCTCGTTATCGGTCGCGCCTTCGGCACCCATATTGTCGGAGTGATTGTCCGAATGGCCGTCCCTGTTATCCTCGCCATTTGCCTCATTGTGCTTGTCGTTGAAGGAAACTGTGTCCATCAGCGTGAAGCCGTCATGAGCCGATAGCAGATTGACCGATGATGTCGCACCACGATCCGAATGGTTGAACTGGACCGCCGAGCCAGTGATACGCTGCGCAATTTCCGACACCATGCCGCCATCGCCCTTCCAGAAGCGGCGCACATCGTCGCGGAACTTATCGTTCCATTCGCGGAAGGGAGGCGGGAACCCGCCAACCTGATAACCACCCGCGCCGACATCCCAGGGTTCTGCGATCAGTTTGACGCCGGCAAGGATCGGGTCCTGGCGGATGGCGCCGAAGAATAGACCCTGCCGGTCGAATTCCAGATCCTGGCGACCGAGTGTGCTGGCGAGGTCGAAACGGAAGCCGTCAATATGCATCACGCCAACCCAGTAACGCAGGCTGTCCAGCACCATGCGCATGACCATGGGATTGGCGACATTGAGCGTATTGCCGGTGCCTGTCGTATCGAACGTATGGCGCGGATCATCGGGCGAGAGGATGTAATAGCTTGCGTTGTCGAGCCCGCGAAAGGACAGCGTCGGTCCCTTCTCGCTGCCTTCAGCCGTATGGTTGTAGACGACGTCCATAATGACTTCGATGCCAGCGGCATGGAACTTTTTCACCATGGTCTTGATCTCGGTGATCCTGTCGCCCGAAAGATAACGGGCCTGCGGCGCAAAAAATCCGAGTGTCTGGTAACCCCAATAATTCGTCAGCTTCTTCTCTTCCAGATACCGGTCATTGGGGAAAAACTGGATCGGCAACAGCTCGATCGCCGATATGCCGAGCTTCACGAGATGGTCGATGATCGGATCGCTGCACATGCCGAGAAAGGTGCCACGCAGCCTGTCGGGCACTTTGGGGTGCAGCATTGTCAGTCCGCGG
The DNA here is from genome assembly GCF_004341105.1 of Rhizobium sp. BK418. GTDB lineage: Bacteria > Pseudomonadota > Alphaproteobacteria > Rhizobiales > Rhizobiaceae > Rhizobium. Next base: position 324,570 of record NZ_SLZK01000006.1, on the reverse strand, counting down.
ACGTGCGCCTCATAGATAATCGTCTCCGGCCATGGCCGCCGTATTGCTTCTTGACCCGCCCAGTCGAAATCCGGATCCTGAACGACGGCCTTGACCATGTAAGGCGCGCTGTCGCGCTCGTCGAAGGAAAGATCGTCCTTGCCGATCTCATATCCATACAGCGCATTGTCCCATTTGAGATCACCGATCACTTGCTTGGCATATGGATCAAGCAGCAGCTTGTTGGGATTGAAACGATGGCCGTTCTTCGGGTCGTAAGGGCCGAGGGCGCGGTAGCCATAGACCGTGCCCGGACCGAGGCCGGCTATGTAGCCCGACCAGATGTCGCCCTCACGCTTCGGCAGCGGCAGCCGAGCGATCTCCTTCTTGCCATCTGGGGAAAACAGGCAGAGTTCCACCTGTTCTGCATGAGCGGAGAAAACCGCGAAATGCGTGCCCGAACCGGTATATTCCGCCCCCAGCTCCGGTTTTAAGAAGTCGAGTTCGGAAAAGGAAAAGCTCATGACGCCCCGCTTGATGAATGTCCAAGCGGGAAACGTCATTCCAATACGAAAGTTCCGTAAATTCCGATCTTTCGGCCCTGATCAGGGCATCAGCTGGCCGCCATTGACCTCGATGATCTGGCCGGTGATGTAGCCTGACAGCGTCGGAGAGGCGAGGAAGAGATAGGCGCCGACGCAATCTTCCGAAGTGCCGACGAAGCCCATCGGGATCGATTTGCGCTGCATCTCCATCTGCTCGTCATTGGTATAACGCTCATGGAAAGGGGTGGCGATGACACCGGGCGCGACCGCATTGACGCGGATTTTATCGGCGACGAATTCCTTGGCATGCCCATGGGTAATCGTCGAGACGAAGCCCTTTGACGCCGCATAGAGAATGGCGCCATTGCCGCCGCCATTGCGCGCAGCGATCGACGTCGTGTTGATAATGAAGCCGCCCTGTTTCTTCAGCCAGGGATGAGCAGCACGCGTGGCTGCCAGCACCGAGCGGGCATTCAGGTTCATGACCTTCTCATAATGCTCATCGGTATATTCCGAGGTCGGCTTGCGGCCGAGCATGCCGCCGGCATTGTTGATGAGGCCATCGAGATGACCGAAGGTCTTCGCCGTCTCTTCAACGACGCGTTCCGTTTCGCCTTCCCGCGACACGTCGCCCTGCACCAGATGCACCGTGCCGCCGGCTGCCTTGATCTCATCAGCCAGTTGTTCGGCCGGTTCGCGGCTTGAATTGTAGTGAACGCCAACCTTGGCGCCCTGTGCGGCGAAGGCGCGTGCAACGGCAGCGCCGATACCGGTGGAAGCGCCGGTAATCAGCACCGCTTTGCCAGCGAGGTCCGGAATTTTAATGGATGCAAGCAATTGAGCAAGATTTGCCATGGCGACGATAGCCTCCCGAAAAACCAAGGACATAGGTGATAAAATGATATGCACCAGTCTTAACAGGGGAAACCACGAAAGGGCAATGCACGAAAGAGTAAGATGCGGGCACCTGCGGCAACAGGAGCCGCCGTTGACAAATGACCGGCAGGCCATAGTCTCCGGTTCGGATCATTACGAGGCAATCGCTGTTTGAGGGGAAAAGATGCTGAACCGTGCGCGACGGCTGCTTTTTCTGGGCCTTGCTCTTGCCTTTCCCGCCTTTGCGCCCGCGATGGCGCAGACGCTAGACACCATAAAACAGAGCAAGACAATCCGCATCGGCTATATTACCGATGAGAAGCCCTTCTCCTTCAAGAAGGCCGATGGCAGCCCCGCGGGCTATACGATCGATCTCTGCCGTCGTATCGCCGACGAGGTTGGCCACAATGTTTCCGGCCTCAAGAAAGAATATGTCGAAACGACGCTGGCAGACGGTTTTGGCGCGGTGGAGAATGGAAAGGTCGACCTGCTTTGCGGTGCGACCACGATCAATCTCGAGCGGCGCGAAAGCGTCGATTTCTCCCAGCCGGTTTTCCTGACCGGTGCAAGCGCACTGCTTCGCAGGGACTCGCCGGATTATCTGCAGGTTCTCTTTCTCGACAAGCAACCAGTCAGCGCCGTCGACCTGAAATCGCCTGCCCAGAGTTCGATTGGGGTGCGCGCCGGCACGACGACGGGTGCGACGCTGCGCGATGCGATCGGACCAGATGTGCCGCAGACGCGCATCGTCGATTTCGCCACCCACGAGGACGGGTTGAAGGCGCTGGAAGACCGCAGGATCGATGCCTACTTCGCCGACCGCGCCCTTCTCATCGGCCTTGCCGATCGGGCAAACAATCGGTCGGCGCTGGAGCTTGGCAGCCGGCTTTTCACCCACGAACCCTATGGCATTGCGGTGCGGCGCGACGATTCCACCTTCCGGCTGCTTGTCGACCGCACCCTGACCGATTTCTACACATCGAACGATTTCCCGAAACTGCTCAAAACCTATTTCGGTGCCGAGGCACCAGCCCTTCGCAGCGAGATCATGATGCAGTCGATCCCGGAATAGCCCGCCTCAGACCCTTTCGAGCGCCACGGCAATGCCTTGGCCGACGCCAATGCACATGGTCGAGAGCGAATAGCGGCCGCCGATTTCACTGAGCTCCAGAGCGGCCGTCCCGGTGATCCGGGCGCCCGACATGCCGAGCGGATGGCCGAGCGCGATGGCGCCGCCATTGCGGTTTACGCGCTGATCATCATCGGCAATGCCGAGTTCTCGCAGCACTGCGAGCCCCTGGCTGGCGAAGGCCTCGTTGAGCTCGATCACATCGAACTGTTCCTGCTTCAAGCCAAGCCGCGCCATGAGCTTGCGCGACGCCGGTACTGGGCCAATGCCCATGACGCGCGGCGGAACCGCGCCAGCGGCACCGCCAAGAATACGAGCGATCGGTGTCAGGCCATATTTCTTCGCCGCCGCTTCCGAAGCGATGATGAGGGCAGCCGCTCCGTCATTGACGCCGGAGGCATTACCGGCCGTCACCGTGCCGCCCTGGCGGAAAGGCGTCGGCAGCTTACCAAGCGCTTCCATGCTGGTTGCGCGTGGATGCTCGTCCTTCTCGACCACAACAGGATCGCCCTTGCGCTGCGGAATGGTCACCGAGATGATTTCCTTCGCGAGCCTGCCGCTTGCCTGAGAGGCAGCCGCCTTGGCCTGCGAGCGCACGGCAAACGCGTCCTGATCCTCACGGCTGACATTGTAATCCTCGGCAACATTCTCGCCAGTTTCCGGCATGGAATCGACACCATACTGTTTCTTCATCAGCGGATTGACGAAGCGCCAGCCGATGGTCGTGTCGTGAATTTCAGCCGCGCGCGAAAAGGCCGTATCGGCCTTCGGCAAAACGAAGGGTGCACGCGACATGCTTTCCACGCCGCCCGCAACCATCAGTTCGGCTTCGCCTGACCGAATGGCACGCGCCGCGGTCATGACGGCATCCATACCCGAGCCGCAGAGCCGGTTGATCGTCGTGCCTGGAACGGAGACTGGCAGACCGGCGAGCAACAGCGACATACGCGCGACGTTTCTATTATCCTCGCCTGCCTGGTTGGCGCAGCCGAAGATGACGTCGTCGACGGCTTCCCAATCGACGGACGCATTCTTCGTCATCAGTGCCTTCAGCGGGATGGCGCCAAGATCATCGGCGCGGACCGAGGATAGCGAGCCGCCGTAGCGGCCGATTGGCGTGCGGATATAATCACAAATGAAGGCTTCGGTCATGGACTTGTCCTCAGAGTTCGGGAACGACGAGGTCAGCAACCGCCCCCTCGATATGCAGCGGCGCGCCGGTCATGGCCTGCAGTTCCTCGACCGACATGGCGGCAAGCTTTTCGCGCAAAACGAAGCGTCCTTCCCTGATGTCGATGACGGCATGGCTCGTGTAGATGCGGGTGATGCAGCCTACCCCTGTCAGCGGGAAAGTGCATTTTTCCACTAGCTTGGGTTCGCCGTTCTTGGTCACATGCTCGGTGATGACGCAGACCTGCTTGGCACCGTGCACGAGATCCATGGCGCCGCCAACGGCAGGTACGCCCTTGGCGCCGACACGCCAGTTGGCGAGATCGCCGTTCTGGGCGACCTGATAGGCGCCGAGGATCGCGACATCGAGATGACCCCCGCGTACCATGGCGAAGCTGTCCGCATGATGGAAGAAGGCCGCACCCGGCTTCAGCGTCACCGCTCTCTTGCCGGCATTGATGAGATCCCAGTCCTCCTCGCCGGATGGAGGCGCCTCGCCGAAATTGAGGATACCGTTTTCTGTGTGGAAGATCGCCTGCCGGCCCGGCGGCTGATATCGGGCGACCATTTCCGGAAAACCGATACCGAGGTTCACATAGGCGCCATCGGCAATATCCTGTGCCGCGCGCCAGGCGATCTGGGCATTGGAGAGCTTGATGTCTTCTCTGGCGTCGACGGTCATACGTAGGCCACCCCGGCTCGAATGAGCTCTTCTTCCTGTTGCGGATTGGCGATCTCGACCACACGATCGACGAAGATACCCGGTGTCACGACCTGCTCTGGATCGATGCCGCCGGCCGGAACAATGGTAGAGACCTGGGCGATGGTCCTGGCCGCTGCCATGCACATCAGCGGGTTAAAATTGCGGCCGGCCTTGTTATAAGTGAGGTTGCCGTGGACATCACCGACATTCGCCTTGACGATCGCAAAATCCGCCTTCAGCCACCGTTCCTGCACGTAATGCCGGCCGTCGAACTCGGTGATGACCTTGCCTTCTGCAAGCTCGGTACCGTAACCGGTCGGTGTATAAAACGCCGGAATACCAGCACCGCCGGCGCGGATGCGTTCTGCAAGCGTGCCCTGCGGCACGAGTTCCAGCTCGATCTCGCCAGCCAGATATTTGTCGGTAAAGGCACGCGGATCGGATGAGCGCGGAAAGGAGCAGATCATCTTCCTAACCATGCCGGCATCGATCATCGCGGCGATGCCGATGCGGCCGTTGCCGGCATTGTTGTTGATGACCGTGAGGTTCTTCGGCCCCTTGTCGATCAAGGCGTGAATGAGCTCGATCGGCGCGCCCGAACCGCCGAAGCCACCAATCATCACCGTAGCTCCATCACCGATTTCGGAGACCGCGTCTGCCGCGCTCCTGATTGTCTTGTCCATGCTGGATCTCTCCTTGCCGGATGAGGCCTCGTCATGCCTCCCATCTGCAAGGCATAGATCGAGAGCCCTCCAAACGGCAAGCACTTTGTGCGATATATGATATTTGTTCATATATCGCACAAATTCCAGGCGTCCGCCTTTTTGTCGTCCTGCCTAACCTTTGATCGCCCCCGCCGTCATCGAGCCCGAAATTTGTCGATACATCAGCAAACCGAGGAAGATGGGCGGCAGAGCGCCAAGGATCATGACCGCAGACGCTGTGCCCCATTGAACGCCGCCGCCGCTTGCCGCAAAGAAGAACGATGCACCGACCGTCATCGGAACTGCCTTGTTCGTCGTCAGCATCAACCCGAAGAGGAACTCGTTCCAGGCGGTGATGAAGCCGAAGATGAAGGTCGTCACCAGCGCTGGCCGCACGACCGGCCGGATAACGCTGATCATTATCTGCAACGAACTCGCCCCGTCTACCCTCGCCGCCTCGTCGAGTTCCAGCGGAACGTCGGATATCGCGTTGACAAGGATGACGAGCGCCAACGGCGTGTTGACGATGGTCAGGATCAGGCCGAGACCAAGTCGAGTGTCGAGCAGGCCGAGAAACTGGTACATCATGTAGAGCGGGATCGCAAAAATGATGAGTGGAACGGCCCGTAGATTGATGACGACAGGCAGCAGCGTGTGTTTGCCGACCTCGCTCCTTGCGATCGCATAGGCTGCTGGAAAGGCAAGCAAGATCGCAAGCCCAGTGCCGATCAGCGAGGCGACGGTACTGTTCCAGAGATAGGAATAGATGTTGAAGCGATCAGTCTGCGTCAACACGCGAAGGTAATTTTCAAAAGTCGGCTGGTTGATCCACAGACCGGGATTGGTCGAAAGCTCGCGCGCGCTTTTGAACGAGGTCATGAGCGTGACGACAACCGGAAAATTCATTGCCAGAGCGGCAACGGCAAAGATGAGCCAGCGCAGCGTGTTCATCATGGCTCATGCCTCCTGCGGCCGGCGAGCCAGTTGAGACCATAAAGGACGACCAGCGACGTGAGAAAGAGGACGACGGAGGCCGCCACTGCCTTGCCGATCGCGCCCTCCTTGAAGAACGCCTGATAGATATAGATCGACAAGGATGTCGTGGAGCCGCCCGCACCACTGCCGGTCAGCGCATAGACATTGTCGAAGACGCGAAAACCGTCGATAAAACGGATGAAGAAGGCGATCACCAGTGTCGGCAGCATCAATGGAAGCTCGATAAACCAGAGAATCTTCATAGCCGACGCTCCGTCGAGTGCGGCGGCTTCCCGCACGTCGATCGGCACTGCGACATAGGCCATGTAGAAGAGCAAAAAAGCAAATGGCGTCCATTGCAGCGTTTCCACAACGATCAGCGTCCAGAATGCATGTGAAACATCGAGAAAGGCCGGGCTGTCGCCGAACCAGGCGAAGAGATAATAGGGCACGGGCCCGGCAAATTCGTGAAGCACCAGACGATACATGAGGCCGATCATCGCCGGCGCGACCATCAACGGCAGCATAAGCGGCGCCATCAATGCCGATCGCTTCGTTAAGAGCGGCGCCAGGAAGATCGCCAGAAACAATCCGAGCAGGCATTCGATAAGTGCCGTCAGGATGCCGAAACGCAAAGAAAAGAACGTTGCGCGCCAGAAATCACGATCGGCAAGCACGGCAAGGTAATTGCCGAAGCCGCTCAGTGTCGGACTTCGCAAGGTCTGGAAGTCGACGGTCGAGACTGAATAGATGAGGTTGATAACTGCGGGAAAACCGAGAAACAGCAGCAGGAATCCCACGAGCGGCGTGAGATAGGCTCTTCCCTCGACACGTTTTATGATCGCCATTTCAATCCGCCGGATGGGCCGGACGCCGCGCGGTAGGCGAGGCGTCCGGTGGGTCTCACTTCTTCAGGAGGTCCTGCATTCCGGCTTTGGTATGAGCCAATGCATCTTCAAGGTTTTGCTGACCTGACCAGTAGCCGGTGAATTCTTTCGCCTGCAACTCATAGACGGAGAGTGCATTCGCCGAGGTCGCACCGTTCATCACATAACCGTATTTGCTGGCAAATTCCCCGAGCTTGACCAGATCCGGACGTTCCTTGGCGACTTTTGCCACAACGTCAGGCGTGAGGGCTGGCGAACCTCCCTTTCGGGCATAGAGCAAAGCGGCATCCTCGGTCGCCAGCCATTTCAGGAATTTGACGGCGCCATCCTTATTCTTGGCGTTCTTGTTCAGACCGAGGCCAAGGCCATGGATATGGTCAGCGCGACCTTCCGGCCCGGCCGGCGGCGCTACGATACCGGTGACATCAGCAACGGCGGGATTTTTCTCGGCGCTGGTGAGATCTGCGGCAGCGGCGTTCCATTGAAGTGCTGTCGCCGCCTGCCCGGAACCGAAAGCAGCATTTGTCTCTGCATATTCGTAGCTCAGCGAATCTTTGGGCGAAGCACCGGCGTCGTAGAGTTTTTTGTAGAGTTCGAGGCCGGTCTTGTAGGCGTTGGAATCGACTGTGATATTGCCCTCCTCATCGGTCCAGTTTCCACCGTAGGAGCGCGGCAAGGACTGAAACACCATCATGTTGAAGAGCAGGTTCTTCATCTGCAGGACGGTGCCGTAACGCACAGGGCTCTCGGAATTCACCTGCTTGGAGAAATAAAGAGCAGTCGCCGCCCAGTCATCCCAAGTCCAGCTGTCCGGATCCTTCGGCTGCAGTTCCTTGTTCAGATATTGCTTGGCGATCTCCGCGTATTTTTTCTTAGCCGCATCATCCTTCATCAGCGCATCGATCAGATCCTTGCGGTAATACATGAAGTGCAGCGACAGGTCCGTCGGCACTCCGTACTGCTTGCCGTCGAACTGCATGGTCTTCAGCACGGATTCGCCAAACGTCTTCGCTGCGCCCTCGCCGAGATCGACAGGTTCCATGTAGGGTGCGTAGCGACCGATCGAGTAGGTGGCGACGAGATTGATGTCAAACGCGGTCGAGCCCGCTGCCATGTCGGCCTGCAGCTTGTCGAAGAAGCCCTCTCGGTTGAAGAACAAAAGCTCGACCTTGTCGGCGTCGCTGATGCCGGGTGTCTTATTATATTCTTCCACGGTTGCGCGGAGCGCCGTTTCTTCCGAGCCGCCCGGCCAGCCGAGAACGGTGACCGTCGCATTCGAGGTTCCCGGCAGAGCAACGCTTGCGAGAAGCACGGCAAGCGCCGATAGGCTTGTTCTGTTCAATGTCATCGTAGTTCCCTCTTTTTTGTTAGCTTCGGATCGATGTTTTCTGGAATTCATCAGTCACGCTGAACTGCAAGGCTCGCCACGCCAATGATACCGGCACGGCTACCGAGCCTGGCGGGCACGAGATTGGGTGTGAGCCTGGGATCGACACCCGCAAAGAAATGACGCATGCGGTCGAGATAGCCTGCTGCAAGGCCGATACCGCCGCCAATGACGATTTGCTTCGGATCGAGCATCATCTGGATGTCGCGGCAGAGCGTAGCCGCACGAAACGCCGATTGCGAGACGATCTCGGCAGCCCAGGCCTCGCCTCTGGTGGCATGGTCGAAAACCTCGGCTGCGGTTCCCGGATATCCTGCTTTTGAGGCCTCGGCGGCGATCCAGCGGCCGGACGTCTGATCTTCGAGCGGCGATTGGCCTGCCGACGGGCCGCGGATCAGCCCGAAATGGCCGGCGAGCCCAGTAAGAGCCCGACCATTGACGATAATGCCGCCGCCGATGCCGGTCGAAATGGTGAGGAATACCAGATCGCCACCATTGCCGGCTCCAAACCGATACTCTCCCCAAGCGGCCGCCTGTGCATCGTTGATTGCAAAGGCCGGCTTGCCGAAAACCTCCCTTGCCTTGTCGACCAACGGGTACCGGTCGGGAATGCCAAGCGTTGCCGGATTGAGCGCCGACCAGCATCCATCCTGAATGAAGCCGGTAACGGCGATGCCGACATGGGAGTAGCGATCCGCCCACGGCTGAGTAGAATCTGCAATGCCGGCAAGCCATGCATTCGGACCTGATTCCCGTGCTGTCGGCACGGTCATTTCGTCCAGCACTTCGCTGCCTCTGATCAGCGCTGCCATCGTTTTCGTGCCGCCGATATCAATCGCAAGGACCGTCTGCAGGCTGTTGGCGTCGTAAGCTGCCGCGACGGCATCGCGGAACCAGGCCGTCACATGTTCGGTGCGGGTAATCGCCGAGCCCACCACCACGGCGAAAGCTCCGGCTTCGGCGGCACTTGCTGCCTGCTCGGGCGTGCGGATGCGACCCTCTGCAATGACATAGGGTGTGAGTGCGCGCATTGCGGCGACCAGATCGATATCCGGATCGACGGGCTCCGGCCCGCCGACATAACCGGAAAGGGTCGTGCCGACGAAATCGACCCCGGCCGCCAAAGCGTTACGCGCGTCTTCGAGGCTCGAGCAGTCTGCCATCGTCAACTTGCCTCGTGCCTTCACCGCCGTCACCAAGGCTTCGACTGCCGCCGGCCGTACGCGATCCGTAGCGTCGAAGGCGACAATGTCGGCACCGGCATCAGCGAGCGCTTCGGCATCGGCAACGAATGGCGTGATCCGCACAGGACTGTCCTCGAGGTCCCGCTTGACGATGCCGATGATCGGCACGGTCACGGCGGGACGTACGGCTTTTACGTAGTTGACGGATTCGATCCGTAGCGCCTTCGCACCAGCATCGACGGCGGCCCTTGCAAACCCAATGACGAATTCGGCCGTGTCCGTCGGCCCGCCGGGTACCGGCTGGCAGGAAACGATAAGACTTTTTTTGATGTCGTCGCGCTGCAATCGTGACACTCCATTTCCGGCATCACGATAATTGGAAAGTACCAGATTACAACCAGTTTATAACTGGTATCATCGCGTCAGCTCGAATACGAAGTCGTAAACGTCGCCCTTGTAGCGGCTTTCGCAATATTCGACGATCTGCCCATCGCCAAGAAAACAGCGGCGCTCTGTCATCAGCAGCGGCGCCCCGGCTTCGCAATGGAGATACTGCGCATCCTCGGCGGAGGCTGCTCGCGAGCGCATGCGCTGAACGGCGCGCTGCGGGAGAAAACCGCGGGCTTCCAGCGCCTGATAAAGAGAGTCGCCCACCAGATTTGCCGAAGGGATAAAGCGAACCGGGACGGTTGATGTCTCGACCGCGATCGGCACGCCATCGGCCGTACGGATGCGCTTCATGCGCAGGATATTGCTGTTCCCGGCGACCCCGAGCGCCATCATCTCCGTGGGGGAAGGTCGGCTTATCTGCTTGGAAAGCCATATACATCCTGGCGTTAGGCCACGCGCGAGGATATCCTCCGAGAAACTGGTGAGCGTCGAAAGCGACTTTTCGACCCTGGATCCGACTTCCGTTTTAAAACCGTGGCGGCGATTGAGAAGACCCTCTTCCTCAAGCAGTGCCAGTGCCTTGCGTATCGTTACCCTCGAAAGCGACAGCGTCTCGGCAAGCACCCGCTCTCCCGGCAATACGGCACCTGCCTTGAGGGTGTTTGAGCGGATCGCAGTTTCAATCGCCGACTTCAGGCGCTTGTAGAGCGGCAGCTGGGATACCGGTGCCTCCAATTCCTTTCTGATCACCTCGATCAGTTCGTCCGTAGCCATGGGTTTCCAATGCCTTTAAATTTTTTCTGTGAAATCCATCTGGATCTATACTGGTATTAAAGTGATAGGGCAATCGCCTGACCGGCGAGCGCTTATCAACAAGAGCCGAAACCTGCCCATTTGACAGATATCCTACAAGTGGATATGTAGCTCTTCATCTTATCGGCGAGGCGAAGAGAAGATCGGACATGGTTTTGAAATCGATGAAGCCGCTGACACGCGCACCGCTGCTGCATGTATCCGTGCAAGAAAGTCTGCGCGCTTACATCCATGATAACGGTCTGGCGCCGGGGACGCTGCTGCCGGCCGAAGGAGAGCTTGCCACGCAGCTCGGCGTCAGCCGCAATTCGCTGCGCGAAGGCATCAAGGCGCTGGAATCCCTCGGTGTACTGGAGACACGGCGCGGTGTCGGCATTTTCGTGAAGGCTTTCTCCTTCGAGCCACTCCTCGACAATCTGGCCTACGGACTTGGCGGGGCGTTGCGGCAGATCGAAGAAGTGATCGAAATCCGCCGCACGCTTGAAGTGGGATTGATCGGCAAGACGATCGAGATGATCGGCGAGGAAGACATCGCCGAGCTGCGCGCGACCGTCAATCGTATGCGCGCCCATGCGGAGCGCGGTGAAACTTTCGCCGAAGACGATCAGCTGTTTCATCGGCTGTTGTTTCGCTGCCAGCATAATGAAACGCTTGTCCGACTGATCGATGTCTTCTGGCTCGCTTTCTACAAGGCGTCGGATTTCGTGAACCTCGAAAACGTCGATCCAATGGCGACTTGGCGGGATCACGCGGCGATTGTCGATGCAATCGAGGCGAAGGATCTGGAGGAAGCGCGCAGGCGCATGGATCGTCACTATGAGGGCATTGCCCGAGTCATCGCCAATAACAAGACAAGTTCAAACGTGGGAGGAACACATGAAAAGACTGTCTAGATTATCCGTAGCCGCGCTCGGCGTCATGCTCTCGACCGTTGCCGTTCCGGCAGTCGTGGCATCCGGTATCGCAACCCAGGCGCAAGCCGCCACCCTATCCGGCGGTTTCGACGTCGGTCCCGGTGGTTTCCAGGGCAATTTCAATCCGCTTGCCGCGACCTCCGGCTTCACCTGGCTCAGCATTTATTACGAACCGCTGATTACCTATGACGAGAAGCTGCAGAACGTCGTTGGCGCACTGGCAAGCTCCTATGAGGTCAGCCCGGACCAGAAGACCTACACGTTCAAGCTTGCGGACGCCAAATGGCACGACGGCAAGCCGTTCACCGCCAAGGACGCAAAGTTCACTATGGGCCTCGCGATGGATGCCAAAACCGGCTCGGTGCTCGCCGCACGCCTGAAAGCCATATCGTCTGTCGAAGCGCCTGATGACCGCACTCTCGTCATCAAGCTCAGCGAACCGAGCGGCAGTCTGCTCGATGCGATGACGAAAGTGATGATGCTGCCGGAGCATGCGCTCTCCTCGATACCTGCCGACCAACTGGCGAAGAGCACGTGGTGGTCCACCACTCCGATCGGTACCGGTCCGTTCAAGTTCACCAAATATGTCTCGGATCAGTATGTCGAACTTGCCGCCAATACCGACTACCGCGGAGGCAAGCCCGCACTGGAACGCGTCATCAATCGCTATTTCGCCAATCCTGCTGCCGCGATTGCAGCGCTGAGGTCCGGCGAGATTCAGTTTACATATGTCGATTCCAACGACGTGCCGACCTTCAAGGACAACAAGGACTTCAGGGTCATCGAAGGTGACTCCTTTGTAGTCAACTATCTTGGCTTTAATCACGATTCTCCGATCTGGAAGGATGTGCGCGTCCGCAAAGCGGTGATGTACGCAATCAATCGCGATGCCATCATCAAGAGCCTCTACGGCGGCGCAGCCAAGCCGGCCAACTGCGCTTACGTTGCCGAACAGCTGATACCGCAGGGTATCGACACCTATGCTTACGATCCTGAGAAGGCCAAGCAATTGCTGACCGAAGCGGGCTGGGATCAGATCAACGGCGCCAAACCGATCACGCTTCTGACCTATTACACCACGCCGCTGGCGACCAATGTGCTTGCCGCAGTCCAGGCCATGCTTGCCCAGGTCGGCATCAATATTGTCCCTCGGGCTGTCGATACCCCGACCTATAACAGCATCGTGCTGAACCCCAAGCCGGATATCGCCCAGTTCCAGATGGTCTATGCCGGGCTGCAGAACGGGCCGGATGCTGGAAGCATCAATGTCGGTCTTAATGAGAAGCAAATTCCGCCGGCTGGACCGAACGTGGCGAGAGTTCGCATGCCTGAACTCACCAAAGCGCTCGATACTGCGATTGCAGAGCCGGACAGCGCCAAGCGGAATGCCGCCTATCAGGACGTCTGCAAGGTGATGAACAGCAACCTCCCCTGGGCCACGCTCTGGGTCGCAAATCGCTATGGCGTCGTCTCCACCAAGGTGAAGGATTTCGTCTGGACGCCGGCGCCGGGCGGCGGCCCCTACCAGGCCGACCCGCAGAAATGGTCGATCGCCGAATAGGCATTCCGCGAAGCTAAGGGGTGGCTTCGGCCACCCCGACAGACGGATTTACTATGCTCCGATACAGTCTCAGACGTCTGATGATAGGAATAGGTATGCTCGTTGCGTTGAGCATGCTGATCTTCCTGATGCTGCGCCTGGCGCCAGGCGATCCGATCGATGCCTATATCGATCCGAACATACCAATGTCGCCGGCCGACCTCGCCGATCTGCGCAGACGCCTCGGCCTCGATCAGCCACTGCCCATCCAGTATCTTGGCTGGCTGCAGCAGGCGTTGATGGGCAACCTCGGTTATTCGATCAAACGTGTCGACCAGCCTGTTCTGGGTCTGGTTCTGTCGCGCATTGGTCCCACTGTGCTATTGATGGGCACGTCATTGGCCTTCGCTATCGTTGCCGGCATCGCCTTTGGAGTGATCAGCGCGGTCCGCCGTAATTCTATCGCCGATCTGTCCCTGTCGGTCGTCGCGCTTGCCGGCATTTCGAGCCCGGCATTTCTTAGCGCTCTGATCGGCCTCTATGTTTTCTCGGTTCGCCTGCACTGGATGCCTTCGGGAGGCATGCTGACTCCGGGCGAGGAATTTTCAGTGGGCGATCTCCTTCACCACCTGATCCTGCCCGCCGCACTTCTGTCCGTTGCGCAAGGCGCGTTGATCATGCGTTATATGCGCGCTTCGCTGCTCGAAGTCCTGAACCAGGATTACGTTCGCACGGCTCGTGCCAAGGGTGTCCCCAGGTTCTGGGTGATCACCAAACATGCATTGCGCAATGCGCTCCTCCCGATCGTGACGCTGGTCGGCTCGACCATCGGCCTTGCGATCGGCGGCGCCATCTTCATCGAAAGCGTCTTCAACTGGCCGGGAATGGGCCTTCTATTGGTCGATGCCGTGCAGACCCGCGACTACCCGGTCATCATGGGGGCAACGCTCGTCATCGGCGCTTGCGTCATCGTCGTCAATCTACTGACCGACATCACTTATGCGGTCGTCGATCCGCGCATCAAGGTGGGCTGACATGTTGGCACGCTCTCCTCAACATCGCAGCCCGGGGCCACTGGCCCGCGCCTTCGAACGCTTTCTGCACAATCACGCCGCCGTCGCCGGCGTCTGCATCGCTGTCCCCTTGCTGCTGCTGATCCTCTCCTATCCGCTGTGGTGGACTTTCCAGCCGAACGACATCGATCTTCTGGCGATGAACAGCGGCCCGACGGTGACGCACTGGTTTGGAACCGACGGTGTCGGCCGTGATGTGTTTGCGCGGGTGCTGGAAGGCGGCCGGATTTCACTGCTGGTTGCCGTTGCATCAACAGCACTCTCTGCTGTGATCGGCTTTCTCTTCGGGGCTATCTCCGCGCTGGCAGGACGCTGGGCCGATGCGGCTTCCATGCGCTTCGTCGATCTGGTCATGACCCTGCCGCCCGTCATCTTTCTGCTTGTGCTTGCTTCGATTGCAGGGACCGGCATCTGGCCGACAGTGCTGGTCATCTCGCTGCTCTCGTGGCCGCTGCTCGCACGCATGGTCCGCTCCCGACTGCTGGAATTGCGCGAGCGCGATTTCGTCATGGCCGCACGCGGCATGGGCGCCGGCATCGGCCATCTGCTCTTCCGCCATGGCCTGCCGAACTCCATCGATATCCTCGTCGTCTATGCCACGCTGCAGATCGCCAATGCCATTCTGCTCGAAGCGGGCCTGTCCTTCCTCGGTCTCGGCATTGCACCGCCGGCGGCAAGCTGGGGCAACATGCTGAATGCAGCCCGCTCGACGGCGGTGCTCGAGCAATATCCGTGGCAATGGCTCTTCCCCGGCGCTGCGCTGATCCTTGCCGTACTCGCAATCAACTTCATTGGCGATGGCCTCCGAGATGCCTTCGACCCCCGTGCCGAACTGAACTGATAATCGAAAGAAAGAGAAAATGACCAAATTCAAGGGTGTTGTTCCCCCCGTCGTCACGCCACTCAATCCGGATCTCACCGTCGACTATCCCTCTTATACACGGGTGCTGGAACACCTGATCGATGCCGGCTGCCATGGCGTTTTCGTGCTGGGTTCGACAAGCGAAGTCATCTTCCATGACGAAAAGACGCGGCGGGAAATCATCGAGCATTCCGCCAAGGTGGTGAACGGGCGCGTGCCGTTGATCGTCGGCGTCATCGATCCGACCACAGATCGTGTCATCGCCCATTCGAAGGTTGCAAAGGCCGCCGGTGCCGATGCGGTGGTCGTCACCGCACCCTTCTATACGGTAACCAGCCAGTCCGAGATCCTCGATCATTTCCGCTATATTCGCGACGCCGTGGATGTTCCCCTGGTCGCCTACGACATTCCCGTCTGCGTGCACGTCAAGCTACAGCGGCAGACAGTGGTCACGCTCGCCAAGGAAGGCACAATCATCGGCCTCAAGGATTCCAGCGGTGATGACGGCAACTTCCGCTACGCACTCCTCGACCTTGCCGAACACAAGGACGTCTTCTTGATGACCGGTTCCGAGATCGTCGTCGATAATGCCCTTCTGATGGGTGCGCATGGCGTGGTGCCCGGTATCGCCAACGTCGATCCGCACGGATATGTCCGCCTTTGGGATGCCGCCCAGCGTGGTGACTGGGCCGCTGCGAAGAAAGAGCAGGAACGGCTTTGCCGCCTCTTCGAAATCGTTTGGGTCGCGCAGGGCCGTGTGAGTGGTGGCGCATCCGGTATTGGCGCGTTCAAAGCGGCCATGCGCAGCCTTGGCATCATCGATTCTGCCCTCATGCCGCGACCACGCGCCGCTCTGAACGATGCCGAAACCGCACGGATCGACGAGATCCTGCGCGCAACCGGCCTGCTGAACTGAGAGGGCTGATGGAACAGACCGCCGAACCCGTACTCGACATCAAGGGACTGCGAACGGTCTTCCGCGTCCGCGGCAGCGAGATCACGGCGGTCAACGATATCGACCTGACGGTCGCCGCCGGCGAGACGCTTGCGCTCGTCGGCGAATCCGGCTCCGGAAAATCGGTTACGAGCCTGTCGGTTATGCGATTGCTGAGCCACAATATCGGTGTAATCGCCGCCGGCAGCATCCGTCTGACGACGCGGTCCGGCACGGTCCAGGATCTTGTTTCCCTTGACGAGGAGAGCATGCGCAGGATCAGGGGCGACGATATCGGCATGGTATTCCAGGAGCCGATGTCGAGCCTCAATCCCGTTTTCACGATCGGCGACCAGATTGCCGAACCGATCCGCATTCACCGCGGTGCCAATCGCAAGGCCGCAATGGATGCCGCCGTCACGCTGCTTGAAAGCGTCGGCATACCGGACGCCAGACGCCGCGCCGGTCAATATCCGCACGAGCTCTCTGGCGGCATGCGACAACGCGCGACGATCGCCATGGCGCTGGCCTGCGATCCCGCGCTGTTGATTGCCGACGAGCCAACGACGGCGCTCGACGTAACGATCCAGGCGCAGATCCTCGATCTGCTTCTCAAGCTGCAGCGCGAGCGCGGCATGGCTATGCTCTTCGTCACCCACAATCTCGGCGTGGTTGCCGAAATCGCCCATCGCGTCGCGGTCATGTATGCGGGAAGGATCGTCGAAGAAGGACCGGTCGGCGAGGTTTTTCGCAATCCGAAGCATCCTTATACGATGGGCCTGCTCGCTTCCATGCCGCGCCTTGGAGACGCGTCACGGATGAAACAGGCAGGAGAAAAGCTCGCGGCCATTCCCGGCATGGTTCCGAGCCTGATGAATATGCCAAGCGGCTGTGCTTTTTCCCCGCGCTGCAAATTTGCGATCGATGCCTGTCGCGCCGCCGTTCCCGCGCTTGAAGAGATCAATTCGCAGCATCGCAGCCGCTGCATCAGATGGCAGGAGATCTAGATGAGCGAACCGCTGCTCTCCGTCCGCGACCTTTCGAAACACTATACGGCCCGCGGTGCGCGGCTGAATATCCTGCAAGGCATCTCCTTCGATATCGGCAAGGGTGAAGTCGTCGGGCTTGTCGGCGAATCCGGTAGCGGAAAGACCACGATCGGACGCACCGTCCTTCGGCTGGTCGAACCTTCATCGGGCAGCGTCCGCTTCGACGGGAGGGAACTGACCGCCCTTTCCGCCTCGGCGCTCAGGCGGCAACGGCCGCGCATGCAGTATATTTTTCAAGATCCCTTCGCGAGCCTGTCACCGCGTATGACGATCGGCGAAATCCTCACGGAGGGTTTGAAGATTCAGGGGATCGGATCGGCACGCGACAGGCTTGAACGAGCCCAAGCCGCCCTGACCCAGGTCGAGTTGCCAGCCGATGCGATCAATCGCTACGCCCATGAATTTTCGGGCGGACAGCGCCAGCGCATTGGTATCGCCCGCGCCCTGACCCTCTCGCCCGAATTCATCGTCGCCGATGAGCCCGTTTCCGCCCTCGACGTTTCGATCCAGGCGCAGGTAATCAACCTTTTGCGCGAATTGCAGCAACGGCTCGGCCTTACCATGCTGTTTATCTCGCATGACCTCGCCGTCGTCGAATATATCTGCGACCGGGTCATCGTGCTCTATCTCGGCCGCATCATGGAGATCGCACCGAGCGCAGACCTTTATGCGAGGCCGCAGCATCCCTATACGCGCGCCCTGCTCTCCGCCATTCCGTCACCCGATCCGGATGCCCGGCGCGACCGGCAGATCCTGAAAGGCGATATTCCGAGTCCAGCCAATCCACCCAGCGGCTGTGTCTTTCGCACACGCTGTCCGAGTGCGCTCGATGCCTGCGCTGGTGCGGTTCCTCAATTGCGGGAGGTCGCGCCCGGCCGGTTCAAGGCCTGTATCCGCGACGATCTCGATTAAACTGAAACCTCATGGAAAAAGACAGATGAACCCGACGAAGCGGCATCCACTCATCGGCGGCAACTGGGCGAGCCTGCTGCTGCCGATTGCGGCCGACGATAGCATCGAATTCGGCAAGCTCGGCGAGGAAATCGACATCCTTATCGACGCCAAAGTCGATGGCATTTATTCGAACGGGACCGCCGGTGAATTCCACAATCAGACCGAGGAGGAGTTCGACAGGATACAAACGTTGCTGGCCGAGCGCTGCAGCGCATCCTCGATGCCGTTTGTGATTGGCGCCTGCCAGCCGGACCCGCTGATCATGCTCAACCGAGTCCGCCGAGCCAGCGCATTCGATCCCGCAGCCATTCAGGTGATATTGCCCGATTGGTGGCCGCTAACCGATGCCGAAGCGATCGATTTCCTGAATCGTGCTGCGGAAACGGCCGACGGCATCCCGCTCATTCTTTACAATCCGCCGCATGCAAAACGCGTTCTGACGCCCAAAGAGCTGGGCGCGGTCTGCGCGTCGGTGCCTGGTGTAATCGGCATCAAGCTCGCCGACGGCGACAGCTCCTGGTATACAGAGGCTCGTCGTTATCTTTCAGGCAGGTCTCTTTTCGTTCCCGGCCATCATCTCGCAACCGGCATGAAAGAGAGTGTGGCGGCAGGCTCATTTTCCAATGTAGCGTGCCTTAGCCCCCGCGGCGCGCAAAAGTGGACGGCATCGATGCGGAGTAATCTCGATGCCGCACTCGATCTCGAGCGCCGGATCTGCGCATTCATGGACAATCATATTGTCCCCTTCCGCCAAAACATGGGTTTTTCGAACGCTGCGCTCGACAAATTGCTGAGCGCAATCGGCAATTGGGGACCGGTAGGGACTCGTCTGCGGTTCCCTTACCGATCGATCGATGCTTCGGAAGCCGTGAGGTTGCGAAGCCTCGCAATGTCTGAGCTTCCCGATTTATTTCACTGAGCACAATTTGAGGAGTGTTGGAGGTCGTCCGGACTGGGCGAGCCATGAACGAGCATACGTCGCGCCACTTGCCAGTCCCGGCGCTAACCGTTTCGACAAGCCCTAATACCCGGCGCTCGACAAGATAGACACGGCAGGTGGAGAAAGCTTCAGTCGAAAAAGTCCGCATCCTCTTCGCTAAGATATTTCCTGGCTCCTTCAGCGTCGATATCGAGGCCCAGCCCAGGCGCTTCCAATAGATCCACCATGCTGTCTTTCACGATCTGCCGCGGCAAGCCGATGACCAGATCCTCCCACCAGGGGTCAGAGGCGCTGGGATATTCGAACGCGACGTAATTTGCCGGCAATGTGGCGCAGACATTGATCAGTGCGCCGAGGCCCAGCAAACCGTTAGCGGTGCCATGCGGCGCCATCAGGATTGAGTGCATATAGGCGTGCTCGGCGACCCATTTGAGCTCGGCAATCCCGCCAATATCGGCTGGATCGGGACCGATGACGCGTACCGCCTGCGTCTCGATCAGTTCCTTGAAATTGTGCCGCAGATAGATCTGCTCACCAGTGTGGATCGGCGTCGAGGTGGAGGTTGTCAGTTCCCGATAGGCCTGCGGATTGACCCACGGCACGTAGTCGCCAGTCAGCATATCCTCGAGCCACATCAAATTGTACTTCTCGACCGCGCGAGCGAACTTGATCGCATCGGGCAGCATCCAGCCCGGGCCGCAGTCGAGCGCCAGGCTGACTTTGTCGCCCAGGACCTCCTTCATCGCGATCACACAATCGAGCATGTGATTGAAACCGCGCTCGCTGATCATGCCCTGATCCATGGCGCCGTGATAGCCGGCCTTCTTCTGCGTCACGCCGTAATGGAAGCCTTCGATAGTGTCCTTCATGTTGGAGTGGAACGAG
Organism: Rhizobium sp. BK418; assembly: GCF_004341105.1. GTDB lineage: Bacteria > Pseudomonadota > Alphaproteobacteria > Rhizobiales > Rhizobiaceae > Rhizobium. The sequence goes on along the minus strand of NZ_SLZK01000006.1, from coordinate 304,677 downwards.
ATTCCTTGCTTGACCATGAAGAAGTTCTGCGGCTGCTCCATCATCCATTTGACGTCAGCGGCGTAATCCTCCGGCCGGTCGCCCGTACGTTTCTGGCGGATCGAGCCGTTGTAGACGCGCACCTTGTCCCGCACCTTGCCGCCGAGCAGCTTATAGACAGGCACGCCCGCGGCCTTGCCGGCAATATCCCACAGCGCATGCTCGATGGCGCTCACCGCCGCTCCATACGGCTTGAAAGAGCCGCGTTGGCGGATCTTCAGCATGACTCTCTCGACGTCGGTCGGGTCCTCGCCGAGCAGCGCCTCGCGGAAATGCAGCACGAAGGGCTTGAGGTAGGACTTGGTGAATTCGACTTCGCCCAAGCCATAGAGGCCCTCGTCCGTGACGATGCGGACGATCGGGTGTCTGCCGATAACGGCACAGCGCAGATCAGTGATCTTCATCTTCGTTCCTTTTTTGCTTCAGCTCCAGGTGCGATCCCAGGAATACTCGTCGTCCCAATGATCCGTAGGCCGCCAAATGCCGGTGACACCCGGTTGCAAATGCTGCGAGATCACCTCGTCAACGACATCGTCAATTCCCAGGCCCGGCTTGTCCGGAACGGTGATGAAGCCGTCCTTCACCAGCGGCTTCGGAAGGCCGGTGACGATATCGTCCCACCAGTCAACATCCGCCGAGTGGTATTCGAGCGCCATGAAATTCTCGGTCGCGGTCGCGACATGTGCGGCGGCCATGGCGGCGATTGGACTTTCTGCCATGTGAATCGCCATGGCGACACCATGGTCCTGCGCCATGTCGCCGATCTTCTTGGTCTCCAGGATGCCACCGCTGGTGAGCAGGTCAGGATGGATGACGGAGACGCCGCCGCTCTTGAGCAGCGGCTCGAAGCCCTCCTTGAGGTATATATCCTCGCCAGTGCAGATCGGCACGGTGGTGGCGTCCTGCAGTTGCCGGTATTGCTCGGTATACTGCCATGGGATCACATCCTCGAGCCAGGCTGGCACGTATTTTTCGATTCGCCTGGCGAGGCGAATGCCATTCTGCATCGATATATGACCGATATGGTCTATCGCGAGCGGCACATCCATGCCGATGACCTCTCGAACCTCGGCGATATATTGCTCGAGCAGGTCGAGGCCCTTGTCGGAAAAGTGCAGGCCGGTAAACGGGTGCGGGATGTTGTGCAGATCGTAGGCAGCGTTGCGGAGACGCCGCTCTTCATTGGTTTTGAGGGGCCCGCGACGGGGACTGTCGCGGTATCCTTCCAGTGAGCCGGCAGGAAACACGACCGCACCGGGCACATCCGCGATCTGCATCAGCCCCAGATCCATCTTGAGGAAAGTGAAGCCGAGCTCCATGCGCTGCTTAAGGCGCTTACCGGTCTCGGTACCACTCGGCACGGTGGCATCGGTATCGCAATAGACGCGCACTTTCTCCCGAAACCGGCCGCCGAGCATCTGGTAGATGGGCACGCCATAGGCCTTGCCGGCAAGATCCCACAACGCGATTTCAACTGCCGAAACGCCGCCGCCTTGCCGGCCGTGGCCGCCGAACTGCTTGATCCGGCGAAACAGGCGGTCGATGTCGCACGGGTTTTCGCCAAGCAAGCGGCTCTTCAGCATCAGCGCGTAAGTGGCGCTGGCACCGTCGCGCACCTCGCCAAGCCCGACGATGCCCTGGTTCGTGTAAATCTTGAGCAGGACGGAGGTGAACGGCGCGCCGACAATCTCGGCTACCCGCATGTCGGTAATGCGAAGATCGGACGGCTTGGAATGCGTGTTCACCCGATTGAGCGCCTCGTCGGCTCCATATGCCTCTGGCATGGCTTGTCCTTGTTCTGGTGGGTGCTCGTCGCCGCGCACGCTCGGGCGGCATGGAGCGTTGTTGGCTAGTCGAGTTCTATCTCGTGGTTTTGAAGGTAGTCGCGGTTCATTTCAACGCCGAGGCCAGGCTTGGACGTAAGCTTGAGGCTGCCGTTCGATATATCGAGCGGTCTGTCGATCAGGTGATCGTATTTGCCCAAATTCCACTCCGACGTTTCGAGTTTGTAGAAATTCGGAACGGTCATCATGACCTGTGCTCCCGCAACCACGTTGATCGGCCCTGCGGCGTCATGCGGCGAGACCGGGATGTAATAGGCTTCGCAGAGGGCAGAAATCTTCTTGAGTTCGGTAATGCCGCCGGTCCAGGTGACATCAGGCATGATGTAGTCGGCGAGCTTGTTTTCGAGCACCGGCACGAAATCCCACTTCGTGTGGCCGCGCTCGCCCCACGAGATGGCGGCGCTGACCTTCTCACGGACCTGTTTGAGAGCGTTGAGGCTTTCCGGTGGACACGGCTCCTCGAACCAGTCGATCTGACCGGCTTCCTCGAGGCTGCGACAAAGGCGAATGGCGGTGGGAACATCGAACCGGCCATGAGCATCGATGAGGATATCGACATCCGGGCCTGCCGTTTCGCGGATCAGAGCCGTGAGTTCGGCGGCTTCACGCTCATCCTTACGGGTCATAGTGCCATCGAGATAGCCGTCCCGCTGTTCGCGAGGCAGTCCATCGGCGGTGCGGCCCTGCTGGGGGAAGGGATCGAACTTGAGCGCAGTGTGGCCGGACTCGACGATGTCTCTGATTTCACGGACCACAGCCTCTTTGCTGGTAAACTTGCGCTGATTGGGATGGGTGTAGAGCGCGATTTCATCGCGTACCGGTCCGCCCAACAGCTCATAAATCGGCTTACCCAGGACTTTGCCGCGGATGTCCCAGAGGGCTATGTCAATGGCGCTTACGCATTCGACTGCGGCGCCGCGACTGCCCATGTAGGTGAAGCTGCGGAATATTTTGTGCCACAGATATTCGATACGCCCCGGGTCCTCGCCTGTCACAGCGGCACCGATTTGCCGTAGGATCGTGCAAAGGGCGCGATTGGCAAGCCTTGTCGTGGTAGTGATTTCTCCCCAGCCGCTCACCCCCTCGTCGGTCGTCACTTCGACGAACAGAAACTCTCCCCAATAAGAAGCATCGGATTTGATGAGCCACGGCCGAACGCTGGTGATTTTCATCTCAACTGTCCTATCTGAAGTGGTCGGGATAACGATATTCGAGGTGCAATCTATCCTGCCCGAGCGGCATTACGCGCACGCATGTGTTCGAGGATGTGCCTGCCTGAGCCCTCGACATGGCGTGCAATGAGTTCGCCAGCCTCGTGCGCATTTCCCGCCTTTACATGTGCGATGAGCTCGCGATGTTCGCTAAGGATCGCAGCACGCCGGGCGAGGGTGAAGTTGAAACGTCGGCTCACGGCTCGAAGTACTTCGCGATGCTTCCACCAAAGCTCGGCGGCGTGGCGGTTGTAGTGCTTCTGATACATGACGGTGTGGAAGGCCGTATCCAGCTCGCTGTGCCTGATCGTATCGGCGAAGTCGTTCTCTTCAATCAAGTCTTGGATGCGTTCGAGTTCAGCAATGTCCTCGGCGGTGGCCATATTGACGAACCATCGCGTCAGTGCCGGCTCGATCAAGACGCCTATCTCGTAAATGTCGCGGACAAAATCCTGATCTATGGGCCGGACGCGCGCTCCGCGGTTGGGAACGAAGGTGACAAAGCCCTCCCCGCGCAGCAGCTGCAGAGCCTCGCGCACAGGGTTGGTGGAGGTGCCGTGGCGCCGGGCGAGATCGGTGATAATGAGCCGTTCGTTGGCAGCGAGCCGCCCTTCGATGATGTCCTCCCTGATCAATTGATAAACCGAGGCGCCCTCGCTGGAGGCCCCGATAGCATCGATCCCGTCGGGTGGCTGCGCTCTAAAATCATCTGTCTCGGCCAAGATTGTCCCCAATCAATACACACATTGCTCGGATATCATGCAAGGCTGGCGTAAACAATGTACGATTTCTTTTATTGACAGGCAATCTGTGATCTGGAAACGTATGATAAGGTCGAAGGGATACATTAGAGGGGAAATCCCGCGACCGGGGAGCAAAGACCGCTCGCTCTGACGCAGAGCGGCATGGGAGAAAACCTGGGAGGTTACCTATGACGAGGATTTCACTCGGCAATGCCGTATTGCGTGGGACTGTATCCACCGCTTTGATGGTATCGTTGATGTCCGCATCGGCGCTGGGAGCGTCGCTCGACCTGAGCAAATGGTCGCCGCAATATGTGCGCTCAATTGCCGGCACGCAGGATTTTGACACGGCGGCCGATTGCGCCAAAGTCACGCCGCTCGACTACAAGGGGCGACTGACATTCTGGTATCAGGGTGTGTTCGAGGGCGATCCCGACCTCCTGCGCCAGTATTACAAGGACTTCTTCGCGACCTTCCGCAAAACCTATCCAAACATCCAGCTTGAGGAACAGGCCCTCACCTATAACGACCTGCTGGACAAGTTCCGGACCGCCCTTCTTGGCAATGCTGCGCCCATGGCGGTCCGCCTGCAGATCCTGGGCGGCACCGAATTCGCCTCAAAGGGCTATCTGCAGCCACTCAAACCCGAGGATGTAGGGTATTCGACCGAGGATTTCTGGCCTGGCGCAATGAAGGCTGTAACCTGGAAGGGGGTGACCTACGGCATCCCCACCAACAATGAGACGATGGCCTTCATCTGGAACGCTGACATCTTCAAGCGCGCAGGCCTCGATCCGGACAAGGCTCCGGCAACATGGGACGACGTCGTCAAATATTCCAAGCAGATCCACGACAAGCTCGGCATTGCCGGTTACGGCCTCGTGGCTCGCAAGAATGCCGGCAATACGCCGTACCGCTTCATGCCGCAGCTGTGGGCCTATGGCGGCGGCGTCTTCGATGAAGCCGCTGCCAACCCGACCTATCAGGAAGTCGAGCTCAATAGTCCGCAGAGCAAGGCGGCATTACAAGCCTCCTACGATATGTATGTTCGCGACAAGTCGGTTCCGGTTTCGGCGCTCACCAACCAGCAGGCCGACAACCAGCCCCTCTTCCTCGCCGGCCAGCTCGGCATGATGATCTCGCATCCGTCCGACTACAACGTCATGCTCGACCTGCAGAAGAAGGCGACGGATACAGACAAGGTGAAAGCACAGACCGTCATCGACAACATGCGCTATGGCCTCATTCCGACCGGCCCCGACGGAAAGCGTGCCGTCGTGTTTGGCGGCTCCAACATTCACATCCTGAAGCCCGAATATGTCGAGGGCGGCAAGGTAGACGAGCCGGCTGCAAAGGCTATGGTCTGCATGTGGACGAGCCCCGAATGGTCGCTGAAGATGGCCTATGCCGGCTCGAACCCGGGAAACCTTAACGGCTTCAAGACCAAATGGATGAAAGAACGGCTTGATAGTATCAAGTTCCTTGATGTCACTACGTCGATGCTGCCATACGGCATCCCGTTCCCGGCGCTGCCACAGTCCCCCGAGATCATGAACATCATCATCCCGGACATGCTGCAGAATGCTCTGACAGGAGCCATGACCGTCGACCAAGCCGCGGACGACGCAGCCAAGAAGGTAAAAAGCCTGATGGACGGCGGACTCTAGTCCAGGCCTGACGATCTGACCGGCTGCGCCTCGATAGCAGCCGGTTTCTTCCGAAGAACAAGGGCAGGGTACAGTGACGATCTTGACTGGGAAGGCCGAGGCTCGCCGAAGACTGCAACCCGATGGGTTCGGCACGCTACGAAAGATTTGGGAGCATCGCGCTGACTACGCGTACGTGCTTCCTGCGATCGCCGTGATGCTCATCGTCATTGCCTACCCTATCTACTACACGATCGAGCTATCTTTCTTTAATACACCACCTGGCCTGCAGCTCCGGGACAAGATTTTCGTCGGCTTCGACAATTACGTCGCCATCCTCACAAGTCCGGTGTTCTGGACGGTCACCTCGAACACTCTTATCTGGACACTGGGATCCACGTTCATCTCATTTGTCCTCGGGTTTGCCAGCGCTCTGGCGCTCCATCGCGACTTTCTCGGCCGTGGCATCCTGCGCGCCGTCCTGATCATTCCCTGGGTCATTAGCGCAGTCGCCGCTTCCTATATCTGGAAGTGGATCTACCATTCGGACTTCGGGATCATTGGCGCGGTGTTGGTCGGCCTCGGATGGGCCGACCGGCCGCCGAATTTCATCGACAGTGTCAGCACGGTGCTGCCCTCGCTGATCGTCGTCAATATCTGGCGAGAGTTTCCGTTTGCCATGATCATGATGATGGCTGGCCTGCAAACGGTTCCCGACCAGTTGCTGCGCGCCGCCAAAGTCGACGGAGCCAATGCATGGCAGCGGTTCTGGCACGTTACCTTTCCGCACCTGAGAAACGTCTCGACGGTGACGATCCTTCTCTTGGCAGTGGCCAACTTCAATTCTTTCATCATCCCCTGGATCATGACCGGCGGCGGACCGTCGAACGCGTCGCATATCTGGATCACCCACATCTATGAACTCGCCTTCGGCCGCCAGCGCTGGGGGGTGGCAGCCGCCTATTCGGTGCTCTTGTTCCTGATCCTGATGTCGCTCGGCTACTTCTACGTCCGTGCCCTGACCGGCAACGAGCAGAAGGAGGGGAGCGAATGAGCACGATTGCCGGGACTGCCGATCGTGACCAGGCGCCTCGCCGCATACGCATCGATGGATGGCGGTGGGGCGGACGCATCTTCCTTGTGTTCATGCTGCTTTACACCGCGTTACCGATGGTCTGGATGCTGAGCACCTCGATCAAGTCCGGCTTTGCGGCCATGCAATTCCCGCCGCAATTGTGGCCGGACCAACCCACGCTCGCCAGCTACCAGAAGCTGCTCGATCCGCAAAACAGTGTCGGCCAGGACTTCCTGCGCTTCTTCTGGAATAGCCTTTTCGTCTCCACAGCCACGACCATCCTTTCGGTGATCGTGGCAGTTCCTGCGGCCTACGCGTTTTCCCGCTTCACCTTTCCGGGCCGGAACTTTCTGTTCTTCGCGGTCTTGCTTCGGAACATGTTCCCGGCAGTGATCTTTCTCGTGCCGCTCTTCATCCTGATGCGCGCGATCGGGCTGGTGAACACGCATGGGTCGCTCATCCTCACCTACCTTACATTCGGCCTGCCGCTGGCAATCTGGCTCCTCAAGGGTTTCTACGACAACATTCCGGTGCAACTCGAGCAGGCGGCGCGCATCGACGGGGCGACGCGGTTCCAGGCCTTCGTCCTGATCGTGATGCCGCTCTCGGCGCCAGGTATCATCGCCACGGCGATCTATTCCTTCATCGGCGCATGGAACGAATATATCTACGCCTACACCTTCCTCTCCAAGAACGAGCAATTGACATTGCCGGTCGGCATCCAGCGCTTCTTCTCGGAAAATACAACGGACTTTCCGGGTCTGATGGCGGCCAGCTTCATGATGAGCGTGCCCGTCGTGGTCCTGTTCCTCGTCCTGCAACGATACTTCGTACGGGCGCTTACGGAAGGCGCAGTCAAGCACTAGGGGAGTTGCCGTGGCCCACGTGGTCCTCAAAAATCTGGTCAAGACCTATGGCAGCTTCAAAGCTGTCAACGACGTTTCGCTGACGGTCAACGACGGCGAATTTGTAGCGCTCGTCGGCCCTTCAGGCTGCGGCAAGACAACCACACTCAATCTTGTGGCGGGGCTCATCCCCACCACATCTGGCGACATCGTCATCGGAGACCGGGTGGTCAACGATCTCGACCCCAAGGACCGGGACATCGCAATGGTGTTCCAGAACTATGCGCTCTATCCGCAGAAATCGGTCTACAAAAATCTGGCGTTCCCGCTGCAGATGCGCAAACTGCCTAGGGACGAGATCGACAAGAAGGTCAAGGAAGCAGCGCGCGTGCTCGACATGACGCAGCTGCTCGAGCGCAAGCCACGCGAACTTTCGGGCGGTCAACAGCAGCGCGTGGCTCTCGGCCGTGCCCTCGTTCGCGATCCTGCAGTCTTCCTGATGGATGAACCGCTCTCCAACCTCGACGCAAAGCTGCGCGTGCAGATGCGGTCGGAGATCAAGCGTTTCCACCAGGACCTCAAGGCAACGATCATCTACGTGACGCACGACCAGCTCGAAGCCGTAACCATGGCCGACAGGATGGCGGTGATGAATGGCGGCTACCTGCAGCAATACGATTCACCGGCGCAGGTCTTTGCCCACCCCGTGAATATGTTCGTCGCCAGCTTCGTCGGCAGCCCGGCGATGAGCCTTGTTCCGCTGGAGGCATCAACGGCAGACGGCAGCAATGTGCTGACCAGCGCAGAGGGCTGGCGCCTCGAGCTCTCGCCACACAACGCTCGGAAGGTCGCGAGGGCAACAACCAGGAAAGTCGTGCTCGGCGCGCGTCACTCGACGATCAAGCTGCACAAGAGCGCGGTGCCTGGAAGCGTTCCAGCCAAGGCCTATACGGTGGAGCCGACCGGAGACGTCACCTTCGTACAGGCGTTCCTATCCGGCGCCATCGTCAATGTCAGCGTGCCGCCGACCATTGCCGTCGCGCCGGACGAACAGATTTGGCTCGAATTCGATCAGGAGCGGATGCATCTGTTCGACGGCGAAACTGAAATGGCCCTCAAGGCCAGCTGAGATCCAGCGGATGCGTGCAAAACGAGGGCGTGGATGACGTCGAAGCTTAAGATCACCGCGATCAAGCCCTATCCAGTATGGGTGGGGACGCGCAACCAGATGCTGGTCAAGGTGGAGACAGACAGCGGCATTTTCGGCTGGGGCGAGAGCGGCTTGAGCGGCCGCGAGAAGGCCGTGGCCGGCGCGATCGAGCACTATCGCGAGTTTCTCATCGGCCGTGACCCGATGCAGATTGGCCGGATCTGGCAAGAGATTTATCGCAGCCAATATTTCGAAGGCGGGCGTGTTCTGCAGGCGGCGATTTCCGCCATCGACATTGCCCTTCACGACATCAAGGGCAAGGCGCTAGGAGTGCCGGCCTACGACCTGTTGGGCGGCAAGCAGCGCGACCGCATTCCCACCTTCGCCTCGACGGGTGACGAGGCCGAGGGCGATGTCGCCATCGAACGAGCTCGCGAACTGCGCGCACAAGGATGGCAGGCGATCCGCTTCTTCCCTATCGGTCAGAACAGCAAGGACGTGTTTGAGCCGCGAGAGTCGATCGGCGCGACCGCAACCATGCTGAACAAGGCGCGGGAGGCGCTGGGCGACGACGTCGTTCTCGGCATCGACTATCATCATCGCCTGTCGGTGGCAGAGGCGGCGAGTTTCTGTAACAAACTCAGCCGTGGCGTGCTTGATTTCCTCGAGGAGCCGATACGAGACGAGACGCCCCAGGCCTACGAATCCCTGCGCACGATGACCGACATCCCGTTCGCCATCGGCGAGGAATTTGCCAGCAAGTGGCAATTTCTGCCCTACATCGAGCGTGGCATCCATCAATTCAACCGGCTCGATATTTGCAATGTTGGCGGGCTCACCGAAGCGATGAAAGTCGCTGGCTGGAGCGAGGCGCACTATGTGGACCTGATGCCGCACAATCCCCTCGGCCCGGTCTGCACGGCCGCGACAATCCATTTCGCCGCCGCGGTAGCGAATTTCGCCTGGCTCGAGACCAGGGCGCCCGAAGCAAAGCTCGGCTTCGATAATTCCGACTTCTTCCCCGTGCAGCCACGCCTCGACGGTCCCGACTATCCGGTCAGTGACCTGCCGGGGCTTGGCGTCGAGGTCAACGAAGAGGCGGTCAAGGCGGAGAGCTTTCGTTTCTGGGAAGCGCCTCACCTGAAACGCCGCGACGGTTCTGTCACAAACTGGTAGTTACATCCACCGGAGCCTAAAATGACGCATACGCCCGACATTACACGACCGCCCAAAGAACTGATCGACGCTTTGAAGGAAATCGGCGCCGCGACGGTCTCCGGCACGCTTGGCCACATGGGCTTCCGCAATCCGCACATGGTCGGTCCCGTGCCGCAGAATCGTGGAAAGTCGATCGTCGGGCCGGCCCTGACACTACAATTCATGCCGCAGCGACCGGACCTCTTCACCGAGGGGGAATATGCCAATCCGGAGACGCAGTTGCATCGCCATGTGCTTTATCACGCGCAGGAGGGCGACGTTGTCGTTGTCGACGCGCGCGGCGACATGAGCTCGGGCGTCTTCGGCGATATGATGTCGACCTATTTCAAGGGCAGAGGCGGCGCAGGCATCGTGATCGATGGGTGCATGCGCGATCGGCCCAATGTCGAGAAGCTGGATCTCCCTCTGTGGCTGCGCGGCTGGACGCCCAACTATCATGTGCAGACCGGCATCTATCCCAACGCCGTCAACGTCCCCATTGCCTGCGGCGGTGTCACCGTGATCCCTGGAGACATTATCGTCGCCGACGATGATGGGGTGGTCGTCGTTCCAGTCGCAATGGCCTCGAAGGTAATCGAGGAATCGCAAAAGCATCACGAGTGGGAGGAGTTCTCGCGAGCGAAGCTTATGGAGGGTGGATCGTTGCAGCGCTACTATCCGCTGCATAACGATGCCCGTGGAGAATACGAAGAGTGGCGTAAAGCAAACCGCTTGGGAACAACTTAGCCAGATCGCCCAAGGCGGGTGAATTTTCCGGATATGGCCGGCGTTCATGGGGGTTCCGAGGCATGACCGCCGCCGCGTTCGTAAGGATACCGCGCCTTGCAGGTTGGAATATCCAGAGTTGGCTATCTTGCCCAGGAGTCGACGGATGTCGCGACCGAAAACCAGGAATTTTTAAGAGAACCGATTAAAAAGGCGCCGAAACAGGCTCCGCTTGACGACGACTTGCGGTTCTTCGAGGACCGTCTCCTTGGGCAAAGACAGCAAATCGGCAGCTCGATCACTCAGCGACGCAACATCAACACCTTCCGCCGAAAGCTCCACCCAGATCGCTGCGCCATCCGGTCCAACGACCTCGTATCTATGGACTCGAGCGTGAAGGATAAGCTGACGAGCTTTCAATGCAGCGGTTTCGGCATCTTCAGCTTCTACGAGTACTGGGTGCGGCGTGATCTTGAAATAGGACATCCGCCTCTTCTACGAGTGTTTGCAGCTCGGCTTCAAGTGCAGGCGTAAGCTGTCATTCGTCCTTCAGATGCGCTGGTCATCTTGGTAGGCCCTGCGGGCGCCGACTGTGAGTTGTCAGATACGGCCACGACGCGCTTGCCATCGGCAAGCGGCGATGCCTCCAACACTGGAATGCGAGGTCAGATGCGAAATCCTCTGTGCTTTCAGACGTTCTGGTGACGTCATCAATCGTCTCACATTTCGCCCTTGACAGTCACACCGTAGATACTGTTTATACGCATTAGCTGCTAATACGCATTAGCAATCAAAGGAAGATGGGGGAAGTATCCGTGGCAGGCACTAAGCGCTTGACGCAGCATGATATTGCGAAACTAGCCGGCGTCAGCCAGGCAACAGTTTCGCTTGTGCTAAACGGTGCACCGACGGCCTTGGCGCGCATTCCCGAGGAGACGCGCGAGCGCGTCCAGGAGGTCATTCGCAAGACGGGATATGTCGCCGATCCAATCGCTCGTCGGATGGCCAAGGGTCTCAATCGCATTCTCGGTGTTTTCACCTACGAGCCGGCCTTTCCGAGCGAGCAGGCGGACTTCTTTGCGCCTTTCCTGCTTGGTATCGAGGAAGAGGCACAAGTGCAGAATTACGACCTGCTCCTCCTGACCGGCGCCGGTGTCGGCCGTGAGCGCAAGATCTTTGCCGACGGCAACCGGCTGCGCATCGCCGATGGCTGCCTCGTCCTCGGTCGTGAATTCGATCGGGCCGAACTCAAGCGGCTTGTAACGGGCGATTACCCATTCGTGGCGATCGGCCGACGTGAGGACGCTGGCGGGCCTGTTCCTTACGTCGGCGGCGATTACGCTAGCGCCACGCGGACCTTGGTCGAAAAGGCGTTCGCACTCGGACATGAGCGGCTTGCCTTCATCGGTCCAAGCGGATCAGCCGAGTCCATCGTCGATCGCTGGCGCGGTTTTTCGCACGCGATAACGGGAAGAGTGGAACTGGTTTTGCACGTGGACGAGGTCGGCCGGAGCGCCGTCGAGACACTCGATGCGATTGTCGCAAGCAGCGCGACGGCAGTGTTCTTCGTCGAATTGGCCGATGCGGTGCGTGTCGAGGCGGCCGCACGCGAACGCGGCCTGTCCATTCCTGGCGATTTCTCGGCCGTGGTGCTCGGCAGCCATGTCCGGGCAGAGCGCAGCCACGTGCAGTTCACCTCGTTCAACATTCCGCGTGAGGAAATGGGGCGGCAAGCGACCGCGATGCTGGTGCGCCGCATCGAGGGTGCCGCGCCCGTCGAACAAATTCTTCTGACCTGCGAACCCGTCGAGGGCCAAACCCTCGGACCAGCAAAGAAACGGACCTGAAAACGTGACAGACATGGCAGCAAAAGAGATGCGTGCAGATATTCTGGTGGTGGGCGGCGGCCTCGGCGGCGTTGCGGCTGCGCTCGGCGCCTGCAGAGCCGGCAAGAGCGTCATCATGACCGAGGAATTCGACTGGATCGGCGGTCAATCGACGAGCCAGGCCGTGCCTTCTGACGAGCATACCTGGGTCGAGCAATTCGGTATCACGCGCTCCTATCGCCGCCTGCGCAATGGCGTGCGGCAATATTATCGCGACAATTATCCGCTGACTGAGGGCGCCCGCGCCTGGAGCGATCTCAATCCTGGCGGCGGCTGGGTGAGCCGCATCTGCGCCGAGCCGCGCGTCACCTTGGCGGTGATGGAGGCGATGCTGATGCCCTATCGCGGCGCCGGCAGACTAATGGTGCTGCAGCCCTACCGTCCAGTCTCGGCAGACGTCGAAGGTGACAGCGTGCGCTCCATCACTGTGCGTCATCGCGATAGCGACCGCGAGATCGTCATTTCGGCCTCCTACATTCTTGACGCCACCGAACTCGGCGACCTGCTGCCGATGACCGGCACCGACTATGTCAAAGGCTTCGAGGCGCAGTCCGACACCGGCGAACCGAGCGCCCCTTCCGAAGCCCAGCCGGACAATGTCCAGGCGGTCTCGGTCTGCTTTGCCGTCGATTGCGTTGACGGCGACCAGACGATCGACAAGCCTGACAATTATGACTACTGGCGCAAGTATCAGCCACATTTCTGGGGTGGTCCGCTGCTCGGTTTCACTGCGCCGCACCCTCGCACGCTGGAATTCACCACGCGCAGCTTCACGCCTAATGTCGATGACAACCCGCTGCTTGTCGATGCCGACCAACGCAAGGGCGGCGGTGATGAAAATCTCTGGCTCTTCCGCCGCATCGCGGCGCGGGGCAATTTTCAGCCTGGCTTCTACCAGTCCGACATCTGCTTCGTGAACTGGCCGATGATCGATTACATGGACGGAACCATCATCGACGTGTCCGAGGAAGACAAGGCGCGGCATCTGAAATCGGCGGCCGATCTTTCCTATTCCGTCTTCTATTGGCTGCAGACCGAAGCGCCACGCATCGATGGTGGGCAGGGTTACAAGGGCTTGCGGCTTCGCGGCGATATCACCGGCACAGAGCACGGCCTCGCCATGGCGCCCTATATCCGTGAAAGCCGCCGCATCAAGCCGGTCACCCGTATCACCGAACAGGATCTCTCCTATGCGGTGCGCGGCGACAAGGGCGCGGTCAGCTATCGCGACAGCATCGGCATCGGCATGTACCGCATCGACCTGCACCCCTCGACTGGCGGCGACAACTATATCGATGTGCCATCCTGCCCCTTCGAGATCCCGCTTGGCGCCCTGCTGCCGCAGCGCATGACGAACCTGATTGCGGCCGGCAAGAATATCGGCACCACCCACATCACCAATGGCTGCTACCGCCTGCACCCGGTCGAATGGAACATCGGCGAAGCGGCCGGCATGCTGGCCGCCCACTGCCTCGACAAGGGGCTCAAGCCTCATCAGGTCCAGGAAAACAACGCGCATCTCCACGATTTTCAGAAGGAACTCGTCCGGGAAGGCATCGAGATCCGCTGGCCGGTCATCTCCGCCTACTGAGGCGTCATCAGCATAACCAAACTTTGGAGGAGGAACGGGAATGAACAGGAACAGAAGACTGAAATCGGCAATGGCGGCACTTGCACTGACGGTGCCGCTCGCCTGGAGCGGTATCGTCAGTGCTGAAGACGCCGTCAACCTGCGCATGACCATCTGGAGCGCAGCAGAACCGCATCTGAAGCTTTTCAACGAGATCGCGGCCAACTTCAAGAAAGATCATCCGAACGTCACCGTGACCTTCGAGTCGCTGCCGTTCGACACCTATACGACGGCGCTCACCACCCAGATCGCCGGCGGCAATGCGCCTGACATGGCCTGGATCTTCGAAACGGCCGCCTATGACTTCGTCAATTCCGGCGCGCTCTATCCGCTCACCGACACGCTTAAGGCAGCACCGGGTTACAATCTCGACGAAGTGAGCACGACGGCGACCGAGCGCTGGCAGAAGGACGGCACGCTCTATGCCTACCCCTTCTCCACCTCGCCCTTCGGCGTTTTCGTCAACAATGACGTGATCAAGGCAGCTGGCGCCAAGACGCCCGCCGAAATGATCGCTACCGGCGAATGGACCTGGGACAACGCGATTGCAACAGCTTCCGCCGTCGGCAAGACTGGCAAGGGCGGCCTGATCGTCCGCGACTTCAACTATCAGATGTGGCAGAACCTCGCATCGATCTGGAACGGCTTTGGTGCTGCACCCTGGAGCGCCGACGGTAAGACCTGCACGATGACCGAAAAGCCGATGGTCGATGCGGTCAACTTCATCCATGACGCGATCTTCGACAAGAAGGCGATGCCCGGCCCTGGCGAAAATGTCGATTTCTTCGCCGGCAATGCTGCCATGACCATCACCCAGATCAGCCGCGCATCGCTCCTGCCGAAGGAGAAGCCCTTCTCCTGGGATCTGGTGCCGCTGCCCAAGGGACCTGCTGGCGATTATGCGCTGATCGGCCAGGCCGGTATCGGCGTCATGCAATCGGGGAAGAACGCCAAGACAGCCGCGGAATTCGTCGCCTATATGACAAACCCGGAAAACTCGGCCAAGCTCAGCCAGTTCTTCCCCTCTGCCCGCAAATCGCTGCTCAACGCGGAAGTGCTGAAGAAGACCAATCCGCTGCTCAGCCAGGAGCAGATCGATAAGGTCGTCATTGCCGGCATTGCGACCGGCAAGGTGATCCCTGGCCATACAGGCTTTGCCCAGATCCAGCAGACCGTACGCTCCGGCCTTGACGCCGTCTGGCGCCCGGATGCCGATGTTGCCGGCACGCTCAAGACGGTCTGCGGTCAGATCGGCCCGCTGCTCAAGCGCTGAGGAGACAAAGGATGGCTGTCGCACAAGACAACGCAACACCGGAGGGCCGGTCCTCGTCGCCGTTCTGGACGGTTGCGCGGCGCGACAGCCTTGCCGGCTTCCTGTTCATCGCTCCGCAGCTGATCGGCATAATCATCTTCGTGCTGGTCCCGCTCGGTCTCGTCTTTTGGTATTCGCTGCACGAGTGGAACGTGCTCGCCAATACGTTCACCTATACGGGCGCGCAGAACTACCAGATGCTCATCGAGGACCCGAACCTGGTGCAGGTGCTGGGCTCGACCGCGATCTTCTCCGCCGGGCTCGTGGTACTCAACCTGTCGCTAGCCTTGTTGCTCGCGGTCCTGTTGAACCAGAAGCTTGCAGGCATTACCATCTTCCGGACGCTGTTCTTCTCGCCGGTGGTCGTGTCGCTTGTGGCCTGGACGATCGTCTGGGGATTCCTGTTACAGAAGAATGGCGGCATCAACGGCATGCTACAGCTTTTCGGGGTCGAGGGACCGAACTGGCTGCGCAGTGAAACCACAGCGATGATCTCGGTCATCATCGTCCAGGTGTTCAAGAATGTCGGCCTCAACATGATCCTGTTTCTCGCGGCCCTCCAGGGCGTACCG
This sequence comes from Rhizobium sp. BK418, assembly GCF_004341105.1. GTDB lineage: Bacteria > Pseudomonadota > Alphaproteobacteria > Rhizobiales > Rhizobiaceae > Rhizobium. The sequence goes on along the minus strand of NZ_SLZK01000006.1, from coordinate 288,801 downwards.
AACGAACTCTACGAGGCGGCCCGCATCGATGGTGCTCCGCGCTTCAAACAGTTCCGCCGCATCACCCTGCCGCTGATCAGCCCGACCATCCTCCTGACGTCGATCATCACCATCGTCGGATCGCTGCAGGTCTTCGCGCAGATCGCAGTGTTGACGCAGGGCGGGCCAGGCCTCTCGACGACGGTGCTCGTCTACTATCTCTACCAGCAGGCCTTCCAGTTCCATTTCTTCGGCTACGGTTCGACATTGTCGATCCTGCTCTTCCTGATCGTCGCGCTACTGACCTTCGCCCAGTGGCAATTGCGCAAGAGGATCGTATTTTATGAAAGCTGAGATCTCTCCGCGCATGAAGGTTTTTCTTTACGGGCTGATGTGCGTGCTGCTCATCCCCTTCGTCTTCCCGACCTGGTGGATGGTCACCTCCTCCGTGAAGCCGATCAGCGATATTTTCGCCTTCCCGCCGCAGATCGTGCCGCAGAGCTATGACTGGACGACCTATAGCAAGGTCTTTGAGCTGCAGCCGTTCGTGACGCAATACTGGAATTCTGCCTATATCGCCGCCATCGTAACGATCGGCACGATGATCGTCTCATCGATGGCCGGCTACGCGTTTGCTCGTATCAAGTTTCCCTTCGCCAACACGATCTTCATGATCGTGCTGCTCGGGCTATTGATCCCTTCGGAAGTGACGATCGTGCCGCTCTTCCAGATGTTCCTGAAGGCCGGCATGGTCAACACGCATTGGCCACTGATCCTGGTGCCGATCTTTGGTGCGCCGAGCGTCTTTGCCACATTCGTCATGCGGCAGTTTTTCGTCACGCTGCCGGCCGAGCTGGAAGAGGCGGCACGCGTCGACGGCCTTGGACGTTTCAAGATCTTCCGCAAAATCGCTCTGCCGCTTGCAAGGCCGGCGCTGGCTTCGGTGGCGATCTTCACCTTCCTGCATTCCTGGAACCTCTACCTGGAGCCGATCGTGTTCCTGTCGAGCGCGGACAAGTTCACTCTGCCCCAGGCGCTTACCCAATATACCGATGCCTATGGCGGGCCGATGTGGAACATCCAGCTCGCTGCCGCAACGCTGACGGCACTACCCGTCCTCATCGTCTTCATCATCGCGCAGAAGCATTTCGTCGAAGGGCTCGCGCATACCGGCCTCAAGGGCTGAAGAACCGGATTTTCCAATGGCTGAAGTTACCCTTTCCCGCGTCCGCAAGAGCTATGGTGCTCTCGACATCATCCACGGCGCCGATCTCGGGATCCGTGACGGCGAATTCGTCGTGTTGGTCGGTCCATCCGGCTGCGGCAAGTCCACGCTGCTTCGGATGATTGCCGGGCTCGAGACGATTACCGGCGGGACGATCCAGATCGGCGGCCGAGTGGTCAACGATCTTGATCCCAAGGATCGCGACATCGCCATGGTTTTCCAGAACTACGCGCTCTATCCGCATATGACGGTTGCGACCAATATGGGTTTCTCGCTCGAGCATCGCGGCACCAGCAAGACAGAGATCACCGAACGCGTGAATTGGGCGGCTGACATCCTTGGCCTGTCCCATCTTCTCGATCGCTATCCGCGCCAGCTCTCCGGCGGCCAGCGCCAGCGTGTCGCGATGGGCCGTGCGATCGTTCGCAATCCGCAGGTCTTCCTTTTCGACGAACCATTGTCGAACCTCGACGCCAAGCTACGCGTCGTCATGCGTGGCGAGATCAAGAGCCTGCATCAGAAGCTCAAGACAACGACGATCTACGTCACCCATGACCAGGTCGAGGCTATGACCATGGCCGACAAGATCGTCGTGCTGAATGCAGGGCGGGTGGAGCAGATTGGGGCGCCGCTCGATCTCTACGACCGCCCGGCCAATCAGTTTGTGGCCGGCTTCATCGGATCGCCATCCATGAATTTCCTGAACGGCACAATCACCGACAAAGGCTTTGCGGCACCCGGCATCGTCCTGCCGTTGCCGCAAACCGCACCTGGACTGGAAGAGCGTAAGGCTGTTTACGGTATCCGGCCGGAACATTTCGCACTCGATGACGCTGGCGTGCCGGCGGAGATCGTCCTGGTCGAACCGATGGGCTCGGAAACCCAAGTGACGATGAGGCTCGGCAAAACGCAGGTGACCGGCGTCTTTCGCGAACGTGTCTCGCTCTCTTCCGGCGCGACAATACGCGTTCGCCCGGAGCTTTCTAATATCCACCTCTTCGCCGCCGATGGTGGCCAGCGTCTGAACTGAGGCCGTTCCCATGCCGACCTATCCGGAAACCAGGCTTACCAGGGCACTACGAAACGGCGAATTTCCTGTCATCGTGTCGCTTGCGCGTCATGATCTCGAGCTCGCCAAGGCGGCCATCGAGGCGGGTGCATTTGCGATCAAGGTCCATCTCAACGCCTATCATCGCGCCACTGGCACGACCTTCGGCAGTTTTACCGAGGAACGGCCGTTCTTCGAGGAACTTGCGACGCTTGGCGTTCCACTTCTCGTCATGGCCGGGCAGGAAAATGTTCCGAGTCCACAGGAGATGGACGCGCTCGCCGATCTCGGCTTCGAGGGCTTCAATCTCTATTTCAGCGATATGCAGCCGCATCTGCTACAGTCGAAGCTGCGGCCCATTCCCGCGCTTGGAGAGGCGAGCACAGATGATGATTTGCGGCGGATTCTTGCCATTCCCGGCGCCATGATGGAGGCTTCGGTGGCTTCCTTTGCCGATTACGGAAAGCTGCTCGACGAGACCGATCTCTCCCGCTACCGGGCGATCGCGAGCAAGGCGGGCATACCGGTCATCGCCCCAAGCCAAAAGAGGTTTGTGCCGGATGATATGACGAAGCTGAGGGATGCAGGTATCGCAGCTCCTCTTCTTGGCGTCATCGTCACCGGCACGACGCCGGAGAGCATGAGAGCGGCAGTACAGCCGATCGTCGCTGCGACCAGGCACTGAAACTCACCGCCGCGTGCTGGTCATGAAGGATGGCCGCTTCATCGACGAGCTTTCAAAAAGCGATCTCGAAACGGGAACGACCCACGAAACCTACTCCCGCGAGCTGTTCGAGGCCAGCTTCATGTAACAGTCATGACAGGCCCGGTCGGCATTCATCGACCAAGGCCACGAAGCGGGGAGCGCAGCGCATCGATCCGAAAGTATCGGCCAGGGGGCCTGACCAAGACTAGGCCGCCATTTGCTCGCAGCTCTCGGCGCATCTGCGACATGCCTCAACGCAACTTTCCATGTCGCCGATACGTTCGCAATCGGCAGCGCATTGGCGGCAGATTTCCGCGCACTCGCGGCACGTGTGCTTATGATGTTCCGTACCGATAAGCATGAAATGCGCCGACGTCCGGCAGATCTCCACACACGCCATCATCAGCTTGAAATGCGCTGGCTCGACGTGTTTGCCACCCAGCTGCAGGCAATGTCCCGTGGCCGTCGACAGGCATTCGCTGTAGCAAGCCAGGCAGGCCTCGATGCAAGATTTCATGTCCGGCGAAATGTGCTGCATTGGTTGATTTCCTTCTCTTCCGATGGCTTGAAAGTCGGTAGATCTACAGCGCCGGCAATTGTTCCCCGAGCGCGTCACATGGTGCAGACACCGTCCTTTCCTGCATTGGCCGATCGATCCGGTTGCGGGCCGCTTCTGCCAGCGGCAAACCTTACTCGCCGCAGCGACGGATCAGTGCGACGCGTGCTGCGGTTTTCCTTTGCGCTTGGTCGAGGCGAACTCTTCCAGTTGCTTCTCACTCATGGAATCGACCATTTGTCTGGAGGCACCCTTGAGCTTGCTTTTCGGTGTATCGCCACGTTTGGCAGACAGGGCGGCGCCGGCCGCTTTCTGTTGGGCTTTCGATTTTGCGGGCATGGAGATTCTCCTTTCTGCGAGCGCCAACGATTGCCGACGACCAAAGTTCCCGCATTGGGTTCGAGCCACCCTCAGAGAGAGGCGAACCCAGCGTGTCGAGTGCGGATGCTGATCCGACGACCGACGCCGGCCGGCGGTCGGCCGCCGTCAAGGCTCAAAATTCAAAGCTTGAGTCGAATGGGAGAGACGAACTAATCTCCTCCCTTCACGAGAGGCCTCACCTTGCAACTTCGTCATCAAATCCTTGCGCTTGCGGTTCTTCCACTGGTGCTGGCTATCGCCCTGATCACAGCCTTTACCACTTGGCAGTCTTCAACTTTGGCCCAGAGCAGTATCGACGCGTTTGAACGCAACATGCTGCGGGCGAAGGAGACCGAGCTTCTCAATCTTACAAACCTGGCTCTGTCGGCGATCAAGGAGGTTTACGACAAAGCGGCGCCGGACGATGAGAAGGCGAAGGAGCAGGTACGACGGATATTGACGTCTCTCGACTACGGACAGGACGGCTATTTCTTCGTGTACGACTACGACGGCAACAATATCGTTCACCCTCGCCAATCGTTCAGGCCGGGACACAATTGGCTTGACCTCACTGATCCCGACGGTGACCAGGTGATCGCGAACCTTATCGCCAAGGCAAAAGAAGGCGGAGGATTGCATCAATATAAATGGGAAAAGCCTTCCAGCGGATCGATGGCCGACAAACTTTCCTTTGCCGCCGGCCTCGATAAATGGCGCTGGATGATCGGTACCGGCGTCTATCTCGATGACGTCTTTGCCCAGACCGCCACCGCCAAGGCGGACCTGAAGCAGAGCATCAGGCGCACCTTTGTCATCGTGACACTCATCGCCATTCCGTCGGTTCTCCTGGTCTTTGCGACCTGCATGTGGATCACTCTTCACGAACGCCGATTGGCTGATGGCAAACAAAAGCTGCTAACGCAGCGTATCATCGACACACAAGAGGAAGAGCGGGCAAGGCTTGCCCGAGAACTGCACGATAGCGTCTCACAAAACCTGGTCGGGGTCCGCTATGTGTTTGATCTCGCCTCTCGAAAGGTGAGGGCAAACACCGCCGACGCTGGCGCCGCGATCGACCGGGGAATCGACGCATTAAATGGAGCGATCAAGGAGGTCAGGGATCTGTCGCATGAATTGAGACCTCGTGTTCTCGATGATCTCGGGCTGAGCGCCGCTTTGACGTCTCTTGGAAATCACTTCGAAGAGCGGACAGGGATTGCGGTATCTGTCGAATCCTCGACACTCGACACGCTCAAACCCGAAGCCAACACTGCACTCTATCGGATCGCACAGGAGGCACTTTCAAATGTTGAACGACATGCCGGTGCCTCTCAGGTGGCAATCAGGATCTGGAGTACCAAGGGCCGCGTGCGCATGTCGATCGCGGATAACGGGGTTGGCTTCAGCAAAAAAGCGGCCGATGGAGGCCAGACCTATTCTGGTGGACTGGGGCTAAGAAACATGCAGGAACGGATGGCGCATTTCCGGGGGATTTTGATCGTCCAGACCAACGAACAAGGCACCGCGCTGACTGCGATGTTCCCGAGATCTGCGAACGTGAGGCCGCCGGCGTCGAAGGCAGCATGAACATAAAACGAGAAATCTCCGTCGTCCTTGTCGACAACCATCCGCTGGTCCTCGAAGGCCTGCGCGCGATCCTCGAAACCTATGAACATATCAAAGTCGTCGGCACCGCAAGCGCTGTTCGATCGGGACTGGACATTGTGGCAGGGCTGGCCCCCGACATCGTTCTCCTTGACATCAACATGCCGCAGATCAGCGGCATAGACGCCATTGAACTCTTCAAAAGGGAAGCTCCATCCACAAGGGTCTTGATGCTGTCGATGCATGACAGCCGCGAATATATTTCCGCATCGGTCCTGAGGGGAGCGTCCGGCTACATCCTAAAGGATGTTCCTAACGAAGAGATCGTGAGAGCGATCGAAACTGTCGCGGCAAGTGGAACCTATTTTTCCACCGGCGTGTCTGAGGTTCTCCTTCAACAAAAGCGAAAGGCGGAGAGTAGTGCCTTCCCGCTCACGGTGCGCGAGCGCGAGGTCCTCGCGCATCTTGCCATGGGGCGCAGCAATAAGGAGATTGCGGCATTGCTCGACCTGTCCGTCGCGACGGTCGAAACGCACCGCAAAACGATCAAGCGCAAGCTTGGCGTTTCCACCACAGCCGATCTGACACGCATTGCGATCGAGCATGGCCTGATCTCGGCGCTCTGACCGCCCTACCCACTACTGGGTAGCGACCATCAGATTACGGTTTGCGAATGTTGCGCCCGTGTATCGCAGTCCGTAGGTGTCCTTTGGGGGGCCGCCGCGCGCGCCGCCTCGGGAGGATTTCATGGCTGGACTTTTGACGCTGTCGCGCACGATAGACGCGATCAACACTTTCTTAGGCAAAGCAGTTTCCTGGCTCCTGCTGCTTGCCATTCTGATCAGCGCCATCAATGCGACGACGCGCAAACTGTTCAATCTCAGCTCAAATGCCTGGCTGGAGGCGCAATGGTATCTCTTCTCTGCCGCATTTCTGGTTGCGGCGGCCTGGACGCTGATGAGCAGCGAGCATGTTAAAGTCGATCTTGTCTATGGTCACCTGTCGCGCCGGGTCCAGCTTTGGATCGAGGTTCTCGGCACGATCTTCTTCCTCTTTCCGTTCTGCCTCATCACCATCTACCTTTCCTGGACGACCGTCGTCGAAAAGTTCTCGACCGGTGAAATCTCGAACAATACCGGCGGTCTTATCCTCTGGCCGGTCTGGGCGATGATCCCGCTCGGCTTCGGGCTGCTCGCGCTTCAAGGCGTCTCCGAACTCATCAAGCGGATCGCGATCCTTCGTGGCGATTTGCCCGATGCGATCGCTCTTGCCGACGCCGAAGCACAGACCCTCTAAGGCCGGGAACATCATCATGTTTGCATTCTTTGCGGAAAATCTTGCGCCGATCATGTTCCTGTCGCTGATCGTCGTGCTCCTGCTTGGGTATCCGGTCGCTTTCGCGCTCGCCTTCGTCGGCTTTATCTTCGGCTTCATCGGCATCGAAATGGGACTGCTGCCCGTCAATCTTTTCGGCGCAATTCCGGATCGCATCTTTGGGCAAATGTCGAACGAGACGCTGCTTGCGATCCCGTTTTTCACCTTCATGGGCCTGATCCTCGAACGAAGCGGCATGGCCGAGGACCTGCTCGACACGATCGGGCAGCTATTCGGACCAGTTCGCGGCGGTCTTGCCTTCGCAGTGATCTTCGTGGGCGCAATTCTCGCCGCTACGACGGGGGTCGTTGCCGCATCGGTCATCTCGATGGGCTTGATTTCGCTCCCGATCATGCTGCGCTACGGCTATGACAGGCGCGTCGCCGCAGGCACGATCGCAGCCTCAGGCACCCTGGCACAGATCATTCCTCCAAGCCTCGTCCTGATCATCCTTGCCGACCAGCTCGGCCGGTCGGTCGGCGACATGTACAAAGGGGCGCTTGTCCCCGGCCTGCTGCTCGTTGCCGCCTACGCCCTCTACATCATCACGATGTCGATCATTCGCCCGCCAAGCGTTCCGGCATTGCCGGCGGCGGCGCGCTCGCTCAAGGGTTGGAAGCTGGTGCAGCGCGTAATCATCTCGCTCGTCCCGCCGCTGGTTCTGATCTTCCTCGTCCTCGGCACGATCTTCATCGGTCTTGCGACGCCAACGGAAGGCGGCGCCATGGGCGCTGTCGGCGCACTGGCACTCGCTGCCATCAATCGCCGTCTCGATCTGGCGATGATCAAGTCGGCTCTCTATGCGACCGCGAAACTATCATCCTTCGTCATCTTCATTCTGCTCGGCGCGCGCGTGTTCTCGCTGACCTTCTACGGCGTCAACGGCCATGTCTGGGTGGAACATCTGATGACATCCATCCCAGGTGGCGAAGTCGGCTTCCTGATCGTCGCAAACCTGCTCGTGTTTTTCCTGGCTTTCTTCCTCGATTATTTCGAGCTCGCCTTCATCATCATTCCGCTGCTTGCTCCCGTGGCCGACAGCCTTGGCATCGATCTCATCTGGTTCGGCGTCATGCTGGCGATCAACATGCAGACATCGTTCATGCATCCGCCCTTCGGTTTCTCGCTCTTTTATCTGCGATCGGTCGCACCTACACGAGCCTATAAGGACAGGGTCACCGGCACAACGATCCAGCCGGTCACTTCTGGGCAGATCTACATGGGTGCCCTGCCCTATCTCGGCATCCAGCTCGCCACAGTGATCGTTGTCATCGCCTTCCCGCAACTCGTGACGCACTACAAGTCGGGCCGTGTGGCCGTCGATCCGTCGACGATCGAGCTCAACGTACCGATGCCGGGCGAAGATGGCGCAAACCCATTCGGTACGCCGGCAGCCCCGTTCGGAGCCGAGCCGACCGGAGGAGAGACCGCGCCGCCTGCCTTCGACGCGCCTGCACCCGATTTCGGATCCCCGACTCCAAGCTTCGGCGCGCCGGAGCAGAATGGAACAAATCCCTGACTTTCGCAGCCGACGAATCCAGATCGCTGCCGTGATCCACACGGCAGTGCCAAACCATAGAGGAGGAAAATCATGACGAAAGATATAGGCCGCAGAGGTTTCTTGACGAAAGGCACACTGGCGGGTGCTGCCACTGTCGCAGGCGCTTCGCTTGCCGCCCCGGCAATCGCTCAGAGTGCACCGACGTTGCGTTGGCGCTTGACGTCCGGCTTCCCAAACAACCTCGACACGATCTACGGCGGCGCGGTGGTGATGGCCGATGCGCTGAACAAGATCACTGATGGTAAGTTCCAGATCCAGGTTTTCCAGGCAGGCGAGCTTGTGCCGGGGGCGCAGGCCCTCGATGCCGTCAAGTCCAATACCGTCGAACTCGCTCATACCTGCGGATACTATTTCACGGGGAAAGATCCGACATTTGCCATCGGGTCAACCATCCCCTTCGGCCTGAATGGTCGTCAGCAGAACGCCTGGCTCTACCACGGCGGCGGAAACGAAGCCTACAACGAGTTCCTGTCGGACTATGGCGTAGTCGGTATCCCGGGCGGCGCGACCGGTGCCCAGATGGGTGGCTGGTTCCGTAACGAGATCAAGTCGGTCACGGACCTGAAAGGTGTCAAGATGCGTATCGCAGGCGTTGCCGGCGAAGTCATGTCGCGCCTTGGCGTCGTTCCGCAGCAGCTTCCTGGCGGGGACATCTATCCGGCGCTCGAGCGCGGCACGATCGACGCTGCCGAATGGATTGGTCCCTACGACGACGAAAAGCTCGGCTTCTACCAGATCGCTCGGAACTATTACTACCCGGCCTATTGGGAAGGCGGTCTAACCATCCATTTCTTCATCAACAAGGCGCAGTACGAAGGATTGCCTGATACTTACAAGGCGGCCCTCGATACGGCTTGCAAGGCCGCAAATGTTAACATGCAGGCACTTTATGATGTGAAGAACACGGCAGCGATCCGCTCGCTTGTCGGCAAGGGGGTGAAGCTGCGCCCCCTGCCCCGCGACGTCATGGACGCTGCCTACAAGGCCTCCTTCGAGCTCTATGGCGAGTACAGCCAGAAGCATCCGGCCTGGGCAAAGATCTATCCGGCATGGAAGAAATTTCGCGACGAGAGCTTCGAATGGTTCCGCGTTGCCGAGTACAGCTACGACAGTTACATGTACGCCGCTCAGGCCGCGAAAAAGTAACGGCATCGAGAGCCGGGCCTCAACCCGGCTCTCTTGCGCGAAAAGCTCACTCTAGAATGGACCGGCATCGATACTCGCCGCGGTCGTTGGCCCACTGCCGCCCCCGAGCACGTCGGCGATCTGATCGCGCAGCCATGCACTTCCCGGATCGCGATCGAAGCGACGGAGCCAATACATGGTCACGTTCATTTTCGGCGAGTCCATCGGCGGCATGAACACATCGAGCTTTAGCCGACCAGACAACATGCGAGCGAAATGAACCGGTATACTGCCAAGCATTTCGCTCGCTTCAACGGCAAGTGCGACCGCCTGGAAATGCGGCACCGTGACCATGACACGACGGGACAGACCGAAGCGTGCAAGTGCTGGATCGATCGTACCGGTCTTGCTCCCATCGGCTGATGGGCATGATCTCGCAAACTTCGCGCACCGTCACCTGGACACGAGCTACACTATCAATGTCGGAAGGTTTGAAAGTGGGGGAATCGTCGGGGTTTTTGAAAGCACTGTACCTGCAGGTGGTGGGCCGCAGGTTCACATTCATCACAATGAGGATGAAGTGATCCATGTGATCGAGGGCGATTATGAATTCTGGTTGAATGGTGAGATTGTCCCGATCGCGTCCGGCAGACCGATCTTCCTGCCGCGGGGCGTGCCGCATACTTTCCGGGTGGCCGGTACATCTCGCGGACGCAACCTCACTATTCTGACGCCTGGCGGCATGGAAGAATTTTTCGTCGAGGCGGCCGCGCAGGCGTTGCGCATGCCGGATCATATGGATCGACTGCTGCAGCTTGCGGAACGATATGGCATCGAATTTCGCGGACCGGCGAACTGGAAGTCCGACGAGGTGCTATAGCAGCCCGAAAAAGCCGGGCGGTTTAATCGGCGCAAGCTCGGGATTTTTCAGGAACTTTCCGCCGTTCTCTCGCCGGAAGAATTGTCCGTCCGCTTGCGCGGTTTGGCGCGTCGCCTCGATTTGGCATCGCGCCGGGCAATGCGCAGCTCATCGAGCGTCGGTCTCCACCAGCCTCGCGCGCGTTCGGCTTGTTCCGGTGGCGTTCGGGTAGGCCAGGTCGCCACCAATTCTTCCAGCGAGCCCAACCGCCAGAATGCCCAGAGGTATTCTTCGCCCTCCGCCGCGGCAAAATAGAACGCACCGACGGTCGCTGGGTCCGCCAGCTCGCCCGCCGTGCCCGTGAAGAAGACGACGCCGACGTGATGCCGATAGACCATTCCCCATCCTTTCCAACCGGTGAACATGAGGATGAGGACAACGGCCAGCGACAGGACGAGGCCAATCGGGACTACCGCCGCCTCTGCGTGGACATATCGCGAGTACCAGTTGTAAAGCTCGATCACGACGACGAAGACGTTGCCGCCGGCATGAAGCCATAGGTCCTGAAGGCTGCGGATTTGGACGTCGCCCAATACGTCGGCGAGGCCGGCAAGCGCGGCGAGCGCGGCCATCACCAGACCGGCTCCGAGCAACCAGAGTGAGCCGGTAGCCCAGGCTGTATTGCCGGTTCGCCAGAAGATGAGGTCGCAGACGAAAGTCGCGACGAAAAAAGCGATCGGGAACGGTACAAACATTGCATGGATCGGATGACCGGCAATACTGGCCGTACTGTGAGGATTGTGAGTGATCATATCCTGGGCCATTGTGATGTCTCCCGCAGGCGCACCGAGCGCTGCCATCAGACCACGTCCAACATGTGACAGGCCCGGCAGCAAAAAAGCCGTTACCCCCGAACTCCGGCTGCACTGGAATGTTCCGTAACTCGGCGGGTACCAGGTTTGGCCTCGCCGCACTGGAAGTTGCTCTGATCGATCTTGAGATGAAAGCCGATCCGCCACTGCCGATAATCCGGTTAGCATTGCTATTTCCCCTCTGTCTTCTCGGCGAACCGTTTTCGCGAGAGGGACTGGCAATGCACAGACAACCTTCCACCACGCGGAACTTTTGCGTCCGTCACTGGTTCGAAACCCAGTTCCGAAGCTGGACCAGCGGTAAGCCGTGATCGGAGAAGCAGAGAGGCGCACACGGCTGGAGGCTCATGAGAGCAACCACAGCCCGGACGATCAATAGTTCCCAAAAAGAGACTGATCATGGCTACGCCAGAAACGACGACCAATGCACGAGGCGGTGACAGTCGTCGTTTCAAAAATCGCCAACCGCTCAGGGAAACCCAGGAGAACCCGTCATGACCTCTTCAAAACACAGCAAGACGAGCAAACCGTCCGATCTCGATTTGACCGACGATCCGGGTATCAAGAGATCGCGTGGAATCCAGTCGCCTCCCGACGATAAAGAACTCCAAGGTGACAATACCGTCGAAGGAGATGTGTCGAACGATACAACGCCTCAAGGAGGCATAGATCCCCGCCAACGTGGAAGGACGAACAAATAATGTCCTGGGCGTAGACTTGGTGACCTAGCGGAAGCTTCCTGGCAACTATGGGCTTTCCACCTGCCCAGCCGCACGGGCGACCGGGCGATATTGACGATGTCGTCACGTGAGCCCGTCGGATCACCGCTCGTTTGGTCCCTAGGCCTTCGGGGCCTCGCCCGCCTCTGATGCCGACCCGCCACCTGCGACAACGGGAGCGCGTCGACTGCGCCGAACGACAGGGCTCTCGTCTGCTTGCAAGCGTCGCTTGTCTAACCTTTGAACGCCAGGTAGCCGGCGACTCAATCGAGGCGCCGTTCAGTCTCCCGCGAGAAAAGGTGGATATGGGCCATGTCACCTCTGACATGAATGGTTTCGCCGATAGCAATTGTCGTCTCGCGCGGAAATTCCACGCTCAGCATGCGGCTGTGACCGACTTCGACATAGCCATAGGTCTGGCTGCCGAGGCGCTCCGCTACCACGAGTTCACCGCTAAACCATGCTTCCTCCGCGTTACACCGTATAAAATCTTCCGGCCTGATCCCCAGAACGATCTCGCCTTTCGGCAGCGCCGCATATCCTGCGTTCTCAAGAGCGATGGTCTTGCCGAAGACCGCGACCATGCCGTTTGGCGACAACACCTCTGCCGGAACGGTGTTCATGGTCGGGCTCCCAATGAAACGAGCGACGAAGAGGCTGGCCGGGCGGTGATAGAGTTCGAGTGGCGCGCCGATCTGTTCGACCACGCCGCCGTTCATGACGACGATGCGGTCAGCCAGCGTCATTGCCTCGACCTGGTCATGGGTGACGTAGACGGTCGTTGCCTTCATGCGATTGTGCAGCTTGGCGATCTCCAGCCGCATTTCGACGCGCAAGGCGGCGTCGAGATTGGAGAGCGGCTCATCGAAAAGAAAGGCGGCTGGCTCGCGCACGATGGCGCGCCCCATGGCGACGCGCTGGCGCTGTCCGCCGGAAAGCTGCGCGGGCCGACGATCGAGGAAAGCTTCGATCTTCAGAATATCGGCGGCACGAGAGACACGATTTTCGATGCCCGCGGCATCGGCGCCGCGCATCTTAAGGCCGAAGGCCATGTTCTCATGGACGCTCATGTGCGGATAGAGCGCGTAGTCCTGGAACACCATGGCAATGTCGCGCTCGGCCGGCGGCAGATCGTTCATGATCCGGCCACCGATATCAAGCGTGCCGGCGCTGATCTCCTCAAGCCCTGCGATCATGCGCAGTAGGGTCGATTTCCCGCAGCCCGAAGGTCCAACGAGAACCAGGAATTCCCCACTCGCAATGTCAATGTCGACATCATGGATGACCTGCAGCGAACCATAGGATTTCCTGATCTTCTTCAAACTTATTGCCGTCACGCCGTATCCTCCCTGATGTCAATTAGGCACTTGACCTTAATTATCGATATCAATATCAATAATGATAGCGCATGCAAACGGAAATATATGAAGCGAGATCGATGTCTTATTTTCCCGCCAGACAAGCAGGCAGGCAGGCCGCCGCAAAACCGGCAAAGTCCACCGGTGCGTTCAACGCGCTGAAGCGAGACATATTGCTCGGGGCATTGCCCGCCGGCACCGCACTGACGGAGCTCGATCTTGCTGCCCATTTCGGCTGCAGCCAGGGCACCGTGCGCGAGGCTCTGCTGCAGTTGCAGGAAGAAGGTCTTGTTCTGCGCCAGGGCCATCGCGGCACCCAGGTTTCCGCATGCACTGCCGATGAGGCAATCGAGATGTTCCGTGTTCGCCAGCAGATCGAATGCAACGGCATCACGCGCGTTCTCAAAGCCCCAAGCCGGACCTTACTGAGCGATCTGCGCCAGCTTTTGGAAGAGATGATGGACGCGGCCCGTCAAGGCGACGAGCTTGAGCTTGCTTCCTGCGACCGTGATTTTCATCGTCGGATTTTCCAAGATGCCGGCTTACCGGCGCTGGACCCCATTCTGCATCGCTGTCTGGTCCACAATCACCGCTTCAAGATTTCGCGCAGTACGACGCCGCGCGATCTCGTGGCCACGGCCCAGCGGCATGCCTCGATCATAGAGGCAATTGAAAGCGGCGACGCTGCCAGATCGGTCGCGGCGCTCCATCATCATATCGCGACCATCGTCGATCTAGGTCCCGATGTCTTTCCGGACGCCACACAATGAGTGCGCCAGGTGCCGACATCAGCCTTCTTTCACCTGAGATGGCCGCACTCCTCGCTCGCGTCGCCGCCGAGGACGGACCGCTGCCCGATGTGACGACCTTGCTTCCGACCGAAGGCCGAGTGCAATCGGAAAAAACAAACCGTCGCTGGAACCTCGACCTGCCGCCGATGGAATCGGCGCGGGAAATCTGGATCGAACCGGACGCGACACTCGGCTCCGCGCGCATCAGAATTCGCCTGTTGGTTCCGCGCGCGAAAATACCCGGCACTCTTCTCTTCGTTCATGGCGGTGGCTTCGCCTTCTGCTCGCCGGAGACCCATGAGCGCTGCGCTCGCGTGCTGGCACAGGAGACGGGCATGGCCGTGCTGGTGCCCGACTATCGCCTTGCTCCGGAGCATCCTTATCCTGCCGGCCTGATGGATGTCATCGCCTGCCTGCGCAAACTGCAGTCGTCTCCCGATATCTTCGGCGTCGAAGCAGGGCCGATCGTCATCGCGGGTGATTCAGCCGGCGCCAATCTGGCACTTGCGGCCATTCTCCACGAACAACAACAGGCCGATCGGCCCGTGCTTGCTGGCGCTCTATTGTTTTACGGCACATTCGCCCGCGATTTCACCACGCCCTCCTATCGTGCATTTGCCGAGGGACCAGGACTGACGCGCGGTAAGATGCAGCGCTACTGGCAATGGTATGTGGGCGATCGCGATGTCGGGCACGATCCACTCGCCTGCCCCCTGACCGCTTCAGACGACGCGCTTGCGGCTCTGCCGCCGCTGCACCTCATGGCAGCGGCTGTCGATCCGCTGCTCTCGGACACGCTGATCCTGCATCAGCGCCTGCAATCGCTCGGGCGCAGCGAGACGGTTACGGTCACGCCCGGTGTCACGCATGGATTTTTGCAGAACACAATCGATCTGGCCGCTGCGCGGGAGGCGCTTTCGGCCGCAGCTCAAAAGGCAAAGGAGATGACGGATCGCATGTGACCGTCAGGAGGAGGAGAGAATGAAGAAGTTTCTGAAGAGTCTGGCTCTCGGCGCCGCGCTGGCGTCGAGCCTGGCGGCAAGTGCCGCCTATGCCGAAACGGTGCATTTCTGGTATCACTTCGATAATCCGGAAAATCCGATGGGCGATCTCGTCGCAAAGTTCGAGAAGGCCAATCCCGGTATCACCATTGATGCCGAAAACGTGCCGTGGAACAGCTATTACGACAATCTCTACACCTCGATCGTCGGCGGCAACGCGCCTGACGCGGCCATGGTGAAGCTTTTCGCCCAGCCGCGCCTTGCCGAAATGGGCGCCCTCGAACCGATCGGCGACCGCATCGACGCC
The DNA here is from genome assembly GCF_004341105.1 of Rhizobium sp. BK418. GTDB lineage: Bacteria > Pseudomonadota > Alphaproteobacteria > Rhizobiales > Rhizobiaceae > Rhizobium. Next base: position 273,355 of record NZ_SLZK01000006.1, on the reverse strand, counting down.
TGGCCGGGCAAGGCGGACCTGCTCGACAACCTGCTCGAAATCAACAAGGGACCGGATGGCAAACAATATTATCTGCCGATCCAGTATGTCGTGCTTTACCTCTATTATCGCACGGACCTGTTCCAGGCCGCCGGCCTGAAACCGCCGACTACATGTGAGGAGTTCCGCGACGCCGCCATCAAGCTGACCAAGGCACCTGATGTCTACGGCTTCGGCCTGCGCGGCGGCAAGGGCGGTTGGGATCAGTGGGGCGCCTTCGTGCTCTCACAAGGTGCCGAGCTGAAGCCGGGCGGCCTCACCAAGCCGGAGGCGGTTGCCGCCAACCAGTGGCTGGTCGATCTCTTCCAGAAGGATAAGGTCATTCCGCCCTCGGCGCCGAATGACGGCTTCCAGGAAATCATTGCCGCTTTCAAGGCGGGCAAGACTGCAATGACGATCCATCACATCGGCTCCTCGAACGATCTGGTCAAGGCGCTCGGCGACAAGGTTTCGGCTGTTCCAGTGCCGAAATGCGGCGGCGGCCAGTGGACCTCATATGGCGATGAGTCGCTGGCGATCTTCTCAGCCTCGCAGGTCAAGGACGCAGCCTGGAAGTGGATCTCCTTCCTCGCGGAAGGAGACAACAATGTCCAGTTCAACAAGGCGACCGGCCAGATGACGGTGACGAAGAGCGGTTCGGCGCATTGGACGCTGCATGAGCGCCGCTTCGTCGATGCAACGGTCCAGTCTCTGCCGTTCGCCCATGTGCTGCCGCAGAACACCGCGACCTCGGAATTCGTCAACACGGCATGGCAAACAGCCATGCAGCAGGCGCTGACCGGCCAGATCACCTCGGCGCAGATGATGGAGCAGCTGGAAGGGCTCTTCGCTCAGTAACGGCTGAAGATCTCTCGCGGACTTCCCTGCCAAACCCGTTCGCGCCCGCATCCGGCGCGAACAACTGCTCTTGAAATGCGATCATAGCTCAGGAAGACACCCATGTCCGTCAGCATGCTCAGTCCAGGCCGCAGCATGGCAAAGCCAAAGCTGCCGAACGGCCGGCTCCTGCCCTATCTGCTGCTTGCGCCATCTCTGGTCGTGACGCTGGTCATCGTCTTCTTTCCAATGGTGCAGGCCGTCGTCACCAGCTTCTATGACCTCGTGCTCTGGAAGCCCAATGCGACGAAATTCATTGGCTTCGGCAATTACATCAAGCTGCTTCACGACCCGGTCTTCTGGACGGCGCTTTGGAATACGATCATCTGGATCGGGCTCACGGTGCCGCTCCAGATGCTGCTTGGCCTGGTGACAGCGCTGCTTCTCCAGCGCGAATTTCCGTGGCGCGGTCTTGCCCGTGCTCTGATCATCATCCCCTGGGCGCTGCCGAGCGTCGTCATCGCCCTGATGTGGCGATGGATCTACGATCCGACGACGGGCGTGCTCAATGACATCCTGCTCTATCTCACCGTCGTGCACAGCGCGGTGCCATGGCTTGCGGACCCGCATTTGGCGCTCTACTCGATCATCGCGACACTGACCTGGCAGGGCTTTCCCTTCTTTGCGGTGATGATCCTTGCTGGGCTGCAGGGTATTCCCCGCAGCCAGTACGAGGCGGCATCGATCGATGGCGCTTCCGGCTGGCGGCAGTTCCTGCACATCACCCTGCCCGGCATCGCCCCGGTACTGGCAACGGCCGGTCTGCTGCGGGTTATCTGGGTGGCAAATTCGATGGACGTGATTTTCGTCATGACCGGAGGTGGTCCAGGCTATTCGACCCACACGCTGCCCCTCTATGCCTTCGTTCGGGCCCGCCAGAACGTCGATTTCGGTTACGGCACGACGATCGCGGTCACCTTTACCATCCTGCTCGGCGTGGTCGTCGCCTTCTATCTGGCCAGAACGATGCGGGAGGTCGAAAGATGAAAAAGCAAAGCACGCTTCGGCGTATCCTGACCACAGACCTACCTGTCTTCGTCATCCTCATCGTCGCGATGGCGCCGTTTGTCTGGATGATCCTGACCTCACTGACACCGACGGCCGTGCTTAGCGCTACCGGCGTTTCGCTGACACCGGCCGGCTGGAGCTTCGACAATTATACGAGGCTGTTTGCCCAGACATCCTTTCTCGGCAACATGCTCGACAGTCTCATCATTGCGGCAGGCACTGTCGTGGTCGGCCTCGTCGTGTCGGTGACGGCCGCCTATGCGTTCTCCCGGTTCCGCTTCGCCGGCCGCAAGCTGCTGATGCTGCAGTTTCTTTTGATCAACATGTTTCCGGTCGTGCTGCTCATCCTGCCGCTCTTCGTCATGATGCGCAAGGCCGGCATCCTCGATACCCATATCGGACTAATCCTGGCCAATTCCACGGTCGCCATCCCCTTCGCCGTCTGGATGCTGACGAGCTATATTTCGGCGATCCCGAAAAGCCTCGACGAGGCGGCGATGATGGATGGCTGTTCGCGGCTGGCTGCGCTGTGGCGCGTCGTCCTGCCGCTCACCGTGCCCGGTATCGTTTCTACCGGCATCTATATCTTCATTACCGCCTGGAACGAATATCTCTACGCCCTGACCCTTGGCGGACGCAACGTTCGGCCGGTCACAGTCGCGATCCAGACGTTGATCGGCGAATACCAGATCGAATGGGGCCTGCTTGCTGCAGGCGCAGTCGTCGGGGCTCTGCCGGCCACCGTACTTTTCCTTCTCGTCCAACGCCGGCTGATCGGCGGCCTCACCCAAGGCGCGGTGAAGGGCTGATGTCACAGAAAGAGGAATGATCATGAACCCCGTCGGGTTGATATCGATGCAATATGCAAGGCCCTTTACGGCCGAGCACTTTCCGCTGTTTCGCCGCATGCGTGATCTCGGTTATGACTTCGTCGAGCTGCTGGTGCCCGAGCCGGGCGAACTTGATCTAGCAGAAACACGAAGAGCGCTCGACGATGCCGGCCTCGGCGTCGTGCTTGCGGCCCGCGTCAATCTCCAGCGCAATCTGTCTTCCGCCGAAACAGAGGCCTATCGCGCCGGCATCGACTATCTGAACTACGCTGCCGACTGTGCTGCGGCGCTCGGCGCAAAGATCGTCGGCGGTCCATTGACGGGAAATCCGCTGGTCTTTGCCGGCCGGCCGCCGCAGCCGGTGGCGGAGGACGAACGCCTCGCGCGCAAGGAACGCTGCATCAATGGCCTGAAAGAAGCCGGCGACCACGCGCAGAAAGTGGGCGTACTTCTCGCCGTCGAGCCGCTCAACCGGTTCGAAAGCGACGTGCTCTGCACGACACAACAGGCGATGGAGCTGCTCGATGCCGTCGATCACCCAGCCGTCCAGCTGATGCTCGATACATTCCACATGCATATGGAGGAAGCGTCGATTGCCGAAGCGATAAGGCTTGGCGGCAAGCGTGTTGTGCATTTCCAGGCCAACGAAAACCATCGCGGCTTTCCTGGTACCGGCTCAACCGACTGGGTCGATGTCTGCCGCGCGCTGCACGAAATCCGCTATCAGGGTCCGGTTTCTCTGGAGCCGTTCCGGCGCAATGACGATCGCTTCGGCGTGCCCTTCGCGCAGTGGCGCCCGCCGCATGAAGACGAGAGCGAGAGACTGGCGGCGAGCGCCTCCTTCATCAAATCCCATCTCACACTAACGGAATATCGCCGATGACATTAAAGATTGGTTGGATCGGGTGCGGCATCCATGCGACCCAGATGCTTCTCCCGCAGCTCGTTCGGCACGATGTCGAGATCGTCGCCCTTTGCGACATTGATGCGAAGCGCCTGGCCTCGGCCGGCCGTCAGTTCGGCGTCAAGACGCTCACGACCGACGCCGACGCGCTGATCAAGACCCCCGGTATCGATGCAGTGGGGATGGCTGTCGGTCCGGATCAGCATCTGGCCTTCGGCAAGGCGGCACTCGAGCGCGGCCTTCCGGTCTTCATGGAAAAGCCGCCATCCGGCAGTGCGGCGGGCGCGCGCGAATTGCAAGCTGCATCCGAGAAATCCGGCAAGCCGCTGCTTCTAGGCTTCATGAAGCGTTATTCCGTGGGCAACAAGATCGCCGCCAATATCGTCCGCTCCGGTCGTTTCGGCGATGTGCTCGGCCTCACCGGCTATTATATGACGGCGCCTGGCTATTTCGTCGGCAATGTCGATTATACCGGCTTCTTCCTGCATCATTGCGTGCACTACATGGATCTTGTCTCGTTCCTCGTCTCGCCTGTTAAAAAGCTGACGGCAAGAAAGGTGGAGAAGGAACCTGGCAAAATCCTCTTCCATATCAATTTCGATTTCGAATGTGGCGCCATCGGCACCATCGCCATGGGCACGATCCAGTCACGTGGGGCGCCGGTCGAGCGCATTGAGCTCATGGGAGACCATCAGCGCATCGAAGTCGACAACGTCATCGATATCAAATGGAACCGCAACCCGCCCTTCAAGGTCGACGACCCCACAGCCACGCTGACGGACACAATAGACAGCCTCACCTGGAAGCCGAATTTCACCGCCGCCGCCAACGAGGACCCCAAGGGCTATTACTCGCTGCTGTCGGATGTCGTCCCTGCTCTGGCAGGTGCGGCAACCGCAGCACCCAACATCCATGATGGCGTGACCGCCATGGAACGCCTCGAAACACTGCGACGAGAACTGGAACTCTGACTGACCGCAAGAGCATCGCCGTCCTCCCGGCAGACCGATGGCTGGACGTAGTGAGACCGTGCTCTACGTCCATAAGTCCGATCTCGCAGATTGCATTGTCCTGCCCCGTTGTGGCAGTACCCGCACACATCGATGGCTGGAAGGCGCTTTTCTCGGGCGTCAAAGCCGAGGGACTGCCGTTGCGGCGCAAACGCTCGTGCCCTTGTTATGGACAGGATATGACTGCCTCGTTTTATGCCGACTATATTCAAGACCTGAAGGCAGCGCTGGACGATCTCTTCGAGCACCCAGTTCGCTATCGAACGTTCGACCTGCACATTGAGCTTGCGATGGGGACAGCTCTCCTCGTCTACGAAACAAAAAGGCAGAAGGGGCAAACGGATGCCATCGCCTATGCCCGGACGCCGAAGGGAAATGTCCAGGTATCGCCAGAACTCGCCCATCAGCGGATCTCATCCTTCCTGGCGATGCGGAACCATATTGCTTTGACCGGCGATCCCATGATCAGCCTCAATGAAGAATATCCGCATGCGGTCATCCGCTTCGAGCATCGCGCCAAGGGCGTACCGTTCAAAAGCTCGATGAAGATGATCTTCGTTGGGGTCAATGATGCGGAGGATGCCGGCCGCTACGTTGAAATGGCGCGGGAACCTGCCGCCATCGTCACCGCGCGACCGCACCGCTCCAAAAAGCTCTGGGAGTGGAAGTGAATAAGCTGCATCCTTCGCAGGAACGATTGTTGCAAGAGCAGGCGTCTCGGGTGCCAACCGTCCCTCGGTCTTGATATGTTGTGATGGTCTGCTCCTGGAGCTTCGCGCAGACATCGCTCGTAGATGGGCAATCATTCCCGTTCCGATCCAGCGGCCACACGTCTCGACTGTGTCCCAGGAACTATCGATGCGAGCCATCGTTAGACCTGCACAGGAACGAGGTAACGTCATGAACATATCCATTGCACTGCCGGCGGCTGTTTTCGGATTATTTGCCACCTGCGCCTTCGCACAGGCTCCCGCTGACGCGCCGCAGCCTGCCCCTCCTGCGGCTGACTCCGGCCCAGAACCCCCACCTCCTCCGCAGGAACAGCCACGCAAGAACGAAGCGCGCGCGGACCATTATTGGCACTCGCAGCCAAGGGAGCGTGGCGCCCGCTTCCGCATCGAAAGCGGTCGGACGAGAATTGACCTGAGATGCGCCGACGGAGAATCAACGAAGGAATGCGCCGATACGGTTCTTCAGCTGCTCGAGCATTTGCAGACACCTACGTCCGGCAACAGTGATCGGAACGGTTATGACCGAGGCGATCGCTGGGAGCGTGACTAGGGCTGAAGCTGTCGCCGGCATGAACGGAGCTTTCAGCCCCCATTCACGCCGACAGGCGCTAGATCCTCCTGCAAACCGGAGAACCGAAATGCGGAAAATTCTCATCACCACGGCCCTTCTCATGGCCGGAATGGCGGCTGAAGCAGCCAATGCAACCCCTGTGGGCCGCCTCACGGCGCCAGCAGCCTCCAGTGTCATGACCGTCGATTATGCGTGCGGTCGCGGTTACCATCTCAGCCCACGTGGCTTTTGCCGGCCCAATCGGTGGGCACCGCCGCCGCCACGTTATTACGCACCACGCTATTATGGCTGGGAACGTCCGTATCGCGACTGGGGCGAATACCGGTACCGCGAGCGCTGGGATCGCGATCGCGATTGGCGGTAATCGCCCGGACCTGCCGTTACCGGCCTGCGCATGACAATACGCAACCGCGCTTGGTGGCGGCTTTGCGCCCTTCGTACCGTCGGCAGGCGCCGAGCCGGTGCCCGCTTCATCGATGGCTGCGTGGGCGACGGCTCACGCCCACAAGGAATCGAATTACTGATCGACCGCAGCAAGCCTTCGTTGAGCGCCAGAGCAGCATCGCGCTCTAAGCACCAGGAAGCTTTCATGCTAGATTGGCGTTCCACACCACCTCGAGCGAAACAGCCATGGCAGCAGGAAACAAATCGTCACAGGCGGGGGCCTCACGGAAACGTCGCCCTAAATTCAATCCCAAGCGCGACCCGAAACCACAGATCCTCGCCGAGGCCAATCGCACTGTCTTGTGGATGGCGTCCGTGGTCGTGATTGCATTTCTGGTCGTAGTAGCCGTCCAGGCATTGTGGTAGCCGCGCTGTTGCAGGACTCCACATACGGTTATTCGCGGGGTCCTTCCGCCTGACGCGGGATCAGGTTGCCGATTTCCATCGGGAACGGGAATATGATCGTTGAGCTCTTTTCGCTCGCGAGAACGTTCAACGTGCTCAGATAGCGAAGCTGCATGGCCTGCGGCTTGCGGGCCAGGATTTCCGCCGCCTCGAGAAGCTTTGCAGCCGCCTGCTGCTCGCCCTCTGCATTGATAACCTTCGCCCGCCGCTCCCGCTCGGCCTCCGCCTGACGGGCAATGGCGCGGATCATCGATTCGTTGATGTCGACATGTTTGATCTCGACATTGGCGACTTTAATGCCCCACGCATCCGTCTGTGCGTCGAGGATCGCCTGGATATCGCTGTTGAGCTTGTCGCGTTCTGCAAGCATCTCGTCGAGATCATGCTTGCCAAGCACCGAACGCAGCGTCGTCTGTGCGAGCTGGCTGGTGGCGGCCATGAAGTTTTCCACCTGGATGGTCGACTTTTCAGGATCGATGACCCTGAAATAGATCACCGCGTTGACGCGTACTGAAACGTTGTCTCTGGAAATAACATCTTGGCTTGGAACGTCGAGTACTCTGGTGCGCAGGTCCACTCGTATCATCTGCTGAACGTACGGAAAGAGCAAAATCAGACCCGGTCCTTTGACGCCGGTGAAGCGGCCGAGTGTGAAAACGACGCCCCGCTCATATTCGCGCAGGATCTTGGTCGCCGATGCGATGATGAGCAGCAAAATGAGGATGACGACGCCATAAAAGGTGAACCCCACGAACATGCTCATGATTTCCTCCTGCCTCTGAATATTCCCTGCCCTAGCTTTCCTGCCGCTGGCGTGCGACTTCGAGCGTCAGGCCTTTGCGGCCGGTAATCTTGATTTCGTCGCCGCTAGACAGCGGTTCATCGGCAATCGCTCTCCAGCGTTCACCATGTGCGATCACGTAGCCCGTCATATCTTCCCAGCTCTGAACCTGCCCGAAAGACCGATCATCTGCTCGGCTCCCGTAGCCATGTCGCGCCGGCGCGATGTGAAGGCAAGAAGTGCGATCAGAAGGCTGAGCGCCGAGATTACAATGGCGATGGCGCCCAGCATCGGCCATGAGACCCCAAAGCCCGGTATGTTGGTGTTGAACAGAATCGCCGCACCCAGCACCAGAGCCAGTCCGCCGCCTATGCCCAGCGCGCCGAAAGATGGCGAGTGCACTTCTGCGACGGTCAGGCCCACGCCCAAAACAATCAAGCCGACGCCGGCATAGCTGACTGGCAATAGGGCGAGTGCATAGAGGCCAAGCAGCAAGCAGACGGCACCGATCGTTCCAGGCAGGAATGTTCCTGGCGCGAGAAATTCAAAGATCAGTCCATAGATGCCGATCATCATCAGAATGAGAGCGATGTTCGGATCGGTGATCACCGAGAGCAGACGGACCCGCCAATCCGGCTCGAATTCCTCTATGGCAAGGCCTGTCGTGTCGAGCAGTACGTCGGCCTGGCCAATTTTCACCACGCGCCCTTGCGCCTGGGCCAGAAGCTCGGCGGGGCTGGCAACCATGAAATCGATGACGTGTTCGCGCAGGGCCGCGGTCGCCGAAAGGCTGGCCGCCTCGCGCACCGCGCGCTCCGCCCAGTCGGCATTGCGGCCCCGCAGCTCTGCAAGTCCGCGGATATAGGCCACGGCGTCGTTGACTGCCTTGGCTTCCTCCGGACCGCGCGGTGCCTGCCGCTTGTTGCCTTCCGGATTGCTCTGATCGTCTCCGGTGCCATTGTCCGGCAGTCGGCCGAGTGCAATCGGCGTTGCAGCGCCGAGATTGGTGCCGGGCGCCATTGCCGCTATATGGCTTGCATAGAGGATATAGGTTCCAGCGCTGGCGGCCCGCGCTCCAGGGGGCGCGACGAAACCCGCGACCGGTACCGGCGACGCAAGGATTGCGCGGATGATCTCACGCATCGACGTGTCGAGACCGCCCGGCGTGTCCATCCGCAGAACAACAAGCACCGCCCCGCGATCGGCGGCACTCTGGAGACCGCGCTTGATATAGTCAGCGGTCGCCGGACCGACTGCACCATTCAGCTGAAGGACAATCGCAACACGATTGGACTCCGTCTGCGCCGCAATGGCACCAAATGCCGGCATCAGGCCCAGCACCAGGGCAAGAACTCGCGATATTCTTCGCCAGGGCCTCGAATGCCATGCCAATTTCCGCCGATTATCCATAGGCAGATATATATAGCGGCACGATCAAACGATAAGACGGCTCGACTGGATTGAAATCAATGGCATGAGGATCTTCCGGATTGCATCTCGCGCCTCTTCAGTCCTGCCATGGGTCGATTATGATCACGTTTGTACCGTCGAAATCCTGAACGTTCCGTGTGACCACAGCCAAATCATGAACGAGCGCGGTGGCCGCGATCAAAGCATCGGCCTCGTTGCGGCGGTCTGTAACATGTAGCTGGGCGCAACGCGTTGCTATCGCGTCATCGATGGGCAGAATTCGCTCAGCGAATTCAGGGCGAACCCGGCTGTCCATCCATCGCCGCAAGCGAAAACCTTGGGCCGCGTCCTAACGCTGGATCCCTAATATCCCACGCTCAAGTTCCAGGATCGTAATCACGGAAATGAACAAATCGCTGGAATCTTGCACACCGACCCACTTCGTCACATTCGGATCGGCCTTACCGTCGCCAACTTTGCGCAACTCCGAAATGACATTTGTATCCAAGAGATACTTCAAGACAGATCGACTCCGCGGGCCGCAATCTCGGCCCGAGGTAGATCTAAATCGATAGACGACAAACCAGGCATTGAAAGAGCGTCAACCAAGTTGCGGCGCTTGCCAGTCAGGCGCTCGAACTCGCTGTAGGTCATCAGCACATGCGACGGTTTCCCGCGATCCGTGATAACGACAGGTCCTTTTTCAGCAGCCTTCTTTGCCTTGCTGACGTCTTGGTTCAACTCGCGGCTAGACAAACTCGTGATGCCCATAGAACGCCTCGATGTAGGAACATACCTACATATAAGGTATCACTTGCCGTGGAGCAATGGTCGCCGTGGCGGACAGGAAACGAACCCGTGGACCACATCATACGATCGGCAAATTTAAACGCCGAGGTTGCTGCAAAAGATATTTGAAGCAGAGTCAATCATCTATCGGAAAAACGAAGCCAGCTTTCACTCGATCCATTACCACCATGGTTTTGAAACCTTTAATATCATGGTTCTCATAGAAGAACCGACGTGTGAAGGCTTCGTAATCCTCCATGTCCTTCGCCGTAATAACTAGGATGAAATCGGCGTCGCCCGTCACGTAATAGCCGATCATCACCTCCTTCGTAGCGCGGATCGCCGACTTGAATCGATCAACGATGTCTGCCCGTTCGCGCTCCAGAGAGACAAGAACAATCATCGTGATGCCGCGCCCGACAGCCTTAGGCGAGACGATCGACACGTCTGCCTCGATCACCCCCTCCTCACGCAATCGCTTCAGCCGTCGCTGACAAGCAGTTGGTGAGAGATTGACGATCTGTGCCAGCTCTTCAGAGGTTAGACGATTGTTCTTCTGGACGGCGTCAAGCAGCGCCCGATCGGCTCTGTCAAGAGTAGTCATGCAGAAATCCTGCGTTCAGCACCCAAATTAAGCTCAATTTCTGCACGGCGGATCAAATCAATGCAGCCAATCGATCATGGCGCGCGGCTAGTCTCCTTGTAAACCCCATTTGGAGCCTCGCATGAAAGGTATCGCCAGCACTGCGCTGAAAAACCTGCAACGACCCGATTTGATCGAGCGCCGCGCCTTTCTGCATGGCACATGGGCTGTGCGCGAAGAGACACTCAGCGTCATCGATCCGGCAACCGGTGAGCACCTCGTCGATGTCGCAGCCTGCTCGCTCGAAGATGCCGATGCCGCCGTCGATGCGGCGAAGAATGCGTTTCTCGATTGGCGTGACAGGCTCCCCGTCGAACGTGGCCAGGTCCTGCGTGCGTGGGGCAAGCTGATGCGCGAAAACGCGCAAGACCTCTCTGTGATCATGACCGCTGAACAAGGAAAACCGCTCGCAGAATCGCTTGGCGAAATTTCTTATGCCGCAAACTTCCTCGACTGGTTCGCGGCCGAGGCCGAGCGTGCCTATGGCGAAACGATACCGAGCCACCTGCCGGGCAGCCGACTGTCGGTACAGATGCAGCCGCTTGGCGTGACTGTTGCGATCACCCCGTGGAACTTTCCCTCGGCGATGATTACTCGCAAGGCGGGTGCCGCGCTCGCAGCCGGCTGCACGATGATTGTCAAGCCTGCCCCGGAAACGCCTTTATCTGCGCTCGCTCTGGCAAAGCTTGCTGAGGAGGCCGGAATGCCGGCCGGCGTATTCCAAGTCCTCACCGGGGAAGCTGCCCCGCTTGCGCGCCGCCTGCTCGAACACACGGATGTGCGTGCCTTTTCCTTCACCGGCTCTACCGAGGTCGGGCGCATTCTGCTTACCCAATCGGCGGCGACCGTGAAGAAGGCTTCGCTAGAACTTGGCGGCCACGCACCCTTCATCCTCTTCGACGACGCCGAGCTTTCCAAAGCCGTGAGGGGCTGTATTGGCGCAAAATTCGCCACGTCGGGACAGGATTGCCTTGCCGCCAACAGGATTTACGTCCAGCGCGGCCATTACGAACGGTTCCTAGATGCCTTCGCCAAAGCCACTCGAGAACTCAACCTCGGTCATGGCCTCGAAGCTGGCACCGATATCGGGCCGATGACGCGCCCTTCGGTTGCCGAAAAATGCCGCCAGCAGATTGCGCAGGCGCTCTCCGCCGGTGCGCGTCTCATCTGCGGCGGACAGGATAGTCCGCTTGGCGGCAATTTCGTCACGCCAACCGTGCTCGCCGATGTCACCGACGACATGCTGATTGCCCACGAAGAGACCTTCGGCCCTGTCGCTGCGATCCTGCCGTTCGATGACGAGCAGGAGGTGCTCGCCCGTGCCAATGCCACGGAAATGGGGCTGGCAGCCTACGTCTACACCAATGATCTTAGTCGCGCGATGCGCCTCACCGACCGGCTCGAATACGGCATGATCGCTGTCAACACACCAAAATTCACCGGCGCCCCGATACCCTTTGGGGGCTGGAAGCAATCCGGTCTTGGTCGCGAAGGTTCGCGCCACGGCCTCCTGGAATATCTCGAAGCTAAATATGTCTGCTTCGGCAACCTTGCTGCATGAAAGGATCCGCGCCATGACCGTCAACCCTCATCAGATCGCCGAGATGGACCGCAATTCGGTCCTGCATCCCTTCACCCAGCTCAAGGATTTTGCCAGCGGCAAGATGGGCGATCCGACGATCGTCGAAACGGGCAAGGGCATCCGCATTCAGGATGCGCACGGCAAGCAGCTGATCGACGGTTTCGCCGGCCTCTATTGCGTCAATATCGGCTACGGCCGCACCGAGGTCGCCGAGGCCATTTCGCGCCAAGCCTACCGCCTCGCCTACTACCATACCTATGCCGCCCACACGACCGATGAGCTCGCGATCCTATCCGATCGGCTGGTGAAAATGGCACCCGGCAAGATGAGCAAGATCTTCTACGGCATGTCGGGCTCCGACGCCAACGAAACGCAGGCCAAGCTCGTCTGGTATTACAGCAACCTGCGCGGCAAGCCGAACAAGAAGAAGATCATCTCCCGTGAACGCGGCTACCATGGTTGCAGCGTCGTCTCCGGCTCCATGACCGGAATGAGCTTTTACCATGACCATATGGACCTGCCGCGTGCGGGCATTATCCACACTGGCGCACCGCATTTTTATTGGGGCGCGGAAGCCGGCGAAACGGAACTCGAATTTTCCAAGCGCCGGGCTGAGGAACTCGAAGCCCTGATCCTGCGTGAAGACCCGGACACGATTGGTGCCTTCATCGGTGAGCCGGTGCTCGGCACCGGCGGCATCACCCCGCCGCCGCAAGGCTATTGGGAAGAGGTGCAAAAGATCCTCAAGAAATACGATATCCTGCTGATCGCCGACGAGGTCATCACGGGATTTGGACGCACCGGTTCGATGTTCGGATCGCAACATTACGGCATCGAACCCGACCTGATCACCGTCGCCAAGGGCCTGACCTCGGCCTATTTTCCACTGTCGGGCGCAATCGTTAGCGAAAAGGTCTACAAGGTGATGGAAGAAGGGGCCGATCGCGTCGGCTCTTTCTCCCACGGCTATACCTATTCCGGCCATCCGATTGGCGCTGCGGCGGCGAACGCCGTTCTCGACATCGTCGAGAAGGAGGATCTGCCGGGGAATGCGCGGACGGTCGGCAATTATTTCCAGGCGCAGCTGAAGGCCAAGTTCGCTCAGCTTCCCATCGTCGGAGAGGTGAGAGGCGTCGGCCTGATGGGCGCCATCGAATTTGTGGCCGATCGGGAAAAGAAGACGCGCTTTGCGCCCGCCATGACTGTCGGTGCACGAATCTCGAAGGCCGCGCGCAGCCGCGGGCTGATTGCCCGCGCCATGCCCCATGGCGATATCCTGGGTTTTGCGCCACCACTCGTCACAACGAAGGAGGAGGTCGATGAGATCGTTGCCATTGCCGAATCCGCCGTCCGCTCCGTCATGGACGAATTGATCAAAGCCGGCGAGAAGATCTGATTCAGGCATGTCCGCCGGGCGGGATAACTCTCGCCCGACACCGCCGCTTTTCGAGCAAAATCGCTGTGATGATGGTTAATTCTGAAGCAATCACGGCTCTAACTGCATAACGCTTCATCTTTTCAGACGAAGCGTGCATAATGTCATGAAATGGTCGTCCTCAAAAACGAGACAATTTCATGCGACGTCAAGCCAATCCCCTGAACCTTTATCCCACGATGGCGACGAAGCCGGTGGCTTGGCGACCGAGCCTTGCCAAGCAAAAGGGGGAAACGAAGCATGCAGCTCTCACCGAGCGCATTATCGCCGATATCGAGGCCGGCGTGCTCAAACCGATGGATCGCATGCCGACGCATCGCGATCTGGCGCGCGAACTCGGCCTTTCTGTCCAGACCGTCAGCCTCTCCTACAAGGAGGCCGAACGGCTCGGCTATCTGAGCGGTGAGATCGGTCGCGGCACTTTCGTGAAAACACGCGTGACGGATCGGGCCGGGCGCATGATGCTTGATCATAGTGCCAATGAGGTGCTCGATCTTTCGATCATTCGCGGCGTCTATCTCGATGCGCATGAGACCGCATCGCGCGAGATCCTTCGTGAGCTCGCCGATGGCGATAATGCAAGCTTCATGCGCCCGTGCCGCCCGGTCGCGGGCCTTGATCGCCATCGAGAGACGGCGCGCATCTGGTTGCGCACGCTCGGCGTTACTGCCGGGATAGAGCGCATCCTCGTCACCAACGGTGCTGCTCATGCCATTTTTCTCGCTTTAAGCTGCGTTATCCGCTCCGGAGACGTCGTCCTGTGTGAGAATCTCACCGATCACGGTATCATCGGACTTTCGAACGTCCTTGGCTTCAGCCTGAAGGGCCTGCCGACAGACAATGAAGGCATTTTGCCCGATGCGCTGGAGGCCGTTTGTGCCGCAGGCGGCGTCCGAGCACTGGTGCTTATCCCGACCCTCAACAATCCGACGGGTCATGTCATGGGCGCGACCCGCAGGAGCGAGATAGCCGCGATCGCGGCGCGATATGGCGTCTTCGTCATCGAGGATGAGGTCTATCGCCCTATGATAGAGGAGGACCTGCCGTCGCTCACTGAGATGCTGCCCGATCTCGGCTTCTTCGTCACGAGCTTCACCAAGGCAGTGCTGACAGGATTGCGCGTTGGCTATCTCGTCGTTCCACCAGCCTATTCCATTCGCGCCGCCTCGATCCTGCGTGTGTCGAGCTGGAGCGGCACCTATCTGACCGGCGAAATCGCCACGCGCTGGGTCGAGAGTGGCACGGCTCAGCGGCTGGTCGAAATCCAGCGTGAGGAAGCACGAGCGCGCCAAAACATCGTCAGTGAAATCCTCGGCGACCATATCGCCTCCAGCCATCCGCTCTCGCTCTGCGCCTGGCTCAAGGTTCCACCGCACTGGACTGAGGATGGCCTGGTCCGTTCGCTAACCAACCTGAATGTCGCGGTCACGCCCTCCGAACCCTTCATTGCAGGCCCCGGCCATGGCGGTGGCATTCGTATCTGTTTGGGCGGACGCATGAACCATGCAAGCCTGGCCAAGGCACTGACGATCGTGCGGCAGGCCTTCGAGCAATTGCCACCGGTCTATGACATCGGCGCCATCGGATAGGCCTTACCAGGGCAATCATTGAATCATTACAATATAATAATTGACATGATTTTAGTTCGCTCTCAACATGACAATCATGAAGAGCGAAATCCAGTCCAGATCGACCGAAGAAAGGGTGCTGCCAGTCACGCTGGCAGATATCAAGCGGGCTGCCGCTCGCATCGTCGGCCGAGTGACACACACGCCTCTCGTTTATTCCAGCAATCTTTCTGAACGCACCAGCCAGCCTGTCTATCTCAAGCTCGAGACACGCCAGCCCATCGGCGCCTTCAAGCTGCGCGGTGCAATGAACGCTATCCTCTCGCTGGATGACGCGGCGCGCAAGCGTGGTCTCGTTACCGCCTCGACAGGCAATCACGGTCGCGCGGTGGCTTATGCCGCACGCGAGCTGGGCGTCCCGGCCACCATCTGCATGTCATCGCTCGTTCCGGCCAACAAGGTCGAGGCGATCCGCATGCTCGGAGCCGAAATCCGCATTGTCGGCAGATCGCAGGACGACGCCCAAGCGGAAGTAGAACGCCTGACCGAGAGCCGTGGACTCACGCCGATCCCGCCTTTCGACGATGCGAACGTTGTTGCCGGTCAAGGCACGATCGGCCTCGAAATCGTAGAGGACCTGCCCGACCTCACGACGGTGCTCGTGCCTCTTTCCGGTGGTGGCTTGGCTGGCGGCATTGCGGTTGCCGTCAAGGCCCTGAAGCCCGAGGTTCGCGTCATCGGTCTTTCGATGGAGCGTGGGGCAGCCATGCATGCGGCGATTGCTGCCGGCAAGCCAGTTGCGGTCCGTGAGGAGGAAACGTTGGCGGATTCGCTGGGCGGTGGCATAGGTGTTTCAAACCATGTGACCTTCACGCTTTGCCGCAATCTCCTCGACGACATCGTCCTTCTCACCGAAAACCAGATTGCTGAAGGCATCCGCCATGCCGCGCGACAGGAACACGTAACGGCCGAGGGTGCCGGTGCAGTCGGCATTGCCGCTATCCTCGCTGGCAAAGTCGAACTTTCCGGTCCCACCGCCGTCGTCATCTCGGGCGGCAACATTGACCCGATCCTGCATCAAAGAATCGTCGCGGAGGCCACCACATGAGCCGCATCAGCATTCTGATGGAAAAAGACCTTCGCGCTATCGTCAAACTCGATGCCTCCGCGGTCGATTGTGTCGAACAGGCCTTTGCTGCGCTCGCGACGAAAGCCGTTGCCATGCCGCCGATCCTGCGCCTCGATATTCCGGAATTTCGTGGCGAGGTGGACGTCAAGACGGCCTACGTGCCAGGCTTCGACGGTTTTGCAATCAAGGTCAGCCCCGGATTCTTCGACAACCCCAAGATCGGTCTGCCAAGCCTCAACGGGCTGATGATCCTGCTGAGCGCGAAGACCGGGCTGGTCGAAGCCCTTCTTCTCGACAACGGCTATCTTACGGATGTGCGCACGGCAGCGGCGGGTGCAGTCGCCGCGCGCCACCTGTCCTGCAAAGGCGCCAGCGTTGCCACGATCTTTGGAGCAGGCATGCAGGCGCGGCTGCAGCTTGAGGCTCTCATGTTGGTACGGCCGATCAAATCGGCCCGGATCTGGGCGCGTGACCACGCGAAGGCCAAGACGCTTGCTTCAGATTTGGGTCGCGACCACGCAATCGAGGTCGCCGCCATCGCCGATCCGCGTGAAGCGGTCCACGGCGCGGATATCGTCGTCACGACGACGCCGGCAGAAAAGCCGATTCTGATGGCCGAATGGCTCGAGCCCGGACAGCATCTGACCGCGATGGGGTCGGATGCTGAGCACAAGAACGAGATCGATCCGGCCGTCTTTGATCGCACTATCTACGTTGCAGATCGGCTCTCGCAGACCCGCATTCTCGGCGAGCTGCACCATGCCATCAACTCCGGCGCAGTCACGCGGGACCAGCAGTTTGCCGAACTCGGAGATGTCATCGCCGGCAGGGCAATTGGCCGGCTGAGGGCAGACGATATAACCTTCGCCGACCTCACGGGTACCGGTGTGCAGGACACCGCCATCGCCAATCTGGCACTTGCCCGCGCAAATGACGCAGGAAGCGGTCAGACGATCGAAAACGACATCAAAATAGGAGATGCAGCGTGAGCGTGACGCTGAACTTTACGCGCGAGGAATATGCCGCGCGCCTTTCCAAAACCCGTCATGCTATGGAAAAGGCCGGGATCGATCTCCTGATCGTCACCGATCCGTCCAACATGCACTGGATCACCGGCTACGATGGCTGGTCCTTCTATGTGCATCAATGCGTTCTGGTGCCGCCGAGCGGCGAGCCGATCTGGTACGGTCGCAAGCAGGATGCCAATGGCGCGAAACGCACCGCCTATTTGAACCATGACAATATCATCGGCTACCCCGATCACTACGTCCAGTCGACCGAGCGCCATCCTATGGATCTGCTGGCGCAGATCATCGATGAGCGCAAATGGTCGAGCCTCACGGTCGGCGTCGAGATGGACAACTATTATTTCTCGGCAGCCGCCTTCGCGTCTCTGCAAAAGCATCTGCCCAATGCCCGCTTCAAGGATGCGGCGGGCCTGGTCAACTGGCAGCGCGCGGTCAAGAGCACGACGGAACTCGACTATATGCGCAAGGCGGGCAAGATCGTCGAACTGATGCACAAGCGCATTGTCGACGTCGTCGAGCCCGGGATGCGCAAATGCGACCTCGTCGCCGAGATCTACGATGCCGGCATCCGCGGCACATCGGAATTCGGCGGCGATTATCCGGCAATCGTGCCGCTGCTGCCGTCGGGCGCAGACGCTTCCGCGCCGCATCTGACCTGGGATGACAAGCCGATGCGTTTGGGCGAAGGGACGTTCTTCGAGATCGCCGGCGCCTACAAGCGCTATCACTGCCCACTGTCGCGCACCGTCTTTCTCGGCAAGCCGACTCAAGCCTTTCTCGATGCGGAAAAGGCGACACTCGAGGGCATGGAAGCGGGCCTAGCCGCTGCAAGGCCCGGCAATAGCTGCGAGGACATCGCCAACGCCTTCTTCGACGTGCTGAAGAAATACGGGATCATCAAGGACAACCGCACCGGCTATCCGATCGGTCTTTCCTATCCGCCGGATTGGGGCGAGCGTACGATGAGCCTGCGTCCCGGCGACCGCACCGAGCTGAAGCCTGGCATGACCTTCCATTTCATGACGGGTCTCTGGCTGGAGGATATGGGACTGGAAATCACCGAAAGCATCGCGATTACCGAAACAGGCGTGGAATGCCTGTCGAACGTACCGCGTCAGCTATTCGTGAAGGGATGAGTGCCATGTTGACCGGCACGCCCCGCCCTTCGCCGATCACCCCTTCCGTCGATTTCGATGCGAAGGGCATTCAGCACGGGCATCTGAGACTGCCTTATAGCCGTGATGATAGCGCCTGGGGTTCGGTGATGATTCCGATCTGTATCATCGCCAATGGCGAAGGCCCAACCGCTCTTTTGACTGGCGCCAACCATGGCGACGAGTACGAAGGCCCGGCGGCTCTCTTCGAACTGGCACAGACGCTGGATCCGTCGCAGGTAAGCGGGCGCATCATTATTGTCCCGGCGCTCAACTATCCGGCCTTTCGTGCGGGCACGCGCACCTCTCCGATCGACCGCGGAAACCTGAATCGCAGCTTTCCAGGTCGCCCGGACGGTTCGGTGACGGAAAAGATCGCGGATTATGTCACCCGCCACCTGATACCGCTCGCCGATATCGTCCTCGACTTCCATTCGGGCGGCAAGACGCTCGATTTTCTGCCCTATGCGGCGGCACACGAACTGCCGGACAAGGATCAGGAGGCGCGCTGCTTTGACGCCGTCGCGGCGTTTGCTGCGCCCTACTCGATGAAGATGCTGGAGATCGACGCTGTTGGCATGCTGGATACCACGGTCGAGGAAATGGGCAAGGTCTTCGTCACCACTGAGCTCGGCGGTGCTGGCACTGCCACCGCAAAATCGATCGAGATCGCGCGAAAGGGCAGCCTCAACCTCCTGCGTCACGCTGGAATCCTGAAGGGCGCGCCAGACGCCAAGCCAACCCGCTGGTTGGATATGCCATCGAGCGATTGCTTCGCCTTTGCTGAGGACGACGGGCTCATCGCCTTTGCCCGCGATCTGGGCGAGCCGGTCAAAAGGAACGAAATCGTCGCCCGCGTGTATTCCGTCGGCAAGACCGGTGTTGCGCCAATCGAATACCGCGCCGCCATGGATGGCGTGCTTGCGGCACGCCACGTGCCCGGCCTGATCAAGGCCGGCGACTGCCTTTCCGTTATCGCAACGATCACGGAGAAAACCTGACCAGACGAACGCCGTGAGATCCGAAAACGGACCACAAACTTAACCAGAGGAGAATTCGAATGCGCATCTCAAAAACCATCTGCCTCTCCGCACTTGCGCTCGGCATCGGCGTCACGTCGGCCAGTGCACTGACCGTCGAAGAAGCCAAGAAGCAAGGATTCATCCGCGCCGCGACGGCCAACGAGGTACCCTATTCCTATATGCAGCCAGACGGCACCTCTGCGGGTATCGGCCCCGACGTTGCCAATGCCGTTCTGAAATCCATGGGCATCGAGGAAATTAACTGGACGGTGACACCTTTCGGCACGCTCATCCCCGGTCTTAAGGCGCGTCGCTTCGACTTTGCTGCAGCAGAGCAGAACATATCCCCCGAACGTTGCAAGCAGGTCGCCTTTACCGAACCCAACTCGTCCTACGGTGAGGGGCTTCTGGTCAAGAAGGGCAATCCCAAGGGCCTGACAACCTATGCCGACATTGCAAAAGACCCGTCCTTGAAAGTCGCGGTGGTTTCGGGTGCAAACAACGTCGACTTCCTGCGTGCCGTCGGCGTCAAGGACGAGCAGATCGTCTTCATTCCGGCGAATGCTGATGCGATCCCGACAGTACAGAGCCGCGTCGATGCCTACGCGGCCACCGAGTTGACGGTCTCCGCGCTCGCCAAGGATCAGAAAGATGTCGAGCAGGTCGCGCCATTCAAGGACCCGATCGTCAAGGGCGCGCCGGTCCGCAACTATGGCGGCTTTGCCTTCCGTCCAGAAGACAAGGAATTGCGCGACGCGTTCAACACCGCGCTCGTCGCGTTCCGAAAGACGGAAGACTACAAGAAGATCCTCATGAAGTATGGTCTGTCCGAACAGAGCATCGCGGCAGCAGCTCAGAAGAACGTCGCCGATCTCTGCGCCGGAAAGTAACGATAAGGGCGCCCAGTCCCGGACTGGGCGTCACCTGCTTTCATTCGGAGAGATTGCCAGATGAGCTGGACAGCCTATCTGCCGATGCTTTGGCAAGGCGCTATCGTGACGATGACGATCACTCTGGCAGCGATTGTCTGCGGCGCGGTGCTCGCCTTCGTCTTCGGCATCCTGCGCGTCGAGGGAGGACCGATCCTGTCGGCCGTCGCGCTGTGTTATACGGAAGTATTTCGCGGGACTTCGCTGTTCGTTCAGCTGTTCTGGTTCTATTACGCGCTGCCGCTGGTCGGCCTGAGTTTCGATCCGATCACCACCGGCATCCTGGTATTGGCCGCTCATGTCGGCGGCTATGGCGCCGAAATCGTCCGCGGAGCCCTCCTGTCGGTCTCCGTGCAGCAGCTGGAAGCTGCCCGCGCATTGAACTTCAACCGTATCCAGACCCTCTTTCGCATTTCGCTGCCGCAGGCAGTCGTCGAAATGATGCCGGCCTTCGGCAACCTCGCCATCGAAACGCTGAAGCTGTCCTCACTGGTGTCGTTGATCTCGATTGCCGATCTTACCTTCGCGGCTCAATCCATCCGCAACATCACGTTGGATAGCGCAAGCATCTATTCGGTCACGCTCGTGTGCTACTTCGCCATGTCGCTTGTCCTGATGGTGGCCGTTCGCGTGATCGAGCACTTCGTACGACGCGGCGACGTCTTCCCCCGCGGCGGTCATTCGTGAGGACAGTTCGATGTATGGTTACGAATGGGACACAACAACCTGGGTTACTTACACGACCTCGATCTTGCCGATCATACTGATTGGTTTGACGGTCACGCTAAAGGCGGCAGCTGCTGGCTTTGGGATCGCGCTCGTGCTTGGCCTGGTGTTCGCGCTGCTGCGCCGCAGCCGTATTGTGGCGATCTCCTGGACAGCCGCCTTCGTTGTCGAGTTCCTGCGCGATACGCCGCTTCTGGTACAGTTGTTCTTCCTCTATTACGTGCTGCCAGATTTCGGGATCGTGCTACCCGCCTTTCTCACCGGTGCACTGGCCCTCGGTCTTCAATATGCAGCTTATACGTCCGAGGTCTATCGCGGCGGCATCGAAGCTATTCATCGCGGCCAATGGGAAGCAGCAACGGCGCTCAATCTGACCCGCATGCAAACCTATCGTGACGTGATCATTCCTCAGGCCATCCCGCGCATTGTGCCGGCGATGGGGAATTACCTCGTGGCCATGATCAAGGAAACGCCGGTGCTCTCTGTGGTCACTGTTCTGGAGATGATGGGGCTAGCCAACATGATCGGCGAACGCACCTTCGAATACCTCGTGCCGCTGACGCTTGTCGGCCTGATTTTCCTTCTGCTGACGCTGATCTGCTCGGCAGGCCTCCACCGCTTGCAGAAAGCGCTTCCAAAAGCAGGAATACCCTTGCGATGACCAACGACAACGTCCAGCCCATCATCGAGTTTTCCGATGTCACCAAGCGCTTCGGCATCCTGACAGTGCTTGATCACTTCAATTTTAGCGTTGCGAAGGGCGAGAAGGTCACGCTTATCGGCCCGTCTGGCTCCGGCAAATCAACGGTTCTGCGCATTCTCATGACACTCGAACCGTTTCAGGAAGGCAAGTTGACAATCGCCGGCACTTCCTATCACCAGCCGGACGGCAGAGGCCCGTTCCAGGCATCGGAAAAACACCTGCGCCAAATCCGCAATCATGTCGGCATGGTCTTCCAGAGCTTCAATCTTTTTCCTCACATGACGGTGCTTCGCAACGTTGTCGAAGCGCCGGTACGGGTGCTGGGGATGCCGAGGGCGGAAGCGGAAGCGCGAGCGATTGAACTGCTGCAGATGGTCGGACTGGCAGACAAGAAGGATCACTATCCGGTGCAGCTTTCCGGCGGCCAGCAGCAGCGTGTGGCAATTGCCCGTGCGCTCGCGATGCGTCCGCGTGTTCTGCTTTTCGATGAACCTACGTCGGCCCTGGATCCCCAGCTGGTGGGCGAAGTGCTTTCCGTTATCCGCGGGCTGGCCCATGAACATGACCTGACGATGCTGCTCGTCACCCATGAGATGCGTTTTGCCCGCGAAGTCTCGGATCGCGTCTGCTTCTTCGACAAGGGCCGCATCTGTGAACAGGGTGCTCCGGAACAGATATTCGGCGCGCCGGAAGCGGAGAGGACGCGTGAATTTCTGTCATCGGTCCTTGGATAACCAGAAAATCCAGCAGCCAGAGATGGAAGCGGCAGCCTGACAACAAGGCGACGACACGCCTTGATGAGATTCAAACAGCGAACACCGTTTGGATTCTTTAGGCATCTGATTGTGCTTCGAGGTACCCTGTCGACGAGCCATATCACGGACTTGATCGAATACGAATCTCAGGCCCCGCACTAGTGAAAACATATTCGGATCTGGTTGATATCGAATTTCAAAGAGAGCGCTGATTTTATCGCTTTCGCCAACAGGCCGTTACGCTATGCATGTCGCGCGGCAGTTTGAGCTTCTCGCGCGCCAATCGCCAAATGGCGGGGAAATCGTCGCGCTCACATCCGGCCCAGATAAACAGAACCGCCCCTTCCTGTGACGACAAATATTGCGTCAATGCGCGCTCAGCAGCCCAGCGCCGCCGAGTGTCTGGCGATCGCGATAAAGATGGGTAAGCAAGTGCCGGGCAGCCAGTCAGAGATTTCGTTCCGGGAACTATAGCTATAAGCCAATGGACTATTTTTTGTGTCCATCGCGCCGCGTTGCATCCCCTACGCGCTGACGATATATGTATGATAAAATGAAAAATGTCGGAGATCACCTTGCTGCAGAAGGCTGTGAGCGAAACCGTCGCGGAGAGCAGCTATCGGCAAATCCGCGCCGATATCATCTTCGGGCGGCTGACGCCCGGACAGAAGCTTAAATTGGAAAATCTGAAAGGAGCTTATGGCACCAGCGTCAGCACGCTCCGCGAGATCCTTAATCGGCTAAGCTCGGAGGGCCTTGTGCTTGCCGAAGGCCAGCGTGGATTCGAGGTGGCCGGGGTTTCGGTTGCCGACCTCAAGGAGATTGCCGCACTTCGCCTGCTGCTCGAAGAGCACGCTCTGGAGCAATCCTTCGAACAGGGCGACGTTGATTGGGAAGCGCAGCTCGTCTCGGCCCATTACAAGCTGGCGCGTATGGAAAAGGTAATGGCCTCGGGCGACACCAGCCAGGCCGAAGACTGGAAACGTTACGACTGGGAGTTCCACCAGGCCCTGATTGCCGCTTGCGGCTCGCGGCTCTTAATGGAGACGCATTCGGCCATTTTTGACAAGTATTTACGCTATCAGATGGTGGCGCTCTCCTACCGCGGCGGTGTTGCCGAACTGGAGCATAAGCAGTTGCTCGAAGCGGCCCTGCGGCGTGACAGCAGTGCCGCTAAGCAGATCCTGCAGCGCCATATCCAAGGTGGCGTCGAGCACGCGCTCGACAGAGGTTTGCTCTCCTCATCGACCAAGCGGGAGAAAATAGATAATGGCCGCACTGCATAAGGCAGAAAAACCGATGCTCAAAATCACGGCCGAAACCTCGGAAACCATCAGCGATGTCGTCTTCCGGCAGATCCGGCAGGATATCATTTCAGGGGCGCTGGCTCCGGGCGCCAAGATCAAGCTCGAGCAAGCCAAGGAGCATTATTCGATCAGTGTCTCCTCGCTGCGCGAGATCCTGAGCCGCCTTGCGATGGAAAATCTCGTGCTTGCCGAAGGCCAGCGCGGCTTCGAGGTGAGCCCGGCCTCGCGCAAGGAGCTGGAGGAACTCGCGGATCTCAGGACCGTGCTTGAAACTCACGCGATCGGCCTCTCCTTTGCCGCCGGAAATCTGGAATGGGAAGGCCGCATCGTCGCCGCCCATCACAAGCTGGCGACGGCCGAACGCAAGCTGCTTACCGGTGATACCTCGCGCACCATCGACTGGGTGCGTTACGACTGGGAATTCCATCAGGCTATCGTCTCGGCCTGCAATTCGGCGACGCTGATGGCGACGCTCTCATCCATCTTCGATCGGTTTCTGCGCTATCACATGCTGGCGCAGAGCTTTCGCGGCAGGGCTGTCGTTGATGATCACAAGCTGCTGTTCGAGCTGGCTTTGAAGCGAGATGTCGAGGGTGCGCGGGCGGTGATCGTCAGGCATATCCAGAGCGGCGCGGAACACGTGCTGAGGAGCGGGCGGATTGGCTGAGAGGCGGCAGGTCTCGCGGATGGACGGGCCTGCCAAGCGTGCCCGCAGATCAACCCGCATCCCTTGGAATTCCCTCCGGCCGCATCTGCTTCTTGAGCGCCGCAATCCTGAAAATCGCATTCGGCGCGCCATAACCACGATAGGACCGCCGCTCCACCACTTCGAAGAAGAACCCCTCCCCATAGGTCCCGCTATAAAGCTGGAAATATTCCCCCTCCCCATCTCGATCGTAGAGGACGTTTTCCGCCTTCAGCCGCTCCGTCAGCTCCGGATCCAGACCGAAGCGGGCTTCGACATCGTCGTAATAGTTCGGCGAGATCGGCAATGGCTTGAAGCCCCTGGCGCGCAACCGTTCGGCGGTTGCGAAAATATCGTCTGTCGAGAAGGCCAGATGCTGGATGCCGGAGCCGAATTTTTCGGCGATGAAATGGCCGGCGAGCGTGCGGCGGTTTTCCGCGCCGTTCATGGTGATGCGCAAGCTGCCGGACTGGTTTTCGATCACCTGGCTGCGCACCACGCCGGCGGGATCGATAATATCGACCATAGGCGTTTTGTGGGTTTCGAAGATCGAGGTGTAGAAAAGCAGCCAGGTCAGCATCTCGTCATAAGCCACCGTCTGAGCGATGTGATCGATCTGCAGGAGACCGGCGTCTGAGTCCTTGCCCCTTTCCGCGACAGGCTCGAAATCGATCTCGGAGAAACGGCCGAGCGGGCTCTTCTCGTCGATGAGATAGATCAGCCCGCCACCCACACTGCGGATCGCCGGCAACTGCAATTCGCCCTCGATTACGGCCTGGGTGAAGGGCTCGGCATCGAGCGCCAGCGCCCGCGCATAGGCTTGCGCCGCATCATCGACGACGAGCGCCATCGCATAGGCGAATGTGCCATGCACGGCATAGGCGGCATTCGCGAAACCTGCGGGATCGACATTGATGATGATCCTGATATCCCCCTGCTGGAAGAGCGTCACCTTCTTGGAGCGATGCACGGCGGCTTTGCGGAAACCGAGCGCTTCGAGGATGCCGACGAGTTCCACCGCCTCCTCGTCATCGGTCGCAAATTCGATGAAGCCGACGCCCTTGACGGCGGCTCGCTCAGGCATGTCGATGCCGACAGGCGTCTCCACCTTGCGGCGGATCTGGTCGGCCAGATAGATCAGCGAGCGATGGCCATCTGCGGCAATCGCCCTTGTCGAACCGCCGCGGAACTGGTCGTTGAATATCTCCAGCGAGAAGAAACCGTCGTAACCTGTCGAAGCGACGGCCTCGGTAAACTCTGTAACGAGCAGATCGCCCTCACCGGGCATGTTGCGGAAATGTCGGGACCAGTAGAGCAGGTCCATATCGATCAGCGGTGCATCGGCCAGCTGCACGATGAAGATCTTTTCCTTCGGGATCGAACGGATGGAATTGATATCGATCCTGCGCGACAGCGAATGGAAACTGTCGAGGATCAGCCCGACGTTCGGATGGTCTGCGCGGCGCACGATCTCCCAGGCATCGCGGTGATC
This sequence comes from Rhizobium sp. BK418, assembly GCF_004341105.1. Classification (GTDB taxonomy): domain Bacteria; phylum Pseudomonadota; class Alphaproteobacteria; order Rhizobiales; family Rhizobiaceae; genus Rhizobium. Next base: position 247,399 of record NZ_SLZK01000006.1, on the reverse strand, counting down.
GTTGACGAAGCGGCCCCAGGCAAGCGCCTCGTACCCCACCTTCAGCCCGCGCTTGGCCGCCCGCTCCCCAAGCTCGCGAAAATCGGCCGCCGCCCGGTCGATGCCGCCAAGGGCCGCCTGCGAGACATTGGAGCAGACGAGCACCATGTCGGTTCCGAGCTCCTGCATGATGTCGAACTTGCGCTCGGCCCGGTCGAAAGTGCGGCTGCGCAAACTTTCCGGCATGCCCTCGAAATCGCGGAAGGGTTGGAAGAGCGTAATGGTGAGCCCGAGATCGCGCGCCATCCTGCCGACATCGGCAGGGCTGCCATCAAAGGCCAGAAAATCGTTCTCGAAAATCTCCACGCCGTCAAAGCCGGCCCGCGCTATCGCTTCGAGTTTTTCCGGCAACTCGCCTGAGAGCGTCACCGTCGCAATCGAGGTCTTCATGAACCTTAGCCCTTCTGTTGGTGCTGGTGCCGATGAGCCTGCCGTGCGCCAAACGCATCGAGCCGCCGATCTCGCTCTTGGCATTATGGCAAACATCGTTTGGATTTCAATCCAATTGATCAAATGAAAAATCTCATATGATTTCAGAAAACTATGTTGATTTATTTGCGCCCCTCTGGCAAACATTGTTGTGAACAGTCGGGAGAGGATGACTGTGAGGCTGCCCGCGACATTGCTCAGGCAGCCAGCCAAAAGGAGGAGAATTCCAATGCTGAAGTCGTTGCTGACGCGGCGTGGCGCCATGCTGGGTGCCGCCGCTCTCGTGGCCGCCGTAGGTCTCGCAAACCCGGCCGCCGCTGTGACCCCCGAGGAAATCAAGGCCCGCGGCAAGCTGATCGTCGGCATCCAGGGCGACAACCCGCCATGGGGCTTCGTCACCAGCGCCGGCAAGCAGGATGGCTTTGACGCCGATATGGCGACAGCCTATGCCAAGGAACTCGGCGTCGAGGTCGAATTCGTGCCGCTCGAGGTCAACAACCGCATTCCGGCGCTGACCTCGGGCCGCGTCGACGTGCTCTTCGCCACTATGGCCATGCTGCCGGATCGCGCCAAGGCCGTGCAATTCAGCCAGCCTTACAATGCCAATGCCATCGTCCTGATCGGCCCGAAAAACAAATCGATCAAGACCAACGAAGATATGGCGAACCTGACCATATCGGTCGCCAAGGGTGCCGCACAGGATACGCAAGTCACAAAGAATGCCCCGCCAACCGCCACCATCCGCCGCTTCGATGGCGACGCGGCAAGCGTCCAGGCGCTGGTCTCCGGCCAGGTCGATGCGCTCGGCGGCAACATCTTCTACATGGACCGCGTGGAAAAGGCCCGCCCCGGCGAATTCGAAAACAAGCTGGAATTCCAGAAGCTCTATAACGGCGCCTGCACGCGTTTGGGCGAAAAGGAACTCAACGCCTCGATCAATGCCTTCATCGACAAGATCAAGGCCAATGGCGAGCTGAAGAAGATCTACGACAAGTGGATGAAGGTGCCGGTTCCGGAATTCCCGAAGAGCCTCGACGGCATTCCGTTTACGGCTGGCTGATTGGCAGGGAGCGGGACGAAGCCCGCCTCCTCGCTTCCGTCATCCTCGGGCTTGTCCGAGGATCTGCAGACGCGCCCCATGCACAGCCGAAGTGAGGGGCAAGACCGCTCCATCGTGCCCGGGCCTGTCCCGAGTTCCCGCCGCCGCCTGATTAAATCCTCGGGACAAGCCCGAGGATGACGTCCAGAAGGCGAAACACTGCCCCGTTTGAGGTGCGACATGACCAGAACCATCTTCGTCCTCAACGGACCGAACCTCAATCTGCTAGGCGAGCGCGAGCCGCATATCTACGGCTCCACCACGCTTGCCGATATCAGGCAGATGTGCCTCGCCAAGGCAAAGACGCTCGGCTTCGAGATCGATTTCCGCCAGACGAATTTCGAGGGCGAGCTGGTGGAGAGCATCCATCAGGCCCGCAAAGAGGCCTGCGGCATCATCATCAATCCCGCCGCCTATACCTTCACCTCGATTGCCCTGCTCGATGCGTTGAAAACCTTCACTCCGCCAAAAATCGAGCTGCATATTTCCAATGTCCATGCCCGCGAGGAGATCTACCATAAGTCCCTCGTCTCGCGCGTCGCCACCGCCATCATGATCGGTTTTGGCGCGCGTGGTTACGAGCTCGCGATCGAGGCGATGTCTGGAATGGTTGGGGCAGGCATGGCGGGAGCGGCAAAGACAGCATGAACTATCAACTGGATTTCACGCCCGTCATCGATGGCCTGCCGAGCCTGCTGCTCGGCTGTCTCGGCACTTTCCTGCTCGCCGTTTGCGGCATGGTGCTGGCCGTCATCATCGGCATCGGTGGCGTGGCGCTGAGGGATTCGCATATCAAGCCGGTGCGCTGGCTGATCATCGCCTTTGTCGAACTCATCCGCAACACGCCCTTCCTGGTGCAGATCTTCTTTCTCTTCTTCGCCCTGCCGCTGATCGGCATCCGCCTCGACCCGACGCCGACGGCGATCATCGCGCTCGGGATCAATGGCGGCGCCTATGCGATCGAGATCATCAGGGGCGGCGTGCAATCCATTCCCGGAGGACAGATGGAAGCGGGCCTGGCGCTCGGCCTGCACAAGGTACAGGTCTTTCGGCTGATCATCCTGAAGCCGGCGCTCAGAGCCATCTACCCGTCGCTGACCAGCCAGTTCGTGCTGCTCACGCTCTCCACCAGCATCTGCTCGGCCATCTCGGCTTATGAGCTGACCTCTGTAGCGCAGCGCATCGAATCCGACAGTTTCCGCAGCTTCGAGGTCTATTTCACCATCACGATCTTCTACCTCGTCATTTCCTGGCTGATGATGCACCTTTTCGCGCTCTTCTCGGCCCGCTATTTCACCTATCCGGTCAAGTGAGGGCACCATGGGCAGCGACGAATACGTCTTCCTTCTGATCGGCCTGAAATGGACCGTGCTTCTGTCTGCCGTCGGCTTCGTCTGCGGCTGCATCGCCGGTCTCGCCGTGGCGCTGGCGCGCACCTCGGGCACACCGCTTCTGGAGCGGGTGATGGCAACCTATATCGCCGTCTTCCAGGGCACGCCGCTCCTGATGCAGCTCTTCGTCACCTATTATGGTCTGGCCCTGATCGGCCTGAGGCTCGACGCCTGGGAGGCGGTCGCGATCGGCCTGACGCTGCATGCCAGCGCCTATCTCGGCGAGATCTGGCGCGGCGCGATCGAAGCCGTGCCGCGCGGCCAGACGGAGGCGGCAAAGGCGCTCAGCCTCAAATATGTCTCGCGCATGAAGGATGTGATTTTGCCGCAGGCGATCCGCATCTCCCTGCCCGCCACGATCGGCTTCCTGGTGCAACTCATCAAGGGCACGTCGCTGGCCTCGATCGTCGGCTTTACGGAGCTGACGCGCGCCGGCAACATCATCTCCAACCAGATCTTCCAGCCGCTGACCGTCTTCGGCATCGTCGGCGCCCTTTATTTCCTGATGTGCTGCCCGCTGACCATTCTCGGCGCCCGCCTGGAGCGACGCTTCAACGCCGCTCATGCGCGCTGACGCAGCCTGAAAATCAATGGAAACGAAACAATGACAGCAGCCCTGCCCCTTCACCCAAATCAGGTCACGATTGACGAAACCATGATCACCATGAGCCATGTGGAGAAATGGTACGGCGCCTTCCAGGCCCTGCACGATATCAATATCGAGGTGCGCAGGGGCGAGCGCATCGTGCTCTGCGGCCCCTCCGGCAGCGGAAAATCGACGCTGATCCGCTGCATCAACCATCTGGAAACCTATGAGAAGGGCGAGATTCGCGTCGGCGGCATCCTGCTTGGCAACCAGGCCAAGGCGATCGATGCGATCAGGCGCGAGGTCGGCATGGTCTTCCAGCAATTCAACCTCTTCCCGCATCTGACCGTGCTGCAGAACTGCATGCTGGCCCCGATGCGCGCGCTTGGCGTGACCAGAGCCGAAGCCGAGGAACGTGCCCGCACGCTTCTGGCGCGCGTCAAGATTGCCGAACAGGCGGAGAAATTCCCTGTTCAGCTCTCTGGCGGCCAGCAGCAGCGCGTCGCGATCGCGCGTGCGCTTTGCATGCGCCCCAAGGTGATGCTCTTCGACGAGCCGACCTCGGCACTTGACCCGGAGATGGTCAAGGAAGTGCTGGATACGATGATCAGCCTTGCCGAGGAAGGCATGACAATGATCTGCGTGACCCATGAAATGGGCTTTGCCCGCCAGGTCGCCAACCGGGTGATCTTCATGGCAAGCGGCGCGATCGTGGAAGAAGCGCCGCCGGCGGAATTCTTCACCAATCCCCGCCACGAGCGCACCCGCAAATTCCTCGGCGAAATCTTGCGCAATTAAGGACGCAACCATGCCCGCCCCCTCGTGCACACGCCCTCTTGAGATCGCCGTCATGGGCGTCGGGCTGATCGGCCGGCGCCATATCGAGGGCGTGCTGGCAGAGCCGCGCGCCGCGCTTGCCGCTGTCATCGACCCCTCGCCCGCCGCCCGCGACGAGGCGCGCGCTAATGGCTTCACCTGGTTTGCAAGCCTTACCGAAGCGCTGGCGGACCGCCGTCCCGACGGCGTCATCGTCGCCACACCGAACCAGCTTCACGTCGCCAACGCCAGTGACGCCGTGACATCAGGCATCCCCGTCCTCATCGAAAAGCCCATCGCCGACGATTCCGTAGCAGCCGCCGGCCTCGTGGCAGCCGCCGAGCGCGCCGGCGTGCCTGTTCTCGTCGGGCATCACCGTCGCCACAACCCCCTCATCCGCGAGGCCAGGCGCATCATCGACAGCGGCCGCCTGGGAAAGATCCGCGCCGTTCATGGCAGCTTCTGGGTCGCCAAGCCCGACGATTACTTCAATGTGCAATGGCGCCGCGAACCCGGCGCCGGGCCGACATTCATCAACCTCATCCATGATGTCGATCTCTTCCGCTACCTGCTCGGTGAAGTGGAAAGCGTGCATGCGATGGACTCCAATGCCGCGAGAGGCCATGCGGTGGAGGATACAGCCGTCGTGCTGCTGCGCTTCGAAAGCGGTGTCCTGGCGACGCTAACGGCATCAGATGCCGTGCCCTCGCCCTGGAGTTGGGAAATGACCTCGGGCGAAAACCCCGCTTATCCGCAGCAAGACCAGTTCTGCTACCAGATCGGCGGCACCGAAGCCTCGCTCGCCATCCCGCAGCTTGCCCTCTGGCGCAATGCGCTGCGGCCCGACTGGCGCGAGCCGCTGATCGAAGAGCGCCTGACGGTGGCCGAAGCCGACCCGCTGACCCTGCAGCTCCAGCATTTCTGCGACATTATCGAAGGAAAGGCCAAACCGCTCGTCAGCGGCCAGGAAGGGCTTGCGACACTTGAGGTCATTGAGGCGATCAAGCAATCCGCCCGAACCGGAAAGACCGTCTTCCCTGGGAAGATGCGGGATAATACCGATGATTAGCGGCACCACAAGGCTGATCGCCCATCTCGGCTACCCGACGGAAAGCTTCAAGGCGCCGCTGATCTATAATCCCTATTTTGCGGAACAGCGCATCGACGCCGTCGTCGTTCCCATGGGCTGCAGGCCTGCCGATTACCCGGATTTCCTGAGGCTGATCTTCCGCCTCTCGAATATCCACGGGGCGCTGATCACCATGCCCCACAAGATCACCACGATGGGTCTCCTGGACGAAATCTCCACCAATGCCCGCGTGGCCGGCTCCTGCAACGCCGTCAAGCTCGGGCCTGACGGCAAGCTGATCGGCGACATGTTCGACGGCGAAGGTTTCGTGCGCGGCCTTAAGCGCAAGGGCCAGGCAATCGCGGGCGCAAGCGCCCTCATGATCGGCGCCGGCGGTGTCGGCTCGGCCATCGCCGCTTCGCTTGCCAGCGGTGGCCTCACCCGCCTTGCCCTGCACGACGACAACAAGGCAGCACTGGATGGCCTGAAATCCCGCCTTAACACCTACTATCCGGCAATGCAGGTGACGACAGACGGGAACGACCCCGATGGTTTCGACATCGTCATCAATGCCACGCCGCTCGGCATGCATAAGGACGACCCTCTGCCGCTGGATGTGGCGCGGCTTTCGCCGGATACATTCGTCGGCGAAGTGGTCATGAAGGAGGAGATTACGCCGTTTCTGGCCGCAGCGCGGGAGAGAGGATGCCGGTATCAAGTGGGGACGGATATGCTGTTTGAGCAGATACCGGCTTATCTGGAGTTTTTCGGCTTTGCGACAACCACGGCGGAGCATTTGAGGCTGATTGCGAATCTTTAGTCGCGGGCCTTGACCTTCACACCACTGGTGACCGGATCGAGGCCGTCTCAGCGGCTTCCAACGATTGAATGACATTACACGCCCTGTCGGCTGCAGCTTGCCCTCGGCGCTGGCAATGGTTTCGAACCTGCTGGAATAACTCCAGACGATCGCCAAGATCACGAAAACGGATATGAACCGGATCAGCGCCGCCCCTCAGGCGAGGCCTCGCCAGTCTCATCCATATCTTTCGCCGGATATCCTGGTCATCGGCAGCGGGCTCGGCGATATGCCCGCTCGCCAGGCATTTTACTGACCGAACCCGTCCTTGCGTTCCGCCGAGACGCGACAGCCCCGGAAACACCGCCGCGCCGACTGCACATAATGTTGCAACGGTTGCGATCTGTCCCGGACTCGTGACGGTCCTGCCCCAAACGCATTTGGTCCCAAAGGCCACAGCAGGATCAGAAAGCCACCGAACAGATTGCAGAGATCTAAATCACGAAATCCGTTCCTTACTGGAAGACAGGCTTGCTGTATCAACATCGTCGATATAAAGCTTTCGTCATATCAGATGGGGACATTATGGAACGCTCGTTTTTAACGATCGATGCAGGCGTCAACGACACCGTCATAAAAGCCCTCTCCGCACCGGGGCGCCTGCAACTCCTCAAACTCCTGTGCTCCAAAGGCCCGATGAACGTCAACGACATGGCGCGGGCGCTGTCGCTTCCACAATCGACCGTCGCGACCGGGATTCAAATCCTGGAAGAGGTGGGCTTGGTCGAATCCCGCCTCGCCAAAGGCCGCAAGGGCAACCAGAAGATCTGTTCCGCTGTCTACGACGAGATCCTCATCAGCTTCGAAGACAAGTCAGTCAGCAAGACGGACGACGTCATCGAAGTCGAAATGCCCGTCGGGCTCTATACGAGCTGCGACATCCACGCGCCTTGTGGCCTGTGTTCAAACGACAGTGTGATCGGGCTGCTCGACGTTCCCGACTATTTCCTGGATCCACAGCGCATGCAGGCCGGCCTCGTCTGGTTCGGCAGGGGCTTTGTCGAGTACAAGTTTCCAAATAACGCCAAGGTCTTGAACAAGGAAGTGCGCGCCATCGAATTTTCGATGGAACTCTCGTCGGAAGTGCCCGGAACCAACCCGGACTGGCCCTCCGATATCACGCTTTGGGTCAATGGAATGGCGGTTGGGACGTGGATGTCGCCGGGCGATTACGGCGACAAGCGAGGGGCTTATACGCCCGGCTGGTGGAAGCTCGAAGGGTCCCAATACGGCAAGCTGAAGACCTGGCGCATATCGACGCGCGGCACATTCATCGACGGGGTGGCGACTTCCAATGTCACGGTCGCGGACCTTGCCCTGGCGCAACATTCTTCCATCCGGCTTCGCGTCGGTATTGCGGAGAATGCTAGCCACACCGGCGGCGTAAACATCTTCGGACGCGGCTTCGGCAATTACGGCAGAGATATCGTGATGCGACTATACGTTTGAAAGACAATATCGAAAATCCTGATTTCAATGACGCGATTAATTTTTCCGGTGCGACCTGTTATCATGACTTACCAGATTGTATTTTAACGATTATTCCGAAAATCCGCGCTTCAGAGCCCAACGAGCCTGCGCAATTGACTCGCTTCCACCCAGCTATCAAGATGACCGCATAAGAACGGAGAAATTGATATTTAGGGGAGGCCTCGGTGAAAACGAGCCTTATCGTTCATCGCGATTTTAGACTCGCGAGCATTGATCCCAGACTCTACAGTTCTTTTCTCGAACATCTTGGCAGAGCCGTTTACGGCGGCATCTATGAGCCTGGACATCCGACTGCCGATGCGGATGGTTTCCGGCAGGACGTCATCGACCTCGTGCGGCAGCTCGACACGCCCTACTGTCGTTATCCCGGCGGCAATTTCGTTTCAGCCTACGATTGGGAGGATGGCATCGGGCCGCGTTCCGAGCGGCCGGTCCGCCTCGATCTTGCCTGGCGCACGCGTGAAAGCAACCAGATCGGCGTCAACGAATTTGTCGACTGGTGCAAGAAAGCAGGCACCAAGCCGATGCTTGCGGTCAATCTGGGATCCCGCGGGCTGGAAGCGGCGCGCAGCTTTCTCGAATATTGCAATCATCCCGGAGGTACCCATTGGTCGGACTTGCGTCGCAAGCACGGTTGGGAAACGCCGCACAATGTCAAGTTGTGGTGCCTCGGCAATGAAATGGACGGCCCCTGGCAGGTCGGCCATAAGTCGGCGCAGGAATATGGTCGATTGGCCGATGAGACGGCAAAGGCGATGCGCGGCTTCGACAGGTCGCTCGAACTCGTGGTCTGCGGTTCCTCGCATCCCGACATGAAAACCTATCCAGACTGGGAAGCACAGGTTCTCGACGAATGTTATGACAGTGCAGACTATATTTCCCTGCATATGTATTTCGCGAACCGCGAAAAGAACACGCTCAATTACCTGGCGCGCACCACAAAGCTTGACCGTTACATCACCACCATCGGCGGCGTGATCGACTATATCAAGGCAAAGAAGCGATCCAAGAAGACGATTGGCATTTCCTTTGACGAATGGAATGTCTGGTATCATTCCAACCAGCAGGACAAGGACATTCTTGCGAAGAACGAATGGCCCGATGCGCCGCACCTTCTCGAAGACGTCTACAATTTCGAGGACGTGCTGCAGGTCGGCGGCATTCTCAACACCTTCATTCGCCGCTCAGATCGTGTGCGCATCGCCTGCATCGCCCAGCTCGTCAACGTCATCGCGCCGATCATGACCGAAAACGGCGGTCCGGCGTGGCGCCAGACGATCTACTACCCCTTCTATTTCGCATCGAAGTATGGCCGCGGTTCGGCCCTGCAGCTCATTGCCGACGCGCCGACCTATGATTGCGAGGAGGCGGATGATGTGCCTTATCTCGACGCATCCGCGGTTCTTTCCGACGACGGCAAGACGCTGACCTTCTTTGTCGTCAACCGCCATCCGCAAAATACGCTTGACCTCGATGCCCGGCTCGACGGCTTTGCCGGTGCTCGTGTCCTGGAACACGTGGAGATGGCGCATCCGGACCTCGAGGCCGTCAACACGGCGCGGCAACCGGAAACCGTCGTCCCTGCGAAGGTCGACAACGCAGGAATCGAGGATGGCAGATTGCGCGCAAGGCTGAAACCGCAGTCCTACGGCGTCATCCGGCTGTCGGTCTGAAGAATTTCCGGCCATCACCCTCGTGCTGGCCTGAAGACTATCCGCTCGCTGCGAGGAGGCAGTCGAGCCGGAGGAATGGATCGCAGAAGCATCGGACCTGACACGTACAAGTCCCAAGCCTGCTGCGGACCAAAAACCGCGACGTCCCACGCGTCCATTGCGGCCGCTCTCTCGTCGCATTCAAAGGGAGGAGAAAATGCAGCATTGGAAGAAGCTTGCATTCGGCGTCGCCCTGGCGACGCTCGGCCTGATGGCCGCGGCCAAGGCAGATGATTATAAATCCTTGCCTCGCAAGGACACGCTCATCGTCGAAAATCCGGAAGGCACGATCAAGAACCCCGGCTGGTTCAATATTTGGGTCAACGGCGGCGGCGGTGTTTCAACCGGCCTGCAGCAGTTGACCATGGACACGCTCTGGTACATCGATCCCGAACAAGGTCTCGGCGGCTCGACCTGGGACAATTCCCTTGCCGCCGACAAGCCGCAATATAATGCCGACTTTACCGAGATGACGGTGAAGCTACGCCCGGGGCTCTACTGGAGCGATGGCGTGGAATTTACAGCCGATGACGTCGTCTATACGGTCAAGACGCAAATGGACCATCCCGGCATGGTCTGGAGCGCCGCCTTCTCGGTGCAGGTCGCAAGCGTCGAAGCAACGGATCGCAATACGGTCGTCTTCAAGCTGAAAAAGCCCAATTCGCGTTTCCATGCGATCTTCACGGTACGCTGGAACGGTGCTTGGATCATGCCGAAACACGTTTTCGAGAAGGTTGCCGATCCCGTTCGCTATGATTTTGCCAATCCCGTTTCCCTCGGAGCCTACAAGCTGAAGGCCTATGATCCGCAAGGCAAATGGTATACGTGGGAGAAGCGCGACGACTGGCAGCGGACCTCGCTTGCCCGCTTCGGCGAACCCGCTCCGAAATATGTCACCTATGTCGACCCCGGCCCGCCGGATAAGCGCACCATCGCCCAGCTCGAGCACAATCTCGATATCATCCACGACAATACGCCTGAGGGCATGTTCACGCTCAAGGAAAAATCCAAGTCGGTCGATACGTGGTTCCCGGGTTTCCCCTACGCTCATCCGGACCCGACGCTTCCGGCTGTCATCTTCAATACGCAGGATCCGACCTTCCAGAACCCGGATGTCAGATGGGCTCTGGCTCTCCTGATAGACATCAAGGCCGTGGACATGGCGAGCTATCGTGGTGCCGCGACGCTGTCAGCACTGGGTGTTCCGCCGACCGCCGTCGCGATGACGGCTTATCAGGCCCCCATGCAGGATTGGCTGAAGAACTTCGAAATCGACACCGGCAAGCGCAAGATCAAGCCCTATGATCCAACGATCGGCCAGCAGATCGCCGATATCTTGGGCAAACAGGCAAAATACAAGGATCAGATCCCGAAGGATCCTGCCGCGATCAACGCGGCCTTCGGTTACGGCTGGTGGAAGCCGGATCCACAGGCTGCTGCGGAACTTTTGGAAAAGGCCGGCTTCAAGAAGACCGGCGGCAAATGGATGACGCCTGATGGTCAGCCGTTCAGAATCCGCATGACCGTGGAGGGCGACACGCGCTCCGTCTTCACCCGCGCGGGAACGCTGATCGCGCAGCAATGGGCTTCCTTCGGCATCGACGCCAAAGCCGTGCCGACGACGAGCCTGTGGCAGGTTGCGCTGCAGCCCGGCGATTTCCAGGTGGCGATTGCCTGGAGCGTCGAAACCTGGGGCGGCGATCCCGACCTGTCCTTCTTCCTCGACAGCTGGCACTCGCAGTTCGTGGCAAAGAAGGGTGAGGTTCAGCCGCCGCGCAACTGGCAGCGCTGGAGCAATCCGGAGCTCGACAAGATCATCGAAAGCATCCGCGGCATCAGCGCCGACGATCCCAAGGGCATCGAGCTCGGCAAGGATTATCTGAGGCTGGTCGCCCGCGAAATGCCGACGATCCCGCTGATGTCCTACAACGTCTTCACCTCGATGGACACGACCTATTGGACCGGCTACCCGACGATATCAGACCCTTATACCGATCCGGTGCCGAACTGGGCCAATTCTAGGCTGATGATGGTCAAGCTGAAACCGGCACAATCGCAATAATCCTCCCGCCGCCGGCGCGGCATGCCGCGCCGGCTTCCTTGTCGACGGACATCTGCCCGTCGATCTTTTTCCAGTCGATGCGGGGAACGAGAGAGGAACCACCACCCTATGACGTCCTATCTGATCTTCGTGCTGAAGCGGTTCGGTCAGTTTCTGCTCGTCGTCTTTATTGGAGTGAGCATCACATTCTTCGTTACCCACCTGACCCCGATCGATCCGGTCGAAGAAAGCATAGGCGCCATAACCCAGATGGGTCAGTCCGATCCGAATGCGATCGAGCTCATGCGGCAGTCGCTTCGCGAACTTTACGGACTGGAGGGCTCGATCTGGCAACAATATCTGCATTTCTGGCTGCGGTTGATGACCGGTGATCTCGGTCCTTCGCTATCGGCTTTTCCCACACCGGTTTCCACCATCATTCTGCGGTCTCTGCCCTGGACCATCGGGCTGATGACTGTCTCTACCCTAATCACCTTCGTGCTCGGAAACGCGATCGGCGCACTCGCCGGCTATTACAGGAAGAACATGGTGTTGAAAGGCGTCAGCCTGGTCTTCATCGCGCTCCTTCCCATTCCCTATTATATTCTGGCCTTCGTGCTTCTCATCCTGTTCGGCTATCTCTGGCCGGTGCTGCCGATCAATGGCGGCTACGAGATGAACGCCAATCTGGACCTCTCCTTTTCGTTGATCGTCGATATCCTGGAACATTCCATCCTGCCGGCCCTGTCGCTGATCCTGGTCGGAGCCGGCAGCTGGTTGATAGGGATGCGCGCGCTCGTTTCCAACATCATCACCGATGATTACGTCGTCTTCGCCGAACTCGGCGGCGTTCCGAAGCGGAAAATTCTGCGCTCCTACATCGCTCGCAATGCGATGGTACCGCAATTTACCGGGCTTGCCATGTCGCTCGGGGCGATCTTCAACGGCACCGTCATCACGGAGATCGTCTTCGGTTATCCCGGCATCGGCAACCTGCTGATTTCGGCGGTGCATGCCGGCGACTACAGCCTGGTCCTCGGCCTCAGCGCCTTGTCGATCGTCGGCGTCGCCGCCGCCGTGTTCATCATCGACATTCTGAGCCCGCTGATCGATCCGCGCATCAAGGTGGAGTAGGCCATGTTTACCATCATCCGCGACCTCGCGCGCCAGAACCAGGAATTTCTCTGCGGCCTGCTGCTCTTTGCCGTCATCGTCGGGTTGATCGTCGTGTCCTATTTCTCGCCCTACGGCGCCACGGACCTCTATCTTCTGCCGCCCGACATGCCGCCCGATAGCCAATATTGGCTCGGCACGACATCGCGCGGTCAGGACGTTTTCTGGCAACTGACCATTGCCCTTCGCAATACCTTGTACTTCGGCATCGGCGTCGCCTTTCTGTCGCGCATCATCTCGCTGGTCGTCGGCCTCGTTGCCGGTTATGCCGGCGGTGCGGTCGACCGGGTGCTGATGGCGATCAACGACAGCGTCATGGTCATCCCGCAATTTCCGCTGTTGATCCTGTTTTATTTCGTGCTGAAGGACAGCATGACCTGGACCATACTGATCGTCATCATGGCCGCACTCGGCTGGTCCTACGATGCGCGCCTTATCCGCTCGGTGGCGATCGGCCTGAAGACCAGGCCCTTCACCGTCCAGAGCGTCTATTCCGGCATGAGCATGCGCAAGATCCTGGTCGAAGAGCACCTGCCCTATGTGCTGCCCATCGTCTTCGCCACCACGATGAACAACATGATCTGGTCGATCGGCATGGAAATCACGCTGTCGGTGCTGGGCTTTACCGATATCGAGACGCCGACCATGGGCATGATGATCTACTGGGCCAACGCGCATTCGGCGCTGATTGCCGGCACCTGGTGGTGGGTGGCAGCGCCAGTCGCGGTGATCGTCATTCTCTTCCTGGCGCTCTTCCTGCTGTCGATGTCGATGAACGAGTACAATGATCCGCGCAGCCGGCTGAACCGGATGGGAAGCTAGCATGGACCCTTTGGTCGAAATCCAGAATCTCAAAGCCTACTACCGCGCCTTCCTCTACGGCATCGATCGCGAAGTGCGGGCCGTCGACGACATCACTCTGACGATCGGCCGCGGCGAGGTCTATGGCGTCGCCGGAGAATCGAGCAGCGGCAAGACGACCCTGATCAAGACCGTCGCCGGCGCGATCCGGCCGCCGCTCAGGGTCGTATCAGGAAAGGTGACGTTCCATTTCGCGGGCGGCACCCAGGATATTTACGCGATGAAGCCCGAAGAGCGCATGGCGCTGCGCTGGCGGCATCTGTCCTATATCATGCAGGGGTCGATGAATGTGCTCAACCCGGTGCGCCGGATCCGCTATTCCTTCACCGACTTCGCATTCCGCCACATGCAGGTCGGCATGCAAGAGTTCTTCGAAAGGGTCGCCGCCCATTTGCAACGGCTAAAGCTCGATCCGCATCTGCTCGACGCCTATCCCCACGAGCTCTCCGGCGGCATGCGCCAGCGCATGACCATTGCGCTCGCCACGATCCTGACGCCGGAATTCATCATCGCCGACGAACCGACGACCGCCCTCGATGTGATCGTCCAGCGCGACGTGTTGTCGATGGTCCGCGAAATTCAACGCGAAATGGGCTCGTCCTTCCTGTTCGTTACCCATGATATGGGCGTTCACGCAACGGTGTCCGACCGCATCGGCATCGTCTATGCCGGCCGTCTCGTCGAGGAAGCGCCCACCCGCGAACTCTTCAGCATGCCGCTTCATCCCTATACGCAGCACCTCGTCGCCAGTCTGCCGCGTATCGGCGACGCGACGGCCCGCCCTTCGCTGGAGGGACGCCCCCCGAACCTTGCCATGCCGCCGGAAGGCTGCCGGTTTCATCCGCGCTGTCCAAAACGGATGGAGATCTGTTCACAGAAGGTGCCGCCCTTGATCACTGTTGGGCCGCAGCGGCGGGTCGCATGTTTTGCAGTTACGGGAGATCAGGTTTGAGTGCTTTGCTGAATCTCTCGCATGTCACAAAAATCTATCGGCAGGGCGGCATGCTCGGCCGGCGTCGGATCACGGCTGTCAAGGATGTCAGCTTCGCACTTGGCGAGGAACCGGAGATCCTGTCGATCGTCGGAGAATCCGGATCGGGCAAGTCGACCATCGCTGCAATGATCCTCGGCCAGACGGCGCCGACGCAAGGAGAGCTCGAATTCTGCGGCAGGGCGGTTTCCATTCACGGCAGATCCGAACGCAGGGCTTTCATGAATAAGGTGCAGCCAGTTCTCCAGAACCCTTTCGAAGCCTTCAATCCGATGAAGCGAGTGGATCGCTACCTGTTTGAGACGGCCCGCAATTTGTCGGCGTCGGGAAAACAGCCGGAGCGGCGGCAGGTGGAACGCGTCGCGGATGCCGCATTGATGCATGTCGGCCTGACCCTTGAAGAGGTGAAGGGCCGATTTCCCCACGAGTTGTCCGGCGGTCAGCTTCAGCGCGTCGCCATCGCCCGTGCGCTCATTCCGCAACCCCGCCTGCTGGTCGCCGATGAACCGGTATCCATGGTCGATGCGTCGCTGCGCATGGCAATCGTCAACCTGTTCGGCCGCCTGAAAAGCGAACTTGGGCTTTCGATCATCTACATCACTCACGACCTTGCCACCGCTTATTATATCAGTGACCGGATCATCATCATGCGCAAAGGCGAAATCGCCGAACAAGGAGAGGCGCGCAAGGTCCTCGACAATCCGCAGCATCCCTATTCCCGCGCGCTGAAAGACGCCGTGCTGAGCGCCGATTTTGCGGCCATGTCCTAAAGACCAGCAAGCGCTAAGTTCCGCCGAAGCAAGTCTCTCATTAAAACAATGACATAAACAAAAATTGATTTTTATCGATAAAAACACTTGTCCCACACAAGATAGATGATAACGTTTCAATTAAATTGAATGCCGGATGGCGACAGTCAACGTTTGGGAGGACGTGACATGACCAACAGCAGTAGATTTATGCCCGAAATCCGTCGTCGTACTCTTCTTGCAGGAGCGGGAAGCACAGCCCTGCTGGCTCTGTCGGGCGCAGCAAGGGGGCAGGATACCGTGAGCGGCGAGCTTGTCGTCTTGAATTGGCTCGGCGGCTCCGAGCTCGACATGATGCATTCGATCCAGAAGGCTTTTCTGGCGAAATATCCTGATGTGACGATCCGCGAAGTCGTGGTCACGGGTCAGGGCGACATGCGTGGCGGCATCCGCACCGCACTGATGGGCGGCGAAGTCGTCGACGTGCTGATCAATACCTGGCCGGCCTTCCGCAAGGAACTGGCCGATGCCGGCATGCTGCGGTCGGTCGACGATCAATGGAAAGCTTTCGGCTGGGACAAGCTGATCAGCCAGTCCTGGAAGGATCTCGGCGCCATCGACGGCAAGACTTACGGCCTGACTTACACGTTCGGCGACCGATCCGGCATCTGGTACAAGAAGGAGCATCTCGAGAAAGCCGGCATTACCGAGCCGCCGAAAACATGGGATGAATTCGTCGCGTCCTTTGCAAAATTGACCCAGGCCGGTTATGCGGCGCCCGTCGCCATTCCCGGCAAATACTGGGCGCATGCCGAATGGTTCGAAACCTTGCTGCTGCGAACGGCAGGTGTCGAAACGGCGACGAAGCTCGCCGCCCACGAGATCCCCTGGACCGATCCGGCCGTGAAGACGGCGCTCACCAAATACGCCCAGATGCTGACATCCGGCTGCTGCGGCGCACCGAATACGATGCTTGCCAACGACTGGGACGGCGAGGCCGACCAGATCTTCCAGGCCAATACCAAGAACTACCTGTTGATCGGCATGTGGATGAACAACCGCGCCAAGAACGATTATAAGCTGACGGAGGGCAAGGACTACGGCCTCTTCCAGTTTCCGTCGCTCGGCATGGGCCATGATGATACGTCTAGCGTCGATGCCAAGGAACTGCTTGTCACGACGAACGGTCCCAATCCAAAGGCAGCCGACGCCTTCCTCGATTTCTGGACGAGCGCGGATGCCGCCAACATTCTCGCCAAGGCCGGTTATGCTTCGCCAAGCAGCAATGTCGACGCCTCGCTCTACGGCGAAGCACAGAAGGTAGCGACGCAGGCGGTTGCAAGCTCCAAGCTGCAATTTGTGCTCGGCGACCTCCTGCCAGGGGACCTCGTCGACGAATATCGTGTCCAGCTACAGAAGTTCCTGCAGGATCCGTCCGATGCCA
Source organism: Rhizobium sp. BK418 (assembly GCF_004341105.1). Classification (GTDB taxonomy): domain Bacteria; phylum Pseudomonadota; class Alphaproteobacteria; order Rhizobiales; family Rhizobiaceae; genus Rhizobium. The sequence goes on along the minus strand of NZ_SLZK01000006.1, from coordinate 230,649 downwards.
ATATCGACACGGTTCTTTCAGCCATCGAGACCAAGGCCAAGGGTTCCTACTGATGGCTGACACTTCCGCTTCCCCAATGCGGGAAGCGGCGGGCGTGGTGCAGGGTTCTCCGCTAGCGGCTGGCATCAAAGGCCGTCGGCGTCTGCTTAGGGACACGCCCGCCGCACTGATCCTGATTGCGCCGGTTATCGTGTTGTTTGCGATCGCCGTCATCTATCCGCTGGCCGAGACGATCCGGCTGAGCTTCTGGGACATCCAGGGGCTCAGAAAACCGGCTTTCATCGGCTTCGGCAATTATGCGCGGCTCTTTGCCGATGCAGCCTTCCGCAACACGCTGCTGACGACCCTGATCTTCACCATCGGCACGACTGTGATCTCGGTTGCGATCGGCTGGGCTCTGGCGATGCTGTGCGCTTTCGCGCCACAGCAGACGCTGCCCTTTCGCGTGATGATCTTTGCAGCCTTCGGCATTTCGGAAGCGGTATCAGGTTATATGTGGATCGGCATCTACCGGTCGGATTCCGGCGGGTTGCTCAATTCGCTGATCCAGCTTCTGGGCTTTCCAGATTTCGCCCATGCCTGGCTGGGTGATGCAAACACGGCTCTCTGGGCGCTGATCGTTGCGGCTTCCTGGAGCGGCGTCGGCCTGCCCCTGATGCTGATCTTTGCCGCCATCCAGGCGATCCCGAAATCCGTGCTCGAAGCTGCCTATATGGATGGCGCAAAACCGGTCTCGACCATGCGGCATATCATGATGCCGCTGTCGATGCCGGGCGTACGCGTCGCCGTCTTCATCAACCTTCTGACGGCTCTGCGTGCCTTCGACATCATCTATATTCTTACGGGCGGCGGACCGGTGCGCTCGACCGAGACCGTCGGCTATTTCATGTACCGGGAATCCATGACCCAGTTCAAACTGGGCTACGGTGCGGCTGCGACCGTCATCCTGCTGCTCGCCGTGCTCATCGTCTCGATCCCGGCAATCATCCAGCGAACGGCAGGTGCGAAATGATCGGCAAGGCCCCCCGCTGGATCATCGTCGTCGTCGGCATCGTCGCCTTCATCTGGGTCATCCCGATCATCGGTATTATCGTCACGTCGCTGCGCCCGCCCGAAGGCGTCTCGCTCGGCTGGTGGCGCTTCGACCGTTTCGATTTTACGCTCGATGCGTGGCGCCGCGTCTGGGACAAATACCCGCTCGCGGAATCCATGTGGGTGACGATGAAGACGGCGGGTATTGCGACAGCGCTCACCATGCTGCTGACCCCGGCCGCAGCTTACGCCTTCCATTTCCTGGCATTCCCCTTCCGGCGACTGCTCTTGATCATTATCATCAACGCATTCGTGCTGCCGCAGCAGGTCGTCATCATTCCGCTCTTCACGCTCTGGCGCGACATGGGACTGATCGACAACATCCTCTCGGTGCTCATTCCCTATGTCGGTCTCTCGTTCGCCTGGTCGATCTTCCTCGTCAAAAATTTCTTCGAGGATTTCCCTAGGGAATTGGTGGAGGCCGCCAAGATCGACGGCTGCGGTCCGCTCGCGACCTTCCGCCATGTAGTGCTGCCAAACAGCCTGCCGCCGATCTTCGCTGTCGGCATCCTGCAGTTCCTGTGGACATGGAATGCGCTGTTGCTGCCCATGCTCTTCCTGCGCAGCGATGTGCCCCTTCCGGTGCTGCTTGCCCGCATTTCCGGCAGCTACGAGATCAACTGGGATCTGAGGTCGGTGGCCGCCATCATCACCACCATCGTTCCCCTGCTCGTCTTCCTCGTTTTCCAACGTCAGTTCGCCGCCGGCTCGCAGACGCGCACCGGCGCAAAGGAATAGGATCATGCCCAAGACCACGAACAAGCCGCTGCGCTACCGCCAGATCCATCTTGATTTCCATACGTCGGAACATATTCCCGGCATCGGCGCCGATTTCGATCCGGAGGCCTTCGTTTCGACGCTGAAGGCAGCCCATGTCGATTCCATCACCATCTTCGCCAAGTGCCATCACGGCTGGTCCTACTATCCGACCAAAGTCGGCAAGCCGCATCCGCAGCTTGCCCGCCCGGACCTGCTCGGCGACATGGTGAAGGCGCTGGCCGCCGCCGATATCGAAAGCCCGATCTACATCTCGGTGCAGTGGGATGAACTGACGGCGCGAGAACATCCGGAATGGCGCGCCATGAGCGCCTCGAACCGCTACCATCATGACCGGCCGGCCGATCCTTCCGCCGGCAAGCAGCTCAGCCCCGCCTGGCACACGCTCTGCCTGAACCACGCGGGTCTCAGGCACTACATCCTCGAACAGGCACGCGAAGTGGCGCGGAACTATCCGACGCAGGGTCTCTTCTTCGACATCATCCTGACGCCGGATTGCGTCTGCCCGGCCTGCGTCGAACGCATGCTGTGCGAAGGGCTCGACCCCGAAAATCCCGCGGACCGGCTGAAGAACGACGAGGCCGTCAACGAGCAGTTTCGCCGCGAAACCAGTGAAGCGCTGTTTGCGGAATTTCCGAACCTGCGCGTCTTCTATAATTGCGGCCATATTCACAAGCAGGGACCGGACCGCTTCTCGACCTATTCGCATCTCGAGCTCGAAAGCCTGCCGACCGGCGGCTGGGGATACGATCACTTCCCTTCGAGCGCGCGTTATGCAGCCACGCTCGGCATGGATTTTCTCGCCCATACCGGCAAGTTCCACACGTCCTGGGGCGAATTCGGAGGGTTCAAACATCCCGATGCGCTGGAATACGAATGCGCCCAGATGATCGCTCTTGGCTCCAAATGCCTTGTCGGCGACCAGCTGCATCCGAATGGCGCGATCAACCCTGACACCTATGCCTCGATCGCACCGGCCTACCATCGGGTCGAGAAGATGGAACCTTTCCTGGAGGGCGCAAAGCAGATTTCCGAAATCGCTATCCTTTCGGCCGAACACATGAATCCGAAAGGCGCCCGCAACCATCCGAGCGATGATGGCGCCGCCCAAATGCTGCAGGAATTGAAGCGTCCCTTCGACGTCGTCGATCTTTCCGGCCGCTTCGAACAATACCGGCTTCTGATCCTGCCAGATGAAATCCCTGTCGATGCCGCGCTCGCAGCAAGGCTGAAATCCTATCTCGCCGGCGGCGGAAAGCTTCTGGCATCCTGGCATTCGGGCCTTGGCGCGGACCGCAAATTTGCCGTGGATTTCGGTCTCGAACGGGAGGCCGCCCCGATCGCCTTCAAGCCGAGCTATATCAAGGCCGGCAAGGATCTTGATCCGTCCATGCCGGAAACGGCCTTTGTGCTCTACGACGATGCAGAAACCGTCCGCTCAGTCGGTGCGATGGTACTGGCAGGTATCTATCCCTCTTATTTCAACCGTTCCTACAAGCACTTCTGTTCGCATCAGCACGCGCCCGACGACCCGAATGCCGATATGCTGGGCGCGGCCGTCTCCGAACACAAGGGGGCGGCCTACATTGCCTATCCAATCTTCCGCCTATACCGGGCGATGGGCCAGCCACTCTATAAATATGTCGTTCGCGGCCTTCTCAACCGCCTTGTTCCCAATCCAGCCATGGTCACCGACCTGCCCTCATCGGGCCGGGCAACACTGACACGCCAGATCGAGCATAACCGCCATATCCTGCATCTGCTCTACGGCCCACCGCAGATCCGGGGCAAGGACGTGCGCGGCGACGACGGCTCGTCCCGCGTGATGGAGATGATCGAGGACATTCCCGCGATCGGCCCGGTCAACGCGACTGTGCGGCTGCCCGCAAAACCGAAGCGTGTTTTCGACGCCATGACGGGCGAGGATATTGCCTGGAATGCCGACGATGATGGCGCCATCAGCATCACGGTTCCACGCTTGCGCATCCATAGCGCTGTGGTGTTCGAAGGCGCGTAATGCAGATTGGGGTCAGGCAACGGTCGAACTTTGCTCTTGCCGGCTACAATACTGGTGAGCGGCGGAGTGCTGGGCTATACGACGGAAAGGCGCCGGATCCGGCGCCATTTCCCACGAATGCGTGCAGGAGCCCGCTCGATATGCGACAAACGGACCAGACGGCCGGAAGGCGGCGCGGAGCCACAATCATCGATGTTGCCAGAGTGGCAAACGTCGCTGTCGGCACCGTATCCCGCTATCTCAATGGCCAGACGATCCGCCGGTCGAACCGGGAGCAGATCGAGCGAGCGATCCAGGATCTCGGTTACAGGCGCAATGCCGCGGCCGCCTCGATCCGCACAGACCTTACCCATATGATCGGCTTCCTGGTGCCGACCTTTGACGAATTCCATGCCCGGATGCTGGAACATCTCGCCCACTCGGTGCGCCAGACTGGCCGGGCGCTCCTGACCTATTGTCATGGCGGCGATCCGCGCGTGGTGGCCGAGGCGCTGGATTTCTTTGCCGCGCAGCGCGTCGACGCACTCGTCATGGATGGCACGGCCGAAGTCTATGATCGGGTCGATGATCTGATCCATCACGACATTCCGATCATCTTCTACAATAACGACGTGCGCGGACTGGCAGCCGACCGCGTCATGGTAGAAAACCATCGCGCCAGCCATCGCATCGTCAATCATCTGATCGACCTCGGCCACACGCGCATCGGCATCTTGACCGGAGATCCACGCAATTCCTCGGGTATCGAGCGGCTTGGCGGCTACGAGCAGGCACTGCGTGATCGGGGCATAGCAATCGATCCGACCCTTGCAGCGCGCGGCAACTGGCGCATGGATGGCGGCTACGAGGCGACCAAGCGGCTGATGTCGCTGGAACGCCCGCCGACAGCGATCTTCTCGGCAAACTATGGCATGGCCGTTGGGGCACTGAGTTGGTTGAAGGAAAACGGCCGGCATGTGCCCGAGGATATCTCGCTTGCGAGCTTCGATGATGTCGCAGTCTTCCGGCTCTATGAGGCCGGCATTACTGCCGTCGCCCAGCCGGTCGCAAGCATCGCAGAAACCATCACCGACATTCTCGTGGAACGACTGACGGAGCCGTCGGGAGGGGCGACGCGCAGCGTCGTTCTTGAATGTGACATCATTTTGCGAGGCTCGACGCGGCGGATCACCTGACGCGTTCTGCCCGCCAGGCGGTTAACGGGAGGAAGCTTTGGCCAGCGTAGAATTGCACGATATCGACAAGTCCTACGGCAGCTTCCGGGCAATCGAGGGCCTGAACCTGAGCGTCGAGGACGGCTCCTTCACAGTCTTCGTCGGCCCTTCGGGTTGCGGAAAATCGACGTTGCTGCGGATGATCGCCGGCCTTGAAAAGATTACTGGCGGAGAGCTCACGATCGGCGGACGGCGCATGAACGAGGCGGATCCGATCGAACGCGGCGTGGCCATGGTTTTCCAGAATTATGCGCTCTACCCGCATATGACGGTGGAGCAGAATATCGGCTTCTCGCTACGTATGGCCGGTATGGGCAAGGCAGATATCGATCGAAGCGTCGCCGCAGCTGCTGCGACCCTGCAGATCGAGCCGCTGTTAAAGCGCAAGCCGGCGCAACTATCGGGCGGCCAGCGCCAGCGCGTCGCGATCGGTCGAGCGATCGTGCGCAATCCGGCCGTCTTCCTGTTCGACGAGCCGCTGTCGAATCTTGATGCGGAACTTCGCGTCTCCATGCGCGTCGAAATCGCCAAGCTGCACCGGCGCATCGGCGCGACAATGATCTATGTCACCCATGACCAGACGGAAGCAATGACGCTCGCCGACAAGATCGTCGTGATGCGCGCCGGCAAGATCGAGCAGGCCGGGACGCCGGATGCGCTCTATGCCGATCCCGACAATTTCTTTGTCGCCGGCTTCATTGGTTCGCCGCGGATGAATTTCCTCGATGGCAAGCTTGGTGCGGATGGAATGGTCAAGCTCGATTGCGGCACGGTGTTCAAGACCGGGATGATCGGCCCGGGCAAGGACATGCCGGTCAAGGTCGGTATCCGTCCGGAGCATTTCACGGGACAGGGCGTGAACGGCGGCATGATCGATATCACGGTCGATGTCGTGGAAAACCTCGGCGGAACCCGTTTCATCTACGGGAGCCTCGCGTCAGGCCAGTCCGTTGTTGTCGAGGACCGCTCGGAGAAGGCCCTGTGCCCGGGCCAAAACGTAAACGTCGGCTTTCCGAGCCGGAAGGCGCTGCTCTTCAGCGTCGGCGGCCTGCGCATTCGCGATGTTAGGCCGGCAAACAGCATTCCGGCGGAATGACCATGGCGGACAATCTTCTCTGGTACGACAGGCCTGCCCGGTTCTGGACGGATGCACTGCCGCTTGGCAATGGCCGGCTCGGCGCGATGGTCTTCGGCGATCCCGTTTCCGAGCGGCTGCAGATCAACGAAGCTACGTTCTGGGCCGGTGGACCTTACCAGCCGGTCAATCCCGATGCCTACGGCCATCTGGAGACGGTGCGAGAGTTGATCTTCGCCGGCCGTTATGCGGACGCGGAAGCGTTGGCTGAAGAACATCTGATGGCGCGGCCGCCAAAGCAGCTGTCCTATCAGCCGGTCGGCGATCTTCATATAGATCTGCTCCATTCGCAAACCGTCGGCAGCTATCGTCGCACGCTCGATCTCGATACCGCGATCACCACTACATCCTATATCGCCGACGGCATCACCTTCTTTCGAGAAGCCTTTGTGTCCGCGGTTGATGGCGTACTGGTTGTGCGCCTGTCTGCTGACCGGCCTGGAGCCATCGGGTGCCGAATATCGCTTGACAGCCCGCAACAGGGGCAATGCGTCGATCATGACATCACAGGACTGACCTTCTCCGGCACCGGCAAGGCGGAATGGGGGATTCCCGCCGCCTTGCGCTTCGCCTTCGGCATCAGGGTGATCGCGAGAGGGGGAAGCCTGAATTGCTCCCACGGTATGGTCTCCGTCAATGGCTCTGACGAGCTTCTGATCCTGCTCGATGCCGCCACCAACTTCCGGCGTTATGATGATGTCTCGGGCGATCCGGAGGGGGCAATTGCCGGGCGCCTTTCGAAGGCCGCCGGTCGCAGCATCGAGGTCATGCGCCGTGAGCATATTGCCGAACATCAAAGACTGTTTCGCACTTTCGCTGTCGATCTTGGTACGACACGGGCAGCGTCGCAACCGACCGACCGCCGCATTGCGGGCTTTGCCGAAGGTGATGATCCCGCACTGGCAGCGCTCTACGTCCAGTTCGGCCGGTACCTGATGATCGCTTCATCCCGACCGGGTACGCAGCCCGCAAATCTGCAGGGCATCTGGAACGATGAGACCGATCCACCCTGGGGCAGCAAATACACCGCCAATATTAATCTGCAGATGAATTACTGGCTGCCGGTTCCGGCCAACCTGCCTGAATGCATCGAACCACTCGTCGAGATGGCTGAGGAGCTTGCCGAAACCGGCCACGAGATGGCTGCGGTGCACTACCGCGCCCGCGGCTGGGTCATGCATCACAATACCGATCTCTGGCGCGCGACCGGGCCAATCGACGGTGCCAAATGGGGCCTCTGGCCGACAGGTGGTGCGTGGCTTATGGCGCAGCTGCTCGATGTCAGCGATTATCTCGATGACGCCGATGTCTTGCGTCGGCGGCTTTTCCCGGTTGCCAAGGCGGCAGCAGAATTTGTCTTCGATATGCTGGTTCCCTTCCCCGGCACCGATTATCTGGTGACCAATCCCTCGCTTTCGCCTGAAAATGTCCATCCGTTTGGCGCCTCGATTTGTGCAGGCCCGGCAATGGACAACCAGATCATCCGGGATTTCCTCGCACTCCTGCGCCCGCTCGCAGTCTCGATCGGCGGGGAGGATACGCTGGTCGCCGAGATCGACCGTGTCCTGCCTCGCCTGCCGCCCGACAGGATCGGCGCTGCCGACCAATTGCAGGAATGGCTTGATGACTGGGACCTGCAGGCGCCGGAGATCCATCACCGCCATGTCTCGCATCTCTACGGCCTCTATCCGAGCTGGCAGATCGACATGGACAAGACACCGGCACTTGCCGCGGCCGCCCGCCGCTCTCTCGAAATCCGCGGCGATGACGCGACGGGATGGGGCATTGGCTGGCGCATCAATCTATGGGCGCGGCTTCGCGATGGCGATCACGCGCTTGACGTCGTCAAGCGGCTCATCAGTCCGGAGCGCACCTATGGCAATCTTTTCGACGCCCATCCGCCCTTCCAGATCGACGGAAATTTCGGCGGCGCTGCGGGCATCCTTGAAATGCTCGCGCAATCGCGCCCCGGTGAAATTCACCTGCTCCCTGCCCTGCCCGGAGCATGGCCGCAAGGCAAACTCCGCGGTCTGCGTGTGCGAGGCGCCATGATTCTCGACCTGGACTGGGAGAACGGCAGACCGGTGAAGATCAGCCTCACCGCGTCGCGCGATGCAAGCACGGTTCTTCGCTTTCGCAACGAGAGGCACGAAATCGATCTTGCCACCGGAGAGGTCTTTACCAACAACGGAAGCATATTTTCGTCTGAAGGCCTTACGGCAGGGTGACGCAAAAGATGGCGAAATTGCCGTTCCATGCTCCTCCCGTCGATAAGGACTTCTCCAGCGGTCGAAGCCTACATCGAGGTTACGACGGCAAGAGCGACTCTGGAGGAATGCCCGGTTCATGGACCGTCGCTCGACGCAATGAAACGGCCTGCTTTACCGCGTGAATTGTGGTACTTATCTGTAGATACCTATGTTTTTGGAGGCAAGCACCTATGGTCGCACGAAGGGATCTCACCAGCGACGAATGGAAGTGGCTCGTGCGGCTTTGCCAGCACGACGCAGACAGTGTTCCCAAGGACATTGAAGCGCGCTTGTCCGAACTCGGTTTGTTCGGGTCGAACGGTCTATCGGATGAGGCGAGAAATCTGGTCCAACACGAGTTGCTGAGCGAGCGGCGCAACAGGCTGCAAGGCCTGCACTGACTGATCATGTTGATCGCGAAATCCCATCCATTTGGTGATCCAGCAGTTGCCGTCTCATAGCATCAGATGCCTGTGGCAAATGACGAGGGCCAATTTCACTCCTGCGTCGCAGGATCGATATCAAAGCGATCCATCTGGATCATCAAACCTGCTATGACGCCTACGCGCCCTGATGAATGCCGCTTACGCAGGTGAAATGGCAGTACGCTAATCATGCGATCAGCAATTCCTGCGAATTTGTTATTACTCACACGCAGATGACTGTTGCCGGCCAAGGTCACCTGGTCTCCGCACCTGTGATGAAAAATACTGCTTGCTGACAATAAGCCGATAGTCCCGAACCGGTTGCCTTACTTATCGCCGAGATGCCAAGCCTCGAACAACGGGCCGGAGGCGCCTTGCACCGGGTCGGTTTCGGGCAATGCGACCTTGGCGATCGTCTTGAGGAGTTCTGCGGTCGCAGCGCTTGTCTGAATATCGGCGTGTTGGCCTGGCGGGTAGGCACCGACCACTTGAAAGTCGCTGCTCGCGCCCAGATTTTGATGTCCCGTCCCCGCAGGAAGGACGATACAATCTCCCGGGTGCAACTCCAACACTTTGCCGGTAGGGCCGCCGATCAGCAGCTTCGCCGTTCCTTTTCCGACACCGAGCACTTCGTGGGCGCCCGCGTGATAGTGTTGATAATCGAAAACACCATCGCGCCAGACCCCTTCCCATCCGTGCGAGGTAAATAGGCGCGCGAATTCCTCACACCCGTCATCGCAGATGAAGATTTCACGATAGACGATAACCGGAAGCGTCTGGTTGTTCGGCACCCAGTCGCTTTTCTCAAAAAAGATCTTTTGCGCTTCCATGTCATCCTCATCATAACAAACACACGCGAAACAGTAACCCGGCGGAGCGGAAAACCCGACACTTAGAACGGGCTTCGCTTCAATCCCGATGCTCGGGCATGTCTTTGAGCTGGCCTTTTGTCCAGCCGAGGAAGCCGCCGACGTCTATGACGACGGTTTGCCGGGATCGGTTCATCCGGTGCCAGCCGAACATGATTGCTATGGTCCATGAGATCCTTCCTTTGCTGTGTGGGGCCTCAACCCCACCAGCTCTCATTTGTTCCTCTTAGCCTCGGCAGGCGGCGTTATTTGTCCGCCGCAATGTTTGACTTGTCCGCCTTCGTCTGCACCAACCCTTCATGTCAACGGTGTGGTTCCACTCCTTGAAGTCCTGCCCGCTTCTGCGACCCGCTCACTTGTGAAGGTTCGACCTGCTTGGTGGCATACGCCTTTCGGTTGAACTCCGCCAAAGCACCTTTTCTCCACCAATGACAATGCTAGAGTTTCCATTCGTGGCGCGGATACCGTTAACAGAGTGATGAATGAAGGCATTGCTTACAAAGGCCGTGGCGACGGTTATCGTCTTATTCGCGCGCGCAGTTACGGCCGTCCGCGCCGCATGGCCCGACGAAGGCCTGCCTTCAGGCCCCTGCGTTTATTATGCCAACCACTCCAGCCACGGCGATTTCGTTCTGGTCTGGACGGTATTGCCGCCAAGGCTGCGACGTCGGAGCCGGCCGGTCGCAGGGGCAGAATATTGGCTGAAGTCCCGGCTCAATCGATTCATCGGTAGTGATGTCTTTAAGGCGGTGCTGATTGCGAGGGATCGGGACAGGCGGACGGAAGATCCGGTCACGCAGATGGTCTCGGCAATCGATGCCGGTTACTCCCTGATTCTCTTTCCGGAGGGTACACGAAACCAGTCCGATGCACTGCTCCTTCCGTTCAAAAGCGGCATTTTCCATCTGGCGGCGGCGCGCCCCGACATCAATCTCGTGCCGGTCTGGATCAGCAATCTGAACCGCGTCATGCCAAAGGGAGAGATCGTTCCGATACCGCTGATCTGCACGGTTACCTTCGGCAGCGCTTTACGGATCATGCCGGTCGAGGACAAGGACGTCTTTCTTAAACGGATGCAGGCCGCCCTTCTGGCTCTTTCTCCGAACACGATAGGCGGTCGGGAATGAGTGACGCGAATTCCGATCTGATGACGCTCGTAGCTGGCATTTTCTGCGTGCTCATCTTCGCGTCGGTCGTCGGTTATATATTGCAGCAACGCCTTTCGCCGAACGGTTCGAATTCGGCTGTCGAAAACCTCAATGCACGGATCAAGGCCTGGTGGGTCATGGTCATTTTGATCGGCATAGCCTTCACAGCGGGCCGTATCGGCGTCTTGATCTTATTCAGCTTTTGCTCATTCGCAGCACTTCGCGAATTCGTTACCCTCATCAACACTCGAAAGGCGGATCATTGGGCGCTTGCAGCAGCTTTCTTCCTCGTCGTTCCAATCCAGTATTGTCTGCTCTGGGCTGAACAATACGGTATCTTTTCGATCTTCATTCCCGTCTATGCCTTCCTGCTGATGCCGATCATCTCGGTACTTCGGGGTGATACGGAACGCTTCCTTGTTCGTATCGCGGAAGTACAGTGGGCGTTGATGATCTGTGTCTTCTGCGCCTCCCATGTGCCGGCGCTCCTGACGCTGAATATCCCTGGATACGAGGGCCGCAACGTGCTGTTGATCGCCTTTCTGGTGATCGTGGTCCAGCTGAGTGACGTCTTGCAGTATGTCTGGGGCAAATTGTTCGGACGCACGAAGATCGCTCCAAGACTGTCGCCATCCAAAACCGTCGAGGGTTTCGGCGGCGGCGTTATCAGCGCGACACTGATCGGAGCGGGCCTCTGGTGGATTACACCCTTCACGCCACTTCAAGCGGGCATTCTGGCTTTCGTCATTACGCTGATGGGTTTCTTCGGGGGGCTGGTCATGTCTGCGATCAAACGCGACCGTGGCGTCAAGGATTGGGGCAATCTCATCGAGGGCCATGGTGGGTTGATCGACAGACTGGATTCTGTCGTCTTTTCGGCGCCCATTTTCTTTCACCTCACGCGCTATTGGTGGTCTCTGTGATGTCTGTCCTGCAGCGCCTCTTGCATAATTCAGCAGCGCATGTCCTGTTCGCCTTCCTGGCAATGGGGGGCTGGGCAGCCTTTGCCAATCGCAGCCATACAATGCCGGCACCGCTCCATGCCGGCCTTGTGCAGGGGACGATATCGGCCTGCCTGACGCTCTTTCTGAAATCGGTCATCGACTGGCTTTCCAGCCGCTTCAGCGGTTCAACAAGGTATTGGGCACCGCCCCTGGTGGCGTGCCTTGGCTCCGCCAGTATTCTGGTGGCGATTCATGCGGCGAGCGGCACTCCGGAAATAGTCAGGACGATCGCGTTGCCGCTGCTCGTGTCTACGGCTTATGCAACGATCTACAATTGTTCGACTTCCGCTAGGCGAGGTTTCGACACATGATGGAGTCAGGTGACAGGAGACCTCTGGCAAGCCGCAATACCCGCTGGGCAGGCGCAATTGCCCGATGGCTGGCCGCGCGTGCGATCACGCCGAACCAGATCTCCCAAGCCAGCATGCTGGTGGCGGCAATCGCAGGCGGCGCTTTCTATGTGGCGGGACAGACAACTGGAACACTACGTATCGGGTCCCTGCTGCTGGCCGTCTTATTCTGCCAGGCACGCCTCCTTTGCAATCTATTCGACGGCATGGTCGCAGTCGAAGGCAAAAAGGCAGAGGCCGACGGTCCCTTCTGGAACGAATTTCCAGATCGCATCGCGGACCTGATGATATTTTCGGGAGTTGGATATGGCATCGACATGCCGGGGCTTGGCTGGGCAGCGGGAGCCTTCGCCGTCTTGACGGCCTACGTCCGAGAGCTCGGCCGCGCCACGGGTAGCCCGGGCGACTTTTCAGGCCCGATGGCAAAGCAGCATCGAATGGCGGTGATCACAGTGGCGGGACTGGCGTCTCTTCTTGAGCCCCTGTGGGGCGGGGAGAACGAGATCCTGACAGTCGGTCTCTCCATCATCACGCTGGGAGCGGCTCTGACCACGATCCGTCGCTCGAAGACATTGGTGACCAACCTGAAGGCTCGCTGACCTACTCCCATCGGGCAGCGAAGCGAGCAAAATTCAAAGGTCGGATTGAGTAAGCGTGGACGGTCTAGGTGGAAAGATCTCCTCGCCAAAAAAAGCATTTGTCCTTGTCGAGAACGAAACTCCTCGTGCGTCTATTAGAGGAAAGCGCGTGAAACCAGCATGCGCATTCGCCCATTTCAGACAGCAGACGCGAAATAGCCGAAAGGCTGATCGGATCGCGAGACGGCCAGAATGGATCAAAGGAGCAAGCACATGGATACGAGCGAATTGAGACCCGCGAAGGAACTGGCGGAAAAACGCGCGAGCAGGTTCACGAACGAAAGTCCGGAATACGCCGAGGCGAGGACGGCCCTGCTGGCGGAGGAAATCGAAGTCCGGCGACATCTCACGAGGCTTGCGGAGCAGCGCCGCCGTCTGCCTCCAGGCCCGGTGGTCCAAAAGGACTATCGCTTCAGGGACGAAAACGGCAACGAAGTCGGCCTGGCAGACCTATTCGGGCATCACGATACGCTTGTGACGTACTTCTGGATGTTCGGCCCGCAGCGCGAACGGCCCTGCCCCATGTGCACGAACTTCCTTGGCGGAGCGAACGGCAACGGTGCCGACGTCAAGCAACGGGTTGCCTTCAAGATCATCGGTCGCAGCCCGGTGGCACGCCAACGCGCCTTCGCCATCGAACGCGGCTGGCGCGACCTGGACTTCGTCCAGACCGTCGGCGATGACTATGCCCGGGACCTGGGTTTGCTCAACGACAACGGATCTGAAAATCCGGGGTTCACGGTCTACCAGAAGGACGGGAAAGATGTCCGCGTCTTCTACAATGGCGAGATGCCAGCCGAAGCTGCGGACCCCGGCCAGGATCCAAGAGGGGCGGTCGATATCGCACCGCTCTGGAACATCCTGGACATGACGCCGGCCGGCCGCGGTACCGACTGGTACCCGAAGCTCAATTACTGAGCACGATCACTGCAGTCGTCGGTCGCGAGGCTATGAGTCGGATTTTGACGTGTCGGCGTGCCGATGGACGAGCTTCCATTCGCCGTCTTCACGTCGGAAGACCTCCGTCACGCGGAGCGCCATCGGGACCTCGGCGACGACTTCACCCGATTGAACGTGCGCCATGTATGTCGGACAGGTCCGGAACTACTGAGGGCACGAATGCTACCACCGCTTCACACAAAGTGAGAAAGGACCTGCTTCACCGTCAAACGACATGAGCCCCATTCTGCGAACGAGCATGAAGTGGCGCGAACGTTTCAGTGTGCGACGCTTCGTTCCTCGTGTGCCCTCACGATGGCGTCCGCTTCCTTGCCGTATAGCTCCTCAAAGTGATCGAAGGTCTTGGTAAAGTAACCGATACCCTGCGTCGCCGAACGCAGCGCCCGCGCCAGATCGTCAAGGGCGCCGCCGGGAATAAGTGCCCGGAAGATATCCCATCCCTTAGCGGTTTCATCCCTATCGAAGCCGAGAACCTGCCCCTTGAGAGCGGAGACGATCTGAACGAGGCTGCCGGAATAGATCGACGGAATGTGAATTTCGCTGCGGAAGACCGGTTGCATTAAAACCGCCGCCCCTTCGGAAAGCGCCTGTCGCACTCCCATTTTCGACGCAGTCCTGAAGGCGTGTTCCGAACTGTCGACGGCATGGTGCTGACCATCGAACAGCGTTACGCCGACATCGATGACCTGGAAGCCGAGCGGCCCTTTCTCCATCGCTTCGCGCGCGCCTGCTTCGACGGCAGGGATGTAGTTGCGCGGAACGACGCCACCCTTGACTGTTTCGTTAAAGGTGAAGCCCCGGCCGCGCTCGTTAGGGCGAATGCTCAGCTTAACATCCGCGAATTGCCCAGCACCGCCGGTCTGTTTGCGATGCCGGTAGTGAACCTCGGACGGCTTCGCGATTGTCTCGCGGTAGATCGGGCTGGGCGTTCGATCGGTCACGTCGATGTGGAAGACGTCGGACAGCGTCCGGCAGAGATCGCGCAGATGTACCGGGCCCTGGACGCAGATGAGCTGGGCGCCGGTGCCTTCCTCCTGCAAAACGACAAGACCGCGATCCGTCGCGGAAAGTTTTGCCAGTGTTTCAGAGAGCTTGTTTTCATCGCGTTCACTGCCCGGGACCAGGATCCTCTCAAGCATTGGCGTCGGTGGCTCCGTCCATTCAGGCGGGGCAACCACTGCGTCTGATGTCAACAGCGACGGGACGGGCAAGTGGTCGGACTTGACCGTCGCGAAGACATTCCCGGATGCAGGCACGATCGCGGAGTTCGACCGTCCGTTTACGGGATCCTGCACGGCGCCGAGGCTGGAGCCGCCCAGTAATGCGCCTTGACGCAGTCCCTCACCAAACGCACGCACCAGCACCGTCTTGCCGATATTCTGACGATGAAAGGCATGGAAGCTCACGGCGGTCAGCTTGTTTTCATCGACATTGCGCGCATGAGCCAGGCGTTGTCGAAGGACCCCTACCGACGGCGCCTCGTGGCGCAGTGCCTTCATTAGCCTCATGATGCCGTTGCCATGACTTGCGGCACCGATCAGGACTGGGATAATCCTGTTTTCCCTGAGAATCCGCGATGAAATGGCATAGAGCGCGTCGCTCGGCGGTTTCCGATCTTCGATCAGTTCCTCGAGAAGCCAGTCATCGAATTCGGACAGGTGTTCCAGGAGCTCGCTGCGCGCTTCCTGCTCGCGCTCGGCGGCGCTTTCGGGGATTGCGATCAGCGCCGAAGTCTGGCCTTCCCGATAGCGCCACGCCCGTTCCGAAATCAGATCGCAGCTGCCTACGATCCTGTCTCCCTCTCGAATCGGAATCTGGCGAAGCAGAAGGGTGTGGCTGGCGTAGTCTTGAAGGGCTGCAATCAGATCCCTTAGCCGCCCTCTCGGTTCGTCCATCTGATTGACGAAGAGGATACATGGCGTCTCCGAGGCCTCGATTATGCGCAGATGGGGCGCGGCGAGCACAGCCTCCTCAGGAGCCGGTGAAACACATAGGATGCACGCGTCGCTGGCAAGAAGCGCATGCTGTACATGCGCCAACGCTTCGTTAGGCCCTGGCGCATCCAGCGCACACCACGCCTCGTTTCTGAAGGTGAATTCTGTGAGGTTCAATCCATAAGGGGAGCTGGATTTCCTCGGCGCCCCCTCCAGCGAGCCGAGCTTTTCCACCACTGTCGATTTTCCGGTCTGCGAGGGTCCAAGCACGGTAAAGCAGCGCATCGGCATTCCTCCAACTGCCATGAACACAATTTTCAGCCATCATAGGATGCCCTGAACCGCTGCAAGGCGCCAGAGGTCAGTTTCACAACGCTCACAGTCGAGCCGGAACGCATTTTCTGAAAAAAGTTCTCATCCTGCACGCAATAACGGAGATGACCGAGAAACGCGCTCGCGAAGAGAAAACCGGAGCGAAGAGTTCCCGATCTCAATCGTGCCGGCGGCGTGCCCACCGGTTTAGAGGGTCGGCACCTCGACCCACTGCGAGAATGTCGCGGCCTGGCCAAAATCCTGACCTTCCGGGCTCCGGAGTTGCCAGACTATTCCGTCTTCCATCCAGAAGCGGCTTCCGGACTTTGTGACCCGCAAACCGCGGTAGCCCGTCATAAATCCGTTTTGCGTTACCGCATCCAACAACGACTGGCGCTCCGTCCTTTCGCTCGGGCCCGCCGAGAGCCGCGATTGCAGCTTTACAAACTCGCTCCAGCTATATCCGAACCGCCTTTGTGCTGCGCCATTGGCGTAAACAAAGACGGGATCCGGCGCGGTATTATGTGCAAGGACGACGAACGGGGCATCGCCATAGAGCCATTCAGGTCCGCGATCCCTGGGGAGAAGATCTCTGCCGACAAGACGGCGGAAGCTGCCTGTGAGGAGTTCAAAGAATTCTGGGTCGTTCGGATTCAGTTCGCCGTTCAACTGCATCTCGTTTCCTTTTCCGGTGCGACCGCTATACGAGCCCTGCTCCGATTTAGTCATGGGATGTGGCACCGGTGCGGCGAGCCGTATCAATGCAAGCGGGCGTCAATTCGGCACAAAGTAATTCTTGTAGATTTGGATGAAGTTAAAGGCCCGGCAGGACGGTGGATGCGGCTGTCCACGCGCGCCGCAAACCCTTGCTGTGACCACCATGCATGCCCGTTTGTCAGAAATAGATCGACATGACCAGATCCTGGTCGAAATCACCAAAACCCTTGCCGAAGAGGTTCATGCCGCCGGGATTGTCGGCCTTTTCGTCGATGCCGATCCGGAAGCGGATCGAGTGATGGTCGGCTATGCCGAGTGAGGCGATGGTCTGGGTCGAGACCATGGCGCCGTCGATCCAGGTGCCCGTCTCGTCGATCGTCCAGGTCTTGAGCTTGCCATATTGGGAGCCCGACAGCTTCCACCAGGCAGGGGAATACATGCCGCGGCGATCGCCGTAATCACCAGGCGAAGTCCAGTGTCCTGCCTTGATGCCGTTGACCCAGATGGAAATGTCGGACGGCCAGTTAGCGTTCGTGGCTGGGGTTTCCGAGCTCAGCTCTGCCGAGAATTCCACCTTGCGAATCTTCTTGCCGGAGACCTTGGCATTGTTCGGGAACTTGTATTCGACATAACCGCGGGTGAACCAGAGCAACGCCGCCTGCATGCGCTGCGGATCGAGGAAAACCTCCTGCACATCGAGCATGCCGATGACATTGTTGACCGAACAGAGACCGCAAGGGGCGCCAACGTCGAATTCCGTAAAGAGACCGATCGGCATGCTGACGGTAACCACATCCTCGCTCGCTTTGGTACCGTTGGCATCGAAGCGGATCAGGATTTCGTCATAGATGCTGGAGCAGACCTTCTGATTTCCCTTCGTCGCCTTCATCGTCTGGGTCTGGATGAGGCCCGCCTGCTCGAGCGACTTCAGATTGGTTGCCGTCGTCGATTGCGGCAAGCGCATCTGCGCCGCGATGTCATTGACATTCAGCGGCCCCTTCTGGCGCAGCAGGTTGAGGATTTCGATACGCGTCGGGGAGCCGAGAGCCTGGACGACGTCAACGTCCCGCATCGGATCGACGGTTAGAAGTTTCGTCTCCATGCCTTGATACTGGTTCTCCAGTCTTTCTGGTCGGTTTCAGCTGATATCACGGCGTCATGTCCCATGTCGCCGCTCTTTTTCATGAGCGCCGGTCCGCGCCTCGGGAGAGCTGTCGCGGACCGGCTGGGCCTTCTCACCTCGGCCCGGAAGCAGTTTCCCATGCATTTATCCCTTGATGCCCGATGACAGCATCAGGGCCTGCGTCACACGCTTCTGGAACAGCAAATAGGCAAGAGCGACCGGCATAGCGGCGAGGATGGCGACGGCCATATCGCGCGCATATTTGACGCCGAACGCATCTCTCGTCTGGGTAATGCCGACGGTAATCGTCATCATGTCGTCGGAACTGGTGACGAGGAACGGCCACAGGAAGGCGTTCCAGGCCATGATGTAGGTGATGATAGCGAGTGCCGTGGTAATCCCCCAATTCAGCGGCAGATAAAGCTTGAACAGGATCTGGAACTCGCCGCAGCCATCGAGCTTGGCCGCTTCGCGCAGCTCTTTCGGTACGGAATCGAAGAACTGCTTATAGACGATGACGACAACGGGAACGATCAGCTGCGGCAGGATAATGCCGCCCCAGGTGTTGATCAGGTTCAGCTTGTGCATCAGCACGAATTGCGAAATCACCAGTGCCTGTGAAGGCACCATGAAGCTAGCCAGGATGATGCCGTAGAGAAGCCTGCGGCCGGGAAAGACGATCTGCGACAGCGCGTAAGCGCACATGACGCTGATCAGGATGACGACCACCGTCACCGTCACCGATGTGACGATGGAATTTAGATACCACGTCGAAAGCTTCGTCTCGAACAGCGCATAATAATAGCCCGAAAAGTTCAGGACGTCGGGAACGAGGGTAGTCTTATTGACGACATCCTGTTCCGGCTTGATGGATGTGACGATCGCCCAATAGATCGGGAAGGCCCAGGTGCAGGCGATCACCAGCGTAAGGATGAGCAGCAGCGCATTGCCGATTGTCTTGCCGGGCATCTCAGCGCTCCCTCACACGCAAAAGCTGATATTGCAGCACCGAGACAACGACGATGATCAGAAACAGGATCACCGCGACCGCGGAGCCGAGCCCGCCATGGTTCGACCGGAAAGCTTCGCGATAGACCAGCTGCAAGAGCACGTAGGTGGAGTTGAACGGCCCGCCCTCGGTTAGCAGATAGACCTGGTCGAAGATCTTGAGCTGCAGGATCAACTGCAATGTCAGCACCAGCGCGGTCACTGGCCAGATCAGCGGCCAGGTAATGCGCTTGAAGCACTGCCAGCGGGTCGCGCCATCGAGCATGGCCGCCTCGTAATAGTCGTTGGGAATGTTGCGCAGACCCGCGATGAAGAGCAGCAGGTTGAAGCCGTTGGTCCACCAGACGGTCACGAGCGCCACCATCGGCATGGCCCAGATCGGGTCGCGGAAGACACTGATGCGCGCGCCTGTGAAGGCTTCGATGACGAATTGCGCAATGCCGAATTGCTGGTCGAGGACCCATTTCCAGATCTGGGTGACGACCGAAACAGGAAGAATATAAGGGATGAAGAAGAGCACGAGTACAACGCTCTGCACCCAGCCTTTCAAGCGAACAACCATCAGCGCCAGTCCGAGGCCGATCAGCGTATTCGGGATGACCGTCAGCACGACAAAATAGCCGGTGTTCCAGACCGAGGTATAAAAGAGCTTCTGGTGGAAGAGCTTCACGTAATTGTCGAAGCCCACCCACTGGCCTTCGCCGACGAGCGGCGCGTCGGTAAAGCTCAAGGCGAACATCTTGTAGACCGGATAGGCAAAGACGATCGCATAGGCGATCAGGAACGGCGCGATCATGACGATCGCCGTCAGCGTCTTGCGTCGCTTTTCAGTGTTGACCACAGATCATCTCCCTGGACGAAAGACTGGCCGGAGGCGGGCTCCGGCCAGGGTCTCCTTACTTCTGGCTTTCCAGCTCTTCGCGCATCTGGTCGATCGCATCTTCCGGATCGAGCTGACCGTTGAGTGCCGGAACCACGAAGTTCTGGGTTGCTTCGTAGATCGGGCCGGCAACACCTGCGAGCTTGGAAACCGGATCGAAGACGGCGGTATTGGCAAGCTTTGCATAAGTGGCGTTCGGCTGCATTTCCTTGAATTCCTTGCTCTCCGTCACCGGCTTGAAAGCAGGGATATGGCCGGCGCTTGCCCAGGAGATCGAGTGCTCGTTCATCCACGCGATGATCTGCAGCACGGCTTTCAGCTTTTCGGGCGTAATCGGCTTGCTCTCGCTGTTCGGAACGGCGAAGGAATGCGAGTCCGCCCAGGTGGCCTGCGTGCCCATCAGGTTCGGGATTTCGATGGCGCCCCATTCGAAGCCGAGTTCGCCCTTCTTGGCGAGGTCGGTCATCGTCGGTACTTCCCAGACCCCGTTGATGTGGAACGCTGCCTTGCCGGAGGTGAAGAGCGCAATCGAAGCTTCATAGGAAATCAGCTTCGGCGAATACCCTCCGGAGACCCAGTTCGCCATCGTCTTCAGCGCCTTGACCCCGGCATCGCCCGGCAGGATTTGGTCGCCGTCGATGAACTTGGCGCCTTGCTGGGAGAGCAGCGTATAGAAGACGCGCCACATGGAACCGCCTTCATCCGTATGCAGTGACAGCGGATATTCGACCTTGCCCGTCGCCTTGATCTTGTCGAGCGCGGCGTTGAAATTGTCGAGACCGTCGAGGCCTTTCGGCAGGCCATCATCACCGAGCAGGCCGGCTTCCTTCAGGATGTTCTTGTTGTAATAGAGAACGATCGAATGCACGTCGAAGGGAATGCCATAGACTTTGTTGTCGAACGTCGCCTGCTTCCAGGCGGCATCGACATAATTTTCCTTCTTGATGCCGGCCGATGCCAGCTCTTCATCGGTAAAGGGGCGCAGGATGCCGGTCGGCACGGCCAGCGGATAGCGCGACATGTGATAGGTCATGATGTCTGGCTGCTGGCCGACGGCGGCTGACGTCTGCACCTTGGTATAGAAGGGCACGCCCCATTCCAGCGTCGTGGCATTGATCTTGATGTCGGGATGCGTGTCGTTGAATTCCTTGATCAGCGCCTTCATGCGAACGCCGTCGCCACCGCTCAAGAAGTCCCACCAAGTAATGTCCGTCTGCGCGAATGCGGCCGCCGAGGGCAGCAATGCGATGGCTGCCGAGACGGCGAGTTTTAGAAGCTTTCTCACGTTTGTTCCTCCTCTAAATCATGGGTTACGGTCACCCCGCGGTACGGGGCCTCTCTTGTCGCGAACCTCCTCCAAAGGTGCGCGTCAGATCTCCTGCATTCCTTTCCAGTCTCCGGATCCGATCCGACTTCCGTTCAATCAGCTGAGCCTTCTGCCTTCGGCGTCGAAAGCCAGCATTTCAGGCACTCTCAGTGAGAGGCTGATCTTCTCCTTCGGTTGAGGCCTGCTTTCGCGGCACTCGACCGTCATCTCCGCATTGGTTTCGGTCAGCACATGAAGATATCCGGTACCGCCAAGCTCCTCGGTGAATTCGGCCGTGACGGGCAGCGTCAGGCCGCCATTTGAGGCGCCGAGGCCGATATGCTCGGGCCGCACGCCGACATTGATGGCTGAACCTTCTGCGACCGGACTGCGTGTCGGCAGGTCGAAGGTCTGCCCCGGCGCGTCATCGAGCTCGACACGCGCCGATGCTTGACCGGTGGCCACGACCTTGCCCTTCAGAAAATTCATGCCCGGCGAACCGATAAAGCCGGCGACGAACATGTTCTGCGGATTGCGGTAAAGTTCCAAGGGTGCGCCGACCTGCTGGACGACGCCCTCCTTCAAGACGACGATCTTGTCAGCGAGCGTCATCGCCTCGACCTGATCATGGGTGACATAGACCATGGTGGCGCCGATCTGCCGATGCAACCGGGCGATTTCCATGCGCATCTTCACGCGCAATTCGGCGTCGAGGTTGGAGAGCGGCTCATCGAACAGGAAAACCCGCGGTTCGCGCACGATAGCACGGCCGATCGCCACACGCTGGCGCTGGCCGCCCGAGAGCTGGCTCGGCTTGTGCTGGAGATAATCTGTCAGGCGAAGAATATCGGCAGCCGCCTTCACTTTCTCCTGAATCTCCGCCTTCGGCCGTTTGGCGATCGACAGGCTAAAGGCCATGTTTTCGAAAACCGAAAGATGCGGATAAAGCGCATAGGATTGGAAGACCATGGCAACGCCACGCTTCGACGCTTCCCTGTGGGTCACGTCTTCATTCTCAATCCTGATCTGGCCGCCGCTCGTTTCCTCAAGCCCGGCAATCATTCGCAGCAGCGTCGACTTTCCGCAGCCGGAGGGGCCGACGAAAACCGCGAATTCGCCCTGTTCGATCTCGATATCGACGCCGTGAATGACGGCAAAGGAGCCGAACGACTTCCTGACATCAGTCAGTTTTATCCCAGACATATATCCTCCCGATTGGCACTCCAAACGGGGCAGCCTCCTCCGCTGCCCCGATGGCAATCAACTCACGCCGAAGCGACTGACAGCAGGATGAAATGGTAGGATTTCGCCGGCAGCGATCCGGTCAGCCTGCCTTCGTCGGTGACCTGCAGGCTGGATCCTGCCTTCGGCACGATACGGTTCTGATCCTCAACGGAGTTACGCGCCTTCAGGTCCTCGCCGACCATCGTATGATGCTGAACGACCTTGACGCCCTTGAAGCCCTGCAGATCGACGTCGAGATCGAGCGCTTCATCGAGGCTGCGGTTGATCGCAAAGAGCGCAATGCTCTTGCCGTCTTCGTGCAGCACGGCCGAAAGATCGAGGTAGGGAACATCCTGCGCCACTTCGCAATCATAGGTCGGGCCTGACGAGGATACTGTCAGTGCCGTGCCACGGCCGTATTTCGACGCGAACTGCAGCGGGTAGTAGATCGACTGGCGCCAGGCTGGACCGCCCGCCTTGGTCAGGATCGGCGCGATGACGTTGACGAGCTGCGCCATGCAGGCGATCTTCACACGGTCGGAGCGGCGGATGAAGACATTGAGCAGCGAGGCGACAAAGATCGCGTCCTCGAGATTGTAGAGCTCTTCGAGCAGCGGCGGTGCTTCCGGCCAATCCCAGTTCTTGTAGCGCTGATCGTCTTCCTTGCGGTCGTGATACCAGACGTTCCATTCGTCGAAACAGATCTTCACGTCGCGCTTGGAGCGTTTCTTCGCCTTGATGTAGTCGATGACGCCGCCGATCGTGACGATGTAGCGGTCGAGCTCGATCGCCTTGGCATAGTAGTTCAGCGTATCGTTTTCCTCGTTGCCGAAATATTTGTGCAGCGAGATATAGTCGACGCTGTCGTAGCTCGCATCGAGAACCTGCGCTTCCCATTCGGGATAGGTCTTCATCTTGTCGTTCGACGAGCCGCAGACCACGGTTTCGAGCGTTTTGTCGAAATATTTGAAGGCCTTGCTGACTTCATTGGCCAGCAGACCGTATTCCGTCGCTGTCTTGTGACCGACCTGCCAGGGGCCGTCCATCTCATTGCCAAGGCACCAGATGCGGACGTTGTGCGGGTCCTTGTATCCGTGCTTGGCGCGCAGGTCGCTCCAATAGGTGCCGCCCGGATGATTGCAATATTCGAGGAAATTACGGGCATCGTTCAAGCCGCGCGAACCGAGGTTCATGGCGAGCATCATTTCGGTCTTGGCGAGCTTCGACCAGTCGGCAAATTCGTTGACGCCCATCTGGTTGGTCTCGCGGGTCCGCCAGGCAAGATCAAGGCGCGTCGGGCGCTGGTCGCGCGGACCGATGCCATCTTCCCAATGATAGGCCGAGACGAAGTTGCCGCCCGGATAGCGTACGATCGGCATATCGAGATCGCGCACCATATCAAGAACATCGGTACGGAAACCGTCCTTATCAGCTTTTTCGTGACCCGGCTCATAAATACCGGTGTAAACGGCACGGCCCATATGCTCCAGGAAGGAGCCATAGACACGCTTATCGACGTTCGAGATAGTGAATTCCCTGTTCAGGGTCGCCTTAGCTCGCATGGATGTTCCTCGTTTATTGAATTTGATTTTTCGAGAAGCTATTCTGGGAAATTTTTTTAATCAAGTATTTTGTTTTGTATCAAAAAATCAGATTTAGTTTATGAAACAGAATGCCTAAGCCATTGAAAATCAGGGAAAACCAGCCATATGCGCGGCGTGGGAAGCAAAATGCCCTAAAAATAGATGGGAGAATTCGCAAATGCCAAACCCGAGCTTTCGAGTGGATTCAAAACCGACGGATAAGTGAGAAACGGCAGTAAGAGATTCTGCTGCGTTGGACGCGATGCTTGTCTGACCGATTACGATTTCACTCGATGATTTCGTCTAGAGTGCGTCGCACTTCGACCTGGCGCAAATCGGCAGACAGTGTTTGACGTCAAGAGACGCAGGCATCCTGCGAGCGAGCATTTCCGTCCACCGGCTGCCAGCGGGCCGCTGGTCAGGCTTCACTGGTAAGCGTATACTTATTTTGCGTGCAGCTCTTGGTCCCATGGCCCGGTTGTTCGCCGGCGTCCATTCTGATCGTTGCTGTCGGCGGCGAGATCGGGGGAACTGTCATGACACATTTTATGGCCCATTTTCATGTGATTACGGGTGCTGACGCTAACGCGGCCTATCCGAACGTGCGGCGCATCGGCGCGGCCGATGTCGTCGCGGCCCTGCAGCAGGGGCTGGCTGATTTTTGGGACAAGCCGTCGCACTATGTCTTTCTTTGCCTGATCTATCCAGTTGCGGGACTCCTGATCGCGCGGTGGACATCCGGCGCCAACATGCTGCCGCTGCTTTTTCCCCTGATGTCGGGCTTTGCCCTCCTCGGTCCGGTCGCCGCACTCGGTCTCTATGAAATCAGCCGCAGGCGGGAACTCGGTCTTGACACGTCCTGGCTGCATGCGCTTGCGGTCTGGCGTTCCCCGGCGATGCCGGCCATTCTTGTTATCAGCATCATGCTGGTCGCGATTTTCGTGGGGTGGCTTTTCTCGGCAAGGGAACTCTATTTAAGCCTGTTCGGGCCCGAGCGGCCGGAATCGTTGCTAAGCTTCTTCAATGAGGTCTTCACCACCGATCGAGGTTGGCGATTAATCCTCTATGGCAATGCCGTCGGTTTCATCTTTGCTCTCGTCGTGTTGTGCACCACGGTCATCGCCTTTCCCCTTCTTCTCGATCGCGATGCGGGCGCAGCGGCGGCGATATTTACGTCGATGAGGGCCGTGGTCTGCAATCCTGTCGAAATGGTGCTCTGGGGCCTGATCGTGACGGCGCTCCTCGTCGCCGGCTTTGCCCTGTTCTTCGCCGGTCTGGCTATCGTCATCCCTGTGCTTGGACATGCCACCTGGCATCTCTATCGCAAGGTCGTGGAACCTGAGCCGGCAGCGGCCAACGCTCTATGAATTGCCCGGGGAGCATTCCTTATCAGGGAGATGTCGTGCGATCCAAGAAATCAAGCACGCGAGTGGTCAGCAACCCAGCCGCATCCGCGTCATAGGACGGCAGCGAGCTGTCTGCGAAGTAATGCTGATCGCCGGGATACAGGAAAAGCTCCGCATCCCTGACCTTCTCCACGATCTCACGAGCGGCCTCGATATCACCCTCGCCGACGAAGATCGGGTCGTTGTCCATACCATGAATCTGAACCGGAACGTCGTCCGGCCAGGGTCCGAAGGCCCACTCGCCACTGATCGGCAGGCAGGAGTAGAAGAGCAAAGCCCCGCGCGCTCCAGATCGCGTCTGCGCCAGCTCTTGCGCCGGCAACACTCCGAATGAGAACCCGGCGTAGACAAGCTCGGGCGGCAGTTCGTCGGCGATGCGGACGCCACGCTCCCTCATCGCGTCAAATCCGATCTCACCAATGTAGGCGAGCCCCTCGTCAATGCTTGAGAACGTGCGCCCCTCGAAGAGATCAGGCGTATGAACGATGTGGTTCTTTGCACGCAGGTCATCGGCGAACGCGCGCAGACCTCGCGTCAGCCCCTGCGCGTGATGGAACAACAAAACCTCAGCCATACGATCCTTCCCCAACGACCAGTATCTCTACTGCGTTGCACCAAAGAAGGCGAGCCTGGTGAAGATCGTATAGTGCGATTCCGATACCATCAGCGCGACGAAAACCAGCACCAGCAGCGGTGGCAGCAGGATGGCGTAGACCAGTGCCAGCCGCTCCCAGGCCATGTGCATGAAGACGGCGACGATCAGCCCGGCCTTCAGCATCATGAACACAATGATCAGCGCCCATCGGAGATAGCCCTGGATGCCGAGATAGTCGACCATGTAGGACGCGGTACTGAGCACGAAGAGCAGGCCCCAGACGAGGAGATAGAGCCGGATCGGGTGCTGCTGTCCAGGATGCGCCTGGGCATGCGCCGTTTGGGTTTGTGCGTGCGCCGTTGTCTCGCTCATGACCACCTCACCACAAATAGAAAAATGCGAAGATGAAGACCCAGACTAGATCGACGAAGTGCCAGTAAAGCCCCATGATCTCGACAGCCTCATAGCGGCCTCTGCGACTGGTGAAGAAGCCGCGCCGTCCCTCGTCGAAATCGCCCCGCCAGACCTTACGGGCGATGATCAGGAGAAAGATGACGCCGATGGTGACATGAGTGCCGTGAAAGCCGGTAATCATGAAGAAGGACGAACCGAATTGTGCCGCCCCCCACGGATTCTCCCAGGGGCGTACGCCTTCGGTGATCAGCTTCGTCCATTCAAAGGCCTGCATGCTGACGAAGGTTGCACCCAGAAGCGCTGTCAGCAGCATCAGCGTCGCGGTCTTGTAGCGCTCGCGGCGATAGCCGAAATTGACCGCCATCGCCATGGTGCCGCTGCTGGAGATCAGCACGAAGGTCATGATCGCGATCAGGATCAGCGGAATGTCCTGGCCACCGATGTGCAGCGCGAAGACCTCGCTCGGATTGGGCCATGGGACGGGGGTCGACATGCGGGCAGTCATGTAGGCGATCAGGAAGCAGCCGAAGACGAAGGTGTCGCTCAAAAGAAAGATCCACATCATCGCCTTGCCCCAGGAGGCTGACTTGAAGGCGCGCTGATCCGAGCTGAAATCGGCGGCAACACCGCGCAGGCCCGGCTTGAGGTCGGTCTCGCCATGTGTCTGCATGATCCGCGTCATCTACAATCTCCTAATTCAGTCCCCTGGTTAGCCCCTTAGTTCAGCAAAGTGCGGCAGAGATCGACGAAATCATTCGCCCAACCGGCAAAGAGCGCAAAGAGCACAAGCCAGACGACGAGCATGAAATGCGAATAGATGGCGGAAAGCTCGACGCTGAGCCGCAGCCTCTCCGGCGCGATTTCGGCCGCGAATGCCCGGACCGTCGTGTGCGCGAGGACGGCAAGCCCGCCGAGAATATGCAGCCCGTGCAGACCGGTCAGCATATAGAAGAAACTGTTGGCGGGATTGTCGGCAAGCACGTAGCCCGCCGCCGTCAGCTCCCGCCATGCCTGGATCTGTCCGACGAGAAAAAACATGGCAAGGGCAAATGCACTAACAAGCGCCGGCCGCAGGGCATCCATGCGACCATGCCGTGCTTCATCTTTCGCCCATTGCAGCGCAGCGCTGCTCAGGGCAAGTACTGCAGTGTTTATCCAGAGCAGTCGGGGAACTGGCATTCCCCACCAGTCGGCCGACGCCATGCGCATGAAATAGGCGCTGATGGCAAGGCTGAACAGCGCGCCGACGACACCCAGAAATATGAAGAGCCCGATTTTCACCGCCGGTACTGGCTCTCGATCGGTGCCCTCGTGAGCCGGCAGCATCACCGACCCGGTTTCGAGCCAGGGCTTCGAAGTCAGCCGCTGTCCAGCCAGATACCAAATGATGATGGCGCCGATAGCAGCAAGGAAGATCAGCATCACGTTCATGAGACAACCTCCCGTGTGACGCCGTCGTTTGCCGGCACCGTCTGCGGAATGAAATCCTCGGCCGCGCCTGGCACGCTGTAGTCATAGGCCCAACGGTAGACAACGGGCAGGTCCTTGCCCCAATTGCCGTGCGCGGGCGGCGTCTGCGGCGTCTGCCATTCGAGCGTCGTTGCGCGCCATGGATTGCCGCCTGCTTCCCTGCCCCGCCGAAGGCTCCAGGCGAGATTGAAGAGGAAGACCATTTGTGCGGCCCCGACGATCAGCGCCATGACTGTTATGAAGATGTTCAGCGTATGGGCCGAAGGCGGAACGAACGCCGTCTCTCCGAGTTCGTAATAACGACGCGGCACCCCGAGCAGGCCGAGATAGTGCATCGGAAAGAAGATCGCATAGGTGCCGAGGAAGGTGATCCAGAAGTGGATCCGGCCAAGCGTCTCGTCCAGCATGCGGCCAGTCACCTTCGGATACCAATGGTAGATCGCACCGAAGATGACGAGAATCGGTGCTACGCCCATGACCATGTGGAAATGCGCCACGACGAACATCGTATCCGACAGCGGCACGTCGACGACGACATTGCCGAGGAAGAGACCGGTCAGGCCGCCATTGACGAAGGTGACGATGAAGGCGAGTGCGAAGAGCATGGGCAGCGTCAGGTGGATGTCGCCGCGCCAGAGCGTCAGCACCCAGTTGTAGACCTTGATCGCCGTTGGAATGGCAATGATGAGCGTCGTGGTGGCAAAGAAGAAGCCGAAGGCCGGATTCATGCCGCTGACATACATGTGGTGGGCCCAGACGACGAAGCTCAGTGCGCCGATGATGACGATCGCCCAGACCATCATGCGGTAGCCGAAGATATTCTTGCGCGCATGCGTGCTGATCAGGTCCGAAACGATGCCGAAGGCCGGAAGTGCAACGATATAGACCTCCGGATGCCCGAAGAACCAGAACAGGTGCTGGAACATGATCGGGCTGCCGCCACCATGTTGCAGCTGCTCACCCATTTCGACGATGGCGGGCATGAAGAAGCTGGTGCCGAGCACGCGGTCGAACAACATCATCACGCAGGCGACGAAAAGAGCGGGAAAGGCAAGCAGCGCCATCACTGTCGCGGTGAAGATGCCCCAGACGGTCAGCGGCATGCGCATCAACGTCATGCCGCGCGCCCGTCCCTGCAGCACAGTCACGACATAGTTCAGACCGCCCATGGTGAAACCGATGATGAAGACGATCAGCGAGGTGAGCATCAGCAGGATGCCCCAGTCCTTGCCGCCGGGTGTACCGGAGAGAACGGCCTGTGGCGGATAAAGCGTCCAGCCGGCGCCCGTCGGGCCGCCGGGGGCAAAAAAGCCGGCGACCAGGATCAGCACCGCAAGCAGATAGATCCAGTAGCTCAACATGTTCGCGTAGGGGAACACCATGTCGCGCGCGCCGACCATCAGCGGAATAAGGTAGTTGCCGAAGCCGCCGAGGAACAGCGCGGTCAGCAGATAGATCACCATGATCATGCCGTGCATGGTGATGAACTGATAGTAGTGATCGGCATCGATGAAGGCGAAATAGCCGGGAAAGGCAAGCTGCAGCCGCATCAGCCAGGAGAGCACCAGCGCCACCAGCCCGATAGAGATGGCAGTGAGCGCATATTGCACGGCGATGACCTTGGCGTCCTGGCTGAACACATATTTCGTCCACCAGCTTTTCGGATGATAAAGCTCGACATCCTCGACCTCGGCGGCCGGGATGACGGCCCCGCTATCGGATGGAATCTCGACCATGATATCTCCTCCCTTTCTCGACGCGGCGTTCCGCCCTCTTTTAGTTCGCCTGCGGCGCCGCTGCCGATGACGCTGTAAGCTGGGTGAATGTCTGCTGCTGCCCGAGCCAGGTCTGATAGTCCGCGTCGTTGTCGACCACGACGGTGCCGCGCATTTGCGGATGGCCGAGACCGCAGAGCTCTGCACAGAGAATCTCGAACGTCCCCGTCCGTGTCGGTGTCAGCCAGAAATAGGTAACCATCCCGGGAATCATGTCCATCTTGGCGCGGAATTCCGGCACGTAGAAATCATGAAGCACATCGACGGAGCGCAGCAATATGTGCACCGGCTTGCCGACCGGCAGATGCAGCTCGCCGCCCTCGATGATGACGTCGTCCAGGCCGTTTGCGTCGTTCTTGTCGAGGCCAAGCGGATTTTCGGGAGTTACGTCGCGCGTCTCGGCGCGACCAAGCTTTCCGTCAGCACCCGGCAGACGGAAGCTCCACTGCCATTGCTGGCTGACGACCTCCACCGATGCGGCATCGGCAGGCACGGTGATGAACTGTTTCCAAACGATGAGACCGGGCGCCAGCATCGCCGCGACGCCGACGGCCGTTCCGGAGGCAAGCAGCACTTCCAGCCTTCGGTTCTCGGGCTCGTAATGCGCCCGGTTCCCCGGCCTGTGCCGAAAGCGAAAGACGCAGTATGCCATGAAGGAAATCACTGCAACGAAGACGATGCCGGTGATCCAGAAGGTGATGACGAGCGTGCTGTCTATATAGGTCCAGTTGGACGCGATCGGCGTCCACCACCATGGACTCAGCACGTGAAACAGCACCGAGCCGACGATTATCAGGACAAGGATCAGCACGACAGCCATGTCCGCTCCTCCCGAGCAGTTGACCGTGAAACCGTATTCCGCAAAAGTCCGTATTTATTATCGCACAGATAGAAAATACCGGCAATTACCGCAGTTTAGGCATGGACCGCCGCCGCGGTCCGCCGTTTGGGGTAGTGCCGTCATTTGGAATATTGCTTGAGATAGGCGATGAGATCTGTGATTTCCTGATCGTCCTTCAGACCGACAAAGGTCATCTTCGTGCCCTTCACCTTCACTTTCGGATTGTGCAGATAGTCGCGCAGCGTTGCCTCATCCCAGACAAGACCGCCGTCACCGGCCGCCTTCATCGCAGGCGAATAGGCAAAATCTGGATGCGTCCCGGCCTTCCGGCCGAACAGCTTGTTCAGTGACGGTCCGACCTTGTTCGTATCGGATTCGGCGACATGACAGGTCGCACATTTCTTGAAAACGGTGGCGCCCGCAGTGGGGTCACCCTCCTGCGCCCCGACGTTGCCGGGAGAAAGGGTGATGATGAAGGCGCCGATCAGCAGTACAGCACGGTAGTTCACGGCAAACCTCATCCTCCTCAAGGTCGCCCAGCCACTCATACCCCCCACTGCTATTGCCGCGCGGGGTATGTTAGCGATGATTAAAGCTTAGTCTTTCGCGGGTGCAAGTCAATCGGTCGCACAATATGACGCAGGCGGTGGGGGCTCGCGCCAAGAACGGCCTGCCGGCTCCGCCACGCCGCTCTCGGCGAGAAATTGATGGAGATCGCCCCTCGAGCAGCATGCGGCGCCATGGGTTGGCAGGAAGCCCGCCCTGAAGAGGTCCATCAAACGCGCTGACCGCCATTTCGGATTGTCGAGAGAGCATACCGATCAGACCATCCCCAGATTTTAATGTGCTTTCAATTTTGGTCCCACGGCACCGATGATTGATCGTCTTGCCGCCCGGCGGCGACTCGCTAAGCTCTTGATATGGGCATGCGGGAGGTGGACTTTGTCGGGTGGAGGTTTTTGATGGGCGAACAGGTCACGACTGTTGCAAATTACGGCTTGGAGCCGGGCCTGCGTTTTGCCGTACTTCTGGACGGAAGCGGCGGCTGTCGGACACTTGATATGGAAACGGCACGTCGGTGGACTCCTGAAGACGGTATCATCTGGCTGCATTTGGAGCGCGATCATCCGGCCGCGGCGGAATGGGTGACAACCAGAGGCGGCTTCGACCCGCTGGTCGCCGACGCTTTGCTGCAGGAGGAATCGCGCCCGCGTGTCGAGAACATCGATGACGGGCTGCTTATCATTCTTCGCAGTGTCTGCGCCGCACCGCCGGAAGAGGCAAAAGCCGGATCGGAGGAAATTGACCTCGTCCCCCTTCATATATGGGCCGACGAACGCAGGCTGGTGACCCTGCGCGACAGCGGCCATTACATAACCGCCTTGCGCGATATCCGCCTCGCCCTGGACAAAGGCAAAGGCCCGAGACAAACAGGTGAACTTCTCGCCCTTGTCAGCGAAAAACTGGTACGCGACCTCGAGCCGGTGCTCGACACGATGGACGAAGAGGTCGACGAGCTCGACGAGCTGATCTTTCATGGCGAAGCCAGCGAAGTGCGCGAGCGACTGAAGCAGCTACGCCGCCGCTCCGTGCAGCTTCGCCGCTATCTGGCTCCCCAGCGCGACGCCTTGAACCGCATCGAACATGACGACGCCCCCTGGCTGAAGGAGCGCGACAAGCTGCGCTTCCGTGAGGTGATCGACAAGCTGATGCGGTTCATCGAATATCTCGACGCCATCCGCGACCGCACCAGCATTCTTCATGACGACCTGTCCACTGTCATCAGCGAGCGGATCGCCCGCAATTCCAACCGCCTCGCGGCGCTCGCAGCGCTGCTGTTGCCGCCGAGCGTGGTGGCCGGCCTGTTCGGCATGAATGTCGGCGGAATCCCCGGTGTCAACGATACCTGGGCTTTCATTATCATCGTTGCCTTCGTCGCGATCACATCGATTGCGACGCTGATGATCCTCAGGCGGATCAAGTGGCTTTGAGCGACTGAAGGGAAAGCATCATCTGCGGGATAGCTAATCGATATTATTCCTGACGCACCGTTGACCCAAAGACGATAATAGCAATCTGCATGACCGCGAAGTGGAGGAAGCAGTGCGAATATTTTCCAAAATTGGCGAGTTGCGCTCGGCGCTCGATGCGTTGAGGCGACACGACCGGACGGTGGGCTTTGTGCCGACCATGGGCTACCTGCATGCCGGTCACATGGAACTGGTCTCGCGCGCTCGGTGTCAAAACGATATTCTGGTGGCCTCGATTTTCGTCAACCCGCTTCAATTCGGGCCGTCGGAAGATCTCGCCAAATATCCGCGCGATCTCGAACGGGACGCTCAGATGCTGAAGCAGGCAGGCGTCAATATGCTTTTCGCGCCTGCTGTCAACGACATGTATCCAGAGCCGATGCTGACGACAGTCGATGTGCCGGAGATCGGCAACGAGCTGGAAGGGGCGGTGCGCCCAGGGCATTTTGCCGGCGTGGCGACCGTCGTCTGCAAGCTGTTCAACATCGTACAGCCTCAAAAAGCCTATTTCGGCGAAAAGGATTATCAGCAGGTCGTTGTCATCAGGCGCATGGTCGCCGACCTGGCCATACCGGTGGAGATCATCGCGGTTCCGACAATCAGGGATGAGGATGGTCTCGCCTTGTCGTCGCGCAATGTCTATCTCAGCAAGGCAGAGCGAAAGGCGGCAGTCATCGTCCCAAAAACGCTTGATGAGGCCGAACGGCTGGTTGCCGATGGCATCAGCGATCCCAGGGAACTCGAAGACTGTCTGAAGGCGTTCCTCGGTCAGGAACCCTTGGCCAACCCGGAGATTGTCGCCGTCAGGGATGCGTCGACCCTGCATCCTGTTGCCGCCATCAAGGACCCTGTGGTCGTTGCACTCTTCGTGCGGATCGGTACGACGCGGCTTCTGGACAACAGAGTGATCGGCGGCCGCGACAGCGCAAGAATTGGAGCGGAGCGATGAGCACACCCGGATTTCAGAAACGTCTTACGCCATCGAGCATCACCGCCATGAAGGGAACGGCGCCGATCGTTTGCCTGACGGCCTATACGACGCCTGTCGCCCGCCTTCTCGACGAACATTGCGATCTTCTGCTGGTCGGCGACTCCTTGGGCATGGTGCTCTACGGCATGGAGTCCACGATCGGCGTCACGCTCGACATGATGATCGCTCACGGCAAGGCGGTCATGCGCGGCGTCAGCCGTGCCTGCGTCGTCGTCGACATGCCTTTCGGGACCTATCAGGAATCGAAGGAAGTCGCATTTCGCAACGCGGTTCGCATCTTGCAGGAAACGGGCTGCGATGCCGTTAAGCTCGAGGGCGGCGAAGAAATGGTTGCGACCATCGGCTTTCTGACGGCACGTGGTATTCCCGTCCTTGGCCATATCGGCCTGATGCCACAGCTGGTCCATACCGCAGGCGGCTACCGCTCGGTCGGACACAGCGAACACGAGGCTGCGAAAATCCGGCGCGACTCCCATGCCATCGGCGGATCCGGGGCATTCGCCTTCGTGATCGAAGGGACCGTCGAGTCCCTGGCGCGCGAAGTGACTGCCGCCACGCCCGTGCCGACGATCGGCATCGGCGCCTCATCGGCCTGCGACGGACAGATCCTGGTTTCCGACGATATCCTCGGGCTCTTCAATGATTTTACGCCACGTTTCGTCAAACGTTACGACGAACTCGGAAAACGCGTCTCTGCAGCGGCGGCAGACTACGCTGCCGATGTGCGCGCCCGCCGGTTTCCGGCGGCTGAACATACTTTCAAGAGACGATCCTGATTGCGGAAAGTTCTTAGGAAAAGTTTTCCCCTGATTAGCTGGGAAGCCGCCCAGCTCCGAAGCAACGAAATCGATTGCTTAGGTCATCACGAAACGAAAATATCTGATGGCATTTTGAAGCACTGCAGCTTGGCATCCGGTCGACAAAAGCCGCCGTTAACCAACTGCTCGATAGAGCGGGAACAAATATCTCGTCTGCGACGTTGTGGCGCCCGGGACAGGAGGAGAAAAATGCCCAACGCACAATGGAGTGAACCAATCGAAATCAAGTTCGGTCACGCGGGATCGCAAATTGTCAGAGGTCCGTTCGACGCGCTCATTTGTCTTCAAGACATGTGGCCGCAGCGAACGGGAGCAAAATTCGTCAAGGCAAGCAATGCCTGCAAAGGCGCCGTCGAAGGACGTGTCAGTATGGAAACGGCAAGGGCGGATTTTCTCGCCGCTGCGGAAGAGGCGAAGCTCACCAAGCACTGAACCTTGCTGAAACTTTCGGGCGGACGCACAGGCTGCGTCCGCACTTTCTTGACAGGGGGAGGCAGCATGCGCGTCTTGCTGATATCGCTCTTATCTTTGGCCACGATAACGAGTGCGACGGTTCCGGCCATGTCTGCCGATATGATCCAAGGGTATGAGCGGCCGCCTATCGTGAAGCATCGTTCCAGGCCCGTCGTTCGCACGCACTATGTCGAGCGCCGCCGTCTCGATTGCAGCGATATGATCGTCGAATACCGTTACATACCGCGTACCGAGGTCGTGACAGTATGCCACCGCCTGTGAGGCGGAACCCGAGTGCCATCCCTTCACCCGCCCCCCGAAATCCGATCCTCAGATCGGATAATGTCCTGGCTGCGACGCCACCGTGATCCATCGCAAATCGGTAAATTCGTTGATGCCGGCCTTCCCGCCGAAGCGGCCATAGCCAGACGCCTTGACGCCGCCAAAGGGCATCTGCGCCTCATCGTGCACCGTGGGGCCGTTGACATGGCAGATGCCGCTTTCGATCCGCCGGGCGACCTCCATCGCGCGGGCGGCGTCCCGGCCAAAGACGGCCGCGGACAGGCCATACTCGGTATCGTTGGCGACACGGACCGCCTCATCAAGGCCGCGCACCCGCACCATGCAGGCAACCGGGCCGAAGCTTTCCTCGCTGTAGATCCGCATTGCCGGCGTGACATGGTCGAGCACAGTCGCATCCATGAGCGTCCCGACCGCGCGCCCGCCGGCAAGCAGGCGGGCACCCTTCGAGACAGCATCCTCGATCAGGCCATTGACTCGATTGACCGCTTCAATGCCGATCATCGAGCCGAGCGGTGAATTACTCTGGCGCGGATCACCGGCAACGAGCGTCGAGGCCTTGCTGGCAAACTGATCGGCAAAGCTGTCGGCCACCGCCTCGTCGACTACGATCCTTTCGGTCGACATGCAGATCTGACCCTGGTTCATGAATGCGCCGAAGGCGGCAGCTTTCACAGCTTCGCCTATATCGGCGTCATCGAGAACGACGAAAGGCGCCTTGCCCCCGAGCTCGAGCAAGACGGGCTTCAGGTGGCTGGCGCAGACCTCGGCGATAATCCGTCCGACGCGGGTTGAACCGGTGAAATTGATGCGGCGCACCGCCGGATGGGCGATTATCTTTTCGACGATCGTCGCGGCATCGGCAGGTGCATTGGTGAGCACGTTGATGACACCCTCGCCAAGACCCGCCTCCTGTAATGTCTCACCGATCAGGTGATGCGTCTTCGGGCAAAGCTCCGAGGCCTTGAGGATGACGGTGTTGCCGCAGGCGAGCGGCAGGGCGATAGCGCGCACGCCGAGAATGACAGGGGCATTCCAGGGCGCGATGCCGAGAACGACGCCAGCCGGCTGCCGCACGCCCATCGCCAACAGGCCAGGCTTGTCGGAGGGAATGACCTCGCCGGTGATCTGGGTGCACATGGCGGCGGCTTCACGCAGCATATTGGCGGCGAGGTAAACGTTGAAGCCTGCCCAGCCGGCAGTGGCCCCCGTTTCCTCCGCCATGGCGGCGATGAATTCGCCGGTGCGGGAATCCATGATATCTGCGGCTTTCGAAAGGCGCTTGCGGCGTTCGGTCGGTGCAAGCGCGGACCAAGCCGCAAAGGCTGCGGCTGCAACCGCAGCAACTGCATGTGCATCTTCCAGCGTTGCCGCTGCGGCCGTGGTTGCCGGTTGCCCGGTAATCGGGTTCAACCGTTCGAAAGTCGCGCCGTTCGAAGCCGGCAGGGCGCGGCCGCCAATGAGAAGCATCAGGTCAACCATATCGTTCCCTTTCAGATATGCGTCCGGTTTGCCTCGCAGAGGGATCGGCGCGATGATGTCTGCTGGTTTCCGGCATAGCCGGGACTCATTCGAATCCGGCGCTCACGCCAAGAGATCGATCTTTTTCATGGAAGTTCCTCGCCCCTATCACCTGAATTTCAGGCTCTCCTCAGCATTTAGTAGGAACCAATCGGCCGGGAAATTGAATGGATTTTTCTGGCATTTCGTTGCACTTTTCTATGATTTTCCGGCTAAGGATATCGCTGCGACCGGATATAACTCTGAGGCTCTTCATGGCTGAAAAATTGCTCGATATGCCGGCTCTGTCGGTCACCGCTTCGACGATTGCCGCCGGCCTCGGCAGCCAGACCTGGAGCCTCGGCGCCCGTGGCAACCGCCCCTTCTATCAAGCCTTCTTCGTCTCGCGCGGCCGGGCGACATTGTGCATCGAAGGCCAGGAGGAGCTTGAGCTTCCCGCACCTGCCGCGCTCTGGTTGCCGCGACGGGTATCGGGAACATTCGTTCTTGCTGCCGGCAGCGAGGGGGCAATGCTTTCGGCTGCCGAAGACTTTGTCTGGAGAACGGTCGATGACAGTCCGGCTGCCGCGCAACTGCATGACATGATCGAGCGCATCGCCGTCGCACGAGGCGACAATCTCCGGACACATGCAGGCGATATCGGGCGTGGCTTCGAGGTGATGACACAGGAGACGCAGGACCACCTTCCGGGAGGGGCCGCGATAGTCGGCGCCTATTTTTCGGTACTGCTGCTTTTGATATGGCGAGCCTCCGGTGCTTCGGTCCCGACCAAAACGTCGGGCACCGGCGCAACGACGCTGCAGCGCTTCCGGCAGATCGTCGAACTGCGCTACCGCGAGCAGCCGGCGATTGCCGAAATCGCGCGCGCCATGGGGATTACCTATGACCATCTGCACCGGGTCTGCATTGCCGGCACCGGCCGAAGACCGATGGAACTGATCCATGAACGGCAGATCGCCGAGGCAAAGCTCCGCCTCGGGCAATCGGAGCAATCCGTCGAACAAATCGGCTTCGGGCTCGGCTTTCGCGATCCCGCCTATTTCAGCCGTTTTTTTAAGAGCCGTGTCGGCGAACCGCCCGGCGCCTACCGGCGCCGGATTGCCGCGCAATCGGAGAAAGGCATCGCCCCGTCCTTTGCCGCCTGGCCGTAAGCCACCCGGACGACGCGGCTATCAGAACTGCCGCAACGTCCGCGTCAGCGCCTGGAGTTGCCTGAAACCCTCGTAGCGCTTCGCATGGAGATCGGCGATTGCGCCTTCTGCCGGTTGATAGGTCTCGTCAGCGGTGGAGAGTTTCGTCATTGCCGCACGCATGTCCGCAAACAGTCCGCCGGCAACCGCGCCGAGGATGGCCGCGCCAAGTAGGACGGGCTCTTCGGCCTTCGTCGCGACCACCGGCTTGCCGCTCGCATCGGCAAGCAACTGGCGCACGAAATCATGCTGGCCGGCGCCGCCACTGATGACGACATTATCGACAGTGACCCCGGCATCGGCCTGCGTGTCGATGATCTGCCTGAGGCCATAACCGATGCCGCAGAGCCCGGCAACATAAAGCGAAACCAGGCTGTCGAGATCTCTTTCCATATCGAGCCCGGCGACGACGGCACGGGCATGCGGATCAGCAAAGGGGGCGCGATTGCCAAGGAATTCCGGAACCACATGCAGACCGGTCGCGAGCTTGACGGCGTCAGAAGAGTGGCCCGCCTTCCGGGCCGCCATGTCGGCGAGCAGGACCGGCAGCGGCATACCATTGCGCTTCGATAGCTCCCTCGCCTCGGCTGCAGCCGGATGGAAGGAAAGCAGGTGGTCGATCGCGGCACCCGCTGCGCTCTGGCCGCCCTCGTTCAGCCACAT
This sequence comes from Rhizobium sp. BK418, assembly GCF_004341105.1. GTDB lineage: Bacteria > Pseudomonadota > Alphaproteobacteria > Rhizobiales > Rhizobiaceae > Rhizobium. Next base: position 192,217 of record NZ_SLZK01000006.1, on the reverse strand, counting down.
GCCCGGCACCATCGCTGAATAATAGGGACCCCAGACGCCGGGCACGAAGGCCGGTTCTGACGTCGAGGTCATGGTGCAGGATGAAGTGCCGAAGACATAGCCGAGGTTGGCCTGCGGACCTGCCCCGATACCGACGGTGCCGATCCCGCCCGCATGGGCATCGATCAGGCCGGCAGCAACCGCCGTTCCCTCGACAAGGCCCAGTTCCCCGGCCGCAGCCGCCGTCAGGCCCTGGCCGAGCGCCGAACCCGGTTCGACGATCGCCTGGCCAATACGAGCAAAACCTTCATCGGCGAGTGCGCCGAGACCGATCTGGTGGAAGTAGGACGCATCCCACCGCTTCTCGTGGGCAAGATAGGTCCATTTGCAGGTGACTGTGCAGGTGGAGCGTGACAGATCGCCGGTCGCCCGCCAGGTCAGGAAATCCGCGAGATCGAAAAATTGCCAGGCAGCATCAAAGACCTGCGGGCGGTTTTCCTTCAGCCAGAGGATCTTCGGCGTTTCCATCTCGGGAGAGATACGGCCCCCGACATAACGCAGCACGTCGTGACCAAGCGTATTGATGCGCTCGGCCTGGGGGACGGCGCGATGGTCCATCCAGACGATGATATTGCGGTCCGGATCTTCGGACGGGCCGACGGGAAGCGGCTTGCCTCCATCGCCAAGCACGACGAGTGAGCAGGTTGCGTCGAAACCGAGACCCGCCACGGAGGCCGGATCGATGCCGCTTGCGGCGACGACCTCGCGGACGGCAGCGCATACCGCTGTCCAGATCTCGGTGCTCGACTGCTCGACGATCGAGCCGGTTTCGTAAAACAGGGTGATATCCCGTTTGGCGGATGCAAGCATCCGGCCCTCAAGGTCGAACAGGCCCGCGCGGGCGCTGCCGGTGCCGACATCGACACCGATGACATGTTTGGCACCCGCTAATGGCGTGTGTGAAGTGTCGCTCATGATCTCTCGATTCAAATCGGCAGTTTCAGGTTCTAGAGCATGCCCGTTTTTTTAGAATGACAGGCACGCTCTATCTCTTTGTTTTCATGCAATTCCGGACGCAAAACCGCTACACGCTTTTGCTGGAATTGCTCTAGAACAATCCGAGGTCGGATTTTCTACCTCAGAGGTCGACGCTGTTCGGCAGGATGACCAGATCTCGGACCGTCACGTTGCGCGGCCGTGACAGCATGAAGAGCACGGCATCGGCCACTTCCTTCGGCTGCATCAGGCTGCCATTGGCAAGCGCCTCTTCCATCTTGGCCTTCGGCCAGTCGTCGAGCAGAGCGGTGACCACCGGTCCCGGGAGCACGGCGCCGACGCGCACGCCATGTTGGGCAACCTGACGGCGGGTCGAGTGGACAAAGGCCTGAACGGCGAATTTCGAGGCCGTATAGATCGGCTCCCAGACAACGGGCACCACGCCGGCAATCGAGCTCGTGAAAAGAATGTCGCCGGACTTCTGGGCGATCATGTGCGGCAGTACCGCGTGAACAGAGCGGAAGGCTGCATTGATGTTGAGGTTGAGCATTCGATCCCAGGCATCCGGATCGCCTTCGGCGACCTGGCCGCCGATATAGGCGCCGGCATTGGCGTGGAAGATGTCGAGCCGGCCGGCCAATTCCAGAATGCGCGGCAGCATGCCGGAAACCTGCGGACCATCGAGAAGATCGACGACGAGTGGCAGGGCGCCCGCGCCGATCTCCTTGCAGAGCGCTTCGAGCTTGTCCTTGGCACGGTCGATGAGCACGACGGTTGCGCCTTCGGCATGGAGCGTACGGGCGCACTCCAGGCCGATACCCGATGCTGCACCGGTAATGGCGGCAACCTTGCCCTTCATGAGATCAGTCATGCGAATACTCCTTGAGAATGCGTAATCAGGCGCGGCCGTGGCTGACACGGGACCGGCGGGCAAGCGAATCGACGATGACGGCGATCGCGAGAACGGCACCTGTGATCATGTAGCGAAGCGACGAGCTGAGATTGAGAAGCGTCAGCCCATTGGAGATCGCCTGGATGACGATGATGCCGAGCAGGGCTGAATAAGCGCTGCCGCGGCCGCCGAACAGGCTGGTGCCGCCGATGACCGCAGCCGCGATCGCGTTGAGGTTCACGTCCCCCGTGCCGGCCTGCTGGCTGGAGGAGGCAAGCCGCGAAGCGGAAAGAATGCCGCCGATCGTGGCAAGCGTCGAGCAGAGCACGAAGGCGCTCAAGTAGATGCGGCGCACATTGATGCCGGCGCGGCGCGCCGCTTCGCGATTGCCGCCGACGGCAAACATGGAGCGTCCCCATTTGGTTCGCGTCAGTGCATAATTGAGAACTACGGCGATGGCGACGAAGAGACCGAACATCCACGGCACGCCACGGCCGAGATTGAGATAGTAGACTGCAAATTCGAGAGCCGCCGTCAGCACGATCGCCTTGATCGCCAGCGCGCCGATCGGCGGTGAGGACAGGTTCGATGCCTGACGTTGTCGGCGCTTGCGCATTTCATTGACGACAAGGGTGACACCCGGCAGCAAGGCCAGCAGATAGGAAAGCCAGTCGGGCATGACGAGAATCTGGCCGAAGCGGACGAGCGGCGAGACATAGGGCAGATTGATGCTGCCTGTCGGCCCGAGGATATAAAGCTGCATGCCGAGCAGCGCGAGCAGGCCGGCAAGCGTGGCCACGAAGCTCGGCATGCCGAGCCTGTTGTAGAGCACCGCATAGAGCGAGCCCACGACGATGCCGGCGACGATCGCAACCAGGATCGCAAGCGGAATCGGCCAGCCCATATTGACCCAGAGCACACCGAGGATGGCGGAAGAAAGCCCACTCATCGAGCCTACAGACAGGTCGATTTCTCCGAGCATCAGGACGCAGACGATGCCGAGCGAGATCACCCCGACGGTGGCGCAGTCAAAGAGCAGGTTGACGAGATTGTTCGGCGCGAGAAAGACCGGATTGAGCAGCGAAAAGACCGTCGAAATGACGATCAGACCGACAAATACCGGCAGCATGCCAAGGTCGCCTGAGCGCACGCGGTCGAAGAAGGCCTTGACCATCCCGGTGATATTATCGTCGTGGCGCACGCGTTCGTCGCTGCGGTCGAGGGCAGCCGGCTGGCTGATAGTCTCTGACATCTTCTGGCTCATGCGGGCCTCCCGCTGGTTTCATGAGTGGCGCCCGTCTTGCGGTCGAGCCGGCGGGACACAGCGTTTTCAGTGGCGCCGGTAATCGCAGCGACGAGATCCTGATTGGAAGAGTCGGGCGTGAAGACACCGTTGTTGCGACCGAGGCGCAGCACGACGATGCGGTCGGCAACCGCGCGCACATCTTCCATGTTGTGGCTGATGATAATGACGCCGAGGCCGCGTTCGCGCACACGCTCGATAAGGTTCAGCACTTCCGCGGTCTGGGCAACGCCGAGTGCAGCGGTCGGCTCGTCGAGCATGATGATCTTCGGATCGAGCAGCAGCGAGCGGGCGATGGCAACCGTCTGGCGCTGGCCACCGGAGAGTGAAGCGATCGGTTCGCGCACGGAGGGAATGCGGGCGGCAAGTTCCCTCAGCAGCGTCCAGGCGCGCACTTCCATCGCCACCTCGTCGAGGCCCCAGGGAGAAAGTTCGTGCCCGAGGAAGAGATTGGCCACAACGTCGAGGTTTTCGCAGAGTGCCAAATCCTGGAAGACGGTGGCAATGCCGAGTTCCAGAGCCTTGCCGGGACTATCGAGCGTAACGTTCTGGCCACAGAATTCGATCGTTCCGGACGAGGGCTGATGCACACCCGCCAGAACCTTGATGAGCGTCGACTTGCCGGCACCGTTATCGCCGACCAGCGCCACGACCTCTCCGGCCTTTACCTCCAGCTCGATATCGGTCAGCGCCGAAACCGCGCCGAAATGCTTGGAAATGTTGCTCAACCGGAGGATCGTCTGACCCTTCTCCGGCATATCCTTCACGACCCTGCTCATGGGTGCTGCCTTTCCTGCCATGGGTCATCCGGCCGCGGCAAGCGCGGCCGGATCTCACTCAAGCGCGTTTAGTTGGTGATGCCAAGCTTCTTGCAGCCTTCGGCATATTCGCCAGTGCAGATCTGCTCGGGCGTCTGGATCTTCTTGTCGAAGATTTCAGCCTTGATGTTCTCGGCCGTAACGACGGCGGGAATGAACAGTTCCGATGGCGTGTTGTAGAGGGTCGTCTTGGCCTCGGGCTTTTCGCCCTTGATCATCTTGACCGCCACGTTGGCAGCAGCTGCTGCGACGATTTCCGACGGCTTGGAAATCGTGTTGTACTGGTCGCCGGAAATGATGAGCTGAAGGGCTGCGATCGTGGCGTCATTGCCGGTGACCGGCGGGACCGGCTTCACGCCGGCGGCCTTGAAGGCGGCAATCGCACCACCGGCCGTGCCGTCGTTGGCGGCGACAACGCCCTTGATGTCGGCGCCGAAGCGGGTGATCTGGCCGGCTGCCCATTCCTGTGCCTTCGGCGGCGCCCATTCCGGCGTGTCATATTCGGCAAGTGTCTTGTAGGCCGATTCCTTCAGGCCGCGATGGATGCCGTCGCGGATCAGGCCGGCGGCCGCATCGGTCGGCGAGCCGTTGATTTCGAGGACACCCGCACCATCGGCAACGCCTGCAGCCTTCAGATGCTCGACGAGCGACTTGGCAATCGCATAGCCGATGCCTTCATTGTCGAAGGAAACATAGTAGTCAGCGGGCTTGTCCGGGATCGGGCGGTCATAGGCGATGACCTTGACGTCCTGCGACTGAGCAATCTCGACGAGGCCCGCGGCCGCGGCGGAATCAACCGGATCGAGAACAACCACCTTGGCGCCCTGAGCGATCACCGAGTTGAACTGCTGCTGCTGCAGCGAGGCATCGGCGTTCGCGTTCTGATAGATCACCGTGCACTTCGGGCAAAGCTTTTCCATCTCGGCCTTGAAGCCCGGGAAATCGTGCTGCTCATAGCGGGTGGATGCCTGATCGGGCATCAGGAAAGCGACTGTCGCGGCTTCCTGAGCCGAGGCGGCACCGGCAAGACCCATGAAAACGGTCGCCGACGCCATAAGCAAATTGCGATAATTCATTTTCTCCTCCTTGGTGTGATCGAAAGACAGGTCCAGGCATTGCTGGAAGTCGCCACGGTTCGCCCGCTCGCCGCCGCCTTCGCCGCCATGAAAACGACGAGCAAAGCGCCCCTGCAAAAGCACAATCTCTCCGCAGCTTCTTAGAAATACCTCCCTGTGCCAACTTTTCCGGTTGGCTTGTATCATCGATTGCGCAAGCTTGCTCAATCGATGAAGCAAGAATTGCCACTTCTGCCGATTGATGTCAAGTTATCGCCAAACGGAGAAGGATATTTTGAATCAGGTAAAGCAGGCGAAGAGGACGACGATTTACGATCTGGCGGAGCTTGCCGGCACGTCTGCCAGCGCCGTCAGCGCCGTGCTCAACGGCAACTGGAAGAAGCGCAGGATCAGTGTTCAGCTTGCCGAAAAGATCATGCGGATCGCCGAGGAGCAGGGTTATGCACTGAACATGCAGGCAAGCCTGCTCAGGCGCGAAAAGTCCCACATTATCGGCATGATCGTGCCCAAATACGATAACCGCTATTTCGGCTCGATCGTCGAAACCTTCGAAGACATGGCGCGTGCGCGCGGCCTCTTCCCAATCATCACCTGCACGCGGCGTGACCCCCAGCTGGAGGTCGAGGCGGCGCGCACCATGCTCTCCTATCAGGTGGAATGCCTGATCGCGACTGGCGCGACCGATCCCGACCGGATCACTGAAATGTGCGCGGCCGCAGGGGTGCGCAGCCTCAATCTCGATCTGCCCGGAGCCCTTGCCCCGTCGGTCATCTCGGACAATTTCGCCGGCGCGCGCGAGCTGACGCGCCGCATATTGAAGAATAGCGAGCAGAGGCTCGGCAAGATGGAGCCGCTGCTCTTCATCGGCGGCCGCGGCAGCGACCACAACACGGCCGAGCGTATCCGCGGTTTTCGTAAAGCCCATGCCGACCTTGACGTCGCCGTGCACGAAGAGAACATCCTCGCCTGCGGCTACGCGCCGGAAAAGGCCGAAAAGGCGCTGGACGAACGCGCCCTTGGCGGCAATGCCCTGCCCAAAGGCATGTTCGTCAATTCGACGATCTCGCTCGAAGGTGTCATGCGCTGGATCCGCCGCTCCGGCCATCTCGACGACCGCAGCCTGGTGCTCGGCTGCTTCGACTGGGACCCGTTCGTCACCCTGCTCGGCAACGGCATCGAGATGGTGCGCCAGGATGTGCCGGGCATGCTGACGAAAGTATTCGAGCTCATCGAATCCGGAGCGAACAAACCAGTCGTCATCCAGGTGCCGCCGCTCATCCCGGAAGCGCAAGAAGCGTAAGCGTCTTTTCCCGTAGAATCGAATTGTCGTTTCCCGGTTCTTCTTCGATGATCGTATGGGATACCGCCTTTTTCAACTGTGATAGATTTTCGAGGAATTCCAATGGCTGGAACTATTTTTCTCGCCGGAGCGACCGGCGTAATCGGATACAAGCTTCTGCCCATGCTGGTGGACGCCGGTTTTGTCGTCTATGGCACGACCCGCAAGCCGGAGCGTCAGGACGACATCCGCCAAGCTGGCGCTACACCAGTCGTCGTCGATGTCTTCGATGCGGCAGCGCTGATCGAGGCTGTGCGTCAGACAAAACCTGGTATCGTTATCCATCAGCTGACCGATCTTCCCCATGGCCTGGACCCGGCGCTGATGGAAGAAGGGCGCGTCCGAAATGCCCGGCTGCGCGAAGTAGGGACGAAAAACCTTGTCGACGCCGCCGTTGCAGCCCGGGCGGAGCGGCTGATTTCGCAGAGCATAGCCTGGGTCTACCAGCAGGGGGCAGCACCGCTTACCGAGGAGACGCCGCTACAGGAGAGCGCGGTCGCGATCCGGACGCTGGAGACATTGACGCTTACAACGCCTGGCATTGCAGGCACGGTGCTACGATACGGCCTGCTCTATGGGCCGGGAACCGGCTCCGATGCACCCAATGGGCCCATTAGCTTGCATGTTGAAGATGCTGCCCGTGCTGCCCTGCTCGCCGTTCAGAGAGCCCCAACCGGTGCCTTCAATATCGTCGATGATGGCGGGCCGGTATCCAATGCCAAGGCAGGATCGGTATTGGGTTGGTTTCCGAAGAGCCGAACCGACAACGGGTAATTCTCTACCGTTTGATCGTAGGCGTGGACTTTCGCAATACGCCGCTTTGGGGATGTTGACGTCAGGAAATTCGCTTTCTATTGGGAAGTTGTCGACCCATTGCGGCGGCAATAACAGGCGTCCGGCCATACGAGGTGACCGGGCGCTTTTTCATTGAGAAATCAAGCCTATTTCACCGCTTCCGGCGCGAAGCGGGCATAGAGTGCGTGGCGATTGCCGGGATAGACGAAGCGCACGTGCGTGACCGGGCCTGATTTGTTCCACGTACGGCGTTCGACGACGAGGCACGCGGTCGCCTCGGGGATGGAAAGCATGGCGCCTTCCTCTTCATCGACGCCGATCGCAAAGATCTTGTGTTCGGCCGCGCTCCAGGGAACCTGGCTCAGGAGCCAGGGGCCGGGCGCAGTCTCGTCGAACGCTTCACCGGCTGCCTCCGGCACCGTCTGAAGATTGATCAATCTCTTTTCCAGGCAGAAGGGCTGTGCTCCGGCATAGTGGGTGCAGATGATCTCGATTAGACTCGAATTCTGCTGCAGGTCCAGCATCTGCCGATCCTGCGCCTGCGCCTTCCTGCGAACACGCTTTGCGACCTTGTAGGAATAGGCGAGATTGAGGGACTGGACTTCCGCCTTGATATCGTGGATTTCGAGCACCGCGGATTGTGCCTGCGGCTGAATGACGAAGCTGCCGGACTTCTTGCGCCGCTCGATGAGACCGGCCTTCACCAGCTGGGTCAGCGCCTTGTTCACCGTCATGCGGGAGCAGTCGTACTGCTTCGTCAGCTCCACCTCGAACGGAATGCGGTAGCCCGGCGGCCATTCGCCCGAGACGATACGACCCTCGATATCGCTGAGGATGCGCTGGTGTAAGGTCGTTTCCTTGGGTTCGTTCATCGTCACGCTCCGGCTCCTCTCCCGCTGTAACGCCTGGGAGGCGCCGAGGAAAGATCGTCATGCCGCCAGCAGCTCCTTCATGGCGGCAGTGTAACGGCGGTCAATCAGGTCGCGCCGCAGATGACGGCCATTTTCGACCTGCTTGCGGCCCCGCGCCCAGACGCCGTCGACCGCCACACCGCCGGCAAAGATCCAGTGGTCGAGAAGCCGGTCCTCGGAAAGATAGGAAACGGCGCTGTTGTCGAGCGATACGATATCGGCATAGTTGCCGGCGGTCAGGCCAGCTGGCGCCTTCAGCGCCACACCGCCGCCGACAAGCGCGTGTTCGAAAAGGGCCAGGCCTGTGGAGCCGCCGGTTGCGGCGATGATATTGCGGGCACGCAATGCCAGACGCTCCGAATATTCGAGCTGACGAAGTTCCTCGGCAATCGAAATCAGGATATTGGAATCCGAACCGATGCCGAAGCGCCCGCTTTCCGACAGGAAAAGTGGGGCGGAAAATGTGCCATCGCCGAGATTGGCTTCGGTAATAGGGCAAAGGCCGGCAATGGCGCCGCTTTTCGCCATCCGGCGCGTTTCCTCATCGGTCATGTGGGTTGCGTGAATGAGGCACCAGCGCTGATCGACTGGTGCGTGGTCGAGCAGCCATTGGACAGGTCTTGCGCCGGACCAGGCGAGGCAATCCTCGACCTCCTTGACTTGTTCGGCGACGTGAATGTGGATGGGGCCGTCACCGGCGAGCCCAACGGCAACGGAGAGTTCGTCCGGTGTGACCGCACGCAGGCTGTGGGGCGCGACACCGATCTCTGCGCCATCAAGCCGGCTCGTGACCTGCCGGCAGCCATCCATCAGCTTCGCAAATTCATCGGCAGAATTGATGAAGCGGCGCTGTCCCTCGATAGGCGCGGCTCCGCCGAAACCGGAATGGGCGTAGAGCACCGGCAACAGCGTCAATCCGATGCCGGTCTGCGCACTTGCCGCACCGATGCGCTCCGCCATTTCAGCGATATTGGCATAGGAGCCGCCGTCCTTGTCGTGATGCAGGTAGTGGAACTCACCGACGCGGCAGAAGCCGGCTTCCAGCATTTCCATATAGAGCTTGGCGGCCACAGCCTCGACGTGATCGGGCGTCATCGACAGGGCAAACTTGTACATGACGGTACGCCAGCTCCAGAAGCTGTCATTGGCCGGGCCGCGGACTTCGGCTAGCCCCGCCATCGCGCGCTGAAAGGCATGACTATGAAGGTTCGGCATCGCCGGCAACAACACGCCATGGCGCTCGTCATCGGCATCCGGCGCGACATCCGCCTCGATCGCGGCTATCCGGCCGTCAGCGAGCGTCAGGCGCACGTTCTTGCGCCAGCCTTCGGCCAGCAAAGCCGTCGCCGCGTAAAGTCTCGTCATGATCGCTCTCCCGTTTTCTGTTTGGCCCGTCCGCTTGTCTTTATGCGAAAGGCCATAAATTTCTACTTGTCACCCTTTCGATTATGTATATACATATTCGGCCATAAGGAAAGGCGTAAAGCTGATGAGTGGGAACAAATTTTCCGGGTCGGGCCACAGTTCCAGTACCCGCTTGCTTTGGCGCAATGCGCGCCTGGCGACGCTGCGGGCGGATCTGCAGGGTCTTGGCATTATCGAAAAAGGCGCCGTCGTTTGCGATGGCGGGCGCATCCTTTTTGCCGGACCGGAAGGCGAACTGCCATCCTGGCTGATCGAGGCAGCCGAGATTACCGATCTCGAAGGTCGCTGGGTCACGCCCGGCCTCGTCGATTGCCACACGCATATCGTCTATGGCGGCAATCGCGCCCGCGAATTCGAGATGCGGCTCGTAGGCGCGACCTATGAAGAGATTGCGCGCGCCGGCGGCGGCATCGTCTCCTCCGTGAAGGCGACCAATGTGCTCTCCGTCGAAGGCCTTGTCGAGGCGGCGCTGCCGCGGCTCGACACGCTGATTTCCGAAGGTGTCACCACGATCGAGGTCAAATCTGGTTACGGACTGAATATCGATGCGGAGCTGAAGATGCTGCGCGCTGCCCGCGCGCTCGAAAAGCTGCGTCCCGTGCGCGTCGTCACTTCCTATCTCGGAGCCCATGCGACGCCCATCGAATACACGGGACGGAACCAGGATTACATTTCCGACGTCGTCCTGCCGGGACTGGAGCGCGCACGCGCGGAAGGCCTGGTCGATGCCGTCGACGGCTTCTGCGAAGGCATCGCCTTTTCGGTCGACGAGATAAGGCGCGTCTTCGACAAGGCTCGTTCGCTCGGGATTCCCGTCAAGCTTCATGCCGAGCAGCTCTCCAATCTCGGCGGCGCGAAACTCGCGGCCTCCTATGGTGCGCTTTCGGCCGATCATCTGGAATATCTGGATGAAGATGGCGCGCGGGCAATGGCGGCGGCCGGCACCGTTGCCGTCCTGCTTCCGGGCGCCTTCTATGCGATCAACGAAAAGCAGAAGCCGCCGGTTCAGGCGCTGCGGCAGGCTGGCGCGCATATCGCGATCGCTACCGACAGCAACCCCGGCACTTCGCCCCTCACCTCTCTGCTGCTCACCATGAACATGTCGGCGACACTGTTCAGGCTGACCGTGGAAGAATGTATTGCCGGGGCGACGCGCGAGGGCGCCCGCGCGCTCGGGCTGCTTGACGAAACCGGTACGATCGAAGCCGGCAAGTCTGCCGATCTGGCAATCTGGAATATCGAGAGCCCTGCCGAGCTCGTCTACCGCATCGGCTTCAACCCGCTTCACGCACATATCTTCAAGGGCCAGAGGATCGACCGATGACCATCACCCTGCATCCCGGCTCCGTTTCGCTTCGGGACCTCGCGACCATCTACTGGACCGGCGTTCCGGCTAAGCTCGATCCGTCCTTCGACGCCGGTATCGTCAAAGCTGCCAGCCGCATCGCCGAGATCGCCGCCGGCAATGCGCCTGTTTACGGCATCAATACCGGCTTTGGTAAGCTTGCCTCGATCAAGATCGACAGCGCCGATGTGGCGACGCTCCAGCGCAACCTCATTCTCTCCCATTGCTGCGGCGTCGGCGAGCCTCTGCCGGAAAATGTCGTGCGCCTCATCATGGCGTTGAAGCTGGTTTCGCTCGGTCGCGGCGCCTCCGGCGTGCGGCTGGAACTCGTGCGGCTGATCGAGGCGATGATGGCACGCGGCGTCATCCCGGTCATTCCGGAAAAGGGGTCGGTTGGCGCTTCCGGCGATCTTGCTCCGCTTGCCCATATGACGGCCGTGATGATGGGCCACGGCGAAGCTTTCTTCAACGGCGAAAGGCTTCATGGCGCAACCGCCCTTCTGAAGGCCGGCTTGCAGCCCGTCGTACTCGCCGCCAAGGAAGGTCTGGCGCTCATCAACGGTACGCAGACCTCGACGGCTCTGGCGCTCGCCGGTCTGTTTCGCGCTCACCGGGCGGCGCAATCGGCGCTCATAACTGGCGCCATGTCGACAGATGCGGCCATGGGCTCGTCTGCCCCTTTCCATCCGGATATCCATACGCTGCGCGGCCATCGCGGCCAGATCGATACGGCAGCCGCCCTGCGCGCTCTCCTTGAGGACTCGCCAATCCGCCAGAGCCATATCGAGGGCGACGAGCGCGTTCAGGATCCCTATTGCATCCGCTGCCAGCCGCAGGTCGACGGCGCCTGCCTCGATCTATTGCGCTCGGTTGCCCGCACCTTGGAAATCGAAGCCAATGCGGTGACCGACAATCCCCTGGTGCTCTCTGACAATTCCGTCGTCTCCGGCGGCAATTTCCATGCCGAACCCGTTGCCTTCGCGGCCGACCAGATTGCGCTTGCGATCTGCGAGATCGGCGCGATTGCGCAGCGTCGTATCGCCCTGCTCGTCGATCCCGCTCTCTCCTATGGCCTGCCTGCCTTTCTCGCCAAGAAGCCGGGCCTGAATTCCGGCCTTATGATCGCAGAGGTCACGTCGGCAGCACTGATGAGCGAAAACAAGCAGATGTCGCATCCGGCATCTGTCGACTCGACGCCCACATCGGCCAATCAGGAGGACCATGTCTCCATGGCCTGCCACGGTGCGCGCCGGCTCCTGCCGATGAGCGAAAATCTCTTCGCGATCATCGGCATCGAGGCACTGAGCGCCGCGCAAGGGGTTGAGCTTCGCGCGCCGCTTGCAACCAGCCCGGAGCTCGAGAAAGCGATTGCCGCTATCCGTGTCGTCGTGCCGCCGCTGGAGGAGGATCGCTATATGGCGAATGATCTGAAGGCGGCTGCCATGCTCATTGCAGGTGGCGGTCTCAACGCGTCCGTTTCAAGCGGCATCCTGCCCGCTCTGGAGGTCTGACATGTCCGTTTTCGAGGTCAAGCAAGGCACCTCACCCGTCATCCTCGGCTTTCCCCATACCGGCACCGAGGTCCCGCCTGATATCTGGGAGCGCCTGAACGAAAATGGTCGGCTGCTTGCCGATACCGACTGGCACATCCACCAGCTTTATGACGGGCTGCTCGACAAGCCGACCACCGTGCGCGCCACGTTCCATCGGTACGTGATCGATGCGAACAGAGATCCGTCCGGTACGAGCCTCTATCCCGGCCAGAACACGACCGGGCTGATCCCGGAGACGGATTTCGACGGCAAGACGATCTGGAAGGATGGCGCGGCTCCGACCGAGGACGATATCGCCAAGCGGCTGCGCGATTTCCATGCGCCCTACCATGCCGCCCTGGCGGCCGAGATCGAGCGGGTGAAATCCATTCACGGCATCGCCGTTCTCTATGATTGCCACTCGATCCGCTCCCATATTCCCTTCCTCTTCGAGGGCAAGCTGCCGGATTTCAATATCGGCACGGATATGGGCAAGACCTGTGATCGGATGATCGAAGAGGCGACCATCGCCATCGCATCGGCGGCAGCAGGCTACGACAGCATCCTGAACGGCCGCTTCAAGGGTGGCTGGACAACGCGCCATTACGGCAGGCCGGAAGCCGGCGTCCATGCCATCCAGATGGAGCTCGCCCAATCCACGCATCTTGCAAGCGAAGCGCCGCCCTTCGCCTATGACACCGAAAAAGCCGACAATCTGCGCATCCATCTCAAATCCATTCTGACGCGGATCGAAGAGATCGCGCTCGGTCTGAAACGCTAAACAAGGGAACATCATCATGACCGTAAACCCGCGCCACAATATCCGCGAGATCCGCGCCCCCCGCGGGCCAGAGCTCAACGCCAAGAGCTGGATGACTGAAGCGCCGCTGCGTATGCTCATGAACAATCTCGACCCTGACGTTGCCGAAAACCCGCATGAGCTCGTCGTCTATGGCGGTATCGGCCGTGCCGCGCGCACCTGGGACGATTTCGACCGCATCGCTGCCACCCTGAAGACGCTGAACGAGGACGAGACGCTGCTCGTGCAGTCCGGCAAGCCAGTCGGCGTGTTCCGCACCCACAAGGATGCGCCGCGCGTGCTGATCGCCAATTCCAATCTCGTGCCGCACTGGGCGACCTGGGATCATTTCAACGAACTCGACAAGAAGGGGCTTGCCATGTACGGCCAGATGACGGCCGGCTCATGGATCTATATCGGCACGCAGGGCATCGTGCAGGGCACTTATGAGACCTTCGTCGAGGCCGGGCGCCAGCACTATAATGGCGATCTCAAGGGTAAATGGATCCTGACCGGCGGGCTCGGCGGTATGGGCGGCGCCCAGCCGCTTGCCGCCGTCATGGCCGGCGCCTGCTGCCTTGCCGTCGAATGCGACGAAACCCGCATCGATTTCCGCCTGCGCACCCGCTATGTCGACGAAAAGGCTCATACGCTGGACGAGGCGCTGGAGAAGATCGAGCGCTGGACCAAGGCCGGCGAAGCAAAGTCGGTCGGCCTCGTCGGCAATGCCGCTGAAATCTTCCCGGAACTGGTGGCCCGCATGAAGGCTGGCGGCCCGCGTCCGGATATCGTCACCGACCAGACTTCGGCGCATGATCCGCGCAACGGCTACCTGCCGGTCGGCTGGACGGTTGCGGAAGCCAAGGCGAAGCGCGAAACCGATCCGAAGGCCGTGGAAGCGGCAGCCCGCGCCTCGATGAAGGCGCATGTCGAAGCCATGGTCGCCTTCTGGGACGCCGGTGTGCCGACGCTCGATTATGGCAATAACATCCGCCAGGTCGCCAAGGACGAAGGCCTGGAAAACGCCTTCGCCTTCCCCGGCTTCGTACCGGCCTATATCCGCCCGCTCTTCTGCCGTGGCATCGGTCCGTTCCGCTGGGCGGCCCTGTCTGGCGATCCGGAAGATATTTACAAGACCGATGCCAAGGTGAAGGAGCTGTTGCCGGACAATAAGCACCTGCACAACTGGCTCGACATGGCGAAGGAGCGCATCGCCTTCCAGGGACTGCCGGCGCGCATCTGCTGGGTCGGTCTGGGCGACCGCCACAAACTCGGCCTTGCCTTCAACGAGATGGTCAGGAACGGCGAACTCAAGGCGCCTGTCGTCATCGGCCGCGACCATCTGGATTCCGGTTCCGTCGCCTCGCCGAACCGCGAAACGGAAGCGATGAAGGACGGCTCTGATGCGGTGTCCGACTGGCCGCTCCTGAACGCGCTGCTCAACACCGCATCGGGCGCCACCTGGGTATCACTGCACCACGGCGGCGGCGTCGGCATGGGCTTCTCGCAGCATTCCGGCATGGTCATCTGCGCCGACGGCACTGACGATGCGGCTCGCCGTCTCGAACGCGTTCTCTGGAATGATCCGGCAACCGGCGTCATGCGCCACGCCGATGCCGGCTATGACATCGCCATCGACTGCGCCAAAGAAAAGGGCCTTCGCCTGCCCGGCATCCTTGGAAACTGAGCCATGAGGGTCCTGCGCGCCGCCGATCACAAGCGCATGGAGTGGAAGAACGGTGGTGGCGAAACGGTGGAAATCGCGATTTCGCCACCGGGCGCAAGGCTCGCCGACTTTGACTGGCGAGTCAGCATGGCGACAGTTGCCACCAATGGGCCCTTCTCCGTCTTTCCAGGCATCGACCGCACGCTGTCGATCCTGGAGGGCAATGGCATGCGGCTCTTTATCGAAGGGCGTTCACCGGTGCTCCTGACGCAGGAAAGCGATCCGCTTATCTTTCCGGCAGATGTACCCATTACCGCCGAACTGACCGATGGCGGAATCACCGATCTCAATGTGATGACCAGACGGGACAAGCTCCGGCATACCGTGCTGCGCCTCGTCGTCGACGGGCGGCAAGGACTGTCTTTGACAGGCGGAGAGTCGCTTCTCCTTTGCCATCGCGGGCAAATGGACATTGATCTTGCGAATGACAAGATCGCTCTCGCCGCCGGCGATGCGCTGCTGCTCGAAGAGGCTGGTGGTGAATCCCTGCAACTGCGCGGCGATGGCCTGCTCTACGCGATCACCATCGCAGCGATCTGACGACGTCTATCCCGCCGCAGCGGCATTATAATGTCTAGACAAAACAAGGCGGGCATGCGTTAAATACATTTAATGGGCACCCAGCAAGGGCGCCTAAAATAAGAGCAGGGAACTTCGGATCATGAAAAAAACAGGGATTTTTGCCGCTGCCTTTGCTGCGGTCCTCGCCGCAACAGCCGCCCACGCCACAGATACGAAGGTTGCGATCGGCATTTCCGGCTGGACCGGCTTCGCGCCGCTGACGCTCGCCAAGGAAGCCGGCATCTTCAAGAAGCATGGGCTCGATGTCACCATTACCAAAGTGCCTCAGGCGAGCCGGCATCTGGCGCTCGCCTCCGGCGACATCCAGTGCGCCGCAACCACGGTGGAAACCTGGATCGTCTGGAACGCAGCCGGCGTTGCAACCACGCAGATCTTCCAGCTCGATGTTTCGCATGGCGCAGATGGCATTGCAGCAAAGCCCGGTATCGAAAAGATATCAGATCTCAAGGGCAAATCGGTCGCTGCCTCCGCGCCTGGCACGTCCCCCTATTTCCTGCTCGCCTTCATTCTCGCCAAGAACGGCCTCAGCGTGAAGGATGTGAAGGTCGTCAACATGGAGCCGGGTCCGGCAGCCCAGGCGCTGCTTGCCGGCCAGAACGATGCTGCTGTCACCTATGAGCCCTATCTTTCCAGCATTCGAAATGCGCCGGACAAGGGCAAGATCATTGCCACGACCCTCGACTATCCCGCCGTCATGGACACGTTCGGCTGCACCACCGCTTTCCTGAAGAACAATCCGGAGGCCGCCAAGGCGCTCGCTGCGAGCTATTACGACGCGCTTGAAATGATCAAGACCGACAAGGATAAGTCCTTTGAGATCATGGGCAAGGATGTGAAGCAGTCCGGCAAGGAATTCGGCGAATCGGCCGCCTATCTCGAATGGCAGGACAAGGCCGCGGCCCAGAACTTCTTCAAGACCACCTTCAAGAGCTTCAATGAGGAGGCAGCAGATCTTCTGCTGCAGGCTGGCGTCATCAAGGCAAAACCGGACCTTTCGACGCTCGCCGACCCCTCCTTCATTCAATAACAGGCACAAATGCAGGGAGCGCCCAAGTGAGCGCTCCCTGTTTTCCGGCAAGGCACTGCATGCGTCCACTTCAACCTATTGGCTCGGGCAGCCGGCTGCTCTTCGGCCTGTTGTTCTTCGTTGTCTTCTTCGCCGCGTGGGGCTATGCAACGCTTGGCGGCTATGTGTCGAAGACCTTTCTTGCCGATCCGATCACCATGGTGCAGGACGGCTATGACCTGCTCGTCAACCAAGGTTTCCTCTTCGATATCGGCATGACGGTCTGGCGTGTCGTTGGCGGTTTCATCCTCTCGGCGCTGGTCGCCGTGCCGCTCGGCATCCTGATGGGTGCTTATAAGCCGATCGAAGCATTGCTCGAACCCTTTGTCTCCTTCGCACGCTATCTGCCGGCATCGGCCTTCGTGCCACTGCTCATTCTGTGGGCCGGCATCGGCGAGACGCAGAAACTGCTCGTCATCTTCATCGGCGCCGTTTTCCAGATCGTTCTCATGGTCGCGGTTGCCGTGTCCGGCACCCGGCGCGATCTCGTCGAGGCCGCCTATACGCTCGGAGCCGGCGATAACGGCGTCGTGCGCCGCGTACTCATTCCGGCAAACGCACCCGATATTGCCGAAATCCTGCGCCTCGTACTCGGCTGGGCCTGGACCTATGTCATCGTCGCCGAACTGATCGGGGCTTCGTCCGGCATCGGCTACATGATCATCAACAGCCAGGCGCTGCTTGCCACCGGCCAGATCATTTTCGGCATCATCGTCATCGGGCTGATCGGCCTCATTTCCGACTTTGCCTTCAAATGGCTGAACCGATGGCTCTTTGCGTGGAGGCTCGCATGAGCGAACTCGTCATCAAGGGCGTGAGCCGCACTTTTCCCGGCGTACGCGGCGGCTTACCAACGCTCGCCTTGCAGCCGACCGATCTCGCCATCGCCAAAAACGATTTTGTGACGGTGCTTGGCCCCTCCGGCTGCGGAAAATCGACGCTGCTGCGCATTATCGCCGGCCTCGACTTCCCCTCGACAGGCACGGTCACACTGGAAGGGCGCGAGGTGAAGGGACCGGGCGCCGATCGCGGTATGGTCTTCCAATCCTATACGCTTTTTCCCTGGCTGACGGTGCGCGACAACATTGCCTTCGGCCTGCGCGAAAAGGGTATGGCGGAGAAAGACAAGAACGAGATCGTCGCAAGCTACGTCGCCAAGGTCGGCTTGCGCGGCTTCGAAAATCATTGGCCCAAGCAACTGTCCGGCGGCATGCAGCAAAGAACCGCGATTGCCCGGGCGCTCGCCAACAATCCGAAGATCCTGTTGCTCGACGAACCCTTCGGCGCGCTCGACAATCAGACGCGCGGCTTGATGCAGGAATTGCTGCTCGGCATCTGGGAACGGGAGCAGAAGACCGTGATCTTCGTCACGCACGACATCGAGGAGGCCGTCTTCATGGCATCACGCGTCGTCACGATGACGGCGCGTCCCGGAAAGATCAAATCGATCACGCCGGTCAACCTTCCGCATCCGCGCCATTACACGATCAAGGCAAGCCCCGAATTTTCGGAATTGCGCCTCAAGCTGACGGAAGATATTCGCAGCGAAGCGATTGCCGCCGCCGAACACGGATAACCGTTAGCTAGTATATACAACCAGCCTACTCCTCGAAGATCTTGCCGCTGCGCGTTTCCAGCCGGTAGCGGTTTCCTGGATAGACGAGGCGCGCCATGGAGACGACCTGGCGGGCCGACCAGGTCCGGCGGCGGATCGCAAGGCAGGGCTCGTTCTGCAGGATGGTCAGGAACTTGCATTCCCAGGCCCGCGGCGTCACCGCTTCGACGATATGTTCCGAGCCGCTCAAGGGAGCGGCCGCCGTCAAATAGGCATTCGGCGTCAGTGTCGAAAAATCCTGCATCAGGTAGTCAGGTGCGGCGCCCGGATTGACGAAGCGGTCCTCGATCTGGACAGGAACACCATTCTCGCTGTGAACGATCAGCGAGTGGAAAACCGGCGCACCGATGGCAAGCTCGAGTGCATCAGCAATGTCGGGAGATGCCGCTTCCTCGGCCAGAACGATGACATCGGCCTCATGCATATGGCCGCGCTCGGCAATCTCGTCGGCGATGTTGCGCACCTCGAAAAGTGCCGAATGACCCTTGCGTTCGGCAACGAAGGATCCGACTCCTTGGATGCGCACGAGCTCGCCTTCATTCGCCAGCTCGCGCAGCGCCCGGTTGGCGGTCATCTTGGAGACACCGAGCTCCACCACCAGCTCGTTTTCAGAGGGCACGCGATAGCGTGGGGGCCATTCACCGCTGCGGATCCGGTCGAGAATAACCTGCTTGACGCCGGCATAGAGGGGCGCACTATCGTTTTCCGCCAGCTCACGTTTCATCTCGTTGGGACGCTTCATTGCCTATTCCCTTTGCAAGAATGGAATCTGCCCTTTAATCCGACTTTCCTCTTGCATATCACAAAATTTTTCATATGGTACCCTATACAACCTGCCGATCTGAAATTGAATAGCGGATCAAGGTGGGCAAGCCGGCGAAGATCGGCATTCATGCCGCAAGGTCTGTCCAATCTCAGAGGAGATCACATTAATGAAGCTCAGCACTGCTATTCTTTCCTGCGCGCTGACGGCAGCCGCCTTTGCAGGCCCGGCTGCCGCCAAGGACTGGACGAAGGCGACCATCACGCTCGAAGGCGCCTACGCTCCCTGGAACCTCACCAATGCCGACGGCACGCTCGGCGGCTTCGAACCGGAACTCGCCAAGGTTCTGTGCGAACGCGCCAAAATCGAATGCACGCTCGTCGCATCCGACTGGGACGGCATGATCCCGGCGCTGAACGCCGGCAAGTTCGACGTCATCATGGACGCGCTGTCGATCACCGATGAGCGCAAGCAGGTCATCGACTTCACAGTCCCCTATGCCGCGACACCGGCAGCCTTCGCCACCGCCAAAGACAGCCCGCTCGCTAACGCGGCCGGTACCGGCGCGACGATCAAGATGACGCCGGGCCAGACCGGCGTGAAGGAAATCGAAGCTCTGAAGGAAGCCTTCAAAGGCAAGACGATCGGCATCCAGGCGGCTACCGTCTATGCCAAGTTCGTCTATGACAATTTCGGCAGCATCGCCGAAATCCGCGAATACAAGACGGGGGCCGACCGCGACCTCGATCTGCAGAACGGCCGTATCGACCTCGGCTTCGACGACGCCGTCTACTTCGCCAACGCCTTTGCATCTGCCAACGACACGCTCGCCTTCACCGGTCCGGAGATCGTCGGCTCGATCTGGGGCGAAGGCGAGGGTCTCGGCATCCGCAAGGCCGATACGGACCTGCGCGACAAGTTCAGTGAGGCGATCAAGTCCGCACTTGCCGACGGCACGGTCAAGAACCTGTCCATGAAGTGGTTTAAGGTCGACGTCAGCCCGCAGAACTAAGCTTTCGACATAAAGCCGCGTTCCGTGGTCTCCGCTTTCCGATCGGAGACCACGTGCTATTCTGACTGCCCCTCATCACGACGAAGACAGCGCTGGGAAGGCCCATGGCGACACTCGAACTCATTGGTTTCGGTTCAACCGGATGGGGGGCGTTCCTCCTCCTCGGTGCCCTGCTGACGCTCTGCGTCACCGCCACGGCCCTGGCGATCGGGGCCGTACTCGGCGCGATCATCGCGGCCGCGAAACTCTCCGGCAATGTCATGCTCACCACGATCGGCCATGTCTACACCACGGTCTTTCGCGGCGTGCCGGAACTGCTCATCATCTACCTCATCTATTTCGGCGGCTCTTCGGCGGTAACCGCGATCGGCCAGTCGATGGGCTATGAGGGTTTCCTCGGCTTGCCGTCCTTTGCCGCTGGTGCGCTTGCCGTCGGCATCATCTCCGGTGCCTATCAGGCCGAAGTCTATCGTGGCGCCTATCTTGCCATTTCCAAAGGCGAGCTTGAGGCCGCGTCGGCAATTGGCATGCATCGCGGCCTCAGATTCCGCCGCATTATCATTCCGCAGGTGCTGCGCCTTGCCATTCCCGGTCTCGGCAACGTCTGGCAGTTGAGCCTGAAAGATTCGGCGCTGATTTCGGTTACCGGACTTGCCGAGCTGATGCGCTCGAGCCAGGTCGCCGCCGGTTCGACCCGGCAATATTTCCTCTTCTTCATCGTCGGCGGCGCGCTCTATCTGATCCTGACCAGCCTGTCGGATCGCGTCTTCAACGGCGCCGAGCGCAAGGCCAATCGCAGCATGCCGGCCTCGGCCATGGGTCAGGCATAGGGAGGGATCACATGGATATCGCCTTCCTCGCCAGCACCATGGTCACGCTTTTAAAAGCCGTGCCGACAACGCTGATCCTGTTCTTCCTGTCGATCTTCTTCGGTGGGCTGCTGGCGCTCGTCATCGTCACAATGCGTGTCAGCGGCAATCCCATCCTCTCCGGTTTCGCCAAGGGCTACATCTTCGTCTTTCGCGGCTCTCCGCTTCTGATCCAGATGTTCCTGGTCTTCTATGGCCTCGGTCAGTTCGGCTTCATCCGCTATTCCTTTCTCTGGCCTTTCCTGCGCGAGCCGATGGTCTGCGCCATTCTTTCACTGGCCCTCTGCACCGCCGGTTACTCGGCGGAAATCTTCCGTGGCGGCATCCGCGCCGTCTCTCCGAAGGAGATCGAAGCAGCCCGCGCGATCGGCATGTCGGGCTTCCTGATGGTGCGCCGCATCCTGGCGCCGATCGCCTTCCGGCATGCGCTGCCCGCCTACTCGACCGAGATCGTGCTGATGATGAAATCGACCGCGCTTGCGAGCCTCGTAACGGTCTGGGAAGTGACCGGCGTCGCGCAGCGGCTGATCTCACAGACCTACCGCACGATGGAAGTCTTCCTCTGCGCCGCCATCATCTACCTCGTTTTGAATTTCATCATCCTGCAGGCCATGTCCCTCCTGGAATATTGGCTGTCCCGACATCGCCGCGCCATTCCGCCGGCGCTGAAGGCTTGAACTCGACTGAACGTGATTGGAGCTTCCATGCCCGGCGTAACCCGACTTTCGGTCCGCAATATCAGAAAGAGCTTCGGCACCCATGAGGTGCTGCGCGGCATATCGCTTGATGCCGAGGATGGCGACGTGATCTCGCTGCTCGGCGCCTCGGGCTCGGGCAAGTCAACCTTCCTGCGCTGTATCAACCTGCTGGAGATCGCAAGCGATGGCGAGATCTGGGTCGATGGCGAACACATACAGATGATCCACAAGAACGGCAAGACGAAGCCGGCGAGCCAGAAGCAGGTCGATCACATCCGCTCCGAACTCGGCATGGTCTTTCAGTCCTTCAATCTCTGGTCCCATATGACGATCCTGCAGAATGTCATCGAAGGACCGGTCCATGTGCTGAAGCGGCCACGGGCCGAGTGCATTGCCGAAGCGGAAGCGCTGCTGGAAAAGGTCGGCATCGCCGACAAGCGTCACGCCTATCCAGCGCATCTTTCCGGCGGCCAGCAGCAGCGTGCAGCGATTGCCCGCTCGCTCGCCATGAAACCGAAGGTCATGCTCTTCGACGAGCCAACCTCGGCGCTCGATCCGGAACTGGTCGGCGAAGTGCTGCGCGTCATGCGCGCGCTCGCAGAAGAGGGCATGACCATGCTGGTCGTCACCCATGAAATGAGCTTTGCCCGCAATGTCTCCAACCGCGTCGTCTTCATGCGGGAAGGGCTGGTCGAAAGCAGCGGCACGCCGGACGAAATGTTCGGCGGCGGTGCATCCCCGGCCTTCCGGCAGTTCATCGGCCATTTCGGAAGCGGCCAATGACCATCACCATCGATCGGGTTGCCGGCTGGCGCGATATTGCTGATGTGGCCGCGGGCGAAACGCTTGACCTGTCGCAGGCGGCCTGGGACCGCATTATCAAGGCAAGCCGCATCGTCGAGCGGATCGTCGAGACCGGTGTCAGGGCCTATGGCATCAATACGGGCGTCGGCGCGCTCTCGGATACGGTGGTCGACAGAGCCTCCCAAAGCAGACTGTCCCGCAACATCATCCTCAGTCATGCCGTTGGCGTCGGTGAATTGCTGGCGCCGCGCGAGGTGCGTGCGATCATCGCCGCACAAATCGCCAATTTTGCCCATGGCCATTCCGGCGTGCGCCCCGAAATCGTCCGCTATCTCGCCGCCTTTCTCGAAAAGAACTGCATTCCCGACGTCCCCTCCAAGGGTTCGGCAGGTTACCTCACCCACAATGCCCACAATGCGTTGGTGCTGATCGGCGAAGGCAGCGCCAGCGTCAACGGCAGCCGCATGAGCGGCCGCGATGCACTTGCCGCGATCGGCCTCGAACCGTTAGTGCTTGGCGCCAAGGAGGGTCTCAGTCTCGTCAACGGCACAGCCTGTGCGACTGGGCTTGCAAGTGTGGCGCTTGCCCGCGCTGAGCGGTTGCTCGACTGGGCCGATGCGATCGCAAGCCTCACGCTTGAGGCGGCCGGCTGCCAGATGGCGGCCTTCGACGCTGCGGTTCTGGCATTGCGGCCCTCCGAGGGCATCGCCCGTGTCGGTGCGTCACTGCGCGCCCGACTTGCCGGCAGCGGATTGATCGCAGCCGCGCTCGGCAAACGGACACAGGATGCGCTGAGCCTGCGCTCGATACCGCATGCGCATGGTGCTGCGCGCGATGTCTTTGATGTCTCGGCTCTGATCGTCGATCAGGAACTTGCCTCCGTCACCGACAATCCCGCCGTGTCTGGCACGCCGGAAGAGCCGATCGTCTCCTCCGAAGCCCATGCGGTCGCGCCTGCCCTTGCGCAGGCTGCCGACAGTCTTGCGACGGCGCTTGCGCAGATCTCTGCGATGAGCGAACGGCGAACGGACCGTCTCGTCAATCCGCTCGTCAGCGGCCTGCCGCCGTTCCTGGCAAGTGACGCGGGCAGCAACTCCGGCTTCATGATCGCACAATATACAGCCGCAGCCCTTGCCAATGAAAACCGGCGGCTTGCAGCACCCGCTTCGACCGATGGCGGCATAACATCCGGTCTGCAGGAGGATTTCCTGGCGCATCCGACTGCGGCTGCCAACAAGCTGCTCGCGCTGATCGACAATGCCGAGTATATCATGGCGATCGAACTGATGGCGGCGGCACAGGCCCATGAGTTCCTGGTTGGTACCGCCCAGAGGGCGGCCGGGACGGACATGATCTATCGGGCGGTGCGCGCCGTCGTATCTCCCTATTCCGATGACAGGCCGCTGTCGCGCGACATTGAGGCTCTCCGCGGATTGCTCCGCAAGAGTGCGGCGCCGGCAATTCCCTGAGGAGATTTCCATGACTGCTCGATTCGACGTCGCCGTTATCGGCCTCGGCGCCATGGGAAGCGCCGCGCTCGCCTTTCTCGCCGCCCGCGGTGTCAAGGCGATCGGTTTCGACGCTTATTTTCCGGCCCATGCGCTGAGTTCCTCGCACGGCGACAGCCGCCTCATCCGGCTCGGCTATTTCGAGGATCCGTCCTATGTGCCGCTGCTCAAGCGCGCCTATCAGAACTGGCGATCGCTGGAGGCGCGATTGCGCACTGACATCCTGACGATAACAGGCGTGCTGCAGATCGGCGCGCCCGACGGCAAGGTCGTCTCCGGCACGCGCTCCTCCTGCGAGCTGCACGGACTGGCCCATGAGGTGCTCGACAAGGCGGAGATGGCGCGCCGCTTTCCGGCTTTCCAGCTCGATGAGCACGAGATCGGCCTGCTTGACCCGCAGGGCGGCTATCTCCGTCCGGAAGCGGCTGTCATGGGCTATCTGAGATTGGCTGTCGAGGATGGCGCAGCCCTGCATTTCGGCGAGAAGGTGACGGCGATCGAGCCCGATGATGCCGGAGTGACGATTACGTCCGAAACCGGACGATATCGCGCGGGAAAAATCGTGGTGGCGACCGGATCCTGGATTGCCGAACTCGTGCCGCAGCTCAAAAAGGCCGCGGTGCCGATCCGCCAGGTGGTTGCCTGGTATCAGCCGCAGGATGGCTTTGCGACGCAGCCGCAGCGAATGCCATGTTTCCTGCGGGACGAGGGTGCGGGGGGCTCCTATTTCGGCTTCCCGGCCATCGGCGTCGATGGCGTTAAGATCGGCAAGCACGCACATTTCCGCGAACCGATCGATCCCAACAAACCGAACCCACCCGTCAATGATGCCGATAACGCCCTGCTCGACGGCTTCGTCAAGAAACGCGTTCCGGGTGCTGCAGGTCTTCGCACGAAGGCGACGACCTGTCGTTATACGATGCTGCCGAGCGAGGATTTCCTTCTCGACCATATGCCGGGCGAAAAGAACGTCGTCGTTGCCTCCCCCTGCTCAGGCCACGGTTTCAAATTTACCAGCGTCGTCGGTGAAATCCTGGCGGACCTCGCACTTCATGGGCAGACCCGACTGCCCATCGACGCCTTTTCCTTTGCCAAGATCTGAATTAACCCTCTTGCCGAACCAGGGGCTCCGACGAGGTCACGCGTAGGCTGTCATCATAAGTCAGTTCGGAATGGCATGGATTTGCGTCTGATGGGCGGTTGCCGCCGTCTACGACTGGATCGTCGATATTTTCAGGACCAATCCATCGTTTGGGACGGGATTGACCTTCCCCTCCGGCCGACACGAGCAGGAAGAGAGCCTGCGCAAGATGCTGGAAACTATCGCTCCTGCGCCTTCTTCACAATCTCGCTGAGCTCTTCCGAGATCGAAAGGCAAGCATTGGCGACATCCTCGAGGAAGCCGGCAAGCTCGATCGGCTGAACTGTCGGATCATTAACGAGACGCCGTACCAGTTCGGTGTGCAGCTTCGTGCGGGTCAGAATTTCCTCCTGCAGCGCCGCCGTTGCGGACTTGTCGCCCGCCCTGTCAAAACCTGCCATGATCATACTGTCTCAAACGAACTCGGTGCGTCCCGCTGACCTTCAACGCGCAACAGCAACGCACTGCAGCTCTCCATCGTAATCGGGTCAGACGAGGCGGGAATCGTGCCGACAATGGTCAGATAAGGCTCCGGATGGCCGGCAATCTCCACCGGGGAACTGTCGACGATCTCCAGATCGAAGAGAATGGTCCACAGCCGCGCAAGGCGTTGCTCGGCCTGGATCAGAACCTTCCTATAACCCTTGCGCCCCACATGATCGAAAGTCATCTGAATGCAACGCTTAACCGTAAAAGGGTGTCGGTACTTTTCTCGGAAACAGGTTCGTTCATACTTTGCAAAATCGGCGAACCAGCGAATGCGAAGGGAACCGATGGGCTCTTCGGCATCATAAAACACGAAATGCGTGGCTTGATGATCATTGCCATCGAAGATGAAGGAGGGCGAGATACCGTGCTCATGGACAAAGCAGATACTTCTGAGGATCATCGCATCGCGAACGTGGTCCGGAGTCGTTGCGACTTGGCATCGGAGATTGGGATATTTGTTCACCATCGGTCGGCCTCTTTGTCTTTATAACCCATTTCAACCCCAGATCGCCTTCAACGCGAAGGACGAAGATTTCAGGGGGGATTTCAAAAATGACAGACCCTGTTGATCCGATGACGACCTTCGTGGCTCTCTGCGCAGAAGGGGCGCGCCGGTTCGGTGACGACCCGCGGGCTATTGCGAATTTCGTGGAAAACGAGATTGCCCGCCTGTCTCAGACGGAGCGGCGACAACTCAAAGAGCAACTGACGCTTTTGACCGATGGGGGCGGGTCTCAAAAGCCGACCATGTAAAGACAGCTCGCAAAATTTTGCGGTCTACACAAAAATCCTCAAGGAGAGGCATGAAAGATCAGGAACTGAATTTGGCAATCGGCCAGAGACTGCGCTCCGTGCGCACCGCGCGTGGCATCACACAGAACGAACTGGCTGCACATATCGGCGTTGCGTTTCAGCAGATTCAGAAATACGAGAATGGCACAAACCGCCTGTCGATCGCGGTCATGCTCCGTCTATGCGATTTCATGAAGGTGAATGCCGGCTGGTTCGTCAGCGGCATCGAAACCGAGGCGGGGGCTGGTGTCGAGGATGAGGCGGCCTATCTTGCGCAGGAAATCGGTCGGATCTCCGATGAGACGATCCGGCGCAGTCTGACGATGCTGATCCATTCTCTGACCGCCGCGGATGTCGCGAACTGACCCCGTGTCGCGCAGCGACGGAAATCGGGCGCCCCCTGACCTTATGAGGCGGCGTCTGCATTGAGCGGCCTCGCAGGGAAACTGCGGGGCCGAACCGGTTTTCAGCCTCAAGCTGCCTTCGGATAACGCGCGGCGTACCAGGTTTTAAATAGGCGATACTGGTTTTCCAGATGACGGCGCTGCGAGTCGCTGAGCTTGTCGGTCTCATTGAAATGCAGCGTGTATTCCCTCTCGCCGTTCAGCACCATCAGATACTTGTAGTGCAGAACGAGGTCCGGACCTTCGTCATAGGTCGACAGAACCATCAGCGCCTCTTCGAGCTCGCGGGCGGCGCTGCGGGCAGCGGCATCGCCCTTGGCGGCCTTTTCGCAGAGCGAGACGAGATGCAGGACTTCCTTTGGCAGCGCATTGCCGATGCCGGTGATGGCGCCGCCGGCGCCGCAATTGACGAAGCCGTGATAGACGCCGGTGTCGACGCCGACCATCAGCGTCAGCGCGTCATCGCCGGAAGTAATGTTTTCAGCCGCATAGGTCATGTCGCTCTTGCCGCCGAATTCCTTGAAGCCGACGAGGTTCGGGAAGCGCGAACGCAGATCGAAGAACAGATCGGCGCGCGTCGCAAAGCCGTAGTAGGGGCTGTTGTAGATGACTGCCGGCAAGCCTTTCGCAGCCTCCAGGATTGCCGAAAAATGGTCACGCTGGGCCGAAACGGACGAGCCGCGCGACAGCACGCGCGGGATGACCATCAGTCCCTTTGCGCCGACGGCGGCCGCATGCGCGGCATGGGCCACGGCCGACTTGGTATTAACCGCACCGGTGCCGACGATGACGGGAACACCCGCCTCGACGAGGCGCTTGACGCCTTCCTGACGCTGTTCGTCCGTCAACAGCGGCCAGTCGCCCATCGAGCCGCAATAGACGACGGCGGACATGCCGGCGTCGATGAGTTCCTTGCCCTTGCGGGCAAGTGCGTCGAAATCAGGGGTACGGTCA
This sequence comes from Rhizobium sp. BK418, assembly GCF_004341105.1. Taxonomy (GTDB): domain Bacteria; phylum Pseudomonadota; class Alphaproteobacteria; order Rhizobiales; family Rhizobiaceae; genus Rhizobium. The sequence goes on along the minus strand of NZ_SLZK01000006.1, from coordinate 164,584 downwards.
TCCTTGCAGGGCGTCATGAGCGCCGGGATGCAGCCTTGGAATACGGAACCAGTCATCGCCAATCTCTCGTTATCTGGAAACTCCCCGGAACGGCGGGGTTGAAAAGGCATCTAGCATTCTGCCGACTTTTTGTCGACAAGAAAAATACAAAGTATAATTTTACGTCAGCGCTCATAGAAGCGCGTTCCTAACGCGGTCGCGGGAATCTCGCAGCGACTACAGTGCGAGCCCGGCATTCTGGCGGGAATCGGCGGTGATGTAGGAGCGGATCTGCCGGACGATCTGGTCTGCATGCGCCGATGCCAAGCTGTCGGCAAGGCTCACGTCGCGATTGATGATCGCCTGGATCATTTCCTCATGCTCGCCGACATATTGGCGCGGCAGGACATCGTTGAAGGAGGAATAATAGAGCCTGAGGATGCGGCGTCCCTCGTCCAATAGCCGGGTGAAGAGTTCGACATAATATCGGTTCCGGCCGGCCTGAGCGACGGCGATGTGAAAGTCGCGATTGGTCGCGATCATGCCGAGCACGTCACGATTGGCAACGGCAACCTCGAAGGCCTTCTGCTGAACGCGGATGGCGACAATGTCGCCTTCGGCATGATTGCTGGCGGCAAGCCGTGTCGTCACACGGTACATCAGCGTCAGCGCATCGAAAAACTCCGGCAGGCCAAGGAAATCGATATTCGAGACGATCGTCGCGCGATTGGTGAGCGTCGTGATCAGCCCCTCGGCGGCAAGCCGCACGAGCGCCTCGCGGATCGGTGTTCGCGACAGGGCAAAACGATCGGACAGATGCTGCTCGTCGATCGGGCTGCCCGGCGGCAGTTTCAATTCGATGATCTCGTTTCGAAGCGTCTCATAGACCGTCGATACTCCGGAGCCGCGCCGGTGCAGTTGCTGTCTTTCGGTCTCCTCCACGCGTCCATCGTCCTTTCAAGCAGCTGAGTTCAGTGCGACTCTACTAGCGAATCCACGCAGGTACTTCAATTTGAATATACTTTCTGTCGGCAGATGGAATTTTAAATGTTCCTCTCCACGTAAACGCAATCCACTCTGGCGCACTTCTTAACCATCGGATGTTTGGCATGGAGATCCGATATGGCGAGGATGACTATATCGATGCCTGATCCAGGGGGATCAGCAGCAAAATGACAAGATCGCGCCATGCACGATTTGTCGACGAGGACTTGGATCTGATCGTCTACACCATTGAAGACAGCGCCGGTATTGTCGTTGTTCGTCTTCGCCACAGTCATAAGATTGGGCTGGCGAAGCCTTTGAGGCTCGCCCGGATCGACCCTTGTGCAGACCCCTGCACAGAATCCAAACCCCAGAACCCGCAGACCCCAATCAGCTCTTGCCCACCTCGACGGTTGCGGTCAGACCTGCGATCAAGCGGACATCATCGGGGACCCTGTCGATGCTGATGCGCACCGGCACGCGCTGGGCCAGGCGCACCCAACTGAAAGTGGGATTGATGTTGGCGAGAAGGCCGGTGCCTGCAGTGCGTTCGCGATCCTCGATGCCGGTTGCGATGCTTTCGACATGGCCCTGAAGGCTTTGCGACTGGCCCATCAGATGGATGGAAACCCTGTCGCCAGGATGGATGCGCGGCAGCTTGGTTTCCTCGAAATAACCTTCAACACGCAGCGAATCGGTGTCGATCAACGCGATCTTGGCGGTCCCGGCGCTGACGTAATCTCCCGGGCGCAGGCTGAGGTTGGAAACCGTTCCGTTGACCGTCGCCTTGACTTCCGAGCGCTGCAGATTGAGCGCAGCGAGATCGCGGTTGGCGGTTGCCTGGCGGAAGGCGGCCTCGGCCTGTTCCTCGGCTGTCTGGGCCTGTTCCTTCTGTTGCAGGGACGCGGCTTCGCCGAGCCGCTCCTGCCGCTCGCGTTCGCGATGTGCCTGGTCGAGGGCGGCCTTGCTGCCCTCGAGGGCTGCTTCCGATTGGGCAAGCGCGATCGAGAAACGCTCGCGGTCGACGCGGAAAAGGACGTCGCCTTTCTTGACCGCCTGGTTGTCGGTGACGAGCACCTCGCTCACAAGACCGGAAACGTCAGGCGCCATGCCGACGACATCGGCGCGCAGGCGCGCATCGCGCGTCCAGGGTTCTTCCATGTAATGGCCCCAAAGCCCGCGGCCGGCGAAGACCGCAGCGATGACGACGGCAAGGGTGACGATGAGGCGGCCAATGAATTTCAGGGAGTTCATACGAAGTACCAGCGTGTGAAAGAGGAGACGGCTCCGAGGACGAGCACGTAAAGGGCAAGGTCGAAGAGACCTCGGTGCCAGACGAGGGAATAGGCGCCGAGCCAGGCGAGGATCCGCCTGACGACGATGATCAGCAGGAAGCTCAGCACCATGAGAACAAGGAGGCGTGGGACATAGACGCCGTAAACATCAAATTCTGCGGGCATGACAATTACTCAGCGGCAAGCGGGAGGAGTTGCGGCGCAGCCTCGGCCGCCTGCCAGCTTGCCGGCGGGGCTGCGTCAGGAAAGAGTGCACGTCGCAGGCCGACGAGAGCGTCGATACAGTCGGCGCCACGCCTGTCGTCTTCGAGTGCGATGGTCTTCAGACTGTCGTCAATCGATTGGCGCAGGTCATCCGGTGGCTCGAGCGGCTGGCCCGCATCGATTCGGCCATGATAAAAATCGGCAATGCCAGACAGGACGGCGCCGAGCGATGCGGCACTGGCGCCGCGCAACTTCCTGCGCTCGCCCTGCAGCATCAGTACGTTGAAGCCAATCCGGACCTCGGCGAAGCCATCCACTTTCTTCAATTCGCGATCTTCAACGACCGCAAGGCGCGGAACGAGCTGGCCCAGGCGATCGAGAATGCGGCCGGAGAGCCGCTCATGATCGGCATGGCGCTCGCCGGCTGCCGTCTCGGCAAGATCGGTCCAGCCCGCACGCACCAGCCGCCAGGCGGCGAGCTCAGCGCCGAAGGGGCGCGCAACCAGCGTCCAGACCAGGGCGAAGCCGATGCCCGCGAGCGCGGCGATCGCCTCATTGGCGAAGGTGGTGAAATCGGACGTATAGCGGTCCTGCAGCGCGATGAAGGAAGCGCTGTTTACGGTCAGGAGCATCGCCAGCATGTTAAACTTCGGCTTGGGGATCATCAGCCCCAAGAGCAGGAAGGGCGGCGCGAAGACCAGAACCAGCAATTCGTAGCTGTTGACCATCGGCAGGATGCCAAAAATGTAGACGAACGAGATGACGAGACTGACGCCGCACCAGATGAACATCGAGGTGATGAACGGGGCCGGCCGGTCGAGTGCTGCGAAGAAGGAACAGGCGACGGCTGCCATGGTGACGAAGCCCGCGCCATTCTGCCAGCCACTATAGATCCAGAAGGCACAGGCAACGAGAATGCCGGCAACGACGGCGCCGGCCTGGAAGGCAAGCAGCGCATAGTCGAAATGGCCGTTGCGACCGACGATCTGGCGATGACGAAAGACCGGCTGCCACGGGCCGGAATGTCCGCCGCTGATGATTTCGTCGCGCAGAGTCAGGCAATCTTGCCAGAGATCGACGATCTCCTTCAGGCGCGCCAGCGCACTCGCGAACAGTAATTCGCCCCAGCGGCGATCCGGGTCGGCCTGGCGGAGGTTTTGAATTCGCTGCGTCAGCTTTTCAGCGGTGTCGTCGGCCTGAGATTTTGCACCGAGGCTCAACCAGTCGGCGACCTCGTTCAGCAGGCAGACCAGATCTTCTGGCAGTGTCCCACGCTCGGCCTTCAGCGCGTGAAGCCGGTCGGCGAGCGAGGAGAAAAGCGGCAGCAGCATCAGGAGACGACCGCGCAACTCGCGCGAATGGCGCACGATATCGCGGCTGCCTGCATCGTAGCCGAGCTGGCTGATGATGAGGTCGAGGCCGGTCACGTCGGCAGCAAGCTTCTGTCGCTTCAAGGGCGTTGCCGGAATAGCACCCTCGCCGCGCAAAATATCGTTTGCCCAGCTACCGGCATCGTCAAGCCAGGTGGCGATACGCTGGCCGAGCACGCTGCGCACGCTGGTCGGGAAGACGACGGCGCTGACGAGACTGGCACAGACAATGCCGATGATGATCTCTTCCGAGCGGGCAAGGGCTGTGTCGAAGATGGTATCCGGCGAGCCGACTGACGGCAGGGCGATCAGTGGCAGCGAATAGCCTGCCAGCATGAAGACATAACTGCGCGACGAGCGGTCCAGCATCGAGATGAAAAGCAGCGTGCCCGTCCAGAGCGCGATGACGATGCTCAAAAGCTCCGGCGCGTTGACGAAGAGCGGCACGAAGAAGACGGCAGCACCGGCGCCGAGCAGCGTGCCGAGCGCGCGATAGAGGCCCTTCGAACTTGTTGCTCCAGCCAGCGGATTGGCAACGACGTAAACCGCCGCCATCGCCCAGTAGGGCCGCGGCAGGTCGAGGGACAGGGCAATGAAAAGGGCCAGCATGGAGGCAAGGAAGGCCTTGGCCGAGAAGAGCCAGTCCCGCCAGGAGGGAAGAGTCACGATGTTTCCTCGAGCTGCTGTGTTGCCGCCACGACTTGCGACGGGCTGATCTCTTCGAAGGCCTTGAGAACGCGGATCGCCGCTTCGAGATCGGCTTCGCTGACATCGGCGAGTATCCTGCCGCGCAGTTCATCGAGAACGGCTTCCATCCGAATGGCGAGGCTCTCGCCCTCCTCCGTCAACCAGAGACCCTTTGCCCGTCTGTCGATCGGATCATCCTTGCGGATGACGAGGCCAAGCGCTTCCAGCTGATCGAGCAGCCTGACCAGCGACGGCCCTTCAATGCCGACGTGATTGGCAAGTACGATCTGCCGCACACCACCGCCCAGCCGGCCGATCCAGAGCAGCGGTGCCGCACAGGCTTCCGAAATGCCGTGGGAACTGAGGGCAATATCGACAGCCCGGCGCCACTGGCGACCGGTCGACAGAAGGTTTGCGGTAAAGACGCGATGAAGGACAGGAGATGATTGCATGGCGATTTTAATAGCATCAAAATAGTTAGGATTCAAATGATTATTTAGCGCGCGTCAAATTTACGCTGGTGGATGCCTGGCGCGCGATGCAATCACGACGGATGTGGGGTGCGTCATCCCCGCATCGAGATGGACTGCAGCGGGGCGACACTGGCCCGCAGGCGGGGCGCTGCAAAATCGAGAAAGTGACGCATCTTGAGCGGCATCTGACCGCGGGCGAGGTGGACCAGATGAATGGGTGCGGGCTCGGGTTCGAATTCCTCGAGCACGAGCTCGAGTGCGCCGGCGGCGACGGACTGTGCGACCTGGTAATGAAGCAATCGGGTGACACCGACACCGCGGATTGCCGCCTCTCCTGCTGCTTCGGTCGTGGTGACTGAAAGACGCGGGCTGATCGCCACCTCGACCGGTTTCGCCACGCCTGCCCTGCGAAACTGCCAGCCGCTGGATGAGGTCAGAAGTTCGACGCCAATACAGGGTAGATTGAGGAGATCGGCCGGTTCCTTCGGCACGCCTCGGCTGGCAAAGAGAGCGGGACTGCCGCAGACCACACGGCGCACCGAACCGATGCGCGTGGCAACCATGGCGCTGTCAGGCAGATTGCCGATGCGCACCGCCATATCGACATGTTCGTCGACGAGATCGATGTTCCTGTCCGTCAGCATCAGCCGCACGTTGATCGCTGGAAAGGCGGCAAGAAAGTCTGCCACGACAGGCAGCACGTGAAGGCGGCCGAACTGCATCGGCGCTGTTATCACCAGTTCCCCCTTCGGCATCGCGAATTCGCCCGATGCCTGGCGCTCGGCCTCTTCCACCTGCTCGAGGATACGCCTTGCCGCCTCCACATAGGTGGCGCCCGCATCGGTCAGGGCGATCTTCCGGGTGGTGCGGGTCAAGAGCTTCGTTCCGAGCAGTGTCTCCAGCTCGGTGATCTTGCGGCTCAGCGTCGGCAGGGGAATTTTCAGAGACCGGCCGGCCGCAGAGAGGTTTCCCTTGTCCACCACCTCCAGCAGCATAGACATGGCTTCGAGCCGATCCATTCATTCTTCCAATTTCTGGTAAAATCACTTTCGATTGGAGCATATTCTCTTTGCAGGCGAAAATCGACATGTTGAGTTCGCAAAGCCAATCACAGCGGCCGTTTTCCGACGTAGCGGAGCAACCAGGCCGGCGCCTGATTACATCTTGATGGAAGAGCGCGGCCTCGCGCCGCTCCCCTCCAAACCTTGGAGAAATGGATCATGTCCTACGGGTTTCTTGACATTGCCTCGACGCCGAGCGTGCGCGCCGTGCAGGCAGAAATGGGCGTTCAGGACTTCTGGACCGGCCTGCCGACGGACCGCAGTTTCGATCGCTTCACTGAAAATGAGCGCGCCTTCATCGCGTCCCGCGACAGTTTCTACATGGCCACCGTTTCCGAGACCGGCTGGCCTTATGTTCAGCACCGGGGCGGCCCGCAGGGCTTTCTCAAGGTGATAGACGACCGCACGCTCGCCTTTGCTGACTATCGCGGCAACCGCCAGTACATCAGTACCGGCAATCTTGCCGCCAATGATAAGGTCTGCCTATTCCTGATGGATTATGCTCGCCGGGCACGGCTGAAGATCTATGCGCATGCCGAAAAGCTGACGCTCGACGCCGATCCCGCGCTCACGCAGATGCTCGCGACATCTTCCTATCGGGCAAAACCTGAACGCATCTTCCGTCTGCGCCTCGAAGCCTTCGACTGGAACTGCCCGCAGCATATCACGCCGCGTTATAGCGAAGCAGAAATCGCCGTTGGCCTCCAGCCGCTTCACCAGCGCCTGGCGGAGCTGGAAGCGGAGAACGCCACCCTGCGGGCACAACTCGCGCGCGGTGGAGGTGCCGGCTAAACTCCTATCTATCAGCATTATCGCCGCAGGATCGACGCCCGTTGCCAAGCGCCTGAGCGACCGACCCGCCGACCGCCTGGCGTCACCCGGCATCTGGGCCTCTCCGATAGCACTTCCAATTATCAGCGACCGGAGCAACATAGCTTCCGCGAATTCCTGTTCCGACGCGTCCAAATTGCGATTTCCCGTTCTTTTCCATCGCATTAGCAGCGCTCTTAGGTGAGTGCTAATTTTTTGTTTCGTCCCTCTTGAAATCAAAAAATCGCAAAACCAGATCATTTCGCGCAAGACGCTCGACCGAGGTCTTTGCACCCGCCCGGACTGGTCATCCGGTCCGGCTAGGGGAACAACATCATCATTGTTTGTCCATCGGAGGAAAACATGTCGTTCCGACCACTTCATGATCGCATTCTCGTCCGCCGCGTCGATTCGGAAGAAAAGACCAAGGGCGGCATCATCATTCCCGATACCGCAAAGGAAAAACCGCAGGAGGGCGAAGTTATCGCCGTCGGCCCCGGCGCGCGCAACGATGCCGGACAGATCCAGGCGCTCGACGTCAAAGTTGGCGATCGCATTCTGTTCGGCAAATGGTCCGGCACCGAAATCAAGCTGAATGGCGAGGATCTCCTGATCATGAAGGAAAGCGATGTCATGGGCATCGTCGAGGCTCAGGCCGAGCAGAAAAAAGCCGCCTGAGGGGCCTTCCAATCATCAGTCAAATTAGCTGCCTATTGAAGGAGTGAAAAAAATGGCTGCGAAAGACGTCAAATTCCACACCGACGCCCGTGAACGCATGCTGCGAGGGGTCGATGTGCTTGCCAATGCGGTAAAGGTGACGCTCGGTCCGAAAGGCCGCAACGTCGTCATCGACAAGTCCTTCGGCGCTCCGCGCATTACCAAGGACGGTGTTTCGGTCGCCAAGGAAATCGAACTCGAAGATAAGTTCGAAAACATGGGCGCCCAGATGCTGCGCGAAGTCGCCTCCAAAACCAACGATCTTGCGGGCGACGGCACAACGACCGCCACAGTGCTCGCCCAAGCAATCGTCAAGGAGGGCGCCAAGGCCGTCGCCTCCGGCATGAACCCGATGGACCTGAAGCGCGGTATCGATCTTGCCGTCGATGCGGTGGTCAAGGAACTGAAGACCAACGCCCGTAAAATCACGAGCAATTCCGAGATCGCCCAAGTCGGTACGATCTCCGCTAATGGCGATGCCGAGATCGGCCGTTTTCTCGCTGAAGCCATGGAAAAGGTCGGCAACGAGGGCGTCATCACTGTCGAAGAAGCCAAGACCGCCGAAACCGAACTCGAAGTCGTCGAAGGCATGCAGTTCGACCGCGGCTACCTGAGCCCCTACTTCGTCACCAACCAGGACAAGATGCGCGTCGAATTCGAGGATCCCTACATCCTCATTCACGAGAAGAAGCTCTCGAACCTGCAGTCCATGCTCCCGATCCTTGAGGCCGTCGTCCAATCGGGCAAGCCGCTCCTGATCATCGCTGAAGACGTCGAAGGCGAAGCTCTTGCGACCCTCGTCGTCAACAAGCTGCGTGGCGGCCTCAAGATTGCTGCCGTCAAGGCTCCAGGCTTCGGCGACCGCCGCAAGGCAATGCTCGAAGACATCGCCATCCTGACGGGCGGCACGGTCATCTCCGAAGACCTCGGCATCAAGCTCGAAAACGTCGCGCTCAATATGCTCGGCCGCGCCAAAAAGGTGGCGATCGAGAAGGAGAACACGACCATTATCGACGGCGTCGGTTCGAAGTCGGAGATCGACGGTCGTGTTGCTCAGATCAAGGCCCAGATCGAAGAGACCACCTCCGACTATGACCGCGAAAAGCTGCAGGAACGTCTTGCCAAGCTCGCTGGCGGCGTTGCCGTCATCCGCGTCGGCGGTTCGACGGAAATCGAAGTGAAGGAAAAGAAGGATCGTGTCGACGACGCTCTGCATGCGACCCGTGCCGCCGTCGAGGAGGGCATCCTGCCCGGTGGCGGCGTTGCACTGCTGCGTGCCGTCAAGGCCCTCGACGGTCTGCCGACTGACAACGATGATCAGCGCGTGGGCATCGACATCGTCCGCCGCGCGATAGAATCGCCGGCCCGCCAGATCGCCGAAAACGCCGGCGCTGAGGGTTCGGTGGTCGTCGGCAAGCTGCGCGAGAAGAGCGACTTCTCCTACGGGTGGAACGCCCAGACCGGCGAATATGGCGATCTCTACGCGCAAGGCGTCATCGATCCGGCCAAGGTCGTGCGTACCGCGCTTCAGGATGCCGCTTCGGTTGCCGGCCTGCTGGTCACGACGGAAGCCATGATCGCCGAAAAGCCCAAGAAGGACACCGCCCCGGCAATGCCTGCCGGTGCCGGCATGGACTTCTAAAGCGATTGCGAAGGTCCGCGCCGTCTGTCGGCGCGGACCTTCAGATGCTTTATGGAAACCAATCAAGTTCCATCGGTCACGATCAATGGAGCCAAGTTATGAGAAAGGAAAACATCAACAGATCCGCAGCGCGGGAAACCACAGCAGTGATTAGCGCCGCGCATCTGCTTCATCCGGCCATCAATTTCGAGATCTCCCGCGAGGTGCTTTCAGCCGAAGACGTCGGCAAGGACGCGAAGCCGGTCATACCCGCTTCAGAGGCATCCGAGTTGTCTGCGATCGAACCCATACCGGCTCTTCGACTTTTTTCAGAAACGGATAAGGCCGTCTCCCGTGACGAGGCGATCGAGGCGCTCAAGACGTTGGAAAAGAACGATCGACGATCTCAAGGGATAATTTCATCTCATTTCTTCGACATCCAAAGACCCCCTCGACGGAACCCGCAGCGAGTTCGCCGGTTAGGGAGCATTGGCCTGTGCAGCTACCGGAAAGGAGGATGTCGCCGACAGTCATTCGAGATCTAGACATCCTATCTGGCCGCTGCGTGCCTTCGAGGACGCAGGTGGTTCTTTCCTGAGGATTCTTTGCTCAATTGAGGAGGTTTGCCGATGAAGATCGCTCAGATCGCACCGCTCGCTGAAAGCGTTCCGCCCAAGCTTTACGGGGGAACCGAGCGCATTGTCTCCTATCTCACTGAAGAACTCGTTGCCCAAGGCCATGACGTCACGCTCTTTGCCAGCGGCGATTCCGCCACCAGTGCTGTACTGGTGCCGTGCTCGGACATTGCGCTGCGGCTCAACCCGGCGGTCAAGGACCAACTGCCGCACCAGATCATGATGCTGGAGGAGATCCGCCAGCGCGCGCATGAGTTCGACGTGCTGCATTTCCATATCGATCTCCTGCATTTCCCGCTGATCCGAGATTTCGCCGACCGCACGGTCACGACGCTGCATGGGCGTCTCGACCTGCCTGATCTCAAGCCCTTCTACAAGGCGTTTGCCGATATTCCCCTCGTTTCGATCTCCAATGATCAGCGCCGCCCGATGCCGCCGGTCAACTGGTCGGGAACGGTTTATCATGGCCTGCCCCGAGATCTGCTACCCTTCACGGAACGGCCGAAGGGAAATTATCTTGCCTTCCTCGGTCGCATATCACCCGAAAAGCGGCCAGACCGCGCCATCCAGATCGCCGCAAAGGTCGGCATGCCGCTGAAAATGGCAGCCAAAATCGATGATGTGGACAGAGCCTATTGGGAAACGGTGATCGAGCCGATGGTAAAAAGCCATTCGAATGTCGAGTTCGTCGGCGAGATCGACGAGCATCGGAAGGCGAGTTTCCTCGGCAATGCCGGTGCGCTGCTTTTCCCGATCGATTGGCCGGAGCCCTTCGGGATTGTCATGATCGAAGCTATGGCCTGCGGTACACCTGTTATCGCTTTCCGCTGCGGCTCTGTTCCTGAAGTGATCGATGAGGGCGTCTCCGGTGTGTTGGTCGACAGTGTTCAGGAGGCCGCAGAAAATATCGAATGGCTGCTGCGGCTTGATCGTCGCAAGGTCCGGCGTGCTTTCGAGGATCGTTTCACAGCAGAACGGATGGCGCGGGACTATCTCGGCATCTATCGCAATCTGCCGGGCGTTCGCCCAAGAACCGCTGTTCGCCGGGTGAACGGTCAATCGCTCGACCTGAAAGTCGTCGCCTAATCGCACGGGAGCCCTGTCGATGGTTTCAACAGGCAGTAATCCGGCCACTGCATTGGCGAGCCCCGCAGCGCCGATAGCACAGTTCTTCATTCCGGCTGCAGCATCTCTGCAAGAGAGGCGGCCCCGCACCCTGAAGCACGGCGACACCTTTGCCGTCTTCGATCACAATGGGGATGTGCTTTCCGGGCCTGGCAGTCCGGAAGGCCTCTTTCATCTCGATACGCGATATCTTTCCCACCTTTATCTGACGATCAATGGAAAGCGGCCAATGCTGCTGTCGTCCACATTGCGCGACGACAACGCCACCCTAAGGTGCGACCTGACCAATCCCGATCACTTTGACGACAAGGGCAAACTCACCCTTGGCCACGACCTGATCCATCTGCGAAGGTCACGCTTCCTCTGGAATGCGCGATGCTACGAGCGGCTGACCGTCAGCAACTATGACGATCGACCGCAGCATGTCCGCATCGAGATTGGATTTGGAGCTGATTTCGCCGATCTGTTCGAGGTGCGGGGAACGGTGAGGGCCAGGAGAGGACGGCATCTTCCGGCCGTCGTGGAGCAGGATGCGGTCCTGCTCTCCTATATAGGCTTGGACAAGCGGAAACGATCGACGCGGCTGTCCTTCGATCCGCAGCCGGATCAACTTGGCAGCGATCATGTCGTCTATGACCTCCACCTGGCGCCACAGGAAACCCGGCCGCTGTTCATCGAGATCGGTTGCGACCAGACGGTGACCCAGCGCCCAGGCTATCGTTCCTTTTTCATTGGCCTGCGGGATGCCCGCCGGGCGTTGCGGGCCTTATCCTCACGCGCGGCTTCGATTGCAACATCAAACGGGATCTTCAACGAAGCCGCGCGGCGCAGCATTGCCGATCTCTATATGCTGATGACGGAAAAGCCCGAAGGCCCCTATCCCTATGCCGGCATTCCCTGGTTCAGCACGGTTTTTGGGCGCGATGCCATCATTACCGCTCTTGAAACGCTTTGGCTGGATCCGGAGATCGCCCGCGGTGTTCTTGGGCATCTCGCGATCAACCAGGCGACGGATGTCGATCCATCCTCGGACTCCGAGCCGGGCAAAATCCTGCATGAAGTACGCGCCGGAGAAATGGCTGAACTCGGCGAAGTTCCTTTCCGGCGCTACTACGGCAGCATCGATTCCACGCCTCTGTTCGTGATGCTCGCCGGCGAATATCTCCATCGAACCGGCGACCTTGCAACTATCGAGCGTCTTCTCCCGCATATCGAGGCGGCTCTCACCTGGATCGACGAATATGGCGACCGGGATGGCGACGGCTTCGTCGAATATGGACGCTTGACCGAAGAGGGCCTGGTGAACCAGGCTTGGAAGGACAGTCACGATTCCATCTTTCATGCGGACGGCGCATTGGCCAAAGGGCCGATTGCCATTGCCGAGGTGCAGGCCTACGTTTACGGCGCCTGGCAGGCGGCGGCAGATATCTTCCGCCGTCTCAATCGGGCTGAACGCAGCGCAAGCCTCCTCGTCAGAGCTGAAGGTTTGCGTCGTGCCTTTGACGCCGCCTTTTTCGACGAGGAACTCGGCACATACGTGCTGGCACTTGACGGAAACAAGCGGCCGTGCCGAACCCGCTCCTCCAACGCCGGCCACGCGCTCTTCGCCGGCATCGCCTTTCCCGAGCGGGCCAAGCAGGTCGCCCGCACGCTGATGAGCGCTCCATCCTTCTGCGGCTGGGGTATCCGCACCATCGCCTCCACGGAGGCGCGTTACAATCCGATGAGTTATCACAACGGTTCGGTCTGGCCGCACGACAACGCGATGATTGCCAAAGGCCTGGCGCGATATGGCTATCGATCCGATGCTGCACGGATCTTCGAAGGATTGTTTGCCGCCTCCACCTACATCGACCTGCAGCGGCTTCCCGAACTTTTCTGCGGGTTTGCGCGTCAGCGCGCGCAAGGGCCGACCTTCTATCCTGTTGCCTGCGCGCCGCAGGCTTGGGCGGCAGCCGCTCCCCTCTCGCTGTTGCAATCCTGCTTGGGATTGGATTTCGATCCGGACGCCTTGCGGATCAGCTTCAACGAGCCGCGGCTGCCCTCCTTCCTGGATGAAGTGCTCTTGCGAGATCTATCCATCGGTAATGGCTCGGCCGATGTCGCCGTCCGCCGCTCCGGGCGCCATGTCATGGTCGATGTCGTCGAACGCAGAGGCGACGTTCGAGTGCTCACAATGCTATAGATGAACCACAATCTCCGGGAGCCGGGTTATACACCATTCCTATTGCGGCTCCTCATCGTCCGAAGTCAGCAGATCGACGAGCACAGCAACCCTGCCCGTCGCCAGGCGTCGCCCCTCGCCAATCAAGGCCTCGTCATTGTTGGCCCACGCAAATGCTTCTGCGAGCTCGGCCTGCGTTGCACCGGTCGCGATGACCTCGGCTACAAGTGTATCATCGACAGGCCCAAGGATGGCGATGACATCGTCGGAAGTCATTGTCATATCATTCCTCCTCTCTTTACCTCCGCGTGAACCTAGTAACGCTGCTAGAAAGATCAATTTTCCTATCGGAAAACTTACCCCTTGAATCCGCAAGGCACTGAATTATATCAATAATATAGCATGTTTGATGAGCCCATACTGTGGGGAGGCGTCGGCTTCTCCTGGCGCTCGGAACCCAAATGGGGCTTACCAACCGAACCAACAGAAAGGAGAAAACCATGAGTGTTCGTGATCTGATCCCGTGGGGCCGTGACACCGGCAACCACGTTCCAAATCTCTTGCGCGATGACGACCGTGATCCTTTCCTGTCGTTGCATCGTGAGGTGAACCGCTTGTTCGACGATGTGTTCCGCGGTTTCAGCTCCGGCGTTCCCTCCTTCGGCAGCCGTACCGCTTTCAGCGCCGGCTGGCCGAACATCGAGGTGTCCGACACCGACAAAGAGATCAAGGTGACCGCCGAGGTACCCGGCCTCGAGGAGAAAGACATCGAAGTCCTGCTGAATGATGGTGTGCTGACACTGAAAGGCGAGAAGCGTTCTGAGACTGAGGACAAGGACCGCCAGTTTTCGGAGCGGTATTACGGACGCTTCGAACGACGCATCCCGCTCGGCACCGAGGTTATGGAGGCACAGGTCGAGGCCCGCTTCAAGAACGGCATCCTGACCGTGACCTTGCCGAAAACCGAGAAGGCACAGTCGCAGGTCAAACGCATCGCCATCCAAAGCTAATCGAACGAAGACGCGGCGGCCATCTGGCGGCCGCGTCTTTGGCTACCAGATGGGACCGTGCCTTTCGCCCTTAGCATTTTCGTTTCGCTGGACGATTGCCTCTCAGTCGGAAACCGTCACATCGATCCAGCGTCTGGTCCCCTTGCTGCCATAGATCTCGACATCAACCCATACATTGCCGTGAACGATCATCGCCGCAGCGTCTCGGGTCATAGTCCCTTTGCCAGGGCGAAGGCCGGGAATGGTCAATGACCAAGTGTTTTGAAGGCGGATCATATCGACCATCATTTCTCCCTTTTCATCGCAATGGTAAGGCAACGCCTGGCGCGAATATCCAAGGAGGCTCGAGCCTGACATATGACAAGCAAGTGCAGGATCACATATTGCCTCTCGACGGCGATCCTTCTCACCGGCTTTGCGGGCGTGGCAGGCGCCGACCAACCGGATCCGTTTGGTCAATTCAACGAACGCTGTCTCGTTCGAGGACCGGATTTCCAGCGGACGGTCACTGCGGCGAAGGACAGGGATTGGCCTGCGCTTGCGACTGATATGGCCACAAGCCTCGCGCCCGTAGAAGATCCGGTGGCGCTGGAAGGCTGGAATCTGACCGCGGAAGGGGACGGTTCATTCGAGGCGCTGGTAGTCGCGCGGGCCTCAGTGGGCGACAGCCAAGTGGAAAGCTGCACCATGGCCTTTGCAGAAATCGACGCTGCGGCCTTTGAACGTCGTCTCGTCGATGAGACACACGCGCAGGCATCAGGCGCGAAGAATGGTCAGGGGCGCGTCAGGAAATTCCTCGAGGCGTCGTCCTCCGAGCGCAGGAAAGCGATCACCGTCGATTTGCCTCTCTATCCGAACGGACACGACGAAGTCATCGTCAGCGTCGTCTCGGAGCAGCAGATCGAAAACTGATCGGAAGATGGATTGCGCTGGCACTGCTGAAGGGTCGGTTCGGTTGGCGATTGCTCGAGGCGGTGGAATGCATCTGTGCAAGGTGGCTGCAAAGGGACTGATAATGCTCGTCGCCGGCGCATGCCTCCAGATCCCGCCAGACATGTTACTCCCGTTCATTGACCGAACGGGCCTAGGCTCCCTCATGACCATCAGGAAACCCCTCCTGATGGCATGGTCATTTACAGGAGCATGTCTTGAGCATCGAAAACAAAACGATTCTGATCACCGGCGCCAATCGCGGCATCGGCAAGGCTCTCACGGACGAAGCGCTACGGCGTGGCGCAAAGCGCATCTACGCGGCATCGCGCAGCGAGCAGCATCATGACGATGATCGCGTCACCTTCGTCAAACTCGACATCACCGACGAGCGTGACGTCCGGGAAGCGGTCGCGACCGTCGGAAACCTCGATATCCTCGTCAACAATGCCGGCATCTTCATGCCCGACGATCTCGGCGATGCCGACATCATCAACCGCCATATGGCGGTCAATTTCTTCGGCCCGCTGCGGGTGACCCGGGCTTTCCTGCCAGCATTGACGCGATCGAAGGGCGCCATCATCAACAACCTGTCCCTCTCGGCGCTCGTGCCGGTCGCCTCCACGCCGGCCTATTCGATTTCGAAGGCGGCAGCACACAACCTCATGCAGGCCTTCCGGGCGCTTTTGGCAGGCCGTGGCATCGCCGTGCACAGCTGCTTCACCGGGCCTGTCGATACCGACATGACGCGTGGCTTCGAGGTGCCGAAGTCGCCGCCCGCTCTCGTGGCAACCGGAATATTCGACGGCTTCGAAAGAGGCGAAGAGGATATCTTTCCCGATCCTTATTCCGAACGTATTGCCGATGGCTGGCGCACCGGCGTCATCAAGACGCTCGAGCAGGAATTTTCCGCCTACGTTCCGCCGGCGGCCGAAATGACACAGGAATGCTGTCACTGATCGTCGGTTTGCGTGAGGCTGGCAGACGACATTCCGGCAAACAGACAAGCCGGGTGGCCTGACACCGCCCGGCTCTTTTTCACCGTGCTGGTCCGCCCAGCTCAGGTCATCGTGCTGAGTGTTCGCGCGATCGCATTGCGCCAGCCGACGATCCTTGCCTGCCGATCGATCTCCGTCATGTCAGGCTGAAAGCTGCGGTCGCGCGCCCAGGCGCTGGCAAACTCGCTCTGATCCGGCCAGACACCTGCCTGCGATCCGGCAAGCCAGGCCGCGCCCAAGGCCGTCGTCTCAAGCGTCGCGGCCCGATCGACGGGGCTCGAGAGAATATTGGCGAGATGCTGCATGGTCCATTCGGAGGCCGACATGCCGCCATCGACGCGCAAGACCGTTTCGATCGGGTGATCGCCCCAGTCGCTTTTCATGGCAACGAGTAAATCGAGCGTCTGGTAGGCGACCGATTCCAGGACGGCGCGCGCGAGTTCTGCCGGGCCGCTGTTGCGTGTCAGGCCGAAGATCGCGCCCCGCGCCTCCGGATCCCAATAGGGAGCGCCGAGGCCGGTGAAGGCAGGCACGACATAGACCCGCTGCTGCGGATCGGCTTTGTCGGCCAGCACTCCGGTTTCGGAAGCTTTTTCAATTATCCCGAGACCATCGCGCAGCCACTGGACCGCTGCCCCGGCGATGAAAATCGATCCTTCCAGTGCATAGGTCGTCCTGCCCTTCAGGCGATAGGCAATGGTCGTCAGCAGGCGGTTCTTGGAGCGCACGCGGTCGTCGCCGGTGTTCAAAAGCGCGAAGCAGCCGGTGCCATAGGTCGATTTCACCATGCCCGGCTGAAAGCAAGCATTGCCAATCGTTGCCGCCTGCTGGTCGCCGGCCACACCGAGGATCGGAACGGCAGCCCCGAAAACGCTCGCCTCTACCGTGCCGAAATCATCGGCGCTGTCCTTGACCTCAGGTAGAAGTGCCGGAGGAATGTGCAGAATCTCGAGCAGTTCGTCGTCCCAGCGGTTCTCGGCGATATTGTAGAGCAAGGTTCGCGACGCGTTGGTCGCATCGGTGACGTGCTTGCGCCCGCCGGTGAGCTTATAGATAAGCCAGCTGTCGATCGTTCCAAAACAAACCTCGCCGGCCTCGGCGCGAACACGCAAGCCCTCGACATTGTCGAGCAACCAGCGCAGCTTCGTGCCCGAGAAATAGGGATCGAGCAACAGGCCGGTCTTGGCCGTGAAGAGCTTTTCGTAGCCATCGACTTTCAGACGGTCGCACATTTCGGCCGTCCGCCTGTCCTGCCAGACGATCGCCCGATGGAGCGGCTGGCCGGTGGCTCTGTCCCAGACGACGGTTGTTTCGCGCTGATTTGTGATGCCGACAGCGGCAATCGCACCGGGTGCCAAACCGCTTCTTGCCACGGCATCGCGCGTCGTCGAAAGCACCGTATCCCAGATTTCGGCCGCATCATGCTCCACCCAGCCAGTCTGCGGAAAATGCTGGGTAATCTCCGTCTGAGCCGACGATACGATCCGCATCTTCGCATCGAAGAGGATGGCTCGTGACGATGTCGTGCCCTGGTCGATGGCAAGGATATGGCCGCTCATGACATCTTTTTCCTGCGCAACAGCCATCGTTCCGTGGGGAACGGCGACTTGTCCTCGTTTGATTTCCGGAAAATGGAAGGCGGCCGGGCACCGTCGCGCCCGGCCGATCTGACGCTTATTTCTTCGCGTCCGCCCAGCTCTTGACGAGCTCGTCATAGTTGACGGTGATGGGCTTTTCCTTCTCGTTCTCGATCTTCAGCTGCGGCGCGAGGTTGCCCTTCTTGACCGCATCGGCGTTCCAGTAAGCGAGATCATGCTCCTCGGCGAGTTTCGGGCCGATATCGCCCTGCACCTTCGCGCGTTCCAGGCGCTGCAGCACCTTCTCCTGTTCGGCGCAGAGCGAATCCATGGCTTCCTGAGCGGTCTTTGCACCGGAGGACGCGTCACCAACTGCCTGCCACCATAGCTGTGCAAGCTTCGGATAGTCAGGAACGTTGGTACCGGTTGGTGTCCACTGGACGCGCGCCGGAGAACGGTAGAACTCGATCAGACCACCGAGTTTTGGAGCGCGTTCGGTGAAGCTCTTGTCGCGAATGGTGGATTCGCGGATGAACGTCAGACCGACGTGGCTCTTTTTCACATCGACCGTTTTCGACGTGACGAACTGCGCATAGAGCCATGCTGCCTTAGCGCGGTCGACCGGCGTCGACTTCATCAACGTCCAGGAACCAGCGTCCTGATAGCCGAGCTTCATGCCGTCCTTCCAGTAGACGCCGTGCGGGGACGGCGCAAACCGCCATTTCGGCGTGCCATCCTCGTTGACCACCGGCAGGCCCTTTTTGACGAAGTCGGCGGTGAAGGCCGTGTAAGTAAAGATCTGCTGCGCGACCTCACCCTGGGATGGAACAGGGCCGGCCTCGGAGAAGGTCATGCCCTGAGCCGCCGCCGGCGCATAGGCCTTCAGCCAATCCAGATACTTCTGGATCGAATAAACCGCTGCCGGACCGTTGGTATCACCGCCGCGTGCAACGCACGAGCCAACCGGCCGCGAGTTCTCGTCGACCTTAATGCCCCATTCATCGACCGGCTTGCCGTTCGGAATGCCTTTGTCGCCGTTACCTGCCATGGAGAGCCAGGCATCGGTGAAGCGCCAGCCGAGCGACGGATCCTTCTTGCCGTAGTCCATATGGCCGAAGACCTTCTTGCCGTTCACGTCACGACCGGTGAAGAACTCGGCAATATCCTCATAGGCCGACCAATTGACGGGAACGCCGAGATCGTAGCCATATTTCGCCTTGAAGTCGGCCTTGTTCTTCTCGTCGTTGAACCAGTCGTAGCGGAACCAGTAGAGGTTCGCGAACTGCTGGTCGGGAAGCTGGTAGAGCTTGCCGTCTGGAGCGGTGGTGAAGGACTTGCCGATGAAGTCGTCGACGTCAAGGCCCGGATTGGTGACCTCCTTGCCTTCATTGGCCATCCAGTCCGTCAGCGAACGGGCCTGTTGATAGCGCCAATGCGTGCCGATCAGATCCGAGTCGTTGATATAGGCGTCGTAGATGTTCTCGCCGGATTGCATCTGCGTCTGCAGCTTTTCGACCACATCGCCTTCGCCGATCAGGTCGTGGGTCACCTTGATGCCGGTGATCGCGGTAAAGGCAGGCGCCAGCACCTTCGATTCGTATTCATGTGTCGTCAGCGTTTCGGAAACGACCTTGATGTCCATGCCGGCGAAAGGCTTCGCAGCATCGACGAACCATTGCATTTCCTTTTCCTGGTCGGCGCGCGAGAGCGTCGAGAGATCACCGACCTCTTTGTCCAGGAAGGATTTCGCCTCATCCATACCGGCATAGGCGGAGCCCGCCAGTGCCAGCAAAATGCCTGCTGTCGTCGTTAATAGATGCCTTCGCATAATATCCTCCCAGGGTTAGCGATTGCAGTCCTTACGTCTCAGGCGGCCAGTACCCCCGGCCATCCGTATCACCTTGGAATCACACGTAACGGAATACGCCGATGGCGTAGATCACGGAGATGCCAAGAGCCCACCACAGGTTGGGTCCGACAAGACCCAGCCATGCGAGATGAATGAACGCTGCCCCCAGCAGCGAAACAAAGAGCCTGTCGCCGCGCGTCGTCTCGAACCGGAGTAAGCCAACGCGCGGCGATCCCCCCGGCGAAAAATATTCCCAGACGCTCATGCCGACGAGCAGCAGAAAGATCGTCAGGAAGAAGAGCGCCGTCGGCAGCGTCCAGGCCATCCAGGAAAAGCTCATGTCCGGTCCTCCTCAGACGCGGCCCAGGGCAAAGCCCTTGGCGATGTAATTGCGAACGAAATAGATGACGAGCGCGCCCGGAATGATGGTGAGCACGCCGGCTGCCGCGAGCACACCCCAGTCCATGCCGGCTGCCGAAACCGTGCGCGTCATGATCGCCGAGATCGGTTTTGCGGCCGTCGTCGTCAGCGTGCGGGCAAGCAGCAGCTCGACCCACGAGAACATGAAGCAGAAGAAGGCGGCGACACCAACGCCGCTTGCAATCAGAGGCATAAAGATCTTCACGAAGAAGCGCGGGAAGGAGTAGCCATCGATATAGGCCGTCTCGTCGATCTCCTTCGGCACGCCGGACATGAAACCTTCAAGGATCCAGACCGCCAGCGGCACGTTGAAGAGGCAGTGGGCGAGCGCCACCGCAATATGCGTATCGATCAGGCCGAAGGCCGAATAGAGCTGGAAGAAGGGCAGCGCGAAGACTGCCGGTGGCGCCATGCGGTTGGTCAGCAGCCAGAAGAACAGGTGCTTATCGCCCAGAAACCGATAGCGCGAGAAGGCATAGGCAGCCGGCAGCGCCGCGGCAACCGAGATCACCGTGTTCATCACCACATAGATGATGGAGTTGATGTAGCCATTGTACCAGGACGGGTCGGTGAAGATGACCGCATAATTGCGCAGCGTCGGGTTCGTAGGCCACAGCGAGAAGGCGCCGGTGATATCGGCATTCTCCTTGAAGCTCATGTTGACGAGCCAGTAGATCGGCAGGATCAGGAAGATGATGTAAACAGTCGGAACGAGCCAGGAAAGGCTGCCTGCAGGTTTGTATTTGCTGGTCATGTCTGCGCCCTCCTTCAGCCGTTCGCGTCGCCGCTGGTCATCACGGTGTAGAACACCCAGGAGAGCAGCAGGATGATGAGGAAGTAGATGATCGACATTGCCGCCGCCGGGCCGAGATCGAACTGGCCGACCGCCATCTTCACCAGATCGATGGAGAGGAAGGTCGTCGAGTTGCCGGGGCCGCCGCCGGTGACGACGAAGGGTTCCGTATAGATCATGAAACTGTCCATGAAGCGTAAGAGCACGGCGATCAAAAGCACGCGCTTCATCTTCGGCAGCTGGATGTATCGGAAGACGGACCAGCGCGAGGCGCCGTCGATCTTGGCTGCCTGATAATAGGCATCCGGGATCGAAACGAGGCCGGCATAGCAGAGCAACACCACGAGGCTCGTCCAGTGCCAGACGTCCATGATGATGACGGTCACCCAGGCATCGACCGGGTCGCGCACATAATTATAGTCGAGGCCAATCGCTTCCAGCGTATGGCCGAGCAGGCCGATGTCGACACGTCCGAAGACCTGCCAGATCGTGCCGACGACATTCCACGGGATGAGCAGCGGCAGCGCCATCAGCACGAGGCAGACGGGCACACCCGGCCCCGATTTCGGCATGTTGAGCGCGATGAAGATACCGAGCGGAATTTGCAGCACCAGGACGATGAGGGAGAAGAGCAGGTTGCGCTGCAATGCGGCCCAGAAGCGGTCGGAATGCAGGGTCTGGATGAACCAGTCGGTGCCGGCCCAGAAGAACTCGTTATTGCCGAACGTATCCTGCACCGAATAGTTGACGACCGTCATCAGGGGGATGACCGCCGAAAAGGCGACGAGCAGCAGCACCGGCAGGACCAGAAACCAGGCTTTGTTGTTCCACGTTTTCTGCATGGTCAGGCCTCCCTGCCGACACGCCAGCTATCGGCGTAAATGCTGATGGCCGAGGGATCGAAGCTGACGCGTGCGTCATTAGGGATTTCGTCATCCTCGGGCACGACGATCGCAATCGGCTGGCCGGCGAAGCGGGCGCGCACGATCTTCTGCCGGCCGATATCCTCGACCTTGCTGATGGAGATCGGCATGCCTTCCCGTCCAAGACGAATGAATTCGGGACGGATGCCGAGCTCGGTCTTTGCAGCGTTCTCGGTTTTCGGCGCGTAACCGAGCGTCAACGTCTCGTCCCCCACCCTGACAGTGCTGCCGTCGATCCTTGCCGGCATGACGTTCATGCCGGGCGAACCGATGAAATAACCGACGAAGGTATGGCTCGGCCGCTCGAAGAGTTCGGCCGGCGTGCCGATCTGGACGATCTGGCCGTCATACATGACGACGACCTTTTCGGCGAACGTCAGCGCCTCGGTCTGATCGTGGGTGACGTAGACCATGGTGAAGCCGAACTGCTTGTGCAGCCGCTTCAGCTGCGAACGCAGCACCCATTTCATATGCGGATCGATGACGGTGAGCGGCTCGTCGAAAAGAATGGCGTTGACGTCGTTGCGTACCAGCCCGCGTCCGAGGGAGATCTTCTGCTTCTGGTCGGCCGTCAGGCCTTGCGCCTTGCGTTTTGCCCAGCCGCCAAGGTCGATCATCTCGAGAATGTCGCGCACACGCCGGTCGACATCCGCCTCGGCCACGCCGCGATTGCGCAGCGGAAAGGCGAGATTGTCGTAAACCGTCATCGTGTCGTAGATGACCGGAAACTGGAAGACCTGCGCAATGTTGCGGCTTTGGGTCGAAAGGTCGGTGACGTCGCGGCCGTCGAACAGGATGCGACCGTGCGAGGGCTGCAGGAGACCGGAGATGATGTTGAGCAGCGTGGTCTTGCCGCAACCGGAGGGACCGAGAAGCGCATAGGCGCCGCCATCGTTCCACTCGTGGTTGACTTCCTTCAGCGAATAATCCTTTTCCGTCTTCGGATTGGGGCCGTAGGCGTGGCGGATATGGTCGAGCGTGATGCGTGCCATTGTGCTCTCCTATGCCTTTGCGACCGTGGTGATGGCATGCCCGTGGGCGCCGAAGGCCATAAGGTGGCGCATGTCGAGAAAAGCCTCGATGTCCATGTCCGGATCGATGTCGTGAATGCCGTGCGCCAACATCACCCAGCGCACGCCGTCGTAATCCAGATGAACGAAGCTCTCCGAGCCGGTGATTTCGGAGACCAGCGTGCGCGCCTGCAGGCGGGCCGCATCGCCGGTTTGCGGCGCAAGGCCGAGATGGTGCGGATGAAAGGCGATGGTGACAGGCCCGTCCGGCACCACGGCGAGATGCGAGGGAACCGGAAGCGTGCCCCCGCTCGGCCGCGCGAAGACATCGCCCGACTTGATAACCTCGATGGCGTTCAGCGGCGGATCGGCAAAGATGCCGGCGGTCGCAAGATCGATTGGCCGGCGATAGACGTCGATCGTCGGGCCGAACTGTGTTACGCGGCCGGCGTTCAGCGTCGCGGTATTGCCGCCGAGCAACAGTGCCTCGGAAGGCTCGGTGGTCGCGTAGACGAAGATTGCGCCCGATTGGGCAAAGATCTTCGGCAGTTCCTCGCGCAATTCCTCGCGAAGCTTGTAGTCGAGATTGGCGAGCGGCTCGTCCATCAGCACGAGGCTGGCATTCTTGACGAGGGCGCGGGCGAGCGCGGTGCGCTGCTGCTGGCCGCCAGACAGGTTGAGCGGCGTGCGATCGAGATAGGGCGTCAGTTTCAGAAGTTCGGCGGCCTTGCGGACCTCGCGGTCGATCGTGGCGCCGTCCTTGCCGGAAATTCGCATCGGAGAGGCGATGTTCTCATAGACGCTCAAGGCCGGATAGTTGATGAACTGCTGGTAGACCATGGCGACGTTACGCTTCTGCACCGGCATGCCGGTGACATCGGCGCCGTCGAAACGGACGGAACCTTCGGTCGGCCGGTCAAGCCCCGCCATCAGACGCATCAGCGACGTCTTGCCCGACAAGGTCGGCCCCAGCAGGACATTCAGCGTGCCCCGCTCGAGAACCAGATCGGTCGGATAAATATGATAGTCCGCGCCCACCATCTTGGCGGCGTTCCGCAACTCCAGCATTCCGATTCCCGTGCCTCCTCGCAACGGGGACCACACGCCACCTTATCCGGCCATCGTCGCCGGCATGGCAGCCATGTACTCCTCCAGTGATCTGGCCTCATCCTTCGAAAGACGCAGGCCATCCTTTGTTCTTCGCCAGAGCACGTCCTCTGCGTGTCTGGCCCATTCATTGTCGATGAGATAGCGCACCTCGGCCTCGTAGAGATCGGATCCGAACAGCCGGCCGAGATCCTCTGCCTTCCGGGCGCTGCCGAGCAGCACCGTCGCCCGGGTGCCATAGCGCCGCGTCAGCCTGCGGGCATGGGCTTCGCTCAGGAACGGATAGCGAGCCTTGAGCTTGGCCACTTCCGCCTCATAGCCCTGCACCGGGAAATCGCCGCCCGGCAGATGGCTGCCCGCCGTCCACGGCCTGCCTTTGACGCCGATCGCCTCGCCGATCTTTTCCAGCGCATGTTCCGACAGCCGCCGGTAGGTGGTGAGCTTGCCGCCGAAGACATTGAGCAATGGTGCCTCGCCCGCCTTGCCCTCGACCTTCAGCACGTAATCACGCGTTGCCTCCTGCGCCTTCGAGGCCCCGTCGTCGAAGAGCGGGCGAACCGCCGAATAGGTCCAGACGATATCGTCGGGTCTGACCGGTTCCTTGAAATATTCCGAGGCGGCATTGCAGAGATAGAGCGTCTCTTCCTCGGAAATCTTCACATCTTTCGGATCGGCGGTGTAATCGCGGTCGGTGGTGCCGATCAGCGTAAAGTCGGTCTCATAAGGAATGGCGAAGATGATGCGGTTGTCGGGATTCTGGAAGAAATAGGCGCGCGGGCCTTCGAACTTCTTCTTGACGACGATGTGGCTGCCCTGGACGAGGCGCACATGGCGGGCCTCGTTATGACCGAAGGCGGAGCGGATCACGTGGTCGACCCAGGGACCGGCAGCATTGACCAGCATGCGGGCCTGATGGCGCTCGCTCTTGCCGGTGACCGTGTTGACCGTTTCGATCTGCCAGAGGTTATTTCCCTGCGCATCCTTCTCCTGTCTCGCCGACACGACCTTGGTGCGCGGCATGACCAGCGCCCCCTTGTCGGCGGCATCGCGGGCATTGAGCACCACCATGCGGGCATCGTCGACCCAGCCGTCGGAATACTCGAAGGCCTTGGTGAACAGCGCCTTCAGCGGCTTGGCGGCCGGATCGGCGCGCATATCAAGCACCGAAGTCGGCGGCAGCAGCTTGCGGCCGCCCAAATGGTCGTAGAGGAAGAGGCCAAGCCGGATCAGCCAGGCGGGACGAATGCCGCCCTTGTGGTAGGGCAAGACGAAGCGCAGCGGCCAGATGATGTGCGGGGCCATGGCCCAGAGGATTTCGCGTTCCATCAGCGATTCGCGCACCAGGCGAAACTCGTAATGCTCGAGATAGCGCAGGCCGCCATGGATGAGCTTGGTGGCGCCCGACGAGGTGCCGGAAGCGAAATCGTTCATCTCGGCTAGGACCACCGTATAGCCACGGCCAACCGCATCGCGCGCAATGCCGCAGCCGTTGATCCCGCCGCCGATGACGAAAATATCGTGGATACGACCCATGTTCCCTCTCGTTGCACCAGGATAGCGCAACGGTTCCCCCAAAACCGAAAGCAGGGATGATTAAATCGAAAATTTTCCGAATGTCAAACGAATGTTATCCGCTGCGAAAATCAGCGGTTTGCTTTCGTCGCTTCGATCAGCACGACGCCGCTCTGCTGACAGATATTGCGGATGGACGGCGAATCGCATTGGTCCGTGATGAACGTATGGACCTGCGAAATCTGACCGATACGAACAGGCGCGGTACGCTCGAACTTGGTCGAGTCAGCAACCAGGATGACGTGCCTCGCATTGGCGATGATGGCTTGCGCCACCTTCACCTCGCGAAAATCATAATCCAGAAGCGCGCCGTCCGGATCGATCGCCGAGGCGCCGATCACGGCATAATCGACCTTGAACTGCCGGATGAAATCGACGGCTGCCTCGCCGACAATGCCGCCATCGGACTGGCGCACCACACCGCCGGCAATCACCACCTCAATATGGTCGATCAGTCGTAATCTATTGGCAACATTGATATTATTCGTGATCACCATCAGTTCGTGATGATCGGTGAGCGCTTCGCCTACAGCTTCCGTCGTCGTGCCGATATTGATGAAGAGGGAACTGTTGTTGGGAATGAGATCAGCGGCCGCAATGCCGATTGCCTGTTTTTCGCTCGCGGCGATCTGGCGCCTCGCATCGTAGCGGACGTTCTCCGTACCGCGCGGGAAGGTTGCGCCGCCGTGAATGCGCGTCAGGAGCTGCGCATCGCAAAGATCGTTCAGATCCTTGCGGATCGTTTGCGGTGTCACGGCAAACTGCGCTGCCAGATCGTCGACCAGCACCCGGCCCGACGTTTTCGCAAGCGCAACGATTTTCCCCTGGCGATCCGACAAAAACATGCGCGCCCTCCCTTCGTTTCGTTTTCATCTTTAGCGAAACTTCGGTGTGAGGCAAAGCAATCGCTGCTGGTGCGATCCCGAGGGCAATCTCGCCGTGCGATCCATTGGAATATGATCGCGTGCTGAAATCCCCTTGGATATTGCAAAGCTCGCCCCGTCTCTGCCTTGTTGCGCCCTTAGCGTATGATGCTGCGATTCGCTGTCCGCGACGGGCGGAGCACGCATGAGGGACAAAAGGAGAGTTCGATGACAGACGCCAAGAGCGGCATTACGGGATTGCGGCCGCAGATTACGGTGATTGGCGTCGGCGGGGGTGGCGGAAACGCGATCAACAACATGATCGCCGAGAAACTGGCGGGGGTCGATTTCATCGCCGCCAATACGGATGCCCAGGTGCTGGCGACCTCCAAGGCGACACGCCGCATCCAGCTTGGCGCACATGTCACCGAAGGTCTCGGCGCCGGCTCCCTGCCGGAAGTCGGCCGTGCTGCGGCGGAAGAATCGCTCGACGAGATCATGGATCATCTGAGCGGCTCGCACATGTGCTTCGTCACCGCCGGCATGGGCGGCGGCACGGGCACGGGTGCGGCACCCGTCATCGCGCATGCGGCTCGTTCGGCCGGCATCCTGACGGTCGGCGTCGTCACCAAACCGTTCACTTTCGAAGGCAACCGCCGCATGAAAATGGCGGAAGCCGGTATCGAGGCACTGCGCGAGGCAGCCGATACCGTCATCGTCATTCCCAATCAGAATCTCTTCCGCATTGCGGATGCCAAGACCACCTTCGCCGATGCCTTCATGACGGCGGACCGGGTGCTCTATTCCGGTGTCGGCTGCATCACCGACCTCATCGTCAAGGAAGGTCTGATCAATCTCGACTTCGCCGACGTGAAATCCGTCATGCGCGGCATGGGCCGGGCGATGATGGGCACCGGCGAAGCGGCCGGCGAAGCCCGGGCGATGAAGGCGGCCGAAGCTGCCATCGCCAACCCGCTGCTCGACGATATCTCGATGAAGGGCGCCAAGGGCGTGCTGATCTCGATCTCCGGCGGCTCGGACATGACCCTGTTCGAAGTCGACGAGGCCGCAAGCCGCATTCGCGACGAAGTCCAGGACGACGCCGAAATCGTCGTCGGTGCGATTTTCGATCGCAGCCTGGACGGCAGGTTCCGCGTCTCGGTCGTCGCAACCGGCCTTGACGGCGCCGGCCAGGCGGCCGCAGTGCCGGGCTATGCGCCGGGACAGGTGCAAACCCGCACGCTGCAGTAAGGCGCCGGCTCGGGCGAGGGTTGGAAGATCGTCTAGATGTGTGTGACGCAGATCTAGACGAACATTTCGATCACCTCGTCGGCGGCCCTTGTTCCGCTTTCCCAGGCCCCATGCGCGGTCGAGAAGTCGGATTGATGGGTCGCTTCGCCTGCAAAGAACAGCCGGTCGCCGACCGGGCGCGCGAGCACGAGCCGCGCGCCGGAATGGCCGGGAAGCGCGTGGCTGTAGGAGCCGCGAACCCAATCCGTGTGACACCAGAAAGACGCTGCGAAGGGCCGCAGGTGGCGGCGGATATTGTTACCAAGAAGTGACGACAGCTGGTCGAGCGCGAAAGCGAAGGCGTCGAGAAGACCCGCCTGTTCGATGACGACGGCGCCCTTTCCGCCGAAGAACCCCTCGATAACAGGGCGGCCGAGCGGCCTTATGTAATAGCTGCCGGTCTCTTCATTCCTGATATCGCCAAGCAGATGGGTTTCCGATTCCAGCCCATGATTGCCGCTGAGCTCCATGAACAGCTTGTCGGCAAGGCCGAGCGGCAACTGACCGGCGGCATGCAGATGATCGTCGACATCAGGATCAAAGGCGATCGTGCCACGGGAAAGAACATTGGTCGAGACCGTGACGATCGCAGCTCTCGCAGTCACCGGGCCGCGGTCGGTTTCCAACCTTACGCCCTCGCCGGTCAGCGCGACCCGGCGCACCGGCGTCGAAAGCCGCAGCGTCACGTCGGGAACGGCGGCGCCGATCAGGCTTCCATAGCCTTCATGCACTCGCCAGTTGGCGTCGGTTGCGGCATTGTCATAGGCAAGAAAATCGGCGACCGACAGCCGTTCCAGCGGCGCGCCGTTCAGATAGCCGCTCAGCGACTGGCAATAGGCGTTCCATTCGCCATTGGGTTCCAGTGCATCCGAGGCGCGGTCGCTTGCCGGCGGATTGGCCCGCAGACGCTCTTCGAACGCCTCCCAGGCGGATGCAGCAGCCATTCGCTCGTCCGGTGAAAAACCTAGATCGCGCCACTGGCTCTGCCAGGCCGTCGGTCCGCGCTCGATCGTGAAGCCGGCCTCCCGGCCGATGGCAACGAGCGGATTGCGCTCGGCAGAATGCAGCCAGCCGCAACCCATATCGAGCGGCATGCCTGACAGTTCGATCGTCCAGGCCCGGCCGCCGACGCGGTTGCTGGCTTCGACAATAACGACCGAGCGCCCAGCGTCAGCCAGTTTTCGTGCCGCGGCAATACCTGCGGCACCGGCGCCGATAACTGCCACATCGTAATCGACCGCCACCGCTTCACCCCACATCGTCATCACCCTGATAGGCTTAAACTTTACATGGGAGCTCCACCCGCTTCAATGCGCCCGAAAGCCTGATACTATACCGATATGACCTTCTTCGAAACGCTCGTCGCCCTGCTCGCCGTCGCCATCCTGCTCCTGCAGATCACCCGGCGCATGCACCTGCCCTATCCGGGCATTCTGGCTGCCGCGGGTGTCGGCGTTGCAATGCTCCCGGGTGCGCCGACGATCCCGATCGATCCGCCGACGGCGCTTGCGCTGTTCATCGCGCCCGTGCTCGTCGATTCGGCCTATGACTTCCCGATGGTGGCTGCGCGGCGCATGCTGCTGCCGCTGGTCTTCTACGCCGTCATCGCCGTTTTGGTGACGACAGGCGTCGTCGTATCGATCAGCATGCTGACCGTCGGACTGCCGGTCGCGGTAGCCGTTACGCTTGGCGCAATCGTCGCGCCGCCCGATGCAGCGGCAGCGACTGCGGTGCTTTCCAATCTGCCGGTCGATCGCCGTGTCGATGCGCTCTTGAAGGGCGAGAGCCTGTTCAACGATGCAACGGCCCTGTTGCTGTTCGGAGCGGCACTGACGGTCCAGGCACGCGGCGGGCTCGATGGCGCAACCGCCCTTCAGATCGGATTTGCCGCACCGGGCGGCATTCTCTTCGGCATCGTTTTCGGCTTCTTCGTCTCGCGGCTTCGGCCGATTACCGAAAACACCGTCGGCGGCACGCTGCTGCAATTCGTCTATGCCTTCTCGACCTGGCTGATCGCCGAACATTTGCACCTCTCGGCCGTGCTGGCAACGGTTGCGAGCGCCATGACGATCGCCATGCTGTCGACGGTCGATGATTCCCCACGCATGCGGGTGCATTCCTTCGCCGTCTGGACGACCGTCGTTTTCCTGCTGAATGTCGTTGCCTTCCTGCTCATGGGTCTGCAGGCCCGCAGCATCCTCGAATCCATGTCCGCTGGCGATTTTGAGCGAGCACTCGGTTTTGCCGCCATCGTGGTGGTCGGTGTGATCCTGACGCGTCTGGCGATGGCCTTCCTGCTGCATGCATACGTCATCTCACGCCACCGGCGCGGCAATGGCTTGGCGCCCTTCAGGCATGGCGAGACTTTTCTCGTCGGTTGGTCGGGCATGCGCGGCCTGGTGACGCTCGCCACTGCTTTTGCCCTGCCTGCCGATTTTCCGGAACGCGACCTCGTCGTACTGACTGCCTTTGCAGTAGTGCTCGCAACGCTCGTCATCCAGGGGGCGACACTTGCCCCGATGATCCATTTCCTGAAGCTCGGGCGCCAGGCAGAGGTCCATGAGGAACTGGAGGCCGCAAGGCGCTCGCTTGCGGAAGCGGCGTTCCAGCGACTGGAAAAGGAGGATGGCGCGGCGGCCGAGGAGATCCGGACGATCTGCAGGGATCACTGGACTGTGCCGGCGGACGCCGGCGAGACCTCGCCACTCACGCGACGCCGCGAGCTCACGATCGCCGCCGTGATCGCCCAGCGCCAGCGTCTCGAGGAATTGCGCGACAAGGATAAAATCGGCGCGACGCAATATCTCGAACTGCAGGAAGATCTCGACTGGAAGCAGCTCTCGGTCGGCTCCGACGAGGATCGGCGCATCACCGAGAGCTGATCACAGCGAGATCAGCGAATGCTGAACGGGAAATATTTCGCGTTGATGGTATCGTAGGTGTCATCGGCCTGGATCTCTTCCAGCGCAGCATTCAGCTTGTCCAGCAATGCCTTGTCAGAAGGGCGCACGGCGATACCGGCTCCGTCTCCGAAATATTCGGTATTCTTGATATCGTCGCCTTTGAACGCGCAGCAGCTGCCGGCCCTGGTGTTTGCGAGCCAGTCATAGACTGCCAGCTTGTCTTCCAGAATGATATCGACCTTGCCATCGGCCAGACCCTTGTAGAGATCCGGAGATGCCTGAAAGACGGTCGTTGCGACACCACTGTAGAACTTCCTGGCGTAGGCTTCCTGGGAGGTCGCCGCCGTCACGCCGAGCCGCAGCTTCTTCAGATCATCGGGTGACGTACCGGCAATGTCTGATTTCTTGGGCGCGATGAAAACCGTAGGGCTGTCATAATATTTCTGGGTGAAGGCAACCTTTTGCCGCCGCTCCGCACTCATCGACATCGATGAGATGATCGCGTCATACTTGTTGTCCAGCAAGTTCGGGATCATCGCCGTCCATTCCTGGATGACGAATTCGCATTTCAGTTTTGCCGTCTCGCAAAGGGCCTTGGCGATATCCACGTCGAAGCCCTGAAGCTGGTTGTTGGAATCAAGATAATTGAACGGCGGAAATGCACCCTCGACCGCAATACGGATGCTGTCATTTTCGCCAGCCGAGACGATAGCGGGTTGGAAAATACTTGCCGAGACAAATGCGGCGCAGGCAAATGCCAGGAATTTCGATCGGCAGACGGATCTCAGTCGCAACATATCAGTCACCTTAACCTAGAGCTCGATTGCCAAGCTTGCATTGGCAAGCGTTGCACGATGAGCAGTCAATCACACAACGATTAAAAAGCTGATGATTTCGCGGGCTCAATTTTGAGGTTGCTTGAAAAGCTTTTTGTAAACAATCAGGAGCAGTATCGGCGTGCTCAGGAGAAGACTGCGTGCCTGCTGATCCGTCTGTTAGATTATCCGCTCATAGAGCGACCTGGACTTCGTCCGGGTCGATATTGGTGCTGCTTGCCATCAGCGGCCTTGCAATTCTTGGGCTGGTGTTCTTGGCGGCCATCTGGGCCGGAGAGGAAAGCGACGCGGCTGCCCTCGATCGCCAGCGGCAACTCGTTGACGGCCGTCTCCACGACCAGCTCGAGCGTGTCTCGCAGGACATGCAGTTGATGGGTGCCGGCTATGCCTCCCTTCTCGTGGGGGATTCGGCAGCGGCCGGCGGCAGGAGCGAACGCGCAGGCGCAAGATCCGCTGCGACTTTCGGAAAAATCGCCACGACCGTGTTCGGCTACAACGCAGCCTTCCTCGTGACGCCGGAGGGCGAACTTGCCCTGCAGTCCGATTCTGAAACAAAGCGTCGCTTCAAATGGGTGCGGCCGCTGCTTCAGCCGATGATCCAGGAGCTGGAAGCAAAGCAGCATGGTGCACCGCAGGGTCCGAGTTCCGATCCGGAGCCCAGCCGGGTGGAACTGATGCGGCTTGAAGGTCGCCCGTCGGTCGCCGGCGTCGTTTCAGTTACCGGTTCTTCGGGCGGGGACGCCCAGCAAGGCAATCCTGGTGGCAGGCTCTACCTCGTGGCCTTGCGGTTCCTCGACGGTGTTACGCTCGATACGTTGAGCCGTGAACAGGGTCTGGCTGGTGCTCGCTATGCCCGCACTGCAGACCAGGAGAAAAATGAGGTAGCGTTTCAGATAGCGGCGACCGCAACCGGCGAGCCCATCGGCTTCATCATCTGGACGCCGGATCTGCCAGGTTCACGCGTCATCGGCCGACTTGTTCCGGTGCTTTCCATCGCCGGCCTCGTCATCGCCGGTCTCTTCTTCGCCTTGATGGGCCGTTTGCGCGCCAGCCTTCGAGACCTCAGTGCCAGCGAACACCACGCGCGCCATCTGTCGCTTCATGACGTGTTGACGGGCCTTCCGAACCGAGCGCTCTTTGCCGCGCGTTTCGAACAATGTCTTGCGGCAATGAAAGCCGCTGACAGACGCGCAGTCCTCGCGCTTGTCGATCTCGACAGGTTCAAGGAGGTGAACGACATCCACGGGCATCCCGCCGGCGACGAACTTCTGCGCTGCGTCGTCGATAGAATGAATGCCCTGATCAAATCAGGTGACACGCTTGCCCGCGTCGGCGGCGATGAGTTTGCCCTGCTCCTTCCGGATATCCGGAAGGGTGACGACGGCCACGTCGCGCTATGCAACGAAATTATCGAAGCCCTGAGCCGGCCATTCCAGCTTCGCGGAGGCGACATTGTCGTCCGCATAGGCTGTTCGATAGGCATTGCTGTCTTTCAGGATGCGACCCAGGCGATCAGCGAGATTTTGCGGCGCGCAGACGTCGCGCTCTACGAAGCCAAGACCAGCGGGCGCGGGCGCGTGATCGCCTATGATCCTTCCATGGATCACAGGGTCGAGGCACGTGAAAGCCTCAAGAACGATCTACGCCTGGTGCTGGAAGACCCGGAAAGCCTTCCGGCCCCCGCAGGCAATTTGCGCCCGGATGATCTCGGCCATCTGGAGGTCTTTTTTCAGGGCGTCCATCGCGCCGAGGCGCGCGGTGGCCTCTCTGGCGCCGAGGCCCTCGTCCGATGGCGCCACCCCACCCGGGGACTGCTATCGCCGAACAAATTCATTCCGATTGCCGAGGAGGCCGGCATGATCGACCAGTTGGGCGAATGGGTGCTCAGGAGCGCCGCGCGGGCAGCTGTGCGCTGGCCGGCCCACATGTCGGTCGCAGTCAATGTTTCGCCCTCGCAGATCAAGCATCGGGATTTCGACCGGCATGTGCTCTCCATTCTGGCGGAAACCGGCCTGCAACCATCGCGGCTGGAATTGGAGCTGACGGAAGCTGCGCTCTTCGACATCGATGAGAACGCACAGGCCACACTCGGCAAGCTTCGATCACAGGGGATCCGGATCGCGCTCGATGATTTCGGCACCGGCTTCTCGTCACTCAGCCACCTCATTCAGCTCAATATCGACCGGATCAAGATCGATCGGTCCTTCGTCCGCTTGCTTGGAACGCAAGCCGAGGGCGCAGCAATCGTCTCTGCCATATTGGGGCTCAGCCGCACGCTCGGCAAGGCGACGACGGCCGAGGGCGTCGAGACCGAAGGGCAGAGAGATTTTCTCGTCGCCGCTGGCTGCAACGACCTCCAGGGTTTCCTCTTCTCCCGCCCCATGCCACTTGCCGACTTCCTGTCGTCGTTGCGCTTGGCGGAAGCCGTGAGCCAGGCCCGCGGCTGACGATCTGCCCTCACTGCCGCCTGCCGATCAGCCACACGAGATAAGGCGCCGGCTTGGATGTGGCGATGGTCTATCGCAAGGGCGAAGGCTCGCCGGCGTCCCGCACCTTCATTGCCCGGCATCGCGAGCAGCTCACATCGTCAGGTGATAAAAGCCGCGAAACGCAATCGTCGGGCTGAACTCAGGCCTCATCCCACCGTCATGCGGGTTTCGGATGCGACGGCATCGATCGTCGGTCTGCGCGTCTCTGGTCGAAGATCAGATATGCCAGCGCGCAGATGAAGACGACCAGAAGCACCCATAGCTCGCTCGTATATGTGATCCAATGCTGGCCGACCCTAAGGCTCAGAACGCGATCCATCAAAAACATCAGTTCAACGCCGGATCCCGAGGGCAGGCCCACGATCCAGCCGAACGACGCGATCAGCGGGATGGACACGACCGCGGAAATGATCGCCGAGACAAACGCGCTGATGCCGGCAATCCGCCAGGGGAGCGTGAGCGCGCTGGCACGGTTCTCATCCTCTCCTTTCCAGAAGGAAAGGAAGATGACGAAGGCGAAGAGGAAAACCAGCGTCACGGGAAACCTGAAGGACAATATGCCAAGGGAAAAACCGGCAGCCCAGAAATTGAACCCTGCGAGAAGCACATCACGGGCTACAAGCAGCCACAGCAGAGAGGCAAGCGTCCACAAGACGCCCAATCCCGCACGCGCACATCGCCTGGCGACAAGTGTCAGCATCGCAATAGCATAGACGAACACCAGGATGATGCGGCCAAACAGGGCGAACACCAGCGCTGCCGCACCACACGTATCGGCCGCGCAGGCCGTCGTTTTCAAACCGGCATAAAGGAGAAACGGAAAACCGCCTATGAAAGCGATCAACAGGGCGGTGAACACGCTGCTATATGTTGCGAACTGTCTGCGCGTCATGGTTTCTCCATCGTCGGGAGAAGCTTGCCAGATGGCTCTTAAGGACGCGAGAACTAAATCGGTAAAATATGGCCGGCCGAGTGGCGCCGGTGACGACTGCTGGTGGACGGACACGTCACGACCGCAGCGATCGCCTGCCGAGGGAGACGTCTGGCAGCGAACGAGGCCATCAGGCCAGCGGCTTCTTGTCCGAACAATCGAGATTGGCTATATATCCAGATATAGGCATGGAGAACGCCATGGCCAATGCCGCTCAGAAGAAAGCCATCGACAAATACCGTAAACGCCTCACTCAACGCGGCTTCAAGCGGTTCGAGGTGATTGCCTTGGAGTCCGACAGAGAGTTGATCCGCTCCCTCGCCCGCCATCTGGCGGAAGACGGGCCGGAGGCGGAGGAAGCGCGTACGGCCCTGAAGGCACTGGTCGGCGCCGCCCCCCCCAAATCGGGTGGAATTCTGTCTGCCTTGCGCCGATCGCCGCTTGTCGGAGCCGATCTCGATCTGTCACGACCGCGTGAGGAAGGGCGCAAGGTCGATCTGTGACCCGATACCTTCTCGACACAAATATAATCAGCAACGTCATCAAACTGCGACCATCGGAATCGCTGCTGGCATGGTGGACAGCCCAGCGTGACGATGATTTGTTCATCGCCTCGCTGACGGTTGCGGAGATCCGC
Source organism: Rhizobium sp. BK418 (assembly GCF_004341105.1). Classification (GTDB taxonomy): domain Bacteria; phylum Pseudomonadota; class Alphaproteobacteria; order Rhizobiales; family Rhizobiaceae; genus Rhizobium. Next base: position 129,321 of record NZ_SLZK01000006.1, on the reverse strand, counting down.
CGCGGCATCCTGGAAAGTCCTCGCGGCAAGAAGCGGGACGCCCTTGATGCCTGGTTCTCCGGCGCCGAGGGACCACCGGCGCTTTTTGCGGGCCGCATCTTGCCCTTCGACGACAAAGCGGGCTTGATTTGGGCGCGGCTGATGGCCGAAGGCAAGGCTGCCGGCAAGCCCCGCAGCGGCCTCGACATGATCATCGCCGCAGTGGCGGGCGCAAATGACTGCATCGTCGTGACTGATAATGAGCGGGATTTCGCTGGTATCGACTTCATCAATCCGGTGGGTATTTCGAGGTGATCCGCCGATATCGCGGCGGTCATCCATCCTGAAGTTGCCCGTCACGTAAGCTCCATTAACTGCGCATCTCAGGCTATGAGCCTAAACTCAGGGATACGATGCGGCCCTCGAGGTAAGGCCGCATCTCGCTTGTTGGATCGCATCAGCGGACGGATTTGAACGCTGCCCGCAGTTCCTCGGCGAAGAGCTGGGGCTGTTCCCAGGCCGCGAAATGACCGCCTTTTGCCACCTGATGATAGTAGTAGAGGGTCGGATAGGCCTGCCTGCTCCAGCTTTCGGGCGCCTTGTATATTTCCTTCGGGAAGACGGAGATGCCGACGGGGATCTTGATGTCCTGCGTCTTCTGGGCCTCGGCGCTGAAATTATTGTTGTTGTTTTCCCAATAGAAACGGGACGCCGAGGCGCCGGTATTCGTCAACCAGTACAACGTGATGTCGTTCAGCATCTCGTCCCTCGAAAGAACACGTTCCGGTACGCCGTCGCTGTCGCTCCACTGTGCAAACTTCTCGTAGATCCATGCCGCGAGGCCCGATGGAGAATCGGAGAGCGGGAAACCGATCGTCTGTGGCCGCGTCACCATCATAGCTCCATAGGCGGCATTGCGGCCGAAGAAGGTGCTGAGCGACTGGAACGCCTCCCGCTCAGGCGCCGAAAGCTCCGCCGGAGCGGGATCGCCGCTGTTGATCGCCTTGACGAGATTGCCCGGGATGGTCGCCGGCATGTTGAGATGGATGGCAAGCAGGCCCTTCGGCGCCTGGCGGGCGAGCGCGTCGGATATGACCGAACCATGATCACCGCCCTGAGAAACGTAATGCGTATAGCCGAGCCGCTTTACCAGCACGTCCCAGGCGCGCGCCGTCCGATCCGGTCCCCAGCCTCTTTCCGTGGGCTTTCCCGAGAAGCCGTAGCCGGGAATCGACGGAATGATGACGTCGAAAGCGTCTTCCGGACGACCTCCATAGGACACCGGATCGGTGAGAGGACCGATCGCCTTGACGAACTCGAACATCGATCCCGGCCAGCCGTGGGTCAGAAGCAAGGGCAACGCATTGGGGTTCTTGGACTTGACGTGGATGAACTCGATGTCGACCCCGTCGATCTTGGTGATGAACTGCGGCAGCGCATTAAGCTGCGCTTCGGCCTTTCGCCAGTCGTAGTCGGTGCCCCAATAGCGAACGAGCTCCTGAACCCGCGACAGCTGGATACCCTGGCTATCGTCGTCGACCGTCTCCTTGTCCGGCCAGCGCGTCTCGGCAATGCGCCGGCGCAGATCGTCGAGCTGTTCCTGCGGCACATGGAAATTGAAGGGACGGATGCTTTCATCTGTATTCGTGCCGGTCGAAGCAAGGCCGGCCCCGGTATCGGCGGCATGGGCCGGCAGCACGTATATGGCCGGGGCAAGCATCATCGAGCCGACCGCCAATGCGATCATTCGCTCGGCAAGAACGCGACGAGCAGGAGCCTTTTCGATCTTCGACATGGGACATTTCCTCTGTTCCGTCGCTTTCCGCGACATGAGTTGACGGGGAGGAAACTGAGGGATCCACGTATCCGGCATGTTTCGAAAACAGCGGGAAATTGTATGAAAGTGTAGAAAGAATTCCGGCGGCAGCTCGCAGAAAGTTCGAGAACGCGAGCACACTTCCGAGAACTTGCTTGTCGATGCTAACCGCTGTGCGAAGACTTTCTTTTCCGCAAGCTGAAATGCCTCCACGATCGTCGAGCAAACAGGACTCGGGTGGTCAGGAGGAATTGGCCGCGGCCAACTCTTCCCGACATGCTTCGACCGGACCTTCTCGGACGGTCAGCCGCCGGGCATGACCACGACCCTCCATGACAATTCCACGACACAATTGGAACAAGGATGGAAAGGCTTGTAACCGGCCTGACACCGGGGCGCTCTAAAGACGCGTCATGAACAATGCCTGCCGGCGGAAACGTGCTGCGGGCCTTACCGTGGAGCGCCGGCATGAAAATCGTCCAGATCACCGACACGCATTTCAGCCCGTCGATCCCGCATTTCAATGGCAATTGGCAGCCACTCGCCGAATGGATCAACGGCACCGGCGCCGATCTCGTCATCCATACCGGCGATCTCGCCGTCGATGGTGCCGACAAGGATGAAGACCTGACCTTCTGCATTGAGCTGATGCGACAGGTTTCGATCCCCATGCTGATCGTTCCCGGCAACCACGATGTCGGCCATCTGCCGGGTTCGCTTCAGCCGGTCGATGCAACAAGGCTCAATCGCTGGCGCAGCATCGTTGGGCCCGACTACTGGCTGGAAGATGCCGGTAACTGGCGCCTCATCGGCCTCGACAGCCTGCTGATGGGCATGGAGAACGACGAGCAGGAAGAGCAATTCGACTGGCTGGAAAAGGCGCTTGTCACGCGCGCCGGCCGGCGCGTCGCAATGTTTGCCCACAAGCCGCTCTTCGTCGACACGCCAGATGAAGGCGATACCGGCTATTGGAGCATTCGCCCGGCCCAGCGCCGGCGCCTCTACGATCTGATCGCCGTCCATGATGTCGCGCTTTATGCCAGCGGCCACCTGCATTGGGCCTGGAAGGGACGCTACAACGACACGTCGCTCGTCTGGGGTCCGGCCGCTTCCTTCATCATCGGTACGATGGAGCGCGAAATGTCGGGCGAAAAGCTGATCGGCGCTGTGCTTCACGACCTCGGCGACGAGGCTGCGAGCGAGATCGTGGTCGTTCCCGGCATGACGGCCCATGTGCTCGATGACGTCGTGGCCGAAGTCTATCCGCACGAGGCTCACAAGGTGCAGAAGGAGCCGGCGCAATGAGCGCGCTGTCGCTTTCGGCCATCAGCAAATCCTATGGCGACAGTGCCATCCTCAAGAATATTAGCCTCGACGTTCAGCCGGGCGAATTCATCGCGCTGGTCGGTCCCTCGGGGTGTGGCAAGAGCACGCTCTTGCGGATCCTTGCCGGCCTCGACCATGCCGATAGCGGCGAGATCGTCATTGGCGGACGGGAAATGTCCGATGTGGCCGCCGCCGACCGCAACATCGCCATGGTCTTCCAGTCCTACGCGCTCTATCCGCATCTGACCGCAGGGCAGAATATCGCCGTGCCGCTCGCCATGCGGCGCTTGAGCCGTGCGCAGCGCCTGCCCTTCCTCGGTCCGATCATGCCCGGCTACCGCGCCATTCGGACAGGGATTTCGCGCGATGTGCAGGAAATGGCCAAGGCGCTGAAGATCGACCATCTCTTGGATCGCAAGCCTGGCCAGATGTCTGGCGGCCAGCGGCAGCGCGTCGCACTTGCCCGCGCCATGGTGCGCCATCCGAGCGTCTTCCTGATGGACGAGCCGCTGTCGAACCTCGACGCCAATCTGCGCGTTCATGCCCGCGGCGAGATCGTCGAATTACATCGCCGCGCCGGTGTCCCGACGGTTTACGTCACCCACGATCAGGCCGAAGCGCTCTCCATGGCCGATCGTGTCGCCGTGATGATCGGCGGCCAGCTGCTGCAGCTTGCAGCACCCCAGGTCATCTATGACGATCCCGCCCATGTCGAGGTCGCCCGCTTCGTCGGCCAGCCACGCATCAATCTGCTGCCGGCACGCGTCGAGAATGGAGCGGTCGCTTTTGGCAATATCAGGCTGGCACTGGACGAACCGGCGTCATCCGGCCCCGACGTGACGATCGGTATCCGTCCGGAATTCATGCGGCTTGCCGCAGACGGCGAGATCTCGCTGCCCGCCCGTATCGAGCGCATGGAATTCCTCGGCTTCGAGGTGATCCTGTTCTGCCGGCTGAATGCAATTGGCGAGATCGTGCTTGCCAAGCTCGCGCCAACCGAAGCTGCGGGCCTTGCCGCCGGCACGGCCGTCGGGCTTTCCTTCGCCCCTGATAAGGCCATGGTCTTTGCGGCGGACGGACGCCGGCTTCCTGCCGCAGCCGTTGCGGCCAACGCCAGCAGGGAGAAGGCCCATGGCTAGTATCGCCGCAGGCGAGATTCGGCCGGTCGCTTCCTCCGTCCGGCATGAGCACCGCGAGGCGCGAACTGCTTGGTTGCTGGCCCTGCCAGCGATCGTCCTGATCATCCTCTTCGTGCTCTTGCCGATCGTCGCAGTTCTCGTTCTCGGCTTTACCGATTTCGAACTCGGCGTCGGCAAGATCCGCTTCGTCGGCTTCGAGAACTACGTCGAGCTCTTCACCGACCGCACCTTCCGCAAATCCCTATGGAACACGACGGTCTATACGGCGATTGTCGCACCCGTCTCGATCCTGCTCGGCCTCGGCGTCGCCATGCTGATCGAGAGCGAGGGCTGGGGAAAGAGCTTCTTTCGCACCGCCTACTTCCTGCCCGCCGTCTCGTTGATCGTCGCCATGGCGACCGTCTGGCAATATCTCTTTCACCCGACCATCGGCCCGCTCAATGCGCTGCTCGGTCTCGCAGGCCTGCCGAAACCAAACTGGCTCGGCTCTTCGGCGGCTGCGCTTTACAGCCTGTCGATCATCGGCGTGTGGCAGACGGTGGGATTCAACATGGTCTTGTTTCTCGCCGGCCTGACGGCGATCCCGCGCGAGCTTTATGCCGCCGCCGAGATCGACGGTGCCAAATCCTCGCTCGACCGCTTCTTCCTCGTCACCTGGCCGATGCTCGGGCCGACGGCGCTCTTCGTCACCACGATCAGCATCATCAATGCGGTGAAGACCTTCGAAACTGTGAAGACGCTAACCGATGGCGGTCCTAATCACGCCTCCGAAATCCTGCTCTTCACCATCTATCAGGAGGGTTTCGTCTACATGAAGGTCGGCTATGCCTCCGCCATGACGGTGGTCTTCCTCGCCATTCTCGTCGTCATGATGTTCCTGCAATACCGCTTCCTCGACCGGCGGGTGCACTATTCATGAAGACGAGCCCCCGCTTCACCCTCGGCCGGCTTATCCGCCTGGCGCTGCTCATCGTCGGCGCCGTCATTTTCCTCGCGCCCTACATTTTCATGATCTCGGCAGCGGGCAAGTCGCAGGACGATATCTTCACGGCGGCGCTGTCGCTGATCCCGACGCATTTCTTCTACGTGCAGAATTTTGCCAAGGCGCTCGACAAGGTGGCGATGGGCACATTGCTCTGGAACGGTCTTGTGGTCTGCACGCTGATCTTCGTCTTCCAGGTGCTGGTCGCAATCCCCTGCGCCTACGCCATGGCGAAGCTGAGATTCCGCGCCGCCCGGCTGATGATGGTTTTGGTCCTGCTCTGCCTGCTGGTGCCGATCCATGCGACGGCGCTGCCGCTCTATGTTGCCTTCGACAGCCTGTCGCTGCTCAACGGCTATACGGCGCTGGTCGCCCCCTTCACCATTTCGGTATTCGCGATCTTCCTGTTCCTGCAGTTCTTCCGCGCCATGCCTGACGATCTAATCCATGCCGCCCGTCTCGACGGCATGTCGGAGCTCGGCATCGTCTCGCGCGTCATCGTGCCGAATGCCTGGCCGGCAGTAACGGCCTTCGCGATCTTTTCGGTCGTCGCCCACTGGAACGACCTCTATTGGCCGCTGATCGTCATCTCGAAGCCAGGCTATGCCACTCCGCCGCTCGGCCTCATGAACTTCCGCGCCGCGGAAGCCGGCGACGATTACGGCGCGCTGATGGCCGCCACCATCATCATTACCATTCCCCTCGTTGCGGCCTTCCTGCTCGCACAGAAACGCTTCGTCGAGGGCATCACCATGACCGGTCTCAAAGGCTGACCGGTTAAACCCAGGAGAACGAGCGATGAAGCATTTCACCCAGTTCCTCGCAGCAGCGGCTCTGTCCGTGGCGGCAGCAATGCCGGCCCATGCCGAAACGACGCTGACGATCCACTACCCGATGCCGGGTTTCTTCAAGGACGTGATGGACACGATCTCGAAGAAGTTCATGGAAGAAAACCCTGATATCAAGATCCAGTTCGCCGCCCCCTCGGCAACCTATGAAGACGGCATCCAGCTGATCCTGCGTCAGGCCGGCACGTCCGAAATGCCCGACATCACCTTCATCGGCCTGAACCGCCTGCGCATGCTGAACGAGCGCAATGTCGCCATCGACATGACGCCGCTCGTCCAGAAAGAAGGCAATATGGCCGAGCAGGGCTTCTCGGATACGATCCTGAAGCTCGCGCAGGTCAACGGCAAGCAGGTTGGCCTGGCTTTCGCGACCTCCAACCCGATCATGTACTACAATGCCGATCTCGTGAAGGCAGCCGGCGGCAATCCGGATAGCCCGCCGAAGACCTGGGATCAAGTGATCGCGCTCGCCGGCAAGATCAAGGCACTCGGCAACGGCGTCGACGGCATGGACTTCCGCTGGCAGGGTGACGACTGGATGTTCTCCGCCCTCCTCTTCGGCGCCGGCGGGAAGATGCTGAGCGACGACGAGCAGAAGGTCGCCTTCAACGGTCCTGAAGGCCAGAAAGCCGTCGAACTGATCAGCCGCTTCGTCAAGGAAGGCGGCATGCCGGTCTTCACCAAGGCAGCCGGTGAACAGGCCTTCGCGGCCGGCAAAGTCGGCTTCGAATTCCAGACCACCGGCGCACTCGTCAACACGATCAAGAATGTCGGCACCAAGTTCGATCTGCGCACCGCCCAAATCCCGCTGATCGATCCCGACAAAGGCCATCTGCCGACCGGCGGCAATGCCGTCGTCATCCTCACCAAGGATGCAGACAAGCAGGCAGCCGCCTGGAAGTTCGCCAAGTTCGCGGCCGGCCCCTATGGCGCCTCGGTCGTCGTTCCCGGCACCGGCTACGTTCCGAACAACGAACTTGCCGCCAAGTCGGCCGAATATCTCGGCGACTTCTATAAGAAGAACCCACTCTTCCAGGCGGGCCTCAGCCAGATGCCGCGCATGATCCCGTGGTATGCCTTCCCGGGCACCAACGGCGTCAAGGTCACCCAGACGATCGTCGACAACCTGTCGCGCATCGTCGACGGTTCGGCCGAGCCGAAGGAAGCCCTCGACGACGCAGCCTCCGACGTCGAAGGCATGCTGCCGCGCAGCTAATTGCAGAAACTGACGTCGCAGGCTAGGCCGCCCGCGGCGTCGATCCGGAACCGCCGCATCCCTCGGGTGCGGCGGTTTCGTCTTTTCCGAGGTTGCGGACCGTGCCGCCCGCATGCAGCGCGTGGGACAATTCCAGATGCCGCAGCGGCGCGTCGTTTTCGACGATATCCAGCAGCAGCGAAGCGGCTGTCGCGCCCATGCTGAGGTCGGGCATTTCGATCGATGTCAGCGTCGGATTGATGAGCTTGCCGATGGCGATGCCGTCGAAACCGGCAACGGAGACATCGTCGGGCACACGCAGGCCCTCGCGGTGGATAGCGCCAATGACGCCGAGCGCGATCAGATCGTTCGAGCCGATGATTGCGGTCGGCGCAAAGGCGCGCAGCGCCTCGCCGAGATCCATCTGGTCGTAGCCGCTGACGAAGGAGACCTCTACGGCTTCGAGCGGCGCGACACCGGCCGCCTCCATGGTCTGCAGATAGCCGCGGTAGCGCAGAAGCGCACGATCCGAGGCCTTGAAGCTGCCGGAGACGTAAAGGATGCGCCGGTGCCCCATCGACAAGAGATATTCGGTGAGATGGCAGCCTGCCGCGTAGTTGTTGACGGTAACGGCAGCCGGGAACCGCGGAGACGGCGGATTGCCGAGCAGCACGGTGGGCGGCAGTTCCTGTGCCAAAACCGGGCTGGTGAGGGCATCGCAGACGGTGAGGATCAGTCCCGTCGGCCGCTCGCTCAAAAGCCCGGCCACGGCGTCTGCTTCCTGGTCTGGATCGTAATTGGACTGGGCGATCAGAACGCTATGGCCGGCAACCAGCATTCGGTTCTGGATACCCGACAGCGACGAGGCAAAGACCGGATTGGTAACGCTCGGCACCAGCACACCGATGACCGGCCGGCGGCCGCTGCGCGTCGACGGCACCGCCGCACGATAGCCGACCTCGGCCGCAGCACGGCGCACGCGAAGGGCGGCAGCCTGGCTGACCGGACCGCTGAGGTTCAGCACCCGGCTTGCCGTTGCCATCGAACATCCGGCTCTCAGCGCGACCTGTTTCAACGTCGTCATCGGCGTCCTGTCCGTTTCCGTCGAAGTTCGCAGGCTATTACAGCCGGCGTGTCATAGAAAGATGACGGCCGGGAACGGGTTCTAGTGTCAGCTGCGCTTGGCCTGACGGCCGAGAATCTGACGCACGCCGTCCTTCGTGAAGGGTTGCGTCAATTGGCTGAGAAAGCCGGGAGCGATCTGGCCCTTGATGCCGATATCCGTCGACGACGGCCGGTCCGGATTGAAATAGGTGCCGAACAGCTGGTCGAAGAGCACGATGTTCTCGCCGTAATTCGTGTTGCCCTCGCGGAGATCCTTCGAATGGTGCCAGCGGTGAAGCCTGGGCGTCGAGAAGACGAGGTCGAAAAGGCCCGTGCGCATATCGACATTGCAATGGGTCAGGATGCCGATGAAGGCCGTGACCGCACCGAGCCACCAGAAGGCCTGCAGCGGCGCGCCGAGCAGATAGAGCGGGATCTGGCTCAGCGCCACCTTGAAGAGGGAATCGATGACATGGAAGCGCCCTGTATTGATGACCCAGAGGCGGGTGACGCTGTGATGCAGGGCATGAAAGCGCCAGAAATACAAGCGCTCATGGGCGATGCGATGTGCCCAGTAGAGGCCGAACTCGGCTATGATGACAGCGAGAGAAGCCTGGAAAAACATCGGCCAATGTGACGGCCAGAGGCTGAACTGCATCGCCGCGATCGGCTGCAGCAGGCGGGCGGCGACCATTGGAAACATGACGCCCGCGAGCGCTGCAAGCTCGACCAGCCCCTTGGTCAAAACCGTATGGGCAATATCATTCGCCGTCTCGCCATCCGGCTCGAGCCAGCGCTCTTCATAGGGAATGATGCGCTCGAGCAGAAAGAGCAGAGCCACCGCGCCCACATAGACGGCGCCGAATGCGACCAACGGATAATGGCCGGAGAAGGCGAAATGGGCGCCTGCCAAGCCGAAGAAAAACACCAATGGCCAAGACAGGTACGCAAGAGCACGTTTATTGGCTGCGGCGGCTTTCGGCATCAATGTCATGTCCCCTCAGGAGCTCTCCGGGCTTCAAGCCAATCGCCCATTCTTGCCGAATCGCCCCCTAGCCGTCGCGCGCGGAACGATCCGGTGATGCCTTCGGCCCGGTGTTTGCGCCAGTCATGCCATTGATCAGGACGGTCGGCAATCGCTTGCGTCGCGGAACGATGTGGCTAGGCTGTGGATGGAGGATTGCAAGGGCATTGCGTGCAGTTGTCGATTTCGGTTCGTGCCGTAAAGCCCTGATCGAGGATGGCTCTGCAAAGTTTGAGTTGACCGCTTTCGATGGTGAGGCGACAGTTGCAATCTGCGGCAGGGCAGGAGGAAAACGATGGACGAGCGAGACGGCTGGCGCCACATGGCCAGCGCACCGAAAGACGGCAGCCGGATCCTGGTGACGATTCGCGCGTCCGAACAGGGGCCGGCAGAAGTCGACCTCGCATATTGGTCGAATGGCGATCAGTTCGGTGGAGAAGGCTGGCGTGCCTCCGATTCCTCGCCCGGGCACATCATCGAATATGCCGAGCCGGAACTGAAGTGCTGGATGCCGATGCCCTCGGCCAATCTCAATCGCGCCTCGATGCCCTCGCCCTGGGAAGGCGACGACGATCAGCAGCTCGACGGGTCAGGGATTTGAGTACCCGCTCCCTCGTATAACGCCGATCCTAGTGCGGCTGACAGACAAGGCGTCCGCGGATAAGATGATCTTGACTTGACTATACCTTGCCAAGATCTTCGTAGTCGGCATGCAGGGCCCAATCGGCCTGGCAGAACCGCTCTTTGGCGAAATTGTGCTGGTGCCAATAGGGATAGACATAAGGCAGACGGCTGACCTCATTGAGCCGCTTGAGCTCGTTTTCCTCCAGGCTCACCTCGGCGGCTGCGATATTGTCCTTGAAATGCTTTTCGGAAAGTCCGCCGACAACGAGGGAGGCGATAGCCGGACGCGAAAGCGTCCACGCTAAGGCGACCTGCGCCGCCGTGATCCCGCGCTCGCTTGCGATCGCGTCCAACACATCGATGATGTTCCAGAGCCGCTCTTGGTCGCGGATTGGCGGCTCGCTCCAACCGGCCGACTGGCGGGAGGTTTCGGGCGACCTGTCTCGACCGAAGGCCCCGGAAAGAAGGCCGGCGGCGAGCGGGCTCCAGACCATCACCCCCAATCCCTGGTCGACGGAGATCGGTAAAAGCTCGTATTCGGCCTCGCGGGCCTCCAGCGTATAATGGATCTGCTGGGTGACGAACCGCGGATAATTCTTGATCTCCGCGACATGCAGAGCCTTCATGATGTGCCAGCCCGAATAGTTCGAGCAGCCGATATAGCGGACCTTGCCCTGGCGCACGAGCGTATCGAGGGCCGACAGCATCTCTTCGACGGGCGTCAGCCCATCCCATTCATGCATGAAATAAATATCGATGTGATCGGTGCGCAGTCTCTTGAGGCTGCGTTCGCATTCGCGGATCAGGTGATAGCGTGACACGCCCTCATCATTCGGTCCGTCGCCGATGCGCATGCGCGCTTTGGACGAAATCAGCACCTTGTCGCGTCGCCCATCCAGGACTTCGCCGAGGATCTCTTCCGATCGCCCAAGCGAATACATGTTGGACGTGTCGAAGAGATTGACGCCGCCATTGATACAGGCATCGACGAGATGCTGCGCTTCCTTCACACCCTGTCGGGCGACCATGGCGAAATCACCTTCGCCGCCGAACGAGAAGGTGCCCATGCTGATCGCCGAGACCTTCAATCCCGAATGGCCAAGTGTCCTGTACTGCATAACGATCCTCCGAAAGTCCTTTGCGCGATTGTCGCTCGTCTGCCGGTCAGCTGGAATGAGATGCGAGTTCCCGTGCCACATGGGCGATGCCGAGCTGCGGGCTGGTCAGAAAGGGCACTGGCGGGGAGGCAAGCGAGACCAGCGACTGGGTCATCGATGCCTGCGCAAGGACGATGATATCAACCTCGCGTGCAAGCTGGTTGAAGCCTTCCACCACCATGCGATCGTGGGCGGCACGATCGCCGCTTGAAAGCCGCGCGAAGGCGCCGTCGCAAAGGACTTCGGTGAGCGTGCAATCCCTGCCGGCCGCAGCCGCAGCATTCCGGATTGCCGTTCCGGTCGGCTCGAGGGTCGTCGGCAATGTCGCAAGGACGCCAATCCGGTTGGCGATCGTCACCGCCTCGTTGGCCATGCCCTGATCGATGCGAAACAGCGGAACAGATGACAGGCTCACGATATCGTCGACCGCATTACCGAGCGTCGAACAGGTCACGACAACGGCATCCGCGCCGGCTGCGGCCGCCGAGAAAATGTAATTCGCCAGGCGCTGCCTGGTCTGCTGTGACAATGCGCCTTCTCGCAGCGTGTTCTGCAACAGGCTTTCGTCGACGATGTTGAATGACGACCACGTGGGAAGGGCGGCGGCCACGAGCGGCTGAAAAACAGCCGGCAGCGAAACGACCGTATGTATCAGCGCCAGGGCCGGCATCACTTTCTCCACGATAGTTGTACATGCTTGCCGATGACCGGCAACTTCGGATGACGAGCCACCCGGATCCCGAGCGGCTCCTGCAGCAAGCCGGTTTAGGCCGAGGCGAATTCAGCCATCGATTCGATCAGCAAGAAGCCGACCGTGGCACCCGCGTCCTGCAGCCCGACCGTCTTTTGCTGGAAAGCTGCTGCCTTGCCATGCTGAGCAACCATCGCCTTAGTGCCTTCGAGGGCGGCCTCGGCTGCAGCCTTTGCGGATGTCAGCGCCTGGTTCAGCGATGTCCCTGCTGCTGCTTCTGCCTCAAGCGTGGTCGCGATCGGATCGAGGACATCGAGAATCGTCTTGTCACCCACCTTCGCCTTACCCCGCTCCGCCACGCCATCGCGAAACGCACGCCAGAAGGCTGCAAGCTCGACTGTTCCCAACCTGTCGGCCGCCTCAACCGCCTTGGCTCCCCGCAGGAAACCCGTCGCGGTCAGCGTCCCCATTGTCGACGGGGCGGTCCTTGCCATGATCGCGCCGGCACTGCGCAAGAGCTTGGCGATGCCGGCCGCCTCGCCCTCGGATGCGACAGTATCGGCAGCAGCGCTGAAGGCCTTGCTCATGGTGATCCCGAGATCGCTGTCGCCGACTTTGCCGTCGAGCGAAATGAGATAGTCACGCTGCTCTACAAAGAGACCCTTCCACGTCTCGAACAGGCGGATCAGGTCGGCGGGCTTGATGGCATCCATGGTGCACCTCATGCGGAATAGTGCTTGAAGAAGGGCGTATTGGCCGGCGCGCCGATCAGAGGGTCGAGTTCGTCATCGAGATGAAGGATCGAGACGGACGCGCCTGCCATTTCCATCGAGGTCGCGAATTCGCCGACGAATACATGTTTGGCGGTAACGCCGCGTTCGCCAAGAAGCTGGGAGACCCGGCGGAAGAGGATATAGAGTTCCTCCATCGGCGTGCCGCCGAGGCCGTTGACCAGGACAGCGACTTTGTCGCCTCTCTTATAGTCCTGCTCGGCGAAGATGCGCTCCATCATTTCATCGATCACGGCATCGGCCGAGGCGAGCTTTTTGCGGCTGATGCCCGGCTCGCCATGGATGCCCATGCCGATTTCCATCTCGTCCTCGCCGATCGAGAAGGTCGCATGGCCGATCTCGGGCACCACGCAGCTCGAAAGCGCGACACCCATGGTCCGGGTGTGAAGCCGCGCCTTGTCGGCGATCCGCGACACTTCGTCGAGGGACAGGCCCTTGGCAGCCGCAGCACCGGCGGCCTTGTAGATGAAGAAGATGCCGGCGACACCGCGCCGCTTTTGCTCCTCGCCCACGATAGACGAAGCCACGTCGTCATTGCCGACGACCTGGCGGACCTTGATATCCTCGAGATCGGCGAGTTCGGCAGCCATGTCGAAATTGATGATATCACCGCTGTAGTTGCCGTAGATGTAGAGAACGCCCGCACCCTGGTCGATCGCCTTGGTGACCTGCAGCATCTGCTCGGCGCTCGGTGACTGGAAGACACCGCCGACGGCAGCCCCGTCCAGCATGCCGTCGCCGACATAGCCGAGAAACAGCGGAAGGTGGCCGGATCCGCCGCCGGTGGCGATACCGACCTTGCCCGGCTTTAGTCTTGATGTAACGAGACATCTCTTGTCGTCTGCGACATAGGTGACCTGCGGATGGGCTGCATAGATCCCTTCCAGCATCTCATCGACGAAAGTGACTGGCTCGTTCAGGAATTTTTTCATGGGTTCCTCTCGGGATCTGGTTCTATCGGTTTTTCTGTCGGGTTACGAAGAAGGCGGCAGCAAGCAGGATGAAGACGCCGACGACGAGGCGCTGCCATGTGCTCGGAATGCCGACCATGACCAGCACGCTGTTGATGACGACGACGAGCAGAACACCGAGAATGGTGCCAAGCACTGTGCCGGTTCCGCCGGTGATCTTCGCGCCGCCGAGCACGACGGCCGCGATGACGTTGATCTCGGTGCCGACGAGATCGAAGGGATTGGCCTGGCGATTGGCGCAAACATGGATGATGCCGGCAAGGCCTGCGAGCGCACCGGCATAGCCGAACAGGAAGATGTGGATCGTCTTGAGATCATAGCCGAGGCGGCTGGCGATATCGGCGTTACCGCCGACGGCGAAAATGGCGCGCCCCATCAACGTCCGGTTCAGAATGAACCAGGTCAGGATGGCGGCGACGGGCAGGACCAGGAAGTAGGCCGGCAAGGTGATCGTCGCACCATTGGCTGCCTCGAACTGGAAAAGTGGCAGTCGCCCGAAGGCTCCCATCTGCGGCGGCAGCGACATGATCCAGACCGTGCCGATGAAGGAGAGCAGGATACCGCGGAAGAGATATTGCGTGCCGATCGTCACGATCAGCGACGGCACGGCAAGGTGATGGACGAGCAGACCGTTGACGATTCCGAGCAGTGCTCCACCTGCGATCGACATCAAGAGCACGAGCGCGATCGGGATGCCCGGCAGATGGCTTTGGACGAGAACCGTCATCGAATACATCGTGAAGGCGGCAATGGCGGTGAAGGACACATCGATGCCGCCGGCAGCCAGGATGATGAAGACGCCGAGTGCAAAAAGACCCATGACGACACTTGCACGGCCGATGTCGATCAGCGTCGATGGCTGCAAGAAGGCGGGATTGATCACTGCGACAGTGATGCAGATTGCCACCAGCAATATGAAGGTGATGGTTTCCGGCCGTCGCCGGATCAATCCGCCAAGGCCGAGGGAGCGGCTATGCGCCGGGCTCTCCTGCAGTGCTTCGGTGCGTGATGCAGTCATTGAACGGTCTCCGGATTGGATGCCAGCATGGCCCTGTAGAGGTCGTCTTCGCTCGCGGATGCGGCGTCGAAGGTGGCCACGATGCGGCCGCCGTTCATCACCTGGATGCGGTCGGCATTCTGCAGGAGTTCCGGCAGATCGTCGCTGACGATGATCAGCCCCATGCCGGCTTCAGCCAATTGCTGAATGGCGCGGTAGATCGTGTCCTTAGAGCCGACATCGACACCCACGGTCGGGCCGTGCAGCACCAGAAGCTTCGGGGCAATGGAAAGCCAGCGGCCGATCAGCACGCGCTGCTGGTTGCCGCCCGATAACGCCCCGACCGGGAGGTCGAGATCCCTCGTATTAAGGCGCATGTCGTCAGACAGTTTCGCGGCCAGGCGGCGACCTTCGTGCTTGTCGACAATGCCGAAAGCGTTGCTGAGCTTGGCAACAACCAGGGCGATCTCGTTTTCCAGGATCGACTTGTTGAGGAAGAGGCCTTCGGCCAGCCGGTCTTCAGGGACGTAGCCGATCCCCTGTGCGATCGCATCGGCCGGACGGCGGACCGTCAATTGCTTGCCGGCAAGCGTCATTGTGCCGGAGGTCGCCGGCTGCACGCCTGTGATGGCCATGGCGAGTTGGTTACGGCCAGAATCGGCAAGACCCGTAATGCCGAGGATCTCGCCCCTGCGAAGCGTAAGGCTGACGCCATGAAGACCGGGGGCCGCAAGACGATCGAGCTTGAAGAGTTCATCTTCTACCGGATTTGCCGTGCGATAGCGCTGCGCGTCGATCGAGCGGCCGGTCATCAGTTCGGCGAGTTGCTTCTTGCTATATGTCGCAATCGGGCCCTGAGCGACGCATTGGCCGTCGCGAAAGACGATCGCCTGGCCGCCGATGCGGTAACATTCGTCGAGCTTGTGGGTGACGAAGAGCACGGCGACATTCTCCGAGCGCAGCCGTTCGACAACGCGGATCAGATTGTCGACTTCGCGCCGGGTCAGCGAGGTCGTCGGTTCGTCCATGATGACGAGCTTGGCGCGCGTTGCGATGGCGCGCGCGATTGCCACGAGCTGGCGAGCGGCGAGCGGCAGATCGGACACGATGGTGTTCAGGAAGGCGCGGTCGGTCGGAAGACCGACGGTCGCCAGCGCCTTTTCGGCTGTCTCACGCAGCCGGGTTCTGTCGAACAGTCTGGCAAGCCTGCCGCAAGCACTGACAAGCTGCTCGTTCAGCGCAACGTTCTCGGCCACCGTGAGGTTCGGAATCAGCGACAGGTCCTGATAGACCGTCTCGATGCCGGCAGCGAGCGACTGGATTGGTGAGAGCGACGTAAGGATCTTGCCGTCGAGCACGATCTCGCCCTCACTTGGCGGATGTGCCCCGGACATGATCTTGATCACGGTACTCTTGCCGCAACCATTCTCGCCGAGCAGATGATAGGCCTCACCCAAATCAAGCGCCAGGTCGATGCCACGAAGCGCGTGCACGCCACCAAACCGCTTATGGATGTTGCGCAGCTCCAGAAATCGGCGGCCGGCGCCGCCAGTAGTCAATTCGTCCGTCATCTCGTCTGCATCCTTCCAACATCATCGTGCGCAAACGCACGGCAGTCGCGGCCGGAACAGCCCCACGCGGTGCTGTTCCGGCCGGTCCTGGGAGAATGTCTAGAAGAGGTGTTCCTTGTAGTTGGCCTTGTCAGCCAGAACCATGCCGTTACCGACCACGAGTAGTCCTGTTCCCGGACCCTTCTTGACCGACACCTTGGAATAGCCCTCGACGCCAAGATCCATGCCGTCGGTGACTTCCTTCTTTTCAAGAAGCAGCTTGGCGATCGCGTTCATCGCCATGCCGGCCTTCTGCGGATCCCAGAAGCCGATTGCCGTAATGGCGCCGGATTCCAGGAGATCGGCAGACGGGTTCGGCAGACCGGTGCCGACAAGGCACACCTTGCCGCTGAGGCCCGCTTCGTCGATTGCGCGACCGACACCGAGCACGTCGTTGCCGGCAGAGGTCTGGAAGCCCTTGATGTCGGGGTGCTTGCGCAGGATTTCCTTGGCCTTCTCATATGTGGCATTCGCATCGTCGAAAGACTCGTTGTTCGGATCGACGAGCTGCATCTCAGGATATTGCTTGGCGTTTTCTTCGCCGGCACCGACCCATTGCATATGCGTGCGGCTGCCGAGCGAGCCGACGAAAGTCGTCCATTTGCCCTTGTTGCCCATGCATTGTGCCAGGCGCGCGTTGAGAGCTTTGCCGTAATCGGCATTGTCGAAGGCTTCGACATCGACATTGGTATTCGACTGGTTATCGGCTTCGTGGGTGACCACGACGATACCGCGATCGATCGCGCGCTTTAATGTTCCTTCAAGCACGGCAGGGTCCATCGGCACGACGGCGAGTGCATTGACGCCCTTCGCGATAAGGTCCTGGATGATCTGGAGCTGCTGAGCAGCATCGGCCGTTGCCGGACCGCTCTGGGTCGCGACCACATCGGCATTCGCCTTCTGGAACGCTTCGACACCGGTGTTCATGCGATCGAACCACGGGATGCCGCTGATCTTGACGACGGTCGCGATGACCGGCTTGTCTTGCGCCGCCAACGTGCCGGCGAAAACGCCCACCAGGGATGCTGCAATCGCCGAACCGGCAAGAAGCTTCTTCACGTTGTTTGTCATGTTTTCCTCCTCAGTATTATTCCCTCAATCCTCATCTTCCGGTGCTCGAGGGAGTGGCACCCGAATTGCTGGACGCCCGCCGCCTGGGGGCGATGAAGCCTGTCAGGTCGTAGCGACCGACGGCAAGAAAGGCCAAGAGCAGCGCGCCCCAGGCGAGGTCACGCACGAAGTTGGACAGGCCACCGAAGTTCAGCAGGCTCGACATCAACTGCAGCGCAATGGCGCTGAGGACGACGCAGACGACGCGCCCATAACCGCCTTCCGGCCGCACGCCGGCCATCACCGCAATCAGGATGGCGATCAGCAGATAGGAGCTTCCATAGTCGAACTTCACATTGACGTTGCGCGCGGCAATGATGACGCCCGCAAGACCTGACAATGTGCCGCTCACTGCATAAGTGGCGATCAACACGCCGGTCTTCGGAAAACCCGCGTAAACGGCAGCCTTTTGGTTGGTGCCGAGCAACATCAGCCAAAGTCCATAAGGCGTGAATTTCAGGGCGGCTGCAATGAGCCCGGCCACGAGAATGAAGATCACGAAGCTGATCGGAACACCCGCGATCATATCGTTGCCGAGGCTCGACAGGAGGTCCGGACTGCCGACGGTCACAGCCTTGCCGCCCGACACCACGACGGCAAGACCGGTAAACGCCATCTGCGTGCCAAGCGTGCACAGGATGGGCGTGATGTTGAGCTTTGATATGAAGAGCCCGTTGACGAGGCCGCCGGCAAGGCCGGCAAGTAGCGCGACCAGGATGAAGGCGAGGCTGTAAGCTGCCTGATTGTCCGTGCTTGAAATCACCGATGAGACGATCACCGCCGAAACAACGCCCGAGAGGTTGGCGAGCGCAATGCCGGAGAGGTCGATGCCACCGTTGCCGGCGCACATCGCCAGCATGACGCCGATCGCCAGGAGACCGATCTCCGGCAACTGGCTCGCCATCGATTGAATGTTGAACAGCGAGAGGAAAGAGCCCCCCGAGATCACCGCGCCAGCAATGAGCAGTGCCGCGTTGATAACGAGCAGCATCGTCAGCTGGGCTCCAGTCCTCCGCATGGTCTCCTCCTACCACGTTTAGTAAACATAACGCCTATTCACTAAATGATTGAACGAAGCTTTTCCCGTGTCAAGGGCGTAATCGCGGTAATTTTATCGTTGCGGACACGAGATTTTTGGCATAGGCGTTGAAGATCAAAGTCCGACGTTTACTAAACGCTTTTGCTGACGCCCCTTTTGAAAGCTATCTGCAGCCATGAAGAAGAAGCTCACCATCCGGGATATTGCCGCCCAGGCGGGTGTCTCGCCGGCGACCGTCTCGCTGGTGTTAAACGGCAAGGGCGAGATTACCAGCGAGACGAGGACACGGGTTCTAGAAGCGGTCGCCCGCCTGGAATACACGCCCCGTGCGGCGAAGACCGCCACGGATGACACTGAGACCCTGCGCTTCCTCAAGATCGCCAAGCACGGACATACCGTTAACCGCGATCATAGCGTGTTCATTTCCGATTATATCGACGGAATGTCCTTGGAGGCGAGCAGGCGCAAGTACAAGCTCGAGGTGGTGAGCTTCGAGGGCCAACCCATCAGCCAGATCGCCGAAAGCCTGACCGGCTCTGCTGTAAGCGGGGTCATCGCGCTCGGGACGGAACTGTCCGAGCAGGACATTCGCCTGATCCAGGCGGTCGGTCTGCCGACGGTCTTCATCGACACCTATTACGACGTAATAGACGCCAATTTCGTCGACATGAACAACGAGGATGCGGTCTTCAAGGTCTTGTCCCGCTTCAAGCAGTCGGGATTCGAACGCATCGGCTTTGTTGCCAGCTATGTCGAAACGACGAACTTCAAGCTGCGCCGCGATGCCTATTTCAAGAATATGGCGCGCCTCGGTTTAACGCCACGTGACGAAGACGTGTTGTCGATCGAATCGACCTACGAAGGCGCTTACAGCGATATGGTGGAACTGCTGCGCTCAGGAATCGATCTGGCGCCGTGCTATTTCTGCACGAATGACGTCATAGCTTATGGCGTGATCCGTGCGCTGAGAGAATTTAATGTTCGCATCCCGCAGGAGGTTTCAGTCATCGGTTTCGACAACCTGCCGCAGAGCGCGACCATGGAACCGTCGCTGACGACGATAGAGGTTTCCAAGCGCAAGATCGGCAATCTGGCGGTTACTGTCCTCGACGACATAGTCAAATCCTCTGACCGCCAACCTCCGGTCAAAGTCCTGGTCGGCGCGGAACTGATCGTGCGCGCGAGCGACGTACCGCCTCCCGTTCCTTCAGCCAAAACCGGTTCGAAATCGAAAATCAAAGTGCCTGCAGTCTAGCCTCGAGGCAGGCCGATCTCCGCGAATGACGCGATATTCCAGAATTGACGGCCGCCGCCGCTCCACTCTTGCCTAACAGCAGGCGCACAATGCGTGCCGAGGCCGTAGCCAGATCACGAAATACATGATCGCCGGGATTCGGCGGCTGGCCGAGCGTCACGCTGTTGACGTGACTCGCGCCGGACCATATCGGCGCGTTACAAAAGGCGCCGGAGGAACTTTTTTGTCTGCCGTTATTTAATCAGCATGATCAAATCCATGCTCGTCAGCGGCTTCATATGGCTCGCAATCTACGGTGCCGGGAACGCCCAGCAACTTGCGGCCGAGACTATTAACAACGCTTCGATCGGCGACATCTCTCCGGTCCCCTCTACAGGAAAATCGGCGACGCCTGATCCGGCAATCATCCATCTTCAGGTTCTGCTTGATCGCGCCGGCTCGTCACCCGGCGTGATCGACGGCATTTACGGTGACAATGTCCTCAAGGCGATCGCTGGCTTCGAGATCATGCGGGGTCTCCCGGTCGACGGCAAAGTCGATCCGCAGATGCTGTCTCTGCTGCAGGACGACAAACAGGTGATCGGTGCCTATGTCATTACGCCGAACGATACCTCCGATCTCGTCGAGAGCATTCCAAGAGATTATGCCAAGCAAGCTAAGATGAAACATCTTGGCTACACGAGCGTTGCCGAGCGGGTGGCTGAGCGCTTTCATATGGACATAGACCTTTTGAAGACATTGAACCCACGTGCCCGGTTCTCTCCCGGCGAAACGATTGCGGTTGCGGTCGTTGGCGCGCCACAAACGGGGACGGTCAAGCGCATCGAGGCCCGCCGGAAGACCGGTCAGGTCCTGGCCTTTGCTGACGACGGATCTGTTCGCGCAGTCTATCCGGCGACCATCGGCAGCGAGGACAACCCTTCGCCGACAGGTCAGCACAAGGTCAACGGCGTCGCACGTAATCCCAAATACATCTACAACCCCAGGATCAATTTTCAGCAGGGCCATAACAAAAAGCTACTGAAGCTGCCGAGCGGCCCCAACAACCCCGTTGGCACCGTCTGGATAGATCTCTCAGAGCCCACCTACGGTATCCACGGAACACCGGAACCTTCGCTGATCGACAAGGCTGGTTCCCATGGCTGCGTACGGCTGACCAATTGGGATGTCGAGGAACTTGCCGGCATGGTGAAGCCCGGCGTTATCGTCGATTTCGTCGACTAACCGATGCTACAGTTCAACCGCGGCGATGGCTGCCGATCATGCCTTCAAGGGCAGGGCCTCCTGCACGGGCAACTGCCATCAGAGCCGCTTCTCCGCCGCCGTCGCGGGCAAGCAGCGACATGCCGTTCTGCAGTGTGGCGAAGAAGACGGCAGCGGCCTCGCAGTCGAAGGCGGCAGCGAGCTCGCCTTCGCTGACGGCCCGCTCGAATCTTTTCTTAAGCTGGCTGATATTCTCGGCCCGGCGAAGGCGCAGATCCTCGCCGATTGCTTCGATTTCGCTGGCGGCCGGATTGGAGCCGAGCACGATCATGCAGCCAGCCGGCTGATCCGGACGGCTATAGGCGCGGGCGGTATTGAGGAGGAAGCCTTCGATCGCTGCGGCAATCGTCTCACCCTCATCGAGCGCGGCCCAGATCTCGTTGTTGACCGTCGCCTGATAGAGGTCGAGTGCTTCGGTAAAGAGCGCCTCCTTGGAGCCGAAGGCGGCATAGAGGCTGGGCGGCGCGATGCCCATGGCCTGCGTCAGATCGCTCATCGAGGTCTCTTCGAAACCCTTTTGCCAGAAGAGATGCATGGCGCGCGACAGCGCCTGCTGCCGGTCGAAGCTTCTCGGGCGTCCGCGTTCGCTCATCTGGGGCCTTCCTTTTGCGGTCGGATCTAAATTCTGTATCGGTCAATACATAAATCGCTTGACGGTTCATTTCAATCGCAGCATGAATTCTATATCAATCGCTACAGAAAGGAATGTCATGTCTGTTCTCAATGGAAAAGTGGCTTTCGTGACCGGCGGTAGCCGCGGCATTGGTGCGGCGATCGCCAAGAGGCTCGCAGCCGATGGCGCGAGGGTCGTGCTGACTTATGTGAATGGGGTAGAAGCGGCCGCCGGCGTGGTCAGAGCGATCGAGGCTGCAGGCGGGATGGCGCTTGCCGTCAGGGCCGACGCATCTGACGCTGTCGATGTCGAGGCGGCTGTTGCGACCGCGGCCGAGACCTTCGGCCGCATCGATATCCTCGTCAACAATGCCGGGATCTTTCAGGCAGCACCGATCGAGACCCTGTCGCTTGACGATTTCGATGCGACCTTCTCGATCAATGTCCGCTCGGCCTTCGTAGCGTCGAAAGCCGCCTTGGCCTTCATGCCGGATGGCGGGCGCATCATTTCGATCGGCAGCAATCTCGCCGTGCGCGCCACCTCCCCCGGCCTCAGCCTCTATACGGCGAGCAAGGCGGCGATTGCCGGCCTGTCGCAGGCGCTCGCCCGCGAGCTCGGCCCGCGCCGCATCACGGTCAATACAGTGCATCCCGGCTCGACCGATACCGACATGAACCCGGCAGATGGCCCGCATGCGGGTGAACAGAAGGGGCGCATGTCCAATCCGGCAGGTTTTGCGGATCCCGGCGAGATTGCCGATGTCGTCGCCTATCTCGCCTCGCCGGCTGCGCGCTCGGTCACCGGTGCGGCCTGGACGGTCGACAATGGCGCCAATGCCTGAAGGGGCAAATGTCCGAAACACAAAGAGAAAAGCCCGGCGCAAAACCGGGCTTTGATCAGGCGGCCGTATTGGCCTCGGCAGCGCTCAGCGCCAGATCGGTCACCTCGCCGGTCGAGGCATAGCCGGAGACGAGTTCGGCGAGCAACAGGCGGGCGGCCGGTATGTCGTTGCGGTCGAGCGCGGCATCGAGAACCTTCAGGCGCTTGGAGAGCTCCGGCCAAAAGAGGAAATCCTCGCGCGCCTTCATGATGCGCGGATGCTGCGTCGTCTCGGGATTGTCGCCGATCAACAGCTCTTCGTAGAGCTTTTCACCGGGGCGGAGGCCCGTGACCGAAAGCTCGATATCGCCCTCGGGGTTGTCGTCGCTGCGCAGCGTCAGACCGGAAAGATCGATCATCCGGCGGGCCAGATCGGCAATACGCACCGGCTCGCCCATATCGAGCAGGAAGACATCGCCGCCGTCGGCCATGGCACCAGCTTGGATGACGAGCTGCGAGGCCTCGGAGATCGTCATGAAATAGCGGGTGATATCGGGATGAGTCAGCGTCACCGGGCCGCCATCCTTGATCTGCTGGCGAAACAGCGGCACGACTGATCCGGAGGATCCGAGCACATTGCCGAAGCGGACCATGGAGAAATTGGTGTGCGCGCGGCCGGCCGTACGTTCCGAAGCGAGCGCCTGCAGCACCATTTCGGCAAGCCGCTTGCTGGCGCCCATGACATTGGTCGGACGGACAGCCTTGTCGGTGCTGATCAGCACGAAATTCGATACGCCGTATTTTTCGGCCGCCTGCGCTGTGATCAGCGTGCCCATCACATTGTTCTTGATGCCTTCGACGGCATTCTGCTCGACGAGTGGCACATGCTTGTAGGCCGCAGCATGGTAAAGCGCCTGCGGCCGCCAGCTCTTGATGATATGTTCCATGCGGTCGCGGTCGCGCACCGAACAGAGGATCGGCACGATCTGCACGGTCGGCTGTTCATAAAGTTCCGACAGCTTCAGCAGCTCGCCATGGATCGCATAAAGGGCGTATTCGTTCTGCTCGACGAGGATGAGATGCGTCGGGCCGCTGCGCAGGATCTGGCGGCAGAGCTCGCTGCCGATCGAGCCACCCGCACCTGTCACCATCACCACCTTGCCAAGCGTCGCCTTATCGAGCAACTCCTGGCGCGGCGCCACGGCCTCGCGGCCGAGCAGGTCTTCGATTTCGAGTTCGCGGATATCGGAAACGGCGATGCGACCCTGCGCGAGCGCCGTCATATCCGGCAGCGTGCGGACATTGACCCTGGACTTGCGGATCTGTTCTAGGATCTCGTTGCGACGCTGGCGCGATGCCGATGGCAGGGCAAGAAGCACGTGATGGACATCAAGCGTCTGTACGAGCATCGTCAGATCGGAAGGATCATAGATCGGCAGGCCGCCCATGATGCCGCCCTTGAGCTTCGGATCGTCATCGAGATAACCGACGACGTTGAGTTCAGCGCTGTTTGTTAGCGCGGCGGCAAGCTGCCGGCCGGAACTACCTGCGCCATAGATCAACACCTTTGCCAGCGTCCCCTTATGGAGGATGCGCTGATAGGTGTCACCCAGCCAGTAACGGATGCCGAGGCGTGAAAGACCGATCGCGATCAACAGAAGGAAGGGCTGCAGGATGCCGACCGTGCGCGGGATACCGGGAACGCTGAGCGCTGTGAAGATCGTGGCGAAGGCAACGCCGTAGATCGCAATCGCCTTCAGCACCGCGAGGAAGGCGGCAATGCCGGCATAGCGGAAGATCGCCCGGTACATGCCCATGACGATGAAGATCGGCAGCGCCAGACACAACGACACCAGAACGGCAAGCCACTGCACGCCCGTCAGCACAGTCCATTCATTGAGACGGAAACAATAGGCAAGCCAGATGGTAAGGACACAGAAGCTCGAATCGACGATCAGCGCAAGAATACGTTTGGCCGGACGCGGCATCGCCAAAAGCGGTCCGACCCATGCCTGCATCGACATCCAGGACCGGCTGGCCTTTGATCCGTCACTGGAGGGATCATCATGCATTTTTATAGTGTCCACCCATCATTCCAGCCTGACTTCTTCTTGTCCTTTTCGATCTCAAGTGCAACCGAAATAATCGGCGGTCGCGTCAGCAATCTGTTCATAACCTTGGGTGGTAGCCTCAATGGGTGATGCCCTTGCTGCCCAATACCTTGCCGACGGTCATTGCCAGAATGCGCATATCCATGAAAAAAGAGCGGCGCTTGAGATATTCAACGTCGAACTTCACCTTCTCCGGGATCGGCAGCTCGTCGCGACCGTTGATCTGCGCCCAGCCCGTCAACCCCGGCAGCAGCGCGTCGACGCCTTCGGCCGTGCGTAGAGCGATCAGGTCGTCCTGATTATAGAGGGCCGGGCGCGGACCGACGAAGCTCATCTCGCCCTTCAGGATGCACCAGAGCTGCGGCAGTTCATCGAGGCTCGACTTGCGCAGGAAGCCACCGATCGGCGTCAGGTAACGGGAGGGCTCGTCGAGCAGATGTGTGGCGACCGTCGGTGTGTCGATGCGCATGCTGCGGAATTTCGGCATCCGGAAGATCGCGTTGCGCCGCCCCACACGGTTCGACCAATAGAGCGCGGGGCCAGGTGACGTCAGGCGCACACAGAGAGCCACGATTGCGATCGGTATGATCAGTATCAGGGATGCCACCAGAGCCAGGAAAATATCCACTGCCCGCTTCACGTCCGTCCTCGCCTTTCGCCCACACTTCCCGGCCGTCTAAGCCTGCCTTGCCCTATCGTCTCCGGCCAATTCACGTCAATGACCCTTTCCCGCTTCCGGTCGCTTTATGCCTTGTTTCTCAGGGATTTGCGGCAATTCAGCCACCACCTTTTGAAACGATGCGTCAATCAAACCATTGAATTAAATCGGCTTCTATGTCATTACGGAAACTAATAGCCATTTCGTTTCCGACAGCAGTCCTCCTCGGCAAGAAGGCGGGTCTTCCTATTCACTTAATTAGGCGATGAAAAACGTTGCTTATAGTCAGCAACCGCTCATCTTCGCTCAGATGAAGGCTCATCGTACCGATTATCGACCTCGCCTGAGCGTTTTCAGACCCTGCGCGCGACCGGACTGTTTTGCCTTACGAGTGCCATCAGCATCGGCCCCAGCGAAAACTCTCCATGCGCCCCCTTGTGGGTCAGGTGACGCAGATAGCCGCCCGGTGAGTTAATATGCGTTGCCCGCTCCAGCATGCAGGCGATGACGACCGCGGCATGTTCCCGGCCGAGAATGTCGCAAGCAGCCTGATAAGTCTCAGGTGTAATACCAAGCATGGAACGTACGGTGACGGCTGCGGCCAGGAGATCTCGCCATCCCTTCACTGATCCTCCCTGAGCATAGTCGGCAATTTGAGGGCAAGCCTGGAGGATCAGGGCGAGCGGGAAGATTTTGTTGGCGCCGTTAGTCCGGCTTGCTTCGTCAGTCGTCGAAGACGCTTCCGCTGTCGCTGAAGATTCTAATTCAAGATAATCTGTATCTGAATTCTGTATGTGCGGTTCATTTTGAACCACACTGGCGCTCGTTTTTCTTAAATTATCGAAGCTGGTCAACAGATTAACGATATCAGCGCGGAGGTGTTCGAGCTTCAGACGCACGCCGTCCAGATCGCGAGCCTCGGGATTGCGCGGCAGGCCTGCGAGATGATGCATATAGGCAGCCTCGATATCGTCCCAGTTGCCGGGAACGCCTTCGTCGATGGCGGCATCGATCAGCTTGCGCACATCGCGGCGGCAGATCGTCAGACGCTCACGGGCACGCCGAAGTGCTAACCTATCGGCTTCGATCTTTTGCGCCATGGCGGCCAGCTCCTCGCTGCGGGCAAGAAGTGGTACCAGGCTGAAGCCATAGGCGTCCTCCAGTTCGCCGGAAGTCTTGCGGCGGGCAAAGCGTTTGCCGTTGGCGCTGTCCTTGCGGATGATCAGTCCGACCTCCACCAGAGCCGCCAGATGCCGGCGCAGCGTGGTGACTGCGATACCGTGCGCCCGCACCATGAGCTGCCGGTTGGACGGAAAGACAACCATGTTCGCCTGACTGGAGAGATGGTTCTCGGGATAGAAGGAGAGAAGGGCATTCAACACCGCAAGTGTGCGGTCGGAGATGTCGAGCAGCGGACGTGCTTCGCAGACATCGCGAAACACCTTCCATTTGTCGACTGACTTGTCTGGCTTAACTGATTCGGCCTGAAGCTGACCTCTCATCAAGGCAAGCGACATCGGCCGGCGCCCGAAAGGCGTCGTTACGAGTCCCGTATCCATTGTGGTTCACCTTATACAAAGGCAAATCATCAGCGCCCGCCAAAACGGCGTTCAAAAACCTTGACAGTGATTCCGGGAAGTGCGATTCTCTGGGTGCTAAACGAGAGAAGAGGGCTTCCGGATGTTTTGTTCGGGGGCCTTTTTCTTTGCCTATTGGCTCCTTTTCCTAACGGTCAAATCCTCGTCGACGGCTAACGCGCCAACAGTTATCGTTGTGACCTGACGGCGTCGAACTCGTCGAAGAGCTCATCCAGCCGGGTCGTGAGATAATCGGCAAATTCAGGCACGAAACGCTCATCGAAGGTGATGCGCGTCTTGTTGCCGGCGTGCTCGATCTGAGCCGCCTTCTGACCCTGTCGTGTTCTCCAGGTTGTTCCTGTTACCTTCCTTGCGTCGCGTAACGCCATTTTTGACAATATGCATTGCAGGCGCTGATCGCTGTCGAGGTCGGTAAAGGCATCATCCTCGATGATCGCCTCCACCTTCTTCGGCGAAGAAGAGACGGCATCGACGAGTGCCAGCCATCGTGTGCGTCCTGCTTTCGGGGCTGGACCGATCGCCATGATCACCGTCTGCGGAACGCCACGGGCGACGGAAATATAGCGGCTGAGATCGGCCTTATCGGTCGAAAGTGCTGCCATGATGACATCACGCGGATAATCGGCCTCTTCCAGACGATAGGCAAAGAGTGCTTTCTCGATGAAGGAAAGGTCTTGGCGATCGAGATTTTCCTTGCCCTGGGCGATCACCAGCTCGTTGTCATCAAGGTTCTGGACGATTGCCTTGACCTTGAGCCCGAGCTTTGCCGCAGCCCGCAGGCGGCGACGGCCATAGGCGATCTGGTACTGCCCTTCTCGTTCAGGGGCAGGACGCACCAGGATCGGCACCTTTTGGCCATGCTCGGCGATGCTTGCCACCAGCGCGTCGAACTCGGCATCGCGCGCGACTGGGATACGATCGCTGATGGAGGAATTGGAGATATCCGAGGGGTCGATTTCCAGAACGGAAAAGCCAGAGGAAATCTGCGCCTGCAGCCTGCCAGCCGCACGCGCTGCTTCCGTCATCTCCTGCAGAGATGCGCCCATTGCCGAGACCGCACCGGTGCGTACACGGTCGGGGTTCTTCTCTACACCGGCGGGAGGCGCCGGCGTTTCTGCCTTGCGCATGAAGATCGAATTGACAGTATCGCGTCTGCTCATCAATTCTCTCCTTTCCAGCCAGATATGGGCAAGCGAAAAGAGCGCAGTTGGGAGCTCCCAACACGCTCAGGATCTGCGGATAGACGGACGAATTTTCGCCCGCAGCTGAGAAGACGACCTTTGTTGGGAGCTCCCAACAGATCGGCCAGCCGGCTGAAGCCAGACAAATCGGTCTTGATCAGCGGGAACGTCATGTGCGCCCCCATGACTGCCGGATCAGCGTCTCGATCTCTCCGTTGACGGCATCGAGCGCTTCCATCGCCCGGTCATAGGTCGAGCGGGTCAGGTTCTCGCGGCCAATCTCGTAGAGTGTCTGCTTGGTGAGGCCGGCATCGGAGACCGCCGCCGATTTCACCATCGCATTGATCATCACGTGATCGTCGAACAGATTGCGCAAAAGCGCCGCGACCTTCGTCTGCGGCGCATCCTGCGGCTCGTAGCGGGTGAGCAGATAGCGAATGAAATCGTAATTAAGTTCGCCGCCCGCTTCGCGAACGACGGAAAGGAGATCATGCGTCATCAGCAGGAACTGGCTCATGGAGGCCACGTCCAGCATTTGCGGATGGACGGTGACGATCATCGAGGTTGCGGCACAAAGGCCGCTCAGCGTCAGGTATCCGAGCTGCGGCGGGCAGTCGAGAACGACAACGTCGTAGTTCTCGGCGACGTCGTCGAGCGACTTGGCGACTCGCATGAAGAACACGCCCTCGCCGTCCCGGGAGCCCCGCATCAGGGCGCGTGGCGTCGTATGCTCGAACTCCATGAGTTCGAGATTGCCGGGGATGAGATCCAGGCCGTCGAAATAAGTCTTGCGCACGACTTCGGAAAGCGGACGGCGCTCATCGTCGTAGCGGATAGCCGCGTAGAGCGTTTCATTGGAGCGGACGTCGGTTTCCGGCATGACGCCCAGCATGGCCGACATGCTGGCCTGCGGATCGAGATCGAGCGCAAGCACGCGGTAGCCTTGCAGGGCAAGATATTGCGCAAGATGGACTGATGTCGTGGTCTTGCCCGACCCGCCCTTGAAGTTGGTGACGGCAATGACCTGAAGATGTTCGTTCTCCCGCCGCCGCGGCAGGAAGTCATGCGCCTCGCGACCCCTGGCAGAAGCGGCAAGCAAGGCGCGCAATTCGTTGAGCTGGCGCAGTGAATAGAGCCGCCGGCCGTTGGTGCCGACATCGGGCTGCGGGCCTTCGCCGGCGAGCGTCATCTTTCGCAGGGTCGAATCCGATACGCCGATCAGTTTGGCGGCCTCGCCCGACGTGAAGCGGCGCAGCGTCTTGCTCGCGGTCGGCGGGAAAAGGGCTTCGCTGATTGCCTGCAACTGCGAACTGATCGTCGACGCATGGGCGCCGATCGTCTCGTCGACGCTACGCTGAAGGGTCCGAGAAGTCCTTTGTGGCTTGCTCACGGTCTAATCTTTCATCACGGAAAAACGCCGGAAACGGCTGTTTATCCGTGACGATTACCGATCGCAGCGATTCTGGCAAGGTATTCCTATGAAACAAGGCCTTAGCGGCATCGGTCAAGATCATGAGTTTACGACAGCACGATTACAATTTCGCCTGTCATCTCCGCCGGTTAACAGAATTTCGCGCAAGTCTGCAAAGCCGGGCCAGCCTCATCTAATTTTTCCGTAGCTGTTGGGCGACGCCGTCGTTTTGATCGCTCAGAGGTGGTCGGGCGCATTCCATTGAGAAGAATCAGTTATTAACGATTCCTAAACTTTGCCGGCAAAGGACCGCGGGGCGACTCGGATGTGAGATGAGGCGGACTGCTGCAACCTGTTGCGAGGCTGGAGGTTGTTGCCGAGATCCACAGTTATCGCCGTTCTTCGAACTGGGGATAAAATGGAAATCCGCCTGACCTGAAGATCGGCTACCTTGCGCCGAAAGCGTCAGCCCGCCAAACGTGATGGACATCGCCAAAAAATCGGGCGCCGATGTGACGGAATCAATCCGCCGGATCGATTCCGTTTCGCTCAAAGAGCTAAGAAAAAACAGCGCATTAGCAATACGCCAAGCCAGCCATTCAAGGCTTATTGAAACGGCTCTTTCGAGCCCGCGTCCAAGGCTTATTCTTATAGAATATCCCGGATCTTTTCGCAATGACCGGCATGCTTCTATCGCGAGCAGGCACAGCTCGGGAATAGCCGTCCGTCTCGCAAGGCTGAGTCCTAACCCCGGAATGTGTAACCGGCAATCGAGGCCGGCTTCATCTCGATCGAGAAACCCGGCCGGGCCGGCGGCATATAGGCGGCGTCCTTGATGATGCAGGGATCGAGAAAGTGTTCGTGCAGGTGGTCGACATATTCGATGACGCGGCCATCCTTGGTGCCTGACACTGCCACATAATCGATCATCGACAGGTGCTGTACATATTCGCAGAGTCCGACGCCACCGGCATGCGGCCAGACCGGCAGGCCGAATTTGGTGGCGACCAGGAGCACGGCGAGAACCTCGTTCAGTCCGCCCATGCGGCAGGAATCGATCTGTACGATATCGATCGCGCCTTCGGCGATGAACTGCTTAAACATGATACGGTTCTGGCACATCTCGCCGGTCGCGACCTTCACTGGGGAAATGGCCTGCCGAATCTTGCGGTGACCGGCGACATCGTCGGGGCTGGTCGGCTCCTCGATGAAGAAGGGTTTTGCGAAGGAAAGCTGCTTGACCCAGTCAATCGCCTGCCCGACTTCCCAAACCTGGTTGGCGTCGATCATCAGATAGCGGTCGGGGCCGATCACCTCACGGGCGATCCTCAAGCGGCGAATATCGTCCGCAAGGTCGCGTCCGACCTTCATCTTGATATGGTTGAAACCGGCATCGATCGCCTCCTGGCAGAGGCGTCGCAGTTTTTCGTCCTCGTAGCCGAGCCAGCCGGCCGAGGTCGTGTAGCAGGCGTAACCTTCCCTCTCGAGCGTGGCGATGCGCTCGGCCTTGCCAGCTTCCGCCTTTTTCAGGATGGCGATTGCCTCATCGCGCGTCAGCGCATCGGTGAGATAACGGTAATCGACGATATCGGCGATCTTCTCGGCCGGCATCTCCGCAACGAGGCGCCAGACCGGCTTGCCGGCCTCCTTGGCTATGAGATCCCAGACGGCATTGACGATGGCACCGGTCGCAAGGTGGATCGCCCCCTTTTCAGGACCGATCCATCGCAGCTGGCTGTCGCTTGTCAGATGTCTCCAGTATTTGCCAGGGCTGGCCTTCACCTCGGAAAGCTCGGTGCCGACGACCAGATGCCGCATCGCCTCGATCGCGGCGCAGCAGATATCGTTGCCGCGGCCGATGGTGAAGGTCAGGCCGTGGCCGGAAAGGCCGTCGCTGTCGGTTTCGAGGATCACATAGGCGGCGGAATAATCCGGGTCGGGGTTCATTGCATCGGAACCGTCGAGGTTCTGCGAGGTCGGAAAGCGAAGATCGTAGACGCGGATATCGGTGATGCGGGTCATGGCTTCTTCCCGTTGGGTGGGCCGGCACCTTGTCGTCGAGTGCGCCGACCGTGCGAAAGGTCAGATCGTCCAGCCGCCGTCGATGGCGTAGGCCTGGCCGGAGGTATAGGTAGCGCCGGCGAGGTAGACGGCGAGATCGGCGATCTCCTCCGGCGTACCGAGGCGGCCCATCGGCTGGCGGGCGATGAAGGCGGCGCGCGCCGTATTATAATCGCCCTGGGCGCGCATACGGTCCTGCAGTGAGGGGCTTTCCACCGTGCCCGGGCAGATGCAGTTGCAGCGGATGCCCTGCGTCACGTAATCGGCGGCTACGGATTTGGTGAGGCCGATCACGGCTGCCTTGGTCACGCCATAGGCAAAGCGGTTCGGCACGCCCTTGATGCTGGATGCGACCGAGGACATGTTGATGATCGAGCCGTCCTTGCGCTCCAGCATGCCCGGCAACACGGCGCGGATGGTGCGGATCATCGCCTTGACGTTGAGATCGAAGGCAAACTCCAGATCGGTATCCTTCATATCCAGCACCGAGCCGTTATGAACGATGCCGGCGCAGTTGAAAAGCACGTCGACCGCGCCGATCTCGGCGACTAAAGCCTTGACCGCCTCATCTTCGAGCACGTTCAGCTTATGGGTGGAAACCTCGGCTTCTGCTGCCAGGCTCGCCAGTGCGTCGGTGTTGATGTCGGTGGCGTGCACCTTGGCGCCGGTAGCGGCGAAGGCGAGCGCGGTCGCGCGGCCGATGCCCTGACCGGCTGCAGTGATGAGAACGGTTTTGCCGGAAAGATTGCTTGTCATGTCATGGCCTCCCAGGAGATTTTCGCGCGCTGGCGGTGGTGCTGAAATCTATTTCAAAAGGATCGGTCGGGATGAAGGCCTCGTCGGCCATCTTCCCCGCAGATCTATGCCCTTTTTATAAAGGTGATCACGATATTTGCGCTGCCGGCTTTCCTCCCTCTCCCGTTATCTTGCTTTTTCTCGCCTTGGCGAGCCTTTCCGGGAATTTCGGTCGTCCCTGCTGAGAACCATGCCGGACAATGTCCTCAGATTTGATTTGTCTGTTTATAGACAAACAGACGATAGCTCCCTGGTCAAGCGCGAACTTTTTCTTTTCCGCCTGCCTGTCTGCGTATATGCAGAATGATATTCACAGGAGGGGAAGAATGGAGACCGAAGAGTCAGAACGCTATCGCGCTCCAGCGCTCGACAAGGGACTAGACATTCTCGAACTTCTGGCCGCTGTCGATAGCGGCCTGACGCAGGCGGAAATCGCCAAGCGGCTGGAGCGCAGCCCGAACGAATTCTACCGCATGCTCGACCGTCTCGTGAAGCGCGGTTACGTGACGCGGATCGATGGCGACCGTTATTCGCTCACCCTGAAGCTTTTCGGCCTGGCGCAGCTGCATCCGCCGGTGCGTCGCCTCGCCTCCTATGCGACGCCGCTGATGCGCGATCTCGCACAGCGCTCCCGCCAGGCAAATCATCTGGCCGTCTTCGACCGGGGAGCAGCCGTCGTCATTGCCCAGCAGGAGGCGCCTGACTATTGGGGGCTGTCGATCCGCGTCGGTTCCCATATCAGCCTTTTCGATACCGGCTCCGGCCATGTCCTGCTTGCCTTCCGCAGTGACGAGGAACGCGAGATGATGATCTCAGAGCATGTACGCAGCCGCGAGGAGGTCAATCTCGGCCAGGACTTCTACCACCGGCTGAACCAGATCCGCGAGCGCGGCTACGAGATGATGGCAAGCGCCCAGACGGCAGGTGTCTACAATCTCTCGGCACCGGTGCTCGGGCCGGACGGGCGCGGCATTGCTGCGTTGACCTGCCCTTACATAGCGCTCGTCAATGCGCCGGCGGCGCCCGATATCACCCAGGCAATCGGCATGGTGCAGAAGACGGCGGCCGAGCTTTCCGCGCTCGCCGGAGCGACACTCGCCGCGCCGGATTAGGATTGCGCAGGCTCCCAAAGGACGCTCCAACTCCTTGAACCGACGCATCAGGGCTTTCCAAAATCGATTCCGATTTTCCGACCGTGCTGCTGCAGAATTTCTATTTGAACAATCCATTCACCAAAGATAGGTTGCTGCCAGCCACTCTTTGGAGGAAAAGAGCGTGTTCATCGATACCCATCTGCACGTCATCGACCGGTCGGCCCTGAGTTATCCTTGGCTTGCCAATGTGCCAGCACTCGACCGCGATTTTCTCTACGAGACCTATGCGCGCGAGGCCAAACGCTGCGGCATCACAAAAGTGCTGCATATGGAGGTGGATGTCGATCCGGTCATCATGCAGGCCGAGACTGATTATGTCAGCCGCCTCGGCGATCTGGTTGCCGGTGCGATCGTTTCCTGTCGGCCGGAAGAGGATGGCTTTGCCGCCTATCTGGATCGCCAGATGGCCGATCCCTTCGTCAAGGGTTTTCGGCGCGTGCTGCATGTCGTGCCCGACGATGTCTCGGAAGGTGAGCTCTTTCGCGAGAATGTCAGAAGGCTTTCCGGCACCGGCCTGACCTTCGACCTCTGCACGCTGCCGCATCAGGTGAGCAAGGTCGTGGCGCTTGCCGATGCCGCGCCCGACGTGCAGTTCGTACTCGATCATTGCGGCAATCCGGATATTAAAACGAACGCCTTCGAGCCGTGGAGCCGCGGCATAACCGAAATCGCTCGCCGGCCGAATGTTGTCGCCAAGATTTCCGGCATTGTCACCAACGCCGATCCGGCCAGCTGGACGGCGGAAAACCTGCGTCCCTATATCGAGCATGTTATCTCGAGCTTCGGCTGGGGTCGTGTGGTCTGGGGCAGCGACTGGCCGGTCTGCACGCTGGCGAACGGGCTTTCCACCTGGGTCGCGGCCACCCAGGCCGTATTGTCGGGCACTGCGCAATCGGAGCGTTCGCAGCTGCTTTACGGCAATGCGCAGCGCCTCTGGAACCTCTGAGTTGCCTCCCTCGGGCGACACAGGTTCGCTCTTTCAAAGTTTAACTCCGCCGAATTTTTGACTGAAGTGATCTGTTCCGACGTGCAATCCGTAGGGGCTCTCGGATGGCGTGATGTTTTGGCTCAGGCAAACTACATCCAAGCAATTGCTAGGTTGAGCTAACTCGGCTAAAAGTTGTTATTACCGGCCATGTAAGTTGTTGGCCCGGTTTTCGCAGGAGGGAATATCAGATGAAAGAAGAACCGCATTCCGTTGACGTTCACGTCGGCAAGACGATCCGCATACAGCGACTGCTGAGAAAGGTTTCTCAGACGGAACTGGGCGATCGTGTTGGCGTGACCTTCCAGCAGATCCAGAAATACGAAAAAGGCTCCAACCGCGTCTCCGCCAGCATGCTCGTTGAAATTGCCGGCGCGCTCAACGTCGATGTCAGAACCTTCTTCGACGATCTGACGGCTCCGGCCGCCAACGCAAACGATAATCCCGCTCCGAGCGAAGAATTTGTCATTTCGCGTGAAGGCGTCCAGCTCAATGCTGCCTTCTTCTCGATCAAGAACGAGCAGGTTCGCAAGAAAATCCTCAAGCTCGTCCAGGCAATCGCCAGCACCGAGCAGATGGAAGCCGACGCTGCGGAATAGCACGTCGGCCTGATTCTATTGCGGTCAGTCGCACCCCGCAGCGGGATTAATGGCGGTCAATCACGATCAGATTTTCGCCAGCGTCCTTCATTGCGATCTTGGCTTTGCTGCCGACCAGTTTTTCGAGGTTCGCATCGAGTTCCCTGTCCGGATCGATGCCGTCCCAATCGATGACGACCTGCAGCAGCGCCATGTTTGTCAGGTGCATGAGATTGCGCAGCTGAAGTTTTTCAGCCTCGTCCTTGGCTGCCGACAGCAGCCGGAAGAGTCTTGCGTATTCTCTGCCTTCACCTTCATCCCTATTCTCAAACATTGTTTCCGCCCTCGACGGTGAACGTCAAATCCCCACGACGGCTATATTCGACCCTGACCGTTATTCGAGCGTTACAGGCCCGCTCTTCTGCGTGACTTCGGCCTGCAGCAGTTCAAAATGCGAGGTTGCGGCAAAGCTCCAGTCACGCTTTGCTGACGCAAATTCTCCCTTTTCCAGCCATTCCAGCACTTTGATCGCGTCGGCGCGCTTGCGCTCGACGCGATTGGCACGGATCACTGCCAGGATCTGCTCACGTCGAGGCTTGCGGGCGAAGTGAGCCTCTTCGACGACCTTGGCGTAGGTCCGCTCGGAAAAGTGCAGGAAGCGTCCGGCCAAAAGCAGCTTCTTGCGCTCGCTGACGGTAATCTCGCCCCTGGCATGAAGCCCCTCGATCGTCGGCTCGAAATCGACCCAGGGAACGGAAAGCGGCAGCCAGCCGAGTTCCTGCGGCGCATGGACCAACGCCACCGCCTCGTCGTCCAGCAGCTCGCCGGATTCGTAGTCCTGGTAGATCGAGCCGATTCCGATCATGCCGAAGGCCGAACATTCGGCGGCCCGCAGCGCACCCATGCTGGAGCCGCCGGCAACGGCAACGCCCCGTTCCAGCGCAAAGAGGATCTCCTTGTGCCAGACCGAGGGCAGATCGCCGAAATAACCGTCGATCAGGCCGATCGCGGTTGCCCCTTCATGCACGGCCTTCAGAATGTCGCCGCAGGCGGCAGGCGCACGGAAATCGATGTTGGGATGCTGCTTGCGCGCCTCCGTTATGCCGCTTGCAAGGCTCGGGCCGACGAACAGGACCTTCATGCCGCGGCCTCCCGGATCACATTGACGGCGCGCAGGCCGAGCTGGATGTATTGGCCGCTGATATCGACCTCGAGGCCGGGCACGATCACGCGGATGACGGAAACCGGAAGGGTGGGATGCGACAGAGGGACGGCGATGATCTGGCCGATGCCGGCAGCCCTCAGCCGGCCGGAAATATGACGGATCGTATCCTGGATCGTCGCTGGACGATGCTGTCGCATGGGAAATGGCTTCAGCGCCGCATCGTTGTTGCAGAGATCGACGACCTGGCGCATGCCGGCGCTGCGATCGATGCGTTGGTAGATCTTCGGCGAAAAATCGTCTCTGCTGCCGGCAATCGCCGTCAATCGGCTCTGGGCAGCCTCGGTAATGGCGCGAAGTGCTGCGCGCACCGGATCGGGATGGCAGCCGCAACCGCCGCAGACCTGGGCCCAACGGGCATCGACGCGGTCAGAGAGATTGCCGGGAATGATGACGGCGAGAAAGGCCGGGACACCGATATCGGTGGTCATGTCGATCAGCAGCAGGCGCATACCGGCCTGGCGGATGCGATCGACCATGATGTCAATAACGGCATCGCCGAAGGCGAGTGGATCGACCCTTGCCTGCTTGAGCTGTTCTGGGGATTTGAGCTGGGTGAGCGCAAAGGCATCGCGCTCAACCAGTTCGCAAAGCCCGTGCAAGACGGCTTCGGCCGGCGTATTGCCCGATGCAAGGCCATCGCTCGATTGTTCGAAGCCCGGCGGGCGTTCGCCGCGATGGTCGAGGCCGACCAGCCACCAGGGCACGAAGGCCGTACTGTTAGAAAGAAGGTCGAAGCCGGAACACCAGGGGATAAGGCCATTGCCGATCTCGTCGGGCGCGCAGCGTGCCACGCTGTCGAGGTCGATCATCGCCGCCCGTTCAGCCCTCATGGCCTCAAGGCTGGCGAGCGTCAGGTCGGCAGGCGCAATCTCGGCAATTCGGGTCTCGATCGCCTCCATGGCGGCCGAGGTCATCGCCGCTTCCTTGTCGATGCCCTTTCCCTGGAAGACCGACAGCGTGTGACTGTTCGGCCGGGTAGCAAAGGCAACCGGAATGTTCAGCACGTCGAGCCCGGTCAGCAGCCCGACGCGGGTAATCCCAAAATCGCGCAGGTGCGGTTTGATCGCCGCAAAGGTCTGCGCCGGGGTCATCGACCGGTCGTGGTAGCTGTTGACGCCTGCCGATGACCGCTGAAGGTCTTCGGCAAGCAAAGCAAGTTCGGTGAATGCTGACATCAGCTGCTATTCCTTACCGGAATTTCAGGGCGTGCGTCAGGTTTTCAAGGCCGTTCGGCGAAACGCTGAGTTCGTCCTGCTTCATGGCAGCCTTGGCGGCAGCGGAGAAACGGAGCGTTGGGGTCTGGATTGCGGCGTTGGTTTCAATGGTCTTCATGATCTCTCTCCAGAAGGTAGGCGGCTGGGCCGCCGTTAACCATTGGAAGAGAGCATTGCCTGCGTCATTCAAGCGTTACAGGCATTGTTAAAATGCGAGCTATCAGGGCAATCCAGCCAGCTGAAGAGCATGAATCAGCCTGTTCGTGTGAACCTGCTCGCGGTCAGGGATAAAGTGTCGGATGTCCTCGCTGCGGAAATCCGGAAAATTCTCGAGCACGACTTGCGCATATTTCTGCGCCTTCTTGAGGTCGCCGGCCATGGCATGCGAGGCGGCGAGCAGCCGGGCCGTGGCCTGCTTGGTCTTCACCGGCTCCAGTGCCTCGATCGCTTCCTCATATTCTTCGCGGTCGAAATGAATGCCCCCGAGGTTCCAGTAATAATAATCCGGCGGCAGCGGATTGAGCTTGAAGGCTGCCTTGCTCAATTCCAGTGCCTTGTCGAATTCGGCATTGTGCAGCAGCGCGTCGGCATAATCGGCAAGGATGTCGGCATCGTTGGGATTGAGCTCACGCGCCTGCTCGAACATTTCGAGGCTTTCCTCGAAGCGGCGACGATACAGTGCCACGAAGCCAAGCTCGCGATAGGCCCGGCCGCTGTTCGGGTCTGTCTGCCGTGCCATCCTTGCGGAGGCGTAGGCTTCATCCAGCAGGTCACGGTCGTGCATGCCGCGGATCAGCCATTCCATGCCGAGCGCGCGCGACAGGCCTGCATGGGCAGGCGAGAAATGTTCATAACGGCTGAGCGACGATTTGAACCATTTGCGCGCCTGGCGCAGATGCTGCAGGTCGGTCTGGGAAATCAGCCGCTTTCCTTCGAGATAGAGGCGATAGGCCGAAGCCGGCACGTCACCGAGCGGCATTGCCAGTTCGTAGCGTTCGATCGTATCGGCAAGCGTCATGACGATGCGTCGGGTGAGCTGGCTGAAGGCTTCGCTGATTCTCTGCATCGCGAAGGGAATTTCGACCGCCCACAGTACTTCGGACGTGGCTGTGCGCGTCAGCCGG
Organism: Rhizobium sp. BK418; assembly: GCF_004341105.1. GTDB lineage: Bacteria > Pseudomonadota > Alphaproteobacteria > Rhizobiales > Rhizobiaceae > Rhizobium. The sequence continues at coordinate 90,873 of NZ_SLZK01000006.1, read as the reverse complement.
CAGGTGGCATAGACATCCTCGTCCCGGCCCTGGATCGTCACATAGACCGCATAGTCGAACGAAAGGTCGATTGGGCCGACTGTTTGGCGTGTCGGATCGAGCGCGCGGCTCAGCATTTCCAGGCTCGTATGGGCGGCGATCACCTTGAAGCCGCGCTGCTGGCTGAGGCCGATCGTGACGTCTTCGAGCAGTGCGCGGCCGACCCGGTCCATCAGAGGATCGGTGAAGATGCTTTCGGGCGGCAGGATGACGATGCGTGGCTGGCCCGCCGGATCGATCAAAAGATCGGAGGTGGGACGGGGACGGTCTGTCGCCGGCTGTGCGGCCGCCAATATGCCGAGCTCGCGGGCAAGCGCCGTCGTCGCCTCGTCCGGCTCGACGTCGAAATCGTCCCTGAGTTGCGTGCGGCACTTCAGATAGGCCTGACGCGCTGCCGGCAGGTCGTTCATGCGGGCAAGGGCGCGCATCAGCGCCCGGCAGGCGATTTCATTGGCGGGATCGAGCTCGATCAGGCGCTTGGCAAAGCCGATCTGTTCCTCGTCCGTGCGCTCGTTTTCGTTTTCCAGCAGGCGGACAAGATGGGCCGAGCGCAATTCGTCGATCCGCTGGCGCTCGAAGGTCAGCCAGTCTTCCGCACCCTGTGTGGGAGACTTGACGCTTTCGAGCAGTTCGCCAAGCAGGATGTCGCTTTCTTCTCGCCTCAGCATCTCCTTCCGCTTGAGGATCTTGAGGTCGATCTCCCAGCCGGGTGCGAGGCCGAGATGGGTGCGCGTGGCAATGAGCAAGGGCGGCAAGCCCTCGGGAATGCTCTGTTCTATGCGAGACAGGAGCTGACGCAGGCTGCCGGCACGTTTTTCAGGAAGTTCGGATTGCCAGAGCTGGCACCGGATGGTTTCGCGGTCGACCAGCGGTTCCTGGGATAGCGCCAGCAACGCCAGCAGGAAATAGGATTTTTCGGGCAAGGGGAGTTCGGTCCCGGCGGCCAATAATCGCGGCCTGCCGAGCAGACATAGTCTGTTCGCTTTTACTTCCCCGGTTGACCCGTCCATCACGGTTCTCACCTTCAAAAGCCGGAACGCTTGGGACGAACCGACTGGTTGCACAATGTTAGATCGATTAGCATGCAACGGGAAGCACTTTTACCTGTCTGGATTGAGATTTTCATCGATTATTTACGGTCTTGGGCGGTATTTGCTACCAGTATAATTTACAAATACTGCATGTAGGCGCGAGACGCCGCCTTATTCCGGAACATCATCCCGTAATACGGACCGGGCGCAGCCGCAGCTTACGGGCTGAAAGACAACTATCATGCGCGTTACGGCCGTAAATTACGAGGCGATTTAGACGAGGGGGTAAGGGGTACAATCAGAGCCCGAGCGCCTTGATATGCTCGATCGAGCGTTTGGCGAAACGCCGCCAGTCGGACGGGTTATCGTGTTCGGTGACGATGTGTTCGGCCTTCGTCATCCGGAAGAGTGGTACGAGCTTTGCCCAGCCGATGATGCCGTCGCCGGTCGCCGCCCAGCCATCATCTTCCTTCGTGCCCTCAGGGGCCATGTCCTTCATCTGAATGGCGATGATGCGATCTTCGAATTTTTGAAGTTCGGCCGCCGGATCGGCCCCGGCCCGGGTGATCCAGCCACAATCGATCTCGAACCAGACGTCGGCACCCGCACCCTCGAAAATCAGGTCAATGGGACGCAAACCACTCGCCAGCGGCCAGAACTCGAAATCGTGGTTGTGCCAGGCGACCTTGAGCCCGTCGGATGCGACACGATCGGCGCCTTCGGCGAGCTTCTTCCCAAGGTCCTTCCAGTCATCATCCCTCGTGCCGCGCTCTTCCGGCGTTACATAAGGCGGGATCATTACCGTCGCACCCATGGTCAGCGCGATGTCAACGAAACGCTGCGGCTCTTCGATCAGCCCCTTCAGCGGCATGTGGAAGCAATGGCATTTGAGCCCCGCATCGTCGAGCGCCTTGCGAAAGGCCTTGGCATCGGCCTCATAGGCCGGAAGCCAGGGTTCGATCGCATCATAACCGAAGGCCTTCAGTTCCGGGAACTGGGCAAGGAGGGGCGGAAAATTGCGCGACGAATAGAGCTGATAGGAAATCGGATAGGCCATTCTTCCTCCCTTTTTGCCTGGCCACTGAGCCCGGCTTGCCGGTTCTAGCTGCGGCCGATGGTGCTTTCCCGGATCACCAGATCCGGTTCGATCTGTGTGATGCGCGGCTCCGGCAGCCCGTCCTTGGCCGCGACCAGCTTCATGAGCCGCTCGACGGCAAGCTCGGTCACCATGTCGACGGCATAGTTGACGCTGGAGATGGGCGTTGCCGCATGTTCGGCAAATTCGATATTGTCGAAGCCGATGATGGCGACATCCTTCGGCACCTGCACGTCATTCTTCTGGCACCAGCGAAGCGCGCCGATGGCAAGCGAATCATTGGCGGTGAAAACCCCCGTCGGCCGGTTCGGTACGTTCATCAGTGCGTCCATCGCCCAATAGCCCTTGATCACCGAATGGCCATGCGGGTCGGCGGCCAGTTTGGGATCGAAAGCGATGCCGGCATCGGCAAGGGCCTGCCTATAACCATCGCTCTTTTCGACATTGCCGAGCGGATTGGCGCTGTCGATGATGCCGATGCGCTTGTGCCCGGTATCGATCAGATGGCGTGTCGCCTTGTAGGCGCCGCGCCGTTCATCGACACAGACGGCGTCGATACCGGCATCGGGATCGCCGACCAGAAGCACGATCGGATAGTTCGATTGCCGGATTTTCCGGATGTGGTCGAGGCGCCGGTGGCTGCGCGGGTAGATGAGCATGCCATCCACCTGGCGCGAGCGGAACATTTCGAGCGCCTTGATTTCCTCCTCGGGATCATTATTGGAGGTGGCAAAAAGCGTGCCGTAGCCGCGCTCGGCCAGCGCCAGCTCGATCGCCTGCGCCGTGCGCGTCAGCGTCGGGTTGGTGATGTCGGTGAGGATGAGTCCGATCGTCTTCGTCTCGCGGCTGACGAGCGACTTGGCGATATGGTTCGGCAGGTAGTTCAGTGCATCGGCCGTCCGGCGGATGAGTTGGCGCGTCTCGTCGGGAATACGCGGGCTGTCGCGCAGTGCCAGCGACACTGTATTGACCGAAAATCCGGTCTTGTCGGCAATGTCTTTGAGGCGAACGCTCGATCTGCTCATGGTCGTCAGTGCTATATTCCGTAGTGCTTATCTTCGTTTCCATAACGCCGGGCTGCGGAAAGCGAAAGGGCAGCCGCGTCGTAGAAGACGGCTGCCCGGCCTCATCATTTTCCCTCGGCATGCAGCCGCTTGATGCCCTGATATTGCAGGCAGTCCGGATGCATTTCCATGAGTTCGATGCGGTTGCCATCGGGATCCTCGATCCAGGCCTGGCGGTTGCCGTCAAGGCCCTGCTTGATCTCGGCTGTCAGCTTGATGCCGGCTGCCTTGATGCGCTCGGCTGTCGCATCGAGATCGTCAATGGTGAAGCACATGTGGTTGACGCCATTGGCATTCCAGCCCGGCGCCCGGTCATTTTCGGCCCCGGGGAAGATTTCGAGATAATGGTCATCGGTGATACGCAGATATACGAGCCATGTGGAGCCGTCGTCGTTCTTCAGGCGCAGCATTTCCGGAAAGCCAAGCCGTTCACGGTAGAACTCGAGCGATGCGTCGAGATCCCTCACTTTGATCGCGACATGGCCGTAGCCGGTAATTCCAAGCATGCTTCCTCCTCTCGTCGGCTCCGAGGGAACCGCCGTTCAATTATTCCATACCGGTAACCCGGATTTAGTTTAACGATAATACACGATCACAATTGATCTGAATGCGGCCGATTGTCAACTGCCCGCATTGGCTCAGTCCCACTTCGGCCCCCAGTCGGGATCGACGACCCGGTGATCGCGGTCGATGGTTTCGATTGCAGCAATCTCGTCAGGCGAAAGCGTGATCGAACTTGCCTTGAAGTTCGAGCGGATGCGCTCCGGCCGGCCCGATGTCGGGATGGTGCAATAGCCCTTGGCAAGCTCGAAGGCGATTGCCACCTGCTCCGGCGTCTCGCCGTGTTTTTCACCGATCGAGCGCAGCACCGGCTCGTCGGAAAGCATACCGCGGGCAATCGGCAGATAGCATGTGACGAGAATTTCCTTTTCCTGGCAATAGTTTGCGAGTTTCTTGTTCTGCAGGATCGGGTTCAGCTCGAACTGGTTGTTGGCGATCTTGCCTTTGCCAAGCAGTGCTTCCGTCTGTTCCAGAAGGGCAATCGTGAAGTTCGACACGCCGATCAGCCTGGTCAGGCCGCGGGCCTGCGCCTCGGCGATCTGGGTCATATAGACCTCCAGCGGAATGCGCCCGTAAGGCGCCGGCCAATGGATCAGCGTCAGGTCCACCTGGTCGATCCTCAGCGCTTCCAGGCTTTTTTCCAGTGAAGGAACGAGCGCGCCAGGGCCGAAATTATCGGTCGAGATCTTCGTCGTCAGAAAGACCTCGTCGCGTTTCAGACCGGAGCGGCGAAGTGCCTCGCCGACTTCGAATTCGGTGTCATAGGTTTGCGCCGTATCGAGATGCCGGTAGCCGGTCTCCAGCGCGCATAGGATCGCATCGATGCCCTCCTTGCCGTTGCGTCCGAACGTCCCAAATCCCATACGCGGAATAACATCCTGTTTTTCCAAGTCTATTTCCTCCCTTTCGCCTCATTCCACCAGGTATTTCCAGAGCTTTGCAACAGCTTGGGGCTGTGTCCAGCGAAAACGCCTGTTGACCTCACGTAAATTTTGATCATAGTTTAACGATAATACAAGCCCGATTTCGGGTGGTGGCCGGTGTGGGAGCGTCGGTCTCGGGAGGAAGTGATGCAGTTACGCTGGAGCCGAATGGCGCCCCAGCTGGCTCTCGCGCCGGCTGTTGCCGTCACCCTTGTCGCATTTGTCGGTGCCATAGGCTGGACCGGCTGGTTGTCGCTGACGCGAAGCCGGCGTCTTCCGGAATATGAGATCGACTGGAGCGAATGGACCCGGCAGTACGAGCGGCTCTTCAACGACGCCGGCTGGACGATTTCGCTGCAGAACCTCGTCATCCTCGGTCTCGGCAGCGCGCTCGCCATCGTCTTCGGCTTCGTTCTGGCGGCGATGATCGACCGCGAATGGCGCGGCGAGAGCTTCTTTCGCACCGTGTTCCTCTATCCTCTGGCAGTGTCGCTGATCGTCACCGGCGCTGCCTGGCGGTGGATCTTCAATCCGCAGCTCGGGCTCGAGAACTTCCTGCATGGGCTGGGCTTCACTTCGGTCAGCTTCAACTGGCTGGCAAGTCCGGATACGGCGATGTACGCCATCATCCTTGCCACGATCTGGCAGAGCTCCGGTTTCTACATGGCTCTGATGCTGTCGGGCCTGAAATCCATCAATACCGAGATCTGGAGTGCGGCGCGTCTCGATGGTGTCAGCTTCTGGCGGCTCTACCTCGAAATCATCATTCCGATGATGAAATTCACCTTCATCACCTGCGCCATCCTGCTCTCGCTCGGCGTCATCAAGGCGTATGACGTTGTTGTCGCCATGACCAATGGGGGGCCAGGCAATTCCACCTGGGTGCCGGCCTATTTCACCATCAACGCGCTCTCGGCCAAAAGCAATATCGGCTACGCCTCGGCAGCGGCCATCACCATGCTCGTCATCACCGCGGCGATCTTCCTGCCGCTAGTGCTGATCACCGCCTGGCAGCAGCGCCGGGCGAACGGAGGCGGACGATGAATATGCTCACCCAGGCGGCCGCGCTCGAAGACGCCGTCAATGCCTCGCCGCAGCCTGCCGGCCCCTTCTTTCCGCGCAAGAAGAAGCGCATCCCCGGACGTTCAATCGCCATTCTCATGTTTCTGACGATCTGCGCGCTGTTTTTCTGCGTGCCGCTTTATGTCGTCGTCGTCACTTCCTTCAAGACCATGGACCAGATCCGCGAAGGCGCAATCTTCTCGCTGCCGCAGGTCTGGACGCTGGAGGCCTGGGATCACGCCTGGAACAAGGCCTGCTCGGGCATCAACTGCAACGGACTGAAGGTCGGCTTCTGGAATTCGGTGCTGATCCTCTTTCCCTCGCTTGCCCTCTCCATCGCGCTGTCGATCGTGACCGGTTATGCGCTGGCGCTCTGGAACGTGCGCTGGGCCAACGCCTTCCTGTTCCTGCTATTCATCTGCGCCTTCGTGCCTTTCCAGGTGATCATGTATCCGTTGATCCGGATTACCGCGACGATCGGCATCTATGGCACGCTCTGGGGGATCGCGGCCGTCCATGCGGTCCTTGCCATGCCGGTGCTGACGCTGATCTTCCGCAATTATTACAAGGATATTCCCCAAGAGATCATGCGGGCGGCGATCATCGATTCCGGCTCCTTCTGGCGGATCTTCTTCGAGATCATCCTGCCGATGTCCGGCAATATCCTGATCGTCGTTCTGATCCTGCAGATCACCTCGATCTGGAACGACTATCTGATCGGTGTCACCTTCGGCGGTCTCGGCACGCAGCCGATGACGGTCATACTCGCCAATCTCATCACCGTCTCGACCGGCGTCGTTGCCTATAACGACAATATGGCGGCTGCACTTCTGACCGCCATTCCGCCCCTCGTCATCTATTTCCTCGTCGGCAAATTCTTCGTTCAGGGAATTACAGCCGGCGCGATCAAGGGTTGAGCCATGCCGCGCGTCTCCTTCGAACACATCGTCAAGTCCTTCGGCGCCGTGACGATCCTGAACGACCTCAATCTTTCGGTCGATGACGGCGATTTCCTCGTGCTGCTCGGGCCGTCCGGCTGCGGCAAGACCACGCTGCTGAACCTGCTTGCCGGGCTTCTGGAAGTCAGTGACGGCCGCATCATGATCGGCGAACGCGACGTGACCGACCTCGATCCGCGCGACCGCGGGCTTGCCATGGTCTTTCAATCCTATGCGCTCTATCCGACCAAGACCGTCTACGGGAATCTGAAATTCGGGCTCGCCGCAAGCAAGCTCGACCGGGCCGAGATCGAGCGCCGCATCACTGTCGCCGCCAAACTGCTGCAGATCGAGCCGCTGCTCAAGCGCAAACCCGGCCAGCTTTCCGGCGGCCAGCGCCAGCGCGTTGCGATCGGCCGTGCGCTGGTCAAGCAGGCGGGCGTCATCCTCTTCGACGAGCCATTGTCGAACCTCGATGCCAAGCTGCGTACCGAAATGCGCCTCGAGATCAAGAAGCTGCACGACACGCTGAAGCCGACCGTCGTCTATGTGACCCACGACCAGATCGAAGCGATGACGATGGCAACCCGGATCGCCGTCATGGATGGCGGCGTCATCCAGCAGTTCGGCACGCCCGACGAAATCTACGGCCGGCCGGCCAATCTCTTCGTCGCAGGCTTTATCGGCGCACCGGCCATGAACCTACGCAAGGCACGGCTGACGGTGAACGGCAGCAGCATCAGGGCCGCATTCGACACCGGCGATGCCATCGATCTCGGCGATTATGCCTTTTCGAAGAGGCCGGAAAGCGGTGCAGAAGTCATCGTCGGCTTGCGGCCCGAACATTTCGTCGTCGCCGAACAGCCGATTGCCAATGCGGCGGCACGTTTCGAACTGCCTTTGCGTCAGGCCGAACGCACCGGCTCGGATGCGACGGCCTATCTCGGTTTCGGAGAACAGCTTCTGGCACTGCGCGTCGATCCGGATCGCGCCGCCGGTTTTGCGTCCGGCCAGACCGTGCGGGCCGAATTTCCGCGCGGCAAGGCGAATGTCTTTAATGCCCAGACCGGGCAGCGGATGTGAATGAAGAACCGATGGGAGGAATGGAAATGATGAACAGGATTATTGCCGGCATCACAGCCGCATTGCTTGCAGGCGCCGCTCCCGTGGCCGCGCACGCGACGGAACTAGTAATCTACCATACCTGGTCCGCGCCTCCGGAAGTGGCGGCGCTGAATGTCCTGAAGAAGAATCTCGAGGCTAAGGGCCACACATGGACCGATATCGCCATCCCGCACGACACCGGCTCAAACGTCAACCTGATGAACCTCGTTGCCGGCGGCAATCCGCCGAACCTCTTCATGGAATCCAATCCCGGCGTCTATCGGGATCTCACGAAACAGGGTTTCGGAAGGCCGCTCACCGATTTCTTCAAGGACCATGGCTATCCTAACAAATATCCTGACGCGGTTGCCCATTCGATGGTCGTCGATGACCAAGTCATGAAAGTGCCGACCGCGCTGCACATTGACGGCATGGTCTATTACAATATGGACGTCGCCAAGAAAGTCGGCGTCGACCCGGCCGCCTGGACGTCGCTCGATCAGATGTTTGCCGACTTCGACAAGATCAAAGCCGCCGGCATCATTCCGCTCGCCGTCGGCGGCCAGCAGTGGCAGGTTGGCTACCTCACCCACGCACTGGCGGCGACGATCGGCGGACCGGAATTCTTCAACAGGATCTATGGCGAGAAGCCCGATCCGGCCGTTTTCGACACGCCGGAATTCAAGCAGATCTTCGAATATCTGCGCAAGTTCCAGCAGGCAGCCGATAGTGGTTCGGCCAACCGCGAATGGAACCTGACGACCAATCTCGTCATCACCGGCAAGGCGCTGATGCAGATCCATGGCGACTGGATGAAGGGCGAGTGGCTGGCAGCCGGCAAGACGGCCGGAAAGGATTTCGGCTGCATCCAGATCCCTGGCGCCAAGGCCGTGGTTGCGACCGTCGACAGCTGGGGTCTGCTCGGCGGCCAGCCAGCGGACAAGGACAAGGCCGAACTCGACTTTGCCTCCATCGTCGTCGATCCCAGCGTGCAGGCTGAATTTGCCAAGGCGAAGGGCTCCACGCCTGTGCGCCTCGACGCGCCGCAGGATAGCCTCGATGCCTGCTCGAAGGAGGTGCTGAAGATCGTCGCCGATCCGAAGCATCAGGTGCAGAACCCGCATGCGATCAGCGATGCCGACTGGGAAAATTCGATCTGGGACGTCGTGTTCAATTTCTGGAGCGATCCCAACATGAGCGTCGAAGACGCGATATCCAAGATCAAGGAAAATTACCAAACCATCCTTGGTTGAAAGCCCTTCCTCCCGGAGGGCGGTCCGTTTCAGATTGGCGGGCCGTCCTCCCGTTGCCCAAAATGGAGAGTTTGATGGACAAGCGTTTGCTTGATGAAGACGCCGTGATGCAGATCTGCTTTGTCACCGACGATGTGGAAAAATCAGCCCGCTGGTTTTCCGACCTGACGGGCAAGCCCGTTCCCCCCGAGGGCAAGGCTGCCGATCCCGAGGAGGCCAAGGCAATCTATAATGGCAAGCCTGCCGAGGTTGGCTGCCGCATCATCATGTTCAAGTTCGGCAATATCGATGTGGAATTCCTGCAGCCGGGTCCGGAAAAGAGTGCCTGGCGCGACCTTCTGGAAGAGAAAGGCCCCGGCTGCCACCACATCGCCTTCAAGACGAAGAACCTGACCAACCGCAATCGCTACCTCGAAGACAAGGGGCACCGCCTGCTGCAGCGGGGCGAATTCGACGGCAGCCACGGACGCTACGCCTATTACGACACCGTGAAGGATCTTGGCGTCATGATCGAGCTTCTGGAATTCAACTCGGACATGGAGCCTCAACCCCAGCACCAGCCGGCTTGAACCTTTGCCGGCCGGCTTGGTCAGAAGGCCTGAGCAAGCCGGCGCAAAGGTGTTGCCGCGCCCTCTGCGGCTTCGACGAAGTCGAGGCCGATATCGAGCACCGGGGCGCTATGCGTCAGCCAGCCGACGGAGATCAGGTCGACGCCCGAGGCGGCAATGGCAGGGGCCGTTGCCGGCGTCACGCGGCCCGAAGCCTCGGTGATCGCGCGCCCGGCGACGATACCGACGGCCTCGCGCAGCTGGTCGGGCGTCATGTTGTCGAGGAGGACGGCATCGACCCCCTCGCCCATCGCCTCGTGCAGCTGGTCGAGCGTGTCGACCTCGACCTCGATCTTGACCATATGGCCGACGCCGGCCTTTGCGCGGCGGATCGCTTCCGCCACGCCGCCGGCAATGGCGACGTGATTATCCTTGATCAGTACGGCGTCGTTGAGCGCGAAGCGGTGGTTCATGCCGCCGCCGGCGCGCACGGCGTATTTTTCGAGCGCCCGGAGGCCAGGCGTTGTCTTGCGGGTGCAGACGACGGAAGCTTTGGTGTTGCGGATCGCCTCGACGATGCCTGAGGTCACCGTGGCGATGCCCGAGAGATGGCCGAGGAAATTCAGCGCGGTGCGCTCAGCCGTCAGCAACCCGCGTGAGGGGCCTTCAATGGTGGCGATGACAGCGCCCGGCTGAACAGCGGCACCATCGGGCAGATGCCGTTTCAAGGTGATAGCGGGATCGACGAGCTGAAAGGCAAGCTCGGCCGCATCGAGACCGGCCACCACACCCGGCTGGCGGGCGGCCATGACGACCGTCGATCGATGTTCCCCTGGGATGACGGCGGCGGAGGTGATATCGCCGGCAAGGCCAAGATCCTCGGCAAGGGCCGCGCGCACGAGCGGTTCGACAATGACGCGCGGAAGGGAAGCGAGGCTCATCTCAGGCACTCCTTGCAAGGGGATGGGAAGCGGTGACGCGGGCGATCTCCAGCGCCTCGGCCAGCGTCATTTTCCGTCGGGCGGCTTCGGCCCGTTTCAACGGGAAATCAGTGCGGGCATGGGCGCCGCGCGATTCCGCTCGCAGGCTTGCGAAAACTGCAATCAGCAGCGCCACGATGGCGGGATCGGAAGCAGGACTGTTGCCTTCTGCGAGCGGCAGCAGGCTTGCCACGGCGCCATGGATGGCGCCTGCATTGCGCAACACACCCAGATGACGCGAGACGATCGGCCGGATGGACGAAGGATCGGCCGCCACCGGCAGCGTAAAGTTTGCCCCAGGCGTCGGCGGTTTTGCAGTCGGTCGCGAAAGAATATCGCGCGCGGCGCGCACGCCCATGACGGCTGCCTCCAGGAGCGAATTGCTGGCAAGCCGGTTTGCGCCATGCAGGCCGGTGGAGGCTGCTTCGCCGGCAACCCATAGCCCGGCAACGGAGCTGCGGCCATGCGCATCGGTTGCGACCCCGCCCATATGATAGTGGACGGCGGGGCGCACTGGGATGAGCTGGCGGCTGGCATCGATGCCCGCTTCCCGGCAGAGCGCATCGATGACGGGGAAGCGAGCGGCAAAACGATCGCCAAGTGCCTCTCGGGCGTCCAGGAAGACCCTGCCGCCACGCGCCAGTTCGGCGCTTATGGCGCGCGCCACCACATCGCGCGGGGCAAGTTCTGCGCCTGCCACGCTAGCCATGAAACGATCACCGCTCTCATTGACGAGAACGGCGCCTTCACCACGCACCGCCTCGCTGACGAGCGCCAGGGGCCGGCGGCGGGAGTCGAGCGCGGTCGGGTGAAACTGCACGAATTCCAAATCGGCGAGCTCGGCTCCGGCGCGGGCCGCAAGCATGATCCCTTGCCCGAAATTGCCGGTCGGATTGGTGGTCGCTTCATAGAGCCCGCCGATGCCGCCGGTTGCAAGCACGATCCGCCGCGTCGGCAGGATGACCGCACCGTGATTACCGGCGCAGGCAAGGCCGGTGACACCCGCTTCGTCCGTCAGGATGCGACGGGCTTCCAGTCCTTCGAGCACAGTGACGGAGGGCGTCGCGACAACGGCAGAAACGAGCGCACGTATAATCTCCGCACCCGATCCATCACCTTGCGCATGCACGATGCGATGGCGGCTATGGGCCGCTTCCAGGCCCAGCGACAGAGTACCGTCAGCTGTCCGGTCGAACTGGACACCGGCACGTTCGAGCGCGGCAATGGCGGCCGGCGCCTCGGTGACGATGCCGGCAGCGATCGCCGGATCGCAAAGCCCATCGCCGGCAGCAAGTGTGTCTGCAAGATGCAGTTCGGCGCTGTCATCGGCGCCCAAAGCGGCGGCGATGCCGCCCTGCGCCCATGCGCTCGACGTCTCTGCACCTAGGCCGGCGCGGGTGACGATGACAACGGGTTCGGGCGCCAGGGTCAACGCCGCCATCAATCCCGCAAGACCGCTGCCGACGATGACAGTGCGGCCGGCAAATTGCTCCAATATGGCGCTCATATCGCAAGCATCCTCTCGACAGCCCGCCGAGCCGCTGCGGCGATCGAGGGGTCGACGGTCACTTCGTGGCGGTTTTCCTCGAGCGCCGTGCGAATGTTGGAAAGCGTGATGCGCTTCATATGCGGGCAGAGATTGCAGGGGCGGATGAATTCGACATCAGGGTGATGCACGGCGACATTGTCGCTCATCGAGCATTCGGTGAGCAGCACGACGCGGGCCGGCTTCTTCTGCCCGACATAATCGGACATGACGGCGGTGGAGCCGGCGAAATCCGCCTCGGCGACGACGTCGGGCGGGCATTCGGGATGGGCAAGCACCGTCACGCCCGGATGGTTTTCGCGCAACTGCCGCACATCATCGGCGGTAAAGAGTTCATGCACCTCGCAATGTCCGTGCCAGGCGATGATCTCCACATCGGTTTCCTTGGCGACATTGCGCGCGAGATATTCGTCCGGAATCATCAGCACGCGCGGCACGCCGAGAGATTCGACCGCCTTCCTGGCATTGCCTGAGGTGCAGCAGATATCCGAGGCAGCTTTGACGGCAGCCGAGGTGTTGACATAGGTGATGACAGGCACGCCCGGATGGGCCTGGCGCAGCAACGCGACATCCTCGGGCGTGATGGATTCGGCGAGCGAACAGCCGGCGCCGAGATCAGGGATCAGCACCGTCTTTTCCGGGTTCAGGAGCTTTGCCGTCTCGGCCATGAAATGCACGCCGGCCAGCACGATCACGTCGGCATCGACCTCGATCGCCTTGCGCGCCAAAGCCAGGCTATCGCCGACGATATCGGCGACGCCATGGAAGATTTCCGGCGTCTGATAGTTGTGCGCGAGGATGACCGCATTGCGTTTGCGCTTCAGCTCGAGGATCGCTTCGACATCGTCCTGAAACGTCAGCCATTCGGCTTTGGGAATGACGCGGCTGACGCGGTCATAGAGGGAAGACGCGGATACGAGGTGGTTCATTGCCGGCTCCATCAATTATGCTCGATCTGAGTATATCCTGAGCAAAGAGATATTCTCACTATGAGCATATGTCAATTGCGGGAGAGCGGTAATTTCGTTCCGGCGAGCGCGCGCTCTTCGAGAATGGTCTGGCGGAAGCGGAAGAGCTTCGCCGGCCGGCCGCCGGTTTCGCTTGTTGCCTCGCCGGTCTCCTCCACCAGTTCCTGCTGTTCGATCAGGCGGCGGAAGTTTTGCTTGTGCAGCGTCAGGCCGGCCAGAGCCTCGACGGCGCGCTGCAATTGCAGCAGGGTGAAGCTTTCGGGCATGAGCTCGAAAACGACCGGGCGATATTTGATCTTGGCGCGAAGCCTGGCGATGCCGGTTGCCAGAATCCGTCGGTGATCGGCAAACATCGGCCGGCCGAGATTGTCGTCCTTGCCGCAACCGGCCTCGGCAACAAGACCTGCCTCGTAGAGCAGCTCATAGCGCTGCAGCGTCAAATCCTCATTCCATCTGGCGCCATCGAGCCCGAAGGTGAAATCGGCGCGGCGATGCCTGTATTCGCGCTTGGCAGGCTCGGCATCGGCCCAGCCCCGCAGCCGCGCGATGAGTTCATCGAGAATTTCCGGACGCCCGTCGCGATGATCCTCCCAGGGGAAATATTCATACCAGCCGTGCCAGCCCGGCCGCCCGGCTCCCGACTGTTCGTTGACGAGGCCGAGATAGCTGATCGAGATGGTGCGACCGCCCTGGATATCATTATTCCGGTCGCGGTCGGCAAAGGTGTAGAGCTGCTCCAGAAAGCCGACCGGATGGGCAGTCTGTTCCTGGATCCATTCGCGAAGGCCCGACTGCAGCGTGCGATGGCCCATTTCGAAAGGGCCTGATGGAAGCGCATCGCCATTGCGGATCGTCATGACGCGCGGCTCGTCGCCCGTCACAGCGACGAGAACCGCAATCAGTTCCGCATGTGCAAAGCCTATCGTCATCGGCGCCTGAGAATCTGTTCCTGATGGATCTATTCTCTGACATAGGGCCGTATCAATGCCAATGAGGGCTCGCCTGCTCCCCGGTAAAGAAGCGGCGCCGAATTGAGGGTAGGGTTACCAAAAATTGGTATATATTGGTAACATTCAGGAGGCTCTCATGTCGAAAAATACATCGATTGCGTTGGGCGATCATTTTGCAGGTTTCGTCGAACGACAAATCATTGAAGGCCGCTATGGCTCGGCGAGCGAAGTCATCAGGGCCGGTCTGCGGCTTCTGGAGGAGCATGAGGCCAAGGTGAAGGCGCTACGCGATGCAATCGGTATCGGCATCGATAGCGGCGGTGCCGAGGATTTCGATTTCGACACATTCCTCGACCGAAAGCGTCGGAAGCGAGCAAGATGAAAGGCTACATCCTTTCAAGGGCCGCCGTCGCCGATCTCGACAATATCTGGGATTATACTTTTGAGAATTGGGGCGAAGAGCAGGCGGATCGCTATGTCAACGATATCCGAAAGGCTTGCGAAGACTTGAGTGCGGGTGCCCGGACAGGACGGCCGATTGACGATATTTAGCCGGGCCTATTTAAGCTCAATGTGAACTCACATTCCTATTTTATCGCGCGATTGAAAATGGCCGGACCGAAATCGTTCCTATCCTGCATAAGCGAATGAATGTGGAGGCACGGCTCGGCGAAACGCCTCTGCACTGAGTGCGTCTCGCCGAAGAACCGGCCAGGCGGGCCTCACGGTTCCCCTTCCAGCCGATGCAGGAAATTGCGCAACTCGGCCTCGTCGATGCCGACGAGGTGGCGTTTTTCCGGATAGGCGCCGGAGCGGATATCTTCGGCGAGTTCACTGAAGGCGGCGACGCGTTCGCGCTGCAGCCGGTCATATTCGGCCGCAAAGTTACGATAGATCTTCGCATGGCGCGGAGTGTGGTCGCGGTTGGAGCCGAGCACGTCGTCGGCAAAGAGATATTGCGCATCGCAGCCACGGCCTGCACCCATCGATATCATCAGCATCGACGTGTTGTCGGAAATCGCCTCGGCGACATCGCCGGGAACCACTTCGATCTCGGCTGCGAAAGCGCCTGCCTCTTCCAATGCCTTCGTTTGGCGCCAGACTTCGAAGGCGCTCGCCGCCGTCTTGCCGACGGCACGGAAACCGCCGGTCCAGGTGGCTTTCGATGGAATGAGGCCGACATGGCCGCAGACGGGAATGCCCTCGTCGCGCATGCGGCGGATGGTCTGCAGGCTCGCGGCGCAATAGACGGCATCGCCGCCCGTCTTCAATGCCTTGAAAGCCTCGCGCATGTAGTCTTCAGCGGAGACATGGTCGCCATATTCAAGGCCGGGAATGGCAAAAGGCGACGGTGCTGCCTCGCGAAAAGCCGGACCAAGCAGGGCAGGCGGCACCGAGACCATATCGATGCCGGCCTTTTCGGCGGCCTCTGCCTCCTCGAGCGAGGTAATGCGCAGCATGGTCAGCTGGCGCTTTCCCTTGAGTGCAAGCAGATCTGCGACCGTCGCGCGATTATGTTTCTTCATCGCAATGTCCTTTTGGGCCGATATGGGGAATTCTCAGGCGGCGAGCAGCGTCTTCAGCTTGACGTTGCTGGCGGTGAGCGCGGCAGGATCGGGATAGGCGCGTGCTGATATCAGCATTTCGGCCAGCCGGATGTCGCGCGCTACCGCATTGCCCGGCCCAATGCCGCTTGCGGCAAGGAGCCGGCCTTCGGCATTGAGATGGAAGAGAATGAAGGCGCCCTCGCCGAGATCGCGGCGCAGATGCGTGACCGCGCCATCGGCAAGTCCCGCGATCTGCAGCGTCATGTCATATTGATCCGACCAGAACCACGGCACCGCGGAGATCGGCATGTCGGCGCCAAGCATGTTGGCGGCAGCAAGGGTGCCCTGCTCCTGCGCGTTGCGCCAGGATTCCAGCCGCACCCGCCGACCGCCATAGATATCAAGCGGAAAGGAGCAGCAGTCACCGGCGGCAAAGATATCAAGCGCCGACGTACGCAGCCGGTCATCGACGGCAATCCCGTTGTCGATCTCAAGCCCTGCAGCTTCCGCGAGTTCGATATTCGGCCGCGCGCCGATGCCGATCAGCGCGAGATCCGCCTCGATCGTCTCGCCGGACGAAAGTCGGATAACGGCCTTGCCTTCCCGTTCCGAGAGCGTCTCGATGGAAGCGCTGCAACGCAGATCGACGCCTTCGGCACGATGGCGTTCGCTGATCAGATGCGCGATATCTTCGGGAACGCCCCGCTTCAGCACCCGCTCCAGCCCTTCGATGAGAACCACATCCGCGCCGAGCTGGCGGGCGGTAGCCGCAACCTCCAGACCGATGAAACCGCCGCCGATGACGGCAAGCCGCCTACCTGGCTGCAGTATTGCACGCAAGGTGATCGCATCATGATGGGTGCGCAGCGAGCGGATATGGCTGCTGTTTGCCGGAGCATTCGGGAAATTGCGGGCGCTGGCGCCCGTCGCAAGTAGCAGCCGATCATAAGCAAGATGACCGCCATCCGACAGGGTGACGGTGTGGGCCTCGGCATCGAGACCCGTTGCCGTTACGTCGGTCAGCAGCCGGATGTTGCCCGCGGCATAGGTTTCGTGCGTCGCGATGAATTTTGGATCGACGCTGCCCGACAAACCGGCCTTGGAAAGCGGCGGTCGCTCATAGGGCGGGTGCGGTTCCGAGCCGACGAGCGTGATCTTGCCGTCAAACCCCTTTTCCCGGAGCGCGAAGGCGGCGCGTGCACCGCATTCTCCCGCCCCTATGATGACGAAATGGGCCATGGCGCACCTCAGATCGCAATGAAGATGGCGCCGTCTTTGACCTTGACGGGATAGGTCTTCAGATTGACGCAGACCGGCGCCCCCTTGGCTTCGCCAGTCCTGTAGTTGAAGCGGCCATTGTGCTTGGGACACTCGATGATATCGTCCATGACAAGCCCGTCGGCGAGATGGATCTGCTCATGGGTGCAGAGCCCGTCGGTGGCAAAGAATTCATCATCCGGGCTGCGATAGACCGCGAACGTGCGGCCGCCATGATCGAAACGGATGACGTCCTCCTCGTCGATCTCGTCCTTACCGCAAACCTCGATCCAGTTTCCGCTCATCTCGTTTCCTCCCTTGATCCTGTTCTTGAACTGTTTATTGGGCTGCGGCCGCAAGTTCGGCGTGGAATTCCTCGCGATAGGGGCGCGCTGTCGGCGGCAGTTCCCGCTTCAGGAAATAGTCCTCGTTGCGAAGCTGACGCAGGAAGGCCGGAATCATCTCCTTGTAGCCGGACCAGATCGACTGGTTGGCCGCCGGCAGGTCGTGTTTGATCATCGCATGTAGCTTCGGCAGCGCGTGGTACGGCACCATCGGAAACATGTGATGCTCGACGTGATAGTTCATATTCCAGTAGATGAAGCGGCTGATCGGGTTCATGTAGACGGTGCGGCTGTTCAGCCGGTGGTCGATGACGTTGTCGGCAAGCCCTCCATGCTGCAAAAGGCCGGTCAGAACGTGATGCCAGGCGCCGTAGAGGCGCGGCAGGCCGATCAGCATCAGCGGCAGGATCGAGCCCGTGTAGATGGCGAGCGCTATTGTGACGACGTAGATCGCAAGCCAAATGCGGGCGATGCGGATCGCCTTCGGCTGCTCCATTTCCGGAATGAAGGTCTTCTCCTCGGCGCTGATAATACCGGCTGCATTGCGCAGCATGTCGACCATCGCGTGCCAGACGTCGTGGATGCCGAAAAAGTTCAGGATCAGCCGCAGCAGGTCCGGCGGTCGCATGACGGCGATTTCCGGATCACGGCCGACGATGACGGTGTCGGTATGGTGGCGCGTATGGCTCCACCGCCAGGTCACCGGATTGCGCATGATCATGAAGCAGGCGATCTGGTAGACGGCATCGTTCATCCAGCGCGTCTTGAAGGCCGTGCCGTGGCCGCATTCATGCCAGCGGCTGTCGGAGGCCGAGCCGTAGAGCACGCCGTAAGCCATGAAGAAAGGTAGGACGATCCAGGAGCCCCAGAAATAGATTCCGAATCCGGCGAAAACCGCCATTGCGCCGAACCACAGCGCCGTATCGCGGATAGCCGGCGCGTCCGAACGCTGCATCAGCGCCTTCATCTCCTTGCGAGGGATGTCGGTGTGGTACCATTCGGCAGCCGCCAGTCCGGTTTCGACCGCCGTGCGTCCGCTCTCGCCCAAAAGGCTGTAATCGCGCCTTCTTGCCTCGCCAGCCATGCCTTCCTCCCTGCCAAGCTCCATGCCAGGAGAATAAGTTGACTTCCGAATGCGCTCAATGCAGGCTTGATATATTCTATCAGAAGCCATCAAGATTGGCTTTCATCTGTGATTGAAAACTATCAGGAAAGACTATGCGCCGTCCGACCATTTCCGATCTCGCCCAGGCCTCCGGTGTCAGTGTCGCGACCGTCGATCGTGTGCTGAACGGCCGCCATCGGGTGCGCGAGGAAACGGCTCGACGCGTCTATGATGCGGCCCAATCGATCGGCTATCATGCGGTGGGATTGATCCGCCAACGCGTCTTCGAGGATCTGCCGCAATATCGTCTGGCCTTCCTGCTGCAGAAGCCGACGCAGCCATTCTACCAGGCCTTCGCCCGCGAGATCGAAACGGCTGCCCGCAACGTCACGACCGCGCGTATCCAGACACAGGTGGAATATCCGGCGACCGCAACGCCAGCGGCAATCGTCGAGAAGATCAGGCTGCTTGGCACGAGAAACCAGGCCGTTGCCCTCGTCGGGCCGGATTATCCGGCGGTAACGGCAGCAGTCGAGGAGTTGAAGGAGCGCGGCATTCCGGTTTTCTCGCTGCTTTCGGATCTCGCGACCGGTGTGCGCGATGCCTATGTTGGGGTCAACAACCGCAAGGTCGGCCGTACCGCCGCCTGGATGATCGCAAAGACATCGCGCCGACCCGGGAAGGTCGCCTGTTTCGTCGGTAGTCATCGATTCCACGGTCATGAGCTGCGCGAGATGGGCTTCCGCTCCT
Organism: Rhizobium sp. BK418; assembly: GCF_004341105.1. Taxonomy (GTDB): domain Bacteria; phylum Pseudomonadota; class Alphaproteobacteria; order Rhizobiales; family Rhizobiaceae; genus Rhizobium. The sequence continues at coordinate 71,807 of NZ_SLZK01000006.1, read as the reverse complement.
ATTTCCGCGAAGAGGCCCCCGACTTCGAGGTGGTCGAAACGCTGATCAATCTGGAAACGCCTGAGATCACCCATGAGGCGACGCTGACGCTTTTGCAGAAACATCCCGATCTCGTCGGCCTCTATGTCTGCGGCGGCGGCATGGAGGGGGCGATCTCGGCATTTCGCGAGGAAGGAATCGGCGGCGGCATTGTGCTCATCGTCAACGAACTGACATCAGACAGCAAGGCGGGTCTTGCCGACGGTATCGTCACCATGGCGATCGGCACGCCGCTGCCGGCGCTCTGCAAGGAGGTGGTCTCCCTGATGACGGGCGCACTGGAGAACGGCGAGATAGCCGTTCCCGGCCAGTCTTTCCTGCCCTTCGAGGTCTTCCTGCCTGAAAATATCTAGAAATGATGGAATCCCATCATATCAACTGAAATTCTATCAGCAATGATAGGCTTTCAATCTCGTCGCCGATGGACGATTGGCCAAATTGCAGTAGACATTCCTCGACCATTCAAAATGTCCTCGTCCAAAAGCGGGGAATCGAGGAGGAGACTTCGCATGGCATCCATTCGTTTCGCGCTGAACCACATGGCGGCGCCCGCGCTTTCGATCGAAGATTTCTTCGCGCTTGCCGTTTCGCTCGGCATTGACGCCGTGGAGATCCGCAACGACCTCGCCGGCAATGCCATCCTCGATGGTACGCGGCCGGAGGTGATCAGGCAGGCCGCGGCCCGCCACGGCGTCGGCATCATCTCTATCAATGCGCTGCAGCGCTTCAACGAATGGAACGCCACCCGCGAGAGGGAAGCCCGCGAGCTGATCGACTATGCCAAGGCCGTTGGCTCGCAGGCTTTGGTTCTCGTTCCGAAGAATGATGGCACGGGCCGCGCCGATGGTGAACGTCAGGCCAATCTGCGCCAGTCGCTCGAAGCTCTTCGGCCGATGCTCGATGCCGCCGGCATCGTTGGCCTTGTCGAGCCGCTCGGCTTCGAGATCTGCTCGTTGCGCTCCAAGGCGGAAGCGGCCGATGTGATCGAGACATTGGGCGCGCAGCCGACCTTCCGGCTGGTGCATGACACGTTCCACCACCATCTTGCCGGTGAGGCGCTGATGTTCCCGCATCTGACGGGGCTCGTGCATATTTCCGGTGCCAGCGATCCCGCCGTTTCCGTCTCCGACATGCGTGACCCGCATCGCGTACTCGTGGCTGCCGACGACCGGCTCGGCAATGCTGCCCAGATCCGCGCGCTGCTGCAGGCAAGCTACAAAGGCCCATTCTCCTTCGAGCCTTTCGCAGCCGAAGTCCATGCGCTGAAGGATCCCGCTTCCGCGCTGAAGGCCAGCATGGATTACCTGTCATCCCAGGTCTGAGCCAAGCTTATTCGCGGCCGCGGAAACGGCGCTGATAGGCAGGGTCATAAAGCGAGCTCTCGCGGAAATCCTCAGCCGCAAGTGAGCGACCGACGAAGATGATCGCTGTGCGTTCGACTGGCTCGGCCGCCACCTTCCCCTCGATATCGGCGAGCGTGCCGCGCAGGATGCGCTCGTCCGGCCAGCTGGCTTTCACCACGACGGCCACGGGGCAGGCTGCGCCATAAAGCGGCGTCAGCTCCGCGACGACGTGGGGCAGCGCGTGAATGGCGAGATGAATCGCCAGCGTCGCGCCAGTCGCGCCGAATTTCGCTAGCGTCTCCTCATTTGGCATCGGCGAGGCGCGGCCGGATACACGCGTCAGCACGAGGCTCTGCGCCACCGCCGGGATCGTCAGCTCGCGGCCGAGTGCGGAGGCGGCTGCCGCGAAGGCGGGAACGCCCGGCGTCATCGTGTAGTCGAGCCCATGCTTTTCCAGCCGTCGGATCTGCTCGGCGACCGCGCTCCAGACCGAGAGATCGCCCGAATGCAGCCGCGCCACATCTTCGCTGGCCGCTGCGGCGCGCAGATATTCCGCTTCGATCTCATCGAGCGACATTGGCGCCGTATCGATGATGCGCGCGCCCGGTGGGCAATATTGCAGCAGTTCAGGCGAGACGATCGATCCGGCATAGAGGCAGACCGGGCATTTGCCGATCAGATCACGCCCACGCACTGTGATGAGATCGGCAGCGCCTGGCCCGGCGCCGATGAAATGAACCGTCATTTTCTATTCCTTGATCCAACGCCATTGCGTCACCGGCAAGGCCGGCCGCCAGCCGCTCATGCCGCCGACGGATGCTGCGCGTGATATTTCGATTTTGGTAAGTGAGCCGCCGCGTGCCGCATATTGAGCCAGCAGTACCGCTTCCATTTCAAGCGTCACGGCGTTGGCGACGAGACGTCCGCCCGGCTTTAGCGCTGCGATTGCCGCATCCATCACGCCAGCCTCGCTGCCGCCGCCGCCAATGAAGATCGTATCCGGTGCCGGCAGTCCCATCAGGGCCGCAGGGGCGATGCCCTCGACGAGGGCAAGCTGGGGCACGCCGAACGCAGCCGCATTGCGGGCAATGCGGGCTGCCCGCTCCGGCGACTGCTCGACAGCGATTGCCCTCAGCGACGGATCGGCAAGCATCCACTCGATACCAACAGATCCCGAGCCGGCGCCGATGTCCCAGAGCAGCTCGCCATGACGCGGCGCAAGCGCCGATAGGGTGACGGCGCGGATTTCCCGCTTGGTGATCTGTCCGTCATGTTCGAAGAGTTCGTCTTCGAGGCCGCTAATATAAGGCAGGATACGAGCTCCCGGCCCCCCGACGACATCGAGCGCACAGACATTCAAGGGGTCGATATCGGCAAGGTCGAAATGACCTGCCGTCGTGCTCCGGATTCTCTCCCGCCTGCCGCCGAGCGCTTCCAGAATCGTCAGCCGCGTGTCGGCAAAGCCGTTGGCAGCAAGTAGCGCGGCAAGCGCCCGTGGTCCGTTTTCGTCTGATGTCAGTGCCAGAATGCGCCTGTCGGCATGCAGATGCGGGCGGATGAGATCGAGCGGCCGTCCATGCAGTGAAACACAGGCCGTCTCCTGCAGCGGCCAGCCGAGGCGCGAGGCGGCAAGGCTGAAAGCGGAGGGCGCGGGAATGGTGCGGATTTCCTCTGCCGCAACATGCCGCGAAAGCGTCGCGCCGACGCCATAGAGGAACGGATCGCCCGAAGCCAGGACGACGACAGGCGTTCCACGCCGCGCCAGGATTTCTTCAACCGATTTTTCGAAAGGGCTCTGCCAGGTCAATCGCTCTCCGGAAATCAGTGTTTTGACCAGGTCATGGTGACGTGTCCCGCCGAACACAACGGTGGCGGCTGCGATCAGGCCCTTTGCTTCATCGCCAAGGCCTTCTGGACCATTCTCGCCGATGCCGATAAGAGTGAGCCAGCGCGGGCCGGTGGGAGACAAATCAGACATGGACAAGACCCGCATTCTCATCCTCGGCGGCACGAGGGAAGCGCGCAGGCTTGCCGCCGAACTCGCCAAGCGAGACGATCTCGATATCCTTCTGTCGCTGGCCGGTCGAACGGAAACTCCTGTCCGACAGCCCGTTCCCGTCCGTATCGGCGGCTTCGGCGGTGCGCAAGGCCTTGCCGATTTTCTGACGGCCGAACGCTACGACCTTTTGATCGATGCTACCCATCCCTTCGCCGAACGCATTTCGGCCAATGCTGCAGCTGCAGCCGCACGCAGCGGCGTTGCCGCGATCGTCCTGGTCCGTCCCGAATGGGTCCCGGAACCCGGCGACCATTGGCATATCGTGTCTGACATCCCTGCTGCAATCGCAGCACTTGGCCCCGCCCCTCGCCGCGTCTTTCTTGCGACCGGACGCCAGGGCGCTCATCATGCCGAGGTCGCCCCGCAGCATTTTTATCTGGTGCGCAGTGTCGATCCCGTCGAACCGCCGCTCCTTCTGACGGACGTCGCATATGTGCTCGACCGCGGCCCCTTCACGCTTGAGGGCGAGATCGAACTCATGCGGAAACATCGCATCGATGCTGTCGTCACCAAGAATAGCGGCGGTTCGGCCGCCTATGCCAAGATTGAGGCCGCCCGTCTCCTCGGCGCCAAGCTCATCGTGATTGCCCGCGCGCCGGCGGTCGCCATGACTTCGGTGGAAACGGTCGAAGCGGCGCTCGAAGCGATCGATCATCTTTTGTCCTCGCCCATGAAGCGCGGCGTATAGATGAGATCCTCTTTCCCTTCGCGGCTTATCACCCGCGTCTCGGGCGATCCGATGATGACACAGGTCGCCATGTCGGCGACGCTGGCATCGGCTTTCTCAAGCAACTGCACGATGATCCGCTCGTCGGGCCGCCCGGCCGCCCGTCCGAAGACAACTGGTGTCGTTGCCGGCAGATGCTGGCGCAGAAGCTCGAAGGCCTTGCCGAGCTGCCAGGGCCGCGCCTTGCTGATCGGATTATAAAGGGCGATGACGAAGCCGGCGCGTGCCGCAAGTTCCAGGCGGTTCTCGATGACGGGCCAGGGCTTCAAATTGTCCGAGAGCGATATGGCGCAGAAATCGTGACCGAGCGGGGCCCCGACGCGGGCTGCGACCGCCAGCATGGCGGTGATGCCGGGCAGGATCACGAGATCGACGCCCCGCCATTCGGCCGGTCCCTTGTCGATCGCCTCGCAGACGGCAGCGGCCATGGCGAAAACACCGGGATCGCCGCCAGAGACGACGCAGACATCCGCACCCTTGGCGGCCATCGTCAATGCGGCCCCTGCCCTGTCCAGCTCCTCGCGATTGTCGGAGACATGCCGCGTCTGGCCGGCGCGCAACTTCAACCGATCGAGATAGGGGCCATAGCCGAAGAAGTCGCTCGCGGCCTCGACGGCTGCACTGGCTTCCGGCGTCATCTGCTCCGGATTGCCGGGACCGGTGCCGATCACGAAAAGCCGGCCGCTCATCGGCGGGCCTCCCAGCCGGGCACCAGCACGAGCGAGAAATAGGGCGCTTCGGTCTCGTCGCGTTCGGACAGCTTAACCATGGCGGCATTGGCCATCGTGCCGCGCTCGACATAGAGGGCGTCGTCAAGGCGGCCGGCAGCCTGCAGCGCGCGGCGGATCTTCGGCAGGTTGCGGCCGACCTTCATGATGACGGCAGCCTCGGTGTCCGTCAGCCGGCGGGTCAGCTCCTGTTCCGCCATCGTTCCTGGCAGTACTGAGAGCACGTCATCGCCCTGCACGATCGGCATGCCCGCCGATGACCAGCAGCCGGACATGGCGCTGATGCCGGGGATCACTTGGGTCGGATAGCGCTGCGACAGGCGCACATGCAGATGCATGTAGGAGCCGTAGAAGAGTGGATCGCCTTCGCTGAGCACCGCGACCCTCCGGCCGGCATCGAGATGACGGGCGACGGCTTCGGCGGAAGCGTTGTAGAAGTCGGTGATCCGGCGCTGGTAGAGCGGGTCGTTCTTGTCGATCTCGGTGGTGACCGGATAATAGAGCGGCAGCAGCTCGACGCCAGGCTTCAGCAGATTTTCAACGATCGCCTTGCCGTTCCCGCCCCTTCCCCGCTTGGCGAAATAGGCGATGACATCGGCGCTCTCGATGGCGCGCACGGCCTTGAGGGTTAGAAGTTCGGGATCGCCGGGTCCGGTGCCGACGCCGATCAGAGAACCGCTCATAGGCCGGGCCTCGAAAGCGCATTGATGGCCGCCGCCGTCATGGCGCTACCGCCGAGACGTCCGCGCACAATGGCAAAGGGAACGCCGTAGGATTGCTCGGCAAGCGCATCCTTGGATTCGGCGGCCCCGACAAAGCCAACCGGCATGCCGATGATTGCTGCCGGTTTCGGTGCGCCATCGCGCAGGAGTTCAAGAAGATGAAAGAGCGCGGTCGGCGCATTGCCGATCGCAACGATGCTGCCGCCGAGCCGGTCGAGCCAGAGGTTAATGGCGGCAGCAGAGCGGGTATTGCCGCTCTCGTGGGCAAGTTCGTGCGTGCGGGGATCATGCAGCGTGCAGATCACCTCGTTCTTCGCCGGCAGGCGGGCGCGTGTCACGCCATGGGCCACCATCTCCGCATCGCAGAAGATCGGCGCACCATCCTGGAGAGCGACCCGCGCGGCGTGCACGAAGCCGGGCGAGAAGACGAAATTCTGTGCTGCTTCGACCAGGCCGCAGGCGTGGATCATGCGAACAGCGATTTCGGCCTCCTCGGGCGAGAAATGCGAGAGGTCGGCTTCGCTGCGAATGATCGCGAAGGAGCGCTCATAGATCGCGTCTCCGCTGCGGATATAGTCGTAGTCTGGCATTTTTATTCCTGTTGCAGCGCTTCGGCGAGGCCGATAGGCCCGAGCCTCTTCAGGCAATCGGCACTCGACTCGCCCGCACCTCTTTTGTCTTCGATCAGACGGGCGAGCTTCTCTATAGCGAAATCGATCCGTCCGCCAGCAATCCTTGCTGCCGGGCTGTTGGCGGCGAGCCCATCAAGGACAAAACCGTAGCCCTCAGTCGAGCCGGCAATCACGAGATCGGCACGCCGATGCGCACAGCCCTTGGCGCAGCCGGAGAGATGGAGCTTCAACGACCCGTCGAAGAGATCGGGAACCCGGTCGATCAATTGACTGGCAAGTGCTCTGGTATCATAGAAGGCGGAGGCACAGGCCCCTGCCCCGGCGCAGGCGGCAATCTGCTCGGCCGGCTCCTTAGCCGTGACGCTGAAGCCGTGATCGACGGCTGCTTGTTGCATAGCCGGCATTTCGCTCTCGGGCAGTCCGATCAGGAAGAAGCCGCGATCAGGAGCCAATCGGATCTCGCGCGCGCCTGCACTTTCGGCTGACGCCAGGAAAGAGATCAGATCGGCAGCCCGGGCCTGCCCGAATTTCAGCCGCACGCCAAGCACGGCGATGCCGGTCCTCAGTCTTGTCACGCCGACATAGGACGATCTGCTGGGCGCCGGCGGAATGGATCGAATGCTATCGATCTGCGGAAAATGTGCATACAACGTTGTTGCGGCGATGTCGCGGGGGCGTGTTTGCCTGCCGCGCGCTGTCAGCAACTCAAGCAGGTCACCTGCGGCAGCTGCCACGGCCTCGGGCCCACCGATCGCGAGCGGTGTCGCAGTCTCTTCATCGCCGGCTATGGACAGGAGCCATTGTCCCGGTTGCTGCGCGACGATGCGGATATCGGCAATGAGGGCAGAAAGCGAAAATCGTCCGCCGCCGTCGACCAAGATGGAGAGTTTCGGGGCAAGATGCGGGGAGTTGAGAAGGACGCCGAGCTTGCTGCGCACAGCCGCTTCCATGACTGCCGCATCGCCGATCGCATCGCCATCGATGCCATGCAGCGGCGAGATCTCGATCGTCACCCCATCAGGCACGACGATGCCGGCAGCATCGATCTCTGCTGCCAGCGGCCTGACGGTATCGGTGCTAAGACCGCGGATCTGCAGATTGCCGCGGGCGGTGATTTCCAGAATGCCGTTTCCGTGTCGCGCAGCCGCCGAGGCCAGTTCCCGTAACTGGGCGATCGTGAGCGCACCCCCAGCCGGGCGCAGACGCACGAGCAGGCCGTCGCCGGTCTGCATGGGTGCGGCAAGCGTCGGGCAGGCACCACGCTGCATGCCTGCTATATAGGCTTTCTCTGCGTTCGAAATTTTGCCGTGAGCGCTGCGCATTCATCCATCCTTGAGCTCATGTTTTATAGGATCGCGCCGGATGCAGCAAAGCGAGATCGGCTCCGTGAGCGGGACATTCAGTCTTCGAAATCCCGTCCCTTGCGCAGGAGATAGATGTCCATGATCCAGCCATGCCGCGCGCGTTCTTCTGCACGGAGCTGGACTATCTCCTCGGCCACATCGCCGAGGCGGCCAGAGCGGATGATCTCGTCCTTCGTGCCGAGATAAGCGCCCCAGAAGATTTCAGCATCGGGATCATCGATCTTCGAGAAGGCCTGCTCGCCATCAAGCATCACGATCGTGCTCTCATGCGTCAGCCCTTCCCCAATCACTCTTCGCCCGGTGGTAATCTCGACCGGCTTGCCGACGAGATTGACGGGAATGCGATGGCTTGCAGCCAGCGCCTGGATGCTGGTGATGCCGGGCACGACGCTGTAGTCGAACGGGATGGCGCCGGCCGCGCGGACCCGCTCCACGATGCGGATCGTGCTATCATAGAGGCTCGGGTCGCCCCAGACGAGAAAAGCTCCGGCTCCAGCCTCCGGCAGATCGGCGATCAGGCCTCCGTAGATCCGGGCGATTGCCGCGTGCCAGTCGTCCACGCTCCCACCATAGCTTCGATCCTTAGTCGCCCGTTTCGGCATCTCGAATTCGACAATGTGAATGTCTTCGCGGGTCAGATATCGGTCGCAGATCTCTCGGCGGACTTCGGCGAGATCGGCCTTCGCGGCTCCCTTGGTCGGGATGAAAATAACGTCTGACGCATTCATGGCGTTGATCGCCTGTACGGTCAGATGCTCGGGATTTCCCGTGCCGATGCCAATGATATGGATGTGCCTCACGTTCTCAGTCCTATGATTTCCAGCGGGTTGTGCCGCTAAAGCGGGTTTTTCGCAAGTGGGGCGGCGAGTTGGCCGCGGCCAACTTTCTTTCTGTGTGGTAGCGAAGCGTTTATTGTTGAGAGTTCCGAATCATGTCATCTAGGATACGCTTTTTGACGCTATGTTGACGGAAAAGCGCTTTAAGAAGGGGCAAGTGTTTTGGACAACATTAGCGTATCGACGACAGACGTCCGCATCGAACGGCACGCCACCCAGCTCTCTCGCCAGCTGAAGCTGCTGCGCGAAAAACTCTTTCCGCCGCTTTCCCAGAAGACGCTCAGGACGTTCACGTCAGGCGAAGCCGCGCAGATGATCGGTGTGTCCGACGGTTATCTTCGCCAGCTTTCGCTCGATGGCAAGGGCCCGCAGCCAGATGTCTCGCACAATGGGCGCCGCTCCTACACGCTCCGCCAGATCAACGAACTGCGCCAGCACATGGCGAAGATCAAACCGAAGGACGCGCTCTCCTATTTGCCCTGCCGGCGGGATGGAGAAAAGCTGCAGACAATCGCCATCACCAATTTCAAGGGCGGTTCGGCCAAGACTACGACCACCCTTTATTTGGCGCAGCATCTGGCGCTAGAGGGATACCGTGTGCTGGCGATCGATCTCGATCCGCAGGCCTCGCTCTCTTCGTTGCTTGGCGTCCAGCCGGAATTCGACCTTTTGGACGGTGACACGCTTTACGGCGCCATCCGCTACGATGCGCAGCGGCGCCCGCTGAAGGATATCGTGCGCAAGACCTATTTCGACGGTCTGGATCTGGTTCCCGGCAATCTCGAACTGATGGAGTTCGAGCATGAAACACCGCGCGCTCTCAACGAACGGCTGAAGCCGGAAGAACTGTTCTTCCGCCGCGTCGGCAATGCTATTGCCGAGGTCGAGGCTAATTACGATATCGTCGTCATCGACTGTCCGCCGCAGCTCGGCTATCTGACACTGGGTGCGGTCTGCGCTGCGACGTCGCTGCTGATCACCATTCATCCGCAGATGGTCGATGTCGCCTCCATGTCGCAATTCCTGTTGATGACCTCCGATCTCCTTTCTGTCGTGCGCAAGGCGGGCGGCGATCTGCAGCATGATTTCATCAAATATGTCGTGACTCGCCATGAGCCCTTCGATGCACCACAGTCGCAGATCGTTGCGCTCCTGCGCAGCCTCTTTGGGGATGACGTGCTGACAGCGACCATTTTGAAGTCGACAGCGATTGCCGATGCGGGCCTGACCAAGCAGACCCTCTATGAAATCGAGAAGGGGCAGGTTCGCCGCTCCACCTATGACCGGGCACTGGAATCGGTTAACGCCGCCAATGGCGAGATTCTTGCCAGCATCCATAAAGCATGGGGCCGCACATGAGCAGACGAGATCGACTGAAAGGATTGTTCACCGACACGGCACAGGAGTTGGCCGCGGCCAACTTTGAGGAGACGAATGCGCGTGGCGCTGCCGGTCCGGTGCGCACTATGGCGTTGACGCTCGGCCGCATGGAGGAAGAGAGCAGGGCGATGGAAGAAGCCCTGCTGTCCGGCGAACATATTGTCGAGCTCGATCCCGAGTTGATCGACTCCTCCTTCGTTCGCGATCGTATTGCCGACGAGCCGCTCGATATGGAAGACGAGCTCGTGCAATCGATTGCCGAGAACGGCCAGGAAGTGCCGATCCTGGTGCGGCGCAATCCGCATCATGACGGACGCTATCAGATCGCTTACGGTCATCGCCGCCTGCAGGCGGTCAAACTGCTCGGCCGCAAGGTGCAGGCGGTTATCCGCAAGCTGGACGATACGGACCTCGTGATCGCGCAGGGTATCGAGAACTCGGCGCGGCGCAATCTCTCCTATATCGAGCGGGCCGTCTTCGCGCTCAATCTCGAACTGAAGAAATTCGATCGTCCCGTCATCATGAAGGCGCTCTCGACCGACAAGACGGAACTGTCGAAGCTGATCTCCGTGGCGAAGGCGATCCCTGCCGATATCATTCAGGCTGTCGGTGCAGCTCCGGGCATCGGCCGCAGACGATGGATGGCGCTGGCTCAGGACTGGACCGATGCCGCTGCCGCACGTTTGAGCAAGCTCATTCAATCCTCCACCTTCAACGCGGTGGAGAGCGACCGTCGTTTCGAACTCGTGATCGCCGAGCTTGCCAAGAAAGAAGAAGCCAAGCCTGAGAGCGTGGAATATGACTGGAAGCCGGCCAGCGGCGGCAAGATTGCCGGCCGCATCAAAAGCTCCGGCACATCGTTTACGATTGCTTTGAGGACCGGTGATGCGCCGGACTTTGGCGCCTATCTTTCAGGCCGCCTTGACGAACTCTATGAAGACTTTAAAGCGAGCAAGCTGCAAACTGGAAAATAGATTCCAAAGGCGAACGGCCAAGCGTGGCTGGGATCGCTGGCGTGATCCCGCCTTGCGGGTGGGAGTGGATGGCTGAATGGCTGTCCACCGGTGTGACCAAGTGAACAATCATCGCTAATCCGAAAAACCAGGTGAAAACCATCGTCGTCTCGAGCACGGCATTGTCGGTCCATTTCGGCCATGCGATAACTGGCGGAAGCAAATGAGGGTTTCGCTTCCCTTTGAAGGATTCCATTAAGCCTAACAATGCGCTACGATATTGATGCCGCAACGCTCCAGACGCTGCTTCCAACCATTGCCGGGGCGGAGGATGCCTTGGCCCGGCTCGATGAGCGTGTGGCGCGCTCGCCGGTCGGGCAGGGCTTTGCCGAACGCAGCCATTTCTTTGACGCGGTTGGTGCTTTGTGGGTGGCGGGCGAGCTTGTTCATGTCGAGGATCTCGTCCTGCACGACGCCCATATGGATAGCCGTGCGCCGAGCCACGAGCTGACGATCGCCCACTCGGTTCTCAGGACCCGGCGGCGGATCGAGACGGCTGACCCGGCCTGGGCCTTGAGCCCCGTCGGGCTTGGCGTACTCACCGCGAACGCGCTGGAAGAGAAAGGGAGGGAGCAGGAGGCGAATGACCCTGCGCCTGCCGAGAGCAGACTTGACGATCAGGATGACGACGCCCCGCTCGCCGCCGAAATCGCCGAGCTCGATGCGCTGCTTGCCCGCTCGCAGAGGCTTCTCGATCGCCATGCCGGAAGGGCCGTTTCAGACGGGCCGTTCACGGAAGCCGCTGCGAGGCGCGATGATGATCCGCTCGGCCTCTTCGATGACGACGAATGGAACGAGGAGGAACGGCTTCAGGAATGGCGCGGACTGATCCCGCTCGCCGAGGAGCTGCCGCCAAGCCTCGCTGCCGCCCTTCTCTTCGATGCCTGGGAGAGGATCGAGCCGCTGCGCCGCCAGCATTGGCTTGGCGGCCTCCTCATCGCCAGCAGCCTGCGCGCGAGAGGCAAGCTTGCCTCGCATCTCTTCTCCTTTCATGCCGGGCTGAAACAGATCCGCCACGAGCGCCGTCGCGCGCGCGATCGGGTCACACGTCTCCGGGCCTTTCTCGATGCGATGCGCGAGAGTGCAGCAACGGGTCTCAAGGAAATCGACCGCCTGACGCTGGCGCGTGCGCAGATGGAGCTGCGCTTTCGCGGCCGCCGGTCCACCAGCAGCCTGCCGCAGCTTGCCGATTTCGTCCTGGCGCGTCCCATGGTGTCGGCGGCCATGGTCGCCAGGCAGCTCGGCGTGACACAGCGCGGTGCGCTCAATCTGATCAACGAGATCGGTATCAGGGAAATCACTGGCCGCGGCCGCTACCGAGCCTGGGGTATCATCTGACTTGGCGTTATCCTGCCGCCGCCGTTCTTCAAGATGTTTATAAATGCCTCCGCCGGCCAGGAGAGCGGGGCGCCGAGTAGAGAGATGATGCCATATTCGGAGACCTTGTCCGGCAGGAAAGGACGCATGGCGATCGCCTCGTTTCGGAAAAACTCGGCGATCAACGACGGGACGATGGCGATTCCAAGCCCTTGAGCCGCGCAGGCGCATGCTGTTTCCACGGAATGAACTTCGAGGCTGCAGCGATAGGACGGCACCATTCGTCGCAATTCGTGCTCGAGTTCGTTGCGGTTGATCCGTTGCCGGCCAAGCAGAATGAGATCATTGCGCGCAAGGTCGTTTACATCGATCGCCGCCTTACCCGTGAGTGGATGGTTCGCCGGCATGACACAGGTCGTGCCGCTTACGAAAAGCGGGCGCGTATCGAAGGAATGGCTTTCTGCAGGCAGCCGCACGAAACCGAGATCGGCCACGCGATTATGCACCAGCCGTTCGATCGCGTCATAGGGACCACTCAGAATTTCGACCGTCACCCGTGGATGATCCGCCTTGAACTGCGCAATAAGCGGCGGCAGCATCGTGGTCGAAAGGCTGTGGGGAAAGGCCACGCGAACCAAGGCCTCTCCGAAGACTCCGGATCTCACATCGCCGATCTTGACGCGAAGGCGCGACACGCTTTGGGCGATCTCATCGACTTCGTCGACGAGCAGATGTGCTTCAGGCCGGGGTATCAGGCGACCCTTGTCCCGAAGGAAAAGCTCGCGGCCGACCTCTTCCTCCAACGATGCAAGTTGTCGGCTGATCGCCGATTGCGACAGGCCGAGCTGTGCGGCTGCCGCCATGGTGGAGCCGGTGTCCATGATCGTCTTGAAGATTTCGAGCTGCCGGAAATTCATGGCGCGATCCTATGGGTAAGTTCATGCAAAGCACAAGGCCAGACAGGCAGCCAGCTTTTGCGCGCGCGCGAAACGCATAGGTCAATGCGTTCCGCTCATAATATTGCACATCTTTTCGGTCTCGTTATCGTCGTCATCAACAAACAGAAAAAGGGAACGTCGGTTCATGAAATGGATCTGTCCTTGGCGGGCGAAATGTAAGCCGGAGCGAACGGTATGACGGTGTTCGTTATTCGCCGCTTCCTTCAGAGCATCGCCGTGCTTCTGGTGACCGCGGTCATCGTCTTCATCGGCATCTACGCGATCGGTGATCCGGCCGAAATGCTGATCGCCCCGGATGCGAGCCCCGCCGAGCGCGCTCAGGTCGTAGCCTCGCTGGGCCTCGACAAGCCGCTTTGGGAACAGTTCTTCACCTTCGGCTGGAACGCCCTGCACGGCGACCTTGGGCGCTCTTTCGTTTTCAACCGCCCCTCGATCAGCCTGATTTTCGAACGCCTGCCAGCGACGCTGGAACTGACGCTGGTCGGTCTCGCCTTTGCGCTCATCATCGGGATTCCGCTGGGTCTGCTGTCCGGCCTGAAGCCGAATTCGGCGACGGACGAAGTCATAATGACGGGATCGATCTTCGGCTTTTCGCTGCCGAGCTTCTGGCAGGGCATGATGCTGATCATGATCTTCTCGGTCTGGCTCGGCTGGCTGCCATCGACGGGCCGCGGACAAACAGGCGAATTTCTCGGAATCCATTCCAGTCTCTTCACGTTGGACGGCCTGAAACACCTCATTTTGCCGGCGATCAATCTGTCACTCTTCAAGCTGTCTTTGGTGATCCGCCTGACGCGCACCGGCGTTCGCGAAACCATGCCGCTCGATTTCGTCAAGTTCGCCCGCGCCAAAGGTCTCTCCGGAAAGCGCATCGTCTTCGTGCATGTCTTCAAGAACATTTTGATCCCGTTGATCACGGTGATCGGGCTCGAGCTCGGAAGCATGCTCGCGTTTGCCGTTGTTACCGAGACGATCTTTGCATGGCCAGGCATCGGCAAGCTGCTGATCGACAGCATCATGCGACTCGATCGCCCTGTCGTCGTCGCTTATCTGCTGGTCATCGTCAGTCTCTTCATCCTCATCAATTTCGTGGTCGACGTGCTCTATTCACTGGTCGATCCGCGTGTTCGCCTCGGAAATGCATCATGAGCGTCGCCGCCCTTTTCAACGAGGATATGCTGCTTGGCCGTCTGGTGGTCGGTATCGGCCGCAGTCCGAAGGCGGTGATCGCTGCCATCGTTTGCGTGGTCCTGCTGTTTGCCGCCATTGTCGGCCCTTACCTGACGCCGCAAGATCCCTTTGATCTCGCCGTCCTCGACATTCTCGACGCCAAGTTGCCGCCCGGCTCTCAAAGCTTGGATGGGCTTACCTATCTTCTCGGTACGGATGGGCAAGGTCGCGATATGTTCTCAGCGATGATCTATGGCCTGCGCACCAGCCTCGGCGTCGGCGTCTTCTCTGGCCTCGTCGCACTCATCGTCGGCACCGTGCTCGGCCTGATCGCTGCATATTTCGGCGGCCGAATCGAGGCGTTGATCATGCGTGTCGTCGACCTGATGCTCGGCTTCCCGACCATCCTCGTCGCGCTGATGCTGCTGGCGCTGCTGGGACAGGGGCTTTGGAAGGTCATATTCGCGCTGGTTCTCGTGCAATGGGCAACTTTCGCCCGGGCCGTGCGCAGCGCAGCCCTCGTCGAAAAGAACAAGGACTATGTCGAGGCGGCACGAACGCTCGGCCTTTCGACACCGCGCATCCTCCTCGGTCATCTCCTGCCCAACTGCCTGCCGCCGCTGATCGTCATCGGTATGCTGCAGATGGCAAACGCGATTTCGGCGGAAGCGACGCTCTCCTTCCTCGGCATCGGCCTGCCGATCACCGAGCCCTCGCTCGGCCTCCTCATCGCCAACGGTTACCAGCTGCTAATGTCCGGCGAATACTGGATCAGCGTCTATCCGGGCGTGCTGCTGCTCATCCTCGTCTTTTCGATCAACATCGTCGGCGATCGCCTCCGCGAAGTGCTGAACCCTCGTCTGGGCGAGAGGTGAGAAAGATGACCCCGGTTCTCCAAGTCAAAAACCTTTCCACTCATTTCATGACGCGACGCGGCGTACTGAAAGCCGTCGATGATGTCAGCTTCACGGTCGGCCAGCGGGAAATCGTCGGCCTAGTCGGGGAATCTGGGTCCGGCAAGTCGATCACCGGCTTCTCAATCCTCGGCCTCGTCGATCCGCCAGGTCGTGTCGTCTCCGGCCAGGTTCTTTTCAACGGCGAGGATCTCTTGAAGATGCCGCCGACCGCCATGCGAGCGATCAGGGGGAAACGCATCGCGATGATCTTCCAGGATCCGATGATGACGCTGAACCCGGTTCTGTCTGTCGGCACCCAGATGATCGAAACCGTACAGGCGCATGATAGGGTTTCTCGCGCCGAGGCGCGCGCCCGTTCGCGCGATGCGCTCGGTCTTGTCGGCATCCCGTCGCCGGACGAGCGGTTGGACTCTTATCCGCACCAGTTTTCAGGCGGCATGCGTCAGCGTGTGGCGATCGCGATTGCCCTCCTGCACCGGCCGGACCTGATCATCGCCGATGAACCGACGACCGCGCTCGACGTAACGATCCAGTCGCAGATCCTTTACGAGATCAAGCGGCTCGCCGCTGAGTTTGCCATGGCGCTGATCTGGATCAGCCACGATCTCGGCGTCGTCGCCGCACTCGCAGACCGCGTCATGGTCATGTATGCCGGCAAGATCGTCGAGGCGGGGCAGGTGGACGGCGTTCTGACCGAGCCGCGCCATCCCTACACGTCAGGCCTCCTGTGTGCCGTTCCCGCCGCCGTACCGCGCGGCGAGCCGTTGCGTCCCATTCCGGGTTTTGCGCCGTCGCCTCTGTCACGTCCCTCGGGCTGCGCCTTCCGTGATCGCTGTGCCCGCGCGACCGAAATCTGCGCCACCGACCCCGTGACGGAAATCGCGGCCGGACGTGAATTTCGCTGCTTCCATCCACATGTCGGGAGAGCCGCATGACGACGTCACTTATCGAAGCAGCCGATGTCAGCCGCCGCTTTTCACGAAAACTCGACTATGCGGAAAAGATCGCCAACCTGTTTGGTGCCGGCCTTGAGGAAAAGACCGTCCACGCGGTCGATCATGTCGATCTCGCCGTCTATCCGGGTGAGGTGGTCGGCCTGGTCGGCGAATCCGGTTGCGGAAAGTCGACGCTCGGCCGCGTCATGGCCGGTATCATACCGGCAAGCGACGGCGAAGTGCGCTGGCAAGGCACGGCGCTGACGGCGCTGGAAGGCGAGGAAAAGCGCGCCATGCGCCTTGGTGCCCAGATGATCTTCCAGGATCCAATGTCGACGCTCAACCCGCGCAAGAAGGTGATCGACCTGATCGGCGAGGCGCCCAAAGTGCATGGCATCGTCAAGGCCCGCGAGATGCGCGAGTATGTGGCTACGCTTGCAGAACGCGTTGGCCTCGATGCCACCTATCTCGACCGCTATCCTCACCAGTTCTCCGGAGGGCAGCGCCAGCGCATCGGAATTGCCCGCGCACTGGCCGTGAAGCCGAAGTTGCTGGTCTGCGATGAGTCGGTCGCCGCCCTCGACGTCTCGATCCAGGCGCAGATCCTCAATCTCTTCATGGACCTGAAGCGAGAATTCGGCCTCACCTATCTCTTCATCAGTCACGATCTCGGGGTGGTGAAACATATCTGCGACCGAGTCGTCGTCATGTACCTTGGCCGCGTGGTGGAAAGCGCCACGCCGGACGAAGTCTTCAACAATCCAAAACACCCCTATACGCAGGCGCTGATCCGCGAACTGCCCGATGTCTCCGACCGCCGGCGCAGCTTTACGCCGATCAAAGGGGAGATCCCATCACCGCTTCACCCGCCGGCGGGATGCCATTTCCATCCCCGCTGTCCGAAGGCTTTCGACCGCTGCCGTGTGGAGCGGCCGGTCCTCAAGAAAAATGCCGCCGGTCACGTCAGTGCGTGCCATCTGAACGATCAGCCGGTGACCGAAACCACGAATGCAACGGCCGAAACGGCCATCTGAAGAGGGGAATGAAAATATGAAACCGATGAAACTGCTCCTGGCCGGCGTTGCCGCCACGGTGCTTTCGCTGGGCTCCGTCCATGCCGCCGACCTCATTATCGGCAGCGCCACAGAGCCGTCCGCCATCGATCCGCTTTTCTCGCGCACCGGTAACAACCAAAATATCGCACAGTCGATGTTCGACCGCCTGGTCAGCACGGATGCCACGATCAATATGGAGCCGGCACTTGCCGTTTCCTGGACAAATGTCGATCCGCTGACCTGGCAGGTGAAGCTGCGTGACGGCGTGAAGTTCCATGATGGCAACCCGCTGACGGCCGACGATGTCATCTTCTCGCTGAACCGTGCCAAGAACGTGCCGAACAGCCCGGCGCCCTTCTCCGGCAACGTCGCGACCATCGCCAGCATGAAGGCGATCGACGATCTGACGATCGAATTCAAGACCAAGGCACCGACGCCCGATTTCATCGAACAGATTGGCTTCGTTTATATCCTTGAGAAAAAGGTTGCCGAAAATGCCACGATCGAGGACTACAACAGCGGCAAGGCCGCTATCGGCACCGGCGCCTACAAGTTCACCTCCTGGACGCCCGGCGATAACCTGGTGATGACCAAGAACGATGCCTACTGGGGCAAGAAGCAGGATTTCGACAAGGTCACGGTCAAGTTCATCTCCAACGACGCTTCGCGCGTCGCGGCATTGCGTTCCGGCGCCGTTGACCTGATCGACGCGGTGCCGCCGGGGGACGTCAAGACCATCCAGGGCGTTTCCGGCCTCAAGGTCTTCTCGATCGCCTCCTCCCGTCTGATCTACCTCGCGCTTGATAGCGTCCGCGACAAGAGTCCGTTCGTTACCGACAAGGATGGCAAGCCGCTGGACAAGAACCCGCTGAAGGACGTCAAGGTCCGCCAGGCGCTGTCCGAACTCGTCAACCGCCAGCTGATCATCGACCGCATCCTTGACGGATCGGCGGAAGCGGCCGGCCAGCTGGTGCCGAACGGCGTCGCCGGCAGCGATCCGTCGATCAAGGTTCCGGCCTTCGACGCGAACGATGCGAAGAAGCTGCTTGCCGATGCCGGTTACAAGGACGGCTTCGGCATCACCATTCACACTTCCAACGATCGGTTCCCCGGAGATGCGGAAGTTGCCCAGGCAGTCGGCCAGATGTTTGCCCGCGGTGGACTGAAGGTCAATGGCGTCGTCGCTCAGCCGTACAACGTTTATACCAAGGGCGCGTCGAATGGCGAGTTCTCGGCCTTCATCTTCTCGCTCGGCAATTCCACGCCGACCTCGGCAACCGGTCTGCGCAACCTGTTGATGACCGCCAACAAGGAGGCCGGCACCGGTTCGTTCAACCGCACCAAATATTCGAACCCGGCCTTCGATCAGGCGATGCTGGCCGCGACTTCCGAATTCGACGCCAAGAAGCGTATCGAAATGCTGCAGAACGCGACAAAGCTGGTCTTCGCCGACGTGCCGGTCATTCCGCTCTACTGGCAGAAAGTCCACTGGGCCGGCAAGGCGAACCTCTCCTATGTCGCCAACATGACGGAAGATACAACGCCGGTTCTTGCCGGGCTTGCGGAGTAGCGGTTGCGGCACACGCAACCAACCCAGCGATATGCCGCTGCGCCGCGTGTTCCGGCGCGGGGCCACTCCCGGGCCGGTCGCAGAATGCGGCGGTCCGGTCCGGGCCTTCGCATTGATTTTGAGGATACCGACATGGATAGCCTGGCGCCTTCGCGCGTTGAAATGATTGCCGACGACGTACTCGCCGAGCGCGAT
This sequence comes from Rhizobium sp. BK418, assembly GCF_004341105.1. Classification (GTDB taxonomy): domain Bacteria; phylum Pseudomonadota; class Alphaproteobacteria; order Rhizobiales; family Rhizobiaceae; genus Rhizobium. Next base: position 52,846 of record NZ_SLZK01000006.1, on the reverse strand, counting down.
GTGATGGTGACGATGCGCGACGGTATTCGGCTCGCGACAGACGTTTATCGACCCGTCAAGGACGGCAAGGCGATCGAAGACCGGTTGCCGGCGATAATGGAACGCACGCCCTACGGCAAGGCCGAACGCTCACGCTCCGAGATCGAGATCGGTATGACGACGCCGATGAACCGCCATGAAGTGGCAAGCTTCTTCGTCCGTGCCGGATATGTGGTGATCTATCAGGACTGCCGCGGCCGATACAATTCCGAAGGCGAATTCAGCAAATACGTTTCCGAAGCCGCCGACGGTTACGACACCGCCGGCTGGTTGCTGGAACAGCCCTGGTCCAACGGCAAGTTCGGTACGATGGGCCTGTCCTATGCGGCACATACGCAGGCGGCGCTCGCCTGTCTCAATCCGCCTGGCCTTTCCTGCATGATCATGGATTCCGGCGGTTTTTCGAATGCCTTCCAGTGCGGCATCCGTCAAGGCGGCGCCTTTGAGCTGAAACAGGCGACATGGGCGTATAACCAGGCGATCGGCGAGGGTGACGAATTCGCCCGCGCTGCCATGGAGGCCGAGGATCTGCGAGCCTGGTTCTCCGTCATGCCGTGGCGCGAGGGCGTATCGCCGGTACGCTGGATGCCGGAATACGAAAGTTACCTTCTGGAACAATGGCGCAGTGGCACGTTCGACGACAGCTGGCGTCGCGTCGGCCTCTACATGGAAGGATACTACGAAACCTTCCCGCAGGTGCCCTGCGTGCTGATGTCCAGCTGGTACGATGCCTATGTAAAGTCGACGCTCGACAATTATCGAGGTCTTTCGGGTCGCAAACTGCAATTGATCATGGGGCCCTGGCTGCACGGCAACCGCAACACCACGCTCGCCGGCGACACGTCTTTCGGGGCGGCCGCACCGCTCGGCGGCAATGTCGTGGAAAGCTGGATGGCCTTCCGCCGCAACTGGTTTGACCGCTGGCTGAAAGGCAAGGAAAACGGGGTGCAGGACGAACCGACCGTGCGCGCCTTCGTCATGGGTGGCGGTTCGGGCAGGCGCAATGACGAGGGGCTGCTCGATCACGGTGGCCGCTGGATCGAGGCTGCTGACTGGCCGCTGCCGGGCACAGAATACCGCGATTTCCACATCCACGAAAATGGCCTGCTCTCGACCGAAAGACCGAAGGTCGATGCCGCGCCCTTCGTGTACGATTTCGATCCGAAGAACCCTGTTCCCACCATCGGCGGGTCACTGACGAGCGGCCAGCCGATCTTCGAAGGAGGCGGCTTCGACCAGCGCGAGGGTGAAAAGTTCTACGGCTCGAAATACCCTGGCCTGCCGCTCTCGGCCCGCGCCGATGTGCTGTCCTTCGAGACCGAGGCATTGGTCGAAGACGTCGCGGTCGTCGGCCCGGTCACCATCGAACTCTACGTCTCGTCGGATGCACCGGACACTGACTTCACCGCCAAACTGATCGACGTCTATCCGCCAAGCGAAGACTACCCGACCGGCTATGCGCTCAACATCACCGACGGCATCATCCGTTGCCGCTACCGGAATTCCTTCGAAAAGCCGGAACCGATCGTTCCCGGCGAGATCTTCAAGGTGACGATCGAGCCCTTCGCCACCGCCAACCTCTTCGCCAAGGGCCATCGCATCCGCCTGGACATTTCCTCGTCGAATTTCCCGAAATACGACGTCAACCCGAACACCTATGCGCCGGAAGGCCGGGGCCGGACGACCGAGATCGCCCGCAACAGAGTGTTTTGCGATGCCGCGCATCCCTCGGCGATCCGCCTGCCGATCGTCGGCAACGAAGCGATGGTGGCGCTGAAGCCTTTCACCAGATAGAAGGATCGGAGCATGTCGCTCACCGTCGCCGTCACCGGCCAAATCCTCATCCACGGCCCGCTCGATATTTCCGGTGAAGGACAGCGGCAGGTCATGGATTTCTTGGCGGCGGACGTCGCCTTTGCAAATCTCGAGGCGACGGTTACGACGGAGGGTGCGTGGCCGACCAAGACCAAGACGCTGCATCTGGCCTCGCCAGAGGCGCTCGTCTCCGTGCGCAAGCTCGGCTTCCACGCGCTCACCCACGCTAACAATCATGCCTTCGATCTTGGGCCGCCGGGCATTGCGTCCACCAGGGCCGCGGCCGAAAGGGCAGGGCTGAAGCTTACTGGCAGCGGGATGAGTATCGAGGAGGCGGCGAGGCCTGCCGTCCTTGGGAATATGAATAATACCCTGGCGATCTTCTCGGTCGATCTCGGCCCGCAGCCTGATATTACTTATGCCTCTTCCGATCGCGCCGGAACAGCGCCACTGCGGATGAAGCGGACGGTAAGTGTGCCGCCTGACGAGTTCGCAATGCTGCAGCGGTTGACCGGCGCTCTCGGCGACGACAAGCGCTCTATCGCGCGAACCGCCGTCGGCTACGATATAGCAGAGGAGACCACCCTCCAGGTTTTCGGCACGCCGGTCGTTCCCGGCGACGCGATCGGTGTTTCCTTCTTGGCGGACGAAAGGGATTGGGGTCGGCTTATGGCTGGCATTGGCGCTGCGAAAGCAGCGGGCCATTTGGTGGCGATAGCGGTTCACACGCATCACTGGGATGCGAATTGGTCGGAGACACCTGAATGGATGCTCGATCTCTGCCGCGATCTGATAGATGATGGGGCAGACATCATCCTTGGAACCGGTTCGCCGGTCATGCAGCCGATATTTTTCCACCGGGGCAAGGCGATAATCCCTGGTCTTGGCAATTTCGTCTTCCACACGAACCGCGCGTCCACCTACGACGAGAAGGGTGTCGACGTGTGGAGAAGTGCCGCCTTGCGGTTGACGCTTGGCTACGACGGTGTTTGCACAGGCCTCGACATCCTGCCGGTTGCGGTCGGGCGACCATCGGCAGGGATCTCACCTGCACCAGTTCCCCTCACGGAGAATGACGCAGAAGCAGTTCGTGTGCGGGCTCTGTCTCGAACTCACAGCGACACCCAATAAGCGAGCATCGATCGGCCGCGTGGGGTCAGACTGCCGAGCACCTATGAATACGAGATCGATGCCGAGTTTCCATCGCCGGATGCTGAAGCGAGAAACCAGTGCCGGATTTTGCGACCGCTTCGAGGACCGCCACTCTTGGATAATTGGCAACGGCAGAAGCTTAACGGCGCACCACAGTCGGTGACCAACGAAAACGGCCGGGCATCTAACCCGGCCGTTCTTTAGGGTGAGCACCCGATCCGCCATCCTGTCACAGATTTCGAACCGGGCGCTCTTGCGCTTCCATTGCCCCCAGAAGCGCGGTCCTTATTCCCGCTCGCCCGTGAAGTTGAGCAGAAGCTGGAAGATGTTGACGAAGTTCAGGTAGAGCGACAGAGCGCCGAAGACGGCGAGCTTCTGATTCGATTCCTGATCGTAGTTTTCCGAATACTGTTCCTTGATGTTCTGCGTGTCGTAGGCAGTCAGGCCAACGAAGACCACGATACCGATGACCGAGATCGCAAACTGCAGGGCGCTCGAACCCAGGAAGATGTTGACGATACCGGCGATGATGATGCCGAACAGGCCCATCATCAGGAAGGAACCCATCTTCGAGAGGTCACGCTTGGTCGTGTAGCCGTAGAGGCTGATCGCACCGAACATGGCGGCGGTGATGAAGAAGGTCTGTGCGATGCTCGTCTTGGTGAAGACCAGGAAGACGGAAGCAAGCGACAGGCCCATCACGGCGCAGAAAGCCCAGAAGGTCATCTGTGCGATGCTCGACGACATCGACTGGATGCGGAACGAGAAGAAGAAGACGAAGGCGAGCGGCGCCAGCATCACCACCCACTTGAGCGGCGTCTGGAAGATCGGCACGTAGAGCGCCGGCGTCGAGCCGACGATGAAGGCGACGATGCCGGTGATCACGAGGCCGAGCGCCATGTAATTGTAGACGCGCAGCATGTGCTGGCGCAGACCTTCGTCGAAAAGGACCTGTGTCTGGGCGCCGGAGCCGTAACCATAACGGGGATTGATCGGGTTCATACTGATCTCCTCGGTTGAACTAGTAGAGCGACTGGGCAAGCCGTTCGGCTGCCTGATCGAGATTGGTGCCGCTGTTATCGGCGATCAGCGCGTAAGCGACGTCGCCGATCTGCCAGTAGGCGGCTTCTGTTTTTTCAAGAGCGATATGGCTGACCGGTTTCACCTCGAAAGCGCCCGGGCGCACCGCAAAGAGCGACAGGCGTTTGCCGTCGGTCTCCTCGATTGCCATTTCGACACTCGGTCCAAATTCCGACGGGAAGATCTGCACATCGGCAACCTTCCAGTCATTGGGCAATTCCGGCATTACGATTGCGGTCGCAGCACGGATATCCTCGGCGCTATAGACCTGGGTTTTCTGCGACGGAATGGTTTCGCGAAGGGCTGCCGTACGATAGGCGCGCACTGCATCCTCGACATAGGCAGGGGCCGGAACCGAGGCGGCGACTTCCGTTGCCGTAAAGGCACCGAAGGAATTATGGGCCACCCAGCCTGCGGCCAGTAGAACGCCGACTGCGGCGATGCGCTGCATCGAATGCAGGATACGACCGTAGGACAGGCCGCGTTCCAGCCTGCGGGCGGCATCGCGCGTCTCAGGACGACCGAAGGCGCTTGCGCCTGCCAGAGCCAGGCGCAATTCGCCCTTCATGCTGAGATCGGCCATGACCTTTGCGGCGGTCGCCGGATTCTCGGAAAGATAGGATTCTACCTGAATGCGCCGCGCGACATCGAGCTCGCCGTCCACATAGGCGTCGAGATCGGCATCGATGATCGGATCAATCGCTTTCATTGCCGTTCCCTCCAATTAATCTCAGATGCGCGATGCGCGGCGTCTTTTCCTCGAACTCGCGCAACTGGGCGCGGGCGCGGGAAATGCGCGACATCAGCGTTCCGACGGGAATGCCGAGCGCATTGGCGGCTTCCTGGTAGGACAGGTCTTCGATCGCCACGAGATGCAGCGCCTCACGCTGTTCCTCCGGCAGGCTGAAGAAGGCGTTGCGCACCTGCTGCAGGCGCACCGCATGTTCCTGTCCGGCCGGCAGCGCCTGTTCCGCATCGACTGCCGCCTCGTCATGGCGGCGCGTCAGCGAACGGTTTTGGCGAACGCGGTCGATATGCGCATTGTGCAGGATGGAAAGCAGCCAAGTGCGCAGGTTTCCGCTGCTGCGGAAGCTCTTGCGCTTCTCGAAGGCCCGGACCAGCGCGTCGTGCACCAGATCCTCCGCCTCGTCCGAATTGCGCACCAGGGAGCGCGCATAGCGGCGAAGCGCTGCGAGCTGACCGATGACATCGAAGGGGCGTTCTTTCCGTTCCATGATTGAGTATACGAATGCATTTGAGATTTTATTCCGCAGCGATGCAGATTTTTTTCGCATCGATCGGAAACCTTGCCGAAACCGGACCAGGCACTGTAGGGAAGGGGCCGCACGGAGAAGGTAATGAGCAGGACCACCAAACGAGAAGCAGATCTCCTCATCACCGACGAGAAAGAACCGGTAAAACGCAGGCTTCGCGAGCGGGGCGCCGCGGAGCGTCCGGCAGAGCTCGAAAACTTCTTGAACTCGCTGGCCCGCGCGATGCTGGACCCGTCGGCCTCGACGATGGCGAGTTTTGTTGCAGGCAAGGTTTTCCAAAAACTTGAACGCACGGGGACGCTGAATCAGAGGCAGCTCCAGGACACCGGAATCCCTTCGGGCCTTGAGTCTACTCTCAAGAATGCAATCGCGACTGGAAAGGTTTGCGCGGAGATAGCGCACTGCGTTCGGCGGCTAGCTCACTCGCTTGTGTGGATCCGAGGCAGAAGCGGGCCATTTGCCAGCCTGAACTTCGAGACAGCTCATGCCCATAGCGTAATCGTCGGGCCCGGCGGACTTGAAGACCGGACGGATATTCGCATTGGCCTCACCTACATGGAGCCTTACAGCCGTTTCCCCGATCATGTTCAGCGATTTTCTCGGGCGTTCCTGTTGCTCTCTCCGTGCGAACTGTCGATTGCCGGAGAGAGTTGGTTTTCGAGCGGAACAGGCGGCGTCTTCGCTGCCGAAGCGGGACAGTCCTTTGCCATGCGTTGCACCGCGACTTCACTACTTACGGTCTGGTGTCACGTCGAAGAGATCGGGAAATCGAGAAGATAGTCCTCGCAAGCCCCGCAATTCGCGGAGGCGAGCGGCTTGATGCTCGCCGGTGTGAGGATCGCTTGCTCGCGCCTGTCGGCCAGTTGGCGATGCTATAACTGGTCCGGCTCGGCGGTGCTAAAGTGTTTCTCCGATTGCATCGATTAGGCACGCATTAGCCACCGGTCTACTAACACAAATGCGAGTTGGCGCAGTCAATGCCTCTGCGCATGATCCGGGTCGTCTTAACGGGCGGCGCATCCGGCTATAAGAACCCCCTTCCTAAGCTGCCGTAGTGCTTCCGCCTTCGACGAAACCACGTTTCGCCTGCAAGGAGCTTACGCTGTGGCATCGCATTTCTCGGTTAGAATCGTGGCACGAGGTTCGGGCCGGAGCGCAGTGCAACTTGCCGCCTACAGCCATTGTGCGCGGATGAAAATTGAGCGAGAAGCGCAGACTGTCGACTATTCCCGCAAGAGGGGTCTTCTCCATGAGGAACTGGCTATCCCCTCTGATGCGCCTGAATGGCTGCGGTCGATGACCGCCGCACGGTCGGTCTCGGGTGCGTCCGAAGCCCTCTGGAACAAGGTTGAAACTACTTCAAAGCGTTTAAATGCTCAGCTCGCCAAGGAGATCATATTGGGTTTGCCAATCGAGCTGTCATCGAAGCAGAACATCGCGTTGATGCGCGACTTTGTGGAGGTTTACGTCACATCCAAGGGCATGGTGGCCGATTGGGTGTATCATAACGCGCCCGGCAATCCACATGTGCATCTGATGATCACAGTTCGCCCGCTGACTGAAACTGGCTTTGGTCCAAGTATCGTTCCGCTGCTGGGAGATCAAGGCCGCCCGATCCGCACTGGTGCGGGCAAAATCGTCTACAAGCGCTGGTTAGGTAGTATCGAGGAGTTTAATACGCTCCGCGACGGTTGGTTTGCCGAACTAAATCGCCACTTAGCTCTTGCCGGTCACGATATAAGGGTTGATGGCCGCTCCTACGAAAAGCAGGGGATCGAGTTGGTGCCAACCGTCCATCTCGGCGTTCGCACTAAAGCGATTGAGCGAAAAGCCGCCAGATCAGGTCAGCCCGTCTCGCTTGATCGGCTCGAGTTGCAAGAAGAACGGCGCACTGAGAACGCGACGCGTATCTCGCGCAATCCCAACCTGGTGCTCGACCTGATCACGCGGGAAAAAAGCGTCTTCGACGAACGCGATGTGGCTAGAGTCTTGCATCGGTATATCGACGGGGAAGAGCGATTCCGGATCCTGATGGCACGGATCCTGAAGAGTCCACGCGCTGTCAGGCTCGAAGGCGAGCGCATCGATCTTGCGACCGGTCAACGCTCGCCAGCACGATATACCACGCGCGAAATGATCCTCTTGGAATCCGAAATGGCAAAACGAGCAAACTGGCTATCACAGCGTTCGTCGCATGGCATCAAGGGCAACGTCCTGCAGGCAATGTTTTTGCGGCACGCGCTGCTGTCCGATGAGCAGAAGGCAGCCCTCGAACATGTTACTGGCGACGGGCGGATGGTCGCAGTCGTCGGACGTGCCGGTGCCGGCAAGACCACGATGATGAACGCTGCCCGCGAGGCCTGGGAGTCGGCGGGTTACCGTGTCATTGGCGGTGCACTTGCCGGCAAGGCAGCGGAGGGCCTGGAGAAGGAGGCCGGCATCGCCTCGCGCACACTCTCATCCTGGGAACTGCGTTGGAGCCAAGGCCGCGATCATATCGATGGTAAGACTGTCTTTGTGCTCGACGAGGCCGGCATGGTGTCGTCAAGGCAGATGGCGTATTTTGTTGAGGCAGTAACCAGAACCGGTGCCAAGCTCGTCCTCGTCGGCGATCCGGAACAACTGCAGCCGATCGAGGCCGGTGCCGCCTTTCGGGCGATTGCCGATCGCATCGGCTATGCCGAACTCGATACGATCTACCGCCAGGAAGCCGAGTGGATGCGCGAGGCGTCGCTTGAACTTGCCCGCGGCAATATCGATAGGGCAATTGATGCCTATCGCGCCAACGATAGGATAATGGGTTCGGAGTTGAAGGCGCAAGCCGTCGCCGCTCTGATATCGGATTGGTCGCGAGACTACGATCCGAACAAGACATCACTCATCCTGGCGCATCTGCGCCGCGACGTGCGCGCCCTGAACGAGAAGGCACGCGCCATGTTAATCGAGCGCAACATCGTCGCCGATGGCTTCACCTTCGAGACGGCAGACGGCAAACGAAATTTCGCCCGCGGAGACCAAATCGTCTTTCTGAAGAACGATAGTGCGCTCGGCGTCAAGAATGGCCTGCTCGGCAGGGTGATCGATGCTTCGTCTAATCGTATCGTAGCCGAGGTTGGTACGGGCGCCGATCTCCGGCAGGTCGTCGTGGAGCAGCGTTTCTATCACCATGTCGATCACGGTTATGCAACGACGATTCACAAGAGCCAAGGCGCCACCGTCGATCAGGTCAAGCTGCTCGCCTCGCTCTCCTTGGAGCGGCACCTGACATATGTGGCGATGACGCGGCATCGCGAAGATCTTGCCATCTATTACGGCCGCCGGTCGTTCGAAAAGGCAGGAGGGCTCGCGGCCACGCTGTCACGAAGGAACGCCAAGGAGACGACTCTCGACTACGGAGGCGAACGCTTTTATCGGGAGGCTCTGCTTTATGCCGAACGCCGCGGTATGCACATCGTTCGGGTTGCACGATCGATCCTTCAAGATCGGCTCGATTGGGTAGTCATGCAAAAAGGGATGCTTTTCCGTCTCGCTACCCGTCTGGCCGCCGTCGGCAAAAGGCTCGGTTTCGCGAGGATCGGCTCGACGGCGGACCTTGTGAGTGGAGGCAAGACAGCGAAGCCGATGGTATCCGGTATCACGACCTTCCCTCAGTCGATGGCACAGGCCATAGAGGTCCGGCTCGGCGCGGATCCAAGCCTAAAGAAAGGGTGGGAGGATCTCTCGCTTCGGTTTCGTCTTGTCTATGCTCACCCAGAGGCCGCATTCAAAGCGGTCAACGTCGACGCGATGATCAACGATGCAAAGGTGGCTGAGGATACAATTTCGAAGATCGCGAACACGCCGGAATTATATGGCGCTCTCAAAGGAAAGACAGGCTTCTTGGCCGGAAAGAGCGACACGCGCGAGCGGGAAATTGCGTCCGTAAATGTTCCAGCCCTGGCTCGCTCTCTGGAGCGTTTCTTGAAGATGCGAGTTCAGATCGCCCGCAGGGCTGAAATAGAAGAAGTGACTCGACGCGAGAAATTATCGGTAGAAATCCCAGATCTGTCACAGGGCGCCAAAGCTGTTCTCGAGCGTGTTCGCGAAGCGATCAATCGAAACGATCGCTCGGCTGGCCTGGAACTTGTGCTCGCCGACGCAAAGGTAAAGGCCGAGCTCGAAGGATTTGCGCGCGCCGTTTCTCAACGGTTCGGGGAGCGCGCTTTTCTAGGAATAACGGCAAAGGACGCTACGGGAGAAGCGTTCAGTGTTCTTACCGCCGGCATGACCTCCGCGCAAAGGCTTGAGATCGAGGCCGCCTGGACCTCGATGCGGACTGTCCAGCAAATTTCTGCGTTTGAGCGTTCTGTCATAGCACTTAAGCAAGCGGAGATAATGCAAACAACGAAGACTCAGGGACTAGCCCTGAAATAGCATATATGATCAAAATTTATCGTCCCGGCCGCGCCAATGACCGCGCAATATCGATGATGTCGTCACGGCCGGCAGTCGGGTCTTCCCGGTTCCAGGCGACACCGAGCCCTATCTTGAAATCGATCCCCCTCACCTTCTTCAGCTCAAAGCCGCGGTTCGGCAGATCCTGCGTCCATTCCGGCACGAAGCCGATGCCAAGACCGGCCGAGACCAGCGACACCAGCGAGAAGGTGTCGTCACAGGTGTAAGCGACATTGTCGGTCAGATCGTGCTCCTCGAACTTTTCGGCAAAATAGCGCTCGCTGTAGGAGAGGTTCTGACGGGAAAACGAGATGATCTTTTCGGAGCGCAGATCCTCAAGATCGATCTCGCTCTTCAATGACAGCGGGCTCTCTTTGGCCACGGCCAGCAGGTAGCGCTCATGGGCGATCGAGAAGAAACGCAACGAGCCGATATTCTCCACCGGCCGGATGAAGCCGAGGTTGATGCGGCCTGCCTCGATATGGCGGATGATGTCATCGGTGGTGCCGCTTTCGATATGCATGCGGATATCGGGATATTTGCGGCCGATGCGCGACAGGAAGGATGGCAGCACGCCGATGGTAGCGGGATAGACGGTACCAATGGCAATCCTCCTCGCCGTCTTGCCGGCAACTGACCGGGCAATCTCCCTCGACAGGTCGATCTCACTCAGGATCCGCACTGACCGCTCGTAGAACGCCGCCCCTGCCCGCGTCAGCTCCACCCGCCGGGTCGAGCGGATGAAGAGCTGTACGCCGAGTTCCTTCTCCAATGCCATGACCTGGTTCGACAGAGCCGGCTGGGCGATATGCACCTTGGCTGCGGCTCTGCCGAAATGCAGCTCCTCGGCCACCGCAACGAAGTAGGATAGCTGGCGTAGTTCCATAGATTGCCCCTGACGCGTGCATTGATTGCAACCGCGCCTCGCAAAAGATAAGTTGGAGGCTCATAGCACGGAAGACTTTTGTTTTCAATACTCAACTTTCGGAAAAAGAAAGTTTTTATGATCAAGCCTCCTCAGTGTCGCGCTGCAAGAGCGCTACTTAACTGGACCCAGAATGATCTTGCCGAGCGCACAGCCATCAGCTCGGTCTCTATTCGAGCCTTCGAAAAAGGCGGCGAGATGCGGGAAAGCAATCTCCGGCTTATCAAGTTAACGTTCGAGTCTGCGGGAATCATTTTTCAAGGGGAGGGAGAGATGGTTCCAGGTGGCATGGGTGTAAGGTTGAAGACGAATTCGGAAGCAAAATGAGACGCTTTCCTAGATTGCACCGCTGAGCAATTGTCGACATATCACGGTCTGCTGTTGTTTGTGACAGTTACATGACAGAGTATGCCCCGCTAATGTGTGGGGAACATAGAAAATGAAAGAGAAGAAGCGGGTCTACGAGGCTCTCGTGGACGGCGCCATGGAAGGACTTGTGGGTGATGCGCTTTATGATTTCGTCCGCAAGCGTTGTCCGAAGGCGTCCAGCAAGAAGATCGTTCGCGCTTCGCTGCTGGCGTTGACCGATCCCCACCTGAGAGACCGCAATATTCTCGATGTCATCTATGCGCTAGCGATCAAGCATCGACTTGACGGAGCCATGGTCGAGGACGAACAGAACGAGGAGGCCGAAGATGAGAAGCCTTCCGAGGCCGCCAGCCAGGGCTAGCCGCCATTTTGCGGATATATAGCGACAGGATGCCCCGCGCTTTCAAGAGGAGGCCGCACCGTCAGCCTGCGCTGTCCGAAAGTTCTTCGAGGATCGGGCAGTCGGGACGATCATTGCCGTGGCAGGCATGAACGAGATGTTCGAGCGTATGCCGCAACTCCGTCAGTTCGCGGATCTTGCGATCGATTTCCGAGAGCTTCGCCTCGGCGATTCCCTTGACGTCGGCGCTCGCCCGGCTCTTGTCTTCGTAGAGCGCCAGAAGCTGGCGACACTCCTCCACCGAAAAGCCAAGGCCGCGCGAGCGCTGCAGGAAGCGTAGCTTGTGCACATCGGAGGCCGCGTAATCGCGGTAGCCGTTTCCGCCCCGATCGGGGCGGATGAGGCCGATATCCTCGTAATAACGGATAGTCTTTGAAGGCAGGCCGGACCGTTCTGAAGCTTCGCCGATATTCATCACCTGGTTCCTTTAGAGTTTTTCCACCCTGAGCCTCAGCGCATTGCCGATGACCGAAACCGAGGAGAGGCTCATGGCGGCAGCGGCAATCATCGGCGAGAGTAAGAGGCCGAAGATCGGATAGAGCACACCGGCTGCCACGGGAACGCCGAGGGCATTGTAGCCGAAAGCAAAGCCGAGGTTCTCGCGGATGTTGCGCATCGTCGCCTCAGCCAGCCGCCTTGCGCGCACGATTCCGTTAAGATCACCCTTCACCAATGTAATGCCGGCGCTTTCCATCGCAACATCGGCACCCGTGCCCATGGCGATGCCGACATCGGCTGCCGCGAGTGCCGGCGCATCATTGACCCCGTCACCCGCCATGGCAATGACGGCGCCCTTTGCGCGAAGTTCATCGACAAGCGATTTCTTCTCTTCGGGCAGGACGTCGGCACGGACTTCATCGATGCCGAGACTTTTTGCCACCGCGCGCGCCGTGCGTTCGTTATCGCCGGTCGCCATGATGATCTTCAGTCCGCTGTCATGCAGCGCCTTGATGGCCGCTGCCGTCGTCGGCTTGATGCGGTCGGCAACGGCGAGGAGACCGGCGAGCCCGCCATCGAGCACGACGAACATGACGGTCTTGCCTTCCCCGCGCAGCGCCTCGGTCTTTTCGGATAGCGGCGAGGGATCGATGCCGAGTTCGGCGAGCATCGCGGCATTGCCGAGCGCGACGGACATACCACCGACCCTGCCCAACACGCCCTTACCGGTCTTTGCCTCGAAGCCAGTGACATCGTTGAAAGTGAGGCCGTGTTCTTCCGCACCCGAGACGATTGCCTCTGCCAGAGGGTGTTCGGAGCCACGCTCGAGGCTTGCGGCAAGCGCCAGCAGATCCGCCTCGTCAACACCCGATGATACAGCCACATCCGTCAGCTTGGGTTTGCCTTCAGTCAGCGTGCCGGTCTTGTCGACAATCAACGTGTCGACCTTGGAAAAACGCTCCAGCGCTTCGGCATCCTTGATCAGGACACCTTCCTGTGCGCCACGCCCCGTGGCGATCATGATCGACATCGGTGTCGCGAGGCCGAGCGCGCAGGGGCAGGCGATGATCAGCACGGCGACAGCGGCAAGCAGTGCATTGGCAAGCCGCGGCTCCGGCCCGACGAAGGACCAGATGAGGAAGGCGGCAATGGCGGCTGCGACAACGGCCGGTACGAAGACCGCCGAGACGCGATCGACGGCACCCTGGATCGGCGCGCGCGAACGCTGCGCCTTTGCTACCATGTCGACGATACGTGAGAGCGTTGTCTCGGCGCCGACCTTTTCGGCGGTCATGACCAGCGCACCATTCTTGTTCATCGTGCCGCCGGTCAGTGCGTCGCCCTTGACCTTCTCGACCGGCAAAGGTTCACCCGTGATCATCGATTCGTCTATCGTGGATTGCCCCTCGATGACTGAGCCGTCAACGGGCACACGTTCGCCGGGGCGCACGCGCAAGCGGTCGCCGGCCTCAACGTCATCGATAGGTACGTCGTTCTCGCTGCCGTCGGCATTAATGCGGCGTGCGGTTTTCGGCGCAAGATCGAGTAGTGCGCGGATCGCTGAGCCAGTGCGCTCGCGCGCCTTCAATTCCAGCACTTGCCCCACGAAGACGAGCGCCACGATAACGGCCGCCGCCTCGAAATAAACAGGGACGGAGCCGCCATGGCCGCGGAAACTGTGCGGGAAGAGAGCGGGCGCCAGGGTCGCCACGACACTATAGAGATACGCCGTGCCGACGCCGAGACCGATCAGCGTCCACATGTTTGGGCTGCGGTTGACGAGCGATGCCCAAGCCCGGCGGAAGAAGGGAAGGGCTGCCCAGAGGACCACCGGCGTTGCGAGCAGCAATTCGACATAACTCGCCACGGGTTCGCCAAGCGCCTCGCGCGGGAAGGCAAGTCCGATCATCGGTCCCATGGTGAGGACGAGGAGCGGGACGGCCAGGATGGCGCTGATCCACAGGCGGCGCGTGAAATCGACGAGCTCCGGGTTCGGACCTTCATCCTCGGGTGGGATGCCCATCGGCTCCAGCGCCATGCCGCATTTCGGGCAGTCGCCGGGGTGGTCGCTGATGACCTCGGGATGCATGGGGCAGGTATAGAGCGTGCCTTTCGGCATGGCTGCTGCTGCATGCTTCTTTCCATGAAGATAGGTCTCGGGGTTGGCTTCAAACTTCGCCTTGCAACCAGCTGAGCAGAAGTAGAACTTCTCGCCGTCGTGTTTCAGGAAATGTTTGGCGCTGGCGCGCTCGACATTCATGCCGCAGACCGGGTCCTTGGCAGTCAGGTAATCCTGCGGTGCCGCCTCGAATTTCTTCCGGCAGCCATCGCTGCAGAAATGATAGCTGCGACCTTCATAGTCGATAGCAGGCTTGCCGGCATCGGGATCGACCACCATGCCGCAGACGGGATCGCGCGCGACCATATCTGGGTGTTTTTCATCGTGGCTGCATCCGCATTGTCCGCCGTCTGCGCGGTGGTGGTGGCCGTGGCCGTGATGATGGTCGTGCTTGTTATCCATAATACTGTGCCTTTCATGCCTTTCTGGCATCCGGACAGCTTTATGAACCTTCCAGCAACTGGAAGGTCAACAAGATTTTTACTGGCTTAGTTTCTAGGTTTTTGATGTCAGGCTGGCCCGATCAGTGCCGCTGGCTGGTCCCCGAGAAGGGCGGCGAGTGATATCTCACTTCCCGGCTCCAGCATCTTGCCGGTCAGGAGATCGGCCTTGAGACGATGGAGAGGCGAGGGCACTGATATCGCCGTATCCTCCCAGAATTCCGGACCGGCAAAGAGCACGCCGGGATCGAGCCAGCCGAACATCAGCCGTGGCACGACGGTGATCGCAAAATCATCGTCAAGCAGACGGGCAAAGGCGACAACATGGTCACGCCTCGTCCCGTTGACGAGAAGCGGCAGATATTCCCCGCGCGTGAACAGTGCCTCGTGCTGCAGCCGAAGCTTCAGGCCGATTTGGATGACACGTTGCTTCAGCGCCTCGGCTTGCAGCCTTGCGATCGGAGCGCCCTCGGCAAGCCAGTTGGCCAGCCTGTCGAAATCCGGCGGGCGGCGATTATCAGGATCGACGAAACTGAAATCGAAGCCTTCCGCCCCCTGATAGATGTCGGGGATGCCGGGCGCCGTCAGCTTGATCAGTGTCTGCGAGAGGCTGTTGATATAGCCGGCTTCGATAAAGGGCTGCATCACTCGGGCGAAATCTTCCAAGAAGGCGTCGTTTTCTGGCGATAGGAGCGCGGCGGCATAGGAGCGGACGGCCTCTTCATAATCGCTATTGGATGCTGTCCAATCGGTGCGCAGTTTCGCCTCACGGATAGCCTTTTCCACGTAGTCGCTAAAACGCTCGCGCAAGCCGTCTGCATGGCGGCGATCGAAATCCTTCGGCCAGGCACCGGCGAGCGCCTGATAGAGCATCCACTCAATATTGGGTTCAGGTGCCGCCCCGTCCGGCAATTCCTTGCGGTGGCTCGCATTCAGCCTGCACCAATGCTCGATTGCGTTGGCAAAGACATCGGCGCCCTCGCTCAAGATATAAAGCCTTGCACGCGCATCTTCTCCGCGCTTCGTATCGTGGGTCGATGTTGTCGAAACACCGAACGGCTGGGATTGTTGACGGTCTTTCATCATCAGATGAAACGCGTCGACCCCACCCGGCGCATGGTCCGGCTCCCCACCAACCTCGTTCATCGCCAGGAGCCGGTTGTAGCGGTAGAAGAGAGTGTCCTCCATTGCCTTTGCCATGATCGGGCCGGAGAGTTGCTGAAAGCGCATCCGGAATTCGCGCGCCGAGTTATCGTCAACCGGGCCTTCCAGAATGGCCGCGATGCGTTCGAGCGTCTCGGAGTCATGCACATGTCCGCCGGCTGATGCGACTGCCGTTTGCAGAAATGCAGCATCCCGTGCATCAAGCGGCCCGTCCGCCCCGTAGGTGCGGTAGACCGGAAAAGCGATCAGCAATTCTCGGATCGCTTGCGCGATCGTCTCCTCGGCAAGTTCGGGGAAGATGCCGTGCGCAATCTGCGTTAGGCGCCCCGTCTCGCCGGCAAAATTGCGCTCGACCATCAATGTCTTCGCCGCGCGCCGCCCTTCCTCGAAATCTCCGTTTCCGGCGGCCAGACGACGGTAGGCCGTATTCAGTGTCTGCAAGCCGCCGCTTTCGACGAAAAGCTCGCTCAGGGTAGCAATGAATTCGTATCCCGTCGTTCCCTCCACCGGCCAGCTAGTGGGCAATTCCTCACCCGCACCAAGGATTTTTTCGACGACGATATAGGTGTCGGTACCGACGGCTTGCCGCAGCCGCTGCAGATAGGCTGTCGGTTCCGCGAGCCCGTCGATATGATCGAGGCGCAGGCCTTGCACCTGGCCCTGCCGCACCAGTTCGAGCACGAGCCGGTGGCTTGCCTCGAAAACCTTGGGATCCTCGACCCTGAGGCCGACCAGCCCCGTCACCTCGAAGAAACGGCGGTAGCTCAGATGTCGGGAGGCCTCCTGCCAGGGCTGCAACTGCCAATGCTGCGCTTTGTGCAGTTCTCGCATGAACTGCTGGTCCTGCGAAAGTACCGCCAGTCCCTCCTTCAGGCGAGCGAAATCACCAGCCTCGAAGATCAGATCGCGCAAGCCGCGATGCAAAGCGTCACCGTCTGAAGAACCCGCAAGTTCCGTCATCCCGGTCAGGATCGGATCATCCAGCTTTTGCACCAACATGGCGTAGCTTCGCCTGCTCAACGGCAGAAGCGTGTCGTAGTAGGCGATGGCGAGATTGCCCCGCGCCTCATCGACGACAATCGTCAGTTCGTCCTCGGTAAGGCACTCATCGAAGCTTTTACCGAGCTGCGGCAGGGTCAGCCGTTCACTCCAGTCGATATCGAAATGGTCTGCGAAAGGGCTTTGCCTTCCGAATTCGAGAACACTTCGCCACCAGGCATTTTCCAGCGACGCCGCCATGTGGTTCGGTACGATGTCGAGGATCACTTCCATTCCGACTTTCGAAAGTGCCGCCGTCAGACGATCGAAGCCTGCCCTGCCGCCAAGCACCGGATCGATCTCATTGGCATCGGTCATGTCGTAACCGTGCGTCGAGCCGGTGGTCGCCGAAAAGATCGGCGAGGCGTAGAGATGGCTGATGCCGAGCGATTTCAGATAGGGAACGAGCTCGCAGGCACTGTCGAAGGTCATGCCGTTGCGGAACTGAATCCGGTAGGTCGCGGAGGGCAGCGTCATCGGGTCGTTTTGCCGTTTGGAGGGTCACCTTCAAACGGTTGCAAAAGACTTTTGTTCCTTCAGTCGATGAAGACGCCCACGCTTGCAGCACGCCCCATCGAATCGATCACCGTCAGCTTGGAATACCCGCCACCGTCGGGCATCCAGGTTTGCGTGCGTCGGCGTGAAAGGTCGGGCAATGGCTTGCCATTGGCAAGCCAGCGGAAGGGGGCGCGGCCGCCCTGTAGCTTCAGCATCAGCGGCGAAAGATCGCCCTCTTTGGCACCGAGATCGACATGAGCGCCCTCGGGCGGATAGACGATCTGCGGTGCCGCCTCTCGGCCGGAAGTGGCAAGCAACCCGCTGGCAGTTAGCGCAAAACGCCGCTGGCTGATCGGCAGTTCCGTCTGGGCAATGCGCACAGCGCCCGCCGGCGGACGGGGCAGGGGTGTCGTGGCAATGCCGGATTTTGCCAAGGCCTCGAAAAGGATTGGGGCAGCCGTCACATAGCCAGTCAATCCTGGTACGGCGCTATTGTCAGGCCGTCCAATCCACACACCAAGCACATAACGTCCGTCATAACCGACCGACCAGGCGTCACGATAGCCGTAACTGGTGCCGGTCTTGTAGGCGATGCCGCGCTGAGGGGCGCCGGCTGGCGGTATGACGCCCGAGAGGATGTCGGCGACATTCCAGACCGCGACCGGCTCAAGCAGAGGTTCGCCATCGATCTTGCCCGGCTCACCCGTGACACCATCGCCAATCCGGACTGGCTGCCCGCGATTGGCAAGTGCGGTATAGAGCTGAACGAGATCCTTCAGGGTAATACCGACGCCGCCAAGCCCGATCGCCAGGCCCGGTGTCTCATTTGCAGGCAAGGTGGGTCGAACATCGGCGCGACGGAAACGAACCATGAGCCGTGAGGGGCCAACCGCGTCTAGCAATTTGACGGCCGGCACGTTGAGGGAAAGCTGTAAGGCCTCGCGCACGGTGACATCGCCCTGGTAGCTCATATCGAAATTGCGCGGCCGATAGCCGAAGAAGTCGGCCGGTCGGTCCTCGATGATCGTTTCCTGGCTGACAAGCCCCTGCTCGAAGGCCAGCCCATAGATAAAGGGTTTCAAGGTAGAGCCGGGCGATCGACTCATGCGGGTCATGTCGATCCAGCCGGAGCGGCTGGCATCGAAATAATCGGCCGATCCGACTTCGCCGACGATCTCGCCGGTCTGAGCGTCCGCCATCACCATAGCGAGCGAAAGCTTCGGCCCGAGCTTCATCGTTGCGGCTCGCGCGACCGACTCAAGGCCGGTCTGGACCTGCCTCTTCAGCGTCGTCTGGTGCCGGATGGCCTTCGGGTCCTTGCGCAGTGCAGCTTCCGCAACATGGGCGGCAAGGGCCGGAAGCTGCAGACGGCGGGCGGGAATGGCGACACCCTCGGCGCGTTCGGCCTCCCCATCGCCGACGACCTCGGCCACCGCGATACGGTCGAGCACGCGCTTGCGCGCCGCTTCGGCGGCTTTCACATTCCGGTCCGGCCGGCGCTTTTCGGGCAATTGCGGCAACGCGACCAGGAGGGCGGCTTCGGCCACCGTCAGCCGCTTCGGCTCCTTGCCGAAATAGGCAAGGCTTGCGGCCCGCACCCCCTCGAGATTACCGCCATAGGGTGCATGGGTGAGATAAAGATCGAGGACCTCCTCTTTCGAGAGCCGTCGCTCGATCTGCATGGCGCGGGCGATTTGCAGGAGCTTCGCCGAAAAGGACCGGCTCTCGCGCGGCTCGATCAGCCTTGCCACCTGCATGGACAGCGTGGAGGCGCCGGAAACGATTCGGCCGTTGGTCAAGAATTGCAGTGCCGCGCGCCCGAGGGCCCAAACATCGATGCCGTGATGATCATAAAAACGCTGATCCTCATAGGCGACCAGCATGCGAATGAATTGCGGGTCGACATCGGAAACGCCGGTCTTCAGCCGCCAGCGCCCTTCAGGCGTTGCAAAGGCGCGCAGTAATTGCCCGTCTGCATCGAGCACTTCGGGCGAAACGGATTCTGCGTGCTGAAGCGGCGGCGGAAATGCCCGGTCGGCGGCATCGAGCGCAAGCAGGCCAGCGCCGGCAAGGACGATGCCGGCCGCAGCCCCGATCGCGAACTTCTGCCACCGCCTCATTGTTGAGCCGCAACGACCTCCATCTTGCCGGTTGCTGTCCGGGCGGAGAGGTCGGGACGATACATGTCTTCGACCGTCGCTGCCGGATGATCGTAGACGCCGGGAGTGACGGCACGCACCACATAGGCGACGTTAAAATCACGCGCCGAATTTTCATCGCGATTGAAGGCGGCGACGAAGCGGTCGTAGCGGAATTCGGTATGGGCCGCCGACATTTCGCCGATCCAGTCGAAATTCGTCATCTGGGCGCTGTCGACCAGGCTCGGATTGTCGATCTCGAAGCCTGCGGGTAGCAGGTCGGTGATGACGATGCGTGACGCCCAGTCATTCTGCTCGGTCACATGCAGCACGACGACATAACGTTCATTTTGCTGCGCTTCGCTGACATTCGCCTCCTCGCCGTCGAGCGTGTAGTAAGTCCGCTCGATGGCAAAGCCGTTGCCGCCAGCCGGCAGCGGCTTGACGGGAGCGGCGACCGTGGTGACGACGGCGGAGACCGTGTCGCTCGTGGCGCTCGTCAGCGTCAGCGGATGGTCGATCAGAGCGTCGCCGGTCATCTTCGCCATATAGGCACCGGTCCGCTGAGCGCCGTTGACGTTGATCTTTAGGTCGTCGTCACCACTCTGCAGTGCACGCGCCGCCAGCAGCATCCAGGCCTGTTCCTGGGTGCTCGTATATTTGCTGCGGTTCCATTCGCGTGCCACCGCCTTGGCCAGGTCTGGAATGACAGGCGGAACAGGCCGGCTTTCGGCGGCAAGCGCCAGAATCGCCGCGCCATCGCGCAACACCGAGCCATAGTCGGTGCGCGAGAAGTTGACGCGGGTAACCATCGCCTGTTTCGACATCTGCAGGGCATCCACGAAGATGTTCTTCGAACGGATCGCGTCACCATAGAGCGCCAGTGCCGCGGCGATATGGGCCTTGGCGAGCGGCGTCGGAAAGTCGTTGATCATCGTATCGGCATAATAGCGCAGGTCGCTGACGGCAGCCTTCTTGTTGCGGGCAAGCACGTAGAGGGCATAGGCGATCTCATCGCCCTTGCCCTTCACGTCCGTCGTGTAGGAGAGCGAATTCTGGAGGTTTTCCAGCGCCTGCACCAGCGCACGGTCCGGCACGTCATATTTCTGCTCGCGCGCCCGCGTCAGGAAGTCGGTGACGTAAGAATCGAGCCAGAGATCGCCGGAATCCGGCCCCCAAAGACCGAAGCTTCCAGCATAGGCCTGGTAGGACAGGACGCGATAGATCGCATCCTGCACGCGCTTGTGGACATCGTCATCGGTCTCATCCATGCCGGCCTGCTTGGCGACTTCGGCAAGGTAGAGCAGTGGCAGCGCACGGCTCGTCGTCTGCTCGGCGCAACCGAAGGGGTAGCGATCAAGCGTCATCAGCAGAGCCGGAATATCAAAGGCGGCGGAGCGTGTGACGTTGACGGCAATCGAAGCCCCGGGAAGCACGCTGTCGGCAAGCAGGTTCTTGTCGACGGTCAGGCTCTTGCCCGGTGCGAGCGCAATGACGCGGCGTTCGGTCACCGGCAGCGACGACGGCCGAACCGGCACATCTACCACCTGATCCAGCGACAGGCCGGAAGCATTGGACAGGTTGATCGCCACGCTGCCATCGCCCGGCTCGCCGCCGACGAGCGTCAGCGTCAGGTCGGATTTGGCGCCGGCTTCAAGCTTCAGCGTCTGTTCGGCAGGCCCATCGATGGTAAGCGCGCTGTTGCCCTTCAGCGTCAGCTTGTAGTCGCCTGCCGGTGCATCGGTATTGGCGATGTCGAGCCTGAGATTGGCTTTGTCCCCAGGGGCTAGGAATTTCGGCAGGCTCGCGGTGACGACGACAGGATCGCGGATAATGACGTCCCTGGCGCTGTGACCGACGCCGGTCTTCGTCCAGGCGAGCGCCATCACGCGAGCCGTACCGTTGAACTGTGGGACATCGAAGCTGACCTTTGCCTTCCCTTCGGCATCGAGCCTGACCGGACCGGAGAAGAAGGCGACGAGTTTTTGTGTTGGCGGACTTGCCTGCAGCGCGATTGCGCCGCCGTCACCGCCGGTGCGCAGCTTGCCGGTCGCCCCCAGCGACCCGTCGATCAGCCGGCCGTAAAGGTCACGGATTTCAAGACCGAGCTGGCGCTGGCCGAAATACCAGTCCTCCGGGTTCGGCGGTTCGTAGCGCGTTAAGTTGAGAATGCCGACATCGACGGCGGCAACCGTGACATAGGCCTCCTCATTCACACCGGCTCCGGCCACCTGCACGCCGATATCGAGGGGGCCGCGCGGGAGCATCTTTTCCGGCGTATCGATCTTGACCTGCAGCGCCCGCTCGGCCGGATCGACCTTCAGCCATTTGATGCCGATCGAGCGCGCCGGCATATGTGTGTCAAGTGAATCGCCCGGGCGGAAGAGGGTGGCAGTCACATAAGCGCCAGCACCCCAGTCGGCGGTGATGGGAATATTCACTTCGCCGCCGGTCTCGCCCATCGTGGCGTTTTGCACGGCAATCAGGTTTTCCGTGCCTGCCGTGATCATCAGCTCGCCGCCATAGCGAGACGTGACCTTGAGCTTGGCCGTCTCGCCGACCTTATAGCTGTCCTTGTCGAGCGCGATTTCGAGACCATCGGGTGTCTCGGTCGAAGTCGAGGCGACGAACCAGCCGGCATCAAATTCGACGCTGGAGGTCGGGCCATCGGCATCAGGACTTTCCACCTCGAGCCTGTAGCGGCCCCACTCGACCGGTGCCTGGATCTTGCCGCCATTGGCAGCCGTCGCATCCACCGAGCCGGAAGCGACCTCTACGGGCGTATAGGTCGGCTCGTATTTCCAGGCCGTTCCCTCGCGATACCACTGATAGTCACGGCGCAGCTTGTAGAACTTCCAGCGCAGGCCCTTCATCTCCTGCTTTCGACCCTGGGTGTCGAGACCGATGACCGTGAAATTCGCGAGCGCATTCTCCGGCAGATCGCCATCGAATTCCAGCTTGATGCCGATCGCGGCCTCATCCGTCTTGACCGGAATCTCCAGCGAGCGTTCGATGGCGCGCCCGCCCGGCTCCTGCATGCGCAGATAGACGGTCGCATTCAAAAGCTGGGTCGTTGCCGGCAGTTCGCCGATCGTCAGATCGGTCGAAGCCTCGCCGTTCTCGTCGAGCTCCGGCAATCCGTCGATTGGCTGGCGCGAATCCTCGCTCGCCTCCTCGTCGGCAAGGCCAAACTGATAGCCGGGGTAGGATGCGTTGGTCCGCGTCGGCTTGACGACGACATCACCTTCTATGGTGAGACCGGCCGCCGGCGCGCCATAAAGATACTTGCCCGAGATGGTGATCGTGGCGGCCGTATCCGTGCCGATTTCCTTGGAATCGGTCTTGATCTCCATGTCGGTGCGATCGGGCACGAAATCGTCGATGAGGAAAGTCTTGGTGGCGATCGGCGAGCCTTTCGGATCGGTATAGACGTTCATCGTCCAGGTGCCGCGCATGGCGGCTTCCTGCGTCTGCAGCTCCACCTGATAGCCGCCGAGATTGCTCGTCTGGCTGACGATCCGCCGGTCTTCGACGCCATCAGGGCGCGAGAAGATGAAGGTGAGCGGCAGGTTCTCGATCGCCTTGCCATCGGTATCGCGGGCAAGGGCGGCGGCATGCACGGTCTCGCCGGCGCGGTAGATGCCGCGCTCGGTCCAGGGCAGGACATCGATGGCACCGGGCGCGGCGCGGCCGGTGACGCCGCGGTCGGAAAGATCGAAACCGGCGCGCGTCATGTCGAGGAAGACATAATCCGACGTGCCGTTCTTGGCGGTGATGACGGCGGGGGTGAGTGCTGCCGTGCCGCGGATCAGCCCGGCCGTAAACGTGGCGCGGCCGTTCTGATCGGTTGTTGCCGTGCCAAGGACTTCATTGTTCTTTGCGAGGAGCTGCAGCTCGACGCCCGCCATGGGCTTGGCGGAAGCGAGCGACCGGGCAAAGACGTTCAGCCCGTCGGTGCCGGCATAGGTGGAAATACCGATATCGGAAACGAGGAACCATTGTGTGGCCTGCGAATCCCACTCCTGCACCGGGCCGGTCGGCGGGGTTGCGACCATCACATAGATGCCGGGCTTGCGCTCGGGCAGCGCCTCGTCGACCGGAAAACTAGTGACGACGTCTTTGTTGAGCTCGTTGGCGACCTCGATCGAACCCTGCCAGACGAGTTCGCCACTCTGGTCCTGGATGTTTTGGGCGCTGTAACCGTCAAGCTGCGTCAGGAACTGCGAACCGGTCAGGAGGGGCGCGATGCCGCGATCGCCGATGCGGTAGAGCTTCAGGTTGGCGGACGCCATATTGACAGTGACGATCGGGATGCCGCGGCGCGCCGTCGACGGCAGCACGAAGCTGTCGCCGGTAAAGCGGACCATCTGGCTGCGGTCCTTAATATAGACATCGATCGTAACAGGGGCTTCCAAAACCTCGTCGACCGAGGAGGGCAGGCCGGTACGGAAGCCTATCTTATAGGTCTCGCCGTGCGTGAGGCCTTCGACGCAGATTTGCTTGTCCTTGGCTTCGAGTGCTTTCGGCGCCTCGCCGTTCAGCGTCACGAATGGCGTGTAATCGACCGTCTTGACGAGCGCCTCCGAGAAGGTGACGCAGGCACGCGGTGTGGCGCTATCGGCATCGACGGTATGTTCGGTGATGCGGAAACCTTGTGTCTCCTTGAGCTGCAGGTAGTCCGCTTGCACGTCCTTTGCACCGACAAGAGCTAGGCTCGCCTTGTAGGCATTGAGCGCATCGCGATAATTGGCATTCTTTTCGAGCGCCTTGGCAAGCACAGCCAGCGCATCGGCCCGCTTATTGGTGGTGCGCGTCAGCTGGTAACCGTTCAGCGCATCGATGACCGCCTGGCCGAAAATGCCGCTATCAGGCGCGCCGAGCGAGGTGGCGGCGCGCGCCGTCTCGACCCAGAGATCGCTGTCGTCAGGGGTGATCGACAGAGCACCGTGGAAGGCCTTCAGCGCATCGGCAAGATTGCCGCCGGTCAGATCAAGCCGCGCACTCGCCGTCAGGCTATCGACGCCCTGGCCCTGCTGGTCGTCGGTCAGTGCCAGGTCGTTGCGAAAATCGCGCGCCTGCTGGACGAGATCGTTGGAGAGGAAGGACAGGCGGGGGGCAGCACCGATGTCCGGCTCTTGCGGCGTGGCGGCAGCAGTCGTTTCGACGATTCGGCCTGCGATCGCACCGGGGAAGGCATTCATCGTCTTGAAGTCGGATTTGAGGAAGCACCACTTCACCTTGGGATTATAGGTGAAGGCCTTGCAGCTCTTGTCGCCGATGCAGGCGGCCTTGCACTGATCGAGCGAGAGGTTTTGCTCGGTGCGCAGGTCGAAGCCGAAATAATCGGCATCCTTGACGGTCACGATATCGCGCTTGGCCTCGGCGGCAAAAGCCGGCGGGCCTGAAAAAATCATAGATACGGCGATGGCGGAAAAAGCGAAGAACGAGCGCACAGACATTGGTCCCCCCGGATGCTGGCTCTGAACCGGCGGCACTCTCCTCACTCCTCGAGAAATTGTCAACTCACCTCGCGGTCTGTCTCAGTTCCGCACATTCGCTTTCGTGCAATCGTCACATCGGCGTGAGTGAACGGCTTGTGATTTGCGGCTTTCTTGCCGATCGGCAAGGATTTTCCCACACTGTCTCCGGAGGTAGTCCCATGTCCATTCGCACGCCAGGAAAGATCTTTGCCGCGCTCGTCGCAACCGCGGCTCTGTCGCTCGGATTTGGTACGATCGCCAGCCGCGCAGCCGAAGATGCCGTCGTCATACCGGCGCCGGTCGTTGACGAGGCCGGCAAGTCCGGCATGGAAACCGCCGTTTTCGCCGGTGGCTGCTTCTGGGGTGTCCAGGGCATCTTCCAGCATGTGAAAGGTGTCAGGAGTGCCGTTTCCGGTTATGCCGGCGGCGAAGCGTCGACTGCCCAGTACGAGACCGTCAGCACGGGCACGACCGGTCATGCCGAATCTGTGCAGGTTACCTTCGATCCGAAACAGGTGAGCTACGGCAAGCTCCTGCAGATTTTCTTCTCGGTCGCCCACAATCCGACGCAGCTCAATTTCCAGGGACCGGACGAGGGTACACAATATCGCTCGGCACTCTTCATCGCGGATCCCGAGCAGCGCAAGGTCGCCGAAGCCTATATCGCCCAGCTCGACAAGGCGCACGTCTTCAAACAGCCGATCGTCACCAAGGTCACCGACTATACCGGCTTCTACCCGGCCGAGCAGTATCACCAGGATTTCCTGACGCTGAACCCGACCTATCCCTATATCGCTTACAACGATCTGCCGAAGATCGAGAATTTGAGAGAAATCTTCCCGACCGATTACAGCAAGGATCCGGTTTTGGTGTTGAAGGCTAAGGGCTGAGAACTCTCCGGAACCTGGACTCTGAAGGCGGCCGGAAAACCGGCCCTTCAGACTGCTGACAAACCCCTGGCCTCGTCGAGGGGTTTGTGATTCATTGGGATATGTTGAAGAAACCCGCTCCCGAACAGACGGCGCTCGAGATGGTGACGCTCGACGGCCTGGTGCCGAAGGATCACCTGCTTCGCAAGGTCGACGCGGTGATCGACTTCACCTTCATCCATGAGCGTGTGGCGGGGCTTTACTGTGCCGACAACGGCCGGCCGGCGCTCGATCCGACGCTGATGTTCAAGGCTCTGTTCATCGGTACGCCCGCGAGCGCACCGACACCAACCGGCTCACCCTTGGGGCAAGGCGATCTATAAGCGGCGCAAGGAGACGGTCGAGCGCTCCTTCGCCGACGCCAAGCAGCTTCACGGCCATCGCTACGCTCGCTTCCGAGGCCTCACCTGATCGTCGAAGACGATCTATTGATCGCCCTCGATCTCGAAATGACAATCGAGAATATGGGGGTGCATGTCCCAGACCTTGCGTCAGGTTGCGAAGCCGCCCTCGGGCTGCGCCCTGCAGCTCGCCGAAGACCATGGCATTTCCGTCGTCTTCATGACGGCCAATCCCGAGTTTATCGCCGATGGTGTGCGAGGGCGCTTGGCGCTATGCAAAAAATGATTATCTCGGCGTGGTGGAACAGCTTTTGAAATATGTTACAGCCTAGGCGCGCAGGCCCGTTGGCAACAGTGCCGCCGCAGATGATGGTGTTTATGCGAGGAACTTCAGCCGACGAGGATGTCGTCGGCTGCTAGCGCGAAAGTGAATCGCGAACGATATAGTACAGACGTGCACGGCCCTATCCTAAAGCCTCGATGATCACGCGCTGTGTCTCGATTTCGATATAGGGATGCATAGGCAGGCTAAGAACAGTCGCACCTGCGTATTCCGAACGCGCGACGCTTCCATGAACGCGGCATATGCTTTCGTACGCCGGCTGCTTATGGAGCGGAATAGGATAGTGGACAGCTGTCGGTATGCCAGCTGCCGAGAGCTTTGCAATAACTTCGCTACGATTCTCGACCTGGACGGTGAACTGTGCCCACACACATGATCTATCTGCTCCAACAGTCGGTGCTTTGGCATTGCTGCGTCGGGCAAGAAGCGAGAGGTATCGCTCTCCGGCCAGTATACGCTGTTCGATCTCCCAATCGAATCGCTCAAGCTTCGCCAGCACGACAGCACATTGCAGAGTATCCATGCGTCCACCAACGCCGATACGCGTGTGGTAATATCTGCGCTCCTGACCGTGAACGCGAATCTCGCGCATCACTTTAGCAAGGCGGTCATCGTTGGTGAAAATGGCGCCACCGTCACCATAGCACCCGAGAGGTTTACTTGGAAAAAAGCTTGTGCATCCGATTGTCGACACGTTGCAAGACTTTCGGCCCTTATATGTGGCGCCAAAACTTTGAGCTGCGTCCTCGATAACCGGGATATTGCCGTTTCGTCCGGCAATCTCGTTGATCTCATCCATATCGGCCACTTGGCCGTAAAGGGAGACCGGCATGATCGCCTTCGTTCGGGCAGTTATGGCTGCTTCAACTTCCCCGGCATTCAGGTTGAGGGTATCCGGATCGACATCAACAAGCACTGGTACCGCGCCGAGCAAAGCAATAACTTCGGCTGTAGCAATAAAAGTGAACGGCGATGTAATGACTTCGTCTCCGGGCTTTACATCCAATGCCATAAGAGAAATTAGCAAGGCTTCAGTGCCAGATGAAACAGTAATACAATGTTTCGAGCCGGTGAAGCTTTCCAGTCGCTGTTCGAGCTCTCGCACTTCTGGACCCATGATGAACTGGCCATGATCCAAAACAGCTTGAATACGGCGGTCAACGATGCCTTTGAGGTCGCGGTATTGCGCTTTGAGGTCAATGAATTCGATTTTGGACATCAGAGTGGCCTACACGTTGTTTCATTTATACGATAGCGCAAGCCACATTCGCAGCTCACATCCTCCGTTCCTTGTAAGGTCAGCCCGCAACTGCACATCCAGCCTCGACGGCGAGCTGGGACGCCCATCATCAGGGCGTAGGCTGGGACGTCGCGATTGATGACGGCACCGGCAGCGACAAAGGCGTGTTCGCCGATCGTTGTTCCGCAGATGATCGTCGAATTGGCGCCGAGTGTGGCTCCTTTGCGAACTGTCGTCTTTCGATATTCGTTCTTGCGACTGACCGAGGCACGTGGATTGTAGACATTTGTGAAGACCATGCTCGGGCCGCAGAATACATCGTCCTCCAAACTTACAGCGTCGTAAACCGATACGTTATTCTGTATCTTGACGTTATTGCCAATGACAACGTCGTTTCCAACGAAGACATTTTGCCCTAAAGAGCACTTTTCCCCGATCCGGGCACCTCCGCACACGTGAACCCAATGCCAAACACGCGTTTCGTCACCGATACGTGCTCCCTCATCGACAATCGCTGTTGGATGTATTTGCGGCGCCATTATCAGTAATCCAGAGGAAGCGCGACACGCTTTCCGTCGCGTGACGAAAGATAAGCTGCGATCAGAACTTCCAGCGACTTAAGGCCTTCTCTCCCATCTGTTTCAGGTTCTGCCTCGCCCCTCAAGACATTGATGACATTGTCGTAGTACAGAGGGTGACCAAAACCGTAAACCGAGGTCGTCTCGTAACTTGCTTCCTGAACCTTGGCATCACTCTCGTGGGGGGTATCAAATTCCCAATGCTGAATTTCGTTTACGGCCACGCCACCCAATCGAACGGTCCCCTTCTCCCCGAGGATTGTGATACTGCCTTCTAGATTTCGGGGAAAGGTCAGCATTGTGACGTTCATAGAACCCAATGCGCCGGAACGCCATCTGACGCTGACGACGGCTGAATCCTCAACTTCAATATTTCTCGCCAATGTACCGGTGTAGGCCTGCAAGCTTTCGATCGGGCCAATGAGCCAGTCAAGAAGATCGACGTAGTGGCTTGCCTGGTTCATCAAGGCGCCGCCGTCAAACTCCCACGTGCCTCGCCACGCCGCACTATCGTAATATTCCTGTGGACGGGTCCAGAATACGTTGATGTTGACCATATAAATGCGGCCAAAACGATTTTGCTCGATGGCCTGCTTCACCAGCTGGAGCGTGGCATTCCGGCGATTTTGCTTGACGACAAAGAGACGCACGTTTGCATCATCACAAACCTTAATCATACTAAGGCCATCTTTCCAGCGGGTAGCCATCGGCTTTTCTGTCATGACGTGCTTGCCGCTTGCTGCAATCTTGATTGTCTGTTCAGCATGCAAACCACTTGGCGTCGTCAGTATGACGATATCCGCGTTGGTGTGGTCCAGCATATCATCAAGGCTGGAATAGGGGCGTGCACCCGTGCGCTTGGCGGCAGCTTCAAGTGCCGCCGGATCGATATCGCAAATAGCGACGAGTTCGGCGCGATCGGCGTGTTTCTCCAGCGCGCCGAAATGATTGGCCGCAATGCGACCGCATCCCACGAGAGCGAAACGGACTTTCCGGTCAAGTATCCCAGGAGAATAACGTCGCATGTTAGGCCTTTGTAATTTTCTGGCTCGGTTCAAGATAGCGGCCGCGAGAATCAACGATTAGTTTTGCACTCTCTGCAATCAGCGCATAATCGAACCGATCATGGTCAGTTGCCAGCACGACGCAGTCGAACGCGGCAACATTTTCGCGCGTCAGCTGCACGCTTGAAAGATCGAAATGATGCTCGCGCATCTTCGGAAAAGTCGGAATATGAGGGTCGCTGTAAGAGATTTCTGCTCCAAGATCACGAAGCTTCTCCATGATGGTCACCGACGGAGATTCCCGCATGTCATCGACGTTTTTCTTGTAAGCTATGCCCAGTACTAGGACACGGCTACCGCTCACGGATCGACCGACCTTGTTGAGGGCGGCATTAATCTTTGCAATCACGTAGTCCGGCATGGAGGAGTTTATTTCGCCCGCCAGCTCGATAAAGCGAGTATGAACGCCAAATTCGCGCGCCTTCCACGTCAGATAGAAAGGGTCGATCGGAATGCAGTGTCCCCCAAGTCCTGGTCCTGGGTAATAGGGAACAAAGCCAAATGGCTTTGTTGCTGCGGCACGAATCACTTCGTGTATGTCGATACCCATTTTGTCGGCTACGACTTTCATCTCGTTGACAAGGCCGATGTTTACAGCGCGGTGGATGTTCTCCAAGAGCTTCGTGAGCTCGGCAGAACGCGTTGAACTCACAGGCACGACGCGGTCAATAACGTGCCCGTAGAGTGCCAGGCCCGTCTCAAGGCACGCCGCCGTATCGCCCCCGCAGATCTTCGGAATGGTCTTTGTCGTGAAGCTGGCGTTTCCGGGATCCTCACGCTCGGGCGAAAATACGAGGAAAATGTCCTCACCGACCTTTAGGCCAGCCTTCTCGATCCTTGGTCGCAATTCTTCGTCAGTCGTTCCGGGATACGTCGTGCTTTCCAAGGAGACGATCTGACCCCGACGCAGATGTGGCACGAGGGTGTCCACCGTACCAATGACGAAGCTGAGATCTGGCTCTCGATATTTATTAAGCGGTGTTGGCACGCAGATGATGAGGGCATCAACTTCGCCTGCACGCGAGAAATCAGTTGTGGCCTGAAACCCCTTCGCAAGCGCGCCGGCGATAGAGGATTCTGCAATGTGTTCGATATAGCTGTGGCCCGCATGCAGGGTGTTCACTTTTACCGGATCGATGTCAAACCCGACGACCTTATAGCCAACTTCGGAGTATCGAAGCATCAGTGGTAGACCGACATAACCTAGCCCAACAATGCCAATCGTTGCCTTTTTGGCCTTCAGCTTTTGAACAAGCTCAACGTTCAACGTTAAAATCCTTACCCGTCACTACTGTATTCTGGGAGCAGTCAACAATCATGGTTCAGACGAAATTGCAAGTTTAAGCAGTTGGCGCATTCGCCGTCTTTCGAAAGCGGATGCGATCCCCTGTAGGGCAGAGTTGTCAACAAATTTCCTTGCCTGTATAGAGACGCCAACCCAGATCCCCGAGGCAATTCTATATGAAAATTTTGACGGTAGTGGGCGCGCGTCCGCAGTTTATCAAAGCAGCAGCAATATCACGCGTTATCCAGGATCTTGCTGATCAAGGTGTCAGGGAAGTCATGATTCACACTGGTCAGCACTACGACGAGAAGATGTCCCGGGTTTTTTTCGATGAACTCGAAATCCCAGAACCAAGATATAATCTGGGCGTGGCTGGCGGCACGCATGGCGAGATGACTGGCCGAATGCTGGCAGGTATCGAGAAGGTCCTTCTCGACGAGAAGCCAGACTGGCTTCTCGTTTATGGTGACACCAATTCGACGATAGCAGGAGCTCTTGCTGCGGCAAAAATTCACGTTCCTGTTGCGCACGTGGAAGCAGGGCTAAGATCCTTCAACATGAGGATGCCGGAGGAAGTAAACCGTGTCGTTACAGACCGGATCTCGAAACTGCTTTTCTGCCCGACTGATACTGCTGTTGAAAATCTCAAAACAGAGGGGATGACAGATAACGTCTTTAATGTGGGTGACGTTATGTACGACCAAGCGCTGTTTTTTGGAGAAAAGGCGCAGCATTCCAGGGTGCTGGACGCATATCACTTGTCGCCGGGGAACTTTATCCTCGTGACCTGTCATAGGGCTGAAAATACCGACGACAGCGCGCGTCTGACCGAAATTATCCGTGCCCTTGAAGAGCTCGCACAGCAAATCAAGGTCGTATTTCCATTGCATCCTCGCACGCGGAAGCTCTTGGACCAGTATGGTCTGTCAGAGTATATGAAAGATGTTCTGGTTACTGATCCATTGCCCTTCTTGGACATGGTCGCTTTGGAACGGTCGGCGAAAGTCATTCTTACCGATTCCGGTGGTGTGCAGAAGGAGGCGTTTTTCTATAATGTGCCTTGCATCACGATGCGGGACGAAACTGAATGGGTTGAAACCGTGGAGCTTGGGTGGAATACGATCACGGGCGCATCCCGCGACAGGATCGTAAACGCCGTTTGGGATAACGCGCCGATACGCCGTCAATCCGCAGCACCATATGGTGATGGCGCAGCAAGCAAGAGGATTGTTGCGGAAATTGTAGGCTCCTGATGAGCTTCCGATCAAACGCGTTGGCTATGCTGACAGGCACTGTCTTTGCTCAGGCGATACCGCTTATTCTGTCTCCTGCCTTGGCAAGGCTCTACTCGCCCGACGCATTCGGGCTGCAGACACTGGTGATGGGAATAACAACTATATGCGTCGTGCCCGCCACGTTGCGGCTCGATCTGGCAATGGTGCTTTCACCGGATGACGACGAGGCTAAGGACATTGCGGCCGTCATCCTTGCCCTAACGACGCTCATGGCCGCCATATTCTGTCTCGTTGCTCTGGGCTGGGGTGAGGGTATTGCCTCAGCCTTCGGTCACCCTGGAGATGCGTTGTGGATATGGATCCTCCCGCTGTTGACGATCAGCGTTGTTGGATTCC
The DNA here is from genome assembly GCF_004341105.1 of Rhizobium sp. BK418. Lineage (GTDB taxonomy): Bacteria > Pseudomonadota > Alphaproteobacteria > Rhizobiales > Rhizobiaceae > Rhizobium. The sequence goes on along the minus strand of NZ_SLZK01000006.1, from coordinate 20,632 downwards.
AAATCCTCTCTGCGTTCGCGTCGCGGGCGAAACGTTTTCGTACTGTCGCAACCGGCAACGTTATAAATCAAGTGAGTTACATTCTATCGGCGCTAGCTCTCGGCGCTATTGCCTCAGGCTGGACGCTGGGACTATCAATATCAAAGTTGATTGGTCAAGCGGCGGGTACGATTGGACTGCTGCGAGAGCATGGGCGCGATTTTTTTTCAGTCCTTCGTCACTTTGAGCCTTCCAAAATGCTCGGTGCAGTGAGGAGGTATTGGCAGTTCTTGGTCTTCAACACACCATATAGCCTCATAGGAAGCCTCTCGCGAGAAGCTCCGATATTGATCTTCTCCGCGACGGCTGCGGTGTCTGCGGCCGGCCTTTATGGCATGGCGCGGACGATCGTGCTCGCGCCGACATTACTGATTTCGAATGCACTGAGCCAGGTGTTCTATCGTGAAGCTGTGGCGCTGAAGGGAACCGTGCGGCTCCACGATATGACAGTCACGCTGATCAGAACCGGACTTCTTGTGACAGCGGCTCCCTTTGCTTTCTGTGCCGCGTGGGGAGATGATTTTTTCGGCGTTGTCTTTGGCTCCACTTGGCGTGAAGCCGGCGCTTTTGCGATGGTGCTCGCGCCCGCGGCATGGGTGTCCACACAAACAGGTTGGCCTGAGCGCCTGTTTGAAGTACACGGTCGCCAGGGCGTATCCTTCGCGGTCCAAATCATTGCAGATACGTCGATGATCGTAGCTTTGGCTGCTGTCCTAACTTCCACATCGTCACCATTTTGGGGCGTCGTCGCTTACGCGGTTAGCAATACGATCTATCAATTCGCATACCTCATCTCTATTTTTCGGATAGCGAAGTTTCCCCTCGGAAAGCTTAAAAGCACAATTATTGGAAGTATGCTTGCATTTGCGCTGTTTTACCTTGTGTTCATGGCTCTGAAGGCGGTAAGCGGAGCATCATTGGTATCAGGAATCTCAGCGATTGTTATAGCAGCGGTAGCTGCTCTCGCGATTGCGTGGAACTGCCGAAAAGACGTGATAGCATTTACCTAATCTAGGAAAATTGGCGTGATCATTGTTGTGGATTACAACACGGGGACAGTCGGCTCGGTCCTCAATATGCTGAAAAAAGTCGGCGCGAAGTGTGATGTTTCACGGGACCCGGAAGCGCTGCGCAAGGCAGATAAGCTGGTGCTGCCAGGGGTTGGTGCGTTCGACGAAGCCATGCGCACCCTTCATGATTATGGTCTTTATGACGTCCTCAACGAAGAAGTTATTGAAAAGCGCAAGCCCATCCTGGGCGTATGTCTTGGTGCGCAGTTGATGACGAAAAGAAGTGAAGAGGGCGTGCTTCCCGGCTTCGGATGGCTCAACGCTCACCTAGTCCGATTCAAACATACCGAAGAAGGTCGGAAAATTCGTGTTCCACATATGGGATGGAATTCGGTGACGCCAGAAGGCGAAGGCGGCGGTATTTTTGACGGCGTTGCGCAGCCGATGCGGTTCTACTTCGTCCATTCCTATCACATGATTGCGGAGGAGCCCGGAATAGAGATCGGATCCACCGTGCACGGCTACAGGTTTGCAAGCGCATTGGCGTCAAAGAATGTCGTATCTCTTCAGTTCCATCCTGAGAAAAGTCACAAGTATGGTCTTCAGGTCTACCGCAATTTTGTAGAGAGATTTACGACATGCTGAAGGCACGAATAATCCCGAGCCTCCTCCTCCGGGGCGGCGGACTTTACAAGACCGTCAGGTTCGCGAACCCTAAGTACGTTGGTGATCCCATTAATGCGGTCAAGATATTTAATGAAAAGGAAGTTGATGAGCTGATCCTGCTTGATATCACCGCGACGCCCGAAAAACGAGAGCCGAACTACGAATTGATCGGGGATATTGCCAGCGAATGCTTCATGCCTCTCTCCTATGGAGGCGCTGTCACGTCGATCGAGCAGGTTCGCCGCCTGCATCGGATTGGGATTGAGAAAATTTGCTTAAATACTGCGGCTTTTATCGATCGGACGCTCGTGAAACAAAGCTGCGACACGTTTGGAAGTTCGAGCATCATTGCGGCCATTGACGTAAAAAGAACGCTGCTGGGTCGCTATGAGGTCTGGATTAATTGCGGCAAGACTAACACCAAAGAAGATCCGGTCCGCTATGCGGCGGCCCTAGCCGATCTCGGTGTTGGAGAAATCCTCGTCAATTCAATAGACCGCGATGGGACCATGTCTGGTTACGACATTGACCTGTTGAAAAAGATTACAGGCTCCGTTAACACCCCTGTCATCGCTTGCGGCGGAGCTGGTAGCCTGGAACACATGCAACGGGCGATTGGGGAGGCTCATGTTTCCGCTGCGGCTGCGGGCAGCATGTTTGTATTCCACGGCAAACACAAAGCTGTGTTGATCAATTACCCCGACCAGTCGGAGCTGGAATGGCTTTAGAAATGAAAAATGCCGATGCTGCTGCTTTGCCTACTTCAGAAAATGCACTCACTGGCAGTGACCGAGCCTATAAGATTTGTATCCGTTGCGTCATGGATACATCCGATCCGGAAATTTCTTTCGACGACCAGGGGCTCTGCAGCCACTGCTTGCGCTATGATCGCATGGTCAGAAACATCATCGATAAGGCCGATCGCGGTGAGCGCGAAGGCGAGCTTGGTGTCATTCTGGACCGTATCAAGCATGATGGCCGCAATCAAGAGTATGACTGCATTATGGGGCTTAGCGGAGGGGTCGATAGTTCCTACGTCGCCTTCATGGCCAAGAAGCACGGATTGCGTCCGCTGGCTGTTCATTTTGACAGCGGCTGGAACTCAGAGCTTGCAGTAAACAACATTGAAAATATCGTCAAGAAGCTCAACATCGACCTTTTTACCCATGTCGTAAACTGGGACGAGATGCGCGATTTGCAGCTCGCCTTTTTCAAAGCATCGGTCGCGAACTGCGATATTCCCACCGACCATGCATTTCCAGCGATTCTCTATCGTGAGGCTGCTCGGCATAAGATCAAGTACATCCTGTCCGGTAGTAACTACGCAACCGAATTCATATTGCCATCGGCATGGGGACATCAGTCAGGCGACCTAAGGCACCTGAAAGATATCCACCGCAAGTTCGGTAGGGCTCCACTTCGGGACTACCCGACAATGGGCTTTTTTAGCCAATATATCTGGTATCCCTACGTTCGGCGGATCAAGACCGTTAAGATTCTAAACTATCTCCCATATAACAAATTCAGCGCGAAAAAGACTATTATCAAAGAATTGGATTGGCGCGACTATGGTGGCAAGCACTACGAGTCAGTATTCACGCGCTTTTTTCAGGGGTACTATCTTCCTGTAAAATTCGGTTATGACAAGCGGCGAGCGCACCTATCGTCTCTGATTAATTCAGGTCAAGCGTCACGGGAGGCTGCATTGGAAGAACTCGGCCGGCCAACGTACGACAGTGATCTGCAGCAGCAAGACAAAGCATTCGTTGCCAAAAAGTTAGGCGTTTCAGAACTGGAACTTGATGCAATCTTCGCGCAGCCCAGCAGACTATATTCTGATTACGCATCGAACGCAGCTTTGTTTGACATGGGCTTGAAGGTGAAGCGCATGTTCACTCGTCTGTAGGACAGGGCATGGTTTCGGTTCGTTCACGCAACCCGGTTTTCGTACTCTATAGCGTTTCCATGTTCTGGCTTGCGGCGATAAGCGCCGCATTCCAACTGTCCGAAGGTGGCAGCAAAAGTCTTCCTCTCGGAATACTCGCGGTTTGGTTCACCGCGGCGATTGTATATCTGGCTCTGCGATGGTTGTTTCGTGTAAGACTGCCAGTTTATTCGGCGGAAGCCAATCCGGCTAAATACACTAAAGCGGGTTTCTGGCTGTTGATTATATTGACTTTGGCATACGCTGCCGAGGTGGTGGGCCATATTTGGACACTCGGATACGTTCCCGTGCTTGAGGCGTTCAGGCAGCAAGACGACATCAAGATTTCGATCATACGCCAATCTGCATATTTTTCACTGCCGCCCTGGATGCGCTACGCTAGCGACTACAGTGTTAAGGCGCTCGGCCCCGCACTCCTGGCAATTGCATTTTACTATCGCTCAAAAATATTTTGGGCCATTCTCGCGGTCGGCTCGTTTTATTGCGTCGCCCTCTTTGTTCGAGTCTTGCCCATATACTTTCTTTTTCCTGTGATCTTTCTGGCAATATACTTGAAAGCGTGGCGTTCCGTCGCTGTTAACACAGGCATTTTAGTTCTACTAATGGGGCTTCTGACCGCGGTCTCAGCGCCGTCTATTCGCCAAAATCTTGCATTCCTCGGCGATATATTTCCAGCTGAGGAAGGTGCATTAGATCTCGATAAAAGTCTGCTACAGCCCGAGTTGACTGGCTGGAGATCCACATCCGCGAGTTATGCGTTATTTGATCGTGTCGCGATTGTCCCAGCTCGCGTTATGGATCAATGGTTTTCTGCCTATCGAGATGTCTCGAGCCGGGAGAAGGGCTGTGGCTATCGGCCGGGTGCCAAGATCCTGGGGTGCGATTATGTCCATATTCCCGAAAAGTTATATGGAAGGTACTACCCTGAGAACGTCGCTCAAGGTATGAAGGGTAGCCTTAACGCGGCGTCGTTCATGACCGAATATGCAAACTTTGGCGCCGCCGGCTTTGTGCTCGCGGGTATCTTGAGCGGCATATTCTATGCCATTGTCTCTCTGATCTATCGCGGCCATCCGTTGGCGGTGCCCTTTAATCTCTCCGCCATCATCGCGATGATGGAGACCAATTTCTTCACCGCGATAAACTCCGGATCAGGATGGATCGTTTTCACGACCGTCTTTATCCTCTTCTTTAGGCTTCTAAGGGTATGATGCTCCAGTTTTCCAGCAGCCGCCGCTACCAGATCTGCAACAGGTGCCTGATGGACACCTCCGATCCCGAGATCGCCTTTGATGAGCACGGGAACTGCAATCACTGCAATCGTTACTTCGTTCGCGTCGACGAAGAGGTTCGGCGTGGCCCGGAAGCGGAGCTCGCTCTCGAGGCATTGGTTGAACGCATTGTCAAAGAGGGCAAAGGAAAGGACTATGACTGTATTGCCGGCGTAAGCGGCGGAGTGGACAGCACCTTTGTGATTTATAAGCTCAAACAATTGGGCCTTCGTCCGTTGGCAGTGCATTTTGACAACGGCTGGAATTCGGAGTTAGCCGTCGCGAATATCAAAAATGCGCTTGATCGGTTGCAAATCGATCTCCATACTGATGTTGTCGACTGGGAGGAATTCCGTGATCTTCAACTTTCGTTCTTGAAAGCATCCGTGCCCAACTGCGAAATCCCAACCGATCACGCCATTACTGCTACATTAGTGAAGACAGCGCGCCGCAACCGCGTTCGCTATGTTGTCAACGGTAGCAATGTGGTAACGGAAGGGATACTGCCCATCTCATGGGTTTACTACAGCCACGACTTGCATCATATTCGCGCGATCCACCGGCAGTTTGGTCGTGTTCCTTTGAAAACATTCCCTCAGGTATCACTGGCATCGTTCTCTGCCAGGATTCTTTCGGGAAGCTATAAAATGGTAAATCTGCTCAACTACGTTGAGTACGATAAGGCCAAAGCTGTCCAGACTATGAAACGAGAGCTTAATTGGCAGTACTACGGCGGAAAACACTACGAGTCTATCTATACGCGCTGGTATCAGGGTTACTATCTGCCCACGAAATTCGGTTTTGACAAGCGGCGTGCGCATCTATCCGCGCTCGTCTGTGCTGGACAGCTCAGCCGCGAGCAGGGCATCGTTGAATTGGTGAAAAACCCTTATGCCGACAACGATCTCGATCAAGACATGGATTTTGTAGTGAAAAAATTTGGCCTTGATCGGGGCCAGCTTCAGCACCTAATCGACAAGCCGAACAAGAAGCACACGGATTACTCGAACAGGAATAATTTCATTGAGGGACTGTCTGGGCTGCGTAGCTACCTGAGGAACCGGGCTAAATCCGTCTGATGCTCAATATCCATATATACCCATCGCCACTTACGCATGAGAGCCGGATATTACGCATTACAGACGCGCTCGCGGAGGCTGGTATATTCGATAGTATTGAAGTGCTTGGTGTCGCGGCAGAGGGACTGCCGGCTCGCGAGGAGGTGGACGCGAAGCGTTCGCTAGTCCGTTTGTCCAGAAAGCTCCTTTCAAATCGCGACGGCTTTGTTGCCAAGTTGAGCAAAAATATCGAGTGGTCTTTAAGGGTACTTTCATATGTGAAAGGGAGGGAGGTCGCCGCAGTGAATGCGCACAGCTTGGCGGTACTTCCTCTCTGTGCCGTGGTAAGTGCCATCACCGGTGCCAAACTCATCTACGACACACACGAGCTAGAAACGGAAACATCGGGCTACAAGGGTTTCCGCCAAAAATTTGGGAAGCTGATTGAGCGAATTTTCATTCGCCGCTGCGATATGATCTTCGTCGTCAGTGACTCGATTGCCGATTGGTATGCGTTGGAATATAATCTCACTCGTCCTACCATAGTCCGCAATATACCGCAGTTTAAGGTCGACGACTCGGCAGAGAGACCAGTCTCGATTGAGCGCCTGAACCTGGATAAGAACAAGGTCCTATTTATCTACCAGGGAGGCTTCATCGCAGGTCGCGGTATTGAGAGGTTACTCGCAGTATTTGCGAAACTGCCTGAAGCCAATCTTGTGTGCATGGGGAGTGGGCCTCTGAAGGATTTGGTCGCTGATGCCGCTTCACGATACCGAAACATTTACCTCATACCCTCGGTCAAACCATCCGAGGTCCTTAATTATACGAAGGCCGCCGATGTCGGGATCTGTCTTACGGACAATTCCTGCCTGTCACATTATTATTCGTTGCCAAATAAGATCTTTGAATATCTACATGCTGGGTTGCCAATCATCGTCAACCCTCTGAAAGAGCAACGCCGTCTCGTCGAGGAAAATTCTTGCGGCTGGGTTGCACCAAAGGCTGAGGCTGAGTTTATTGATCTGATTGCGTCCATCGACCGCCAGGCGATTGAACGTTGCGGGCGCGGAGTTGCGCAGGCCAATCGGTCCCTTTCATGGGAGAGCGAAAAGAAAAAACTAGTTGAGGCCTACAAAGCGACGTCCCGTGCCTGAAAATCCCTGCATCTGGTATATCCACCCCTATGCCGGCGGCCCTGGCATTGGCCGCTACGATCGTCCCTATCATTTGTCACGTGAATGGCGCAAGATTGGCGTGAGCAGTGTCGTAATCGCAGCCTGTAACCATCATCTCCTTGACCAGCCTCAAGCCGCAGGAACGAAGGAGGTCGATGGAGCCATCTACGAGTTCATGGATACGCCAGCGTATCGGGGGAATGGTCTTCATCGGATTCTCAACATGTTTGCGCTGGGGTGGAAAATCTTGACCCGTCACCACCAGATCGCTCATCGGCATGGGCGGCCATCAGTGATCATTGCGTCCTCCCCGCATCCTTACACTTTCCTTTCGGCCTGGTGGCTCGCACGAAAGTACAAGGCAAAGTGCGTTTTCGAGGTTCGTGATATTTGGCCACTGAGCATGGTGGAGCTTGGGGGTGTCAGCGCATGGCATCCAATGGTTTTGCTCACAGGCCGGCTTGAGCGTTTTGCGTATCGTCGGTCAGACGCAGTCGTTTCGCTTTTGCCGGCGGCCGCGCCACATATGATTGCTCGGGGTCTAGAACCCGAGCGATTTCGTTACATTCCAAACGGCGTTGATCTGAGCAATATGCCGCGTAGCTGGACGGAGGAACCGGAGTGCGTGACTCTGGCGAGATTCTGGCGCACGCAAGGCTATTGCGTTGTTGTTTATGCTGGCGCCCTAGGCCGACCGAATCACGTGACAACACTCATTAGAGCTATCATCGAGCTACGTTCAAAAGGTTACGACAAAGTTCGAGCAATAATCGTCGGTCGAGGTGAAGAGAAAGACGAGCTGAAGTCGTTGATCACTTCCAATGCTCTGGAAGAAACTGTTGCGCTGTTTGGGCAGGTCCCCAAGGTCGACGTACAATCGCTACTCGCGGATGCAAGCATTGGGTACATATCACTGCGTCCCGAACCGATTCTCCGATTTGGGGTCAGCCCAAATAAGCTGTTTGATTACATGCTCGCGGCGCTTCCGGTAATCTTCGCTGTTCGTGCCGGAAATGATCCTGTTGCTGAGGCTGGATGCGGAATATCAGTAGATCCTGGCGACGTTCCGGCCATAGCGGCTGCGCTGCGAGAACTCTCATCCCTTCAAGACATCGATCTGGCCGCATTGGGGCAGAATGGTAAGGCTTATGTCGAGCGTAGGCATGGCTATGATCAATTGGCGGCAGCTTACAGGGAACTTCTGAATCCGCACGGGCCGTCACCGGATCCTCCGCGGGCGTCGTGCGGCAGTTGATCAGATTTCCTAATTCGTTGATGCAGATATGGTTGAAAACGGTTAAGTGCACAGAAGCGGCTGCCCATTTCCAGGATGATTGCGCAGAAGCGAAAAGTCTAAGGATCGTTCGCGGGTGCTGTGGGTAACTGCGGAAGCGTCAGTTATCATGCCATTGAAGATTTGATTACCAGGTGGAGGACTTGCCTGATTAAGGTTTTTCGAAGGTTTTTAGCCGCTTGTTTGCTCGCAATTCTCTATGGCGTTTTTTGTTTTATCAGTGACACGAGTGTTGGGGTTGTCATCCCGGCACTCGTCATATTGGTTGCTATCAGCTTCGATTATATTCTCAGCTTCTTCTGCTTCTTTTATCTGCTTATGGCTGCTGCGCGGGGTGAAAGATGAGTTATGACTGACGAGAAAGCGATGCGATTTCGTCTGACAATCAGCCATTCCTCCATCTCGTAGAAAAAGGCTCACTAGCCAAAGCCGATTTTCTTGCCGCGTTTTAAGAAGGAGGGTTCTGTGGGGGGCAAACCGGGTCTTTATCACTGGCGCGCAGGGATTTGTCGGTCGCTCGGCGGTTAACTATTTTTTGAAACAGCGGTTCTGTGTACGGGCAGCGGTGCGTGTAGCGCCTGACGCAAGGTTCTCGAAGCGCGAGCGGGTTGAGTATAAGGTCGTCGGCGACATTGTTCAGATTTCCGACTGGAGTTCTTACCTGGACGGCTGCGAGGTCATTGTTCACCTTGCAGCGAGGGCGCACAAGACCAAAGAGGGATCCAGCGATTCAGTATCTGAGTTTGAAGAGATCAATGTTCACGCGAGTGTTAAGCTGGCGAAGAACGCAGCGGCGATGGGAATCAAGCGTTTCGTCTTTATAAAGTTCTGCCGGTGTAATGGGCGAGACGTCGTCGGCGCCGTTCACCGAAATCGATGCTCCGCGGCCCTCGAGTGAATATGCCAAAAGCAAATATAAGGCTGAGTTAGAATTAGCCTCCATTTGCGCCGCTCATGGAATGGAACTTGTCATTTTGCGACCCACTCTGGTCTATGGACCAGGCAATCCTGGAAATCTCGAGCGGCTGGACAAGCTTGTTCAGAGTCATTTGCCGCTTCCGTTCGCTGGCATTCGCAACAAACGAAGCCTTCTTCATGTTTCTCACCTTGCAAAGATAATTCATCTTGCTTCCGTTGCCCCTGACGTCGCCGGACTTACTTTCTTGGTGTCTGACGGCGAAGACCTGACGATATCCGAGATAGCAATGGCGCTTGCTGAAGCTGCGGGCGTGCGTGTACGCTTGTTTTACGTTCCGAAAGTGCTCTTGTTTTTTGTGGCATCAGTTTTTGGTAAACGAAGGGAAATCGAAAAGCTCTACGGCTCTTTTCAAATCGACAGCTCGATGATGCGAACGCGGCTCGGTGTCGATGTGCTCTCGACCAGAAAGGCGATCAAAGAAAACGTTGTGGCTTAACGGCAGAACTTCGAGTGAGTTTCATAGCGCTCTATTCTATTGCCAGGAGACCCGTGTTCTGCGCGATGTAGATAGCCATGATGAAAGCAGCGACCAGAAAGATTGCGATCAAAACCGCTCTTATGCTTCCCCGTTCGTCCATCGATACTCCTATTCCTTGCTTCCGATCTTAGGCCAGCTGTTGACCTAATGTGGTGGACGGCCCCCGCTGACCACGAAGGTGGTACGATCTGCATACGATACGGCCGACGAATTACGCTTCATGATGGTGGTTTTCTGGATGCTGTTCTTTCGGGAGATTCTTCTTCAACATGATCCCGCAGGCAAATGCGACAGCGGAGAACACGAAGAAGAACGATTCGCCGATCGCCAACCGGTTGTTAGAGTTGGACAGGATCGTTCCGAGGAAAAACAGCGTGACCATGGTGTAGGCCAGCAATGCGCTGAGGCTGATCAGCTTTTCCCTCCTGGCGGCCAGCACCCGTCTATACATGGCGACCGCCAGAACGGTGAAAACGATGATGCCAAAGAGCCCGTGGCGGACAAGCATTTCGAAGTAGCCGTTGTGAAGCAGCGTATAGGGCACGCTGGCATAGGTGGTCGAGCCCCAGATCGTAAGCCAGTGATTGCCGGCCCCAAAGAGAGGTGCCTGGGCAATCACTTCCGAAGCATTCGCCCAGAGCTGCAGCCGCTCACTCATTGCGTTCGGCGTATCGCTCGAAGCAATAGCTGCTGCAACAGCGTTCCACAGTCCGCCGCGTGCTGAAATCTCAGCAGGGATCCTTGCAGCAGCCTCAAAGGTCGGACCAGCAAATGTCCAGATACTGTTCCAGCCGCCCCAGATCCCAAGGGAGACAAGGATCAAAATGACCAGACCCGCAATAGCAGCCCGGCGTCTGTCTGCATAAAGCAGCAGCGAGGCGAGCATGAGAGGCCCGACGAGGACGAGGCTCAGCCAGACGCCTTTCGCCTTGGAGCCATATATGTTGAAAAGGCAGAGCGCGATGACGAGCGTCGCAACGACAAAGATCCAGCTGCCGGAACGGCGCGCGAGCTTGCCAGTCTCCCAAGCGTGCAGCAGCCAGTAAAAGGCACCGATCGTCAGGAAGCCGCAACCAATCGCGCCATGGATCAGGTTGTTGTGGTAAAGCGGCGAAATACGGTCGTTGCCTGCAAGGATCAGCCGGTAGTCGGTGGAGATCAGCAAGGCGGCAAGTGCCACAGGGAAATAGATCGCAAAGACAGTTTCGACATGCTTCCGGCTGCAATAAAGCGCGATGCCGACAGCTGGGAAGAACAGCGGAAAGGCGTAGAGCCAGTCGGATGCGCCCTTCTCGCCGTAGACGATCAGGCCAAAAAGGAAGCGCAGCAGCGCATAAGTGCCCCATGCAACGCAGGCGTTCGCCAGCCAGTTACGCTTCAGCAGCTGATAATTCGGCTTGAAAAACGCGAAAGTCGTGCCGATCAGCAGCAATGCGGCATAGCGATAGGTATCGCTTTCCACAATGGGAGCCGATATCAACAGCAGCCACAGGATGACAAGGACGGGCTTGAGGCGCGGGGGCGTGGCAATCGGCTCTTCGCTCGCTACCATAGAGAATACTGTACCCTTCTAGCATAATCAGCGGCGCGAAGCAGATGCGTGACGGAGCGGCGCAGTCCCTTGAATTTCTGCCGCCGGTAGTCGAGCTTCGTCGCGATCGCCGTTCGTGACTGTTCGGCCCTAGCTCTATCAGATTGTTCCTAACCGTAAAGGCTCTTGGCGCGGGCAACAGCTTCCGGACTAATGTTTGCCTTGGACTTAGCGCAGGGGATGACGGTGAATGTCCAACAGCCGTGCGCCTAATCATGACAAACCATGCTCCGCGAGCGGGTTACTAACCTCGGCCGCCGGCAGACGGATCTTGGAACCGAGGTGCGATCTGGCTTCAAGAACATCGACACTGCCGTCACTTCGCTTGCGAACGAAACCGCGAGCCTCGATCGTCGCACTGTCGACGAATCTGGCTGAGTGCAATAAGCCACAATGGTAGGCGCTGGCGTGGCGCTCACTTTCGCCGCTATGCTCGGCGGCTTGGCCTATCTCCCGATCCGCGAAGCAGCCAGCGACTTGAAGCAGTCTGTGGGCATCCTTGCCGACAAGATGGTGACGCAGAAAGAGATGAAGTGGCGAACGGCGCGAGGAGCCGAAGACCGAGCACGAACAGATGCGAGCGTGAAGGAACTTCGCAATGCCCAGGTGCCGCGGGAGGAGCTGAATAGCGTGTTCGGTAGCTACGACAAGCGCTTTGTAGACCAGCAGCGGCAGATCGATGAAATGAAGACCGCGCAGGGCTCGGTCTATGGCATAAGAGATATCCTACTCGACCTCAGAGATCGCACGGAGCGGGAGAGGCTGTCCTCGGTCCAAAACGGCGGGTAAGGACGGCATGCTCGTTCGGTGGATGGTAAGGGATGTTTAATATAGAAGCAATAGCGCCATAAATCGCAATCCACACCAAGCTCCTGCGGAATTTCCCGCATCAGATGGGGTGTTTGTATCTCGAATCCCTTTCTTCCGCGCGGCATCGGTCGATCGAATGAAGGATGTTAAAAACCGGGTCACATTCAAAAACTTCATGGACAGCTTGAACGCGACTCGGTATCGCCCCTAACGAAGTATGTTGTTCAAGCTATTTCGCGTGGGCTTATGGGGGAACAATTGCAGGCAGATCAAATATTGGGGCCTTCGTTGGTCAAAAGTCCATCCATCGCGGTAGTGATCCCCGCTTACAACGAAGAGAAGAAGATTGGTCGCACAATCGCGGCTGTCCCGGAGCGAGCGACAAGGATTTATGTCGTTAACGATGCGAGCACGGACGGAACGGCCACAGTTGTCCAAGAATACGCTCAGCGCGATCACCGCGTTGTCCTCGTCGACTTGAAGAAGAACGTGGGCGTAGGAGGTGCGATAGTCGCGGGCTACGAGCGGGTCATCGCCAGTGGAGAAGATATTGCCGTAGTAATGGCAGGCGACGGCCAAATGGACCCTGCGGATTTCGATAATGTTGTTGAGCCAGTTGCGAGCGATATCTGTGATTACGCGAAAGGGAACCGATTTATTGGTCACCGGGGTCAAATATCCGAGATCCCGAAGCACCGTTTGTTCGGAAATCTTATGCTCTCGGTCTTCACGAAGATCGCCTCTGGTTATTGGCACATAAGCGACAGTCAGAGCGGGTACACAGCAATCAATCGACGTGCGCTTTTGGCGGTTGATTGGTCGAAGTGTTATCCCAGATACGGCTGTCCGAACGACTATCTGGTTAGGCTGAACATCGCCAACATGCGTGTTGCGGATGTGCCTATCAGAGCCGTATACGGCCCGGAATGGAGTTCGCATATGCGCCCGCATCTGATCGCGTGGCCACTGTTGCGGCTTTTGCTACGTCTGTTTTTAAGCCGGATGTTTCAAAAGTATATGGTGGCGAACGGCCACCCCATCATCATCTTTTATGCAGTGTGTTTCGTTGGCTTTATCTGTAACGTGGCACTGTTGATTTATATACTGCTTAAAACGGCATTCACTGGCATCATTCCGCAGACTGCGACGATTTTATGGGGCATGAGCGGCATGGTCTCTATCCAGCTTTTGCTTCAATCATTCGAGATGGACTACCGCGATAACGAATGGCTATTCGTGCATAAGGGGGCGAAATAGTGACGAACTGCCCCATTTGCGGGTCATCAAGTACTCGTTTTTTCACCTCTCTGAACACCCCTTACTTAGCGAGAGATGAAAATTACCGGATCTACACCTGTTCGAATTGCGGTCATGGTGTGGCTGTAGGGAGGCAAGACGATCAGTATTTGGCCGAAATATATTCCGACGGCTTCCATCACTCGACTCAACAAGACACGAATGACTTGAGCGCCCCCATTTACGTCAATGCCCGGCAGAGGGTACAGTGGCTAACCTCCATGGGCCTGTCTGGTCGTTTGTTGGATATTGGCGCCGGCAAAGGGGCTTTCGTTGAGGCAGCTCAGGCCGCGTTTTCGGCCGAAGGCGTCGAGTTGTCTGAGGAAGCTGCGGCAGAAGCGCGTTCGAGGGGCATTCCCATCCAAAGTGGTGACTTTCTTGCCAAAGAGGATGATCAAACCACCTTCGACGTCATCACGTTGTGGGACGTACTCGCTGGCTTTAGGGATCCGCGGCGAGTCCTGGCGAAGTGCCGCGACATGCTCAAGGCCGATGGAACTCTCATTGTGACGGTCCCAATGGTGGATAGCTTTGTCGCCCAGGCTTTGAAGCGCTTCTGGCCCCTTATGATACCACCCGTAAATCTTCAATATTTTAGCAGAAGGTCGCTTGAGGTGCTGGGACGCAAGGAGGGGTTCGAGCTGGTAGGCTTCGAGCTTCCCAGCAAAAAAGTTGCGGCCAATTTCCTTTGCTCAAAGGCATTCCGCAGCGTCGGACTGTTTTCGTTTGCCGAGTTCTTGGGGAAGGCGGTTCCTGCCTTTCCAGTTTCCCTGAACACCAGGGATATAGCGTGCGTAACCTTCAGAAGAACGGTTTGAGTGCAATGAGACTTGTAATTACCGGCGTAACGCGCACAGGAAACCTTGGCGGGACAGCAATGCTTTGCGCCGTTGAAGACGTCCTTCGTCCCTACTTTGACGATATCGCACTTGCCAGCATCCTGCCCGAAAAGGATCGGAAGCAAGTTGGGCCGGATACGACCCGACTAGTGTCGTCCGGTTACCGGTATCTGCTTTTGCTAGCCGTACCACTATGCATTTTGTTCTGGCCATTGAGAAAGATCCGGCCGGTACGCAACACGTTGGCCCAACTGCCGCTGCTGAAAGATATTGCCGCAGCCGACGCAGTTGCCGACCTGTCCGGCATCGCGTTCGTCGATGGGCGGGGTATCCCACTACTGTATTACAACGTCGCTGTCGCTCTCCCGGCATTCTTCTTCGGAACCCCGGTCTACAAACTTTCTCAGGCGATGGGACCGTTTCGTGGCCGCTTGAATGCTTTCGCGGCGAAGTGGACATTGCGGCGTTGTGCCACGGTCGCAGCTCGCGGAAACATGTCACTCATGCACCTGAAGCAACTCGGCATTGCCAACGCTCAGTTCTGCCCCGATACAAGCTTTGCGTTGCAAATCGACGAAAGTGTCAAGCGAGCGGCCCAGGATCACATAAAGTCACAGAGCGGCTTCACGAATGACGGTCCACTCATCGTTTGCTCGCCCAGTGCGGTTGTCTTGGCTCACTGCAAGGACGCGGGCGTCGATATGGTGTCGGTCCTTACCGATACCTTCGCGTCACTGATCGCCAGTGGCAACCGCGTTGCTATGCTGCCGCACTCCATCGACAGCGGGATCCGTAAGAACGATGACCATTCGGTAGCAAGACGCATACAGCAAAGCCTACGCGAACGCGGGTACTCGGTGCCAATCCTTGACCCTTCAGGCAATCCGCGTCTTGCCCGAGCTCTTGTCGGCCAGTCGGCTGTTTTTATAGCTTCACGGTTCCATTCAATGATTGCTGCTCTTAGCCAATCAATTCCGGTCGTAACCGTTGGTTGGAGCCACAAATATGCTGAAGCCGCCGAGCCGTTCGGAATGAGCGAATTCACAATGGATTACTCTCAGCTGACATCCGAGCGGTTGATATCGATGCTTTCTGAAATGCTAATCCGGCGCGACAAATTGCATGATCAGATGAAACTCGTGTCAGCCGACGTGAGCGCCAAGGCAACCGACGGGATCAAACTCGTAGTCGGGGGCGCTTAATATGAGTGCACTGGGAACGATCTCGACCGATCAAATTCCTTCCGTTGTCAAAAACGGGCAGTGCATTGGGTGCGGTTTCTGTCAAATCGATGTCGCTCGTAGCGAAACCACCGCGCGGATCGATATGACCTTCTCGACAGAAGAAGAGATTTGGACTCCGTCGTTAAATGGCCTGATCAATGAGGCTGCGGCGGGATTACGTGTCTGCCCTGGCGCGAAAATGGACATGCAAGGAGTAGCTCAAGCGGTGTTCAACAGGCAGCCCGACGACGCACTTGTCGGCGAAAGCTTGCTTATCGCCGCCGGCTATGCCCACGACCCTTCGGTACGGCAGGCAGCTGCCTCGGGAGGTGTCACGACAGCATTGCTCGATCACCTATTCGCCCGCGGGGAGATCGACGTTGCCTATTGCAGCGCAGGCAGAGATCCTAAGCATGGAAAGGCGGTCTTGGCGCGATCTAGCGATGAGATTCGACAAGCCATGGGCTCCCATTATCACCCCATCAATTACGGGTCACAGCTTCCGGCACTGGTAGACTCTTCGGATCGGTTTGCATTTGTCGGTCTGCCTTGTGAAATCGCAGCGATGCGCGAAGTGATGATGGCGAGGCCGGACGTACGCGACCGTTGTGTTGCGTTGATCGGGCTCTTCTGTGGAGGCATCAACAGGTTTTCTGGAATCGGGAAGTATATCGAGAACTTTGGGACCGATCCGAAGGCTGTGGATGACATCGATTACCGCGACGGTGCTTGGCCAGGCCAGATCCGTTTAACGACTACGGATGGGGCGGCCCCCAAGATCATTCCGCGGATCATGAATAACTCACGGTGGAATATCCTTCGCTACGTCATTTCATTCCAGGGCTATTGGATGTTGCCTCGCTGCAGGATATGTCCTGATCAAATTGCGGATTTTGCGGATATCGCCGTAGGGGACCCGCACCTGCCTCGCTTCAAAAGCTATGGCTCGCCCGGATATTCGGCAGTTATCGCGCGAACCAAAAAGGGCCTTGAGATCATTAACGATGCAGTCGAGGCGAGCGCCGTTGTCCTTGAGCCGTTATCGCGTGATGAACTGGTCAAGAGCCAGGGGTACACTCTAGAAAATCGACGGCAGGCGCTTCT
This sequence comes from Rhizobium sp. BK418, assembly GCF_004341105.1. GTDB lineage: Bacteria > Pseudomonadota > Alphaproteobacteria > Rhizobiales > Rhizobiaceae > Rhizobium. Next base: position 3,851 of record NZ_SLZK01000006.1, on the reverse strand, counting down.
CTATTCAAAGGTGGCTTCGTTCTTAGGCATGAAGCCGCCTGAGATTTCTATCTATAAAGGCTTGCAAAACCATAAGACGTGGCATCAATACGTCTACGCGTTCGTCGACCTGATCAAGATCAAAGTCCGTCAGCGCAAATGGCTCAGGCCATTCTATATGCCCCTTCAGATTTTCGAGTATCTTTTTCTGACCTTCTCAGTAAGGGTTCTATTGAACAGGTTGGGAAAGCTCGCGCGAGGGAAGTAGAATGTCGTTTTTACTGTCCGAGTACCAAGAACTGCTCGGCACCATCGAAAAGAGCGGACGAATACCTTGTGGCGTCCTAGAGTTTTTTGAAGCGGGCCCGGATGACAAATCCGGCTCGAAACTAGTGCTGCGCCATGATGTTGATAGGCTCGCCGATCGCGCTGTTACTATGGCGGAGTTGGAGAAGGCCGCAGGCGTGAGCTCCACTTATTATTTCCGCTGCACCCGAGACGGACGCTTTCCCGCTAAGCAGATCGAGCTCGTCGCGAACTTGGGGCACGAAACTGGTTACCATTATGAGTGTCTTTCCGCCATGAAAGGCGATCGAGGAGCAGCCCTGTCAGCGTTTGAGAGAAACCTGTCGAATCTCCGACAGATTGCCCCTTGCAGCACCGTGGCTATGCACGGCGCGCCCCTTAGCCGCTTTCATAACCAGGAACTGCTTGTCGGAAGAGACCTTGGTGAATTTGACCTGAAGGCAGACGCGTCGCTTTCGTTTGCTACGATCGAATTGGCTTACTTCACCGACACCGGTGGTCGATGGAATGCCTCAGCTGCTGAAAACTTTCGGGATCGCGTTGGCCTATCGCGCGGCTGGTCGCCGCCGCCTTCGGCCAACGAATTTCCGACTTGGCTGCGTTCCTACAGGAATCCGGTCTATATCTCCACACATCCCGAACGTTGGAATTCGTCCCCGGGCAAATATGCGTTCGCGTTATGCAAAGATATTGCGATTTCGCGCGTGAAGAGGGCGATCAAGCTCTTTCGCAGTGTTTCGACTTGAATAGGGCCGTTATCAAGCGCTGGGCGGCCAGAATTTGGCTTCTGCTTCTCGTCGCGTTTCTGGTCTTGGCCCTGAAATCGCAAAAGCTATCGTTCGAATACATCGCCGAGCATATCTCTCTGAGTACCTTCGTTCTTTCCTTAGCGCTTATAATCGCGGGAAAGATCCTAGTAATTTTGCTTGTTCGAGGCGTTTTGCGCTCATCGGGCGAGGATAGGGGGCTGGCGTTCGCATGGTATGCCTACTCTAGGGCCGATATAGCGAAATACATTCCGGGTGGGATATGGGGGCTCACAAGCAGGCTAGCGATCTATCGTACCGCAGGTATTGGTTTTACAAAAGGCGGAAAGCTCCTCCTCGCCGAGACCGGGATTTTGATCGTTGCCAGTTTTGCCAGTGGAGCATCGTTTATTGCGGTAAGCGAGTTCTCGATGATCTCATGGGCTACCTGCGGCGTTGCCGCGTTTTTGTTCATTTACGGATTCAGCAACCTAGTCGTGCCAATGGCGACAAAGCAGGACGCCACCATCATAACACTGCAGCAGGTCTCCGCTTGGATATTGTTCGGATTAAGCTTTGCAGTGGTGGTTCCAGACGCGGAGGCGTTCTGGGCTCAATTGGCCGGGATATTCAACGTCGGCTTTGCTGCGGGAACGCTTGCAATTTTCGCTCCATCGGGCATTGGTGTGCGCGAACTCGTTGTTGGCTTCCTGGCAAGTCGAACTGGGGATCTGAGCGTTCAAAACCTCATCGAGCTCTCTCTCTTGCATCGAGCTGTTTGGATTGTGGCTGACCTGTTGGTGTTTGTGCCAACGCTATTGCGGCCATATGCAGTCCCGGAAAAATAAATGAGCCGAGCATGAGTCTTTTCCTCTTCGTTGTGCTGGTTGTTTCTGTCTGTTCGCTGTTGGGGATTTCTTTCGGAAGCAACAGGAATGGCGGTTTCGACATCTCGCGGGTGCTGCTTGGTGTTGCGCTAGCGCCAACTTTCATTTCGCTCGTTGCCTACGCCTCCTTTATGATCCTCTCGCACTGGATGCCAGGGCGGATTATTTTCATCGTCTTGCCCTTGCTTGCAGCACTTGCGTTGGCCGGCAGCGGCATCAGGCATTTCAGCGGAATTGCTTTCCGTATACCCGCCGGTAGGTGGAACCTTGTGCCGTTGGCGCTCGTCCTTTGCGGGCTTCCGTTCTTGGTAACAATCTGGTCGTGGGCAGCTACCGATTTTTCGGCGCACGATATAACCCTGTACCTGACGGAGGCTAGCGACTTAAGTCGGATAATGCGTGAAGGATCGGAGTCATTTTCCGACCCGTTCAACTATCGCCATCCAGTGGTTGTTCACCCTCATAGTCTGTCATTTTCATTGTATCTGGCTTGGGGATTTCTGTTTGAGGCCCCTGCGGGATATGGGAACGATTTTATTCCCAAGCTTCTTGTTGGGCTGACATTTTTAAGCGTCCTCTCTGCCGCCGTGAGTATTGTCGGGAAGCGCGCAGGAATCTCGATAGGGCTTGCCGCGGGCTTAGTAATTACGATGAGCGCTCTGTGGTCGAACGAGATCAGGGGGCTTTCTCGCGATGCGTTTTATATTGGACCGGCCATTGTTCTTGCCGGCCTTGTATTAGAGCAAGAGGCCAGGAAAGCGGGATTGAGACTGGTCGGGCTTCAACTCTTAGCGGCACTCGGCGTGCTTCTAGGCCATTCTATCGGTATCGTTTTGGCAACGGCACTGTTGGCGGGATGCCACATAGTGCTGTTTGCGCGATACAGATTTGCCATACTTACGATGCCATCGACGTGGGTACTTGCTGCCACACTATTCGTTGCGGCCGTGATCAGTTACCTGCGTTATTTTGGCTCCGGTGCGGCTAACCTGGGCTTTACGTACCCATTCTACGCTGACCCCTATCAGATCCAAGCGCTCAAGACGACGACCCCGTTCGCCGTCGAGCCGTCATTTATGGAGTTCGCGCTCAAAAATCTCGAGTACGCACAGATCTCCCCATACTGGGCAATAGCTGTAGCTTTGGCCGGGGTTATGGTCTCGATTCGGATCGCGAGGAAGAGATTGCTGCGCGGCACCGAGTTACTCTGGTGCGGGATGATATCCGTGCTCTTGGTCTCGCTGATCCTTATAGGGTTCATGCCGCTGCATCTCGACGGCCTCAGTCTGGCGGGGGCTTTTGTCGCCAACTTTCGCTACGGATTTCACCTCGGGCTTTATGCGTTGTTGGTCATTATGCTCAGCTTTGAGGTTATCCGCCAATGTTTGGTGGTTCGTCTCGGTTTGGCAAATACCCGCGGTCGCGACCTTCTAGCTTTCCTAGCGGGAGCGGTCGTTTTAAATGCTTGGTGGGCGCAGGTTCCGAAGGAGAAAGAGGATGTGTTTGCCGTCAATACGTCGGTGAAATCACAGAATTTGACGTGTTCGAAACTTCAAGCGTTAAATCCGAGGCGGGTGTTAGTCGATAACGTTGGTAGATTTTACACCTGCTCGGGGAATCTGCAGTATGTGTTCACCAACGAGGGAGTTCGAATTACGGGGGCGGAGAACGATAGTGCCATCCGCTTAGCCTTGGACGCTGCATCAATCGATGCTATCGTACTGGACAGCAACATTCAGATGTGGTGGAGCGGTACCCGGTTGTACCATTACTTGCTTTCAAACTGGACCCATTTCGAGCGCTTGCCGGGTGCGCCCGATGTCTTTGTCAGGCCACGCGTGTAGGGCGACAATCTGGATGAGATCAGCGCGACAATCTGGATGAGATTCTGGTGTCGCGATCGTCGGCGACGGTATCATCGTGATTGTCGCTG
>NZ_SLZK01000005.1 GCF_004341105.1 Rhizobium sp. BK418 | reverse complement strand
TTGATTTCTTCAGAACGAGGAACTTCGTCGCCAGCAGCGCCGCCGCCCTCGTCAGTGAGTGGGCTTATAAGCCTACACCCGCAAAACAGTCAACACCACTCATCCAACTTTTTTGACATTTTTGTAACAGGTTGATTTTGCTGACAGTTTTACATGCTCCCGCTATTGGCGAGAGTCTGCCTGCCAAAATCACCCCGTTTCAGATCGGTTTTTCCGATCCCGGTCGATCAATGTCGTTTTCGGGTGCAGCCGTTATATGGGCATGCGCCTGCCCGATTTCCAGACCGCTTGCCTCGACCGATCCAATCGGTAGTTTGACAGGCACGTATCCATGCTTTTGCGGAGTTCAGAATGCTTGTCCTCGATGAAGACCAGACGCGGGCCGCCCTACCGTGGGCACAGCTTATCGATGCGATCGAAGCAATGTTCCGAAGCGATTGCGTCATGCCTGTGCGCCATCATCATGACATGGAGGTTCCGGGGGAAGAGAATGCCACGCTGTTGCTGATGCCGGCCTGGCTTCCCGGGCAGTATACGGGCATCAAGACCGTTTCGGTTTTTCCGGGCAACGTTCGCCGCGGCCTACCGGCGATCTTTGGAAGCTATCTGCTTTCGTCGGCGGCGACGGGACAGGTGTTGGCTCTCATCGACGGTGGAGAATTGACGGCACGGCGCACTGCCGCCACTTCGGCATTGGCATCGCGCTATCTCTCCCGGCCGGACGCCGAAGAGATGCTGGTCTGCGGCACGGGCCGGCTTTCCCTGAACCTCATGCAGGCACACGGGACGGTCAGACCGATCCAGCGTTACCGTATATGGGGACGAAATCGCGAAGCGGCGGAACGGGCTGCTGAGGACGCGCAGGCTCTTGGCCTGCAGACCGAAGTAGTGAGCAATCTTGAAGCGGCAGTAAAGACCGCCGACATCGTCTCGTGCGCAACGCTTTCCAGCGAGCCGCTTGTGTACGGCGATTGGCTGAAGCCGGGTGCCCATCTCGACCTCGTTGGCGCTTTCAAGCCCAGCATGCGCGAGAGCGATGACACCGCGGTGCTTCGCTCTGCCGTCTATGTCGATACGCGGGCGGGTGCGCTCAGCGAAGGTGGCGATATCGTCCAGCCGTTGAAGAACGGAGTGCTGAAAGAGAGCGACCTACGAGGGGAGCTCGCCGAGCTGATATCGGGAGCCCGTACAGGACGGGAGGATGCCCAGGAGATCACGCTCTTCAAGTCTGTCGGTGCGGCACTCGAGGATCTTGCCGGTGCCATTCTCGCCTATGAAATGATGACAGGACGAAAGTGAAGACCATGCCTTCCTTGCCGGAGCTTCCGGTTTCGCATGTGCTGCCGGACATCAGTGCCGCGCTTGGCGACGTGAAGCGGGCCGTGCTTTCAGCGCCACCCGGCGCCGGCAAAACGACGCTCGTGCCGCTCCATCTGCTGGATCAGGCATGGCGCGGCGACGGGAAGATCGTCCTGCTCGAACCACGCCGGCTGGCAGCGCGCGCCGCGGCAAGCCGAATGGCCTCTCTGCTTGGTGAGCAAGTCGGCGAAACGGTCGGCTATCGTATGCGCCTCGATAACCGGATTTCCGCGAAAACGCGGATCGAGGTCGTCACCGAGGGCGTCTTTGCCCGGATGATTCTCGATGATCCGGAGCTACGGGGTGTCTCGACTGTTATATTTGACGAATTCCACGAGCGTTCGCTGGATGCTGATTTCGGCCTTGCTCTGGCGCTCGATGTTCAATCTGCGCTTCGCAAAGATCTGCGTATCCTTGTGATGTCGGCAACGCTCGATGTCGAGCGGGTCGCAGCCCTGCTTGATCATCCACCCATCATCGAAAGCACGGGGCGAAGCTTCCTGATCGATATCCGCTATCAGGACCGGCCGGGCGGCGAGCGGATCGAAGATGCAATGGTGCGGGCAATTGCCGATTCTCACGCCAGCGAATCAGGATCGATTCTCGCCTTCCTGCCCGGCCAGGCGGAAATCACCCGAACAGCCGAGCGGCTGGAGGGGCGATTCGGCGCAGGAACGCTGATTGCGCCGCTCTATGGCAATCTCAGCCAAAAAGATCAGGACGCGGCGATCCGCCCTGCAGCAGCTGGCACCCGCAAGATCGTGCTCGCGACCTCGATTGCAGAAACCTCTATCACCATCGACGGTGTTCGGATCGTCATCGACAGCGGACTGCAGCGACTGCCGGTCTTCGAGGCATCGACAGGCATCACGCGACTTGAGACCGTGCGCGTGTCGCGCGCTTCAGCCGACCAGCGCGCGGGCCGTGCAGGGCGAACCGAGCCGGGCATCGCCATTCGCCTGTGGCACCAAGGCCAGACGGCCGCACTCCCGGCCTTCACGCCGCCGCAGATCCTTGCGAGCGATCTTTCGGGTCTCGTGCTCGATCTCGCCCATTGGGGCGTTCAGGATACGAAATCCCTCGCTTTCGTCGACCAGCCACCGGAGACGACGATCAGGGAAGCCCGGGCTTTGCTTGGACAGCTTGGTGCACTTGACAGGGACGGCGCGTTAACAGCACGCGGCAAGGTGATGCGCGATCTCGCATTGCCGCCGCGGCTGGCAGCCATGGTGGTTTCGGCTGGCGAATCCGGGCATGCCAAGGATGCGGCACTGATAGCCGTGCTGCTGACCGAGCAGGGGCTCGGCGGCACCAGCATCGATCTCGAAGATCGACTCCGGCGCTTCAAAGGCGAGAGAGGCGAAAGGGCCGAGGCATCGAGGCGGCTGGCAGGGCGGCTGGCGGAGGGACTCAACAAGACCTCGAGTGACGAGCCCGCTCTCGCTGGACGACTCCTGCTGCATGCGTTCCCAGATCGGATCGCCATTCAGCGCGGCGGCCGCGGACGCTATGTCATGGCGAACGGCCGGGGCACCGAGCTTGCGGAAACCGAACGATTGGCAGGCAGCCAGATGCTTGTGATTGCCGATCTGACGGGTCGGGCGGCCCAGGGCAGGATATTGGCCGCAGCAGAGGTTTCGAGAGCCGATATCGAGGCCGAATTGCCGGGCGAGATCCGCACGGACGACCAGACCTTTTTCGACCGTCAAAGCCGACAGGTGCGGGCGCGCCGTGCCACGAGATTAGGCGCCATCATTTTCGACGAGGCGCCACTTCCCCGCCCGTCGGGCGAGGCGGCGGTGCGGGCGCTTGCAGAGGGATTGCGTGAGCTGGGGCTTAGTGAGCTTCCCTTTTCCAAGGAAGCCCTGCAGCTTCGGGAGCGGATCGGCTTCCTGCACCGGTCGATCGGCGAACCGTGGCCTGACATGAGCGACGAGGCATTGCTCGATCGGATGGACGACTGGTTCGTTCCGTTCCAGACGGATGCACGCGGGCTTTCGGATATTTCCGCCTCGGGCCTCTCCAACGGCCTGATGGCGCTTGTGCCGCATGATCTGCAGCGGGATATTGCGCGGCTGGCGCCGACGCATTTCGAGGCGCCGACCGGGCAGCGCCATCCGATCCGGTATGACGGTGAGGAGCCGATGCTGACGATCCGCGTGCAGGAACTCTTCGGGCTCAAACAGCATCCGGCTGTCGCCGGCGGACGGCTCCCCTTGCTGCTGGAGCTTACTTCGCCGGCTCACAGGCCGATCCAGACGACGCGTGACCTGCCGGGTTTCTGGACGGGTTCCTGGAAAGACGTGCGGGCGGATATGAGGGGACGCTATCCCAAGCACCCATGGCCGGAAAAACCAGAGGATGCCCCGCCGACGACACGCGCAAAGCCCCGTGGTACATAATCTGTCTGCCAGCTGCATTGTGCTCTCCGAAATCGGAACCGCTTTTCGATAGCATTGTGCTTGGTTCAAAGAGTTAGAGCGTGCTGGTGCATCCGAATGGATGCACGATGCTCTAAAGGAGCATGCCGTGGTCGAGAAAACCGAGATCCAGACACAAGAAGACAGGCTCAGCAGCCGACGGCTGCGTTTGCAGACCTTGGTGCGATTGCGGTGGCTCGCAGTCACCGGCCAGGCAGTGACCGTCTTCATTGTTGCCTTCCTGTTGAAATTCCGCCTGCCGCTGGTCGCAAGCTGCTCGCTGATTGCAGCGCTCGCCTGGGTCAACTTCTATCTGACGATCCGCTATCCGCCGACGCACCGGCTGGAGCCACCCGCTGCTTTCGCGCTGTTGGGTTTCGATCTCCTGCAGCTTTGCGCGCTGCTCTTCATTACCGGCGGCCTTGCCAATCCGTTTGCGGCATTGGTCTGTGTGCCCGTCATCATTTCCTTCGCATCGCAGCCGATCCGCTACAGCACGGCGTTGATTGGCTTTGCGATGGTCTGCATTACCGTGCTTGCTTTCTCACCTTTCCCGCTCCCCTGGTTCGATGGGATGGAAATCAATGTGCACAATGTCATGCAGTTCGGCGTCTGGTGTTCGATCGCTTCGACCATGGCCTTTGCCGCCTTCTATGCCTACCGGGTTTCGATGGAAGCGAGCCAGCTTGCCGATGCGCTCGCGGCGACAGAGTTGGTGTTGCAGCGGGAAAAGCACCTCTCCCAACTCGACGGGCTTGCAGCTGCCGCGGCCCATGAGCTTGGCACGCCGCTTGCGACGATCAGCGTCGTCGCCAAGGAGATGGAGCGCGAGCTCAAGGATGACGACCGGTTTCGTGAAGATGTGCAGCTTCTGCGCAGCCAGAGCGAGCGTTGCCGCGATATCCTCCGCCGGCTGACGACACTCTCCTCCGAAGGCGAAGCGCATATGCGGCGCCTGCCCCTCTCCTCCATGATGGAAGAGATCGTGGCGCCGCACCGCGAATTCGGCATCAAGCTGGAGCTCATCGAAAAGAGCCCGCGAAAAGGTGAGCCGATAACCGACCGCAATGCCGGCATCATGTATGGGCTCGGCAATCTGATCGAAAATGCCGTCGACTACGCGCGGGAGAAGGTGACCGTCACTGTCGAGCACGATCACGAAAAGGTGCTCATCATCATCGAGGACGACGGCAACGGCTATGCGCCCGATATCCTGACGCGGATCGGCGAGCCCTATGTCACCAAACGGCAGAAGGAAGATACAGCCGGAGGCCTGGGACTGGGGCTTTTCATCGCCAAAACGCTGCTGGAGCGCTCCGGCGCATCGCTCGTTTTCGAGAATCGCGACCCGGAAAGTGCCGGTGCCCGCATTCGAATCGAATGGCCTCGCGTATTGATCGACGCAAATTCGACAAAATGACTTTGTCGGCATAAACAGGATATAGCGGTTGACGCATTTCGGACGTTCGACCGCCGGGACCGAAGCGATGACAGACCAGAACCACGAGATTTCCGCCGCTTCCAATGAGGAGCATATCGGGCCGGACCCGAGCCTGCTGATCGTCGATGACGACGGTCCCTTCCTGCGCCGTCTGGCTCGGGCAATGGAAGCACGCGGCTTTCACGTGGAAACGGCCGAATCGGTTGCGGAAGGCGTGGCGAAATCCCGAGGGCGGCCCCCGAAATATGCTGTGGTCGATTTGAGACTCGGCGACGGCAACGGTCTCGACGTCATCGAAGCTATCCGCCAACGGCGCGACGACACGCGAATCATCGTGCTGACGGGCTACGGAAATATCGCCACGGCGGTAACTGCTGTGAAGCTCGGGGCTGTGGATTACCTCGCAAAGCCGGCTGACGCCGACGATGTGTTTGCCGCGCTCACGCAGCGGCCGGGGGAGAAGGCCGAGTTACCGGAGAACCCCATGTCGGCGGATCGAGTCCGCTGGGAACATATCCAGCGCGTCTATGAAATGTGTGACCGCAACGTGTCGGAGACAGCACGCCGGCTCAACATGCACCGCCGGACGTTGCAGCGCATCCTCGCCAAGCGCGCTCCGAAATAACTAGACGTCATCCACATTGAACGGCTTGCCGTTTGCCCATTCGGCCATCATCAGCCGCTGTGCGGCAGCGCGCGAGAAGCTGAGTGTAACGGCTTTGCGGGTGGCAGGCGGCAGGCGATGTTCGGGTGCTTCACGCAGCATATGCGCACCGTAACCATCTGAAAGAAAAAGACCGCACTCTTCCGGGAAGATATCGAGAGGCACATCCTTGTGTGTCGCAAAGAATAGCCTGTCGCAATGCAGTCGGTAATCCGGCCATTTGCGATCGACCCTGAAATCCTCGATGGAGGTCTTGATCTCGATGATCCAGACCTCTCCCTTTTCCGAAAGCGTGATCAGATCGGCGCGCCGGCCGCTCGCCAGCGGCAGTTCCGGCAACACTGCATGGCGCATATCGTGGAGCAGGATCTGCATGCCACGGCGTACCATCATGGCCCTGTCCGATTGCCGGCCATCGATTAACGGATTGTTATTATAAACGCTCAAAATCGTCATGGATAACCATCAAGTGGGGTTGGCCGTTGTTGCAAAAAAGCCATGCGCTTTTAATTTGCGGCGCAGATGGATTTTGTCGCACAGCAGCAGCCTTGCAAAGGCAAAGTTAATCGAAAATAAACCATAAATAACGATGGTCGAAAGACTGTCCTTCCTGCCCCAAAACCTTCACGAGTCATCCATGCGCATCCGCAATGCATTCCCTGTATTTGGCCTGCTGGCGACCCTGGCCCTGGCCGGCTGTTCCACGACGTCCGAAACCGCATCCAACGACAAGGGCGCAGGTCCGACCGTTCAGACGGCACAAATTTTCAATGACGCCTACGGCGTAACGTCGGATGCCGGATACTCCTTGCCGGCAATTCCGATCGATCGAGTCAAGCCGGAATTCCGCCGCCAGATCGTCAGCTATCAAAGCGACGAGCGGCCCGGCACGATCATCGTCAACACGCGCGAGCGTCACCTCTATTATATCCTACCTGGCGGCAAGGCCGTCCGTTACGGCATCGGCGTCGGCAAGCAAGGCTTCGCATGGTCCGGCACGGCCTATGTCGCCTGGAAGCAGGAATGGCCGAACTGGCATCCGCCGAAGGAAATGGCCGTTCGTCGTCCTGAAATCGCCAAGTATGTCGAAGACGGCATGGGTCCAGGCCTTACCAATCCGCTCGGCGCACGCGCCATGTATCTCTTCAATGAGCAGGGCCAGGACACGCTTTTCCGCCTGCACGGCACTCCCGAATGGGCCTCGATCGGCACCGCTGCTTCGTCGGGCTGCATCCGCCTGATGAACCAGGACGTGATCGATCTCTACAGCCGCGTCCGTCCGGGCAAGACCACTTCCAAGGTCATCGTTATCCAGTAAGCTAAAGACTGAATTCGGTATAAAGAGGCCGCCGGGGGTTTTCGATCCGGCGGCCTTTTTGTATTTCGCTTCGTCTGGCTCAGGCGGTCTGCTTGGCCTTGAGCTCGATGCGGCGGCGATGCAGGACCGGCTCGGTATAGCCGTTCGGTTGCTCCCTGCCCTTCAGAACGAGATCGAGCGCTGCCTGGAAGGCAATCGAATCGTCGAAATGTCCGGCCATCTGCACGTAGGCCGAATCGCCGGCATTCTGCTGGTCGACAACGGCCGCCATACGCTTCATCGTTTCGATGATCTGCTCCTTGGTGACGACCTTGTGGTGCAGCCAGTTCGCCATATGCTGGGCAGAAATGCGCAGCGTTGCGCGGTCTTCCATAAGCCCAACATTGTTGATGTCGGGCACTTTCGAGCAGCCGATGCCCTGATCGACCCAGCGTACGACATAGCCGAGGATGCCCTGTGCATTGTTGTCGAGCTCGCGCTGGATTTCTTCCGGCGTCCAGTTCGGCCGCACGGCCACTGGCACAGAAAGGATATCCGATAGCTTGGCGCGAGCACGATCCTTCAGACCGTCCTGCACCCTGGCGACGTTGATCTGGTGATAGTGTGTGGCGTGCAGGGTGGCGGCCGTCGGCGACGGCACCCAGGCGGTATTGGCGCCAGCCTTCGGATGGGCGATCTTCTGCTCCAGCATGGCGGCCATCAGATCCGGCATGGCCCACATGCCCTTTCCGATCTGCGCATGGCCGGAGAGGCCGCATTCGAGCCCAATATCGACGTTCCAGTTTTCGTAGGCTCCGATCCAGGCAGCCTGCCTCATGTCGCCCTTGCGGATCATTGGACCGGCTTCCATCGAGGTATGGATTTCATCGCCGGTGCGATCCAGGAAGCCGGTATTGATGAAGACCACGCGTTCGCGGGCAGCGCGGATGCACTCCTTGAGATTGACCGTCGTGCGCCGCTCTTCGTCCATGATGCCCATCTTCATGGTGTTGCGCGGCATGCCCAACGCATCTTCGACGCGCGAGAAGATTTCGACGGCAAAGGCAACCTCTTCAGGGCCGTGCATCTTTGGTTTGACGACATACATGGAGCCGGCGCGCGAATTCTTGCGGCGTCCGGTCGGACCAACATCATAGAGCGCGATCAGGCCGGTGATGACAGCATCCATGATGCCTTCGGGAACTTCATTTCCAGCGCGATCGACGACCGCCGGATTGGTCATGAGGTGGCCGACATTGCGCACCAGCATCAGCGAACGGCGATGCAGTTCGAAAGTCCCGCCGCCCGGCGCCGTATAGGCGATATCCGGGTTGAGCTTGCGGATGAAGGTCGAGCCGCCCTTCGTCACTTCCTCCTGCAGGTCACCCTTCATTAGGCCGAGCCAATTGCGATAGACGACGACCTTGTCCTCGGCATCAACGGCGGCAACGGAATCCTCGCAGTCCATGATCGTGGTGATCGCCGATTCCAGCCAGACATCGGAGATATGCGCCGGATCGGTCTTGCCGATCGGCGTCGCGGCGTCGAGCACGATTTCGATATGGATGCCGTTATTCTTCAGGAGGATGTGCGTCGGGACGTTCGCATCGCCACGATAGCCGGCAAAATGTCCGGCATCTTTCAGCTCCAGAGCTTTACCATCGACGGCAGCGATCGCCAGAGCGCCGTTCCTGACGGCGAAGGAGCCGACATTCTTCCAGGAGCTGCCGTTAAGGGGAGCGGCGGAATCGAGAAAATTGCGAACCCAGGCAATGACCTTCTCGCCGCGCTTGGGATTATAGCCCTTGCCCTTTTCGGCGCCATCCGTTTCCGGAATGGCATCCGTGCCGTAGAGAGCATCATAGAGCGAGCCCCAGCGGGCGTTGGCGGCATTCAGCGCATAACGCGCGTTCATGACGGGAACGACGAGCTGCGGGCCGGCGATAGAGGCGATCTCGGCATCGACATTAGCAATCGAGACCTTGAAATCCGGCCCCTCCGGCAAGAGATAGCCGATGTCCTTGAGGAAGGATTGATAGGCGTCCATGTCCGTCGGTGCGCCGTTTTGACGATACCAATCGTCGACCTTCGCCTGCAGTTGGTCGCGCTTCAAAAGCAACGCGCGATTCTTCGGAGCCAGATCATGCACGATCGCTGCGAAATCGGCGAAGAACTTGTCTGCATCGATGGCGAGGCCCGGCAATGCTTCCTTCACGAGGAAATCATGTAGGACGGCTTCGATGAAGAGACCATTCTTTTCAATGCGGCTCATGCGGTGTCTCCCTTGCAGTGGCAGCTTTTTCATGCTGCCACTTTGCCCGGCTTTCACTCACAGTCAATTCAGCAACAATTCGAAAGATTTATGCAGGCTTGGAAACAGTTCGGCGCGTCACGCGCATCGGAAGGCCATTCTGCGGCTGCGTCGTCAGCTTCTGTACCGGCCACGGATTCGTCTGGTCGGTGGAATCGAAGCGATAGCGATGCATCAGAACGGCCAGCGCGATGACCGCTTCCTGAAGCGCGAAAGTGGCGCCAATGCAAACGCGCGGGCCGGCGCCGAAGGGCAGGAACTGGAAACGGCCAATGGCGGCACGATTTTCTGGCAGGAAACGTTCCGGCATATAAGCGCGCGGCCGATCCCAGTGGAGTTCGTGGCGATGCAAGGTCCAAGGCATGATGAGCACAGTAACGCCAGCTTCAATCTCCACCCGCTCACCCTTGGGGCTTGTCCAGGAATCGTCTGATATGGCGGCGCGATTGATCGAAGGAGCCGGCGGATAGAGGCGCAGCGCTTCTTCGAAGGCGGCATGGGTCTGCGGCATCAGATCCGGCCATTCGACCGGTTCGGCACCTGAGGCCAGAACCCTGTCGATTTCCTCCTCCATCGCTGCGCGGATATGCGGACTGTTGGATACGCAATAGAGGGTCCAGGCGAGCGCGCGGGCGGTCGTCTCATGGCCAGCACCGATGAAGGTCAGGATATTGTCTTCGATCTCTTCCTTGGTGAGGCCATCAGGACCGGCCTGCTCCAGAAGAAGGGTAAGAAAATCATTCGGCGCGGCGCTTCGATCGGCCTTCATCTTGGCAAGCCGCAGATCCATCGTGTTGCGCACGATGGCACGGAATTTGTCCAGCACCTTCTGGCCGCCGATGCGTGTCACACGTGGAACCCATGATGGCGCACGCAGCAAATCCATCGGATCGACGCGGCCCATGCGATGCAGGAGTTCATTCACGTCATCGGCGAAATGACCGCTTGACGTGACGATCTCGCCTGAGAACAGCGTGTCGGCAAGGATTGCGAAAGTCAGCTCGGTCATGTCGGTGCTGATATCAAAAATCGCGCCGGCCTCGCCGACAACGGCATATTTACGCGCGTAATCTTCCGACTGACGCAGCATCTGGCCGGCGAAACCCTTGGCGTGGCGAGGCGTGAAGACGGGAGCGACCGCTTTGCGTGATCGTTTCCAGACAGCGCCTTCAGCCGTCAGGAGACCGTCGCGCAGGATCGGGCGCAGCACGAGCTGGCGTATCTCCGACATGCAGTAATTATTGGCATTATCGACCAGTACATGCTTGATCAGGCCGGGATCGTTGACGATCAATGTTCTCTGGCCGAAGAAACTGGTGCGGATCCAGGGCAGCGTATAGGAAGGCTCGCCCCAGAGCTCCAGCGGGTTGCGGAGGATAGTTCTGATGATTTCGAGCCGCGACGGCGGCACGGTACGCGGCAAAGGTGCAGGCGGAACGAAGGGATCCGGACGCATGTCCATCAGCATAGCCTTTCCCGGAAAGGTCTCGTCTTCCCGGCAGGCGTGAAATTAGAGCAGGCCCTTGAGCTGGTCCAGCTTGTCGTTGATCAGCCAGCCGTAATAATTCTCTTCCGGCCAGACCATCGTGCCAGACGCACGGTTCTTGGCGGCAAGGGCGGCGGCGCGTTGGCGAGAATTGCCGACATTATAGAGCGTCGCGGTGATGCCCGGGTTGTCCGAAATATCCATGCCAGCGATCTCCTTGTAGTCGTCGATCGATCGGCGGATCGAGGCAGCAACGAAGGCGAGCGAAATATCGGGATTCATGATCGCCTTGTAGACCGAGCCGGCATTCTTCTCGTTGAGCTTCGGATAGCCGGAAACGCGAGATACCAGATCGGACAACATGAGCGCCGTCAGCGGATTGACCTGTCCGAGACCGAAAGTCTGGCCGGCATAAAAGGGTTGGAAGAAGACGGCGCTGAAACGATTGTTCGGGAAGCTCTTGCCACCAACAGTCTTGCCGCGGAAATCGCTTTCCCAAACATCTTCTCGGCAGGTCCAGAGTGTATAGGAATCGGCCTTGCCGTTACAGGCGGCAAATTCCGGCCGGTCGACGAAATCATCGACACTCTCGCCGTCATAAGCGAAACGGAAGCTCTCGCCGGCGTAGGAGGCGGCCTTGACATAATAGGCCTGAAGCCGGTCATAGGCATCGACATTATAGGTGTGCTCGCCGACGATCGCGCCGATGACGTGGATCGGGTTGATGCCGTAGGCATTCGAAACCTTCTTGATCTTCCCGAGGAGCTCATGGTCGGTCGACAGGAGGTCATAAACCTTCTCATATTTTACATCGAACGTCGTCTTGGTGCCCTTGGTGCGGCGGACCGAAGCGCCCGGGATATCCGGTTGTTCGGCATTACGATTGCCGGGCGGGACGACCTGCACCGCAAAGGCAGGGGCCGATCCCGCAATGGTCATGGCAATCACAAGGCTTGTCAAAAGGCGTCGCACGATCTGCTTTCCCGTCTTTCCCTGTCGTTTTTCGGGTAGCGGCTGACTGGACCAGAATCTTGTCCGAATAAAGCCGGCACAAAAACAAAGCAGGCCTTTCACTAAAAAGTAAAAGGCCCGCTGTCGAGAGTTCAGATCGTCAAAGATTTGGCATTGCCGTGCAAAGACGGAAAGCGATGTTTACCGATCACAGGATGAAGCGCGACAGATCCGTATTTTGCGCGAGATCCCCTACATGTTCCCGAACATAAGCGGCATCGATCTTCACATCCGTGCCGGCACGATCCGGTGCATTATAGGAAATGTCGTCCAGCACCCGCTCCATAACCGTCTGCAGGCGGCGGGCGCCGATATTCTCGACGGAGGAGTTCAGGTGGACGGCGACATCGGCAAGCGCATCAATCGCGTCATCGCTGAAGTCGAGCGTCAGGCTTTCGGTTTCCATCAGCGCTTTATATTGGCGGATGAGGCTCGCCTCGGTTTCCGTCAGGATGCGGCGGAAATCTTCCTTGTTGAGCGGACGCAACTCCACGCGGATCGGCAGACGGCCCTGCAATTCGGGCAGCAGGTCCGACGGCTTGGAAACGTGGAAAGCGCCGGAGGCGATGAAGAGGATGTGGTCGGTCTTCACCGGGCCGTATTTGGTCGAAACCGTCGTGCCTTCAACGAGCGGCAGTAGGTCTCGCTGAACGCCTTCGCGGGAAACGCCGGCACCGACACCGCCATCACGGGCGGCAATCTTGTCGATTTCGTCGAGGAAGACGATGCCGTCGTTCTCGACCGAGCGGACGGCTTCGCGCTGGATGACCTCGTTGTCGATCAGCTTGTCGGACTCATCGCGGATCAGATCCGTGTAAGAGGCTTTCACCGTGGTGCGAACCTTCTTGGTGCGGCCGCCCATTGCTTTGCCGAACATTTCCGACAGGTTCAGAACGCCGATATTGGCGCCCGGCATGCCAGGGATGTCGAATCCGCCCATGCCCGTGCCTGTATCGGCCACTTCGATATCGATTTCCTTGTCGTCCAGATCGCCGTTGCGCAGCTTCTTGCGGAAACTCTCGCGCGTCGCCGGCGAGGCTGTCGCACCGACCAGCGCATCAAGAACACGTTCTTCGGCGCTCATATGCGCCTTGGCCTGAACTTCGCTGCGCTTCTTTTCACGCACCAGGCCGATACCAACTTCGACGAGGTCGCGAATGATCTGCTCGACGTCGCGGCCGACATAACCGACTTCGGTGAACTTGGTGGCTTCGACCTTGATAAACGGTGCGCCGGCGAGTTTGGCGAGGCGGCGAGAGATTTCCGTCTTGCCGACGCCGGTCGGGCCGATCATCAGGATATTCTTCGGCATGACTTCATCACGCAGGCTCGGATCGAGCTGCTGGCGGCGCCAGCGGTTGCGGAGCGCAATCGCCACGGCGCGCTTGGCCTCATGCTGGCCGATAATGTAGCGGTCGAGTTCGGAAACGATCTCGCGGGGGGAAAAAGTGGTCATATCAAATCCGTTTCTTCGGGTGGGTCCATAACCATGAAATAGGCTGGGCCATATATTGATGTTCTCGTGTCGAAATGCCGGAAGCCTGCCTTTTCGTAAGCGCGGATCGCTCTTGCATTCGCGGGATCGGGATCGATTACGATCCTTGTCGCACCGGCAGCGAAAAGCTCGACAGCCATCTGCCTGACAATCGCGCTGCCGTGGCCCTTGCCCAGCAAATCCGCGTCGCCGATCGAGATATCCAGTCCAAGCGTGCCCTTCGGCTGGTCCTGATAAGGATGGCCCTCTTCAAGATGCGGATCGTAGCTCTGCAGGTAGGCGATCGGCGCTCCATCCAGTTCCACGATCATCGGCCGCGTTTCCACGCCCGTCATAGACTCCCTGATCGACGCAAGCTCCTTGTCGACAGCGCCCCACCATTCAGCAATGTGCGGCTCGCCGAGCCAGCGCGCCAGAAGCGGAAAGTCTTCGTCGGCTACATCACGGAATGTGTATCGGAGCGCGTTGTCAGCTTTCGGCATCCAGCGTTTCCACGATAACATTGTGGTTCGTGTAGACGCAGATGTCGGCAGCGATATCCAGCGCTCGGCGGGCAATCTCTTCAGCTGACTTGTCCGTGTCGGAAAGCGCAAGAGCTGCGGCAAGCGCGAAATTACCGCCCGAACCGATGGCCGCGACGCCGTGCTCCGGTTCCAGGACATCGCCGTTGCCGGTGATGGCGAGCGTCACCGACTTGTCGGCAACAAGCATCATAGCTTCGAGATTACGCAGATAACGATCGGTGCGCCAATCCTTGGCGAGTTCAACAGCAGCGCGCATCAGCTGGCCCGGATACTGTTCCAGCTTCTTTTCGAGCCTTTCCAGAAGCGTGAAGGCATCAGCGGTAGCGCCGGCAAAACCCGCGATCACTTCGCCCTTACCAATGCGGCGGACCTTGCGCGCGTTGCCCTTCATAACTGTCTGGCCGAGGCTGACTTGGCCATCGCCGGCCACCACGACCTTGCCGCCTTTTCGAACTGTGATAATTGTCGTCATCAAACACCTGTTGCCCCAACTCACGGGCGGTTCCAGCGGGCCGAACATCGGCCCTGTTGGACCCTATGTAAGTCGGCGCGCGGCGATTGCAAATGGCCTGCCTTTTCTGCCTTGCGCTTCTGGATATTTCACAATCCGCCTGATAAGGAACCACCTTGATTTCATGGAGAAAGCCTTATGGCCGAGACCGCAGCAAGCCGCACCGGCAGCGTTTCCCGCAAGACCAATGAGACGTCCATTTCCGTTTCCGTCAATCTCGACGGTACAGGCAAATCGACGATTTCGACGGGCGTCGGCTTCTTCGACCATATGCTGGACCAGCTGTCGCGACACTCGCTGATCGACATGGAAATCGAGTCCAAGGGTGACCTGCATATCGACGACCATCATACGGTCGAAGATACCGGCATCGCCATCGGCCAGGCGATCGCCAAGGCGCTCGGCGACCGCCGCGGCATTACCCGCTACGCTTCCATTGATCTAGCCATGGATGAGACGATGACGAAGGCTGCCGTCGATCTCTCGGGCCGTCCCTTCCTGGTTTGGAATGTTTCCTTCACAGCCCCGAAGATCGGCACTTTCGACACGGAACTGGTACGTGAATTCTTCCAGGCGCTCGCCCAGAATGCCGGGATCACGCTGCATATTCTCAACCACTACGGTGCCAACAACCACCATATTGCAGAGACATGCTTCAAGGCTGTCGCCCGCGTTCTGCGTACAGCGACAGAGATCGATCCGCGGCAGGCAGGCCGTGTTCCCTCGACCAAGGGCACGCTTGCCTGAGCCCCAGCAGGGAGCGACAGATGGCATCCAGCTATGTTTTTCTTGTTCCACCGGACGGACGGCGCGAGGACACACGCACGATCCGCGACGGCTTTGCCTTCTTGGCCTTCTTATTTCCGTGGATCTGGCTCCTGGCACACCGGCTCTGGTTCCATGCGATCATCGCTTTTGCACTTCAGGCAATTGGCGGCATGCTGACGGAAGAGCCGGGCTTCGGGCCAGCGGGAATGGCGCTCGCATTTGCGGTCAACCTGTTCGTCGGGCTCGAGGGGCAGAATTTCCGCATCCGCAATCTCGCGTTCCGCGGCTGGCGAGAGGATGCGGCGATCGGCGCGCCCTCACTCGAGCTTGCGGAAGAGATCTATTTTTCCAACATCGAGACCGGTGCCGATACGAAGGCGCCTGAATGGAACCAGGCTGCCGGCCTGCAGGCGCGGTCTGGACATTCCACGTCGCTCGGTCTCTTCGGCTTTGATGGAGGGCGCAAATAATGCGCGTCGCAATTATCGATTACGGCTCGGGCAATCTGCGCTCGGCGACGAAGGCTTTCGAACGTGCGGCCCGCGAAGCCGGCATCGAGGCGGAGATCAATCTCACCGACAAGGCGGAGATTGTCGCAGCGGCTGACCGTATCGTTCTGCCAGGCGTTGGCGCCTATGCCGATTGCCGCCATGGACTTGACGCTGTACCCGGCATGACGGAAGCCCTGCTCGAAGGCGTCGAGAAGAAGGCGCGGCCCTTCCTCGGCATCTGCGTCGGTATGCAACTCATGTCCTCGCGCGGTCTCGAAAAAACGACGACGCAGGGCTTTAGCTGGATTCGCGGTGACGTCGTCGAGATGACGCCTGCCGATCCGGAACTGAAAATCCCGCAGATCGGCTGGAATACATTAGATCTCCAGCACACCCACCCGCTTTTCGACGGTATTCCGACCGGGCCGGATGGATTGCATGCCTATTTCGTGCACTCTTATCATCTCGCTGCTGAAAATGCTGGTGACGTGATCGCCACCACAGACTATGGCGGGCCGATGACCGCCTTCGTCGGGCGGGACAATATGGCTGGTTCGCAGTTTCACCCCGAGAAGAGCCAGAGGCTCGGGCTGGCGCTGATCGCGAATTTCCTGCGCTGGGCGCCGTAAGGGCTGGCTTTTAATATCGGCGCCTTATTTCCCTTGTAATTGAAAAGCCAAGGACAGGAGCGCGCTCGATGCCGGCTTCGCAGAAATCAGGCAAGATCTTTTACATGCTGCGGCCTTCCAGAGAGGGACAGCCGCCTTTTGTCGATATCAAGCTGCCGGGCGGAACGACTATCCGGCAGGTCGACGAGGCGATCCATCGCAAAGCGCTCTCCAATGCCGCCAAGGCGCTCAAAGAGAGGCTCGATTGATGATGCATGAAAGCTTCCCCGGAAACGAGAATTCCATGTTGCGGTCGAACGGCAGCGTCAGCGCCGTGGATCTCGCCGAAGCGGTGCTGGAATTTTACATCGAAGGCGAAGACGATTTGATCGGCCTGCTCGCCTATGCACTCTATGAGCGCCAGAAGCGGGATTTCATCGTCAGCCATCGCAAGCGCAATGCCGGCCGTTCGCCGAACGAAGCAGAAATCGCGGCCGTGACAAGCAACTATCTCTCGGCCGATTTGCGCAACACGCTTCGCGATCGCGCATCGCTGATCCTTTCGAGCTATGCCGAGACCTATGTCGAGGCCATGGAACCGCAGATCCAGCTCGTCGCCACCAACAGCGAGGCGTTGCGCCAGGTGCGCGATATCGAAAAGTCTGTGAAAAGGCGCACTGGCTTCTGGCGCCAGGTCCGGGTCGGCTTCATCGTGACGTTGCTGCTGGTCGCGCTTTTCGCCGCGGCCACCATTGCCGCTGTCTTTTTCCGTTCGGATATCGTAGATGCGTGGAATGCACTGATAGTGCCCATGCTGTTACGGACTTGAGACGAATGATCCTTTTTCCCGCGATCGACTTGAAGGGCGGACAATGCGTTCGCCTGAAGCTCGGCGACATGCAACAGGCAACCGTCTACAACACCGATCCGGCCGCCCAGGCGAAATCCTTCGAAGAACAGGGATTCGAATGGCTGCATGTGGTCGATCTCGACGGCGCCTTTGCGGGACATTCGGCCAATGGCGACGCCGTCGAGGCGATTCTGAAGGCCACGAAGAACCCGGTTCAGCTCGGTGGCGGCATCCGCACGCTCGACCATATCGAAAGCTGGCTGTCGCGCGGGCTGCGCCGCGTGATCCTCGGCACCGTTGCGGTGCGCGACCCGGCGCTCGTCCTTGAAGCCTGCAAGAAGTTTCCGGGCCGCGTTGCTGTCGGTATCGACGCCAAGGGCGGCAAGGTAGCCGTCGAAGGCTGGGCTGAGGCATCCGAACTCGGCATCATCGAACTCGCGAAGAAATTCGAAGGCGCTGGCGTTGCCGCGATCATCTATACGGATATCGACCGCGACGGTATTCTGACGGGTATCAACTGGGCATCAACGCTGGAACTGGCGGGTGCCGTTTCCATCCCGGTTATCGCATCGGGCGGCCTTGCCTCGATCGACGATATCAAGCGCATGCTGCAGCCGGACGCCCGCAAGATCGAAGGCGCCATTTCCGGCCGTGCCCTCTACGACGGTCGGATCGATCCGAAAGAGGCGCTCGATCTCATCAAGGCTGAACGGGCGAAGGAGACTGCATAATGAGCCTGAAAGCCCGTGTCATCCCCTGCCTCGACGTCAAGGACGGCCGTGTCGTCAAGGGCGTCAACTTCCTCAACCTGGTCGATGCCGGCGATCCTGTCGAAGCGGCCAAGGCCTATGATGCGGCCGGTGCCGACGAACTTTGCTTCCTCGACATTACCGCCTCTTCGGACAACCGCGAGACGATTTTCGATGTCGTGGCGCGCACCGCCGAACAGTGCTTCATGCCGCTTACCGTCGGCGGTGGCGTTCGCACCATCGCCGATATCCGCAAGTTGCTGCTTTGCGGCGCCGACAAGGTCTCGATCAATTCAGCAGCTGTCAACAATCCGGATTTCGTCGCCGAAGCCGCCGATAAGTTCGGCGACCAGTGCATCGTCGTGTCGATCGATGCCAAGCGCCGGCTGACGCAACAGGTTGGCGGCGACAATCTCAGCGCCTGGGAAATCTACACACATGGCGGCCGCAACGCGACCGGTATCGATGCGGTGGAATTCGCCCAGAAGATGGTTGCCCGCGGCGCCGGCGAATTGCTTGTCACCTCCATGGACCGCGACGGCACGAAGATCGGCTACGATCTGGAGCTAACACGGGCGATAGCCGATTCCGTCCGCGTGCCCGTCATCGCCTCTGGCGGCGTGGGCGATCTTGACGATCTCGTGGCCGGCGTGAAGGAAGGCCATGCCAATGCGGTGCTCGCCGCATCAATCTTCCACTTCGGCACCTATTCCGTCGGCGAAGCAAAACGCTACATGTCCGAGCGCGGCATCGCGATGCGCCTCGACTGAGTTTGAAAGCAGGACCATGAGCGGATTTTCCCTTTCCGACCTCGAGCGGATCGTCGACGAGCGGGCGAAGGCCTCCCCGGACGAATCCTGGACCGCCAAGCTGGTGGCTGGCGGACAGCAGAAAGCAGCCAAGAAGCTAGGCGAAGAAGCGATTGAAGCGGTTATGGCGGCCGTCGCCAATGACCGCGATAACCTCACCTACGAAGCAGCCGACGTTCTCTATCACCTATTGGTCGTATTGAAGATTGCTGAAATACCGGTAGAGAATGTCATGACCGAACTTGCGCGGCGAACCGTGCAATCCGGCCTCAAGGAAAAGGCCAGCCGGCAGAGTTCATGAGTATCGCAACGCAGATTATCGGAGTGGCGGAAAAGGTGGATGACTTCCAGACCGCTTCTTATTCTCCCTATCATTTCTTCAGCTCGGACCAGTGGGCAAAGTTTCGTGCCGATACGCCGCTGACGCTGACAGGAGATGAGGTCAAGCGACTTCGCTCCATGGGCGACCCTATCGACCTTGATGAAGTCAGGCGCATTTATCTGTCGCTGTCACGCCTGCTTTCAGCGCATGTCGAATCCTCGCAGTTGCTGTTCAAGCAGCGCAACCGGTTCCTCAGCCTGTCGAATGTGACCAAGACGCCGTTCGTGATCGGCATTGCCGGATCGGTGGCCGTCGGCAAATCCACGACGGCGCGTATTCTGAAAGAATTGCTCGGACGCTGGCCTTCCAGCCCGAAGGTCGATCTTGTCACCACAGACGGTTTTCTTCATCCCAACGCTGTACTGAAGCGCGAGAACCTGATGCAGCGCAAGGGTTTTCCGGAAAGTTACGATACAGGCGCGATCCTGCGTTTCCTGTCGGCGATCAAGGCCGGCCTGCCGGATGTGAAGGCGCCTTCTTATTCGCACCTCGTCTACGACGTGCTGCCGGACGAATACAAGATCGTCGACCGGCCTGACATCCTCATCTTCGAGGGCATCAATGTCCTGCAGTCACGCGACCTGCCGGCCGACGGCAAGATCGTGCCGATGGTCTCCGACTTCTTCGACTTTTCGATCTATATCGACGCCGAGGAAACGCAGATCCACAACTGGTATGTAACGCGTTTTATGCGGCTCCGGGAAACGGCCTTCCGAGATCCGAATTCTTACTTCCATCGCTACGCATCGATCAGCGAGGAGGAAGCCATGGCGATCGCCGAGGACCTCTGGGCGAATATCAACCTGAAAAACCTGCGCCAGAACATTCTGCCGACGCGACCGCGTGCCGATCTCATCCTGCGCAAGGGCAAGGATCATCTGATCGAACAGGTGGCTCTGCGCAAGCTGTAGAATCTGAACGATTCAGGGGTTCACGCGGCGGAGCGTCAGGTTGATGCGGCCGCCGTTCTTCAAAAGCGTCGAGGTCGCCGGATAGATGCGGTCGACGCCGTGGAAGCAGAGCCGGCCTTCCCCGCCGAGAATGACGAGATCACCGCTCGACAGTTTGAGGGACATGGTCTTGTCGTTCCGGTTCAGTCCACCCACGCGAAACAGGCAGGCATTGCCGAGCGAAATCGAGACGACCGGTGCCTTTAGGTCACTCTCATCCTTATCCTGATGCAGGCCCATGCGCGCCTCATCCGAATAGAAATTGACGAGGCAGGCCTCCGGCTGCTTGTCGTAGCCCGATACGTCGTTCCAGATTTCCAGCAATTCCTGAGGGATCGCCGGCCACGGCTTGCCTGTCGCCGGATGCATCGGCTGATAGCGATAGCCGCGCTCCTTATCCGTCACCCAGCCGAGCGAACCGCAATTGGTCATGCGCACCGACATCGGCTTGCCGGTGCCAGGCATGACCGGCACGTAGAGCGGCGCTTCAGCGACGATCATCCTGATGATGCCGATCAACGCGTCCTGGCGGCTGCGATCCAGATATTCCGGAAGATGGCGGATGCCGCTTAGAAGCTCCCGCATGTCATTCGCTGCCGGCCGGGCGGCCGCGCATCTTCTTGACTTCCGAGCGGCCGGATTTTTCCTTCAGGCGCCGCTCGACCGAACCCTTGGTCGGCTTGGTCTTCTTGCGCGGCGGTGGTGGCGACTTGGCGGCCTCGAGGATCAATTCCTTCAGCCGCTCGCGCGCATCCTCGCGATTGCGCTCCTGGCTGCGGAAGCGGCTGGCCTCGATCATCAGCACGCCGTCCTTCGACATGCGCCGGCCGGCAAGCTTGATCGCATTGGCCTTCACCCGCTCGTTAAGCGAAGGCGAATTCGGAATGTTGAAGAAGAGTTGGACGGCGGTCGAGACCTTGTTGACATTCTGACCGCCAGGGCCACCTGCCAGAACGAACTGTTCCGTCAGCTCCCATCCTGCGATGGTGATCCTGTCGTTAATATAGAGCGCGTCGCTGGCCATACCGCCTTCTAGCGCAAAATGGCTGCAAATTGAAAGCGGATGAAATCCGGCGACTGGGCGACCGGAAACCCGGCGCTAGGAACACCGGGTTTCACGTGAATCGCCAAGGATTTATTGGCGAATTACTCGGCGGCGGCCTTGACACCTGGCGCTGCGTCGCGCACGCCGCCGTCGACATGATCCTCGAACTTGGCGAAGTTGGTGATGAACATGGAGACCAACTTTTCAGCCTGCGCGTCGTAGGCCGGCTTATCGGCCCAGGTCGAGCGCGGGTCGAGAATGCCCGTATCGAGGCCTTCGACCGCAACCGGAACGGCAAAGCCAAAATTCGGATCCGTACGGAGTTCAACCTTTGCGAGCTCGCCGGAGAGGGCCGCCGTCAGCAGTGCTCGGGTTGCCCTGATCGGCATGCGTTTGCCGGTACCGTAAGCACCGCCGGTCCAGCCGGTGTTTACGAGCCAGCATTCGACTCCGTGGCGCCGGATGAGCTCCTTCAGCAGATTGCCGTATTCGGCCGGATGGCGCGGCATGAAAGGTGCGCCGAAGCAAGTCGAGAAAGTCGCTTCCGGCTCCGTGACACCCTTTTCCGTGCCCGCCACCTTGGCAGTGTAGCCGGACAGGAAGTGGTACATGGCCTGATCCGGTGTCAGCTTGGCGATTGGCGGCATCACGCCGAAAGCATCAGCCGTCAGCATGATGATGGTCTTCGGATGACCGGCAAGGCCGGTTTCCGATGCGTTCGGAATGAAGTCCATCGGATAGGCGCAGCGGGTATTTTCCGTCAGCGACGCATCGTCAAAATCCGGCTCGCGCTTCTCGTCGAGGACGACGTTTTCAAGCACGGTGCCGAAACGTTGAGTGGTCGCATAGATTTCTGGCTCGGCTTCCGCCGACAGACGGATGGTCTTGGCGTAGCAGCCACCTTCGAAATTGAAGATGCCGTTTTCGCCCCAGCCATGCTCGTCGTCGCCGATCAGCGTGCGGGATGGGTCGGCCGAGAGCGTCGTCTTGCCCGTACCTGACAGGCCGAAAAAGACCGCAGCGTCACCTGCCGGGCCGACATTGGCCGAGCAGTGCATCGGCATGACGCCCTTGGCGGGCAGCAGGTAGTTCAGCACAGTGAAGACCGATTTCTTCATCTCGCCGGCATAGGAGGTGCCGGCGATCAGAACGATACCGTTGGTCAGATCGCATGCGATCACCGTTTCGGTGCGGCAGCCGTAGCGTTCCGGATCGGCCTTGAAGCTCGGCAGATCGATGATCGTCAGCTTCGGCGCAAAATCTGCAAGCGCATCGGCCTTCGGACGGATCAGCAGATTACGGATGAAGAGCGAGTGCCAGGCAAATTCGGTCACGACGCGCGTCGGCAGCGACTGGCCCGCGTCGGCCCCGCCGATGAGATCCTGCACGAAAAGATCCTTGCCGACGGCATGGGCCAACATGTCCTTATGCAGCAGGGCGAAATGCTCCGGCGACATCGGCTTGTTGTTGTCCCACCAGATCTGACCATCCGTATTCTCATCGCGGACGAAGAACTTGTCGCGCGGAGAACGGCCCGTGTGCTGGCCAGTGGTGGCTCGAAGAGCGCCCTGGGCTGTCAGTTCGGCCTCTCCTCGGCGAATCGCTTCCTCGTAGAGAAGAGCGGCGGAAAGGTTGTAACGGACGCTCCGTACGTCGCTGAAACCGATCGTCGCCAGCTCGATTGCCTGGTTGTGAACTCCGAACGTCTCCATAGCTTTTCCCTTCGCTGAGGCGCCTTGGCCGTTAAAATATGCGCGAAAGTAAGAGGAGAAATTTTAAATGGCAATAGATATAATTTCAGAAAATATAACAATATCAGATAATTAATCGATTTAAATCTGGAGAATTCATTTTAAATCGTTTGAAGGCGTCCTGTTGAAACAACTTGTCGCACGACTTACGATTGCGGCCTGATCAGCGCTGGCAATCTACCCCTTTATCTTTGCCACAATTTGTTCCACCTTTATCCTCCATAAGCGCAACCGGTCCTAAAGACCGCCTGGGGAGACGAAATCCGGGAGATTGCGCACTGATGACGGAGATGAATACCATGCCGACAATCGCGCTCGTTGACGACGACCGCAATATTCTCACTTCCGTGTCGATCGCACTGGAAGCCGAGGGATATAAGGTCGAGACCTATACGGATGGCGCTTCGGCGCTGGATGGTCTGCTTGCCCGCCCGCCGCAACTGGCGATCTTCGATATCAAGATGCCGCGTATGGACGGCATGGAGCTGCTTCGCCGCCTTCGCCAGAAGTCGGACATGCCGGTCATCTTCCTCACCTCCAAGGATGAAGAGATCGATGAGCTGTTCGGCCTGAAAATGGGCGCCGACGATTTCATTACCAAGCCGTTCTCCCAGCGCCTGCTGGTCGAGCGCGTTCGCGCCGTTCTGCGCCGCGCGTCGAGCCGAGAGGCGGCAGCGGCCGGCGGCGGCGCCGTCGTTGGCGCGCCGAAGGCCGGCGCGGTTCAGCAAGCCCGCTCACTCGAGCGCGGCCAGCTCGTCATGGACCAGGAGCGCCATACCTGCACCTGGAAGGGCGAGCCAGTCACCCTCACCGTTACCGAATTCCTAATCCTGCATTCGCTTGCGCAGCGGCCGGGTGTGGTGAAAAGCCGCGATGCCCTAATGGATGCCGCCTATGACGAACAGGTGTATGTTGATGACCGCACCATCGACAGCCACATCAAGCGGCTACGCAAGAAGTTCAAGATGGTCGATACGGACTTTGATATGATTGAAACGCTTTACGGAGTGGGCTACCGCTTCCGCGAAGCAGCCTGACGCCGAAAGGCGCAGCAAGAGACGATTGAGGGTGGCGGGCCTGCCAGGCTGGCCCCGCCCTCCGAAAGGGTGTCATTGGCACAGTTGGTGCAGGAAAGGGATCTGGATGATGCGGAGGGCGTAAGCACGCGCCGCGTCAAGGGCCGGCGTTGGTCGCATCCCTTCACCCTGATCCGCCGTATCTTCGGCAATGCCGTTTTCTCGAGCCTGACGCGCCGCATCGTCTTCTTCAACCTCGCGGCCCTGCTCGTTCTCGTCGGTGGTATTCTCTATCTCAACCAGTTTCGCGAGGGGCTGATTGACGCGCGCGTCGAAAGTCTGCTGACGCAGGGCGAAATCATCGCCGGTGCGGTTTCAGCTTCCGCTTCCGTCGATACGAATTCGATCACCATCGATCCGCAGAAACTGCTCGAGCTGCAGGCCGGCCAGAGCATTACGCCGGTGCCAAATGACGAGGATCTGGAATTCCCGATCGATCCGGAAAAGGTAGCGCCTGTTCTTCGTCGGCTGATCTCGCCGACCCGCACGCGCGCCCGCATCTTCGATGCCGATGCCAATCTGCTGCTCGATTCCCGTCACCTTTATTCTCGTGGGCAGGTTCTGCGTTTCGACCTGCCGCCGGTGGAGGAGGAAAAGCAGACTTGGGGCGAATGGTTCACCGCCCTCTTCAACAAGGCACTGCAGCCGGGCAATCTGCCTGTCTATAAGGAGGCGCCGGGCGGCGATGGATCTATCTATCCCGAAGTGATGAATGCACTGACGGGTGTGCGCGGCGCAGTCGTGCGCACGACGGAAAAGGGCGAGCTGATCGTTTCGGTCGCGGTGCCGATCCAGCGCTTCCGGGCCGTGCTCGGCGTATTGCTGCTGTCGACGCAGGCTGGCGATATCGACAATATCGTCCATGCCGAGCGTCTCGCCATCATGCGCGTCTTCGGCGTCGCGACGCTCGTGAACGTCCTCTTGTCGCTCGTTCTCTCCTCGACGATCGCCAATCCCTTGCGCCGCCTTTCGGCCGCCGCTATCCGGGTGCGTCGCGGCGCGAAGGAGCGCGAGGAAATCCCTGATTTTTCCGTACGTCAGGACGAGATCGGCAACCTTTCCATCGCGCTGCGCGAAATGACGACAGCTCTCTACGACCGTATCGATGCGATCGAAAGCTTTGCAGCCGACGTCAGCCATGAGCTGAAGAACCCGCTGACCTCGCTGCGCAGCGCCGTCGAAACCCTGCCGCTCGCCAAATCCGACGATTCCAAGAAGCGGCTAATGGACGTCATCCAGCACGATGTCCGCCGCCTCGACCGTCTGATTAGCGATATCTCGGATGCTTCTCGTCTCGATGCCGAGCTTGCGCGCGTCGATGCTGGCTCAGTGGATCTGGAAGTCTTTCTGCGCGACCTCATCGAGGTGTCGCGCCAGATCCGCAGCAACAAGAAGAAGGTCGAGATCGAATATGTCGTGGATCGCAAGTCGAACGTCAAGACGCGCTTCGTCGTCAAGGGACACGACCTGCGTATTGGACAGATCATCACTAACCTTATCGAGAACGCCCGCTCCTTCGTGCCGGAGCAGGACGGCAAGATCACTGTGCGTCTGGTCCGCACCCGCTCCCGTTGCGTCGTCTATATCGAAGACAACGGGCCGGGCATCCAGGCCGAGAATATCGACCGCATCTTCGAGCGCTTTTATACCGACCGGCCGGAATCCGAAGGCTTCGGCCAGAATTCCGGCCTCGGGCTTTCCATCAGCCGACAGATCGCCGAGGCGCATGGCGGCTCGTTACGGGCTGAAAACATCGTCGACGATGAAAGCGGCAAGCTGCTTGGCGCCCGCTTCATCCTTGCCCTTCCGGCCGATGCCTCGGCATGATCAACATCCACGCCACCGCAATTGTCATTGGAAAGACTGGGTTGCTGTTCACCGGCCCCTCAGGCTGGGGCAAGTCGATGACCGCTTTTATCTGCATGGCGGAGGCGCGAAGGCAGGGACTTTTCTCTGCCCTCGTGGCCGACGATCAGGTGTTTCTTTCGAAGCAGGACGGCGCACTTATTGCCACCTGCCCGCCTGCCATTGCCGGACTAATCGAATTGCGCGGAACCGGCATCATAAGGCATGACCATATTGTCCAGGCGGCGATGCACTTCGCGATCCTGCCAGGCAGCGCGACGGGTGAGAACAGGCTCCCTCCAGAGGGGGAAACCACCATCCTCGCCGAGGGTTTCGAGCTGCCTGTATTGCGGTTGTTGCCCCATCTCTCTCTGCCCCTTGCGGTGCTGATGGCAAAAGCGCCGGAAATCGGAAGCTGAGGTCTTCCGGACGGCCCTATACGGCCTATATATTTATATTTTTATCTTGCACTTCGGCTTTTGATCGCCAAGATGTGCCCCCACCGGTGGACGTAATTGCTGCGTTGCGATATTGGGGCCACCGTTTGCGTATGCCATTGGGAGCAGTAATATCATGATCGGACTTGTGCTTGTCACTCATGGCAAGCTGGCTGAAGAGTTTCGTCATGCCGTAGAGCACGTCGTCGGTCCTCAGAAATTCATCGAAACGGTCTGCATTGGACCGGAAGACGATATGGACCAAAGACGACAGGACATTCTCGAAGCTGTTTCCGGCGCAGACGATGGCCACGGCGTCGTCATTCTCACCGACATGTTCGGCGGCACACCTTCCAATCTCGCAATCTCTGTCATGAGCAGCGGCCACACCGAAGTTATCGCCGGCGTCAACCTGCCGATGCTGATCAAGCTTGCCGGCGTGCGCGGCGAAAACAATATGGAAAAGGCGCTCGCCGAGGCTTCCGAGGCAGGGCGCAAATACATCAATGTCGCGAGCCGGGTGCTGAGCGGAAAATAGAAAGCCTTCATGACGTCGCTCTCCCGGGAATTGCTCATCATCAACAAGCGCGGTCTGCACGCGCGTGCCTCCGCGAAATTCGTTCAGACCGTCGACGCCTTCGACGCGACGATCACCGTTTCCAAGGATGGTATGACGGTTGGCGGCACCTCCATCATGGGCCTGATGATGCTCGCGGCGAGCCCCGGCTCCAGCGTCGTCGTCTCTGCCACCGGCAACCAGGCCGCCGAAGCACTGGATGCGCTTGACCAGCTCATCCAAAACAAGTTCGGCGAAGAAATCTGATCTTCAGAGCCATATAAAGATATAAAGACTTCTTTATATCTCCGTTGCCATTCCGGTTGAAGCCTGCTAAACGGCGAACATGCTGTGCATTCCGCACGCGTTGATCCGTCGCGCGGTCACGTCGCGTCCTTGCGATGTTTTTGAGACGTTTTCAGCCTGGAGAACCCTATGAGCACTGAAAAAGACTATGTCGTCGCCGATATCGGCCTTGCAGATTTCGGCCGCAAGGAAATCACCATCGCCGAAACCGAAATGCCGGGCCTCATGGCCTCCCGTGCTGAATTCGGTGAATCCCAACCGCTGAAGGGCGCGCGCATCACCGGCTCGCTGCATATGACGATCCAGACCGCCGTTCTCATCGAGACATTGGTCGCCCTCGGCGCCGAAGTTCGCTGGGCTTCCTGCAACATTTTCTCGACCCAGGACCATGCCGCAGCGGCAATCGCCGCCGCCGGTATCCCGGTATTTGCCATCAAGGGTGAATCCCTCGTCGACTACTGGAACTACACCGACAAGATATTCCAGTGGGCTGATGGCGGCCTATCCAATATGATCCTCGACGATGGCGGCGACGCCACCATGTACATCCTGCTTGGCGCCCGCGCCGAAGCCGGTGAGGACGTTCTCTCGAACCCCCATTCCGAAGAAGAAGAAATTCTCTTCGCCCAGATCAAGAAGCGGCTGACAGCAACGCCTGGCTGGTTTACCAAGCAGCGCGATGCCATCAAGGGCGTCACCGAAGAAACCACCACGGGCGTCAATCGCCTCTATCAGCTCAGCCAGAAGGGCCTGCTGCCCTTCCCGGCAATCAACGTCAACGATTCCGTCACCAAGTCGAAGTTCGATAACAAGTATGGCTGCAAGGAATCGCTGGTCGACGGCATCCGCCGCGGCACCGACGTGATGATGGCCGGCAAGGTCGCCGTCGTCTGCGGTTACGGCGACGTCGGCAAAGGTTCTGCCGCATCGCTCTCCGGCGCCGGCGCCCGCGTCAAGGTCACGGAAGCCGATCCGATCTGCGCCCTGCAGGCCGCCATGGACGGCTATGAAGTCGTTCTGCTCGAGGATGTCGTTTCCTCCGCCGATATCTTCATCACCACGACCGGCAACAAGGACGTCATCCGGATCGATCACATGCGTCAGATGAAGGACATGGCGATCGTCGGCAATATCGGCCACTTCGACAACGAAATCGAAGTCGCGGCGCTGCGTAACCTCAAGTGGACCAACGTCAAACCGCAGGTCGACCTGATCGAGTTCCCGAAGGGCAACCGCATTATCCTTCTCTCCGAAGGCCGCCTCCTCAACCTCGGTAATGCAACAGGCCACCCATCCTTCGTCATGTCGGCCTCGTTCACCAACCAGACGCTGGCCCAGATCGAGCTCTTCACCAAGCCCGGTCAGTACGAGAACAAGGTCTACATCCTGCCGAAGCATCTGGACGAGAAGGTTGCGCGCCTTCACCTCGACAAGCTCGGCGTGAAGCTTACCCAGCTTAGCGAAGAGCAGGCTGCCTATATCGGCGTGAAGCCGCAGGGTCCGTTCAAGTCCGACCACTACAGATACTGATTTCACCTTCAATATCCACAAGATGTGGTAGCTCCGGCATTGACAAATGCCGGAGCTTATTTTTTGGACGATCTCTTTCCGACGATTCCCTAACGAAGTATTGTTTTGAGACTTGATTCGTGGCGTCGGAGCTCTCCGTTTTCCACGAAAATGGGATGTCTTGTCGTAATGCGGCACATTGAAGGACGGAGACATACCGCGGATGTCGGAAATGAAACACAGCCTGCCCGGCCAGGCGGAGGATAGCGCTCACGCCGCTGACCGCCCGCTTCAGGCAGGCCAAAAATATAAGATTGCCGCGGCCCCTGTGACCGCAAGGCAAAAACAATGGTCTTTGGCACGTATTGCAAAGCTATGCGCTGCCGGCACCGCTGTTGCCACTCCGGCATGGCCGGCTCTGACCCAGCCGGCGACCAATGTCGGCGCATCGGCGCATCTGTTTACCTCCTCGCAGGTCGTTGGTCTTTCCGTCGTCATCGGCGTGATTTCGGCTGCGCTGCTTTCGACGCTGTGGCTGGTGCGTCAGCGCGGCAATCTCGAAAATGAAAGCCGAGAAATCCGCTCTGCGCTTTCGGATGCTCAGCAGCGCATTTCGCAATATCAGGCGCTCATTGCCGACAAGAATCGGCGCATCGTCATCTGGGACGGCGTCGCCCGTCCGGAACTGCTCGGCCAGCTTCCGCCAGAAACCGGCGCGCCGCAGGACAATGAATTCCTTGCCTTCGGTCTCTGGCTGAAGGCGCGATCGGCTTCCGAGCTGGAGCGGGCAATCGGTCGTCTTCGCGAGCAGGCGGAAAGCTTCGACATGGTGGTCGAGACCATCCGTGACGAGGTGCTCGAGGCGCAGGGTCGGGTTTCCGGCGGCCGTGCTTTTGTCCGTTTTGTTGCACTCAACAATCTGCGGGCGGAACTGGCAGAACTGAAGATCGAGCGCGATCGACTGATGAGCTCGATTTCCGCCTTCCAAACCATGCTCGACGCCATCGACATGCCGGCCTGGCAGCGCGATACTGCCGGACGGCTGACCTGGGTAAACCATGCCTATGGCGATGCCGTCGAAGCGCAATCGCCTCATCAAGCCGTCACCGAAGGCCGTGAAATCCTGACGACGGTTGCCCGTGAGCGCATCCGCGCTACCGCAACGCCGGAATCGCCCTTCCATGATACGATTTCGACGGTCGTACGCGGCAACCGGACATTCTTCGACGTGGTCGATGTCAAGGTTCCCAGCGGTTCAGCGGGTATTGCTGTCGACGTCTCCGATGTCGAGGCTGTTCGGGCCGAGCTGGAGCGGACGCTGAAAAGCCATGCCGAGACGCTCGACCATCTGGCAACGCCCGTCGCCATCTTCGACGGCGATCGCCGATTGCAGTTCTACAATCAGGCCTTCGTTTCGCTTTGGGAGTTCGATATCGCTTTCCTCGAAAGCAAGCCCGACAATAGCGAACTTCTCGAACGCCTGCGCGCGGCCAAGAAACTGCCCGACCAGCTGAATTGGAAATCGTGGAAGGAAACGGCGCTTTCCGTCTATCGTTCGCTCGATACGCAATCCGATCTCTGGCACCTGCCGAACGGGCAGACGCTCCGCGTCTTTGCCACCGCGCATCCGCAGGGCGGTGCGACCTGGGTTTTCGAGAACCTGACCGAACAGGTCGATCTCGAAACGCGCTACAATACGCTGGTGAAAGTCCAGGGCGAAACGATTGACCATCTGTCGGAAGGTGTTGCCGTTTTTGGCCCCGATGGCCGCATCCGTCTCTCCAACCCGGCTTTCCGGGCGCTGTGGGGCGTTACCGAATCGGAAGCTAAACCCGGCACGCATATCCGCGCCATCGGCGAAGCCTGCGCGCCGTCCTATGACCAGCCGGACGGTTGGAAGACCTTTGCCGAGCTGATCACCAGCTTCGACGACGAACGCCGTTCCAGCCAGGGAACGCTCGAACTGCTGTCTGGCCTCGTCCTCGATTTTGCCGTCACCCCGCTCCCGAATGCTCAGACGATGCTGACCTTCGTCAACATGACCGACAGCGTTCGTGCCGAGAGGGCGCTGACAGAAAAGAACGAGGCTCTGCGAAAGGCAGACGAGCTGAAGAACGACTTCGTGCAGCACGTCTCCTACGAATTGCGCTCACCGTTGACGAACATCATCGGCTTTACCGATCTTCTGCGCACGCCGGGCGTCGGCCCGCTGAACGAACGGCAGGCCGAATATATCGACCATATCGCGACCTCGTCTTCGGTGCTGCTGACCCTTGTGAACGATATTCTCGATCTCGCGACCGTCGATGCCGGCATCATGCGGCTTAACTACGCGGAAATCGATCTCGCCGATCTCCTCGACGACGTTTCCATGCAGATCGCCGACCGGCTGCAGGAAAGCGGCGTCTCGCTTGAGATCACGGCACCCGCCTATCTCGGCTCGATCGTTGCCGATCCGCAACGGCTGAAGCAGATCCTGCTGAAGCTTCTCACCAATGCTGCCAATTTCTCACCTGAAGGCGCATCCATTTCGCTGGAATGCCGCCGGGAAGGTACGGATTTCGTCTTCTCCGTCCGGGATCGTGGCCCCGGCATTTCTCCGGAGATGGTCGCTACGGTCTTCGATCGCTTCGCGACCGGCGCCAAGAGCGGAAAACGCGGCGGAGCGGGCCTTGGCCTTTCGATCGTCGACAGCTTCGTCAGCCTGCATAATGGCGAGGTCAGCATCGACAGCGAGCCAGGTAAGGGAACGACAGTCACCTGCCGCATCCCTTCCATCAACCTGCCGCATTCCGTCGCCGCCGAATGACGCAAGGCGACGTCATCTCGCTTTTCCTGGAAAACGAGGCGGCAACCAACCGCCTCGGCAACGAACTCGCGCTTGCGCTGAAGGCCCGCGATTGCCTGGCGCTTTCAGGTGATCTCGGGGCGGGAAAGTCCTCGCTTGCGCGTGCCTTTCTGCGCACCATGGCCGACGATGATGGGCTGGAGATTCCAAGCCCGACTTTCACGCTGGTGCAATCCTACGAGCTGCGCATTCCGGTCTCACATTTCGACCTCTACAGGCTCGGCGATCCCTCGGAGCTGACGGAGCTCGGCTTTGAAGAAGCGCTCGAAAACGGCATCTGCCTCGTCGAGTGGCCCGAAATGGCAGAAGGTGAACTGCCTGAAACGTGCGTCTCGCTGCGACTAGAACATGAAGGCGCCGGCCGTCGCGCCACGCTCACGGCACCCGAAAAGACTGCAGCTCGTATCCGTCGTGTGCTGGCGATACGTAACTTCCTTGCCGATGCCGGCTACGGTGACGCGAAGCGACGGTTTCTTATCGGCGACGCATCGCTTCGCGCGTATGAATCGATCTATCCGAAGACGGGCGATCGCAAGATCCTGATGGACTGGCCGCCGTTGCCCGACGGTCCGCCCGTTCTGGACGGCAAGCCCTACCCCAAAGTCGCGCACCTTGCAGAAAATGCTTATCCTTTCGTGGCAATCGCTGACGCACTGCGCGCACGGGGTTTTGCAACACCGGAGATTTACAAGGTCGATTACGAGCAGGGCATTCTGCTGATCGAGGATCTCGGCACCGACGGTGTGCTCGATGACGACGGGAGGCCAATCGCCGAGCGTTATCGGCAAAGCGTCGCCTGCCTTGCCCATCTTCATTCGATGCAAATCCCGCATGATATCCCGGTTACAGCCACGCACACGCATCATATTCCGGACTTCGATCGCACGGCGATGAAGATGGAGGTGCGCCTGGTTCTAGACTGGCATATTGCCTGGAAGCGCGGCAGCCCACCCACAGATGCCGAGCGCGAGGAATATCTTGCGATCTGGGATCGCTTGATCGATGCGCTGCAATCAGCTGAAACGAACCTGCTGCTGCGCGATTTCCATTCGCCTAACATCATCTGGCGAGGACATGAAAACGGCATTCGCAAGATCGGCATTATCGACTTCCAGGATGCGATGATCGGACCGACCGCCTATGACCTCGCTTCCATCGTCCAAGACGCGCGCGTGACGATCGAACCGGATCTCTTCCGTCAGCTGATGGACGACTATCTTTCGCTCCGGCAGAGCCAAGGTGTTTTCGACGAGGTCGGATTCATGAAGGCATGGGCCATTATGTCGGCACAACGCAACTGCAAACTTGCGGGTCTCTGGGTGCGGCTCTTGCAGCGAGACGGCAAACCCGGCTATCTGCAACATATGCCACGCACGCTGTCTTACCTGAAGGTGGCGCTGCAACACGAGGCGCTTGCCCCCTTGCGTGAATGGTGCGCAAGGGCTGGAATAGTACCCGTCGAATCATAAGATCGAATCAGCATGACTATCAGACAAGCCATGGTACTGGCCGCGGGGCTCGGAATCCGGATGCGCCCGATTACCGACACGATTCCGAAGCCTCTGGTGAAGATCGGTGCAAAGCCGATGATCGACTATACGCTGGATTCATTGGTCGAAGCCGGCGTCGAGCGCGCTGCTGTCAATGTCCATCATTTCGCCGATCAGATGGAAGACCATCTGAGAAACTATCGTGGGCTCGATATCCTTATTTCCGACGAGCGCGATGCGCTGATGAACTCCGGCGGCGGCCTTAAAAAAGGGCTCAAGCTGCTCGATCGCGATTTGGTCTTCGTTATGAATGCCGACCTGTTCTGGATCGGCGAGCCCGGAGGGCAGCCAAGCAACTTAAGGCGCTTAGCCGGATTCTTCGATGTCGAGCAAATGGATATGGCGCTGCTCTGCGTGCGCATCGAAAACACGACAGGGCATAATGGCAAGAATGACTTCAGCCTTGGCGCCGACGGCCGGCTGACCCGCTACCGCGACGATCCTTCCAATCCGGTCGTCTATGCCGGTGCGATCGTCATGAGCCCTGCGCTGCTTGACGATGCGCCCGAAGATGCCTTCAACCTCAACATCTATTTCGACAAGGCGATCGCCCGCGGCAGGCTCTTCGGCATGTTGATGG
Organism: Rhizobium sp. BK418; assembly: GCF_004341105.1. Lineage (GTDB taxonomy): Bacteria > Pseudomonadota > Alphaproteobacteria > Rhizobiales > Rhizobiaceae > Rhizobium. The sequence goes on along the minus strand of NZ_SLZK01000005.1, from coordinate 453,350 downwards.
ACGGCCATTGGCTGACTGTTGGCACACCCGAGGCGATTGACGAAGCGGAGGAAACGATCCGGCGGTTCCGGACGTTTGCATAACGGATGGCGGGAAGGCACCAGCCACGCATTCTCACGATCCCGTCTGGCGTTCCTTTCCTGAGAACGCTGGCGGCATCGCTTTGCGATGGTCGCCTCACGCCGCTCTTCCGGCATGACCCTTCCGATCCGTTGTCACTTGCCAAGGTGACAATCTATTTGCCGACGCGACGCGCAGTGCGTGTCCTGCGCTCGGAATTCGTCGATCTGCTCGGGGGCCGATCGGCAATCCTGCCGATCATTCGCCCGCTTGGCGAGACGGATGACGATAGCGGCTATTTCGACGAGGCGCTGCCCGCAACGATCGATCTTGCCCAGCCGCTTTCCAATACCGCACGGCTTCTGGAACTGGCGCGGCTGATCCTCGCCTGGCGCAACAAGCTGCCTGAGATCGTTCGGCATATCCATTCGGAGTCACCGCTCGTCGCCCCCGCGAGCCCGGCCGATGCCATCTGGCTTGCCCGCAATCTGGCGGAACTGATCGATTCCATCGAAACCGAGGACCTTGCATGGAACGAGCTCGCAAAGCTCGATACCGGCGATTATGCAGCCTGGTGGCAGCTGACGGCCGAATTTCTTCAGATCGCCAGCGCCTTCTGGCCTGATCGCCTTGTCGAGCTCGGTCGTTCCTCGCCGGCGCGCCATCGTAATGCCATCCTGCGTGCCGAAGCCGGCCGGCTCTCAACCGTGAAGCCTGCGGGACCGATCATCATTGCCGGTTCGACCGGCTCCCTTCCTGCCACTGCCGACCTTATCCGTGCCGTGGCAGATCTGCGCGAGGGCGTGATCGTGTTGCCTGGCCTTGATCTTTCCATGCCGGAGGAACATTGGCGCCTGGTCGCCCCCGATCTTCTGCCGGGCCAGCGAGCGAACCCGGCAAGCCGCACACATCCCCAATATGGACTTGCTGTGCTGCTGAAGCGCCTGAAACTCACCCGCGAGGATGTGCAGCCGATCGAAGAGCCGGATTCTGACCTCCGGTTCCGTGCCGAGGTGCTCTCCCGCGCGCTCACGCCGTCGGAAGCAACGAGCGGATGGGGCGCTTGGAAAAGGGATCTGCCCGAGGGAGCGGTCACCAGCGCATTCGCGGATGTTTCAATGATCGAAGCGGCCAATGAACGCGAGGAAGCGACAGCGATTGCCGTTGCCCTGCGGCTTGCGCTCGAGCGGCCGGGCCAGGAGGGCGAAAGCCGGGCTGCGCTCATCACGCCAGATCGCAATCTTGCGCGCCGGGTTATGGCGGAGCTCTCTCGTTTCGGCATTCTGGCCGACGACTCGGCTGGTACGCCACTTTCGGCAACGCCGCAGGGCACGTTGCTGCAATTACTGCTGGAGGCGACGCTACGCCCCGGCGATCCCGTTGCCATCGTTTCGCTGCTCAAACATCCACTTGCCCGCTTCAGGCTGGAGCGAGACTTTCTGACCGCCGCCGTGGAGGCGCTGGAGGTTCTGGCGCTGCGCGGCGGTGTGGCGGAAGTGAATATCGGATCGCTCGAACCGTTGCTCGACCACCAGCTTGCGGAACAAGCGCTCGACAGGCATGCGCCGGTCTGGCGCAAATCGCTTCCCTCAGCGGCAATCGATATGGCTCGACAACTTGCCCGGCAGGTCCAACACGCCCTGGAGCCAGTCGCATCGGCGCTGGCGCGGCGAGACGGTTACGATGGCCAGACGAAAGGCATCACGCTCTCACAATGGGCCGAACGAACGGGGCGCGCGCTGGAAAGTGTCGCCGCCGATGAACAAGGCAATCTGGCGAGCCTCTGGTCCAGCGAGGCGGGCGATGCCCTGGCAGGCCTGCTCGCCGAAATTATCGATACCGACGGCCAGATGGAAGCGGATGGGCCGCAATGGATCGATATCATGCAGGCGCTATCGGCCGGACATGCCGTCAAACCCGGCGCACTCAGCCACCCGCGTCTCTTTATCTTCGGTACTCTGGAAGCCCGCCTGCAGAATGTCGACACGCTGATCCTCGGCAGCCTCAACGAGGGGTCATGGCCGGGGCAGACCGCCAACAACCCCTTCATCTCCCGCATGATGAAAACGGAGATCGGGCTGGAGCCGCCGGAGCGGCGTATTGGCCAGCTGGCGCATGATTTCGAGATGGCGAACGGCACGCGCCACCTCATCTATTCACGTGCGTTACGTCAAGGCTCGACACCGACCGTCGCCTCTCGATGGCTGCAGCGGCTCCTTGCTCTCGGCGGGGAGCGTTTCGAAGCGCAATTGCGCGAGCGTGGCGCACGTTTCGTCCATTGGGCGGGCCAGATCGATCATGGCGATAGCCAGAAACCGGCGCAAAGGCCCTCGCCCAGACCGCCGCTAGAGTTGCAGCCGAAATCCTATTCCTTCAGTGAAGTCGGCCGGCTGCGCCGCGACCCCTATGCGATCTATGCGCGGCGTGTGCTGCGGCTTGACCCTGTCGACGCCTTCAATCGCGATCCTGGCCCGGCAGAACGCGGCATACTCTACCATAAGATCATCGACCGCTTTGTCCGCGAGGGTCATATCGCCGGAACGACGCAAGCGGCAGAGGCGATGGAAGTCATTCTGACCGAGCTCTTCGACATGGAAAAGCTGCCGCCGCATATCGACGCCGTCTGGCGGCCACGCTTCCGCGAAGTCGCACGTGCCTTCCTCAAGTGGGAAGCCGGGCGTCAGCCCGATGTCCAGAAGCGGCTGACGGAAGTAAGAGGCGGAGTTGAGCTTGATGGGATTGATATCCGGCTCACAGGGGTGGCCGACCGCATCGATATCAAAGGACCTGATAGCGCCGATATCATTGATTACAAGACCGGCTATAACCCCTCACCGACACAGGCCCGCGCGTTGCTCGACCCGCAACTTGCCCTTGAGGCGGCGGCACTTCAGGCCGGTGCCTTCCGCGATGCAGGCAGCCTTGTTCCCAATGATCTTCTTTATGTTCGCCTGCGGCCGGGCACACGTTTTCTGGTCGACAAGGTCAACAATGAGGAAGCGAATAGCGACAAGGCAAAGTCAGCCATCCAACTCGCCGAGGAATCGATCGATCAACTGGTGAAATTCGTTACCCTGCTGCAGTCGGGCGAAAAGGGCTTTACCTCACGGCTAATTCCCGCCCAACAATTCGATTTTGGTGGTGACTACGACCATCTCGCCCGCGTTGCGGAATGGGCGACAGCTGACCCGGAAGGAGGCGGCGATGATTGATCCGACCGCGCTCCCGGGAGCCGATGATCCCGGCACCTGGATCAGCTGGACAACGATCCAGCAGGCGATTGCCTCCGACCCCGCACGTTCCGCCTGGGTTTCGGCCAATGCTGGCTCAGGCAAGACGCATGTCCTGACGCAGCGAGTCATCCGGCTGTTGCTCGCTGGGGCGCGGCCTTCCGCGATCCTTTGCCTCACTTATACCAAGGCTGCCGCTTCCGAGATGTCGAATCGCGTTTTCGAGCGGCTGGCTGAATGGGCGGTTCTTCCGGACGAGGAACTTGCCGAGCGCATTACCCAGATTGAAGGTCATGAGCCGGATTCCTTAAAGCTTGCGGAAGCACGACGCCTATTTGCCAAGGCGCTGGAAACACCGGGCGGACTGAAAATCCAGACGATTCACGCCTTCTGCGAAGCTCTGCTGCACCAGTTTCCGCTGGAAGCAAATGTCGCCGGCCATTTCTCGGTTCTCGACGATCGAGCGGCCGCGACGCTGCTCGCCGATGCACGCCGCTCCCTGCTGACGGCAACGGCACCGGAGAAGGATCGCGATCTTGCTGATGCCTTCGCTTATGTGCTCAATCTCGGCGATGAATCGGGGCTCGAAAACCTGCTCGCCGAGATCGTTGCCAACCGCAATGCGATCCGCCGCTTCACGCTCGCAGCCGAGCAGCATGGCAACGTCGACCAATGGCTGCGGCGGAAGCTCAGAATAGCGCCTGATGATACGGAAGAGGGATTAACCGAGCAATATTGGCCTCTGCCCAGCCTCACCGGCGCGGCGCTGGAACTCTACCTGTCGCTCGCCACGGGAAAGGGCGGAGCGAAGGCGCAGGACGTTGCTGAAGGGCTGAGGCGGGCGGCGCGAGAAAGCGACGCCACTGCCCGCTCGCAAATTCTGGAGAAGGTTTTCCTGACCGCGAAGGGCGAACCGAAGACGGACGGGCAATTCTTCGTCAAGGCAATGCTCGCTGAAGCGCCGCAGCTTGCCGACATGATCGCCTCCGCACGCGCGCATATCGTCAACTGCCGCGATAAGCTGAAGATGATGCGGATGTACACGGCAACCCACGCCGCTCTCGTACTCGCGGATCGCTTGAACCGTGATTACGAGGAATTGAAGAAGCAACGCAGCCATCTCGACTTCGAAGACCTGATCACCCGCACCGCCGACCTGCTCACCAAGAGCGGCGTCGGCCCGTGGATTCACTACAAGTTAGACCAAGGCATCGACCATATTCTTGTCGACGAGGCCCAGGATACCAGCCCCATCCAGTGGAGCGTCATCCAGTCTCTGGCGGAGGATTTCTTCTCCGGCGACAGTGCACGGCCCGTGGTTCGCACGTTGTTTGCTGTCGGCGACGAAAAGCAGTCGATCTATTCCTTCCAGGGAGCACGGCCTGAACGGTTTTCCGAGGAGAAGGAGCGAACGCAGCGCCGGGTACAGAACAGCGGCCGTGACTTCTCGACTGTCCGCCTGCCGCTCTCCTTCCGCTCAACATCCGACGTTCTCCACGCCGTCGATCATATCTTCACCCCGCCGGATAACGCCCGGGGTCTCGGCATGGAACCGGTCGTCCATCGTTCGAGCCGTATCGGCCACCCGGGCGCCGTCGATCTCTGGGACATGGTCGTGCCCGATGTCGTCATTAAGGACGAGGACTGGACCGCTCCGTTTGACGCCACGCCCGAAAGCGCCCCGGCCGCTATCCTGGCACGGCGCATCGCCCATACGATTGGCAACCTCGTTGGCCGCGAAACGATTATCGAGAAGGGCAAGGAGCGCTTCATCGAGGCCGGCGATATCCTCGTGCTGGTGCGCAAACGCGATGCATTCGTCAATGCGCTGACGCGCGAGCTGAAACGGCGCGGCGACATTCCGGTGGCCGGCGCCGACAGATTGGTGCTTACCAGCCATATCGCGGTACAGGACTTAATGGCGCTCGGCCGTTTTCTGCTCCTACCGGAAGATGATCTCTCGCTTGCCGCCGTCCTCAAGAGCCCGCTCTTCGATCTCGCGGAAGAAGATATTTTTGGAGTTGCCGCATTGCGCGGCGACAATGAAAGTGTCTGGCAGCATCTCCGCAAATATGCCGCCGACGGTAATGAACGGTTCCAATCAGCCGTCACGCGGATGGAGCTTTTTCTCGCCCAGTCCCGAAGCCTTTCGGTGCATGACTTCTATGCACGCGTTCTCGGCAGCCATGGCGGGCGGCGGCAATTCCTGGCGCGGCTCGGCACCGAAGTCAGCGATATCCTCGACGAATTCCTGACCTTTGCGCTCGATTACGAGACGTCAGCGCTTCCCGGCCTGCAGTCCTTCATATCGACGCTGGAACTCGAAGCTCCGGAAGTGAAGCGCGAGCAGGACAAAGGAAGAAACGAGGTGCGCATCATGACGGTGCACGCCTCTAAGGGTCTCGAAGCGCCGATCGTCTTCCTCGTTGACGGCGGCTCCAAGGCCTTTACTCACACGCATCTACCAAAGCTCAGGCTTATCGATGCCGGACCGGACGAACCGCCGATACCGGTCTGGATACCGGTCAGCGATCTCGGCAACTCGCTTACGCTGAGCGATGCGGCCCGTATCCAGCTTCTTGCTGAAGAGGAATATCGGCGCCTGCTCTATGTCGCGATGACGCGCGCCGCCGACCGGCTGATCGTCTGCGGTTATCGCGGCGTGCGGCTGAACAACGATACCTGGCACATGATGATTTCCACCGCGCTCAGCGGGGACCATCCGCACGTCCAGAAAGCGAGCTTCTCAGGTCCTGATGGAGAATGGGAAGGCGTCCGCTGGCGCGTGCCACAGGTTGAGCGCAGCTTCGAGCGGATGGATCGCAGCCAGGAACAGGCAACCGTCGAAACGGTCCCGCCGGTTCTGTTCCAGCCACTGCCACCACAGAAACAATTGCCGCGGCCGCTCAGTCCTTCCGGCGCCGGCACGATCATCGATGATGAGGCTGACGATCTGCTGGTCGTCTCGCCGCTCTTCGGCGACCAGGCAGGCAGCGATCGCTCTCTGGAAAAGGGCCGTTTCCTTCACAGGATGCTGCAGGCCCTGCCGGACATGCCAGCGGAGGAGCGGGCCGAGGCGGCGAAGCGTTATGCCGAACGCGCCGCACGGTTCTGGCCAGCCGCTGAGCGACAGGCTTTGATCGATTCGGTTGTGAAGCTTTTGCGGGACGAAAGGCTCCAGACTGTCTTCAGTATCCATGCGCAGGCCGAGATTTCGATCATGGGAACCTTGACGCTGGAAGGCCGTAAATATGCAGTTTCCGGCCGGATCGACCGGCTTGCCGTGTTGACCGACAGCGTCGTTATCATGGACTATAAGACGAACCGCGTACCGCCTGTGTCCGAAGAGAAGATCCCCTTTGCCCACAAGGCGCAGCTTGCGATCTATCGGGAAATCCTGAAGCCGCTTTATCCGGCCAAACGGATTGATTGCATGCTGGTTTATACGGAAAATGCCACCATCCATACGCTCAGTGAGCAGGCCCTGGCATCTGCACTTGCGGGACTCAACACAAAGTGAAATATCGGACATTGAAATTCCGGCACCGCACCCTCACATCTTGTCCAACAGCAAATCCCGGTAAAGGAGCAGCCTATGGCTACCGTTAAGGTCGATATCAACAATTTCCGGTCGGAGGTTCTGGAATCCGCAGAACCCGTCGTCGTCGATTTCTGGGCCGAATGGTGCGGTCCGTGCAAAATGATTGCTCCGAGCCTCGAGGAAATCGCCACGGAAATGGCCGGCAAAGTCAAGGTTGCCAAGCTCAACATCGATGAAAACCCGGAACTGGCGGCCCAGTTCGGCGTTCGCTCCATTCCGACGCTCGCAATCTTCAAGGGCGGCGAAGTTGCCGACATCTCCATCGGCGCAAAGCCGAAGACGGCGCTTTCCAGCTGGATTTCCAGCGCAGCCTAAACATCTCGACAGTTGGATGCGAAAGCCCGGCAAATGCCGGGCTTTTCATTTGGGGGGTGTCCCGTTTTCCGCCAGCACATCGCCGACGAGATACAGCGAGCCACCGATCAGAATGCGGGGCGGTGGGGCCGCCGGGTCAACGGCCGAGGCGATTGCATCCAGAGCGTCGGTCACGGATGACATGGGTTCTGCTACGAGGCCGGCATCGTAAGCGGTGTTGGCAAGAATGACCGGATCGATTGCCGCTTCGCTGCCGCGAATCGGCACGGAATAGACCTTTTCCACCAATCCGGCGAAAGCCTTGAAATAGCCGACCGGATCCTTGGTGTTGATCATGCCCGAGATCAGGAACAGCGGGCGGGGTTGACGCTCTTCGAAATTCGCCATGGCTTCGGCGATCACTTCACCGGCCCCTGGATTGTGGCCGCCATCGACCCAGATTTCTGATTTTGCGGGTGCATGGCTCAACAGCCTGCCCTTCGTCAGCTTCTGCAGACGGCCTGGCCATTCCACCGTCCCCATCGCTTTTTCCATCATCGGCTCGGTGACGGTGAAGCCAGCAGCCTTGACGGCACGGATGGCGGCAGCAGCGTTGGCATATTGATGACGGCCGGGGAGGCGCGGCAACGGCAGATCCGCGAGACCGAATTCATCCTGATAGATCAGCCGGCCGTATTCTTCATGCGCCATGAAATCCTGGCCGAAGGCAGCGCTCGGGCAGTTCAGCCGCTCGGCGGTCGACATCAGTACGTCGAGCGCCGCATCATACTCCTGATGCCCGATGACGACGGAATGGCCGCGCTTCATAATGCCGGCCTTTTCCGCAGCAATCAGCTCCACGCGATCACCGAGATGGGGCTGATGATCCAGTGAAATCGGCAGGATGACCGAAACAGCAGGATCCTCGATGACGTTCGTCGCATCGAAACGACCGCCGAGACCGACTTCGATGATCGCCACATCGGCGGGATGTTCGGAAAACAGAATGAACGTCACGGCCGTCAGGATTTCGAAGACGGTGATCTTCTCACCACCATTGGCCTTTACCACTCGTCTTAAAGCTTCGGCAAAGACGCCGTCGTCAACCAGTTGGCCACGCCCGCCAGCGACACCCAGACGGTAGCGCTCGTGCCAGTTTACGAGATGCGGGGACGTATGGACATGAACACTGTAGCCGCCAGCCTCCAGCAGTGCGCGGCAAAAGGCCGATGTCGAACCCTTGCCGTTGGTGCCAGCGATGTGAATTACGGGAGGAAGGAGGCGCTCGGGATTGCCGAGTGCCTCCATCAGGCGCCTGATGCGGTCCAACGAAAGATCGTAGCCCTTGGGATACAGCCCCATGAGCTTTTCGATCTCCTGTGCTGCCTCACTCGCCGCGATCTGGCCTCTGTCTGTAATCGGCCTCGCCCTATCTTGTGAGGTCTGCTGCTCAGGCGCTCGCCGCCAGAGCAATCACCCCATTGGCATCATTTGCAGCCGAAACCGGCTTCTTGGTCAGGATCTTCAGGAGACGCGCCAGCGTCTCGGGAATGTCGTGACGCTTGACGACCATGTCGACCACACCGTGTTCCAGCAGATATTCCGAGGTCTGGAAGCCCTCGGGGAGCTTTTCACGCAGCGTCTGTTCGATGACGCGCTTGCCGGCAAAACCGATTTCGGCGCCCGGTTCGGCCAAATGAATATCACCAAGCATGGCGTAGGATGCGGTCACGCCACCCGTGGTCGGGTTGGTCAGAACCACGATATAGGGTTGGCCGGCTTCCTTCAGCATGTCGACGGCAACCGTCGTGCGCGGAAGCTGCATCAGCGACATGATGCCTTCCTGCATGCGCGCGCCGCCCGAAGCCGGGAACATGACGAGCGGGCACTTTTCGGCGATCGCGCGTTCGAAGGCTTTGATGATCGCTTCGCCGGCGGCCATGCCGAGCGAGCCGCCAATGAAGTTGAATTCATGCACGACCGCGACGAGCTTCAGACCCTGTACGTTGCCAAGACCAGCGAGAATCGTATCCTCCTGCTCGGTCTTGAGGCGGCTGTCGCGCAGACGGTCGATATATTTCTTGGAATCACGGAACTTCAGCGGATCTTGAGCGACTTTCGGCTGCGGCAAGGCCTCGTATTCGCCATTGTCGAACAGGTCGGCAAGACGCGCCTTTGCCGGCATCTTCATGTGATAGCCGGAGGCGGGAATGACCCACTTGTTGCTTTCCAGGTCCTTGTGGAAGACCATCTCGCCCGTTTCCGGGCACTTGATCCAGAGGTTCTCCGGCACTTCGCGACGACCCAGCATGGAATTAATCCGCGGGCGAACGTAGTTAGTGATCCAGTTCAACTCGAATACTCCTATTGACTCGTGCCAATGTGGGGAAACTATTCGGCAGCAACAAGGCGCGCCGAACGCGTTCCTGTGGAAAGACCGCGAACCAGCGTCGCCACGGCCTGAACCGTATCAGCCGTCGCCTTTCCATCCGCTGTGAGGGTATTGGCTACCTGATTGACGATCGCGGTACCGACAACCACACCGTCGGCTGAGGCCCCGATGACTTTCGCATGCTCTGCCGTCTTGACGCCGAAGCCGACACAAACCGGCAAGTCGGTATGCTCCTTGATGCGCTTGACGGCGCCCGCGACCAGCGATGTGTCAGGCAGGGCGGAACCGGTAATGCCGGTCATCGAGACGTAATAAACAAAGCCGGACGTATTCTTCAGAACCGTCGGCAGGCGCTTTTCATCCGTCGTCGGCGTTGCAAGGCGAATGAAATTGATGCCCTTCTTCAACGCAGGAATGCAGAGTTCGTCATCCATTTCCGGCGGAAGGTCGACGACGATCAACCCATCGATGCCGGAAATCAGCGCATCATCGAGAAACTTCTCGACGCCGTAGATGTAGATAGGATTGTAGTAGCCCATCATGACGATCGGCGTCGTGTAGTTGGTCTTGCGGAAGTCGGCGGCAAGCTGCAGCGTCTTCTTCAGCGTCTGGCCGCCCTTCAGCGCGCGCTGGCCGGCGAGCTGGATTGCCGGGCCGTCAGCCATGGGGTCGGAAAAGGGCATTCCGAGTTCGATAATATCGGAGCCAGCCTCCGGCAGCGCCTTCATGATGCCGAGCGAGGTCTCGTAATCGGGATCGCCGCCCATGAAATAGGTTACGAGTGCCGGGCGACCTTCCGCCTTCAGATCGGCGAAGCGTTTATCCATACGTGCGGTCATGTTTCTTTACTCACCCATTCCCAGGATCTTGCCGACGGTGAAGATGTCCTTGTCGCCGCGGCCGGAGAGGTTCATCAAGATGATCTCGTCCTTGCCCATCTTGGGCGCGCGCTTGATGACTTCGGCAAGCGCGTGCGAAGGCTCGAGCGCCGGGATGATACCTTCGAGGCGCGTCAGCGTTTGGAAGGCTTCGAGCGCTTCATGATCCATGATCGGTACATATTCGGCACGACCGATATCGTTCAGCCATGAATGTTCCGGGCCGATGCCGGGATAATCGAGGCCAGCCGAGATCGAATGGCCTTCCTTGATCTGCCCGTCATTGTCCTGCAACAGATAGGTGCGGTTGCCGTGCAGAACACCGGGCGAGCCAGCGGTGATCGAAGCGCAGTGCTCATCGCCCTGCAAGCCCTTGCCGCCGGCCTCAACGCCGACGATCTTGACGTCCTTGTCATCGAGGAAGGGATGGAAGATGCCGATCGCATTCGAACCACCGCCAACTGCAGCAATAACGAGATCTGGCAGGCGGCCTTCGGCCTCGAGCATCTGCTGCTTGGCCTCCATGCCGATAACGGCCTGGAAATCGCGCACCATTTCCGGATAGGGGTGCGGGCCGGCAGCGGTGCCGATCAGATAGTAGGTACTGTCGACGTTGGTGACCCAATCTCGCAGAGCCTCGTTCATAGCGTCCTTCAGCGTGCCGCTGCCGGCAGTCACCGGCTTTACCTCGGCACCAAGCAGCTTCATGCGGAACACATTCGGTGCCTGACGCTCGACGTCGGTGGCGCCCATGTAGACGACACAGGGTAGGCCGAAGCGGGCGGCGACGGTGGCGGAAGCCACGCCATGCTGTCCGGCACCGGTCTCGGCGATGATACGCGTCTTGCCCATGCGCTTGGCGAGCAGGATCTGACCGATGCAATTGTTGATCTTGTGCGAACCGGTATGGTTCAGCTCTTCACGCTTGAAGTAGATCTTGGCACCACCGAGATGCTGGGTCAGGCGCTCAGCATAATAAAGCGGGCTCGGGCGGCCGATATAGTGGGTGCCGAGATGCTTCAGTTCCGCCTGGAATTCCGGATCGTCTTTCGCTTTGTTCCACTCTTCCTGCAGATCGAGGATCAAGGGCATCAGGGTTTCGGCCACGAAGCGGCCCCCGTAAATGCCGAAGCGGCCGTCTTCGTCCGGGCCGGCGCGGAAGGAATTCGGTTTAGGCGTCTCGTTCACTTTCAACTCCCTGAGGTCGTTTCAGGCATGCATGCCTGTTCAACCGCATCGAAAAACTCATCGATCATCTCTGGGCTCTTCACGCCCGGCGCACTTTCGACACCGGAGGCGGTATCGACACCCGGCGCCTTGGAGATTGCCAGCGCCTGGCCGACATTTGTCTTGTTGAGCCCGCCGGAAAGCATGTAGTCAACGCTTCCGTCAAGCCAGGTGAGCAGGCTCCAATCAAAGGAAACGCCGTTACCGCCCGGCAGTTCGGACCCTTTCGGCGGCTTGGCATCGAAAAGGAAACGATCTGCGATGCCTATATAGGCCTCGACACGCTTCAGGTCGTCGGCGCTACGAACCGCCAATGCCTTGATAACGGGGATGCCGTAGACTGCCTTAATGGACAGCACGCGCTCGGGACTCTCGCTGCCGTGAAGCTGCAGCATATCGGGACGCAAAAGCGCAACGATTTCGTCGAGATCATCATTGGTCGGATCGACCACGACAGCGACTATCTTAGCCTTGCCGCGCGCCGGCTCGGCAAGTTTGCCGGCAATATCGGGCTCGACGTAGCGCGGGCTCTTTTCGAAAAAATTGAAGCCGAGATGCGTCGCGCCGCGCTTCAGTGCGCGTTCGATGGCCTCAGGCGTCTTCAAACCGCAGATCTTGATATCTGGTCTCATGGCAGCGGAGTGACATGAAATGCGCGAAGAGTCGAGCCAATTTGCAAATGCCGGCCGCATTTAGCGGGTCCACTTAATCGAAGTCTATGGCGTGCAATTGGCTGCCATGACGCTTCAGCCAGGACTTCGCCTCTTCCATATGCGGGCAAAGTTTCTTGCAGAGCGCCCAGAAGTGCGGGCCGTGGTTCATTTCCTTGAGATGCGCGACCTCATGGGCAGCGAGATAATCGATCACGGAAGGCGGCGCCATAACGATGCGCCACGAGAAACTCAGGTTTCCTTCCGAGGAGCAGGAGCCCCAGCGGCTGCGGGTATCCTTCATCGAAATCGAGCGTATCGGCGCCTTGATGGAACCGGCATGCAAGCGTGACAATTTCTCGAGATCGGCGCGCGCTTCTTTTTTTAGGAAGGCGGCGATGCGCCTGCCGATATGTTCCGGCATGCCGCTGACGCGAAGTACTGCTTTACCGTCCATCATGACGGCCTCGGTCAGCCCACGTAGACTACCGGTGTGCTGAATACGATGTTTGACGCCCCGAAAGAGAATGTCGCCGCCATCGTACAGACCCGTATCGGTGGAAAATTTCGCAAGTTTGGTCAGCAGCCAGCCTTGGTGCCTGTCCAGGAAAGCATTGACTTCTCGAGCGGCAAGCCCCTTCGGCACCGTCATCTTCAACGCCCGGCCGCCTGGCTCGATACGCAGTGTGATCCGGGTTGCCCGGTCATGCTGCTTGATCGTGAGGGGCATCAGACGGCCGGCGACATCCAGCGTCCGCTTTTCGGGCGGAGCCGGTTTTTTCGTCGTACGACGGATCTTCGGGAGCGGAAACATAGGAGTTTTCTATACGATTCGGAGGAAATCCGGGCAAAGAAAAACCGGCATCGGAAGCGATGCCGGCCGTAGACTTTCTGTGTTTGCCTTACGGCGTCTGGTATTCGGCGACCGGACCATTGTCGTCGCGTCTGCCGTTCTTGCGCTCGCGCATGAAGCGGTCGAATTCTTCCTGATCCTTGGCGCGGCGAAGCTCGCGCAGGTAGGCATCGAATTCCTGACGCATTTCATCGAGCTTGCGGCGTTCCTCCTCGATGCGATCGAGCTCGGCCTTGCGCCAATCGTCGAAGGCGACGTTGCCCGTCGAGAAATGCGGGCGGTGACGGCCATGCGAACGGCGGCAGCCTGCAAAGAAGCCATCCGTCGCCTGGTTGACGTCACGCTTGAAGCCACGCAGCCGCTCGCCGAAGATGATATAGGCAAGCATGGCCAGCCCCAGAGGCCAGAAAACCATGAAGCCGAGGATCATCAGGGCAACGGTAGCCGGAGTCCAATCCGGGCGAAGCAATGCTGACTGGTTCATCGTGCGGTATCCTCGCGTTCAGCACCCGACACGATGCCGAGTGCTGAAAAAGCAGATGGTTACCGGTGAACCGGCCTTCAAGACGATTTCAGGTTAAATCGGACAAGGTCTTGAGTTGGCAGCATTAAATCAGCGTTTCCTAATTCAGGCTGATTTGCCGCCCTTGATGACACGCTGGACCGGCGGCTTCTTCGCGCGGGAATGCTGTCGCGTGAAGGAGACGATACGAGGCGCAATCTCGCGGCGGAAGCGGGAACCGTTGAAGACGCCGTAGTGGCCGACATCCGGCTGCAGGTAATGCATGCGCATCTCGTTAGGGATATTTACGCAGATGGTCTGTGCAGCCTGTGTCTGACCGACGCCCGAGATATCGTCGTTCTCGCCCTCGACCGTCAGCAAGGCGACGTTGTGGATCGCCGAAGGGTCGACGCGCTTGCCGCGATGCATAAGTTCACCCTTCGGCAGCGCATGCTTCATGAAGACCTGTTCAACGGTCTGCAGATAAAATTCCGCAGTCAGGTCCATGACGGCGAGATATTCGTCGTAAAAATCACGGTGCTTTTCGGGCTCGCCATCGTTCTTCACGAGATGCATGAAGAATTCCTTGTGGGCGATCAGGTGCCGGTCAAGGTTCATCGACATGAAGCCGGAAAGCTGCAGGAAGCCTGGATAGACAGGCCGCATGAAACCCGGCTGCGGCCAGGGGACATTCATGATGACATTATCGGCAAACCACTCGAGCGGCCGCTCCTTGGCAAGCTTGTTGACTGCCGTCGGATTGATGCGGGTGTCGATCGGACCGCCCATCAGGGTCATGGACGACGGCGCAAGCGGATCCTTGGCCTCTTCCATGATGGCGGCAGCGGCCAACACCGGCACGGAGGGCTGACAGACGGCGATAACATGCGTGTCATGGCCGAGGAAATGCAGCATCTCGACGACGTAATCGATGTAATCCGAGAGGTCGAAGGTGCCTTCGGTCATCGGCACCATGCGCGCGTCCAACCAGTCGGTGATGTAAATGTCAGCGCTCGGCAGCAGTGCCTCGACGGTGCCGCGCAGCAAGGTCGCGTAGTGGCCGGACATGGGTGCTACTATGAGAATGCGCGGATCACCACTGTGACCGGCTGGGACATCGCGGGAAAAGTGCAGGAGATTGCAGAAGGAACGCGCCCAAACCACTTCCTCGCGCACAACGACCTTCCTGCCGTCGACGAGGGTTTCGTCGAGCCCGAATTCCGGCTTGCCATAACGGCGCGTGGTGCGCTCGAACATTTCGAGACCGGCCGAAATGGTGCGCCCCATCGGGGTTTGCGAAAAGGGGTTCAGCGGATTGGCATAGGCAAAACGCATAATATCTGCTGCAGCGCGGAAGGGAGCCAGCGCTGCATGGTTCAATTCATAAAGCTGGTAGAACATGAAGGGCGCCACCTTTCTCTATCCCGCAAAGACGACGCCAATTGAAGGGCGCCGGACTCTTTCCGTTAACGCTGGCACATCAACGTAGGCTAGCAGGTTTTTGTTGCACAGCAACATAACATTACAGTCTGAAAGAAAAATGCCGGAAAATTGATCTCCGGCATTACCTTGTTGGATAAAGCTCAAGCTTTTCAGTAGGAGAAGCCGTTAACGGTCCGCTACAAAGAGCTGCTTCTGAGTGCCGAGCCCTTCGATGCCGAGTTCGACGACGTCGCCGTCCTTCAGATAACGCGGCGGCTTCATGCCCATCCCAACGCCAGGAGGCGTGCCGGTCGAGATGACATCGCCAGGCTGCAGGGACATGAATTGACTGAGATAAGAAACGATGAAGGCGACGCCGTAGACCATGGTCTTGGTGGAACCGTCCTGCATCGTCTGGCCGTTGACCTTGAGCCACATGCCAAGGTTCTGCGGATTGACAACTTCGTCCTTGGTCACGAGCCACGGACCGATCGGGCCGAAGGTGTCGCAGGACTTGCCCTTGGTCCACTGGCCGGAACGCTCGGTCTGGAAGGCGCGTTCGGAAACGTCGTTGGAGACGCAGTAGCCGGCGACATAATCCAGCGCTTCGGCTTCGCTAACATATTTCGCGGTCTTGCCGATGACGACACCGAGTTCGACTTCCCAGTCGGTCTTCTCCGAACCACGCGGGATCTGGACGTTGTCGTTCGGACCAACAATCGCCGATGTCGCCTTCATGAAGATGACGGGCTCTGGCGGCACGGTGGCGCCGGTTTCTGCTGCGTGGTCAGAATAGTTCAAACCGATGCAGATGAATTTGCCGGTGCCGGCAACGCAGGCGCCGATACGGCCGGCGGCTAGTTCGGGCAGGCTCTTCGGATCGAGGGCTGCGATTTTTGCAAGGCCTGCCGGCGTGATTGCCTCGCCGCCGATATCGGCGACATGGGCAGAAAGGTCACGGATCTTGCCATCGGCATCGAGCAGGGCCGGCTTTTCGCTGCCCGCTTCTCCAACGCGCATCAGCTTCATGAATATCCTCCTCATGGAAAGCGAGTGCGCCACCTATGAACGAATTATTCATCGGTGTCATTATGCCTTTCCGAGGAAGCGGTACGCCTGCTCAGAGAATTTCTGTTTTTCTTCAAAACGCAAAAATGCTCCAGCGCTTTATATTCGCGCAAAACCGCTGCGCACCTTTGCCGGAGCTGCTTTAAAAAATTTCAGCGAGTTGCGGTCCAACCGGGACAATGCGCGTGGGGTTGAGGCTCTCGATCGAATAATAACCGCGCTTGATGTGATCGAAATTCACGGTCTCGGCAATGCCGGGCCAATC
This sequence comes from Rhizobium sp. BK418, assembly GCF_004341105.1. Classification (GTDB taxonomy): domain Bacteria; phylum Pseudomonadota; class Alphaproteobacteria; order Rhizobiales; family Rhizobiaceae; genus Rhizobium. Next base: position 436,908 of record NZ_SLZK01000005.1, on the reverse strand, counting down.
CAGCATCCGCCGGCAGAAGGCCTTGAGGTTGGGGTAATCGGACAGACGCCGCAGGTTGCACTTGAAAAGCCCGTGATAGGCGACATCGAAACGCACGAGCGTAACGAACAGGCGGATATCGGCCTCCGTCGGGTGGTCAGCGAAGAGGAACTTGCGGTCTTCGAGCTGCGGTTCGATCCAGTCCAGGCAGCCGAAGACCTCGGCAAAGGCCTCCTCATAGGCAATCTGCGTCGTCGCAAAGCCGGTGCGGTAAACGCCATTGTTCAGTGACGGATAGATGCGCTCGTTGAAGACATCAATCGCATTGCGCCGAGCGGCCGGATAAAGATCGATGTTGCCGCGGGCGAGATCGCCAAAACCGCTGTTCAGCATGCGCAGAATATCGGACGATTCGTTGTTGACGATTGTCGCGCGTTTCTTGTCCCATAGAGCTGGGACCGTCGCTCGTCCGGTGAAATCGGCATCCGCCTTCGTGTAGATCTCGTGCATGTAGGTGGCGCCGTTCTCCTCATCTGCAGTCGCGCCGGGATAATCGCCAAAACGCCAGCCCTGCTTGGTGAGCGCCGGTTCGACAATCGAAACCGAGATGATATCTTCCAGCCCTTTGAGCTTGCGGCCGATCAGTGTGCGCGAAGCCCAGGGGCAAATATAGGCGACGTAGAGATGGTAGCGGCCGGCTTCCGCGGCAAAACCGCCCTCACCTGTCGGGCCTGCACTGCCGTCAGGCGTCACCCAGTTGCGGAAGCTCGATATCTGACGGACGAAGCCACCCTTCTCATCCTTTGCCTGGACCGGCTGCCAATCCTCGGTCCATTTGCCACTCACCAGCATGCCGCTTCTCCTGATCGATCGTATTTACGCCGCTTTACCGGGAGTTCTTCGCGCGCGTAAGGCCAGTTTCTGGAAACAGATCGTGCACCGGCTGCAATCAAACTGCGCTTGCCAAGCAAGCGGGTGCGGAAATATCACTAAAGTAATCTCTGCAATGGAATCCCATCCATCGCCAACTCCCGGAAGCCAGCATGACGAAAGCCAATAGCCGCGAATCCGAATATGCAATCGATCCGATGTTTCTCGACCGCTGGTCGCCTCGCGCCTTTACCGGCGAGATCATCGAAGAAGCCCAGCTTCTGACGCTGCTCGACGCTGCGCACTGGGCGCCATCATCGGCAAACATGCAGCCGTGGCGGTTCCTCTACGCATTGAAAGGCTCGAAGCATTGGGAAGAATTCGTGAGCCTGCTCGTCGAATCCAACCAGGAATGGGCGAAGAACGCTTCGGCATTGATCTTCGTGGTCTCGCGCAGCTTCACCGGCGCTCGCAGCGAGGGACGCCCAAGCTATACGCACTCTTTTGATGCCGGCGCCGCTTGGGGCCATCTTGCCATCCAGGCTCGCATTTCTGGCTTCTATGCCCATGGCATGGGCGGCATCAAACATGATGAAATCAAAGAAAAGCTCGAAGTGCCAGATGGTTATCGCGTCGAAGCTGGTATTGCCGTCGGACGCATTGCCGACAAGAGCACTCTCTCCGAACGGAATCGGGAGCGTGAATTTCCGAGCCAGCGCAAGCCACTCTCTGAAGTCGCCTTCAACGGTCGCTTCGTCGGCAAGGATTGATCACGAATAAAAAGCCCCGCTAGCCCGATGACTGCGAGGCTTTTCGTGACCGGTTTTCGGTCAGATATCAAGGTTTGCGACGCTCAGTGCGTTGTCCTGGATGAATTCGCGGCGCGGCTCGACTTCATCGCCCATCAGGCGGGCAAAAAGGCCGTCGGCATCAGTCGCATCGCTGACCTTGACCTGCAACAGCGAGCGGACGTTCGGATCGAGCGTCGTTTCCCAGAGCTGTTCGGCATTCATTTCACCGAGACCCTTGTAGCGCTGCATGGTCAGGCCCTTGCGGCCGCTGGCGAAAATAGCATCGAGAAGCGCGCGCGGGCCGGAAATTTCAACCTCGCCGTCGCGTCGGCTCAATGCCGGTGGCGTCTGGTAGATTTCCTTCAGACGCGGTGTGAGCTGGTCGATAAGGCGGGCATCTTGGGAACCGATCAGCGCCATGTCGAGCACGATGACTTCCTTGACGCCGCGAACCATGCGTTCCAAGCGTATACCGCCCTCGCTGGTGAGGTTGCCTTCCCAGCCGCGTTCTGTTTCCTCGGCGATAATATCGAGTCGCTTGGCGACTTCATTCGCCAGTTCCTGGGCACGATCCGCATTGCTGACGAGTTCGGCATTGAGGGCACCGGCGATAGCCGCTTGTTCGACGACGGCACGATTGTAGCGCGAATGCAGGTTATCGAGCAAGGCGCGCAGACGCAGGGCATCGTGAATGACCTCATTCAGATCCTGTCCGACGCGGACTTCGCCGCTCGAAAGCTTCAGCGCCGCATCTTCCAGACCTTGGCCGATCAGATAATCTTCCAGCGCTTTTTCATTCTTGACGTACTGCACCGACTTGCCGCGTGAAACCTTATAAAGTGGCGGCTGTGCGATATAGAGATGGCCGCGCTCGATCAGCTCGGGCATCTGGCGGAAGAAGAAGGTAAGCAGCAGCGTGCGAATATGGGCGCCGTCGACGTCGGCGTCCGTCATGATGATGATCTTGTGATAGCGCAGCTTTTCGGCGTTGAACTCATCCTTGCCGATGCCGGTGCCGAGTGCCGTGATCAGTGTGCCGATTTCTTGGCTCGACAGCATCTTGTCGAAACGGGCGCGCTCGACATTCAGAATCTTGCCGCGCAGCGGCAGGATTGCCTGATTTTCGCGCGAGCGCCCCTGCTTGGCCGAGCCGCCTGCCGAATCACCCTCAACGAGGAAGACTTCGGATTTGGCCGGATCGCGCTCGGAGCAGTCGGCGAGCTTGCCGGGCAGCGAAGCGATATCAAGTGCGCCTTTGCGACGCGTCAGTTCGCGCGCCTTGCGGGCGGCTTCGCGGGCGGCAGCAGCTTCCACCACCTTGCCGACAAGAACCTTGGCTTCAGCGGGATGTTCTTCGAGCCAAGTGCTCAGCGCTTCATTGACGAGGCTTTCGACGACCGGACGCACTTCGGAGGAAACGAGCTTGTCCTTGGTCTGCGACGAGAATTTCGGGTCCGGTACCTTTACCGACAGAACAGCGGTCAGGCCTTCGCGGCAATCGTCACCAGTGAGCGTCACCTTTTCCTTCTTGGTGATGCCAGAGGTATCGGCATAGGAGGTGATCTGGCGTGTCAACGCAGCGCGGAAACCGGCCATGTGCGTGCCACCATCGCGCTGGGGAATGTTGTTGGTGAAGCAGAGCACGTTCTCATGGTAGCTATCGTTCCACCACATAGCCACTTCGACGGTGATACCGTCCTTCTCGCCGCGGATCGCGACCGGCTTTTCAACAAGCGGCTTCTTGGCGCGATCGAGATAGGAGACGAAGGCCTCGAGGCCACCGTCATACATCATCTCTTCCTGTTTGATGTCGGAATGACGCTTGTCTGTCAGCAGGATACGGACGCCGGAGTTGAGGAAGGCCAGTTCACGCAGACGGTGCTCAAGCGTGCCATAGTCGAACTCCGTCATGGTGAAAGTTCCAGAGCTCGGCATAAAGCTGACTTCCGTGCCTGTCTCGTCGCCGGCTTCACCGGTTACCCTCAACGGTGCATCCGCAACTCCATGGGTGAAGCTCATCTCATGGATCTTGCCGTGACGACGGATCTTCAGCTTCAGCCAGACCGAAAGTGCGTTGACAACCGAAACGCCGACGCCATGCAGACCACCTGAAACCTTGTAGGAGTTCTGGTCGAACTTGCCGCCAGCATGCAGCTGGGTCATGATGACTTCGGCCGCCGACACGCCTTCACCGCTATGGATAGCTGTCGGAATGCCGCGGCCGTTATCCGTAACGGTTACAGAGCCGTCCGGATTGAGCGAAACGGTAACGAGATCGGCGTGGCCGGCCAGCGCTTCATCGATCGCGTTGTCGACGACTTCGTAGACCATGTGGTGAAGGCCCGAGCCGTCGTCGGTATCGCCGATATACATGCCGGGGCGCTTGCGCACGGCATCAAGGCCCTTCAGGACCTTGATGGAGTCTGCGCCATATTCGGTGTTTACGCCGTTTTCCGTCGCGGGTGCATCGGTCATTCTGTCGAGATTTTCCCTGTTGTAGTCAGCAACGGCGCGCCTTGCGAATCACCGGCTTTTTCAATGTCGAATATAGGTTTTTTGCAGCGAGTTCCCAATGGCAAGGCCCCAAAACAAGGCATAAAACAGGGGATTATGACGCTTTTCCGTCCCCTTTGCCGCCATTTTCAAGAAGCGCGGATAACTGGGCGATATCTGCGCTGTCAAGGCTGCGGATGCGCTTGGCCAGACGATTGGCAAATTCTGTGTGTTCAGACGGCAGGCCCGAGGTATCGACGACCACACGTGGGTCGGACGAGCCGGCAATGAGGAAGAGTTCTTCCGCCTCGTCCCAGATGATGTTGAAGTAGCCAGCGATACGCTGCAGGAGATCGAAGCTCGGCACGCCGCGTTTCCCATGCTCGAGCGCAGAGAGATAGGCGGGCGACACATTCAGGGCCGCAGCCATCTGCTTTTGCGTCACGCCCTTCCGGGCGCGTAGCTTGCGGACTGCTTCAGCAAACGGGGTCACGACTTTTCCCCGGCGCGGCGCGAGAGGCGGATATAGAGCGCTCCCTCGCCGCCATGATGCTGGGCCGCAGGCTCATAGGACGATATCAGAAAGCGGAATTCCGGCTTGGAGAACCAGAGCGGCACGGCGCGTTTCAAGACGCCTTCGCTGCCCATGGAGCTGCCTTTGCCGGTGATGACCAGAACATGCCGCATGCCGCGCTCATGGGCGCGAACCAGGAAATCAAGCAGGAAGGAGTGTGCCTCGCTCTGGACCATTCCGTGGAGATCAACGCGCGCTTCGAGCGCCAACTTCCCTTTGGCAATCTTGCGCTTGACCGGTCGCTCCAGCGGATGGTGGATGCCCGACGGCTGTTTTGCCGGAGTCGGCACTACGGACTGCTGCGAAAGAGGTGATATCGCCTTCTGCTTTTCGACCTTCTCCCGCTCAGCCGCCGCCTCGGCCTCGACCAGAAATGTATCGAGCGCAGTCAGTTCATCTGTCTTGCCGGGCATCGGCCGCGTACTGCGAGCCACCCTGCCCCATAGGATTCTCTCGTCCGAACTGAGCTTGCGGTCCTTCGCCATCAGCCGAACCTCGTCGCGGCCGCATTCGGAATGAGAATTGCGAAGTCCGCATCGTTGCGCACAGTCCCCGCCAATTCACCGGCAGCATGGCCCGACCCGGTGAAAATATCGCCGCGCGCCGGCCCGACAATTGCCGAACCGGTGTCAAGCGCGAGCATCAATCGCTGAAACGGCTTGCCACCATCAAGATGAGTCAGCCTTTCGGAGCGGATGAAGAACGGAAAGCCAAAAGTGTGGATCAGGCGGTCAACGGCAAGCGAACGTCCGGCAAGCAGCGGTACTTTTGCCGCAGCGATCGGCCCGGCACTCGGATCCTCCACCGCAGCTTCGCGGAAGAAAATATAGGATCGGTTATGCCAAAGGACTTCGTCGACCTTGTCGGGATGGGCAGCAAGCCAAGCGCGGATGGACTGCATGGAAACAGCCGCACGGTCGATCTCACCGCGATCGATCAGCAACTTGCCGATCGCCGAAAAGGGATGACCCGCTTTCGCAGCATAGGTGATGCGGCCGATTCTGCCATCGGCGTAACGCAGACGAGCCGCGCCCTGCACATGCACGAAAAAGAGATCGACTTTCGATCTCGCCCAAGCAATTTCGAGACCGCGACCTTCGAGACAGCCTTGGTCGATGGCACGGCGATCGGGGTAGGCGTCGATCAGACCATCACCAAGGCGTCCGAAAGCATAGGAACGTTCCAGGTCTGCTGGACGGTTTTGATCGTCAAGATCGATCAGATCGTCGGGACGACGGTAGATCGGAAAGCGAAAGTCCTCATCCGGTCTGTCGGCAACGTCGATTTCCGGTTCGTAGAATGCGGTGACAAACCCGCTCCCGCCATCTCTTCGGACGATCCGGAAGGCTTGGCAATGACTCTCGAAGAAGAGCCGCGCCGCCTCGGCCGACGACGGACGAAACTTTTCCGCCGCTTCCAGCAATGGAAGGAGGTCGGCTGACGTCAGGCCCAGCGACCCGGTACGATAAGGTTTCGTCTCGGAAATATGCCGGCGACAGGAGGCCATGACTTCAAAAAGAACGGAGGGATCGTCACTCCCCCAGCCTTCCAATGCGTCGAAACTGACTGCCTTGAGGGCGAAGTCCGCTACGTCACTCATGTTCCGATTCGGTCGCGACGAGTTTCCAGTTGGGATCGCGCGAGCGGGTATCGCGAGCGAAGGTCCAGAGATCGTTGACCTCGGCGACATTCTCGGCGTCGCCTTCGATCAGCACGTCGTTCTTGTCGTAGGTAGCGGAGATCAGCTGGCTGATGATGCGCACGGTGATCTGCGCCTCGCTGCCCTTGGTTTCGGCATGGGTGATCTCGGCCTTATCGATGCCGACGAAGGTGGATTTTATCTTCTCACCCTTGCTCTCGCGATCGTTGATTGCTGCATCGAAGCCGTCATAGACTTCACGGGAGAGAAGGTTCTTCAGGCTTTTACGGTCGCCATCGGCGAAAGCCATGACGATCATCTCGTAGGCCATGCGGGCGCCGTTCAGGAATTCCTTCGGGTCGAAGGAGGGATCAGCTCTGTTGAGCGCGCGCAGAGATTCATTCAGCGGCGTGCCGGCCGGTGCGAAAGCGTCGATGGCGGAGAAGTGGTCTTCCTCTTCCCCATTCACATCGCGCCGGGGCAGGGTTACGACCTTGCCGGCATCGGCGCTGTCGTTCTGCACGGCATCCCGTGGCGTATAGAGATCACGCGGCGGCTTCTCATTTCCTGTGCGGCGTCCGAGAACAGAACGAAGCTGAAAGAAAATCAGCACCGCCGCTACCAGAAAAAACAATGTAATGAAGTCGTTTGAACTCATATCCCGCCGCTGTCGCTGTTAACATCCCTGATTTCTACCCCCATATAGTCCGGCTATACGGATGATTCAAATCATGGCCGTTATCTTCACCAGTGCCAAGAGGAGCCCGAGCCGCTCGGGATAGAGAGATGCGTTTTTCCGTGCTGCCGGCCTTTGTTCTGCTGCTGCCGCTTGCAGAGATTGCCGGTTTCGTCATTGTCGGCCGTGCGGTCGGGCTTGCCGCAACGCTTGCCCTCGTCGTGCTGGGCTTTGTCGTCGGCTCCTTCCTCCTGCGCAGGCAGGGTATAGGCATCCTGCGTCGCATGTCTGCGGAGGGCCGTACCGGCGCCATGCCCGGGCGGGAACTACTCAATCCGGCGATGAATGTGATCGCCGCGCTGCTCTTCATCATCCCGGGTTTTCTCTCCGACATATTAGCGATTCTGCTCCTCATCCCCCAGGTTCGCAATCTGCTCTGGCGATCGATCGCGAAGCGCTTCGTCGTGGTCGACACGAGCGGTAACGGCTTCTCCGCATCCTCGCGTCCGGAATTTCGGAGCCGACCGGGCAAGTCTGGCGATTCAAAGGTAGTCGATCTCGATGAAGAGGACTATCATCGCGAACCGAACGAAAAGTCACCCTGGTCCGGCAAAAAGCTCGGCGACTGAGGCCGCCGCACGTTTCCTGCCCCGGAGGCCCAGGGTTGTAAGCCTATCCGCGAAATGTTAGATGGCGGCACTACCAATGCCCTCGAGGAACAGCCATGGCAGACGACAATAACAGCAACGGTGCAACAAGCCCGACACTCTCGATCCTTGCCCAATACGTCAAGGATCTCTCCTTCGAAAATCCGGGCGCACCGCGCTCTCTTCAGGCCCGTGACAAGGCGCCGGCGATCAACATCAATGTGAACGTCAATGCCAATCCGCTGTCCGAAACGGATTTCGACGTCGTGCTCTCGCTGATTGCTGAAGCCAAGGATGGTGACAAGACGGTATTCCACACCGAGCTGGTCTATGGCGGCGTGTTCCGCGTTGCGGGTTTCCCACAGGAGCATATGCTGCCGGTTCTCTTTATCGAGTGCCCGCGCATGCTTTTCCCGTTTGCCCGCCAGATTATCGCAGACGTGACGCGCAATGGCGGCTTCCCGCCGCTGATGATCGATCCGATCGATTTTGCGCAGATGTTCGCGCAGCGTGTTGCCGAAGAGCAGGCCCGTTCCAAAGTTCAGGCCGTTCCGAATTAAGTCGGGCTTACAGGCTCTCAAACTCGAATGCCCGGGCGAAACCCGGGCATTTTCATTTCAGGAGAACTGGTCGTATTTCGACCAGATCCCTTTCGACCCAAGCTTGGCGATCAAGGCGTCATGCGCCTGCACCTCCGCTTCGGTCAATCGTGGCGCCAGAGGCTTCGGCCGTTCCATGATGGCCGTCACCATGACTTCTTCCACCAGGTCGTCACCCTTGTTCTGGCTAGCCGATCCGACCACGCCGAGGCCGAGTGCAGCCTGTCGGCCGCCGATCATCTCGATATAGACTTCAGCCAAAAGTTCGGAGTCGAGCAGGGCTCCGTGCTTTGTCCGGTGCGAATTGTCGATGCCATAACGCCGGCAAAGGGCGTCGAGAGAATTCGGACCCATGGGATGCTTGCGCCGGGCAAGCGACAGCGTATCGACCACACGATCAGGCAGGATCGGGGGCAGGCCGAGGCGGGCAAGCTCAGCATTGACGAAGCCCATGTCGAAGGTCGCGTTATGGGCGATCCATTTGCCGTCACCGAAAAAGTCCAGGATCTGCTCGACGACGTCGGCAAAAGGAGGCTTGTCCTTCAAGAACTCGTCGGTGATGCCATGGACGGCCAGCGCATCCGGATGAACCTTCTGATCGCCGGGGTTTACGAAGAGATGGATCGTCCTGCCGGTCGGGAAATGATTGAGGAGTTCGATGCCGCCGATTTCGATGATGCGGTCCATGCGGTTATCGAGGCCGGTTGTTTCCGTATCGAAAATAATCTCACGCATGTGGGCCTTCTTCCTCCGCAATCCGCTTCTTCAATTCGGCTATGATATTTGCCACCTGTTTCCTTGCCGTCTCAATGCTATGGCTGCTGTCCACGATGTAGTCAGCGCGACGGCGTTTTTCCGCATCTGATATCTGGCGGGAGAGAATCATATTGAATTTTTCTTCCGTCATGTTCGGGCGCGCAAGCACCCTCTTGCGCTGAATCTGTGGATCGGCACTGACGACGACAACAGCATCGACCCTCTGCTCGGCGCCGGTTTCGAAAAGTAGGGGGATATCGAGGACAACCATCTCAGCCCCCGCTTCCTTCTCACGCTGCAGGAATTCGATTTCCCGTTTGCGCACCAGGGGATGAACGATCTGCTCCAGTCTTTTGAAACCGTCAGGATTCTGTGCCAGCTGTCGGCCAAGCTCCTGGCGGTCGACGGCACCGTTTTTCATCGTGCCGGGAAACGCGGCATCAACCAATGGGGCTGCCTCGCCAGCATAGAGATCATGGACAACCGCGTCTGAGTCGTTAACCGGGACACCAGCTTCGGCAAAAAGCTTCGCTGCCGTCGACTTGCCCATTCCGATGGAGCCGGTGAGGCCGATCTTCAGCATTAATGTTTTTCCATATCCGCAATGATCAAAGCCCGCAGGGTCTCGTCGACGACGGGCCGTTTGCCGAACCACTTTTCAAATCCCGGCACGGCCTGATGCAGCAGCATGCCGAGTCCATCGACAATGGCAAAACCTTGTTCCTCCGCCTGGGCGAGGATCGGGGTTTTCAGCGGCACGTAGACGATGTCGGTGACGACGGCATCCGGAGCCAGTGGCGAGAAATCGATCGCAGGTGCTGCCTCGCCGTCCATGCCGAGAGAGGTGGTGTTGATGAACAGCCCTGCCCCTTTCATCACTTCACCGAGGGCTGCCATCGGATGGGCTTGAACCTTCGGACCGAACCGGTCGGCCAGTTCCCGCGCCCGTTCGACCGTGCGATTGACGACGTGGATTTCCTTGAAGCCGCGGTCGCGGACCGCCTGGATGACGGCGCGGCTTGCGCCGCCGGCGCCGAAGATCACGGCCCTGTCGTGCCGGTCCCAGCCTGGATGCCGTTCATCGAGATTGGCGGTGAAGCCGCGGCCATCCGTGTTGGTGGCGAGAAGTTTTCCGTCCTCCAGCCACAGTGTATTCGAGGCGCCGAGTTCTTCTGAGAGTTCATCCGGCTGATCGGCCAGTTTGAAGGCCAATTCCTTGTGAGGGATCGTAACGTTGCCACCAATGAAGCCGGCGCTGCCGTCCTTCAGGGAGGCGATAAAATTCTCAAAGTTTTCCGGAGCGACCTCATGGGCGCGGTAGCTGCCCGGCAGACCGAGTGTCTTCAGCCAGTAACCGTGGATCAATGGCGAGCGCGAATGCCTGACGGGAAAGCCCGTGACAAACGCTTTCGGTCCCAGTGTTTCACGTGAATCATCCATCGATCGCATCCAGTTCCCGGAGTTTTGCAAGGAGTGGTAACATCGGCAGGCCGAGGATCGTGAAATAGTCGCCGTCGATCTTCTCGAACAGCTGGATCCCTTCCCCTTCGAGTTGATAGGCGCCGACGCTCGCCAGTGCCTTCGTGCCGACGCGCTCCAGATGGCGCGCAATGAAATCGTTTGTTAGCGGCCGCATGGTCAGCTCAGCGTGAGAAATATGCCGCCATAAGACCTCACCATCTCTGATGATTGTCACCGCGCTGTTCAAGCGATGTGTCTTACCCGCGAGGGTACGCAGATGATTGGCAGCATCAGCCATGTCTTGTGGTTTGTGAAAGACCTGCGAGACGAGGGACATCGTCTGATCCGAACCGATGGTCAGCGCACCGGTGAACTGCTGGCTGACATATCTCGCCTTTGCTTCCGCCAGTACGAGCGCCACTTCATCCGGCGTTGCACCCGATTTTTCCAAAGGCGCCTCGATTGCCCGCTCATCTATCTGGGCGGCATGCGCTTCGAATGTGAGGCCGGCATTTTCCATCAGCATACGCCGGAACGGACTCGACGATGCAAGAACGAGCTTCGGTTTCATCCAAGTCCTCGACAGCAATTCGGTTGTTCAGCGCTTAACGCAGCTTCGGTCGCAGGGCAACGATGGCTGCCGCCGTTTCTTCGATCGAACGCCTCGTTACATCGATCATCGGCCAATTATGCCGGGCACAGAGCGAGCGCGCATATTTCAGTTCCTCCGAGATTGCCGCGCGGTCGGTATAGTGCTCACGGTCGAAACCAGGTGTTGTTCCGAGCAGACGGTTTTCCCGAACTTGAGAGATCCGGTCGGTGGTGGCGATGAGACAGACGATCAGAGGCTTGGTTGCGGTCAGCAGACCCTCTGGGAGAGGCACACCGTAGACGATCGGTATATTGGCAGTTTTGATGCCGCGGTTTGCGAGATAGATGCTGGTCGGCGTTTTTGATGTGCGGCTGATGCCGACAATGACGACATCGGCCTCGTTATAATCCTCGTGCATCTGACCGTCGTCATGATCCATTGTGAAGTTTAGGGCTTCGATACGGGCGAAATATCCGGCATTCATGACATGTTGCGCGCCGACGCGGCGTCTTGACGGGGCGCCGAGATAGATCTGGAATGCGCCGATGACCGGCTCCAGGACGTTGACGGATGCAACCCCCATTTCCGCACAACGCTCGTCGATGAGGCTAGCAAGATCGCGGTCAACAATCGTGTAGAGCACGATGCCCGGTTCATTGTCGATTGCCTGGAGAACCGGCATCAGCTGCTTGCGATTCCGGATCAACGGATAGACGTGCTCGATTGGCTGGGCGGACTTGAATTGCGCCGATGCGGCTCGGCCGGCCGAGATCAGAGTCTCTCCGGTGGAGTCAGAAATCAAATGCAGATGAAAGAAGTTGGTTCTGTTCTCCACGCTATTTTCCGCTGCCTGTTGAAAAGACTGGATAGCGAAGAGCTAATGGGCGAGCCAGGATGGAGGCAAGGGAAAACATGCCCCCTTTTCCACATTCCGGATTTGGCGATGTCATCTTCTAGCTGCTTGTGGAGGATGTGGACCATGTCCAAAAGCTTTGCCGGAATTCACAACTTATCCACAAAGAGGATTTCAAATTGCACCAGACGAAGCTTCTAAAATCTTTATCAGATTTCGGCTTTCCTCGGCTTTTGAGATCATCCAGCAATTTTTGTACCTGCTACTCGCGTTCGCCGTGACAAATAGCGCTGTCGGTGGATCGATATTAATCCTTGATAGACACCGACTCTAAGAAATAGAAATCTTTTAAAATATCTTTGGATTTTTATAGGGAAGAAGCGCTTGAACAAAATGCGCCGGAAAATCATGCGGGTTCTCGACGGTGAAACACTGAGCCCACCTCCTCTCTGGCTGATGAGACAGGCAGGCCGCTATCTGCCGGAGTACAGAGAAACGCGCGCCAAGGCGGGAAGTTTCCTCGACCTCTGTTATTCGCCGGAACATGCCGTTGAGGTTACGCTCCAACCAATACGACGCTACGGCTTTGATGCTGCCATCCTGTTTTCCGATATTCTGGTGATCCCCGATGCGATGAAGCGCAACGTGCGCTTTACCGAAGGACACGGTCCGGAAATGGATCCGATTGATGAGGCGGGTATTGCGGGTCTCGATGGAGAGAATGTCGTCAATTACCTGCAGCCGGTCCTGGAGACCGTGAGGCGGCTGAGAAACGAGCTTCCAGCGGAGACGACGCTTCTCGGTTTCTGCGGAGCGCCGTGGACAGTGGCTACCTATATGATTGCCGGTCATGGCACGCCGGACCAGGCGCCTGCCCGTCTCTTTGCCTATAAGCATCCGCGTGCTTTCGAACATTTGCTGATGCTTCTTGCCGATGTTTCAGCTGACTACCTCGTGGCGCAGATTGATGCGGGTGCTGATGCAGTGCAGATCTTCGATTCTTGGGCCGGTGTTCTCGGTGAGAAGGAATTTGAAGCTTTTGCTGTCCGCCCCGTTGCCCGCATGATTGCTTCCATCAGGGCGCGTCGGCCACAGGCGCGGATCATCGCCTTCGCCAAGGGTGCAGGCTGCCTGCTCAAGACCTACCGGCAGAAGACGGGCGCGGATGCAATCGGGCTCGACTGGTCCGTCCCACTCACCTTTGCAGCCGAACTGCAGAAGGATGGACCAGTTCAAGGCAATCTCGATCCGATGCGTGTCGTTGCCGGTGGTCGTTCACTCGAGGAAGGTATCGACGATATTCTCCAGGTGCTTGGAAATGGACCGCTGATCTTCAATCTCGGTCATGGTATCACGCCACAGGCAGACCCGGAGAATGTACGACTGCTTGTCGAGCGCGTGCGCGGCACGGGAGTTTCGTGATGGAGAGGCAGGCCGATGAAAGGTCGGGCGCCTACGCCCGCCGGCGGGCGCATTTTGCGCTAATTTTCTTTGCACTTCTGGCCGTCGGGCTTTTCGTTTGGAACCCGGACAATCTCTATCTCTGGATCAAGGCGCTCCATATCATTGCCGTGATCTCGTGGATGGCTGGGCTTTTCTACATGCCGCGGCTTTTCATCTATCACACAGATGCAGAACCCGGCTCTGTTCAATCCGAAACCTTTAAGGTGATGGAGCGCCGGTTGCTCAGGATTATCATGAACCCGGCCATGATGCTGACCTGGATTTTTGGTCTTTATCTTGCCTGGTCCGTCTATGGTTTTCAGGGCGGCTGGTTGCACGCAAAGATTGCGCTGGTTGTCCTTCTGACCATCGTTCATGTCTTTTTCAGCAGGGCTGTGCGGGCGTTTGAACGGGATGAAAACCGTCGTTCGGCTCGCTATTGGCGCTTCATGAACGAGGCGCCGACTTTGCTCATGATCCTCATCGTGATCCTTGTTGTGGTAAAGCCTTTTTGAGGCGAGAGATGGTACAGCTTAAATTTCAGGGATTTTAAGCAACCCCCTTGCGGGGCGGGTCCCGACTCGCTATTTTCCGCCCATCTCATCTTCGTGGCATGTGTGTAGAGTTCAGTCGCCTGCGAGCCCTTCGCAGTACCGAATACGACCCAACATCGCCTTTCCCCTTCTAAAATAAAGAGTATTGGTCACTTCATGGCTGAAATGAAGCTTCAGGAACTTAAGAGTAAATCCCCGACTGATCTTCTGGCTTTTGCCGAATCGCTCGAGGTCGAGAATGCGAGCACTATGCGCAAGCAGGAGCTCATGTTTGCAATCCTCAAAGTTCTTGCCAGTCAGGACATCGAAATCATCGGCGAAGGCGTCGTTGAGGTCCTTCAGGATGGTTTCGGGTTTCTCCGTTCCGCAAATGCGAACTATTTGCCCGGCCCGGACGATATCTACATCTCCCCTTCGCAGATCCGCCGTTTCTCGCTGAAGACGGGCGATACGGTTGAGGGTCCGATCCGCGGTCCGAAAGAAGGCGAACGCTATTTTGCGCTTCTGAAGGTCAACACGATCAATTTCGACGATCCGGAAAAGATCCGTCACAAGGTCCACTTCGACAACCTGACGCCGCTTTATCCGAACGAGCGTTTCAAGATGGAACTCGATGTTCCAACCTCCAAGGATCTCTCGCCGCGCGTCATTGATCTCGTGGCACCTCTCGGCAAAGGACAACGTGGCCTGATCGTCGCTCCGCCGCGTACAGGTAAGACGGTTCTTCTGCAGAACATTGCTCATTCGATCACCGCGAACCATCCCGAATGCTATCTGATCGTTCTGCTGATCGATGAGCGCCCGGAAGAAGTCACGGATATGCAGCGCTCGGTCCGCGGCGAAGTCATTTCTTCCACATTCGACGAGCCAGCGGTGCGCCATGTCCAGGTCGCCGAGATGGTGATCGAAAAGGCCAAACGCCTTGTGGAACACGGCCGAGATGTCGTCATTCTGCTGGACTCCATTACCCGCCTTGGTCGTGCTTATAATACAGTGGTTCCCTCTTCGGGTAAGGTTCTGACTGGTGGTGTTGACGCGAATGCCCTGCAGCGCCCGAAGCGTTTCTTCGGTGCAGCACGCAATATCGAAGAAGGTGGTTCGCTGACCATTATTGCGACAGCGCTGATCGACACCGGAAGCCGTATGGACGAAGTCATCTTCGAAGAATTCAAGGGTACCGGTAACTCGGAAATCGTCCTCGATCGTAAGGTGGCCGACAAGCGTATCTTCCCGGCCATGGATATTCTCAAGTCCGGTACGCGTAAGGAAGATCTTCTTGTTCCACGGCAGGATCTTCAGAAGATTTTTGTCCTGCGTCGCATCCTCGCTCCGATGGGAACGACCGACGCGATTGAGTTCCTCATCGACAAGCTGAAGCAGACGAAGAATAATGGGGATTTCTTCGACTCGATGAATACTTGATTATTAGCCGGATCCCTCAGATTGAGGCTGGTGAGTCGTTATGCGACCGCCAGCCTTTTCTGTTTCGGATTGATTCGAAAACGAACTAGTAGGCAGAAGATGGAAATGTGGAACGATACCATATTTGCGCTTTCTAGTGGCGCTCCGCCGTCAGGCGTGTCTGTTGTTCGTGTCAGCGGTCCGCAGACCCGTCAGATACTGGAACGGTTAATCGGTGATGTCCCCTCACCACGATCGGCCGCCTACCGAACGATTCGTTCGCGGAACGATTTAGTCATCGACGCCGGATTGGTCCTCTTTTTTGCGGGTCCGGCCTCGTTCACTGGCGAAGACTCGGCGGAGTTCCAGGTCCACGGTTCTAAAGCTGTGATATCGGCCCTCTTGAGGGAGTTGGCGTCGTTCCCGCAGACCCGGCTGGCGATGGAAGGTGAATTCAGTCGGCGTGCTTTTGAAAACGGTAAGCTCGATCTCGTGGAAGTTGAGGGATTAGCGGACCTTATCGCAGCCGAAACTGAAATGCAGCGTCGTTTGGCGCTTGAACAGAGCAGAGGTGGCCTTTCGCGACTATATGATTCGTGGGCGGAACGAATTACACGTTCTCGCGCCCTGATAGAGGCCGAACTTGATTTTCCGGACGAAGACGACGTTCCCGGATCTGTTTCTGATCAGGTCTGGACATCGCTGGCTCAGCTCCGGAGCGAGGTGGAAGATCATTTGTCGCATGCCGACGTGGGCGAAGTCGTTCGCGATGGTTTCAGGGTAGTGATTGCCGGGGCGCCGAATGCGGGCAAATCAAGCTTGATGAACTGGTTTGCGCAAAGGGACGTGGCGATCGTTACTGAGATCGCTGGAACCACGCGTGATGTGCTCCATGTAGACATCAATCTGAATGGCTATCTGGTCAAGCTCTACGATACAGCCGGCCTGCGCGACACGGTTGATGTCGTAGAGAGAGAGGGTATCAGAAGAGCGCAGATGGCGCTGAACGATGCGGACCTTGTTCTCTTTCTGATCGACAAAGGAGCCCCGCAACCGGTCGATCCTGCCGACTTGGAACGCGCTTCATCGCATGTTATTGTTGGCACCAAGCACGATCTATATCCATCGACAGGATCGTATGGCCTTGAGATTTCCACAAAGACGGGCCAGGGTCTTCCGGAACTGAGGGATTATGTTTCATCGTTCATCGAACGGAAGTTTGGGGGATTATCCTTGTCCGTTCCGACACGAGAGCGGCACAGGGATTCGCTCTCGAAATGCTTGGCCGCCCTATCGCAAGCAATTGATCATAACGAGATGAGCCTAGAGATCAGGGCCGAATATTTGAGGCTTGCTGGTGATCATTTGGGGCACATTACCGGACATGTTGATGTCGAAGACCTTCTTGGTGTCATCTTTTCGGAGTTTTGTATCGGGAAATGATTCACGTGGAACAGTAAACCCTGTTCACTGTGAATGGTTTCACGTGAAACCTTTTGGAGTAGCGCATGAGCGCCAATAGTTATGATGTTATTGTGATCGGCGGCGGTCATGCGGGATCGGAAGCAGCGGCAGCGGCCGCAAGAATGGGTGCAAAAACTGCGTTGATCACGCATCGTCGCGACACGATCGGTGTCATGTCTTGCAATCCAGCCATTGGCGGGCTCGGTAAAGGACATTTGGTACGTGAGATCGACGCAATGGATGGTCTCATGGGCCGTGTTGCCGATGCAGCCGGCATCCAGTTTCGTATGTTGAATAAGAAGAAAGGTGCGGCAGTTCGCGGACCGCGGACCCAAGCTGATCGCAAACTCTATCGCCTCGCAATGCTTGGCGCCATTGAGGCGATCGACACCCTTGAAATAGTGGAGGGCGATGCGTTTGACCTCGATATTAGAGACAATCGAGTCGCAGGCGTAATAATGAAGGATGGAAGACTTTTCGCGAGCTCGTCCGTCGTTATCACGACAGGCACGTTCTTACGCGGTCTTATTCATATCGGAACTGAAAAGACTCCTGCTGGTCGAACGGGTGAGGCGCCTTCCCTCGGGCTTTCGGCGACACTTGCTCGGTTGGGTCTGAAACTGGGGCGGCTGAAGACCGGGACGCCGGCGCGTCTGAATGGAAAAACGGTCGACTGGGAGTCGGTGGGGCGTCAAGCGGCTGACGATGAGCTGATTCCCTTTTCTTTCATGACGGACCGCATTGTGAATCAACAAGTCGAATGCGGGGTTACGCGCACGACCGAGGCAACTCATCGGATCATCGTGGAGAATCTTCATAAATCGGCGATGTATTCCGGTCAGATCGAGGGTGTAGGCCCCCGCTATTGTCCGTCAATCGAGGACAAGCTTGTCAAGTTCGGTGAGCGTGACGGGCATCAAATCTTCCTGGAGCCAGAGGGATTAGATGATGATACGATTTATCCCAACGGCATTTCGACATCACTTCCAGCCGACGTGCAGGCTGCGTTTATCAGGACAATCCCGGGACTCGAACAGGTAGAGATCTTGCATCCCGGTTACGCGATTGAATACGATCATGTGGATCCGCGGGAGCTATCGGCGACACTAGAAGTCAAAAAGCTTCCAGGGCTTTTTCTTGCTGGTCAGATCAACGGCACCACCGGCTATGAAGAGGCCGGCGCGCAGGGGCTGGCGGCTGGTCTCAACGCAGCTCTATCAAGTAGCAACTCCGCTCCCTTCGTATTCAGCCGCACAAACTCCTACATTGGCGTTATGATTGATGATTTGACTTCGCAAGGTGTTACGGAGCCGTATCGAATGTTCACGTCGCGGGCCGAGTACCGATTGACCCTCCGGGCGGATAACGCTGACGCACGACTTACGCCAGCGGCAATTGAACTTGGATGCATTTCCGCGGACCGGCGCAAGCGATTCCTCGCATACCAGGGCGCGCTTCAGGATGCGAGAGCGCTGCTGCAATCTTTGTCAGTAACACCTAGTGAAGCACGTCGGGCCGGCCTCAATCTCAATCTGGATGGCCAACGGCGGACGGCCTATGAACTTCTCTCCTACCCTGTATATGGCTTCCAGGATTTGGGCAAAGTATGGGAAGGCTTGGGCTCTATTTCGAAAAAGGTAATGGAAGCCTTAGAGATCGAAGCAAGTTACTCCGTATATATGGATCGTCAGGCTGCTGCTATCGAGGTGCAGCGACGCGACGAGGCGCGCCTAATCCCGGTCGATTTCGATTACAGCGTCTTGTCGGGGCTTTCGAACGAACTGAAAATTAAGCTCAGCGTACAGAGGCCTGCAAATATCGCCCAGGCCCTTAAAGTGGAGGGCATGACACCGGCGGCGATTTCTCTCTTGCTGGTACATCTACGCCGCCACGACCGTACCGGTAAGCAAGTCGCATAATTGCTGCAGGGTTTGAGAGTCTCTCGGATGGAATTGAACGGACTACGTGTTTCACGTGAAACACAAGAGCGTTTGCAGCATTTCGCGGCGCTCTTCACAAAATGGGCCAAGACTATCAACCTTGTCGCTCCCTCCACGTTGGACGACATGTGGAACCGGCATATCGCGGATAGCGCACAGATATTCCAGATCTCCCCTCAGCCACAGACATGGGTCGATCTTGGAAGTGGTGGCGGGTTCCCCGGTGTGATTACCGCGATTTTTCTGGCGGAACAGCAGGCTGGCTGGGTCCATCTGGTTGAAAGCAATAATAAAAAGGCGGCATTCCTACGAACAGCCTTAAGGGAAACCGAGGCGCGGGGTGAGGTGCATGCCATTCGTATCGAAGATGCGTTTGCTATTGTCCCTTCCTGCGACGCTGTCTCCGCTCGGGCCCTCGCTGATCTCAACAAGCTGGTCGAATATGCATCGCCTTGGATGGTCGGCAATGGAAATAATCGTGCCTATTTTCATAAAGGTCGGGATTACCAGAGGGAAATTCAGAAAGCTCATAGTCGCTGGGCGTTCGATCTGGTAGAACACAATAGCGTCGTTGAGCGAGATTCTGTAATTCTCGAAATATCAAACCTTCGGCGCTTGGTTTAACAAAGCGGATATTGCGGCAATGGCTGGCGAACGTAATCGGATTATCACCATCGCAAATCAGAAGGGCGGCGTTGGCAAGACAACCACCGCAATTAATTTGGCTACCGCTCTTGCTGCCATCGGCGAGCGGGTGCTGATCATCGATCTTGACCCCCAGGGAAATGCAAGCACTGGTTTGGGTATCGATCGTCGCGATCGCAAGCTTTCCTCTTATGACCTGATGGTTGCAGACGCTGGTGTTGCTGAGACCGCTTTGGAGACGGCCGTTCCCAATCTGTTCATTGTTCCGTCGACGATGGATCTTCTCGGGGTGGAAATGGAGATCTCTCAGCAGAGCGATCGCGTCTTCAAGCTCAGAAAGGCCCTGTCTTCCGCCGAGGCCCTATCATTTTCTTACATTCTCCTGGACTGCCCGCCCTCTTTCAATCTCTTGACAATGAATGCTATGGCGGCTGCCCATTCCGTATTGGTGCCATTGCAATGCGAGTTCTTCGCGCTCGAGGGATTGAGTCAGCTTTTGGAGACTGTCAATCAGGTGCGCCGTACGGTCAACCCGCAGCTCGATATCCAGGGCATCGTGCTGACGATGTTCGATGCTCGTAACAATCTGGCGCAGCAGGTCGTCAATGATGTGCGCACTCACCTTGGGGAGAAAGTGTATCACACACTTATCCCGCGTAATGTTCGTGTTTCAGAGGCGCCCTCCTACGGCAAACCGGCGATTCTTTACGATCTCAAGTGTGCCGGCAGTCAAGCTTATTTGCAGCTCGCGTCAGAAGTCATCCAGCGGGAGCGGCAGAGATTGGCAGCTTGAAGAGTGCATGACATCGTGAGCGAGTTTTAAACATGAATGACGATACATCGAAAAGACGGCTTGGCCGCGGCCTTGCAGCCCTCATTGGTGAAATGGATCAGCCCGTTCCGGCAGATGCGGAACGGACTGCGGTCAGCGCCGACCGAATGATCCCCATCGAGTTCGTCACTCGCAATCCTCGCAACCCTCGCCGTTTCTTCGATGATGCCGAGCTTCACGACCTCGCGAGCTCGATTCGCCAGCACGGCATCGTTCAGCCGATCGTCGTCAGAACACTCGCGCGGGATCGCTATGAAATCATAGCCGGCGAAAGACGCTGGCGTGCCGCTCAGTTGGCGGGTTTGATCGAAATTCCTGTTATCATCAGGGATGTAGATGACAAAACGGCGCTGGAAATTGCGATCGTTGAGAACGTCCAACGTTCCGATCTCAATGCTCTCGAAGAAGCGCTGGGCTATGAGCAGCTCATCGCTGAGTATGGATATACTCAAAATGATCTCGGTGAGATCATCGGCAAGAGCCGCAGCCACGTCGCCAATTCTTTGCGCCTGTTGAAGCTGCCTGAGCCGGTCCGTGACATGCTGGCTGCTGGGAGTCTTTCCGCTGGTCATGCGCGCGCTTTGGTCTCCACGTCGGATCCCGCCGCACTCGCGCGCACAATCGTCTCCAAGGGTATGTCAGTACGCGATGCTGAGAAGCTCGCGCAGCACGACATCAAGGCGCAGTCCGAGCCACAGGCGCCCGTTCAGAAGAACCAGAAGGATTCCGATACATTGGCGCTGGAGCGGACGCTGTCGGATGCGCTTGGGCTTGATGTGTCCATTAATCACAAGACCTACGGCGGCCAGATCCGTATTTCCTATAAATCCTTGGAACAGCTCGAGGAGGTCTGCCGGCTTCTGGAGCGCCGCTGATCAAGCTTGGGAGCGTCTTCCTGACTGCAGTGTGGAAAGCAACGTTTGCATGGCGATGCTGTCTTCGAGGATTTGACGCTGTCTTGTTTGCAGGACAGCTGCCTGCAGACGTTTTGTCTCACGGGAGATAGCGTCGGCGCTCCAGTTTCTTAACGCCTGTTCCACAATTGGCTTGCGGCGGAAATGAAGATGTCTGCCCAGCGTCTGCATGATTTGTGTAGGTTGCAGTTTCTTCTCGTCCATTTCCGCACGCATCGTATCGAGAAGCTGGAATTGCCGAAGGCAGGCTTGAAGAACCAGAAAAACCGAGGTCTTGGAGCTGGTGATTTTCTGCATCGCATGCAGGAAGCTGTTGCCGTCACCACTCAATATCGCATCCACGGCATCATCGACGGAAATGGCGCTAGCGTCTCCAATTATTTCGGTAACGTGATGTTCATCGATCGTTCCCATGCCCCGGCAATAAAGAGCGAGTTTCCGAATCTCATTTCTGGAGGCAATTCTGTCTCCGCCGATCAACGCGACGAGCGCTTGTCTAGCGGCGGGGGTTATACCCAATCCTTCAGCGGAGAGCTCGCTGTCGATTACCGCGTTCAAGGCGCGGCCATCGTCGGCGTAGCAGGGGATAGCGACAGCGGTCCGCGCGGCCTCGACCGTTTTACGCAGGGCTGACCCCTTCTTCAGGTCGCCTGCTTCAACGATGATACTGGCTGCCTCCAGGGAAGTGCCGCCTAGAAAGGCGATAGCATCGATGAGATGTTTCTCGTTTGCAGCCCCCCTCACCCATATCAGTTTTTCACCGCCGAAAAGGCCAATGGACTGGGCTTCATCGACCAAGCGACCAGGCTCTCTCTGAAGATCGCTGACATCAAGCTTGGTGAGAGAGAAGGGATCGTTCTGATCGATACCCGTCTTTCCGGCGAGTATGCCAGCCCGCTCGGAAACGAGCCCGCGATCTGGACCATAGATCAGATAAATGCGATACTGGCGCGCAGATCTCTGCAGAAACCCTTCAAACTCATGAGATTTGATTTCCGCCACGCCGCCGCTCCCTTAGCGGCTGAGCGCGGCGGCCAGATCCGCTCCTACGAACTCGGCCGCCTGATTGGCGGCGCGATTTTCGGCATCGAGAATTGCTCTCTGCTTAGCGAATTCCTGGCTCGGAAAGTCAAGCAGAGACGTTGCAGAACGGCTGCCTGCCTTGATGATCCGATTGTCCTTCGTCGTCCGCAACGTATAGCTGACTGTCACCGTGGCACGTCCTGCACGGGACGTATCCGAGGACTGAACGAGCAAGGTGTCGGCAACATAGGACGAAACCTGCATATCAACCATATAATCGGGCTTCTCAGGTTCACCGGCACCGCGGGAGGCCAGGAAGATCAGATGGTTGCGAACTTCTTGCCCGACACGCGTACTTGCTTCGGAAAAGCCGACAGAGCCAAGCTTCGCTGTAACGCCCGTGCTTTCGGAATAGAGCGGCCGAACCTGACAAGCGGAAAGGAATGCCGTGGAGACGAGAATCGTTACGATGCCGGCGCGGCGCGCAAGCTTGCGGGCGAAATCAGACGACAATGTTTACAATCCTTTGTGGAACCACGATGATTTTTTTCGGTGCCTGACCGTTTAAGACATTCTTCACCGCGTCCAATTCCAGCACGGCTCCGGTGACGGCATTCTGATCTGCGTCGCGAGAAATTGTCAATTCGGCGCGCTTCTTGCCGTTGATCTGCACAGGAAGGATCACGTCGTTCTCCACGACGAGGGCTTCGTCATAGTGCGGCCAGGCCGTATTGGCGATCAGATCTTTGTTGCCGAGCGTCATCCAGCATTCTTCCGCCAAATGCGGGGTCATTGGTGCGACGATCTGAATCAGGATCTCGGCCGCGTCGCGGATCGCAGCCCGATAGGCTGCATCACCCTCGCCGGCTGCAATCTTCGTCAGTGGGCCCGCCAAGGCGTTGACGAGTTCGTAGATACGCGCGACAGCCTTGTTGAACCAGAGCCGGTCATAGTCGTTCTGGACCGCCTTCAGCGTCTTGTGGGCGAGCTGAGAAATTGCCAGCGCCTCGCCTTCTTTCGCCGGCTTCGGTTCCACGGCAGAGAGTACTTCGGCTGCTTCGGAAATCAGGCGCCACAGACGCTGTGTGAAGCGATGAGCACCTTCAACACCGGCTTCCGACCAGATCACGTCGCGCTCTGGTGGAGAATCCGACAGGACGAAGAAGCGGGCAGTGTCGGCGCCGTAGGATGCAATGATATCATCGGGATCCACGACATTTTTCTTCGACTTCGACATCTTTTCGATCGAGCCGATGGTGATTTCCTCGCCACCTTCCAGCAGATAGGCGCTGCGCTTTCCGTCGATCTCCTCGATGCGGATGTCGGCGGGCGAAACCCATTCGCGGTGCATGCCGGCACCACGGCTATAGGTTTCGTGGACCACCATGCCTTGAGTGAAGAGGCCCTTGAAAGGCTCCTTGACATCTACATGTCCGGTTTCACGCATCGCGCGGGTGAAGAAGCGCGAGTAGAGCAGATGCAGGATCGCGTGCTCGATACCGCCAATGTACTGGTCGACCGGCAGCCACCGATTGGCGGCAGCCGGGTCGGTCGGCTGCTTCTCCCAGGGTGCCGTGAAGCGGGTGAAGTACCAGCTCGAATCGACGAAGGTATCCATCGTATCCGTTTCACGGCGCGCATCCTTGCCGCATTGCGGGCAGGCGACGTGACGCCAGGTCGGGTGACGGTCCAGCGGGTTGCCGGGCTGGTCGAAGGTCACGTCTTGCGGCAGCTTTACCGGCAGGTCCTTCTTCTGAACCGGCACGACGCCGCAATCCTCGCAATGGATGACCGGGATCGGACAACCCCAGTAACGCTGGCGGGAAATGCCCCAGTCGCGCAGACGGAAGTTGACCTTGCGCTCGCCCTGCGGTGCATTGCCGAGCAGGGTGGAAGACAGCTTGTCGGCGACGATCTGGAAAGCTTCGTCTGTCGTCTTGCCATCAAGGAAGCGCGAGTTGATCATCAGGCCCTCGCCGTCGTATGCGACTTCGCCGACGGTGAAGGTTGCGGCATCGCCGTCTTTCGGCATGACGACCGGTACGACCGGCAGACCATATTTGCGTGCGAAATCCAGGTCTCGTTGGTCGCCGGAGGGGCAGCCGAAGATGGCGCCTGTGCCATAATCCATCAGAACGAAGTTGGCGACGTAGACCGGCAGCTCCCAGGATGGGTCGAGCGGGTGCTTCACGCGAATGCCGGTATCCATACCCCTCTTCTCGGCCGTCTCGAGCGCGGCAAGAGAGGTGCCAGCGCGGCGGCATTCCTCGCAAAAAGCCTCGATATCAGCATTTTTGCCCGCCATCTCCTTGGCAAGCGGATGATCGGCAGCGATCGCCAGGAAGGAAGCGCCGAACAGCGTATCGGGGCGCGTTGTGTAGACCGTCACCTCGGTTTCGCCGGCAGGCGCAGTTTCCGGAACGATTTCCCAGCGGATCGTCAGACCTTCGGAGCGGCCGATCCAGTTCTTCTGCATCAGGCGCACTTTTTCCGGCCACTGGTCGAGCGTGTCGAGCGCATCCAGCAGATCCTGGCTGAAATCGGTGATCTTGAAGAACCATTGCGTCAGCTCGCGTTGTTCTACCAGCGCGCCAGAGCGCCAGCCGCGGCCGTCGATGACCTGTTCGTTGGCGAGGACGGTATTGTCGACCGGGTCCCAATTAACCTTGGACTGCTTGCGATAGACGAGGCCCTTTTCCAGGAAATCCAGGAAGAGATGCTGTTGCTGCTGATAGTATTCAACATCGCAGGTGGCGAATTCGCGCGACCAGTCCAGCGACAGGCCCATGGCCTTCAGCTGCGCCTTCATCGAGCTGATGTTCTGATAAGTCCACGAGGCGGGGTGTACGCCGCGCTCCATCGCCGCATTTTCTGCCGGCATGCCGAAGGCGTCCCAGCCCATCGGATGGAGGACGTTGTAGCCGCGGGCGCGTTTGTAGCGCGCCACCACGTCGCCCATCGCATAGTTGCGAACATGGCCCATGTGGATACGGCCCGACGGATACGGGAACATCTCGAGGACGTAATATTTCTCGCGCGGATCGGAGTTGTCGGTCTCGAAGACCTTTTCCTCGTTCCATTTTTGCTGCCAGCGGGGCTCAGCATCGCGCGGATTGTAACGTTCGGTAGCCATAGTATCAGAATTTCCGGAAAATCAGGGGAGGTTGGTCGAGACCTTCACCATGAAACCAACCAAGCGTCAAGTTTTGCGGGCGCTTCAGGTGTTCGATCTCGGCTGTGGAGCGATTTCGTGGAGACAAGTCTTGGCAAGGCCACTGCGGGTGATTAGTGCATTGGCAGTGGAATTATGCGTGATGTCGGGGCAGAGCGATGGAACTTCAAGAGCGATTGAACGAAGTGCGGTCCAAGATCGCCGCAGCAGAGCGGGATGCCGGTCGCGCTGCACGCTCCGTCGAGCTCGTGGCTGTCTCAAAGACGTTTGAGGCCGATACCATTCGCCTGGCAATCGAGGCGGGCCAGCGCGTCTTCGGAGAAAACCGCGTTCAGGAAAGCCAGGGAAAATGGCCGGACCTGAAAAAAGAAATACCTGGTATCGAGCTACACCTCATCGGTCCGCTGCAATCCAATAAGGCTGCCGAAGCAGTTGCGCTCTTCGACGTCATCGAAACCGTCGACCGTGAAAAGATTGCCCGCGTCATAGCTGAGGAAATGAAGCGGCAGGACAAGGCGCTGCGTCTCTATGTGCAGGTCAACACTGGGCTCGAGCCACAGAAGGCCGGCATAGCGCCGGACGACGCAGCGGCTTTCGTAAATTTCTGCCGCGATGAGCTCGGCCTTGCCATCGAGGGGCTCATGTGTATCCCGCCGGCGGAAGAAAATCCCGGTCCGCACTTTGCCCTGCTCGCCAAGCTTGCCGAAAAATGCGGCGTCAAAAAGCTTTCGATGGGCATGTCCGGCGATTATGAAACTGCCATTGCGTTCGGCGCCACCAGCGTACGCGTTGGTTCGGCGATTTTCGGCGCACGTTAACGAATAGCGGAAGAGGCACTCTGCGAATCAGAAGGAGCCTTCATGATTCAAGTGGGTATCCAGCTGCCGTTGTTTGGAAAGCGATAATATTCATTAATACGAAGAAAAGTTTAAGGAGGCGATTTCTCTGGTTAACGCCAAACCGAGCAATCCTCGTGGTGATATTCTAAGCTTTTTTAATCATTGAAAAATTTTTGATGATCCCTCGCGCTTTTCCAAAGCCGATCGATTGCTGCCGCAAGCCCTAACGAGAGCTTAAATTAAATTTTCCGCAAGCCTAATTGAGGAATTATTAACTATGTTGGGTGCAACCATTCGTTAACGGCAATGACCCAGCTCTCTCGGGTTTTGCATGAAGCGTCGCCGTTACCGGACTTGTCCGGATGACCCCTTTCACTTCGATCGCGGAAAACGGAACATGACAAGCATCCTTACCAACAACGCTGCTATGGCAGCGCTGCAGACCCTGCGCGGCGTAAACGACAGCCTCAAGGACACTCAGGGCCGCGTTTCCTCCGGCTATCGCATCGACAAGGCTGCTGATAACGCTGCCTATTGGTCGATCGCAACGACCATGCGTTCGGACAACAAGGCTCTCTCGGCTGTTTCTGACGCTCTCGGCCTCGGTGCTGCCAAGGTCGACACTGCCTATACCGCCATGGACAACGCCATCGACGTCGTCACGGAAATCAAGGCAAAGATCGTCGCGGCCACGGAAAAGGGTGTCGACAAGACCAAAGTTCAGGAAGAAATCGATCAGCTGCAAGAGCAGCTCGTGAGCATTGCCCAGTCGGCATCTTTCTCCGGCGAAAACTGGGTTGCTGGCGCTTCGGGCACGAAGAGCGTCGTCTCCTCCTTCGTTCGCGACGGTTCGAATGCAGTTTCCGTCAAGATGACGGACTATGTGCTGAATGACGGCACGCTTGGCAATGTCCTGTTTGGGATGAACAGCAATGGCACGATCCAGACGACGAGCGGCATCATCGGCACTGCGTTCAACGGGACCTATGGCGGCACGGTTATTGTCATGCCATCGATCTACGCGCTCGATATCACCAGCTTCACGCAAGGCCAGCTCGATGGAGCGCTCTCAGGCGTAGAACTCGTGCTCCAGGCCATGACGAATGCAGGCTCGCAGCTCGGCTCGATTTCGACCAGAATTCAGTTGCAGGAAACCTTCGTCAGCGCACTGGGTGATTCTATCGACTCCGGTATCGGCCGCCTTGTCGACGCAGATATGGAAGAAGAATCCTCCAAGCTTTCCGCGCTGCAGACGCAACAGCAGCTTGCGATCCAGTCTCTCTCGATCGCGAATTCCTCTGCCCAAAATATTCTCTCGCTCTTCCGCAGCTAAAGGCAGGCGGGAGAACTCCAACAAAAAACCCCGCCATTGGCGGGGTTATTTTTCAGGATCTGACGATCTTAAAACTTATCGTCTTCATCCTCGTCTTTGGAGGTCGAGCGCAGCGAGCTCAGCTTCCGGAAGACGGCATCGGCATCGATTTCCTTTTCTTCCTCACGCTCGTAACTCGGCGTCAGGCGCTCGGTTTCCTGAGCGGACTGCAGCGTCGCGCCGAGTTCGGCAGCGGTCGGGAGCGGTCGGCCCTTGGAAGCCTTTTCCACTTCCAGGTCGAGATCGATCTGGCTGCAGAGGCCGAGCGTGACTGGGTCCATCGGTGCGAGGTTTGCGGAATTCCAGTGGGTGCGCTCGCGGATCTGCTCGATCGTCGATTTGGTGGTGCCGACGAGACGCGAGATCTGGGCATCCTTCAGTTCCGGATGGTTGCGAACCAGCCAGAGAATGGCGTTCGGGCGGTCCTGGCGCTTGGAAACCGGTGTATAGCGCGGGCCGCGGCGCTTGGATTCCGGCACGCGGACCTTCGGCTCCGAAAGCTTCAGCTTGTAGTTCGGGTTGCCCTCGGCACGAGCGATTTCGTCGCGGGAAAGCTGGCCGGTTGCGATCGGGTCCAGGCCCTTGATGCCTTGCGCGGCTTCACCATCGGCAATCGCCTTGACTTCGAGCGGATGCAGTTTGCAGAACTGAGCGATCTGGTCGAAAGACAGGGCTGTATTGTCGACGAGCCAGATGGCAGTCGCCTTCGGCATGAGCAGTTGTTGAGCCATGGATATAGTCCTTCTGTCGTCCGCGCCGGTGTCGCGGTCCGTGGATTGTCACCACAATGTCCGGGAAATATGGCGCTATATAATCGCACTGTCGCAGAATTGCAATTCTTCAGAAATGAAATGACCTTTGTCTAATTGCCGTCATCAGACTACCTGATATGAATTGCGCAATTCGAGTCCCGGCCGCTGCGTCGAAACCGTCGGCCGTTGCATAGCCTTGTGAGGAGGAGTTCCATGTCGGAGAAGATCTATCCGGTTTCCAAACCGGTGAAGACCCGTGCGCTGATCGATCAGGCGAAGTACGAGCAATGGTACGAGGAAAGCATTGAAAACCCCGACAAGTTCTGGGGCAAACACGGCAAGCGGATCGACTGGTTCAAGCCTTATACCAAGGTCAAGAATACATCCTTCACCGGAAAAGTCTCGATCAAGTGGTTCGAAGACGGCCAGACCAATGTTTCCTACAATTGCATCGACCGTCACCTGAAGACGAACGGCAACCAGACCGCCATCATCTTCGAAGGTGACAATCCCTATATCGACAAGAAGATCACCTATAACGAGCTCTACGAGCATGTCTGCCGCATGGCGAACGTCTTGAAGAAGCATGGTGTCAAGAAGGGTGATCGGGTCACCATCTACATGCCGATGATTCCGGAAGCGGCCTATGCGATGCTTGCTTGCGCGCGTATCGGTGCGGTGCATTCGGTCGTCTTCGGCGGCTTCTCGCCGGAAGCGCTGGCCGGCCGTATCGTTGACTGTGAATCCACGTTCGTCATCACCTGCGACGAAGGTATCCGGGGCGGAAAGCCGGTGCCGCTGAAAGACAATACGGATACGGCCATCCATATTGCCGCCCGTCAGCATGTGACGGTCAACAAGGTTCTTGTCGTGCGCCGCACCGGCGGCAAGACGGGTTGGGCGCCAGGCCGTGACCTCTGGTACCATCAGGAAATCGCCACGGTGAAGGCTGAATGCCCGCCGGTGAAGATGAAGGCCGAAGATCCGCTCTTCATTCTTTACACCTCGGGCTCGACGGGCAAGCCGAAGGGTGTCCTGCATACGACGGGCGGTTACCTCGTCTATGTGGCGATGACGCATGAATATGTCTTCGATTATCACCCCGGTGATATTTACTGGTGCACTGCCGACGTCGGCTGGGTCACCGGCCATTCCTATATCGTCTACGGGCCGCTCGCGAACTGTGCTACGACGTTGATGTTCGAAGGCGTGCCGAACTTCCCGGACCAGGGCCGCTTCTGGGAAATCATCGACAAGCACAAGGTCAATATCTTCTACACGGCACCGACGGCCATCCGCTCGCTCATGGGCGCCGGCGACCATTTCGTGACGCGCTCTTCCCGCGAAAGCCTGCGCCTGCTCGGCACCGTCGGCGAGCCGATCAATCCGGAAGCTTGGGAATGGTATTACAACGTTGTCGGAGATAAGCGCTGCCCTGTCATCGATACCTGGTGGCAGACGGAAACCGGCGGTCATATGATCACGCCGTTGCCGGGTGCCACCGATCTCAAGCCCGGTTCGGCCACGAAGCCCTTCTTCGGCGTCAAGCCGCAACTCGTCGACAATGAGGGTAAGGTGCTGGAAGGTGCCGCCGACGGTAATCTTTGCATCACCGATAGCTGGCCGGGCCAAATGCGCACGGTCTATGGCGACCACGAGCGCTTCATCCAAACCTATTTCTCCACTTACAAGGGCAAGTATTTCACGGGTGATGGCTGCCGTCGCGACGAGGACGGCTATTACTGGATCACGGGCCGCGTCGACGACGTTCTGAATGTATCCGGCCATCGCCTCGGTACGGCGGAAGTGGAATCCGCTCTCGTTTCGCACAATCTCGTCTCGGAAGCCGCCGTTGTGGGTTACCCGCATCCGATCAAGGGTCAGGGCATTTATTGTTACGTTACGCTCATGGCGGGCAATGAGGGGACGGATGAACTGCGTCAGCAACTCGTCAAGCATGTGCGTGCCGAAATTGGGCCGATCGCCGCACCCGACAAGATCCAGTTCGCCCCGGGCCTTCCGAAGACCCGTTCCGGCAAGATCATGCGCCGTATCCTGCGCAAGATTGCCGAGGATGATTTTGGTTCGCTCGGCGACACCTCGACGTTGGCAGATCCGGCCGTCGTGGACGATTTGATCGCCAATCGGCAGAACAAGGCTACGGCCTGAGTTTCGTGGCCGCTCTACTACCCAGGGCGGCCCTATTCTTCCGCACAGGGAATCCGTGGCTTGCGGCCACCATCGTAGGCGCGGACTAGGCCTCCTGTAAGAAGGTCCTGTGCGGGATTTCGTCCGTCTGCGAATGTGACGTTGGCGAGGATACGCCCGAAATATTTGTCGCCGCTGATTTCGGTCAGTTTGATATCCACGATGCCCGATGTCATCTGCTCCAGTGCGGAGCGCGCATCCAGGCCAGCTTTTCTGATCGCCGGGCAGCTCGAATGCATCTCCGGCGCATCGATGCCGCGGATGCGGACATAGACCTCCATCGTCTGCTGTGGCCAGGGTGTCGCGGCGACCAGCAGCGTATCTCCGTCGATGATCCGGATAATCCTGGCCGAAACCGGCCCGTCGATCTCGTCCCGCGCGGCAAGGGCCGGTACGGCTGAGAGGCACAAAAGGAAAATCGGGAATTTGAACATAAAAGGAATAAATTCCCATTATGCTCCCAAGTCAATAGGAATATTTGCTTAGAAATCGATCGCACGGCCATTGATTTCATAGTCGCCGAACCGGGAAGGTTCCGCCCCGCCCCGTCCGCCAATCTCCGGCGGCAGTTCCACAGGCTTGGCATTTTTACGGCGTTCTTCGGCTTCGGCCAGCGCACGCCTTGCGGCAGGGGAAAGCATCTTGCGTGGCGGCTCGGAACCCTCGGGCACCGGAACTTCTGCGTTGTCATTATCGGCCGTCTGCATACTGCTCTCCCGCCTGAAAATATTGAAAATGGCTGGCGAATAACCAAATGATAATGCGCCGGCGCCAGGATTTAAAGCATCGTGCCGCAATCAAGGAAATGGAGATCTCTCATGAACCTCATGCGTACTGCCATGTTGCTTGCCTTCATGACGGCGCTTTTCATGTTTGTCGGTTTTTTGATCGGCGGCCGAGGTGGAATGATAATCGCCTTTCTCATCGCCGCCGGCATGAATTTCTTCTCCTACTGGAATGCTGACCGAATGGTGCTGTCAGCCTATCGTGCCCAGGAGGTCGATGAGCGCAATGCCCCGGAATTTTACCGGATCGTGCGCGATCTCGCTCGTAACGCCGGTCTGCCAATGCCGAAGGTCTATCTCTACGACAACCCTCAGCCGAATGCTTTTGCAACTGGCCGCAACCCCGAAAATGCCGCGGTTGCCGCGTCGACCGGCTTGCTTGCTGCCCTTTCGCCGGAAGAGGTCGCAGGCGTGATGGCGCATGAGCTGGCCCACGTCCAGAACCGCGACACGCTGACGATGACAATCACCGCCACGCTTGCCGGTGCGATCTCCATGCTAGGCAATTTCGCGTTCTTCTTCGGCGGGAATCGCGAGAATAACAACAATCCCCTTGGTTTCGTCGGCGTGCTTGTCGCAATGATCGTCGCGCCACTTGCCGCCATGCTGGTGCAGATGGCGATCAGCCGTACGCGCGAATATTCGGCCGACAGGCGTGGAGCCGAGATCTGCGGCAATCCCTTGTGGCTGGCTTCAGCGCTTGGCAAGATTGCCCGCGGCGCGGCGCATGTGCCGAACTACGATGCGGAGCGTAATCCGGCTACAGCGCATATGTTCATCATCAACCCGCTCTCCGGCGAGCGTATGGACAACTTGTTTTCGACCCATCCGGACACCGAAAACCGTATCGCGGCCCTGCAAGAAATGGCGCGCGGAGGCTTCGACCTCTCGACGCCGCCGGTTCGCGCTGCTAATCCGACCCGCAAATCGCGCTCGGTCCCGAATACCGGTTCGGGCCGCGGTGACTCGCAACCGCCAAAGGGTCCGTGGTCTTGAATTCAGACGGCAGGAAGAAGCCAGCTCGCAAACCTAAAC
Organism: Rhizobium sp. BK418; assembly: GCF_004341105.1. Lineage (GTDB taxonomy): Bacteria > Pseudomonadota > Alphaproteobacteria > Rhizobiales > Rhizobiaceae > Rhizobium. The sequence continues at coordinate 404,599 of NZ_SLZK01000005.1, read as the reverse complement.
CTTCCGCAGAACGCTCAGCACCGGCACCGGTAAAACCCGGCCTGCTGGCGCGTGCCGCTGCCGCAAAGATCCTTGCCGCTGTCGTCGACAAGAAACTGCCGCTCGATGGCGCGCTCGATCATGAGCATGGAAATCCGGCTTACAAAGCGCTTGGGGAAAGCGACCGCGCGCTGGTGCGTGCGATCCTGAATACGACGCTCCGGCATCTGCCACGCATCGATGCGGCCATTGCCTCGCTTCTTGAAACGCCGCTGCCTGAAGGTGCTCGCGCGCTTCACCATCTGCTTGCCGTCGGCGCAGCGCAAATTCTCTACCTCGATGTTCCCGATCACTCGGCTGTCGACCTCGCTGTCGAGCAGGCCAATCAGGATCCGCGTAATCGGCGTTTTGCCAAGCTCGTCAACGCTGTTCTGCGTCGTGTCGGCCGTGAGAAAGAGCGCATCCTTGCAGATGTCGCAAACATTCCGCCCATGCCTGCCTGGTTCATCGAGCGACTCGCAAAAGCTTATGGAAAAGAGCCGGCGCTCGCTGTTTCCGAATCCCAGCTTGAGCCGGCGGCCATCGATATCACGGTGAAATCCGACGCAGAAGGTTGGGCTGGCCGTCTCAATGGCATCGTGCTTCCGACCGGCGGCGTGCGGCTTTCCGCTTTTGAAGGCAGCATTCCTTCGCTTGCCGGTTTCGAAGAAGGTGAATGGTGGGTCCAGGATACGGCTGCAAGCATCCCCGCAAAGCTCTTCGGTGATCTCACCGGCAAACGTGTAGCCGATTTGTGCGCCGCGCCAGGCGGCAAGACTGCGCAGCTCATCCTTGCCGGCGGTAAGGTGACAGCAATTGACCAATCTGAAAACCGGTTGAAGCGTCTGCGCTCAAATCTCGAGCGGCTTGGTCTGAAGGCTGAGACGATTGCGGTGGATCTTACGAAATTCGAATCGTCCGAGCGCTTCGACGCGATTCTTCTCGACGCGCCTTGCTCGTCGACGGGTACGACCCGCAGGCATCCCGACGTGCTCTGGACAAAGGGCGCCGAGGATATCGCCAAGCTCGCAGCACTGCAGGAACGTCTTCTGCGCCATGCCATTACGCTGCTGAACTCCGGCGGCTTGCTCGTCTTCTCCAACTGCTCGCTTGATCCGCAGGAAGGCGAGATGGTCGTGGCGCGCGTTCTCGAAGATGTGAGGAGCATTGAACGTGTGCCGATCGATGCAGGAAAATGGCCCGGTATGAGTCAGGCGATTACACCGCTGGGCGAGTTCCGCACGCTTCCTACAATGCTGGATATGCCTGATGGCTTTGCGTCGGGCCTCGATGGCTTCTACGCAGCCGTGCTTAGGCGTATTTGAGCACTATTATATTCTAATTTCATCACAAAATAATACATCGTGGCTAATGAAATCGGTTCTGATTCATTTATTCTTAACCACGAGGGTCAATAGACATTTGATATGCAGTCCGGTCGGCGTCTTGCGAGCATGTATGTTCGGGAAGCTTGGCGGCGCGGTACGCGCCGTGCCGCACTTCTGCGTTTGCGTTTCTCCCGCCATGCTGTCCCAGTGCCGGAGCGCCTGATCGTCGCGCCGACGGATCTGAGAGGCATCGATTCACATGTTGCAGAGGAAATCATAGACGGCCGTTTTCCGCTTGCCGGACGTATGCTGGAAACCGGCGGAAAATCCCCTTTCACGTTGACCCTTCCGTCACGCGCTTTCGCGATCAGGCTCCATAGCTTCGGCTGGCTGCGGCATATGCGGGCCAACAAGAGCGAACGCGGTTCGGCCGTCGCTCGTATGATCGTCGATAGTTGGCTCTCGATCCACGGAGGCCGTATTGAAGGTATCGCCTGGGAGACTGATGTCGTCTCGCAGCGTGTCATTGCCTGGTTGTCGCATTCTCCGGTCGTCCTGCAAAATGCCGATCGCGGTTTCTATCGACGTTTCATGAAATCGCTGGCTTTTCATATCCGCTACCTGCGCCGCATGGCGCCCTATTCGGCCGGCGAGGTCCGCTTTCGTCTCCGCATAGCACTCGCTACGGCCTCTGTCGCGATGCCGGTGCGTGCGTCGATAGTGCGGCGGGCAGCCCAGGCGCTCGATCGCGAATTCGATAGCCAGATTCTGCCTGATGGCGGCCATATCTCTCGTAACCCGCGTGTTGGGCTGGAGTTGCTGCTCGACCTGCTGCCGCTCCGGCAGACCTACGTCAATCTTGGCCATGATCTGCCGCAGAAGCTGATTTCGGGTATTGACCGCATGTATCCTGCGCTGCGCTTCTTCCGTCATCAGGACGGTGATCTCGCACTCTTCAACGGGGCCACTTCGACACTGGCGGATGAGTTGATGTCCGTGCTGCGTTATGACGAGACGGCGGGTCAGCCCTTCAAGGCGCTGCCGCATTCGCGCTACCAGCGGCTCGCGGCCGGCAAGACGGTGATCATCGCTGATACCGGACCGCCCTCGCCCCACTGTTTTAGAACGGCGCATGCCGGCAGTCTCTCCTTTGAAATGTCCTCCGGTCGCTACCGCTTCATCGTCAATTCAGGATCACCGAAATTCGCTGGCCAGCGATATGTGCAGATGGCGCGCACCACGGCCGCCCATTCCACCGTCGTTTTGAACGATACGTCCTCCAGCCGGTTTTCTCCCTCGGCTTTTCTGGCCCATATGATGACGGAGCCCGTAGAAACGGTCATCGCCGAGCGTTTGGAGACAGAGGATGGCCGTGAAGGCATCAAAGCGAGCCATGACGGCTATCTCGATGCCTTCGGCGTTATCCATGAGCGGGAGCTGACACTGAACGCCGCCGGCTCCATCGTCACCGGTATGGACCGTTTCGTTACCGATGACCGATATCACAGCGAGGGTCCGCTGCGGGCGGTTGCCCGCTTCCACATTCATCCGGCGATCGTGCCGCGGCAGAACGATACGGAATCGGTATTACTGACGGCGCCGGATGGCGAAAGCTGGCTGTTTTCCTCTCCGGGCAATGAAGTGCTGATCTCGGAAGATATTTTCTTTGCCGATAGCGCCGGCATCAGCAGCTCGGACCAGATCGAGATCGACTTCGATCTTGCGCAGAAACCCGAAATTCGCTGGTTTTTATCACGCAAGGGCTAGCGGCTGTTTGCGACGGCTCCAAGCTGTGCTAACGCGGCCCCGTCAAACGTCCCTCGCCCGGATGTCTCCCGAAGCCCGAACGGAGAAGGTTCATGGCCGTCATTTCCAAGAAAATCCCCGCCCCAGACAAGGTCGAGATCAAGACCGCGCTACTCTCTGTTTTCGACAAGAGCGGCATCATCGAACTTGCCCGCGCGCTTTCGGCGCGTGGCGTGCGTCTGCTGTCGACCGGCGGTACGTACAAGGCAATCGCGGCCGAAGGTCTTGCGGTGACCGACGTTTCCGAAGTGACACAGTTTCCGGAAATCATGGATGGCCGTGTAAAGACGCTGCATCCCAAGGTGCATGGCGGCCTCTTGGCGATCCGCGACGATGCCGAACACCAGGAAGCCATGAAGGCGCATGGCATTGACGGTATCGACCTGCTTGTCGTCAACCTCTATCCCTTCGAGGATGTGCGCGCTGCCGGTGGCGATTACCCGACGACGGTCGAGAATATTGATATTGGCGGTCCGGCGATGATTCGTGCTTCTGCCAAAAACCACGCTTATGTCACCGTTATCACCGATCCGGCCGATTATGCCGAGCTGACGGAGCAGCTTTCGGCCGATGCCGGTAAGACGGCCTATTCATTCCGTCAGCGTATGGCGGCCAAGGCCTATGCGCGTACGGCCGCTTACGACGCCGCGATCTCCAACTGGTTTGCTGAAGCGCTGTCCATCGATACGCCGCGCCACCGCACCATAGGCGGCGTGCTGAAGGAAGAGATGCGCTACGGCGAGAACCCGCACCAGAAGGCTGCTTTCTACGTGACCGGCGAAAGGCGCCCGGGCGTTTCGACGGCGGTTCTGCTGCAGGGCAAGCAGCTCTCCTATAACAATATCAACGACACCGATGCGGCTTATGAGCTGGTTGCCGAGTTCCTGCCGGAGAAGTCGCCGGCCTGCGCCATCATCAAACATGCCAATCCCTGCGGCGTTGCGACCGGACCGACGCTTCTCGAAGCCTATAAGCGGGCGCTTGCTTGCGACTCAGTCTCTGCTTTCGGTGGCATTATTGCCCTGAACCAGACTCTCGATGCCGAAACAGCCGAAGAGATCATTAAGCTCTTCACCGAGGTGATCATCGCTCCTGACGTCACCGACGAGGCAAAGGCGATCGTTGCGCGGAAGCCGAATCTGCGCCTGCTATCTGCAGGTGGCCTTCCGGATGCGCGTGCGGCGGGCATCACTGCCAAGACGGTTTCCGGCGGCCTGCTCGTCCAGAGCCGAGACAATGGGATGGTTGAAGACCTCGAGCTCGAGATCGTTACCAACCGTGCACCGACGGCACAGGAGCTGGAAGACATGAAGTTCGCCTTCAAGGTCGGCAAGCATGTGAAGTCGAATGCCGTCGTCTACGCCAAGAATGGACAGACAGCGGGCATCGGTGCCGGTCAGATGAGCCGCGTCGATTCCGCCCGTATTGCGGCGCTGAAGGCCGAAGAAGCCGCCAAGGCGCTCGGCCTTGCCGTTCCGATGACGCATGGTTCGGCGGTCGCCTCGGAGGCTTTCCTGCCCTTTGCCGACGGTCTGCTGTCGATGATCGCTGCCGGCGCCACCGCCGTCATTCAGCCCGGCGGCTCGATGCGTGACCAAGAGGTGATCGAGGCAGCAAACGAACACAATGTCGCGATGGTCTTTACCGGTATGCGCCACTTCCGCCACTGAGCGGAACGACCGGTTTGTCCCCGGGGTCTTGGGGCCGGGGACGTTACGTCCGGTCCGCCGGATAGGGTGTCCGGATCAACAACACCAGGCCTCCGGCCAGAAACAGGATCAGGGTCGACATGCCGAGATGCGCCGATCCCGTCAAATAAGTCATAATCGAAAACAGCAGCGTCGCCATGAAGCTTGTGGCCCGGCCGGAGAGCGCGTAGATGCCAAAATAGCGCCCGGCTTCCTCAAGGCTGACGCTGCGCGCCAGATAGGAGCGTGATGAGGCCTGGACCGGGCCAAAGGCTAGGCCGATCAATAAGCCGTAGAGGATATAGGCCTTTTCCGCTGCCGTGCCGAAAAGGCCGCCGCTGTCGGCATTCGAAAGTGGCATCAGGCCGAAGAAGGTGTAGCCAGGCCCGGTGGAAATGACACCGATCGTGGCCAGCAGCAGCATGCTGAGGCTGATGACGACGGTCATCTTCGAGCCGATGCCTTTGTCGATGCGGCCGGCAATCAGGCAGCCGAATATCGCCACGATGTTGAGGATGATGCCGTAAATGCCAATCTCGATCGTAGCCCAGCCGAACATGCCTGCCGCAAAAGCGCCGCCAAGGATCAGCAGGCCGTTGACACCATCCTGATAGATCATTCGGGCGATGAGAAACCTCAGGATGCTGTGACGCGTCTGCAGTTCGCCAAGCGTGTTGCGCAATTCCTGGAGACCGAAGCGTACGGCAAAGCTGAAAGGCAGGCCTTTGCGGGCATCCGGTGTGAAGAAGAACATCGGCAGGATAAAGATCAGATACCACACAGCCGAGATCGGACCGGTTATGCGCGCGTCCTCGCCCGTATGGGGATCGAGGCCGAAGAGTGGATCGAGCCCCAAAATGGTCTTGCCGTTTTCCGGGCTGCCGGCCAGCAGTGCGACGACCGCGATCAGCACGATCATACCGCCGAGATAACCGAGACCCCAAGCGGTGTTGGAAAGTTTGCCGACCTCGTCTTTGCTGACGAGGCGCGGCATCATGGAATCATTAAAAACGATCGAAAACTCCGCCGAAATCGAGGCGAGGATCATGAAGATGACCGGGTAGATGACCGGCGAGCCGGGAGCCGCGAACCATAGGCAGAAGAGGCTGACAATCTTGATGACGGCGAAAAAAGCGATCCAGGGTTTGCGCGCGCCGGATTGGTCGGCAATGGAGCCCAGTATGGGAGATAGGATGGCGATGATCACAGAGGAGATCGTCGCCATATTGCTCCACGTCGTCTGGGCAGCGATGGGATCATCCGTCAGCCGCGAGACGAAGTAGGGACCGAAAATAAACGTCGTTACCACAGTGAAGAAGGGCTGGGCTGCCCAATCGAAGAGCATCCAGCCCCATATGCCCTTCTCCGTGGCCTTCGGCGGCTGCGTACCTGTCCAGTCAATGCGATTCAAGCGTCCGCTCCTTTTTGGAGCGGACTGTCTCATCTCGCCCGGTCGCGCGCAAGATCAGTCAGTATGCCGGCGGCGACAGTAATGCGTGCGAGGTTTGGATCGGCGCCGTCACTGAGGCTTGTGAGCTCCTCGACGATGCGGTTGATCCGAATCCTGTCCTGCGCATGCCAAGCCTGAACCGGCTGTTTCTCCTTGCCGTGGTCCGCGAGTGCGGAGATCACGATATCGCGACGGGCACTGGCAATCTGATCGATGCTGCGGGCGAGCGCGAGGTTCTCGTAGTGATCCGAGGTGATAATGCGGTTGCCGGCAGCAAGCAGCCGGCCGACGCGGAAGGTCTGCGTGAAGGCAAAGTAGTTTTCGGCGGCACGCGTCAGCGCTTCACCGGTCCTGTCGGCGATCTGCATGATTTCCGGCACGAGGGCGAATGTCGAAAGAGCAGTGATTTCAGCGGCAAGCTTTTCTGGCAGGCCTGCTTGCCGATAATCCTGCCGGCGTGCAGCGGCATCGGCTCCAGCCTGATCGGCAAAGACAGGCTTGAGTTTTTTCAACGCCGCCTGCAGCCGGCTAATGATTCCGGCCAGATCGCCCCTGGTCATGCCGGTCTTCAGCAGCAGCCGCGTCAGTACCACGAAGCTGTTGCCGATCTCTTCATAGACCCTGTTCTGGACCTCACCTGAAATCTTGTTGTCCAAGGCATCCGTTTCAGCCCATAGCCGGTTGAGATCGAAGCCATCGCGAGCGACGATGGCGGCGCGCACGACCTCAGGAGCGGAGGCTGCGGTCGCATCCATCATGCTGACGACGAAACCCGGTCCGCCGCGGTTGATTGCCTCGTTTGCAAGCACGGTCGCGATGATTTCTCGTTTCAGCCGATGGCTGCCGATGTCGGATGCGTGGGATTTCTGCATTTTGGCAGGGAAGTAATTGAACAGTGTGCTGACGAAATACGGATCGTCGGGCAACTCGCTGGCGATTACTGCGTCGAAGAGTACGATCTTGGCGTAGGAAAGCAGCACGCCGATCTCCGGCCGCGTCAGCGGCTTGCCGGCGGTATAGCGCTCGGACAGGGAAGCCTCGTCGGGCAACGTTTCCACCTTGCGGTTCAACTGTCCGGCTGCTTCCAGCACGCTCATGAAGCGACCGAGCTCAAGGCCGTTTGCTGTTCCCTTGCGGACTGTCAGCGAGATTGCCAGAGATTGCAGGTAGTTGTTGCGGAGCACGAGGCCCGCTACTTCATCGGTCATGCTGCCGAGAAGCTGGTCGCGCTTGGCGCGGCTGAGGCGCTGTTCATGCATGGCGTTTGCCAGCGCGATCTTGATATTGACCTCAACGTCCGAGGTGTTGACGCCGGCAGAATTGTCGATGGCATCGGAATTGCTGCGTCCGCCCTTGAGGCCATAGGCAATGCGCCCCTTCTGGGTAACGCCGAGGTTGGCGCCTTCGCCGATCACCTTGGCGCGTACTTCGTCGGCCGTTACGCGGATTGGATCGTTGGCACGATCGCCGACGTCGGTATCGGTCTCTGATGCCGCCTTTACATAGGTGCCGATACCGCCGAACCAGAGAAGGTCGACGGGGCTCTTGAGGATCGCCGTCATGATCTCGAAAGGTGTGGCAACCGCCTTGTCGATACCAATGGCAGCCACGGCCTCCGGCGTCAGCGTGACCGACTTCGCAGAGCGTGAAATGATCATCGCGCCTTTAGACAGCACAGACTTGTCGAAATCCTGCCAGCTCGAACGTGGCAGATTGAAGAGGCGCTGGCGCTCGGCAAGCGTCTTTTCCATGTCCGGATCGGGATCAATGAAGATGTCACGATGATCGAAGGCGGCCAGCAGCCTGATCTTCGGCGAGAGCAGCATACCGTTGCCGAAAACATCACCCGACATGTCGCCAACGCCTGCTACCGTAAAGGGCGTCGTCTGAATGTCGATATCCATCTCACGGAAGTGACGTTTCACAGTTTCCCAAGCGCCGCGGGCGGTAATGCCCATCTTCTTATGGTCATAGCCAGCCGAGCCGCCCGATGCAAAGGCGTCGTCCAGCCAGAAGCCGGCTTCCTGAGCGAGGGCATTGGCGGTATCCGAGAAGGTTGCCGTGCCCTTATCGGCCGCGACGACGAAGTAAGGGTCATCGCCATCGAGCCGCACCGTATTATCGGGCGGGATGATGTCGGCGCCGGAAATGTTGTCGGTAATGGAGAGCAGCGTACGGATGTAGGTCTTATAAGCTTCCCTGCCCGCATTGAAGATCTCTTCGCGACTGCCGCCGACCGGCAGTTTCCTGGGATAGAATCCGCCCTTGGCACCGACAGGCACGATCACGGCGTTCTTGACCTGCTGCGCCTTCACGAGGCCCAGAACTTCGGTGCGGTAGTCTTCGGCGCGGTCCGACCAGCGCAGGCCGCCGCGGGCAACGCGGCCGAAGCGCAGATGCACGCCTTCCACTTCCACGCCATAGACGAAGATTTCGCGGAAGGGTTTCGGCTCCGGTAGACCGTCGACCAAATGCGGGTCGAGCTTGAAGGCGAGAATTGCCCTCGGTGTCCCATCGGCGTTACGCTGGAAATAATTGGTGCGCAGAGTCGCATCGACGATGTTGACGTAGCGTCGCAGGATACGGTCGTCATCCAGGCTCGGCACGTCGGCAAGTTTGGCTTCGATTGCCTGATGCAGTTCGGCAAGCTTCTTGATACGAGCCTTTTCCGACAGCTTCGTATCGAGTGTGTCGTGGAAGAGGCGGAAGATCGAGACGGCGATGGAAGGATATTTGTCGAGGGTGGTTGCGATATAATCCTGTGAATAGGCGATGCCGGCCTGGCGCAGATAGCGCGCATAGGCGCGCAGCACATTCACCTCGCGGGCCGAGAGGCCGGCCGACAGGATCAGCCGGTTGAAGCTGTCATTGTCGATCGTGTCGTTGAAAGCTGCAACGAAGGCTTCTTCAAGCGGTGCGCCAAAACGTGCGAGGTCAATGTCCGCGCCGCTGCGCGCTTCGAGTTCCATGTCGTGCAGCACCACGATGTTGATGGTGCCGTCGGCGGCCGGAACTTCGATATCGAAGGTCCGTTCGCTCAGGACGTTGAAACCGAGGTTTTCAAGCAGGGGCACGCGGCGCGACAGCGGCAGCTGCTCGCCGGAATGGAAGATCTTCAGAGACAGGATGCGGCCGCGTTCATCGTCCTGGCGATAGTAGAATTCGATGCGGATCGGTTCGCCGGCGGCGCATGCGGCGATGTCGGGGAGGTCGCCGACCGCTTCATTCGGCGTGAAGGCTTCCTGGAAGGCATTGCTGACGCCGAGCTTCGGCGCCTTGGGGCCGGCGAGCATCTCGAAGCGGCTGTCCCAGCGTGCGGTGATCTGGCGGATCGTCTCCTCAAGCTTGGCCTGATGGATACGCGGCGTCTTACCGCCCGAGCGGCCGATGATGAAGTGAACGCGAGCCACCCCACCTTCTGGGAAGGCGGGGTAGTAGGCCGAAACGCGGCCGTCGTAGACGGTTTTCAGATAAGTGCCGATCCGCTCTCGCACGATCGAGTCATATTCCTCGCGCGGCACGAAGACGATGACGGAGACGAAGCGGTCGAAATGGTCGATGCGCGGTAGCACTCGCACGCGCGGGCGATCGGCGAGGTCGTTGATCTGCTCGGCGAAGGTCGCAAGCAGCGGGGTATCGATTTGGAAAAGATCGTCACGCGGATAGGACTCTAGCGTGTTATCGAGCATGCGGCCCGAGTGGCTCATCGGGTCGAAGCCGAAATGCTCCTTCACCTTCTCGATCTTGGATCGCAGCAGCGGAATTTCAGAGGCCGAAGAGGTGTAGGCAGTTGACGTGAAAAGGCCGACAATGCGCAACTCCCCTGTCACGTTGCCCTGGGTGTCGAAGCGCTTGACGCCGACATAGTCCATATAGGCACGGCGGTGGACGATGGATTTCACATTGGCCTTGGTGACGATCAGGAAGTCCGGACCATCGAGGAAGGCGAGGATTTCGGGCGTCGTCGTGACGGCGTCCTTGCCGGTGCGCAGAACGAGAACTTCAGGATTGGAGAGAATGCCGAGGCCCGTTCCCTTGTCGCGTTCGACCTTCGCATCCGGGCCTTTGCCGGAATAGATGTAGTCGCGCATACCGAGGAAGGTGAAGTTCTCGTCACGCAGCCAGGTCAGGAAGGCGATTGCTTCGTCGCGATCGACCTTCTTGCGGCTGGCGTTATAGTTCGAAAGCTCTGAAATTACTTCATCGACCCGGGCAAGCATCGGCTTCCAATCGGAGACGGCAAGCTCTACCTGCTCGAGCACTGCCTTGATCCGCTTGATCAGATCGGTGGCCTGTGAGGGGCTGAGCGGTGATATATGAAGCTGGATGTGGCTGACCCGCTTAGCCGGGTCGCTCGGTACATCGGCGGAATAGAGTTCAGGGCCCTTGCCGTCCTCCAGGATCAGGATCGGATGAACTGCCATGCAGATGTCGCGATATGTGCTGGTCACCTCGCCCATGACGGATTCGTACAGGAAGGGCTTGTTGTGATCCGTCACCGAAAGGATGGAGACTGCGATGCCATCGGGGGCGACATCGGCGACCGTGTCGATGCTGACACGAGGTGTCTTGCGGTTCCAGGCGGTAATTTCGGCTGCCGAATGCACGGCGGAAAGCGCAAGCATTTCCGGTGTGTAGAGTTCGAGGTCGTCGCCGCTGGCCCGGCCGAAGAGGATTTCGGGGTCGAGATGGGGTTCGCCGGTTGTAGCCGCGATCTTGCGCGCGCTTTCGATCTGCTTTTCCCGTTTTGGATTGTTTCTGGCAGCCATGGATCATCCCCCCGATTTGTTTTGATATGGGCAAGTTAGCAGAAGGCTCTTCGAAAGAATCTTTAAAAAGGGGCTTCGAAAAGTAGTTTTCGTGCTTTTTTGACTATGCTGGCGAGAGATTTCGAAAGTTTTTGGGTCGTTTTGTGTCGATGGAGGGCAAAGCGTCCTTATCCGGCTTTTTCGCCCCGAGGCACATTTCCACGCTCGCGTGAAGAATGGTTGACAGCGCCTCGTCAAAAAGATCATCAACGGCGGTCAGAATTCGGATTCGGATGTCATGTCGGAAAACGCAGCAGGCGCAGTCATCGTCATCTCCAGCCATGTCGTGCGCGGATCGGTCGGAAATCGGGCCGCGGTCTTCGCGCTGGAAACGCTTGGCCATCAGGTCTGGGCGCTGCCCACGATCGTGCTGCCCTGGCACCCCGGTCACGGCCGATCGACACGACTCACTTTTGCAGAGGCCGATTTCGAGGCGGCGATCGACGATCTCATCCGTGCGCCGTGGATCGGCGAGGTCAAAGCCGTCCTGTCAGGCTACTTCGGCAATGCGGCCCAGGCTCGCTCCGTTGCGAAACTCGTTGCGTCCTTGCGTGAGAAGAATCCGGAGTTGCTTTATGTCTGCGATCCGGTCATGGGCGATCTCGGTGGTCTCTACGTGCCGGAAGCAACGGCCGAGGCGATCCGTGATCATTTGATACCGCTTGCTTCACTCGCAACGCCGAACCGTTACGAGCTCGCCTGGCTTTCGGGCGCTGCACTCGATGATAACGGAGCGGTCATGGAAGCTGCACTCGCGCTCGGCCCTTCACGCATGCTGGTCACGTCGGCGGTGCCGATGATGACGGGGAGCACCGGTAACCTCTATCTCTCCGGAAAGCATGCCCTGCTTGCCGAACATCGTGTCGTCGAGAACCCACCGAATGGCCTCGGCGATTTGCTCGCCGCCCTCTTCCTGTCCCGCTTGCTCTCGGGAATGGAGGACGAACAGGCGTTGCAGCTTGCCACGGCAAGCGTGTTCGAAGTGCTGGCGCGTGCCGTCAAGCGCGGCAGTAACGAACTGATGCTGGCAAGCGATGCTTCGAGCCTTTCGACGCCTATGGCAATGGTGCAAATGCGCCATCTCGTCCATCCTGTCCAACGACGAAAAAAATAGCTCTCATTCTATTGCAGCGCAGCAGTTGATCTTGGCTCGCGCACGCGTTAATCCAGGGGCATGATGAGCTTTCCCAACTCCCTTTTGGACGGTTATCGCAACTTCATGAGCGGGCGCTATGCCGACGCTCGCGACCGATATCGGCAGCTTGCGGAAAACGGGCAGAATCCGACGACGCTCGTCATTGCTTGTTGCGACTCGCGTGCGGCTCCAGAACTGATCTTCGATGCAGGGCCTGGTGAGCTGTTCGTCATCCGAAACGTTGCGAACATGGTGCCGCCATATGAACCGGACGGCCATTTTCACTCAACATCGGCGGCTCTCGAATTTGCCGTTCAGGCGCTGAAGGTCAAGAACATCGTCGTCATGGGCCATGGTCGCTGCGGCGGTATCCGCGCCGCGCTCGATCCCGATGCCGAGCCTTTGTCGCCGGGCGATTTCATCGGTCGCTGGATGTCGCTTGTTCGCCCCGCCGCCGAACAGATCGGCAGCAACAACGTCATGACAGCTGCCGAGCGGCAGACGGCGCTGGAGCGGGTCTCCATCCGCAACTCGATCAGCAATCTCAGGACTTTTCCTGATATCAAGGCGCTCGAGGAGGAAGGCAAGCTGGAGCTGCATGGCGCATGGTTCGATATCTCGACCGGCGAGCTCTGGGTGATGGATTCTGAGACACTCGACTTCATCCGTCCCGAAATCTTGGGATAGGCAGCTTTATCGGTTTTTTAAGATATTCCAATAAGCTCGCTTACAAGGTGCAACGCGCGCGGATTGGTCATGAATTTCGAATCAGTGAAATTCAAGAACACAAGCAGGGCAGTGTTGGTCGCTATCCTGCTGCCGTTCGTCTTCATGGTTGCCGAAGGAGTGGTGTTGATCCGCTCTTCGCTCATGCAATACCAGGCGCTCGAAAATGACCACCTCTTTGCGGATGTTCTTGCTCGTGGAGGATCAATTGCCGCTAATGAGATCCTAGCAGAACTGGTTGCGACGCGAATCTATGTTAACAATCCCGACGAGACGACCAAGGCGTCCATGAAGGAAAGGCGCAGCGCGCTCGACAGCGAACGCGCGCATTTCAACGCCAGCATTCCGCCTATCGGAACGCTCGATCTCGGCCTGCAGTCGCAGCTTTCCGATCTCCGCCTCGCCTATAGCCGCATCATCGCCACCCGTTCGGCGGTCGATCAGGGGTATTACGGCAAGGATGGCAACCCGGTTCACATCTATGGTCAGGCTGGGCTGAAGCAACTTGGCCTTGTCGAATCACTTTCGTCACGGATCCACGACCCCGTGCTGTTGCGCAAATCTAACGAGCTGATGAGCATCTTGCTGACCTATTATGGCGAGCGGCTGATCGGTAGCCTCGGGCAGCGTTACTTCGACCGCGCCGATTTCTCACCCATGTCGCATGGGCAGCTCGTCCAGGGCGAGATGATGCTCGGTAACGGCATGGATCGCCTGCGCTTCCAATCTTCTTCGTCCGTCGTGCGGGAAATTCTTGTCTATCGAGCCCAACCTGACGAGGTCTGGGCCGATACCCTCACCCAGGCCATGGTTTCCGGTGCGCTGCGGCCGGATAAAACGATCCGGGACAAATGGCTTGGTATCCAGAATGAGCGGCTGGATTTTCTGAGACAGAAGATCGATTCCGTCACCGACGACATCCATGTGACCGGGCAGAAGCTGTCGATGCGCTCGCATATTCACATGACAGTCGTGCTTGCGCTGTCATCCGGATTGGTGCTGCTTGTTGCCCTTATTGCAGTGCTTGCAGTTCGGGGCGTTCGTCTCGTCGCTCGTGTCACCGAAGAGCGTGAATTGCTTGTCAATGAGCTGCGCAATGCCGCCCAAACCGATCTTCTGACAGGCCTTTACAATCGCCGTGGTTTCGAAGCTGCCGCTTTAGCGCTCCTGACGCAAGCTGAGTATGGATCACGCTGGATTTCCGTCGTGCTATTCGATCTCGATCACTTCAAGAAGATCAACGACGCGCATGGCCATGATGCCGGCGATATAGTGCTGAAGCAGGTAGCCCGCATCGCACGGGAAAATTTCCGCTCCTTCGATCTTCTGGTTCGCCATGGAGGAGAGGAGTTTATGGCACTTCTTCCGGATTCGATGCCCGAGGATGCGGCCACCGTCGCGGAACGTGTCCGATTGGCCATCGAGGCTGCGGATATCGAGCTGCCGAGCGGCGAGCTTTTGCGAGTTACAGCGAGCTTTGGCTGCGCGGGTCGTGCAAATGCCACGAGCAACCGCAATTTCGATGATCTGGTGAAGCGCGCCGACCTGGCGCTTTATGCAGCCAAGGCTTCAGGACGCAATTGCGTCGTCGCCGGACCGGTCGTTCCCACGGCCTCCTCGCACGAGGGGCGACGTAATGCTGCCGACAGCACCTAGGATTTCTGCATATGAAAACGCCGCATTCTCATGCGGCGCTCACATTAGCTTCTTATTGTCTCTTCAATTGCCGTCGATCTGCTGGCCGATATAGGCGATTGCCTGCTGATAGACCGTCGCGGCATTCCAGCCCTGGATGGCAACGAAGTTCGGCTCGCCCGGCTGGTAACCGGCGCCGGCACGCCAACCATGGCCTTTGAGGAAATTGGCGGTCGACGCTAGGGCGTCGGCGCGGGATCCGACCATATCGATGCGGCCGTCACCGTCACCGTCGGCGCCGTAGCTTACGACGTTGCGCGGCAGGAATTGGGTCTGGCCAATTTCGCCGTGGGCAGCACCTCGGGCTTGCGGGCTGAGGTAGCCCTCTGAAACGAGCTGCAGGGCTGCATAAAGCTGATCGGTGAAATATTCCGAACGGCGGCAGTCATAAGCGAGGGTGGAGACGGCCGACATCGTATGCTGGTTACCCATATAGCTGCCAAAGCCGGTTTCCATGCCCCAGATGGCGATCAGCGGGCCGGCCGGAACGCCAAAACGGCGCTCGATAGAGGCAAAAAGCGGCTGGTTGGCGGCTTTCATCGAACGGCCACGAGAGATGACGGCAGCACCGCCGCGCTTCTTCATGAACTCGTCGAAGGACAGTTTGAAGCTCTTCTGGCCACGGTCGGCTGAAATCGTCGGCCTATTGTAGCTGACATTTGCGAAGGCGCGGTTGAGGACCGACTGGCTGACGCCGTTCGCTGCTGCCGTCTGCTTGAAGTCGGCAACCCAGGCATCAAAACCAGCACTGGTATTGCCGCATTGCGGGCCCTGCGCAAATGCCGGTACCGCATGGAGGACGCCCATTGCCGCGGCGGCCACCAGAAACAACTTTATCATGCGCATTATGAAACCCCGTTCTCGATCTGCCTAGTTTTTAAGCCGGGCAAGAGAATGCCAGCCACGCTCGATTTTGTCACGATCACCTTTTAGCGAGCGCTTATACGGCCGCATATGCCCGAAAAAGCCCCGCTCGTCGAGCAGGGCTTTAGCATTTGATGGTTCACAAATGGTATCAGGCTGCCTGCTTGCGCGGCTTGACGAGACCGCGGTTGACAAGCAGCTCGGCAATCTGGATGGCGTTGAGAGCGGCACCCTTGCGCAGGTTGTCGGAGACCACCCAGATGTTGAGGCCGTTCTCGACGGTTGCGTCCTCGCGGATGCGCGAAATGTAGGTCGCGTCTTCGCCAGCGGATTCGTAAGGCGTGATATAGCCGCCGTCCTCGCGCTTGTCGATGACAAGGCAGCCCGGTGCCTCGCGCAGTATGTCGCGCGCCTGATCGGCGGTGATCTCGTTTTCGAACTCGATGTTGACGGCTTCCGAATGGCCGATGAAGACGGGAACGCGCACGGCAGTGCAGGTCACCTTGATCTTCGGATCCAGCATCTTCTTGGTTTCAGCCAGAACCTTCCATTCTTCCTTCGTGTAGCCGTCTTCCATGAACACGTCGATGTGCGGGATGACGTTGAAAGCGATCCGCTTAGTGAACTTCTTATTTTCGATCGGGTCCGCAACGAAGACAGCACGCGTCTGATTGAAGAGCTCGTCCATGCCGTCCTTGCCGGCACCGGAAACCGACTGATAGGTCGAGACGACAACACGCTTGATCTTGGCGAAGTCATGCAGCGGCTTCAGCGCGACGACGAGCTGGGCGGTCGAGCAATTCGGGTTGGCGATGATGTTGCGCTTGGTAAAGAGCGAGATCGCGTCCGGGTTCACTTCCGGAACGATCAGCGGCACGTCGGCGTCGTAGCGCCAGGCCGAGGAATTGTCGATGACGACGCAGCCCTGCTGGCCGATCTTCGGAGAGACGCGCTTGGAAACTTCGCCGCCGGCCGACATCAGGCAAATATCGGTATCGGAGAAATCATAATTCTCCAGATTGGAGACTTTCAGTGTCCGGTCGCCGTAGGAAACCTCGGTGCCCTGGGAGCGGGCGGAGGCGAGTGCTACGACTTCATCAGCCGGGAAACCGCGCTCGGAGAGAATGTTGAGCATTTCCCGCCCGACATTTCCGGTCGCTCCGGCGATTGCAACTTTGAAACCCATTTCTCAAGCTCTCTTTCTCTTCTCTCCTCTTGTCCAGTGAGGGGGAAAGCTGCGACATCATCGCGGCTTCCTGTCCCCGGCCGGGCCGGGGAGAGAGCGGCAGGCCAGAGACGTCAGACGGTTTTCGTCGTCGTTTTGGCCTTGGTTTTGGAAGAAACCGGAATGGCAAAATCCAGCCTGGCAATTTGTGCCAGGTTATTGCGCTCAGCGATGGCGTGCTCGTGGCGAACCATGGATATTCCTTTTCCGTCGTTGCTCATAAAAGGTTTTCCACAGGAGTCAAGGTTTTTGCTCGTGCGATCGGTATAGGAGCACGGCACTGCAATGCTGCGGCGTTTTGTCATCCCCCTGTCACTGCCGGGCGGTATCCCGGCCACGTTGTAACGACTGCAACGAAAAACGGGGGTTTTTCCATGCGTATGCTTCTCGCTGCTTTCGCGGCCACCACCATTCTTGCCGGCGCTGCTCAGGCAGCTTCGATCTATCCGCTTGATCGTGCCACGATTCTTTGCGGCTCGCCATTCGATTTCAAGGTCGAGCTCTCCAAGCAGGTCAAGCCGGAAGACGTAAAGATCACGGTCAACGGCCAGGATTACAAAACTGTCCTCGGGGGCGAGGCCAAGTTTGTAGAACTGGAAAAGGGCAAGGACGACAAAGCTCTCGGTTCCGCGCTCATTCTGCGCGGCCTGAAGATCGCCGCTCCAGGCACCTACAAGATTGAAGTCGCCGCGGGCGACGAAAAGAAGGCCGTGACTTGGGATGTTTACGGCACGAGCACGCAGCCGAAGGCCAAGAACGTTATCTTCTTCCTCGGTGACGGCCTTTCCGTCGCTCACCGAACCGCCGCCCGCATCATGTCCAAGGGCATGACAGAGGGCAAGGTGAACGGCTATCTGAACATGGACGACCTCGACCATATGGCCTTCATCGGCACGTCTGCCACGGACTCAATTACTACCGATAGCGCCAACACCATGTCCGCCTATATGAGCGGCCATAAGGGTGCCATCAACTCGTTAGGCGTTTATGCCGACCGCACGCTCGACACGCTGGACGATCCGCGCGTCGAAACCCTCGGTGAAGCCCTTCGCCGTCAGACCGCCAAGTCGATCGGCGTGGTAACGACCTCGGAAGTGCAGGACGCGACCCCGGCTGCCGTCGTCTCCCACACTCGTCGCCGCGACGACAAGGCTGAGATCACCGGCATGCTGTTCGACGTCAAGCCGGATGTCATCCTCGGCGGCGGCTCGGCCTATTTCCTGCCGCAGGCAACTGCTGGCTCGAAGCGCAAGGACGACAAGGACTACGTGAAGATGTTCCAGGACGCCGGCTATAAGCTCGCAATCGACAAGACGGAACTTGCTGCGGCTGCTGGCGCCAATGACGGTAAGATCCTCGGCCTGTTCCATACCGGCAACATGGATACGACACTCGACCGCGAATTCCTGAAGAAGGGCACCGTCGGCAAGTTTCCTGCCCAGCCTGGCCTCGTCGAGATGACGAAGGTCGCGCTCGACACGCTTTCGAAGAATCCGGAAGGCTTCTTCCTGATGGTCGAAGGCGCCAATATCGACAAGATGACACATCCGCTCGATAACGAGCGCGCCGTCGTCGATACGATCGAGTTCGACAAGGCCGTCGGCCTTGCGAAGGAATTCGCCGCCAAGAACCCCGACACGCTGATCGTCGTTACCGGCGACCACACACACGGCATCACGATCGTCGGCACGGTCGATGACACGGTCGAAGGCACCGATATGCGTGAGAAGGTCGCTGGCCGCGGCTTCACCAATTATGTCGACGCCAACAATGATGGCTATCCGGATAATCTCGACGTTTCCAAGCGCCTCGCCATGTTCGTCTCGAACTATCCGGACCATTACGAAACCTTCCGCCCGAAACTGGACAACCCGTTCGCCCCCGCAGTCCAGAACGAGAAGAAGGAGTTCGTCGCCAACGAAGCCTACAAGGACATACCCGGCGCCGTCTTCGTCCAGGGCAATCTGCCGAAGAGCCAGGCTTCCGGCGCCCACACGGTCGATGACGTCATCCTGCAGGCGACCGGCCCCGGCTCTGAAGGCTTTAAGGGCTACATGGAACAGAGCGACGTCTACCGCGTGCTGGCCGATACCTTCGCTCTCGGCGCCAAGCAGACGAACTGATCCGTCAGGGCTTTGGCCCTCACTCTTCGCCAATCATGTTCCCGGCCTACGTGGCCGGGGATTCGCTTGCTGGAGACCGATATGGAAAAGCTTTCTTCCCTGCGCTTCACCCGTCGGGGGTTTATCGGGGCGTTGGGCCTCATGCCTTTTGCGGCTTCCGCTGCCCGCGCGGCCGATGCCTCGCTTACCTTCGACGAACTCTATGGCAAGTTCGGCGTCCTCGGGCTTGAGTTTTCCGACAAGGTAAAAACGCTTGCCGGCAGGGACATCAGCATGAAGGGCTTCATGGCACCGCCGCTGAAAGCAGAAGCGCAATTCTTCGTGTTGACCGAAGTGCCGATGTCGCTGTGCCCTTTCTGCTCCTGGGATGCTGATTGGCCTGACAATATCGTCGTCGTCTATCTTGGCGAGAAACAGACCTTCGTGCAGCCGAGCCAGACGATCGAAGTGCGTGGCACGCTCGAATATGGTTCCTGGAAGGATCCGGAAACTGGGTTTGTGAGCCTGCTGCGCATCCGCCAGGCCGAATATTCCACCGTTTGAGCATCGATGCTGGCCCTCGAAATCGAACAACTGATCATGACCTTTTCCGGCCTATCGGCGCCTGCGCTCGCTATCGATCATCTGTCGATTGATGCCGGCAGCCGTATCGCCGTGACCGGCGCCTCGGGTTCCGGCAAGAGCACCTTCGTCAACGTCGTCACCGGGCTGGAGCGGGTGCTCGAAGGCCGCATTCGCTGGAATGGCGAGGATATTGCTGCACTCTCTGAAACTCGCCGTGACCGGTTTCGCGCTGCCAATATCGGATTGGTCATGCAGGAGTTTCATCTTTTTCCTGGCCTTTCGGCCGTCGAAAACGTGCTGCTGCCCGCGCGTCTTGCCAACGCTGCCACGTCGGCGATCATCGAGCGCGCGCATGATCTCCTCAAGATCGTCGGCCTTGGCCGCGCCGGACAGAGGATTGAGACTATGTCGCGTGGCGAAATGCAGCGCGTCGCAATCGCTCGGGCGTTGTTGCGCAAACCCGGCGTCATCGTTGCCGACGAGCCGACGGCCAGTCTCGATGCTGAAAGTGGTGATGCCGTTGGCGATCTGCTTCTCGATCTCGCGATTGCTGAAGGCAGCACGCTGATCGTCGTGTCTCACGATCTTCGCCTTGCCAGCCGTCTCGATCGCCGCCTGACGTTTCGGTCTGGCCGCATCGTCGAGGATTCGACCATCAAGGGGCCGGCCGCATGATCCGCTTCATCCTCGCCGATCTTCGCCGTCTCTGGGCCGGTTCTCTGGTTGTCGTGCTGCTGGTGGCCATTGCGACCGCGCTCGGCGTCTCCGTCATTCTTGAGGAGCGGGCCCTGCGTCTTGGCAGCGCGCGTGCGGCCGACAAGTTCGATCTCGTGGTCGGCGCGGGTGGTAGTGAGACCCAGCTCGTGCTCTCTTCCGTCTTCCTGCAGCCATCCGCGCTGCCGCTGATGTCTGGCGATATTCTTGTGAAGCTTACCGCCGATCCGCGTGTCGAGTGGGCGGCCCCCGTCGGCTTCGGAGATTCGTTTTCCGGCCATCCGATCGTCGGCACGACACGGGCGTTGACCGAGAGGATCTCCGGCAGCTTTTCGGAGGGAAAGGTTTTCTCGAACGAAGGCGAGGCAGTTATCGGCTCTGCCGTCAATCTCGCAATCGGCAGTGAAATCAAGCCGATGCATGGTACGGTCGAAACGGGCGGCCATACGCATACGGAACTTGCCTATCAGGTCACCGGTCGCCTGCAGCCGACAGGTACTGCGTGGGATCGCGCTATCCTCGTTCCTATCCAGGCTGTCTGGCACATCCACGGGCTGGGAGCGGGTGAAGAACATGATGATCACGAAGAGCCTGGTGAAGCGGCACATGCGGAAGATGGGCATGAGCAGGGTCACCATCATGCCGAGCCCGATCCCCATGCGGGTCTGAACGAAAACTGGACAGCGGGAACGCCGGGTCTGCCAGCCATTCTCGTCAAGCCAAAGACCATTGCCGATGCCTATAAGCTACGGCAGGATTATCGCAACGGCACGACGATCGCGGTGTTTCCGGGCGAAGTGCTGACCAATCTCTATGCGACGCTCGGCGATGCGAAGCAGATTCTTGTTGCCGTCGCCTCCGGTGCGCAGGCGCTTGTCGCCGCCTCGCTGATCCTCGTGACGGTTATCCATATCGGCCAGCGTCGCCGCCAGATTGGCGCGCTGCGTGCCTTCGGGGCGCCCCGCGGTGCAATCTTCGGCATCGTCTGGCTGGAGTTTTTCACCCTGGTCGCGATCGGCATCGGCCTTGGCTTTGCGTTCGGCTATGGTGCCGCGCTTGCGCTTTCAGGCTTCTTCTCACAAAGCAGCGGCGTTGCCTTGCCAGTCGGCTTCACCCGCGAAGACAGGGTGCTCGCAACAGTCCTGCTCGCTTTCGCCGCCATCCTGGCTGCTTTGCCGGCAGTCCTTGCCTACAGACAATCTCCTGCCCAAGCGCTACGCGCCTGATCGTGATGGCCTCGCGCGCGCGCCTGCGTGCCGTTGCTTAGACTAAAGTCATAATCCCAAAGCATCCCTCTTTCTGACCTGCCTTTTCTGTCAAACTCTCATCAGGCGTGTCGTGGCTAGCAGCATACTTTGAGGAGGGTAGGCCGCGACCGTTGCTCATCACTTCTGTGGAGGACAGACAATGGCAAATGTCGCAAGCGTCGACGGTACGAAAGCCGGTCCGATGACAGGCGAGGAGAAGAAGGTCATCTTCGCCTCGTCGCTCGGCACGGTCTTCGAATGGTATGATTTCTATCTTTACGGTTCGCTCGCCACCTATATCGGCGCGACCTATTTCACCCAATATCCGGAAGCGACGCGTAACATCTTCACGCTGCTCGCTTTTGCTGCCGGCTTCCTGGTGCGTCCGTTCGGCGCGTTGGTCTTCGGCCGTCTCGGCGATCTCGTCGGCCGCAAATACACTTTCCTGGTGACCATTCTCATCATGGGTCTGTCGACCTTCCTGGTCGGCGTTCTGCCCGGTGCTGCCTCCATCGGCATTGCCGCGCCGATCATCCTGATCGGCCTGCGCCTGCTGCAGGGCCTAGCGCTCGGCGGCGAATACGGTGGTGCGGCCACTTACGTTGCCGAGCACGCGCCGCATGGCCGTCGCGGCTATTTCACATCCTGGATCCAGACGACGGCAACGCTCGGTCTCTTCCTGTCGCTGATCGTCATCGTCACGGTCCAGTCGATCATGGGCGCGCCCGCCTTTACAGCCTGGGGCTGGCGTATTCCGTTCCTCGTCTCCGTCGTCCTGCTCGGCATCTCCGTTTGGATCCGGTTGAAGATGAATGAATCGCCCGCCTTCCAGCGCATGAAGGCGGAAGGTAAGGGATCGAAGGCGCCGTTGACGGAAGCCTTCGGCCAGTGGCGGAATGCCAAGATCGCATTGATTGCGCTTCTCGGCGCTACCATGGGTCAGGCGGTCATTTGGTACGGCGGTCAGTTCTACGCCCTGTTCTTCCTTCAGAACGTGCTGAAGGTCGATCTGCAGTCGGCCAACATCATGGTGGCGATCGCCCTCTTCCTCGCCACGCCATTTTTCGTCATCTTCGGCGGATTGTCGGACAGGATCGGTCGCAAGCCGATCATCATGGCGGGCCTGCTGATTGCAGCGGTCACCTACTTCCCGTTGTTCAAGGCGATGACTTATACGGCAAATCCAGCTCTCTTTGAGGCGCAGGCGACGATCCGGGCAACGGTAACGGCCGATCCGGCGGATTGCAGATTCCAGTTCAATCCGACCGGCACCTCCAAGTTCACCAGTTCCTGCGATATCGCAACCGCGTTTCTGACCAAGAACTCGGTGCCTTATGACGTGGTGCCGGGGCCGGTTGGCCAGCCGGCAACCGTCAGGATCGGTGACCACACGATCACCAGCTTCGATGCCATCGCAGCCGGTGCCGATGCGGCCAAGACCAATGCGGCTTTCGAAAAGAGCGTCAATCTTGCTCTTCATGATGCTGGCTATCCGCTGAACCGCGGTGCGGCCAGGGTTGCCGATGCCAAGCTCGATGCCTTCATCGCCGCCAATCCCGAACTCGCTCTCAACGCCGATGCGATACGCGCCGGCCAGAAGGAAACACTGCCAGCCGACAAGCTCGTTGCCGGCAAGTTGCTGACGGCGGATGAGGCGAAAGGAATCACCGATATGGCCGTCTTCACGATCCCTGGCGGTGGGTCGTTCGCGATGGTGGCCGATCCTGCTCGCGTCAACTGGGTTGGTACGACTGCCATCCTGTTCGTGCTCGTGCTCTACGTGACGATGGTCTACGGCCCGATCGCGGCCCTGCTGGTCGAGCTCTTTCCGACCCGCATTCGCTATACCGGCATGTCGCTGCCCTATCATATCGGCAACGGCTGGTTTGGTGGCTTGCTGCCCGCAACAGCCTTTGCGATGAGCGCGGCTGCTGGCAACATTTATTACGGCCTCTGGTATCCAATCGTCTTCGCAGCAATCACGTTGGTTGTCGGCGTTCTGTTCCTGCCGGAAACGAAGAACCGTGATATTCACGCGATGGATTAAGGCGCACGGTTATCTTGAAAACAAAGCCCCGGCGCTCAAAAGGCGCCGGGTTTTTCATGCACTATTTCCTCATGCGCAATTTTTATGCATCTGGGAAGTATCGCTTGGACATCGGCCAGCCATCCGGCGCAAGTTTGAAAAGCAGGCCATAACGGGCGTAGACGATGGCCGTCAGCAGCGAGAACCAGGCACCGAAAGCAAGGCCGGCAATGACATCGCTTGGATAGTGCGCGCCGACCATGACACGCGTCATGCTGAGCCAGATCGCGCAGGCGATGAAGGGAACCCGGTAGCGCGGAAAGAGCAGGGCGAAGGCAGCGAAGAAGGCCCCCACCGTAGTCGAATGGCCTGATGGGAAACTCTCCAGTGCTGCATGGCCGGAGAAGGGTGTGAAGGAAAGCACGCCGAGATCCTGGAAATGTTCGGGGCGGGCGCGGCCGATCATCCGTTTCAGGAGATTTGCGAGCAGGCCGGAAAAGACGACGGTCGTGAAAAGATAAGCGCCGATCCAGCTCACATAGAGTGCCTGGGCCTTTGCTCTTGCGCTTTTTAAGAGCTTGTAACCAGCTCTGCCGTGGAAGAAGAGCAGGACGCTGGTGAGGATCAGCCAGGCGGAATTTCCAAAATCCGTCAACATTTCACCGAAACGTTGAATAGGCTCCGGTTGACGGCCGGCACCAATCGGGGCATCGAATATCAGCATGGAAAGGATGACGGCGTTCAGCGTAATGAAAAGGCATGCACGCCACCGCAATGATGGCATCGCACGGCGGCTTCTGCGCCGGCGCCTGTCCAAAGAGACTAAAAGTGCCCGCATTTATACTATCCGGATAACCCTAGGGGGTAACGAATAGGCAGAAAAAATGCACAAGATTACGACAGGCACTGTGTTTCGACAGATAATTTTGAGCAATCTTGATAACGACTACTCCAACTGTCCCTGCTTCAATAAAAGCCCTCCGCACCAAGTGCGAAGGGCCGAAAAGCGTTTCACGTGAAATATCAGGCAGAAAGAGCCTTGAATTCATCGAGGATGGCGTCACCCATCTCGACGGTGCCGACCTGGTGGCTGCCCGCGGCCATGATATCGCCGGTGCGAATGCCCTTGTCGAGCACGTTGGCGATCGCCTTTTCCAAATTGTCGGCTTCCGTGACCATGTTGAAGGAGTAGCGAAGGCACATGGCGAAGGAGGCGATCATGGCGATCGGGTTGGCAATGCCCTTGCCGGCAATGTCCGGTGCCGAGCCGTGCACCGGCTCATAGAGCGCCTTGCGCTTGCCGGTCTTGCCATCAGGTGCGCCAAGCGAGGCTGACGGCAGCATCCCGAGCGAACCTGTCAGCATGGCGGCAACGTCGGACAGCATGTCGCCGAAGAGGTTGTCGGTGACGATGACGTCGAATTGCTTCGGCTGGCGCACGAGCTGCATGCCGCCGGCATCGGCCAGCATGTGCTCCAGCTGCACGTCGGAATATTTCGCCTTATGCGTCTCGGTCACGACCTGGTTCCAGAGCACGCCAGACTTCATGACGTTGCGCTTTTCCATCGAGCAGACGCGATTGTTGCGGGTGCGGGCCATTTCAAAGGCAACACCGGCAATCCGCTCAATCTCGTAGGTATCGTAGACCTGCGTATCGATGCCGCGCTTCTGACCATTGCCGAGATCGATGATTTCCTTCGGCTCTCCGAAATAGACGCCGCCCGTCAGCTCGCGGATGATGAGGATATCGAGGCCTTCGACCAGCTCCGGCTTCAGCGATGAAGCGGAGGCGAGTGCGGGATAGCAGATTGCCGGGCGCAGGTTGGCGAAGAGTTCCAGATCCTTGCGCAGGCGCAGGAGGCCTGCTTCCGGGCGTACTTCGTACGGAACGCTATCCCACTTCGGACCACCGACAGCGCCGAAGAGCACGGCATCGGCGGCAAGTGCCTTCGTCATATCGTCTTCGGAGATTGCAGCACCATGCGCATCATAGGCGCAGCCGCCAACCAGGCCTTCGTCCGTGACGAAGCCGGCATTCATCGCCTCGTTCATGTAAGCAATGATCTTGCGGACTTCGCCCATGGCCTCGGGACCGATGCCGTCACCCGGCAGCAGGAAAAGATTGCGCGCTGTCATGAAACCCTCCGCGGAAAAACAAGCTGCGGCTTCTTAGACCTCGGAAATAGCCATTTCAAGCGAGAGAACGGGTGAATCGGTACGCTTGCCCCCGCGTCCTGTGATCCCTGACAAGGTTGCCCCGGTACCGGCAACCGGGCTAGAACGGCAGCGCTGTCTATTCTTTTTCGGATTCTCCCATGTCTTTCGCGCCACTTCATCTCGATACGCCCCTCATCCAGACGGCACCCGATTACAGCGCCAGCGGCAAGCCGCTCTGGCTGAAGCTCGATGCGCTGCAGCCCTCCGGCAGTTTCAAGCTGCGTGGCGTCGGCCGGCTTTGCCAGCATGAGGTTCAAAATGGTGCACGCGAGATTTTCTGTGCGTCCGGTGGTAATGCAGGCATTGCGGCAGCCTATGCCGGACGGGCGCTCGGTGTGCCTGTTACGATCGTGGTGCCCGAGACGACGGCGCCGGATGTGCGCCAGACGATTGCTGCAACGGGCGCCAATGTGCTGGTCCATGGATCTGTCTTTGACGAGGCCAATGCCCATGCGATTGCTCTCGCAGAAAGCCGCAAGGCAACCTATGTGCATCCCTTCGATCACCCGCTTCTTTGGGATGGCCATGGGACGCTGATCGACGAAGTCGTGGCGAAGGGCGCAAAGTTCGATTGCGTCATTACCAGCGTCGGCGGCGGCGGGTTGCTTGCCGGTATCGTCGAGGGACTGAAGCGGAACGGGCTTGCAGACGTGCCCGTCATTGCCGTCGAGACGGAGGGGGCCGCGTCGTTCCATGCCAGCCTGAAAGCCAATGAACGCATCTCTCTTCCGGCCATCACCTCGATTGCCACGTCGCTCGGGGCGCGGCAAGTGGCGCAGCACGTTTTCGACCTGCCGAAGCATCATCCGATCGAGAGCGTTCTCGTCAGCGATGCCGATGCTGTGGCCGCCTGCCGAAAATTTGCCGATGCGCAACGCATCCTAGTCGAGCCGGCCTGTGGCGCGGCTCTTGCCGTTGCCGATGTGCATGCCGATCTGCTGTCGCGTTTTGACAATCCGCTGATCGAAGTCTGCGGCGGCATCGGCGTGTCGCTCGAAAAACTGAATGCCTGGAAAGGGAGGTTTCTCTGACTTGCGAGCAAAGAAAAAGCCGGGCGAAAGCCCGGCTTGATCGATAGGCAATGCGTCAGGCCTAAGCAGCCCAGGGGTGCGAAACGGCGTTCTTCTTTTCGAATTCGTCGATTGCCTTGCCCTTTTCCATAGTCAGACCGATATCATCGAGGCCGTTCAGCAGGCAGTGGCGCTTGAATTCATCGAGATCGAATTTGATCGAGCCGCCATCCGGACCGGTGATTTCGAGGTTTTCGAGATCGACGGTCAGAACTGCGTTGGAGCCGCGCTCGGCGTCGTCCATCAGCTTGTCGAGGTCTTCCTGGCTGACCTTGATCGGCAGGATGCCGTTCTTGAAGCAGTTGTTGTAGAAGATGTCGGCGAAGCTGGTGGAGATCACGCAGCGGATGCCGAAGTCGAGCAGCGCCCACGGAGCGTGTTCGCGCGAGGAGCCGCAGCCGAAATTGTCGCCAGCAACCAGGATTTTGGCCTCGCGATAGGCCGGCTTATTCAGCACGAAATCCGGGTTTTCGGAACCATCTTCGTTATAACGGGCTTCGGCGAAAAGGCCTTTGCCAAGGCCAGTGCGCTTGATGGTCTTCAGATAGTCCTTCGGAATGATCATGTCGGTGTCGATGTTGACGACCGGCAGAGGGGCTGCGACGCCCGTGAGCTTCACGAATTTATCCATGACCAATGCTCCATTTCAGCAAAACGTACTTTCTGAATTTGCATCTATTCCAGTTTTCCGCCGAAATGAAGAAGAATCTTTCGCCAAAGGCGGCCACGCGTTTCGCGCGGCCTGCCGATTGCGCGAGCCTCTTTACTTGGACGGTGCGTTCAGACCCCAAAGGACGCCGAACGGATCGCGAAGCTGGCCGTAACGATCGCCCCAGAACATCAGCTCGACCGGCATGACCACCTCGGCGCCGGCAGCCACTGCCCGGTTCCACCAAGAATCGATATCATCGATGACAAGCTGGATGGCAAAACCTTCATGACCTTTGAAGGGATGGCCATATTCCGGGTAGGCATCCGACAGCATCAGCGAACTACCGTTGATGTACAGATGCACATGCATCGTACGGCCGCTTTCATCTGGCGGCACGATATAGGCTTCTTCAGCACCAAAGGCCTTCTTGTAAAATTCCGCAGCCTTAACCGCGCCGTCAACCGTGAGATAGGGAAGCAGGCCGTTCTTGACCGGCGGCATCTTGGTCTGGTTGTTCTCCATCGCATCCATGCTCGTCCTCCATTCGTTCTTAAAGTGCCGGCTGAATGCCCGGCTGCTTCAAGGACGTAGCATGCGAACGTGAGCCGACAATGTCGGCCAGGATTTTCAGCGATAAAGTGATCAGAGATCGATGATCGTGCCGCGGCCGTCGTTCCAGATGCGCATCTCGCGCTTGCCGTCAGCGCGAGCGCGGACGGGAGCGGGCTTCATCTTCATCGAAAGGGCGCGGCCGACCATGAGCACGGTCAGAATGCCGCCAACGGCGAGCGTGACCGAGAAGGTAAGAAGCAGCATGGCCACAAAAACGGTGGCGCCGGCCAGCATGAAGAAGATGGAGCGAATGTTCTGCATTGGTTTGAGACCTTTCTACGGAAAGGAATGTGGTCCTTCTTTTTCTTCTCTGCAAGGTAAGCATGGCTTTTTGTTGTCTTGCCGGGCTTTGCGAAGCTTGGCACTAATGGTCCCATGAGCCGAACACCACCTCTCCGTTCCCTGCGACTGCGCCGCTCGGTATTGAGCGTGCCCGCCATAAATACGCGTGCGCTTGAAAAGACCCATTCCCTTGATTGCGATGCGATTATTTTCGATCTGGAGGACTCCGTAGCGCCTGAGAAGAAGACGGAAGCACGCGATAATCTGAAGACGTTTTTTGCCGGGCCGCCGCTCGAGAGCAAGGAAAGGATCATTCGCATCAATTCTTTGTCATCCGGCTTTGGGCTGGCAGACCTGGAGCTGGTAAAGGCGCTGTCGCCTGATGCCGTTCTGCTTCCGAAAGTGGATGAGCCGCAGGATGTGATGGCTATCGGCGATCTGCTTGCCGAGGCCTATGCG
This sequence comes from Rhizobium sp. BK418, assembly GCF_004341105.1. Lineage (GTDB taxonomy): Bacteria > Pseudomonadota > Alphaproteobacteria > Rhizobiales > Rhizobiaceae > Rhizobium. The sequence goes on along the minus strand of NZ_SLZK01000005.1, from coordinate 375,890 downwards.
CCGGAGGAACTCCGCATCTGGGCGATGATCGAGACGCCGCGCGGCGTGCTGAATGCTGCAGCGATTGCCGAATCCGGCCGCACGCCGGGATCTCGGCTCGATTGTCTCGTCGTCGGCCTCAACGACCTGCGCAAGGAGACGGGCGTTCTGCCGCAGACCGGACGGACTTATCTGGTGCCGTGGCTGATGCAGGTCATTCTGGCGGTCAAGGCCTACGGGCTCGATGCGCTGGACAGCGTCTTCAACGATTTCCGGGATGCCGATGGCTTCGACGCCGAATGCGGGCAGGGCCGCGGCATGGGTTTTGTGGGCAAGATGCTGATCCATCCAGCGCAGATCGAAGCCGCCAACCGGCAATTCGGGCCGAGTGAGGAAGAGATCGCGGAGGCGGAGGCCATTATTGCCGCCTTTGCCGACCCCGCCACCGAGGGGCTCAACGTCATCAATGCGAGTGGACGGATGATTGAGCGGCTGCATCTTGTCCAGGCGGAGGCTCTGGTCCATAAAGCTCGCCTGGTTTCTGCACGAAAGCCCGTCTAATGAAACTCTATCGCTTCCTGACCGGTCCCGACGACGCTTCCTTCTGCCACAAAGTGACGGCGGCGCTGAACAAGGGCTGGTTATTGTCTGGTTCGCCCACCTATGCCTTCAACGCTGCGACTGGCCAGATGCAATGCGGCCAGGCGGTCTTCAAGGAAGTCGAAGGCAAGGATTATCATCCGGACATGAAGCTATCCGAGCAATAGAGCCTTCCTGTTCCGGCAGAATGGTCCAATCTGACCAGGAAGGCTTTGGGATCAGCGTTGAGCAGCCTCTTCGGCGCTCGCCTCGATGCGCTCCATGTCGTCGTCGCTGAGGCCGAAATGGTGACCGATCTCATGGATTAGCACATGGGTGATGATATCACCCAGCGTCTCGTCGTTTTCTGCCCAGTAATCGAGGATCGGGCGGCGATAAAGGCGGATACGGTTCGGCATCTCACCGGTTTCCACGGTAAAGCGTTCCGAGATGCCGCGGCCCTCGAAAAGGCCGAGCAGGTCAAAGGGCGTTTCCAGCGCCATATCCTCGAAGATTTCGTCATCGGGGAAATCTTCGATCTCGATGGTCAGATTGGTCGTTAGCTTACGAAATTCGTCCGGCAGATGGCTGTAGGCCTCCATTGCCAGCGACTCGAAGGCGCTGATCGTCGGCGCGTGGCGGTCCCGCCAATCATCGCTCTGGTCTATGTGGGCCATGAATATTCCTTCCTTTGCCGGCCCATATAGAACCTTTATTGCCGATTTTCGAGTGCGGAATCAGAGGCAGGAATAAATTCTTATAAAATGGCGGTTGACTCTCTATTAGAGCTCTGGAATCTATAAGAACATAACAGGAACAAGATGAATGGAGTGGACGCCATGGCGCAGACCGCCCTGGCGCGCGAGCGGCTTTTTGCGCTCCGCGAAACCATCGCCCGATTGGAAGGCAAACCTGCACCGGCGCTTGCCGCGGCAGAACGGGAAGCTCTGGCTGAAGGACGAGAGCGGCGGCAGGAGCGCCCGCCCGCCCGTCTTTCTTTCGGTGTGGAACCATTCGATGAGGCACTAGAGGGCGGCTTACAGCTCGATGCAATTACCGAGTTCCGTGCAGCAGCGTCTCGCGATGCGGGGGCCGCAAGCGGCCTGGCGATGGCCGTTGCGGCACGCCTTCAGAGACAGGAGGAAGATGCCGGCAGGCAACTGCCGCTCCTCTGGATCGGCGATGCGGTCGGCACATTGGAGGCGGGTCGTCCTTATGCGCCGGGACTCAAAGATTTCGGGCTGGAGCCGGAACGGTTTTTCCACGCCGCGCCGCGCAAGCTGGAGGATGCGCTCTGGCTGGCGGAAGCTGCCATTGAAAGTGCAGCTTTCTCGGCCGTTGTTTTCGAAGTACGCGGCAATCCCCTGCATTTCGGCCTGACGGAAAGCCGCCGGCTCAGCCTCCGGGCACGTGCCGTCTGCTGTCCGCTTTTTCTTGTCCGCCAGGCTGGAGAGGAGGAGGCGAGCAGTGCTGCCTTCCGCCTGCATGTCGAACCGGCCCCGTCCGATCTGCGGCCGCTGCCGGACGGATCAAAACTTTCCGGCAGTATCGGCAATCCGATTTTCCGTCTCACGCTGGAGAAGAGCCGCAATCCGGCCCCGCTCTCCTTTCTTCTGGAGTGGAACCCCCATGAACGCGAATTTCTCCCCGTCGATGAACCAAGTTTCGCTCGTCCTCCAGGCGAACAGTCAGCGCATTCTGGCGCTCAGCTTTCCGCATCTGGCAACGGACCGCATCGCCCGCAGGCGATGGGGGCTCTCCTGGCGTTCGAAAGGGCGTCCTGAGGAGCCGCCACTCGTCTGTTCCGGCAAGCTCAACAATGCTATGCGGCTGACGGCACTGGATGAATTTGCCGAGAAGCTGGGATTGCGGAAGGAACAGGGCGTTGCCGAGGCGCGCGCCATGTATCCGGCACTCGATGTGGTGGAAGAAGACCCTGCAGCCGACCGCAGGCTGCTGGAAGGGATCGCCGACTGGTGCGACCGCTACACGCCGATGGTAGCGCTCGACGGCAAGGATGGGTTGTTTCTCGATATTACCGGCTGTGCCCATCTCTTTGGGGGTGAAAGCACGCTCCTGAGGGATATCCTGTCGCGGCTCTTCCATATGGGGCTCGATGCACGGGGAGCGATTTCCTCGTCTCCGGGTCTTTCCTGGGCCGTCTCCCGCTTCGGGCAGGGCGGAGTCGTGGAAGAGGAGGAGACGGAACGCATATTGATGCCGCTGCCTGTCGCAGCCTTACGGCTGGAAGAACAGTCCGTCGATGCCCTAAGAAAGCTCGGCCTCAAATATATCGGTGACGTCATTCATGCGCCGCGGGCACCGCTGACCCGCCGTTTCGGACCAATGCTGCTTCTGCGTCTCGATCAGGCGCTTGGCCGCGAGGAGGAGCCGATTTCACCCCGGCGTCCCGTCGCCAGCCTCTCGTCCGAGTGCCGTCTGGTCGAGCCGATTGGTACGGAAGAACAGATCCTTGCCGTCATCGGGCAGGTTGCCATATCGCTGAAACCCTCCCTGGAGGCGCGCGGCGTCGGCGGCCGGGTGTTCGAGCTGGTGCTGTTTCGTGTCGATGGCAGGGTTTTCCGCATTTCCGTCGGCGCTTCGCGGCCGCTTCGTGAACCAAAGCTAGTTGCAGGACTGTTTTCCGAGCAACTGCAGGTGATCTATGACGATATCGATGCCGGCTATGGCTTCGAAATCCTGCGTCTGAATGTCCTGCGGCATGACCCGTTCCGTGATGCGCAGGGTGACTTCGGAGGCGATCGGCAGGGGGAAATTTCGCTTTCGAGTTTTATCGATCGTGTTGCGGCGCGGCTTGGCCCGGATTGCCTCCAAAGCTTCCAGCTTCGCGAGAGCCATGTGCCGGAGCGTGCCGTGCTTACGGTGCCGGCAATGGAGAGCCTTCCGGCTCGGCGCAAGGTGGAGCAGGACAGTGCCCTTCCCTTCCGCGAGGAGCGCCCTCTGCGACTCTTTAAAACGCCGGAACCGGTAGAGGTTGCATTTGCCGAAGTGCCTGACGGTGCACCGCAGATTTTCCGCTGGCGACGTCTGCAGCATCAAGTGGCAAAGAGCGAGGGGCCGGAACGGATCGCCATGGAATGGTGGATCGATGGAGACGATGCCGAAACGCGGGATTATTTTCGGATCGAGGACGAGGCCGGACACCGCTTCTGGATCTATCGCCTGGGGCTCTTTCGTGAGAACCCCAATCCCCGCTGGTTCATGCACGGGGTTTTTGCATGAGACCCGAACCCGCATTTTTCGAGATCGGCGCGAAGACGAATTTCTCGTTCCTCGAAGGTGCTTCGAAACCTGAAGAGATGGTCGTGCAGGCCGCTTTTTTGAAGCTTGGCGGTCTCGGGATTGCTGACCGCAATTCGGTTGCCGGCGTGGTGCGGGCTCATGCGCAGGCACAGCAGCTTGTGGAGAGATACAAGAACAGGGATGCGATATTAGCCGAGGCAGAGAAGAAGGGAAAAACGGAGATCATTCTCGATCCTATCCGGGTTCAGCCGGGCGCCCGTCTCGTCTTTTCCGATGGAACGCCTGATATCCTTGCCTATCCACGGAACCGGAAAGGCTGGGCAAATCTCTGCCGCCTGCTCAGCGCCGGAAACCTGAAAGAGGAAGCCGTCAAGGGAACCTGCATCCTCACGGAAGCGGAGCTCATGAAATGGGGCGACGAGATGATGCTTGCCCTCATCCCGGATCGTATCGTTATAAATGACCCAGCCAAACAGGCGGCGCTCGAAGACTATCTGGAGCGGTTCCGCAAACGGTTCCGCAAGGCATTTTTCATGGCGTTGTCGCCAGCCTATGACGGCCGCGATCGGCAGGCCTTTGCGGTGCTTGCCATGCTTGCCGCCCGCAACCGAGTGCCGCTGATTGCAACCAATCAACCACTCTATCATCATCCTGAGCGCCGGCCGCTTTCGGATGTAGTCATCGCAATCCGGGAACACGTGCAGATATCGGAAGCCGGATTCCTTTTGGCGCCGAATGCCGAGCGCTTTCTCAAGGATTCACGTGAAATATCCAGGATATTTGGGGACTATCCCGACGCGATAGAGAACACGCAGGTCTTTTTCGACAAATTGATCTTTTCGCTGAATGAGCTGAAACATAATTATCCGCCTGAAAACGACCCCGGCGAGACGCCGCAGGAGACGCTTGAAAGACTGACGAGAGTGGGGGCGGCAAAACGCTATCCCGATGGCATTCCCAAGAAAGTAGCCAAGCAAATCGATTATGAACTGAATCTCATCAGCGAGAAAAATTACGCCTCCTATTTCCTGACGGTTCACAAGATCGTTCAACACGCTCGCTATGTGCTTGAAGTTTTGTGTCAGGGACGAGGGTCAGCTGCCAATTCGGTCATCTGTTATTGCCTTGAAATTACAGAGGTTAATCCTGAAGATTGTACGCTCCTTTTCGACCGTTTTATTTCTATGGATCGCCATGAGCCGCCGGATATCGACGTCGATTTCGAGCACGAGCGACGGGAAGAGGTTATTCAATCTATTTATGAAAGGTATGGCCGTGAGCATGCCGGTCTGGCGGCTGCTGTCACTAGCTATCGCACCCGTTCAGCAGGCCGTGAAGTCGCCAAGGCCTTCGGTCTGTCGGAAGATGTCCAATCGGCGATTAGTAGTCTTATCTGGGGTTGGTCAGAGGATAATCTCTCGGAGCGGGACGCGAAGGCGGCCGGCCTTGATATCAAAGACCCAGTAACACGGAACGTGCTGAAATATGCCTCCGAGCTTTTGAGTTTCCCACGGCACCTTACGCAGCATGTCGGTGGTTTCGTGATCACGCAGGATCGGCTTAATGAGGTGGTTCCGATCATGAAGACGGCTATGCCGGATCGCTACATGATCGAGTGGGATAAGGATGATCTCGACAATCTCAAAATTCTCAAGGTGGATGTTCTGGCGCTTGGCATGCTGACCTGTCTGCGAAGGGCTTTCACGCTGCTTGAGTTAAATTACCGGGTAAAAAAGACGCTCGCCGATCTCGGCCATAAGGATCATGGAGAGGAAGGCAAGCCGGTTTACAAGATGATGTGGCGAGCGGATACACTTGGTGTCTTCCAGATTGAAAGCCGGGCACAGATGAGCATGCTGCCGCGTCTTAAGCCCGATAAATTCTATGACCTTGTCATCGAAGTTGCCATCGTCCGGCCCGGCCCGATCCAGGGAAACATGGTCCATCCCTACCTAAAGCGTCGGGAAGACGATAAAAAGGGCATTCCGATCCAATATCCGAGTGAGAAACTGAAGACTGTTCTTGAAAGAACCCTTGGGGTTCCCCTGTTTCAGGAGCAGGCCATGCAGATCGCCATTACCGCAGCAGACTTTGAACCAGCAGAAGCAGATCGGCTCCGACGGTCGATGGCGACATTCAAGAGAACCGGCACAATTGATAGCTTCCAAAAACGGTTCGTGGATGGAATGCTCAAAAATGGTTATGACCATGAATTCGCGGAGCAATGTTTCAACCAGATCAAAGGCTTTGGCGAATATGGCTTCCCCGAAAGCCATGCGGCCTCCTTCGCCCTACTCGTCTATGCCTCCTCATGGCTGAAAGCCTATTATCCCGACGTCTTCTGCGCAGCGATGCTGAATTCGCAGCCGATGGGCTTTTATGCTCCGGCGCAGCTGGTACGGGATGCGCGCGAGCATGGGGTGAAGATCCTGCCGGCTGATATCAATCGCTCGGATTGGGAATGCACCCTTGAGGCAGCGGTTTTTGACCGGGCAAGTGTCGATTTCCGCCACGACGAAATGCGGGACATCATCAAGTCTCGCCATGCTGTGCGGCTTGGCCTTCTGCAGATCAAGGGCGTTTCCTCTAAAGATATGAAACAGCTCGTCGAGAACCGTGGCGAGGGTTACCATTCTGTACGTGACCTCTGGCTGCGCTCCGGCCTGCAGAAATCCGTCATCGAACGATTGGCAGATGCGGACGCCTTTCAATCCCTTAAACTGTCACGGCGCGAGGCGCTTTGGGCAGTGCGGGCACTGGATGTGAAGAGCGCGACTGAAGAGCTACCGCTTTTCGAGACGGTCCGTTACATCGATCTTCAGCCTGAACCGGCTGCGAACCTGCCGGACATGCTGCCGGGAGAACAGGTCATCGAGGATTACCGCTACCTGTCGCTATCTTTGAAAGGGCATCCTGTTTCCTTCCTGCGGGAAGAACTAGGCAGGGCAGGTGTGACACGCAATGTCGACCTGCTCCGCGTTGCGAATGGGACGCGAGTGACGATCGCGGGACTAGTGCTGGTGCGCCAGCAGCCGGGTTCGGCGAAAGGTGTGATCTTCATGACGCTGGAGGACGAGACCGGTGTTGCCAATGCCATCGTCTGGAAGAAAATCTTCGAACGATATCGCGCAGTGGTCATGGGCGCCCGACTTGTGAAAATCTACGGCAAATTACAAAGCCAAAGTGGCGTTATTCATACGGTCGTTGAACATATCGAGGATATGACCCCGCTGCTCGGCATTCTCCAGCGTGAGGCAAGGCGCTTTGGCGTCAGCGAGCATTCAGATGAGGTATTGCGTGCGACGCAGGATCATCGGCAGCAGAAAAGAACTGATGCACTGGCAAGGGATGGACTTGTCAGAAAGATTACGGATGGACGATCGCTGGAGAGGGATAGCGATCTAGCGGAGACTGCAAGCGTAATGCCGCGTGGGCGGAATTTCCACTGATGATCCCCGATATCCGGGAAAGCGATCTTTCTTAAAGAGTTAGATTAAGCTCATTGGGCTATGACGCCTAGCTGCGTAGCGGTGAACGGGTTCGGTCACGGATTTTTCTTGACAGTCTCAATCTTCTTTTGAATAAAATAAGATAGTAAGTGTCATGTTTGGAATGAAGACGTGCTCGTCTGCAGTTGCAATTACATAACCGACAAAGAGATCCGGGACGTCATCAACAATCTTCTCGATGAGGATTGCTGGCAGCTTATCGTGCCTGCGAAGGTCTATCATGCCATGGCCAAGCGCGGCCGTTGCTGCGGTTGCTTCCCTAACGTTGTCGATATCATCATCAAGACAACCGAAGATTATCATGCTCGCCGCCACTCGACGGAATCAGAGATATTTGATTTCATGTCCCGCCTGAGAGAATTCCACGAAGAAAACAGGAGAGCGGACATTGAAAGGCGACAAAAAAGTCATCGAGCGGCTTAACGAGGCCCTTTTTTTAGAGCTCGGTGCAGTCAACCAGTATTGGGTTCATTATCGCCTCCTTGAAGATTGGGGCTACACCAAGCTCGCCAAGAAAGAGCGCGCCGAATCGATCGAAGAAATGCACCATGCCGACCGTCTGGTCGCGCGCATCATCTTCCTCGAAGGCCATCCCAACCTGCAGACACTCGCGCCGCTGCGCATCGGTCAGAACGTCAAGGAAGTTCTGGAAGCCGATCTTGCCGGCGAATATGACGCCCGCACAGCTTACAAGAAGTCGCGCGATATCTGCCATGACGCCGGTGACTACGTTTCCATGAAGCTCTTCGAAGAGCTGCTCGCAGATGAAGAAGGCCATATCGACTTCCTCGAAACGCAGCTCGACCTGCTCGAGAAGATCGGCGAAGCCAAGTACGGTCAACTCAATGCAGACTCGGCCAACGAGGCCGAATAATTCGCCATCGGCAATGTTATATCAGCCGGTCGCCCCTGGGGCGGCCGGTTTCGTTTTGGGCGCATTGATGAAGACTTCAGCCGATGCGGTGATCAATCTTCCGGGATCAATCCGGAAAGGTGGCTGAATTCCGCTACGACCCGCTCATAAACGACGCGCTTGAAGGGAACGATCAGGCCGGGCAAGTCTTCCATCGGCTTCCATTCCCAGGCATCGAATTCCGGCTCGTGGCCGCCCGGCGGCGGATTGATGGCGATCTCGCTTTCATCGCCCTCGAAGCGGAACGCGAACCAGCGCTGGGTCTGGCCGCGATATTTGCCCCGCAGGCCGATGCCGATCAGCTGCGGCGGAAGGTCGTAATTGATCCAGTCTTGCGCCTCGGCAAGCAAGGTCACGGTCTTTATGCCGGTTTCCTCGTAAAGCTCGCGATAGGCTGCATCCAGCGGATCCTCACCTTTGTCGATACCGCCCTGCGGCATCTGCCACAGCTGGGGGGAGCCATCATACTCGGAATTGCCGTCGGGAATGCGCCGCCCGGCCCAGACAAGGCCCCGGCGGTTCAGGATCATCACGCCAACGCAGGGGCGATAGGGCAGATCCTCGGCTCTTATGGTCGCCTGGCTCATGGCTCTTCTCCGCTCAGGGATTCCTAGGGTCATTGACGAGTGCCGCAACGCCGACGATTTCGATGCCGCGCATGGTTGCTTCCTCGCTCCATTTGGAGATCGCGTCAATGCTCTCGTCGAAGGCCGAGGCAACGCCGATCGCCTGACCGTTGCGGCGGGCGATGCGCTCCAGTTCATCGAGTTTCTGCAGGATCGCGCTCACGTCAACCTGGCCGTCCAGCTGCAGGTCAGCGAAAGCGTAAGGAAGCTCCGTGCCCTTGGCGACCACAGCGGTCTTGGACTGCGCCGAAGTGCCGTCGTCGAGGAAGAGCAGGCCGCGCTTGCCGATATCCCGCATGATTGGCTCCAAGGCCTGGGGATCGGAGAGGAAGCGCCCGCCCAGATAATTCATGACGCCGGTATAATTGGTAATCTCGCCCATTGCCCGGTGCAGGTTTTCGATATTGCGCGCCACGGATTTCGATGTCAGCAGCGTACCCGGCCCCGGATCATTAGCTGGATAATCGAATGGTTCCAGTGGAATCTGTAGCATTATTTCGTGGCCGCCGCGCCGCGCATCCTGCATCCAACGCTGCAGGCTGTTGCCACTGGCGGCAAATGCAAAGGTGATCTCCTCCGGCAATTGCTGTATGGCGCGCTGCGTGCCTGTCTGGCTGAGGCCCAGGCCGCTGACGACGATCGCGATGCGTGTACCTCGCGTGCCGGACCATGGCCGCGCATACTGGTCCATTGGCCGTCGTCCATCCGGTCCGGTGATCGGCAGTCGACCGAAGGGCGTATCCTCAAGCAACGTTTCGTTGGGAATGGCGGCCATCCGCGGATCCTGGCCCATCTGCATGGCATCGACCAGGACCGGGCCGCTGCCATCGCGCGGACGAGGGCTGTATTTGGTGACGACGGAGCCGTCGCCGGTCACCATCCGTTCCACATTGGCACCCGATTGGGGTTCGGAGCGTGACATGCCGTTTGCGGCCTGACTGCCTGGTGTCCGCGGCTGCTGGATCGTATCGGTTGGCGGGGCGGCAGATCTGTCCTGCGATGCCGGAGGCTTCACCTGTTCCAGGCCATCACTTCGAAATGCCGTGTAAAGGGAAAAGCCGCCGATCGCGACAAGACAGATGCTCGCGGCAATCTGCCCGATCCGCAATATACCAGGACGCTTGCGCGCCGCCTTGCGGTTGCGGCCTAGAGGTGCATGCAAATCCGTTCCCAATTCCTTGCCCGCTCCAAAACCGGGAAACAGCAGAAAGCCTCAAGGCCGGGCGGTGCCCGGCCTTGAGAACAGTGAATTACTTGGCGACGACGGCCTTTTCCGGGTTCGGCGGGAAGGACGGATCGCTCTTGTTGCCGCGCAGCAGGTCAAGCGCGTAGTTGAGCTGGACGTCGTCCTTCGGATCCGGCGGGACGTAGGCAACGGAACCCGAACCTTCGTCCGTTTCGTTCTGACCCTTGATGTGGCCGCGCAGGGCGGATTCACCCTCGGTCACCATCTTGCCCTGGAGATCGGCCGGAAGGGGCTCTTCCACCTTGATGTCAGGCGTAATGCCGGTACCTTGGATCGAGCGGCCCGACGGCGTGTAGTAGAGCGCCGTCGTCAGACGCAGCGCCCCGTTCTCGCCGAGCGGGATGATCGTCTGGACCGAACCCTTGCCGAAGGACCGCGTGCCGAGCACCGTTGCGCGACGCAGGTCCTGCAGGGCGCCGGCGACGATTTCCGATGCAGAAGCCGAACCGCCGTTGATGAGAACGATCAGCGGCTTGCCATCTGTCAGGTCGCCCGGACCGGCGTTGAAGCGGCGGGTCTCATCCGGGTTGCGACCGCGGGTGGAAACCACTTCACCACGCTGCAGGAAGGCGTCGGAAACATTGATCGCCTGGTCGAGCAGACCGCCGGGGTTGAGACGCAGATCAAGGACAAAGCCCTTGAGCTTGTCGGCCGGAACGGTGGCCTTGATCTTCTGGATCGCCTTTTCGAGATCCGGATAGGTCTTCTCGGTGAAGGAGATGACACGCAGGTAGCCGACATCATCCTCGACGCGCGACTTGACGGCCTGGACGGCAACGACGTCGCGAATGATTGTCAGTTCGATCGGCTTATCAGCCCCCTTGCGGATGAGCGTCAGCTTGATCGGCGTGTTGACGGCGCCGCGCATCTTCTCGACGGCGTCTTCAAGCTTCAGGCCGCGGACGGACTGGCCGTCGATCTCGGAAATATAGTCGCCGGCGAGGACGCCAGCCTTGGCGGCGGGAGTATCATCGATCGGGGTGATGACCTTGACGAGTTCGTCTTCCATCGTGACTTCAATGCCGAGGCCGCCGAACTCACCCTTGGTCTGGGTGCGCATGTCTTCGGCGTCCTTCGCATTCATGTAGCTGGAATGCGGATCGAGCGAGGACAGCATACCATTGATGGCGCTTTCAATCAGCTTGTCCTCAGCCGGCGGCGTTACGTATTGCGCACGCACGCGTTCGAAGACGTCACCGAATACCGAAAGCTCCTTATAAGTCGATGCGCCAGCCGCCTCTGCAGGCACGCCTGCGGAGTAAATGACGCTCATCGCGGTCGCGCCCATCAGTGCGCCGACCAGAACAAGAGAAGCCCTACGAATCATTGCGTGCCTTTCCAGTGTCTTTGGCGGTCCACCACGGTCGGGAATCGACCGGTTTACCGTCCTTTCGAAACTCAATGTAAAGCGTCGGCCGATCTGTTTCCAGCGCCAATGCTGTTGCGCTTGCCACTCTTTTCGCACCCATCACAGCCAGAGGTTCGCCGGAGAAAACGAATTTTCCCTGACGGGTGCTGATCGTATCCATGCCTGAGAGAACCAGGTGGTATCCGTCGCCAGCGTCGAGGATGATCATCTGGCCATAGCTACGGAAGGCGCCGGCAAAAACCACCAGACCATCAGCAGGGGCCGTAACCACCGTCTCCGGATTGGTCGCGACCGTCATTCCCATGGCCTCGTGTCCGGTGCCATCGGCATCGCCGAACTGGCGCAGAATATCGCCTGCCACAGGCAACTCCAGCTTTGTCTTCAATTCTCCGAAGGGATATGCGGGCGCAATGCGGTTTTTATCGGGCACACCGCTGTCAGCCAAAGCCTTCGCCTGGGCACGCTGTTCGTCCGTCAGCAGCTTGCGGTTTTCTTCCGCTTGCCTTGCGGCTGCGGCGGCATCGCGCACCGAGGCGATTTCCGTTTCCATCGAGGCTACAAGGCTTTCGAGCGTCGTCGCCTTGCCCGCCAACTCCTGCGAACGATGCTTCTCGGCCTCCAGCTCGGCGGTGTTCGAGCGGCTGAGCTTGTCGTTTTCGGCAAGCAGCAGGTCCATGCGCCGTTCTTCCTCCAGGCTGTTTGCCATGGTGGCGGCGAAATCTTCCTTCTCCTTGGCGCTTGCCGTCTGCAGGGCCGAAAGATTGGCGAGATCGGCGGCGAGTTTTTCGGTCTCCTTGCGGATGCCAGGCACCACGGCGCCGAGCAGAATGGCACTACGAACAGAGCCGAGCGCATCTTCCGGTGTCACGAGAAGGGCAGGCGGCGGGTTTCTGCCCATGCGCTGGAGGGCAGCGAGAACCTCGGCAAGAAGCCCACGGCGCTCGTGTAGGGAGCGGCGGATGCCGTCTTCCTTCACGCCGAGCTCGGCGAGCTTCTTTTCGCTAGCGAGAATCTTGCCTTCTAGCGATTTACGGCGAGCGGCGGAATCGATCAGTGCCTGGCGTATGTTTGCCGTGCTCTTTTCCAGATTATCGATGCTGCTTTGAAGTTCAGTCACTTTGTCGGAGGACAGGCTTATCGTCTTCGACAGCTTATCGAGTTCGGCTCGGGTCTCATCGCGCTTTTTCGCAAGTTCGGCTGCGGGATCAGGCGGCGGCTGGTCGGAGGACGCTGCAGGTGCTGCCGGTTCGGCTGCGGGCGGCGTGGGGGCGTCCTGCGCCCGCACTGAAGACGAGTGGCCAGAAACGACAGTGACGGCCGCACTCAGCCCTGCGGCAATGGCCGGCAGGAACAGGCGTGATCGCTTGGAGGCAGCTCTCGTCATACGTTTGGGGTTTACTCGTTCAAAATCGCCCGGAACCTAAGCTGATTTGGGCCCGTTGGCCAGAAAGTTTGAAGGAGAACAGGCCAGGAGGCAAAACACGGCTGCGTGACCATTTCCGGCCGTATCAGACACGATGATAAGGATGCCCGGAGAGGATCGTTACGGCGCGATAAAGCTGCTCGGCAATAAGGGTTCGGACAATCTGGTGCGGCCACGTCATCTTGCCGAGGCAGAGTGTCATGTCGGCGCGGTCGTAGAGCGAGGGATCGAGGCCATCGGCGCCGCCGATCGCAATCGTCAGGTCGCGCTTGCCCTGATCGCGGTAGCCGCCGAGCAGATTGGCGAAGGCTTCGCTGTCCAGTGCCTTGCCGCGTTCGTCGAGAAGAACGAGAATGCTGCCGTCGGCAAGCGACTTCAGCAGCATGGCCGCTTCCTCGCGTTTGCGGGTCTCGGCGTTGGAGGCGCGGCTTTCGGCAACTTCGGCAATACGGGAAAATTCCAGGCCGACCGCAGGACCGGCCTTTGCAAAACGGTCGAAATAACGGGCCGCAAGATCCTTTTCGGGGCCGGACTTCAGCCGTCCCACCGCAAAAAGACCAATCCGCATTCATCCGCTCCTGCTCTGCCGCGCTTCGGAAGCGCAATGTGGATTTACCGGCCCGCCATCGAAAGCCGGCCTGGTCAGTTACCACACTTCAGGCGCCGGGCGGATGCCGAGCTGCCTGTCAGTGCCGCGTTTCCTCGTCCATATCTGGAGCCGCCCACATCTTTTCGATGTTGTAGAACTCGCGGATTTCGGGACGGAACACATGCACAATGATGTCACCGGTGTCGATCAGGATCCAATCACCGCCTTCCTGACCTTCGACGCGGGCCGTACCGAAGCCCTCGTCCTTGAGATCAGTCAGAAGATGATCGGCGATCGCCATGACATGCCTGTTCGAGCGGCCAGAGACGACAACCATGTAGTCTCCCAGCGCCGATTTTCCAGCAATGTTGATGGTGACGATATCTTCAGCTTTGGAATCCTCGAGGCTGACGAGGACGGCTTCCAGAGCACGGGCAGCGCCATCGGCGCCACGTTCCGAACCCTTCGGGACAACGACGAGCGTTTTTCCCTTGGCGTGTACTGTTGTCAGTGCTTTCCCTTTCCTGGAATGACAAACCATGCACAACACAAATCCGGCGCAACCGGATCATGGTTAAGATAGGCATCAAACCATTAACGTTTCAAGACGCGGCGCAGCGCGCGACGGCGGAAAGCCGTATTTGGCGTGACGAAATCGAGATTTCGACCCTTGGTCGACATGGAGCAGTTGTGTACAGCGTCTTCGGTCGAGCGTAAAGTAATGAAGACTTCTGCAAATTCCGATCGATATGACCGAAATCGCCAAAAATCCGCTTACGCCCGTCCTGCGAATCACGTTTCCCGATGACGATCGCCTCGGCCACGGCAAGATGGAACTGCTCGAACATATCCGCGAGACCGGTTCGATCTCCGCGGCAGGCCGCGCAATGGACATGTCCTATCGTCGCGCCTGGATGCTGGTTGCCGATATGAACCGCATGTTCAGGGCCCCGGTGGTGGAATCGCAGCGCGGCGGCCAGAAGGGCGGCGGTGCGGCGCTGACGCCTTTCGGCGAAGAGTTGCTGGCGCGCTTTCGCGAGATGGAAAAGACGGTGCGTAACAGCCTTGCTGAGGATCTCGCCTGGCTGCAGAACAACCGCAATCTTCAACAGAATGGTCGGGGCTGATCAGGCTTCCAGCGCAACCGTCTTGACGACGGCGAAAGCGGGCATGCCCTGGCGCAGGCCGAGGCGTTCGCAGGAGAGTGCGGTGATACGCGAAAGTACGGCGTCGCCGGCGCAATCGAGGCGGATTTCCACAGTACCATCCGCAGCCGGCGAAAGCTCGGCGATGGTGCCTGCCAGAATGTTGAGGGCGCTCAAGCCCTCCGGCTTCTGCGTCGCCAGCATGACGTCGCGCGCGGGGATGCGGATCCGCGCGGGCTTGCCGACAGTCGGCGCAATACCCGGAACATAAACTCGGCCGGATTTCAGCATGATCGTTGTGATCCGCTTGGCCGCATCGATGGTCTCGACCGCGCCCTCGAGCACAACGCTTGCCTCTCGTCGGTCTTCCGGGAGCAGCGAAGATCGACTGAGGACCTCCGTCGCAGGACCTGCCGCCTCCACCTTGCCGTCGCGCATGACCACGACCTGGTTTGCCAGGCGTGCGACCTCTGCAATCGAATGGCTGACATAGACGATGGGAATGTCCATGTCGTCACGTAGGCGCTCGAGATAGGGCAGGATTTCGGCCTTCCGTATTTCATCGAGCGCAGCCAGCGGTTCATCCATCAGGAGCAGGCGCGGCGAGGACAGCAATGCGCGGCCGATCGCGACGCGCTGTTTCTCGCCGCCCGAGAGTTTGGATGGGCTGCGGGCAAGGAGTTCGCCGATATCGAGCAGATCGACGACGCGGTCGAAATTTTCCGTGTGTACGGATTTCGGCGCGAACCAGCGTCCATAAAAGAGGTTTGTTCGGACGCTCAGGTGCGGAAAGAGCCGCGCTTCCTGGAAGACATAGCCGAAACGGCGGTGGTGGCGAGGAACGAAAATGCCTTTTGCCGTATCTGTCAGCGTTTCGCCATCGAGTAGGACCCGGCCTTCGGCCGGGCGGGTGAGGCCGGCGATGATGCGGATGAGCGAGGTCTTGCCGGAACCGGAGCGGCCGAAAAGCGCCGTCACGCCGCGCTCGGAGGTGAAGGCGGCGTCGAGGCTGAAGGCGCCGAGGCGATGTCTTGCTTCGACAATGAGCGTCATTCCGGATCGATCCTCTGACCGGCGAGATACGCGAGGAACTCCGAAGCAAGCAAAGCGAGCATTGAGATCACGATGGAAACGAGAGTTAGCCGCATGGCGCCGGCATCGCCGCCCGGCACCTGAGTGAACGTATAAATGGCGGCTGACAGCGTCTGGGTTTCGCCCGGGATGTTGGAAACAAAGGTGATGGTGGCGCCGAATTCGCCCATCGCTTTGGCAAAGCAGAGGATCATACCGGCGATGATGCCGGGAATGGTGAGCGGCAGCGTGACTGTCAGGAAGACCCAAATAGGGCTCGCGCCAAGCGTCCCAGCCGCTTCCTCCAGCTTGCGGTCCACGGCCTCGATAGACAGGCGGATGCTGCGGACCATCAAGGGAAAGCCCATGACGCCGCAGGCGAGCGCAGCGCCCGTCCACCGAAAGGACAGCACGATGCCGAGATATTGATCGAGCAGGCTGCCGATCGGGCCGCGGCGTCCGAAAAGGATAAGGAGAATGAAGCCGGTGACGACGGGCGGCAGAATCAACGGCAGGTGAACGATGCCATTCAGAAGCGACTTCCCCCAGAAGCGGCCGCGGGCGAGCAGCAGTGCAACAAAGATGCCAGGCAGGAGGCTCGCCATCATGGCGACGAAGGAAACGCGCAGGCTCAGCAGAATCGCCGTCCATTCCTCGTCGCGCAAACCGAACATATCCAAACGTCATCTTCTCCGAAACATAGAAGGCCGGCGATGCGAGCCTTCACGCTAAGCTGTAGCCGCTAATTGCGCAATTATTTCAGGATCGTGAAGCCTTGAGCGGTAAAGAAGGGGGCGGCCTTGTCCGACTTCAGGAAGTCGAGATAGGCGGCGGCGTCCGGGTTCTTACTCTCAGCAAGCAGGGCGATCGGATAAATGATTGGGGGGTGGGAGTCGGCCGGGAAGGTGCCGACGATCGCGACGCCTTTATCGGCGGCTGCGTCCGTCTGGTAGACGATGCCGTAAGGCGCTTCGCCGCGCGAAACGAAAGCGAGTGCGGCGCGCACACTCTCCGCATAGGCAACCTTGGCTTCTACAGACTTCCAGACGCCGAGCTTCTCGAGCGCGGTTTGACCATATTTGCCGGCCGGAACCGATTTCGGTTCGCCCATAGCGAGCCTGCCATCCCCGAGAAGGCCAGCAAGATCAAAGCCCGATTTGATTTCGACCGGCTTCTGCTTGCCGTTTTCAGCTACGAGGACGAGGCGATTGCCGAGCAGGTTGGAGCGCGTGTCCGCCTTGATCAGCTTCTTGTCGGCAACATAATCCATCCAGTTCAGGTCGGCGGAAATGAAGACATCGGCCGGAGCAGCGTTTTCGATCTGCTTGGCGAGCACACCGCTTGCCGCATAGGAGGCGACGGCTTCCTTGCCGCTTTCCCTTGCCCAGGCGGCATTGGCGGCGTCGAGCGCATCCTTCACGCTTGCAGCTGCGAAAACGGTG
The DNA here is from genome assembly GCF_004341105.1 of Rhizobium sp. BK418. Taxonomy (GTDB): domain Bacteria; phylum Pseudomonadota; class Alphaproteobacteria; order Rhizobiales; family Rhizobiaceae; genus Rhizobium. The sequence goes on along the minus strand of NZ_SLZK01000005.1, from coordinate 358,735 downwards.
ACCTTCTCGGCGGCTGCGGCTGGAGCAGAAAGTGCTGCTGCGCCAAGCCAGACGGTCGAAATCGCGGCAGCCAGTTTCATCCAGTGGCGGCGGTTACGCATGATCTTCTCTCCGGGTTCGAAATATTTAAACGGATATAACGACAGAGAAGGTTTGGCTAGGGTTGCGTTTCTTAAAATATAACGGTGGCTGGACGTGATTTGCCGCGCCGCATGCTCATGCATTCGCGAGATGCATGGCTCGCTTTGAGCCGGAAATCGCCGAGGCGAAAATGTGGCAGTTCCTGGTGGCAAATGGCAGGTCGAAAGAATGATAAGTTTGAATCGTCTGTTTTTGCTGATTAAAATGGCAGCGTGTCCAACTGTATTTCCGCGAGACTTGCGCTAAATGCATTGCTGCAATGCACCGATATATATTCACGTTCTGAACAAATGTGGTAAAACACAATCATCCGACGGCTTCTCCTCCTCCCATAGCCGTCCGATAGGATCGACAACACTCCTCCTCCCAGTTGTCGATCAAGTTTTAAGCCCGACGCACCTCCTCCCGCGTCGGGCTTTTTATTTTCAGCAAACTTTCCAGACGATTCGTTCTATTCCGCGGCTTTATGATGATCGCCGTTGCGGATGGCTGTCGAGCTCAAGGTCGAGCGAGGCCCGTGAATGAAAGTCCAGGCGGGCGCCGGCTTCTTCCAGAGAATGCGGGCATCGTCCTCGTCAATGCGGGCAAAGGCGAAGGTCTTGGCCATTTTCGAAGAGAGGTAAGAGAGGGTCGAGCCCGGCCGGTCGATGACGGCAATCGGGAAAGTGCGCGCGATATCCTGCCATTTCTGCCAGCGATGGAAGTTTTCCAGGCTGTCAGCGCCCATGATCCAGATGAAATGCACATGCGGATTGCGTGCTTTCACGCGGGCGAGCGTATTGGCTGTGTAGCTGACACCGAAGGACTGTTCGAAGGCTGTCACCTTGATATGCGGGTCGGAGGCGATGCTTTCGCTGCGGGCGATGCGCTCCGAAAGCGGTGCCAGGTGATTGCGGCTCTTCAGCGGATTGCCGGGTGTCACCATCCACCAGAGCTGATCCAGCCCCAGGCGGCGGATGGCAATTTCGGCGACCAGCGCATGGCCTTCATGCGGCGGATTGAAAGAACCGCCAAACAGACCGACGATCATGCCCCGTTCGCTATGCGGCATGCGGAGATAGTGCCGGTCTATCTGCTCTGTGTTCACGTCAGGGCCGCGTCTGTCCACTGCCGCGAACGCGGTATTTGAAAGAGGTGAGCTGCTCGACCCCGACAGGGCCACGCGCGTGCATTTTGCCGGTGGCAATGCCGATTTCCGCACCCATGCCGAATTCGCCGCCATCGGCAAACTGCGTGGAGGCATTGTGCAGCAGAATGGCCGAGTCGATCTCGGTGAAGAAACGCTCGACGACTTCAGGATCCTCCGCAAGCACGGCTTCCGTATGGTTGGACGAATATTTCTGGATATGGCCGATCGCACCGGAAATGCCGTCAACGACGGCAACGGAAATGACGGCATCCAGATATTCGGTCGACCAGTCTTCTTCGGTCGCAGTCTTCAGCCCGGGTATCACCTCGAGAACGGCTGCCGAAGCGCGGACTTCGCAACCGGCCTGACGCAAAACCTCGACCAGTGGCGCCAGATGCGTGCTGATCGCGGCGCGGTCAACCAGCAGGGTCTCAGCAGCGCCGCAGACGCCGGTGCGGCGCATCTTGGCGTTGACGATGATATTCTTCGCCATTTCGAGATCGGCGGAGGCATCGACATAGATATGGCAGAGGCCTTCCAGATGCGCGAAAACCGGTACGCGCGCCTCGCTCTGCACGCGGGCAACGAGGCTCTTGCCGCCGCGCGGCACGATGACGTCGATTGCGCCACCAAGCCCGCCCAGCATGGCGCCGACTGCAGCGCGGTCGGTGACGGGCACGAGCTGGATCGCATGTTCCGGCAGGCCAGCTGCCTTGAGGCCTTCCACCATGCAGGCGTGGATCGCAGCCGAGGAACGGCGCGAATCCGAACCGCAGCGCAGGATCACCGCATTGCCGGCCTTCAGGCAGAGCGCACCGGCATCGGCCGTGACGTTCGGTCGGCTTTCAAAGATGACGCCGATGACGCCAAGTGGCGTGCGGACACGTTCGATCTTCAGGCCATTCGGGCGATCCCAGGCGGCGATGACCTCGCCGACGGGATCGGCAAGAGCGGCAATCGCACGGATGCCCTCAGCCGTTTCCGTGACGCGCTTGTCGTTCAGCGTCAGGCGGTCGATGAAGGAGGCGAGCATGTCCGTACCCTCCACATCCTTCAAATCCTTGGCATTTTCCGAAAGGATATGGGCTCTGTTCGCCATGATGGCATCGGCCATGGCGTTCAGAGCCTTGTTCTTGGCATCGGTGGAAGCAAAGCCCAATGGTCGCGCGGCGGCCTTGGCCTTGCGGCCGATGTCGTTCATCAGCACGTCAATGTCAGGGCTTAGCGCAACCGTATCAAGCATAGCTTGCGTCCTTCTTCTGCCTTTCCGATTTCGAACCGATCTGCGCCGTCATGACCATATCGTCGCGATGGACCATGGCGGCGCGGCCGGGATAACCGAGGATCGCCTCGATGTCAGCCGACTTGCGGCCGGCGATCTGGCGGGCTTCCTCTGCGTCGTAGCTGACCAGCCCGCGGGCGATCTCGCGGCCGGAGGGGGCGATGATCGCAACCGTATCGCCGCGGGCGAAATTGCCGGAGACGCTGCGCACGCCGGCGGGAAGCAGGCTTTTGCTAGCGCCGAGCGCCGTGACTGCGCCTTCATCGAGATGCAGCATGCCGGCTGGCTGAAGCTGTCCGGCAATCCAGGTTTTGCGGGCGGTGACGGGCGTGCCCGAAGGCGCAAACCAGGAGTAGCGCGCACCGTTTTCGATTGCTGAAAGCGGGCTTTCCGTCTTGCCCGAGGCGATGATCATGGCGCAGCCGGAGGTCGTCGCGATCTTACCGGCATCGATCTTGGTGCGCATGCCGCCGCGCGAGAGTTCGGAGGCCGCGCCACCGGCCATTGCTTCGATCTCGGGGGTGATTTCCGCAATGGTTTCCAGGAATTGCGCGTTCGGATCGAGATGCGGCGGAGCGGTGTAGAGACCGTCTATATCGGAGAGAAGGACCAGCAAATCGGCGCCGGTCATGGTGGCGACGCGGGCGGCAAGGCGGTCGTTGTCGCCATAACGGATTTCGCTGGTTGCGACCGTGTCGTTCTCGTTGATGATCGGCACAGCGCCGATCTTCAGAAGCTGGTTGATGGTGGCGCGGGCGTTGAGGTAACGGCGACGCTCCTCCGTATCGCCGAGCGTCAGCAGGATCTGGCCGGCGACCGTATCGTCGCGTGAAAGGCTTTCCGACCAGGCGCGTGCCAGCGCGATCTGGCCGACCGCCGCTGCAGCCTGGCTTTCCTCCAGCTTCAGGGCGCCGGAGGGAAGATCGAGCACCGAGCGGCCGAGCGCGATAGCGCCTGACGATACGACGAGAATATCGACACCTTTGGACTTCAACCCCGCGATATCGGAGCACATGGCATCGAGCCAGGCTTTCTTCAGGCCGGTCTTGCGGTCCACCAGCAAAGCCGAACCGATCTTGATGACGATCCTTCGGTAACGATCCAGCGGTTTACGGCTACTCATCGCTCTCGTCCTCGTCGGTGAGGATCATGTCGCGATGGCGCAGCTTCGGCGTCTTGGCCGGCTTTTCCTCGGCATTGGCTTCAACGATGATGTCGCGCAGCGCGCGCAGCACTTCGGTCATACCGTTGGCGGTGACGGCCGAAATCAGAAAGGGTGTCTTGCCGCAGGCCTTGGCGAGTTCCTTGGCCTTCTTCTTCAGGGTCGCATCGTCGAGCACGTCGATCTGCGAAAGCGCAACGATCTCCGGCTTGTCAGCCAGCTCATTGCCATAGGCTTCGAGCTCGTGTTTGACCGTTCTATAGGCCTTCCCGACCTTTTCCTCCTGCGCGGAAACCAGATGCAATAACACGCGTGTGCGCTCGACATGGCCGAGGAAGCGGTCGCCGATACCGACACCTTCATGCGCGCCTTCGATAAGGCCGGGAATGTCGGCGAGGATGAATTCCTGACCGTCGATGGTGGCAACCCCGAGGTTCGGGTGCAGCGTTGTGAACGGATAGTTCGCAATCTTCGGACGGGCACGGGTCACTGAAGCAAGGAAGGTCGACTTGCCGGCGTTCGGCAGGCCGACGAGGCCGGCATCGGCGATCAGCTTCAGATGCAGCCAGATGGTCTTTTCTTCGCCAGGCAGACCGGGATTGGCCCAGTCCGGTGCCTGATTGACCGAAGACTTGAAATGGGCGTTTCCGAAGCCGCCATTGCCGCCCTTTGCGAGGCAGAAGCGCTGGCCTTCCTCCGTTAGGTCGCAGATCAGCGTTTCCTGGTCCTCTTCGAGGACCTGCGTGCCGACAGGCACCTTGAGCGTCACGTCGTCGCCATTGGCACCGGTGCGGTTCTTGCCCATACCGTGCATGCCGACCTTGGCCTTGAAGTGCTGCTGGTAGCGAAAATCGATCAGCGTATTGAGGCCATTGACGGCTTCTATCCAGACGTCGCCGCCGCGCCCGCCGTCGCCTCCGTCAGGCCCGCCGAACTCGATGAATTTCTCGCGGCGGAAGGAAACGCTGCCCGCGCCACCATCACCCGACCGGATATAGACCTTTGCTTCATCGAGAAATTTCATTTTACTTCCAGTACTCGGTGCGTTTGGGCGACCCCTCTTGGCCCATTCGATATAGGCGGTTCAGGCGGAGGTCAAAGAATATCGTGATTTTTGCGAGCTATAACATACAGTACGGCTTCGGTCTCGATGGCAGATACGATCTGGAACGCATCGCCAAAAGTCTCGACGGCGTTGATGTCATCGCCCTGCAGGAGGTGACGAGAGGCTTCATCCGGAACGATTATGCCGACATGCCCGGTATCATCGCGGCCCTGTTTCCCGACCATTTCTGGGTCTATGGACCAGCCTGCGACATGCATGTCGAGGCGCCGGAGGGCCAGATTCCCCTGCCGCGCGGCACCCGTTTCCAGTTCGGCAATATGGTTCTGTCGCGCTGGCCTATCCTGTCGACGCGAACGCTGCTTCTGCCGCGCAGCCGTACGGTCGACAAGATCAATTTGCAGCGCGGCGCAACGGAAGCCGTTATTGCCCTGCCGGGCGGCGCTGTCCGCGTCTATTCCGTCCATCTCGACCATGTTTCCGTCGACGAGCGTATCGCCCAGCTTCTCTACCTCGGCGATCGCGTCAACGCCTTCATTCAGGAAGGCGCCTCGCTCAGCGGTGCAAGCGAATTCGGACTTCCGGAGCCGCCGCTGCCGGAGAACTACATAATTATGGGCGATTTCAACATGGAGCCGGAATCGCAGGAATATTGCACCTTTGCCGGATCGATCGACCGGTTTCACGGTCGCACGGCGCGGATCGGCACGCCGATCGACGCCTTTGCGGCGCTCGGAGCCTATACGTCCGGAAGCTATAGCTGGATGGACCCGAAGGATTGCGGCAGGCGCATGCATCTTGATTACTGCTTCGTCAGTTGCGGTTTGAAGGATCGGCTGAAATCCGCCGCCGTCGATACGAGTTCCACGGGCTCCGACCACTTTCCCCTGCAGGTCGAGATCAGCGATTGAAAGGACGCCGCAGTTTACGCGGCGCCCTTCCCATGTCAGGCGACCTTTTGCTGCTGCAGCGCGCCGGGCTGCAGCACGGTTTCGATATGGGCGACCATCGTGTTGCGAGCGAAAGAATAGATTTCGCTGCAGCCGGTCATCCGGAAACCGAGCTTTTCCTGCAGCCGGAGCGATGCAGGATTGTCGGCAAAGACGCCCGAATGAACCGGCACGTCGGGCATGCGCCGCGAGAAACGCTCCAACGCTGCCTCTGCCGCCTCGCTCATATAGCCTTGCCGCCAGTAGTAGCGGTTCAGCCAGTAGCCAAGGTGCCAGCGGCCGTGACGAAGCTCGATCGACACATTGCCGATATGAACGTCGTCACTGCCAGTTATCGCCAAGTTCCAGTCAGGCATTACACCCGACGTGACCGGGATCAGCCAGTCCAGCGCATCCTGTCGGTCGAAGGGGGCGGGAACGCGGGCCAGCATTCTGGTGACCGCGAAATCGGAAAGCGATTCCGCAATCGCCGGAGCGTCGCTCAACCTGTGGGGGCGGAGCGTCAGCCTCGCGGTCGTGATGACCGGCGCGGGGCCGGGCATCATGGGCTTGGTCCTGGGCCTCTGCAGGGTAACGGCGTTCATGAGATTGCCCCCCAGCTTCTCAGCGACATCCAGGTCTTGCGGTCGAGCCGATACCATTCGACCGGCACGTTGCTGCCGAGCGCCAGCGAAGCGGCAAGGCCGGATCCCTGGAACTGGAAGCCGCACTTCTGGATGACCCGGCGCGAGGCGACGTTCATGACCCGGCAACGGGCGTCGATCTGTTCGACCTGCTGCCTTGTCCTGAACACCATATCGACGAGCGAATGGCATGCCTCGGTCATATAACCCTGGTTCCAATACGGCTCGCCCAGCCAATAGCCGATCTCGACAGTCCTCTCATCGGTGTGCGGTTCTACTCCGCAGCAGCCCATGAAGGCGCCATTCTCGGCCTTGGTGATGGCATAGACGCACTTGCCAATCTCGCCATTTCGCGTACGCCAAACAAAGTCGGCGGCATCATTGGCGGTATAGGGGTGCGGCATACGCGATACCATGGTGGCGACTTTGGCGTTGTTGGCGAGATGGGCAAGGGCGTCAATGTCTTCTTCATGGGGCGCGCGCATGACGAGCCTTTCCGATAACAAGACAGGGCAATCGGTCCTTAACCGCTCCGGCCTCAGCCGTTCCATGGAAGACCGCTGGTCTTCCCGGGATGACCGTGATTGGTCAACCCTTATCAATTCGCCTTGCATGTTCAGTCCTCCTGTTTGGACAAAGAAAAAGGGGAGATGGCGCCCCATCTCCCCTGTTTTCTGGACTGAACCTGGTACGGTCAGCCGGGTCGATGAGACGCCGGCTGTTTTTGAGCGCTACCGGCTTATTCCGCTGCTTCCGCTTTCGGCATTACAGACACGTACACGCGACCATTGGCCTTCGTTCGGTAGTCCACATTGCCAGCCGTAAGCGCAAAAATGGTATGATCCTTGCCGAGGCCGACATTGGCGCCCGGATGCCACTGGGTACCGCGCTGGCGAACGATGATGTTGCCAGCTACGACGTTCTCGCCGCCGAACTTCTTCACGCCGAGGCGCTTGGATTCGGAATCGCGACCGTTGCGCGAGGAACCGCCAGCTTTTTTATGTGCCATTGGAGTTCTCCTTTAAACCTGAAACCCGTTGATCTTACTTGGCGGCCACGATGTCCGTGATACGGACAACCGTGTGATGCTGGCGATGGCCGCGCGAACGCTTCGAATTCTGACGACGACGCTTCTTGAAGGCGATGACCTTCTTGCCGCGGGTCTGGTCGACGACTTCCGCCTTGACGGAGGCGCCGGCTACGAAGGGCGCACCGATCGCCGCGTCGGCGCCTTCGCCGATCACGAGAACTTCGGTGAATTCAATGGAGTCGCCAGCGGAGGCTTCAAGCTTCTCGATGGTCAGCACGTCATTGGCTGCCACGCGATACTGCTTACCGCCGGTCTTGATGACTGCGAACATTATTTTATCCTTTCATGTTCGATCCAGCTCTCCCCGCAAAAGGCAGGTGGCTGTCTTTTTATCAGTCGAAGTTAAGCAGGGATTTCAGGGAACTAGCCCGGAACTCTGGTCTGCCGGTGAAACCCCGCGCGAGCGCGAGGCGGGCAAGGGGCGGATTACTCCACTCCTATTGCGAAAGCGGGATACGCGAGTGACAAAAAGGTGTCAAGGCAAAAGGATGGAAAAGCTTGAGATTTCGGCTTGCCAGTCTGTCATTTGCTCGTTATGAGAACGCCCGCGCCGAACAAGCGCCGACCAAGACCGCGGAGAGGTGGCAGAGTGGTCGAATGCACCGCACTCGAAATGCGGCATACCTGCAAGGGTATCGTGGGTTCAAATCCCACCCTCTCCGCCATAACGCTTCAAGCACTTTATTTTCCATCAAGCTGCTGAAATATCTAATGGTTCGGGACCATCTGCTACCATGCGCAGCGATAGCCCAGCTTATGGTGCAACGGTGCGGCGGCTCTTCTGTTTTTGAACACCTCAGCGAAGCCCAAACACCGAATTCTCCGATAAAATCAACTTGTTGAAAATGTTTCTCATCTGACGTTGGGGATGTTTGACAGCCGCTTCGCTGATGTTCTTGTCATGTTCGCACGGAGGGATGGCATCGGTAATCAATCTGGGCGAATTGCTTTTCCAGGCAATGCTGGTGAACTGCCGGCATGACAAAGCCGCCCCGCAAGCCTTCCAAGCCGCTTCGCAGCCGGCCGTGCCGGCAGCAAAATTCCGCTCAGCCCAATCTTCCTCTCGATCCATGCCGGCGCATATCATACCGTGTCGGGCGTCAGCGAGGATACGATTTCAGATGACGGACGACGTGGAATTGAATCAGGTCGAAGGTCAGCAATATCGCCTGCAGATGGCTGGCAGGGAGACGGCTGCTCGTCGCTACCTGAGCCTCAACACGGCTATTCTGCTGGGGATTCTGATTATTGCGATCGTCTTCAGGTTCCACAAGATCACCTTGCCGCTGGTCGACGGCTTCAGCTGGCGCGAGACAAGTACTGCAATGATGGCCGACAATTTTCAGCAGCGCAGCTGGAACATCCTCTTTCCGGAGGTCAGTTGGACCGGGCCTGGGCCAAGCTATCAGGGCCGTGAGTTCCAGATCGTCAGCTATCTCACCGCCCTGCTCTACCAGCTCTTCGGCTGGCACGACTGGTTCGGCCGGGTGGTTGCGGCCTTCTTCGGGCTGGTGACGGTGTTTTCGCTGCACAGGCTAACGGCGCTATGCTGGGGTGAGATGCACGCCCACGCGGCGGCACTTGCCTACGCGCTGATGCCGGCGGCTATCATGATCGACAGCTCGTTTCTTCCTGATCCCGCAATGTTGGCGCTGGTGACTCTTGGTGTCTGGCTGTTCTCCAAATACTGGGCAGGGGGCAGCGGCTGGCTCTTGCCGCTCGCCACGGTCAGCTTCTCGCTCGGCGCGCTGTCGAAGCCACCAGGCATCGCCGCTGGCGCGGTCGTCTTCTATCTGATGGCCTGCTGGATTCTGGAGAAGAAACGAAAGCAGGCGACCTGGGTCTTCCTCTCGGGGGTTTTGAGCCTGGCCATTATTGGCGCTTATTTCAGCTGGGCGATTTATCTCGGCCGCAGCTATCCGCCGTTTCATGTCGCCGGCACTGGCGGCTATATCTGGGATGGCGGCTTCTGGACATATGTCAAAGACAGGTTCTACTTAAAATCCGCATGGAACACCTCTGTCCTATGGTTCTACGGATATCCGTTCATGATGCTGTTCGTGGTCGGTTTGTGGATGCCGCCAAGGCCTGCGGAAGACCTGAAGCAGCGCACTCTTTCGGCCATTCCCTATGTGTGGCTGGCTGCGGCCACGATTCTCTATCCGGCGGCGGCGGTAGAGATCACCAGCAACGTGTGGAACTTCCACATCTTCCATGTGCCGGTCGCGATGTTCTGCGGCCACGGCGCGCTTCTTCTGGCAACGCTTTCATCGAGAACAATTTTAACGCCGGCGGTCGTGCTTCGCTCGATCTGTATCACGGCGGTCCTGCTTGTCTGGTCCACCTTTCCCCTCGTCAGGGCGATGAAGAAGCCAGTCGCCATGAAGGGCATGCTGCTCGGCGAGGAACTGGCGCGGTTGGCGCGGCCGGGCGACCTCGTCGTCGCCATCGCACCCGAGGTCGGCGATCCTGTCGCAATCTACTACAGCAGGGCGCGCGGCTGGGTGTTCCCGCCTGGCGGAGGCGATGTCGAGTGGTCGAAATTCGTCGCGGATGATGCCACCGCGATCTCGCAGCTCGAGGAACTGCGCGCGCAAGGTGCAGATCTGTTCGGCGCGGCGAAGAACGCCACCGACAAGGAGAACCGGCTGTTCGTCGAGCATCATGAGGGGGTCATCAACTATCTGGACAGGACTGCAACCAAGCTTGTGGATTCGGATGATTTGCTGATCTACAGGATCACCCGTCCATGAGCGCTGCGACGCCGCTGCGGGCGCTGGAGCGTTGACACCCAAATTGCGTTATTGCCATTGTGAAATCCCGAACCAACAAGCGGTATTCAGTTGGAGTTCCGAAAGACTATATGGGAGACGCAAAAGGTGAAATTCACAGGGGTGCTAACCTTCGTCTTGCTGCTCGTATCTGGCGGAAGCGCAAACGCAGAACTCATATGCAAGCGGATTGGAGATGACCCCTACGGCCAGCAGGAGGCTCTGTTGGTCAAAGACTCCGCTGGGGTGTTTAGCTATAAAGCGTACGACGGCACCTTAGAGACCATCGAGCTTATATGCGCGTCGTTCTATGACGACAAAGCCAAACTCGGTATTCTATGCGGGCATGTCTTTGAACGTGAGGACGGCTTTACCACGGAGCATTATCTGATCCACTCGATATCGAGTTTTACGACGCTGACGCAGTCTAAGTTAATTGAGAACGCGAAGTCTCAATACGTTCGAAGCGATCATAAAGCGACCGTTACCCAGTACATGATTTCATGCGAGGGAAACCCGTAGATTAGCTCAGAAGCCATCGTCTCGTCGCGGCCCTCTGCGAGGTCATGCGTCGTCAACCACAATATAAGCCCACAGGCCACAGCTTCTGCCCTCGATCCGAATCAAGCGCGAGCACCTCGGCTGAAGCGCCGATAATCGGATGTGCCGGGATTGCGACGCGCCAAAGAAAGGGCGGGGGCAACCCGCCCTTCCGCTTCCAATTTCCGGTCAGTTTTAAAGACCGTCGATTTTAAGATCGGCATCGAGCAAAGTGGGTTCCGACTGGGTCACCGAACCGGACTGCAGGTTTCCAAGAAGAGAGGAAACGACATTGTCTCCGACGAAGCCCGCCTCTTTCAGCAATTGGTCGAGAATAGGCTTGTTCGCCTGGTAGTTCAGCAACTGGCCGGCAAGTCCATCGCCGAGCCCGATATTTCCGCCTTTAGCATCGCCGCCGCGTCCCAACATACCGCCGGTATCGAAGATGCGGATGTCGGAAATCTTCTCGATCGGCTTTACTGCCTCTGCCAGTGCTTGCGGAATGATGCGGATGCGCTCGCGCAGGATTTCGTAATCGATGATCGCTGCGCTCAACCGGTTGCGGGCCTCGTTCAACAAGGCTTCGCTTTCGGCTTCCGCTTTGCCGGTTTCCAGAATGCCTTTCGCCTTGATGACCGCAGCGTCTGCTTCTGCTATCGCAAGCGTCTTGATGGCGTCCGCCTGGTCGACGGCAGCCTGCTTTTCGGCCTCGGCGCCGACGGTTACGGCCGTTGCTTCGGTTTCGGCCTTCTTGCGGGCGTCGATGACGGCGATCTGGCGTTCGCGTTCGGCGATCTCGACGGCTTTTGCGGTCGAAACCTTTTCTTCTGCCGCGATGGCCAGGGCTCTTGCCTCTTCTGCCTTTGCCTTCGCCTCGGACTCTTCGCGGCTCTTTGTGGCGACGGCGATCGCGCTTTCCTGGGAAACGATCTGCAGGTCGCGCCGAGCTTCGGTATCGCGCTGCTGGACGGCGCGGGATGCGTCGATATTTGCGCTTTCGCGGGCCTGTTTGGCGAGAGCTTCACGCTCGGCAATCGCCTGTTCGGTGGTAATGCGAGCTTCCTCTTCCGCACGTTTTGCAGCCTGCTCCTGCTGGGCAGTTTCTGCACGCGTTGCGGCTGATTTGTTGGCGATATCACGCTCCTGGTTCAGTTCCGCCTCGCGTTTGGTGCGTTCAATCGCCAGCGACTGCTGGCGCGCCTCGAGATCCTTTTGGGCAATGGCCACTTCCGTATCGCGAACGATCTCGTTGCGTTCCTTCTTACGGCTTTCGGTAATGCGAGTCAGTGTTGCGAGACCCTGCGCGTCGAAGAAGTTGTTGGCATTGAAATGTTTGATGTCGGTTTGGTCCAGGCGGGTCAGAGAGACCGACTCCAGCTCAAGACCGTTCGATTGCAGGTCAGCACCGACGGCTTCCTGCACTGCCTTGACGAAATCCATGCGCTGCTCCTGCAGTGCATCGAGGTTCATTGTGGCTGCGACAGAGCGAAGACCGTCGACAAATTTCGCTTCAATCAAAACCCGCAGCTGTTCCGCATCATTGGTGCGATTGCCGAGGGTCTGCGCTGCGAGGGCTATCGACGAGGCGTCCGGTTTGACGCGGACATAGAACTCCGCACCGATATCGACCCGCATACGGTCCTTGGTGATGAGTGCATCACCTTCACCGCGCCGTACCTCGAGCCGCAGCGTTTTGAGATTGACGCGTGCTATCGACTGGAAGATCGGGAGGACGACCGAGCCTCCATCAAGTACGACCTTCTGACCGCCCAGACCGGTGCGCACATAAGCCTCGTCCCGGCTGGATCGGGTATAAAGCGTTGCGAAAACCAGGCCAATGCCCAGGATCAGAACCAAGCCGATAATGGCCGGCAACAACAGATCGAATATCATAGTATCTCCCCAGTATGTGTGTCTGGCGCCTTCAACACGTCTGACGGCGCTGTGATGGCTATGAAAACATTGGATTCGTGGTCAACAATGAGGACCTGAGCGCCGGTTGCCATCGAAGGTTCGTTCGGCGCAGCTTTAGCCCGGAATGTATGCCAATTGCCGTGCTGGTCCTTGATACGAATCCGGCCGGGCAGGCCGTGATCAAGCGGTCCGACAGTCACTTCGCCGGTCCTTCCGATGAATTCCGCGAGGTCGACGGCATAGGTTTCATCACGCGGCACGAGCCGCGCGACGATCCTCGTCAGGGACCGGACTTCTGGAATAGCGACGAGAAAGGCTGGCACCGCAGCCAGGAGCGGCGGCAAGGGCAACCAAATGGTTCGTGCTATCGCCTGAAGAACGAAGCCGTTTAGGCAAACATACCGAGGAACAGCATCAGCAGGACGAGAACCGGAACCCCGCCATAGTTGAGCCATGACAGGAGGCCCGACAATCCGCCGCCATGGTCGTCGGGCAATGCCTTTCCGATCAATTCGCTTAGCGAAAAGCCGATCAGCAGGCAGCACATTTCCAGCACGGTTAGCGCAGCCAGTATGATCGCAGCCACCGCAAAGGGGGCGGAGTGAGGATCGAGGAAAAGGTCCATCAGCGTTTAATTTTGACCTGCTTTGAGTTGTGCGAGCCGGGCTTCGATTGCCTGTTCGCGATGCAGGCGGTCAAGTTCCTCCAATTCCACACTTGCACCCTTCCCCTCGGAGGGAACTCCGGTGAGGCGGGAGACGGCTGCGGCTGCGCGCGATGCTCCGTCTGTCGATCGGGTTCGGCCGAATGCGGCTGCGGCAGCCTCAGGCAGGTGCTGGAGGCGATGCTTCAAAGCCGCGAGCTTTTCTTCCGCCTCGCGGCGCGTAGCCAGAATGGCGTGAAGCGCCTGCTGGCCCTCATCAAGCTGCGTTCTGACGGCCGATAGGGCATTGTCGAGTGCTGCGAGCTGCACCTCGAGATCGATCTGTCTTGCAACGCCTGCCTTCGCAAGATCGTCCCGACTTGTCGAGATGGCCGTACGGATCTTGTCATCGAGGGCGCGCCGATCAGCTTCTATCTCACTGCGCCGTGTCTGGATGCGATATTCTTCCGCTCGGGACTTACCGAGGTCCACGCGGGCCTCATCGGCCGCAGAATCGATGTCGCGAAGCGCCTGTTCGACGACGGCGATCTTGTTTATCCCTTCGGCTTTGTCGACTGCAGCATTCGCAAGTCCGGCGATAAGACGACCGACGCGCGACAATATCCCTTCACTTGTCATGATATTGATCTCCCTTCGGTTTGCATGCGGGGTGACGCCGATATCGATCTGATAGGCCCCGCCGTCGGCGACGAGTTGAGCCGCAAAAATGCTGATCGTCCCGTTCGAGTAGCCTGCCACGTCGTAAGGAACGACCATTCGGCCACGAACGGTAGCGAGCGACAGTGTTGTGGGTCCCTTTATCGAAAACAGTTTTTCATCCAGAGGCAGTCTTGCCGGTGTTATCGGATGGTTGCGATTGGCTGCGAAGTCGCGCAGTCCGAGGGTGACCAGCCTAGCCGGCAGACGGGTTTTCTCCCGGATCGTCTCATAAGCCAGTTCGTGAAGCGTAACGAGATTAGACCCGTCTTTTTCCGTCAGCATCTCGTCAAGCGCAGTGAACATTGCCGCATAAGCGGCGAAGGTCTCGTCGAGAGCGTGTTTTGCTTCAGGATCAGGCGAAAGATCGTAGCGCAAAATCGATGTATGTGCTGTTTGAGCCATGCCAGAAATACAAAGCACTGCTTTCGTGCTTTCAAGGAATATTTTCAGTCTTCGGTTGAAACTTATTTCCTGAAGAATCTGCAGGCGTGTATCTTAATCGCGCTGATTTTCGCTCTGCTTTGTAAGACGTTTCTCACGGATGACGGTAAAGCGGGTGGTCGACCTCTGGCTATCGGCATTCGTGAGGTAAGGGACGCTGACGATTCAGGTGCGAGTTGTCTTAGGCGTTTTGAGTATCGCTCCGAAGCGATAACCAATGAAGGCCATAAGGGCGAGAACGGCGATCGACCAGTATAAAGGCTCGCCGGGAAGCTGAACTTCGTAGACATCGAGATAGCTGTCGAACTTTCTTCCCCCATCAATGATGGACTTGGCCAGTTCCGGAGTGAAGTCTCCATCGGCCAGTGGCTCGCCATCGGGGGTGAAGATTGTATTTACCCCCGGAAGCCCGAGGAGGATCAAGCCGATCAATGCAAAGAATGCCGAACAAAGAATGGGAATGACCCAGTTCCTGATAAAACGCACTTTATTCCTCCCTGATTGCTGTCGCTATATGCAGTCATTTGTAATGGTGCAATCGTTCAGGGTTTCGAAAGATGGCGGCTATAGCTCTTCTTTCGCGTAATTCTCACACCGGTCGGAGAACAGTTTTTCGCTAAGGAAATCGACGAGGACGCGGACCTTGGGTGAGAGATGCCGGTTGGATGGCCAGAGGAGATGGAACTGGGCGGGGGCATCGATGTGGGCGTCCAGTACGGTTCGCAGCCTGCCATCGGCCAGCGGGTCGCGAGCGAGGAAATCCGGCATGCAGCCAATGCCCATTCCGCTAATGGTGGCTCCGCGCAGGGCTTCCATATTGTTGCATGTGAGCACGGTGCGGGTTCTGATTTCCGGATGGTCGGGTGAGAGGCTGAGCGGCCAAGGCTGCAGCTTTCCCGAATTCGGAAACCTGAACCGGACGCTCAGATGGCCTTCGAGATCACGGGGGCAATCCGGTGTGCCATGTTTCTCCAGATAGATCGGGGCCGCACATAGCAATAGCTGAAAAGGGCGAAGCGCGCGCGACATCAATCTCGAGTCCGGCAAGGTCCCGCTGCGGATCGCGACATCGACGCCTTCTTCGATCAGGTCGACTATACGGTCGTTGAAGTCGAGATCCAGTTCGATTTCCGGATAGAGGCTCACGAACTCCGGCAGAATCGGCAGGATCAGGTGATAGCTGACCAGCGGTACGCTGACGCGCAATCGGCCTCGAGGGGTGGCGACAGCCTGAGCGAGTGAAGCTTGCGCATCCTCCAGATCGTCGAGAATGCGGCGGCAGCGTTCATGAAACAGCCGCCCTTCTTCCGTCAATCGCAAACTCCGCGTTGAGCGCTGGAACAGACGAACACCGAGCTGCAATTCGAGCGCTGTGACAGCCTTTCCGACAGCGGAGGGTGAAAGGCCAAGCGCGCGGCTGGCAGCGACGAAACTCCCAAGGTCGGCTGTTCTGACGAAGGCTGCCAAGCCACTCAGTGGTTGATCCATTTACAGATCCATTCGAGCAGTTTCTTCCGTTATGACCGGAACAAACCGTAGGTTATCGAAGAATTATCCTCAATTTATGCTGCTTTCCGCATTCGAAGTCCAGGCGTTTCGACGCCTCTTCCGCACGCAGCTCCAAAGCGCGTCCTCATCCTCGAACCAGCGGATATCTCATGACCGTCACTCACAAGTTCAAGCCAACGAGTATTGCAGAAAAAATCTTCGTTCTAATCGCCGTGTGTTCCGCGGCTGCGGCTATGCCGCTCACCTTTACCGGGCCTGCTGTCGCCTTGCCGGCGATCAGTGCCGAGCTTGGCGGAAGTCCCATAGCCCATAACTGGGTCACCAATGCCTTCATGCTCACCTTCGGCAGTACGCTGATGGCCGCCGGCGCTTTGGCAGATAGTTATGGCCGCAAGCGCATCTTCCTATGCGGCCTTGCAGCCTTCATCCTGTTTTCCGGCGGGCTTGCCTTTTCGCCTGATATCGTCTGGTTCGACAGCCTTCGCGCACTGCAGGGTTTCGGCTCGGCCGCGGCCTTTTCCGGCGGGATGGCATCGCTGGCGCAGGAATTCGATGGAAAGGAGCGCATGCGCGCCTTCAGTCTCGTCGGCGCAAGTTTTGGCATTGGCCTGGCGTTCGGACCGATGGCGTCAGGCATGATGATCGAAGCCTTCGGCTGGCGCGCGATCTTCATACTCGTTGTCGGCCTCGCCATCATCGCCTTCGCTTTCGGGGCGATATTCCTGACGGAAACCCGCGACCCCGAGGCAAGGGGACTCGATTGGACGGGTGCGGTTAGCTTCACGCTGGCTTTGTCGCTTTTTACTTATGGCGTGCTGCGGGCGCCGGAAAGCGGCTGGAGTGACGTTCTCACGCTTGGGCTCCTTCTCGGTTCGGCGCTGCTAATGGCCCTCTTTTGCCTGATCGAGCACCTCGTGAAGCGACCGATGCTCGATCTGACGCTTTTCCGGTACCCTCGCTTTGTCGGTGTGCAGCTTTTGGCGGCCGCTCCCGCTTATGCATTCGTCGTCCTGCTTATCCTGCTGCCGGTGCGCCTCGTCGGTATCGAGCGCTTGAGTGCAGTTGCTGCCGGGCAGATGATGATCGCGCTTTCCGGCCCGCTTCTCATCCTGCCGATCGCGGCGGGATTGCTGACCCGATGGCTGTCGGCAGCGACGATCTGTAGCGTCGGTCTCATCATCTCGGCAGCTGGTCTTTTTTGGCTCGCCCATATTCCCGTCGGTTCGGATCATGTGGTGCTTATCGCACCTCTGCTAACGATCGGTATCGGCATCAGCCTGCCCTGGGGTCTCATGGATGGACTTGCGGTCAGCGTCGTGCCGAAGGAGCGGGCCGGTATGGCAACCGGAATTTTCAGCACGACCCGCGTTGCCGGTGAAGGCGTGGCGCTTGCCATCGTCAGCGCTGCCCTGTCCGCGCTGACGCGATCCTTTCTCGGATCAAGCCATGAAGCGACACAAGCAGCACAACGATTGGCAACCGGCGACCTGAAAGGCGCAGGCCAGGCCCTCGCTGGTATCGGCGAACTGGAACTCATCCATGCCTATAATAATGCCTTCAGCCTGCTTCTGTGGTTTCTGACCGGCATTACCATCCTGACGGCAATCGTCATTTTTACATTCATGGGGCGAGGTAGTGGCGAAACCGACGAGATGGCCGAAGAGTCTATCGCTGTTTGAACATATGAGGGCGGATGAATGTTTCCGCCCTTTTAACTATAGCTACTGAAATACTACTCTTCCCGACACAATTTATCCTGCGAAGTTACATGTGGCAGTAACGACTCCTAAAGTCCCAGCTGGCACCTTTATTCATATTGATATTGCGTATGCGTCTTTACCGGCTGAGGTTTTGCAATGAGTCGTAATCGAGATGATTGGGTTAGCCAACGGGCATATGCCATCTGGGAAGGGGAAGGCCGGCCGCATGGTCGGGGTGAAAGCCACTGGGCGCAGGCGCTCAGGGAATTCGAGCAGCTCGAAGCAACCAAGGCTTCAGCCGATGGGAGCGATCTCATCGAGAAGCTGAAGGCAGCGGGGCGGCTGATGCGAGTTTGTGAGGAGCCGGTCTTCGAAGTCAAGGACGAGCGGCAGCGGAAAGCAGTGCTTTAAGACAGGTCAGAAGAACGCGGCTTCGTGTCAGGAAAGGCATAAGGAGACCGCTTGCCACTTCCCGGAGCGACAAATAGTCAGCAGCATTCCAGGCGGACGATCGGTCTTGCCGGCAAGCGTCTTGTCACTTCCGTGAAGCCTGCATCGAGAAACATCGAAAGGGTTCCCGGATAGAGCTCGGCTCCGTTCGAAGCGCGGGCTTCTTGATCGACGGGATAGGCCTCGAGACATTCGGCGCCGTTCGCCTTTGCAAATTCGATGGCGTGTTCCAACAGCAAGCGCGAAAGGCCCTGGCGCCGGAATGGTTTGCGGACGATGAAGCAATTGATCGACCAGACCGGCCTATCATCGACCGGAGCGAAAGGTTTCGAACGGCGCAGCCGGTCGAATGCCGCGCGCGGCGCCACGCCGCACCATCCGGCTGGCTCGTTCTCGTGGCAGCCGAGAATGCCGGGCGGGCGCGGCTCAGCAATCAAGTTTCGGAACCAGCTGCGGTTTCCTTCGCCCCATCCCGCCTTGTACTCGGCATTCGGACGATACCAATAGGCGCACCGGCAATTCCGGCCACCGGAGCAATCGTCGAAGACCAATTCGATATCGACCAGGCGATCGGCGGTTGCCGGGAAGAAAGAGAAGCGATCCTGCATGCCGGGGAAAATATAGCGCGGGTGGACGATCGGCAAGCGACCGCCCCGCCGCTGCTACTGCCGGGCGGCCCATCCGAGACCGCGGCGCAGGATCAGCGGCATATAGGGATGGTCGAATTCGGCGGCGACATGGCCAAGTGCGGAATAGAACACGCGGCCCTCACCGAAATGCCGCTTGAACACGACGGGCATTGCGACATTGCGCGCGGCGGGATCGTACTGGCCGGTGAAGGTGGTCGTCGCGAGCACTTCGACCGAGGGATCGTAATGCAAATAATATTGCTCCGACCGATAGTCGAAGTCCGGGATATCTTCCATCAGCGGATCGTCCTGTCGTGTGACCGCTACCCGGAAATCAATGATATTGCCGGGATGGGCAACCCAGGTGACGCCTGAGACGTAGCGAAAAGGCGCACTTTCCTTGAAGGACGTGGCAAGGCAGCCATGGTGGCCACCGAGGCCGAGTCCGCCACGCACAGCTTCGACAAGGGAATCCGCATGCGGCTTTTCCAGTTTCTCACCGGTAATCACCGGCACCAGAAGATCGGCCCTGGCGAGTTGCGGTGAGCCGAAAATGCCAAGATCATTGGTGATCTCGACAGCAAAGCCGTCCTCACGCAGCAATTCCCCAACGATATTCGCGCAGGGTTCCGGCTCGTGGCCCGGCCAGCCGCCCCAGACAATGATCGCCTTTCTCATATTTCCTCCCAGATCTGATGCAGCGGGTTTTCGATGGCTCTTCGATCAAACGGCCAGATGGCGCTCATGGGTAATACCGCCAGTTACATAATGAATGTCCGCGAGCCGACAAGGCAATTGCCTTGTCAGCAGGCGCGTCCGTATACAAGGCCTCTCTAATCTTCTTCTTTTTGCAAATATGTAACCAAGATAACTTTTTACTGACGTGTAACTTGGCTAAGGTCTGTGCATCTGTGGCTTGCAAAAGGGTAGATGCATGGCAGGTGAAACCGTACTGGTCGTCGGCGGCGCTGGTTATATTGGCTCGCATACGTGCCTCGATCTGGCGAACAAGGGTTACAAGCCCGTCGTCTTCGACAACTTCTCCAACGGTCATCGCGAATTCGTCAAATGGGGGCCGGCAGAAGAGGGCGATATCCGCGATCGCGCAAGGCTCGATGAAGTGCTGGCGAAGCACAAGCCTTCGGCGATCCTGCATTTTGCAGCGCTGATCGAAGTCGGCGAATCGGTCAAGGATCCGGTCTCCTTCTACGAGAACAATGTCATCGGCACATTGACGCTGCTTTCAGCAGCACAGGCGGCCGGCATCAATGCCTTCGTCTTCTCTTCGACCTGCGCGACCTATGGTCTGCCGCAGAGCGTGCCGCTCGATGAGACGCATCGCCAGGTGCCGATCAATCCCTACGGCCGAACCAAGTACATCGTCGAGCAAGCGCTTGCCGATTACGACCACTACAAGAATCTCCGTTCCGTCGTACTGCGTTATTTCAATGCCGCGGGTGCTGATTTCGAAGGCCGGATCGGCGAATGGCACCAGCCGGAAACGCATGCAATCCCGCTGGCGATTGATGCCGCTCTTGGCCGTCGTCAGGGCTTCAAAGTGTTCGGCAGCGATTATGAAACACGTGACGGCACCTGCGTGCGCGACTATATCCATGTCCTCGATCTCGCCGATGCACATGTGCGCGCCGTCCAATATTTGCTCGATGGCGGCGAGTCCGTTGCGCTCAACCTCGGCACCGGCACCGGCACCACCGTGAAGGAACTGCTTGGCGCCATCGAAGACGTCTCCAATAAGCCGTTCCCGGTGGAATTTATCGGTCGTCGCGAAGGCGATTCGCATACGCTGGTTGCCAATAACGACAAGGCGCGGGACGTGCTCGGCTGGGTGCCGCAGTATGATCTCTCGCAGATTATTCAATCGGCCTGGAACTGGCATGCGAGATCAAATCACCACTGAACGCGGCGCGAGACCCAACGTTCTCATCATCACGGCGGATCAATGGCGTGGCGATTGCCTTTCGGCTGTCGGGCATGCCTGTGTCAGGACGCCGAATGTGGATGCACTGGCGAAAGAAGGGACGCTCTTCCGGCGGCATTATGCCGGTGCCGCGCCCTGTTCGCCGGCGCGGGCCACGCTTTATACCGGCCTTTACCAGATGAACCACCGGGTCTGCCGCAACGGATCACCGCTCGACCGGCGGTTCGATAATTTGGCCCTTGCGGCAAGGCGTGCGGGTTACGATCCGACGCTCTTCGGCTACACGGACACGGCGCCCGATCCCAGGGATATGGATGCCAATGATCCGCATCTCACAACCTATGAAGGTGTATTGCCTGGCTTCACGGTGCGCCAGCTCCTGCCGGAACATGAAAGACAATGGCTTTCCTGGCTGCGCTCCCGTGGCCATAAGGACGCTGTCAACCGTGATATCCATATTCCTGTCGGCGCTGAAGCGGGGGAAATCTCCGACGCGGCAACAGCCTATTCACGCGAAGAGACGCAGACTGCCTTCCTCACCGGCGAATTCATCCGTTGGATGAGCGAGCAGGATGCACCGTGGTTCGCGCATATCTCCTTTTTGCGGCCGCATCCGCCCTTCTCGGTGCCGGAGCCGTTCAATCGGATGTTCAAGCCGGGTGAAGGTCCGGCCTTCGCGCGTGCGGCAGATTGCGAGACGGAACGGCAAAGCCATCCCTATCTTGCCTATGCCATGCCGCGTGTCGGCAAGGGTAGTTTCATCCATGGGGCGGAAGGCCCACTCAGCGAATGGAATGCCGCCGATTTCGACGCGATCAGGTCTATCTACTATGGAATGATCGCCGAGGTGGATGATCAGCTCGGTCGCATTTGGCAGGCGCTGAAGGACGTGAGCGAATGGAATAACACGATCATCGTTTTCACGTCAGATCATGCGGAGATGGCGGGCGACCACTGGACGCTCGGCAAGGGCGGCTATTTCGACGGCGGCTATCATATTCCGCTTGTCATCCGCGATCCCGGTGCGGCTTCAGCCGGCGGCACCGTGCAGAATTTCACCAGCGCTGCCGATGTGTTCCCGACACTCTGCGATCGGCTCGGGATCAGACCGGCCAACGGCATCGATGGACGGTCGCTGACGTCCTTCCTCGATGGCAAGGTTCAGGCCTGGCGGGACGAAGCCTTCTGGGAGTTCGATTTCCGGGATATCGCCGATGGCGAAGCGGAGCAGCATTTCGGCCTTCGGTCGAACGAGCTGAATCTTGCCGTCATCCGTGATGAGCGGTTCAAATATGTGCATTTCGCCGCGCTGCCGGCGCTGCTCTTCGATCTCGTCAACGATCCGATGGAGTTGCGCAACCTTGCTGACGATCCGGCCTATGCCTCGGTACGGCTCGGTTATGCAGAACGGCTGCTGTCGCTTCGAGCGCGGCATCTCGATCAGACGCTTGCCTATACCGAACTGACGGAGAAAGGGCCGGTGACGCACCGGCCCTGATCGGGCATCAGAAATTTCCGAGGAAATCCCGCTTGCCAACCGGCGCACCCTGATTGCGCAGGATGGCATGAGCCGTCGTCACGTGGAAATAAAAGTTCGGCAGCGCGAAGAGCGCGACATATTCGATGCCCGGCACGACCGAACTATTGCGGCCAGGTATGGTGATATCCCTGACGTCGCTGCCTTCCAAAGCCTGCGGCGAGAAGCTGGCGAGATAGGCTTCCGTCTTTGCCATGCGCTCGCGCAGATCTGCGATCGTGGTTTCATTGTCTTCGAACTTCGGCGCGTCGGTTGCGGTCAGTCGGGAGAGTGCAAATTTGGCGCTGTCGCTGGCACGCTGATACTGGCCGGAAAGCGGCAGCATGTCCGGGGCGAGACGCGCGTTTACGAGAATGGTGGGATCGATCTTCTTTTCTTCGGCATAGGCTTCCGCCTTGTCGAGGTAGGTTTTCAGGCTGGCAATGCCGCGCTGGAACATGGGCACGGTAAGGCGATACATCGAAATGGACATTTGTCCTGTCTCCAAAAATCTCCAAACAGGCAGCCCGTGTGCGCGGGCTGTTCTGGCGCTGACTAGATGGGGATTTCTACGACGATCACAATAAGCACTTGTGACGGTTTCCCGTCCGTCATGGCCGGATTGCAACAGACCGATCCGCGCAGTCCATCGTGTTGCTCAGCCTTCCCCCTCTGTGATGGTGTCCGAATTCGGCAAAGAGGCTTGACGTCGTTTCGATAAAATGGAATGAATATTCCGCGAAACAAATTTTACGGTTTGTTTGTTCCGTTTTAATGGGGCCGCCACGGGAGAGGCGGCGCGGCTTTGAGGCCTGCGGACGGATGTCTGAGGCCCCGGCGTGAGGAGGGTGCAGCCGGGCACCGCTTTGTGGAGGAAATAAAATGAGAAAGCTTATCCTGGGCACTGCGATGGCGCTCGTCATGTCGGCGGCCGCTCATGCCGAAACGGTCGGCGTTTCGATGGCGAAATTCGACGACAATTTCTTGACCGTTTTGCGCAATGGTATGACCGATTATGCAAAGACCCTTAAAGGTGTCACCCTGCAGGTCGAAGACGCACAAAACGATGTTTCCAAGCAGCAGAGCCAGATCCAGAACTTCATCGCCTCAAAGGTCGATGCGATCATCGTCAACCCGGTCGATACCGATGCGACCACGGCGATGTCGAAGCTCGCCGCTGACGCCGGCATTCCGCTGGTTTATGTGAACCGCCAGCCGGTCAACGTCGATACGCTGCCAGACAAGCAGGCATTCGTTGCTTCCAACGAGCAGGAATCCGGCACGCTGGAAACCAAGGAAATCTGCCGAATCCTCGGTGGCAAGGGCAATGCCGTCGTCATCATGGGTGAGCTCTCCAACCAGGCCGCGCGCATGCGCACTCAGGACGTTCATGACGTGATCAAGACGGACGAATGCAAGGGATTGAAGATCGTCGAAGAGCAGACGGCAAACTGGGACCGCACCCAAGGTGCCGACCTGATGACCAACTGGCTCTCCAGCGGTATCGAGTTCGACGCCGTGATCTCCAATAACGACGAAATGGCGATCGGCGCCATCCAGGCGCTCAAGGCGGCCGGCAAGGACATGAGCAAGATCGTCATCGGCGGCGTCGACGCCACGCAGGACGCGCTTGCCGCCATGCAGGCGGGCGATCTCGACGTCACCGTCTTCCAGGACGCGGCCGGGCAGGGTAAGGGCGCGCTCGATACGGCGCTCGCGATTGCCAAGGGCGAAAAGGTCGAGAAGAAGGTCTACATTCCCTTCCAGCTCGTCACGCCTGCCAACGTCAAGGACTTCGTCGCCAAGAACTGAGGCAAATGCCAAGCAGGATGCGGGCTCTGCCCGCATCCTTTCCGCCTGTCCGTATCCGGAGGAGATGATATGGCCGTCAGCCCGACAACCATGGCCGCCGTGCGCGCAAGCGGCGCAATTCCGAATGCGGAATATCTCTTGAGCGCCGAGGGCGTTCGCAAGGAATTTCCTGGTGTCATCGCGCTTGACGACGTCCAGTTCCGGCTGAAACGGGCCTCCGTGCATGCGCTGATGGGCGAAAACGGCGCCGGCAAATCGACGCTGATGAAGATTCTGGCCGGCATCTACACGCCCGACAAGGGCGATATCCGCCTGAAAGGGGTCGAGATACGTCTGAAATCTCCGCTCGATGCGCTAGAGAACGGTATTGCCATGATCCATCAGGAACTGAACCTGATGCCATTCATGACAGTCGCGGAAAACATCTGGATTCGCCGCGAGCCCAAGAACCGTTTCGGCTTCGTCGATCACGGCGTGATGCATCGCATGACCGAAGAACTGTTTGACCGGCTCAATATCGCGATCGATCCCGATATCGAGGTCCGGTACCTTTCGGTCGCCAACCGGCAGATGGTCGAGATCGCCAAGGCGGTTTCCTACAATTCCGATGTCCTCATCATGGACGAACCGACCTCTGCGCTGACCGAGCGTGAAGTCGAGCATCTTTTCCGTATCATCCGCGATCTGAGAGCTCAGGGTATCGGCATCGTCTACATCACCCATAAGATGAATGAGCTCTTCGAGATCGCCGACGAGTTTTCCGTCTTCCGCGACGGCCGCTATATCGGCACGCATGCCTCGACCGAGGTCACTCGCGACGACATCATCCGCATGATGGTCGGGCGCGAAATCACCCAGATGTTCCCCAAGGAAGAGGTGCCGATCGGCGAGGTCGTGCTCTCCGTCAAGGATCTCTGCCTCAACAAGGTTTTCCGCGACGTTTCCTTTGACGTGAGAGCCGGCGAGATTCTCGGCGTGGCCGGTCTTGTCGGCTCCGGACGGTCGAACGTCGCTGAAACGCTTTTCGGGGTGACCCCGGCAAGCTCCGGCTCGATCGAGCTTTTCGGCAAGCCGGTGACGATCTCCTCGCCGACCGAGGCTATCCGCCACCAGATGGCGTTCCTGACAGAGGACCGGAAAGATACGGGGTGCTTGCTAATCCTCGATATTCTGGAGAATATGCAGATCGCCGTCCTGCAGGACAGATTTGTCAAGGCCGGCTTCGTGCAGCAGGGTGCCATCGAGGCGACCTGTGAAGACATGGCGAAAAGGCTGCGCGTGAAAACGCCCAATCTTTACGAGCGCGTCGAGAATCTCTCGGGCGGCAATCAGCAGAAGGTGCTGATCGGGCGCTGGCTGCTCACCCATCCGAAGATTCTGATCCTCGATGAGCCGACGCGCGGCATCGATGTCGGCGCCAAGGCGGAAATTCACCGGCTGGTCACCGAAATGGCGCGTAACGGCGTCGCGATCATCATGATCTCGTCGGAGATGCCGGAAGTGCTCGGCATGAGCGACCGCATCATGGTCATGCATGAAGGGCGCGTGACCGGTTTCCTCAATCGCGATGAAGCAACGCAGATCAAGGTGATGGAACTGGCTGCGCAGTGATGCGCGCCTGCGATCACTCAAGGGAGGTTTGACATGAATACTACGGCAGCAGAGAGTCCGGCTCCGCTCGCAACCCGGCCAAGGCGGCGGCGCATGCCGCCGGAGCTCAGCATCTTCCTCGTGCTTGTCGGCATCGCGCTGGTCTATGAGGTGCTGGGCTGGCTGTTCATCGGCCAGAGCTTCCTCCTGAATTCACAGCGCCTGACGATCATGATCCTGCAGGTCTCCGTCATCGGTATCATCGCCGTCGGCGTCACCCAGGTCATCATCACCGGCGGCATCGATCTTTCGTCGGGCTCGGTCGTCGGCATGACAGCGATGATCGCGACGAGCTTTGCCCAGTCCTCCACTTGGGGTCGGGCCGTTTTTCCCTCGCTGACAGACCTGCCGGCGCTCGTACCGATCATGATCGGCCTGTTGATCGGGGCGGTCGCCGGCCTCATAAACGGCTCGCTTATCGCCTACACGAAAATCCCGCCGTTCATCGCGACGCTCGGCATGTTCGTGTCGGCGAGAGGTGTTGCGAAGTGGTATACCAAGGGGCAGCCGGTTTCCGGGATTACCGAACAGTTCCATTTCATCGGAACCAAGGCATGGCCGGTCGTCGTCTTTCTCGTTGTCGCGATGATCTTCCATATTGCGCTGCGCTACACGCGCTACGGAAAGTTCACCTATGCGATCGGCGCGAATCCACAGGCCGCGCGCGTTTCCGGCATCAATATCGAGGCACATCTCGTCAAGGTCTACGTAATCGCCGGATTGCTTGCTGGTCTTGCCGGTATCGTCACCGCGGCGCGCGCAGAAACCGCGCAGGCCAGCATGGGTGTCGGGTATGAACTCGATGCGATCGCTGCGACCGTCATCGGCGGTACCTCGCTCACTGGCGGTGTCGGGCGCATCACCGGTACAGTCATCGGCACCGTCATCCTCGGTGTCATGACCTCCGGCTTCACTTTCCTCAGGATCGATGCCTACTACCAAGAGATCGTCAAAGGCGTCATCATCGTCGCGGCAGTGGTCGTCGACGTCTACAGACAGAAGAAGCGCACCAAGCACTGAACCGGAAAGGGGCCTCGGCCCCTGTTTATGGAGAATGGTAGGGATCACAATGAGGGCCGGATATCTCCAGGTGGCTCGTGAGTTTCTGGCGATCCCCGAGAATCATCTTGTGAAGAATATCGGCCGGGTAGAAGAGCGCGATTTCCAGCCCCTCAGCGAGTGCGTGATGGGTCGGTTCGGGCAGTTCTTCCTCACTTATACGCGCTTCAAAAACGGCAAGCAGGAAGGCAAAGGTTTCGCCTTTCGGTGAAACAAACCTTTTTCGCTCGAGTTCGATCAGATCGACGTCATCCAAAGGACACGCCAATCTCCTCCGATATCTCGCGGCGAAATGCGATTGAAAAATCCTCGCCTTCTTCAACCGTTCCACCCGGTAGAGACCAGCCCGCGTGCATGCCGCTTCTCTTCGCGAGCACGATTTGACCTCTGGCATTGTGGATGATGCCGATCGCTCCGCCCAACGCCCGACGGGAAAAGTGCTTGTGTTTCTGCGCCTTAAAATCGGCTTCCGGCAAGGGCTGGTCTGCCGCCGTCAGCTTGGCATCCGGGTATTGTCGAACAAATGCCTGGAAAACTTCGTCAATCATCTGGTTCTTTCAGATCATTGGCAGAAAAGACATTCTGCGATGATTGAGCCTGCGGAACGGGGTATGCAAGGTATCTGCGGCGCCGCCCTTTTGCACCGCAAAATTGCATGATTTCCACATTGCGCATTTGTAAAAAAATAGGTGGCGCTTTCCGCCAGCTTTTCTATTCTTGCCGCTTCGATCCGCCCGTTCGGGCAGCGCAGGAAAGCAGATGCAACTCGTATTCGACGGCCATAACGACGTTCTCCTTCGACTCTGGTCCCATGCGAAAGACGGAAATGATCCTGTCGCGGAATTCGCTGACGGTACGACTGCAGGCCATATAGACGCTCCGCGGTCAAAGGCCGGCGGACTGGCTGGTGGTCTTTGCGCCATCTACATTCCCTCGGGTGATCTGGTTTTTGCCGATCCTGATGCCAACGGCCATTATGCGACACCGCTCGCGACTCCTCTCGATCCGCTGCCTTCGCTCGCCATCGCCACTGAAATGGCGGCGATTGCGCTGAGGCTCGATCACGCCGGCGCCTGGCGTCTCTGCCGCTCGGTGAAGGATATCCGCAAGGCAATGGCCGACGGCATCTTCGCCGCGGTCATGCATATCGAAGGATGTGAGGCTATTGGGGCCGATCTTGCCGCGCTCGAGATCTTTTATGCCGCCGGTTTGCGTTCGCTCGGCCCGGTCTGGAGCCGGCACAATATCTTCGGTCATGGCGTACCCTTTGCCTTCCCGAGTTCGCCGGATACCGCGCCGGGCCTGACGGAAGCTGGCTTCGCGCTGGTGCGCGAGTGCAACCGCCTCGGCATCATGATCGACCTTGCCCATATTACCGAGAAAGGTTTCTGGGATGTCGAGAAGGCGAGCGACCAGCCGCTTGTTGCCAGCCATTCCAATGCGCACGCTTTGACGCCCGTCGCCCGCAATCTCACCGACAGGCAGCTCGATGCGATCCGCGAGCGCCGTGGCCTCGTTGGCGTAAATTATGCGACGGCTATGCTGCGTCCGGACGGCCGCTCCGATGCGGACACGCCGCTTTCCGACATGATCCGCCATATCGACTATCTGGTGAACCGCGTCGGAATCGATTGCGTAGCGCTCGGTTCGGACTTTGACGGCGCGACGATCCCGGAGGAAATCGGCGATGCCGCGGGTAATCAGAAGCTGATTGCCGCTCTCCGGCAAGCTGGCTATGGTGCGGAGGAATTGACGAAAATGGCCAGCGAAAACTGGCTTCGCATCTTGGCTAAGGCGTGGAGGGAAGAGGACGCTTAAAGCCAAATAAGACTTTGTAATCAATCAAGAACAGGGGAACAGACCATGATGATTACCAAACTGAACCGCAGCTTCCGCCTTCTTTCCGCCGGGGCTGCCCTTTCGCTCCTGACAGTGGCAGCACCTGCTGCCTTTGCAGAGACGCCGAAGGACACGCTCGTCGAAGGCTTCGCCATCGACGACATTATCTCGATGGACCCGGGCGAGGCTTTCGAGCTTTCGACAGCTGAGGTCACCAGCAACACCTATAGCCTTCTCGTCCGCCTCGACATGAACGACACATCGAAGGTCAAAGGCGACCTCGCCGACAGCTGGACCGTTTCCGATGACGGCCTGACCTATACGTTCAAGCTGAAGCCTGGTCTGAAGTTTGCTTCTGGCAACCCGATCACCGCTGAAGATGTTGCCTGGTCCTTCGAGCGTGCCGTCAAGCTCGATAAGAGCCCGGCCTTCATCCTCACCCAGTTCGGTCTGACCGGCGGCAACGTCACTGAAAAGGCAAAGGCCGTCGATCCCACGACTTTCACCTTCACCGTCGATAAGCCATACGCACCGAGCTTCGTGCTGAACTGCCTGACGGCGACCGTCGCTTCCGTCGTCGACAAGAAGCTGGTCATGGACCATGTGAAGTCCGTTACCGTCGATGCCGACCACAAGTACGACAACGACTTTGGCAATGAATGGCTGAAGACGAATTATGCCGGCTCCGGCGCCTATAAGCTGCGTGAATGGCGCGCCAATGAAGTCGTCGTCATGGAGCGCAACGACAACTATTACGGTGAGAAGGCAAAGCTTAACCGCGTCATTTACCGCTACATGAAGGAAAGTTCTGCCCAGCGCCTGGCGCTCGAAGCCGGCGATATCGACATTGCCCGTAACCTCGAGCCGGGCGACCTCGATGCCGTTTCCAAGAACGCGGATCTGGCGACCACGAATGCACCAAAGAGCACGATTTATTATGTCAGCCTCAACAGCAAGAACGAGAATCTGAAGAAGCCTGAGGTACAGGAAGCCTTCAAATATCTCGTCGACTATGACGCGATCGGTGCAACCCTCATCAAGGGTATCGGCGAGATTCATCAGACCTTCCTGCCGACCGGTCAGCTCGGCGCCCTGAACGACAATCCTTATAAACTTGACGTTGCCAAGGCAAAGGAACTGCTCGCCAAGGCCGGCCTGCCGGATGGCTTCTCGGTCACCATGGATGTGCGTAACACGCAGCCGGTCACCGGCATTGCCGAGTCGATGCAGCAGACGCTCGCCCAGGCCGGCGTAAAGATGGAAATCATTCCCGGTGACGGCAAGCAGACGCTGACCAAGTACCGCGCCCGTACGCACGACATGTATATCGGCCAGTGGGGCTCGGATTATTTCGACCCGAACTCCAATGCGGATACATTCACCTCCAATCCGGACAATTCCGATGCCGGCACGGTAAAGACGCTTGCATGGCGCAATACTTGGGAAGCACCTGAGCTCGACAAGGAGACGAAGGCTGCGTTGCTCGAACGCGACGCTGCAAAGCGCGCCGCCATGTACGAGGATGTCCAGAAGAAGTTCCTGGCCGACAGCCCCTTCGTCATCATCTTCCAGCAGATCGAAGTGGCCGGATATCGCAAGAACCTCAAGGATTTCAAACTGGGGCCGAGCTTCGATACGAACTATGTAGGTCCGATCTCGAAGTGATGAGCCGGCTAGGCTGATCCAGTGAGTATCGTCGAAACAAGACAGGAGGCGCGGCCCCGCAAGGGCCGTGCAGTTTCCTTTGCGAAGGCGGTTGGGCGTTTTTTCTTTGCCGCCGTAACCACCTATCTCGGCCTTCTGGCTGTTACCTTCTTCATCGGTCGCGTCGTACCGATCGATCCCGTGCTCGCCATTCTCGGCGATCGCGCGCCAACCCATGTGGTGGAACGCGTACGCCACGAAATGGGCTTCGACCTGCCGCTCTACGAGCAGTTCTATATCTACCTGAAAGGCATTCTCTCCGGCGATTTCGGCAATTCGGTGCTGACCACCAATCCGGTCATGGTCGATATTCGCCGCGTCTTCCCGGCGACGCTGGAGCTTGCGACCGTCGGCACGATCATCGGATCGGTCATCGGCGTGCCGCTCGGTGTGCTGGCAGCTGTGCGCCGCGGCAGCATCGCCGATCAGATCGTGCGCGTCATCGGCCTCGTCGGTTATTCGGTGCCGATCTTCTGGCTGGCTCTGATCTCGCTCGTCATCTTCTATGCGCAGCTGCGCTGGGTAGCCTTTCCCGGCCGCATCGACATCGTCTACGAATACAGTTTCACGCCGGTCACCGGTTTTTACCTGCTCGACAGCGCGTGGCAGGGGCAGTGGGACGTCTTTTATGACGTCTTCCGCCATATCATCCTGCCGGCCTCGCTGCTCGGCTATTTCTCACTTGCCTATATCAGCCGCATGACCCGCAGCTTCATGCTGAATGAGCTGTCGCAGGAATATGTGGTTGCCGCGCGCGCCAAGGGGCTTTCGGAAACGCGGGTGATTTGGGGCCATGCGCTAAGGAATGCCGCGGTGCCGCTGGTGACCGTCATTGCGCTTTCCTACGCTGGCCTGCTCGAAGGTTCCGTTCTGACCGAGACAGTCTTCTCCTGGCCCGGAATCGGCCTTTACATCACCAATTCGCTGCAAAGCGCCGATATGAACGCCGTGCTCGGCGGCACGATCGTCATCGGCACGGTCTTTGTCGGCATCAACCTCATCTCCGATCTTCTCTATCGGATACTTGACCCGAGGACGCGCAACCGATGACGGTTCCGACCACGCTTTCTACACCTATGAGCCGCCGCGATTGGCTGCTGTCAGACCGACCGCAGTCGCGCATGCAGGCGAGACTCGGCCGCGCCTATGTCACATGGCGGCAGTTTACCGCCAACCGGCTTGCTGTCGTCGGGCTGCTGATCATCGTGGCATTGCTGCTGATTGCCGCCTTTGCCGACGTCATCGCCACGCATAATCCCGTTGTCGGCGATCTCAAAAATGCGCGCCTGTTGCCGCCTGGCAGTGCCGGCTATCTGCTCGGCACTGACGATCAGGGCCGCGATATCTTCTCGCGCCTCGTTTACGGCTCGCGGCTGACGCTGCTCGTCGTGGTGCTGGTCGCCATCATCTCGGCGCCGATCGGTCTCATCGTCGGCACGGTATCGGGCTATGCCGGCGGATGGGTGGATGCGACGCTGATGCGCATCACCGATATCTTCCTCGCTTTCCCGAAGCTGGTGCTGGCGCTTGCCTTCGTCGCAGCACTCGGCCCCGGCATCCAGAACGCCATCATCGCCATTGCGATCACTTCCTGGCCGCCCTATGCGCGTATCGCGCGCGCCGAGACGCTGACAGTTCGCCGTTCCGATTACATCTCGGCGGTCAAGCTGATGGGCGCCTCTCCGCTGCGCATCATCGTGCGCCATATCATGCCGCTCTGCATCTCCTCGCTGATCGTGCGGGTGACGCTCGACATGGCGGGCATCATCCTGACGGCAGCCGGCCTCGGCTTCCTCGGCCTCGGCGCGCAGCCGCCGCTGCCGGAATGGGGCGCGATGATCGCCTCCGGCCGCCGCTTCATCCTCGACCAATGGTGGGTTGCGGCCATGCCCGGTGTCGCCATCCTCATCGTCAGCCTCGGCTTCAACCTTCTAGGTGATGGTCTGCGCGATGCGCTCGATCCGAAGGAGGCCGGTCAATGAGTTCGCTTCTGACTGTGAAGAACCTTCGTGTCAGCTATCCGACCCGCACTGGTGTCATCGAGGCCGTGCGCGGTGTTTCCTTCACACTCGGCAAGGAACGCCTCGGCATCGTCGGAGAATCCGGTTCAGGCAAATCGCAGACCGGTCGCGCCATCATGGGCCTGACGCCGAAACATGGCATCGTTACCGCTGATACGCTCGATTTCAGCGGCATCGATCTCCTGAAGGCCTCGGCTTCGGAACGGCGCAGGCTGCGCGGCAAACGTATCGCCATGATCCTGCAGGATCCGAAATATTCGCTCGATCCGGTCATGACCATCGGCAAGCAGATCTGCGAAACGCTGCGCACCCATGAGAAGGTCGGCAAAGGCGAGGCGCGTGACCGTGCGTTTTCCATGCTGGAGGCCGTGCAGATCCGTGATCCCGGTCGGGTCTTCGATCTCTACCCACATGAGGTTTCAGGCGGCATGGGCCAGCGCGCGATGATTGCCATGATGCTGATCGCCGGTCCGGAGCTGCTGATCGCCGACGAGCCGACATCCGCGCTCGATGTCACGGTTCAGCTCGATGTTCTCAGGATCATGGACCGGTTGGTATCCCAGCGCGGCATGGGCCTGATCTTCGTATCCCACGATTTGAGGCTCGTCTCCTCCTTCTGCGACCGTGTCATCGTCATGTATGCCGGGCGCATTGTCGAGGAGATCGCAGCATCCGAGCTTCGAAATGCGAAACATCCCTATACACAAGGCCTGCTCAATTGCATGCCGCAGATTGGTGAAAACAGGCATCCGCTGCCGGTTCTCGACCGCAAGCCGGAGTGGGCTGCATGAGTACGGCGTTATCTGTCGAACATCTCTGCGTCGTCTACGACCATTTTTACGCGCTGAAAGAGGTCAGCGTTTCCATTGAAAGTGGCGAATCCTTCGGCCTCGTCGGTGAATCCGGTTCGGGCAAGTCGACGCTGCTGCGGGCTGTCGCCGGGCTTGCGCCCGTCAGCGAGGGGACGGTCCGCGTTCATGGTGAGGCTGTAAAAGGTTCGAAGCGCAGCAAGGGCTTTTATCGAAGCGTTCAGATGGTCTTTCAAGACCCCTACGGTTCGCTGCATCCCCGCCAGACCGTTGACCGGCTGCTTCTTGAACCACTCGTGATCCACGGCATCGGTGACAGCGAAAAGCGCATTGCTCGTGCGCTTGATGAGGTAGGCCTTGGCAATGGCTTCCGCTTCCGCTATCCGCATCAGCTTTCCGGCGGCCAGAGACAGCGTGTGGCGATCGCCCGCGCGTTGATCGTCGAACCATCGATCCTGTTACTCGACGAGCCAACATCCGCGCTCGATGCCTCTGTCCAAGCTGAAGTTCTCAACCTTCTGGAACAGATCCGCCGCGACCGGAAACTGACCTTCGTCATGGTCAGTCATGATCTCGGCGTTGTCACCCATATGTGCGAGAGGCTTGCCGTGATGCGAGGGGGTGCTGTTGTTGAGCGGCTGACATCGGCCGAACTTGCAGGCGGCAAGGTTCATGAAGAGTATACGAGAAATCTCATGATCGCGAGCAAGGGATTCGTGAAGGCTTGAAAGTCAATGTTTTCAAGCTTTTGAAAAACCTCGTGCGGCGCGGCGTTAAGGATAACGCTTCCCTAAAACACGACCATTCGACTAGACTATTGACAGCTGCCTTAGTTCTGTCATGATCCCGTTAACGACCGTTAGCTTTCGTGATCGATGGAGGTTGAGGCATGTTCTTTCTCGGTGGGATGACCATGGGTTACCTCGATCCTCCTGTTAATGCCGATCGGAGGGAAACTACCTCCGTGAAAATACCGGCGGAAAAGGATCGCCGGTTGCTCGAAACATCCCCCAACGCACCCCAGAACGACTGTGCCATCGAGCGTTCCTGGATCTGGGCATGGCGCACGCTCTGCTGAGTACAAGTTTGGTTGGATTTTCTTTTCCATCTGCTCTGGACGGAAATTTATCTCTACCTACTTGATAGGGTATATAAGAAAATAAAAGCGAGTTGGTAGACCAGCCGCACACAAACAGACGGAGGCGACACATGGCAAATTTGGGTATGTCGAATACTCACGTGAACCAGTACGGATCCGTACCGGCGAAGAAGCCGGTCACCACGCGGCACAGAATTCAGACCGCGATCCATGCAACGTTTTTTACGGCGGCTTTCCTTTTCGTCGTCGCAATGGTCTTCGGCCTCGTCAGCTGATGCCGATGTGTATCGGGCGCTAACTTGTGGCGCTCGCCTGATCAATCGTTTCCCTGTCTGGAAAATTGGGGTGCAACAGCATTCTCCTGACGCTTTGGTGTCCAATTTGGAGAATGCTCAGGGGCGCACCCTGCGGTGATGGTCGGGTACCCCGATCCTCCTCACGAACCCTATTCCACGCAATCCAGCTTATCCGGAAAGTAGGCGTGAAGCGCTGATAACGCTGTCCATGCCGTGGATGCCATCCGTGCACTTTTTCATGCCGGCAGGCTGGACAACTTAGAAATAGTTCTCGCGACTTGAATTATCGTAAGCCTGTCCAACTTTCCCGAATGGCTTCGAAGGGAGGGAGCGGGCATCCGTGACCTCGCGAAATCACGGCATGAATATGGGTGGTCCCCTGCAGCAATGCTCTCGGCGCGCACCTTATTTTGTTTTCGCTGATCTCAATGAGGATCGTTCCGTTCATACGAGAGGCGTCACAAGCGGTGCAGAAAGCCCGTACAAATTCAATAATTTCGTCTGGATCCAGAACCGAATCTATGTCCATTGCCAATCCTCCTCCGAGCCTGCCCCGCGAGTCTGAGAAGAAGCAGATCGACTACGGTGATTCGATCCGATCAACCTATCTGTCCAATGAGGACATCAGGGCCGTGGGTGAAAGCGTCGCTTGTCGCACGGTGAGCGAGTTGCCGGGTTTCGCACCGTTCGATTTCTTCGCGCGCCATAGGGAGAACGAGAAGGAAATCCTGCGCGTCTACCGCACGACCGCGGCCGACGTCGAGGCCGGGGGGACAATCACGCCAGCCGCCGAATGGCTGTTGGACAACCATTACATCGTTGAAGAAGCTATCCAGGAGATCCGTCGTGACTTCCCGCGCCGCTTTTATCGTGAACTGCCCTTGACTGATATCGGCGATGTTGAGGTTCCGCGAACGCTTGCGCTGGCCTGGCTCTATGTCGCCCATACCCACAGCACCACCTCGCAGGAAAGCCTGACTGCACTCGTCGACGGCTTCCAGCAGCATGAGACGCTGAGAATCGGTGAGTTATGGGCTCTGCCGTCTCTGGTGCGGTACGTGCTGGTCGAGAACCTTCGCCGTATTTCAAGCCGTGTCGAGCGCAGCCGTCACATGCGCCGCCGCGCCAATGAGGCTGCCGACGAGCTAATCCGCTTGGCCGATACCGCAAAGGCTGCCGCCTATTTGGAGACCCTGGAAGAGCTTGCTGCGGACAACACATTCTCTACGCAGTTCCTCTACCGCTTGCGCGATGGCTCGCAGACTTCAAGCCAAGCGATCTCCTGGTTGGATCAGCGTTTGGAGCGGCTCGGGCGCGATAGCGAGGAAGCGACGATGACGGAGCATGGCCGCCTCTCCGCCGGCAACGTCACAATGGGCAACATCGTCAGGAGTCTACGTGAGATCAACGACGCGGAGTGGTCGGTGTGGGTCGAGCAGGTCAGCCATGTCGACAGGCTGCTCTGGAACCAATCCGACTACGGCGATCTCGATCCCGGTTCGCGCAATAGCTATCGTAAACAGATCGAAAAGCTGGCGAGGCGCTCGCCGTTGAGCGAGGTGCAAATCGCGCAGCTTGCCGTCGACATGGTGGCCGAGGTCCATCATTCTGGCGAGGCGCAACCGCGAGAACCCAATATCGGCTGCTTCATTATGGGCGCTGAACGCCCGAAGCTTGAAGCGCGCGCGGATTACCATCCAACGCCGGCGCAGCATGTCATCCGCGCGGTACGGAAGTTGAATTGGATGGCGATCGCCGTTCCGGTCGTGCTGATCACGATCATCGCCATGCTGGTCGTCGGCGGGTTCATGGTTGGTGCCGGCATGAGGCCGATCGAAATCGCTCTGCTGCTCATCCTATTTTCGCTGCCGGCCTCCGAGGGCGCGAGCGGCCTCTTCAACACCGTGCTTTCTTTTTTCGTCACGCCGGTGCGGCTCGTCGGTTATGAATTCAAGCGGGGCATCCCGGAGACCGCGCGCACACTTGTCGCCGTACCTTGTCTGATTTGCAATCGTGACAGTGTCGACGAGATGGTGCGCAATCTCGAGGTTCATTATCTCGCCAATCCACGTGGCGAAATCTATTTTGCATTGCTCGGCGACTGGCCGGACAGCGATATGGAAGAAAGCTCTGCTGATCTGGAGGTGCTGGAATATGCGCGCCGGGAGATTGCCAATCTATCGGCTCGCTATGCCTATGACGGTACGGTGCGCTTCCATCTCCTGCATCGCCGTCGCCTCTACAATCCATCCGAGGGTGTGTGGATGGGCTGGGAGCGCAAACGCGGCAAACTGCACGAGCTGAACCTGCTGCTGCGGGGCGACCGCGACACGACCTACCTGCCAAGCGCCAATACCGTACCTATCGGCGTCAAGTACGTCATGACGCTCGACGCCGATACCCGCCTGATGCGCGATACCGTTACCAAACTGGTCGGCAAGCTCTATCACCCGATCAACCGCCCGGTCATCAATCCGGATACTGGCCGAGTCGAAAGCGGCTATGGCATTTTGCAGCCGCGCGTGACGCCGTCGCTGACGACAGGCAAGGATGCTTCTGTCTTCCAGCGTGTCTTTTCGATCAACCGCGGTCTCGACCCCTATGTCTTCACAGTTTCGGATGTCTATCAGGACCTTGTCGGCGAAGGCACGTTCACCGGCAAGGGCCTCTATCATGTCGATGCCTTCGAGGCTTCACTGAAAGGTCGCATCGAGGAGAATTCGGTACTCAGTCACGATCTTCTCGAAGGGTCTATGGCGCGCTGCGCGCTCGTCACCGACCTTGAACTCATAGAGGATTTTCCTGTCCGCTATGAGGTTGAGGCTTCGCGGCAGCATCGCTGGGCTCGTGGCGACTGGCAGCTCCTGCCTTACATGCTCAATCCGAAACACCGGGTCACCGCGCTTGCGCGCTGGAAGATGTTCGATAATCTGCGCCGATCGCTGACACCGATCGCCTGGTTCTTCGCTTCCGTGCTCGGTTGGTGTCTGATGGAGCCGTCTGGCGCGCTGATCTGGCAGATCCTGCTGATCTTCTGCCTGTTCGTGGCCCCCACCCTGTCGCTTATCAAGGGCATCATTCCGCGCCGCAGCGATATCGTCGCTAGCGCCCATCTTCACACCGTCTGGCTGGATATTTCAGCGGCCAATGCGCAGGTGGCGCTGCGGATTGTCTTCATTGCCGACGCTGCCTGCATGATGGCCGATGCGATCGGCCGTTCGCTGTACCGTCTGTTCGTTAGCCATAAGCTGCTGTTGCAATGGCGCACCGCTGCCAGCGTCGGCGCCGGCAAGCAGGGTACAATCCTTTCCTATTATCGGACGATGTGGCATGCGCCGGTTCTGGCGATCCTTTCGGTTGCCGTTGCGGCACTGTCAGGCAACGATGCCTTCCTGGTTGGTGTTCCTTTCGCGCTATTATGGATCTGTTCGCCTGCCGTCGCCTGGTATGTGAGCCAGTCGGCAGAGACGGAAGATCGGCTTGACGTGTCCGAAGTCGTCTCCGGAGAGCTTCGCAAGATTGCGCGCCGCACCTGGCGCTATTTCGAGACCTTCACGACGGCGGAGCAGAACTACCTGCCGCCCGACAACGTTCAGGAAACGCCTCACATCATCGTGGCGACGCGCACATCGCCGACCAATATCGGCGTCTATCTGCTGTCGGTCGTTTCCGGCCGGCAGTTCGGGTGGTTCTCTTTTGAGGAAGCCATCGAGAGGCTGGAGAAGACCATCACGACGATCGATCGTATGGAGAAATTCCGTGGCCACCTCTTCAACTGGTATCACACGGACACGCTGCAGACACTTGGCCCCCGCTACGTCTCGGCCGTCGACAGTGGCAACCTTGCCGGCCACCTGATTGCCATTTCCTCAGCGTGCCGCAATTGGGCAGAAGCGCCCTCCGCGCATATCCAAGGCAATCTCGATGGCGTCGGCGATACGGCCGGTATCCTCGGCGAAGTACTGGCAGATCTTCCCGATGATCGCAAAACGGTGCGTCCTTTGCGCCGGCGCCTGGAAGAGCGCATTGCCGGCTTCCAGAATGCGCTTGTTGCGGTCAAGCGCGAGCATGAATTCGCCTCCATCCGAGTCATCAACCTTGCAGTCCTGGCACGCGACGTTCAGAAGCTCGCCGGCAATCTGCATCACGAGGTGAAATCCAAGCAGACGGAAGAAGTCACACTCTGGGCCGCCTCGCTGGTTAAAATCTGCGAGGCGCATATCTCGGACAGCACTTTCGACCTGTCGAATATCGATGATTTGCGCCCGCGGCTGATTGCGCTTCGCGACAAGGCACGCGATCTCGCCTTCTCGATGGATTTCGGCTTCCTCTACCGTGCGGAGCGCCGGCTGCTGTCGATCGGCTACCGTGTGGAAAGTGGTGATCTCGATGCGGCTTGCTACGACCTTCTCGCGTCTGAATGCCGTCTCACGTCGCTCTTCGGTATCGCGAAGGGCGACCTGCCGACGGAGCATTGGTACAAACTCGGCCGCCAAGTGGTGCCGGTCGGTTCGCGTGGGGCGCTGGTTTCCTGGTCCGGTTCGATGTTCGAATATCTGATGCCTTCGCTCGTCATCCAGGAGCGTGGCGGAGGCATTCTTAACCAGACCAACAATCTCGTCATCGTCGAGCAGATGAACTATGGCCGTAAGCTTGGTACGCCTTGGGGCATCTCGGAAGCGGCGTTCAATGCCCGCGATCATAACCTCAACTATCAGTACACGAACTTCGGTGTGCCGACGCTCGGCCTGAAGCGTGGTCTCGGCCACAATGCCGTTATCGCGCCCTATGCCTCACTGCTCGCCAGCCAATATTATCCCGAGGCGTCGCTTGAAAACCTGCAGAAACTTCGCAAGCTCGGCGCACTTGGTAAGTTCGGTTTCCATGACGCGGTCGATTTCACACCGACGCGCGTGCCTGAAGGCAAACAATGTGCTGTCGTCTACAACTACTATGCTCACCACCACGGCATGTCGATTGCTGCCGTCGCCAATGTCGCGTTCAACGGTTGTTTGCGTGAGCTCTTCCACTCCGATCCCGTCATCGAAGCGGCTGAACTGCTGCTTCAGGAAAAGGCTCCGCGCGATATCCCGATCATGAGCGGCAGGGACCAGTCCCACACGCCTGCTGCCATTCAGGATGAGCTGATGCGACCTGTCATCCGCACGATAGCCGATCCAGCGTCGCACGACCGCGCTCTCGTTTTCCTGTCCAACGGTCACTATTCCGTCATGCTAACGGCGACCGGTGCAGGTTACGCCCGCTGGAACGGTCTTTCCGTTTCCCGCTGGAAACCAGATCCGACCGAGGATCGCTGGGGCAATTTCATCTTCCTACGCGACGTGATGACCAATGAATGGTGGTCGGCGACATCGGAGCCGAAGAGTGTCGAGGGTGAGACGGTCAGAGTGGAATTCGCTGACGAGAAGGCCGTCTTCAACAAGGTGCTCGGTGAGCTCTCGAGCGAGGTCGAATGCATCGTCGCAACCGAACATGATGCGGAAGCCCGTCGCCTGACGCTGTTCAACCTGGGGGCGGAAGACCGTTTCATTGAAGTGACCTCCTATCTCGAACCGGTCATAACTTCCGATGATACGGACAATGCACATCCGGCATTCGCCCGCATGTTCGTCAAGACGGAGATCGACAAGCGTGGCGACGTCATCCGCGCCGAGCGCAACAAACGCGATCCGAATGAACCGAATATGAGCATTGCGCATCTGGTCGTCGATAGTGCCGGTGATACACGTCCTACAGAATTCGAAACCGAGCGGCGCAAGTTCCTCGGCCGCGGCCGTAACCTCGCAAATGCCGCCGCGTTCGATCCGGGCGCGAGACTTTCGGGCACTGATGGCTTCACGCTGGATCCTGTGCTGTCGCTTCGCCGAACCGTCCGCGTCCCGGCCGGAAAGAAAGTCAGCGTGATTTTCTGGACGATCGCAGCCCCGAGCCGTGCAGAGGTGGACAAGGCCGTCGATCGCTATCGTCATCCGGATGCTTTCAACCATGAGATCATCCAGGCTTGGACGCGCACGCAGGTGCAGATGCGCCATGTCGGCGTCAGCTCGCAGCAGGCGGCCGCCTTCCAGCATCTCGGCCGCTATCTCGTCTATCCGGATATGCAGCTTCGTGGCGATCAAACCGTTGTCCGAGCCGGCATGCAATCGCAGTCGGCGCTCTGGCCGCTGGCGATTTCGGGCGATTTCCCGATCTTCACGCTGCGCATTGACGACGACATGGATCTCGAAATCGCCCGCGAAGCGTTGTTGGCGCAGGAGTATCTGCGTTCACGCGGCGTAGCCGCAGATCTCGTTATCATGAACGAACGAGCTTCATCCTATGCGCAAGATATGCAGCATGCGCTGGACGCCATGTGCGAAACCGTGCGCCGTATGGGCCAGGCCGACGGCTTACGCCAGCATATTTTCGCAGTCCGCAAGGATTTGATGGAAGAGAGCACCTATCAGGCGCTGATCGCCGCCTCCCGCGTCACGTTGCATGCCAGGAATGGCAAGGTCATCGATCAGATCAACCGCGCTGTTTCGTTCTTTTCCTTGGGCAATGAGGCGCCGGACGATATGGAAAAGGCCGAGCGCTCGGCGATGCCGGTCAAACGGATAGCGCCTTTGCCGGCCCCAGCGCTCAAGACTGTCGCTATAGAGGAGGACGACCTCGACTTCTGGAATGGTATCGGCGGCTTTTCTCGTGACGGCCGTGAATATGTCGTGCGTCTACCGGGCGGCGATGCCACTCCGCAGCCATGGATCAATGTTATCTCCAACGAGCGGTTTGGCTTTCACGTATCGGCGGAAGGTGCCGGTTTCACGTGGAGCGTCAATTCACGCGATTACCAGCTCACCTCCTGGTCAAACGATGCGGTAATCAATCGACCTGGGGAGGCACTGTATATAGCGGATCTCCAGAGCGGTGCGGTCATGACCCCATTTGCGGTGTTGTCGCGCCGCAACGACATCCGCTTCGACGCGCGC
Source organism: Rhizobium sp. BK418 (assembly GCF_004341105.1). Taxonomy (GTDB): domain Bacteria; phylum Pseudomonadota; class Alphaproteobacteria; order Rhizobiales; family Rhizobiaceae; genus Rhizobium. The sequence goes on along the minus strand of NZ_SLZK01000005.1, from coordinate 317,245 downwards.
CACGGTCTCGGCTATTCCATCTTCTCAAGTATTCAACATGAGATTGCGCTGGAGGTCACGCAGACGGTGCATGGCGAGAAGTCTGTGAAGATGCAGCGTCTGCATCTGCGGAACGACGGCCCGGCAAGGCGCAGCCTCCGGATTTATGGCTATGTCGAATGGATTCTCGGTAACAATCCGCAGAAGACTGCATCCTTTGTCCTCTCGAAGCGCGATGAGGAAACCGGTGCGCTGTTTGCAACCAATCCCTACAGTATCGATTATTCTGGCCGTACAGCCTTTTTCGCCGCGAGCGAGACAATCTCCGGCTTCTCGTCGAGCCGCCGCGAATTCATCGGCAAGACCGGCTCAATTCAGATGCCCGTCGCAGTGATGTCGGTAGCAGCGCTCTCAGGTTCCACGGACCTCGATGGCGATCCGGCGGCGATCCTCACTGTCGATATCGAACTCGGCGTGAACGAAGAGCGCGACGTCATCTTTTTTCTTGGCGATGCACCAACGGAAGAAGAGGCGCGCGCTATGCTGGCTGATATTCGCAACAGCTCGTTCGATGACGCTGTGCAGACGAATCGCGCCTTCTGGCAGGACTTCACCGGCAAGCTGCAGATATCGACGCCGGATCAGGGCATGAACAATCTCGTCAATACCTGGCTGCCCTATCAGAGCCTTGGCTGCCGCATCATGGCCCGCTCTGCCTTCTATCAGGCAAGCGGTGCCTTTGGTTTCCGTGATCAGCTGCAGGATACGCTCGCCTTCGTGCTGCAGGAGCCTGCGCTTGCACGGCGCCAGATCATTAATGCCGCCTCGCGCCAGTTCCGTGAGGGCGACGTGCAGCATTGGTGGCTGCCGGGAACGGGCGCCGGTGTGCGCACCATGATTTCCGACGATGTCGTCTGGCTCGCCTATGCCATCGATCATTATTGCAGCGTCAGCGGCGACAAGAGCGTGCTTGATGAGCAGCTTCCCTTCCTCGAAGGCCCCGCCCTTTTGGAGAGCCAGCACGACTTCTTCTACAAGCCGGAGATTTCGGAAGATACCGTCAGCATCTATGAGCATGCGGCGCTGGCACTCGATCTCGCCATCACCCGCAAGGGCAAGAACGGCCTTCCGCTCTTCCTCGGCGGCGACTGGAACGACGGCATGAACCGCGTCGGCATCGATGGCAAGGGCACGAGCGTCTGGCTCGGCTGGTTCCTTGCCGGTACGCTACGCTCTTTCATTCCCTATGCCGAGGAGCGGGGCGACCGGACCCGCGCCAAACGCTGGAAGACCCACCTCGTCGAACTCAAGAAGTCGCTGGAAAGCACTGCCTGGGATGGTGGACATTATCGTCGCGGCACGTTCGATGACGGTACGCCGCTCGGCTCAAAGGAAAACCTGGAATGCCTGATCGATTCGATCGCTCAGTCCTGGAGTGTGCTCTCGGGTGAGGGCGATCCGGAGCGGGCTGCCAAAGCGATGGATGCGGTGCTCGCCGAATTGGTGGACGAGGAGGCGCGGATCGTCCGCCTCTTCACGCCGCCTTTTGAGAAGTCACTAAAGGATCCGGGCTATATCAAGGCCTATCCGCCGGGCGTTCGCGAGAATGGTGGCCAATATACACATGCCGCGACCTGGGTGGTCATGGCACTGGCGGAGATGAAACGCGGCGATGATGCACTGCGCTGCTTCCAGATGCTCAACCCGATCACCCATTCGCTCGACAAGGCAGCGGCCGAGAAATATCGCGTCGAACCCTATGTCGTGGCGGCCGATGTCTATGGGCACGAACCCTATATCGGGCGCGGCGGCTGGACCTGGTACACGGGATCGGCCGGCTGGCTTTACCGTGCGGCAGTCGAAGGCATTCTCGGTACCCGGCTAAAGGGTGGAAAACTTTTTGTTGATCCGTCGCTGCCTTCCAATTGGGACGGGTTTGCGGCAGAGATTGAGCAGGCCGGAAACAAATACCGCATTTCGGTCTCAAAAGCGTCCAACGCTCAAGGCTACACTCTGTCCGTCAACGGCAGCGAAGTCGCCGATCCAAAAGAGGGGTATCCGGTCGGATAACAGCGTTCTCCACGCTGAATGTCCGGCGATTCGCACGGCCAGAGGGGGGGAACCCTTTTGGCCGGCGTAGCGTTTGCAAAATCGGATGACAGGAGAGACACGATGGCAAGCTTGCCGACCAAGGCCATTGGAGCACAAGGACGCTCCATCTCAGTGGCGGCGCCAAAGCGTGATACGAGACTCGATGTATTACGTGGGCTCGCACTCATCACAATCTTCATCAATCACGTTCCCGGACAGATTTTCGAATATATTACCACGAAGAATTTCGGCTTTTCCGACGCCGCTGAAGCCTTCGTGCTGATTTCGGGCATTGCGGTCGGTCTCGCTTACGGCTCGCGCTTCGAGCCCGGCAGGCGGCTGGAGATAGCGATCAAGGCAGCAAAGCGTGCCTTCACGCTCTATCTGGCACATATGATCACCACCTTCGTGACGCTGGCGCTCTTCATTTGCGGTGCCTGGTTGTTCCACCGGCCGGGGCTGTTGGTCGAGATCAATATTCTGGCGGTGCTAATGAACCTGAAGGAGGGCATTCCGGCCCTGCTGCTGCTCGGCCATCAGATCGGCTACAACAATATCCTTCCGATGTATGGCGCGTTGATGCTGATGGTACCGCTGATCCTGCTCCTGAACGAGAAGAGTACGCTGTTGGCGCTGGCTGTATCCGGCACCGTCTGGCTGATTGCCGGCATCTATCAGATCGCGCCGCAGAACATGCTGCTCGAGGGAGATTGGTTCCTCAACCCCTTCTCCTGGCAGTTCCTGTTCACGATCGGCATCGTCTCGATAATGCATGTCAAGCGCGGTGGCAAGCTTCCACGCCATCCGGTGCTCTTTGCGCTGGCATTGGCCTATGTCATCGTCTCGTTCGTCTGGGTCACGGCCCAGCTATGGGATATAGGAAACTATCTTGCCGCGCTCGGTCTACCGGCGGTGCTGACCGGTTTTGACAAGACCTTCCTGTCGCTGCCGCGCCTTCTGCATGTGCTGGCCCTCACCTATCTGGTGATCAATATTCCGGCGATATCGCAGGCTTTCCGCCGCCCGGCCGACCATCCGCTGACAATCCTCGGCCGACACTCGCTCAATATCTTCGTTGCCGGCACTATCCTTGCGATGGTAGGCCAGGTGCTGCTCTACATCACCAATCGCGATCAGGTCATCGGCCCGCTCTTCGTGCTTGTGGGTATCGCCGCCCAGTTCGCCTATGCCTATCATCTCGAATACAAGAGAGAGCAGGAAAAGGCTCGGCCCCTTGCCGTCGGGGCCATTCCGGTGGCGGTCCATGCCAGCAGAGCGACCGACACCTACGGCCAGGGCAAACGCAAATAGGCAAGAGCTTGCTTTGAGGCTTAATCTCGTCCTATGCGGCGCAGGCACCCTTAAAGCCAGTCCGATCTGCGGAAGCGCCAAAAGAGAATGGTACAGAGGCCTAAAATGATCGCGATGACGACGTAGTAGCCATATTCCGTCTTGAGCTCCGGCATGTTCTCGAAGTTCATGCCGTAGATGCCGGCAATGGCTGTCGGCACTGCTGCAATAGCAGCCCAGGCCGCAAGTTGTCGAGTGATCACGCCCTGACGCTGCTGCTCCAGGAGATTGCTCGCCTCGAAGACCGAGGTAATGACGTCCTTCAGACCGCTCGTCGTGGTCTCGACGCGCCGGACGTGGTCGTTCACATCCCTGAAGTATTTGCGCGTCTCCGTATCGATGCACGGCAGATCGAGATGGACCAGTTTTCCGCACACTTCCGACATCGGGCCGAGGACGCGCTGGAAGCGTATGATCTGGCGTCTCAATCGGAAGAGCCGTTTGATTTGATCGCGGCTTAGGAAAGCATCGAGCATACGCTGCTCCATTTCCAGCACATGATCCTCTATTGTCTGCACAACGGGGAGGTACCCGTCGACGATGAAATCCAGCACGCCGTGCAGCACATAGTCCGGGCCGTTCTTCAGCGTTTCGGGCGCTGCTTCAAGCTGCTTGCGCAGCGTGCTGTGGCCGCGATCGGAACCGTGTCTGACGGTGACGACATGGTGATCGCCGATGAAGATCGCCGTCTCTCCATATTCGATAGCGTCGCCATCCAGATGGGCGGTCTTGGTGATGAGGAAAAGTTGTCCATCGTAAATATCGAGCTTTGGAACCTGGATCGGGTTAAGGGCATCCTCTACGGCGAGGTGATGAAGCCCAAAGGTTTTCTGCAGAGCAAAGAGTTCCCGCTCATCGGGGTCGTGCAGACCAATCCATACGAATTCGTTTTTCGTCGTCGGAACAATGCCGTTTTCGATGTCGAAGGATTCCGCCCGCCGACCATCGCGGTACAAATATGATGCAACAATGCTCATTTACGCTCCGCTCAATCCTGCGTCTGCGATCCGGTCATCTCGCGACGCTTAGGCAAGAATGTGCAGTTACGGGCCAAGACGACAAGGCCTCGCGATCACTGCGAGATTTTGATTTTTAGCCATTTATCACGAATGGAACGGTTACCTGCGTCGATCCATTTGCGATCACAGAGGGCAATGCCACTGATATGGAGCACGAAGCCGTACTTCGAACTCAAGGACGCCAGCCGATATCCTCGCCAACAGCCGCCGGCACAGCGAAGTTTGCGACCTGCCACTCGACCTGATTTCCTCCGATCGCGACGCTTATGACATCCGCCGCAAATCGATTCCCGCTGACATCAATCGCTCAACTACCGCAATACAGACAGGGGCAACACCGAATGTCGGTTTGGCTATCCGAAGCGAAGGGCGCTTGATGGTTAGCCGGAACATTCCTCACGAATATTTTCTGCTCGATGCTACCAAGGCAGACGGTCCCGTGGTCGGCCATCTTCGCGCCAAACCAATCGGTTCCGTGGTTATCGACCCGAACGGTGGCCGCTATCGCTTTGTCGGCGTCGCCGCCAGAGACGACCGCGGCAGGCTCGAAGTCATGTCGCTCAAACCGGGCGAATGGATCGTTGCGCCTGATCTAGTTTACGAAAAAGCGGCCTAGAACATCCTAGGCATGGCCGCACTGGCAGGGCGAAGGGACACCGTCGGTATCCGCCGGTGTTACGCGTGGAATCTCACCCAACAAAAAGCCGGAAGAGCGATGCCCTTCCGGCTTTTCCTTGTCCCGCTCGAAGCCATTAGGCGGCTTCGGTCGTATGTGCCTTGCGGACTTCGTCGTCCGTCAGGATGCCACTGGCCCGCAACAGGGCAGCAAAGCGGCCGTTGGAGTGGCTGAGCTCCTCGAAGCTGCCGTTCTCGACGATGCGACCATTATCGAGGAACAGCACCATATCGGCTTCGCGGACCGTCGAGAGACGGTGGGCGATGATGAAGGTGGTGCGGTTCTGGCGCAGGTTGTCGATCGCAGCCTTGACACGGGCTTCCGTCTCGACGTCGAGCGCGGAGGTCGCTTCATCCAGCACCAGGATCGGCGCATCCTTTAGGATGGCGCGGGCGATCGCGATACGCTGACGCTCACCGCCGGAGAGCTTGTTGCCGCGCTCGCCGACATGGGTGTCGTACTGTTCGTCGCGGTTCTCGATGAAATCGGACGCGGCAGCGGCTTCGGCAGCACGGCGCATATCCTCTTCCGAAGCGTTTTCGCGGCCGAGGCGAATGTTGTCACTGATCGAGCGGTTCAGCAGGCCTGCATCCTGGAAGACGGTGGCGATATAGCGGCGCAACGACTTGCGCGTGACCTTGCTGATATCGATACCGTCGACAAGGATATGACCGCTTTGCGGATCGTAGACGCGCTGCAGCAGGTTAACGAGCGTCGTCTTGCCAGCGCCGGTTGGGCCAACGATCGCAACCGTCTGGCCGGCCTTTACCTTGAAGGAGACGTTGTGCAGGCCCTGAGAGCTGTTGGCGAAGCCGAAGGAGACGTCGTTGAACTCGACGTCACCCTTGACGTCCTTGATCTCGCCGTTGCCGGCAGGCTCCTCGCGTTCACGAACGGAATCTTCCAGAACGTAGAAGTCCTCCAGCTTCGAGCGTGCTTCGAAGATCTGCGTAGCGAACTGGCGCATGAGATCCAGGCGGGCAATCAGCAGGTTGGCAAAGCCGATGAAGGCAATGACATCGCCGACGCGCAGTTCGCCGTTCTGGACCAGCACGGTCCCGATGACGAGCACGACCATCATGGCGATCGTCGAGGCCATGCGGTTCAGCGCGCTAGCGAGAGCCCACCAGTCAAGCACCGGATACTGCGCCTGCAGCAGGCGATCGGCAAAGGACTTCAGCGCGCGAGTTTCAGCTTCGATGCGGTTGTAGCTGTGCAGCACCGAGACGTTGCTGATGGAATCGCTGACATGGCCGAAGACGGTATGGTAGTGGTTTTCGACCGAAGCCTGGCCATCCTTCGTGCGGCTCATGACCACGCGGCCGATGAGCCAGTAAGCGATGCCGAGCAGGATCAGGACAGCGGAGAGGCGATAGTCCATCGACATTGCCGTCGGGACGAGCAGGACAAGCGCAATTGCCGTCGAAAGATGGTTGCGCATAAATTCCAGCCACAGGCCAAACAAGGTTTCGCAGGCGCGCAGCAGCGTATGAAGTGCGTTGGACGTACCCCGCTGATGGTGCCAGGAAAGCGGCATGGAGATGATGCGGCCAAAGGCTTCCGTCAGAAGTGTCGCGCGGCGGCCATGGGCCAGCCTGTCGGCTTCGCGCGCGACGAGAACGAAGGCGATGGTGTTGAAGACGGCAAAAGCCGCCCACATCATAAGGATTGGCTTGACCTCGCCCTTGCCGGAAATCGCATCGATGATACGGCCGAACAGGATCGGCTCGGCGATGGTGATCGCCGCCAATACGATGTTCGCTATAACGACGAGGGATACGCGGAGCTTGTAGGCGCCAAGATAGCGCAGGGCTCTTGCATAGACCTTGAATAACGACACGTCGGAACCTCTTTTGCATCTGCGAAAAACGGGATGATGCGATGCTACGAAAAGCTACCTGAACCGACGATTAACGAGGCCTTCAGATTCGGAATCCGGCTTCGAAATTTGTGCATCCTGTCATCGGAAGTGCAACAAGTGACCATCGTTTCTAAATTGTTGCTTAGGCATACAGGGCGACAATTTCCGCTTGCATTACCTGGAGCGTCTAGCGCACCATCCAGTTCGTGAGTTGTAGCTTTTTAAAAAGACCGTTCAGCGGCGGGTTATAAAGCCTGCTCCGACGGCCTCGTTGATTCGGGCAAGGGGCGTTTTTGTGCAAATTCATTCTTTAATTCAATTCCTTATCATTCTCGAAGAAAGCTTCGACGCTGAAAGTGTGATCGGTGAACTCGAAAAGGTGATCCTCGCCGGCGGATTCGACTACTATGGACTGCTTCGTCATCCCAAGCATGGAGACAACCCATGGGGTGTGACCTTGGCCGGCCGCTGGCCAGAAAGCTGGCAGCACGTTTATGCCGCGAAGAAATACGTGCTTGTCGATCCGACCATACGGTATCTTGCGCATGCGCAACGCTCCTTCCGGTGGCGCGACAGTATGGCGGCGTTCAGGGATGATCCGCATTGGCGCCGCATGGAGCAGATGATGGTTGATGCCTATGGCCACGGGCTGGAAGACGGTTACATATTCCCAATCTATGGGCGAAACGGCATCCTTGGCAGCCTCAGCATTGGCGGCAAGCCGACCGAGCTTTCATCGGCAGAGATCTCGCTTTTCGAGACGATCGCCCGCAGGGCCTTCTGGCGGCTGCTTGATATGCGAGGTGAGGCCGCGGTGCTGGAAACAGTGCCGATCAGCGATACGCAGCTGACCCGGCGCGAAATGGAAATTCTGCATTATCTCGCCGAGGGTATGACCTCGATGGAGATCAGCAAGCATTTGAAGATCTCCAATCATACGGTCGACTGGTATATGAATGGCCTGCAGGACAAGCTAAAGGCCAAAAACCGGCAGCAGGCGGTGGCGCTTGCTTTTCGCTATGGCCTGATTACCTAGATTTTGAGAAATTCTGTTTCGCCATAACGGAGGAAATTGAACTTTCTGTAACAGCACGTTAAGAATTCTCTTCGCGGGTGCAGCATGGCCCGTTTTTCGTGCTTTGAGGAGAGTACATTGCCCATATCCAAGATCCTTGTTGCCAACCGTTCCGAAATTGCCATCCGCGTCTTCCGCGCGGCCAACGAGCTCGGCATAAAAACGGTCGCGATATGGGCAGAAGAGGACAAACTCGCGCTGCACCGGTTCAAGGCCGACGAGAGCTATCAAGTCGGACGCGGGCCTCATCTTGCCCGTGACCTTGGACCGATCGAAAGTTATCTCTCGATCGACGAAGTAATCCGCGTCGCCAAGCTTTCGGGCGCCGATGCCATTCACCCGGGTTATGGTCTGCTTTCTGAAAGTCCCGAGTTCGTCGATGCCTGCAATGCTGCGGGCATCACTTTCATCGGTCCGCGGGCCGATACGATGCGTCAGCTCGGCAATAAGGTCGCAGCGCGCAATCTCGCCATTTCCGTCGGCGTTCCGGTCGTGCCAGCCACCGAGCCGCTGCCCGATGATATGGCCGAAGTCGCCAAGATGGCGGCAGCCATAGGCTATCCCATCATGCTGAAGGCCTCCTGGGGCGGTGGCGGGCGCGGCATGCGCGTCATCCGCTCCGAAGCCGACCTCGCCCGTGAGGTGACGGAGGCCAAGCGCGAAGCGATGGCCGCCTTCGGCAAGGACGAGGTCTATCTCGAGAAGCTTGTCGAGCGCGCCCGTCATGTCGAAAGCCAGATCCTCGGCGATACGCATGGCAATGTCGTCCATCTCTTCGAGCGCGACTGCTCCATCCAGCGCCGTAACCAAAAGGTCGTCGAGCGTGCGCCCGCGCCCTATCTGTCGGACGCGCAGCGGCAGGAACTTGCTGCCTACTCGCTGAAGATCGCCGAAGCGACGAACTATGTTGGCGCCGGCACAGTCGAGTATCTGATGGATGCCGATACCGGCAAATTCTATTTCATCGAAGTCAATCCGCGCATCCAGGTCGAGCACACCGTTACCGAAGTCGTCACCGGCATCGATATCGTCAAGGCGCAGATCCACATCCTCGACGGCTTTGCGATCGGCACTGAAGAATCCGGCGTGCCGAAGCAGGCGGATATCCGGCTCAACGGCCACGCGCTGCAGTGCCGTATCACGACGGAAGACCCGGAGCACAATTTCATTCCGGATTATGGCCGTATCACCGCCTATCGTTCGGCATCGGGCTTCGGTATCCGCCTCGACGGCGGCACCTCCTATACCGGCGCAATCATCACCCGTTATTACGACCCGCTACTGGTCAAGGTGACGGCCTGGGCGCCCAATCCGCTCGAAGCCATTTCCCGCATGGACCGCGCCTTGCGGGAATTTCGCATCCGTGGTGTCGCCACGAACCTGACCTTCCTCGAAGCGATCATCACGCACCCGAAGTTCCAGGATAATAGCTACACGACGCGCTTCATCGACTCGACTCCGGAACTCTTCCAGCAGGTCAAACGCCAGGACCGTGCCACCAAGCTGCTTACCTACCTCGCGGACGTCACCGTCAACGGTCATCCTGAAGCGAAGGATCGTCCGCGCCCGTCAGAGGACGCCGCCAAACCGGTCGTGCCTTATGCAGACCACGGCAAGATTGCCGATGGTACGAAGCAACTGCTCGATCAGCTCGGACCAAAGAAATTCGGCGAGTGGATGCGCGATCAGAAACAGGTGCTGATAACCGACACGACGATGCGTGACGGTCACCAGTCGCTGCTTGCCACCCGCATGCGCACCTATGACATCTCCAGGATCGCCGGCACCTATGCACATGCGCTGCCGAACCTCTTGTCACTGGAATGCTGGGGTGGAGCCACCTTTGACGTATCCATGCGCTTCCTGACGGAAGACCCGTGGGAGCGCCTGGGACTGATCCGCGAGGCGGCTCCCAATCTGCTGCTGCAGATGCTGCTGCGCGGCGCAAATGGCGTCGGCTACAAGAACTATCCCGACAATGTCGTGAAATATTTCGTCCGCCAGGCCGCCAAGGGCGGCATTGATCTCTTCCGCGTCTTCGACTGCCTGAACTGGGTGGAAAATATGCGCGTGTCGATGGACGCTGTTGCCGAGGAGAACAAGCTCTGCGAAGCGGCGATCTGCTACACGGGCGATATCCTCAATTCGGCCAGGCCGAAATACGACCTCAAATATTATACGGATCTTGCCGTCCAGCTCGAAAAGGCGGGCGCTCATATCATTGCACTGAAGGATATGGCTGGCCTGTTGAAGCCGGCTGCGGCCAAAGTGCTCTTCAAGGCACTGCGTGAGGCGACCAGCCTGCCGATCCATTTCCATACGCATGATACGTCGGGCATTGCTGCTGCCACGGTTCTCGCTGCCGTGGATGCCGGTGTCGATGCCGTCGATGCTGCGATGGATGCGCTTTCGGGCAATACATCGCAGCCCTGCCTCGGCTCGATCGTCGAAGCGCTGCGAGGTTCAGAGCGCGATCCGGGCCTCGATCCTGAATGGATCCGCCGCATCTCCTTCTATTGGGAGGCGGTTCGCAATCAGTATGCGGCCTTCGAGAGCGACCTCAAGGGACCGGCTTCCGAAGTCTATCTGCACGAAATGCCCGGCGGCCAGTTCACCAATCTCAAGGAGCAAGCCCGTTCGCTGGGGCTGGAAACTCGTTGGCACCAAGTTGCCCAAGCCTATGCCGATGCCAACCAGATGTTTGGTGACATCGTCAAGGTGACGCCGTCTTCCAAGGTCGTCGGCGACATGGCACTGATGATGGTCAGCCAAGACCTGACAGTTGCCGATGTCGTCAGCCCGGATAGGGAAGTTTCCTTCCCGGAATCGGTGGTCTCGATGCTGAAAGGCGATCTGGGTCAGCCTCCGTCAGGATGGCCGGAAGCGCTTCAGAAGAAGGCGCTGAAGGGCGAGCAGCCGTACACGGTGCGCCCCGGTTCACTGCTTGAGGATGCCGATCTCGAGGCGGAGCGCAAGGCGATCGAAGCCAAGCTCGAGCGGGAGGTGAGCGACTTCGAGTTCGCCTCCTATCTCATGTATCCCAAGGTCTTTACCGATTTCGCACTGGCTGCGGACACCTATGGTCCGGTCTCGGTGCTGCCGACGCCCTCCTATTTCTACGGCCTCAAGGATGGTGAGGAACTGTTTGCCGACATCGAAAAAGGCAAGACGCTGGTCATCGTCAATCAGGCGATGAGTGGTACCGACAGTCAGGGCATGGTCACCGTCTTCTTCGAGCTCAACGGCCAGCCGCGCCGCATCAAGGTGCCGGATCGGGCGCATGGCGCCTCGGGGGCCGCGGCCCGGCGCAAGGCGGAAGCTGGCAATGCCGTCCATGTCGGCGCGCCGATGCCGGGCGTCATCTCGCGCGTCTTCGTTGCGCCCGGTCAGGTGGTCAATGCCGGCGACGTCCTCCTCTCCATCGAAGCGATGAAGATGGAAACGGCTTTGCATGCCGAGAAGGACGGTACGATCTCGGAAGTGCTGGTCAAGGCCGGCGACCAGATCGACGCCAAGGATCTGCTCGTCGTCTATGCCGGTTGAGTAGGGGACGGTTGTTTGTCTTCGATATCACCTGATTGTGTACGATCTGACGTCTAAAAAGCTGGTTTTTCTGAGAGTTAGCAGCCTTCTCGCCTTGCCGGGCGAGGAGGCTTTCTCATAGATGTCGGTTCCCGCCACCAGCCCCAAGAGCATTTAGGAAGACATCTCCATGAGCAAGTTGAGGATTGCCGTCATCGTCGGCAGCACACGTATAGGCCGCTTCGCCGAGTATCCCGCCAAGTGGATCGCCGAGCTCGTCAGCCAGCGCTCTGATCTTGAGGTCGAGGTTCTCGATCTTCTCGATTACCCCATGCATTTCTTTGGTGAAGCGCGCGCCACTACTGCGGAAAGCGAGACCGCCGAACGCTGGAAGAAGAAGCTGCGCGAATTCGACGGCTTCATCTTCACCGTGGCCGAATACAATCATGCGCCGACGGCTGTTTTGAAGAACGCGATCGATCTCGGCGAATTCATCCAGAAGCCGGTCGGCTTCGTCGGTTACGGCGGTGTCGGCGGCGCACGCGCGGTCGAGCATCTTCGCCTGGTCTTCGTCGAAATGAGCGCGGCTTCCGTCAAGACCGGAGTCCATATCGCATTCAGCGAATATCTTGCCGTTCTCAAGGACGGTAAGAGCCTAGGCGACTACGCGCATCTCAACGAAGCAGCCAAGAATCTGCTCGATCAGCTCACCTGGTGGGGCAATGCGCTGAAGGCAGCGCGCGCCGTCGCAACGGGCTGATCGAAATGCCAGCAATACCGGGATGGTCGCGACCCGGTATTGCTTCAGATATCGTAGGTATGGGCTGCGTTGATCGTCGAGATGAAGCGCTTGGTGCGCTCCCGCTCCGGCGAATTGAAGATCGCTCTGGCAGTGCCCGTTTCCACCACGCTGCCGGCTTCCAGAAAGACAACGTCATTGGCGATCTTGGAGGCGAGCCTGAGATCATGGGTCGCCATGACCATGGTCGTGCCTTCCCGGGCAAGCTGGCCCAACACATCGACCACTTCCGCCGAAAGCTCCGGATCAAGAGCCGATGTCGGCTCGTCGCATAGCAGGACACGGGGCGAGGGGGCCAGCGCGCGAGCGATCGCCACGCGCTGTTGCTGACCGCCCGAAAGTGTCGAGGGCCAGGCGTCGGTTTTATGCGCCATGCCGACCTTGGTCAGCAGTTCCATGGCGCGCTCGCGTGCCCTTTCCTTCGGCCATTTCAGGACCGTGACCAGACCTTCCATGACGTTTTCGATCGCTGTCTGATGCGGGAAGAGCTGAAAATTCTGAAAAACCATGCCGGTCTGGCGGCGGATCTTCTGGATCGCCTGCCAGCCCACACGCTTGCCGGGCGCGAAGGAGAGCGTCTCTTCGCCGAGGCGGATGGTGCCTGCGGTCGGGATCTCCAAGAGGTTGATGCAGCGAAGCAATGTGCTCTTGCCGCCGCCGGACGGGCCGACGAGGGCGGTGACACTGCCTTCCGGAATGCGGATGCTGATGTCCTTGAGGATGACGGCGTCGCCGAAGCGCTTTTCGATATTGGAGAGCTCGATCATGCATTTGCCTCCAGCATACCGCCGTAACGCGCGAAACGGCGTTCGAGCCGCTGCTGCAGCGCCGAGAGCACGGAACTCAGGACGAGATAGATCAGGGCCGCCTCGATATACAGGATCAGCGGCTCATAGGTGGTCGCGACGATGCGCTGTGCGGCCTGAAAGAGTTCCGGCACAGTGATGGCGGCTGCGAGCGAAGTGTCCTTGACCAGCGAGATGAAAGTGTTCGACAGCGGCGGCACGGCGACGCGAGCGGCCTGCGGCAGAATAGTGCGGCTCATGGCCTGACGCCAGCTCATGCCGATCGAATAGGCCGCCTCCCACTGGCCCTTCGGCACGGAGGAGATGACGGCACGTATAATCTCGGAACTGTAGGCGCCGATATTCAGCGTGAAGCCGATTAGGGCAGCCGGAAAGGCATCGAGTAAGATGCCGATGCTCGGCAGGCCATAGAAAATGACGAAGAGCTGGACGAGCAGCGGGGTGCCGCGGATGACCCAGACGTAGAAGCGGGCAATGACTGCAATCGGCGCCGGGCCGAAGAGACGGGCAATCGCGGTGATCAGGCCCAAGATCAGGCCGAAAGCGAAGGAAAGCAGCGTCAGGGGGATGGTGAAGATCAAACCAGCCCATAGGAGTGAGGGCAGCGATTCCACCATCAATTGGAGCCAGTGCGGCAAGGGCGAGTCCTCAAGAAAAGACGCGTCCGGCAAGGGCTCGCCGAACGCTTTTCCATGCAGCTATAGATGATATGGCGGCAGCGCGAAACCGCCGGGCCAAGGCTTATTTCGAAACGTCCTGGCCGAAGTATTTGTCGGCGATCTTCTGGTAGGTGCCGTCAGCCTTGATGTCGGCAAGCGCCTTATTGATCGCCTCGAGCAGTTCCGGCTCGCCTTTGCGGATGATGATACCGGAGTAATCGGCATTTTCCTGCTGGGCAACAATCTTCACCGGCGCGTCAGGTTTGTGCTTCTTGAAGTCCAGGAAAGAGAGGCTGTCGTTGATCGTCGCATCGGCGCGCTTCGTCAGGACGAGCTGGATCGACTGGTCGAAGCCGTCGGTGCCAACCAGTTCGGCGCCGGCTTCCGTGGCGATCTTGCCGAAATTGCTGGTCAGCGACTGAGCCGACTTCTTGCCCTTGAGATCGGCGAAGGACTTGATGCTGTCGTCGCCGTCGCGAACGATCAGAACAGCCTTGGACGCGATATAGGGTTCGGAAAAGTCGTATTTCTGCTTGCGCGCATCGGTGATGCCGACCTGGTTGATAACAGTGTCATAGCGGTTGGCGTCGAGGCCGGCGATCAGGCCATCCCACTTGCCTTCGACAAACTGGGCCTTCACGCCAAGCTTGGCCGCAACCGCTTCGCCGATTTCGACGTCGAAACCGACGAGCTTGCCGCTTTCGTCATGATAGGTGAACGGCGCGTAAGTGCCTTCCGTGCCGATCTTGAAGACCCCGGCAGACTTAATGGCGCTGAGATTTTCGCCGGCATGGGCGGGCAGAAGAGCTGCAGCCTGAATGAGGGCAGCGGCGGCGACGGTTTTCAACCAGTTCATTGTTCTTTCCATCCTTGGAAGAGGTGTTCAATCGCCGATACATCGCAGAAAATTGCGGCTACGGAAGCGTAGAAAACTGCAAATAAAAGCGGCAACTGCGAATATTTTTCTCAAGCTGCCATTCGAACACCGAATTCAGCTGAAACCGGTATCAGGCAGTGGCCCGATGGTGCAGTCTTTCGCTGACGATGATCAAACCGGCACCGAGGATCATGATGGCTCCGACGACGACATCATGCTCGGAATGTCGGCTCAGATAAAAGGGTGCAAGCACCGAGACCGGTGCCTGACGCATGCTTTCGAAAAGCGCGGACTGGACACAGCCGGCGATGACGCCCGTGCCGATGAGCATGCCGCGTTGCGTCAAGGTCGGGGTCTGCCAGGCGTAGATAACGGCCACGCCGGTCATGATGCGGACGGTCCATAGGCCACGTTTCGCCCTGGCAGTAGCGGCTTGTCTCAAAGCGTCAGAAATCGTGTAATCGCTCACATTGCATGCACGATTATCAGTGTTTATGCTTGATTGGGGGATTGGAAACACTGATCCGGTATAAACATGCAAGATTTCTTACTGCGAGAACGCCAGACGGTTATCTCCGAGAGGCTTAAGACGCATGGCCGCGTGCTGGCTACGGAATTGGCTCTCGAATTCGGCGTCTCGGAAGACACAGTGCGGCGTGACCTGCGCGAGATGGCGGCGGCGGGCCTCTGCGAGCGTGTCTATGGTGGGGCGTTGCCCGTTTCACCGGCGCGCGGGAGCCTAAGCCAGCGCATGAGATTTGCCGCTGACAGAAAGCAGGCTCTAGCGCGTGCGGCGGCGGGCGAAATTGCCGCCGGCATGACGGTTTTCTTTGACGCCGGCAGCACCAATCTGGCGGTCGCCAATGCCTTGCCGACTGATCTTCCGCTGACGGCTGCGACGAATGCGCCCGCGATCGCTGCAGCGCTGATCGAAAAGCCTCGAGTCAACGTCATCCTGATCGGCGGTCTGGTCGATCGCCAGACCGGAGGCTCGCTGGGCGCCAAGGCCCTGCGCGACATGGAGCAGATCTTGCCCGATCTCTGCATTCTCGGCGCCTGTGGTGTCGATCTGGAGGCAGGGCTGACGACCTTCGGCTTCGAGGATGCGGAGTTCAAGCGGTTCGCCACATCCAGGAGCAAGCGGGTCATGGTTGCGGCCACATCGGAGAAATTCGGTACAGCAGCGCCACATAGCGTTTTGCCTGTCGCGCATTGCGAGTGCCTTATCGTGGAGCATGACGCAGATGCCGTCATGCTTGGGGAATACCGTGCACGCGGGTGCCGGACGATCATTGCGGACAAGACGGTCTAAAGCCGTTCCGCCTGTTATGGGGATCGGGCAGGTAGCCTGATCAAGAGGAAAGACAAGGAAATGGACACTAATGTGAACGCGGCTCGAGGGGTACGGAGTGGCTTCATCACCAGAAGCAGGGTTGCGGTCTCGCTGCTCTTTCTCATGAATGGTTTCGTCGTCGGATGCTGGGCGCCGAAGATTCCTGACTTCGCAGAACGGCTAGCGCTCACAAAATTCGAGCTCGGGTTGATGATCCTCGTCTTCGGTCTCGGATCGCTGGTCATGATGCCGGTCGCCGGCGCGCAAATCGCCAAGCATGGCTCGCGCGTCGTCGTGCGGGTGCTGGCCCTCTGCGTATTGCCGATGCTCCTGGCACTGACACTGGCGCCCAATGTCATCGCCGGAGCGATTTCGCTCTTCCTGTTCGGCGGCTTCATAGGCGCGATGGACGTGGCGATGAATGCCAATGCGGTGGCCGTGGAAAAATCCATGCGCCGCGCCATTATGTCGTCCTGCCATGCCTTCTGGAGCCTTGGCGGCCTCATTGGTTCCGGTCTCGGCGGCCTGGTGATCTCCAAACTTGGCATTCTCGGCCATGCGGAACTGGCAACTGTTCTGGCTGCCATCTTTCTTGCCATCGCCTGGCCGATGATCCTGGCCGACCCGCCGCATCCCGAAGATAAGAAGGAAAAGACCCGGTTGCCGATGGTGCCGCTGCCATGGCTGCTCGGTCTGATGGCCCTGTTCTGCATGGTGCCGGAAGGCGCAGTGCTCGACTGGGGTGCGCTTTATCTTCGGCAGGAAATGGAGGCATCCGTCGCGCTGTCCGGCTTCGGCTTTGCAGCCTTCTCGGCGACCATGGCGATCATGCGCTTTGCCGGAGATCTGGTTCGCGACCGTCTTGGTGGTGTGAAAACACTACGCATCTGCACGCTGTTTGCGATCGCCGGCATGTTGCTCGCGAGCCTTGCACCGAATGCCGAGATCGCCATCCTTGGCTTTGCGCTCTGCGGCATCGGCATTTCCAACATGGTGCCGATCGCCTTTTCGGCGGCAGGCAATATTCCCGGCCTGAAGCCCGGTATCGGCATCTCCGTCGTTACGACGATGGGGTATTCTGGCATGCTGGTTGCACCCTCGGTCATCGGCTTCGTCGCCGAGCATGTCAGCTTTGCGGCCGTTTTCATGGCGCTGCCGGTGCTGCTACTGGTGGTTCTCGCCTTCTCCCGGCTCGCACATTATGCCGACGGCGTCTCCGGAGGCGGTCACTGAACCGCCTCCAAACAAAAGTGATATGCGGGGCGGTTGACAAGCTCGCAGGCTTGATCCACCTGAAAGGCTCTTTTTTCCGGGTGTAAGAGCTCTTCATGTCTGCTTTCGATTTCGATCCGAAACCGCGCCGCGCTTCCGTTGCCGTCGATGTCGGCGGCGTCATCGTCGGCGGCGGCGCGCCGGTCGTCGTGCAATCCATGACCAATACCGACACGGCTGATGTGGATTCTACGGTCGCCCAGGTGGCCGCCCTCCATCGTGCAGGCTCCGAGCTTGTCCGTATCACTGTGGACCGCGATGAGAGCGCAGCTGCCGTGCCGAAGATCCGTGAGCGCCTGCTGCGCCTCGGCATGGATGTGCCGCTGATCGGAGATTTCCACTATATCGGCCATAAGCTGCTCGCCGATCACCCGGCCTGCGCCGAAGCGCTGGCGAAATACCGCATCAATCCGGGTAATGTCGGCTTCAAGGACAAGAAGGACAAGCAGTTCGCTGAAATCATCGAGATGGCGATCCGCTACGACAAGCCAGTGCGTATTGGCGTCAACTGGGGTTCGCTCGACCAGGAATTGCTGACGCAGCTGATGGACAAGAACCAGTCCGAAGGCTCGCCGCTTTCGGCCCGGCAGGTAACGCGCGAGGCGATCGTGCAGTCGGCCCTGCTGTCTGCCCAACTCGCCGAAGAGATCGGTCTGCCGCGCAATCGTATCATCCTGTCGGCCAAGGTGAGCCAGGTTCAGGATTTGATTGCCGTCAACTCGATGCTTGCGGAACGCTCCAACCACGCGCTGCATCTCGGCTTGACCGAAGCCGGCATGGGCACGAAGGGCATCGTCGCCTCGTCGGCCGCCATGGGCTATGTGTTGCAGAACGGTATCGGCGATACGATCCGTATTTCGCTGACGCCGGAACCTGGCGGCGACCGCACCCGCGAGGTGCAGGTGGCGCAGGAATTGCTGCAGGTCATGGGCTTCCGTCAGTTCGTGCCGGTTGTTGCGGCCTGTCCGGGCTGCGGGCGTACGACCTCGACCGTCTTCCAGGAACTTGCGCAGAACATCCAGAACGACATTCGCAAGAACATGCCGGTCTGGCGCGAGAAATATCCGGGCGTGGAAGCGCTCAATGTCGCGGTCATGGGCTGCATCGTCAACGGACCAGGCGAAAGCAAACATGCCGATATCGGCATCTCCCTGCCTGGCACCGGTGAAACACCAGCCGCTCCCGTCTTCATCGACGGCAAGAAGGCTTTGACGCTGCGTGGCCCGAATATCGCCTCGGATTTCGAAGCGCTCGTCATCGACTATATCGAGAAGCGTTTCGGTCAGAAGACGGCAGCGGAGTAATCGTGCCGCCTTTCCGTCTCAGCTCTTGCGATCTGCGATGAAGCGGGCCGTCGCTTTCAGCATCGCAGCATGCTCGCCATAAGGGTGAAGCAGTTCCTCGGCATCCTCGACATGCTGGCGCAGCTGTTTTTCCGCCCACTCCATGCCATGAAGTGCAACGAGCGTTCCCTTGCCGCGGGCGGCATCCTTGCCGGTCGCCTTGCCCATCGTCTTGGTATCGGAGGTCAAGTCGAGGATATCGTCGGCAAGCTGGAAAGCGAGGCCGATCTTCTCGCCGAAACGGCGCAGACGCTGCCGCTCTTCCGAGGAAGCACCTGCAATGATGGCGCCGGCTTCGCAAGCAAAGCGGATCAAGGCGCCTGTTTTCATCGCCTGCAGGCGGATGATGCCGGTTTCATCGGGCGCGTGTTTTTCCGCTGCGAGATCGAGTATCTGGCCACCGGCCATGCCGCCGAGGCCTGCGGCGCGGGCAAGCGCCAAAACGAGCTCCGTCTTGCTCCGGTCCGGCAGATCCGTTTCCGGGGCAGCAATGATATCGAAGGCGTAGGTCAACAGACTGTCTCCGGCCAGAATGGCGGTCGCCTCGTCGAACTTGATATGCACCGTCGGTTTGCCACGGCGCAGGTCGTCATCGTCCATGGCCGGCAGGTCGTCGTGGACGAGCGAATAGCAGTGGATGCATTCAAGTGCCGCACCAACCCGCAGAGCTGCCTGCCTATTGCCGCCGAGAAGTGTGGCTGCTTCCACGACAAGGAAGGGGCGCAGACGCTTGCCGCCATTGAGCACAGCGTAATGCATGGCGTTGCGCAAAAGGTCGGGGCGGGCGATCTCATCTGAAAGAACGGTGGGAGAGAGCAGCGCGTCGAGCAGCGCCTCGATCTCGGTGGCGCTGTTTTTCAACCGTATCTCGAATGTTTCCCGTTTCGCGTCCATGCGCGCTCTTTGGCACGGCGGAACCGCTGCTGGCAACGGAATTGTAGATCACTGCACCAAGATTTCCGCTCCGCTCTGGCAATGCAGGTTTTCAGGCGGTATGACAACGGCAGGGCGAAAACGGACTGGGACATTGGATATAGTGCCGGAGACAATGGAGAGCGCCGAGGCGCCGGTTCGCCGGCGCTGGTTTGGAGACCGCCAGGTGCTGAAGGGCATCGTTCTTGCTGTGCTGGCCCTGCTGCTTTTGCCTTATGTCCTGATTTTTCTCTACCTGCTGCCTTTCATCCATCCGGTTTCGACGCTGATGCTGCGCGATCTCGTGCTTCTGCGTGGTTACGACCGGCAGTGGGTCTCGATCGACGACATCGCGCCAGTTCTCGTCCAGTCGGTCATGATGTCGGAAGACGGGCAATATTGTTTCCACGGTGGCGTCGACTGGGGCGAAATGCGTATGCTGGTGGAAGATACTCTAAAGGGCCAGGAGACGCGCGGCGGCAGCACCATTCCCATGCAGACGGCGAAGAATCTCTTCTTGTGGAATAGCCGCTCCTTCATTCGCAAGGGACTGGAGCTGCCGCTCGCAGTCGTTTCCGATTTTGTCTGGTCGAAGCGGCGGTTGATGGAGATCTATCTCAATATCGCCGAATGGGGGCCTGGCGTTTATGGTATCGAGGCGGCTTCGCAATATCATTTCAAGGTGCCGGCCTCGAAGCTGACGCGCCGGCAGGCATCGCTTTTGGCAGTTTCGCTGCCGAACCCGATCGGCCGCAATGCCGGAAAACCCGGCCGGGGCCTACGCCGACTGGCCGTCGTCATCGAACGGCGGGCACAGGGCTCCGGCGATTACATCAAGTGCATCTATGACTGACATCAGAACTTGTCGTTGGAAGCGGCAAGCGTCATCTGACATTCTTGGTTCTGCCATAAGGGCGAGCGCAGTACCAACGAGAGCCCTTGAGTCGCCCCATGACCACCACAATACTTTCGCCCGAGCTTCTCCAATATTCGAAGACCCATAATCCCGCTCCGCCAGCGCATTTAGGCACTCGTTATCGCCAGGTCGGGGGATTTTTACCGGAGCAGGGCAACACGATCGTCTGCCACCCGGTGAAAGGCTCGGAAACTCAGCAGGCCCTGATCGAGGCGCGTGAAAAATATCTGACGATGCCTGAGGCACCAAAGTTTCTCTTCACGCCGATCACAAGCCTCCACATGACGCTTTTCGACGGGGTAATCGAGACGGAGCGCAAGCAGGATCGCTGGCCTCATGATATTCCCCTCGATACGCCAATGAATGATATGACGGAGCTTTTGGCGGCTCGGCTCGAAGGCTTCTCCATGTTCGATCCTTTCAATGTCGCTATCGTTGAAGCCCGTCCTTCCGGTTTGCTGCTTGAGGGCGCAACAGAAGGTGACCGAAGGGTGATGCGCGCCTGGCGCGATGCATTCGCCAAACTCCTGGGTTTTCGTCAGCCCAACCATGAGGAGTATAAATTCCACATGACCTTCGCCTATGCGATCGAGCGGCTGGAAGATGAAGCATTGCCACGCTGGCAGGCGATGCTCAACGAAGTTGTTGAAGATATCCGCCGCGCTGCTCCTGTGCTGGAGTTCAACCCGCCGGCCTTCTGCGTGTACGAAGATCTGAACCATTTCCACGAACTGCTGATCTTCGATTTCGAACCCTGACAGGAACGCATCATGGACAAGCTTACGCTCTACATTGCCAACAAGAACTATTCGTCCTGGTCCTTCCGGCCATGGATGGCGCTGACGGGCGTCGGCATTGATTTTGAGGAAGTGCTGATCCCCTTCGATTATCCAAACGGCAATCCCAACATCAAGGCTGTCTCGCCGAGTGGCCATGTGCCGGTGCTGCAGCACGGCGTGCTGAAGATCTGGGAATCCTTCGCGATCATCGAATATGCGGCGGAGCTCTTTCCTGAAGCCGGATTGCTGCCTGGCGATCGTGGCGAGCGGGCGCTTGCCCGTTCGGTTTCCATGGAGATGATGTCGAGCTTCCGGGCGCTGCGCAGCGCTTGCCCGATGAACATCCGTCGGCCGAGGGGCAAGATCGCGCTGCCTGACGGGGTTTCGGCGGACATCAGCCGGATCGAGACGATCTGGCGCGATCTGCTGCAGACGTCCGGTGGGCCATTTCTTTTCGGTGAATTCAGCGGAGTGGACGCGATGTTTGCGCCTGTCGTCAACCGCTTCGACATTTATGATCTTGTCAGTCACGACGATATACTGGCCTATATAGGTACGATGAAGGTACATCCAGCCTGGCGGAAGTGGGAGGAAGCAGCCCGCGCCGAGCCCTGGATCGTGTCGGAAGACGAAGTTTGAACAGGGAATCATCGGCATCGCAAAAAATACATATGGGGACTGGTCAAGACCGCCCCTTGCATGTATAAGCGCGCAAAATTTCCGAAATCGCGACATGTCCGTTTCGGCCGCCAGTCTGGCCGTGGACATGTTTTGCCCGCAAGTGGAGTAAGAGAAATGGCTGTACCGAAGAGAAAAACGAGCCCGTCCAAGCGCGGCATGCGCCGTTCGGCTGATGCGCTGAAGGCTCCGACCTACGTCGAAGACAAAAACTCCGGCGAACTGCGCCGCCCGCACCATATCGATCTGAAGACCGGCATGTACCGTGGCCGTCAGGTTCTGACGCCGAAGGAAAACGCATAATTTCTTTGCGGTATTTCCGATAGCGTTCCAAAGGCTGGCTCGACGCCAGCCTTTTTCTTTTCAAGTTATTGCAATCTTCGATGCCTTGAAGCGGGGCAGCAATGTCAGGCAGTATTCCCGAGAGCCGGGGGAGATTGTTCTGTATGATGACCGTAACACCGCTGATGGTTATTCCGTTTATTCTTTACAATCTGGCGATGCTGGGTCTGATGGGCGGTGGCGGAATTCCCGCGCTCCAGCATGATGTAATCGTGCTGTCGATGCTTTCGGGCGCCATCTGGAGCATGGCGCTCGGCGATCTCTTCATCGTCGTGGCGCTTGTTGTTCTCTTCCTCGAGATCCTGAAGGCGACCCGGAACGGTTCCGGCAGTCTGATCAATCACACGCTGTCGATGCTGGTCTTCATCGTCTTCCTGGCCGAGTTTCTTCTCGTCCAGGATGCGGCGACCCAAGTCTTTTTCATTCTGATGACCATTTCGCTGATCGGCGTGGTCGGTGGCTTTGCGGTGTCAATCCGCAGCGCCGACCGGGACATCTCCATCGGCCTATAGGCTGTCGAGCT
The DNA here is from genome assembly GCF_004341105.1 of Rhizobium sp. BK418. GTDB lineage: Bacteria > Pseudomonadota > Alphaproteobacteria > Rhizobiales > Rhizobiaceae > Rhizobium. The sequence continues at coordinate 294,433 of NZ_SLZK01000005.1, read as the reverse complement.
TGTTCTGCAGCGCGCGAAGCTGTTCCTTCAGTTCGTCGATGTCCTTGGCCTCGGCCTTGCGGGTTTCCTTGGGCGGTGGCGTCATGAAGGGCGAGAACATTTGTATGGCCTGCTGGAACATCTCGGTGTTCCGGCGCACCTGGTCCTCGATCATCTGCATGGGAAGCTGAAGGTTTTTCCCGAGCGGCGTTTCGCCGAAGGCGCGGTTCACTTGCTCGCGAATCTGTGACTGCTGCTCTGTGAAGGCGCGCATGGAATGCTCCAGGAAGCTTGGAACGACCATTTGCATTTGGTCACCATAATAGGTGATCAGCTGACGCAGGAAGGAAATAGGAAGGAGCGTGTTACCGGTTTTCGATTCCTGCTCGAAAATGATCTGGGTCAATACCGAATGTGTGATGTCGTCACCGCTTTTGGCGTCCTGAACGACAAATTCCTCCCCCTTCTTCACCATCTCCGCCAGGTCTTCCAGTGTCACATAGGTGCTGGTGCCTGTATTATAGAGGCGGCGATTGGCATATTTCTTGATTACGATTTGACCCTCGGTCTTCGCCATATCAGTCTCCCGAACCCCGTCTGATTGTATGGATACTCCTCCACCTGTGACTGTAGACGCAAAAGAAGGGCGGTGACAATCTCTTTGTGCGATGCGGCAAGCCCTTTCCCTGTACGGATAAATCCATTCGAGGGCACCGCAGCAAACGGTGGAAGAGTCTTGGCATTTGACTCGGGCCTGCAGCTTTGTCAGTTTCCGCTTATATGTGTGACGAGAAACGAGGAAACCATCCCATGAGCAGTTCATCCATCGTCATCGCCAGTGCAGCGCGCACCGCTGTCGGTTCGTTTAACGGTGCTTTCGGCACAATTCCTGCTCACGAGCTTGGCGCGGCTGCCGTCAAGGGCGCGCTGGAGCGGGCAAATGTTTCTCCAGAAGAGGTGGACGAGGTCATCCTTGGCCAGGTCCTGCAGGCCGGGGAGGGTCAGAATCCGGCCCGCCAGGCGGCGATGAAGGCCGGCGTTCCCAACGAGGCGACAGCCTGGAGCGTCAACCAACTTTGTGGTTCCGGCCTGCGTGCCGTCGCACTCGGCATGCAGCAGATTGCGCTTGGCGATGCGAAGATCATCGTCGCCGGCGGCCAGGAATCCATGTCGATGGCGCCGCACGCAGCGCATCTGCGCGGCGGGGTGAAGATGGGCGACATGAAGATGGTCGATACCATGATCAAGGATGGTCTGACCGACGCTTTCTATGGCTATCATATGGGCATTACCGCAGAGAATATCGCGCGCCAATGGCAGCTTTCGCGCGACGACCAGGACCAGTTTGCGGTCGGCTCGCAGAACAAGGCCGAGGCCGCGCAAAAGGCCGGGCGCTTCAGGGACGAAATCGTTCCTTTCGTCATTCAGGGACGCAAAGGCGATGTAACCGTCGATTCTGACGAATACATCCGCCACGGTGCCACGATGGAGGCGATGGCCAAGCTGCGGCCCGCCTTCGACAAGGACGGCACGGTGACTGCGGCAAATGCTTCCGGCCTCAACGATGGCGCTGCTGCGGCCCTGCTGATGAGCGAAGCGGAAGCGTCGCGACGCGGGATCCAACCCCTTGCCCGTATCGTTTCCTGGGCAACGGCCGGTGTCGATCCGCAAGTCATGGGAACCGGCCCGATCCCAGCCTCCCGCAAGGCGTTGGAAAAGGCCGGCTGGTCTGTTGGCGACCTCGATCTCGTCGAGGCCAATGAGGCATTTGCAGCTCAGGCCTGCGCCGTCAACAAGGATCTCGGCTGGGATCCTGGCATCGTCAATGTCAATGGCGGCGCGATCGCGATCGGTCATCCTATCGGCGCTTCGGGTGCGCGCGTCCTCAATACGCTGCTCTTCGAAATGAAGCGTCGCGGTGCCAAGAAGGGTCTGGCCACTCTGTGCATTGGCGGTGGCATGGGCGTCGCGATGTGCTTTGAGGCAATGTAAATAGCGTGCGATGCATATTGAGGCCCGCCTGAGAGCGGGGGAACAATAACAGGGGAGCGGAACATGAGCAGGGTGGCTCTGGTCACTGGGGGTACACGCGGCATCGGCGCGGCGATTTCGATGGCGCTCAAGAATGCCGGCTATAGGGTTGCCGCCAACTATGCCGGCAACGACGAAAAGGCGAGGGCATTTCACGATGTCACCGGCATTCCGGTCTTCAAGTGGGACGTGTCCGACTATGTCGCCTGTGGTGAGGGTATTGCGAAGGTTCAGGCTGAGCTTGGCCCGGTCGAGATCCTCGTCAACAATGCCGGCATCACGCGCGATGTGATGTTCCACAAGATGACACCGCAGCAGTGGCACGAAGTGATCAATACCAATCTCACCGGCCTCTTCAACATGACGCATCACGTCTGGAGCGGCATGCGCGACCAGAGCTTCGGACGCATCGTCAATATCTCCTCCATCAACGGCCAAAAGGGCCAGATGGGGCAAGCGAATTATTCAGCCGCCAAAGCCGGCGACCTCGGCTTCACGAAGGCCCTCGCCCAGGAGGGTGCTATCAAGAATATCACCGTCAATGCTATCTGCCCCGGCTATATCGGAACGGAGATGGTGCTTGCCGTGCCGGAAAAGGTGCTGAATGAGAAAATCATTCCGCAGATCCCGGTCGGGCGCCTCGGCGAACCGGAGGAGATCGCGCGCTGCGTGACCTTCCTCGTTTCCGATGATGCCGGTTTCATTACCGGTTCGACGCTGACGGCCAACGGCGGACAATTCTTCGTCTGAGCTTGCTTCCCCGCCTGCGGGTTGCCGGCGACGTCACAGGAACCTGCAACCGCACCACGGGCGGTAAGAGCAATTGTGTTGAGGGCGTAGAGCCAGCGAACGGCACTCAGACAGCTGCCGCTACGTTGCTTACGTTTTGATGGTATCAAGCGTTTGGATGATGCCGTCGATTGGTCTTGATGGGCACCTTCTGAACAGCGTGGTCTTGACCGCGAAGCGCAGCGATTGCCGTCGTGAGAAAGGCCGTGGCAATCAAGACGGCGACGGCAAAATTCAGCAGAATCTGAGCCATAGCGCGTTCCTTTTCATCTGTGGCAGACATATGTTCCACCCATACAATCTTGAAGGAAATATGCGCCCAGCCTCGGCGGCGTGGTAGATTTGACTTCAGCGACCAATCGTCAACGCCACGTTGACGATAAAAACGACGCAAGAAAACGGGCGCAGAAGCGCCCGTTCAAATTTCCGATGGACCGGGTGTCGATTAGCGGCAACGCGCCTCGTAGCGGCGACCGTAGCGGTCACGGTAGATGCAGTAGCCCTGGCGCTCGACTGAATGGCCGATGAGAGCGCCGGTCAGACCGCCAGCGACTGCGCCGACTGCTGCGCCACCCCAGCTGTTGCTAACGGCGCCGCCGATGATGGCGCCTGTGCCGGCGCCGATCGCCGTGCCCTGCTCCGTCGGGGTGCAGGAGGCGAGAGCGCCGATAAGGGCGCAGCTAAGAACGATCTTTTTCATGTCTAACTCCCCAGGTTGCCGGCCTTTAAATTCGGCCCATCAGTACAAGAATGATGATGATGACGAGAACTAACCCTAAACCACCGGAAGGTCCATAGCCCCAACCACGACTATAACCCCAATTTGGCAAGGCGCCGATCAATAGCAGAATAAGGATAATAAGAAGTATCGTGCCGAGCATGGTGTTTGTCCTGCCTCATCCTCATTTCAACTGGACTAGAAACACGCATCGTCGATTTTTGTTCCCGGCTAATCTCGCGGAAAATCACGGCGACGTTATCAGTCGTTTCTCCAGAGATGAGTTTAGCCGGTTCGCCAAAAGCCAAGTCGGCGAAGAATTCTGCCGTCTTTTGTTTCTATGGTTAAAAACCTATTTGAATACAATGGGTTGTGGTGAACAAAGCGGGAAAACAGTGATGTCTCCGATTCGTCAGCGATTCGTTCCGGCTTTGATCGTCCACCGGTTTGGGACCGGTCCGGGGCTAAGGCATCGTAAATTCGGCATGTAAAAGATTAACGCATTTGGTGCTTTAGGTCGGCTCCGTCGAGTCGGTAGAACTGCATCTTGGTGGCGACAGCAAAGGGCGCACAAGATCTCGCCGTGAACGAAAAGGGAATGTTTTGATATCAGCGATTCGTCTCTGATTCGTTCCGGCTTTGATCGAAGGGTTAATTTTGAGTCGGATCTTGCTGTCTTACAGTTCAGCGAGATGCCGTGATCGCGGTTGAAGGAATCTGCTTGCCGGTGGATCTTCCGATTCAGCATATAGTGTAAAAAAACGATTCAAAATCAATACTTAGCCGTGAACGAAAGCTGAATCTGCCTGAGTCAGCGATTCGTCTCCGATTCGTTCTCAGACTGTTCCGAATCTTAAATCAGGGACTTAGCAGACTGTGACTTCGATGCTCAATCCGAGCTCAATTTCAATTCTGCCCTTGCGTTTGAAGCTTCGGCTGTCCATGTGTTCTGTGCTTCACCCGCAGGAGCCGACTTGACCCGGGGCGCCGCCGCCTCACTTGCATGGACTATGACCCTGACTTCGCAGCCGATGATATTGAGCGGGCGCGGCGTGACCGCGGTGCTCGGGCCGACCAATACCGGCAAGACCCATTACGCGATCGAGCGCATGGTAGCGCACGGTACGGGCGTCATCGGCCTGCCGCTTCGCCTGCTGGCGCGTGAGGTCTATACGCGCGTAGTTGAAAAGGTGGGCGCCCAGAATGTGGCGCTGGTGACAGGCGAAGAAAAGATCTCGCCGCCGAATGCGCGCTTCTCCGTCTGCACGGTAGAGGCGATGCCGCGGGAAACCAAAGCCGCTTTCGTCGCTATCGATGAAGTGCAGCTCGCGGGGGACCTCGAGCGCGGCCATATCTTTACCGACCGTATCCTGCATCTTCGCGGCCGCGATGAGACGCTCCTGCTTGGCGCCGCCACGATGCGGCCGATCCTCCAGCAACTTCTGCCGGGACTAACGGTCACGGAGCGGCCTCGGCTTTCCCACCTTCTTTATGCCGGACAGAAGAAGATCACCCGACTACCGCAGCGCTCGGCGATCGTCGCCTTTTCGGCAGACGAGGTTTATGCGATCGCAGAGCTGATCCGGCGCCAGCGCGGCGGGGCTGCTGTCGTGCTCGGTGCGCTCAGCCCGCGGACCCGCAATGCGCAAGTGGCGCTCTATCAGGCTGGCGATGTCGAGTATCTCGTAGCCACCGATGCGATCGGCATGGGGCTTAACCTCGATGTCGATCATGTGGCCTTCGCGCAGGACCGAAAGTTCGACGGTTACCAGTTCCGAAATCTCAATCCGGGCGAACTTGGCCAGATCGCTGGGCGTGCCGGACGCCACGTGCGCGACGGAACCTTCGGTGTGACTGGGCAGGTATCGCCGTTCGACGAGGAGCTGGTGCAGCGCATTGAGGGCCACGAATTTGATAATATCAAGGTTCTGCAGTGGCGGACCAAGGATCTCGATTTTTCCTCGATACAATCTTTGCGAGCAAGCCTCGAGACTGGTCCGCGCGTGCCGGGTCTGACGCGGGCGCTGCCTGCGGTCGACCAGCAGGCACTCGATCATCTGTCGCGATATCCAGAAATCGTTGATCTCGCAGACACGCCGGCGCGCGTCGAAAAGCTCTGGGAGGCTTGCGCTCTACCGGATTATCGGCGCATAACGCCTGCGCAACATGCCGATCTTATCTCTACCCTCTTTTCCGATCTGGTGCGCTATGGCACGGTAAACGAGCAGTTTCTCGCGGAGCAAGTTCACCGCTCGGATCGGACAGATGGAGAAATTGACACGCTTTCGGCGCGAATCGCGCAGATAAGAACCTGGACCTATGTATCGAATCGGCCCGGCTGGCTTGCCGATCCGACACACTGGCAGGAAAAGACGCGGGAAATCGAAGATCGATTGTCCGATGCGTTACATGAAAGGTTGACGAAACGCTTTGTTGATCGCAGGACATCTGTGCTCATGAAGCGCCTGAGAGAGAATGCGATGCTGGAAGCTGAAATCAGTGTGAATGGCGATGTCTTTGTTGAAGGACATCATGTGGGGCAGTTGACCGGGTTCCGTTTTACACCTGTTGGTGGAACGGACGGACCGGATGCCAAGGCGGTTCAGGCTGCGTCGCAGAAGGCGCTCGCGCTCGAATTCGAAGCTCGTGCTGCACGCCTGCATGCGGCAGGCAATGCCGATCTGGCGATCGGCTCGGATGGACTGGTACGTTGGCTCGGCGACCCCGTCGGTCGTCTTTCCGGCAGCGATCATGTGATGCGTCCGCGCGTCATTCTGTTGGCTGACGAACAGCTCACGGGCAATGCGCGCGATCACGTCGCCGCTCGTATCGAGCGTTTCGTCAATCATCATATCAGCACGGTACTGAAGCCGCTCGACGATCTGTCGCGCGCTGAAGACCTGCAGGGTCTTGCCAAGGGGCTCGCCTTCCAGCTCGTCGAAAATCTCGGCGTGCTCTTCCGCCGCGACGTGACGGAAGAAGTGAAGTCGCTCGATCAGGATGCGCGCGCCTCCATGCGCCGCTATGGCATCCGCTTCGGCGCCTACCACATTTTTGTACCCGCGCTTCTGAAGCCGGCGCCGGCGGAGCTCATCACATTGCTTTGGGCGCTGAAGAACGATGGGCTCGACAAACCGGGGTATGGTGATCTCATTCCGGTGCTGGCCGCGGGCCGTACCTCCGTCGTTACCGATCCGAGCTTCGAGCGCATGTTCTACAAGCTCGCCGGCTTCCGGTTCCTCGGCAAGCGTGCGGTGCGCATCGACATTCTCGAGCGTCTGGCCGACCTCATCCGTCCGCTCTTGCAGTGGAAGCCGGGTCAGGCCAGCCGTCCGGAAGGCGCTTACGACGGTCGCCGCTTCACGACGACGACGGCGATGCTGTCCATTCTCGGCGCGACCCTGGAAGACATGGAGGAGATTCTTAAAGGTCTCGGCTATCGCGCTGACCCGGTGAAGGCCGACGAGGCCGCAGCATTCCTCGCGACACAGGATGCGGCATCGGCCCCTGCGGCAACGGCCGAAGCTCCGGCAGAGGAAGCCGCCGAAAAGGCCGACCATGACGATGCAGATGGCGCTTCTGAAGAGACGCCTGCCGCTGAGGCCGCGACTGCGGCAGTGGAAACGCCCGTCGCCGCCGAAGGCTCGACCGAGGCCGGCGAGGCTGAGGCTGCAGAACCGAAGCCTGTTCTCCTCTGGCGTCTTGGTGGCCGGAACGAGAATCAGCGCCAAGTGCGAGGTCATGGCGACCGCCGTGGTGGTCAGGGTCAGGGCGAGCGTCATGGCCAAGGTCAGGAGCGTGGCGACCGCAATCGCCGTCCTGGCGGTGGTGAAGGCGGCGAGGCTCGTGATGGCAACCGCCATAACAACCGCAACCGCGATGGTAACCGCGAAGGCGGCAATCGTGACGGAGGCAGGCCGCAGCACGCACGCAACGACCGCAACGAACAGCGCGGCGACCGCCAGGATCGCGGTGAACGCAAGGATCGCGGTGATCGCAACAATAACAACCGCGGCAATTCGCAGCCGCTGCGCTTCGAGGCCAAGCCGCCACGCAAGGAGAAGCCGATCGATCCGGATTCGCCCTTCGCCAAGCTCGCAGCGCTCAAGGAGCAGATGAAGAAGTAATCATGGGTGGGGAGATACAGCCAGGAAGCGGTTCGCGCCAGCGCATCGACAAATGGCTGTTCTTTACACGACTGGTGAAATCCCGCTCATTAGCGCAGAGCCATATCCAATCCGGCCATGTCAGCATCAATGGTGCGCGTTGTTTACAGCCGAGCCAGACGGTGAAGATCGGCGATCGCGTGGAACTGACGTTGGAGCGGCGGGACGTCATCGTCGTCGTCCGGCTGCCAGGCGACCGGCGTGGTCCATACGAGGAAGCGCGGCTTCTCTATGAGGACCTGTCACCGTCTCCGGATGAGGCAAAACGCCTCACCCCTTACGAGCAGGCAATCCGGGCTACCGGCTCCGGCAGACCGACGAAGAAGGAACGACGCGCAATCGACAAGTTGATGTCGGACGAGGATTAGAAAACTCTTCCTGCCTTCAGCCTTTCTAAGATCGTTTGTCCTTGAAATCCTGCTACAAAGCCGATACGTCACACACAACCTGCCGGGTAGCGTGCTTGCCTCCCAAGCTTGCCCACGCATCATCTCCGGCTATGGGGACAGGCGCGACGTTCCAGGTTGCCCGGCCCCGCCCGCATGGAAATCCTGGAGTTCTTCATGACCTATGTCGTGACCGACAATTGCATCCGCTGCAAATATACCGATTGTGTCGAAGTTTGCCCCGTCGACTGTTTCTATGAAGGCGAGAACTTCCTCGTCATACACCCGGACGAGTGCATCGATTGCGGCGTCTGCGAGCCGGAATGTCCCGCCGAGGCGATCAAGCCCGACACCGAGCCAGGCCTCGACAAGTGGCTGAAGATCAACGCCGAATATGCAAGCATCTGGCCGAATATCACTGTCAAGAAAGAGCCCATGGCCGAAGCCAAAGAGATGGATGGCCAGACAGAAAAATTCGAGAAATACTTCTCCGAAAAGCCCGGTAGCGGCGACTGATATTGTAGCTCGCTGCTGCCCATGAAGCCGGGTTCAGCGGCAGCTTAAACGTTTCAAATACGCGTGAGTTACATGGGCGCTATGTGTTGCCCACATGACTCACGTTAAGCAAATTATTGATTTCCTCATATTTTTGTGATAGCTTTCACACACTGTTCCATTTGTGGCATGACGCATGCCCAAAACCATCACGAAAGTAAAAACAAATCCGCACGCGGTTTCCGTGACATATCAATAACTTGAGCTGTCGGATCCCAAGATCGCGCGCGAGGATATCTTTTGCTTCTGTCTGGTGGAACCAGAGTGAAGTCACCCGACGGATCTAACCGTCTCATCCGGGCCTGACTGACCCGGCTCCGGCCATTGCCGGGAGCGTAACAGGGAGTTTTTGATTAGAATGACGACCCAGCAGAAAAAACCTTCTACCGCACGTCACGGCTTCAAGACTGGTGAATCGATCGTGTACCCCGCTCACGGCGTCGGTACCATCACCGCTATCGAAGAGCAAGAAGTCGCCGGCATGAAGCTTGAACTTTTCGTTATCGATTTCGAAAAGGACAAGATGCGTTTGAAGGTTCCGGTCGCAAAGGCCATGAGCATCGGCATGCGCAAGCTTTCCGAGACCGACTTTGTCGAGCGCGCTCTCAAAGTCGTGCAGGGCAAGGCTCGCGTGAAGCGCACTATGTGGTCCCGCCGTGCCCAGGAATATGATGCCAAGATCAATTCCGGCGACCTGATTTCCATCGCAGAGGTCGTTCGCGATCTCTACCGTGCTGAAAACCAGCCGGAGCAGTCCTATTCCGAGCGTCAGCTTTACGAAGCTGCGCTTGACCGTATGGCCCGCGAAATCGCTGCCGTCAACAAGATGTCCGAAACTGAAGCTGTCCGCCTCGTCGAGACCAATCTCAACAAAGGTCCGAAGCGTGGCAAGGCGATCGAGGAAGACGACTCGCAGGACGAAGCCGCTTAATAACGCATTGTTTTCTCTAATTAAAAAACCCGGCTTTCGAGCCGGGTTTTTTATTGGAACTTTTTTGCCGCTGCGACGTTCTAAGGCAATAATGCGGAATTAACCGGAGCCAATAAAGCTCGGTTTGAACTCCGCTAAGATGTCAGCGTTCGATGAGGAGCGGATCATGATTTCCAGAATTTGCCTTTCCGGCAATGCAGAGAAACAGATCCATTCCTGCCGCCTTACCGGCATACGATGAGAGATAGGGCCTCCTCCTGAAAAGTCCAGGAGCGAGGCCTTTATGCATTCAGGACCCCAGTTTGCTCCGGCGCAGCGATGTTTCGGAAACGATGTTTGCTTGTTCATTTTAGGCACGAGCTAATTCAGGAGAGCGATATGAAGAACATGTCTGCAGATCGGCGCATGATCAAAATAGCAATGGCGGCTCCCTATCTCGCCCGTGAAGAAGAGCACAATCTGGCCATCCGCTGGAAGGACCATGAAGACCGCGGCGCCCGCAACCAGATCGCTATGGCACATATGCGGCTTGTCATTTCCATGGCAGGCAAGTTCCGAAATTTCGGCCTGCCGATGAGCGATCTCGTGCAAGAAGGTTATGTCGGGCTTCTGGAAGCTGCAGCTCGCTTCGAACCGGCGCGCGATGTTCGTTTTTCCACCTATGCAAGCTGGTGGATCCGCGCCTCGATCCAGGACTATATCCTGCGCAATTGGTCAATCGTGCGCGGCGGCACGAGTTCGGCCCAGAAGGCATTGTTCTTCAATCTGCGCCGTCTGCGCGCCAAGCTCGCCAAGGGCGACACGCAGCTGACGCTGCAATCCATTCACCAGGAGATCGCAGCCGCCCTCGGTGTCAGCCTTGCCGACGTGCAGACCATGGATGCGCGCCTTTCCGGCAACGACGCATCGCTGCAGGCGCCTTCCGTCTCAGGGGATGCCGACAGCGCAGAAAAGATGGATTTCCTCGTCAGCGATGAGCCGCTGCCGGATGAGCAGGTCTCCAACATGATCGATGGCGAACGCCGCCGTGTATGGCTTGCATCTGCCCTCAAGCATCTCAATGAACGCGAAATGAAGATCATCAGCGCGCGTCGGCTGGCCGAAGATGGAGCGACACTTGAAGAGCTCGGCGCCGACCTCGGCATTTCCAAGGAGCGCGTGCGCCAGATCGAAAGCCGGGCAATGGAAAAGCTTCGCACCGCGCTCGTCAGTGCCGATCCGCATATGGCAGCCTATGCCTGACCAGGGATTACTCCCCAGCAGCACAAACTGGCCCGGTGTAAGCCGGGCTTTCTTTTATTCGGAGATGATTTTCACACGGTCGCCGGGAGAAACGGCAGCACCCGTCGGCAGAGCGTTGATGAGCTTGAAGAGATCGAGCTTTCGGTCGGTGCCCATCATGCGGGAGGCGAGCGTGGTGATATTCTCGCCGGGGCGGACCGTGACCACCCGAACGCGCAGCGGCTTCAGCGAAGCGGCTTCCTCTGGCGTCATACGGCGGAAGCTCGCGCGCAGGACGTCTGCCGTCGGCTCCAGCGATGGGCTGCCCTTCGGCACTGCCGTCAGAAAGCGGAAGATCTGGTTGTTGTTTCTGATGACGGTGACATCAAAATCCCAACGGTCAGCCGTGGCGCGTGCAGTCGCAGCTTCCATGCCATTGACGTTGATCGGCTGGATGCTTGCGGGATCGAGTCCGGTAACCCACCCGCTGGAGATATAATTCGTCAGGCTCTGGTTCTGATTGTCGGCGACGCCGTCGAAGCGGATAGCGATATCGTTAGGGCCGGTCGCCATGACCGCTTCGACCTTGTTGTCGATACTGAAGTCCGGCGGCACATCGAAACGAATGCCGAGGCCGCCATGCAGGAAGGTCTGGCCGCGCACATAACCTTCTTCCGGGCTGTCGCCATAAAGAAGACCATCGATGCCGTTGAGATAGTAATCTCGGCCCTTGTCTCCGACCGAGCCTTCCTGGCCGAAAGCGCGGGCGTGGTTGCGGGCAAGCTCGATGCGCTGGGCGGAATTCGGATGGCTCGACAGGAAATCCAGACTCTGGTCGGCTTCCGGATCGAACGACATGAAGCGGCTGTAGGCGGCCATGGAATCAAGGAAGCGGGCGGCGGCATAGGGATCGTAGCCGGCTTCGCCGAGCATGCGCACGCCGATGACGTCCGCCTGCAGTTCCTGCTGACGAGAGAAGGCGGCTAGGCGCAGCTTGCCGCGGGCAAGCGCCTGCTTGCCGGCAATATCGCTCGACAGAACTTCGGCGACGACGCGGCTCGCAATGACTTCAGCTTCCTCGCGCTTCTGGCGCTCGATCCCGTGGTTTGCGGTGACGTGCCCCATTTCGTGCGAAAGAACAGCTGCCACTTCCGAAGCATCGTTGGCGAGCGCCAGCAGGCCGCGCGTAACGTAGAGATAGCCGCCGGGCAGCGCGAAGGCGTTAATGGCGGGCGAGTTTAGGATGGTAATGCGATAGGACTGGCTCGGATTTTCCGATACCGCCGTCAGCGCGCCGGCGATGCGGGCAACGAGGCGCTCGGTCTTGGCGTCCTTGTATTCGCCGCCATAGCTCGCGACAATGCGCGGATGCTCGCGGGCGCCCATGGCGGCGCGCGGGTCGTTCTTCTGCACCTCATCGACGATCTGCGGGTTGGACGACGGGCCGACGGTCGGCTGATAGGACTGCTCGATCAGCGACTCACAGCCGTTCAGCGCGACGGCACAGGCCGAAAGCAACAGCAATCGGCGCGCCCAGCGGCGCGGCGAACGAAAGACATCACTGGGAAGCGCGGGCGATTTCCACGTCGTCATGCTGTCCAGTCTGTCTCTCCGCATCATTATAAGTCGCCGGTCTGCCGCATTTTCGGGCCGGCCGTTGCCAGGAAAATTCAATAGGCTTCCGCCTCGGTTCTCGCGCTGCACAATCGGCCGATCCAAGTCTTTGCTGTAGCTGATTTCCGCGTGGGTTGCATAGCGAGACTTCATCTAAATGTGGCGCCGTTGCATTTCGGCAATGCCCCGCCTGTCGAGGCACTTTCTCGCTCCAATGAAATTATGGCGAAAGTTCCATCGCAAGGGCAGATTCCGGCCACACTGCGGAAAAAATTGGTCAAGAGGTCGACTGACGCGACTAACTATAACGCTCGCGCGAGGAGTGCAATTAATAGTAGTGCTTTTGCTTCGGCTGAAATGATGAGGCGCGCGAAAGTCCCGCGCCTCAGTTTATTCCGCTGCAGCTTCGGCGACGCTGGCGTGGCCAGTCTTCTGTTCGCTTGCGCGGGGCAACTGAACAGGCTTCAGCATGATTGCTGCAACCAGACCTATGAGCGCGATGCCGCAGGAAGTCAGGAACAGCGGCGAGAAGGCGGCAGAATAGGCATCTGCGACGGCGTGACGACTAGCCTCGGGAAGTGCTGCCATCATTTTCGGTGTCAGTTCCTCGATATTTATCACACCGGGAATGGAGGCGCCGATCTTGCCGAGCTGCGAGGCGATGATCGCGCCGTAGATAGAAATGGCTATCGAAGCGCCGCCCATGCGCGATAGCGTGACTGAACCCGTCGCCGCGCCTACGTCGCGGGCCGGTGCGGCATTCTGCACGCCGATGACCGGAACCTGCTGGGCAAGGCCGATGCCGATGCCGTGCAGCAGCATGATCGCGCCGATGAAGACAATCGGGGTGCCGGCATGAACCTGAGAGATCAGCGCGAATGCCATGGCGCTGCAGGTCATGCTGGCGATGGCAAAGGGCTTGTAGCGGCCGGTCTTCGAAATAATGCGGCCGGCATTCAAAGAGCCGACGACGAGACCGCCTGTCAGGAGGATGAAAAGGAGACCGGCGCCCGAGGGTGAAAGACCTGTCGTCGTCTGCAGGAAGAGGGCTAGGTAATTCACCATGCCGATGGCGATTGCGCCGCCCATGATTGAGATCACCAACAACAGACTGAAGGTGGAGTTGCGGAACAGTTGCATTGGCACGATCGGTTCCGGTGCGCGGCGCTCGACTAAAACCCAGGTGACGGCGCAGACCGCGCCGAAGGCTATGATGCCGATGCTCTGCGGAGAGAGCAGCGCGCCGAAAAGTTCGCTGCTGTCGGTTGCCAGCACGATGCTGGTCGTCGTCAGAGCCAGGAGCAATGCACCAGCATAGTCGATCTTCGGACGACGATGCGGCTTGCGGTAGGGCAGCATGAAAGCAAGGCCGGTCAGCACGATGAAGCCGATCGGCACGTTGACGAGGAAGATCGAGCGCCAACCGAAGAGATCGCTCATCGTACCCCCGAGGACGGGGCCGATCGCGCCCGAGGCCATCAGCACGAGACTGGAATAGCTTTGGTAACGAGCGCGTTCGCGCGGCTCGAAGAGATCGGCATTGACGGCGAAGATCGAAACCATGATGCCGCCACCGCCAAAACCTTGCAGCACGCGGGCGGCAATCAGCGTGTTCATGGACACGGCGAAGCCGCAGACCGCCGAACCGATTGTGAAGATCGCGATTGCCGTCATCATCACATATTTGCGACCGAAAAGATCACCGAGCTTGCCATAGAGAGGCATGACGGCGCTGAGCGCCAGCAGATAGGCGGAGCCGACCCAGCCGAAACGGTCCAGATGGCCAAATTCCCCGACGATGGTCGGCAGTGCGGTGGAGACGATCTGGTTGTCCAGCGTCGCCATGAACATTGCGGTCATCAGAAAGAAAAAGAGGATGAGCCGCTTACGGGGGTCTGTCACGAGCGGCGCGGGGGCAAGTTGCATATCCATGGGAGGACCAATGTCGTTACGTCGAGGCTTTATGTGCTAATAGCACGTATTTGTCAATGGCATAATATTGACGTTAGCATATTCTATTTTCGATTCCGATCTGTTATGGTTCCGTCATGATTGAGACCCCGACCGAGACAAGAACCACAGAGCTTAAGGATGTTTCCATGGATAGCGTGCCGCGCATCGGCCGCACCATGACGCGCATGCGGATGATGACAGGCCGCCGGCTGATCGGCCGTCTGGCAATTCAGAGCGTGGCACCGGATCTGGAGCTCTCGCATCTCGATGTGCTTGATGCCGTGCGCCGCGCGCAGGAAAATGGCGAGGTGACCGTCGGTGCGATCGCCGAGATGTTGCGTATCGATCCGTCGCGGGCAAGCCGTGTTGTGTCCGATATGGTTGGCCGCAACGTTCTGCGCCGCGAGGCATCGCAGGCAGATGCGCGGCGCATCGTCGTTGTCATGACTCCGATTGGGGAGAAGCTACTAGCGGAAATCCAAGCTCAGAAGCTCTCTTTCGTCTCCGAAGTCGTGCGTGAGTGGCCCCAGGAAGAGATTGATAGTTTCTCGGTGTTGTTTGAGAAATTCATCAGTGGCTACGAAGCTATTTTCCTATCCCGCGACAAGGATACTCCAGGCTGAGGACGTGAAAAACACCTTCGGTGTCGCGTTGCAGGCAGGCTTCGAGCTACATGTTCGATGAACATCGGGGTGCGAACCTTGATGTGAAGAAGATTTTCTTGCGCCCGAATTTTTGATGCGATCGCGGCGGTGCCGATGTCAGCGGCAAGCCAAAGCTCGATCCCTGGCTGATCGGCGCCGATGTGACTTACCGCTTCTAAGAGAAAGGTGCCAGATATCCGGCGCCTCTTCCCCTTCACCCCCCGTTTGCGCTATGGGCAATGCCCATGAGCCAATCCACCTTCACCATTCTGCTTGGCGGCGCTTTGATCCTGACGGATCGTCTGCGCGACGCCGTGCGGGAAAGCCGGTTCATCGCGGCTGACGGCGGCATGCGCCATGCAGCCGCGCTTGGTGTTGTGCCGGAATTGTGGGTCGGCGATTTCGATTCGACGCCGCCCGATCTTGATGGTGCTTTTCCCAATGTGCCACGCCAGCCTTATCCAGCCGCAAAGGCTGCAACGGATGGTGAAATCGCCGTTTCCGCAGCGATCGAGCGTGGCGCTAAACGCTTGATCCTTGCCGGTGCGCTGGGCGGCGAACGCTCCGACCATGCGCTTCAGCATCTGCTTTATGGTGTCGAACTGGCGCAAGAAGGCTTCGACGTTCTTCTAACCTCGGGCAGCGAGGAAGCCGTGCCTCTGCTTCCCGGTTCGCTGGAGATCGATCTTCCGCCGGGTAGCCTGTTTTCCGTGCCGGGGTTCAGCGAACTCACCGGGCTTTTCATCGAGAATGCTCGCTATCCGCTCGCCGACTTCCATTTGCCCTTCGGCTCGTCACGCACCATTTCCAATGTCGCGGAAGGCCTCGTGCGCTTCTCGCTTGCCAGCGGCAGAGCCATCGTGCTCGCGCGGCCCTATGATCTTTCCGGAGTCTGATACTTGGCGCCTCCTATCCTGAAACTCGACGATATTTTCCTGAGCTTCGGCGGCACGCCGCTTCTGGCAGGCGCCGCCCTGCAGGTGGGGCCCGGCGACAAGATCTGCCTTGTCGGCCGCAACGGCTCGGGCAAATCGACGCTTCTGAAGATTGCTGCCGGTATTGTCGACGCGCAGTCGGGCGAAGTGTTCCGTCATCCGGCGTCCACGGTGCGTTATCTGGAGCAGGCGCCGGATTTTGCCGGCTTCGAGACTGTGCAGGCCTATGCTGAAGCCGGGCTCGGGCCGGGCGACGATCCCTACCGCGTCACCTACCTGCTCTCGCATCTCGGATTGACCGGCGAAGAAGACCCGAAGACCCTTTCCGGCGGTGAGGCGCGCCGCGCCGCGCTTGCACGCGTAATGGCGCCGGAGCCCGATATTCTGCTGCTCGACGAGCCAACCAACCATCTCGACCTGCCGACCATCGAATGGCTGGAAGGCGAATTGCAGAAGACGCGCAGCGCGCTGGTGCTGATTTCGCACGACCGCCGCTTCCTCGAAAAGGTATCGACGGCGACCGTCTGGCTCGATCGCGGTACATCGCGGCGTCTCGACAGAGGCTTTGCGTTTTTCGAGGCCTGGCGCGACCAGGTGCTGGAGGCCGAGGAACTGGAGCAGCATAAGCTCGGCAAGGCGATCGAGCGCGAGGAACACTGGCTGCGCTACGGCGTGACGGCGCGGCGCAAGCGCAACATGCGTCGTCTCGGCGAGTTGCAGACCATGCGCGCGCAATATCGCGGCCATAAGGGGCCGCAGGGAACCGTGCAGGCGACGACCTCAGACGCGCAGGAATCCGGCAAGCTGGTGATCGAGGCCGACAAGATCACCAAGAGCTATGACGACAGGCCAATCGTCGCGCCGTTCTCGGTCCGCGTACATCGGGGCGATTGCATTGGTCTCGTCGGACCTAACGGCGCCGGCAAGACCACGCTTCTGAAGATGCTGACCGGCCAGCTTGCGTCCGATAGCGGCACCGTAAAGCTCGGCACCAATCTCGAGATTGCCACCCTCGACCAAAAGCGCGAGGACCTCAACCCGGAGGACACGCTTGCCAACTACCTGACGGATGGGCGCGGCGAGAACCTCCTGGTCAACGGCGAGCAGCGGCATGTGACCGGCTATATGAAGGAATTCCTGTTCCAGCCGGAGCAGGCGCGCACGCCGATCAAAAATCTCTCCGGCGGCGAGCGCGCACGGCTGATGCTGGCGCGCATCCTGTCGCGACCGGCAAACCTGCTCATCCTTGATGAACCGACCAACGATCTCGACATCGAGACATTGGACTTGCTGCAAGAGATCGTCACCGGCTTTGCCGGTACCGTCATCCTCGTCAGCCACGACCGCGATTTCCTCGACCGGACGGTGACCTCGACAATCGCGCCTGCAAATCCGGAGGCGCCGGACGGGCGCTGGATCGAATATGCCGGCGGCTACTCGGACATGTTGGCACAGCGCAAGGGTGCGGCAGAAGAACGCCGTAGGGCGGAGAAGGTGGCGGAAAAGCCGAAGGCGCAGGAGGCCGCTGCCGCTTCTCCTTCTGCTTCTAAGGGCAAGCTCTCCTACAAACAAAAATTCGCGCTTGAAAACCTGCCGAAGGAAATGGCGAAAGCTGCGGCCGAAATCGCTAAGCGCGAGGAGAAAATGGCCGATCCAAATCTTTTCACTAGGGATCCGGCAACGTTCAATCGGTTGGCCTCGGAGATGGAGAAGCTGCGGGAAAGCATGACCAAAATGGAAGAGGAATGGCTGGAGCTTGAAATGCTGCGCGAGGAGCTGGAGGGCTGATCCAATAAAAATCTCCTGAAATGTCGGATCCGGCGGTTTCCCTCCGTCTTTGAGCCGAACGTGATCAACGGCATGGTGCCATCACGTCATAACGGAGATTTTTTCATGCGCATGATTTTTGTGAATCTGCCGGTCAAGAACCTCGGCAAGTCGAAGGAATTCTTCTCGGCACTCGGCTTTTCTTATAATCCTGCCTTCACCAACGACGATGCCGCCTGCATGATCGTTGAGGAAAATATTTATGTGATGCTGCTGACCCATGGCCATTTCCAGCAGTTCATCGAAGGCGATATTGCCGATACGTCCAGGGGCAAGGAAGTGCTGACCTGCCTTTCGGCCGGCAGCCGCGCCGAAGTGGACGATTACCTCAAGAAGGCGCTGGCAGCTGGCGGCAAGCCCTGGAAGCCGATCCTTGATATGGGACCGATGTATGGCTGCAGCTTCCAGGATCTCGACGGCCACGTCTGGGAAATCATGTACATGGATATGTCCCCGGCCGGCTAAACCGGTATTTTCACAAGATATTTATCGGGCCTCCCGCGGTTGCCGGAAGCCCGCTTCCTCACTTTTCCTTGATTGGCCCATGCTGCGTCAAGCGGCTTAGAGTGCCACTCCGGCAATAGGGATCGCGCCGACCAGGGCAAGAAGGAAGAGTCACATGTCTCGCAAATCCTATACCGGAATATTCATGGCGCTTGCCGCCAGCAGCTTCATCATGATCGGCTTTTCGCAGGCGGCGAGCGCTCAGGAAAACCAGCGCGTGCGTGTGCGCGGCACCATCGAGAGCCTCAACGGCGACATGCTGATCGTCAAGACCCGCGAAGGCAGCGATGCGACAGTCGCACTAAAATCGGGGTGGAAGGTCGCCGGCATCAAGAAGGCCTCGGTCGACGACATCAAGGTCGGCGATTTTGTAGGCGTGGCCTCGCTGCCGAAAGGCACTGGGCCCGACGGCGCAATCGAAGTGCTGATCTTCCCGGCCGCGATGAAGGGCACCGGCGAAGGCAGCCGCCCGTGGGATGTTCAGCCGAACAGCTCGATGACGAATGCGACCGTCAGCAATGCGGTCAAGGCCGTCGACGGCCATACGATCACGCTCACCTATCAGGGCAAGGAAAAGATCATCTCGATTGCCGACGGTACACCGATTGTCACATTTGCGGCGGCAACCAAGGATGACCTGAAGCCCGGCGCCGGCGTGATCGTCATGGCGGAGAAGGCGGCCGACGGCAACATCTCGGCCGCGCAAGTCACCATCGGCGTCAATGGCGTGATGCCGCCGATGTAGGATTTCCGGACTTTGTTTTCACGCAATTCCGGACACAGAACTGCAAAGACTATGCTGGAACTACTTTAGAGCGCCGGGGCGGCGGCCACGGCGCTCGATCCCGCTGACGCTGCAGGTGGTTCCTCGCTCGGCTTTGAAGGCAGAGCCAGCAAGTGCAGCGTGCGCGGATGCAGTGCTTCCATATAGGCTTCCGAACGTCCGATATAGATCATGCCGGTATCCGGCATCGTTGCGAGCAGCTTGGTCATCGTATGCTGCCACTCGGGTTCCATGCCTTCGAGCACTTCGTCGAAAACGGCCCAGCGCGGCTTGACGAGAAGCAGGCGGGCAAAACCGATGGCTTTCTGCTCGTCGCTATCAAGGATCTTGTCCCAGCGCGCCTTCGTATCGAGGCGTGCGATCAGTGAATGCAGGCCAGCGGCTTCAAGCGCGGCTTCGACCGCCGCATTATCATAGGTCTCAGGTTTTTCGGGGAAGGCGATCGCCTCGCGTAGCGAGCCGCCAGGAATATAGGCGACCTGCGGGATGAACAGCATGTCGGCGGCAGGCGGCAGCCCCATAGTGCCTTTGCCAGAGGGCCAGAGACCGGCCATCGCCTGGAAGAGCAGGCGGCGGTTCACGCTGTGATCACCGTTGATCATGACCTTTTCACCAGCCTTGATCGTCACGTCCGTCTCGCGCATCCGAAAGCCGCCACAGTCATCGATATCCTCGCCGAGCTTCGCGATAATGACGATATCCTTCAGTGTGAGGGTGTCGGGCGCGGTTTCCTCGTAGATGATGGCGTCCTTTACATCGAACCCGTCATCCATCTCCTGAAGCGCCTGGCGGAAATCGGTGACGCGCATCAGCGTGGCACGCCATTCGGCAATCGGGCCGAAGTTGGCGACATACCAGCGTAGCGCCGTATTGACCTGATTGAAGGCCCCGACCGATACCATCAATTGGCCGAAGGTGAGGCCGCCGGAGAAATAGGCGGGTGCCGCAACGATGATCGGAATAACGATAACCAGCCAGCCGTAACCTGCCGAGACCCATGTCAGGTTTGTGTTGGCCATGGCGAGACGCTTGATGACCGAGAGAACGTTGCTGATGTCGGCGTTGATGCGCTTGCGCTCGTTCTCCTCGCCGTGCGCCACCGTAATCGCCGGCATATTCTCATTGGCATGCATCAAAGCGAAGCGCAGTTCGGCTTCCTTGGAAAACCGGTCGGCGTTCAGCTTGACGAGCTTGCTGCCGACGACCTGGCTCAATACCGAGGCCGATGCGGCATAGAAGATCGCCGCCCAGACCATATAGCCGGGAATGGAGAAGCTATGGCCGCCCATACGGAAGATGAAGCCGCTTGAAAGCTCCCAAAGCACGCCGATGAAGCTTACAAGCAGGATGGTCGATTGCAGGAGACCAAGCGCAAGACCCGTGGTGCTTTCGGCGAGGTTGCGCGAGTCCTCGTGGAGGCGCTGGTCCGGATTGACGCCGATAATGCCGATGGCGGAGAGCTTCAGCGCACGCTTGCGCTTCAGCCACTGATCGACGAGATCGCGTGAGAGACCCTCACGCATGTAGAGCGCGGTCATCTGATTCAGCCAGGCCTGCAGCACGTTGAGCAGCAGCAATGCGCCGGCGATCATCACGAAGACTTCGAGCTGGCGGAAAAACTCGCCAAGATCACGGCGTTCGAGGGAATCGTAAAAGGGAGCGTTCCATTCGTTGAGAATCACCTGTCCATAGGCAGTCGCCAGGATGATGATGACAAGCGATGTCGCAAGCAGCAGCACCTTGCCGCGGACCTGCGAATTCCAGAATGCGGAGAACATCACTCCAAGCCGATATGTCAGGCTGAGATCATATCCTACGCGGTCCTGACTCTGGATGCCCCTCCCCCTTTTTACGTCGTTTGCCATTTCAAATTTCCAAATCCGCCCATCCTGACATTAATAACATGGGGGCGTTACTGGTCCATCAACAGATTCCACCATCTATAAAGAAAGCGTGATGGCTTTTGTAGCTATCTGCATTGACAGTTGATTCGCAGCCGGACTGGCGCTATCTAGGATACCTCGTGGTGATTTGGCCGGCCGGCTTGCAGCCACGTTAAATAAGTCGCTAAAGGGCCGCGTGCGGACCGGTAGCGATTCTTTCGCCGCCGGTTTTTTATTTTGATCGAGTTGACCGCAATGCCCATCAAAATCCCCGATACGCTGCCTGCCTTCGAAACGCTTGTGAACGAGGGCGTGCGGGTGATGACCGAAACCGTGGCGATCCGTCAGGATATCCGCCCGCTGCAGATCGGGCTGCTCAACCTCATGCCGAACAAGATCAAGACCGAGGTTCAGATGGCGCGCCTGGTGGGTGCTTCGCCGCTTCAGGTGGAATTCTCGCTGATCCGCGTCGGAAACCACAAGGCCAAGAATACGCCTGAAGAACATCTGCTCGCCTTCTACCAGACCTGGGAGGAAGTGAAGCATCGCAAGTTCGACGGCTTCATCATCACGGGTGCGCCGATCGAGACGCTTCCCTACGAGGATGTTACCTATTGGAAGGAAATGCAGCAGATTTTCGACTGGACGCAGACAAACGTCCACTCGACCATGAATGTCTGCTGGGGCGCGATGGCGGGCATCTATCATTTCCACGGCGTGCCCAAGTATGAACTGAAGGAAAAGGCTTTCGGCGTTTACCGCCACAACAACCTCAAGCCCTCCTCCGTCTATCTCAACGGTTTCTCTGATAATTTCGAGGTCCCGGTGTCGCGCTGGACCGAGGTGCGCCGCGCGGATATCGAGAAGGTCGACGGGCTTGAGATCCTGATGGAATCGAACGAGATGGGCGTCTGTCTCGTCCACGAGCCGAAGGGGCGGCGGCTCTATATCTTCAACCATGTCGAATATGATTCTACATCGCTTTCGGAGGAATATTTCCGCGATGTGAATGCCGGCGTGCCGATCAAGATGCCGCACAACTACTTCCCGCATAATGATCCGGCGCTTGCGCCGCAGAACCGCTGGCGCAGCCACGCGCATCTGCTTTTCGGCAACTGGATCAATGAGATCTACCAGACGACGCCCTACGATATCGAGGAGATCGGCTCGGACATCTGAGGGTCACCGGTTGGGTTTAGAAATGCGCCGCCGCATTTTTGCGGCGGCGTTTTGTTTTCCAGCCCCGCCCGGTTGCGGTTTGCGGGAAATGGGGGCAGTTTCCGGTTCCTGAACCTTGGGATGGAGTAGCGGCGATCATGGTGGACAAGTTGGAACGAGAAGTTTTCGGGCAGACGAGGGACGGGGAGACTGTTCATCGCGTCATCATCCGCGGCGGCGGATTGACGGTCAAGGTATTGAGCTGGGGTGCGGTCATCCAGGATGCAAGGCTCGAAGGGCATGATGCGCCGCTGGTGCTCGGCTTCGAGAATTTTGACGACTACCTCGACCATTCGCCTTTCTTCGGCGCGACGCCGGGACGCTGCGCTAACCGCATCGGCGACGGCAAGTTCACGCTCGATGGCAAGGACTACCAACTCGAGCTTAATGAGAACGGTGTCACCCATCTCCATGGCGGCAGCGATAATATCGGCAGGCTCGTCTGGACGATCGTCGAGTACGAGGCCGACCGTGTGGTGCTGAAGATTGTCGATCCCGATGGCCGCGCCGGCTATCCCGGTAACTGCACCATCCAGGCGACCTATCGTGTGCATGGGAACGGCGAGCTTTCCGTCAATTACGAAACGACGACGGACGCACCGACACTCGCCAATGTCTGCCAGCATTCGTATTTCAATCTCGACGGCCGCGAAGATGCGCTCGCACATGACATCATGATTGCCGCTGACCACTATCTGCCGACGAACGAGAAGCAGATCCCGACCGGTGAGATCCGTTCGGTCGCGGGGAATGAATTCGATTTCCGCGAGATGGCGCCGATGAAGCGTTTCGCCGGGCACGAGCAGGCGCTCTACGACCATAATTTCTGCTTTTCGAACGAGCGTACGGCCAAGCGATCCGTGGTACTTGCCCGAAGCCTGCATTCCGGTGTTTCACTGGAAGTGCGTACGACCGAGCCGGGCGTGCAGTTTTATGCCGGTTTCAAGCTCAGCGTACCGGTGCCTGGCCTCGACGGCCGCAGATACGGTCCGTTTGCCGGTTTTTGCCTGGAAACGCAGATCTGGCCGGACGCAATCAATCATCAGGGCTTCCCGAATGCCGTGCTGCGCCCCGGCGAAGTGCTGCGTCAGGAAACGGATTATATCTTCACGAAGAACTGAACTCGCTCGTCCAATCAGGATCAATGAAACCCTCGCTGCCGTCCCGCGAGGGTTTTTCTTTTGCCGATACGAATCTGGCTTGCCGTCTGGTTCTAAATAGGTTCTATTGTTGGGCCATGGATAGAACCAGTCTGATAGCGGAACTGAATGGCCGTGGGCTGCGGGATGAAGCAGCAACGGGACCGCTTTACAAGAGGTTGGCGCTGGCGTTGACCGGTCTCATCCAGGAAGGTCTCCTGAAGCCCGGCACGGCGCTGCCTGGCGAGCGCGATCTTGCGGAAGCCTTGAAGCTCGGGCGCGTAACCGTGCGGACAGCCTATCGCGATCTCATGACGTCAGGAGCACTGGAATCGCGCCACGGCAGCGGCACCTTCGTTTCCAGCAAGGTGGAGCGCATGGAGCAGCCGCTGTGGCGGCTTTCGTCCTTCTCAGCGGATATGCGTTCGCGCGGACGCTCGCCGGCGGCGAAGATCCTGTCGCGCACAGTCAATAACCCTTCTCCGGAAGAATCCTTTCTGCTCGGTCTTGGTGTGGATGAACCGGTCTTGCGGCTCGATCGCCTGCGCCTTGCCGACGGGCTGCCGCTCGCAATCGAGCGCGCCGTCGTGCCGGTCAAGTTTTTGGGCGAGGAAGCTGGCGGCGAAGGCTCGCTCTATGATGCGCTCGCTGCTCACGGTCACAAGCCGGTGCGCGCCATGCAGCGGCTGACCGCCGTCACGCTCGACCCTTCATCGGCCGCTATCTTGAACGTCAAGGTCGGGGCACCGGCCCTTCTGATCGAACGCGTTTCGCGCCTGGAAGACCAGCGCGTCGTTGAATACACCCGCTCGCATTATCGTGGTGACGCCTATGATTTCGTCGCTGAACTGAGAATTGGAGATGACCTATGAGTGAGAACCAGTCGCTGATGTTGCAGGAAGCGGGCCAGTCGCCCGAGGTGGTCGCCACGCTGCTCGAAAAGGAAAAACCGGTCTTCGCCGAAATCGCCCGGCTGTTCTCGTCCGCTCGCCCCAGCGTGGTGACAACGGCGGCGCGCGGTTCGTCGGATCATGCCGCGACCTTCTTCAAATATCTCTTTGAAATCACCTGCGGCGTGCCGGTCGCCTCGATCGGTCCGTCCATCGCTTCCGTTTATGGCGCTCCTCTGCATCTGAAGAGTGGCATCCACTTTACCGTCTCCCAGTCGGGTGCCAGCCCGGACATCGTTGCGCTGCAGGAAGCGGCCAAAAAAGGCGGGGCGACAACGATTGCCGTTGTCAACGTCATCGACAGTCCGCTCGCCAAGCAGGCCGATATCGTTCTCGGCCTCAATGCCGGTGCTGAAAAGAGCGTTGCGGCAACCAAGTCGTTCATCGCGTCGGTCGCCGCCCTTGCTGGCGTTACGGCGGCAATCGGTAACAAGGCTGAATTGCAGGCTGCTCTGGAGAAGCTGCCGGCTGCACTTTCTGCGACGTCCGGTATCGACACTACCAGAGCCGAAGATGTTTTGTTCAACGCCGCATCGCTTTACACCGGTGGCCGCGGCACGGCCTATGCCATTGCTCTCGAAGCAGCGCTGAAGGCCAAGGAGACGGCCGGCCTTCATGCAGAAGCCTTCTCGCTCGCCGAGCTGATGCATGGTCCGATGCGCCTCGTGCAACCGGGCTTTCCGATTGTTGGCTTCGTGCCCGAAGATGCCGCCTTCAACAATAACGTAAAGGCGCTGGAACGGCTGCAGAAACTCGGCGCGACGACCGTGCCCTTCTCGACAAAACCGCTTGCAGGCGTCAATTTGCAAGTTCCGACGACAGGCAACGGTCTTGTCGATCCCCTGGTTTCGCTGCTCGTCTATTATCGCCTGATCGAGTCCGTAACCCGCCGCAAGGGTTTCGATCCGGACAAGCCAGCAAATCTGCTGAAGGTGACGGAGACCGTCTGATGACCCGCAAGATCTTCACCGGTGCACGTATCTTCGATGGCGAGCGCTTTCATGACGAGCGGGCATTGATCGTCAAGGACGGCTGCGTCGAGGCGATCGTCGGCCGGAGCGATCTGCCTGAAGGCGAGATCGTGGCGCTTGACGGCGGCGTCCTGTCTGCCGGCTTCATCGATGCGCAAGTCAACGGCGGCGGCGGTCGTATGCTGAACGATGAACCGTCGCCGGACTCCATGTACATGATCGCCGATGGGCACCGCCCTTCCGGCACGACGGCACTGCTGCCGACGCTGATCACAGACACCGCCGACGCAACGGCTGCGGCGATCGAAGCGGCAAAAGTCGCCGTGAAGGCCAATCGCGGAGTCGCCGGCTTGCACCTCGAAGGCCCGCATCTGGCGCCGGCTCGCAAGGGCGCCCATCTTGCGGAACTGATGCGCCCTGTTGAGGGCAAGGATATCAAGGCCTTTATCACCGCGCGTGAGGCGATCGGGACCCTGCTTGTCACCATTGCTGCGGAGCAGATCACGGTCTCGCAGGTGCGCGAGCTCAGCGAAGCCGGCGTCATCGTCAGCATCGGCCATTCCGATAGCACCAGCGAAGTGGCAGAAGCCCGCTTCGATGCCGGCGCGCGGGGTGTGACGCATCTCTTCAATGCCATGAGCCAGTTGGCGCATCGCGCGCCAGGGCTCGTTGGGGCCGCGATCGACCATCCAGCAGTCTGGTGCGGCATCATTGCCGACGGACACCATGTCGATCCGAAGGCGCTGCGAACCGCACTGCGCGCCAAGCGCGGCGAGGGCAAGCTGTTCTTTGTGACTGATGCCATGTCGCTCGTCGGCTCGGAGAAGGATACCTTTACACTGAATGGCCGCACCGTGCGGCGCGAAAGAGGCGGATTCTGCTCGAAGCTGGTGCTTTCGGACGGTACACTGGCGGGCTCGGATGTCGATATGGCGTCAACGATCCGCTATGGCGTCACCTATCTGGAACTGACGCTTGCCGAAGCGTTGAGGATGGCAACGCTCTATCCGGCGCGTTTCCTGCGGCTTGCCGATCGAGGCCATCTTTCGCCGGGCGCGCGCGCCGATCTCGTGCATTTCGCTGATACAATCGAAGTGAAGGCGACTTGGCTTGGCGGCGAAGCGGCTTAAGGAGAGCAGCGGATGACTGCAATCACGGATGCCTATTTCTCCAATCTCATCGGTCGGCTGGACAATCTGAAGCAGGCACTTGCCGAACCGATGGCGCGGGCAGCGAAGGCGATCCTGGAGGCGGCTCGTGGCGACAAGCGCGTCTACGTCTTCGGCACCGGCCATTCGCATATGTTGGCGGAAGAGGTACATTATCGCGCTGGCGGGCTTGCCTTTACGGTGCCGGTCCTCGTCGGTTCGGCCATGCTGCACGAGGGCGCGGTCATCAGCTCGGTCTATGAACGTACCCAGGGCCTGGTGCGGCCGGTGCTGGAGCGTTACGGCATGCAGCCGGGCGATGTCATCATTATCGCCTCCAATTCCGGCGTGAACGCCGCGCCAATCGAAGCGGCCGATTTTGCGCGCGAGATCGGCGCAAAAGTCATCGCCATCACGTCCATTGCCTATTCGACGGCGATCGCCAATGGCCGTCGGCGGTTGGCCGATGTCGCTGACGTGGTATTGGACAACGGCTTGCCGCCGGGTGATGCCGTTCTCGACCTTGACGGAACGGGGCTTCGGGTTGGGCCTGTTTCAACGGCCGTCGGCGTGACTGTGATCAACGCCATTTTTGCGGAAGTCGCTTCCGAGCTTTCCAAATCTGGTGATGCGCCTGTCTATCTCAGTGCCAATATGCCAGGTGCTGCGGAAATCAACCAGAGGCTGGTCAAGAAGTACCGACCGCGCAATCCCCACCTTTAGCGCAAAAGAGGCCGGCATTTTGCCGGTCTAATCGCGTCGCTTCATCATCCCTGGTGCCAAACGAAAACGGCCCGAAGCGGGTGCTTCAGGCCGTTCGAATGTCTGGAAACCGATGCGATCAGTCCTTGGCGCGCTCGACGTAGGAATTGTCCTCGGTCGCGATGACGACGCGGGTACCGGCATCGATATGCGGCGGGACCGAGGTGCGGATGCCGTTGGAGAGGATGGCCGGCTTATAGGATGAGGATGCCGTCTGGCCCTTGACGACCGGCTCGGTCTCAACGATCTCCAGCGTAACGTGGCGCGGCAGTTCGAGTGCCAGTGGAACGCCTTCGTGGATCGACAGGACGCAGGTCATGCCTTCCTGGAGATAGGCCTTCTGGTCGCCCATGGTTTCGGCGCTGACGACCACCTGATCGTAGGTTGCCGGGTTCATGAAGTGGAAGCCTTCGCCGTCTTCATAGAGATACTGGAAGTTCACGTCTTCGACGAAGGCGCGCTCGACCTGCTCGGTCGTGCGCCAACGCTCGGAAACCTTCACGCCATCGACGATGCGGCGCATGTCGACCTGGGTGACCGGCGTGCCCTTGCCAGGGTGGAAATTCTGTGCAGTGAGAACGACGTAAAGTTTGCCGTCAACCTCGAGAACGTTGCCCTTGCGGACGGAAGAGGCGATGATCTTGACCATAAGACTTCCTTGTAAGTCGGCTTTCGGCGTCGTAGAGGACTGTCGGAATGGCCCTGAAGACGCAAAATGTTTTTCTTCGTGGGCGCACTAACCTAAAATCGCGGAAATAGCCACCCCATTCCGGCCGAATCCGGCAAGGAAAGCGTTGAATGACCCTCACGAGCGCCAAAGCGTCTCCCTGGTGGACACCATCAGTGCATGCCGATCGCCGTCCCTTCCTTATGGGGCGCAATGCGATCCAGGCGGCGCTGCGCGGGTACTTTGCGCGCGAGGACTTCATCGAGGTCGATACAGCCACGTTGCAGGTATCACCGGGCAACGAGGCGCATCTGCATGCCTTTGCCACACAGGCGCTGACGACGGACGGTCAAGCGGCGCCTTTTTACCTGCATACGTCGCCGGAATTTGCCTGCAAGAAGCTGCTGGCGGCCGGCGAGCAGCGCATTGCCTGCTTTGCACATGTCTATCGCAACCGCGAGCGCGGGCCGCTGCACCATCCAGAATTCACCATGCTCGAGTGGTACCGGGCGGCCGAAAGCTATGCGAGCCTGATGATGGACTGCGTGCGGATGCTGGCGCTCGCTGCCGAAACGGTAAAGACGGCGAAGCTCGTCTATCGCGGCACCGAGTGCGACCCCTTCGCCGGGCCGGAACGGATAAGCGTTGCCGAGGCTTTCAGCCGCCATGCCGGCATCGATCTTCTGGGATCGGTTTACGCCGACGGCTCTACGGATCGCGAGCACCTGGCCGCCGAAATGCGGCGGGTCGGCATGCGTGTCGCCGATGACGATCATTGGGCGGATCTCTTCAGCCGGGTGCTGGTGGAGAAGGTCGAACCGCATCTGGGCTTCGGCCGCGTCACCATACTCGACGAATATCCGGTTTCCGAAGCAGCGCTCGCACGGCCTTCGGCGCAGGACCCGCGCGTGGCTGAACGCTTCGAGCTCTATGCCTGCGGCGTCGAGCTCGCCAACGGTTTCGGGGAACTGACCAATGCCACCGAACAGCGCCGCCGCTTCGAGATCGAGATGGTGGAGAAGATGCGGGTCTATGGCGAAGCCTATCCCCTAGATGAGGATTTCCTGGCAGCGCTCGCCATCATGCCGGAAGCGAGCGGCATTGCACTCGGCTTCGACCGGCTGGTGATGCTGGCGACAGGTGCGACACGGATCGATCAGGTGCTCTGGGCGCCGGTTGCGGAGTATGGCCGGTGAACGTCCTACGTCCAATCAAGAACGTCGACGATCTCGTCGGGGCCGGAGTGATCGAAGAAGCCGAGCGACCGGCGCTCGATGAGGTTGCCGCGCGCTATGCCATCGCATTGACGCCAACTATCGCGAGGCTGATCGATCATTCCGATCCGGCCGATCCGATTGCCCGGCAATTCGTGCCCAATGCTGCAGAGCTTGTCGTGACGGCCGAAGAGCGGGCCGATCCTATCGGCGATCACGCCCATAGTCCCGTCGAAGGCATCGTGCATCGCTACCCGGACCGCGTGCTGTTGAAGGCGGTGCATGTGTGCCCCGTCTATTGCCGCTTCTGTTTCCGACGCGAAATGGTCGGGCCGCAGGGGCTCGGTACGCTCGATCCGGCGGCGCTGTCTGGAGCCTTCGACTACATAAGCGAGCACGAAGAGATCTGGGAGGTCATCTTGACCGGCGGCGATCCACTGGTGCTTTCGCCACGTCGCCTTGGCGAAATTCTCGGCCAACTTGCAACGATCGAGCATGTGAAGATCGTGCGTTTTCATACGCGGGTGCCTGTCGTCGATCCGCAGAAGATCGATGCGGATCTGATCGCGGCGCTGAAAGCGAGCGGCAAGACTGTTTATGTCGCGCTCCACGCCAACCATCCACGTGAACTGACGGCGGAAGCACGGGCGGCCTGCGCCCGCCTCGTGGATGCCGGAATCGTAATGGTCAGCCAGTCGGTGCTTCTGCGGGGCGTCAATGATGATCCTGATGTGCTGGCAGAACTGATGCGGGCCTTCGTCGAGACGCGCGTGAAGCCCTATTATCTGCATCATCCCGATCTTGCGCCCGGCACCAGCCATTTCCGTCTGTCTATAGACGAAGGACAAAAGATCGTCGCCTCGCTTCGCGGCCGCATCTCCGGCCTTTGCCAGCCTACCTATATTCTCGATATTCCCGGCGGCTACGGGAAGGCGGTGATCGGCGAGAGCGCAGTCAGGGCAACCGGTGAGGGGTGTTATTCGATTTCGGACTATCGCGGCAGCGAACATTCCTATCCACCCGCCAGTTAACGCAAAAGCGTGCGCTCAGCGTGCCATTTCTGCACTCGACACCGCGCTAGCCATTTGCGGCCGGTTTTCTCAGCCTGCTTCAAGCTGTTGATAGAAATCAAGTATCAGGCGTCGCGCTGGTATAATTCGTAAAATGCAAAGTATGAGTCTTGGTCATATTTAACTAATTACATTAGCGGAATGTTCTGTTTTCCCTACTAAAAGCACTCCCATGAAACGGCAATGAACGCCGGCTCAGGATCACTAAAAATCTGGAGTGAATGGGATGAACAAGACAATCCGCGACCTCGTGACCAAGTTCGGTAAGCTTCCTGTTCCGGTTGATCAGATTGCCGATGATGCGGATCTCTACGCTGCGGGTCTGACGTCCTTCGCCTCTGTGCAGCTCATGCTCGGCATCGAAGAGGCGTTCGACATCGAATTCCCCGACAATCTCCTGAACCGCAAGTCCTTCGCGAGCATCTCGGCAATCGCCAAGACTGTCGATCTCATCCGGGATAGCCGAAAGGTCGCCTGATGAACTTCCCGGTCAAGATCACGGAAGACAGCCTTGTCGCAAGGGCTGCCCGCGTCGCCGAAATTGCGGCAAAACATGCGGATGCCGTCGATTTCGAAGGCCGGTTCCCGCAGGAAGCCGTGGACGCGATGAAGGCCGAGCGCCTGCTCGGCATCCAGATTCCCCGTCACCTTGGTGGCGAGGCTGCTTCCACCACCGATATTGCCGAATTGTGCTCGATGCTCGGCCAGGCCTGCGCGGCAAGCGCGATGGTCTTTGCTATGCATCAGATCAAGCTTTCGAGCCTCGTCGAGCATGGCGCCGACAGCGAATGGCATAGTGCCTTCATGCGTCGGATCGTCGCCGAACAACTCCTGATCGCCTCCGCCACCACCGAGGGCGGCATAGGCGGCAACCTGCGCAACAGCATTTGCGCGATTGAAATCGATGGCGATACCTGCCGGCTGGAAAAGGACGCGACCGTCATTTCCTACGGCTCGCATGCCGATGCCATCCTCATTACCTCGCGCAGCCATCCGCAGGCCGCCTCTTCCGACCAGGTATTGACCGCTTTCCTCAGGGATCAGTACACGCTCGAAAAGACGCATGCCTGGAACACGCTTGGCATGCGCGGCACCTGCTCCGACGGTTTTCTCTTCAAGGGCGAAGCGCCGGCCGTACAGATCCTGCCGAAGCCTTTCGCTGAAATCGCTGCACAATCGATGCTCGCGTCCTCGCATCTGCTCTGGAGCGGTGTCTGGTATGGCATCGCGGTCGATGCCGTTTCCCGTGCGCAGGCATTCGTGCGCGCTGCCGCTCGCAAATCTCCCGATGCCACACCGCCCGGAGCACTTCGCCTCGCAGAGGTTTCCAACCTCCTGCAGATGGTGAAATCGAACGTCGTTGCAGGCCTCAAGGCCTATGAAGGTGCGAAGGCTGATGGCGACAAGCTCTCCTCGATGGGCTTTGCGGTGGCGATGAACAACGTGAAGATCGCCTCCTCGGAGACGATCCTGGAAATCGTCAATCATGCCATGCTGATCTGCGGCATCATGGGCTACAAGAACGGTACGCCCTTCAGCCTCGGTCGCCATCTGCGCGATGCCCATTCCGCGCAGCTCATGATCTCGAACGACCGCATCCTCGGCAATACGTCGAGCATGCTCCTCGTCCATAAGCAGGACACTAGCCTACTGGGGTAAAGTCATGGATATGCAGACATCGTTTCTGGACCGGCTCTTCGAGTCCGGCCTGCTGATCGATACGGGTGTTGACGGCCTTTATGGTCGCAGCGGCCAGTTCGAAGACGTGATCGCCGCCTTCGAACGGCTGATCGACAAATTCGGCGGCGCCGACGGCGCCGAGGCGATGCGTTTCCCGCCCGGCATGAACCGCGCGCTCTTCGAAAAGAGCGGCTACATGAAGAGCTTTCCGCAGCTTGCCGGCACGGTGCACAGCTTCTGCGGCAGCGAGCTCGACCATATGAGCCTGCTGCAGTGTATGGAAGTCGGCGAGGACTGGACCAAAGGTCAGGAAGCAACCGATATCGTGCTGACGCCGGCGGCCTGCTATCCGCTCTATCCGACCGTTGCCAAGCGCGGCAACCTGCCGGCCAAGGGCGGCCTCTTCGATCTTCAATCCTATTGCTTCCGCCATGAGCCCTCCAAGGATCCGGCCCGCCAGCAGCTCTTCCGCATGCGCGAATATGTCTGCATGGGTACCGAGCAGCATGTTAGCGATTTCCGTCAGAGCTGGATGGATCGCGGTGTGGA
Source organism: Rhizobium sp. BK418 (assembly GCF_004341105.1). Classification (GTDB taxonomy): domain Bacteria; phylum Pseudomonadota; class Alphaproteobacteria; order Rhizobiales; family Rhizobiaceae; genus Rhizobium. The sequence goes on along the minus strand of NZ_SLZK01000005.1, from coordinate 262,145 downwards.
AATGATGAAGCAGGTCGGCCTCGATGTGACCATCGACGTCGCCAACGATCCGTTCTTCGGCCGCGCCGGCAAGATGATGGTCAACAACCAGCGTGACCAGAACCTGAAGTTCGAACTGCTGATCCCGATCACGTCGGCAGCAAAACCGACGGCTTGCATGAGCTTCAACTACCATCAGGATTCCTTCGGCTTGAAATGGGGCCTGAATCTCGAAGATGGCAGCGTGGCCCATACGGCCTGCGTCGGTTTCGGCCTGGAGCGCATCGCGCTCGCGCTCTTTCATACTCACGGCCTTGATGTTGAAACATGGCCGGCAAACGTGCGGAAAGTGCTGTGGGGCTGAGCGATTCCATGACATCGGTCTTTGCGGGTATCGATCCTGATACCTACAAACAACATGCGCTGCATTCCGGCGAGCGCATGTGGCCAGAGACCAATTGTTATATCGACCTCTGGATCGAGGTGCTGTCGACCTTTGGCGTTGCGCCGGAGGCCATGCTGGGTTTCACGCTGACACAGGATTTCGAGGGCGACCAGTTCACCTTCTTCAAGGTGCCGTTGGAAGATCTCGAAGCGCTCTATGGCATCCGCGCCACCGAACTGGCGATCTATGATCGCATTGAGCGGCATGTCGAGGTGCAGATCGCCCGCGGGCGGCTTTGCCTCATCGAGATGGATTCCTTCTACATGCCGGATACGCGCGGCACTGCCTACCGGCAGGAGCACGGCAAGACCACGGTTGCGATCAACCGCTTGGATTTCGCGGGCAAGCGCGTCGACTATTTCCACAACGCCGGCTATTTCCGCGTTGAGGGCGAGGACTTCGAGGGGCTGTTCCAGTCCCATTTGGCGGATGAGGACGCGCCGTTCCTGCCCTATACGGAGTTTGCCAAATTCCCGAAGAGCCCTGTCGGCGAGGCGTATCTGCGCGAAGTTTCCCGCCGGCTGCTCGGCTTCCATTTCGGTCGCCGTCCAAGTGCCAATCCGATCCGTGCCTTTGCGGAAGTCTTCCCGCTTCAGGTCGAAGCGGTGGCCGACAGGCCTTTTGGCTTCTTCCATAAATATGCGTTCAACACGCTGCGGCAGGTCGGGGCGAACTTCGAACTCGCGGCCGATCATCTGAGCTGGCTTTCGACCGGTGAATTTACCGCGGCGGTCGAAGAGGCGCGTCGGATCTCGGAAGTGGCGAAGTCGGTCCAGTTCCAGCTTGCCCGCGCTGTCACCCGCCGCAAGTTCGAGCCGTTGAAAGCAGCTCTTGATCCAGCTGCCGATGCATGGGATTCGATGATGGCATCGCTCGCAGGGCGAGCCTGAAGCCGGAGATCTGACCATGCGGGGGCGGTTGGCAAGTATCGGGGCTGAGGAAAGCCTGCTTTCCGAAGGCTGGAATCTGGTTCTGACGGAGCCTGACGCCTGCGCGACACCGCACGATATCCATCTTTCTGCGCAGTTCATTCCGGCGCCCGTTCCGGGCACGGTTGCTGGCGCGCTCGAACGAGCTGATCTTTTCGACCGGGAAAATCCACAGGCCCTGAACACCAAGGACGCCTGGTATCTGACCCGCCTCTTTGATGTGGAGCCGGGTGAGGCGATCCTACGCTTTCGGGGGCTGGCGACGATCTGCCATGTCTTCCTGAACGGCCAGGAAATCCTGTTTTCCGAGAGCATGTTCACCGCGCATGAGATTCCGGTGACCTTGACGGGCGGCGACGAATTGGCGCTCTGTTTCCGGGCGCTCGGGCCGCACCTTACCGAACCGGGACCACGTGCCCGCTGGCGACCGCAGATGATCACGCCACAGGGCCTCAAGAATGTCCGCGCGACTCTGCTCGGACATATGCCCGGCTGGTGCCCGGAAATTCATGCAATTGGGCCATGGCGTTCGATCTCGCTGGTGCGGCGAGGTGTGGCCTCGATCGACAATGTCTCGGTCCGCGCCGCGCTGGATGAAAACGGCGCGGGACGGCTCAGTGTCTCACTCCATACTGATGGCGAAGAGCCGGTCATGGCGCTGCGTTGCGCTGGCGTCGAACAGGGATTTGAGAAGATCGGCGAGCGACATTATTCGGCAATTCTCAAACTGCCGGATATCGAGGCGTGGTGGCCGCATACGCATGGTACGCCGCATCTGTATGACGTGACGTTGATTCTCGATGGCGAAGAGCACTCTATCGGCAAGACCGGTTTCCGGCGGATCGAGGCCGACCACGGCGCTGATGGCAATGATTTCGCACTTGTCGTCAACGGTGAGCGGATCTTCTGCCGCGGGGCCGTCTGGACGACGGCCGATATCGTGCGCCTGCCGGGCGAGCGGGCGGATTATGAGCCTTTTCTGCGATTGGCTGCCGAGGCCGGCATGAACATGATCCGCATCGGCGGGACCATGGCTTATGAGACACCCGAATTCTTCGAACTTTGCGATGAACTGGGACTGATGGTCTGGCAGGACTTTATGTTCGCGAATTTCGATTATCCGAAGAACGACAAGGCCTTTGTCGGCCATGTACATGCTGAGATCGAAGAGTTCCTGCATGGCGTGCAACTTTCGCCTTCGCTAACCGTGCTTTGCGGCGGTAGCGAAATTCACCAGCAGGCGGCGATGTTCGGCCTGCCGGCAGATTTCTGGAGCGGGCCCATCACGGACGAGATCATCCCGGCGATCTGCCAGCGCATGCGTCCCGATGTGCCCTATGTGCCGAACTCCCCCTATGGCGGCGCCATGCCTTTTTCACCCAATGCCGGTGTTACACATTACTACGGCGTCGGCGCCTATATGCGGCCTCTTGATGATGCGCGTCGTGCCGAATTGCGCTTTGCGGCTGAGAGCCTCGCCTTTGCGCATGTGCCGCAGCAGCGGACATTGCAGCGGCATCTCGACGTCCCGTCAGTTCACAATCCGCTCTGGAAAGAGCGCGTGCCGCGCGATCGCGGCGCTTCCTGGGATTTCGAGGACGTCAGAGACTTCTATCTAGGGCTTCTTTACGATCTCGATCCGGCCAAGCTCCGCCGCGAAGACCCCGAACGTTATCTCGACCTCTCGCGTGCCGTGACCGGCGAGGTTCTAGAAGAGACATTTGCCGAGTGGCGTCGCAAGGGATCCTCCTGCAACGGCGCGCTCGTCTGGACCCTGCAAGATCTTTTGCCGGGTGCCGGTTGGGGTGTCATCGATTCTACCGGTGAACCAAAGCCGGTTTGGCACGCGATGCGACGCGCCTTCCGGCCGGTTCAGGCAGTCTTTACCGATGAAGGCACGAACGGTCTCTATGTCCATATCATCAACGAAACGGACAAGGTCATTGCACTGGAACTCGACGTCGCCTGCCTGCGCGATGGGCGCCAGCAGGTGGCAAGCGGCAGCAAGGCTTTCAATCTCGGACCGAGGAGTGTGGAGCGCATTGCTTGCACCGATCTCTTTGGTGGCTTCTTCGATGCGACTTATGCGTTCCGTTTCGGCGCGCCGTCGCATGACGTGAGCGTCGCATGGCTGCGATCGGCCATGGATGGTGCATTGCTGGCGCAGGCTTTCCACTTTCCGCGCGGGCGGGCGAAGGCCTTCCACGATGCGACGATCGAGGCATCTTTCATTCGCGAGGGCGACGATTGGTTCATGACGCTTGTGTCCGACAAGCTCGCCCAGTCTGTGCATATCGATGTCGAAGGCTATCGCGCAGAAGAGGACTGGTTCCATCTGGCGCCAGGTCCCGCCAAGCGGGTGAAGTTGATCGCGGCTTCGAGCACGGACGCCGATGCGTTGCCCACGGGCGTAATCAGAAGCGTCGGCAGCTCGCGGCGCTTCTCGTTATGAGGACTAGAGAGCGGCGATGACGATACGAGTGCAGGCAGAAGAAGCGTTGCGAGGCGTCTATCGGAGTGTGCGCGGGCATCTGCTGCAGCGTCTCATCGTCAAATCACGGCATGCCTTCAATCCTGGCAGGCCGGTCGAAGTCGTCGGCTATCTATCGATGGTGGCGGGTGTAGGAGAATCCGCTCGGCTTTGTGCCGTTGCACTTTCCAAGGCAGGCCGGCAGATCATGCTTGCCGATGTCAGCACGCATCCTGACGAGGGCAAGCTAGTGGAATGGGCGCCGGCGCTCGCTTCCGACGGTCAGCCGGGAAGCCGGATATGGCACCTCAATCCGCCGATGCTGCCGCGCGCGATCCTGAAGATGGGTCTCGGCAATTTTGCCCGCGCCTTCAATATCGGCTACTGGGCTTGGGAGCTCGAAGTGGTGCCCGCCGAATGGCGCAATGCCATGCACTATATGAACGCCATCCTCGTACCCTCGGAATTCACTCGGCGGGCGATCGCGCCGCTTACCTCGGCTCCCGTCATCGTCGTGCCGCATCCGGTGTCCGAGCGGCCGGCGGCCGAGGGTATCCGGCAGAAATTCGGGATTGCCGAGGAAGCCTTCCTAGTGTCTTTCATCTTCAGCGGCGGCTCGTCGATCAACCGCAAGAATCCGCAGGCGGCTATCGAAGCCTTCAGGCAGTTCAGTGCCGAATGCCCCGATGCCTTCCTGCTGATGAAGGCGAGCGGCAGCCCGGCTCGCGATGAAGCGCTTCGCAGGCTCATGCAATCCGTCGAAGGCGATCGGAATATCAGGGTCATTACCGACAATCTGGCGAGCTCTGAGATCAACGGCATTATCAAAGAGTCCAACGTCTATCTTTCGCTGCACCGTTCGGAAGGGTTCGGCCTGACAGTCGCGGAAGCGATCATGCATCGCACGCCTGTTGTCTCCACCGCATGGTCGGGCACGGCTGATTTCTGCGACCCTGACAATACCTGGCTGGTCGAGCCCTTGCTCATCCCCGTGGTCGATGACCATCCAGAATTTGCCGATCTCAAGGATGCCGTCTGGGCCGATCCTTCGCCCGTGGCAGCCGCAGCGCTTCTTAAGGGCATCTATTCCGATCGCGAGGCCGCAAAGCGGAAAGCGGAAGGGGCTCGTGACTATCTGCTGCGCCATCTCGCAGAGCACAGCTATGACAAGGCGCTTTTGCGCCTCTCCGCGATGCAGGCGAGCTGAGCCGAGAGTGCCAGCCCCTTATTTTAACGGTTTCACTTTAGAGATGGCTTGTTCTCGGCCGCGGCGCGGCTTCTGGCGGATGGACGGATGTCGAAGGGCATAATTGCAAATTCAGTGATGAATGCAGCGGCGGGCATGCTGCTTCTGGTGACGGGGTTCGTGTCCTCGATCATAACCGCACGCCTGCTCGGGCCAGAGGCCAACGGTATCGTTGCCTTCTCGTTATGGCTCGTCGTCACCGGCGCCTCGATTGCCGAACTTGGCTCCAGTATCACCCTTTTGAAGACGCTCCCGCAGCTTTCGGCACAGGGCTACAACCTCGAACGGCGCAGGGGATTTGCCTCGATCCTTGTCACCTTCATGGTCTGTTCCACGCTGGTGCTGCTCGGGCTCTACGCAATGTTCTTCCTGACTTCGGAGGAGATGCACTGGGCGGACACCGCGCCATCGGTGGCGCTCGTGACTGGCATTCTCTTTTTCATTCAGGCGATCGGCTCCTTCGTCAAATTCTACCTCATCGGCGAAAAGCGGCTCGACACATTCTTTCGGTTGACGTTGATTGTGTCGATCTTCCAGCTTGCGGGCGTGGCGATCGGCGCCGTCTTCTACGGGGTGGAAGGTGTGCTTGTCGGCTATGCGCTCGGACAGCTCGTACTTTTCGTTGCAACCTTGCCAATTCTTTTTGCTCGGCGTGATCGCTGCGGCGTCTCGCTCAAATACCTGGCCTCTTCTTCCGTGATCCTGTCGATGCAGTTCATCATCGATTCGATCTTTCTCAACCGTATCGAACTGTTGTTCCTGCAGCAGTTCTGGTCGGTGGAAATGGTCGGCTTTTATGCGGCGGGCCTGTCGATCGCCAATATCGCGCTGCAGCTCCCGATCCAGATGAGCGGCAGCCTGCTGCCCTATTATTCGGAGCGGCGGCATACCAGCGCCGACTCGAAATTTCCGGTTGAAGCCTTCACCGCTGTTATCCGCAGCATGGCCTATATCGTGTTGCCCATGAGCCTCGGGCTGGCTGCGATCTCCAGCGAATTGGTGCATGTGGTCTTTGGCGAGGCCTTCGACCGAAGCGGCGGGGTCGTTGCCCTGCTTGCACTCGTCGCCCCGGCCTACACCTTCATGCAGGTTCTCAGCCTATACCTGCTTTCCATCGAGAAAGCCAATGTAAGGTTGAAAATCAGTGTGATAGGTGGCCTCCTCATGGTAGTGGGTTGTTTACTCATCGTACCTAGTCTGGCCGCCGAAGGTGCCGCGCTTGTGCGCATAGCCGTATTTGTTGCGATGTCGGTAATGATGGTCAGACAAACCGGATTCGGAGCTCAACTTTCGGGCCTTTATCTCAGCCTTACAAAGATTACTGTTGCCGCAGTGTTCTGCGCTTGCGGCGCGATTGTCGTGCTCGACCTTATTCACGGGCCGATTGGCCTTGTCCTCGCAATTATCGCAGGCACATTCACCTATTTTGCAGCGCTGAAGGTCTTTCGAGCCGTTCCGGCGGAGGATATTCAGGTGCTGCGTTCGATCCTTGATAAGATGCCTTCCCTGCTGCAGGGTTCCGCAAGACGCGCGGTCAATTTCATCGCCGCGCCTGCGCCCGAAGGAGACGTGAAAAAGCTTGAGAACGAGGAATTCTCGCGTGAGCCGGCAGAAGGCGCCGGCCGTGCTGCTGCTCTTCCTCTCGCCTTCGACGATGCGATCGGCCTCTTCATGCCGGAAAAGCCTGATGTCGCGAAACGCTCGGCTGCAGTTCTCTTCGTCAGCCCCTGGGGCTTTGAGGAAATGTGCACGCGAAAATTCTATCGTGTCGCGGCGGAGCATTTTTCCGACATTGGCGTCCCGAGCCTGCGTTTTGACTATACCGGCACGGGCGACGCCCTGGATTTCGGAGACCGGGCACCGAGCCTGGAAATCTGGAAGAACTCCATTCGCGCGGCAGCTGCAAAGCTGAAGGCTCTCAGCGGTTGCTCGCAAATCATCCTCATCGGCCAGGGTCTCGGCGGCACGCTTGCTCATCTGACCGGCCACACGATCGAGGGCGTCGACAGTGTCGTCTTGCTCGCACCGGTCTTGAGTGGCAGGGCGCATCTTCGCGAGATCAATATGTGGTCGCGGATCATCCATGCCGATTTGGGCCTCGGCGAGGAGCATGTGCCAAATGCGCAGGTGCAGATTGCCGGCCTGACCCTGCCGGATGAGATCGCTGCAGAGATCGGCAAACTCAAGATCAGTTCGCCACAGGACCTGGCGGCGCCAAACTACCTCATTCTCGAACGGCCGGTTCGCGTCGACGATACGGCCTTTGCTGACGAATTGAAGGCACTCGGCGGCAATGTCGAGCAGCGTGTTTTCGAAGGTTATGACGAGCTGGTCACCAATCCGCTTTTCGCCAGGACGCCGATGGCGGTCGTGAAGCTACTGACCGAATGGCTCGTCGAAACGACGACACTTGCAGCATCTGCCGATCACTCACCGCAATCGATCGAAAATCAGCTGCTCGTGGGTGACGGATTCGAGGAAATCCCGGTTCGCTTCGGCGCCTTCCAGCATCTCATCGGCGTCATTAGCCGGCCGCAGGGTGAGATCAAGGGGAATGCCGTTCTCTTCATGTCGACCGCCTATGATCGGCATGCCGGTTGGGGTCGTACGACTGTTGACATGGCGCGCGAGTTGGCGCGTCAGGGCGTTGTTTCGCTGCGTTTCGATTCCGCCAATGTCGGTGACAGCGTTCCGCGGCCGGATGCACCGGAGCAGGTTCTCTATTCCGCGACGCAGACCGAAGATGCGCTTGCCTCGCTCGATCTCCTGGAAGAATTCGCCGCCGGTCCGATCATGGTCGCGGGGCGCTGCAGCGGCGGTTATGTGGCGCTGCGCGCAGGTATCGAGGATGAGCGGCTAAAGGCGATCGTTTCCATCAATCCTTTCGTCTACTACTGGGATCCGGAGAAGCCGGTGCGGCGCGAGCATGTCGTCTCCGTTCCGCGCAGCGTCGATGATTATGGTCAGCGGATGATGCGGCTCGACACGGTCAAGCGGCTGTTCCGCGGCGAGGTCGACGTCTTCGCGGCGCTGCAGAACATCTTCATCGCGGTCGGCCGCCGGCTTTCGCCGCGCATCGCGCCGCTCGTCGAACTCCTCCCAGGTCGCCGCCATATTGCGCGGCAGGTGCGCCGCTCTTTCGCCGCGCTCGGCAAGCGGAAAGTGCCGCTGACGCTGATCTATAGCGAAGGCGATGTCGGTCTCGACCACATGTATTTCCACTTTGGTCCGCGCGGGCACAAGTTTGCACGGCACCCGAACGTGCGGTTGGTGATGCTGCAGGATGCCGATCACAATCTGACACCGCCGGAATCGCGCAAGCTGGTGCTGGACGAAATCGTCCGGCTGGCGAAGGCTTGAGAACTTCCTGATCTTCCAGAGCAACTCCAGCCAAAGCGTATAGTGTCTCTACGGCTGGAGTGGTGTAAAAACAAATGGATGGAGCATTTCCGTTGTTCGAGGAAGAACGGAAATGCTTTAAGCGCTGATGCCGATGGACCGGTAGAGGTCGATATAGCGCTCTGCGACGGTATCCCAGGAATAGGCGTCGGCGGCCTCCATGAGGTTCTTGCGCAGCGCGGCTCCCTCAGTGGCGGTTTTTCGGAAGGCTTCTTCGATCGCATCCGCGGCGGCTTCCGGCTTTGTGAAGTCGGTGAGGATGATCGCCTTATGCCGTGCAGCCAGCGAACGATAGGCTTCGTTGGAATTCAGGACCGGCTGCAGGCCGGCACTCATTGCTTCCAGCGCGACGAGGCCGAAGCCCTCATATTCCGAAGCGGAAGCGAAGAGAGATGCCTTGGCGATGATATCGCGGATCGTCTGGTTATCCGGCGAGATCGTGAGTGTGACTGATTTCTCCAGCGCTCTTGCAGCGATCTCCCGCCGGAGATCGGCTCCATTGAGATCAGACTCGGCACCGATAATGTCGAGGTGCCATTCCGGATTGCGTCTGTTTAGTGCGACCCCGGCATCCAGCAGGTGATCGAGCCGCTTGTTTACCGAAAAACGGCCGATCGTGACGATACGCCGCTTAGGCGTGCGCGAAGCGATATCGGCAAATTTGCCGATATCGGCGCCGTTTTCGATGGTGATGCCGTCCGGAGCGATCCGTATAAACTGGCTGAGATCGGAAGCGCTGCAGCATACGACCTGTCGATAAGCCATTGCCGACAGCCGTGTCAGCGTACTGAACCAGATCTTCTTGATGATCAGGAATTTCTTGGTGTGGAAGAAGCCGCCATGCGTCGTGACCACCATGGGCTTGCGGTGCAGGAAGCTGCCCCAGGCGAGCGCATCGTAGAAAAAGTCGATGGCATGGACGTGGATGAGGTCGGCATCGCCGATATGGCGAAAGACCTGTGGCGCGACCGGATAGCGGCTGGTGCCGGACCAGGGGATCCGGACGACCTCGATACTGTCGATGGTTTCGTGTGCTGGAAGCTTGTTTTGTGGAGCTGTGAAGAGCGAATCGAGCGTGACAACGCGAACCCGATATCCTCGTTTCAACGTCTGGCGAGCCAGATTGGCGACCACATCCTCCAGCCCGCCGCGGTTCGGCAGGAACTGCCGGACGACGTGCACGATAATGGGTGCGGCTTGCGGTTGCGCCTTGTTCTCAAAGGTCTCTATTGTGGAGACGGACATTTCCCACCTGTTTTTTGTGGGTATTATCAGCCATGTCCGTACTTAAGGGGTGGTTTATGAAGGCGCGCCGCTGCAGCCTTTATTAGCAAGAGGGTTAATCGCTTCAGAACGCCTTGAAGGTCAAGGTCGTCAGCGAACGGACGATGCCGGGGATATTGGCGATGTTGTCGTTGATGAATTTGCCGATATCCTGGCCTTCCTCGATATAGACCTTGAGCAGCAGATCGTAATTGCCTGACGTCGAGTAGAGCTCCGAGACCAGTTCGGTCTTGTAGATGGCGTCGGCGACTTCATAGGTTTTGCCGGGGGCGCATTGGAGCTGGACGAAGATCGGCTTCATGGGAATTTCCTGCATCGAATTCTGATGGCGCGCATAATGCTCGAAACCGCTGCTGCGATGCAAGCCTTCCTTATGTTTCAGAAGCCGACCCCGCTTCGGAGATGATCCAGTCGCGGAAGGCGGCAAGCGGGGCATAGTCGGCACGTTCCGGCGGAAAGGCGAGATAATAGCGCTCGCGGCTCTCCATCTCGCGATCGACGGCCGCGACAAGATCACCACGCTTCAACTCCTCCTGCATCAGGAAGGTCGGAAGCAGGGCGACGCCGAGGCCTGCGATTGCCGCCTGCGCCGCGGTGGCAAACTGGTCGAACAGCATGCCATGCACGCTTTCGAAGACGACACCGTTATCGGAAAACCAGCGCTCCCACGCGTCTGGGCGGGTTGTCAGATGCAGGAGCGGCACCGTCAGCAGATCTTCCGGCCGGGTGATCTCATTGCGCTTGAAGAAATCCGGACTGCAGGCAGGCAGAGTGCGCTCCGACATCAGGAAGGCGAGTTCGGCGCCCGGCCAGTGCGGATGGCCGAAATGGATGGCGGCATCAATCGAATCGAGGCGGAAATCGAAGGAGGATAGTCGGGTGACGAGATTGATCGTGACACCCGGGTTGTTTGAGAGGAAACGGCCAAGCCGCGGCGCCAGCCAGCGTGTGCCGAAAGTCGGCAGGATCGCGAGGTTCAACGTACCTCCGTGCGGATTGGCACGCAGGTTCAGGGAGGCGCTGGATATGCGCCGCAGCGCCTCGCGGATTTCGCGGGCGTAGGCGTCGCCGGCGAGGGTAAGACGTACAGTCTGGCGTTCGCGACGGAAGAGCTCGACGCCGAGCTGTTCCTCAAGCGCCTTGATCTGGCGGCTCACGGCGCTTTGCGTGAGGTCAAGTTCGCGGGCGGCGGAGGTTACGCTGCCTGTGCGAGCGACTGCCTCGAAGGCGGCCAGGTGAGCAGTCGAGGGCAGAAAGCGCCTTGGTGCAAGCATAATCATTCCATTTCAGAATGAGCTGTTTCCGAAACGTCGATATTCATCGCTTGAAGGCCCTTGTAAAGAAGTTCATCCTGCAAAATCGGAATGAACGCGGAGTTCTTCATGCCCGGCGCTTTCGTCTCCACGGACCGTATCCGTTCGCTTTTCACCGAAGCCATGTCGCAAATGTACCGGACGGAGGTGCCGCAATACGGCACGCTGATCGAGCTTGTGGGTGAGGTCAACGCCGAAGTGCTCGCAAGAGACCAGGAACTCAGCGAGCGGCTTCGGCGTGCAGGCGAACTTGAACGCATTGATGTCGAGCGCCACGGTGCGATCCGTCTCGGAACGACCGAGGAACTCTTCACGATCCGCCGGCTCTTTGCCGTCATGGGCATGCAGCCCGTCGGTTACTATGATCTCTCCGTCGCCGGCGTTCCCGTGCACTCCACCTGCTTTCGGCCGGTGGATGAAGCGGCGTTGAACGTCAATCCGTTCCGCGTCTTCACCTCGCTCCTGCGGCTCGAATTGATCGAGGACGAGGGGTTGCGCGCCGAAGCCGCTGATATCCTTGCCAAGCGGCAGATCTACTCGCCGCACGCCATCGAACTTATCGAGCAGCATGAGAAGGCGGGTGGACTGACGGAAGCGGAAGCGGCGGAATTCGTCGCCGAGGCGTTGGAAACCTTCCGCTGGCATGGCGAGGCGACCGTCAGTGCCGAGACCTACAAGCGCCTGCATGATGCCCATCGGCTCATTGCCGATGTCGTCAGTTTCAAGGGGCCGCATATCAACCATCTGACGCCGCGCACGCTTGATATCGATGAAGTGCAGCGCCGCATGCCGGAACGCGGCATCACGCCCAAGGCCGTCATCGAAGGCCCGCCACGGCGCAATTGCGATATCCTGCTGAGACAGACGAGTTTCAAGGCCCTTGAAGAACCCATTGCCTTTGCTGATGTTGCCGGGATCACGTCAGGCACACATACAGCCCGATTCGGCGAGATCGAGCAGCGTGGTGTCGCGCTGACGGCAAAGGGCCGGGCGCTCTATGATCAGCTGCTTGCGTCGGTGCGCGGTGAAGTGCAGGTCGGAGCATCCGGCGCCAAGGCCGGCGATTACGATGCCGAACTCGCCGAGCGCTTCAGGGCGCTTCCGGACAGCTGGGACGAGATGCGGCGCGACGGACTCGCTTTCTTCCACTATTCGGCGACTCCTGCCGGCATCGCAGCAAGAGGGCAGCTTCCTTCCGATCCGGACGCTCTGATCGCCAAGGGCTATCTTCGCTTTGATCCTGTCATCTATGAGGATTTCCTCCCCGTGAGCGCGGCAGGTATCTTCCAGTCGAACCTCGGCACGGACCAGCAGCAGAATTATGCGACGCGCTCGAACCGAGCGGCATTCGAGAAAGCGCTCGGCGCTGATGTGCAGGACGAACTCGTGCTTTATGCCGATCGGCAGGCTGCCTCACTCGACATGGCTATGGAAGAACTCGGCCTCTCCGGCCTCAAGTTGAAGACGGTCGCCTGATATTTGACCGCTTCCGCGAGCGCGGAGGCGGCGCTAGAGTACCGATTTCGATCCTGACTGGACTATCCGATGCTCGATGATCCTCGCTCCCACGGCTTATGGGAAAAGACTGCTCCTCAGCCGCCCGTCACGTCTGCGCTGGCCGGCGCTATAGAGGCCGATGTGGTCATCGTTGGCGGTGGCTATACAGGCCTTTCCTCCAGCCTTCATCTGGCAGAGGCGGGATCGCGCGTTGTGCTGCTGGAAGCGAAGGAGATCGGCTTTGGTGGGGCGGGCCGCAATGTCGGGCTGATCAATGCCGGCATGTGGGTCATGCCCGATGACCTGCCTGGCGTGCTCGGCCCTGTCTACGGCGAGCGGCTGCTCGATCTGCTGGGCAATGCGCCGCGACTGGTGATGGAGCTGATCGAGAAGCACGGCATCGCCTGCGAACTCGAAAAGCAGGGTACGCTGCATTGTGCCGTTGGTGCCGATGGCTTGAAGGAAGTCGAGGATCGCTACAAGCAATGGTCGGCGCGCGGGGCGCCCGTCATGCTGCTTGACGCAGACGAGACCGCGAAACGCATCGGAACGAATGCCTATGCCGGATCACTGCTCGATATGCGCGCCGGCACACTGCAGCCGCTTGCCTATGCGCGTGGGCTTGCTCACGCCGCGCAGAAGGCGGGCGTCGAGCTCTACACGGCGAGCCCGGTTATCGCGACGGAACGGCAGGGTAGCCGCTGGGTGGTGAAAACCGCGCGCGGGCAGGTGACCGCGAGCTGGATCATTGTCGCAACTGACGCCTACAGTATCGGCCCCTGGGAACAGGTGCGCAACGAGCAGGTTTTTCTGCCCTATTTCAATTTTGCCACCGTGCCGCTCGGCCATAATCTCCGCCAATCGATCCTGCCCAATCGCGAGGGTGTCTGGGATACGAAGGAAATCCTTTCGTCCTTCCGGATGGATCAGGCCGGTCGCCTCGTTTTCGGCAGCGTCGGGGCACTGCGCAATACCGGCCTCTCCGTCCACAAGGCGTGGGCCAAACGGTCGCTGAAACGGCTTTTCCCTGAGATCGGTGACGTCGAATTCGAATGCGAGTGGTATGGCCAGATCGGCATGACCGATAATGCGCTGCCGCGCTTCCACAAATTCGCTCCCAATGTCATCGGCTTTTCCGGCTATAATGGCCGCGGAATTGCGCCCGGTACAGTGTTTGGCCGCACATTGGCGGAGCACATCCTCGGCCGCATGACTGAGGCAGAACTGCCTCTGCCGCTGACCGATCCTCGCGAGCCGAGCTTCCGCGCGCTCAAGGAACTATGGTACGAAGCCGGCGCTCAGGTGGCCCATTTTGCCGATGCCCGTTTCTGAGAACAACAAGACTGGAACCACGACAATGACCATCGCCGTCCTCGATCTCGCTACCGAAACCGCCAAACTGCTCGCCGATCTCGGCGTAGATGCCAAAAGCTATACCGGCGGTACGCTTTCCGTCACCTCGCCGATCACAGGCAAAGAAATCGGCAAGCTGAAAGAGCATTCCGTTGGGGATGCCAAGGCCGCGATCGACGCGGCCCATAAAGCTTTCCTCGAATGGCGGGCCGTTCCGGCGCCGAAGCGCGGCGAATTGATCCGCCTGCTCGGCGAAGAGCTTCGCGCCTCCAAGGCGGCGCTTGGCCGGCTTGTCTCGATCGAAGTCGGCAAGATCACCTCCGAAGGCCTCGGTGAAGTGCAGGAGATGATCGATATCTGCGATTTCGCCGTCGGTCTCTCCCGTCAGCTCTACGGCCTGACGATCGCGACCGAACGTGCCGAACATCGCATGATGGAAAGCTGGCATCCGCTCGGCGCTGTCGGCATCATCTCGGCCTTCAACTTCCCTGTTGCCGTCTGGTCCTGGAATGCGGCTCTTGCCATCGTCTGCGGCAATTCCACAGTCTGGAAGCCCTCGGAAAAGACACCGCTGACGGCGCTCGCCGTGCAGGCGCTGTTCGAAAAAGCGCTGAAGCGGTTCGTGGCCGAAGGCGGCCAGGCACCGGCAAATCTCTCGACGCTTTTGATCGGCGGCCGCGAGATCGGCGAAGTGCTGGTCGATCATCCGAAGATCCCGCTCGTTTCGGCAACCGGCTCCACGGCCATGGGCCGTGCCGTCGGTCCGCGCCTATCGCAGCGTTTTGCCCGTGCGATCCTAGAACTCGGCGGCAACAATGCTGCGATCGTTTGCCCAACGGCCGATCTCGACCTGACACTTCGCGGGGTTGCTTTCGCGGCCATGGGTACGGCCGGCCAGCGCTGCACGACACTGCGCCGTCTCTTCGTGCATGAGAGCGTCTATGACCAACTCGTGCCGCGGCTGAAGAAAGCCTATGGCTCGGTGACGATCGGCAACCCGCTGGAGATCGGCACGCTGGTCGGTCCGCTAATCGATGGCCAAGCCTTTGACAAGATGCAGTCGGCGCTCGGGCAGGCAAAGGCTGCCGGCGGCGCTGTCGTCGGCGGTGAGCGCGTCGACAGCGGTTCGGCGGAAGCCTTCTACGTGCGCCCGGCACTCGTCGAAATGCCTGAGCAGACCGGTCCGGTCGAGCATGAAACCTTCGCGCCGATCCTCTATGTCATCAAGTATAGCGATTTCGACGCCGTTCTGGAGCTGCATAATGCCGTGCCGCAGGGTCTGTCGTCCTCGATCTTCACCAACAATATGCGCGAAGCCGAAACCTTCTTGTCCTCGCGCGGTTCCGATTGCGGCATCGCCAACGTCAATATCGGCCCGTCCGGTGCTGAAATCGGCGGTGCCTTCGGCGGCGAGAAGGAAACGGGCGGCGGTCGTGAATCGGGTTCGGACGCCTGGAAGGCTTACATGCGGCGCTCTACCAATACTGTCAATTATGGAAAGACCCTGCCGTTGGCGCAGGGCGTCAAGTTCGACGTCGAATAGGCTAACGCATTGGAATCTAATAGGCGACGCCTTACCAGCGTCGCTTTTTTTATGAGATTTGAATTTATTCCTCCGAAGATGAAAGATTGAGTCAAGATATTGTGAACTTATTTTTGATCGCGAAACTTGAAATATTCAGTCAACAAAAATATACGCCTGCCATCGCCCTTGGGGCTTGGGTGACATCATCATGGAGGCCATCTTGAAAATTGCTCTTAACCGTCTTTCCGGCGCGCTCGCGGTTGCCGCCTCGTTTCTCGCCGCCACCGCGCTGGCAAGCAGCGCCAATGCGCAGGCGTCCGAAGGTATCGTCGTCTACAATGCCCAGCACGAAAGCCTCGGCCGCGAATGGATCGACGCCTTTACCAAGGAGACCGGCATCAAGGTCACCATGCGTCAGGGCAGCGACATGCAGTTCGCCAATCAGATCATCCAGGAAGGTGATGCTTCGCCTGCCGACGTCTTCCTCACCGAAAATTCGCCGGCTATGACGCTGGTCGACGGTGCCGGCCTGTTCGCGCCGATCGAGAAGGATACGCTGGACCAAGTTCCGGAACAGTATCGCCCCGCCGACGGTATGTGGACCGGCATCGCCGCCCGGACGACAGTTTTTGCCTATGACAAGACGAAGCTGACGGAAGACAAGCTGCCGAAGTCGATGCTCGACCTTGCAGATCCGGCCTGGAAGGGCCGCTGGGGTGCGGCTCCTGCCGGCGCCGACTTCCAGGCCATCGTTGCCGCCCTCCTGCAATTGAAAGGCGAAGAGGCCACCAAGGCCTGGCTGAAGGGCCTTAAGAACAATGCCACCCCCTACAAGGGCAATAGCGTCGCCATGAAGGCCGTCAATGCCGGCGAAGTCGAAGGCGCGATCATCTATCACTATTACTGGTTCGGCGATCAGGCGAAGACCGGCGAGAACAGCAAGAATGTCGGCCTGCATTATTTCAAGAACCAGGATCCGGGCGCTTTCGTTTCTGTTTCGGGCGGCGGTATTCTGAAATCCACGCAGCACATGAAGGAAGCCCAGGCTTTCCTGAAGTACATCACCAGCAAGACCGGCCAGGCCGTTCTCAAGAACGGCGATTCCTATGAATATGCCATCGGCAAGGACGCTGCCTCCAACGACAAGCTCACTCCGCTGGCCGATCTCAATGCGCCGAAGGTTGAAGCTTCGACCCTCGACAGCAAGAAGGTTGTGGAACTGATGACGGCAGCCGGCCTCATCTAAGCCTGTCGCGCAAAACTGTGTCGCGGTTTGCGATAACGGCGAGCGTAAAACAAAGACTTAAAGCCTGGCAAGCGATCTGAAAGATCGCGGTGCGCTTTAAGTCTTTCTGCCGCAGTCTTCTTCGGTCTAAAACTATTGCTTTTGGCTCAAGAAAACCTTAGGGCATGACAAAATCCGGCAACCGCTCGTCAAAGGCGGTTGCCTTCCTTTTTCAGCGTGTGAAGGCATCGGCCTTGCTGCAGAACAATAGATTGCTCGTATCCGGCAATGACACGCCGGTGGCGCCAGGGGCCGCACGAATGGTTTTGCCGCGCGGGCGTATGCCGCACGCTTCCGTCGTTCTTCTCGCATCTGTTGTGGCGATCTTCAGCCTCGTTCCGCTCGGTTTCATCGCCTGGGTGACCTATGATGTCGGCTGGGAGACGGTAAAGACGCTTGTCTTCCGCCCACGCGTCGGCGAGCTTCTCGTCAATACTGTTCTCCTGGAATCAATTACCATTCCGCTGTCGATCGTGCTGGCTGTGACGCTCGCCTGGCTGACGGAGCGGACGGATATCCCGCTTGCGCGGCTCTGGGCGTGGCTTGCCATTGCGCCGCTGGCGGTGCCGGCCTTCGTGCATTCCTATGCCTGGGTGAGCCTGCTTCCGGGCATGTACGGGCTCCAGAGCGGCGTTTTTATTTCGGTTCTTGCCTATTATCCGTTCCTGTATCTGCCGGTCGCGGCGGCGTTGCGCCGGCTCGATCCGGCGATCGAGGATGCCGCTGCCTCGCTCGGTCTCGATCCGTGGCGCGTTTTCTTCCGCACGATCCTGCCGCAGCTTCGCCTGGCTATCTGCGGTGGTTCATTGTTGGTCGCGCTGCACCTGCTATCGGAATACGGGTTGTTCGTAATGATCCGCTTCGACACGTTCGCGACTGCGATCGTCGACCAGTTCCAGTCTTCCTATAATAGCCCGGCTTCCAACATGCTCGGCGGCGTGCTCGTCGCCTGCTGCCTGTTCCTGCTCGGCCTCGAAATCCTGCTGCGCGGCAATGAACGATATGCGCGCGTCGGCTCCGGCTCTGCGCGTCCAGCCGATCGCCGACGGCTCGGCTGGTTTGTGGTCCCGGCCCTCGTGTTGCCGATCATCCTGGCAGTGCTGACGCTTGGCGTGCCGCTGATCACGCTCGGCCGCTGGCTCTATCTCGGCGGGCTCGGCATCTGGCGCATCCAGGTCGTAAGTGCTTTCGTGCAGACGATTGTTCTTGCTATCGCTGGCGGGGTCCTGACGACGATTGCCGCGGCCCCGATGGCGTGGCTTTCGGTCCGCGCGCCGGGTCGGTTCCAGCGCATTCTCGAAGCCTGCCATTATTATGTCGGCTCACTGCCGGGTGTCGTCGTGGCGTTGGCGCTGGTTTCTATCACCGTTCGACTCATCCTGCCGCTCTACCAGACCTTCGCGACGCTGCTTGTCGCTTACGTGCTGCTCTTCCTGCCGCGTGCCATGGTCGGTCTGCGCGCCAGTATCGCGCAAGCGCCTGTCGAGCTCGAGCGGGCGGCAATGGGGCTTGGCCGTACGCCGGGACAGGCCGTGCGGCAGATCACCATGCGGCTTGCAGCACCTGGTGCTGCTGCGAGTGTAGCGCTTGCCGCCCTCGGCATCACCAACGAATTGACGGCGACACTGATGCTTTCGCCGAATGGCGTCGACACGCTGGCGACGAAATTCTGGTCGCTGACCAGCGAGATTGATTATGTTTCGGCAGCACCTTACGCCTTCATGATGGTCGTGCTGTCGTTTCCGCTCACCCTCATGCTCTATACCCAATCGAAACGGACTGCCGGCCAATGACGCTGCTTACGATCGACAATATCAGCAAGCGTTACGGCCCGGTTCAGGCACTGAAGGATATCTCGCTTGAAGTGCAGGCGGGCAGCCGCACGGCTGTCGTTGGTCCCTCCGGCTCCGGCAAGACGACGTTGCTGCGCATCATTGCCGGATTCGAGCAGCCTGATGTCGGCAGGGTGACGCTGGATGGCGAGGTTCTGGCTGACGGCCCGGCAAGCGTCCCCGCTCATAAGCGCGGTATTGGCATCGTCTCGCAGGATGGCGCGCTCTTTCCGCATCTGAGCGTGGCCGAGAATATCGGTTTTGGTTTCGAGCGCGGCGCGCCGGATCGCCAAAAGCGTATCATCGATCTCCTGGAAATGGTGGAGCTCGATCGCGGCATGCTGGAGCGTCGTCCACACCAGCTCTCGGGTGGCCAGCAGCAGCGCGTGGCGCTTGCCCGTGCGCTCGGCCGCCGGCCACGCCTCATGCTGCTCGACGAGCCTTTTTCGGCCCTGGATACCGGCCTCAGGGAAAATATGCGCAAGGCAGTCGCCCGCGTGCTGCACGCAGCGGGCATCACGGCAATCCTCGTAACGCACGATCAAGGCGAGGCCCTGTCATTTGCCGACCAGGTTGCGGTATTGCGGGAGGGCAAGCTCGTGCAGGCCGGCACGCCGCAAACGCTTTATCTCAAGCCGCGTGACCGCGAGACGGCGCTTTTCCTTGGGGATGCAGTCATGCTGCCCGCGATCATCAAGAACGGTTTTGCCGATTGCGCGCTCGGCAGCGTGCCCGTCGACGGAGCCCATCAGGGCAAGGCGGAAATCATGCTGAGGCCAGAGCAGATCCGCGTCGTTGTTGATGAGGCGAACGCGAAATATGGCGGGCGTGTCGTGGATGTGGAATTTGGCGGAGCAACCTGCACGGTAGCGGTGTCGCTCGCGGCTGTCGCCCTTCCGCCGATCCTGATCAAGACGTCAAGTGTGGCGCTGCCGACGCGAGGCGATCTTGTTCGCCTCGATATCGCGGGCAAAGCGCACGTTTTCGTCCGATGAATCCAGAGCATTGCCGTCTTCTCGAACACGGTAACGCTCTATCTCCTTTTTATGCAATTCCGGACGCAAAACCCTTACGCACTTTTGCTGAAATTGCTTAACCTGCCTTCAGAACCAGCTCTTCCGGTTCCTCTTCCGCCAGCCAGCCGCCGGTGAAACCGGCGCGCTCGAGGCCAAGGCGGATCACCGGGTTCTTGCGCATCAGCCTCCAGATAAAATCCGAGCGGGCATTCTCGACCGTCATGACGATGAGGCCCTGATCGATGGCGACAGTACGGTCGTCGACCCAACCCTCCGGCCGCTTGGTCTGGACCGTTGGATTGAAGCCACCGGGAAAGCCGCCTTCCAGGAGCAGGTTCGGATAGGTGGTCAGCAACGCCTTGGTGCCGTCTAGGGCTGCCTGCCGGTCGTAGGGCAGGCAGCCAAGTGCGGCCCAGGGCGCGATCGTGCCGTCATCAGGACCGAGCGGAGCGCCGCGGGCTGCATAACCCAACACCTTCGGGCTGCGGCCACCGCGCATGCGCCGCGTCGGCGGCGGACCATCGCAAGCGGTAAAGCCCCAGATATCCTTGCTGTAGCCGACGAACTGGCCGGGATTGCGTTCCGCGTAATCACGCTGCACGTTGATGACAACCTGCGTATTGCGAAAATAATCCCAGTTCCGCTCAAGCATCGGCTTGTCCTGGATGCCGCGGAAATCGATCCACGCATGGGAGAAGAGATGGATGAAGAGCGGTCCAGCGTAGAGATAGGGTTGCTCATTGAAGAGCATCCAGGAATAGCTTGCCGTGAAAGCGTCGTAGGACGACTGCGGAATCGGGTAGGTCGGGGATGCCAGCGCCAGCGTGTAGAGGATGATCGCTTCGTCAAAGCCATGATAGCGCCAGCGTAGGAAACCGGAAGAAGGCTTCCAGCCCATCGAGATGCAATCGCCCTTGTTCAGGGCCCAGCGCCAGTCGACGCGCTCGTAGATGAATTTTGCGAGCGCGCGGATCTCGGTTTCGGTTTCATCCTCGCCGTCGAAATATTGCGCAGCGGTCAGAATGCCCGCGACGAGCAGAGCGGTATCGATGGTCGAAAGCTCGCTGTTCCAGGCCCGATTGCCGGTATCCACATGCAGGAAGTGGTAGAAGAAGCCGCGATGCCCGGTCGCGTGACGTTCCGTGCCCTGCTTGGCGTTGGCGAAGAAGTGCAGTGTGTTGAACACACGCTCGGCGGCTTCTCCGCGGCTGATCCAGCCGCGCTCGACGCCAACCGGGTAGGAGGAAAGCCCGAAGCCGACCGCAGCGATGCTCGTCGGTACGCCAGGAATCGACGTATCCGGCACAAGGCCGTTTTCCGGATTGGAATATTTCAGGAAATACTTGAACGCTGAATGCTGCAGCCTGTCGATTAGCGCGGCATCAATGTCTTCAATCCGTTGCAGCATGTGCTCCTGCCCAACTGTTGTATCGTCCATGCTTCAACATGGTGGCTGCCCTCAGGCAAATCAAACCTTTTTGATTCGCAGGGATAAGAGAGCACAAACGACGACGGTTGGCGTTAATAATTCTCAGTGAAATAATATCTGGAATAAATAATATAAGCGATGCAGCAAAATGGATTAAACCGCATCCCTGGGGTGCAGCCCATTTCCTGCATTATTGTCTTTCGCGTTCTGTCGCCTAAGCCTCCCGGACTAAGTCAGGCGGCTTCCTCCATCCGTACCAAATGACCCGCTACGACCTCGCGGTACTGACGTTTGGGCGCGACGTAACCCAAGGGGCGGACAGGGCTTTTCAGTTCGTCGGTGCCAAGGTTGCGGCGAATGCCACGGCGGGCGGGATCTGGTACGGGAACCGCCGCCATGAGCTTCTTGGTGTAGGGGTGCTGCGGGTTGCGGAATAGCTCTTCGCGCGGTCCGATTTCGACAATCTCGCCGAGATACATGACCGCAACGCGGTGGCTGACGCGTTCGACCACGGCCATATCGTGAGAGATGAAGAGGAAGGCAAGGTTGAGGCTCTGCTGCAGGTCCATCAAGAGATTGCAGACTTGGGCTTTGATCGAGACGTCAAGGGCCGAGACGCTTTCATCCGCAACGATGACCTTCGGGTCGAGGGCAAGGGCACGCGCAATGCAAATGCGCTGGCGCTGGCCGCCTGAGAATTCATGCGGATAGCGCTTCATCATGTCCGCCTTCAGGCCGACACGCTCGAGCAGATCCGCGGCCCTCTCTCGGGCTTGGGCGCGAGTGCCGAGACCATGTTCGATAAAGGGTTCGGCGACGGCTGCTCCCACCGTCATGCGTGGATTCAGACTGGCGAAGGGGTCCTGAAAGATCATCTGAATGCTGCGGCGCATGTTGCGCAGTCTGCTTGCATCGAGGTTCAGCACATCATAACCATCGAGGCTGACGGAACCGGCATTGGGCTGCACTAGCCGGGTAATCGAGCGACCGGTCGTGGACTTGCCGCAACCCGATTCGCCGACAAGCGCCAGGGTTTCGCCCTGGAAGAGGTTGAAGGAGACATCTTCGACGGCGTGAATGGCGCCGGTCCTACGGCCGAAGAGACCGCCGCGAATATCGAAGCGCGTAACGAGGTTCTTCACTTCTAGGATCGGCGTCTTGTGGCAGTCTACGGTTTCGGCGACTTCGACTGGCTCGCTGCGCTCGCCAGTTGCCGTATCCACCACAGGGAAGCGCAACGGCCATTTGCGGCCATCCATGGAACCCAAACGCGGCACGGCGGAAAGCAGGGCGCGCGTATAGGGATGCTTTCCTCGGTTGAAAATGTCATCGGTCATGCCGGTTTCGACGGCCTCGCCGCGATACATGACGATCGTGCGGTCGGCGATTTCGGCGACCACGCCCATGTCATGAGTGATGAAGAGAACGGACATACCCTCCTCTTCCTGCAGGACCTTGATGAGATCGAGGATCTGGCCCTGAATCGTTACGTCGAGCGCTGTGGTCGGCTCGTCGGCGATCAGCAGTTTCGGCCGGGCGGCGAGCGCCATGGCGATCATGACGCGTTGGCGCATGCCGCCGGAAAACTGGTGCGGGTACTCGTCGAAGCGGGATGCGGCATTGGGAATGCGCACCTTCTCCAAAAGACGGATCGTTTCGGCTCGTGCATCGGCCTTGCTGATATCGCCGTGGCAGGTGAGCGCTTCGGAAATCTGCCTGCCTATAGTGAAGATCGGGTTCAGGCTAGTCATCGGCTCCTGGAAGATCATGGCGGCATCCTTGCCGCGCACGGCACGCATTTCCTTGTCGGAGAGCGAAAGGATATCGCGGCCGTTGAGGGCGATGCTGCCTTCGACGCGGCTTGAGCCCTTGGCGAGCAGGCGCATGATGGAAAGCGAGGTGACGCTCTTGCCGGAACCGCTCTCGCCGACGATGGCGACCGTTTCCGCCGGCATAACATCGAAGGAGACGTTGCGGACGACGGATTTCCATTCACCATCGGCAAGGAAAGACGTCGTCAGATTCCGGACGGAAAGAACCGGAGAGACGGATGCTGCTGGCTGATCACTCATATCGTTCCCTTATTCTTTTTGCGCCGGAGAGGCAGGCTTTCAGGTCTTCAAAGGCGTGGCGAAAGAGGCGGACGGCCGCCCTTCTGCAATACGCGCAGTTTCCAGCGCTGCGATCTTTTTATCGATCTCACGCCTGTCAATCATTCCATTTGGATCGGCCTTTGTCGCCATCGTCTCAGCGACATGCATGTAGGGTTCCTGGGCCACCGCATAGAGACGGCGCAGCTCCGCGAGCGGATCGGGATGATCGTCCGCGCGGACGCTCAGCCAAGGGTAATCCTGATCTCGATGGACAAGGAGGGCGGCGGACTGTTTGCCGCGCTTATCGCCGCCAGCATCCTCACCCGACTGCATGGCTTCGAGCAGGCGCTCGATGAAGGGCTTGTCCATTGCCCTCTTGTAGGTGGCGAGCGTCTCGGCAACGACTTCTGGGCCGGCCAGCATATTGCCGGCAACGGAGACATTGTCGTCGATCAGATGACCGGCCCAATCGATGCATTTGGCACCGGTGAAGGCGGCGTTGTGACCCCTGGCATCGATCAGATGAAGCTGGCGCTGGTCGCGGCCAGCATCGCGATCGGTCAGTTCCGCGATGATCTCGTCCGGCGTCCTGCCCTCGGCAAGCAGTGCAAGGCCGTCCGTGCCGTAAAGCGGACTGATGAAGGCCTGGGTGGCGACCGCGCCGATGCCGCCGCGGATATGCGGCACCAGCCCGCCAACCGCAAAGAAACGGGTGGCAACGGCGATGCCGAGATAGCCTGTGTCGGGATCGCGGGCGACGATGGACCAGGTCATCTCTTATCTCCCGATTGCATAGGCCTGCATGAGGCGCGGTGTGGCAGCGGCGCGCAGCAACCCATCGGCATCGCGGCGAGCGGCTGTCAGGCGGCCAATGGTCCAAGGCTCGGATACGGTGAGATTGTGGCCACGAGCGCGAAGATCGTTGAGCACATTGGTGCTGAAATTGCCTTCCACCATCAAGCCACCCGGCTCACGCGTGCGTGGATAGAAGGAGCCGGGGAAATGTGCGGTGTGGAAGAGCGGCTGATCGATCGCCGCCTGCAGGTTCATCTTATGATGCACATAACGCAGGAAGAAGGAGAGTTGCCACTGTTCCTGCTGGTCGCCGCCGGGGGTGCCGAAGGCGAGTGTGGGTCGGCCTTCGTAAAGGGCGAGAGAAGGCGTCAGCGTCGTGCGCGGGCGCTTGCCGGGAGCGAGTGACGTCGGCAAGCCGGGCTTCAGCCAGAACATCTGAGCGCGCGAATTCAGGCAGAAGCCGAGACCCGGAATGATCGGCGAGGACTGCAGCCAACCGCCCGAAGGCGTGACGGAGACCATGTTACCCTCCCGGTCGATGACATCGATATGGACGGTGTCACCGCGCTTCTCCGTCAGATGCGCCATCGTCGGTTCGTAGACGGCGCCGGTCTTGGAATCAGCGCCGAGCATTTGCATCGTCACGTCATATTGCTCTTCGAAGCCGGACAGCCTTCCAGGGCGCAGGTCGAAAGACGCTTCGCCCGTTATCAGCTTGCGGCGGGTGGCGGCGTAGGTGTCCGACAGAAGCTGACCGACGGGCACATCGGCGAATTTGGGATCGCCATAGTAGACCTCGCGGTCTGCGAAGGCGAGCTTCATGGCCTCAGTCACGGTATGGACGAAGTCGGCTCCGTCAGGCGCCATCGAAGCGATATCCATGCCCTTGAGGATGGAGAGCGTCTGCAGGAAGACCGGACCCTGGCCCCAAGGGCCGATCTTGGCGACGGTCCAGCCATGATAGTCATAGGTCTGCGGCTCCTCGATCGTTGCCGACCAGTTCGCCATGTCATCTGCGGTCAGGACCGCCTTGTGGCGGTTGCCGCTCGCATCCATCACTTCCGCGGTTTTTAGATAGTCTGCGATCTTCTCGGCAACGAAGCCGCGGTAGAAGGCGTCACGGGCAGCTTCGATCTGCGCCTCGCGGCCCTGCTTTACCTCGGACTCGGAAATGATGCGCTTCCAGGTTTCGGCCAGAACCGGGTTCTTGAAATTAGAATGCGGCTCCGGCACCGAGCCGCCCGGCACCCAAGTTTCGTAAGAGGTCGGCCATTCTTTCTCGAAGAATTCGGCAAGGCCCTTGATGGTGGCCGAGACACGAGGCAGCAGCGGATGGCCGTTCTGGGCATAATAGATTGCCGGCTCCAGCACGTCGCGCACGCTCATCCTGCCATAATCGCGTAACATCAGCATCCAGCCGTCGAACGAGCCGGGAATAACGGTCGCGAGCAGGCCATCGCCGGGGATCAGCTTCATGCCTTCGGACGTGTAGTGCTCGATGGTGGCGCCTGCCGGGACGGGCCCTTGGGCACAGATGACTTCGACCGTGTCTTTTTTCTTGGAATAGATGATGGCCGGCATGTCGCCGCCGGGTCCGACGAGATGCGGCTCAAGGATTTGCAAGGTGAAGCCGGTGGCGACTGCGGCATCGAAGGCGTTACCGCCCTTTTCCAGGATGCTCATGCCGACGGCAGATGCGATCCAGTGCGTCGAGGTGACGACGCCGAACGTACCCAGAATTTCGGGGCGGGTCGTGAATACGGTCATTTCATATGTCCTTTCGAGGGGTCACGCTTCGCGCGGGTCGAGTGCGTCGCGCAGGCCGTCGCCCAAGAGATTGAAACCAATAACGACGAGAAAAATGGCAATGCCGGGCCAGAGCGCCATCCAGGGCGCCTGGCTCAGGAAGTTCTTGGCGACATTCAGCATCGAGCCCCAGCTTGGCGCCGGCGGCTGCTGGCCGAGGCCGAGGAAGGAAAGGCTGGCTTCGGCGATGATGGCGGTCGCAATCGTCAGCGTTGCCTGCACGAGGATCGGCGCCAGGACATTCGGCAGGATATAGCGGGTGATGATGCTGAAGTGGCGCAACCCGATGGAGCGAGCACCTTCGATATATTCTTCGGTCTTGACCGCGAGAACCTGACCGCGCGTCAACCGCACGAAGATCGGCATGGCCGAAAGGCCGATCGCGATCATCGCGTTGGTAAGGCTCGGGCCAAGGAAGGCAGCGAGTGCAATTGCGGTAATGAGGAACGGCATCGCCAGGAAGGCTTCGGTGATGCGCGAGATCACCATATCGATCCAGCCGCCGAAATAGCCGGACACCAGACCGAAGGGCACGCCGACGAGGACCGCGATCGCCACCGAAAAGACGCCCGCCATCAACGAGGCCCGGGCGCCCCAGATCATGCGCGAGAGGATATCTCGGCCGATATCGTCAGTGCCGAGCCAATGGGCTGCGGACGGCGCCTTGCGGATCGCCGACCAGCTGGTTGCGATCGGATCGGGGAGCGGCAGAAGCGGTGCGATGATCGCAAGAAACGTGAAGAAGGCGATGATGGCGAGGCCGACAAGTGCACCCTTGTTGGCTTTCAGCTTGCGCCACGCGCGGTTCGGTGACCGCCGCTCGGCGGACGGAAGATGTGCTGCCGTAACCTGATCAATTGCGGTCATAGCGAGGCCCTCATGCGCGGATTGAGAAGCACGTAGAGCACGTCAGCGACGAGGTTCATGACGATGAACCCGATCGCGGTGCAGATCACGACTCCTTGGACAACCGCATAATCGCGGTTGAAGACGGCGTCGACGATGAGCTTCCCGAAGCCTGGGATGGTGAAGATCTGCTCGGTGAGGACCGCACCTGCCAGCAACTCTCCAAAGAGCAGGGCGCTCAGCGTGACGATGGGCAGGACGGCATTTCGGAAACTATGCTCCAACACCACAGACCTTTCCGAGAGCCCCTTTGCTCGGGCGGTACGAATATAGTCGGCGCTCAGGACGCTCAGCATGGCCGATCGAGTGTGGCGCATCAGCGTGGCGGCCAGCGCATTGCCGAGCACGACGGATGGCATGAGCATGGTTTCCATCGAACGCAGCGGGTTGGAGAAGAAGGGTTCGTAGCCTGAAGCCGGCAGCCAACCGAGATTTACCGAGACCAACAGGATCAGCATGATACCGAGCCAGAAATTCGGGATCGACAAGCCGGATAGCGCTATGATGTTGGCGATATAATCGATGGCGGTGTTCTTCTTGACGGCCGCCAGGATGCCCATCGGCACGCCGATGACGAAGGCGAAGATCATTGACATGATAGCGAGCTGGATGGTGACCGGCAGCTTTTCGGCCACGAGTTCCAGAACCGGCTGGTTGGTGCGCAGCGAAATGCCGAGATCGCCCTGGAGCGCCGAACCCAGCCAATAGAAATACTGGTAAGGGACGGGATCGTTGAAGTGATATTTTTCCCGCAGGAGTTCCAGCACTTGCGGGTCGCGCTCTTCGCCGGCCATGGCCAGAATAGGATCGCCTGGCAGAAGCTTCTGCAGCGAGAAGACGAAGACCGAAATGATCAGCAATGTTGGAATGGCGACCAGCAGCCGCTTGGCGATGTAACTGTACATAAGCGCGCTCCCGATAGCGTTAGGAGGACGCGGTAAGTTCTGCCGCATCCTCAAGATTTGGCGTATCAGCCGTCCTTTTTCACGCCGACTAGGCGGATCATGCCGTCAGGCGAGGGGATGAAGCCGGTGACATTCTTGTGGAATCCCCAGCTCCAAGACTGATGGCCGATAAAGATGATTGGCAGATCCTCGTTGAGGATCGCAGTCGCCGCATCATACTTCTGCTTGCGCACCGAATCATCGGTGGACTGGCGCGCCTCGTTCAAAAGCTTGTCGACGTCAGCATTGCAGTATTTGCTGTCGTTCAGACCGGCATTGCAGGTGACGAACTGCTGAATGTTACCATCAGGATCGACGCGGCCGGACCAGTCCGAGCGGCTGAGCTGATAGTTCCCGGCAGTCTGTTCGTTGAGCAGGGTCGCAAATTCGGTCGCCTTCAGGGTCACATCGAAGCCGGCTTCCGCGACCATCGACTGGATGATCTGCATCATCTGCATCGTGACCGGACCATTCGCGACCATGATCTCGACCGGAACACGGTCGTAACCTGCTGCCTTCACGAGAGACTTGGCCTTCTCGACGTCGCGGGCCGGTACCGGGATATTCTTGTCGAACCAGGGGCTGCTCGGCGGGAACGGCTGATTGCCGGCAACGGCGGTGCCGTCATAGACGATCTGCATAGCGGCCTCGCGATCGATTGCCAGCGAGAAAGCTTGTCTCAGGCGCTTGTCCTTGCCGAGTGGGTTATCGGCGCGGGCGCCATTGCCCACATTGGCGTAGATGCCGAGCCAGCCGGTGTTGACGATATCCTTGTAGACGAGGTTCGCGTCAGCCTTGATAGTCGCGGCGTCGGTTGCCGCAGGGCGCTCGATCATGTCGAGATCACCCGATTGCAGGTTGGCGAGGCGAACGGTCGTGTCTGGGATCGGCAGGTAGGTGACCTTGTCGATAAAGACGTTGTCCTTGTTCCAGTAGTCCTGGAACTTCTCCAGCACGATGCGGTCCTGCTGGACGCGTTCGACGAATTTGAACGGGCCGGCGCAGACCGGATGATCGCCGAACTTGGCGCCAAGCTCCTTGGCTGCTTTCGGCGAGACGATCATGCCTGCGCGGTCGGAAAGCTGGGCAAGGAGGGAGACATCAGGGCTCTTCAGCGTGAACTTGACTTCGTACTCGCCTGTAGCCTCGACCTTGGCGACGGAAGCGAGCTCGCTCTTGCGGCGGGATTCCGGCAGAGTGATGTTTCGCTCGATGGTCGCGACGACCGCCTCGGCATTGAACGGCGTCTCGTCCTGGAACTTCACGCCCTGGCGAAGCTTCATGGTGAGTTCCTTGCCGTCGGCCGACCAGCTCCACTCAGTCGCAAGCTGCGGCACGATCTTCAAATCCGGCGTAACGTCCACCAGCTTGTCGCACATTGCAGTATAGACGATGCGGCCTACGAAGGAGCGCGATTGGGCGGGATCGAGCACGTCGGCGTCATCCTGCAGACCGATCTTCAGCTCGACAGCAAAAGCGGGAAACGCGAAGAGCGCTGCCGCTACGCTGGTCGTTAGCAATCTGGTGAATTTCATTTTATTCTCCTCTGTTGTGTTCTTGTTTCACACTGCGTTTGAAGCCGTCGTTGTGGTTCCGCAGGTCTTCCTTGCCGCTATCTACTCCGCTGCCGTTTCACCATGGTCCAGCGAAGTGATGCGGATGAGACTTTCCTGAAGCGTCAGCAGATGTTGGCGCATGGCTTCGCCTGCTCTGGCCGGATCACGCGCAGCGATCGCGTCGACGATTGCCCGGTGCTGGCCGTACGTAACTTCACGCGTGCGGCTTATGCTGCGGGCGCGCTCGCGGATCGTTTGCCAGGCGGGATCCTGCCGGACGCGGTTGATGACATCGAAAATCGTCAGGAAGAATTGGTTGCCGGCGCATTGGGCGATCTGGCGATGTAGCGCGCCGTCCCATAGTTCGCGACCATCCGCGTCGGTGCTGCCGTAGATCTTCTCCACCAGATCATACATGCATTCGATTTCGGCGGCCTTGGCGCGCATGGCTGCAAGCTGGACGAGCTGCGGCTCGATGCGCAAACGTACCTCCATGATCTCCATGAAATCGGTTTCAGCAATAATGGAATCAACCTGGTTGCTCCATTCGTCCGGCCGCTTGCCGGCGAAGGTGCCGGAGCCCTGCCGGCGCCAGATCCGGCCTTCTGCCTCCAGTACTTCCAGTGCACGACGAATCGAACGGCGGCTGACGCCGAGCATTTCGGAGAGCGTACGTTCGGTGGGCAGTTTGCCGTCTGCGTCAAGACTGTCCGAACGGAGGAGAGCCCTCAGCTTCTCCAGCGCGTAATTTGAATTGCCTTGAGCGTTGTCCATAGTGGGATGAACCAATTTGATATTGGTTCAATGCAAACCAATTCCCTGGACTCGTCAAGCGCTTTTTTGTGCAAATAAATAGATGCCTGTTTTTTCGCCTTACAGCATGATTTCGCGGCGGATGCGAAGGTTGGATGCACTATTCCACGCACATCACTTACTTCGCGAGGCATTCGGTACCAAAGGGCAATTGGTTCAGCGATTTAGCGAACGCGCGGAGAGGAAGGTCTGCGGCTCGAAGTTGAAATCCTTATCGAAAGGATAAGTCGGGTGCTGTTTGCGCAGACGAGGTAGACGCTCGACGAACTGGTCAACCACGCCGGCTGAAAGCGCCATGAGGTTTGGGTTGGCAATCAGTGCCAGTTCCGGCGAGAGATAGCCTGACTTGACGACGATAATCTTGGCCCTGTGCGGATCGAGGCCGAGGCGGGTGAAATCGACAATATTGTGATAGGGGCGGCGCTTGGCGGACAGCACCAGATCGATACCACCGGTGGAGACGACGGCCTGGCGATCGGCTGCGTCGGCGGTCTCGTGCAGGAATTTTACGATGAAACGTGCTGTCACCGGTGTGCTGCCTTTGGTGTCGAGAGAGGCGCCGACGGTCAGTTCCAACATGGCGCCGATGCCAGCGGCATAGCAGGTATCCGTGGCCGCCTTGTCGGCGATGCCGGCGAAGACAACGCCGATGGCGCCCTTTGCGATCAGTTCGGCCAGAACCTCGGCCCGGTCACCCACGCCGCCGCCAGTCGGGTTGTCGCCGGATTCGGCGAGTACGACGGGGCCAGTGGGGCTGGCGATCGCCTTGGCAACGCATTCCTCGATCGAGCCGGTCTCACAGCCGAAGACGAATTTTTCGCGCACATCCCAGTAGGCCTTTGCCATGCGTTTCGCCTCGCGCTCGAGCACCGCGCGATCGGTGCCGGTCATGATGGCCGCAGCGGTGGCGCGAGGCTCGTCGGCCCAGACGTAGCCGACCATCAGCGAGGCATCCCAGACGCCATCGAGTGCATCGATGCCGGGCAGTTCTGCATAGAGGCTCTTTGCCGGTTCATCGACGGTGCTGGTGCGTTCGCCCGGCAGAACGACCGGAACCGGCGCCCAGAGTAGGATAGGCTTCACGCCGGTCTTCAGGCTCTTCACGAGCATCGAAACCGAGCGGCGCATCGTCTCTTCGACATCGATATGCGGCGCGGTGCGATAGGTGGAGTACATGTCAAGCGCATCAAGAATGCACTGGGTGACATTGCCGTGCAGGTCATAGCTTGCCGAGATCGTACATTCGTCGCCGACAAGCTCGCGGGCCGCTGTAATCCAGTCGCCTTCCGCATCTTCCATGCCTTCGACATACATGGCGCCATGCATGGCCAGATAGAGGCCGTCGAGCGGCAGAAGCGGCTTCAGGCGCTCCAGGAACTCGGCCTTGAAAGCTTCGTATGTGTGGCGCGCAACCGGGCCGCCGGCAATGGCGCGGGCATGGATCGTCGGCAGGAATTCGGCGTGATAATCTTTTAAAAACGCGAAATAGGGCGCGGCCAGCAGGCCCTCGCCGCGCACCACCCGAAAGTCCTTCTCGTCATTCAGGACAGGATTGTACGTGCTGCATTCGATGTGAATGCCACCGACGGCGATGCGCATGGGAGACCTCAGCTTATATTGGGACCAATCAGAAAATTATGGGCGGCGATGCTGGCAGCGCCCCGTGCCCAAACGTCGCTATCGACGCGGCGGGTGCGGATCGGTGTCTGGCCGGCATAACGCGGAAGAACATTGGCTTCGATCGCCTGTTGTACGACCGTGCCGAAGAGGCCGTCGAAGGAGCTATCGACATGGGTGATCAGGATCAGGCCGGGATCATTCATCTGGATCAGGTGCGAGATCGCGAGGCCGAGGGCGGCGCCGGCCTTATGGATGATGGCGATCGCCTCGGCGGTGCCTTGCGAGGCTTCCTCTTCCAGTTCCGATAGCGAAGTGCATTTCAGGCCGGCGGCCCGCGCCATCTCTTTGATCGCCTTCATCGAGGCAACGGTGTCGAGGCAGCCGCGCTTGCCGCAGCGGCAGGGCGCGCCGCCGGGCTCGATTGTCGCATGGGCGATTTCGCCCGCACCGCCATGATTGCCGCGATAGAGCTTGCCATCGATGAAATGGGCGCAGCCGATGCCGTCTCCGAGCGAAACGACCGAGAAATTCGGCGTGTCTCGGGCAATGCCGAAGAGCTTTTCGCTGACGGCCACGGCTTTGGCATCATTTTCGATGAAAGTATCGACGCCGCTCGCCTGACGGATCATTTCCGCCAGCGGCACGTCCTGCCAGCCGAGCAAGGTGGATTGCACGCAGGTCGCCTGTTTTTCGTCGACGAAGCCAGATAGCGCCACCCCGATGCCGGCAAGCTTAGAGCTCGCCTGCTGATGCGCCTTCAGGATGTCCGGCAGGCCATGAGCGATCGCATTGGCGATGGTCTTGGGATCGCGGGAATAGGGCAGCTGCTGGCGGGCGATGATATTGCCGTTAAGATCACTGAGGATCATCGGTACCGGATCTTCCAGAAGTGAGATGCCGATGAAGAAGGCGCATTCCGGCTTCAGGTCGAGCAGGACGGAGGGCCGGCCCTGACCATAGACTGTTTCCGTCTCATGCAGCACACCGCGATCGATCAGCTCGCGGGCAATGCCGCTCATCGCCGCTTTGCTGAGCCCGATCGCGGACGCAAGATCGGTCCGGCTGAGGGGGCCGGACTCGCTTATGACCCGCAGAAGCTCACGCTGCGATGAGTTGAACATTAAAACTCCTGACCCCTTGCCTGTGATTTCGCCCTGACAGTAAGTTCGGAAAATGAACCAATCAACCAAAATAAATTGGAAAATTGATCAAAGCCAACCGGATGGCCGGTTCCAAGAATCAAGAACCAATGGAAATCATTCGCAAGGGATTTTATTAGCACTCGCACGGTCGCGCCACGCTCGATGGAATCCGGGGGATCAGACCGCAACGTTTACCGCCGCCGTTTTGGATCCGATGTACGATAGTCTGCTTTCCCGTGCTAAGGATCTGAGCCTTCAGCCGGCGCTTGCTACCGACTGGTCAAGCAACGATGCCGGCATCGTCTGGACGTTCAAGCTGGGCCAGGGTGTCGAGTTCCACGATGGCACGCCCTTCGATGCCGATGCCGTCGTGAAGAATTTTACCCGCCATTCGATACCAAGTGCGGGTTTGCCGCCAGCGGCCGTCTGCGCACCTTCATCGACAGCGTCAGCGCCGTCGATATCTCGGCCTCAACATCTATATGTCGCTCTTTCCCGGCCTCGCGATCATGGTGACCGTACTCGGATTCAACATTCTCGGCGATGGCCTCGCGACCTGTTCGATCCGCGGAAATAGCAAATACATGCAGAGCGACGCGTCCTGCGCGGGATCGATTGTTCAGCAGTCGTGTCCCGTTTGGGAGCCTCTCCTGCTATGTGTCACTACCGCCAAAGAGAAGGCTCGCCCATCCACTCCCGCGCCGCTCTCTGTCGCACGTTTTTCGCGCTATAGTTCGTACCAACACAAGTTTGGGGGCGACAATGGGCCAGCAGCAAATTCCGCTCAAGTTGACGGCAATACGGTTCATCCGCGCGATCAAATTGTTCATGACATCCGATGTTGGCGGACGAGCCGGATTTCTTCTCGCTTCCCTGGTCGCCCTCTTCGGCGGCATCAGCGCTCTGAATGTCGTCAACAGTTTTGTCGGCCGGCACTTCATGACTGCGATCGCTGAAAGGCAGACTGCCGAATTTATTCGCCAGGCGATCCTCTACGCTGGCGCTTTTGCCGCTTCGACCCTCGTATCGGTGATTGCCCGCTTTGCCGAAGAACGACTGGCTTTGCTTTGGCGAGAGCACCTCACCCGTCGTGCAATCGGTGTTTATATGACCGACGGTACTTTCTACCGGCTCGGCATTCGGGGTAAAGTTGCGTATCCTGACCAGCGGATTGCCGAGGATGTCAAAGCATTCACGACGACGACGCTTTCCTTCCTGCTTATGCTGCTCAGCAGCGTGTTGACGATCTTCACCTTTTCGGGCGTGTTGTGGCTGATCAGTCCGCTTCTGTTCTTTACGGCGGTTGTCTATGCCGCCTTCGGATCGTTTATGACGATCGTGTTGGGACGACCTTTGATCGACCTGAACTATAACCAGCTCGACCGCGAAGCGGCCTTTCGGTCCGAACTGATCCGTGTGCGTGAAAACACGGAATCAATCATGATCGAGGGTTCCGAACAACGCCACACAGATCGGCTTCTCAAGCAGTTCGATAGCCTCGCCGCAAACTTCAGGCGGATAATCGCCATCAATCGCAACGTTGGTTTCTTCACCACCGGTTACAATTGGATGATACAGATCATTCCGGTCGTCATCATCGCGCCCGCGTTCATGCGTGGGGACATCGAATTTGGGGTCATCACGCAGTCGGCGGCAGCCTTTGCCATGCTCGTCGGTGCGCTCTCATTCATCGTCGCACAATTCAACTCGATCTCGAACTTCGCGACCGTCGTGGCGCGTCTCAGTTCCCTTTTGGAAGCGATCGAGGAAGCTAGCAGCCCGGCGGATATCGGTATCGAACTCGTCGAGGCTGAGGACAGCCTTGGCTATGAACACCTGACGCTGACGTCGCCGACAGGAGAGGTATTGGTGACGGATTTGTCGGTCCTCATCCCAACCGATACGCGGGTGATCGTTACGGGAGAAAGTGAGGTCGCGGCGTCCGCCTTATTCCGGACTACGGCAGGACTTAATACGTCAGGGACCGGGCGCATCGTCATCCCTCCCCGTCAACATGTGCGGTTTCTCGGTCAGCGGGCCTATTTGGGCCCGGGAACTCTGCGCCAAATCCTGGTATCCCCGGAGCGTTCGATCAAGGAAACGGATGGTCAGATCCTCGCTTTGCTGAGGAATCTCGGGCTCACACGCGATTTGATACCTAATGAGCTGGATAGCGAGCAAGACTGGACCACGTTGCTGTCGCCTCGCGAACAACGGCTCATTGCACTTGCAAGCGCGATCATGGCCACTCCGTCATATATTGTTCTAGAAAAAGCCGATGCCATCTTCGGTCACGAGCTTCTGTCCGCAATTCTCCGGCTTCTGGCGGAAAGAAGGATCGCGTGCGTCAACTTCGCCGAGCCGGATGCCCCGCGCTCATCCTACGATGCCGTTCTGGAATATGGTTCGGACGGCTCCTGGAGGTGGATCGATCAAAAACAGAAAGCCTGAGTGTCACGCAGTCTGGTTCTTTGAAACCTCGGTCGTCTGTAGCGTTGTTCGCCACAAGCCTGTTGTGCCTCAGGAAATTCGGGCGGATTCGGCACAGCCATCATAACCAGCCGCCTGAAAACCCCGCTCGTCTCAATCCGACCACCACCGGCTCGCAGCGACGCATAATGTTCCACAGCAAGCCGCTTCGGTAGTTTTCGATCATCAAGACAACCGGACCTTGGTCGATCCCGAAATGGTAAGGGCTGACCCACCATTCGTCGTTGTTGTCACCAGTCGTATATGTCTGGTTGAACGACGGCCTAAACCCATAAAGCCGTGTCATTCCAAGTTTCATGCGGGCAAAGTTTCGCACGGTCGGGATGACGATTTCCGGCGCAAATGGCAGCGAGGCAACCACCACCCAGGGGGATACCGTTCCATCATCTGGCCCATAGGGTGCGCCCCGGGCAACGTAGTCGAAGAATTCCCGATCGACGCCGTCTATATTTCTCTTGATCCAGCCAGGCCCATCGCTTGCCGTGAAGCCCCAGCAATGTTCGCCGTAGCCTTTAAAATTCAGCGGGTTGCGAATGGCATATTCCTGCTGGACGAAAGTGGCATGCCGGCTGTTCTGGAAATAGTCGCTTCGATGCTCGCGCATGAAATTGTCGCGAATGTCGCGAAAATCGATCCACATATGTGAAAGCTGATGCGTAAAGAGCGGGCCGGAATAGAGCAATTCGCGACCGAAGATATTCCGCCATTCGTAGCTCTCCGTGTAAGCCGTATAGCTTTCCGGCGGCAGAGGGTGGCTCGGCGAGCCGAGCCCGAGAATGTAAAGAAGCAGACCTTCGTCATAGCCCCGCCATCGATAGGGAATGAATCCACTTTCCGGTCGCCAGCCATGGGTGAGCGTGGCTCCGTGGTCGCGAGCCCAGTTCCAGTCCACGCGCTCGTACAGCGCCTTGGCAAGTGCGCGAACCTTCGCCTCGTCCTCGGTGTCCGCATCGAAATAAGCCGCGACGGTCAAAGCACCGGCGAACAGGAAAGCCGAGTCGATTGTTGACAATTCGCACTGCCAGACTCGTCGCCCCGTCTCAATGTCGAGGAAATGGTAGAAGAAACCCTTGTAGCCGGAGGCGTCAGGTTCCGGCCCCTGGTGGCAGGATATCAGGAATTCCAGTCGGCGTCGGGCGATCTTGGCGGCAAACTCGCGAATGACGACGCCGCGCTCCACTACGACAGGAATGGTGGCAAGAGCCATGCCGATGGCAGCGATGCTCGCTGGTGCGCCTGCCTGTGTCTTGTCTCGAACCAACCCGTTGTCCGGATTCGTGCATTGCAGATAGTAGAGCAGGGTCGTGAACTGAAGGCGACCGAGGTCCTCTTCCGTCGGCATTCGGTTCAATTCGAGATCGGTTGACAGTAATTCCGACATGATAAGGTAACCAGGGAGATCAGGAGATTTCGTCGGACAACCGGAGGCGGCCCTGGTCGGACGCCTGCCGGCATGATCGTTTACACGCGACGTGTCGCCTAGGCATTGTCTCCCTCTGTGGAAGTCGCCGCCTTCCCTTTCTCCGTGCTCTTGACGCCCCATTTCCAGCCGCTGATCTCGGGCATGTCATCACCATGCTTGTCGATATATTGCCGGTGCTCGATCAGCTTCCCGCGAATTGCCTGCTTGAAATAAGCGGCGCGCGCGCCAAGTTGCGGCAGCCGATCGATCACATCTTCGACGAGATGAAAGCGATCGAGCTGGTTCAGAACGACCATGTCGAACGGCGTCGTGGTCGTTCCCTCTTCCTTGTAGCCTCGGACATGCAGATTTTTATGGTTGGTTCGCCGATAGGTCAGCCGGTGGATCAACCAGGGATATCCGTGGAATGCGAAGATGATCGGCTTATCCTTTGTGAAGAACGCATCGAAGTCAGGATCCGAAAGCCCGTGGGGATGTTCACTCGAGGGCTGCAGCTTCATCAGATTGACGACATTGATGACCCGCACCTTCACCTGGGGAAGGTGCTCGCGGATCAACTGGACGGCGGAGAGCGTCTCCAGAGTGGGAACATCGCCGCAGCAGGCCATGACCACATCCGGTTCCGAGCCCTGGTCATTGCTGGCCCACTCCCAAATGCCGAGACCTTCGGCGCAGTGCTTGATCGCCTCGTCCATCGTGAGCCATTGCAGAGCAGGTTGCTTGCCTGCCACCACGACGTTCACATAGTTGCGGCTGCGCAGGCAATGATCGGTAACGGACAGCAGCGTATTGGCATCCGGCGGAAGATAGACCCGGATGACCTCCGCCTTCTTGTTGATCACATGGTCGATGAAGCCCGGATCCTGATGGGAAAACCCGTTGTGATCCTGCCTCCAGACATGCGAACTCAGGAAGTAGTTGAGCGAGGCGATCGGCCGCCGCCAGGGGATGTGATTGCACACTTTCAGCCATTTGGCATGCTGATTGAACATCGAGTCGATGATGTGAATGAACGCCTCGTAGCAGGAGAAAAAGCCGTGACGTCCGGTCAACAGATAGCCTTCAAGCCAGCCCTGGCATTGATGCTCGCTTAGGACCTCCATGACGCGGCCGTCGGGCGACAGGTGATCGTCCTCCGGGTAGATCTCGGCCATATAGCAGCGATCTGTCACCTCCAGCACGTCCTGCCAGCGATTGGAATTGTTCTCATCTGGGCTAAACAGCCGAAAGTTCTTGCTTTGAAGGTTCAGTTTCATCACATCGCGCAGGAACTTGCCCATGAGGCGAGCCGATTCCGCGGTCACTGATCCGGGCTTGGGAACAGAGACTGCATAATCGCGGAAATCCGGCATCTTCAAATCGCGCAGCAACAGACCACCGTTTGCGTGCGGATTGTCGCTCATCCGGCGATGTCCGGTCGGTGCCAGCGCGGCCAGTTCAGCACGCAATCTGCCATCGTCGTCAAAAAGTTCTTCAGGTTTGTAGGTCTTCATCCAGTGATGAAGCACCTTGATATGTTCCGGTTTGTCCATATCGCCCATCGGAACCTGGTGCGAGCGCCAGTAGTCTTCGCATTTCTTGCCGTCGATCTCCTCTGGGCAGGTCCAGCCCTTCGGCGTACGGAAGACGATCATCGGCCACGCTGGACGACTAACATTTCCTTTGTCCCGCGCTTCCGACCAGATCGCCTTGATCCTGGCAACGGCGGTGTCCATGGCTGCGGCAAGCTGCTGCTGAACCTTGTCGGGCTCATGACCTTCCACGAAAAGGGGCGCATATCCCATGCCCTCAAAGAACTTCACCAATTCCTGATTGGGAATACGGGCAAGGAAGCAGGGATTGGCGATCTTGTAGCCGTTGAGGTGCAGGATCGGCAGAACGCATCCGTCACGCGCCGGATTGAGAAATTTGTTGCCATGCCATCCGGTCGCAAGCGGCCCGGTTTCAGCCTCCCCGTCACCGACGACACAGGCCACGATCAGATCGGGATTATCGAAGGCAGCACCATAGGCGTGGCTGAGCGCATAGCCGAGCTCTCCACCTTCATGAATGCTTCCGGGTGTTTCGGGAGCCACGTGGCTTGGGATGCCGCCGGGAAAGCTGAACTGCTTGAACAGCCGCTTCATGCCTTCCTCGTCCTGGCCAATATTCGGGTAGAATTCGGTGTAGGTCCCTTCCAGATAGGCGTGTGCAACCAGTGACGGTCCGCCGTGGCCAGGGCCGATCACATAGATCATGTTGAGGTCGTCTCGCTTGATCACCCTATTAAGGTGCACATAGAGCATGTTCAGGCCTGGCGAGGTTCCCCAATGGCCGAGTAGCCGCGGCTTGATGTGTTCACGTGCGAGAGGCTTCTTGAGCAGGGGATTGTCGAGCAGATAGATCTGCCCAACCGACAGATAGTTCGATGCCCGCCAATAGGCGTCCATCAGGCGGAGTTCCTCAGCCGAAAGCGGGGTTTTCCCAGGCGACGCTGCCGAGGCTGTTTTGTTCATCACTGCCGTGTCAGGTGAAGCCATCTGAGCCTCCCAATCAAAATGACATTGCTGAATTTCGCCGGTCCGTTTCTTGAAGGCCGGTGCAGTCTCATGTCGATGCGGCTGTACTATTGAGGGGGAGATTCCGGGAAATGCTCCACCACGCCGCGGACACCGCGGACACCCTCCGCCAGAATCCGCGCAGCTCTCCGGCGCGCCGCCGTCTCGACGTTGCCCCAAAAATGTACGATCCCGTCTGCGACCGTGACGCTTACATCCGAGCCTTCCAAGCCGGTATTTTCGCAAAGCCGGACAAGAATGCTGCGGCGGATGGCCTCGTCGCCGGCTGCCGTGTCGTCCGGTTTAGCTGAGTAAATTACTTGCAGGAGATCGGCGCGGCTGACGACGCCGACGAGTTTTCCGTCCCGCAGGACCGGAATGCGCTTGATGCCGCGGTCCTGCATGAGTTCGGCAACACGGGAAAGGGGTGCATTTTCGTCGATCGTGACAGGATCGGGCGTCATGACGTCACCCACTCTCCACGCACATCGCTTTACAAAAGCGTTCGCCCTGTCATCAGGGCCAAGTCCCATATCCGTCTTCAGGGCGAATGCTCCGCTGGACAGTTCCGTACGACGGATCAGATCGCCTTCGCTGATGATACCCAGCAAGCGCCCACCGTCGTCAACGACAGGAACGCCGCTTACATGTTGGTCGGACATCAGCCTGGCCGCATGCCGAACGCTATTGTCAGGTGATACTGTGACAACCGTAGTCGTCATTACATCTTTGACGAGCATCTCGATCCACCGCAGGTCCGAACGATGGGAATCTTCTTTTGCCAATTCCGGAAGCGGGCGTAGGCAAACCGCGTTCGCGAAGAATCCTCCCAACAAAGCTCAAGAAGCCTAATCGGATACTACCGCATTTTGCATTGAGTTGGATCAATCGAAGGCCGCAAATTTGTCTACGGAAAGGTGACCGAAGGAGCAACGTGTGCCCTTCGCCATCGGCGCTCGTTGATGCTTGGCCTGCTTTTGTCCTGACGAAGCCTGTGTGATGGCGTCTCGCTGCGCGGCCGGTGGCAATACCAAGCGCACGTCATAAGGACGTTTAAGCTCCGGTAAGCGTAGGTGTTTTGCCCGACCTGAGAGATAGGTGACGTTTTGTACCGGAGAGATGGGTAACACTTTCCGTCTTTTAGCGGGAGGTGTTGATGCCGTGGACTTCGGTGATGGAGGAACGTCTACGATTTGTTGCCCGACTGCTGGAGGGCGAAGGCATGAGCGATGTGTGCCGGGAGTTCGGCATCTCGCGCAAGACCGGCTACAAGATTTTCAATCGCTACAAGGATGACGGCCTGGAGGCGCTGACGGACCGGTCTCGACGGCCGGTGCGTTACGCCAACCAGTTGCCCGAGCCGGTGGAGGCAATGATCGTGCGGCTCAGACAAGAGAAGCCGCATTGGGGTGCCAGGAAGATCAGAGAACTGCTGGTGAAGCGTCTGGCCGGCG
This sequence comes from Rhizobium sp. BK418, assembly GCF_004341105.1. Taxonomy (GTDB): domain Bacteria; phylum Pseudomonadota; class Alphaproteobacteria; order Rhizobiales; family Rhizobiaceae; genus Rhizobium. The sequence continues at coordinate 221,564 of NZ_SLZK01000005.1, read as the reverse complement.
ATGTGCGCGTGCCGTCGAAGAGCACGGTGCATGCGGTGCTTGACCGGCACGGGCTGGTCGCTCATGCCCGCAAGCGGCACGACGGTATTTGGCTCGTCAGCTTCATGCACTATGATCTCGGATATATCGACCTGGAGCAGAGGACCTTGCAAACCATCGACAACCCGTTCGGCACGAGGTTGTCACCTATGTCTTAGGGACAATCTGTTACCTATGTCTCCGAGCTGGACAATTGGGAAACTGGAGCGGGCGAAGGGATTCGAACCCTCGACCCCAACCTTGGCAAGGTTGTGCTCTACCCCTGAGCTACACCCGCTCAAATCCGCACCGGTCCGGGGTAGTAAGTAGCGGACCGTGGGCGCCACCTTGCGGCGACGGGCGCTATATCGCCCAAACGATTTTCAAATGCAACAGGGAAATGACGGAAAAACGAAGAAAAGTTTTGATGGTGGAAAACCAGGTTCGGAAACGCCGCGAATGCAAGGCAAAGCGTCGGTCACGAAGATTGCCAAGCGCATGAGGCGGACGTAAGCAGACAATGCAATCTGCTTCTTTCTTGTCTGATGGAATGACGATGACCGAAAACAAGCCCAAGACTCGCCAGGATCTTTTCGCCTTTCTCGATGGTCTCGGCATAGCTCACAACACCAAAGATCATGCCCCCGTCTTCACCGTTGCCGAATCGGTGGCGCTGCGGGATGAAATTCCCGGCGGGCACACCAAAAACCTCTTCGTGAAGGACAAGAAAGATCAGTATTTCCTGCTGACGGTGGAGGAAAATGCCGTTGTCGACCTCAAGCAGGTCCATACCATCATCGGCGCCTCCGGCCGCGTGTCATTCGGTAAGCCTGAAAAGTTGATGGAATATCTGGGTGTCATTCCGGGGGCGGTTACCGCGTTCGGCGCGATCAACGATACCGGCAATAACGTTACGTTCGTACTCGATGCGGATCTGATGCACGACGACATCGTCAACTGCCATCCACTTTCCAACGATGCGACCACTTCGATCGGCAGCGCCGATCTGATACGATTCATGGAAGCGACGGGGCATAAGCCGCTTGTCTTGAAAGTGACGTCCTGACATACGATTTTATCGCTACAAGAGACGCCGGCAGATCGGCGCGGCGGGAGATATCTATGAGCGGCAGCGACAACCCCTATAACGGTTCTTTCGGCAACCAAATGTCGGCAACGGCAAGTTATGGTACAGCACCCCAGCCTGCGGCGGGCGGCAGCCATATCAAGGACACGACGACGGCGAATTTCGCGAAGGATGTTCTGGAGGAATCGCGCAATCAGCCGGTGCTGGTCGATTTCTGGGCGCCGTGGTGTGGTCCGTGCAAGCAGCTGACGCCGGTTCTGGAAAAGGTCGTCAATGAAGGTCAGGGCCGCGTCAAGCTGGTCAAGATGAACATCGACGATCATCCTTCGATCGCCGGTCAGCTCGGTATCCAGTCCATTCCGGCCGTCATCGCCTTCGTCAATGGCCGGCCGGCCGATGGTTTCATGGGAGCGGTGCCGGAAAGCCAGGTTCGCCAGTTCATAGATCGCCTCGCAGGTCCTGCGGACACTGGCCAAACCGCGGAAATCGAAGCGTATCTGGGGCAGGCTTCCGAAGCGCTGGCCGCTGGAGATATCGACGAAGCGGGTCAGCTTTATGGTGCGATCCTTCAGGCCGATCCGGAGAATGCGAAGGCGCTTGTCGGCATGGCCGAGTGCCTGATCGCAGCAGACCAGCATGGCGAGGCCCGTCAGTTGCTGAGCGAGCTGCCGGAAGAGGTTGGCAAGGATGCCGGCATCCAGGCCGTGCTGAAGAAGCTCGACCAGATCGAAGAAGCCCGCAAGCTCGGCGATCCCGTTGCCCTGGAGCGCGAGCTGGCATTGAACCCGGATCATCACGAAGCCCGCCTGAAACTCGCCAAGATCCTCAATGTCGAGGGCAAGCGCGAAGAAGCGGCCGAACACCTGCTTTTCATCATGCGCAAGGATCGCGCTTTTGATGATGATGGTGCGCGACGCCAGCTTCTGCAGTTCTTCGAGGTCTGGGGATTCAAGGATCCGGCAACTGTTTCGGCCCGCCGTAAGCTCTCCTCGATCCTGTTTTCCTGAGTTTGCGGCTTCACCCTTGCGTTTTCAGACAAGGGCACCACATTCCTCGTCAGAGCGGGCGTGTTGGACACGCCCGCCGCTAGAGTGCGGGACTAGTCTTCATGCAAGTGGGCAATGCGAGATATCTGAAGCCCGGTGATCTACCGGACGAGATTGTAGTTTTTCCTCTGACAGGTGCACTTCTCCTGCCTGCTGGACAATTGCCGCTCAATATCTTCGAGCCGCGTTACCTTGCAATGTTCGATGCAGCACTCGCGGGAAACCGTCTGATCGGTATGGTGCAACCGGCTCACGGCGAACATGAGGATAAGACACACGCCCCCGAGCTTGCGACGGTCGGCTGCCTCGGCCGGATCACGTCGTATGCCGAAACCGGCGATGGGCGTTATATTGTTTCGTTGACAGGCGTGTGCCGTTTCCGGCTTCTGGAGGAGAGGCCACACGGCCAGCCATTCCGCACCTTTCGCATCGCGCCGTTCATATCGGACCTTTCCAGCGAGAACGAAGAAGACGCCGTCGACCGCAACGCGCTGTTGACAGCCTTCAAGGCCTATCTCGACGCGAACAAGCTTGAGGCAGATTGGGAAAGCGTCGAGCGCGCCAGCAATCTTACGCTCGTCAATTCGCTGGCCATGATGTCACCCTTCGGCCCAGCTGAAAAACAGGCGCTATTGGAGGCGCCCGACCTCAAGACAAGGGCGGAAACGCTGATTGCCATCACCGAAATCGTGCTTGCCCGCGTTTTCGGCGATTCCGATACCGTGCTACAGTAGAGACCGCCATGGACGAAAAGCTGAGCCGAGTCGATCCCAAACTTCTCGACCTTCTTGTTTGCCCGCTAACCAAGGGTCGGCTTTCTTACGACCGCGAGCATAATGAACTCGTTTCGGAAAAGGCACGGCTTGCCTATCCGATCCGGGACGGCATCCCGATTATGCTGGTTTCGGAAGCGCGTAGTCTCGAAGACGAGTAAGGTCAGATCGTTTCGCCTGCAAGCAGCCGCGGATTGTCCTTGGCTGTCGTTCCTGCCGCTTGGCCGATGAAGAAGGATTTCAGACCGGGCAGGCGATCGACGATGCCGAGGCCGACGTCGCGAGCGATGCGGATCGGAGCCATGTCGTTGGAAAACAGCCGATTCAGTACATCGGTCGTGACGCCCATGCGGAAGGTGTCGAAGCGGCGCCAGCTCTGATAGCGCTCCAGAATGTTGATGGCACCGATATCGAGCCCAAGTCGATCGGCTTCAACGATGGTTTCGGCAAGTGCTGCCACGTCCTTGAAGCCGAGATTGAGGCCCTGGCCGGAGATCGGATGGATGCCGTGTGCTGCGTCACCGGCAAGTGCGAAGCGCGGCGCGACAAAAGAACGGGCGAGTGTCAGACCGAGTGGAAAGGCGCGCTTGTCGCCGACGACCTTGAGAGTGCCGAGCTTGTGGCCGAAGCGGCGCTCCAACTCCTCTTCGAAAACCAGATCATCAGCAGCGACGAGGCGGTTGGCGTCGTTCGTCCGCTCGGTCCAGACCAGCGACGACCGGTTGTTACGCAGCGGCAGGATGGCGAAGGGGCCGGACGGAAGAAAATGCTCTTCGGCGCAGCCATTATGCGGCCGTTCATGCTCAACTGTCGTCACGATGCCGGACTGGCCATAGTCCCAGGTCACGGTCTTGATGCCAGCAAAGTCCCGCAGCCTCGAGCGCACGCCGTCGCAGGCGACCAGCAGGCGCGATTGCAGGGTGCTACCGTCCGAAAGGCTGACTTCGATACTGGTGTCACCGGTTTTCAGCCCCGTGGCGCTGAGATCGTGGCGGATCTCGATGCCGAGCCGCTCGCACAATCCACGCAGTGCGCCGACCATCACCACATTTGGGATCATGTGCGCGAATGGCCGGCCGTCGGCCACTTCGCCATCGAAGGTCAAGAAGATCGGTCGCACGGGATCGGACATCCTGGAATCGGTGACGATCATCTTGTTGATCGGCTGCGCTTCGGGCTGGATTTCGTCCCAGATGCCAAAGACTTCGAGCATCTTCGTCGCGGCCGCGATGATGGCAGAAGCCCGCATATCCTTCTTCCAGACATGCTCGGGCGCAGCCTCAATGACGGCAACGTTGAGATGAGGTGCAGCCTGCTTGACCGCCACGGCCGCGGACAGGCCGACATAACCTCCGCCCACAACCAGCATGTCCAGCATAGCCCGCTCCTCTTACTTTCCACGATCAGATGCGATTTATATAGATCATCAGGTTACCACTTCCTACCGGCGAGACGTGAACAAAAATGACGGAGCAAACGGGCAAGCCTACCGCCATGGAAACATTGATTTCGACGCTCGATATCGAGCCGATCGAGGTCGATATCTTTCGTGGCCGCAGTCCACAGGTCGGCTGGCAGCGGGTGTTCGGCGGGCAGGTGATCGCGCAGGCACTGATGGCGGCGCAGCGCACGGTGGAAAGCGAGCGTTTCATTCACTCGCTACATGCCTATTTCATGCGGCCCGGTGATCCCTCCGTGCCGATCATCTATCAGGTCGAGCGCATTCGCGATGGATCGAGCTTCAATACGCGCCGGGCCGTGGCGATCCAGCACGGCAAGGCGATCTTTGCACTCTCGGCCTCATTCCAGCTGGAGGAGCCGGGCTTCGACCACCAGATTCCCATGCCGGCAGTGCCGATGCCGGAAACGCTGCTTGGCGAGCAGCAGATCAAGGAACAGTATCTCACCCATGCGCCGGCGGCGGTGCGCAAATATTGGGAGCGCGAAAGGCCGATCGAAATCCGACCTGTTTCGCTCAAACACTATTTGACGCGCGAGAAGCTCGAACCGCGGCAGGATGTCTGGGTGCGGGCAACCGGTCCCGTGCCGGACAGCCGGCTCTATCAGGCTGCCGTGCTTGCGTATCTTTCCGACATGACGCTGCTCGATGCATCGCTGCATGCCCACGGGACATCCATCTTCGACCAGAACCTGCAGGTCGCAAGCCTTGACCATGCCATGTGGTTCCACCGACCCGACAAGCTTGACGACTGGCTGCTCTATACGCAAGACAGTCCGTCTGCCTCAGGTGCCAGAGGATTAACCCGCGGTAGCCTGTTTTACACGTTCCGGTGTCCTGATCGCGTCGGTGGCGCAGGAGGGCTTGATTCGGAAAAAGGCAAATGAATAAAGAATAGGCATATTTATAAATTTGCGCGTTATTTGTGCGCTTATTGGCCAATCATTTGCCTGTTTATTGGCGTCTTGTCTTATATCCTTTACATTTCAATAGGTTAACGGTTCTCGCGAATCTGGCACATCCTTTGAATGTCTATCGCCGGTCGCTGTTGAAGAAACCGTCAGCGGCAAGGAGAGTCGGCTCCGCGCCGAGGATAACGAAGGATGGGAAACCAGATGAAAATTGTGATGGCCATTATCAAGCCGTTCAAGCTCGATGAGGTCCGCGAAGCCCTCACGGCGATCGGCATCCAGGGCCTGACTGTAACCGAAGTGAAGGGCTACGGTCGCCAGAAGGGGCACACCGAAATCTATCGCGGCACTGAATATGCGGTGAGCTTCCTGCCGAAGCTCAAGATCGAAATCGCTGTCGCATCCGAAATCGTCGACAAGGCGGTAGAGGCCATCGCAGCATCTGCCAAGACCGGCCAGATCGGTGACGGCAAAATCTTCGTCTACTCGATCGACCATGCCGTGCGCATCCGTACGGGCGAGACCGATTCAGAAGCGCTGTAAAACGAACGGCAGATCAAGGAGCTATTTCCAATGTCAATTTCGAAGTTTTCCTCCAACATCGCACGGGTAGGCGCCTTCTCGGCTGCTCTGCTGGCGCCGGTCGTTGCCTTCGCCCAGGAAGCCGCCCCAGCCGCTGCCGCTGCTGCGCCGGCCATGACGATGGAGAAGGGCGACAACACGTGGATGCTGATTTCCACGGTGCTCGTTCTCCTCATGACCATACCCGGTCTGGCGCTGTTCTACGGCGGTCTCGTCCGCGCCAAGAACATGCTGTCGGTTCTCATGCAGGTCTTCATGATCACGGCGGTCGTCATGATCATCTGGGTCACCTACGGCTATTCGCTCGCCTTCACGGACGGCGGCTCGCTGAACAGCTTTGTTGGTGGCTTCTCCAAGGCCTTCCTTGCCGGTGTGACGCCATCCTCGCTGGCTGAAACCTTCTCGAAGGGCGTTGCGATTCCGGAGCTCACCTTCATCTGCTTCCAGATGACCTTCGCCTGCATTACTCCGGCCCTGATCGTCGGCGCGTTCGCCGAACGTATCAAGTTCTCGGCCGTGATGCTCTTCGTCATCCTGTGGGTCACCGTCGTCTATTTCCCGATGGCGCACATGGTCTGGTTCTGGGGCGGCCCGAGCGCCTACACCGCTCCGGCTGGCTTCATCTACTCGCTCGGCGCAATCGATTTCGCCGGCGGTACGGTCGTTCACATCAATGCCGGTATCGCCGGCCTGATCGGGGCTATCATGCTCGGCAAGCGCACGGGCTATAAGAAGGAGATCATGGCACCGCACTCCATGACGCTCACCATGGTTGGCGCCTCGCTCCTGTGGGTCGGCTGGTTCGGCTTCAACGCCGGTTCCAACCTCGAAGCCAACGGTTACGCATCGCTCGCCATGATCAACACCTTCGTTGCAACGGCAGCTGCCGCTGTTTCCTGGTGCATCGTCGAAAGCTTCGCTCGCGGGAAGGCTTCGATGCTCGGTGCTGCCTCGGGTGCCGTTGCCGGCCTCGTCGCCGTTACCCCGGCTGCTGGTTTTGCCGGGCCAATGGGCTCGATCGTTCTCGGCCTCGTCGTCTCGCCGGTCTGCTACTTCTTCGTCGATGTCGTGAAGAACAAGTTCAACTATGACGACTCGCTCGATGTTTTCGGCGTCCATTGCATTGGCGGTATCCTCGGCGCCATCGGCACCGGTATCCTCGTCAATCCGGCCCTCGGCGGCGCCGGCATCGTTGATTACGGGACGCCGGACTTCGCCGCCACCTACGGCGGTACGGCATCGCAGGTGTTCAAGCAGTTCCAGGGCGTGCTGGTTACGATCGCATGGTCGGGCATCGGCTCGGCGATCCTCTACAAGATCGTCGACGTCATCATCGGGCTGCGCGTTACGGTCGAAGCCGAGCGCGAAGGTCTCGACCTTGCCACGCACGGCGAAGCCGCCTACCACGCCTAATCTAGATTTGCGGCGCCCGCACAAGGGCGCCGCTGAACAGCCCGTCGCGGCTATCTAACCATAAGCCGCTCTTGGCCCGGACCTTCCAAGGTTCGGGTCCTTTTCTTTTTAGTGATCCGACATATGCATGGTTAACATCGCTTTAACTCTACTTTGGTTAGGTGGAGCGGACGCATTTGGCGCGGCGAATCTTTGCGATTCGCGTGCCCACAGGCATTTGGACGGGTTAGAACATGGCAAGAAGTACGTCGCCGGCAATGGATGGCCGTCCTGACCGGTTCTCCTTCTCGGCATTCATGCTGCGGCAGATCCAGGCGCTGATCGGCTTTGCGGTCTTTCTGATGCTGGCGCTCGCGGTTGCGGCACTTGCGACATGGAATGTCACCGATCCCAGCTATTCCTATGCCACGAGTAACCTGCCCACCAATGTGCTGGGCTATAGCGGTGCAGCCTTCGCCGACGTTGCCATGCAGTTCCTGGGGTTGGCGAGCGTCGTTTCGATGCTGCCGATCGTTGCCTGGGCGCTGGCGCTGATTTCCGGTCGCCGTATCAGCCGCATCCCGGCGCGCGCCGGCGCCTGGCTTGCCGGTACTGTGCTTTCGTCCGCCGTTATCGGCTGTTTCCCGCCGCCGCTCACCTGGCCGATCCCGAACGGTATCGGCGGCGTCATCGGTGACATGATCCTGCGCTTTCCGGCTCTCTTCGTCGGCGCTTATCCAACCGGCGTCTTCGCCACCGCCGTCGGCTGCGTCTTCGCCGTCCCAACCGCGTGGATGATGCTCTTTGCGGCCGGTATCGTCGGCCGCAGCGAGCTCGATGAGGAGGAAGACGAACAAGAGGATTATGTCGATACGCGAAGCAAGGCACGTGTCGTCGGCGAAGAGGATGATGAAGACGACGAATCCCGCTGGATGGCCTTCAGCGGTGCCATCACCCATGCCTGGTACATGAATCAGGCCCGTTTCCGCCGGCTTTTCGGCATGGGCCCGCGCAAGCGCCGCCAGAGCGATTTCGAATCGCCCTACGATTTCAACGACGATGAATTCGGTACGCTGAACGAGCCCGTACGTGCCAAGCCTCTTACGCGCGGTGAACGGATGGATCCGTCTATGGAGTCACGCGCCGCATCGAGCCGCCGTGTCGTTTCGGCACCTTCCATCTCTCTCAATGACGATGAAGATGAGGATGACGATCCGCCGTTCGACACCGACATGCCGCCGCGTCCGGCCGATATCCTGCCTGACGACGATGATTGGATGATCCGCGCGCCGGCGAAATCAAATGCTAAGCCTGAACCGCGCGTCATTCCCGCTTCGGCCCGTCCGAAACCTGGCGCCCGCGTCGAACGCGAGGCGCAGGGTTCGTTCATCCGGCCGGAAGGTTTCCAGCTTCCTTCCATGCACCTGCTCGCAGAGCCGAAGAATGTAGTGCGCGATTCCACGCTTTCGGCCGATGCGCTGGAGCAGAATGCCCGCATGCTGGAAGGCGTGCTGGAGGATTTCGGCGTCAAGGGCGAGATCATCCATGTCCGCCCTGGCCCGGTCGTCACGCTTTATGAACTGGAGCCGGCGCCCGGCATCAAGTCGTCCCGCGTCATCGGCCTTGCTGACGATATCGCCCGTTCGATGAGCGCGATCGCCGCCCGTGTCGCCGTCGTGCCGGGTCGCAACGCGATTGGTATCGAATTGCCGAACCAGACGCGCGAAACCGTCTATCTGCGCGAACTGATCGGGTCCCGCGATTTCGAAGGTTCCAAGGCAAAGCTCGCGATGGCACTCGGCAAGACGATCGGCGGCGAGGCTGTCATCGCCGATCTTGCAAAAATGCCGCATCTGCTGGTGGCCGGTACGACCGGTTCGGGCAAGTCGGTTGCCATCAACACCATGATCCTGTCGCTGCTCTATCGCATGACGCCGGAACAGTGCCGTCTCATCATGATCGACCCGAAGATGCTTGAACTCTCAGTGTACGATGGCATTCCACATCTGCTTTCGCCCGTCGTCACCGATCCCAAGAAGGCCGTCGTTGCGCTGAAATGGACCGTCCGGGAGATGGAAGAGCGCTACAAGAAGATGTCGAAGATCGGCGTTCGCAATATCGACGGCTTCAATACGCGTGTCGAGCAGGCGCTTGCCAAGGGCGACACGATCTCGCGCACGGTACAGACCGGCTTCGATCGGCAGACCGGCGAGGCGGTTTACGAGACCGAAGAGTTCGACCTGCAGCCGATGCCCTATATCGTCGTCATCATAGACGAGATGGCCGACCTGATGATGGTCGCCGGCAAGGATATCGAAGGCGCGGTCCAGCGCCTCGCGCAGATGGCGCGTGCGGCCGGCATCCACGTCATCATGGCGACCCAGCGTCCTTCGGTCGACGTCATCACCGGCACGATCAAGGCAAACTTCCCGACCCGTATTTCCTTCCAAGTAACCTCGAAGATCGACAGTCGCACGATCCTCGGCGAGCAGGGCGCTGAACAGCTGCTCGGCATGGGCGACATGCTCTATATGGCGGGTGGCGGCCGTATCCAACGCGTTCACGGTCCTTTCGTATCTGACGTCGAAGTCGAAGAGATTGTCTCCTATCTGAAGACGCAAGGCTCGCCGCAATATCTCGATGCCATCACCGCCGATGACGACGAGGATGGCGATTATGGTGGCGGTCCGGCCGGCACGGCAAACCTTGCCGATTCGGAAGATCCTTATGATCAGGCTGTCGCCATCGTTCTGCGCGACGGCAAGGCATCCACGTCCTATGTTCAGCGCAGGCTCGGGATCGGCTATAACAGGGCCGCGTCGCTGATCGAGCGCATGGAGCAGGAGGGCATCATCGGCCCTGCCAACCATGCCGGCAAACGCGAGATTCTCGTGCCGACGGACGGGGATATCCTGGACCGCTGAGTAAAGAAAATTTGATGGCGCAGCCCGTACGGCGGAAACCTCGGGGCATATAATCTGTTACCTTTTACCGGGTGATTGCGCGCCTTGAAGACGCCGCCTTTCAACGGCATGCAGACCGCATACAGGAGGTTCACATGACCAACTCCGCATCCATCTTCTCCCGCCTACCGGTAACCCGCCGCGATGTTCTCGGCGCTTTTGCCGCTGCGGCCGTCGCAAGCGCCGTTCCGCTCTCTGCCTCCGCCCAGGCGGCCTCACCTGCCGCCAACAGCGCCACCGCGCAGGCCATTGCCGATCATTTCTCCGGTGTTGCCACGATGCAGGGCGAGTTCGTGCAGTTCGGTCCGCGCGGCGAACAGACCGGCGGCAAGTTCTTCATCGAGCGTCCCGGCAAGCTGCGCTTCAATTATGACGATCCGTCGCCGATGCGCGTCATTGCCGATGGCAAGAATGTCGCGATCGGCAATGTGAAACTGAAGACTTGGGATCTTTATCCGCTCTCCAAGACGCCGCTCAGTCTTCTGCTTGCACCGCATATCGATCTCTCGGCCGGCATGGTGAAAGGTGTGAAGGAAGAGTCCGATCTGACGACGATCTCGCTCGGCAACAATACTGTGTTCGGCAATTCGACCATCACAATGATGTTCGATCCCAAGACCTATGATTTGCGTCAATGGACGATCACCGACAACCAGGGCAAGGATACCTCGGTGATGATCTTCAACGTCAAGACCGGTGTTGCTTTTGACGAGCGCGTCTTCCGCGTGCCCTATGAGGATATCAAGGGCACTTCAGCGAACCGTGATTAGAGTGTTTAGTCTACGCATTGGGCTTTCCGAAAATCGATTCAGATCTTCGGGCCGATGCTACGGTGCTTTTCGGTTGATCGCCGGCCGCTTTTGTCTGCGGCCGGTTTTCTCGCTGACGCCTTTGCTCTAAAGCCTTTTCAGACGGATCTGAAAGGGCAGGCATGAGTTTCTCCATCACCACCTGGAACATCAATTCGGTGCGGCTGCGCATGCCGATCGTCGAGCAGTTGGTGCTGAAGCACCGGCCCGACATCCTCTGCCTGCAGGAAACCAAGGTTCCGAACGATCTCTTCCCGCTGGCACCGCTGCGTGCGATGGGCTACGAGCACATCATCGTTCACGGCCAGAAAGGCTACCATGGCGTCGCGATTGCCTCGCGGGTACCGCTGACCGAAGACCATCGGCAGGACTACTGCAATGTCGGCGATGCGCGCCATATTTCGGCAATCTTCGAGCGTGGCAACCGGCGTATCCGCCTGCATAATTTCTACGTTCCTGCCGGGGGTGACGAGCCTGACCGCTCGATCAATCCGAAATTCGGCCACAAGCTCGATTTCATCGAAGAGATGAAGAACCTGAAGGCCAGCGCCGAACCAAACACCTCAGCCATCCTCGTTGGTGATCTCAATATTGCACCGCTGGAACATGATGTCTGGTCGCACAAGCAGCTTCTAAAGATCGTCAGCCATACGCCGGTCGAAACCGACGGGCTCATCGAAGTGATGAAGCGCGGCGGCTGGCACGATCTCATGCGCCAGCATGTGCCTGCCAATGAGAAGCTCTATACGTGGTGGAGCTACCGCGCGAAGGATTGGGAAGCTGCCGACAAGGGCCGACGTCTCGACCACATCTGGTCTTCGCCCGACCTCGGTCCGCATCTGCAGCGCATCGAGGTGCTCAAGGAAGCGCGCGGCTGGGAGCGGCCATCCGATCATGTGCCGGTGACCGTGCATCTCGACCTCTGAGAAGCTTCAGCTGAATCGGTGAAACTGGCTTGCGGCTTGTGCCGCAAGATCGGCAATGCTGTCGCGGATGCGGCTTTCCATGAGGCGTGCCGCAGAGGGATATTCCTCGATCAGGCGATGGAACAGAGCGCGCGTGATGCGGATGATGGCGGTATCCTCGCGTGCGATCGCGGTGAACTTGCGCTCCACCAGCGTGATAAGGGCCAGCTCCGAAATCAACGCTCCCGCACCGGCGATTGCTTCAGTCCGTCCCATGCCATCTGCGCCCGTCACGCTGAGTTCGAGGCTACCGCTGGTGATCACATAGGCGCTTTCGGCGGGTGAACCCTGACGGAACAGCATCTGCCCGGCTGCAATCACGCGCCGGTCTGCGCCGAAAGCAATCAGGCGCAGCTGGTCGTCGTTCATGTCCTTGAAGAGCGGAAGCTGCGACAGCAGATGGATATCGTCGGAAAGAGACATTCTACGGGATGATCTTGTATCCGCCGTTTTCCGTCACAAGGATCTCGGCGTTGGATGGATCCCGCTCGATCTTCTGGCGCAGGCGGTAGACATGTGTTTCCAGCGTGTGAGTGGTGACGCCGGAATTGTAGCCCCAGACTTCTTCCAGCAGCACGTCGCGGGTCACGACCTTCTGTTCGGCGCGGTATAGATAGCGGATGATCGCCGCTTCCTTTTCCGTCAGGCGGATCTTCTGGCCGTTATCAGTCGTCAGCAGCTTCTGACTCGGCTTGAACAGATAAGGGCCGACGGTGAAAGTGGCATCTTCACTCTGTTCATGCTGGCGAAGCTGCACGCGGATGCGCGCGAGCAGCACGGCGAAGCGGAAGGGCTTGGTGACGTAGTCGTTGGCGCCGGCCTCGAGGCCGAGGATCGTGTCCGAATCCGTGTCGTGGCCGGTGAGCATGATGATCGGTGCCTTGAAGCCGCCTTTGCGGAGAAGCTTCACCGCCTCACGACCGTCCATATCCGGCAGGCCAACGTCCATGATCAGCAGATCGACCGGATTTGAGCGGGCGGCTTGCACGCCTTTGCCCGCGGTTGCTTCCTGCAGGACGGAGAATTCCTCATACAACGACAGTTGCTCCGTCAACGTCTGGCGAAGGTCGTCGTCGTCATCCACCAGAAGAATGGTGCGTGCGGTCATGCTGGTGAGTCCTTGCGTTTGTCAGATACTCCTACGCCAAATTCAACATTTGGCAAGGATTGGCGGTCTGTCGTTGCCGCGTAAGACTTCATATGGTTTCAATCGAAGCCCAAGGCAATTCAAGAACATGCGAGAAAAATGGAAAAAGCAAGGCGAGAGCGAATTGGCAGGCCCTCAACGCTCGTGGTGCGCGCCGCGCCCGGCAAACCAAGCAGAGCTATCGTTCGGTTTGGCCCGCTTACCTTACCCGCCGCGATCGGCCGAAGCGGCCGAACCGTGATGAAGCGGGAAGGCGACGGGGCAACGCCGATTGCTTCGATGCAAGTGCTTTACGGCTTTCGGCGCGGCGAACGAAATGGGCGTCTTGCCTCGTCACTGCCGATCAAGCGCATTCGTGCCGACATGCTCTGGTGCGATCAGCCCGCTGATGCGAACTACAACAGGCCGGTCAGGGCGCCGTTCAAGCCGAGCCATGAGGAGATGAAGCGGAAGGATGGGCTTTACGATATTTGTCTGGTGCTCGACTGGAACGTGACCTCACGGGCGCGCAATCGAGGCTCGGCAATCTTCTTCCATCTCATCCGGCCCGGCTATGAGCCGACCGCCGGCTGTGTCGCGGTCAGCGTCCGCGATATGCGCCGTATCCTGCCATTCCTGAGAAGGGGAACGACGGTGAGAGTGATATGACAGCCGACCCATCTTACAAGGCGTTTTGCGAAGTGGGGAGAGGCAGGTCTTGAAGTCGCGCATTGTTCTCGACCGTCCGCGCTATCCCAAAATCGTTTATCCGCTGGACCACGGCTATTTCGAGGGAACGAAGGCGGCCGATGGCGGTGGCGTCGATATCAGGCGCTGCAGCCAGCCGGAAGAGCATATCGTCGCCGATGTCTCTACGATCGATCTTCGCCAACAAGGACGCGGAGGCCAAGCTTTCATCGGCTGCACGGTAGAGGAATCGATATCGTCGCCGGCTTCCACAACAGCAGTCCGTTCAAAGGAACGCTGATCCGCCGGCCTTGAGAAGGAGCCGCTTCCCTTCCGCGGCAAGGGAGCGATTGTCTTCATCGGCCGGTATCCTATATGAATTTTCGACCGAACGCGCGGGCAGCAATGCGTTCAGGGAAAACCGCTTGCGGCTTCAATTCATGCCCATTCAATTCGTGTCTTTGGCCCACTCTTCAAACTTCCGGAGATATATTGTGACCGCTCAGCCCATCATCACTTTCCATGACGGACATTCCATTCCCCAGGTGGGTCTCGGCGTCTGGCAAACCCCGCAGGATATCGCGGCCCCGACCGTGCGCGCGGCCATTGCCGCCGGCTATCGCCATATCGATACGGCGTCCGGCTATGACAATGAAGAGGGTGTCGGCGAAGGCATCCGCCAGGCAGGCGTCGACCGCAGGGATATCTTTGTCACGACGAAGCTGCGCAATACCGACCAGGGATATGACAATGCACTGCGCGCCTTCGAGGTCAGCCTGAAGAAACTCGGTAGCGATTATATCGACCTTTATCTCATTCACTGGCCATCACCGCATCGCGGGCTTTATCGCGAAACCTGGAAGGCTTTCGTGCGCCTGAGGGAAGAAGGCCGCGTGCGATCCATCGGCGTGTCGAACTTCTATCCCGATCATCTCGACCACATCATCGGCGATACGGGCGTGGTTCCGGTCATCAACCAGATCGAGCTTCATCCCGACTTTCAGCAGAAGGCTGCGCAGGAAGCGCACAAGAAGCTGAGCATCGTTACAGAATCCTGGAGCCCGCTCGGTCAGGGTCGTTTCATTTCCAATCCGGTCATCGGCCAGATTGCTGCCAAACACAGCAAGACTCCGGCTCAGGTCATCATCCGCTGGCACATCGATACCGGCCTTGTCGTCATACCGAAGTCGGTGACACCGTCGCGTATCGAAGAGAACTTCGACGTCTTCGATTTCAAGCTGGATGGGGAAGACATGGCTGTGATCGCCAAACTCGACAGCGCCAGCGCTCGTATGGGTCCCGATCCTTACACCGCGACGTTCTAAGCTTTATACAAAATGACCCTCTGGGGGTACCAGAGGGTCATCCACAGCTGCAGCCGATCAATAATTGCAGCTCGAGCCGCCAAAACGGGAGGTGTCGCCTCGCCCGGTGCTGGAGCGCCGGGCTTTTTCATGCTGGTTATGCGAGAAGGATCACTTCCACTCGCGAATATCGACGAAGTGGCCGGCGATCGCAGCGGCTGCGGCCATGGCCGGCGAGACGAGGTGCGTGCGGCCCTTGAAGCCCTGACGGCCTTCGAAATTGCGGTTCGAGGTCGATGCGCAGCGTTCACCCGGCTTCAGGCGGTCGTCGTTCATGGCAAGGCACATGGAGCAGCCTGGCTCGCGCCAGTCGAAGCCGGCAGCCTTGAAGATCTTGTCGAGGCCTTCCGCTTCCGCCTGTTCCTTCACGAGGCCGGAGCCCGGAACGATCATGGCATTGACGGTCGCGGCAACAGTCTTGCCCTCGACAACCTTGGCGGCGGCGCGCAGGTCCTCGATACGGCCATTGGTGCAGGAGCCGATGAAGACGCGATCGACAGCGATGTCGGTCATCTTCGTACCAGGCTTCAGGCCCATATAGTCGAGCGCACGCCACTTGGAGGCACGCTTCGTCTCGTCCTGGATGTCGTCCGGATTCGGCACGATGCCCTGAACGGAGACGACGTCTTCCGGCGAAGAGCCCCAGGAGACGATCGGCGGCAGCTCGGCAGCGTTCAGCTTGACGATACGGTCGAAATGGGCGCCTTCGTCGGACTTCAGCGTCTTCCAATACGCGATCGCCTGTTCCAGCGCTTCACCCTTCGGGGCGCGCGGCTTGCCCTTTATATATTCGAAGGTGATTTCGTCAGGCGCAATCAGGCCAGCGCGGGCGCCGCCTTCGATCGACATATTGCAAATCGTCATGCGGCCTTCCATCGATAGCGAGCGGATCGCTTCGCCGGCATATTCGATGACATAACCGGTGCCGCCGGCCGTACCGATCTCGCCGATGATGGCAAGAACGATATCCTTGGCGGTGACGCCCGGCGGCAGCTGGCCGTCGACCTGCACCAGCATATTCTTGGCCTTCTTCTGAATCAGCGTCTGGGTGGCGAGAACGTGCTCGACTTCCGACGTGCCGATACCGTGGGCGAGCGAGCCGAAGGCGCCATGTGTGGAGGTGTGGCTATCACCGCAGACGATCGTCATGCCCGGCAGGGTGAAGCCTTGTTCCGGCCCGATGATGTGGACGATACCTTGGCGCTTGTCGTTCTCGGAGTAGTACTCGACGTTGAACTCGGCGGCATTCTTGGCGAGCTGCTCGACCTGGATACGGCTTTCCTCGTTCTTGATGCCGAGGTGGCGATCAGCGGAGGTCGGAACGTTGTGGTCGACGACGGCAAGCGTCTTTTCCGGCGCACGGACCTTGCGGCCAGACATGCGCAGACCTTCGAAAGCCTGCGGCGAGGTGACTTCATGGACCAGGTGACGGTCGATGTAGAGAAGACAGGTCCCGTCTTCCTGTTCGTCGACCAGATGGTCGGCCCAGATCTTATCGTAAAGGGTACGCGGTGCGCTCATGGCTAATGTCCGTTTTGGCTGGAGCATGGAATAAGGGATGTGGCGGACAGGCTCCGCCGGCCGTCATTCGATCAACGAAGTCGGCTGTTGAGCGCACCGGAAACGGACGCAAAGAAGCGTGCCGGCAGGCGGTAATGATCCTGCAGCACGAAAATATGCGCACCGATGCATCTGAACTTGGATTCCATGGCGCTGGATATAACGATTTTTGATCGAAACGGCAATTCGAATCGTGAGGCGTGCTAGCGCCGTGGCATCTGCTTCATCTTCTTCTCGATCCGACGCAGGAAGAGCGACAGACCGATCGTGAGGACCAGGTAAATATAGGTGACGATCGAATAGGTTTCGAAGAAGCGGAAGGAGCCGGAGGCATAGACCTTGCCCATCTGCGTGATGTCGGCAACGCCGAGGACGGAGACGAGAGACGAATCTTTAACCATCGAGACGAAGTCGTTGGAAAGCGGCGGAAAGATCACCCGGATAGCCTGCGGAAAGACGACGAGGCGGAAGCGGCGGTAGCGCGACAGGCCGAGCGACTTGGCCGCCTCGATCTGGCCGATATCGACCGACTGGAAACCGGCGCGGAAGATTTCGGCGACGAAGGAGGAATAGCCGATCATCAGCGCGATGATGGCGCGCCACATCAGCGACAGGTCGCGCACGAGGATCGGCTCGGTGACGCCGGCCTTCACCAGAGGCGTAATTGCGAAATTATAGGCCGCGACAAAACCCGGTGCACCGACGAAAGCAATATAGAAGAGCAGCACGAGGATTGGGACGCCCCTGATGATCTCGATATAGAAGCGGGCGATCTGACGTAGCACGATGCTGTCGGAGAGGCCAAGCAGCGCGATGCCGAGGCCGAGCACCGTTGCCAGAACGAAGGCGACGAGAGTCACGAACACGGTGATGCCGACACCATTCACCACTGTCCGGAAGACCTGCGTGTAGATATCGTTGGTGATGATGACGACAGCGAGGACGATGCCGATCAGAACAAGGACGACCAGCCACCAGGGACGGTCGTCCTTCTCGTGTCGCGGGGATGGTTGTGGCGCCATCTGCGATCGCTCAGCAGATCATTCGCCCATCTTGTAGTCGAGGAACCACTTCTTGTTCAGTGCATCGAAAGTGCCGTCTGCCTTCAGGCTGGCAATAGCCGCATTGACGGGAGCGACGAGATCGGAACCTTTCGGGAAGATGAAGCCGAAGTCCTCGGTGCCAAGCGGCTCACCGACGACCTTCAGGCCGCCATTCGAGGAGTCAACATAACCTTTGGCCGCGACGCTATCCGTCAGGACGAGATCGACGTCGCCGGTCTTTAAAGCCTGGACGGTCGCGCCGAAGGTTTCGAAGAGCTTGATACGCGGGTTTTGCTCGTTGCCGTCGAGGATTTCATAGACGGCGGTATAGAAGGGCGATGTACCGGGCTGCGCGCCGATCAGGCCGTCCTTGAAGGCGCCGAAGCTCTTGGCGTCGGTGAAGCGTTTCTCGTCGCCGCGCACCAGCATGAACTGCTGCGAGCGCATGTAAGGGTCGGAGAAGTCGACCTTCTGCTTGCGATCGTCCTTGATGGTGATGCCGGTCATGCCGATGTTATATTGGCCATCGGAGACAGCCTGGATCATCGCATCCCAGCTGGTGTTCTGATATTCGACCTTGAAATTCAGCCGCTTGGCGATCTCATTCATCGCATCATATTCCCAGCCGATCGCCTTGCCGGACTTGGGGTCGACGAACTGCAGCGGCGGATAGGCATTTTCAGTCACCACGACGACGGTCTTGCCGCCAAGGTCCGGCAGGCTGGCGGCGAAGGCTGCGATCGGCGAAAGCATGACGGCGGTCAGGCCGGCAAGAACGGTGCGGCGAAAGAACATGGTGTGGCTCCCCATTATTTGAACGGCGGAATTGTCATGGAAGATGCCGTCATGGCAAGGCTGCATGAGTTACGCACCAGCGCAAAAAAGAAAAGGCGGCCCAAAGACCGCCTTTTCCATGCAATGATTTTCGCTTTCGCGAGCTGCTTATTCGGCAGAGCCTTCAGCTGCGGCAGCGGCTGCTGCTTCTGCTGCTGCCTTTGCTTCAGCGGCCTCTGCTGCTGCCTTTTCGGCGGCGAGAGCCTGGGCTGCGGCAACCTTTTCAGCTTCGATACGTGCCTTTTCGTCGGCAACGGCCTGACGTTCGGCATCGTTGAGCTTACGGGCGCGGGTGCCGGTGTTCTCGACGATACGAGCCGACTTACCACGACGGTCGCGCAGGTAGTAGAGCTTGGCGCGGCGGACCTTACCGCGGCGAACGACTTCGACGCTTTCGATCAGCGGGGAGTAAACCGGGAATACGCGCTCGACGCCTTCGCCGTAAGAGATCTTGCGGACCGTGAAGTTTTCCTGCAGACCGCCGCCGGAGCGAGCGATGCAAACGCCTTCGTAGGCCTGAACGCGGGTACGGTTGCCTTCCGTAACCTTCACGTTGACTCGGACGGTATCGCCCGGGGAGAATTCGGGAAGCGTGCGCTTGGCTTCGATCTTGGCGGCCTGCTCGGCCTCAAGCTGCTGAATGATGTTCATCGTCTTAACCTTTGGTTCTTCTGAAACAGCCAGAGCGCTCACACTGTCCATCGGTCGATGCCTCCGGAGTTTGCCCTTGCAGGCGGGAGCGGATTCGCCATTCTTTGTTTGCTGGCAGACGGGGCTAACCCCATTTCCGCGTGGGCCATTACACGAAAGACTTCTGCTTGTCATCCCTTGGACGTCAAATTTGTGAAATCAACCTTCTTTTCCGGCCTTCTGAGCCGCGAGAAGATCGGGGCGTCTTTTTCTGGTTAGGGAAACCGCCTGTTCGTGGCGCCATTTCTCGATGGCGCCGTGATTGCCCGAAGTCAGGATCGCCGGAATCTCGCGGCCTTCCCACTCCTGCGGGCGCGTGTAGTGCGGATGCTCCAGAAGCCCGCCTTCGAAGCTCTCGTGCAGCCCGGACAGGTCGTTGCCCATGACGCCCGGCAGAATACGCACAATCGCGTCAAGCACGATCAACGCTGCCGGCTCGCCACCGGAAAGCACATAATCGCCGATCGAGACTTCCTCAAGTTCGCGCGCTTCGATCACCCGCTGATCGACGCCTTCGAAGCGGCCGCAGACAATGATCACCCCATCACCGGCAGCCAGCTCACGGACTCGCTCCTGCGTCAGCGGTTTGCCGCGCGGGCTCATCAGCAGGCGCGGGCGGTCGTCGTTTTCAGAGGCGCTGTCAATGGCACGGGCGAGCACATCGGGCTTCAGCACCATGCCGGCCCCGCCGCCAGCCGGCGTGTCATCGACAGTGCGGTGTTTGTCAGTGGTGAAGTCGCGGATCTGTACGGTATCGAGCGACCATTGTCCGCGTTCGACCGCCTTACCAGCGAGCGAAAAGCCCAGATGGCCCGGAAACATTTCCGGGTAGAGTGTCAGCACGGTCGCCCGGAAAGCCATGGCGCTTACTTCTTTTTCTTCGGCTTGCCAGGTGCCAGCCCCTTGAGGTCGTCGGGATCGTCGACGAGGCCGGCGGCAAGCGGGTCGATCAGCAGCTTGCCAGCCTCGAGGTCGATTTCCAGCACCGAAGCTTCCGAGAAGGGAATCAGGACCGGACGTTTGCCCGGACCCTTAAGCTCCAGCAGATCGCCGGCGCCGAAATCGAAGACGCCAGTCACCGTGCCGTAGCTGACGCCCTGGTCGTCGAAAGCTTCAAGTCCCTCCAGGTCGGCATAGAAGAACTCGTCGTCCTCCAGTTCCTCGTCCGAGAGGTTGTCGCGCTCAATATAGAGTTCCAGGCCGTTCAGCGCCTCGGCTGCGTTGCGGTCATTAATGCCTCGAAAGCGGACTACGACCATATTCTTCATCTCGCGCAGTTCAAGAATCTCGAAAATGCGCCCATCCATGCTGTGCAGGTGGCCGTAGTCGCCGAGCGCGGTCGGATCGGCTGTATAGGCCTTTACACGCACCTCGCCGCGAATGCCCTGGGCGCCACCGACGGTGGCCATCAGCACCGGGTTTTCAAGCTTGGTCATGGGTTCCTTCATTCGAACGCGGGCAAGAAGCTGAGATCACGCCTCTCATAAACGAAGTGCGCGGGAATGGAAACGGAAACGGGCGGCATGTCGCCATGCCGCCCGTTCAGATGAATTTGAAACCGATTATTCGGCGGAAGCAGCAGCTTCAGCGGCGTCAGCAGCCTTCTGAGCCTTCTCGGCAGCGCGCTCCTGAGCCTTCTTGCCCGGCTTTGCCTTTTCCGGGTTGTTGCGGGCTTCGCGCTTGGAGATGCCGGCTTCGTCAAGGAAACGCAGGACGCGGTCGGTCGGGAGTGCGCCCTGGTCGAGCCAGTGCTTGATGCGCTCGCCGTTCAGCTGAACGCGCTTTTCGTCGTCCTTGGCAAGCATCGGGTTCCAGGAACCGAGGTTCTCAAGGAAGCGGCCGTCGCGCGGGCTGCGGGCATCAGCGAGAACGACGTGGTAATACGGGCGCTTCTTGGAACCACCGCGTGCGAGACGAATTTTCAGTGCCATGTTCTTTACTCCTTAGGCTTTTCTTGACCGCTTCGTGAGGCGGTATGGTTCATTGTGCCGCGGCGTGGTCCGCAGCGATCTGCTCATGATGCCGGATGACTTCCTTGATGATGAAGTTCAGGAACTTCTCGGCGAAATCCGGGTCCAGATGCGCATCTTCGGCAAGCTGTCGAAGGCGGGCAATCTGGTATTCCTCGCGCGCCGGATCGGCCGGCGGCAGATTGTATTTTGCCTTCAGCACGCCGACCTCCTTGGTGCAGCGGAAACGTTCGGCAAGAACATGCACAAGTGCCGCATCGATGTTGTCGATCGATTGGCGATACTTGGCGAGCTGGGCTTTGACGTCTGGATCAATCATGGGGCAGGCGATCCTTTCATTTCTTCTTGGGCAATCCGGGCAGACCCGAGAAACCACCACCGAGGCCTGGCAGCTTTGCGCCGCCAAGGCCGGGCAATCCGCCCGGCAGGCCTCCGCCTAGACCGGGCATACCCCCACCCGGCTTTCCGAGACCCGCGGCTTCAGCCTGCTTCTGCAGAGCTTCCAGCTGCTTCGGGTCGCTATTCGAGAGATCGGGCATGCCGCCCATGCCGCCGAGGCCCCCCAGCCCCATCTTGCCGGCGAGGCCGCCCATCATCTGCTTCATCAGGCCGCCTTTGCCCTTGCCCCCCATCATCTTCATCATATCAGCCATCTGGCGATGCATTTTCAGAAGCTTGTTGATGTCGGCGGCATCGGTGCCGGAGCCGGCGGCGATGCGCTTCTTGCGCGAATGCTTGAGAAGGTCGGGATTGGAGCGCTCGGCCTTGGTCATCGAGGAAATGATGGCGAGCTGGCGCTTGAAGAGGCGGTCGTCGAGGCCAGCGGCAGCCATCTTGTCCTTCATGCCGCCCATGCCGGGCATCAGACCCATGATGCCGCCCATGCCGCCCATCTTCTGCATCTGCTTCAGCTGATCGGCGAGGTCGTTCAGGTCGAACTTGCCCTTGGCCATCTTGGCGGCCATTGCGGCCGCCTTCTCAGCGTCGATGTTCTCGGCCGCCTTCTCGACAAGCGAGACGATATCGCCCATGCCGAGGATACGGTCTGCAATACGGCGGGGGTGAAATTCCTCCAGCTCGCCCATCCGTTCGCCGACACCGATCAGCTTGATCGGCTTACCGGTGACGGCGCGCATGGAAAGAGCCGCGCCACCGCGGCCGTCACCGTCCATGCGGGTCAGAACAAGGCCGGTAATGCCGACGCGCTCATCGAAACTGCGGGCGAGGTTAACGGCGTCCTGACCGGTCAAGCTGTCAGCGACCAGCAGGATTTCGTGCGGGTTCGACTTCTTCTTGATATCGGCCATTTCGACCATCAAGGGTTCGTCTATATGAGTACGGCCGGCGGTGTCGAGAATGACGACGTCATGACCGCCGAGCTTGGCTGCCTGGACGGCGCGAGCGGCGATATCGGTCGGCGACTGGCCGGCAATGATCGGCAGCGTGTCGATATTGGCCTGGGCGCCGAGCTGGCGAAGCTGCTCCTGCGCGGCCGGGCGGCGCGTGTCGAGCGATGCCATCAGCACCTTCTTCTTCTCGCGCGTCGTCAGGCGGTTGGCGATCTTTGCGGTCGTCGTCGTTTTACCGGAGCCCTGCAGACCGACCATCATGATGACGACGGGGGCGGCGGCACGCAGATCGACGCCGACACCTTCGCCGCCGAGCATCTCGATCAGCTCGTCATGGACGATCTTGACGACCATCTGGCCGGGCTTGATCGACTTCAGGATCTCGGCGCCGACGGCCTTTTCGCGGACGCGATCAGTAAAGGAGCGGACGACTTCCAGCGAAACGTCGGCTTCCAAAAGCGCACGGCGAACCTCGCGCAGCGCCGCGGAAACATCACTTTCCGAAAGCGCGCCACGGCCTGTCAGTCCATTCAGGATGGAACCAAGACGGTCCTGGAGGTTCTCAAACATCGGCTCTTCCTTGCTACGTTTCGGGGAGATTTGGGATGTCCGAAACGTCGTGCTTTTCCTTGACGAAAACAAGACGCAAAGCCAAAAAGCACCCGAGGGCGCGACGCGCTGTCGGATGTTGACCTCCGGAATCCAGTCCCGGTCGGCGGCTCGGAGTCTGTTACTCGTCGCGGATTGGGCGCGATAAACAGGAAAGCGGCGGGAAAGTCAAGGCGAATGCGTCCGGAGCTGCCGCCGACGAATTTTTCCGAAGCCTAAGGCAAGCGCCTATGGGCAGATCCTGTCAGCCAAACGGTCGCGGCAAAGGCAGTACACACGCAATATCCCATCTTTTAAAAATTCGCCGCTGTTTCGAATTTTGAAGAAAAAATATGTCGATCAGCGCCCTGAATTCCCTCAAAAGGCCGGTTGCAAGATACTCCGCTTCTGATTCTACTTTCTATTTAAGTACATCCTGTAAAATGATTCGCGAATATCCTTGATGCCGAATGAATGGGCGGAGATATCAAATGATAAATCGGGATATCGAAAGCTGGGGCTGGCGCGTGCCCATACTATTGTCCTGAAGGAAGGCCTGAATCTGGCAAAAGCTGCACAGGATCTGGATCGCAAACGATCCCGTTTGTTCGTCTATGAGCTCAGAAAGGTCATCACCGCTGCCATCGTCGAAGCCCATGCGGCATCTCTCAGTTCCGATGCATGCTGCGCTGAATCTGGATTTGCCGGATTTCCATAGGCCATCAACGCTCACCCGTTCTGATTTCGCGGGGTCTCACCGCATGTGTCGGCAAGAGGGCAAACATCGCTCGGCGCTCACCCACTGGTAATCCCCGAGCATTTCCGCCATATACAGCCAAAACGTAGCGGAATTAGTCAAATGAGCAACACGGTCGAATTCGCGAAGATGAACGGGCTTGGCAACAAGATCCTGGTTGTCGACATGCGCGGTCGGACCGGCAAGGTGACGCCACAGGCTGCGATCGCGCTCAATGCTGATGCCGAGACTCAGTTCGATCAGATCATGGCGATCCATGATCCGAAGGCGGAGGGCACCGACGCCTATATCGATATCCTGAATTCCGATGGCACCAAGGCGCAGGCCTGTGGCAATGGCACGCGTTGCGTGGTGCAGGCTCTGGCTGCCGAAACCGGTAAGAAGGCCTTCACCTTCCAGACGGTTGCCGGCATCCTGAATGCGGTCGAGCACGAGGATGGGACGATCTCTGTCGATATGGGCCGGCCAGTCTTCGAGTGGAATCGCATTCCGCTCGCTGAGGAGTTCCATGACACGAGCCGTATCGAGCTGCAGATCGGGCCTATCGACAATCCGGTGCTGCATTCGCCTTCGGCCATGTCCATGGGCAATCCGCATGCGATCTTCTGGGTCGACCGCGATCCGATGAGCTTCGATCTCGAACGTTTCGGACCGCTGCTCGAAAACCATCCGATCTTCCCGGAAAAGGCCAATATCACGCTGGCGCAAGTGATCTCGGATTCGGCGCTGCGGACGCGCACCTGGGAACGCGGCGCGGGCCTGACGCTTGCCTGCGGATCGGCCGCCTGTGCCTCTGCCGTCAGCGCAGCGCGTACCGGCCGCACTGGCCGTAGGGTGACCATCGACGTTGCCTCCAGCCCGATCCGCCAGCCGTTGACGATCAACTGGCGCGAGGATGATCATGTCGTCATGACTGGTCCTGCCGAATGGGAATGGTCCGGCATCGTTGATCCGTCGACCGGCACGTGGTCGCGCGACGCCACGCTCGGAGCGCAAGCGCGGTGAGCGGCGTAGAGGTCATCACCTTCGGCTGCCGTCTCAATACCTATGAATCCGAAGTCATGAGATCGCAGGCGGAAGCGGCCGGGCTTAACAATGCTATTCTGGTCAATACCTGCGCTGTGACGGGCGAGGCTGTGCGCCAGGCCCGACAGGCAATCCGCCGCGCGCGTCGCGATAATCCACATGCCCGCATCATCGTTACCGGCTGCGCCGCCCAGACGGAGAAGCAGACCTTCGCAGAAATGCCCGAGGTTGATGCCGTGCTCGGCAACGAAGAGAAGCTGAAGGCAGCCTCTTATCGTGGACTTCCGGATTTCGGCGTTTCGGCGGAAGAGAAGCTGCGCGTCAACGACATCATGAGCGTGCGGCACACCGCACCACAGATGGTCAAGCACATCGACGGTCACGTGCGTGCTTTCATCCAGGTACAGAACGGCTGCGATCATCGCTGCACCTTCTGCATCATTCCCTATGGCCGCGGAAATTCGCGCTCGGTGCCGATGGGTGCAGTGGTCGATCAGGCACGCAATCTCGTCGAAAGCGGCTATCGCGAAATCGTCCTGACCGGCGTCGATGCCACGAGCTATGGCGCAGACCTTCCCGGCGAACCGACGCTCGGGTTGCTTGCAAAGACGCTGCTGAAGCAGGTGCCGGATATCCGTCGCCTGCGGCTCTCTTCGATCGATAGTATCGAGGCAGATCGTCACCTCATGGACCTCATCGCTGACGAACCGCGCTTCATGCCGCATCTTCATCTGTCCCTGCAGCATGGCGACGACCTGATCCTGAAGCGGATGAAACGCCGCCACCTGCGCGCCGATGCTCTTCGCTTCATCGAAGATGTGCGCCGCCTGCGGCCGGAGATGAGCTTCGGTGCCGACATGATCGCCGGCTTTCCGACCGAGACCGAGGATATGTTTGCGAATGCGGTACAGTTAGCGGAAGAGGCCGACATCGCGTATCTGCACGTCTTCCCCTACAGCCCGCGGGCCGGAACCCCTGCTGCGCGCATGCCGCAGCTCGACCGTTCGCTCATCAAGGATCGCGCGGCCCGGCTGCGCGCCACTGGACAGATGCTGCACCAGCGCCATCTGGACAAGATGGTCGGAACGCGGCAATGGCTGCTGGTAGAAAACAACGGTCTTGCCCATACCGAAAACTTCACGCTTGTCACTGTTCCCGGTCTTCGTCCGCGCGATATCGTCGAAGCGATGATCACCGGTCACAACGGCAAGCATCTCGACATGCAATTGACGGCTGCCGCGGCGGCCTGACTTCACGGACAGCTCATGGCGCTCAGTTTCATCAAAAAGGTCTTCACCTTCGGTAAGCCGGTGGAAGAACCTGTGCCGGAGGCCGTGGAAAAGGACCTGGAGCCGCGTTCGCGCGACGAGGACCTGCCGGTTGCTGCCGATCCGGTTTTGGCCGAAGAAATGGACACGGCTGGAGGTCCGGCGGCGGATGCCGGTGAGGGCCGGGCGACGGAACCAGAGCCCCTCGAGACTGAGCCGGGCCTGCTTCCGACCGCCGGTGATCTTGACGATGTGGGCGTCGTGCCATTGTCGCTCTTGGAAGCCGAGGCGGAAGCGAGCACCGATGACGTTGCGAAGGCGTCCCCCTCCGTCCCTGCCGGACATCTCCCCGGGGAAGATCGTTCGGAGAGTGACGTTGCCGTAGAAGCGGAAGGCAGAGTGGAGCCCACGGAGGTGTTTCCGGAAGAAATTCCGGAGACACCGGACACGACGGTCAATGGCGAACAGGATTCTCGACCCAAACCGATCTCCGCAGCGGAGGAGATGTCCGGCAGGACGGAGGAGGCCGCAGCCTCCGACGAACCGGCAGTAGATCCCATTCTTCCCAAAGGTTTCGCGACCGGACGGGTAGCTGAACCGGAACCGGTCGTCGCGTCACAGCCGAGGCTCTCCTGGTTCCAGCGCCTGCGCAACGGTCTGGCGCGCACGTCCTCGCAGCTCACCGCTCAGATCGCCGCACTCTTCACCAAGCGCAAGCTGGATGATGACACACTGCAGGATCTCGAGGATCTGCTGATCCAGGCCGATCTTGGTGTGGAGACCGCGATGCGGGTGACCGATACGCTCGCTTCGGAACGCTACGGCAAGGACGTGACCGGCGAGGATGTCAGCCGCATCATGGCGAGCGAAATCGCCAAGGTGCTGGCGCCGGTTGCCAAGCCCTTGCAGCTCGATCTTTCCCACAAGCCGCATGTCATTCTCGTCGTAGGCGTCAATGGCACTGGAAAAACGACGACAATCGGCAAACTGGCGGCCAAGCTTTCGGGTGCCGGACTCAAGGTCATGCTGGCGGCGGGCGATACGTTCCGTGCCGCTGCCATCGAGCAGTTGAAGATCTGGGCCGATCGCACCAGATCCGAATTCATCGGTACGAAGCTTGGTGCGGATGCCGCGGGCCTTGCCTATGACGCGTTCGAGCAGGCGAAAGCCAGGAAATGCGATGTACTGATCATCGACACGGCAGGCCGCCTGCAGAACAAGGCGGAGCTGATGGCTGAGCTTGAAAAGATCGTGCGTGTGCTCGGCAAGCTCGATCCGGATGCACCACATACTGTCCTTCAGACGCTCGATGCGACGACGGGTCAGAACGCGCTCAATCAGGTCGAGATCTTCCGTAACGTCGCCGGCGTCAGCGGGCTGATCATGACCAAGCTTGACGGTACGGCGCGCGGCGGCATTCTGGTGGCAATCTCCGCCAAGCACAAACTGCCGGTCTATTTCATCGGTGTCGGCGAAGGAGTTGATGATCTCGAACCATTCGAGGCCGAGGATTTTGCGCAGGCTATTGCCGGCATCGGCCAGTGATGCCACAGATTAGCCGTCGATGGCTCGCATGCATTGCAAGAAAAAGCAGGTTTGAAGAAGTATGACGACTGAAAGCGATATCACCCCCAGTGCCGCAGACCGGCATCATCCGCTTCTGAAACTGGCGCTGGAACTTGGACCGCTTCTGGTCTTCTTTTTTGCCAATCTGCGCGGCGAGTGGCTGGTTGCACGCTTTCCGACTTTGGCAGAGCTCGGTGGCCCGCTTTTCGTGGCGACCGGTCTTTTCATGGCGGCGACCATCATCTCACTCCTGGTGTCCAAGATCGTGCTCGGCCACCTGCCAATCATGCCCTTCGTTTCCGGCATCGTCGTGCTGATCTTCGGCTCGCTGTCGATTTGGCTGCAGAACGAAACCTTCATCAAGATGAAGCCGACGATCGTCAATGCGCTGTTCGGCTTTGCCCTGCTTGGTGGCCTTGCCTTTGGCAAATCGCTGCTTGGTTATGTCTTCAACGCAGCCTTCCAACTCGATGCCGAAGGCTGGCGCAAGCTGACAATCCGCTGGGGCATCTTCTTTCTTTTCCTCGCAGTGCTGAATGAAGTCGTCTGGCGCAATTTCTCGGATAATTTCTGGGTGGCCTTCAAGGTTTGGGGCACGATGCCGATCACCATCATCTTCACGATGGCGCAGATGCCGCTGGTGCTGAAGCACAGCATTCCAACCGAGGCGGAAAGCGAGAAGTGACCGTTATCGACGCAGCCGACCGGTCACGGAATCAGATATTCTGGTTTTCCGTCTGCCTCGCAGTCCTGGTCTTCCAGATCGTTGCCGAATATATGATGGGCCGGGTGCCGATCTGCACCTGCGGCTACGTCAAACTTTGGGAAGGCACAGTCAATTCCAGCGGCAATTCCCAGCATCTGTCCGACTGGTACACACCGTCACATATTATCCATGGCTTCCTGTTTTACGGGCTTGGGCATCTCCTGCTTCGCGGCAAGCCGCTCGCGGCGCGGTTGCTTCTGGCTATGCTGATCGAATCGGGCTGGGAGCTTCTGGAAAATTCACCTCTGATCATCGATCGCTATCGCACGGCGACGATCTCGCTCGATTATTACGGCGACAGCATTATCAATTCAGCCATGGATACGATCTTCATGGCTGTCGGCTTCTTCTTTGCCTCAAGAGCGCCGGTAGTGCTGACCATCGCTATTGCCATCTTCTTCGAGATTTTCACCGGCTACGTGATCCGGGACAATCTGACACTCAATGTGCTGATGTTGATCTGGCCGGTCGAGGCGATCAAGGTCTGGCAGGGCGGGGCTTAGGAAGCCGGCTTACCGAGCGCCTTTTCCATTGCCGGGAAAAGGCCTTCCTTCAGGCTGATATCGTCGAAGGGTCCGACGCGCTTGTAGATGATCGTACCGTCGGGCGCGACGAGATAGCTCTCCGGAATGCCGTAGACACCCCAGTCGATCGCCGCCTTGCCGTTCGGGTCGACGCCGATGGCGTGGTAGGGATTGCCGAGTTCGCCGAGGAAACGCAGGGCGTTCTCGTTCTTGTCCTTATAATTGATTGCGACGATGTTCAGCCGTCCATCCTCGGCTAATTGCTTGAGGAGAGGATGCTCGTCGCGGCATGGAATGCACCAGGAAGCGAAGACGTTGACGAGGGTGAGCTTGCCCTTGATCGCTTCATCCGTCAGCGCCGGCAGCTTAGAGCCCTCGAGCGGTGGCAGGTTCAGCGACGGTGCTTTCGTTCCGATCAAGGCGGAGGGGATTTCCGCGATATTCTTGCCGTGGAAATCCTGGTCGTAGAGCATTTTCGCTGCAGTCGCGGCAATGCCACCAAAAACGACAAGCGGAATCAGCGCAAGCGCATAGCGCCTGATGCCGCGGCTCTTTTGTTTATTCTCTTGGGCAGTCTCGGTCATTCGCCGTCCTTCGGTCGTGCGGAACGGCGGCGGATGCCGGCGGCTTCGAGCGCGGCCAATTCCTTCTGGCGGGCGCGCCCATCAGACCAGGTCCAGAGTGTCACCGCAATCGTCACGAGGGCGGCAAAGCCGTAGGAGCCGTAGACGTAGAAAGCGTAGGAGCCCATCTCTATTCCTCTTGGCCTGCCATACGGGCAGCCATGCGGCGCTGGGAGGCGATGCGACGGCGCCAGATCTCATTTCTCATCGCCATCAGATGCAGCGTGAAGAACAGCAGGGTGAAAGCGATCGCCATGATAAGCAGCGGACGCAGGAATTCCGGATCGATCGCGGGGCCGTCGAGACGCAGGACGCTTGCCGATTGATGCAACGTGTTCCACCAGTCGACGGAGAACTTAATGATCGGAATATTGACGAAGCCGACGAGGGTGAGGACCGCGGTAACGCGTGCAGCCTTTGAGGGCTCATCCATGGCGCGGTTCAAAGCGATCAGGCCGAGATACATCAGGAAGAGAATGAAGACCGAGGTCAACCGCGCATCCCACACCCACCATGTGCCCCACATGGGCTTACCCCAGAGAGAGCCGGTGACAAGCGCAAGCAAGGTGAAGGCAGCACCGAGCGGCGCCGCAGCTTTCGCCGATACGTCCGCCAGCGGATGGCGCCATACGAGCGTGCCGATCGCCGAAATGCTCATGATCGTGTAGCACATCATCGAAAGCCAGGCGGCAGGCACATGCACATACATGATGCGCACCGTTTCGCCCTGCTGGTAGTCGCCCTCGGTCGAGAAGCTCAGATAGAGCCCGACGATAAAACTGAGGGCGGTGATACCCGCCAGCCATGGAATGACGCGCGATGCCAGCGCCAGAAACCGCGTCGGGTTGGCAAGATCACTGAATTTGCTGATTGCAAAGCTCGTTTCGCTCATATCCGCTTCCTTACCTTTATCCGCCGGAAGCCGCAATCGAAGCGACGATCAATCCGCCGTGTTTCTGAGCGCAAGGGCGGCAGCTGCCGGACCGATGACCGCGAAGAAAAGCGTCAGGGCAATGAGGATCAGAAATGGTGGCAGGAAAGGTGATGGCCCAACGACCGCTGCATAGGTAGCGCTGACGCCGAAGATCAGCACGGGAATCGCCAGCGGCAGGATCAGCACCGACACAAGCAGGCCACCGCGCGGCAAGGCGACGGCGACGGCCGCGCCAACTGCGCCGATGAAGGTAATGGCGGGCGAGCCAACGAGGAGGGTGAGCATGGTCGCGCCGATCGCCGTCTCGTTCATGTTCATGAAGAGACCGAGCAATGGTGAGGCGATGACGAGCGGCAGGCTGGTTGCCGTCCAGTGCGCGGCGCATTTGATGAGCACGGTCAGTACTAGCGGCGTCTCCTGCATGAGCATCAGATCAAGGGAGCCGTCATCACGCTCCGCCTGAAACAGACGATCGAGCCCGAGAAGGGCCGCAAGCAACGCGCCAATCCAGACGATGGCTGGGCCGATGCGTGAAAGCAATGCAAGATCGGGACCGACGCCGAAGGGAATGACGGCGACGATCGTCAGGAAGAAGAGAATGCCGATCAATGCTCCACCGCCGGCACGAACGGAAAGTCTGAGGTCGCGAAGGAAAAGGGCGATCATCCCCATACTCCCTGGTCGACGCCCGCAAACCCAGTCATGCGCAACTCTCGCGCATTTTCGAGCCCAAGCGGCTGATGCGTCGCGGCAATCACGATGCCACCTTCCCGGCGGTGCGTCTCGATCAGCCCTGCAAACAATTTGTCTGCGCTGGCATCGAGTGCTGCGGTCGGCTCGTCGAGGATCCAGATTGGGCGATGTGCGACCAAGAGCTTGGCAAAGGCAAATCGGCGCTGCTGGCCGGCGGAGAGATAGCCGAAGGGAAGATGCGTGATGCCAGGTAGGCCCACCGCTTCTGCGGCTTCTTCGATGCTCAGGCCTGCGGTTTTGCCGGGTCCAAGGAAGGATCGCCAGAAGTCCAGATTTTCCGCAACCGTAAGTTCATTTTTCATCGCGTTGCGATGACCAAGGTAGTGGCTCGCTTCGGCTGCCGGGCCGGCTTCGCCACCGGGCGAATCAATGACTGTGACAGAGCCTTTTTCAGGCCTCAGCAGGCCCGCCACCACGCGCAATAAAGTGGATTTTCCTGATCCGTTTTTACCCGTCAGAATAAGTGCTTCGCCGGCCTGCAAGTGAAAGGAAACGTTAACGAAAATCAGATCTTCCCCGCGTCGGGCAGCCAGATTTTCAGCGGTAAGATGCATGCATCGGTTCTTTCTTCGTTGCGCTGCCAGCAGGCTCAAAAAATGTCCAATTTTGACCTTTGTCGCTATGGCAACTCTTTACGAAATTATCTATAAGACCTGCAACCACGCCAGCGGTCGGCGTGAATTTCATCCTTGCGCCGAACTTGGGGTTTTTTCCTCACGTGCGGACAGCGGAAATGGCCGTACCCGCATCCTGATGTGCATTAAGTGCATAGGCGTTCGCACGACTGTGTTGGCTATCAGAAACGGGGTCTCTCGTGTCTAAATCTCTTGACAGTTTCAATTGTCGGTCCACGCTTTCCGTTGGTGGAAAGGACTATGTCTACTACAGCCTGCCCAAGGCTGAGGCAAATGGCCTGCCCGGCGTATCGAAGCTCCCCTATTCGATGAAGGTGCTGCT
This sequence comes from Rhizobium sp. BK418, assembly GCF_004341105.1. Lineage (GTDB taxonomy): Bacteria > Pseudomonadota > Alphaproteobacteria > Rhizobiales > Rhizobiaceae > Rhizobium. Next base: position 189,174 of record NZ_SLZK01000005.1, on the reverse strand, counting down.
GGAAAATCTGCTGCGCTTCGAAGATGGTCAGTCGGTCACCAAGGAACATATCCTTGCTGTTGCCGCATGGCTGAACAACAAGGGCGCCGTCGAGAACGAGATCGCCTATCGCCCGGCCCGTGTGCTGATGCAGGACTTCACAGGCGTTCCCGCTGTCGTCGATCTCGCTGCAATGCGCGATGCGATGGTTTCTCTCGGCGGCGATCCGGAAAAGATCAACCCGCTCGTTCCCGTCGATCTCGTCATCGACCACTCCGTCATCGTCGATGAATTCGGCACGCCGCAGGCTTTCGCCAAGAACGTCGAGCTGGAATATCAGCGCAACGGCGAGCGTTACCGCTTCCTGAAGTGGGGCCAGCAGGCATTCAAGAATTTCCGCGTCGTTCCTCCGGGCACCGGCATCTGTCACCAAGTCAACCTCGAATATCTCGGCCAGACCGTCTGGACGAAAGAAGAGGACGGCGAAACGATTGCCTATCCGGACACCTGCGTCGGCACCGACTCGCATACGACCATGATCAACGGTCTCGGCGTCCTCGGCTGGGGTGTCGGCGGCATTGAAGCTGAAGCCGCCATGCTCGGCCAGCCGGTCTCGATGCTCCTGCCTGAAGTCATCGGCTTCAAGCTGACCGGCAAGCTGAAGGAAGGTGTGACCGCGACCGACCTCGTTCTGACCGTGGTGCAGATGCTGCGCAAGAAGGGCGTCGTTTCCAAGTTCGTCGAATTCTTCGGTCCGGGCATGGACAACATGCCGCTCGCGGATCGCGCGACGATCGGCAACATGGGGCCAGAATATGGAGCGACTTGCGGCTTCTTCCCGGTCGATGGCGAAACCATCAACTACCTCACCATGTCCGGCCGCACGCATGACCGTATCGCGCTCGTCGAAGCCTATTCGAAGGCCCAGGGCATGTGGCGCGAAGGCGACGGTTCCGACCTCGTCTTTACCGACACGCTCGAACTCGACCTCGGTGACGTCGTCCCGTCGATGGCCGGCCCGAAGCGTCCGGAAGGCCGCATCGCTCTCGAAAACATCGCTGCTGGCTTTGCTGCTTCGATGGATGCCGACTACAAGAAGCCCGGCCAGCTTTCCAATCGCTACGCAGTCGAAGGTACGGATTTCGACCTCGGCCATGGTGACGTGGCTATTGCCGCCATCACATCCTGCACCAACACCTCCAACCCGTCGGTTCTGATCGCTGCCGGCCTTCTCGCTCGCAACGCCGTTGCCAAGGGTCTGAAGACCAAGCCGTGGGTCAAGACCTCGCTTGCTCCGGGATCGCAAGTCGTCGGCGAATATCTTGCCAAGTCCGGCCTACAGGCCGATCTCGATAAGCTCGGCTTCAACCTCGTCGGCTTCGGCTGCACGACCTGCATCGGTAATTCCGGTCCGCTGCCGGCGCCGATCTCCAAGACGATCAACGACAAGGGCCTCATCGTTTCCGGCGTGCTCTCGGGCAACCGTAACTTCGAAGGCCGTATTTCTCCTGACGTCCAGGCGAACTATCTCGCTTCGCCGCCCCTCGTCGTCGCCTACGCGCTTGCCGGTACGGTCCAGAAGGACCTGACGAAGGAGCCGATCGGTGAAGACCAGAACGGCAACCCTGTTTACCTCAAGGATATTTGGCCGACCTCGCACGAAGTGCAGGACTTCATCCAGAAGTACGTCACCCGCGAGCTCTACGAAACCAAGTATGCCGACGTCTTCAAGGGCGACGAGAACTGGCAGGCGGTCAACGTTCCTGCCGGCCAGACCTATGCTTGGGACGATCAGTCGACCTACGTCCAGAACCCGCCGTACTTCGTCGGCATGGGCAAGAAGGGCACCGGCACCTCCGACATCAAGGGCGCACGCATTCTGGGTCTCTTCGGGGACAAGATCACCACCGACCACATTTCTCCGGCCGGTTCGATCAAGGCTGCTTCGCCTGCTGGAGCTTACCTGCTCGGCCATGACGTCGCCGTGGCCGACTTCAACCAGTACGGCACGCGTCGCGGCAATCATGAAGTCATGATGCGCGGCACCTTCGCCAACATCCGCATCCGCAACTTCATGCTCGGTGCAAACGGCAAGGAAGGCGGCTACACTATCCACTATCCGTCCAAGGAAGAGACTTCGATCTACGATGCGGCCATGCAGTACAAGGCCGAGGGCGTTCCGCTCGTCATCTTCGCCGGCGTGGAATATGGCAACGGTTCTTCGCGTGACTGGGCTGCGAAGGGCACCAATCTGCTCGGCGTCAAGGCCGTCATCGCCCAGAGCTTCGAGCGTATCCATCGTTCGAACCTGGTCGGCATGGGCGTCATCCCCTTCGTCTTCGAAGAGGGCACGACCTGGCAGAGCCTCAACCTGAAGGGTGACGAACTCGTTACCATCGAAGGGCTCGAAAACATCAAGCCGCGCGAAAAGAAGATCGCCAAGATCACCTACGCCGACGGCACGGTGAAGGAAGTTCCGCTGCTGTCGCGCGTCGACACGCTTGATGAGGTCGTCTACCTCAACAATGGCGGTATTCTGCAGACGGTTCTGCGCGATCTCGCAGCCTGATTGTTAAGACACTCAGTCGATAATGACCGCCGGAAAGCCATTTTCCGGCGGTTTTTCTTTGCGGAAAACGCGGCTGCTTTCAAGCTCACGGCGATGTGTTTCGGCCGTCCTCAGCCAGGGGCACCGTCTCACCCGTTCGTGACTTTGCGTTTGGATCTGGAAGGATTATTCGTACGTTCATATCTCGGAGCCGGCGGTCAGGACTATTACCGGCGCTGAAAAAGAGGTGCTGGTGAATGTCCCCGCGTTTTTTGATCCCGCTGGTAGCCGGGCTTGCCTTTGCAGGTCCGCTCTTGGCCGAAGACGGCGCGCCGAAAGGCGTCGTTGAGCTGTTTACGTCGCAGGGCTGCGCCTCCTGTCCGCCGGCCGATGCCGCATTCCGCAAGCTCGTCAGCCAAGGCGATGTCATCGCACTCGCCTATCACGTCGATTACTGGAACTATCTCGGCTGGGCCGATACGCTGAGTTCGAAGGAAAATACCGAGCGTCAGTACGGTTATGCCCGCATGATGGGCCGCAGTAACGTCTATACACCACAGGTGATCGTCAACGGCCGTGACCATATTGCAGGCGCCGATCTCGCCGGCATCAACGGCAAGCTGGACAGCTACGCGGGTGAAGGCAAAGGTCTAATCGTGCCCGTCAGCGCGCGCATGCGCGGCGACGAACTGGAGATCAAACTTGGCGCCGGTCAGGGCAAGGCCAATGTCGTGATCGTCTATTTCGACAAGGAAAAAACGATCAACGTCGAGAAGGGCGAAAATAGTGGCCAGAAGATTTCCTACCTCCATAGTGTGACCGATGTGGAGACCGTCGGCATGTGGGACGGCAAGGCCACGACACTCACCCTTCCGGCGAGTGTGATGGAAAAACCGGATTTGGAGGGATCAGCGATTCTCTTGCAGTCTGCGACGCCGAACGGCGATCCGGGAGCAATCCTCGGCGCTGCCGTCGTCATGGCTGGAAAAAATATCTAGTAACTTCATCCGGTTACGGATGAATGTGAGGCGGCCCGGCCAAGCGTATTCGGGGCTGGGGTTAAGGTCGATACGCTCCGCCGGGCCCTTTGGCGCGCTGGCGCCAAACTGGAACCTATAGTTCTCTTGGAAATGAGGCGCTGTTTTGACTGAAATGCGGCACACCGGAGAAAGCCGGTTTCGTCCCCAGTGTGATGCTCTGCGCCCTTGCAATTTGCCGTGGCTTGGGCAAACTGTCATTCTCCTGTCACACGTGGAGGCCTCGGGAGTCTGATGACAGATACGCCGGATTTGCGACACGGCGAAAGCCGCTCCGTCGACAATAGCTCTTCAACCGTCGTTGATCTCAGGGAATACAGACAAAACAAAGAGCCGATGCCGGTGACATTTCATCGGCGGGAACTCGACCAGATTCTGTGGATCTATGGTCGCATGGTGGGCGAAGGCGAGTGGAAAGACTATGCCATCGACCATACCAAGGAGAAGGCGGTCTTCTCCGTCTTCAAGCGCTCAGGCGAAATGCCGCTTTTCCGCATCGAGAAGAATCCGAAGCTTGCCGGAAAGCAGGGCGCCTTTTCGGTGGTGAATATCAACGGCATGATCCTGAAGCGCGGCCATGAACTCGCACCGGTGCTGAAGGTCTTCGACAAGTCGTTGAAACTCGTCGATAAATAGACAAGTTCACCCCTTGAACAGCGAGCCGGGATAAGCCTCGGGATCGGGATGGGTTTCCGTTCCTTCGCCGAGTTCCCGCTGCATCAGCATCGTATCAAGCCAGCGGCCGTGCTTGTAGCCGGCGCCCTTCATCAGGCCAATCTCTTCGAAACCGAGCGAGCGGTGAAGCGCGATTGAAGCCGGGCTCGCGCCGCCGATGACTGCGGTCATCTGTCGGAAGCCGGACACAGTGCAGCGGGAGATCAGTTCTCCGAGCAACAGCTTGCCGATGCCCTTCCCGCGTGCCTCCGTGCCCAGATAGATCGAATCCTCGACCAGCCAGCGATAGGCCGGCCGCGTGCGGAAGGCCGAAGCATAGGCATAGCCGAGCAGGGCTCCGCCCTCGTCCACCGCGGCCATGTAAGGGTAGCCCTGCTCGCGGATGGCGGAGAAACGGCCTGCCATTTCCGTCTGCGTCGGTGGTACGATTTCGTAGCTGGACGTGCCGTTCAGCACGGACTCGCGATAGATATCGGTAATGGCGGGAAGATCGGAAGGAACGGCGTCGCGCAGAATAGGGGGCATTTCGGATCGATCGGCACGGTTGAAAGAGCTCTCGTTGAAGCATTCCAGCAGACCGGCCGCAACAAAAAAGGCGGCCGAAGCCGCCTTTTCCGTTTCAGTGTGAGCCGCTTATTTCCGGTTACCCATGAACTGCAGCAGGAACATGAACAGGTTGATGAAGTCGAGGTAGAGCGTCAGCGCGCCCATGATGGCCTTGCGGCCCGCGACGTCATAACCGTCTGCTTCATAGTACATCTCCTTGATCCGCTGTGTATCGTAGGCGGTGAGGCCTGCGAAGATCAGCACGCCGATCACGGAGACCGCGAACTGCAGGGCCGACGAAGCCAGGAAAATGTTGACCAGCGAAGCGATGATCAGGCCGAAGAGGCCCATGATCAGGAACGAACCCATCGCCGACAGGTCACGCTTGGTCGTGTAGCCGTAAAGCGACAACGCGCCGAAGGATGCGGCCGTCACGAAGAAGGTCTGCGTGATGCTTGACTGTGTGTAGATCAGGAAGATCGACGACAGGGACAGACCGACCAATGCGGCGTAGATCCAGAAGGTCGCCTGTGCCGCGGCCACGCTCATGCGGCTAATGCGGAAGCTCAAGTAGAACACGGCCCCAAGAGGCGCAAGGATCACGACCCAACGCAGGGGAGACTGGTACAGCATCACCCCGAACTGGGTGAGTTCGTTGCCCTGGACGGCGAAGGTGAATGAGAAATAAGCGGCCAAACCAGTGATCGCCAGGCCCAGCGCCATCAGGTTGTAGACCTTGAGCATATAAGCGCGGAGGCCTTGATCAATCACTTCGCCGGTTTGTGCACGGCTTTGGTAGTTACGAAGATCAGCCATAGTTTCCTCTTACAAGCTCCGATGGAAATACGGTGTCGGGTTCACGACCCGGGCGCCGCTGCGGAGCTTCAGCATGCCTGCTGACAATATGAGGCTTTCGACCTTTTCAGACAAGGCCTTTGCAATCGGCCGTTCGGTTAAATCGCCGTAAGGTGAATTGAGCCTCGCACCCATCAGAGTTCGCGCAAAACAGGTGCCGCTTTCTGTCCAAGGATGCGCCAGGTGCCGATCAGCCCTATGCCGACGGTCAAGACGAGCGCCGTGACGAGGGTAAGGCCCGCAACATCGGGCATGAAGCTCGAGGGTAGGTGCATGATGCGGCTGACGATGAACCAGGCGGCCACACCACCGGCAAAGAGCGCGAAGATGGCCGTCGCAACGCCGAGGATCAGATATTCGTAGCTGAAGGCACGGATTAGCATGGTTCTCGTCGCACCAAGCGTTTTCAGCACCACCGCATCATGGGTACGCGCCCGATTGCCGGCAGCGAGTGCGCCTGACAGCACGAGAACCGAAGCGATGAGGGCGACGGAGGCGGCAGCGCGGATTGCGGTCGCCAGCTCTCCGACCAGCTGGTTGACAATATCGATCGCGTCCTTGACGCGCACGCTCGTGATCGTCGGATAGGTATTTGTCACCGATTTCAGGATCGCGGCGTCCTCAGCCTCGGTCGCGGCGGGATCGGTCAGTGTCGCCAGCCATGCATGCGGTGCGCCGCGGAAGGTGTTCGGCGAGAAAACCATGACGAAGTTGATCGACAGCGATTCCCACTCGACCCGCCGCAGATTGGCGATCTTGGCGGTGATGTTACGTCCGAGCACGTTGACGGTGACGGTATCGCCGATCTTCAGACCGAGTTCTCGCGCCTCTTCGGCTGAGAAGGAAACGAGCGGTTCACCACTGTAATCCTTGGGCCACCATTGCCCCTCGACGAGCGCAGAACTCTCCGGCAGGCTCTCCTCATAGGTGATGCCGCGGTCGCCGTTCAGGACCCAGCGGCCGGCGGCCGGAACATCCATCTTCGTCACGTCCTGCCCATTGAAGGCGATGATGCGGCCGCGCAGCATCGGCACTTCCACCAGCTTGCCGTTCGGCGATTGGGTGTGGATCAGGTCGCGGAAGGCGTCGACCTCGGTGCTCTGGATATCGACGAAGAAGAAGTTCGGTGCGCCTTCACTCATACGGCCGGTCAGTTGCTGGCGCAGGTTGCCATCGATCAGCGTCAGCGTCACCAGCAGCGCAAGGCCAAGACCGAGCGACAGGACGACAGAGGGCGTCAGCGCGCCGGGGCGATGGATATTGCCGATCGCCAACCGGAGTGCCGGCGAGTTGACACGCGGGCTCCTGCGCGCCAGCCAGGCGATCAAAGCGGCGACGAGACGCAGGATGACGAAGGCGAATATGATCGCACCGACGAAGACAACGGCAATGAAGCGGTCATAGGCGGTCAGAATGGCAAGGCCGGCGAGTGCTGCCATGAAGAGCGCCGCCAACAGAACGTAGGGCCAGGAGGGCAGCTGGCGGGCTTCAAAACCCTGCTCGCGGAAGAGAGCGGTCGCGGGCACCTCGCGCGCATGGCCAAGCGGCAAAATCGCAAAGGCAAGCGTCGTCAGCATGCCGAAGACGGCAGCAAGCAGCAGCGCGCCCGGATAGAGGGTCGGATCGGTAGAGACCGGCAGGAATTGGGCGAGAAATTGCGCCGCCAGCATGGGCGATAGGGCGCCAACCACGAGGCCGACCAGGATGCCGCCTGTTGCGATGATGGCGATCTGAAACAGATAGATCCAGACCACGACGGCCGCCGGCGCACCCAGGCATTTGAAGGTCGCGATCGTCGTGCGCTTGGCATCGAGGAAGGCGCGCACGGCATTGGCGACGCCAACACCGCCCACGATCAGCGCAGTCAGCCCAACCAGCGTCAGGAACTGCGTGAAGCGGGTAATGTTTTCCGTCAGCGAAGGTGCTGCGCGATCGCTGGTGCGGATCGACCAGCCGGCCGAGGGGAATTCCTTGGTCGCACGCGCCTGGATGCCCCCCATGGTACTACGGTCCTCCAGCTTGACCTTGTAGGCATGTTCCACGAGGCTGCCGGTCTGAATCAGTCCAGATGCCTGAAGTGCGCGCTGGCTGACGAGCATGCGCGGGGCAAAACCAAAGCCTTCGGAGAGCGCGTCCGGTTCCGTCTTGACCGTGCCGGTGATGCTGAGCTTGACGTTGCCGAGCAGAAGCTCGTCGCCGATCTGCAGGCCCAGCCGTTCCAGAAGCAGCGGTGCGATGACGGCGCCGAAAGTGCCGCCTTCGCCGGCAAGCGTGGACGCGAGCGGATAGTTCGGTTCGGCTTCAAACGTGCCGTAGAGCGGATAGGCATCGTCGACGGCCTTAACCTCGACCAGCGCCTGGTCCGAACCATCGGGCTTGCGGGCCATCGAGCGCAGGCCAGTGGAAACCGAGACCTCGCCGAGGCCGCGGAGGAAATTCATCTCCTCCGGCGTTGCTTCGCGGTTGTTGAGCTCGAAGCGGACATCACCGGCCAGAAGCTCCTGTCCCTGCGAAGCGATCGTATCGGTAATCGACTGCGATACCGAATTGACGGCCGCGATTGCCGCGGTTCCGAGCGCGATACATGCGAGGAAGATGTAGAAGCCTCTGAGGCCGCCGCGCAGCTCGCGCAGGGCCAGACGGAAGGCGAGCGAGATGCGCGGGGTGACGATCATGCAATCGCCGCCTCGGATTGGCGGACGGCGCTATCGCCTTCGATGCGGCCGGAGCGGACACGGATCTGGCGTGAGCAGCGATTGGCAAGGCCGATATCGTGGGTCACGAGAAGCAGGGTCATGCCGCGTTCTGCTTGCTTGGAAAACAGGAGGTCGGCGATCTGCCGGCCGGTATCGGTATCGAGATTACCGGTCGGCTCATCGGCAATCAGCAGGGCAGGCGAAGGGGCGAGCGCACGGGCGATTGCCACGCGCTGCTGTTCGCCGCCGGAGAGCTGGCCGGGATAGTGCTTCAGACGCTCGCCAAGGCCGACGGATATCAATTCGCGCTGGGCGATCTCAAAGGGATTAGGAATATTGGCGAGCTCGAGGGGGACTGCGACATTTTCCAGCGCCGTCATATTGGCGATCAGGTGGAAGGACTGGAAAACGATGCCAATGTTGCGGCCGCGAAAATCGGCAACCTGATCCTCGCTCAGCGCATGCAGGGGCGTGCCGTTGATATTGATCTCGCCGCTGTCGAGCTTTTCGAGGCCCGCAAGCACCATCAGCAGCGTCGATTTGCCGGAGCCCGAGGGACCGACGATACCGACGGATTCACCGGCGCTGATCTCCAGATCGATGCCTTTCAGCACGTGGACCGAGGCGGCGGCATTGCCAAGCGTCAAATCGGCGTGTTTCAGATCGATGATGGTTTTGGCCAACAGAAATCGCCCTATATAGTTCCCTAACCGAATGGCCGTATAACGGCACCTAGCCAATCTAGGGAAAGCATTATGAGATTTAAAGTTGCCGCCCTTCACTTCGCTGTCATCGTCTTCTCCCTGATTTTCTCGACTTTTGCCGAAGCACGGACGATCACTCTGGTCGGTTTCGGCGACAGCCTGATGGCAGGCTACCAGCTGCCGCCAGGCGAAGGCTTTCCTGAAAAGCTGCAGACTGCGTTGAAGGCCAATGGGATCGATGTCTCGATCACCAATGCCGGTGTCTCGGGTGACACGACCACGGGCGGACTTGCGCGAATCGACTGGTCCATTCCCGACGGAACCGACGGCGTGATTCTCGAACTCGGCGCCAATGATGCTCTTCGCGGCATCCCACCGGAGCAGAGTGAAAAAAATCTCGACCAGATGATAAGCCGGTTAAAGGAGCGCGGCATCGCGGTGCTGCTCGCCGGCATGATGGCGCCACCGAATATGGGTGCGGATTATGCCGAACGCTTCAACCCGATCTACCAGCAACTTGCGGAAAAACACGGAGTTGAACTCTATCCATTTTTCCTTGATGGCGTGGTCCTCGACGCCGGTCTGAAGCTCGATGATGGCATGCATCCCAATTCCAAGGGCGTGGATGTGATGGTGGAGAAAATGGCGCCTGCTGTCACAAAATTCGTCGACACGATTTCTTCTTTGAAGAAATAGGGGCTTGCACAGGTTTGTAATGCGTGATTCCGTGTGAGCACCTGCAAAAGATTCGGGGAGTGCTCGTTATGCCGAGACTGTTTACCGCCCTCGAAATTCCGCGCAATGCGGCGATGAGCCTATCATTGTTACGCGGTGGTCTTCCCGGAGCACGATGGATCGATGTGGAGAATTACCACATAACACTTCGCTTTATCGGCGACGTCGATGGACGCACGGCCGACGAAATCGTCGAGCGTCTCGATCGCATCGACCGGCCGGAATTTCAGCTCCGGCTCGAAGGCATCGGCTCCTTCGGCTCCAAGAAACCGCATTCGATCTGGGCGGGAGTTTCTCCCTCGCCAGAAATGTATGCCCTGCAGGGCGAGATCGAGCGGATCTGCCAGCGCATCGGCCTGCCACCGGATCCGCGCAAGTTCACGCCGCATGTCACGCTGGCCCGGCTGAAATATTCTCGCGTCGACGATGTCGTCCATTACCTTGCTGGCCGCGGCAACTTTCAGACCTCGACCTTCACTGTGCCGCGCTTCGTGCTTCTGTCGTCGCGCGAGTCGGTCGGCGGCGGACCCTACCTCACCGAGGAGGTCTTCCCGCTCCACGAGCCGCTAACGGCGCCGAGCCTTTCGACCAGTGTGCTGCAGCCACTGAAGAGCCTCGCGTAAACGAACTCGAAGTCTTCCCGATCGCCATAATAGGGATCGGGAATATCTTCGCCGGTGGCGAGCGCGAAATCGCCGAAGAGATGGATGTTGTTTGCGTGCGGCGCTCGCCGACGTAATTCCACGACATTCGAATAGTCCATGGCGAGGATCAGATCGAAATCGTCAAAATCTTCAGGCAATATCTTCCGCGCGCGCTGCCCGGCAATATCGATGCCATGGGCGCTTGCGGTGGCGATCGAGCGTCGGTCGGGCAGCTCTCCCTGATGCCAGCCGCCGAGACCAGCGGAATCGATGCGGAAGGCATCGCCAAGGCCAGCCTTGCTCGCAATATGGTCGAGTATTCCCTCGGCAAGCGGAGAGCGGCAGATATTGCCCATGCAAACAAAAAGGAGGCTGATACGTTTCATCTCCGAGCCTTGCGGAAGGATGAAAGGACCATGGCATGAAAATGGAAAAACTGGAAAGATCGGTAATCGACCAATTGCTGGGTGACCTCGATGGCTGGACGCTTGACGGTGCAGCAAGCTCGATTTCCAAAACATTCAAGTTCGCGAATTTTGTAGAAGCTTTCGGTTTTATGGCGGAATCGGCGCTTGCCGCCGAGAAGCTCAACCATCATCCGGAATGGTTCAATGTCTATTCCCGCGTTGAGGTGAAGCTCAACACGCATGATGCCGGCGGGTTGACGGAGCTGGATTTCAAATTCGCCAAGGCCATGGATAAGGCCGCAGCACGGCGGGTTGGTTGAAAGTCCGATTGAATCGGCTTCGGCCGTCACCATATGTTCGAAGCGACCACAAGGGATATCGGGATGGACGAGGTCAAGTACGGAGAAATCCTGTTGCCAGGCGACGAGGATACGCAGAGCCGCCGCGAGAAGACGGTCCGGGAGAAGTTCTGGCCGACATTTCGCCGTGCCGTGCGGCAGATTCCATTTTCTCGCGACGTGGTTGCTGGCTTCTATTGCGCCCTCGATCCGCAGACGCCCGTCCGGGTGCGCGGTGTCCTTCTGGCGGCCCTTGCCTATTTCGTCATGCCAGCCGACCTTATCCCGGATATCTTCGCGGTGATCGGCTTCTCTGACGATATCGCCGTGTTGTCGGCAGCTTTCGCCATGGTGAGAGGCAATATCCGGCCAAGCCACTACGAGGCTGCTGACCGTATTCTTGAAGACCGTTCCGAAGAGGGCATGAAGACGATCTAAAGCGTGTCGCGATCTTTCAGACTCACTTCTCGTGCTTTAGATCGGTGCTTTACGCAACGTCGTTATCACAAAGCACCCTTCGCGCGACATCCGCCTAGACCTCCTCCCGCTCCAACAAGCTTCTCAGCTTGCCGAAGGCGAGCCTGATACGCGACTTCACCGCGCCCAGCGGCAGACTGGCCGCGTCGGCGATTTCGGAATGCGATGGCCGAGGAAGAAGGCAGCCTGGAGCAGCGCCCACTGCTCCCCAAGCAATTGGCTGACGGCCTCGCGCACCTATGCGTCACGGTGATCGTTGGACCGGTTCCTCGGCCTCGCCCGACGTCATTTTCCGGCGCATCAGCCATGACATCAGGCGCGGTGCGAAATAGTCGAAGAGAATGGAGATGCGGCCTCATCGCGCTGTTCGGCGGCGGCCTTTGCGAGGGCGGCGAACGCTGTCTTTCCTCGGCATCCATGTCACTTCACGCACTCCCTACGACACAGATTTCGTCCTGAATTTCCGCACCTTAATCAGGAGCAACGGATTTGAGAAAGGTCAAACTCTTGCCTGAATCTTTGTGTCTTAAATTCACCCCAAGCGATGGCTCAGCCCATTGCGCGACAGAGCGTGTCACTCGCGCTGCTGTCGGGTTCGAAAGTTGACAGTCGGGCGAAAATGAAACAGGCAGATACAATTCGCAGCTATTGTTGACCATTTGGTAACCTGAATTAAGTCAAAATAAAGCAGATCGTGATTATGCGCCGCCCGCAATGATCGCTTCGGGCCTTGAACCGCAAGAACCGGCAGGAATTCCATGTTCGTAAAAAGTATCGTATCCGCTCTCGCCCTCACAGTTACTATGACCGGAGTGGCGGCAGCGCAGCAGGCGGCAGCAGCACCGACCCGCATCCAGCAGTTCCAGGCATGGGGCGCCTATTCCTACAAGTCCGGCGCCTCCACCGTCTGCTACGTGCTTTCGGTGCCGACTGCCAAGCAGCCGGCGAGCGTCGACCACGGCGACAATTTCTTCATCGTGTCGCAGCGCCCCGGCCAGAACATCTCCTACGAGCCGCAGGCGATGATGGGCTATTCGCTGCAGGAAAACTCCAAGGTGAATGTTGTCATCGATAACAAGACTTTCGTGATGTTCACCAAGGACAAGGCAGCCTGGGTTGAAAACGCCGCGCAGGAGCCGGCGCTCGTCGCTGCCATGAAGACCGGTCATTCGATGACCGTCAACGCGACGTCGCGCAAGGGTACCGGCACCTCCTACAGCTATTCGCTCTCAGGTATTTCGGCCGCACTGAAGCAGATCGAAAGCTGCAAGTAAGCTGATTGCTGCAGCAATGTTTGAAGGCCGGCCTTGCGCCGGCCTTCGTCGTTTCCATCTATGGGACACCTCCATCTCCTGACGCAGGTCTAGTGACGTGGAGGGAAAATGATGCTAAAGCGGCGCGCAACTGCGGAAGGATGGCGATTTCATCGCCGCTCCGCCCATTCATTTCTGCAATCATGCGTCATCGGCCCGTAAGTCTTCCGGCTTTCCGGGATAGTTGCCATGTTGAGTTCGGGATTAGAAGATTATGTCCGTTATGGATGCGATGACCGTTGCCAAGCCCGCCGGGCTGACGCCTCTCGGCACTGACCTTTCGCCCAAACCCTCGCTGATCGGACTGACGCGCGAGGAGATGGGTGCGGCGCTGCGCGAAAAGGGCGTGCCGGACAAGCAGATAAAGATGCGCGTCTCGCAGCTCTGGAACTGGATCTATGTGCGCGGCGTCTCCGACTTCGATCATATGACGAATGTCGCCAAGGACATGCGTGAAATGCTGAAGCAGCATTTTACCATTGCCCGGCCTGAAATCGTCGAAGAGCAGATTTCCAATGATGGCACGCGCAAGTGGCTGCTGCGGTTTCCGCCGCGCGGTGCCGGCCGGCCCGTCGAGATCGAGGCAGTCTATATTCCCGAAGAAGGCCGCGGAACGCTCTGCATTTCCAGCCAGGTCGGCTGCACGCTCACCTGTTCCTTCTGTCACACGGGCACCCAGCGCTTGGTGCGCAACCTGACTGCCGAGGAAATCCTCTCCCAGCTTCTGCTCGCGCGTGATCGGCTGGGCGACTTCCCGGACCGCGACGTGCCTGTCGGCGCCGTCGTGCCTTCCGAAGGCCGCAAGGTCAGCAACATCGTGATGATGGGCATGGGGGAGCCGCTCTATAATTTCGATGCGGTCAAGCAGGCGCTGTTGATCGCCACGGATGGCGACGGCCTGTCGCTGTCCAAGCGTCGCGTGACACTTTCCACCTCGGGCGTCGTGCCCGAAATCCTGCGCACCGGTGAAGAAATCGGCGTCATGCTGGCGATCTCGCTGCATGCCGTGCGCGACGACCTGCGCGATATTCTCGTGCCGATCAACAAGAAGTATCCGCTGAAGGAGCTGATCGAAGCCTGCCGGAACTATCCGGGGCTGTCGAACGCACGTCGTATCACCTTTGAATATGTGATGCTGAAGGACGTCAATGACAGCCTGGAAGACGCAAAGGGGCTGATCCAGCTTCTGAAGGGCGTACCGGCAAAGATCAACCTCATTCCCTTCAACCCGTGGCCGGGCACCAACTATCAGTGCTCCGACTGGGCACAGATCGAGAAATTCGCGGATTTCATCAATTCGGCAGGTTACGCTTCGCCTATCCGTACGCCGCGTGGCCGCGACATTCTGGCGGCCTGTGGTCAGCTCAAGTCGGAATCCGAGCGCATGCGCAAGACCGAACGTCTCGCCTTCGAGGCGATGATGATCGCCAATCACGGCGCTGACGACTGATCAGCAAGTTTGATCATCATTACAATTCTCCGCGATTGATTATCGGGGTTACTTTTCCTAAAAGTGCCTCAAAAATCATCCTGGAGGACACTCATGCGCTCAATTCTTCTGGCTTTTGCCGCAACTTTGGCTCTGACGCTGCCAGCGAAGGCCGATAACGTCACCGTCGCCGTAACCGCGATCGTCGAACATCCGGCGCTCGATGCGGCTCGCAACGGAGTGCGCGATGCGCTGGCTGCGGCCGGTTACAAGGAGGGCGAAAACCTCAAGTTCGTTTTCGAATCCGCGCAGGGCAATCCCGCAACGGCAGCGCAGATCGCCCGCCAGTTCGCCGGCGATGAGCCCAATGTCATCGTGCCGATTTCCACGCCGTCCGCCCAGGCCGTCGTTTCTGCGACACGCGATATTCCTGTTGTCTTCACCGCCGTATCTGATCCGCTCGGCGCGCAGCTCGTGAAGAACATGGACAAGCCTGGCGGCAATGTGACCGGCCTTTCCGACATGTCGCCGGTCGGCGAGCATATTGCGCTCATCAAGGAAATCCTGCCGAACGTGAAGACGATCGGCTACCTCTACAATTCCGGTGAGGCCAACTCGGTCTCGCTGCTGGCGGCGCTGAAGGCCGAAGCCGCGAAGGCCGGCGTCACCGTCGTTGAATCGGCTGCAACCAAGTCCGCTGAGGTACAGGGTGCCGCCCGTGCGCTCGTCGGCCGCGCCGATGCGATCTACATTCCAACCGACAACACGATCATCTCCGCGCTCGAAGGCGCCGTTGCCGTTGCCGAAGAAAGCAAGCTGCCGCTCTTCACGGCCGACACGGATTCCGTTTCGCGCGGCTCGATCGCAGCCCTCGGCTTCAACTACTATGATGTCGGCAAGCAGACGGGTGAAATCGTCGTGCGCGTGCTGAAGGGCGAGAACCCGGGTGATATTGCCGTCAAGACGGCAGCCGGCAGCGACCTCGTGATCAACAAGTCTGCTGCTGCCAAGATGGGCGTCACCCTGCCGCAGAGCGTGCTTTCGCGCGCCAACAAGGTCATTGAATAATCGACTGACCCATCAACTTATTCACATTCAGCCGCTCCCGTTTGCACGGGGGCGGCTGTTTATATTACAAGGCTCCGGTTTCGCGACGGGCGGAACGGAAACAAAAGGGGCAGAAAGCCTTGAGCCAAATCGCATTCTGGGGGGCCGTCGAGCTCGGCCTGGTCTATTCCTTCGTCGCTCTCGGCGTTTATCTTGCCTTTCGCGTCCTCGATTTTCCTGATCTGACGGTGGACGGTTCCTTTCCGCTCGGTGCTGCCGTGACTGCGGTGCTGATTATCGCCGGTGTCAACGCTTGGCTTGCGGCTCTGATTGCGATGGCGGCGGGTTCTGCGGCCGGCATGGTGACGGCGCTCCTCAATGTGCGCTTCAAGATCCTGAACCTGCTCGCCTCGATCCTGACGATGATCGCGCTCTTTTCCGTCAATCTACGCGTGATGGGCAAGCCGAATGTCGCGCTCATCAACGCAGATACAATGATCAGCCCCTTCTTCGGCCACGGGCTCAGGGATTTCTACGTGCGGCCGCTCTTCGTCGGCGTTCTGGTTGTCATTGCCGTCATCGTCGTCTGGCGCTTCCTTGAAAGCGATGCCGGACTTGCGATGCGCGCGACGGGCGCCAATGCCCGCATGGCTCGAGCCCAGGGTGTCGATACCAGCCGGCAGATTTATCTTGGCATGGCGATTTCCAATGCGTTGGTGGCGCTTGGCGGTGCACTCTTTGCGCAGACCAATGGTTTTGCTGACGTGACCTCGGGTGTCGGCACGATTGTCGTCGGACTTGCCGCCGTCATCATCGGTGAGACGCTTCTCGGCCGCCGCGGGCTGCTGATTGCGCTTGTCGGATGCGTGTTCGGTTCGATCATCTACCGTATCGCCATCCAGCTTGCGCTTTCGAGTGACGTGATCGGCCTGCAGGCTTCCGACCTCAATATCGTAACGGCGGTTCTCGTGACTGTCGCACTCATTCTTCCCCGCCTTCGCGGAGGTGCCACATCATGATCAGCGTCAAGGACATCAAAGTCGTCTTCGGGCGTGGCACGCCGCTGCAGAAGCAGGCGCTGAACGGCGTCAGCCTCACCATCGAGCAAGGTTCCTTCGTTACCGTCATCGGCTCCAACGGCGCCGGCAAATCGACATTGCTTGGCGTACTTGCCGGCGATGTCATGCCGAGCGAGGGCTCGGTACTGATCGGGAAGACCGACGTGACGCGCAAGTCGACGGCGAAGCGAGCCGGCATGGTTGCGCGCGTGTTTCAGGACCCGCTGACCGGAAGCTGCGGTGCACTGTCGATCGAGGAAAACCTCGCGCTGGCTGCCCGACGTGGTGAAAAGCGCGGGCTCGGCTCTGCGCTCGGCGGCAGCAGGCGCGGCTATTTCAAGGAGCGGCTCGCCGAACTCAATCTCGGGCTGGAAAACCGGCTGAAAGATCGCATGGACCTTTTGTCCGGCGGGCAGCGACAGGCTGTTTCGCTGGTCATGGCGACGCTTGCGGGTTCTGAAGTGTTGCTGCTCGACGAGCATACGGCAGCACTCGATCCGGGCATGGCCGAATTCGTCATGAACCTTACCCAGAAGATCGTGTCGGAGCGCAAGCTGACCACCATGATGGTCACCCACTCTATGCGCCAGGCGCTGGATTACGGTCACCGTACGATCATGCTGCATGGCGGCGAGATCGTTCTCGATGTCGCAGGCGATAACAGGAAGAACCTGCAGGTCGAAGATCTGATCGCCATGTTCCGCAAGATGCGCGGACAGACGCTTGATGACGATGCGCTGCTGATCGGTTGATTAAACTGTCGCGATCTTCAGGATTCGCGACACTTTCAAGCCTTTGCGCGTGCCGCCGCAAGCGACACGTCAGCGGGCTTGGGTTAGCAGGATCTTGGCAGCGAAGACCGAGAAAACGCCGGCGAAGGTATAATCCATTCCGCGCAGCACCTTCCTGTTGTTCTGCAGCCAGCTCGACAGCCAGTCGGCGGCCATGACGACGGTCGCATTGACCGGCATGCCGATCAGGATGAAGCAGACGCCGAGGAACAGCAGCTTGTGCGTGACTGCCGGATCGTTGGCGCTGACGAACTGCGGCAGGAAGGTCATGAAGAAGATGATGACCTTCGGGTTCAAGAGATTGACCCAGAAGCCCGAGGAAATGTTCGAAAAGATCGTGCCTTTCGGACCCTCGACCTTGGCGACCGTCAACTTCGAGCCGAAGCGGATTGCCTGAACGGCGAGCCAGAAGAGGTAGGCGGCGCCGCCGGTCTTTAGGATCAGGAAGGCGGTCGGCGAGGCGGTAATCAGCGCCGAGATGCCGAAGGCGACCAGCATCGTATGCACGACGATGCCGAGGCTGGTGCCGAGCACTACAAAGAGCGCAGCTTTCTTGCCCTGCGCGAGCGCGCGGCTGATCGACAGCGTCATGTCAGGGCCGGGGGTTGCTGCCAGCAGCAGCGTGGCGGCGGCAAAGGCGACAAGCGTCGGAAAGCTCGGCAGAAAATCCATGGTCTACTCTGAAAGCCGGAAAAGATCTGATGATCTCTTATCCGGCTTTCAGAAAATTACCAATCAAACCTTGTGATGGCGCCGTTTACTTCTGTTCGAGGAAGGCCTTGAACTTATCGGCATAGTCCTTGTGCCAGCGCGACAGTGGCGGCCGGTTCTCGATGATATCGCCCACCGCCCAGGCCATGCGGCGCTCGTCGACAGGGCGGGCGACGTCATTGTCAGGGCAGAGGATATAGAAATCGCCGCGCTCAAGGCTTTCGACCATGAAATCGACCGTCTGTTCCGGCGTCCATGCACCAGCGGGTTTTTCGCTGCGGTCGCCCTTGGTGAGGCCGGTGAAGACAAAACCAGGGATTAGCAGATGCGCGGAAATGCCTGCGCCCGCAGTGTTACGCAGTTCATGTTCGAGCGCCTCGGTGAAAACCTTCACGCCAGCTTTCGAGATATTGTAGGCGGGATTGCCGGGCGGTGTCGTGATGCCCTGCTTGGAGCCGGTATTGATGATGAGGCCGGGTTCGTTATGGGCGATCATGCCGGGACCGAAGACGCGTGTGCCGTTGATGACACCGAGGAGGTTGACGGCGAGAATATTGTCCCAGTTGGCCTGCGCGCTGAAGATCGAGGTTTCCGAGCCGATGCCGGCATTGTTCATCAGCACGTGTACGCGGCCGAACCGCTGGATGACAGCGCGCTCAAGGGCTTCGATTTGCTCTTTCTGCGATACATCTGTCTCGACGGCCATGACGTGTTCCTGGCCAGCGATGGCCTCAAGCTCGGCGCGGGCGTTTGCGAGCTTCTCGCCGCGGAGATCGGCAATGACGACGCTCATGCCGGCCCTGGCGAAATGCTTTGCGGCAGCAAGGCCGATACCGGAAGCACCGCCGGTGACGACGGCAACATTGGATTGCTTGAAAATGTCTTGAATATTCGTCACGGGACTGGCCTCTCCTCGGAGCATTGTTCGGACGATGCCGAATATGGGCTCTGCTTTTGCGCTGTCAAACCTTATCGAGATACCGTTGCCTGCCTCGTTGCCCTTGCTTCATGCGTCAATCTCGCTAAAAGTGCCGCGATACCGGGCCTTGCGGGTTTGCCGCCGGCCTTCATGTAACGGACCTCATCACCATGGCATCATACAAAGACGTGAAGAAAGTCGTGCTCGCCTATTCAGGCGGTCTCGATACCTCGATCATCCTGAAGTGGCTGCAGACCGAACTCGGCGCTGAAGTCGTCACCTTCACGGCCGATCTCGGCCAGGGTGAAGAGCTGGAGCCGGCGCGAAAGAAGGCCGAGATGCTCGGCATCAAGGAGATCTATATCGAGGACGTGCGCGAAGAATTCGTGCGCGATTTCGTCTTCCCGATGTTCCGCGCCAATGCCGTCTATGAGGGCGTCTACCTGCTCGGCACCTCGATTGCCCGGCCGCTGATTTCCAAGCATCTCATCGATATTGCCCGGAAAACCGGCGCGGATGCGATCGCCCACGGCGCGACCGGCAAGGGCAATGACCAGGTTCGTTTCGAGCTTTCGGCCTATGCGCTGAATCCTGATATCAAGATCATCGCTCCATGGCGCGACTGGTCCTTCAAGAGCCGTACCGACCTGCTCGAATTTGCGGAGAAACATCAGATCCCGGTCGCAAAGGACAAGAAGGGCGAAGCTCCTTTCTCTGTTGATGCCAACCTGCTGCACTCTTCTTCCGAGGGTAAGGTTCTGGAAGATCCGGCGCAGGAAGCGCCCGAATATGTGCATATGCGCACCATCTCGCCGGAAGCCGCTCCCGACAAGGCGACCATCATCAAGGTTGGTTTCCGGAAGGGTGATGCCGTCTCGATCAACGGTGTCGAGATGTCTCCGGCGACGCTGCTCGCAACACTCAACAATTACGGCCGCGACAATGGCATTGGTCGCCTCGATCTCGTCGAGAACCGTTTCGTCGGCATGAAGTCGCGCGGTGTCTATGAAACGCCTGGAGGCACGATCCTGCTTGCTGCGCATCGCGCCATCGAGTCGATCACCCTCGATCGTGGCGCAGCTCATCTGAAGGATGAGCTGATGCCGCGTTACGCCGAGCTCATCTATTACGGCTTCTGGTTCTCGCCGGAGCGCGAAATGCTGCAGGCTCTGATCGACAAGAGCCAAGAGCATGTCGAAGGCGAAGTGACGCTGAAACTCTACAAGGGCAATGTCATGGTCGTCGGCCGCGAGAGCGAAAAGTCACTCTATTCCGACAAGCTCGTCACCTTCGAAGACGATCAGGGCGCCTATGACCAGAAGGATGCCGCCGGCTTCATCAAGCTCAACGCGCTGCGTCTGCGCACGCTCGGCAAGCGTAACCTGAAGAAGTAAGCCGCCTCAGACCGATCCCGAAAAGCCTGCCGGCTCTGTCGCGCGGGCTTTTTCTTTGCCGTTGATGCACCGTCGACGGATGGCTTGACGGGGCAAGGGCATGGCATAAGCTGCAGTTGTCACCACCGGAGCCTTTTCATGCCGCAGTCCCTGCTTCTCGGCGCCTTTCTGGCGGCGCTTTTCTATGTGCTCATTCCCGGTCCGGCCTTCCTGCAGCTTCTCGGCATCGGTGCCGGGCAGGGGCGCAAGGCAGGCGCCTTTTTCATGATGGGCCATCTCGTCGGCGATCTCGTCTGGTCGGGACTGGCGCTGGTTGCGATTGTCGGCGCCCGAACGATCGGCACGTTTGTCTTCGATCTGCTCGGGCTTGCCTGCGGTTTCTATCTCGCCTGGATCGGCTGGAGCGCCGTCAACGCCAAGCCGAAGGCTAATGGGCAGGCGCTGCTCGTTGTGGAACGGCCGTTCCGGCGCGGACTGATTTTCGGTGTCACCAATCCAAAGGGCTATCCGGTGGCGCTCGCCACCTTCACGGCGCTAGTTGCGGGATCGGCAAATGCGCTCGATTTCGAGGCCCTGCCGATGCTGCTCAGCGTCTCCTTCGTCGGCTTCATCACCGCTGATATCATCCTGATCGGCATTATCGGCGCCGGTGTCGTGCGCCGTTTCTATCGCGCTCATGAGCGGTTGATCGTGCGCTGCTCGGGTGTGCTCTTTATGGGCTTTGCCGTGCAGGCGCTTTGGCACGCCACACCCGGCCTGCTTGGCTGGCGCAGGGCCTGATCAGGCCTCGCTGACAAGGAAACCGACGACCGATTTCAGCGTCTGAACCTCATTCGGATCGCCAATCGACATGGCTATCTGAAGCTGGTTCTTGTAATAATCCAGGAAGTTGAAGCTTGTGCCATCAGTGACATTAGACAGATCAATGACGTTGCCGCGTGGATCGATAGCATGCATGGGCAACGGCTCGGATATTGCGGCAAATGTATTCTGGTCGATCAAGCCGCTGTCGAGCCTTTGGCGCGCATAGCTGCGCAATTCACCCGCACTCACGGCTGTGAAATCGATCGCCTGGCGGTTATCAAAATCTTCGATCTGGAACGAGCCCTGGGCGACGGTCGGCTTGGGCTCGACGGTAATATCAGCGGTCTTCGAACTTTTTGCGTTATTGTTCGTATTATTTTTGAATAGCAAACTCTGAGAAGACCGCAGGGAAAAAATTTCCATGCGCATGTCCTCTTACCTGAAGATCAAGGGGAAAGTAGCGTCCCGGGCCGATTCGCGTCAATCGTTAACGATTGGTTAATTTTTATGTATCAATTCTTGCCCACAAGATTTAGCGGGACGGGCAAAAGTCCGAGTCAGCCACATATCAATTCTGTGACCGCCTCCCTATATTATCAATTCACTTGCCGGCATAAAGGACTATCACATGTCTTCTTCTCCCTCCCAATTTAATCAGGCACTTGTCAACTGGAATGGCCTTCACGGTTTGCCGCGTTTTGACGCTGTGGCCGACGATGATTTCGCCGCTGCCTTCGAGGCGGCGCTTGCCTCGCACGAAAAAGAGATCGATGAGATCGCCGGGAGTAAGGAAGAGCCGACCTTCGACAATACGGTTGTGGCGCTCGAAATCGCCGGCGATGCGCTCTCGCGCGTTTCCGCTCTCTTCTGGAACCGGGCGGGTGCCCACACCAACGATGTCATTCAGGCGCTGGAGCGGGAGATCTCGCCGAAGATGTCGCGGCATTATTCAAAGATCGGCATGAATGCCGATCTCTTCAGACGCATCGATGCGCTCTGGGAGAAGCGGGAGAGTCTCGGCCTGACCGTGGAGCAAACACGCGTGCTGGAGCGACACTGGAAAGGTTTTGTCAAATCGGGCGCCAAGCTGCCGAAGACCGAGCAGGAGAAACTCGCCTCGATCAATGAAAAGCTCGCCGGCCTCAGCACGAGCTTCGGGCAGAACGTACTCGCGGACGAGAAAAACTGGTCGCTGATCCTCTCAAGCGAAGACGAACTTGGCGGCATTCCCGATTTCCTGCGTGACGCTATGGCGGCGGCTGCCCGTGAACGTGGCGAGGACGGTAAATATGCTGTGACCCTGTCGCGCTCCATCATCGAGCCCTTCCTGACTTTCTCGGAAAGGCGCGATCTTCGCGAACAAGCCTTCAAGGCCTGGGTGGCGCGTGGTGAAAATGCCGGCGAGACCGATAACCGCGGGATCATTCGTGAGACGCTTGCCCTGCGCGATGAAGTGGCGAAGCTCCTTGGATACGAGAATTTTGCGGAATTGAAGCTCGACAATACGATGGCAAAGACGCCCGAAGCCGTTAACGGCTTGTTGCGGGCCGTCTGGGCTAGGGCGGTGAAGCGTGCCCATGAGGAAGAAGCTGATATTGCCGGGTTGATCGCGGCCGAGGGCAAGAACCATGAGGTCATGCCTTGGGACTGGCGCCATTATGCCGAGAAAATCCGGGCGCAACGGTTCAATTTCTCAGAAGCGGAACTGAAGCCCTATCTGCAGCTCGAAAAGATCATCGATGCCTGCTTCGACGTCGCCGGCCGGTTGTTCGGCATTCGCGCCGTCGAGAAGAAGGGGATTGCCGCCTATCATCCCGATGTCCGGGTCTTCGAGATCCGCGACCGGGATGACAGGCTGGTTGGGCTCTTCCTCGGTGATTACTTCGCCCGCAGCTCGAAACGTTCGGGCGCCTGGATGAGCTCGTTCCAGTCACAGCACAAGCTGGCGCTGAAGAACGGCCATCAGGGCGAGCTGCCGATCATCTACAATGTCTGCAACTTCGCAAAGCCTGCGGAAGGCAAGCCGGCGCTGCTTTCGCTCGACGATGCGCGCACGTTGTTCCATGAATTCGGCCACGCACTGCATGGCATGCTGTCCAATGTCACCTATCCTTCGGTGTCTGGCACGGGCGTCTCGCGCGATTTCGTGGAGCTGCCGTCGCAGCTTTACGAGCACTGGCTGACGGTTCCCGCGATCCTTAAGGAATATGCCGTGCATTTCGAGACTGGAGAGCCGATGCCGCAGGCGCTGCTCGACAAGGTGCTTGCCGCCCGCACCTTCAATTCCGGCTTCAACACGGTGGAGTTCACCTCCTCGGCGCTGGTCGACATGGCTTTCCATACGCGCGACAAGGTGGATGATCCGATGGCGGTGCAGGCCGAGGTGCTCTCGGAGATCGGCATGCCGAAATCGATCGTCATGCGCCACGCAGCGCCGCATTTCCAGCATATCTTCTCTGGCGGCTATTCGGCCGGCTACTATTCCTACATGTGGTCGGAAGTGCTGGATGCCGATGCCTTTGCCGCCTTCGAAGAGACGGGCGACGCCTTCAACGGCGAAATGGCGAAGAAGCTTCGCGACAATATCTACTCCATCGGCGGCTCCGTTGACCCGGAAGATGCCTACAAGGCTTTCCGCGGCAAGCTGCCGAGCCCGGATGCGATGCTCGTCAAAAAGGGGCTTGCGACCTTCGAGGAATTGACAGGCAGCGACGCTTAAGACAGTTTGAGGACATAGAGCAAAGCGGCATGGTGGCAGCCACGCCGCAGCTTTCGCGTGCCACCCCCTTTCGCAATCGCGAAAAAAACGGTAAGAGCGCGCCACACATAAATGGCGCGTCCACTTGGCGTAGCGCCCCAGCCTCAGAGATTATGACATATGGCACTTCGCAACATCGCGATCATCGCGCACGTTGACCATGGCAAAACAACCCTCGTCGACGAGCTTCTGAAGCAGTCCGGCTCGTTTCGCGAGAACCAGCGCGTCATGGAGCGCGTGATGGACTCCAACGACATCGAAAAAGAGCGCGGCATCACGATTCTTGCCAAGGCGACCTCGATCGAGTGGAAAGACACGCGCATCAACATCGTCGACACGCCCGGCCACGCCGATTTCGGCGGTGAAGTCGAGCGCATTCTCTCGATGGTGGACGGCGCGATCGTTCTGGTCGACGCTGCTGAAGGCCCGATGCCGCAGACGAAGTTCGTTGTCGGCAAGGCGCTCAAGGTTGGCCTTCGTCCGATCGTTGCAATCAACAAGATCGACCGTCCGGACGCTCGCGCCGAAGAAGTCGTCAATGAAGTCTTCGACCTGTTTGCCGCTCTCGACGCAACCGACGAACAGCTCGACTTCCCGATCCTTTACGGTTCCGGTCGCGCCGGCTGGATGAACTTCGACCCGGCAGGCCCGACCGATGAAGGCCTCGCACCCCTGCTCGACCTCGTCGTCAAGCACGTGCCCGAGCCGAAGATCGAAGAAGGCCCGTTCCGCATGATCGGCACGATCCTTGAAGCCAACAACTTCCTTGGCCGCATCATCACCGGCCGTATTGCTTCCGGCTCGATCAAGCCGAACCAGGCCGTCAAGGTTCTCGGCCAGGACGGCAAGCTCATCGAGCAAGGCCGTATCTCCAAGATCCTCGCCTTCCGCGGTATCGAGCGCCAGCCGATCGAAGAGGCCCATGCAGGTGATATCGTCGCGATCGCCGGCCTCTCGAAGGGCACCGTAGCCGATACGTTCTGCGATCCATCTGTCACCGAAGCGCTGAAGGCTCAGCCGATCGATCCGCCGACCGTTACAATGTCCTTCATCGTCAATGACTCGCCGCTTGCGGGCACCGAAGGCGACAAGGTCACCAGCCGCGTCATCCGGGACCGTTTGTTCAAGGAAGCCGAAGGCAACGTTGCGCTGAAGATCGAAGAAAGCGCTGACAAGGATTCATTCTTCGTCTCCGGCCGCGGCGAACTTCAGCTCGCGGTTCTCATCGAAAACATGCGCCGTGAAGGCTTCGAGCTTGCTGTTTCGCGTCCGCGCGTCGTCATGCACAAGGATGATGCCGGTCAGCTTCTGGAGCCGATCGAAGAAGTCCTGATCGACGTGGATGAAGAACATTCCGGCGTCGTCGTTCAGAAGATGTCCGAGCGAAAGGCCGAAATGGTCGAGCTGCGTCCGTCGGGCGGCAACCGCGTTCGTCTCGTCTTCTACGCGCCGACCCGCGGCCTCATCGGCTACCAGTCGGAACTGCTGACGGATACGCGGGGCACGGCGATCATGAATCGCCTGTTCCATAGCTACCAGCCGTACAAGGGTGAGATCGGCGGCCGTGTGAACGGCGTGCTGCTCGCAAACGAAGCCGGCGAAGCCGTTGCCTATGCACTGTTCAACCTGGAAGACCGCGGCCCGATGATTATCGAGGCCGGCGAGAAGGTCTATATGGGCATGATTATCGGCATCCACACGCGCGACAACGACCTCGAGGTCAACGTGCTGAAGGGCAAGAAGCTGACCAATATCCGTGCTGCCGGCAAGGATGAAGCCGTGAAGCTGACTCCGCCGATCCGCATGACCCTGGAACGGGCTCTCTCCTGGATTCAAGAGGACGAGCTGGTCGAAGTGACGCCGAAGTCCATCCGCCTGCGCAAGATGTATCTCGACGCCAACGACCGCAAACGTTTCGAAAAGTCGAAGGCCTCTCTCTAAGAGCCTTGGATACCTGGTTTAGAACCCCGGCTTTCGCGCCGGGGTTTTTTATTGTGCGCCGCGCCGATTCCGGCTTGTGACAATCGTTAAAAAAGCGTTAAAATTTCTCTGTCGTCCACATATCAAGTCTGTGGGCAATCGATCACGATGCGGCTGCCGCATATGGTTAATCGCCTCCGACAGGACCAGAGTAAGCGTTATGAAGACGTTGTCGATCGATGTCCGGCGGGCCGAACCGCATGATGCCCGAGCCATTTCGGAAGCCCATCGGCTTTCCTGGCAGCATACTTATGCGGGCATCATTCCGCATCGCGCTCTGACCCAGATGATCGAACGCCGCGGAGAAAATTGGTGGCGCAAGGCGACACGCGGTCCTGCGACCTTGCTCGTTCTGGATGTCGCAGGAACGGTCGCAGGCTATGCGACTCTTGGGCTTAATCGCGCCCGTGCATTGCCGCAAGAAGGCGAAATCTACGAGCTTTACCTGCGCCCGGAATATCAGGGCATCGGCCTCGGCAAGCTGCTTTTCGGCGAAGCTCGGCGGCTTCTGAAGTCGCTTGGCTGCAACGGGATGGTCGTCTGGTGTCTGGAAGAAAACGAGACCGCCGCCAACTTCTATCGTGATCACGGCGGGATCGATTTCTGCGAAGGTATGGAAAATTTCGATCATAAGCAGATTAAAAAGATCGGCTTCGTTTGGAACTGATTGCAAGCGCCGAAGGTGCTGCATCTTTCATTAGAGAAATTATATATTCTAGCGCCTCGCGTATTAAGCATCGCTTGCGAGGCATGTTGCGTTGCGAGATGAAACCGATTAACTGGCTTCGAGCAATTCAACCTCGCGGGAGTTTCCTATGCGCATCGACGCCGTTTCAATCGGTAAGAATCCACCAGAAGACGTCAACGTTATCGTCGAGGTGCCGGTCGGCGGTCATCCGATCAAGTATGAAATGGACAAGGAAGCCGGCACGCTGGTTGTTGACCGTTTCCTCTACACACCGATGACCTATCCGGGTAACTACGGCTTCGTACCGCACACGCTTTCCGAAGATGGCGACCCGATCGACGTTCTGATCGCCAGCACCCGCCCGCTCGTTCCAGGCTGCGTCATCAACGTTCGTCCGATCGGCGTTCTGAAGATGGAAGACAATTCGGGCAAGGATGAGAAGATCATTGCCGTCCCGTCGCCGAAGCTGACGTTGCGCTACGAGAAGGTCAAGGATTATACCGACCTTCCGGAAATCACGCTGAAGCAGATCGAACACTTCTTCGAGCACTACAAGGATCTGGAGCCCGGCAAGTGGGTGAAGATCTACGGCTGGGGCGATTCCAAGGAAGCCGGCGCGCTCATCCTGGAAGCGATCGCGCGGGCCAAGAAGGAAAAAGCCTGATCTTCAGGCTGAGAGAGCTTCGAGCTTTCTGATCAAATCCTCCGGGTCGCCATCGATCCGGAGGATTTTATTACGCGACGTGTCGCCAGAGATGAGCTCGACGGAGGACTTGGCGATGCCGAGCGACTTGGCGATGAGTGCAATGAGCGCCTTGTTGGCTTTTCCCTTTTCCGGAGCGGCGGTCACGCGCGCCTTTAGCAGCATTCCGCCTTCGCCATCGGATTCGATACCGTCAATGGCATCCCGCCCGCCGTTCGGCGTCAGGCGGACAGCGAGCCGGATATGATCGTCAAATTTCTTCCATGTGCCGGTCAATAAAGGAGGACGCCGAAAGCCGGCGCTATGGTCGTCTTGATGAGAGAGCTGATGAAGAAGATGATCAGCAGAACGATAATCGGTGAGATATCGATGCCACCAAGATTAGGAAGAACGCGGCGTATCGGACGCAGAACTGGTTCGGTGAGGTTGTAGAGGAACGTGCCGATCTGGTTGACGAACTGATTATGGGAGTTGATCACGTTGAATGCGTAGAGCCAGGAGAAGATGGCGCTTCCGATCAATATCCAAGTATAAATATTTAATGCCAAAAGGATGGTTTGAAATAGGGCTGTCATCTCCGGCTCCAATTCGTTGTTGACAGACATGTAGACATTGGCGACTAAACGGGCAAGTGCTGTGCGCCGATGCACGGTGAATCATGTTTAACGGCCGCTTTTGCATGGCTTTGGCGCCCGTTTCCTCGGAAAAGCTTCATGTCGCTTTCGTCCACTGGAGATCGTTTTGCCGCGTTCCGGCATCCGTCCTACACGCGTTTTTTCTTCGCGCGGTTCCTGCTCTCCTTCTCGCAGCAGATCGTCAGCGTCGCCGTGGGCTGGCAGATGTATGACCAGACCGGTAGTGCCATCTATCTTGGTCTGATCGGGCTTGTGCAGTTCCTTCCGTCTCTGGTGCTGATCCTTGTCACCGGCTCGGTGGCCGATCGGCATAATCGACGCGCCATCGCTTCGATCTGCTCACTCGTCAGTGCGCTCTGCACGCTGGCGCTCCTGGGGATGACGATCACTGGCAGCTTTTCACCGATACCAGTCTTCGTCGTGCTGCTGATCTTCGGCATCGAGCGCGCCTTCATGGCGCCGGCTGTGCAGTCTCTTGCTCCGAATCTGGTGCCGGAAAAGGATCTCTCCAACGCAATCGCCTGGAATTCGTCTTCCTGGCAGTTGGCGGCCATCACCGGTCCCGTGCTCGGCGGTCTGCTCTATGGTGTTAGCGCTTCGACGGCCTATTGGGTTGCCGTCATCTTCTCCGCGCTTGGTGCGATCCTGCTCTACATGATTCCCAAGCCACCACAAAAGACGACAGGCGAGGCAAAGAACTGGGACATGATCCTCGGTGGTTTTCGCTACATAAGAGAGGAGAAGGTGGTGCTCGGAGCCATTTCACTCGACCTCTTCGCCGTCCTCCTCGGCGGTGCAACGGCGCTGATGCCGATCTTTGCGCGCGATATCCTGACCCTCGGGCCGTGGGGCCTCGGCCTGCTGCGATCGGCCCCTGGCGTCGGCGCCATCATCATGGCAATTTTCCTTGCCGCTTATCCGCTGAAGCATAAGGCCGGGATGTACATGTTCGTCGGTGTAGCCATCTTTGGCCTCGGTACAATTGTCTTCGGCCTGTCGACGAATACCGAAGTCTCCATTGCCGCACTCGCCATCATGGGCGCTGCGGACATGATCTCCGTCTACGTTCGTGAAAGCCTGATCGCGCTCTGGACGCCGGATCATCTGCGTGGCCGCGTCAACGCGGTCAACACGGTCTTCGTCGGCGCTTCCAACGAGCTCGGGGAATTCCGCGCGGGCACCATGGCTTCGGTTTTTGGCGCCGTCCCTGCCGTCATCATCGGTGGGATTGGCACGCTCGCCGTTGCCGCAATCTGGGCAATCGGATTCCCGAAACTGCGGAAGATCGATACGCTTGCCGCGCCTATGCGAGAAGTGGCGTAACGGCGGCCGTCTTGCCTTCGAAGACGATATCCAGGAAATCGTCGAGCCAGGCTCTGAGCGGCGCATCGAACAGCATCCGGCCTTCCAGATGCTCGCGCCCCTGCTGCGCATTCGGCAGAATGAAGCGGTGCGCCCCGTGGACAACCCAGCGGTGCATCATCACCCTTGTCAGTTCCGCATGGAACTGCAGACCCCAGGCGTTGTCGTCATAGCGGAAAGCCTGATTGGGATAGGCATCGCCGGATGCCAGCAGCTCGGCGCCATGCGGCAGTTCAAATCCCTCGCGGTGGAAGTGATAGACCATTTTCGGCCAGTGCATCAGCAATCGCCCCCTTTCTGTCGGATGCAGCGGGTACCAGCCGATCTCTGTCGACCCATCGCAATTAGCTGCAACCTTGCTGCCAAGCTGGCGGGCCAACATCTGTGCGCCGAGGCAGATGCCGAGATAGGGCCGGTTTTCCTTGAGCGGTACTTTCAGCCAGTCGATCTCCGTCTTAACGAATTCGTCGGGATCGTTGGCGCTCATTGGGCCGCCGAAAATCACTGCGCCTGCATGGCCGTCGAGCGTAGAGGGCAAGGCGTCGCCGAGTACCGGGCGGCGAATATCGAGATCGTAGCCCTTCTTGATGAGAAGCTGGCCGACTCGACCGGGGCTGGAGCGCTCCTGATGAAGAATGATGAGGATAGGGCGCCTGTCGCGCCTTATGCTTCTCTCAGTCAGCGTCATCCTGAACCACCCGTGCGTCCGTAACCCTTGCGGCCGCCTCCTGCCGCTTCTGAATACGCTCACGGGAAGAAACGCCCAGGAGATCGGCAATCCGCCAGATCACGTGGTCTTCCATTTCGCTGCGCTCGCCATCGGCATAGACGATATCCCAGAGAATACCGATGAGTTCCAGACGCTGTTCGGTATTGAGATGTCTCTTAAGATCAGAAGTGAAGCGGAAATAATCAACCGCCGAACTCTCGGCCTCCTGTCCCGCGGCCATCAGGGCATCGAGCTGTTTGCCGTCGAGTGCATATTGCTCCTTCAGGAGCTTGCGCAACCGCTTCTTCTCGCTGACCTTGATCTGGCCGTCGGCCTCCATGACCTGCATACAGAGCGCGGCAACCGCGATGCGCGGGTCATCCGGGGCGAAGCCTGATCTCGGGCGATCGGCGGTCAGATTCTGGAAGAATGCCTGAAATCGTTCAAACATGCGTTTTTTCGTTCCATTTCAGAAAAGGCGGAGCCGTGTCTTGGGTTCCGGTTCCACCTTGGGGTCTCGGACACCGGGATCATCCGGAAGGCCACCAAAGAAGGGTTTGGGTTCAGGCATGGGAGGGGTCGGCCGGGAAATGGACGGTTCGGCAGCTTTTGCCGGTGCGGGCGGCGGGCTCGCCGGGCGTACAGATTCGGCAATCGTCGCGGCACGTTCCAGCTCGATGATGCGGTGGTCGTTGACCACGCTTTCCGGGCGGGTTTCACGCAGCGGCGGCAGGGTTTTCAACGCGGTCTCGATAGCGGCCGTCGACCCTTCTTCGACAGGGCCCTCAAGCTGGCCAAAGGGTGCCTTCCATTCGAAGGCGTCGAGACGACCAGTCACCGGCGAAACCGGCAGCCATTTGTCGGAAACAAAACCATCGGCGACCCAAGAGGGATCGCGCGGCGCCTTCAGTGCCTGTGCCAGCCAATGGCGCACGCGGCCCTGATCTCCCGTCTCGGCCTCTTCGATATCCGCCAGCAGAAGGAAGGCTGCTTCCCGCGGTTCGATGCGGGCGGCGGCTTCGGCCTTGGCGCGGGCCTTAGCAAATTCCTGCGCATCGAGTGCCGCCTGGGCGACGACGAGAAGAGACTCAACGTTGTTCGGCCGCATGCTTTCCAGCCGCTCGGCGCGCTTTAGTCGATCGAGGGTGGAATCGCCGCTGCGGGCGCGGACATAGACGCGACCGATTTCGGGATGCGGCTTTGCCTTCCATGTCTGTTCGAGAATGGATGCGGCCTTGCGTATACCGCCTTCGCGGAAAAGCGCCTTGGCAGCGATGAGGGCGGCGGGCACGAAATCGGCCGACAATTTCAGCGCCTGCTGGGCATCGTCGCGGGCGCCGGAAGGGTCGCTTTCGAGCTTGTCATCGGCACGAGCGGTAAGAAGCACGGCATGCAGGCGATTGGCTTCGGCCTTTTCGACAACCTTGGCAGCCTTCTGTTGTTCCAGCAAGCGGATGGCGTCGTCCCAGCGACCGGACTGGCTGCGATATTCCAGCGTCGCCTGTGCTGCCCAAGGCAGGTAGGGGGCGTTGTCGGCCGCCTTTTCTGCATATTGGCGGGCGGCCTCGTTGGCACCGAGGCGTTTTGCCTCCAGGTAGAGACCGCGCAGACCGAGCTCACGCGTTTCCGGGTCGTTGGCCATCGCCTCGAACTTGGAGCGTGCCTCGGCGTAGCGGCCCTCGATAAGTGCCGCCTGCGCTTCCAGAAGATTAATCAGCGGCTCCTGATCTGCGCGAATGAGGCCGCGCGAGCGCGCCGCCATCTTGCGAGCGAGCAGCGCATTGCCTGCACCGGCAGCGATGAGGCCGGTCGACAGTGCCTGATAACCGCGGTCACGTTTGCGGGCGCGGAAATAGCGGGTCACCGAATGCGGCGAAGTCCAGACCAAGCGGACGAACCACCATGCCAGCATGACGGCTGCGACCAGCGCGATGATGGCACTCGCCGCAACGATCAGCTTGGTCTGATAAATCTGGCCTTCCCAGATCAGCGACAGATCGCCTGGACGATCGGCAAGCCAGGAGAAACCGTAGGCGAGGACGAGGACCAGGAGCGCGAAGATAACCAGGCGGACCATACTCATCCTTCCTTGCCGGTGCCGGAAACGGCCTTGGAGAGGGCACCGCCGACGAGATCCTCGACGCGGATGCGGGCCTCGAGCGACTGTTTGAACGCAGCGGAAGCCTGCTTGGCGACGGCAGGCAGGCTGTTCCACTCGGTTGCCGCACCGGGCAGATCGCCGTTCTTCACCTTGTCCTCCATGCGTGCGGCGATTGCTTCAACGCTTTCGCCTTCAACATTGCCGACGGGGCGGACTGACACGAGCGATTTGGCGCTCGACATAAGGCGGTCCGACCAGCTCTGATTGGGATCGGGCTGGTTGACGGATGCGACGATGGCGGTGGCGACATCGGGAACCTGACGGATCAGTTCGGCGCGCGAGGGCACACCGGTTTCGGCAAAGCTGCGCAGATCGGTTGCGGCCGGATCATCCGGCGCCACGCCGGCAAACGTATCGAGTTCGGCGATGAAGGGACCGCCGCGGTCGATTGCGGCCTTCAAGGCAGCAGCAGCGATGGCGCGGGCGACGGCCACATCCTCACGCGGTTCGTTCAGTTTCTTTTCGGCTTCGGCGAGACGGTTGGAAATATCGGCGCCGCTGGAGGCTTGCTGCTCGGTGGTTTGCGCAAGGCTCGTCTTCAGCTGATCGATCTCAGCAGTCAGATCTGCAATCTTCTGGTTGAGTGCCTCGACATCGGCAGAGCCGGTCGATGCGCCGGACGCCGGTGTCTGAGGGGCCGCTTCGAGAGCCGCGACACGCTTCTCGAGGGCGCTGTTATCGGCGGCCGACGGCGGATTGGCGGCAAGGCTTGCGAGCGATTGTTTGAGGCTTTCGATCTCGCCCGAGAGCTCGGCCATTTCGGCAGAGTTCGTCGGCGGAGGGGAGGAGCCAGGCAGATAACCGGCATATTGAATCGCCCCGGCTCCGAGGAGGGCGACAAGGCCGCCGAAGATGCCGGCGGCAATCAGGCCCGACGTGACTGCGCCCTTCTGTGGCGGAGGCGGCTGTACCGGTTGCGATGGCAGGGGCTCTTTTGCGGGAGGCTCTTCCTGTGCACCGGCGGCACGCTCGCTCTCATGTTCGGACAGCGGCTCCCCCCCTGATTCCGCTGCGGCTACGGTTTCGGCAACAGAGGTATCGTCGGACGTCTGTGCACCTTCTTCGGCAGGCTTTTCACGGTCAGTCGCCAAGGCGAAGTCCTGCGTGTCCAGGTCGATCGTGACCGGTTCATCGGAGCTCTTCGAGTGGCGTGGCGGATTTCCCGATACCATGAGGTCCTCATTATCCTGCATTGCAACGAAACTAGACAGGGATGGCAATTAAGGGAAGAGGTTAGATCAAATTTGGGCGGCTAAAGCCTTCAAAGCAGCGACAAAAGGCTTTTTTCATCCGGCATTGGCGAGATCTCCAGGGCTCCCTCCAAAACCGGTGGGACAGCTTCCGCAACGGTGTTGCTGAGGCAAATGAGACGGATTTTCGGCAGCTGCAGCAAAAGGGACTCTACCTGCGGGATATGAAAGAAATTTCCGGCCGTCTGGCGCGAGTAAAAAAGAACCGCTTCCGGCGCATTTTCTGTCAGGAGCAGTGCAACGGCCCCGGGATCGGGAGTAACGGGTTCCATCTGGTAACATTCGGTAATCGAGAAGTTCCGCCCGAGCTCCGTCAGCCGCATTTCGAAGGTCTCTGCGCGCGGACTGCCGGCGAGATAGAGAAGCCCGTCGGCATTGTTGGCCGCAATCAGCTCCGCCAGTTCGCGACCACTGCCCGACGACGCCGTGACAGAATGGAACCCCAGCTCGCGGGCCTGGTCGGCCGTTGCTTCGCCGACGGCAAAGAGACTGCGAGAAAGATGAGGCGTTAGAGCCTGGCCCAGGGACTGCAAGGCCCGCACTGCTTCGGCGCTCGTAATGGCGATCGCCCCACCGGTCGTTTCCAGAGCCTGCCGAGCGGCGGCGGTGTCGTGGACGGGACGGCTGAGCGGCAGCAACAGTGGCTCGTGGCCCAGCGCGCGCAAACGTTGAGCGGTTCGCTCGCCCGAATGTGCAGGGCGGGTGACGAGCACGCGCATGCGGGCTAGCTCCAGTCCTCGAAGAAGCTGCTGCCGGCTCTAGCGCGCACGTCCTGGCCGGCGCGGGTGCCGAGCGCCGCAGCATCACGGCGGTGGCCGTCGATGGTGATCGCGTGCTGGTGGCGGCCGTCTGGAGTGAGGATGAGGCCTGAGAAGCGGATCTGATCGCCTTCGCAGACCGCGTAGCCGCCAATCGGTGTACGACAGGAGCCGTCGAGGGCGGCAAGGAAGGCGCGCTCACAGGAGACCGTGTCGAAGGTCGGCGCATCGTTGATCGGTGCTAGCAGATCGTCGATCCTCGTGTCGCCGATGCGGCTTTCGATGCAGATCGCGCCCTGGGCGGGCGCCGGCGGGAAGCTGTCCGGGTCGAGAATATCTGTAATAACATCGACCTTGCCGAGCCGCTTGAGGCCGGCGAGCGCCAGAAGCGTCGCATCGACCTGGCCTTCCTGTAGCTTGCGCAGGCGCGTGTCCACAAGGCCCCGGAAGGTGATGACATTGATATCCGGCCGCATGCGGCGGATGAGCGCCTGACGGCGAAGCGAGGAGGAGCCAACGGTCGCGCCGTGCGGCAGGTCGATCAGCTTCGGCGCGGTGCGTCCGATAACCGCATCGCGAATATCCTCGCGCGGCAGATAGGCGGAGAGATGGAGACCTTCCGGCAGAGCTGTCGGCATGTCCTTGCTCGAATGCACAGCGAGATCGAGCTCGCCGGCGACGAGCTGCTGCTCCAGCTCTTCCGTGAAAAGTCCCTTGCCCCCGATCTGGGCTAGCGAACGATCGGTGATGCGATCACCCTTGGTCGTCAGCACGACGATTTCGAACATCTCCTCCGACAAATTATGGGCTGCCATCAGCCGGGCGCGGGCTTCGTGCGCCTGTGCGAGCGCCAGCGGGCTGCCGCGCGTGCCGATCCGGAAAGGTTTTGTTTGCATCCGCTTTGATCCGTTGTTACCGGAGGTCTCGTAAACGGGTTTAACCCCTATCGCAATCAACGAACAGGTTTCATGGCTTCCTTTCTGCGCATCCTCGGCATCGAGACAAGCTGCGACGAAACCGCGGCGGCAGTTGTCGAGCGCGATGCGGAAGGTCGCTCCAATATACTATCGGACGTCGTTCTTTCCCAGCTGGATGAGCACAGCGCCTATGGTGGCGTGGTGCCGGAGATCGCCGCCCGTGCCCATGTCGAGGCGCTCGATGAGCTGATTGACGAGGCCCTGAAGCGCGCCAATGTGTCGCTCTCCGACGTCGATGCGATTGCTGCGACGTCAGGCCCCGGTTTGATCGGTGGCTTGCTGGTGGGGCTTATGACTGGCAAGGCGATCGCCAAGGCCGCCGGCAAGCCGCTTTACGCCGTGAACCATCTCGAAGGCCACGCGCTGACGGCGCGGCTGACGGACGGGCTTTCCTTTCCCTATCTGATGCTGCTCGTTTCCGGCGGTCATACGCAGCTCATCCTCGTGCGCGGTATCGGCGAATATGAGCGCTGGGGCACGACGATCGACGATGCGCTGGGCGAGGCTTTCGACAAGACGGCAAAATTGCTCGGCCTTCCTTATCCCGGCGGGCCGGCGGTGGAGCGGATGGCGAAGGGGGGCAATGCCGATCGCTTCAATTTCCCGCGGCCGCTGGTCGGCGAGGCGCGGCTCGATTTTTCCTTCTCCGGCCTGAAGACGGCCGTACGACAGGCGGCGACCGAGATCGCGCCGCTGACGGATCAGGATATCGCCGATATCTGCGCCTCTTTCCAGAAGGCCGTTTCCCGTACGATGAAAGATCGCATTGGCCGCGGTCTGCAGCGGTTCAAGGCGGAATTCACGAATCTTCCGGAAAAACCGGCTCTGGTAGTAGCCGGAGGCGTCGCCGCCAACCTGGAAATCCGCGGCACATTGCAGGCGCTTTGCGACAAAAACGGGTTCCGCTTCATCGCGCCACCGCTGAGGCTCTGCACCGACAACGCGGTGATGATCGCTTGGGCCGGACTGGAGCGCATGGCAAAGGGCGTTGCGCCCGATGACCTTGATGTTCAGCCGCGTTCACGCTGGCCGCTCGATTCCAGTGCAGCGACCGTGCTCGGATCAGGAAAGCGGGGAGCCAAGGCATGAGCGAGCGCATTGCCGTCGTCGGATCGGGAGCTTTCGGCACGGCGCTTGCCGCCGTCATTGCCCTGACGGGGCGCAATTCCGCTATTCTCGTCGGCCGCGATCCGGCGCTGATCGAAGACCTCAAGGCGGAGCGATTGCACGATGCGGTTCTGCCCGGCATTCCGCTGCCGGAAACGCTGGAATTTTCTGCCGAAGCAGACGCGATCAGCAGCGCCGACATCGTGCTCTTCGCCATGCCCTCACAGGCGCAGACTGATGCCGCGAGGCACTATGGCCCTTATCTGGCCAGAGACGCCATCGTCGTCACCTGTGCGAAAGGCATCGAGCGGACAACCGGCATGCTTCTGACCGACATGCTGGAGCGGGAATTGCCCAATCATCCGATAGCCGTGCTCTCCGGTCCGGGCTTTGCCGCCGATATCGCCAAGGGATTGCCGACAGCCATGGCAATTGCGGCTGCCGATATGAAGGTTGCCGAACGGCTGGCGCAGGCGATCTCGGGCCGGACGTTCCGGCTTTATGCGTCGGCAGATCGGATCGGCGTGCAGCTCGGGGGCGCCTTGAAGAATGTGCTGGCGATTGCCTGCGGCATCGTCGAAGGCGGCGGTATCGGCGATTCGGCGCGTGCGGCGCTGATTGCCCGCGGACTTGCCGAGATGTCGCGCTTAATCGTTGCCAAGGGTGGCAATGCCGACACGGCGCGGGGGCTTTCCGGCCTCGGCGATCTGGTGCTGACGGCAACCAGCCATCAGTCACGTAACCTGCGTTTTGGTATTGCGCTCGGGCGCGGGGAAAAGGTTGATCCATCCCGTGGCGAGCTTGTGGAAGGTGCTTTTGCCGCCGCAGTGGCTTCGCGGCTTGCCGAAGAGCTTGGCGTCGAGATGCCGATCACCGATGCGGTCTCAGCAATCATCGAAGGCAAACTCGGTATAGCCGAAGCTATCGAACAATTGATGACACGTCCAATTACGACCGAATAGGAGACAGACATGCTTTTCGCCCTTCTCTGCAAGGACAAGCCCGGCCATTTCAGCGTGCGCATGGAAACGCGTCCGACCCATCTCGATTATCTCAACAAGCTGAATGCCGAAGGTAAGCTTGCTATGGCCGGCCCGTTTCTCGACGCCGAGGGTAATGCGAATGGCAGCCTCGTGATCGTCCATGCTGAAACCGCGGAAGAAGCCAAGGCGCTCGGTGCTGCCGACCCTTACGCACTGGCTGGTCTTTTTGAGAGTGTCGAAGCGAAGCCCTTCAACTGGGTCTTCAACAAGCCGGAGGCTTAAGCGGCATGGCGCACTGGCTTTATAAATCCGAGCCTGCGGCCTGGTCCTGGGAACAGCAGAAGGCGGCCGGCGAGAAGGGCACCGAATGGACCGGCGTGCGCAACTATCTGGCGCGCAACAACATGCGGGCCATGCAGATCGGCGACAAAGGCTTCTTCTACCATTCCAACGATGGATTGGAGATCGTCGGTATCGTCGAGGTCTGCGCGCTTTCTCATCCGGATTCCACCTCCAAGGACGACGATCGGTGGGATTGCGTCGATATCCGCGCCGTCATGGATGTGCCGAAGCCGGTAACGCTGAAGGATATCAAGGCAAACGAAAAACTA
This sequence comes from Rhizobium sp. BK418, assembly GCF_004341105.1. Lineage (GTDB taxonomy): Bacteria > Pseudomonadota > Alphaproteobacteria > Rhizobiales > Rhizobiaceae > Rhizobium. Next base: position 151,385 of record NZ_SLZK01000005.1, on the reverse strand, counting down.
TCCAAGATGTCGCTCGTCACCTCGATGCGGCTTTCCGTGCAACCGGTGACGGACGATGAATGGGCTGAAGTCTGCCGCATGGGCGGTTTCGATAATCCGCCACGCTGAGCAACCTTGAAGACCGATCCGGAAACCTTCATCCGCGCCAATACGAGCCTGCTTGCGCCGCCGCATGTGCCGGAGATCCGGCTCTATCTGGCGAGCGAAGTGCATGAGCTCTGGCTGAAGACGGAAGAGGAGCTGGAAGCAATTGGCTTGCCGCCGCCCTTCTGGGCATTCGCCTGGGCAGGCGGCCAAGGGCTGGCCCGCTATGTTCTCGATCACCCCGAAACGGTCCGCGGCAAACGCGTTCTCGATTTTGCGAGCGGTTCCGGACTGGTCGGAATTGCCGCAAGCAAGGCTGGAGCCGCCGAGGTTCTTGCTGCCGATATCGATCCGTGGTCGCAGACGGCAGTGCGGCTGAACGCGGCCGCCAATGCCGTCTCGCTCGCGTTCGACGGCGCCGATCTCATCGGGCGCGACGTCGGCGTGGATGTCGTGCTCGCGGGCGACGTCTTCTACGACAAGGCTTTTGCCGCAGCGCTGATACCGTGGTTCGAGGCGCTTGCGGCCGCCGGCAAGGACGTTCTGGTCGGTGATCCAGGGCGGGCCTATCTGCCGAAAGAGAGGCTGGAATTCTGCGCCGTCTATGAGGTGCCGGTTACCCGGGCGCTCGAAGACAGCGAGGTTAAAAGGACGACTGTCTGGCGCTTCAAACCCTAAGGCCTGATGACGCAGACATTGGCCTCATAGGAGCAGGGATCATCGGCAATGCCGATATCGATGACCTTGGCTTTTGGCGCGAGCTCGCGCGCAGGTTCAGCCACCCGATAATATCCGTCGCCGCCGACATAGGTGCCTCCATCAGTCTGGTAGGCATAGGATGACCCGGAATAGAGGCCGTTGCTCCCGTAGGGCGGATCATAGGTCTGGGGTTGCGAGGCAATGACGACGATATTGTTGCGGCCGTATCGATTTGCCGAAGGGTAATCAAAGCGTTTCAGCAAATGGCTGCGAGGGCGATAGCCGATGACGTTGCCGCGGGTGAAGTGCAGGCCGCTATCCCAGTGCGTACGTCTGCCGAGGAATAGGCCGTCGTTAAAGCCCTGGTGGCGCGAAAAACGATGGTCAAAATGGCGTTCTGCGGCCGTGGCAGGAAGCGTCACAAGCATAGTGAAAAGAGCCAGAGTGGCCTTGGACAGACTGGGAAACATGGACCAAACTCCGAAGCACTAACAAATCGTTAACGCCAGATTGCGCCAAAAGGCTGATCTTGTCCACGCAGGCGTTTGGTCAGCTTAAAAAATGAGCTAAAGATCTGAGTTTCGCGGCCATGAAAACTTCGCGGCAACGTGAATCGATTAAATTAAATGCAGGCAGCGATTATGCTTGTCGTCAGGGATTTCGGTGATTAAACGTCGGTTGATGCAACGCACACAGAATTTTGTCATTCGTGTGGTTGACTGAGAAAAGCCCCTGACATCAAGGGCAAAGAGAAGACGCCGCGAGGTTCTGATGGCGAATGTGACAAACCGGCCCCTGTCGCCGCATCTGCAAATTTATAAGCCAATCCCCACCATGGTCATGTCGATCGTTCACCGTATTACCGGTGGCGCACTTTATCTCGGCACGCTGCTGGTTGCGTGGTGGCTGATCGCCGCCGCTTCCGGCCAGGCCTATTACGACTGGGCCAACTGGGTGCTTGGCAGCATCATCGGCAAGCTCGTCCTGCTCGGTTATACCTGGGCCCTGCTCCATCACATGCTCGGCGGCTTTCGCCACCTGATGTGGGATCTTGGACACGGTTTCGAGAAGGAATTCTCCACCAAGCTCGCCATTGCCAATGTTATCGGATCGCTCTGCCTGACCGTCCTGGTCTGGGTGCTCGGCTTCATCATTCGCTTCTAAAGGTCGCACTCATGGATATGCGCACTCCTCTGGGCAAGGTTCGCGGCCTCGGCTCCGCCAAGGAAGGCACCGATCATTTCTGGCGCCAGCGCCTGACGGCTGTCTCCAACATCCCGCTCATCATTTTCTTCGTCATCTTTATGATCGTCTATGCCGGCGCGCCTTATGCCGATGTGGTTCGTGCTCTCTCGAACCCATTTGTCGCCGTCGTCATGGGTCTGATGGTCATCTCTGGCACTATTCACATGAAGCTCGGCATGCAGGTCATCATCGAAGACTACGTTCACGGCGAGATCGGCAAACTGCTGCTTCTGATGCTGAATACGTTCTTCGCGGTTCTGATCGCCGGCCTCTGTCTCTTCGCCATTCTGAAAATTGCATTCGTAGGATAACCGCATCATGGCAACGTCTTCACCCGCTCAGAATGGGAAGGCCTACAACTATGTCGACCATTCCTATGACGTGATCGTCGTCGGCGCCGGCGGCGCCGGCCTGCGTGCCACGCTCGGCATGGCCGAACAGGGCTTCCGCACCGCCTGTATCACCAAGGTATTCCCGACTCGCTCGCACACCGTTGCCGCCCAGGGCGGCATCGCCGCCTCGCTGCAGAACATGACGCCCGACAGCTGGCAGTGGCACCTGTACGACACCGTCAAGGGTTCCGACTGGCTCGGCGATGTGGACGCCATGCAGTACATGGTGATGGAAGCGCCGAAGGCCGTCTACGAACTTGAACATTATGGTGTGCCCTTCTCGCGCAACGAGGAAGGCAAGATCTACCAGCGCCCGTTCGGCGGCCACATGCAGAACTTCGGCGAAGGCCCGCCGGTGCAGCGCACCTGCGCTGTCGCCGACCGTACCGGCCACGCCATCCTGCACACGCTCTATGGCCAGTCGCTGCGCAACAACGCCGAATTCTTCGTTGAATATTTCGCGCTCGATCTCATCATGTCCGATGACGGCCGTTGCACCGGCGTCGTCGCCTGGTGCCTGGATGACGGCTCGATCCATCGCTTTGCCGCCAAAATGGTGGTGCTGGCGACCGGCGGTTACGGCCGCGCCTATTTCTCGGCGACCTCGGCTCACACCTGCACCGGCGACGGCGGTGGCATGGTGGCCCGTGCTGGCCTACCGCTGCAGGATATGGAATTCGTGCAGTTCCATCCGACCGGCATCTACGGCTCCGGCTGTCTGATCACCGAAGGCGCGCGCGGCGAAGGCGGTTATCTCGTCAATGCCGAAGGCGAGCGTTTCATGGAGCGCTATGCGCCATCGGCCAAGGACCTGGCCTCACGCGACGTCGTTTCGCGCTGCATGACGCTGGAAATTCGTGAAGGCCGTGGCGTCGGCAGGAACAAGGATCATATCTTCCTGCATCTCGATCATCTCGATCCGGCCGTTCTGCACGAGCGCCTCCCGGGTATTTCCGAGAGTGCCAAGATCTTTGCCGGCGTTGACGTGACCCGCGAACCAATCCCGGTTCTGCCGACCGTGCATTACAACATGGGCGGCATCCCGACGAACTTCTGGGGCGAAGTGTTGAATGCCGATAGTTCCAATCCAGGACGGGTTGCGCCTGGCCTGATGGCTGTCGGTGAAGCAGGCTGTGCGTCGGTTCACGGCGCCAACCGCCTGGGTTCCAATTCGCTGATCGACCTCGTGGTGTTCGGGCGTGCCGCTGCAATCCGAGCAGGTGAGGTTATCGACCGTAACGAACCAGTGCCGGCGCTCAACACGGCTGCATGTGACAAGATCATGGATCGTTTCGACGGTCTGCGTCACGCCAATGGCGGCACGCCGACCGCGGTGCTGCGCGAGAAGATGCAGCGCGCCATGCAGGAAGACGCAGCGGTGTTCCGTACGCAGGAATCGCTGGAATCAGGTTGCCGTCGTCTCTCGGAAATCTGGGGCGAGCTCAAGGACATCAAGGTCACCGACCGCTCGATGATCTGGAACTCCGATCTCGTCGAGACGCTGGAACTGCAGAACCTGATGGCCAACGCCATCACGACGATCTACGGCGCCGAAGCCCGTAAGGAAAGCCGCGGCTCGCATGCCCGTGAAGATTATACGTCAGGCCCCTTCGCAGGCCGCGACGACGCCAACTGGCGCAAGCACACGCTGGCCTGGGTGAACGAGGCGGGCGACGTGAAGCTCGATTACCGGCCTGTCCACACCGACCTCATCGCAGACGGCATCGATCCTCACAAGATCGAGCCGAAGGCCCGCGTATACTGATCAGAGGAACCTGACATGGTTGAACTCGCTCTTCCCAAGAATTCCCAGATGCGCGAAGGCAAGGTGTGGCCGAAGCCGGCGGGTGCCAAGAACACCCGTGAATTCCGCGTCTATCGCTGGAGCCCGGATGATGGCCAGAACCCGTCGATCGACACGTTCTACGTCGATGTCGACGATTGCGGCCCGATGGTTCTCGATGCGCTTCTCTATATCAAGAACAAGATCGATCCGACGCTGACGCTGCGCCGTTCCTGTCGTGAAGGCATCTGCGGTTCCTGTGCGATGAATATCGACGGCACGAATACCCTTGCCTGCACCAAGGGCATGGACGACATCAAGGGAACGGTGAAGATCTATCCGCTGCCGCATATGCCTGTGGTCAAGGACCTGGTTCCGGATCTCAGCAACTTTTATGCCCAGCATCGCTCTATCGAGCCCTGGCTGAAGACGGTTTCGCCGACGCCTGCCAAGGAATGGAAGCAGAGCCATGAGGATCGTCAGAAGCTCGACGGCCTCTATGAGTGCATCCTCTGCGCCTGCTGCTCGACCTCCTGTCCGAGCTATTGGTGGAATGGCGACCGTTACCTCGGTCCGGCCGTCCTGCTGCAGGCCTATCGCTGGCTGATCGATTCCAGAGACGAGGCGACCGGCGAACGCCTCGACAATCTCGAAGATCCGTTCCGCCTCTATCGTTGCCACACGATCATGAACTGCGCGCAGACCTGCCCAAAGGGCCTGAACCCGGCCAAGGCAATCGCTGAAATCAAGAAGATGATGGTCGAGCGTCGCGTATAACGAAATACAGGGCCGCCTCGAGCGGCCCGTTTTCTTTCACGGATCCTTGATTTACTGTCGATTGTGCCAATTTTGTCCCGCCGTTAGGGTTGGTTCCCGCCATGGCACAAATTCTCCGTGCGCCGGCTTGATTCAATACAGCCTTTCACGATAATTCCGCCGTGATTGCGCGCAAGCCTTAGGGCAAGAGTCGAAGATCAGGAGTGTGATGATGCAGTTGCGATATGTGGTGACGGGTTTGACGGCCGCTTTGGCCTTGGCAGGATGCCAACGCACCTCATATGATTACAGCAGTAATAGTGCGCCTCCGCCGCTGACCGCGCAGCCGGTTCCCTCCGTACAGGGCGGCCAACTACCTCCGCCGACCGGGCAGTTTCCTGCCGCACCAGCCTCGACGGCGCCGATGGGCGGTGTCCAGCAGGGTGGTGCCGCGCCGACTGCTGCCATGGACGTCACCAAGGAATCGATGGTCGGCAGCTGGCGTGTCAACGGCACCTGCGACATGTTCCTGACGCTTACCAATCTCGGCAGCGGCTCGCGTGGCGGTACGCGTGGTTGTGTGGGCGAGCTGACGGCCATGGGCTCTTGGGAAGTGTCCGGCAAGCAGGTTCTGCTCAAAGATCGCAGCGGCAACCAGATCGGTTCGGTCTACAAGGTTGCCGACAACAGCTTCAACGGTCAGACTTCGACCGGACAGCCGATCAACCTCAGCCGGTAAGACAATCCGGTGGGAGTCCGCCGGTTACGTATAGGCGGACGAGCCCTGATGCAGCCAATACCAGACTATTCGCACAGCGTTATCGAGCAGCTCAAATCGCTGGCCGCTTCGGGGACGCTACAGGCTGATTCTGCCCAGATGGATGTAGCCAAGTGCCTTGACCGGGTGCTTACTTCCCTTAAGCAGAAGCAGCCGGCGGCCAAGAGCAGTGCGCTCGGCTGGCTGTTTGCCTCCAAGAAGAAGGCCGAGCCCGGCATCAGGGGTCTCTATATCCATGGCAGCGTCGGGCGCGGCAAGACGATGCTCATGGACATGTTCTTTGCGATGGCGCCCTGCCGGAAGAAGCGGCGCGCGCATTTCCACGAATTCATGGCCGATGTTCACAATCGCATCGCCGCCCACCGGCAGAAGCTGAAGAATGGTGAGACAAAGCAGGCCGATCCGGTACCGCCGGTTGCCGCGGCCCTTTTCGAGGAGGCGGAGCTTCTGTGCTTCGACGAGTTCACGGTCACCGACATTGCCGATGCGATGATCCTGTCGCGGCTGTTTTCCGAGCTTTTCGAACGCGGTTGCGTGCTGGTGGCGACTTCGAATGTCGAGCCCGACAATCTCTACAAGGACGGCCTCAATCGTGGGCTTTTCCTGCCCTTCGTCGGCCTTCTCAAGAAGCATGTCGAAATCGTCACCCTCGATTCCGCGACCGACTACCGGATGGAAAAACTGAATAGCCAGCCGATCTATCTCGTTCCGATCGACGAGCGCACCGACATGGCGATGGACGCCTTGTGGACACAGGCACTGCATGGCCGCAAGGCGCAGTCGGTGGAAATCCCCATGAAGGGCCGGGCCATCCATGTACCACTTGCTGCAGACCGGATGGCGCGTTTCTCCTTCGCCGATCTCTGCGATAAGCCGCTAGGTGCAGCCGATTTTCTGGCCATCTCCGAACGCTTCGATACGATCTTTCTCGAGCACGTTCCCTTGCTTGGCCCGGAAAAGCGAAACCAGATCAAACGCTTTATCATTCTGATCGATACGCTCTACGATCACGGCATCCGTCTTTACGTTTCAGCCGCCGCCATGCCGGAGGATCTTCTCGTCGAAAGACAGGGGACCGAGGGCTTCGAATTCGACCGTACGGCATCGCGTCTCTTCGAAATGAGAAGTGCGGAGTATCTTGCTGCGCACCGTGAGCGGCGGGCTGCCGAATAACACTTTTCTGACAATTTATCTTACGTTTACGTAAGAATTTTAATATCTAAACGATTGAAATTCCTACATCAAAAATAATCGATTGCCATTTTTGGGCTTTAGGTCTATGCGATTGCGGCATTGGGCGATGCCCGCGCGTCGCCCGACGGATTTTGATCGCAAAGGAAAAGCGAAATGGCGCGTAACAAGATCGCACTCATCGGTTCTGGCATGATTGGTGGCACGCTGGCGCATCTCGCCGGCCTGAAGGAGCTGGGCGACATCGTCCTCTTCGACATTGCTGACGGCATTCCCCAGGGCAAGAGTCTCGACATCGCACAGTCCTCCCCGGTCGAGGGCTTCGACGCGAACCTGACTGGCGCCAGCGACTATTCCGCGATCGAAGGCGCCGATGTCTGCATCGTCACCGCCGGTGTTCCGCGCAAGCCGGGCATGAGTCGCGACGATCTTCTCGGCATCAATCTCAAGGTCATGGAGCAGGTCGGTGCCGGCATCAAGAAGTATGCCCCGAACGCTTTCGTCATCTGCATTACCAATCCGCTCGATGCCATGGTCTGGGCGCTGCAGAAGTTCTCAGGCCTTCCGGCCAACAAGGTCGTCGGCATGGCCGGCGTTCTCGACTCCTCGCGCTTCCGTCTTTTCCTTGCCAAGGAATTCAACGTTTCCGTTCAGGACGTCACGGCTTTCGTCCTCGGTGGTCACGGCGACACGATGGTGCCGCTCGCCCGTTACTCGACGGTTGCCGGCATTCCGCTGACCGACCTCGTCACCATGGGTTGGGTCACCAAGGAACGTCTCGAAGAAATCATCCAGCGCACCCGTGACGGCGGCGCCGAAATCGTCGGCCTGCTCAAGACCGGTTCCGCCTACTACGCTCCGGCCGCTTCGGCGATCGAAATGGCTGAATCCTACCTCAAGGACAAGAAGCGCGTTCTGCCCTGCGCGGCACACCTCTCCGGCCAGTACGGCGTCAAGGACATGTATGTCGGCGTGCCCACGGTCATCGGTGCCGGCGGTGTCGAGCGCATTATCGAGATCGACCTCAACAAGACCGAGAAGGAAGCCTTCGACAAGTCCGTCGGCGCCGTTGCCGGTCTCTGCGAGGCCTGCATCAACATCGCACCTGCCCTGAAGTAATCGGTGCGCTGACCCAATCGAAACAGGGATAAACCCATGAACATTCATGAATATCAGGCCAAGGCTCTGCTGAAGAGCTACGGCGCGCCGGTTGCGGAAGGCGTGGCTATCCTCAAGGCTGACGAAGCCGAGGCTGCCGCCAAGTCGCTTCCCGGCCCGCTTTACGTAGTCAAGAGCCAGATCCATGCCGGCGGCCGTGGCAAGGGTAAGTTCAAGGAACTTTCGCCTGAAGCCAAGGGCGGCGTGCGTCTCGCTCGCTCGATCGAAGACGTCGTTGCCAATGCCAAGGAAATGCTCGGCAACACGCTGGTAACCGCCCAGACCGGCCCGGCCGGCAAACAGGTCAATCGTCTCTACATCGAAGACGGCGCCGATATCTCTCGCGAGCTCTATTGCTCGCTGCTGGTCGATCGTTCGGTCGGCAAGGTTGCCTTCGTCGTTTCGACCGAAGGCGGCATGGACATCGAGGCTGTCGCCCATGACACACCTGAGAAGATCCACACGATTGCTATCGATCCGGCTGCAGGTGTCACCGCTGCCGACGTCGAGAAGATCTGCAAGGCGCTGGCTCTCGACGGCGCTGCCGCCGAAGATGCCAAGTCGCTCTTCCCGATCCTCTACAAGGCCTTCGACGAGAAGGACATGTCGCTTCTCGAAATCAACCCGCTGATCGTCATGACCAACGGCCACCTGCGCGTTCTCGACGCCAAGGTTTCCTTCGACGGCAACGCGCTCTTCCGCCATGACGACGTCAAGGCGCTGCGCGACGAGACCGAAGAAGACACCAAGGAAATCGAGGCCTCCAAGTGGGATCTCGCCTACGTGGCGCTCGACGGCAACATCGGCTGCATGGTCAACGGCGCAGGCCTTGCGATGGCGACGATGGATATCATCAAGCTCTACGGCAAGGAGCCGGCAAACTTCTGCGACGTCGGTGGTGGCGCCGGCAAGGAAAAGGTTGCTGCAGCCTTCAAGATCATTACGGCCGACCCGAAGGTCGAAGGCATTCTCGTCAATATCTTCGGCGGCATCATGAAGTGCGACGTCATTGCTGAGGGCGTTATTGCCGCTGTCAAGGAAGTCGGTCTCAAGGTTCCGCTCGTCGTTCGCCTCGAAGGCACCAATGTCGAGCTCGGCAAGAAGATCCTGAACGAGTCGGGTCTGGCGATCACGGCTGCCGACGATCTGGATGACGCGGCCAAGAAGATCGTCGCTGCGATCAACGGTTGAGAACGATCATGGCCTTTCAGTCCACGCCGTCCGCTGCTCATCTCCGCCTCGACGCTTTTGCCGGCGTCTGGGAAGGGGAAGAGCATGTTGCGGCTTCGGCCTGGACGAAGGAAGGCAAGGCCAGCGCTTCGCTCTCCGGCGAGGCGCTGTTCGGCGGATTCTTCCTCCAACAGTGCTATCGCCAGATGCGTGACGGCGAAGTTTCCTTCGAAGCCCGCAATGTTTTCGGCTTCGATGGTTCGGATCAGACTTACAAGCTCTACCAGTTCGACAGCGTGGGTTTTGCCCCGCCCTCGCCGGCGTCCGGCGAGTGGAACGGCAATGAACTCGTGCTGATGAAAGTTTCGCCGCGCGGCAGACAGCGCACCATATTCACATTTGAAAATGAAGACTGCTACCGGATGGGCGTCAGCTTTTCGCCTGCAGGCAGCGATACTTGGCAGGAGGTCGTCAGCGGCATCTATCGCCGCGCGTCCCTCACGTCTTCCAACCTCTCCTAAACAAAGGCCTCGCATGTCCATTCTCGTCAATAAAGACACCAAGGTTCTGGTTCAGGGCCTAACCGGCAAGACCGGCACGTTCCACACCGAACAGGCGCTCGCTTACTACGGCACCCAGATGGTCGGCGGTATCCACCCGAAGAAGGGTGGCGAAACCTGGACCGGCTCGAAGGGCGAAAGCCTGCCGATCTTCGCGACCGTTGCCGAGGGCAAGGAAAAGACAGGCGCAGACGCGACCGTCATCTACGTACCGCCGGCAGGTGCTGCCGACGCGATCATCGAGGCGATCGATGCCGAAATCCCGTTCATCACTTGCATCACCGAAGGCATTCCGGTCATGGATATGGTTCGCGTCAAGGCTCGCCTCGACCGCTCCAAGTCGCGCCTGCTCGGGCCGAACTGCCCGGGCATTCTGACGCCGGAAGAATGCAAGATCGGCATCATGCCGGGCTCGATCTTCCGCAAGGGTTCGGTCGGGATCGTTTCCCGTTCCGGCACGCTGACCTACGAAGCCGTCTTCCAGACCTCCAATGAAGGTCTCGGCCAGACGACGGCTGTCGGCATCGGCGGCGATCCGGTCAAGGGCACCGAATTCATCGACGTGCTGGAAATGTTCCTGGCCGACGAAGCCACGACCTCGATCATCATGATCGGCGAAATCGGCGGTTCGGCTGAAGAAGATGCAGCCCAGTTCCTCAAGGACGAAGCCAAGAAGGGCCGCAAGAAACCGATGGCCGGCTTCATCGCGGGCCGTACGGCACCGAAGGGTCGCACCATGGGCCACGCCGGTGCTGTGGTTTCCGGCGGCAAGGGCGATGCGGAATCGAAGATCGCGGCAATGGAATCGGCAGGCATCAAGGTGTCTCCGTCTCCGGCTCGCCTCGGCAAGACGCTGGTTGAAGTCCTCAAGGGCTAAACCAACCTATATACCCCGGGCGGAGGAACGGCATCCCGGCCTCCGCCCGGCTCGCCATTTCAATGCGGATGCGCCGCGGACAGGCGGCAATCGGAATGCGGCAGCCGGCGACGAAGCCGGCAAATTCATCTAAGTCAGGAGGCGGGCGGAAGCGTCCGCGTAACACCATGGCACGGCAAGAAGCCAACGAGCAATTTCAGATCACCTCGTTTCTGGATGGCGCCAACGCTGCCTATATCGAGCAGCTCTACGCCCGTTATGAAGACGATCCCAACTCGGTCGACGATCAGTGGCGTTCCTTCTTCAAGGCGTTGGAAGACGATCCTGTTGATGTGAAGAAGGCGGCCAAGGGCGCTTCCTGGCGCAAGAAGAACTGGCCGCTGCAGGCAAGCGGCGATCTCGTCTCTGCGCTCGATGGCGACTGGGGCATTGTCGAAAAAGTCATCGAGACCAAGGTGAAGGCGAAGGCCGAAGCCGCTGGCCAGCCGGTAGCTGCTGCCGACGTTTTGCAGGCGACGCGCGATTCCGTCCGCGCCATCATGATGATCCGCGCCTATCGCATGCGCGGTCACCTGCACGCCAAGCTCGATCCGCTCGGTATTGCCGCTCCGGTCGAGGATTATCACGAGCTTTCACCTGAAAATTACGGTTTCACCGCTGCCGATTACGATCGCAAGATCTTCATCGATAACGTGCTCGGCCTCGAATACGCGACCATCCGCGAGATGATCGAGATCCTCGAGCGCACCTATTGCTCGACCCTCGGCGTCGAATTCATGCACATTTCCAATCCGGAAGAAAAGGCGTGGATCCAGGAACGCATCGAAGGTCCGGACAAGGGTGTTGCCTTCTCGGTCGAAGGCAAGAAGGCGATCCTCGCCAAGCTCGTTGAAGCCGAAGGTTACGAGCAGTTCCTTGACGTCAAATTCAAGGGTACCAAGCGCTTCGGTCTCGACGGTGGCGAATCTCTGATCCCGGCGCTCGAACAGATCCTCAAGCGCGGGGGCTCTCTCGGCCTCAAGGAAGCCGTGTTCGGTATGGCCCATCGTGGCCGCCTCAACGTGCTTTCACAGGTCATGGGCAAGCCACATCGCGCCATCTTCCATGAGTTCAAAGGCGGTTCCTACGCACCTGACGAAGTCGAAGGGTCCGGCGACGTGAAGTACCATCTGGGTGCTTCTTCCGACCGCGAATTCGACGGCAACAAGGTGCACGTCTCGCTGACGGCAAATCCTTCACACCTCGAAATCGTCGATCCTGTCGTCATGGGCAAGGCCCGTGCCAAGCAGGACATGAGCGCTACCGTCTGGGACGGTGACATCATTCCGCTGTCCGAACGTTCCAAAGTTCTGCCGCTTCTGATCCATGGCGACGCAGCTTTTGCCGGCCAGGGCGTCATTGCCGAAATCCTCGGCTTGTCTGGCCTGCGTGGCCATCGTGTCGCCGGCACGATGCACGTCATCATCAATAACCAGATCGGCTTTACGACGAACCCGGCCTTCTCACGCTCGTCGCCCTATCCGTCCGACGTTGCCAAGATGATCGAAGCCCCGATCCTGCACGTCAACGGCGACGATCCGGAAGCCGTCGTCTACGCCGCGAAGATTGCAACCGAATTCCGCATGAAGTTCCACAAGCCCGTTGTGGTCGACATGTTCTGCTATCGTCGCTACGGCCATAACGAAGGCGATGAGCCGTCCTTTACGCAGCCGAAGATGTATAAGGTCATTCGCGGCCACAAAACGGTCCTGCAACTCTATGCAGAGCGTCTCGTTCGCGAAGGCCTCGTCACCGACGGTGAAGTCGAAAAGATGAAGGCCGACTGGCGTGCCCATCTCGAGCAGGAGTTCGAGGCCGGCCAGCACTACAAGCCGAACAAGGCCGACTGGCTGGACGGCGAGTGGTCCGGCCTGCGCACGGCAGACAATGCCGACGAACAGCGCCGTGGCAAGACCGCCGTGCCGATGAAGACGCTCAAGGATATCGGCCGCAAGCTGTCGGAAATCCCTGAAGGCTTCAATGCGCATCGCACGATCCAGCGCTTTATGGAAAACCGCGCCAACATGATCCAGAGCGGCGAAGGGCTCGACTGGGCAATGGCGGAAGCACTTGCCTTCGGTTCGCTTGTCGTCGAAGGCCACAAGATCCGCCTGTCCGGTCAGGATTGCGAACGCGGCACCTTCTCGCAGCGCCATTCGGTTCTCTACGATCAGGAAACCGAAGAACGCTACATCCCGCTCGCAAACCTGTCGCCGACGCAGGCCCGTTACGAAGTCATCAACTCGATGCTTTCGGAAGAAGCCGTTCTCGGCTTCGAATACGGTTACTCGCTTGCCCGCCCGAATGCGCTGACGCTCTGGGAAGCCCAGTTCGGCGACTTCGCAAACGGCGCCCAGGTCGTCTTCGACCAGTTCATCTCGTCGGGCGAACGCAAGTGGCTGCGTATGTCGGGCCTCGTCTGTCTGCTGCCGCACGGTTATGAAGGTCAGGGTCCGGAACACTCGTCTGCCCGTCTGGAGCGTTATCTCCAGCTCTGCGCGGAAGACAACATGCAGGTCGCCAACGTCACGACGCCGGCGAACTACTTCCACATCCTGCGCCGCCAGCTGAAGCGTGACTTCCGCAAGCCGCTGATCCTGATGACGCCGAAGTCGCTGCTGCGCCACAAGCGCGCCGTCTCGACGCTTGCCGAAATGGCCGGTGAATCCTCCTTCCACCGTCTCCTGTGGGACGATGCCGAGGTCATCAAGGACGGCCCGATCAAGCTGCAGAAGGATGCCAAGATCCGTCGCGTCGTAATCTGCACCGGCAAGGTCTATTACGATCTTCTGGAAGAGCGTGAAAAGCGCGGCATCGACGATATCTACCTGCTGCGCATCGAACAGCTCTATCCGTTCCCGGCCAAGGCGCTCATCAACGAGCTGTCGCGCTTCCGGAACGCAGAGATGGTCTGGTGTCAGGAAGAGCCGAAGAACATGGGCGCATGGTCGTTCATCGACCCATATCTGGAATGGGTCCTTGCCCATATCGATGCGAAGTACCAGCGCGTTCGCTATACAGGTCGCCCGGCTGCCGCTTCGCCGGCAACGGGTCTGATGTCCAAGCATCTGTCGCAGCTCGCCGCGTTCCTCGAGGATGCGCTGGGCGGCTAATAAAAAAGGGGTGCGCGATGGCATATTTTTTCATGAGACTCGTGCCACCGCGCCCCACGTTCCCGCATGACGGAACCGGGGAGGAAATGGCGGCGATGAAACGCCATGCCGAATACTGGCACCAGAACGCTCTTGCAGGATCGGCGATTGCCGTCGGTCCCGTCTTCGAGGAGGAAGGGGCCTTCGGCATCGCGATCGTCGAGGTTGCGGACCAGGCGGCAGCGCGGGCGCTTGCCGATGCGGACCCGATCATCACATCCGGCTTCGGTTTCCGTTTCGATGTCTCGCCAATGCCCTCCATCATTCTCCGGCCACAGGCCGGGACCGCTATCTAACACGATAACAAGCACAATCAGGATTTGAACAATGGCCACAGAAATCCGCGTTCCAACACTCGGTGAATCCGTCAGCGAGGCAACCGTCGGCACCTGGTTCAAGAAGGTCGGCGACGCCGTGAAGGCTGACGAGCCCATTCTCGAGCTTGAAACCGACAAGGTGACCATCGAGGTTCCGGCCCCAGCTTCCGGCACGCTTTCGGAAATCGTCGCCCAGGCTGGGGAAACCGTTGGTCTTGGCGCGCTTCTTGGCCAGATCGCTGAAGGTGCGGCTGCCGCTGCTGCTCCTGCTGCCGCAGCTCCGGCAGCAGCACCCGCCGCTCCGGCTCCGACGCCTGCTGCTTCTGCCGCACCGGCTGCCGCCGCTGCAGCTCCGGCCGCTGCCGTATCCTCCATGCCGCCGGCTCCGGCTGCTGCTAAGATGCTCGCAGAAAACAATCTCTCGGCCGATCAGGTCGACGGCAGCGGCAAACGCGGTCAGGTCCTGAAGGGTGATGTCATTGCTGCCGTCGCCAAGGCTGCCGTCGCTCCGGCAGCGCCTGCCGCACCGCGTGGTCCGTCGACGGTAGAGGATGCCGCCCGCGAAGAGCGCGTGAAGATGACGCGCCTGCGCCAGACGATCGCCAAGCGTCTCAAGGATGCGCAGAACACGGCAGCCATGCTGACCACCTACAACGAGGTGGACATGAAGGCCGTCATGGACCTGCGCAACAAGTACAAGGACGTCTTCGAAAAGAAGCATGGCGTGAAGCTCGGCTTCATGGGCTTCTTCACCAAAGCTGTCACGCACGCCCTGAAGGAGCTGCCGGCCGTCAACGCCGAGATCGACGGCACCGACATCATCTACAAGAACTACTGCCACGTCGGCATGGCCGTCGGCACCGACAAGGGCCTCGTCGTTCCTGTCATCCGTGACGCCGACCAGATGTCGATCGCCGAAATCGAGAAGGAACTTGGTCGCCTCGCCAAGGCAGCCCGTGACGGTTCGCTGTCGATGGCCGAAATGCAGGGCGGCACCTTCACCATCACCAATGGCGGCGTCTACGGTTCGCTGATGTCCTCGCCGATCCTGAACGCACCGCAGTCGGGCATTCTCGGCATGCACAAGATCCAGGAGCGCCCGGTCGCCATTGGCGGTCAGGTCGTCATCCGTCCGATGATGTATCTGGCGCTATCCTACGATCACCGCATAGTCGACGGCAAGGAAGCCGTGACCTTCCTCGTGCGCGTCAAGGAAAGCCTGGAAGATCCGGAACGTCTGGTCCTGGACCTCTAAGCGGAGCGATCTGCCATGCGAGACCGGATCATGCGAGCGGCGGGCGCAGTATTCTGCGCCATGGTTGCCTTCATACCGGTCTCGGCGCTTGCCTTCGATGTGAACAAGGCGAGCAGCAATTTCGATCTTGTATCATTGAGCGATGCGGAGCTTTCCACACGCGCCATCAAGACCGTTGATATGGGCAATGTCGAGCTGACTTCGGGCCGTATCGTTGCTGCCGATCCGTTGGCGCAGCCGGATCGGCCGGCCTTGGCGAAAACGGTTCCCATCGGCGATTATCCAGTGCGCCTCTATGAGGCCTTTGGACGGGTTGCGGCTGCAAGCATGCGTTTTGCCGATGGCAAGCCCGATCATTGGGAGCTTGCGACACTTCCCGGTCAGGATGTCGCTGCGCTGAAGGATGACGAGATCTTCGGCTATCCCGTCGATGCCGGCCTCGGCAGTTATATGGATGCCGATACGCTTGTGCTGATCGGGCAGCGTGAGCAGCAGGTGCAGACCCAGAAGCCGGATTCCGATGTAAATTATTATGACGATGTGGTCGCTTCGGAGCTCGATGCCAACAAGGGCGTCTATGATCTCCATCGGCCAATCAAAGGCAAGAAGGGCAATATCGCAATCTTCTGGAGCGGTTGGGGCGATGGCTTCTATCCGGTTTTCTGGGGATTGGACAAGGACGGGCGTCCGCTGGTGCTGCTGACGGATTTCCAGGTCACTGAGAATGCTGACGGCCGCAGGGAGCCGAACCATCAATGAGCGGGGCGGGGCTATGCTGACCAAGCGGAAGGGCGCAGTCGCGATGATGATCGCCGCGCTTGCCTGCGCGCCGGCTTCGGTCATCGCTGCCGAGTGCAGGCAGGCCAACGCAATCTATGCCGATCGCGATGGTGCCTATGAGCTGCGCTTTTCGCCGATAACATCTGAAGCCGCAACTTCCAGCCACCGGTTCAAGCTCAGTGCACTCAAGACCCCTGTCGTGATGGATGGTTACGTGATGCCGTCGGATGATCCGGAGCGGACCATGGGCATGGTGCTGTTCAACTGCCCGGATGGCGACGTCACGGGTGCCGACCTCGATGCCTGTACAGTGTGGCAGGGCTTTGTCTATCGCGCAGGTGCCGATGGCAGGCTCGACAACCTGCAGTCCGGTAATAGTCCTGCCGCGGAAAAAATTGTCTTTCCCGGTCTCGGCCCGGCGATCCGCCAATCTTCCGTCTGGGGTGACGGCAAGGCAAAGGTGGCGCCCTGGGACGTCCTCGATTTCAAGGGATGCGCACAATGACCGACAGCCCCGTTTTACTCGTTACCGGTGGTAGCCGCGGCATCGGCGCTGCAGCCTGCCTGGTTGCTGCCCGTCACGGCTGGCGTGTCGCGGTGAACTATGCCTCCAATGAGGACGCTGCAAATTCCGTCGTTTCCGAGATCAAGAAGGCCGGCGGCGACGCGATCGCCGTCAAGGGCGACGTTGGAAATGCCGCCGATATCGTCGCGATGTTCGAGGCGGTCGACAGATATTTCGGGCGGCTGGACGGGCTGGTGAACAATGCCGGTGTCGTTGATTACATTGCAAGGGTCGACGAAATGTCGGCCGCGCGCCTTGAACGGATGATGCGGATCAATGTGACCGGTTCCATCCTTTGCGCCGGCGAGGCTGTACGACGCATGTCGGCTGCCCATGGCGGGCAGGGCGGTGCGATTGTCAACATCTCCTCGATGGCCGCGGTGATCGGCGGGCCTGCGCAATATGTCGACTATGCCGCCTCCAAGGCAGCCATCGATGCTTTCACGGTCGGGCTTTCCAAGGAAGTCGCAGCTGAAGGCATCAGGGTGAACGCCATCCGGCCCGGCATCATCGAAACCGATATTCATGCCTCGGGCGGACAGCCGGACAAGCCAAAAGAAATGGCTTCATCGATCCCGATGAAGCGAACCGGACAGGCGGAAGAGGTAGCCGACGCGATCGTCTATCTGCTCTCGCCTTCGGCATCCTACATAACAGGCGCGATCCTCAACGTGAGCGGCGGGCGCTAGTCAATAACGCAAAAGGAAAAAGCAATGTCTTATGATGTGATCGTTATCGGAACCGGCCCTGGCGGCTATGTCGCGGCAATCAAGGCTGCGCAGCTTGGCCTCAAGGTCGCGGTCGTCGAAAAGCGCGCCACCTATGGCGGCACCTGCCTGAATATCGGCTGCATTCCCTCCAAGGCGCTGCTGCATGCTTCCGAAATGTTCCATGCAACCCATCACATGGATGAACTCGGCATCGAGGTCGCTGCTCCCAAGCTCAACCTCGACAAGATGCTGGCGCACAAGGACGCGACGGTAAAGTCCAACGTCGATGGCGTTGCCTTCCTGTTCAAGAAGAACAAGATCGACGCCTTCCATGGCACAGGCAAGATTGTCTCCGCCGGCAAGGTATCGGTGACCGCCGAAGACGGCACGGTTCAGGAAATCGAAGGCAAGAACATCGTCATCGCCACGGGCTCCGACGTGGCGGGCATTCCGGGCGTGAAGGTTGGTATCGATGAGAAGATCATCGTCTCCTCGACCGGCGCGATCGCTCTCGAGAAAGTGCCGGAAACGATGATCGTTGTCGGCGGTGGCGTCATCGGTCTCGAGCTCGGCTCGGTCTGGTCGCGTCTCGGCGCAAAGGTTACCGTCGTCGAATTTCTCGACAAGATTCTCGGCACGATGGATGCGGATGTTTCCAAGCAGTTCCAGCGCATGCTCGGCAAGCAGAGTATCGACATCAAGCTGAGCTCCAAGGTAACCGGCGTCGAGAAGGGTGACAACGGCGCCAAGGTGACCTTCGAATCGGTCGCGGGCGGTGCTGCCCAGACGCTCGAAGCCGATGTCGTTCTCATTTCCACGGGCCGTATTCCGTACACGGCCGGCCTCGGTCTCGAAGAGGCAGGCGTCAAGCTTGACAATCGCGGCCGCGTCGAAATCGACGGCCACTTCAAGACCAATGTCGAAGGCATTTATGCGATCGGCGACGTCGTGAAGGGTCCGATGCTGGCGCATAAGGCTGAAGACGAAGGTGTGGCTCTCGCCGAAATCCTCGCCGGGCAGCACGGCCATGTGAACTACGACGTGATTCCGAGCGTCGTCTACACTCAGCCGGAAGTCGCTTCCGTCGGCAAGACTGAAGAAGAGCTGAAGGCTGGAGGCGTCGCCTACAAGGTCGGCAAGTTCCCGTTCTCGGCGAACGGCCGCGCCCGCGCCATGCTGGCGACGGACGGTTTCGTCAAGATCCTGTCCGACAAGGAAACCGACCGCGTGCTCGGCGGCCACATTGTCGGCTTCGGCGCCGGCGAGATGATTCACGAGATCGCCGTGCTGATGGAGTTCGGTGGTTCCGCTGAAGACCTCGGCCGCACCTGCCATGCGCATCCGACCATGTCGGAGGCCGTGAAGGAAGCAGCGCTCGCCGCATTCTTCAAGCCGATCCATATGTAAGATTAAATATCAGCAATCATTCATAATGCCGCTTGCCTTCAGACGAGCGGCATTTTTATTTGTTAGGCAAGCTTTGCTAACTCTTTGACGAAAGCCAAGAATATGAATGATCGCGTCGTTGTCGGCTACAGCCTCCCTCAACGTTTCCTTCACTGGGCGACCGTGCTGCTGGTCCTCTACAATCTTCTTTTGCCCGATGGGATGAATGCCTGGTATCGGCTTGTCCGCCGTGGCGGGACGCCCTCGCCGGAACAAATCGCTTCGGCCAATATCCATGCCTATGTCGGCATTGCCATCCTGCTTGTGACGGTCCTCAGGCTCTGTCTGCGCTTCGTGCAGGGCGTGCCGCCTGAATCCGCAGGCGAGCCGGCAATCTTTCGCCTTGCCGCGCGGCTTGCGCATGCAAGCCTCTATGTGCTGCTGCTCGCCCTGCCCGTGTCAGGTATCGCGGTCTATTATCTCGGTGTGGAAGCATTGAGCTCGCTGCATGCCGATATCCTGAAGCTCATCCTGTGGATCGTCATTGTTGCGCATGTATTCGGCGCGCTGGTTCACCAGTTTTACTGGAAGACCGATGTTTTGCGGCGGATGACTATCGGTTAAAGACTAGCCCGGTCAGTTGACCGCCGTGACCGTGAAACCCTGCTGGCGCAGCAGTTCTATGACACCTTCCTTGCCGGGAAGGTGCAGGGCGCCAACGGCCATGAAGACGTTGCCGTGGGCGAGGATGGGTGTGGCGCGTTCGGCCATAACCTTATTGCGGTCAAGGATGACGCGTTGCTCGAAGGCGGCGTAGTCGCTGTCCTCGTCGCTGCCTTCGGGTGTGACGGTCTTCAGCATCGGCATCGTCATGCCGATATCGCCGGAGAGATAGATATCGGTCATGGTCTCAACGACATCGTTCATCCTGGCTCCGAGTTCCAGGGTTTCGATCAGCGACTTCAGATGAAATTCGACTGGTAGCTCCGCCATGGCCTGCAGCTGTTCGGCCAGCGTTTCCAGGCCCTTGACCTGCTTGCCTTCGGCCGCCGCATCGGCAGCGATCTTCTGATCGAGGAACTGCCCGCCTTTTGCCTTGCGGGCGATCTCGCAGGCGGGAAGTGCCACTGCGCTTGCGATCATCCAGGGGCGCATGCGGGAAACGGCCGATAACGGGATGCCGCGCTGCTTCAGACCGGTTTCGAGACGGGTGTAATCTTCAGGAGAAAGAAGCTTCTCGATCGTGGTGCCGTCCGTGAACATCATCAGGTCCGGTCTCATCAGAAGCGAGGCAGTGGCCTTCTTCTCATCGAGGATTTCGTCGGACTCGATGATGATCGTATCGGCGCCGTCATGGGCGGTTTGTGCGCGCGGCGGCAGGTTCAGGACGCGCGGATCGGTGACGTGCATGGTGCCGAGCAGCCAGGAGGCTTTGAGACCCGGTTTTTCGATCTTCCAGAAAATGCCTTTGCCGTTTGGCGTCGCATCCGCTTCCTTCACGGCGTCGGCGTAACGGGCGGGGTCCTTCTGCTGCAGTTCGGTCAGCAGATTCGCTCCGGTGCAATTATCCTCAGCAGCATCGGCCGTCGTGACGGAAAAGACGACGGAGAGCAGCGCGGCGACGAGCAGCATGTGGAAGGCTGCGAACAGCCAGAGCAGGATATTGCCCGGCTGCGCGATATGGAAAGTCCGGTGGCCGATAGAGATCGTCATGCTGGTAATCCGGTCACAAATGCCTCAAGTGTCATGCTGTACGCCGGGCTTGCGCATATTCCTTTAAGAGACAGTGTTAACGAAGGATTAAGCGCGCGGATGGGCCTTATCATACACTTCCAGAAGCCTTGACGCATCGACGCCGGTATAGACCTGGGTGGTGGAAAGGCTGGCGTGGCCGAGCAGTTCCTGAATGGTGCGCAGGTCGCCGCCGCCGGCCAGCAGATGGGTGGCGAAGGAATGGCGCAGCGCATGCGGGGTTGCGGAATCCGGCAGGCCGAAGGCACTGCGCAGTTTCTGCATGGCGCGCTGGATGATGGCGGGCTGTAGTCTGCCGCCGCGCGCGCCGCGAAAGAGCGGCTGGCCTTCGTCAAGATGAAAGGGGCAGAGCTGTCGGTATTTCTCGACGGCTTCAAGGACGATCGGCAGCAAAGGCACGAGGCGCGTCTTGTTGCCCTTGCCGGTAATGCGCAGCGTCGTCGTGCCGGCACTGATTTCGCTTGGCTTCACGTCGAGCGCCTCTGAAATGCGCAGGCCGCAGCCGTAAAGCAGTGTCATGACAGCCGCATCGCGAGCGGCAATCCATGGCTCGTCATGAAGTTGCGCGTCGTTACTGACAACGGTTATAGCCTGTCTATCAGAGAGTGGCTTCGGAAGAGATTTCGGTTGTTTCGGCGATCGCACAGCGCCAGCGCCCGCAGCGTTGACGAGGCCTTTGCGTTCCAGATAGCGCAAAAGGGAGCGAAGGCCGGCGAGATTGCGACCGAGTGAGCGGGCACCGGTTCCATCGCGGCGGCGGGCTGCCAGGAAAGCACGGAAGTCGGCGGGGCGCAGCGTCTCAATGTCGCGCAGCGTCGTGGGGCCGCCGAGATGACCGGTCAGAAAGGTCAGGAACTGGCGTGTGTCGCGCTCATAAGCATCGAGCGTATGCTCGGAAAGACGGCGTTCGCGTGTCAGATTTTCAAGCCAAGCGTTGCGCTCCGCCATCAGGTGTGGATCGGCGATGATCAGAAGTTCATTCACGGCCATGGCTCTTGAATTTGATTTCCATAACCCCAATTCTGAAACAGTGGCGTTATGGAATTGCTAATGCTTGCCAAGCCCTTGTCATGTATCGATCATAATTCACTGAGATAGCTTGTAGCTCCGTTAAGACAGGAATTTTTATGGCACGGCGCGACTCGATGACGGCTTTCGGACAGCTTGCGGAAGCGATCGCCTTGGTCTCGCACGGAAAACCCGGCCATATCGTCGATACGCTGATCGCCGAGCGCGGTCAGAAGATCGTCCGTCATCCGCTCTGGCCTGTCATGCGGCCGTTTCTCTACACATTGCTGCGCTATAACAGGGCGATCGAGTTCGCCAATGATGTCGCCAATATGCCTGGCTTCCAGTCGTTCGAATATATGAGCAACCTGCTGAAGCTCGATATCAATGTTAAGAATGCCGAGCGCATTCCGGCATCCGGCGGTTTCATTCTCGTCAGCAACCACCCAACCGGCATTGCTGACGGCGTGGCCGTATTCGATCTTTTGAAGACGCGCCGCCCGGATATGATGTTCTTCGCCAATCGGGATGCAGTGCGCGTCAATCCACGCTTTGCGGAAATCATTATTCCGGTCGAGTGGCGCGAGGAATTCAAGAGCAAGCTCAAAACACGAGAGACGCTGCAGCTGACCAATCACGCGGTAAAGGAAGGCAAGGCGACCGTGCTTTTCCCATCGGGCCGTATCGCCTACTGGGCAAACGGGCGCCTCAATGAGCGGCCGTGGAAGACATCTGCGGTTGGCCTTGCCCGCAAATACAGTCTGCCGATCCTTCCCGTTCACATGACGGCGCGCAATTCCGGCCTGTTTTACTGGTTCGCCAAATGGTCGACCGAGCTGCGCGACATGACGGTTTTTCACGAGCTTCTGAACAAGAAGGGTGACCGTTTTGATTTCGTTATCGGCAATCTCATTCCGGTTGAGCAGCTTGACGGCGATCTGAACGAGGTGACGAAGGCTCTGGAAAATCACACTATCCGCGACATGGCTGCAGATGGAGATGCGCAGTTCATACCTGTCTTCGATCCGTCTGCGCAACCGGCTGAATCCGTGGCCGTCTGACCTCTTTATGGTTCCAATTTTTTGTCGTTGCGGGCATGGTCTGCCGCAATGAGTACAGATTCGTCCGATCTCTTTGGCGCACTTTTCGAAGCCCCGCCCGTGAACCGCACGGTTCCGGTGCTGGTGCCGATGCCGGCGCCAAAACCCTATTCCTATTCAGTACCCGAAGGCATGGCGGTCGAACCCGGTTCAGTCGTGCAGGTGCCGCTTGGTCCGCGCCAGGTTATCGGTGTCGTGTGGGACGGTGGCGAGGATGGCGTCGATCCGAAGAAGCTCAGGCCTATTACCCATGTCTTCGACTGCCCGCCGCTCAACAAGGAAATGCGGGATTTCATCGACTGGGTGGCGGCTTACACGCTTTCTCCGCCGGGTCTGGTGGCGCGCATGGCGCTGAGGGCGCCGAATGCCTTCGAGCCGGAGCCAATGGTAGAAGGATTGCGCTTCGTCGGCGGCGAACCGGAACGGATGACACCGGCGCGCGCGCGCGTGCTCGATACCGCAGCGGACGGGCTCCCTTGGACACGCATCGGTCTTGCCCATGCGGCGGGCGTCTCTACCAGTGTCGTCGATGGGCTGATCGCACAGGGCATTTTCGAGACGATCTTCCTGCCGCCGCCGCCTGTCGTCGCTAGGCCCGATCCGGATTTTATCGGCTCCCGCCTCGACGGTCCGCAGAAAGATGCCGCCGAAGAAATCCTGGACGAAGTGCGCAAGGGCGAATTTGCAGTCTCGTTGATCGACGGCGTGACCGGATCAGGCAAGACCGAAGTCTATTTCGAGGCGATTGCCGAGACGCTGAGGCGTGGCAAGCAGGTGCTGATCCTGCTGCCGGAAATCGCGCTCACGGCGAGTTTCCTCGAACGCTTTCAGAATCGTTTTGGGGCGAAGCCTGCCGAGTGGCATTCCGATCTTGCGCCGCGGATGCGCGAAAAGGTCTGGCGGCAGGCGGTGACGGGTGAGGTGAGGGTCGTCGCGGGCGCGCGATCGGCGCTGTTTCTGCCTTTCGAGGATCTTGGGCTGATCATTGTCGATGAAGAGCACGACCCGGCCTACAAGCAGGAGGATCGCGTCTATTACAATGCGCGTGACATGGCGGTCGTACGGGCGCGGATCGGCGATTTCCCTGTCGTGCTCGTTTCGGCGACGCCATCGGTGGAAAGCCAGGTCAACGGCCAGAGTGGACGCTACAGCACGATACACCTGCCTACGCGTTTCGGCGATGCGGCTTTGCCTGACTTGCATCTGATCGACATGCGACGCCATGCGCCGGAGCGAGGCGGCTTTCTGTCGCCCGTGCTGATCAGGGCGATCGGCAAGACGGTGGAAAAGGGCGAGCAGGCGCTGCTCTTCCTCAATCGGCGCGGCTATGCGCCACTGACGCTTTGCCGTGTGTGCGGCCATCGTTTCCAGTGCCCGCGGTGTTCGAGCTGGCTGGTGGAGCATCGCTTCCGCCGGCAGCTGCAATGCCACCAGTGCGGTCATTCCGAGCCGACGCCGGAGGCCTGCCCGGAATGCGGAACGCTCGACCACCTCGTCGCCTGCGGGCCGGGTGTGGAGCGTATCGCAGAAGAAGTGGAGCGCCATTTTCCCGACGCGCGCACCATCGTGCTCTCCTCCGATATCATGGGTGGGGTGAAACGGCTGCGGCTGGAACTCGATGCCATCGCCAAGGGCGAGGCGGATATCGTCATCGGTACGCAGCTCGTTGCCAAGGGACATAACTTTCCGCTGATGACATTGGTCGGCATTGTCGATTCCGATCTTGGGCTGGCGAACGGCGATCCGCGTGCAGCGGAGCGGACGTTCCAGCTTCTTTCGCAGGTCACGGGCCGTGCCGGGCGAACCGGCCTCAAGAGCCACGGTTTGCTGCAGACCTATCAGCCGCAGCATCCAGTCATGCAGGCGATCGTCTCCGGCGATGCGCGCGCCTTCTACGACCGCGAAATCAGCGAGCGTGAGCGTGCGATCCTGCCGCCATTTGGCAGGCTCGCCTCAATTATCGTTTCGGCCGATACGCGTCATGATGCGGAGAACCATGCGCGTGGTATGCGCAATGCCGCACCGCAGGTTTCCGGCATTTCCGTTCTCGGCCCGGCAGAGGCGCCGCTGGCGCTGGTGCGTGGCCGTCATCGTTTCCGTCTGCTGGTCCATGGACGCCGCAATTCAGACATGCAGGCCTATCTGCGGGCGATGTTGTCGCAATCGCCGAAGGAGCGCGGCTCGGTTCAGGTACAGCTCGACATCGATCCGCAGAGCTTCCTGTAGATCGTTTTCACCCGGCGTTTCCGCAACCGGCCGATCATGGCATAAACGTAGAATCAGCTGATGATTGGGGTCGATGCATGGAGTTTGAATTTCCGACGGAATTTGGCGAGCAGCTTGCCTTCGGCGCGGCCGCCTTCACCGCCTTCGCGGGCTTCGTGATCATGTTCGCGCCCGGTCTTGCGATGCGGGCGTTCGGTCTGGCCGCGCGTGGCGAACGTTGTGAAGGCTTTAGCGAAGTCCGGTCGATGGGCGGCTTCTATCTCGGCCTCGGCCTCGGTGCGATCGTACTGGCCCAGCCTTTGATCTATACGGCCTTCGGAGCGGCGTTCGTGATGGCCGCTTTTGCCCGCATCATCTCCATCCTGTCAGACAAGGGGAACACGCTCCTCAATTGGTTACTTCTGGTTGTGCAGGCGCTTGTCGCGGCGCTGCCTCTGCTTTACGTATTTGGCTTCCTGCAGAGCTGATTAAACGTATTAAAGAATACGTCTCACAGGCTGCTTTCGGGCGTTTCGGCATTTTTGCCGGCAGAAAATCGAGCGAAACACGTATTCCGGCATTACGCGTGTTGCGAGTCCGAATATCCTATGTTAGACGGACCCCGAATTTCGGAAGAAGCAAGAGGCTTCTCTTGCGATTTCTGGGGGAAATCAAAACGAATTCAAAGTCATAAGTTCGGCGCCCGCCGAAAGTCCGGTTTTGAATTGAAATCAGGGAAATTTGTGCCCGTGGCAGACACGTCCCAGCTTACTTCTGGTGTTGCAGAGCGCTATGCCTCGTCGCTTTTCGAGCTGGCCCTTGAAGAAGGCGCCGTTGACAGCGTTACCGCCGATCTTGACCGATTCCAGACTATGCTGGATGAAAGCGAAGACCTGAAGCGCTTTGTTCTCAGCCCGGTTTTCTCCGCAGAAGATCAGCTCAAGGGGATCATCGCGATTAGCGAAAAGGCTGGCATTTCGGGCTTCTTCGCCAACTTCCTGAAGGTCGTGGCGCGTAACCGTCGTCTGTTTGCCCTGCCGGGCATGATCAAGGCCTTCCGCATCATTGCTGCCAACCAGCGTGGCGAAATTTCTGCCGAAGTCACTTCGGCCCATGCTCTGACAGCAGAGCAGGAAAATGAATTGAAGGCGGCGCTGAAGGGCGTCACCGGCAAAGACGTGGCAATTGCTGTCACGGTTGATCCGTCAATTCTTGGTGGTCTGATCGTCAAGGTCGGGTCCCGTCAGATTGATACGTCTCTTCGTACCAAACTCTCTACCCTTAAGCTTGCATTGAAAGAGGTCGGCTGATGGATATCCGCGCTGCGGAAATTTCCGCAATTCTTAAAGACCAGATCAAGAACTTCGGCAAAGAGGCAGAAGTCTCGGAAGTCGGCCAGGTTCTCTCCGTTGGTGACGGTATCGCTCGCGTTTATGGTCTGGACAACGTTCAGGCTGGTGAAATGGTCGAGTTCCCCGGCGGCATCCGCGGCATGGCGCTGAACCTTGAATCCGACAACGTCGGTGTCGTTATTTTCGGCTCCGACCGTGACATCAAGGAAGGCGACACCGTCAAGCGTACTGGCGCGATCGTTGACGTTCCGGTTGGTCCGGAACTGCTCGGCCGCGTCGTCGACGCTCTCGGTAACCCGATCGACGGCAAGGGCCCGATCAACGCGACCCGTCGTGCGCGCGTCGACGTCAAGGCTCCAGGCATCATTCCACGCAAGTCGGTTCATGAGCCGATGTCGACCGGCCTCAAGGCTATCGATGCTCTGATCCCAGTCGGCCGTGGCCAGCGTGAGCTCGTCATCGGCGACCGCCAGACCGGCAAGACCGCCATTATTCTCGACACGTTCCTGAACCAGAAGCCGATCCATGACAACGGCCCTGATCAGGACAAGCTTTTCTGCGTCTATGTTGCCATCGGCCAGAAGCGCTCGACTGTTGCCCAGTTCGTCAAGGTTCTGGAAGAGCGTGGCGCGCTGAAGTACTCGATCGTCGTTGCCGCTACGGCTTCCGATCCGGCTCCGATGCAGTATCTTGCTCCGTTCGCAGGTTGCGCAATGGGCGAATACTTCCGTGACAACGCCCAGCACGCGCTGATTGGTTACGACGACCTGTCCAAGCAGGCTGTTGCTTACCGCCAGATGTCGCTGCTGCTGCGCCGCCCGCCGGGTCGCGAAGCCTATCCGGGCGACGTTTTCTACCTGCACTCGCGTCTTCTTGAGCGCGCTGCAAAGATGAACGACGACAAGGGCGCCGGTTCGCTCACTGCTCTGCCGGTCATCGAAACACAGGGTAACGACGTTTCGGCCTTCATTCCGACCAACGTGATCTCGATCACCGATGGCCAGATCTTCCTCGAAACCGACCTGTTCTACCAGGGTATCCGCCCGGCCGTTAACGTCGGTCTGTCGGTTTCCCGCGTCGGTTCTTCGGCCCAGATCAAGGCGATGAAGCAGGTTGCCGGCTCGATCAAGGGCGAACTCGCCCAGTATCGTGAAATGGCCGCCTTCGCCCAGTTCGGCTCGGACCTCGATGCTGCAACGCAGCGCCTGCTGAACCGCGGTGCTCGCCTGACCGAACTCCTGAAGCAGCCGCAGTTCTCGCCGCTGAAGACGGAGGAGCAGGTCGCTGTGATCTTCGCAGGCGTCAACGGCTACCTCGACAAGCTGCCGGTTGCTCAGGTCGGCAGGTTCGAGCAGGGTCTGCTGTCCTACCTGCGTTCGGAAGGCTCTGCCATCCTGGATACGATCCGCACGGAAAAGGCTATCAGCGACGCGACGAGGGGTGCGCTGACCGCTGCTCTCGACAGCTTCGCCAAGTCTTTCCAGTAATCGGGCCCTAGGTTAGGACGGATAACGGATGCCTTCACTTAAGGATCTGAAAAACCGGATCGCCTCCGTCAAGGCGACGCAGAAGATCACCAAGGCGATGAAGATGGTCGCCGCGGCGAAGCTTCGGCGTGCGCAGGAGGCGGCCGAGGCCGCCCGGCCTTACTCGCAGCGTATGAATGCGGTCCTGGCGAACATCGCCAAGGCCGTTTCCGATGCGGATGGCGCGCCGGTCCTGATGACCGGTACCGGCAAGGACCAGGTTCACCTGCTCGTCGTTTGCACGGCCGAACGCGGCCTGTGCGGCGGCTTCAACTCGCAGATCGCCCGCTTTGCGCGCGATCATGTCCGCAAGCTCGTCGCTGAAGGCAAGACGGTGAAGATCTTCACCGTCGGCAAGAAGGGCTATGACATCCTGCGTCGCGAATTTGCGTCGATGATCGTCGAGCGCAAAGAACTGCGTGACGTCAAGAAGATCGGTTTCGAGAATGCCGACCAGATCGGCAAACGTATCATCGAGATGTTCGATGCCGGTGAATTTGACGTCTGCACGCTGTTCTACTCCGAGTTCAAGTCGGTGATCAGCCAGGTTCCGACCGCGCAGCAGCTCATTCCGGCAAAGGCTCCCGAAGCTGTCGCCGAGGATGCCGATCATGCCGGCGCTGTCTACGAATACGAGCCGGATCCGACGTCGATCCTTGACGATCTGATCCCGCGCAATGTCTCCGTCCAAATCTTTCGCGCTCTCCTCGAGAACGTCGCGGGCGAAATGGGCGCCAAGATGAGCGCGATGGACAATGCGACGCGCAACGCTGGTGAGATGATCAACAAGCTGACGCTCAATTACAACCGTCAGCGTCAGGCTCAGATCACCAAGGAACTGATTGAAATCATTTCGGGCGCGGAAGCGCTCTGAGTTAGGAAAAGAGGGTAAGAAAATGGCTGAGGCAGCTACCCGCTCTGTCGGCAAAGTCACCCAGGTTATCGGCGCCGTCGTCGACGTTGCTTTCGAAGGCGAACTGCCGGCGATTTTGAACGCGCTCGAAACCGACAACAACGGCAACCGTCTGGTTCTCGAAGTCGCTCAGCATCTGGGCGAAAACGAAGTCCGCACGATCGCCATGGACTCGTCTGAAGGTCTCGTTCGCGGCCAGCTGGTTACCGATACCGGCGCTCCGATCTCGGTTCCGGTTGGTGACGAAACCCTCGGCCGTATCATGAACGTCATCGGCGAGCCGGTCGACGAAGCAGGCCCGCTGAACACCGCTCACAAGCGCGCTATCCACCAGGACGCTCCGGCCTATGTCGAGCAGTCCACGGAAGCGCAGATCCTCGTCACCGGCATCAAGGTCGTTGATCTTCTCGCCCCCTATGCAAAGGGCGGCAAGATCGGTCTGTTCGGCGGTGCAGGCGTTGGCAAGACCGTTTTGATCATGGAACTGATCAACAACGTCGCCAAAGCGCATGGTGGTTACTCCGTCTTCGCAGGCGTGGGTGAACGTACCCGCGAAGGCAATGACCTTTACCACGAAATGATCGAATCGGGCGTCAACAAGCATGGCGGCGGCGAAGGCTCCAAGGCTGCACTCGTTTACGGCCAGATGAATGAACCGCCGGGCGCCCGCGCTCGCGTCGCTCTGACGGGTCTGACGGTTGCTGAACACTTCCGTGACCAGGGCCAGGACGTTCTGTTCTTCGTCGACAACATCTTCCGCTTCACGCAGGCTGGTTCGGAAGTGTCGGCTCTGCTTGGCCGTATTCCTTCGGCCGTGGGTTATCAGCCGACGCTCGCAACCGATATGGGCCAGATGCAGGAACGCATCACCACGACGACGACGGGCTCGATCACCTCGGTTCAGGCCATTTACGTTCCGGCCGACGACTTGACCGATCCGGCACCGGCAACCTCGTTCGCCCACCTGGACGCAACAACCGTTCTGTCGCGCTCGATCGCTGAAAAGGGTATCTACCCGGCTGTTGACCCACTCGACTCCACGTCGCGGATGCTCGACCCGATGGTCGTTGGCGAGGAGCACTACGAAGTTGCTCGTAAGGTTCAGTCGACGCTGCAGCGCTACAAGGCCCTGCAGGACATCATCGCCATCCTGGGCATGGACGAACTGTCTGAAGAAGACAAGCTGTCGGTTGCCCGCGCCCGCAAGATCGAGCGCTTCCTGTCGCAGCCGTTCTTCGTTGCAGAAGTCTTCACCGGTTCGCCGGGCAAGCTGGTTGCTCTCGAAGACACGATCAAGGGCTTCAAGGGTCTCGTGAACGGCGAATATGACCATCTGCCGGAAGCTGCTTTCTACATGGTCGGCTCGATCGACGAAGCCATCGAGAAGGCCAAGAAGCTCGCTGCTGCTTGATGAGCGACGCTCAGGACGAGATATTCTGCTGCGACGCCCTCAAGAGTGTCGTGGCAGAACTTCCTGAACCGGCGGCGCCGACCATCTACCGTGCCGATAACGGTGTGATGATGATGGTCGTCGGGTTGGCTCAGACCGAGGAAGGCCTTGGCTATCTCGACCAGGCGATAGTGCACTGCCCGTTCTGCGGGACCAAATTGCAAGATGCAAAAGCCATAGCCGAGAAGGTAAGTCACTGATGGCTGACAATTTCAACTTTGAGCTCGTTTCGCCGGAGCGTCTGCTGCTGTCGGAAATGGTGACCGAGGTCGTCATTCCTGCCACTGAAGGCGAAATGACGGTCATGGCCAACCATGCCCCGACGATGACGACCATCAAGCCGGGCATCGTAAGCGTTCGTTCCTCTTCCGGCTCGAAGCAGGATTACGTCGTGTTCGGCGGTTTCGCTGACGTCCTGCCCAGCGGCTGCACGCTGCTTGCTGAATCTGCCGTTCCGGTGGAAGAACTAAACAAGGACGAACTGACCCGTCGCATCGAAGCTGCGAAGAAGGAACTCGAGGATGTCGTGCATCACGAGCACAAGTCCAAGCTCGAGCACTTCATCATGGAGATGACCCGCCTGCAGGGCATGGTCGGTCAAGACTGATCGGTTCAGTCAGACATCATAGAGTGGATAGAAAGGCGGCCTTCAGGCCGCTTTTTTTGCGGAATGAGCTGCTCCTTATCGCCGCGAATGTTGCAAAACCAAGACAGGCCGTATTTCACCACCTGTCTTGATTGATTTAATTCGCGAAAATTCGGTATCTCAGAACCCGGTGCCGCCGCGCAGTTCGGACAGTAGCGTGCGGAACATGATCTTCATATCCAGCCAGATGCTGAAATTTCTAATGTAATAAATATCGCTGGCGATGCGCGCGCGCGCCTCTGCAGGGCGTTCCGTCGGACCGCGCCAGCCACGCGTTTGGGCGAGACCGGTGATACCCGGCCGCATCAGATGGCGATAATGATATTCCGGCACCAACTCCTCGTAGAGCATGCCGGCGGCGCGCATGTTGATGGCATGGCAGCGGGGACCGACGAGCGACATATCACCCTTTATGACGTTGAGGAGCTGTGGAAGCTCGTCGATGTTGGTCTTGCGCAGGAAGGCGCCGATCCGCGTCAGGCGCCGATCACCCTTGACAGTCTGTTCGACGCCGGTCGGATCGCAGAGATCCGACCGCATGGAGCGAAACTTATAGACCGTGATCTTGCTACCCTTCAGGCCCCAGCGAATCTGCCGGAAAAATACCGGCCCACCGTCATCGAGCACAATGAGAAGCGCGATCGTCAGAAAAACCGGAAGCAGGATGACCAACGCGCTCGTGGCACCGAAAATGTCGAAAGTTCTCTTCAGGCCGAGCTGAAGTCTCTTCCGGCCACCCAATGCGGCAAAGCTTTCGGGCTGGCGAATATTGGAATTCGCTGCATCGAGAGCTTTCATCTTCACTGTTTTTGCAGAGAAGGCCGTATCTAGAAGCTTCGAATTGAACACATTCATTAAGCAACGTCCGTGGAAATACTCGCCTATTGCGTCGCGCTGGCACAAATACATGGACGAGCTCGATTTGTCACCCGCTTCGTTAGTATTTTCGTAACCCTAAAAGAGCCAAATTAGGGAGTATTTGCCGATATCTTTATGATATTTTTGAGGGGTTGAAAATTAACTATATTGAGTAATAGCTGAATTACTACGCGTTATGCGTGCGGCGCGCCGTATTACCGGCAACTCAAGAAGAAAGTAGCTGAAGCTTGCGAGAAGAAAAGTGACCGCCGTCGCAAAGACGCAGCCGGTAAGCCAGTCGCGTACCGGATCGTCTTTACCGATGCCGAATATGGCGGGAGAGATCGTCTGCAGCGAGGTCAGAACGATGTCCTGCCAGATATAGATCCCGAATGAAATGGTGGCCGTGAAGCGTGTGAAGGCATTGTCGAGTAATGCTGCAAGCAGCACAGAACGCGAAAGGGCCAAAAGGGCGACGGCGGTCAGAACTGGAAACATCGGAAAGGCGTAGGGAATTCCGAG
This sequence comes from Rhizobium sp. BK418, assembly GCF_004341105.1. Taxonomy (GTDB): domain Bacteria; phylum Pseudomonadota; class Alphaproteobacteria; order Rhizobiales; family Rhizobiaceae; genus Rhizobium. Next base: position 119,156 of record NZ_SLZK01000005.1, on the reverse strand, counting down.
CCATCCGTAGGCATCCCAAGGTCCGCCTGTCGAAAGCGGCAGCAACAGGCCGGCTGCGGCAAGACAGGTCAACGCGATGATATCGAACCAGATCCGACGCTTTCGCGGCAGCAAGGTCTGGATGCCGGCTGAGAGCGCACCGAGCGCAAAAACGGCGAAGAAGCCGATGGGATTGTAGTTGGGCATCCACTCCTTCGCTCCGCCCTGCATGCCGTATTGCCAACCACGCTCAATCTCATCGGGAAGGGAAAATATCCGGAAAGCTTCATGGGCGAACAGCGTCACAACAATCATGCCAAGCCAGGCAAGCCGCGTGACGGGTGGAGAGCGGCGGCTTTCTGGAATAGCGAAAAGCCAGAGGAAACAAAGCGGCAGCAGCACATAGCTCGTCACTTCGAACGATATGGACCAAAGCGGGCCGTTCCCTTCGACAGGAAAGAAAGTACGCCAGTGCCATTGGCTCATAAAGCAAAGGCCGCTGGCATAGCGCAGAGTAAGTTCCGGTGTCAGCGCATGACCAAGTAACGTGATGCTGACGATGAAGCCCGCCGTCAAAGCTACCCAATAGCCGGGTACGATGCGGGCCGCGCGGCGTAGCGCATAGATGCGCAGATCGGGCATGGTATCGCCAGCATCAAGGGCGTGCCAGAACGGTAAGGCCAGCAAAAAGCCGCTGAGGATGAAGAAGATGGCGACGCCGAAATTGCCGAAGCGCAAGGCGGTCAGTATCGGTCGCAATCCTTCGCCGAGCTTGGTTAGGTCGATGCGCAGAATGAGATGATGGGTGAGTACCAGCAGGCAGGCGGCTGCACGCAAGAAATCTGCTCCGGCCACCCGGTCCTGCTGCTGCATATCATTCCCTCGCTCCTTGCCGGACTTTGCAGCGGAAAGCTGCCGCCGGCAAGGGCAGGATCATCTTAACCAAGCAGATCGTTGGTGTAATAGGCGGAAAAATCTGGCTTTTCCTTCAGCGCCGCGCCGTTCGCGTCAAGCAGGATGCCATGATCGAACAGGAAGGTACCGATTGCTTCTGCCTTGGCCGGATCGATGGTACCGATTGCGCCGTTTTCGCCCTTAAGGAAATGCCCCTCGACCAGTGCCTTCTGCGATGCCTTGACAAGGTCGGTATTGAGCAGTGCGCCGTTGCTACCCGCAATCAGCAGGTTGCAGGCCTCATCCGGATTATCGACCGAAAAGGCGTAACCCTTGAGTGTCGCCTGAATGAAGGCGCGGGCATTTTGCGGATTGGCTGCAAGATAAGCATCGCTGGAGGCGATTGCGGTCGTCTGCTCATCAGGAATGCCGTAATCGGTATAGCGCCAGCGGCCGACCTGCCGCTTTTCAAGCTGGGCGGCAATGCCTTCCCAAGTGTAGATCTCCAGCGTGAAATCCACCGCGCCGTTATCGAGCGCCTCATAGGCCGAGGTGCCGAGCGTGACGGCCTGGAATTTACCCTTGCCGCCGTCGTTGCGGATCATCGAGGAAACCAGCGCCTCTTCCCAGGCGCCGCCGAAGCCACCATAGGTCTTTCCGTCGAGATCTTTCGGGCTCTTGATGTCGTCGCGACCGCCCTTAAAAATCAGTCTGCCGGTTTCCGTCTGTACCACGGCATAGACGAGCTTCACATCCGCCCCGGCGACGCGCTGGGTAAAAGTCTCGATTTCTCCGCAGATGCCAAAATCGGCAACTCCATTTGCGACGAGAGTACCGGCGCTGGTGTCTGCATAGGGCAGAATCTCGACGTCGAGGCCCACGGCTTCATAAAAACCTTTGGCCTTGGCGACATAGATGCCGATGTGATTGGTGTTCGGTGTCCAGTCGAGCGCGATACGCACCTTGGCAGCGGACTGGGCCAGGGCGGCGCTGCCGGCCAGGCTTGCGGCCATGGCGGCAAAAAGGGTCTGTCGGCGGGTGAGAAGCATTGTGACCTCCTCAGGTTCTTTGCGGATGCAGCAGTGTTTGAAGAATTTCCATTTCGATCGCCTGAGCGGCCGGGGAGCCGATATCGGCGAGGGTGCGCGGCCTTTTCAGCGGCACCTCGAATTCCCTGACCACGGTCGCCGGGCGGGCGGAAAGCACATAGATGCGGTCGGACAGGAAAACGGCCTCCCGCACATCGTGGGTAATCAGCAGGGCCGTCCAGCGGTGATCGGTCCACATATCCTGCAGCCATTCCTGCATCTGGGTGCGGGTCAAGGCGTCGAGCGCCCCGAAGGGCTCGTCGAGCAACAGCATGTCCTGCCGCTGGATCACCGTGCGCAACAGAGCTGCGCGCTGGCGCATGCCGCCGGAAAGGGCGGCGGGATAGTGATTTTCGAAACCGGCAAGGCCGAAGCGCTCGAAGAGCGGGGCAGCAACGGCGCGCGCCTGGCTGCGTCGCATGCCGTGCACTTCCAGGCCAAGGATCGCGTTGTCGATGACGCTTCGCCACGGCATCAGCGCATCGCGCTGCGGCATGAAGGCGAAGGCATGTGCCGCTTGCGAAAGCGGGGTGTCTTCAAAGAGAATGTCACCTCCATCGGCGAGCAGCGCCTGTGTCAGCAGCCGGAGGATCGTCGACTTGCCGGAGCCGGATGGGCCGACGATCGAGACGAATTCACCTCTGGCAATATGAAGGGAAATGTCCTTCAGCACCTCCATGCCATCGAAGGACTTCGAGACATTCTTGAGTTCGAGCATCCCGCTCATCGGCGCTTCTCCGGAGGGGATTGCCAGGGCATGACGAAGCGCTGTGCCGCCAGTGTGAGGCCGAAGAGGCAGAGCGTCAGGAGAGCACTGACGATGACGGCGGCGAGCACAAGATCCGGCCGGAAATTGTTTTTGGCGTTGAGAATATAGATCCCGAGGCCACGGGCAGCGCCTGCATATTCGGCGAAGATGGCGCCAACCACGGCATAGGTGATCGAGATGCGCAGGCCGGCGAAGAAAAAGGGCATGGCGGAGGGAAGCCTCGCCAGGCGGAAGATGCGCCAGCGGCTTGCCTTCATCGAGCTCAGAAGCTCAGCAATATCCCGGTCCGTCGATTCATAGCCCTGCAGCAGAGCGACGAGCAGCGGAAAGAAGGTGACGAGGGCCACGAGCAGAAGTTTAGGCAGCAGACCGAAACCGAACCAGAGCACGACGAGAGGCGCGATTGCGACCAGTGGCAGCGTCTGGCTGACGATAAAGAGCGGCAGCATCGCGCGGCGCATGAAGGGTACGAAATCCATCAGAACTGACGAGGCAAGGGCGAAAGCCAGCGACAGGGCGAAACCGCCGAGTGTTGCGCTGAGCGTGGGCCAGGTATTGTCGAGCAGTGCCTGTCTGTTCAACCAGCCCTGCGTGATGATGCGGGAGGGCGAAGGCAGGATGGAGGGCTTGATGCCGGAGAGATCGACATAGATCTCCCAGATGGCGAGGAAAGCAAACACGGCAAGAATGGCGGGCAAGGCCCGCCTCAATGGCGCGAATGTCGATTCCGGTTTCGGTAAGGTCATTGCCGTCAGGCGTCTCAGGCTTTGCTCGGGCTGTTAGCGGATACCGTGATATCCAGCGTCACATGGCCTTCAGGATCGCCGAAGCGATAGAAGGCTTCATGGATGGTCGCGAAGATCGCGCCGGCATCACCACGCAGCTTGGTGCAGAAATTCTTGGAGCGGTCGAATGTGCCCGAACGCTTCAGGAAATCGATGCAGCCGTAGATCTCGTCCATGTGGGTGCCCGTTCCCATAACATAGAGAGAAAATTGGGCGACCGTCGGCTGCCCAGTCACAGTGGTGTCTCTGACCGCTGCGATTGCAGCTTCCACCCGCTCGGCGAGGGGTTCGGACCGGCTGAAAGACAGGCCGGCGCCGCAGATCGCATCATCCGGCCCGCCGGGGCAACCACGCGAGATGGCCGCCGACAAGACACAGTGCTCGCCGCTTGCCGCAGCCGAGACGAAAAGGTCGCACATGGCGGCAAACAAGACGTCGGGCGGGCCGACCATCAGCGTGGAAATATCGTCCGTCTCGATGCGAAGGCGATCGCGATAGGGATCGAGAGCCTTGATCGCGTCTAAGATGATGCCGACGAAATTGCCGGACATCGGATATAGAGACACTTGTGCGCCGGAAAACATTTAAACCTCGCTCCGCTGGCATTACCCAGATCAGCTTTGAAGGGTCCGGAGGCATGCGCCTCACATCTCAGCCCCGACAATACGGAGCTCCCCTGTGAAATTGTGGCGGAAGCTAGCACCGGGTGGCCCCTACCGCAACCGTAAAATTCCTATCCGGCTACACCGTCGGTACGAAGGTGCTGACTAAGCCGTCTCGGCCCACATTAATATTGTAGGCTATCAATCTATCCAGGCAGCTCCGTGGTCGAAGCTCGGAGATGCCTCGGGTGCGAAAGGGAAACACCCGGACGGAGGTCCTGTCCGGGTGTCCAGCCGGTTCCGTACCTGCCAGAAACGGAACCAGATGTCGTCGTCTCAGGCGGCTGCGCCGGCATAAGGACTATCGTTGCGGGCGGCGATTAGCGCCTCGGTCCACCATTGCAGCTGGGCCATCATGCGCGCGAGCCGGCGCAGGGCATCTTCCGGATCGTGAAGCCGGCCTTCATCGTCGAAACGGCGCCAAGGTGAATTGAAGCTCACGGCATCGCAAATTGTGACGGCGTGGAGCTCGGCAAAGACGAGGCGAAGCTGCTCGACCGCCCGCAGCCCGCCGGACACGCCGCCATAGCAGACAAAGGCAATCGGCTTGCCGTGCCAGGGCTCTGCGAAGAGATCGATGAGGAACTTCAGGGAGGCGGTGAAGCTGTGATTATATTCCGGGGTGACGAGAATGAAGCTATCGGCCCGGTTGAGATGGTCTGCCAGCCGTCTCGCCTCCGGATGATGCGGTATGTGCTCTCGCGGGAGCGAAAATGCCAGTGGGTCGATGATGTCGATTTTGAATTGCGGAAAGCGGGCCAGCTCTCTTGCAAGCCATTTGACCACCCGCTCGCAGATGCGTCCCTCGCGCGTGCTGCCGTAGATGACGGCAAGCCTCATGGGCTCCTGCATATATAGCTCCTTTTCACGTCGCTTTACGGCCTCAGGAGCGCAGTCTATAAAACCTCAACTAATATTGAGGTCAATAGGTCATGCAACAGAATCCGACATTCTCCTTGAGCAAGCTTCTGACAGTGGGTGAGGTGGCAGAGCGCAGCGGACTTGCGGTTTCCGCCCTGCATTTCTATGAGGCGAAGGGGCTGATCTCGAGCATCCGTACTCGCGGCAACCAGCGCCGCTATGGTCGCGATGTGCTGCGGCGCCTTGGTATCATCAAAGTGGCGCAGCGCGTCGGCATTCCGCTTGCCGAAATCCAGACTGCGTTCGAAACCCTGCCGCAGAGCCGCACACCAACCGTCGAGGATTGGCAGAGACTGTCGGCGCTCTGGAAGAACGATCTCGATGCCCGCATCAAGCGGCTGAGCCTGCTGCGCGATCATCTGACGAGCTGCATCGGCTGCGGGTGTCTCTCCATCGACGCCTGTCCGCTACGCAATCCTTTCGACATACTCGGCAAAGAAGGAACTGGTGCACGGCTTCTGGACCCGGATGTGTAGGCCGCTGGGCTTTCTTTTGGCCGATCTCCTCATATGTTAAGGCCGAATGGCGCAAGCAGCGGGGCCGGTCCCGCAAAGAGGAGAGCTTCGTGTTTCATCCCAAACTGTTCGAGAACCGCAATGTCGTTGTAACGGGCGCCGGCCGGGGTATCGGCCTGGAAATCGCCCGCCAGTTTCTCGATTGCGGGGCACGCGTTCTCGTCCACACCGGTCGCGGCGGAGAACGCGAACTGCCGGATTTTCTCCTGACGGCCGAATCGGAGCGCCGCGCCCTGCTGCTGCCGGCGGATTTCCTGCATCCGGGCGGCGCGGCAAAGTTCGCGGAGGAGGCGCTTGAATTCTTCGATGCCGTGCATGTCCTAGTCAACAATGCCGGTACGATGCACGGGCGTTTTCCGGCCGGAGAACTTACGGATATCGAGTACGAGACTATCGTGCGCCTCAACCAGACGTCGGTGGTGGAGTTGACGCGGGCTCTGCTTCCCGCGCTGCGGGCGGCGCAGGGTGCTGCCATCGTCAATACGGTTTCGATTTCGGCGTCGACCGGCGGAAGCCCTGGTTCTGCAATCTATTCCGCGTCGAAGGCTTTCGTTGCGACCTATTCCAAGGCGCTCGCCCGGGAGCTCGCGCCCGACGGTATTAGGGTCAATTGCGTCTCGCCAGGAACGATCGATACCGATTTCCATGCACGCTATTCATCGCGCGAAAAACTGGAACAGGCCCGCAAGTCTATCCCTCTGCAACGGCTCGGAACAGCGGAGGATTGTGCGCCAGCCTATCTCTTCCTGGCGGCTCCATCACTCTCAGGATATATCACCGGTCAAGTCTTGGAGATCAATGGCGGCCAGCTTATCTGCTGATTTGCTTGGACTTTTTTTGGTATTTCGTGACATTTGACCAATTCGCTTCTGCGAATATGATATTGTTCTGATCTACCTTATTACCTCCTTCCGAGAAGCAAATGCCATTGCCTAAACCGAAGCTGGGTATGACCGGCCAGGACTTGCAGAAGCTTGCTGACAAAGCCCACGAGGCGAGTGATCTCCTGAAGGCGTTAGCCCATCAGACACGACTGCTCATCCTCTGCATCCTGTCGGAAGGGGAAAAGACCGTCGGTGAGATCGAGGATATCCTTGGTATACAGCAGGCTATGGTGTCGCAGCAGCTTGCGCGGCTGAGGCTCGAAGGCCTAGTCAATACGCGGCGGGAAGGGCGGCTCGTCTATTACAGTATGGGCAATAAGAGCGTTCTGGATTTCCTCGAATCGCTTTTCAGTCTCTTCCAGGTTGCCGAGAAGAGCTGAGCCCGCAGACCTTGCGAAGCCGCCGACAAGCCGCAAAGATAGGCCGTGTCCCGAATTCGGTAGGGAGGCCGAATGATCGACAAGCTGGAATTCTTCATCGCACTTGCCAACGAGAAACATTTCGGTCGTGCGGCAGAGGAATGCGGTATCTCTCAACCCACGTTGTCGGCCGCCATTCGCCAGCTTGAAGATCAGCTTGGCGTTATGCTGGTACAGCGCGGTTCGCGCTTTCAAGGATTGACGCCGGAAGGACAGCGCGTGCTCGAATGGGCGCGGCGTATCGTCGGCGATACGCGTACCATGCGGGAGGAAATGCGCGCCGCGCGCAGAGGTCTTTCCGGCCATCTGCGTCTGGCTTCCATCCCGACCGCGCTCGCCATGTTGTCTCGGATCACCACCCCGTTCCAGGAACGGCATCCCGACGTCACCTTCTCCATCGTCTCGCGCAATTCGCTGCAGGTACTGAGCATGCTCGAAAATCTCGAGATTGATGCCGGGATTACCTATCTGGAAAATGAGCCGCTCGGGCGCGTCACGTCGGTGCCGCTCTACGCGGAACGCTACAATCTCATCACAGCCGCCGGCAGTCCGCTCTCGGATCGCGAGAGTGTGACATGGCGTGAAGTGGGCAATCTTCGGCTTTGTCTATTGACGGCCGACATGCAGAATCGGCGTATCATCAACCGGCATTTGACCGAAGCGGGGGCGACAGTCCATCCGACGCTTGAATCAAACTCGATGATCGTCCTCTTCTCACATGTGCGAACGGGCCGCTGGGCAAGTATCATGCCGCATAACGTCGCGAAATCATTTGGTTTTCCCGTTGAGATCCGGATGATTCCCATCGTCGAGCCTGAGGCCCACCATCTCGTTGGCCTCGTTGCTCCCTATCGCGAGCCCTTCACGCCGCTCGTCTCCGCCTTGTTGCATGAAGCAAGAAGACTCGTCGAAGATGCGGAACTTTGATAGAAAAAAACTATCAAGCAACGAGACTGCTTTATTGATTGCAATCTTCTTCCCTGAGACAGTTCCATAGAAATCGTAAGGACATGGGGAGGTTTTGCGGTTTCCTGACTATGCAAGCCGTAGGGAGGGCTGCTGATGAACATACGGATCGCCGAGGGCGATATTGCCGAGCGTGTTCGCTCGATCGTCGCCGGTCTTCGTTCCCTCGAAGGTCCGTTGCTTCCAATCCTCCATGAGATTCAGGACGCGTTCGGCTATGTGCCGCAGGCGGCCCTACCGGTCATTGCAGATGAGCTCAATATATCCCGTGCCGAAGTCCACGGCGTCGTGACCTTCTACCATGATTATCGCGACCACCCTGCCGGCCGACATGTGCTGAGGCTCTGTCGTGCCGAAGCCTGCCAATCGATGGGCGGCGCCGCGCTGGCCGAGCGAATCAAGGCCCTGCTCGGCATCGATTTCCACCAGACGACCCCTGACGGCAGCGTCACGCTGGAGCCTGTCTATTGTCTCGGTCTCTGTGCCTGCGCGCCATCCGCAATGTTCGACGGCGAAGTGTATGGCCGCCTAGATGATGAACTGGCGGCCGAACTCGTCGAGGAGGCACGCCGATGACCGTCAAGATTTATGTTCCGCGCGATGCTGCGGCGCTGTCACTCGGGGCCGAGAAAGTGGCAAAGGCGATTGCCCAAGAGATCGCTGCCCGCGGCCTCGATGCAACTGTCATTCGGAACGGCTCGCGCGGAATGTTCTGGCTCGAACCGCTGGTCGAGATCGAGCTTTCCGGAAAGCGGATCGGCTATGGGCCGGTCAAGGCGAAGGATGTTGCCGGTCTCTTCGACGCGGGATTGATGAAGGGCGGAGCACACGCGCTCTGTCTTGGGCAGGTCGAGGACCTCCCATTCCTGAAAGGCCAGACCCGTCTCACCTTCGCCCGTTGCGGCATTATCGATCCGCTTTCGCTCGAGGATTATGAAGCCCATGGCGGGCTTGCGGGTCTTCGCCGTGCGGTTTCGATGCAACCTGGAGATATTGTCAAGGAAGTCATCGATTCCGGTCTTCGTGGTCGTGGCGGCGCAGGTTTTCCGACGGGCGTCAAATGGAAGACGGTGCTTGATGCGCCTGGCCCTCGCAAATATATCGTCTGCAATGCAGATGAAGGTGACAGCGGTACATTTGCCGACCGGATGATCATGGAAGGTGATCCCTTCGTGCTGATCGAAGGCATGGCGATTGCCGGGCTTGCAACCGGTGCCACGAAAGGCTTCGTCTACATACGTTCGGAATATCCGCATGCCATTGCCACGATGACCAAGGCGGTGGAGGTTGCCCGCAAGACAGGTATTCTCGGCGCCTCGGTGTTCGGCTCGGGCAAGGCATTCGACATGGAAGTCCGGACGGGTGCGGGCGCTTATGTCTGCGGCGAAGAAACGGCGTTGCTGAACAGTCTTGAAGGCAAGCGCGGCGTCGTCCGCGCCAAGCCGCCGCTGCCGGCGCATAAAGGCCTGTTTGACTGCCCGACCGTCATCAACAATGTGATTTCGCTCGCCTCTGTGCCTGTGATCCTGGACAAGGGGGCTGCCTTTTATCGCGATTTCGGCATGGGCCGGTCGCGCGGCACTATTCCGCTGCAAATCGCCGGCAACGTGCAATATGGTGGCCTCTATGAAACCGCCTTCGGCCTTTCGCTCGGCGATATCGTCGAGAAGATTGGCGGCGGTACCGCATCCGGCCGGCCGGTAAAGGCGGTGCAAGTGGGCGGGCCGCTTGGCGCCTATTTTCCACGAGCGCTCTTCGATACGCCTTTCGATTATGAAGCCTTCGCCGCCAAGGACGGGCTGATTGGCCACGCCGGCCTCGTCATCTTCGACGATACAGCGGATATGCTGAAGCAGGCTCGCTTTGCGATGGAATTCTGTGCGGTGGAAAGCTGCGGCAAATGCACGCCCTGCCGCATCGGCTCGACACGCGGCGTCGAAACGGCCGACAAGATCGCGCAGGGCATCGAACCGGAAAAGAACCGCGAACTGCTCGCCGATCTTTGCAATACGATGAAATTCGGTTCGCTCTGTGCGCTCGGTGGCTTTACGCCCTATCCTGTCGTGAGCGCCATGACGCATTTTCCTGAAGATTTTGCTCCGACTCCTCTTATCGAAGCGGCGGAATAGACGATGTCTCTTGTTCACGAAATCGATTATGGAACGCCGGTCTCGAAATCCGAGACGATGGTGACGCTGACCATCGATGGTCGGCAGGTGACGGTTCCCGAGGGAACCTCGATCATGCGCGCCTCGATGGAGGCCGGCATTGAGGTGCCGAAGCTGTGCGCGACCGACATGATTGATGCCTTCGGTTCCTGCCGCCTCTGTCTCATCGAAATCGATGGCCGCAACGGAACGCCTGCCTCCTGCACCACGCCGGTGGCGTCAGGTATCATCGTCCACACGCAGACCGAGCGCCTGAAGAATATCCGCCGCGGCGTCATGGAGCTCTACATCTCTGACCATCCGCTCGACTGTCTGACCTGCGCGGCCAATGGTGACTGCGAGCTGCAGGATGTGGCGGGTGCCGTTGGTCTGCGCGACGTGCGTTACGGCTATGACGGCGACAACCACGTCAAGGCTCGAAACAATAGCGAGATCAATCTGAAATGGATGCCGAAGGACGAATCCAACCCGTACTTCACCTTTGATCCGTCAAAGTGCATCGTCTGTTCCCGCTGTGTGCGTGCCTGCGAAGAGGTGCAAGGCACCTTTGCGCTGACGATCGAGGGACGCGGTTTCGATTCCTGCGTTTCCCCCGGCATGCATGAGCAGTTCGTCGAGTCGGAATGCGTCTCCTGCGGCGCCTGCGTGCAGGCCTGCCCGACGGCGACGCTGACGGAAAAATCGGTCATCCGCATCGGCCAGCCGGAACATTCAGCCGTCACCACCTGCGCTTATTGCGGCGTCGGCTGTTCTTTTAAGGCGGAAATGCGCGGCGAAGAGCTGGTGCGCATGGTGCCGTGGAAGGATGGGCAAGCCAACCGCGGCCATTCCTGCGTCAAGGGCCGCTTTGCCTACGGCTATTCAACCCATAAGGACCGCATCCTCAATCCGATGATCCGCGAAAAGGTGACGGATCCCTGGCGCGAGGTGACGTGGGAGGAGGCCTATGCGCATGTCGCTTCCGAGTTTCGCCGCATCCAGTATCAGTATGGCCGCGATGCAATCGGCGGCATTACGTCGTCTCGCTGCACCAATGAAGAGACTTATCTTGTCCAGAAGCTGGTCCGTGCCGGTTTCGGAAACAACAATGTCGATACATGCGCTCGCGTCTGCCATTCGCCGACAGGCTATGGACTGGGTCAGGCTTTCGGCACCTCGGCCGGCACGCAGGATTTCGACAGTGTCGAGCAGTCCGATGTCGTCGTCATTATCGGCGCCAACCCGACCGATGGTCATCCGGTCTTCGCTTCGCGTCTCAAGAAGCGGCTGCGGCAGGGCGCCAAGCTTATTGTCATCGATCCGCGTCGCACCGATATCGTTCGCTCGCCGCACGTCGAGGCCTCCTTCCATCTGCCGCTGAAACCCGGCACTAACGTCGCTGTTATGACAGCGCTGGCGCATGTGATCGTGACTGAGGGGCTTTTTAACGAGAAGTTCATCCGTGAGCGCTGCGACTGGTCGGAATTCGAGGACTGGGCCGCTTTCGTCGCCGAGCCGCAACACAGCCCCGAGGCCGTGGAGAAATTCACCGGTGTCAAGCCGGAAGATGTGCGCGGCGCTGCCCGGCTCTATGCGACCGGCGGCAATGGCGCCATCTATTACGGTCTCGGCGTGACCGAACACAGCCAGGGCTCGACGACCGTCATGGCGATCGCCAACCTCGCCATGGCGACCGGCAATATCGGTCGTCCCGGCGTCGGCGTAAACCCGCTGCGTGGCCAGAACAATGTGCAGGGCTCTTGCGACATGGGTTCCTTCCCGCACGAGCTTCCGGGTTATCGTCATATCTCCGACGACGCGACGCGCGATATCTTTGAAAAGCTCTGGGGCGTGACAATCAGCAATGAGCCGGGCCTGCGCATCCCGAACATGCTGGATGCTGCCGTCGACGGTTCATTCAAGGGCATTTACATCCAGGGGGAAGACATCCTCCAGTCCGATCCGGATACCAAGCATGTCGCCGCCGGTCTTGCCGCCATGGAATGTGTCGTCGTGCAGGATCTTTTCCTCAATGAGACGGCGAACTATGCGCACGTCTTCCTGCCGGGCTCGACCTTCCTGGAAAAGGACGGCACCTTCACCAATGCAGAACGCCGTATCAACCGTGTGCGCAAGGTCATGACGCCGCGCAACGGCTATGCCGACTGGGAAGTGACGCAGAAGCTGGCGCAGGCGATGGGCCTCGACTGGCACTATGCGCATCCGTCCGAAATCATGGACGAGATTGCCGCGACGACGCCGAGTTTCGCTTTGGTCTCTTATGACTATCTCGAAAAGATCGGCTCGGTTCAGTGGCCCTGCAACGAAGCGCATCCGCTCGGGTCGCCGATCATGCATGTGGATGGCTTCGTGCGCGGCAAGGGCAAGTTCATCCGCACGGAATATGTGGCGACCGACGAGCGCACCGGTCCGCGCTTCCCGCTGCTTCTCACCACGGGCCGTATCCTCAGCCAGTATAATGTCGGGGCGCAAACGCGCCGTACCGACAACGTGATCTGGCATGCAGAAGACCGGCTGGAGATCCATCCACACGATGCCGAACAGCGCGGCATCCGCGATGGCGACTGGGTAAAGCTCGGCAGCCGCTCGGGCGATACGACGCTTCGCGCGCTGATCACCGACCGCGTGGCGCCCGGCGTCGTCTATACGACCTTCCACCATCCGGATACGCAGGCAAACGTGATTACGACAGACTTCTCCGACTGGGCGACGAACTGCCCGGAATACAAGGTGACGGCAGTCCAGGTCTCGCTCTCTAACGGTCCGTCCGACTGGCAGATCGAATATGACGAGCAGGCTCGCCAGTCTCGCCGCATCGCCGAAAAGATGGAGGCTGCCGAATAATGATTGCGAGGACGACCCGCATAGCAGTGAAGGAAGTCGTCCGCAAGGGCGGCGTCATGATGCGCGGCGAGCGTATCGTGCCCGAGGAAGTGCCGATCGCCTTTTCCTATGGCGGCAGTTCGCATGCGGTCATGATGGGCACGCCCGCCGATCTCGAAGATTTTGCTGTTGGCTTCAGCCTGACGGAAGGCATCATCACTGACCGCAGCCAGATCGCCGGTATCGAGCTCATCGAAGACGAGAAGGGCATCGATATCCAGGTGACGCTTGTCGACGATGTCGAAGATGCTTTGAGGCGGCGGCGGCGCAGCATGGCGGGACCTGTCGGTTGCGGCCTTTGCGGCATTGAATCGATCGAGCAGGCAGTTCGCACCGTGCCAGACGTTTCCAACGCCGAGATGTCGCTGTCGCATGCCGATATCGTGCGGGCGATTGCATCGCTCAACGAGTCCCAGCCGCTGCATCGCGAGACGCGGGCGGTTCATGGGGCGGGTTTCTATGTTTCTGGCAGGGGACTGATTGCCGTTCGTGAGGATGTCGGCCGGCACAATGCGCTCGACAAACTCTGCGGCGCAGTCGTTCGGGCAGGAGAGACGGGCTCTTCCGGTGCCGTCGCCGTCACCAGCCGCCTCTCCGTCGAAATGGTCCAGAAGACGGCGATCCTCGGCGCGCCCGTATTGATCGCCATTTCCGCGCCGACGGCACTTGCCATCGGCACTGCCGAGGAAGCCGGCATGACGCTTGTCGCCCTCGTGCGCGGCGAGGATTTCGAGATTTTCACCCACCCGCATCGTCTGTCGCCCGGAAACATTGCCGATGTCGCATGATACCAAGACCAAGCTTGTTTATATGGCAAACCAGATCGCAACCTTTTTCAAGACGCAGCCCGAAAGCGAAGCTGTGCAAGGGGTTGCGACGCATATCAATAAATTTTGGGAGCCGCGCATGCGGCGGCAACTCTTCGAAATCCTGGAAAAGGAAGATAACAGCCTCGACGCACTCGTGCTGAAGGCGGCGCCCCTGATCCGGAAACCGGAGCCGGCAGAACAGCCACTTCGATAAACCGACATTGGTGGGCGGTTCTTCGGGTTGCTGACCAAAGGCTATCATCAGTAAGAGCGCGTGCCGCTTTTGCGGCGGCACTCGCTATTCGACTGAAACTGGTTCAGAATTCTTCCCAGCTTTCGGCGACTGGAGCAGCTGCACCGTGGGCTCTCGGGACGCGGGCAACGAGATGCAGGGCCGGAGAGGCAGCTGGCTTTGCCGCGTGCCGCGTTGCGGCGATATTGCCGCCGGGGAGCTGAAACTGCGTGAGCAGCGTCCGCAATGCATCGGCTTCTGCGGCGAGATTATGACTGGCGGCTGTGCTCTCCTCCACCATCGCGGCGTTCTGTTGTGTTGCCTGGTCGAGCGTGTTGACGGCCTGATTGATCTCCTTGAGGCCGGTCGCCTGCTCCTTCGAGGACTCGACGATCGCCACGACGTTTGAATTGATGCTGGCGACCTGAACGACGATTTCCTCCAGCGCCTTGCCGGTTTGGCCGACCAGTCCCACGCCGTTTTTCACGAGTTCGCTCGATGTGTTGATTAGCGCCTTGATCTCCTTGGCCGCGCTCGCCGAGCGCTGGGCGAGTTCACGCACCTCTTGGGCGACGACGGCAAAGCCCTTGCCGGCTTCGCCGGCACGTGCTGCCTCGACGCCGGCATTGAGCGCCAGCAGGTTGGTCTGGAAGGCGATATCGTCGATCACGCCGATGATGTTGGTGATCTCGCGGGAGGACTGTTCGATCTGGTCCATCGCCGCGACCGCTTTGCGCACGACGGTGCCGGATTGTTCCGCGCCGTGCTTCGTCTGTGCAATGAGACGGCCGGCTTCTTCGGCACGATGGCTGGAATCGTTGACTGTGGTGGTGATCTCTTCCAGCGCAGCTGCCGTTTCCTCGACGGAGGCGGCCTGTTGTTCCGTTCGCTTGGAGAAAGAGTCTGCCGACGAGCCGATCTCCCGTGAACTATCGGCGATAGCGATGGCGTTCTCGCCGATGGTCTTGATCGTCCGGGAGAGTTTGTCGATCGTCGCGTTGAAATCGTGACGCAACTGCTCCATCGAAGGCACGAAAGCCGTGTCCAGAGTCCGAGTCAGATCGCCTTCGGAAAGCTGGCGCAAGGCGGTGCCGAGAAGGGCAATCGCGCTCATGCGTTGCGTCACGTCGGTTGCGAACTTCACAACTTTATAGATTCTGCCATCTGCATCGGCGATCGGATTGTAAGCTGCCTGGATCCAGATTTCCTTGCCGCCCTTGCCATAGCGTACGAATTCGTTGGCAATGAACTCGCCCTTCGCCAGCCGCGGCCAGAACCGCTTGTATTCGTCGCTGCGGGCATAGGCGGGATCGCAGAACATGCTGTGATGCTTGCCAACAATCTCCGACAGCGAATAGCCAAGACCATTGCAGAAGTTTTCGTTGGCCGTGAGTATGTCGCCTGTGGGAGTAAATTCGATCACGGCCTGCGAGCGCGAAATGGCATCGAGCTTGCCGGCGTCCTCGACGGCGCGTTTCTTGGCCTCGGTAATGTCGGAGGCGAATTTCACCACCTTGAAAGGTTTGCCGTGCTTGAGGACAGGGTTGTAGGAGGCCTGGATCCAGATCTCGCGACCGCCTTTTGCCAAGCGCTTGTAAGTGCCAGCGTCATATTCGCCGCGGCCGAGGCGGGTCCAGAAATCCCGGTAGCTGGTGGTTGCCGAATAGGCCGGTTCGCAGAACATGCTGTGGTGCTTGCCGGCGATCTCGTCCAGACTGTAATCAAGCGTCTTGCAGAAATTTTCGTTCGCCGTGAGAACATTTCCGGCCAGGTCGAATTCGATGATCGCCTGCGACCTGGAAATGGCATCAAGAACGTATTTTGAATCGGATGATAGACCAAACATTCCCGTCCCCTCTGAATATGGCGCGTCTGTTCGCGCTCACCTCTGAAATAGAAGACCAAACAGGCACGGGTTCGCGGCGTGGGAATGCAGCCGGGCGATGGCTGCCATTTCCGCCTATCAAAAATCGTATCGGGTTGATGCTTCACAACCGATGATGATCAGCGGTGGTAAATTTTCTGTATAAAAGCAGGTGCTAATAAATATATATTTTAGAGAGGAAATTACAGTTCGTCCATGTGTAGGAAGCGGTTAACAAAAAACCGCCCTTGTGAGGCGGTTCTTCATCTCAATTATTTTCCAAACTGCTTGGCGTGGCGATCAGGCCGCCAGCTCGTCCGTCTCGTTTTCCTTGAACATCTTTGCGAGGTTCAGGAAGCAGATCATGCCGTTTTCGGAAGCGATGATGCCTTCGCAGAAGGCGCGGTCGAAGGACGCGGTCACTTCGGGAACCGGCTGCACCTGGCTAGAAGAAATCGTCAAGATGTCGGAAACGCGGTCGACCAGCATGCCGATGACCATATTGTGGACTTCGGCGACGACAATGGCGCTGCGCTCATTAGCGACGGTGCTCTTCATGCCGAGCTTGTAGGCGAGGTCGATGATCGGGATGACCGAACCGCGCAGGTTCATGACACCGATGACGTCTGCCGGAGAATGCGGGATCGGTGTCGACGGTGCCCAGCCGCGGATTTCGCGGATGGTCGTGGTCTTCACGCAGAATTCCTGATCGTGCAGGCGGAAGGCAATGATTTCGAGCGTGTCGCCGCTGAAGCTAGTGGAGTTGATCGTGGCCATTAAATTCTTCCCAACTGTCGTAAGCCAGGGCAGAAGCGGATGCGCCACCATTGGCGCTGACGAGCTTTGCCTTCCGCCGTCATGTAATGCCTCCCATACGGCGAAGCATTACGACGGTTGTTTGTGAGCTTAGCGAAAGAGTGTTGCCCAAATCTAAATTGGGAGACGAGATAGCAAAGGTTTGAGCCGTTATTGAAAGCCTATGTTGCCGTATCTCTCTGTACCGTCGACCAAACACTGAGCAGGCTCGGGCGGCCGGACGCCGTCCTTGGTGTGCAAGAATTCATTAAGTGAGGACTTTTTCGATCTGCTCCATAGCCCAGTCAACCTGTTCGCGGGTGATGACGAGCGGCGGCGCAAAGCGAATCGTGTGGTCGTGCGTGTCCTTGGCGAGGAGCCCCAGATCTTTCAGCGCGTAGCAATATTGCCGCGCGCCGCCAGCTTCCGGCTCCAGTTCGACTGCCAGCATCAGGCCGCGACCGCGAACATCCTTGACGATGTTGGAGCGGATGGAGCGCAGGCCTTCAAGGAAATAGTCGCCCATTTTTTCGGCATTCTCGATCATCCCTTCCTCGACCAATACTTTCAGTGCCGCGCGGGCGACCGCACAGGCGAGCGGATTGCCGCCAAAGGTCGAACCGTGCTGACCCGGTTTGAGCACACCGAGCACTTCCGAATTCGAAAGTACTGCCGAGACCGGATAGAAGCCGCCCGAAAGCGCCTTGCCGATGAGCGTCACGTCGGCTTCGATACCCTCGTGCTCTTCGGCAAGCAGCTTGCCGGTGCGGCCGAGGCCCGTCTGGATCTCGTCGAGAATGAGCGTGACATTGTTTGCCGTGCAGAGTTCGCGCACGCGAGTGAAGTAACCGGATGGTGGAATGATGACGCCGGCTTCGCCTTGGATCGGTTCGATCAAAGCTGCGACGGTATTGGTATTGATAGCCGCCGCGAGAGCTTCAGCATCGCCGAAGGGAACGATGCGGAAGCCCGGCGTATACGGTCCGAAGCCGGTACGGGCGTCGGGATCGGTCGAGAAGCTGATGATGCTCAGCGTGCGGCCGTGGAAATTATTGGCGCAAACGATGATCTCCGCCATGCCTTCCGGCACGCCCTTCACCTCGTAACCCCATTTGCGGACCGCTTTGATGGCAGTCTCGACGGCTTCCGCGCCGGAGTTCATCGGCAGGATCTTATGGGAGCCGGTCAATGCCGCCAGTTCCTCGTAGAGATATCCGAGCTGGTCATTGCGGAAGGCGCGAGAGGTGAGTGTCAGGCGGCTGGCCTGTTCGACCATGGCGGCGAGAATCTTCGGATGGCAGTGGCCCTGATTGACGGCGGAATAGGCCGAGAGGCAATCGAGGTAGCGCTTGCCATCCGTATCCCAGACATGAACACCTTCACCTCGCGTCAGCACCACATCAAGCGGCTTGTAATTATTGGCTCCAAGACGCTGTTCGGAGGCAATGAGGTTTGACGAGATGTTCATGGCCGGTGCTCCCTTATGCGGCGCGTGTAGGACGATCGAAGATGCGGCGGCCGAAGAGACTTGCCGTCATCTCCACCATGATGCGGGCGCTCTTGCCGCGGTCATCAAGGAAAGGATTCAGTTCGACGAGATCGAGCGAGGAGACGAGACCGCTGTCAGACAGCATCTCCATGATCAGGTGCGCCTCGCGGAACGTCGCACCACCCGGGACGGTGGTGCCAACGCCAGGTGCAAAGTCGGGATCCAGGAAATCGACATCGAAACTGACATGCAGCAGGCCGTTCGCCTTCTCGACCGTTTCCAGGACCTGGCGAAGGATGACAGCCACGCCCTGTTCGTCGAGTGAGCGCATGTCGAAGACGTTGACGCCATGCTTGCGGATTTCCTGCCGTTCCGAAGCATCGACCGAACGGATACCAACCTGGAATACCTTCTTTGGATCGACCAGAGGACGGTCCTTTGGCAGGATTTCCGCAAGCTCCGCCAGACCACAGAAGAAGGCGACCGGCATGCCGTGAATGTTGCCCGACGGTGAGGTTTCGGGCGAATTGAAGTCCGAATGAGCATCGAGCCAGAGAACGAAGAGCGGCCGGCCCTGCTCGGCCGCATAACGTGCCATGCCGGAGACGCTGCCCATGGACAAGCTGTGGTCACCGCCGAGGATCAGCGGGAAACGGCCGGATTTCGCAGCGTCGTAGGTCGCCGCTTCGAGTGCGCGGGTAAAGGCACCAACGGTGCGAAGATTATGCGCCTTGGGATGGTTGGGAAGATCTCTGGCCGGCACGACATTGATGTCTCCTGCATCGATGACGTCGTGTCCAAGATCGATCAGCGCCTTGTCGACGCCTGCAATGCGCAATGCTGTCGGTCCCATGCCAGCGCCTCTGCGGCCCGAACCTTCCTCAAGGGGGACGCCGATGAGGGTGACAGATTGAGATTGTGCTTCCATTCCTAGGGCTCCGTTGTGAGGCCTGTTTTGGCCGATAGTGGAATAAAGTGGCGGCGGCAAATAGATGGAAAAGTGCCAGAAATGGACTATGATTACGCAAATTGATAAAGCCAATTTGACAAAGTGAAAACGTGGACGATCTCGACAATGAGCTTCTGAGTGCGCTTCGGCACAATGCACGAATCTCCGTGTCCTCGCTTGCTGCGTTGACGGGCGCCTCGCGAGCGACGGTTGCCGCGCGCATCGACCGGCTGGTCGAAAGCGGCACGATCGCCGGCTTTACCATCCGCACCGGCCATGAGACGCGTTCGGCCGGCGTTCGGGCGATCGTCATGATCGAGGTGCACGGCAAGCTTGCCGATAAGGTTGCAAACCAGCTCCGCGGCCTGCCTCAGGTGCGCGCGCTGCACAGCACCAACGGCAAATGGGATTTCGTTGCCGAACTCGAAGACCGCGACCTCGTCTCATTCGACGAGACGCTGCGCCGGATACGCCTTATCGATGGCATCAATACAACCGAAACCAACATTCTCCTGAAGACCAGCAAGGCAAGCTTCTAGGCTCCAGTCAGGCGGTCTCAGTATTCGTGCTCGTAGACGACACCGGCTTCACCTTCTCCCTGGCCGCCAGCACCAGCCCGAAGCTTCACGCCACGGCCGACATCGAGATTGATGATGGCCTTGGCACCGGATCCTTCGCTCTGCTGCAGCTCGAAATAGGTTCGTTCGTTAAGGTAGCGGCCGACGCTGACGCTCGTCTGGCCCTTCGCATTAGTGCTGATGTCGAGGTCGTCGACCCCGAGCTGGTTGCGCAGCCCTTCGAAGAGCGAAGTAGAGCGATTGCCGGCGAGTTGGCTGACGGCATCGGCGAGCTGGGCTATCTGCACCGGTGACAGGCGAGACATCGACTGGCCGAAGATGAGCTGCGCCAGCACCTCATCCTGAGGCAGAGCCGGTGAGGAGGAGAAGGTAATGGCAGGATCGGTCGCGAGGCCCGCGACATTTACCGTGAGCGTCGTGCTGCCCGAAGTCGACGTTGCCTCCATGTCGAGGGCTGGCGTCAGGTCACCTGCAAAGGTAATGCGGCTTCGATCGGAGAAATCGAGCCGGCGGTTGAGGATTGTCAGACGGCCGCGACGCATGGTGAAGGCGCCGACAACTTCAGGCACAGCGGCCGAGCCTCGGATGGTAATGTTGCCACCGACCTCCGCATCGATGCCGCGGCCGCGCACGAATATCTGTGAGGGCGCATCGAGCGCGATATCCAGCATGATTGTCGACGATTTTTCGCGCGGCGGCTGCTGGTTGCCCTTGTGTTTGAGCTGGGCCAGCACAGCGGGCGGCGCATGAATATGGCGGATATCGATTTCACTCAGCGATGTCGGCAACCTTTCCGGCACGGTGATCGAGGCCTTGTCGATGTGAAGCCTGCCGTTCAGCGTGGGATTGGAGAGCAGCGGTCCTCTGAGGCCGAGCGTGCCGTCGACCGTCGCGACAACCAGCGTACCATCGACATAGACCGCGTGGTCCAGACGGATGGAAAGATCAGCGGGGAAGTTGCCGCTGATGCCGACCGAGCCACTGGCCGAAATAGAGCCGCCGCTCGCCAGGCGGCCGTTCAGGCGGGAAATGACGGCCTGCTGGCCATTGAAGGTAATGGTCGCGCCGAGGCCCTCGATCGCAAGGTTGCGGCGAACGTCGATCAGCTTTGCGCCATCCGTGGCGAGCGTGCCGTTGATAACGGGGGCAGCCGTGGTGCCGCTGACCTCAAGGTTCACATTGGCGACGCCTTCGGCAACGAGACCTTGCTGGGCGAGCTGCGCGCCGAGAACGGCGAAGGGAAGGCTGCCGTTGAATCGCATCGACATGGCGCGGTTGCCCGTCATCGCGAGATTGCCACCGCCCCTTAGCGATAATCCGCCGTCGCCGGTAAGGTTGGCGTCGACCGTCAACCGGTTTTCGGCCAGCCTACCGTTTGCGCCGATGGTGAGCGGGGCAAGGCCGGCGCTCTTGGTCTGGCTCGTTTCGGCATTCTTCCAGTCGACCTTGAAATCGACCGAGGGAAGCGGAAGCGCTCCTGAAGCCGTGCCCGTTGCCGATATCGCGCCTGCCGCACCCAGATCGGGAACGAAGCCATTGGCGACTGCTGCCGGCAGATTGGCGACATCGGCCTTGACGTCGACGCCTGTGATGGTCGTGCCCGCTATCGCGAGATTGCCCGAGGCCTTCAAGGAAACGCCGCCGTTGCCGCTGAGATTGGCGTCGAAATCCAGGCGATCTCTATCGAGCTTACCGGAGGCGGAGAGCGCCAGGCCGGAGAGGCCGGCAGTTCTTGTCTGTCTCGTTTCAGCGTTTTTCCAGTCGATCTTGAAATCGGCTGATGGAGCCGTGAGCGACCCGGAGGCTGTGGCGGTCGCTGTAATGACGCCTCCGGCTCCAATATCTGGGACGAAGCCATTGGCGATGGCAGCCGGTAGATTGGTGATATCGGCCTTCGCATCAATGCCCTGGATCGTGGTGCCCGCCAGCGCGAGATTGCCGACCGCTTTCAGCGAAATACCGCCGTTGCCGCTGAGATTGGCGTCGAAATCCAGCCGATCTCTATCGAGCTTGCCGGAGGCGGCAAGTGCAAGGCCGGAGAGACCGGCAGTTCTTGTCTGTCTCGTTTCGGCGTTTTTCCAGTCGATCTTGAAATTGGCTGATGGAGCCGTGAGCGACCCGGAAGCCGTAGCGGTGGCAGTAATGACGCCTGCGGCTTCAATATCCGGGACGAAACCATTGGCGACGGCAGCCGGCAGATTGGCGATATCGGCTTTCGCATCAATACCCTGGATCGTTGTGCCGGTCAGCGCGAGATTGCCGACCGCTTTCAGCGAGACGCCGCCGTTGCCATTGAGATTGGTATCGAAATCCAGGCGGTTGCTGACATATTTGCCTGAAGCGGCAAGTGCCAGGCCGGATAAGCCGGCGGTCTTGGTTTGGAGGGTTGCCGCGTTCTCCCAGGCGAGCTTGAAATCGACCACAGGCTCTGTCGGAGTGCCGGAGGTGACGGCATTGCCGGAGATCGTGCCTTCAGCGCCGAGGCCGGGCACGAATCCGTTGGCGAGGTTTGCAGGCAGGCCGGCGATGTCGGCATTGACCGCGAGGTCACGAATGTCCGTGCCGTCGATCGTTGCGCCGCCGGTTGCTTTCAGTAGCGCGCCATTGCCACTACCGAGATTGGCATCGAAATCGACCCTGTTGTTTTCATATTTGCCGGTCGCTCTGGCGGAGAGATCGGTGAGCCCGTTGCTTTTCGTCTGGCGCGTTGCAGCATTCGCCCAGGCAAGATCGAAGGTGACAGCCGGTGTCGGCAGCGAGCCGGAGGCCGATGCCTTGCCGGAAATGGTGCCTTCGGCGCCGAGATCGGGGACGAAGCCGTTCGCAAGTCCCGCAGGAAAGTTGGCGAGATCGGCATCGACTTTCAGATTGCGGACCGTTGTTCCGGTAAGCTCGACATTGCCTGCCGTCTTCAGCGATAGGCCTTTCGGCCCGGTGAGGCTGGCATCAAAGTCGAGTTTCTGGTCTGCAAGACGGCCGGTCGCGGCAAGATTCAACCCGGTCAGACGTGCTGTCTTGACTTGCCGCGTCGTGACGTCCTGCCAGGTAAACTTGAATTCCCCAGCCGGAGCAGCCGGCGTCCCGGTGGCTGAGGCAGTGCCCGAAATCGTTCCGCCGGCGTCGAAATCCTGCACGAAACCATTGGCGATATTGGCGGGAACATTGGCAAGTTCGGCATCGACATTGATGTTGCCGACTGTGGTTCCGGTGATCGCGACATTCCCGAGCGCTTTCAGCGACAGCCCGCCCTTGCCGATGAGGGCAGTATCGAAATCGAGCTTGTTGTCCGCAAACCTGCCGGATGCATTGAGCGATAGGCCGGTGAGCTTAGCGCTCTTCGTCTGACTCGTTGCAGCATTTTTCCAAATAAGCTTAAAATCAGCCACAGGTGCGGCGGGCGTACCGGTTGCCTTGATTGTTCCCGACACAGCACCTTCAGCGGCAAGATTGGGGACGAAACCGTTGGCGATCTTTGCCGGCACGTTGACGATATCGGCATCGACGTTGAGTGTCGGGCCGTTCGGATCCGCAAGGCCGATGTCGCCCGCTGCCTTCAGGGAAAGGCCGTCGGCGCCGCCAATGCCGCCATCGAAATTCAGAATGTTGTTGGCGAAGGTTCCCGATGTCGAGATGCCGAGAGGGCCAATGCCGGCGCCCTTTGTATGGCTGGTGGCCGCATCCTTCCAGTCGAGCTTGAAATTGACTGTAGGGGCGGCCGGTGTCCCGGTTACGTTGACCGTCCCGGAAATGGTGCCGTCGGCGGCAAGATTGGGGACGAAACTGTTGGCAAGGCTCGCCGGCAGGTCGGTGATGACAGCATCGAGCTTCAGTGTCTCACCAGCGGAACCGGTGACCGATACCGAGCCGTTGCCCGTCTTAACCGTCAGGCCGCTCAGGCTGACAACTCCCTTGGTGACGTTGACTTGTGCGGGTGATGCCAGTTCGACCGGAATATTGTGCGGCTTTGCGGCGAAGCGATCGAGACTAAGGTCGATCATTCCGCCGGCAGACTGCACGTTTCCGGCCGCCTGCAGCGGGTTGCCGTCATAGCCTGCATCCAGGTTGAAGTCGGTGCGGGTCTGCTGCTGGACGAAATCAAGCACAATGCCGGTAAGCTTGTTGGTGCCGACGCCGAACTCATCGGCCCGTATCGTGCCATTGGCGGCAAAGGCCTTGATATCGCTAACGGTCATGTCGATCGTCGGTTTGGCAATTGTCAGCGTGTCGCGGCGAATGCCGCTACCGTTGGCAGCAACCTTGAGTGCGATCTTGCCGTCATTGCCTGTAATGTCGATGGAACCCTTGAGGTCGCCTTCCGCCTTCTGGCCGCCAAGGGCAGCAAGCAGGCTGATATCTGGGAAGTCGAAAGTCAGCGCGCCCGCCGGCGTCATGCCGGACGAGAGTGTGAGGTTGCCTGCCAGGCGGTTGCTGCCGACATCGGCGGTCAGTGCCGGGATCGAAATCGTTCCGTTTTCGGACTTGACGTCGCCATTGATGCCGATCGGCTGACGGTCGATCATGCCGGTCGCGGCAATCCTGCCCTGCGGCGCGGCAGGATCGGCGGTTCCGGTCAGGTCGATATTGAGATCGCCGAGCCTGCGATCGGCCATCTGCAGGCTGGCAGCTTTCACGTTGGCCGTGATTGCCAGAGCGGGAAGGCTGCCACTTGCCTTGATGCTGTAATCCGCCTGGCCGCTGGTGCCGGCCAGCAGCTTGTCGATATCGGGGAGCTTGCCGGCGAGATCGGCGGTCAGCACGTCGTCGTTAAGCGCGATATTGCCGGCCGCCTCTATGGTGGGGGACTTGAGTGTGATATTCGAAAGTGTCACCTTGGAAGGGATCGTTCCGGCGACCTGAGTTTCCAGATCGATCGGTGCATCGAATTTCTCGGCGACAGCCGGTGGCAGGGCAGCGGGCTGGACCGTAAATTTGGCATTGCCGGTCAGCGTATTGTCAGCCAGTCCATAGGAGCCATTGAGATCGGCGCCGATATTGGCGCTTTCAATCGTCGTGCCGTTAAAGCCGATGCCGTTGCGCGAGATCTGAAGCGGAGCGACAAGCGTAATCGGTCCCCGAACGGCACGGTTGAGGTTGGGTTCGGTGAATGTCGCGTCTCCGGCGACGAGCCGCAGTTGGATATCGCCGGCGCCGTTGGCAAGGTTGAAGGAATCGCTTTTGGCCGTCAGCTTGACGTTGCCGATATCGGCCTGTGGCATCGTGGCCGAATCCAGTGATCCACTGGCATTGATGCGCACGGCTTGCGCCTGCCCGGTCATCGCCAGATTGAGACCTGAAATCATGAAGCGCGCTTCGCCGTCCGCCAGCGGCCAGCGGAAATCGACTGGCCCCGAGGTGCCGAGCAGATTGGCATTGAGGCTGTTGTTGCCGGCAGGATCGAACATGCCAGATGCGGCGATGACGACGCTGCCGGTCGCTAGGTTGCCGGTCTGAATATCGATCTTGCCGCTGTTGTCGAAGGTTGCGGATACATCGATATTCGTCTGACCCGCAAAGAGCGGCCGGAACGCCATTGGAAGCAGAGAGCTCACATCGCCGCCGCCCTTGAGATCGAGATGATGCAGACCGTCGGGTGTGATTGCATGCTTGCCTTCGAGCGCGGCCCTTTGCTGGCCATCGAGCGCGGCCTGCAGCTTGCCGTTCCAGTCCGAAATCGGACCTTCGCCATTGAGCGCGATGTTGACGGCTGGGCTGCCAGGCAGGCCGAGAAAGCCTGCGAGCAGGCCGCCCTGCGGTTCGGCAAGTTGGGCATTCAACCGAAGATGACCATTTGCGGGAGTAAAAGCGACGTCGGCGGAGAGTTTCGCGTCGGGAATCTGATGGCGATTGACATTGATCAGCGCTTCGCCGCCATCGCCGTCGGCCCTGAGGCTGCCTGTTGCGGCAAGCGAGAAGGCGCGGCCAGTCAGCGGTGCCTGGAGAGAAATATCGGGCAAAGCGATATGTTCGACATCGATCTTCAGCGGCAGGCGGAAACCACCGCTGCTCTCTTCTTCGGGAGTCGCCGGCCTGGAGGGCAGGGTTCGCACCGGTCTGCGGCGCACATCGATAGAGGCGACGGAGACCTGTTCGGCGCGGAAGGAGCCAGTCAGCAGTGCAAGGGGATTCCAGTCGATGGCGACGCCGCGGATTTCTGCAAATGTGCCGCGCGTGTCGGACAGCGTAATTTCGGCTGCGCGCAGCCCACCCGTCAACAGGCCTTCGGGTTCGCGCACCGTTATCGTCATGTCGCGATTGGAAAGCGCGGAGGCGACGTTTTCGGTGATGATCCGGGCGCCGAACGACGTAAAGCCGAAGATCGCCAGTGCAATGACGGCAAGGATGATTGTCGCACCGAGGCCGTAGCCAATCAGCCGCATCACCCAGTTCATGATTTTCGCCAACATTTGCATAAGAGCGGACACTATCCCGTTTTCATGACAGCTCACAGGTCGGAAAACACTGTGAAATCTGCCTTCCTGATGACCGGCCTAGAATGACTGGCCTATGCCGGCATAAATTCCGTAATCCGTCCCACCATCGTACTTGTTCAGCGGGACGGCGAAATCAAGCCGGAGAGGTCCGAAAGGTGTTGCATAGCGGATACCGGCACCTGCACCCGCTCTGATATCGGAGAAATCAGGCGCAATGCTGTCCGAAACCGTGCCGACATCAATGAAAGGTACGACGCCGATCGTATCGGTGATCTTGATGCGCGCCTCGAAAGAGCCGGTCACATAGGAGCGGCCGCCGGTCGCGTCGTTATTCTCGTTATAAGGCGAAATTTCCTTATAGCCGTAACCGCGCACCGATCCGCCGCCGCCGGCAAAGAAACGCTGGGTGGCCGGAATGTCTTCAACACCGCCGCCACCGATCAGCGTGCCGGCTGCGAGCTTGCCGGCCAGAACGACGCCGTCTTCGGCGCCGAGGCCGAGATAGCCCGATATTGAACCCTCGAAGGCGGAGTAGATCGTACCGTTGAAGAATTCGTAGCCAGGTTTTGCCGAGAGCGTCGCGTGGTAGCCGCTGGTTGGATTGAATTTGTCATCGCGGGCATCGCGATCATAGGTGATCGGCAGCGTGAAGGTCAGATAGTTATTGTTGCCGAAGGCGTCGTCGTCATTCTCGAAGCTCAGTTCGCCGGCTGCGGAAATGGTGTCCTTGTCCGTCAGTTCGTAGGAGATGCCGAGCGAGGCAGTGATGAGCTTTGCATTATACGCATCGGGATTTTCCGTCTTGGCGACGATACCTGCTTTCAGAGTGGCTGACGGGTGGATAAAGCCCGGTTTCGTAAAGAGGATGCCGGCGGAATAATCGAGAGTGCCGAGGTCGGATGCTTCGCCGAGACGCGAGACGGCGCCCTCGATACGCAGCGATTCGGCCTCGCCAAACAGGTTACGGTGGCCCCAGTAGCCGTTGACGCCGAAGCCGTCGATCGTCGAATATTGCGCGCCGATGCCGAGGTAGCGTCGTTTGCCTTCGGAAACCTCGATCATCATCGGCAAAGTGCCGTCGGGGGCCAGCGCGTCGCCCTCGTGGATCGTAACGCTCGAGAAGACGCCAAGCGCGCGCAGGCGCTCGCCTGCTTTCCTCAGCGCCTCGGGCGAATAGGCCTCGCCCTTCTGCAGACGTGAGTAGCGCTGGATGAATTCCGGCTTGACCAATTTTTCGCCCGAGACGCCGACATCGCCGATCGGTGCAACCGGACCGCCTTCGGCAGCGAGAACGATATCGACGGTATTCGTTCTGTGATTGGCCACCACCCGACGCTCGGTCAGCTTGGCGAAGGGCCTGCCCTCGCTCTTCAACTGGTCGACGATCGTGTCGCCCGCCTTGATGATAGCGAGCGAGCCCGCCTGCTCACCCGGGCCGAGGTCGTAGTCAGCCGGATTGCGGTGCGCAGCATCGCCGCCGAACTGGACTTCGTTGACGGTAAAGACTGGGCCGGGCGCGATATCCACCTTGACTGTGATCGGTTTGGAGCGGTCGAAGCTTGGATTCGGTGGCAGGTCGTTGATGTTGCGGCCATCGATGGTGATGGTTACCACGCCGCCATAGCGCGCCTTTTCGTAGAGCGTGGCGATCAGTCTATCGCGGTCGTCGCGGGCTTTCACGACAACGCCCAGATCGCCCGAAACCGGACGGTCCTTGTCGCCTAAGAGACGGGAGCTGTTCTCCAGCGCCTCCTTGAGGTCGCGATCGGCTGTCCCGGTTTCGAGATCGACGTCATAGTGGACGGGATCGGGCACCTGTAGGTTCTCGTCCTCGTCCTTGCCGAATATGGTGATGCCAAAAAGCTTGAATGCGTAAGCGTTGCCCACGAGGATCGGCGAAAATGCAGTCGCCGCTGCGACCACCACCACGGCGCCTGCTCGATACGCAATACCGGTTCTCAGGCCTGTCCCTCTAATCCGCATCCGCCGCTTTTGGGTTACATTAAAATGAAGCTCTGCGTTCCCCAGCCAACGAGAAGCTTAGCGACAAAATCGCGCCACGTGTACCAATTTAAACTGACGCCGCACTAATTTAGTACAAAAAATCCCGGACAGGGGTCCGGGATTTCCATTTTTCCCATGCTGATTGCAGGTTTCAGCGGCAATCGTCGATATAGCGGCGACCGTAGCGGTCCCGGTAGTAGCACTGGCCGGGCTGTTCGGCGACCCTTCCAATGAGCGCGCCGGAAACGCCGCCGATCGCTGCGCCGACTGCCGCGCCGCGCACATCGCCGGTGACGACACCGCCGATGACGGCACCCGACGCTGCGCCGATACCGGCGCCCTGCTGTGTGGGTGTACAGCTTGCGATCGAAAGGCCGATCAATCCGAATACGAGGACTTTCTTCATCTCTTCTCTCCGAGGTTTTTTGGCGCCCCAGCGGGCGGAGGTCGTCCCTAACCTGTTTTTTCAGGTTAGCCCGGAAACTATGTCGCAAGAAGGACTTGTCCACCATTATCGGGCCTTTTTCGTAAGGCGCAGGTTTCTTTCCACGACTAAAAGCAGAACTCTTGGACATTCTTCGCCGGATTTGACGTCGATCAAGTTCCCTTGTTGCGGTTCGCGTATTTTTTATCTGGAATCATTCAAAAGTCTGCGCCTTTTGCCGCAGTTGATGCTAAAGCTGGGACCAAGGGTTGACGTGCGGTTGCCGCCTCAGCAAAAACAGCCGCACGAACTGGAGCATATGATGGATTTCGAAGCTTTTTTCAAAAGCGAGCTGGACGGACTTCACGCTGAGGGCCGTTACCGCGTTTTTGCCGATCTGGAACGCCACCGCGGTAATTTTCCGCGTGCGACCCGCCACACGGCGAATGGCGAACAGGAAGTGACCGTCTGGTGCTCCAACGACTATCTTGGCATGGGCCAGCACCCAAAGGTGATCGAGGCGATGAAAGAAGCCATCGATCACTGTGGCGCGGGTGCGGGAGGCACCCGGAATATCTCGGGCACCAACCATTACCACGTTCTCCTCGAGCAAGAGCTCGCCGATCTGCACGGCAAGGAAGCGGCACTGACCTTCACATCCGGCTATGTCTCAAACTGGGCAGCGCTCGGTACGCTCGGCGCCAAGATTCCCGGGCTCATCATCTTCTCTGATGCACTGAATCATGCCTCGATGATCGAGGGCATCCGCTACGCCAAATGCGATAAGGTGATCTGGAAGCATAATGACATCGCCGACCTCGAAGCCAAGTTGGCTGCTGCCGATCCCAGGGCGCCAAAGCTTATCGCCTTTGAATCGGTCTATTCGATGGATGGCGATATCGCGCCAATCAAGGAAATCTGCGATCTCGCTGATAAATATGGTGCGATGACCTATCTCGACGAAGTGCATGCCGTCGGCATGTACGGTCCGCGTGGTGGTGGTATTGCCGAGCGCGAAGGCTTGATGGATCGGATCACTGTCATCGAGGGCACGCTTGCCAAGGCCTTCGGGGTTATGGGCGGTTATATCGCCGCTTCCGCTGCACTCTGCGATTTCATCCGCTCGTTTGCGTCGGGCTTCATCTTCACGACGTCGCTGCCGCCGGCCCTCGCTGCCGGCTCGGTCGCGTCGATACGGCATCTGAAGGCGAGCCCCTTTGAGCGGGCGCGCCATCAGGACCGCGTGCGAAAGTTGCGCGCGCTGCTTGACCAGCAGGGCATTCCGCATATGCCGAACCCGAGCCACATCGTGCCGGTCATGGTTGGCGATGCCGCCAAGTGCAAGTGGATCTCGGATCTGCTGCTCGACAATTTCGGTGTCTATGTGCAGCCGATCAATTATCCGACGGTGCCGAAGAAGACCGAGCGCCTGCGCATCACGCCGACGCCACTGCATTCGGATGCCGATATCGAGCATCTCGTCGGCGCGCTGCATTCGCTCTGGTCGCGTTGCGCGCTCGCCCGTCACGTCGCTTGAAGCAACGTCGCCTGATTTTCCCAGACAAGCTTTTTACTGAATGAGCCCGGCAGCCCGCTGCCGGGCTTCTTTGTCTGCGGCGAAGACATCGTCCATCGATGTCGCCGCTGGCAGGCCAATGAGCTCGTCCATCACCTTCTCGGTGATTTCAGCCATGGCGAGGAAGGGCAAGCGGCCCTCGATGAAGGCTTCGAGCGCGACCTCCTTCGCGCCATTCAGTACTGCGCCCTGCACGCCGCCGCGCGTCATCGCCAGCCGTGCAAGCCGCAAAGCAGGGAAACGCATCTCATCCGGCGCTTCGAAATCCAGCCGTGCGAGCTTGGCGAAATCCAGTCGCTCGATCGGCAGATTGGCGCGGCGCGGGTGGGACAGTGCATAACCGATAGCGGTACGCATATCGGGCGCGCCGAGTTGGGCCAGTACGGAACCATCCGTATAGCCGACCATCGAATGGATGACCGACTGCGGGTGAACGATCACTTCCACCTGCTCGGGGTGCAGTCCAAAAAGGTGCTTCGCCTCGATCATCTCCAGCGCCTTGTTGAAGAGCGAAGCGCTGTCGATGGAAATCTTCAGGCCCATCGACCACCGTGGATGGGCGCGCGCCGTTTCTACCGTGACATTGGCCATTTCCTCCATCGAGGAGGTGCGGAAGGGGCCGCCTGATGCCGTCAGGATGACGCGTTCTACGGCGTGGCGCTGGTTTTCCTCCAGCACCTGAAAGATCGCGTTGTGTTCGCTGTCGACGGGCAAGAGCTTACCGCCGCCTTTTTTCACTGACTCGACGAAAAGATCGCCGGCAGAAACCAGGCATTCCTTATTGGCCAGCGCGATATCGGCGCCGTGGCGGGCCGCGGCAAGGGTAGGCGCAAGGCCGGCCGTGCCGACGATGGCTGCCATTATCCAGTCTGCCTCGCGGTCTGCGGCCTCCATCAGACCGGATTTGCCTGCAGCGACCGCGGTGCCGCTGCCCGAAAGCTCGCTCTTCAGCGATTCATAATGGCGATCATCTGCAATGACGGCGAGCCTCGCGCCCGATGACTTCGCCTGCCGGGCCAGCAATTCCACATTGCCGTTGCCGGTCAGGACGGAAATTTCGAAATTTTCTCGACCGCCCAGATGATCGACGACATTGAGCGTATTCCGGCCGATCGA
This sequence comes from Rhizobium sp. BK418, assembly GCF_004341105.1. Taxonomy (GTDB): domain Bacteria; phylum Pseudomonadota; class Alphaproteobacteria; order Rhizobiales; family Rhizobiaceae; genus Rhizobium. Next base: position 87,956 of record NZ_SLZK01000005.1, on the reverse strand, counting down.
GCCTGTCGAACCGAAGATACTCAGACGCCGAGGCGTGTTTTTGCTCGTCTGCATGCTCGATTTCGCAAGAAATTGCACATTTGCCACCGGCTCTACAGGGGATCTCGGGAGGCAGCAAGTGTGCGGTGCAGCAAATTTCAACTCTAAAGGAGTTTACATGCCCCAGCCATGATGTGATCCTGATAACGATCCCTACGGGATAATCATTTGCTGCGGCCGGTTACGACCGGAAGAGGCAAATCCGCTGGGCGCTGATGCGTCCGACGAACAACCGGCAGTTTTATGCCATCGGCCGCTGGCCAACAAAAATCGAAGACTAAGCCGGGATTGCCTGTCTGCGCATCCCTTGGTGCGTTCAATATAAGCGCTTCCACGTCCGTTCCGCGCCTATCGGTGCGCAGTCGGCGTGCAAGTTCAAACGATGCAATGTTATGACGAAAGTAAAGATTGCGTGCTTTGTTTTTGCCCTTTTGCCGTTGGCCAATCCGGTATTTGCCGATGACCTGGTGATCTGGTCGCCGGTGAAGGTGTCGACCCGTTCTTACAAGACGACGATCGGGTTTCGCCTACCGACGGAATGGGAGACGAGCGCCGGCGCGGATCTCGCGCTCGCCTCCAACAAGAGCGGAGCCCCGCTGCCGGATTCCGGCCAGGCGATGCTCTGGGGCAAGCTGGAGAAGGTGAGCGTTACGCCAGGCAGCCGGATGCAACAGGATGCGACAGTGCAGGTCGATACGTTGCGCGGCAGCGGTGCGCTGATGCTCAGCCGCTCGCGAAACTGGATTCTTTCGGATTCGCTCGACATGCAGACCACGCGCACCGTCAGTCTCGGCTACAATGCCCAAGACGTGCGTCAGGCGACGGTATCAGCCTCGCAAGCGGTCAAGCTGATCTATCCGTGGACTGGCACATCGATCTCGGCCGGCAGCAGCATCAGTGATGTCAGTGGCGACTTTTCCAGTACCGTTGCCGTCAGTCAAAACATCTTGCCCAATCTCGGGCTGAGTGCGTCGGTATCCGATCCGCTTTCGACGGGACGGACGGGAAATGTCAATCTGAACTATCAGCTGCGCTGGTAGGCGAAACCAAAACCCTCCGAGCCGCGTTTCTTCTCCGCCACCAAGGAGGACAGAATGATGGTCTTCAAGGAACAGACATTTCACGGCCATCAGCCCGAAGCTGAGGCCGAATATACCAATCGTGCGACATTGGAAGCTGCGATCGCCAATGCGCTGGCCGTCGCTGGCGGTATCGATGCAGCTGACGTCGAGGTTACAGCCGAAGGCGACGAGATCGTTTTGAGCGGCTATGTCGGTACGGTGGATGAAATAGAGCGAGCAACGGTCATCGCAAGAACAGTTGAAGGGGTTCACACCGTTCGGAACCGTATTCTACTTGCGGACCCGATAGCTAACGTTCGACATTAACCATTAACCGAACATTAACTATCTGTAAGTTTATCCGCACCGTCCCCTGACCTAGGTTTGGTCCTATTCCAGCCCGGAAAGTCAGGTATTTCGATGCACCAGATGGAAGTAATTAATCGGCGGACATGGAGCAGTCCGCTTTCCAGGCGCGACTATCGCAACAGTAGCGGCTTCATCAATGAAGGCGAGCGCATGGTGCTCGGCATCGGCCTTGCGAATGCCAAGGGCGGTAGGGTCCTCGATATCGGCGTCGGCGGCGGCCGTACGGCTGCGCTTCTCGCTGGGGAGGCCGGTGATTATGTCGGCATCGACTACACGCCCGAAATGGTGACGCTCGCGCGGTCGAACCATCCGGGCCTTCGTTTCGAAAATATGGACGCTCGCGATCTATCGGCTTTTGCCAAGGCTCCTTCGATCTCGTCGTCTTCAGCTATAATGGTATCGACTCCGTCGATACCGATGGCCGCAAATCGGTCATGCGGGAAGTCGCGCGTGTTCTGAAGGCCGGAGGCACATTCGCCTTTTCAACCTTCAATCGCAATTGGCATGGGTTTGGCGAAAAGCGCGCCCGCTCTTCGGTTGTCTGGTCCAACCACCCGGTGAAGCTGAGCTTCCGGCTTCTCAAACATGCAATGGGGCTGGTGCGGGAGCGCCGCCTCGCGCCGCTCGAACAGCGCGACGGCGAACATGCGATCTTGCTGCATCGCGCCCATGATTTCGGCATTATGGTCTATGCTACGACACCTGGCCAGTTGCGCTCGCAGCTTTCAGAAAATGGTTTTAACGGCGAGCCATTGCTCTTTTCGGTCGATGGCCGTCCGCTCGGTGGCGAGACGTTGCTAGACGAGGAATATTTCCACGTCGTGGCACGCAAGCTGTCGTTCAGCTGATCAGCCGGCAAAGCGTTCTGGCAGAAAACCGGCGGGAGCCTTCTCGCCGATAAGCCGATCGGTCTTCGGCGTTGTAACGGGGCCTTGCGGCTGATGGACGAGTGCCAGCAGCAGGCCACTGATGACAAAACCGATTGCAAGCAGAGCTATTCGAATACGCATGGCGGATACTCCCGTTTCACCGCTAAACGCGGAGAAAAAACCTAAGTTCCTCATGCTCAGGAACGATAACCCCGGCTGGGTTTCCAGCCGGGGTTTTCGTGCTCTTAGCGGCAGACGCGGGTTTCCTTGATTACGGTACGACCGTGGTGATGGATGCGTTCCGTGCGGGTAAAACAATCGTCCGAAATCCGGCGCGGCGGCAGGTGGTGGCGATAGTAAGGACGGTGGTAAGGATGGTCCATCATACGATGATAGCCGTATCCGCCGTTGTCCGTGGTGATGGTCACGCTGGCAGCCTGGGACGGCAGAGCGCCGGCAAAAATCGTAGCCGCAGCCAATGCGGAAGCGATGACAATATTCCTCATAACAAGCCTCTCTTTCCAAGTTGGTCGAGGGATCAACTCGAACGAAGCGTAATCAGTTCAATCACATAGCATTAACGATTGTGTCAGCGGCAACTTTTGTCCTTTCAGAATCGTTCTGGCGTGGGAACAGTTGGAGGCACCGTCATGGGCTCGATCGGAAGGGTCGCTACGCTGGTCGTCGGGCTTGCCGGCGGCACGTTTTTCTCCCAGGCGCCAGAATTTGCCCAGCAGTATCGCCAGCGTATCGGCGGGGCGATCGACGAGCTCAAGATCATCGTCGACGACTTCACGAAACAGGCCGCCGACCATCATCTCGACCGCCGGCAGGCGCTCGATATCTATGCCCGCTCCCCTGACGACTTTCTGCGTGATCGCGGCCTCTCGATGTGCCGTACGCTGGAGCGCTATGAGCGCCTCGTCACCCAGCAATCGAATCTCGGTGCCGCCTCGTTGATTGCAAAGCCTTTCGTGCTGTTGCGCGATGCCGATGAGGGAATAATTGCCAATGGCACGACTTCGTGCCAGGCGTGCCCGTCAGCTTCGCAGGTCTCGTCTGGGCAGCGATCGGATTTATCGGCGTATGGATCGTGGCGGCGCTGTTTGGGGCGGGCGCAAAGCGCGCCTTGCGGTGGCGGCCGCGTTATCGTTGAAAAGAAATGGTGATCCCGACGCGATTCGAACGCGTGACCCTCAGATTAGGAATCTGATGCTCTATCCTGCTGAGCTACGGGACCACTTGGATGCCATGCATACAAAAGGCTTGGCGTGAAGCCAAGCCTTTTCGACGCTCGCGATGTCGTTTCGTTTCAGGCGCCAAGGCGCTGTTCAGCGAGCCGCACCCAATACGAAATGCCGTGGGCGATGGCCTCGTCATTGAAGTCGTAAGCGGGATTGTGCAGGCCCGCGGTGTCGCCATTGCCGATAAAGATGAAGGCGCCGGGGCGGGCGTTCAGCATGTAGGAGAAATCCTCTCCGCCCATCATCGGATCGACCTCCGGATTGACATTGGCTTCGCCGGCAATATCGCTGGCGATGGCGACGGCGTGTTCCGTTTCATCCGCGTGGTTGAAGGTGACGGGATAATTGCGGTGGAAGTTGATATCGGCTTCCGCTGCGTGGGCAGCGCAGATGCCTGCCACGACTTCGCGGAGGCGTGCTTCGGCCTGGGCGCGCACTTCCTCGTCCAGGGTGCGGATCGTGCCGGCGAAGGTGGCGTCATTGGGAATGACGTTGTGGGCGAAGCCAGCATTGAACTTCGTGACGGAGACGACAACCGAGCGCAGCGGGTCGACGTTGCGAGAGGCGATCATTTGCAGGTTCGTGACGATCTGGGCGCCGATCGCGATCGGGTCGATCGTACGGTGCGGCTGTGCCGCATGGCCGCCGCGGCCCTTGATGGTGACGGTGAATTCGTCGGTTGCCGCCATGATAGGCCCCTTACGGGTGGCGAACTGGCCGACGGGCAGGCCCGGCAGATTGTGCATGCCATAGACCTCTTCTATGCCGAACCGCTCCATCATGCCGTCCTTGACCATCAGGTTGCCGCCGCCGCCGCCTTCTTCTGCCGGCTGGAAGATCACAGCGACATTGCCGTTGAAGTTGCGTGTCTCGGCGAGATACTTCGCAGCGCCAAGCAACATGGCTGTGTGGCCATCATGGCCGCAGGCGTGCATTTTTCCTGATATTTTCGATGCCCAGGGCTTGCCGGTGATTTCGGTTAGCGGCAGAGCGTCCATATCGGCGCGCAAACCCACCGTGCGGCTGCCTTCGCCCTTGCCTTTGATGAGGCCCACAACGCCGGTGCGGCCGATGCCGGTGACGATTTCGTCGACACCGAATTCCTTAAGCTTTTCAGCGACGAAGGCGGCCGTGTTTTCGACTGCGAAGAGAAGTTCTGGCCGGGCATGGATGTGACGCCGCCACTCTGCAACTTCATCCTGAAGTTCGGCGGCTCTATTCAGAATCGGCATTCTTGGCTTCCTGTAAATGAAATGCGTGGGGCCTGTCTGGAAGCATCACAAGGGCGTGATGCCTTGGAAATAACTTAGTCAATGACCTTTGCCATGTCATAGCCATATAGGGTAAATAGGGGAAGGTTTCGAGATAATTCCCTGAAGGACGAGCACTTGTCGACGCGCCACGATCGTTTGTTCGCCGCTTTGCGGCCCTTTTCTTTTATAGCGACAGCAACAGCGGTTTTTGTCTCGTCCGTTACACTTGCTCACGCCAATCCGCATATTCTCGTCGACGTGCAGACCGGCCGCGTACTGGAGCATGAAGAAGCCTTCCGCAAATGGTACCCGGCTTCGCTGACCAAGCTGATGACGGTCTATACGGTTTTCGATGCAATTCGCTCCGGCCAGATCAGCCTCGATACGCCCATCGTCATGAGCAAGCGCGCAGCCTCAGAGCCGCCAGCCAAAATGGGTTTCAAGCCAGGTCAGAAATTCACGCTCGACAGCGCATTGAAAATACTGATGGTGAAGTCGGCCAACGATATCGCCGTTGCGGTTGCAGAAGCGGTTGGCGGCACTCAGGAAGGTTTCGTCGTGCGCATGAACGCCGAGGCGGCGAAGCTTGGTATGACTGATTCACATTTCGTGAACCCGAACGGCCTGCCGGGCAAGGGTCAGTACACGACCGCCCGCGACCTTGCGATCCTGACTGTCGCGCTGCGCCGCGACTTCCCGCAATATGCGGGCTACTTCTCGCTCGAGGGCTTTACGACCGGCAAGCAAAACGTGCCCAATATCAATATGCTGATCGGCCGCTTTGCCGGTGCCGACGGTATGAAGACCGGCTTCATCTGCGCTTCCGGTTTCAACCAGATCGGTTCTGCAACGCGTAACGGCCGCACGTTGGTTTCCGTCGTTCTCGGCACCGACAGCCTGGCGGCGCGCGCCGATGCCACGGCGAACCTTCTGCAGAAAGGTTTTACGACACAATTTACGGCAAATGATACGCTGGGCTCACTCAGGCCCTATGGACCTGGTCAGGATCAGGTGAGCGATATCACTGCCGATATCTGCAGCGCCAAGGGCGCCAAGGTGCGCAGTGAGACGCGCGACGAGGTCGGACGCATGAAAGTGCAGTCGCCCTACATCCACGAGATGGATCACGAGCCGCAATTCGTATTCGCCGGCCTCATTCCGGGCCAGGATCCGCAGCCGGTCGCCCAGAATGACAAGTCGGCTAAGGGCGACGCGGTGGAAGCACTCGCCAATGTGCCGGTGCCGCTTCCGCGACCGACATCCTTCTAAGGAACAATCATGAGCACGTTTAGCGACAAGATTCCGGTCACCATCCTGACCGGCTTTCTCGGCGCCGGTAAATCGACGCTTCTGAACCGCATCCTCAAAGATCCCGACATGAAGGATGCGGCCGTCATCATCAATGAATTCGGCGATGTCGGCATCGATCATCTGCTCGTCGAAAGCTCCGGCGATTCCATCATCGAGCTTTCCGATGGCTGCCTCTGCTGCACCGTGCGCGGAGAACTGGTCGACACACTGGCGAATCTCATGGATGCGGTGCAGACCGGACGCGTGAAGCCAGTTCGCCGCGTGGTCATCGAAACCACAGGCCTTGCCGATCCGGCGCCCGTCATGCAGGCAATCATGGGCAATCCGATCATTGCGCAGAATTTCGAGCTCGATGGTGTCGTGACTGTCGTCGATGCGGTGAATGGCCTGCAGACCCTCGGCAATCATGAGGAAGCGCGCAAGCAGGCAGCGGTTGCTGATCGTTTGATCGTTTCAAAGCAGAGCATAGCAAGCGATACGGATACGGAGGCGCTGACCACACGTCTGCGTGGCCTCAATCCGCGTGCAGCTCTCATGGATGCCGACGGCGAAGAGGCTGGCTCTGCGCGTGTCCTGGTCAACGGACTCTATGATCCCGGCACAAAGATCGCTGATGTCCGCCGGTGGCTGCGTGATGAGGATGAGCATGAGGCACATCATCACGATCATCACCATGACCATGGGCATCACCACCATCATCATGGTCACGATCATCAGGATCCGCACGACGTCAACCGTCACGATGCGTCGATCCGCTCCTTCTCGATCATCGAGGAGACGGCGATCGATCCGATGGCGCTTGAAATGTTCATCGATCTCCTGCGCTCGGCGCATGGCGAAAAGCTTCTGCGCATGAAGGCGATCATCGCCACATCAGACCGGCCGGAGCGGCCCCTGGTGCTGCACGGCGTCCAAAGTATCTTTCACCCGCCGGTGCGGCTTGCGGCCTGGCCGGATCCTGAGGACCGGCGCACGCGCATGGTGCTGATCACCAAGGATCTGCCGGAGGCTTTCGTGAAAGATCTCTTCGATGCCTTCCTCGGCAAGCCGCGGATCGATACGCCGGATCGTGCTGTCCTCAGCGACAATCCGCTCGCCATTCCAGGCATGACAATCTAACCGGAAAGAGCTCTACCCTTTCCGGATCAGAAAGCGATGGCCGCGCTCGGTCTTTTCCGTGCTGACCAGTTCGTGGCCGTCTTCATTGCAGAAATGCGGGATATCGATGATGGCGAGTGGATCGCTGGTATCGACGAGGATCAGTGCGCCGCTCGGCATGGCCGTCAGCTTTTTGCGTGTTCTGATGACGGGGAGCGGGCACTTCAGCCCGCGCAGATCGTAGAGAACGGCGTCCAAGCCGATCAGTTCCTCGCCCAGAACTTCCAGAATGGCTTCTTGGTGGCGTCAGCAGTTTCTTGCGGTGCGAGCTCCGGTGCCGCATAGGCCAGGGGGTTTTGCATCGGCACCGGAATATTTGCCGGCAACGCTGCGGCAACGGCAGTCACTTGAGCCTGCGTCGCAGGTGTTGCGCCGTTTGCGGTCTTGGCAGCAACGCTCTGGGCGGACTGCTTGGCCATCAAGTCTTCGAGTTCGGCGACCTTGACCATGCGGCCCGCTTCGAGCGAGGTGCCGGTCGGGGCATAGGCGAGTTCGCGACCCTTGCGAAGCTTGGCGACGACGGCCTTGCGTTCGGCTTCCGTCGGGTCGTACCAGGCAAGGCCATCGTACTTCTTCAACGCTCTCTGGTAATCGGCATCATAGGTCTTGCCATAGGCGGCAAGGGCTGCCGTCAGCGCTGGCGGAGTCGACATGGCCGGGCACTTGCCGGCAGGATTGAAGCTGCCGCCATCGCTTACCTGCTGATTGAAGACATACTTCTTTTCACAGACATTCACTTCGGGCGGGCGTTTGGTGACTTCGAAGTTGTCGTAGCCAACCTTCAGCATCTTCCAGAAATCATAGTTCGGGTCGAGGCGGTGCTTGACCATATTCTCGGCCGTCATGCGGAAGGGGAAGGCCTGAAGCTGCACCGTTTCCTGACCACCCTTGAGCGCATCGCGGGCGAAGGCATAGATTTCCAAGACCTGCTGGTCGGTCATTGAATAGCAGCCTGACGACGAGCAGGCGCCGTGAATCATCAGGTCGCTGCCAGTGCGGCCGTTGACGGCATCATAGCGGTTCGGAAAGCCGGTGTTGATCGCCAGATAATATTTCGAATTTGGATTCAGGTTGGCGCGGGTGAGGTTGTAAAAACCTTCTGGAGCCTGACGATCGCCAGTCTTCACCTTCGGGCCGAGCTTGCCGGACCAGGCACAGATCTTGTAGTCGGCGATCTTGTCGAAGCGGTTGTCCGTCTTTGCCTTCCAGATCTCCAGCGCACCTTCTTCCTTGAAAATGCGGATCATGATCGGCGAGTTGCGATCCATGCCCTTGGCCGACATATCGGCAAGGATATGAGCGGGAAGCGGCTGCTCTACCTTGTTCTTGACGGTGGAGAGGTCGATGCCTTGGGCGGATTCCAATGCGTCGTTGCAGCCGGTCAGAGCCAGCGCCATGAGTGAAACATAGGCAAAATGACGTATGCGCATTCAATCAGCCCATCAACAATGCGACCCAACCCGCTTACGGAAACCGGGCATAGCGCGGAATCATAGGCGGCTTATACTTGATAAATCCTTACCAGCCTATGACTTGCGCGGACGTGTCCTGCAAGCGCAATGTTACAGATAACAATATTGTGGCCAAGATTTGGCCTCAATCTGCCGAGCCGACCTGTGGATTTTACAGATTTCGGCCCATGGCCAGGAATTTCTGGCGACGATCGTTGCGCAGCTGCTCGCCAGAGCGCGAGGCCATTTCGGCAAGCGCATTGGCGATGACGTCCCCGGTTGCGGCGATGACGCTGTCGGGATCGCGATGCGCACCGCCGAGCGGTTCGGGGATGATGCCGTCGATGACGCCGAGCCCTTTCAGGTCTTCGGCGGTGATTTTCATGTTAGTCGCGGCTTCCTTGGCGCGGGTGGAATCGCGCCATAGGATCGATGCGGCACCTTCCGGCGAGATGACGCTATAGATCGAATGTTCGAGCATGTAGACGCGGTTGCCGGTGGCAATCGCGATCGCGCCGCCCGAGCCACCTTCGCCGATGACGATCGAGATCAGCGGCACCTTGACGCCAAGGCACATCTCCGTCGATCGGGCGATGGCTTCGGCCTGACCGCGCTCCTCGGCGCCGACGCCCGGATAGGCACCTGCGGTATCGACGAGGGTGATGACCGGAAGCTGGAACCGATCCGCCATTTCGAGGATACGGATCGCCTTGCGGTAACCTTCCGGACGGGCGCTGCCGAAATTGTGCTTCAGGCGGCTCTTGGTGTCGTTGCCCTTTTCCTGGCCGATAACGGCAACCGGCTGGCCGCGGAAGCGGGCAAGACCGGCCTGGATGGCGGCATCCTCGGAAAACTTGCGGTCGCCGGCGAGCGGCGTGAATTCCTGGAAGAGCGTCTTGGCGTAATCGACGAAATGCGGACGCTGCGGATGCCGCGCGACCTGCGTCTTCTGCCAGGCGTTGAGCTTCGAATAGATCTCGACGATCGCCTCGCGGACGCGGACTTCGAGCCTGCCAATCTCGTCGGAGGTGTCGATGCTTTCATCTTCCGTCGCCAGCTTCTTAAGCTCGATGATCTTACCTTCGAGGTCCGAGATCGGCTTTTCGAAGTCGAGATAATTGTGCATGAGGTGCGTTTCCGTTCCTTGTGCGCGGGACAGTTTCCTGGTTCAGCCCTTGTCGCCGGTCCTATTCGTGCTTTTTCGCCTGTTTTGCAAGGGGGTGGTGCGTGTGGACGAGCTGCTGGAGCCGTTCTTCCAGAACATGTGTATAGATTTGTGTGGTCGAAATGTCTGAATGGCCGAGGAGTTCCTGCACCACGCGCAGGTCCGCGCCATTGGCCAGAAGGTGGCTGGCGAAGGCATGCCGCATCACATGCGGCGAAATCATTGAAGGCGTCAGGCCGGCGCGGATTGCGAGATTCTTGAGATCGCGGGCAAAGACCTGACGGGGCAGGTAACCTTCTTTCGAGGCGGCCGGAAAGAGCCACGGGCTGTCTTCGGGCTCTTTTGACGCCGCGTTTTCCGTGGCCAGCATGCGGCCATAGGATTTCAATGCGGCGATTGCCGATTGCGAGAGCGGTACCAAGCGTTCCTTGTTGCCTTTGCCACGGATCATGAGGAAGCGGCCCTCCTGATCGAGCACGCGGGCCGGAAGCGAGACGAGCTCGCTCACGCGCATGCCGGTGGCATAGAGCAATTCCAGCAGTGCCAGCATGCGCAGGCGATGAAGCTGGCCGGGCGCAGGGTCTGCGGCTTCTGTTTCCGCCTGAGTGAGCAGCTTCGTTACTTCCTCGACGCCCATTGTCTTCGGAAGAGCGCGGCCCTTCTTGGGCGCATCGAGAACGCCGGTCGGATCGTCGGTGCGCAGCCCTTCGGCATAGAGGAATTTGTAGAACTGGCGCATGGCGGCAAGCCGGCGCGCTTGCGAGGAGGGCTTGAAGCCCTGCACGGAGAGCGAGACAAGATAGGCGCCGAGATCAGCCGATGCCGCCTCGGTCAGACGGACGCTCCGGCCATGCAGAAATGAACGCAGATCGCCCAGATCGCGCTCGTAGGATTGCAATGTGTTGACTGCGGCGCCGCGCTCGGCGCTCATCATTTCGAGAAATGACTCTACATGGACACGGCCGAGATCCGTCATTGCGTCACTTCTTCGTGGTGTTGATCGTGCCGGTCGAAGGCGGGTTTACCCGCTCGGAAGGAATGCGGATAGTCACGTCGCGTTCCTGCGGCTCGACGAAGCTAACAAGGGCCCACATCGCTCCATAGATCAGTCCGGCGATGACCGCCAGGACGGACAGGAAACGGATCAGGGTCGGCATCCGACTACTCCTTAGAACTCTGCTTCTGTTATAAGAAGCATGTTTGCAAGTGCAAGAAGCGGCATTGGTGCCACGATTCCCTTGCCCGCGACTTGACGCTACACCCGCATTTGTCGATACCGTTTGCAAACAAAGTGTGAATGGACCGATGAGTGAACCCCCAGTTTCCGTTGCAGACAGCCTGAGAGACAGAGCTCGCGCCGCGCTCGGTTCACGCAATCTCATTCTGGTTGGTCTTATGGGGGCGGGAAAATCCTCGGTCGGCCGCCTCGTCGCTCATCAGCTCGGCATTCCTTTCGTCGATAGCGATGTTGAGATCGAGCGCGTTTCCCGCATGACGATCACGGAGCTTTTCGCGGCCTATGGGGAAGAAGAATTCCGGGCACTCGAAGCGCGGGTGATGAAGCGGCTCCTGAAGGGCGGTCCGCGGGTCGTCTCCACCGGCGGCGGCGCCTTCATCAATGACCGCACCCGCAGGCATATCAAGAAGGGCGGTCTTTCGATCTGGCTGAAGGCCGATCTCGACGTGCTCTGGGATCGGGTCAACAAGCGCGACACGCGTCCGCTGTTGAAGACCGAGAACCCGAAGCAGACGCTCGAAAACCTGATGAATGCCCGCTACCCCGTTTATGCCGAGGCCGATCTCACGGTCCTTTCGCGCGATGTGCGCAAGGAAATCATGGCCGATGAAGTGCTGCAGGCCGTCGTCGCGGCCCAGAAGGAAAGTGCAGTATCATGAATGCGATCACATCAGCTTCCGCCATCCGCAAGGTACATGTACCGCTTGGCCAGCGTGCCTATGACATTCTGATCGGGCAAGGGCTGATCGCCAGCGCCGGCGGCGAAATCGGCTCGCGCCTGAACGGCCGCAAGGCAGCTGTCATCACCGACGAGAATGTCGCGCCGCGTTATCTCGACGCTTTGAAGGCAAGTCTCGATGCCGCCGGCATCGCCTCGGCAGCGGTCGTGCTACCGGCCGGCGAGAAGACTAAGAGCTTCGAACATCTGATCAATGTCTGCGACAAGGTTCTGGAAGCCCGCGTCGAACGCAATGACTATGTCATTGCTCTTGGCGGCGGCGTTATCGGTGACCTTTCGGGCTTCGCAGCCGGCATCGTGCGGCGTGGCGTGCGTTTCGTGCAGGTGCCGACCTCGCTGCTCGCCCAGGTGGATTCGTCTGTCGGCGGCAAGACCGGCATCAACAGCCGTCACGGCAAGAACCTTGTCGGTGTTTTCCATCAGCCGGATCTCGTGCTTGCCGATACGGATGCGTTGAATTCGCTAAGCGAGCGTGAATTCCGCGCCGGTTATGCCGAGGTTGCCAAATATGGTCTGATTGACAAGCCGGATTTCTTTGCTTGGCTGGAGAGTAACTGGCAGGCGGTCTTTGCCGGGGGCTCGGCCCGTATCGAGGCCATTGCGGTGAGCTGCCAGGCGAAGGCGGATGTCGTCGTTGCTGACGAGCGCGAAAACGGCCAGCGGGCGCTGCTCAATCTCGGCCACACCTTTGGGCATGCGCTGGAGGCTGCCACCGGCTATGACAGCAGCCGGCTTGTTCACGGCGAGGGCGTTTCTATCGGCATGGTGCTCGCGCATGAATTTTCAGCACGCGTAAACCTTGCGAGCCCCGATGACGCGCGCCGCGTCGAAGCGCATCTGAAGGCGGTCGGTCTGCCAACCCGCATGTCGGAAATTCCCGGCACCCTCCCGCCCGCCGAAGTGCTGATGGATGCGATTGCCCAGGATAAGAAGGTTAAGGGCGGCAGGCTCACCTTCATTTTGACGCGTGGTATCGGTCAGTCCTTCGTCGCCGATGACGTACCGGCTTCCGAAGTGATCAGCTTTCTTAAGGAAAAACATCCCTGATGTCAGTCGAGGGCACCCTGGCGTTTTTGTCGGTCTACTGGCCGGAGATCGTTTCGATCGTGGCCCTGGTGTTGATGTCTGCCTTCTTTTCGGGATCCGAGACGGCGTTGACCGCTGTTTCGCGAAGCCGGATTCACACGCTGGAGGCCAATGGCGATGAGCGCGCCGGCCTTGTCAGAACACTCATCGAGCGTCGTGACCGGCTGATCGGGGCGCTGCTGATCGGCAACAACCTCGCCAATATTCTCTCCTCATCACTGGCGACGAGCGTGTTCCTTGGGATCTTCGGCAATTCCGGCGTGGCGCTTGCGACGCTTGCGATGACCATCATCCTGGTCATTTTTGCGGAAGTCCTTCCGAAGAGCTGGGCGATTTCGACACCGGAGCGTTTTGCGCTCAATGTCGCAATTCCGACCCGGCTTTTCGTCGCCGTCGTCGGCCCGATATCGTCTTTCGTCAACGCGATCGTTCGACGGATTCTAGGCCTCTTCGGCATCAACCTGTCACGCGAAGTCTCGATGCTGTCGGCGCACGAAGAGCTGCGCGGCGCCGTCAATCTGCTTCACCGCGAAGGCTCTGTCGTGAAGGCCGACCGCGACCGCCTTGGTGGCGTGCTTGACCTCGGCGAACTCGAGCTTTCCGACATTATGGTCCACCGTACCGCGATGCGGGCGATCAATGCGGACGATCCGCCGGAATCCGTCGTTCGGGCGATTCTGGAAAGCCCCTATACGCGCATGCCGCTGTGGCGCGGCACGATCGACAATATCATCGGCGTCGTGCACGCCAAGGATCTGCTGCGAGCGCTTGCCGAGCCGAATATGGAGCCGCAGCAGCTCGATATCGTAAAGATCGCCCAGAAGCCCTGGTTCGTGCCTGATAGCACCAATCTCGAAGACCAGCTCAATGCTTTCCTGCGCCGCAAGCAGCATTTTGCCGTCGTCGTCGACGAGTATGGCGAGGTTCAGGGCATTGTGACGCTTGAGGATATTCTGGAAGAAATCGTCGGCGATATCTCGGACGAGCATGATATCGACATGCAGGGAGTACGACAGGAGGCGGACGGTTCCATCGTTGTCGATGGTGGGGTGCCGATCCGCGATCTCAATCGTGCGCTGGACTGGAACCTGCCGGACGAGGAAGCGACGACAATTGCCGGTCTCGTCATCCATGAATCAATGACCATTCCCGAAGAGCGGCAGGCCTTCACCTTCTACGGCAAGCGCTTCGTCGTCATGAAGCGGGAGAAGAACCGCATCACGAAACTGCGCATCCGTCCCGCCGAAGAAGACGAGACGAAACCCGCCTGATCAGGATTTCCATTGCCGGCGGCTCGGAATCCCGATGCCGGTTCACTCCACAGGATCTGACATGTTCGACATTCTCTGGCGCTCCGTCGCCATCGGCATCGGGGCAACTATCCTCATGGATATCTGGGCGATCGTGCTCGCAATGATCGGCGTGACGCCATGGCCGAACTGGGCGCCGGCCGGTCGCTGGTTCTGGCATCTCGGTAAGGGCAAGGTCTTTCACGACAATATCGGCGACGCCAAACCCTATGCCAATGAATTGGCGCTCGGCTGGATCGGTCACTACGCAGTCGGAATTCTCTACGGCATCCTGCTGGCAATTTTCGTAGGTCCTGCCTGGTTTGCCGCGCCGACCTTTCTGCCGGCCTGGATTCTCGGGATCGTTACCGTCGGCGCCGGGTGGTTTCTGATGCAGCCGGGCCTCGGCCTCGGCTGGGCGGCCTCGAAGACGTCTAACCCCACGAAGGCCCGCGTGCTGAACCTGCTTGCTCACACCGTTTTCGGCTTCGGGCTCTACGCAACGGCCCTGATCATTCGGTAAGGTCTACCAACGCGTCGGTTCGCCCGGTGCTGCCGGCTCTACGGCCAGTGCGTGAAGCCCGGCGTCCAGTTCGGGCTTCAGCAGGTCGGTGATCGCCCGATGCCGTTGCAGGCGAGACATGCCGGCGAACTTTTCCGAGACGATGCGAATGCGCATATGCGTCTCGCCCATGCCCGTCATGCCTGGCTGGTGGCCGGCATGCAGATGGCTTTCGTTAATGACGGCGAGACGCTCGGGCGCAAATGCCGCCTTGAGCTTCTCTTCGATGCTGGTCTGGAGTGTCATCGCCGGGTCTTTCGAGTTCAAGAAAAAGGTTCCCACCAAGCCAGCAACATTCCCGTTTGTCAATTCTTGTTGTCATCAATCAGCAGCCCCATAATTAGCGCCGTCATGAGACTTGATTCCAAATATTTCGATCGCATCCGAACACGCCGCAAGCGGGAGCAGGAGGCCGAGCAGGCACCTCCAACCTGCCAGTGGGACGGCTGCGACAAAAAAGGCACGCATCGCGCTCCCGTGGGACGCAATGCGGAAGGCCAGTTCTTTTTGTTCTGTTTCGAACACGTCAAGGACTACAACAAGGGATACAACTATTTCTCCGGCCTATCGGACGGCGAGATCGCGCGTTATCAAAAGGAGGCGATCACCGGTCATCGCCCTACCTGGACGGTCGGCGTCAACAAGGATGCCAAGAACAGCCCGTTGCATTCGGAAGTCCGCTCGGGTGCTTATACGCGCGTGCGCGATCCCTTCGGCTTCGTGAAGGAGAATGGCGGCAAAGGCAGCGGCCCACGCTTTCCGCAGGCCCGCAAGCTGAAATCGCTGGAAGCCAAGGCTTTCGATACGATGGGACTTGCCGCGAACGCCACTTCCGCAGAGATCAAGAGCAAGTACAAGGAATTGGTCAAGAAACATCATCCTGATGCGAATGGCGGCGACCGCGGCTCGGAAGAGCGGTTCCGCGCCGTCATCCAGGCGTACCAATTATTGAAGCAGAACGGTTTTTGTTAGTTCCCGTCCTTGCTCTTGAGCTTCAATCGGGTATGGTCCAAATCGGCTGAGGCCGCAGGCAACCGCGGCATGGTTTTTCGTGTTTTCCTGACACCGCCCCGGCCAACCTTCCGGACGTGGCGTTTCTTGTCCGGGACTCTTTCAAGAATGCTCGTCAGCGGTCATTATCCCGCCGAGGTTTCGTTTCAGTCCCGGAGAAGTATCGCCGACGTTCCGACCCTGGACGAACGCGGAAGAAGAGACTGCGGCACCATGGTTGCTTAATGGCTGAGATAGTGTGGCCGGGTGGCCGTCACCCGCCTTGGAGACATGATGAGCAAGATTGACCTTGATATTTCCGAACTGCCCGACACCACCGTTTCGGTCCGGGAGGTTTTCGGCATCGATTCCGACATTCGCGTTCCCGCTTATAGCAAGGGCGATGCCTATGTTCCGGATCTCGATCCCGACTATCTCTTTGACCGCGAGACGACGCTCGCGATCCTTGCGGGCTTTGCCCACAACCGACGCGTGATGATTTCCGGCTACCACGGTACGGGTAAGTCTTCGCATATCGAGCAGGTCGCCGCCCGCCTCAACTGGCCTTGCGTGCGTATCAACCTCGACAGCCATGTCAGCCGTATCGATCTCGTCGGTAAGGATGCGATCGTCGTGAAGGACGGGCTGCAGGTCACCGAATTCAAGGATGGCATCCTGCCCTGGGCCTACCAGCATAATGTCGCGCTCGTCTTCGACGAATATGATGCCGGCCGCCCGGATGTCATGTTCGTCATTCAGCGCGTGCTCGAATCGTCGGGCCGTCTGACACTGCTCGACCAGAGCCGCGTTATCCGTCCTCACCCGGCTTTCCGTCTGTTTGCGACCGCCAATACAATCGGTCTCGGCGACACGACCGGCCTCTATCACGGCACGCAGCAGATCAACCAGGCGCAGATGGACCGGTGGTCGATCGTCTCGACGCTGAACTATCTGCCGCATGATCACGAAGTGAATATCATTGCCGCCAAGGTGAAGAGCTTCGGCAAGGATAAGGAAGGCCGCGAGACGGTTTCCAAGATGGTTCGTGTTGCCGATCTGACGCGCGCTTCGTTCATGAACGGCGATCTCTCGACCGTCATGAGCCCGCGTACCGTCATCACCTGGGCCGAGAATGCCGAAATCTTTGGCGATATCGCCTTCGCCTTCCGTGTCACCTTCCTGAACAAGTGTGACGAGCTGGAGCGTCCGCTGGTGGCCGAGCACTATCAGCGCGCCTTTGGCGTGGAACTGAAGGAAAGTGCTGCCAACATCGTTCTGGGGGCTTAAGGCCAGTCGATCATGGCATCTCGTGGTGACAATTCGAAAGCAAAGCCCGGCGCGCCTGTCGATGTCGAGCCGTTGCGGCGGGCCATAACTGGCTGCGTGCGCGCCATCGCGGGCGATGACCAGGTCGAAGTGGCCTTCGCCAATGAGCGTCCCGGCATGACGGGCGAGCGTATCCGCCTGCCGGAGCTTTCCAAGCGGCCGACGGCGCATGAGCTCGCGGTGACGCGTGGTCTTGGCGATTCCATGGCTCTGCGTATCGCCTGTCACGACGAGAGGGTCCATTCCAGCATGGCGCCGCAGGGCTCCGATGCCCGCGCGATCTTCGATGCCGTCGAGCAGGCGCGCGTAGAATCGATCGGTTCGCTCCGCATGGAAGGCATGGCCGCCAACCTGCGCTCGATGACCGAGGAGAAATACGCCAAGGCGAATTTCACCGGTATCGAACGGCAGGAAGACGCGCCGATCGGCGAAGCTGTCGCCATGATGGTGCGCGAGAAGCTCACCGGCCAGAGGCCACCGGCTTCGGCTGGAAAGGTTCTCGATCTCTGGCGTTCCTTCATCGAGGAAAAGGCGGGCAGCGAGCTCGACAATCTCTCCGGCGTCATCAACGACCAGCAGGCCTTCTCGAAAGTCATCCGCAATATGCTCTCGGCCATGGAAATGGCTGAAGAATATGGCGACGATGACAGCGATCCGGATGCTGACGATCAGTCCAATGAGGACGATCAGCCGACAGGCGACGAGCAGAACGAGGACGAGGTCGACGAGGATGCCGGCAGTGATGCCGCCCCTGTCGAGGACAGCGAAGTTGCCGACGAGCAGCTGGAGGACGGCGAGACGGAAGGCGCCGAAATCTCCGACGACGACATGATGGAAGAGGGTGATGACGATTCCGAGACGCCGGGCGAAACCCGCCGTCCTAATACACCCTTTGCCGATTTCAATGAAAAAGTCGATTACCACGTCTATACGGAGGAATTCGACGAGATCATCACGGCCGAAGAGCTGTGCGATGCCGCCGAGCTGGAGCGCCTACGCGCCTTCCTCGACAAGCAGCTGGCGCATCTTCAGGGTGCGGTCGGCCGTCTTGCCAATCGTCTGCAGCGCAAACTGATGGCGCAACAGAACCGCTCCTGGGATTTCGATCTCGAGGAAGGCTACCTCGATACGGCGCGTCTGCAGCGCATCATCATCGATCCGACACAGCCGCTCTCTTTCAAGATGGAACGCGATACGCAGTTCCGCGATACGGTCGTGACGCTGCTGATCGACAATTCCGGCTCCATGCGTGGCCGCCCGATCACGGTTGCCGCCACCTGCGCGGATATTCTGGCGCGCACGCTAGAGCGTTGCGGCGTCAAGGTCGAGATCCTCGGCTTCACGACCAAGGCCTGGAAGGGTGGTCAGGCGCGTGAGAACTGGCTTGCGAACGGCAAACCGCAGACGCCCGGTCGCCTCAACGACCTGCGCCACATCATCTACAAGTCGGCCGATGCGCCGTGGCGTCGGGCACGCACCAATCTCGGCCTGATGATGCGCGAAGGCCTGCTCAAGGAAAATATCGACGGCGAGGCGCTGATCTGGGCGCATAACCGTCTGCTGGCACGGCGCGAACAGCGCCGCATCCTGATGATGATCTCGGATGGTGCGCCGGTCGACGATTCCACGCTGTCGGTCAATCCGGGCAATTATCTGGAGCGGCATCTGCGTGCTGTGATCGAACAGATCGAGACACGGTCCCCGGTTGAGCTTCTGGCAATCGGTATCGGGCATGACGTGACGCGTTACTATCGCCGTGCCGTGACGATCGTCGATGCTGACGAACTTGCGGGTGCGATGACCGAACAGCTAGCCGAACTGTTCGAAGACCATGCCGCTCAGCCGCGCGGTAGCCGTCTGCGCCGCGCCGGCTGATACAACCTCGGAGAAACGATCCGTATGGCATTCGAAAACCTGTCTCGCGCGGCTTTGGTTGTGCTTAGCCTCGCGACGGGAATGTCGAACGCTTCTGCAGGCGAGGCTGCGAAGATCATCAGCCGCCAGATTTCGGATTTCCATATTGGTCGCAATGAGACCAGGTTCGGCCCGCTGGAGTTTGTCGGCGGCCTGGAGATGGTGTCGAGCAATTCGCTCTTCGGCTCGCTCTCTTCCATTCGCATGCGCCCTGACGGCAAGAGTTTTATCGGTGTGCTCGATACCGGGCACTGGCTGACCGGCAGCATCGAGCGCGATGCCAAGGGCAGATTGTTGGGCCTTTCGGGAGTCGAGATCACGCCTATGCGGGATCGCGTCGGCCGGCTCCATGAGGGCAAGGGGCAGATGGACGCCGAAGGCCTCGCCCTGGATGGCGACCGGATTCTTGTTTCCTTCGAGCAGGACCATCGTGTCGACGTCTATCCGGACCCTGGCTTTCTCGTTTCGCCCTCGGTTGCGACAATCGACATACTTATTCCCCAAGATGAGATGAGGGCCAATCGCGGTATCGAAACCATGGTCGTCGCGCCCCGATCCAGCCCGCTCAAAGGCGCCCCCGTGATAGTGACTGAACGCAGCCTCAATGAAGACGGCAACCGCCTTGCGGCCATTCTTGCCGGGCCGTTGAAAGGTCAATTCGCCGTAGCAAGGGATGGCAGTTTCGATGTGACCGATGGTGCTTTCGTGCCCGGCGGCGACCTTCTGCTGCTGGAGCGGCGCTTCAATATGTCCGAAGGCATCGGCATGCGCATTCGTCGTATCAAGGGTCGGGACATCAAGCCCGGTGCCGTCGTAAGCGGCGACCTGCTGGTCGAGGGTAACTTCAATTACAATATCGACAATATGGAAGGACTCGATGCCTTCCAGGCTGCGGATGGTACGACGCATATCATTCTGGTGTCCGACGACAATCACTCCATCCTTCAGCGCAATCTGATGCTGGAATTCCGGCTGGTCGATTGAGCGGCCGTCGAACGACTGTCATAACTCTGCGCTATCCGTCCGTCCCTTCGCGGATGTCACCCTTTCAGAGAGCGTATCATGCACATCCATATCACAGGAGCCTCGGGCTCCGGCACGTCCACGCTTGGCCTGGCGGTGGCCGAAACGCTCGGTATCCGTCATCTCGACACCGACCATTTCTTCTGGATGCCGACCGATCCACCCTTCACGACGAAGCGCGAGGCCGGGGCTCGCGTCGCGATGCTCCGGCAAGAGGCGCAGCCTGACGCCGACTGGGTGCTGTCAGGCTCGGCGCTGAGCTGGGGCACGGAATTCGAGCCGCTTTACGATCTGGTCGTCTTCCTGACAATCGATCCCATCGCACGTATGGAACGTATCCGCAGGCGTGAGGAGGAGCGCTACGGCGAACGGATCGGACCCGGCGGCGACATGGAGGTCAAAAGCCGCGAATTTATGGAATGGGCGGAGAGCTACGATACGGCGGGACCGGAGCGCCGCAGCCTTATTGCGCATAAGGAGTGGCTGAAGGTAGTGGCGAAACCGATCCTGCGGCTCGATTCCTCGCGGCCTGTTGGAGAACTTGTTGCGGAAGTGCTTCGCCACCCGGCCGTCATTGCAGGGCGGGCGCGCAGGTTGTGATTCCTCCGGTTGCGATCGCCGATAAACCTGCATGAACTGACTGCAGAAAGGTCTGCAGTCAGTTCACCAGCATTCATGGCCAGAGCGTTTTCCTGGATCGCTCGGCCAAAAATGATGCCCGCCAACGGCGTAAGATCCGGGGACTTGGCGATTTCGGTCCGTTCAAGGGTCGCTGGGCGACTTTACCGTGCCGCAACCGGCTGCATGGGGCGCAGAACGTTCATGAGCGCGCCATAGGGCAGCAGCATAATAAGGCCGACCAGCATCTTCACCACGAAGTCGCCAAGTGCCCAGGAGATCCAGCGCGGAGCTTCTGTCGAGAGAACTCCAAGGATCGGTGCGATTTCCAGTGCGAAGGGCTCATTCGGGCCGAGGAAGACGAATAAGGCTGCGAATGACAGCGAGAAGAACATTACCGTATCCAGTGCCGAGCCGATCAGCGAGCCGATGAGCGGCGCGCGCCACCACGTCTGGCGGCGGAGGCGATTGAAGACGGCGATATCGAGAAGCTGGCCGCCGAGATAGGCAGAGCCGGAAGCGATCGCGATGCGCGGCACCGAGGAGAAGAAGGACAGCGCCACACCGACGACAAAACCGGCAAAAACCACCTTGCGGGCAGCCTGCGGGCCGAACTGGCGGTTCGTCAGATCTGTGATCAAGAAGGCGATCGGATAAGAGAAGGCGCCCCAGGTCAGAATGTCGGCGAGATTGATGCCGGCAATCGTAGCGTTCAGCGGAAACTGGACGAGGAAATTGGAGGCGACGACGACGAGCGTCATCAGGGCGACATAGGCCAACGTATAGCGGGTCTTCAGCATTTTTTTATCCTGGGTGATGCCACCAGTTGGAGTAAAATTTAGGCCTAAAGGCTGGCAAAGCAAAAGGCCTGTCCGGATGTTATCCGTGCAAGCCTTTTGAAGCTTTCGAAAGACGTCGTCGAAGCTTAGGCTGCTACAGCAGCGGCTTCAGCGGTCTTCTTGACAATCTGACGGCGCAGCAGACGAGCGCGCATCGAAAGTTCGTTTTCGCTAGCCTTCAGCAGGAAGGCATCGAGGCCGCCACGGTGCTCGACGGAACGAAGAGCAGCAGCCGAAACGCGAAGACGGTAACGCTGACCGAGCGCGTCGGAGATCAGCGTAACCTGGCACAGGTTCGGGAGGAACCGGCGCTTGGTCTTGTTGTTGGCATGGCTGACATTGTTACCAGTCAGGACTGCCTTGCCGGTCAATTCGCACATGCGGGACATGGAACACCTATTCTTGTTTTTCTCGGGCCATTGGATGACAATCCGGCAACAACCAGCTGCGCAATCCATCAGGCCATGATTGGAAAGTTGCGGTTCTATAGTCAGACAGGCCGCGCCCGTCAAGCCAAACCTTGGCCTTTCCCGCAATTCTGTCAAAAAGCTGCTGTTTTCTTCGTGATGCGGCAGGAGTATAGACCGCAGTGCAAGGGCGCAAGCGGCCCCGGCAAGACAAGGCTCTCACTATGGCTCATTTTGGTAGACGGATACTAGTCTCGACATTTGCGGCGCTCCTGGCCTTGCCGGCTGGTGCAAACGAAATTCAGCACCGTACGGAATACAAAGTGGCTCTGGCTGGCTTGACGATTGCGCGGGCGGCCTTCCTGACAAAGATCGAAGACGATCACAGCTACAATATCAACGGTGATATCAAGTCGGCCGGTCTTGCCGATCTCGTGACCGACATCCTGGCCAAGACCAGCGTCACTGGTGTTGTGCGCAACGACCGACTGCAAGCGGCGAAATACGTTCTCTATTACAAGACCGGCAAGAAGGCGCGGACGTACGAAGTCAGTTACCGCAACGGCAATATCGTTTCGGCCACCACGACACCTGAGCCACGCCGGCCGAAGGAATGGATCCCGGTAACACAGAGCGATATGCGCTCCGTGCTTGATCCGATCTCGGGCCTCATCTTCACCGGCGATACCGATGTCTGCTCGCAGAAGCTGCCGATCTTTGATGGCGAGACGCGGATGGATCTCGTGCTTTCGCCGAAGGGCGACGAAGATTTCTCGACCGATGGCTTCAAGGGCAAGGCGACTGTCTGCGGCGTGCGCTTCATTCCGCGCTCCGGCTATAAGAAAGGCCGCAAGGATCTCGTCTACCTCAGCAAGAGCAATCGTATGGAAATCTGGTTTGCCAAAGCTGAGGCGGCAAATGTATATGCACCAGTCTATGTCCGCATTCCCACGGAATACGGAACTGTGACGATCACAGCTGTGAAATATAGCAGCGTGAATAGCTGACGGAGCCTTTGCAGTCTCCGCGAGGGGGACGGGTGAGGCTTCGAGCAACGTTGATCGGTTTTACGGCCATTCTCATGTGGTCGTTTCTGGCGCTTTTTACTGCCGCGTCGGGCAAGGTGCCGCCGTTCCAACTTTCGGCCATCTGCTTTGCCATCGGCAGCGTTCCCGGCATTCTCGTGCTCGTCTTAAACCCATCACGGATCGCGCTGCTGAAGCAGCCGGCGAAGGTCTGGATCACAGGCATTGCGGGCCTGTTTGGCTATCATTTCCTCTATTTCACGGCACTCAGAAACGCGCCAGCGGTTGAAGCGGGGCTTATCGCCTATCTCTGGCCACTGCTGATCGTCGTCGGTTCGGCACTGCTGCCGGGCGAGAGGCTGCGCTGGTATCACGTCGTCGGCGCTTTGGCTGGGCTTTGCGGCACCTCCTGATCGTTGGGCGCAACGGCATCGATTTCGATGGCGCCTATGCGATCGGTTATGGCGCGGCCTTTCTCTGCGCCTTCACATGGTCCGGCTATTCGCTGCTGACGCGGCGTTTCGATGCCGTGTCGACCGACGTCGTCACCGGCTTTTGCCTCGCAACGTCAGTGCTTTCGCTGTTTTGCCATCTGGGGCTTGAGACGACGGTCTGGCCGGAAACAGGTTTCGAATGGATTGCGGTGGTTGGCCTCGGTCTGTTGCCGGTCGGTGCGGCCTTCTATGCCTGGGATTATGGGGTCAAGAACGGCGATATCCAGATTCTCGGCTCAGCAAGCTATGCCGCGCCGCTGCTATCAACGCTGATCCTGACTGTCTTCGGAATTGCCGAGCCGAGCTGGCGCATTGCGCTTGCCTGCCTGCTGATTACCGGCGGCGCGGTGCTGGCCGCGCAAGAAATGTTCCGCCGCAAGCCGCAAATGCAGCCGGTGGCGGAGCAGATTTAAGCGCCCGGTTCCCAACCCGGCGGCGCCATTTCGAATTTCGAGAATTCGAAGCCTGGCGCCACTGTGCAGCCGACCAGGGTGTAGTCACCCAGCGTTTCGGCCGATTGCCACCAGTTGGCTGGAATGATCGCCTGCGGTCGCTCGCCGCCGGCAATGTTCGTGCCAAGTGTCAGCGTTTCGCTATGGCTGCCGTCTTCGGAGCAGTGCAGTGCGAGCGGCGCGCCGGCATAGTAGTGCCAGACTTCCGCCGCGTCGTGGACACGGTGCCAGTGCGAGCGCTGCCCCTTGGTTAGCAAGTAATAGATCGCCGTCGAATGGCCGCGCTCGCCGCCATTCTCGTCGCGGAAGGTCTGGATATACCAGCCGCCCTCCGGATGCGGCTGCATGCCAAGTTCGCGGATGATCTCCTCGGGAGACAGGTTGCTGGCGGCCATGCTTTAGAAATTGTCCTTGCGCTTGCGGATCTCGGCGAAAACCTCTTCGTTCGTCTTGCCTTCCATCAGCAGGTTGCGGCGGATGGCGGGATCGGCCGCGCGCAGGAAGGGATTGGTTTCCTTTTCGAGCGCCAGCGTGGTCGGAATGGTGAATTTGCCTTCGGCGCACAGCGCCTCGATTTCCGCCGTGCGGTCTTTGAGACGCTGGTTGTCAGGATCGATGGTGACCGCGAAGCGGGCATTGGAGAGCGTATATTCGTGGCCGAAATAGACCGCGGTTTCGTCCGGCAGGACGGCAAGCTTCTGCAGCGAATGCCACATGTCTGCGGCCGGACGTTCGAACAGGCGCCCGCAGCCGAGTGCGAAGAGCGTGTCGGCAGCAAAGAGTAATTTGTCGTCGACGAAATGGTAGCAGATATGGCCTGCCGTATGGCCGGGCGTTTCGATGACGTTGACCGTATGGTCGCCGAAGAGGAAGCTGTCGCCGTCCCCCATCGTCTTGTCGAGGCCGGGGATGACAACCGCCTCGTTGACTGGGCCGATGATCTCGAGGCCGTATTGTTCCTTCAAGGCGAGATTGCCTTCCACGTGGTCGATGTGGTGGTGGGTCGTGAAGATATGGGTGATGTTCCAGCCGCGACGTACGGCAGCAGCTTCGACGGCGGCCGCATCGGGGGCGTCGATCGAGGCAGTCTGACCTGTCTCCGGATCATGGACCAGAACGCCGAAATTGTCGCTGCGGCAGAGAAAAACTTCTAACTCCAAAGGTTTCATTGCTCAAATAATCCCTTATCCTCGAACTGACCGGGAATGTAGAGGTTCCGGCCTTGAAGTCCAACCGGTCATTGATAACATTTGAGATAATGCACGCCGATATCGTCGATCTTCGTCAATTCTATCATTCCGAGCTTGGGCGCATGGCCGAGCATTCGATCGCCATGGCGCTATCGTCGCTCTGGGTCCGGCTGCCCCAGGAGCGACTTGTCGGCATCGGTTATGCCGTGCCGTTTCTCGACCGTTTCCAGGCCGATACGGAACGCACTTTCGCCTTCATGCCGGCGGGGCAGGGGGCTGTGAACTGGCCTGTTGGCTCGCTCTCTTCCACGGCACTCATCTTCGACGAAGAATTGCCGCTGCCGGATTCCTCGATCGACCGCGTGCTGATGGTGCATTCCCTGGAATTTGCCGAAAGTCCGCGCGAGACGCTGAAGGAACTCTGGCGGGTGCTGGCTCCGGGCGGACGGCTCGTTATCGTCGTGCCGAACCGGCGCGGTGTCTGGGCGCGCATGGAGCATACGCCCTTTGGCTCCGGCCGACCGTATTCTCGCGGCCAGCTCACCCATCTCTTGCGTGAGACCAACTTTACGCCGGGCGCCACAGCCGAAGCGTTGTTCTTCCCGCCATCGAAGCTGCGAGCTGTGCTGCGCTTGCGCAGCGGCTTCGAGCGGATTGGCCGAACCCTGTGGCCGGCTTTTTCCGGCGTCATCATCGTCGAGGCACAGAAGCGGCTCTACCAGGGCCTGCCGGTAGCCGCCCGCGCCTCCCGCCGCGTCTTCGTGCCTGTGCTTGCACCGCACGGGGTGCCGACAACACGCAGTCTCTAGAGCATTTCCTGGTTAGAATGCTGTAACCTGACCAGAAAATGCTCTAGGCGCTGCAGCCCTCGACAAAAACGCCATTCGGCTTTAATGCCACTCAAGTCTTTCGCCGGCTTTTCGGCGATTTCCGAGGTTGATCCATGAGCGTTGAGATGAGCAAGCCCGTTCCGCGTCCCGGTATTCTGGATATCGCAGCCTATGTACCGGGCAAGGAACATGCGCCGGGTGTCGCTCGCGTCTACAAGCTCTCCTCTAACGAGACGCCCCTCGGCCCAAGCCCCAAGGCGATCGAGGCCTTCAAGGCGGCCGCAGGCAATCTCGAGCGTTATCCTGATGGACAGGCGCTTGAACTGCGCGAGGCGATCGCCTCAGTGCACGGCCTCAACCCGGCAAACATCCTGTGCGGCAACGGCTCCGACGAGTTGCTCGGACTGCTCTGCCACGTTTATCTTGGTGCCGGCGACGAAGGCATCATCACTGAGCACGGCTTCCTCGTCTATAAGATTCAGATCATGGGTGCCGGCGCCACACCCGTCGTGGCCAAGGAAAAGGACCATACGGTCGATGTCGATGCGATCCTTGCTGCGGTGACAGACAAGACGAAGATCGTCTTCATTGCCAATCCGGGCAATCCCACTGGTACTTATATTCCGGTCAGCGAAATCCGCCGCCTGCAGGCTGGCCTGCCGAAGCATGTCATCCTCGTGCTCGATGCGGCCTACGCGGAATATGTTCGCCGCAACGATTACGAAGCGGGCATAGAAGTGGTTTCCTCGAATGCCAACGTCGTCATGACCCGCACCTTTTCAAAGGTCTATGGCCTTGCGGCACTGCGTGTCGGCTGGATGTATGCGCCGGCCGAGATTATCGACGCGCTGAACCGTGTGCGCGGACCTTTCAACATGAATGCGCCGGCAATCGCGGCAGGTGCCGCGGCGATCCGAGACCAGTCCTTTGTTCAGGAGGCCGTTTCCTATAATCACCTGTGGATCGAGAAGCTGACGAGCGCATTCGAGGCGATCGGCCTGAAGGTCACGCCGTCCGTCGCCAACTTCGTTCTCATCCATTTTCCCGAGGCCGACGGCAGGCGGGCGACGGATGCAGATGAGTTCCTGACGAGCCGCGGCTACATCCTGCGTGCGGTTCGCGGCTATGGCTTTCCGAATTCATTGCGCATGAGCATCGGCCCGGAAGAGGCTAATCGCGGCGTTATCGAGGCGCTCACCGAGTTCATGGGACACAAGGCATGACAGTGCAGTTCAACCGCATCACCCTGATCGGTATCGGCCTGATCGGCTCCTCGTTGGCTCACGACATCAAGCGATTGAATCTTGCTAAAGAAGTCGTGGTCGCCACGCGCAGCGCCGAGACGCTGAAGCGCGCCGAAGAGCTGGAACTTGGCGATCGTTATACGACCTCCTCGGCCGAGGCGGTAAAGGATGCCGATCTCGTTATCGTGTCGGTGCCGGTCGGCGCCTCCGAAAGCGTGGCGAAAGAGATTTCCGGAACCTTGAAACCCGGTGCGATCGTCACTGACGTCGGCTCCACCAAGGCTTCCGTTATCGCGCAGATGCAGCCGCACATGCCTGACAACGTGCACTTCATTGCCGGCCATCCGCTCGCAGGTACGGAGAAATCGGGGCCGGATGCCGGTTTCCCCGGGCTGTTTCAGGGACGCTGGTGCATTCTAACGCCGATCGAAGGCACCGATCCGGTGGCGCTGAAGACGCTTCGCAGCTTCTGGGAAGCGCTCGGCTCCAAGGTCGATGAAATGGATGCGCAGCATCACGACCGGGTGCTGGCGATCGTCTCTCATCTGCCGCATCTCATCGCTTACAATATTGTCGGCACGGCAGACGATCTGGAGACAGTGACGGAATCGGAAGTCATCAAATATTCGGCCTCTGGTTTCCGCGACTTCACGCGCCTTGCGGCGTCCGATCCAACGATGTGGCGCGACGTCTGCCTGCATAACCGCGATGCTATCCTGGAAATGCTGGCGCGCTTCTCGGAAGACCTTGCCTATCTGCAGCGGGCAATCCGTTGGGGTGAAGGCGACAAGATCTTCGAACTCTTTACCCGCACCCGCGCCATTCGTCGTTCGATCGTTCAGGCAGGGCAGGACGTGGATGCACCGGATTTCGGCCGCCCGCATCCGCTGGAAAAGAAATAGTCATGGTGGAGATCGCGAAGCCAGGCCGGACGGACATGGAATGGCTGCTTCGCGAAGACAATCATGTCGGCGAGGAATGGGTTTCTCGCTGCATCGATCTCGGCGAATATCTTGTTGCCCGTGAGTGGGGCGAGATCATCGGCTTCCTGCGCTTTTCCCGCTTCTGGGGCAGGATTCCGTATATGGAAATGATCTGTGTGCTGGATGGCCATCGCCGATCCGGAGTCGGGACGGCGCTGTTTCTTGCTTGGGAAAAGGAGATGCGCGAGCGCGGCGCACGTCTCCTGATGACGTCGAGTGAATGCGACGAAAGCCGGCCGCAGGACTGGCATCGCCGCAATGGCTTTTCCGAAACCGGTTCTATCGAGCTGCCGGGCATCCAGACGGTGCCGGA
Organism: Rhizobium sp. BK418; assembly: GCF_004341105.1. Taxonomy (GTDB): domain Bacteria; phylum Pseudomonadota; class Alphaproteobacteria; order Rhizobiales; family Rhizobiaceae; genus Rhizobium. The sequence goes on along the minus strand of NZ_SLZK01000005.1, from coordinate 59,475 downwards.
AGTCTTCTTCCTTAAAAAGCTCGTTTAGATTGGCGGAATCTTGCCGAGCGGAATGAAGCCGCTAACCGTCGCATTGCCGTGATCGACGACGAGATCAACCGAAACCTTGTCGCCGCCGCCCGCAAGGGCTTTCAACATCTTGGTTGCGGTGTCGACGGTCGAAGCCATATTGGGGAAAGTCTCCTTGAGGCTTTTGCCCCAGGGGCCGAGCTGCTCGATCTCCAGCTTGAATTTGCCCGAGAGGAAGCCGTTTTCGTCGAAGGCGAAGGGGCCGGAAACGGTCATCACCTTGCCATCGCCAATATCGGCGACAATGCGGCGAAGCTCACCCTGCGAGCCGTGGATGCCCTGCTTGTCGGTGCCGTCGATCATCCCCGCCTTGCCAGTCAGCGTGAGGTCGGCGCTGGCGGAGAATTTTGGGAAGACTTGCGGCCAATTCTTGACCACGGCGTTGGAGTTTTCGACGGAGATAACGCCGTCGAGGTCCGCCCCGTTCTGCCGAAGCTGAATTTCGGTGCGTTCAGCATCGAAATTGACCGTCTGCCCGGTAAATGAGGAAATAGCCACGGCCTTCAGCCCATCAATGACGGTCGAGGTGCGATCGATCCCATGCGCCTTGGTGACGAGGCTCGATTGCATATTGTCCCATTGGGCATTGACCGTCAGACCTTGCGCCGTGCGGATCTCGGCCGGTGCGTCGAGTTCCCAGACGATATGGCCTGGGGCGTAGACCTGAGCGGCGGAGCGGAGCGCGCCGAAGGTCGCGGAGATACCGTTGACATTGTCATCCACATCCACCTTCGAGCAGAACAAGCCGATGCGGAAGGGGAAGCCGCGGAATTCGATATCGGAGCATTCGCCGCTGACGGCTGCATCTGCGCGCGGCGCGATCGCTGTCAGCACCGTCTGTTTCAATGCGGAGGCGGCATAGAACCAGCCGCCTGCATAAAGAGCAATCACCAGGAGGATCGCGCCGCCCAGCAACCAGAATTTCCTACCGCTGCTGTATTGGCCGCTGCCGGATTGGCTTGACGCTGCCATGATGTTCTCCAATGGTGAGAGCGAAATCTGATTTTGATCTGGCGTGCGATATGGACGAATTTTGGGTATTTGGCTACGGCTCGTTGATGTGGAATCCGGGCTTCGAATTCGTCGAGCGATCGCAGGCCCTGGTTTACGGCTACAGGCGCTCGCTCTGTGTCCGTTCTTTCGTCCACCGCGGCAGCCGTGAAAATCCCGGTCTGGTTCTTGGCCTGGACAGGGGCGGGGCCTGCCGCGGCGTGGCATTTCGAGTGGCATCGGAAAAATGGGATGAGGTGATTGAGTATCTGCGCGCCCGCGAACTCGTTACCAATGTCTATCTCGAACGGCACCTGTCGCTGCAGCTTGCCGATGGCCGCAGCGCGCGGGCCGTCGCCTATGTCGTCGACCGTGCCCATGAACAATATGCCGGCGCGTTGGATGCGTTTGCCGCGGCGCGGGTCGTCAACGTCTCGGTTGGCCAGTCCGGTCCGAACGATGCGTATGTTTTTAATACACTCGCGCATCTCAAGGAAATGGGCATTCGCGACCAGTGGCTGGAACAGGTGGTCGAGGAAGTGACGCGGCTGCGCGCGGCAGCTTAGGCAGTGGCAGCCTTCACCTTCCGCAGTTCAGCCAGCCTCTCCATAGCGGTCGGTGGCAACGGCACATGCGGATTGCGCTCCACCGTATCGATCAGCAGTTGATCGCTGGCGCGTTCCGTCACGTCGATCAGGTGGGCGAAGAAGGCGTCGGGATCCATGCCAGGCATGATCGGCGGCAGGATCTGCACTTTGAAATGACCGGGATAGCGCATGGCGCTGCGGCGCGGCCAGAACAGGCCGGGATGCATGACGACGGGTACGACCGGGAGCTGCAGGTCGCGATACATGCGGGCGATGCCGTATTTGTAGACCGGTTCGGCTCCTGGCGGGCGTCGTGTGCCCTCGGGATAGATGATGAGCTGACGGCCGGTGGCAAGCTCTTCCTTGGTGCGCTTCAGCACTTCGACCATCACCTTGCCGCGGGCGCCGCGGTCGACGGGGATCATGCGCTGCTTCTTGGCGTACCAGCCGAAGAGCGGGATCCACATGAGCTCGCGCTTCAGGATGTAGACCGGATCGTCGAGGTTGGGCAGCAGCGCATAAGTATCCCAGAAGGACTGATGCTTCGGTGAAATGATGTAGCTGCCATGCGGCAGGTTCTCGAGCCCCTCGATCTCAAAGGTCGTTCCGACGATCACCCGCATCAGCCAGTGGTTCGAGCGCGCCCAGTTCTTGGGAACGCTGTAGGCGAGTTTGCGCGGAATGATGAAGTAGATGGGGGAGAGCACGATCATCCTGACGATCAGGTTGGCGTAGAAGATCGTATTGAACAGAACGGAACGCAGGGCGATCATGAAACTTTCCCGAGGCACGGTCACGTCGACCGACCTACACGATATTGTCCGTCATAAAAAGCGCCTGATTGCCGCTAGAGCGTCCTTTGTGCGTCCATTCGGACGCACAAAGGACGCTCTAAACTCTTTGAATCTACGCATCAGGCTTTCTGAAAATCGATTCTGATTTTCAGGCCGATGCTGTAGTGCCCAAAAGCCTCAGCTCTGGCTGGCCAGGCTGGCGGAACGCAGGCCGGTATGGCGCAGGCCAACGATGTTGCGCGCACTTGCCAGCAGCACCTTGGCATATTCAGCCAGCATGACGCGTAAGGCGTTCGGATCGGTGAACCAATCGCTCGTCTTCAGATCGGAATTGACAACGGGATAAGGAATGAACTGGATGTCGGGGTCCACATAGGCAAGCTCGGCGAGGCTGCGCGGCATATGATAGTTGTTGGTGACGACCAAGATGCTCCTGTAGCCCCTGGCGTGAATCCAGTTTGAGGCTTCCTCGGCATTGCCGATCGTATCGAGCGCGTCGTAACCGATGTCGACGCAGCAGGAGAAGAGATCGGCGGAGCCTTGTGTCATCCTGCGGATCTGGTTTGGCGTGGTGGAAGGATGCGCCCCGGATATCAGCAGCCGCTTGCCGGCGCCTTTCTGCAGAAGTTCGACAGCCTGGTCGATGCGCTGATAGCCGCCAGTCAGCACGATGATCGCATCCGCCCGTGGCTCGGCAGGTGGCTTTAAGGTGGTCACCGAATCAGCAAAGCGCAAAAAGCCGACGAAAATCAGTGCTGCGACCAGAACGCAGGAAAAGCCCACCCAGCGCAAAACGCGGCGGATTGGGCCGCGCCGCGATGGGACATTCGCGGGGCGTTCAAGCTCCGGGTCCGGGCGAATCGGATTGCGTGTCGTATGGCCCATCGTCATGAATCGTGATTATACGCTGATTGCGGCGCAGAACAGACGCTTTCGTGGCAAAACGGCATGGCGCATTAATTCGGGATACCGTCCGCACGCGTCGGATCGGAGCGCAAGGTATCGATTTCATAGATCGTGCGCATAACGGTGAGCCGTGCGGTTAAGGTTGTCAGGAGCGCGATCACGATCATCGTCGCGAAGATGCCGAGATAGCCGAGCGCGCCAACTGAAAAGGTGCCGAACAGAGCCGTCGCCTGATCGGTCTCGGGTGTGGCTATCGTCCTGCTCTGCAAGAAGCCGGCGCCTGCGAAAAAGAGGGCGGCCAGTGCGCTGCCGATCGCTGAGCCCTTGAGGCTGATCTTCAGGAAATGCTTCTGGAATTCCGTCGCAACGAAGGAGCTTTCGGCACCGACGAAATGCAGCACTTCGACAATGTGGCGGTTGCCGGAGAGGACGCCGCGGGTGGCGAAGACTACCGTCAGCACCATAGCGGTAAAGACCAGCAGCAAGATGCCGGTGCCGATCATGACCGTGGTGCGAGCCATCGCAACCAGCCTGTCGACCCAGGTGCGGTGATCGTCGAGGAAAGCCTGCGGAATGCTTTCCTTCAGCAGGTCGCGCATTGCCGCAAAATCTGGCGGATTACTCTCGTCGATGGTGATGATGACCAGGCGCGGTACGGGCAATTCCTTGATATCCAGCCCGCTGCCCAGCCAAGGCTCGAGCAGACGCGCTGTGGCGGCTTCATCGACGATCTGGCCGCTCTTCGTGCCGACGAAGGTCAGCGCGATATCGCGGGCCTGAACGAGAGCCTTTTCCATATCCAGATTATCATCCGGCTTGATCTGAATGGTAATCTCTCGTGAGATTTGGCTTTCCCAGCTTGCTGCTGTCGAGCGGACCATACTGACGCCGCCGAGTGTCAGACAGGCGAGGAAGGCCATGATGGCAATCACCACAGTCAACGCATTGCCCTGAATGTTCGACGGCGGCAGGATAGGTGCCGTCGGGCGCACACGCATCTCCGGTCGCTTGGGCTGCTCGGCTGGAGCGGCGGTAGGCTGCTTGGTGCGGGTCCTGGTCGGCGTCTTAGTCATAAATATCGAGGTGCCCTTCCGAAAGGATCATGCGGCGGGCTTCCACCTGGTCCATCAGCGAGAGATCGTGGGTAGCGATCACCACGGCTGTGCCCAATCGGTTGAGTTCGAGGAAGAGGTTCAGCAGGCGCTTGGCCATAGGCGGATCGACGTTGCCGGTTGGTTCGTCGGCAAGCAGCACTTCCGGTCGGTCCATCAGCGCGCGGGCGATGGCGGCGCGCTGCTTCTCACCACCGGATAGCACCGCCGGCAACACATTGATGCGCTCACCGAGGCCGACCCATTTCAGGAGTTCTAGTACATCGGTCTTATAGGTGCTCTCGTCCTTGCCGCGCACGCGAAGCGGCAAGGCGACGTTTTCATAGGTCGTCAGATGGTCGAGAAGACGGAAATCCTGAAAGACGATGCCGACGCGACGGCGCAGCAGCGGCAGTTCCGGACGCGGGATTTCGGAGATGTCACGCCCGAACATGCGGATCAGGCCGCGGGTCGGCTGCAGCGACATGAAGAGCAGGCGCAGCAGCGTGGTCTTGCCGGCGCCGGACGGGCCGGTCAGAAACTGGAAGGACTTTTTCGGGATGTCGAAAGTCAGGTCCCGGAGGATTTCCGGGCCCATTCCATATCGCAAACCGACATTCTCGAAGTGGATCAACGGGCAGCTCAGTCTTTCGTGGTTTCACCGCATGACTTGTTAACCAACACCGTTAACAGCCGGTAAATTTTGCCGGAAAGACGCCCGTTTGATGGCGATCTTTGCGAAGCATTAACCATTGAAATTTACGACTGGGGTGGATTCGTTTCAATGCCAAGATTGTCTCAGGCAGCGAAACCATGTGGACATCCGAGAGGCCGCCACCATGGAAGCATCCTTCTTCAGACGACAGGCCGCCGGCCAGGCTTATGATTTTCTGCCGCCGGAACCGTCTATCCGCCAGGTCCGTCGCATGCCGCGAATGGATGATGTTGCGGATGCCGAGTTCGTCGTTGTCGGCAAGGCGAAGCCGCAAGGGACCCGTGCCGGAGTCCGCAATGCGAGCTTCAATGACAACAGCCGCCGTACCGCTTCGCCCAAGGCCCATCCGTCCGGTCCACTTGCCACCATCTCTGCAACCTTGCTCGGCACGGAGGTCTGGCTGCAACAGGCGTCGCTAAGAGGCTTTGCGGCACTGGTGATCTCGCTCTTCGTGCTGGTCTTCGGGCTTGCCGGCGGATTTTCCGGCTTGTCGCAGGGCGGAACCTCTCCGACCGATACGCTTCATTTCTCCCATGTGACGATCACGCCACGCGATGCCAATGGCATGCGCATCCTGCTGATCAACGGCATCATCGAGAACGATAGCGGTGTGACACAGCAGGTCAGGCCGATCCGCGCCGATCTCGTCTCCGACGAGCGGCTGACGGCCAGCATCGTCATCGAGCCGCCGACGGATGTCGTCTATGCCGGCCAGAGCCGGGGTTTTTCGGCCCGCGTACAACATGCCGGCGGCAAGCTGCCGGAGGTCCGGCTTTCCTTCATGCCTTGATAACCGGCAGGCGTTTTTAGGTTCGTCGGTGGCAAAAACCTGTCCTTGCGGGGTGTTTCGGCGGAATTAATGTGCTAACGGCTTACCCTTCATTTTATGGAGCAAGTCTTTATGCCTGTCGTGCGCGGAAAAAACATCGAGCCGCTCTTCACCGCCGAGCAGATCGCCGAGCGCAATCATTCCATGGCGCGAGAGATCGCCGCCGGGCCGACGAAAGATCTCCTGGTCATCGCCGTACTCAAGGGCTCTTTCATTTTTGCCGCCGACCTGCTGCGGGCCCTGCACGATACGGGCCTTGCTCCCGAAGTCGAGTTCATCACGCTATCGAGCTATGGCACTGGCACGGTTTCGCAGGGCGTGCGCATCGTCAAGGACATCGACAGCGACGTGAAGGACCGTGATGTCCTGCTGATCGACGATATCCTTGAATCTGGTCGGACACTGCTATTTGCCAAGGAACTCCTGTATGAGCGTGGTGCGCGCAACGTCACCATCGCCGTGCTGCTCGACAAGAGCGTGAAGCGCAAGGAAAAGCTGGAAGCAGACTATGTCGGCTTCGAGTGCCCCGACTATTTCGTCGTCGGCTACGGCATGGATGTCGCCTATGCTTTCCGCGAACTGCCCTTCGTCGGTGTGGTTACCGGCGACGCGTGAGCCGTCTCGCTTCAAGACGGCTTGTTAACCATTTCGCCGATCGGCTTGGCATGTTTACCGATCGCTAGGGAACCGCATGCGATTTCCGTCGCGGGGCATGACGACGGAGCAATGCACAGATGGCAAAAATTCTGATCACGGAAGACGAGGATTCCCTTCGCACTTTCGTAGCCCGGGCACTACGCCTTGACGGTCATGAGACCGATGAAGCCGCCGATGGGGCGGAGGGGCTGGAGAAGCTGAAGGGTGGCAGTTACGACCTGCTGCTCTCCGATATTCGCATGCCGGTCATGGACGGCATCGAACTTGCACATCAGGCCAAGGACGCCTTTCCGGCGTTGAAAATCCTGCTGATGACCGGCTATGCCGAACAGCGCGAACGGGCCGACGACCTCGCCGAAAAGATCGTCGATGTCGTGCCTAAGCCGTTCGCCCTGCCGGATATCCGCAAGGCGGTGGCACGAGCTTTGGTGGCTTAACATCTTGTGGCACGGGCGTGCCTCTGGGCACGCCAACTGCCTTTCATTTTCTCGGCATCACTGAATATCCAGCAGCCGCTCGAGATACTGTCGCTCGATCGCCTGGGTTGGATTGTTGCCGAGCTTTTCGCGGATCGCGTCCAGGATCTCCCGGGCACGCTGAACATCGATCTCGTCGGGTATCTTCACATCATTGTTCATGTCAGGCCCATCGGTCTGGCGTGGACGGCCAAGCGGATCGCGGCCGTTCTGGTTGCCCTGGCCGAGCTGCCCGTTCGGGCCTTGCTGTCCTTGCTGGCCCTGCTGTGCCTGCATCATCTGGCTCATCATGTCGCGAGCGCCCTTGCGCAAGGCTTCGAGCGCGCGGCCCTGGCCTTCCAGGGCGCTGCTGCCGTTGCCCTGGCCGAGGTCGCGGCCGGCGCCCTCCATCTCACGCTGGGCCTGACCGAAGCCTTCGCCCGGCTTCATACCCATATCGCCAAGGCTCTTCTGCAGTTCCTGCAGTTGCTTGCCAAGCGCATCCTGTTGCGAACGAAGCTGCTTTAACGCTTCGCGCAGTTGCTCTGCCGTCATCTGGTTCTGGTCGCCCGGCTGGCCTTGCTGCTGCTCCTGGCCCTGCTGTGGTTGCTGCTCGCCTTCCTCGCCCGGCATCATTTCGTCCATGTTGGGATCGCCGCGTTGCATGCGGTCGCGGAGCTGCTGGTCGAGGCGGAAAGTTTGCTCCATCAGCTTCTGCTGGTCGCGCAGGATCTGGCCGAGCTTGTCCATCTGCTGCGTCATCTGGCTGTTCTGGTTCTGCTGGCCGCGCTGCGGACGTGCCGTCTGCAGGTTGTTCATCAGTCGCTGCAGATCTGAGAGCATCTGCTGGGCAGCGTCACGATTGCCTGACCGGGCCAGATTCTCGATCTGGTCCAGCATGCGCTGCAAATCCTGCTGGCGCAGGAAATTCTGGGCATTCTGGTTCGGTTGCTGCATGGGGGCGTTCTGCAGGCGCTGGGCGAGCTCGTTCACATAGTCCTGCATTGCCTTGCGAAGCTCGTCCATCAGCTTCTTGATTTCGGCGTCGGGCGCATTGCGGTTCAGCGCATCGGCAAGGTTCTGCTGGGCATCTCGCAGCCGCCGCTCGGCAAGCGAGAGATCACCCTCCTCGATGCCGAGAGCGATATCCCAAAGATATTGCGCCGTATCCTTAAGCTGCTCGTCGCCTTTGGCAAGTTTCATGCGGGCGAGCGCGGATTCGATCAGCAGATAGTGGGTCGTGTTGGGGATGGTCTCTTCGGGCCGGATCGTCAGCGCCTCGTTGAGGGCAATCGCTTCCGGCATCTTGCGGGTATCGAGCGCAAAGGTCTGGCGCTCTTCGGCAACGGCGGCGGCAAGCGGCTCGCTGAAGGGGCGCGATGGCATGACCATTTCGTAGGGCGGGCTGCGGCCGGTCTGGCCTGCGGCATCCTTGGCGACGAGGGTAATGCGCACTCGCTTGCCGGCGAGCGGATGTTCCGTCAGGTTCTTGCTTGTCAAGCCCTTGCCGTCGCGCGCATTGCGGCGGGGAATATCGAGCTTGAATTCGGGCAGCGGATAGAGCGGCGTGGCCAAGGGGTCGGATTCGATCGGGACGATCTCTGCGTGGGCTTCCTGCACGCCGTAATCATCCTTCATCGTGAAGCCGATTTCCAACGCGCCGTTAACGGCGCGGCGTGGCATGCCGTCAAAGGCGATTTCCGGCGCCTTGTCAGGCAGCACATTGAAGCTCCAGGTGCGCCCATTTGCCTGCAGTGCACCATCCTCCTCAAGCTTCATGATGTGCGTCTGCGCCATCGATTGAGACGCGGCGGGAGCGCCCGAAGCCTGTTCGGCATTGGTGTTTGCGATTGGCTGCTGTGGCCGGCTGTCATCCTGAACGGCGATTTCTTCGCTTTCGCCATTGGCTTTCCTGAAGATCACTTTTTCGGCCGACTGGCCGCCGCTGACGCGTACCGTGAGGCTGGAGAACTGCGGAACGCCAATCGGCGCCTGCTCGCTGCCATCGGCCGTCAGATAGATCGGCGGCCGGCCGGTATAGGCAGGCGGGGTTACCCAGGCGTCAACGCGCACAGCGGGATTGCTCGTTACCTGAGCGGGAGCAGGCTGAAACGCATCGGCAATGGAGCCGCCATTGATCGACAGGGAATAACCAAAGGCGCTGACGACGAGCAGTGCCGGAATGGCGCGCAATGCGAAGCGGTCGTGCCGGGCAATATCGGGTCGCGGCAAACCGGCGTCCAGCGTCGCGATCTTCCGCGCCATGCGCGTCTGGTGTTCGCGCCACAAGGCGCGGGCGAAAGGCGTGTCGAAGGCTGGCTCATCTTCCTGCACCATGACCGGCTGGTGCGGCAGGCCGTTGCGCTCTTCGAGCATGCGATCGGCTTCAACCACCTGTGGCCAGCGAAGCTTGCGGAATGGCAGCAGCGAGGCGACCAAACCGGCGGCAAAGGCGATCAGCAGGATGATGCGCAGCCAATCCGGTACGACGCGAAAGACGCCGAACCAGGAGGCGGAGAGATAAATTGCAACGATAGAAAGGACCGGCACCGCCAGCGGAAGGACTTGCTCAGCGAAAAGCACGATGCGGGCTAGGAAACGTTTTGCCGCCACCAGCCGCGCCAGAGAGGGGTGAAGCGCGAATGCGCCTTTCTTCTTCTGCCCTGCGGGGCTTGTCATCAATCCGGTCTCCGCGATCTGGCGTTCAGGGAACACAGGGCCCTTCCGGCGATTGCTGGGCAATACGCTCGCGAAGGAAAAGGATAACACTCTTTGTGGCGAAGGCGAGGGCGAGGCCCCCCGAATACCAGTTTTTCGCCTTTGGTAGCCAAAAAGTGATTGCGACTTTCAGTCCAGCCAGGCCGGAACGGAATCGAGACCGATCAATTCCGAATAGGTGCGGCGTGGGCGAATGACGTGAAATTCGTCGCCGTTGACCAGCACTTCGGGCACCAGCAGGCGGCTGTTGTAGGTACCGGCCTGGACCGCGCCATAGGCACCGGCGGTGCTGACGGCCTGGAGGTCGCCCGGCTTCGGGGCTGCCATTTCGCGGTCGAGGGCGAGGTAATCACCCGTTTCGCAGACGGGGCCGACGACATCGGCACGGATGCGCGGAGCGTTAGCAGCCGAAATCACCACCGGCTTGATCTCATGATAGGCTTCATAAAGGGTCGGGCGGATGAGGTCGTTCATCGCGCCATCGACGATCACGAAAGTCTTCTCGCCGCCATCCTTCACATAGAGGACCTCGGTGACGAGGATGCCGGCATTGCCGACGATCAGTCGGCCGGGCTCGGTGATGATCTTACAGTTCAGCCCGCGAAGCTGGTTCTTGACGATTGCGGCATAGGCGTCCGGCAAGGGCGGCGGATTGTTGTCGTCCTTGTAGGGAACGCCGAGCCCGCCGCCGATATCGACATGGTGGATCGTGTGGCCATCGGCGCGCAACGTATTGACCAGATCGTGCAACAGCTTGAAGGCATCGTCAAAGGGCTGTAGCTCGGTGATTTGGCTGCCGATATGCATATCGATGCCGGTCACTTCAATGCCTGGCAAGCTGGCGGCGCGGGCGTAGATAGTGCGGGCACGCTCCCAGGAAATGCCGAACTTGTTTTCTTTCTTGCCGGTCGAGATCTTCGCGTGCGTGCGGGCATCGACATCGGGATTGATGCGGAAGGAGATGGGAGCCTTTTTGCCGACACGGACGGCGCGCTGGTTGAGGATTTCGAGCTCCGGTTCGGATTCGACGTTGAAACAGTAGATGCCGGCTTCCAGCGCATAATCCATCTCATGCGGGGTCTTGCCGACACCCGAGAACATGATGCGGCTCGCGGGAATACCGGCAGCAAGCGCGCGGCGCAGTTCGCCCTCCGACACCACATCGATACCGGCGCCGAGCCGACCGAGTGTTTTCAGCACGGCCTGGTTCGAATTCGCCTTCATCGCGTAGCAGACCATGGAATCGATGTCGCCGAAGGCTTCGGCGAATACCCGGTAATGGCGCTCGAGCGTCGCTGTCGAATAGACGTAGAACGGCGTGCCGACCGCCTTGGCGAGGTCAGGAACGGAAACATTCTCGGCGTGGAGAATGCCGTCGCGATACTCGAAATGGTTCACAGGAGTCTGGCCTTAGAGAAGGGGATCGAGAATAAAAGGCTTGTCGACGGAGCCTGGTTGTTTCGTCGGCTTGGAAAGATCGCCGCCCTTCGTCGCGTTGGCGCTCGGAGGATCAAGATCACCCTTGCGGCCGCATCCGGCAACGGCAAGGCCGATGACGGCAAAAACCACCGTGAGGCGGATGAAATGCGGCAAGCTCGTCTGCATGGATATCCTCATGTCGGGCACTGGCTGGCACCTTCATAGCGAAGTTTATCAGCCTTGTGCACCCTGATTGTTGAAGCTTCGTGCTCAGCGCATTTCCCGATGGTGAACAGGTTTTCGCTTTGCCCGGAAATGCATTAGTTGCGGGTACGCCAATAGGCTATCTGCTTCTTGACTTCCGATGGTGCGGTGCCGCCGAAGCTCTTGCGGCTGGCGACGGAGGCTTCGACCGTCAGCACGTCATAGACCTTCTCTGTAATGGCCGGATTGATCGCCTGCAGATCGGCAAGCGAAAGCTCCGAAAGATCGCAGCCCTTGCTTTCAGCGAGTGCCACGGCACGGCCAGTTACATGGTGAGCGTCGCGGAATGGAAGGCCCGCCTCGCGCACCAGCCAGTCGGCAAGATCGGTCGCAGTCGAATAACCGGATCCGGCTGCTGCTTTCATTCTGGCCGTGTTGATCGTCATGTCGCGGACCATGCCGGTCATGGCGGCGATCGCCAGATCGAGGCTTTCGGCGGCGTCGAAGACCTGTTCCTTGTCTTCCTGCATGTCCTTGGAATAGGCAAGCGGCAGGCCCTTCATAATTGTCAGCAAGGCGATCAGCGAGCCGTTGATGCGGCCGGTCTTGGCGCGCACCAGCTCGGCCGCGTCCGGATTCTTCTTCTGCGGCATGATGGAGGAGCCGGTCGAGAAGGCGTCGGAAAGGCGCACGAAGCCGAATTGCGGAGTCGACCAGATGACGATTTCCTCGGCAAGACGCGACAGATGCACGGCGCAGATCGCGGCAATTGCCAGGAATTCGATAGCGAAGTCGCGATCGGAGACGGTATCGATCGAATTGCGGGTCGGCTCGCGGAAGCCGAGAGCCTTTGCCGTCATGTGGCGGTCAATCGGATAGCCGGTGCCGGCAAGTGCCGCCGCACCGATCGGGCTTTCGTCCAGATGTTCAATAGCATGGCGAACGCGCGAACGGTCGCGGCCGAACATTTCGACATAGGCCATGCAGTGGTGGCCGAACGTGACCGGCTGGGCGGTCTGAAGATGCGTGAAGCCGGGCATGACGCTCTCGGCATGTTCCTCTGCACGGTCGAGGAAGGCTGCGATCAAATCGGTCAGCATCGCCTCGGTCTTCTGCAGCTCTTCCTTGACCCACAGGCGGAAATCGAGCGCTACCTGGTCGTTGCGCGAGCGGGCCGTATGTAAACGGCCGGCGGCCGCACCGATCAGGGTCGCAAGCCGAGCCTCGACATTCATGTGAATGTCTTCGAGCTGGCGCGAGAATTCGAAATTGCCGCTTTCGATTTCTGACAGGATCGTGTTTAGCCCGTGAACGATCTTGTCCTTATCGTCTGATGAAATGATGCCCTGATGGGCGAGCATTGTAGCGTGGGCAATCGATCCGCGGATATCCTGGGCAAACAGCTTCTTGTCGAAACCGATCGAGGCATTTATCTCCTCCATGATCGCATCGGGACCGGAAGCAAAACGTCCGCCCCACATCTGGTTGGAGGATTTGGTATCCGTATTGTCCTCGGCCATGGAAGATGCCCGTCCTGGAGAATGAAATGACGACAAAAAAACCCTTCGGGCTGCCGTCCGTTAAACTGATCGCAATCGCCGCCGTTGCAGGCATTGTTGCCGGTGCGGCAGCGGTATACGTGAAGGAGACGGGCATTGGCAATGGCGTCAGTGATACGGCCTCGGCCGAGTGCCCGCTGACGAAGGAGCATGCTGCCAATCTGAGCCCGCTGATGAAGGGTCAGGTTGCGGCCATGGTTGCCGCCAGCCAGCCGAAGAAGCTTGAGACCATCGCCTTCAACGGCCCCGATGGCAAGCCGATGACGCTCGATCATTTCTCGGGCAAGACCGTGCTTCTCAATCTCTGGGCCACATGGTGCGTGCCCTGTCGCGAGGAGATGCCGGCGCTGAACGCGCTGGAGAAGCAGATGGGCAGCGACAAGTTCCAGGTCGTGCCCGTCAATATCGACACCGGCGACGACGAAAAGCCAAAGGCATTCCTCAGCGAAATCGGCGTCGATGCCCTGCAGCTCTACCGGGACAACACGATCGGCGTGTTCAACAGTCTGAAGAAGGAGGGCCTTGCGTTCGGTCTGCCGGTAACGCTGCTGCTCGATGACAAGGGGTGCCTGATTTCGGCCATGAACGGCCCGGCGGCATGGGACAGCGAAGATGCCAAGGCGCTGATCAAGGGTGCTGTCGGTTCATAGCGAGCGATCAGGGGTCGCCGGCGCCGCGAATGAAGAAGATGCCGGAAAGTCCGATCAGGACACAGCACTGAAGCAGAAACATCGGCAATTCGCTCGACATGGCGTCTCCTTCCGTTCATGCAAGGAAAGCACGTTGCGAGCATTTGTTCCACTCGCCTCTTCAGGCGATGCTCGCTCAGCGGGTCGGAATTGGGGTTTCGCCGCGATAATCGTAGAAGCCGCGGCCGGATTTGCGGCCGAGCCAGCCTGCCTCGACATATTTCACCAGAAGCGGGCAGGGACGGTATTTGCTGTCGGCGAGGCCATCATGCAGCACCTGCATAATCGACAAACAGGTATCGAGGCCGATGAAATCGGCAAGCTGCAGCGGCCCCATCGGATGGTTGGCCCCAAGCTTCATGGCAGTGTCGATGGCATCGACGGTGCCGACGCCTTCGTACAGCGTGTAGATCGCTTCGTTGATCATCGGCAGAAGGATGCGGTTGACGATGAAAGCCGGGAAATCCTCGGCGACCGTGACGGTCTTTTCCAGCGATGCGACGAATTCCTTGGCGGCGGCGAAGGTCGTTTCTTCGGTGGCGATACCACGCACCAGTTCCACGAGCTTCATAACCGGTACCGGATTCATGAAATGGATGCCCATAAAGCGTTCGGCGCGGTCGGTCGCTGCGGCAAGTCGGGTGATCGACAGGGAAGAGGTGTTGGTGGCAAGGATTGCTTCCGGCTTCAGCACCGGACAGACCTGCGCGTAGATCTTCCGCTTGACGCTTTCATCCTCGGTCGCCGCCTCGATGACGAGGTCGGAAGGAGCGAGGTCGTTGATATCGGCGGAGCCGGTGATACGCGAAAGCGCTGCGCTGCGCTCTTCGTCGCTCATCTTGCCGCTCGTCACCTGGCGCGCAAAATTGCCGTTGATGGTGGCAAGGCCGGATTCGATGCGATCCTGCGACAGATCGTAGATGTGAACCTTGTATCCTGCGGCGGCCGAAACATGCGCGATGCCACAGCCCATCTGGCCCGCACCGATGATACCAATATTCTTCAACACCGCACTCATCTCCAACCCCCGCCCGGCATACACCCCCGCGCTGCCGGTATTTTTATATGAAATTGCCGGACGAAAGATCGCCCGGCAAAAGTAGTAGACCGATAGAAGACAATTTTCCAGTCATTCGCAAGTGCGAAAAGAAGTCAATCTGCCCGATCAGAGGGCTTTTTCGAGCTCCGGCAGCACGTCGAAGAGATCGGCGACAAGTCCATAGTCGGCAATCTGGAAGATCGGCGCTTCCTCGTCCTTATTGATGGCGACGATGACCTTCGAATCTTTCATGCCGGCCAGATGCTGGATGGCACCCGAGATGCCGCAGGCGATGTAGAGCTGCGGGGCGACGACCTTGCCGGTCTGGCCGACCTGCCAGTCATTCGGCGCGTAACCGGCATCAACTGCGGCGCGCGAAGCGCCGACGGCAGCGCCGAGCTTATCGGCGACTGGCAGGATGACTTCCTTGAACTTCTCGGCGGAGCCGAGCGCGCGACCGCCGGAAATGATGATCTTGGCAGACGTCAGTTCCGGACGCTCGGAGGCCGACAGTGCGTCGGATACGAAATTCGAAAGGCCGGGATCCGAGACGGCCGGGATTGCTTCGACCGCAGCCGAGCCGCCCTCGGAAGCCGAGGCGAAGGAGGCGGTGCGCACGGTGACGACCTTCTTGGCGTCGCTCGCCTGCACCGTCTGAATGGCATTGCCTGCATAGATCGGCCGCTTGAAGGTGTCGGGCGACACTACCTCGATGATTTCGGAGACCTGGGCGACATCGAGGAGCGCTGCGACGCGCGGCATGACGTTCTTGCCGGTGGAGGTGGCAGCAGCGACGATCGTGTCATAGCTGCCGGCGAGCGAAACGATCAGGTCGGCGAGCGGTTCGGCAAGGTTGTTGGCTAGCTCGTCGCTCTCAGCCAGCAGTACCTTGGAGACGCCGGAGAGCTTCGCAGCAGCATCGGCAGCAGCCTTGGCGCCCTTGCCTGCGACCAGCACATGAACGTCGCCGCCGATCTTGGAAGCAGCCGTCAGAGCCTTGGCAGTCTGGTCGGAAAGGCTCGCGCTGTCGTGGTCAGCCAGAAGAAGAATGGCCATTATCGTGTTCTCCCTTTCCAGAACTTACAGTACGCCGGCTTCGTTCTTGAGCTTGTCGACAAGCTCGGCAACCGATTTCACCTTCACGCCTGCCTTGCGGCCGGAGGGCTCTTCCGTCTTCAAAACCTTGAGGCGTGGGGCGGTGGATACACCGAAATCGGCCGGGCTTTTCTTGTCGAGCGGCTTCTTCTTTGCCTTCATGATGTTCGGCAAGGTGGCGTAGCGCGGCTCGTTCAAACGCAGGTCGGTCGTCACGACAGCCGGCAGCTTGATCTTGATCGTCTGCAGACCGCCGTCGATTTCACGGGTAACCGTGGCGCTGTCGCCATCGATCTGAATCTTGGAGGCGAAGGTCGCCTGGGCGGAGCCGAGGAGGGCTGCGAGCATCTGGCCGGTCTGATTGGAATCGTCGTCGATCGCCTGCTTGCCGACGATGATCAGGCCCGGCTTTTCGGCATCTGCAACACCCTTGAGGATCTTTGCGACGGCAAGTGGCTCGACGGCATCATCGGTCTCGACGAGGATGGCACGATCGGCGCCCATGGCGAGCGCTGTGCGCAGCGTTTCCTCTGCCTTGGCAGGGCCGATCGACACGACGACCACTTCTTCAGCCTTGCCGGCTTCCTTCAGGCGAAGGGCTTCTTCGACCGAAATCTCGTCGAACGGATTCATCGACATCTTGACGTTGGCAAGGTCGACGCCCGATCCATCCGGCTTGACGCGGATCTTCACGTTGTAATCGACAACGCGTTTGACTGGGACGAGAATTTTCATGGGGTCCTTCCTTCGAACAGAGATGGGCCTTCAATAGAGACTTCTGGGAAAATGCGCGCTCGGGCGCTGCTCCGATTGTCGAATGGCGACATGGATACGCGTTTTTCCTCCAAATACAACGCTTCCGTGACGCAGACAGTCGATTTGAATGGCAATATATTAACGTTTACGTTCACGTCAATATTATAGCTTGTCGCGCCCCCAGGGCAGGCGCGGCGGCACGGGCAGGCCTGAGGCCGTGACGCGGATAGGGATCGGCCGGTCGCGAACGGCACGAGGCGCGACGATCTGCCGGTCGAAGAGCGGTACGCCCGGCCTGCGCATAACCAGCACAAGCAGGGCGCCAGCGATGATGCCGCCGACATGCGCGCCCCAGGATACGTTGCCGCTGGGATCGATCAGCAGCATAAAGAATTGTTGGCCGACCCAAAGCAGGAGCGGGATGAACGCTGGCAAAGGCAGCGGCACGCGGAAGAAGACCAGAACCCAGACACGCACGCGTGGATGCAGCACGAGATAGGCGGCCACCACGCCCGAAATGGCCCCGGATGCGCCGACGAGCGGCGCTTCCGACGTCGTTGACAGCAGGCCGTGGCAGAGAGCGCCGGCTGCAGCGCAAAGAAGGTAAAAAGCGAGGAAGCGCAGGTGGCCCATCGCATCTTCGACATTGTCGCCGAAGACCCAGAGGAAGATCATGTTGCCGGCAAGATGCCAGAAGCTTGTATGAACGAAGGAATAGGTAATGTAGGTCGCCGCTTCCGGCACGATCTCCAGCCCTGGCGCCAGCACCGCATAGCCGAAAATGATGGCCGGTATATAGCCGAGACCGACGGTCGCACTCTGGGCAACCTGTTCACTTTCAACAGCGGTGAATATCCAGGTGGCTATATCTGCGACCATCAGGCCGAGTGTGACCCACTGGACCTTGATGTACTTCAGCGTATTAGCATCGTGCAGCGGTATGAACATGAAGGCCTGCCCCCGGGCGATCGTGATGGCTGCGACCCTATCTGTTTTTCCCGGGAACCCAAAGCACATCTGCCTTGCCGCCGTCATTTGCGTGCCGAGCGGCAACGAAGAGGAAGTCGGAGAGGCGGTTCACGTATTTGAGCGCCGCAGCGCCAACGATTTCTCCTTCGCTCCGGGCAAGCGCCACCATCAGCCGTTCGGCGCGGCGTGCAAGCGTGCGAGCGAGGTGCAAATGGGCGGCAGCGGCGGTTCCGCCGGGCAGCACGAAGGATTTCAGCGGTTCCAGATCGCTATTCAGCCGGTCGATATCCTGTTCCAACCGCGTTACCTGGCTTTCGACGATGCGCAGCGGCTCGTAGGCCGGCGGCTCCGCGGTTTCGGGTGTGGCGAGATCGGCGCCGAGATCGAATAGGTCGTTCTGGATCAATGCCAGCGTGGCATCGAGTTCAGCAAGATTTGCTGTGTGCAGCCTTGCGATACCGATTGCGGAATTGGTTTCGTCGATCGTTCCGTAGGCTTCGACACGAAGATCGTGCTTGGTGCGGCGCGGGCCGGAGACAAGCGCCGTCGTGCCGTCATCGCCGGTTCTGGTGTAGATTTTGTTGAGCCTTACCATCGCCGGCCCTCAGATCAGCTCGGGCGCCCGCCGCCTGTCAGCCAGAGCGTCAGCATGATCAGGATGACGGCGATCGCCTGCAGCAGCACGCGCAGCTGCATCAGCTTGTTGGAAAGGTTCGCATCGCCACCCTTCATCATGTTGAACAGGCCGCGGATCAGTACGAGGGCGACGAGGCCCATGACGATGATCGCGATGACATAGGTGACCGTGGACATGGCTGTCTCTTTTCTTCTTCAGTCCGTCCAGCGCATCAGGCGGTAGAAGAGATCGGCTGGAAGCAGCCTCTTCAGCAATATGCCCTGTTTTGCCGGAGTTGTTACGGGATAATGTGGCTTCGGATTTTTCGAGTTCAATGCATGCGTCAACACTGCATAGACTGCCTCGGGGCCACGTTTGTGGCGGTTGATGGGGCCCGAACCCTCAAGACGGGCCAGCTGCCGACGGTATTCGACCGCGTGGGGTGAGCTTTCGAGGTCGATATGCTCTTTGATCTTCGCCAGCGCATTGGCGGTGAAGCGGCTGGTAATCGGTCCCGGCTCGATCAGACTGACGTGAATACCGCTTCCTTGCAGTTCCATGCGCAGGGTGATGCTCAGGCCCTCGAGCGCGAATTTCGATGCCGTGTAGGCGCCGCGATAGCGATAGGGCACGACGCCGAGGATTGAGGAGCATTGCACGATCCGGCCTTGGCCGCGCCGACGCATGAAGGGAATAATCTGTTTGGTCAGTTCGTGCCAGCCGAAGACATTGGTCTCGAACTGGTCGCGCAGCGCCTGCGTAGGGAGATCCTCGACTGCGCCGGGCTGCCCATAGGCGCCGTTGTTGAACAACGCATCGATCCGGCCGTTGCTGCGCTCGGTCACGGTGGCCACCAGAGCCGAGATCGTCTCGGGTTGCGTGTAGTCCATCAAAACAGCTTCGATGCCGTCGGCTTCCAGCGCTGCCAGGTCACCGATCTTGCGTACTGTGGCGAAGACCCGCCAGCCATCCGCCTTAAGGGCGCGTGCGCAATAGGCGCCGATGCCGGAAGAGCATCCGGTCACGACGATGGTGCGCTGGTCGGCCATTCAATGATTCCTGTACAAAATGGGACTTGTTTCCCATATTCGCCGAAAGGATACAATTGGGAAGCCGAATGCCGAAGGCCCTGCGCACGCTCTACGATGTGGTCTACGACGCCATCTGCCACCTGATCGAGGACGATGGCTTTGCCATGGCAAGCCATGTGGCGCTTTCCAGCCTGCTTGCGGTCTTTCCCTTCCTGATTTTCGGCACGGCGCTCGCCAATTTTCTCGGGGCCGATCAGTTTTCCACCACGGCCATCCACCTGATCTTCGACACATGGCCGGAGGCGATCGCCAAGCCGCTCGCCGACCAGGTAGTGCAGGTGTTGACGATCCCGCGCGGCGGGCTTCTGACCATCTCGGTGCTGGCTGCCGCTTATTTTGCCTCGAACGGTGTCGAGGCGCTTAGAATCTCCCTGAATCGCGCCTATCGCGTGCAGGAGACACGGCCTTGGTATCTCACGCGCCTTGCCAGTCTCGGTTACGTACTCGTGGCCGTGATCATCTTTGCGGTTATCAGCATTCTGCTCGTGGCAGTCCCTGTCGGCCTCGACTATGCGCGCCACTGGCTGTTGCATAACGATACGCTCGAATGGCTGCCGGTGAGGGTCCGTCAATGGTTGCCAATCACTGTCGACACGCTCGAAATTATTTTCAGCTGGCGCATCTACGGCACGCTCCTCATGCTGGTCATCGCGCTGCTCGTGGTCCATCTCTGGTTGCCCGCCGGAAAGCGCCGTGTCTTCGATGTCATTCCCGGTGTGTCTCTGACCCTGCTGTTCTGGCTCGTCGGCGCGCTGATCTTTGCCTATTATCTGGCGACCTTCGCCACTTACACCGCCACCTATGCCGGTCTGGCATCGGTGGTGATCGTACTCATCTTCCTCTACATGGTAGGTGTCATCTTCATCGTCGGCGCCGAGATCAATGCGGCGCTGATGAAATTCCGGGTGCTGCGCAATTTTTCGCGAACCTTCTCGGTGGTCGGACGCGACCGCGTCTCCGATTCAAAGTCCGACAAGACGGCGAATATCGGCAACTGAGAGTTTGCGGCCACGCAGTTCCGCGAGACCGGTATCACCCTCACTCTTCGATAGCTTGCGGCCGTTGGCGTCCACGATGAGGCGATGATGATGATAGATCGGTTGCGGCAGGTTGAGCAGGTTCTGTAGCAGTCTATGCACAGAGGTGGCGTGGAAAAGGTCGAGGCCGCGTACGACATGGGTCACGCCCTGCAGCGCATCGTCGATGACGACGGAGAGATGGTAGCTGGAGGGGGCATCCGAGCGTGAGAGCACGACGTCGCCCCAGACCGCCGGCTCGGCCAGTATCTCGCCTTTTCGTTCGTCACCGGTTTCCGTCCAGAACAGCGGCGCGCCGACCAGATCCAGTGCCCTGTTCATATCGAGCCGCCATGCATGCTTGAGACCCGAGACGAGCATTGCGTTGCGCTCTTCGTCGCTGCGGTCACGATCGTCGGAGGGATAGTGCGACGTGCCGTCAGGATCGCGCGGCCAGGGCTCGCCCATCCGCTCATAGGCGGCGACGCGCGTCTTTACCTCGCTGCGTGTCAGAAACGAGGGGTAAACCAGTCCGCGTTCGATCAGCGAATGAAGGGCTGCCTGATACTCGGAGAAATGTTCCTGCTGGCGACGGACCGGCTGCTCCCATTCGATACCAAGCCAATTGAGATCAGCATAGATCCCGGCTTCGAATTCGGGGGTGCAACGGGTCAGATCGATGTCTTCGATGCGCAGCAGCAGCCGGCCGTCTGCGGCCTTGGCCATGTCGTCATTGATGAGTGCAGACAGCGCATGACCAAGGTGCAGCGGCCCGTTGGGGCTTGGGGCGAAACGGAAGACGGGTTTTTGACGCGGAGTAGTGATCATGCTTTCTTCTGGCATGGATTTAAAGCGATCGCGAGGCAAGGTGCGGGTCATCAGCAATGAAAAGGATATTGAAGAGGGGCTTGCCGCTCTTCTTGTTCTCGATCCGCGCCTGGCGGCGATTGCCAGGGAAGCCGGTCCTGTCCCGCTCAGGCTGCGCGAACCGGGCTTTGCCGGCCTTGCCCATATCATCGTTTCGCAGATGGTCTCGCGCGCCAGCGCCGAGGCGATCTGGCGGCGGATGCAGCCCGAGAGCGGGTTGCTGAATGCCGAGACTTACATAATGCTTCATCCGGAAGCCTGGCGTGAATTCGGTCTTTCGCGTGCCAAGGCAGATACGCTGATGCGAATCGCCCAAGCCGTCGCTGAGGGGCGAATCGATCTGCAGGGGCTGCTCCAAAAGCCTCCTGCCGAAGCGCTGGCGGAATTGACGGCACAGAAAGGAATCGGACCATGGACGGCAGAAGTCTATCTGATGTTCTGCGGCGGGCATGTGGATGTGTTTCCGGCGGGTGACGTGGCGCTCCAGGCAGCGGTTGCTGCGGCATTCGGTCTCGCCGAGCGCCCGCAGGCCAAAGCGCTTGCCGGGCTTGCAGAAATCTGGTCGCCCTGGCGCTCCGTCGCGGCCCGGCTTTTCTGGGCTTATTATGCCGCAAAAATGCGTCGGGACGTGTTGCCGATCGGTTGAACGGCACCGTCCCTCGATTCGCCTTTATTCCCTGAATTTATTGGACTTCACAATCCTGTAACAACCGGCCTAATATACAAGTGCAGATGCCGAATCGATCCAGGAGGGCTCCTTGACGATTGCAGTCTCCCCACAGGCCCTGCCGGCGCTCGTTCTGAACGCTGACTATCGGCCGCTGAGTTATTACCCCTTGTCGCTCTGGTCCTGGCAGGACGCGATCAAGGCGGTATTTCTCGACCGTGTGAATATCATTGCTGAATATGAGCATGAGGTTTCTTCACCGAGCTTCTCGATGCGGCTGCCGAGTGTCGTGTGCCTAAAAACTTACGTTCAGCCATCCCGCAATCCCGCCTTCACACGTTTCAACGTCTTCCTGCGCGACAGGTTCGAGTGCCAGTATTGCGGCGCTCATGACGATCTGACCTTCGACCACGTTATCCCGCGCGCGCATGGCGGCGAGACGACCTGGGAGAATGTCGTGGCGGCTTGTTCGCCCTGCAATCTGCGCAAGGGCAGCAAGCTTCCGAGACAGGCAGGCATGTTCCCGGCGCAAAAGCCGTATCAGCCGACGGTGCAGGACTTGCACAATAACGGCCGGCTCTTCCCGCCGAATTATCTACATGAAAGCTGGCTCGATTACCTCTACTGGGATACCGAGCTGCAGCCTTGATTCAAGATCGTTAGCTTGCGCAGTCGTTATCGCAAGACCGCTACGCAGTTTTGCGCGACAGGCTTTAGGTGCCTAGGCAGTCTTCTTCACGCTCCAGAAGGCGAAGGCTGCGAGAACCAGGCTTGCGATCACATTCCAGCCCGCGAAGGACAGTCCGAGAACGCGCAATGCTGCATCCGTGCACGACGGGCCTTTGATCGTGTTCAGCTCGCCGAGCAGATCGCCTGCATTGGTGGTCATGCTGCTGGCCGTGGTCGAGCAGGTGGCGGGGCCGGGCCAGAAGTGCCATTCGACGCCCGCGTGATAGACGCCCATGCCGGCGCCGACGAGCATGAGGATGCCGACGGCGAGAATGATTGCGCGCGTCAGCCAGTTCGGCAGGCCGATGAGAGCCACAATGGCGCCAACGACAGCGATCGGAATCCCATAATAATAGGGCTGGCGCTGCAGCAGACAGAGCGCGCAGGGAATATAGCCGCCGATATATTGGAATCCGAGAGCCGTTCCGACCACCACCGCCATGCCGATGGCGAGCAGGAGCGGAAGCAATACGGCCGGACGGGCAAGCGGCGAGGATGTGGCATTCATGGCGGAACTCCGCGAAGTTGGCTCAGTGGGCAAAATATCGGTAGGCGATGTATAGCACGATTACGACCGCCGCGCCGACGCCGACGATTTGGCCGAGGCGCTTCTCGATGAAGTGGCGGATCGGCTCGCCGTAACGGCGCAGCAGCCAGGCGAGGAAGAGGAAGCGCGCGCCGCGGGCGATGATTGCCGAAACGATGAAGAGCGGCAGGCCCACATGGATGACGCCGGACAGGATCGTGACGACCTTGATCGGCGGCAGATGCGCAAGGCCTGACGTGACGAGCAGCAGCAGGATCGTTTCATAGGTAACGTAGGACTTCATCTGCTCGAATTGATCGAGCTTTCCATAGAATTCCAGAATCGGGCGCGCCACGGTTTCGTAGGCATAGTAGCCGAGCGCCCAACCGGCTATCCCGCCGAGGACCGATGCGACGGTGGCAACCATCGCGTAGCGATAGGAGCGTTCGGGCTTGGCAAGCGCCATCGGCAGGAAAAGGACATCGGCCGGAACGAGAAAGACGGAGCTTTCGACGAAGGCGATGACGGCGAGCCAGACTTCAGCCCATTTTTTGGAGGCCAGAGACATGGTCCAGTCGTAAAGTCTGCGGAGCATCCGTTTCCTTTCCCTGTTGCAACGCACAAAGCATTAGGGGGCGATCATGATGCTGTAAATGCTCGCTCTGCGGCTTCCCGGTGTTCGCGTTGAAAATTTTCGTGATGTGCCCTCCCAAGATTTAGCAGGATGGCAAGGCTGTGAATCTGCGGCAAGTTGTCGGCGGGTTTGAAATAGGTTGTGGCAAGTCGTGAAATTGAGGGTCATAGAGGGCGGGCTTAGCATCGCCAAAGAACGGGATGGTAGTCTGAATCGTCGCCGACCGGACCATGAGGATGTCCGCCGCGAGGCCGAGCGACGCCTTGACGCCAGCGGGTATCACCGTTCACGAGTCAAGGAATTTGCCGTCGGTGTGCCTATGCCGGCATCGCTCAGGTATCTTGCCATGCAAATCGAATTCGCGGCTGAGGCGATCTGCCGGCTCGATCGTATCCCGGCTGATTTCGATTCGGATCTTTATTGGCCGAAACTGGACAATGTCACGACAGCCTGATCACCAGGTGCGCGGCGCCTTTCAGGAAAGATCCATGGATTTTTCCCACTGCTGGCGCATCACGTTCATTTCCGTGCGCTTCTGCGCCATCTCGCTGACGACGGCGCGGAGATTCGGATGGCGCGACATGAACATGTTGAAGTCGCGCCGCTCCAGTACTTCGAACTGGCAGAAATCGACCGCAATGACATCAGCCGTGCGGCGTCCGCCGCTAAGTAGCGCCATTTCACCGAAGAAGGCGCCGGGCTCAAGTCGCACCGCGCCGCTTGCCAGCCGCACCTCGACCGCGCCGGAGGAGATGAAGAACATGCTGTCGCCACGGTCACCGCGCCGGATGACGCGTTCGCCCGGCGAGGCAAGTTTCGGGTTGAACAGCAGCAGCAGTTCCTCGAGGGCATCCTCGCCGACTTCGGAAAAGAGCGGGAAGGTATCGACGAGCTGCTGGATGCGCAGATGATGCTGGCGGGCACGCTCCTCGCCGAGTGCCCGGATTTTTTCCAGTTCCCGCGCCAGGATGTCCTGGTTCTTCCGGCCGTAGCTTTCATAGATACGCGGCCACCTCAACTTGATGCGGCCGTTCAGCTTTTCCGCCGCGAAGATGACGAGCGGGTTGAGCGTGATGGAAAGAATGGCCGCGGCAAGGATCAGATCTTGCCCTTCCTGGGGCAGGAGTCCAAGCGAGACGCCGAGACCGGCGAGAATGAAGGAGAATTCACCGATCTGTGCAAGGCCGCCGGCGGCCGTCAGGCCCATGCCGATCGGATAGCGCAACAGGGTAACGATCGCAAAAGAGATGACTGCCTTGCCAACGATGATCAGCCCCAATGCGCCAATGATGGCAAGAGGCTGACGCAGGATGATCGACGGGTCGAAAAGCATGCCGACCGAGACGAAGAACAGCACCGAAAAGGCGTTCTGCAGCGGCAGGGAATCGGCTGCGGCGCGGTGGCTGAGATGGGATTCACTCATGACCACGCCGGCGAAGAAGGCGCCGAGTGCAAAGGAGACGCCGAAGATCGCTGCCGAGCCGAAGGCGATGCCAAGCGCGATGGCAAGAACCGCGAGGGTAAAGAGCTCGCGCGAGCCGGTGCGCGCAATCAATGTCAGAAGCCAGGGCACGATGCGGGGGCCGAGGAAGATCGCCATGGCGGCAAAGGCTCCGACCTTTGCCAGGGTGAGGGCGATCGTGGCTGAAAGTGGCAGGTCGACGCCGTGCCAGGTGTCGCCCGCATGGCCGCCGAGAAGCTCGGCCAGCGCCGGCAGCAGCACGAGCGCCAGCACCATTGCCAGATCCTCGACGATCAGCCAGCCAACGGCAACGCGTCCGCCGGCGGTATTGACGAGGTTACGCTCTTCCAGCGCTTTCAAAAGCACGACGGTACTGGCGACAGACAGGCTAAGGCCAAAGACAACGCCGGCGCCGAGGCTCCAGCCCCAGAGTTCGCCGAGGCCGATACCGAGCAGGGTCGCCAGCAGGATCTGGCCGATGGCGCCGGGAATGGCAACGCCGCGCACGGCAAGAAGATCGGATGCGGAGAAGTGCAGGCCAACGCCGAACATCAGCAGAATCACGCCCATTTCGGCAAGCTGGCTGGCAAGCTCCGTGTCCGCCACGATCCCCGGCGTGAAAGGTCCCATAACAACGCCGGCGGCGAGATAGCCGACCAGCGGCGGCAGCCGCAGCCTGTCTGCACCATAGCCAAGAATTGCCGCGAAGACGAAGCTTATGGCTACCGTCGCAATGAGTCCCGTTTCCTGATGCATCAGCCCTCTCAAAATGCCCGGAGGCCGGCACTTTAGGATGAAGCGCCAGCAAAGTTAAAGAGTTGATTTGAAGGGAATAGGCGTAAATTGCCGGCTTTTTTCGGAACTACAAAGCTCCCGTGTCGTTGCCCTTATGTGAAGACAAGGAGAAGAGAGATGCGAAAAATCCTCATCAACTGCGCAATCGCTGCCCTTGCCCTAGCCTCAGCGGCAGCGCCTGCGATGGCAGATAGCGTAACCGTCACACGCGAGCGTGCCTATGACGGTTATGACCGTGACCGCCCCGGCGTTACCATCAGTGATCGCGGCATTACGTTCGGCGCGGTGCGCGAACGGGATCGCTGGCGCGATCGGGACCGTGACCGCTGCTACACGCGGAGCGTGACCCGTGAGACCGACGAAGGCACTGTCACAAAAACGGTTCGCCGTTGTGACTAACGACTTCGCTGGGGATTCGGCATTCCACTCCGCCGAGACCGCAGCATTAATCTGCGAGAAGCATGCCTTCGCCTTTTGGGGGGCGAAGCATGAAATTCGCTTCAGAGATGTTTGGTGCCCCATGCCGGGGTCGAACCAGCACTTCTTTCGAAACTCGATTTTGAGTCGAGCGCGTCTACCAATTCCGCCAATGGGGCAGCGAAATACGAGGCGGCTGTCTAACATGCGTTCGCCCGCGCGTGCAAGACGGCGGGCGAAGTTTAGCTGCGTGGAATTTGATGTTTAGTGGGCGACCGTTGCGCTTGCTCCGGTCAGACCTGACTTTTTCAGCGTGATCGCCAGAACCGAGGCGAGCAGGCAGAAGGCGCCGGCAATGAAGAAGGCGGGCAGGTAGCTTTCCAGCGCCGTGCGCGACAGGCCGGCGCCGTAGGCGGCCGTGGCAGCGCCAAGCTGATGGCCCGCAAAGACCCAGCCGAAAACGAGACCTGCTTTTTCACGGCCGAAGCGGTCGGCAGCGATTTTGACGGTTGGCGGCACGGTGGCGATCCAGTCTAGTCCGTAGAAGACGGCGAAGATCGATAGGCCGTAGAAAGAGAAATCGCTGAAGGGCAGGAAGAGCAGCGAGAGGCCGCGCAGACCATAATACCAGAAGAGCAGCCAGCGATTGTCGAAGCGGTCGGAAAGCCAGCCGGAACCGATCGTGCCGAAGAAATCGAAGATGCCCATGACGGCAAGAACGCTTGCGGCCGCAACCGGCATGATGCCGAAATCGCCGCAGAGGGTGACGAAATGTGTCTGGATCAGACCATTGGTGCTGAGCCCACAGATGAAGAAGGTGGCAAACAGGATCCAGAAGGTCGATGTCTTCGAGATTTCCTTGAGTGTGGTGAGCGGCGTTGCAAGTGCTGCGCCGAGCGTGCCGCGGACAGGGGCTGGCGTGATCTGGGTTTCGCCGACCGAGGGCAGGTTCACATCAGAGGGGCGATCACGCATGAACAGGAGCACGAGAAGGGCGGCGACCATGATCATGGCGCAGACGAAGAAGACGGTCGCGCGCCAGCCATAGCGTTCGGTCAGCTCCGCCATCAGCGGTAGGAAGACGAGCTGGCCCGTCGCTGAGCTCGCCGAGAGCATGCCGACGACGAGGCCTCGATGCTTGACGAACCAGCGAGTGGAAACCGTGGCTGCCAGCACCATGGCGGTCAGCCCGGTGCCGAAGCCGACGACGACGCCCCAGAGCGCCAGCAGATGCCACAGCTTGGTCATGAATAGCGAGCCGACGAAGCCAGCCCCGATGAGGGCGAGTGCAAAGACGATGACTTTACGGACGCCAAAATAGTTCATGAAGGCTGCTGCAAACGGACCCATCAGACCGAAGAGGATCAGGCGGATGGCAAGAGCAGACGAGATTTGCGAGGTTTCCCAGCCGAATTCGTCCTGCAGCGGTTTGATGAGGACACCCGGCGCACCCATGGCGCCGGCGGTTACGAGCATGGTCAGGAAGGTGGCGGCGACGACGACCCATCCATAATGAATGTTTCGCCGGGCAAGGGAGGATGCAAGGACTGCAGAGACCATGGGCAAATTCCGTTTATGACGTGGGGACCATACAAGAGAGTTTTACATGACGATCATCATATTTGTTGCGTATTGATGATGGACATCATATAAATTGTCAAGTGACCATTTCCGGAGACGAAAAATGCGGGTCAGCCGAGAAAAATTTGCAGAAAACCGTGAAAAGATCCTGACGGCTGCCAGCGTGCTTTTTCGCGAGAATGGATTTGACGGCGTCGGCGTCGCCGACATCATGAAAGCCGCCGGTCTGACCCATGGCGGATTTTACGGCCATTTCGAATCAAAGGACGATCTTGCGCTGGAAGTCAGCCGCAATCTGATCGAACGCGTGGAGGAACGCTGGCGAGAGCAGATTGCCAGCCATCCAGAGCGGCCACTACAAGCGCTGCTTGATCACTACATCCACTGGCGCACGGTCGACGATCCAGGTGGAAGCTGTGTATTCGCCTCGCTGACCCAGGAAGTCAGCCGCAGCGAAGGTGCGGTTCGTGCGACCTTCAGCGAGGGTTTATCGACGCTGGTCGCTGTTCTCCAGGATATCGTGCCGGGTGAAACGTCGGAGGAGCGTCGCGCCAATGCGACGACGACGCTCTCCTCGATGATGGGGGCTGTTATTCTGGCCAGGGCGGTCGAGGATCGGGCGCTCGCTGAACAGTTCCTGGTCACGATGCGCCGCAAGCTCGACCCGGCGCAGTCGTTCTAAATCGGTGCGCGCTCTTGTTGGAATGGAATGATCTCCCGCCGCGTTATCAGCAGGAGATTGCCGTGGCGGCTTATTTGAAGCCGGCGACATTGTGCGGAATGTAGGGCGCTTCGAGTGCTGCGACATCCTCGGCGCTCAGTTTCACCGTCAGCGCTCCGACGGCATCCGTCAGGTGGTTCGGCTTGGAGGCACCGATGATCGGGGCGGTGACGGCGCTTTTCTGCAGGATCCAGGCAGTGGCGACCTGGGCGCGGGAGAGGCCATGAGCCCTGGCGATCTCGGC
The DNA here is from genome assembly GCF_004341105.1 of Rhizobium sp. BK418. Lineage (GTDB taxonomy): Bacteria > Pseudomonadota > Alphaproteobacteria > Rhizobiales > Rhizobiaceae > Rhizobium. Next base: position 30,568 of record NZ_SLZK01000005.1, on the reverse strand, counting down.
AACCTTCTCAACGATCTTGCGGTCGGCATCCTCGGCCTGCTTGTAGAGCGTCTTGCCGAATTCGTCGGTCTCGCTGCGGTTGGTCTTCTCGTCCCAGTCGCGGGTCAGACGGCCGCGGGCAAGCGGGCTCCAGGGAATGACGGCGATCTTCTGGTCCTCGCAGAACGGCAGCATTTCCCGCTCTTCTTCGCGGTAGAGCAGGTTCACGTGGTTCTGCATGCTGACGAATTCCGTCCAGCCGTTGAGACGCGACGTGTAGAGCGCCTTGGCGAACTGCCAGGAATACATGGAGGAGGCGCCGATATAGCGCGCCTTGCCGGCCTTCACGATATCATGGAGGGCTTCCAGCGTTTCCTCGATCGGTGTCGTGTAGTCCCAGCGGTGAATTTGATAGAGGTCGACATAGTCAGTGCCGAGGCGGCGTAGGCTGTTGTCGATCTCATCGAAGATCGCCTTGCGCGACAGGCCGGCGCCATTCGGGCCGGGGCGCATGCGGTTGAAGACCTTGGTGGCAAGCACGATGTCTTCGCGCTTGGCGAAATCCTTGATGGCACGGCCCACGATCTCCTCCGAGGAGCCGTTGGAATAGGTATTGGCTGTATCGAGGAAGTTGATGCCGAGATCGATCGCCTGCTTGAGCAGCGCACGGCTTTCTTCCTCCGGCAGGCTCCAGGCGTGGTTTCCGCGATTCGGATCGCCATAGGTCATGCAGCCGAGGCAGATCTTCGAGACTTCGAGACCGGTCTTCCCGAATTTTACATATTCCATGAAAGTGCTCCGTGATGAATTTCAGCGACTCCCCAGACGCATGCGTATGATGTAGCGCAGAAATCGTGGAAGTCTCAGCCAGCCTGGCGGAGAATTTGTTCTGCGGTTAGCGCAACAATGGGCGACCATTGAGCGGGATCTCGCCTTATCCTTGCGAACTACACCGCTTGCGTGTCCGCACTGGGAGGTGTTAGCTGGTGCAGCATCTTACCGGATCTTGCCCATGAAACTGCCGTCTGGCGATCAATACGACACGCTCTACTGCGATTTTTCCTGGCAGATCCCTGAGGATTTCAATATCGGCCGTGCCGTCAGCGACGATTGGGCGGGGCGTGATCCCGGTCGCATCTGCCTCGAACACTTCAGCCCTGACGGCGATCACCTGTCTTTGACCTATGGCGAGCTAGCTGCCCGCTCATCATCCCTCGCCAACGCGCTTTCAGCACTCGGCATCGGCCGGGGAGATCGCGTGGCGCTGCTTCTGCCGCAGTGTTTCGAGACGGTCATTTCGCATGTGGCGATCTACAAGATGAGCGCGATTGCTCTGCCGCTTGCTCTGCTTTTTGGGGTCGAAGCGCTGGAATACCGACTGAAGGCCGCGGGCGCGGCAGCCGTCATAACCAACGGCTTCGGTCTTGCTCGGATCAATCAGATCCGCGACCGGCTGCCTGACGTCAAACATATCATCAGCATCGAAGGACCTTCGGCAGATACGCTCGGCTTTGCCGATCTGGTCTCGGCCTATCCGCCCGTCTTCGATATCGCGCAATCGGGACCGGATGAGCCGGCCCTGATGATCTTCACGTCGGGCACGACAGGCCCTCCGAAGGGTGCGCTGCACGGTCATCGGGTGCTCGCCGGCCACATTCCGGGCATGCAGTTTGTCCACGAAGGTTTCCCGCAGGCGGGAGATAAAGTCTGGACGCCGTCGGACTGGGCCTGGGCTGGCGGTTTGCTCAATGCGCTACTGCCGAGCCTGCTGCTCGGTGTACCTGTCGTCTCTTCGCCGGCCCAGAAATTCGATGCGGACACGGCCTATCGCATCATGGCCGAGATGAAGGTCCGCAACGCCTTCATTCCGCCAACGGCGTTGCGGCTCCTGAAATCCGTTGATGCGCCGCGCTTGAAATATGATCTCGTGCTGCGCACGATCGGCTCGGCGGGCGAATCGCTTGGCCGTGAGACCTATGAGTGGGTGCGCCGCACGCTCGGTATTACGGTCAATGAATTTTACGGGCAGACGGAATGCAATTTTGTGCTGTCTTCCAGCGCTGCCTTCGGCGTTACGAAGCCAGGTGCAATCGGACGCGCTTCGCCTGGCCACAAGGTGGCGATCGTCAACGATGAAGGTGCCGAGCTGCCGGTCGGAGAGCAAGGACAGATCGCCATTGCCAGCCCTGATCCGGTAATGTTCCTCGGCTACTGGAACGATCCCGATGCGACGCAGAGGAAATATGTCGAGGGTTGGCTGCTGACCGGCGACATCGGCCGGCAAGATGAGGAGGGCTATGTCACCTTCGCGGGCCGCGACGATGACGTCATTACCTCTTCGGGTTACCGCATCGGTCCGGCGGAGATCGAGGACTGTCTCATCGGTCATCCGGCCGTACAGCTCGCCGCTGCCGTTGGCAAACCCGATGCGTTGCGAACCGAAATCGTCAAGGCCTATATCGTGCTTGCACCGGGCCACGAGCCCAGCGCGGAGCTGGCCGCAGAAATCCGGGACTGGGTAAAGACGCGGCTTTCAATGCACGAATATCCGCGCGAGGTCGAGTTTGTGGATGCCTTGCCGCTGACGACGACAGGTAAGGTGATACGCCGGCTGCTGCGGGAAAAGGCTGCCGCGGAAGCCGAAATCAGCCTCGGCCGGCAAGCGACATGATCTTCTCGCGCAGCATCTTCGCCATGTTGCGGGTGCTGCGGTACATGTGAAGTTGGGCCGCGACCTGGCGCATGTCGCGGTCGCCGTTCTGGGTGAGGCCGATCACCAGCGTGCCCATCTCCTCGCGCTCCCGCCAAAAGCGGCTCATGATCGGATGATCGGAGACGGCGCAGGAATCCGAGCGCACGACGTTGGCGTCGTCGAGATGCCATTCCGTCAGCTCGCTCATCAGCAGCTTGCCCGGCGAGTAGCGGGAATAGTTTTCGTCATAGGCGGTCTTCCAGGTGTAGGCCTCGCCGCCCATCATCAGCACGACGACGGAGGCAATTGCCTTGCCTTTGAGGTCGATCGTGTGGATGCGTACGGCGTCGACCTCCGCCAGGTTGGAGACGGCCTCGCGGGCGAAGGCGGTGTGATAGCGGTCGGTCACCAGCGCACTGCGGCGCTTGCCTTTCCAGCCGCCGGCCTCTAGCGCCAGGAATTCCTCGAAGCGCATGTGAATCTCCCGCGGCTGGCGGGCAACGGTGTGGACGACCGTGCCGAGCTCTTCGAGCAGCCGCCACTGGCGGCGCATCTCGCGCAGGTGAGAGGAGGATATGGTGCGGCCGAGATAGACCATGGCGTCGTCATCGCTCTGCAGCATCGGCCGCTCATAGGGATTGGCGATCGTCAGCGGCAGGTTGCGGCTGAGCGCTACGGCCTTGGCCATGCGCACGAAGATGCCGTTCAGCCGTACGTCTGGCAGCACCAGCGTGCCCGGCAGGCCGAGGTCCGGCGTGATCAGGCCTTCGAAGAGATTGTCCAGCGTCTCGGCCGCGTCCTCGGCATCGACGAGCGGGGTGCCGAGCGGACCGAAGCTGTTTGCCCAGCCGCGGATAATCGATGGGCCGACGGCAAAACCCGGCTTGTCGACTGAGAACGGCATCAGCAGGCGCATGCGGCTGCGATGCTCATTCTGATCGCGGATGATGGCGAAATTGACCTGCCGATCCTCCAGCCGCGGCATGGCGGGGGCCAGGAAACGGCCGCTGAAGAAGACGTTCGGCTCCATCGCGCGGTTTGAAAGGAAGTCCAGTTCCTCCTGCAGATCGTAGCCGAGCTTACCGGGGTAGAGGCAGAGTTCGCGGCCCGGCCGGCCGATTTCGATGCGCCCTTCGGCCTGCGGCGCGTCGAACTTGAGCGCGGCAAGATCGTGAACCATGCGGTTCGCGTTGCTGTCGGTGCTCTCGGTGATGGGTGGTACGCGTACCATCTATCGGGCTCTCATTTCTGGCGTTGCGGCGGAAGGGGTCGCGAAGGCGAAGAGCGTGAAGCCAAGTGCGCGGCGCACGAAGACATGCAGCAGCATCGCTTCCACGGCCATGGCGGAGGCAGTGGCGATCGCCGTACCGACGATACCGTAGTGTGGGATCAGTAGAATATTGAGGCCGACGTTAGCGGCGAGCGCTCCGGCATAAAGAGCGACGCAGAGGTTTTGTTTGCCCGCCATCATCAGAAGCGTCTCTGCAGGGCCGACCAACGCCTTGGCGAGGATGCCGGCCAGCAGGATCGCCATCAGCACATAACCGGCCGTAAAAGCACCACCGAAGAGCGACAGCAGCAGATGCCCGGCAGCCAGGACAGCGAGACCGATGCCGAGGGCAGGCCAAAACGTCCAACGGGCGGCATCGACAGCGGCAATAGCAAGATCGGTCCGGTTGCCTTCGGCGATGATGGAGGAGAAGCGGGGACCGGCGGCGGCCTTCACCGAGAAATTGATGAAATGCACTAGCGCCATGGTCTTGGCGGCCGCGAAGTAGATCGCGACATCATGCGGCTCGAGAAAGATACCGACAACGATGACGTCGGAATTGGTCAGCAGGAAGCTCACGCCTTCGATCAGGAAGATCGGAAAAGCAACGCCCAGCCATTCCAGGAAGTCGACTTTGCGCGGGCCGGCGTCATAGTGCCGGCGCATCCGATAGAGCGTGGCGGCGTATTGGCCGAGCGCAGTGACGAACGTTGCCGCAAGTGCAGCCTGCATGGCGGTGACTGCGGTGTGCGGCGCGCCGAAGACGACGGCTATCAGCATGAAGAGAATGATGAGAATTGGCCTGACAATATAGACGGGGCTCAGCGCCATGACCGGCCAGTGGTTGGCCCGCGACGTGCCCTCGAGAATATCGCCGAGCGCGATCATCGGCATGGCGATAAGGCCAAGGAAGGTCGGCACGAGGTAATAGCTTTCGATCCTGTCGCCGAAGAAATGCAGGCCGAGCATGCCGGTGATGAGAACGGTCGTGCCTGAGAACATCGCGAAGACTCGGGCGGTGCCGGTCAGGCCACGGATTTCGGCAAAGGCGCCGGCAGCACGATATTGCGGCAGGAAGCGGACGATTGCGGTATGGAAGCCAAGACAGGAAAGGTCGCCGCAGAGGACGACCAGCACCCATACGAAAACGAAGATGCCGTATTCATATTCGCCCATCAGCCTGGCGAGCACGATCTGCGACAGAAAGGCGAGGGCTGCACTCAGGATGCGGATCGCAAAGGCGATCAGCGCCATACGCTGGGCGGCGGCCTTGTCGCCCCGTTCGGCAAGAACTATGGCAAGGCTGCGCAGCGCCCGGCTGGCGATCGGCCGCAGCCCCGCGGGCAGCATCTTTTCCGCTGTTTCCATGACCGCCATTCTGAACACGCAAAACTCTAAGGGCAGGGCAATTATAGCGGCAAGTCTTGCCAGATCAGGGTTAAGAAACGGTATGCCTAACAGGGCGCTGTATTCTGTCGCACTGATCCATAACTGGGCGGAAATACCAAGAAAAATGGCGCCCGAAGGCGCCATTCTCAGGCCTGTTCGAAAGCACCGTGGCAGTGCTTGTATTTCTTGCCTGAACCGCAGGGGCAGGCCTCGTTGCGGCCTACCTTGCCCCAGGTCGACGGATCGTCAGGATTGCGGTTTTCCGGCGGGACGGCGACTTCAAGCGCCCGATAAGTCGTATTCGTGAACTCATCTTCGCCGGTTGTCGGGTCCAGATGGTGCGCCTGCATGACCGGCGGTTCCGGTTGTTCCGGAGCCTGCTGAACGAGCTCGACACGCATCAGCTGCGCCGTGACGGCCTGACGCAGGTTATTAAGCAGCGACTGGAAGAGTTCGAAAGCTTCCGACTTATATTCCTGCAGCGGGTCGCGCTGGGCATAGCCGCGGAAACCAATGACGGAGCGCAGGTGGTCGAGGTTGACGATGTGCTCGCGCCACAGATGGTCCAGCGTCTGCATGACGATCTGGCGCTCGACATAATGCATGATGTCGGGACCGAAGCGCTCGACCTTCTCGTTGAAGGCGGCGTTGGCGGCTTCCGACAGGCGCTCGCGTATGTCGTCCTCGCCGATGCCCTCTTCCTTTACCCAGTCCTCGATCGGCAGATCGAGATTGAGGATATTGGCAACCTGTGTCTTCAGGCCTGCCGCATCCCACTGTTCGGCATAGGCGCGTTCCGGAATATGGGTCGCGACCAGATCATCGATGGCTTCGCGACGCATGTCGGACACCGTTTCGGAAATATTCGGCGCTTCCATCATCTCGACGCGCTGTTCGAAGATGACCTTGCGCTGGTCGTTCAGAACGTCGTCGTACTTCAGCAGATTTTTGCGGATATCGAAGTTACGGGCTTCGACTTTTTTCTGCGCACGTTCCAGAGCTTTATTGATCCAGGGATGGACGATTGCCTCGCCCTCCTTGAGACCCAGCTTCTGCAGCATGCTGTCCATGCGGTCAGAGCCGAAAATGCGCATCAGGTCATCCTGCAGCGACAAGTAGAACTTGGACCGGCCGGGGTCGCCCTGACGGCCGGAACGGCCGCGCAGCTGGTTGTCGATACGGCGGCTTTCGTGGCGCTCGGTGGCGATGACGTAAAGACCGCCGGCGGCGAGCGCCTTTTCCTTCAGCTGCTTGATCTCTTCGCGGATCGCTTCGATCTTGGCGTCGCGTTCCGGGCCTGGTTCGACTTCGCCGAGTTCACGTTCCACACGCATCTCGAGATTGCCGCCGAGCTGGATGTCGGTGCCGCGACCGGCCATGTTGGTGGCGATCGTTACGGCACCCGGCACGCCGGCCTGGGCGACGATATAGGCTTCCTGCTCGTGATAGCGGGCATTCAGAACCTGGAAGTTCGAGAAGCCCTGCTTGCGCATCAGCTCGGCGAGGAATTCGGACTTTTCGATCGAAGTCGTACCGACAAGCACCGGCTGGCCGCGCTCATGGGCATCCAGGATCTCAGTGATGATCGCCTTATACTTCTCTTCGACCGTCCGATAGACTTCATCGTCTTCGTCGATACGCTTGATCGGCAGGTTGGTCGGAACCTCGATGACGTCAAGATTGTAGATGTTGCCGAATTCCTCCGCTTCCGTCTGCGCCGTACCGGTCATGCCGGCGAGCTTGTCGTACATGCGGAAGTAGTTCTGGAAGGTGATGGAAGCCAGCGTCTGGTTTTCCGGCTGGATCTGTACCTTTTCCTTGGCTTCCAGCGCCTGGTGCTGGCCTTCCGAGTAGCGGCGGCCCGGCATCATGCGGCCGGTGAATTCGTCGATGATGACGATCTCGCCATTGCGGACGATGTAGTCCTTGTCGCGCTGGAAGAGCTTGTGGGCCTTCAGGGCATTATTGATGTGGTGAACGATCGCGACGTTTTCGATGTCATAGAGCGAGGCGCCCTTGAGGAGACCAGCCTGCTTCAGCAGGTTTTCCAGCTTTTCGGTGCCGACTTCGGAGAAGTTGGCCGAACGCTGCTTTTCATCGATCTCGTAATCTTCCGGCGTCAGCAGCGGAATGTAGGCATCGATGGCGTTGTAGAGGTCGGAGCGGTCGTCGAGCGGGCCGGAGATGATCAACGGCGTGCGGGCTTCGTCGACGAGGATCGAGTCCACTTCGTCGACGATTGCGAAGTTGTGGCCGCGCTGTACCATCTGGTTCTTCTCGTACTTCATATTATCGCGCAGATAATCGAAGCCGAGCTCGTTGTTGGTCGCGTAAGTAATGTCGCAATTGTAGGCATCGCGGCGCTCCTCGTCGGAAAGGCCGTGAACGATGACACCGGTGGTGAGGCCGAGGAAGCCGTAAAGACGGCCCATGGTCGCGGCGTCACGCTGTGCGAGATAGTCGTTGACGGTGACGACATGCACGCCCTTGCCGGCAAGCGCGTTCAGATAAACCGGCAGTGTAGCGACCAGCGTCTTACCTTCACCGGTCTTCATTTCGGCGATGGCGTTGGAATGCAGGATCATGCCACCGACGAGCTGTACGTCAAAAGGTCGCATGCCGAGGACGCGGCGGGAGGCTTCGCGAACGACCGCGAAGGCCGGGATCAGGATATCGTCCAGCGTCTTGCCTTCTGCGAGGAGAGCACGGAACTCCACCGTCTTGGCGGCAAGCTGCTCGTCCGTCAGCGCCTTGGTTTTCTCTTCTATAGAGTTGATTGCGGCGACGTTCGGCTGGAAGGACCGCACGCGGCGATCGTTGGCTGAGCCAAATAACTTGCGGGCAATACCGCCAAAGCTGACCATATGACTGGTCCTTTCTGAATATTCTTCCCCGACGTTTCTTATTCGCTACCCGGCCGAAAAACAGGCGCGCGTTGAAAACGCCCGGAAACTGTTCTGGACGCGAGGTTGCGTGACAGATAAGAGGGGGGGCAAATGATGTCAACGGATTTGGCCGATATAGAAAGGCCACATTCCGATGTTGAAGCCTGTTTTCGGGCTGGATTCACGAAAGCTGAAGCCGGCGGGTATAATTGTGAAGGGTTATTTGATGTTGAGCACCAACAAACTTGCTGCGCTGGCGTTTACGGCCTTCGTCGCCTTCCAGATTCCGGCCTATGCTGACGACGCCGTCGTCGCCAAGGTCGGCAATCTGGAAATCCACCAGTCGGAACTCGATCTGGCTGTCGCCAATCTCGACCCGCAGCTCGCACAGCTCCCGGACGATCAGAAGAAGGTCGCCGCGTTGTCTGCTGCGATCGACGTCAAGCTGCTGGCCACAGACGCTACCGCCGAGAAGCTCGATCAGACCGACGACTTCAAGAAGCGCCTGCAGTATCTGACCGACCGTGAGCTTCACAACGCCTACTTCAAGAAGCATGTCGTCGACACCGTGACCGATGCCGACGTGAAGGCACGCTACGACAAGGAAGTCGCCGGCTTGCCGAAGCAAGAAGAGGTTCACGCCCGCCACATCCTCGTCAAGACTGAGGACGAGGCCAAGGACGTCATCAAGCAGCTCGACTCCGGCAAGGACTTTGCCGAGCTTGCCAAGGAAAAGTCCACCGATCCGAACAAGGATGACGGTGGCGATCTGGGCTATTTCACCCGCGGGCGCATGGTCAAGGAATTTGAGGATGCAGCCTTCGCTCTCGAAAAAGGCACCTATTCCAAGACCCCTGTGAAGACCGATTTCGGCTATCATGTCATTAAGGTCGAGGATAAGCGTGACGCTCCGCCGCCGCCGTTCGAACAAGTTCAGGACCAGGTTCGTCAGCTCGTCATGCGCGACAAATATCTTGCGCTTCTGAACGATGCGAAGGCCAAGTCCAAGGTCGATATCATGGACGAAACGCTCCGCAAGGGTTACGAAGACGCAAACAAGCAGCCAGAGCCGGGCGCTGAGCCCGCCCCGGCTCCCGCCCCGCAGCAGTAATCATAAGCATCAGGGCCCGGTTCTTCCGGGCTCTTCATTAGATCCGGATGATTTTTTGCCTGATCGGCCTAAAATCATCCGGATCTAATTCATAAAACAGAGCATGATGTCGCCCGAAAGCCGCTCACACTCTTCGGCATGATGCTCAAACATCGTTTGTTGTCGCATTTCCGGACGGCGAGCCGCTTCCATTTCGCCTGGAAATGCTCATAGGCAGGTCGCTTCCATGTCCGCTACCGTTTCTCCGCTTGCCCCGAAAACCTTTGCCTCGCTGCCCGCACTTCGTGGTGTGCGCATGGCGACCGCTTCCGCCGGCATCAAGTACAAGAACCGGACGGACGTATTGATGATGGTCTTTGATGCGCCTGCGGCTGTCGCGGGCGTTTTCACCAAGTCGAAATGCCCCTCCGCACCGGTCGATTTCTGCCGGGCGAACCTGCCGCACGGTACGGCTCGTGCCGTCGTCGTCAATTCCGGCAACGCCAATGCTTTCACCGGCATGAAGGGCCGCGCTGCGACCGAGCTGACGGCGAAGGCCGCTGCTGCTGCTGTCGGCTGCCGCGAAAACGAGATCTTTCTTGCGTCGACGGGTGTTATCGGCGAACCGCTCGACGCCACCAAATTTGCCGGTGTGCTCGACAAGATGCAGGCCGATGCCACGGGCGATTTCTGGTTCGAGGCTGCCAAGGCCATCATGACCACCGACACCTATCCGAAGGTTGCGACCCGCACGGCCGAAATCGGCGGCGTCACGGTGACAATCAATGGTATCGCCAAGGGTGCCGGCATGATCGCACCCGACATGGCGACCATGCTGTCCTTCGTCGTCACGGATGCCGATATTGCCTCTGCCGCCCTGCAGTCGCTCCTGTCTGCCGGCGTCGAACCGAGCTTTAACTCCATGACGGTCGATAGCGATACTTCGACGTCGGATACGCTGATGCTTTTTGCGACGGGCGCTGCCGCAGCCGACGGGCAAGTGCGGATCACGAGTGCGGAAGATCAGCAGCTCGATGCATTCCGTTCGGCTCTGAACGATCTTCTCAAGGATCTGGCGATCCAGGTCGCTCGTGACGGTGAAGGCGCCACGAAGATGCTCGAAATCACCGTGACCGGTGCGGAGAGCGATGCCGCCGCCAAGACGATTGCGCTTTCCATCGCCAATTCACCGCTGGTCAAGACCGCGGCTGCCGGTGAGGACGCCAACTGGGGCCGCGTTGTCATGGCCGTCGGCAAGGCCGGCGAAATGGCTGATCGCGACCGGCTAGCCATCTGGTTCGGCGATGTGCGCGTCGCCGTCAACGGCGAGCGAGACCCTTCCTATTCCGAAGATGCAGCCTCCGCCGTCATGAAGAAGCAGGATATTCCTGTGAAGGTTGATCTTGGCCTGGGTTCAGGCAAGGCCACGGTCTGGACCTGCGACCTCACCAAGGAATATGTTGCGATCAATGGCGACTACCGGAGCTGATCGTTCGTTGATGCAGGCATCCCTTCCGAAGCAGAATCTGCCGCTGGTCCGGCGGCTGGAAGCCGTGGGCTTTCGTGCCTGGCCGGCGGCGTCCGTGCAATATGATGGAAGCTGGCAGGTCCGCCTGACGGCGGGACATCCCTCCAATCGCCTGAATTCCATCGTTCCGCTCGATCCCTCCGATCACCGCGACGTCGAAATCCGGCTGGAGAAGGCAAGCCGCAAGTTCGAGGCTTATGGCCGTCCAGCCGTGGTGCGTGAGACACCGCTTGCCTCGCCTGTTCTGGTCAACCTGATCAAGGAACAGGGATGGAAGTGTTTCGATGAGACGGCCGTCATGGTTTGCGATCTGTCGCAGGCCGATCTGCCCGATACGCTCGATCATCTTCCGACCCACGATATCGGCCGGTTCGTCGATGCCAACCTTGCGGTCGATCATGCGCCCGTCTCGCTGAAGCCGGCGCTCGCCGAGATCATCTCGGCGATCAAGCCTCCGTCGGGGCTCTTCATGATCGAGGATGCAGCCCACGGCTCTTTAGCAACCGTTCTCTGCGTGCAGGACAACGATCTTGCCGGCATCATGTCGCTTTCGGTTGCCCACGCGCATCGCCGCAAAGGGCTCGGCATCGAAATCCTGACCTCGGCTTTGCGCTGGGCGCGGATGCGCAGCGCCCGCACCGCCTGGCTGCAGGTGAAACTTTCCAATGCACCGGCAATCGCTCTTTATGAGCGTCTCGGTTTCCGCGATGTCTATCACTATTGTTACTGGCGGGAGCGTTGCGAATGAGTGGGGCGGGAAGGAAGCTTCTCCTCGTCGCCGCTTGCGCGCTGATCGACACCGACGGGCGTATCCTTCTGGCACAGCGACCGGAAGGCAAATCGCTTGCTGGCTTGTGGGAATTCCCGGGCGGAAAGGTTGAGCACGGCGAGACGCCGGAGGAGACGCTGGTGCGCGAGTTGAACGAAGAGCTCGGCATCACGACGAAGGTGCCGTGTCTGGCGCCACTGACCTTTGCCAGCCACAGCTACGATGCGTTTCATCTACTGATGCCGCTCTACGTCTGCCGTCGCTATGAAGGCATTCCGCACGGTCGCGAGGGACAGGCGATCAAATGGGTGCGCCCGCAGGCGCTGCGCGATTATCCGATGCCGCCGGCTGACGAACCGCTCATCCCGGTACTCCAGGATTTACTTTAGCTCTTGCTGATTATTGGCTCGAAACGGCGATTTCGCCTGTGGATATTAATCGATCATTTAGCACCTTCTGGCAATGATCGGCCTCACTCAAGCAATTGGCGTGTGTGTATTTAAGGGCTTGACGTCATGGACGACGATTTCTGGAAAGCTGTGCGTGAGAAGGAACAGGCTTCTTCGTCTGCTTCGCGCAGGACGGGGGCACTGAATATTGCCCTTCTGTTCGGTACGGCCGTGGTGGCGCTCACCCTTATCCTGACGCCGATGCTGGCAGATTCCTCCAAAAAGAGCGTGCTCGCCAGCGCGCCGGCGGATTTTGACACGATCACCACTGGCTCGATCCCGAAGACCGAGAATGGCAAGCGTTATACGATCCGCCGCAGCGTCCTCCAGGATACACCTGGTTCGGTCTGTGTCGTCCAGGGCTACGGTGTCGGCGCCGGCTGCTGAGGAAATGAAGCCTCCCGCGGGGAGACCGTCAATTTCATTGTCATCTTGGGCGCAAAAAGGGTTGGATTGATGAATTTGCTAAAGAAGTTTCTGGCAAACAGAACAGGTGCAACCGCGGTCGAATATGGATTGATCGCAGCACTGATGGCCGCTGCCCTCATTGGCGGCCTGGGTACCTTCACCAACAGCCTGCAAGGCATGTTCAACACCATTGATAACAACCTGACGATCAACTGAGCCGCCACCAAGGCCTCACTGCTTGAGCTTCTGTTCTTCCACCTTCAGGGCATCGGCAAGCCGGGCTTTTGCCGATCCCGGCTTAAGCGGCTGCTGCTGGCTTTCGTGCGGCGCCCATCCCGACACGTAGATCATTGAAAATGTCGCGCGGATACGGCCGTCCGAATCCGAATAGCGCTCGGCATAGATTTCCGCTGCGCGCAGGAAGAAGCTGCGTGTCAGCGGCTTACGGCTGCGGGCCACCAGCGGATTGGTCATACCCATCGCTCTCAAGTCGCGCATCAGCGGAAACAGTGAATCATAGCGAACCGTATAATTCTCCGCATCGATGACGGGGAGCGCAAAGCCTGCCCGTTGCAGCAGGCCGCCGACATCGCGCACGTCGGCAAAGGGGATGATGCGCGGGCTTGCGCCGCCGGTCATTTCGATTTCGGTTGCAAGCAGCACCTCGCGCAGTTCCTGCAGCGTACCGGCGCCCGGAATGGCAGCGAGGAACAGCCCATCCGGCTTCAATGCCCGGCGGATCTGGATGAAGACGCCGGGGGTATCGTTCGTCAGATGCAGATTGAGCGGTGCAATCACCAGATTGGCGGATTGGGGCGCAAGCGGTACGTCTTCGAGCGGTGCTTCGACGAAAGGCTCACCTGGTGCCACATAGCGGATGTCGCTTTCCACGCGAGTGAGGCTGCCGACCTTGCCGGTCGCTATCGCCGCATGGGCGGCGACACCTGTGGTACCGTGCAGTTCTACCGCATGTTCGAAACTGCGTTCCACGACGGCCAAGCGGTCCGCCAATTCCTCAGCGGCGATATCGAGCAGGAACCCCGCCTTCAGGTCGCCATTCGCGAGCGCGCGGCGACGGTTTGCGGCGATCTGCGCCTTGTCGAAGATGGTATCCATGGCGATGTCCATATTCTCCTGTCCCGCAGGCGGCAAGACGATTTTCCTTTGCTGCGTGACACGCTAGTCTCTTCATATGGGGATGATCGAGACAGAAAGAGAGAAGGGACGGGTATGGACGCGGCTTCTGCGGCCGTTCTCTGTGCTCGCCGATCTGGTCTATCCACCAGCCTGCGCAGCGTGCGGCATTTCGACGGGTGGCCATCGTGGGCTCTGTTCCAAATGCTGGTCCGACGTCCGTTTCATCGAGCGGCCTTATTGCGAAGTGCTCGGCATTCCTTTTTCCCACGATCTCGGCATTGGCATTCTGAGCGCCGAGGCCATTGCCAACCCACCGCCATTCGACCGGCTGCGTTCGGTAGCCGCACATGACAATGCCATTCGCACCCTCGTGCATGGTCTCAAATACCGGGATCGCACCGACCTTGCCCCGATGATGGCCGGCTGGATGCTGCGTGCTTCCGATGGCATGGTCCAGCGCTCCGACGCCATCATTCCAGTTCCCCTTCATCGCACTCGTATGGTTTCGCGCAAGTTCAACCAGGCGGCGGAACTTGCCCGACATCTGGCCCGGCTTGCCGAAAAACCGCTATTGCCCGGAACCCTTCTGCGCGCAAAGCGGACCAGCCAACAGGTCGGTCTGGGCGTGCGGGCGCGAGAGGACAATGTCCGCGGCGCTTTTGTTATCGCCGCCAATAAAGAGAATGACGTTTTCGGCAAACGCATCGTGCTCGTCGATGACGTTTATACGACAGGTGCTACAGTCAGTGCGGCTACGCGGGTGCTACGCAAGGCAGGTGCTGCCGATATCACGGTTTTGACCTTTGCAAGGGCCTTTGCAGAAACTATATGACAATAAGAAAACAGCATCGTCTGGAGATCATTCATGGTACCTGTTACCATTTATACACGGCAGTTCTGCGGCTTTTGTGCACGCGCTAAATCTCTGCTTGAAGAGAAGGGCGTGGACTATGTCGAGCACGACGCGACCTTTTCACCCGAGCTTCGCCAGGAAATGCTCGGCAAGTCGAATGGCCGCACCACCTTTCCGCAGATTTTCGTCGGCAGCACGCATGTCGGCGGCTGCGACGATCTCTATGCACTCGATCGGGCAGGCAAGCTCGATCCGCTGCTGGCAGCCTGAGGAAGGGAAATGAGCTTCACGGCCGCCGCTATCCAAATGTGCTCGGGTGTCGATCCGGAGCGGAATGCCGCGTCGATGGCGCGCCTCGTCCGAGAAGCAGCCGCAAAGGGTGCGACCTACGTGCAGACGCCCGAAATGACGGGCATGCTGCAGCGCAACCGTGCCGCGGCCAAGGAAGTGCTGCGTGATGAGAGCAATGACATCATCGTCAAGACCGGCTCGGCGCTTGCAGCTGAGCTTGCCATCTATATGCATATCGGCTCCACGGCGATTGCGCTCGATGACGGCAAGATGGCCAATCGCGGCTTTCTCTTCGGGCCTGACGGCAAGATCCTCAATCGCTACGACAAGATCCATATGTTCGACGTCGATCTCGACAATGGCGAGAGCTGGCGCGAAAGTGCGGCTTATCGGGCAGGATCGGAGGCCCGTGTCCTGTCGTTGCCTTTCGCCGAGATGGGCTTCACCATCTGTTACGACGTGCGTTTCCCGCAGCTTTTCCGTGCGCAGGCGGTTGCCGGTGCGGAAGTGATAACCGTTCCGGCGGCTTTCACGAAGCAGACGGGCGAGGCGCATTGGGAAATCCTGCTGCGGGCGCGCGCCATCGAGAACGGGGTTTTCGTCATTGCTGCTGCGCAGGCCGGCCTGCATGAGGATGGACGGGAGACATTCGGCCACTCGATGATTATCGATCCCTGGGGGAAGGTGCTGGCTTCGGCTGGCCCTACCGACGAGGCGGTCATTCTGGCAGAGATCGATCTGGCGGCGGTGAAGGCTGCGCATGACAAGATTCCGAACCTTAAGAATGGTCGGGAGTTTTCCATCGAGAGGATTGCGGGGGAAGTTTCAGGAGGCGCAGCAGCTTGATCCGCTATTCCCTTATTTGTGAGAATGCCCACGAGTTCGAAGGCTGGTTTTCTGAAAGTGCCGATTTCGACCGGCAGGTTGCAAGTGGCTTTCTAACTTGCCCGGTGTGCAATTCCGCTTCCGTCTCTAAATCTTTGATGGCGCCATCGGTTTCGACCGCACGCAAGAAGGAAGAAATGCAAACGGTTGCCATGGATGCGGCCCGCCGCGAGGCCTTCGTGAAGCTGAAGGAAGCCATTGCCACTATCAAGGCGAATTCCGAAGATGTCGGAACACGCTTTCCCGAAGAAGCCCGCAAGATCCATTACGGTGAGGTGGATGCTCGCGGCATTATCGGCCAGGCGACGCCCGATGAAGCCCAGTCACTGGTGGAAGAGGGCATAGAGATTGCTGCCTTGCCGATCCTGCCTGAAGACGTGAACTGATATGGAGACTGCGAGGCTGGCCTTCTATAATTTTGGCCTGCATGTCGCACCTTCTGACAGCCGGGCCGTCGAAGGCTTCGTTCTTCGTGAACCTGCGAATTTCGAAGCTGCCGCCCGGGCATGCGGCTTCATTGGCCGTTCCGGCTATCCCGGATATCCCGGCCCCAGAAGCTGGGGGCCGCAGGTTTTTCCGCGTTACATCGAGGGCAGCGGTTTTACCTCCGCGCCATCTTCCCTGTCATTGTGGGTCGATATCGAGTCTCTGATGGCTTTCACCTATAATGGTGTTCACGCCGACGCGCTGAAACATGCCCGCAAATGGAATGTGAAGCAAACTTGGCCGCCGCTGGTCCTGTGGTGGGTGTCAGCTTATCATCGGCCGGACTGGCAGGAGGGTGTGGAGCGTCTCGAATATCTTGCCGACCACGGCGCAAGCCCGAAGGCCTTCACTTTCAAACAGCCCTATGGGCCTGACGGGGCGGAAATCGTGATCGATCGCGACCGCGTCAAAGAGCTTACCGCGCGCAATGCCGAGACCCAAAAGGATCTGCTCGCTTTTGTCCAAACCTTGAAAATCTAGACCGTCGGATCAAGCCGGTCGTTTTGCCAGCAGCATGTAGTTCACATCCATGTCCTTCGACAGGTTCCACTGGTTTGCCAGCGGATTGAAGAAGACGCCCGTGCGGTCGATGATTTCGAAGCCGTTTGTGGTAAGCGGCTTTTCCAGCTCTTCGGGACGCACCAGCTTTTCATATTGATGCGTGCCGCGTGGCAGCCAGCGCAGGACATTTTCTGCGGCGAAGATGGCAAGCGCGGCCGCCTTCATGGTGCGGTTGATGGTAGCAACGAACATCAGCCCGCCCGGCCGGACCATGCCGGCGCAAGTATTCATGAAAAGTTCGACATCGGCCACATGCTCGACGACCTCCATGTTGAGCACGATATCGAAGGTCTCGCCGGCTTCGGCGAGTTGTTCGGCTGTCACGGCGCGATAATCGACCGCAACGCCTGATGCCTTGGCATGGGTCGAGGCGATGCCGATGTTCTTTTCAGACGGGTCCGCGCCGACAACGTCGGCTCCCATACGGGCAACCGGCTCCGACAGAAGGCCGCCGCCGCAGCCGATATCGAGCACGCGCAGACCTTCAAGCGGTTTGGCACTCTTCGGGTTGCGAGAAAAATTCTCCGCTGCCTTGTCGCGGATATAGGCCAGGCGAACAGGATTGAACTTGTGCAGCGGCTTGAACTTGCCGGTTGGGCTCCACCACTCGGCCGCCATGGCGGAAAAGCGATCGACTTCGCTTTGGTCGATGGTGGTCTTTGCCGCTTCGGTCATATTGCCAGCTCCTTTGTCCTGCCAGTGAAGTCGGACGATCGAGGTGATAAGTCAAGGGCGCTCCGGTTAGCATGGACCGCTAAAAATAGAGCAAGTCTGAAGGCAGTAAAAAACCCCGCGTCTTCGCGGGGTTTCGGATCCTAGCTAATGCGGATTTAGCGGCACTGACGGCGCGGGCCGTATGTGGGCTGGTACGTATTGTCATACGCGCGGTATGAGCGATACCGGCTGTAGCAATAATCGGCATGCGAACTGCCCGTCCGCACGCGCGGCTGCGAGGCTATGATGCCACCGATGAGCGCCCCGGCGGCCAAGCCCCCGATAATAGCCCCGGTATTGTCATGGTGGCGATAATACCGGTCGCGGTAGTAGCGGTCGCCATAATAGCGGCGGTCCCTGTCCCATCCGCGATCATAGCGATAACGGTCCGAATAGCGGTAATTGCGGCCCCAACCTTGGTTATAACGAGGGCATTTCGTGAAATTGTTGCAGCCCACCTGAAGAAGCTCGGCCTGGTCGCCGGTGGCTTCGGGTTGCACTGCCGACTGGACAGGGTTTGCCGTATAGGCCGGCCCTGCCCAAGCGGGCATTCCGGAGAATGCGGTTACTATCGACAGTGCAATTATCGCTAATCTTCTCATTCTGCTCACCAGCTTTCTCGACTTATCTATTGCTGTTTAAACGCATTTCGGGCCACTAAGTTCAATCGCCTTCATGCTCCGATTTGACGGGTATGGTGAAAGGGATGTTTTGCAGGGGCGGCGCGGACCGTTTCCAGCGAACTCCTGCCGTCTCCACTTCACCCTTTCCCCGCCCTTGCCACCCCTTGCCAAACTCGCTAAGAGACGCGCCAACTTTCGTCCTTGGTTGGCGGGCTAGAAGCGTTCCAGAAACCAGTATTTCCGGGCTCTTCGGCCATTCGGCAGCCGAGGTTTTCTGATGCCCGGGAGGGCAATGCGTCTCCCGGCGGATTGTGAACGCGTGGCGTACCGGAGAAGCAAATCCCGTTTTCCGGCAGTCGCGCGCGGGTCGTGGTAGAGGCTTATGGCACGCATCGTTATGAAATTCGGCGGAACCTCCGTCGCTGATCTGGACCGCATCAAGAACGTTGCCCGCCATGTGAAACGTGAAGTCGATGCCGGTCATGAAGTGGCGGTCGTCGTTTCCGCCATGTCCGGCAAGACCAATGAGCTGGTCGGCTGGGTGCAGAACATGCCGAAGGTAATCGGCGCCAACTCGCCCTTCTACGACGCACGCGAATATGACGCCATCGTCGCTTCCGGCGAACAGGTTACGTCAGGCCTTCTCGCAATCGCGCTGCAGAGCATGGGCATCAATGCACGTTCTTGGCAGGGCTGGCAGATCCCGATCCGCACAGACAATGCACATGGCGCAGCTCGCATCGTGGAAATCGATGGGGCCGATATCATCAAACGCATGGGCGAGGGGCAGGTTGCTGTCGTCGCTGGCTTCCAAGGCCTCGGCCCTGACAATCGTATCTCGACGCTCGGACGCGGCGGATCGGATACGTCGGCCGTGGCAATCGCAGCTGCTGTCAAAGCCGATCGCTGCGACATCTATACGGACGTCGATGGCGTTTACACGACCGATCCGCGCATCGAGCCCAAGGCGCGGCGTCTGAAGAAGATCGCTTTTGAAGAAATGCTGGAAATGGCGTCGCTCGGCGCCAAGGTTCTTCAGGTGCGCTCGGTCGAGCTTGCCATGGTGCACAAGGTGCGCACTTTCGTGCGTTCGTCGTTCGAGGATCCCGATGCTCCGGGCATGGGTGACCTCATGAACCCTCCCGGAACGCTGATTTGTGACGAGGATGAAATCGTGGAACAGGAAGTAGTCACCGGCATCGCCTATGCCAAGGATGAGGCTCAGATCTCGCTTCGCCGTCTTGCCGACCGGCCAGGCGTTTCTGCCGCGATCTTCGGGCCGCTCGCCGAAAGCCACATCAATGTCGACATGATCGTCCAAAATATCTCCGAAGATGGTTCGAAGACGGATATGACCTTCACCGTTCCCTCCGGTGATGTCGAGAAGGCCATCAAGGTTCTCTCCGACAACAAGGAGAAGATTGGCTATGACGTCGCGCAGAGCGAATCGGGGCTGGTGAAGGTTTCCGTCATCGGTATCGGCATGCGCAGCCACGCTGGTGTGGCGGCAACAGCCTTCCGGGCGCTGGCCGAAAAAGGCATCAACATCAAGGCGATCACGACCTCGGAAATCAAGATTTCGATCCTGATCGATGGTCCTTATGCAGAACTCGCTGTCAGAACTTTGCATTCCTGCTACGGTCTGGATAAAAATTGATTCCCAGCGGGCGGCCTGCCCCTTCAGGTTGAAGATGCGGCCGGTTGTTCTGGCCGCATTAAGCGTTTGTTTCGGGGAGCTTGAGTCGCAATGAGAGACCTTTCCGGCGGTCCGCGCGTGCTGCTCAAGCGGCTGCGCGAGTTGATGGCGGAGCCACTGGAGCCGCAGGAGCGGCTCGATCGGATCGTGCGCCAGATCGCCAGCAACATGGTGGCGGAAGTTTGCTCCGTCTACGTGCTGCGCGCCGACGGTGTTCTCGAGCTCTATGCTACTGAAGGTCTCAATAAGGAAGCCGTCCACCTTTCGCAGCTGAAGATGGGGCAGGGCCTCGTCGGTACGATTGCCGCATCGGCACAGCCGCTTAATCTTTCTGACGCGCAGTCGCATCCGGCTTTCCGTTACCTGCCGGAAACAGGCGAAGAGATCTATCACTCTTTCCTCGGCGTGCCGATTCTGCGCACGGGCCGGTCGCTCGGCGTTCTCGTCGTACAGAACAAGGCGAGCCGCAATTATCGCGAGGAGGAGCTGGAAGCGCTCGAGACGACGGCGATGGTTCTCGCCGAGATGATCGCGACAGGTGAACTCAAGAAGATCACCAAGCCCGGCCTTGAACTTGACCTTACCCGCTCGGTCACGATCGACGGCGATACGTACAATGACGGGATCGGCCTCGGCTACGTCGTGCTGCACGAGCCGCGCATCGTCGTCAACAATCTGCTCAACGAGGATGCGGAAAAGGAAATCCGGCGGCTGGCGGAAGCCATGGGTTCGCTCAGGATCTCCATCGACGACATGCTGTCGCGCCGCGATGTTTCCATGGAAGGTGAACATCGCGAGGTGCTCGAAACCTATCGCATGTTCGCCCATGACCAGGGTTGGGTGCGTAAGCTGGAAGAAGCCATCCGCAACGGCCTGACGGCGGAAGCGGCGGTCGAGAAGGTCCAGAGCGACACCAAAGCGCGCATGATGCGTCTTACCGATCCGTATCTTCGCGAGCGGATGCATGATTTCGAAGATCTTGCGAACCGGCTGCTGCGCGTTCTGACCGGCTATACGGGCCGCACGACGGCTGAGGGCTTCCCGAACGACGCGATTATTCTTGCACGCGCCATGGGTGCAGCGGAGCTCCTCGATTATCCGCGCGCCAATGTGCGCGGGCTGGTGCTGGAAGAAGGTGCGGTCACCAGCCATGTGGTCATCGTCGCACGCGCGATGGGCATTCCTGTCATCGGCCAGGCGGCGGGTGTGGTGGCGCTCGCTGAAAATGGCGACGCCGTCATCATCGACGGCGACGAGGGGCATGTGCATATCCGGCCAAGGCCGGAGCATCAGCGTTCTTATGAAGAAAAGGTTCGCTTCCGTGCAAGGCGGCAGGAGCAGTTCCGGGCGCTGCGTTCCGTCGAGCCGGTCACCAAGGATGGTCAGCGCATCCAGCTTCTGATGAATGCCGGCCTGCTGGTCGACCTACCTCAGCTGGCGGAATCGGGCGCAGAAGGTATCGGCCTGTTCCGCACTGAACTGCAGTTCATGATCGCCTCGACCATGCCGAAGGCGGAAGAGCAGGAGATATTCTACCGCAATGTGCTGAAGCAGGCGGGCGGTCGTGTTGTGACCTTCCGGACGCTCGATATCGGCGGCGACAAGGTTGTCCCATATTTCCGCGGCCATGAGGAAGAGAACCCGGCACTCGGCTGGCGGGCAATCCGCTTGTCGCTCGACCGGCCTGGATTGTTGCGCACGCAGTTGCGCGCCATGCTGAAGGCTGCGGCCGGTGCCGAGCTGAAGCTGATGGTGCCGATGGTGACCGAGGTTTCAGAGCTGCGGCAGGTACGTGAACTCCTGCAGAAGGAAGTACAACATCTTTCACGCTTCGGTCATGGTCTGCCTCGTAAGCTGCAGTTCGGGGCGATGCTGGAAGTGCCGGCGCTGCTCTGGCAGCTCGATGAGTTGATGGATGCGGTCGACTTCGTCTCGGTCGGTTCCAACGACCTCTTCCAGTTCGCTATGGCGGTCGACCGCGGCAATGCCCGCGTTTCCGAACGCTTCGATCCGTTGGAGCGGCCGTTCCTGCGGATTCTGCGCGATATCGTGCGCGGAGCGGATCGCAACAAAACGCCCGTGACGCTGTGTGGCGAGTTGGCCGGGAAGCCGCTTTCGGCCATGGCCCTACTCGGCGTCGGCTTCCGTTCCATCTCTATGTCGCCGGCCTCGATTGGTCCCGTCAAGGCGATGCTGCTCGGCCTCGACGTTGGGGCACTGACGAAGGTCGTCAATGAGGCGCTGGACGACCGGAATACGACCGTGCCGATGCGCGAGGTGCTTGCCCGCTTCGCTGAGAGCCACAATATTCCCCTTTAGACATATATAAGAAGAACAGGAGCAAGGGGTGGCGAAGCTTCCCATTGAAAAGATGCGCGAGCTTGAGCGCCGCTTCGGTGAGATCGAAGCGCGCATGTCGGCTGGCCCTTCGGCTGACGTTTATGTAAAGCTCGCATCCGAATATTCCGAACTGCAGCCGGTCGTGACCAAGATCCGCGCCTATCAGAAAGCAATCGGCGAGCTTGCCGATCTGGAAGTGCTGCTCGAGGACAAGTCTGTCGACCGCGACATGCGCGACCTTGCAGAACTTGAGCTGCCTGACGTGAAAGAGCGTATCGAGGCGCTTGAGAACGAGATCCAGATCCTGCTCTTGCCGAAGGACGCAGCCGACGAGAAGAGCGCGATCCTGGAAATCCGAGCCGGTACTGGCGGCAACGAGGCGGCTCTTTTCGCCGGCGACCTTTTCCGCATGTATGAGCGTTACGCCGCAACGCACGGCTGGAAGGTCGAAGTGTTGTCGTCGAGCGAAGGCGAAGCCGGCGGCTATAAGGAAATCATCGCGACGATCACCGGCAAGGGCGTCTTTGCAAAGCTGAAATTCGAATCCGGCGTGCACCGTGTCCAGCGGGTGCCGGAGACGGAAGCGGGCGGGCGTATCCATACCTCGGCGGCTACGGTTGCGGTCCTTCCCGAGGCAGAGGAAATCGATATTGAAATCCGGCCGGAAGATATTCGCATCGACACGATGCGCTCCTCCGGTGCGGGCGGCCAGCACGTCAATACGACGGATTCGGCAGTGCGTATCACCCACCTGCCGACGGGCATCGTGGTAACCAGCTCGGAAAAGTCCCAGCACCAGAACCGTGCAAAGGCCATGCAGGTGCTGCGCTCGCGTCTTTATGATGCCGAGCGGCAGAGGGCCGACAGCGAACGTTCCGCCGACCGCAAGAGCCAGGTCGGTTCGGGCGACCGTTCTGAACGCATCCGCACCTATAATTTTCCACAGGGGCGCGTGACCGACCATCGCATCAACCTGACGCTCTACAAGCTCGACCGGATGATGGTCGGCGAGATCGACGAAGTGGTGGATGCGCTGCTGGCCGACTATCAGGCGAGCCAGCTCGCACAGCTTGGCGAACAGCAATGACTGCGTCCGGGCCGACGGTTTCAGAAATGCTTGCCGAGGCCCGGCGCCTTTTCACGGAAGCGGGTATCGACGATCCGCAAACCGATGCGCGGCTGCTGATCGCCGGATTGCTGAAGCTTTCTCCGACCGCGATGTTAACAGCCGGTCGTGAAGAGATTTCGCAGGAGCAGGCAGAGGTCATCGGTCGAGCGATCGCGAGGCGATTGAAGCACGAGCCGGTCCATCGCATTCTTGGCGAGCGGGAGTTCTACGGCCTGCCGCTTTGGCTTTCCGCAGGCACGCTGGAGCCGCGGCCGGATACCGAAATTCTCGTCGATACGATTATTCCTTATCTGCGTGACCTTGCAAAGATCGAGGGCAATCTCCATATTCTGGACATCGGAACCGGGACCGGAGCGATTTGCCTTGCGCTCCTAAGTGAATGCCCGGAAGCATCAGGCGTCGGCAGCGATATTTCGACCGATGCACTTGAAACGGCAAGATCAAACGCAGAAAGAAACGGATTGCAGGAGCGATTCACAACCATTCGATCGAACTGGTTCGAGAACATCCACGGGACGTTTCATGCGATTGTCTCAAATCCGCCCTATATTGCTTCCAATGTCATTCACGATCTCGCTCCCGAAGTGACGAAATTTGATCCGGCTGCAGCTCTGGACGGCGGCCCGGATGGGCTTGACGCTTACAAAGCCATAGCAAAGGATGCGGCAAGGTTCATACGACCGAATGGGGTCGTCGGACTGGAAATCGGTTATGATCAGCGAAACGATGTGACGGCGATCTTCGAAGCGGAAGGCTTCAAGTGCCTCAAATCCGTTAGAGATTATGGTCAGAACGACAGAGTGCTCGTGTTCTCGCCGACATGATCGGCGACAAATTGCAGCATCGAACTGGACATTGTTGCTATTGCGAAGAAAAGGCTTGGATTTCCCGAGGAAGCAATATAGGTTGCGCTCACGCGTTGGGCGCATAGGAATGAACGAGATTCGTTCGGTACTTGCTCAGCTTCGGGGGTCTGCTCTTTTAAACGAGAGTTTCAAAGGTTGAACACGACCCAATGTGTGAATCAGTCAAACTGACTTGAAGACAAGCGGCAGGTCGGCGCGAAGGCGCACTATGCTTGCGGCACGAAGGCCCTGATCCGGATAGACCGGTCTTGGCGGTTGGTGCCATGTATCCAATCACAAACAGAGAATTCAGGTGAACGATCGATGAGGCCAGGACAGCAGAACAAGCGCGGTCGAGGGCGTGGCAATAACAATAACAATGGCGGCGGTGGAAATAACAATAACAACAATTTCAACCGCAAGGGTGGAAACCCGCTGACCCGGACTTATGACAGCTCCGGCCCCGATGTGAAGATCCGCGGCACTGCTCAGCACATTGCGGAGAAATACGCCCAGCTCGCCCGTGACGCCCAGAGCTCCGGAGACCGCGTCATTGCTGAAAACTACCTGCAGCACGCCGAGCACTATAATCGCATCATCGCCGCCGCACAGGCGCAGATGCAGGAGCGCTTTCAGCGCGATGACCGCCACGAGTTTAATGATCGTGACAATGCGGACCGGGATGGCGACGAACTGGATACGGCAGACAATGACGATGTCGTCGTCATTCAGCCGCCGCACCAGCCGCGGCGCGAACAGCAGCAGCCAGTGGCCGCGGCACCTGCGCCCTCACAGGCTGAGGTGGAAGTGATCGATGGAACCGGCCCGCAGCCGGATATCGAAGGCATTCCTGCCGAGGTCGCCATGGAAGAGGAAGGCTCTGCCGCGCCGCAGCGCGAGCGCCAGCCCCGCCGCCGCAACGCCGGCAGCCGTCCCCGCCGCCCGCGCCGTGGTGCCGAAGGCGAAGCGGCCGGCGAAGAAGGCGCTCCCGTGGACGCGCCGGCTCTCGCCGAGGCCGCTTCCGAATAAGCTTACTTCAAACGCAGACTTTCAAAGGCCGCTCTTTCCGGGCGGCCTTTTCTATTGCGAAGCCGCCTGAAGTTTGCGTCAGGAACAAGGATGGCGATCGATCCTACTTCGGCCGCAGGCGCTCAAAAGCAAGGACGCCAGCTGGGCGCCGACCGACCACAAATGGAATTTCGAATTGATGTCCCGCGCCCCAGTCCGATCGAAGACTTCTCGACAGAAACGGATGCCTGCCGGATGTCGCGTTGATGGCAGATAGCGCGCGCAGGGACGGCTTGCCGGCGACAGTTTTCCGGTGTGTTACCCCTTTAAACTCTTGGGATTCTCCACCATATCCTGCCCAGATCGTTTGCCGCAAATCTCAACGGCGACAAACGGGGCTTGCCTTTTGAGGGAGCTCAATCTCAATCATCGGTCTGTGCCTTATGAAGGGCAGGGCGATTCATGGAGGTAACATATGAATATCGAAAAATACTCCGAACGGGTGCGCGGTTTCGTTCAGTCCGCGCAGACCTATGCGCTTGCGCAGGGACACCAGCAATTCACGCCGGAACATGTTCTCAAGGTCCTGCTCGATGATGATCAAGGTATGGCCGCTTCGCTGATTGAACGTGCCGGCGGTGATGCGAAAGCTGCGCGCCTTGCCAATGATGCAGCGCTTGCCAAATTGCCGAAGGTTTCTGGCGGTGGCGGTAACATCTATCTCGCCCAGCCGCTCGCCAAGGTTTTCTCCACGGCCGAAGAGGCTGCAAAGAAGGCCGGTGACAGTTTCGTCACGGTTGAGCGTTTGTTGCAGGCGCTGGCGATCGAAACCTCTGCCTCGACCTATCAGTCGCTGAAGAATGCCGGCGTGACTGCGCAGGCTCTCAATCAGGTGATCAATGACATTCGCAAGGGTCGTACGGCCGATACCGCGAGTGCCGAGCAGGGCTTCGACAGCCTGAAGAAATATGCACGCGACCTGACGAGTGAAGCCCGCGAGGGCAAGCTTGATCCGGTCATCGGCCGCGATGACGAAATCCGCCGGACGATCCAGGTTCTTTCCCGCCGCACCAAGAACAACCCTGTTCTCATCGGTGAGCCTGGCGTCGGCAAGACGGCAATCGTCGAAGGCCTTGCGCTGCGCATCGTCAATGGCGACGTGCCGGAGAGTCTGAAAGACAAGAAGCTGATGGCGCTCGACATGGGTGCCCTGATCGCCGGTGCGAAGTTCCGGGGTGAATTCGAAGAGCGCCTGAAGGCTGTTCTGAACGAGGTTCAGTCTGAAAACGGCGAGATCATCCTCTTCATCGACGAAATGCATACGCTGGTTGGCGCCGGCAAGGCGGATGGGGCTATGGATGCCTCCAATCTGCTGAAACCTGCCCTCGCCCGCGGCGAACTGCACTGTGTCGGCGCAACCACGCTCGACGAATACCGCAAGCATGTCGAGAAGGATCCGGCCCTTGCTCGCCGTTTCCAGCCGGTCATGGTCGAGGAACCGACGGTCGAGGATACGATCTCGATCCTGCGCGGGTTGAAGGAAAAGTATGAGCAGCATCACAAGGTGCGCATCGCCGATGCCGCGCTGGTTGCGGCTGCGACCCTTTCGAACCGCTACATCACGGACCGCTTCCTGCCGGACAAGGCGATTGACCTGATGGATGAAGCCGCTGCCCGCCTGCGCATGCAGGTGGACTCGAAGCCGGAGGAACTCGATGAGCTTGACCGTCGCATCATCCAGCTGAAGATCGAACGCGAGGCGCTGAAGAAGGAGACCGATGTTGCCTCCGCCGATCGGCTGAAGCGGCTGGAAGGTGAGCTGACTTCCCTTGAGGAAGAGGCAGATGCGCTGACGGCCCGCTGGCAGGCGGAAAAGCAGAAGCTCGGTCTTGCCGCTGACCTGAAAAAGCAGCTCGACGATGCTCGCAATGAACTGGCGATCGCCCAGCGCAAGGGTGAATTCCAGCGCGCCGGCGAGCTTGCCTATGGCGTAATCCCTGGTCTCGAAAAGCAGCTTGCCGATGCCGAAAGCCAAGAAGACAACAGCCGCAATGCGATGGTGCAGGAGGTCGTGACCCCCGACAATATCGCCCACGTCGTTTCCCGCTGGACCGGTATTCCGGTTGACAAGATGCTGGAAGGCGAACGCGACAAGCTGCTGCGCATGGAAGACGAGTTGGCGAAGTCGGTGATCGGTCAGGGCGATGCTGTTCAGGCGGTTTCACGCGCCGTGCGCCGTGCTCGAGCCGGCCTTCAGGATCCGAACCGACCGATCGGCTCTTTCATATTCCTCGGTCCGACCGGTGTCGGCAAGACGGAGCTCACCAAGGCGCTCGCCCGTTTCCTCTTCGATGATGAGTCGGCGATGGTACGCATGGACATGTCGGAATACATGGAGAAGCACTCCGTGGCCCGGCTGATCGGTGCGCCTCCCGGCTATGTCGGTTACGATGAAGGTGGTGCGCTGACGGAAGCCGTCCGCCGCAGGCCCTATCAGGTCGTGCTGTTCGACGAGATCGAGAAGGCGCATCCCGATGTCTTCAACATCCTGTTGCAGGTGCTGGACGATGGTCGTTTGACTGACGGTCAGGGCCGGACAGTCGACTTCCGCAACACGATGATCATCATGACGTCGAACCTCGGTGCCGAATATCTCACGCAATTGCGTGAGGGCGATGATAGCGAGACGGTTCGCGATCAGGTGATGGAAGTGGTTCGCAGTCACTTCCGGCCAGAGTTCCTGAACCGTATCGACGAGATCATTCTCTTCCACCGCCTCAAACGCGAGGAAATGGGCGCGATCGTCGATATCCAGCTGAAGCGGCTCGTCTCGCTGCTGTCTGAGCGCAAGATTGTGCTCGATCTCGACGAGGATGCCCGCAATTGGCTGGCGAACAAAGGATATGACCCGGTTTACGGCGCTCGTCCGCTGAAGAGGGTGATCCAGAAGTTCGTCCAGGATCCGCTTGCCGAGCAGATCCTCTCGGGTGAAGTGCCGGATGGATCGACGGTCAAGATCACCAGCGGTTCGGACCGGTTGCTGTTCCGGTCGAAGCAATCGGTGAGTGAAGCCGCATAAGGCTGCACAGATGACAATTGGCAATGGCGGCCCGAGAGCCGCCATTTTTGTTTCCGCAGAAAGGAAGAATTATTTGCTTGCGACCTGATCAGTAGCGGGCTGGGTGTTCAGCAGTGTGTCGATGCGCTTGCGCTCGTCCTCGAACTTGGCAAGAGCCTCGCCCTGAAGCGACTTGCCGCCGGGGAGGCGGATGCGCAGTGGGTCTACTTTGGTGCCGTTGACGATCAACTCGTAGTGCAGATGCGGACCAGTGGATTCACCCGTTGTGCCGACCCAGCCGATGACTTGGCCCTGCCGCACCTTGGCACCGGGCACGATGCCCTTGGCGATGGCGCTCTGGTGGTTATAGGAGGATTCGTAGCCGTTGGCGTGGCGGATAATCGTCTGGTTGCCATAGCCGCCGGAATCCCAGCCAGCCTTTTCGACGGTGCCGTTACCGGCCGCGATGATCGCCGTGCCGCGCGGGGCTGCCCAATCGACGCCGGTATGCATGCGCGCGAAGCCGAGAATCGGGTGGCGGCGCATGCCGAAGCCAGACTTGAAGATCCCGTTCGGAACGGGGTTTCGTAACAGGAACTGGCGGATGCTCTTGCCGTCCTGGTCGAAGTAATCGATCGTACCGTCTTCCGGATCCTGGAACCGATAGAAGCGGGTCAGTGTATCACCGAAGCGGGCATTGACGTAGAGAAGTTCGGAATCCTCGGTCGCCTGGCCTTTGCTGTCGGCAACGGAGAAGAAGGCCTCGAGGTAATCCGTTGGTTTCAATTGCGCCTGGAAGTCGACATTGGCCGCGAGCAGCTTGATGATCAGCGCCGTCATGTCCGGAGTCATGCCATAGGAGAGCGCTGCGCGGTAAATGCCATCATAGACGCGCGGCAGGTTCTGGCCGGCGGCTGGGGCGAAGGAATTGTCCTCGAAGGCGGTGGCGATCGCATCCAGCATGGGTGGCTCGCTGCCGGCTACGAAACGCCCACTATCATCGAGTGCAACGGTAATCAGGTGGCGGGTGCCGCGGTAGATACTGGCGCGAATGATCTTCGCCTGCTCGCCTTTCTGAATGATGCCGATACGCAGGACGTCGCCCTTCGAAAGCGTATCGGTTCCGAGAAGAGGAGCGATATAACCGGACATGCCGTCCGCCTGCGGCTGCGGGTAGCCGGAATCGGCAAGCGCCTTGGCGATCGTCATATCCTGGCGCACTGGCAGGATGTCGTCGGCGAATTCCTCAGTTTGCGGCGTGATGGATTCCGGCGCTGAGACCGTCATGTTCTGCTCTAGGACGCGGGCCGCGAGACCAGCGGTCAGGTCGACGTCGTTGTCTTCATTGGAGAAGCGGCGCGGATCGACATAGTAGAGAGCGGCGAGCTGGGCGTTTCCGTCCGTCAGAACCGAACCGTTGGAGCGGACGTTCTCCTCGACTTCATCAAGCGAAAGTCCGGGCGCCATGTTGAGGTCGGATTTGCCGGTTGGGAAAGGAATGGTCTTCAGTGCCACTTCGGATTCCACATCGGAACCGTAAATCGCACCCGTGCGGCTTTGCGGCGCTGGCTGCGGTTCATCGGCCGAGAAGATCGCCAGGGGATCAAAGTCCGGATAATCCTCAGTCGCAACGTGATTGGCAGCCAACATCATCTTCACATGAGAGAAGGGCTGGCGGCGTACGACCTCCTTCTCACCGTCATGGACCACGGTCGAGACTTCCATGATGGCTCGGTCGGATGGCTTTGCCGCGATGACGGGAGCGATCAGACGGCCACCGCGGGTCACAGACGTATCCTGATGCGCATCGGCAGCGGACGCATAGGCTTCTGCCGGGATTGCCAGCTGCTGGCGGCCGTCGAGGGCGGCAAAAAGCGCGACCCCCATAAGGATTGAAGAGGTAATGCCGGTGAGGAACGTGCCCGAAAGCCAGCGAAGCGAAACCTCGCGCCGGTCGGGTGCGCGTCGCCCGTCTGCCAGAAGCGGAGGCTCGCTGCCGAGCGAGCGGATCATCATTTTCTCCGTCATCATGGCAGTGGAGTTCGCATCCTTACATTCGATGTCGTTCTGAGCATCCGCGGGCCATCCTGGCTGGGGCGAAAGATGTGCATATTTTGGGCACTGAAGTCAAATCACACCGGAATGGGCATCTTACGTGCGCATGCCTGCGTGAAACGTGTGTGTTTCCTCAGACCAGTAGAATGTGATGATGTCGGGGCAAATTGGATCAAAATCGTATCTTCCACAAGAAAACCGACAAACAGTCATGTTTTGCGGCCTCTATCAGCGCGATCGGGAATCCGGGAAACAAGCGAATTCCAATGACCAATATAAAATCCCATGAAGAAACAACAGGATACGAGAAAAACGATTTTTTTGAAAAAGGCCTGTTGACTGTTTTGCGGGTGTAGGCTTATAAGCCCACTCACTGACGAGGGCGGCGGCGCTGCTGGCGACGAAGTTCCTCGTTCTGAAGAAATCAA
>NZ_SLZK01000004.1 GCF_004341105.1 Rhizobium sp. BK418 | reverse complement strand
GGAAACGGCGTCCAAGATACGCGCGCAAGCCGAGAAGTCTCGTTTTTCCAATCGAATGCGCCATTCGAAATAGGCCTGAAGCCATCAATTCACGCAGCGAATTCGGCCACTGGGAGGCCGATCTGATGATCTTCCGGAAGGAGCATGGATCCGCCAATGTCGCCACGATCGTCGAGCGCAAGAGCCGCTATACCGTTCTATTCCGCAACAACGACAGGCGTTCAAAACCGATCATGAACCAACTGGTAAGTCATCTAGCACCCCTGCCCGCGAAAGCCCGGCAAAGCCTGACGTTCGACCGAGGCCTCGAATTTGTCTCATGGCGAGAGCTGGAAAAGGGCATGGGAACGGCAGCCTGGTTCTGCGATCCGCAAGCGCCGTGGCAAAAAGGCACGGTCGAGAACACCAACAAACGGGTTCGTCGGTACCTGCCTCCGGAAACCGTCGTGTTGGACGTGACCAATCAGGAGATCCGTTCTTTGTGTGACCGGCTCAATGCCACGCCTCGGAAGTGCCTGGGATTTCAGACACCGACGGAGATCTTCAACCAGCATCTATTGGCTATGGAGGACCAGATCATATAGATTCCAACCCGCGTTGCATTCAATCTGGAACCAGCAGGGGTACATTCTATTTCCAAGTGCGACATGCCAATGATTTCAATGGCTTCACTTTGGAGATTTTGGCATGTCCCGATGCTATACGCAGCTTGCTCTCGCCGACCGACGACGCCTACAGCAGCTGATGGCGGCAAATGTTCCCGTCCACGAAATGGCCCGCCAACTTGGCCGTCACCGCTCCACCATTTACCGCGAGATCAAGCGCAACACGTTTCATGATCGCGAACTGCCGGACTACGACGGCTACTACAGCACGGTCGCGCACGATATCTCCAAGGACCGACGACGCCGGCTGAGAAAGCTGCGGCGGCACCCGAATTTGCGCAGGAGATCATCACCCAGTTGGAGGCACGCTGGTCTCCTGAGCAGATCGCTGGTCGCCTGTTGTTGGAGGGGCGCAGCCTCGTGCGCGTCTGTAAAGAGACAATCTACCGGTTCATTTACAGCAAGGAAGATTACGGGCTTGGCCTCTATCAGTATCTCCCGGAAGCGCGCCGCAAACGTCGTCCACTACGCTCCAGGAAGCCGCGCGACGGTGTGTTTCCGGCCTCGCATCGTATATCCTTATCTTCGAACGTCCACTCGGCCATGCCAATGTGACATCTCTGGTGGAGCGCAAGAGCCGCTATACCGTTCTCATCAAGAACCAAGCCGGCATTCTCGCCCGATCATGGACGAGATCATCAGAGCTTTTTCTCCTCTGCCAGCCTTTGCGCGTCAAAGCTTCACCTTTGATCGCGGTACCGAGTTTGCCGGATTCAGGGCTTTGGAAGAAGGGATCGGCGCGCGCAGCTGGTTCTGCGACCCGAGTGCACCGTGGCAAAAGGGAACTGTCGAAAACGCCAACAAACGTAGGCCGAGGTGTTCATGGCGCATTTGCAGGATCAGGTGTGATCCCCTACCCTGCAAAACAGGCGTGACGCACTTGGGTTAGCTCCTCCACCGCAAGGTTAAAGTGTCCTGTTTCTGCAAAGTTGGAATGTCACACTCCCCGGGTCTGAAGGGTGCCCGGGAGTTTGCAGGTGGGGTTGATTGCGATGAGCGAACGCGATCTGCATACGGATCGAGATTTTGTCGAAGGTAATCGCCGGCCGGATGACCATGATGTCGGCTTCGCATGTGTTTGATCTGAGCGAGCACAGCTCCCTGACAGCTTATGCAGTAGAGTGAACCGGCGATCATATTGTAAAAGCTGAAGGCTTGCACAGCGAAGCGGACGTTTCAGTTCCCTGCCACCTGATCTGACACCGGCACGCCGGCAGCCTTTAGCCCCGCAAAGAAGCGTTCCTGGTCCTCGGTCCGCGCCAGCCGCTTGGCGACTTCTTGCCTGACGTTCGGGATCAAAGCTGGTGACTTGAGCTTGATCCAGTCGAGCTGCTCATTGGCCTCCGCGGTTTTTCCCAGCGTGCCCAGGATGGAGAGCAATACGAGGCGATGCATCGGATTGTAGTTCAGGTCCGACATTCGGGACCAGAGTTCCGCGGCTTGCGTATCACCCCTCATGAAGGCACAAAGCGCCATTCCGACTTCGTAATATCCACGTGGTCCGGCTTTTCTGCTTATGGCCTCGGAAATCAGCTTGCAGCCCGTGTCCCATTTTCCCGCCATCGACAGGCGCAAGCCGTATTCACCCGCCACCTCGGTATCATTCGGATTGCTGGCATAGGCGGCCTCGCCGACACGCAGGGCTCCGGTCGGGTCATTGCTGAAAAAAGTGGCGAGCATCAGTGCTTGAAGAGCACGTGCATTCTTCGGGTCGAGCCGCACCGCGTGTTCGGCGAGTTCTTTAGCAACATTGAGTGTGGCGGCTGTCGGCTTGGTATTCAGCTGGTACGGAAAGCGGAACTCGTCAAGATGGATCAGCGATAGAAAAGCGACAGTATTGGAGACATCGGGGTTCTTTTCAACGGCCCGCTGCAGACAGGATTTTGTCGCTTCATGCGCCTGCGCAGTCATCTCGCTGCGATAGCTATAGTAGGAGAGAATGCAGGAAAAAGCATCGGCACTTCCGGCAATGCTGGCGGTGTCCGTCTTGAACATGACGCCGAACGGCCGTGCAACCGCCGTGGCGATATGTTCAGCGAGGCTCGACTGCGTTTTCAGGACGCCCTGCACTTTCATGTCGGCATCGTAGTTGTTCGCCCAAATGACCACGCCATCCGCCCGACGCACGAGCCTTGCCGTTGAACGCAGATTGCTTCCTTCCAGCCGAACGCTTCCCTGGAGAGTGTAGAGTGGCTCCGGTGAAGCTTGGCCCTCTCTATTGCGCGGCAGCGCGGCGGCGACCACGATGTCGTTGAAGGGGACGAGTTTTTCGATGATGTCGTCGGTGATGCCTTGAGAGATATCGGATGCAAGCCCTCCTTCAGAGGCACTTTCAAAGCGTTCGACGACGACGGTGGGGCGGTTGCCGATCCCCACCACCCTCTCGTCTCCCGTATCGAATAAGCGTGCATGCAGAAGTATCGCTGCCGAGACGAGGAGGATAATCGCACCTCCCGCAAGGAGCCTATATCCGGGTCGTGACCAGAGCCCACTCGTCTTGTCTCGGCTGACCGTATCCCCAATAACTTTCGGCTGCTGCGCATCGCCTCCCCCTGATATCGGTTGACCGGAGGGCCTGGGTTTCGACGTACCTGCGGGCTCAGCACCTTGCCTCACCTCGAAGACCGGCGCATAGCCGCCTCTGGGAACTGTGATGACGATCCGGTCAGCAGCGCCGGCGGTTAGGTAATAATGTTCCAACTCCCTCCTCAGCCGCCCTGCTTCGATGCGGACACAAGGATCCTGCTGGGCATCGAAATTCGCGTCTCTGCCGAAAACCGCCTGCGCGATGGTGGAGGCCTTGAGATAATCGCGGCGGCCCGCAAGCATTTCAGTCACCACAAATTCAAGGAATCGCCTCGCCCGTTCCGGAAGACGGAACTCCGGGCTGAACAGAATACGCTCGAGTTGCTGTTCCACCTCTTCCTGAGAAGGGATGCTGCAGCTACCCCTGTCAACGCCTGCATTTGTCATCGGCTGCCCTCAAATCCTGATTGCCTACAACCTGCAGCATGCTTCTGCTGACGATAAACGCGAGTTGGCGTAACGGCAATGGCATTCAACCGAACAGCCTAATTAAGGGCAAACGCATTAACGGATTGCGACCTAAGCGAGCAATTCAGGGTAAGCTGTGTGCTGACGTAGGATACCGTATCCTACCGAGGCGGACGCGTATTTTACTGCCCTCATCTCCCCACGCGCCCTATCATTATCTTCATACTCTGGAGGAAGCGGCGATGACATCACCTGAAACGTCCACATCCCAACCCATGACGAGTGCCGAAGATCTGCGCAAACGTGCTCTGGAACTCCAGCTTCTGGAGATGGAGCGCAATGAAAGGATCAAAGAGCGCGAAGCAAAGAAACATTCTGAGTTCGTCGAGGATTTTTTCAGCAAACATGTTGGAGAAACGGAACGCGCCGTCATCAAGCGGCTAGTGATGAAGGCGGCTGCAGACGGAAAATACGAGGCTCTGATCTATAGTTTCCCCTCGACATTCTGCACAGATAGCGGCCGGGCCATCAATAACAATCTACCCGGATGGCAGAAAACGCTGCAGGGAAAAGCCAAGGAACTTCTCGAACTGTTTGAAGAAGTTGCCAAGCCACAAGGCTATGGGCTCAAGGCAATGATCATCAACTTTCCCGATGGCATGCCGGGAGACGTGGGCTTCTTCCTCACCTGGGAACCGCCTGTCGACTGACCGGTAAAAGCCGGAATGCGCGAAGGAATATCAAACTTGAAAGCGACCGAGATCGAGTGAAGTTCCCAAACCATTGGCCCACCCGCCCGTCCTGTAACAGGCTCATCTTTGCCGCCGGGATCGAAACTCCACTGGCGTCCGCTTGATTGGCGGGCTCTCCTCGCACCAGCCGCACACTGACGGTTGCCTTGCACCCTCCGCCGGCTGCGCAGGACGCCGCCGGTTGAGGTGCTATTCGCTTACGACGGTCCAGTTGGCATCCGGATTGAAATCTCTGATCGCCGCCGCGCGCTCTTCCGTTTTCGGTCCTAGATCGCGCTGGTAAATGACGTTCGCGCCATTGACGATGAACGTCTGCACGCCGGTGACCCGATATTTGACAGGCCACGCGATGAGCGCGAAGCCACCGGTCATATAGCCGTTGATGATGTAGTTTTGCTTGCCGCCAAGCACGTTGTCTCCCTGGGACGTCAAAATGCGATAGCGATAGCCGTAGTAGCCGTCGCCGCGTTTAGCGGCGCCGAAAGCGGCCGTCTCAACCAGAGCGCTTGCAGGGCTCTCCTCGGGATAGACGTTCGGATCCCAGTAAAGGCCATCAAGTTTGCCCGGACTGCTGATCAGTTTCTTTGCGAATTCATAGATGCCGTCGCCATCACGGTCCTCGGATGCATATTGATATTGGGCGGCGACGTATTCATGCATGGTGTCGATAGTGGCGAGTTCGTTTTCGCCGACGCGACGATTGATGATTTCCTCCAGGCCGCGCTGAGTGTCAAAGGACCATTTGCCGTCCTTGCCCTCGGTTAGCGGAAACGGAAGAGGCCAGAGCCGATCGCCGATGGCGACGATCTTCGTGCCTTCCATATCCCGCAAAACTGCCTGCCGCTGGGCGCCTTCGCGGATCAGACCATAAGCGATCGTCGCCTCGTTGCTGGATCGCAACTTGTCAGCGTTGAGACCGAGCAGAGCCGCGAGATCTTCGATACGGCCGGAAGCCAGCGCTGATTTCAATTTGTCGAGCGCAAGCTCTGGACTGTCGAATTTCGGGGACGGCGTCGCTGCCCTGAATTCGGCGAGATCTGTTTGCGCCTGCGAAAGCGCCGGCGTTGTCGGCACGGCGCAGATGACTGCCGCAAGCAAAATCGGAATTACGGTCGAATGACGTTTCATAATGTAGCTCCCTGAGCTGGAAAGAGGCCTCACCGGCGTCCGCCACCACCCCGGCCGCCGCCACCTCGCCCACCACCGCCACGATGCGGAATTGGGCGCGACCGCTGCTGGGGACGGGCTGACTGGCGATGGGCGCCCATGCTCTGCGCCCCTCGTTGTGAGGCAACGGCTTCACGCCGACCGGATTGGGGATTGCCGAGCGCGCTCGGCTGGCGCCCGCGATTGTCAGGTCTTGCGGCCATCTGCGGTTTGTTGGCCTTCTTGACGGAGTTCTGTGCGGGCTTGGAGGAGCGATTGGCTGCCTTCTGAGGACGCGCTTCAGGCCGGGATGCGGCCGGCCGATTACCTGCCGTTGGTCGATTTGCCTGCGGCCTATCCTTCAGGCCCTGCGCGGTACTTTTGCGAATGTCTTGCGCACGTGCCGAGTTGGCGCGATTAGCGGGCAGCTGGCTCGCCTGGATGTCGTTGGCCCTGTTACGCAACTGGTTGCGATTATCGCCCTGCAGGCCGGACTTGATCGTCGACCGGTCTATCTTTGCAAGCTGGTCCTTGCTGATGCTGATCTTGCTGCGATCGACATTGTTCCAGTTGACATCGTTCCACTTCAGCCTTCCGTTGAAATTGCGGTCGTTCAGGCAGTTGTTGCAGTCGATGTCTATGTCGCCACCCCAGCGGCCGCCCCATACGCCCCAGTCGTCCCAGTTGACGATGGCCGCAAAGGCAAGGCCGGTCACAGCGCCAGCGAAGAACGTCGCCCCGGGATAATAATAGTTGTCGTAATAATCGGGGTAATAGGAAATTGGCGCTGACTCATAGCCCGGCTCATAGAGCATCTCCGGCGGATATTGCGGGATATAGATTTTTTCCGGATCGGTCGGCCGGATGATGATGTTGTTGTTTTCAGTGACGACCGTCACCTTGTCATCGGTTTTGATGATATTCTTTTCCACCGCTTCGTCGCGAAGCTGCTGGATGGCGATCAGGACATCCTTCTGCTGGTTGGTGAGCGCGTCGGCGAGTGACTGGGTCCAATCGAGATCGTCGCTCATCATCTTGACGATGTCAGGATAATTGAGCAGCGAGACAACGCTGCCGTCCCACTCGCTCTTGGGCTTGAGGTCGGAATTCTTCTTCTTTGCCTCCAGAAAGCGCTGTGCCTCGATAATCTGCAGAGGGAAGAGAGACGCGGACGAAATTGCCGCAACCAGCTCATCGGGATAGAGCGCGATCCGGGCCACGAGCACTTCAAGCTCATCATCGGATAGAAGCGCGGCTGCGGGCTGTTCAGCACTTGTCTGCGCCGGCGCTGCTGCCGGTACAGGGGGCTGCGTCTGCGCTCGCACTGGGAGCGCCGGCTGCAACGCAATAATCGCCAGCGCAGACAATCCACCAAGCAGCTTGCGGGAAATTGCTTTCATCACGGACGGACCTCCCTTGGGTCATTGAACGACAGATACGCCTACAGAGATTTTGGACCGCTCTGCGGCGACCGCCTGAGCACCACAATTTTCGATTGGGCGATCGCCTCCCCCATCTCCTTCAAGAGGGCATCGACGAGGTCAGCATATTCCAGCCGCCGCGCCTCCCGAACCGCCTCCGGCAATCGCTCGACATGTGCGAGTGCCTGTGCCGCGGCTGTCAGATCTTCACACATGCTGTGAAAGGGCTCGTTTGCGTAGAAAAGACGTTGCACCACTCGCTTCTGGTTGGGAAAATAGGTCTCTGCCGTCTCAAGGACGGACAAATATGTCGAACCTTGCTCTCCCGACACCATCCCCGCCCCCGCCATCAAGCTGCGCTAAGCAGATGAGGAAACTATATATATCAAGCAGATCGGCAGCAGACGTAAAATACGCGATCTTACATTAGCCGGCTTCCAAAAAAGGCTTGGCGAACTCGGTCCGCGAGGCCAGAATGTCACCCAGCCCTCCGATCCCATCCCTTCATTTTCCCTGGAGGTGATCCGTACAGGCAGGGCAAGCTGCCGCGCGCTGATAGAGGTTACGCGATGCTACGGGCCTCAGCGCCAAAACGGGCCTAATATCCGTGTTGTCGACGCGATCGACCGGCTCGGCACGCTCAGGGCTCCTGGAAAAAAACCGATCAGCATCAATTGCCTGGTTGGCGTCATCCCGGCGATGCAGCGAATAGCGAAACGCAAAGGGGAGCCAACGGTGAAAGCATAAGGAGCCAGCAGTGATAGGCAACCTCCCAGTATTGCGCGGCTTGGCCGGTTTCAATAGGGGCTGGCTTCGCAGTGATATTCCGGCCGGGCTGTCGATCGCCGCTGTCGGCCTGCCTAGCGCTATTGCCTATCCCGCCATTGCGGGCCTACCACCGGAAACTGGCATCTATGCCAGTATCGTCGCGCCGATCGCCTATGCGATTTTTGGGCCTTCCCGGCTGCTGATTGTCGGACCCGACGCGGCGTCAATGTCGGTGTTGGCCGCTGCAATGGGCACGATCATCGCCGCCGATCCGACAAGCGGCGGCGATCGGGTAGCCATCGCGGCGGCTCTCGCCCTTGGCGTCGGCGCCTGCTATCTCGTCGCCAAATTGCTGAAGCTTGGCGTTCTCGCAAGCTTTCTTTCCCGCCCCATCCTGGTCGGGTTCTTTGCCGGCGTGTCTCTCTCGATTCTTGTAGGACAGATCGGTCGCTTCACGGGGCTGAAGATCGAATCGGATGGCTTGATCCAGCCGCTCGTTGAAATGCTTGCCAAAAGCAGCCTTATCCATTGGCCTTCGCTCATTCTCGGGCTTGCCATGTTCGCATTGCTATGGATCGTTCGTCTTTTTCCCTTCAAAATTCCAGGCCCAATTCTCGTCGTTATAGTCTCGGTCGCTCTTTCCGCGATTTTCGATTTTCGGGGCCAAGGCATTGCCGTCGTCGGGGACATACCGCGTGGACTTCCGAGCTTTTTCCTCCCTCCGCTTTACGAGATGCCTCTCGACAAAGTCGTCACTGGTTCGGTTGCCATCTTTCTTGTCAGCTTCGGATCCGGCATCGTGGCAGCACGCAGTTTCGCGTCGCGGACCGGTGACGAGGTCGATGCAAATCAGGAGTTGGTCGGACTTGGCGCAGCCAATATAGCGCCCGGGCTTTTCGGTTCGTTTCCGGTCAGCGTGTCGGACTCTCGAACCGCCATAAATCTATCGACTGGCGGCGTTTCGCAGGTCGCAGGGTTGGTTTCCGCCGTCGCCCTGATCGCCGTGCTGGTTTTCCTCCACG
This sequence comes from Rhizobium sp. BK418, assembly GCF_004341105.1. Classification (GTDB taxonomy): domain Bacteria; phylum Pseudomonadota; class Alphaproteobacteria; order Rhizobiales; family Rhizobiaceae; genus Rhizobium. The sequence goes on along the minus strand of NZ_SLZK01000004.1, from coordinate 634,064 downwards.
GGGCACTGCGTATCCTTCCCATTCCCGCGCTTGCTGCCATCCTTACAATGGCTGCTGTCAGCCTGATCGATATCCCTGAGCTCAAGAAGATCTGGCGCATCAGCCGGATGGAATTCGTCTTCGCGCTGATCGCCATGTGGGGAGCGATCAGCTTTGGTGTTCTCAATGGCGTCATTGTCGCGATCATAGCAACCTTCGTCTATCTCCTGCGGCAGACCATGTTTCCGCGCGACGGCCTTCTTGGCCGCATCGAGGGGCGGCACGGTTTCTTCGATCTCAAGCGCTATCCCGAGGCCCGTCCCGTCCCGGGCGCGGCCGTCTTCGCGGTTCAGGGCAGCATCCTGTTCTATAACGCCGATTATGTACGCACCCGGCTGACGTCGGTCGTGAAGGAGCTTCCCTCGGGCACCAAATGCCTGGTGCTCGACGCCAGCGCCATCACACAGATCGACAGCACCGGCGCGACTGCGCTCGAAGCCGTCGCGGAAATCCTCGTGAAGCGGAACATCATCTTCGCCTTTGCCGATCTCAGCGACGAAAGCCGCATCATTCTCGAACGGGCGGGGATCATCAAGATGGTCGGCGCCGACAATATTTTCAACGGCAGAGAAGAAGCGCTGCGGACACTAATCGGCGATATCGACCAAATCAGTAGTCCCATGCCGGCGAGTAACGCTCTTTGATGATAGAAGGAGGGAGAACCATGGACGAGAACTACGAGCCGAAGCAGATCGGCAGCGATGAGAGCCGCGGTAAGGACAAAAAGAAGAAGAAATCATGGGATTACGAGAAGGAGATCGGCCGGTTGCAGGTCGAACTCGCCCATCTGCAGGCCTGGGTGAAGAAAGCCGGCGCAAGGATCGTCATCGTCTTCGAGGGACGCGATGCTGCAGGAAAGGGCGGAATGATCAAGCGGATAACGGAAAAGGTCAGTCCGCGCGTCTTCCGCGTCGTGGCGCTGCCCGCACCGACCGAGCGCGAGAAATCGCAGATCTACATGCAGCGTTATATCGCCCATCTGCCGGCCGCCGGCGAGGTCGTGATATTCGACCGCAGCTGGTACAATCGCGCCGGCGTCGATCGTGTCATGGGCTTCTGCAGCGATAAGAAGGCGCAGCGCTTTTTGGAACTCGCGCCCCGCTTTGAAGCGGCCATCGTCGAGAGCGGCGTCATTCTGCTCAAATATTTCCTGACCGTCAGCGAGGAAGAACAGGAGCGGCGTTTCAGGCGCCGGATCGACGATCCAGTGCGACAGTGGAAGCTGAGCCCCATGGATGTGGAATCCTATCAGCGCTGGTGGGATTATACCCGTGCCTATGACGAGATGCTGCGGATGACCGACACCAATCATGCACCATGGTGGATCGTGCCTTCGGACGACAAGAAACGCGCGCGGATCAACTGCATCTCGCACATCCTGCAATCCATTCCCTATGAACGGGTGAAGTTTGACGAACCCGATCTCGGGAAACGCCAGAAGCGTCCGGCCGGCTTCATGGAGGATCGCAGCATCCGCCACGTCGTACCCGATACGACGCCGTAACCGGCGCTGGCCTGGAAGTGGTGGGCGCAACGATGGACCAGCCAGCCGATACGCCGGCGCAGAAGACCGATGCAGGCCAGATTTCGATAGAGGCGAGAGTAAGCGACCTTGTCCGATTGGGCATCATTGGCCTTTTTGCCTATTGGACGATGGTTCTCATTGCACCCTTCGTACTGATCGTCATCTGGTCGGCGATCCTTGCGGTGGCGCTGTTTCCGATGTTTGAGGCACTCTCGCGGCTGATTGGAAACAGGCCGGCAATTGCGGCCACCATCATCGTCATCGGTTGCCTCGTCCTGATCATCGCGCCGCTCGCCCTTGTTGCTGTCAATTTTGCCGATGCGCTACAGGCGTTGATCGGCAAGTTACGGACGGGAAATTTCACGCTGCCTGCAGCACCCGCCGCCATTATGGAATGGCCTGTCGTCGGCGAGCGCATCCATGACATCTGGAATCAGGTTGCGGACAACCTGGCGTCCACCATCATCAAGTTTCAGGCGCCCGTTCGTGAGGTCATGGGCGTCATTGTCGCAAAGCTCGCCTCGATCGGCGGCGGCGTGCTGAGCTTCGTCGTTTCAATCATACTGTCCGGCCTGTTTCTGACTCAGGCCACGCGTCTGGCAGAAGCTATAAAGATGCTGGCAAGCCGGATTGCGGGCGAAAGGGGCGTCGGCTTCGCGCGGCTAGCTGGAACGACTGTGCGGAATGTCTCACGGGGCGTGATCGGCGTTGCCTTCCTGCAAACTCTGCTCTGTGGTTTATGTTTTGCGTTCTTTGACATTCCGGCACGCGGTGCACTGACCTTTGCGGTCTTCGTACTTTGCGTGATGCAGCTGGGGCCTGGACTTGTGCTTCTGCCGGTCGTCATCTGGGGGTGGTTCTCCTGGTCACCCGTTACTGCCTTTGTCTTCACCTGCCTTGCCGTGCCGATCACGGTCGTCGACAATGTTTTGAAACCAATCCTGATGGCGAGAGGCCTCTCGACGCCGATGCTCGTCATTCTGATCGGCGTCATTGGCGGCACGCTCTCTCACGGCCTCCTCGGCCTGTTTCTTGGGCCTGTCGTCCTCAGCGTCTTCTACGAATTGTTGAGAGCCTGGGCCTGGCCGCAGGCGACCACAGAACTCGAAACCGAACACATCGGATAAATACTGGCAGGTTCATCGGCTGGTACAGTAGACGACGACTTCCTGCTCTATTTCGCGGCAGAGCTGCTCATATTCTGAAATCAGCCTGTCTTCCCTCGGTCTTTGAGTCCGGAACCTGTCCAACGCATCGACCGCAAGATCATAGGCCTCGAACATCTCGGCGAGCGTATCGTTGGTTATCTCCGCCAGAAGATGACGGATATCCGGAAGCCGCAACATCAGTTTTCTGCGGCCGCGTTCTCGGCTCATGGGTAGCTCCGTATTCATAGCAAGTCTGCAATACGAAGACGGAAGGGAACCGGATTGTTCCCCGCACGGTAAACTATATGTTCCGGTTTGGGCGCCCAAAATGCCAGATTCGTCTGAGATGACGGGGCGCATTTCAATTCCGGGCCGTTGAAGAGGGCACCCCTTTCAATGAAGATTGGAAGGGTCGCATCGTTGATTTTGCCATGTGCGCCAATGGGTCGGGTGAATGTCCAGCATCTCACCGGTCACGGCGTTGGCCCATCCGCCGGGCAGACGCTGGCAAGGAAAAACCAGGGCATGGGTGCCTTCGTCGTCGATGACGGCGAGTTCTATATCCTCTCCGAACGGAGCTGTAATGACCAGCCGCCACATCACCGAACCCTCCCCGACGATGCACCGACCGGCAAGAGGCCATTGTTTCGGTATGCCAATTGGTCTGCCGACGTGGCTTCTCCTGCCAGCACTCTTCGGATGTTGCATTCCGCTATTCCTGCCTTGGCGTCATACCAGCGATCATGAACTCTCTTCGCAGTGAACCCAGCGTAGCGGGCGATCGCTCATTCAATGTAGAAAGTCAGATTGCCGTTGCGGGCACGCGTCGCCCATTCGATATCGTTTGGTGTCAATTTCCTGGCCTTCAATTGCTGAACGAGCCACGGGTTGGAGCGGATAGCTGCCCGGATTGCCTTCACATGTTCATCACTGCCCGGCGAAGGCACCGAACCGATTTCATGTGCGGTATGATAACTGACGACCGAAAATCGCTTGCGCTGATAGCTGTTGATGTACTCCGGCAGGTTTTCTGCCCAATTCATGCGCCGGTATTCCTTGCGGGCCTCCTCGGCGGCGACGGGCAGCACCAGCGGCGCAGCGGTTGCGATAGCAATAGCAAGCGCAAACTTCCTCATCTTTCAGCTCTCTCAAGTGGCCGTATGGCAATTGTGCCACAGAGTAGCGGAACGAAGAGCCGGAGGCATTGAGCGGGATCAATGGTGAAGGGACCGGGCCAAACGCTGCCCGGTCGATCTTCGGCAGGTCGGGTTGTGGGAAAAGACCAATAGAGCCTACGCGATGCTACTCCGAGCTACCGTCCAAAGGAGGTAAACTCTCGCTATTGTTGAGAAGGAAAAGGTAGTCAAGGCACTGGACCAGTTCTGAAGGGGCGGAGGAGACCATCATGTCCACCAAGATGGAGGCGGCGCCGCATGTTGCCAAATACGGCTCCATCGTTTCAAGCCTGACGGGACGAAAGTCGTTCATCGGATCGCAAATGGCGCGCCACGAACCTGTGCATGCTTTGCCCCAGGAGGAGAACGGGCCACAGATGAACTGGATCCGTCAGCTCTATGAGCACATGCCCGACGCTGTGTTTTTCATGAGTAGCAAGAATAGAATTTCAGCGTGCAACAGGGCTGCGGTGACCCTGTTCGGCTACGAGGAAGAAGAATTGCTCGATGGCAAGATCGACCTCGTCTGGTCCTCGACGCCGGGCGTCCAGCTCAGGGGACGCTGGGCGGACCGGGGTGCGGTGCGCGCTGGCCTAGCAACGACCAAAGCCGGTGTTCAGTTTCCAGCTTCCCTGACCGTTATCCGGGAGCAGGACGAAAGAGAACCCTTTGCTGCGGCGATCTTCGAGGACTTCCGAACGGAGCGCGAAACATTGCAACAGGTTCAGGAGCTTCAAGGTGAATTGGCGCGTCTGGCAAGAATAGTCGCGCTCGGGGAGATGACCGCGACGCTTGCTCACGAATTGTCCCAACCGTTATCTTCGATCACCGCTTACTCGGAGGGCTGCGAGCGCCTTGTGACAGACGACCGCCGCCGGCACGGCGGAGAACTTCGCGAAGCCTTGTCCGAAATTACGCATCACGCCTTGTGGGCAGGAACGATCGTCCAGAATATCAGGGAATTCGCAAGGTACGGCACCGTCGACAAACGACTGGAAGCAATGCACACCTTGATTCCCGACGCAACGACACTTGCGCTCGCCGGAGCATTCCGGAAGGGCCTGCACATCGATCTGCAACTCGAAGCAGAGCGGGACATCGTGCTTGCAGACCGCGTCCAGATCATCCAGGTGTTGACGAACCTTATTCGCAATTCCGTGGAGGCGACCGATGGCGTGGAGCAACCGTCTATCGAGATCCACACCAGAATCGATGATTTCTCGCAACTGATTGTCGACGTGTCCGACAATGGCTGCGGAATTGCCACCGAGATCGAAGAGGCGTTGTTTCGCCCGTTTGTGACTAGTAAACCGCGCGGACTTGGCATGGGCCTGGCGTTGTCCAAACGCATCATCGAAGCGCACGGAGGCCACATAAGGGCGCGCAAGGGATTGCAGTGCGGTGCAATCCTATCGTTTTCGCTTCCGCTGGTGGAGGCTGCAATCAATGGCGAATGACCTTACAATCCATCTCGTCGATGACGAGGAATCGCTCCGGCGATCTTTAACGTTTCTGCTGGTATCGGCAGGCTTTGCGGTTCGCGCACATAGTTGCGCGAAAACTTTTTTGGATCTTCTACCGCTGTCAGGACGAAGCTGCCTCGTTACCGATCTAAGCATGCCCGATATCCATGGCATCGAATTGCTTCGACGATTGAGGCGCGTAAACGCAGACGTGCCGGCGATCATCATTACCGGCCAGGGAGATATCGCGACGGCGGTTCAGGCGATGAAGGTTGGAGCATCCGATTTTCTGGAGAAACCGATCGACGAAGAGACCCTGATTGCAGCCATCAATGGAGCAATGAGGCAAGGGTGGTGCGGCAGCGCCGTGACCGATTGCGAAAATGCTGCGGCGCGACTACGCCAGCTCACGGACCGCGAACGCCAGGTCCTGTCCGGCGTGCTCGATGGCTTACAGAACAAAATGATAGCCTATCATCTCGGCATCAGCTCGCGCACCGTGGAGGTCCATCGCGCCAATGTGATGGCCAAGATGGGCGCGCGCAATCTGGCGGAACTCATGCGAATGGCCATGACCATCGATACCGCGGCGCAACCGTTTGAAACCGCAAAGACTTTGCCGGCCGGCAGTTCGGCCATTTATCTTCGATAATTCTAATACACGCCTTGCAACCTCAGGCTCGTGGGATATGATAGGTTATAAAGGTCTTAAATGATTGCGTGCTCTTGTCGTAGGGGCGGTCATGAGGAGCGCAAAGGTCAGTGCTTTCAGTAGGCTTGGGCCGACGGCTGACGAGATCTGCCGGCAGGTAGAACGGATTCTTACAAGCGAGGAATTTCACGCGCCGAAACGCGGACGAAGTTTCCTGGAATTCGTCGTTAAAGAGACGCTTGCAGGTCGATCAGGCTTCCTGAAGGCATTTACGATCGCAAATGTGGTTTTCGGTCGGGAAGCTTCGTTCGACCCGCAGAACGATCCGGTTGTCCGGATCGAAGCAGGCCGAATACGAAAGGCGCTTGAGCGTTATTATCTCGTCGCAGGCCAAGAGGACGACGTCGTCATCACGGTGCCCAAAGGCGGATATGTCCCGCATTTCGAATATGCGCGGGGTGCCCCGGCCCCACTAGATCCGGTAGAGATCCTGGACAGGGCACATGACGCTGAATACGAAGCTCAGGATCATTCGCTTCCGAAAACGCATCGTCCGGGATTGGTCACCCTTTTGGGTCTCGGGGCTGCGCTCGCAGTCGTGCTGGCTCTTTTTATCCTCGCACTCACGCACGCATTGTCTTGGCGTGACGCTTCGACCGCGGTCGTGACGCCAACACGTCCTGGGCCAAAGGTGTTCATCGAATTTTTCACCGAAAGCAGCTCTGCTGACGCCGGCTTGGATATTGCACGGGGTCTCAGGGACGACATTATCGGGCGGCTTGCCCAGTTCGACGACATCGTCGTGGTCGCCGATCCGCTGCGTGGCGAGCACGGCGCCTCTGCCGATTACGCATTGCAGGGCAATGTCCAGCTCGATGGAAGCAGGCTGCGGGCTGCTGCCAGACTGGTGCGCCAATCGGATGGAGTCGTCATCTGGGCCGATAATTTTGATGCCGATCTTCAAACTCAAAACGAGCTTGCGATTCAAGGCAATGTCGCACGGCTGATCGCCGATGCGATCGCACAGCCCTATGGCGTGATCTTCCAGACCCACACGGATAAGCCAGCGAGACCGGCACAGACGGGAGACCAGACCGCCTATATCTGTATGCCTGCCTATACCAGCTATCGCCAGACCATGACCGCGCAAAGTCACAGTGCGGTACGCGAATGCTTGCAACAAGCGACGCAGCGTTTTCCCGATGACGCAGTGTCCTGGGCGTTGCTGTCCACGGTCTATCTCGACGAGATCAGATTCCGCCACGCGCTGGGTATGTCATCGTCAACCCTGCCTCTCGCACTGGCGAACACTGCGGCGGAGCGAGCGATATCGCTTGCGCCGGGAAATCCCAACGTGCTGCAGGCACAGATGCTAGTGAACTTTTTCAGCGGAGATATCGACGAAGCCCTGAAGGTAGGGACCGCAGCCTACGCCGCAGACCCTGACAATGTAGAACTCGCGGGCGAATACGGTTTTCGCCTGGCGATGTCAGGGAAATGGCAATCGGGCTGCGAGTTGCTGTCGGTCGCCCTCAACAAGGGTATTGGCGCCAGAGGTTATTATGAGATCGGCATGGCTTTGTGCGCCTTCATGAAAGGCGATATCGAAGAGGCTGAGCAATGGTCTAGGCGGTCCGATCTCGACAACAATCCCATGCATCGCCTTGTGCTTCTATCCATCCTCGGAGCAGCCGGGAAGATGGGCGAGGCCATGCAGCAAAAAGATTGGCTCAATATCCACGCGCCCGTTTTGATGGCGAATATCCGTCAGGAGGTTTCGCTCCGACTGCCACGACCAGAGGACCAGGAACGCTTCCTGAACGGACTGCGTGCCGCGGGACTGGTCATCAGCGCTGTGTCGGCAAGATAAAAGCTATTGACCGGCGCCGACGTTATTCAGCCTGTGGCTGCTCGATACCTCCATGGCGATTTGTGCTGCGAGCTCTTCTTCAACATCAAGAATGGCATGGCCGCGCAGGTCTCGATCATATTGATTTGCCCAGACAACTGCACCGTCAGCGCCGTTTATCAGGCGGACATGCAGGTGAAGGATCGCGCCTTCGACGAGCACACTTCCTTGCAGGTTGAAAAGTAAGCCGGACATTTCCACGCTGGACCTGCCCGGAGCAATCACGATAAGATTCTCTATCTTCATGAGCTTTGCAATCAACTGATCGGCCAATCCCTTCACGAAATCAGCTCCCTGCGCAGTGCCCCCAAGGACGGTAAAGGGATCGACAACAATCGTGATCTTGCTCTTCACCGCTGATGTAGCCGGCGCCGGTAATGGTTTTGGTGGAAAGAGATAGGCCTCAAGCGGACGGATAAGGGCGAGTATGGCAATTGCCCCGAACAGCGCGACGACACCGATCGGCAACAGGAGATCCCGATAGCGCACCGGTCGCTCCTGCTTAAGGGACCATCGCTTAGTCTTGTGGTTCTGCGGGATGGAAACTTCGTCTGCAATCGAACTGTCTTCTTCCACTGAAAAGTGCGGCGCATAGCCTCCTTTGGGAATTGTAATCTTAATGTGATCACCACGGCCGCAGACGAGATAGTATCGTTCGAGCGCGCGTCGGATCCGCCCTGCTTCAATGCGGACAACCGGATCACTTTGAGCATCGAAGGAGGCATCGCGTCCAAACACCGCCTGTGCAATCGTATAGGCCTTGAGCTGTTCGCCACGGCCTTCAAGCGTCTCTTCAACAATATATTGCAGGAAACGGCGGCCGCGCTCGGGGGCAAGGAATTCAGGACTGGCGAGGATAAGGTCAAGCTGCGCACGCACGCCCGCAGGATCTTGAAATGCGCGGCTGTCTCCTCCTTCATCCGATGCCATCAGACCTCCCGCGATACATCGTGTCGCTCTCATCAAGGAGAATGGACCTTATACACCGGTCGATGAGCCCGAGCTTCAGTAACACTACGTAAGGGGTATATCGAATACCGGCGCGGCCTGCGATTGCTTATGCTGCGATATGGATTGAGGGCGACGCGTATGCTTCAAAACCAGACGATCGTAAAGCAAACGACAGTTGAGGGCCACCGCCATGGCCACATTGCCGGAGCGGCCAGGGATCAATCAATCCGGCTCAAGCCCGACGAAACGATATATAGCGAAGGCGAACACGCTCTTGCGATCTACCAGGTCGAAGCGGGCGCGGTGCGGATCTACCGCCTCACGGCACGCGGTCAGCGATATATTTTATCCTTTTGCGGCAAGGGCGAATGGTTTGGACTCGAGACAGGTAATGTGCGAACCGATTTTGCAGAAGCCGTCTGCGAAACCTGTATCAGGCCCTTTCGCGCCGATCAGGACACAGTTGTCCCCATAGACCTTCTCCATATTGCTCTGACGAACCTCGCAAAGGCACAGCACAAACAGCTCGTCATCACCGAGCAAAGCGCTCTGAAGCGCGTTGCTGCCTTTGTCAATGAAATGGCCGATCGTCATCCCCGAGATTGCGAATTCGATATGATGATGTCGCGCAGCGATATCGCCGACTATCTTGGGCTTACCGTCGAAACCGTCGCCCGGTGCTTCACGAAACTCCGCGAAAAACGCATCCTCCGCCTGAACGGCAAACTGCAACGCGTCGTTCGCCTTCTCGATCACGATGCACTCATCGCAATGACGATCTAGCGGCAGCAAATTCCAGCAGAATTGATCGTGTAAAAAGAGGAATTGAGCAATGAGTTACGTATCCGGTCGCATTTCAAACGGATTGACCAAAATGCTCCTTGCAGGCCTGGTCTCGCTGGCGGCGGTTCCGCTCACCACCCTCCAGGCGCAGGACAATCCGTTCGATCAATTTCCATTGCTCATCCAATGCAAATACAAAGATACCTATCATGCCTTCTACATATCACGTATCTCCGCGGACGGTGTCGCGACCTATATGGCATCTGAACGGATTGCCGGCACGATCACCCTGGATGGCCACGCGAAGGCAACCGGCGGCGCGGAGGGCGGCAGCTGTGTCGGCAAGACCCTAGAAGAGCTTCGTGCATCCGGCCAGGCCTTTGACTTTAAACGTTAAGTGAGGACGAGGCCTAACGGCAGGTCGCTCGAGCGGATAAGAAACACCGCGCCGGTTCGATCAGTTTAGCCCTTGGTTGCCCCTGCAGTCAGCCCGCCGACGAAAAGGCTCTGGAAGAACAGGAACAAGAGCGCGATCGGGAGCGTCATCACCATGGAGGCGGCCATGACCGCTCCCCAATCGGCCGGCGTCGTATGTGTGAGAATGATACCGTCGACGGCCCCCTCCTCGACCAGATCCCGCACGGTTGCGAGTGGATCATCTGCCTGAAACTGCGGTGCCGCCGTGGTATGATAGTCACTTTGCTTCATCGCGCCACAGTGCGCAGTGTCACCCGCTGCATGCCCCTGCGGGATGCCGCCAGTTTTGTTCGATCCGCCACGCAGTTTTCCTCCAGTTCGCCGGACGACGCCCATTCCGCAACACCGCAATGTCTAGCCTATCATACGAGTTGCGTGCAAAGGGTGTTGCCAGATCCACGCCAGCGGGCGGGATTGGGGAAAACATCAGCGTTGATGGCGACAGCTTCCGCTAGCCACGCAACCGCCGTTCCCGTAGAAGCGGATAACCATTTGGTTATTTCGCAACCGCTGAGGTGTTCACCATGAAATTCTACAAGCTTCCGCAAGCCGACCTCGATGTGTCGAGCATCATCCTCGGAATGATGCGGATCGCCAATATGAGCAACGGCGAAATCCAGCAGCTGGTCGGCGCCGCTCGCGACGCCGGCGTGACGTTTTTCGACCATGCGGACATTTACGGAGGCGCACCGCATCGCTGTGAAGCCCGCTTCGGCGAGGCTATTTCGCTCACCGCCGCCGAGCGCGAAAAACTCCTCATCCAGAGCAAGGTCGGCATCCGCAAGGGATTCTTCGATTTCTCTGCCGAACATATTCTGGCCTCGGTGGATCAATCGCTTGCAGCGCTGAAAACCGATTATCTCGACGTGCTTCTGCTGCATCGGCCGGACACGCTTGTCGAACCCGAGGAAGTCGCGGCAGCCTTCGACACGCTTGAATCTGCCGGTAAGGTCCGGCATTTCGGCGTCTCCAACCACACGCCCGGTCAGGTCGAACTGCTCAAGACCGCAGTCAAGCAGCCGCTCATCGTCAATCAGGTGCAGCTCAGCATCACCCATGCGCCGCTCATTGCCTCAGGCATTGCCGCCAATATGGCCGGGCTCGACCAGTCGGTCGACCGCGACAACGGCCTCCTCGATTATTCCCGTATCAACGGCATGATGCTGCAGGCATGGTCGCCTTTCCAGAAGGGTTTCTTCGATGGCGTATTCCTAGGTGACCGCGAGAATTTTGCCGATTTGAACGACGCCATCGACGAGCTCGCAAAAGCCTATGGCGTAACCCCGACGGGCATTGCCGTCGCGTGGATCACCCGCCATCCTGCAAAGATCCAGGTCGTCCTCGGCACCACGAAGCCGGAGCGTGTCGCCGAAGCCGCCGCCGGCTCTTCTGTCTCGCTCACTCGCGAGGAATGGTATCGGCTGTTCAGGGCTGCAGGGCACACGCTGCCCTGACCTGCCGCTATGATACGGTCGCCTGATAACCAGGCGGCCGCCACTGCAGCTGCCGGCATTACGCTAAGTCGTTTTTAGCGAGACGAGGCAAGCTCAAACGCAGAGCCGCCGCTCGAGGCTGGCGATGTCGGATTGGCTCAAGCCTATCTTCGTGAGATAGGAATCAACGCCGCCGTAACGTCTGGCAAGGTGGCCGAGTGTGCGGGCCATGCTGTGCGGCGCCGACGCAAGGACTGCGTCCGCAAGGTTGGAAGGTATGCCGCGCGCGACCGCCCGTGCGTGGAGGTCTGCAAGCAAGGGAGAGAATATCGATCCGGTCAGCGCGTAATCTTCAATGATAACAGCGTCGTCGACGCCGGCATGTGCGAGCATCAGAGCGGCAATGATACCGGTACGGTCCTTGCCGGCTGTGCAATGGAATAGGACGATCCCTTCCGGCGCATGTGCAATTGTCCTCAGCACTTTGGCGATTGCCGGCTGACAATTATCGAGCGCCTGGCAGTAGCGGTCACCCATATCGAAATGGGGTGATTGCGCCGCCATCATTTCGACTGGCGCCAATGCCGAGAATAGCGCAACATTGTCGTACTGAACCCGCGCATCATTCGTGAAAGGATTGGCCTCCCGGGCCAGTTCCTGCGGGTTGCGCAAATCGATCACAGTCGTCACCCCGTGAGCGATCAGTGCCTCGATATCGGCCGCGCTCAGCGCATGCAGAGCGTCGCCGCGCAGGACCGAGCGCCAGCGCGTCAGTCCACCGTTGCCGGCCGGATAACCGCCAAGGTCGCGCACGTTGCGGGCGCCGGTGAGCGCGATAAGTCTCTCATAATTTTGCATGATCAGCGGATTCCGGATTTCATGAAGGATTCGATGACGTGCCGCTGGAGAACGAGATAGATCAGCAGGATCGGCAGGCTGGCGAGCGCCGCGGCCGCCATCAGCGGCCCCCACAGATTGCCCTCCTGCGTCATGAACATCTGCAGGCCGATCTGCACGACAGAGTTTTCGGGTCTGCGTGACAGCAGGAGCGGCCAGAAATATTCGTTCCAGGCGGAGATGAAGGCGATGATCGAAAGCGAGGCGATCGGCGCCCCCATATTCGGCATAACGACCTGCCAGAGAATGCGAAAGCTTCGTGCCCCATCCATGCGCGCGGCTTCCAGCACTTCGGTCGGGAAAGCCCGTAAGGCATGATAAAGCAGAAGGATGGCAAAGGCGTGTGCCGCGTTCGGCACGACGAGCCCCGTCAGCGTATCGAGCAATCCAAGCCTGGAAGCGAGCACGTAGTTCGGGATCATGGTGACCTGAAACGGCACCAGCCAGGACAAGGCGATCAGACCATGGACAACGGCCGACAGCCGCATGCGCCACTGCACAAGCGCATAGGCGGTCAGCATGCCCGTAGTCACCTGCAGAAGGGCGGTCGCGGCCGCGACGACGGCCGTGTTGAAGAGCATCTGCAGCATCGGTACGCGCGTCAGCACGAACAGGTAATTGTCGAACGTCGGATCGGACGGCCAGAGCGCCGTCGAGAACATCTCGTTTTCCGGCCTCAGCGACGTAACGATCATCCAGTAGACCGGAAAGATCGAGATGAGCGAAAGAAGGATCATGATGGCGTGCACGCCGAACTTGCGGAGGAGCCCGCGGGACGGTGCCGATCGGCCCGGCCGGTGATTGCGGAGGGCTTCAGTTGTCATAGAAGGCAATCCTCTTCGTCAGCCACATGCAGAGAGCCGCAAGCACGGCGAAACCGGCAAAGGCGATCATGCCTGCAGCCGAACTCCAGCCGGTCGAAAGCGTTTGAAAGCCGTATTCCCAAAGCAGATAGAAGATGTTCGTTGTCGATTTGAGCGGACCGCCATTGGTCAGCACGTTGATATAGGCAAAGCTCCATTGCGCTCCGAACAGCACCGTCATCATCGAGAGCAGCAGGATGGTCGGCGACAGCAACGGCAGCCTGATATCGCAGATGATGCGAAGCCGGCCGGCGCCATCGATGCGCGCGGCTTCGATATAGGATGGGTTGATCCCCGCATTCGCGGCAGAAAACAGCAGGGTCGAAAAGCCGATCAGCTTCCATCCGGTGATCCAGGTCAGCGTCGGCAAGGCATAGGCAGGATCGGTCAAGAAGCCGATGCGCCCAAGCCCGAGACGTTCAAGGGCGAGCGTGACGAGCCCCTGGTCCTCGTTCAGAAGCCAGCGCCATAGAATGGCTGCGACAACCGGCGCGATGATCATCGGCACGAAGATCATCGCCCGATAAATCGTTCGGGCGCGGCCTCCGAGATCCTGAGTCCAGATTGCGACGAAAAGGGGAATGATCACCGACATTGGAAACAGGCCGATCGTATAGTAGAGCGTGTTCCAGAGGGCATTACGCATTTCCGGCAGCGCCAGCAGCCGCTGGTAATTCGCGAGCCCCACAAAACGTTGCGGCGATGTCGGCAGCATGTTCCACTGATAGAAAGATAGGCGAAATGTCTCGGCGAGCGGCACGTAGGTCCAAACCATCAGCAGGACGAGCGCGGGCGCCAGGTATAGCCAGGGTGAAATGGTGAAGCGTTCACGGGTGATCTGCGCTCGTGCCGTAGCCTGTTTCGTTGAGGCGGGACCCACCACCTCTGCCTGGATATCCGTCATTGGCGAAAGCTCCGATCGGTTGCCCATAGAGGGCGGCAGGTGTCGCCGCCCCCTCACCTTCCAAAGCAGGTTTACGGCATCAGGTCCTGCCCCTGCTCCTGCGCACCCTTCAGGGCTTCGACCGGATCACCGTTTCCAAAGACGGCTTCACGAACACCGTCCATCATCATCTTTTCGACCTGGCGATAGTTCGGTCCGGGAAAGGCGACATTGGCCGTCAGGCGGTCAAGCTGTTCGAGGTTGGCCCGGAACATCGGGTTCTCATTGACCCAGGGGCCAAGGTAGTTGGGGTCATCGACGATATCGAGGCGCAGCGGCAGATAGCCGATCTTGCTGGTGATGATCGTGTAGGCTTCCTTGCTCGTCAGATATTTGAGGAGCTCATAGGAGGCGCGCTGTTTGCCGGGATCCTTGCTGAAAACGAAAAGGGCGCTGCCGGAATTGGTCGGTGCCGTCGGCTTGTCGCCGAAGGAAGGCATCGGCGCAAGGCGCAGGTCGAATTTGCCCTGGGCTGACTTCTTGACGCTGGAAAGCAAGGCACTCGTATAGAGGAACATGCCCATGTTGCCGGCGGCAAACGTATCGGATGCGCTGGCCGGATCGATCTTGGCATGGGCGCCGCTGTCGACCATGCCACGCAGCATCTTGACGGCATCGGCCGCGTCTTTGTCGGCAAAAGTCAGCTTGTTGCCGTCGCGCACCCTGCCGCCATTCGACATGACGATCGACTGATAGACGAAGGTGCCGTCGGTTGGGCCGTAGGCGCCGGGGAAGAAGCCATTCTTGCCGGTCTTTTCCCTGATTGCCTTGCCGGCAGCGTTGACATCATCCCAGGTTCTGGGCGGTTTGTCCGGATCGAGGCCTGCCTGCTTGAAGAGGTCGGCGTTGTAGAAAAGGATCGGCGTCGAGAATGTATAAGCAAGGCCATAGGTCTTGCCGTCGACCTTGCCAAGCTCCAACCCCTGCGGGATCATGCCGGTAACCTGATCCTTCAGTTCGTTCTCATCGACCATATCTTCAAGGGCATTGGCGCCGAGGTCGCTGGCAATATAGATCAGATCCCTGAAAACCAATTGCGCCACGTCCGGCTGCTTGCCGGCGACGATATCGGCCTGCACGCGCGACATGATCTCATTGGACGGGACGGCGATGGTCTCGACCTTGATGTTGGGGAATTTCTTTTCAAAACCGGCAATCAGTTCCTTGGTCGCATCGGCCCCGGCGCTCGCCGAGGCGAGATTGTAGTTGTAGAAGCTGATCGTCACCGGCTTGTCGACGGATGCGGACATTCCGGCAAAAGCACCTAAAGGTAAGAGCGAGACGGCGGCGAGCGCTGCCGTGAATTTCAATGCAGTTCTGCGCAACATGTCTGTCTCCTGGGACTTATTCGGCGGCGACGGGAACAGCCCGCGCCAGCAGCATTTCAAGCGGATAGGTGTTGAGTTCGGCGCGATCGGACGGCAGCGGCACGAAGGCCATAGTGAGGCCGGACGGGCGGATCGTGCCGATACCAAAAGAGGCGCCGCGCACCATGCGCAAAATGTCGGTGCGCAGAATGTCGGTCGCAGCATGCTGGCCGGTGCCGACGACGACGGGGATGCCGTGCCAGACCGAGACGCGGTCGTGATGGATGTGGCCGCTGAGGATGCCGACGATATTCCGGCCCTTGAGCAGTTCGCGGAACCGTTCCGACTGTGGGAAATGAATGGTGCGCCAATGGGTTGTATCGGGTTCGTCACCCAGAGCCGGCGGATGATGAACGACGATGAGCTTTGGCAGGTCGGAATGGGTATCCAGCGTCGAAGCCAGCCAGTCAAATTGCTCCGGATCGATCGTGCCGCCAATCAGGCCCGGTGTCGAGGAGTCGATCGTGACGATGTGAATGCCGTCGACGACGTCGTCGTGATCATAAGGGGCGTCCGGATCATCCGTCGCGATGCCCATGCCCTCGTAGAAGCCGGGCCGCGTGTCGTGATTGCCAAGCGCATAGATGACGGGCACATCGATCCGCGCATCCATGATTTCTTTCAGACGGCGAAAGCTCTCCGCGTCGCCGCGATTGGTGAGATCACCGCTGGCGATCACGAATTGCGGCTTCGGCGTGACTGTGGCGACCAGATCGAGCACCTGGCTGAGCGTTTCGGTCGTATCGCTATAAAGATGGTCATCATCGGCGGTGCCGATGTGCAGGTCGGTCAGATGAATGAAGGTGGTATCGCGGCGCATCGGAAGGCTCCCTGACGGTTCTCCTAAGGGACCGATAGAGGGAGCGTGTTTCGCAGGCGTGACGGATTTCGAATGCTGTTCGAAACACGTTCGGACCGGATCAGCTGATGTCAGGAAGGCCGCCGGAACATCGGCGCAATGACCTCTACCATTCGCGCGATGACGAGATCGGGATTGTCGAGATCCATCTGATGGTTGGTGAGAACCTCAGTTCTCTGCCGGCTGCGGGTGACCTGTGAGCGAATGCCGAGCGCACAGTTCAGACGCCAGCCGATATCCACCTCGTCGAGCCAGGGCGCGATCCGCTTCAATTGCGGGATGAAGGCGCGGTGATGCTCGACATCCTCGATGATGCGACGGTAGAGAGGCGCGCTGTCACGGTGGGAATGGGCCATGTAGGTGAAGTGCGACAACACAGGATAGCTCGACGTCGGGTCGGTTGCCCAGCGGATCGATGGACCGACGAGAGCTGCTATCACCTCTTCGATATCGGGAGGATTGGGCGCCCGCCGATCGACGGCTTTCTGCAGCAAGCTGAGGCGCTCAGCGTTTAACCGGCGATAGACGCGTTCGGCAACAGCCGTGATCAGCTCCTCCTGGGATCCGAAATGATAGGCGATCGCCGAAGGCGTCGCCTGCGCCTGGATCGCAATCCGGCGCGCTGTCAGCTCTTCCAGGGCGTGCGCCTCGCAAAGCAGCAGCTCGCAAGCATCCATGAGGCGTTTTGCAGTGACGTTCGTTCGATTGGACATGAGGCGAGAACCTCCGCCCAATGGCGTAGGCCGCAAGTGTGTAGTCCAGATGACGCAGAGCGATGAAAATTCGGCGAATGCCGGTGTCGCCCTCAATATGAGGCCAGCAGGTTCTGCCCGAAATCCGGTTCGACGCCCAGGATCGGTGCGACGCGGCTGATAATGTCGTGCACCATCGGAGCTGCCGTATTCGTAGCGAATGTCAGCCCGTGCTGACCGGTCAGCGGTTCGTCTATGAAGGACAGCACCACATATTTCGGCGCATCGATCGGGAAGGCCGCCAGATAGGCGTTGAAGCTCAGCGTGTGCGAATAATGGCCATTCACGACCTTGTTCGCTGTGCCTGTCTTGCCGCCGACATGGAAGCCCGGTACGTCGGCGGTGCGTCCGGAGCCTTGTTCGCCGTTGAGCTTGAAGAGATAACGGATCGTGTCGCTGGTGCTTTTCTTGACGATCTGCTGTTCGGTCTTCGCTGCCTCTTCGGCCGTACGCGGCAGGAAGGTCGGCTCTATGAGCTCACCGCCATCGACAAGGGCGGCACCGGCAACCGCGGTCTGCAGCGGTGTGGTTGCCACGCCATGACCGAAGGAGATCGTAATCGAATTGATCTTCTTCCACACTTTCGGCTGTGTCGGCGTCTTCACCTCCGGCAGTTCGGTTTGCATCTTCGTCAACAGGCCGAACCGGGTGAGATAGTCCTTCTGGCGATCCATACCGACTAGGTCCATCATCCTCGCCGTGCCGATATTGGAGGAATAGCGGAAGATTTCCGGAATGGTCAGCCAGCGGCGCGGCACGTCATGGTCGTCGTGGATGGTGAAGCCGCCGTAGTGCAGCGGTCCGGTGGCGTCGAAACTGTCGGAGAGTTTCACCGTGCCACTGTCTAGCGCCAATGCCATCGAGAAGGTCTTGAAGGTCGAGCCCATTTCGAACGTACCGTTCGACATGCGGTTCAGCCAGCCTTCGCTGCCGGTTGCCTGCGGATCATTCGGATCGAAATCGGGGGCGGACGCCATGGCGAGCACTTCGCCGGTATGGACGTCGAGGATGACGGCGCCGGCAGCCTTGCCCTTGTATGTGGTGATAGCGTCGGTGACGACGTCGTGAACCGCATTCTGCGCTCGGATGTCGATCGACAGGCGCACCGGCTCCAGATTCTCGCGCACCGCAAGTCCGGTGGATTCCAAATCCGAAAGACCCTGCATGTCGAGATACTTCTCCATGCCGGCCATGCCCTTGTTGTCGATATCGACATAGCCGAGGATGTGGGCTGCCGTGCGCCCTCCGGGATAGAAGCGTTTCACCTCCGGGCGGAAGCCGATGGCCGGAAGGCCGAGGGCCAGAACGTCGCTTTGTTGCTTCGGCGTCAGCTGGCGGCGCAGCCACGTGAATTGCGAACGCTTGTCGGACAGCTTCCGATAGAGCGCTTTTTGGTCAAGCTCCGGGAAAAGATGTGTGAGCTTCTCGACCGCTTCATCCACATCGACCATATGGCTCGGCTCGGCAAACATCGAAACCGTGCGGATATCGGTCGCCAGAAGTTCGCCATTGCGATCGAGAATATCTGGCCGGGAGGCCATGATCGGATTTGGCGGAATGCTCGATGTCGTCGTATCGACGGCAAGGCCATAATAGATGAGCTTGCCGAACATTCCGAGGTAGACGATGCTGAGAGCACTCGCGAGCGTGACGATGCGGCTTCTCGCTTGCCGTGCCGTTCCGGTCTTGCGAGCGGCCCGCGTGAAGGGAGCAGATTCGAAGGTGAGCTTCACCAGCCGACCGCTTCTTAAGCTGATACTATGAATGATCGACATCGACACACACCGAGAACAGAACGCACCAGCGCATAATCCACTCGTCTGCATCGGCCATCGAAGGGGACATGTGCGAATTCAAAGTCCTGCTGCGGACCGAATTCTCGCGCCTCAGGCAGAACGTTCAAACCTCTCTCCATCTGGGACCTGGATGGTTAACAACGTCTTATTCTGCTGCGTGCATTTTGTCGCAGTAATCCGATTTGGGCTGCGCCACATTCGGTCGCGGATTTAAAACGATTTTAAAAATCACCTCACGAAACTAATCGATTTTAATTCTATCGTTAAAATTTTCTTGTTGCAGCGCAAAAGGATTCGCGCCTAAATCGCTCCGAAGGTCAATTTGCTCTTTGGAGGAACGCATATGACTGTGGCATTTCCGCTGACTGAAAAGCGCAATGTCGACGAACTTCTGAAGCACCTGATCCAGCACAATCTCTCTTATCCGGGAAACTGTGCCGTTTCGCTCAAGGCTCATGTCGCCCTCGTCACCTCCTCCCACTCCTTCGCGCTGGGTACGGCGCGCACGGCTTGGTAGCAATCAGAAGCCGGCTTATAGATTATCTATGCCGCGAGACCGCTGCGAACTTTAGGTGGCCAACGCACGGTAAGCTCCTTTCCACCCAATAACCATCAAAGCACTTAGGCTGCAGGCGTAATAGCAACTCGTTCTCGATCTTTTGGGGGATGAGAAGAGTTTTATATTGTCCTAAATCAGAAATCTGATTTACTGGCGCCGCGCTGCTTGGCTTTGAGGGGGATATGGCCGATGGTGTGGACCCGCAGGAATATTCTGGCTGGCGGATTGGCGTTACTTGGGGCAGGCGCGGTACAAAGGCCGGCTTTTGCTCAGGCAGCGTCCTATTTCGCTGGTACCGCTGTCGATAATGGCGTCACGTTCCGAGCAACGAACTTTGCCAAAATCGACAGGCAATGGCACCGCCAGGTGGTGAAATATTTCAGCAGCGAACCAATCGGCACCGTAGTTGTCGATACGCGGCACCATTTTCTCTACGTGATCATGGAGAACAAGACGGCCATCCGTTACGGCGTCGGCGTCGGCCGCGAGGGCTTCAAATGGTTCGGCCGCGCCACGATCGACAGCAAATCACTTTGGCCGCGCTGGACACCGCCACCGGAGATGCGCAAGCGCCACCCCGAACTGCCAGAATTCGTGGCGGGTGGCTCACCAAAGAATCCACTTGGGCCCCGTGCCATGTACTTGCACCGGGACGGCGTCGATACAGGCTATCGCTTCCACGGCACACTTGAGCCGTGGAGCATCGGCAAAGATGCCTCCAGCGGCTGTATCCGCATGTTCAATGAAGACGCCATCGATCTTTACCAGCGTTGCCCGATCGGCACCGCGGTACAGGTCTTGCCGCATATTGCCGACCAGGCGCCAGCCGCCGAGGTCAGCCAGGCAACCCCTGTCGAATGAGGAAGATCAACTTGATGTCTGTTAGGATCGGATATGCGAGGCGCCTTTGCGTCGCGGCGGCCATGTTTTTGACGCTCACAGCCTGCACCACCACGGATATCGCCTCCGTGGAAGAGCCTCCCGCGGCGCCGTTGACTGGCCAGACCAATGATCCCGCGCCCGGTTTTGAAAACGTCAAGGCTGGCAGCGAAGAGGACTTCATCCTCAACGTCGGCCGACGAATCTACTTCACGCAAGATTCCGCCAAGCTCGATTCCGTTGCCATGGCGACGCTGGATAATCAGGCTGCCTGGCTCAACAGAAATCCGGCCTGGCTGATCAAGCTGCAGGGATTTGCTGACGATACCGGTTCAACATCGAAGATGAAGACGCTGTCACAACAGCGCGCCGACGCGGCAATGGCCTATCTGGCCTCGAGGGGCGTGGACCCGAAACGGATGTGGGCCAAGGGTTACGGCGAGGACCGAGAAGTCCGCGACTGCACGGAGCGTTCCTGCAGGGTACAGAACCGACGCGTCGTCGCCAATCTGCGCATGGAACGTGATGCGACCTGATCGCCGCTTATAACATCGATCGCTGAGAAACTCCTCCGACCTCCGCCGTCCTTGCACACGTCCGTGGAATGGAAACATGTGTTCCTGCTCGATCGAGGTAAAGCACCCTACTCCGCCTCATCAATATTGATGAAGTGAAGCAGCCGACCTCCATCTTCCTCAAGGCTCCGTCAGACTGCACACTGGTGTTGCGGCGCTGGACTCTGCGTCCGTCGTCCGCGCAACGCCTAAGGCATTGAACTTGTATCCGCTTAAGGATGCTTTGCAGGCTGGACACGTAGATGAAGTTATCGTACCGCGTTCCTCACATCTTCTTTCGTGCGGCGTTTGCCATCAGTGCTCTCGTCCTTCTTGCCGGGCCTGTGTCACCGGCTCTCGCCGACGACACTCCCTTTGCTCCTCAAACGAAAATCCGTCTGACGATTGCCCAGTGGATGCCATCCAAAGGCCAGTTTGAACGATGGGATGCGATCGGCGGCGAATACACCGTCTCGGATGAGGGCGCAGTCTTTTTGCCCTTCCTTGGAGCCCTTCCCGTCGGCAAGCTTGATAATGCCGGCCTCGCAAACCAGATTGCCACGCGTCTGCAGGAAAAGATCGGACTGATGCAGGCACCTGTGGTGATGATCGAAATTCTCGAATATCCGCCGATCTATGTCGTGGGAGACGTAGCCAAGCCGGGAGAGTATAAATTCCGCCCCGGCCTTACCGTCCTGCAATCGCTCGCAATGGGCGGCGGCCCGCTCCGCGCCAAAGGCGAGCAACAAACGCAGTCGATCAGGCTCGCAGGCGAATTACGCGAAACCGATCACTCGATTTTGCGCAGCGCCGCAAAGCTGTCGCGGCTCCAGGCGGAGATGGACGGAGCAAAAGAGATAACCTTCGACCGGACGGATGGCAGCGACCAGCAATATGCGGCGGGGATCTATAACGAGGAACGGGTCATTTTCCGGGCTCGAGCGAGTGCGCTGGAGAGACAGTCAAAGGCACTCGTGGAACTGCGTGACCTTCTGAATACCGAAATTTCGACGTTGGAAGAAAAGCAAGCGGGGGCAGACGAAAATATCAAATCCGTCGAGGACCAACTGGTCAGCGTTAAGACGCTCGTCGAGAAGGGCCTTACGCTCTCGTCGCGGCAAATGGACCTGCAACGGCTGCTGACGACCTATCGCGCTGACAAGCTCGACCTCGTCACTGCGATCATGCGGGGCCGTCAGGCCATCAGCGAGACAACACGGAATCTCGAGGGGCTTGCTGATACGCGCCGAAGCGAAATCGCAACCGAAGCGCAGTCCGAACGGGCAAATCTCGATCAGCTCAAAATGAAACGGGAACTGACGCAGAAGCTGCTCATCGAGGGGCTCGCCACTAGCGCCGACGCTAAAAACCCTGGCGATGAACTCCCGCTTACCTTTACCGTAAGCCGGCGGAATGACGGACAGATCAAACAATTCCCGGCCTCGGAAACGACGGCGTTGGAGCCCGGTGATGTGGTGAGAGTGGTCCAACCTCATATTTTGGAAGGCTCGTCCGATCCTGACTCCGCCGAGTCTTCCGAACAACCTCAAGCGCTTGCGGATCGGGCCAGCCAGTGACCGGCGAAAGCATGTGTTGCAACCAACAACTTTGCTGCCAGCCTATGGCCAGGGATATCTAATGACCTTGCGCATGATACCTCCTCGTGGCCAGACCTATACCCAGATTCTCAAATCGACGATGCTGATGGGCGGCTCCTCGTTGATAAACGTCGCGCTCAGCATCATCAGAAACAAAGCTCTGGCAGTCCTGCTCGGGCCGGAAGGCGTGGGACTTATCGGCCTCTATGGATCGATCATCGATATGGCCCAAGCGATTGCTGGTCTGGGCGTGAGTAGCAGCGGCGTGCGCCAGATCGCCGAAGCTGCCGGCACCAGCGACGCAGACAGGATCGCACGATCGGCGACCGCGCTCAGGCGCATATCGATGGTACTCGGCCTTCTTGGTGCGCTCTTGCTTGCCGCACTGGCCTTTCCGGTCTCGAATTTCACCTTTGGCGACTCCCAGCATGCAGCAGGGATCGCACTCCTCTCTCTAGCCGTATTTTTTCGGGTGGTCTCCGCCGGACAAACCGCATTGATTCAGGGAATGCGGAACATCGGAAGCCTTGCCGTCATCAACGTGCTCTCGGGGCTCTTCGGAACCGTGGTCAGCATCCCGCTGATCTATCTGTTTGGCGCACAGGCCATCGGGCCGTCCCTGGTCGTGGTCGCGGCTGCTTCAATTCTTCCCACCTGGTGGTACAGCCGACGAATCTCCACGCATCGCCCAGCAATGTCGGCGCGCCAGTTCGGCCAGGAAGCGACCGCTCTGCTCCGGCTCGGCTTCGCGTTCATGGCAAGCGGGCTTCTGACCTTCGGGGCGGCATACGCCATCCGCATCATCGTGCTGAAGGAGGGGGGCGTTGCCGCGGCTGGATTGTATCAGGCGGCTTGGGCGCTTGGCGGGCTCTATGCCGGTTTTATCCTGCAGGCGATGAGCACGGACTTCTATCCGCGCTTGACTGCAGCCGCAGACAACAATGCCGAGTGTAATCGGCTGGTCAACGAGCAGGCGGAAATAAGCCTGCTACTGGCCGGGCCTGGTCTGCTCGCCACCTTGATCCTCGCACCGCTCGTGATGAGTTTGTTCTATTCTTCGGAGTTTCATGGCGCCGTGGAGCTTCTGCGGTGGATCTGCCTTGGAATGATGCTCAGGATCGTCGCCTGGCCGATGGGTTTCATCGTCTTGGCGAAGGGTGCGCAGACGATCTTCTTCTGGACGGAGGTCGCAGCAACGCTGGTGCATGTGGGGCTGGCATGGCTCTTTGTGTCAAAATTTGGCACGCCAGGGGCCGGCATGGCTTTTTTCGGCCTATACGTCTGGCACAGTATCCTGATTTACGTCATCGTCCGCCGGTTTACCGGCTTTCGCTGGTCGCCCGCCAACCGGAGGCACGCGCTTCTGTTCCTGCCGACGTCGGGATTGGTATTCGCGGCCTTTTTGATCTTGCCGCCATGGTCGGCGATGGTGATTGGCTGCGTCGCCGTGGCTGCGAGCGGGCTTTACTCGCTACGCATGTTGGTCGAACTGCTTCCACCGGAGTCGGTACCCGCAATTGTCAGAGGATGGATCACGAAATCCGCATAAGAAAAGCGCGCATCAGATGATGCACGCTCCTTCTGATGCGCTATCCATTTCCCGCGGTATGCAGGTATCACTTCAGGCGGGCACGACGTGCTGTTCGGGCTGACGGACGACGCGGCCGGTGCTGACCTCGGCAAGGGCCTGACGCAACGCCTCGACGACCCCGATGATGTCGAGCTCCGTCATCTGGGCATAAAGCGGCAGGATGACGGTTTGCTGCTGCGCTGAGATGCTTCGCGTCAGGCTGGTGGCAGCGCGATGGGAGCCCTGATCGGCATAGGCGCCTTCCAGATGGATGTTCATCACACCGCGTCGGGTCGATATCCCTTGATCGAGCAGGACCTGCATGACCGCCCGTTGGTCGATTTCGTCAGACAATCGCACACAAAAGCTTTGCCAATTGCTGCGAGCCCAGCGGGGTTCGGTCGGGATCGACAGACCGGGGATCGTGGACAGCCGCTCGCAATACTGTTCGGCAAATCGCCGCCGCTGCGAAATCAGTCCCGGCAGCCGCCGCAATTGCTCCCGTCCGACGGCAGCCTGAAGGTCGGTCATGCGGTAATTGTAGCCCAGCTCGTCGTAATCCTCGAAGATAACCTGCTTCGAACCGTGCCGGACGGTATCGGTGACGCTCATTCCATGCTGACGCCAAAGCCGGAATTTCCGGTCGTAATCGGGATTGGCCGTGGTCAACATGCCGCCATCACCGGTCGTGACAACCTTGCGGGGATGGAAGGAGAAGCAGGCAATGTCGCCATGCGGCTTGCCGATCTTTTCCCAACGCCCGTCCCATAGGATTTCGCTTCCCGTCGCGCAGGCCGCATCTTCGATAACCGGAATCGAATGACGCTTGGCGATCTCCACGATCGTGCGGAGGTCGCAAGGCATGCCAAGCTGATGCACGCACAGGATCGCCTTGGTGCGCGGCGTGATTGCCGTCTCGATCAGGCTAGGATCGATATTGTAACCATCCGGCTCGATATCGACGAAAACAGGCACTGCATTGCAGTATCGAACAGCGTTCGCGGTCGCGATAAACGAATGGCTGACCGTAATGACTTCGTCGCCGGCACTGACGCCGACCGCCATCAAGGCGAGATGAAGCGCCGTCGTGCAGTTGGAAACGGCGCAAGCGTGCTCGGCGCCAACGTAGGCCGCGAATTCCTTCTCAAAGGCCGCGACTTCCGGCCCCTGCGTCACCCATCCCGATAGTATGACGCGGCGCGCGGCCTCAGCCTCCTCCTCTCCGAGGACGGGCTTTGCGACGGGAATTGTAGATAGCAGCGGGCTCATGCGGCCTGGCCTCCTGCCGCAGCAGTCTTCGACTGCCACCATGCGACGAGGTCACGAAGCCCCTGCTCCATCGATATCTCCGCCTTGAAGCCCAGGAGCCTTTCGGCCTTGCTGATATCGGCAAGACGACGGGTGACACCGTTGACGGCGCGCGCCTCCTTGTGCTGCGGCTCAAGCGAGGATCCCATGATGTTGCTCAGCATCTGCGCGAGTTCCAGCAGGCTTATTTCCCTGCCGCTCGCGACATTGAACACCTCGTCCGTGACGTCGCTCTTCGCTGCCAGCATGTTTGCCCGGGCGATATCGCGTGCGTCGACGAAGTCCATCGTCTGGCTACCGTCTCCATAGATGAGGGGCGGCATTCCAGCCGCAAGGCGCTCCATCCAACGGATCAGCACTTCGGTATAGGCGCCATAAACATCCATGCGCGGCCCGTAGACGTTGAAATAACGCAGCGCTACGTAGCGCAAGCCATACATTTCCGCGAAGCTGCGCAACAGCCCCTCGTTGAACGTCTTGGCCGCACCATAGATCGTCCTGTTATTGTAGGGATGATGCTGCTCCGTCGTCGGAAAGCTCTCGGCGAGCCCCAGCACGGACGCCGAGGAGGCCGCGACAACCTTTGACACGCCTGCCTTGACGGCAGCTTCAAGGACATTGAACGTGCCTTCGGCCAGAACTTCGAAGGCAAGCCGGGGCTCTTCAGCACATTGCGTGATGCGGATAGCCGCTTGGTGAAAGACGATGTCGACGCCCTCGAAGGTCTTTGCCAGAAGCGCTCTGTCGCGGATATCGCCCTCAATGATGTTAACGGACCCGCTGGCTATTGCCGTGCTGAGATTGTCCCGGCGTCCGCGCACGAAATTGTCGAGGACGATGATCTCCCGCGGCTTTTCCAATGCGACGAGATCGGCGATATGCGACCCGATCAGGCCGGCTCCACCGGTAATGAGTACCCGCTTATTTCTCATGATCTTCCCTCACGCGATATATTCAGCACAGGATCGGCATCCGTGCGCCAGCGTATGAATTTCGCGGGCACGCCGGCGACGACTGAGAATGGCTCGACATCGGAGACGACGACGGCGCCTGCACCGACGATCGCCCCCTTCCCGATGCGCACGCCGGGAAGAATTGTGGCGTTGGTACCGATATCGGCCCAGGCGCCGATGTGGACCGGCTTGATTTCGAGATCCGTGCGAATGATAGGAACATCCACGGGCAATGCCGTGTGGGTCGAACCAAGTACCTTGGCGCCAGGCCCCCAGCCGACAGATTCCTCGATCACCAGGTTGCGCGCGTCGAAGTAGGCCATCGGCCCAATCCAGACATTATCACCGATTACGCAAGTGCCATCGTAACGGCCCTGGATATAGGCTTGAGCGCCGATGAATACCCCATTGCCGATTTCGAACGTTTCCGGATGCTTGAAACCGGCACCGCCTGCGACCTGCAATCCTGTACCGCAGCTTCGCGCAATCGCCTGCCAGATGGCTTTCCGCATCAGGCTGTCTACGACGCCGTCGCCAGCTGCAAAGCGGCCGTAGAGTTCGATCAGACCGGCCCGTCCATACGATTGCTTGAGCTCTTCGGCGAGCCCGGCCTGATAGGCGGGATCTGCCGGCTTCTGGCTGCGGCCGTGAACGGCCTGCACGACGCGCGCCTCGCCTCCACGACTAGCTGACATAGGCATACTCCAGCGCTGCGGCGACCTGATCGACGTGCTGTACGGGCATTTCGGGATAGATCGGCAAGGAGAGAACCTCGCGTGCGGCGGCCTCCGAGACAGGGAAGTCGCCGACTTGGTAACCAAGGTCGGCATGAGCCTTCTGCAGATGAACGGGGATCGGATAGTGCAAGCCCGACGGAATACCTTCCGCTGTGAGCATACGCTGAAGGCCGTCGCGATCGCGGCTTCTGATAGCGTAGACGTGATACACATGCCGGCGGTCGGCGACCTCGACAGGCGTCTTCAGGTGTGACGAACCCGCAAGCAGCGAGGAGTAGCGGCGGCCATGAGAGCGACGTGCTTCTGTCCAGGCTTCGAGGTGCCGCAGCTTGATGCGCAGGATCGCACCTTGAATCGCGTCCATGCGATAATTGAAGCCTTTCAGCAGATGATGATAGCGCTGCTCCTGACCCCAATCGCGCAGCATGCGCATCGTCTTGGCCTGATCGTCGCTGTTCGTGACGACAATCCCGCCCTCGCCGCAAGCGCCGAGATTCTTGCCCGGATAGAAGCTGAAGCAGCCAGAGACGCCGATGCTGCCGGCGCGCGCGCCTTTGTACCGCGCGCCATGTGCCTGGCAGGCATCCTCAATGACCGGGATTCGATGGTGGTCAGCGATTGCCATGATCCCATCCATATCGGCCATCTGGCCATAGAGATGGACAGGAATGATCGCCTTTGTTCGGGAAGTGATCTTCGCCTCGAGCTGAGCCGGATCCATTGTGAGCGTCACAGGCTCTACATCGACGAATACGGGTGTTGCGCCCGTGTAGCAGATCGCCGACACGGTCGCGACAAAGGTAAACGGCACGGTAATGACTTCATCTCCGGGGCCGACGCCCGCGGCAAGCAGGGACAGATGCAGAGCGCTCGTTCCGGTATTGACGGCGATCGCATGCTTGACGTTGCAATAGTCAGCGAATTCCTGCTCGAGACGGGCAACCTCTTCGCCCAGTATGTATTGCCCCGAGGCGAGGACGCCGAGAACCGCAGCGTCTATCTCGCTCTTGATCGATTGATATTGTGCCTTCAGGTCCAGGAACGGGATCATGCAATGCGCCTCGCCTCTTCGAGCTCAATGATACGGCCGCGCTGGGCGAGCGACCGGCTTGCTGCTTCAAGGACGCGAACGACACGCAGCCCGGCATGACCGTCCGTAATCGGCCGTGAATTTTGCTCGATGCACTCGACGAACTGATCCAGCTCGCGCTTCAATGCCTCGGTCATATCGAGCTTAGGCGCCCACATATCGCCGCTGCGGTAGCCGACCAGCATCTGATGCACCTTCTCGCCATAGGCATCAGAATTGGGGCACATAGTGATGCCCTTGTCATAGACCTTGATCTTTTCGCTTGGCTCCAGGTCGTCATAGACGATCATCTTATTGCTGCCGCCGATCAGCGTGCGGCGGACTTTGACAGGGGCCAGCCAATTGACGTGGATATGTGCGATGAGCTTGCTCTCGAAGAAGAGCGTTAGGTAGGCGATATTCTCCGGCTCACCGAGCACATGGCTCATGCCAGTCGCCGACACGGCCACCGGCCGTTCCTGCAGGACATGGTCGAGGATGGAGAGATCATGCACTGCGAGGTCCCAGATGACGCTGACATCATGCTGGAAGAGGCCCAGATTGACCCGAACGGAGTCGTAATAATACATGTCGCCCAGGCCGCTTTCGACCAGTTCGCGCATTTTGCGGACGGCTCCTGTGTGGACGAACGTATGGTCCACGGCCAGCACGAGCCGCCGGCGCGCAGCCTCTTCGACCATCCGCAAGGCTTCTTCCGTCGTCGATGCCATCGGTTTTTCGACAAAGACATGTTTTCCGGCCATCATGGCCTGCATTGCGAGCTTGAAATGGGTCGAGACGGGCGTCGCGATGGCGATCGCATCCACTCGCGGATCGCGCAGGACTTCCTCGAAATCATCGGTGATCGTGACTGCGGGATAACGGCCTCTAACGGCCGCCAACCGCTCGACATTGAGATCGCAGACTGAAATCAGCTGCGCGCCGGCCGCTTCCGAAATGTTACGAACCAGATTTGGGCCCCAATACCCATAGCCAACAACGGCGATACCGATCATCGCACTCCTCCCAACGCAATTATGTCAACTGGACCGTCATTGACGCGACCGATCACCCTTGCCGGAACGCCGGCAACAATCGCGCCATCGGGCACGTCCCTTGTTACAACCGCTCCGGCGCCGACCTGTGCGGCCTCTCCGATGGTCACGCCAGGCAGGATGGTAGCGTTGCTACCGATCGACGCGTGGCGCCTGACCAGTGTCGGGACGACAACCCAGTCGGCCTCCGTTTGCAGACTGCCATCCGGATTGGCGGCACGCGGATATATGTCGTTGGTAAACATGACCCCGTGGCCGATGAAAACGCCGTCTTCCAGCGTCACGCCTTCACAGAGGAAGGAATGGCTGGAGATCTTGCAGTCTTTGCCGACGACGACGTTTTTCTGGATTTCAACGAAGGTGCCGATGCGCGTTCGCGCGCCGATCGTGCAGCCGTAGAGATTCACAAGATCTCGATGATGGATGACGCTGCTGTCATCCAGCTTGACGTTCGATGCAATCATACGCATGCACCCCTACTCTTCAACAAATCCTGATTTATAGATGAAACCGGAAACCCACTGATTGCGCCAAAGATTTCATCTAGACAGGACAAATATTTCTTGCCCCTCAAAGAGAATTGTTTTCGTCTTCTGAGTAAAGAAACAAAACGTCTAAGCTTATTCACCTAAAGGCGTATCTACTTATGACGACGTACCCCAAAATTCATAGCCCACAATCAACATTGGTGGTGGAGCAAGCTCGAATTCGGCTCGAGCGTACGCCACGGGCCATATTGATTTCATGCGTTTAGCGACTCGATTGGTAACTGGGGGACAACGCAATTAACTACTCGGCGATTGGCCTAGTATCGCATAGGTCCATACCAAGAATTAGGACCAATTTACATCTTGCGATGGAACTAATGTTCGTCTTTAGCCTATATTAGCTAGTTTGAGATCGCTGAAACTGTGGTATTTAATTCCCACTTTAGTGCTTCCAAACCCTCATATCTGAAGGGCTTGAGTGTTCGGTTGTTGTTGGGGCGTAGTGAAAACTCGGCTGGGGAGGATGAAGCAGTGAATTCAGCGCTTATACCAAATCTAGACCTAAGGCAGGAAAATGTTACTCTGCCACTTAAGATAGAGAATAATTCGACGGCATCGATCTCGCCGTCAAAGCCAAAGCATTCTCTCGTGATCCTCGATAACCGTGAACTTGATCGGCAATGCCTTGCGCAGTGCATGGCCGCCCACAAGACGGATCTACATGTCCTGGCATTTGGAGAGATTGAAGAGTGGAAGCAGAGACGCGACGAATATCCGCCGCTTTCGGCAATTCTCTTGAACATTGGCGGAAAAAAAATCGATGAACCTGCCGTTTCAGGACAAATCAGAAGCCTTTCGTCGGAATTCGGGACGATACCGGTCATCGTGCTGGCCGATAGCGACGATTTCAACCAAATCGTCAAGGCACTCGAATATGGAGCCAAGGGCTACATACCTGCCTCAGTGAGCGTCAGCGTGTGCATGGAACTCATCGCGCTGTCCGTTGCGGGCGGCGTCTTTGTGCCTGCAAGCACACTATTCGCCATGCGTCACCTGCTGGAGTCCAGCAACTCGACCGCTCGACCGCTGGCCGGCATGTTCACGGACCGTCAGGCCGAAGTCGTAGAGGCGCTCCGCCGAGGAAAGGCGAACAAGATCATCGCCTATGAGCTCAATCTGCGAGAAAGCACCGTCAAAGTGCATGTTCGCAACATCATGAAAAAGGTCAAGGCGACGAACAGAACAGAGGTCGTATTCAAGATCAACGATCTCTTCGACAGTATTACTTCCCGCGAGACAAGCAGAGACAGGATCGACGCTGTCGGACGGACAACTGTTCCGTCACATCACTAGCACAGCCTTCCTTAAAATCGGCCTCGGTGGATGCAGAGAATTGCACCACCGAGCCCAACGTTTGCGCCTGAGCACCTGAGCTCGGATGTGATCCGTTCAGCTTGCCCAAGCCCCACCATGTTTACCGTCACTTCCGGCTCTGCCCCACACGCAGTTGCCCACCATAGTTTTCCGCTCAGGTCTTACAAAGTCTATCGCTCGGCATGAACTGGACACCCGGCTGCAGTCCCGGGGATTGGCGGTCTGCTAAAACTCGTCCTTCTCGATTATTCAGCGAAGGACACCCTTAAGCGGCGCCGGCACTCATGAAGCATGTCTGGAAAGTAGCGCCGTTCGGATCCTGCGCAGCGGGCTTCTCTGCGAACGGGGAACCAGACCCTTTGCAAGATGCCAAAAATATCGGAACTCAGGCATTGGCGGCACATTCGGCCGCAATTGGTTCAAGCGCAGTATGGTGATCAGGTCATCAACGCCCGAGTACAACCTCTGGCGCCAGCCGATACCAGGTCTGAAATGTCGAGATGCTGTACGTTCGCCCGATCCCCCATCTGCGGAGGGACCGTGACGAAGAGCGTTCGCAAGATTCGGCTGCTGACAGCGATCGAGAATATCGGCGAAATATCCAAGCCATTCGGGATCGCTTCGTATGGGAAGCTGGTGAATGCTTTTTCGGCTCGTGCCGGATCCTTCGGAGATAAGCCGATTCTCTTGCTGGCTTCCTTGAGCGAGGACGAAGCGCGCGCGCCTGAGTTCGTCGTGGGACAGAGACGGATAAAAGTCTTGCAACCTTCGCGCTTGCGCGAGCTGGCCTTTACAGGCCAATGCGAGGAGAAAATACGCCCATTCGACCGGATCCGGGTCAGCCGCCCCGTAGTCGATCATCGTCACCTTGACCAAGTTCAACAGAAGCTCGTAGGCGCGATCGGCATTACCCTCATAAAGGGCACAAAGAGCGAGACCGAACTTGGCTTCAGGAAGGTAGGATACATACTCCAAGCAGCGCGCGTAGCAGTCCTTGGCCTCCTCCACGTTGCCCTGCTCAAGGAGCAGATTGCCTTGCTTCAACAAAGCGCGGTCGCTTGCCATTGCGGCGACTTGGATGCTTGCTTGCTCAGAGACGCGTTCAACTTTTATGAGGTCGCCGAAAGGCCCGGACTGAATGATCTTTTCCCCGGATTGCAGGCCCCCATTCAGCATAAACCATTGATATATTTGCGGCCTGTGATTCAGAGTGTGGCGAGAATGGACCAGATTATAGCCCGCCGTCGAAATACGCTGGATCTCGCCAGGGTGGGCAAAGAGATATTCCAATCGTTCAATCACGTCGTGGTGGTCGGCAAAGACACAATTTTCCATGTCGGCAAAGCCAGCCGCCTGCAGTGCTGCCGTCCGTTCTGTCACGAGACAGGAATTCGCCGCCGGGATCTCAAAATGCTTTCGCACCACCTCGCCGGCCATGGTGCCGCATGCCGGTACGACGAGGCTCGCGTTGAGCGCGCGGGCATAGGCCTCTCCCGACAGCAGCTGGGAGGCAAGCTTGCTCTCATAACTATGTTGCGGCGAAACCAGGCAGGGATATCGATCGCGGATTATCGGAAAGACCTTCTGCCGCCAGGGGTAAAGGCCATTGACCTGGCCCGTGAGCGTGACCGGTATGACCTTGTGCTGGTGATAGTCTTGAAAGACTTCCGGATCGATGAAATTTGGCCAGACGAACAGGTTGTCCTTTAGTTCCGGCATATATTCCGGAGCCAAGGTCGCAATCGAGAAATATGTCTCGATGCCCCATTGCTCCATATCGGAAAGAAAGCCGCTGCGCCGATCGCACCATGGATCCGCGTTATGAAGGCCAAGCTTCGGAACGCCGACATAAGCATTGGTATTGGTGATGCTTATCCGTCTTGATCCGTGCGACCGATAGCCGCTCTCAAACAGCGTCAGATCCGGCTCGTATCTCTCACATATCTCTGCGTAGTCGCAGTCGTGATTGACGACGACGACATCAAAGTGTGTGCTGAGGCACTTGACCTGCTGCTGCATGTGCAGCAGCAGGTAACCGGCTGCTTTCGCATTGGGTTGATGATCCCATTGAAAGAAAACGAGCCTCGGTTTGCGATGATTGCCGATGCTATTCATGTTCCTATCGCGTCGCTTCCGAAACAGGAAGGCCGATCGCCGGAATAGGCAGATGCGTATAAGCCGTTTGCGCAGGCCTGACGCCAGGCATGTTCCGCGATCCCCCGGAGAGCTTCCACTCGAAATAGGCGATCGTTCTCTCAAGCCCCTCACGCAGGCTCACCGTCGGCTGCCAGCCCAGTTCTTGCTTTGCGCGGCTGATGTCAGGTTTACGCTGCGTCGGATCGTCGACCGGCAGAGGCTTAAAGACAATGCCTGACCTCGACCCCGTCATTTCTATGACCATTTCGGCCAGCTCCCGAACCTGGAACTCGCCTGGATTGCCGAGATTGATCGGTCCGGTAACCCCGGCCGGCGCGCCCATCAGGCGGATGAAGCCCTCGATCAGATCGTCCACATAGCAGAAGGAGCGCGTCTGCGTGCCATTCCCGAAGATGGTGATCGGCTCGTTTTGAAGCGCCTGAACGATGAAGTTGGAGACGACGCGGCCGTCATTGGTCTGCATGCGCGGCCCGTAGGTGTTGAAAATTCGCGCTACGCGAATTTCCACGCCATATTGGCGGTGGTAATCGAAGAACAGTGTTTCGGCGCACCGCTTGCCTTCGTCGTAGCAGGCACGGGGACCGATCGGATTGACGCTGCCTCGATACTCCTCGGGTTGAGGATGGACTGCCGGGTCGCCGTAAACCTCGCTCGTGGAAGCCTGGAAAATCTTCGCCTTGGTGCGTTTGGCAAGACCGAGCATGTTGATGGCCCCGTGCACATTGGTCTTGATCGTCTGAACGGGATCGAACTGATAATGGACTGGAGATGCCGGGCAGGCGAGGTTGTAGATCTCATCAACCTCTACATAAAGCGGGAAGGTAATGTCGTGGCGAAGGATCTCAAAGCGAGGATCATCAAGAAGATGCAACACGTTGTCGCGCGAACCGGTGTAATAATTGTCCACGCAGAGGACGTCATTGCCTTCTCGCAAAAGTCGCTCGCACAGGAACGATCCCAGGAATCCGGTGCCGCCCGTAACCATAATTCGCTTGTGTCCGTGCATTGAAATGCTCCGTTGTTGATGTTTGCCTCGCAGAGCGAGGGGTCAGGTCAGTAGGCTCCCCTGCGTTTGAAGACCGCAGGGATTGTGCTGAGAAGAATGTGCCAATCGAACCACAGGGACCGATTGTCGATATAGAACTCGTCGAGTTGCTGCTGCAGTTCGAGATCCGCGCTGCTGCGTTCGGATATCTGCCAGAGACCGGTCAGTCCCGGCGTTACAGAGCGGCGCTTGTTTCGAAACTCACTGTCCATCGCCAGGAGGTGATACTCCGGGAACGGCCGCGGTCCGACGAAGGCCATTTCCCCTGCAATGATGTTCACCAGCTGCGGGAGTTCGTCGAAACTCGTCGAGCGAAGCAGATGCCCGATCACAGGCAAGACGCGTGGATCCTCTTTGAGCTTGAAGTGCGTCAGCCACTCGACGCGCATAGCAGGGTTTTCCCGGAACAATGCCTCGAGGCGCTGTTCTGCATCTCTATACATCGTTCGCAGTTTCAGGACGTGCACGGGCTTGCCGGACAGACCCTCCCTCGTGTGCCTGAAGAAGACGGGCCCTGGATCGATGGCGTAGATCGCGGCTGCGGCAACCATAATGAAGGGTGCGATCACGATCGTTGCTGGGATGGCGATTGCGAGATCGATGACCCGACGGATCAGGTCCGAGCTTGCCGAGCTCCCGCTGGAGGCGACACGAATACCGATCTCTCCGCCGACATCGGCAGGTCGCAACCCGTTTATCTTGAGGTTCGGCGTATCGGACAGGAGAATGACTTCGGCGAACTTTTGGCGCATTGCCGCCAGATCGGCGATAAGCGAGCCTGTGTCACCGGCAATCAGGGCAATGGATGGTGCGCTGTCAGGTGATGTTTCCGACGCATCGGGGAAAAAGGGTTCTGGCCTTATGCCGTACTGCCAATGATCCTTGAAATGCGCCGTGAGCGTAGGGGTAAGATTGCGGCCGCCTATGATCACCGCCCGCTCCCCCCAAATTCCAAGTCTCCGGCACAGGCCTCGTGCGAGCCAATGCGTAACAGGCTGAACAATCAGCCCGAGGCCGAGGAAACCGATGACGGAAAGCAGCAGTCGCCCCCCTTCCGGCAGAAGAATTGCTCCGAGCGCCGCGAGGACAGCCACCTTGAAGGCGGCTATCGTGCGGCGCCGCAGGTGTTCGTGGTCATGAAGCCGATACCCGGGATAGAGGCCGGCCGATGCATAGAGAACGATCGTCGCCAATGCTGCGAGGGCGAAAGCACGTTCCAATATCGTGCCCGCCGAACCATCGGGAAGGATGGAAAGGAGAGCAAGATAGACAATCAGATAGGCCGCAACGTCGCCGGCAACCAAGAGTGACGATGTTGCAAGTCGAGGAAATCGGCGCCGGAGCGCAAGCGGCATATTCAGCTCTGACTTCCTCAGGGGATCGGCTGTCCTAACAACTGTTATGGGTGGAACAGAGCTTGCCGAAGCTGCCCGCGATGCCGCGTCATTTGTGGTGGCGACCTTCGACGGACCCGATGTCATTGCTGACGGCGCAAGTAAGGACATGGTGGTTTACTCCTCTACGGCCTTTGTCCTGACGCACCCGATCCAGAAACAGAGTCCTCGATCGGAAACGTCCGAAGCCCCAGCCTCTGAAAGACAGTCAGTGAGATGAAGGTCGGCACGACGAGCGCATAGCGCCGCCACAACCGTCGCGGCTCACATAGAAGGCGAAACGCCCATTCGAAGCCGCTTCTTTGAATGACCCTTGGAGCCTGGCGTTTGAGGCCGGCATGAAAGTCGAAGGCAGCGCCCACTCCGATGAGAACCGAAGCTTCCAGATGATCGCGCATGCGCGCCATCCAAAGCTCCTGTTTGGGACTGCTCAGTCCGACCCAAATGATATCCGCGCCTGACCGATTGATCCGGTCAGCAATATCCCTTTCCTCTTGCAGCGAGAGTTCTCGAAAAGGCGGCGCGTAGGAGTCGACTATCCGTGCTTCCGGGAATTTTGCGATAAGCCGAGCCTGCAGCTGATCCAGCGTCTCGGCCGTCGCGCCATAAAGGAAGTGACGCAAGCCCTTGGATCTACCGGCTTCGAAAACAGCCAACATTAGATCCGGTCCGTAGACCCTGTCGCTTTCCACATGGCCAGCGCGCTTCAGCGCCCATACCAACGGCATACCGTCGGGGGTTACGAGGAATGCACGATTGTGTATGGACCGAAGCTCCGAGTCTTTCTGACACCGCACGACACCGTGCGCGTCGCGAACGCAGACATATTCTTTCCTGCCGTCTTCAATCGCCTTTTCAATCAGTCCGGTCGCGCTTTTGAGATTGACTGCCGAAACTCGAACACCAAGGACATTCGTCCACTCCAGGGTCCCCTTTGGATAAAGGTCTGGAGTTTGGTTTCTGTCTGCTGGTGAATTTCTCATGACCTACGCTTTACCTACGGCTTTTGCCAACTGAACGGTTGACAGAATATGCTGGCAAGGCGCCTGCCTCTAGACTTTCACATCCAGCTATTGGGCGTAGAAACACTTCACATTTCTGCGTCGCGCATAGAAATGCATTACAATATTGGAAGTAAGAACGTATCCGCCGGGTATGCCCCATTGATCTTTTGGATAAGCGTTACCCCGAAAAGGGCTGTTTTGACCCTCACTGGGCCACAGCAGACAGTTCTTTTAGCGCGACAAAAGCTGGGGAGGTTTGAGCCCGGCGATAAAGCCTAAAGAGAGGCAATGGCGAGTTCAGCAGGCGAATTGCCGGTACCTACCGGAGAGCCTCCAGAGGTGCCTGGTACTGCCAACCAACTGCAGAAGGATTTGAGCTCTGATGGCTATACCGTCATCAGGGATGTCCTGACGCCCGAGCAGGTGGAAGGATTGCGGCGGGTTGCCAAACAGTATCTGAGATCTGGTGGCTGTTATCCCTATGGCGGAAAATTCCAGCTTCATGCGATGTATGTCGTAGAGGAGGTCGCTAAGCTTTTAACTTCGAGCACGATCCTCGATCGCCGCAAGGAAATTACGCAACCGCTCGATGTGGTTCTTACAGGTGAATGCGATCTCATGATCAACACGACATCGTCATCGCATAATGACGTCCCTCACCATCCTCGCTGTGCTGATGGAAGTATTTTCTCGGACAAGAGTTTCAGGGTCTATAAGATCGCGTTTTACCTGCAGGACCAGGGCGAAAATTCGCGCGCGACATTGAAGGTTCGACCCGATCCCATCTCAAGGGCCTGACCCAAAGCTTGCCGGCGAAGAGTCTTGGCGCACGCGAGCGATGCTATCATTTTCGACGTGCGTATCGAACATGCCAGCAAATGCCGACACCTGTTGACAGGAGCCTGCTCAAACTATGTGAGCGGGCCGGACCGTGGTTTCGCCTGGATGTTCAGCGCGCTTTCACTTCAGCGCGATCAATCATTCGATGGTTCAGCAGAATGCCTGAGACCTATTCCTATGCCGAAGAAGGCCGCCATCGCCATCCCGACGTTCGGGGCACGCTCAGCGCAAACGTATTGATGCAGCTCGCAGTCAACAACATTGTCCCGCCCATTATCGGGGCCTCCGTATTGCATTGAACCGCCGGCTGCGGTTTTCGCTGAGCAGGAAAGAGCGCATCGTCGCCGTTACCGCATGCCGCGCGCACCCCAGGTCATGCGGCTCCATTACCGGTCATCTCGGCGCTATCAATCATTGGGACGAGTGAAAACACTGTCCTTGTCCGCACCAGCTCTCTGTAGATCGACCAGGCTGCCAAACGCACCCCACCGCATGATCGGCGGATCGATCCGAAAGCTCTTGTTGTTCAGATTGCCGCTGTAGCGGTTGCGCGCGAACTGCACGGATTCAGTCCCGTGGTTAGGCGCGTAGATGAAGGCTGCGACCCCGTTGCTGCTATCGATCGAGATGATATTGTCCTCTATCCGGTTTGGGGCGGCCCACGGTGGATGCCATCCCCAACCAGTGCCATCGTCCACGCGGAAGGCCGCACCCGAGCCGTTTGAGATGGTGTTTCCTGTCACCAGGTTATTCCAGCCGCCGTTGATGCCGATCGCACAGACGTTGCCGGAAAGAGTGTTTCCTTCGATGCGCACACCGCTCGCCTTGCCATCAGTATAAATCGCCCAGCTGATCGGAGACGGCCATTCATTGATATTTTCGTATCCCCGAGGCCAGAAAGTGCCATCGGCCCTGTTCATGAGATGCCCTGTCCCGGTGACGAGATTGTAGCGGATGATGCTATTTAGGAGGTCGGCCTGCTCTCCCATCATCTTGATGGCGCCACCATCGGCCGTCTGCTGATTGGCATTACGCACGATATTGTGTTCGATGATCGCGTCGTGGACTGCGTCCTGGCTGCCCCAAAGGGAGCCGCCGGCGATCCCGAATTGTGCGGTATTTTCGATCAGGTTGTTGGCGATCCGGATACCGTCGCCTGCCTGGAACCATATGCCCGCCGTCTCGAAGTAGACCTTTCCGATGTCATGTATATGGTTCGACAGAATTCTGACACCGTTCGATTTACCGAAACTGCCATAGGTGGTGCCGACATAGATGCCGTTGCCGGCGATATCTCCGATCACATTGCCGGCAATCAGAACGTCGCTGCTCTCAGTTACATGGATGCCGACGCCGACATTTTCGACGAGATTGCCGAGCAGCCTGACACCGTTGGCGTGTTCAAGTCGTATAGCGCCGAACCCTCTGGTGTCGGTATAGAATTTACCGCTGCCTTCGGGCGCTCCATCACGAAACTGGAGTCCTGATACGACCATGTCATCGGCACCCTCCAGCCGAAAGAATGTCGGCAGCACACCGGCCACAGCGGTCGAATTAGGCGAGAACCCCTCGGCAGGGATATAGTCGAGCTGGCCTGCTGCAACATTGTAGCGCCATTCCCCAGGTGCATCGAGAAAGGCCGCTCCTGTCAGGAAATAGCGGCTGCCTTCTGCGGTGAAGAAATAGCTGGTGCCCTTGGTTTGAACGGTCCGCGTTGCAGCGTCGATCGAAACGACCGGCAATGTATCGCTGCCCCATTGGCTTCCAGGCTTGAAACCACCGACGATGTTGACGACGAGCCCTGATGCGCCTTCGAGCGTCGGGATGTCGCCGGCATGATAGCAAAAGCGCGTATTGCCTTCCCATTGGTCAATCGCCGGCTTGCATTTGGCGGCAAACAGCCATCCCTTGCGAGGATCTCCATCGGAAGGAGCGTTCGGAAAGCGGGCCAGGGTCTGGCGAACCCCGTTGACGAAGAGATCGCCGACGGCTTCGCCCGGCGGCAAGCGCAGTGGCGCCGTCCAGCGTCCGGCAGCCTGTAACACCCAGTTATTCACAAGCCGACCGCCGTGCAAGATGGGTGTCTGGTCGCATCTCGCCGTGATAACCAGGCCCTTGTCTCTGGTATCGAAGACAATGGGGCGGGCGAGATAGTAATCTCCACCCTCCATGGCGATCGTGCTCTGGGCGCCCGCCGCCCGCGCAACGTCGCGCGCCCGCTCGATGCTAGCGAAGGGACCGTCTGTACCTTCCTTATTTGGCTCGGGATGACGACCGCTCCAAGTGTCGTTGCCGACGGGCGACACATAGAATATCGCGCGTCCCGCGGCCGTGCCGGTCCCCCCATCGCCACCGAGAATCCCCTTGAGTTCGTCCGATAATGCGCCTGGCGCGGCCTCGGCGCAGGTCGCTGCCTGGATTGTCTTATGCATGATGTCGGGCGCAACCGCGTCCGAACTCACCGGCGCCGAATTGCCCAAACGCGGAGAGAGCGCTGTAAGCAGTACGCAACAGGACAGCGTGAAACAAGGTCTCATGGGATTGATGGATCCGGCCTTGTGATGGGCATTCGCCATCCTTGGTCGACCTCAGCTGAAACGGCGGGCACATATAGCGAGAACATGATGATAGCTGTGCTGAACAGAATGAAAATGGCGTCATTC
Organism: Rhizobium sp. BK418; assembly: GCF_004341105.1. GTDB lineage: Bacteria > Pseudomonadota > Alphaproteobacteria > Rhizobiales > Rhizobiaceae > Rhizobium. The sequence goes on along the minus strand of NZ_SLZK01000004.1, from coordinate 593,785 downwards.
TGGACTAGAAAAATGCTCTCGGTCAGGTTCATCACCAGGACCATCACGGTGAAGACATTGAGCCAGAGCCAGCCATATTGCGGATTACGGCACTGAAGAATCGCGCCCTGGTGGACTGCGCGCAAAAGCAGCAGGACAAAGAAGGTCGTGCCGATGATGCCGAAACTGAGCATCGCATCGCGGTAGCCATTATGGGCGTGAGGCGCCATCCACAGAACTTCGGACCAGATGGACCATGCTCCAGGGTTAGCTTCCGTCCAAAACGCCTGATAGCCGAAGCCGAACATCAGGTGGCTGGCAATCTGGCGGTCGACCAGCTCCCACAACGGAACGCGGCCCGTCAAGGTAGCGTCCTTGCCGAGCGCTTCGAGGAACGGAACCAGGAACTCGTGAAGCGAGATAAGAAGGCCCGCCGCTAGCTGAACGAACAGCAGCACGAGGACGATGCGGCCGATGCCGCTGCTTCTCTGCAGGGCCGAATAGAATCCGATCAGGCCGAATGCCGAGGCGGTCGCGATTGTCGCGGTCATCGATCCCGAAGCAACAAGACAAATCCCGCTCGCGGCCAGCAGGATAAAAGCGGTCCGCCGCAAGCCGAGAGTCCCGTCGATCAGCACGACGGTCGCCGCCAGGATCATGATGCACGAATACCAGCCGAGGCTGTTCTTGTTGATGAAGATGCCTCGCATCTCGCTGTCCATGGGCATACGGGCAAGATGAGGCGCCACCGCGAACATCGCCAGGCTCAGTACGATACACGTTCCCAAAGTCGCAAAGACGAGCAAAAGCAGCTGTCTCGGCGTAAAGCGCATTGCCAGCACGTAGGCAAGAAGCATGGTAAACAAAAGGCCGACGGCGCGCCGCAGACTCAAGGATGGACTGATTGACCATAAGATGGACAAAAACGGCAGCATGAGCATCAGGGGGAGCAGTAGATTGCGCCTCAACGCCATGAGGAACAGCGGTAAATTTTTTGTCAGGATCAGTACTGTAAATGCATATACGGGCAGACTAACGAGGCGCAGCAGCGACTTGGAGTGATCGCTCAACGCTCCATCCGGATCTGACAGTAAAAGCGGAAAAAGCGCGCCTGTCTGCAGGAACAAGCATGTACCGGCGCCCCAGCATTCTATGCTTCGCCAACTGATGGTCGGCCCGCTTGTCATTCTAAGACCGTATATGCTCATTGTCGGTCCTGGCCGAGCTGATCAAAGGAGCGGCTGCAGTCTGGAAAGGCGTGCATCTCCTTTCACAGCTACGCTGCTACACTCAAGAACAACCATCCAAATATCCGCGCAGTCAACGCACGCAAATGACGGCGCGGCTACGTCGAATGCCGGCACCCACCTCCAAAGGACGTGCTTGCGATTAAGCGGGCGACTGGAACCTACCCCAAAAGATGAGCCCTAAGCCTACGGGATTGCCCATAAGAGCAGATGTTACCCATGTCCATTCGCCGGTAGCTTGCAAAGGTGCAGACAGCAAAGCACGCCACGTCGCGCGCCGCGAGCTTTTGACGAATTGAGCGGTTCCGACGACAGGCTGCAGTCCGCAAGCGATGCTTAGAAGGTTGGGATTGCTATGGTTTCGCGTTATGATCCTGGTTCGGCATGCTCCACGACGAGAGCTTCACCGGTCGCGGCGGCGTCAACGCCTGCCTCACCGTCCCTACCCCGAAAGCAGATCGGGGGCTTAGACGCATCTGATATAGCCATCCGCGAGGCCTCAGGTACTGGAGGCAACGGCGGGGCTGGCCTTCCACACAATATCAGGACCATGCTGCTGCACCGCCTTGCCGTGCTGCAAGCCGCTTGAGGGCGTCATGGAGCAGTCCGGCATCAGCGTTCTCATCAACAATTACAACTATGGTCGTTTCGTCGGACGGGCGATTGACAGTGTCCTGAGTCAGGATGTGCCCAACGTCGAAATCATCATCGTCGATGACGGATCGAGCGACGAATCGCGTTCCGTACTGGAAGCCTATGACGATAGGGTGAAGCTACTCTTCCAGGAAAATTCGGGACAGGCAGCCGCGATCAATGCTGCGGTAAAGCTCAGCAGCGGCGGTATCCTGTGTTTTCTGGACGCAGACGATTGGTGGGCTCCGGGCAAATTGTCGGCGATCCGCGCTGCCTTCCAGTCGGATTCTGCGGTATCGCTTGTCTATCACCGACTTCAGCCGGTTGCGATCGATGGCTCGCCAACTCTCAAGCCGATCCCCCGGACGCTCTGTTCTGGAGACCTCTCGGCGCGACTGACCAGATCGGCCGGCTGGTGGCCCTTCCCGTTGACGTCAGCCATCTCCGTTCGGCGCAGCGCGTGGGATGCTGCAGGGCCTATCCCGGACCAGTTCCGCATTTCGGCCGATGCGTGGCTCACGGGGATATATCCGTTTCTCGGAGATGTTGCTTCCTTGCCGGATGCACTCGGATTCTACCGGATCCACAACAACAACTGGTATCGGCCGGTCGACGATGCCGCGATGCTGCGACGGCGAATGGCCCATTGGCAGCGCACCGTCGAAGCGACGAACAGGTTTCTTGCAATTCACGAGATACCGGCACGGTTGAGCCTGACGGATCATTACCCCTACTGGGTGGCGTCGACGGGATTGGTCGGTGCTGATATGCCTACTCGCGTCAAGCTTGCCTTCGAAGGGCTGTTTTTCGCCGGCGAGCCAAACCTGCTCAGACGCACACGCGACGCATTCCGTTCAGCCCGTGATCTCCCTCGGTTCGGCCGGGACATCGGCTTATCGGAGGCAGCGAAATGAAGGCGCTGCTGCTTGTTTCCGAACTGGAAGATTATACGATCGCCTTCGCCAGCGGCGTCGCACGGCACCTTGATGTCGTCCTCGGCGTTCCGCGCCGACGCTACGCGCATCTGGCGTGCTGGTTCGATCCGGCAATCGATTTGCACCTGCTGGACTGGCCGCGGCACCGTTCGCTCGCCAATCCCTGGTTCCTGCATCAGCTGACCCGGCTCATCCGGCACGAAAAGCCGAGTATTATTCATCTTCTCAGCAATAGCACTCTCTGGCTGAACTTTGCCGCTCCGTTCTGGCGGCCGATCCCGCTCATAACGACGGTCCATGATGTCGATGTACATCCGGGAGATTCCGATACCCGCACCCTGCCCGGCTGGGCGCCGGAATTGATGGCAAGGCAGTCCGGACACCTCGTCGTCCACGGTGAAGCGCTGAAGCGGATGGCGCTCGATCGATATTCGAAATCTCCTGACTGCGTCCATGTCCTGTCGCACCCCGCCATTCAGCGTTACGCAAAACTCGCCCGGCAGCAGAATCTGGCGCGACGCCAAGCCGACGGCACTCTGCGCGTCCTACTCTTCGGACGGATCTTTGCTTACAAGGGCCTGGAGCATCTGATCCGCGCCGAAGCAATGCTCAAGGATGCGCTTCCGAACCTGCGCATTACGGTCGCAGGGCGCGGCGACAATCCCTGGCTGTTCAAGCCACTGATGGGGGACGCGGATCGCTATGATATCCGTAACCGCTATATCGAAGATGCTGAAGTTGCGCAGCTTTTCCTCGATGCGGATATCGTTGTGCTTCCCTATACCGAAGCCTCTCAAAGCGGGGTGCTCAATCTCGCCGCGGCCTTCGGCAAACCAGTCATCGTGACTGACGTCGGTGAGTTACGCACGACAGTTCAGCCGAATGGGCTCGGAATGGTGGTCTCGCCCGGAGATGCGGAAGACCTTGCAAAAGCCATCCGCACATTGGCCGAGAACAGTGAACTCAGAAATAATCTCGGCGCAAACGCGCTTGCCTGGGCCACAGGACCGAACTCACCCGAACAGGTTGGAGCCCAAGCAGCGGCCGTCTATCGCGAGGTCGTTCGATCATGCTGATGAAGACGTCGGCGGAAAGTGCTCAAATGGCAAGTGTACGCCACTATGTCCCGGGCGGCTGCGAGAATGGCGGCGGAATCGGCAGGCTGGTCGGCTATATAACCAGCAGTGCAAGGCAAGCCGGCGCAACGCACTTCGTCACCGACACCAGAGGGCCTCGGTGGTCCGCGGCAACGTCGACCCTGCGTCTGCTGGGCGCCATCCTGACGATGGCTAGGGATCGGGTCGTTGCTCCTACACGTATTCACCATATCCATGTCGCGGGTCGAGGCAGCACGTCACGAAAGCTGATCCTGACGGAGGCCGCCCGTATGCTGGGCTGCTCTCACATATTGCACTTGCATGACTATGATTACGCCAGCGATTTTGCTGCCCGTTCTCCACGCCAACAAGCGCTCATCCGTCGAATGTTTCAAAATGCCGACTGCGTGGTGGCGCTTGGCGAGCGCGATCGCGTGACGCTGACGACCCTCCTCGGCGTAGACGGTCACCGCGTCATCGTTGTCCACAATTGTGTCCCGGATCCCGGCGCACGGCGCAAGCTTCCCGCTGATCAGACGCCACTCATCGTCTTTCTCGGCCGTTTGAGCGAACGCAAGGGCGTGCCGGAGCTGTTGCTGGCGCTCAACCATCCGACAATGAGGAAATTACGATGGCGAGCCGTGCTGGCAGGGGATGGACCGGTTGAAGAATACCGCCGCCAAGCCGCCGCGATGGGGCTGTCCGATCTGGTGGAGATGCCAGGTTGGCTTGGGGCCGACAAGATCAAGAACTTGTGCGCCCGCGCCGACATTCTCGTCCTGCCCTCACATGCCGAAGGCCTGGCTATGGCCGTCATTGAAGGACTAGCCCATGGTCTTGCCGTCGTCACCACGCGGGTTGGAGCGCATGAAGAGGTCATCTCCGACGGCAAAACCGGCGTCTTCGTCCCTGTCGGGGACCAGGATGCACTGGCTGCGGCCCTGGCGGAACTGGTTACGAACCCTGAAATGCGTGCCCAACTCTCCATCAAGGGCCGCGCCCACTACCTCAACCACTTCAGTATGATGGCGTACATGAGGTCGATCGGAAAACTTTACGAGGCCATCTCCACGCAACCTCAGGCAAGGGTTAGCGCATCATGACAATCTCAACTTTCCCGCCAGATCGGAATGTTCCCATCAGAACGATGCACTACGAACCCCAGTTTCAGGCAGAGACGAGATCGGATGATTTCGATTTGGCATCCGGTTTGCGGCTGCTCCGCCGCCGGATGATGATGATTGCATGCCTGGTGGTGCTGATGATGGCCGTTGCTACCATTGTGATCCTGGGGATGCAGCCGAGCTATCATGCCGAGTCCCGGCTTATGATTCACGCGCCGCTGGCAAAGTCGGTGAGCAGCGACGATAGCGGCAATGATCCCTTGAACGTGGCATCGGAAGCGGAGCGGCTGCGGTCCAGGAGCGTGGCCGAACGCGTCATTCGCGATCTGCGGCTCGACGAGCGGCCGGAATTCAATCCGGAACTGCGTCAACCGTCTCTGACCGCCGAGATCAAGGCAAGTCTGCGGCAGTTGATTGACAGCGATAAACCGTCCGGGCCGCCGCAAGACAAGCTCGAGCCGGTTATCGAAGAATATTACAAGGCGCTCCAGGTGGTCCGAGACGGCCCCGGTGGTGTTATCCGAATCGGATTCGATACGTACGATCCCGAATTGGCGGCTGCAGTGCCCAATCGTCTGATCGATATTTACCTGGAAGAGCGCGAAGAGAGCGCTCGTAATCGTCTGGACGCCGCAGGAGGGTGGCTTCGACAGCGTATAGCGGAGCAGCAGGCTCGCACCGATGCGGCGCGCAATGCCGCCGACGAATATCAAAAGGCCACGGGTATCGTTCCAAATGACGACGCTCAGAGCGAACAGATCAAATCCATCATGGAACTGAGCGACCGGCAGGCAAAAATCGAACAGGACCGCGTCGATATAAAAGCAATCATCACCACCCTGGAGGCGGCCGACGACGCCTCGCTTGCCACGCAGAATGACTCCATTCCCGACAGTATCAGCGCAATGGAACGCGACCTTCGGGCACAGCAGCAGGATCTCGAACGTCTTCTCGACATATATGGCAGCGACGCCCAGCCGGTTGTCGATCTGCGTGCAAAGATTGACAAATCGCGGGCCGATCTCGGCACTGCCGTCGATCGCTATGTTCAATCGCTGCGCGCCAAGCTTGCTGCGCTTGATCGTGAAGACAGCACAGTCCGCTCCGCCCTGACGACCGCCTACAATCTGCGGTCTCGTTCCACTCTCGATAAAATCGAGCTGGCGCGGCTGGAGCGCGTCGCCGACAGGGAACAGACGGCCCTGGACAAGCTGGAGGAACAGCGCCGGGTATTTGCGGCGCAAGCCATGCTGCCCGGCGCGGAAGTTGAAGTTCTGTCGCCGGCTGCGGTGCCACTGGCGCCACAAGGACGGGGCCGGCTTTTCTATCTGATCGGCGCTCTCGTGGCTTCGGCCTCGATCGCCGTGACGGTCGCTTTTGCAGTCGAGATGATGGACAAGTCTGTCCGCAGCTTCGACCAGCTCGCCGGGATGGGACGCTTCGTACCTGCCGGTTTCATACCGCGCCTGAAACGGGCAACCAGGCGAAATCCTTCGGTCCTCTTTGGGCACATTCAGGGCGGGATGTTCGACGAAGCAATTCGTACCGTCATGATTTCACTCAAACAAACCAATGGCGGGAAGCTCCCGGCCAGCATTGTCGTCACGTCCGCCCATAGCGGCGAGGGCAAATCGCTTGTCGCCGGATCTCTGGCCATCGAACTCGCAGCCAACGGAACCCCTGTGCTGCTCATTGATTGCGACCTTCGGCGCGGAAAACTCGACTCGCTTTTCAAGTCGGGACTCAAGCGCGGACTGAACGATTTCATGAGCGGACATGCTGAAGTCGACGACATCATCTATCATCACCCAAGTGGTATCGACTTCATCCCCGCCGGCAACCCCAGCCACCTTCGGCACACCCGTCTGGCCGATCTAGCGGAGCTCATCGAAATGGCCCGGGCAAATGGCCAGGTTGTGATCTTCGACAGTGCGCCCGTGCTTGCCTCCACCGATACGGTGCATTTGACCGCAATTGCAGAGAGGACGCTCATGGTTGTCAGATGGGCAAAAACCAGCCGCCGCGCCGTCGATTTTTGCCTTCAACAACTGAGGGCTTCTTCACGAAGCCCGGACATTTCCGTCGCGATAAACGGGGTGAAGCCGAGAAAGCACGCCCTTTATACGTTCGGTGATTCCGAGTTGTTCGCGAGATCGTTGATGAAATACTACAAAACGACGGTTTAAACCCTGGAATAAACGACAGATGGCCAAGGAAATTCATCGGCGTTCGCGCCTTTCCTACACCACCAGCATCCAAAGATAGCGTTAGTATTCGAGTTGGAGAGCGACCATGGATACCGGAATGAGAAATAACAGGAAAGTTGCGCTGATTACCGGTGTGACCGGACAGGACGGTGCATACCTAGCTGAACTGCTCCTGGAAAAGGGTTATACTGTTCACGGCATCAAGCGGCGCTCATCGTCCTTCAATACTAATCGCATCGAGCACCTCTACGAGGATCCTCATGTCGAGAACCCTCGCTTCATTTTGCATTACGGGGATATGACCGATTCAACGAATCTTATCCGGGTCGTCCAGGAAACACAGCCCGACGAGATTTATAATCTCGCCGCCCAGAGCCATGTCCAAGTTTCATTCGAGACGCCGGAATATACTGCAAACGCGGATGGAACCGGCACCCTCCGGTTGCTCGAAGCAATTCGCCTTCTCGGCCTGACCAAGAAGACACGCTTCTATCAGGCATCCACGTCCGAACTCTACGGCAAGGTTCAGGAAGTCCCCCAGAGCGAAACGACGCCCTTCTATCCGCGATCTCCTTATGCGGCCGCCAAGCTTTACGCCTATTGGATCGTGGTCAATTATCGCGAGGCATATGGTATGCACGCCTCGAACGGTATCCTGTTCAACCATGAAAGCCCGATCCGCGGCGAAACATTCGTGACGCGTAAGATCACCCGGGCGGCAGCCGCAATCCATCTTGGCCTGCAGGACCGGCTCTATCTTGGAAATCTGGATGCCAAGCGCGACTGGGGGCATGCACGAGAATATGTCCGCGGCATGTGGCTGATGCTGCAGCAGGACGTACCGGAAGACTACGTTCTTGCGACGGGAGAAACCCACTCGGTTCGCTCCTTTGTCGAGAAGGCCTTTACAAGGGTGGGCATGCCAATCGAGTGGCGCGGCGAAGGTGTCGAGGAAAGAGGGTATGACAAGATATCCGGCCGGTGCGTAGTAGAGATCGACCCGGCCTACTTCCGCCCGACAGAAGTCGATCTTCTACTTGGCGATCCGACAAAGGCGCATACGAAGCTCGGCTGGAAACATGAGACCACTCTTGATCAACTGGTTTCGGAGATGGTTCGCGAGGACCTGAAAGTCATGGCACGGAATGTTCCGTCTGTCGGTGCGAACAAAGGTTTGGTCCATGCCTGAGGTGATCTACAGCCTCGCCGGAAAAAAGGTCTATGTCGCGGGCCACCGCGGCATGGTGGGGTCCGCGATCGTACGGCGTCTCGCTTCCGAGGGCTGCAAGATCTTAACGGCCACGCGCGCTGAGGTCGACCTGACACGGCAAGAGCAGGTGGAGGCCTGGATGGACAAGAACCGCCCCGACGCCATCTTTCTCGCCGCGGCCAAAGTTGGCGGCATTCTCGCCAACGATACTTATCCTGCCGACTTTCTCTACGAGAACCTGATCCTTGAGGCTAACGTCATTCATGCGGCGCATAGTGTTCGTGTCGAAAAGCTGATGTTCCTGGGGTCGTCCTGTATCTATCCGAAATTCGCCGATCAGCCGATCGTTGAGGAATCGCTTCTGAGCGGATCACTCGAGCCCACCAATGAATGGTATGCGATCGCAAAAATTGCCGGACTGAAGCTCTGCGCTGCCTATCGAAAACAGCATGGCGACAATTTCATCTCGGCCATGCCGACCAATCTTTATGGACCAGGCGATAATTTCGACCTCGAGTCAAGTCATGTCATGCCGGCGCTGATCCGTAAGGCGCACGAGGCCAAGATCAGCGACCAAAAGGAAATACGCATCTGGGGCACAGGAACGCCACGGCGCGAGTTCCTGCATGTCGATGATTGCGCCGACGCCTGCGTCTATCTCATGAAAACCTATTCCGACGAAAGTCACGTGAATGTCGGCTCCGGCGAAGACCTTACCATTCTCGAATTAGCTAGGCTTGTTGCGGAGATCGTTGGTTTCGAAGGCGACATCATATGCGATCCCAGCAAACCGGATGGCACGCCACGGAAGCTTATGAGCGCCGACAGATTGCGCAATCTTGGCTGGGCACCAGCGATAGGACTGAAAGAGGGTATCGCGGACGCCTACCGCTCTTTTTTGAATGGCCATTATCTTGAACGCAGCAACGTCGCCGCAGAGTAACGGCAGGCGACGCCTTTAACCCTGCAGAATGTGCTGCCTCACCAGATCCTTCAGGCGCTCCGTATCGCCGGCTTCGATGGCATCAATCATCTGGTGATGCTCCCGGCTCGATTGGTCTACGCGGGCGCGGGTTCGCCATTGCGACACAGGCGCCGATGAGGTTCGCTGGCGAACTTCGGTGATGAGATCGACCATTTCCTGATTGCCTCCAAGGACCAGCAATTGGCGATGGAAGGCAAGATTTGCCTCATAGAGCTCCAGCATGGTGCCGTTCAGCACCATGAAGTCGAAATGCTCGGCAAGCCCGCGCAGAGCGGCAATATCTTCCGGAGACGCATTCTGGACAATCGTTCCCGCGATAGCCGTTTCCAAGATGATGCGGATTTCGCTGACCTCGCGCGCACGCCTGCCATCCGGCTCGTAGACATGATAGCCGCGGTTCGGCACATGTTCGACGAGCCTCTTCTGCGCAAGTCGATCGAGAGCCCGGCGCACTTCCGGCCGTGTGCATTTGTAGCGTCGTTCGAGATCGATCTGTTTCAGCCACGTTCCCGGCAGCAGGACACCAGCGAGAATGTCCTGCAACACGAGATCCGTTACATCGCGCCCATCGGACGTGCCCTGCTCCGAATCTATCATGATATCTGCCATTCGAACGTCCCCTCTCCTTGTTCCTCGATATCACGGGCAGAGGCATTGCCGTAAGTCTGGCCGAATAATTTGCAGTGATGAAAATTTATTCGTGCACATGGATTGCGCATAGATTTTTTGTATCCTAAATTGGCGCCAATTTTGGATACTATGCAAAATGAAGCTGTTTTGGAAGCCATGAAAAACTCGGACGCCGTGTGGGATATCGTCGAAGCTAAGCGTGAAGCCTTCTTCGCGCTCAGCGACCGGATCTGGGATATGCCGGAGACGAATTACGAAGAATATCGCTCCGCCGAAGAGCATGCCCGCCAGCTGGAGGTGGAAGGGTTCCGTGTTGTACGCGGGATTGCGGGCTTACCGACGGCCGTTATGGGGGAAGCCGGCGACGGTGGCCCTGTCATCGCCATCCTCGGCGAATTCGATGCCCTGCCCGGGCTGAGCCAGCAAGCCGGTGTCGCTGAAAAGCATGAGGTAACGGCAAACGGCAATGGCCACGGATGTGGCCACAATATGCTTGGTGCCGGTTCGATGCTGGCCGCCGCCGCGGTCAAGGATTTCCTGGCGGCAAACGGCCTGAAAGGCCGCGTGCGTTACTACGGCTGCCCGGCCGAAGAAGGCGGCTCGTCGAAGGGTTTCATGGTTCGTGCCGGCGTCTTCGACGACGTCGACATTGCCATTTCCTGGCATCCGGCGGCTTTTGCCGGCGTCAACAACCCCGTCTCGCTCGCTTGCAACGAGATCAATTTTCACTTCACTGGCCGCTCCTCCCATGCATCTGCAACGCCACATCTCGGCCGTAGCGCGCTCGATGCCGTCGAACTGATGAATGTCGGCGTCAACTATATGCGCGAGCATATGCCTTCAACGGCGCGTATCCACTATGCGGTTACCGATACCGGCGGCTCGGCACCCAATGTCGTGCAGGCCCGCGCGACGGTGCGCTACCTCATCCGCGCGCGAAATCTTCCTGAACTCCTGTCGCTCGTCGCGCGCGTCAAGAAAGTCGCCGAAGGCGCCGCCCTGATGACGGAGACTTCGGTCCGCAGCGAAGTGATCAGCGGTGACGCCAATCTCGTCGGTAACGTCCCGCTTGAAAACCTGATGTTCGCCAACCTGGAGCGCCTTGGACCGCCTGTCTTCGACGAAGAGGACCGTGCCACTGCGCGCAAGTTCCAGGCAACAATGAGCACCGAGGACATTGCATCTTCCTATGCCCGCTTTGGTCTGAAGCCGAAGAAAGACCAGCCACTCTGCGAAGAGATCTTCCCGCTTTATGCCGGCGACAGCACGATCGTCGGTTCCACCGATGTCGGTAGCGTCAGCTGGGTGGTGCCGACGGTGCAGATGCGCGGCGCGACCTACGCGATCGGCACGCCCGGACATTCCTGGCAGCTCGTCGCGCAGGGCAAGCTGCCTGCGGCTCACAAGGGAACGGAACATGCGGCAAAGGTCATGGCGAGTACTGCCATCGACCTGATTGGCAATCCTGATCTCATCGAGGCGGCCAAAGCGGACCTGAGGGGCCGCCTCGATGGGACGCCATTCGTCAATCCGATCCCGGATGACGTTCAGCCGCCGCTGCCGGAGAAAAAGGCATCATGAACCAGCCCGGAATCCTCGAGCTTATAAGCTTCGGTCCCGATGGTTGGGGCAAGGCGCTGCTGGCCGGCGCGTGGATGACGATCCTGGTAGCACTGGCAGGTTATGCCATCGGCGCGGTAATCGGTACGTTCGGCGCCTGGGCGAAGATAACGGGTGGGCGCGGCATCAGAATCGTGGCCGATACCTATACCACGGTCCTTCGCGGCATACCGGATCTGCTTGTCATCTATCTCTTCTACTTTGGAGGTAGCGCGGCCGTCACGGCCATTGGTCAGTTTTTCGGTGCTGAAGGTTTCCTTGGCTTTCCCGGCTTCCTTGCCGGGTCGCTCGCTGTCGGCGTCACCTCGGGCGCGCAATTTACCGAGGTTTTCCGCGGGGCATTCAAGGCGGTTCACTCGGGCGAGATCGAGGCCGCGATTGCCTGCGGCATGGGCCGGTTGCTAAGGTTCCGTCGCATCGTAGCACCGCTGACGCTTCGCCATGCACTGCCAGGCCTCGGTAATGTCTGGCAGGTTATTCTGAAGGAATCAGCTCTCGTCTCCATCACCGGTGTTGCCGAGCTGCTCCGCCAGACACAGGTCGCGGCGGGATCGACTGGCCTACCTTTCGATTTCTATGTTGTTGCCGGTGCAATTTACCTTGCCATTTCAACCGGTTCTGGCCTTTTCCTGCGGCGGGCTGAAAAGTACTTCGCTCGTGGCGTGAGGAGAAGCTGATGGACTGGCATTTTCTTACCGAGACCTTCGTCAGTCTTGTTTCCGCGATCCCACTGACGCTTCAGCTTGCCGCAACCTCGATCGCACTCGGGGCTGTCCTAGCGCTTGCAATCGCGCTGTGCCGGCTTTCCGGTATTGTGGTCCTCGAATGGTTCGCGCGTAGCTATGTCTTCGTCTTCCGTGGCACTCCACTGCTCGTACAGATCTTCCTGATCTATTATGGGCTCGGTCAGTTTCCCGAGGTCAGGCATTCCATCTTCTGGCCATTCCTGCGCGAAGCCTATTGGTGTGCCGTTCTCGCGCTCACCATGAATACGGCTGCCTATGCCAGTGAGATTATTCGCGGCGGACTCCTGTCGGTGCCTTTCGGCCAGATCGAAGCGGCACGTGCCTGCGGCATGCCGCGTTTCATGCAGTTCCGTCGTATCGTTCTGCCTCTTGCGACAAGACAGGCCCTACCGGCTTACTCGAACGAAATGATCTCCATGGTGAAGGCGACATCGCTCGCCTCGATCATCACCTTGATGGAAGTGACCGGTGTTGCTGCCAGGATCATTTCCGAAAGCTATCGGGCAATCGAAGTTTTCATCGTGGCAGGCGCTATCTATCTGGCGATCAACTTCCTGCTGACGCGCCTTGTTTATCTTATTGAATATTGGCTAAGCCCGCATCTGCGCCAGCCTGCTCCCCATCATCCGGCGGTCACTCCCGGATCCGCCCTTGAAGGAGACGCCCGATGACTGTGGCGAACGTTCCTCTCTCTCCGATCGCGCTCAGCGTGAAGGATCTGCACAAGAGTTTTGGACCTGTGGAAGTTCTCAAGGGCATCTCGCTTGATGCGCATGAAGGCGATGTCGTCTCCATCCTCGGCTCTTCCGGTTCGGGAAAGTCCACCCTCCTGCGCTGCATTAACCTTCTGGAGACACCGAATTCCGGCGAAGTGACTGTCGCTGGCGAGACGATCCGCATGGTTGCTGACGGCAAGGGCGGCAGCCGACCGGCGGAGCGCAGACAGGTCGACCGTATCCGCTCGCAGCTCGGCATGGTCTTTCAGAGCTTCAATCTCTGGTCCTATAAGACCGTGCTCGAAAACGTCATCGAGGCGCCGGTGCATGTGCTAGGCCGTTCCAGAGCGGAGTGCATTGAGGAGGCGGAGACCCTTCTCGCCAAAGTCGGCATCGCCGAGAAGCGCAATTTCTATCCGTCACATCTTTCCGGCGGCCAGCAGCAGCGCGCAGCGATCGCGCGGGCCCTTGCCATGCGACCGAAGGTGATGCTCTTCGACGAACCGACGTCGGCACTCGATCCCGAACTGGTCGGCGAAGTGCTGCGCGTCATGCGCGCGCTCGCGGAAGAAGGCCGCACGATGCTGGTCGTCACCCATGAAATCGGCTTTGCGCGCGACGTCTCCAGCCGCGTCGTCTTCCTGCACAGGGGCGTCGTCGAGGAAGACGGCAGACCACAGGATGTCTTCGCCAACTCCCGGTCGGAACGTTTCCGGCAATTCATCAGCAAATAGTTCTCTCAGCCCAAACAAGAAAAGGGGAGCAAAATATGACATTCTTTTCAAGGGTTCTGATGGCGACATCAGCCGCTGCGATCATTGCAACGGCAGCCGTCGCGCAGGCGGAAGACAAGAAGTGGACGACGGTAACGATCGCCACCGAAGGCGCCTTCAAGCCCTATAACTTCACCAGGCCGGACGGCTCACTCGACGGGTATGAGATAGAGCTGACCAAATATCTCTGCGACCACATGAAGGTCGAATGCAAGATCGTTGTCCAGAACTTCGACGGCATGATTCCGGCGCTGAACGCCGGCAAGTTCGACGCCATCATTTCTGGCATGTCGGCGACGGCCAAGCGCGAAGAGGTGATTGCCTTCAGCGATTCCTACGGCTCCACCGGCCAGGCCTTCGCGACTTCGAAGACCGGCGATCTCGCAAACCTGCCGGACAAGGGCCAGGTCTTCTCGCTTGCCAGCGATGAGGCAGGTGCTGCTGCCGAGATCGAAAAGATCAAGCCTGCGCTCCAGGGTAAGACCATCGGTGTTCAGACAGCCTCCACCGCGGCCGCTTTCGTCGACAAATATCTGAAGGGTGTCGTCGATGTCAGAGAATATAAAACGACGGAAGAACACGACCTCGATCTCAAGGCAGGCCGCGTCGATATCGTCATGGCATCCATGGCCTATCTGACGACGGCCTCCCAGAAACCTGGCAATGAAGATATGACGACGACAGGTCCACGCTTCCAGGGCGGTTTCCTCGGCCGCGGCAGCTCGGTCGGCTTGCGTAAGAGCGATACCGAGCTGAAGGCCATGTTCAACGATGCGATTGCCGCCGCGAAGGCGGACGGCACCATCAAGACGCTTTCGGAGAAGTGGTTCGGCTTCGACGTGACGCCGAAGTGAGTTGATTTCAAAATGATACCCGGCGAGTCGTGCTCGCTGGGTATCGTGAGCTAACGTCACGAGACTTCAAAGATCAACGTGCATTCAGTTGTGCTCGCTCGGGCCAGTCCGAAGGGACGACGGGCGCATATATTCTCTGCTCGCTAAGTGTCGCCGAGATCGCTATTCGTGTGATTGCGGGTGTCGCCATTGGCGAACCCGGCATCGATTTAGACATGACACGATCGCAATGCGAGAGAGAGGGCAGCGATGGCCAATCTTCCCGATATGACGAAGCACCGAGGCTTTCCGTCCGGCATGCCCGGCAGCGGCATTCAGTTCACCATCCGCCGCGCCAACCCCAAGGGCGTGACGCCGATCAAGGCACTGCCTCGTCGCGCCCGGCCCGGCACGGCGGAACACCGTGTCGATGCAGCCTTCCTGCATGCGCTTTGGCATTACTTCGGGGCGGAGCCTTTCGAGCGCGGCAATCTCGACGCCGCGCGGCTCAACCTGCTGTTCGGACGAGAAGTGGTCGCAGTAGACAAGGATTTCGACCCGAAGTCCTATGAGGCGATGCTCGTCATCAACGAGAAGGTGGCGCGTCAGAATTTTCCGGAATCGTTCGAAGACGTTATGGAAGTCTGACAGGAGCGTTCATTGCGCGTTTCTGCCGCCGGACTAATTTTCAGTCTCGATGTTGACTTCATATTCGGCAAGCAAACGCTGTACGGTTTCGTTTCCGGTGTAAAAGCGTTTCAATCTGGCAAGCTCGGCGTCAGTCCCCGTGCAGAGCCGCTTCAGCTCCTCGTCAATCTGTGCGCGCCGTTCGGCATAGGGCGAATCCTCGCCCCGAAAGTGATCGCATCCGTCGCGGCGCTCCATAAAGGCTCGCACATCTTCAGGCAGTTTGAACGTATCGGACTTCCGATCGGCAGCCAGGCTTGCTCCGCAACACGCGCCAGAAAGGCTCAAAAGGAACAGGCCCATAGCGATCTTAGGCCCGACGATCATCATGCCAGCGCCCGTTCTACAGCGATCTGCGCCATCGCAAGAGCGGCCCCTCGCGTCTTTGCGGCTGCAACGAAAAGGCCCTTGTGGCAGAAAGTTGCTCCTTCGACGCCGCAAGCCAATTCCAGATCATGGCCGGTCAACCCTGCCCAGGAGGCAGGCAAATCCGCGCGCAGTTCAAAGCCCTCGTCGGAACGCCGAATGCCGGTGAGGCACCAGTCGTTTTCCCGCGGGTGAACGACGAAAAGCAGCTGATCGGCCTTGGCCTTTACAATCGCGGCGCGGAAGGGCATGCCCATCGGCAGTTCGAGGATCCTGCCCTCGCCTGTCTCATCGATCGCCTTGAGAACAAGGCCTTCGGCACGCAGCTTGGCATCCTGCGCCGCGATACCGGCCTCGACGAAACTGCGGACGATCGAAAGGGCAGCGTGGAACGCCCGGTCGTCGGCATCGGGATCCTTGGCATCGAAAACCGGCTTCAGGGTTTCAAGAAGCGCTGGCAGCGTCAGGCCGGCCAGCTCGCCTGCAATCGAAAGATCAAGCGCGCCATTGTCGGTCAAATCGACCGGCAGCACGAATTTGGCGTCGAAGGATGCATGCACCGCTGCGATATGCGCTTCGGGCACCCCCAAGGCCGCAAGATAATCCGGCCCGTAATGTTTCCAGATGAGGCCGAAGGAACTGTAGGGCCTTCCATCCTCTCGCACTGGCGCGCCGCGCTGATGGTGGTCGAAAATGCCCGCGGCAGGGTCATATTGCCCGCCGACATCATAGATGATGCGATCAGCGGCCGGCGTGGTCCATTCTATGTTCCTGCTTCGGACGATCCGTGCTTCGGGGAAGATTCGGCTGAGGATGACGCTCGAGAGCAGCTCATCAGCGTGAAAGCCGCCGGAATGCGTAACCAGGTATGAAAGGATCATTATCAGATACGCCTCTCGCAGCCGATTGTATTTCCGTCCTGATAGCCCGCGTCCGCTGCCAGCTCAACAGTGCGTGAGGAAAAGGGCGGCACAATTCTTCTGACGACGAACAATCGCACCTTGCCGGCCGCGGCATCCTCAGCTCAGGTTTTTCAGGTAAAGCGAGAGCAGCTGTGTTTGCGAGGAGATGCCGAGCTTGCGATAGACGTTGCGGCGGTGGACCTTCACGGTCCCCGTCGAAATGTTGAGCTTCAGGCCGATCGATTCCGACGAGTGCCCCTGTAACACCAGCTCGACGATCGCCGTTTCGCGACCCGTGAGGTTGAGATCGTGCCAGACCGTATCCGCACGTCGGACGATTTCGCTCTTACGGCGGCTTTTGCCCCTTGCGGCAAGCTGGGCATCGAAGCGTGGCGCGAGCCCGGCCCAGTAATGTTTCACCATGCTGGCCACGAGCGGCTCGACCTTTTTCAGCGTCGAGAATTCGGCGGGTGGAAAGCCGCCGGTCTTTTCCCGCCGCATCAGCGAAAGGACGACGGTAATATCGCCATCGACAGGCACGAAGAAGCCGATTTCCTCTGCAAGTCCGGTTTGAACGTAATAGGTGCGGTAATATTCGCTGGAGAAGAATCTGTCCGGTGCTAGTTCGCGCATCCTGAAGACACCTTCGCGACGTTCCCGAGCGGTATGATAGAAGGGGTCGAGCAGATAGGGACCTGCCTGATAGAGTGTGACGAAAACGACGTGCTCGTCGCGGTCGAAGGTGCTGTAGAGATCGATCGGCCGCTCTTTTGCCCGATAGGCGAAGACGACGACGTAATCGAAGCGCACGAGCGAGGCCATCATCTGGCGATATGTATCGCCAAAACCGGCATCGCTCATGGCGGGCTTGCCGATCGTCGCATTGAAGGCTGCAAACAGCGTCTCCAAGTCGATGCTCACCAGCGTGCTCCTTCCCCCGCTCCGCGCAATCCACGCGGCCGAGATATACACCTTCCACGAAACGTTACGCGCCTAAATACCTCTTTCGGGGTATATACCGTGCAAGAGGCTCAGGCTTACTCTTTCCTTAACGACGGTGGCAATAAGGCAGCGACAGACTGCCATTCCAAACCAACCGCAGGGAACAGACGTGGCATCCGCTTCGACGAACGATATCGAATTCCGTTCAGTCACGAAAAACTATGGCGCCGTGACCGCCGTAACGGACATCAACCTGACTGTGCCCAAAGGAGCGTTTCTAGCGCTGCTCGGCCCTTCCGGCTGCGGCAAGACGACCTGCCTGCGTATGATCGGCGGCTTCGAGCAGCCGAGCGCGGGATCAGTGCTGATTGATGGGCGCGAAATGAACGGCGTTCCCGCCTATCGCCGGCCCGTCAACATGGTCTTCCAGCATTATGCGCTATTTCCGCATTTCAACGTCGAGCAGAATGTCGCCTATGGGCTGAAGCAGATGCGCCCCCGGATCGCGGCGAAAGAGATCGACCGCCGCGTCGCCGAGGCGCTCGAGATGGTTCGGCTCGGCGGCTTCGCCAAGCGGCGGATTCATGAAATGTCGGGCGGCCAGCAGCAACGCGTGGCCCTTGCCCGCGCAATTGTCAACCGCCCCTCGGTCCTGTTGCTCGACGAACCGCTGGCAGCACTCGACAAGAAGCTGCGTTCGGCCATGCAGATCGAGTTGCAGACCCTTCAGCGTGACCTCGGCATCACTTTCGTTCTCGTCACCCATGACCAGGAAGAAGCGCTTTCGATGGCCGATGTCGTCTGCGTCATGAGCGCGGGCCGCATCCGGCAACTCGGCAGCCCGCAGGAGGTCTATGACCGCCCGGCCGATCTTTTCGTCGCCGACTTCGTCGGCAAGACGAACCGTATCACCGCTTCGATGGAGGCCGACGGCACGACGCTCAGGCTGGCGGATGGCTCGGCAATCGCCTCCGGCAAGAAGCTCGAATCAGGCAACGTCATTGCGGCACTCCGACCCGAGGCAATCCATCTGACTCGCAAGGCGGCAGCAGGCACATCATTCAAGGGGACGGTGACGCATCGCATCTTCCTCGGCTCATCGGCGGAATATGCCGTCAGCGTGCCGGGGCTCGGCGATTTCCTGATCACCGCTGATCGACGCAGTATGAACGAGAGTGATCTCGTGGAGCCGGGCGAGGAGGTTTTCCTCGGTTTCGACCCTGCCGCCATCCATGTCTTTCCAGCATCGAATGCATAAACCGAAACAAGGGAACAGCATCATGAGCAAGGATTATAAGGACAATCTTCCCATCTCGGCCGAAGGCCTCATGGATGAATTCATGCGCCTGAAGCGCGGCTCCGTCAGCCGCCGACACTTCCTCGGCGTCACCGGTCTCGGTCTCGCAACCGCCGTGCTGTCGCGCTTCCCGGGCGCGCTTTCGACACCTGCTTATGCGGCAGAAGACTTGGGCACGCAGATGTCGATTGCCACTTGGCCGAACTATCATGACCCGGCGACTTTCGAGAACTTCAAGGCGGCAACGGGCGTTGCCGTCGAGGTCAACGTCTTCGGCTCGAACGAGGAAATGCTTGCCAAGCTGCAGGCCGGCGCCTCCGGCTGGTCGCTCTTCGTGCCGACCAATTATACGATCTCGACCTATCACAAGCTCGGCCTGATCGAGGAACTCGACCTTTCGAAGATTCCGAACTTCAGCCAGGCAAGCGAAAGCCCACGTTTCACCAAGGAAGGCCAAATCGACGGCAAGACCTATGCCGTGCCGAAGAACTGGGGCACAACCGGCTTCTCCGTCAATACGTCGAAGATCAAGACCAAGCTTTCGAGCTGGAAGGACTTTTTCGAGATCGCCCAGACGGAAGCCGACGGTCGTGCCATGGTGCACGACTATCAGCTGACGACGATCGGCAGCGCTCTTGTCTCGCTCGGCTACGATTTCAATTCGATCAAGGCCGACGAGCTCGCCAAAGCGGAAGAGCTGCTGGTCAAGGTCAAACCGCACCTCTTTGCGATCAATTCCGACTACCAGCCGTCGATGCGCTCGACGGATGCGTGGCTGACCATGTGCTGGACCAATGACGGTGCGCAGCTCAACCGCGACATGCCGGAACTCGCCTATATCCTGGGCACCGACGGCGGCGAGATCTGGACTGATTATTACGCGATCCCTAAGGATGCTCCGAACAAGGCCGCCGGCTATGCGCTGCTCAACTACCTGATGGACCCGCAGAATGCGGTGAAGGAGCATATCGCCAACGGTGCACCGACAACCGACAGCCGCGTGATCGCATTGTTGCCGAAGGAGATCACATCGAACAAGATCGTCTATCCGGATGAAGCCGCCCTCACCCCGCTGGAATTCGGCGCTGCCGTGACACTTACCGATCCCGGGCGTGCTGAGCTGATGGCGCGCTTCAAGTCGGCCTGATGCATTCTCCGATTCCCGTTCTCCCGCGGCAAACCGTGGGAGAACGGTTTAGCTCCTCGACCCGGCGAATGAAGACTGAGCCATGTTCCTGACCCACGCCACCAGACGGCGCCTGATCACCGCGGCCCTTGTCGGCCCGGCCAGTATATGGCTGTTCGTCTTTCTGGTACTGCCCTTTATCGCCATCATCGTCTTCGCTTTCGGGGAGCGCGCGCCGGAAGGCGGTTATCAGCCGGCTTTCACGTTCGAGCAGTTCGCCAATCTTGGTGCGCGCTCGGCCGCCTTCATCAATACGCTGATCCTCGCGCCAATCGGGGCAATCGCCTGTCTCATCGTCGCCTATCCGGTTGCCTATTACCTCGCGGTCAAGGCGAGCCCACAGCGCCGGCTGCTGCTCGTCTCGCTGGTCGTCGTTCCCTTCTGGACCAGTCTGCTGGTGCGCACCTATGCATGGATGTATCTGCTCGGCGCGCGCGGTATTCCGCATTTGCTCGAATTTGTCGGCATAGAAAACGTTCGGCTGATCAATACGCCCGGCGCCGTGCTGCTCGGCATCGTCTATGGCTACCTGCCTCTGATGATAATGCCGATCTATGTCAGCCTCGAGAAGCTGGATCGCAGATTGCTGGAAGCCTCGGCCGACCTCGGTGCGAAACCCATCTCGACTTTCTTCGGCATCACCCTGCCATTGTCGCTTCCCGGAGTGATGACCGGCGTTGCGCTGGTGACGATCCTCCTTCTTGGCGAATATCTGATCCCGCAACTTCTCGGCGGCGGCAAGGTCTTCTTCATCGGTAACGCGCTTGTCGATCTCTTTCTGCAATCCCGCAACTGGCCGTTCGGGTCGGCGATCGCCGTCACGCTCGTTGCCGTCGTGGTCATCGTGCTGCTTGTCGCAATGCGCATTGCGTGGCGTGTCGCCGGAACACGGCAGGTGGATCTTATCTGATGCGCGCGCTCGTCACCTTCGTCTATCTATTCCTCTATACGCCGATCGCGCTCGTCGTGCTGTTCTCCTTCAATGCGGGACGCAATGCCAGCGAGTTCACCGGTTTCTCGACGCAATGGTATGGCCGGGCTCTGTCGAATACCTTCCTGATGGAGGCGCTGCGCAATAGCCTGATGATCGCCGTGACCAGCGCGGCACTCGCGGCAATCTTCGGTACCATGGCGGCAATCGGCATGGAGCGGCTCGGCGCGCGGACCCGAGCGATCTTCGACGGGCTGTTTGCTGCTGCAATCGTCGTGCCGGGTGTCGTGATCGGCATTGCCACACTGGTGGCACTGGTCGAAGTCTTCGGCTTCATCAATCCCGTAGTGGCGGCCTTCTGGCCTGGCGATCAGCCGCCGAAACTTACACTCGGCTACGGCTCCATCATTGCCGCCCACGGGCTCTTCACGATGGCGCTGGTGACGATGATCGTGAAGGCGCGTATCGCCGGCCTCGGGCGCGATATCGTCGAAGCCTCCAGCGATCTCTATGCGACGCCATTCACCACGTTCCGGCAAATCGTGCTGCCGCAGATCATGCCGTCAATTCTGGCGGGCTTCTTGCTTGCCTTCACTTTCTCCTTCGATGATTTCATCATCGCTTTCTTTGTGGCGGGCTCGAACACGACGCTGCCGATCTATGTCTTCGCCTCCATCCGCCGTGGCGTGACGCCGGAAATCAATGCGATCGCGACGATGGTGCTGGTCGCCTCGCTCGTCCTTATTTTCATCGCGCGTTTCCTGATGCGCGAAAAGACAACGACAAACTGACCGGGGAAATGCCATGATACTGAGGGATCGCGTTGCAATTGTCACGGGGGCAGGCTCGGGTATCGGGCGGGCCGGTGCGCTGATCATGGCGCGCGAGGGCGCCCATGTGGTTGTTGCCGACATTGATTTCGCGAATGCTGAAGAGACCGTCGGCTTGATTGCCAAGGCGGGCGGCAGTGCCGAAAGTCTCGTCATCGATGTGACCGACGACGGGGCGCTCGAGACCGGCATTGCCGCCATCGCCGCCCGCCACGGCCGCATCGACATTCTCCACAATCATGCAGGCGCGCAAGTCGCCGGCGATCTGGAACAGGTTGCGATCGAAGGCTTCGACAGGTCCTGGAGTCTGAATGTACGGGCGCATTTCATGGCGTCACGTTTTGCCATGCCGATCATGAAAAAGGCCGGCAAAGGCGTGATCCTCAATACGTCATCATCGTCGGGCGTGCTCTACGACCGGGAAATGATCGCCTATACGACGACCAAACATGCTGTCATCGCCATGACCCGGCAAATGGCAGGCGACTATGCAAAGTTCGGTATCCGCGTGAATGCGATTTGCCCCGGATGGGTGGACACCCCGTTCAACGAACCGTTCATCGCGCAGATGGGCGGACGCGAAGCGATTGAAGGTTATATCGCCGAGAAGGTGCCCCTTGGCCGTTGGGCGAATGTCTCGGAGATCGCCGAGCCGATCCTATTTCTGGTCTCGGACCGTTCCTCCTACATGACCGGGCAGATCCTCGTCGTCGATGGCGGCGAGACCATCGTCTAGGGACCTTTGACGCCGTCAAGGCTTATCGAGAGACAGGCGAAACTGCCGGGGTGTGGCGCCGGTTCGTTGCTTGAAAATATCGTAAAAGCGGCTGCTGGAACCGAAACCGCAATCGAGGGCGATTTCCAGGATCGAGTCCTCGGTCTCGGCGAGCCGCTGCATTGCTCTGGCGAGCCGGTAACGCGTCAGATATTCCATTACGGAAATGCCGAGCACGTCGCGAAACGCTCGGTTGGCGGTGGTCGGGTGCACATGGGCACGTTTTCCAAGCTCCGCCAGGCTCAGTTGTTCGGAAAAATGCCGGTTGATCAGGTCGGTCAGCACTTCCGAATGACGAATTGCAGCGCTGACCGGCGTCGCGGCAGCCGCGATCAGCGACCCCTGACCATCGGCATGATCGAGTATGAGCCGGCGCACCCTGAGCTTTGCCTCCTCGGCAATCAGCTGACGCCGCACCGGATCGCCCCTGCCCCATTCCTCGACCCAGGCTGAGACGGTCAGCGATGTCGTTTCCCGCCGGCTGGGCTCGACCACGAATGCTCCCTGCATGATCGCCTGCCTCGCCTTCTTGTCGATGGCGAGCGCGAGAAAATCGACGAGCGGAAGGTAGATGCAGATAAGCGGCGCCTCCGGCGTGACCTGGATCGTCTGATGCGGAATGGCCGCCCAGAACAGGACAAGGCGGCCGGCATCAACCCGCTCCTGGCGCCCATTGAACAGATAGGTCATCGCGCCATCGAGAAGCAGGTTGATCTCGACATGGTCGTGCCAATGCGCAGCGCTCATAGCATCGGCCGTGTGGCGTTCGATCAGAAAGCCGGGCGGCGATCCCGTCCATTCACCACTCCTGTTGACGTGATCGTCGTTCATGGCATTCCTGCGCTCCAATCCGGGAATACTGGCTTCAATAGCAGGAAGAAATTCTGAATTGGAAGAGGCACGACTCTGGCAACTTGATTGGCGGGAGATCGAAATGCCGAAAATTTGCCTTGTGGGTGCGGGAAGCACCGTTTTTGCGCAGAACATTCTGGGAGATGTGCTGTCCACGCCCTCAGGCAGCAACTATACGATCAGCCTGTTCGATATCGATCCCGAGCGGCTGAAAACATCGGAGATCGTCGCGCGGCGCATCTGCGACGCACTCAATCTGCAAAATGTGAAGGTCGAGGCTACCCTTGATCGCCGCCAGGCGCTGAGTGGATCGGATTTTGTCATCCTGATGATGCAGGTTGGCGGCTA
Organism: Rhizobium sp. BK418; assembly: GCF_004341105.1. Classification (GTDB taxonomy): domain Bacteria; phylum Pseudomonadota; class Alphaproteobacteria; order Rhizobiales; family Rhizobiaceae; genus Rhizobium. The sequence continues at coordinate 569,934 of NZ_SLZK01000004.1, read as the reverse complement.
CAGGCCGGCCACAGTGACGGATTTCGACGTACCGAAGAGGTACGGCCTGCGACAGACCATTGCCGACACGCTCGGCATCGGCGGCATTTTTCGCGGGCTTCGCACGATTCCCGTGCTGGAGGCGATCTGCCACGATATGGAAGAGGTATGCCCCAACGCTCTGCTGATGCAGTATGTGAACCCGATGGCGATCAACTGCTGGGCTGTCAAGGAACTGGCGCCATCCATCCGCACTGTCGGCCTTTGCCATAGCGTTCAGCATACCGCCGCGCATCTCGCCTCATGTCTCGGCGAGAACATTGCCGACATCAACTATATTTCAGCCGGCATCAATCATGTCGCCTTCTTCTTGAAATACGAAAAGCTGCATGGGGATGGCCGGCGCGAGGATCTCTATCCCCGCCTGAAGGCTTTGGCTGGAGAAGGACGCGTACCATCCGACGATCGGGTACGCTTCGATGTGCTCAAGCGGCTCGGTCATTTCGTAACGGAATCCAGCGAGCATTTCTCCGAATATACGTCTTGGTACATCAAGGAACGCCGTCCCGAGCTCATCGACAAGCTGAACATCCCGCTCGATGAATATATCAACCGTTGCGAGAGGCAGATCTCCGAATGGCATGCTCTGCGGCGGGATCTCGAAGGCGACAAGCCGATCGAGGTTTGCCGCAGCAATGAATATGCCGCTGGTATCATCAACGCTGCCGTCACCGGCAATCCGGCGCTGATCTACGGCAATGTTCCCAATAACGGTCTGATCGAGAACCTGCCCGCCGAGTGTATCGTGGAAGTACCCTGCCATGTTGACAGGAACGGCATCCAACCAACTCGCATCGGCAGGATTCCTTCGCAGCTTGCCGCGGTGATGAAGCTCAGCGTCTCGGTCCAGGAACTGACTGTGGAAGCAGCGCTTACGGGCAAGCGCGACCGCATCTATCAAGCCGCCCTGCTTGATCCGCATACATCGGCAGAACTCTCGCCGGACGAGATCTGGGGCTTGGTCGATGATCTGATCGAAGCACATGGCGATCTTTTGCCGAAATACCATTGAGGTCGATCAGAGCCCACTGCTCCCAGCAGATCAACTATCAGCAGGCGTGTCGCCCTTTTGGGCGGCGCGCTTTTTTCTTTGGCCATTTCAATGTTCTGTCAACTTCTCGAAAAAATCATAAACGATCATAATTATGATTGACATTGATCACATCGGGTGTGAACTTGACGCAAATATACGGAATAACCGCAGGGGACGATCGGTGAAGCAGAATGGTGGAGTGAAGACCGATCGGCTCGACGCCATCCGCAGCCACCTCTATGCGAACGGCTTTTCGACCATTCAGGATTTGGCTGAGGCTGTCGGCGCTTCGCTTGCGACCGTGCGGCGCGACCTGCAGGTTCTCGAACAGGATGGCGCCATCGATCGCGTCCATGGCGGGGCCCGCATCGCCGAGGGGTCTTCAGTCGAGCTTGCTTTTCAGGAGCGCGAAAAGCGTCATCTCTCGGCCAAGCGCGCGATCGCCAATGCCGCCTACGAAAAGCTTTTGCCGCGCACGGCGATCTTCCTCGATGCCGGTACGACGGTTCTTCAGCTTGCGAGGCTAATCCGCATCAATCCAATGCCGCTGCGCATCTTCACCAACGGTCTGATCGTCGCGCAGGAATTCCTAAACATTCCGCATCTCGAGGTCGTGCTTCTCGGCGGCCAGCTGCGCAGCGAAAACGCCTCGCTCGTCGGCCCGCAGGCCGAGGCGATGCTGGAAACGATCTGGTTCGATCAGCTGTTTCTCGGCGCCAGCGCCATCAGTCCCGATGGCGCGATCTATAGCGTCGACAGCGCGGAAGCCAGCTTGAACCGACGCATGCTCGCCCGCTCGGCCAACGGCTATGTGCTGGCCGACTCTTCGAAATTCGGAACCATGGCGACTTACAAGGTCGCGCCGCTCAACGCTGCAAAACTGATCACCGACAAGGGCCTGACGCCACAATGGCGCGCTGAGCTCGCCAATTTCGGCGTCGATGCGACCGTTGCTGAGCTTGGAGCAAAAGAATGAGCGAAGAGCTGATCCTCGGTATCGATGGCGGCGGAAGCAAGGTGCTCGTCACCCTGGCCGGCAGAGACGGCCGAGTCCTGCGCAGCGCGCTCGGCGGCGGCGTCAATCCCATGGATAATCCCGATTGGCGCCAGGAACTGGAGCGACATATCGAACCCTTCCGTAGAGAGGCGGGACTGGCCGCCGTCGGCGCTGCCTTGCCGGCCTATGGCGAGGTCGCATATCTCTCGACGCTGCAGAAACAATGCATCGACGAAATTTTCCCGGATGTCAGCAAGGCTGTGCTTAATGATGTCGATGCGGCCCATCTCGGCGCCTTTGCCGGTCGGCCAGGCATCCTCATCCTGTCGGGGACTGGCTCCATGTCCTGGGCGCGCAATGCTGCCGGGGCATCGGCTCGTGCCGGCGGCTGGGGCGATATGATCGGCGACGAGGGCAGCAGCTATTGGATCGGCCGCACAGCCCTGCATCTCATCAGCCAAAGCCTTGATGGGCGTGGCAAGCCAACCGCGCTGGCGACGGCCATCTACGATCATCTCCAGCTCGACATTTCGGATCCGATCAACGCGCTCGGCGGCTGGATCAACGGGCTTGCCATGCCTCGCGCCGGCATTGCCGCCCTCTCCATCCTTGTCGACAGAACCGCACAGCAAGGCGACGAAACGGCGATCGGTTTGATCGAAGAAGCGGCGGATGAGCTTGCCAAGCACCATTCAGCGATAGCAAGCCATTGCGAGGCCGGCACCGACTGGACCTATGCAGGCGGCACCTTTTCCAGCCGTCGCCTGCTCGAAGCGGTCGAGCGGCGGATCGGCCAGCGAGCGATCGCACCTGTACTTCCTCCCATTGGTGGTGCGCTTCTGGCCGCCGCCCAACTTCTCGACTGGCCCCTGGACGAGGGCTGGCTCGGGCAAATCGCGGTCGAGGCTGAAGCCGTGATCGCGCGATCGAGACAATGACTGTCAAAGAAAAAGAGGATGGGAACATGCGTAAATTCATATTGCCTTTGCTTGCCTCAGCTGCCCTTGCGATCGCCCTGCCTGCCATGGCAGACGACGCTAAGCCCCTCGCCGGCCAATCGATCACGGTGCTGATGCCATCGCCGCAGGGAGCCACCGTTGCGGCCGATTTTGAAGCCGAGACCGGCATTCATGTCGATCTCCAGACACTGTCCTGGGACGATATCCGCCCGAAACTGGTCACAGCGCTGGTCGCCGGCACGGCGCCGGCCGATGTCACGGAATTCGACTGGTCCTGGACCGGGCAGTTCAGTGCTGCCGGCTGGTACATGCCGCTGAACGACGTGATCGACAAGGACACGGTCGCCGACATCGGCGTCGCCAAAATCTTCACCGTCGATGGTCAGTTGCTCGGCGTGCCCTATACCAACGACTTCCGCGTCATGCTCATCAATAAGAAGCACTTTACGGATGCCGGCATTACCGAGACGCCGAAGACGCTCGACGAATTGGTCGCCGCGGCGAAGAAGATCAAGGAGAAGGGCATCTCCACCTATCCGATTGGCCTGCCGCTCTCGGCAACGGAAGGCGCTTCCACAAGCTGGTATCTGCTAACCAAGGCTTTCGGCGGCGAACTCTTCGACAAGGACTTCAAGCCGCTTTTCCTGACGCCCGATTCCGCCGGCTACAAGGCGCTCGCCTTCGAACTGGCGCTGCTGAAGGACGGCCTGGTTGACCCCGCTTCGACGGGTCTCAAGGACAGCCAGATCAATGAGAGCATGTTCGCACAGGGGCTGACCAGCATCATGATATCGGGTGAGCCTGGCCGGCTAGGTCAGATGAACGATCCAAAGCAATCCAAGGTCGCCGGCCAGGTCGAAGCGATCCTGGTGCCGACCGCCAGTGGTCAGACGCGCAGCTTCGGTCTTCCGGAAGCGCTCGCTATTCCGAACGTTTCGCAGAACAAGGAAGCGGCGATCGCCTTCGTCAAATGGTTCACCAGCAAGGAGTTTCAGAAGAAGAATGCGGCAAACGGCGCTCTGCCGACCCGTACTTCGGCTCTCTCCGAACTCAATTCTGAAGGCAAGCTGACGAGCGGCGACGCACTTGTTGCACAGTCGAAGACTGTCGAACCGCTGTTCCAGCAGGGTACGCCGCCATGGTATCCGCAGTTTTCCAGCGCGGTAAACACGGCGATCAACAGCGCGGCAAAGGACCAGATGACCGTTGATCAGGCCATGCAGAGCATTGCAGACGCCGCGAAGCAGGCGATGGCGCAATGACAGTCGTCACCGCTGAAGGTGTCGCGGCCAAGCGGAGTGTCGGCCTCAACGCCGACACCATGCTTGGATTGCTGCTGGTGCTGCCGATCCTCGTGACCATGGCAGCACTGGTCTTCTATCCGATGGGGCGAACGGTCTGGGACTCGATGCATCGGGTCAACCCGATGCAGGCGGGAACGCCTTTCGTCGGATTGGAAAATTACATCCGCATGTTGTCAGACGCCCAGCTGGCGTCGACTTGGACGAATACGCTGATCTATGTCGTCCTCGCAGTTGCCGCCGAAACCATTTTCGGCGTGCTCGCCGCAGCGCTCATCAATCAGGTGAGGGTCGGGCGTCAATGGGTGCTGGCAGCCGTCATCCTGCCCTGGGCGCTTCCCGGAGTTGTCAACTCCGTCATCTGGCTGTGGATCTATCAGCCCGGCGCCGGCTTGTTGAACGGCATACTTGTGGCACTTGGCCTGCCCTTTGAAAATCATGTCTGGTTCAACGACAGGACAAGCGCAATCATTGCCGTGACCGTCGTCCATGTCTGGCGCATGATGCCACTAACAATCGTCATCGTGCTCGCCGCCATGCAAAGCATTCCGGCGCATCTCTATGAAGCCGCGCGGATTGACGGAGCAACGCGCGTACAGATGTTCAGCCTGGTCACGCTTCCGCTCGTGCGCAGCGCCATCGCCGTCGCCATGACGAATGCGACCGTCAACGCCTTCAATCTCTTCGACGAGGCCTGGGTGCTTGCCGGTTCGAGCCTCGAAACGCGGCCTATCCTCGTGCAAATTTATCTCGAGACATTCCAGAACCTTCGTTTCTCCTATGGCATGGCGCTTTCGGTCGTCATCACGCTGGTCTCGCTGCTGGTCTCGCTCGTCTACGTCCTGCGCGTCTATCGCAACACACGGTTCGACTGATGAAACCAACCATTCTCTATCGACTGATGATATGGATCGGCCTTGCCGTGCTGCTGATCTGGTCGCTCGGCCCGATCTACTGGACGATCGCAAGCTCGGTGACGCCGACCGAGGACTTTTCCACGCGGCCGATCCACTTCTTCCCGCAACATTTCACACTGGACCATTATTCACGCCTTCTCGGCATCAACATCGCGCGGATCGGCGGAGTGGAAGTCTGGAAGCAGTTCCGCGCAGCACTCCTGAACAGCTTGATCACCTCTACGGCCGCCACACTGCTCTGCGTGGCAATCTCGGCACTCGGCGCTTATGCCTTCACCCGCATGCGCTTTCCCGGACGTCACCTTCTGTTTGGCGCTGTTGTCGCAACGCTTGCCATTCCCGCCTATGCGGTGCTGATCCCGCTTTATCAGATCATGATCAGGATGCACCTCGTCGATACCTATACCGGCGTCTCGCTGATCTATGTCTCGGCCTATCTGCCGCTCTCACTCTGGCTGCTGCGCAGTGTCTTCGAACAGCTTCCGATCGCGCTCGAAGAGGCAGCGCAGCTCGATGGCGCGGGCCGTCTCTACATCTTCTTCAACATCGTGTTGCCACTTGCTGGCCCCGGCCTGACGGCAGCCGCAATCCTCACTTTCCTGGGAGCATGGGGGCAGTACCTCGTTCCTCTCATCTTCTCGCCGCAGGCGACAAAGCCCCTGACGGTTCTCATCCCGGAATTCGTCACCAAGAACTTCATCGACTACGGGCTGATTACGGCAAGCGGATCGATCGCCATCGTCATCCCTGCCCTCGTCGTCATCTTCCTTAACCGGTACCTCGTCAGCGGTTTGCTGGCTGGTTCGGTCAAATAATTGGAGACATTATGAACACGACCGAAAAGGTAATCTTCGAGCAGTTCCCGTACTGGGAGAAAGCCATCGGCTCGAATGCAGCAAGCGGCAAGGCGGAAGATCTTCTCGTCTTCGTCGGCTGCGGCACTTCCTTCAACCTTGCCCTGTCTCTGGCGGCCTACGCCAATAACCTGAAGCGCAAAGCAATCGCGGTCCCCGGCGCGGAATGGCTCAACCGGCCTTCTTATTTCTGGCCGGAATGGCAGAAGACTCATGTGGTCGCGCTCTCACGCAGCGGCGAAACGACGGAAACGGTTGCCGCCGCAAAAGCGAGCCGCGCCGCCGGCGCCTATGTCACAGCCGTCACCGTCGAGCCGGAAAGTGCCCTTGCCAGGAACTGCGACCAGCTGATCTGCTCCCCGACCCATCCGGACGAAGGTATCGTCATGACGGTGTCTGCAAGCCTCATGGTCTTGCTCAGCCTGCAGATGATCGGCACGACCGTACCAGCTTCGGTCGTCGCATCCGCGCGCCAGCTCGCGAATGCGCTTGACGCCGCCCTGCCCGATATCATCAAGGACCGTTCGCACTTCGTTTTCCTGGGCGGCGGCCCACTTTTCGGCATTGCACTGGAAGGTGCCTTGAAGCTGATGGAGATGAGTCAGTTGATGACACAGGCCTTTCATCCGCTCGAATACCGCCACGGGCCGATTAGTCTCGTCGATGAAAAGACGGCCGCCATTATGCTTTACAGCGCGGATCAGAAAGCTGCCGAAGCCAAGCTCGTTGGCGAGTTGCGCGAAAAGGGTGCCGTCGTCATTGGAATCGGCGGTCCCGGCGACCTAGAGCTTGCCGTCGATGTCGATCAGTCATCTGCCGGCCTCGTTGTCCTGCCGGCCTTGCAGATCCTCGGGGAACGTGCTGCGCAGGCGAGGCAGATCGATACCGTTTCGCCGCGTCACCTCACCAAGGTTGTGACACTGGTATGAGTGCTTCGATCGATAAGAACCGGCAGATTGCCCTGGCGAAGCTTTTTGGTGCAAGAGACCTGCCGCTGCCACGTGGCATTACGTCGGTCTGTTCGGCCCATCCGCTGGTCATAGAGGCGACGCTTCGGCGTGCCGTCCGGCAGAAAGAGGCCGTGCTGATCGAGGCGACCTGCAATCAGGTCAATCAGGAAGGCGGCTATACCGGCATGACGCCGGCGGACTTTCGGACTTTCATCGAGCAGATCGCGGCAAGCGTTGGCTTTCCCGCCGAGCGCATCATTCTCGGCGGAGATCATCTCGGCCCAAATCCGTGGCGAAAGTTCGGCGCAGACGAAGCCATGACGCGCGCCGAAGTCATGGTCACGGCCTATGTCGAGGCCGGCTTCGAAAAGCTGCACCTCGACACATCGATGGGCTGCGCCGGCGAGCCTGTCGCACTCGCCGATGAACTGACAGCAGCAAGGGCGGCGCGCCTCGCGCAAGCAGCGGAAGAGGCTGCGCTTCGCACGGGTCGTCATCCGCCGGTTTATGTCATCGGTACCGAGGTGCCGCCACCCGGCGGCGCGACCCACGCGCTGGATGAACTCGAAGTCACGCGGAAGGAAGCCGCTTTGCGGACGCTTGACGTGCACCGCCAGGCGTTTGCCGAGGCCGGCGTCGGTTCGGCGCTGGAGCGTGTGATCGCTGTTGTCGTTCAGCCCGGTGTGGAATTCGGCAATGCCAATTTCGCACTCTACAAACCCGAGCGCGCGCAGACGCTCATTTCAGCGCTCGACGAGATGAACGGGCTGCTCTTCGAAGCCCATTCCACCGACTACCAGCCGGCGAGCTTGCTTTCGGCTCTGGTCGACGGCGGCTTTGCGATCCTGAAAGTTGGGCCTGGTCTGACCTTCGCCTTGCGCGAAGCGCTCTACGGTCTTGATGCGATCGCCGATGTCATCGACGATGCTGCGCAAGGTAGCGGACTCGCGGCGACCATGGAAAAAATCATGCTCGCCGAACCTGGTCATTGGGCAGGTCACTATGGCGGCACGCCGGATGAACAACGACTGCAGCGGCATTTCAGTTATAGCGACCGCATCCGGTATTACTGGCCCGATGAACGCGCGACCGAGGCAGTCGACAAGTTGCTAATCAGATTGCCCGATGCCATTCCGGAAACGTTGATCAGCCAGTATCTCGCCCGCCTCTATCCTGAAGTAGTCGAGAAGCGTATCGCACCGAAGGCGCGCGATCTCTGCCTTGCCGCCATTGATGCGGCGCTCGCCCCCTACGCCACCGCGACGGCGCCTCGATAAGAGGCGCGTCGTATGCCGCTCTTGATGAACGGCCGCAGATTCGAAACCAGATTTCAGCCGGAGACAGTTATGGCGTCCGTAAACGTAGCGAATGTCCGCAAGAGCTATGGTCACTTTGAGGTATTGCACGGGGTAGATATCGACATCGGTGATGGGGAATTCGTCATTCTCGTCGGTCCCTCCGGCTGCGGCAAGTCAACCTTGCTGCGCATGATCGCCGGCCTGGAGGAAATCTCCGGCGGCAATGTCTCGATCGGCAGCAAGGTGGTCAACAATGTCGCTCCAAAAGAGCGCGACATTGCCATGGTCTTCCAGTCCTATGCACTTTATCCGCATATGACTGTCGAAGCGAATATGGGGTTCTCGCTGCGGCTGGCGAAAGCGCCGAAGGAACAGATCAAGGCGCGCGTGCGTGATGCGGCGCAGATTCTCGGCCTCGAACATCTGCTCGACCGTTACCCGAGAAACCTCTCCGGCGGTCAACGTCAGCGCGTTGCCATGGGCCGGGCGATTGTCCGCCAGCCGCAGGTCTTTCTTTTCGACGAACCTCTTTCCAATCTCGATGCCAAGCTTCGCGTGCAGATGCGCTCGGAAATCAAGCAGCTGCACCAGCGGCTGAAGACCACGACGATCTACGTGACGCATGATCAGATCGAAGCCATGACCATGGCAGACCGCATCGTCGTGATGCGTGACGGTTATGTCGAGCAGATCGGTTCACCCCTCGATCTCTACGATCGACCGGCCAATCTCTTCGTCGCCGGCTTTATCGGTTCGCCGGGCATGAATATTATCAGAGGCAGGATCAGCATGTCTGGACCCCTTGAATTTATCGCCGATGGCGGAGCTCGCCTGCCGCTGCCGGAGACCGCTGCGGCAGCGCGCGGCACGGAAGTCGTCTACGGCATTCGCCCGGAGCATCTGATGATAAGCCCACATGGTGTGAGCGCCGAGGTCGTGGTCATCGAGCCAACCGGGGCCGAGACCCAGATCAACGCCAGATTCGGATCGGATCCGCTCGTCACCACAGTGCGGGACCGGCTTTCCCTTCAGGCTGGCGACACCGTCGGCATGTTGCCGGATCTGACGAAGCTGCATCTTTTCGATGCCAAGACCGAAAAGCGGCTATCGGTCGGGTAGCGATACGCCACTTGGTCTCTTCGTCGCCCGCACGAAATGAAGTACGAGAAGGTCATGAATGAAATCCCACCTTCTCGCTCATCGATCAGCTGCGAGATCAGGGATCTGGCGTTGTCAGTTCCGTTTCCTTGGTGTCGACGACAAATACGGCCAGAATTTTTGCCGGTTTCGTCTTGCTGGCATTTGCACTCACCAGATGGTGGTCGCCGGGAACTTCAACCCAGTTCTCACCGGTCTTGAAGACCTTTTCTTTGCCGTCGTTCACCTTGCTTTTGATCTCGCCTTCGATGACCGTCGCATAGATGAAGGCGCTTTTCGCATGAGTATGTGCCGGATTATAACCCCCCGGGCCATATTCTACGAGAACGCCGCGCATGCTTTTTCCAGGCACGTTGGGCAATTCGTGATCGAAGACGACCGTGATCTTTGCATTGTGTGCAGACTGGGCAGCAAAGGCCGGCGCTGCAACGAGGGTTAGTGCCAGCGCGGCAGTAGTCATGGACTTGAACATCGTATCCTTCTCCTATCAGGCTCGCTACGATCCGGGCAGGCTAAGTCCGCCCTGGGCGGAAGGTCAGATATACGATGGTTTGATGTCCGCGCTCACCGTCATCAACAGACAGCCCGCAATTCCGTCACAAACCAGTTAAGGTTGTTGTTGCGGTAATCGTCAACAAGATATATCCCGAGAATGCCACCCGAAATTGTCTTTCGCCGTCGTTTCGACTGAGGTCGAACTTCCAAACCGATCACATCCCGGAGCGATCGAATGCATGTCCAGCCGCAACACCGGATCTATGTCTGCTTCTTTCTCTTCGCTATTTCAATGGGAGCGCTGCTCTCGCGATTGCCTGACCTTCAGGACGCTCTCGGCGTCGACAAGTCCGAACTCGGACTCACGCTGATCGGCGCGGCGATCGGTGCGCTGATTTCCCTTACCTTCGCGTCCCCGCTGATTGCGCAGTTCGGCGCACGCAGGACGGCGTTCCTGACGGTGCTCGGAACATCCGCTCTACTCGCAACAATCCCCTGGGCCAACGCCGCCTGGCTGGTTTTCTTCATTCTTCTCTGCGAAGGCCTCCTCGCAGGCGCACTGGAGATCAATCTCAATGTCGAGATCGACCGTATCGAGGCGCAGCTTGGCCGTGGTGTGATGAACAGGGCGCACGGCTTCTGGAGCCTTGGTTTCTTCCTGACTGCGCTCGTTGGCTCGGCCGTTCGTCAAGCGGGCGTGCCCATGCATCTGCACCTTGCCCTGACATTCACCTTCGTCCTGATCGTCGGCACCGTGGTTATTTCGGGCATCAAGAATGCGCCAGCGCGTGCCGGGGGTGAGCATGTGGAGGGTCCGAGTATTGCGCTGCCGACATGGGGGCTGATGCCGCTCTGCATAATCGGCATCGCCGCCTTTCTCGTGGAAGGCGCCGGTATCGACTGGTCGGCCATCTATATGCGCGACGCCTTCGCAGCCGAGCCCTTTATCGGTGGCCTCGGATTGACGCTCTTTACCTTCTTCATGGCCCTGGCCCGTTTGTTCGTCGACCCGTTTGTCGATCGGTTCGGCGCGCGCGTGGTCGCGACTTTTCTGCTGGTTCTCTCGGTGGCTGGCCTTAGCGCCGTCTGGCTCGCGCCGCACCCCTATGTGGCCCTGTTCGGCTTTGCGCTGATGGGCGCTGGCTGCAGCGCGGTCTATCCGCTCGCCGTTTCCGCGGCGGCACAGCGGACCGATCGGGCGGCGCATTTGAATGTCGCGGCCCTCGGGCAGATGTCCTTCGTCGTTTTCTTCCTGGCGCCGCCGCTCCTCGGCTTTGTCGCTGAACACGCCGGCATCAGGGTCGCATATCTCGTCTGCCTACCCATTATCATTGCGGCTTTGTGCCTCACGAAAGCGCTAAAGCCACGTGGAACCGACTACAAGGCAGGGATCGAGAGTGAAACCAGTCAGGCGGCGCGCGTATAGGTGATCGCCCATGATTGGCTGATCTTAGGATTGGCCGGGTTGGCCAGCAGAACGGCGAACGACGAGCGTACAGGGTAATCTCTCAACACCCGGCTGGACCGTCTCGCCTTTCGACAGGCCGAGGATAGCAAGTCCCGCCCGGTGGCCGAGCTCCTTGAGCTCCATATCGACCGTCGTCAGAGGTGGACGCGTCTGACGTGAGACGACTTCCCAATTATCGAAACCGACGACTGCGATATCGTCGGGGATTGAGATGTTTCTGTCGCGCAACGCATCGATGACGCCGCGGGCGATCTCGTCGCTGCCGCAAAAGATCGCCTCCGGCTTCGGGCCGGAGCGGGAGAAGACGGTTTCGATCGCGGCGTGTCCCCATTCTTCCGACCAGTCGCCGAACATGACCTCGGCCGTCGGCCCGACGAGTTCCTGATAGGCTTCGGCGCGAATACAGGCGGCACGATAATTCTGTTCGCCGGTAATATGCAGGATACGAGACCGGCCAAGGTGCTGGAGATGTCCGACTGCCAGCCGCGCGCCCTGGGCATCATCGGGGTGGAAGCTGACGCTGTGCGACGGTCCCTGCGCGAAAACATAGACTACCGGTATGCGCAGCCTGGTCAATTCGGGGGGCGGCTCCAGATCGATACGCGTCGCCGTAAAGATGATGCCATCGACTTGCCGGTCGAGCAGCGCTTCGAGATGTAGTTTCGCCAATCGTGGGTCGTTGTTGGTCGCACAAAGGAAAAGCGAGACGCCGTGATCGACCAGCACTTCCGATACGCCGCTCGCCATCGGCAAGGTCAAGCGTCCATAAGTATCGTTGGTCAGCATGCCGATCGCATGGCTACGCTTCGTTAACAACCCACGCGCGAGCGCGTTTGGGCGGAATCCAATCTCCTCAGCGATCCGTCTTACCTTTTCGCGCGTCTCGGCATTGGTTCTCCCGGTGCCGTTCAGCGCATTTGAGGCCGTTGAAATGCTCACGCCCGCAGCCTTCGCCACGTCACGGATCGTATGCCGGCCGCTACCAGAGTCCTTCAAATTCGCACCCACTCAACTGGCTTGTTAAAACCTTTTAGCAGAAATAATTTAGTTGCTAAAAGGTTTTAACAAAAACATGACCTTTTAATGCATACAGCCTGTCGACATGAAAAATTTTCTCATCTAACGTCGTCTTTGTCTTGAGGCAGAGGAGCCTCGCATAAGAGAAGGGGAACCGCATGTTACATTTGAAAACCACCATTGCCGCTATTGCGCTGCTGGCGAGCTCTTCTCTCGCCAGTGCCGAAGAAATCACGCTATGGGTGCGGACGTCTTCTGGCGCCGTGCTCCAGGGCCTGGCCGAGAAATACAATGCTTCGCATTCCGACAAGGTTAACGTGACCCAAATCACCGCCGAGCAGATGGTCCCGAAGCTTGGTGCGGCGATTGCGGGTGGTGCAGCGCCCGATGGCGCGGTTCTCGATTTGATCTACCTGCCGACCTTCGCGGCCAATGACAGCCTTGAGGACATCAGCGATTTCGTCAAGAGCCTGCCCTATTCCGCGGCGCTGAGCCCGTCGCATATCCGCCTCGCCACCTATGACGGCAAGGTCTATGGTGTACCGGCGCTGCCCGATGCCTCGATCATCGCCTACAATACCGACCTCTTCAAGAAGGCCGGCCTCGATCCGGACAAGGCACCGGCCTCTCTCGAAGAGATCGCCGCCGACGCCAAGAAGATCCATGCGCTCGACAAGGAAACCTACGGTTTCTACTTCGTCGCCAATTCCGGCAGCTGGTTGATCTATGATTTCCTGCCGCATCTGTGGGCTGCCAACGCCGACGTGCTGAGCGATGACGGCCGCACTGCTACCGTCGACACTCCGGCGATGCGCGACACGATTGCCGCCTATCGCGACATGTGGAAGGAAGGCGCCATCCATCCGACCTCGCGTTCAGGCAATGGCAACAACGCCGTCGAAGCCTTCGCCTCCGGCAAGGTCGGCATTCTCATGACCGGCTCCTATATCGTCAACCTGCTGACCAGCAAGTACCCGGACGTGAAGTTCGCGGTTGCTCCGATCCCTGGCCCGAAGGGCGGCGCATCGAGCTTTGCCGGTGGCGACACCGTGGCGCTCATCAAGGGTATCAGCGAAGGGAAGAAGAAGGTCGCGCTCGACTTCGTGAAATTCTACATGGAGCCCGAGCAGCAGGTCTACATCACCCAGGAATCCGGCATGCCGTCGCGCACGGATCTCGCCAAGGAGGCCTATGCCAAGTTCGACCCACGCAACCTTGTCGCCTATGACATTCTCGCTAAAGCGCGTACGCCCTATACGTTCTCGTCGGATGAATTGTTCGTCAGCCGCACCGGGCCGTTCCTCAACCTGATTCAGGGCACGATCTTCGGCGAAGACGTCGATGGTTCGATCAAGAAGGCGCAGGACGACTTCACCAAAATCCTCGACCGCACCAATCCTTAACTGTGCCCGAAGCGGGGCGGTCTTCCGCCCCGCCGCTTGCGGATTGCCGACGCGCGGTTCTGAAATTTCGAGGAAAAATAGTGGTCGACACGCCGACAACTCATCTCAGACAGCCGGTTTCCGGGGAGCCGGAGCCGAAGGGTTGGCTGGGGCTGGCCTTCATCCTGCCCGGCTTCCTCTTCATCCTGGTGCTGTTTCTCGTCCCACTCGCCATGACTATATGGATGAGCTTCTACAACTGGCCGCTGCTCGGCCGGAAGAAATTCATTGGTTTAGCCAATTACAGCGAACTGCTTGGCGATATGCAGCTCTGGCATTCGCTGGGCTTCACAATGCTCTATACCGTGCTGGTGACGGCGGCTATTTTCGTGGTGGCCTTTCCATTGGCATTACTCGTCGATCGCCCGTTGCGCTCGGCCGGCTTCTTCCGCACCATCTTCTTCATGCCTGTCGTCATCGGCTTTGGTGCCGCCTCCACGCTCTGGATGTGGCTGCTTAATCCCGATAGCGGCGTCTTCACACAGGTTCTGCGCGGCATTGGCCTGATCAGTTCGGCACCGCGTCCGCTCGAAAGCTTCTGGCCGGCGCTGGCCGTGATCATCCTGATGGTTGTCTGGAAGACGGCAGGTTTCACCATGGTCATTCTGCTGACTGGTCTGCAGGGCATTTCCAACGATGTGATCGAGGCCGCCAAGATCGATGGCGCAAGCGTCCTCAGCCGCTTCCGCCGCATTACCCTGCCACTGATGCGCAATTCGCTGGTGCTGGCGCTGGTGCTCAACGTCACCTCCTCCATGCTCGCCTTCGATCAGTTCTTCATCATCACCCAGGGCGGGCCGGAAAACAGCACGATCTCCGCGGTGTTCTCCATCTATCTCGCGTCCTTCTCGTCCTATCGGCTCGGTTATGGTTCAGCACTTTCCTTTGCGCTGTTGGTCGTGCTGGTCGCCATCAGTGCCATCCAATTCGTGCTGCTGCGCGAGCGCCCGGAGGAAGGTTGATGACCCAGCCGACAACAAGCACCAACCCGCGCGGCGGCCAAACGGGCTATCTGCTCTTCCTGCTCGCATCGATCGTGTTTGCGATCTTCTTCATCATGCCGATCGTCTGGTCGCTGGCGAACTCCTTCAAACCAGCCGCAGAAGCGCTCGCTAATCCGGCAGCATTGTTCTCCAAGACTTTCTCGCTGGAGAATTACCGGCGGCTCGAGAATGTCGGCGCCGGTTGGTATGTCTACGCCGCCAACTCGGTGGTGATCGCGATCGGCACGGTCGTGCTGACGGTCGTCGTTTCGGTACCTGCGGGCTACGGCTTCTCAAAGTTCAGATTTCCCGGCCAATCGATCCTCTTCGTGCTGATCATGGCGACGATGATGATCCCATTCCAGTCGATCCTCACACCACTGTTCCTGATCCTGAAGCTCCTCGGGCTGCAGAACAGCCTTGTCGGCTTGGTGCTGATCTATGTCACCTTCCAGCTGCCCTTCTCCGTCTTCATGATGCGCAATGCCTTTGATGCCGTGCCGAAGGCGCTGATCGAAGCGGCTCGCATCGACGGCGCCTCGCAGGCGACGATCCTGCGCCGCATCATGCTGCCGATTGCACTGCCCGGCGTCGCGACGGTGGCGATGTTCGCCTTCCTGAATTCGTGGAACGAGTTTCTGGCCGCCCTCATCTTCCTGTCGGATCAGAACAAGTTCACTCTGCCGATCATGCTGGTAAACGTATCCTCCGGTCTCTACGGCATTATCGACTGGGGCGCATTGCAGGCCGGTATCGCGGTCACCATGATCCCCTGCATCATCCTCTTCCTTCTTCTGCAACGCTATTATGTGCGCGGCCTGACGGCCGGCGCCGTGAAATGAGACGCGGCCCCGTCCGCTCAAGGAGTTTTCATGCCTATCGCCCAGAAATCCCAGTCACGAACCTCGATCGACCGCTACGTTCCAGCCGACCATACACGCGTCGCCTTCAATGGTGGCTTCTGGAAAAGTTGGACAGAAACCGTCCGTGATGTGACGATCCCCACCCAGCATATGCGGCTCGATGAGGAGGGCTTTCTCGAAGTGCTCGACTTCGACAAGCCCGCCGGCCCGCTGGTCCGGCCGATCCAGCCGAGCGGGCTGTCGATGCAGCATTTCTTCGATTCCGATTTCGGCAAATGGATCGAGGCGGCAAGCTACACACTGAAGAACAACCCGAACCCCGATATCGAAGCCAAGATCGACGCGATAGTCGAAAAGCTTGAACACGGCCAGATGGCCGACGGTTACCTGAACAGCTGGTTCATCCGCCGCGAGCCGGAGAAGCGCTGGACCAACTTGCGCGACCTGCATGAAATGTATTCGATGGGCCATCTGCTGGAAGGCGCCGTCGCCTATTACGAAGCAACCGGCAAACGCCGCTTCCTGGACGTAATGATCCGCGCCGTCGATCATATCATCGACACTTTCGGCCGCGAGCCGGGCAAGTTGCGCGGCTATGATGCGCATGAGGAAATCGAGCTGGCGCTGGTCAAACTCTATCGCGTCACCAAAGATCCACGCCACCTCAAGCTCGCCACGTATTTCGTCGACGAGCGCGGTCAGATGCCCTCCTATTATGACGAAGAGGCGCGCAAGCGCGGTGACGATCCGGCCAATTATGTGTTCCACACCTATGCCTACAGCCAGGCGCACATGCCGGTACGCGAGCAGACGCAAGTCGTGGGTCACGCAGTGCGAGCCATGTATTTGTTCTCGGCCATGGCCGATCTCGCCTTCGAAAACGACGACGAAAGCCTGAAAAGTGCTTGCGACCGGCTGTTTGACAATCTGGTGGGACGCCAGCTCTATGTCACCGGCGGCCTTGGCCCGTCGGCGTCGAACGAGGGCTTTACCCGCGAATATGATCTGCCCAACGAAACCGCCTATGCCGAGACCTGTGCGGCTGTGGCGCTCGGCTTCTTCAGCCATCGCATGGCACAGATCGAACTCGACAGCAAGTTCACCGACAAGCTCGAGACAGTTCTCTACAACGGCGCTCTGTCGGGCATCTCGCGAGACGGCGAGCACTATTTCTATGAGAACGTGCTCGAAAGCCACGGCCAGAACCGTCGCTGGAAATGGCACTACTGCCCCTGCTGCCCAACCAATATCGCCCGCTTCATCACCTCGCTGGGTCAATATTTCTACTCGACCAAGGCTGATGGGGTCGCAATTCATCTCTACGGCGAAAACACCGCGGAGCTTTCATTTGGCAATAGCTTCCTGCGCCTGACGCAGAACACGGAATATCCGTGGAACGGTGATGTCAGGATATCGCTTGGTCTAATGCAGCCAAAGCGCTTCACCCTGCGACTGCGCATTCCCGGCTGGTGCCGCGATGCTCACGCTTTCGTCAACGGCGAGGCGGCCAAGCTCGATATTACCAAGGGCTATGCGGCGCTCGAACGCGAATGGAGGGATGGCGACGAGGTTCGCCTCGCCTTCGATATGCCGGTCGATCGTCTCTACGCTCATCCCGCTGCGACAGAGGACAATGGCCGTTTTGCGCTGCGCAGAGGTCCGGTGATTTTCTGCGTCGAGGAAGCCGATCTCGGTACGGAGCCACAACGTCTCAGATTGCCCTCACAGGGGGACATTGTCGCACGCTTCGATGCAACGCTTCTCGGCGGTGCCACGATCCTCGAAGGTGATGCGCTCGAAGCCGATGCATCCGACTGGCAGGAGACGCTCTACCGCACTCAACCGCCGGCGCTGAAGCCGACGCGTTTTCGGGCAATTCCCTACCATCTCTGGGCAAACCGAGAGCCGGGCGCAATGGCCGTCTGGCTGCACGAAAAGTAAGGAGATCACAATGGCACGACTTGAACTGCGCAATGTGATCAAATCCTACGGGATCTACGAAGCTGTGCGCGGCATCAATCTCAACATCGAAGACAACGAATTCGTCGTCTTCGTCGGCCCGTCCGGCTGCGGCAAGTCGACGACCCTGCGCATGATCGCCGGACTGGAACACATCACCGGCGGCGATATCGTCATCGGCGATCAGGTCGTCAACCGGCTTGGCCCAGGAAAACGCGACATTGCAATGGTGTTCCAGAACTATGCGCTCTACCCGCATATGAGTGTCAGGGAAAATATCTCCTTCTGCCTTGAACAGCAGAAACTGCCGAAAGCGGAGATAGACGCGCGCATCAGCCGTGCGGCCGAGACGCTGCATATTACAGAACTCCTGTCGCGACGTCCCGGCCAGTTGTCGGGCGGACAGCGTCAGCGCGTCGCCATGGGCCGTGCCATCGTGCGCAACCCCAAGGTCTTCCTGTTCGACGAGCCGCTGTCCAATCTCGACGCCAAGCTGCGCGTGCAGATGCGCACCGAGATCAAGCGTCTGCACCAATTGCTGCCGACCACAACCGTCTACGTCACCCACGACCAGGTCGAGGCCATGACCATGGCCGACCGCGTTGTCGTGATGAATGGCGGCATCATCGAGCAGGCCGGGCCGCCGCAGGAACTCTATCATCACCCGGTCAGCCAGTTCGTGGCCGGCTTCATCGGCTCGCCGTCGATGAATTTCCTGAATGCAACGCTTGAGGCAGACAGAGACGGACTGATCGTCGTCCTCCAGAACGGCAGCCGCCTTGCCGTTCCGCAGGCACGGGTCTCAGAATATCGGGCGCATGCGGGCAAACCCGTCGTCTTCGGCATCAGACCGGAATCGATTTCAAGCACGACGCCGAAACCAGGTTTTGAAACCTTAGAGGCTAATATCGAGCTGGTGGAGCCGCTCGGACCGGAGACGATGATCTATTTCGACATCGGCCCGGTCAGCATCTGCGCCAATGTCGATCCTGAGAGCAATCCGCGCCCGCGCACGAAAATGCCGCTCTCCTTCAATATGAACCGCATGCATCTTTTCGATCCCGTCGGTGGCAGGTCGCTTTCGGCCTGACGTCCGCGGGTGGCCAAAAGGGGTTCCCTCATTAACCGAGGGGATCGCCGTGATCGCGCACCATTTGTCTCAGACGTGTGAAGACGGCCGGCGACTGGCGCACACCATCATGCTCGAATTCATTCGTCACCCAGGTTCGGACATTTCCGACGTCACGAGCAGTCGCGAGCGACAGTTCGGCATCGACATACATGTCGTCGAAATAGACCGCCGCGGCGACCGGGATCTCGTTCGACACCAGCCGGGCAGGATCGTAAAGCGGCTCGAACCCATCGTAACGTGCCAGCGCTTCAACGGCAGCGCGGAACGGCCGCAATGAACGAATTTCCTCAAACATCCACGGATACATCATCTCGCCGGTGAGATAGAGCGGCCGGCTTGCCTCACTAAATTCGGCGAACTCTGACCGGATGCGTTCCGCCGCCCAACCGGTCGCGCCGTTGCCCTGCCCATAAATGCTCTCCTGCAGGACGACAAACATCGGGTTCCCGTCATAGGACGTCAGCGATGTGATCGAAGCCAGGAATGCATCGGAAAAACGGGTTTCCTCCGGATCGGAAAATGCCTCATCGACCAGCCAGTGCACATTCTCGTATCCTGGTGCCATGCCGAAATCGATGCCGATGGTCTGTAACCGGCGCACTGTCAGGCGATCACCATCCGGAAGCCGTACATCATCGGCGGCAATACGCTCGGCGATACGCGTGATCCGGTTGCGATCAGCCGGATAGCGCTGATAATATTCCCGGTTCTTGGCCGCAACACGCGGATAGGTGCGGCGATAGACATCATCGGCCGTTGCCGAAAGCCCGGCCAATCCGCCGGTGACATAACAGGCGGCCAGTCCCTCCGGCGCCTCGGACAGATAGGTCAGCGTCAGGAAGCCGCCATAGCTCTGACCAAGGGTCTCCCAGCGCACCCCGCCGAACACGGTCTTCCGGATATGCTCGCAATCGGCGATGATGCTGTCGGCGCGAAAATGGCTGAGATACTTAGCACCGGCCTTCCCGTCCGCAAATGCTGCCACGGTGGCGCTCTCGATGCGGGTGCTCCGGCCGGTGCCGCGCTGATCGAGCAGCACGACACGGTAATTTTTAAGTGCTTCACCCAACCAGGACGGTCCACCACCCACCGGACGTGGCGACTTGCCGCCAGGACCGCCCTGCAAAAACAGCAGGAAAGGCAGCTTTTCCTGTTTTCGGGCGGGGTCACAGACCTCGCGTGCGAAGACTTTGATCGCTGTGGCATCAGGCCTTTTCCAGTCGAGCGGCACGTCGACGAGATGGTCGCGGATATGAACGCCGGGGATCGTGTATTCGCTGACGAGCATAATCAAATCCTGTAGATTGTTTGTCGACACAGTGCCTACAATTGCCCTATGCTGGAATCAAGCATTCAATTTCGGCAAAATTTACGGATAGATAGCGTGTCTCTTGCAGCCTGGTCCCATCCCGTCGCAGCCATTACTGACGAAGAACGGCATGCGCGCCTGTCGCGCCTGCGCGAACGCATGCAGGTGAGCGGCATCGCCGCCACTCTGCTCGGCCCAACCGAAAGCTTACGCTATTTCACCGGCCTCGTCTGGCACCTGAGCGAACGGCTGCTTGGCGCGGTCGTGACTGATGACAAGCTGATTTATATCGTTCCCGGTTTCGAGCGCAGCCGCGTCGAAACGCTGCCGCATCTGCCGGGTGATATCGCCGTCTGGGAAGAGGAGGAAAACCCGGCAGCACTCGTCTCGCGGCTCGTCGGGTCGACAGGCAAACTCGCTCTCGACGATGCGTTGCCGCTTGCCTTCTATCATGCCTTCACGGCACAGATGGGCGCAACACGTCTCGTGGATGGCGGGCCTGTCATCCGGGCCCTGCGTGCCATCAAATCGTCAGCGGAAATCGCCCTCATCCGATATGCGATGGGCCTTACGCTGGATATCCACCGCAAGGTCCGCGACACACTCACGCCCGGTACAGCCGCGTCCGACGTGGTGCGCTTCATCGACCAGCAGCATCGCGCGGCAGGCGCGGATGGTGGCTCGAGCTTCTGCATCGTCTCCTTCGGGGGAGCGACCGCGCTGCCGCACGGCGCAGACGGCGAACAGATCCTGCAGGCGGGCGATGTCATTCTCGTCGATACAGGCTGCCGCCTCGATGGCTATCATTCCGATCTGACCCGTACCTACATGCTGGAAGGAGATAATAATGCGTTCGAACGCGCCTGGGCGATCGAGCGCGAGGGGCAGCAGGCCGTATTCGACGCAGCAAAACTCGGCGCGCCCTGCGAAAGCCTTGATGCGGCCGCCCGCGACAAGTTTGCCCACCACGGCCTCGGTCCGGACTACCGCCTGCCCGGCCTGCCGCATCGCGCCGGCCACGGTCTCGGCCTCGACATCCATGAAGCGCCTTACATCGTCCGAGGCAACCAGACGCCGCTGGCACCGGGCATGTGCTTCTCGAACGAGCCTATGATCGTCTTCCCCGGTGCATTCGGCGTCCGCCTCGAAGACCATATTCATATGGGCGAAGACGGCGCGCATTGGTTCACGACACCGGCGGCCAATCCCTACGCGGTCTGAGTCTTTCACGCATAAGCTCGACGAACTCAGCTGACGCCGCCGATCCCTAGGAGCGGACGGTGTCAGGCATCAAGTGCAGCCAATATCTGCCTCGACCACCATAGGTCGATCATGGATGAAACGATTCTGCGGCGGGAACCGCTCGTTATCGCAGGGCCGCTGTTTCGATCCCATTTTCTTCCGCGCCCTGTCATCCCGACATAGCGATTGGTGTCATAAAAATTGCGCCGCTTACACAAAAGCGTCACTGATAACAGCTATGTTAAAGTCATCCGAATGAATTTAGGATTCATCCGAATGATTGAGGAACAACATTCGATCGACGCGAGATCGCGGTCGGGCCAATGGCAGATCGTCGAGAAACAGATCAATAGGGATATTGCTTCGGGTGCCCTTCCACCCGGAAGTCGGCTGCCAACCGAAGCCGAGATCATGGAGCAGTTCAAGGTCGGCCGTCATAGCGTTCGACGGGCGATCGCCGAGTTGGCCTCTGCCGGCAAGGTGCGGGTTGAGCAGGGTCGCGGCACCTTTGTGGAAGAGCATTCAGTCCTCACCTACAATATCGCCCGGCGAACACGTTTCCGCAAAAATCTCCTGGAACAGGGGCGCGTGCCCTCCGGCCAGCCGGTCTCGGAGTCTGAGATCGCTGCGCCACCCGGCGTCGCCGCGGCGCTGAAGCTTCCCGAAGGTGCAAAGGTCTATATGATCGCCCGGCGTGGCTTTGCCGACGATGTGCCGATCAGCCTCAGCCACTCCTACCATCCGGTCGAGCGCTTCCCTAACATGCATCTGCGCCGCCGCGCAGGGGAATCCGTCACCAGCATCTACGCTGCCTTCGGCATCCCCGATTATGTCCGGCAGACCACGATGATCCTCACCCGTCGCGCGATCGGCGATGAAGCGCAGCTTCTCGCCCAGTCGCCGCAGCAGCCGGTGCTGGTCGTCCAAAAGACCGACGTCGACATGGAAGGCCGGCCAATCGCCTATTCTGAGACGGTCTGGGCCGGAGAGCGCGTGCAATTCAGCATTGACAACGGGCCGGAGGATCGCGTCGCGACCACGGCGAAAGGACAGGACGATGAATGACACCATGGAAGCCGGCGCGCCCCCTGCCAGCTTCAGCCATGCAAGCATGCTCGACATACTTGCCAGGGCCGATGCCGAAGGAATCAAGGCAGTTGCAGAGGATTTGCTCGATGAACTCGGGCCGGTGGAGGTTCTCTTGAACCGCACCGGCCTTGCGATGTTGCCCTATATCGACACCGTCCAGAACACCGCTTTCCACCTCGGCGAGGTGCTGATGGCCGAAGCCCATATCCGCCTGCCGGCTCATGGCACAGAGGGTTATGGCGCTGTCGTCGGACGCGATCTCGAACATGCGATGGCCATGGCGGTCATCGATGCGAGCTTCGCGAGTGATATCGGCAAGGCTGGCATCGTGAATTTCCTGACAAGCGAACAGAGCCGTCAGACACAGGATGACGATATCAGGCTGCGCAAGGTCGAGGCGACGCGCGTGCGGATGGAGACCTTCTGATGAACCAGACCTTGCTCCTTCCGACCATTGAAGACATGCGCACCAACGCGACATTCGATGCGCTGATGTGGGCGCTTGCCCGCCCCGGCCGCGCCCAGCCTCTACCCTTTCCGGGTCTGCTCGCGCTGGCCGAAAGCCTGCTCGACCGCGAGTGCAGCTTCTTCTGCTTCGATGAAAGACTGAAGGCCGAGATTGCCAGGACCGGCGCGAATGCCGTTGCCCTGCCGGAGGCCGAATATGTTTTCGCATCGCTCGGTGGTCCTGCAGAGATTTCTACCCTGTCGGTGATGCTGGGTGGCAACCTCCTCTATCCCGATGCCTCGGCGACGATTTTCGCTGAAGCGCAGATCGGCTCGGGGACGATGCTTCGCCTCACCGGCCCTGGCGTCAATGGTTCCATCGATATCATGATTGGCGGCGTCCATTCGGATTTCTGGGCACTGCGCGCCGAAGCCATCCGTTATCCCCTCGGCTGGGACATTTATCTTGCCGACGGCGCAAGCCTTATCGGCATTCCCCGCTCCACGAAGATAGAGGTGCTCTGATGGCCTATGTTGCAACACGTGGCGGCGAACACGCCATTGAACAGTCCGAGCGTCTCTATCGCGAAGAGCTTGGGCAGATCGACAAGACCCGCGTCGACGCGATCGGCGAGAGCCTTCCCTATCTCGTCGACCGCGTCATGGGCGAGGCTTCTCTGTATGCGCCTGAACTTGCCGCACTTGCGCTCGCCCAGTCCGGCGGCGATCTCTATGAGGCGGTATTGCTGCTGCGTGCCTATCGCACGACCCAGCCGCGCCTGACGATCGCCGAGCCGGTTTGCCAGCAGGATCTCTTCACGGTGCGGCGTATTTCGGCCGCCTTCAAGGATATTCCGGGCGGCCAGATCCTGGGACCAACGCTCGACTACTCGCACCGGCTGCTGAATGTCGACGTCTTGAATGGAGCGACTTTTATTCCCGAACCTGTGGAATCTGCGGACAAGCCGGCACCCGCCACGCAGCCCTCGCTGACTGACTGGCAGAAGGCGCAGGGCTTGATCGCCGAAACGCCGACCAAGGACATACCGCTTGACGAGATCCCCGACGTAACGCGTGAGCCGCTACTCTTTCCGGCGAGCCGCGCCCACAAGCTGCAGAGCCTGGCACGCGCCGATACCGGTGGCACGCTGGCGCTCGGCTACTCGACCATGCGCGGTTATGGCAGTGTACATCCGACCGTCAACGAGCTCAGGCTCGGCGAGGCCAAGGTCCGTATCCGCCATCCCCGCGGTACGCTCTTCAGTGCCGGACGCGTGCGCGTCAGCCAGAGCGAGGTCATCTCCAAGAGCAAAGGGCTGGAACTCGGCTTTTCTGCCACCTTCGGCTGGAATGAGGTCAAAGTGATCGCCGCCGCCTCGCTCGATCTTGCCTCCAACCAGCCAAACCCGCATCCGGCGTCGAACGAGGAGTTTATCCTCTACCATACGGAACCCGTCGAAAGCTCGGGCTTCTGCATTCACTTCAAGCTGCCGCATTACGTGACCTTCCAGTCGAGCCTCGATGCGATCAGGCGCGTGAAGGCCGACAAAGCGAATGAAACCAGCGCGCCGCAGGACGGCGCGGTCAAGCAGGCCGAACTCGAAAAGGCAATGCCGTGAAACTCGATCAACTGACAAAACCCTGGGCGGCCTTCACCTACGGCTTCCTGGATGAATCCGCCAAGCGCGAGATGCGCCGCCGCATCCTGAAAGCCATTGCCATTCCCGGTTATCAGGTCCCCTATGCAAGCCGCGAAGTGCCGATCGCTCGTGGCTGGGGAACGGGCGGCCTGCAGGTGACGCTGACGCTCCTGAAACCCACCTCGATCGTCAAGGTCATCGACCAGGGCGCCGACGATTCCGTGAATGCCAGCAGCATCCGCAAATTCCTGCGCCGCGTCAGCTCGGCCAAGGAGACGCTGGACACGCTGGAGGCGGATATCATCCAGTCGCGCCACCGCATTCCGGAGGAGAAGCTGCGTGAGGACCAAATCCTCGTGTTGCAGGTTCCCAATCCCGAACCGTTGCGGCCCGTCCAGCCGGACATGTCGGAAGCGCGCATCATGCATGGCGACGCCGATTATGGTCAGCTCTGGCTGACGCTTTACGAGCAGCTCGTGCGCTCGGGCCGCATCATGCAAGGTTCCAGCTATCCCAGCATGGTCAACGGCCGACATGTCATGACCCCGTCACCGATCCCGCGCTGGGACGTGCCGAAGATGAACCAGGCGGCAAACCTCACCATCCTTTCGGCCGGCCGCGAAAAACGCATCCATGCCGTCCCGCCCTATACGCGCGTCGAGCCGCTCGTCTTCGACGACGTGCCCTACCGGGTCGAGGATCATGCTGACAAGATTTGTCATCGTAGCGGCGTAACAGGCTATTTCATGAACGAGCTGCCGCAGGACGACGGCTCATCGAGTTTCGAAGTCTCCGACAGCCAGTATGGCGTCAAGCATATCCGCAAGCGGGATGGTGAGACCGTTGCTATCGGCGAAACCTATTACAAGCAGGGGAGGATCGAGCAATGACCGCCGTAAATTTCTCCGCCTCCGATCCCTCTGCCTCGATGCGCCAACCACCTCGGCTGATGCTGTCCTCTCCCATCCTGGCGATGAACGGTATCCGCAAGAGCTTCGGCGATGTCCAGGCGCTGCGAGGCGTCGATGTTACCGCCTATCCGGGCGAAGTGCTCGGCATTGTCGGCGAATCCGGTTCCGGCAAGTCGACCCTGCTCAGGATGATGAACCTCGAAGACAGGCCAGATAACGGTGAATACCGGCTAGCGCTTCCCGGCCGTGAGGACCTCAATCTCTTCACGCTCGACCGTTTCGAGCGGCGAATGCTGCGGGCGCGCCATATCGGCATCGTCTACCAAAACCCGCATCTTGGCCTCAGGATGAACCACACGAGCAGCGGCAATGTTGCCGAACGGCTGCTGATTGCCGGCGAGCGGAATTTCGCCATTCTTCGTGCACGCGCGAAAGACGCGCTCGATGCCTCGGAATTTCCGGCCGCGCGCATGGATGCCCGCCCCGCGGAACTCTCCGGCGGCATGCAGCAGCGCGTGCAGCTTGCGAAGGCAATCGCGCTCGAACCTGCGCTCCTGCTGCTCGACGAGCCGACAACAGGCCTCGATGTTAGTGTTCAGGCGCTGGTCCTCGACACGCTGAAGCGTCTGCAGCGCGAGCGCCGTATCACCATCGTCATCGTTTCGCATGATCTCGGTGTTATCCGCACCATGGCGGATCGTGTGATGGTGATGCGCAACGGCGAAGCCGTGGAGGAAGGCCTTGCTGATCAGATCTTCCAGGATCCGCAGCATGAATATACGCAGCAGCTCGTGCATGCGAAGCTTTGACAGGAGACTGACCCGGTGAACATGCATACACATCCTGCCACCGCAGCGCAGACGATCCTTTCAGTTCAGGGATTGGCGAAGCATTTCGAGATGCATCATCTCAAGCGCACGCTCCATGCCTTCGACAAGGTTGATTTCGAACTGCATGAGGGCGAATTCATCCTGCTGACAGGCGAAAACGGCGCAGGCAAATCGACATTGCTGCGCACGCTTTATCGCTCCTACATACCGCGGGCGGGCCACGCCTATTATCACACCCGCGAAGGGGTCATCGACCTGACGGTTGCAGCCGATGTCGATATAGCCTTTCTGCGCAAGCGGGAGATCGGCTTCGTGACGCAGTTCCTGCAGGCGCGTCCGCGTGTGGCTGCCGAAGAGCTGGTCGCTGAGCCGCTGCGGCTTGCCGGTCGGCCTTACGGCGAAGCGATCGACGAGGCCCGCCGATGGCTGTCCGCCTTCGGCGTCAAGCCCGACCTCTGGGCCGCCTACCCCTCCACCTTCTCTGGCGGCGAACAGCAAAAGGTCAATCTGGCGCGTGCGCTCATCCTGCCGCAACGGCTTCTGTTTCTCGACGAGCCGACCGCCTCGCTCGACAAGAATGCCCGCCGCGCCCTCGTTGCCCGCCTCGCTGAGCTGAAAGCTGCTGGCGTTGCGATGATTGGCGTTTTTCACCACCCCGACGACGTCGCGGATCTCATTGACCGCGAAATCAGTCTTCACACCCGACAGATCCAAGATGGAGCATATGATGTGGCTGAGTGATTTCGAAATCGTACTGCGCGATAGAACCATACCGCGCGGCGCAGTCCGGATCGAAGATGGTTTCATCGCCGACGTCAGGGAAGATCCGGTGGCCTCAGCCGATATCAACGGCGGTGGCAGGCTGCTGCTTCCTGGCTTCATCGACATGCACGGCGATATGATCGAACGCGAGATTGAGCCTCGGCCGAATGTGCGCTTCCCACTGGAACTCGGCATCTTCGAACTCGATAAGAAGCTCGCCGGCAACGGCATCACCACCGCATACGCGGCTTTGTCCTTCCATGCCAATAGCGGCTACGGACACATTCGCTCGGAAGAACATTCGCGCTCGATCATCCAGACACTCGTCGAGCTCCGGAAGAACGATCTTCTGATCGACCACAGGGTTCATGCGCGCTTCGAAATCACTTTCACTCATGCCCGAGTCGTGATCGAGGATCTGCTGCGGGCCGGTGCGCTCGATCTCGTCTCGCTGATGGACCATACGCCGGGTCAGGGCCAGTACCGCGATGTCGAGCGGCATATCGAGACGATCGCGCGCAACAACAAGATCACGATCGAACAGGCTGCCCATCGCGTGCGCGAACGCATGGAAAACCGCGCCCAGAACAATGACGCGGTCGACAATCTTGAAGGCATTGCAGCAACGGCCCGAGACCACGGCGTCATCATTGCCTCCCACGACGATGATAGCATCGAGAAAGTCGTGATCGTCGAAGGGCTGGGTGCACGCATCAGCGAATTTCCGGTGACGATGGCCGCAGCACAAGAGGCCCGCAAGCTCGGACTTGCAACGGCCATGGGCGCACCGAACGCGCTTCGCGGTCTGTCCTATTCAGGCAACCTTTCTGCACGCGAGGCCTATGAACGCGGCGTTCTCGATATCCTGGCAAGTGATTATCATCCCTCCGCCATGCTTCCGGCGGCGATCGCGCTCGCCGAAGCTGGATCGGGCGGGTTGGCGGCTTCTGTCGCGCTGGTCAGCGCCAACCCCGCCCGAGCGCTCGGGCTTATGGACCGGGGCGCAATCGAAGTCGGGCTTCGTGCCGATCTCGTCATCGCCGAGCATGGCCGCCTTCCGCGGGTACGAGCCACCTTCTGCCGGGGCAAGCAGGTTTACTCAGACGGAATTGTCCGGCGATTTCAACGGGCTGCGTAAGTGGCCTGATGCAGCAAGGCGTCACGCGCTCTCCTGCGACAAAATACATCCGGAAATTCCGGATGTATTACTTGATAGAAATAGCGTAACTATCGGCAAATATTGAGAAATTACTTAATAAAACTGTCACATTGGAATGTTATATTTTATTTCATAGACTGATATTAAGTATAATTCAGGTTCGTCTTTGGCGTTTCTGACAAGCAGAGGTTTTCCGGTGCTTGAACTTCACTCTCTCAGGAAGAAATTCGGTCAAACACACGCGGTCGACGATGTAAATCTTTCGATCGATGCCGGGCAAATGGTCGGCATTATCGGTCGCAGTGGCGCCGGCAAGTCGACGTTGCTCCGGCTGATCAATCGCCTGGTCGATCCGACATCGGGCACCATCATGTTCGACGGCAAGGACATTACCAAGCTGCGCGGCCGTGAATTGCGCCTCTGGCGCGCCTCCTGCGCCATGGTGTTCCAGCAGTTCAATCTGGTCGAGCGCATGGATGTGCTGACCAATGTGCTGATCGGCCGCGTCGCCCAGCACGGCTTTATCTCTTCCATGCTTCGCCGTTTCACGGACGAGGAAAAGGAGATGGCAATCCGCGCACTCGACCGGCTCGACCTCGTGCCGCAGGCGCTGCAGCGGGCCGGTACCCTGTCGGGCGGACAACAGCAGCGCGTGGCCATCGCCAAGGCGCTGGTACAGAACCCGAAGATCATGCTTGCCGACGAGCCGATCGCCTCGCTCGACCCGGCCAATGCGACGCGGGTCATGGAGGCGCTGCGTAAGATCAACCGCGAGGACGGCATTACCGTTCTGGTCAATCTTCATACGCTCGATACTGCCCGGAACTATTGCGAACGCATCATTGCCATGCGGGCCGGGCGGGTGCGCTTTGACGGCGCGCCGGCGGATCTGACCCAGGAGCGGGTCCGCGAAATTTACGGTACCGACGATTACGACGCAGAAATCGACGAGGCCGTGACATCCACCTCATTCAACGCAGGTCGAGCCACAAAAGAAAAGGTTTACCAGGCGGTATGAGTTTCGCCCGCGGCGGCGCCAGGCCGCGGGCTTCTTTTTGCAACAGGAGAGTTGGAATGAAAAACGTCCTCATGCTTGCGGCCGTAACGGCTGCGCTTGCCCTTTCCAGCGAGGCCCACGCCGACGGCTGGAAAGACCAGTACAAGACGATCCGCCTCGGCGTTCTCTCGGGCGAGAACGAAAAGGACCGTATCGCACGCCGCGTCGGCTTCCAGCAGTATCTTGAAAAGGAACTCGGCGTGAAGGTCGAGATCTTCACCGCCGGCAATTATGACGGCGTCATCCAGGCGCTTGCATCCGACCAGATCGAATTCGCCTTCCTCGGCTCCTCGGCCTATGCTGCCGCCTATACCGAGACCAATGGTGGCGTTGAGCCGCTGCTCGCCGGCCAGGAACAGGACGGCTCGACCGGCTACTATTCCGTCGTCACCGTTCGCTGCGATTCCGGCTACAAGTCGGTCGACGACCTCAAGGGCAAGGTTCTCGCCTTCGCCGATCCGGATTCGACCTCCGGCTACGCCGTGCCCTACTATAACCTCGTTAAGCAAGGCTACGATCCTAAGACCTTCTTCTCTGCCATTCCCTTCTCCGGCGCACACGAGACCGGCGTGATGGCGGTTGCCAACAAGCAGTTCGATGCTGCGGCGACCTATATCAACAACGACATCAGCGGCATACCGCAGCGCATGGAATCCAAGGGCATGATCCCGAAGGGCGAGATCTGCCGCATCTGGCAGTCGCCTGAGATCACCAACGGTCCCTTCACAACCCGCACGAACCTGCCGGCCGACATGATCGCCGAGGTCAAGGCGGCGGTAAAGGCAACGCCTGAAAAGGCGCCCGACGCCTTCAAGGAAATGAGCGGTGGCGACAACTCCACCTCCAAGGGGTATGTCGATGTCAATCACCAGCGTTACCAGTGGATCGTCGACATGCGCGACTGGCTGAAGAAGCAACGCCGCAACGGCTGATATCTTCCACCGACGCCAAACAACGGGAGCGCCGCGCCCTCTGGCGCTCCCACGACCGGGATCAGACATGACGACAGCATCGCCCTCTATCGCCATCCGCCAGTTCGAGGCCGAATACCATCGCATCCGCAGTCGCACCAAAATCATGCAGCTTGTTTCAGTCGCGGTCTTTGCCGCCGCGGTGCTGCTGACGGCCTGGACGGGTGGCTTCTTCGACATGACCGAGGTCAATCTGCCCTCTGGCGAACGCATCACCACCTGGAAATTATGGGCGTCACTACCCCGGCTCGGCGAATATCTCTACAAGACCTTGCCGCACCTGCGCATCGAGACACTCGGCTCTGACCTTGCCGAATGGTTCTGGCGCTGGCCGGTCTGGCTGGAACTGCTCGGCGAAACGATCCTGATCGCCTATGTCGCGACGTTTTTCGGTGTCGTCGGCGCCTTCACCCTGAGCTTCCCGGCTGCTCGCAACCTCAGCCCCAACGGTTTTTTGCTGATCGCTTCCCGTCGTTATCTGGAGGTCATTCGCACGGTTCCGGATATCGTCTGGGCGCTGATCTACGTCTTCTGCTTCGGTGTCGGGCCGCTTGCCGGTGTGCTGGCGATCGCCACGCATGCAACGGGTTCGCTCGGCAAGCTGTATTCAGAGGTCAACGAGAATATTGACATGCGGCCGCTGGAAGGCGTCAAGGCCTCGGGCGGCACCTGGTTCCAGCAGATGCGCTATGGCGTCGTCCCCCAGGTCATCCCCAATATCATCAGCTACACGCTGCTGCGTTTCGAGATCAATGTCCGCTCCTCCTCGATCATCGGCTATGTTGGCGCCGGCGGCCTCGGCCAGGAGATCCGCACGGCTATGTCGCTTCAGGAATATACCGATCTCTCGGCGCTCTTCGTCATCATCCTCGTCACCGTCGTGATCATCGATTTCCTGAGCGAGAAACTGCGCCATCGCATCATCGGCTTTGAAAGCCGGAGTATCTGAGACATGACAGACGCCTCTTCTCTCTCCGAACTTCGGCAGCGCGTACCGGACGCCTTCAAGGTGTCGCCGCGCGTACGGTTGATGCGCTATGCCGGCGCGGCTGCCCTGATCCTGCCGCTCATTGCCGGTTTCTATCTCTTCGACTTCTCGCCTGCACGCATTCTGAATGGCCTATCGCGGCTCGGGATGATCTTCTCTTTCATGTTCCCGCCCTATATCTGGACGACGTGGCAGGAATGGAGCGATGTGCTCGTCGGCCTTGGCCAGACGATCTCGATGGCGTTTCTCGGAACGCTGCTTGGGGCGCTCGTCGCCTTTCCGCTCGCCTTTCTCGGTGCGAAGAACATCATGCCGCTCGGCTGGGTGCGACTGTCGACCCGCCGCGGTTTCGATGCGCTGCGCGCCGTCGAGCAGATCGTGCTCGCGCTGATCTTCATCCGCGCCTTCGGCCTCGGCCCGCTTCCGGGCGTCTTCGCCATCGCCGTCTCGGAAATCGGCACATTCGCCAAGCTCTTTTCGGAAGCGATCGAAAACACCTCGCGCAAACCCGTCGATGGCGTCCTGGCCTCTGGCGGCGGACCGCTGCAGACCATCCGGCTTGCCATCATGCCTCAGGCCATGCCGGTGATCCTGTCGATCATGCTCTATAATTTCGAGTCCAATACCCGCTCCGGGACCATCCTTGGCATCGTCGGCGCCGGCGGCATCGGTTTTCTGCTGGCGGATCGCATTGCCGCCTATCGCTGGCCGGAAGCCTGGACGATCATCTTCCTGATCGTCGCCGTCGTCTACGCTATCGACCTTACCTCCGCCTGGCTGCGCGGCAAGATCATTGGCAAGAACGACAGTGTGCGCTAGGCAACGGAAGAGCGTGGCAAGGGAAATTGAATGGCTAGGGTAATGGTGGTCGGTAACGCCAATGTGGACCGGATCTGGTGGCTCGACCGGCCGCTTGTGCCGGGCGGGAGGCTCTCCTGCCAGTCGATCGAAAAACGCTATGGCGGCGGCGGCTTCAATACCGGACTGGTTCTGCTAGATCTCGGCCACGAAGTCGTTCTAGTTGCCAGCCTCTATGATGATGATGAAGGACGCGCCTATCTGAAGAATCTTGGCAAGCGTGGCTTCAATACCGATTTTGTCGACCTCGTGCCCGGCACGACGCCATCAGTGGAGATCCTTGTCGACATCAATGGCGAACGCACCATCATCGCGCCGGCCGGTCGCCGCAGGCCCGGCATCGAGGCCTTGCCGCAAGTCGATGCCTCGCTGGTCTATCTCAATGCGCGCGCCATGAGTGCCACCGCGCTGCGGCAACTAGATGATTTCGATCGGGTGGTGTCGCAATATCCGCTCTTTGCCGAGCGCCGACCCGCGAATGTTCTCATCGCTTCGCGTTCAGACATGAAAGGTGCAGCACAAGCCGCCTGGCAGACAGCTGCCGAGATAGCAGAGCCGCGGCTCGAAACTCTCGTCCTGACGAGTGGTATGCAACCTATCGAAATCGTCACTGGCCAAGACCAGGTTATCGTCGACGTGCCGCGCGCCGCCCCGGTGCGCGATACGACGGGAGCCGGAGACTATTTTGCCGGCGGTTACATTGATGCCATGATCGGAGGGCTCGATGCCAGCTCGGCAGCATTGGCCGGCTGCAAAGCCGCGGCGGCGCGCCTCGCAGCCTCCGAACATGCCGGCCCTTGAAAGACACGCCTGCAGATCTCACCTGATGATCTCCATTGTTCACCTGTCGAACTGACAGCCCTTTGCCATCAGCAGTCGCTGCCGTTCCTCAACGTCGACGCTTCACGCGTCGGAGGAGATTTCATGGGATTCATTGATCGTGACATCCAGCCGTCGTCCGACGCCGGGCTGCTGGACGCCTATTCTGAAACGGTGTCGAATGCGGTCGATATGGTCGGCCCGGCGGTCAGCCGTATTGAACGCGTTGGCGGGCGGGCGGGGCATGGTTCCGGCTTCGCCATCTCGCCGGATGGCCTCGTCGTCACCAACAATCACGTCGTCGGTGATGCGAAGTCCGTCACCATCAAAACCCCTGATGGTGTCGTCGTCGAAGGCCGCGTGCTTGGACGCGATGAGGATACCGACCTTGCCCTGATCCGAGCCAACGACTGGTCCGGCGCCTGGGCGCATCTTGCCGACTCCAAAAAGTTGAAGCGCGGGCATATTGCAGTCGCCATCGGCAATCCACTCGGCTTCGAATGGACCGTTACGGCCGGCGTCGTTTCTGCGCTCGGGCGCTCCATGCGTGCCGCCAGCGGCCGGCTGATGGAAGATATCATCCAGACCGATGCAGCACTCAATCCTGGCAATTCGGGTGGTCCGCTGGTCTCTTCGACCGGCGAGGTCATCGGCGTCAATACCGCCGTCATCCAAGGTGCTCAAAGCATTGCCTTTGCGGTCGCCTCGAATACCGCCAAGCATGTCGTGTCGGAAATCCTGCGCTTCGGCGAGGTCCGCCGCGGATATATCGGCATTGCCGCCGATACGGTCGACCTGCATCGACGCATTGCGCTTGAGGCCGGCGTTCCGCAGCGCACGACAGTGCGCCTGCGCCGAGTCGAAGACGCGGGTCCTGCTGCGAAAGCCGGCCTTCGCGAAGGCGATTATCTGCTCGCTATTGGTGGTCAACCGGTATCGGGAATTGACGACGTCGTCCGACTTCTGGACGGGTCGACGATCGATACGGACGTCGATGTGCTGATCTTTTCCGTCGCGGGCCGGATCGAACGGCGCACCGTTCGCCCTTCGAAAAGAATACATTAGTATTGACGATCGCCAGACAGAGAAGAGAACGAAGTCGAAGCTCGCCTTCGTTCTCCAGCAGCGGCATTGATCCTGCTGCCTATGCAACGAGCCTCCGCACCTCGATCTCGGCGATAAATTCGGGGCGAACTTGATCCCCATCTTCTCGATGAAGGCATCGAGCTAACGCACACGATCTTCGGAGCGGTAGGCAACGTCCGGTTTGCCCGACTGTCCGAAGCCGGTTTTGGCATGCATTCGTAATACGCACGACCGTATTAATGCCCTGGTTTGTGCGGAAAAACCGCAGAAAAACAAAGGCACCAGCCTGAGGGCGGGTGCCTTGCTCGCTACTTCAGCGACATCGCATCAAATCATGTCACGAAGATCCGGGCACGGTCGATGTCGCCGCAAGCAACCCCTGAAGAGCAGACGGCTCCGTAGAGAAGGCGTCGTAAACACAGGGCGCTGCAAACACAGCCGCTCCCAGAATGCAGATGATGACCCTTTTCATTGAAACCTCCGTGGACGCAGGCAAGCTGCGCTGAGTTCGTATCCGGACCGTTTACACAAGGTTCAGCTCGACATTGATGTTGCCGCGCGTCGCCTTCGAATAGGGGCAAGTCTGGTGCGCCTCGTCGACCAGCGCGCGGGCGACCTCCGGCTCCAGACCCGGCAGGCTGATATTGAGGCGCGCCTGCAGGAAATAGGCGTCGCCGGTCATGCCGAGGTCGACCTCGGCGTCAACAGCCGTATCAGCGGGAAGCCTCAGCTTGCGCTTGCCGGCAGCCAGGCCCATCGCGCCGATGAAGCAGGCCGACCAGCCGGCAGCGAAGAGCTGTTCGGGATTGGTGCCGGCATGGGCACTGCCCGGAGGCGAAAGCTTCACATCGAGCTGCGCATCGCTGCTGCGCGCGGCGCCGTCGCGGCCGCCTGTCGTATGGGTCCTGCCGGTATAGAGAACCTTTTCAATCGTCGTCATGAGAGCACTCCTTGGTTTGCTATCGCTATCTGCGACATCTGGTGACGGAGTGGTTTTTGACAGTCCGACGTATCCCCTATGTTTCTAAAATCGGCCGAACTGTATCAAAGCGTAGCGACAGTCTATGCGGACATTTTCTTATACAAATCAGCGGAAAAATCAGTTGGCGCGAATGGTGACTTCCGCCGCCAGTCCGCCGCCTTCGCGATTATAGAGCCGCACCGACCCACCGATCGCGGCGGCCAATTGCTGGGCGATTGCTAGGCCGAGGCCAGTACCGCCAGTCTCGCGGTTCCGCGACTGCTCCAGCCGGAAGAAAGGCTGCATCGCGGCCTCTAGCATCGCATCCGGAATACCGGGGCCGCGATCCATCACGGTGATGGCAATTGCCTCCTCGCCTTTTTGCTCGACGCTGATTTCAGCGGCACCGGCAAATTTCAACGCATTGTCGACGAAGTTCGTGAGAATGCGCCGAAGCGCATGCGGCTTGGTCGATGCGACGCCCTGGACGAGGCCGACGACGCTGACGGCCTTGCCGGTGTCCTGGTAATCATAGGCGATGCTGTCGATGAAGGACGACAAGTCGATGCGCGAAAACTTCTCGCCATTGCCGTGAGCACTGCGGGCATAGGCAATCCCATCCTGCACCAGCCGTTCGATCTCGCCGAGATCGCGCACCAGCTTGTCCTTCTCGGGAGAATCGTCGGCCATATCGGCACGCAGCCGCATCCGGGTGATCGGCGTCTGCAGGTCATGAGAGATCGCCGCCAGAATCTGCACGCGCTCTTCCAGATAATGCGCAATGCGCTCTCGCATTGCATTGAAGGCCCGTGCCGCATGCGCAACCTCGCTCGGGCCACGCTCGCTGAGCGGTGCATCTTTCTTGGTCGGGTCAAGGGCATCGGCCGCCGCCGCAAGCGCCCCGAGCGGGCGGATCGCCTGACGCACGGCAAACCACGTACAGAGCACCAGCATCAGCATCTGGACGGCAAGCACATAGGGCAGCCATGCTGCAATCGGCATGGGGGGCCGCGGCGTGATATCGATCGTCAGCGGGCTTCCGTCGCTTAGCGTCAAATGCGCCTGCAAACGGCTGATGTCGCCAGGGATGGATTCCATGCGTATCGGATAGGTGCCGCCGATCGCCTCCTCGATCCGGCCGCCAATTTCCCGGCCCTTGCTGGAATTGTCGGGCACGCCGGGAAGGCCCGGTCCGAGCACGAAACGATAATTGCCGCGACTCAAGCGGTCGAGCAGGTCAGGCCGCTGATCTGCCGGTAGCCGATCGAGAACGGCAATCGAGGTTGCGACGTCGCTTTCCAGCGTACCGAGCATAACGGCCTTGGCCGACATGGAGCGCTCGACGAAGAGCACGGTGAAGGACAGGCCATAGGCAATTGCCAGACCCAAAAGCAGGATAAGGAAAAGCCGAGCCCGCAGGGTGCTCGGCCAGAAGCGGGATCGAAGAACCGCACCCGCACTCATGACCTCGCCTCTTCGATCTCCACCGGAACGGAAAAGACGTAACCTTCACTGCGCACAGTCTTGATATAGGTCGGCTCGCGGGCGTCATCCCCCAGCCGCTGGCGCACACGGCTGACGAGGAGATCGATCGAACGGTCGAAGAGCTCCGCATCGCGGCCTTGTGTGAGATTGAGAAGCTGATCGCGGTTGAGCACGCGTTGCGGATGATCGATAAAGACGCGCAGAAGCCGGTATTCGGCACCGCTCAGCGCGATCTCCGTTCCCTGTTTGTCGAGGAGGTGCCTGCCGACCGTATCGAGGCGCCAATCGCCGAAGCGCAGCCATTGACCCGCCTCAGAGATCTGCAGGTTCGGCGGCAAGGCGCGGGTACGCCGCAAGACGGCTTTGATGCGGGCCAGAAGTTCACGCGCGGCAAAAGGCTTCGGCAGATAATCATCTGCACCCATTTCGAGCCCAATGATACGATCCATCTCGTCGCTGCGGGCGGTCAGCATCAGGATCGGCGTCGCCTTGTGTTTTCCGGCGCGCAACTCGCGGCAGAGCACGAGCCCGTCATCGCCGGGCATCATGACATCGAGCACAATGAGGTCGACCGTATTCGCCTCGAGAAAGCTGCGCATCTGGCGGCCATCGGCAGCAACGCTCGTGCGAAGTCCGTTCTTCTTCAGATAGCTTGAAACCAGCTCTCGGATTTCACGGTCGTCATCGACGATCAGAATATGGTCGACATGCTCCATCTTTAGACTTTCGGATCCTCTATCAATCGGGCGCAAACAGATTCGCTACTCCCTTTTGACTCTGAATCGGCTGCCGCGAAACAGGAATTCCGTTCGCGGCAGCCCCGACAGATGTCAGAAGCGATCGACATCCAGAATGGCCTGGGCAAAGGCTTGCGGTGCTTCTTGCGGCAGGTTGTGGCCGATGCCGCCTGATATGGTGCGATGCTCATACCTGCCGGTGAATTTCTTGGCATAGGCCGAAGGTTCCGGATGTGGTGCGCCATTGGCATCGCCTTCCATGGTGATGGTCGGCACGGTGATAACAGGGAAGGCAGCTAGCTTCTTTTCGAGATCGTCATATTTCCGCTCACCGTCCACAATGCCGAGACGCCAGCGATAATTGTGGATGGTGATGGCCACATGGTCAGGGTTTTCGAAAGCCTTGGCCGAGCGATCAAATGTCGCGTCGTCGAAGTTCCACTGCGGCGAGGCAAGCTTCCAGATCAGCTTTGCGAAATCATGGCGGTTAGCCTCATAGCCCTCGCGGCCGCGCTCGGTGGCGAAATAGAACTGGTACCACCAGGAAAGCTCGGCCTGCGGTGGCAACGGCTTCTTGTTGGCTTCCTGGCTGCCGATCAGATAACCGCTGACGGAGACGAGCGCCTTGCAGCGCTCCGGCCATAGGGCGGCCAGGATATCTGCGGTCCGGCCACCCCAATCGTAACCGCCGATGACGGCGCGCTCGATAGCAAGTGCGTCCATGAAGGCGATGATATCGGAAGCGATAGCAGCCTGCTGGCCATTGCGCGGTGTATCGGCGGAGAGGAATTCGGTTGTACCATAGCCGCGCAGATAGGGGATCAATACGCGGTAACCAGCGTCGGCAAGCACAGGCGCCACATCGACGAAGCTGTAGATATCGTAAGGCCAGCCGTGGAGAAGCAGCACGACCGGGCCATTGGCAGGGCCGGCTTCCGCATAGCCGACATTCAGAACGCCGGCCTTGATCTGCTTCAGCGGCGCGAAGGATATATGCGAACCCGCCTTGACGGCAGCGACCTGCGACTGACCGCGTGCGGCGCTCGTCAGGCCGAATTCGACCGCAGCCATGGTCATGGCTGCGACACCGAGGAAACGACGACGCTGAAAATTGATTTCACTGGACATTGGCTCTCTCCATTTCGAGTTGATGGCAGGGAGAAAACAGCCGGCATGTATCCCCGATGTTTCGGGCATCCGCTTCTATTGCATGCGGATGTAGCAGCCGGCGCCCTGGATACGTTCTGATACAATTCGCCGCCGCCTCAATCGGACTTGCGGTGCATGAGGAAATCACGAAGCACGACGGCATTGTTGTGCTCGTCGTCGCGGGCGGCATAAAGCAGGGTGACAGTGCCCCTCTTCACAAAATCCGCCACAAGCTTCACCTCCTCCTCTTTATGTCGAAGCTCGTCCGTGTAGCGCGTTCGGAACTCCTCCCAGCGATCCGGTTGATGATTGAACCAGTGGCGGAGCTCTGCACTTGGAGCCACATCCTTCATCCAGGCATCGAGTGCAGCGCGCTTGTTGCTGAGGCCGCGCGGCCAGATGCGATCGACCAGCAATCTGGCGCCATCCGCAGCAGCCCTGGCCGCATAGGCGCGCTTCAGCTTTATGGCTTCCGCTTTGACCATCTTCGCATCCTCCATGCTAGGCCGACCGTCTCTGCCGGCAATATCCCGGCGATATGGCAGTTATGGAGGAAAGATAGCGCAGCCATGATCCGTGCGCCTCCTACACTTCGGTACATATTGCCACAGAACCGGACACATCCGAGATACATCGCTTCGACCAGATTGGCCCCCGTTGCTGGTCGAGCCGGCATCGCCGTCCAGCCCGATCACCCGGTTTCAAGGAAACGATGATGACCCTTCTTATCATTGCCTATCTCGGAGGGGCGCTGACCATAGTCAGCCCCTGCATCCTCCCCATTCTGCCCTTCGTCTTCGCGCGTGCCGGACAGCCCTTCGTGCGCAGCACGCTGCCGATGCTGATCGGCATGGCTGCCACTTTCGCGCTTGTTGCGACGCTTGCCGCCGTCGGCGGAAGCTGGGCGATCAACGCCAATGAATATGGTCGCCTTGCCGCACTGACTTTGCTTGCCGTCTTCGGCGCCAGCCTGATTTCGCCGCGCATCGCAAGCTTCATCACTCAGCCGGTCGTCGATTTCGGCAATCGGCTGCTGAACGCTTCCGGCAAGGCCGGATCCGCACCGACGGCGGCAAGCGCGCTCATCCTCGGCGTCGCAACCGGCCTGCTCTGGGCGCCCTGCGCCGGGCCGATCCTCGGTTTGGTGTTGACAGGTGCCGCCCTCCAAGGCGCCAATCTGCAGACGACATTCCTGTTGCTTGCCTACGCTGCGGGTGCGGCCACTTCACTGGCCATTGCGCTTTCTGTTGGCGGGAAGATTTTTGCCGGCATGAAGAAGTCGCTCGGCGTCAGCGAGCGCATTCGCCAGGGGCTTGGAGCTGCCGTGCTTGCGGGCGTCACCGTTATCACGCTCGGCCTCGACACCGGCCTGCTCTCGCAGCTTTCCTATGCCAGCACCGCTTCCTTCGAACAAGCCGCGCTCGACAGGCTGAACGTGCGGCCGAGCGGCAGCGCGCCGTCTGAAGTCGCAAGCAACGACAAGATGATTGGCCTTGCCGATGCCAATAAGCCTTTCCACAGCGACCTGCCCGTCGAAGGGCCTGCCCCGTCGCTCGATGGCGCTGTCGAATGGCTGAACTCGCAGCCGTTGACGATGGAACAGCTGCGCGGCAAGGTGGTGCTCGTCGATTTCTGGACTTATTCCTGCATCAACTGCATCCGCACCATTCCCTACGTCCGCGCCTGGGCCGAAAAGTACAAAGACCAGGGCCTGGTGGTGATCGGCGTACACGCCCCGGAATTCGCCTTCGAAAAGAAGGTCGACAATGTCAAAAAAGCGATTGGCGATTTCAAGATCGGCTATCCGGTCGCCATCGACAACGACTACAAGATCTGGCGTGCCTTCGATAACAGCTACTGGCCAGCCCATTACCTGATCGACGCCAAAGGCCAGATCCGTGAACACCACTTCGGCGAAGGCAACTACCGCCAGACCGAACAAGCGATCCAGGACCTGCTGCGCGAAGCCGGCAGCGAAATGGCCGAGAGCGCGCCGGTCACACCGGATGCGACGGGCGCAGAAGCAAGCCCGGACCTGAAGCATATCCGCTCGGGCGAAACCTATATCGGTTATCAGCAGGCCACCAGCTTTGCATCCAACGAAAGCATGCGCGCCGATGCCCCCAGCGATTATTCGATCAAGCAGCCGAGTCTCAATCAGTGGGGTCTGTCAGGCAAGTGGACCGTCGGTGCCGAAGAGGCCACGCTCGATCAGGCAGGCGGTGGCATTGCCTACCGCTTCAGCGCCCGCGACCTGCATCTCGTCCTCGGACCTGACACTGACGGCAAGCCCGTCCGCTTCCAAGTGACAATCGACGGCAAGGCGCCAGGCGCCGATCATGGCAGCGATATCGATGCCGATGGAAACGGCGCCGTGACCTCGACGAAACTCTATCAGCTGGTACGCCAGTCCGGCGAGGTGAAAGCGCGCGACTTCGAGATCCGCTTCCTCGACCCCGGTGTCCAGGCCTATGCCTTCACCTTCGGCTGAACCAATTACCCTCCCATCCCAACCTCAAACGACAGGAGCAAACACCATGAAACGCAGCTATCTTTCCACTCTCGCGCTTGCTTTCGCCACCAGTGTCATCGCCTTCGCGGCCCAGGCAGCCGAGGTGAAAAACATCGTCATCGTCCACGGCGCGCTCGCCGACGGTTCCGGCTGGCGTCAGGCAACCGAAATCCTCGAACGGCGCGGCTTCAACGTCACGATTGTCCAGGAGCCGATCACATCGCTTGCCGATGATGTCGCGGCGACCAATCGGGTGTTGGATCTGGAGGACGGCCCGACCCTGCTTGTCGGCCACAGCTATGGCGGAATGGTGATCAGCGAAGCCGGCAACAGCTCTAATGTCGCGGGCCTCGTCTATGTAGCGGCCTTCCAGCCGGACAAGGGCGAAAGCCTTATCAGCCTCGCCAGCTCGAAGCCTGCCGGTGGCATGAACATTCGCGAGACGAAGGACGGCAAGTACCTCTATCTCGACCCA
The DNA here is from genome assembly GCF_004341105.1 of Rhizobium sp. BK418. Taxonomy (GTDB): domain Bacteria; phylum Pseudomonadota; class Alphaproteobacteria; order Rhizobiales; family Rhizobiaceae; genus Rhizobium. The sequence goes on along the minus strand of NZ_SLZK01000004.1, from coordinate 528,582 downwards.
GCCGCCTTCGCCAACGATTTTGCCGCCGACCTGCCGAAGGACGAGGCCGCGTTCCTGGCAAAGTCGCAGGTCTTTGCCTCGAAGGAAGCATTTTCCGCAAAGGTGAACGATCCGGCCTGGAAGACCAAAAGGAGCTGGACGATCGTTGCCACGGAAGATCGCTCGATCAATCCCGATCTAGAGAGGGATATGGCAAAGCGCGCCGGAAGCAATGTCACCGAGATCAAAGGCAGTCATGCAGTCTTCGCGTCTCAGCCGGAAAAGGTCGCGGATGTAATCGAAAAGGCGGCCAGGGAAGCAGGCAAATAAGCAGGTCGCTGGCGGCAGCCGGAGCCGGTGGATTTCCGCCGGCTCCGTGTCTATGAACACACGGTCATCGCCTTGACGAGGCGAAACGCTGAGTTTTGTTACATCACCTTCTGGCGCCCGTAGAGCAGCAGCATGCCGATGATGACAGCGCCATAGATGAGCTGGCGGCCGGCCTCTTCAATCTGCATGACAGACAGAATGGACTGCAGCAAGGTAATCAGGATGACGCCGGCCACGGTTCCAAGATAGGAGCCCTTGCCGCCCAGCACGTGCGTGCCGCCGAGCACCACAGCAGCAATCGACGGTAACAGGTAAGCATCGCCCATGGATTGGGACGCTTTCGAGGCGTAGCCGGCAAGGAGTACGCCTCCGAGAGCGCTGAGCCCACCCGAGATGACAAAGGCCAGCAAGGTGATCCGACGCGTGTTGATGCCGGACATATAGGCGGCGCGTTCGCGGTTGCCGATCGCATAGAGCGCCCGACCGAAGGTCGTGCGCGTCAAGAGGAAGACGGCAAGCAAGCCGACGGCGAGCCACACCAGAACGCCATTCGGAAGCCCCGGAATGGCGTAGCCGGTCGCCAGGAAGCGCATGGCGGCAGAGGCCGAATCCTGGGGCGAGAAGCCGCCCGTGTAAACGACCATCAAGCCCTGAGCGACAGCATTGGTGGCAAGGGTGATGATCATCGAGGGAATGCGGAGATAAGCAACCGCGACACCGTTGACGAGCCCGATCGCAGCGCCGCAGAGAATGCCGAAAGGGATTGCCAGAATGGCACCAGTCGCCCCGTAGGCGGTGGCAGCACAGGCCATCATCGCCCCTGTCGTCACCACCCAGGGTACCGACAGATCAATCTGCCCAAGCAGGATGACCGCCATCATGCCGGTTGCGATGACGCCGAGAAAGGAGGCCACCTTCAGCTGCTGCAGCAGATAATCCAGCGACAGGAAATTGGAGGAATAGAGCGAACCGCCGAGAAGCAGCAGAATGATGCAGCCAAAGGCGATCGCCACCGCCGGATCGACCCCGCGCAGACGGGCGGGCACAGGAATATGCCGCATTGTGGAAGCGCCCTCACTCATTGGAACCACTCCAGACGATTGCGAACCCGCGACAGGCCGATACAGCCGATGCTGACAGCCAGCATCAGCACGACACCTTGGAAGAGCGGTTGCCAGAGCGGGTCGAGATCGAAGACGAACAGGAGATCGCCGATGGTCCGGAAGGCCAGCGCCCCGAAAACGGCGCCGACGGCGCTTCCCTTACCCCCGGCAAGGGAAACGCCGCCAAGCACTACCGCCGCAATCGAATAGAGCGTATAGGCGTTGCCGCTCGCAAGAGCCGCCTCACCCGTATAGGAAAAGAAGGTCAGGTATAGCCCGCCAATCGCCGACAGCAGGCCAGCCAGTGCGTAAGCCGCAAGCTTTGCCCGCTTCACCGGCATGGCCGACATATAGGCAGCGTTTTCTGCCGACCCGACGGCATAGGCGGTGCGGCCGAACACAGAACGGCTGAACGGCACCCAGATCACTAAGATGACAAGCACGAGTACGACAAGGCTTGCCGGGACGGTGCCAAAAAGCTTCGAGGTGAAGGCATCGGCGAGATCTTCATTGACCGAGCCGCCGGGTGTCGGCCGCAAAAGCAGCGCCAGTCCGTAAAAAACCGCACTCGTCGCAATCGTCGTGACGATCGGCTGCAGACGACCGAAGATGATGATCAGCCCATTGAGAAGACCGCAGCCGAGGCCTGTTGAGAGCACGGCGACAACGCCGAGCGCGGTCTGCAGCGGCGTGCCGACGACGAGCCATGAAGCAAGGCAGTTGCTAAGGATTAGGATCATGCCGACCGAAAGGTCGATACCGGCGGTGATGATCACGAAACACTGCGCCATCGCTACAAAGGCAAGCAATGTCGCCTTGTTGGCTGCGGTCTGCACCACATTGGGTGTAAACCCCGCCGGATGGTTCGAGACATAGATGATGAACATCAGGACGAAGAGGAGCACCGCAAAGAGCGTTCCCTTCTGCTGAACATACCAGTAGCGCCATTCGCCGGTCGCCTGCTTGCTCATTGGGTCATCCTTTGCTGCGCCTGGCCGGCGCCGATATTGAGGGCGGCGCTGACCAGTTCGCGCTCGGTGATCTCGTCTCCCTCGAGGATGCGGATGATGCTGCCATCATACATGACGAGCACCCGGTTGCAGCAGCCGACCAATTCGTCGTAATCGGTCGAATAAAAGATGATGGCTGCACCGGCGTCGGCGAGCTTGCGCAACAGAGCGTAGATTTCCTGCTTGGTGCCGACATCGATGCCCCGGGTCGGATCATTGAGCAGGATGATGCGCGGCCGGTTCATCAGCCATTTGGCGATCACCACCTTCTGCTGGTTGCCTCCCGATAGCAAGGCGACAGGCATATCGATCGTTGCCGCCTTGATCGCCAATAGCTTCAGCAGTTCGTCGATTTCTCGGCCCTCGGCAGCTCTGTCGATGATGCCATGGCGCGAAACGCGGTGAAGCGCTGCGATCGATAGGTTCTCACGCACGGTCATCGGCAGCATGAGCCCTTCCGTCTTGCGATCTTCCGGAATCAGCGCCATGGAGATATCGCCAGATTTCGCCGCGCCAGGACTCTTCAACCTTATCGGTTTGCCATCGATCGCCACCTCGCCCTTGAGGTCGCGCAGCACGCCGAACAGCGCCAGCAGCAGTTCACGCTGCCCCTGTCCATCCAGCCCGCCGAAACCGATGATCTCGCCGGGGCGCACATCGAAATTGATCCCGGAGAGCCGATCCCCCCAAGAGAGGCCGCGGCAGGACAGAACCGGTACGTCTGCCCTCGGCTGCAGCGGCTTGGGCGGAAAGACGTTGGTATATTCGCGGCCGATCATCAGTTCCACGACCTGCTGATCCGACTTGGTGCCGGCGGGATAGGATTCGATGCTGCGGCCGTTTCTAAAGACCGTGCAGTCATCGGCAAGTTCTGCAATCTCATGCATGCGATGCGAAATATAGATCAGCGCCATGCCCTCGGTCCGAAGCTGCTTCAGCACGTTGAAGACCTTCTCGACGTCGGATTGGGTCAGGGCTGAGGTCGCCTCATCCAGGATCATCAGCCGCGGCTTGCGGGCGAGCGCCTTGGCGATCTCCACCATCTGGCGGCGCGAAAGCGGCAGATCCTTCACGAGAGACGAGGGATGAATATCGGCTGCACCGGCGCGGGCAAGCGCTTCCTCGGCAATCTGGCGCTGCCTCTTGCGGTCGATCATGCCAAAACGCAGCGGCGGATTGCTGATGACGATGTTGTCGGCCACCGAAAGATCCGGAATGAGTGACAATTCCTGGAAAACACAGACTATACCGGCGGCATTGGCGGCAGCCGGCGAGACAAAGGAAACTTCATTGCCGTCGAGCAGCATGCGTCCCTCATCAGGCGCCACCACACCGGCCATGATCTTGATGAGCGTCGATTTGCCGGCGCCGTTTTCGCCGAGCACGGCGTGGATTGCGCCCTGCCGCACGGCGATATTGGCTTCCTTCAGCGCAATTGCGCCGCCATAACGTTTCGATATGCCTTCCAGGCGCAGAAGCGGTTCGGAAAGGATCATGCATCCAGCCTCCATTCGGTCGCGTCGAGATCGAGACTGCGGGCGCGAACGCCCGCAGTCAGGTCCGGATGGTGGCTTTTACTGATTTTCCTTGGTCTGCCCCATGATTTCCTGTGCGGAGAAGTTGATGCCGCAGGTCGGGAAGGAATTGCCGACAAAAAAGTTGTCGGATTCCTTGGGATAGTAATCCTGGCCCTCCTTGAAATCGGGATCGGAGACGAGCGCTGTCGGCAGCTTCACGGCCTGGGGGACGACCTGCCCCTCGAGTGCCGCAATGGCCGTCTTGATCGCCACGGCAACCTGCGCCGGGCCGGTTCCGGCCGACGCGCATTTCAGGCCATCCGCCGCATGGGCGGCGCAGAACTTACGGAAGCCGTTCTCCGTCTCACCGCCGAAGGGCACGAAGGGATGCTTCGCATCGATCATCGCTTGCACGACGCCGGTATCACCGCCCTGCGCAGTGATGCCATCAAACGGACCGTTGGTGGCGATTGCATCGGCCGTCGCCTTCTGCGCTACACCATCATCCCACTTGCCGACCACTTCGGTGACGGTAAATTTCTTGCCGGAAGCATCAAGAGTCTCATGAATCCCGGTATGGCGATCGGTATCGACGGAGGTGCCGGCAACGCCGCGCACTTCGAGAATCTTGCCACCCTGCGGCAGGTGTTTCACCAGCCAATTGGCCCAGATGACGCCAAGGCCCTTCTGGTCGACGTTGACGTTGATCGCATCCTTGGTGTCGAGGATATTGTCGAAGGCGACGAGGACGACGCCGGCTTCCTTGGCGCGCTTGATGACGGGACCGAAGGCCGTCGGGTTCTGAGCGTTGACGACGATGGCATCATAACCGGCGTCGATGAAGTTGTTGATCGCGGAAATCTGGGCCGGAACGTCCTCGCCGGTCGATACGACCTTGAATTCTTTCAGCTTGGCGGCAACATCCGGCTGGGCGGCATAGGCTTTTGCCGTCTGAACCATCTGGATACGCCACGTATTGGCGATATAACCGTTGGCAAGTGCGATGCGGTAAGGACCTTCCTTCTTCGGATATTGCAGGAACTGGGTTTCGGCCGACCATGGAACCATGCAGTTCGGATCGGCGGCGGGGCCGGACACGACCTTTGGCGCTGCCATGGCCGTGCCGCAGAGCAGGACAAACGCCGACGCGGAAAACGCGGCGAGACGGGTCACCTTTGCTTTCTTCACCTTGAACATTGAATATCTCCTCCTCAGGCGGACCGGGCCGCTCCTCCTTAAAATCTTATTGGCATGTTGATTCCGGCAGGCTCCATCCCAACCTTTTCCGGCGCAATTTCAACGTAACACAGTTGACAGCGCTGTCAAATCGGATTTGCTAGCGCTGTCAACTGCAACCGCTCAAGAAAAATATTTCGCAACTGCGAGATAAATTACGAAGATGCATAACTTTACGTATGAAGCGAGGCAGACATGCGAAGAGTAACTTTGGACGATGTTGCGAACCTCGCGGGCGTCAGTCCGATCACAGTCTCACGCGCGCTCCGTAAACCCGACGCCGTATCGGAGGCGCTGCGACGGCGGGTCAATGCGGCCGTCCATGAGCTCGGCTATGTACCCAATATTGCGGCCAGCCGGCTTGCCTCATCACGAACGCATGCGATCGGCGTCATTGTGCCGACCCTCTACAATGTCATCTTTGCCGAATATCTTTTTGCGCTGCATGAAGTGCTTGTCAGCGCGGGCTTCCAGGTGATCGTCGTCAATAGCCGGTATTCAGAGCAGGAGGAAGAGAATGCCATCAAAGTACTTCTCGGGCAGCGGGTCGAAGCGATCATCATCGCCGGCATTCATCATACGCCACTTGCTCATCAGCTTCTGACGCGGGCACATCTGCCTGTCGTGGAGACATTCGAGCTGTCATCCCATCCAATCGACATCAATATTGGCATGTTGCAGGATCGCGCCGGGCAGGCAGCGACAACGCATCTCATCGACCGGGGCTTCACCCGTATTGCCTTTTTGGCAGGAAACCTTGACCATCGTTCTCAGTCCCGCTTCGACGGTTATCGTCTGGCGATGCAGGAAGCTGGCCTCCAGAACCTGGAGATCGTCACCCAGAGGCCGCGGCACAGCTCGGTCGCGCTCGGCGCCGACCTCCTGGCCCTCATGCACGAGCGAGGCAACCATCCGGAAGCAATCTTCTGCACTGACGACAACGTGGCACTCGGAGCCATGCAGGAGTGCCGCAAACGCGGCATTCGTGTGCCTGACGATATCGCCATCATCGGATTTCACGATCTCGAATTTTCCGCCTGCGCGTCCCCGTCCCTATCGTCGATCATGACGAGGCGTTTCGAGACGGGCAAACTTGCCGCCGAAAAGGTGCTGGCAGCTCTCGATTCCACGAACCGCCAGCCGCCGAACCAGATCGATCTTGGCTTCGAAGTCATCGCCCGCGAGAGTACGGGCGAGACCATCGCGATCTCCAGCTAAGCCGCAGCCCGATCCTCGCTCCTGGCGATCATGACGGGAACGCCCTTGTAACTTGGCGTGCCCGATTTGTGATCATAATGATCGAGGGCGATCACCGCGTTCATTTCCGGATAATAGCCGGCCACTGAACCGACTGGGATATTATACTCGACAGCCGTGAAACCCGTGACGGTTTTCCCGCCGCCATTGGTTGTGGCGGAGCGGATATCGATCCTATCTCCGTCTTGCAAGCCCCGTTCCGCAAGATCCTGGCGGCTCATGAAGATGACATCACGACGGCCAAAGATGCCGCGATAGCGGTCGTCGAGACCATAGACCGTCGTATTATACTGGTCGTGGCTGCGCAGCGTCGTCAGCACCAGAGTCGTGGGATCCTTCAAACGAGGATCTTCGTCGAGACCAGGAGCGACGAGGAAGTTTGCCTTTCCGCTCGCCGTCTTCCAGACGCGGTAGGAGGCAGGCACATCCAGGCGGAAGCCACCGCGGACACGCACACGGCTGTTGAACTCGTGAAAATCCGGGAAGACCACTTCGATCTTGTCGCGGATGCGATCGTAATTGGCGATCAGCCCGGTCCAGTCGATGCCGTATTTGCTGCCTAACGTCGCCATTGCGATACCGGCGATGATAGCTGGTTCGGATTTCAGCAATTCGCTCGGTGGCTTTAGAAAACCGCGCGAGGCGTGCACCATGGACATGGAATCTTCTACCGTTACCGACTGCGGGCCAGAGGCCTGGGTATCGAGGTCGGTCCGCCCGAGGCAGGGAAGAATGATCGAGGTCTTCGCAGTCAACAAATGCGAGCGATTGAGCTTGGTGGCGATGTGGACGGCAAGATCGAGCTTGCGCATGGCCTCGAATGTCACATCCGGATCGGACATGGCGACAGCCAGATTGCCGCCGAGGCAGATCAGCGCCTTGGACTGACCGGCGGCGATCGCCTCGATGGACTCGATCGCGTTGTGGCCCTTCTTGTCGGCAGGACGAAAGCCGAAGGCGCGCTCCATGCCATCGATCAGCGCCGTGGTCGGAATTTCGGTGATCCCGACGGTCCTGTCGCCCTGTACGTTGGAATGACCGCGCAGCGGGCAGAGGCCGGCGCCTGGGCGACCAACATTGCCGCGCAGCATCAGGAAATTGGCAAGCTGCTGGACATTTGCCGTGCCGTTGGCGTGCTGCGTGATGCCCATGCCGTAACACAGGATCACATTGCGAGCGTTGAGATAGACGTCGACAGCGCTGTTCAGCGCTTCCATAGTGAGGCCGGAAACGCTCAGGATCGCCGCCCAGTTGGTATTGACGAGGTCCTGCTTCAGGGCGTCGATGCCGACGGTATGTTCGGCAATGAAGGCTCGGTCGAGTACACCCTTGCCCCCAGCGGCGAGATCTGCCTCATCCCGTTCGAAAATCAGCTTCATCAGCCCCTTGAGCGCGGCAAGATCCCCGCCGGTGCGAACCTGATGATAGGCAGACGCAATGCGCGTCGAGGAGAAGGTCATCATTTCCACGGGGTTCTGCGGCGCGGCGAAGCGCTCCAGCGCGCGCTCCTTCAGTGGGTTGAAGACGATGATGGGCACGCCGCGGCGCGACGCCTCATGCAACGTGGTCATCATGCGAGGATGGTTGGTTCCCGGATTGTGGCCGAAGCTGAAAATCGCATCGGCATGGTCGAAATCCTCAAGGGTAACAGTACCCTTGCCAACGCCGAGTGACAGCGGCAGGCCGACACTGGTCGCCTCATGGCACATGTTCGAGCAATCGGGGAAATTGTTGGTACCGTAGGCACGAACGAAAAGCTGAAAGAGGAATGCGGCTTCATTGGACGCGCGGCCCGACGTATAGAACTCAGCCTCGTCGGGGCTTGCGAGCTTATTCAGTTCTGCACCGATCAGACTGAAGGCATCGTCCCATTCGACGGCTTCGTATTTGTCGGTGGCGCTATTGTATTTCAATGGATGCGTCAGACGGCCCTGGTCTTCGAGCTTATGATCGATCCAATCCCAAAGCTCCGAAACCCGATGTTCGGCAAAGAATTCCGGCGTGACACGACGGGCGGTTGACTCCCAGGTAATAGCTTTTGCACCGTTTTCGCAGAATTCAAACGAGGACGTGTGCTTCGGATCGGGCCAGGCGCAGCCGGGACAATCGAAACCTTCCGGCTGATTTGCCTTGAGCAGCGTGGCGCTCCCCTGTGCGATGATCTGCTGATGTTTCAGCGTCTTCGCCACTGCTTTCAGCGCATCCCATCCGCCGGCAGGATGTCCGTATTCCTCAACGCCTTTGGGACGTTCGTCGCTCATGTCAGCTCTCCGTCTTCAAAAATTACCCAACGATAACAGCAATGGACCGGGCCGTGCATCATACTGAGGCATAGGTAGCGTTGCTGCCGGCAAGGCGGATGTCGCCATCTCTTTCGAAGCCTCTCACTCGGATCAGACACTGCGCATACACAAAGCAGAATGGTGATTATTTAATCATTTCATGATTTGCCTAAAAATTTGACTCTCCTGCTTGTTCACTCTGCTGCATTGCGTCATAAATAAAGCATGAGCCGGCTCGACCTGACCATTCTCGTGATTGATGAAAACGCCATTCGCGCCTCCATTATCGAAGAGGGGCTGCGAGAGGCAGGCCATGCGCGCGTGACTGTCATTCACGAGGTTCAGGGCGTGGCGCGGATCATCGAGACACTGCGACCCGACGTGATCATCATCGATATCGAGAACCCCAACCGAGACATGATGGAGCATCTGTTCCAGCTTACCCGCACCGTCGGCCGGCCGATCGCCATGTTCGTCGATCGTTCTGACACGGCCTCGATCGAGGCCGCAGTGGATGCCGGCGTCTCGGCTTACATCGTCGACGGGTTGAAGAAAGAGCGCGTCAAACCCATTCTTGATATGGCGGTTAGCCGCTTCAATGCCTTCAGCCGACTACAGCGCGAACTTGCCGACGCCAAATCGGCGCTCGAAGAACGCAAAGTGGTGGAACGCGCCAAAGGCATATTGATGAAGATGCGTGGGCTGTCGGAGGAAGAGGCATTCACGCTGCTGCGCCAGACCGCGATGAACGAGAAGAAGAAGATATCCGACATCGCCCAGAGCGTCGTCACCGCGGCGGGGCTCCTGATGTGATGGCGGCTTCGTATGCTGATATCAGGAGGAAGCCGGAGTGAATATGATGATGACAAATCTCGACCCCGGCGCTGGCCTCCCCGCCCCTGCGCGTCTCAACGGCGAAGGTGACAGAACACTAAGAGCCGGTTTCATCCCGCTTGTGGATGCTTCCGTGCTGATCGCCGTCTCCGAATTCGGCTTCGCCCGCAAGGAAGGCCTGACGCTCGATCTCGTCAAGGATGTCTCCTGGGCCAATGTCCGCGATCGCCTTGCCTTCCGGCAATTCGATATCGCCCACATGCTCTCGCCAATGCCCGTTGCCTCGATGCTCGGCCTCGGCTCGAACCCGTCACCGACGATCACGCCCTTCTCTCTTGGGCGCGGCGGCAACGCGATCACGCTTTCAACCCGGCTGTTCGACAGAATGCGGGATACCGCCGGCCTTTCCGAGGCGGCGAGTGCGCTGGAAAACACCAAGGCACTTGCCAAGGTTCTGGCCGAGATGAAGGCGCGCAGCGAACCCTTGCCAACCTTCGGCGTCACCTATCCCTTCTCCTCGCACAATTACGAGTTCCGCTACTGGCTCGCCGCCGGCGGCATCGATCCGGACAAGGACGTCAAACTTGTCGTCGTGCCGCCGCCGTTGACATCGGATGCACTGGCGGCCGGGGCGATCGATGGGTTCTGCGTGGGAGCACCATGGAACATGGTCGCCTCGGAGCGCGGCGTCGGGCGCATCGTCGCCGCGAAGCAGGACATCTGGCCCTCTGCGCCGGAAAAGGTGATCGGCATGCGGCCGGAATGGGCCGAAACCCACCCCGAAACGGTCTCTCGCCTGATCGTCGCGCTTGACGCGGCCGCCCGCTGGTGCGATCAGCCGGAAAATCATGACGCTCTTGCCGAAACGCTCGCAGATGCCCGCTATATTGCTGCCCCGGTAAAGATCATTCGTCATGTGCTGGCGGGGGAATTCAGCCTCGATGCGAAGGGAACCCGGCGCGTCATCGACAATTATTTCATGTTCCATGCAGGATTTGCCAATTATCCGCGCACCAGCCAGGCGCTCTGGATTTACAGCCAGATGATCCGTTGGGGTCAGGCCGAACTCGGCCTCAACCCCGCTCGCGCCGCCGCCTCCGCCTATCGCCCCGATCTCTATCGTGCAGCCCTCGGGGAAGGCAGCGCTCCTGATGATGCCGACGTGCGCATCGAGGGCACGGACGAAGATGACCGCTTCATGGACGGCCACATCTTCGACCCCTCGAAGCTGCCGGACTATATCGCCGGTTTTACCGTCAAGAGCGCCCTACCCCTCTATTCCGGCAGCGATGAGATCTGATCTCATGCCTGTTTGCACAAAACGCCATCAAGGATCTGCGCCCGGCACACAAGGGCGCACAAAAGATTTGCACGAGCAGCAACAGCCCGAAAAACGGGCAAACGCTGAATCTTCAAAAAATCCTTTAGTTTCAACGCACTGTACCAACCGCCGAGAACTGGCACACGGTTTGCTTTGTTAATACTGCACTGGTCAAAGGCGATCGGAGCAGATGAGCGCGCAATAGGCGCTTACGGAGATACAGGAATACTCCTCAGGCCGTCTGGCGTACGGATCGCATGAGGCAGATAGGCCGAGAGGCCATGATTTGACGTCCAACGGCGGACGTCACCAGCAAAGCCGCTGATCAGGATATTTCGCGCAGCTCATACATGCGCGTCCTGACCAGCGGCTTTTTGTTTTAACCCCCAGCGATGAATCGGCACGACCTTGTCGGGCCACGGAGAAGCCATGTCTGTCATCAAGAAAGCGCAGCCCATGTCCGCCGGCGAACCAGCCAAAGCATTGTGGATCTCCACGATCGCCTTTACTCTCTGTTTTGCCGTCTGGACGATCTTTGCGATCATCGGCATTCGCATCAAACAGGAACTCGGGCTGAACGAAGCCGAGTTCGGGTTGCTGGTCGGCACCCCTGTGTTGACCGGTTCGCTCGTCCGCATCGTCCTTGGTATTTGGACGGGACGTTATGGCGGTCGTCTCGTTTATACGCTGACGATGCTTGCCGCAGCGTTGGCGACCTTCCTGCTTTCCTACGCCCACACTTATACTCAGATGCTGATCGCCGGCCTCGGTGTCGGGCTTGCCGGTGGTTCTTTTGCCGTCGGCGTCGCCTATGTCTCGCCCTTTTTCCCGGCGGAGAAACAGGGAACGGCGCTTGGCATCTTCGGCGCGGGCAATGTCGGCGCGGCCGTGACCAAGTTCGCGGCCCCCTTCGTGCTGATCGCATGGGGCTGGCAGGCAGTTGCACAGATTTGGGCGGTCGGCCTTGCGATAATGGCAATCGTCTTCTGGTTCACCACGACAGATGATCCGGCTTTCCGTCTTCGCCGCGAACGTGGCGTCGCCTCGAAGAGCCTAGCCCAAGAATTCGCACCGCTGCAGAACCTTCAGGTTTGGCGCTTCTCGCTTTACTACTTCTTCGCCTTCGGCGGCTTCGTCGCCCTGTCCTTGTGGCTGCCGCGTTATCTGGTCGGCGTCTACGGCTTCAACCTGGAAACTGCCGGCATGGTCGCGGCTGCCTACTCTATTCCGGGCAGCATCTTCCGCGCCTTCGGCGGTGTACTGTCAGACAAGAAGGGCGCGCGCAGCGTGATGTATGCGATGTTTGCCGTGTCGGCTGTCGCCACCCTCATCCTGTCGTTGCCAGCTGCTGCCATCACGCCTGTCATCTTCATCGTCGTCATCTTCGTGCTCGGCTTCTTCATGAGCCTCGGCAAAGCGGCGGTCTACAAGCACATTCCCGCCTACTACCCAGAAAGCGTCGGCGCCGTCGGCGGCATCGTCGGCATGATGGGCGGTCTCGGGGGCTTCATCCTTCCGATCGCCTTTGGCCTGCTCAAGGATATGACCGGCCTCTGGTCGAGCTGCTTCCTGCTGCTCTTCGCAATCGTCGCGATCTCGCTCATCTGGATGCACCTGTCCGTAAAGCAACTGTCGCGCCAGGGGCACTCCGCGCCCGTGCCTGCAACCTGATCCAAGGACCTGTAAATAATGACTGAAAAACTCGTCATCATCGGCAATGGCATGGCGCCCGGGCGCATGCTGGAACATCTCTTCGAACAGGCGCCCGGCCGCTACGACGTTACGATCTTCAACGCCGAGCCTCGCGTCAATTACGACCGCATCATGCTGTCGCCAGTCCTTTCGGGAGAAAAGGACTACGAGCAGATCATCATTCACGGCGACGGTTGGTACATCAAGCACGGCATTACGCTCTACAAGGGCCACAAGATCGTCAACATCGATCGTATCGCAAAGACCGTCACGTCGGATCATGGTGTCACTGAAAGCTACGACAAGCTGGTGATTGCTACCGGCTCGGTACCCTTCATCATTCCCGTTCCCGGCAAAGATCTGCCCGGCGTCATCACCTATCGCGATCTTGACGACGTGCAGGCCATGCTGCTGGCAGCGCAGTCGCGCGAGAAGGCCATCGTCATCGGCGGCGGCCTGCTCGGACTTGAAGCGGCTGCCGGCCTTGCCCAGCGAGGCATGGATGTCACCGTGCTGCACGTCATGCCGACATTGATGGAGCGCCAGCTCGATCCCGCCGCCGGTTACCTCCTGCAGAAGGCGGTCGAAGAGCGCGGCATCAAGGTAGTCTGCAAGGCCAATACCAAACAAATCATCGGCAACGGCAAGGTGGAAGGCGTCGAGCTCGATAACGGCACGATCATTCCGGCGACGCTTGTCGTCATGGCGGTCGGCATTCGTCCGAACGTTAATCTCGCCAAGGATGCCGGGCTCGCCGTCAACCGCGGCATCGTCGTCGACGCCGGCATGCAGACTTCGGATGGTAATATCTACGCGCTCGGTGAATGCGCCGAGGTGGGCGGCATGGTCTATGGCCTCGTTGCACCGCTTTATGAAATGGCCCGGGTTGCTGCCGCCCATCTTTCCGGCGATACGAAGCCAGGTTTCGTACATTCCGACACGCCGACAAAGCTCAAGGTCACCGGTATCGAGCTCTATTCTCTCGGTGATTTCGCCGATGGCGATGACCGGCAGGAAATCGTACTGCGTGATGCGACCGCCGGCGTCTATAAGCGCCTCGTGCTCAAGGACAATCGCATTATCGGCACAGTGCTTTATGGCGAAACGTCCGATGGCGCCTGGTTCAACGATCTTAAGAAAAAGGCGGTCGACATCTCCGACATGCGCGACACGCTGATTTTCGGCCAGGCCTACCAGGGAGGGTCCCCGCTGGACCCTATGGCGGCCGTTGCAGCCTTGCCGGATGATGCGGAAATCTGTGGCTGTAACGGCGTTTGCAAGGGGAAAATCACATCAACAATCACGGCTAAGGGGCTGACGTCGCTTGACGATGTGCGCGCCCACACGAAGGCCTCCGCCTCTTGCGGCTCCTGCACCGGCCTTGTTGAACAGCTGATGTCGCTGACGCTCGGCGACACCTATAATCCGAAGGCCGTCCAGCCGATGTGCACCTGCACCGAGCTTGGCCATGACGATGTGCGCCGCCTCATCAAGGCGAAAAAGCTGAAGACCATACCCGCTATCATGCAGGAACTGGAATGGAAGACTTCAGGCGGATGCGCGAAATGTCGCCCGGCACTCAACTACTACCTCGTTTGTGACTGGCCCGACGAATATGCCGACGATTACCAGTCGCGCTTCATCAACGAGCGCGTTCACGCCAACATTCAAAAGGACGGCACCTACTCCGTGGTGCCGCGCATGTGGGGAGGCGTCACCAGTTCCGGTGAATTGCGTGCCATCGCCGATGTCGTGGACAAATTCTCAATCCCCATGGTCAAGGTGACGGGTGGCCAGCGCATCGACCTTCTCGGCGTCGAAAAGGAAGACCTGCCGGCCGTCTGGGCCGATCTTGGCAAGGCCGGTTTCGTCTCCGGCCAGGCCTATGCCAAGGGCCTGCGCACGGTGAAGACCTGTGTCGGCTCCGACTGGTGCCGCTTCGGCACGCAGGATTCCACCGGGCTCGGCATCCGGATCGAGAAATTCATGTGGGGCTCCTGGACGCCGGCCAAATTGAAGATGGCAGTGTCGGGATGTCCGCGAAACTGCGCCGAGGCGACCTGTAAGGATATTGGGGTCATCTGCGTGGATTCCGGCTTCGAGATCCATTTCGCCGGCGCCGCGGGCCTCGACATCAAGGGCACCGAAGTACTCGGCCTGGTCAAGACCGAGGACGAAGCGCTCGAACATATCGTGGCGCTGACGCAGATGTACCGTGAACAGGCCCGTTATCTCGAGCGCATCTACAAATGGGCCAAGCGCATCGGCCTGGATGAAATCCGCCGGCAGATCATGGAGGATCACGACAAGCGCAAGGCCTACTACGAGCGCTTCGTCTTCTCCCAGAAATTCGCGCAGGTCGATCCTTGGTCTGAGCGTGTCTCCGGCAAGGACAAGCACGAATTCCGGCCGATGGCGACCATCGGTTTCAGTCAGGCAGCCGAATAAGGAGAACGATCATGAACTGGCACCCGATCGGCGATATCTCGGATATCCCGCTGCGCGGTTCGCGCTGCGTCAAGACCCCGCATATGAACATCGCCGTCTTTCGCACCGGCGAGGATGAGGTCTATGCGATCGAAAACCGCTGCCCGCACAAAGGCGGGCCGCTTTCAGAGGGTATTGTGCACGGCAATGCCGTCACCTGCCCGCTACACAACTGGGTGATTTCGCTGGAAACCGGCAAGGCGCTTGGCGCCGATGACGGCGCGGTGCGGACGATCCCGCTCAAGAACGAGGGAGGCTCGCTTTATATCGCACTCGAAAGCCTGATGATGGCGGCCGAATGATGGAGAAGGAGGTCAAGACCACCTGTCCCTATTGCGGCGTAGGCTGCGGCGTGATCGCCAAGGTGGACGAGGCAGGCAGCGTGACCGTGAAAGGCGATCCCGAGCATCCGGCCAATTTCGGCCGGCTCTGTTCCAAGGGGTCAGCACTTGCCGAAACGATCGATCTCGACGGCCGCCTCCTGCATCCGGAAATCGAAGGCAGGCAGGCCGAATGGGACGAGGCCCTTGATCTTGTCGCGCAGCGTTTTGCCGACACCATCGCCGAATTCGGGCCGGACTCTGTCGCCTTTTATGTGTCTGGGCAGTTGCTGACCGAAGACTATTATGTCGCCAACAAGCTGATGAAAGGCTTTATCGGCTCGGCCAATATCGATACCAATTCCCGCCTCTGCATGTCCTCTTCGGTCGCCGGCCATCGCCGCGCTTTCGGATCCGATACCGTGCCGGGCCTCTATGAGGATCTGGAACTTGCCGATCTCGTCATCCTGACCGGCTCGAATCTCGCCTGGTGCCATCCCGTTATTTACCAGAGGCTGGCAGCCGCCAAAGCGGCCCGGCCCGGCCTGAAGATTGTCGTCATCGATCCGCGCCGGACGATGACATGCGATATCGCCGATCTGCATCTGGCCATAAGGCCCGACGGCGACGTGGCTCTCTTCATGGGACTGCTCGCCCACCTCGCGGCGAGCCCCTCCATCGATCAGAACTATATCGGCGCCTATACGGAAGGTTTCGGCGCGGCCTTTGCCGCTGCTGCAGCGCAGACATCCGATGAACTGCTCGACCGGACCGGCCTGCCGGCTATGCAGGTAAGAGAGTTTTTCCGTCTGTTCGAGACGACCGAAAGGGTTGTCACTTGCTATAGCCAGGGCGTCAACCAGTCCGCTTCGGGCACCGACAAGGTGAATGCGATCATCAATTGCCACCTGGCGACCGGCCGCATAGGCCGGCCCGGCATGGGGCCATTTTCGCTGACGGGACAACCAAATGCCATGGGTGGGCGCGAGGTCGGCGGGCTTGCAAATATGCTTGCCGCCCATATGGCGATCGAACGTGCCGATGATCGCGACCGGGTGCAGCGCTTCTGGAACGCACCCGATATCGCCGCAAAACCCGGCCTGAAAGCTGTCGACCTGTTCCGGGCGGTCGAGGATGGGCGCGTCAAGGCGCTCTGGATCATGGCGACCAATCCCGTCGTCTCCCTGCCCGATGCCACCAGGGTCGAGGCGGCGATTGCAACCTGTCCTTTCGTCGTCGTGTCCGACATCTTACAAAAGACCGATACGACACGACACGCCCATGTGCTCCTGCCATCGCTCGGCTGGGGCGAGAAAGATGGCACAGTCACCAATTCGGAACGTCGCATATCGAGGCAACGTCCTTTTCTCGACCCGCCGGGCGAGGCACGTGCCGACTGGTGGCAAATGGCCGAAGTCGGCCGCAGGATGGGCTTTTCGGCAGCCTTCGACTATGCCTCGCCGGCTGATATTTTCGCCGAACATGCAGCCCTTTCCGCCTTTGAGAATGACGGCAGCCGCGACTTCGATGTCGGCGCCTATGCGGAGACGAGAGCACCAGCCTATGATGCGCTGAAACCATTCCAGTGGCCGCAGCCTTTAGGAGCGGAGAAAAGAGAAACGCGGTTCTTCGCCGAAGGTGGCTTTTTCCACCCCGATCGCAAGGCGCGCTTTATTGCCGTCGATGCTCCGGCAACCGACAGAACGGATGCAGCCTATCCTTTCACGCTGAACACCGGGCGGATTCGCGACCAGTGGCACACGATGACACGCACAGGAAAGAGCGCGCGACTGTCTTCCCATATCGCCGAACCTTTCGCCGAAATTCATCCGCGCGACGCGATGGAGCTCGGCGTGGCGGATGCGGCTCTGGTTCGGGTCGAAAGCGCTTACGGAAAGGCTGTCATCCGCGCGCTAGTGACGGAGCGGCAGGCGCGCGGCAGCATCTTCGTACCGATGCATTGGAGCGACCAGAATTCCGCACAGGCGCGGATCGGCGCCGTCGTCAATCCGGCAACCGATCCGCATTCCGGTCAGCCGGCTTCTAAGAATGTTGCTGTCGCCATCGGCCGTTATCGCGCAGATTATTATGGCTTTGCCGTCAGCGCGGCCAAACCAGAGGTTTCCGATGCGGACTATTGGGCGCTTGCGAAGGCAGATGGTGGCTGGCGGCTGGAACTTGCCTTCAACAATGGGCACGAAGACTGGACGGCATGGTGCAGGCAGATCTTCGCCATTCCCGACCATGTCGAGCCAATAGGCTATGCCGACCGGCAATCGGGAGACCGGCGTATTGCCTTTTTCGATGAAGAGAGGCTGCTTGCAGCGCTCTTCCTCGCTAGAGGGCCGGTTGCCGTTGCGCGTAACTGGGCGGTGTCGCAGTTGACGGCAGATCACCGTGATCAGCGCCGCCGCTTTGCCATCATTGCCGGCCGACCGGGTGCCGACAGGCCCGATCCGGGAGCGACGGTCTGCTCCTGTTTCAGCATCGGCGTCAACCAGATCGTTGCCGCCGTACGTTCAGGCTGCCGCAGCGTTGAGGCGATCGGAAACGAACTGAAAGCCGGCACCAATTGCGGTTCGTGCCGCGCCGAAATCAGGGGGATCATCAATGCCTGTGTTGCAGATGCTGCCGAATGAGATTGCCGAGCGGGCGCCTGCCCGCATGGCGCCGCTCGCCAAGCTGCCGGTTTTCTGGGCGCTCGCCGGACAACGGGTCATCGTCGCGGGCGGCTCCGACGCCTGCGCCTGGAAAGCGGAATTACTCGCTGCCTGCGGCGCGCAGGTTGAGATCTATGCCGACCGGCTCAGCGAAGCCTGTGCTGCTCTCGTCGAACGCGGTTCCACGCATCCGGAAAGCGCGCTCATCCATCGTCACACAGTATGGCACGAGGATATATTTGCGGGGGCAGCACTTGCCGTTGCCGATTGTGAAGACGAAGCCGACGCCCGGCAGTTCTTCGAGGCCGCGAAGCTGGCCGGTGTCCCGGTCAACGTCATCGATAAGCCGGCTTTCTGCCAGTTTCAGTTCGGCTCCATCGTCAACCGCTCCCCAGTCGTGGTGTCGATCTCGACGGATGGCGCGGCACCCATCCTCGCGCAAGCCATTCGCCGCCGCATCGAAACGCTGCTGCCTTCATCTTTGAAGTCATGGGCGACTCTTGCCCAATCGCTGCGTGATGAGATTGCTCTTCGCTTGAAACCCGGAAGAGAGCGTCGCGCTTTCTGGGAGCGCTTTGTCGATCGCGCCTTTGCAAGTGTACCGACTGAGGCCAGTGCACTCGATCTGCTCGCCGAGACGCAACGGCGAGCTCACACACGTCCGGTTGGACGCGTGACGCTTGTCGGCGCCGGCCCCGGCGACGCGGAGTATCTGACGCTGAAGGCCGTGCGGGCATTGCAGGCGGCCGATGTCATCCTCTTCGACGATCTGGTGTCGGACGAGGTTCTCGAACTTGCGCGGCGTGAAGCAAAGCGCCTGCTCGTCGGCAAGCGCGGCGGCCGAACCAGCTGCCGGCAGGAAGATATCAACGAGATGATGCTGACCTTCGCCACGGCCGGCAAGAATGTCGCCCGGCTGAAATCCGGCGACCCTATGATCTTCGGCCGCGCCGGCGAGGAAATCGCCTATCTGAGACAGCATGATATTCCGGTCGAGGTGGTACCTGGCATTACGGCGGCGAGCGCTATGGCGTCGCGGCTCGGCATTTCCTTGACACATCGCGATCATGCGCAAAGCGTACAGTTCGTCACCGGCCATTCGCGCCACGGCGAGCTGCCGGAGACGATCGACTGGCAGGCGCTTGCAGACCGAAACAAGACCACGGTCTTTTACATGGGTGGCCGAACAGCCGGCGCCATACAGACGAGGCTGATCGACGCTGGTCTCGATGCAGGAACGCCGGTTGTGATCGTCAGCTCTGTTGCCAACAGCGACGAGCGGCGCTGGGCCGGCAGTCTGGACGGCCTTTCTTCGGCCATGGCGGAAATGGGCCTCGACCGGCCAGTATTGATCGGCGTCGGGAATGTTTTTGCCGCTTGCGACCTGACGGCTGAAGCCAATCTGCCGTTCTTTGCCCAGGCTTAAGGAAACGCCGGAACGCTAAACAAAAGCTTGTGTTGGCAAACTCACGCAACGGTTACGCCATTTTGCAGCAACGCCTTGAGATCACGAACGGGCGGCGCCCCAAACTGGCGGGCATATTCCCTCGTGAACTGCGTGACGCTCTCATAGCCGACGGAATACGCAGCCGAACTGGCCGGAATGCCTTCCGAGATCATCTGCCTTCGCGCCTCGATCAGGCGCAACTGCTTCTGGAACTGAAGTGGTGACAATGTGGTGACTGTGCGAAAATGCTGATGAAATGACGAAAGGCTCATGCCCGCCGTCTCGGCAAGCTCATTCACCCGTAAGGGACGAGCGAAGCCTTCGCGGATGACGGCAACAGCACGACCAATTCTCTCCGCGTGGCTATCTGTCTGACCGAGCGCCCGCATTGGTGCTCCGTGCTTGCCGGTCATCAGCCAGAAGTGCATCTCCCTTAGATGCTGCCTCGCCAGGATCGGCATGACTGAGGGCCGATCGATGAGGCCCATGAGCCTCGTGGCGATGTCCGCGACCTCGGTTTCCGTCGGGTCTACGCTAACGGGTTTCGAGGTCGAAGCTGTCATTGGACCAATTTCCGAACCCAGTTCGCGAATCATGGCGAGGTCGAGTTCTAGAACGAGAGAATAATAGGGAGCAATGCGGCTTGCCGTTGTGATTTGGCTCACCGTGGGGACATCCGCGGTGATCAGGAGGCTATCCCCTGCTCCGAAGTCGAATGTTTCCGACCCGATGCTCACTCTCTTTCGACCCTGGAGAACCAGCGCAACCAGAGGCCTGTTGATCGCAAACTGGATTTCGCTTGGGTTCAAGGCGCGGATAGCCGTGAGACCGGCGATCGGGGTTACTGCCGCTCCGAAGCGATCGACGTTGACGTCTGCATGACGGCGGACGATATCCAGCAAACTCATTACACCCCCTGCGACAATGGAGAAAAAGGCAAGTCGAGTTTGTCGCCGGCCTTCGGCAATGCCAGATTAGCAAGCCTTCGAGCCATACTGCAAGCAGGCGAGACGGTGGCATGCTTCGCTTTCGGATAAATAGGCAACTCGTTTGGAGAAATAGGCAGCAGTTCCAATCCAGTTGAGAGCATAGTGCTGATCAGCAATCAGCACAAAAGGAGTTGACCTATGACGACGATCTCAATTGTAACAGGCGGCAGCCGCGGCCTTGGACGTAACACCGCCATCAGCATCGCCAAGCATGGTGGCGATGTGATTTTGACCTACCGAAATGGCGCAGAAGAAGCCAATGCCGTTGTGGCCGAAATAGAAGCTCTCGGCCGCAAGGCGGTGGCGCTGCAGCTCGACGTCGGTACCACATCGGCGTTCCCGGCCTTCGCGGAAGCCGTTCGATCCGCCCTGACGGTTACCTGGTCGCGCACCAATTTCGATCATCTCATCAACAATGCCGGTCATGGTGAGATGGCGGCTTTCGCGGAGACCACGGAAGTGCAATTCGACAATCTCTTCAATGTCCACGTCAAGGGCGTCTTCTTCCTGACCCAGACCCTGCTCCCGCTCCTTGTCGATGGCGGTCGTATCGTCAACTTCTCGTCCGGCCTCACCCGCGTTTCCTACCCGGGGTTTTCGGCCTACTCCGCAGCTAAGGGAGCGGTCGAAATCCTCACGCTCTACCTGGCGAAAGAGCTCGGAAGTCGCGGCATCACAGCGAATACGGTCGCTCCGGGCGCGATTGCGACAGACTTCCTGGGCGGCGCGGTTCGTGATACGCCGGCCTATAACGAGGCATTCGCAAACATGATCGCCCTCGGCCGTGTCGGGTTGCCCGACGATATCGGCCCGATGGTCGCCAGCCTGATTGGGCCTGACAACGGCTGGGTCACGGCACAGCGCATTGAAGTGTCCGGCGGTCAGAACATCTAGTCAGCCAGGGGCGGTTCGGCGTTACGCGGGACCGGCCTCGTATATCTTCAATGCATCTGCCCTCCCCGAGAAGATCTTGTTCCTCGACGTTGGGAAGGTTATGCGCTTCAATACTCGCGTCGTCGAGGGGCCAAGGCGGATTTGGTTCTGCTGTCCTCGGTCCTGAGCCAGTGTTTGTTACACTCTAGGGCGGGTTCGTCACACGTCACTGATCTAACTCAGTGACAACGGTATTTATTTGGCTCAAACATTTTTGCGTCATTGTCCGATTCCCTGTTAGGCGACACGAGATCTCACATGTCTTCGAGACTGAATCGCAAATTGCAAATGCCCCGCCGCGACGACCTTGGCCTTCTGACAATTGCCAACGGCTCCGGCCTCTCAATATCCGCGCTGTCGAACGGCGCGCTCTTTTCGATCGACTATGTCGATAGCCTTGGATCGGTGCAGATCAACCAGATCCAGGGCTCGCCGCTTTCCGGCGGCGTCGGGCGCCTATACCTGCGGGTCGGCGGCAAGAAGCCTGCCGTTGCAGAGATCGTTGGGCCTCGGGCGCGCGGTCGCTTCGGCCACAGCGAGACGGGTTTTTCCTGGAGCGGCGATGTCGGAGACATCCGCTATCAGGTGAGCCTGCTGCTTGCTCCTTCCGAGACGACGTGGTTCTGGCAGGTCACGCTCACGCATTCCGGCAAGGTGACGCTACCGGCCGATCTCGTACTGGTTCAGGATATCGGCCTCGGCGACCGCGGCTTCCTGATGAACAGCGAGGCCTATGCCTCGCAATATATCGACCACCATATTGCTAAGCATCCGGCATTCGGCTTTGTCGTAATGAACAGGCAGAACCTCAAGCAGGGTGGCGGGCGCAATCCCTGGCTCGCGCAGGGCTGCCTCGAAGGGGTCGCCGCCTATGCCACCGATGCAATCCAGCTCGTGCAATCAGCCGCCCGGAACGACGATCTGCTGGTCGGCCCGTTCGGCACGGATCTGCCAAGCCAGCGCCGTCAGCATGAACTTGCCTGCCCTGCCCTCCAATCCCAGCCGCTCTCTGTATCGTCCGAGGGGGTGACCGCGACCTTCTTCGGCCTGTTCCTCAACGATCATCCGGCGGCGTCTGACGACACCGACCTTTCCCGTCTCGACCTTCTGGGCACAGTGGAAAAGAAAGCCTCCGGTTCGGCCGAGCAAGTGCCGCCGCGCAGCATCCTGCAGGACGCCGGCCTGCTGGCGGCCGAAACGCTTGACGACAAGGCGCTCAGCCGCCTCTTTCCCGATCGCATGCTCGAAGAGCGGATAGACGGAAAGCTCCTGTCCTTCTTCGTCCCAGAAGGGGCCCTCAACCGGCATGTCGTGCTGCAGGAGAAGGAACTGAAAGTGGCACGCCGCCATGGCGCGATCGTGCGCAGCGGCCAGAACATGCTGCTCGACGACGTCACGCTGGCGTCGACCTGCTGGATGCAGGGCATATTCGCTGCACAGCTGACGATCGGCAACACATCGTTTCACAAGCTGTTTTCCGTCTCGCGCGATCCGTATAACCTGACGCGAACGAGCGGATTGCGCATCATCGTCGATGCCGGCCAAGGCTGGCAACTGCTCGGCGTCCCCTCGGCCTTCGACATGGGCCTCAGCGACTGCCGCTGGCTCTACCGTCTCAAAGACCGCACCATCACTGTGACGGCCACAGCCTCCGGCGAGGATCCCGCCATGCAATGGGCGGTCTCTGTCGAAGGCAAGCCCTGCCGTTTCTTGATCTTCGGCCATCTCGTTCTTGGCGAGCGTGAATATGACACGAGCGGCTACGCCGAATTCGACGACGACGCCAAGCGCATTCTCTTCCGCCCGGATCCGCACTGGCTCTGGGGCGAACGTTTCCCCGACGCCAGTTACTGGCTGGTGAGCTCCAAGCCTGATGACATCGAGGCGATTGGCGGCGACGAACTCCTCTATGAGGATGGCGTGGCCCGCAACGGTGCCTTCATTGCCCTGCGATCCAGGGAGACGCAGTCGCTCTCCTTCGCTATCGTCGGCTCGATGACGGATAAGGCAGAGGCTGAGCGTCTTGCGGAGCGTTATGCACGCGGCGTGACGCAGGAAGCAATGCTGACACCGGCACTGCGCTTCTGGCAGCACACGATCCGTGGCTTGGCGCTCGACAAGCCCAAGGCCGACGCTCAGGCGCATGTGGCGATGCTGCCTTGGCTGGCACATGATGCAATCGTGCATCTAAGCGTGCCGCATGGGCTCGAACAATATACGGGTGCCGCCTGGGGCACGCGCGACGCCTGCCAGGGACCGGTTGAATTCCTGCTCGCCTATGAGCATGATCGCGAAGCCAAGGAGGTCGTGAAGACGGTCTTCAGCGAACAGTACGTCGAAAAAGGCGACTGGCCGCAATGGTTCATGCTGGAGCCCTATTCCAACATCCGTTCCGGCGACAGCCATGGCGATATCGTCGTCTGGCCGCTGAAGGCGCTTTGTGACTATATCGAAGCGACCGGCGACCTTGCCATCCTCGATGAAAAGGTCTCTTGGCGCGATGACAAGACGATGGGCAAGGCGCCTGCCGATACGATCTCCGTGCACGTCGACAAGCTCCTTGACGCCGTGCGTGAACGCTTCATTCCCGGCACGCATCTAATCCGTTACGGCGAAGGTGATTGGAACGATTCCCTGCAGCCGGCCGATCCGCATCTGCGCGACTGGATGGTGAGCAGCTGGACCGTTTCCCTGCTCTATGAGCAACTCGTGCGCTATTCCGCGATCCTTCGCCGTGTCGGTCAGGGCGCGAGCGCTACGGAATTGCGGAAGATCGCCACCGCCATGCGCCGCGACTTCAACAAGCACCTCATCCGCGATGGCGTCGTTGCCGGCTACGGCATCTTCGATCCGTCCCACGACGGCGTCGAACTGCTGCTCCATCCCGACGACAAGCGCACGGGACTGCATTACTCGCTGATCTCGATGACGCAGGCTATGCTCGGTAAGCTCTTCACGCCGGAACAGCGGCAGGAGCACATGAAGCTGATCGAAAGGCACCTGCTCTTCCCCGATGGCGTGCGCCTGATGGAAAAACCTGCGACCTATGCCGGCGGTCCGGAAACACTCTTCCGTCGCGCGGAGTCCTCATCCTTCTTCGGTCGCGAGATCGGCCTTATGTATGTGCATGCGCATCTACGCTATTGCGAAACTCTTGCCATTGCCGGAGATGCCAATGCGCTGTGGAAGACGATAAGCCTCGTCAATCCTATCGCCGTCACAGATGCACTGCCGAATGCATCGCTGCGCCAGCGCAACACCTATTTCAGCAGCAGCGACGCCGCCTTCCATGACCGCTATCAGGCAATGCGGGAATGGGATCAGGTCAAGAAAGGTCAAATCGACGTCGATGGCGGCTGGCGCATCTATTCCAGTGGCCCCGGTCTCTTCACTCGCAGCTTCGTCGAAAACATCCTGGGCCTCAAACGCCGCTTCGGACGGCGCAAGCATGTGCCACTGCTGCCGTCGTCCGCCTCGATCACGATCAAGACGGATCATGCGCCCTGGCGCCAACTGAAAACTCCGTCAAAGACGCCGAAGCGGAAAGGTTAGCCTCGTTTCACGTAATTCCGGCAAACCGCAGTATAGTTCTGACCAAATTGCTTAGGCAACCTCGCGCGCCCGAGCCGGGATCGGATTGGGAGCAGCAAAATGGCAGGCGGCCATCTGGCCGCTCGCGACGTCCCGCAATGCCGGCCGCTCGACTTTGCAGATGTCCTGGGCAATCGGGCAGCGCGTATGGAAGCTGCAGCCGGGTGGGATGCGCGACGGGCTCGGCACGTCGCCTTCCAGCACGATGCGGCGGCTCTTACGATCCGGATCGGGTTCGGGTGCTGCTGAAAGCAGTGCCTGCGTATAGGGGTGCTGTGGTGCGGAATAGACCTTCCGCTTTTCGCCGATCTCCACGATCCTGCCGAGATACATCACCGCCACACGGTCAGCGATGTGCCGGACGACAGCGAGGTCATGGGCGATGAAGAGGAAGGAAAACCCCTTCTTCTCCTGCAGGTCCTGCATCAGGTTAATAATCTGCGCCTGCACGGAAACATCGAGAGCCGAGACAGGTTCATCTGCGACGATGAAGCCGGGATTGAGCGAGATTGCCCGCGCGATACCAATGCGCTGGCGCTGGCCGCCGGAGAATTGCCGAGGGTAGCGATCCATGGCACTCGTCGGCAGACCCACCTGGGTCAGGAGGTCGGCCACCCTTTCACGCCGCTCGCGCTTAGAGCGGACAAGGCCGAAGGCCTCCAGCGGTTCGCCGATGATCTCGGAGATCGAGCGACGCGGGCTCAGCGAGCCATAGGGGTCCTGAAAAATCATCTGCACATTGCGCCGCATGCCGCGCATCTTTTCGCGCGACAGCGCCGTCAGCTCCGTGCCGTCGAAAAACACGCGGCCATTCGTTGGCTCGATCAGCCGCAGCAGCAGCCTTCCAAGCGTGGACTTGCCGCAGCCGGATTCGCCGACCAGTGCAAGAGTCTCCCCGCGAAGGATCTCGAAGCTCACCTCGTCGACGGCGCGCACGCCACTGTTCTCTTGGCCGAAGGACAACATGGTGCCCTCGGAAAAAACCTTGCTCAGCCCTTCGGCACGCAGGATCGCGCTCATCGTATATGCTCCTCGATCGCCGGGGCTGCTGCCTTGTTTTCGGCGGTGACCCAGCAGGCCGCCTTGTGTCTGGGACCAAAGGAAAACATCGGCGGCATCTCGCTGCGGCACCTGTCGACGTGCAGCGGACAACGTGCGTAAAACGGACAGCCCTGCTTCACCGAACCTGCCGTCGGTACCGAGCCGGGGATCTGGTAGAGCCGCTTCTGATCGTCGTCGAGACGCGGAATGGATTTGAGCAGACCCTGCGTATACGGATGGCTCGGATTGGCGAAAATAGAGCGGACATCGGCATCCTCGACGACGCGGCCGGCATACATGACAATCACCCGGTCGCAGACTTCGGCGATCACACCGAGATCGTGCGAGATCAGCAGAACGGCCGTGTTCAGCGTCTTTCGCACCTTCGCCATCAGGTCGAGGACCTGCGCCTGGATGGTGACGTCGAGCGCCGTCGTCGGTTCGTCGGCGATCAAAAGTTTCGGATTGCAGGCGACTGCCATGGCGATCATCACGCGCTGGCGCATGCCGCCGGAGAACTGATGCGGATAGGCGTCGAGACGACCCTCGGGATTGGGGATGCCGACGAGTTTCAGGAGTTCGATGACGCGCGCGCGCCGCTGCTCGCGGCTCATCTTCTCATGCAGTTTGATCGCTTCGCCGATCTGGTCGCCGATGGTCATGACCGGGTTCAGCGAACTCATCGGTTCCTGGAAGATCATCGCGATATCGCGGCCGCGGATTTCGGGCAGGGCACTTGCCGGCAGTTTCAGCAGATCATTGCCCTGGAAACTAATCTTGCCGCCGGAAATCCGACAGAGTTCCGGCACAAGCCGCATGATCGCCAGCGAGGTAATCGACTTGCCCGAACCGGATTCGCCGACGATACCAACAGCGCCGCCGGGTTCAATCTCGAAGCTCACATCGTCGACGACGACAATCGGGTTCGTGGGTGTTCCGAACTCAACACGCAGATGTTCCACACTCAGCAATGGCTGCTTCATTGCGCCGTCTCCGGATCCAGTACGTCGCGCACGGCGTCGCCGATCAGGTTGAAGGAGAGCACGACCAGAGTGATGGCAATACCGGCGCCTATGATCGGCCAGGGCGATCCGAAGAGATTGTTGAGACCATCGCGGATGATATTGCCCCAGCTCGGATTCGGCGGCTGAGTGCCGATACCCAAGAAGGAGAGCGAGGCTTCGAGGCGGATGGCCGAGGCGACCCACAGCGTCATCAGCACGACGATGGGGGCTGCGATATTCGGAATGATGTGGCGGAAAATGATGGTCGGGGTGCGCACGCCGACGGCGATCGCTGCTTCCACATAGGGCTCCTGCTTGACGGCGAGGGTCGAGGCACGGGCGACACGGGCAAAGCCGGGGATGAAGGCGACGGTGATGACGGCGATGATATTCCAGAAGCCGCCGCCGAGCACGGCTGCGATGATGATCGCCAGGAGCAGTTCCGGAAAGGCAAGCAGCAGATCGATAAGACGTGAAATGATGCGATCGGTCATGCCCCCGAAATATCCTGCGGTAACGCCGAGCAGCGTGCCGAAGATCGCTGCCAGCACCGGCGAGACGAATCCGAAGATCAGCGAGTTGCGCGAGCCGTAGATCATGCGCGAGAGCACATCACGTCCGAACTGGTCGGTGCCGAGCCAGTGGGCAGCCGACGGGTTTTGGTTGATCGCCAGAATGCTCTGGGCGAGCGGATCATAGGGTGCCAGCCACGGCGCAAAGGCCGCAACGAAGATGAAGATCAGAACGACGAGCAGCGCAAAGCTGGTCGAGATCCGTCCGTAGAGAATGTGACGGAACGCATCTGCCAGCCGGTGGTCGTCCGCAATCACCTGCGGAGCCTGTTCAGTTGCAGCCATTACTTCACCCGGATTCTTGGATCGACGACGATGTAGATGAGATCCATCGCCAGGTTGATCAGCACGACGAACATTGCAAAGACCACGACACCGCCCTGGATGACGCCGTAATCGCGCTCGGAAATGGCGCTGATCAGGAGCTTGCCGATGCCGGGACGGTTGAAGACGAGCTCGATCGCCACCGAGCCCGAGAGCGTGGCGAGCATGCTGAGGCCAAGCCCCGTTGTCAGCGGCAGAAGCGCATTGCGCAGACCATGGCGATAGATCACGCGCGTCTCGCGCGCGCCCTTGGCGCGGGCGGTGCGCACGTAATCGCGGCCCATCACTTCGAGCAGCGACGTACGGGTAAGACGGCCGATGAAGGCAGCTTTGACGAGCGCAAGAGTGACTGCCGGCAGAAAGACATGGTGCATGCGGTCGATGAAACCCGTGCCGCCGCCGTTGATCGGAAACCAGCCGAGATTGAGCGCGAACCCGATCAGCAGCAAAGCGCCGAGATAGAAATCCGGAATGGCATAGCCGAGCAACGAGAAGCCGCGCATAGCCGAATCCGGCAGGCCATTGCGATGTGTGGCCGCCCAGACGCCGAAGGGAACGCCGACGACGACGCCCATGATCATGGCGACGATCGTCAGCTCGATCGTATAGGGAAGGTTATAGGCGATTAATCCGAGCACCGGCTGATCGGTCATCGCGGAACGGCCGAAATCAAGCCGCAGCGTACCGATGACGAAGTTGATATATTGCTGCCAGAGCGGAGCGTTCAGCCCCATGCGCTCACGAAAGAGTTGAAGCTGTTCGGCTGTGGCATTGTCGCCGAGAGCCGCAATCGCCGGATCGCCGGGCAGAATGCGCATCGCGATGAAAACGAGTGTCAAAACGAGCAGGACGGTCGGAATGGCATCCGCCAGCCTGAGCAAGAGATATCGGGTCACTGATCCGTTTCCTCCCTGTCACCGCTTGAGCGGTCTCCTTTGGCGTATCCGCGTTCCCGTCGGCGGACGCCTGTGGTCTTGCCTGTCTAGTCCTGCAGCGCCGTATAGTAGGGTTCGTTGGACAGGTTGTCCTCAAGACCCGGTGAAAGCACACTCCGTCCGCCCCTCCTCGAGCTGACGAAAAATTGCAGGTGAAACTTGGAGTCGGTATAATCTCCAAGAATGGTCGCAGCAAAACCGCTGCCATTTCGGGTCATTTTCGCCGAATTCCAGCGCTCGGCCTGATTGACGTGACGATAGTGCAGCACCGGTTCGTCGTCCACCGTTTCATCAATCCGCACCGTGAAGGCCTCGCCGGCCTTGAATGTTGCAGGTGCAACGATACCCGCAGTGCTGGATATGACCGGCTGACGGGCTCTGAGTGCCTTAACGGCTGCACGTACTTGTTCGTCTGCGACAACAGATTCGAATTTGCCGGCGCCGCGCAGCGATTCCAGGTCGAGAACCTCAGCCGTCATTTCTGGCAGTCGTGACTGCCAGGAGCCGCGCAGCCAGGATTGTGGACCATAGGTCAGGTCGTCGTGATAGACATCGCGGGAAATGTCGGCGGCCGCTTGCCAGGCCATGACAGACCGTCTCGCGTGATCGATCACGGGTTCGATCAGCGTCGTGACCTTGGTGGCGATGAACAATTCCGCCCAGCACGCGGCCCGGAAGCGCTCGGCAAAGAAGCGGGCGATACCGGCTGAGATCTGGACGTCGATCATGATACGCTGGACAGCCGCCGAGCCGTAGCTTCCGGTTACCTTTGCTCTGATCAGGGCCGCTTCGCAGCCCTCTGCCATCTCTTCCAACCAATCGGCCACATCAAGCGGCGTATAGCGGTGAGAAGGCTTTCCGGCGAGAAGCAGTTCGGCATATTCGCGCGCATTGGCAAAGAGCGACGAATCAAAGGTCGGCGCATTTCCGAAGCGGACCGGCCCTTCCATATCGAAGGCGTAGGCGCGGCGGCCGGAACCTTCGACGAGCGGCAGATTCGTATAGATTTCCGGCCAGTAATGATTGTTGGAGGCCGAAGGACCGTGCGCCAGCGTGATCAGCGGCAGCACACGGCTCGCCCAGGAAAGCCCCTTCTCGCAGTCGACGGCGGCATCGCCGCATTCATGCTCGAGATAGCGCATCCAGCTTTCGCGTGGCGCGTCCGGATAATAGAGCAGACGCCCCCACACGCGGTATTGGTACTCATATTTCTGCCAGTCGTGGCGCGTCGGCAGGCCGTGCTTCTGATAGTTGAAGCGGCCACCGGGAATGCCGGTGCCCATGCGGCCCTTGAAACTCTGCGGCTCGCACCATTCGACTCCATCCGAACCTGCAAACATCGAGCTGCGACCATAGCCGGCAGCAAATTCCGGATCGCCCCAGAGCAGAACGCGCTGCGTTCCAGCCCAGATGCGGTAGATGACCTTGTAGTCCTTGTCCTTGGCGAGGAGGTCGCCGTAGCTGTAGCGCAGGAACTTACGGGAGCCTTCACTGAGCTGCTCGCGCTCGCTGCGCGCCACTTCCGGCGGGTACTCCTTGTTGCGGATGGCCGACTGGTGGTAGGGCGGCCCCATATGCTCGGCGAGATATTTCGGCGAGGCAGCAAAGGGCATGCCGGATTCACGGGCGATCTGCAGCATGGTGTGATCGAGGCCCTTGCCGTGCATGTCGATCTCGACTGGACGGCCGGCTGCGGCGACGCCCGCAAACGCCTCTTTCCAGAAGCCATATTCGCCTTCTGCAATGCCACCTTCAACATGGACGCGAAATGTCAGGCCGGTAATCTCGGGAACTTCCCGCAGCAACTGTGTAATCGCGTCGCGGCAATAGGGCGCGAGATTATTATCAGTGACACCCGTCACCGTGTAATTGGCGCGCGGAACATCGTCGAAATCATAGCGCTGCGTCCAGAGTGCCAGCTGGAATTCGAGGCCGCGCCTTGCAGCCTCGCGGCCGATGAACTTCAGCATTTCGAGATTGGTTTCGCGCTCCTCATCGGAGAGCTCGGTGACCTCGACATCGTAGCCCGGCAGCTTCAGCAGGAACGGATAGGGGAAGTAAAAATAGACGTCGGTGATCCAGGGATTGTGGTAGGGATAATTATAGCCCATGCCGAGCGTCAGGGCGAAACGGTTGAAGCGGTTCGATGCCAGCATGGTCAGATAATCGCGCCACTGCTGCTTGTCGTAGAACCAGACCTTGTCCTCCTCCTCGCTGCAGAACAGCCGCGCCATGCTGCGGATGCGTGCAGCCGGCTTTTCCGCAAGCGGAAACTTACCCGCAAATAGATCCTCGCCATCATTGTAGCGCACGCGGTCGGCAAGTTCGGTCAGGGCATAGACCATACCCCTTTCATCATGCGCCCATACTGTAATCGTATTGCCGTTACGAGCGAGAGCAAATGCTTCTTCATCGCGCGCCATGGCTGTCGGCGCGTGAGGCGACCCGACTTCGGCGACCACGATTGAGATACCTTCGCCCACCGTCTTGTCTGAGGTCCTTACACCTCGGCGCCTCAGGCGGCTGCGCAATTCGTCGATCGCCCATGTCACGCTATCCGAAAGCGGAGCGGACGGAAGGTTGATGGATACGCTATCGGCTCGCGCCATATCTGACCTCGCAAAATAGGACCAATGTCTTCGCGCAAAGGCGCAATGCCCCCGGCTTAAAGCCGGGAGAAAGATCACGATTTCGGAACGTGTTCGCGACTGGTGCATCGGGCCGAAATGCGTGACACGTTTTTCGGATGATCCGATGTTTGAACCTGGAGAGGCGGACGCGTTTCCGCTTCCCTGCCGCCGCTCCAGGCGGCTCAGGCCTTGATCTTGGCCTTGGTGAGCGGCCAATTCACATAGCCGGAGACGACGTCATAGCCGAGATCGACCTTTTCGGAGCGAACGATCATAAAGCCGTTGTTGGAAACGGGTAGGATGACCGCGTCCTTGAGGGCTTTGATCTCGATTTCCTTGACGATCTCCAGACGCTTGCTGAGATCTGGCTCGGCAAGTGCCTTGCTCAGAAGGTCGTCGATGCCCGGAATGGCGACTCCATAATGACTCATGTTCGCCCCGCCATTGCCATCCGAGCGGACTTCGGCGCCCTTCGATAGGTAGGTGACAATCACCTGCGTCGGCACCGGCGGCAATGCAGACGACTGCTGCGACAGCGTATTGGTGCCGATGTTCTGGTCGGCATGGAAGGCCGTATGGTCTTTGATGTTCAGATCCATATTGATGCCGACCTTGCGCAACTGTGCCTGGATCATCAGCATGATGGCCGAGAAGTCCTCGCGCTGTGATGTATCGTTCTTGAAACTGAAACCATTCGGGAATCCGGCTTCGGCAAGCAGGGATTTCGCCTTTTCGGGATCATATTTGTAGGCGACATCAGCTGGAATGCTTTCTGCCGAGAAGCCACCCGGATAAGAGGGAGGATTGAGCCCGTAGGTACGCTTGCTGATCGGCGCGATCGCCGTGGTGATTTCGTCGCGGTCGATTGCATAAAACAGCGCCTGACGTACACGCACATCGTCGAAGGGCTTCTTCGTCACGTTGACCTGCATCGTGAAGAAACTGCCGGGGCTGACGACATCGAAGATCAGGTTCGGATCGCGCTGCGACATCGAAGCCGCCCAGCCGGGGGCACGAACGCCCTCGATCAGATGCACGTCACCGGAGAGCAGCGCAAGCGTACGCGCCGTCGTATCGGCGATGTAGAGGCACTGCAGCTTCGGCGTCGCCGGCTGGACGTCCCAATGTTCCTTATTGGCAACCAGCATGACGCCCTGTGACGGATCCGGATAGACAGTTTCCAGCACATAGGGACCGGTTCCGATCGGATCCCGGCCAATTGGCTCCTCACCTTTTTCCTCGACCGCCTTTTTGCTCATGACAGAGGCATCATAGTCGCTGAGGACGCCGAGCAGGAAGAGCGGGTCAGGCTGCGCCAGCTTGAAGGTGATCGTATAGGGATCGTCGGCGATGACCTCGCTGATATTTGTGAATTTCGGGCGTACCCCGCCGACGCGCACGGCATCGCGGATGCGGTCGAAGGTGAACTTGACGTCTGCAGACGTCATCTCGCCATAGCCCTTGTGGAACTTCACGCCTTGGCGGAGCTTCAGCGTCCAGGACTTGGAATCCGGCGTCGAAGTCCAGCTCGTAGCAAGACGCGGCACGAGCTCGTCCATGGTCGCCGGGAACTTCCAGAGCGGCAGATCGACGAGCTTGTCGTAAATATGGATGATGGCCCAGTTGTCGACACCCTGGATCGATTTCGCAGGGTCGATAGTCCTGAGGCCACGGGCGGCAAAAGCAATTTTCAATGTATCGGTGGTTTGCGCGAAAGCGGCCGCCCCAAGGCTTGCCGCAATACTGGCGCCGACAGCAGCAGCCGCAGAATTTTCGATAAGTTTACGTCGAGTAATCGCCATGCTCAGATCCTCCCTTATCGAGGCGCTGCATCCCGGCTGACGCTGAATTTCTGGTGTTTTTATTGTCAGGCGTCTTCTGGGTCGACGAGCAACGCAAGGGCACGGTAGCGCTACCAGATACGAGCGTCAAGTTTTGTTCGGCTGCGGATTTATGGCGTTTTGGAAAAGCTCTTATTCAAATTGCGACATATGCGTGAAGCAAGAAACCGGCAGTCCCGACATCACCTAGCCGCCTGCTGGCGACGAAGTTCGCCGCTGCGATCCGTGCTGGCGCGTTTTTGGATTTTGAAGCCCAAGTCGACAATCCGGTCTCCGCTGTCGTCTCCGCTCAAACGGCGACGGAGCGCCATGACGGCATGGTAGCCGGATTCCCAGCGGGGGCTGCGCACGCTAGTGATCGACGGATAGGCTGCTTCCATGATGTCGAAATCGTTGAAGCCGGCAATACCAAAATCCTCAGGCACGCGGATGCCGCGCTCCATGCATTCGAACAGCGCGCCAAGCGCCATGACGTCATTGTTGCAGAAGACGGCATCCATATCCGGATTGGCGTCCAGAAGATCGGCCATCAGCTTGCGGCCCGTCGAAGGTGTTGCAAAGCGCGGCGTTTCCCAGCCCACGCCTTCGGGAATATGGTCGCTCCTGTCGATCGGCGAGATATAGCTCGGATTATAGATGCCGGCTTCCGTCAACGTATCCTTCAGACCGGAATAGCGGCCGAAGGAGCGGCCATTCAGCCAGCCGCTCAGGAAGCCGATATGCCGATAGCCGGCCTCGATTAAATGCCGGGTGATCGCCCGGCCCGCCTCGTAATGCGAAAAACCGATGATCGTATCGATCGGTTTATCCGTCAGGTCCATGATCTGGATAACAGGGCAACGAGCATTTTCCAGCATCTCGCGGGAGCGGTCGCTCTGTTCGGTCCCGGAGACGATCATGCCAGCCGGCTTCTGCCGCAGCATCTGGGCAATCAGCCGCTCCTCTTCTTGCAGCTGGTAACGGGTGTTGCCCATCTGGATCTGCAGTTCGGTGCCTTCGACACCGTCATAGACACCGCGCAGAACATCGGAGAAGATGTTCTGGGTCAGCGATGGAACGAGCACACCAATGACATCGGCCCTGACAGAGGCAAGCGCCCTGGCGCTGAGGTTGGGAACATAGTTCAGTTCCCTTATCGCCTTGTCGATATTTGCGCGCAGGGTCGCAGAAACCTGACTCGGATCGCGCAGCGCCCGCGACACCGTGATCGCGCCGACCCCGGCCAGGCGCGCGACATCGGCAATCGTGGGACGACCATCGGTCCGTCGGCTTCGCAATCTTTTGTCTCCTCGCGGCATCTAGGAACGGCGCTGCCCCTTCCCCGGAAGGTGTCTCAGGCATTACTCAAACCGAATATGTCAATTCCAAAAAGCAACAGCGGAGTCAACGCAGGCGTAAATCGGCCGGTCCACGTAGCGCCCGCTGCTGGACATTTCTCGATGATCCAAAGGAACCTGATATCGATACGGTGCAATTGCTGCAGAGTTCGAGCGCAAGCAAGTAAGTTGAAAAATATCCCCATTTCCGGCTGGCCATCGAACGCTTTGCTGTGATTTTCCGCATCGTGGAATTTCCGGGAAAAGTCGGCGACTAAGCGCCGCTTTCATTTAGTCTGGCGACGCAAACCAACTGAAACGAGGGTGGAAATAATCATGGGATCGGAGCCTTGGTACCGCACGGCGCTGCGATGGGGACAGACCAATCTGGTCGAGATCGACCCGTCGCGTTACGACGATACATGGTGGCGGGAACACTGGCGCAAGACGCGCGTTCAAGGCGTCATCATCAATGCCGGCGGCATTGTCAGCTACTATCCGACGAAGTTTCCGCTGCATCATAAGGCCGAAGCACTGGGCGACCGCGACCTCTACGGCGAGATTGTCAAGGCGGCCCGCGAGGAAGGATTGAAAGTTATCGCGCGTATGGATTCAAACCGCGTCGCGGAAGATTTCTACCGCGCCCATCCGGACTGGATCTGCCTCGATATCGACGGCAAACCCTATCGGCAAGCAGACAAATACGTCACCTGCATCAACTCGCCCTATTACAGCGAATACCTGCCCGATATCATGCGCGAGATCATCGAGCGCACCATGCCGGACGGTTTTGCCGACAACAGCTGGGCCGGCATCCCGCGCAAGAACATCTGCTATTGCCGCCATTGCACCGAGCAGTTCTTCGCATGGTCAGGTGTAGACCTGCCTCGCCGCCATGATTGGGCCGATGAAAACTATCGCCGTTGGATCCAGTGGAATTACAAGCGCCGCACCGATCTCTGGGAATTCAACAACAAGGTCACGACCGAAGTCGGCGGCAAGGATTGCTGCTGGATGGGCATGATCAGCGGCGATATCCTGAACAACGGCAACCGCTTTATCGACCTTAAGGAAATCCTTGCCCGCAGCCCGATCGTCATGCTCGACCATCAGCGCCGCAATCTCATCGATGGCTTCGAGGACAATACCGAAACCGGCAAGCGGCTGCATGAAGTCGGCGGCTGGGATAAACTCATTCCCGAAAGCACGCCGCAATATCAGCTTGGCTCGCCAGCCTTTCGTCTCGCCAGCATGCCGCCGGCCGAAGTGCGGCTCTGGTCGTCCTCCGGCTTTGCCGGCGGCATCCAGCCCTGGTGGCATCATATCGGCTCGCTGCATGAAGACCGCCGTCAGTACAAGACGGCCGAGCCGATCTTCAAATGGCACGAAGCGAACCAGGATATTCTGATCAACCGTCAGCCGCAGGCTGATGTCGGTGTCGTCTGGTCGCAGAGCAACCACGACTATCACGGTCGCGACAAGGCGAACGACCGCACGATGAACCCCTATCGCGGAGCGACGCGGGCACTCGATCGCGCCGGCATCACCTATCTGCCCGTCAACGCCGACGATATCGGCAAGGCAGCGGGACGCTTCGCCGTGCTTGTCCTTCCGAACCTTGCGACCATGTCGGACGCGCAGGTTGCCGCCGTCGAAGCTTTCGCGGCTCAAGGCGGTTCGGTGATCGCCTCGTCGGAGGCGAGCCTCTACAACGAGTACGGCGACCGCCGGACAGATTTCGCCCTTGCCAAGCTCTTTGGCGTTCATCGCAAGAGCGGTGCGCATGGTGACTTCGAGGCAGCCAACCCTGATATCGAAACCAGTGCGCGTCACACCTATCTGCGCCTCTCGCCCGAACTGCGCGCCGGTGTGCACGGTCCTTCAGACAAGACAGCTCCGAAGGCGGACGGAAGCCGCCATCCGGTGCTTGCCGGCCTCGATGAGACGGATACTCTGCCCTTCGGTGGTTATCTACCTGTCGTGAGTGTCGACGACGACGTCAAGGTTCTGGCGACCTACATTCCAGATTTTCCGATCTATCCGCCGGAAACCTCCTGGATGCGGCAGCCTTATTCGGATGCGCCCGCCATCACCGTTCGCGAAAACGGCAAGGGCAAGTTCGTCTGGTTAGTCGCCGATCTCGACCGTTGTTATGCGCGGGACGACCAGTTCGAGCATGCGCGCCTGATCACCAATGCCGTGCGCTGGATGCTTGCCGATCGCTCGCTTCTGAGGCTCGAAGGCACGCACGGTCTCGTTACGGCCGTGCTCTATCAGCAGGACAGACGGCAGATCGTTCACCTGAACAACCGCGTGCTGGTCTCCCGCGTGCCGGGCCGCCAAAACGAGCTCGTGCCGATCGGTCCGGTAACGCTGCGCCTGCGTAAACAGACCGGCAAGGCTGTCTCCCTTGCAAGCCTCAGGGTTGCCGGGAAGACGGTGAAGGTCAGCGACGAAGGCAGCGAGATCGCCATCGATGTCGGTGCAGTCCTCGATCACGAAGTAATCGTTGTCGACTGGTCCTGATTGGCAAAAGAAAACCGCCGGTACATGCGGGTCGGCGGTTGACTTGAGCGAGCAGAGTGTTTCGCGTCAGCTCGCCATGGCGTTGAACGGCGGCATCTCCCCACTGAGAGCCGTCGTCAACTGCGCCGAGGTTTCGGTCAGCAGGCGTCCCAGCACCGGAACCCGCTGCGGCGTGATCCTTGATGCAAGGCTCGACAGCGATATGGCGCAAATCGCCTCGCCTTGATGGTTATAGACGGCAGAGGCCACGCAGCGCAGGCCTGATACCAGTTCCTCATCGTCGACCGCATACCCGTCCGCCCGGATTCTATCGAGATCGGCACGCAATGCTGCCTGGCCCGTCAATGTATTCGCCGTAAAGCGCCGGCTTCCTTCGCGCGAGAGGATCGCTTCGAGATCCTGCTGTGAGTAGGTTGCGAGAATGGCCTTGCCCATGGCGGATGCCGTCATCGGCACCCGGCTGCCGACGCGAGCGACGGTGCGGGTGATATCGCGGCTTTCAACACGATCGACGAAGACGACCTCGCCGTCGTGGACGAAACCGAGATTGGCAGTTTCGCGCGTCTGATCGCGCAGTCTTCTGAGATATGGGAGCGCGGTAGCGACGAGATTGCTCTGGCGGGTGAAGACCGAACCGATGGCAAAGGCCTGCCGGCCGATATGCCACATGCGATCATTAGGATTGTATTGGATGAATTGCCACTGCTCCAACGTCG
This sequence comes from Rhizobium sp. BK418, assembly GCF_004341105.1. GTDB lineage: Bacteria > Pseudomonadota > Alphaproteobacteria > Rhizobiales > Rhizobiaceae > Rhizobium. Next base: position 490,689 of record NZ_SLZK01000004.1, on the reverse strand, counting down.
TCAGAATGCGGTGAACCGTCGAGGGCGCCAAGCCCGTACGGCTGGCGAGATCGACCAAGCGGTTGCCATCCTCTTCCGTTCCCATCGCTTCGAGCAGCATCATGGCGCGGTCGATCGACTGAACGCGCCCGTGAAGACTTTTCTCCTCCACATGCTCTCCCATGCGTCTCCTCCGTTGCTATTTCCAAGCGTCTCCCCGGCGCTGTCGATGCTGATGGTAACGCTACCATGTAACAGCGTCAACGGCGGAAACGCGGTTAACCGGAGCGAAAAACGCCTCCTCACGGGATCGTGCGCCTTGCCGGCAGCAAGTCCGGCGATATCTTGCGACCGAACTGGCGTAGGTTTGAAGAGGTCGGAAATGTCGCGAAACTATCTGCGGCAATTCATTAGACCTGGGCAGTTTTCCTGTTTATTAATAACAGGATGCCTCAAGAGCCGATCTTGTTTCGCGCCACGTCCACAGCAGATATTTCCGCTGTCATGCCCCTACTCTCTCGAATCGATCTCCCCCAGAGTATATGGCTGCAAATGGATCTTGCCGGGCCGTCCCGAATCCGCCGGATACACGCTTGACAAAACTGGGGTGCCTGTATTTTATTCAAGCCTGCGGATTAGGCAAAGTGCCCCGTAACCTTACATGACTCCGACAGTCGCTGGGCAGTTTCGCCCCATGATGGCCCCATCGCGGATGGATGCCCTCATGGGGTTTTTGGTTTTTGGCTAACAGATGAATGATGCGTTGAAAATCGGCATTCTTTACTCCACCACAGGGCCTTACGGCTCGATGGGGCGCGACGCGCGCGATGGCGCGGAATTCGCAATCGCCGAATTTGCCGCAACGAGCGATCGGCCGATCGAACCGGTTTTCTTCGACCCGCAGGCCGATCTTGCCGCCTATCTCGAGGGGGCGCGTCATCTGTTGCGTGCCGGCTGCCGCCATATCATAGGCACCATTACCTCTGCTTCCCGCAAGGAGGTCATCCCGCTCATCGAGAAACATGACGGCCTGCTCTGGTATATGTGCCCCTATGAGGGTTTCGAGGCGAACGAGAATGTTATCTATGTCGGCGGCTGCCCAAATCAGCACCTGCTGCCACTCTTCGAACATCTGATTCCGCGCTACGGAAACCGGCCTTATCTCGTCGGTGCGAACTATGTCTGGGGCTGGGAGATGAACCGGCTCGCTCGCGAACTGACCACCAACGCCGGTGGCGAGGTTCTTGGCGAGCGTTACCTGCCGCTCGAGGAAACCGCAGTCGAGCGGATCGTGGCCGATATTGAACAGCGCCGGCCAAGCTTCATCCTGAACAATCTGATTGGGCCATCGAGCTATGCCTTCCATCAGGCAATCCGTCGGCTTGCCGATCGCGACGCGACCTTCAGGCCGGAGAACTGCCCTGTTGTCAGCTGCGACCTGATGGAATGCGAGCTTGACGATATCGCGCCGGGTGCCGCGATCGGCCAGCTCTGCGCTGCCTCCTATTTCGACAGCGTCGTAACCTCGGAAAATGCCGATTTCAAGCAACGTGTCGTCATGCATCACGGCGCTCCGCGTCGGATTTCCAGCGTTTTTGCCAGTGCCTATACTGCGGTTCGCCTTTGCGTCGAAGCAATCCTGGCTGCCGGCGGGGACGAGCCTTCCGCTGTGCGTCACGAACTCTATAGCAAAAGCTGGGCGACGCCCTTCGGCGCGCTCAACATCGATAGGGACACAAACCACGCTGCCTTGCCTTTCCATCTCGGCCGTATCAATAGCCAGAACGGTTTCGACGTGATCGCATCCCGCCCGCCACTCGCTGCCGATCCCTATCTGACCGGCCGCAATAAATCGGCCTCGCCGAAATTGCGGGTGGTGTCATGAAGGAAACGCCCAATTTCACAGGCTGGCATGCCGTCGTTCTACACCGCGAAGACGGCAATACCGATAGACTGATCCGTCAACTGCGTCTTCTCGGCTTATCCGCAACGCTGCAATGGGCACCGCTTTCAGCCGCAAGCGTACCCGATCTCGTCATCGTCGATGCCGACCAGGGTTTTGACGATCTCCTGCCCTGGAGCGGTGCCGCTTCGACATGCCCGGTTGTCGCGCTGCTCGGCTCGGAAGCGCCAGGCCGTATCGCATGGGCGCTTGTCCAGGGTGCCGGCGCGATCATCGCCAAGCCGATTGCGGCCTCCGCCGTCTATCCGGCCCTCGTCATGGCCGTCTCTATTCATCAGGAGCGCAAAGGTGTTGTCGAGCGCCTGCAATATCTCGAAGAGCGCGTGCGCCTGCGCCCGCTCGTGCATGCCGCCGTCGAAAAGCTGATGAAGGCGCATGGGATCGATGAGGAACGCGCTTATTCAATCCTGCGCAATTGCGCCATGCGCCGCCGCCTGCCGATGGAGCAGATCGCCGCCTTCATCATCGGTGGCATAGAGCCCCTGCCGGAGGCCGGCTGATGCGTGTAATCAAAGCAATGCTGCGGCAGCCGACCGCTCTCTTCGGCCTTATCGTCGTGCTCGTCGTCATCGGTCTTGCAGTGGCCGCACCCTGGATCGCGCCCTTCAATCCCGATGAGCAGATGTTCGACGGATTGTCTCTGGAAGGTGCGCCGTTGCCGCCCGGCGGCCCCTATCTGCTCGGCACGGATACACTGGGGCGCGACCTCTTCTCGCGGATGCTCTTTGGCGCCCGCACCTCGCTTGTCATCGGCCTCGTTGCCAACGGCATTGCGGTCGCGATCGGCCTCTTCATCGGCATTCTCGCAGGCTATATGCGCGGCATCGTCGGCAACATCCTGATGCGTTTCACCGACCTGATGATGGCTTTCCCGGCCTTGCTGCTGGCGATCGTTCTTGCTGCACTGCTGCGACCTAGTCTCTGGATCGTTGCGATGGTGATTGCGCTCGTCAACTGGGTACAGGTCGCACGCATCGTCTATACGGAGACGCGCGGACTTGTGGAGCGTGATTTCATCATGGCGGAACGCTCGCTTGGCGCCGGCCATATGCGCGTGCTTTTCCTGCATATTCTGCCGCATCTGATGCCGACGGCAATCGTCTGGGGCACCCTCGGCATTGCAACCACCGTGCTGCTCGAAGCGACACTCTCCTTCCTCGGCATCGGCGTGCAGCCGCCGCAGCCCTCGTGGGGCAACATCATCTTCGAAAGCCAGAGCTACTTCCAGGCGGCGCCCTGGCTCGTTTTCTTCCCCGGCGCGATCATCCTTCTGACGGCGCTTTCCTTCAATCTCGTCGGGGATGCTCTGCGCGATATCCTGGATCCGACCCAGCGCGGGAGAGGCTGATGTTTTTCCTCGCCCTTCGCCGTCTTGTCCAGGCCGCCCTCATCCTTCTCGGCGTTGCCGCCATCACCTTCGTGCTGCTCTACGCACTGCCCGCCGACCCAGCGCGTATGATCGCCGGGCGCAGTGCCACGGCGCAGACGGTCTCGAATATCCGTCACGAGCTTGGCCTCGACCAGCCCCTACTCGTGCAGTTCAGCACCTATCTTACCAATCTCCTGCACGGCAATCTCGGTCGATCTTACGCGCAGAAGACGGAAGTCTGGACGCTGATTACCGCCCGCCTGCCGGCAACGCTTGTCCTCATGCTGGCCGGCATCCTCGTGGAAGTAGCCCTTGGATTGACGCTCGGCACGATTGCCGCCGTGCGCCGCGGCGGTTTCGTCGACCGGCTTGTCATGACGGCCTCCTTCGTCGGGGTTTCGGCGCCGCAATTCGTCCTCGCGCTGCTGCTTCTTTACGTCTTTGCCGTAACGCTCGGATGGCTACCCATGAGTGGCTACGGCACTTTTGCTCATGTCGTGCTGCCAGCCTCCACCCTAGGCGTCCTTGGCGCCGGCTGGTATGCACGCATGGTACGATCAGCGATGATCGACGTCCTCAATCAGGACTATGTCCGCACCGCCCGCGCCAAGGGCCTCTCTTCGCGTCGCATCATTTTCCGCCATGCTTTGCCGAATGCCATCCTGCCGATCATCGCCATGATCGGCATCGACATCGGCCAGTTCATGGGCGGCGTGGTCGTTGTCGAGGCGGTCTATGGCTGGCCGGGCATCGGCCAGCTCGCTTGGCAAGCCATCCAGCAGGTCGACATCCCCATCATCATGGGCGTCACGCTGACCTCAGCGCTCGCCATCGTCATCGGCAACCTGCTCGCCGATCTCGTTGCGCCGCTCATCGATCCACGCATCCGCACACGTTGAACGCAACCAAAGAAGGGGAACACGAATGTTCAAACGCTGGCTTCGACATACGACAATGGCAACGATGGTGGCACTCGCCCCCTTCACCGCCAAGGCGCAGGAAACGCCTAAGCAGGGCGGCGATATTGTCGTCACCTACAAGGATGACATCACCACGCTTGACCCGGCCATCGGCTACGATTGGGTCAACTGGTCGATGATCAAGAGCCTCTATTCGCGGCTGATGGACTACGAGCCCGGCACGCCACACCTCATCCCGTCGCTAGCCGAGAGCTTCACCGTTTCACCTGACGGCCTCACCTATACATTCAAGCTGCGCAAGGGTGTGAAGTTTTCGAATGGCCGCGAAGTTGTTGCTTCCGACGTGAAGTATTCGATCGAGCGTGCCGTCAATCCAAAGACGCAAGGCCCCGGCGCCGGCTTCTTCGGTGCTATCCAAGGCTTTGATGAGGAAACAGGCGGCAAGACTGAGACGCTTTCGGGCATCGAGACGCCGGATGACGGCACTGTTGTCTTCCGTCTGTCGCGTCCGGATGCAACCTTCCTGCACGTTCTCGCCATCAATTTCGCATCGGTCGTGCCGAAGGAAGCGGTCGAAGCGGCTGGCGGCGATTTCGGCAAGAAGCCGGTCGGCTCCGGCACCTTCATTCTGAAGGACTGGACCATTGGCCAGCAGCTCGTTTTCGAGCGCAACAAAGACTATTTCGTGAAGGATATGCCGCATCTCGATAGCTTCAAGGTCGAAGTCGGTCAGGAGCCACTTGTGGCATTGCTGCGCCTGCAAAAGGGCGAGGTCGATATTGCCGGCGACGGCATCCCGCCGGCAAAGTTTCTGGAAATCAAAAACTCGGCCGATGGCGCGCAGATGATCGTCGATGGCGAACAGCTGCACACCGGCTACATCACACTCAACACCAAGGTGAAGCCCTTCGATAACGTCAAGGTGCGTCAGGCCGTCAACATGGCCATTAATAAGGATCGCATCGTCCGCATCCTGAACGGCCGCGCCACACCTGCCAATCAGCCGCTGCCGCCGCTGATGCCAGGCTACGACAAGTCCTTCACCGGCTATGCCTATGATGTCGCCAAGGCAAAGGCGCTGCTTGCCGAAGCGGGCTTCGCCGACGGCTTCGAAACCGTGCTCTACTCGACCAACACCGATCCGCAGCCGCGCATCGCTCAGGCGATCCAGCAGGATCTCGCCGCGATCGGCGTAAAGGCTGAAGTCCGGGCTCTCGCCCAGGCCAACGTCATTTCTGCCGGAGGCACGGAAGGTGAAGCGCCGATGATCTGGTCTGGCGGCATGGCCTGGATTGCCGACTTCCCGGATCCGTCGAACTTCTACGGCCCGATCCTTGGCTGCGCCGGCGCTGTTCAGGGCGGTTGGAACTGGTCCTGGTACTGCAATGCCGATCTCGACAAGCGCGCCGTTGCTGCCGACTCCATGTCCGATCCGGCAAAGTCCACCGAGCGCACCGCAGCCTGGGGCAAGGTCTTCACCGACATCATGGCCGATGCGCCGTGGGTTCCCGTCATCAACGAGCGTCGCGTCGTGGCCAAGTCGCTGCGTATGGGTGGTGCGGACAACATCTACATCGACCCGACCCGCGTCATCAATTACGACGCGATTTTCGTGAAGCAATAAGCCCTAAGGAAACAGTGTCTTCCCGGGCAAACCGGGAAGGCATCATAAAATCGTGGGAGACACCTTATGTGCATTGCCTGCACGCACACCATTCACCGCGCCCAGCATAACTTCGGTTGGAACAAGGACTTCGCACCGGCCGCGGTCGCCAAGCCCGGAGAAACCATCCATTTCGAATGCCTGGATTCTTCCGGCGGCCAGCTCGGTCGCGATGCGACGCTGGATACGCTGAACAATCTTGATTTCGGTAAGATCAACCCGGTTTCCGGCCCCATCTATGTCGAGGGCGCCAAGCGCGGCGATGCGTTGAAGGTAACACTGCGCAAGTTCATTCCCTCGGGCACCGGCTGGACGGCCAATATTCCAGGCTTCGGCCTACTGGCCGATCAGTTCAAGGACCCGGCATTACATGTCTGGTCCTATGACGCCAATAGCATGACGCCAGCCCTTTACGGCCCCGGCGGCCGTGTGCCGCTCAAGCCCTTTGCCGGCACCATCGGCGTCGCCCCCGCCGAGCCTGGTACTCATTCGGTCGTACCGCCTCGCCGTGTCGGCGGCAATATGGATATTCGTGACCTGACTGCCGGTGTCACTCTTTATCTGCCGATCGAGGTCGAAGGAGCACTCTTCTCCATCGGCGATACACATGCCGCGCAGGGTGATGGGGAAGTCTGCGGCACGGCGATCGAAAGCCAGATGAACGTCGAAGCGACGATTGAACTCGTCAAAGATGCCCGCCTGCAGACGCCGCGCTTCACGACGACCGAACCGGTCACCCGCCATCTAGACGGCGCGGGCTATGAGGTCACCACCGGCATCGGCCCCGACCTGATGACCGGCGCACGCGAAAGCGTCATGCGCATGATCGACCTTCTGACAGCTGAGCATGGCATGAGCGCCGTCGATGCCTATCTGCTCTGCTCGGTCTGCGGCGATCTGCGCATCAGCGAAATCGTCGATATGCCGAACTGGGTCGTCTCCTTCTACTTCCCGAGGATCGTATTCGCGTGATCGACGCCATGCCCGCCGCACCCGTTCTCAGCGTTCGCAATCTTAGCGTCGATGCGCGAACGCCAGAGGGTCGCAAACCGGTTCTGAAAGATATCAGCTTCGACCTCGCCAGCGGCGAAACGCTTTGCCTTGCTGGCGAATCCGGCTCCGGCAAGTCGGTGACGTCGCTATCAATCATGGGATTGCTGCCCAAAGCCTCTCTCAGGGTCGCCTCTGGCAACATCATGCTCGGCGAGCGCGATCTGCTGCATCTGTCCAACCGGGCCATGCGCAGCGTGCGCGGCGGCGATATAGCCATGGTCTTCCAGGAACCGATGACCTCACTCAACCCGGTCATGTCGATCGGCGCGCAATTGACGGAGGCGATCCGGGAACATCAGGGCAGAGAGAATGCCGACACGGTCGCGATGCAGATGCTCGATGCCGTGCAGATCACCGATCCGGCACGGCGGATGAAGCAATACCCTCACGAACTCTCGGGCGGCATGCGCCAGCGCGTGATGATCGCCATGGCGCTCTCCTGCCGCCCCAAGGTGTTGATCGCCGATGAACCTACCACGGCGCTCGATGTGACGGTGCAGGCGCAGATACTCAAGCTCATGCGCGAGCTGAAATCGGAATTCGGTACGTCGATCATCCTGATCACCCATGACATGGGCGTCGTCGCCGAGATGGCCGATCGTGTCGTCATCATGCAGAATGGCGGGATTGTGGAGGAAGGCTCGGCGGCCACCGTTTTCCGTACGCCGCGGCAGATCTATACGCAGCAATTGCTCTCGGCCGTGCCGCGCCTTGGTGCCTTTGCTGGTACCGACGGTCCGCCGCGCATAACCTCACGCAGCGTCGAAACCCTGCACCCCGACCGCACCCCCGTGCTGAACGTGCGTGGCCTTAACGTCACCTATGGCAGCTCGGCAAGCTTGCTCTTCAAGGGCAAAGCACCGGCTGCAGCCGTCAGCGACATCTCATTCGATATTCTGCCAGGTGAAACACTCGGCCTTGTCGGCGAAAGCGGATCAGGAAAATCGACGACGGGCAAGGCGGTGCTCGGCCTCATCCCGTTCACGGGCGACGTGGTCATCGACGGCCGCAATATCGCCAACCTCGGCCATCGCGCAATGCAACCTGTACGCCGCACCGCGCAGATGATTTTTCAGGACCCGTACGCTTCGCTCGATCCGCGCATGGCGGTCGGCGCTGCAATCGCCGAACCATTGGTCATTCACGGCATCGCCAGCAAGTCCGAACGAAAGGACAGGGTTGCAGAACTTCTACGCCGTGTCGGCCTGACGGCAGACGCCGCCACACGCTATCCGCATGAATTCTCCGGCGGCCAGCGCCAGCGCATCTGCATTGCGCGCGCACTTGCACTTGAACCGAAGCTGATCGTTGCCGACGAAAGCGTTGCGGCACTCGACGTCTCCGTGCGCGCGCGCGTGCTAGACCTGATGCTGGAACTGCAGGAAAGCATGGGGCTCTCCTATCTCTTCATCTCGCACGACATGGCGGTTGTCGAACGCATGTCCCATAAGGTCGCCGTCATGCGTAGCGGCAGGATCGTCGAAACCGGCACGCGCCGTCAAATCTTCGAACACCCGGAAGAGGATTACACGAAGGCCCTGATGGCCGCCGTTCCGATCCCCGATCCTGAAGCGCGGCGAGCACAGGTCTGAGTTCCTAGAAGCGGAGCAGAAGCGCCTCCTTTGCCTTGTAGCGTTGGCGAGGCTTGCCTTGGCCGGCGCGAATCATCGCTCAAAATCGAATTGCGGCACAGTCGGATGGCTGTCCGGCCTGCCACATAAACATATTTTTCGGCCGTATTTTCTCTCGGCAGCCCTTTCCGGATGCGTAAACACAGGCTCGCGGCAGCGGGATTTTCGATAGATTGAGGCTTCAGCGACGGACTCCCGTGCGCATTTGCGCTCGGCCAATCCCCGCTAACTCGTACTAATATAGCGATATTTCGCCATTCTATTTTACCTCTTGTTAATACCCGCCCAAGGGGTGTTGTACTTCTGTCACACACATGGCGGTTTAGTTAGAATTCTCTGTAAAATGAGACCATTCATTGTTGAGCCCTCCTGCCTTTCGGTTATTTTAGGTCTCACCGAATTAATCGGTTTTATCAGAGGGGACGTTCTTTCGTGGAACGCACTCGAACTTAGGAGATTGGCTTTCCATGAACATTCGTATGATGTTGCTTGGTTCTGCAGCTGCCCTCATCGCTGCACCGGCATTCGCAGCAGACGCAATCGTTGCTGCCGAGCCGGAACCGGTTGAGTACGTTCGCGTCTGCGACGCTTACGGCACCGGCTACTTCTACATCCCGGGCACGGAAACCTGCCTGAAGATCGAAGGCTACATCCGTTTCCAGGTTAATGTCGGCGAAAACGTTGGCGGCGACTCGGATTGGGATGCTGTAACCCGTGGTCAGGTTCAGTTCACGGCCAAGAGCGACACCGAATACGGCCCGCTCACCGGCGTGATCGTTATCCAGGCCAATGCCGACAACGCGACGGACCAGGATACGATCCTCGACTCCGCTTACCTCGACGTCGCGGGCTTCCGCGCTGGTCTGTTCTACTCCTGGTGGGACGATGGTCTCTCCGGCGAAACGGACGACATCGGTTCCGTCGTAACGCTGCATAACTCCATCCGTTATCAGTACGAAACCGGTTCCTTTTACGCTGGTCTCAGCGTCGACGAACTGGAAGACGGCGTTTACCAGGGTAGCGTAGATCCCGTCACCGGCCTCCTGGTTCCGGATGATGGTCCGAACAATGTCGGCATTGCCTTCGGCATCGGCGGCACGGCTGGTGCCTTCAGCTACCAGATCACCGGCGGCTGGGATGTCGACAACGAAGACGGCGCAATCCGTGCAATGGGTACGGTTGAAGTCGGCCCGGGCACGCTCGGCCTCGCAGCTGTCTACTCCAGCGGCCCGAACTCCTACTACTCGACGGCTGAATGGGCAGTTGCTGCCGAATACGCCATCAAGGCAACGGACAAGCTGAAGATCACCCCCGGTGTTCAGTACTACGGCAACTACATCGGCGGTGCCAGCGCGTTCGACACCGTTCCTGATGATTTCGACGGTACCGGCGATGCCTGGAAGGTCGGTCTGACGGTTGACTACCAGATCGTTGACAACTTCTACGCCAAGGCTTCCGTCCAGTACCTGGATCCGGAAGATGGCGACGACTCCACGACCGGTTACTTCCGTCTGCAGCGCTCGTTCTAATTTGAATATTGAAGACCCCGGGATAATATCTCGGGGTTTTTCATCACGAGCTTCTGGTTTGGTGACCTCCAATTCAGAAGATAGAGGTCGGGCCGGTTCCCTGCCGGGCCGGCCTCGCCCATCGATACAGAACTCCACTCCTGTAGATGGTTATGGCCCGCCCTCACAAGAGGGCGGGCTTTTTTGATATGGCGAGCTTGTTGACCCGGCTGCTGTCAATCTGGCAATTGTTTCGGCAAGACCGGCAAGCCTGAGAATACACGCCGCTTATGTGTCATCTCCCGTCCTCCTTCGTCAGGCCGATTGGACGGCCTTAATGCGATCGAGGCCGCCGACAATCGGAGCGAAATCGTTCCAAACACCTTGGGCGCCTTTCTGCCATTCCTCGAAAACTTCCGGCTTCAGGAGCTTGCCACCGTTTTTCAGCGAGACTTCGACCGATGCCACTTCGTCATCGGCAATGAGCTGGTTGAAATAGGCAGCTCCTTCGGTCGATGTCTGCTGGAAGACGGCCTTCTGTTCGTCGTTCAGACCGGCCCAGAAGGTCGAGGAATAGTAGATGACGCCCGATGCCCAGATGTGACCGGTCTCGGTCATATAAGGCACCACCTCGTAGAGCTTGAAGCCGGCATAGGCCGATTTGGTGAGATCCATCGCGTCGGCAACGCCGGTTGCCAGCGAATTATAGGTCTCGGTGATCGGGATGCCGATCGGTGTCGTGCCGAAAGCACTCCAAAGCTTGGTGTGCAGCGGGCTCTGGATGACGCGGATCCGCTTGCCCTTGAGTTGTTCCGGACGCGTCACCGCCTCCTTGGTCAGGAGATGACGCGCGCCGTAGTTGATAAAGTCGCCGACGACAAAATTCTGCGCCTGCAACCTGCCTTTCAGATCGGCGCCTACACCACCGCTAACGGTGCGACGCACATGATCTGCATCACGAAACAGGAAAGGAAGATCGAGGATCTGCAGTTCCGGAGTCCAGCCGGAGAGAGAGGAGACTGTTGACAGGCTGGCGTGGATGGAGCCGAGCCGAACACCTTCAGCTACCTCCTTTTCACCGCCGAGCGCACCATTCTTGACGATATTGAATTTGAACTGACCGGGCAGCTTGGCTTCCACCAACTGGCTGATCTTCACCCAGATCTTCGTCTCCGGCTTGTCGTCGCCGAGCAGCGAGGCAATGGTGATCGTCGTCGTGCGGGCGGCGGCCCTGCGAACGAAGGCCGGCGCGGCAAGGGCAGTGGAGGCAACCGTGGCGGTCTTCAGGAAATTACGTCGGTTGAGATTATCCATGGATCAGGTCCTGTCCGTTAAAAGATGATCGCCCAAGCGCAGAGAATTGCGAGCGAGACGAGAAGGGCAAGCAGATAAGGAACGACTGCCTTGAAGAGAGCGGAAGCCGGGATACGGGTCACGCCGCTGACGACGTAGATCAGCATGCCGAGCGGCGGCGTCAGGCCGTGAATCATCAGGTTGACCACGATGATGACTCCGAAATGGATGGGATCGATACCGGCGGCGACGGCTGCCGGCAACAGGATCGGCCCGAACAGCAGGATCGCAGCGCCAATATCGAGAACGAGCCCGACGACGAGTAGGATAATGTTCGATAGCAGGATTACGGCGAGCGCGCTGCCGCCAAGCGCCGTCGTCAGGTTAGAGATCAGGCCTGAGACATTGTCGACGGCGAGCAGGAAGGCGAAGGGGCCGGCCGTGCCGATCAGCAGGCCGATCGCCGCAGCTTCGACGGCAGCCTGCCGGAAGGCAGCATAGAGCGAGAGTATGCCGAGTCGCGCGCCGATACCAAGCAGGAAGGTATAGAAGGCGGCAAGGGCCGCGGCCTCTGTCGTTGTGACAACGCCGATACGGATGCCGACCACCACAATGATGCCTAGACCGAAGGCAGGAATTGCCTGGACAGCCGACTGCCAGCGCTGTGCAGATGTGGCCCGCGGCAGCGGCGCCTGATCGCGGACCGTCAGATGAATTGCGACGGCAAGGCAGATGGCCATTAGGCCACCGGCAAAGAAGCCGCCGACCAGTAGTGAACCGACCGAAAGATTGGTGGCAGTTGCAAGAATCAGGAAGGCGATCGACGGGGGAATGACGTTGTCGAGCACCGAGGTCGCCGCGATGATCGCCGCAGCCTTGGCCGGCTGATAACCGTGGCGGACGAGCTCCGGCTGGAAGGTGGATGCACCGAAGGCGGCATTGGCAACCGATGAACCGGAGGCGCCGGAGAACAGCACGCTGGTCAGCAGCGTCGTCTGGGCGAGACCAGCACGACGATGGCCGACAATGGCGGCGGCAAAGCGAACGAGCTGGTTGGCGACGCCCGATGCTGTCAGCAATCCGCCGGCAAGCAGGAAGAAGGGAATGGCAAGCAGCAGAAATTTCGAGATGCCTGTCACAGTCGATGAAACAATCGCCGGCTCCGGCAGGCTGCTACCGAAGGCGATCACGACGTAGGCAGCCGCCAGAAAGGCATGTGGGAGCGGCGCTGCGAGCACCAGGCCGATTGAAGCGATCAGGCCGAGAAAAATGCTGGGCGGCCAGTCGACTTCAATCGAGATGAAAGGGATGCCGGCATAGAGCGCTGCGCCGATTGCGAAGGAGAGCAAGACTGGCCATGTTTTTCCCTCGGCGATGCGCTGCAAGAGAAGAACGATCAGGATCAGCCCGCCGCCGGCACCGAGAAAACCGAAGCGGATCCATTCCGGCACGCCGAGCGTTGGTGAAACGCCGCCGAGCATGGTCATGATCTCGTTACCGCCGAAGCTCAGAATGAAGCCCGAAAGCACTGTGAAGACGTCGGCAGCAACCTGCGTTGCCGGATACAGCCGTTCCGGCATCATCTTGATGAAGACATCCAGACGCATGGCGAGCGCACTATTGAGGCTGAGGGGCGCGCCGAGCGCAATGAGCAGCACATGCAGCCAGATACCGAGATCTTCCGCGCCGATGAAGCCAGCGGCAAAGAAATAGCGCATGCAGACCGTGATAAGCACCATGAACAGCAGCACGGCCAGCACCAGGGCGGCTGCGGCGCCGAGCACCGCCTCGATTGCGCGCAGAATACGGGCCGCAAGCCCGTCGCCTGTCGCTTCCTGTTCGGCTGGATGAAATTCGCTTGCTGCCACGGTGCTTGCTTTCTTGCCGTATTGTCAGGCGCTCTTGACGGTGGAAAGGTCGCGATCGAAGAGCGTTGACCAAGTGTAGTTGCGCGCCGTCGACACCTCCCTGGTGACATCGAGACGCGGCAGAACCTTTTCGCCGAAACGATAGGCTTCCTCAAGCAGCGGCATGCCGGAAAGAATAAAGGTTTCGACACCGGCCTCCTGATAGGCTTCCAGCGTGCGCAGCACCGTATCGGGAGAGCCGACGATCGCCGTGCCGGGTCCGGGGCGCACAAGGCCGATGCCGGCCCAGAGATTGGGGGCGACTTCGAGATCGCGTAGGTTGGCCGGCTTCAGACCGCCGTGGAGCGCCGTCATGCGCTGCTGGCCGACCGAATCACTGCGGGCGACGAAACGCTGATTGGCGGCGATAGCCGCGTCATCCATGCGACCATAGAGATCGGCTGCTGCCTCCCAAGCTTTCTCGTCCGTGTCGCGTACGATCACATAGAGGCGGATGCCATATTCGAGCTCGCGTCCGTAACGGGCGGCTCGTGCTTTCACAGCCTCGACCTTGCCTTTAATTTGCTCAGGAGTTTCGCCCCAGGAAAGATAGGTGTCGACATGTTTTGCCGCGACATCGAGCGCCTTGTCCGACGAGCCACCGAACCAGAGCGGCGGCGGAGCGATGCTTTCGCCGACGGGCAAGGCGAGCTTGGCGCCGTCGGTGGAGAAATATCTTCCCTGATAAGTGACGCTTTCGCCGGCAAAGAGGCGATGCCAGAGCTGCAGATATTCATCCGCCATGGCGTAACGTTCGTCATGCGGCAGCATCATGCCATAAGCGCCGAGCATCTTCGCATCGCCTGAGACCACATTGATCAACAGGCGCCCGCGTGCGAACTCCTGAAACGTGGCGGCCATCTTGGCAAGCAGGGTCGGCGCGACCAAACCCGGATGGATGGCCACGAGGAAACGAAGCCGTTCGGTATAGGAGAGCAGCGCGCTTGCCAGCACCCAGACATCATGGGCGCCAGTCGCAAAGAGCGCGCCAGTATAACCGAGGTGATCATAGGCCTGTGCAAGCTGCTTGTAATAGCCGTAATCGACCTGACGCGAGCCCTCCGGCTGCCATGGATAAGCACCGTCAGGCGCGCACATATACCAGAAGACATTCATCTCCGGCTCCTTACTTGGTTGCCTGCAGCGGTCGGCCAATGGCGACCGCGCGATCGAAATGGCCGTGGCGGAAGAGCGTATCAGCCTCTTCCTGCTGCTCGGCAAGCACTGGCGCATCGATCGACACGACCGAGAAATCACGTGAGCGCACTATCTGCCCCCAGGCGTCAGCACCAGTGCCGCTGCGGTCGTTTTCTGCCAGAAGATGGGCCGCCGTCACCGGATCCGCCGCAATCTCACCGCCGATCCGGGCAAGCTCTGAAACAATACCTGCGATTTCTGCGGAAGAGAGCCCGATGCGCGCAAGGCTCCAGAACAACGACCGATTGGGAATAGTCGCCCCGCAGCGGACGATGAGGCGGAGATCGGTGCGCCCGATCGCCTTCTCCAGCCGCGGCGACATGGCAACCCAAGCATCCACCCTGCCCTCCAGCAGTTCTGCCAAGGAATCTCGTGTGCCACTTTCGACGCGTTCGACATCGTCAAGCATAAGACCCTCGGCCTCGAGGCTGCGGGCAAGCAGATAGGTATGAAACGAACCATCGATCAGCGAGATTCTGCGCCCAGCAAGACCGGCGACAGACTCGACATCAGTCTCGGCGCGCACGAAGATCGCGCCATTGGCAGGCCGTGGCGCGGATGCTCCAACATACTCAACGCCGAGGCCTCGGGCATCCGCCTCGATCGGCGGCGTCGATCCTGTTCCACCAACATGGATAACGCCGGCTTCGAGCAGCGACGCCGTATCGCGGCCCTCGCTATAAGGAACGAAGATCGGATCGAGATCAGCAAAGGCACCGGGCCAGACGCTGGCGAGCCGCAGATGGAGATTGTTGGGATGAACGCCGATTCTCATCTTCATTCCAAGATTGTGACTGCGATCAATCTACTTTTTTATATATTGACGGCGAGAAATGTCATCCCTGGAAGCGACAGGAAACCAAATCAAAAATCTATAAAATCTACCGATAATAAAATCTTCTGCCACAACACTCGTGTCAGTATGTTCAGCATTGAAAATCCGACTTGCTCACTTTACTTTTTTGTAGAACAAAAGAGGTGGCCATGACCAAACCCGTGTCATCGAGGGTCTGCCGCAGTGTCGGCGAGGCGAGCGAACTGCTGAAGCTTATCGCCAATGCAAACAGGCTGGCGATCGTCTGTTATCTTATGGAAACCGAGGCGTCCGTCTCTGCGCTGGAGGAAGAGCTCGGCATCCGTCAGCCGACGCTCTCGCAACAGCTTGCGGAACTGCGCGAAGCAGGCGTCATCGAGGGGCGTCGCGAGGGCAAGGCGATTGTCTATCGCGTCGCCGATGCGAGGGTCGAAACCATTGTCTACGCGCTGCGGAACATGTTCTCCGGCCTCGACGATGTAACCGGTCGTTTCGGCATGGCAAAGCTGCCAGTCGATGAAGTGATGTTCGACTGATCGCCCTATGATCGATTTCTATACCTGGATCACGCCGAACGGCCTGAAGATATCGATCGCACTTGAGGAATTCGGCCTTCCTTACAAAACCCACGCAATCGACATCACTAGGGGCGATCAGTTTTCCGCCGGCTACCTTGCGATCAATCCGGGCGGCAAGATCCCGGCCATCGTCGACCACGAGACCGATGTCACCCTTGCCGAATCCGGCGCCATCCTGTTCTATCTCGCCGAAAAGACGGGAAGATTCCTGCCGCGCGAAGGCAGTGCTCGCCACCACACCATCGAATGGCTGATGTGGCAGATGGGTGGCTTCGGACCGACGCTCGGCCACGCGCATTATTTCCTGACCTATAATGAAGGTCACGCGCCCTTCGCCGAGACGCTTTTCCGCAGAGACACGATCAGGCTTTATGAAACGCTCGATGCAAGGCTCAATGGCCGGGAACACCTTGCCGGTGACTATTCCATCGCCGACATGGCTGTCTGGCCCTGGGTTTCTCGCTTCACGCGCCACAAAATCGACCTCAACGACTTCCCGAATGTCCGCCGCTGGTATCTGCAGATCGCCGCCCGGCCTCAGGTGAAGCGCGGCTACGAAGTACCGCACTTCACCGGGCCGGTTCCGCTGCCCGGTCTCTAATCGCTAAAGTTTTCGGCCGCAGCCTATCGCGTGAAAAGCAGCCGCATGCGTGCCAGGATACCCTTCACACCTGGCATGGAGGCTGCCCTCAGATGGCGGGCGACAACACCTGCATCGACCTGTGCTCCAAAATGGCAGGAGCACACGAGCCCGTGCAACTGACGATCGTTAAGGTCGAAAAAGCTCTGAGCGTCCCCATAGGTATCGCCCTCGAGACCTGCGGCACGCAGAACCGGATCGGCATAGGCTACGGATATCGGCGATCCGGCGATCCTCATCATCACCCGCTGGTCACGGGGCAGATATTCGGTTTCCCGAAGGGTAACGAGCGAACGCGTGGGATCGCTTTCCAGAAGCTCCGCCCACCGCTCCAGGCGCTCGGCGCGAGACAGTTGTGGAGTGGTGCGGCTGACTCTGGCTATAGCTTTGAGCTGATCGACTGCGTATTGTTCCATAGCGGCCTCCTATTCGGAAATAGATTGCACGCCCCCATCAGAAGGTTGACCCCAACTGCGCTGCCTGTCCAATCACGTTTGAAGAATCAGGCCCCTCGAACGGACAGAATCTTGGCTCCTCAGGCGAATTCGCCTTGTCGCGAAAAAGTTCGCGGATGCGCGATATGCTTCCGAACGATACTTTCCTTGCTGTCGAGCTCTTCCAGCAGAACGTCATAGCTCCACAAATCGGCAAGGTGCTGCAGAACGAGCTTCAGGTCATCCTCTTCCAGGAATTCGTCGTTGCTCGCCCGGTGCTGTAGCAGCAGTCTGCGGTCGCCGGAGAGATCGACGTCGACGATCTCAATCGCCGGATCGGTATAGCCTATGTCGTAGTCGCGAGAGAGCTGCCGGCGGATGCGCCGGTAACCACGCTCGTCATGGATTGCCGAAACCAGAATACCCTCCTCAATCTCCGGATCGTCATGGAGCTGGAACATGCGCCACTGCCGCATGAGGCGTGGACTGAGGAACTGGCTCACAAAACTCTCATCGCGGTAATTGGCCCAGATATCGCGCAGGACAGCCATAGCATCGCCTCGTCCGGCGATATCAGGAAACCACTCGCGATCTTCGTCTGTCGGCTCCTTCACGATGCGTTCGATATCCTGCATCATCGCAAAACCCAACGCATAGGGATTGAAGCCGGAGAAGCGGCGGTCGTCGAACATGGGCTGGAACACGACGTTCGTGTGAGATTTCAGAAACTCGAAATAGCTGCCGTCGCTAATCTGCCCACGCTCATGCAGGCGCTTCATGATATTATAGTGGACGTAGGTGGCAGTTCCCTCGTTCATCACCTTGGTTTGGCGTTGGGGATGAAAATACTGGGCGACGTGCCGGACGATGCGCAATATCTCGCGCTGCCAGGAATGGAGCCGTGGCGCCGATTTCTCGAGGAAGTAGAGAATATTGTCTTGCGGTAAACCGAGTGCAGCCCGCCTCTGCTCCAGATCTCGGTCCGACTTGCTGCGCTTCTGGCCGACAGGCACCGTCCGCCAGAGGTCGTTGAAGATCTTCTCTTCATGGGCGCGGCGTTCCTGCTGCCGTTTTTCCTCCTGCCTCAGGTCCACCTGCGTCTTGCCGGCATAGCGGTGTACGCCATGCGACATCAGCGCATGGGCGGCATCCAGCGTTCGCTCGACGGCTACCTCTCCATAGCGTTCCTCGCAGCGGGAAATATAACCCTTTGCGAAGTCGAGATAATCTAGGATGCCCTCTGCATCGGTCCAAAGCTTGAAAAGGTAGTTGTTTTTGAAGAAATGGTTATGGCCGAAGGCGGCGTGCGCAATGACCAGGGTCTGCATGGTCGCCGTATTCTCCTCCATCAGATAGGAGATGCAGGGTGAACTGTTAATGACGATCTCATAGGCGAGATCGCGCATCCCGCGGCGGTAGAATGCTTCATGATGGGCAAAGTGCTTGCCAAAGGACCAGTGGCGATAGAAGAGCGGCATGCCGGTCGAGGAATAAGCGTCGAGCATCTGCTCCGAGGTGATAACCTCGATCTGGTTTGGATAGACATCCAATCCCAGTTCTCCGAGGGCGATGTCCTCGCAGGCGTCGTGGATGTGCTGCAGGGTCGGGAAATCCCAATCGGCGCCCTCAAACAGCAGCCCTCCCCTATGTCGTGCGCTGGTTTTCATGCCGTTTCTCCCGCCTTGGCGGTCTTTTTCTGGAACAGATCGTGGAAAACAGGAAATATCTCGTTCTTGCGGCAGACCTTTCGCATGGCCAGAGGAAGCGCTGCGGAGCGAATCTCCTGATAGAGCGTCCAGAGCGGTGATCGCGACATCGAGGAATCGCCGTCCTCGTCACCGACTTCGATATAGGCAAAGTACTGGCAGACCGGCAGGATTTCGTGCTCCAGCAACTGGCCGGTCAGAGCGCCGTCGGAATAGGAATTATCGCCATCCGAAGCCTGGGCTGCGTAGATGTTCCATTCCGTCGGATCGAAGCGCGCGGCAACGATCGAACGCATGGCAGCCAGCGCACTGGAAACCAGCGTACCGCCCGTTGCCGGGCTGTAGAAGAAGGTTTCCTCGTCGACTTCCTCTGCCTTCTCCGTATGCCGGATGAAGACAATCTCGACCTTTTCATAGCGCTGCGACAGGAAGAGATAGAGGAGCAGGTAAAAACGTTTGGCGAGATCCTTCATATGTTCGCTCATAGAGCCGGAAACATCCATGAGGCAGAACATCACTGCCTTGATGACAGGCTTCGGCGTGTTTTCAAAGCGCCGATAGCGCACATCGAGCGGATCGATATAGGGGATGCGTTTGCTCTTGAGGGTCAGCATCTTCAGCCTCTCCTCCAGTATGAGGCGCTCTTCAGCGCTGTCGCATTCGTCGATCTGCTTCTGAAGCGCCTCGATTTCCTGTGCCTTCGGACGGTGAAGCGCGAGGCGCCGCATCATGGCAAGGCGCGTGGTGCGACCAACGGCGATGTTCGAGGGGGAGCCGGAGACGGAGAAGCCCGCCCGTTGCGGCGTCACTTCTTCGGTCTCGCTCAGCTTACGTTTTGCGAGGTCAGGCAATTCCAGATCTTCGAGGAAGATATTGAGAAATTCCTTCCGAGTGAGCACGAAACGGAAACCATCCTCGCCGTCGCCCTCTCCTGCCTCCTTCGGTCGGCCGCCGCCCGATGCCGGTGGCCGTTTGATAAGGTCGCCCTCGACGAACTCCTGATTGCCTGGAAGAACACGGTCGTGAACCCCGCCTCCACCCCGGTGAAAACCTGGCTCGGACATGCCGCCGATCGGAAGAGTGACTTCGCCGCCATCAAGCACATCGCGAATGGAGCGGTTTTGCAGAGATTGTTTTACCGCTTGCCCGACGGCGTCCTTGGCGCGCCGAAGGAACCGTTGTCGATTTTCCAAACTTTTACCGCGCGGATTAAGCCGCCGGTCTATGATGTGCATGTTTGCTCCTACAGGGTACTCGCTCGGACAGCCTACCTAACTTGCCTGCTTGACCCGCATGTACCATTCCACCAGACGGCGAACCTGCCGTTCCGTGTAATTCCTCGCGACCATGCGCGAAACGAATTCACTGTGTTTCTTTTCGGTTTCGCTATCTTTCTTCGAACCGAAGGAGATCACCGGCAGCAGATCCTCGACTTGCGAGAACATCCGCTTTTCGATGACTTCCCGGATTTTCTCATAGCTCGTCCATGAAGGATTCTTGCCGCCGTTAGCTGCCCGCGATCTAAGCGAGAACTTGACGATCTCGTTGCGGAAATCCTTGGGATTGGCAATGCCCGCCGGCTTTTCGATCTTCGTCAGTTCCTGGTTCAGAAGTTCGCGATCGAGCAACTGTCCCGTATCCGGATCCTTGAAATCGATATCCTCGATCCAGGCATCCGCATAGTCGACGTAACGATCGAACAGATTCTGACCGTAATCAGAATAGGATTCCAGGTAAGCCTTCTGGATCTCGTTGCCGATGAATTCCGCATAACGCGGTGCCAATTCAGCCTTGATGAACTCCATATAGCGCTTTTCCGTCTCCTCGGAAAACTGCTCGCGGCGGATAGCCTGTTCCAGAACATACATCAAATGCACCGGATCGGCGCCGATATCCGTCGTGTCGTGGTTGAAGGTCGACGCAAGAACTTTAAAGGCGAAACGTGTCGATATTCCGTCCATGCCCTCATCGACGCCGGCAGCATCGCGATATTCCTGCACACTTCTGGCGCGCGGATCGGTTTCCTTGAGGCTTTCGCCGTCATAGGCACGCATCTTCGAAAAGAGATTGGAATTCTCGTGCTTGCGAAGCCGTGACAGGACAGAGAAACGAGCGAGCATCTCGAGTGTTGCCGGCGCGCATGGGGCGTTCGCAAGCTCCGATCCTTCGATCAGTTTCTCGTAGATTTTCTGCTCCTCAGTGACCCTTAGGCAATAGGGAACCTTGATCACGCATATGCGGTCGATGAAGGCTTCATTGTTTTTGTTGGCCTTGAAGGTCTGCCATTCCGCTTCGTTCGAATGGGCAAGGATGATACCGGAGAACGGGATCGCACCAATATTTTCGGTGCCCATGTAGTTGTTTTCCTGCGTCGCCGTCAGCAGCGGGTGCAGCATCTTGATCGGCGCTTTGAACATTTCGACGAATTCCAAGATGCCCTGATTGGCGCGGTTAAGACCGCCGGAATAGCTGTAGGCATCGGAATCGTTCTGCGGATAATGCTCGAGCTTGCGGATATCGACCTTGCCGACCAACGATGAGACGTCCTGATTGTTCTCATCACCCGGCTCAGTCTTGGCAATCGCGATCTGGCGAAGCCGGGACGGCTGGATTTTCACGACGCGAAAGCGTGAGATATCGCCGTCGAACTCGTCAAGACGCTTGAGGCACCATGGGCTCATCAAGCCGCTGAGGCGACGGGTCGGAATGCCATATTGCTCAAGCAGCAACGGCCCCATGGTAAGCGGATCAAAGAGGTTGAGGGGGCTTTCGAAGACCGGGCTCAATTCGTCGCCAGCCTTCAGCACATAGATGGGATTGACCTCCATGAGCTGCTTCAAGCGCTCTGCAAGCGAGGACTTGCCGCCGCCGACAGGGCCGAGCAGATAAAGGATCTGCTTGCGCTCTTCGAGACCTTGGGCGGCGTGACGGAAGAAGGAAACGATCCGCTCGATCGTCTCTTCCATACCGAAAAATCCCACGAAGGCCGGATAGGTTCGGATGGTTCTGTTCATGAAAACGCGTCCGAGCCGCGAATCCTTTGCAGTGTCGATGATCTCGGGTTCGCCGATGGCATCGAGCAGGCGCTCGGTGGCATTGGCGTAAGCCATCGGCTCCTTCTTACACAGCGTAAGATAATCCGCCACAGACATATCCGTCTCGCGGCGAGCCTCGTAGTTGCGGGTGAACGCGTCGAATAGGGAGTTTTCTAGCATAGGCCCTCCTAATAAAGGTCTGCCTCAGCGATTTTCGCTTTCGCTAAGTAAGATGGTGCGCCAATGTCTCGAAAGATCAAGGTCTGGAGCGACGGAAATAAGACATGGCAGGCATTCCGGCCTCGCCACACAAAAAAGTGCGCGCAATTCATCGATTTGATCCTCGAAAGTTGACCGTCTCTATAGCTTTGCGGCAGCGCCGGGAGTATCATTCGCGCCCGGTCTCAAAGAACGCCGCACACCTTCACCTCAATGACGCAAACTTGTGTTAGTGCCGATTGAGGGCCACCTGATTCGCTGGAGCGAGGATTTCTCGCTGTCCACCTTGTGGTATTGTCTCCAAGAGGCACCTCCAAGAAAAGCAAGACATGATCGAAAACGCGGCCATTTACTCAGCCTATGAGAGCTGAAGCTTCGATCTCCTGTGCATGTCGACGGCTTGTTATGGCAAGGGAATTGCAACTTAACGTTTTGCATTCGCTTCTGCCGCCAGCACATGCCTAGCATGTCAACTATCCGCCTTCGAAGGGCTGAAAGCGGCTCGCTCGATGCCGTGGCGCTGCAGCTTGTCATAGAACGTCTTGCGTGGGATGCCGAGTGTCTCAATGGTCCGACGCACGTTGCCCTCGTTGCGGGTCAATGTTTCGCGGATGATATCGGCCTCGAAGCGGTCGATCCTCGCCGGCAGAGACAGGGGAACCTCTTTGTCCTCCATCCCTCCCTGCTCCGGCTCCGCCGGCGTTGTTTCGAGGCCGAGTACGAAGCGCTCGGCAAAATGCGAGAGCTCGCGCACATTGCCCGGCCAGTCGTGGTTTCTCAGATGCCGATACAGCTGAGGTGAAGCCGAGGGAGCCGGGCGCTTGAAACGATTGGCAGCGCGTTCCGTGAAATGGGCGAAAAGAAGCGGGATGTCATCGCGCCGGTCGCGCAGCGGTGGGATGCTGATCGTAACGACATTGAGGCGATAGTAGAGATCCTCGCGGAATTCGCCACGCTGGCGCGGATCACCGAGATCGACCTTTGCAGCAGCGACGACACGCAAATCGACCGGCCGCACCTCGTTGGTGCCGAGCGGCATGACTTCACGCATTTCCAGCACGCGCAGCATCTGAACCTGCGCAGCAGCCGGCATGCTTTCGATTTCGTCGAGGAAAAGCGTCCCGCCGCTCGAATGTTCGATACGGCCGACACGCTTCTTTTGGGCCCCGGTAAAGGCACCGGCCTCATGGCCGAAGAGTTCGCTTTCGATCACCGTCTCCGGCAGAGCACCGCAGTTCAGCGCCACGAAGTTTCCTTTGGCACGGCGGCTCCAGCGGTGCAGAAGGCTCGCCACCACTTCCTTACCGCTGCCGGTCTCACCAGTTACCAGCACATCAACGTCGGTATCGGCAATCTGGCGGAGCGTCCGTCGCAAGCGCTCCATGGCCGGCGTCTGGCCGATCAGCGGCAGGTCGCTCTGTGCCTGTTCGGCGGCCTCGCGCAGCAATCGGTTGTCGAGCACGAGACGGCGCTTTTCCGCCGCCCGATGCACGCTCTGCACCAGCCGGTCAGCTGCGAAGGGCTTGGTGATGAAATCATAGGCTCCGTCCTGGATCGCCTTGACGGCCATCGGGATATCGCCATGCCCGGTGATCAGGATCACCGGCAGGTCTTCGTCCAGCCGGCGGATGCGATCGAAGAGCTGCAGCCCGTCAACATGCGGCATGCGGATATCCGAGACCACAACTCCGGAAAATTCTGATGTCAGCACCTTCAACGCCTCAGCGGCGGCGAGAAAGGTCGAAACGGAAAAGCCGGCAAGTTCCAGCGTCTGTTTCGTCGCCTTCAGGAGATCCTTGTCGTCATCGATAAGGAGGACTGGGATCATGTCGCTCATGCCTGTGCTCTCTGGATATGGACGGTAAAGCGCGTGCCGCACTCATTGCTATCGACCTCGATGCGGCCGCCATAATCGGAAATAATGTCCTTGGTAATGACGAGCCCAAGGCCGAGGCCCTTTTCCTTCGAGGTATTGAAGGGCGAAAAAAGCGAGCCGAGAATGTCTTG
This sequence comes from Rhizobium sp. BK418, assembly GCF_004341105.1. Taxonomy (GTDB): domain Bacteria; phylum Pseudomonadota; class Alphaproteobacteria; order Rhizobiales; family Rhizobiaceae; genus Rhizobium. The sequence goes on along the minus strand of NZ_SLZK01000004.1, from coordinate 466,773 downwards.
CGAAATGCCGGGGCCGTTGTCGGCGACAATCACAGCCACCTCGCCCTCAGTCTCCTCACAGAAGATATCCACCTTTGCTTCCTCCCTGCCTTCAAGCGCTTCGAGCGCATTCTGAAACAGATTGATCAGCACCTGTTCCAGGCGAACACGGTTTCCGCTCACCTTCAGGCCCGCTGACGGCAGCTTGATATTCAAGGCATCCAGCCGTCCGGCAAAGCGGCTTCGCAGCAGCATGACCGCCCCTTCAATGACGGCGCGCAGCTCCACCGGCTCGGCGGCGGTGCGGCCCTTGCGAGCAAAGGCCTTCAGCTCCTCGGTGATCATGCCGATGCGCTCCGTCAGGCCTGCAATCGCGTCGAGATTGTCGTCGGCTGATTCCGGCTGCTGGCGTTTAAGGAAGGTGCGGGCATTGTCTGCATAGGCGCGGATGGTCGCCACAGGCTGATTGATCTCATGCGCCACGCCCGCAGCCACCTGACCGAGGATCGCCAGACGATTCGCCTGGACGAGTTCCTGCTGCACCACCTGCAGCCTTGCTTCGGTTACGCGATGATCGGTTATCTCTTCCTGCAGCCTGTCACGGGCGCGGCTCAGATCCTCCGTGCGCTCCAGCACCCGGCGCTCCAGCAACTCTCGCGCGGCGCGTTCGGTCGCAATACGCATGCTCGCGATCTGGCGACGGCGCAGCAGGAAGGTCATGATAGCCAGCACGGGAAGGAGCCCGGCCAGTGTCAGCAACCGCCACTCGCGCACGGAAGTGGCGATCGGTGCTTCGGTCGGCACAAGATATTCGAGCTGCCACGATGTCGATGGCACCTCGGTGCGCAGCCGCAGGAACTCGCCCTCCCCGCCGCCCGGCATGATGGCACGCACGATCGCGGCTCCGGGTCGAAGTGCCTGACGCTCATCGATCGGCAATGGCAGCAGCGGCGCCTCGCCGAATTGCAGGCTGTTCCTGATCACCGCAAGACTTTCCTGCGGCAGCGGCTTTGCCGTCATGAAGCGCCAGGACGGTAGGCTGGTGATCAACACAACCCCATGCTCATCGGTGACATAGGCCGGTCGGGCTGCATCGCGCCAGTCGGATTCCAGCTGATCGAATTCCATCTTGACCACGACGACTCCGAGCGGATCTGCAGCATTCCCAACCCGCCGGGAAATATAAAGGCCGGGCCGGCTGCTGACATTGCCGAGCGCAAAATGCTCCGCCGTGCCCGTTTCCATCGCACGGCGGAAATAATCGCGAAAGGAATAGTCGTTGCCGACGAAGCTCAACGGCTCCTGCCAGTTGCTGGAAGCGATCGCGATGCCATTATTGCCGGTTACATACAGAACCGAGGCGCGGGTGCCGGCGACCAGACTCTGCAGCTTGCGATCAAGCCCCATGACGGCCTCGCCCTGCCCCGAGGCCAGAGCGTCTCGCACCTGCTGATCATCGGCGAGAAGCAGCGGCAGGGCTCGTGGTCCCTCGAGCACGGCGCGCAGCAGCGCCACCTTGAGATTGGCGTCCGTTTGCCCCTGATCCTCCAGTGCCGCGATTGCCTGCAAGCGGCCATAAGTGCCGGCGCCGTAAAGCGCTGCGCCAATCACGATGGCGGCAAGTGCCGCAAAGATCAGCCAGACGGAACGGGATCGCCGGCCGAGCTGTTCGAGTGTCAGGAAACGTTCAGATGCGATGCTTTGGTGCATGGCGGTATTGTGCATGTATTCGCACTGCGGGCAATTCACATTGTGCGAAAATCCGCACTTGTCCGAAAACGACGAAGATCATGAGCAATGATATCAATGGGTTAATGCGAGCCAGAAACTGGCACGCGCATTGCAAGCCATGTCCTCATCAGTCGGGAGGCTGTTTGACCATCATGACTTGCCCGCCGCCGCCTTGGCGCCGGCACAGTGGAGGACACCATGGATATCGCAATGAACCCTGCCGCGGAGCGCGGCAAGATTCCCTTTTACCGGCACCTCTACGTGCAGGTTCTGGCGGCCATCGCCGCCGGCATTCTGCTCGGCCACTTCTACCCGTCTCTTGGCGCTTCGTTGCAGCCGCTTGGAGATGCCTTCATCAAGCTCGTGCGCATGGTGATCGCGCCCGTCATCTTCCTGACTGTCACGACCGGCATTGCCGGCATGGCCGATCTCAAGAAGTTCGGCCGCGTCGTCGGCAAGGCGCTCGGTTATTTCCTCGTCTTCTCGACGCTGGCGCTCGTCGTCGGCCTCGTTGTCTCGAATGTCCTGCAGCCTGGCGCCGGCATGCATATCGATCCGGCAACGCTCGATACGAAAGCCGTCAACAACTACGCCGCTCAGGCCCATGACGCGACGGTCGTCGGCTTCCTGATGAACATCATCCCGGATACGATCGTCGGCGCTTTCGCCAAGGGTGATATCCTGCAGGTCCTGTTCTTCTCCGTGGTCTTCGGCATTGCGCTCGGTTCCGTCGGCGACCGCGGCAAACCCGTGCTTGACTTCTTCCAGGTTCTGACGGCCCCGGTCTTCCGCCTCGTCGCGATCCTGATGAAGTTTGCGCCGATCGGCGCCTTCGGCGCGATGGCCTTTACGATCGGCAAATACGGCATCGGCGCGATTGCCAACCTCGCCTTCCTGATCGGCACTTTCTATCTGACATCGCTGCTCTTCGTGCTGGTCGTGCTCGGCGCGGTCGCCCGCTATAATGGCTTCTCCATCCTGGCGCTGCTCCGCTATATCAAGGAAGAGCTGCTGCTGGTGCTTGGCACCTCCTCGTCCGAAGCCGCCCTGCCCGGCCTTATGAATAAGATGGAACAGGCCGGCTGCAAGCGCTCGGTCGTCGGCCTCGTCATTCCGACCGGCTATTCGTTCAACCTTGACGGAACCAATATCTACATGACGCTGGCAGCGCTCTTCATCGCTCAGGCGACGGACACGCATCTGAGCTTCGGCGATCAGATCCTGCTGCTGCTCGTGGCGATGCTGAGCTCTAAGGGCGCCGCAGGCATCACCGGTGCCGGCTTCATCACGCTTGCCGCCACACTCTCGGTCGTCCCCTCGGTTCCGATCGCCGGCATGGCGCTGATCCTCGGCATCGATCGCTTCATGTCGGAATGCCGTGCGCTGACGAACCTGGTCGGCAATGCGGTTGCTACCATCGTCGTCGCCCGCTGGGAAAACGAGCTCGATCAGACCCGTTTTGCCGCAGCAATGGCCGGCAATTTGCGCGATGACCGCGATCTGCTTGTTCCGGTGGCTCAGCCGGCGGAATGAGCTTAAGACAAATAAATTCTCCGCCAGTCGTGCGATTGGCGGAGGATCGCATTTGGTGTCGGCGGACACGCCATGAGGGGAGCAGCCTGTCGTCCGTCCGGATTAAAGTGCCAAGCCTGTGCCGCGGTCGAAAATATGGACCTGCTCGCTGGCGATATTCGCTTCGAAGCGAGCGCCATAACGAGCAGCATAATCCCCATCCACCACAGCCGTTACCGGTTGACCGGCAAGATCGAAGACGACATGGGTCTGAGCACCGGTCGGCTCGACGAGCAGGGTGTGCCCGGCAAGCGCACTTCCATCTTTGCCACCCGGCGTCAGATGCTCGGGGCGCAGGCCAATAGTCACCGCCTGACCGGGGCGAACCTTGCGGTCAGGAGCGATGCGGATCGCAGTGCCATCCGAAAGACGCGCGGCCGGCTTGCCGTCTTCGCCATCCACGGTACCATCCAGCATATTCATCGCCGGCGATCCGATGAACGCGGCCACGAAGAGATTGGCAGGTTTCTTATAGAGTTCAAGCGGCGTACCCTGCTGCTCCACTCTGCCCTGATTGAGCACGACGATGCGATCTGCAAGCGTCATCGCCTCGATCTGGTCATGCGTGACATAGATCGAGGTGGTTTTGACCTTCTGGTGCAACGTCTTTATTTCCGAACGCATCTGCACTCGCAGCTTGGCATCGAGGTTGGAGAGCGGCTCGTCGAACAGGAAGACGGCGGGATTTCGCACGATAGCGCGGCCCATGGCGACACGCTGGCGCTGGCCGCCGGAAAGCTGGGCCGGCTTGCGGTCGAGAAGCTGGGCGAGATCCAGCATTCGGGCGGCCTCGGCGACGCGGGCCTCGATCTGCGGTTTTGCGACACCGGCGAGCTTGAGATTGAAGCCCATGTTTTCTGCGACCGTCATATGCGGATAGAGCGCGTAGGACTGGAAGACCATTGCGATGTTGCGCTCGCGAGGCGTCATACCGTTGACGACATTACCGCCGATCGCGATCTCGCCATCCGTGATCTCCTCCAGGCCGGCGATCATCCGCAGCAGTGTCGATTTTCCGCAGCCGGACGGCCCGACAAGGGCGACGAATTCCCCATCCGCGATATCGAGCGAAATGCCGTGGATCACGTCGACGGCACCATAGGCCTTGCGAATGTCGCTCAGTGAAACGGATGCCATGATTGCACCTCCAATAGCTCGGGCTCAGGACTTCACGGCGCCGGCGGTCAATCCGGCGATGATGTGCCTCTGGGCGATGAAAAAGACGATGATGGTCGGCAGAATGGTGAGCGTGATGAAGGCCAGCACCAGCTGCCACTCAGTCCCGTATTCGCCGCGATAGACCATAATGCCGAGAGGCCAGGGATATTTAGACTCGGAATTCAACATGATCAGCGGCAGGATATAACTGTTCCAGCTGCCGACGAAGGAGATGATGCTGACGGTAGCGACGATGGGGCGGGAAAGCGGCAGCGATATATGCCAGAAGAAGCGCAGATAACCGCAGCCATCGACGAACGCCGCCTGGAACAATTCTTCCGGAAGATTGCGGAAATAGTTGCGAAACAAGAGGATGCTCATGCCCAGACCGAAGGCCACCTGCGGCAGCACCACGCCCCAATAGGTGTTCAAGAGGCCAAGATCGCGGATGCGGATGAAGAGCGGCAGGATCGCGGTCGCAGCAGGAAACATCAGGCCGAGCAAAAAATAATTGAGCAGGAAGGACGAGCCGAAGAACCGGACATGGGCAAAGGCAAAAGCCGCCATGGACGAGACGATCAGCGTCAGGAGCACAGTGAGAGCTGCGATGACGAGCGAGTTGCCGATCTGCAGCCAATAACGCTCACCGAAGAGAATGTCGGTATAATTCGCCCATTGCCATTCCGTTGGCAGGCCGAAAGGGTTGGTGCGCAGGTCGCCTAGCGTCTTAAAGCCGCCGAGTGCCGTCGTCACCAGCGGCACGAGCACGATCGCGGCAATTAGGCTCAGCGACGCGTAGAGGTAGACGCGCGTAGACACGCTCATGCGAATGGAAGAGCTCATATCAGTCATGGCGCATGAAGATCCTTTTGTAACCGAAGGCGAGCGTGACGCAGATGATGAAGAGCACCACGCCGACGGCGCTCCCCAAACCCACCTGCATACGCATGACGCCATAGGTGTAGAGGAAGGTGACCATCGTCTGCGTGGAATTGGACGGCCCGCCGCCTGTCAGCGGCATGATCATGTCGAAGAGCTGCAGCGAGCCGACGACCGCGAAGAAAATCGAAAGGCGCAGGGTTGAGCCGAGCAGCGGCAGCGTGACGTAACGAAATTTCTGCCAGCCGGTTGCGCCATCGATTTCGGCCGCCTCTAGCACGTTCTTGTCGACGGACTGCAGGCCGGCGATAAACAGCATCATGTGGAAACCAAAATATTTCCAGACGATGACCCCGAGTATCGCATAGATCGCTACGTCCTTGTCGGCGAGCACATAAGGATTGGCGAAACCGAAGAAATTGGAAACGGCCGCAAACAGGCCGTAATCGCCGTCGTAGACGAAGCGCCAGATGAGGCCAGCGGCGACATCCGCCAGCACATAGGGCAGGAAAAAGATCAGGCGGAAGCCGACTACGCCGGGAATGCGGTGGGCAAGCATTGTCGCCAGCCAGATGGCGAGCGGCACCTGAATGCAGATCGAGATGACAATGATCAGGCCGTTATTGATCAGGGCCTGCGTGAAAGCCGGATTGCGGAACAGGACCTGGAAATTGCGGAGTGCTACGAACTCGGTCGGCGTACCGTATCCGTTCCATTTATAAAGGCTGTACCACGCCGCTTCGCCCATCGGCATGATAACGAAGAGCGTGAAGAGCACCAGCGCCGGCGGAAGAAAGATTAGAAGCACCGTGAGCCGGTCATGGGCAACCGAACTTTTTCCGTTTGCGGCTCGTCTTGTCTGCCTTGCCGTGGCTGACATAGAGGGGACTGAAATATTGGCCATGGCACCTGCTTTCGTGTCTCGTCGGCGGTCGTGCCGGCGCTCCGAGCTTGGCTGGAGCGCCGGGAAAGCTCTGCGGGCGCGGGTTATTGTTCCAGTTCGAAAGCGTCCTGTATCATCTGGGCGCCGTCCTTGGAATTCATCTGTCCGGAGACGATTTCCACTGACACGTCGTTGACGACGCGACCGACGGCTGCACCGAGATCCTGGTCGAAGAAGTTCTGATGCCAAGTCGAACCCGCGAGCTGTTTTGCCGAGTCGGCTAGCAGCGGGTTGACGACGCCGTCATCCGCGCCGACCGCGACAGGCAGGAGCATACCGGCTTTAGCCATGGCGCGCTCATTGTCCGCATTCGTCAGGAAAGCAAGGAAATCGATCGCTTCCTTGGAGGCCTTTTTGGTGACGGCCCAGCCGTTCAGGCCGCCGAGCGTGTCTGTCGGCTTGCCGGCGCCACCTTCGACCGCCGGGAAGACGAAACGGCCGATATTGTCAGGTGCCAGCCCCTTACCGTCGCCGGCATTCTTACGCTGGTTCGCCTCAGTATTTTCAAAGCCGAGGATCATCGCGGCCTTGCCGTCACCAAACACGCCAAGCGTTTGCGGCCAGGTCGCGCCGAGATAGCCGGGCTGGAACGGTTCGAGCTTGCCGAGTTCGGCGAGGTCGTCGCCAGCCTTGATGATGGCAGGATCGAGGAAACCTTCGCCCTCGCCCTTCTTGGCGGCTTCAAACACCTTCTGACCGCCTTCGCGCATGACGAGGTAGCTCCAATAGAAGTGGATCGGCCATTTCTCGCCGCCGCCGCCCGCAATTGGCACGATTCCGGCCGCCTTGATCTTCTTCACAGCCTCAAGAAAATCGGTCCAGGTCTTGATGTCCTCAGCCTTGACGTTAGCCTTGGCAAACAGTGCCTTATTGTAGAAGAAGCTGACGAGCCCAACCTTGTAAGGGATCGCCCAGGTCTTGCCGTCGAAGGTCAGGCCGTTGACGGAAGCCGGGGTATAGGCGTTGCGCAGCTTGCCGCCATCGGCATCGAGGGCTGCCGTCACATCCTGCAGCGCGCCAGTCTCGGACTGCTGTTTCAAAACGCCGCCGCCCCAGCTGTAAAAGAAGTCCGGCACATCGTCCGATTGCAGCAATGTCGGCAGCTTAGCTTTGAAGGCTTCGTTTTCGAGGAACTGCATCTGGATATCGACATCGGGATGCTGGGCTTCGTATTTTTTGACGATATCCTCCCAGACCGCGACGAATTTCGGGTCGAGTTCGAGATGCAACCATTTGACCACGGTGGCCGCAGAAGCCGCACTTGCTCCTGCCAACAACATGCCGGCAGCAACAGCCATAGACGCGATGCGCCTGCCGCCAAAAACGGCGCTCTTGGACATAAAATTCATGATTTTCCTCCCAGGGGACCTATCCTCACAATTTTTCCCCTATGCGGATTAATTCAACGGAGCTTTTGTCGGATGTCAAGCCAACCGCTGTATTTTTCATCAAATTCGCTTGACAGCTCCGTGTGTTTACCTGCTATTTATTTCGTAACCCGTTAAAAATATTAGGCGGCTTGCCCCAACAGGCCGATTGCCTGGCTGATTTTCATGAAGACTGCAGATCCCGAATTGATGCGTGCGATCAACCGCTTGAACGTGCTCGATACGATCCGGCGCCATGGTCCGATCTCTCGTATCCAGATCAGCGAGCGCACGGAGCTTTCGACCACGACGGTTTCCGCCATCACCGCCTCGCTGCTCGACGACGGACTGATCCTGCCGCGTCATGAGGGCGATATCCGTAATGAGGCCGTGCGAGGAAGGCCTCGCGTGATGCTGGAACTCAACCCCGATGCCGCCCGCGTAGTCGGCGCCAAGATTGCCGCCAGCCGCATGGTTTTCGTCGTCACGAATTTCCGGGGAGACGTGCTCTCCAGGCTGACGCTGCCGATCCGCATCGATCGTCAGCCGATCGCCGTCATCGCCGATCTCGTCGAAGACGGCGTTCGACGTTGTGTCGTCGATATCGGCCTGTCGCTCGATGATATAGACAGCATCTGCCTGGCGCTTCCCGGCGTCATCGAGCACCGCACGGGCTATATCCGCTCAAGCCCGATATTCCGCGAAATCAACGTTGATTTTGCTAAAGAAATGTCTGCCCGCCTGTCCACACCAACGATCATTGAGAGCGATGCACATGCCATCACGCTCGGCCATCACTGGTTCGGCAAGGCCCGCGATCTGGAAGACATGGTGCTGATCTCACTGGAACAGACGCTGGGTCTCGGCGTGCTGCATGACAACCAGCTTTTCCGCGGCGCCGGCGGCCTCAGCCACAATCTCGGCGATCTCGTCCTCGGCATGGGACAACAGGGCGTGGTCCGGCTTTCCAGCCGTGCTGGGGAAAGCGCTATTCTCGGCGAGCGGCAAGCTGATGGACGTTTTGCCGAAGCGGTACGCCTCGGCCGCGGGATGACGCATGTGCAGGCAATGATCCAGGCCGATGACGACCAACTGATCGGTGCAGCAGCACGGGCCGGCGAGGCAGTGGGGCTGACCATCGCCAATATCGTTACCCTCTTTGCACCGCCGCGCGTCATTCTCGTCGGTTCCTCGCTTGCGCTTGGCGAGCCCTTCCTCAACAGTCTGCGAGATGCCTACGCCCTGGCCATCCCGCCATCCCTGCAAGGCGTCAGCGAGCTCGTCTTCGACGATTCCACCGACGACTTCTGGGCACAGGGCGCGGCCGCCGTTGCCCTCTACGAACTCTATGAATCGCCATGGAGCACCACGGGACCGGCGCTCTGAGGCGCAAAACCAGTATTATTGGAGGATATGATGGAAAAAGTCGGTATCGGCATCATTGGATGCGGCAATATTTCGGGCGCCTATCTCAAGGCGATGACATCGGCCTTCCCGATCCTAGATATCCGCGGGCTCGCTGACCTCAACCGCGAACTCGCCGAGGCAAAGGCCGCCGAATTCAACCTTCAGGCTAGGACTGTCGATGAACTTCTCGCCGATTCGAAGGTCGAGATCATCGTCAACCTGACCATTCCGAAGGCCCACGTCGCCGTTGGCCTGCAGGCGCTGGAGGCCGGCAAGCACACCTATTCGGAAAAACCGCTCGGGATTAATTTCGCGGAAGGGAAAAAACTGGCTGATGCCGCCAGGGCCAAGGGCTTGCGCATCGGTGCAGCCCCTGACACGTTCCTCGGCGGCGGTCATCAGACTGCCCGCGCCTTGATCGACGAGGGCGTCATCGGCATTCCAGTCGGCGGTACTGCGACCTTCATGTGCCCGGGGCACGAGCGCTGGCACCCCAACCCGGCTTTCTATTATGAAGTTGGCGGCGGCCCGATGCTCGATATGGGTCCCTACTACATCACCGACCTCGTCAATCTACTCGGGCCGGTCGCCAAGGTTGCAGGCTTCGCGGTCACGCCGCGCAATGAGCGCGTCATCACCAGCGAGCCGCGCAACGGCGAACGCATTCCCGTACATGTTCCGACCCACGTTGCCGGCGTCATGGCGTTTGCCAATGGCGCTGTCGTGCAGATCGGCATGAGCTTCGATGTCGCCGGCCACAAACATGTGCCGCTCGAAGTCTACGGCACCGAAGGCACGTTGATCGTGCCGGATCCCAACCGCTTTGCCGGCCCTGTCGAATACCTGAAGAAGGGCGGCCAGTTCGAGGACCAGCCCGTGACCCTGCCTTACGCCGACGGCAACTACCGCTCTCTTGGCGTCGCCGATCTCGCTCACGCCATCCGGTCGAACCGGCCGCACCGTGCGAACGGCGACTTGGCACTGCATGTGCTCGAAGTGATGGAAGCCTTCCAGAAGGCTTCCGACACCGGCACCACTGTGACACTGACCACAACAACGGAGCGCCCCGCTCCGCTCTCTCAATCCCTCGTCGACGGACTGCTCGGCAAGTAACATTCAGGAGGAATACAGGATGCGTGAAGCACTGATCGTCTGGGGCGGCTGGGCAGGCCATGAACCGGAACAATGCGCCGCAATCATCAAGGGCATACTCGAGGAAGACGGCTTCAAAGTCTATGTCGAACATAGCACGGAAGCCTTTGCCGACCCGTCGATCCACGATCTGAGCCTGATCGTCCCCGTGATCACCATGTCGAAGATTGAGAAGGAAGAGGTCAAGAACCTCGCGGCCGCCGTCGAAAGCGGCGTCGGCATTGCCGGCTATCACGGCGGCGCCGGCGACAGCTTCCGCGAATCGACCGACTATCAGTTCATCATCGGCGGCCAGTGGGTTGCCCATCCCGGCAACATCATCAACTATACGGTCAACATCACCCGGCCGGACGATCCGCTGATGGAGGGAATCTCCGATTTTCCCTATAATTCCGAACAGTATTACATGCATGTCGACCCCTCGAACGAGGTGCTGGCGACAACGACCTTCACCGGCGAACATGCTTATTGGATCGACGGTGTGACCATGCCGGTTGTCTGGAAGCGCAAATACGGCAAGGGCCGCGTGTTCTATTCTTCACTCGGCCATGTCGCCAAGGAATTCGACGTGCCGCAGATGCGCACGATTTTCCGCCGCGGCGCCAACTGGGCGGCTCGCTGATCCGGCTTGACCTAAAAGCTGCCGGTGCCCCGCCGGCAGCTTCGAATAAAAGCGCATATTCGCGCTGCATACGGGTGCCAAAACCCATCTTTATGCGTTACTGCTGTGGGAACAACGAACCGAACAGCAAGACAATGAGCGACAACGTTATCAAGTTTCGCAAGCCGAAGCCCCCGCCGAAAGCACCCAATCCCATGCTCCGCAAGCTGATGATCATCGCAGCCGTGATCATCGTCTTTGCCGCCGCCTGGGCCTATTTTCAGGTCACGGGCACGCCGGCGCCCTAACCAGCGAGGGACAGTCCGATGAGCGTTCGTTTACCGCAATCGTTCAGGCAGTCGTTTTCGCCCGAGGGTGGGGTGAATGCGCTCGAATACGAGATGATGTCGGAGCGCGCGAGCTCCCTCGGGCGCAACGGACTGAAAGTCGAATCGGCGCTGGCCGCTCTCAAAGCCTGGAATCCCGATCGCCATAGTGACGAGCAGCGCGAGACGCTGGTTAACGAGGCCTCCGATGCAGTCTGGGCGCTCTTCGTCCAGCGCGAGATCTGCGGGCTTCGCAACAACAAGGACATTGTCCAGCGCTACGCCATCCCGGGCGAAGTACTGGCAAGGGTCGGTATCATCAGGAAATAGCCGCTCGAGGCGACGCCTCCCGCTGCGCGGCTGACGCAGGATGCAAGGCGGCGAATTCGCGCGCTTCCCTCTCCAACCATTCGCAGAAGAGCGAAGATTTTCGATTTCGCCTCGCGCGACGCAGGGCCACATATTCATGGCCTCTGTCGAGAAAACCATGCGGAGCCATGAGCCGCCCGAAGCGGATATCGTCCGTCACATAGGGCCATGGCACCACACAGACACCAAGCCCGGCATTGGCGGCCTCGTCCTGAGCTGCGATCCCAACGATTTGAGCGCTCCTTGCTGTACGACTATGCGCCCGAGATGATTGCCGTCGAAGCAAGTCGCTATCCGTCCATGCAGACCATTGCCGATGATCTCGGTGGCACCGTCGAGATCTTGCCGGTGCCGATCCCGCTCACCTGTATCGACGGCTTCGGCGAGGCCTCTTACGGACGGCCGGAGCTCATGCTCGATCCAGGCGCTCGGCGCGCGAACTCGGCCTGGAGCTTCGTCGACCCGTCGATCGGCGAACGTTTCGCGGCCGAACTCGACCGAGATCTCCGGGACGGCACTTGGCATGCACGCTATCGGCATCTGCACACGCAAGCTTTCTTCGAAGGATCGCTCCGCCTGATCGTTACCCGGCCTAGCGCTCTGGGCTGAAGAAGCGGTTCTCCGGCCGCGGGAGGCCGAGATGGTCGCGCAACGTCGCGCCTTCGTACTCCCTGCGGAACAGACCACGACGCTGCAGTTCCGGAACCAGGCGCGTAGTGACGTCGTCGAGCCCCTGCGGCAGGTAGGGAAAGACGACGTTGAAGCCGTCGGATCCCTCTTCGTCCAGCCAGCGCTCCATCTCGTCGGCAATGCTTGCGGGCGTGCCGACGAAAGCCAGGCCGGAATAACCGCCGTAACGCTGGGCAAGTTGGCGCACAGTCAGGTTTTCCTCCTGCGCCAGCTTGATGACCTGGGCGCGGCCGGTCTTGCTGGCGTTGGTATCAGGAATATCCTCCGGCAGTGGCGCGTCCGGATCGAAGCCCGAGGCATCGTGGCCGAGCGCGATGGACAGCGAGGCGATGGCGCTGTCGTAATGAACAAGGCTGTCGAGCGCGAGGCGCTTGGCACGCGCCTCCTCGATGCTGTCTCCGATGACGACGAAGGCGGCGGGCAGCATTTTCAGATGGTCGCGATTGCGGCCGACGGCCTCCATCCGCCCCTTGATATCGGCGTACAGAACCTTGCCGCCGGCAAGATCACGCGGCGAACAGAAAACCACTTCCGCCGTTTCGGCAGCAAGTTGGCGGCCTGGATCCGATTGACCGGCCTGCACGATGACAGGCCAACCCTGGACCGGACGGGCGATATTCAACGGCCCGCGCACGCTCAGTTCCTCGCCCTTATGGTTCAGCACATGCATTTTGTCGGGATCGAAATAAATTCCGCTCTCGCGATCGCGGATGAAGGCATCGTCGGCAAAACTATCCCAGAGGCCAGTGACGACGTCGTAGAATTCGCGCGCCCGCTTGTAACGCTCGCCATGCTCGACATGCTCGTCGAGACCGAAATTGAGGGCGGCATCGGGATTGGACGTCGTCACGATGTTCCAGGCGGCACGGCCATTGCTGATATGGTCCAGCGACGCGAAGCGTCGGGCGATGTGATAGGGCTCGTCGAAAGTCGTCGAGGCTGTCGCCGCAAGCCCTATCCTCTCGGTGACGGCGGCAAGCGCCGAAAGCAGCGTGAAGGGCTCGAAAGAGGTCACCGTATGGCTGCGCTGCAGCGCCTCAACCGGCATGTTGAGCACCGCCAGATGATCCGCCATGAAGAAGGCGTCGAATTTCGCGGCCTCAAGCTTCTGCGCGAAGGACTTGAGATGGGCGAAATTGAAATTGGCGTCCGGATAGGAACCGGGATAACGCCATGCGCCGGTGTGCAGGCTGACGGGACGCATAAAAGCGCCGAGGCGCAACTGCCGTGAACGGGTCATGTTTTCCTCATGGATCGGGGCGAAGCGGCAGCCCGCCCTCTGCTGAACGCTGATGCCGGAATGACGTATCCGTCTTCGATTACGTAGGTGTTGACGCACGCCAATTCGAGATGGGCTGCGGCAATTCCGCCACGGAGCTGGTCAGGTCTGGGCGGTCCAATGGGCCGTGAGGTTAGCGGCTAGGCTGAGGCTTGGATAAGCAAGCACTTTTTATTTTCTATGGCATCTATAGAATTTATAATCTTACCTCTCGCTTCGATTTCTTTCACCCATAAACTCGTCAGAACCTGGAGAAATCGATGATAACAGTGCTTAGGCAACAAGACCCGATCCGGCCTGTGGCCGCCCGCATCGCCAGCGACGCGGAAGCGCTTGAAACCGCGCGCAGGCTTGCCGCTCAGTTTGCCGCCACAGCAGCCGCACGCGACGCAGAACGCAGATTGCCCTTTGCAGAACTTGATGAACTGGCGCAGTCGGGCCTGCTAGCGATTGCCGTCCCCGCACAATATGGCGGGCTCGATGTTTCGAATGCTATACTGGCCGAAGTAACGGCGATCCTGGCGGAAGCCGACGGCTCAATCGGCCAAATCCCGCAGAACCATTTCTATATTTTGGAAGCGCTGCGCACCGATGGCAGCGAGGAGCAGAAGCGGTATTTCTTCGGCCGGGCGCTCGTCGGAGACCGGTTCGGCAATGCGCTTTCCGAGCGCGGCACCAAGACGGTCGGCCATTACAATACCCGCATCGTCCGAGACGGCCCCGGCTATCGGATTAGCGGCACCAAATATTATTCAACCGGCGTGCTATTTGCCGATTGGGTCACTGTCTTCGCACTCGACGAAGAGGATCGGCTGGTCATGGCCTTTGTGCCGAAGGGTACCGAAGGCGTCGAGATCGTCGATGACTGGGATGGCTTTGGACAGCGAACGACGGGCAGTGGCACGACGATCCTCAACAATGTCTACGTCCATGCCGATTCCGTCGTCCACCATCACAAGGGCTTCGAGCGTCCAACCACGATCGGCTCTGTCGGGCAGATCGTCCATGCCGGCATCGATCTCGGCATTGCACGCGCCGCTTTCGCTGAGACGCTGGAATTCGTGCGCGCCAAGTCCCGTCCCTGGATGGACAGCGGTGTTGAACGCGCCACCGACGATCCGCTGACGATTTCGAAGGTCGGTCAGATTGCCATCCGGCTTCAGGCTGCGGCGGCACTGCTTGAGCGCGCCGGCGGCAAGGTCGACGCAGCACAGATCGAAACGACGGAAGCGACCGTGGTCGAGGCCACGCTTGCGGTCGCCGCCGCCAAGGTGCTGACGACAGAGATTGCGATCGAAGCGACCAATACCCTGTTCGAGCTTGCCGGAACATCCTCGGTCAAGGCCGGACTCAATCTCGACCGGCACTGGCGCAATGCACGCACCCATACGCTGCACGATCCCGTGCGCTGGAAATATCATGTTGTCGGCAACTACCACCTGAATCGGGTGATACCGCCGAAGAACGGCGCGCTCTGAATCCTCTCCTCAGAGCTAAGAACCCCCTTTCCGATGACGGAAATGGGGTTGCCTTTCGGGCAGATCTCAGCTGTAGAGGCTCACTTCAGGGATCGTGTCGTTCAGCACAAACTCCCCGACTTCCTTGGCCTTGTAAAAGACGGGGTCGTGCAGCGTGTGGGTGCGGACGTTGCGCCAGAAACGGTCGAAGCGATATTTCTCCGCCGTGGAGCGCGCGCCGGTCAGTTCGAAGACGCGGGAGGTGATATCGAGCGAGACATGGGTGGCGTGCACCTTGGCAGCATAGGCCTCCGCCGCTGCCTCGCCGCGCTCTCGGGCCGTGACAGCGTGACCTTTTGCAAGCCCGGCCTGAACAGCGGCGGCCGCGACATCTGCCAAGGCAGCGGAGGCTTTCAGCGCGGCGATGAACTCACCCACACGTTCGAGGATATAGGGATCATCGGCGGCGCGCTCGACACCTGATGTAACCCAGGGACGCGTCGTCGTGCGCACATAATCGACTGCGGCCTGGATCGCGCCCTCCGCCGAGCCGAGATAGAAATTGACGAAGACAAGCTGAATGAGCGGTGTATTGAAAGTGGAAAGCACCGGCGGGGCGGCATCTGGGGCAGCCGGGGCGCCGACGAAATCTTCTTCGTAGACAGGAAAATCATGAAACTCGACGCTGCCGCTGTCGGAGAGCCGCTGACCGAAATTATCCCAGTCGTCATTTGCCTGATAGCCCGGCCGATTGGTTGGCACGGCGAAACCGACAATCTTGTCGCCGAGCGTCGCATTGGCATTGATATAGTCGGAGACATGGGCGGCGGTGGAGAAAGACTTGCGTCCATTCAGCACATAGCCGTTACCACGACGGGTGAGAACAAGACCCGGATCGCGCGGATTGACGGCAGCGCCCCAATATAGGTTCCTGGAAACCGTATCTGAACCTAGCGCCTGGGCGCGGGTTTCATCGAGTGCCCAGTAGATGTACTGGCTGTTGACATAGTGATAGCCGAGAAGTTGACCGATAGAGCTTTCGCCGCGTGCCAGTATGCGCACCAGCCGCAAGCCATCGACCCAATCCAGCCCGCCACCGCCGATCTTTTGATCATGCAGGGCATTCAGCAGGCCGGCATTCTTCAGCTTGACGATCTCGGCAAGCGGCGGGCGGCCTTCGCGGTCGAGTTCGGCGGCACGCGTGAAAAGATCGGATGAGATTTCTTCGGCGCGGGCAAAGAGGTCCTCTCGCGTCGTGCTGCGATTGGTCGCGAAGACGACATTGGACTGACTCATGGGTCGAAACTCCGTTTTCCTGGAAAATGGGGCCGGCGGGGGCCGCACAACCCCCGCCGGAAGATCGAGGCAGGCAGCCTAGAAAAGCTTGTCCGGGATCCAGCTCGCGGTTGCCGCGTCGCTTGTGCTGAAGGCTGGGATTTTCTGCGCCAGTTCCTCGATCGTCTTCACGCCGGCAGCGCGCAGGCTTTCCTGCGTTAGCAGCGTCGGCTTGACCGTGATCTGATGGGGGATCTCCTCACCGCCAATCTGGAGAGCTGCAGCACGCACGGAAACCGCGCCGACGACGGCAGGATTGGTCGCGACGGTGGCGACCCAGGGGCTGCCCTCTTCGGTGATCTCCTGAATGTCAGCTGTCGAGACGTCAGCCGAATAGATCTTCAGCTTGCTCGCGATGCCAAGGTCGTTGGCGGCGAGCTTCACGCCGCGGGCAAATTCGTCGTAGGGGGCGAAGACGACGCTGATATCGGGATTGGCGGTCAGCGCGGCCTTGGCCTGATCAGCGGTCGACGTCGCGGTCGTATCGCTGACATTGCCGAAACGGGCCTTCTCGACGACGCCGGAATTCTCCGACTTGAACTTTTCCCAGACCTCGTTGCGGCGATCGAGCGGTGCAAAGCCTGCGACATAGACATAGCCGGAATTGAAGCTGTTGCCGTTATCCTTCACCACCTGCTCCAGCGCGCGCTCGGCAAGCTCGTGATCGCTCTGCTCCACCTGCGGCACTTTGGGATTGTTGAGATTGACGTCGAAAGCGACGACCTTGATGCCCTTGTCCAGTGCCTGTTGGACGACATCGCCGAGAGATTCCGGCAGACCATGATCAACAACGATACCGGCGACCCCGAGATTGATTGCCTGCAGGATCTGCTCGCGCTGTTCGGCGGCATCCTGCCGGCCGGGGAAGACACGCAGGTCGATATCCAGTGCCTTGGCCTGGGCTTCCGCACCGGCCTGATAGGCCTGGAAGAAGTCACCCGCAGAAATATAGCTGATCAGAGCCACTTTGACGCCGCCCTTGTCGAAGGGCGCGGGAGCGCCGTTGAGGCCGGCGGCAAAAGAAGGCTGATGAAGAAGAAAGGAGATTGCGGCTGCGGAGAGCGCCAAGCGTGCGAGGGATTTCATCGTCGCGATCCTCTAGTCAATCGGAAGCGTCGTCTGACAGGTTGGCAGTTCCTCGCGACGCATGACTATTAGATATAAAATCTACCTTTTTAGTAGATTAAATGATCCGATTTTTCTCGTTTGGAGAGATTCTTTATTCCCGACCTGCGTGCCATCGGCAAAGGCTTGCCTCGAAAATCGGCCAATCCGCGAGCCAATATGGCGGCTCCAACGCAGACCCGGATTTGCCTGATGCCGCTCCTTCAAGTCGAAAACATCACCCGCAGCTTCGGGTCGACGCGTGCGCTTTCGGGTGCGCATTTCACTGTGGAACGCGGCGAGATCGTCGCTTTGATGGGCGCCAATGGCGCGGGCAAATCGACGCTGGTGAAGATTCTGTCAGGCGCGCTTGCCGCCGATAGCGGCGCGATCAGGCTGAAAGGCCAGCCTTTCTCGCCGAAGACGCCATCCGAAGCAGCGAAGGCCGGCGTTGTCACTGTGCATCAATCGACCGATCTTGTCGCAGCGGCGGGACTGGCAGTGGCCGATGCGCTTCTTCTGCATCGCTTTGCCGAACGGAGCACACCCTTCTTCCTCTCGCGCGCAAGCGTGCGGCGTAAAGCGCGCGCCGTGCTCGATGCGGCCGGTTTCTCCCTACCACTCGACAGGGACTTCGGCGATCTGTCCGCAGCCGACCGCCAACTTGTGGCGATCGCCCGCGCGCTGGCGAACAAGGCTGAACTGCTGATCCTCGACGAACCGACTGCAAGCCTTTCGGCTGAAGAGAGCCGACGTCTGTTCAACATCCTGCTCGCCCTTCGGGCTCAAGGCCTTGCGATCCTCTATATCTCCCACAGGACTGGCGATCTCGAAGCGATCGCCGACAAGGCGCTTGTCATGCGCGGTGGTCGTGTCGTCGGCAGCTTCACCCGGCCCATCGATTTTTCCAGCGCCATCGAAACGATGATCGGCCGCAGGCTGGAGGCGGCAAGGCCCGACACACGCCCGGTGACCGGCCCTGCCGTTTTCGAGATGCGAGGCATCCGCCTTCGGCCCGCAAGCCCGTCCTTCGATCTGACACTGCACGAGGGCGAAGTCGTCGCCATCACCGGAGTGCTCGGCGCCGGCAAGAGCCGCCTCCTCTCGGCGATCTTCGGCGTCAGGAACCTTGTTGCCGGCGAAATGCTGCTCGACGGCAAGCCGTATCGGCCGAAATCGCCGGCCGAGGCGATTGCCGCCGGTGTCGCCATGGCCGCGGAGGATCGTCACCGCTCTTCCCTGATGCCGCCTGCCTGGCCCGGCAACTCACTGGCCGCCGCCATCAGCCTGCCGCATCTTGCCAAATGGTATCCGCACGGCTTCCTTTTCGGTGACAGAGAGCGACGTGAAGCCGAGGAGGCCATTACCCGCCTGGGCATCAAGGCATCCGGTCCATTCGCCTCCGTCTGGACATTGTCGGGCGGCAACCAGCAGAAGGCGGTGATCGCCCGCTGGGAATCGGAGCCCAGCCGACTGCTACTGCTCGACGAACCCTTCCAGGGCGTCGACGTCGGTGCCCGCCACGATATCATCCGCGCAATCCGCGCTCGTCCTGACCGGGCCGCGCTGATTGCCACCTCCGATCCCGAAGAGGCCTACGAGGTCGCCGACCGTATTCTGACCATCGACCACCACACGCTACGGCCCGACGTCATCGACATCACCTCTTCCTCCGCCCCACAGGGAACTTCCGTATGACGACCATCGATGACGAGGCGCTGCCAAAGCCAGGTGCCGCGCCGGAAAGCCAAGGCCTCGACAATCGCACCCTGGCCATTGGCAGATTCCTGCGCGCTGGTGCAGTCTTCATCCTGCTCGGCCTCATGATCATCGGTTTCACCGTTGCCGAACCGGCCTTCATCAATATCGGCAACCTGATGAGCATTCTGCAGGCTGTCTCTGTCGTCGCCATACTCGGTGCCGGCATCACCGTGACGCTTGCCGTCGGCGGCTTCGACCTGTCGATCGGTGCGGTCGCCGCCTCCAGCGTGATGGCTGCAAGCTATGCCATGATCGTCTGGCACTTCGATGCTTTCGCCACCGTACCACTGGTGCTCGCTTTCGGCGCCGCCATTGGGCTCGTCAATGCCTTCCTGATCGTGCGCCTGCGTGTGCCTGATCTGCTCGCCACGCTCGCCATGATGTTCCTGCTATCAGGCCTGCAGCTCATTCCTACCGCCGGGCGCTCTATTTCGTCGGGCTTGGTGCTGCCCGACGGCTTCAAGGCGACCGGCGCCTATGACCCGGCCTTCCTGCTGATCGGCCGCTACAGCCTGTTCGCCACCCTGCCCGTTTCTGTCGTCCTGATGGCAGTCGTCGCCATCGTCCTCTTCGTTCTGACCGAGCGCACCCGTATCGGTCGGCTGCTCTTTTCGACCGGCGGCAACGAAGTGGCAACGCGGCTTGCCGGCGCGTCTACGACACGGCTGAAGACGCTCGCCTATGTCATCTCGGGGACCCTGGCCGCCCTTGGCGGTATCGTCATCGCCGCCCGCGTCGGACGTGGCGATGTCTCCTCCGGCGGTTCTCTGCTGATGGATTCGGTTGCTGCAGCGCTGATTGGCTTTGCCGTCCTTAACCTACGCCGGCCGAATGTGCTCGGCACGGTGGCCGGCGCCGTCTTCGTCGGTGTCCTGCTCAACGGCCTGACCATGCTGAATGCGCCTTATTACACACAGGATTTCGTCAAGGGCGCCGTGCTCGTCGGAGCGCTGGCGCTAACCTACGGCCTCGGCCGCAACGTCGATCGCTAGTTCTCAAGGAAAACAATATGACCCGTGAAATCAGGCTCAACGCCTTCGACATGAATTGCGTCGGACACCAGTCGCCGGGGCTATGGCGACATCCGCGCGATAAATCCTGGACATATAAGGATCTGGATTACTGGGTGCATTTGGCAAAGACGCTGGAACGCGGCAAGTTCGACGGTCTCTTCATCGCCGACGTGCTTGGTGTCTATGATGTGCTGTACGGCAGTGTCGATGCGGCGCTGCGCCATTCGGCACAAGTGCCAGTCAACGACCCGCTGCAGCTGATCCCGACCATGGCCTATGAGACCGAGCATCTCGGTTTCGGGCTGACGGCCTCGCTCTCCTTCGAGCATCCCTATACGTTTGCACGGCGCATCTCGACGCTCGATCACCTGACCAAGGGCCGCGTCGGCTGGAATATCGTCACCTCCTACCTCAACAGCGGCGCGCTCAATATCGGTCAGGCCGCACAAACCAACCATGACGACCGCTATGATCTCGCCGATGAATATCTCGAGGTCTGCTACAAGCTCTGGGAAGGAAGCTGGGAGGACGATGCCGTCGTCCGCGACCGAGAAACAGGCATCTTCACGCATCCGGAAAAGGTTCATCCGATCAATCATTCCGGCAAATATTTCACGGTTCCCGGCATTCACCTGAGCGAGCCCTCGCCGCAGCGCACCCCGGTGCTCTACCAGGCCGGCGCCTCCAGCCGCGGCAAGGACTTTGCCGGTGCGCATGCCGAATGCATCTTTGTGGCAGCACCTTCCAAGGCTGTATTGAAGCGCTATGTCGCGAATGTTCGCCAGGCCGCCGAACGGCTCGGCCGCAATCCGCGGGAAATCCTCGCCTTCAACCTGCAAACCGTCGTGCTCGGCGAGACCGATACCGAGGCGCAGCGCAAGTTCAACGAATATCGCGAGTACGCGTCCTTCGAAGGTGCGCTGACGCTGATCTCCGGCTGGACGGGCATCGACTTCGGCCAGTTCGGCCCCGACGAAGTCTTGCGCCATCGTTATACGAATGCGGTGCAATCGGCCGTCGAAACCTTCACGACCATCGATCCGGGCAAGGAATGGACGGTGCGCGAAATGGCGGACTGGGTGGGCGTCGGCGGCTTCGGCCCGGTCTTTGTCGGCTCGCCGTCGACGGTCGCCGACCTGATGCAGGAATGGGTCGAGGATACCGATGTCGACGGCTTCAATCTTGCCTATGCGGTGACGCCCGAGAGCTTCGAAGATACCGTCGATTTGCTCGTGCCGGAACTGCAGAAGCGCGGCGTCTATAAGACCGAATACCGGGAAGGCACGCTGCGCGAAAAACTCGGTAGTGCAGGACCGCGACTCGTTGCGCCGCATCCGGGAGCGGCCTATCGCAATCTCGGCGCCGACGTGCCCCGGCTCGCCATCGGCGGCCGCTGAAAAATAATGGCTGGGTGACAAGAAATATCTCGCCCGGCCATCCTGTTCGAATTTAATTCCTGTCACAATTACCGTTTCAACTCGAATATGGGCTATTGAATTTTCAAGGATTGGAGGGGGTATGACTTTCACAGATATCTCTCGGCGCAGCCTGCTGAAGAGCACGGCACTGCTGCTTGGCTCAACCGCACTGTCGCGCATTACTCTGGCCCAGGACGTGCCGGCCGGCGGGCGCCTGATCGTCGCGGCCGACTCCGAGCCGAAGAATCTTAACCCCGCCATTGTTGCCTCGAACGGTGTCTTCTTCGTCTCGAGCAAGGTCATCGAACCGCTCGCCGAAGCCTCCTATGAAGGCGCGGACGGACTGGCACCGCGTCTTGCCACGTCTTGGGAAGGCTCACCCGACGGACTCTCGGTCACCTTCAAACTGCGCGAAAACGCCACCTGGCATGACGGCAAGCCCTTCACCTCCGCCGACGTCGCCTTCTCCGCACTCAACGTCTGGAAGCCGCTTCAGAATCTCGGCCGGCTCGTTTTCGCTAATCTGCAAGCGGTCGATACGCCCGATGACCACACGGCGATCTTCCGCTTTTCGAAGCCGACGCCCTTCCAGCTCATCCGCAATGCGCTTCCCGCCGTCACGAGCGTCGTCGCCAAACATATTTTCGAGGGCACCGACATCGCCAAGAACCCGGCCAATAATACACTCATCGGCACCGGGCCCTTCAAGTTCGCCGAATACAAGCCGGGCGAATACTACCGGCTGACGCGCAACGAAAATTACTGGCACAAGGGTGAGCCGAAGCTTAACGAAATCGTCTACCGTGTGCTGCCGGATCGTGAATCGGCGGGTGCCGCCCTCGAAGCCGAGGAGATCCATCTCGCCGCCTTCTCGGCAGTGCCGCTTGCCGATCTCGACCGGATTTCCAAGGTCAACGGCATCAAGGTGATCTCCAAGGGCTATGAAGCTCTGACCTATCAGCTCATCATTGAGATCAATCATCGCCGCAAGGAACTCTCGGATTTGAGAGTCCGTCAGGCCCTCGCGCATGCCATCGACAAGAAATTCGTCGTCGACACGATCTTCCTCGGTTACGCAACGGAATCGACCGGCCCAATCCCCAAGAATTCCAAGGAATTCTACACGGCGGACGTCGCGAATTATAATTTCGACGTGCAGGCAGCAAACGATCTCCTGGACCAGGGCGGTTATACGAGAGGACCCGACGGCAATCGTTTTCAGCTCAAGCTGCGGCCGGCGCCTTATTTCAACGAAACACGCCAGTTCGGCGATTATCTGCGCCAGGCGCTTGCCGTCGTCGGTATCGATGCCGTCATCGTCAATGCCGATGCGGCTGCGCACCAAAAGGCGGTCTATACCGACCATGATTTCGACATTGCGGTGGGTCCTCCAGTCTTCCGTGGCGATCCGGCGATCTCAACCACCATCTTGGTTCAGTCCGGAACGCCCGACGGCGTGCCTTTCTCAAACCAGGGTGGTTATGTCAGCGCCGAACTCGACAAGATCATAGAGCAGGCTTCTGAAACGGTGGATACGGCTGCGCGCACCGATCTGTATTACAAGTTCCAGGAGCTCGTGGTGGCCGAACTGCCTCTGATCAATGTCGCTGAATGGGGCTTCATCACGGTCGCCCGCGACACCGTGCTGAACGTCTCCGACAATCCGCGCTGGGCGGTCTCGAACTGGGGCGATACTGCGCTGCAATCGTGATAGGCTCGAAGGCGGATTTCCCTCAGAGGCCTTGTCCGGCGTGAAACGTGCACTCATCCTCCTGAGACGCAGGATCATCAGCAGCATTCCGGTGCTGATGATCGTTGTCATCTTCAGCTTCTTCCTGCTGGAATCCGCCTCCGGCGATGCCGTCGACGCCTATATCGGCGCGATCGGCGGCGGCGATGCAGCTCTCATCAAATCGCTACGGGAGAGTTACGGCCTCGATCAATCCGTCTTTGCCCGTCTGTGGCTTTATCTTTCGGCGCTCGTTCATCTCGACCTCGGCTGGTCGGTGGCATTCAACCGGCCAGTGCGGGATCTCATCGCCGAGCGGCTGCCGAACACGCTGCTTCTGATGGGAAGTGCAACGGCGCTCGCCTTCGGGCTCGGCTCGGCGCTCGGCATCCTCGCCGGTGCAAGGCCAGGAAGTCTGCGCGACCGTATTCTCTCGATCGGGTCGCTGATCATCTATGCCGTTCCGAGCTTTTGGCTGGGACTGGTGCTCAGTATCCTTTTCTCGGTCAAGCTGCGCTGGCTGCCGATCGCCGGCATCGAGACCATTGCTTCCGGCAAATCAGGGCTTTCGCGCGTTCTCGACATCGTAGAACATCTTGTCCTACCGGTCGGGGCGCTGGCCTTCATCTATCTGGCCCTGTTTCTGCGTGTCATGCGCTCCGGCATGGCGGAAGCCTGGAAGCTCGATTTCGTGCTGTTTGCTCGGGCGAAGGGCCTGTCGCGCAGCCGCATCGTGCTTCGCCATGTGGCGCGCAATGCGCTCTTACCGCTCGTCACCATGCTGGGCCTGCAGTCCGCAGCCATGCTCGGCGGCAGCGTGGTGATCGAGAGCGTCTTTGCCATTCCTGGTTTCGGCAGGCTGGCGCAAGAGGCCGTTAACGGCCGTGATGCGCCGCTCTTGATGGGCATCATCGTCACGAGCGCCGTTCTCGTCATCTGTGTCAATTTCATCGTCGACCTCGTTTACGCGGCGCTTGATCCGCGCATTGGCGCGTCGGAGGGCCGCGCATGACCTGGCTCAGGCGTCTCCTTTGCACCCCTGAGGGGACGATCGGCCTGGTCATTCTGGCGGTTCTACTTATTGTCGGCCTGCTCGCCCCCATAATATCGCCGGGAGATCCGCTGCGGATTGCCGGCCGGGCGTTGCTTTCGCCCTTCTCCGATCGCAGCCTGCCGCTCGGCACGGACCGGCTTGGTCGCGATGTACTCGCCGGCCTGCTCTATGGCGCGCGGACTTCGCTTGCCGTCGGCATTGCCGCGGCTCTCTCCGCCATGGTGCTTGGCCTCTGTGTCGGCATGGCCGCGGGTTTTGCCGGCGGGGCGGTCGACGAGGCACTGATGCGAGTGGTCGACGCCTTTCAAATCGTTCCGGGCTTTCTGCTGGCGCTCGCCTTCGTCAGCATCATCGGCGTATCGACGCCGGTCGTCGTTTTCGCCATTGCGCTCGGCAGCTGGGCCGATCCGGCACGCCTGACGCGGGCGCAGGTCTTGTCGATCCGCGAGCGGGATTATGTCGCGGCCGCGCGCGTGATCGGCATGCATCCGGCCGAGATCGCCTTTAAGGAAATCCTGCCGAACGCCCTGCCGCCGGTCCTGGCGCTATCGGCCACCATCGTCGCCGGCGCGATCCTCACAGAAGCTGCCCTTTCCTTTCTCGGCCTCGGCAATCCCAACCTTGCCACTTGGGGCTCGATGATTGCCGAGGGCCGTAGCGTGTTGCGTTCCGCCGCCTATCTTTCGGTTCTGCCTGGCCTGGCGCTGGCGGCCACCGTGCTCGGCGTCCACCTCTTCAGCGAAGGCCTGACTAAGTCACTTGGTTCCGAAGGAGGCGCGCGATGAGCCCGCCATTTTGCAGCGTGAGAAACCTTTCGGTCCGCTACGGACGGGAGGCTGCTCTGAAAGCCATCGACCTCGATATTATCAGGGGTGAGAGGCTGGCGATCATAGGCGAGAGCGGTTCGGGCAAAAGCACGCTTGCCCAGGCCCTTGCCAGCCTTTTGCCGGAGCAGGCCCAGGTCGAAGGCGAAATAGCATGGCCGGTACTCGGCCATGCTCCGCTCCCCGGCCGCGATTTCGGCTTTATTTTTCAGGATCCCGGCACCAGCCTCAATCCGGTGCTGACCATTGGTGAACAGGTTGCCGAAGTCGCCAAAAGACATCTCCGCCTCGACTGGCGGCAAGCCTACGCCCATGCCGAAGAACTTCTGGGCCGGGTGCGACTACCACAGCCCGCAAGCGCCATGCGCGCTTTCCCCCATCAACTGTCGGGCGGCCAGCGACAGCGTGTGGCGATTGCAGCTGCTGTTGCGGCAAGGCCCGCTTTCCTGATCGCCGACGAGGCGACTAGTGCACTCGACGTGGTGGTCCAGGCCGAAATCGTCCATTTACTTGATGGGTTGGTGCGTGAAGAAGGCATGACACTGCTCTTCATCACCCATGATATCGCGCTCGCCTCCGGTTTCGTCGATCGCATCGCGGTCTTCCACAATGGAGAACGGATCGAGACGGGTCCCGTCCGGTCGGTTCTGTCGTCACCGGTGGAGAACTATACCGCCGCCCTTATTGCCAGCCATCGCGATCTTTCCACGCCGCCGCTGATCGCGCAGGTGGCCTCATGAGCGAGCTTCTGACTATCGACGGATTGTCGAAAGCCTATTTCACCGCCGGTCGGCAGGTTGCCGCTCTCGACAATGTTTCACTAGGAATTGCAGCAGGCGAGACGTTGGGACTGGTCGGCGCTTCGGGCAGCGGAAAATCGACTTTGTCGCGCGTGCTCCTGCGCTTGATGCAGCCTGATTCCGGTTGCATCCGCTTTGAAGGGGAAGATTGGCTCTCACTTCGCGGCGCCGAACTGCGGCGCCGACGAGCGCGCATGCAGTTGGTGTTTCAGGATACACTCGGCGCTTTCAATCCTCTCGCCACTGTGGCCTCGGGTCTGAGCGACCCGCTACGCATCCACGGCATTGCCGACCGCAAGCAACGGCAAGCAGAAATCATCACGCTGCTCGAACGTGTCGGTCTCCCCGCCGCCTTTGCTTCACGCCCCGTTCACACGCTTTCGGGAGGGCAGCGCCAGCGCGTTGCCATTGCCCGAGCCGTTGCCACAAGGCCATCGCTGCTGGTGCTCGATGAGGCCGTTTCCGCGCTTGACGTCACCATTCGCGGCCGCATTCTCGAACTGCTGGTCGCGCTGCAGCGAGAGCGCGGCCTTGCCTATCTCTTCATATCCCACGACCTCGCCGTGGTGCGGGCGATCTCGCATCGCATCGCCATCATGGATGCCGGCCGCGTTGTCGAGGAAGGACCGGCAGCCGATGTGGTCACGGCACCGCGATCCGATGCGGCCCGCCGGCTCATCGCAGCCGTGCCGCGTCTCGTGACCGAACCCGTTTGAAGGAACCCGCCCATGACCGAGGTCTGGAACCCGCTTTATGGTGCGCCGGTCTATCCGGCCAAACGTTACGCCACCCTCGCCCGCCGTATCGGCGCCGCCCTAAAGACGGACAACGACGTGCTGCTGGTGCAAGCCGAAGCCGTCGTAGCGCTTGAAGCGGTCGCGACTAGCCTTGCCAGGCCCGGCCTTTCGGCGCTGAACATCGTTACCAGCCCCTATGGCGGCTGGTTCGGGCAATGGCTGCGGCGGGGCGGCGCTAACGTCATCGATGTCACCGCCCAACCAGGCCTGCCGATAGAGGCCGAGACGATTGCAGCAGCGCTGGATGCCAATCCCGGTATCCATGTACTGGCGCTCGTTCACGCGGAATCGGCAAGCGGCATCCTCAATCCCCTGCCTGAGATTATCACCCTGGCACGGGGGCGGGGCATTGTAACGGTGGTCGATGCGGTGGCGTCCGTCGGCGGTCATCGACTCGATGTCGATGGATTGGGCATCGATATAGCCGTCATCGGCCCTCAGAAGGCGCTTGGAGGACCCGCCGGTGTCTCCGCCTTGTCGGTCAGCCCGTGCGCCTGGGGGCTGATCCTGCGTGACGACGCCCCGCGCGATTCAATCCTGTCGCTCGCCGACCTGAAAGCCTGGCTGGATGGCGGCCGCGGCGCCCTTCCCGGAACGCCCGCGCCGCTGGAATTCTTCGCACTCGAGGCAGCACTCGACCGGGTCGAGGCGGAGAATATCGAACAGACCATCGCGCGTCACGAGAAGGCCGCTTCCGCGAGCCGGGCCGGTTTGTTGGCGCTGGGAGCAAGCCTTTGGGTACCCGCCGAACAGGCTTCAAACCTGGTGACCACCGTCTCCGTACCGGCAGGCATGGAACCCGCTTTCATCATCCGCTTTGCAGCGGGGCTGGGCGTTGAGTTGACAGCCGGTGTCGGCACCGAGCTGTCGCATCTCATCCGATTGAATCATACGGGCCAACGAGCGACGTTCCAGATCGTCCTCGCAGGTGTCGTGGCCTACGGCGAGGCCCTGCGGCAGGCCGGTTTGCCTGCGGATATCGGCGCCGCCTCGGAGGCGGTCGCCAAGGCTTATAACGGCTAAACTCAATACCAGGAGAGTGGCGTCGGCTGCCAGAAGAACAGTTCTTCTTCCCGCAGACTGCGCATTCGGCTTTCGGAATCCTCTGCCATTACGCGGGCAGATGTATCAAACACCGGCTGCTCGTGGCCTCGGAAGAACCTGACAAGGAACGTTTTGAATGCCGCAAACATACGCCGCCTCCTGGAAAACCGCGTGGTCATTTTCGCATGGATCGCGCACCCAGGATATATTGTCTACAAAAATAGTATTCTAAATTACGCGCCTGCACTGCATCAAGATGCCGCCGGAAGAACGACCTGTGAAAAGGCTTCATCTGGGCTTGGACCAGGTTTGCGAACTCCTCTTGAGAATCAAGCATTTTCCAATGCACGAAGGGTCCAACACAAATATGCCGAGGATGACGAAATGTCGGATGCACGCGGACTTCAGATCGTGCTCGAGGGTCATGCAACCCTGCTGAAATGGCACCGGCTGCGCCGACGCATGGCCGATCCGCTGTTTTCGGCGGAGGTAATGGCGGAAGGCTTCAAGGCCGGCGCCTCGATGGAGCTGGACCTCAGGGTGCGCGCCGATGGTGGTTTCGTCGTGCTGCATGACGAGGAGCTGGAAGGCGAGACGACGGGGCATGGCCTCATTGCCGAAAAGAGCCTTGCTGAGCTGCGCGGCCTGCGCATGAAGGACGGCGATCGTCCCCTCCTCTACAGCGAAGATCTGGCCGCCATGCTGCAATCGGCCCATCCGGACGCGTTGCTGCAGTTCGATATGAAGGACGATTACGAAGCAATCGGTCAAAAAGGCATCGCTCATCTGGCCGAACACCTGCAGCGGATTTCCGCTTCCGTCATCGTTAGCGCCGGCAGTCTGGAGCTGATCCTGGCTGTCAAGGAGAAGCTGCCGCATCTGCGCCGCGGCATCGACCCCACCGACAAGCTCGGCAATATCTATAGGGCCGAAGGCTGGAAAGCGGTCGAAAGGGAACTGCTTGCCGATCTGCGCGGCCCGACAGAACCGGAAACCATCTACCTCTACTGGCCGATGCTGCGTGACGCCGCAAAGGCAGGTTTCGACATGATTGCGCTTTGCCACAGCGAAGGCAAACAGGTCGATGCCTGGACCTTCACGTTGAAGGATCCCGACGGCGGTTTCAGCGATGCCGAATGGGCGAATTTCTCGGCGCTTATGGCGTTGAAACCCGATCAGGTCACCACGGACGAAGCCCCTGCAACCGAGCAGGCATGGCTAAAACGCATGGCGGGCTGATCAACCCGCCAATCCCTCGAATTCGATGAGGAAGGCGAATTCCTCGGCCAAGCCTGGCGAATAGGCGATAACGGGACCACCATTCTCCAGCAGCCTTGCGACAGGCGGTATGGCGACCTTGGCACCGGCCTCGGCAGCGATCAGCGCGCCCGCCAGCATATCCCAGGCATTGAGATGCCGTTCGTAGAAAAGATCGGAAACACCTTCCGCCACACGCACGAGATCGATTGCTGCCGCACCCATGCGGCGATAATCCATTCCGCGCTCATAAAGCCGCTTGGACAGCGCCGCATAGTCGTCAAAACTCGTCTTGCGCGAATGGCCAAGCACGACAATCGCATTGGAGGGATCAGTGGTCGGAGCAGCCTGGATCGCCTGGCTCTCCTTGAAGGCGCCCTTGCCGCGGATCGCGGAAAAGACCTGATCGTTGGCCGCGTCATAGACCACGCCAATCTCCACCTTGCCATCAACGACCAATGCGATGGAGACGCCCCAGTGGCGGAAGCCCCTGATATAATTGGTCGTGCCGTCGATGGGATCAACGACCCATGTGCCAGCCGAGCCGGACTGTCCGCCGGTTTCCTCGCCCATGAACGTATCATCGGGAAAGCGCGCCAGCAGTGCTTCACGGATCGCCTGTTCTGCCTGCTTGTCCGCAATAGTAACGAAATCCTGCAACCCCTTGTTTTCGACGCGCAGCGCGCCCGGATTTCCTTCACGTCTGAAACGCGCGGCCTCGCGTCCAACCCTGCGGGCCACGTCGATTGCGACTTCCGCCCGTGCGGTCAAGGCGGAGGCGTCGAATGCGGAATTCATCAAGTAGTCCTTCTTTTTATCAGCGTCACGGGGGTAAATTCGACGCGGGCCGTCATATCCGGTTCGGCCATCCTGCTCATCAGCAGATCGACCGCCTGTTCGGCCTGGAAATCGCACGGCTGACGAATGGTCGTGATGTCGTAAGCGGCCCAGCCTGCCTGAGGGATGTCATCATGGCCGACGATGCGCAGCGGCGGCTGATCCGCGCGACCGAGCCCCTTCATGATGCGGTCGATTACGCCACAGGCCATATAGTCGTTGGCACAGAACAGGCCGTCGATACCGAGGGAGGTAAGCCCGGCGGCTGCGTCGTAGCCGCTCTGATAGTCGTTGATTTTCACCTCGATCATACGTGGTTCGAGCCCGAGCTGCCGACAGGCCGTCATGAATGCCTCGCTTCGTCGCCTTGCCGTGTAGGAAATGGCGGGCGCTGCCATGACCGCCGGCGCCTTGACGCCGCTTTCGATCAGATGCGTGGCGGCGAGGTGACCGGCCATCCGATCGTCGGAGATGATGCGGTCGACGAAGGGAATATCATCGCCCTTGTTGATCAGGACGATCGGTACCCCCTCGGCCGCACATTGCTCGCAGATTTCCGTTGGCGGAGCGTCCGACGTCACGATGACACCGGAGACAGCGTAATGCAGCAACTGGCCAATGACGGTCGAGGTGTCGGCTTCTTTCGAGGTTGGCAGCAGGATCGGACGGAAGTTGCGGGCAATCAGCACGCGCGCCAGATTCTCGATCTGCAGCGTACGGAACGGGTTGTCGAGACCGGCGGCGACAAGGCCGACGAGATCGGAGCGCTTGTTGGTAAGGCTGCGGGCTAGATAGTTCACCCGGTAGCCGAGTTCCTTGGCCGCCTGATAGACCTTTTCGCGCGTCTTTGGCGAAACGCTGGCATCCGGCGTGAAGGCGCGCGAGACCGCTGCACGCGAAACGCCTGCGACACGCGCCACGTCGAAGGACGTAACCTTTCTCGGCCCCTTGTTATCCTTGTCTGCCATGACCTTCATCTCCCGCGGCCGGGCGCATCAGATCGGGCAGGTCCGTACAGATGCCAAGTACCGGAAGTTTCATAATGCCGGAAAGGATAGCCGGCCGCTCCTCGTGCCACAGGACGATCTCGCGGCCCCCGTCGAAAGTGCGCTGCATCAGCTCTTCGCTTACAAGATCCTGCGGCCGTTCGCCGGCTCGTTCCCAGCAGAGATGCAGGATGTCGGCTCCAGCCTCGTCACCCGCCGCATGGGGATCATGTCCGACGCGGATCAGGACCGAGAGCGGATAGTCGCAGCCAGCTTCGCGAAGCTCACGCACCTGTGCAGTATCGAAGGAGCCGAGGCAGGCAAAGCGCTGATTCTTTTCAGCTAAGTGCTGCCAGCACAGCAGCCCGGTACCTGGTGCCTTGAGCTCGATGTAGAGTCCCGTATTGGTCCGCCTCCCGAGCGCCGCGACCGCCTCGAAGGTCGGAACATTGACGCCTTCCAGGACAGCAAGCTCAGCCGCCGTCATCTCCGAAATACGGCAGTCGATGCCGAAGACTCGCTCGAGGTGATCATCGTGCGAGACCACGACCACGCCATCTTTGGTGAGCTGGGTATCAAGCTCCCACATTTCCGTGCCGAGCTCGGCGGCACGCTGGAAGGCTTCGAGCGTGTTTTCCCGCTCATGACCGCTTGCGCCGCGATGGCCGATGCAGAAAGGCAACGTTCCCTTGCCGGAGGGCCAGCCATACCGTTCGAAGAAAGACGAAAAATCACGCATCGTTCAAAGCCTCCGGCCCTCTTCGTCGAAGACGAACACGCCCTTACTGTCGATCGCCCACTGCACCTCGTCCCCAATGGTGATGTCATTGCGGACCGGTTGGATGGAGCGCAGCAGCGAACCACCCGAGAGCTGCACGTCGTAGAGGTTTTCGCGACCCTGCGTTTCGGCGAAGGTGACCTTGCCGGAAACGGCGATATCGCCAGCAGGATTGAAATGCTCGGGGCGCACGCCGAGCGTCAGCTTGGTGCCCTCGGCAGCCGTGACCGATATCGGCACACGGATCTCGCTTTCCGGCATGGCAAAAGCACCGTCCTTCATGACGCCGCGCAGGAACGTGATCGGCGGATTGCCGAGAAAGCCGGCGACAAAGGAGGTTCGCGGGTCGTTGTACATTTCGGCCGGCGTAGCGATCTGCACGATCTCGCCTTCCTTCATGATAGCGATACGGTCGCACATGCTCATTGCTTCCACCTGATCGTGGGTGACGAGGATGGCGGTGATGCCGGTCTCACGCTGGATACGGCGAATTTCCGAACGCATTTCGAGGCGAAGCTTCGCGTCGAGATTGGCGAGCGGCTCGTCGAGCAGCAACACGTCCGGCTTGCGGATGAGCGCGCGAGCAAGGGCCACACGCTGCTGCTGACCGCCTGAAAGCTGCGCTGGCCGGCGCTCCATCAGGTTGCCGATCTGCACGAGACGGGAAATGCGCTCGACCTCCTTGCGGATCTCGGCTGCATTGACACCCTTCACCTTTAGGGGAAAGCCGATATTCTCGGCCACCGTCATATGCGGATAGAGCGCGTAGGACTGGAAGACGACGCCGACATTGCGCATCTGGCTCGGCAGGTCGGTGACATCGCGCTCGCCGAACAGGATGCGACCGCCCGTCGGCCGGTGGATACCGCAGATGGCAAAAAGCGTTGTCGACTTGCCGCAGCCGGAAGGGCCAAGCAGCGCCAGCATCTCGCCGCTGCCGACTTCGAGCTTCATGTTCTCGATGACCTTGGTGGAGCCGAAGCTCTTCGAAAAATTGTCGAGGAGGATGCGCATCAGCCTTTGCTCCCGCCGCCATAGATGTTCATGAGATATTTGTGGAAGAGTGCATAGACGATCAGAACCGGGATGACATAGAACACCCCGACCGCCTTGAACATGTTGAAATCGTAGTTGTTATCGTCGCCGAGGAAGCCGGCGAGATAGACTGATAGCACCTGGACCTGATTGCCGGGAGCGAGAACCTGCGGCAGGATAAATTCACCCCAGCCCGACAGGAACGAGAAGAGTGCAAGCGCCATTATGCCGGGGCCGACCTGTGGCAGCACGAGGCTGCGCCAGACACGAAAGCGAGAAGCGCCATCGACGACACCGGCCATTTCGATTTCCCAGGGTACGGTGTCGTAAAAACCCTTCATCAGCCAGATGCCGAGCGGCAGATCAATCGCCGCTTTCACCAGGATCACGCCGATCAGCGAATTGTAGAGGCCGATCATCTGCAACACGATGAAAATTGAGATGATGAGCGTCACCGACGGAAAGGCATGCAGCACCATGACGCCGGCGAGGAAAAATCCCCGCGCCGGGACGTTGAGCCGCGACAGCACATAGCCTGCCATCGACGAGACGATGACGACGACGCTCGTGGTGCTGGCGGCGAAAAGCAGCGTGTTGAGCGTCACGACCCAGATATTCGGCTTCCCCTCGGTCGTCTGCCAGAGGAAGCGCCACGGCTGGAGGGTGAAGCCTGACGGCAAGAGCGAGCCCACCTGCTTCACCGTTACCGTGTCGACGAAGAAATACGCATACATCAGGAGCAGTGGCAGGCTGAGGACCGCCAGCGTGGCAATGACCGGCCAACTGCTGAAATTCGCGGAAGGTTGCGCTTTCTCGGTCATGGTCAGTCCTCAATCAGCGGCTTGGCGACAAGCGTGCCGTAGTTGAAGATGCGCAGATAGATCAGCGACAACGTCACGCCGATGACGACCAGCACGAGGGCCATGGCCGCACCCAGCCCATATTCGAGGTTGCCGGCATAGTTGTTGAGCGCCGTATGATAGGCCGCGAGTGCCCAGATCTCCGTCGCCCTGCCGGGTCCGCCATTCGTCGAAAGCAGGATTTCGTTGAACGAGGCAAGAAGCGAGAGCGTCTGGTAGCAGGTGACGAAGAGGATCGGCCAGCGCATCTGCGGCAGGACGATGTAGCGGATTTGCTGCCAGCGTGATGCGCCGTCGACTTCGCTTGCGTAGAACTGGCTCTTCGGAATGGCCTTCATCGCCGACGAGAAGACCAGCATGCCCATGGAGGCGCCGATGAAGCCATTGATCATGACAACGAAGACCCAGGCATTGAAGGCGTTGTCGAGCAGGTAATTCTTCGGTGGATAGCCGAATTTGCCCATCAACGTGGAAATGAAGCCGGTATCCCAGGCCAGCCACTTCCAGAGCATCACATAGATGACGACGGGCGTGATGCGCGGCAGCAGCCAGACGCCACGGAAAAAGGACGCGGTTGCGGCCGGCATATAATGGGTCCAGATGGCAAGCAGCAGCGCGTAACCGACGTTGAAGATCATCAGCACCAGCGCGACATAGAGCACGGTGTTGAGAAGAACGCGGGCCATATCCGGTGAGGAGGCCATGCGCGAGAAATTATCCGTCGTCCAAGTCCAGCCGGTATATGTTGCCTTCGCCACGGTATCCTTCTGCTCCGGCGTCAGCTTGAAGCCGAGCGCATCGAGCGCGGAGAAAAGCTGGTCCCTGCTGTCGAAGCGCGCATTGACGACCGAGCGGTTGAACTGGTCAGAGATCTGTTTGACATCACGCGTCGAGGGACGGTCCTTCAGGTCCTTGATCATGCGCTCGATTTCGCGGCGCGACGGGAAGACCTCACCCATATGTTTTTCGCGCAATTCCGAGACGATGCCGGAGGAAAGATTGAGACCCTCGACCGCCTTGAGCCCGCCCTCGTCGATCGTATATCGCGGTTCACCGAGCAAATCGGCAATATCGGGCATGGTGGATCTGAGCGTGATCAGCGAATTCGGCGCGACCTGATAGACGCCGCCGGAAATACTGGTTGCGGTCGTCATGTTCGTCATCGAGAAGACGGCCGTCAGAACGACCGGCAAAAGGAAGAACAGGATGATCATGATCGCCGCAGGCGAAATCATCACCAGCCCGAGCGTTCTGGACGATCTCATGGAAGTCCCCTCTTGGACGACGGACCGGGAGGCAGCGCATGGCCGCCCCCCGGCAGGTACGTCGATCTTAGCGGATGACGATCTTGTCGCCGAGCGTGCTCTTCAGCTCGCTCTCGGCATCGTTTACGGCAGCGTCGACAGCCTTGGCGCCCGTCCAGGACGCTTCAAGGTTCTTCCACATGATGTTCCAGTAGGTGCCGAAGTCGGAATTGTTCGGCATCGCATTGGCGTAGGGCAGCAGGCGTTCGGTTGCTTCGCGAGCCCAGCGGTCGGCGGCGTAGAAATCGACAGCCGCTTCGGACTTGGAGACGCCGAGGTGAGCCGACTTGATCGCATGCAGCGCGTTGATGCGCGGCTCGGAAGCAATCGTGATCAGCTGGGCGGCGATCTGAGTGTCTTCATCGCTGTGGCCAGCCGTCAGCAGGTAGACGAGCGGGTGCGTCAGCGTGTTGGCCTTGCCGCCTTCGCCGGCCGGGATTAGCGTGAAGACGATGTTGCCGAAGAAGTCCTTCAGACCTTCCTGATTGACCATGCGGGCATAGTGCCAGGTGCCGGCGTCCCAGATACCGGCCTTGCCGGAGGAGACTTCCTTCCACCACTGGTCGCCCGGCATGCCGATATGGTTCTTCTTGGTGACGCCCGATGCAACGGCGTCTGCGAAGAACTGATAGGTGCGCTTCATGGAAGCCTTGTCGAAAACGAGCTTGCCGTTTTCTTCCATGACGCCGCCGAAGGAGGTGTAGAACTGCCAGTAATCAGGACCGTTGCTGGTACGCGGATAGAAGCCGTAGCCGGGCTGCACGAGGCCCTTGTCCTGCATCTTCTTGGCGTCTTCGAGCAGGTTCTTCATCGTGTACTTGCCGTCCTTGACGTTCTGCGGCAGCGCGTCAAGGTCAGCATCGCTGTAGCCGATCGCCTTCATATGCGGCTTCCAGAACAGCATCGGGCGGGATTCGGCGTCCTGCGGGATACCGTAGACCGAACCATTGTAGGAGGCGATCTGCATCAGGTTTTCGTAGATGTCGTTCAATGGCCAGGAATCGAGGTCGACATAGTCTTCGACCGGAACGATAAGGCCGGCCTGCGACCAGGGAGCGATATCTTCATGGCCGCTGACGACGATGTTCGGAGCCTTCTTAGCTTCGGCGGCAAGCGTCAGAGCCTGCTTGAAATCGTCCCAGCCGGAATAAGGGGTCTTTTCTACAATGATCTTCAGATCTTCGCCCTTCAGCGCAGCTTCGCGCTGAAGCTGCTGGGCAGCGATCTCAATGGCATCGAGGCGATAAACGTCGTTCGGACCGGTGCCGCCGGCCCAGACGCTGATGTGAACGTCCTTGGCAAGTGCGAATGCGGAGGTCGAGGCCAGAATAGCGGCCGCTATGGTAAGCGATTTCAGTGTCGGCAAAATGGTCATCTTCTTCGTCTCCCCAAAGAGCAGTGTGAGGCCTCTTGACGGGTCATCACTGGTGTTGATGGCCGTTCCGCAAGCCCCACGAAAAACGTGGCGTATCTCGCTCTAGGGGGCGAACGTAACGACCGAATGACAAAATTGAGCACGTGTGCAAAATTATTATGACAATGTTCTCGGCGCGGTCAATTGCCAACGGAAAAGTGCAGGAGATATCTGCGAATGTCCCAAATATTGCAAAACGGCCGAGATCAATAAGGGAATATTTTCCCAATCTAAATCAATGCATCATATAAAGTTAATATTATTTCGCGTTTAACACGAGATTTTATTCATTGAAGAACAACGCATATTTTCGAGCGACAAATATGAGTGTGAAGTCTCTTCATTCGTCTGGAATGCTTGGATTATATTTGAATCATCTTTCTGGTGGCGCCGAAATGCCCATCTTAACTGGAGGCGCCGCACCTGGAAGAAAGCGATCATGATCCTTGGTCGGGTTTCCGACACTGAATTTCTATCAGCGGCGGTGGTAGCTGTCGGGTGTTTTCCGTCGCCGATACTCGGTCGAGCCGTGGATCTCGCTGTCGATGATCGTCGCGAGTTCGTCCAAGGCACCCGGCCGCGCATCCAGGCGTGTGGGCGCGACCGGCGACGTAACGACTTTCTCGATCCAGACATTCCCGATGACCGCGCCGTGCGTCTCGAGCTCGGTGCGAGAAGGTCGGCGTCTCGCCGGATGCGCCATGCGAGTTCGGCGGCCCCGCTTACGGCCAACTAGATGGTCGGCGGACACTACGGAAGAAAGGCGCTCCAATGAGCTTTTGGCCTCGAGGACCACATCGATTGGCGGAGGTCGGACGCTTGCGGCTTGGCAAAACTCAGCCGTGTATGGCGACGGGGAATCCACCGGGAGCGCGGTCGATGGCAATGGTTTCAGCTAAGGAACCGAACACTTTGACGGAGTCCGGCATGACTAGCTCGGCGGTGATTTTGGAAAGCGCATCATGGTTGCCGCGTATTATAAACGCCCTGATACCTGCCTCGTGCAAACGCGCACGCTGCTCGGCTAGGAACCTCGCGCTCTTCATCGACGTCTGATCGCCATCGTAGAGATCGCCGGCGATGACCGACCCGCCCACCTGTTCTTCAAGACACAGATCGATGATGCGTACTACGACTGTCGGGTCGCCGATCCGATCAGCTCGAAAAGATCTTCGTAACGCTTACAAATTGGCGAGCCAGTCCTTATTCTCGTTTTGTTCCAGGAATCCCCAAGAAGTTGGACGGTAATGAATGCAGGCAAGGGCTTCGCGGTCTGGTGCTTTGCCCCTGCTCGATATTATTTGTTCGACAACTCTATGCTGATGGCGCTTGAGCATTCTTGACGAGCTCGGCTTTGAGCCGCGCGGTTTCCAAGCCGAGTTCAATGAACTGGCGTGCATGCCGAGCCAACGCAACATTATCGTCCCAGAGATTTCGCCAGATCGCCGTCTTCAACGACAAGTCTTTGTCAACGATAGCCGTTGAGAAGGATTCGAACGTGACGTAGTCGTCCCATCCGATGGCGATCAAAGCATCGAAGATCGCGGCAAAATCGATGTTGCCGGTCCCAAGAAATCCGCGATGGCTTTCACCGATGTGGACATAGCCGATTTTATCGGCGGCATTGCGTATTGCCAATCCGACGTCAGCTTCCTCAATGTTCATGTGGAAGGTGTCGAGATGCAGAAAGACGTTCGAAGCACCTGTGTCGTTGATGTAGGCCAGACCTTGGGCTGCCGTATTGAGCATATTGCTTTCGAAACGGTTGACGATCTCGAGATTGAGGGTCACGCCTGCTTCCCTTGCGCGATCGGCGACGCGTGAAAGCGTGCTGACGCTGGTATCCCATGCCTTGCGAGATAATGCGCGCTCCTGTTTTCCGTGCGAGGAACTCAAGATGCCGGCGAGTTTTGTGCCACCAAGATCGCGGACGAGCGCAACCGCTCTGTCCAATATGGCCTCACCGTTGGCGACCACCGCCGGATTATTGCTGGAGATGTCGCCATCAGCCGGCAGGCCCATGCTCACTGCGACATCGAGATCCAGTTCCCGGATGCGAGACGAGAGCCACTTCACGTCGACCAGCTTGGGATCGAGATATGAAAACTCCACGAGCTTGAAGCCGAGTTCATGCGATCTCGCAAGCGTGCGCTCAAGCTCGTCGCGAGACGAGCCAGCGCTCCAAACGAAAGAGTGGA
The DNA here is from genome assembly GCF_004341105.1 of Rhizobium sp. BK418. Classification (GTDB taxonomy): domain Bacteria; phylum Pseudomonadota; class Alphaproteobacteria; order Rhizobiales; family Rhizobiaceae; genus Rhizobium. The sequence goes on along the minus strand of NZ_SLZK01000004.1, from coordinate 428,315 downwards.
CGCCGATTTTGGACATGGCTCTAAATCCTATTCCATTGAAGAAAGGGCTCGCCGAGCCTGACAGCACCGGCGAGCTCCCGGGAGGAAACGTTAGCGAGCTGCGGTCCAGCCCTTGTAGTCCTTGACGTTGTCAGCCGTGATGAGCTTCGGGTCGAGAAGCACGGTGTTTTCCGCCGGTTTCTTGCCGTTCAGAACGTCGACAGCCATCTTGAGCGCGTCGCCGGCCATGACGTAGGGGTCTTGGGAAGCTGATGCCTTGATCATCGAATTGCCGCTTGCGAGCGACTTTTCAATGTCCGGAGCACCGTCGACGGCGGTGATGAAGAACTCGTTGCGGTTCAGCTGCTTGGCGGCAAGTTCCGCACCGATGCCAGTCGGGTCGTTGATGGCGAAGACGGCGTCAATCTTGTCGAAGCGCGTCAGCAGGCCCTGCATGACGGCAAGACCGCCATCGCGCGAACCCTGACCGTTCTGGTCGTCGGACAGGATCTTGATGTCCGGGCTCTTCGCCAGCACGTTCTTGCAACCCTGGACGCGGTCGAGGATCGATGAAGAAGCAGGCCCGTTGATGATGACGACGTTACCCTTACCCTTGAGCTGATCGACGATGTACTGGCACGCCTCTTCACCAGCCTTGATGTTGTTCGTCATGACGGTGACGTCAGCGCCAGGGGCCGAAACGTCGAAGGCGGCGACGATAACGCCGGCAGCCTGGGCCTTCTTGACGGCAGGGGCGATTGCCTTGGCATCGACGGCGTTCAACATGATGATGTCAACGCCAGCAGCGATGAAGCTGTCGATCTGCGAAACCTGCTTATTGAGGTCGTAGTCGGCCGAGACCGAGGTGACCTGAACGTTCGGATTGATTTCCTTGGCGCGATCCTCGATGCCCTTGATGGTCGCAACGAAGAACGGGTTGCCAAGCAGACCGACGGAAATGCCGATCTTCTGAAGGTCCTTGGCGGCTGCCGGCATTGCAATTGCTGCGGCCAGAGCAGTCGCTGCGAGCAGTTTCGAAATCATGCGCATATTTTCCTCCTTATGGCGCTTCCTGCGCCTGTTATCCGGCAACCCGGTTCCTCCAGCCACACTTTAGGTGCGGCTAAGTCCTTTCAGCCTGTAGCGGTCGAGCGCCACGGCAACGATGATGACAAGTCCCTTGATGATGTACTGCCAGATGTCCGAAACACCGACGAGGATGAGGCCGTTGGACAGCACCGCGATGATGAGGGCTCCGATGAGGGTGCCCCAGATCGAACCGACACCGCCGACAAAGCTGGTGCCGCCCAGAATAACAGCGGCGATGGCATCAAGTTCGTACGATTGGCCAAGCTGCAGGCCGTTTGCGGCATACAGGCGAGCCGCCGACATCACGCCCCCAAGCCCTGAGAGCAGACCCGACATCGAGTAGACGAAGAGCAGCACCAGCGGAACCTTGATGCCCGTAAGGCGCGCTGCCTCCACGTTTCCGCCGACAGCATAGATCCAAGTCCCCAATACCGTGCGCTTCAGGATGAACCACGAGATCAGGATTGTCGCCAGAGCGATGATCGCGAGCCATGGGACGCCGAAGAAACTGCCATTTCCGATGAAGTCGAACGGCAGGTCGGGATTGAAAACCGTCGTGTCATTGCCAAGCAGTCGGGCGATGCCGCGCATCGCGGTCAGTGAGCCGAGCGTGACGATGAAGGGCGGAAGCTTGAGCGCAGAAATGATTGTTCCGTTGACAACACCGCAAGCGAGACCGACGCCGATCGCAGCCGGAATGCCCAGCATGCCGATGTCCGGCCAGAGAGACACGATCACGCCCACCATAGCCGAGGCAGCAAGGATGGAGCCTACCGAGAGATCGATGCCGCCCGTCAGGATGACGAACGTCATTCCGGCGGCCAGGACAGTGTTGATCGATGCCTGCTGCATGACGATCGACAGGTTGTTGACGCTTAAAAAGCGACCGCTCAACAGGTGAAAGCCGATGGCCAGTATGACGAGCACGGGCAACATACCGAGCGCGGTGAGCGTCGATCTGAATTTTGCCTTGCCCGCGTTCGGCTGGTCGGTTGATGTCGAGGTCATATCTTTAATCCCGTCGTCTTTGTTATCCGGCTTCAGGCGACTTTCGATGCCGATCCGGTGGAGAAGGCCATGATGGCTTCCTGGCTGATTGGCTGATTGGGCGTCGCCAGCACTTCGCCCGCGATCCGGCCTTCGCGCATGACGAGGACGCGATCGGCGATGCCGATGATCTCCGGCAAGTCGCTCGAGATCACCACGATCGCTATGCCTGCCTGAGCGAGTTCGTCGATTATCCGGTAAATCTCGGACTTCGCCCCCACGTCGACGCCGCGTGTCGGTTCGTCGAAAATGATGACCTTGGGCTTCGTTTCGAGGAGACGAGCGATCAGTGCCTTCTGCTGGTTTCCACCCGACAGCGCGCCGACATTGATGCTTGCGCTCAATGTGCGAATGGAAAGTGATTTTATGGCACGGGCCGCACGCTCCCGGGCGGCGGCGAAATTGAGGATACCGCCGGGGCCGGCGTCTTTGCCGATAACGCCGATGTTGATGTTCTCGTTGATCGTCATATCGAGGAAAAGTCCGAGACCTTTCCTGTCTTCGGTGAGATACGCGATCCCGGCTTCCATCGCGTCGCGAGGACCACTGATGGCGAGCTCTTTGCCTTCGAGGGACACAGTGCCGGTCGTTTTATGGTCCGCACCGAAAATAAGACGCGCCAGCTCCGTCCGTCCGGATCCGACCAGACCGGCGATACCAAGGACTTCACCTGCCTTTGCATCGAATGAACACCCGAGAACCCGGCGACCGTCACCGATATCTGTCACGGAGAGGACGGTTTTGGCCCCGTGAAGCGCCGTACGGTGTTCCTTCTTGTAGAAGGTCGAGAGATCGCGACCGACCATCATGGAGACCAGTCGGTCGGCCGATAGCTGTTCACGCTCGAGCGTGCCCACGTAAGCACTGTCCCGCAGGACGCTGACGCGATCTGCGAGCGCGTAGATTTCCTCCATCCTGTGACTGATATAGATGACGGCGATGCCCCGTGCCTTGAGGCCCGCGATGACCTCGAACAGGCGCTCCGTCTCCCTTGAAGTCAGTGAAGTGGTCGGCTCGTCCATGACGATGATCTTCGCATTGGTGGTGAGTGCTCGGGCAATTTCCACCATCTGACGTTCGCCCAGCGAGAGCGTCGCCACGAGCTGCGCCGGACCGAACGTCGTGCCCAGTTGCTTGAGGATTGGCTCGGCACGGGCGCGTGCCGCAGCCTTGTCGACGACGCCATAGCGTGATGGCTCGGCACCCAGGAACATGTTCTGGGCAACCGTCAGGTTTGGGGCGAGCGACAGTTCCTGGTAAATGACCGATATGCCGTTTGCCTTGGCCTTGATCGGATCTCCCGCCACGATGGGCGTTCCCTCAACGAGTACGGCGCCGCCAGGATCCGCGACATAGGCCCCGGACAAAACCTTCATCAGGGTCGATTTGCCAGCCCCGTTCTCTCCCATCAACGCGTGGACTTCTCCCGGATAGACCGTCAGCGAAACATTGGTGAGCGCCTTTGTGCTCGCGAACGTCTTGCTGATATTACGCATCTCCAGAACGGGTACGCGCATTTCGGTGTTTGCCGCGCTCATGCGTGGAACTCCTTCCTTGGCTGCGTCGCTTCCGGTTCGTCAATCTCAGCCATCGCCTTCCACGCGTCGCGGTAGGCCTCGAGGCCAAAGAGCCCAGACGGCGCAACTTGTCTTGTTTCATTCGCGAAGGTTTTTTGACCAAGGGTGTCGAGAACAAGTGCCGCAGCCCCAAATGCACTGCCTTCAGCGGTCGGGCTGGTGAAGACCGGCTGTTCAGGACGCAGCTGTGCAAGTATCTCGGCAAAAAAGCCTGTCTTAACCAGGCCCCCGTCTATGACGATCGCGTTCTCGGATCGAATGAGATCGAGAGACAGACTGGTCATGAGAACCACGTAGAGAAGCGCAACTGCCGCCCTCTCCTCGCCTTCGACCTCCGGTCCCACGAACCGGCCTTCGAAGCCCTGCATCGGCCCGCCCGGCGCGAACGACGGCAATGCGAACACGCCTTTTGCCATCACGCGTGATAGTGCTTCGAGGCTGATCGGCTTGTTCCAGCCGCCGCTTGCAATATCGTACTCTCTGCCGCCCATGAACCGGATTGTCGGCGCTGGCCTGCCGTCGACCGTTACGTTCGCCAGCATGTCCCGATGCTCGTCCAGCGCATCGAAGGGGCACGCCGAATTGAAAATCACCACCCAAGTGCCGGTCGATACAAGGGTGAAATCCTCGAAGCCGACAGAACGATAATAGTAGAGCGCCGAATTGCTGTCGTGCACACCATTGTGGACCACGACCGAGAGTGCAGCCCCCTCGTCCGAAACGCCCTCCCAGCGGCCCAAGGCAGCCCCCGCTTTTTCGAAATCGGGCATCTTCTCACGCCATCCTCGGCTGTCGACAAGACTGCTGAAATCGCCGAGCAGGGGTGCCCACAAGTGAGAGTGGCAGCCGATATAGGAGACTTCCGAGACCTTGCGACCAGAGAATTTCCACGACCAGAACTGCGGATAGGAAAGAACAGCATCGGCGCAGTTTAGCGCCTCGGGCTTGACGGCCTCCAGCCACAGCATGTGCCGCCCGTAGTTGAAACCCAGCGGCAGCTTTGGAGAGTATGTCTCTAAGAAGGGAGGGATAGATAGCTCGATCCGATCTGCCAGCGACGGAGGAGGTTCCTGTTCATAGTCGAGGATCGGATGGACGAGGTGATCCTGCTCGACGAGCGCAAATGTGCAGCCATGACCGGAGAAGATGACGTGTCCGACCGAATGGTTTTCGACCGCACGCGTGAGCGAGGTCTTCATCCATTCGTAGAGAGCCTCGTCGTCGAGTACGCGAAAACCCTCGTACTCGACCCACAACGGCTTTGTTCGCGTTTCCGAGAGTACGGACCCGTCTGTATCGAAGATAAATAGTTTCGAATTGGTCTTGCCGAGATCGAAGACCGCGATCGCGTTTGATGGCGTCATGCCTGACCTCCCACCGTCGCGATCATTATCGTAACACCCGCATCCTCAAGCATCTTTGCTCCGACATCCGAGAGTCCGTCGTCGATGACGATCGTGCCGATACGCGAAAGCGGGAGGACGACATTGCGCGGTTGGATCGAGAGCTTGCGGCTATCTGCCAGAACGACGATTTCGTCTGCACAACTGCTCAACTCCCCAATCGCTTTCGTCAACAACGGGTGCGATTCAAGAAGCCCCTCGCTGCTGATACCCTGGGTCCCTACGAAAAATCGTGAGGCGAAGAAGTCGGGCGCGCCCGCTGACGCGTCGTGGATAATTCCCGGCTCGCGGTACAGCACCCCGCCCGCCAAAGTCAGATGGCAAGTCCCATGCTCGCCGACATATGCGGCCAGGGGCATGGAATTTGTGTAGAGGCGGACGTTGCGGCGAGCCAATTTCAGACCGAGTTGATAGCAGGTCGATCCGGCGTGCACGATAATCGAATCTCCATCCCGCACCAGCCCCGCGGCGGTTTCGGCGATCGCACGCTTGGCATCGACCGCTATGTCGCGGTTCTCGTCATAGGGACGAGCGGAAAGGCGCGCCGTGGTCGACGGCTCGTTCGCGGAAATCCCGCCGTAAACCTTCCGGGCGACCCCAATCTCGTGAAGCTTGTCGATATCCCTCCGTATCGTCGCAGGAGAGACCCCAAGTCGCTCCTGCAAATCGCGAACCGACGCAAAGGGCCGTTCGCGAAGCATCTCGGCGATCAGACGGTGGCGATCGGAATCGTTCAAAGCGGGCCTCCAACGACGCTTCTCCCTCAGCGTCTATGACGAACTATAATCATATCAGCGGAAAGATCGCAACACTAGATGAAGGGAAATCTTCATCATTGACGATCTGCAATCACATTTATAGGATCGCGCAAAAGTTCGCTCACGCCTTCACCCCGGACAAGGAGGCGACCGTCAGGGCAACAGGAGGGAGACGACATGACCAAACCGGACCTCAGGGACACCGAGCTATTCAGAGACTTCCTCCGGCTCTCCAGTCAGATCGGCAGCGATATCCTCAAGACGCAGGGCGCAGGCGGTAATACGTCCATCAAGAGCGACGGCGTCATGTGGGTAAAGGCATCGGGCACGTGGCTTTCCAGGGCGGGTGCTGAAGACATCATGGTCCCGGTTGTGGTTGATCCGCTGATCGCGGCCCTGCGCGAAGGCGATCCGCGGGCCGAGAAATCCACCGATTTCGTCGTTTCCGAATTGAATTCCAGTGGACTTCGGCCATCGATCGAGACCAGCTTTCACGCGGCGCTCAAAAATCGAGTCGTCGCACACTATCATTGCGTCAATGCGATCGCTCTGGCTGTCCTTGAGGACCGCGAGGCAGAGTTGTCTGCGCGCATGAGCGCTGTTTCCGACCTCACCTGGGCGACAATACCGTACAGGCGTCCGGGGACGCCGCTCGCCAGGGAAATCGAGAAAGCGGCCGCATCGATGCCCGATATCCTGATCCTGTTCAATCACGGCATCATCGTGTGCGGCAGCACGGTGGAGGAAGTAGCCGATCGGATCCACCGTGTCACGAAGGCGCTTTCATGTCCCTCGCGGAATAATGGTTCCCCCGACATCGATGCGCTGGAGCGGATCGCGAAGAATTCCGGTTATCACCCGGCCCGCGAATGGGAAAGCCATGCCGTGGCACTTTCGGAGGCCAATCGGAGGATCGCACTCGGCGGATCACTCTATCCGGACCACGTCATTTTCCTTGGAACCGAGATCGGTGTGCTCTCGGAGGGGCAAAGTGCTGCCGACCTCGAAGCTACGTCGCATCGGGAAGGTCGCGAAGCGCCGAAAATGCTAATCGTCCAAGACAAGGGAATACTCTTGTCGAGCACGCTCACTGCGGGTGGCGAGGTTATGGCCCGCTGCCTGGCGGAGGTAGTGAGCCGAATCCCGGAAGAGGCTTCGGTCGTGTATCTCTCGAACGACGACGAATACCAATTGACGCACTGGGAAGCGGAGCAATATCGACAGGCGCTAGACCGAGGCTCGGAAAGGCGGAACGCGTGAGCGCGGAAAAAAGTCAGGCCGCTGCAATCGGAATCGATATCGGAACGTCCGGCGCTCGGGCCTCGGCTATCGACCGTGCGGGCAACCCAGTCGGCTTCGCCTCCGCACCGTTCGCGTCGCCCGACGAGATGCGTCAGCCTGTATGCTGGTGGAACAGGGTAGAAGAGGCAGTCGAGCGTCTCGCCAAAACAACGGAGCTCAGCTCAATCGAAGGCGTCGCCGTCGACGGGACCTCCGGAACAGTTCTCTCGCTTGATCGTGCCGGCGAGCCGACGGGCCAGGCCCTCATGTACAATGATCCCTGCCCGGATGCTGCAATCGTCGACAGCATAGCAAAGGAGGCCCCGGCGGGCAGCGCGGCGGTCGGGGCAAACTCGGGACTGGCCCGGGCAATCTATTTGTCGCGCCTCGACGGCGCTCACTCAGTCGTCCATCAAGCCGACTGGATCTTGATGAAATTGGGCTGTCCAGGGCGCGTCAGCGACGAAAACAACGCGCTTAAGACTGGTTTCGATCTGGAAGTGGAACGCTGGCCGGATTGGATCGAAGTGGCGGGAATGGACGTATCCAGGTTGCCTCTCGTCTATCGCGCAGGCGAGAGGATAACACCGGTAGGAGGATTCCTCCGGAAGGTGGGCCTGCCCAGTTCAGCCTGGTTTCACGCGGGCACGACTGACGGGTGCGCTTCGTTTCTGGCTACGGGAGCGTCGACCATAGGCGACGCTGTGACTGCATTGGGGTCGACGATCGTTCTCAAATTGGCGTCGCACGCTCCTATCAACGCGCCGGAGTACGGCATATATTCGCATCGCGTCGGCCGGTTCTGGCTTGCTGGCGGCGCTTCCAACAGCGGTGGAAACGTCGTGCGCGCCTTGATCGGTGACGACCGGCTGGACGAACTCACAAAGAAGATCGATCCAGGCCGCAAACTGGGTCTCGATTTCTATCCTCTCCTCCGCCCGGGTGAACGTTTCCCGATCAACGATCCGCAATATCCACCCCGGCTTACGCCGCGACCCGCCGACGACAGTGATTTCTTTCAGGCTATCCTCGAGGGCATGACGGAGATTGAACGACTGGGATACCAGCGATTGCGCGAACTGGGGGCGCCAGCGCTCGCGAGCCTTCGAACGGTAGGCGGGGGAGCGCGCAATCAAGTGTGGACCGCAATGAGGGCCCGAGCCATGGGTATCGAGACTCTGGCCGCGAGATCGGTGGAGGCGGCTGTTGGTACGGCCGCTTTGGTTCTCTCTAGGTTGGGCAACGCCAATGCCTAAGGTCATGCCGATCACGCTGTCTCGGTTGATTCAGGGATACGACATCTTCTTCGTCGATCAATTCGGAGTTCTAAGGGATGACGCCGGCCCATACGAGGGCGCTATCGCGGCCTTGGCCGAAGTCGCGTCGGCAGGCAAAAAAATGGTCATCCTGTCGAACTCCGGCCGAAGCGGCGAATACAACGCCGAGCGCCTCGTCAAGCTCGGCTTCTCGCCGGGAAGCTTCGACTTCTTTGTCACATCCGGAGACGTGGCGTTCGACGTTCTGTCGCGGCCCGAAAACGCCCCCAGGAAAAAAGCGAGATGCCTGACGATCTCCAGTGGTGGGGACAGCAATCTTGCCGATCGTCTAGGACTGGTTCCCACGCACACCGCGTTCGACGCCGACATTGTCATTATCTCCGGCAGCGAAGCCGAACGTATACCTATGGACGACTACCGCGAAATATTGCGTCCAGCGGCGGGACGAGGCGTCCCCTGCTACTGCACCAACCCCGACATCCATAAATTGAACAATGGTTCCATTGCTCCGGGAGCAGGAAGTATTGCCAAGCTCTACGAGAGCATGGGTGGGCCGGTAACCTGGCTCGGAAAACCCTATCCAGAAATCTACGAACATGCATTGAGGCTCGTAGGCATCACCGACCGTCGCCGGGTCGTCTGCATCGGCGACAGCATCGATCACGATATTTTGGGTGCAAAGTCAGCTGGCCTGGATTCGGTTCTCGTGCGCACAGGGATTCTTGCCGACGTCAACGAAGAGCAACTTGAAGATCTCTGCGAACGGGCGCGTGCCTACCCAACGCATATCCTGCAACGATTTGGATTGCAGGCTAGCTGCGACATCTAGAGGCAACCGGATACTAACCGATTGACCCGTGTCGGGCGCCTGGATCGGCACACGGCCAATCGGCCGGTTGCATACGCTAAGGAAATGCCGTGCTGCCCGCAACAGCAATCCGTCAAACCGGATTGCACCAAAGGGTGCCCGCTGGCCTTGGTTTGCACGACCTCGATATTCGCATACGCCCCTGACAGCCATGGCTGGTCTTTCGCGAGCTCCTGGCTCTCCCATCGCTACGACCTGATGCCGGCGTCGCAACTGACGTCGGGATTCGTCTTCACCCTTCCGTTGAACTTCGTAAGGGATGATGACCCGCCCGGCGGCCATAACATCGACCTAAAGAAGTCGCGCAACCAAATCCGTTTTGGCAGACGATCTTTTGTTTTTGGAGGAATAGCTCTTAGCGGACATCCGCCAATGTCTGACGGAAACGGACGAGGGCTATCGTGAAGAAAAGCATACCGATCATCCCGAGAACGACAGCCTGTTGCCAGACCGAATCCCAACCGGCGCCGCGATAAAGGATTGCCTGCGACAACGAAACGAAATGCGGTGTGGGTGAGATTATCATCACGTATTGCAGCCAGAGCGGCATGCTGTCCATCGGGGTCGTGCTGCCGGAAAGCAGATTCATCGTGATGAGAATCGGCATCGAAATAAGGCCAAACTGCGCCATGGAACTCGAGGCTGTCGCAATCAGGATGCCGAGCCAGGTGACGGAGAACTGGTAAAGCAGTGCGCAGAAGACGAAGAGGCCGATCGAACCGGCGATCGGCACCGAAAGCAGCCGCTCGACTACGACTGTGAGCGACAACACCGCTGCGAGGACGATGACCAGGCCGTTCGCCCAGACTTTCGACATCATGATCTCCGCCGGTGTGACAGGCATGACGAGTAGGTGTTCGATCGTGCCATGCTCCCGCTCGCGGATCAGCGCCGCACCGGTCAGGATAACCGATAGCATCGTCACATTGTTGATGACCTGCATAACCGCCGTGAACCACGTCGACTGAAGATTGGGATTGAAGCGTGCGCTGACGACGAGGTTGATCGACGCCGCGGCTACTCTGTTCGGCAGCGCCGTTTCCACCTCTCGCAAGATGATATTCTGGATATAGGAGGCGCCGTTGCCGGCCTGGGACATAGCTGTCGCGTCGATATCGAGCTGCAGCGATGGCCGACGGCCGCCAATCGCGTCCTCCTCGAATTTCGGGGGGATTTCGAGGACGAAGACGAAGTGGCCCGCATTCATCGCCGCATCCACCTCATCGGCGCCGATCAGCACTGGCTCCTTGAAAAAGGGCTTCAGCATCGCATCCCGCAGCCGCATAGACAGCATCGAGCGGTCCTCGTCGATGACGGCGACCGAGGCATTCTCGACCTCCAGCTTGGCACCGGTCGAGACCGTGTAGACGGCAATCGTGAACGTGTAGACGATGAGGACCATCATCACGGGATCGGCCTTCAGGCTATAGAGTTCCTTGATACCGAGACGGAAGATCCGGTTGAGCTTGCCCCACATGTCAGGCACTCCTTTTCCTGAGTGCGACAAGCGCCGCGCCGACGTATGCGACACCGAAGCCGGCAAGGGCAACCAGGTTTGGCCAGAGTTCGGCAATGCCGAGCCCCTTAGTGATGATGCCGACGCTCAAAGGTTGATACCAGGCCGAGGGAAAGAGCAGCCCCATGAACCGCCCGCCGCCGGAGAGTGATGAAACCGGCACCATCAACCCGGAAAAATTCACTGCCGGGATGGTGGCAACAATCGCCGTCGCGAAGATCGCCGCCACCTGGCTGCGCACAAAACTCGACACGACGAGGCCGAAAGCCGTGGTTGAAAGGATATAGAGGATCGAACCGGCTGCGAGCAGGCCAACAGAGCCCTTGACGGGCACGCCAAAGACGAACCGCATCATCAGCAGGAGCATCAGGAAGCTGACGAAGGCTATCGCCACATAGGGAAGCTGCTTGCCGAGCAAGAACTCGATGCGGGTGACAGGCGTCGCCTGAAAATTGGCGATCGAGCCGGTCTCCTTCTCCTTGACGATACCGAGCGCCGTCATGATCGCCGGGATCAAGACGAGCATAAGCATGATGACGCTCGGGACGACCGCATTTGCACTCTTGAAATCCTGATTATAGCGGAAGCGGCTTTCGATATCGACGGGATAGGATGAAACGGACCGGCCGGTCCGCCGTGCCGAGGCATCGGCAAGATAGGAAGAGACGAGACCATTGACATAACCTCGCGCCGTCTCGGCACGGAACGGCATGGCCCCGTCGAGCCATACGGAGACTTCCGGCGTCTCCTGCCGCATCAGGTCGCGGCCGAAATCGGGCGGGATCTCGATCGCCACCATCAGCTCGCCGCTTTGCAACCGGTCCTGAAGTTCCCCGGATGAGGTGATCAGCGGCCGCTCCTGGAAGTAGCGCGAGCCCTGCAGGCTCTCTACCAGCTGCCGGCTTTCCGCCGACTGGTCCTGGTCGTAGACGGCAAAAGGCAAATGCTCGACATCGAAGGAAATGCCATATCCAAAAGTGATCATCAGCAGGGCTGGCCCGAGCAGTGCAAAAATGAGCCGCGCCCGGTCGCGCAGGATCTCCAGCGTCTCACGCCGCGCATAGGCCCACAGCCGGCGGAGATCGAAGCGCCGGGCGGGCCGGGCGGTCTCTCCGGCAAGCGCCATATCCCCGGCGCCGGCATCGGTGCCCTCGCCCATTCCAGCTTCGGTCAGTACCTCGATGAAGGTTTCCTCCAACGTCGCCTTGCCGCGCTCGGCGCAGAGTTCTGCCGGGCTGCCGATCGCCAGCACTTTGCCGGCATGCATCAGCGAAATGCGGTCACAGCGCTCGGCCTCATTCATGAAATGCGTCGACAGAAAAATGGTCACACCGTCGAACCGTGACAGCGTGATCAGCGAACGCCAGAAAACATCTCGAGCCACCGGATCGACGCCGGACGTCGGCTCGTCCAGGATCAGAATCTCCGGTTTGTGGATGACGGCCGCTGCGAGCTGCAGGCGCTGGCGCATGCCGAGCGGCAGATCCTCCGGCCGCTGGTCGGCGACGTCTGCAAGATCGTATTCGGCAAGCATCTCGGCAACCCGCGGCCCGATCTCACTGGGAGGCAGGGCGAAAAGACGGGCATGCAGCATCAGGTTCTGGCGTACCGTCAGCTCGCCATAGAGAGAAAAAGCCTGCGACATGTAACCGACGCGCTTGCGGGTGTCGATATCGGCGGCCTTCAGCTGTTGGCCGAACAGCCTCGCCTTGCCCTCGCTTGGCGGCAACAGCCCCGTCAACATCTTCATCGTCGTGCTCTTGCCGCTGCCGTTGGAGCCGAGAAAACCGAAAATCTCGCCTTTTGGAATCCGAAAGCTGACATGATCGACGGCAACGAAATCGCCGAAGCGGCAGGTCAGCCCTTCCGCCTCAATCGCGGGCGGCTCGTCGACGATGACGGGTGGCGTCACGGTTAGCGGGCTCAGGTTCGTCCTGCTGGCATTCGGCATCAGCACTGTGAAAGCTGCTTCGAGGGTCTTTTGACCTGCGTGCCGCATGATCTCCATGGGACTTCCGGTGGCAATCAGCTTGCCTGCGTGCAACGCGGCAAGCCAGTCGAAGCGCTTGGCCTCTTCCATGTAGGCGGTGGCGACGATGACGCTCATCTGCGGCCGCCGCTCGCGGATGCGATCGATAAGTTCCCAGAACTGGCGGCGCGAGAGCGGATCGATGCCGGTCGTCGGCTCGTCGAGGATCAGGAGATCGGGATCGTGCAGCAGCGAGGCGCAGATGCCGAGTTTCTGCTTCATGCCACCTGAGAGTTTGCCGGCCGGTCTGTCGCGGAACGGCAGGAGCCCGGTCATGCGCAGCAGCTCGTCCATGCGCTGCCGGCGCTGCTGCCCGCCCTGCCCGAAGAGGCGACCGAAGAAATCGAGGTTTTCGGCAACGCTGAGCGTCGGGTAGAGGTTGCGCCCAAGGCCCTGCGGCATGAAAGCGATGCGGCCGCAGACGGCGCGGCGATGGCGCGCTGCGGCCATCTCGGCGCCAAGCACCTCGATCTTCCCTTGCTGGATGCGGGTGATGCCCGCTGCAAGGCCGAGCAGGGTTGACTTGCCGACGCCGTCGGGTCCGATCAATCCGGCCATACAGCCGGCGGGGATGGTAAGATCGACGGCATCGAGCGCGACCTGATGACCGTAATGGTGCGTCACCGCCGTAAGGCGAACGGCGGGCTCCTTCATTGCGGCAGCTTCACTTGCAGCTCGGGCGGCCAACCTGCCGCGGAGTCAGTGCGGACATAGCCAATCCCCCTCACACCGGTCTTGACGCGCGATTCATACCCCTTGAGCAGGTCCGGCGAGATCCTGAGCTTCACCCGGAAAACCAGCTTTTCGCGCTCGTCCTGCGTCTCGACCGTCTTCGGCGTGAATTGCGCCTCCGACGCGACGAAGGAAACGGTTGCGGGGACGACATATTGCGGCGCCGGATCGAAGATGATCCGGGCTTCGTCGCCAATCGCCAGACGGCCGGCAGCACTTGCCGGCAGGAAGATTGTCATGGAAACGTCAGAGAGGTCGAGCAGCGTCGCTACCGGCGCACCGGCTGCGACCACCTCCCCGGTCTGCGCCAGCTTGTACTCGACACGGCCGCGGCGTGGTGCCTTTAGCACGGCATCATCGAGCAGCGACTGAATTCGCACGACCTCGGCTCTCGCAGCCTCGGTCGCAGCTTCCGCCTCGTCGCGGCTCGCCACTGCCGCCCGCTCGGCAGCTTCTGCGACATTGAGCTGGCTGCGCCGCAACTCGAACTGTTGCTTGGTGCCGCTGCCCGTATCGCTCATCGACTGCGCGCGCTGGAGCTCCTGGCGAGCAAGCGTCAACTCGCTCTCACGTTGTGCAATCGAGGCCGCGGCTTCGACCTGGCTCGTCTCGCTGCGGCGTACCTGTGCCTTGGCACCTGCAAGCTGGGCATCGAGATCGGCTGTATCGAGCCGGGCGATTGGGGCGCCGGCATCGATAATATCACCCTCATTGACGAGGACCTCGGCGAGGCGGCCGGCGAACTTTGCCGAAATCAGGATCTGCTGGGCTTCGATGCGGCCGTTGGACATGGAAACGTTTGCCGGCAGGCGCTGGCCCGTCATCTTGTTCCACAAGGCCTCAAAGCGGCTGGCAACGGCCGGAGCGCCATCTTGAGCCAGGAGGGGCGGACTGGAGCCGAGAACGATCGCGGCCGAAATCAAAATAGCAAGCTGTTGCCTTCTCAAGACTGGGCCTCCGATCGAATATTGCGGCTCTTGTCCATGCCGCCCTTTTACCGGCAGTTCCCGTGTCCATCCTTGACTTACGTCATGTTCGAGTATCCGCATTAGCCCGTCCCTGCGACCACATCTGCGGTGTTCGGCATTCGACCCGATGCTCGAAATCTCGTTGAACAGCTTGCCGCCAGGCGGCCTCAGGTTCGGACCATCATGGCCGATATCCGGCAACGCATCCTGCGATCCGGCAGCAAGCAGAGTGCTGGGAATTGCGGTTCATTACGATGGGTCAATGCACGCCAATGCACCATGATCAGGATCCCGTCGAACGCCGACGTTTGCGAAGAGGCCGGAGCAATCATGCCGCAGCATATATTGATCATCGACGCTCATCCTGACGGCCATAAGCGCCATTTCTGCGGCGCACTGGCCGATGCCTATGCCAAGAGTGCTGCGGATGCCGGCTATATTCTGCGCCGGCTCGATATCTCGAAACTCGATTTTCCCGTTCTGCGCTCGCGGGAAGCCTTCGAGAGCCCCAGCCCGCCCGAAGGGCTGATCGCTGCGGCGGAGGCGGTGGCATGGGCATAACACATTGTCATCGTCTTTCCGCCCCGGCTCGGCACCATGCCGGCTCTGCTCAAAGCCTTTCTCGAACAGGTCATCCGCCCTGGCATCGCCTTCGAATATCTGGCAAACGGCGGAACGAAGATGCTGCTTTCCGGCTGTTCGGCCCGCATCATCGTAACCATGAGCATGCCGACGCTTGTCTATCGCGTCTGGTTCGGTACCCATGGCGTGAAGTGCCTGAGCCAAAGCATTCTGAATTTTGCCGGCATCCGCCCCGTGCGTTACAGTTTCTCCGGCCTCATCCAGCGGACGGATGACGCGAGGCGCAGGCGCTTTCTCACGGAAGTCGAAACGTTGGGGCGTAAGGGGATTTGAGGGAGGGATGCGAAGCGCGCGCGACAACCGGCGCGTCTTCGCTCCGCTGATCGGGCCCGTTTGACGAAAATCAAGGTGGGCTGAACCGACATGCCGCCCTTATGGGGCATGAATGAGGTGGTCAAATCCACCACGACCCGGCGGGCCTCTCGCAACCCGAGGCGGAGGCGCTGTTGCGCCTGCATGATCGCAACGAATTGCCGAAACCGACGGCGCCCGGCTTCCTCGTCGTCTTCGCTTACCAGTTCCTCAGTCCGCTGATCTAAATCCTCGTCTGCGCTGCAGTCGTATCCGCCTTTGTCAGCGGTGTGAAGGACGCGGTCTTCATCACCGTCGTTCTCGTCCTCAACGGCGTGATGGGCGCTTTCCAGGAATATTCGGCCGGCAAGGCAGCCGCTGTCCTGCGCGACCTCGAACAGCCGGTCGCACAGGTGATCCGCGATGGCGCGTAGCAGGCGGTTGCCGCAGCCGCGCTCGTGCCCGGCGATCTTGTCGTACTGGGGTCCGGTGGACGCGCGCCAGCCGATCTCAAGCTTCTTGCGACTTGCAATGTGGCGAATCCTAGTGACCGGCGAATCCGCACCGGTTCACAAATCGGCAAACGGCAACGGCGCCTCACAAGTCTTTGCCGCAAGCATGATCGTGCGCGGGCGCGGTCGAGGGCTCGTCACGGCGACTGGCTCGGCCACCGAGCTGGGCACCCCGAAAGAGCCGAAGGTGACGAGTTCCGCCGTCCGCCCCGAAAACCCTGCGAGCCGATCCTCGACGCTTTGATGCTGCGGCGCGTGCTGGTTTCGACCCTTGTCATGGGACTTGGCGGCTTTTCCGTCTTCTATTGGCTGCTGCAGAACGGCTATTCCGACGCAGCCGCGCGTAACCCGCTGCTCCTGCTCTTCGTGCTGTTCGAGAACGTCCAGACCTGCAACAGCCGCTCAGAGCGCCAATCGCTGTTCAAGCAGGGGTTCGGCGGCAATCTGCCGCTTCTCATGGCCGTGCTTGCTGCACAGGCGATCCATATTTTGGCCATGCACATGCCGATCCTCAGCGGCATCCTCCTTTTACAACCTGTTTCCTTCAACGAATGGATGGCGCTTCTGACATTGGCATGCATGCTCCTCGTCGTTTCGGAGACCGACAAGTGGTGGAACGCGCGCAGGACGAGATTGCAGGCTTCGCCACCCTAAATTGACGTCGGTCAATGTCGCAGTCTCTCGGCAAAGCAAGCTGTTCTGGCGATCCAGGGAGTATCGACATGGACAATTTCGCTGAATCCGGCACTGCATCCACTAGTCAGGAGGCAAGCACTCGGCGACCTTACTGGGCTCGGTCGCCTGAGGAGCTTTTCGAGGAGCTCAAGTCGCAATCCTCCGGACTGACATCGGCGGAAACGGGAGCACGGCTGCAGGTATACGGGACAAATACCGTCAATGCCGCAAGCGGTGCCGGTGCGTTCCGCACACTGCTCAAACAATTCGTCAGTCCCCTCGTCCTGATCCTGATCTTTGCCGCCGTGGTTGCTGCAGGTGTCGGGGAGATGCATGATGCACTGATCATCAGCTGCATCGTGCTTGCAAGCAGTCTGCTCGGCTTCACCCAGGAGTATGGAGCAAGTCGCGCCGTCGAATCTCTGCGAAAAAGCATATCGCTCTCGGCGAACGTATTGCGAAACGGCGCCGAAGAGGCGGTACCCGCCGAAGCGCTCGTGCCCGGCGACGTCATTCGTCTTTCGGCAGGCAGTCTCGTCCCGGCCGATGCGGTGATTCTGACCTCCCGCGATCTGAATGTCAGCGAGGCGGCGCTGACCGGCGAAACCTTTCCGGTCGCAAAGGCGCCTGGCATCTCGCCGCCGGACGCACCGATCGGCGCCCGTCTGAACTGCGTTTTCACCGGCACGTCCGTGCGCAGCGGCACGACGACGGCTCTTGTAACGGCTACCGGAAGCCGGACCGAATTTGCGGCGATTGCCGATGCGGTCACGCGCCAATTGCCGGAGACAGAATTCTCCCGCGGCATTCGCCGCTTCGGCTATTTGATGACACGGATCATGGTGGTGATCGTCCTCGTCGTTTTCGTTGCCAATCTCCTTCTGCAGCGGCCGCTGGTCGACTCGCTGCTGTTTTCGCTGGCGCTCGCCGTCGGCCTGACGCCGGAGCTGCTGCCGGCAATCATCAGTGTCACGCTGGCGCGAGGTGCCCGGGTGATGGCTAGGCAAGGCGTCATCATTCGCCGCCTGGAGGCGATGGAAAATCTCGGCAGTATGGACCTGCTTTGCACCGACAAGACAGGGACGCTGACGGAAGGAACAATCCAGCTCAGCGGGTGCGTCGACATTGACGGGGAGGCGTCCGGCCGGGTGCGGCTGCTCGCGTCCCTCAATGCCCGCCTGCAGACTGGCCTGAAAAACCCTCTCGACGATGCGATCCTTGCATCGGGTCATGCCACGGACGAGATGGCGCACTATCGCAAGGTAGACGAAATTCCCTACGACTTTGCCCGCAAGCGACTTTCCGTCGTCACTGAAGGGGAAGAAGGGACCGACCTCATCTGCAAGGGCGCCGTCACCAATGTCCTCGCCGCCTGCACATTGGCCAAGGCCGGCGCAATGACACGACCGCTTGACGCGCCGTTGCGCGACGCCATCGACAAACGGTACCAAAAATGGAGCGAGGACGGCATCCGGGTGATCGCCATCGCCACCCGCCGTTTCCCATCAAAAAAAACAGGGTTCGGTAAGAAGGACGAGGTCGGACTTTGCCTGGAGGGTTTCCTGTTGTTCCTCGATCCGCCAAAAGCTGGCGTTGAGGAGATTCTTACAGGCTTGAAGCGCCGCGGCATCCACATCAAGATCGTTTCCGGCGACAATCGTTACGTCGTCCGGCATCTGGCTGAGACCATCGGCCTGAAATCGACCCATCTCCTGACCGGGAGCGAAATCGCCACCATGAGCACTGATGCGCTTTTTGCCCGGGCGCAGAAGACCGATCTTTTCGTCGAGATCGATCCCAATCAGAAGGAGCGCATCATAAAGGCGCTGCGGCGCGCTCGCCATGTGGTCGGCTATCTCGGCGATGGCATCAATGATGCACCGGCGCTGCACGAGGCCGATGTCGGCATATCCGTCGACAGCGCCGTCGATGTCGCCCGCGAGGCGGCCGATATCGTGCTCTTGCGCCGTGACCTGGACGTGTTGGCGCGCGGTATTGACGACGGCAGACGTACTTTCGCCAATACCCTGAAATACATCTCGATCGCCACCAGTGCCAATTTCGGCAACATGACGAGCATGGCGGTCGCCTCTCTTTTCTTGCCCTTCCTGCCGCTGCTCGCCAAACAGATCCTGCTCAACAATCTTCTGGCCGACGTGCCCTCCATGGCAATTGCCACGGACCGCGTCGAACATGCCGACGTGCTGCGCCCGCAGCGATGGAATATTGCCGCTATCGAGCGCTTCATGCTCTGCTTCGGCCCGATCAGCTCGCTCTTCGATTTCCTGACCATCGGTTTTCTGATGCTCCTCATGAGGGCGACGACCGACGAGTTTCGCACCGGCTGGTTCGTGGAATCCTTGATCACGCAACTTGCAACCATGCTGATCGTGCGCACCGCTGCCGCAAGCTGGAAGAGCCGGCCAAGCCGGCTGCTCTTTGGCACGACGATATCCGTCGGCATTGTTGCCATTGCCCTGCCTTACCTGCCATTCGCCGGTGCTTTCGGGTTCGTACCCCTTCCGCCGCTCCTGCTCAGCGGCCTCATCGGCATTTCACTCGCCTTCGCCGTCATCCTCGAAATTGCCAAGCGCTTTTTCTTCCA
Organism: Rhizobium sp. BK418; assembly: GCF_004341105.1. Classification (GTDB taxonomy): domain Bacteria; phylum Pseudomonadota; class Alphaproteobacteria; order Rhizobiales; family Rhizobiaceae; genus Rhizobium. The sequence continues at coordinate 409,066 of NZ_SLZK01000004.1, read as the reverse complement.
CCGGCGCAGCGACAAACAGGCCTCGGCGCGACGGGCCAGTGGCCATAGGTCACCGACAGCATGAAGCCGATCCCTGCAGGTATCCATTGCAGCCACTCAAAGATCAGCATTTGGATGGCTTGGAGAAGCTGGCTAGGCCCGCCATCCGCAAGGACGGAATCCTGATCTCGTGGCGTTGGGTGCCCGCCGCAATGCGCTGTTGACTGGCCTGTCGAAGACCACATCGTCACTCCTCTTCTGCTCAAGAGAAATCCGGCGGAGCGAATCCTAAAGACTGGTACTGGTATGAACAAGCCTCGAACAACGGCGGCCAAGCCCGAGATCGCCGGCCGCGCAGGACTGACAACGGTGTCATGGAAACCCGTCGCATCGACCGACAGTCAAGCCTAGGCAATCCTCGTTCAGGTGGATTGCGCGGCACGCCTGTTCAATTCGCTTGACCGATCCCCTTTCTTGAACGTGATCTCGATCCCGAGCGCTTCATCGTCGAGTGGGCGTTGGAGGCTCCTCGCAGGGCTCCCTTGGAGAGCGCAATTCAAATCTCCGGTTGACGGACCGGGCCATTAAAAAAGCAGGAATTGTGTCAGGCCATTCGGCACGATTCGAGGAGCGCGTCGCTCAATCAGCACGAGTGTTGCGCGAACTGTTGCGGGAAGGCCGACGCCAGTTCCCTGTGGGCGCCCCGGTGCTCGGTCTTAGCATCACCGCAAGCCAAGTGCTCATCAATACACTCGGCCAAATCGGATGCGCTTTGCGCGCAAGTTATCGGAAGACGGTTGCTGGCGCGCGGCCAAGGAAGCGTTAGGCCCGGCCGAGGCCAAGGGCGAGGAGGGAAAGATTGCGGTAATCGGCCCGGCACAAGACCCGCAACTCATGTGCACACGGCGAGCGCTACTATTGCTCAACGGAGCGATCGTCGGAACGGCACTTTCGCAGTTTCATACGCGGTGCAGGCAACAAGTATTGCCAGTTTGCCCACAACGTCGGCCGATTTGTGTCGGCGGCGCAGAGGGTGCTAGGTCAACCCTGCAAAAGAGGGTCTCGCCGCGATAATTAAGCGAATGTGAACGACTTTCTGACCCAGAGACCATTACTTCTTGATTTAGCTCAAGGCGAGGCATTTGCACCGGATCATCATCATGTTTCCGTTTGATGGTGCTTTGGACCGAGCTATGCCTAGAAGAGAGACCAACCGGCTGGGCGGGCCATCCGCCTATGCGATCCCGTCCTTGAATGAAGTTGACGGGAGATTGCTTGTTACTCGCGTTGTGGCAGCCGTGTCGCTTGAGAGGCTTCTCAGGCAATATGACGCACGGCGCCGGGCTCTTTATCTGGCAGCGCTGCGACGAGCAATCGAAAGAAAAGCTAGACACGCAAAGTTCACAGATGCTGAAGCCGCGGCGACATCGAAATACGCTGATTGTCTCCTGGAGGAAACGATTGCGCGGACCAGCAGAAACTCTTCCACCGGCGACAACCGCTAATGGGGTAACAGGGACGTCGGGTTAGATGCAGATCTTCGGTTAGAGCATCAAGGGCGAACATCCAGCTGATCGATTGCCGAGAAATATAAGGTGATTTAGATGAACGTTGAACGAATGTCCTACCAAGAGTGTATCGCCCTCGTAAAACGGCAATGGCTTGCACGTCTCGCCTGTTCGGACGACAACATCCCGTATGTCATCCCCGTCCAGTATTCCTACTTTGACGACAGGCTTTATGTTTTCACTCTGCCGGGTAAGAAGCTGGAGATCATGAGACGTAACCCTAATGTCTGCCTTGAGGTCGATCAACTGAAAAGCAGGCATTCCTGGAGTAGCGTCGTTATCGACTCGCGTTTCACAGATCTCAGCGGGGAGGCGTCAAGTGAAGAAAAGGATCGAGCGTGGGCATTGCTTTCAAAGCGCAGCGATTGGTGGCAGCCGGGCGCCCTGAAACCAGGCGGCAAGTCTGCAGGCGACAACCCGAATACGCACATCTTCTTCGCGCTGGAAATTATTGATCTGAGCGGACGAAAGGCTCAAGGCTAGCGTGTCAACCTGGCGCAAATGGCAAAGCAGTGATCATATGGAGTTCAGCCGTGTCGAAAGCAAAGAGTCCCAGATCTACTCAGCTCACAGAGGTGAAAGAGCCATCAACCGTAGAAATTCTTGGTCAGCTCCTGATCCTTGAGACAGTGGCAGCGAGCGCAACGACCAGACTGCTGCGCTTCCACGACAGCGATGAAAAGCCACAACTGATCCGTCAAATTCTCGACGAAATCGACGACAATTGCCGCAGGAAAGGGCTTCGTCTTCGCGATGTATTGGACGCGCAAGAGTTTGCCAAGAACTTAATTTGCGACGCCCAAGCCGAAGCAGATCGTCTCGACAGTATAAAACACGCGCACCTCAAGCGCAGCCAACATTAGAATTATCAAAAGGTTAAGCCAAAGCGAATAGGTCCCATGACAGAGCCCGCTGTTGTAAAGGAGCGGCGAGACGGTCGGCGTCACCCATAAAGCACGACGAAAGGCGGAGCTCAGCACTTTCGGATTGGCAGTCTCAGAAGGTCGCGTCGAACCGCGCCGCGATTTGAAAGACATCCATCAGAAGCGTTTGCGATCCCCGGATGGACAGCATGCCGCTACGGCTGCAATACGCGATGGTAATCTCACCCACACCGCATTTCGTTTCATTCTCGGAGGCAAAGTTCTATCACGGCGCCGGTTGGGATGCGGTCTGGCAACAGACTGTCGTTCTCGGGATGATCGGCATGCTTTTCTTCATGATAGCTCTTGTTCCGGTTCCGCCGCGCGCTGACTGATGCCCGAAAGGTGCCACTGCGCAGATAAAAGATCGCCGGCCGACACGGATTTGGCGGCCGACTTGCTCTAGGTCAATGTTCTGGCCGCCCGGCGCGTCATCATCCCTACCAAGTTCAACTGAAGGGGTGAAGATCATGACGGGCAAGATGATGAAGGCGGCGGTCGTGCGCGAATTCGGTCGGCCGCTGGCGATCGAGTGCGTGCCGGTGCCGGTTCCCGGTCCAGGCGAAATCCTGGTGAAGGTCGTGGCCTGCGGCGTCTGCCACACGGACCTGCACGCGGCGGACGGTGACTGGCCGGTGAAGCCCAAACCGCCGTTTATTCCCGGACACGAAGCTGCCGGTATCGTCGCAGCGCTTGGTCCCGGCGTCACTGAATTCAAGGAAGGCGATCCCGTCGGCGTCGCATGGCTGCATGACGCCTGCCTTCGGTGTGAATACTGCGAGACCGGATGGGAGACCCTTTGCGAGCATCAGCATAACACCGGTTACAGCTGCAACGGCGGCTTTGCCGAATATGTGATCGCATCCGCGGCCTTCGCTGCCCGACTGCCGAACAGAACTGATTTTGCGGAGATTGCACCAATTCTCTGCGCAGGCGTGACGACCTACAAAGGCTTGAGAGAAACAGAGGCACGTCCAGGCGAATGGGTGGCTGTGTCGGGGGTTGGCGGCCTCGGTCACGTCGCGATCCAGTATGCAAAGGCTATGGGATTTAAGGTTGTCGCCCTCGACATTTCGGCTGCCAAGCTCGATCTTGCTCGCCAGGTCGGCGCCGATCTCGCGCTCAACGCTTTGGCCGAAGAGACGGTCGAAAAGGTTGTGAAGACCACAAGCGGCGGAGCACACGGCGTCCTGGTCACGGCCGTTTCGCCGCCCGCCTTTTCACAAGCGTTGCGCCTGGTTCGGAGAAAGGGCACCATAAGTCTTGTCGGCCTGCCGCCGGGCGATTTTGCAACGCCGATATTCGAGGTCGTGCTGAAGCGGATCACAGTGCGCGGCTCCATCGTCGGAACTCGTCGGGATCTGGACGAGGCGCTTGCCTTCGCAGCCGACGGCAGGGTGCGAGCCGACATCAGGAAAGCACCGCTTGATGACATCAACACCATCTTCGCTGCTCTGAAAGAGGGGGCAATCGAGGGCCGAATGGTTCTCGACATTGGCGGCGCAGCCCCGGCAGAGACGAAGCGACGGGATGAAGGCGCTACCGTTTGACCCAGGCCGCGGGGACTTGCCACATCTTGTCTAAAGGAGACAAGCCGATGAATGTTCGATCCGTCATGACCTCCGCGCCAATCATGGTTGCGCCCTCTACCTCGGTTCTGGACGCCGCGAAGCTCATGCTGGACAACCGCATCAGCGGCCTTCCGGTAGTTGATGAGAAGGGCGGGGTCGTCGGCGTCGTCAGCGACGGGGATTTCCTGCGCCGCGGCGAACTCGAGACTGAGCGCAGCCGCCCCTGGCTGCTCGACTGGCTGACAAGCCCCCGTAAATTGGCCGATGAATATGTTCATGCGCACGGTCGGTGCATTGAAGAGGTCATGTCGTCAACCCCCGTGACGATTCCGCCGGAGGCTACAATTTCCGACGCCGTTTCATTGATGGAAAAGCACGATATCAAAAGGCTCCCTGTGATCTCGGGCGGCCATCTTGTCGGGATCCTGTCCCGTTCGGATTTGTTGCGGGCGCTTTCGCAGTTGCTGCCGAAGACATTCGTCGACTTCGGCGATACGGAACTTCAGGCGGCCGTCGAGGCGGCTCTCTCAAGTCGGAGCTGGACCGCCAATGGCTTCATCCGCTGTCACGTGAAGGACGGGGTTGCGCAATTGTCTGGTACGATTTTCGATGAGCGCGAACGCCTCGCAGCCAAGGTTCTTATCGAGAATATCAAAGGCATCAAATGGTCGACGTTTTGTCGTGGATCGAGCCGCACCTCGGGATGTTATTCCTCCGCCTGGCCGTCGATCCGAAGATACGTGAGGTGATCACGATGACAGGCGCCGAAATGGAGACTGCGTAGCCGGCGGCATCAAAACGGACGCGCGCTTACGAGAGCAACGAGCGATCGCGCGTACCGCCTCTTTTTCTCCGACAGCTTGCAGTGCCGGTCGGAACGAGGAGGCGCAGAAGGTTCGGCACCGCAACCCCGAAGCGGCATTCGTCCTAGCGCAGGCCCATTCTTCCCGGAGGAACTATTGCGACGGCTCCTATTAATCATTCTGTTTTTGATGACGGCCAGTGTGCTCGGTATCCTCTGGGTCAAGAACTTCGTCGACCGAACCCGGCCGCCAGCGCTACACGTGTCGCGCTTGGAAATGGAAGATCGACGAAACCGGGGCTCAATCCATCACTTCGCAACGAATGGCTGCTTGGACAATGCCTCGTAACCTCTTCGGTTTCGTGTTTCTCATCGGCCGCCGACACCAGCTTGCGTTGGCTGGGCTCTCGGCATTGCTGTTTCTTGCTGGAACCGCGCCACTGGAAATCCAGCGGCGTGTCATCAACGCCGCGACAGAGGGAGCCAGGTTCGAAACGATCACGCTTCTTGTCGTCTCCTATCTCGGCATCGTACTGCTTGAAGGAATGACCAAGCTCGGTCTCAACCTTTATCGCGGCTGGATAGGTGAGGTGGCAATTCGATGGCTGCGTATGTCGGTGCTCTTGGCCTCGGAGGGGTCGCGTCAGCTTCGCGCAGACGCGCTCGCCGAAGGGGTGCAGCTTTCGATCGTTCTTGCCGAAGCTGAACCGGTCGGCGGTTTCGTCGGCACAAGCATTTCGGAACCATTGCTGCAGACAGGGATTCTCGCAGCGGTCGGTGGCTACATGATCTTCCTCCAGCCCCCGATGGCGCTTGCCGTGGCCGCCGTCTTCCTGCCGCAGGTTGGCTTTGTGCCTCTCATGCAGTCGGCAATCAACCGGTTGGTCGCAAACAAGATCACAGTCATGCGGCATGTCAGCGAGGGGATGATCGAACATGTTTCAACCCCTGCGATCGAGGATCAAGCCGAGCGCGTGCAGTCGTTGTTTTCCACCAATATGAATATCTACATGTTCAAGTTCGCGATGAACTTTCTGATGAATTTGATGACGCAATTTGGCTATGCGGGGATTTTTGCTCTCGGCAGCTATTACGTGATCACCGGAAAGACCGAGGTGGGCACCATCGTCGCCTTCGTCTCAGGCCTTTCGAAGATAACCGATCCCTGGGGCGCTTTGGTGGACTGGTATCGCGACCTCAAAGTTACACAGGTCAAGTATGCAATGATCCGCGACGCCAGCGACAAGATTGAAGCGTCGCAGGATGCCGCATGAAGCCGGCCGGCTGACTTTAGCCGTCGGCCGGCAACATGCGTCCGTTTACCCGCAGATTGTCCTGCCATGCCAGCGCCTCCTCGATCAGATGCGGAGTATGACCGCCCCGAAGCATCGCGCGTCTGAGGTAGTCCGCCAAGACGTCCCGGTATTTTGGATGAACGCAGTTGTCGATAACGACCCGTGCCCTTTCCCGCGGTGCGAGGCCCCTGATGTCGGCAAGACCGATTTCGGTGACAAGAACATCGACATCGTGCTCGGTGTGATCGACATGACTGACCATCGGCACGACGCGCGATATCGCGCCACCCTTGGCAAGCGACTTCGTTACGAAGATCGACATGTAGGCGTTACGAGCGAAGTCACCCGATCCGCCTATGCCGTTCATTATATGCGTGCCGCCGACGTGGGTTGAGTTCACGTTGCCGTAGATGTCGAACTCCAAAGCAGTATTGATGGCGATGATCCCGAGCCGGCGAATGACTTCCGGATGATTACTGATCTCCTGTGGGCGGAGTATGAGGCGAGATTTGTACTTCTCAATATCGTCGAGAACCCGCCGGTGCTTGTCCGTCGACAGCGTCATGGACGATCCGGAGGCGAAATTCAGCCTGCCGGCGTCCATAAGGTCGAATGTCGAGTCCTGGAGGACCTCGGAATACATGGTGAGATCATGAAACGGCGAGTTCGCGAAACCTTGCAGCACCGCATTTGCGATCGTGCCGATGCCTGCCTGGAGGGGCAAAAGCCTCTCTGTCAGCCGACCCCGCCGCACCTCGTTTGTCAGGAACTCGGTGAGATGTCCGGCGATGGCATTTGTGTCCGCATCAGCCGGTTCCACTGCAGAGGGGCTGTCGCTGTTTTCCGTCGCCACGATCGCAGCAATCTTCTCGGGAGGGATGGGAATGAAAGGCGAGCCGATCCTGCTTTCGGGAGCGACGACCGGAATAGCTTCTCGGGTCGGCCTCTTGGTGGGAATGTATATATCGTGGAGCCCTTCGAGGGCTTCCGGCTGCGACAGGTTGATCTCGACGATCACCTTCGGCGCAAGGATGGCGAAGCTCGCGGAGTTGCCGACCGATGTCGTTGGAACGATGCAGCCGTTTTCCGTAATGGCTGTCGCCTCGACGACCGCGACATCGACGGGCGGTAGCTGACCGCTGCGCAGGAACTCGACGGTTTCCGACAGGTGCTGGTCGATGAACATGACCTCACCGGTATTGATCGCTTTGCGCATGACGGGGTCCGATTGGAATGGCATCCTGCGCGCGACTGCATGTGCCTCGACCAACGTCTTGTCGAGATTGTTGCCGAGCGAGGCGCCGGTAATCAGGGTGATCTTCAACGGATCACGTCGTGCGCGCTCGGCCAATGCCAAGGGGACAGCCTTTGCTTCCCCCGCGCGCGTGAAGCCACTCATCCCCACGGTCATGCCGTCATGAATTAAGGCCGCGGCGTCATCGGCATTCACGATCCGGTCCCAGAGCTCAGGGTTCCGAAGTCGATCTTTGAACATGTATGTACCTTCAGTGCGATAGGAAGACGGGAAGAAGAACGTTCGTCAGCACCGATTTCGTCGCTCCACCGAGCACGAATTCGCGCAGCCGCGAGTGGCCGAACCCACCCATCACGAGGAGATCGGCACGTAGCTCGAACGCCTTTGCCTGCAGTACGTCTCCGACCGGTTGGCCGTCAGCCCGGGCGTGTATTATCTCCGCTTTGACGCCGCTTCTGTGCATGTTTTCAACGAGATGATTTCCGGTCTCGTCGTCAACGGCCTTCTCGTCGGTTACGCAGACAAGATAGACTTTCGAGGCGTACTCGATAAAAGGCTCGGCATCGTGTACCGCGCTGACAGCAGAGGCGCTGCCGTCCCACGCGACGGCCACGCTGTCCATTCTACCATTGAAACTCTGACGAGGATAAAGCATGAGCGGCCGGCCGGATTCAAACAGGACGGCCTCAACGACTGCACGGTGCAAGCCGGCTGCTTCGAGCAGAACGAGGTCGTAGGCGCGTGCGGCTTCTGCAAGCATGCCGGGGACGAATGGTTCGCCGACCCTCATCTTCCTCGTCCGGATTTCCACGGAGGCGGCCTTTGCTTCGTCGATCGCCTTCTGCACCAGAAACGCGCCTCGCTGCCGGCTCAACGCTTCAGCCTCCTGCGCCAGTTTGACAGGATCCAGGATCAGCGAGCCAAGCGCCGCTGAAACATGCGGGATCACAATCTCAACGACAGAGGTCGTCAAGCTAGCATTCATATGCCGTGCGAGGGACACGGCGTTGGCTATCATGAACTCCAATGTGGGGTCCGGATAGGTGAGAAGTGGCAGGAAGATATGTCTTTGCATCGAGTGTCGCGGCCTTGTCTTACTCGTTCCATTTTCAACGAAGATGTCACTTTCCCATTCTCGTGCATTGACTTGCCGCAAACGAGCGCCAGAGCGCCATGTGTCGTCGGGCACAGGCGCGACAGCGACGTTGCGACTATCCTTACCGGGATTATTGCATGGCTTAGCTTGCAATATCGGGGAAAGACCGAAATTGGCGCATCAATGCGCTCGCGTTTCACCCGCAGACCGCTCGCTGGCCGGAAAGCATTCTATGACTGGCTCGCCAGGACGATCACGATCGACGGCATCCAGAAGATCGAGCGCGATACCGAGTTCGACAATGAAAGTTATCGCCGCAGCGGCATCCGCCTCTACTACCCGAGACAACCGGAACGAAATCGGACCTCAAGGAGGGCGTGTTACCCGAAGCCGGATTCGACACTGTGGCGCCCAATATCAACAAGAATATCAACTCGTGGGCTTTCGATTACGCGTCATCGCGCGTCGAGCTGATCGATAATCGCGCGCTAGCCGTGCCCTGCTACGAGTCCGCTACACACTTGTCGAGAAGCTCCAGGCCATTTCCACCAAATATCGCAAGCAGCAGGAAACTGGACAGTTCCCGGCCAATTTTCTCCGGCATTACTACGACGTCTACTGCCTGCTCGACCAACCGGACGTGCGAGCTTTTATCGGCACGAAGTCGTATATTGCGCACAAGCAGAAGCGCTTCCCGAAGGCTGACAATCAGGACATTAACAGTAATCCCGCGTTCAGTCTTTCCGACCCCGAGACGTTCCGGCTCTACGAACGCTCATATGAGCGGACTTCGGCGCTCTATTTTCATGGCAGGCCCAGCCTGAAGGCGATCCTTGTCCGCATCATTTCCTACGCAGATCGTCTTTGACGACTCCGTTGAAAGACAATGTGCTTCACGATGGTCTTTTGGCGTCGACTGGCAGCGGCGCCACACGGCCGACTCCGGCCAGGCCTTCATGATCCCAACCATTGAGCCTGGACCTGACATCGCGCCTTACCATGATCGTCATCCTCCGACTGGTATCTTTTACTACCCAAGCGCGGATATTTCCAAACCAGTCGGGGAGTTTCAACTATTAGCAATTCCAAATGTTCCTGGACTGCATGCATCAGGGTTAATTTTTCGGTAACTCCCGTCGGCGTGTTTTCGATGCATGGCAGGTAGGCATCAACGAGCCGCACCTGTCTTCCTTCCTGGGCGAGGTGAGCCTGCGGCGCCTGCAAATCACCAATGGTTCGGTCGACGTCGCCATCAGCAGGTCGGGTCGCCATGTTGTGCTCGACGTTATTGATCGGCGAAGCAATGTTCGGATGCTCACGACAGCGTAGGCGAAGCAGCGTGCGAAAGGAAATCCCGGATATGGACGCTCAGGCCTCTGAGCCGATCGCGTCGGCGGTCACGCGAGCTCCGGCTGTCTTGGCGGCAATTGCCAAGGTCAAGCGACGGTAGTGCGCCATCTGCCCGGCCACCCAGGTCGCGAACTGAAGGAGGGTATCGTCGGGCATGAGCGCCAGTTCGCCACCTGCAGAAACGCAGTACCAGCCTTTCTCCGCCGCCTCGTCGAGGATGTTGCTGATATGCTGGCGCGATACGTCGAAGCGCTCGGCAAGCGCCCGATAGGATAGGCCTCCGGAGGCCTTGCGGATTGCGGCCGGCTGGCGCAACGCCTCCACCATGACGGCACAAAGGACGAGATGACCTGCATCTCTTTCGCTGTGTCGCACGATGATCGGAAAAGGACCAAACAGATCGTCCTTTCGCGCATAACGTTCGGCAGAGAGAGCTAGCCAGAACGCAAGCAGATTTTCATCCATGCCCAGGTCTTGCGGCCGGATCGGAACCTGGGGCGCGCATAATTCGGAAGCTGTCAGAATGGCGAGCGGTGAATGGGCGATCTCGCGCATCAATAACAGGCTGGGCTTGAGGATTTGCGTGCGACGGTCCGTTTCGAGCGACGTCGCAATAATAAGGCCGCGGTCACGCAATCCGGTGATGAAGTCGGAAATCTGGCGCGGGCTGCCCGGGGCCGACCGCTGGAGAAGGGCAAGCGCTGGTGCCGGGCCGCGTCCTTCGAGCCATTGCACATAAAGACAAATCAGTACGAAGCAGACGAGATAGCGTTGCTTCCGAGCAAACAGCTTGTTGGCCGGCAATAGTCTTGGCACTCGGGCCGTCACTGCCTCGCAATAGGACACGAGCGCGCTCGCATAGGATGGCTGCTGCATCAAGGCCGCCGCCTCGACCCACAGACTGTCCGCTGCGAACTCATCTACTCCGGCAAAGAGGCCTGTCTCGTTCAAGTTCATTCGTCTGCTCACATAATACATGCAATGTTTTGACTCTGCCGCACAACGGGACGCTTTATACAGCTTTTGCGATCAAATTTTCGGTAAAGCTGATTCTGATGAAAACACACGGCCGTTTTTCATTCCATTCCGTCACTGCCGGTACGGCCGTTGTCACCTTCTTTCTCTCAGCGGTTGCTGCCCGAGCCGATTCCTCGCTCAATTCTTATGTTGAGATCAGCAATGGCTCCGAGCTGGGAACGGATCAGGTCGACATGTCGACAGGGGGATGGATCAGGTCCGTGGCGGCCGGAACCGTCGATCTCGTTCCGGAAATCGATATCTTGAGCGGTGCCACGGTGCGTTTCTCCGCCATCCCCGGAAGCAACCTCAATCTAGACCTGTTTTGGCTCCGCGGGGGCGCGGAAGTTCATTTCGGCGGCGGCGCCGACAGCGGCACCGTCACGCTTGCAGATATATTCTTTTCCGACGGAGACAAAGACGTTTTTGTCGATTCCGGTACATTGGTGGTTCCAGGCCAAGGCCAAGGCGCGATTTTACGGTCCAGCGCGATAACCGTCGCATCCGGCGCAACCATCGATCTGGGGACACACAGCGATTGGATCGCCTCCCTTGCCGGCAACGGCACGATCCGTCTCAGCAACGCTGATCTGGAGATTCGGGACTTCACCTTCAATGGCACGATCGACGGCGCAAACCGCGTGATCTTCAGCCGGGGCGGAGATTGGCAGGGCAGGTTTGTCGATGTCGGCGGCGTCGTGCTATCGGCCAATCGGACGCTCAACATTCTCGATGCGGGTACCGCTGCAAATCTCTCCGCGCTGGATTCGGTTCAGCTCTCATCCGGCTCGGTCCTCGACTTGAGGACCTATGACGCGTCGCTCAACAGCCTCTACGGCGCTGGGTTCATCGGCACTACGGGAACGCTTTCGATCGGATCGGGCGACTATTCCGGCGCGATCGTTGCGAGCGGCGGGCTGACCATTGCCGGCGATTTTCGGTGGTCGGGACAGTCACAGGGAGCTTTGTCAATCAACGTCCTCTCGGGCGCGACCCTGACTGCGGACGGCGGCAACGTGTTCGCAGGCTCGGCCGACATCCGCCTCGACGGCGCGCTCGGCATAAATGCCAGCGAAGCTGTAGACGCGTTGACCGGCAGCGGCACCGTCGAGGTCGCCAGCAATGCCGTTCTGTCAGTCGGCGCCGGTGACAGTTCCGCGACCTTTAACGGCGAAATATCTGGTGATGGCGGTCTGACCAAAGCCGGCACCGGCACCTTCACTCTGGCCAACCGCCAGTCCTACACGGGCGCGACGACCGTATCGGCAGGTGAATTGCAATTGATGGCCGCCAACGCGCTTTCCGCCTCATCTCAGCTTGAGATACGCACCGGCGCGCAAGTGAACATGGCCGGTTTCAATCAGGCTGTCGCCAGCCTCTCGGGTAACGGTAACGTCCTGCTCGGCAGCGCGAGCCTATCGGTCGGCAGTTCCGGCGCAAGCGGATCATTCAGCGGCGTCCTATCCGGGAGCGGGTCGATCACGAAACTGGGTGCGGGCACTGTCGGTCTTTTTGGCAACAACAGTTTCTCGGGCGCAATGAATGTGCTCGGAGGAACGCTTTCCATCTCGTCCTCCGCCTCTCTCGGCGACGGGAGCGCCACCAACATCCTGACCCTCGATGGCGCGACGCTGCAAACATTCGGTACCGTGGCCTCTCCCGCAGCCAGAGGCGTTGTCATCGGAAGCGCCGGTGGAACGATCGATACGAGCGGTAATACGGTGACATTTGCCGGGACAGTCTCCGGGACGGGCCGTCTGACGAAGACCGGGGCAGGCACGCTCACGCTTTCGGGCAACAACACGCGTTCCGGCGACATCGAAATCGCACAGGGGCGGCTGGCGGTGCAGAATGGCAATGCCTTGGCCGACGACGCCCGCGTGAACCTTGCAGATCGTGCCGGCTCCGGGCTCGATGTCGCCGCCTCAGAAACAATAGGCTCTCTTTCCGGCGCCGGGTCTTCCGGAGGAAATGTCAATTTTTCCAATGGCGCGATCTTGACCGTCGGCGGCGACGACAGCTCTTCCATTTTTGGCGGCTCTATCACCGGAGACGGTGGTCTCGTCAAGACCGGGACGGGCCTGTTTCGGCTGAACGGCAGCAGCAGCTACGCCGGGGACACCGACGTGCTCGGCGGAACGCTTTCCGTCAACGGCAGCCTGAGTGGCGCCGTCAACATCGCGTCCGGAGCAAGGCTTCAAGGCACGGGAACTGTCGGGGCCACGTCGCTTGCTGCAGACAGCGTTCTTGCTCCCGGCAATTCGATCGGGACTTTGACCGTCGCAGGCGATCTGACCTTGGATCCGAGCAGCCTCTTCGAAATTGAAATCGGTAGCACTGGTCTCAGCGACAGCGTCGTCGTCAGCGGCACCGCGTTCCTGAAGGGTGCCAGCATGCAGACGATCCTGTGGGATCCGGCAGTCAGCTACGTCAACGGCCAGTCCTACAAGATCCTGTCGGCCGGTACCGTCTCAGGCGCGTTCGGGAATTTGGAGATCGATTCGGCATTTCTGAAGTCTTTCCTCAGCTATTCGGCCACTGACGTCACATTGACTCTTCGCACTGCTCTTAGCCCTGGCTCCCTGTTTCCGAGTGCGGCGCTGACGGAAAATCAGCAGCAATCCGCCTTGGGCCTCGACTTTCTCGATCAGACGAGCGGCTCAAGCAGCCTCGCGCTCTACAACGCCATCCTCTACACCGACAGGGGCGAAGCACGATACGCTTTCGACCAGCTTTCGGGTGAAATCCACGCCTCGCTTCAAAGCAGCCTTTTTGGCGAGGCGGACGACGTTCGCAATGCCGTTTACGACCGGCTGGACGAGGTGTTTGGAAACAGTGCCAGAGTGTGGACAACCGCCTACGGCAATTTTTCCGAGATGGGATCGGATGGAAACGCCTCCAGTACAACGAGCGCGCGGGGCGGGATGCTTTATGGTGCAGATTGGATGATCGACGATATGTCGGCAGGAATCTTTGCCGGTTTCGGACAATCCTCTTTCCGCATATCCGACCTCGGCTCGACCGCGAACATCGACAGCGTCCACCTTGGCGTCTACGCCGTCCATAAAATCGGCAATCTGCAGGTGAAGCTTGGTGCGTCGAACAGCTGGCATGATATCGAAACGCGCCGGAATATTGCCTTTGACGGTTTTTCCGATACGCAAGAGGCGAGCTACCACGGCAACACGGCACAGGTCTTCTCGGAGGCATCCTATGATTTCGCGGTCCCCCATGATCTGACGCTTTCGCCTTTTGGGAGGCTCGATCTTGCGATCGGCCGACGCGACAGCTTCCGGGAAACAGGCGGGGCGGCGTCGCTTTATGGTGACGGCGCACTGGAAGACATCTTTGCAACCACGATCGGCCTGCGGGCTGAGCGACAGGCAATGATCGCTGGCAAGCCCGCGACCGCCGGTCTTGGCGTCGCCTGGAGAACGATCATCGACCAGGACGTGCCGCGCTCCGATCTGACATTCGAAAACGGCGGCAGCTTTACGATAAAAGGACTGCGTGACATTGAAAACACGGTCTTGGCGGGCGGGTCAGTGGCGCTTCAGCTAGCAAATCAAGCAACCCTGTCCGTGTCCTACCGCGGAGAATTCGGCGATGGTCTCAACCGCCACAGCGCCAGCGCAGCGCTGAAGCTGCAGTTCTAAACGATCGCAGCATGCTCGATCGCAAGGGCGATCCGAAAGGACGGCCGGTTTCCTGACCGGCGAGGACAATCGCGCTTGGTCATTGGATCAGGCTCGACAAGGGGCCGCGGCGCATGCTCGTGCGCTTGATCTGACCCCTCGTGACGGGCAAATATGCTCGAGTTTCAGAGCATTTGATCGCCTACTTCACGACGGTGGCGCCCGATTACGATCTACCCGGGAGTGACCATCGCACGGACTCAGTATGTCTCGTTCGGCAGTGGTTGCTCGCCGACATTGAGCGGCAACAATATCTCAGCGATCAGGTTTCGAATCCAACGATGGGCGGGGTTGCCAGTCGCGCGCTTGTGCCACGCGCCGACAATGAGTGCCGGCGGAAGCGGCATGGGCGGGATATAAAGGGAGAGCCCGAAAAGATCGGCCAAACGTTCGGCCATTTGACGAGGGACGAGTGCAATATGATCGCTCTCGCTCACAGCTCGGCAGACGCCGAAGAAAACGGGAACCGTCATGACGACCTTCCGGGATCGTCCGATCTTGGCCAGTGCTGCATCACCCATGGCTTTTGTTTTTCCTTCGGGCGAGAAGAGGATGTGTCCGAGGGCGCAAAACAGGTCGATCGGCAAGGCTGCGCCAGCCTCTATTCCGGCTGCTTCGATCGCAGCGTTTCCTCTGCGGGCAATCGTTGTGAAGGACGATCGGAATAGCGGACGTCGGTCGATCCAGTCTGGAAATTCTGCATCAGGGATGAGAACCATGTCGGCTTCATACCGTTCAAGCGAGTCGATATAGCTGTTTGGCACGAGGTCGACCAATTGCACCCGAACACCCGGTGCACGCTGATGAATCTCTCGTGCCAGCCGCGGCATCAGCATCTCCGCAAAGAAATCGCTGCCTGCCAGCTTGAAGGTGAGGTTGGCGCTAACAGGATCGAAAGAGGTGCCGCTCAACAGCGCCTCCACCCTGTCCAGCGTCTCGCGAAGAGGCAGGGCCAAACCTCTTGCGTAATCCGTCGGGCGCAAACCTTGGCCATGACGGACGAACAACTGATCATCGAGCGCATGACGCAGCCTGGAAAGTGCGCCGGAAACCGCTGACTGGGACATTCCCAGTTTCTCACCCGCCTTCACTGTCGAGCCTTCTCGCAACAGTGCGTCGAGCACACGCAGAAGATTGAGATCAAAGGTCACGAAATTCATTTCACCGATAGCTTCTATATCATCAAACGATTTTTTTGAATAATGGACGTGATGGTAGAAACTACAAGACGAAAGCGCTTTCGTTTCATTCTCACAAGGAGGAAACGATGATTGACCTACTTCAATGCCCAGACACGATTGAATGGCTGGGAGTTACCTATCGAACTATTCTCACAGCTGCAGCAACTGGCGGGGCGATGTCGATCGTCGACAGCCTCTCGCCCCTTGGAAGCGGACCGCCACGTCACATCCATGAGCGAGAGGACGAAACCTTCGTTCTTCTTTCGGGCTTGTGCGAATTCTGGTTGGAAGGCGAGACTGTTACCAAAAAGGCGGGCGAAACGGTCTTTGTACCGAGGGGAGTGGAGCACACCTTCAGGGTTATCGGTGACAGGCCCTCGCGGCACCTTGTCATCCTTACGCCGGGTGGCTTCGAAGGCTTTTTCGCTGAAATGGCCGAAGCCCAGTTCCAGATCCCCCGGGATATGGATCGCATCGCAGAATCTGCCGGCAGGCACCGCCTTCGATTCACTGGACCGCCGCTTGGCGTAGCCTAGTCAGTGCGGCTGGGGGCTCGATCGCCCCCTGCCTAATCGAGAAAAAGCGAAGCGAGCCGATATGGTATTGTCCACCGGCCGAATGAAGCTGCCGACGGACCATTTCACTACCTCTCGTTTCAGCTCTGCCTATCCATCGCGGCTAAGGAAAGGCTCAGTAATCATCTCACAGCAAGTCTCTGCAGAAGCTCGGCTACTTCGCCTTGTTCAAAAAGCACGAAGGCTCCGCCGTCTCGCAGATATCGACGCTTTGCACGTCCAAGCCCCGAACCGTCGAGGTTTGTTTCCTCGGCAGCAGCATGGCGGATGAGCGGCGCCGGGCCAAACGGCGAGGTCATCCGCAAGGCAGGCATCACGACGATCGTTTTGAAGGGCGGTGACGTCATCGAGCAGAGACTACCCGCCCCGCCTTTCCTGCCATTGGAACGGGTCTGAAAGGCTCGCACAGGCTTTGCCTGGATCGAGGCTATCGGACATGTCGCCGAACTGGTGCGGCGACCGCCGATCCAGCTGTCATCGTGAGCGCAATGCCGCCTTTCACTTTTTCCCTGTGATAGAGCCGGTAGCGATCCGTCGGCATGCCATTTTCGGAGTAGGCCGGCTCATGAGCGGTGACATGACGCGGTTTTTCAGCGTCAGATGCTTGAGTTGAAACGACTGCAGAAGGGGGTCTTTGGAGGACATGTCCGCACTCGTGCTTGGGTAGGAGTGGCAATCGAACCACATTCTGACCCATGCCGCCTGAAATGACGATCAGATCGGCGTCGCTTTCTAGCCGACGTGCGCCCGTCGGCTACAGCTGAGGTCGACGGCTGTATGCCAGAGAACGGCTGCGAAGATGATGGCGCCGCCGAAGAAGGTGGCGATAGGCGGTTGCTCGGAGAACAGAAGCCAGACCCAAAACGGGGTCAGCACGATCTCCATCGTCCCGATCAGGGCGGCTTCGGCCGGCGGCATTCGCTTGGCTCCGGCCAGGAAAAGCACAAGCGCCAGCGAAAAATTGGTCGCACCGAAAGCAGCCAGCACGATCCAGTTGTGAAGATCAAGCGAGCCGACCGAGCCGAATGGAGCGAAGATGGCGAGCGTCAGGAAGGCACTGACGACTGTCGGCGGCAGGCTCGGCACCTCGGGATCGATGCGCGGGATGATGATGACGAGCGCGAAGGAAACCGTCATCCCAAGCGCCAGCAGGTCGCCGACCCCGGTGCCACCGCCGATCGACGAGGCAACGATAACCACGACACCCAGAAGGGAAATGGCTCCGGCAATCAGCGTGCGCCTTCCGACACCCTCTTTCAAAATGATCCATCCAAACAGGGCGGCGATGAAGGGTGCGGTCGAATAGATCATCGTCACATTCGCGACGCTGGTCATATAGAGCGCCCCGATGAAGCAGCCCTGGCTGACCGTCTGGCAGACAATCATCGCCAGACCGGACGGATGCAGGACCGAACGCCACTGCTTTCGTGATATCCCGCCTTCGAGGAACAGGCAGGGGATCAGCAGGAAAAGCCCCCCGAACAGCGATCGCCAGGCGATCGCCGTCCAGACATCTGTCGTCAGGAGCCGCGAGTAGACCCCGCTGGCACTCCAGGCAAGTGTCGCCCCGATGACGAGAAGGATGCCCTTCTCGCGCTCGCCGGCACCGAGGTGCCTGGCCGGATGGTCAATGGTCACGCAAGTTAGTCTCGAAGGAGGAAAAGTCGAACGCACCTCCTTTCTGCACCCGCTATTGACATCAGACAAACGAATAGTAGAGATGGATGTCATCGATTTTTTCTATGGCTGTCCATGCGCGAGCCCATCGAGAGCGATCTTCTCCGGACCTTCCTCGTCGTCGTCGAGACCACCAATTTCTCGGCGGCTGCACAGCGCGTCGGCAGAACGCAGTCTGCGATCAGCGCGGCGATCAAGAAGCTGGAAGACACGATCGGCGAAACACTGTTCGAACGCGGCGCCCGAGGGGTGGTGCTGACACGTCAGGGCGTCCAGCTCGTCCCCTATGCCCGCCGTGTCATCGATCTTCTGAGCGAGGCGGCCGCAACGATCCGCAGCAAACCGCTCGGCGGACCGGTTCGCATCGGCATTCCCGAGGAATATAGCCAGACCGTGCTGCCCGCAGCGCTTGCGGCCTTCGCCGTGCGTCATCCGGCTGTCGAGGTCACGATCTCCTGCGATTATACTGTCCGCAATATCGCCGCCCTCGAACGCGACGAACTCGATCTCGCCGTCGTCTTCGATTGGAGCGATCAGATGAGTGGTGAAGTGCTCTGCATCGACCCGACCGTCTGGGTGACCTCGATCGTCCACCGGCTGCACGACATCGACCCGTTGCCGATCGCAACCTATCGGGACTCGAGTTGGTGTCGCGACTTCGCATTGAAGTCGCTGCACCAGCTCGGGCGCAATTACCGGGTCGCCTTCATTGCCGATACCAGCTCCGGACTGAAGAACGCCGTGACTGCCGGTCTTGCCGTCACCACGCTATCGCGCAGCAACATCCCACCCGGCTGCCGGGAACTGACGACCGAAGACGGCTTCCCGCCGGTCGATTCCTCAAGAGTCGTGCTTCGTCGCAACACCTTCAGGTCCAGCGAAGCGGTTCGCGAGCTTGCCGAGATGGTGCGCGATGCCTTCCAGCCTATGGCTGGACCTCCGATGGTCTGACCGGACGCCGCAGCCTTCGCCGCGTTTGCGAGGGGCTTTCGGAATAGCTTGCCCGATAGCTTCGCGCGAAGGCGGAAGCTGAATTGAAGCCGGTCGCGGCTGCAATGTCGGCGAAGGACGCCGTCGTCTCTACTACCTTGCGCCGCGCCGCGTTCAATCTAAGGGCGAGATAATGGATATGGGGCGGCGCACCGATCGAGGCCTGGAAGAGATCCTGCAAGTGTCGGGCGCTGATCCCCACCCTCCGGGCAAGGCGCGCCAGCGCGATCGGCTGCTCGATATTGTCCTCCATCAGCCGCACGGCGTGGGCCACCCGCGGATCATTCATGCGCAAGCCTGCCGACAGCGCCTCGTCTGGATGAAAGGATGGCTGCTCGTAGCGGAACAGCCGGCTGACCTCGAGCGCCAGCGAATAGCTCTGGCGCCGCCGGATGACCTCCAACATCAGGTCCACGGTCGGTAGCGAGCCTGACGTCGTCAGCCGTTTGCCGTCGATGACGAACCGATCCTTGACCGCCGACACCTGCGGATACGCGAGCGCGAAATCCTCGTAATCCTCCCAATGCACGGTCGCCGACAGGTCGTCGAGCAGGCAGGCTTCCGCAAGCAGCCAGGTGCCGGATTCGATGCCGGCGATCATCGTCCGGTGGCGCGCCGCTTGCGATAGCTGCATCTTCAGGCCCGCTGTCGCGCTCTGCCGCCAGTTGTAGCTCGCCAGCACGAAGAGCGGCGTGTCCGATGCCGTCGTCTGGAACCTTCCTTGAGCTGGTATGGCAATGTGGCTGGTTGTCGGTATGGCTTCGCCGTCAGGCGTGAAAATGCGCCAACGGTACAGTTCACTGCCGGAGATGCGGTTTGCTGCGCGCAGCGGTTCGATGACGGAGGCAATGAGAATGAGATTGGTGTCCGGCAGGACAAGAAGATCGATATCGAGGCGTTCCGTCGATCGCTCCAGCATAATCCCCTCCCTGGTGTTCCGATAATGTATCGATCGATTCCGAAATTGCAAAGCATCGTCTCTGATCCTGGCGCGTAATGCCCTCAAGACGAGGGAGAACAACAAACATGCCTCTTGCGATGAACCGCGATGTTTTCATCACCTGCGCCGTCACTGGTGCCGGCGATACGGTTTCGAAATCCAGCCACGTTCCCATTACTCCCAAGCAGATCGCGGACTCCGCGATCGATGCCGCCAAGGCTGGGGCGGCAGTCGTTCACTGCCATGTCCGCGATCCTCAAACCGGTGCCGCAAGCCGCCGCAACGACCTCTACAGGGAGGTGACCGACCGCATCCGTTCGGCCGATGTCGATGTGGTGCTGAACCTGACGGCCGGCATGGGTGGAGATCTGATTTTCGGTGATGTCGAAAGCCCGCTTCCCTTGAAGACGGCAGGGACGGACATGGCAGGAGCAACCGAGCGCGTCAGCCATGTCGCCGAATGCCTGCCGGAAATCTGCACGCTCGACTGCGGCACGATGAACTTCAATCTCGGCGATTACGTCATGACCAACACGCCCGCCATGCTGCGGGCGATGGCCAGGAAAATGACCGATCTCGGCGTGCGTCCCGAGATCGAGGCCTTCGACACCGGTCATCTGTGGTTCGCCAAGCAGCTCGCCGAAGAAGGCCTGATAGAAGATCCGGTACTGATTCAGCTCTGCATGGGCATTCCATGGGGCGCCCCTGACGATCTCAACACCTTCATGGCAATGGTCAACAACGTGCCCGATAGCTGGACATTTTCGGCCTTTTCGATCGGCCGCAACGCCATGGCTTATCCGGCTGCCGCGGTTCTGGCGGGCGGCAATGTTCGCGTTGGCCTGGAAGATAACCTCTATATCGGCAAGGGCGCTCTCGCCACGAATGCGCAGCTCGTCGAAAAGGCCGTGCAGGTGGTCGAAGGCATGGGTGCCAGGATCATCGGTCCTGAAGACGTCCGCAAGAAACTGAACCTGACGAAGCGCTGAGGACGACATGACAGGGATCACCAAAGCGGCCTGTATCGGCGGCGGCGTCATCGGCGGCGGATGGATTGCACGTTTTCTGCTTGCCGGCATTGATGTGAGCGTCTTCGATCCGCATCCCGAAGCAAGCCGCATCGTAGGCGAGGTCCTTGCCAATGCGGAAAAAGCCTATGCAATGCTGACCGGCGCACCGCTGCCGCCGCGCGGCCGGCTTACC
This sequence comes from Rhizobium sp. BK418, assembly GCF_004341105.1. Lineage (GTDB taxonomy): Bacteria > Pseudomonadota > Alphaproteobacteria > Rhizobiales > Rhizobiaceae > Rhizobium. The sequence continues at coordinate 387,949 of NZ_SLZK01000004.1, read as the reverse complement.
TTCGAAACGTCGCTGCAGGAGGCTGTCTCCGGTGCGGACTGGATCCAGGAAAGCGTGCCGGAACGGCTCGACCTCAAGCGCCGCGTATTGACGGAGATCGATGCTGCCGCACGACCGGACGCGCTGATCGGCTCGTCCACCTCCGGCCTGCTGCCGAGCGACCTGCAGCGCGACATGAAGCATCCCGAACGCCTCTTCGTCGCCCATCCCTATAATCCCGTCTATCTGCTTCCGCTGGTCGAAATCGTCGGCGGCGAAAAGACCTCGAAAGCGACCGTCGAGGCAGCGATGGCACGCCTTGCCCCGATCGGCATGAAGGGCGTCCATATCGCCAAGGAGATCGAGGCCTTCGTCGGCGACCGGCTGCTCGAAGCGCTCTGGCGCGAGGCGCTCTGGCTTATTCACGACGATATCTGCACGGTCGAGACACTCGACGACGTCATCCGCTATTCCTTCGGACTGCGCTGGGCACAGATGGGTCTGTTCCAGACCTATCGCATAGCCGGCGGCGAGGCCGGGATGCGCCATTTCCTCGCGCAGTTCGGGCCTTGCCTTGCCTGGCCCTGGACGAAGCTGACCGATGTTGTCGATCTCGATGAGGCGCTGATCGAAAAGATCGGAAGACAGTCAGACGAACAGGCGGCAGGTCTTTCGATCCGTGCACTCGAGCGCATCCGCGACGAAAATCTCGTCGGCATCCTGCAGGCGCTGAAGGCCGGAAACGGCGGCAAGGGCTGGGGCGCCGGCGAGTTGCTGAAGGATTTCGAACGGTCCCTGTGGGCCGCAGGCGACGGGAAAACCGCTGCTGCTGATCCTGAAGGCCCCCTCAAGCTCGTCGAGACCAAGGTGAGCCCGGCCTGGGTCGATTATAACGGCCATATGACTGAGCATCGCTACCTGCAAGTCTTCGGCGATACGTCCGACGCGCTTCTGCGCCTGATCGGGGTCGATCTTGCCTATGTCGAGGCCGGGCAGAGCTACTATACGGTCGAGACTCATATCCGCCATCTTGGCGAGGCAAAACTCGGGCAGGCGATCCATTCGACCTGCCAGATCCTCGCACTCGACGACAAGCGGCTGCACCTCTTCCACACGATCTGCGACAGCGAGAGCGGCGGCGTGCTCGCCACTGCCGAGCAAATGCTGCTGCATGTCGATACCGAAGCCGGCAAGGCGACACCGGCGCCAGGCGCAGTCCTTGACAAGGCAAATCTGATCGCAGCTGCCCATGCAAAGCTGCCTCCCCCCGATGGGGTTGGCCGCCATGTCGGCCAGAAACGATAGGAAGATCGACATGGATTTCGGCCTCAGCGAAGAACAGGAAATGATCGTCGAGACGGTCCGCGGCTTCGTCGAAACCGAAATTCATCCGCATGAGAACGAAGTCGAGCGCACGGGTTTCGTTCCGCCGGATCTTGCGGCTGATATCCGGCGCAAATGCATCGATCTCGGCTTCTACGCCTGCAATTTTCCCGAGGAGGCGGGCGGCGCCGGCCTCGACCATGTCACCTTCACGCTGGTCGAGCGGGAACTCGGCCGCGGCTCAATGGCACTGACGGTCTTTTTCGGCCGTCCCTCCGGCATCCTGATGGCCTGCGAAGGCGAGCAACGTGAACGGTATCTGCTTCCTGCCGTCCGCGGAGAAAAGATCGACGCGCTGGCGATCACCGAGCCCGATGCCGGTTCTGACATGCGCGGTATGAAATGCGCCGCTCGCAGCGACGGCAGCGACTTCGTCCTCAATGGCACCAAGCATTTCATCTCGCATGCCGATGTCGCCGATTTCATCATCGTCTTTGCCGCGACCGGCGAAGAGGAAACGCCGAGAGGCCTCAAGAAGAAGATCACTGCATTCCTCGTCGATCGCGGCACGCCAGGCTTCGAAATCCTAAAAGGCTATGATTCCGTCTCCCACCGCGGCTATCACAATTGCACCTTGAGCTTTGCCGATTGCCGGATTCCGGCAACCCAAGTGCTCGGCGAGGTGCATCATGGTTTCGAACTCGCCAATCAATGGCTCTACGGCACGCGACTGACAGTCGCCGCCACCTGCGTTGGCCGGGCGCGGCGCGTCTTCGACATGGCTTTATCCTATGCCGCCGAGCGCAAGCAGTTCGGCAGGCCGATCGGCGCCAATCAGGGCGTCTCCTTCAAGCTTGCTGACATGATCACCGAGATCGACGCGGCCGACTGGTTGACGCTTTCGGCAGCGTGGCGTCTGGATGCAGGCTTGAGTTCCGATCGCGAAATCGCCTCGGCCAAGCTTTACGCCTCAGAAATGCTTGCCCGCGTCACGGATGAGGCGATCCAGATCTACGGCGGCATGGGCCTGATGGACGATCTGCCGCTTGCCCGCTTCTGGCGGGATGCGCGGGTCGAACGTATATGGGACGGCACGTCGGAAATCCAGCGCCACATCATCAGCCGCGATCTGCTGCGGCCTCTGGGAGCGTAGCCGATGACAGCACGCGCGCTCGACCGCCTGTTCAGACCGCAAACGATCGCCGTCTTTGGCGGCCGCGAAGCGCGTCGGGTGATGGAGCAGTGCGACAGGATGGGGTTTGCAGGAGAAATCTGGCCCGTTCACCCGACGCTCGACGAGCTCCTCGGGAGGCAGTGTTACAGAAGCGTTTCCGAACTGCCGTCGCCGCCGGACGCCGCCTTCGTAGGGGTCAACCGGATATCGACCGTCGAAATCGTGCGCAGCCTGTCGGCGGCGGGTGCCGGCGGTGCGGTCTGTTATGCCTCCGGCTTCAGCGAGGCCGTGGCGGAACTTGCCGATGGCTGCCAGCTGCAACAGGCATTGGTTGGCGCTGCAGCTGACATGCCGATCCTTGGACCAAACTGCTACGGCTTCATCAACGGCCTCGACGGCGCGCTGCTCTGGCCCGATCAGCATGGCATGAAGCGCGTCGAAGGTGGTGTGGCGATCCTGACCCAATCGTCGAATATAGCGCTCAACCTGACCATGCAGACACGCGGCCTGCCGATCGCCTATGTCGTGACGTCAGGCAACCAGGCGCAAACCTCGCTATGCGATCTCGCCTGCGGCCTGCTTGCCGACCCACGCGTGACGGCGCTTGGCCTCCATGTCGAGGGCTTTGGCGACAAAGCTGCGCTCGAGCGCCTTGCCGCCACAGCCCGCCTGACGAAAAAGCCCGTCGTTGTTTTGAAAGTCGGCAAGTCCGAACAGGCAAGACAGGCAACGCTCTCCCATACCGCATCCCTTGCCGGCGGCGACGCCGTGGCCGATGCAGTGCTTACCCGCCTCGGCATCGGACGCGTCGAAACGCTGCCGGCGCTGCTTGAAACGCTGAAACTCCTGCATGTGGCAGGCCCGCTGCAAGGTGCCACTATCTCCTCGATGAGTTGTTCGGGCGGCGAAGCCTCGCTGATGGCGGATGCTGCAGTCGGGCGCTCCGTCACGTTCCGAGATCTCGAACCAAAGCAACTGCCGCGCCTGAGAAATATTCTCGGCGACATGGTGACGCTCTCCAATCCGCTCGATTACCACACGTTCGTGTGGGGCGATCTTGCGCGTCAGACGGAGGCTTTCGCGGCCATGTTCGAAGGCAGCTATGACCTCAATCTCATCGTCCTCGATTTTCCGCGCGGTGATCGATGCGAGGCGACAGATTGGATGACGGCGGCTGACGCGGTCACCGTTGCGGCGTCTACGACAGGCGCGCTTACCGGGATTCTGGCGACCCTTTCCGAAAACATGCCGGAAGCTGTCGCCGACCGTCTGATCGCCGAAGGCGTCGTCCCCTTCTGCGGTATTGATGAAACCCTGATCGCCGCGGAAGTCGCAGCCGGAATCGGCCATGCCTGGCGCAAACCCCCTTCCCTGCCGCTTCTCAACGTGGTGTCTGTCGAAGGCGCAATCGAAACGCTGAGCGAGGCCGATGCGAAGACGGAACTCGATATCGCCGGCCTTCGTATCCCCAAAGGCCGGGTTGCAACTTCGCCGCTTCAGGCGGCGGATTGTGCCGAGCGGCTTGGCTTTCCTGTTGTCCTGAAAGCCCTTGGCGTCGCGCACAAGACCGAAGCGGGCGCCGTCGCACTCAACCTGAAGGATGCTAAGGCCGTATTGGATGCCGCATCAAAGATGGCTGCGACAGACGGTTTTCTGATCGAGAAGATGATCGACCGGCCCGTCGCGGAGCTGATCGTCGGCGCTTCCCGCGACCCCGTTTTCGGATTATCGCTAACGCTGGGTGCCGGCGGAATTTTCGTCGAATTGCTGGAGGATTCCGTCATTTTGCCGCTGCCGACGACGAGATTGGAAATTTCGGAGGCAATATCGCGTCTTAAGATCGCAAAATTGATCGAGGGATATCGCGGGCGTCCGAAGGGAGATCTTGAAGCGACCGTGACGGCTGTCGCGCGGGCGGCAGATTATGTCGTAATGAATGCGGCACGGCTGGAGGAACTGGACATTAATCCATTGATGGTTCTTCCCGAGGGGCACGGCGTGGCCGCAGTCGATGCCCTGATCCGGCGGAGGAGGTAGCATAGGTTGAGCGAGCCCATTCGGACCCGACGGGTCGGCGCAGTGCTGGAAGTCATCCTCGAGCGGCCGAAGGCGAACGCCATCGACCTTGCCACCAGCCGCGCCATGGGACTGATATTCCGCGATTTCCGGGACGACACCGCGCTCCGGGTTGCAATCATCTCCGGCGCGGGTGAGAAATTCTTCTGCGCCGGATGGGATCTGAAGGCTGCCGCGGCAGGCGACGCGGTCGACGGGGACTATGGCGTTGGCGGTTTCGGCGGGCTGCAGGAACTGCGCGATCTCAACAAGCCGGTCATCTGTGCCGTCAACGGCATCTGTTGTGGAGGCGGACTGGAGATCGCACTTTCCGCCGATCTGATTCTTGCCGCCGAGCACGCGACCTTCGCCCTTCCGGAAATCCGCTCCGGCACGGTTGCCGATGCCGCCTCGGTGAAGCTGCCGAAGCGCATCCCCTATCATATCGCCATGGACATGCTTTTGACCGGCCGCTGGCTTGACGTCCATGAGGCGCATCGCTGGGGCTTCGTCAATGAGATATTGCCCGCGGACGGGCTGATGGAGCGGGCTTGGGATCTCGCCCGCCTGCTCGAAAGCGGGCCGCCGCTCGTCTACGCCGCAATCAAGGAAATCGTCCGTGAATCGGAGGGTTCGACCTTTCAGACTGCCATGAACAAAATCACCAAACGGCAGTTTGCGACGGTGGACCGGCTTTATTCGAGCGAGGACCAATTGGAAGGCGCACGGGCTTTCGCCGAAAAACGAAGCCCTAACTGGAAAGGACGGTAACAAGGCGGCGGCAACCGCATCATCTTCCCGCAAGCGTGCGGGCACCTGGGACGGAAGAGGAAACCGTTCGGGAATCTGCCCAAAAATCGAAGTCAACGCACCATAAGAAGGAGAAGGGGAATGAACGACTACACTAAATATCTCGCAAGCCGGGTGACCGCCGGTGGCCTCAGCCGCCGCGAATTCCTGGGACGCGCCATGGCGGCCGGCCTGACGCTTACTGTTGCCGACAAGCTCTTTACCGAAAGTGCCGAGGCCGCCGAGCCGAAGCGTGGCGGTCATTTGAAACTTGGGCTGGAGGGCGGGGCTGCAACCGACTCCAAGGACCCGGCGAAATTTCTGTCGCAATTCATGTTCTGCGTCGGTCGCTGCTGGGGCGACATGCTGGTTGAATCCGACCCGCTGACGGGCGCTGCCGTACCGGCGCTTGCCGAATCCTGGGAACCGTCGAAGGATGCGGCAACCTGGACCTTCAAGATCCGCAAGGGCGTCAAGTTCCACAATGGCAAGGAACTGACGATCGACGACGTAGTCGCCACACTCAAGCGCCATACCGACAAGAAATCGGAATCCGGCGCGCTCGGCGTCCTCGGCTCGATCAAGGAAATCAAGGCCGACGGCGGCAACCTCGTCCTGACGCTTTCGGAAGGCAATGCCGACATGCCGCTGCTATTGACCGATTATCATCTGGTCATTCAGCCGAATGGCGGTGTCGACGATCCGCTCGCCTCGATCGGTACTGGCCCGTACAAGCTCATGAGCTTCGAGCCTGGCGTGCGCGCCACTTTCGAAAAGAACAAGGACGACTGGCGCACCGATCGCGGTTATGTCGATTCCATCGAAATCATCGGCATGAACGATGCCACGGCGCGCATCGCCGCGCTTTCGTCCGGCCAGGTGCACTACATCAACCGTGTCGATCCGAAGACCGTCAACCTCTTGAAGCGCGCTCCGAATGTCGAGATCCTTTCGACTGCCGGGCGCGGCCACTATGTCTTCATCATGCATTGCGACAAGGCGCCGTTCGACAATAACGACCTGCGCCTCGCGCTCAAATACGCCATGGACCGCGAAACCATGGTTCAGAAGATCCTCGGCGGCTACGGCAAGGTCGGCAACGACTTCCCGATCAACAGCACCTACGCGCTCTTTCCCGAGGGGATCGAACAGCGTGCCTACGATCCGGACAAGGCGGCCTTCCACTACAAGAAATCCGGCCATAGCGGCTCGGTTCTGCTGCGCACTTCGGAGGTCGCCTTCCCCGGTGCCGTCGATGCGGCCGTCCTTTATCAGGAAAGCTGCAAGAAGGCAGGTATCGAGATAGAGCTCAAGCGCGAGCCCGGCGACGGATATTGGACCAACGTCTGGAATGTCCAACCTTTCTCGACCTCCTATTGGGGCGGCCGCCCGACGCAAGATCAGATGTATTCCACCGCCTATCTCTCGACGGCCGACTGGAACGATACCCGCTTCAAACGTCCGGATTTCGATAGGCTGCTTCTCCAGGCGCGTTCCGAACTCGACGATGCCAAGCGCAAGGAACTTTACCGCGCCATGGCAATGATGGTGCGCGACGAGGGCGGTGTGATCCTTCCGATGTTCAACGACTTCGTGAACGCCTCCACCAAGCAGGTGAAGGGTTATGTCCACGACATCGGCAACGACATGTCGAACGGCTACGTCGCGACCCGCGTCTGGCTGGAGGCCTGAAGCCGGGACATCTAAGTCCGATCTCCAGCGAAGCCGGGACCGCGGGACAAAACCCGCGGTCCTCCTGACGTTTCAGCGCGAGGCCTTCACCATGTCCAGTCCGACCTCAGGCAATATCCTGCCCGGCCTTAGGTTCCGGCAGCGTTTTCCGCTGCTTGCCCTCATTCTCGAGCGCTTCGTGCTCAGCATCATACTGCTCTTTGCCGTCTCCATCCTGATCTTCGGCGGTCTGGAAGCGCTTCCAGGCGATTTCGCCACGACCTATCTCGGTCAATCGGCAACGCCGCAGGCGGTCGCTAATATTCGCAAGGATCTTGGGCTCGACCGGCCAGTGACGACGCGATACGTCGAATGGCTTGGCAATGCCGTTCAAGGAGATTTCGGCACATCATGGGCCAGCAAGAACTCCGTCAGCGAACAGATCGGCAAGCGGCTCGGCAATTCGCTGTTTCTGGCCGGTTTTGCCGCCCTAATCTCCGTGCCGCTGGCCGTCGGACTCGGCATGGTCTCGGCGCATTTCCGGGGCCGCCTGCCGGATAAGATCATCAACATTATTTCGCTTGCGGCGATCTCGCTGCCGGAATTCTTCATTGGCTACCTGCTGATCATGTTTTTCGCGGTGAAGTTCGGCGTCGCGACCTTTCCCGCCACCGTCTATGAGAGCATGAGCGTTGCCGATCGTCTGAAGGCAATCGCCCTACCGACGGCGACCCTCGTGCTGGTCGTGCTTGCCCACATGATGCGCATGACGCGTGCTGCAATCCTGTCCGTGATGTCGTCTGCCTATATGGAGACGGCTGAGTTGAAGGGGCTTTCTGCGTTCCGCTCGATCGTCAAGCACGCCGCGCCGAACGCGCTCGCGCCGATCATTAATGTCGTGGCGCTGAATCTCGCCTATCTGATCGTTGGTGTGGTCGTCGTCGAGGTGGTCTTCGTCTATCCCGGCATGGGCCAGTATATGGTCGACGCCGTGAGCGTGCGCGACATGCCGGTAGTGCAGGCCTGCGGTCTGATCTTCGCTGCCGTCTACATCTTCCTCAACATGCTGGCCGATATTCTTGCGATCATCGCCAATCCCAGGCTGAGGCATCCGAGATGAAATTGAGAGATATCCCCACTACCGCCTGGATCGGCATGATCGGCATTGCGATTGCCTTCGTCTTCGCTCTCTTTGCACCCTTGATCGCGCCCTACGGGGAGACCGAGGTCGTCGGCAGCGTCTGGCAGACGCCTGATGCGCAATATGTCTTCGGCCTCGACAATCTCGGCCGCGACATCCTCTCGCGGTTGATCTACGGCGCACGAACCACGCTCTTCGTGGCGCTTGCCGCGACGGTCATCTCTTTCTCGCTCGGCGTCATCTTAAGCTTCACGGCAGCCGTGTCGCGCGGGCTGGTCGATATGATCTTCTCCCGTTTCAACGACCTGATGATGTCGATTCCGACGCTGATCTTCGCGCTCGTGGTTCTGGCCGTACTGCCACAGAACATCATCGTGCTGATCCTCGTCATGGCGATCCTGGATTCCACCCGCGTCTATCGTCTCGGCCGCGCCGTGGCACTCGATGTCGCTGTCATGGAATTCGTCGAGGCGGCCAAACTTCGCGGCGAAGGAAAACTCTGGATCATCTTCCGGGAGATCCTGCCGAACACGCTGACACCGCTGCTTGCCGAGTTCGGGCTGCGTTTTGCCTTTTCGATCCTGTTCCTCTCGACATTGTCCTTCCTCGGCCTCGGCATCCAGCCGCCATCGGCTGACTGGGGCGGCATGGTCAAAGACAACAAGGACGGCATTATCTTCGGCATTTCGGCAGCCCTCGTCCCGGGGAGCGCGATCGCCGCCCTCGCAGTCTGCGTCAACCTGGTCGTCGACTGGCTTTTGAAACGAACCTCGAGCCTCAAAGGAGGGCGTGGCGATGCCTGATCTTCTTTCCGTCCGTAATCTGAAGATCGAAGCCACCAGCTATCCGCCGGGTGAAGCGCCGAAACGCGTGACCATCGTTGACGGCGTTTCCTTTGATTTGCTGAAAGGCCGGGTGCTAGGGCTGATCGGTGAATCCGGGGCCGGCAAGTCAACGATCGGACTCTCGGCACTTGCCTATGGCCGAGGCGGTGCCGAGATCACCGGCGGGGAAGTGCTGCTCGACGGCGACAATATCCTTGCCCTTGGCAGGAATGGCATCAGACAGATCCGCGGCGCCCGCGTCTGCTATGTGGCTCAGTCGGCCGCAGCCGCCTTCAATCCCGCCCACCGGCTCGGCGACCAGGTGATTGAGGCTTCCGTCAAACACGGGCTCATGAGCAAACAGGAAGCGAAAAAGCGAGCGCTCTACCTCTTCCAAGTGCTTGGCCTTCCCCATCCCGAAAGTTTTGGCGAACGCTTCCCGCATCAGGTCTCGGGCGGCCAGTTACAGCGCGCCATGACGGCTATGGCGCTTTGCTCCAACCCCGAACTGATCGTTTTCGACGAACCGACGACGGCACTTGACGTCACCACCCAGATCGACGTGCTCGCGGCGATCAAGCATGCGATCGAGGCAACGCATACAGCGGCCCTCTATATCACCCATGATCTCGCCGTCGTTGCCCAGATCTCCGATGACATCATGGTGCTGCGCCATGGCAAGACGGTGGAATACGGCAGTGTCCAGCAAATCATCGAAGCGCCACGGGAGGACTATACCCGCGCGCTGGTCAACGTCCGGCAGACACTGAGGGACGAAGCTGTCGATCAGTCCGATGCACTGCTGAAGATCGAAAATGTCAGCGCGGAATATTCTAATGGCTTCAAGGTCCTGAACGATGTCAGCCTGCATGTGCCGAAGGGACAGACATTGGCGATCGTCGGTGAATCGGGCTCGGGAAAATCAACGCTCGCCCGCGCCGTCACCGGGCTGCTTGCGCCAACCGCCGGCACGATATCGTTTGCCGGCAAAGCGTTGACGCCCGACGTCCGACACCGGCCACGCGACGACCTGCGCCGCATCCAGCTCATCTACCAGATGGCCGACACAGCGATGAACCCGCGTCAGACCGTGCGCGACATCATCGGCCGGGCGCTGACCTTCTATTACGGCCTCAGGGGAGTCTCAAAGACGGACCGTGTGAAGGAACTACTCGACCAGATCGAGATGGGTAACGGCTTCCTGAACCGCTACCCGGCAGAGCTCTCGGGCGGCCAGAAGCAGCGTGTGGCGATAGCGCGCGCGCTGGCTGCAAAGCCCGAACTCATCCTGTGCGACGAGCCGACCTCGGCTCTCGATCCGCTGGTGGCTGAAGGCATCCTGAAACTGCTGCTGCGCCTGCAAGAAGAAGAAAAGCTATCCTACATCTTCATCACCCATGACATCGCCATCGTCAGGGCTATTGCCGACAGTGTCGCGGTCATGCATCGCGGCAGGGTCGTGCGGTTCGGCCCGAAATCGAAGGCGCTTTCCCCGCCCTTCGATGACTATACCGATCTGCTCCTGAAATCCGTCCCGGAGATGGAGATTGGCTGGCTCGAAAAGGTGCTGACCACCCGGCGGATGGAAAGTGCCGGCAACTGAACCGTCAACGCAGCCGGTTCCGCCGGCTCAACGATTGCTGCCAGGGAAAACACATGAGCCAACGCTCCTTCACGACGATCGAAAACCAGTGGATCACACTTGGCGATGGAACGCGCCTGGCCGCGCGGATCTGGATGCCTGATGGCGCAGACGCCGACCCGGTGCCGGCCGTCTTCGAGTTCCTGCCCTATCGCAAGCGCGATGGAACGAGCCTGCGCGACGAATCGACCTACCCCGTCTTTGCTGCCGCCGGCATTGCCGGAGTGCGTGTCGATATCCGGGGTTCGGGCGAATCCGAAGGCGTGATCGATGGCGAATATACCGAACTTGAGCTTGCCAACGCCTGTGAACTGATCGATTGGATCGCCAGCCAGCCCTGGTGCAACGGCGCGGTCGGCATGATGGGCATTTCATGGGGCGGCTTCAACAGCCTGCAGGTAGCGGCCCTTCGCCCCCCGGCATTGAAGGCTGTCATCTCGATCGCCTCGACTGTGGATCGTTACAATGACGACATCCATTACAAGAATGGCTGTCACCTGTCCGCCCAGCTTTCCTGGGCCGCGACGATGCTAGGCTACCAGTCCCGCCCGCCGGATCCGGCTGTTGTCGGCGATCGCTGGAGGGAGCTGTGGCTGGAAAGGCTGCAAAACGAGCCCTTCTTCATGGAGGAGTGGCTCGCCCACCAGCGACGAGACGCCTTCTGGAAACACGGTTCGATCTGCGAGAATTTTTCAAGTTTGGAAATCCCGGCGCTGGTAATCGCCGGCTGGGCCGATGGCTATCGCAATACACCGCTGAAGGCAATCGCGGGGCTTGGGACGAGAGCAAAGGCGCTGATCGGTCCCTGGGTTCATAAATATCCGCATTTCGCCTTCCCAAAGCCACGCGCCGATTTCCATGGCGAGGCGATCGCCTGGTGGAACTGTTGGCTGCGCGGAGAGAAGAACCATGCGGAAAACACGCCGCAACTGCGCGCCTATATACTCGATGCCGTGCGCCCTGCCCCGCGCCGGGAAGCTGATCCCGGCTTCTGGGTCGCAATCGACGCGTGGCGAGCACCAGCGGTGCAATATTTCCACGCAGGATCATCGGGCCGGCTCGACGAAGGAGTGGTTAGATTGCAGACGTTGGCGCAAGACGTCCATCTGCGCTCGCCACTTGATACCGGTACGGCATCGGGGGAATATTTCACACTGAAACCGGATGCCGAAATGGCGATCGACCAGCGAGGCGACGATGCCGGCTCTCTTGTCTTTGAAACCCCACCGCTTGCCGAGGATTGCGACTACCTCGGCCAGCCTGTCGTCACTCTGGCGCTACGCTGTGAGGCAGACACTGCAAATCTCTGCGCGCGGCTCGTCGATGTACATGAGGACGGCATGGCGACACGCGTTTCCTTCGGCGTCCTCAATCTTGCTCATCGCGATGGCAGCGCCGAGCCAAGACCCATGAAAAGCGGCGACCGCGTGATTGTACGCCTTGTTCTGGATGCCTGCGGCTATCGTTTCCGCGCCGGCCATCGCATCCGCCTTTCACTTTCTACCGCCTATTGGCCGATGATCCTGCCGCCGCCGACTGATCCCGGCCTTGTCATCGATACGACTTCAATCGAACTTGCCTTGCCGATGCTTGCCAATCATCGCCTAATTGCGGTGAAGGAGCCGGATAATCCCGATCCGCTGCCGAAATATATCGAACATGCGCCGGCTGACACGAAAAGGCAGGTCGTCAAAGAGCTTTGTGCCAATCGAACCGAATACCGTATCCATGAGGATACCGGGCTTTTCGAGCATCCCGATACAGGGCTCAGTACGCGCCAACTGCGCGATGAGACATGGTCGATCGCGCTAGACGACCCGCTCTCCATGACGGGCCAATCCACCTGGACCTGCGACATGCAACGTCCCGGCTGGTCGGTGACGACGGTGGCGACTGCCGCGATCGGCTGCACGGCAACACACTGGGTTATCGCCGCCAACGTCACGGCCTACGAGGGTGGGGTAAAGGTCTTCGAAAAGGATTTCGAAGAAAAGAAGATCGCGCGCGACCTGATGTAGCGATCAGCGCGAAGCAAAGAGTCTGACTGCCTCGCATATCGCCACGAACCCGGCGCGAGCGCCTTCACTCATGTAGCGCGCCCGCAGCCAAGCGTGCACCATCTGCGGTTCCTCTCGGAACCAGACTTCAACGCCGGCCTCCGCGAGCCGGCCTGCGTAGCTGCGCCCGTCGTCTCGCAACGGATCGAAACGTGCGACCGTGATAAAGGCAGGTGCAAGTCCCGCAAGTGAATCCGCGTGGAGCGGCTCGGCCACAGGATGTCCGGACGGAGCCCGCAGGACGGTTCGGTAATAGGCAACGTCGGCCGTTGTCAGGCCCGGCGCATTTGCCATGTCGACGTAGGAACCCTTCTCCAGGTCCCCGCCGAGCGTCGGGTAGATAAGAACCTGGCCAACCAACCCCGGCAGCGCTTCCCGTAACGATCTGACGGCAAGACCTGCCGCAAGATTGGCGCCCGCGCTGTCGCCGACTACCACCACCTTGCTGCGTGGAGACGACAACAGGTGCTGAAGGACGATGAAACAATCCTCGCTTTGCGACGGCCAGCGATGTTCCGGCGCCAGTCGATAATCGACGCTGATGAGTTCGGCGCCAGCGAAATCGGCGATTTCAGCACAGATCGAATGATGGCTTTCGAGCGATCCTGCGACGAAACCGCCGCCATGCAGATAGAGGAGAACGGTCGATGTCGTTATCGTGCGCGGGCGATATCGCCGGATCGGGATACGCGACACCATGCCATCGGCATAGGTCAGCCCCTGCGGCAAGGGGTGGTCAAATCGCGCGCAGAGCCGATCATACCACTGTCGCTGCTGTGAGATCGATGCGTCGACCGCGTCCGGCGGATAGAAGCTCTCGCAAATCTTCAGAAACTCCCGGATGCCTTCTTCCGTGGGTATGGGTCGGGCGATCGACATCAGGATCCTCCGCGCTCTCGCAAGATGCTGTCTGGCGGTGACGAGCCAGCCACCACTGCATCATGCATGGGTTAGGCCACGATGCACGTCTTGGCGCGACCCGTTGTGTCGCCTGCAGATCTGTCCCCGGAAGCGCTTTGAGCGAGCGTGCGGAACAACCAATGTCGGAGAAGCGATAGTGCGCAGTCATTAAGTCGGCTATCGTCAGAGTGCCGATTGCGTCCCACGCCGCCGAGAGGATCACTGATGCGACGACCAGTGCCGCTCCTGAAGATAATAATGGATCTGATCGACGCCTGCCGACGCGGACCGGTGGCCGATGCGAACGGGCAGTTCGGCCAGACAGTCGTCAACTGGTGGCGCATGCATCTCTGAGCCGCTCCCCCCAATAGAACCAACGAATAAGAGTAGCAGCGAGACATCATGGCGCGCCCCAATATTCTCATCATCATGGTCGACCAGCTGAACGGTACTCTGTTTCCGGACGGACCGGCTAATTTTCTTCATGCACCGCACCTGAGAAATCTGGCATCGCGTTCGGTCCGCTTCGCCAACAGCTACACAGCAAGCCCTCTCTGCGCTCCAGCGCGTGCATCGTTCATGTCGGGCCAGTTGCCGAGCCGGACGCGGGTCTATGACAATGCGGCCGAATTTGCCTCCGACATTCCGACCTATGCTCATCATCTGAGGGCAGCTGGCTATCACACCAGCCTGTCGGGCAAAATGCACTTCGTCGGCCCCGACCAGCTGCATGGTTTCGAAGAACGTCTGACGACGGATATCTATCCGGCCGATTTCGGCTGGACTCCCGACTATCGCAAGCCTGGTGAGCGTATCGACTGGTGGTACCATAACCTTGGATCGGTGACCGGCGCCGGTATCGCGGAAATCACCAACCAGCTCGAATATGACGACGAGGTCGCCTATAACGCAACCCGCAAGCTCTACGACCTGTCGCGGCGACTAGACGAGCGCCCTTGGTGCCTGACCGTCAGTTTCACCCACCCTCACGATCCCTATGTCGCCAGGCGCAAATTCTGGGATCTCTACGAGGATTGCCCGGCCCTTGATCCGACCATCGCGGCCCTGCCGTTCGATGAGATGGATCCGCATTCGAGGCGCTTGCTGGAAGCCTGCGACTACAAGGCCTTCGACATCACTACCGAGCAGATCCGCAGGGCAAGGCGCGGCTATTTCGCCAATATCTCCTATATCGACGAGAAGGTCGGGGAGATCCTCGACGTACTGGAGCGCACACGCATGCGGGAAAACACCGTCATCCTGTTCGTGTCGGACCACGGCGATATGCTGGGCGAGCGCGGTCTCTGGTTCAAGATGTGCTTCTTCGACGGTTCTGCGCGCGTGCCATTGATGATATCGGCACCGGGCTGGCAGCCTGGCGTGATCGATCAACCGGTCTCCACTCTCGATGTCACTCCGACGCTTGCCGGGCTTGCCGGGCTTGATATTTCTGCCATTTCCCCCTGGACGGATGGCGAGAACCTGGCCGAGCTCTTGGGCGGCAGCAAGGCCCACGGTCCGGTCCTGATGGAATATGCCGCTGAAGGATCGATTGCACCGCTTGTGGCCATTCGTGCCGATCATTTCAAACTGACGGTCTGCGAAACAGACCCGCCCTTGCTATTTGATCTTCGGGCCGATCCCCATGAGCTCTCCAATCTCGCAGATGATCCCGCCCATGCGAAAACGCTGGACGACCTGCTTTCTCAAGTCCATCTCCGCTGGAACCTCTCGGATTTTGATGCGCAGATCCGAGAAAGCCAGGCCCGTCGGTGGGTCGTGTATCCCGCATTGCGGGAAGGATCCTATTACCCGTGGGACTATCAACCCCTGCAGAAAGCCGCCGAGCGATACATGCGCAATCATATGGATCTCAACGTCTTGGAGGAGAACCAGCGGTTTCCTCGCGGTGAATGATGGGCAGCACGAATAATCACGACACCTGGACACTGGCCCGTTGCTCCGGGCGATTTCGGCGGACCGACTTTGCTGGCTCGACTTTCAGGCTCTCGCAGCGTCCTGCAACTTCCGGTGCGATGTCAGGCCCATGGCGAAAACGCGGCGTTGCTTGTTGGATTCCGTCGACTTTTCCGTTCTCGCTGAAGCGTGCCTTGAAGGCACAAAACAACTTGCGAGAGCGTGAGCTGTGCACCGATCGCCGGCAGGAAAGTGCGTAAGCACTGGTCGTGTTGAAGCTCAACCTCCAGGATCCGACCTCCGATATTGTGGGGCACTGGAAAAATGGCCAGATTCTGAAGAGCTTCCGAAACGTGTCACTTCATGCGGGACCCGGGTTGGCCGACATCATGTCGTCAGCCAATGAACAGCTGTCATGCTCAGCCCGATCAAGTCTGGCGAGCAATCCGCGAAATCTGTCATCGAGATCCTGCGGAATGGAGAAGGCCCCAAGCCGATGCAGCTGGCGCGCCGCCTCGGGATGACGTGAAAAGTGCGGGACCGTTCTTTTGAGGTTGTCCTGTTCCATCGTCCTAGAACTCGATAACCAAACCAATTGTTCCGTCTTAGCCGGCCGTCAAAAAGAGTCAGGATTTGGCTGGTGTTGAAAACGCCGCAGCACGTGGCTGACCAGCCTCCTTGGCGCTTTCGAACAAAAGAACGCCATTTGCGTTAATCGCGCAAAGGAGTTGTCCATGCGCGTGATCATCGAGAGCCGTTTAGGATATATGCCGGGAGAGTATCCTGATGCGGCGAGCCTGGACAGAGCTCAGCAGTGCGTCGATGAATTCCTCCTCTTCGTCAAGGCGAACGATATCGGCAGTGACATTATCGACGAGATCGAACTACCAGTTTCCAAGGCGTTTCTGATCGGTGCGTTCTCCATCGTCATCGCCGCAGAACGGCGGCCCGATGTCAGAAACCTGCTGATCAAAGCTGGGATCTCGCTTGCCCAATACCGGCCAGGCCTTGGCCCTCGCATCCGAATAAGGCCGGGTTCGCCCCGGTGGCGCCTAGAGCCATTCATGACGAAGGGAGCCGCTCTTCGTCTGGAACGCACCTTGGACAGTGTTGCTTGCGAGCGCGTCCAACTCGCCGAAGCCTACCTCGCGGCGATCCGTCGCTCTCTCAACTAGCTCGCATGTCGACAACGCGATATCAGAACCTGCCAAGCCACAGCCATGCGCTTTCGGGAATCAAAGGATCATCACCGACGAGGTCATTTTAATGCCCCTAGTCGCAAAGCAGTGTCCCTCTATCCGCGCCTTGGACTGACGCACTTCGGCGCCCTTGCCTGACCTTTCATGATCGGCTAAAAAGTGCGGCCGGAGCAATTCACCAACGGAGGCGTGCAATGACAGATATTTCTTCGTCCAACGCCTCTTTGGCATAGGCTTTCGAAGCTCCTAACCCTCGGCTTTCATCGAGACCTTTCAAGCTTCACCATCCAGAGATGGCACCCCGTTTCGCACGTAGCGTTTTGGCACGGCAACGCCTGCGCCGTCGCTGCGCATTCTCAGCTTGAAAGAAGGGCGGCCCCGAATTCTGGCCGCGAATACTCATGAACAAGCAAAACACCGGCGAGAACTTGTCGGCATCCGTGACCGAGCTCTGCTCGCGATTCAGCTTTCGAGAAATCCTCGTCGCGACCATTATTGCTCGATGGCGGCGTCGCCGCGTTGTTAACAGCGTCGACGCCTTCCCGTCATGGCTGCGCCACGACCTCGCTTTGTCTGATAAATAGATCGGATCCCTTGCAGATGTGCCCGGGACGACCGTTAGGATGATCTCCAGAGGAGATCATCCCGACAAGTCTGCTGGCATCAGGACGACGGCAATCAAATCGCGGCCCAGAGGTCGCGGAGCATCTGACGCAGTTGCAGGGCCTCCGCCCACCGACCAGTGCTGTCACTGCCGTCACGAGTGCTAATTGCATACGGCTTTGGCCCCAGTTCACAGGTGAAGACGAGCTCGGCATTGGCCGACGCCCGAGCGCGCCAGTCACGCATGCCGTAGTCCCACCACTGACGGAAGAGCCCGACCCACGGCCGATGATGCGGAAAGGAGATTTCGATCTGCACTTGTCCGCACGATGCGACCCTGCCGTGAAAGGCATGGGCATTTCGCAGGACGCGATGGATCATCGCGTGAATTTCGGCATCGACAGGATAGGCGAACTCGCGTGCGACCGTAAAGTGCGAGAGATCGGCAAGCAACGGCAGGTTCGGCCGTTTCTCCAGCAGATCGAGCGTAAAGAACAGGTCCGTCGTCATCCGGTTGCGATGTGTTTCGATAAGCACGGGAATGCCGGCATCGTCGGCAAGCTGCATCCAGCCATCCAATATTGGCAGGCAATCCTCGACGCGGCGCAGGCGGATATCGGGCTGCAGACAGATATGGCTGACCGGAAATTCCGTGGCGAGTTCGAGCGTCAGGCGCAAATCCTCCACTGACTGGGGAAAACAGACACCTTCGATCTTCAATCCGGTGCCGCGGATCGCATCATTCAGCCCAATGACATCGGCACGGTTCGTATAGTGGGCACTGATGCCGTCGAAGCCGGCCTCTAATATCATTGTAATATTCTCGTCGAGGCTACGCTCATACCCGTCAGGATGCCGACGCTCCATGGCCCAGAGCGACTGGAAGATCATGAGCTTCTGCATCAGGCCGCCCGCGCGCTCTTCAGAAGCGCCTTGAGGTTCAGGTTGGCATTGGCTAGCGCGGCGGTATCGGGACGAACGCCCGCAGCGATCAACATCTCGGCAAGCTTGATATCCTTGGCAACCGCGTTACCGATACCGAGGCCGGCTGCGGCGACGAGACGTCCTGCGTCCAGATAGAATTCAAGTTCGCCATCGCCAAGCGGCCGGACCACGCTTTGATGCGCCGGCTGCGGCAGCCCGACCACCTGGAGGCTGAGATCGTATTGATCCGACCAGAACCAGGGGATTGCGGTGAAAGGCTCCAACGAACCGATCATAGTGCGCGCCGCGGTTTCGGCTTGAGCTCTGGCATTCCGCCAGCTTTCGAACCTGATGTGGCCGCCATCAGTCTGGCTTACTGCCGCGCAGTCACCTGCAGCGAAGATATTTGCTGCGCTGGTGCGCAGATGAGTATCGGTCAGAATGCCGTTGCCCGTTGCCAGTCCAGCGTCTTGCGCCAGTGTGATCTCCGGCATGACACCGATGGCGCTGATGACAAGTTGTGCTTGAACCATGCTGCCGTCGGTCAGTATGACGCCATCATCGGTGATTGCCGCGACGCCTCGGCCGAGATGAAAATCGACGCCTTCTTCGATGTGCCTGGCATGCAGCTTTTCGGCAAAGCGCGCCGGGACAGCGCGTCCAAGGGTCTTTGGTGCGGCTTCGATGACGCTCACGGCAATGCCCTCGCCGCGCAGCACCGACGCAAGCTCCATTCCGATCAAGCCGCCGCCAATGACCGCGGTGCTTCGGGCTACCCCGGCACGGGAAAAAATCGCTTCAGCATCGCCATGCGTGCGGAAATCGAGCGCCCGCTCGGCACCGGGGCAAGCAAGCCGCCTCGGGCGCGCGCCAGTTGCCAGCAACAGCTTTTGATAGGCCAGCACGCGCCCATCGCTCAGCGTCACTGTGCCGGCATCGGCGTCCAGCTTCGAAGCCGACACGCCCTTGAGATAGTCGATGCCCGCGTCAGCCAGACCGTCCTTCGCGCAGATCAGCTTCATCCGCACAGCGTCACTCGCCGGCTTCGATAGTGGCGGCCGTTCATAGGGCAGATGCGGCTCGGCTCCGACCAGCACAACGGACCCTGAATATCCGGCTTCGCGCAAGGCGAATGCAGCACGCGTTCCGCACTCCCCCGCGCCGATGATGACAATGCCGCTCATAAAGCTCTCCATGGAAAAAGAGGCCGGCGCTCGTGAGGAGGAGACGCCGGCCAGGGAGGATCATCAGGCGAGAGCCACGCGCACTACCCCGTCGATCACTTCGGCCGGATAGGTTTTCAGGTTCTCGCAGGCGGGAAGCCGGAGAGCCTCGCCGGTGCGGTAGTCGAAGGCGCCGGAATGTTTGGGACATTCCACTTCGAATTCCATGACCAGTCCTTCTGCGAGATGGATCGACTCGTGGGTGCAGAGACCGGCGGTGCAATAGACGCTGTCGTCCGGGCCGCGATAGATGGCATAGGTACGGCTGTCGTGATCGAAACGGATGGCACCTTCCTGTTCGATGTCATCGAGTTTGCAGGCAGTGATCCAGCTCATTCGGCCGCTCCCTTGATTTCCATGCCGGCCTTGCCGGCTGCGAGCTTTTCCTTACGTCGACGATAGCGCTCCTGCATCCGGGCCTCGCCTTCGGGCGAGCCGTCGTGCCAGGTGCCGAACCACCGATCGAGCGGGATCAGCGTATCGCCGTAATTCACCTCGAAATATTTGTGGTGCAGGTAATGGGCATAGGCATGGCTATCGACCAGCTTGCCCTCGCCGATCTCGACCTTGTCGAAACCCACATGGCCGGGAATGGCTCCGTAACCCGCATAGTGGAGTTGATAGAGCATCAGGACCGGGTTGGATGGCAGGATCAGGTGATAGAAGGCCGTTCCGAGATAAAGCAGATGCTCGACCGGATGCATCGACAGCGACGACCAGGGCGATGGGTTGACTGAATTATGATGGACCGAGTGCACCCACTTGTAGAGAAACGGGGTGTGGATGAGCCGGTGGATGCAGAAGAAGTGGAATTCGTGAATGATCGGGACGATCAGCGCGACAATGGCAAGCGTCCAGGGATGTTCGGCAAAGCTCAGCCACGGCACGTAACCATTGGCATAGGCCAATAGCATGCCCGCCTCGATTGCCGTCCAGATCGTCACGCCTGACAGGAAGGTGCGCAACATATTGTCGACGTTCTGGCTTTCGAACCAGAAGGCCTTGCTTTTCTGCTCAGCCGGGAATTTTCCATTGTACTTGAACCGGTTTTCCTGGCGCTTCAGCACATAGAGATGCACCTCGAAGGCGCCGTAGAAGAGCAGAACGCAGATTGCATTCATGGCATAGAGCCAGGCAATCCAGCCGAAGCCGAAGGTTCGCATCGTCTCGACAGGCGGAATGACCCAGGCCCAATAGGCGACGGCGGACGCAGCAAAGATCGCATTCCAGGGAAAGAAATAGTGCGGCAGCCATTTCAGGATGGTCATCAGCCGCGGCGGAAAGGCAAAGAGCGGCGCGGTCTCGACGGGCTTGTTGGGTGCCCAGTCGCCGCGTTTGTTGCGCATGCCGAATTTCAGATCGTCCATTTCACTCTCCTCCAGGCGAAGCCGTCATTTCCGCTTCGCATACGTTCGTTTGAAAGAGAGCGCTGGCGCGCCTAATCCGGTGTCGCTCCTCTCGACGCTCCGGCTCTCCTCCTGGCATTGAAATTAACAGGAGAGCGTCGCGGCGCCGAAGGCATCGTTGATCAAATTAGATCAAAGCCCTTCCTTGGTGATGGTGATGAAACGGATGGGCGCCCGATCCGGCTCGATATCGGTCAGACCGATGCGGCGCAGGACGAGATCGAGCGATCGCCGCGCCTGCGCTTCCGGCGCCTGGTCGAGCACCACATCCATGACATCGTCCTGCAGGGCTTTGCGGGTGTAATCTGTGAGTTCATGGCCGACGAAGAAGATATTGCGCTCGCGCGCATGACGACGCAGCACATCGATCAGTGCGGAATTGGCGCCGCCGGCATTGTAGAGCCCGGCGAGATCCGGATAGGTTTTAAGGGCCGAGAGCAAAAGCTCGGCGCTGAAGTGCTCCTCATCAAGGCCGAAGCCCAGCCATTGAAAGCTGGTGGCACCCGGATGCTCCAGAAAATAATCGGAAAACCCGCGGATGCGATCGCGATGCACCTGATAGATCGGGTGACAGATTGCGACGACTGGCCCTTGCCTGCGGGCCATGCGACTGATGAACAGCGCGGCGGTCCGTCCGGCGGCATAATTGTCGATGCCGACGAATTCACCTGAACGGTCGGACGCGCGGGTGACGACGTGGACGACCGGCAATCCCTTGGCGACGACTTTCTCAACAGCTGCCTGGATCACCGGACTATTCGGCACCGCAAGGATCAGGCCGGCGCGCGGCATGTCGGTTGACAGGATGCGCCGGGCAATTTCCTCCGGCTTCATCTCCTCGGTGAAGCTGCGATGCACGACGACCAACGGATCGAGGGTCGCGGCGGTCCGCTCGAATGCCTTGGAGAGTCGCTGATAAAAGGTCGTCTCGGGGCGGACCATCAGCACCTCGATGCGCAACAGACTGCGATGGGGGTCTGGAAGCGTGCGCGGATAGTCGAGGCTGCGCGCGGCGATGATGACCTTCCCGACCAGTTCGGGACGAACTCCGCCGCGGCCATTCAGGACCCGTTCGACGGTAGCGGTTCCCACACCTGCCTGGCGGGCAATATCCCGATAGTTCGGCTTGCTCACTATATGTCCTCGATGCGCGAAGGCTGGATTTCTAATTTTCCAGCAATATCCATGAGTTAGAAGTCAGGAACAATTCGAATTGCCTTCCAGGATGCATAGAAATGCTCCTCAGAAACTAAACGATTGAATTTTCTGAAATCTAAATATTAAGTTGGACGGCAAATACATGAATCCCATGTCGCATCATCATGCGGCTCCAGATTGGCTGTTCACTCAAAAGTATCCCATCCCATGAGCCTCGATTCCGTACGCGCCTTCTTCGCAATCAATGCTCCCGATATTGCCATCGTCGAAACGGCCGAAAGCTCTTCGACCGTCGCGCTCGCGGCAGAAGCACATGGTGTCGAACCCGCGCAGATCGCCAAGACGATCTGCCTTCGCGTCGGCGACCGCACCATGCTGATCGTAGCAGGCGGCACGGCGCGTCTCGACAACAGGAAATTCAAGGACACTTTCGGCGGCAAGGGCCGCATGCTCGATGCCGAAGAGGTATTGGCGGCAACGAGCCACCCCGTCGGTGGCGTCTGCCCCTTTGGTCTGCCAGCCCCGCTGCCGATCTACTGCGACGTGTCGCTGAAGCAATTCGATGAGGTTGTGCCGGCCGCCGGCTCGACCAATTCTGCGGTACGAATCGCGACTGACCGACTGGCTAAAATCACCGGAGCTGAATGGGTCGACGTCTGCCAGTAGCAACGCGCAACTTCACAGGGCAGAAAGACTACCTATATTAGGCCCGACGTGCCGTTTAGCGCATGATAGGAGATTGCAAGAATGCCCAGTGCCGTTTCGCGTTTTGCTAGGATCGCGGCGATTGCCGTCCTCGCGAGCGCCACCGTCTTTGCCACGATCAGCGATGCCGATGCGCGCCGCGCCGGCGGCTTTGGCGGATTCGGAAGCCGCGGCACGCGGACTTTCAGCGCGCCTCCGGTTACCCGCACCGTTCCTGCCCCTGCTGCGCCCATCGAACGCTCGATGACCCCGCGCCCGCAGACGAACACACCCTATAACACGCCGCAGCCTGGCTATGCGCAGCAGCGCCCCGGCTTCTTCGGCGGTTTCGGCCGTTCGATGATCGGCGGCCTGATTGCCGGTGGCTTACTCGGCATGCTTCTAGGCCACGGTTTCGGCGGCGGTTTCGGCTTCCTGGGCATGCTGTTGCAGATTGCGCTGATCTTTGGCGCGATCACGCTTGCGATGCGCTTCTTCGCCAATCGCCGACAGCCCTCTTATGGTGCAGGCGGCCAGAGCTATGGCGGACAGCAATCCTATAACATGCCGCCGGCCAATGGCGGATCGTCTTTCCATATTCCGGCGATCGGTTCGGGCGCCGGCAACCAGCAGCAGCGTAATGCGCGCCCGAGTGATGAGATCGGCCTCGCCCAGGCGGACCTGGATCAATTCGAGGAATTGCTGACGAAAGTTCAGACCGCTTATGGCGCGGAAGATTACGGCGCGTTGCGCCGCCTGACGACGCCGGAAGCCATGTCCTACCTTGCTGAAGAGCTTGGCGAAAACGCCACCAATGGCGTGCGTAACAAGGTTTCCGACGTCAAGCTGCTGCAGGGCGACATTGCCGAGGCGTGGCGTGAGAACGGTCAGGAATATGCGACGCTTGCAATGCGCTATTCTTCGATCGACGCTATGGTCGAGCGCAATACCGGCCGCGTCGTCTCAGGCGACGACCGCCGCCCGAGCGAAAGCACTGAGGTCTGGACCTTCGTACGCAAGCCCGGCGCCGACTGGAAGCTTGCCGCGATCCAAGGCACGGGCCAGCGCGCCGCTTAATTAACGGACACCGGCTTGGAGCGCATGCGGAACACCGTTTCACGCTCCGCCCGCTTGCAGCGCATCGGCGGCAGGCCGCGATCCATTAGATCCATATCCTCGAGAACCATGTCGCCCATCTTCTTGAAGGCGACATCGAGCGCGCCGGCGCGATGGGCCGAGCGGATGAAGCCCTTGAGATTTCGAACCGGATGATCTGACGCCAGCGGTTCCTGCGGATAGACATCGCTTGCTGCAACGATATGGCCTGATGCGACAGCCGCCATCAGCGCATCGAAATCCACGACATCGGCGCGGCTGAGCAGAATGAAGGCTGCTCCCTTGCGCATGCTGGCAAAGGCATCCGCGCCGAGGAAGCCCCTGTTCTCACTGGTGACGGAAGCGACGACAAAGACGAAATCGCTCTGTGTCAGCACTTCGTTCAGGCTTGCCGGCTCAACTCCGTTTTCCTCCAGGATCGAACGCGGCAGCCAGGGGTCGAATACCCTGATCCTGGCACGGAAGCCGGACAGAACCCGCCGCAGCGCCCTGCCAAGATCGCCGAAACCGACGATGCCGATATCGGAACCCGATATTAGCCGGGCGCTGGCATTGCCCTCGCCACCCCAAAGTTCATGGCCCTCCCGGAAAGCCACATCGGCATCGATGATGCCTCGCGCCAGACTGAGTGCAAAACCGAGGCCAATCTCCGCCACTGGCTCGGCAAAGACCTGTCCTGTCGTCACGACATGAATGCCGCGCTGAAACAGGATATCATAAGGCATGTTGTTAAGGAGGTTGCTCTCGACATTCAGGATCGAGCGAAGCTGCGGCATACGTCCAAGCGTCTCCGCCGACAGCGGCGGCTGACCGATGATGTAGCGCGCCTTGCCGAGGACGTTGTCGCCAAGGCCATCAATGTTTTCGGGGTCGGCCTCGACGATCTCATATTTAGCGTTGAGTTCGGCGCGCGCTTTGTCGCTGAAAATCAGATCGAGCGTACGCGGCTCCGGCGCGCTGATCGCCAGCGGCCTTTCAGAATTCGTCATGGGATCCTCCTCAAGATGCGGTGGCTTCCGCCTCTCAATGTGATTGATAATCCGGTTCAACAGCGCTTGTGAAGCCACCTTTCGAAAACGGTTGTTCATGCTTTAAGCAGCTGAAAATTCTTCCTGTTTATCCGCTTTTCGTTTGACTTCATCGCAGATCGCAGGCGGCCTTGATGCCGACGTGGGCGTACCTGACCGTCTTGATCTGAGGCTCGCGCCTTTTCCGTAGTTCATCCCACATTGAGCACCCGACAGATGAGCGTCCTCTGGGCGCCTTATGTTTGCGGGATTTGACTCAAGTCAATTCCAAGCGCGCGCCGCCGATGTATGAAGAGACAGACGATCGAAGCGTGTATCCAAATTGACGCAGGTCAAGCCAGACAATTGCAGCACGAGCGCGAAAGTCTGTATAATAATTTCAGAAATTTCTGAAATCACAGACACAACGGAAATGACAATGAACCTTCCGCCGCTCGTCCAGTCCTTCGTTCTGCACTTCGGAGAAATGGGCTCCCGCTGGGGCATCAATCGAACAGTCGGCCAGATCTATGCCCTGCTCTACGTCTCGCCTTCGCCGCTCTGCGCCGAGGAGATCGTCGATGCGCTTGGCATATCACGCTCGAATGTCTCCATGAGCCTGCGCGAGTTGCAGGCCTGGAATCTCGTCCTGCTGCGCCACAAGCCCGATGACCGGCGCGACTTCTTCACCACACCCGACGATGTCTGGATCATTCTCAGAACGCTTGCCGAAGAGCGCAAGAAGCGCGAGGTCGATCCGACGCTGTCTGTGCTGCGCGAGATCCTCATGCAGCGCCCGGCAAGCGAGGCCGAACGTCACGCGCAGGAGCGCATGGCCGAGATGCACACGCTCATCGAGCAGCTGACGCACTGGTACGAGGACGTAAAACAACTTGAAACAGAAAGGCTTGCGACGCTACTCTCCTTAGGTGCAAAGGTGACTAAGCTGCTGGAGGCCAAGGACCGGGTCGTTTCGCTTGGCCGCCGCCGTCCTAATCCTGCGAACAAGAGCTAGCGCCATGGGCAGTGCTTTCTTTGACGCGAGAGACCGGCAAGAGCTGAGGGCACTTGTCGAGCGGGCTGCGGCGCGCAAGCCGGCCAAGGCCAGAAGCCGCCTGCGCATCGCTGCGATGCTCCAGGCATTAGCGGCTGCTCTCTGGATCCCACAGGCCGGCCTGCTCGCCTGGTCCATCGGCGGGCTCGCCAATGGCCGAAGCCTTGCAGATATCCTCTGGCCAGCCGTCTTCATCCTGCTACTCGGTATCGTCAAAAGCTGTCTCGATGCGGCCGGCGGCCGCCTTGCCTTCCGCACGGCGCGAGTCGAACTCAGTGAGAAGCGCGCTGCGGCAGCAGAACTGCTTGCCCGCCTCTCGCCTGTTGACGCCAGCCGGCCTGCTTCCGGCGAAGCCGCCAGCGTGCTCGGCGAACAGGCCGAATTGATCGTTCCTTACCTCTCCCGTTTCCAGCCGGCGCGGATGAAGGCGAGCCTGGTGCCGCTCGTCATCCTGGCCTCCATTTTTCCGATCTCCTGGATTGCCGCGCTCGTGCTGCTGTTTTCAGCACCACTCATTCCGATCTTCGTGGCGCTGATTGGCTGGCGTGCGCAGGCTGCGAGCGAAAAGCAGCTTGTCGCAACCGGCGGCCTCAACGCTTTCCTGCTCGACCGACTGCGCGGTCTTGCGACAATCCGCTCGCTCAATGCGGTCGATGCCACAGCGCTGAGACTTCGCGCGGAAGCGGAAGCGCTGCGTACGCGTACCATGGCGGTGCTGAAGATCGCTTTCCTGTCGTCGGCCGTGCTCGAACTCTTCTCAGCGCTCGGCGTGGCGATGACCGCGGTCTATGTCGGCTTCAGCTTGCTCGGAGAAATCCGTTTCGGCGCCTGGTCCGGCGGCCTTGACCTCTCGCAAGGCCTGTTCATTCTGCTCCTCGCACCTGCCTTCTTCGAGCCGCTGCGTGAACTCTCCACCGTCTGGCACGACCGCGCTTCGGGCGAAGCCGCGCTGAAGGCGCTGGAGGGGCTGGCTGCCGGAGGCATGGCACTCCCCAATGATAAACGTGCGCCGGACCCGGCTGCGGCCGCAAACTTCGATATCCGTCTTGAAAATATCGGGTTCCGCTATCGGCCCGACCATCAGCCCGTTCTCGATGGTTTTAGCCTTGCCATCCTCGCCGGCGAACATGTGGCGCTGCTCGGCGCCAGCGGCAGCGGCAAATCGACATTGCTGTCGCTGATCGCCGGGCTGGCGCCCTGTAACGAGGGCCGCGTTCTGATCGGCGGGGCAGCCGCAGATCGCAGCAGGATGGCCTGGATCGGCCAGAAGCCGCATATTTTCGCGGGCACCCTTGCAGGCAATATTAAGCTGGGCCGACCGGGCGTTACGAAGACAGATATCTCCGAGGCGCTCGATCTCGCCAGGCTTGGTGGCGTTGCGAAGGCCTATGGCCATCGCCCGCTCGGGGAAGGCGGCATCGGCCTTTCCGGTGGCGAGGCGCTGCGGCTTGCGATCGCGAGAGCAGCCTGCGACCCCGAGATCCACATCATCCTTGCTGATGAGCCTACTGCTCACCTCGATGCCGAGACGGCAGCCGGAATCACCGAAAGCCTGCTTGCTCTTGCGATCGGGCGCACGCTGATCGTCGCTACGCACGATCCTCTTCTGGCCGCGCGGATGAACCGCACCATCCGCCTCGATGCGGAACATCTTCGGGAGGCCGCCGAATGATCATCTTGTTCAAGGACCTCAAGCCGGTTCTGCGCCTGTTCATTCAAACTCGGCGAAAGGAATTGTTGCTCGGCGGCGCACTATCAGCCGCGACCGTTGCAGCGGGCATTGCCCTGCTTGGCCTTTCGGGATGGTTCATCACGGCGACCGCGCTCGCAGGTCTTTCCGTCACCGTTGCCGCGACTTTTGATGTCTTCGCGCCGTCGGCGGGCATCCGATTCCTTGCGATCCTGCGCACGGCTGCACGCTATGGCGAAAGACTGACGACCCATAATGCGACGCTTGCCGTGCTTGCCGCCTTGCGCGAGCGTCTATTCCGTTGCTGGGCCTCTGCCGGCGCAGCGCGCGCGCTACTCAATCGCCCAGCCCGGCTACTCTTCCGGTTGACCGCCGATATCGATGCGTTGGATTCGCTCTATCTGCGCGTTCTTGTGCCGGCAACTGTGGCAGTCGGCGCAGCGCTCGTCGCCAGTCTCACGCTCGGGCTGATGCATCCGCTATTCGGTCTGCTTTTCGGCCTCAGTCTCATTTTGACAGGGCTTGGCCTGCCACTCGCTGCCGGTCGGCTGGCGGTGAAGCCGGCGCGCCGCCGCGCCTACGGCGTCGAAACCATCCGCTCGCGGACTATCGATCTCGTCGCCGGACAGACCGACCTTCTCATGGCAAACCGGCTTGCGGCGCAGCAGCAGGCAATCGCCGCTGCCGACACTTATACCGCAAAGGCCGACGACTGGCTGAATCGTATCGAGACCGGCGTGAGCTTCGGCTTCGGTCTTTTCTCTACTGTGCTGCTAGTCGCGGCGCTGCTGACCGTTGCCGTACTGATGCAGTTCGGCGCGATCACCGCGCCCGTCGCGGCACTCGGCCTGCTCGTCGTCTTTGCGGCAACGGAACCCTTTGCCGCATTGCGTCGTGGGGCCATGGAATTCGGCAGGACGATACTGGCAGCCAAACGCATCGGGCCACGTCTTTCGGCCGCTGAAGCCGATTTCGCACCGATGGCTCCGGCGCATGAGCTTGCCTTTGCGCTCCAGAATATCACCGTCGCCCATGACGGCGCTGCGCTGCCAGCATTGCGAAATGTATCGCTCGAACTGCGCCGCGGCGAGCATATCGCCATCATTGGCAGGAGCGGCGCAGGTAAATCGACGCTACTGTCGCTGCTGGCTGGCGAATTGCCGTCGGCTGACGGCATTGCGGCAGCGCTCGACGCGACCTTGCTCACGCAACGTACCGAACTTTTCCAGGATACGCTGCGAGGCAACCTGCTGCTTGCCGCTCCCGGTGCCGATGACGATCGGCTGCGCGAGGCGCTCGATGCTGCCGGTCTGCTTGCCGATGTCGATGCGCTACCCTCAGGCCTCGATACGCCACTCGGCGAAGGTGGCATGGGGCTCTCCGGCGGCCAGTCGCGGAGGCTGGCACTCGCCCGTCTCTTTCTGCGCGACACACCACTCTGGCTGCTCGATGAGCCGACCGAGGGGCTTGATGGCCGCACCGCGCGCGACGTGCTGCACCGCCTCGCGTTGAGCGCCGAAGGTCGCGCGCTCGTCATTGCCACGCATATTCGCCGCGAAGCGGCGCTCGCAGACCGCATTGCGATCATCGCGAATGGCCGCATCACAGAATTTTCGCGCCGTGGAGAGGCGGCGTTCGAAAAGGCGCTCGATCAGCTTCGGCCGGATTGAGCGAACAGGCATGCCCGCAGGGCCAGCCGGCCATGCGGAACTCTTGATACCCCGTGGGACCGTGGGAGAAAGACAATGGAACTAGACATCGTAGCGCTATCGCGCTTCCAATTTGCGCTGACCGCGCTTTATCACTTCCTGTTCGTGCCCCTGACACTCGGCCTTTCCGTGCTGCTCGCCATCATGGAGACAACCTATGTCATGACCGGCCGCCAGATCTGGCGGCAAATGACGAAATTCTGGGGCACTCTTTTTGGTATCAACTTCGTGCTCGGTGTCGCAACCGGCATCGTGATGGAATTCCAGTTCGGCATGAACTGGAGCTATTACAGCTACTATGTTGGCGACATCTTTGGCGCGCCGCTTGCGATCGAAGGCCTGATGGCCTTCTTCCTCGAAGCGACTTTCGTCGGTCTCTTCTTCTTCGGCTGGGACAAGCTGTCGAAGGTTGGCCATCTCATCGCTACCTGGGCCGTCGCGATTGGTTCCAATTTCTCGGCACTCTGGATTCTCGTCGCCAATGGCTGGATGCAGAATCCCGTCGGTTCCGCGCTCAACCCGCAGACGATGCGGATGGAGATAACAAGCTTCTTCGACGTCGTCTTCAACCCGGTCGCCCAGGCGAAGTTCGTCCATACGGTTTCAGCCGGTTATGTCTGTGCCTCGATCTTCGTGCTGGGCGTTTCGGCCTGGTACATGCTGAAGGGCCGGCATATTGAACTTGCCAAGCGATCAATGACGGTTGCCGCATCCTTCGGTCTCGCTTCGGCGCTCTCAGTGGTCGTGCTCGGCGACGAAAGCGGTTATCTGGCAACCGAAAACCAGAAGATGAAGCTTGCCGCGATCGAAGCCATGTGGGGAACCGAGCCGGCTCCGGCTCCCTTCACCGCCTTCGGATTCCCGGATCAGCAAGCCCGCGAGACGCATTTCGCCGTGCGTATCCCATGGGTGATGGGGCTCATCGGTACACGCTCGCTGACGACGGAGATACCGGGCATTGACAAGCTGGAACAGCAGGCCGAGACCCGCATCCGCGATGGCATCAAGGCCTACGATGCACTGACGCAGATCCGCTCTGCACCGACCCTGGATCAAGTTGCCCAGGAAGTCCGCACCTCCTTCGAGGACCTTGGTCACGACCTTGGCTATGCTCTGCTCCTGAAGCGCTATGTCGACGATCCGCGTCAGGCAACCGACGAACAGATCACGCAGGCCGCACGCGACACCATTCCGCATGTGCCGACGCTCTTCTGGTCGTTCCGCATCATGGTTGGTCTCGGCATGTTCTTCATCGTGCTCACGGCAGCTTTCTTCTGGCTATCGGCCCGCCGGCATCTGGATAAGTATCCGCTTTTGCTGCGCGTCGCGGTATTCGCCATACCGTTGCCCTGGATCGCCATCGAGGCCGGCTGGGTAGTCGCCGAGATCGGCCGCCAGCCCTGGGTGATCGAAGGCGTTCTGCCGACGGCGGTCGCCGTCTCCAATCACGGGGCCTCGGCGGTTCTGCTGACGATCATCGGCTTTGCCGCGCTCTACACCACACTGATCATCGTCGAGATGAGCCTGATGCTCAAAGCGATCCGCCAGGGGCCGGAGCCGGACCATGAGCCGGAGGCCAAACTCATTTCTGAAACCCTCGTTCACGCCGCGGAGTGACCAGTCATGATCCTTCACGAACTCATAGACTATGAAACCTTGCGTATCATCTGGTGGGTGCTGCTCGGCGTGCTGCTGATCGCCTTCGCCACCACCGACGGCTTCGACCTCGGCGTCGGAACGCTGTTGCCTTTTGTTGCCAAGACCGATGCGGAACGCCGCGTCGCCATCAACGCGATCGGCGCCACCTGGGAGGGCAACCAAGTGTGGCTCATCCTTGCCGGTGGCGCCATATTTGCCGCCTGGCCGCCGCTCTATGCGGTCTCCTTCTCGGGCTTTTATCTGGCGATGTTTGCGATCCTTTTCGCGCTCATCCTTCGCCCGGTCGGCTTCAAGTACCGCTCCAAGCGCGACAGCGCACGTTGGAGGGCCGGCTGGGACTGGGCGCTTTTCATCGGCGGATTCGTGCCGTCGCTGATCTTCGGTGTGGCCGTCGGCAATGTGCTGGAGGGCGTACCCTTCCGCTTCGCCGACGACATGCGGATCTTCTATGAGGGCTCGTTCTTCGCACTTCTGAACCCCTATGCCCTGCTCTGCGGTCTGCTATCCGTTGCAATGCTTATGATGCATGGCAGCGCGTGGCTGGTGCTGAAGACAACGGGACCAGTAGCCGAACGAGCACGTCGCTTTGGCAGCATCGCAGCGCTAGCCGTCGTCCTGCTCTTTGCTCTCGGCGGCCTGTTCCTGTGGATGGGCCTCGATGGCTATCGCATCACCAGCGATATCAGCCCGATCGGCCCATCAAACCCGCTTTTGAAAACAGTGACACTGGAAAGCGGTGCATGGCTTGCCAATTACGGCGCCCACCCCTGGATGCTCATCGCTCCGATCCTTGGACTGCTGGCTGCGGCAGCTGCCTTCCTCACCATGCAGGCGCGCCGGGAGATCATGACCCTGCTCTTCAGCAATATCTCGATAACAGGCATTATCTCGACGGTCGGTCTGTCGATGTTCCCGTTCATCCTGCCTTCTTCACTCGACCCGAGGTCGAGCCTGACGGTCTGGGATTCATCGTCGAGCCACCTGACTCTGTTCATCATGCTGGTGGCCACGGTCATCTTCCTGCCGATCATCTTTGCCTACACCGCCTGGGTCTACAAGGTGCTATGGGGCAAGATCGACGAGAAGAGCGTCACCGACAAGAACAGCCACGCTTATTAAGGGGACGAGACGATGTGGTATTTCGCATGGATGCTCGGGTTTCCGCTAGCGGCCTCATTCGCCGTTCTCAATGCCATGTGGTACGAGCTAGCGGATGACGAAGCGAAGAAAAAGGCTTCAGGGGAACGCCGATAAAAAGTCGAGGGCGCGGTTCAAGCCGCGCCCTTATTCTTTAGATCATCGGCATACGGCCATCAGGAAAGACGGTTTCGGGACCGCTCCGCAAGCTCGACGACAATGCCGTCTGGGTCACGGACAAAGGCAATTCTGTGCAGCATCTCTGAATGGACGGCAAAACGCGGCCGTTCCTTGATCTCGACACCGGCTTCTTCCAGCCGCGCGAAAATCTCTTCAATATTCTCGAAGTGAAAAGTTATGTGCTTTACTCCAGCGGTTCCATCCGGAACGTCTTTGGCTCTTGTAGCCCCGCCGGGCGGCGCAAACACTTCCAGCATGCCACCACCTGCATCGAGGAAGGCGACCTGCATGCCGTCAGGCATCTGCTTGCGCAGATGCAATTTCAGTCCGAGCAGACCGCAATAGAATGCGACCGCGCGGTCCATGTTGCTAACCGTCATTCCGATATGTTCGAATGATTTCAGCATCGCATTCTCTTTAGGTCGCGGCTCCCAAGCGCAGCCCTTCCTCCGGCAGCCAGGAATGGTAGAGCGGATGGTCCGCCGTAATCGGCATCGGCGTCGGCCGGCCAGTTCGCTGCGAATGATAGGCGGCAGTTACCAGTTCCAGCGAATTGCGCGCATCCTGCAGGGTTACCGGCGGATCGCTATCCTCGGTGATCGCCCGATGGAAGAGTTCGAACTGCCGTGTATAGCCATCTTCCTTTACCTGAAAATCCGCCAGTACCGCGTCGATGCGGTTCTGATGTTCCTCCGTTCCGGCGATGAAGCTCCAGGGGTCGCGACCCATCGTATAGGGCTCCAGAATGCTTTCGGCGACGAGATCGCTGAAGCAGAAGCGCAGCCTCGAGATTTCCTTGCGGGAACCGAGCGTCATGGAGAGCGTGGCGAGCGAACCGTTCTTCATCTTCACCGACAGCGCGGCCGTGTCCTCAACCTCGATCGGGTTGACGAGCGTCGCGCCGTAGGAAAATACCTCAGCACAGGGACCATGCACGTAATTCAGCATGTCATGGGCGTGGATCGCATGACCGAGCAGGCCGCCGCCGAGCTCTGTCGCCCATTTGCCGCGCCACGGCACGGCATAGTAATCGGGACCGCGCCACCAATGCGTTTCGATGGTCGTGAGGAACGGCTTGCCGGCAAGGCCGCGCTCGATCAACAGTTTCAGCTTCTGCAGACCACTGCCATAGCGATACTGAAAAATCGGCATCAGCTTACGGCCGTTCGAACGCGCAAGAATCTTTGCCATTTCATCGACTTCGGCAATCGAACCGAAGAGCGGCTTTTCGCAGATCACGTGCTTTCCGCTTTCGATAGCCTTCTTGCAAAGCTCGAAATGTGAACTCGGAGGCGTGGCGATGTCGATGATATCGAGATCGTCACGTGCAAAGAGCGAATCCGCATCCTGCGTATATTCGGGAATCGTGTGCTCCTCGCAAAGCGGCTGGCCGCGATCTGCGTCGAGAGAGCAGAGAACAGGAACCTCGAAGAGATCGTTGTTCCAGCCGAAGCCTGTCAGATGCCGTGCGGCAATGCCCGCACCGAGGACGCCGACGCGCAATTTCCGTGTCATGATGTTTTCCTCAGCGGGTGCCTATACGGGCAGCTTTTGTCTGGGCCTCGAGCGAGAGACGGCAAACTTCGTAGACATGATCCTGCGTCATCGCCGTTTCGCTGCGGTCGCGCACATCCGCAGCGAAAGCATCGAAATAGTCAAGCTTTTCGCTGCTGCAATCGATATGCGTCATCTCCTTGCCGTTGACGAGGAAGAGGTGGTCCTTTCCCGGACGCCCGGCGATATCGATATATTTACGCAGCTCGATGTAGCCCTCAGTACCGAGGATGGTCAGACGACCGTCGCCCCATGTCGGCAGCGCCTCCGGTGTAAACCAGTCGACACGGATATAGCCGGTTCCCTTGTCTGAGCGCAGCAGCACTTCGCCGAAATCCTGGAAGGCTGGCTTTTCCGGCATGCCGAAATTGCCGACCGAGCTTGCGACCACCTCACCCGTCGTCGAGCCCGTGTAGAACAGGAACTGATCGACCTGGTGTGAGGCGATATCGACGATGATGCCGCCAAAAGCTTCCGGGTCGAAGAACCAGTCCGGACGTGTCGGCAGCTGCAGCCGGTGCGGCCCCATCCCAAGTGTCTGGATGACCTTGCCGATCGCTCCTTCTTTCACCAGCTTACCGGCCTTGACGGCGGAGCGCACGCAATGGCGCTCGGAAAAGCAGATGGAGAATATCTTGCCGGTTTCAGCAACAGTGCGCTTAACTTCTTCAAGCTGAGCAAAAGTCGTCACACCCGGTTTGTCGGTCATGACATCCTTGCCCGCCTTCATGGCGCGAACGGCAAGTCCGGCGCGGTCGCGCGGAACGGCGGCAATGCAGATCACGTCGATCGAGGGATCGGCGAAGATCTTTTCCCGGTCAATCTGCGGTGCATCCGGATAGGTCTTCTCGAACATCTCGCGGATCGCAGGTACCGTGGTCTGCGGACAGTAGCCGACGAATTCGGCGTCTGAGGCCAGCAATCCCTTCACATGATCGAACGTGTGCCCATGGTCGATCCCGACGACGGCAAATCTCAGCATCGCAATATTATCCTCCCGGGGAAAATTTCGCAGGTCGGCATCCGCCGACCCTCCTCCATGGTGCAAACCAGATAACGAAAGAGAGGTCCTGTCAAGGCGAGATCGGCGGCAAAATAGTTTTCCCCCATAGGTAAGTATATGAAACAGAAGAGTTATTTTGTATCTAAATAGTTATAAGTTATGACGAAATGCCGCTATGGCACGCAGTTGCTTCACCGGAGCATAAAGCCGGCGCAAACTTCTTTCTGCCTGATGAGCCTTGCTCTTGCCCGACGAATGTGCTCGATTTTCAGGCGCCGTCGGGTAGGAGGACGGCAGCTATCCATATCTGCAGGAGCGCTCCCCGCTCCATCTGTGACGGAAGATCACCATGTCCCATTCTCCCCTCGATGCTGCCGCTTTGGGCGGCCTGTTTGTCGGCCGTACCTGGAACCCGGAAGTTGCCGGACCGAGCATTGTGACGCTGCGCGACGGCGCCCTCGTCGACATCAGCTCTTCCGCAACCCCGACCCTGAGCGCTCTGCTGGAGCGAGCCGACGCAGCGGAGTTCGTTCGCGGAGCAGCGGGCAAGCCGCTCGGCACTCTGGAGGAGATCGCGGCAAACAGCACCGGCAAGCCGGATGCGCGCAAAGCCTTTCTTCTCGCCCCTGCCGACCTGCAGGCAATCAAGGCCTGCGGCGTGACGTTCGCACAATCGATGATCGAACGCGTCATCGAGGAAAAAGCGGCCGGCAATCCGGACCGGGCCGCCTCCATTCGCGAACGCGTCAGTGCCCTGATCGGCGGCAGCCTGACCAATATCAAGGCCGGTTCCCCGGAAGCCGCCAAGGTCAAGCAGGCGCTGATCGAGGAAGGCATCTGGTCACAATATCTCGAAGTCGGCATCGGCCCGGATGCGGAGGTGTTCACGAAGTCGCCGGTCCTCTCAGCCGTCGGCTGGGGCTCGGACGTCGGCCTTCACCCGATCTCGACCTGGAACAATCCGGAGCCGGAAATCGTCCTGGCGGTCAACAGCCGCGGCGAGATCAAGGGCGCCACACTTGGCAACGACGTGAACCTACGCGATGTCGAAGGCCGCTCCGCTCTGCTGCTCGGCAAGGCGAAGGACAACAATGCATCCTGCTCCATCGGCCCCTTCATCCGCCTCTTTGATGAAAGCTACAGCCTCGATGACGTGCGCAAGGCCGAACTCGACCTCAAAGTCACTGGTGAGGACGGCTTCGTCCTGCACGGCAAGAGCTCGATGTCGCAGATCAGCCGCGATCCGACTGATCTCGTCAAGCAGACGGTCGGCGCCCATCATCAGTATCCTGACGGATTCATGCTGTTCCTCGGCACGCTCTTTGCGCCAACACAAGATCGAGATGCGAAGAACCAGGGCTTCACGCACAAGATCGGCGACGTGGTGGAGATTTCGTCGGCAGGCCTCGGGGCACTGGTCAATACCGTCAAGCTTTCGACCGAATGCCCGCCCTGGACTTTCGGCATTTCGGCGCTGATGGGTAATCTCGCAAAGCGTGGACTGCTTTAGGTTATTGGTTCCGCCTGATGCCCTGCAGGAGGTCGAGAACGGAGTTCGCGGCCTCCAGCACATTCGTGCCCGGACCGAAAACGGCGGCAACACCGTGTTCGTGGAGGAATTCATAGTCCTGGCGTGGAATAACGCCGCCACAGACGACAATGATATCGCCACCGCCCTGCTCCTTCAGCCGATCGATCAACTGCGGCAATAGCGTCCGGTGACCGGCCGCTAGTGACGAGACGCCGATGACATTGACTTTCTCTTCGAGCGCCATGCCAGCCGCCTCTTCAGGAGTTTGGAACAACGGTCCGGCGAGAACGTCAAAGCCGACGTCCCCGAAGGCGGAGGCGATCACCTTGGCGCCGCGATCATGCCCGTCCTGGCCGAGCTTGGCGACCATGATCTTCGGCTTGCGGCCCATGGCTTCGGTTACGTCGGCCATCCTGGCTTTCAGGACTTCGAGTTCAGGCTCGTCGCGATAGGCAGTGCCATAAATGCCGCGGATCACCTTCGGTGTGGCGAAATGATCGCCGAAAACCTCGCGCATTGCATCGGAGATTTCACCGACGGTGGCACGCGCCCTGGCGGCTTCGACGGCAGCGGCCAGCAGGTTGCCGTTACCGGTGCGGGCGACCTCAGACAATTTCGCCAGCGCCTCCTTCGCCTTCGCGCCGTCGCGACGGCGCTTGGTTTCCTCGATACGGCGGATCTGAGCGGCACGCACCGCGCTGTTGTCGATCTCCAGAATGTCGATCGGCTGCTCGGTCTCCAACCGGTATTTGTTGACGCCGACAATGACCTCGTCGCCCTTGTCGACTGCTGCCTGGCGCCGAGCCGCAGCCTCCTCGATCAGCCGCTTCGGCAGGCCCTCGTTGACGGCTTTTGTCATGCCGCCGAGAGCCTCGACTTCCTCGATCAACGCCCAGGCCTTTTCGGCCAGTTCCTTCGTCAGGCTTTCCACATAGTAGGAGCCCGCGAGCGGATCGACGACTTTGGTGACGCCGGTCTCGTGCTGGAGGATGAGTTGGGTATTGCGGGCAATACGAGCGGAAAATTCCGTCGGTAGCGCAATCGCCTCGTCGAAGGAATTGGTGTGAAGCGACTGCGTGCCGCCGAGCACGGCCGACATCGCTTCGAAAGCCGTGCGGATGATGTTGTTATACGGATCCTGCTCCTGCAGTGACACACCCGAGGTCTGGCAATGGGTACGCAACATCAGCGAGGAGGCCTTCTTCGGCTGGAACTCCTCCATGATGCGGGTCCAGAGCAGGCGGGCGGCGCGGAGCTTGGCCGCCTCCATGAAGAAGTTCATGCCGATCGCAAAGAAAAAGGAAAGCCGGCCGGCGAAATCATCGACATTCAATCCCTTGGCGATTGCCGCGCGCACATATTCGCGCCCATCGGCGAGCGTGAAGGCAAGCTCCTGGACCAGCGTCGCACCTGCCTCCTGCATATGATAGCCGGAGATAGAGATCGAATTGAATTTCGGCATCTCCCTTGCCGTGTATTCGATGATATCGGCAACGATGCGCATCGAGGGCTCGGGCGGGTAGATATAGGTGTTACGGACCATGAACTCCTTGAGAATATCGTTCTGGATGGTCCCTGAGAGCTCTGCCTTCGAAACACCCTGCTCCTCGCCGGCGACGATGAAGCTGGCCAGAATTGGAATGACCGCGCCATTCATGGTCATAGAGACGGACATGTCCTGCAGCGGAATGCCATCGAAGAGGATCTTCATGTCTTCGACGCTGTCGATTGCCACGCCCGCCTTGCCGACATCGCCCACGACGCGCGGATGATCGCTGTCATAACCGCGATGGGTGGCGAGATCGAAGGCGACGGAAAGTCCCTTCTGGCCGGCGGCAAGATTGCGTCGATAAAAGGCGTTGGATTCCTCGGCGGTCGAGAAGCCGGCATATTGCCGGATCGTCCAAGGGCGGCCGGCATACATGGTGGCGCGCGGGCCGCGGGTGAATGGCGCAAAGCCGGGAAGGGTGTCCGCATCGGCACCATCGAGATCAGCAGCCGTATAAAGCGGTTTGACGTCGATGCCTTCGGGCGTGTGCCAGGTCAGCGCTTCCGGCGCTGCACGCAGCTCCTTTTCCGCCAGTGCCTCCCAGTCCGAGAGCGTCTTCTTGGTCATTTCATCCTCCGGCATTGTCCGCGCACACGCTATCACCTTGCGGTTACGCAGCGCGATACAGCCTTAGGATAATTTGATCGGCAAAGCGATGATAGACCTTCAGCGATGCGCAGCCCAGGGCACGAGGAGCCGCTCGATCAGCCGCGCCAGTAATTCCAGCAGGAAGGCGATCGCTGCGATGACGATAATGCCGCCGATAACGATATCCGTTACCAGAAACTGCGCCGCCGACTGAATCATGAAGCCGAGGCCTTGGCTTGCCGCCACCAACTCGGCTGCGACCAGCGTCGACCAGCCGGCGCCGAGCGCAATGCGCGTGCCAGTCAGGATCGACGGAATGGCGCCTGGTAGAATGACATGCAGCAGCACCTGCAACCGGCTGGCACCGAAGGAGCGGGCGGCGTTGACGAAATCTGCAGGGGCGGATTTGACACCCGACGCCGTCGACAGGATGATCGGCGGCAGCATCGCAAGCGAGATCACCGTAACTTTCGAGGCCTCGCCGATCCCTACCCAGATGATGATCAGCGGCAGATAGGCAAGCGGCGGCAACGGGCGTAGAAACTCGACGATCGGATCAAGAATGCCCTTGCCAATGCGGCTGGTGGCGATGGCAAGGCCTGCAGGCACGCCGATGAGGAGCGAAACCGCAAGCGCCGCAAAGATACGCAACAGGCTTGCCACAGTATGTTCGGCAAGCGTGGAATCAACGAAGCCGTTGACGGCCACATTGACGAGCGATTTTACAACGGTGAGTGGTGATGGCAGGAAGACCGGCGAGACGGCCCCATAGGCCGAGGCAAGGCTCCAGCCAGCGATGATGACGGCAATTGACGCTAGCGAGATCGTCAAGGTGCCACGACGTTTGGGCTGCGCTTCTACCAGCTGATCGGAAACCGCAGGCGTGAGAGTTTCTGTCTCGACACTCATGCGGCAATCTCCTCTTCATCCCCGTGGATGAGAGCGGTCAGTTCGTCGTGCAGGCTCTTGAATGCTGCGAACATCTTGATCTCCTTGACACTTTTACCGTCCAGAAGCGCCTTGCCAAACTCGGTCCTGACATCGGCGACGATACGACCGGGATTGGGGGCCAGCACGATGACGCGCGTGGCAAGCAGCAGGGCCTCGTCAATACTGTGGGTGATGAGCAAGGCAGAGGTCTTGCTTCCGGCCCAGACCTCAAGCAGGAATTTTTGCATACGGCTGCGCGTCAGGGCATCCAGCGCGCCAAGTGGCTCATCGAGCAGAAGGAAGCGCGGACCGGAGGCAAGGGCGCGCGCGATACCAACACGCTGGCGCATGCCGCCGGAGAGCTCCCAGATATTCTTGTGACCCGCGCCTTCAAGGCCGACTTTCGCGAGCAGCTCCTCTGCGTGGCTCTGTCTTTCGGCCCTGGCAATGCCCTGAAGCTTCAAGGGAAAGGCAACATTCCCGACAGCGCTCAGCCAGGGATAGAGCGCATCATCTTGAAAGACGACAGCCCGGTCAGCGCCTGGGCCGTCAATCTCTTTGCCGTCTACCGAGACGCGTCCCTCACTGGGCTCCGTGAAACCGGCCGCGAGATTGAGAAGGCTGGTCTTGCCCGAGCCCGACCGGCCGATGACGATGACGAACTCATCCGAAGCGATATGCAGGTTGATGCCGTCGAGCACACGTCTCTTCTGACGGGTGCCCGCCTCAGCGTAGTCGAGCGATAGGGATTGCAGTGAAAGTATGCTCATGGGGATCACCTGTTCAAAACCGGCGCAGTCAAGCCGCGCCGGAACCCTCGGGAGGATCAGAGACCCGCTTTTGCGGCTTCCTTGACCCAGCGGTCGGAGACGTAAGGGCCGTAATCCTTCAGCACGCCGGGGATCTTGCCCTGCTCCAGAAGGAAGGACGAGGTTTCGGCGACGGCCTTGGCTGTGCCGCCTCCAAGAAGGTCGGAACTAGCCTGCTCCTGCAGGGTCGGAAAATAGTAGCCTTTGAGCAGAGCCGGCACTTCATCGGTCTTGGCGCCGGTCAGCTTGGCGATCTTTTCGGCTTCCGGCGAGGTCGCGTTCCAGCTATCGGGATTGCCACGATAGGACGCATAGGCGGCTCCCGTGACCTTCACGAAGCTGGTGACGGCTTCGGGGTGGGCCTCGGCAAATTTCTTGCTGACGATCCAGGCATCGAAGGTTGGGCCGCCCCACTTGGTAACATCTGCTGATGTGGCAAGCACGCTGCCGTTCTTCTTCAATTGCGCCAGGACCGGATCCCAGACATAGGCGCCGTCGATATCACCCCGCTCCCAGGCAGCCGCGATTTCCGGCGGGCGCAAGTTGAGGATCTGCACCGATTTCGGATCGACGTTCCAATGCTTAAGCGCCGTCAGCAGGCTGTAATGCGCGGTCGAGACGAAGGGCGTGGCGATCTTCTTGCCCTTCAGGTCTTCCGGCTTGTTGATGTTCTTGACGGCGAGCGCTTCAGCCTCGCTGATCAGTCCCACGATATAAATCGTCTCGATCGGCAGTTCGCGACTCGCAGCAGCGGCGAGCGGCGACGAACCGACATAGCCGATATCGATGGAGCCGGAGGCGATGGCAGTGATGACATCAGCGCCGCTGTCGAATTTCTGCCAGTTGATCTTGGCACCGGTTTCCTTCTCATAGGTGCCGTCGACCTGCGGCACGCGCGACGGCTCGACGATCGGCTGATAGCCGATGTTCAGAGTGACGTCGGCAGCGTGGGTCGCATAGGTGGTGAAGGTGAGGGCAGCAGCGGCGGCCGTGCCCAGCAGGTTGCGTCGGTTGATTTTCATATCCCTCTCCCGCAATGTTCAAAATCATTCCGCCTCGGGAATGTGAATAGATCATCGTAAATTTATAGATTTTATAGAGATAGAAAATTTCCGGAATTGGGGGTAAGGGACAATTTGCTTCTAATTTGGAAGGAAGAAACGGTGGTTTCCCGACCCGCTCGCGATTCCTCGAAGTGACCGACGAAATTCGCAGGGACAGTATTCGATGAAGAAAATGCAGATCTACGCCTTCGACATGAACTGCGTCGGCCATATCAATCACGGTATGTGGACGCATCCGCGCGATCGCTCCGTCAATTACACCGACCTTGATTACTGGGCGGACTTTGCGCGCACGGCCGAACGCGGCAAGTTGGACGGAATATTTCTTGCTGATATTGTCGGCGTTTACGATGTCTATAAGAACAGCCCGGCCCCTGTCATCGAAACGGGTGCACAGATTCCGGTCAACGATCCGCTAATGCCGATCTCGGCGATGGCTTACGTCACGAAACATCTCGGCTTCGGCGTGACCGTCAATACGACCTATGAGCCCCCCTTCCTTTTGGCACGGCGCATGTCGACGCTTGACCACCTGACCAAAGGCCGCATCGGCTGGAACATCGTTACGGGCTATCTCGACAGTGCGGCCCGCAGCATGGGTTTCGACAAGCTGCCGGAACATGATGCGCGTTATGACGCTGCTGAGGAATATCTCGAAATTCTCTACAAGCTCTGGGAGGGAAGCTGGGATGACGATGCAGTGCTGCGTGATCGGGAGCGCAATATTTTCGCCGACGCTTCCAAGGTCCGCGCCGTCAGCCATCACGGACGATATTACAAGATGGAAGGCATCCATCTTGCCGAGCCTTCCCCGCAGCGTACGCCCCTTCTCTTCCAGGCTGGCGCCTCAGCCCGCGGACAGGATTTTGCCGCCCGCCATGCCGAATGCGTTTTCATCGCGGGACCGAACCCACAATCGGCGCGGCCAACCGTCGATGCGCTTCGCGCCAAGACGCTAGCGAATGGTCGCGGTGCGGATGCGATCAAGATCCTGAGTCTGATCACCGTCGTCGTCGGCACGACCGAAAGCCAGGCACAGGAGAAGCTTGAAGACTATCGCAGGCATGCGAGCGTCGAGGCTTCGCTTGCGCATTATTCCGCCTCTGTTGGCGTTGATCTCTCGAAATATGACCTCGATGACGTGATTGACCAGAGCTGGACCAATGCCAATCAGTCGGCGTTGGCCGCGATCACCAGGCAGGCGGCAAAGCCGGTCACCAAGCGCC
Organism: Rhizobium sp. BK418; assembly: GCF_004341105.1. Lineage (GTDB taxonomy): Bacteria > Pseudomonadota > Alphaproteobacteria > Rhizobiales > Rhizobiaceae > Rhizobium. The sequence goes on along the minus strand of NZ_SLZK01000004.1, from coordinate 345,474 downwards.
AGATCATCGACCAAATGGTGCTCGGCAGTCGCATGAAGCCGATCGTCGGCTCGCCCGTGCAGATCGCCGATACACTGCAGCGCTGGATCGAAGAGGGTGGCATCGACGGCTTCAATCTGGCGCGCACCGTGGCGCCCGAAAGCCTCAACGATTTCGTCGATCTCGTCGTGCCCGTGCTTCAGGAGCGCGGACTGTTCAAGGCAGACCATACAGAAGGACCCCTGCGCCAAAAACTATTCGGTGGAAATGGCCGGCTGCCGGCCAGCCATCCCGCCGCACAGTTCAGACGTAGTTTTTAGCGATGATCGAGGCGGGCGACCAGTCGGTCGCCCAGCCACTGGATGCCGCAGACGAGCACAATGAGCACGACGACGACCGCAATCATCACGTTGGTTTCGAAACGCTGGTAGCCGTAGCGGATAGCAAGATCACCGAGACCGCCGGCACCGATGGCACCGGCCATGGCCGATGCGCCGATCAACGTCACCAGCGTCACCGTGAAGCCCGCGACAATGCCGGGCAGCGCTTCTGGCACTAAAACTTCGCGAATGATCGTCCAACGATTGCCGCCCATGGCGCGCACCGCATCGATCAACCCACGGTCCACCTCGCGCAACGACACCTCGGCGATGCGGGCATAATAGGGCGTGGCGGCGATAGCGAGTGGAACGATAGCAGCCCAGGTGCCGATCGCAGTTCCGACGATCAATCGCGTCATCGGAATCAGTGCCACCAGCAGGATAATGAACGGCACCGAGCGGAAGCCGTTAATGACGGCGCCGAGGATACGATTGATCCAGAGATTTTCGGCAATGCCGCCGCGGTTCGTCAACACTAGCGCCAGACCCAGCGGCAGGCCGGCGACCAGCGAGATCACGCCGGAGCCCGCCGTCATCAGCACTGTCTCCCAGAGGGAACGCAACAGCAGATCAATCATGATCGGTGTCATAACCAAGCACCTCCACCCGGGCGGACCGGGCCTTCAGAAATTGTTCGACCTTTCCGGCAAGCGCTGGATCGCGCGCCGGTACAGCAATGAAGAACCGCGCCACGGGTTGGTTCTGAATATGGTCGATACCGCCATGCACGAGGCGGAAGGAATGCGGCATCGCTGCCGACAGATCGGCGAAGAGCGCGCCTTGCGCTTCTGGCCCGGCAAGATCAACGCTCATGATGGCTTCCGTGCCACCCGCCTGTGACAGGCGCGCGGCGATGTGTTCGGGAAGTTGCGGGCGGATGCCGCCGAGCAGGCTTCTGGTAATTGCCGTCTGCGGGTCGCCGAAGATCGACCAGACCTGCCCCTCTTCCACGATACGGCCGGTATCGATGACAGCAACACGATCGGCAATACCGCGTACCACTTCCATCTCATGGGTGATCAGCAGTATCGTAAGCCCGAGCTTACGATTAATGTCTTTCAGGAGAGTGAGGATCGAGCGCGTCGTCTCTGGATCGAGCGCCGAGGTCGCCTCGTCTGACAGCAGCAGGGCCGGACGAGCGGCAAGAGCGCGAGCGATGCCGACACGCTGCTTCTGGCCGCCTGACAGCGAAGACGGATAGGCGCTGGCCTTGTCGGAAAGGCCGACCAGTTCCAGCAGTTCGTGCGCCCGCTTCGACCGCTCGGCCTTGACAACACCCTCGATCTTCAACGGCAATACAACATTCTCCTCGACCGTCTTGGCTGACAAGAGATTGAAGTGCTGGAAGATCATGCCGATGCGGCGTCGCAACGGCTGCAGTTCCTGTTCGCCAAGGCCAGTAATGTTGCGGCCTTCAATGACGATCTCGCCACTATCGGCGCGCTCCAGACCATTGAGGCAACGGATCAGCGTCGACTTTCCGGCACCGCTGCGGCCAATGATGCCGAGGATTTCGCCCTTCTTCACACTCAACGAAATACCGTCGAGCGCCGGTGTCGTGCCGAATCTGCGCCGGACATCTGTCAGGCGAACGACCTCTTCTGCGTCGTCGGGCCGCGTCTCGATCCTTGACGCGGAGACAATAGAATTCATGCTCGTTCCTTCGCAAACGGTGAAGGCGGCCCCGGCAAAGACCCGAGCCGCCTCAATTTTGCCGCCCTCAGGAGGGCGGCTCATCAGTAGGCGCTGAGACCCGTGCCCTTGTAGACCTTGTCGAACTCTGCCTTCACCGTATTGTTCTGATAAGAGGAGACGAGGGCCTTCACCCAATCGGCACCCTTGTTCTCTTCCTTCACCGCGATGAAGTTACGATAAGGATTGTCAGCGATCGGCTCCTGCGCGATGCGCTCTTTCGGCGAGAGACCGCTCTTCAGCGCCCAGTCGGTGTTGACGACGCCGCCGTCTAGGTCGTCGATCGAACGGCCGACGATGCCGGCATCCAGTTCCTTGATCTCGATATTCTTCGGGTTTTCGGCGACGTCGGCGATCGTGGCGAGAATGCCCGTTCCATCCTTGAGCTTGATCAGACCTTGGTTCTGCAGGACGCGCAGTGCCCGGCCTTCGTTGGACGGATCGTTCGGAATGCCGATCACGGCGCCCGCGGGCAGTTCAGCGACCGACTTGTGCTTCTTGCTGTAGAGGCCGATCGGCCAGACACCGGTATAACCAACACGGACGATATGATAGCCGTTCTGCTTGATCTGATTATCCAGATAAGGCTGATGCTGGAACGCATTGGCGTCGATTTCGCCGCGCTCCAGCGCTTCGTTCGGCTGAGTATAATCGTTGAAGGTGATCGTCTCGATCTTGAGACCCTTCTTGGCAGCCTCGCTGGCAACAACGCGCCAGACGTCCTCATCCTCGCCGCTCATGATGCCAACCTTGATCGCTTTGTCTGCTGCAAAAGAAGGAGCCGGCGCTGCAAAGGCAATAAGTGCAGCCGCAGAGGCGGCGACAGTGAGAGCCGCGCGGCGCGAAAGCGAAATGGCGCCGAAATTCTTGTTCTTGGTCATTTTATATCCCGTCTGACTTGATGAGGCCGAGCCCCGAGCAGGCGGATCATTGCAAATGCGCCGATTGCGGGCGAAGCACGAACATCCGATGTCTTCTAACCGGAGGAAAAACTCTTGCCCCGCCCTCGATAGGGACAGGATAATATTCTGCTAAATTCATCGATTAAATTGGGAACTTGGCGTGTCTAACGAAAAAGGCGCCCAGCGGGCGCCACTAAAATCAGTCTCGGGATGGCACTCATTCCGCTGCAATAAGCGTGGAACTTCTGCCCGGAAAGAAAGCGGCAAGCTCCCCGATAACCTCGCCGATCCGCTTGGAAAGCTGTTCGGAGGAGACGCGATAGTCGGCGAAATCGCGATCTGAAGCATAGATGGCCGTTGGCAAAGTATGGGCCATGAAGAAGCCAAAGAGCGGACGAAGCTGATGCTCGACCATGAGCGCATGGCGATCACCCCCACCGGTTGCTGTGATGACAATCGGCTTGGCGCGCAGCTCATGCGGATCGATGAGATCGATCAGGTGCTTGAAGAGGCCCGGATAGCTGCCCTTGAAGGTCGGCGCTCCGATGACGAGAGCATCTGCAGCGACGATGTCTGCGATGATTTCCTTGGCACGATTATCTAGATCATCTCGACGCAGCGCCTGACCGAGCGACGTGCCGACATCGGTTAGATCATAGATCGTGTTATTGAAGCCGTATTTTTCCGCGGCAAGGCCGGCGATATTTTCTACCAGCGCAAAGGTCTTCGAGGGACGGTTGAAGCTGCCGGCAAGACCGACCAGTTTGGGTGCAGACATGTCATTTCCTTCCACTATCGCGCCGTCGATGGCTGCATCATGGAATAGATATTATCTATCAAAATAGTGTATTAAAGGAATGACGATCCGTCTTCACTTGAGGCCGGGGAAAATATGTTCGCTTAAGCGCGCTCACGACTTGCTCGCAACCAAAAGGCACCGGAAGATCTTCCAGCGCCTTTGTCACTTCGCTCAATGCGATGTTTAGGCAGCGCGGTGTTTCGGGATACGCGGCAGGAAAATAGTGAATAGGCCGAGCAACGGCAGGTAAGAGCAGATGCGGTAGACAGATGCGATGCCGTGCGTATCGGCAAATTCGCCAAGGAAGGCTGCGCCGAGGCCGCCGGCGCCGAAGGCGAAGCCGAAAAAGACCCCGGCAATCAGACCGACACGACCGGGCACCAGTTCCTGCGCGAAAACGACGATCGCCGAAAAGGCGGAGGCGAAGACCAGGCCGATGATGACACTGAGCACGCCGGTCCAGAAGAGGTTCGCATAGGGCAGCAGCAGTGCGAAGGGGATGACGCCCAGGATCGAGAACCAGATGACGAAGCGGGCGCCGAAACGGTCGCCAATCGGTCCGCCGAGGAAGGTGCCGGCGGCAACAGAGCCCAGGAACAGGAAGAGCATGAGCTGCGCCTGCTGTACATCGAGCTGAAAGCGATCGATGACGTAGAAGGTGAAGTAACTCGACACACTTGCCATATAGACGTTTTTCGTCGCCGTCAGCAGCACGAGAATGAGCAGCGCCCAGACGACCTTGTTCTGCGGCAGCGGCAGCGTGCGACTCGGTGCTGGCTTGCTGGCGTTCTGGCGACGGTGGCTCATATACCAGGTGCCGACCCAGCTCAGCACCAGCATGCCGATCATCGCGATGCCGGACAGCCAGGAAACGCTGTGCTGGCCATTCGGCAGCACGATGAAAGCCGCAAGCAGCGGCCCGATTGCCTGCCCTGCATTGCCGCCCACCTGGAAGAAGGACTGTGCAAAACCATGGCGGCCGCCGGAGGCGAGGCGCGCGACACGCGAGGATTCCGGGTGAAAGACGGCCGAGCCGAAGCCGATGAGGCTTGCGGCGACCAGGAGCAGCTCGAAGCTGCCGGCATTGCCGAGGAGAATCAGGCCGCAGAAGGTGCTCGCCATGCCGACTGGCAGTGAATAGGGCATCGGCCAGCGATCAGTGACGATGCCGACGAGCGGCTGAAGCAGCGAGGCGGTGACCTGGAAGGTCATAGTCAGAAGGCCGATCTGCACGAAATCGAGGTCGTAATTGGCCTTGAAGAGCGGGTAAAGCGAGGCAAGCAGCGACTGCATGATGTCGTTGAGCATGTGACAGAAGCTGACTGCCACCAGGATGGACATTGCGGTCTTTTCAAAGCGAGGGGCGCTCTCGGCAACAGACGCCATGGGTCTTCCTCCTGCGCGGCCGGAAACATGCCGGGCCATCGTCGGTTTCGTGCGGGCTGTTATTAGGGCGATCGGGGCTTGGGAAGTGAATTGTCAGCGGCGGTCGCTGAAAGTGCATTTATCGTATGAAGAGAAACCATTACAGCCCAGTTTCGCGCAGATTGGTACGCAGCCAGGCAATTTTTGCTTCGGCTCTGCCATTTTGGCCACGTCACACGCCGCTCGCGCCCGATGATCCTTCCGAGCTATGCCACGGTATGGAGTAAATGCCGAATTTCTAATATAATATCAAAAACAAATCGTAGAAAAGCGGTGCGATGCCGTCTACAAGGCAATGAACTGAAATGCGAAAGAGACAGAAGGTAGGCCATGAACGTCAAAACACCGAACGCGATTGATACCTATGTCGGCATGCGCATGCGCAAGCGCAGGCAGCTTCTCGGCATGAGTCAGGAGCGACTTGCCGAACAGATCGGCGTCACCTTTCAGCAGGTGCAGAAATACGAAAAGGGTATCAACCGCATCGGCGCGAGCCGTCTGCAGAAGATCGCCGAAGTGTTGCGCATCTCGCCAGCCTTCTTTTTCGAACAGGATGATTCGGAAGTGCCGAGCTTCGCCGGCCTCGATCTTTCCGCTCCGGTTGATCCTGTCGCAGAATTTCTGCGATCGAAGGAGGGCCTCGTCCTCAACAGAGCCTTCGCGAAGATCGAGGACCGGCGCATCCGTGAGACGATCATCTCCCTCGTGAAGGCGATGGCACAGACCGACAGCAACGACATCCCGCTTGACGCTCTAAGGGTGAACGAGCCGGAATCCCGCAGAGATTAAAAACGTAAGATACCAGTCCTTTGGCCTTTGCCCTGTAGTCGCGGTCGAAGCCGACGATACAAGCGCCCTAAGGGCCGAGAGAGATTCAGCCTGCTTATTTCAACGGATTAGGCGCGGCGAAATGGCAGGCCGATAACTGGTTTGGGACGACTTCACGAAGCGCCGGCCGCTCAATCTTGCAAATGTCCTTCGCAATCGGACAGCGGGTGTGGAAGCTGCACCCAGGCGGGACGCGAGACGGGCTCGGAACGTCGCCCTGCAACACGATGCGGCTTGCCTTGCGATCCGGATCGGGCTCGGGTGCTGCCGATAGCAGCGCCTGCGTATAGGGATGCTGCGGCATGGAGTAGACGGATTTTTTCGGTCCGATCTCGACGATCCTGCCGAGGTACATCACTGCCACGCGGTCTGCGATATGGCGGACGACTGCAAGATCATGGGCGATGAAGAGATAGGAAAATTTCCGCTCAGACTGCAGATCCTGCAGCAGGTTTACGATCTGCGCCTGCACGGAAACATCGAGCGCTGAGACCGGCTCGTCAGCGACGATGAATTGTGGGTTGACCGATATCGCGCGGGCAATGCCGATGCGCTGCCGCTGACCGCCCGAGAACTGGCGCGGGTAACGATCCATGAAACTTGGAGAGAGGCCGACCTGTGTCAGCAGTTCCGCCACGCGATCGCGACGCTGCCTTGCCGATTTCGCCATTGCGAAGACTTCGAGCGGTTCGGAGATGATCTGTGCGATCGAACGACGCGGGCTCAGCGAGCCGTAGGGGTCCTGAAAGACCATCTGCATCTTGGCGCGCATAATGCGCATTTCGGCAGCGCTGAGAGAGGTGATATCGCGTCCCTCGAATAGTACCTCACCATCGGTCGGCTGGATCAGCCGCAACAGAAGACGGCCGAGTGTGGACTTGCCACAGCCGGATTCACCGACAAGCGCCAGCGTCTCGCCCGGTTTGACGGAAAAAGACGCGCCATCCACCGCGCGCACGCCGCCGGACGACTGGCCTCCGAACGACAGTCCGCCCGCGTCGGAAAAAGTCTTGCCGAGGTTTCTGACGGTCAACAAGTCGTCGACGCTGCTTGTTTCTGTCATGCTGTTGCTCCGGCGGTGACCCAGCAGGCCGCCTTGTGTCTTGGACCAAAGGAAAACATCGGCGGCATCTCGCTGCGGCACCTGTCGATGTGCAGCGGACAACGTGCGTAAAACGGACAGCCCTGCTTCACCGAACCTGCCGTCGGTACCGAGCCGGGGATCTGGTAGAGCCGCTTCTGATCGTCGTCCAGACGCGGAATGGATTTGAGCAGACCCTGCGTATACGGATGGCTCGGATTGGCGAAAATAGAGCGGACATCGGCATCCTCGACGACGCGGCCGGCATACATGACGATCACCCGGTCGCAGACCTCGGCGATCACGCCGAGATCGTGCGAGATCAGCAGAACGGCCGTGTTCAGCGTCTTTCGCACCCTCGCCATCAGGTCGAGGACCTGCGCCTGGATGGTGACGTCGAGCGCCGTCGTCGGTTCGTCGGCGATCAAAAGTTTCGGGTTGCAGGCGACTGCCATGGCGATCATCACGCGCTGGCGCATACCGCCGGAGAACTGATGCGGATAGGCGTCGAGACGACCCTCGGGATTCGGGATGCCCACGAGTTTCAGGAGTTCGATGATGCGCGCGCGCCGCTGCTCGCGGCTCATCTTCTCATGCAGTTTGATCGCTTCGCCGATTTGGTCACCGATGGTCATGACCGGGTTCAGAGAACTCATCGGTTCCTGGAAGATCATCGCGATATCGCGGCCGCGGATCTCGGGCAGCTTCGTCTTGGGCAGATCAAGCAGGTTGACGCCTTCGAGTTCGATACGCCCCTGCGCGATGCGGCCGGGTGGATTGGGGATAAGACCCATGATCGCCAGCGAGGTGATCGACTTGCCCGAACCGGACTCGCCGACAATACCGACAGAACCACCCGCTTCGATCTCGAACGAGACGCCGTTCACGACGCGGATTGGAGAATCTTTCGGGCCGAATTCGACTGCGAGATCTTCGACCTTGAGCAATGGTGTCAGTGATATGGACGTCATTGGCTCGTCTCCGGATCCAGCATATCGCGTGCAGCATCACCGATCAGGTTGAAGGACAGGACCACACAAGTGATGGCGAAACCGGCGGCAATGATGGGCCAGGGCGATCCGAAGAGATTGTTGAGGCCGTCGCGGATGATATTGCCCCAGCTCGGGTTGGGGGCGCGGGTGCCGATGCCGAGGAAGCTGAGCGAGGCCTCAAGGCGGATGGCGGAGGCCACCCACAGCGTCATCAACACAACGATGGGGGCTGCAATATTCGGGATGATGTGCCGGAAGATGATGACGGGCGTACGGACACCGACCGCAATCGCCGCCTCCACGTAAGGCTCCTGCTTGACGGAAAGGGTCGAAGCACGGGCCACGCGAGCAAAGCCAGGAATGAAGGCGACGGTGATCACGGCGATAATATTCCAGAAGCCGCCGCCGAGCACGGCTGCGATGATGATCGCCAGCAGCAGTTCCGGAAAGGCAAGCAACAGATCGATGAGACGGCTGATGATGCGGTCGACCAATCCGCCGAAATAGCCAGCGGTCACGCCGAGCGCTGTGCCGAACAGCGCTGCAAGCGCAGGCGAAATCAGGCCAAAGAGCAGCGAATTGCGCGAACCATGGATCATACGCGAGAGCACATCGCGCCCGAATTGATCGGTGCCGAGCCAATGGGCAGTCGATGGCGGCTTGTTGATCGACAGGATGCTCTGCGCCAACGGATCATAGGGAGAAAGCACCGGCGCGAAGATCGCGACCAGAAGGAAGACGAGCGCGATCGCCACCGCGAAGAGGGTCGAGGGCCGCCGCAGCAGCGTTCTGGACAGAAGCGACAGCAGGCCGGGCGCAGGCGCCAGCAGGGGTTGCTCGGAAGCCTGCAAGGGAGACCCCGGCGTTTGAGTGATGATGCTCATTATTTCACCCGGATGCGAGGATCGATGACGATGTAGAGAAGATCCATCACCAGATTGATGAGAAGGACGAGGAGCGCGAAAACAACGACGCCACCCTGGATGATGCCGTAGTCACGCTCGTTGATCGCCTGAATGAGCAAGCGTCCGAGACCGGGCCTGTTGAACACCAGCTCGACGGCGACCGAACCCGACAGCGTGGCAAGCAGGCTGAGCCCCATGCCGGTCGAGAGCGGCAGCAGCGCATTGCGCAACCCGTGACGATAGATGACACGCGGTTCACGGGCACCCTTGGCGCGAGCAGTGCGGACATAGTCCTTGCCGAGCGTTTCCAGAAGTGCCGTCCGCGACAGCCGGCCGATGAAGGCGGCCTTGACGAGGGCGAGTGTGAGGGCCGGCAGCACGATATGATACATGCGGTCCATGAAGCCATCGCCGCCGCCATTGATCGGGAACCAGCCGAGGTTCAGCGCGAAGCCGATCAAAAGCAGTGCTCCGAGGTAGAAGTCTGGGATGGCATAGCCGACAAGGGCGAAGACACGCATACCGGAATCCGGCAGCCGGTCGCGATGGGTTGCCGCAAGCACGCCGAAGGGCACGCCGGCGCCGACGCCGATGATCATCGCCACAACGGTGAGCTCGATCGTATAGGGCAGATTGGCGGCGATCAGCTTCAGCACTGGCTCGCCGTTCATGTAGGACTGTCCGAAATCGAGGCTGAGCACGCCGATAAGGAAGTTGATATATTGCTGCCACAGCGGCACATCGAGCCCCATCTGGTGGCGAAAGGTTGCAAGCTGCTCAGGGAGAGCCATATCTCCCAGGGCTGCAATCGCCGGATCGCCCGGCAGGATCCGCATCGCGATGAACACGAGCGTGAGCACCAGCCAGATTGTCGGAATGGCATCCGCCAGCCGGAGGAGAAAATATCTAGCCATGTTCATTCACTCGCATTCATCGCGACCTGTGATCAGGCCTTCTTGGTGGCGCGATGGAAGCGCCAGCGCGCATAGCCGCTCTGCACCTTATAGCCGAGGTCGAGACGTGCATTGCGGGCGACCGTGAAGGAGAGCGTCGACATGCCGATCAGCGGCAGGTCGCGCAAGACCTGAAGTTCGATCTGCTGGCAGTAGTCGACATAGGCCTTGTAGTCGGTCGCCTGCAGCGCCTTGGAGAGCAGGTCGTCAATGCCTGGCATAACCACGCCGTAGTGGCTGTAGTTGATACCGCCAGTTCCGTCCGGCTTGACCTCCGCCTTCGTCGAAAGCTGCTGGACGTAGAGCTGCGTCGGGATCGGCGGATAGCTGGACGAATGCAGGGCCAGCGTATTTTTGTCGTGCTGGTTGTCTGCATGATAGGCGGTGTGATCACCGATATGCAGGTTCATGCGCATCCCGACAGCGCGCAGCTGCTCCTGCACGATCAGCATGATCGAGGCATAATCCTCGCGCTGGCTGACATTGCTTTCGAAGTCGAAACCGTTGGGGAAGCCGGCTTCGGCCAAAAGCGCCTTCGCCTTGTCAGGATCGTAATTGTACTGGAGCTCCGGCGGCAGGTCTTCGGTCTTGAAACCACCCGGGAAATTCTCGGGCTGCAGGTCGGCCGTAAAGCCGCCCATCGGTTTCATCGCATTGGCAACAGCATGCCGATCGACGGCGTACATGATCGCCTGACGCACCTTGATATTGTCGAAGGGCTTGCGCTTCAGATTGACATGCAGCGTGTTGAATGAGCCAGGCGACGTCATATCGAACTGAAGCGTGGAATCGCGCTGCAGCATGGAATCGACCCAGCCCGGCGCGCGGACGGCCTCGATCATGTCGACATCACCTGACAGAAGCGCAAGCGTGCGCGCCGTCGTATCGGCAATGTAGACGGATTCGACCTTGGCAACCCTGGCCTTTTCGCCCCAATAGCCTTCGTGGCGCTTCAGCGCCGTGCCCCATTGATTGTCGAAACGGGTGAGCTCGTAAGGACCGGTGCCAACAGCGTCCGTCTTGAACTTATCCGCACCCATCTGATCGACAGCCTTCTTCGAGACGATCGAGGTGTTGTTGAGGAAGATCGACGTGCCCAGCAGGTTCACGTCCGAATTCTTCAGCGTGATGACGACTTCATAGGGGCCGTTGGCGACGACATCGGCGATATTCGACAGGATCGGCTTATTGGTGCCGTCGGCCATCGCGCGCTTGAAGGAGAAGACGACGTCTTCCGACGTCATTTCGCCAAAACCCTTATGAAACTGCACCCCCTGGCGGAGCTTGAATGTCCAGGTCCTGGCATCGGCCGAAGCTGACCATTCGGTGGCAAGCGTCGGGCGGTACTGATCCGGCGTCGTGGCGAAAGTGCCGTCGTCGGGGCGCACCAGCTGTTCGTACATCTGCTCGGTCGCCCAGTTGTCGCCGCCCTGCGTCGTGTAATTCGGATCGCTGGTGCGCGGTCCGTTGGCGGCAATGCCGATGCGGATCGTATCGGGATCGCTTGCCGCACGGGCGAGAGCAGGTCCAACCATGCTCATTGCAGCCGTGGCAGCGCTCAATTCCAGAAACTGACGTCTTCTCAAGTTCATGTCATTCCCTCCCTTTGTCAGAATATTCAGCTTCGCCGCTTGTCGAGCTCGGCGTCGTTGACGAGCAGGCCGATACCAGGGCCGGACGGCACTTTGAACTTGCCGTCTTCGGGGATCGGTGGGTTCGTGAAGCCGACATGCATGCGCGTCGACGGATCGGAGAATTCGGCGGGCTTGGTGTTGTGCATGAGCGTTGCCAGCACGTGCAGATTTGCTGCATGGGCAATGGTCGGCTGCGTCTGGTGCGGAACGAGCTCGACGCCGTGGGCAAAGCAGATCGCGGCACACTGCATGAGGCCGGTGATGCCACCCATCTTGACGATGTCGGGCTGTACCATGCGGACGCCGGCATTGATCATGTCGACAACGGCCTGAGTCGTATAAGACTGTTCGGCAGCCGAAACCGTGATGTCGAGGCGCTGGGCCACCTCCCCCATGGCGCGAACATTGTAGTGCTGGACCGGCTCTTCGAACCAGATATAGCCGAGTTCTTCGAGCGCCCGGCCGACCCGGATGGCGCCGCCGACGGAATATTGGTTGTTGGCATCGAAGGCGAGCGGGAAGTCGTCGCCCACCAGCTTGCGCACGGCCTTGGCCTTGGCGATGTCACCGGGGATATCATAGTCCTGGCGCGTGCGGTCGCCGTCCCAACGGATCTTAATTGCCGCCGGCTTTTCGGCCTTCCAGCGCTGCTCGACTACACGAACTGTTTCATCGACGGTGCGGCCCGCATTGTTGCCGACCGATGAATAGAAGGGCAGGTCGGTGCGCCAGGCACCGCCGAGCAGCTTGTAAACCGGCAGGCCGAAATACTTGCCCTTGATGTCCCAGAGGGCGATATCGAGCGCGGCCAGCGCACCTGTAACAGCGCCTTCCGGACCGAGCTTCACATATTTATGCAGGAGGCGGTCGTAGAGGACTGCCTGATCAAGTGCATCGGCGCCAACGAGCGAGGCTGCGAAGTCTCGGACAACGCCGAGCGAATGTTCGCCGCCCATCATCGGCGAGGCTTCGCCGTGCCCGACGATGCCGTCTTCCGTCGTCACGCGCACGAAAGCCGTGCGACGGCTCGGCGGCTCATTGGGCTCCCATTTCACCTGAAAAGCTTCGACGGACTTGATGATCGTACCCACTGACATTTCCTCGGAGAACGGGCCTTTTGCAGCGCCGCTGTTGTCGTCAACAGGAGCATCTTTCAATTTGCATCCGTATGCAACAGGTCGATTGAATTGAAATTGGAACAGGTTTTATGTCAGAATCTGCAAAGATGCCGACGCGCGGAACTGATATATAAGCAGATAATAGAATTGCTTATTTCACCGGCAATATGAATGCTAAGGCGCACATATTGTCCTCTCTGTGAGAAATCGAAAGCAGTGAGATAAAAAATCATGGAAGCAATTGAATCTGCTGCATCCGAATGCAAGAAGAGTGAGATAGAAGTGGCAAACGGGGAAAGAACCATGCGCAAACAGGGATCGCCATCCTTGCAGGGGGAGCCGCCCGGTGAAGCGTTAAGCCGCAAACCGATTACAGCGCGTGAATTGGCACGCATGCTCGGCGTCAGCCAGTCAGCCGTCTCACGCGCCTTCACCCCGGGGGCAAGCATCGCGGCGGATCTGCGCAAACGGATCCTGAAATATGCGGCCGAGGTAGACTATCAGCCGAACGCAATCGCCAGCATGCTGTCAAAGAGCCGTACGAACATCATCGGGATCGTCGTCTCCGATATGCAGAATCCCTTCTATCCGGGCCTGATCGAGAAACTCTCTCGATCGCTGCAGCGCATCGGCCTGCAGAGCCTTCTCTTCAACATCACCAAGGGCTCCAACCTCGAGGAGCAGCTTTCAGCGCTGCGGCGATACAATGTGGATGCCGTCATCGTCATTTCAGCGACGATCCTCTCCGGTTCTACACTGAGCTGGGCGACGGAAGGTCGACCGGCCATCCTGATCAACCGCGTCATTGAAGACACGAACCTCAGTTGCGTCGCCTGCAACAATGTCGAGGGTGCTCGCGCGCTCGCCGATCATTTCTACCAGCAGGGAGCCCGCAGGGTCGCCTATGTCGCCGGCCTCAGCCATACGACCACCAACCGCGAGCGCCAGAACGGTTTCGTCACACGGATTGCCGAGCTCGGCATGACGCTGAGCGCCCAGATAGAGGGACGGGAATACAGCTATTATGCCGGCCGTAAGGCCGCCCTCGAAATCGCTGCCAGGAAGAGCACCGACGCGATCTTCTTTGCCAACGACATTCTGGCGATCGGCGGCATCGATGCGCTAAGGGAAGAAGCTGGCTGCCGCGTTCCCGACGATATCTTCGTTGCCGGTTTCGATGATATCCCGATGGCCGGCTGGCCTCATTACAGCCTCACCACCTTTCGTCAGCCGGTCGACGAGATCGTCCGGGTCGTCGTCGAAATGATCGAGGGTGATACGTCGGCGCTGTTGCGGGCAGCGACAGTCATCCGCCTGTCGGGAGACCTCATCGAAAGGCGCTCGACCGGCGTCGAGCCCAAGGCGCGATGAGACAGCTTGCGTACACGTTCACATATGCAATGCGTTCCCCAGAGCTTTGAGTGCCGCTTCCATCACTGCCTCGCTGCGGGTTGGATGAGCATGGATCGTGCCGGCAATATCTTCCAGCCGGGCACCCATTTCGATGGCGAGCGCAAAGGCAGCCGAAAGCTCGGAGACTCCGGCGCCCACCGCCTGCAGGCCGAGAACCAGATTAGTGTCGGTGCGCGCCACCACCCGCACGAACCCCTCCTCCGAGAGCATGGTCATCGCCCTTCCGTTGGCGCTGAAGGGGAACTGACCGGTCCTGATGTCATAGCCCTGCGCACGTGCTTCCGCCGGTGAGAGGCCCGCACTGACGATCTCCGGATCGGTAAAGCAGATCGCCGGAACGCAGCGCTTGTCCCAGGCGCGTTTCCTGCCCGCAACGATTTCAGCGACCATCTCCCCTTGCGCCATGGCTCTATGCGCCAGCATCGGCTCGCCGGTGACATCGCCGATCGCGTAAATGCCGCGCATGGACGTGCGGCAACGATCGTCGATCCTTAGATAGGGGCCGGCGCGATCGAGGTCGAGTTCTTCGAGACCTGAGCCCGCTGTTCTCGGACGACGGCCGACCGTCACGAGAATAAGGTCCGCGGCAAGCGTCTGTTGCTGCCCGTCAGAGGTTTCGACGACAAGTCCTTCGCCGGTATCGGATAGGCCGATTGCCTTTGCACCGGTCAGCACGCGAATGCCGCGCTCGGCCATCTTGCGCAAGACGGGCCGCACGAGTTCGGCGTCGTATTGCGGCAGCACCTGCTGCGTCGCCTCTACGACCATTACCTGCGACCCCATCTTTGCGAAGGCTGTCCCGAGCTCAAGTCCGATATAACCGCCGCCAACCACGACCAGATTTTTCGGCACCTCGCCCAATGACAGCGCCTCGGTCGAGGAGATGACGCGGCCGCCGAAAGGTAGGTTCGGAAGCTCCACGGGATCGGAACCTGTCGCAATCACCACGGTCTCGGCGCGAATGATCTGTTGGCCAGTCTCCGTTTCCACCTCGACCGTCTTGCCGTCCCGGAAGTGGGCGCGACCGTGCACGATCTTGACCCGTGCCCTCTGTAACAGGCCGGAGACACCGCTGGTCAGCCGGCCGACAATGCCATCCTTCCAGGCGATTGTCCGGGCGAGGTCGATGGAGGCGCCCTCAACACGGATACCCATCGGGTTCTTGCCCGCCAGCATCCTTTGCGTGGCATCGAATTCCTCTGCCGCATGGATAAGTGCCTTGGAAGGAATGCAGCCGACCGTCAGGCACGTGCCACCGGGTTTGCCGGCCTCGACGATGACGGTATCGATACCGAGCTGGCCGGCACGGATGGCGCAGACATAACCACCGGGACCGGCGCCGATGACGAGGAGCTTGCAGACAATCTCTTTCATAGCTCAGCCTTCGATGAAAATGAGCGCCGGCGTTTCGAGCAACGTGCGAATACGCCGTACGAAGGTCGCCGCATCCCAGCCGTCGATAATGCGGTGATCGAAGCTGGAGGAGAGGTTCATCATCTTGCGTGGCACGAATTGCGTCCCGTCCCACACTGGACGCGTCGCGATCTTGTTGACGCCGACGATCGCAACTTCCGGATGATTGATGACAGGCGTGGAGACGATGCCGCCAAGCGCGCCGAGCGAGCTGATGGTAATGGTCGAGCCTGACAATTCATCACGTGTCGCCGTGCCGGAGCGTGCCGCCTCTGCCAGCCGATTCATTTCGACAGCGCAATCGAAGATGCCGCGGGCTTCGGCATGGCGCACCACGGGCACGATCAGGCCCGCAGGCGTCTGCGTGGCGATACCGATATGCACGGCGCTATGGCGCGTGATGATGCCGGCGTCGTCGTCAAAGGTGGCGTTGACATCGGGCTGCTCGGAGATCGCCTTGACCAGAGCTCGCATGAGGAAGGGCAGTATCGTCAGTTTGGGATGCTCGGCCTTGCGGTCGGCATTCATGGTGACGCGCAGTTCCTCGAGCGCCGTCATATCCACCTCCTCCACATAGGTGATATGAGGAATACGCGAGGTGGAGAGTACCATCTTCTCAGCGATGCGGCGGCGAAGGCCGGTCAGCTTGATCTCCTCGGTCGCTGTCTTCTTCGCCAGACCAGCCCGCGCCAGGATGGGCGTCGCCCCCTGGCTCAGGAATTGCTCGACATCCTCGCGCAGAATGCGGCCAGCCGGCCCGGTGCCTTGCACCTGCCGCAGATCCACACCGCGCTCGCGCGCGAAGAGTCGTACGGATGGCGCAGCAAGCGGCTTTTCTGCAAGTGCGGTCGTGGCTGGGGGTGCGGATACCGGCGCCTTCGGAGCGGTTTTGGGCGCCTCGACTTTCACCGGCTCAGCAAGCGCAGCAGGCTCGGTTGCGCCGACCTCCCCCAATGTCTCGATGCGCACAAGCGGCGCCCTGACTGCGATGCGGTCACCGATCTCGCCGGCAAGCCAGGTCACGGTGCCATTGACGGGAGACGGGATTTCCACCGTGGCCTTGTCGGTCATGACGGCGGCGATCACCATGTCCTCGCGCACCGGATCGCCTGTCTTCACATGCCATTCCACGAGCTCGGCCTCGGCAACACCTTCGCCGACATCAGGCATCTTGATGGTGAATTCGCCCATGGCTCAGGCCTCCATGACTTCGGCGAGCGCCCGTCCGACGCGGCCGGGTCCGGGAAAATAATCCCACTCCTGCGCATGCGGATAGGGTGTGTCCCAGCCGGCGACGCGCACGACGGGAGCTTCGAGCTGATAGAAGCAATGTTCCTGCACCAGCGACACGACTTCGGCGCCGAAACCCGAGGTCAGAGTGGCTTCGTGGACGACGACGCAGCGTCCAGTTTTGGTGACAGATTTGACGATCGTATCGAGATCAAGCGGCAGGAGGCTTCTGAGATCGATCACCTCGGCATCGATACCGGCATCCTCGGCGGCGGCAAGCGCCACATGCACCATCGTGCCATAGGCGACGACAGTCACGGCCGAGCCCGCACGCCGCACTTCGGCCTTGCCGATCGGGATCGTATAGTACCCCTCCGGCACTTCGCCGAGATCGTGTTTCGACCACGGTGTCACCGGTCGTTCGTGGTGACCGTCGAAGGGTCCGTTATAGAGCCGCTTCGGCTCCAGGAACATGACGGGATCGGGATCCTCGATCGCAGCGATCAGCAGGCCCTTGGCGTCATAGGGGTTGGAGGGTACGACCACTTTCAGACCGCAGACATGGGTGAAAAGCGCCTCCGGACTCTGGCTGTGTGTCTGGCCGCCGAAGATGCCGCCGCCAGTCGGCATGCGTACGACGATCGGGCAAGTGAAATCGCCATTCGAGCGATAACGGATACGCGCCGCCTCCTGCGTCAGCTGATCGTAAGCCGGATACATGTAATCGGCAAACTGGATTTCGACGCAGGGCTTCAGTCCATAGGCCGCCATGCCGATCGCCGTGCCGACAATGCCGGATTCGCTTATCGGCGTGTCGAAACAACGGGTCTTGCCGTATTTTGCCTGCAGGCCCTGCGTACAGCGGAAAACGCCGCCGAAATAGCCGACATCCTCGCCGAAAACCACGACGTTGTCGTCGCGCGCCATCGAGACGTCCATGGCGCTACGCACCGCCTCGATCATCGTCATCCGGGTCATATCAGTACCCCGCCTTCTGCCGCTGACGACGAATGTGCGGCGGCATTTCGGCATAGACGCCTTCGAAAAGGTCGCGCACTGAAGGCTTGCCGCCATCATGCAGCGTGCCATGCGCCTCGGCCTGGCGCTGGGCCTCGATCACCTCGTCCATGATCTCGGCCTCGGCCTGGGTATGGCGCTCCTCCGACCATACGCCCCTGACGATCAGGTGCTTCTTCAGCCGCAGAACAGGATCGCCGAGCGGCCAGGCTTCGGATTCCGTTTTCGGGCGATAGGCGCTCGGATCATCCGAGGTCGAGTGGGCGCCAACGCGATAGGTGACATATTCGATCAGAGTCGGACCGAGATTGCGTCGCGCCCGCTCCGCAGCCCAGCGGGCGACAGCATGAACGGCGAGATAGTCGTTTCCATCGACGCGCAAGGCCGGAATGCCGAAACCGAGACCCCGGGCGGCAAACGTGCCGGAGCCACCGCGGGCAATGCCCTGGAAGGTGGAGATCGCCCATTGATTGTTGACGATGTTGAGGATGACCGGCGCCTTGTAGGTAGAGGCGAAGACTAACGCCGAATGGAAATCCGATTCCGCCGTCGAGCCGTCACCGATCCAGCCGGCTGCAATGCGGCTGTCGTTCTTGATCGCCGAGGCCATGGCCCAGCCGACTGCTTGCACATATTGCGTGGCGAGATTGCCCGAGATCGTGAAGAAGCCGTGTTCCTTGGAGGAATACATGATGGGCAATTGCCGCCCGTGCAGCGGATCGCTCTCGTTCGAGTAGATCTGGTTCATCATCTCGACCATCGGATAGTCGTCAGCGATGAGCAGGCCGGCCTGCCGATAGGTCGGGAAGTTCACGTCTCCTTTCCGCAATGCCTTACGAAAGCCGCAGCTGACGGCCTCCTCGCCGAGATGCTGCATGTAGAAAGAGGTCTTGCCCTGCCGCTGCGCCATCAGCATGCGGGCATCGAAGGCGCGCAGCTTCATCATGTTGCGAAGCCCTATCAGCAGTTCCTCATCGCTCAGCGATCCCGCCCAAGGGCCAACGGCCTCGCCGTCGCGATTGAGCACACGGATGATCGAATAGGCGAGGTCGCGGATATCTTCGGAAGCGACATCCACCTCCGGCCGTGGCACCGCCCCTGCCTTTGCAATCTTGACGTTGGAAAAATCGGGTTGGCCGCCCGGACGGACAGCAGGTTCTGGGACATGCAGGCTCAAACGAGCAGATTCCACCATGTGGTCTTTTTCCTCCCTTTATCGGCCCAGCCCCTCTCCTCCAGAAGCAGGGCCTCGTTCTTATAAGTTGCGGGCAATCACCATGCGCTGCACGTCACTTGTTCCCTCATAGATCTGGCAGATGCGCACGTCGCGGTAGATGCGCTCCACAGGATAATCCGCCATATAACCGTAACCTCCATGGATCTGGATCGCGTCGGAGCAGACACGTTCGGCCATTTCAGAGGCAAAGAGCTTGGCCATCGAAGCTTCCGATAGACATGGCAATCCTGCCTCCCGGAGCGAGGCAGCATGGAAGACGAGTTGTCGGGCCGCCTCAATGCGCGTTGCCATATCGGAAAGCCGAAAGGCGACGGCCTGATGTTCAACAATCGGCTTGCCGAAGGAACTGCGTTCCCGGGCATAGCCAAGCGCCGCCTCGAAAGCAGCCCGCGCCATGCCGACAGCCTGCGCCGCAATGCCGATACGCCCGCCCTCCAGATTGGCAAGCGCGATCCGGTAGCCCTCACCTTCCTCACCGAGCCTAAGTTCTATCGGAATATGCATGCCGTTGAAGGCGATCTGGCAGGTATCGGACGAGTGTAGCCCGAGCTTTTCCTCGACACGGATCACCTCGTAACCGGGCGTATCGGTCGGCACGATGAAGGCGGTAATGCCTTTCTTTCCGGCATTCGGATCGGTAACGGCAAAGACAATGATGATCTGTCCGTTCTTACCGGAGGTGATGAACTGCTTGGCGCCATCGAGTACATAATGATCGCCGTCGCGGCGCGCCCGTGTCTTGAGGTTCGAAGCATCGGAGCCGGCCTGTGGCTCCGTCAGTGCAAAACCACCGATCCAGTCCCCGCTGGCGAGCTTCGGCAGGAAGCGCTTGCGCTGCTCTTCAGTACCGAATTTCAAGATCGGCACGCAGCCGACCGAACTGTGCACGCTCATGATGGTGGAGCAGGGCCCGTCGCCGGCTGCGATCTCCTCCAGCGCTGCAGCATAGGCGATGATGCCAGTATCCGATCCGCCATAGGCCTCAGGCACCAGCATGCCGAGAAGCCCGAGCTCGCCCATATCCTTCAATTCTTCTCGCGGGAAGAGCGATTCCCGGTCACGTTTTGCCGCTCCCGGCGCCAGGCGTTCCCGAGCGAAATCACGGGCCAGATCCCGGATTTGCTGCTGAAGTTCGGAAAGGATCATTCGGCCCTCCTCCTCCCTTAGTGCCGCTCGATCGCAACGGCAGTCGCCTCGCCGCCGCCGATGCAGAGCGCCGCCATGCCGTGCTTCAGGTCGTAACGCTCCAGCGCCGCCAATAGCGTCACCAGAATACGGGCGCCCGAGGCGCCAATTGGATGGCCGAGCGCACAGGCGCCTCCATGCACATTTACCTTCTCATGCGGCAGATGCAGGTCGCGCATCGCCGCCATGGCGACGACTGCGAACGCCTCGTTGATCTCAAAGAGATCAACGTCAGACAACGGCAGGCCTGTGCGGTCCGACAGCTTCTGCAAAGCGCCGATCGGAGCGGTGGCGAAAAGATTGGGTTCCTGCGAATGTGTGGCATGGCCGAGAATGGTGGCAAGCGGCTTTAGCCCGCGATGGTCCGCCTCCGAACGGCGCACCAGCACGAGCGCGGCGGCTCCATCGGAGATGGAGCTGGAATTGGCAGCCGTCACTGTACCTCCCTCTCGGAAGGCTGGCTTCAGCGTCGGGATCTTGTCAAGCTTTGCCTTGCCCGGCTGCTCATCACGGCTTACCACCAGTTCCACCTTGCCAGACCTCACCAGGACAGGCACGATTTCACGGTTGAAGCTGCCTTCCGCGATCGCCTTCTGCGCCCGCGTCAGCGACGTCACGGCATAGGCGTCCTGCGCCTCGCGCGTGAACTGATAGGCTTCGGCGCAATCCTCGGCGAAACTGCCCATCAAGCGCCCCTTGTCATAAGCGTCCTCCAGCCCGTCGAGGAACATGTGATCCACGACCCGCCCATGGCCGAGCCTGTAACCCGCACGGGCACGATCAAGGAGATAGGGCGCATTCGTCATGCTTTCCATGCCGCCGGCAACAGCTATCGAGCCGCTGCCAGCTGCGATCAGGTCATGCGCCATCATGACCGCCTTCATCCCGGAGCCGCACATCTTGTTGACGGTGCTGGCCCCTGTCGCAAAAGGCAGCCCGGCATGGATCGCCGCCTGGCGCGCCGGTGCCTGCCCCTGGCCGGCCGGCAATACACAGCCGAAAATGACTTCCTCGATTGCGCCGGCCGCAATGCCGCTGCGCTCAAGCGCGGCGCGGATCGCTGCCGCGCCAAGTTCTGGCGCTGCCACATCTTTGAGTTCTCCCTGAAAGCTGCCGATTGGCGTGCGGGCGACGCCGACGATGACGATTGGATCTTGCAGAGCCATGTTCTCTCCTTCGGGGCGACCGTTCAGCGCACGCCCATGCGCAACGCACCGTCGAGTCTGATGACCTCGCCGTTCAGCATGCTGTTTTCCAGGATATGGCGCACCAGAGCAGCAAACTCCGTGGGATGACCAAGACGCGGCGGGAAAGGCACGCTCTTGCCAAGTGCTTCCCGCACCTCCGTCGGCATGCCGGCCATCATCGGCGTTTCGAAAATGCCCGGCGCAATCGACACGGTACGAATGCCGTGACGCGCAAGCTCGCGGGCGATCGGCAGCGTCATTGCCGCGACACCGCCTTTGGAAGCGGCATAGGCCGCCTGACCGATCTGCCCATCGAAAGCAGCGGCCGAAGCCGTATTGATGATCACGCCGCGCTCGCCTTCCGCATCCGGTCCGGCATTCTGGATGGCGGCGGCGGCAAGCCGGATCATATTGAAAGTGCCAATGAGATTGATGCTGATTGTTCGCGCAAAGCTCTCCAGCCGATGCGGGCCGTCACGACCAACCACCTTTTCGGCCGGCGCCACCCCGGCGCAATTGACGAGCCCTCGAAGCGGGCCGAAGGCCTCCACGGCAGCAGCGATTAGCGCCGCGCCGTCTTCTGCGTTGGTCACGTCAGCCCTGACGAAGCGCGCATACCGCCCCAGATCGCGGGCCGCCGATTCACCTGCATCCACGTTGAGATCGGCGATCGTCACCCGTCCGCCAGCTTCGACAAGCATGCGAGCCGTTGCTGCTCCGAGCCCGGAGCCGCCCCCGGTTACGATGAAACTTGCGCCGCTGATCTGCACGGATCGTTCCTCCCTACCCGGCAGTCACCTCCTCCAAGAGCTGCCTGAAATGAGATTCTATTCCTTCCGCCTATTGCAAGCGATGACAGAACTGCTCCATTATTTCGGCCAGTTTTGCCATTCCCCATTTTACCAGGATAGAGCGGCGATGACCGAAATCGAACGCCGCATGATTGCACCGGGCTTCGTCGAGGAAGCTCTCGACAGCCTGCGTCGGCTCGGCAAACCGGTGGCGCCTGTTCTGGCCGAGCTCGGCCTGCCGCTGGCGATTGATCAACCGATCTCGGCCGAAACCTATGGTGCTCTATGGTTGGCAATTGCCGCCGAGCTCGACGATGAATTCTTCGGCATGGGTGCCCGGCCGATGCGCCGTGGCAGCTTCACTCTGCTCTGCCATTGCGTGCTGCACGCTCCGACGCTCGGCCATGCTTTGCGACGGGCCTTGCGCTTCCTCGATGTCGTTCTGGACGATCCGCGCGGCACGCTCGTCATCCGGGACGGGCTCGCCCAGATTGAGCTTCGGGACGCCGGCGAGCCGCGCTCGGCCTTTGCCTATCGCACCTACTGGATCATCCTCCATGGCATTATCTGCTGGCTGGTCGGCCGTCGCATTCCGATCCGCCTCGTCGATTTCCGTTGCGCTGAACCAAGCCAGGGCGCTGATTACCGGCTTTTCTTTGGCGCACCGGTGCGCTTCGCGCAGCCGATCAGCCGGCTTGGCTTCGACAGCTCTCTTCTCGATCTGCCGATTTCGCGCAGCGAGCAGGCCCTGAAGCAATTCCTGCGGGGGGCTCCTGCCAATATTCTCGTGCGTTACCGCTACGATGCCGGCATCGCCGCTGCTGTTCGCCGTCGTCTCTCTCAGACGCCGCCAGCCGCCTGGTCGAGCTTCCAGATACTCGCTGCCGACATGCGCATGCCGCCCTCGACGCTGCGGCACCGTCTGCATGACGAGGGCCAGAGCTATGCCGGCATCAAAGACGATATCCGCCGCGATCTCGCCGTTGATATGCTGATGAACACATCGAAGACCATCGGCGAGATAGCCGTGCAACTCGGCTATTCCGAACCCAGCGCCTTCTTCCGCGCCTTCCGGAAATGGATGGACAGGAGTCCCGAGGCTTTTCGGCGCGAAGAGACAAAATCGGCCCAATGGGAATAGGCTTCGATCAAGGGAGCTTTGAACCGGCCGCAACCCGCGCTACATGTTTTAGCGGGAGG
Organism: Rhizobium sp. BK418; assembly: GCF_004341105.1. GTDB lineage: Bacteria > Pseudomonadota > Alphaproteobacteria > Rhizobiales > Rhizobiaceae > Rhizobium. Next base: position 322,113 of record NZ_SLZK01000004.1, on the reverse strand, counting down.
AGTGCCATGTTTGATTTTTCGCTCGGCGAAACCGCGGATGCGATCCGCGAAGCGACGGCACGATTTGCCGCCGACAACATTGCTCCGCTGGCAGCGGAGATCGACGAAAGCAACACGTTTCCACGCCAGCTTTGGCCACAGATGGGGGCGCTCGGCCTACATGGCATTACCGTCGAGGAAGAATTCGGCGGTGCAGGCCTCGGCTATCTCGAACATGTCGTCGCCATGGAAGAGATCTCTCGGGCATCGGCTTCCGTTGGCTTAAGCTATGGCGCCCACTCCAATCTCTGCGTCAACCAAATCCGCCGATGGGCTACGCCAGAGCAGAAGCAGCGCTATCTTCCGAAGCTGATTTCCGGCGAGCATGTCGGTTCGCTTGCGATGTCGGAAGCAGGCTCCGGCTCGGATGTCGTTTCCATGCGACTCAAGGCCGAGCGCAAGGGTGATCGCTATGTTCTCAATGGCACGAAATTCTGGATCACCAATGCGCCGCATGCCGATGTGCTCGTCGTCTATGCCAAGACTGATCCGACGGCCGGGCCGAAGGGTATTTCGGCCTTCATCATCGAAAAGGGCATGTCCGGCTTCAGCGTTTCGAAGAAGCTCTCTAAGCTCGGCATGCGCGGCAGCGATACGGCCGAGCTGGTTTTCCAAGATTGCGAGGTGCCGGCGGAAGCGCTGATGGGCCGGGAAGGCCAGGGTGTGAAGATCCTGATGTCGGGCCTTGACTACGAACGCGCCGTGCTGGCTGCCGGTCCGCTCGGCATCATGCAGGCCTCTCTCGACGTGGTGCTGCCCTATGTGCGGGAGCGCAAACAGTTCGGCAAGGCGATCGGCGACTTCCAGCTGATGCAGGGCAAGATCGCCGACATGTATGTCGCGCTGAATTCGTCGCGCGCCTATGTCTATTCCGTGGCGCGGGCCTGCGATGCCGGCCGCACGACCCGCTCGGATGCGGCAGCTGCCATCCTCTTTGCCAGCGAGAATGCCGTGAAGGTGTCGCTGGAAGCGATCCAGGCGCTCGGCGGCGCGGGATATACCAGGGAATGGCCGGTCGAGCGGTTCCTACGCGACGCCAAGCTCTACGATATCGGCGCCGGCACCAATGAGATCCGCCGCTATCTGATTGGCCGGGAGCTCATCGCATCATGACGGTGATTTCCTCTGCCATCGATCGCGACAGCGAAACCTTCAGGGCCAATGCAAGCAAGAACGGAAGCCTGATCGCAGAACTCTATGCGCGATCGGCGAAAACCCGCGAGGGTGGTTCGCAGGCCGCGCGTGAGCGCCATACCGGCAAGGGCAAGCTCCTGCCGCGCGACCGCATCCAGCTGCTGCTCGACGCCGGTAGCCCGTTTCTGGAAATCGGCACGCTGGCGGCAAACGGTATGTATGGCGATGAGGCCCCGGGGGCGGGTATCATCACTGGCATCGGCCGCGTTTGCGGTCGCGAGGTAATGATCGTTGCCAATGACGCCACGGTCAAAGGGGGCGCCTATTTTCCCCTTACGGTGAAGAAGCACCTGCGGGCGCAAGAGATTGCCATGCAGAACCGGCTACCCTGCATCTATCTCGTCGATAGCGGCGGCGCTAATCTTCCGCATCAGGCTGAGGTCTTTCCCGATCGCGATCATTTCGGGGCGATCTTCTACAATCAGGCGCAGATGTCGGCCGAAGGCATTCCGCAGATCGCCTGCGTCATGGGAAGCTGCACGGCGGGCGGTGCCTATGTACCCGCCATGTCCGACGAGACGATCATCGTGCGCAATCAAGGCACGATCTTCCTTGCCGGCCCGCCACTGGTGAAGGCTGCGACCGGCGAAATCATTTCGGCCGAAGAACTCGGCGGCGCCGAGACCCATGGCCGCCGCTCTGGTGTGGTCGATCACGTGGCGGAAAATGACGAACATGCGCTGCTTCTCGTGCGCGATATCGTGGCGAGCCTCAACAGCGTGAAATCGGTCTATATCGACATTCAGGCGCCTCGCCCGCCGAAACTCGACCCCGAAGATCTTGGTGGCATCATCCCTGAGGACGTCCGTTCGCCCTATGACGTGCGCGAGGTCATCGGCCGCATCGTCGATGGCTCCGAGCTGCATGAGTTCAAGCCGCTCTATGGCGCGACCCTGGTCTGCGGTTTTGCGCGTATATGGGGCATGCCGGTCGCCATTATCGCCAATAATGGCGTGCTGTTTTCCGAGAGCGCGCTGAAGGGCGCACATTTCATCGAGCTTGCCTGCCAGCGGCGTGTGCCACTGCTGTTTCTGCAGAACATATCGGGCTTCATGGTCGGCGGCCGTTACGAAGCAGGCGGCATCGCCAAGGATGGCGCTAAACTTGTCACCGCCGTCGCCACCGCCACCGTGCCGAAGATCACCGTCATCATCGGCGGCAGTTTCGGCGCTGGCAATTACGGCATGTGCGGACGTGCCTACCGCCCGCGTTTCCTCTTCACCTGGCCGAACAGCCGCATCAGCGTCATGGGCGGCGAGCAGGCGGCTTCCGTGCTTGCCACCATTCGCCGCGATGCGATGGAGGCGCGCGGCGAAAGCTGGTCGGTCGAAGATGAAGATGCCTTCAAGACGCCGATCCGCGCCGGCTACGAGGCCGAAGGCAATCCCTACTACGCCACCGCGCGTCTCTGGGACGACGGCATCATCGATCCGCGCCAGACGCGCGACGTGCTGGGCCTTGCCTTCTCCGCCTGCCTGAATGCGCCAATTCCCAAAGGGCCGCGCTTCGGCGTCTTCCGGATGTGAGGTGGCGCGATGATGGAAAGCCTGCTCATAGCCAACAGGGGCGAGATCGCCGGCCGGATCATCCGCACGGCGAAAGCCCTCGGCATCCGCACCATTGCCGTTTATTCAGAGGCCGATGCGAGCCTGCCCTTTGTAGCGGAGGCGGACGAAGCTCTTGCCATCGGCCCAGCGCCTGCTCGCGAGAGTTATCTTTCGCAGGAGCGCATTTTGGAGGCTGCCCGCAGAACAGGTGCGGCCGCAATCCATCCCGGCTACGGCTTCCTGTCGGAAAACGCCGAATTTGCCGAAGCCGTCGAGAATGCCGGCATTATCTGGGTCGGCGCCCCGCCTGCGGCCATCCGAGCCATGGGACTGAAGGATGCTGCCAAGCAACTGATGCAGGCCGCCGGCGTGCCGGTTACGCCGGGCTACATGGGAGGGGATCAGAGCGAAAAACGGCTTGCTGGCGAAGCGGATGCGATCGGCTATCCCGTACTCATCAAGGCGGTTGCCGGCGGTGGTGGCAAGGGCATGCGCCGCGTCGATCGACGCGAAGATTTTGCAGAACTCCTCGCCTCCTGCCGCCGCGAGGCAGCCTCCTCCTTCGGCGACGATCGTGTCCTGATCGAACGTTACATCACCAATCCGCGCCATATCGAGGTCCAGGTCTTCGCCGATCGCTTCGGCAATTGCGTCCACCTCTTCGAGCGCGACTGCTCCCTGCAACGCCGGCACCAGAAGGTGATCGAAGAAGCGCCGGCTCCCGGTCTCGATACCGCTACCCGTACGGCAATCTGCGAGGCCGCCGTCAAGGCGGCCAAGGCAGTAGACTATGTCGGGGCCGGCACGATCGAATTCATCGCCGACGCCTCGGAGGGACTGCGACCGGATCGCATCTGGTTCATGGAGATGAACACCCGGCTGCAGGTGGAGCATCCTGTGACTGAGGCCATTACTGGTGAAGACCTGGTACTATGGCAATTGAAGGTCGCCGCAGGTCAGCCGCTGCCGAAGCGGCAAGAAGACATCACGATGAAGGGCTGGGCCTTCGAAGCTCGCCTCTATGCCGAAAATCCCTCCTCCGGCTATCTGCCCTCGATCGGCCGGCTCGACCATTTGCGTTTGCCGCAATATGTGCGGATCGACAGCGGCGTCGAGGAAGGCAACCAGATCACCGCCTTCTACGATCCGATGATCGCCAAGATCATCGCTCATGGTCCGAACCGTGAGGCCGCCCTCTCCAAACTCGCCAAAGCCTGCGAAAATATCGAGGTCTGGCCTGTCAAATCCAATGCCGGCCTTCTCGCGCGCGTCGCCGCCGATGCAGATTTCCACGCGGCAAAGGTCGATACCGGTTTCCTCGATCGCCACGGCGAGACCCTCCTGTCAAAAGAGCCCAGCGATATGACAATCGACAAAGCAGCTACGGCGCTGACAGCAAAAGGCGCGACCGATCCGTGGTCCGCGCTTGCCGGTCTACGCATATCGGCCGCAAGCGATAGCCGCACACGCGTCCGCGTTGGCGATCGTCTCTATTGGGGTCATGTCCGGCCCGGTCTCGAAGCCAATGTCGTCACGTTCGACGAAACCATGGTCCTTTTCGATGCCGGCAATGCCTGGCCGATCGGCCTGCCTGTCGCAAGCGAAGTCGAGGCGCACCAGGGCGCCGGCGATGGTGCGATTCTCTCGCCCATGCCGGGCCTTGTCATCTCGGTCGATGTTGCGGAAGGCGACCACGTCGCCAAGGGCGATCGGCTGCTGACAGTGGAAGCGATGAAGATGGAACATACGCTGCGCGCGCCTTTCGACGGCATCGTCGGCAAATTGCCTGTCTCTGCAGGCGCCAGGGTCTCCGAGAATCAGCTGGTCGCCAGCATCATGAAGGGAGAGAAATGATGGCCGGCCGTTATTTCGACGAATGGACGGTCGGCGATCGCATTGTCCACGAGATCCGCCGCACGGTCACGGAAACCGACAACCTGCTCTTCACGACACTTTCTCATAACCCGCAGCCGCTGCATCTCGATGCCGATTATGCGGCGGGTACGGAATTCGGCCGCATCGTCGTCAATGGCACGTTCACCTTCGCGCTCACTGTCGGCATCTCGGTCGGCGATACGACACTCGGAACGCTGGTCGCCAATCTCGGCTACGACAAGGTGACGATGCCGAAACCGGTCTTCATCGGCGATACGCTGCGGGTGGAAACCGAGGTGATGGAACTGCGCCGCTCCAACTCCCGGCCCGATGCCGGGATCGTCACGTTCCGGCATGTCACGCTGAACCAGCGAAACGAGACCGTCTGCCAGTGTCTGCGCACCGCCATGCTGCAGGTGAAACCGTCATGAGGTTGCGCTCGCTGCTCTTCGTGCCCGGCGATCGGCCGGAGCGCTTCGACAAGGCACTCGCCTCGGGCGCCGATGCTGTCATCCTCGATCTGGAAGACTCCGTATCCGTGCAGAACAAGCCGAAGGCACGGGATGCCGTGCACGACTTCACCATGCGCCGCGCGGCCGATACGGCTCTTGTCATCCGGATCAATCCCCTCGCCTCGCCCGCCTTCGAGGACGATCTTGCTGCACTCAGCGATCTTAATCCCTTCGCGATCATGCTGCCGAAGGCGGAAGGTTCGGCATCCGTGCGCCAGCTCACAAGCCGCCTCTCATCCACCGTTCCCATCCTGCCGATCGCCACTGAAACGCCGGCCGCTATCTTCGAGATCGGCAGCTACCGGGATGTCGCGTCTCATCTTTGCGGACTGACCTGGGGCGCGGAAGATCTGCCTGCCGCAATCGGCGCGACAACCGCCCGCGAGGCCGATGGACGCTATACCGCGCCTTACGAGCTCGCCCGCTCCCTCGTTCTCTTTGGCGCTCACGCCGCCGCCGTTCCCGCCATCGAAACAGTCTATCCCGATTTCCGCGATCACGATGGCCTCAAAGCTTATGTGGCGCGCGCCAGACGCGACGGTTTCTCGGGCATGATGGCGATCCACCCGAGCCAGGTCGAACCGATCAATCGTGCCTTCACGCCCGATGCGGCGGAGATCGCCTGGGCCGAAAGGGTTGTGGCCGCATTCGCCGGCTCGCCCGAAATTGGCGTTGTCCAACTCGAGGGACGCATGCTCGACCTACCGCATCTCAAACTCGCGAAACGCATTCTGGAGGCGGAAAAAACATCGAGCGATGGGTGACTCTGGCTGCTTTGCTCGCTGGCTCCTCGCGTGACAGTAAAAAACGGCTGGCTGTAAGGCCGTGAATAGGTCGATTCATGAACACCAAAGACGCCCCAATAACAGGCAAATAGACAAGATGTCGTAAATAGAATATCAGATGCCGCGTTCCGGAAGCTCAACGCACAGCTGTACAAAGCTATTTCCGATGTCGAAATCGACCGATGGCATGTTGTTCTTGATCGAGACTTATGCGATTTACGAAATACTCGCAATAAGAAAATCTATTAATGGATTTGAATAGGCGCGCCCACTTTTACGAAAGCCAGCTAAATTCATATATAAACAGAATGTAGGCGACCGCAACGACTAAAACTTCGAACTCAATGTATTGAATATCCCCAAAGTCTCAGAAAATTGGCATATGAATATTTTATGACAGAAAGTTTCTACTCTATTCATGTCATGGAAACTTCATTGGTTACCGCAAATTGAACCAGTTAATAGGGCGTGCGCTCAAGAGGGGGCGCGTCCTATTTTTCGAGGGTTCTCATGCAAGCCAAGCTTCTCGGCGCCGTAGGCGCCCTTCTCGCTTCAGCTTTCGTTGCTGCTGGTCCCGCCGCTGCTGCCGAAAAGACCAAGATTGACTTCTGGTTCGGCAACTCAGGCGATATCGCTACGCGCGTTCAGGAACAGTGCGACCGCTTCAACAAGTCGCAGAACGACTTCGAAGTCGTCTGCACCAGCCAGGGCTCCTACGATGCCTCGCTGCAGAACACGATCGCCGCTTTCCGCGCCGGCAAGCAGCCGACCATCGCTCAGGTCTCTGACGCTGGAACGCTCGACATCATGCTTTCGGGCGCTTACTACCCGGCCAACAAGCTCATGACGGACATGGGCTACAATGTTGACTGGAACGACTACTTCTCCGGTATCGCCGGCTACTACGCCACTTCCAAGGGCGACATGTACTCCTTCCCCTTCAACTCCTCCACGGCTCTGCTGTACTGGAACAAGGACGCCTTTGCCAAGATCGGCAAGGACCATGCTCCGGCGACCTGGAAGGAAGCTGGCGAAGACTTCAAGGCTCTGAAGGACGCAGGTTATGCTTGCCCGCTCGGCTTCGACATCTCCAACAACGAAGTCTGGCAGTTCATCGAGCAGTTTGAAGCCGTCAACGGCGAACCGATCGCTACCAAGAAGAACGGCTTTGAAGGCCTCGACGCCGAGCTGGTGTTCAATAAGAACCCGATGCTCGTCAACTTCGTCAAGGATCTGAAGGGCTGGTATGACGCCAAGGAAGCCGTCATCAAGAACAAGGCTGTTGGCCAGACCTTCGTTGAAGCCTTCGCTGCCGGCGATTGCCAGGTCATCCTGACCTCCGTTGGCGACCATGGCAACATCGGCCGCACTGCCAAGCAGGGGATGAACTGGGGCGTCGCCATGCTCCCGACCTACGGAGATGCTACCCGTCACAGTTCCTACGTTGGCGGCGCTTCGCTCTGGGTTCTGAAGGGTCATTCGGACGCCGAATACAAGGCTGCTGCTGCCTTCTTCAACTTCATCGCAAAGCCGGAAGAAGCTCTCACCTGGTCGACCGTTACCGGCTACATCCCAGTTCGTAACTCGGGCTTCGAATACCTGAAGAAGCAGGGCTTCTACGACAAGGCTCCTTACGCCGGTCGCGAACTCGCCATCCAGAGCCTGACCGCTTCCCCGGCTGGCGACACGTCTGCCAAGGGCATCCGTCTCGGCGGTCTCCTCCAGATCCGTACCGAAATCGCGAACGGCCTACAGGCAATCTTCGTCAATAATGCCGACGTACAGGCTTCACTCGACTCTGCTGCCGACCGCGGCAACCAACTCCTGCGTCGCTTCCAGCAGACCTACAAGGGCGTTCAGCTGCCCTAATCGACTGACATGAGCCGCACCCGGCCCGCTTCCGGCGCGCCGGGTGCGTCTTCATACATCCCTACCGGCTGCGGCAGCGATATCGCCGCCCGCACCAGAACCAAACCAGGGCGAAAACGACCACTCATGGAAAAGCGCGTCACTTTCTCCTCGACGACAATCGGCCTTCTCTTCGCATTTCCGATGCTGCTGCTGATCTTCGTCTTCTTCTACTGGCCAAGCGCGCAGGCGCTGTATTGGGCATTCACGCTCGAACAGCCATGGGGCGGCGGCAACGCCTGGGTCGGTTTCGACAATTTCAAGCAGCTGCTGAGCGACCCGATCTACTGGGACTCCGTTACCCGCAGCATGATCTTCGGCTTCGCCTCGACCGCCATTGCCATGGGCCTGGCTCTCATCCTGGCGCTTCTGACCGATCGTGAACTTCGCGGCCACAAGATTTATCGCTCGGTTTTCATCTGGCCCTATGCAATTGCCGCTCCTGCCCTCGGCCTTGCTTTTCGTTTCATCCTGGCGCCGGAAGCCGGCCTTCTATCGGTCATCAACCACGTCTGGCCCGGCCTCTGGAATCCGGCATTCGATGGCAAGGATGCGATGATCGCCGTCATCATCGCCTTTTCCTGGAAATATATCGGCTATAATTTCATCTTCTTCCTGTCGGCCCTGCAGGGCATTCCGCGCTCGCTGATCGAAGCGGCCGCGATGGACGGCTCCGGACCAATGCGCCGCATGTGGGATATTCAGTTGCCGCTGCTGACCCCGACGCTGTTCTTCCTGCTCGTCATCAACATCACCGAAAGCTTCCAGGATTCCTTCGGTATCGTCGATGTCATGACCCAGGGGGGGCCGGCCCGCGCAACCGAACTCATGGTCTACAAGATCTATTTCGACGGTTTCAAAGGCCTGGATTATTCGGGTGCGGCAGCCCAGTCCATGATCCTGATGGGCCTCGTCATCCTGCTCACCATATTCCAGTTCCGCTTTATCGAGCGGCGCGTGCACTACAAGTGAGGTCACGGACATGATCGAACGCACGCCAATCTTCAATTTCGTCTGCTACACGCTGCTGGCTCTCGGCCTGGTGATCGCACTCCTGCCATTCGTCATCGTCATCATCGCATCGACACTCGATCTCGAGACCGTCAACCGTGTGCCGCTGCCGCTTATTCCAAGCGGCCATTTCTGGGAGAATGTGCAGACCGCCTGGGTTCGCGCCGATCTCGGCAACAAGCTGTTCCACAGCATCATCTTCGCTGCCACGGTCGGCGCCGGCAAGGTTATCCTCTCGGCCATGGCCGCCTTCTCGATCGTCTATTTCCGCTTCCGCGGCCGCTATCTGATCTTCTGGATCATCTTCATCACGCTGATGCTGCCACTCGAAGTTCGCATCGTGCCGACCTATTCGATCGCTGCTAACGCGCTTCAGCCCTTCCAGGCGATCCTCGATGTCAGCGGGATCAGCTGGCTGATCGCACAGGTCACCGGCATCCAGGTCAAGCTCGAATGGGGTCTCTTGAACTCCTATCCCGGCCTCGTTCTGCCGATGGTGGCGACGGCGACCGGCACCTTCCTCTACCGGCAGTTCTACCTGACGGTTCCGGACGAACTCGCAGAAGCATCGAAGATGGATGGTTCAGGCGCGGTCCGCTTCTTCTGGGACGTGCTTTTGCCGCTGTCCCGCCCGAACATGATCGCGCTCTTCACCATCATGTTCGTCTGGGCCTGGAACCAGTATCTCTGGCCGCTGCTTATCACGACTGACCCAAAATTCGGCATCGCCGTTACTCAGCTCAAGACACTTATTCCCTCCGAATTCGGGCTGCCCGACTGGAACGTCGCGATGGCCGGAACATTGATTATCATGTCCCCGCCGCTGATCCTCGTCATCCTGATGCAGCGTTGGTTCGTGCGCGGCCTTATCTCCACCGAGAAGTGAAAGGAACAGACCCTTGGCACCGATCTCCATCCGTGGCGTGAAGAAAAGCTATGGCAAGAACGCCGTCGTTCATGGCGTCGATCTCGAAATTCAGTCCGGCGAGTTCATCGTCATCCTCGGCCCGTCCGGTTGCGGCAAGTCCACCCTGCTGCGCATGGTCGCTGGCCTGGAGGAAATTACCGGCGGCGAAATTGCCATCGACGGCCGCGTCGTCAACCAGCTGGAGCCGCGTGAACGTGGCTGCGCCATGGTGTTCCAGAATTACGCGCTCTATCCGCACATGAGCGTCGCCGAGAATATCGGCTATGCACTCAAGGTCGCCGGCGTGCCAAAGGCTGAGCGTGACCGCCGCATCGCCGATGTCGCCAAGGCGCTGAGCCTGGAGCCCTTCCTCGAACGTCGCCCGGCGGCCCTCTCGGGCGGCCAGCGCCAGCGCGTGGCCATGGGCCGCGCCATGATCCGCGAGCCGAATGTCTTCCTCTTCGACGAGCCGCTTTCTAACCTCGATGCCAAACTGCGTATCGCTATGCGCGCCGAAATCCGCCGCCTGCATCGCCGCCTCGGTGCGACCTCGATCTTTGTCACCCACGACCAAAACGAGGCCATGACACTTGCCGACCGCATCATCGTCATGAACGCCGGCAATGTCGAACAGATCGGCACGCCGGAAGAGGTTTACCACTATCCCGCAAGTCGTTTCGTTGCCGGCTTCGTCGGTACGCCGGCGATGAATCTTCTGGAAGGCCGCGTCAACGAAAACGGCATCTTCATCTATGACGAAGGCCGCACCGTCACGCTTCCGGCGGAGCGCGGCAAGCAACTCGCCGGCCAGCGTGTCGTTCTTGGCGTGCGCGCTGAAGCGGCTCGTCTCGTCGCCCCGGATGCCGCGGGTGCGCTTATCGCCACTGCCGACTTCATCGAAGAACTCGGTGCGAGCCGCGTCGTGCATGCTGATTTTGATGGTTTGCCCTTCGCCGTCGCCATGACGGGGTCGGTCGCGCTGAAAACCGGCGATCGGATCGGCATTGCGATCGATCAGGATTCGATGCATTTCTATTCGGCAGAAACTGGCGCCGTACTCGTCGCGCCGGCACGGAGCCGCGCTACCCCTGTCAACGCCTGAGCCAGATACCGATGAAAAGCTTTCTGGATCTCGCCAACGACGACCGCAACCTTGTTGTGGCCGCCGTGGAGACGCTTGCCGTACCGTCTGCCGCCTTCTTCGATGAGGCGCGTGCCGCCGAACTGACACAAGCCGAACATGATCGCTTGACCGCGACTCTGCCCGCGCTCTCCACGATCGAAGTGGTAAGGACAGCCAACAATACCACGACAACCAACGGTCTTGTCGTCGCCGCATGGAATGCGGAACGCTTGAAGTATCATGCTCCGTCGGTGGAACTCGTTGGTCAGAGTGGCGCGGATATCCTGCTGCTGACGGAGGCCGATCTCGGCACAGCGCGTGCCGGCAACCGCCACACCGTCGCCGATCTCGCCCACGCCCTCGGCATGTCCTATGTTTTTGGCGTGGAGTTCGTGGAACTTGGCCTAGGAGATTCCCGCGAGCGCGAATGGCATAAGGGTCAGAGGAATTCCGTCGGCTTCCATGGCAATGCGCTGCTCTCCCGCCTGCCAATACTGGACGCAGCACTGATTCATCTCGATGATGGCGGAACCTGGTGGACGGATGCAAAGGACGGCCAGGGCCGGATCGGTGGGCGCATGGCGATCGCGGCGAAGATCGATACCGCATTCGGGCAGATCCTCGCCGTCAGCGTGCATCTGGAAAGTAAGACCGATATTGAGGATCGAGCCCTTCAGACAAAAAGGCTGATTGCTTCAGTCGATACGCTTGCCGATGGTTTACCTGTGGTGATAGGCGGCGACTTCAACACCAACATCCTCCCTGCGGGATCGCGCGAGCCGGAAGCGTATGAACCGCTCTTCAACCTTCTTGCGGACGCTGGATATGATTGGAAAACGGCCAATGACTTCGCGCTCACGCAACGGACCCGCCCGGACGGGACACCCGAACCGCCCTTTGCCCGCCTTGACTGGCTCTTCGCTCGCGGGCTTGCAGCGCACCAAGCCGTGACTGTTGCCGCCGTCGATGTCAACGGCGCAGCAATTTCCGATCACGAACTGATCAAGGCGTGTTTCTCCGTCTCCTGATCGGCCACACTGACCCATTGCCTCACAATGGGTTGGCTTTTCGGCTCCCAACCTTTCATAAAGTGTTGCATCCGCGCACTAGCGGGAATGCTTTAGATCTTGATAACGTTTTCGACGATTGGCGGGGGCCGGTTGCAAGCGTTCGACGAGGGGGCGCTTGCTTAAAATGGGATGGCTGCGCATTGCTATCAGCGGCCATCCCATTTTTTGTTCGAACCGAGAGCCTCATCGGCCGGTTGAAAGCCCTAGAAAACAGCCGACGCGAACCCGGGAATAAACGCCAAGCGGAACAGTCGGCGCGCACTATCGTTATGTTCGCAAAGAATGGAGGACGGCATGTCTAACGTCTCACGAACGGGAAACGACGAGATCAACAATGCGACAAATCCGAACACCTTCGGGCGCTCGGTCGAGAGCAAGGCGCAAATGGAAGACGTGGCGGCGGAGACTGCAGCGCGTCCCGCAGGAGAGCCTCTTGGCGTTTATCGACTTGAACCGATCGCAGCTCCAGATGATCCGAGATGGGCGAATTCGCCGAACCATGGCGTTGTGGTGGTCGCAGCAAGAACGGCAGGCGACGCCCGGATTGTCGCGGCCGGGCGCGAACTTGACTTCATGGAGGTCGATGCAGCACCTGCCGAGGATGTGACCACGACAAATGCGAGCTCATTTCGCGACGACAAGCTTTACACGGTGGTCGAGATCGATCGGAATCGCACCGATCTCGTGCGAGGCGTTCTTGAGGGCGAGGTCTCAGTGGATACGATTCGGCCCGTACAGCCCGATTGAGTAAAGCAGATGGAGAGATTTTCCGGCAGCCACTCCCCTTCCAGAAGCTCCTATCAATCCGCTGTTTCACCCCAGAGTATCGCCGACATAAGCGCCGTGCGTTCCTGTGGCCCTGAGCCATCCTGTTGTCATATCTTTCGCGGTCGGATGTTCGAGCTCGGCATTCAGCTCAGGCCCTTTCTGCCTTGGTTCGGCATACGATGAATGCGTGGTGCAAATCCTCCATTGGATTGTTGATGGCGCGGGTCGAGCATCTGTGGAATTTCGATCAGCGCCGATTGATAGGACTTCGGGAAGGATGTCGTGAAATTGAGAGCGCGAACGCCTATATAAGTGCCGAATCTTTTTGAAAGGAAATCCGTCATGAATATCAATGGAAGCCTGCTCGTTGCGGGATCGGAAAAGCGCGGCACGCGCGGCGAGCTTTTCGGCGTCGAGGCGGCCACTGGAGCGGCGTTGCCCGTTTCTTTCGGTGGCGCCTCCGCGGAAGACGTCGAAGAGGCGACCAAGCTTGCGTGGGAAGCCTTCGCCTCCTACCGGGAAACTGACCTCGAAACGCGGGCGGCCTTTCTGGAGACCATTGCCGGTGAGATCGAAGCGATCGGCGATGATCTGATCGTCCGCGGTATGGCGGAAACCGGTCTTGCGCGTGGACGGTTGGAAGGCGAGCGCGCCCGCACGACCGGACAGCTTCGGCTGTTTGCGAAAGAAGTTCGTGAGGGTCGGTTCCAGGAGCTCCGTTTCGACGGCGCGGATCCTTCCCGCAAGCCTGTTCCGAAGCCTGACCTGCGCCTGCGCAACATTGCTCTCGGTCCTGTCGCGGTTTTCGGCGCATCGAACTTCCCGCTTGCCTTCTCCGTCGCCGGCGGCGACACGGCATCGGCGCTCGCTGCCGGATGCCCTGTCGTCGTCAAGGCGCACTCCGCCCATCCGGGCACCTCGGAACTGGTAGGCCGCGCCGTTCAGCGCGCTGTCGCCAAGGCCGGCCTGCATGTCGGCACATTCGCGCTTCTCTTCGACACCGGCTTCGAGGTCGGGCAGAAGCTCGTGGCGGACGCCAGAATTCGCGCCGTCGGTTTTACCGGATCGCGCCGCGGCGGCACCGCGCTGATGAAGATCGCTTCCGAGCGCAAGCAGCCGATCCCCGTCTATGCCGAAATGAGCAGCGTCAACCCGGTTATCCTCTTCCCCAATGCTCTGAAAAGCCGCGCCGCAGAGATCGCCACTGGTTTCGTAAGTTCGCTGGTTCTGGGCGCCGGACAATTCTGCACCAATCCGGGCCTCATTCTTGCCGTTGAGGGCGAGGGCCTCGATGCCTTCATCACCAAGACGCAGGAATTGTTGCCGGAGGTTAGCGCGCAGACCATGCTTACCGGATCGATCGCCAAGGCCTTCTGCGAAGGCGTCGGTCGTCTGGAGAAACATCCCGAAGTCCGCCTCGTCGCCAACGGCAAGCCGGGCAACGAATTTGAAGGCACTGCTGCCCTTTTCGAGACGACGGCCGCAGCATTCCTCGCACATCACGAGCTTCAGGACGAGGTCTTCGGAGCAGCCGGTCTCCTCGTACGCTGCCGGAATCTCGCCGAACTCGAGCACGTCCTTGACGGGCTGGAAGGACAGCTGACCGTTGCCCTCCACATCGCCAGCGACGACGAGCCGGAAGCAAAGCGCCTCGTACCTAAGCTGGAGATGCTTGCCGGACGCCTGCTGGTGAACGGCTTCGGAACCGGCGTCGAAGTATCGCCCGCAATGGTGCATGGCGGCCCCTACCCGGCAACCGCTGACGGCAGATCGACCTCGGTCGGGACGCTGGCGATCTACAGGTTCCTGCGTCCGGTTTCCTATCAGGACTTCACGACGAACCTGCTTCCAGCTCCGCTGCGTTGATCGTTCGGAGCTTGCCAGCTCAACGCAAGGCCTTTGCGGAGGTCATGGAGGGAATTGGCAAGCTCCAACCGGTGGCAGCGGGAGAATCCTCATTCGTAAAACCGTCATTTTTGCCCGTGACAGCGGCGCCATTCTCTGCGAGAAAGGTGGCGTTGAGAGACAGGGGCGCCGGTTCTTGAAGAACAGGCTGAGAAGCACCCTTCGAACCTGAACCGGATAATGCCGGCGGAGGGAGTCGCTCGGGTCGCAGTCATGCTCTGGCATGGTCTTTCCCGCGCCTACCCCGCCTGAAAGGGGTACTATGGAGAACAAGACGCCCGGAGCACTATTGACGGCCATGCGCGCCAGACCGCCGCTCGTCCAGTGCATCACCAACTATGTGGCTATGAACATCGCCGCCAATGTCGTGCTTGCGGCGGGCGCCTCGCCCGCCATGGTCCATGCGGCCGAAGAGGCAGGAGAATTTGCGGCGATCGCCGGCGCATTGACCGTCAATATCGGTACGCTCTCTACACAATGGATCGATGGCATGCATGCGGCGGCGACGTCCGCAAACGCGGGCGGCAAGCCCTGGGTCCTTGATCCAGTCGCCCATTACGCCACCGCCTTCCGCCGCAAGGCCGTTACTGACCTCCTGGCGCTTCGCCCAACCATCATTCGAGGCAATGCATCCGAAATCATTGCGCTTGCCGGCGGCGAAAGCCGCGGCCAGGGTGTCGATAGTCGCGATCCGGTCGAACAGGCCGAGGCTTCCGCGCGGTTGCTTGCCGAGCGGCATGGCGCAGTCGTCGCCGTCACCGGCGTGGTGGATTTCGTCACTGACGGTGCGCAGGCGCTGCGCATCGAAGGTGGTTCGCCGCTGATGCCACAGGTTACCGCCCTCGGCTGCTCGCTCACCTGCCTGACTGGCGCCTTCGCTGCCACCATTCCCGCAGATCCTTTCGCAGCAGCTGTTGCAGCGCTCGCCACTTTCGCGGTCGCGGGCGAAGAGGCCGCAAAAGATGCGGGCGGCCCTGGCTCCTTCTCCTGGCGGTTCCTCGATGCGCTTTCCGCGCTCGATGGCTCAAAACTCGATGCGAAAGTCAGGATCAACGCAGTATGAAACGCTTCGATCTTTCCCTCTATCTGGTTCTCGACCCCGATCTCTGTGCCGGCATAGGCATGGTCGAAACGACGCGACTTGCCGTTGCAGGTGGCGCGACCATGGTGCAGCTTCGCGACAAACGGGGTGGAACTGCCAGGATGGTGGAAACAGGTCTTGCCCTGAAAGAAGTTTTGAAGGGCAGTGACGCTTTGCTGATCGTCAATGACGATGTGGAGGCGGCGATCGCGATCGGCGCCGATGGATTGCACATCGGCCAGGACGATATTGGGCCTGCCGCCGCCCGCGTAATGATCGGTCCGGACATGATCCTCGGACTGTCGGTGGAGACCGAAGCTCTGGCAGCGGCCGTCGATCCCGCGGTCGTCGATTATGCCGGTATTGGGCCGGTCTTCGCGACGCCCACCAAGACCGACCACAAGCAGCCGATCGGTTTCGATGGGCTGGCGAAGCTTGTTGAAGCGGCACCCGTTCCAACGGTTGCGATCGGCGGCCTGAAGAGCGAGCATGTCTCCTTCGTCCTTGCAGCGGGCGCCGATGGGCTTGCCGTCGTCTCGGCGATCTGCGGCACGCCTGATCCGAAGGCCGCGACGCTTCGCATTGCCGAGGAAATCCGAAAGGTTCGCCGATGATCCACAACGTCTTATCCATCGCCGGCTCCGATCCATCTGGCGGGGCCGGCATCCAGGCCGATCTCAAGGCCTTCTCCGCCCGCGGCGTCTACGGCATGGCGGCGCTGACGGCACTGACGGCGCAAAACACGCAGGGGGTGACCGGCGTGCATCTCGTGCCGCCGCACTTCGTTGCCCAGCAGATCAAGTCCGTCTTCGCTGACGTGCGCGTCGATGCCGTCAAGATCGGCATGATCGCCAATGCCGGCATTGTCGAAGCGGTCGCCGAGGCGCTGGCGCCGCATCGCGGCATCCCCATCGTCGTCGATCCGGTCATGATCGCCAAGGGCGGCGCAGCGCTCCTCGACCCGCAAGCCGTCGATGCACTAACACAGCACCTTTTGCCGCTTGCCACACTGCTTACTCCCAATCTGCCGGAGGCAGCCGCGCTGCTGCACGAACAGGTTGCCGAAAACCGCGAGCAGATGGGGGCGCAGGCCGAACGTTTGCGTGCGCTCGGCCCCAATATGGTGCTGGTCAAGGGCGGCCATCTCGAAAGCGATGAGAGCCCCGACGTGTTGTCCATCGCATCCGGTCTTCACTGGTTCGAAGCCAAGCGCGTACCGACGAAAAACACGCATGGCACGGGCTGCACCCTCTCAAGCGCCCTTGCAGCCGAGCTCGCCAAGGGCGCTTCGCCTCAGATGGCCGTCGCGGCAGCCAAGGCCTATCTGGCGCAAGCGGTTGCCGCCGCGGGCGAATTGACGGTCGGCTCCGGACATGGACCCGTCCATCATTTCCATGCCCTGTGGAAAGACGCGGACCTCTGAGCCGGGGCACAATTCAAGGATTACCAGGCGGCCCGGTCAAACCGGGCCGCTTTCTTTCTGGCTACCCTCAGTTGAACTGAGGCCAGCCGGCAAAAGCCTGTTGACAACGCCGCCCAGATATCCAAAGCTATGACATTAAAAGGGGATACATTCCGTAATAACGGAATATCTGGAGGAAAAACGGGTGTCCGACCTGCTTGTGAGCTTATATTCCACGAAGCTCGCCGAACTGAAAGCAAAAGCCGACTCCGTCGGTATTGCGATCCGTCCGGCCCTACCGCCGGAACTTTACATCGTGGTGAGCTGGGTGCGGGAGCATTTCAGCGAAAACTGGGCAAGTGAAGTCACCGTCGCCTTTTCGCGCCAGCCCGTTGCCTGCCTGATTGCCGTCGAGGACGGAAAGCTGCTTGGCTTTGCCTGCTATGACACGACTGCCCGCGGCTTCTTCGGTCCGACCGGCGTCGATCCTGCCGCACGTGGTAAGGGTTTCGGCCTCGCCCTCTTTTCCGGCTGCCTGCAGACCATGAAGACGCTGGGTCATGCCTATGCCTTCATCGGCGATGCCGGCCCTGTCGATTTCTACGTCAAGACCGCCGGCGCGGTCGAAATTCCTGCCCCCGACAAGGGCATTTACGAAGGCATGCTGCGAAGCCAGCCGAAATGACCATCTGATACCGGAGTTTGAAATAGTGTCCTCGACCCCGCTCGCTCTCTTCGTCGGCCTCCCCAATCCGACGCTGTCAGACGATGAATTTGCCCTCTTCCGCGAGACCAATCCGCTCGGCCTCTTCGTCGGCCGCCGCAACCTGCGCAATCCGGAGCAGGCAAAGATCCTGATCGAGCGTTTCCGCGAGGCCGTCGGCCGCGACGACGCGCCCGTCTTCACCGACCAGGAAGGCGGCCGCGTGCAGCATCTCGATGCCGGCGCCTGGCCGATCTTTCGCAGCTTCGGCCAGTTCGCCGAGCTCGCGCGTCGTGATTTCGAAGTCGGTAAGAAAGCGCTGCGTCTTTCCTCCCAGGCCATGGGCGCGATGATGAGCGAACTCGGCCTTTCGAGCGGCTGCTCGCCCGTTCTCGACCTCGTCTTCGAAACGACGAGCGCGGTCATCGGCGCCCGCTCATTCGGCCCTGATCCGGATTTTATCGCCGCTCTTGGGCGTGAAGTGGTCGACGGCCTCCTGGAAACCGGCAACATGCCGGTCATGAAACACATTCCCGGCCACGGCCGAGCGACACTTGATTCCCACAAGGAGCGCCCGGTCGTCGACGCTTCGCGCGAGACGCTCATCGCCACCGACTTCAAGCCCTTCGTCGCCCTGAAGGACGCGCCCTGGGCCATGGTCGCTCACGTCGTCTACTCCGCCTATGATGCGGAACTGCCGGCCTCGATCTCGCCGCTCATGCATGACGTGATCCGCAACGAGATGGGCTATGACGGCGTGCTGATCTCCGATTGCATCTTCATGGAATCGCTGCGGGGCACCCTGCCGGAACGCGTCGCCCAGGTCCTTGATGCTGGCTTCGATATCGCACTTCACAGCCACGGCGATCTCAAGGAAAGCGAGGCCGCCGCCAAGGCTGCTCGCCCACTCACCGAGGACGCGCAGAAGCGTATCGCCGCCGGCAAGGCCCGCCTCGGCAATCTCAAGATCGACTACCGTGCCGCCCATGCGAAAGTCGAAGCCATGTTTGCGAGCGCGCTGGTCTCCTGACCGCGCGGCTATTCTTCACCGCATAAGAAAAGGGGAATTTGACATGAAGAAATATATCCTGGCGGCTGCGGCCCTGACCATGTTGTCAGGCTCAGCCACAGCGCAGACCATCCTGACGGCCAATATCGAGCCGGCGACGACCTGGGTGCGCAACTTCAACCCGTTCAACCAGACCTCGTCGCGCCAGTCGACGCTTGACTTCATCTATGAGCCGCTGGTCATCTTCAACCGCTTCGACAGCAACAAGCCGGTCTATCGCCTGGCCGAAAGCTTCAAGCTCTCCGACGACCTGAAGAGCATCGATTTCAAGCTGCGTCCAAACCTGAAATGGTCCGACGGGCAGCCGCTGACGTCCGCCGACGTCAAGTTCACCTATGACTATCTGAAGAAGTTCCCGGCGCTCGACTTCGTCAGCATCTGGACGTTCATCACCGACGTTCAGGCCGTCGATGCTCAGACGGTTCGCTTCACGCTCGCCAATCCGAGTTCGCTGGCGGCCGAGCAACTCTCGCAGCTGCCGATCGTGCCCGAGCATGTCTGGAAGGACGTTGCCGACCCCGTTACCTACGCCAACGAAAATCCTGTCGGCAGCGGCCCGCTGACGGAAGTGCCGCGCTTTACCGGCCAGACCTATGACCAGTGCCGCAACCCGAATTACTGGGATGCCGAGCACCTGAAGATCGACTGCATGCGCTTTCCGCAGCTTGCCGACAACAACCAGATCCTGACGGCGACGGCCGACGGCACACTCGACTGGGGCGTCTCCTTCATTCCCGATATCGACAATGTCTATGTTTCGAAGGATCCGGACCACTATCATTACTGGTATTCGCCGAGCAGCATGGTCGCCTTCCTGTTCAACCTGGAGACCTCCAACGAGGACAACAAGAAGGCCTTCAACGACGTGAAGTTCCGCCGCGCGGTCTCCATGGCGCTTGACCGCAAGACGATGATCGACGTTGCCGGCTACGGCTACCCGACGCTGAACGAAGATCCGGGCCTGATGGGCGAGCTCTACAAGAGCTGGGCGGACCCGTCCGTCAAGGCCGACTTCGGCAAGTTCGGCGCCTATGACGCCGATGCGGCCAAGGCGCTGCTCGACGAAGCCGGTTATGTCGACAAGGACGGCGACGGCCTGCGCGACAATCCTGATGGTTCGAAGATCTCCTTCTCGATCATCGTTCCGAACGCCTGGACAGACTGGATCGACACGGTCAACATCGCCATCGAAGGCATGCAGGCCGTCGGCATCGACGCCAAGATCGAGACGCCGGAAGAAGCCGTCTGGACCTCCGACCTCATCGACGGCAAGTTCGATGCGGCGATCAACAGCCTGCCGGCCTCGGCCTCGCCCTACTACCCCTACAAGCGCGCCTTCAGCGCTTCGGACAAGGGCAAGACCCGCTTCACCGCCCAGCGCTGGTTCAGCCCGGAAGTGGAAGACCTGGTGACCCAGTTCACCCACACTGCCGATCTCGACAAGCAGAAGGACGCGATGAACAAGGCTCAGCGCATCGTTGCCGAAAACATGCCTGTCATCCCGGTCTTCAACAATCCCAACTGGTATCAGTACAATACCAAGCGCTTCACCGGCTGGTCTACGAAGGAAAACCCCTTCGTCAATCCGTCCATTTCGCGCACAAACCCGGCACGTCTTCTGAACCTGCTGGCGCTTGAGCCGGTCAAGTAAGCCACGATTACAAACGGCGGAAGCGGCGCGACAAGCGCCGCTTCCGTTTTGACGGAGTCCCCATGGCCTTTCTGCTTCGCCGCCTCGTCTTCTACCTAGCAGCCTTCATCGCGGCAGCGACGATTAACTTCTTCCTGCCCCGGTTGATGCCGGGCGATCCTGTGCGCATCATGTTTTCGAGCGCGGGCGCCGAACTGCCGCCGGAAAGCCTGCAGGCCCTGAAGCTCACCTTCGGCTTCGTTGACGGACCACTCTGGCAGCAATATCTCACTTACCTCGGCAGCATCTTCACCGGTGATCTCGGTCGCTCGATCAAGTATTTCCCGCTGCCGGTCACATCTGTGCTTGGCCATGCGCTGGTCTGGACTGTCGGCCTCATGGGCACGGCGACGATCGTCAGCTTCGCGCTCGGCACCTTCCTCGGCATCGTCGCCGCCTGGCGGCGCGGCAGCAAGTTCGACGTCATCGTCTCAATCGGCGCGATCTTCGCGACATCGGTACCAGCCGTCGTCACCTCGCTGATCGTGCTTTTCATCTTTGGTTTCACGCTCGGCTGGTTTCCGAATGGCTACGCGGCCGATCCCTCGCTCGATCCGGCCTTCAGCTTCCAGTATATCGGCAGTGTGGCCTATCACGGCATCCTGCCGATGATCACGCTCTGCACCGTGCTGGTCGGCGGCTTTACCGTGACCATGCGCAACAACATGATCAACCTGCTCGGCGAGGACTATATCGTCATGGCCCGCGCCAAGGGCCTGTCGGACCGGCATGTGATGCTTTGGTATGCGGCCCGCAACGCTCTGCTGCCAACCGTATCGAGCCTCGCAATCGCCATCGGCACCATTCTCGGCGGCTCGCTGGTGACGGAGGTTGTCTATAATTATCCCGGTCTCGGCAACATCCTCTACCAGGCGATCCTCGCCCGCGATTACCCCGTCATCCAGGGCCAGCTTCTGATCATGACCGCGACCATGCTGATCGCCAATTTTATCGTCGATGTCAGCTATGTGCTGCTCGATCCGCGACTGAAGGGAGCGTGAGATGAAAAGCCTGCTCCGCAATCGCAAGGCGCTGATCGGCCTCGCCATCATCGCCTTCATCGTCATCGTGGCGATCGCAGCACCGCTGCTGACGCATTACGATCCCGCCGCCCGCACCGGTCGCCCGCACCAGCCGCCGTCGGCGGAGCATATTCTCGGCACGACCCGCATCGGCCAGGATGTCTTTGCCCGGATGATCTATGGCGCGCGCACCTCGCTTGCCGTCGGTTTCGGCGCCGGTCTCCTGATCACCGCCGTCGGTACCGCGCTCGGCATCATCTCCGGCTATCGCGGCGGCAAGACCGACGAGGTCATCAGCTTCTTTACGAACATGGTGCTCGTCGTGCCGAACCTGCCGTTGCTGCTCGTCCTCGCAGCCTTCATCGGCCAGGCGAGCCCGCTTGTCATCGCGCTCATCCTTGGCGGCACGTCCTGGGCCTGGGGTGCGCGCGTCACCCGCGCCGAAACGCTCTCTGTCAAGCAGAAGGACTATGTCAAATCGGCTGAGATGATGGGCGAGCCGCAATGGCGCATTATGACATTCGAGATCTTCCCCAACGTGATTTCCATCGTCGGCATCAACTTCATCGGCAGCGTCATCTTCGCGATCATCACCGAAGCAACGCTGGAATTCCTCGGTCTCGGCGACCCGCGCGTCGTGTCCTGGGGCACCATGCTCTATAATGCGCAAAAGGCATCCGCGCTTTCGGTCGGCGCCTGGTGGGATATCCTCACACCCTGCTTTGCGTTGGCCTTCCTCGGCATCGGCATGTCGCTGCTGAACTTCGCCGTCGACGAAATCGCCAATCCGCGCCTGCGCACCGGCAACCAGCTCGGCCGCTGGACCGCTCTCATCCGCTCCGGGGAGGGTCGCCTGTGACGCAACCCTTGCTTTCCGTAAAAAACCTCACGATCGATTACATCGGCGAGGAAAAGGACTTTCGCGCCGTCGATAATGTGAGTTTTGATGTCGCCCCGGGCGAAGTCTTCGGCCTGGCCGGCGAATCTGGTTGCGGTAAGAGCACGATCGCCTTTTCCATCAGCCGGCTGCACAAGCCACCGGCGCTGATCCGCAAGGAGAGCCAGATTCTGCTTGCCGGCCGCGATGTACTGGATCTCGATCCAAAGGCGCTTGCCGCCTTCCGCTGGCGCGAAGTCGCCATGGTCTTCCAGAGCGCCATGAATTCGCTGAACCCGGTGCTGCGCATCGAGGACCAGTTCTACGACGTGTTGCGTACCCACAAGGGCATGACAAAGGCTGAGGCGCGCGAGCGTACGGCCGAGATGCTGCGGCTCGTCGATATCGCGCCGGATCGCATGCGCAACTATCCGCACCAGTTTTCCGGTGGCATGCGCCAGCGCATCGTCATCGCCATCTGCATGGCGCTCGATCCGAAGCTCGTCGTCATGGACGAGCCGACGACAGCGCTCGACGTGGTCGTGCAGCGCGAAATCCTGCAGCGCATCAATGAACTCAGGAAGCAATTCGGCTTCTCGGTGCTCTTCATCACCCATGACCTCGGGCTGATGGTGCAGTTCTGCGACCGCATCGGCATCATGCTCCAGGGCAAGCTCGTCGAGCAGAATGGTGCCGAGGCAATCTACAAGACGCCGCAGCATGACTATACCAAGAAACTCTGGGCCTCCTTCCCCTCGCTTCGCGGAGGTGTACTGCTATGAGCGATGCCATCCTCGCCCTCGATCGGGTGACTAAGACCTTCGGTCACGGTGCTTCCGCGGTTCACGCCGCCCGCGCCATTTCCTTCTCCCTCCGTGCCGGCCGCGCTTTGGCGCTCGTCGGCGAATCCGGCAGCGGCAAGACGACCTGCGCGCGCATGGCGATGCGCGAATATCAGCCAACGGCTGGTCAGATCCTCTACAAAGGCCGGCCCGTCGAAAGCTCAAGGTCGGACGAGATCGCCCGTTACCGGCGTTCCGTGCAGATGATCTTCCAGGATCCCTTCGCCTCGCTGAACCCGGCCCACACGATCGCCCACCACCTCCAGCGACCGCTGAGGCTGCATCGACCTGACATACGTGGCAAACAGGTTGATGCGACCGCGCGCGAACTGCTTGAGCGCGTGAAGCTTGATCCCGATATTGTCGCGCCGAAATATCCGCACGAACTCTCCGGCGGCCAGCGCCAGCGCGTCAATATCGCCCGCGCCCTCGCCGCCCAGCCGGAAGTGATCGTCGCCGACGAGCCCACCTCGATGCTCGACGTTTCCGTCCGCCTGGGCGTTCTCAATCTCCTGAACGACATGAAGAAGGAGATGAATCTCGGCCTGCTCTACATCACGCATGATATCGCCACCGCTCGTTATGTGGCAGAGGATATCGCCGTCATGTATTCCGGCCAGATCGTCGAATGGGGGAGCACCGCCAAGGTGATCGACAATCCCTCGCATCCCTATACCCGGCTGCTGCTGTCGGCGGTCCCAGACCCGGATGTGCGCTTCGACGATCCGAGAACACGTCTGCAGCCGCAGGAGGTCGAGGATATTCGCCGCCGCTCCGCCGTGCCGCAGGATCAGGTGGTGGAGCATGAAGCCGACCATTTCATCCGAGTTGTCTGAGCAAGGCTTGCTGGCTTCGATCGTCGCCCTATGCTAGGTGACGGTTCCTTTCAGTGAGACAAAACCACCATGCTGCCCTGGATCCAGCTCGATTCCGCGACCATTCCCGGCGACGGTGGAGAGCTGCGGCTAAAGCAGCGCGGCAACGAGTTTTCGATCATGCTCGGCGCCAACGAGCTGATGAACAGCCGCCTCAGCGGCTCCGAGGAGGCGCTGGCCACGCTATCCTTTGAGCGGATCAAATCGCATCCGAAGCCGGAGATCCTGATTGGCGGGCTCGGCATGGGCTTTACGCTAAGGGCCGCACTCGCGGTCGTACCTGAGAATGCAGGTATCGTCGTCGCCGAGCTTGTGCCTGCGGTCGTCGCCTGGGCGCGCGGCCCGATGGCGGAGGTCTTCAAGGGCTGCCTCGACGATCCGCGTGTCTCGATCCATCAGGGCGATGTCGGTGAAGCTATCCGTGCCGGCAAGGCCGGTTACGATGCCATCCTGCTTGATGTCGATAACGGTCCTGACGGCCTGACCCGCAAATCCAATGACCGGCTCTATAACTATGCCGGGCTGAAATCCGCCCACGAAGCGCTTCGCCCTGGCGGCGTTCTCGCCGTCTGGTCCTCCGGACCGGAGCTATCCTTCACCCGCCGGCTGAAGGATAGCGGCTTTGCCGTCGATGCCGTCAATACGCGCGCCAACGGCAAGCGTGGCGGAGCGCGGCACGTCATCTGGCTTGCAGTCAAAAGCGGTCGCTGACGTATCTCCCGCAATAAAATGCGCCTTTATCCGAGAAGGCGACGGAAGCGCACGCAAGAGAGCTTGAGATTGGTGCAACAATAATCGTATCCCATTCACATGGATCGCGAAGACGAGGAGGTCTCGCGGCCGTTCATCGGCTGAGCCGCACGCGGAGGCGTGACGTGCCGGCCCTCGATTGGATACAGGTATGCGCCTTTCAGATTGCCATAATTTCCACGATTTCCGCCGTCTCGCCAAGCAGCGTCTTCCCGGCCCGATTTTCAACTATATCGATGGCGCAGCCGATGACGAGGTGACCTACCGGCGCAACACCTCCTCCTTCGAAACTTGCGATCTTCTGCCAAGCGTGCTGCGTGGCGTCAGCGAGGTCGACATGTCGGTCACCGTCATGGGCCAGAAGCTCGCTATGCCGATCTATTGCTCGCCGACGGCGCTGCAGCGGCTCTTCCACCACGAAGGCGAACGGGCGGTCGCCCATGCCGCCGGTAAATTCGGCACGATGTTCGGCGTCTCCTCGCTCGGCACGATCAGCCTGGAAGAGGCAAGGCAGATCAGCAACGGGCCGCAGGTCTATCAGTTTTATTTCCATCGGGACCGCGGTCTCAACCGTGAAATGATGACGCGGGCGAAACAGGCGGGCGTGCAGGTGATGATGCTGACTGTCGACAGTATTACCGGTGGCAACCGCGAACGCGACAAGCGCACCGGCTTTGCCATTCCCTTCAAGCTCAACCTTGCCGGCATGGCACAGTTTGCAGTCAAGCCCGGCTGGGCGATCAATTATTTCACCCATGAGAAATTCCGCCTGCCGCAGCTCGACAGCCATGTCGATATGGGCAGCGGCACAATGTCGATCAGCCGCTATTTCACCGAGATGCTCGATCCGGCCATGAATTGGAACGATGTCGCCGACATGGTCAAGACCTGGGGCGGGCATTTCTGCCTGAAGGGCATCATGACGGTCGAGGATGCCAAGCGCGCCATCGATATCGGCTGCACCGGCATTGTGCTTTCCAATCACGGCGGGCGTCAGCTCGATGGTTCCCGCAGCGGCTTCGACCAGCTGGCGGAAATCGTCGATGCCGTCGGCGACCGCATTGACGTGATGGTCGATGGCGGCGTCCAGCGCGGCACGCATGTTCTGAAAGCTCTGTCGCTCGGCGCCAAGGCCGTTGGCGTCGGACGCTATTATCTCTTCCCGCTTGCCGCCGCCGGTCAGGCCGGCGTCGAACGCGCCCTTCTGCAAATGCGAACGGAAATCGAGCGCGGCATGAAGCTGATGGGCTGCGCCTCCGTCAGCGAGCTTTCGCCCGGCAATCTGCGTTTCCGCACCTGCTGAAACAAAGCCTGGCCTCCCTCCTTTGGGGCGAGGCCAGGCTTCGACAGGGAATGATCAGGCGCTCACAATCTTGCGAGGCGCAGATGCGCCGGCATCCTGCTGGCGCTCGCGGATGATGGCCGATGCATCATGCGGATCGGGCGGCAGCACCGCATTCTTCAAGGCGATCGAATACTCGTGCTGAGGATTGTCGAGCACTGTGCGCGCGTCACCGCTTTCGACCACCACGCCTTTGCGCATGATGATGACCCGGTCGGCAATGTAGTAGGCGGTCGCAAGATCATGGGTGATATAGATGATCGACACTTTCAGTGTGTCACGCAGCTCGCGGAACAGATTGACGATCGACATGCGCAGCGATGCGTCCACCATGGAAACGGGTTCGTCGGCGACGATCAGCTTCGGTTCGGGAATAAGCGCGCGGGCGATCGCCACACGCTGTAGCTGGCCACCCGACAATTCGTGCGAATAGCGACCGCGGATTTCCGCAAGAGAAAGGCCGACCCGCTGCAGTGCCACATCGGTAAGTGCTTCACGATCAGCGCGGTTCTTCGCACCCTTGAAGCGGTGGGCGGTGGAAAATAGATACTCGTCTATGCGCGTGAGTGGGTTGAAAGCCTCGAACGGGTTCTGGAATACCGGCTGGACCCGGGTCATGAAGGCTTCTCGGGCTCCACGGCTGCGCATACCGGCAACGTCTGCACCATCAAAGCGGATCGTGCCACGGTCGGCCGTCTCGCTGCCCAGGATCATCTTGGCAAGCGTCGACTTGCCGGAGCCCGATTCGCCGACGATCGTGAATATCTCCGGTCGACCAGTTTCCAAGGCGAAGCTGACCTCATTGACTGCTGTCATCCTGGCGCGCGAAAAAAAGCCGCCGATCGGGAAAAACTTGCTGACATTGTCAAGTTCGAGAAGGTTTTCGCCGCTCATTGGATCTTGTACTCCCCTGCCCTGAAACAGGCCACACGCCCGCCAGTCGCACTCGGCAGCATGGCCGGGACTTCCTTCGAGCATCGGTCGATCGCGATCGGGCACCGCGGATGGAAGCGGCATCCCGATGGCGGATTGGAAAGAGCCGGCGGTTTGCCCTGCAGGCTCTTTCTCGTTCTCGTATCGCCGATCCGCGGTAAGCTGCCGATCAGGTGAACCGTATAGGGATGCTGCGGATTGTCGAAGATCGCCTGGGTTGGCCCCTCTTCGGCAAGCCGCCCAGCATACATGATAGCCAACCGATCAGTGATGGCGGCATGCACTGACATGTCATGGGTCACGAAGATGACAGAGGACTGCATACGCGCCTGCACTTCCTTGATCAGCGCCAGAACATCTTGCTGTACGAGCACGTCAAGCGCCGTCGTCGGCTCATCGGCGATGATGAACTCCGGCTCGCAGACGGTCGCAAGCGCAATGGTCAAACGCTGCCGCATCCCGCCGGAGAGCTGATGTGGGAAAGCCTCAAGCACATGCGGATCGAGATGCAGGCGGGCAAGATGGGCCTCGACACGCTGACGGAAGGCCGCCGGATCGAGGTTCATGTGCCGGGAGGCGAAGTCGTTGAAAGCGTGTTTCACGCGCCGAACCGGGTTCAGCACATTCATCGAACCCTGCATTATATAGGAAAGGTGACGCCAGCGGGCGGCACGCATCTTCTGCGGCTCGCCATAGACGTCGATTGGCTTGCCACCGAAATTGAAATTGACCGTGCCGCCAACCACCCGCATCGGCGGGCGGATGGCGCCGGCAAGCGTCTTGATGAGCGACGTCTTGCCGCTCGAGGATTCGCCCGCGATACCGTAGATCTCGTTCTTGCGGACGGTCAGGCTGATATCGTCGACGGCACGGATCTCACGCCGGACCCCGAAATAATCATTGACGTAATAGCATTTCAGTCCGTCGATCGTCAGCGCGTCCCGGGAATTCTCGACAAGGGTCAAAGGCGCTTTCCTCAAAAGGTTCTGCATCGTCTCAGGCTCCCATTCGGGCGAGCCGCGAGCGCGGATCGATATATTCGTTGACCGACATGGCGAGCATGAAGAGGCCGAGGAAGAGGATCACTACGAAGAGCATCGGGAAGGCGACCCACCACCAGACGCCGGCGACCATGGCGGAATGGGCATTTGCCCAATAGATCATGCCACCCACCGTTGGCCGGTTGATGTCGGAGAAGCCCAGGATGGAGAGAGTCACCTCCAGACCGATCGCCCAGATGAGGTTGTTCATCGTCGTGAAGAAGACGATCGGCATGACATAGGGAAGGTGCTCGCGAATGAGGATCTGCGACGTGCGCATGCCGGAAAAGACCGCATGCCGCGTGAATTCGCGATGGCGGAGAGAAAGCGCCACCGAGCGGATCAGCCGGCTGTCATGCGTCCAGCCAAGCAAGGCTGCGACGATCGCCAGCACCGACCACGTCATCTGGTCGCGCAGCACGAAGACCAGCAGAAGCAGGATCGGAATGTTCGGCAGCGCACCGAGCGTATCGTTGATGCCCATGATGATTTGGTCGGTTCGCCCGCCGACGTAACCCGAGACCAGCCCGACAACGAGCGCAATGAGGCGGCTGACGACGGCGACGATGATGCCGAAGAGCAACGTGTTACGCAGCGACGCGCCGATCTGCCAGAAGACATCCTGACCGCGCGACGTCGTACCGAACCAGAACTCGGCCGATGGCGGCATATCGGGGATCACGACATAGATGGCAGTCTCGTCGTAGGGAGAGAAGAAAGAGGAGACGATCAACCCGACAATGATCAAAATCAGGATCGTCCCGAACAGGAACTCCTTGTTGTAGCGGAGCAGGTCTCTGAGGATCTTGAACATCGCACTTATCCCAGTTTCACGCGCGGATCGATCAGCGGATAGATGATGTCGATCACGAAGACGGCAGAGGCGACGGCAATGATCGCGATCGTGGTGACGCCGAGCACCAGGCTGTAATCGCCGGAATAAATGCCCGAGATCAGGAGCTTGCCGATGCCTGGGTAGTTGAAGACGAATTCGACGATGACGGCGCCGCCGAAGACATTGCCGAGGCTGAGCGCCAGGCCCGTGACCTGCGGCAGCATGGCGTTGCGCGCCACATAATGCGAAAAGATGCGGCTTGAGCGCACGCCGCCGAGCTCGGCATAGACGACATGATCGTCGGTGACGATGTTGGAGACGAGCGAGCGCATAGAGATGAACCAGCCGCCGATACCGACGAGCACAAGCGTCAGCGCCGGTAGGATGCCGTGTTCGATCACCGAGCTGATGAAGGTCCAGCTGAAAGCAGGCGCGAGATTGACCTGCGCGCCGTCACTAATCGGCAGGATCGGCCAGATGAAGCCGAAAAGAATGACGAGGCTGAGACCGATAATGTAAGTCGGGATCGGCTGCAGCGCCATGATCACGATGCCGGCAAGCTTGAGCACGCGGCTGTTTCGGAAATAGCCGGCAAGCGCGCCAAGCAGATTACCGATGATCCACGCAATGATGGTCGCGAGCGTCAAGAGGCCGACTGTCCACGGCAAGGCACGGCCGATGACAGTCATGACCGGTGTCGGGAAGGACGATAGCGACGGACCGAAATCACCAGTCAGCACCCGCCCCCAGAAAGTGAAATATTGTTCGAAGAGAGGGCCGCCGGTCCCATAGAGTTCCCGCAGCGACTGGCGCAGGATCTCGACCGCCTGCGGATCGGTGGAGCCGAAGCTGGTCAATAGCGAGACGGTCTGTTCCACCGGGTCGACCGGAGAGAAATGCGCAATCAGGAATGCAAGCGTGATGCCGGTGACGACGACGAAGAGGAACTGCAAGAAACGCTTGCCCACATAGATCAGAAAACCATTCATGGCATTCACCCTCCAATAGCATGAAGGGGAGCGGCCGGCAGCCCGGCCACTTCCCATGTCGACGCGATCAGTTTTTGGGAGCGTTCTGATTGGCCTTCAGGCCGGTCACCATGTAGCGGATGTTCGACCAGTTCGGACCCGAGGCCGAATAAGGGTTCTCGGCACTCGGATAATTGGTCCAGTAGGTCGTGTCGAACGGCGCGAACTTGTTGTAGGCCATCAGCGGGATCATCGGCATCTCCTCGACGGCCAGCTTCAGGAAGTCCTGGCCGACCTTCGTCACATCAGAGGAATCGAAGGCAATGGATCGATTTTTTGCGATGATCTGGTCGAGGCGCGGATCCTGCCAGCGTTGCAGGTTACGCGGCGGCTGGATCTGGCCGAGCGGCTTGATGAATTCCGAATGGTAGCTGTCCAGGAAGAAGGACAGGTCCGGATGGCCGCCCCACGTTTCGATGCTCCAGTAGATCGCAGCTTCGAAATCGCCGGTACTGAGGCGCTGGCCGTTGGTAGGGCCAGCAACATCCACTTTCGTGGCAATGCCGTTCTGGCTCCATTGCTGGGCAATGACCGTGCCGGCACGTGCGAGCGTCGGAATGGCGTCGCCTTCGACCTGAAGGCGGATCGTGAACGGCGTACCGTCGGGCTTCAGCCATTGATTGCCGCTCTTCTTGAAACCGGCCTTCTGCAGCAGCTCACTCGCGGCTTGCACGTCTTGTTTCCACCAGCCGAAACCGAAGGTGCGCTGAAGCTGCTTCGGATCGGTGGGAATCTGGTCGCCCCACTGACCGCGAACCATGGTGGCGATCTGCGCGGAAATATTGGGGTCATAGGGCTTGATCTTGCGGCTGCCGGTATCGAGCTCGAAATTGGTGAGCCAGTCCTGCATCGGCGCGTAATAATCGTCCGGTGCGGAACCCGTCGGCGGCGTGGCGAGCGCTGCGAGGTTGGCGGCACCGCGATAGGAGCCAAGTGCGACAGCACGGATATCGATCATCAGTGCCAGCGCCCAGCGGACATCCTTGTTATCGAAGGGCGGCTTCTTGGTGTTGAACAACACGGACGGCAGGGTCGGGTCCGGATGGGCGTAGGGGAAGCCCTTAAGCCAGGAAGCGACGCTCTTGCTGTCGCGCATCATGGCGAACATACCTTCGGGCGCCATGTCATTGATGACGTCGAGATTATGGTTGCGCTGCTCGATGACGCGGGCTTCCGGATTACCGGCAGCACGATAGACGACATATTTGACTTGCGGTGGTTCCTTGGCGGCCATGCCGATGGAGGTGCGCTGCCAATCGTCTCGTAGCTTCCAGATGGTCCAGTTGCCGCCCTTGTCATAGCTCTGCAGCACATAGGCGCTGAGAGACACCGGCGGATTGTTCTTGAATGCCAGAGGATCGCCGACTTTCTCGAAGACATGCTTGGGCATGATCCAGGCGGCGTTCCACCGCACTGTAAATAGCGTGTGGAAGCGTGAATTGGGCTTCTTCAGATGGAAGACCACTGTCAGCGGATCAGGGTTTTCTACGCTGGCAACGTTGACGGAAAACGGCGCGCTCCAGGACATGCCGGGATGGTCGATCTGAGTCTTGACCGTATAGACCACGTCATCGCTGGTGAATTCGACACCGTCGCTCCAATAGATGCCCTTGCGCAGCTTCACGGTCATTTGCGTGAAATCGGCATTGTAGGCCGGCGGCTCGGTGGCGAGCGCATTCTGCCAGGCGTCCGGACCGCCCTCTGGATTGATGAACCAGAACGTATCCGTCGTCAGCTGCTGCAGGCCGTTGACATTGGCAGCCCCGCCACCGCCTGGCGCCCAGACATTAAACCAGTCGGCATTCTGCTGCGGCGTGCCCTGGATGATCAGAGTTTCATTGCGCGGAATACCCGCAATGAAATCCTGCGCATAAGCAGGCAGAGCGGCGAGAGACAATAAGGCAATGACTGCAAATCTTGGGAACTTCATCGGACGCTCCTCCTCCTTGGCCCGCAGAGGCGGGCGCTTCCCGTAATCCGTTATCGATCGCGTTCCGGCGAAAGCGTCTTCATAGGGACCTGACAGTCCATATGACTCCTCCAGACGGCAAGCTTCGCCTCAACATTTATCGACAATTTTTCGCAAAACGGCAACAGGAAATTTTCAGAAAGCCAAAAACTCGCGGAATTTCCAGCATTTTTTAATCGCCGTCTAAGCATGAGTTTTTATATTATTGACAAAATGGCTGTTTCGCTTAGCTTTTGCGGCGAGCGCGGCGCCCTCCCAAGACGGCCGCACTTCATCACAAATTGGTCGGTCGGCCTTCGGGAGGAGGCTGAGGCATGACCGTTCAAGAGGAAAAGACGATGACGAGTTCCTATGACGTGACCATCACCGTTCACGCCGGCAGGCCGACCGGGCCCTACAAGCCACTGTGGAACTGGTTCGGTTATGACGAGCCGAACTATACTTACTCCCCACATGGCAAGAAGCTCCTGAAGGAGTTGACCGAGCTCAGCCCCGTCGCGCCACGCATCCGCGCGCATAATCTATTGACAAGCGGAGACGGCAAGCCTGCCCTGAAATGGGGCTCGACCAATGCCTATACGGAGGATGCCGACGGCAATCCTGTTTACGACTGGACGATCATCGATCGGATCTTCGATGCCTATGTGGAAGCGGGCAACATCCCGCTGATCCAGATCGGCTTCACGCCGGAAGCGCTTTCCGATTTCGACGGCCCCTACAAGCATCATTGGGAGCCTGCCGACAAATATGCGACGATTACTACCGGCTGGACCGCACCGCCGAAAGACTTGAAGAAATGGGGCGACCTGATCGAGGCCTGGGCACGGCATCTGGCCGATCGCTACGGCGAAGACGTCGTCTCCTCCTGGCCATGGGAAGTCTGGAACGAACCCGACGGCCATTACTGGACCGGTACGATCCCGGAATTCTGCGCCATGTATGATGCAAGCGCACGAGCGGTGAAACGCGCCCTGCCGAAGGCCCGCGTCGGCGGCCCGCACACGTGCGGCGCCTTTGCCAACGAGAAGGCCCAGACCTTCCTGCGCGCCTTCCTGCGCCACGTCGTCGAAAACAAGCCTCCGCTGGATTTCATTGCTTTCCACGCCAAGGGAAATCCGGTCATCTTCGACGGCCATGTGCGCATGGGCCTGCACAAGCAGCTACGCGACATCGAAACCAATCTTGCCATCATCAACGAATTCCCGGAACTTCGGCACCTACCCGTCGTCATTGGCGAGTCCGATCCCGAAGGATGCGCCGCCTGCTCCGCGCGCGTCCATCCGCAGAACGGTTATCGCAACGGTCCACTCTACGGCGTCTATGTCGTCGAAAGCATGATCCGCACCTACGAACTGTCACGCCGCGCCAATATCGAGATCGAAGGCGCGGTGACCTGGGCCTTCCTCTTCGACGACCAGCCTTATTTCGACGGCTTCCGCGACCTGGCGACCAATGGCGTCGACAAGGCGGTGCTGAACGGCTTTCGCATGCTCGGCAAGCTCGGCGGCGAATGGCTGGAATCGGAAAGCGACTATCGCCGCGATATCGAGGACATCATGAGCCACGGCGTTCGCGACAAGCCTGACGTGAATGTCGTGGCGACCCGCGACGACAAAGGCGTCTCGGTTCTCGTCTGGCACTATCATGATGACGACGAGACCGGCCCTGCCGCTGAGGTCGATCTTTCGATCGATGGCTGGGGCAATCGCCCGGCTGCGCTCAAGCACTTCCGTATGGACGAGCAGCATTCCAACTCCTTCCGTATCTGGAAGGAAATGGGCAAGCCGCAGGATATTGCAGACGCCGACTACGCCAAGCTCGAAGCCTCCGGCAAGCTTGCTGAGATCGACAACAAGGCTTCAGTTTCGGTCACGGACGGCAAGATCGATCTCAAGTTCTCCCTGCCGCGTCAGGGCGTGTCTCTCCTGCGCCTGGACTGGTGAGACGGCAGGCCACAGGGAGCGCAACTCTCCAAGTTGCGCTCCCTGCCCCCCTGGAGATTCGGTGTGCGATCCTTCCTTTCTCGATCGGGCCATTCACTACGCCCGTCTGCCGGCGAGATATCGGACTGCGCCGAGAGCGGGACGCGTCTTACATACAATGATGCGCACCTCCTGGAACAACCTCCGGCATCGCTGACCGGGTCGCCGCGCCCTGTGCCCTTGCGCCACCTTTAATCCACAGCTTCTCCGCATCACCTGTGACCATTCATCAGAAACAGGTTTACAGCCAACAACTGACATGTTAGCCATTCGACACTGACATGAGGGAGACATATTGGTGACGGGGTTTGGTTTATCGGTCGCGTTGGCGACGCCTTTCAAGAGCAGCGGTGAAATTGCCACTGAGGTCATGCTCGCCCAGGCAAAACGCAGCCTCGAATCGGGTTGCGCCAGCGTCACGCTATTCGGAACGACCGGCGAAGGCGCTTCCATCGGCAGCCGGGAGCGGGAGCGGATCCTTGACACTTTCATTGCCTCCGGCATCCAGCCCCGACAGATCGTCGTCGGCGTGCTCGTCGATGCTGCCGAAGATGCCGCTCACCAGATCTCACAAGCGCTGTCAAAGGGAGCGCGCAATATCCTGCTCGCCCCGCCTTCCTATTTCAAAAATGTGAGCGACGACGGTATCTTCGCCTGGTTTGCCGATGTGTTTGCACGTGTGGGCGACGCCGCACGTGACGTGCTGGTCTACAACATCCCCCCGGTAACGATGGTCGCGTTGAGCATCGACCTGATCAGCCGCCTGCGAAAGACCTTCCCCTCCATCGTCACCGGCGTCAAGGACTCCTCCGGCGACTGGCCCTATACGGAAGCCTTGCTGCGCCAGCACAGCGATCTAATCATCCTGATCGGTGATGAACGGCACCTTGCAAAGGGTGTCCGTATGGGCGGCCAGGGCGCAATTTCCGGCATGGCCAATTTTGCACCGCACGAAGTTCGCGCCATGGCCGTCGACGGCAAAGACGATCCGCGAGTGGAAGACTTCGTCGCCGAGCTTCTCAAGCATCCCGTCACGCCGGCCGTGAAAGTCATGGTGTCAAAGATGACGGGCGATGATACATGGCTTGCGGTTCGCCCGCCTCTGACGACAATCCCCGCAGATGGCCAGCGCGAGCTTGTTCTTGCCTTTGACGCACTTTTTCGCACAAAGGCAGCTTAGCGCTTATGTACGAGGAGAACCCGATGGATGGAGCCGACGAGCAGCCGACGCTGAGAGAGAAAGCCTATGAGAGCTTTACCCGGCATCTGCTTGCGCGTGACGTCCGTCCCGGGCAATTCGTCTCCCAGCGCAGGCTTGTCGAATTGACCGGCCTGACGCTCGGCGCCATCCGTGAGCTTATTCCGCGGCTTGAAGCCGAGGGCCTCATCAAGACCGTGCCGCAACGCGGCCTGCAAATTGCCCATATCGATCTCAATCTCATCCGCGAAGCTTTCCAACTTCGGCTTTTTCTCGAAAAAGAAGCCGTCGGGATCTTCACGGAGACGGCCAGCGACGAGACGATCGGGGCACTCCTGAGACAGCATCGCGAGATCGTGGCGGCAATCGAGGGCGGCAACCATTCGCATGAACTGGAAGTCCACGCCCAGGCCGTCGACTGGGGCATGCATGACGCCTTTATCGACGCGCTGGGCAATACCATCATTTCCAACGCCTATCGCGTCAACTCGATCAAGATGCGGCTAATCAGCCAGGAACGTTTCCGCATCGACGGACGCGTCGGTCCTGTCATGGGCGAGCATCTTCGCGTGCTGGAAGCGATCGAGCAGAGAAATACGCAGGAGGCCGTCGATGCCCTTGCCGCACACATCAACCACGCGCGCAGTCGCGCGCTGAGAATTTAAACTGATGCCTGCGGTGAGGAGATCGCAGGCCACATACCAGGAGGAGAACAGCATGACATCATCATTCATTCGCCCCACGCGCCGAAACTTTCTGGCGGGTTCAGCCGCGATCGGCGCTGCCGGGCTACTCGGCATCAAGCCTGCTTCGGCGGCAGTCGATTGGAAGCGTTTTGCCGGAACGACGCTCGAGGTAAACCTCGTCAAGAGCCCGCGCAGCGAAACGATCCTCAAATATCTGAGCGAATTCGAAGCGCTCACCGGCATCAAGGTCAACGCAGAAGCGACACCCGAGCAGCAGCAGCGCCAGAAGACGACGATCGAGCTTAGCTCCGGCAAGCCGAGCTTCGACGTCGTCCACCTCAGCTACCACGTCCAGAAGCGCCAGTTCGAGAAGGGCGGCTGGCTTGCCGATATCAGCGGTTTCGTCAAGGATCCGTCGCTGACCGACCCGTCGTTGGTCGAGAGCGACTTTGCGGAAGCCGGCTTGCAGTTCGCCAAGGATTCGCAAGGGGTACTGCGCTCGCTTCCCTTCTCGGTGGACTACTGGATTGTCTACTGGAACAAGGAACTGTTCGAGAAGAAGGGTCTCTCCTACCCCTCAACCTTCGACGAGATGGCCAGTGCAGCTGAAGCACTGACTGATAAGTCCTCCAATACCTACGGCTTCGTCGCTCGTGGCCTGAAGAATGCAAACGTGCCCGTCTGGACGACCTTGCTGCTCGGTTATGGCTCGACGCCGCTTGGCCCTGACGGAAAGCTGCGCACGACATCGGACGAAGCCATCCAGGCCGCCACAATGTATCAGCGCCTGATGACGAAGGCCGCCCCCGTCGGCGTTTCCGGCTTCAACTGGGCGGAAGCACAGTCGGCCTTCCTGCAGGGCAAGGTCGGCATGTGGCTCGACGGCGTCGGCTTTGCTCCGCCGATCGAAAATCCCGAAAAGTCCCGTGTCGTTGGCAAGGTCGGCTACGGCATCATGCCGAAGGGACCGAAGGCGCAGGCTGCCGCGACGACCGGC
Organism: Rhizobium sp. BK418; assembly: GCF_004341105.1. Taxonomy (GTDB): domain Bacteria; phylum Pseudomonadota; class Alphaproteobacteria; order Rhizobiales; family Rhizobiaceae; genus Rhizobium. The sequence continues at coordinate 285,148 of NZ_SLZK01000004.1, read as the reverse complement.
GACGGCATTGGCGTGACCGCTGCCAGCAAGAACAAGGAAGCAGCCTATCTCTTCTGCCAGTGGGTCATTTCTCACGACATGGGTGCGCGCCTCCTGCAGGCCGGCGCCGGCGTTCCCTTCCGCAATTCGGTCCTCGAAGATGCAAAGGTTCGCGAAGGCGTCACCATGCCGAGCACCTGGGTCGATGCCGTTGCCGGCTCGGCCAAGGTTTCGCAGCTCGCCCTGCCGGTCATCATTCCGGTCACCGAGTTCCGCGACATCTATGGTGTCGGCCTGACCAACATGATCGGCGGCGCCGATCCGGCAGCGGAACTGAAGAACGCCACGGCGCAGTTCGAACCGGTCCTGGCCCGAAGCGAGGGATAATGGCATCCGTGAGCATGGACACCCCGCGATCGAAAAGCATCGCAAATGGGAGGGGCAAGCCTGGCAGGCTTGCTCCGAACTACTGGCCCTTCGTTGTCCCGGCGCTGGTCGTCATCGCCGCGGTCATCGTTTTTCCCTGGGTGTTTACGCTCTGGATGAGCGTCAACAGCTGGACGCTGGGCCAGCCGGTGGTTTTTGCCGGACTGGACAATTACGCCCGGCTGCTGGTGGACATGCGCTTCTGGGAGTCACTGTGGCACACGGCGCTCTACACGTTTCTTGCCGTCGTCGCTCCGCTGTTTCTGGGCACCCTCGCCGCCTTGATCTTCGACGCGCAGTTTCCCTTTCGTGGGCTGCTGCGCGGCATTTTCGTTATGCCGATGATGGCGACACCCGTCGCCATCGCGCTCGTCTGGACCATGATGTTCCACCCGCAGCTCGGCGTGCTCAACTACCTGCTCTCTTTGATCGGCATCGGGCCGCAGGAATGGATCTACAACCAGAACAGCGTCATTCCCTCGCTGGTGCTGGTCGAGACCTGGCAGTGGACGCCGCTGATCATGCTGATCGTTCTGGGCGGCTTGGCGGCCGTTCCGCGCGAACCCTATGAAAGTGCGGAGATCGACGGCGCAAATGCCTGGCAGAAGTTCCGCTACCTGACCCTGCCGATGATCGCGCCCTTCCTGATGATCGGCGTCATCATCAGAAGCATCGATGCGGTCAAAAGCTTCGACATCATCTATGCGATGACACAGGGTGGCCCGGGAACGGCCTCCGAAACGATCAACATCTACCTCTATAACACAGCCTTTTCCTACTATGACATCGGCTATGGATCGGCGATGGCGGTCGTCTTCTTCGTCATCATCGTCGCGCTTTCCTTCGTGCTGATGATGGTACGCCAACGCGCCAACTGGTCGGACACGGAGACACGCTGATGAAACGCAAGACAATCGACCGTATCGGCCTGCTGTTTGTCGCCCTCGTCATGGTCTCCCCGGTCATCCTGTTTTTCCTCTGGATGATCTCGCTCTCGCTGAAATACGAAATCGATAACGGTGCCTACCCGCCGATCTTCATTCCCGAGCGTTTCGCTTGGTCGAACTACATGAAGGTCTTCGAGGAAAACAATTTTTTCCTCTATTTCTGGAATTCGATCCTCGTGACCGGCGGCGCTACCCTGCTCGCGCTGCTGATCGGCGTGCCTGCCGGTTACGGCATTGCGCGGTTGAAGGCTGAGCGTTCCGCCATGGTCATCATGATCGCCCGCATGACACCCGGCCTATCGTTCCTCATTCCGCTTTTCCTGCTGTTCCAATGGCTCGATCTTCTCGGCACGCTCTGGCCGCAGATCATCATCCACCTGGTGGTGACCGTACCGATCGTCGTCTGGATCATGATCGGCTATTTCGAAACGACGCCAATGGAGCTTGAGGAAGCAGCCAGTATCGATGGGGCGACGTCCTGGCAGGTGTTTCGCCTGGTGGCGCTGCCGATCGCAAAACCGGGCATCGTGGTTGCCTTCATCCTGTCGGTCATCTTCTCCTGGAATAATTTCGTATTCGGCATCGTGCTGGCGAGCCGTGAAACCAGAACCCTGCCGGTCGCCGTCTACAACATGCTTTCGTTTGAACAGGTCAGCTGGGGGCCGCTTGCTGCGGCTGCACTTATCGTCACGCTACCCGTACTCGTGCTGACGATATTTGCGCAAAAGCAGATCGTCGCTGGCTTGACCGCTGGCGCCGTCAAGGGCGGCTAAGCCGAGCACTGAAAGGACAATCAAAAATGGCTAATGTGAACATTCGAAACGTCCAGAAGCGCTTCGGTGCCGTTAACGTGATCAGGGATATCAGCGTCGATATCGCCGACGGAGAATTTGTCGTCCTCGTCGGTCCGTCCGGCTGCGGCAAGTCTACTCTTCTGCGCATGATCGCAGGACTTGAGGAAATGAGCGATGGCGAAATCCGGATCGGCACCCGCGATGTCAGCAATCTGCGAGCCCGCGACCGGGATATTGCGATGGTCTTCCAGAACTACGCGCTCTATCCGCATATGAGCGTCGCCGACAATATGGGCTTTGCCCTGAAATTGAAGAAGGCCGATACATCGGAAATCTCCGAACGGGTCAATAAGGCCGCAAACATTCTTGGCCTCGAAAAACTGCTCGATCGCTATCCGAAGCAGCTTTCGGGCGGGCAGCGTCAGCGCGTTGCCATGGGCCGTGCATTGGTGCGCGATCCGCAGGTCTTCCTGTTCGACGAACCGCTTTCCAATCTCGATGCCAAGCTGCGCGTACAGATGCGCGCCGAGATCAAATCGCTGCACCAGCGCATCAAGACCACGACGATCTATGTCACCCATGACCAGATTGAAGCGATGACGATGGCCGACAAGATCGTGGTCTTGCATGATGGTGTGATCGAGCAGGTCGGGGCTCCGCTGGATCTCTATGACCGGCCCGCCAATCTCTTCGTTGCCGGCTTCATCGGCTCGCCATCGATGAATTTCATCGACGGCAGGATCGAGGAGGGTGTTTTCCGCACGGAAAAGGGTCTGATCTTGCCGCTGCCCAATAATATCAAGAGCGCACCGACTGCCGGGCCACTCGTATACGGCATTCGCCCCGAACATATCCGCGCGAACCAGGGCGGAATTGCCGGCCGCGCCGAGATCGTCGAGGGAACCGGATCGGAGATCTTCGCCAAGCTCGACTGCAGCGGCGAGCAGATTTCCTGCCTCTTTCGAGAGCGACTGGCCATTGCCTATGGCGATACGGTCTCGATTTCCATCGATCCGGAAAGCGCCCACCTCTTCGATAAATCGACTGGCCAGCGCATTTGAATATGACCTCACCCACTGCGGATTGCAGGCCGCGCCACGTCCTGTGCGTCGGTGCGGCCGTGCTCGATACGCTGTTTCGCGTCAAGGCAATTCCGCAGGTACCGGGGAAGGTTCTGCCCTACGACATGTTGCAGGTGGCCGAGGGCATGGCATCAAGCGCGGCCTTTGCCATTATCCGCCTCGGCGGCATGGCAAGCCTATGGGGTGCCGTCGGCGACGACCAGGCCGGAGAGCAGATCCTGACCGAGTTGCAGCGAGCTGGTATCGATGTCAGTGGCAGCGCCCGGGTGGCCGGTGCCCGCTCCGCCGTTTCGACGATCCTCATCGACGATGATGGCGAACGGTTGATTGTTCCGTTCTATGACCCACGCCTGCACGAGAACGTCAGGGAAGTAACGGCCGACGATCTCACCGCATTCGATTCCGTCATGGTGGATGTGCGTTGGCCGGCTCTCGCCCTTAAAGTGCTGCGGACCGCAAGGACAGCGGGCAAGCCCGCGATCCTAGACGGCGATGTCGCACCGCCTCACATTATCGACATGCTGGCCAAAGAGGCCGACCACATCATCTTTTCAGAACCGGCAGCTCATAGCCTTTCGCAGATCAGTGATCCGGCCGGCATGGTCTCGTTTCTGAAGCGGCAATATCGGCAAGCACTGGTCGTCGTCACGGCCGGAGAGCGTGGCAGCTACTGGTGGGATGAAGAGATGGGCACCGTCGCCCATATGCCGGCTTTTCGGATAAAGACGATCGACACACTCGCGGCTGGAGATATTTTCCACGGTGCCTATGCACTGGCGATCTCGGAGGGCTTGGCGACCGATGCTGCGATCCGGATGGCCTCGGCCGCCGCGGCGCTGAAATGCTCTGTCTTCGGCGGGCGGCTCGGCGCACCGGATCGCATCGCGGTTTCGGCCCTTTTGGACGAAGCTGCATGCAGATAATCGGCGGCCGCCGACACGATCGCCGGCCAAGCCGTCTAGGGCCTCAATTCTCGCTTACATAGGCGAGATAACGCTTCTTGCTCGGCTGCAGATGATCGACACAGAGCTGCGCCAGAACCCAATTGTCCCGGCCCTTCAGCATCTCGATCATCAGCCGATGATGTTCATGCGAGATCTGCAGGGATTCCTTGCTCGACATAGAGTTGGCGCGCACCGGCAGGCTGAGGCGCATATAAAGTTCGATCGATTGCACGAGATAGGAATTGCCGCAGGCGCCGAAAAGCGTCAGGTGGAATCGGTCATTCGTCTCGTGCACGCCGCGTAGGTAGCCGGCTTCGACGTGACGGCCGTGCTCTTCATGCAGGGCCGTCAGATCGGCGATCAGTTTGTCGGGTGCGGGCAAGGGAATCCAGAGAGCAGCCTGCCGCTGCAGCAGTTCGCGCACATCATAGATCTCCTGCACCTGGCGAGGGGTCAGCGAGCGCACAGTGGCACCCTTGTTGCGCTCGCGCACGACGATGCCCATCGTTTCCAGCTGGACGATCGCCTGGCGGGCGAAATGACGGGTGACGTGGAAGCGCGCCAGCAAGGTATCTTCAGTCAGACGTGTACCAGGCGCCAGCCGTCCGAAGATGATGTCTTCTTCAAGCGCGCGTGCGATGCTCAGATCGTCATGTTCGATCTGGTCTTCCCTGATGTCATCGAGCGTCTGCATCAATAGTCCTCCGACGGCGAGCCATCTTATCTTGGTTTGCGTTGAGCGTCGAACCGGCTTCGCCGATAGATCTCTTCGACCAGCGCCAGTGTCTTCATGTTATCATCGGGCACCGTCTCCATCTTTACGCGACCGTCCAGCCCATCGAGGAAATGCGCGATTGTCGCGTCATAAGCCTCCTGATAGACGGTATCCGCATCGAACTCTTCCTCGCGACGAACAAGGCCCGTCGCCGACAAACGGCTTCCCTCCAGCTCCAGCGTTGCCTGCGCCCCGAAGATCCGCAGATGATCACGCGGCGCCGGCGGCGCACCATGCACCGCGAGATTGGCGTTTACAGTGATGATCACGCCGTCGTCCAGACGGCGCAGAACGACGGCAGCGACATCTTCGGCAATGATGTCGTCGTTGCTGCGCTCGAGCCGTGCCGCAATCACCTCCATCTCGCCAAGCAGGTACCGGAGCGTATCCAAGTGATGGATCATTATTTCCATGACCAGCAGACGCTGCTGCCTACGGAAAAACGGCTGGCGGATCAGAGCCGGCCTGTCCCCTTCGGCATCAGCGATCATGCCGCTCGAGAAGAACTCAAACTGCACCTGCCTGATCTCACCAGCCAATCCCTCCTGAAGCCACGCCTTGAGCCGCCGGTAATAGGCGCGGAACCGCCAGTTCTCATGCACCATCAAGCGGGTTGACTTGGGCAGGCCTGCGATGAGAGCGGCAGCCTGATCATAATCGGGTGCCAGCGGCTTCTGACAAAGAATATCGACACCATTGGCTGCCGCCAGTTGCACAAGCTCCACATGAGCCTCACGTGGGGCGCAGATATCGACGGCGTCGAGTGTTTCTTCGGCGAACATCGCCTCCGCGCTGGGGTAGCTGCGAGCAATGCCAAAATTCTGGCTTTTGGCCTCAAGTGCTCGCGCGGAAGGATCAGCAATCGCCACGATGTCGGCGCGTGCGGACTGCTTCTTCCATGCCGGTAGGTGATACTCGCTGACCCAACCGGCGCCAATCATCCCTACTCGTCTTCGCCTGATCTCTGCCATGCCTCACCTCATGTCATTTTATCGATAATCTAGACGCCGCCTCGCCGAATGCCAATGCACAAGCTCGTGCAAAAATAGAAATTATCACGATTTATCTTAGGTTTTTTCCGTAAGATACGACAATCAAAGTGATGGACACGGGTGGAGACGCATCTTCTTTATTGACAATCATGCATATCCCACTAGGCTTGATCTCGAATTAAGAGAGACGAGGGAGGAACAATGTCGAGCGGTCTTCGTCGCAAGCTGACGAGTTACGGCGATCAGGGTTTTTCCCTTTTCCTCAGAAAGGCGTTCATCAAGGCGATGGGCTATTCAGACGATGCTCTGGATCGGCCGATCGTGGGAATTGCCAATACCTACAGCGATTTCAACCCATGCCATGGCAATGTCCCACAGCTGATCGAAGCGGCCAAGCGCGGTGTTATGCTGGCTGGCGCCATGCCGATGGTCTTCCCGACCATTTCCATCCACGAGAGCTTCGCCTCGCCGACCTCGATGTATTTGCGCAATCTGATGGCGATGGAAACCGAGGAGATGATCCGCGCCCAGCCGATGGATGCCGTCATCCTCATCGGTGGCTGCGACAAGACGCTGCCGGCGCAGATCATGGCCGCCGCGAGCAGCGAGATCCCGGCAATCTTCCTGCCGACCGGACCGATGGCCGTCGGCCACCACAAGGGCGAAAGGCTTGGCGCCTGCACCGATTGTCGGCGTTTCTGGGGTCGCTTCCGCGCCGGCGAAATCGACGAGGCCGAAATTATCGACGTCAACAATAAGCTAGCGAGCTCAATCGGCACCTGCACGGTCATGGGAACGGCAAGCACCATGGCCAACCTGACAGAAGTGATGGGCCTCTGCCTTCCTCGGGCAGGATCGGCACCTGCTGCTGAATCCGAGCGTGTGCGTTTGGCAGAGGAAACCGGTCGCGTTGCTGCCGGACTTGCATCGAACCCGGCTGCTCCGACCGTGCGCGATATCCTGACGCCAGCCGCGATCCGCAACGGCCTCGTCGCCCTACAGGCGATGGGCGGCTCGACCAATGCCGTCGTCCACCTTGCCGCCATTACCGGGCGACTTGGCATTCGCCTCGACATGGCCGAACTCGACAGGCTCGGCAAGATCATCCCGCTGCTCGTCGACCTTCAGCCCTCCGGCCAGCATTACATGGAGCAGTTCCACGAGGCCGGCGGCGTGCAAACGCTGCTGAAGGCGGTACGCCACGAAATCGACGGCGGCCAGCGGACTGTCTATGGCAAAACGATCGGCGAGGTGATCGATGCGGCACCCGACGAGCCCGGCCAGACCATCATCCGCACGGTCGAAAGACCACTGAAGCCCATCGGCACGATCGCCGTGCTCCAGGGCAATCTCGCGCCGCGCGGCGCCGTGATCAAACAATCGGCTGCGTCAAAGGATCTGTTGCAGCATGAAGGGCGCGCGGTTGTCTTCGATTCCGTCCAGGACATGACCTTGCGGATCGACAGCGACGATCTCGATGTCAGCGCTGACGATATTCTCGTCCTGCGCAATGCCGGCCCAAAGGGGGCGCCGGGTATGCCGGAAGCCGGCTATCTGCCGATCCCGCGCAAACTCGCCCGCCAGGGCGTCAAGGATATGGTGCGCATCTCCGATGCCCGCATGAGCGGCACTGCCTTCGGCACCATCGTGCTGCATATTGCCCCCGAGGCCGCCGCCGGCGGGCCGCTGGCAATCGTCAGAACCGGTGACCGTATCCGCCTCGACGTCAAGGAACGACGCATAGACCTTACCATCGATCAGGCAGAATTTGACCGGCGGATGACGGAACTCGGAAATATATCGGCAGCCGAACCGGCACGCGGTTATGCGAAGCTCTATCACGCGCGCGTGCTGCAGGCTGATGAAGGCGTCGACTTCGATTTCCTCCAGCATGAGGATCTGGAGGCGAAATGAGCATGGTGGATAGCGATGCCCCGCTCTGCCTGCCGCGCTTGCCATTGACGCGCCTACCGGCGAACCCATTGCCGCAAGACACGATCGACACGCATTTTCATGTCTTCCGATCCGGAGCGCCGCTTAATACGCCGCGCAGCTATACGCCCGATATTGCGACAACTGCCGACTGGATCGCCTTTGCCGACCGGCTCGATATCGGCAGGGGTATCCTTGTCCAGCCAAGTGTCTACGGGCTCGACAACCAGGTTCTGATCGAAGCACTCACCGCCTTCCCGGATCGCCTCCGTGGTATCGTCGTCATCGATCCCGAGACAACACCTGGCGAGATCGCCCGTCTTGACCGGCTCGGTGTGCGCGGCGTGCGCATCAACACCCGCAACAAGGGCGGTCTGCCGCTTGCGGCCGCTGAGGTATTGGCGGCTGCAATCGGCGATTTCGGCTGGTCGCTGCAGCTTCAAGTCAGTCCGGAGCAAATTGGTGATCTTGCCGGGTGGCTGCCCCATCTCGGTATCAGGTTCGTCATCGACCATCTGGGCTTCATCCCCCTCGCTGACGGCGCATGGCGGAACTATGTTCCGGCCTTCCAGCGGCTGGCGGATAGTCCCGGTGGCTACATCAAGCTCACGGCACCTTATAGGCTGACGCGCGAGCGCCGTTATGCAGGTTTTGCCGAGGTGGTGCGCGCACTCGCAGCCAGCCATCCGGAAAAGCTGCTTTGGGGCAGCGATTGGCCTCATACCGAACTCTGGAATGATATGCCCGACGATGCCGACCTGATCGACGGAATCCAGGAGGCGATCGGCGAGACCACGCTCGCCCGCAAGATCTTCATCGACAATGCCGAAAGGCTGTTCTTTGACCGGTAGGCTGGAAGTGCGTTGATGATGGCAAGCAGCGCCTATGTGACTGCGGGTTGCCAAGAAGGCCTACGTGTCGGCGGATGCCAGGCGTGGCATTGAATGCCGCTCATTTCGACGCTATATAACGTCAGTATTAACGACACTGAGATGGAATCATGGGCCTCGCACAATACGCAGATGGCGGTCTGTTTGCGCCACGCAAAATCGCCGATGCCTTCCGCACGACGAGCGAAGAGATCGCTCGTACTGCCGGTCTCGGCAAGGATGCGATCCAACGCAAGGATCGTCTGCGCTCCGACAAGACGCAGCGACGCCTGCGTGAAATGATCGAGGTCGTCAACAAGGTCGAACCGCGCTTCGGCTCGGCGCTGATGGCCTATGCCTGGTATCGTTCCGAGCCTCTGTCCGGCTTTTCGGGCCAGACGGCTATGCAGCTCGTCCGCGACGGACGGGCAGATGAGGTCATGGATTATATCGACGCGATCGATGCCGGTATTCACGCCTAGTGCCTATGCGGTATGAAGGCAAACTCTACCGTGCCCTGAACCCGATCTATGCGCGTGAGCCGCTCTCCGGGCGGGGAGCAGAACTCTACGGCGGCCGGTTCAATCCCAAGGGAATGCCGGCGCTTTATACATCCCTGTCCGTTCTGACTGCGCTCAGGGAAGCCAATCAGGTCGGCAGCCTGCAACCGACGACCCTTGTCTCCTACGAAGCTCAAATCGAGCGCATCTTCGACAGCAGGGACGAGGCTGCGCTAAAAGCCGAAGGGATCGATGCCGAAGCGATGGCCGCAGCGAGCTGGCGCGATGAGATGAAGGCAAGCGGAGAGGCACGAACACAAACCTTTTTCCGTAAACTCGTGTCTGATGGCTATCATGGCCTCCTCGTCAGGAGTTTTGCTCCTGCGGCGAGAAGCGACGATCTCAATCTCGTGCTCTGGCGATGGAGCGACACTGCTCCTTGCCGCCTAACATTGATCGATGACGAAGGCAGATTGTCGTAGCCTTAAGCGTGATCGGCGCCGACTTATCCGCCGGCGCTGATCGCGTCTGGGTCTCAGGCGGCGCGAACCTTGTTCGGCCGTGCCCATTCCGGCAGCCAGTCGCCGTGGGTGGCGAGCAATTCGTCCACCAGCGACCAGATCTGGTCGAGATCGAGTTCGGCGGCCGTATGCGGATCCATCATCGCGGCATGGTAGATATGCTCGGGATTTTCCGTCATCAGTGCCTGGACCGTCAGCTCCTGGACATTGATGTTGGTGCGGATCAGGGCGGTCAACTGCGGCGGCAGGTCGCCGATATAGGTCGGTTGGATGCCGGAGGCATCAACGAGGCAGGGCACTTCGGCAGCGCAATTTGATGGCAGCGAGGTGATGCAGCCATTGTTGCGGACGTTGCCGTAGATAACCGAGGGCTCGCCGGTCCAGACGGAATTGATGATCGAGGAGGCATATTCCTTCGATTCCTTGACTTCGATCTTGTCTGCGGACCGATAGGCTTCCGCCTGGCCTTTCCAGCGGGCGATCTGTTCAATGCAGCGCTTCGGATATTCGTCGAGAGGAATGCCGAACTTCTCGATCAGGTCCTCGCGGCCTTCCTTGATGAAGTAAGGCGTGTATTCGGCAAAATGCTCCGAGCTTTCGGTGACGAAATAGCCGAGGCGCGTCAGCATTTCATAACGCACCTTGTTCGGGCAACGCGGATTCCAGCCAGGCTTCGGCGCACGTCCCTCGCGATAGGCGCGCACGAGATCGGGATAGAGGTTCTTATAGGAACCATCCGGCTGGCGATGCTCGAACTTCAGGTAGAAGGCCATATGGTTGATGCCGGCCGAGCGGTAGCGGATCTCTTCATAGGGGATGTCGAGATCATGGGCGAGCTCCATCGCCGTGCCCTGAACTGAATGGCAGAGGCCGACCTGCTTGATATCGGGATATTTCTCCGCGATCGCCCAGGTATTGATCGCCATCGGGTTTACATATTGCAGCATGATGGCGTTCGGGCAGACGGCGCGCATATCCTCGCAGATTTTCCAAAGATGCGGCACAGTGCGCAGGCCACGCATGATACCGCCGACGCCCAGCGTATCGGCGATCGTCTGGCGCAAGCCGTATTTCTTCGGCACCTCGAAATCGGTCACCGTACAGGGCTCGTAGCCGCCGATCTGGAAGGCGACGACGACGAAATCGGCGCCAGACAGCGCCTTGCGCTGATCGGAGTAGGTCTCAGCCTTCGCTTTCACGCCAAGTGTCGAGATCAGCTTGTTGACGACGATGGCGCTTTCTTCAAGCCGCTGCGGATTGATGTCCATCAGCGCGATCGTGGCGCCCGACAGCGCTGGACGCTGCAGAATATCGCCGACGATATTCTTCATGAAAACGGTGGAGCCAGCTCCGATGAACGCTATTCTGGGATTTGCCATTATGAACCTCCGGCATTCTGAAATTAGGCTACCTCGAAAGCGGCTCTGACGAGCCGTTCGGTGTAGGGTGTCTTGGGATTGGAAAGGACTTCGTTGACAGGCCCCTCTTCCATGATCTTGCCGTGCTGCATGACGATTACACGGTGGCAGAGGGCGCGCACGACCTTCAGGTCATGCGAAATGAAAAGGTAGCTGAGACCCCGCTCGTCCTGCAGCTTGCGCAGGAGTTCGATGATCTGCGCTTGGATGGAGAGATCGAGCGCCGAGGTCGGCTCGTCGAGCAGGATAAATTCCGGCTCCAGAGCGATCGCTCGTGCGATGGCGATGCGCTGGCGCTGACCGCCGGAAAATTCATGGGGAAAGCGTGAGAGGATATTGCCCGGCATGCCGGCAGCAATCAGCGCCTCGCGAACGCGGTCCAGCCGCTCGCCCCTGGTGGCGCCAAGCTTATTGACAACAAGCCCCTCCTCGATGATCTGGCCGATCGTCATGCGCGGGTTGAGGGAGGCGAAGGGATCCTGAAAGACCACCTGCATGCGCGAGCGCAAAGGTCGCATTTCGGCCCGCGACTTGCCGTGGATCGGCTGCCGGTCGAAATAGATCTCGCCGTTGTCAGTGTCACTGAGCCTCAGCAGAGCCTGGCCGAAGGTCGTCTTGCCCGAACCCGATTCGCCGACGAGACCCAGCGTCTCGTGACGCCTGAGTGTCAGATTGAGGCTGTCGACAGCGACCAGCTCGCGCAATTGCGGCTTGAAGAAACCGCCATGGCGCATCATGAAGGAGACGCGTACGCCGCGGGCATCTAGAATAATATCTGATCCCTCAGGCAGCGGATTGGCCTGGCCGCGCGGCTCGGATGCCAGCAAATGCTTGGTATAGGGATGCTGCGGATTGGCGAAGAGCTGTTCAGTGACGTTATGCTCGCGCATCTCGCCGTGCTGCATCACATAGACATAGTCGGAGAATTTGCGCACGACCGTCAGGTCGTGGGTAATGAGGATCACCGCCATCCGTAATTCGGTCTGAAGGTTGCGAATGAGGTTGAGGATCTGCGCCTGGACGGTCACGTCGAGCGCCGTCGTCGGCTCGTCGGCGATCAGCACGTCGGGATCGTTGGCGAGCGCCATGGCGATCATCACGCGCTGACGCTGGCCGCCCGAAAGCTGATGCGGATATTGCCGCAGCCGTGCCTCGGGATCGGGAATCTGCACCTGCTTCAGCAGTTCCAGCGCCTTAGCGTCGGCCTGCTTGCGGCTCATCTTGCGGTGAACGCGGATCGCTTCGACGATCTGGCTGCCGATCGTATAGATCGGGTTCAGCGAGCTCATGGGCTCCTGAAAGATCATCGAGATGCGGTCGCCACGCAGTTTGCGGCGCGCCCTCTCGGAAAATTTCAGGATATTGTTGCCGTCATATTCGACGCTTGAGCGCGGCGAAATCACCGCCCGCTTGGACAAGAGGCCCATCACAGTGCGCGCCGTCACCGACTTGCCGGAGCCGGATTCGCCGACGATGGCGATCGTTTCGCCGCGATAAAGCTGGAAGGAAATATCCTTCACAGCTTCGACGGTGCCATGTTCGACCTTGAAGTTCACGCCGATATTGCGCGCATCGATAACAGGGGCTTCCTTGCGGCCGTCATGGTCGTGACGGACGGGCGGGGCGAAGGAACTGACGAGAGCAAGAGCCATCTTCATCACCTCAGTAGGGGTCGACCGCATCACGCAGACCATCGCCCAGCGCATTGAAGGCGAAGACGGTGATCAGCACGAAAGCGACGGGCGTCAGAATCCAGGGATAGGTTCCGATGACGGAATAGTTGGCCGTGTCCTGCAGCATCAGCCCCCAGGAGATCAGCGGCGGCTTTACGGCAAAGCCGAGGAAGCCGAGGAAGGATTCCAGCAGCACAACGCTTGGAATATGGATCGTAACGGCAACGATCACATGGCTCATCACGTTCGGGAAAATATGCTGAAAAATGATGCGCCGATCGGTTGCCCCGACGGCCATTGCAGCCCGCACATATTCGATACGCGCCAGCGCCAGCGTCTTGCCGCGCACCTCGCGTGACATCTGCGCCCAACCAAGCGCCGACATGACGAAGATCACGAAGGCGAGGAAGACATTCGTGGGCGCCGTGATCGGGATCAAAGATGTCAGCGCCAGATAAAGCGGCAGCTGGGGGAAGGCGAGCACCAGCTCGACGAAACGCTGGACCCAGACGTCGAAAGCGCCGCCATAATAGCCAGAGACCATACCGACGGTCGTCCCGACGATGGTGACGATGAAGACGACGGTCAGCGCGATCATCAGCGAGATGCGTGAGCCGATAATGGCGCGCGACAGCACATCGCGACCAAATTTATCCGTGCCGAGGAAGTGCACCGGCTGGCCGTCCACGGAACCGAAGAAGTGTCGATTGGCCGGGATGAGGCCTAGCAGGTTATAGTCCGACCCTTTCACGAAGAAACCTAGGGAGCGCGGATTGTCGTAGTCAAGGCCGACGATCGGCTGGAAAGTGACGGGATCGAGTTCTTCGGAATCGGCCAGCGCGTAGATCCGCGGCCAGACGAAATTGCCTTCCTTGTCATGGATGCTGATCAGTTGCGGCGGTGCGAAGCCGACATCGGTCGCCTTCGGATCCATTGGCGCAAAGAAATCGGCAAAGACCGCCATGATGATCAGCAGGCCGACGAGGACAAGGCCGATCATGCCGGTCCAGGAGCGTCGCAGCCGGCGCCAGACGAGCGCCATATAGCTCTCGTTGCCGTGACCGGCATTCCTGACGGTTTCCTCATGCGGTGGCTGCGGCGTGGAAGAGTCGAAGGCAAACATATCAGGCTCCTCCATATTGACGGACCCGCGGATCGAGCATGGCAAGCAGCATATCGGCGATGATATTGCCGACGATCAGTGTTGCAGACAGCACCAGCATGAACGTTGCAGTGACATAGACGTCACCGATCGCCATAGAGCCGACGATCGCCGGACCGACGGTCGGTAGCGCAAAGATAATCGCGGTCTCGATCTCGCCGGTCAGCATATAGGGAAGCACGACACCCTGATACATGACGAGCGGATGCAGCGCGTTGGGAACGGCGTGGCGCATGACAACCGCGCCCCCCGAAAGCCCCTTGGCGCGCGCTGTCTCGACATATTGAGCGTTCAGCGTATCGAGCAGGTTGCCGCGCATGACGCGCATGTTATAGGCGAGCCCGCCGAAGGTGGCGATCGCTACGACCGGCCAGACGTGGCTCACGAGATCCATGAATTTCGCCCAGGACCATGGCGCTCCGCCATATTGCGGCGAGAAGAAGCTGCCGATTTCCGTCACATTGAACTGGAAGACGAGCAGGTAGACGATGATCAGCGCCATGAGAAAGCGCGGTACCGTCATGCCGAGGAAAGAGATGCCGGAGAGCAGGCTGTCGATCCAGCTATATTGGCGGGTCGCCGCCCAGATGCCGAAGGTGATGCCGAGGATAGACGCAAAAATGTGGCAGACCAGCGCGAGCGCCAGCGTGCGCGGCAGGCGCTCGCCGACCACGTCGGCAACCGGCTTGTTGTAGAACATGCTGTAGCCGAAATCGCCTTTGGTTACGATGCCCGTGATCCAGTTGACGTATTGGACGACAAGCGGCTGATCGAGGCCGTGTTCGACACGGTAGGCCTGGGCCTGGGCATCGGCTTGCGCAAAGGAAGCCCCGCCCTGATTGATCAACTGCGAACGGATGTAATCAGCATAATCTCCGGGCGGTGCCTGGATGATGGCGAAGGTCACCACGCTCAGGATGAAGAGGACGGGGATCGCCGAGGCGATACGCATGAGCAGGAATCGTAACATCAGACGGTTCGCTTCTCCTTGCCGCCAGTCGCTCGTCTCAGCGCGGCCGGCTTGTTAATTATGACCGGCCGCGCGCAGCACGCGCGACCGGAAGCTCTTGTCGTTCGGGAGGGAGCTCCTCGAGCATCTCCATTTTTCGAGCCATGGAGATGCTCTATCTCTTTGTTTTCACGCAATCCCGCACGCAAAACCGCTGCGCACTTTTGCTGGGAATTGCTCTTAGTTTATCGGACCCTTGTCCCCGGGCTTACCGGGAAGCTGTTGAGGGAAGAGTTCGTACTTGCCCTGCTTGTCGGCAGCCACCCACACACGCTCGCGGATGATGGAATCCTCGGCCCAATTGAACATCATGATCGGCGTACCCTCGGGAATGTTCGAGAAGCGCTTGTTGATGATGAGCGCGCCCGGATATTCGGTCAGGCCGACGGTATCGACATGTTCGGTCGCCGTCTTCTGGTACTGCTTCATGAGCGCAACGCGTTCCTCATTGTCCTGGCTCGTGCGGAACTTGTTGACGATATCGGCAAGCTCCTTTTCGTAAGGCAGGAGGTCGAGCTGATTATCCTTGCCGGCACGGTGGTGCCAGCTGGTGCGCGGGCCGACAGCGGCAAGCTGTTCGGTGTTCTGCACCACTGAGGCGAGCTCGGTTGTGTTGCGCTGGATCAGCCAGTCGAACTGGCCGGCATAATGCGCGTTGTCGCGCTTCGGGCCATCAAGGGCATTGATGATGATCTTGATGCCGAGCTTCTCCATCTGACCGACGACACCCTCGGCAAGACTCTTGTCCGTCGTGTAGTCGTTGTTGACGAGAAGCACGATTTCGACGTCCTTGCCGCCTGCGGTTCCGGCCGGGAAGTTCACGAAACCATCGCCATCGGTATCCTTCAGGCCGACCTTGGCAAGCAGCGCCTTGGCACCCTTTAGGTCGAAGGGATAATAGACGGTCGAGTTGCGATCATAGAAACTCGTCCCGGATGAGAGGCCACCTGCATAGATCGCCGTGAACGGTCCCTTGACGAGGGAGTCGCCGATCGCCTTGCGGTCGACTGCCATGGTCACCGCCTTGCGGAAGTCCTCGTTTCGGTTGAGTTCGCGAATGGCCTGACCGCGGGCGTCGGGATCACCCCAGCCATTGCCCGAGAGGTTCATGCGCAGGTTATAGCCGATAAGGCGCGGGCCGAAGGCGAGACGCGCAGGAGCGGTCTTTTCGGCAGCACGCTTCAGCGAGGCCACGAAATTTTCCGGCTGCTCGAGGTTCGAGAAATCGGCAGAACCGGCAACCGCCTGCACGTCACGGTCGGCCCAGGTGGAGAGCTTGTAGTGCAGCTCGTTGAGATAAGGCAGCTGGTTGCCCTTCTCGTCGACCTTCCAATAATAGGGATTGCGGCGCATGACGATGATGTCGTCGGGCCGATATTCGACCGGCACCCAGGCGCCCATGACCGGCATATTCATGAATTCCGGCGGGAAAGCGTTCTTGAACTGATCGTAGGTGTTCTTGGAATATTTCGGGTGCTGGGGCTTCAGGATATGCGACGGACCCGGGCAGAAGTTCGGATAGGCCATCGTATAGAGATACTGCTTCGGGAAGGCTTCCTTGAAGGTCCATTCGACCGTGTAGTCATCGATCTTCGTAAGGGTCGTTCCCTCGCCGAAAGCTTCCGGCGATGCGCCGCCGCCGAGCGGCGAAACGTTCGGGTCGATGACTTCGTCTTCCCAATAGAACATGAGGTCATCGGCATTAAAGGGCGCGCCGTCGGACCACTTGGCGCCTTCGATCAGGTGCATGGTCAGCTTGTGGCCGTCCTGCGACCACTCCCAGCCCTTGGCAAGGTTGGGCAACGGCTCGGTATCCTTGGCCTCCACCTGGAAGAGCGGTGCTGTGCGCGTCAGGCATTCGGAGAGGCCGATGTCGATGCCGCCCCAGCCCTGCGTCTGGCCGGCGCCGTAGTTCCAGCCCTCCGGCCGGCCGCCGATGACATGGCGCATCACGTCGCCATAGACGCCGGGACCATCAGGCATGTTCTCGGTCTTGAAGACCATCGGTTCCTTAGGCAGGCGATCCTTGACCGCCGGCAGCTTGCCGGTATCGACGAAATTCTTCGTCACCCAGTCCGGCTCATGGTATTCGGGCAGCGCCTTGAACTCCAGGATGGAATCGCGGGACACATATTTGATCTTGCCTTCCGCCGGGAAGGCCGGCGGAGCCGGCGGTACCGTCGGCTCGGACGCATAGGCATGCAGCGCCGCGACTGAAACGCCAAGCGCCAGTCCCGCCAAGATGCCGATCTTACGGAATTTCGTCATCGTCTCTCCCTCTTGTTCCGGAGCGCTTGCTCGCGTCTCCGCTTCTCCTCAAACGACGATGAAGGAAGCTTCAGCGCGATGGTCTTCCTCCCGAAGGACCGCCGCAGCTTCTTTCATCTAATTCAAACAGCCTGCTTCAGCGCCGCCTTTTCGACGCGAAGCTCCTCGATGGAGCGGACGTGGCGACGCGCGGCCCCTTCCCACTCCCTCGTCTTCACCTTCGCGTTCGCCAGCCGCTCCTTGGCAGCCGGAACGGCATCAGCATATTGCGGCAGCCAGCGGGCCTGGGCGACGACCATTTCGTCCACCATCTGCCAAACTTCTTCGGGCGTCGAAACCGCACCAACCAGCGGGTCGTGCAGGACCGCAAGCTTCAGAAGATCGATATCGCCCGAAATAGCCGCATGAACCGACATGCGCTGGACATTGATCGATGAGATGCAGGTCGCCGCACAGGCTTCTGGAATGGTGATGCCGGAGACCATGTTGATGCCGAAGCGATCGACGAAGCCGGGCGACTCGATGATCGCGTCTGACGGCAAGTTGGTGATGACACCGGTATTCTTGACGTTGAAATGTCCGCGATAGACGCGACCGGTTTCCAGCGCCTCGAGGATATGGCTTGCATGCTCGTTGGATCGCTTGGCCGGATCGATGGGCTTTTCGGCCGAGGCGAGGAATTGCGGGAATTCCGTCTCGAACCAGTTGCGGGTCTCGGTCGAGTGGCGCAGATAACCGCCGGTTTCGCCGTGGATCCAGTCAGACATGTCGATCCACTTGGTGATTTCGTCAGGCCGCTTGCGATACCAGGGCAGGTATTCGGAGAGATGGCCGTTGCTTTCGGTCGAGTAGACACCGAAACGCTTCAGGACGTCGATGCGCAGCTTCTCCTGCTGCGAATAGACCGGATGGGCCTCGAAGGCTGCGACCAGCTCATCCTTGCCGATCTTGCGGCCATTGAGACGCAGATCGACGAACCAGGTCTGGTGATTGATGCCGGAGCAGATGTAGTCCAGTTCGTTTGGTGACTTGGCTCCGAGCACTTCGGCAATCTGTTCGGCGCCGTGCTGGACCCCGTGGCAGAGGCCGACCGTATCGATCTTGCCGTATTCGATGGCCGCCCAGGTGTTCATCGCCATCGGATTGGCGTAGTTCAGGAATTTCGCACCGGGTGCCGCGACCTCGCGGATATCTTTGCAGAAATCGAGGATGACCGGAATATTGCGCTGGCCGTAGAGAATGCCACCGGCGCAGATCGTATCGCCGACGCACTGGTCGATACCATATTTCAGGGGAATTCTGATGTCGTCGGCATAGGCTTCCAGCCCGCCGACGCGCACGCAGCTGATGACATAACGGGCACCTTCCAACGCCTTGCGGCGATCTGTCGTCGCCGTCACCTTTGTCGGCAGCTTGTTCGACTCGACGATCTTGTCGAGGATCGCCTTGATCATCTGGAGGTTATGCTCGCTGAGGTCAGTCAGCGCGAATTCGATGTCCTTGAATTCCGGCACGCAGAGAATGTCCGTGAACAGCTTCTTGGTGAAACCGACACTGCCTGCCCCGATGATAGCGATTTTGAAACTCATATCCTTCACCTCGATCCGATCAAATGCTAGGGAGAAAGACAACAAAGGAGGGCCGGACGGCATGCTAGCACATGTCGGCTAAAAATACCGGAAATGGTGCCTGTATTCCTCCCGGCCATTCTTTCGACCGCGATCTCTTCCTCTTGTGAGAGGGGATTATGCGCATATTCGAAGGAGCGGCCAGAGAAGGATTATGCTTTCGAGGGTAATTTTGTGCTGCAGGATTTGATCGCCAACGGACAGTCGATGAGGACAGTTTCGCTGCCGCGCGGGCGCCAGCGGCTGCATGCCATGCCGACAAGCGCCGGCTACGAGGTGCGCGAAGACGAAACCTATGACTGGGACGGCAGAAAGCGCGGCCAGACCCCTTTCACGGTGCTGCAGCACACGATCAGCGGCACCGGCCGCCTGCGCTACCAGAACCGCAATTACAAGCTCCAGAGCGGTGACACGATGATGGTGCTGGTGCCGCACAATCACCGCTACTGGCTGGAAAAGGGCGAGCGCTGGGAATATTTCTGGATCTCGATGAATGGCGAGGAGACGCTGCGCATCCACAAGATGGTGCTGGCGCTCGCTGGTCCCGTGCTGAAGCTGCAACCACAGACCATCGACCATCTGGCCGATTGCAGCCTGCGCCTCGTCAAGGGTGCAAACACTCCCGGTTCTGCCTCGGCAATCGCTTATGAAGCCGCAATGGCGCTTTACGACGATATTTTTGGCGCGCCGGCCTTCATGGCCGAACAGAGCGTCATGCAGCCGGTAATCGATCACATCAATGCCAATCTGGAAAAACCGTTGCCGGTCAATGATCTTGCGGCGATCGTCGGCCTGAGCCGCGCTCATTTCTCCCGCAGCTTTGCCGAAAGCGAGGGCGTGCCGCCGGCCGAATATGTGCTGCAGCAGCGCCTGCAGCGCGCCGCAAAACTATTGACCAAGGCTGATTTTCTGCCGGTCAAGGAAGTCTCGATCATGTGCGGCTTCGAAGACGCCAACTACTTCGCCAAGGTTTTCCGGCGCGTATACGGCATCACTCCGACCGAATTCCGAACGACCGGCATGTATGCGAGCATCGGCCGCAGCCGGTAGGGTTACTTTCCGTTCGTGCTTCCTGATTGTTTGGTGGCTGCCTTGGTGCCTTCCCGCAAATCCGCCTCGTCAGCAAGAATGGCGGCGGACTCGTTCAGCAAGACGTCTTTTGCATTCTTGCGGGCATTTTCAATGGCAATATCAGCGCTCAGACTGCGCTCGTCTGACTGCAGACCGTCATCTCCGCCGGTATCTTCGCCATCGCTTGATTGCGCACGAGACTTGAGCCGCTCTGCTCGGGCAGCCGCTTCTTTGCGGCGCTCGGCTTCATTGAGGGAGATAACCCCTTTCTCGCGCTGCGCCTTCAGGTCTGCAATGTCCTTTATCAGGCGTTGGAAATCCGGGTCGCTCGCAACCCGCGCATCGTGGCGGCTTTGCAATGCCGGCAACAACGTCGAGACGGTGTCGACGGGCGTATAGTTGGCGGGCTTGATCTGCGCCCACGGCAGGGCATTGTCATAACTGGTCTCGCCGAGGCTCGTCGGATCGGAAAGTCCCGGCAAGCTGATATCAGGCGTTACCCCGCGCAGCTGCGTCGTACCACCATTGACGCGGAAAAACTGGGCGATCGTCACCTTGAGTTCGCCGAATTCGGGTTTGCTGTTGCGAACCACCTGGTCGAGATCGACCACGGTCTGAACCGTACCCTTCCCGAAACTGGGTTCGCCGATGATCACACCTCGGCCGTAATCCTGGATGGCCGCGGCAAAAATTTCCGAAGCCGACGCTGAGCCGCGATTGATCAGGACACCCAGCGGGCCTGTCCAGACAGGCGCCGAAAGGTCAGCGCTTCTCACCTCGACCTTGCCGTCGCTGCTGCGCTGCTGAACGACGGGGCCGTTGCCGATGAACAGGCCGGTCAAATCAATTGCCTCGTCCAATGAACCGCCGCCATTGTTGCGAATATCGATGAGAACGCTATCGACCTTTTCCTGCTTCAGCTCGTCGAGAAGCTTTGCGACGTCGCGACTTGCACTTTTGTAGTCCTTGTCCCCTTTGCGCCGGGCTTCAAAATCCTCGTAGAATACCGGCAGAGTAATCACCCCGATTTTGCGTGTGGCGTCGCCCACTTTTACGGATAGCACTGTCTTGCTGGCAGCCTGCTTTTCGAGACTGATTTTATCACGCACCAGGCTGATGATGCGATGAGCGCCATCCGCTCCGGCATCGGCCGGCAGGATGTCCAGACGCACGACGGAGCCTTTCTTTCCGCGTATCAGCTGCACGACCTCATCGAGACGCGTACCCACTACCTCTTTGACCGGCCCATTCTTGCCTTGGCCAACGCCGGTAATGCGGTCTCCGACTGCGAGCTTGCCGGATAACTGTGCCGGCCCGCCGGGCACGAGCTCACGGATCGTCGTGTAACCGTCGCGGTCCTGCAGCACCGCACCGATACCAAACAGCGAAAGCTTCATCGAGATATTGAAATCGGCGGAAGCAGCTGCGCCAAAATAGTCGGTGTGCGGGTCGACCGACGTTGCATAGGCGTCCATGAACGACTGGAAAACATCGTCGCTTTTATATTTGTAAACGCCATCGAGAGTGTTTGCGTAGCGTTTGTCGAGCGTCTGACGAATATCCGCGTCGGTCCTGCCGCCCAATTTCAACCGCAACCAATCGTTTTTGACGCGCTTGCGCCAAAGCTCATCGCTCTCGGCCACAGACTTAGGCCAGGGCTCTTTGTCGCGCAGCACGGAATAAGTTTCCTGCGTGCTGAAATCGAAGCCCCGCTTAAGCAGGTCGCGCGCATAGGTCATACGGTCGATAACGCGCTGTTCGTACACATTGAAGATGGCAAATGGGATCTTCAAGTCCTGCCGTTCGATGGCATCGTCGATTTCGTTGCGGTCAGACATGAATCTGTCGATATCCGCTTGCAGGAAGAGCATGCGATCCGGATCAAGTGATTTGATGAACCGATCCATGATCCTGGCCGACATGGCATCGTCGAGAGGAATGGACTTGTAGCTGTAACGCGTGAGAAATTGCGCACTCAGCTCAGCAGCCTGCGCCTGTCGCTTCAACGGCACCAGAGCAGGCGGTGCTGCGACTTCAGCATAAGCGCACTGTGCGATTGCAAGAAATGCACCGAGAAAAACGTAGGGTATGCGCATTCAGCCGTGATCCAATTTTCAATGCCGGTGGTCGATGTGCGATCTAGGTGGAGCAATTATGGTTTTTTGGCAACCAAATGGTTCATCTGTGCCGATTCTTCCCGGCCTCATAGGTTACAAATTGGAAAACCTTCGATCGTCCGCCAGATCTCACGAATAAGGTCCGTACGCCAGGACCATGAAGTGGGCTGTCACCGAATCCACATTGGCACTTCGTTTCTCGTCGAGGTTCGGGTCCATTACGGTTTCACCCTGTCGGGATGCGCCTCCTGGAAGGCCGCTAGCTCGGCACATCTGGCGTCGACGGCGACGATGCGCCTGAAATCGGTCATATCGACTCCCCAGCGGCGGGCATTGTAGACTTGTGGAACAAGACAGAGATCCGCCATTGTCGGCGCATCCCCAAGGCTGAACTCCCCTTCGAATTTGCCGATCATGGCTTCGAGTTTACGAAGTCCGTCCGTGATGAAGTGTTTCATCCATTCCTCGCGAGCGTCAGCCTTGTCAGTTATGCTCGTTAGATGCGTCACGACATGCATGTTGCATATCGGGTGGATATCCATGGCGACCGCATATGCGACGGCGCGCACTTTTTGACGATCGGCAATATCCGCTGGCAGCAATACGCATTCCGGCCGAACCTCGGCCAGATATTCGATGATTGCCAGTGACTGGGTCAAAATTCTACCGTCGATCACCAATGTCGGCACGAGCCCCTGCGGATTGAGCGCCAGATATTCAGGTTTCTTATGCGCTCCCTCCAGCAGGTTGACGGGAATTATCTTATATTCGATCGCCAGGAGATTGAGCGCGATGCGGACGCGATAACTCGCCGATGACCTCCAGTAGTCGTAAAGAACGACCTCGCTCATCGCAGCCCGTTCCCCTTGTATCTTTCGACCGTCTGCTCGATCGCCCCGAAGATTGAATGACCGGCATGATCTTTCATCTCGATGCGGACCTGATCGCCGAACTTCATGAATGGAGTTTTTGGCAATCCAGTTTCTATCGTCTCGATCATCCGTATTTCAGCGATGCATGAATAGCCTTCCCCTCCGTCTTCGATCGCCCTGCCCGGACCGCCGTCCAGCTTGTTGGAAATCGTTCCCGATCCGATGATCGTCCCGGCCGCCAGATTGCGAGTTTTGGCGGCATGGGCGATGAGCTGGCCAAAATCAAACGTCATATCGACACCGGCGTTCGCCTTACCGAATGCCTTGCCGTTCAAGCTCACAAGCAGCGGAAGATGCACCTTGCCCCCGTCCCACGCCTCCCCCAATTCGTCTGGCGTTACCGCGACCGGAGAAAATGCCGATGACGGCTTGGACTGAAAGAAACCAAATCCCTTGGCCAATTCGTCCGGTATGAGACCGCGCAGCGATACATCGTTGACGAGCATCACCAGCCGAATGGCGCTACGCGCCGTATCCGGATCGGAGTCGATGGCAACATCGCCAGTGATGACGGCAACCTCGCCCTCCATGTCGATCCCGTAAGCCTCGTCAGCCACCACGATCGGGTCGCGCGGCGCAAGGAACCCGTCGGAACCACCTTGATACATCAGCGGATCGGACCAGAAGCTCGCCGGCATCTCGGCGCCCCGTGCCCTACGAACCAGTTCAACGTGGTTGAGATAGGCCGAACCGTCGGCCCATTGGTAGGCGCGTGGCAATGGCGACGCGGCATTGTGTTCGTAAAACCTGATCGTCGGCTGGGCTCCAGTCTCGACGCCTTCGGCAATCAACGCGAGCCTCGGGGCGACGTGCTCCCAATCATCGAGAGCAGCCTGCAACGTGCGGGCAATGTGAGTGACTTCGGAGCAGCGGGTAAGATCGCGCGAGACGACAACGAGCCGGCCGTCTCTCGTGGAGTCTTTCAACGTCGCAAGCTTCATGTTCCTTTCCCGTGCCAGAAGATGCTTGGCCGATCATCACTTGATGCCATCATTTGATACCAGGGGTTCCGTCGAACTTGCGTTCCAGGCCGTCCCAACACTCCAGGTAATTGTCCTGCAGCGTTTCAAGCTCGGCTGCGTATTTCGTCAGTTGCTGCGGGTACCGGGTCTCGAACATGAAAGCCATGGTATTATCCAGCTTCACGGGTTTGAGCTCGGAATTGGATGCCTTTTCGAAGGCGAGCGCGTCCGGCCCGTGGGGAAGCATCATATTGTGCAGGCTCATGCCGCCCGGCACGAAGCCCTCCTCCTTGGCGTCATATTGGCCATGGATCAGGCCCATGAACTCGCTCATGATGTTGCGGTGATACCAGGGCGGGCGGAATGTGTGTTCGGCGACAAGCCAACGCGGCGGAAAGATCACGAAGTCGACATTCGCGGTCCCTGCATCTTCAGTCGGCGCGGTCAGCACCGAAAATATCGACGGATCGGGATGATCGAAGCGGATTGCGCCGACTGGCGCAAAGGTCCGCAAGTCGTATTTGAAGGGGGCGTAGTTGCCATGCCAGGCCACCACATCGAGCGGCGAGTGGCCGATGTCAGTGACGTAGAATTTTCCGCACCACTTTACATGCACGCGGCAGGGCTTTTCCTTGTCCTCAAAAGCCGCCACAGGTGTCTTGAAGTCGCGGGGGTTTGCCAGGCAGTTCGCTCCGATGGGTCCGCGTTCCGGCAGCGTGAATTTCGCGCCGTAGTTTTCGCATATATATCCGCGCCAAAAAGTCTGCTCGCCGCTGCCCAGGACCTTAAACATCATGCCGCGGGGGATCAGGCATATTTCCAGGGGCTCGACATCCATGATGCCCATTTCGGTGAACACTTTGATGGCACCGAGCTGCGGCACGATCAGCAATTCGCCGTCGGCGTTGAAGAAATAATCGTCGACCATGTCCTCATTGAAGACGTAGGCGTGTGCGGCCATGCCCACCTGGGTCGTGACATCGCCCGCCGTCGTCATCGTCCGCACCCCCTGAAGAAACGTCAGCGTCTCCGTGGGCGTGGGGATGGGATTCCAGCGAAGCTGCCCAAGGGGAAGCGAATGTTCGTCAAGACAAGGTGCGGTCTTCCAGTGCGGATAGAAGGCATTCGAGAAGCGGCTTGTGTGACGCACGCTCGGGCGAATGCGATAAAGCCAAGACCTTTCATTCGTGCCGCGCGGTGCAGTGAAAGGGGAGCCGGAAAGCTGCTCGGCATAAAGACCGTAGTTGCATTTCTGAGGGCTGTTCTGCCCTTGCGGCAAAGCGCCGGGAAGGGACTCGGTTTCGAAGTCATTGCCGAAGCCCGGCATATATTTCAGTTTATTTGCCGTCAAGGCTTCACCATCCGATGGCTGGATCGATGTCTGGTCCATGCTCAGCTCCTCCCCGAAAACTCTGCGGTACCCGCGCGTCGCTCAGACGCGCGAGATCGCTCCGAAAGTTTACTCCGCTGCAGTGCCGATGACACCACGTTTGATCTGATCGGCCTCGATCGACTCGAAGAGGGCACGGAAGTTACCCTCTCCGAAACCCTCGTCGCCCTTGCGCTGGATGAACTCGAAGAAAATTGGCCCGATGACGGTTTTGGAGAAGATCTGGAGCAGGATTTTCGTCATGCCGCCGTTCACCACGCCTTCGCCGTCGATGAGGATGCCGTGCTTCTTCATGCGGTCGACAGGTTCGCTATGGCCGTTCACGCGTTCATAGGACATGTCGTAATAGGTCTCCGGAGGACCAGGCATGAACCGCAGGCCATTGTCGGCGAGCCTGTCGGTCGCCTCGTAGATATCTTCCGTCCCAACGGCGATGTGCTGGATGCCCTCGCCCCTGTATTTCTTCAGATATTCCTCGATCTGGCTGGTGTCGTCTTTCGATTCATTCAACGGAATACGGATCTTGCCACAGGGCGATGTGATGGCGCGGCTCACCAGCCCGGTGATACGCCCATCAATGTCGAAGAAATGGATCTGCTTGAAATTGAACAGGTTTCGGTAGAAATCCCACCACTTATCCATGTTGCCGCGAAATACGTTGTGGGTGAGATGGTCGAGATAGTAGAAACCGATCCCCTCTGGATGCGGGTTGCGCTCCCCGAGCCAGTCGAACTCGGCATCGTATGCCGATCCTTTTGCCCCATAGGTCTCGACGAAATAGAGCAGTGAACCGCCAATGCCGATGATCGCCGGCACATCGAGCGCCTTGTCATTCCCTTCATAGGGGACAGCGCCTTTTGACACCGCGTGGTCGAAGGCATGTTTGGCGTCGACAACGCGCCATGCCATCGACGGAGCGCAAGGACCATGTTCTGCGACGAAACGGGCGGCATGGCTGCCCGGCTGAGCGTTCAGGATATAGTTGATGTCGCCCTGACGCCAGACGGTGATGTCTTTCGTCTTATGCCTTGCGACTGGGACATAACCCATGCGTGCGAAGAGCTCGCGCAGCGTCTCGGGTTCAGGATGGGCGAATTCAACGAACTCGAATCCGTCGGTGCCGGCCGGGTTGTCGGCGGTAATTTCCGAGGGTGGCGCATCATGCGGAAAAGGGCCCATTTTCTCCTCCTGGGAACTGGACTTTGATAATGCAAAGTGTGGCCCAAAACGGGCGCAAAGTTCTTGCATTCTTCATGCTGATGGAAAAGATTATGCACGGTTCGTGAGGATTTTTGAGGTTTCACGCAATGGATGAACAGCTCGACAAATTGGATTTGCGCCTGCTCCAGGAACTTCAAAAAGACGGTCGGTTGACGAATAACGAACTGGGGGAGCGGATCGCGCTTTCACCCTCGCAATGCTCGCGCCGGCGCACGCGACTGGAGTCCGAGGGATATATTCGCAGCTACCGGGCCTATCTGGATCAACAGAAGTTGGGGCTGGATATGCTGGTGGTCATTTCGGTGACGCTTGCGACCCACAACAGGGACAATGCGCGCAGATTTTCGCAGCTGATCAACGGTTTGCCGGAGGTTCTCGAAGCCTATGCGCTGACCGGTGAAATGGACTATCACCTGAAGGTCGCGACCCGCGGGCTCTCCGACCTCTCCAAATTCGTCAACGACGTTTTATTGCCCCACGAGTCGGTACAGCACGTCAAGACGTCGATCGTGCTCGATACGCTGAAGACCTTCGAAGGCTTTCCGATACACATGCCAAGCAGTTGGCATGGCGACAGCACGCGGTGACCCGGCACCAAGTCTCAGAGCGGCAGTTCGGTCGAGAATTTCAGCTCGCGCAGCACAAAGCTGGATACGACCGTGCGCACATGCGGATTGCGCATGAGGTAGCGGGTCATGAAGGCTTCGTAACTTTCCACGTCCTTGGCCCTTATCTTCAGCATGTAGTCGAAGGCGCCTGACAAGGCATAGCATTCCATAATCTCCGGCCGCTCCAGCACCACCGACGCGAAAGAGGCAACCGCTTCTTCGTGATGATCTTCCAGCGTCACATGCGCGATGACACAGAGCTTGAGATCAACTTTTCCGGGATCAAGCAACGTTACGCGTTTTCGGATGACGCCATCGGCTTCCAGCTCCTGGATCTTCCGCCACGCCGAGCTCTGCGACATGCCGGCTTTTTCCGCGAGGTCTGCCAGCGAAAGGCTGCCGTCGGCCTGGATGAGCTGCAGAAGCGTACGGCGAAAATTCCCAGGTTCTTTCATCTTTTGCATCATATCAGGGAATATTTCTCAATATTATGGCAATAGTCGCGTGGAAAGAAAAGAAAATCCTCCAAATTCGGATCATAATGGCAGGAATATTGCTGTGCCTGGGAGGATCAGCCTGTGACCAAGGAAAGCACGTACACCGCCAAACTGCCCGGTCCGGATGGTTTGTATTCCTACACTCCCGAAGAAGATGCGATTTGGGGCGAGCTGTACCGGCGTCAGATGAAACTTCTCGCCGATACGGCCTGTCGCGAATATCTTGACGGCGTCAAAATGCTAGGGCTGAAGCCAGACAAAGTGCCTCAGCTTCTCGATGTGAACCGGCGTCTAAATGAAACCACCGGCTTCGGCGTCGAGGGCGTTCCGGCGCTTATCCCGCCCTCGCGCTTTTATGAACTCCTGTCGCAGGGCAAATTTCCGCTTGCAACGTTCCTCCGCCGCCGCGAGCATATCGACTATATCGAGGAACCGGACCTGTTTCACGAGGTTTTCGGGCATTGCCCCATGCTGACCAACCAGAGTTACGCCAATTTCGTCCGGCATTTCGGCGAAACTGCCGTCCGCCTTGGTAAGGGTTACTCATGGCATCTGTTCCGGATCTTTTGGTTCACCGTCGAATTTGGCCTGCTCAATACGCCGCAGGGCCGCCGCTGCTTCGGCGCGGGCATCGTCTCATCGCCAAGCGAGGCGAAGGCGGCAACAGAAGGCACGGCGTGCGAATTCAGACCGTTCGATCTATTGACCGTGCTGAGGACGCCGTACCGGATCGATATTCTCCAGCCAATCTACTATGTCATCGACAGCTTCGCGGATCTTGAAGCGATCGTGGAGCAGGATATCGGGGGCACGATTCTCAAGGCGAAATCGCTAGGTGATTTTGCCCCCGCTTTCGAGGCCAAAGCTTCCTGAATCGCCGGATGATCGACCGCCTGAGCAGGACCGAGCCGGACTACCAGCGGATTGGTTCATGGAGCCATAAACCCTTTGCCGCCAGTGCAGCGGCACACCTTGCAGGGGGCACAGTGAACGTCGCCGAACCAATGACGCTCACGTTGAGCCGCGACAACAAGTAGGAGTATTTTTCCTGCGGCACCGCACGAGCGGATAAATATCCCTGGGCAGCAGCAGGTGGCTGCGGGATAAGTGTCATCGACAAGAGAGAGGCCGATCGCCTCTCGCGATCGCTTGCAGTGAAAGCTCTCTCCTATGCGCCGGACCTCTGTTTGTCTTCGAATGTGCGGCCTGATTGGCTAATCCGTGCATTTGCGGTTATAGAGCCGCCAGTTTATGAAGACGAACGCTTAAGAGCATAGGCATGACAACGCAACATCCGGGCCAACAAGCGGCTGCCAACACCGCGGCAAACGGTCAGTTCCGAAGCGATCCGGCGGGCGCGACACATTCGGTGCCGATGGTGGCTTTCCAAGGCGCCGGAAAGCGCTACGGGCCTGCCGGCGAAGGAGGCTTCACAGCCGTCGAGAGCGTCGATCTCACCGTTGGCCGCGGCGCCATCACCGGCATTATCGGGCGCTCGGGCGCTGGCAAATCGACTCTGATCCGCATGGTCAACGGGCTTGAGACCGTAACGTCGGGCAAGGTGCTCGTTGATGGTGTGGACGTGGGGGCGCTCGGCGAGGACGGATTGCGGAGCCTGCGCCGCCAGATCGGCATGATATTCCAGCACTTCAACCTTCTGTCGTCACGCACGGCTTTCGACAATGTGGCGCTGCCGCTGGAGATCGCCGGCGTCGATAAAAAGACGATCCGCACCAAGGTCGGGCCGCTGCTTGATCTCGTCGGTCTCGGCAACAAGGCCGGCAGCTACCCGTCGGAGCTTTCCGGCGGCCAAAAGCAGCGTATCGGCATTGCCCGCGCGCTGGCCACCGATCCGAAACTGCTGCTATCCGACGAAGCGACCTCGGCGCTTGATCCGGAGACGACGCAGTCGATTCTTGAACTCCTGAAGCGGATCAATGCCGAACTCGGTCTCACAGTTCTCCTGATCACGCACGAGATGGAAGTCGTAAAAACCATCGCCAGCCACGTAGCCGTCATCGACGCCGGCCGGATCGTCGAATCCGGCCGCACCTTCGATGTCTACACGCACCCACAGCACGACACGACGCGAACGTTGCTCGCCTCGGCCCTGAAGCTGCCGCAATGGCTGCGCTCCACCGTCAAGCCGCAGCCGTCTGCCGGCGCCCGGGTGCTAGTCCGGCTGGTGTTTTTCGGGGATACAGCTTTCAAGCCGCTCACCGGTCGGCTGGTCGCCGAACTCGACTCCGACCTCAATATCCTCGCTGGCGCGATCGAGGAGATAGCAGGCGAGCCATTCGGTTCGCTTGTCGTCTCCTATTCGGCTGAGCCGGATGTCGTGGCGCGCGCCAATCGCTTCTACGCCGAAACAGGTCTCGCCACGGAGGTGCTCGGTTATGTCGCCTGATATGCTCTTCAACCTGCTCTCCAAGGCGCTGATGCAGACCCTGCAGATGGTCTTCGTCGCCGGTATCGTCGGCTCTATCATCGGACTGCCGATCGGCGTATTTCTTGCCACCAGCGGCAGAGGCGAGCTTTTTCCGGCGCCCACCACCAATCGCATACTCGGCCTTATTATCAATGCGGCGCGCTCGACACCGTTCATCATCCTGGTCGTTGCCATCGTACCGCTGACACGGCTTTTGACCGGTACGTCGATCGGGACCTGGGCCGCGATCGTGCCGCTCACTATCGCCACCATCCCGTTCTTCGCGCGCCTAATCGAATCCGCGATCCGCGAGGTCGACAAGGGCCTGATCGAAGCCGCTCGCGCCATGGGAGCGACACCGTTCCAGATCGTCTTCAAGGTGCTGCTCGCCGAGGCGCGGCCGAGCATCATCATGGCGCTAACCATGACGATCGTCAGCCTGATCGGCTACTCGGCCATGGTCGGGGCTGTCGGCGGCGGTGGTCTGGGTGACCTCGGCATCCGCTTCGGCTACCAGCGCTTCAATCCCGAGATGATGGTGCTCGTCGTCATCGTGCTGATTGTGCTCGTGCAGGTGGTCCAAAGCGCCGGCGACGGGCTTGCCCGGCGCTTCGACAAGCGCAACCGGAAGACCTGATCTCTTACATGCATACCCGATAGACATACCAAGGAGATACCAATGAAGAAGTTCATCATCGCAGCCGCGATTGCGGTCTTTGCTGCTGGCTCGGCCTTCGCCGAAGACATCAAGGTCGGCGTCACGCCGGGCGAGCACGCCCAGATCATGGAAAAGGTTGCCGAAATCGCTAAGACCAAGGGGCTCAACATCGAGATCGTCGAATTCTCTGACTACGTCGTACCGAACCAGGCGCTCGCCGATGGCGACATTCAAGCCAACTCGTTCCAGCACCAACCCTATCTCGACAATCAGATCGCCGATCGCAAGTTCGACCTCGTCAGCATCGGCACGACCATCACCACCCCGATGGGCGTCTACTCCAAGAAGGTGAAGAGCCTCGATGAGTTGAAAGAAGGCGCGACCGTCGCCATCCCGAACGACCCGACCAATGGCGGCCGCGCACTTCTGGTTCTCGCTAGCAAGGGCCTGATCAAGTTCAAGGAAAACCCGGGCATCAAGGTGACTGTCGCCGATATCGTCGAGAACCCGAAGAACATCGAGTTCGCCGAGATCGATGCCGCGCAGCTGCCGCGTTCGCTTGAAGATGTCGATGCCGCCGTCATCAACACCAACTATGCCATGGAAGCCGGCCTGCATCCGAAGACCGACGCTATCGCCATCGAAAGTGAAAAGTCGCCTTACGCTAACGTCATCGTCGTTCGCGCTGCCGACAAGGACGCGCCCTGGGCCAAGACGCTGGTCGAATCCTATCACGATGAAAGCATCCGAAAGTTCATCAACGAGCAATTCAAGGGTGCCTTGATCCCGTCCTGGTAAGGCCGCTACACGCAGTAATGACACGGAACGGTCCGGCCCTGCCGGGCCGTTTTTTGTTGATCGGCGGCTGGAATCGATACGGTTTAAGCCACTGGATTGAATGGCTGGGCGTCCGTGGCGTGAGGCGCCTGAGCCGCAACTCTCAATTTCATCGATATCCGTCCCATTCGCCTCTTTTCGTTGGCTGGTAGAAGTCGGGACGTCGGGATTGCTAGCGGGGCTGTTTCTCATCCGCTTCAACCAACGTTTCGAAGCTGCCGTCCTTTCTAATTATGGAGAATGACAAGACAATCCCGCTCTCCTCTCCCCGAGGCGGGATCGGCAACCTATATCAGCGCCAAATCATTGCGCAGTATTTGCTGCCCTTACACGGAGACCTGTATGAGCCAAGACCCATACGAGCTTCTGGGCGTGAAACGGGATGCGACCCAGAAGGAAATTCAGAGTGCATTCCGCAAGCTCGCCAAGAAGCTCCATCCCGACCTGAACCCCGGCGACAAGAAGGCCGAGGCGAAGTTCAAGGACATTTCTACCGCCTATGAAATCCTGGGCGACGAAGAAAAGCGCGGTCGCTTCGATCGTGGCGAGATCGACATCACCGGAGCCGAGCAGCCGCCCCGCAGCTATTATCGCGACTATGCCTCGGCGAGCGGCCCGGGCGACGCCTACCATAACGGCGCCGGCTTTGCCGATTTCGGCGAAGCCGACGATCTCTTCGCAAGCTTCTTCTCGCGCCGTGCCGCGGGTGGCGGTAGGCAGTTCCGCTCCCGTGGCCAGGACATGCACTTCTCGATGGACGTCGATTTCCTCGATGCCGTCAACGGGACGAAGACGCAGGTGAAGTTGCCGGGCGGACCGGCGCTCGATGTGCAGATCCCGCCCGGCTCGCGTGACGGCCAAACGCTGCGTCTGCGCGGTAAGGGCGAGCCCGGTGTCGGCGGCGGCCCCGCCGGTGATGCGCTGATCGATATCCGCGTACGCCCGCACCGCTTCTTCACCCGCACCGGCGACGATATCCGCCTCGACCTGCCCGTGACGCTTGCCGAAGCGGTGCTCGGCGGCAAGGTGCGTGTGCCAACGCCCTCCGGCCCCGTCAATCTGACGCTGCCGCCCAATTCCAGCAGCGGTAAGGTCCTGCGCCTGAAAGGCAAGGGTGTTCCAAAGCGCGGTGGCGACGCCGGCGATGTCTATGTCACGTTGAAGATCATGCTGCCCGATCAGCCGGACGAGCAGCTGGCTGCCTTCGTCAGGAACTGGGCGGGCGCAAACGCGCATGATCCCAGGAGCAAGATGGAGATCTGACCATGGACGATCATGAATTCCGTCTCCACCTGAAAATCGAAGTGAGCGAACTCGAACTTTGGGTAGAGCAGGGCTGGCTAGTCCCTGCCATACGTGAGGGCCGGCGCCGGTTCGGCGATGCCGATCTCGCCCGCGCCCGTCTCATCTTCGATCTGACGCACCGCATGGGCGTCAACGAGGCCGGCGTCGATCTCATCATGGACCTGGTCGATCAGTTGCATGGTATGCGCGGCACCATGCGCCAGCTCGTGACGGCGATCAACAGGCAGGATGTGGAGATCCGGCAGCGACTGCTTGGCGCACTGGGCGAACTCGACGATATCGGCCGCTTATAGATCAGGTACGGCTTTCACTAATGTCGTCCGGCACTCGCTTGTGCACGTTTCCTGGTCTCTAACGACAATGCTCCGCAAGGGGCAAGACTGAGATGCCGCACGACCCGTGACGGGCCGGTGACCTGTGGCAAGGCAAGCTGTTCGGGCACCTCAATTCGCCGCGACATGCTTGTCCGTGCAGGCCTTCACCGCTGCCAGTCACGGAGCCGCATTTGGATGGCTTGAAGAAGCCGGCCGGCCTTCGGCATTCGCAAGGGTGGGCTCCGAACCTTTCTCCCCGATGAGATGGATGATTTCATCGGCGATCCTTTCTGCAGGCCGGGTGGCGTCAAGGCGCGGCCATGCAACGTCACCCGTGTCGTGTGCAAGCTGATGCGCCAGGATATCGATCGTTGCATCGGATGGGCCGCCGGTCCGCGCCGCAACGCGCCGCAGCAGCAATGCCGCATCAGCTTCGAGCCAGAAGGCCGAGAAAAGATGGTGGCCTTCTTCTGCCGCTTCGTCGATCATCCGCCGGTTGGCGGGCTTGTCGAAGACTGCATCCGCCACCGCCGAACCGCCTTCAGCAAGAATGAGCCGGGCGCGCCAGGCCATCTCCTGATAGACCTTTGCGGAAATCTCGGGTCGATATGCGGCCTGCGGCAACCTCGTCTCGGCCGGAACGCCATGCATCGCCTTGCGAATGCGGTCGCTTTCGATGATACGCGCGCCTGGCGCCAGACCGATGCGCGGCGCCAGCGCTTCCGCAAGCGTCGTCTTTCCCGATCCGCTGAGGCCGCCAATAGCCACGAGCCGTCCCGCCGCCGGCTGCAGCAAGGAGCGGGCAAGCTCAAAATAGGAGCGCGCCTCGCCGGCCAGCATCGCCGCCCGTTCACCCGCGTCTTCCGCCTGGGTGGCGGTCACATGCGCCCGCACAGCCGCGCGCACGGCGATGAAGAAAGGCAGCGCGGCAAAGCCGGCTTCCTCGTCCATCTCGTCAAGATAACGGTTCATCACCAGATTTGCGTATTCGGGATGCCCGCGATGCCAGAGATCCATCAACAGGAAGGCAAGGTCGTAAAGGATATCGGTCGTCGCGATCTGATCGTTGAACTCGATACAATCGAACAGGCAGGGTTCGCCATCGAGCAGGAAGATATTGCGAAGATGAAGATCGCCATGACAACGCCGAACCTTGCCCGCCTGTTCCCGCTGGTCCAGCAATCCCGCCAGTTGCGCCAGACGGCGATCGAAGGCCGCTGTCAGTTCGCGAACCTCTTCGGCAGAAAAAACATGGCTGGTCGCAAAGCCGGCCTCGTTGACCTTCAAAACGGCAGCCATATTGGCCGCGCCTGAGCTGTCATGGATGATCGGGGCGAGACGGTGGAACCGGACGATCGCCTTCGCCAGCGAGCTCACCATCGATGCCGTCAGTCCGCCTGACGTGGCGACACGGTCGAGCAACAGCGACTGATCGAAACGCTGCATCTCCACGAGAGCATCGACCAATTGCCCCTGGCCGTCGAGCGCAAGATTGCCGTCCCCTTCCTGCGTGATCGTCCTGACGCCGAGATAGATGCCGGGCGCGGTCGGGGCATTCAACTCGATTTCCTTGCGGCATGCGGCGAGGCGTATCTCCGGAGAGGAGAAATCGGCATAGGGCAGCTTCACGGCGCGCTTCATCTTGTACGCCCGCTCCCCGGCCAGGAATATCCGCGATATATGCGTCTCGATCGTTTCGACAGGCGCAGCATTTCGGGACAACGTGTCCCTGAGAAAGGAAATGGTTGCCGACTGGTCTTCGGTGATCATCTGCAGACCTTTCAGTTCCCCTGGCTTCGTCAGTATTGCGATCCTCCCATGACAACGCATTGACCCGCATCAATGATCGGATCGATGCCGCAGAATAGGGAAGAATCGACACCGTGGCGCTGGCGGGGAGATGATGATGGGCCTGTCTTTATCAAGACGATCGAAACCGGATCCGATACCGCCCCATCCCGATAGCGCCACTCAAGGCTTCAGGACAGCCGCGCCGCTCAGACGGCCGGCGCGCAGATCGTCAAGCGCCGCATTGGCATGCGCAAGCGGATAGGTTTTCGTGTGGGTTCGGACACCTGCCTGATAGGCAACGGGGAAGAATTCCTCGGCGTCCTTCCTCGTTAGATTGGCGACCGAAACCACCGCTCGCTCCCCCCAGATCAGCGAATAGGGCATTGCGGGCAGGTCGCTCATGTGGATGCCGCCGCAGACGACCCGGCCTCCCTTCCGCACCGCCTTCAATGCGGCAGGCACGAGTTCGCCGACGGGCGCAAAAATGATGGCCGCATCGAGCGCTACAGGCGGCAGTTCATGCGAGCCTCCTGCCCAGACGGCGCCGAGTTCGAACGCGAAGCGTTGCGCTGTCTCATCGCCCGGGCGAGAGAACGCGTAGACCTCGCGGCCCTGCCAACGGCAGATCTGCGCGATGATATGCGCGGCCGCGCCGAACCCGTAGAGCCCTATCCTCTTGCCGTCACCTGCCTTCTTCAGCGAACGCCAGCCGATGAGGCCCGCGCAGAGGAGCGGCGCAAGCGCAACGGGATCGGCCGAACTGTCGAGTACAAAGGCATAGTCGGCATCCGCAACGACATGGGTGGCAAAGCCCCCGTCACGCGTGTAACCGGTAAACTGTGGCTCGTCGCAGAGGTTTTCCTCTCCGCTCCGGCAGAAGGAGCAGCAACCGCATGTGTGACCGAGCCAGGGCACGCCGACCCTTTGCCCGATGCGCGACGGCCCGACCCCCTCCCCGACCGCCTCGACGATGCCGACGGTCTCATGGCCGGGAATGAGCGGAAGCTTCGGATTGGGGAGATCGCCATCGCAGACATGAAGGTCCGTCCTGCACACGGCGCAGGCCTCGACCCTCATCATCAATTGCCCCGCTGCGGGCACGGGATCAGGCCGATCCATCGCACGCAGGGGCGTCCCGATCGCTTCCAGGACCATTGCCTTCATGAGCTGCTCCTCATCGTCAGGATGTCATGATCTTGAAATCACGACAAACGGTCATTGACGGTTGTCAAAAACAGGCCATGTGCGCCCATGGGAATTCGTCTCCGCGAGGATTTGATCCGACGCAATGGGGCCGCCAGCTGTGATTGGCTTTCGTGAAATCAGGGAGATCGAGAAATGGAACGTCGTCGCTGGCAAGACCACAGCGCCTTCATCATCGCTGTATAGCTTATCGCCTCCCCCTGGGCACTTGGAAGCTTCAGTCCGGATTCTGTACCGCTCGGCACTGACGCCTGGAACGTCCTCATCTGCGGCGTCGCCGTCGCCATCCTCAGCGCTGCAGCACTCGCCTCCTACCGTCTGTGGGAGGAGTGGGTGAATCTCTTGATCGGTATCTGGCTTATTGTTTCGCCATGGATATTCCGCGACGCCGCAAAGCTGATCTTCTTCTGGAATGCACTGATCTGCGGCATCTTTCTTGTGGTTCTCGGCCTATCCGTTCTTCGCAGCACGAAAGCGCGAGAAGGCCGCTGAAGAACCCTTACTGCTGTGATCGGACCATCAGACGATGTCGAGACTGGTAATTCGGCGCTTTCGGCGACTCAGTCTGGCGCTCAACGCATGATGCCCACCGGCGCTGGCAGATGCCCGTGATTTTTCGGGCCTCTTCAACCCGGCTCGATGTTCAGGCACGCATGCATATGCCCCGGTGCCGCCTCACGCAATTCCGGTCGCCTGGAGCAGCATTGGTCCGTCGCCATCGGACAGCGCGGATGGAAATGGCAACCGGACGGGGGATTAAGCGGCGACGGGATTTCACCGTTGATTGGCATGAACTGACGGCGCTGGAGAGAAATCTTCGGCATACCGTCGAGCAGCATGCGCGTATAGGGATGCGTCGGGGCGGCGAAGAGCTGCTCGGTTTCCGCAAGTTCCACAACACGGCCAAGATACATGACGGCGACGCGGTCGCAGAGATGGCGGATGACGCCGAGGTCGTGGCTGATGAAGATCATGGCGAGACCGCTGTCACGCTTGATGTCCATCAGCAGATTGATGATCTGAGCCTGCACCGAAACGTCGAGAGCCGCCACTGCCTCGTCGCATATCAGCATATCCGGCTTGACGGCGAGCGCCCGTGCAATGCCAACGCGCTGGCGCTGGCCGCCGGAAAACTGGTGCGGATAGCGGTTGATGCTATCGGCCGGCAGACCGACGCGAGCGAGGATGTCGATGACGTAGTCGCGCATCTTCGAGCGCCGCACCAGGCCATGCAACACGGCCGCCTCGCCGACGATCTCGCCCACCCGCAAGCGCGGATTGAGCGAAGAGAGCGGGTCCTGGAAGACCATCTGAATCTTCAGTGCGTCCTTTTTGCGAGCAAGGAAGCTCTCATAGACCTCGCCTCGAAATCGCCGCTCGCCTGAGGAAATCGGCAGGATGCCGGCAATCATGCGCGCCAAAGTCGATTTCCCGCAACCGGACTCACCGACGACGCCGAGCGTTTCACCGGCCTTCAGCGACAACGAGACGTTGTCGACAGCACGCAGGGCGGCGGGCGGATGGATGTCAGCAAGCCTGTCCACCAGTTTCTGCAGGGCGCTGCGCCCCACCATGAAGCTGCGCGACAAATCCTTCGCCTCGAAAATGGTCTCGTTCACGCTTTCAGTCCTCGAATGGGTGGTAGCACCAGATGCGGTGCGTGGCAGATGCCTCCGTCGCCGACACCGGCTCATTGCAGACCGCTGTGGCACGCTCGCAGCGGCTCGCGAAGGGACAGCCCTTTCCGAGCGTCAGCAGCGAAGGCATGTTGCCCGGGATCTGCTTCAGCTTCTCGCCCGGCACGTTGCGCGAAGGCACAGAATCGAGAAGCTTGCGGGTATAGGGATGGCGCGCCGCCCCGATGATTTCCTCGGTCGTGCCGACTTCCATCGTCGCGCCGGCATACATGACCATGATCCGGTCGGCGAGTTCGGAAAGCGTCGAGAGATCATGAGTGATCCAGATCATGCCGAGGCCACGCTCGTCGATCTGGCGGCGGATATGGTAGATGATCTGCGCCTGGATGGTGACGTCGAGCGCCGTCGTCGGCTCGTCGGCGATGATCATGTCGGGATTCATCAAGAGAGCAGTGGCGATGACGACGCGCTGGCGCATGCCGCCGGACATTTCGTGCGGATAGGCGTTCAGCCGCTCTTCGGGAGAGGGAATGCCGACCGCTTTCAGCGCCTCGATGCAACGGTCGTGCATTTCCCTGCGGGAAACGTTTTCGTGCTCGCCGATCGCCTCATACATCTGGTCCCGCACCCGCATCAGCGGGTTCAGCGTCATCAATGGGTTCTGGAAGACCATGGCAATCTTCCGGCCGCGATAGGGGCGCATCTCCTTGAAACTGAGCGCGGTCAGTTCCTCGCCGTCAAGCATGATCGAGCCGGAGACGATACGGCCGGGCTCGTCGATCTGGCCCATGATCGACATGCCGGTCACCGATTTGCCCGAGCCGGATTCGCCGACGATGCCGAGCACTTCGCCGCGGCCGAGATTAAAGGAAATGTCGCGCACCGACTTGATCACTCCCTGACGGGTGAAGAACCAGGTATTGAGGCCGTCGACCTGAAAGAAGGGTTTTGTCATCTCCGGCTCCTCTAGCGGTCGAGTCGCGGATTGTTGAGATCGCGCAGCCGATCGCCGAGCAGGTTCATGGCGACGATCATCACCAGCAAGGCAACACCCGGATAGATGCTGATCCAGTATTTATGCGAGAAGATGAATTCATAGCCGCTGGCAATTAGCATCCCGAGCGAAGGGCGGGTCAGGGGCAGGCCGACGCCGAGGAAACTCAGCGAGGATTCCAGCGAGATCGCAGCGGCGATATTGAGCGTGAAGAGCACGATGATCTGCGGCATGCAGTTCGGCAGCACGTGACGCAGCATGATACGCATCGGCGAAAGGCGCAGACAGCGGGCCGCCTCGACATATTCCTTGCCGAGCTCGCTCATGGCGAAGGAGCGTGCCGTGCGCGCATAGTAAGACCATTGCACAATGACGATGGCGAGCACCACCTTGCTGACGCCGTTACCGAGGATGGCGAGGATCGCCAGACCGACGAGCAGTGCCGGCAGGCCGAGCATGAAGTCGACGGCGCGCATGATGAGCGCGTCTGTCACTCCGCCCCGCCAGGCAGAAAGCAACCCGAGACCGGTACCGATCACCAAAGCGGAGCCCGCCGCCACGAGACCGACGAAGACGCTGATGCGGATGCCGTAAAGGATCGCCGAAAGCATATCGCGGCCGAAGCTGTCGGTACCGAGGCGGAAGACGAAGCCGGTTTCCTGATCCATCGACTTCGCGATGGCGACGAAGCTGAAATTCGTCGGAAGCGTTCCGGTCAGCCTGACCTTGCCGCCCTCGGGATTGGTAACCGTCCACCAGGGCTGGGCGATGTGTTTCTTGCCGCCCTCGACTGTCACACCCGCCGGCAGGTTGCGGATCTGCAGGCTGGCGAGCGGCGTGCCTTCCGGTTGGATGCCGACGCTCAGACAGTTCTCGCCGCAGGACGTCGTGACGATCGTCTCGCGGGTCTGGACCGTCGCGGCGGGCTGGGCCGAGATCGCGGCTCCTTCAATACGGAAATCGGCGCGGATCTCTTCACCGCGCAACACGTGTTTGGAGCCGGCAGGCTTCAGCGCATCCGAAAGCTGCAGCTTGGTCAGGTCGTAAGGATCGGTGGGTGAAATCAGCGGCGCAAAGAGCGCGCAGAACACGAAGACGAGACAGATGAGAAGGCTGATGACGGCACTGCGGCTTTCTGCAAAACGCCGCACGAAGTCCCTGAAACCGGTAGTGCTCATGATGCGCGCCTCAGAACGGATTTGACGCGCGGATCGATCGCCATATGCAGGATATCGACGATGAAATTGATGGCGATGAAGAGTAGCGCCGTATAGGTGAGCTGCGCGACGATCAGCGGTCGGTCGAGAACCTTGATTGAGTTGATGAGAAGTTTGCCGAGCCCTGGCCACGAAAAGACTGTTTCGGTGATGACGCCATAGGCGAGCAGATTGCCGAGTTCGATGCCGGTGACGGTGATCAGCGGCACCAGCGCATTGCGCAGGATATGGCCGACGACGACCTTGCGGGTGCGCACGCCCTTGGCATAGGCGAACTTGATGAAATCGAGGCGCGAGATTTCCATCGTTGCTGCGCGCGTGACACGCATCAGGAGTGACATCTTCAGAAGCGCCAGGCTAAAGGCCGGCATGACGATGTGCGACCAGCCATCGAGCGTCCAGAGACTGGTGGTGATGCCGAGATGGGTGGCGACCTGTCCCCTGTCGCCGACGGGCAGGATCGGGAGCGCAATGCCGAAGGCGACGATCAGCAGCATCCCTTGCCAAAAGGTGGGAATGCTGACGCCGATCAGCGAGAAGGCCATGATACCGCGGCCGATCGGCGATTGTGGTCTCAGCCCCGCATAAAGCCCGGCAGGCACAGAAATCGCGATCGCGATAACGAAGGCGACCGCGCCGAGTTCCAGGCTTGCCGGCAGGCGCTGCAGGATGATGCTGACCGCCGGCTCCTTGTAGACGAAGGAGGCGCCCCAGTCGCCATGTACCGCATTGTTCAAAAAGACGAGATATTGCTGCCAGAGCGGCTTGTCGAGGCCGAGCGCGGTGATCGCCACAAGCCTGTCCGTCTCGGAGGCTTCCGAGGAGATCAGGATATCGGCCGGATTGCCGATCATCCAGACACCGACGAAAAGCACGACCGACAGAACAAGGACGACGATTATACTTTGCAGCAGGCGTTGCAGCACGAAGGGGAGCATCAGCGGTCGGCCCTCAGGTAGACGTTGATGTTGCGCGCTTCGGCCGTCGGGATCGCCTCCGCGATATCAGCGGCCAGTGATCCATAATACTGCGCATATTCGGCGCAGATGCCGCTGATGCTGCCCTTTTCGAGTCGGCCTTCGATATCCGAGGCGAGCTGCGCGCCACCCGGCAGATGCGCAAGCTCCTCCAGGAACGGCGACTTGCCATCGGCCGCAGCGATCGCGGCGTCATGCACCAGCTCGTGGCCCCGATGCTTGCCGAGCGTTTTGCCGAGCTGCATCATGGCATATTCGCCGAAGATCGAACCATGCGACAGGTCGAGATTGGCCCGCATCCGTGCCGGATCGACATGGAGGTCACGCACCAGAAGTTCGGTCCGCACGAGGATTTCGGAAATGGCGTTGATGACCTCGGCCAGTCCGTCCTCGAACAT
Source organism: Rhizobium sp. BK418 (assembly GCF_004341105.1). Classification (GTDB taxonomy): domain Bacteria; phylum Pseudomonadota; class Alphaproteobacteria; order Rhizobiales; family Rhizobiaceae; genus Rhizobium. Next base: position 243,672 of record NZ_SLZK01000004.1, on the reverse strand, counting down.
CTGATTGGCGCTTCCGTCCGACTCGAAGGGGCGGTGTGCTGTCGCCATCAGCATGCCGGCGCAGGAATAGAGCCTGTTACTGTTGGCGACGATGCCGTAGCAGAGGATGGGGTTGATCTTCTGCGGCATGGTGGAGGAGCCGATGGTGCCTTCGATACGACCCTCATGCAACTCTCCGTATTCTTCCGATGCGCTCTGATAGACCTCCTCGGCGATCTTATGGCAGACGGAGGCCGCAAGGCTCAGTGCATTGACATATTCGCACATATGCGTGCGGATCGCCCGCGAGGGAATTGCCATCTCCCCCATGCCGAGCAAGGCAGCGACACGCGACTGGAAGGCAGGGCCTTCACGGCCGAGCGCCGAGAAGCAGCCGACCGCGCCGCCAGTCATGACCACGAAAGCCCGCTTTTCGGCTTCCTTCAGCCGGTCCGCGGCCTGCAGGAATTCCTCGATCCAGACGGCGACCTTGAAGCCGAAGGTGATTGGCACGGCGTGGCGGTAATGGGTCCGCGCCGCCATGACAGTATTGGCGTGGTTGCGCGCATGGCGTCCGAGATGACGCAGGATATCGGCGAACAGTCCGTCAAGCACCGTCTGCGCACGCTTGGCGACCAGGAGCAGACCTGTCTGGATGACGTTCTGCGTCGTGATACCCCAGTGGACGTAACCGCCGTGCTCGGGTCCGCAGAGCCTGAGGAGTTCGTTGATGAGCGGCATCAACGGATGTCGGGTCGTGCGGTAGGAGACTTCGAGCCTCTGCATGTCGAGACATTCATAGCGGCAATGGCCGGCGATAACAGTGGCGGAGGCCGACGGTATCATGCCGAGCTCCCCCTGAGCGAGCGCCACGGCCTTCTCGACATCAAGGAAAGCCTGGTAGAGCGCAGGTGCCGCAAAAGCTTCCCGCAGTCCTCGATAGTCGTATTGCGACGCGAGCGCGTCGTTGAATTCAGTACCCATCTGGCTTCGAACTCTCGTGAGGAAAGGGGCAAGGCGGAACGAAGCCGCCTTGCCAAGTTACCGCGCGTTATTCGGGACGCGCTGTGTAGAAAATGTTGGTCAGGTTTGCATTGGCATCGAAATGCACGCCGTTGCGCACACCCCAGACGCCGAACTCGTGATAGAGCGGCACCAAAGCCTCGTCCTTGCGGGATTGGGCGACGGCGGAGCGGAGCAGTTCGTCACGCTTGGCGTCGTCGAGCGTCGACTGCGCCTCTTCCAGGAATTTGTCGGTCACCGGGCTCGAATAGCGGCCGCGATTGGCGCCGCCCCAGCCGCGATCCGGATTGCGGGTACCGACGACGTTGATCATCTGGCTGAGGCCTTCGCCGGTATCGGCGGCAGCACCCGCGAGATAGAGGCTGAATTCGTAGGCGCTCGCCTTGGTGAAGTAGATGCTGAGCGGGAAAGTCTCGAGCGTCACGTTGAGTCCGATCTGCGAAAGCATGGCCGTGACTGCCTGAGCCACTTGCGCGCCGTTGACGTAACGGTCGCTGGGCGCGCTCAGCGTCAGCGAGAAGCCGTTCGGATAGCCGGCCTCGGCGAGCAGGCGCTTTGCCTCCTGCGGATCGTAGGGGTAGGGTTCGAGCGTCGGATTATGTCCGAAGATGCCGTCGACGATGATCTGGCTCGCCGGCTGCGCCATGCCACCCATGATCTTCTCGGCGATTTCGTCGCGGTTGATGGCGAGGCTCAGCGCCCGGCGCACGCGCGGATCGAGGAAAGGGTTCTTGCCATTCGTGCCGGAAACTTTCGGCGTCGGTTCCTGGCCCTGGTCTGGCAGCAGGAAGATCAACAACGTCGAAGGCATGGAGGAAAGATGCAGCTTGTCGGAGGACTGGATACTGTCGATGCTGTTGATCGGCACGGCATTGATGACGTCCACCGAGCCACCGAGTAGTGCAGCGATGCGGGCACTGTTATCGGGCAGCGATTTGACCAGCACGGTATCGTAGGCGGCGGGCGTGCCGTAATATTGTTCGTTGCGCTCCAGCGCGATCTCGACATCGGGTGTGAACGTCTTGACCTTGTAATGGCCAATACCGGGCGAGATTTTGCCATTGTTGAAGCCGGCCGTATCCAGCCAGTTGTCATTGCCGCAAGTCTTGTCGTCATAGGCCAGCGTACGGCCCGTGGGGTTTTCGACGATGCCGATATTGCTGAGGCTGCGCAGAAGGTTCGGATCGGGCTTCTTGGTGTCGATCTCGATCTTTCCGTCGCCGATATCCTTGATGCCCGCGATCGTGGCGATGAAACTGGAAAAGAGACCGGGGCTGTTCGGAACGTTGCGCACCCGGCAGAGCGAATAGATCACGTCGTCGGCGCCGAGCGGATTGCCGTCATCGAACTTGGCCTTCGGCTCCAAGGTGACGATCCATTTCGTGTCGCCTTCGATGCGCCAGGATTGCGCAAGGCGCGGTTCGACACTGCCGTTGACGCCGTTGGCATAGACAAGCGCATCCGAGACGTTTTCGCGAAGATCGAAATTGTAGCCGGCGCGGTGGAAGTGCGGATCGACCGAGGTCGCGAGCGCGGCGAGGCCGACGCGCAATTGTTCGGCCGAGGCCGGAACGGCGGCGAGTGCGGTGGCGGTTGCAAGCGCTGCGGCTAGGCTTGCCAGTGACAGGCGTTTCATTGTTCTCCTCCCATTCATTCCTGCAGTAACCGTAATGCCGCTCCAGGAGGCAAAAAATCGAATTTTTTTCCTCTCGATTGAGTTTTTCTCAACGAAAAGTTATGGAGAAGACGAGGAGGATGAGGGATGGTGCAGAGACCGGGGCGGAGCCTGCCGCCGATGACCTCGCTGCCGATTTTCGAGGTGGTCGGGCGGCACATGAGCATCGCCAAGGCGGCTGACGAACTCTGCCTGACGGCCGGCGCCGTCAGTCGGCAAATTCAGAATCTCGAAACCTTTCTCGGCTGCGATCTCTTCGAGCGCTCGCATCGGCGCATTTCGTTTACGCCTGCCGGTGAGGTCTACTGGGCGAAAATTCATGGCTCGCTCGATGCGATCCGCGGTGTGACGAGCGATCTTGCCGTCGGCATCGAACGGCGGCCGCTGGTAATCGGCAGCCCGCGCGTCTTCCTGCAAAAATGCATCATGCCGGCGCTCGGCACACTTTATGCCCGCAACCCCGATATCGTGGTGAAATTCGTCACCAGCGCTCAGGACATCGAGAGCGTCGACGGCACGATTCATGTCGGCGAAGCGGTCAGCCGCAAGGGCTTCGTCTGTGAAATGCTCGGCGACGCCGACCTGACACCGGTCTGTAGCCCCTCGTATCTGCGCCGCGCCCCGAAACTCGAAACACCTGAGGATCTGGAGTGCCATACACTTTTGCGCTCGGCCGAATTCACCCGCAACTGGGAACGCTGGCTCGGCCCCCGCGCGCCAAGGATCTTCGCCCATACGCGCTTCATCGACATGGAAAGCTCCGGGCTTGAACCGACCGCCGCCGTCGAAGGTCTCGGTATCGCCATCGTACGCCGCCGGCTGGTCGAGCAGGAGCTCGCCCACGGCCAGCTCGTCGCCCTCTTCGAAAACGAAACGGTACACGAACACTATTTCTTCCTGTTCGCCGAATCGAAGCTCCGATCCAGAACGTTCCGCCTCTTCCGCAACTGGCTTAGAGAGGAGCTGATGGAGTAGCGGTGCACCGTCTGCCGTACGCCGGCTAGCGACCGCCACCGATCCTCAACCAAACAGGACGATCCCGCCTCAGCCGACGCGTTTGGCTTTTGCGAGCGACCAATAGGCCGGTCCCGACTCGACCTTGTAGCCGATATCGACCCGCGGGTTCCTGGCGATCACGTAGGACAGCGCGATGATCCCAAGCAGCGGCAGGTCCGTCAGCACCTTCTTCTCCGCCTCCTGAATGAGGGCGATGCGCTTGTCGAAGTCCGGCTCGTTCTGCGCTTTGGCAAGGAGGTCGTCGATCCCGGGAATAGCGACGCCGTAGTGGCTGTAATTGCCGCCACCCTTGCCGTCAGTCTTGACCTCCGCGGAAGCGGCGAGCTGCGATGCGAGCGTCAGCGTTGGAACCGGCGGGAAGCTCGAGGAATAAAGCGCGAGCGCGTTCTTGTCCTGGCGATTGTCGGAGTGGAACGTGGTGTGATCGATGATCTTCAGGTCGAGCGTAATACCGGAGGCGCGCAACTGCTCCTGGATCATCAGCATGATCGAGGCATAGTCTTCCCGCTGGCTGACATAGCAGGGAATGGTAACGCCGTTGGGAAAGCCCGCCTCGGCAAGCAGTGCCTTGGCCTTTGCCGGATCCGGTTTGTATTGCAGTTCCGCAGGCAGATCCGCCACCTTTACCGAGCCTGCAAATTGCGAGGCGATAATTCCGACCATCGGGCTTGCGATGCCCTGGAAAGCGGCGGCAATCGCCGCGTTGTCGATGCCATAGCGGATCGCTTGACGGACCTTCAGATTGTCCAGCGGCTTACGCGTCAGATTGATGTTCAGCGTGTTGTGCGAGCCAGGAGCCGTCGCGTCGAAGATGGTGTCAGCCGACCGCTGCTTCATCGTCTCGATCCATCCCGGCGCGCGCACGCCTTCGATCATGTCGACCTGGCCGGCCGCGAAAGCGAGCGTTCGTGCGGTCGTATCGGCGATGAAGGTAATGCGAAGGTTGGGGGTCGCCGGCGGTCCGTCGAAGTGTTCAGGAAAGGCAGTGAGAAGAAGGCCGTCATTGGCATCAAAGGTTTGAAGCTGATACGGCCCAGTACCGATCGCGTCGGTATTGAACCGCTCCCCTTTTTCCTCGAATGCCTTCTTCGACAAGATCGAGACGCTGAGCGTGGAAGCGCAGCTTCCATTGAAGAGCGGGTCAGGGCTCTTCAGGGTGAAGCGGACGGTCATGGGATCGACGGCTTCGCAGCTGGCGATATTGGCGTAGATCACCTTGTTTGCCGTCACCTGCTTGGGGTCGAGCTGCCGCTGGAAAGTGAAGACCACATCGTCGGCCGTGACCTCGCCGTAGTTCTTGTGGAATTTGACGCCCTTGCGGATCTTGTACGTCCATGTCTTGGCATCGGCCGACGATTCCCAACTCTCAGCAATGCTCGGCAGGAATTCATCCGGCTTGACGGCCCAACGACCCTCCGGCGGCTTCACCAGCGTGTCGAAGAGCTGGTTGACCGCCCAGTTGTCACCACCGTTCAGGCCAGTCTGTTGTGGATTGAGGCCGACCGGTGCGCGGGATGCGAGCGCGATCGAAATCGTATCCATATCGCCGGCTCGGGCTCTGCCCAGACCGATCGTCGAAGCGACGGCGGCCGTCGTGACGGCCAGTCCGGACTGAATCAGAAATTCTCTGCGTGACGAGCTCATTTCCTTCCTCCCAAGGATAGTGTTGCTGCGGCTAATGCTGTATTGCGATTTTGCGCCGCTCCATTTCAGCGGCATCGAATTCCATACCGAGGCCCGGTGCCTGCGGCAGTTCGAACCGGCCGTTCTTCGGCTCCGATGGATTGACAAATACGGGAGCTCCTCTCTCCCAGTTATCCGCCAGTTCAACCGGCTTGGCTAAATGCATGATGGTGCTGAGAACGTGAATATTGGCGAGATGGCCGACGGTCGGCTGCGTCTGGTGCGGCACGAGCTCGACGCCGGCGGCATGTGCGATGGCTGCACATTTCATGATGCCGGTAATACCGCCCATCTTGACGATGTCGGGCTGGACCATACGGACACCTGCATCGATGAGATCGCGCAGGGCCTGCAACGTGTAGGTCTGTTCTCCGGCCGAGACGGTAATGTCGAGCCGTTGCGCGACCTCACCCATGGCGCGGACGTTATAGTGCTGCACCGGCTCCTCAAACCAGGTGTAGCCCAGATCCTCCAAGACGCGGCCGACGCGCATGGCGCCGCCGACGGAATAGCCATTATTGGCGTCGAAGCCGAGAACGAAATCATCACCGAGCAGCTTGCGCACGGCTTTTGCCTTGGCGATGTCGCCGGGGATATCGACATCTTGACGGCTACGGTCGCCGTCCCAGCGGATCTTGACGGCAGCTGGATTTTCCTTGGCGACGCGCCTTTCGACGATGCGGACAACCTCGTCGACCGTTCTTGCCGCGTTACCGCCGATCGATGAATAGCAGGTAAGGCTGGTTTTCCAGGCACCGCCGAGCAACTTATAGACAGGCTGCTTGAACAGCTTTCCCTTCAGATCCCAAAGAGCAATATCAAGAGCGGCAAGAGCCGCAGTGGTAATACCTTCCGGTCCGAGCTTCACGCAGCGATGAAAAAGCTGATCGAGCAGAACCGCATGATCGAGAACATCTTTGCCCACCAGAAACGGCGCCATGTCCCGGGCGATGACGACCAGCGAGGCATAGCCCCCCTGCATGGGCGAGGCTTCGCCGAGGCCAAATTCGCCATCCTCCGTCTCGATGCGGACGAACGCGCTCTTCGATGAGCCGGCACCTTCGCCAAGCGTTATCTGAAAAGGTTCAACTTTGGTAATCTTCAATGTTCTTCCTCCCTAATGCGGCCTACCAGGTGGCCGCGATATATTTGGTCTCCGAAGATTCCAGGATGCCGTGATGAGCGCCTTCGCGCCCGAGGCCGCTCTGCTTGACGCCGCCGAATGGCGCGGCGGGTCCGAGACGATGCCGCGGTTGAGGCCGATCATGCCAGCCTCCAGTCGCTTCGAAACGCGCAGGCCGCGGGCGAGATCGCGTGTATAGACATTAGGCTGATGAGCTCGGCAAGCATGTCCTTGCCTTCGATCATCAACTCGAAGCAACGGCGCAGGATCTCCGACTTCCTGCGCGGAGCCGTCGCTGCCCAGGCCGGTCCAGCCTCGTAAGCGGCACTCACAGCATCGAGCGCATCCTCGATCGAGGCGTCCGCCACAGCGGCGATCACCACACCGGTCGAGGGGTCGAAGACATCGAGACGCTTGCCGGACGAACCGTCCCGCGATTTGCCGCCGATGAAAAGATCGGTCGGAACAGATTTGAGATCGAAACCGACCTGCGGGGTAATCTTCTGCGTCATTGTCATCGTCAGTTTATCTTTCGTGCACCTGCGTTGGCTCTCAGGCGGGCCCTATCGCCTGTGAAGGCAGCGTTCACCAGGATCGCCATCGTCGTCAGGTCGAGAGGACGCGGATTGTTCTTGATCAGCCGGGCGCTGCTCATGGCCTGTTCAGCCACCTGGGGCAGTTGCGCCACGACGATGCCTAGATCGGCAATGGTTTTCGGGATACCGATGGACGCGAAGATGGTGGCGACAGCATCGATCGTGGCGTCAGCCCTTTCGGAGATGGACTTGTCCGCAAGCTCCAGCCCCATCGCCTGGCCGATCTCGGCAAGCTCCAGTTCGCAATAGCTGCGGTTGAATTCCATCACATAGGGCATCATTACGGCCACCCCTGCTCCATGTGCGGTATGCGTCATCGCGCCTACGGGATATTGCACGGCATGCGCCGCCGCCGTCCCGGCCGTGCCGAAGGCAAGCCCGGCGGCGGTGGCTCCTAACATCAGGCGTTCGCGGGCTTCCCGGTCATTGCCGTTCTCACACGCGCGCTTCAGGCTGGCGGAAATGTGGGAGATCGCCATCAGCGCATAGGCGTCGCTCAAGGCATTTTTGCCGAGGAAGACATGCTCGTGGACGATGCTTGCCGTCGGCTGGCGACGGATCGTCGTATAGGCTTCGATTGCATGCGTCAGCGCATCCGCGCCGGAGACGGCAGTCAGGACGGGCGGGCAAGAATAGGTCAGTTCGGGGTCACAGATCGCGGTATGGCAGATCAGGTGCGGGCTGGCGATACCAACCTTGATCGCCCGGTCCGGGTCGGTGATCACAGCGACCGGCGTCACTTCCGAACCGGTTCCCGACGTGGTCGGCAGCAGAATGAGCGGCAGGACGGGCCCAGGAACCTTGAATTCGCCGTAGTAGTCCGAGGCCTTGCCGGGATGGGCGAGCAGCAGGGCCGCGACCTTGGCTGCATCGAGGCAACTGCCGCCGCCGATTCCGATGACAAGATCGACGCCGAAGGCCTTGCCGGTTTCGACACCCTTGGCGATACATTCGAGCGGCAGTTCGGCAATCGTGCCGTCGAAGATGCTGAACTCGACGCCTGCGGCCTTCAGCCCATCCATGAGCCTGCGGAAATCGGCGTCTTCACTCAAGCGGGCATCCGTAACGACGAGCGCACGGCGGCCGAGCCTGGCCGCATAGCCTGGAAGTGCGCCGCGCTGACCCGCCCCGAAGACGAGATTGCGCGGTGTGCGCATGGCTCCAAATAGCGACAAATCCAAACCTCCTGAATTTCTATGCCGCGGCCTTGACGCCGGCCAATACCTGTAGGCGTTCCCAGACCTCGTCCGCGATCGGGACGCCTTCGCTCAAGCGCTTGTCGCGGCAGGCGCGGCCACGCTCGCCCGGGACGAGCACCTCGGAAAAGCCTTCCGCCGGCAGTGCATTGCGAATGTCTTGAAGATATGCCTGCAGGTCGCGGCGCGGGCCGTCGATGACGATGAAGAGATCGCCCTTGTTGCAGACGCTGGTATCGTCAAGCGTGCCACGGACGTCACGGCCGAGCGCGGCACCCGTCAGGCTGCTGACCATAAGCTCGAAGCCGAGGCCGAGCGCATAGCCCTTGGCCTGTCCGAAGGGCGCGATCGAGCCGTTCTTTGCCGCATTGGCATCGGTCGTCGGATTGCCGTCGGCATCGAGCGCCCAATGGGGCGGAATCGCTTGCCCGCGGCTGGCGTGATCGTGGATCTCGCCCATAGAGACTAAGCTGGTTGCGGTGTCCATCATGAATGGCTGACCGCCGGTCGGGACGCCGATGGAGATAGGATTGGTGCCGAGCATGGCCTTGCGGGCACCCCATGGATGCACCAGCGCCTCGCTGGTCGAAAGCGCGATGATGGTGAAGCCGTCCGTGGCGATACGTTCGGCGTACCAGCCAAGCATGCCGATATGATTGGAATTGCGGATGGCGCCAATGGCGACGCCGGTCTCCGTCGCCCTCGTCTTTAAGGCCTCCAGCGCCGCATTGGCGATCACAGGCCCAAGGCCCCGTTCGCCGTTAACTGCGAGGAAGGCGCTTCCCCGCCATTCGTGGCTGCCGCGCGCCTTCGGATTGGTCACGCCATTCCGGATACGCCGGATGATACGGTCGAGCCGCAACAGCCCATGGGACGATACGCCGCGCAATTCCGCTTCCATCAGCAGATCGCGCTGTTGGATCGCATGGTCACTAGGGACGCCAGCCCTCTCAAGAGCACAGTCAGCAAGATTCGCGAGACGGGCGGCATCAACAACAGTCACGACGTAAAATCCGATCGGATATCTGATTGCAGCGAGGCCACTATGCTGATAGGAGGATTTGGCGTCAAGGGAGCATATCGAGAATGGCAAAAGAGATTAACGGCTCAATTCGAAACGAGACCGGCCTGCTGCGTCGCCCGCCGCGCCTTGGAGACGAGGTCTACAGCGCCATCTATGCGCAGCTGATGTCGCTCAAGATTCCACCCGGAGGCCGTATATCCGTCGATAACCTCGTTCGCGAGCTCGGGGTTTCGCAGACGCCGATCCGCGAAGCGCTTTCGCGGCTGGAAGCTCAAGGCCTCGTCGTCAAGACGCATCTGATCGGCTACAGTGCGGCCCCGCAGATGGATCGCTACCGATTGCAGGAACTTTACGAACTGCGGCTGCTCGTCGAACCTTTCGCCGCAGCTCGCGCCGCCGAAATGATGAGTGAGGAGATGATTGCCTCTCTCGAAGCCATCGATGGCGAAATGCGTAGCATCCGGCAAGAGGATGCGCGGCTAGCCTATGGTCGGTTCGCCCAGAGCGACGGCGCCTTTCACGACATGATCGCACTCGGCAGCGGGAACGGCCTCATCCACGAAACGCTGACGCGCCTGCACACGCATGTGCATCTGTTCCGCCTTTATTTTCATTCGCGCGCGACATCCGACGCGAACGATGAACATGCCCGCATCATTCTCGCCATCAAGCAACGGGATTCGGCTGCGTCCGAAGCAGCGATGCGCGACCATATCGAACGGTCGCGCAAGCGCTTCATGGTCATCTTTACCGGAGAATAGGGCCGCCTTGCTGTCTTGCACGGCTCGATGAGCTCGAACGCGATGTCACCGAACGAAGCCGGCATCGGAAACCGGTCCGCTGGATCTAAAGTTCGAACCATACGCGCGGGTCTTCGCCAGACTGGATCATCAGCCAGCGAAGATCGGCATCCTTCCAGTCCCTGATTTCATTCGTACGGTTGTCAAGCACCAGGTCGCCACGGTCGGTCCTGACGACCAGGACCGCGTGGCCTTTGCCGCTGGACGTCTTGGTGACGGCAATGCGCAATGCTTTCGACGGCCAGCCCAGCGCGATCAGGTGGTCACGCTTTGTCAGCGCATAATCCTCGCAATCGCCGGACTCGACGTTCTCCTGCCAGACATCGCCCTGATCGGACTGCTCGTCGACCGGACGAATCGAGCCGTTGACCGAGGCGTTAACAGCGTGAAGCTGCTTGTCTGCAAAAGGGCTCAGCAGGATTTGCGAAGCTTTACCGCGAACAGAGCACTCATCCGGATGTCGGGCACAAAACATTACGTGCGCAAAGGGCGCGGCAGTCCGGCGTCCTTCGGAAATATAAAGGAATATTGGTGCCGACTTGAAGCTACGGGCAACACCGCCGGGACCGTCCGCTTCTACAGTCTGGGCAGCAAGCAGCGATGCAAGCACGAGAACGAAAGACAGCTTATGGCGAGACATTTGCAACCTCCATGCGCTACCTCATCGACCGATGTTCGAGTCAACTGGCGTCGGTGACGAAACCATTGGGCAGTCGTCATTCGAAAGCTGGCCCGATGATCGCTGATCCCATCCGAAGCCGCACCGACGACCGCCTCGGAAATGCAACTATTCGATCATATTCCACGATTCAACAATTTAAACTAGACTGTCGCAGCCATTTCAATAGGAGCGCCGCACTATCCGAAGATGGGCAACCTGCGCGACTTTCTGGGTCCGCGGGTATTCAGGCCAATGCTCGACATAGGTCCAATTCTATTTCCAGATGCACATTCATTGAGCAACTGGATGCACTTTTTAAGCAACGCTCCGCAGGAAACGTAACTTTATCATTAAAAATCAACCGGATGTAAGATCTGGCATAGCGCTTGCTTCGATATGAACAGAGTTGGTGGCTAGGGTTCCGGCGCTTTCTGAAGCGCGGCTGGTCCGAGAGCCATCACCGGCGGGGGAGAAATCCTGTCGGGTGCACGGCGGGACAAAAGCCCGGGAGACCTCGTAAGCCAAGGGATTGGCGGCACGATGGTCATTGCCGATCCCTTTTGAAGAAAAGCAAAAGGGGAATTTCAATGCAGACTTTTTCGAAGATCCTTTCCATCACCGCCCTTTCGGCGTCGCTGGCGCTGGGTTTCAGCTCCATCGCCACGGCCGAGCAGAAGAGCGAATTCAAGGTCGCCTGGTCCATATATGTCGGCTGGATGCCCTGGGGCTATGCCGCAGATCACGGCATCGTCAAGAAATGGGCCGACAAATACGGCATCAAGATCGATGTCACACAGTTCAATGACTACGTGGAGTCGATGAACCAGTACACGGCGGGAGCCTTCGATGCCGTGACGCTGACCAACATGGATGGCCTGTCGATCCCGGCCGCCGGCGGCGTCGATACAACAGCGGTGATCGTCGGCGACTTCTCGAACGGCAATGATGCGGTCATCCTGAAGGACAAGACTGCCCTTGCCGATCTCAAGGGCCAGAACGTCAACCTCGTCGAATTCTCCGTCTCGCACTACCTGCTCGCCCGCGCGCTCGAAAGCATCAAGCTGACGGAGCGTGACGTTAAGGTGGTCAACACCTCCGACGCCGACATGGTCGCGGCCTACAAGACACCAGACGTTACCGCCGTCGTCACCTGGAACCCGCTGGTCTCCACCATCCTCGAAGACCCCACGGCCAAGAAGGTTTTTGACAGTTCGCAGGTGCCGGGCGAAATCATCGACCTGATGGTCGCCAATAGCGGCGTATTGAAAGACAATCCGAACTTCGGCAAGGCGCTTGCCGGCATCTGGTACGAGACGGCCGCCCTGCTGCGCGCCGAAACCGCCGAGGGCAAGGCAGCCCGCGAGGCCATGGGTTCGGCATCCGGCACTGATCTTGCCGGCTTTGACGCTCAACTCGCCGCCACCAAGCTTTTCGACAAGCCGGCAGATGCCGTTGCCTTCACCGCCTCGCCGAGCCTGCCGAAGACTATGGATCTGGTGCGCAACTTTCTCTTCGAAAAAGGGCTGCTCGGCAACGGTGCGCCGTCAGCCGATGTCATCGGCATCGAAATGCCTGATGGCAAGGTTCTTGGCGATACCGGCAATGTGAAGCTGCGCTTCACCGAGACCTACATGAAGGCCGCCGCCGACGGTTCGCTCTAATCGCAGGGAGGCGTGGTTTACCGCCGCCTCCCCTCCTTCACCAGCGGAGCATTTCCCATGCGTTGGATCAACACGAGGCCGAGCCGCGGGGCACAGTTAGCCTTGATGATGCTGCCCTTCGTGCTGCTTGCCCTTGCCTATGCCTTCGGCTCGGCCACACGACTGGCTGCGAACGCCAATGACAAGCTTCTGCCGAGCCTTGCCGGCTTTGCCGATGCGATCAATCGTCTGGCCTTCGTCGCCGATCCGCGCACCGGCGAATTCCTGCTCTGGTCGGACACGGGCGCAAGCCTGATCCGCCTGCTCTCCGGCCTCGGCATCTCGACAATGATTGCACTCGTCATCGGCATGCTGATTGGCATGCTGCCCTATCTCAGGGCGCTTCTTGCCCCTTTCATTGCCGTCATCTCCATGGTGCCGCCGCTGGCGCTCTTGCCGATCCTCTTCATCATCATGGGGCTCGGCGAAACCTCGAAAATCACCCTCATCGTCATTGGTGTCGCGCCGACGATGATCCGTGATCTCGCACTGAAGGCTCTGGAATTGCCGCGCGAGCAGATCGTCAAGGCCGAGACGCTCGGCGGCTCCTCCTGGCAGATCGGCCTGCGTGTCGTGCTGCCGCAGATCCTGCCGCGGCTGATCACCTGCCTAAAACTGCAGCTCGGCCCCGCATGGCTGTTCCTGATTGCGGCCGAGGCGATCTCCTCGGAATCCGGCCTCGGCTACCGCATCTTTCTCGTCCGCCGCTATCTCTCGATGGACATCATCTTTCCCTATGTCGTCTGGATCACCCTGCTTGCCGTCGTCATGAACGCCCTCCTCGACCGCCTGCGCATCGCCGTCTTCCCGTGGTCGGAACTGGAGAAGCAAGGATGAGCGAGCTGAAGATCGAAAGGGTCTGGAAGGAATATGGCGACCAGATCGTGCTCGAGGACCTGTCGCTGACCGTCGCCTCGCGCGCCTTTCTCGCCCTTGTCGGCCCGTCGGGCTGCGGCAAAAGCACCTTCCTGCGCATGCTGCTCGGCCAGGAGCGGCCGACCAGGGGCAAGATCCTGCTCGACGGTGAGCCGCTGCCGCCTGAGCCGGGAGCGGATCGCGGCGTCGTCTTCCAACGCTATTCCGTCTTTCCGCATCTGACGGTGCTCGGCAATGTGCTGCTCGGCAAGGAACTATCCGCCGCGCGCTACAAGGCCAGGCTCTTCGGCGCTGCGCGCCGCAACGCCATTGCGGAAGCGCGAGAGCTGATCGCCGAGGTCGGGCTCGCCGGTTCGGAGAGCAAATATCCGGCTCAGCTCTCCGGCGGCATGCAGCAGCGCCTGGCGCTCGCCCAAGCGCTCATCATGAAGCCGAAGGTGCTGCTTCTCGACGAACCCTTTGGTGCGCTCGATCCCGGCATTCGCGCCGAAATCCACACGCTGATGAAGCGGCTCTGGCACGAAACGCAGATGACAGTCGTCATGGTCACGCACGACATGCGCGAAGCCTTCACGCTGGCAAGCCGCGTCGTCGCCTTCGAACGGCGCCGCGACCGACCGGAAGAAAAAGAGCGCTACGGCGCCACTATCACCAAGGACATTTCCATCTGGCCGCCGCGCCTTGCCGGCGAACCATCGATGTTCAGCCCCGACCGGGACGGCCCGGTCGCTTCCCTGGGGCGCAGCCGGGACGACCTGGCACCGTCAGGAGAGATGCGATGATGCATGTGAGACGTTCCCCCGAAGAGATCGCCGCCAATCGCGCGCGCTATGAGGAGCATCAGAAGAAGGGGCTGGAATTCGCCCCCAAGGCCCTGCCTAGCCCAAGCCCTTTGCCGGCTCCGGTAATCGCCGCCGCGGCTATCATCCATCAGGAAACCGTCCCCGGCGGCTGGTATTGGTCGACGAAACTTCAACGCGGCGAGGCGATCCGCGTCGATCAGGCCGAGGGCAATTCCACCGTGGCCCTGGTCGCCTGGAGCGCCGCCGATACCAGCGAACGGATCAATCTTGTCGATACGGCAAAGGTCCAATGGACGACGGCGCTCGGCAAGGGGCGCGTGATCTTTTCCGACATGGGCCGCGTCATGTTCTCGATGACGGAGGATAGTTCCGGCGCCCATGACTGCCTGATGGGCGGCTCGACGGCTGCCTCGAACGCCGCCAAATATCCCGGCGAGAAGACCCGCAACACCCGCGACAACCTGGTCCTCGTGGCCGGCAAGCTCGGTCTCGATCGCCGCGACATCCCCGGTATGCTCAATCTTTTTGCCCCTGTCCGCCTCGCCGAGGCCGGCGGCTTCAGCTGGCAGGGCAAGCGTTCCAATAGCGGCGATTACGTCGAGCTGCGCGCCGAGATGGACATGCTGGTCGGCTTTTCCAATTGCCCGCATCCGCTCGATCCGGATCCCGCCTATCAGCCGAAGCCTGTCGTCATCACCCGCTACAGGGCGGCCGTGCCGGCTGCGGATGATCTTTGCCGCACGGCAACGGCCGAAGCCGTGCGCGGCTTCGAAAACAATGCCCTGATGCTGGCCTGAGGAAACGATCATGTCCGATTTCATCCAGACCTCCCCTGCCCGCAGCCCGCAAAACGCCGCTCAGGATCATTTCATAGCGGCCGAAGCCCCGTGGTCCGGCATCGTGCGCAAGGGTCAGACGATCCGCATAGAGGACAGTTTCGGCCAGCAGGCGATCGACACGCTCTTCTACCGGGCCGATGATTTCTCCGAGCGCTATTCCAATCAGGACACGATGCGCACGCAGGGCGCCGCCTATATCGGCATCGGCACGAAGATCATGTCGAACGAAGGAAACGTCATGCTGACCATGACGGCCGACAGCTGCGGCCGTCATGACACGTCGGCCGGCGCCTGCTCCTGCGAGAGCAATACGGTGCGCTTCGGCCACGGCACGAAATATCTGCATGCGTGCCGCGACAACTTCCTCCTCGAGGTCAGCAAACATGGCATGAGTAAGCGCGACATCGTGCCGAACATCAATTTCTTCATGAACGTGCCGATCAAGCCGAATGGCGAGATGACGATCGTCGATGGCATCTCCGCGCCCGGCGACTATGTCGAGCTCGTCGCCGAGATGGATGTGCTCTGCGTCATCTCCAATTGCCCGCAGATCAACAATCCCTGCAACGGCTTCGACCCGACGCCGATCCGGGTGCTGATCTGGGACGGCGAGGACTGAGCATGTTCAAGAAAGTCCTGATCGCCAACCGGGGCGAAATCGCCATTCGGGTTATCAAGAGCCTGAGACGGATGGGCATCGCCTCCGTCGCCGTCTATTCCGATGCCGACCGCTTCACAAAACCCGCTTTAATCGCCGATGAAGCGGTCCGCCTTGGGCCGGCGCCGGCCAGCGAAAGCTATCTCAATGTCGATGCCGTCATCGCCGCCTGCAGGGCGACGGGCGCGCAAGGGGTACATCCCGGATACGGCTTCCTTTCGGAAAATATCAGCTTTGCCGAGCGCCTTGCCGCCGAAGGCATCACCTTTATCGGTCCCCGACCCGAACATCTTTCGGCCTTCGGCCTCAAGCATACGGCCCGTGAACTTGCCAAGGTGAGCGGCGTGCCGCTTTTGCCCGGCACGGGTCTGCTTTCAAGCGCCGATGAAGCGCTTTCGGCCGCCGAGACGATCGGCTATCCCGTCATGCTGAAAAGCACGGCCGGCGGCGGCGGCATCGGCATGCAGCTCTGCGCCGATCCGGAAAGCCTGAGGGCTTCCTTCGAAAGCGTGCAGCGCACCGCGCGGGCAAGCTTCGGCGACGCGCGCGTCTATATCGAGCGTTTCGTTGCCGAGGCCCGCCATGTCGAAGTGCAGATCTTCGGTGATGGCAAAGGCAAGGTTATCGCGCTTGGCGAACGCGACTGCTCGCTGCAGCGGCGCAACCAGAAGGTGGTCGAGGAGACCCCTGCCCCCGGTCTTTCGGCAGCGACCCGCGCCCGCCTGCACAAGGCGGCCGTCGGTCTCGGTTCGGCCGTTTCCTACGAGTCTGCCGGCACCGTCGAATTCATCTACGATCCCCAGCGCGAGGAGTTCTATTTCCTTGAGGTCAACACCCGCCTGCAGGTCGAGCATCCGGTCACCGAAGCCGTGTTCGGCATCGACCTCGTCGAATGGATGATCCGCCAGGCTGCGGGCGAGGATGTTCTTTCTGGCGCGGAGACCTTGCAGCCGAAAGGGGCCGCGATCGAGGTACGCGTCTATGCCGAGATGCCGCATGCCGATTTCCGCCCGAGTGCCGGCCTGCTGACGGAGGTATCCTTCCCTGAGGATGCACGTGTCGACGGCTGGATCGAGACCGGCACGGACGTGACGCCCTTCTATGATCCGATGCTCGCCAAGGTGATCGTCTCAGCCGACGACCGTCCGGCGGCGATCGAGAAGCTGAAGACCGCCCTTGCCGGCACATTGATCTCCGGCATCGAAACCAATCTCGACTACCTCAGAACCATCGCCGGCTCCGAACTGCTTGCCGGCGGCAAGGTTGCAACGACGGCACTGCGTGATTTCTCCTTCGTGCCCGATGTCGTCGAGGTGATTGCACCCGGCGCGCAATCAAGCATCCAGGAGCTGCCGGGCCGGCTTGGCCTCTGGCATGTCGGCGTGCCGCCGAGCGGCCCGATGGACGAACGTTCCTTCCGCCACGCCAACCGCCTCGTCGGCAATGGCGATATGGTCGCGGCGCTGGAGCTGACGGTGTCCGGGCCAGTGTTGAAATTCCATACCGATACGGTGGTTGCCCTTGCCGGCGCCAGGATGGCGATGCACGTCGACGGCAGGAAATTGCCGCATGACGAGGCCGTCACCATTCATGCCGGCCAGATTATCGCGATCGGCAGCATCGACGGGCCAGGACAGCGTGCCTACCTTGCCGTGGCAGGCGGCTTTGCCGCTCCCGTCGTGCTCGGTTCGCGCGCCACCTTCGGCCTCGGTCAGTTCGGAGGCAATGCCACCGGCACGCTGAAAACAGGCCATGTGCTGCATCTTGCCCGCCAAGCCGCGGCCGAGGCGCCGAAGCCGGCGAACGAGCCGGCGCAGCTGACGCGCGAATGGGAGGTCGGCGTCGTCTATGGCCCGCATGGCGCGCCCGATTTCTTTCAGGAAGGCGATATCGAGACGCTGTTTTCGACAAGCTACGAGGTGCACTTCAACAGCGACCGCACCGGCGTGCGGCTGATCGGTCCCGCGCCGAAATGGGCGCGCAGCGACGGCGGCGAGGCTGGCCTCCATCCCTCCAACCTGCATGACAATGCCTATGCGATCGGTGCAATCGACTTCACCGGCGACATGCCGATCATCCTCGGGCCGGACGGGCCGAGCCTCGGCGGCTTCGTCTGCCCGGCAGTGATTGCCCGTGATGAACAATGGAAGATGGGCCAGTTCAAGCCGGGTGACCGCATCCGCTTCCACCCCGTCGCGCGGCCCGAAGATCCCATCGCCGGTCCGGTGGTGCATCGGGTAAAGGAGGAGGTCGGCTCGCCTGTTATCGGCAAACGCGAGGATGGACCGGTCTCCGTCGTCTATCGTCGTCAGGGCGATGACAATCTGCTGGTCGAATACGGACCGATGACGCTTGATATCGCCTTGCGGCTCAGGGTGCATCTTTTGATGCAGGCCGTCTCGCAGGCGCGCCTGCCCGGAATCATCGATCTCACACCCGGTATCCGCTCGCTGCAGATCCATTATGATGGGACGGCACTCACCCGCAAACGCCTGCTTGGCCTGCTGGCCGAGATCGAAGCGAGCCTTCCCGCAGCCCAGGACGTCAAAGTGCCGAGCCGCATCGTGCATCTGCCGCTTTCCTGGAACGATCCGGATGCGGAACTCGCCATGCGCAAATATCAGGAACTCGTGCGCCCGAACGCGCCCTGGTGCCCGTCCAATATCGAGTTCATCCGCCGCATCAATGGGCTTGCGGACGAACAGGCTGTGCGTGATATCGTTTTTAGCGCCAATTACCTCGTGCTCGGCCTCGGGGACGTCTATCTCGGCGCACCGGTCGCGACCCCGGTCGATCCGCGCCACAGGCTGGTCACGACGAAGTACAATCCGGCCCGCACCTGGACGCCGGAAAATGCCGTCGGCATCGGCGGGGCCTATATGTGCATCTATGGCATGGAAGGCCCCGGCGGCTACCAACTCTTCGGCCGCACCATTCAGGTATGGAACACCTGGCGGCAGACGCCGGTCTTTGCCAAAGGCAAGCCATGGCTGCTCGATTTCTTCGATCAGATCCGTTTCTTCCCGGTCGACCACCGGGAACTGGCGGACGCCCGTAGCGCCTTCCCGCATGGCGGCTATCCCGTCCGAATCGAGGAGAGGGAATTTTCCTACGCGGCTTATGACAAGGAATTGCTGGCGAACGCGGCTTCGATCGGAACCTTCAAGGCAACCCAGCAGGCGGCTTTCGATGCCGAGCGCCAGCGCTGGAAGGAGGCAGGCCTCGACAGCTTCGTGGCCGACGAGGGCACCGGCGAAAGCCCAGATGGGGACATTCCCGATGGATGCTTCGGGGTTGCCAGCGCCGTGCCCGGCAATATCTGGAAATTGCTGGTCGAGCCGGGCGCACCGGTTGCTGCCGGAGACACGCTTGCCATCATCGAATCCATGAAAATGGAAATCAACGTCACCGCACATGCGCCGGGCCGTGTCCGCGACCTGCGCGCCGGCCCCGGACGAAACGTCAAAGCGGGCGATATCATCGTCGTTCTAGAGGAGTGCTGACCAATGCTGCCGACCATTCTTGATCTGACGAGCCTTCGCGCAGCCTATGAGGCAGGTACAACACCGCTGGAGGTCGTCGAGACCGTCATTGCCCGACGTGCAGCCTCGGAGGATCCGGCAATCTTCATCACGCCGACACCGGATGAAGCAATGCGGGCCGAAGCCCGGGCGCTGATGGAGCGTGCGCCGCAGCCGAACAGCCTGCCGCTCTGGGGCATTCCCTTTGCCGTCAAGGACAATATCGACGTGTCGGGATTGCCGACCACGGCGGCCTGCCCGGCTTTCGCCTACCTTCCCGAGAAGGATGCCACCGTCGTCGCAAGGCTGCGGGCAGCAGGCGCGATCGTCGTCGGCAAGACCAACCTCGACCAGTTTGCAACGGGCCTCAATGGTACACGCTCGCCTTACGGTGCGCCGCGCTCGGTCTTCGACAGGAACTATGTGTCGGGCGGTTCGAGCTCCGGCTCGGCGGTCGCCGTCGCCTCGGGCTTGGCAAGCTTTTCGCTCGGCACGGATACAGCCGGCTCCGGTCGCGTGCCGGCGGCTTTCAACAATCTCGTCGGCATCAAGCCGACACCGGGACTGGTGCCGAATGTCGGGGTCGTGCCGGCCTGCCGCAGCGTCGATGTCGTCACCGTCTTTGCCCCAACGGTCGGCGACGGCGTCGCGATCCGCCAGGTGATGGAGGGCTACGATGCCGCCGATCCGTTTTCGCGCAAGGCGGCTCCATCCACCCTGCCCGCCTCGGGTTTGCGAATCGGTGTGTTAGACGGCGCCGAGCGGGAATTCTTCGGCAACCGGCAGGTCGAAACTCTCTACGACGCCGCAATCGAAAGAGCGCGCGCGCTCGGCGCCACCATCGTTCCCTTCGATTACGCGCCGTTCCGGCAGGCCGCCGAACTGCTCTACAACGGTCCCTGGGTTGCCGAACGGCTGGCGGCGGTCAAGGAGTTCCTGGCGACAAACAGCGACGACTTTGATCCCACAGTGCGGGCCATCATCGAGGAGGCTGGAGCTTATGATGCCGTCGCGGCCTTTGAAGGCCGGTACAAGCTGGAAGCCTTGCGGCAGAAAACAAGGGTCGAATGGGAGAAGGTGGATCTGCTGATGCTGCCGACGTCCCCCACAACCTATACCGTCGAGGAGATGCAGGCCGACCCGATCGTCAAGAACAGCCATTTCGGCCGCTATACCAACTTTGCAAACCTGCTCGACTGCGCGGCGATCGCCATTCCCGCCGGCTTTGACGCGAGCGGCCATCTGCCTTCAGGCGTGACGCTGGTCGGACCTGCCTTCACCGACGATGCGATCGCGCCCTTCGCCGACGCCATGCACCGGGCAGCGGAAACCGGCATGGGGAAGGACCGCAGCGTCGCGTTACCGGAGGCAAGCCGCGTGATGCCGCCCGCCGATGGCTTCGTCCCGATCGTGGTTGTCGGGGCGCATCTGACGGATATGCCGCTGAACCATGAGCTGACGCGACCGGGCGGATACAGGGTGAAAGCAGGCCGGACGGATGGCAGCTACCGGCTCTTTGCCCTCAATGGCACGATCCCTCCCAAGCCGGGGCTGGTGCGAGATCCGGACTTCAGGGGCGAAGGCGTCGAAGTTGAAGTCTGGGCCCTGCCACCGGCGGCATTCGCCCGCTTCGTGCAGAATATTCCGGCTCCACTTGGCGTGGGCAAGATCACCCTGAACGACGGAACTTGCCTTACGGGATTTCTCTGCGAGGGCCATGCCGCGACCGGCGGACGGGAGATCACCGAGTTCGGCGGCTGGCGCAACTATATCAGGGCAACCAGTCCGTCGGCCTGAAGGGAGACGAGATGCAGAAACTTCTGTCAAAGGCGATGCAGCTCGTTCTCCGGGGTCTCATTGCCAGGACCCGCGCGATCTGAATGGGTAGGCGGGAGCGACGGAGTGCTTTTGCTTAGATTTGGGTCATTGATTTCTGTGCGTCGCTGTCCGGCATCGGCGCATATTTTCATAAGGCATGCCCTCAATTCAAACCTGTCCGTGATAGCAGAGGCTCCCGAAAGCGATAGGGCTTCTCCAGCCTCTAAAAGGCATCGGCATGGGCGCAAATTGATGCTTTTCGTGCGCAATAATTTTCCCTACTCACTGCTTGATAAGCAATGAGAGGTGCGCAGATGGCATTGCCATTCTACTGGAACGAACTGAACAGCTACGATTTTGCCGGACTTTCAGCCGACACCACAATCGCCGTGCTTCCCATCGCCTCGACCGAACAGCATGGCCCCCATCTGCCTATTGCAACCGATGTCGCCATTGCCAACGGCATGCTTACCGAGCTGCAGAAGCAGAAACCCGCCGATCTCGATTGTCTGGTGCTGCCGACACAGGAGATCGGCAAAGCCAACGAGCATGTTTACGGGCCGGGAACGTTGTCGCTCGCCGCTGAACTGCTCATCCCGGTCTGGACCGCGATCGGCGCCAAGGTGGCGGAAGCCGGCATCCGCAAGATGGTGATCGTCAATTCGCATGGCGGCAATGTCGATATCATGAGCATCGTCGCCAGAGAGTTGCGCGTCCGCCACCAAATGGCCGTCGTCTCGACGCAGTGGGGCCGCTTCGGCCATCCCGATGGCATGATCAGCGAGCACGAGTTGAAATACGGCATCCACGGCGGCGAGGTCGAAACCTCGCTTATGCTCCATTTCCGCCCTGATCTGGTACGAATGGACAAGGCGCAGAACTTTGCGTCCAAGGCGGAGTGGATGGGCGAGCAATCGAAATACCTTCAACCGCTGCCCCCCCATTCGCTCGCCTGGATCGCTCACGACCTCAATCCCTACGGCGTCGTCGGCGACGCGTCGCTCGGCACAGCCGAGAAGGGCGACGCTATCTGCCGCCATCAGGTCAAGGGTTTCATCGAACTGCTTTACGACCTCAAGCGCTACCCGCTTTCCGATCTTTTCTCGAAGTAAGTCTGTTTCTGCACGCGGTTCAGATCGCGGCCGATTTTTCTGCCACGATGTGTCCCTTCGCCTGCAGCTCCTCCACCAGACCGGCCAGCTCGGCCAGGAGATATTCGACGAAGAGGCTGGTGGCGGAATCAAGCGGCGCCCGCGCGCGGGCAAAGAGCTTCATCGCCTGATGGCGCGCGTGCGGCTCGGCGATCGGCCGAAAAACCAGTTCGCCCTGCCTGCACTCGACAATGACATCGAGCGGGTTCAACATGGTCACCCCTGCTCCGGATTTGACCAGTTTTTTCAGCATCTCCGATGCATTGGTTTCGAGAACGGGCTCGACGTGCACATCGAGGCGCGCCATTGCCAGATTGATCACATCGCGCAGACTTGTTCCCTGCTGCGCCAGCACCAGGCGCTCCTGGACGATATCCGCCAGATTGATCGGGCCGGGGCCGATCAGATGATGGCCGGGCGGCAGGACCACGCCGATCGGAATGTCGAAATTGCCGAGGGTGCGGATGCCGGGCGTTGCAGGAATATTGAAGCCGAGGCCAATGTCGACCTCGCCGGACAACACGGGATTGACAGTTAAAGTGCCGGCGTCGTTGCGCAATTGCATGAAGACGCGTGGATGTTCCGACTGGAACCGCGCGATGATGTCCGGCAGCGGGCCTGCCGCAAGGCCAACCGTCGTCACCAGCCGCACCTTGCCCGCCTGCTGCATCTTCAAGCTGCGGATGCGCCCCTCCAGCCGCTCGTAGTTCTTCAAGACGTCGCGAATATGCTCGATGCAGAGCTCGCCGGCGGCCGTCAGACGCAGCCCGCGCGGCAGGCGCTCGAACAGCGGCGCCCCCATTTCCTCCTCCAATGCGAGGATCTGCCGGTTGATCGCCGAAGACGCCACGTTCAAACGCGCCGCCGCCTTGCGGATCGAGCCCGATCGCGCGATCTCGTTGATATAGAGAAGCTTTCTGGAGTGCAGCATCGGGACCTCGTTGCACAAAAATCAAGCACGCAGCATAAATTAGGCACAGGCTTTGGGTGAGATGCCGAAAAGGCATCATTGCGCACGAAATTTGATGCTTTTCAAAGAGCAAAGCAATCGCTCCTATGAAGAAAATCGGACGTCGGCTCAGACGTTGCGAATTCAGAAGGGGAACGTCGACATGTCCAATATCTTGAAGCATAGCGTCTCTTCCGCACTTATAGGTCTTGGCGGCATGTTGGCCTGGATGGCCGGCGCGCAAGCGGCCGATAAAGTCAGCTATGGCACCAACTGGCTGGCGCAGGCCGAACATGGCGGCTTCTATCAGGCGGTTGCCGATGGCACCTACGCGAAACACGGTCTCGATGTGACGATCGTCCAGGGAGGCCCGAACGCGGCAAACAGCGCACTGCTGATCTCCGGCAAGATCGATTTTTACATGGGTGGGCCGCAGGGCGAGATCTCGGCCGTCGAACAGGGCATTCCGCTCGTCGACGTCGCAGCGATCTTCCAGAAAGATCCACAAGTGCTGATCGCCCATCCTGATGCCGGCATTGAAAAATTCGAAGACCTTGCGAAGCTCAAGACGCTGTTTCTCGGCAAGGACGGCTACCTCACCTATTTCGAATGGATGAAGGCGAACTTCAAAGGCTTCAGGGACGAGCAGTACAAGCCCTACAATTTCAGTCCGGCGCCGTTCCTCGCCGACAAGGAGTCAGCGCAGCAGGGCTACCTTACCTCCGAACCCTATGAGATCCAGAAGCAGGCCGGATTCGAGCCAAAGGTCTTCCTGCTTGCCGACAACGGATACTCTCCCTATTCGACGATGATCACCACGACGCAGGCGATGATCGACAGCAAGCCCGATGTCGTTCAGCGCTTCGTCGATGCCTCGATCGAAGGCTGGTACCATTATCTCTACGGCGACAACACCAAAGCAAACGAACTGATCAAGAAAGACAATCCGGAAATGACGGATGGTCAGATCGCCTACTCCATCGCCAAGATGAAAGAATACGGCATCATCGAATCGGGCGACAGCCTAGACAAAGGCATCGGCTGCCTGACGGACGCCCATTACAAGGCCTTCTTCGACGAGATGGTGGCGATCAAGGTGTTCAAGCCGGAAACGGATTATACGAAAGCCTTCACGACGAAATTCGTCTGCAAGGGCACCGGAATGGCGATGAAGAAGTAAGCCGAAACGCCGCCCGTGATCCGCGGTCAATGCGGATCACATACCATTGCGCAAACGAGACAGGCAATGCCACCAGCAGAAGTTCAGGCCCTATTCCCGAAAGAGACGCGCAAGCGGCCGCTGGTCGTCATGCAATCGGTTTCGAAGGTCTTCTCCAGTGGAACGGTGGCCCTTTCGAACATGTCGCTCACCGTGGAAAGCGGTGAGTTCATCAGCCTGCTTGGGCCTTCCGGCTGTGGCAAGTCGACGGCGTTGCGCATCATCGCAGGCCTCGGCGATGCCACGTCGGGCGCGATTGACTGGCCGAGTTCGCGCATCAATTCCAAGGGTCTCCCGGAGGGAGATATCAGCTTCGTCTTCCAGGAGCCGACGCTGATGCCCTGGAAGAACGTGTTCGACAACGTCCACCTGCCGCTGAAGCTCAAGCGCATTTCGAAGGCGGCGGCGCATGATGAAATCCTGGACGTCTTGAACACCGTCGGCCTGCAGGATTTCGCCAAGGCTTACCCGCGCGAGCTCTCCGGCGGGATGAAGATGCGCGTGTCCATTGCCCGCGCGCTGGTGACGAAGCCGAAACTCCTGCTGATGGACGAGCCTTTCGCCGCACTCGACGAGATCACCCGCCAAAGGCTGAACGATGACGTGCTGCGGCTTTGGAGGGCGACCGGCATCACCGTCATTTTCGTCACGCATTCGGTTTTCGAATCCGCGTATCTCTCCAACCGCATCGTCGTGATGAAGGCAAGGCCGGGGCGCGTGCATGCTGACCTTCCGCTGACGACCCGGCTGGAGCGGGACGCACATTACCGCACGTCGGAAGAATATCGCAAAGCCTGCGAAACGGTCTCGCATTCGCTCATCGGGGCGATCAACTCGGCGGAGGATCATTGATGAATGACGAAACCGAGATCTCATCGCTGCTCCTTGCCAGCGCGGCAAGGGCAAGGCGCCGCGATCTGGCTCTGCGTCTCTGCATTCCCTTCCTGTTGATCGCTTCCCTGATCCTGGTCTGGTACGCCTATGTGAAGCTGTCTGGCGTCCCGCCTTACATACTCCCAGGCCCGGCCGCCGTCGCCAGCGCCTTCGTGACCGACTGGCGCACGCTTGCCCCTGCTCTCTGGGTCACCGCGAAGATCACCTTCATGTCGCTGATGCTCGCCCTCATCGGCGGTGTCGGCTTTGCCATTTTCCTGGTGCAGTCGCGCTGGATCGAGCTCGCTTTCTATCCGCTCGCCGTCATTCTCCAGGTCACGCCGATCGTGGCGATCTCGCCGCTCATCCTGATCTATGCGCCGTCAACGCAGGTGGCGCTATTGATCTGCGCCTTCCTCGTGGCCTTCTTCCCGATCCTTTCGAACATGGTCCAGGGGCTGAAGAGCGTCGATCACAATCTGATCAATCTTTTCGAACTCTATGGCGCCTCGCGGTGGCAGACGCTGCTCTTTCTGAAGCTGCCGGCCGCCCAGCCGTATTTCATGACCGGTCTCAGGATCGGCGGTGGCCTCGCGCTGATTGCCGCCGTCGTCGCGGAATTTGCCGCCGGCTCGGCGGGCGCCGGCTCCGGGCTCGCGTTCCGCCTGCTCGAAGCACAGTATCGGCTCAACATTCCGCGCCTCTTCGCAGCGCTGCTGATGCTCTCCCTGCTCGGGGTCGCAATCTTTGCCATAACCTCGTTCATTTCCTGGCTTGCCCTGCACCGTTGGCACGAGAGCAGCCTGAAACGGGAAAACTGATGACCTATTCCTTCCTCTCCCCGCCTAATGCCGGCCGGTTCGTATTGAGCAACGCGACCCTGCCTGCCATCGCCGTCGCCAACTACGATGCGCCTTCTGCCGAAGGGTTGGTCAAAGCCGACATCGTCATCACGGACGGCATCGTTTCCGCCGTGTTGCCGCCGGGTGAAGCGCCGGTCGAATTCGCGAAATCGGACCTGAAGGAGGGCATGGTCTGGCCCTGCTTCGCCGACATGCACACCCATCTCGACAAGGGCCATATTTGGCCGCGCAATGCCAATCCGGACGGAACCTTCATGGGAGCGTTGGAGGCGGTGCGCGCCGACCGCGAAACCTACTGGTCGGCTGCGGATGTGAGAAAGCGAATGGAGTTTTCCCTGCGCTCGGCCTATGCGCACGGCACCAGCCTGATCCGCACCCATCTCGACTCGCTTGCTCCCCAGCACCGCATTTCCTTTGAGGTTTTTGCGGAAATGCGCGAAATCTGGAAGGACAAGCTTGCGCTGCAGGCGGTGGCGCTTTTTCCCTTGGATGACATCGCGCACACAAGCTATTTCGCCGACCTCGTCGCCGTGATCCGGGACACGGGCGGACTGATCGGCGGCGTCACCCGCATGAACCCCGATCTGAACAGCCAGCTCGATGTGCTTTTCAAAGCCGCCGCCGACAATGGGCTCGATATCGACCTCCACGTGGATGAAACCGACGATCCGAGCGCGGAGACATTGAAGGCGATCGCCGAGGCGGTGCTGCGAAACCGCTTCGAAGGCAAGGTGACTGCCGGCCATTGCTGTTCACTTGCCCGCCAGGACGAGGAAACGGCCAAGGGGACCGTGGAACTCGTCGCCAAGGCTGGCCTCTGCATCGTTTCGCTGCCGATGTGCAACACCTATCTGCAGGATCGCTATGCCGGCCGCACGCCGCGGTGGCGTGGCGTCACCTTGTTCAAGGAACTGGCGGCGGCCGGCGTCGCTACCGCGGTCGCCTCCGACAATACCCGCGATCCGTTCTACGCCTACGGTGATCTCGATCCGGTGGAGGTGTTCCGAGAGGCGGTTCGCATCCTGCATCTCGATCATCCGCTGGACACGGCCGCGCGCGTCGTGACCACCTCGCCTGCCGATATTCTCGGCCGGCCGGATATGGGTCGCATCGCCGTTGGCGCAGCGGCCGACCTCGTGCTCTTCAGCGCCAGGCGCTGGAGCGAATTTCTTTCCCGTCCGCAGTCCGACCGCGTCGTTCTTCGCCGCGGCAAGGTGATCGACCGCAGCCTGCCGGACTATCGTGAACTCGACAGTGTCGTTGGAGCCTAACATGCCGGATTATCAGACGATCAAGAAGGACCTCGAAGGCATCGCCATCGAAGATAATCCGGCGCTCGTGCGCCAGAAGAGCCGTGATTTCTACTGGTATTCACCGATCCTGAAGGCCCAGCTCGACAATGTGACGGCCGATCTCGTCGTCACGCCGAAAAACGAAGACGAGGTCATCCGGACGCTGAAGGTCGCCTTCGCGCATGGCGTGCCGGTCACGCCGCGCGGCGGCGGCACCGGCAATTACGGCCAGGCGATGCCACTCTCAGGCGGCATCGTGCTCAACCTTGCCGCTATGGACAAGATCAAGGAAATCCATCCCGGCCGGGTGATCTGCGAGCCAGGCATCATCATTGCCCAGCTCGACAAACAAACCAAGGCTCATTCCGGCCAGGAGCTGCGGTTCCACCCATCGACGGCGCAGATGGCGACCGTGGGCGGTTTCATCGCCGGCGGCTCCGGCGGCGTCGGCTCGATCACCTGGGGTGGCTTGCGCGATCTCGGCAATATTCTGCGCCTGCGCGTCGTCACCATGGAAGCCGAACCGCGCGTTCTCGATCTCACCGGCTGGGACTTGCAGAAGGTCAGCCATGCCTACGGCACCAACGGTGTCATCACCGAGATCGAAATGCCGCTGGCGCCCGCCTATGACTGGGTCGATGTTCTCGTCGGCTATGATGACTTCATGGCCTGCGTGCGCTTTTCGGACGCGCTTGCCAAATGCAACGGCATTCTCGTCAAAGAAATAGCGCCAATCGCTTCTCCGATCCCCCATGACTACTTCACCCGCCACAAACCCTATATTCGCAAGGGGCAGTCGGTGGTGGTGCTAATGATCGCGCCGCATGCGATGGACGCATTTCTCGCCTTCACCTCGGCCCACAAGGGCGAGGTCATCTTCCGCTCCGATAAGGCCGAGAGCATGAAGGGCATTCCGCATGCCTATGAACTTGCCTGGAACCACACGACGCTGCGCGCGCTGAAAGTCGATCCGGGTCTCACCTATCTGCAGGTCCAGTATCCTGGACCGGATCACGTGGCCAAGGTCGCCAAGATGGTAGAGATCTTCGGCGACGAGGTGCCGGGCCATCTCGAGTTCATCCGCTTCGACGGGCAGATCCAATGTTCCGGACTGCCGCTGGTGCGCTATACCACCGAGGAGCGGCTCGAGGAGATCATCAAGATCCACCAGGATCACGGTTGCCCGATCTTTAACCCGCACCGCTACACGCTTGAGGAAGGCGGCATGAAGCGCACCGACAAGGTGCAACTCGCCTTCAAACACGAAACCGATCCGAAGGGGCTTCTGAACCCCGGCAAGATGATCGCCTGGGAGAACCCAGACTTCGATTTTAATGCCGGCAAGAACTATCTCTTCCCAGGCCTTGCGAGCGTCATGGAGGCCTCATGAGGGTTCTCGTGCTGCACTCGCATCCGGTGGAGGAAAGCTACGGCAAAGCGCTCTATAGGCAGGCGCTGGAAAGCCTGCGCCATGCCGGCCACGAGGTGGATGGATGCGATCTCTACGCCGAAGACTTCGATCCCGTTCTTTCCCGGCATGACCGGCTCGCCTACCACGACTATCCCGGCAATACCGAGTTGGTGAAATCCTACGTCGAGCGGCTGAAGCGCGCCGAAGCGCTGGTTCTGGTCACGCCGGTCTGGAATTTTGGCTTTCCGGCAATCCTGAAGGGATACTTCGACCGCGTCTGGCTTCCGGGCGTCTCCTTCGAACTCATCGACGGCAAGGTGGAATCGCGGTTACGCCATATCAGGAAACTTGCCGCCGTGCTGACCTATGGCGCAACGCCATTCCGCGCCTTCGCGGCCGGCAATCCGCCAAAGAAAATCGTCAAGCGGGTTTTGCGGGCGCAGACCAATCCTCTGCGCCCGGTCACCTTCCTTGCTCATTACGACATGAACAACTGTACCGCGGAGACGCGAGCGCGTTTTCTGGCGAAGGTGAAGACGTCGATGGAGAATTTCTGAAAGCGCATGGCGCCACTGGGCATCATACTATCTTGGCGGCTGTGACTTCGACTTCGACGAGAAATTCCGGCCGGGTGAACCCGCTGATGATGACCAACGTCGAGACGGGCTTCGGTTCCAGCGTATATCTGTCGCGCACCGCCATATAGGCTGGGAAGTCCTCGCGTTTGGTCACGAATCCGGCAATGCGGATGACGTCCGCAAAACTCATCTGCGCATCAGCGAGAATGGCTTTGATCGCTTCGAAGCATAACTCGGCCTGGCCGCTGATGTCCTGCGGCACCTCGTCGTCGAGACCAATACCAAGCTGACCTGAGGTGACAAGAAGCGAAGCGCCCGGCGGCACAAGCAAACCATGATTATAATTTCCGAACGGACGGCGAACCGACGGCGGATTGAAGATCTTCTTCATCGGCATTTCCTCCTATAATCTCAAGACGACGCGTCATTCCATGTTGTTGGATAACAGGAGCGGAAATGGCTCGCGGGTGAGCGCACGACCTCAACTGTTTCGCGCGTTCGCCTCGCCGGTTGCGGCAAACACCGCGCTCGCATCACTGACCATCTCCACATGCAAATAGGCTGCTTGTGCGGCAGCAGTGCCGTCTGCTCGCATGATCGCGATCACGATCCGGCCATGCTCCTCGTAGGATCTTGCCAACCGGCCAGGCAGCCGAAATTGTGCCCGTCGAAATGGGGCAAGCCGCGCCCGCGTCTGGGTCACCATCTCCAAAACATGATCGTTATGCGCGCCGCGATAAAGGCGTGTGTGAAACTCGGTGTTATAAGCCGCATAGTCCTCTTCCGCGCCGGCATGCACGAGCCTCATCGAGGCCTTGTGCTCCAGTTCCAGCGTGCGCCGCTCATCGACCGTCATACGCTCTGCCGAGAGCCTCGCACAGATCGCTTCGAGTTCGGCCATCGCCTCAAACATGGAATGCAGATAGGTTTCGGTCACGGTGGTGACGACGGCGCTGCGATTCGGTTCCCGGTCGACGAGCCCCATCGCACCGAGCTCACGAAGAGCCTCACGGACGGGTGTGCGTGACACGTCAAAGCGCGCCGCCAGCGAAATTTCGTCAAGCTTGTCGCCCGGCTGCATCTGCCCAGTGACAATCATATCGGCAATCGCCCGTACCATCTGCTCGACGGTGGTTCCTGCCCTGATGAGCTCTCTGCGCCTGATTTGCTTCAATTGATGATTCTGCGTTGTTACGGTTGCATACACATGCGCGCTCGACCGAACAAAGTCAAACGTCGGCACATATAATTGATATGTCGAGAGAAACTGTACTTCTTCACTGGCCCTCCATATGGAAATCCACGCAACAGTGCAGAGATAAGGCTCTTTTGCAGGCTATGCATAATTTTTAATCTACCTTCTGGATGAAATTGCATGCACCTTTCGGCGTGCGGTGAAGCAATGGAAATTTCTTGCGTAGAATCAACAAGCTAAAATCTGGCATGACCATTGCATACACTTTTCTGTAACCAATTGAATCGGCCAAAACCGCCGCAAGGAGAGCATTTCGATGACCAGTTTCCTTTCCATGAAACGACGCCATTTCCTTCAGGCTTCTGCCGCTGCCGCTCTCGCCGGCGTCGTGCCCGGTCTTTCCTCGCGCGCGCTTGCGCAGACGGCCCTGACCTTGGGCTTCATCTATGTCGGGCCTAAGGATGACTATGGTTACAACCAGGCGCATGCCGAGGGGGCGGCGGCGGTCAAGGTGCTGCCCGGCATCACCGTCGTCGAAGAAGAAAATGTTCCCGAGACGGTAGACGCTCAGAAGACGATGGAATCGATGATCAATCTCGATGGCGCGACCTTGCTCTTCCCGACCTCCTTCGGCTATTTCGATCCGCACATGCTGGCCATGGCCGCTAAATATCCCGATATCCAGTTCCGCCATTGCGGCGGGCTTTGGCAGGAGGGCAAGCACCCGGCCAATACCGGCTCCTATTTCGGCTATATTTTCCAGGGCCAGTATTTGAACGGCATCGCTGCCGGTCATGCGACGAAGAGCAAGAAAATCGGTTTCGTCGCCGCCAAGCCGATCCCGCAGGTGCTGCAGAACATCAATGCCTTCCTGCTGGGTGCGCGCAGCGTCGATCCGATCATCACCTGCCAGGTGATCTTCACCGGCGAGTGGTCGCTGGCGGTCAAGGAAGCGGAAGCGACCAACGCGCTGATCGACCAAGGCGCCGACGTCATCACCTGCCATGTCGACAGCCCGAAGGTGGTGGTCGAAACCGCTGCCGGCCGCGGCGCCTTCGTCTGCGGCTATCACGCCAATCAGAGCCCGCTTGCGCCCGAGAAATACCTCACCGGCGCCGAATGGGCCTGGGGAAATGTCTATAGCGACTTCGTCAAGAAAGCGCAGGCCGGCGAGAAGCTCGACAACTTCGTGCGCGGCGGCCTGAAGGACGGTTTTGTCAAGATGAGCGCGCTTGGTCCGGGTGTTCCCGAGGCGGGCCGCAAGGCATTCGAAGCAACACATGCCGGGATGATGAAGGGCGGCTTCTCGGTCTTCAAGGGGCCGCTCAAGGATAACAAGGGCAACATCGTCGTCACGGCCGAGAAAAGCTACGCGGAGGATGCGATCGAGCTCGAAAGCATGAACTATCTGGTCGAGGGCGTCGTCGGATCCACGGCGTAAAGCTCGACCGGGAGAGGCGCCATGACCGTTCAGGCCAATGATCCCGCAATATCAGTCGCTTCCGAACCAGCCCCCCTGCGTCCCCTGCTCGAATGGACCGCGCGCAAGGCCGAACCGATCGTGCTTGGCCTTGCGGCCATCCTGATCGGTCTCGGGCTCTTCTCCCTATTCATCCTGGCGATCGGCAAGTCGCCGGCCATGCTCTTCCAGCTCATGTACACC
Source organism: Rhizobium sp. BK418 (assembly GCF_004341105.1). Classification (GTDB taxonomy): domain Bacteria; phylum Pseudomonadota; class Alphaproteobacteria; order Rhizobiales; family Rhizobiaceae; genus Rhizobium. Next base: position 211,486 of record NZ_SLZK01000004.1, on the reverse strand, counting down.
GGCGGCTTCGGCAGCTGGTTTTCCGTACAGAACAGCTTAAGCCGCGCCGCACCCCTTCTCCTGACGGCGCTCTGCGTCGCCCTGCCCGCCCGCCTCGGCCTCGTCATCATCGGCGGGGAAGGAGCGGTCGTGCTGGGCGGCGTTGCAGCCGCAGCGATGGCCATGCCGCTCGTGGGGACGCCTGCCGTCCTACCCTCCCTTGTTCTCATGGCGATCGCCGCCATGGTGGTCGGCGGCGCCTGGATCGGCCTTGCCGGTTTCCTGCGCCATTACCGCGGCGTCAACGAGACCATCTCCTCGCTGCTGCTTTCCTATATCGCCATCGCGCTGATGAACCAGTTCGTCGAGGGGCCGCTGCGCGATCCCGCCAGCCTCAACAAACCCTCGACCAAGCCGCTGCCGGCGGACTATATGCTCGGCAATATCCCCGGCATGGATGTGCATTGGGGCCTTGTGATCGGGATCCTTGCCTGCATCCTCTCCTGGGTCCTGATCGAGGTAACGAGCTACGGTTTTGCCGCCCGCATCGCCGGCGGCAATATACGCGCCGCCCAGATCCAGGGATTGCCGGTCGGCAGGCTGATCGCAGGTTTCACCGCGATCGCCGGCAGCTTCGCGGGGCTTGCCGGCATGATCGAAGTCGTCGCCGTCCAGGGGAGCGCCAACGCCTCGCTCGCTGCGGGTTACGGCTATACCGGCATCCTCGTCGCCTTCCTTGCCCGCCACAATCCGCTGGCGATCATCCCGGTTGCAATCCTGCTGGGGGGCATCGATGCTTCCGGCGGCCTCATTCAGCGCCGCATGGGCCTGCCGGATGCCACGGTGCTGGTACTGCAGGGCACGCTCTTCATCGTCATCCTCTTCTGCGAAACCTTCTACGGCCGCTTCAAGATCTTCAATCCCGACCTCTGGAAAAGGAGCCTCTGATGGAAGAGACGGGCATCGGCATATGGGGCGTGCCGCTTGCGATCCTTGCGGGCGCCATCCGCGTCTCCACTCCCTTCATCTTTGTCAGCCTCGGCGAGACGATCACCGAACGCTCCGGGCGCATCAATCTCGGGCTTGAAGGTACGCTCGTCTTCGGCGCGATGACGGCCTACGCGGTCGCCGTCATGACCAATTCACCTTGGCTCGGCGTGCTTGCCGCCATGGCGACTGGCGCCGTCTTCGGTCTCCTTCACGGCTGGATCTGCAAATGGCCTAAGGTGAACGACATCGCGATCGGCATTGCCATGATGCAGTTCGGCCTGGGCCTCGCCTTCTTCCTCGGCAAGTCCTTCATTCAGCCGGCCGCTCCGCATCTGCCGTCGATCCCCTTCGGTTTCTGGTCACGCCTGCCGCAGATCGAGGCGGCGCTGAACATCAACGTGCTCTTCCTGCTTGGAGCGGCACTCGCCCTTGTGCTCTGGTGGGCTTTCAAGAATACCCGTGTCGGACTGATCCTGCGTGTTGTCGGCGACAGCACCGACGCAGCGCGCACCATGGGCATCAATCCGGATCGCGTGCGACTGCTCGCAACCGCCGTGGGAGGTTCGCTGGCGGCAATCGGGGGCGCCTACCTCTCGCTCTATTATCCCGGTTCCTGGAACGAGGGCATTTCTTCAGGCCAGGGCCTGATGGCAGTGGCGCTCGTCATCTTCGCGCGCTGGAACCCGATCGGCTGCTTCCTGGCAGCTCTGCTCTTCGGCGGCGCCGGCGCGCTCGGGCCGGCGCTCCAATCGATCGGCGTGACCCAGGGCTATTACCTGTTCTACGCCGCCCCTTACGTGCTCACGCTCGCCATCATGATCGTCACCTCCTCGCCCACGCGCTCGCTGTCCGGCGCGCCCGGCGCGCTGTCGCTGACGAAATGAGGAAGGAGGTTCGGCGTATCGAACGGGTCGAAGCGATCGAACCGCGACGGCAAACATTCAAACCCACGGGTGAATAGGAGAAGAAGACGATGGACGCCATGGTCGCGACCAAAGGACATTATATCGACGCTGATCCCTATCCCTGGCCTTATAACGGTGCCCTGCGACCGGATAATACGGCCCTCATCATCATCGACATGCAAACCGACTTTTGCGGCAAGGGTGGCTATGTCGATCACATGGGCTATGACCTGTCGCTGGTTCAGGCGCCGATCGAGCCGATCAAAACGGTCTTGGCCGCCATGCGCGCCAAGGGCTATCACATTATCCACACCCGCGAGGGCCATCGGCCCGATCTTGCCGACCTGCCGGCCAACAAGCGCTGGCGTTCACAGCGCATCGGCGCCGGCATCGGCGATCCAGGCCCTTGCGGGCGCATCCTCACACGCGGCGAACCCGGCTGGGACATCATTCCGGAACTTTATCCGGTTGAGGGCGAGACCATCATCGATAAACCCGGCAAGGGCTCCTTCTGTGCTACCGATCTCGAACTGATCCTCAACCAGAGGCGTATCGAAAACATCGTCCTCACAGGCATTACCACCGACGTCTGCGTTTCCACGACCATGCGCGAAGCCAACGACCGCGGCTTCGAATGCCTGCTGCTCGAAGACTGCTGCGGCGCAACCGATTATGGCAACCACCTCGCCGCCATCAAGATGGTGAAGATGCAAGGCGGCGTCTTCGGCTCCGTCTCCAATTCCGCAACGCTCGTGAGCCAGCTGCCATGAGAACGATCCGTGACACGCCGCTACCGCAAGCCGGCAAGGCTGTCGGTCTCGACACGATCGACATGACGATGCGCTTTGGCAGCTTCACCGCGCTCGACCATGTCTCGATCAACGTATCCTCGGGCAGCTTCCACGCTCTGCTCGGTGAAAATGGCGCCGGCAAGTCGACCCTCGTCAAATGCATCATGGGCTTCTATCACGCCACCTCCGGTTCTCTCTCGGTCGATGGTCGCGAGGTGGCGATTGCCTCGCCCAAGGACGCGGCGAGCTACGGCCTCGGCATGGTCTATCAGCATTTCACGCTGGTCCCTTCGCTGACGGGCGCCGAAAACCTCGTCATCAGCCGCGCGGAAGTCCCCGCTATCATCAACTGGGCCAAGGAGCGGAGGGATCTTTCCGTCTTCATGGAGCGGATGCCGTTCAAGATCCCGCTCGAGCGACCGGTGAGCGAGCTTGCCGCCGGCCAGAAGCAGAAGCTGGAGATCGTCAAGCAGCTGTATCTCGGCCGCTCCTTCCTCGTCCTCGACGAACCGACCTCAGTGCTGACGCCCGCGGAAGCCGACGAGATGCTCGGCCTCGTGCGCGCGATGACCGAGCGCGGCGAGCTCACCGTGCTGATGATCTCCCACAAGTTCCACGAGGTGACGAAATTCGCCGATGCCGTCTCAATCCTGCGGCGCGGCAAGCTGGTCGGCACAGGAAAGGTCGGCGAGCTCTCTACCGCAGATATGGCGGCGATGATGATCGGGGACGTCAAACTGGCCAAGCTCGATACCCGCGTTCCAGTCTCCGAGAGCGCCGGTCCGGTGCTGAAGGTCGAACAGGTGAAGGCGCCGGATCGATCCGGTCTCAAAACCATCGAGATCGACAATCTGATGGTCCGTTCCGGCGAGATCGTCGGGATCGCCGGCATCTCCGGCAACGGCCAGAAGGAACTGACGGAAATCCTCGCCGGCCAGCGGCCGACCGATGCCGGCAGCGTCAGCGTCAACGGCGAGCCCTACGGCGCCACACGTCGCGAGACGCGCAAGAACAATGTCCGCTTCATCCCCGAGGAACCGCTGCAGAACGCCTGCGCGCCGCGCATGACCGTCAGCGAAAATCTTTCCTTTCGCACCTTCGACCTCAAGGCGGACGGCAAAGACGCGATCTGGCTGAACAAGGGCAGGATGAAGAAGCGCGCCACGACGCTGATCTCCGACTTCAAAGTGAAGACGGCCTCGTCGTCCTCGCCGATTGCGTCGCTTTCCGGTGGCAATGTCCAGCGCGCCGTGCTTGCCCGCGAACTGACCGGCGAAGTGGACCTGTTGATCGTGTCGAACCCATGTTTCGGACTCGATTTTTCCGCCGTTGCCGAGATCCGAGCTCGCATCATGAAGGCGCGCAATTCCGGCGCGGCGGTGCTGCTGCTCTCCGAGGACCTCGACGAACTGCTCGAGATGTCCGATCGTATCATGGTCATTTCCGAAGGAAGACTCGTCTACGAGACGCCGGCGCGTTCGGCCGACATCGGCGTGATCGGCGCCCATATGGCAGGGCATCACTGATGGGGGAAATCAAGGCAGAACCCTTCGTCTTTCCGGTCAAGCCCGACCGGCTCGCCCTCATTGTCATCGACATGCAGCGCGATTTCGCCGAGCCCGGCGGCTTCGGCGCCAGCCTCGGCAATGATGTCAGCCGCATCACGAGGATCGTGCCCGATGTGAAGCGACTCATCCAGGGCTTCCGTTCCGCCGGGCTGCCGGTCATCCACACGATGGAGTGCCACAGGCCCGATCTTTCCGATCTGCCGCCGTCCAAACGCGATCGTGGCAATCCCTCGCTCAGGATCGGCGACGAAGGCCCGATGGGCCGCATCCTTATCTCCGGCGAACCTGGCACGGCTATTCTCCCGGAACTTGCACCGGTCAAAGGTGAAGTGGTTATCGAAAAACCAGGCAAAGGCGCCTTCTATGCGACGGAGCTCGGCGAAGTGCTGCAGCAGAAGGGCATCCGGCAGCTCGTCTTCGCCGGCGTGACGACGGAGGTTTGCGTGCAGACGACGATGCGGGAGGCGAATGACCGCGGTTACGAATGCCTACTCGCCGAGGATGCGACGGACAGCTATTTCCCCGACTTCAAGGCCGCCGCCATTGCAATGATACGCGCCCAGGGCGCGATCGTCGGCTGGACGGCTCGCGTCGACGATATTCTGGAGAGCATCGCCCATGCCTGAAACCACGCACGAACTCCTGACTTCGGGCGGCTGGAAGGACCTTGACTTCGGCCCCTTCCGCGAGGGGGTCACGATTCACTGGATCCGGTCCTTCGAGGGTGACCAACCGGGCGTGGCACTCTTGAAGTATGAAGCCGGCGCCTCTGTTCCGCGCCATCGGCACGAGGGACTCGAAACCATTCTCGTACTCGAAGGCGTCCAATCCGATGAGGCGGGCGACTACGGCCGCGGCAGCTATATCGTCAACGCTCGCGGCACCGAACATTCTGTCTGGAGCGATACAGGCTGTGTCGTGCTCATCCAATGGGATCAGCCGGTGAATATATTGGAAGAAAAATAGGATGGTCGATTTTGGCGCCGCCCACGGGCCTGCGCAGGAAGAACCGGCCGGTTTGCACCGGCCGGGCTGAAGTCAGGCCTTCATAAAAAGGTCGCTGGTGAAAAACTGCTCGGGCGGCAGCGGATCCTTAACCGTGCCGAACTCCGCAAACATCTTGTTGAAGTCCAGCAGCCACTTGTTGACCGTGCCATCCTTGGTGAAATCGTCCAGTTCCTTGCTGGTGAGGATCTTCCGGCTGCGGGCAACCTTCTCGGTTGTTTCCGCCGGCGCGTTGATGAAGGCGGTCGTGATCTCGATAGAACGATCGAGATTTGCCGCGCGATAATCCATCGCCTTTTTCATGACGCGCAGGAATTTCTTCACAAGGTCAGGATTCTGTTCGACGATCTCGTTGCGGGCGACGAAGGTGTTGATGAACGAGGTCTGGGGATAGAAGTCCTGGTTGGATGCCAGTTCCTTCATCTCGGGAACGCGTGGCTTGATCGTATCGATCAGCGGGTACCAGATGCCGGCGCCATCGATCTGCTTCGAGGTGAAGGCGGCTACCACGGTCGACGGATCCATCGGCACCACCTGAATGTCGCCGATCGTCATACCGGCTTTGGTCAGTGCCATGCGCAGGATCATGTCACCGGATGTTCCCTGCGGAACGCCCACTTTCTTGCCCTTCAGATCCTGGATCGATGCGATATTGGCTTGCGCGATGACGCGATCGGAGAAGCCGATATCGTTGACGCCAAGCACTTTGGCCTTGCCGCTTGCAGGAAGCCAGAGGGCGCCGGGGCCGATCGTACCGAAATTCAGGCTGCCGGCACCCATGGCCTGGATCTGGATCGGACCATTGGTGAAGACCTTGATTGACGGCGTTACGCCTTCGGCTTCCCAGAGCTTCTGATCCTCGGCAATTGCCAGCACGCTCGCATTCGGAAAATCGGGAATGTAGCCGATTGTCATGTCGGCCGATTGTGCATTGGCCCTTCCGCCGATGGAAAACGCGCTCACCGCAGCCACGGCCGCTGTGGTCTTCATCAGATTACGTCTCGTCAGCATATTCATTTCCTCCTTGTGACAGCCGATGATGAACGCAAAGGTCAGGCGGCGGCCGGATGGTAGACCGACCGCCAGACCTCGTTACGCAATGTCGAAAATTCCCTTGAAAGCCGCATCTCCTCCGTGCGCGGATAAGGCAGATCGACCGGTATGATCCGGTGGAGACGGCCCGGCCGGGCGGCCATGACGACGACGCGGCTCGCCAGATACACCGCCTCGTCGACATCATGGGTGATGAACATGACTGTGCGACGCTCCTTGCTCCATGTGGCAAGCAACTGGTCCTGGAGCTGTACGCGGGTCAACGCATCGAGAGCACCGAAAGGTTCGTCCATCAGCAGGATCTTGGGGTTCACCGCATAGGCTCGCGCAATTGCGCAGCGCTGCTTCATGCCGCCGGAAAGCGTCTTCGGCAGCGAATCGGCAAAATCACTGAGGCCGACGAGACCGATGAAGTGATCGGCAATCCTGCGCCGCTCCGCCTTGGCATGACCTGCAACCTTCAAGCCGAACTCGACGTTCTGGCGAACCGTCAGCCAGGGAAAGAGGGCATATTGCTGAAAAATCACGCCGCGTTCAGGCCCAGGGCCTTTCACCGATACATTGTCGACCAGCACCTGCCCTGACGAGGGCGCAATAAGGCCGGCAGCAATGTTCATGGCAGTCGACTTGCCGCAACCGGACGGACCGACAACGGTGATGAACTCGCCATCCTCGATGTCGAGGTTAAGACCTTTGAGCGCAGCGAAGGATGTCTGCCCGGCAATATCGAAAGTCTTGTTGACGTTCTGGAACGAGATCTTGGTGCTCATAGCTTTTCCTGCCATGCCGTCAGCAGACCATCGATCACGATCACGATGCGGTCCATGATGAGACCGAGAACACCGATGGCGATGAGGCTGACGAAAATCGTCGGAAGATCATAGTAGAGTTGGGCCTGTTGCATGCGGAAGCCGAGACCCGACTGTGCTGCGATGAGTTCGGCAGCGACCACTGTCGCCCACGATGAACCGAGACCGATGCGTATGCCGACCATGATATAGGGCAGCGAGGCCGGCACGATGACGCGACGGAAGATGGTGAAGTCGTTGGCACCAAGCACACGGGCGGCGTTGATCAGCGTCTTGTCGACATTGACGACGCCCTGGTTGGTCGCAACAACGCTGGTCAGGAACGAGGCCAGGAAGATGACGAAGATCTTCGGCGTTTCGTCAATGCCCATGGTGACGATCGCCAGCGGAATGATAGCGAGCGGTGGGATCGTGCGAAAGAACTGGACATAGGGTTCGACGATGCCGCGAGCAATACGATACCAGCCCATCAGGAAACCGACGGGGATGGCGACGATGATTCCAAGGGCGAACCCAGTAAAGACGCGGCCGAGGCTTGCCAGCGCATCCGACCAGAGAAGGCCGTTCTCAGCCTGGATCACGGCCTGTTCGGCGACTGCGATCGGTGTCGGCAGACCGACAACGCCCTGGCTGGTGACGAGCGCCCAAATCGCAATCCCGACGACGACCGCGATGATGTTGATGATCAGCATGCCTGCCGACCCGGACAGGAGGGATGGCCGTACCGCGGGCTCCGGCTTTTCTTCACTTGTTGCAACGGACAATGTCATGCCTCCCTCGCGAAAGCGTGTCTGAATGCGGAAGCCGACCGTTCATCGGGCACCTGCCATCACGTCACGCGTCTTGAAGTTCGAACTGATCAGCCAGTCGCGCATAACGTCGAGAAGCTCCTGCTTCTGGCCAGCGTAAACGGGGTCGCTCCAGAGGTTGTTGACCTCCTTCGGATCGTTTTCGAGGTCGAACAGCTGACCGTCCGTCGATCCTTTGAAGTGAACGAGCTTCCATCTCTCGCTCCTGACCCCTGTCATGAATTCCACGCCTCCAGCCATCGCAACGTCGCCGATCTGCTCGCAAAACACATGACTGCGCGGGATCCAGTCCCGGCCTTCGAGCGCCGGCTTGAGGCTCCGGGCCTCGAAGCTTTTTGGCGGGGCGATCCCGGCATATTCGAGGATTGTCGGGCCAAGGTCGAAGAGCTGGCAGAGCCCATCGATCGAGCGGCCGCCTTCGAAGCGATTGGCGGTCGACCAGATGACCGTCGGTACGCGGGTGACGACGTCGTACATCGACCACTTCTGGATCAACCCATGCTCGCCGAGGCACTCGCCGTGGTCGGACGTAAAAATGACAATCGCATCCTCCAGATAGCCGCGCTCCTTCAGCGCGGCCAGAAGCTCGCCGATTTTTTCGTCGATCAAGGTGACGTTGCCGAGATAGTGCGCCCAGAGCCGGTGCATCTGGTCCGGCGTCGGATCGAGGCTCCAGACGACGGAGTCATGATCGACTTCAACATCATGCTGCCGCTTGTCCTTCAGCTCCTGGTGCAGCGACTGCAGCTCTTCCGGCGCGGGCTTCGGCAATGGCAGGTCGTTGCGTTTCAGATAAATTTCCGAGTAACGCGCCGGCGGATCGAAGGGCGGGTGCGGTCCAGGGAAGCCGACCTGCAGGAACAGTGGCTCGGTTAGCGGATAGGTGTTGACCCACCACTTGGCCATGTTGCCGACAAAGGCGTCGGCGTGCAGTTCGTCGGGCAGTTCCCAATCGAAGCAGCCAAGCCGCTCGCGATAGTCATCGCGCGTGCGGTAGGATTCGCGCTGCTGTTTGACGAGGCCATTGACGGCAAGCGCCTTGTCCCACTCGTCAAAGTACCAGCGGCCTTCTAGGTAGCGGTCCTTGTTTTCCACGACGTACCGCTCGTGGAAACCTGAATCCGAATTATAGGGGATCGTGTGCATCTTGCCGACATTGACGCAACGATAGCCGGCGTCGCGCAGTTGCTCGACCCACGTTCGCTGCCATTTCTGGCCATTTGCCAACACGCCGGTCGTATGCGGGTAGTAGCCGGTAAAAAGGCTTGCACGCGAGGGAACGCAGCTCGGCGCGGTAATGTGACAGTTGGTCAGTGCCACGCCTTTTTCGATAAGCGCATCAATATTCGGAGTCATGGCATACGGAAAACCGAGCGCCGCAATCGTGTCGTAGCGCTGCTGGTCCGTCATGATCAGAATGATATTCGGCCTTTCAGCCATGCTTTCTCCTCCAGCCCGCCGATCCCGGCACTGGGCTTCCGACTGTTGAAATGGGCAGACGCCGTTCCTCTCCGCTTGCCTCTCGATCAAAAAAATGGCATAAAGTTATCGATAACGCAACGCTCACTTTGGCGAGTTTCACGCGAATGGAATTTGAGACTGTCGAAAAGGATGCGCGCAACGCGCCGACACTTGCCTCGATCGCGGAGAAAGTGGGCGTTTCAGTCAACACCGTTTCACGCGCATTGCGCGCGCCCAACACGGTCAGGCCGGAACTTCGCCGCCGCATCAATGCGGCAATGGAGGAGCTGAACTACGTACCGAACCGCCTTGCCGGCGGCCTGTCGAGCACGCGCTCCGATATTGTCGGCGTCGTCGTGACATCGCTTTATTATTCGGAATTCGCGAGCATCATCGATTCATTGCAATCGGCACTCCTGGAGCGGGATATGCAGGTCATGCTCGCCAATACGAGGTACGATGCCGCTCAGGAGCTGCGGCTCGTTCGTTCGCTTCTCAGCTGGCGCCCCGCAGCGGTCGCCATCATCGGCGTAGATCACGCGCCGAAAGTAGTCGAACTCCTCAAGGCATCCGGCATTCCTATCATCGAAATGTGGGATACCGGCGGCGAGGTGATCGACACGGCCGTGGGCTTCGATCACACCGCAGTCGGCGCGGCGCAGGCCAGCCAGCTGATTGCCGGCGGCTATCGGCGACTTGCTTTCCTCGGCAGCGTCCGAGAGAACGACAGGCGTGCGCAGAAGCGCCTGAAAGGGCTGCAGTCAGCCGCCGCCATGGCCGGCCTGCCGGAGATCGTCACGCATACCGATCAGCAGGGCGGCAGCTCCGAACTCGGAGAGCGCCTTGCACACGAGCTTCTCGAACGTCACCCGCACATCGATGCGATTGCCTGCAACAGTGATGTGGTCGCATTCGGCGTACTTCGTGCACTCAAGAAACGCGGCAAGCGCATACCCGAAGAGATCGGCGTGATCGGCTTTGGCGATAACGAGGCGGCCGGTTGCGTGAGCCCGGCGCTCACGACGATCCGCCCGGACCGCGAGACGATCGGTCGGCTGACGGCCGAAGCCATATTCGCGCGGATCAATGGAGCGCAGCCGAGCACGACATTGGTCGAGTGGAAGATGATGGTGCGGGAAAGTGCCATTCGCAAGGAAACACGATGACAAGCTGAATGCCGCAGGCGATGGTGGCCTGGTGCGCCTTGCGAACGTTTCCGTGGCTATGCGGAGCAGGAGATAGCTTCCGGCGATCGCAAATAGATCAGAAGATATTATCGGCATCCCGCCTTATTTCGCTAGTATGATCCAGTCGTCGAAGTGACGGGCTTTCGAATACTATTTCACCGGTACAAAGAGTTTCTCCCTCATCACTTGCGGTCAAGTCCTTGGCGCGTCGCTTGGCCGCAAACCGTCGAGAAATTCCTCCGTCATCGCAATGATTTCCTGCAGCCACAGATGAATGCCAAACAGGCCGCCGGCCTCTTCGACAAGAGCCGAAGCGAAGCGCTGGCCGTGGTCAACAATCTCATCGAGCGAAAGGTTATCGGACAGCTGAGCGAAGCGCAGACATTGCACCGGTACAGCGAGGAACTCGACCGGAGGCGTCGGGAGGCAGTCGGCGAGACCTTCTAACCGTCGGTGGATGAGGCAGGTCGTCTTTCCTTGATGAGCAGAAACCGGCGTGCAACGTGTCTACGCACCCGAAAGGCGTTCAAACGCCGCTACGGCGTCCTGTTCATTCTCCGACCTGTCGCGCGTTGCTTGTTGGCGTGCGGCCGGAATGGGCCCCGAACTTGACGCTTGCCAGCGTCCAACCTTGCGTCTTCAGCGCACTTCTGATCCGCCATTTCAGGATTTCTGCGATCAATTCCTGCTTGGTGCCTTGATGGGTCGCATCGTCCCAAAGGTTGTTGATCTCCTTCGGGTCGCGTTCCATGTCAAACAGCTGGCCTTCATCACTATCGACGAAATGCACGAGCTTGTAGCGCTGGCTGCGGATCATGGTCATGAATTCGCTGCCGTTGAAAATGCGATCGCCAGCATGTTCGGAGAAGACGAACTTGCGCGGCTCGCAGTCCTTGCCTTCGAGGTAGGGCGTCAGCGATTGCGCCTCCATCCAGTCGGGAACGGGCAAACCGGCCATTTCGAGAATGGTAGGCGCAAAATCGAAGAGCGAGACGAGGTCGTCGACAACTCGGCCCTGGGCTACCCGCCCCGGCGACCAGACGATAGCAGGAACACGTACGCTCTGCTCGTACATCGACCATTTCTGGCTGTGGCCGTGATCGTTCAGGCTGTCGCCGTGATCCGAGGTGAAGATGATGATCGTATCATCGAGAACACCCCGCCGCTCGACAGCCTCGATCAGCTTGGCCATCTGCGCGTCGATCATCGAGACATTGGCGAAATAATGCTGCCGCTGGCGGCGCAACTGCTCCTTGGTCGGCTCGGCCAGATGCACGACGGCATCATGATCGACGGCGAGATGCTGCGCTCGCAGCTTCTTCAAGGCCATCGGCTGCGCGGCAAGGTCGTCGTCGCTGAGGATCGGCTCGGGGAGATCGACGCCTTCATAAAGGTCCAGGTAGTGCTGCGTGGGGTCATAGGGCGGATGCGGGCCCGGGATGCCGATCTGCAGAAAAAACGGTTCGCTACCCGTGTAGCAATCCAGCCACATCTGGGCGAATGCCGGGACGAAATTATCCGAATGGAGCTCGTCCGGGAGTTCCCAGACGAAGGCGCCGAGCGATGAGCGATAATCTTCCCGCCGACGATAGGTGACCCGGCTCGGTTTTTCAAAACCGCGAGCCCAGATCGCCTTGTCCCAATGATCCAGAAAAAACGGCAGTCTCGCCGTTGCCCGGTCCTTGTTCTCGACCACGTGGCGCTCGTGGAAGCCGAAGGCATCCTCGAAAGGGGAAGTATGCATCTTGCCGACATTGACACAGCGATAGCCGGACTCGGCCAGTTGCTGCACCCAACTGAAGGCCCATTGCTCGTCATTGCGAAAGACGCCATTGGTGTGCGGGTAGACACCGGTAAACAGACTGGCACGCGACGGAGCGCAGGAGGGTGACGTTACATAGGTCTGACGGAAATAGGTCCCTTCCCTTGCCATCCGGTCGAGGGTCGGCGTCTTCATGTGCGCAAAGCCGCCGGCGGCAATCGTATCGAACCGCTGCTGATCCGTTATGACGAAAATGATGTTCGGACGCTTCTCGGCCGTTCCCACCTATTCCCTCCAATGCTTGTGTCTTCGTCCGCCACACGCCCTTGGGGACATGCGCTACGGAGCCTCAACTCCGTCCGGCTGGACATCGTAGGCGATGCGGAAACCGGTATTGCTGGATGCGCTGTCTGGAGACAGGCCCATTCTGGCTGCGATACGGTAGCGGAAGCAGTAGCTCTTGTGGCAAAGAAAAGAGCCTCCCTTCAGGACCTTGTCGGCGCTTTGCCTTGCCTGCTCGTTGCGGATCTTTGCCTGGCGCGACAAAGAGCGCACGCGAAACGGATCGCTCGTCCATTCCCAGACATTGCCGGAGAAATTGTAGAAGCCGTCCTCGGTCGGCGCAAAGCTGCGTGCCGGTGCCGTACCGTAGAACCCATCCGCCCGTGTATTGTCATGCGGGAAACGCCCCTGCCAGATATTGCAGAAGATCGTCTCGTCGGTCGGTTCGTCGTCACCCCAGGGATACCGTCGCCTTCGGGTGCCGCCGCGTGCGGCGTGCTCCCATTCCGCCTCGGTCGGCAGGCGACCGCCAACCCAGCTCGCAAAGGCGACCGCATCGTTCCAGGAAACCTGCGTGACGGGATGGTCCAGACGCTCCTCGACCGAACTCCCGGGACCTTCCGGCATGCGCCATATGGCGCCGTCCACCCTCCCCCACCATGGGGTCAGCGTAACGCTTTGCGCAAGCAAAGCCTTGTCCCGCAGCAGGCCGGAAAAGACCGCAGCACAGCCGAAGGTTTCGGCTTCCGTCACATAGCCGGTCGCCTCGACGAACGCGGCAAAGCGAGCGACGGTGACCGTCTCGGCTTCGAGGAAAAAGTCGTTAATCGTGACTTTGCGTTCCGGCCCCTCGCCGTCCACAGCAATTACGGCATCATTCGTTCCGACGAAACTCTCACCGCCCTTGACGGCGATCACCGCGCCGGCCTTACCGCGGGAGACGATCTTCGTGACATTTTCCGGCCCGTTGGCCTCATTGTTGCGGCTGACTGCCGAACAGCATGCGCTCATACTTACATCCAATATTATCGACCAGTGCCACGCGTTTTCACGAGCTACCTGCCACTGTCGAATTGCATTTCGAGGTGGAAGAGATGAGAGACTCCGCGCGGTATCGGTACCAGCGCCCCACTCTCGCGCAACTGATGTCGCCGCAATCGATCGTGAGCCGCAGCTTCGATGCAGACTAGATTTATTCCTTCGTCCGCGTTGCGCAAGGTCTGCAGGAAGGATAGTTCGTCGCCATCAGAAAGCTCGACCTCGCATCGGGTCGCATCGGACGGCCGCACCTTAATACCGTTATACGCCAGGCAATCACGCGATATATCGTCACCGTTGAAGCATTTAATCTTCGAGGACGGGGCCGTTCCAGCCTTCGGAGATCAAGCCGCGCCGCATCAGGAAATAGCTGTAGCGCCTGCCGCCAGGACAGCACCTATGAATCGGTGGGCGTTCAACGCGTCATCCCCGGTAACGCGAAGCAACGCACCGTTTTCGATCGCATCGATGAAATTTCCGATCAACGCCCGGTGCATATCGTGGCCAAACGCCATCGGATTTGCCCCCGCCCCGCTTCCAGTCGTTTCACCGCCCGCTATTTCTCTGGTACCGTCGATAAAGGCAGCGTCCAATCTGTCACCGGTCAGGACAGCGGTGCCGTTTGTACCGATCAATTCGATGCGCTCTGTAAAACCAGGATAGGCGCAGGTCGTGGCGTTGAGCGAACCGATTGCGCCGCCTTCGAAGGAGAAGGCTGCGGCAACGAGGTCCTCCGTTTCCATCCTGTGAACAGGGGTTGTGCGGACGAATGCGGAGATCCCTGTGGGCATACCCGCATAGTTCAGCAGCAGGTCGATCGTGTGAATGCCTTGGGTGAGCAGCACGCCACCGCCGTCGCGCGCCACCGTCCCGCGACCTTCGGCGTCGTAATAGCTTTGCGGACGCCAGTTGCGGATCGCAGCCGATGCTTCCACGAGATCGCCCAGGCGCCCGGACTTAACGATTTCATCGAGTTTGAGCGCGGCATCGCGAAACCGGTTTTGCAGCACCACCCCGAGGAGTATGCCGGCGTCTTTCGCTGCCTTGACGATCGCTTCGGAGCGGTCGAGGGAGATGTCCAAGGGCTTTTCGAGCAGAACATGTTTTCCGGCCGCTGCAGCGCGACGGACGAGTTCCAGATGACTGCCCGGGGGCGTCACGATCAGGATTGCCGCAATCGACGGATTTTCAAAGATCGCATCGAGGTTGTCGCTTATGGGGATGGTCGGAAACTGTTCGGCAAAAACCTGTCGTCGGCCGGCCGTCCGGCTGTAGGCGGCCACGCATTCGATGCGGTCAGAGAGATCTAACAGGGCGCGGGCATGATGGCCCGCTGCCATACCGAGCCCGATTATCGCGACCCTTGTCTTCGCCATTGTCTCCATCCGTGTTCGTCGTCGATCTCAGCCGAGGGCTTTTCGCCGGCGGCTGGCATGCCCAAGAAAGATGGCGGGACGGACATTTTCACCCGTCTATGAGAGCCGCACGCCTGACGCTGCATCGAACAGATGACTGTTTGCCGGAGCAAGCGTCAGATTGAGCAACTCACCCGTCTTGACGACGAGACGTTCGCGTAGCTGTGCGGAGATCTTTTGGCCATCGACCATGCCTTGAACGAACGTCTCCGAGCCGGTGGGTTCGATATTGGTGACTACAACTGGAATGCCGTCCCCGTTTGGCGCGATCGTCAGGTGTTCGGGGCGGATGCCGTAGCTGACGGCGGCGCCGGACGCAAGCAAAGCCTCAGACCCGACAGGCAGACGAATGCCGTTTTCCGTCACGACCGACTTTCGGTCCTCACCGATCCTGGCCGACAGGAAATTCATCGACGGTGACCCGATGAAGCTTGCAACGAACGTATTGACCGGCCTGTCATAGAGGTCGAGGGGCGAACCGATCTGCTCGACAATACCGTCGCGCATGACGACGATACGGTCGGCCATTGTCATTGCCTCGATCTGATCATGGGTGACGTAAACGGTAGTGGTCTTGAAGCGCGCGTGGATATCCTTCAATTCGGCTCGCATCTGGACACGCAGTTTGGCGTCGAGATTGGAAAGCGGTTCGTCAAACAGGAAGACTTTCGGATTGCGTACGATAGCACGTCCCATGGCGACGCGTTGGCGTTGGCCGCCGGACAGCTGCTTCGGGTAACGCTGGAGATAATCGCCAAGACCGAGGATGCGCGCCGCATCGGCCACCCGTGTGGCGATCTCCTCCTTGGAGGCCTTGGCGAGCCGCAGCGAAAAGCTCATGTTCTCGGCAATAGTCATATGCGGATAGAGCGCATAGTTCTGAAAGACCATGGCAATGTCGCGGTTCTTCGGCTCGACATCGTTGATGACGCGACCATCGATACGGATCGTGCCGCCGGTGATCTCTTCGAGCCCCGCGATCATCCGCAGCAAGGTGGACTTGCCGCAACCCGAAGGCCCGACCAGCACAACGAAGGCGCCGTCTGGTACTTCGACAGAAACGCCCTTGATGGTTTCGAAGTCGCCATAGGCTTTGCGGACATTCTGGATTTCAACGGAAGCCATAAGTTCATCCTGATTTTCGAGTGGTCGACTGCAGACGGTCGACAGCGTGAATGGCTGCAAGCAGACTAAGACCGGTATGATAGCCGGGGTCGAGATCGGGTGTGGCGGGCACGAAGTCGACCGGCCCGTCCGTGGTCATGGTCTGGTAGGCGATCGGCGGCGTGCCGCGCCAGTAGTGCTTGAAGAAGGCAGCATGTGCTGCCGTCCACACCCGCAAGCTCTCGGCGCTGCCGGTGCGGGTATGCGCAAGCGCGGCCGCCCGGATCGTTTCCGGCAGCGACCACCAAGGGCAATAGGGGCTCTGTGCCTGACCGGTCGCAATAGAGACCGTCAGCGCGATGCCAGGCTCGACAAAGCCCTTGTCGAAAGAGGAGATTGCGATGCGCTCCAATATCTCGATCAGTGCCGGATCGGCATTTTCGTCGAGATAGTCAAATGCGAAACCGGCGAACTCAATGCCGTGGCCGACATTGCAGAGATCTTCTCCTGGCACATTGCGTAGCAGACCGGTCGCGGGGTCGAAATGCCGATCGATGACATGGGCGATGAAACGATCGGCAAATGCCAGATGAGCCGTATGGCCAAAGCGCTTCAGCATGGCTGCTGCGCCAAGCAGGATCATGCGCGGGCCGAAGTCATCGGCCTGATCGGCGAGACTGTCGAGGGACAGCGGACGACGTTCGTCGATTTGGAAGCGACCGCTCTCTATTGCAGCGATGACCCTGTCGAAATAGGCGAGATGATCGGCAAGGCCCGGCAACCCGTAGCGGCTTGCGGCTGCGACCAGTCCCTTGGCAACGAAGGCGTCCGAATAGGAATAGATCAGCGCCGGCTTCTCCTGCGCGAAGATGCGATTGGCGCCATCGGCATAAATCGCGGTCATGGCACGATCGTAGCAGAAATAGGCATGGCCGTCCGGCATCTGCAACGCGGCCAGACGATCATAGAGCCGCCGGCCAGCTTCATCGAGCTTTTCGGCGAGCGGCGGCAGTTCCGTCTCGAAGAATTCGGCGTGACCGACCAGTGCTTCCAACCCGCGTCCCTGGATCCATCCATAGGTGTAATCCGGACCGCGCATTGCGTCTTGCCCGCTGTAATCTTGCAGCGTCAGGCTGTTCTGCTTCGTGTTCAAGAACCCGCCATGGAGCACCGGTCGCTGCAGCATCCAATAGAGCGTGCCGGCATTGGCTGCGGCATAGGTCTTGCGTGCCTCGTCTAAAAACGCCACTGCCGCTACTCCTTGAGACCGGTGCTGGCGACGCCCTGAACGAAGTTTCGTCGCAGGATGACAAACAGCAGGATGGATGGGATGAGGACGATGGCGGAAGCGGCGCTGAGGCGCCCGAGATCGACGGTAAAGCCGGTCTGGAAGAGCGCAAGGCCCACTTCGATCGTGTAGCTCGACCTTGTCGTCGCAATGATGATCGGCCAGGCGAAGGCGGTCCAGGCCTGGAAGAAGGCAAGCACGGCGAGAGCCCCGAGCGCGCCGCGAAGCAGCGGCAGGACAATGCGGAAGAAGATCCAGAACTCGCCGGCGCCATCGATACGCGCAGCCTCCAGCAACTCGTCCGGGATCGAATGGATGACGTTCTGGCGGACGAGAAAGATGCCGAAGCTCATCACCAGATAACCGAGTAGCAGACCCCAGACGGAGTTGAGGATGCCGAGGCTCTTGGCCTCGAAATAAAGTGGGATCATATAGACTTCGAACGGCACGATCGCGGTTGCCAGGAACAGCGCGAAAAGGATGTTCATCGTCCGGAAACGGAACTTCCCGAAAACATACCCGGCAATGGACGAGGTCGCGACGATCGCGATCGTCGACATCACCGCGAAGGCGATGCTGTTGCCGATCCAGCGGATAAGCGGCGTGTCGGCAAGGACAGCCCTGAAATTGGCGGTCGTCGGGTCGTGCGGAATGACGGTCGGTGGCCAGGCCAGCATTTCCGCCGGCGTCTTAAAGGCATTGGCAACCAGGAAGACGAGCGGCAGCAACATGAGGATGGAGACGATGAACAGAAACACGTCGATCGCAAGATTGGTCAGCTTTTTCTTACGGCGCAGGCGCTGTCCCTCTGCCAGTTCCTCGGCGGTGGGTTCGACATGGATCAAGGAAAGTTCTGCAGTCATGCCCTTCCCCTTTCTCTCAGCATGGAGAACTGGATCAGCGTCAATACCAGGACGATAACGAGCAGCACGACTGCCTCGGAAGCCGCATAGCCGACGCGGTAATTGCGGAAACTGTTTTCCAGCATGTCGAGCACGAGCACCCGCACCTGACGTCCCGGCGCGCCTTGGGCGTCCGAGGCGAGCACGAAGGCCTGGGCATAGACGTTGAAGCCAGAGACCAGGGTCACGACCGAAACGTAAAGCGTGATTGGTTTTAGCATCGGGATCGACAGATACCGGAAGCTCTGCGGTCCTGAGGCGCCATCGAGCTTGGCGGCTTCGTAAAGCGAAACCGGCAGGTTCTTGAAGCCGACGAGATAGATCAGCACCGCATAACCGAGCGCCTGCCAGGAGCACAGCACGATAATGCAGATGACCGAGAGGACGGGATCAAACAGCCAGTTCTGCGCCGGAATGCCGATGAAGGTCAGCATCGCATTGAGCGGCCCGAGGCGAGCATCGAAGATCCACTTCCAGGCCATGGCGGCCGGGACCAGCGACACGACGTGGGGAATAAACACGGCGGTTTCGTAAAACCCTGCCATGCGCGAGCGTGTGCGATGGAAGATCAGCGCGGCAATGATCAGCGCCATCGGGATGGTCAAAATCAGCACTCCGAAAGCGATGATCGTCGTGTTGACCAGGGCGTCGAGAAACAGGTGATCGCCCATCAGCTCGCGAAAATTGGCAAGCCCGATAAAGGGCTTGTTCTTCGAGAGGATGTTCCACTGGAAAAGGCTGAGCCTCAACGTGTCGGCGATTGGATACAGCCGCACATAGGCAAAGATCGCCAGTGTCGGCAGGATCGCGAGGATCGCAAAGAGGAATCGTTTGCGCTTCAGCATTCAGATAACCTGTAGACGAGCGGCTTGGCGCACCGGGAGCAAAGCCTGATTCTCGGATGCGCCCGGGACGATGCGATGATGCCCCGGGCAGGCGATGTCAGCCAGAACTGCCGGCGATTATTTCGCGAGCAGACCTTCGCGATCGAGAATCGTGTCCACTTCGTCGCTCGTCTTCTTCAGGAAAGCATCGATCTTGGCATCATCGTTCGCAAGCGACGGATCAGCGAAGGCGACGACGAGCTGGGCTGCAACGCGGGTGAGGATTTCCTCGATTGGACCGATCGACGGCAACGTGAAGAACTTGTAGCCTTCGGGATAGTCGACAAAGGCCGCAAAAGCCGGCTGCTTGGAAGTGACCGGCGCGTAGTCGACGCCTGAACGGTTCGGAAGCCAGCCGACATTCTGCAACAGCCAGACGAGGTTTTCCGGCGAGTTCGCCTCTTTGGCAAATTCCCAGCCGATCTTGGCGGCGGCGTCGTCGCCGACGACATAGAGATTGGTCGGCAGCGCGATCGATCCGGTCGGAAGCGGTGCGGTCGCATATTTCAGGTTGGGCGCCTTCTGGGCGATGTCTCCGATGACCCAGGATTCGCGAATGAACATCGCGGTCTGGCCCCGCTCGAAGGCATCGGCATCGGCAGGCATTTCCGGCGTTACCGTTTTGTCGGTGAAGACGAGCTCGAGATATTGCTTGAGCGCCTTGCGGCCAGCCTCATTGGCGAAATCCGTCTTCCATTTGCCGTCGCCGGCTGCCACCAGGATCGCACCGCCATACTGGTGCATGTTGGTCCAGAATTTTTCGGCAATGCCCTGCCCGCCCCCCGACAAACGCAGGCTCCAACCGGAAACGGTCGGCTTGCCCGATCCGTCACGCTGGGTCAGCTTCTTGGCGTATTCTGTGTAGTCTTCCATGGTTTTCGGCGGCGTTGTCAGGCCGGCTGCCTTGAACATGTCGGTATTGTAGAAAAGCGAACCCTGGCCGCGAAAAAGTGGGACGCCGTAGACCTTGCCGTCATAGCTGGCGATATCGGTGAAGAACGCATCAAAATTCTTCGGATCCTTGACGAAGGCGGAAATATCTTTCGGTGCCTCCGGCAGGATGCCGTTTTCAAGATAGCGGGTGGCCGTTGAGCCGGATAGCTCGATGACGGTGGTCCCTTCCTGACCGCCGCCGGTCAGGCCGAGCGCGACGCGTTTTTCGTGCTCGCGCAGAGCAATCGCCTCCACCTTTACATCGAGGTCCGGATGGCTGGCCTTCATCCCCTCGGCAACATGCTGGTAAAAGGGGGCCATTTCCGGATAGCCGCTCCAGACCGTCAGCGTTTCGGCCGAAGCGCCGCTCACGCCGCCGGCGAACGTTCCGGCAAAGATTGCACTCAGAAGCAATGCCCGGGTGGAAACCCTGGTCGTGACTGGTGTGATTTTCATATCCTGTTCCCTTGTTGTTATTGACAAAAAGCTCTCATGCAACCGGTTGCGTGTCAAGCTTTGCATGGTTTTTGACGATCACATGGATCATCCCTTCTTCCTCCTCAACCGCGGGTCGCAAGTGCGATCGCGCATTCGGCAAGCGCTTCTGCGGCGCCCGGAGCAAAGCTCATCGGCAGCCCGTAATAACGGTGGGCCTCATCGATCTCGTAGCCACCGAACCGGAACTCGCTCGCCGGCGGGATGTAGCCCGGATTGTCATCTGCAAACCCGATGACGAAGGCCGGCCTGTCGCGACCGAGCGCAGCACGGATGGAGAGCGCCGTCTCGGCAAAAATTTCCCCCGGCAAGGCGACAACCGGCGCGCCGCCCCAGTCGAGGACAGTGACACGGGCCGCAATGGGTTCGGGCATCACTGGCGCGATGGTTTTCGCCCAGTCGGCCCAATAGCACAGAAGCGCTCTGTGGGCTGGTTCAGCCATCAGAGCCTCTGTTCGCCAGCGCCGTTCGAGGACAGCAGCGGCTTCCGTTTCACGCCGCTCGAAACCAAGCGCAACGGTGCCGTTGCGAACGCTCACCAGATCGGACACCGGCTGCTCTCCGGCACGAAGCGCGGCCTCGGCGATTTTGCGGCCGATCCGGCCGGCCATGTCGAACGTCCGATCCTGACTGGCCGAAAGCGTGATCGAAGCGTGAGCCGAGTGACCTGTATTGGCGTCACCGACGCAGCCGGTCATGAACAGTGCGACAGCCCCCGGATACACCTCCTCCAGGCACTGACGGACGAAGTGCGGATAGTCCGCGGTCCAATGGCGGTTGTCTGCACCAAGCACGACCGGATGGCAGGCATAGGCTATAACAACCGCGATCATCACGTCGTCTTCGCCACAAATACGCAGTATGGGCAGGCATGTGTCCACCGGCCCGCCGGGATGGCGCCGGTTGCGGGCGACCTCCGGGTCGGCGCCCTGCCCGACCGTGATCATGGCTGGCCTTCGTGCGCAAACTGCCTTGTCGATTGCGGCGACGCAGGCATCCTCCAGACGCTCCAGATAGGCCGGATCGGCAGTAAGACTGAGCCTTCCCGCCATCGAAACCGGGCCGCCATGGGTGTGAAGAGCCGCCACAACGACATTTTCGGCCGGGAGCATACACCGATTGCGGATCCGCGCACTCATCGTCGCATCGATGCCGATGACATCGGCAACGACAATAGCAGTTTCGCCGATCACCACTGCGCGTGCCGTCAAGTCATCATGCGTGCCCTCGGCCGGCAGGGTACGGGCCGCAAAGCCGGACATCGGCAAGCCTGGCGTTGGCGTGATATCGACGATGGCAGCTCCGGCCAGGATCATCTGCAAAACGCCCTTTCACCGTGGACCCAGGTCTCGCGGACTTGGAGCGCGCGATCGCCTTGCGACCAGTCGAAGCGAATGAGATCGGCCCTCGCACCAACCTGCAGCCGCCCGCGCCCCCCGACCAGCCGGCCTGGGTTGCGCGTAGCGAGCAAAAGCGCCTCGGCCAGAGGCAGGCTTGCCATTTCGGCGGCCATCGCGACATTTGCCGACAGCGGCAGGCTGGCACCGGCAAGATAGGGGGTGCCGGCAATACCGATGCGCCCCTCGGCCGAGACCTCGACAGTGCCGCCGACGGACTGCTCGTAAAGGCCGGCCGGCATGCCGGCGAGCGCCACCATGTCGGAAACGAGGAATGCCCGTTCCATGCCCTTGGCGCGCAGCATAGCCTTGAACGTATCGGCAGGCAGATGCCAGCCGTCGGCGATGAAACCGGCCGTCAAGCGATCATCGGCAAGCTGCGCCCAGATGACGTTTGGATGGCGTGGCAAGACAGCCGCCGCGCCATTGCCAAGATGCGTGGAGACGCTCGCGCCTGCCTCCGCAGCCGCATGGATTTGCTCCGGCGTCGCTGCCGTGTGGCCGAGTGCGACAAGGACGCCTTTGGCGCTCAAAGCCCGGATGTAGTCGCTGCTGCCTTCCAGCTCCGGTGCCAGGGTTACCATGGCGACGAGATTGCCGGATACCTGCTGCCAGCGCTCAAATTCGGCAACCGAGGGCGGCCGGACATGTGCCAAGGGATGCGCGCCTCGCGGACCATCTTCCCTGGAAATCGATGGTCCTTCGACGTGCACGCCCGGCACCATCTCAGCAATCAGCCGGTGGCCGGCGCGGCTTTTGCCGATCACCTGGAGCGCCTGCAGGATCGCCGATTCCGGCGCCGTGATGAGTGTCGGGAGCCAAGTGGTCACGCCGACGCTCAACAACTCCTCGCAAAGCGACAGCATGATATTTTCCGTCACCTTGCCGGCGTTGAGATCAAAACCGCGAAAACCATTAACTTGTAGGTCGACGAGGCCCGCAGAAAGAAAACTCTTGTCCGTCTTCTCCGCCGGTCGGATCGCGGCAATCGTCCCGTCGAGGATATCGACGCTGATACCCTTGCCGCTGCTCGGATCGATACCGTCGACGGTGACCATCAGAGCGCCTTCACCCGTCCCTGGAAATTTGCGATGAAGCGGCCGTTCGCCTCGTCGCCGCCAGGCGCATTGCCGCTGCGCCAGACAGGTGGCTCGATGCCCCTTTCGGCGAGCTTCGCAACCGTCCGGATGACGAGGCAGTTCAATGTGAAGGCGTTGGCGAAGGTGGAAACTGCCGCGATATTTTCGCCCATGCCCGCCACACGGACAACAGCATCGCCGATCGGTACCTTGCAGTCGATCGCGACATCGACGATGTCGTGCAGATTCTGTTTCGTAGGATGGCGGGCTGGATGATCCGCGGAGGTGTTGATCGCATGCTGGCGAGAGCTGACGCCGATCAGGAAGACGCCACGCTGGCGCGCTTCCAACGCCGCATCGATCAGCGCGGCATTGATCCCATAGGCGTTTACCAGGATCAGCAGATCGCTTTCACCGAGACGCTGATTGGCGATCACCACCTTGCCGTAGCCTGGCGTACGTTCAACCGCCATGGAGCGCAGCGCACCGTTTGAGAGCAATGTGCCTTCATCGAGGATGGCGCTGATATGCATCAGGCCGCCGGCGCGGAAAAAGACTTCTTGGGAGGCGAGGTTCGAATGGCCGCCGGGGCCGTAAATGTACACCAGACGATCGACGGCGATCTGATCGGCAAGCTTTGACGCCGCCTCATCGAGCGGCACCCTCTCCTCTTCCAGCACGCGGCGCATCAGGGCCTGGGTGGCGGCAAAATAATCGGCGCAAAGCGCATCGGCATCAATGGCGTCGGTTTCAGGCATCGGGGTCGGAGTCCCTGTCGATATAGAGAGTGCAGGCCTCGTGGTTGCGCAGGATGGTGGCCGGGCAATCGGTGCTGAGCGGCCCGAAAAGGGTTTTCGACACCGCATCGCGCTTGACCGCGCCCGGCACGACGCAGAACAGACGACGTGCGCGAAGCAGGCGCGGCACGGTCAGCGTAATGGCTTTGTGCGGTACCGATGCAAGATCGGGGAAGCAGTCGTCATCTACCTGCTGCTTTCGGCAGACATCGTCCAATTCAACGATCTTCACGTCCAGCGGATCGTTGAAATCTGCGACCGCTGGGTCGTTGAAAGCGATGTGGCCGTTCACACCGATACCCAGGCACACCAGATCGATCGGCGCCTCGTTCAACAAACCGGAATAGCGGGCGACCTCCGCCTCGACATCCGGCTCCGGGGTTATCCGGTGAACTGCGGCAAACGGCAGCCGCGTGAAGACATAGGTGTCGAGCCAATTGGCAAACCGCGCCGGTGAAGTCGGATCAAGGCCGATATATTCGTCCATGTGAAAAGCCGTTACCCGCGTCCAGTCGATGCCTGGCTGAGCGGCAAGTGCCGAAAGCATCTCGGCCTGGCTGGGGGCGGCCGCAAACACCATGCGCACGGTCGACTGCCCGGACAGACATTTGATGAGCGCGCCGGCAATGTCTGCGGCAGCGGCAGCTCCCATCTCGGTCCGCGTGGCGAAGCTTTCGACCGTCAGCCTGTCGATGGCCCGGCTTGTTCGCGGCGACGGACGGTGAGCGGTGGCAACGTTCAAAATGGGCTCCATGTCGGCGATGGGAGCAAGCGTCGCACGACCGCAGGAACGGCGGCGTCCGGTCATGTTCCCTTTGTTCTAATTGACCTCAGAATTCCATGCAACCGGTTGCATGTCAAGCGATTGAGTGGCAGTGTCGGTGCGTTGATTGATGCGGCTCCAAATTTCGTGGTAAGCGGAGCCGAGGGGCAAGGGTTTCCGGTGACCATGATTAAACGTGCCAAGGGCGTTACCATCAGTCAGGTCGCAGATGCGGCAGGCGTCGCAAGATCCAGCGTTTCGCGCGCCTTTACGAGACCAGAGATGCTGCTGCCGGAGACCGTCGAACGGATTATGAAGGCCGCTGAGGCCCTGGGCTATGTGCCCAACCATACGGCCCGCGCGCTCAGCACGGGGCGCCACGGAAATATAGGCCTCATCGTGCCCGATATCGCCAATCCATTCTTCCCGCCGCTCATTCAGGCCGCCCAGCTCGAAGCGGATCGGTCCGAATTCTGCATCTTCCTCGGCAATACCGGCGAAAGCCCGAAGCAGGAAGACAAGCTGGTGGGGCGCTTTGCCGGCCAGGTCGAGGGTCTGGTGCTGGCGTCTTCGCGACTTTCGGAAGAGCGCATCCGCGCCCATGCTGCGCAGCTGCCGCTCGTGCTGATCAATCGCGATATCGAGGGCATTCCCCGCGTTCTCATCGACAGTGGCCCAGGTGTGCGCGAGGCTGTCGACCATCTGGCAAGGCTCGGTCACCGCAAGATCGCCTATGTCAGCGGACCGGCAAATTCCTGGTCGAACAATCAGCGGCGCAATGCGATCCGCAGCGCCGCGGCACCGGCGGGCATCGAGGTCGAGATCGTGGCGGCAGCCCTGCCGAGCTACGAGTCCGGTCGCAATGTTGTCAAGGCGATCCTTTCGACCGGCGCAACGGCGGCTGTCGCCTTCGACGACGTGACGGCGCACGGCGTTCTGGCAGGGCTGTCCGAAAACAAGGTCTCGGTTCCGCGTGACTTCAGCCTCATCGGCTGCGACGACGTGCTGGGCGCCGTCACCTACCCGGCACTCACCTCGGTCTCGAACCGGTCCGTAGAGGCCGGCCGTGTCGCCGTGTCGCTGCTTCTCGATATGCTGCGGGCCCACGCCATGCGGGATGAGCGCTGCGTGCTTGAGACCAATCTCGTTGTTCGCAGCACGACGGCTGAGGTCGATTGACGTGCCTCGGTCCGGCCTCCGGCAGTCTATGCTCGCTCACGTCTCTCGGCCATTGTGCCGGTCAGCGGGAGCTCCCGACCTCCGTCATCATTTGCGACGAGCAATGAATTCACGAAGAAGAGGAAGAAAGAAGGCCTTGCTGGCACCGGCGCCTGTCGAGAAATAGCAGCCAAGCGATCCCAATGAGACCAGAGAGGGCACTGACCACCGCGGTGCCGGAATAGCTGGTGATGGCTGTGCCAACCGCAAAGAGAAGAGCGCTCAGTCCGGCGCTGAGAAAGATATTGACGGAAATGAGAGCGCTGCCGAGACCGGGCCGCTCGGCGATCAAATCCTGCAGATAGGTGATTGGAATGGAGATCAGCGACGCCGCGCCGATACCGCTGATTACCGTGAGTGCATAGACATGCCACGGCTCGTGGGCAAGCGACAGAAGCAGCAAATAGACGGCATAGATCACCGCGCCGGCGGCAAGCGCTGCGAGTTGGCTGATGCGGCGCAACAGACGCGACCAGACAATGATGAAGACGACCTCGAGCAGAGCGACGATTCCGACTAAAATACCGATATCGGCGACGGTGCCGCGTGCAGCGCCGGTTACGACGAGCGGGAAGACGGCGTCGTTGACATGCAATGTGCTGCTGATCAGCGCAACGGCCGCGACCCGGCTAAAAATTTTCGGTGAGATCACCTGGCCAAGTGCGGCGAGATAGGAAAGATGGTGTGTAGCTGCGCGAAGCGTACCGCTTTGTCGGGGCAATAGGAAGCCGACGAGCCCCACACAGACGAGACAGGAAATTGCGGCGAAGAGATAGGCCGGCAGCATCGTCGCAGAAGAGGAAAGCAGAACGCCAGTAAGTCCAGGAACCAGGACCCAGGAAAGCGAGATCATTGCCCGCACGCCGGAATTGACGGTCGCCACGTCGGCTGGTGCCATTCCATGCGTTGCAGCTCGGACATTGGCAAAGAGCAACGAGTTCAGGCAACCATAAACCGGCAGCACCAGAAGCGCGCTGAGGACAAATATGACCTGCGTCGGAAAGAAGAAGACCGCGCCATAACCGATAACACCGAAGGCCGCCGCGACAAGCATCATCGTGCGGTACTCACCGAGCCGGTCGGCAAGATTGCCGAGCAGAATGCTGACGATCACGTTGACCGCCGCTGCGGCGAAGATCAGTGCGGCATAAAGCTCATTCGAGAGGCCGAGCTCGCGGATGCCGACCACCGATCGATAGGGGGTCGTCGTCGCTCCAGCAAATCCGAAGGTGAAGATGGCGATCATGCTCACCCGGATTGCAGGATTACGGAATACGTTGGGAATGTAGCTGTTCATTATCGTCGCCAGCCGGCTTTAAGGCGATCCTGGTGCGGACGTGGAACGAGCGTTCCCGCACAAGGATCGTCAAGATCAATCTCGGTCGCGCCTGAGGGTGGGAAGGCGCGCGTGCGGCGTGTAGCCGAAATCCTGATTCAATGGAAACGCAAAGCGGCGGTACCGGACGCTCAGCCGATATTCGATGCCTCGACCGACCAAACCCTTTGTAAGGACCGGCGGTCATTTACCGACGTCCATCTTCGTCATTGCCGGCTCAAAGCCTCGGGCTAAGCGGCACGATCGCTGCAAAACGCTCCCAATTCTTCGACGCCTTCGGCGTCCACGCAGCTTCAGCAATTGCCGGAAGGCGCGGGAAGACGAGGCGGTTGAAATAGCCGCGCGAGAGGAAGTGCTCCGACCAGATGCAGGCTTGAACGCCTTTGAGCTTGTGCTTCAACGTGTCAGGAAACTCGCCGGCTGCTTCATAGCCATAGGTGTGGGCCGGCGGTACCGTACCGGCCCAGCTCGCGCCCGGTTCCTGGAAGGCCTCTGCCTGGACCATGTCGAGATAATAGGCCTGGCCCGGCGTCATGACGACGTCATAGCCCTGTTCGGCAAGCTCGATGCCGACCTGCGGATTTTCCCAGGCCATCAAGAGGCTGTCCTTCGCAGCGACCCCGCCGCCATGAGCGACCTCGTTCCAACCCGCGAGCTTGCGACCGCGCTTGTCGAGCATCGTCTTGATCTGTTTCAGGAAGTAGGACTGCAGGCCGAACGTGCCGGAAATCCCTTCTTCCGCCATCAGCTTCCTGGCAAGCGGCGAAGCGAGCCAGGAGCCGTCCGCCACCTCGTCGCCGCCGATATGGATGTAGGATGAAGGGAACAGCTCGACCATCTCGTCGAAAACCTTTTCCAGGAATTCGTAGGTCAGCGGCACGGCGGGATTGAGCGCATTGTTGGGATAACCCTGGACCGAATGGTAGCTTTCCGGTGCCTCCTGTCCATCGGTCAGATCGGGCAAGGCAACCAGCGTCGCCGCATTGTGGCCGGGAATGTCGATCTCCGGAACCACCTCGACGTTGAGGGAACTCGCATGCGCGACGATGTCCCTGACATCGTCCTGCGAATAGAAGCCGCCGACCGGCTCGGCACCATTGCCGAGTTGTGGCAGCAGCGGCTCGTTCGGACCTCGCAACACGCCTGTTGTCGTCAGTTGCGGATAGGCCTTGATCTCCAGCCGCCAGGCCTCGTCATCTGTCAGATGCCAGTGGAAGATGTTGAGCTTGAACCAGGCAAGAATGTCGATCAGCCGCTTGACGTCATCAACCGGATAAAACTGCCTGGAAACGTCGAGATGGCAGCCGCGCCAGCTATAGCGCGGATGATCGGAAATCGTACCCGAAACAGGGAAACGGAATTTGCCATTGGTGACGCGCGCACCGTTCAGCATCTGCGCGAGCGAGGTCAATCCGTATTGGCGCCCGGCGGAGCCGGAATAGGAAAGTGTCACGTGATCGGCCGCGAACGTGAGCCGGTAGGCTTCGGCGTCTAGCGAGGCGTCCCAGTTGAAAATGAGAGCGCAGCCTTGTGGCGAGGCCACCAGATTGAAAACCGAATGGTCGCTTTCGAAAAGGCGGCGCGTCAGGGCAATGCATGTCGATATCGCCGACAATTCGTCTGCGCTGGCGCCTTGCGGATAAAGGATGACCGGAAAACTATCGCCCGGCTTCGCATCGATCTCGGCAGGCCACGGCTGCAAGGCAAAGGGCAGGTCGAGCCGGCCTTCAGGCAGGAGCGAAGGCGGAGGCTCGCTCACTCGGCCTTCGAGAAGCAGATCGGAAACGGCGACCGGCACATGCTTTCCGGATGACAGCGTCAGATAGGCGGACTTGGCGCCGTCCGTGCAATGGCGCGCCGGGCGATGCAGGCCAGCGACCGTAAAGGTCCAGCTTTCACCGGGGGCGAGGACCAACCCGGCCGGCGGCTCGAATTCGTGAAAATTGGCATTGCGTCTCAGAAACGTGGCGTTGCCGCATGCCGTGGCATCGATGACGCGAGTGAGGGAGGTGTAGACGAGCTTGAAACCGGAGAGTGCCTCACCGGATAAATTGAAAAGCGTGAAAGTAAACGCACCATGCGGTCCGCCACCAGGGTTCCAGCTGCTTTCCAGGCGATAGTCGGCCGGCTTCATATCTCGCTCCTCTTGTTGTCTGTTTCGATTTCAATAGTGCTCGGACTGGGAAAAAGTACGGGCAAGCTCGGCCTGGCCGGCCATCAGGCCGCAGTCTACCGGCAGGCAGACGCCGGTGATCGCTGCAGCCTGCGGCCCAGCCAGGAAGGCGACGGCATTGGCGACGTCCTTCGGATCGACGACACGCTGCAGTGGATACCAACGGCGGGCATCCTCGAAGACATTGGGATTGGCGGCAGCACGGACCTCCCATGCCTGTGTCTTCACCGTTCCGGGAGCAACGGCGTTCGCGCGGATGGAGAATTTTCCGTATTCGACGGCGACCAGCCGGGTGAAGTGCAAAAGTCCGGCCTTGGCCGCGCTGTAGGCCGGATGGCCGAACACGTTCATGCCGTTGACCGAGGCAATATTGACCATCGAGCCCCGCGACGCCTTCAGCTGGTCTTCGACGGCGCGAAAACAGAGAAATGCCGCTTCGAGGTTGAGCGCATTGTCGGCACGCCAGATTTCCGGCGTCGTATCATGCAGGCTGACGGCGCGGGCAGCACCAGCATTGTTGACGAGCGTGCGCAGACTGCCGAGCCCGGCGGCGCGCGCGGCAAGAGCCGCAACGCTTGTCTCGCTGGTCACGTCGCATTCGACGACGACGAAGCGGTCGGCCGGTCCGAGTGCGCCGGCAACGGCTGCCGCAGCGTCGGGATCGATGTCTGCGAGCACGATAACATCATGATCGTCGGCGAGCCGGCGAGCGATTGCGGCCCCGATATCGCCTGCTGCTCCGGTCACGATGGCCACTGATCGCGTCATTGCTGCTTCCTTCTGTTGATCAATCGCCGAGCAGTTGCTTATCGTCATCGCCGTCGCGGTGGGTGATCAGCTGTCGCTTGATGCGCCTCAGCGTGACCGTCGCCTTCGGCTGGACGGCGTAGGCGACAAGGCTCGCCAGGATATCGACGGTCGCGATATAGGCGATGCGCGTCGATGTCGGGCGGTAGATGTTCGTGCCTTCGGGAATATCGATCGGCACGACGATCTCGGCGGCCTTGGCGACGGCGCTGCCAGTCTGGGTCAGCGCAATGGTTTTGACCTTGGCTTCGCGTGCCAGCGCAAAGGCTCGAACGAGCTCGGCATTGCGACCGGAAAAAGACGAGCCGATGATGACGTCGCCGGACCTTGCCGCTGCTGCCATCATCAACTGCATGCCGTGGTCGGAGCTCGCCGTGATGCGCAGGCCAAGCCGAAAGAGCCTGTTTTGCAGTTCATCGGCGATCATCGAGGAATTGCCGCCCGAACCGAAGGCATAGATCATCTCCGCCTTGGCGATCTGCGCGACAGCGGCTTCGATAGCGGCGAAATCCAGCGAGCGATGCACCAGAAAAAGGGCGTTCTGCGCCTTGGTGATGATGTCCTGGGCGACATCGGCCGGATCGCTGCTCTTTGATTCCGGCTTCAGGTAACGGACGCCGACATGGGCGGTGCGGGCGAGCTGCACCTTGAAATCGGAGAAGCTCTCGCATCCAAGGCGGCGGCAGAACCGTGTCACCGTCGGTGGCGAGACCTCCGCGCGTTCGGCAAGCTCAATGATCGAGGCATTCACGGCGAATTCGAAATCGTTGACGACAATGTCGGCGATACGGCTCTCGGAGGCGGAGAGCCGGGCCCTGTCTTCCTGCAATGTGGAAAAGATGTCCAAGCCGCTCCTCCAGCCGATCCGTCAGTCAACTCTTCTTCTTGTAGGCAACGCAGTCGATCTCAACCTTGCAATCCACCATCATCGACGATTGGACGCAGGCGCGGGCCGGCGGATGCGCGCCGAAATAGTCCTGATAGATCTTGTTGAAGGTCCAGAAATCGCGCGGATCGTCCAGCCATACGCCGACGCGCACCACATCCTCGACCCCGTATCCGGCTTCCTCGAGAATGGCGAGCACATTGGCGATCGTCTTATGCGTCTGGGCAACGATATTGCCATCGATGATCTCGCCGTTTTCCATGGCCACCTGGCCGGAAACATAGAGCCAGCCATCGGCCTCCACGGCGCGCGCGAAAGGCAAAGGCTTCCCGCCGGCGCCGGTCTGAACAGTGCCATACCGCTTGATGGACATTCCTGATCCCTGCAAATTATTTTCTTGATAAGTTGACAAGGGACCATAGAAAGCGGATTTTGACCAGTGAAAAACGCTGTTTATGAAAAGAATTTAAATCGGGGACGGAATATGCGTGATCCTTTCGAAAATCCTTTCCCACTCTCCGATACCGCGCGGCACGCGATCTGGGAGATGCTGGTGCCCCGCGACATCGATGCCTTTCTGACCGCGGACTGGTCGATGGTTCAAGATGATTTCATCGAGGAAGGCTTCATCGGCATCGATGGCCGCAAAGAGGTCAGCCCTGACAAATGGCGCCTCGCATTTCCGACGCTTTCGGCCTATCGCGACGAGTGGCTGAGGCAGGCAAGGGACTTTGCGACGCAGAGCTTTGCCGAGGATACCCGCACGGCGATCTTCACCACAACGACGCTCGAGGACATCGAGATCGAGGGCGACATGGCGCTTGTCCGCAAGAAGTTCGATGGGGGCCTGACGAAGAGTGATGGCACTCGCGATATCATGCAGTGGCAGACGCTCTATTATTGCAGGCTCCACGAGGGACGGTGGAAGATTTGCGGATTTACCGGCTACCTGCCGAACCCGATGGGTTGAGGCGGCGGCGCGAAACAAGGCTAACCCACTTGCGCATTTTCACGGCGGCACTCGCGACTGAAACCAACACGTTTTCCCCGATCTGCGTGGATCGCCGCGCTTTCGAAGCGTCTCTCTATGCGCCGCCCGGCCAGCATCCGGAAACGCCGACCCTCTGCACTGCGCCGATTACGGTTGGCCGCCGCGTCACCGCTGAAAAAGGCTGGGAGCTGATCGAGGGCACAGCAGCCTGGGCGGACCCCGCCGGCCTCGTCAACCGCCAGGCCTATGAAGGGCTGCGAGACGAAATCCTCGACCAGCTCCGCGCTGCAATGCCCGTTGACGCAGTGGTGATGGGCCTGCATGGCGCGATGGTGGCTGCAGGATATGAAGATACGGAAGGCGACCTCCTGACCCGCATGCGCGATATCGTCGGGCCGGACGTGTTGATCTGCGCCGAACTCGACCCTCATAGTCATCTCACCGCCAAGCGCCTCGAAGCATTGAATTTCGCCGTCTATTTTAAGGAGTTCCCGCATACTGATTTCGTCGATCGCGCCGAGGATCTCTGGCGCATTGCCGTCGACGCGCTTGAGGGCCGGGTCAAGCCGGTGAATTCGGTGTTCGACTGCCGCATGATCGATGTCTTCCCCACCTCACGCGATCCAATGCGCTCCTTCGTCGACAAGATCATGCGGATCGAGAAGGAAGACCCGGAGATCCTGTCGATCTCGGTGGTCCACGGCTTCATGGTCGGCGATGTGCCCGAGATGGGCACCAAGCTGCTTGTCGTCACCGACGACAATCCAAAAAAGGGCGCGGCGCTGGCGCGCGAACTCGGCATGGAGCTGTTTTCCAAACGCGGCACCTTCATGGTGCCGCAGATCGACGAGAAGGAAGCCGTGTCGCGGGCGATGGCCGCCAAAAGCTGGCCGGTCGTCATTGCCGATGTTTGGGACAATCCGGGCGGTGGAACTGCCGGCGATGCCACTGTCCTTCTCGAAGAGCTTCTGGCCCGCGGTGTCAAGAGTGCCGCGATCGGCACGATCTGGGATCCGATCGCCGTTCAAATCTGTTTTGCCGCAGGCGAAGGCGCTGAAATTCCGCTGCGCTTCGGCGCAAAGTCGGCACCGGGGACCGGTAACCCCGTCGACGGCACGGTAAAGGTCGTCAGACTGGTGAAGAATGCCGAGATGCAGTTCGGCGAGAGCCTGGCACCTTTCGGTGATGCGGCCCATATCGTTTTGAACGGCATAGACGTCATTCTCAATTCGACGCGGGCGCAGAGCTTCGATCCGAGTCTGTTCTCTGTGATGGGCATCGATCCGACCAAGCAGAAGATCCTGGTGATCAAATCGACCAACCATTTCTTCGCATCCTTTTCGAAGATCGCTGCTGAAATCCTGTACTGTTCGGCAGGAACACCCTATCCCAACAACCCGGCGACGACCCATTATCGCCGGGCGCCGAAGACCATCTGGCCGATTGTGGCCGATCCCCATGGAACCGCACGCGGAGCTGCCTGACATGCATGACAACCGCTTTGCCGTCGTCGCCAAGGCTGGAGACAGGGTCGCAGATCTTTCCACACCCCGTCCGATCATCGACGAGAACAAGCTGGCCGCCAACATTTTTCGGGTCCAGTCCTACATGAACGAGCACGGGCTGAATTTCCGCCCGCATATCAAGACCCATAAGATACCCGCACTTGCCGCGGCCCAGGTTGCGGCCGGCGCCAAGGGCATCAACTGTCAGAAAGTGACGGAAGCCGAGGTCTTTGCCGAAGCCGGTTTCGACGACATCTTGATCACCTTCAACATTGTCGGAACTGCAAAGCTTGAACGGCTCGCTGCCCTGAACGACCGCATTTCGGCTCTCAAGGTCGTCGCCGACAGCGACGTGACGGTCGATGGGCTGGCGGCACATTTTTCCGGCCGCAAACCGCTCACCGTCCTCGTCGAATGCGATACCGGCGGTGCACGCTGCGGCGTCCAGACGCCGGAGCAAGCTGTCGCACTGGCACGGCGTATCGCTGCTGCCGATGGACTGGTATTCGGCGGCATTCTCACTTATCCGAAGCCGCAGGCGGCTGACGCCGTCGAAGCTTTCATCCAGGAGACATTGAAGCAGTTGGCGGCAGTGGGCGTCGGCTGCCCGATCGTCAGCAATGGCGGCACGCCGAGCCTGTTTCAGGCGCATCTGGTCAAATCGGCGACGGAGCATCGCGCCGGGACCTATATCTACAATGACCGACAGATGATCCGGATGGGGCATTGCACGCAGGACGACTGCGCAATGCACGTCCTGGCAAGCGTTGTGTCGCGGCCGAATGCGGATCGCGCCGTCATTGACGCGGGCTCGAAGGCGCTGACCTCCGACCTGCAGGGATTTACGGATTTCGGCCTCGTCGTCGGCTATCCTGAGGCGAGAATAGCCTCACTCTCCGAAGAGCACGGCGTCATCGACCTTTCGGCCTGCACCGCCGCGCGGCCCGAGATCGGCGAAAAGCTCTTCATCATCCCGAACCATACATGTGTGGTTTCGAACCTGTTCGACACGATGGTCTTCCATCGCAACGGCGTCGTTACGCGCGTCGAGGACGTCGCCGCGCGCGGGCTTGTCTGGTAACCGATCCCGGGGATGGAACGGCTGTTCACGCCGTGACAGGAGCCAGAAGGCTCATGTCGATATCGGTGAGCTCGACGCGGCGTTCGAGGGCGCGCCCCTCCTCGTCGAAGAGATGGCAATCAACAGCGTTAATACCGACGGCAACCGGCGCGTCCGCACGGATGCCGACACTGCCGGGAAGCATGGCGCAGAAATTCTCCGTCTCGCTGCCGAGTGCCGCATAGGCCACGGTGTTTGCGCCAAGCCGTTCGATAACACTCGGCGTAACCGTCAGCGAAATGTCGCCGCCGCCGAGCTGGATATGCTCCGGCCGGATACCGAGCGTCATCACCTTGCCGACCATGCCGTCGCGGGGCTTCACCGGCAGGGTTGCCGTCTGACCGCGATAGTCGATGGTCGCGCCCGCCTCGCTTGCGGATGTGCAGGTCACGGGAAGGAAATTCATCCTCGGATTGCCGATAAAGCCGGCGACGAACTGGTTGGCGGGCTTGTGGTAGAGCTCGAGCGGTGCGCCGGTCTGGGAAATATTGCCGGCATCCAAGACCACGATGCGGTCGGCCATCGTCATGGCTTCCACCTGGTCGTGCGTCACATAAATCATCGTCGCCCTCAGCTGCCGGTGCAATTTCGCAAGTTCGATGCGCATATCGGCGCGAAG
Source organism: Rhizobium sp. BK418 (assembly GCF_004341105.1). Taxonomy (GTDB): domain Bacteria; phylum Pseudomonadota; class Alphaproteobacteria; order Rhizobiales; family Rhizobiaceae; genus Rhizobium. The sequence goes on along the minus strand of NZ_SLZK01000004.1, from coordinate 176,135 downwards.
CGCGGCATCGAGGTTGGACAGCGGCTCGTCAAACAGGAAGATCTTCGGCTCGCGAACGATGGCGCGACCGATCGCGACGCGCTGGCGCTGTCCGCCAGAGAGCATGCCGGGCCTCTGCTGCAGGCGCGTGTCGAGATGCAGGATGCGTGCGGCATTCTCGACTTTGGCTTTGAGCTTTTCCTCCTCCATCTTCTCGACGCGCAGCGGAAAGGCGATGTTTTCGAAAACCGTCATATGCGGATAGAGCGCGTATGACTGGAAGACCATGGCGATGCCGCGCTTGACCGGCGGCAGGTCGTTGACCCTGACGCCATCGATGATGATGTCGCCTCTGCTTGTCGCGTCGAGACCTGCGATCATGCGCAGGAGCGTAGACTTGCCGCATCCAGAAGGCCCGACGAAGACGACGAATTCGCCGTTCTTGACGTCAAGCTCTACGCCTTTGAGAACTTCGTAGTCGCCATAGAATTTTTGAACCTTATTGAGCTGAAGCTGTCCCAAAAATCTGTCTCCGGTCCCGGCCTGAATGCGCAAGAGTTTGGTCGGTGAGGACCGCAGATCGTGAACCTGCGATCCTCAGGATCGATTTATTTGAAGGCTTCGATCTCGCCGGCAGCTTTCTTCAGCGCGGCTTCGGGCTCGGCCTTGCCGGTGACCACGGACTGGATCATCTCGATCATCGAGTTTTGAAAACCCTTGTAGTCGGTGAAGAGCGGCTCAGGACCACCATAGCTGATGCCCTCGATGAACGGCTTCCAGAAAGGATCCTTGGCGACGAATTCGTCGACCTTTTTGGACGGACGCAGCGGGGTGAGGCCTGCGCCCCCCTGCAGTTCGTATTCACCCTGGATGTCTGGCGAGGTGATGTACTTGGCGAATTCGATCGCCTTGTCCTCGACGCCCGAGCCCTTGAAGATCGCAAGGCTGTCAGTGATCAGCAGCGTGCCCGGACCCTTGGCATCCGGACCGAGCGGCAGTGTGGCGACGCCCCAGTTGATCTTCGTATCCTTCAGACGATAGGCAGCACCGGAGCCTGCCTGAATCATCGCAACCTTGCCATCAAGGAAAATGGCGCGGACCTCGTTTTGTTCATAGGCGGTCGGGCCTTCCTCGGCATAGGCCGAAATATCCTTGTATGCCTTCAACGCAGCAAGGATCTGCGGGCTGTCGAGCGTGATCTTGCCTTCAGCGTCGGTTACGGCGCCATTGTTGGTGTAAACCCAATGCATGAACTGGTGCATCGTGTTGTCGAAGGTCTTGGCAGAAAGACCGAAGCCCGGAGTGCCGGTCTTTTCCTTGATGGTCTTTGCCATCTGGATTTCTTCAGCCCAGGTCTTCGGCGGCGTCTCCGGGTCGAGGCCGGCCTGCTTGAAGAGATCCTTGTTCCAGTAAAGCGCCTTGGTGGAGAAGGCGATAGGAACGCCCCACTGGTTACCGTCGAAAGTGACCGTATCGACGATGTGCGGATAGTAGCCCTTCTTTTCGTCGTCCGTCATCGGAACGGGAACGATGAGGTCGTTCTGCGCGAATTCCTTCAGGGTGCGCGAGCCGACATAGGCCATGGCGACCGGCGTGCCGGCGGCAGCCAGCGTCGTCGCCTTGTCCTGGCACTGGGCCCAGCCGACGACTTCCGGCGCGATCTTCCAGCCGGCGTTCTTGGATTCCCATTCCTTGATGTATTTGGTGTGGATCGGGTCGATCGTGTCGCCGCAATAGATCCAGCTGATTTCCTTGTCGGCTGCCTGGGCCGTGACCGCAGTCAACGCTGTCGAACCAAGCAGGGCGAGCGCCATAAGGCCTGTCTTGATGGTAATGCTCACGTCGTTACTCCCATTCTCTGTGTTAGCTGTTCACTCTTATTGTTGGTCTTATTGTTTCACCGCACCGGCGGTCAGCCCGCCGACGAGATAGCGCTGAAGGAAGAAGATGACGATCATCGCCGGCGCGATGCCGACGAAGGAGGCCGCCATCAGTTCGTTCCAGATGACCTCCTGCTTGCCGAAGTAAGCGAAGAGTCCCACCGGCAGGGGCATGTATTCGGTCTTCGAGTTGAAGGTCAGCGCGAAGATGAACTGCTGGGCATAGGCGCCGATGAAGGTAGTGATCGCGACGACGATAATCCCCGGCATCGCAATGGGCAGAATGACGCGGCGCAGCGTATAGAAATGGCTGGCGCCGTCCATGTAAGCGGCTTCGTTGAGTTCCTGTGGGATGCGGATCATATAGGTACGCAGCAGCCAGATCGCCGAGGGGATCAGGAAAGCGACGCCCGGGACGATCATGGCGAGATAGGTATTCAGCACGCCCATGCTGCGCATCAGCCGGAAGAGCGGGATGAGCAGAACGGCGCCGGAAAACATGTTTACCGTAAGGAAGGCGCCGAGCAGGATGCCCATGCCCTTGAACTCGAATTTCGCGAAGGCATAGGCCGCCGGAATGACGAGGCAGAGAACGATGACAGTGACGATGATCGAGATGAAGAACGAGTTGAAGATGTAGCGACCGAAGCCTGGCACGCTGATCCACATGGTCCGGTAGGCTTCGAACGAGCCGTTTTCCGGCCAGAAACGATAGGGCGAGGAAAAGAGCTGGGCGAGCGGCTTTAGCGACACCAGGAAGCCTTCGACGAAGGGCGACAGCACGAAGAACAGGAAGAGCGCTATGCCGCAATAGATGAGGATGATTTCCCACCAGCTGTAGCGATCGATCATGGGACGGCTGCTCATGCGCGCTTCTCCGGGTTGAGGCGGCGGGTGACACGGAAATAGACAAAGCAGAAGAGCGACAGGAAGATGCAGATCAGCACCGCGCGCGCTGCCCCTTCGCCATATTTCTTCGAACCGATCGCCGTATGATAGGTGTCGATGATCATCGTCGTCGTTTCGCCGCTTGGACCACCTTGTGTCAGGATCCAGATGATGTCGAAAGAATTGAAGGTCGCGATCAGCGACAGCATCGACATCGTGATGATCGCCGGAACCATCAGCGGCAGCGTGATGCGGCGGAACCGGTACCAGCGGCCGGCGCCGTCGGTCCATGCCGCTTCGTAGAGGTCCTTTGGGATCGACTGGATCGCGGCGAGGAAGTAGATCGTCACCAGCGGCACGCCGATCCAGACGTCGGTGACGATCGTCGCCCAGAAGGCGGTGCTGCCATAGGCGAGGAAGGCGACCGGACCATCGACGAGGCCGAAACGCTGCAGCAATCCGGAGATCATTCCGAATTGGCCATTATACATCCAGCCCCACATAAAGATGCCGATGGCCATCGGCACGATCCATGGCGGCATGGTCAGCAGACGAAACAGCGACCGCCCCGGCACGGCGGCATTCAGCATTGCGGCGCCGAACGTGCCGATGATCATCTTCAGGGCGACCGAAAAGAAGGTCCAGATGAAGGTTCGGGCGATAACTTGCACGAAGGTGGCGTTGAAGATCTTCTCGTAATTGGCCCAGCCGACCCAGTTCGTCACCTTGCGCAGCGATGCATCCGTAAACGACAGGATGAATGTATCGACGAGCGGATAGGCGACGATCGCGGCCACGTAAAAGACAGCTGGAAGGAGAAGAATGCAGGCGAAGATGACGGCACTTTTCTGGGCACTCATCTTGCCGGTCTCCTCAGGCTGCTCTTGAGTGAAGCGCCTCGTCGAAGCGGTCCCAGATGGGACGAAGGTCGATTACGGCCTTTTTCATGCGAGCTTCGTCCATGGCGAGCGCCAGGATGCCTGCCTCCAATGCGTTGAGCGTGGAAACCGGAAGTTCCGACCCCGTGCGCACGCTTTGCAGAATATCGGCTGCCATCTGCTCGTCGGCGCCATAGTGCTGCGACAGCTCGGTCGCGGCATATTTGTTCTCGACGATCTTGTTGCCGGTCAGCTGTTCGTGGACGTCGAGATAGCCGCGGACGAAATCGCCTTCGGCCATTCCACGCGAGCCCATGATGGCGAAGCGGCGGAACTGGTCTGGAACATTCAGATTGGTGTGGAAATTCATGCCGACGCCATTGGCGTATTCGACGATTGCCACCTGGTAATCGATGATGTCGGCATCGCTGTCGAATACCTTGTCCGAGCCCATCCAGCCGCTCGGCTTGCGGTGGAAGAGCTCCAGATCGTTGATACCTTCGCGCGTCGGGTCGTTGGCGGGGATAAAGCTCTTGCGGCCGCCGAAACTTGCAACGCGTTCGGGGCGGGCGCCGACGATACCATTGTAAAGGTCGAGATCGTGGCAACACTTTTCCAGCATGAAACTGCCGGAATAGCGCTCGTAGCGGCGCCAGTCTCGCATGAAGAAGGCGCCGTGATAGGGCTCGATATGTTCGCTGGCTTCGATGGAAACGATATGGCCGAGCTTGCCTGCGGCCTGAATGGCGCGCAGATCCTTGTAAAGCAGTGAGTAGCGCAACACGAGACCGACCATCAGCCGCTCATGGCCGAACTTCGCCATCAGATGAGCAAGTTCGATGCTCTCGCCGATTGTCGTAACGATCGGCTTTTCGCAGAAGACCTTGAGGCCAGCCTCGAGACCGAGGCGAATATGATCGAGATGCATGTGGTTGGGAGAGCCGATCATCAGGAGATCGAGCTTTTCTGAAGCGAGGAGCTCTTGCGGCGAGTCATAAGCCTTGCCGACGGGGATGCCTTTTTCCGTCAGTCCGGGAAGTCCCGCAGGGTCGGGATCGAAGTAGCCGACAATCTCGAAGCTGTTGTCGATAGTTTTGAAAACATGGCCAAGATAGCCGAGCCGGAAGCCTAGCCCAATGATTCCCACTCTCATGCCAAAATGTTCCCAACTCGTAATTTATTTTCTTCAAGTTGGGACAAAAAACGAAGCCCGTCAACTAAAAATGGGGTTAGAGCGTAAATGATGAAATTAATTTTCATCATCGATGATGTAAGCGTTATTTTGCGGCGAGACGCAAGTAAGACGTGCAGCGGCACAAGCACCAGCGCCTTTCGCGTGAGAAGTGTTCCTGGGCAGGACAAGCAAGCTCGCCCCACGGATGGCCGCCCTTCTTCCTGGAAATGCACCCTAATCCCTTCAGTCAGTTCAGAGCGACGCGCGGTAATGTCACCACGATGAAGATATTCGACAGTATCGATAGCGGCAGGATCAACCATTCTGTTCCTGTTGGAATCCTCGCCAACGCGGCCGCCGCGCGCGGAGGAATCGATTTTTGCTGTGCTGCCTGCGGCGCAGGCAAAATTGGGGGTGCCGCGATGTCCTCGACGGCGGAACGGAGGGCGCAAAATGGAAAGTCAGAGAGGTAAATCCGCGCCCTCAAGGGACGTGGCCGCTTGCCATCATCGATGGCCAGACACGTCGGCCCCGCATCCGCAAGAAGGCTGGAAGCGGCTTCGATACCGGCTCCGAAGCCCATGTTTCGGAAGGCCCCGCCTCTCCGGCGGTGCCGGCTCGTGTCAGTCCTGGCTGACGTGGCGCGACCAGATCAGGCCGGCAGCCGAGCAGCATTCACTCATTGCTCACGTCCAAACTAGTCGACCCCTGGCGGCTACTCCGACATCTCTGCCGCTATCCAACTGGATTTGGAGGTGGAAGAGATGCACTCCCCACAGGCGCTCAGCGGATCAGCAGCTCTCCCTCGGGATAAAGCGCCACGGTGTGAAAAAACGCTTCGGTGAAGATGGCTCGTTCGTTAAGAGGCAGTCGATGAGATATTGGCCGGCTTCCTCCAGCGGCAACCATTCCGGGCCGATCGTCGAAAGACGTGGCTGGCAATAGTAGCCCTCCTCCGCATTGCCGCAGCCGACGACGGCAATGTCGGTCGGAACCTTGACGCCAAGCCGCGCGAATTCCTCGATAACCGTCACGGCCGTAAAGTCGGATTCCAGCAGGACGGCGGTCGGCCGTTTCCGCATCTTCGCAATGTCCTGGGCACAGCTTGCAGCCGCGGCCCGGCTTTCGGCTCCCAACATCGCCTTGATGCTGACGGAGACACCGGCGCGTTCAGCACTATTCAACATAGCGACGAGCCGTGGGTTTTCATCCGCACCTGCGTTCTGAATATAGGTGAAATCCCTGTGGCCCTTGGCGAGCAGCGCGTCGAATGCCGCTTCGAGGGCGGATACGAGGCCGTTGTTCAGCACGCTGAAAGACGATGGGCGGGCCGTTGCGTGGATGACCAGACATTTTCTGGTAAGTCCGCTGAAGACCTCCTCGACCTCCTCTTCGGTGAGATAGCCGACATCGGCGACAACACCATCAGCCAGACCGGCTTCAACTTCACCCAGCACCTTCTGCAGTTCAGCTACGCTTGAGGCGGTTGATACGATCGGCAGCAGACTGCTTGCGACGGCAGCGCGACCGAGATCCTGGATCATCTTATCGGCATAGGGAATGCCAAGCTTCGGAAGGATGATGCAGAGCCGCTCACTTTTGAGGCGACGCAGATGCCGGGCGGTCTTGTTTGGTACATAACCCAGCACGTCGACGGCAGCACGGATGCGTTCCCGCGCTTCCGCTCCGACGCGTTTCAAATGTTCCGCCCGGTCACTGAAGTAAAATGAGACCGCAGCTGTCGAGACATTGGCGAGACGCGCGACATCCGCAACGGTCGCCGATCGTTCATGTCGAGTAGGAGCGGAACGATCAGTCATGCTTGCGTACTCATTCAGATCGGAACAATCTCAGGTCGAGGCTCTCCGGCCTCGACAATGCGACGCGACAGGTCCCTTCGCAAGATCTCGCGTACATCAGCATATTCTCCATGCCGGCACAGGTTGTCCAGTTCGTATGGATCATTCTCCAGATCATAGAGATGTGTTTCCACGTATCGCGACGCGTTCTTGTCATCCCAGCCGCTGAGCTCAGGCGCCCCAACCTCATATTTCCATCGTCGCGTGCGAAGCGCCCTCCCGACATGGTGTTCGCTGATCTGTATGAAGACGGCCTCATCGTCAGAGACCTTCCTGCCCAGAATCGACTGACCCTGCATCTCTGGCGGAACCGGAAGGCCGGCGGCCGCAAGCAAGGTCGGTGGCAGATCGATCAGGCTGACCAGGCCTTCATGCGGTCCACGGCCCATGAAGCCGGGGCCGTGAAAGAATGTTGGTACCCTGATCGACGCCTCGTGGCAGGAGCGCTTGTATTCGCTGTTGCGGGTCTTGAAGTGACATCCGTGATCGGACGTGAAGAGGATGATCGTATTGTCGAGCTGGTTGAGACTGATCAAGGCGTCGACGAGGCGTCCGAGTGCTTCGTCGAGCCGTTGGATCATTCCCATATAACCGGGGTAATGCTGATCGGACGATCCGCCGAGCGCGGCGAGATCCATCGGCAGTTGCATCTGCTTGCGGATCCGGTCTTCGTAGCCGACCGGTGCCGGATAATTGTCGAACTCGTTCTGGTGATGCGGCTCGATAAAGGACAAAAATAGGAAATAGGGATTTTCCCGCGGCCGCGAGATGTAACGGATAGCGGCATCCGCCAGTGCGTCGACGCGATATCCCGGCAGCTTGACCGGCTGGCCTGCGGCGTCAAACATCGTCGTATCATAGGCATAGGAGGTGAACTCGAGAATGTTCGAGGCCAGCCAATGCTGATAACCACCACGCTGATCCGCTGGCACCGGCTCCTGCGACGCCAAATGCCATTTGCCGATGTAACTCGTCTCATAGCCGCCCTCGGCAAACCGGTGAGCCAGAGTCTTCTGCTCCTTCGGCAGCGGAATATCGTTGCGGTAGCATCCGGTAGTGGTGGGATAAAGTCCGGTCTGCAGTGCGGAGCGCGCCGGAGCACAGACAGGCTGGCAGGTAAAGGAATTCGGTACGAACATACCGGCTTGAGCCAGACGGTCGAAATTCGGCGTCAGCTTCAACGGGTGACCGTGCAGGCCGACAGTATCCCAGCGCTGCTGATCGGTGAAGAAGACGATGACGTTCGGAGAGCTCTTCATGGATTCCTCATCTTGACTACTTCATGCCGGACATCATCACCGACTGGACGAAAAAGCGCTGCATGAACACGAAGAGCAGCAGGCTCGGAACGAACAGGATTACCCCGCCCGTCGCCGTGAGGTTCCACTGGGTGAAGAATTCCGAATTGAACAGGGTCAGGCCCGTTGTAATGGGCCGCATCTCGACCGAGCTGACGACGACCAGCGGCCAGAGAAACTCGTTAAACTGGAAGACGAAAGTCAATAGTCCGAGCGTAGCCATCGGCGGCCCGAGCTGCGGCAGGACGATGGCGCGGTAGATCCGCCATTCCGATGCCCCGTCGAGCCTTGCCGCGTCGAGAAGATCGACCGGGATCGGGCGGATGAACTGCCGCATCATGAAGATACCATAGGCGCTCATCGCAAACGGCATGATGAGCCCTTGATAGGTATCGAGCCAGCCAAGCTCAGCCGTCAGAATGTAAAGCGGGATCATGCGGATGAAGAAAGGCAGCATCAGCGTCGACAGAAGGGACGCGAACATGAAGCGCTTGCCGGGAAATTCGAGCTTCGCAAAGACATAGCCGACGAGCGGATCGAAGAGCAGGTGAAGAAACGTGATGCCGCCGGCGATCACAAAGCTGTTGACGATGAAGCGGGCGAATGGCGCCTTGTCCCAGATCGTAACGTAGTTGGAAAACTGCAGCTGCGAGGGGATGATGACTGGAACACCGCTGAACAGGTCGGCATCGCTCTGCAGCGATAGCGATAGCATGTAGAAGAACGGAAACAGGGCGAGAAGGACGAACACGCCGAGGACCAGGTAGGTCAATATCGATATGGCGGGGGGCCGCCGGTTCACGACACGCGTCATCAGTAGGTAATCTCCCGGTTCAGAAACTTGAACTGGAGGGCAGTCACAACCAGGATCACGATCAGCATCAGGAACGAAAGCGCCGAGGCATAGCCGATGTTGAGCTCGACGAAAGCGGTATTGTAGACGTGCAGCGCGTAGAGACGCGTTGCCTCTGCCGGTCCGCCTCCCGTCAGAAGATAGGGAGCAGACAGATCCTGCAGATGGGCAATCATGCTGATGACGGCGAGAAACAATGTCGTCGGAGTAAGGAGCGGCACCGTAATACGTACGAACTTCTGCAGTGGCGACGCGCCGTCGACGTCGGCCGCCTCATAGAGATCCTTGGGGATGGACTGGATGGCGGCGATATAGATCAGCATCGCATAGCCGATGTCCTTCCAGACGGTCACACCGATGATGACGGACAATGCAGTCGAGGGCGTGCTCAACCAGCTCTGCATAGGCAGGCCGAGGGTGGCGAGGACCGCATTGAGCATACCGGTATAGGGATCGAGAATGCTCTTCCACATCAGCGCGACGATGACGAAAGAGATGATATACGGAAAGAAGATGATCGCACGGATTGTCGTGGCCGCCTTCACGGGGCCACTCAGGATCGCCGCCAGACCTAAGGCAGGTAACAGAGTGAAGATGGTCCCACAGGTCGCAAAGATCGCGGTTCTGAAGAATGCGTCACGGACACGTTGGTCCGTGAGCGCCTGTATATAATTGTCGAAGCCGGCAAACTGGGACTCCCCGATCAGCGGCTGTCCCCGATAGAAACTGGCCCAGAGTTCAACCGCAATCGGGTAGAAGAAATAGATGACGAAATAGAGGATCGCCGGCGATAGAACGATGTAGGCAAAGGCTGCCTGACGGCCGCTATGACTTGCAAAGAACTTCATGCCGACGAACTCCGTCGTTGGTTTCGATCACTTCTTTTGAAGTTCCGCGTTTGCCTTGGCGGCATAGTCCGACAGCACGGCCTGCGCTGGCTTGTTGTTGTAGAGGATGTCCTGGACGGCTGCCGTAAAGAGGTCCTGCACGCTGGCGTTTTTGCCGGTAAGCGAAATATCGGCACTGTAATCGACGGCATACGGGAGGCACTGGCTGAATTTGCCGAGCACCGGATCTGCCTTGACCTTCGGATCTGCAGCCCAGGATTTGCGCGGCATTGTCATCCCGTTGGGGATGGAAGCGGCAAGCTCGGTGTCAAGCGCGACGAAACGCTTCAACAGATCCCATGCCTCCGCAGGATGCTTGGCATCTTTCGGAATGAAGAGACTGACGCCACCGGACATCGTCGCCTGACGCTTCTCCGTCAGGGACGGGGCAACATCCCAGTGAAGATTCGGATTGCCGGTTTTGATCGGACCGACGTCCCAGGGACCGGTCAGGATCATGGCGGCACGGCCGGCGGTGAAAAGTTTTTGCGGCCCTTCGTAGTCGGCACCGGCGACCGGAGCGGTCGCAGCCTTGTCCTTGTGGATCAGATCGGCAACGAACTGTAGCGCCTCGGCCGATTGCGGGCTATCGAAGGCAACTTTATTCGATGCCTTGTCGTAGAACTTGCCGTCATTCTGATAGATCCACGGCGTGAAATAGGCGGCAACCTGATTGGGCGCAAAACCAAAGCGCCCCGTCTTGGTCACCGCGATCGCCGCATCGCGAAATTCCTGCCAGTTGGATGGCGGCTTCTCGATCCCTGCCGCCTTTAGGAGGTCGGTATTATAGACGAGGGTGGCGCAGGTCAGATGCAGCTGGATGCCATAATATTTGCCGTCGATCGTATTTCGGGCGACCGAAAAATCTTGCCAATCGTCGGGATAGCCCATCGCCTTCCCGTCCTTGGCGACATAATCGTTGAGTGGCGTTATTTTTCCCTGAAGGGCAAATTCCGGAACCCAACCACCCGGTTCAGCGACAAGATCCGGTGCATTACCCACGGAAAGGTCCGCCACCAGCTTGGTGCGCAGGTCGGGCCACTGGAACCGCCCCCACTCGACGTTCCATCCCGGATGATCCTTCTCGAACTGCTTTATGACATCGGCGTAGGCCGGATAGGCGTGGCCAGCGTTCCAATAGATTTTTAAAGTCTCGGCCTTTACAGTCGTTGCGACACTTGCGAGCGCGAGCCCGAATGCGCCGACCATCAGTCGTTCAGCGAGTTTCATGCTATCTCCTCCCTAGCATATGGCAAGCCGCTACCGGACCGGTCACCCCTCCTCAAGAATGCCGGAATGCCAATAAGTTAATGGATTAACTTAGAAACGTTGAAAAGTCAATTCTTCAGCCGACTCAGAAATTTCGAGCGCGTGGGATAACCGCAGATTGGACGCGCAATCAGTTAATCAGGCCGGATGCTGCTGAACGCTCAAGCCGCCATCGACGGTTAGGCAGGTAGCGTTCATAAACGGGCACTCGTCGGAGATCATGAAGACGGCCGCCATGGCGATCTCCTCCGGCGCGGCAATTCGCCCGCCAGGATGTAGTTTCATAGTCTCGGCTTTGGCCGCTTCCGGATCGGGAAAACCGGCCCAATAGTCGATGACTTTCTGGGTCGCGACATAGCCAGGAGCAAGCGCGTTAACCCGGATGTTCTTCGGTGCATATTCGAGCCCAAGAGACTTGGTCATGCCAAGAAGCGCGTGCTTGGCGAGCGGATATGGGAACGTATGCGGGATGATCGTGAAGGAGTGCGTCGAGGTAATATTCAGGATCACGCCGCCGCCCTGTTCGATCAGCCCGGGCAGCACGGCTTTCGAGCAGTTCCACGCACCCTTGAGATTGATATCGAAACAGCGGTTCCATTCCTCGTCGCTGGTCTCCAGCGGCTCGGCAAAGACGTTGACGCCGGCGTTGTTGACGAGCGCGTTAATCCGTCCGATCTCTGATTGCGCCTGGGAGACGGCAGCGGCGATGGCTTTCGCGTCGGTGATATCAGCCGCTTGAGCGCCGACGCGATATCCCTCGTTCTTAAGCTTTGCAGCCTCTTGGTAAAGCAGAGTCTCATCGCGATCGATGAGAAAGATGCTCGCGTCCTCGCGGACAAAAGCATTTGCGATCGCAAGACCAATACCTTGGGCCGCGCCTGTAATCAGGATGCGTTTGTTGCTTAGGCGCCTCGACATAGGACCCTCTCTTCTCACCATTCGGCAAAGCTGCCGTCTTCATGGCGCCAGATCGGATTGCGCCAGCGGTGGCTTTGCTTGGCGCGCTCGATGACATAGGCTTCGTCCACTTCGACGCCGAGGCCGGCGCCTTGCGGAATGGAGACGAAACCGTCGGCATATTGGAAGACGTCCTTGTTGGAGATGTAGTCCAGAATGTCATTGCCCTTGTTGTAGTGGATGCCGAGGCTCTGCTCCTGAATGAAGGCATTATAGGAGACGGCATCGACCTGCAGGCAGGCAGCAAGTGCGATCGGCCCGAGCGGGCAGTGGGGCGCCAGCGCTACATCATAGGCCTCGGCCATGGCGGCGATCTTGCGGCATTCGGTAATGCCGCCGGCATGCGACAGATCCGGCTGGATGATGTCGACATAGCCGTCCGACAGGACCGACTTGAAGTCCCAGCGCGAATAGAGGCGTTCGCCGAGCGCGATCGGCGTCGAGCAATGGTTGGCGATTTCCTTCAGGGTTTCGCGGTGTTCGGAGAGAACCGGCTCCTCGATGAACATCAGCTTGTAGGGCTCGAGTTCCTTGGCGAGAACTTTTGCCATGGGCTTGTGCACACGGCCGTGGAAATCGACGCCGATGCCGATATGCGGGCCGATCGCCTCGCGGATCGTGGCGATGGTCTCGACCGCCTTGTCGATCTTCTCGTTGCTATCGACGATCTGCATTTCCTCGCAGCCATTGAGCTTGATGGCTTTGAAGCCGCGGGCGACGACATCCTTGGCGTTGCGGGCGACATCGGAGGGACGGTCGCCGCCGATCCAGGAATAGACCTTGATGCGGTCGCGCACCTGGCCGCCAAGCAGCGAATGAATCGGCTGGCCGAGCGCCTTGCCCTTGATGTCCCAGAGCGCCTGGTCGATACCCGAGATCGCTGACATGTGGATCGCGCCGCCGCGATAGAAACCACCGCGATACATCACCGTCCAGTGGTCTTCGATTAGGAAGGGATCCTTCCCGATAAGGTAATCGGCGAGTTCGTGGACGGCGGCCTCGACGGTCAGCGCACGGCCTTCGACGACCGGTTCACCCCAGCCGACGATGCCTTCATCGGTTTCGATCTTCAGAAACAGCCAGCGCGGCGGGACGATATAGGTGGTCAGCTTGGTGATTTTCATCTTGGAACCTATTAGCTAAGGATCAGGTCGGCGGCCTTTCCGGCCGCCGCCATAACGGCTGCGTTGGTATTCCCGCTGACGATTGTCGGCATCAGCGAGGCGTCGACGACGCGCAGACCGCGCGTTCCGCGAACCCGAAGATTGGTATCGAGCACCGCTTCCGGATCGGCGTCAGTCCCCATCTTGCAAGTCCCGACCGGATGGTATCCCGTCTTTACGGTCCGCTTGCAGTGAGCGGCGATCGCCTCATCGCTGGTTACGTCTGGACCCGGGAATATCTCCTTGTCGATGAACTCCTTCATGGGCATCGCCTCCAGCACCGTTCGAGCGAAACGGAAGCCAGCCATTGTCAGACGCAAGTCGTCCGGATGGCCAAAAATCTGGGTATCAACGATCGGATCGGCGAATGGATCACTGGAGGCCAAGGTCACTGAGCCGCGCGCCTTGGGACGAAGCAGGAGCGAATTGATGGTCACACCGTCACCCGGCTCTGTCCCCATGACGTCACGGTCTAGATAAACGGTTGGAACGCAGAACATCTGGATCGTTGGCCGGTCGTTGTTTCCATCGGGATCGTAAAAAGCGCAGGTCTCGACTCCAGTAGTCGAGACAGGTCCCGACTTGAACATGAGATACTGCAATCCTGCCTTGATCATTGGCCATCCGCGATCCTGCCCGTAGTAGCCGAACGAGCCCCTGGTGGTCGCGACGACCGGGCATTCGTAGTGATCCTGCAGATTTTTTCCGACGCCTGGCAAGGCGACGGTAGTTTTTAAACCGTGGCGCTTCAGGTCCTCCTGCGGGCCGATACCGGAAAGCATCATCAGCTTGGGAGTTTGATACGCACCGGCAGCAAGAATGACTTCGTTGCCGGCCTTGGCTTGCTTCCGCGCACCCTTCTGCACATAGAAAACGCCCACGGCGCGGTCACCATCCATTTCAAGAGACGTGACGGTCGCCTCAGTCTCGATCGTCAGCAACGGGTCGTTGATGACGGGAGCGAGGAAAGCGTCGACGGCGCTCGAGCGCTTTCGTGTCGTCCAGTCGATCGTATGCTGCATGAATCCGACGCCGAACTGATGCGCGCCGTTGAAGTCGGGATTGTACGGTATGCCCATTGCCTGAAGCGTTTTCACATAGGTTCGCGTCATCGGGCTGGTGTGACCGAGATGGGAAATCTTGAGCGGCCCACCAACCCCGTGAAATTCGTTGGCGAGATGGTCGTTGTCTTCCTGGGCCTTGAAGTATGGGAGCAGATCGGCGTAGGACCACGCATTGTCATTCGATCCTTCCGGCTTGATCAGCGCGTTCCAGAGGTCGAAATCTGCTGCCTGCCCGCGCATATAAACCATGGCATTGACCGTGCTGCCGCCGCCGAGCACCTTACCTTGCGGGACGATCGGGCCGCGTCCGTTCAACTGCGGCTGCGGCTTCGTCTGATGCATGGACAGGTAGGTGTCTTTGGCAAGGAACTTCATGTAGCCGGCAGGAAAATGCATGATTGGGCTTGCCTTGGCGGGTCCCCGCTCAAGCAGAAGGACTTTCGCCTTTCCTTCTCGAACAAGCTTAGCCGCGACCACACAGGCGGAGCTTCCGCCGCCAACGATAATGTAGTCGTAACGGTCTTCCGTAGACATTCATGAACTCCGATATGGATATCTGTTAGATATTTTCGGGATGCAATCGGACACTTCCGGACAGGTGCCCGCCCGGGCCAAGAACCTTCAGGCCGCCAAGATCGGGAAGGTTATGGCCATTGGCCAGATGCGTCATGGGCTCAAAGCAGAAGTAGTCACACTCGAAGTTCGGATCGAAGGCCGTATCAGACACGAAAACAAACGCATGCTTGAAGATCGGATCCGCCGAAAGCCTCAGCGCGGTGCGGCGTTCGGGCCATGCGATCCTCGCCTCGCCATTCCAGTCCTCGAATCCGTTATTGACCCATCGATGCGGCAATTCGGCAGGTTTGCTGAAATCAAGATCGACCGGAATATCGGTGCGCTCACCTGGCAACCACTCGTCCACTTCGGTCCAGAATTTCTCCGATCGAGCCTGAAGCGTTGTTTCCGGCGTCATCGGGAAATACGGATGCCAGCCAAGACCAAACGGCATAGCGCGTTCACCAAGGTTCTCGACTGTAAGCGTCATCGTGAGGCTGGCGTCGTTCAATACAAAACCCTGGCTCGCGCGGTAAGCGTAAGGCGTATTGCCTCCGCGGTGGAGGAAACTCATTTCGACTGAAGTCTGTGTTTGCCCGTTGATCGACCAGTCCGCCTGCCAGCCTTCGCCGTGCAGGTAATGCTTATCCCACTTGGTATTTGGCTCGAACCGATATTCGATGCCCTCAAAGGCGAACCGGTTGCCTTTGACACGGTTGCCAAAGGGGATCAATGGATAGCAGGAGGACGAGAGTGCATCAGCCTCGGCCGATGGCGCAGGACGCAATAGCGGCACTCTACCGACATCTGCTTCTTTCCAGAAACCCAGCACCAGCCCACCCTTCGATGAAACACGAAGCGAGAGCGGTCCGGACTGCAGGTCCACGATCGTCATCGCCCTCACCCCCTGTTGCGTGACATGCTGCGCTTGATCGCCTGGATATTGGCGAGAACGGCGATGACGATGATGAGACCACGGACAACCTGCTGGAAGAACGGGTTGATACCGAGAAGAACCAGGCCGTTTCCAATCAGGGTGATGACGAGAACGCCTAGCAGCGTGCCAAGCATCGACCCGCGTCCGCCCGAAAGCGAGGTGCCGCCCACGACGACAGCCGCGATGACGTCAAACTCCAGTCCCGTTGCTGCCGTGGCATTACCAGAGCCCAGACGTGAGACAAGAAGGATGCCCGAGATTGCAGCCATTGCTCCCGCGATCGCAAAGAGCGCTACGCGGATGCCCGAGACGCTGATACCGCTCAGAAAAGCCGCATGCGCATTGCCGCCGATTGCAAATACGGAGCGGCCGAATGCGGTTTTCCGGCTCACAAAGGCAAAGATCGCGAACAAGACCAACATGATGATTGCGGCTGGCGGTATCCCCAGAACCGAGCGATCGAGGGCGTCCAGCGTGTCGTTTCGACCGATGGAAACTGGCAGCGCGTCCGTTACGAACAGAGCCGTGCCCCTGAGCGCGCTCCAGAGCCCGAGCGTCGCGACGAATGAGGGAACGTCACAATATGCTCGCAAGGCTCCGGCGATGGAGCCGAGCAATGCTCCAACCACGATCGCAAGAGCAAAGGAAATTGGTGTCGGCACACCCCATTGAAGCAGGAACGCCAGCACGACCGAAATAAAGGCGACCATAGGGCCGACGCTGACGTCGATTTCGCCGGCGATGATGATCAGCGTCGCCGCCCAAGCCGCAATACCAATCGTGGCCGCATCACGCAGGATATTGATCTGGTTATTGAAGGAAAGGAAACCATTGGCAGTCGATGTGAAGACCACGTAGAGCACGAGGATTGCCACAAACAGGCTTAGCTCGTTCATGTGCTGCGAAAATGTAAAACCCGATTTCTTGGAAGTCCGGGCGGATGTGGGCTTTGCAGCCTGGTCGAGTGACATCATATGTCTCCCTCAATGTCCGGCGATGCAGGCAGCCATCAAGGCATCCTGATCGATGTTTGGCGATTTGAATTCTTCGCGAAGCCTACCGTCCCGGAGCACCAGCACACGGTCGCAAACGAGTGGCAATTCTTCGATTTCGCTGGAGACGAAGATGATGCTGCGTCCTTCAGCCGCCAACTGACGGATGATCGCGTAAATCTGCGCCTTCGCCTCCACGTCAACGCCTCTGGTGGGCTCATCGAGCAAAAGGACGCGGCTGTCAGCGTAGACCCAGCGCCCGATGACGACCTTTTGCTGGTTTCCGCCTGACAGCGTGCCGATCGGAGTATTTGTCCGCGCCGTCTTGACGTGCAGCCTTTCGATAACCCTGCGTGTCGCATCGGCCATCATCCTGGCGGAGAGAATCCCGCTCCTGCTCACTCCGGAAAAATTTGTCGCCAGAATGTTTTCGTCGACACCCAAAAGCGGGATGATGCCCTCCTCCTTCCGGCTTTCCGGCGTGTAACCGAAACCCCTGGAGATCATCCGCTTGTAGTGCCCTGGCCTAACCGTAACACCATCGACCAGCACGTCGCCTTGGTCTTGCGTTCGCACCCCCATGATAGCCTGGAGCAGTTCGGTCCGGCCCGCGCCGAGAAGACCTGCAATACCGAGAACCTCACCCTCCTTGAGCTCGAAGGATACCGAGCTCAGTTTCGGGGCAAGCGCAAGGTCCCTGACTTCAAGCACGGTCTTCTCAAGGCTTCTGTTTTCCAGCCCATCGGCTTGCGAAGCGTCCGACCCGAGCATGAGCCTGACGATCTCGCGGGTATCAGCACCCTTCACATCGACCGTGTCGATGATGCGCCCGTCCCGCATGATCGTCGCGGAATGCGCGATCTGGCGTATCTCGTTCATCCTGTGGCTGACATAGATGACCGCGATGCCTTGCGAAGCGATCCGTTTCACGGCCGCCATCACCTTCTCGGCCTCCGCCGCTGCGAGCGAGCTCGTCGGCTCATCAAGAATAACGAGTTTGGGTTTTCCGAGCAGGACACGGGCGATTTCCAGCAACTGACGCTCTGCGGGGCTTAAGCTCGCAACCAGCGTGTTGGGAGCTCGATCGAGACCAAGGCGGCTCATTGCCTCGGATGCCTCAGCTTCCATATCGGCATATTGGATGACGCCACCCCTTCGCGGCCATCGCCCAAGGAACAGGTTTTCGGCAAGCGTCATTCCCGGCACCAGGCTTAGCTCCTGGTAGACGACGCGAACACCTTTGTCGAACGCATCCTGAGCACGGCTCGAACCGCTGTGCCGCAGCTCTTCGCCATCGATCTCCACGGTTCCGGCATTCGGAATTTCGGCTCCTGTCAGCAGACGAATGAGCGTCGATTTGCCAGCGCCGTTTTTGCCAAGCAGCGCCCGTACCTCACCGCCGACCACTTCAAACGTCGCATTGTCAAGAGCAAGCACACCGGGATACTGCCGGGTGCAGCCTCTAACCGATGCAAGTGGGCGATGCGGCCCTTTGCTCGAACGGGATGTCTGCATAATACCTTCCACCGATCAGATGCGCCGCCGGTTTCCCGGCGGCCTCAATATATGACCTTCAGACGGGGCCTCACGGAATTCCGTCGGCATGAGCCTTGAGCCAAGCCTTGCCATCTTCCGATGACTTGTACAGATCGATGTCGTAAGGAACCTTGATGTCGGCGGGAGCTTGGCCATCGATCGACTTGATTGCCTGCGCAAGCGCGAGCTTGCCAAGACCCTGACCCGAGATGTCGACGACAGCCTTGATGACTGTAAAGTCTGCGAGCTCCTGGGCGATCTCGGTCGTCATGTCGCCGCCGAAGACCACGACCTTACCGGTTTTGCCCTGGCTCTTGACGGCCCGAGCTGCGCCAAGCGTGGCACCGCCGGCTTCGCCAAAGAACGCATCGATGTCAGGGTTCGAGGACAACATCGTGCTGGCGACCGAGACGGCCTTGTCGAGAATTGCGCCTTCCTGATTGGCAACGATTTGAGCGCCTGGAACCTTTGCCTTCAGTGCATCTTCAAAGCCCTTGCGGCGCGTTACGCAAACCTCGACGAACTCGCAGTTCAGGACCGCGATCTTAGGTGCATCCTTCTTCTCGGCGAGGAAGTAATCGGCCGCGGCATCGCCGAGCTTGTGACCAAAATCATAAGGGTCGCCGACGGCGTAAGCGGAGATGTATTGCTTCATGTCGGCATCGTTCAGGCACGTATTGTAGCATACGACCGGGATGCCCGCGTCATGCGCCCGGCGGATTGCGCGATAGGAGCCGTCCGCCGAAACCGGGGAGACGATGATCGCCTGCACGCCTGACGAAATAAGCGAGTCGATAAACGAAGATTCTTTGCTGACATCGCCCTGGGCGTTGGTCTCGACAATGTCCAGCTTCCGGCCGGCATCGCTCGCTCCGGTCTGAATACCCTTGCGAACGCCGGCATAAAAGCCTTGAGCGTCCATATAGATCGCACCCACCTTGAGGTCCTTATCCTGCGCAAAAGCAGGCGTTGCGCCAGTTGCTACAAGTGTTCCCAGCGCCAGCATGGCGGCGCGCGTGATGAGCTTCATCGCTCCCTCCCTTTAAGATCGACGGCATCATTGAACTCGGACGCATCCGGTCCCTCCAGCCGAACTCACCATAGTCCGGGTCGTATCAATGTCAATATAAATACGATTTATTTTTTTAAACGTGTGGTTTTTGGTTGGCTTTCTATGATAAATGATTTCTTAGAATGGAATGCGCGTGGAGATACATAATATTTTGGCACCAGCGCTTGACTGGCCTCCGGCCGGAAGCAAGTTGGAGCCAACCGAATGGGGAGGGAAATCGGTGGCGATTACGCGAACTGATTGGAAATTGACTGAAGGCGGAGATGAGATTCTCTCCCGAGGAAAAAGGACAGTGCGCGAATCCCTCCTGTCCCGCTTCGTTCACATGATTGTGGCGGGGGAGTTCGTCGAAGGATCAACGCTTCCCAATGAAGCAGAGTTGGCCGAAAAGTTCGACGTCAGCCGGACGAGCCTGCGTGAAGCGATGCAATATCTGGCCGCTCTCGGAATGGTCCGGTCTCGCACGAGAGCAGGGACAATCGTTCTGCATCGGGAGAACTGGAACCACCTCGACCCACTGGTGCTCGACGTTATGCTTTCAATCGGCGGCGACGAAGCATTCTACACCTCGCTGATCGATGCTCGCCAGCTTCTGGAACCGGCTGCAGCCGCACAGGCGGCGGCCAAAGCCACGGCCAAGCAGCTGGCGCGAATTGCCCAGGCGTTTGAGGACATGGTTGACGCAAACGCGCGCGATAACGAAGAATGGAGCCGGGCGGACCTCGAGTTCCATACAGCAATTATCAATGCCAGCGGCAATTGGGTGTATCGCCAGTTTGCCAGCGCAATACGCGCAGCGCTCCTTGCAAGCTTCCGCCTGACAAATCGCGCCAGCCAATCGCACGAGCAGGCGATCCAAAAACACCAGGACGTTTTAGAAGCCATTCGCATGCGCAATCCTGAAGATGCAAGGCACGCAATGGAAGTCCTGATCGGGGTTGCCCGCGCCGAAATCACAGACGCCCTCAAGCGAAACATCTGAATTGCGATGATGTCGCGCGTGGGATGGCAGCGCATCAAAGGGACACTGACATTCCGGATAACTGGGCGCTCGACGCTGATAGGACACGAACCAGAAGCCCCGGCGACGCTTTGATTGGCACGATGATGCTCCTTGGCGAAGCGAGGGACACTGCGCTGGCGATCATGGTCGAAATCCTTGCGGCGGGCATTATCGGCAGCAATTACTCCTTGAAGCTACCTCTCTCTTCGATGACCGCAGCAACCGCCTGAGCTTGGGGCAGATGATCATCGCGATCGATCCCAAAGCAACGGGCGGCGCCGGGACGGTCTCCTGCCTTACTCTGCTTGCGTCAGCGATTACGGCCGATCCGAAGGTGCGCCTGCCGGCCCAACGCAGCCAATGGTCCGCTGACTATTCGAAGAGAATGAGGCTTGCTGGAGTTGGCGGCATCGGTTTGACCATGACGCCGGTAAGGCCAGCCAATCTTGCCATCTCTGTCAGTTCCCTCTGCGAATAGGCCTGGCCTGCAGGCGTGCCGGCGAGCATCTCCCAAGAGAACGCCGCGGGAAAAGGAGGCGAAACGCCATCTTCATTCGGCACGAAATCGACCGCGACAATCCGACCATCCTCTGCAAGGCTCGCTCTGATCTTTCGTAAGAGCTGGGCACATGTTGGCAGATCGAAATGGTGCAGAAAATTCGGAAGCAGGACGAGATCATAACTCGTACCCCATTCCACATCGAAGGCACTGCCGGTGATCGTCCGGTACCGGTTAGCCACGCCGGCTTTTTCCGCATTCTGCTTCGACAGCTCCAATACGGCCGCCCAGTCGACGGCGACGATCTCGGCAGACGGAAAGGCCTTCGCAATTTCGATCCCGAAAACACCTGGACCTGCAGCGATGTCTAAAACCTTTTGGGGAGGCTTGGTCCAGCCGGAGATTTCGTCCGCCAGTATTTTGGCGCTTAGACCCGTAAAGGAGCCCATGCCGCGCGCAAACTTCACCCAGACGGGGTTGTCTGGCGACATGTTCGCAAGCCCGGCCGAACCGCCGTTTCGCACAACGGCGGCCGGATCGCGCAAAAAGTTATCCAATATTTCGGGCGCGGCTGTGAACTCGACGGCAGCGCCCATATAAGCCGGCGAATTGCGATCCAGGAACATTCTGGTCGAGGGCGTCATTCGGTACTGCCCGCTATCCTTTGTCAGAAAACCATGGACCACGAGGTAGTCGCACAGGATGCGCACCCCACGCTCCGAGGCGCTTATTGCCGCTGCCAGCTGCGCTGCAGACTTGCCCTCGCCAATATGAGTGAAGAGATCGAGCTCGATGGCCGCCCTGATCGCTGCAGTCTTTCGACATGCAAACAGTGCATCGACCACGAGTTCCGGTGACACGACGCCCGCATGGGCATCCTCAACGATTGTTTCCATGAGACCCTCCCAGAGCTCTCGATTGCTCTTGCCTGGCAGCGCCAGCCCGAGAAATTATGCGTGCATTCGCATATTCTACAATACTTACCGAGCTAACCCTATCTGGTACCCCCTCGTCCGCATAAACTACTAGTCTGATCGTACCACGTTGGCGTGTGCCGGAATCCATTCCGTTTGCGATAGACGCCGCGGCAGCTCTTCGCCTGGCGGCTCCCGCGCCCATCGATAATATGGACGACGTCGCCGGTGCTACCAAACATATGCCTTTCCTGCGATGAAAAAAGGAATCGCAACACAGGGTAGTATTCGCGTATGATTTGATTTAGCGAGCACTAAAGGGAAAAGCCGATGACCGCGATCGTCCAGACAGTGAAGAAGCTCGATCTCGAACATCTAAAAGTCTCGCCGGAGCAGATCAGGACCTGTCCGTGCCGCACGAAGTATTGATAGCGGAAGAGTAGACGGGGCGCCTATGTCGACCGTAATTGCCATTCTCGGCGGCGTCGGGCTGTTTCTGCTCGGGATGACCGTCATGACCGACGGACTGAAGGCGCTGGCCGGCTCGGCCCTGCGCTCGGTCCTCGGCAAAGCGGCGGCCACCCCGTTCACAGGCGCCTTCTGGGGCGCCCTCATCACGCTGCTCGTGCAATCGTCGAGCGCTGTGACGATGACGACGATCGGCCTCGTCAATGCCGGGCTTCTGACCTTCCCACAAGGACTCGGGCTCGTGTTCGGAGCCAATGTCGGAACGACGGGCACCGGCTGGCTCGTGGCGTTGCTGGGTGTGCGCGTCTCGCTGTCCGCCTACGCCCTGCCCATGATCTTCGCCGGCGCGCTGGCCAAGCTGTTGGGCGGCGGGCGGACTGCGGCAGCGGGCGGCGCGGTCGCAGGCTTTGCGTTGGTGCTCTACGGGCTCACGACACTGCAGCAGGGCATGGGGGGCCTTGCGGAAAGCCTGCACCCATCCGATTTGCCTGCTGTGCTGGGTGTGCCAGGAGTTGGCTGGATCTCAGGCTCGATCGGTCTCCTGACCCTGATCGTCGTCGGCCTGGCGATGACCGCGGTCATGCAGTCATCGACGGCTGCCATCGCCGTCACCATTGCGGCTTTCTATGCCGGAGCAATCAGCCTCGAGCAGGGCTCGGCCCTGATCATCGGCCAGAATATCGGAACGGCGACGAGCTCTGCATTGGCAGCCATCGGCGCCAGCTCAACGGCCAAGCGCCTGGCGCTTGCCTATGTGCTGTTCAAGCTCACAGCCGCACTCATTGCAATTATCGCCTTTCCTTTTACTGCGAGTGCGATGAAGGCATTTGCCGCGTCCGTCGACGGGACGACGCTCCTGGCCGCCTACCACACGGCCTATAATATCGTCGGTGTCGCGGTTCTCCTTCCGGCAACGCAATGGTTCACCCGTGTCGTGGAGCGACTTCTGCCTTCCCGGGAGACGCCGCTCGAGCGTGCGCTCGATCCAAGCGCGCTCGTCAATCCGGTGATCGCGGTCGAAACCACACGACGCGTCGTGGCGGAAATCCTGAAGACATCGGCTGCTTCAATCGCCGCCGCCCTTTCGTCCGAGGGCGGCCGCGGGATGCAGGATACGGCAGCGGCAGCCGCCGCACTCTCACAGGCACGGGATTTTCTGTCCGAGCTGAAAGAACCACCCGAGACGGAAGAGGAGCGGCTGCGCATGACGAGCACGCTGCACGCGCTTGAACACGCCTCCAGGCTCGTGGAGATCCTCGGCGAAGGCGGAATCCCTGGACGAACGCCCGGTGCTTCCGACGATCTGAGCGCTACTGAGCTTTGCAGACAGGCGATGCGGGCGACGCAGATGGTCAGTGATTCGATTACCGCCGAGTCTGCACTCACGGCACGAGCCGAGCCGATCGGCTGGACCGTTTCGGCCGAGGTTGACGCCTCGTTCGCAGACATTGAACGCGCGGCGAAGGATCTTGATGCCAAGCAGCGCGATCACCGCGCCGAAACTCTCGCCGCCGTTGCGCCCGGAAAATTGACCGCTACCGAAGCCTTTGCCCGCGTCGACGCTGTTCGGCGGCTCGATCGGATCACGCATCATGCCTGGCGCTCGGCGGCGCATCTCCTCGGCCGACACGAGGCGATCGATCCCTGAACCTGGCAATCGAGACCAGTGGCCCGACCTGAAACCCAGCAACAGGAAGGGAAGACGATGCGTCAGGAGAGACGATAGCGACAGGTTCGGAGGCCTAACGTCCTCTGGTTTCCCGTGATGCCGGCAGCGTCGTGCTTTCCCAATGCCATTCGACATTTCCGGGTACAAATCCGAGCTTGGGGTTCCTGCGGCCGATAATTCGACGGCTTCCGGTATTCGGCGCCAGGTGATCGACGTCGATCAGAAAGGCGTCAAAACTGTCGCGCCAACGTGGATCGATGTGGTGGTCGGACGCAAGCATGCGTCGATACTGTTCCCGCAGGAACTTGTGTTTATGAGTTTTTGGCATGGCGCTCAGGTGGGATGCTGGGAGTGTCGAAGCAATAGTGAGCGGGCCGTATAATTTGAGTTTACACGCGTTGTAAAGTGCCTCTTTTCGACGAGATGGGTTAGCCGCCGCTTTCGTCGGGCTCGCTGCGTCCCGCTGAGTCTGGCCGCGAGGCGACGTATGCAGCGCAAGCCAGGATGAATGCACCGACGATGATCGCGAGAAGAAGAGAGGGTCCCGCGGTCACAAGGAAAATCGCGTATCCAGCCAACATCCCCACCAGGGCCAGCATCTTGGATTTCCGGGAAATTGCGCCATTCTCACGCCAGTCACGTAACGAGCTGCCGAAACGACTGTCCATCAGATAGGCCTCCAGACGAGGCGATGACCGGCTGAAGAACCACGCGGCCAGGATGAAGAAGATCGTCGTCGGCATGAGCGGAAGGATGGCACCAATAATTCCAAGGCCGACCATCAGGAGACCAAGGCAAATGTAGATCGCTCGTCGGAGCGAACTGCGCGATGGACTTGGTGTAGAATTCAATTCGCGCACTCCTCATCGGGATGATTGACATCGACGCTCACCTGGTTGACGCGTAAGCTCATCGAACCACAGGATCGCTTCGCGCAAAACATTCCAAACATCTGATCGGAACATCTACAATGACGACCCACCATTTCGTCGCAACCGCCTTTTACAATGTCATTGGGACCATGCCTCCGGCCTTGGAGATCGCCAGCGGCGACACCGTCGTGACCCGCACTATCGATGCATGGGGCTATGATGAGAATAACGTGCAGCGGGCACACGGCCCCAACCCCATGAACGGGCCGATCTTCGTCGAAGGTGCGGAGCCTGGAGATGCCCTCAAGGTCGAAATCCTGGAAATGAAACCCACCAGGGATACCGGCTTTACGCGAAGCGTATTGGCGGCAAATGTCATTGATCCGGAGGCGGTTCGCGATCTTCCAAGGCCAGAGAAGACGCTTTGGGACATCGACCGGCAAGCAATGACTGTGAAGCTCAGGGAACCCGTTGCCGGCATCGAAAACCTTGTGCTGCCGCTGTCGCCGATGATCGGATGCTTCGGCGTAGCGCCGAGCCATGGCCAGGCGATCTCGACGGCGACCAGTGGCGCCTACGGTGGAAACATGGACTACCGCCTGCTGGGCCCGGGCGCAACAATCTGGTTTCCGGTCTCCGCGCCCGGTGCCTTGTTCTTTCTCGGCGATTGCCATGCAGTCCAGGGAGATGGAGAAATTGTCGGCACTGGCGTCGAGACCACGTTCGAAGTTACCGTCCGTCTGACCGTTGAAAAGGGAAGGCCGATCTCCTGGCCAAGGGCCGACGTTGCTGACGATATCGTCACTATCGGCAATGCGAGACCGCTGGATCAGGCTCTGCAGCATGCAACGAGCGAAATGCTGAACGTGCTTGTCGCCGACTACGGTCTGACGAAGGTCGCGGCCAGCCATTTGCTCGGCCAGGTCGTCCGCTACGACATAGGCAACGTCTTCGACCCCGCCTATACGGTTGCCTGCCGGGTTGCAAAGAAATGGCTTCCAGTGCGCTGATTAATCCAGATAGATCGGTGCCGAACTTCCGAGCCTTCATCAGGGAGCCAGACCAGCCCATGCGGGAAAGTGATTTCGTCAGCGGCTTCGCCCGCGGCCTCAAAGTGATCGAAGCCTTCGGCGAAATGCACCGCCGGCTGTCTATCACCGATGCCGCAAAGCTGACCGGCCTCGATCGGGCAACCGTCCGCCGTTCGCTGCTAACGCTTGCTGAACTCGGTTATGCCGACTACGACGGCAAGTTCTTCACCCTGACGCCCAGGATCCTGCGGCTCGGTCACGCCTATCTGGAAGCGACACCGCTGCCGGTGCTGATCCAACCGCATCTCGATGCGCTCTCCGAAAAGGCCGGCCAAAGCGCCTCGGCCTCGGTGCTTGAAGGCACAGAGATCGTCTATATCGCCCGCGCCTCGCAGCGCCGCGTCATGTCGATCAATCTGACGCCTGGCAGCCGGCTTCCCGCCTATTGCGCTTCAATGGGTCGGGTCCTGCTTGCCGCTTTGCCTCAAGCTGAAGCCCTGGCCGTTCTTTCCAGGAGCGAACTGAAAGCGAATACGCCGAGAACCAAGACCGATATTCAGGAACTGATGGCTGAGCTCCGTAAGGTTCGTGCGCAGGGCTATGCCTTGATCGATCAGGAACTGGAGCTGGGCCTCTGCTCCATTGCCGTACCAGTCCAGAACGAGCGTGGCCAGACAGTCGCCGCGATCAATATCGGTGCGCCGGCCGCTCATGTGCCGGCAACCGAGATGGTCGCGCGCTACCTGTCGCTGTTGCGGGAAGCCCAAGTCACCCTGCGCACAGTGCTTCGCTAAAGGTGCCGAACCATCCAACCGGCGAAGATCAGTGTGCCATTCCAGATTAGACAGCCAATGAAAGTGGCAATCGCGAAACGGGTCACATCGATCGTGACAACCGCCGACGCGAGGGCTGAATAGACGCGGGCGGCCGGCACGAGCTGCACCAGCGCCATGCGCGTCACGCTTTCCGAGTACCAACTCGAGGCCTGCCGCACGGCCGCGAAGCGCCCAAGCCAGTTCGACAGCAGCCGCAACTGCGGATGGGCGCCCGAGAACCGGGCCAGATAATACCAGCAGAGCGAACCCGACATCGAGCCAAAAGCCGAGATGACGATGAGCGGCATCACCGCGGAAAACTCCGAACCCGCCGTCAGCCCGAAGAGGAGATAGAGGCCGACAGAAGGGACGACAGGCACAAGCTTTTCCAGCATAGCGACGATCATCACGCCTCCGAGCCCTGTTGCGAGCAGGCAGGTGACGAAGTTCGGCAAGACCATCTTCGCTCACTCCTCTATGCGCGAGATACGGAAGACGCTTGCGGGCGGAAGATTCAGGCGCACCCGGCCGAGCCTCTCCGCCCGCAGGCCGAGTTCGCCGAGCACATCTGACGGCACCGAACAGGATTGTCCGTAGGTGAACTGGTAGAAGGCACCGCCACGTTCCAGCAGACTGAATCCACCGCCGACGATGGCGGTAATGACCTCGATCGGCATGTTACGAAAAGGCAGACCGCTGACGATTGCCACCTGTGACCCGAGCTCAGCCCTGCAGGAGGCAAGTTCGCGCGCATCCCGCTGAAGAACGGTCACATTCGGAAAGCGCTGCTGCAGCGGAGCGATGAAACGGGTTTCGAGCTCCACCAATGTCAGGTCTCGGGCCGGCAAGCCACGTTTGAGAAGTGCCGCTGTGAAAACCCCCGTGCCCGGGCCAAGCTCCAGCACTTTACCTGCCGTGGGCTCGATCTCGCTAGTCATCAGCCGCGCCAGCCGCCCTCCGGAGGGCACAATCGCGCCGATTTTCCTGGGCTCGGCGAGAAGCGCGCCAAAGAAGGCGGCCAGCGGCGGCTGTTTCATGCAGTTCTCCGGTATCGATCAGTCGACACCCGATATCAGCTCTTCAAATGATGCGAGCATGACGCCCTTCCTCAGCGCCAAAAGATTTAAGCGTTCTGGATCGCTGGTTCGAAGCTCATATTGAACGCCGCTCCGCCGCCAGTCGCATCCGACACCCACACCCGCCCGTGATGTATTTTGACGATCTCACGCACAAGGTGGAGGCCGAGGCCAATACCCTGGCCGCCCGCGTTGGCGCGCTGGAAGGGCTCGAAAATCCGCTCCCGGTCTTCCGGCGCAATGCCTGGGCCCTCATCGCTGACGCAAATCTGCGCCGGACGCTCCACGGCAATGGTGATCGTGCCGCTCCTGCCGCCGTGCTGGATAGCATTCTGCACCAGATTGGCGATTGCCCGTTCCAGCGCAGTCTCGTCCCCGAGAATGCGTTCCGGCATCGAGCGCAGCTCGAAATTGGCCTGATAGCCGGCAGCGATGATCAGCGGCGCAAGCTCCGCAGCCTGTCGTCTTGCGACCGACGCAAGGTCGATCGTGCAGTTCGGCACCGGTTCCTGATTGAGCCGCTGCAGGTCGAGCAATTGCTGGGCTAACGTCGAGAGGCGAGCGACATCCTCCAGGAGCCGATTGGTCGCGTCCGTTGGCGGCATGGTCTCCAGCCGGTTCTGCAGGATGGCAATCGGTGTGCGCAATTCATGGGCAGCGGCCAGCATGAAACGCCGCTGTTTGTTGTGATCATCGTCGAGGCGCTGCAGCGTCTCGTTCATGGCAATGACCAGCGGCGCGACTTCCTCCGGCACGTTTTCCAGCGGCAGGCGATAACCGCGTGTCGTTCCGTCAATACCTTGTGCTGCCTGCGCCACCTCATTCAATCCTCGGTGGATACCGCGCGCAACGAAGGGCGTAACCGCCAGTGTGATCAGACCCGTCAGCAAAATGACCGGCAGAACAACGCCGGAGGCGATCGCCACGAAGACGACCAGAAGTTTTCCGGCCGAGAGACTGCCCTGACGTCCGACGATGACGAGGAGATCACCGTGATCGGTCTTCACCTTTTGCAGGCGCGCTGCAATTGTCGCCGGATTGTCCTCATCACCGTTGAAACGCGCCTCGGCGATATCCGTGCCCGAGTTCGCTATGGCTCGATATTGCGCCGGCACATTCCCGTCTGTCAGCATCTGCCCCTGCTGATCGCGCACCAGGAACCAGAAGTCGGCTGCTTTGTCGCGCTGGTAATCCAGATCATCCGTGTTGGTGATGCGCATCGAACCATCTGGATTCCAGGCCAGCGATTGCGTCACCGCGTCGATTGCATGTTCATCTGGAGCGAAAATCCCGCTCATGCCCGAGATCCAGGAGACGAAGGCGAAGGCAATGGCGATCAGCACAAGCGTCGCGGCCTGCAACGCCACCAGCCGGCGGATCAACCGCCATTTCAGCGAATAGAACTTCATCTTCTTCATGGCCGGGCCTGCCGGATCAGATAACCGACGCCGCGGATCGTATGGATTTCGACACGCGCGCCTGCCGTATCGAGCTTGCGGCGCACACGGGAGACATGCGCATCGAGCGCATTGGACTGGATCTCGTCATCCATGCCGTAGACGGCCTCTTCCAGGCTCGATCGCTCAACCGTACGGCCGGCGCGGCGCATAAGCGCTTCCAACACCAGCAATTCACGTCGCGGCAATTCCAGCGGAACGTCACCGACACGCGCCTCGCGGTTACGCAGGTCGAAATACAGCCGGCCGAGGCAAAGGCTCTCGATCTCGATGTTGCCCGGACGGCGCAGGATGGCTCTCAGACGCGCCATCAGCTCCTCGACGGCGAAGGGTTTGGCAAGATAATCGTCGGCGCCGAGATCGAGCCCCTCGATCCGGTCCTTCAGATCGCCGCGCGCCGTCAGAATGATAACGGGGACGGCGGCCTGAATGCGGCGCGCTTCGGCGATCAGTTCGAGCCCATCACCATCGGGCAGGCTACGATCGAGCAGCAGAGCATCGTAGCTGTTCAGCCGTACGGCCTCCTCGGCCGCCTCAATGGTTGAAACGTGGTCCGTGATGATATTGTTGTTACGAAGCGCCGCCGTCAGCACGGCGGCCATTTCCGGTTCATCTTCCGCCAGCAAGACGCGCATTCGATCGTCCAACTTCAAAAGCCGCTCTCTGCACAGACAAGATTGCGTCAGCATGACGCGAAAG
The DNA here is from genome assembly GCF_004341105.1 of Rhizobium sp. BK418. Taxonomy (GTDB): domain Bacteria; phylum Pseudomonadota; class Alphaproteobacteria; order Rhizobiales; family Rhizobiaceae; genus Rhizobium. The sequence continues at coordinate 146,391 of NZ_SLZK01000004.1, read as the reverse complement.
ACTAGAGCCACGCGGCGTTTCAGTCTCCGAATGGCAGCTTCAGTTCTTCCGTCCGGGCTTCGAGGGCGTAAACGACGGCCGCCATGTCCTCGCGCCCGAATCCCAGGCTTTCGGTTTCGGCGTAGAGCTGATGACAGGCATCGAGCAGCGGCGAAGCAATGCCCGCCTGCCGCGCCGCTTCGGCCACCAGCCTGTTGTTCTTCAAAACGTCCGATATTGCCGCCTGCACGGAGAAATCCCGTTCGACAAGCTTGCCGCTCTTGATCCGCGATATGCCGCTTGCCATCTGGCCGGCATCGACCACCGCCTTGAAAAGCCCCATGTCCAGCCCCTGGCGGCCGGCAAAGTGTGCTGCTTCGGCAAGCCCCGTGACCGTGCTGATCAGGAAGATATTGACGGCAAGCTTCATCAGAAGCGCATTGGGCACGGCGCCGCAGACGACCGTCTCCCGGCACATCGGCCTCAGGAGCGGGCGGACCTCTTCAATGACATCCGCCTCCCCCGCAAGCATCGCCACGAGCTGCCCCTCCTCAGCCGGCCGGCGCGAACCTGAAACAGGCGCCTCGACATAACGGCCGCCGACGGCTCGGATATCTGCTTCAAGTCCTCTCGAATATTCAGGCGCGGTGGTACCCATATGAACAAGCACATGGCCAGCCATTCGATCGGCAAAGGCCGGCGTGGCGCGCTCCAGAACCGCGTCGATCACCGCCTCCGTCGCCAGCATCAGGAAGACGGTCCGGGCTTTGCCAAACACCTCGTCGATATCGGCGGCCACCTCGGCGCCCGCAGCCCGCAACGCCTCCACGCTTTCCGGCGAACGGTTCCAGACGATAAGGTCGGTGCCCGCGCGCAGGAGATTGAGCGCCATAGGCGTGCCCATCACACCAAGACCGATGAAGCCTGTCTTCATTGTTGCCGCCTCCTTGAATGCTCGAGATGGCAAGTCTACGAGCGAACGAGGCGACTGTCTTGAAGCTTAGTGCTCAGGCGCGGGCTCGCCTGAAATTTCCAGCGCCGCCTCGCGGATCGTCTGCATGAGGATGGAAAGCGGAAGCGAGGGAATGGAATCGGCGCGCATCGTCAACCCGACAGGCCCTTTCGTTTCACCGGTATCGATCGGAAGAGCGGCAAGCACGCCATCGGCGATATCCCGCGCGACCACACCATTGGAAATGATCCAAATCGCGTCGCTATCGCGCACGAAAGCGCGCCCGAAGGCATCGGAAACGGTTTCGATCTGACTCGGCAGGCTGGCGACACCATTGGCAATGAGGAAATTCTCGACAACCGGCCGGATAATCGAACTGCGGGTCGGCATCAGGAGCGTATAGCGACCAAGTTCGGCAAAGAGGGATTTTCTGGCGTTAAGCAACGGATGGCCGGCGCGCACGGCAAAGACAACTTGTTCGGAATACAGATGCTCGAAGGAAAAGCCTGCCATCCTTTCCGCTCCCGCCAGGCGCCCGACAACGAGATCGAGATCGCCAACACGCAACTGCTCCAGGAGCACGCCATTGTCACCAGTGACGATCTTCACCCGGCTCCAGGTCTTTTCCTTCAGAAACAGATCCATCGCCCGCGGCATGATGCGCGTCGAAACCGTCGGCAGCGCGCCGACACGGATCGGCGGGGCGTCACCGAACTGCTCCTGAGAGACGGAGTCGAGCCCTTGCCGAAGCGCCGTCAGCGCAGCACCCGCATGGCGCAGGAAGACTTCCCCGTGACGAGTGATCCTGATGCCACGCCCCTCGCGCTCGAAGACGCCGACGCCGAGCGCCTGTTCCAGCTCACGGATCGTCTTCGTCACCGCCGGCTGGCTGACATGCAGGAGTTCAGCCGCCTTCATGACGCTTTTCTGCCGCGCCACCTCGACAAAGGTCTGGAGATGGCGAAACTTGATGCGGCTATCGATCATTGCTTTCATAACTCATGAGTTATCGGAAAGCCAAGAAATATCATTTTACTTAACCGGATCAACTCATCAAAATTGGTGTCGAGGAGATTTAAAGTGCAGTTTGCCCGTATCAACGATGTAACGATCCACTACCAGCTCATCAGTGCGCCGGCGGACCGACCGGTTATTGTCTTTGCCAATTCGCTCGGCACCGATTTCCGTATCTGGCGTGACGTGATCGTGCGTCTTGCCGGCGATTTTGGCATCATCCTATACGACATGCGCGGCCACGGTCTCTCCGACGTTGGCCAGGTGCCCTACGCCATGGAGGATCATGCCACCGATCTTGCCGGCCTGCTTGATCTGCTTTCGGTCAAGGATGCCGTCATCTGCGGGCTCTCGGTCGGCGGCCTGATCGCCCAGTCGCTCTACCAGCGCCGCCCGGATCTGGTGAAAGCGCTCATCCTCTGCGACACCGCCCACAAGATCGGCACCGCCGATAGCTGGAACAGCCGTATCGCCGCCGTCGAGGCGAATGGCATTGCCAGCATCGTCGACATGGTCATGGAGCGGTGGTTCACGCCGGCGTTCCGCAGACCGGAGAACATCGCCTATGCCGGCTATTGCAACATGCTGATCCGCCAGCCCGTTGAAGGTTACAACGCGACCTGTGCGGCGATCCGCGACGCTGATTTCACCGAAGCCGCGGCCAGGATCAAGGTGCCGACCATCTGCATCGTCGGCGATCAGGACGGCTCGACGCCACCGGATCTGGTGCTCTCTACGGCCAAGATGATCCCGCACGCGCGCTACGAAGTCATCAAGGATTGCGCCCATATTCCGCCCGTCGAGCAGCCTGAAGCGCTCACCGCAATCATCCGCGCCTTCCTCTCATCCATTGGAGACAAGAGCCCATGAGCGACACAGCGTCCGAACGCTTCAGGCAGGGCATGGCAACCCGTCGTTCCGTTCTCGGCGATGCCCATGTCGACCGCGCCCAAGCCGCTGTGACCGAATTCGACAAACCGTTCCAGGAGCTGATCACTGAGGCCGCCTGGGGCCATGTCTGGTCCCGTCCGGCACTGACGAAGCGTGAGCGCTCGATGATCACGATCGCGCTGCTTGCCGCGCTCGGCCAGGACGACGAGGTGGCCATGCATGTGCGCGCCACCGCCAATACCGGCGCCTCCCGGGAGGATATTCGCGAGGCGCTGTTGCATGTGGCAATCTATGCCGGCGTGCCGGCAGCCAATCATGCGATCAAGATCGCAAAACAGGTTTTCGAGCAGATGGACGCCGGCAAGGCGGCCTGAGGGGGAGCGAATGTCCGACTTACCGAACCGCAAGCCAGAAACCGGCGCCTTCTTCGCCCGCGACCGCGCCTGGCATCCGCCAGCCTATGCGCCGGGTTACAAGACCTCCATCCTGCGTTCGCCGCAGCGCGCGCTGCTGTCGCTGGACGGCACCATCTCCGAAATCACCGGCCCGGTTTTCGGTCACTCGATGATCGGCGAGATGGATAACGACCTGATCCATAATTTTGCGCGGCCCGGCGAGAGCGCCATCGGTGAACGCATCATCGTGCACGGCAGAGTGCTCGATGAACGCGGCCGTCCGCAATCTGGCGTTCTGGTGGAATTCTGGCAGGCCAATGCCGGCGGCCGTTATCGCCACAAGAAAGAGACCTATCTTGCCGCCATCGACCCGAATTTCGGCGGCTGCGGCCGCTTCGTCACCGACGAGGAGGGACGCTACTTCTTCCGCACCGTGCGCCCCGGCGCCTATCCCTGGCCGAACGGCGTCAACGATTGGCGCCCGGCCCACATCCATTTCTCGATCTTCGGCCATGGCTTCTCGCAGCGCCTGATCACCCAGATGTATTTCGAGGGTGATCCAATGATCTGGAAATGTCCGATCGTCGGTACGATCCCTGACAAGGCGGCGATTGAGCAGCTCATTGCGCCGCTCGATTGGGGCAATACGATCCCAATGGACAGCCGCGCCTACAAGTTCGATATCGTGTTGCGCGGTCGCCGCTCGACCATGTTCGAAAACAAGATGGAGGGGAACTGACATGCAGGAACTCGGCTACCTCAAAGAAACCCCGTCCCAGACCGCCGGCCCCTATGTGCATATCGGCCTGACGCCGAATTTCTGCGACATCACCGGCGTCTATGACAGCGATCTCGGCACGCAGATGGTCAATGACAAGACGCTCGGTGAGCGGATTACCGTCAGCGGACGTATCTTCGACGGCGCCGGCGCCCTCGTTCGCGATGCCGTCGTCGAGATCTGGCACGCCGACAGCGCCGGTCTCTACAACAGCCCCTCGGAAATGCGTGGCACGGCCGACCCGAATTTCACCGGCTGGGGCCGCTGCCCAACCCGCGCCGAAGACGGCGTCTACTCTTTCGAAACCATCAAGCCCGGCAAGGTCCCGTTCAAGGACGGCCGCAAGATGGCGCCGCACATCACCTTCTGGATCGTCGCCCGCGGCATCAATATCGGCCTGCACACACGCATGTATTTCCCGGAAGAGCAGGATGCCAATGCGGCAGACCCAATTCTGGCGCGGATCGAACACCGCGAGCGTGTGGCAACGCTGATTGCCGCTCGCGATGGCGCGAAGCTGAGCTTCGATATCCACCTGCAGGGACCGAAGGAAACGGTGTTCCTGGATATTTAAGCGATCTCGACTGGCGACTTGCCCGCGGTCCGTCGGGCAAGTAGCGTCGGCTTCGCCCTTCCGTGTTTGGGTCGAGATAAGCCGACGAGTGGACGGGGATTGCCATGAAACGAGTTGCCACATGACCACATCCCCTTTCGACCATCCCTTCCTTTCCGGCCTGCTCGGCGACGCTGAAATCGCCGCCTATTTCTCAGCCGAGGCTGATATCAGGGCGATGCTCTCCTTCGAAGCGGCACTTGCACGCTCCGAGGCAACGCATGGTATCATTCCGGCGGAAGCCGCGCCAACGATCGGCGAGGCCTGCGCTGGCTTTACCGCAGATATGCAAAGCCTGAAGGTTGCAACGGCCAGAGACGGTGTCGTTATTCCCGACCTCGTCAAGCAACTGAGAGAAGCGGTCGGCAACGAGGCGGGCGAGCATGTCCATTTCGGCGCGACCAGCCAGGATGTCATCGACACCAGCCTGATGTTGCGGCTGAAATCCGTGACCTTCCTGTTCGGCGGACGGTTGCATGCCATCGTCACGAAACTGGCAGCGCTCGAGCGGCAGCTCGGCGCCAACCGCCTGATGGGCCACACGCGCATGCAGGCGGCAATCCCCATTACCGCCGCCGACCGCATCGCCGCCTGGCGGATGCCGCTGGAGATCTATCGCGACCGGCTGACGGAGCAAACTTTCCCCGTGCAATTCGGCGGTGCTGCCGGCACACTCGAAAAGTTAGGAGCCGAGGCGTCCGCTGTGCGCGCCTCGCTGGCGCAGGAACTGGGATTGACCGATGAGCCGCAGTGGCACAGCCGCCGTAGCCGCATTGCCGATCTCGCCAATCTCTATTCCTTGATCTCAGGCAGTCTCGGAAAATTCGGGCAGGATATCGCATTGCTCGCCGAAGCCGGAGGCGAGATCGAGCTTGCGGGTGGCGGCACGTCCTCGGCCATGGCCCACAAGCAGAATCCGGTCGCCGCCGAAACGCTTGTTGCGCTCGCCCGCTTCAACGCCACACAGCTTTCTGCCATTCACCATTCGCTTGTCCACGAACAGGAACGCTCGGGGGCAGCCTGGACGCTCGAATGGCTGGTGCTGCCGCAGATGGCCATGGCGACTGCAGCCTCGCTGCGGCTGGCGGCGGAACTTATCGGCAATATCAAGCGTCTGGGGGCAGGCTGATCGCCTTTGCAAGAAAGCGGCAAAACCGGCTATGCAGGGGCGTTGATTTCAGGAGTGATCCCGTGACCTTTCCCCTCTTCGATCTTTCCGGCCGCCGCGCACTAGTGACGGGCTCCAGCCAGGGCATCGGTTATGCGCTCGCACTCGGGCTTGCTGAACACGGCGCCTCCATCATCATCAACGGCCGCAACGCCCAGAAGGCGGAGGCTGCCGCCGAGACGATCCGCGAGCACAAAAAACATCACGCCGTCAGCGCTGCCTTCGACGTGACCGACGCCGAGGCCTGCCGCTCGGCAATTGCCTATATCGAAGCCGAGATCGGCCCGATCGATATCCTCATCAACAATGCCGGCATGCAGTTCCGCACGCCGCTGGAGAGCTTTCCCGTTGAAAAGTGGGACGAGCTCTTCCGCACTAATGTCTCCAGCGTCTTCTACGTCAGCCAACCGGTCGCGCAGGCGATGATCAGCCGCGGTCGCGGCAAGATCATCAACATCGCCTCGGTGCAGGCCGAGCTCGCCCGGCCCGGTATCGCGCCCTATACGGCAACCAAGGGTGCCATCCGCAATCTCACCCGCGGCATGGCAACCGACTGGGCAAAGCATGGCCTGCAGGTCAATGCCATTGCGCCTGGCTATTTCAAGACGCCGCTCAACCAAGCCCTCGTCGATGATCCGAAATTCTCGGGCTGGCTTGAAAGCCGCACGCCGGCTGGCCGCTGGGGCGATGTCGAGGAGCTCGTCGGCGCGGCCGTCTTCCTGGCCTCCGACGCGTCGTCCTTCGTCAACGGTCATACGCTGATGGTCGACGGTGGGATTACGGCATCGCTCTGATGTTAATCGCCTCCTCCGTCACCGCCGCCATCACCTCCATCGTCGCAGTCAAAACTCACTTCGAGGCCGCCCTCGCCTTGGCCAAGAACGAAACGCCCTGGAATACGAAGGCTCCTCCACCAGCTAGGGTTCCAAGACAGGAATACGGCAAATGCGACGATGAGGATGGAGACGACCGCGAGGCCTATAAGGATCTCCGTGACAGGAGCCATGTTCACTCCAAAGGTTGTGCGAGGAAATTATCTCAGCAATTTCCGCGAGAAACAAGAACGTTTCGATGTCGCTCGCGCCTCAATCCGCAACCATATTGCCGCGGCGCATCAGCCCCATCAGGATCAGTGGCAGCAGCGTGGTAGTGCAAATGGCGATGAAGGCCATCGCCATGCCAAGGCCGATCGAGCCTTGCTCGAACTGACGCCAGATGAAGGTCGCGATCGTCTGCATGCCAACGGGTGCGACGACGACGGAAGCGACGAGTTCACGGGAGGCAAGCGCAAACACAAGCAGCATGGAGGAGGCAAGGCTCGGGAAGACGAGCGGCAACAGGATACGACGGAAGGCCGTGACTCCGCTAGCACCGCAAACGCGGGCAGCCGCCTCCAGATTGTCGCCGATCTGCTGGAAAGCTGCGGTGGTATAGCGTACCGGCTGCGGCAGCAGGATGCAGCAATAGGCCAAGAGCAGGATGAAAGCAGTATTGTAGGGCGTGATGGGTAGGCCCGGCATGTTCCAGGCGAGGATGAGGCCGACAGCAACGACGATACCGGGCAGAGCATTCGGCAGGACGGTCATGACATCGATCGCCATGCGGCCGGGCATTTTCGTCTTCACGCCGGTATAAGCGGCCGTGACCCCGATCAGGCCCGTTATCAGCGCCGTGCCGATACCGAGCGAGAAGCTGTTGACCAGCGCCGTCACGGCGCCGGCACTGTTGCCGAACACTGCCATGAAATTGTCGAGGCTGACATTGTCGAAGGATAGGCCACCGGAGATCGTGCGCGCCAGCGCCGTTGCGAGGATCGCAAGCAACGGCACGCCGGTCGCAAGGAAGGCGACGACGCTGAAAGCTATCATCACGGGCGCCTTCAGCGCGCCGAGCGGTCGCTTGTCTTTCGCCGTCGGCTTGCCGCTGACCGTCTGGTAGGAGCGGCGCGCGAGAATCCAGCGCTGCAGCAGGAAGGCGGCGAGCGACATGGCGACCAGCACCAGCGACAGGATGGCCGCACCTGGCAGGTCGATCGGCCAGTCGGTAACCCGCAGGTCGATGCCGGTCACCAGCACCTGGAAGCCAGCGCGGCGGCCCAGCGCTGCCGGTGTGCCGTATTCTTCTATCGCGGCGGCAAAAACCAGCATCAGGCTTGCCGTCAGTCCCGGTGCCGACAACGGCAGCGTGATGCGCCAGAAGGCGCGTGCCGGCGAGGCGCCAAAGACGCGGCCGACCTCGGCATAACGCGCACCGACGGCCTCGACCGTGCGCGATACGGCGAAATAGACGACCGGAAAAGTATTGAAGGCCATGACGAGCGTCATGCCAAAAATCGAAAACAGGAAAGGTGCCAGATTGAAGCCTGCAAACTGCTGCAGATAACCGCGCGGCTGCAGGGTCATGATCCAGCCGAGTGTGGCGATATAGGGCGGGATCATGAAGGGTACGAGCAGGAGCACGTCCCAGAGAGGCGCAAAAGGAATTCTGTAGAGAGCGCGGAAGACACCGAGCGGCACGGCGAGGAGAGCCGAGGCAAGCACCACGCAGGCACCGAGCAGGATAGTGTTCCCACCCATGCGGACCAGCGAACTGTCGGCAAGCGTCGCATAGAGTGAAGAGAAAGGGCTCGCAAAGGAACCCTGTCCGAGTTCAGGAAAAATTCCTTGCAGCACCACCGCGATAAAGGGAACGGCAACGACGAGAACAAGACTCGCTGTTGCCAGCCAGGCGGCCGGAGCCGTGCCGCCGATGCCGTTTCCTCTCATATGCCAACACCTTACTTCGCGCCGTAGAGATCGGCGAAGGCCTTCAGCGTTTCCTTGCGCTTGCCGTAGACAGCAGCCGTGTCATACTTCAGCAGCGTCAGGTCGCCGATCAGCGGACGGCTGGCAGCAACGTCGGTGCGCGACGGCATCAGCATCTCGTCGGCAACCAGCTTCTGGCCTTCCTCAGAGAGCATGTAGTCGATGAACTTCTTGGCGTCGTCCTGGTTCTTGGACCAGTTCATGATCATGGCCGGGCGCGGGGCGATAACCGTGCCGGACTTCGGGAACACGACTTCGATATTCTCGCCCTTCTTCTGGGCGGCGAGAGCGATGTAGTCGACGGCGCCGAAAACAACGGCCTTTGCGCCCTGCAGAACCGGGTTCAGGGCGTCGGCGTTGGCGCCGGCAATGATTGCGCCGTTGGCCTGCAGAGACTTGAAGAGCTTCCAGTCGTCCTGGCCGGCGAGAGCGGCGGTCAGTTCGAAGGAAGAGCCGGACTGTGCCGGATCCGGAATATTGACGAGGTCCTTGTATTCCGGCTTCGTCAGGTCAGCCCATTCGGCCGGCTTCGGCGTGCCGCTCTTGGTGTTCCAGACGATGCCGAGAGCAGAGATGCCCTGAGCGACAGCGCCTTCAGATTTCAGAAACTCGGGAACCTGGGCAGCGTTGGGACTGGAATAGTTGACGAGCCAGCCGCGCTTGGCGAAATCGTTTGCCGTATCCCACGAAGCCGAGATGACGACGTCAACAACCGGGTTGGCGGCTTCGGCCTCGATACGAGCCATGACCTTACCGGTCGTTGCCTGGAAAACATTGACCTTGACGCCGGTCTGCTTGGTAAAGCCGGCCGACAGCTTGTCGATCAGGCTCTGCGGGCCAGCGGTGTAAACGGTGACGTCGGCATGGGCGACGCCTGCCATCAGGGCGGCGGCGACGATGCCAAAAGTAATGCTCTTCAATGACTTAAACATGCTCCAGCTTCTCCTCTATGGATTGGGGTATTTTTTGTCGAAACCAGCGGATCTGTGCAGCGTCGATCGCTAGGCCGATCGTCTCACCGGCACGCAGCTTAACTCGGCTCAGAACCTGCAATTCCAAGCCCGGCAAACCGGGGAGCGAAACGCTTGCCAGATGCCCGTCGCCGCGAAACTGCGAGCGAAGCACTGTGGCCACGAGCCGATCGGAAGAGGCCTCGCCGACCGAGATCGAGGCGACAGGGATCAGCACGCGAGCAATACCTCCCCCTATGTCTTCGGCTTCGGAGAGCACGATGTCGCTGCCCTTGAAATGCCAGGCTGGTCCGCGCCGCTCGACTTCGGCAAGGCAGCCAAGCCGCAGGAAATCCGCGACCTCGGGCGTTGCAGGCCGTTCGATAAGATCGTCGGGTGAAGCAAGCTGCTCGATCAGGCCGGCGCGCATGACAGCGACCTCATCAGCGAGCGTCAGCGCTTCGCTATGGTCGTGTGTCACATAGATGGCCGTCAGGCCGAGCGAGGAGATGAGCTCGGCAAGCTCGCCCACCATGTTTTCCCGCAGTTCGCGGTCGAGATTTGAGAGCGGTTCGTCGAAGAGGATGAGCTGCGGCTCAGCAACGATGGCGCGGGCTATCGCCACGCGTTGCTGCTGGCCGCCCGAGAGATCGCTCGGCCGCCGGTCGGCATAGGCTGAGAGACCGACGCGTTCGAGCGCCCGCATCGTCCGGGTCTGACGCTCGGCTTTGCTCACGCCACGCATTTCCAGCGGAAAGGAAACGTTGCCGCCGACCGTCAAATGTGGCCAGAGCGCATAGTCCTGGAAAACCATGCCGAGCCCGCGCCGCTCCGGCGGAACGAAAGCGCCGGTGGCGCCATCAGCAACTGTCGTACCGGCGATTGAAACGGACCCCTTCGTCGGCGCAAGCAGGCCGGCCACCAACCGCAGAAGCGTGGTCTTGCCGCAGCCAGATGGGCCGAGCAGCGCCAGCGTCTTGCCCTTTTCAAGAGAAAAATCAATACCTTTGAGAATCTGCGTCGACCCGTAACTCAATTCCAGGCCCGCCGTGGCAACGGCAGAAGACGATCGGATTGAGGGGGCGTTCATGGGCAGACCAAATGTCGCTGTAAAGAAAGTATGGCGACATTTAGGCACGGCAGATGACAGCTTTGCGACGGTTTGGTTTCGGTTTCGTGACAAGATCGTCGGCAGAAAGAGCCTCGGCTCTTTAGCGCAGTAATTGTAATCCCGGTGCCAACATGCCGGCTTTTCCGACATATCGTTTGATCAGGCAGCCTATCGTTCACACGGCATCAAGACCGGTAAAAGCCAAGAATTTGCATTTTCAGTCGCGCGCAACCATTTAAGATGCATGATCCGCGGAAATGTCGCGAGCTCGCCCATGCCGGAACGTTTACAGAAAACAAACCATACCGGCTTGCATTCTGAGCCAAAAGCCGATTGCTTAGGAAAATCTACTTCTTCTTCGGCTAGCCGTTGGAAGAGTGCGAGGAGACATAGGCAAACCCGTGGAATTCTGCAGCTTCGCATCGGGATCGATGATGACTACGATGGTGAAGCGGGAAAGCTGGTTTGAAAGAAGATGAGTAACGATCTGTTTCAGGTAAAATTTTGGGGCGTACGGGGCAGTATCCCCGTGTCAGGCCCAGAATTCGACCGCTATGGAGGCAACACCTCCTGCATTGAAATCCGCTGTGGGGAGCACCGGATGCTGTTCGACGCAGGCTCCGGCCTGCGTGAAGCCGGCCTGTCTCTCATTGCTGATGACGTCCACGATGTCGATCTCTTCTTCAGCCACTGCCATTACGATCACATCATCGGCCTACCCTTCTTCAAGGCCATCTACTACCCGTCGATCAACGTCAACATCTGGTCTGGTCATCTCGACGGCAAGATGAGCACGCGCGAAATGGTCGAGCAGTTCATCAGCCCGCCCTGGTTCCCGGTAAAGACCGATATCTGTCAGGCGACGATGAATTTCCGCGATTTCCATGCGGGCCAGACACTGACCCCGCATGACGGTGTAGAGATGCAGACCTATATGCTGAACCATCCAGGCGGGGCGATCGGCTATCGCATCCGCTGGAAGGGCCGCACCGTTTCGCTGATCTACGACATCGAGCACACGCCCGGTACCTGCGATCCGGTAGCCCTCGAAATGATGAAGGACGCCGATCTGGTCGTCTACGACTGCACCTACAATGAAGACGAGATGCAGCGCTTCAAGGGCTTCGGCCATTCCACATGGCAGCACGGCACCGAACTTGCAAAGATGGCCGGCGCCAAGCGTTTCGCTCTCTTCCATCATGCGCCTTCGCGCACCGATGAACAGCTAGGCATCATGGAAAGCCAGGCCCAGGCCGCCTTTGCCGGCGCCTTCGCTGCCCGCGACAATCAGGTTCTCGATATCTGATCCTGCACGAGTGCGGCAGCGGAGGCCCATTCCACCGCCGGATGGCCCGACGTCGCCTCGAAGAATTCGGCAAGGAAGTCCCAGGCCGCCGCATCATGCACCAGATGATGCCCGAGTATGCCGATGGGCTCGTTGCGACCGTTAAACCGATCCTGCAGTTCCGCGACCACTTCGCCGATCAGGTCTGCCGCCGGCCGCCCGCCGCGCGTGCCGTGCCAGTCCATGAGGTCGACATGGGAATTGACGATGGCGAGGGGGCTTTCGCCCCTGATGCGTCCGTAGGTGGAGAGGGATTCAAATCCGAGCGCAGGCAGCTTGCGAATGAGGCCGTTGTCGATCCGATTCCATGGCGGAACCAGCATGGCGAGAAAATGCGACGGATAGAGCCCCTTCAACTTCAGGAAGCCCTCATAGAGCTCGCCGAGAATCGCCTCTTCCGGGCGTGCTCCGCCGAGCTCCTGCTTCTTTTCGTGGGGTCCGGCATAATTGTGATGCGCCCAGCCGTGAACGGCCACGCCGACATGCACCTCATCTGCAAGCCGCGCGGCCAGCGCCTCTCCGGTCGACGCCGGGATGACCGCGAGCGTAACAGGAATGCCATAGCTCTTCGTCTCGGAAAGCAGCCGCTCCAGGGCCGCCGTCGGCTCGACCGCATCGTCATCCCGCAGCCAAAGCCGCGCCATGCGGCCGGCGTCGTGCCAGCGATCCAGCTCCCGATATAGCGGCTCGCGGATGGTGCTATCGATCATGTGCTGCTCCTGCATGATTACGTAGGATCATATCCAGTTCTCGTGCCGCGCCGGCAAGCGAACGTTTGTCGATGACGAAGCGGCGGGCGGCGGCGGCCAAGGCGTCACGGCGCGCCCGGTCATCCAGCAGTCCGGCAATAGCCTGCGCAAAAGCTTCCACATCGCCATCGGGCGTCAAGAACCCTGTCATATCGGCTTCAACCACGGCAGGCACACCTGCGGTCCTTTGCGCCACAACAGGAAGGCCTGCCGCCTGCGCCTCGAGATAGGCAAGTCCGTAGGCTTCTCCGCAGCCCGGCCAGACATAGATGCCGCCCTTCGAAAGCAATAGGGCGATCTCTTCCGGCCCCCTTTGGCCGAGCCAGTCGATTCGGCCGGGCGCAAAGCCGGCAAACAGCGCCTCCACCTCAGTCCTGAGCGGACCGTCGCCGATAATCTCGAGCGTCCAGGGCCGATCCTCGATTACGTGCAGTGCCGTTGCGAGCAGCTTGTAGCTCTCCATCTTGTCACCGGCCCGCATCATGGCCACGGTCATCAAGCGTAGCGGATCGGGCGCGGGCGTGATCGCTTCGAACAGCGCCGCGTCGATGAACGGCCTTACTTCAGCAATTCGCGCCTCTGGAAAGACCTCTTCCAATCCTTTCCGGTCGCGTTCGGTGAAGGCGATATTTACCGCTGCCTGGCGGATCGCGTCCCCTACCGGTTTCTGGAAGAAGGCCCAGCCCATCCCGTCCCGCTTGCGCGAATAAGAGGCTTCCGCCGTGACATAGGGAATGGCGAACTGTTCCGCGAACGCGGGACCGAAGAGATCCGGGGACTTGTAATAGGGATGGTAACTGAACCAGAGTTCCGGCCTCGTCTCGTTGCGCCATTTGCGTCGCAGTCGCTCGAATTCTTCTTCCGTCTTCGCAAGCACACCGGCCGCCGCCTCGGGCGTGCCGGCGTGGATGCGGAACTCGGACACGACTTCGACCGTGTGTCCGGCCATCTCCAGGGCACGGATCAACAGCCGCGCCATCAGCCGGTCGCCTGAAGGCACTGGATGATTTGGCGATTTCATCGGCGCATAGAAAGCAATCCGCATCGGACACTCCGCGTATGACAGTGTGTTTCCAATCGACGCTCACGCCGTAAGCGAAAATTTCCGCTATTGTCACTATCCTTGAGCGATACGGGCAGGCATATCGAAGCAATCGTGATCAGACGAGACGATAATTCCACCCTTTTCGTCTTCTCTAGTGCATTTGCGATTTGAGCTTCAAGAACAGGAATTGATGACGACGGACTGGGCCACAGGGATTTTTTCGGAGCGCACGATCAGGAGGGCCAGACTCGGTTCCGGCCTCGTGATGTTCGTCTTCATTATCCTGCATATGTCGAACCATGCGCTGGGGCTCGTTTCGCTGTCAGCTGCCGATGACGGGCGCCGGCTCTTTCTGGCGATCTGGCGCAATCCGGTGGGCACCCTGGTTTTCTATGCCTCCGTCCTCGTCCACATGACGCTCGTGCTGCGTGGCCTCTATGTGCGCCGCAGCCTCGTCATGCCGAAGAACGAGATGGCGCAGATCGCCCTCGGCCTTTTGATCCCGCTACTGCTCATCGACCATGTCGTCGGCACGCGCATCGTCCATGCGCTCTACAGCTATACCGACAATTACGAGACGATTGTCCGCACGCTCTGGATCAACTCGCCCGATAATGGCGTACGCCAGACTTTCGCGCTGCTCGTCGTGTGGATTCACGGCTGCATTGGCGTACATTTCTGGCTGCGCTATCGGCCTTGGTACGACAATTCCGCTTCGCTGCTTCTGGCGGTCGCCATCCTTCTGCCGGTGCTGGCGCTGCTCGGCTTCGTCGAGATGGGCCGCACGCTGTCCGATCCCTCCTTTATCAAGGCGGAATCCGGCCACTATGAGGAAACGATCAACACCCTCTATTACAACGATCCGGAGGCGCGCGAGCAAGTTGCGACGATCCGCGCCGGGCTCTACGGCAGCTTCTCCGCTGCCCTTGGCATCGTCATCCTGGCACGCGCGCGCCGCAGGCTGAAGGAGCGGGCGAACCAGGTAGCGGTTCGCTATGCCGGCGGAGAGACAGTTCGAGTACCCCGCGGTTTCACCGTGCTGGAAGCAAGCCGGCTCGGGGGCCTGCCGCATTATTCGGTCTGCGGCGGCAAGGGCCAGTGCTCCACCTGCCGCGTGCAGATCCTCAGCGATTATTGGACCCTGCCGCCGCCCGACAAGCTGGAGCAGACGACATTGAAGCGTATAAATGCCGCACCGGACGTGCGCCTCGCCTGTCAGCTCCGCCCGGACAGGGATGTGACCGTCGCACCGTTGCTCGTGCCACAGACCGAAGCTGCCCTTCCTGCCAACAGCCAGGAAACGAGCCCCGGCCGCGAGCGCGAGATCGCCGTGCTCTTCTGTGACATGCGGCATTTCACGACGCTCACCGAAACCCGCCTGCCTTTCGACGTCGTCTTCCTGCTCAACCGCTATTTCGGCATCGTCGGCAAGGCGGTGGAACAGGCCGGCGGACGGCTCGACAAGTTCATCGGCGACGGCGCAATGGCACTCTTCGGCCTCAATGCGTCACCCGAGGAAGCCTGCCGGCAAGCAATTTCGGCCGCGACCACGATCGTTGCCGAAGTGGACAAGCTCGCCGCCGAACTCTCCGACGAACTGCCTCTGCCGCTTCAGATCGCCATCGGCATCCACACCGGCCCAGCTGTCGTCGGCACGATGGGCTACGGGCGCGTGCGCAGCCTGACTGCCGTCGGCGACACGGTCAATGTCGCCAGCCGTCTGGAGACGGCCGCCAAAGAACTCGACGCCGCGATCGTCATATCCGAGCCGGTCGCGACGCGTGCCGGCATCGACCCTCGTACAGTTGAAAGCTGCGAAATCAACGTGCGCGGCCGGGCCCTGCCCTTGAAAGTCTATGTCATTCCGAGAGAGAAGGCGGCAGAACCGCTCGAAGGAAAAGCCTGATGTCCGGCAAGCCCTGGCTTACCGTCAAATACTGGAGCCGCCGCCTCCGCAAGGCGCGCAATGCCGCTGCCTCACGCCTCTTCGATACCCGTTTCGGCCGCCGCCTGCTGATCGAGAACATCGGCCCGCGCGTGCTCTCGATGACGGTCGACGCCGGCGACCATCTGATGACCTTCTCGCCCTCGGATTATATCGGTCGCAAGGTCTTCCGAAAGGGCCATTTCGAGCGCGAGGCCGTTGACCGCCTCATTGTCATCCTGCGCGAACGTGGCCTATTGAGAAAGGACACGACACTGCTCGAGATCGGCGCCAATATCGGCACCCAGACCGTCTATTTCGCGCTGAGCGGCGCCTACGCCCATATCGTCAGCATCGAGCCCGACCCTCGCAACTTCCCGCTGCTTGCGCTCAATATCCGCCAGAACCGGCTGGAAGAGAAAGTCCGGCTCGTCAATTGCGCTGCCGGCGAGATCGAAGGCGAGATCGACTTCTTCCTGAACAGCGCCAATCACGGCAAGAGCAGCGCCATCCGCCAGAGCCCCAGGGATACGAAGATCAGCGTGCCGGTGAAGCCGGTTTCCGAGATTCTTGCCGAACTTTCCGTCGATTCGGACTCGATTGGTCTTGTCTGGATGGATATCGAAGGTTACGAGCCGGTCGCCTGCCGATCGATGCAGTCGCTGCTTGCTCGCCGCGTGCCCCTTTATATGGAATTCACCCCTCTCTTTTACGGCCCGGGAGGCACGAAGGCCTTCATCGACATGCTCGCAGGCTTCTACGAGCATTGTCTCGTCGTCTTCGAGGACCGCGAGGATGAATTGAAGGTCCGCGACCTGCCAGGCAGTTTCGATCAATACAACGTGCTTTTCCTGCCCTAGCTCTCCAAGTCCGAAGCGACGAGGCTGCATTGAGCCGGCATCATTTCCTGCGGTAGAGGAAATAACGGCCTTCCTTGATGCCATCGGGCAATGGCAGAGACAGAAGCTCGGGATGGTCCAGCGGCAGGCCGCTGACGGCAATGCCGCGATGGGTAAGCACGCCGGCGATCAACTGCGGCAGCCAGGTCAGCGTCACCGCGTCGATTTCATCATGGCCGGTGCCGATATCGGCATGGGCGAGCGCTGCATTAATCCCGAGGAACGCCTGGCCGGTATCGCGGATATTACCTGTCACGATGTTTTCCGCTGGCGGCGTGGAGGCGGAATAGGAGCGTATTTCCCAATCGAAGGCAATGATACGGCGGTCGGAAAAATGCTCGCGCAGATGGTCGTAGGTGCGTCCGTTGCCGAGACCGAATTCGAGCACCGGCCCGTCAACTTCGTCTACAAGATCGATGATGGCGTTGAGAATATCGCGTTGAGCCGTCAATCGGCGAATGAAACTGTCGAGGCGGCTCATCTTGTCCTGTCCGTCATAAAATATGTCAGCGGTGCTACCATATCGAGACAGTGCAAGTCGATTGCCACAAACGCAAATTGCCGTTGCAGCGGCAACACGGGTCTGTGATAAACTCGGCGCCATGAACGAGATGTCCAACGACGCATTCTTCGCCGGCGTACCGGTCTTTACCGATTTCGAGGGCGTGACCGATGAGAGCAATTACCAGCCGCTCCCCGAAGGGTGGGTGCTGGCGATGGCCGATATTGTCGGCTCGACCAAGGCGATCGCCGGCGGGCGCTACAAGGACGTCAACATGGCCGGCGCCAGCGTCATCTCAGCGGTGCTGAATGCCGTCAGCAAGGGTGACTATCCCTTCGTCTTCGGCGGCGACGGGGCCCTGATCGCCTTGCCTGGATCACTCGAAGCGGCCGCTCGCGAGGCACTCGCCGCTACACAGGTCTGGGTGAAGGAGGATCTTGACCTTGATCTGCGCATCGCGATCGTGCCGATCGCCGATATCCGCTCGGAAGGTCTCGATGTGCGGGTCGCCCGCTATTCGGCAAGTCCTTATGTCACCTATGCGATGTTTTCCGGCGGCGGCACGAGCTGGGCCGAGAAGAACATGAAGATGGGCCGCTATGGCGTCGAGAAGGCCGCGCCGGGCACCCGGCCGGACCTCGCCGGCCTCTCTTGCCGCTGGAGCCCGATCGAGGCGCATAATGGCGCAATCGTCTCGATCATTGCCGTGCCGGGCGAAGCCGGGCCGGGGCCGGAATTCCAGGCCCTCGTTGCCGGCATCGTTTCCATCACCGCCGAACAGAACCGCAATGGTCATCCGGTGCCGGAAGATGGGCCGGAGCTTGCCTTTTCGATGAAGGGCATCAATCGCGAGGCGAATGCCACGGCGCCTAAAGACAAACGGCTGCGGCAAAAGCTGTTCATCCTCCTGCAAACCGGCCTGATCATTTTCCTGCACAAATTCGGCATCACCTTCGCCCATTTCAACGCGCGCCGCTACAAGCGGGACGTCTCGGGCAATTCGGATTTCCGAAAGTTCGACGACGGCCTGAAGATGACCATCGATGTGGATGCAGCCCACCTCGCCCGCATCGAGACGCTGCTGAAACAGGCACAGGAAAAAGGCGTGGCGCGCTACGGCCTGCACCGCCAGTCGTCGGCCTTAATGACCTGCTTCGTGCCCACTCCCCTGTCGCGCGATCACATGCACTTCATCGACGGCGCCGCCGGCGGCTATGCCGTCGCCGCCAGCCAGATCACCGGCAAGCAGCTTTCCGGCGTGCTCGTCACGCCTTGATGACGTGATCGGCCGAGAGACCGAGGCGGCTGAGGACGTTCCGGGTGTCGACGATCAGTTTGGCGCTCTTTGAAAGAGCTGCATAATCGATGATGTCGTGATCGGTCGCGATGAGAACCGCGTCATATCCCGCAATGGCATCCGGCGTCAGACCGATGGATTTGCGGCCCTTCAGCGCCTGGTATTCACGGGTAGGCGGAATCTCCGCGACGAAGGGATCATGATAATCCGCCTTGCCGCCGCGCTCCTCGATGATTTCGATCAGCCGCAGTGACGGGCTTTCCCTGATATCGGCAACGTTCTTCTTGTAGGCAAGACCAAGGACAAGGACGCGAGAGCGGCTGAGCGCCTTGCCCGCCTGGATATCCAGAGCCTCAGCCAGCTTGCCGACGACATAACGCGGCATTGCCGAGTTGATTTCGCCGGCAAGTTCGATGAACCGGGTCGGCAGCTCATATTCACGCGATTTCCAGGTGAGATAGAAAGGATCGATCGGAATGCAGTGGCCGCCGAGGCCGGGGCCGGGATAGAAGGGCATATAGCCGAAGGGTTTGGTCTTCGCCGCATCGATGACTTCCCAGATATCGATGCCCATCGCCGCATAAACGGTCTTCAACTCGTTGACGAGGGCAATATTGACCGAACGGAAGATGTTTTCGGTGAGCTTCACAGCCTCAGCTGTCGCGTTGGAGGAGACGGGAACGACGGTCGAGACGGCTGCCCCATAGAAGGATTTCATCAGCGACAGGGCTTCCGCGCCATCCCCGGCGACGACCTTTGGGATGGTCGCGGTGCGGTAATGCTGATTGCCAGGATCCTCGCGCTCCGGCGAAAAGCCGATGAAGAAGTCGGAACCGGATTTGAGCCCCGTCTCTTCGAGAATGACCTTCACGATATCATCGGTCGTACCGGGATAGGTGGTTGATTCCAGCACGATCAGCTGACCCGGCCGCAAGTGGGCGCCGATCGAACGCGACGTCGTTTCCACGAAGGAAAGATCGGGATCGCGATGTTTGGTGAGCGGCGTCGGAACGCAGATGACGATCACGTCGCAATCCGCAAGACCGGCGAAATCGGTCGTCGAGAAAAAACGTCCCGCATCGATCTCGGCTGCCAATACCTCATTGGTCACCGCATCGATATAGGAGTGGCGCGCATCCAGCGCGACGATCTTCTTCGGGTCGATATCGAAGCCGATCACTGCAAAGCCGCTGCGCGCCACAGCCATCGCCAAGGGCAAACCGACATAACCAAGGCCGATAATGCCGGCGCGTGCCGTGCGGTCCTCAATCCTTTTTGACAGCGTTTCGAAGGTGGAAGAGCGTGCGTCCAAGGCCGTGCCTCATGCGAAAAGTGAATCCGACCGTTGATCTAATGCATGATCACGGCAAATTAAACCCGGCTCCGTTGCGCCGCCTGTCCGTGCCGCGCGCTGGCCTCCTTAGCCGGGTGTGGCGGAAATGACTCGGCTTGGCCAATCCCGACAGCCAAGACGCACAAAAAATTCTAAATCCCATTGTTTCGCATCTACCGCGTGCCTATCTGGCAGTCGATAATAAACCATTTGCGAAGATTGCTCGCCCCGTTTCCAGGAGGTCGGAAGCCGGCGGGTGTCATGGCTGAGCCATAGGCATATCGTTGACACGATAATACCGCTCGTACATCCTGAATTCCTTTGAGATCTGCGCGTCATGAACGTGCAGGTCCGGGCGTTTTTTGTTTTCAGGATGGACGTGCGCCATGAGGATAATACCAAGAATGAGCACGATCGAATCCAGCGTATCCTCCATTTTGTTGGACCGTGTTGCTGAATGGCTGACGAATTCATCGCTGGCCGGCGACGACCTTGAAAACATCGTGCGCGGTTTCTGCGAGCGGCTTGCCGCCGCCGGCCTGCCACTCGCGCGCGTGCACCTGACGTTCTCGATGCTGCATCCGCTCTACGACGCGCTGAGCTTTACCTGGAAGCGCGCGAGCGGGGTCACGATCGAGGGCTTCCGCATGCCGGCCGGCCAGAAGCCGGACCGCTTCCTGCAGAGCCCCTATTTCTATCTTCTCGACAACAATCTGCAGCATATCCGCCGTCGCATCATGCCTGACGGCCCGAATGAATTTCCGATTTTCGAGGATCTGAGGCAGGAAAAGATCACCGACTATCTCGCCTTCGTGCAACCGTTCGGGGATGGCTCCGTGCAGGGCATGATGGGTTCATGGTCGACCGACAGCCCGGCCGGTTTTTCCGACGACATGATCGACGCGCTGCTGCGCATGCAGAACCATCTGGCGGTCGCCGCCAAGATGGCGGTGCTTGCCAAACTCGCCAACAATATGCTGACCACCTATCTCGGCGGCGATGCCGGCAAACGCGTGCTGAACGGCCAGGTCCGCCGCGGTGACGGCGAAACGATCCGTGCGGCCCTCGTCATGGCCGACATGCGCGAATCGACCATGTATGCCGAGAAGGAAGGCCGGCAGGCCTATATCGATACGCTGAACCAGTTCTTCGACGCGATCGCCGCGCCCTTCAACCGCAATGGCGGCGAAATCCTGAGCTTTCTCGGTGATGGCTTTCTCGCGGTCTACCCCTGTGGCCGGCACAAGGATCCGTCCAAGATCGCTTGCGAGGCGGCACTTTCCGCCGTGCACCATGCGCAGGCGCGCGTTGCAGAGCTTAACAAGGATCGCGAGTTCAAGGGGCTCCCGAAGATTGGCTATGGCATCGGCCTGCATGTCGGCAACGTCATGTTCGGCAACGTCGGCTTGAAAGACCGGCTCACCTTCTCCGCTTTTGGTTCGGCAGTGAACGAGGTACAGCGCCTGCAGATTCTGACGAAGAAATATAACCGCGAAGTCGTCGCGAGTCAGGCCTTCGCCGGCTATTGCGGCGGCGAGTGGATCACCCTCGGCGAGGAGAAACTGCGCGGCATCCGCCAGAAAGTGACGGTACTGCAACCGCGTGCGCCGGCATCTACCATCCATGTCGACGAAGGCTTCCGCGAATCCGTTCAGAATGGTCTTTCTGAAGCCGAGCAGGTCATCATGCTTCACCGCGACAAGAAACAGGTAAAACGCACACCGATCGAAAAGTTCATTCAGTAAATACGCGCTGACATTGCGGCCGCTTTAGCGGTTGCATCGTATAATGAGATCCTTCGCACCCGACGCCTCGTAAAACAGGCGCAAGGTGCTGCTTTTTCCTCACGCCTGTCATCAACTGGACACCCCGTTTACTGTACGATAGTGTGCCTTAACGGGAACACATAAGGACTGGGGAATTTCATTGGTATGGCGTCTGCAGCCGATCTGTTGCGTATTGAGAATCTGGATGTCGCCTTCTCCGTTTTCGGCGATCGGCTACGCGTCGTAAAGGAAGCCAATCTTCGCATACTGCCGGGGAAAGTGACTGCCCTCGTGGGCGAAAGCGGTTCCGGCAAATCCGTCATCAGCCAGTCGATCATGGGCATCCTGCCGGCGCCGGCAGACGCGAGCGGTCGCATCCTTTTTACCGATCCGCTGGATGGTAAGGCGACGGACATCTTGGCTCTGTCACGTGACAGTCCTGAGATGCGCGACCTGCGCGGCCGTCGCATGGCGACCATCTTCCAGGAGCCGATGACGTCGCTCTCACCGCTCCACACGGTCGGCAACCAGATCAGCGAAGTGCTCCTGATCCACACGGACGCCGACAAGAGGGAAGCGCGCGAGCGCACCGAGGAAATGCTCGGGCTTGTCGGTTTTTCCAATCCAAAGCGCACTTACGACATGTATCCGTTCGAGCTTTCCGGCGGCATGCGCCAGCGCGCCATGATCGCGATGGCGCTGATCTGTAAGCCGGCGCTGCTGATTGCCGACGAGCCGACGACAGCACTCGACGTGACGATACAGGCGCAGATCCTCGAATTGCTTCGCGACCTGCAGGCCAAGCTCGGCATGGCCATGCTGCTCATCACCCACGATCTCGGGGTTGTCGCCAATATGGCAGACGAGGTGGTGGTGATCTATCACGGCGAGATCATGGAAGCCGGCCCCGTCGATGCGATCTTCCGTAATCCGCAGCATCCCTACCTCAAAGCGCTGATGGCTGCGGTTCCGCATTTTGACATGAAGCCGGGCGAGCGACTGAAGGCGCTTCGCGAGGTTCCGGTCAATCTGGAATCGCTGATCGGCAAAAAGAAGCTCGTCGAGAAGGAAGCACCGGGCGTGCTGCTTTCCGTCTCCAATCTTTCCAAAACCTACAAGACGCGCAAACGCGGTTTCTTCGGCGGGCAGGAAGCGGCCGTCGTACACGCCGTCGATGACGTCAGTTTCGATATTCGTCGCGGCGAGTGCCTGGGACTGGTTGGTGAATCCGGCTGCGGCAAGACGACGGTGAGCAAGATCCTGATGCGCGCAGTGACACCGGATGGCGGCGCGGTCCTCTTCAACGACGGCAACGAAGTCATCGACGTCCTCTCAGTCAAGGGCTCGGCACTGCAAGAGCTGCGCACCAAGATTCAGATGGTCTTTCAGGACCCGGTCTCCTCGCTCTCGCCGCGCATGACAGTGCGCAACATCCTGAGCGAACCGCTCGAGATTCACGACCGTGGTAACAGTGCCGAACGCCAGCGGAAGGTCGAAGCGTTGATGGGCGCAATCGGCCTAGACCGGCGCTATCTCAACCGCTATCCGCATAGCTTCTCCGGCGGCCAGCGCCAGCGCATAGGTATTGCCCGCGCGCTCGCCCTCGGCCCCAAGCTCATCATTCTGGATGAACCTGTCTCGGCTCTCGACGTTTCGGTCCAGGCACAGATCCTCAACCTTCTGAAGGACCTGCAGAAGGAGCTAGGGCTGACCTATCTCTTCATCTCGCATAATCTCGCCGTCGTCGACTATATGGCTGATCGTATCGCCGTCATGTGCAAGGGCCATATCGTCGAGATCGCGCCGCGCGAGATCATCCTGCGCAACCCGATCCATCCCTATACGAAATCGCTGCTTGCCGCCGTTCCCTTCCCGGATCTCGACCGACCGCTCGACTTCAAGGCGCTGCAGGAAAACGGCGCAGCCGAAAAGCAGAATTGGGGTCGCGTCTTCTCGCCCGATCATGACGACGCCTCGGAACTCGCCTTTGCCGATCTTGGTGGCGGTCATCTGGTGCGTGCCCGCAAGGGCGCCGATGCGAAGGAGCTGGTCTGATGGTGACCCGCCGCATCTTTCTCGGCGGCCTAGTCGGCTCGGCCATCGCGCCTTCGCTGCTTCGAGCACAGCAGATCGACGAACCAGAATTCCTGAAGGCGAAGCTCGCCGACGGTAGTCTGCCTCCCATGGCTGAGCGCATTCCGAGCGAACCGCGTATCGTCAATCTCAAGGACATGGGTCGCGTGCCTGGCACCTACGGCGGCAACGTGCGGACCATCATCGGCGGTGCGCGCGATATCCGCTACATGACGGTCTACGGCTATTCTCGGCTTGTCGGCTACGATACCAAGCTGCAGTTCCAGCCCGATATCCTGCGCGACTTCACCTCGGAGAATGCCACGGTCTTCACCTTCCGTCTGCGCAAGGGACACAAGTGGTCGGACGGTCATCCCTTCACGGCGGAAGCCTTCCGCTACTGGTGGGAAGACGTCATCCTCAACAAGGAACTGACGCCTGGCGGCGGCGCTCTGGAGCTACGCCCGCACGGTTCCTTGCCCAAGTTCGAAATGCTCGACGAACTAACGGTGCGCTATAGCTGGGACAAGCCCAATCCGGTGTTTCTATCGTCGCTTGCCGGCCCGTTGCCGCTCGTCATCTATGGTCCCGGCCATTACCTGAAACAGTTCCACAAAGAATTTCAGGACAAGGCCAAGCTCGACGACCTGATGAAAAAGAACCGGGCTAAGAAATGGGCCGATCTGCACATCAAAATGGCGCTCGCATCCCGGCCGAACAACCCGGACCTGCCGACGCTGGATCCCTGGCAGAACCGCACTGCGCCACCTGCCGACCAGTTCATCTTCGAGCGCAATCCCTTCTTCCATCGCGTCGACGAGAACGGCAGGCAACTCCCCTATCTCGACAAGTTCATTCTCAACGTCTCCTCCTCGTCCATCATCGCCGCCAAGGCGGGCGCGGGCGAATCCGATCTGCAGGCGACCGGCATTGACTTCAACGACTACACCTTCCTGAAGGAGGCTGAAAAGCGCTTCCCGGTAAACGTCGAACTCTGGAAAATGGCGCGGGGCTCGCGCATCACGCTGCTGCCGAACCTCAATGTCGCCGACGAAACCTGGCGCGCCGTCTTCCGCGACGTGCGCTTCCGTCGGGCTTTGTCATTGGCGATCGATCGGCATGAGATCAACATGGTCGCCTTCTACGGTCTCGGCAAGGCGAGCGCCGATACGGTGCTGCCGGAAAGCCCGCTCTTCAGGCAGGAATATGCGGACGCCTTTGTGAATTTCGATCCGGATACCGCCAATAAGCTGCTCGACGAACTCGGCCTCGACAAGCGCGCCAGAGACGGCATCCGTTTGCTGCCAGATGGCCGCCGCTGCGAGATTACCGTCGAGACGGCCGGTGAAAGTAACCTCGACACCGACGTTCTGGAACTGGTGCACGATCATTGGGCCAATATTGGCCTGGCACTCTTCACCCGCACCTCGCAGCGCGACGTGTTCCGCAACCGCGCCATGAGCGGTTCGATCATGATGTCGATCTGGTACGGGTTGGATAATGGCGTGCCGACCGCCGACATGTCTCCCTATGGACTAGCCCCTACACTGGATGACCAGCTTCAATGGCCGCTCTGGGGCATGTATTATCTTTCGGCCGGACAGGAGGGCAAGGCGCCCGATCTGCCGGAAGCGGCCGAACTTGTGGACCTTCTGAACCAATGGGGCCGAAGTGCTACGACGCAAGAGCGTGAGGTTATCTGGCACAAGATGCTGTCCCTCTACACCCAACAGGTCTTCTCGATCGGCCTCATCAACAGCACGCTGCAGCCGATCCTCAGATCCGCCAAGATGCAGAACGTGCCGGAGCACGCGCTTTACGGCTTCGATCCAACCTCCTACCTCGGCGTCTATATGCCGGACACCTTCTGGTTCAAGGAGGCCTAAACGATGATCCGCTATATCCTCTGGCGTATCGCCGCCATGGTGCCTACGCTGCTCGTGATATCGGCGCTGGTCTTTGTCATCATCGAGCTGCCGCCCGGCGACTTCTTCGAAAGCCAGATCGCGGAAATGCGCGCCCAGGGCGAGACCGCAAACCTGCAGGAAATCGAGGAGTTGCGCCATCAATACGGCTTCGACCAGCCGGAGATCGTGCGCTATTTCTATTGGGTCGGCGGCATGTTGCGCGGCGATTTCGGCTATTCCTTCGAATATCAGCTGCCGGTTTCCGACGTGGTGGGCGACCGCTTGTGGTTGACGATCCTCGTCTCCTTCTCGACCATCCTTCTCACCTGGCTGATTGCCTTCCCAATCGGCATCTATTCGGCAACCCATCAATATAGCTGGGGCGATTACGGCCTGACCTTCCTCGGCCTGCTCGGCATCGCCATCCCCAACTTCATGCTGGCGCTGATCCTGATGTACTTCGCCAATGTCTGGTTCGGACTCTCGATCGGCCATCTGATGGACCAGCAATTTCTGAACGAGCCGATGAGTTGGGCTAAGGCGCGGTCCATCCTCGCGCATCTCTGGATCCCAGTGATCATCGTCGGCACTGCGGGTACAGCCGGTATGATTCGCCGCCTGCGCGCCAACCTGCTCGACGAGATGCAGAAGCAATATGTGACGACCGCACGCGCCAAGGGTCTGCACCCGGTGCGCGCGCTGGTCAAATACCCGCTGCGCATGGCGCTCAATTTCTTCGTCGCCGATATCGGCTCAATCCTGCCGTCGATCATTTCCGGTGCCGAGATCGTCGCCATCGTTCTGTCACTGGAAACCACCGGACCGATGCTCATCAAGGCGTTGCAGAGCCAGGACATGTATCTTGCCGGTTCGTTCCTGATGTTCCTCGCCTTCCTGAATGTCATAGGCGTACTGATCTCCGACATAGCACTCGGCTTCCTCGATCCCCGCATCCGTCTGCAAGGCAGGAGCACCAAATAATGTCGCCCCTACCCGCACCTGGCGCAGCACTGCCGCATTACGTCTCGACTGCCCCCTTCGATCCGATAGCAACGGAAACGATGACCTCGGCGCAGTCGCGCATCCACCTTGCCTCGCAAAAGCAGCTCATGTGGTGGAAGTTCAAGCGCCACAGGTTGGCGCTCGTATCCGGCATCTTCCTCGCCGCCGTCTATTTCATGATCCTGATCGTCGAGTTCCTGGCACCCTACGGTCTGCACACTCGCAATGTCGATTTCATCCATTCGCCACCGCAGCGGGTCCGTCTCTTCGATAGCCAGGGCAATTTCGTCGGCCCCTTCGTTTACGGCCGAAAGATGACGCTCGATATCGACACGCTGCATCGCCTCTATACCAATAATGAAAACGACATCCAGCCTATCCGCTTCTTTTGCCGCGGTGATGGCTATAAGTTCTGGGGACTTATCGCGTCCGACTTTCACCTCGTCTGTCCGGCAATCGGCGGACAGATGTTCCTGCTCGGGACCGACCGACTTGGTCGCGATGTGCTGTCGCGTATTCTTTACGGCGCGCGCATTTCGCTCACCATCGGCCTCATCGGCATCGCCATCAGCTTCGTGCTCGGTATCGTCATCGGCGGTCTTGCCGGCTATTGGGGTGGCATCTTCGACCTCGTCGTGCAACGACTGATCGAAGTGCTGCAATCCCTGCCTTCGCTGCCGCTGTGGATGGCGCTTGCTGCCATCATGCCGGTGACCTGGAGCCCGATTGTCATCTATTTCGGCATCACCGTCATTCTCGGCATCATCGACTGGACAGGGCTTGCTCGCGCCGTGCGCTCCAAGCTACTGGCGCTGCGCGAGGAGGATTACGTCCAGGCCGCCCAATTGATGGGCGCCAGCACGCCGCGCATCATCGGCCGACATCTGGTGCCGGGCTTCATGTCGCATCTTATCGCGTCCGCCACCATTTCCATTCCGGGCATGATCCTCGGCGAAACGGCGCTCTCCTTCCTCGGCCTCGGCCTGCGACCGCCCATCACCAGCTGGGGCATTCTGCTGACCGAGGCCAAGAGCGTCAGCGTCATCGCCTTCTACCCGTGGTTGCTATTCCCGATCGTTCCTGTAGTACTGGTGATATTGGCGTTCAATTTTCTGGGAGATGGCTTGCGTGATGCGGCAGATCCCTACAAATAGCGTCGGGCTGGATAAAGCGCTTCGCGTCTGCCGGCTCACGGCCTCCGAACCGCGGGGGTGGTAGAAGTATGTCGTCCACCTCAGAGGGCACGCCTATGGCCAGACGTCTCGAAGATGCACGCATCCTCATGTACAGCCACGATACTTTCGGCCTTGGTCACCTGCGACGCTGCCGGACGATCGCTCATGCCCTCGTCGAGGATTATCGCGGCCTGAACATCCTCATCATTTCAGGCGCGACGATCGCCGGCGCCTTCGATTACCGCGCCCGCGTCGATTTCGTGAAGATTCCGAGCGTCATCAAGCTTCGCAATGGCGAGTATACGTCGCTCGCCAGTCATATCGATCTTCAGGACACGCTGAAGATGCGCGAGTCGAGCATTCGCCACACCGCCGAGACTTTCCAGCCCGACATCTTCATCGTCGACAAGGAACCGATGGGCCTTAAGGGCGAGGTCGAAGATACGCTTGCCTATCTGAAGGCACAAGGCACCGTTCTCGTGCTGGGCCTTCGTGAAATCATGGACGCGCCGCATCTGCTCGAAGCCGAGTGGAAGAAGAACAGTGTCATGCAGAAGATCGACCAATATTACGATAGCATCTGGGTCTACGGACCACCGGATTTCTACGATCCGCTTGTTGGTCTCGACGTGCCGGCCGGCGTTCGCCGCAAAATGGATTTCGTTGGTTTCCTGCAGCGCAGCGTTTCCAAGGGCAAGAATTCGCTGAACGCCCGCAAGGACGATTATATCCTCGTCACCACAGGCGGCGGCGGCGACGGCTCCGACCTCGTCCACGACGTGATGAACGCTTATGAAGCCGACGAGACGCTGACGCAGAAGGCGTTGGTGGTGCTCGGTCCCTATATGCCGGCAGCCGAGCGGACGAAACTTGTCAGGAAAGGCGAAAAGATCCCCTATATCGAGGTGATCGAATTCGACAATCATATGGAAGAGCTCATCGACGGCGCGACCGCAGTCGTCGCCATGGGCGGCTACAACACCTATTGCGAGATTCTCTCCTTCGACAAGCCGGCGCTTATCGTGCCGCGCGTCGCTCCCCGCGAGGAGCAGCTTCTGCGCGCCCGCCGCGCGAGCGAACTCGGCCTCATCGATATGCTGCTGCCCGAGCAATCCGCTAACCCGGCCATCATGGCGGAGACGCTGAAGCGGCTCCCCTCACGGCTTCCACCGTCAAAGAGCGGCAGCAATATGCATCTTGAGGGGCTAAATCAGATTTCGCGGACCGTTGGCGCATGGCTGGACGGTCATGGACGTCATCTCTCCCTCGTCGGCGCAGAATAAAAGAGCCTTCCTTTGCCGCCACGCCGCAAGATTCTCGTCGTGCTGAAAGGCTATCCCCGTCTTTCGGAAACCTTCATCGCCCAGGAATTGCTTGGCCTCGAAAAGGCGGGCTTCGACCTGACGCTGATCTCCATGCGCCGACCGACCGACAAGAAGCGTCACCCCGTCCATGACGAGATCAAGGCGCGCGTCGTCTATCTGCCGGAATATTTGCATGAGGAGCCTATCCGCGTGCTGAAGGGCCTCATCGCCGGCTTTTCGAAACCCGGCTTCGGCGCGGCGATGAAGCGTTTCTTTGCCGACCTGCCGCGCGACATATCCCGCAACCGCTTTCGCCGGCTCGGGCAGGCGCTGGTCCTGGCGCGCGAATGGCCCGATAAGGGGGAGTGGCTGCACGCCCATTTCATCCACACCCCGGCCTCCGTTGCCGAATATGCCAGCATCCTGACCGGCACACCCTGGACCTGTTCGGCCCATGCGAAGGATATCTGGACCTCACCCGACTGGGACCTCGGCCAAAAGCTTGACAGCGCCCGCTGGGCAGTCACCTGCACCCGTAATGGCTACGAGCATATGAAGGCGCTGACGGGGCGCAAGGATACTGTGCACCTCAGCTATCACGGCCTTGATCTTGCCCGCTTCGGCCATTTTGCAGGCGAGCGCTCAAACCGCGACGGCAGCGATCCCGCCGACCCCGCTGTCATCCTCAGCGTGGGTCGGGCGGTGGAAAAGAAGGGCTACGACGTGCTGCTGCGCGCCCTCGCCCTACTGCCTGCGGAGATTAACTGGCGCATGGACCACATCGGCGGCGGTGAGCAACTGTCTAAGCTGAAAAAGCTCGCCGCCGAGCTCGGCCTTGCCGAGCGAATTGCCTGGAAAGGCGCATTGGCCCAGGAAGACGTGCTCGATCACTACCGTCGCGCCGATCTTTTCGTCCTTGCGTGTCGCATTGCCGCCAATGGCGACCGCGACGGGCTCCCGAACGTGCTGGTCGAAGCCTGCAGTCAGCGGCTCGTCTGCCTCTCTACCAACGTCTCCGGTGTGCCGGAACTGTTGACCGACGGCGAGAACGGTCTGGTCGTGCCGGCCGAAGACCCGGCAGTCCTCGCAAAGGCACTCGAAACGGCGATCCGCAATCCGGATCTGCGCAAGCGGCTCGGAGATGCGGCCGAAGAGCGCGTGCGCAGCCACTTCGATTATCATTCCAGCATCCGGCAGCTGAGCAGCCTGTTCGAGGCAGAATGGCAGAAGGCGTCATGACGGCTCCCCGCATCTTCTTTTATGTCCAGCATCTGCTCGGCATCGGCCATATTGCCCGTGCCAGCCGCATTGCCGATGCGATGGCGAGCGATGGTTTCGATGTGACGGTCGTCACCGGCGGCCTGCCAGTACCCGGCTTTCCGGGCGACAATATCAGAACGATCGAGCTCCCACCGGTCGTCGCCAGCAACGTGGGCTTTTCCGGTCTTGCAGATGCCAATGGACAAGCGGCGGGTGAAGAATTCCTCTCCAGGCGCCGCGACCTGCTGCTGCAAGCCTTTGACGAGGCGAAGCCTGATGTTGTGATCATCGAAGCCTTCCCCTTCGGGCGCCGGCAAATGCGCTTCGAACTGCTGCCGCTGATTGACGCGATCGAAAATGCCGAACCACGGCCGAAGCTTCTGAGTTCGGTCCGCGACATCCTGCAGGAAAATCGCAAGGCTGGACGCGACGACGAAACAGTCAAGCTCATTAAGGACCATTTCGACGCTGTGCTCATCCACGGCGATCCGAGTTTCGTGCGCCTGGAAGATACTTTTCCGCTGACGAGCGAGATTGCCGGCCGACTGCGTTACACAGGCCTTGTCGCGCCGCCGCCCGCGCCGGAACCAACCGAGGTATTCGACATCATCGCGTCAGCCGGCGGCGGTGCCGTCGGTCTTGAACTGATCCGAGCCGCGCGCGACGCAGCTGCGTCCCTCCCTTCTTATCTGAGCTGGCTGCTGATTACCGGCCCCAATCTTCCGGAAGCCGATTTTTCCGCGCTTTCGGACGATGCGCCCGCCAACGTTACGCTGGTCCGCTTCCGTAAGGATTTCCCGTCGCTGCTGCGCGGTGCGAAAGTCTCGATATCGCAGGCCGGCTACAATACGGTCGGCGATCTCCTGCGCAGCGACTGCCGCTCGATCCTGATTCCGTTCGTGGCAGCGGGAGAGACGGAACAGACCGTGCGCGCCGAACGACTGAAAGCGCTCGGTCTTGCCTATATCCTGCCGGAAAAGGGGCTGACACTCGAAGCCGTCAAGACTGCTATCGAAAAGGCGCTTGCCGCGCCACGGCGCCCAGCCGTTTCCCTCGATCTCGATGGAGCAAAAAAAACTGCAGCCATCATTCGCTCAATGATCGGCTGAAACCCTCGCCTATTCCAAAATTCATGTGATATAACACAATTTCCGGCGAGAATCGGCGTTTCGACATTAGTCCGCTCCGCCTTGTTTTCGTTGCGATATCGGCGGTCTGACTGCATGATCCTGTACTCGGAGATTTCCCCTTCCTCAGCATCAGGATCGCTGTATGGACTTTCCCCCACAGTCTGATGGTTAGCCATGGAAAAAAGCCTCGCGCGCTACATCTGGAAGAACACGCGGCTGCAGCAGCTTTGGATTCTGCTGGTCGTCGCAGCCTCCATGGTACCCTACTTCCTGTCCTTCGACCTGCCGAAGCAGATCGTCAACGGACCCATTCAGGGTGACGGCTTCGAAGGACCGGGCGCAAGACAGACGTTCATGCACATAGCCTACGACATCCCGCTGATCGGGCATGTCGAATTCTTCAAGGGCCTGGAACTCAACCGCTTGCAGATGCTGATGGCGCTGAGCCTCGTCTTCCTGGCGCTCGTCGTGCTGAACGGCCTCTTCAAATTCTACATCAACACCTACAAGGGCCGGCTCGGCGAGCGCATGTTGCGTCGCATCCGCTTCGAACTCATCGATCGCGTGCTGCGCTTTCCGCCCGCCCATTTCAAGCGGGTGAAATCCGCCGAGATCGCCACGATGATCAAGGACGAGGTGGAGCCGATGGGCGGCTTCACAGGCGACGCCTTCGTCTCGCCCGCCCTGCTCGGCGGCCAGGCGATCACCGCGCTTGCCTTCATCATCATCCAGAATTTCTGGCTGGGCATGATTGCGGCTGCAATCGTCGGCGTTCAGGCGGTGGTCATCCCCCGCATGCGCAAGCGCCTGCTGGAGCTCGGCCGTCAGCGCCAGCTGACTGCCCGCGAACTTTCTGGCCGCGTCGGCGAAATCGTCGACGGTATCGGCACGATCCATGGCAACGACACGTCAAACCTCGAGCGTGCCGATATCGCCACCCGCCTCGGCCGCATCTTCTCGATCCGATACGATCTCTACCAGTGGAAGTTCCTGGTGAAGTTCATCAACAACTTCCTCGCCCAGGTCACACCATTCCTCTTCTACGCAATAGGCGGTTATCTGGCGCTGCAGGGCCGGCTCGACATCGGTCAGCTCGTCGCCGTCATTTCGGCCTATAAGGACCTTCCCGGCCCACTGAAGGAACTGATCGATTGGGACCAGATGCGTCAGGACGTGCAGGTCAAGTATGCGCAGGTCTACGAGCAGTTCAATGTCGAGCCCTTGATCGATAGCCGCATCCAGGAGCTTGCGACGACGCCGATCGCGCCGCTGACCAGCGCGCTGGTCGTTACCAATCTTTCAGTCAGCGACGACAGCGGGGCACGCCTCGTCGACCATGTCTCGGTGGAGATCAAGCCGAACGAGACAGTAGCGATCGTCGGGCCGAACGGCAGCGGCGCGGAAGCTTTCGCGGAAGCGCTTGGGCGCCTCGTCTGGCCGGATTCCGGCCGCATCACCATCGACGGACAAGATCTTCTGGAGCTGCCGGAAGCGATCACCGGACGACGCATCTCCTATGCCTCCGCCGACAGTTATTTCTTCCACGGCACGCTTCGCGACAACCTGCTCTACGGGCTCAAGCATGCGCCGATGAAAGAACCGGAATATGACGGCAAGGCGGCTCAAGAATATAAATGGTACGTCACAGAATCGCAAAAGGCCGGTAATCCGACGCTCGACCTCAACAGCGACTGGGTGGACTACAAGGCAGCCGGCGCGAACGGACCTGAAGACTTGCTGAAGGCGATCCGGCCGGTGCTCGACGCGGTCATGATGTCGCAGGATATTCTGGATCTGGCGCTACGCTCCACCGTCAATACGGAGGTTCACACCGCGCTCGGCAGCCATATCGTGGAACTTCGAAGGTCACTGCGCGAGCGGCTCGCCAAGGAAAACCTCGACGCCATCGTCGTGCCTTTCGATTTCGACACTTATAACGCACAGGCGACCGTCGGCGAGAACCTGCTGTTCGGCACGATGAAGCGGCCGCTGATGAACAATCGCAGGCTTGCCGGCCATCCCTATTTTCAGCAACTCTTCCGCGACACCGGTCTGAGTACCGATCTCTATGCAATGGGTCTGGAGATTGCGGAGAACGCGGTGGAACTCTTCCACGACCTGCCGCCGGACCACCCTTTCTTCCAGCAGCTCACCTTCATGACGGCGGATGACATTCCGACCTACCAAGCGTTGCTGCAGAAGCTGCAGGGCAAGCGTTTCGAGGACGCGACGCCGGAAGACCGGGCAAGTATCATTCGCCTGAGTTTCGCCTATATCGAGCCACGACACCGATTCGGCCTCTTGACCCAGGCGCTGATGGACAAGATCGTCGATGCTCGCAAGCAGTTCCACGAGAACATTCCCAGCGACCTCGCCGAACTGATAGAACGTTATGACATCAACCGCTTCACGGCCTCCGCGAGCCTGATGGACAATGTGCTTTTCGGCCGCATCGCCTATCAGCAGGCCGATGCCTCGGACCGCATCCGCATCATCATGGGTGAGCTCTTCGATGCGCTCGATCTCTACGACGACGTACTGTCGATCGGGCTGGAGTTCGATGTGGGTTCCGGCGGCAAACGCCTGACGGGGGTGCAGCGACAGAAGCTCAATCTCGCTCGCGCCCTGCTCAAGCGCTCCGACTACTTCATCTTCAACCGGCCGATCCCGGCGCTCGACCAGCGCATCCAGGACCAGATCACCCACAACATCATTGAAGGCCTGCACCAGGAAGGCAAGCGCCCGGCGATCATCTGGGTACTGTCCAACGCCAAGCTTGCGGAAATCTTCGATCGTATTCTGCTCTTCGATCGCGGCGATCTTGCCGAGGCGGGCAACTATCCGGAACTTTCCGAGAAAAACGGGATGTTCAAGGAACTGTTATCGTAATATTCTATTGGGGCGGCAGAGACGGCGCCCGCAAGGCGTTTGGAGTTGGTTTAGCGCATGATCAAAGACCATGCGGTAGGAGGTTATAGCGCTCATGCTGTTAAGAGATGAAGTCGAAATGCTGCGGCGGGTGCCGATCTTCTCAAGGATTGCACCAGCAAAACTCAAGCTCTTGGCCTTCACCTCCGATCGTATGACCTACCGCGCTGGTCAAAACCTGTTTCGCCAGGGTGATGTCGGCGACGCTGCCTATGTCGTTCTGTCAGGCACGGCAGATATCATCGTTTCTTCGCCCGCCGGCGAGATCAAGGTCGCCGATGTCGAGGTCAATTCTATCGTCGGCGAAATCGCCATTCTCTGTGACGTCTCGCGAACAGCGACGGTGCGAGCCACCTCACCGCTCGAAGTGCTGCGCATCAGCAAGGAGCATTTCCTCAAGCTTCTGAGCGATTTCCCGGAAATGGCCGTGGAGATCATGCGCGTGCTCGCCGACCGCCTCAATCACACGACCGCCGAACTGACCGCCGCGCGCGCTGCCAAGCAGCCACAGATGGCGCAGTAAAGCCCAACATAACATCCCAAACAAAAGGCCCGCCAGGTTTCCCAGGCGGGCCTTTTCCGTGTGCCGCTGTGTGCGCTATTCGCGCTGTTCCAGCGCCCTGCTGAAGGCAAGCGCCGCCAGCGTGCAGATCGCGCCCGAGAGCAGGTAGTATCCGACGAAGGCCAGACCGAACTGGCTCGACAGACTGAGCGCCACCAGCGGTGCAAAGCCGGCGCCGACCAGCCAGGCAAGGTCGGAGGTGAACGCCGCCCCGGTATAGCGATAGCCGCGGCCGAAGCGCGACGAGATCGAGCCGGTCGCCTGACCGAAGGAAAGACCGAGTACGCCGAAGCCGATAATGACGTAGGCGTCATGCCCTGTATTATCGGCGCCGATCAGCAGCGGTCCGATGAAGCTGAAGATCGCAATCAGCACCGCACAGATCGCCAGCTGCGCGCGGCGGCCGATGCGGTCCGCGATCATGCCCGAGGCTATGATGGCGACGACGCCGACGATGGCACCGATAACCTGCACCACCATGAAGGCGCCGATCGGCCGATCGCTGTGAAGGCTCACCCAGCCAAGCGGGAAAATGGTGACGAGGTGGAACATGGCAAAGCTTGCCAGCGGCACGAAAGCGCCGATCAGAATATCGCGGCCGTGGACGCGCAGCACGTCGAGGATCGGCGCAGCTTCAAGCTCATGCTGTTCCAGCAGCGTACCGAATTCCTTGGTCATGACGAGACGAAGGCGGGCAAAGAGTGCGACGACGTTGATCGCGAAGGCGACGAAGAACGGATAACGCCAGCCCCACGACAGGAAATCTTCCGCAGAGAGGTTGGCGACGAAGTAGCCGAACAGGATGCTTGCCAGCGCGAAGCCGATCGGCGCGCCGAGCTGCGGGATCATCGCATACCAGCCGCGATGGTTCGGCGGCGCATTGAGTGCAAGCAGCGAGGCGAGACCGTCCCAAGCGCCGCCGAGCGCAAAACCCTGGCCGAGCCGGAAGAGCGCAAGCAGCGCGATCGACCAGTAGCCGATTTCATCAAAGCCCGGCAGGAAGGCGATTGACGCCGTCGAGCCACCGAGCAGGAAGAGAGCGATGGTCAGCTTCGTGCCGCGCCCATACAGGCGGTCGATGGTCATGAAAACGACCGAACCGACGGGGCGGGCAAGGAAAGCGAGCGAAAAGATCGCAAAGGAATAGAGCGTCCCCGTCAGCCGGTCCGGGGCGAAGGGAAAGACGAGCTGGGGAAAGACGAGTACGGATGCAAGGCCGTATACGAAGAAATCAAAAAACTCGGACATGCGACCGATCACCACGCCGACGGCGATGCTGCCGGGCGAAACCGGCTTGTCATCGTGGATGCGCCGCGCATCCCGTTCCAGCGATGACGATGATGGTCCTAAATGTGTGGCAGTAGCCATATGAAACGCCTCCCTCGTTCAAGATGCTTTTTACAAAGCACCTCGGAGCTGATCTTGTTCCATCTTTGCAGCTTATCAAGTCCTGATTGGGCAAATAGTTACGTCGAATTCCCAAAAATCAATGTGGCCGGAAAAATCGCGTGACGCATCAGCCAACCTATTACAGAGTTTTATTGGGCAAAGCTGTGCGTTTCGGATATAAAAAGGCGGCGTCGCCAAAATTCCTTCGACTTTTTGTCAGGATTCCGAGGCGTCGTGGACGCTGACTGCTCCCGCGGTGCAAAATGCATGTTGCACTGCGACCAAAGACCTCATATCGCTGCCCGTGCCAGTGCTTTAGTCGGCAATCGAACGAAACAAAAAGAGCTTAGAGACGTGCAAAAACTGTCAAAGTTTTCCCGCCTTCTATTAGTCTTGCCGCTGTTTTTTTTGGCAGGATGCAACATGGTGGTCATGTCGCCCTCTGGCGATATCGCCGTCCAGCAGCGCGACCTCATCGTCGTCTCCACGGTGTTGATGCTGTTGATCATCATACCAGTGATCTTCCTCACGCTGCTTTTCGCCTGGCGCTACCGGCGCTCAAATACGGCTGCGAACTACGCGCCCGAATGGCATCACTCCACGCGCCTTGAAATCGTGATCTGGGCAGCGCCTCTTGCCATCATCATTGCGCTCGGCGCGGTTACCTGGATCTCCACACATAAGCTTGATCCCTTCCGTCCGCTCGACCGTCTTGATGCCGACCGCGCCGTTCCGAGAGATACCAAGCCTTTGACTGTCGAGGTGGTGGCGCTCGACTGGAAGTGGCTGTTCTTCTACCCCGACCTCGGCATCGCGACCGTCAACGAACTCGCAGCCCCGGTCGACGTGCCGATCAATTTCAAGATCACGTCCTCTTCGGTGATGAACTCCTTCTTCATCCCTGCGCTCGCCGGCCAGATCTACGCCATGCCTGGCATGGAAACGAAGCTGCATGCCGTCATCAACAGGGAAGGCGAATTTGATGGTTTCTCCGCCAATTACAGCGGCGCAGGCTTCTCGAACATGCGCTTCAAGTTCCATGGCCTGAACCAGCAGGGTTTCGACGCCTGGGTGGCGCAGGTGAAGCAGCGGGGCACGATGCTGAACCGTGACGCCTATCTGAAGCTGGAAAAGCCAAGCGAGAGAGAACCGGTGCGTTATTATGCCAGCGCCGATGCCGACCTCTACAACGCGATCCTCAACCTGTGTGCCACGCCTGGAAAGATGTGCATGAACGAGATGATGCACATCGACATGATGGGCGGCGGCGGCAAGGAAAGCAAAGGAAACCGCGAAAAGCTGACCTACGACAACCGTTATACGGACGAAGGCGTTGTCGCCCCCGGCGCGACAGTGCCCGCTACCGGCGCTCCTTCCCGCGCCGAACCTCCTCGCGAGGGCGATGGCAATGGCGCGCAGCACGATATGCAGAACATGCCCGGAATGGACATGCAGCATGACGGCCATACCACGCCCGGCATGAGCAATGGCGGCGATGCGGCGCCGGCGCAGCTCAACAATGACAATTAACCTGGCGCTTTGCGTCGCAAGACATAATGAACGGGTTGTTCCATGTTTTCCAATCCTGACCTCCTGAAGTTCATCTTCGGCCGGTTGACCCTAGACGCGATCCCCTATCACGAGCCGATCCTGGTCGTGACCTTCATCGGCGTCGTCATCGGCGCCATCGCGGTGCTCGGTATCATCACCTATTTCAAGTTCTGGGGTCCGCTTTGGCGCGACTGGATCTGCAGCGTCGATCACAAGAAGATCGGCATCATGTATGTGATCCTGGCCGTCATCATGCTTTTGCGTGGCTTTTCCGACGCTCTTCTGATGCGCGGCCAGCAGGCGATCGCCTTCAATGGCAATGAGGGCTATCTGCCGCCGCACCATTACGACCAGATCTTCACGGCGCATGGCGTCATCATGATCTTCTTCGTGGCGATGCCCTTCGTCACCGGCCTCATGAACTTCGTGGTGCCGCTGCAGATCGGCGCGCGCGACGTCTCTTTTCCGTTCCTCAACAACTTCTCGTTCTGGATGACGACGGCGGGTGCGATCATCATCATGCTCTCGCTCTTCATTGGCGAATTCGCCCAGACCGGCTGGCTCGCCTACCCGCCGCTGTCGGGTGCCGCCTATAGTCCTGGCGTCGGCGTCGACTATTATATCTGGGGCTTGCAGGTTGCCGGTGTCGGGACGACGCTGTCGGGCATCAACCTGATCGCGACCATCGTGAAGATGCGCGCGCCGGGCATGACCTTCATGAAGATGCCGGTCTTCACCTGGACATCACTCTGCACCAACATCTTGATCGTCGCGTCCTTCCCGATCCTGACGGCGACGCTCGCTCTCCTGTCGCTCGACCGTTATGTCGGTACGAACTTCTTCACGAACGACCTCGGCGGCAATCCGATGATGTATGTTAACCTCATCTGGATCTGGGGCCACCCGGAAGTCTACATCCTCGTGCTGCCCGCCTTTGGCATCTTCTCGGAAGTGGTCGCGACCTTCTGCGGCAAGCGCCTGTTCGGTTACGCTTCCATGGTCTACGCCACCTGCGTTATCATGATCCTGTCCTATCTCGTGTGGCTGCACCACTTCTTCACGATGGGTTCGGGTGCCTCCGTCAATTCCTTCTTCGGCATCACCACGATGATCATCTCAATCCCGACCGGGGCGAAGATGTTCAACTGGCTCTTCACCATGTATCGCGGCCGCATCCGCTATGAAGTGCCGATGCTATGGACCGTCGGCTTCATGGTGACCTTCGTCATCGGCGGCATGACCGGGGTGATGCTTGCCGTTCCGCCAGCCGATTTCGTGCTGCACAACTCGCTGTTCCTGATCGCGCATTTCCATAACGTGATCATCGGCGGCGTTCTGTTCGGCATGTTCGCCGGCGTGAACTACTGGTTCCCGAAGGCCTTCGGCTTCAAGCTCGATCCCTTCTGGGGCAAGATGAGCTTCTGGTTCTGGCAGATCGGCTTCTGGTTCGCCTTCATGCCGCTCTATGTGCTTGGTCTGATGGGCATCACTCGCCGCATGAGCCAGTTCGATGATCCGTCGCTGCAGATCTGGTTCATCATCGCTGCCTTCGGTGTCGGCCTAATCGCGCTCGGGATCGCCTCTTTCCTGATCCAGATCGTCGTCTCCTTCATGAGGCGCGAAGAGCTGCGTGACGACAGCGGCGACCCCTGGGACGGTCGTACGCTGGAATGGTCGACCTCCTCGCCGCCGCCGGACTATAATTTCGCCTTCACGCCGGTCGTGCATGATCATGACAGCTGGTACGACATGAAGAACCGCGGCTTTGAACGCCCGCTTGGCGGCTTCAAGCCGATCCACATGCCGAAGAACACCGGCACCGGGGCGATCCTGGCCGCCATCAGCGTAGCACTTGCCTTCGGCCTGATCTGGTACATGTGGTGGCTGGTCGTCCTGTCCGCCGTCGCCATGTTTGTCGTCGCGATTGGTCATACCTTCAACTATAAGCGCGACTTCTACATTCCCGCGGAAGAAGTCACCGAAACGGAAGGCAAGCGAACCCGGCTGCTTGCGGAGCAGGTGTAAGAGACCATGAGCGATCATACTGTCGACACGGCCGAAAAGCCTGAATTCTACCTCACGGAAGACCATCATCCGGACAACAGCACCAATCTCGGCTTCTGGCTCTATCTGATGAGCGACTGCCTGATCTTCTGCGTGCTGTTTGCCACACATGCCGTGCTCGGACGCAGCTATGCGGCCGGCCCGTCGCCGGCCGATCTCTTCGATCTGACGCTGGTAGCGATCAACACGTCGATGCTGCTGCTCTCCTCCATCACCTACGGTTTTGCGATGCTGCAGATGGAGCGCAATGCAAAAGCGGAAACGCTGTTCTGGCTGGCCGTGACCGGCCTTTTCGGCGCAGCCTTCATCGGCCTCGAACTCTATGAGTTCGTGCACCTCATCCGTGAGGGTGCAGGACCACAGCGCAGCGCCTTCCTGTCGTCCTTCTTCACCCTGGTCGGCACGCACGGCCTGCACGTCACCTTTGGCATCATCTGGCTGATCACGCTGATGGTACAGGTGTCCATGCACGGCCTGATCGAAGCCAATCGCCGCCGCCTGATGTGCCTTTCGATGTTCTGGCATTTCCTCGACGTCGTCTGGATCGGCGTCTTTTCCTTCGTTTACCTGATGGGAGTTCTTGGATGACTTCGCAAGCACCCGCACATGAGGATGCCCACGAGGCTCACCACGGCCACAGCCATGGGCATCAGGCCGGCCACGGTACTTTCAAGAGCTACATGACTGGCTTCGTTCTGTCCGTCATCCTGACCGCCATTCCTTTCTGGCTGGTCATGGCAGGCGTCTTCGAAAGCCGCGTCGTTACCGCCATTATCGTTATGGCGCTCGCCGCCGTACAGATCGTCGTTCACATGATCTTCTTCCTGCACATGAACACGAAGTCGGAAGGCGGCTGGACGATCATGGCGTTGATCTTCACAATCGTCATCGTGGCGATCGCTCTTTCGGGTTCGCTCTGGGTCATGTACCACCTGAATACGAACATGATGCCGATGAGCCCCGAAATGATGAAGAACATGCCTTAACGGCAAAGGAGCGGGCGGCGGCGACATCGCCCGTTGCGGTTTATCCATGACCGACGTCTCTTCCGCCCAAAAAGACAAACCACGTTCGGCGATAGCACTTGCGATCCTCGGGCTCGGCCTCCTGGCTCTGACAGTTGCGCTGATCGCACTCGGCACTTGGCAGGTTTATCGTCTTTCCTGGAAGCTCGATCTCATCGCCCGCGTCGATGGTCGCGTTCACGCCGAACCCGTCGCGCCACCCGCTCAGGCGGACTGGAGCAAGGTCAATGCCCAGAGCGACGAATACCGGCGGGTAACGGCATCTGGCACTTTCGAAAACGACAAGGAAACGCTGGTAACGGCATCGACTGCGCTTGGCCCAGGCTATTGGGTGCTGACGCCGCTCAGGCTCGCGGATGGCAGTGCGATCCTCGTCAATCGCGGTTTCGTGCCGATCGACCGCCGCAGCCCGGCTTCACGGCAGGTCGGTCAGATTGATGGACCGGTCGATGTCACAGGGTTGCTGCGCATGAGCGAGCCTAACGGCATGCTGCTGCGCTCCAACGATCCGGCGGGCGACCTCTGGTATTCACGCGATATTGGGGCAATAATCCAGAAACGAGGCATTGCTGATGCAGCGCCATTCTTCATCGACGCAGACGCGACGCCCAATGCCGGCGGCTTTCCCGTGGGCGGATTAACCGTGCTCGATTTCCCGAACAACCACCTTGTTTACGCATTCACCTGGTATGTGCTGGCGATCACAGTGGCGGGGCTTCTTGTCTATATCGTGCGAAGCGAGATCAGGATACGGCGGAGAACATGAGCGGACCTCTCAAAGGGCACAGGCTTTCGACTTTTATGGTGAAGGCCAGAAGTCAAACTCCGTTCCGGCCATCTCTCGTCGATCCTGAGTAGCTGCTCGTTATGGGACGGAAATGTCCTTTTGCTGCTTCCACACGTTAGGTTGTCTGCCTGCTCTCTCGTATTCGACTACCGCCCGACCGATCGCTTCAGCAAGCTGTGCCTGCGAGAAGGGTTTGCCGAGCCGCGGCAAGTCGACGATACCAGCTCCTTCCGGAATTTCAGCGAAACCTGTCGCAAGGATGATCGGCATTTCCGGCCAGTTGCTGCGGACCGCTGCAGCAAATTGCGAGCCGGTCATGTGCGGCATGGCATGGTCGGAAATAACGAGATCAACGCTTTCTCGGCGAAGGATGTCGAGCGCATCGGCGCCGGCCGTCGCCTCGAAGACGGTGTGGCCAAGATCCTCGAGCATCAGCGCCGTGTTCATCAAAACCAGTCCATCATCATCGACGGCAAGAATGCGCAGCGGCCGCGAACCGATTGCGGGTTCAGGCGCAGACTG
Organism: Rhizobium sp. BK418; assembly: GCF_004341105.1. Lineage (GTDB taxonomy): Bacteria > Pseudomonadota > Alphaproteobacteria > Rhizobiales > Rhizobiaceae > Rhizobium. The sequence continues at coordinate 104,197 of NZ_SLZK01000004.1, read as the reverse complement.
TTCGAAGTGTTCGACCGGTTTTTGGGCTTCAATAACCGGAAGCCACAGCTCAGCGGTGGTGCCTTCACCGAGCCGGCTCTTCAACACCAGCCTGCCGCCCGACTGGGCGGCAAGCCCTTGCACCATGGAGAGCCCGAGACCTGTACCCTTGCCTACACCTTTGGTCGTGAAGAACGGCGTCACCGCCTGTTTCAACGTCTCTTCGTCCATGCCTTCACCCTCATCGGCGACGGCGAGGCGCACATAGTGGCCGGCGGGCAGGGGGTCGCCGTCAGGCACGACCTCTTCAGTGGCCTTGATCTTGATCAACCCACCGCCAGGCATGGCATCGCGGGCATTGAAGACGAGATTGAGCACCGCCGTCTCTAACTGGTTCGGGTCGGTAGCGATCGTCGGCAGGCTTTCGGGAAATTCAGTTTCAAGCGAGGCGATCGGGCCGAGGGAACGGGAGACCATGTCCATCATGCCGCGCAAGAGCTCGGAAACATCGATCCTCTCGACCTGCAGCTCCTGGCGGCGGGAAAAGGCGAGCATGCGCTGGGTCAGTGCAGCACCGCGCTGGGCGCCGAGCATGGCGTTGTCAACAAGAGGGGAGAGTGTCGGATCCTGCGGCATGCGTTTCTTGAGGATCTCGAGGCTACCCAGCACCGCCATCAGCAGATTGTTGAAGTCATGGGCGATCCCGCCGGTTAGCTGCCCGATTGCTTCCATCTTCTGCGCCTGAAAAAGCTCTTCGCGGGTCCGCTCGAGCGCTCGCTGCGTCTCCATCTTTTCGGTAATGTCGCGGGTAATCTTGGCAAAACCGATAATTTCACCGAAATCGTCCTTGATCACGTCGATAACGATGTGAGCCCAGAAACGCGAGCCGTCCTTGCGCACCCGCCAGCCTTCCCTCTCGAACCGCCCGTCACGGCTGGCGGTGGCCAGTGCTTGTTGAGGCAATCCGTTAGAGCGATCCTCATCTGTGTAAAAACTAGAAAAGTGTCGGCCGATGATCTCTTCCGAGCGATAACCCTTGATGCGCTCGGCGCCGGAATTCCAGCTCGTCACATTGCCCTCCGGGTCGAGCATGTAGATCGCATAATCGGAGACGCCCTGTACGAGAAGGCGAAACTGCTCCTCACGGCGCTTCAGCGCATTCTCGGCTGCCCTACGTTCCGTCAGGTCGCGGATGATCTTGGCAAAGCCGATCAACTCACCAGAAGCGTGGCGAATCGGATCGATGATGACATGGGCCCAGAAGCGCGTTCCGTCCTTGCGCTGGCACCAGCCTTCCCCCTCGAAGCGTCCTTCGGTGGCCGCAATCGCGAGCGCCCGGGCTGGCAGGCCGGCTTTCCTGTCGGCATCGAGATAGAAACGGGAGAAATGTTGGCCGAGGATTTCGGAAGCGAGGTACCCCTTGAAACGCTCGGCGCCGGAATTCCAGCTCGCCACATAGCCTTCGGGACTCAGCATATAGATCGCGTAATCGGTGATCGCATCGACGAGTACGCGAAAACGTCCCTCGTCCTGAAGAGACGTGTCGTATTGATCCAAGGCTTCCATCCGCCCCCCTAATGCTGCACCAGCGCAAAATAACGCAGGCTCGAGCTGATGGTTCCAGTCGAAAGGGCGAATTTTCCTCAGACGGCCTGGCTCTGCACGTAAAAGCGTTCCGCAATTCGTTCTGCGGCCGAGTAGGCTTGCGTGACAATCTCAGGAACGAGATCGATGTCCGGCAAGCTGCCGAGACCGAGCGGGCCAACCGCAAAGAGGCCATCGACCGCAGAACCGTCGTCGAGGAACGGTTCGCCGCAAGCATTGACCGCGAGTCCGAGCGCAAGCTCGTCGGGCATGACGAGACGCGCCGCAAGCAAGCTCTGGATCAGGGGAGCGGAAAGGTCTGGCGCATGGCAACGGCAATCGATGATACGCTCAGCATGGATGACTTCCTCGCTGGTCGAACCCGCCGGTGTGAAAAAAAGGCCGCTGAGACCCCGGCGCCCGGCGCGGCCGCGCCTTAGCACGGTATGGCCCTCTGCAAGCTCTTGCTTCAGCCGGAGATGCATCGCCTCCGGCAGACGGTTCCGATGGCTATCGTAGATGGCACGAAGATGCCTGTTGAACTGGCGCTTCTCGTGTGCCGGCAGCGAACGCCAGAGCGAGCGGGCGTGCCTGCGAAGGCCGTTCATGACCGACTGCCAGCTTCGCCCTTCCTCTTCCGCCTCGCGGCAGGCCTGGCGGATGAAGCGGACGATATCAGGCAGGCTTTGCGGCAGCGCCTCGGCCGGGAAAACCGGATCGGCGGAATTCGGCGTGTGGCTCTGCGGCAGGAAACCGTGGCGTGAAATGATCGTCACCTGCCCGGTATAGCCGGCGTCACGAAGCTGCAGCAGCTGATCCACGACGCGAATGCCGCTTCCGAGAAGCACCGTATGCGGCCGGGCGACGAGGCGCTGCGCCCTGACGGGTGAAACCTCCTGCTCTTCGGCATCCGGTCGAGGCAGGCCGTAACCCGTCGCGAGAATGACGGTATCGAAAAGCGGGTTGGAAGGATTGGCACTTTCCAGGAGGAAGCGGCTGCCATGGCTCCTGCGGATTGCCACGACCGGATCGTGGCAGACCTGGACGGTGATATCCCGGCGGGCGGCGAGCGCTTCGGAAAAGCGCTGATAGACATAATCGCTGAAAATTTCCCTGGGAACGAAGATCTGCCGGAAGCCGGGAATGGCGGCCGGCACAGCGGCGCGAAACTCGGCATTGCTACAGAGCCAATCGTTGAAATCGTCAGGTTCACCGAGCGAAACCGAGAGATCGCGAACACGCGTATTGAGAATGGTGGACGATCGCGCCGAGGAGAGAGCCTGACCACCGTTTACCGTGGAGTTCGGGTCGAAAAGCTGGAGGTGGAACGGCGCGCGTATGGTGCGCATCAGCGCGACCGCCATCATCATGCCGGAAAAACCGCGGCCGACGATCGCGATTCGGGGAACGGCGGAAATCTGTGCCGCCGCATTCGCCTTGCCGGAAAAAAGTCGCTGAACCGTCATCTCAACTCCCTTGCGGCTCATCCGCATGTGTCTCGATCAAGGTTTCAACGCAGAACATCTGAAGCCATGCGTTGGGCAGGTTCATGCGGCCGTGCAAACTTTCGCCGCCGGGCCGGGTTCCGTCACGGAACCGTGACAAGATGAAAGGCATCCTCGTCCAGCCCATAGTCTATTAAACTAGTCGTGTATGAAAGCGCGAAAAACGCGAGGTGGCAAGAAGTTTATTTTACCACCTGTCCAACTCGTTGATCCGATACGGAAAACTTGGCTATCTATGCGAGGATTTCGGCAGTGAAAGAAAAGCGTGCCGTTTCGCCTGCGGCAAGCATCATAGTGTAGGGACGCCCCTCCAGATCGTCCGAACCGCCATTTTCGGCGGCCGTCCCGTGCCAGGGCTCGACGCAGAGGAAGGGAGCGCCGGGCTTTGTCCAAAGGGCTAGGTTGGGCAGGTTCTCGAAGTTGAAATGAATGGCCGGGCCGGCTTCGGCCCCATATCGCAGGCCCGTGCCTGCCCCTTCGGGAAAGATCATCGCGTCCTGCTCGAACATCGAATGGTCGAGTACGAGACTGCCCGCTTTAAAGGGCGAAGCAAGTCTCTTCGGCGAGATCAGGCCGCCTTCGAGCCGGACGAGCGGCGGCTCGGCGCCGTTGTCCAGCGTGACGGTATGCTGCTTGTCTGCAGCACCAGGCAGCGGCCAGACGAATGCCGCGTGGAAGCCGAGACCGAAAGGCATCGGACGCCTGTCACGGTTGGTCACTTCAGCAGCAACGGTGAGCGCCTGGCCTTCGATGCTATGGATGACGGCCAGCAGGAAGTCGAAGGGGTAGACAGCCTTCGTCGTCTCCGAAGCGGCCAGTTCGTAGCGGCAGCTCGTCTCGGAGGAGGAAGCCAGTGCAAATTCGCTCCGGCGGGCAAAGCCGTGCTGGGCCATCGGTGCACTATGACCGGCAACCTTCAGCGTATCGTTCGGCGCCTTGCCGACCATTGGAAACAGAATGGGTGAACGGCCTGTCCAGAAGGCGGCATCGCCGTTCCAGACCCAGGAGCGGCCGTCGCCCGATGTCAGCGACTGCATTTCCGCCCCGAGAGAGGAAACGTCAACGGTGAGAAACTGATTTGCGATCCGGACCGTGGATGACATCGGGCGCCTCTTCGTGCTGGTTGGCGAGCGGACCTTACATGCCCGCCAGCCGGATTTCCACTGGCGATGCGGCGACGCGGCAATTTCGTTTTCGAGCTGAAGATTGCGCCTTTAACGTGTGCAGAGTGGGGCCGTACGGTAACGCTACCGTCCAAAGCGAGCAAGGCTCACGTAAAAATAACCAGCTGGTGAATTCTTTACTTGAACCCCCCGCCGGAATCGGCAAAAGTGAATGCGCTATCAATCCCTTCATGGATTTGCCGTCTTTTCGGGCCATCTGGTCCGAGCACACATCTATTGGAAAAATACCGTGAGCAGCGATGCGTCCATACGCGCGACGAAGCCTTCTGCTTCGATGGCGCTTGCAACCGCGGCAGGGTGGGGCAAGGGCCTCTACACACTGTTCCGCATTACCGTCATGGCTTTCCGCCATCCCTGGCAAGCAGGCCTCGCGATCGTCGCCACGCTGATCGCCTCGACCTTCCAGCTGCTGATCCCTCGTCTGCTTGGGCGGGCCGTCGATCATACGCAGGTGGCGCTTCACCGTGGCACGATCGGACAGCAGGCGCAGGACGCACTTCTGACGACAGCGTTGCTTCTGCTCGGCGCCAGCGTGCTGCGCGGCATCTTCACGATGATCCAGAACTATTACAGCGAGTCGGTCGGCCACCACATGGGCTACGAGCTGCGCCTTGCCTGTTACGAGAAGATCCAGCGCCTCTCGTTCTCCTTCCACGACACCGTGCATTCCGGCGACCTCATCACCGTCGGCCTGCTCGATCTGGAAGGGGTGCGCATGTATTTTTCGACCGCACTCGTGCGTGTCTTCCTGCTCTCGATGCTGATCGGTATCGGCGCCTACATGCTACTGACGACGGACGTCGTGCTCGGCCTGCTGGCGCTTTCCTTCGTGCCCTTCGTCGGCTGGCGATCATCCGTGACCCAGCTGCGGCTGCGCGCTACCTGGCTTGACCTCCAGCAGAGGCTGTCGGTGCTTACGCGCATCATGGAGGAAAATCTCGGCGGCATTCGCGTCGTGCGCGCCTTCGCCGCGCAGGAGCATGAACTTTCGAAATTCGAGGCTGCCTCGAAGAGCGCGCTGGAGCTTGCCCATCAGCGCGTCGGCATCCGTGTCACCAACACCAGCGCCATGACATTCTCCTTCTTTGCGGCGATGGGACTGGTCCTATGGATCGGCGGCGGCAAGGTGCATTCTGGGGAGATCACCGTCGGTACACTCGCCTCGTTCCTGACCTTCATGACCATCCTGCAGATGCCGGTGCGCCAGCTCGGTCTGATGGTAAACGCCTTTGCCCGCGCATCCACTTGCGGCACGCGCCTTTTCGAGCTGCTGGACCTTGAGATCGCCGTGCGTGATGCGCCCGATGCCAAAGAATTGAAGGTCACCGACGGCACCCTGCGTTTCGAAAATGTCAGCTTCGCCTATCCGAGCTCGCCGATGCACGAGGTGCTGCATGGCGTCAGCTTTGAAGCAAGGCGCGGCGAGACGATCGGCATCGTCGGTCCGCCTGGCAGCGGTAAGTCGACACTCGCGCACCTCATCCCGCGCTTCTATGATGCGACTGGCGGCAGGATCACCATCGATGGTCAGGATATTCGCAAGGCAACGCTGCAGTCGCTGCGCCGCTCCGTCGCCGTGGTGCAGCAGGATTCCTTCCTCTTCACCACGACGATCGAAAATAACATCGCCTATGGCGACCCCTGGGCCAAGGAAAGCCGCATCGAACGGGCCAGCGAAAGCGCCCAGCTTCACAACTACGTGCTCGGCCTGCCGACCGGTTACGGCACCGTCGTCGGGGAACGCGGCGTCTCGCTTTCAGGCGGCCAGCGCCAGAGGCTTTCGATTGCACGCGCGCTGATGCTCAAACCCGCCGTGATGGTGTTCGACGATTCGACCGCAGCCATTGACGCGGCCACCGAGCAGCGCATTCGCGGCGCCATGCGCCGCTATGCCGCCGACCGCGTGACAATCATCGTTGCCCACCGCCTGAGCTCACTGATGCATGCCGACAGGATCTTCTTCATCGAGGATGGCCGCATCGTCGAACAGGGCACGCATAACGAGCTTCTGGCGCTCGGTGGACGATACAAGGCGCTTTACGAATTGCAGGTGCGACCGGGCGACGACGCTTTGAGCGCGTAAGAAACCGGCGCAGGAGGAAACACGATGGCCGAGGAACTGGAAACCGAGCGTCCGGACGTGCGCGAGGATGGAAGACGCCCGCCGAGAGCGGTGGTCGGATCGCACCGCATCGAAGAGGAAATCTTCGGCAAAGTCTTCGATTCCAACATCGTCAAGCGTATCTGGGCCTTCGTGCATCCCTACCGGCGCGATGTCGTCCTGTCGGTCATTTCAGTGCTGATCTTCACTGGCATGCAGCTGCTCATTCCGCTGATCATTCGCTATGCCATCGACCACGGCATGCAGCCGGGCGGCAACAGCACCGCGCTCAGCTGGGCGATCATCGCCTTCCTGATCGCCATTCTCATCAACTATGGCGCCAGCTATGCCCAGGAGACGCTGGTAGGCGGAGTAGCCGAAAACGTGCTGTTCGATATGCGCAAGGCGATGTTCTCGCATCTGCAGCGCGTCTCGCTGTCCTTCATGGACAAGACCGAGGTCGGCCGATTGATGTCGCGTCTGCAGGGCGACGTCAACTCGATGCAGGAATTTCTGGAAACCTGCGTTCTATCGGTCGGCGATATCTTCCTTCTCTTCGGCATTGTCTTCGTGATGCTTTATCTCGACTTCAAGCTCGGGCTGCTGACGCTGTCGGCGCTCCCTGTGCTTTTCGTCGTGCGTCTCTTCTGGCTGCCGCTTGCACGCAAATCCTTCATGGCCGCGCATGAGACGAATTCGGTGGCAAACGGGGCGCTTGCCGAAGCGATCCACGGCGTGCGCGCCGTCCAGAGCATGGACAGGCAGGAGGTCAACTTCCAGCTCTATGATGACAAAGCACACGCCAACCTGCTGACGCATCTGACGGCGGCCCGCTATGCCCAGGTAATGGTGCCGATCGTCGATTCGCTGACCGGCATCGCGATGGCGCTCGTCATCGTCGTCGGCGGCTCGCGCGTCTTGAACCAGGCACTCGACGTCGGCGTGCTCGTCGCTTTCCTCTTTTACATCCAGCGCTTCTTCGACCCGATCCGCTCACTGACACTGCAATATTCCGTCATGCAGCGCGCCATGGCTTCCGGCCAGCGGCTGACCGACGTGCTCGATGTGCCGATTGAAATCAAGGACGCACCCGATGCAAAGATACTGTCGCCCGACATGGACGGCTCTGTCGAATTCCGCGATGTCGTCTTCGGCTACAATCCCAAACATCCGGTGCTCAAGCATGTGAGCTTCAGGGTCAATCCCGGCGAGACGGTCGCCCTTGTGGGCCCGACCGGCTCGGGCAAATCGAGCTGCATGTCGTTGATCCATCGCTTTTACGAGGTGCAGCAGGGACAGGTCTTGGTCGGCGGGCACGACGTGCGCGAGTTGACGCAGGATTCGCTCGGCCAGCAGATCGCCATGGTCCTGCAGGAGCCCTTCCTGTTCACCGGCACCGTCTTCGAAAACATCCGCTACCACAAGACGGAAGCCACCCGGGAACAGGTGATCGAAGCCGCCAAGGCCGTCGGCGCGCACGACTTCATCATGCGCCTGCCCCAGGGCTATGACAGCATGCTCGGCGAGCGCGGTGGCAATCTATCGCTTGGCCAGCGCCAGCTTCTCTCCTTCGCCCGTGCGCTGGTGGCAGATGCCAAAATCCTCGTGCTCGATGAGGCGACGGCGAATATCGACAGTTACACTGAAATGCTGATCCAGAAGGCACTGGTCAAACTGCTTGAGAACCGCACCGGCCTCGTCATCGCTCACCGTCTGGCGACGATCCGCGAAGCGGACCGCATCATCGTGCTGCAGAACGGCGAGATCGTCGAAAGCGGCAATCATCAGCAGCTGATGAAAAACGGCAAGCTTTATTCGAAGCTCTATAACCTCAACTACGCATCCTTCGATGACATTCCCGAGGATGTGCTTGTGGCGAGCGAGGTAGAAAGCCCCAACGCCACATAGCGTCCAAGACAGTTTTGATCCACAGAAGCTTTTCTTGGTCGGGAAACGTGAGGCGGAAGGGCTCGCGCGACGTATAGACGGAGAATTTCTCAGAACATGTAGACGGGTAATTTTTACTGTCTTTTATTGTACGTCAATTTTGCTCTTACACGCGAGTATTTATTTGTTGCCATCGTCGATTAATAGGTTAGAAATACAATTGATTAATCGAAAGGCCGGCTTCCCGTAGCCACTGACTTTCCAACGTGGCGTCGCGGCCGATCGCGACGCAGCACGCAGTCTTAGGTGAAATCGGCCACCGATGTGCTCGCGGTTTGCCGAGATCGTAGCCGTAAAGCCGAGACCGAAAAGACCACGCCGACCGCCCTCGCCGCCAAACAAACAGCTTCGGTCGGCACTGGATGAGAACGCTAATCGAGCGTGCCCAGAAGACCACCACGAATGACATCTAGCGTAGGAGGATGGATGTGGTGCGGCGGCATATGTTCAGATGCCGCCTCCAAATGGTCGAGCCGACGCCGGCGGTTTGGCCTGAAGATCGTATTCCGACCCTCAGGAGCGGGCCACTTTCTCGAAAATGCGTCCGAGACGCTCGGCAAACGCACGCGAATCCGCGGGCTTGTCACCATCAAGAATACGGGCCTGGTCGAAAAGCAGCCAGGCGGCATCTTCCTTGAGCGGCGAATTATCCTCCAAGCCAGCGATTGCCCTGACCATCGCGTGATCCGGATTGATTTCCAGAATCGGCTTGGCCGCGTCCTGAAGGCGCCCGGCGCTCTGTAGGAATTTCTCCATCTGCCGATCGTAGCTTCCTTCGGGGGCGACAAGGCAGACGGCGCTTTCGGTCAGACGGACCGATGCCCTGACATCCGCGACCTGGTCGGCAAGCTTGTCCTTGGCGAAGGCAATGAACGATTCAGCACCGGCGGTCGTCTCCGGCGATGAAGCCTTTTCGTTGTCCAGCAAGGAAAATTGCGACAATTCGGCCGCGCCCTGGGTGATCGACTTGAACGTCTTGCCCTGAAATTCGGGGGCGTTCATGACCCAGAAGCTGTCGATCTGGTCCGTCAGCAGCAACACCTCGATGCCTCGGGCGCGGAATCCTTCCAATTGCGGCGATGCCCTCAACTGTTCAAGGCTGGCGCCGGCGAGGTAGTAGATCGTATTCTGTCCATCCTTGGCATCCTTCACATAGTCGGCAAGCGAACGATAGCCCTCCCCCGAAGTAGTCGTGCGGAAACGCGAAAGAGCCAAAAGCTGGGCACGGCGCTCGAAATCTTCGTAGATGCCTTCCTTCAGAACGGCGCCGAAATTCTTCCAAAGCGTAAGGAAGGTGTCTTCTTCGTTTTCCGCAAGCTTTTCGATCGCGCTGATGATCCTGCTGGTGACACCTTTCCTTATGGACGACAGGACGGGGCTTTCCTGGATCATCTCGCGCGAGACGTTGAGCGGTAGGTCGGATGTGTCGACAAGGCCGCGCACGAAACGGAGATAACGCGGCAGGAGCCCGGCGTCGTCGGTAATGAAGACCCGCTTGACGTAGAGCTTCATCCGTCCGGTGCGCTCAGGGTCGAACAGGTCGAAGGGCTGTGAACCTGGAACGAACGCAAGGGCGCTATATTCATGCCTTCCCTCCGCCCGGAAGTGCACGGTCAGTGCAGGTTCGTCATACTGACCTGAGATCCCGCGATAAAAATCACGGTATTCGTCCTTGCTGACGTCATTTTTCGATTTTGTCCAAAGCGCGCTTCCGTCGGTGATCCGCACCGGTTCGCCTCCGGGCTTATCGACAATGCTTATTGCGACGGGCACATGACCTGACTGCTCCTTCACGATCTGCTCGATCGTCCAGCGGGACGTATACTTCTTCGCCTCCTGCGTTAGATGAAGCAGGATGCGCGTACCGCGCGGCGGCGCCTCGGCGATATCGGCCGGGCTGACGCTGTAGTTACCCTTGCCGTCGGAAGACCAGAGCCAGGCCTCGTCTGAACCGGCGCGACGCGAGATGACGTCGACACGCTCGGCTACCATGAAGCAGGAATAGAAACCGACGCCGAACTGGCCGATCAATTGTGCCCCTTCGCCGGCCTTGCCGGATTCCAGCCGTTCCATAAAGGCCCGCGTTCCAGACCGGGCGATGGTCCCGAGCGCTTCGATCAGTTCCTCTCGGCTCATCCCGATCCCGTTGTCTTCGACGGAAAGCTGCCGATGCTCTTCGTCGAGCGACAGAATAATGCGGCTTTCGGGATCGGATCCGGAAAGGGATGGCGTTTCGATCGATTCGTAGCGCAACTTTTCGCAGGCGTCGGCGGCGTTCGAAATCAGTTCGCGCAGGAAGACGTCTTTGTCCGAATAGACCGAGTGCACCATCATATGCAGAAGGCGGGCGACGTCGGCCTCGAAGACGTGGCTTTCGGCAGGCTTTTCTGCAGCGGTCGGCATGAGTGCAATTTCTCCTTCAGTTTTGAAAATGGCGTCGATGAGGTGGCAAAGTCCTGCGCGAAATTCAAGAGGAACATAATAGCTCGCCATCTGCATGTGGTCGGGCTGCCACTTCAGGAAAAACAGGTGACAGCTTGGGGCAAACATTGACTCGTCGAAACGGCGCTTACTCTATGGGCTTGCCGGTACCTATGGCTGCCGGCCCAGGGAAACTCGAAAACGAACCCACCATCCCTCTGCTAGCGACTGCAATGGCGGCCTCACATGCAACCCTTCGATCAGGCCCTCCGCTTGAGCGCCATGCTTGGCCCATTGCCTAACATATATTTTCACCCATCCGGGAACCTCGCGTCTTCCACCTTGTTCGAAAGTGCTTGATGACCGAGCGAGGGAAGAAATGAGCAGCGCTGATCGCAAAGCGGGATTCGGAATGATTAAATTCGTGGTAGCGATTTGTCTTGCCGCTCTCCTTCTTGCAGGAATCTATTTCTTCGCAGTGACACCCAAGGCACCATCGCAGGGACAGCCATCTCCACACGCGCTTGACCAGAGCAGATAGGCTTTAGGAACAAAACAGCCGCACCAAGGTTGCTCTCTCAATGCGCAGATGCCGGAGTTCATCCAGAGAAAACGGCTCGCTACTACGACGATGGCGAACGAAACCCCGCGCTGTGCCCCTCTTTGCTTCTTATCGCCCACCGGAGGATACCTTGAATACCGCTAATCTTCAGCTCGAAGGCATGGTCATGGCTGTCGCATCGCTCTGCGAAGCGTTGGTCGACAAGGGTTTGCTGAACCACAAAGAAGTGGGCGCCGCATTTGAACGAGCAATGCAGGCAGTCGAACAGGATGACGCCCACCAGCTATCCGAAGCCAATCTGGCGGCCGCCACCTTTCCGGTCCGTCTTCTCAGCCTGGCAAATCAGGCGCATGAACGTGGAAAGAAATTCACCTTCTCTGACTACGCGGCCATTGTGGGGAAACTGACGTGATGTCAGTTCTTTTAGCTCGGCGTGCGTAGCGCGCGCTTGTCCGACCGGCATCTCAGTCTCCGGTTCACATCGCCCGCGGATCATCAGCCAGAAGCCAGAATTAGATGCTCGTCTTCGCTTCCGCATGTCTTCTAATGCGAAGATCTTCCTTTTTGTACGCCGGAAGAAGAAGTGCCAGGGCCGATCGGCTCATGGCATCCTCAAATTCTTTGCTGAGGAGATGGCCGCTCGCGCCGTCCTCTTGTCACGGAGAGGATTTCGTGGGGCGCTTGCAGAGCGCCCTCTCCCGAGCACGGCGCGGAGTAGCCGCGGTCTGCAGCTCAATACCTGCAGGACAGTGCGTTAGTCGGCCTGAAGCCTTGGCTGCAGGCGGGGTTCCTCGAATTCCAAGGCTGATACTGGAAATCAGCGCCACTTGTTCTTTGGTGCGTCGTGCACGAAGTAGCCAGGGCCGCCAATCCGATAACCAGTCCAATTATTGTAAGTTTGCATACACTGCTCATCGTGGTCATCTTAATGCCAGCGACTTGCCGGAGAATGGCGTAAGTGGACCGCACCGCCGACTTTAGTGGGGTCAGGGCTTCAATCCCCCGGCTGCGCGGTCCGCGCGTCTAATTCGGACTGGAGACTTAAGTTCCACCGCCAGCTGAAAACGTGAGTCACGAATATCAACTGAAATACAAACGGCGTGAAACTGGGGGAGCATACGGTTCGGGACTTCTATTTGCCCCGCCAGAGATGAAGGCTACGCGGCGCGGCCTCAGCAGATGCGATCCGCATGATTCTGGAACCAAAACTTGACGCCGGCGTTGGACACAAGCCACGCACGCTTCGCCGTCCCGTGTGCCGAGGTTCAGTGAAGATGGCGGGCAAAGGCGCGAGCGGTTCCCAAACAACATCCAGCATACGACGCTATCCTGTCGGAGCCGAACGCGTTTGCGCCGCAGTTTCGTTCCGCATCTGGGCACCGTCGCATCAGCGCGTTTACCTCGTGCTCGACGATGGCGCCGAATACCCAATGCAAGCCGAAGGCGACGGCTATTTCCGGCTCGACCTTGCACATGGACAACCTGGGCTGCTCTACCGCTTTCGTCTGGGCGACGGCAGAGAGCTATATGCTGACCCGGCATCACGTTTTCAGCCGGAGGGCCCTTCCGGCTCCTCAATGGTGGTCGACCCTTTCCACTATGGCTGGCGCGACCATGACTGGCGCGGCGTGAAGGCAGACGGGCAGGTTCTCTACGAAATACATATCGGCACCTTCACGAAAGAGGGAACCTATGCCGCTGCGGTCAAGAAACTTCCGCTGCTGAGGGACATCGGGATCACTTGCTTGGAGATGATGCCTGTCAATGAGTTTTGCGGGACCTTCGGCTGGGGCTACGACGGGGTGCTGCCTTACGCGCCGACCCACCTTTATGGCACGGCCGATGACCTTAGGTCCTTCGTGGACGAGGCCCACACTGTCGGACTGGGCGTGATAATCGACGTCGTCTACAATCATTTCGGCGCAGGCGAGCGATATGCCGACTTCACGCCCGACTATTTTACCGATCGCTACGCCAATGAGTGGGGTAGGTCGATCAACTTCGATGGTAAGAACTGCCAGGGTGTGCGCACCTTCGTTGCCGGCAATGCGGCCTATTGGATCGACGAGTTTCACTTCGACGGGTTAAGAATCGATGCTACGCAGGCGCTCTTCGACAGCAGCGACGAGCACATCCTGGCGGCCATAGTGCACGAGGCTCGGGCGGCAGCGAATGGCAAATCCATCTATCTCGTCGGCGAAAATGAACCTCAGGACACGCGCCTGGTCAGACCGACAGGTCGCGGCGGCCTTGGACTGGACTCCGTCTGGAACGACGATTTCCACCATTCCGCAGTCGTTGCCCTGACGGGAAGGAATGACGCCTACTACCACGACCACCACGGAACGGCACAGGAGTTCGTTTCGGCAGCAAAATATGGCTACCTTTTCCAGGGGCAAAGGTACGACTGGCAAAACGCGAACCGTGGGCGGACGGGCCTCGGTTTGAAGGCGGCAAATTTCGTTCATTTCCTGCAGAACCACGATCAGATTGCCAACTCGGGCACCGGCGAGCGGATCGCAAGGCTCGCGTCGCCTTCGCGCATGCGGGCGATGACTGCGCTGTTCCTGCTCGGACCGCAGACTCCGATGCTGTTCCAGGGACAGGAATTTGGCGCTTCGAGCCCGTTCTTTTATTTCGCGGATCAAACTGGCGATCTCGAAGCGATCGTCCGAAACGGACGCCTGGACTTCCTCAGGCAGTTTCCGAACCTCCAAGATGAAGCTTTCAGGGTCGTCATGCCGAAGCCATGCGACCGTTCTACGTTCGAACGCTCAAAGCTGGACTGGAGTGCGTTCGACGGCAATAGCCATATCGTTTCCCTGCACCGCGATCTGCTGCGCCTGCGACGTGAGAGGGAAGCATTCGCGCGAAGTGCGAATGCTTCGAGGGTGTCGGTCGATGGAAGCGTGCTCAGCCGCTCGGCCTTCCTTTTGCGTTATTTCGCAGAGAGCGCGGCAGACGAACGTCTGCTGATCGTCAATTTCGGAGAGAACCTTCCGGTCTTCAGTCTGGCAGATCCGCTCTTTGCACCTCCTGAGGGCTGCCAATGGGTCGTTGAATGGTCAAGTGAAGACCTTACCTACGGAGGATCCGGCAAACGACCCATCGACGTTCAGCAGCGGTGGGTGCTCGATGCCGATACCGCGCTTGTCTTTGCGCCGCTTCAGGCCGCCCGACAAAAAGCGCCTGATGATAAATCGCTTCGTCGATGGCAGAAAGCGATATCGAACGTCTGAACAGGCTCGCCCCGCCAGCTTGCCGCGTCTTCATGTTTTCGGCCAGCGTGCCTCGAGTCCATCAAAGGTCTTCGCTTCGGAACGACGCCGCCTCTATCTGGAAACTCAGTTGCCGGCTCAGCCGAGAGCCGAAATCTCGCCGACATACAAGCGACAATTCCGATCGATGATTTCGCAATCGCCGCGCCGGTTGAGATGTGCAGCCCTGTCAATTCATTCTGTCTGACGCCGTCATCCGATTTCTCGGAATGTAATCGAATAGCGAAGCTTGTCGACGGGCGGGATGGAATGCTCCCATTCAGAGCGGGCCGGGCCGGAGAGGACGTAGGCGGAGCCGGGTTCGGCGACTATCGAGGCGCGCTCCCACTTGCTGCCAATGCGGCGTCTTAATCTAAAGGTGCAAGGCGACAGCAGCGAGATGCCGACCACCCTGCCGAACACCTTCTTGTCCTTGTGCCAGCCGATTGGTGCGCCCGGCGAATACTCGGTGACGAGCGCCTGTTGCAGCTGATCGGGCTCGATGCCGGCAAATGCTGCCGCAAGGCTGCGCACCCGCAGAAGGAACGGCGGGATGTCGTCCGTACGGTTCACCCGCTCCGTGTCGAAGTCATATTTCCAGCCGTAGGAGATCACTCTCCGCTTGCCCTCGAAACCGTGGAAATCGAACGGCTTCAGCGGCAATTGCGGTATTTCGCGAAGGAGGTCCGAGTGGTCGGCCTGCGGAACGATATCGGGTTCGTAGCGAAATCCCTCGGGCAGTGCCGGCGCGGCTACTGCAAACAGGTCACCTTGCGCAATAGCCATGATGGCTTCTCCTGACTATCTGCTGCCTCGTTTTCATGGCCGGTACCGCCTCCCACACTGTCGTTTCCGATGATGATGCAGTGTTATTTTTCATGTTTTCGTCGTTGATGGTCGTCAGCCAAGCTGCTCGAGGATGATCGCTTTCAGTTCGGCGCGCGTCAGCAGGCACGGGTACGGCTTCTGATTCTTGGCCAGCCGATCGGCGCCTTCGCGCTGATCGCGCGGCGCTCGCTCTGCCGAAGCAGTGGCGCTGTTTGATATGTTCAATTGGAATCCTTTGACGGCCACGCAAAACAAGAGCAGTCGAGCGATTATGCGCTCGATCGTCTGCACCTCAGGGGTCTGCAGTGGCGATGTCGTTATGTGAGTGATCTCCAATAAATAAGATGAGCCGGACGGATTACAAGGCGGGCTGCCCGTGCGAACGCGCCCCTGCAAATGAAAATGGCGCTCAACGCAATCGGCAAGCAGCCAGGATCAACCAACGCCACCCGGCCCAAACGGCAAAATGACCAGGTACATCCTGCGCGTCCTAACTGGAACATTCAAGCCGGAGGGCCGTTAGGCCCGAGTTCAACGGAGGACGCCGCATGTACCATCACGTCAAGAAGCTCATGTACACGGTCCGCGTGGATGAGCCCGATCCCCGATTCGGAAATATGCTCCTTGAGCAGTTCGGTGGCGCCAACGGGGAGTTGGCGGCAGCGATGCAATATTCGATCCAAGGCCTGAATTGCGAGGATGCCGGGCGTAAAGACCTCCTGATGGATATCGGCACGGAGGAGCTCAGTCATCTCGAAATCGTTGGCACGCTTGCAAGAATGCACCTCAAACCGTTGAAGTCGGTTCGCGAGGAGGCGGAAGCCGATCCTTTGATCGCTATTGCTGGCGGCGGCGGCGTAAACCTCTTCAATTCGATGGGTAACCCGTGGACGGCCGACTATCTCAAGATCACCGGTGAGTTGGACGTGGACTTGCGAAGCAACATCGCAGCTGAAGCCCGTGCGAAGATCGTTTATGAACGCCTCATCGACTTCTGCCGCGATCCTGGCACGAAGGATGCCCTGCAATTTCTCATGACAAGAGAAATCACCCATATTCGAGCCTTCCAGCTCGCCCTCGAAAGCTTAGGCAAACCTCCCCTCAGTGTCGGAAGAATTGCTCCCACACCAGGATTGGTCGACCAGTTCTTCAACGACTCGACTGGCGAAGGCGATCTGGGCGAGGTCGATACCCGTGGTCCGTGGAACGAGGGAGAACCCTGGAAATTCGTGGAGGCTCCAGCATTTCAAGGTTTCAAGGGTGCCGGGAACGCTGCATCGGCCATAGAAGCGAGAAGCGCACCGCCGGAAGGTTCCGAAGCGATCCAGGCGGTTCTCGTGGACGAGCTTCGCGACCTCCTGCACGCTGAAAAGCAGTTGCTGAAGGCCCTACCCAAGATGCAGAAGGCAGCGCGCTCGCAGCAACTCCGCACTTTGCTGCAGAAGCATCTTGCTGAGACTGAGGTCCAGGTCGAACGGCTGAACGAGTGCCTGCAAGTACTCGGGTCCGCGGCAAGGGCAAAACCTTGCAAGGGAATGGCGGGCCTCGTCGAGGAAGGCGAGGAGGTCATGGCAGAAGGCAAGAAGAAAGAAGACGCTCCTGCAGATCTCGCGCTCATTGGAGCGGCGTTGCGCGTCGAGCATTACGAAATCGCCGCCTATACCACTGCTCGCAATCTTGCCCTTCAGCTTGCACAGCCGACGGTCGCTCAATTGCTAACGTTGTCACTGGGCGAGGAAAAGAACGCGGGTCATCTGTTGGATCAAGTGGCCCAGCCGCTGATGTCGGCGGCAAGGATGCCTTCCACCGTCCGTTGATGTCGCGATCATTGGATATTCTCATGAGATCGACAGCCATCGCGATCATCGGCGCTGTCGTGCTTGGCGGCTGCACCGGCGTAAACTACGAAGGTGCAGGACTGACGCCTATTCCCGGAAGCATCACCTATCGTGGCCAGCCGCACGGCAGCCTCACGAAATCGCCGATCGGATGGACCTTTCCGCATGATTTTACCGACCAGTTTGGCCGCCAAATGGAGGAAACCTACATTATTCGCCCAGATCGGACGCTGGCAATCGTGGGCCGTCAATACCGGCCGGATATTTCTCGAAATGATTGAGGCTGCGATGACCATCGGAAAACCAATGGCGGAGCACTCCCTGCGCAGCAGCTTTATGCGGTCAGCCCCCCGCGGTTTGCCACGCCTTGCTTTCGGTCATCTTTTCCCGCCAGGAGCGCTCCTGCAGCTGCTCTCACCCGACCATTCAAGCTATGGCGGCCCTCTCACGAAGCGCACGATCAACTGCCATTCGTAATTGCTCCTGAGTGAATGGTTTCGTCATCCGCAACATACCGTAATGGGTTAGATCCTCCTGGAGATCAGCATAACCGGACGCAAGAATAACGGGAATGCCGGGATAGGACGTATAAATATGACGGGCCAGGTCGGCGCCTGTCATTCCCGGCATTGCGTGGTCGGTCAGCACGAGATCGCACGGATTATCATCTGCCAACAGAAGCATCGCCTGAGAAGCCGAAGCAGCCTCAATCGTGCGATGTCCCAAATCCTCCAGCATCGCGATCGTGCCTAGCCTGACGAGCGCGTCGTCATCGACCACGAGAACCGTAAGCTGGGCGGAGGTCGGTGAGACTGGTTGCGCAGCATTCTCGGGCGCTATCGGCAACACCTCCTCGACCGGTTCAGTTACAGGCAACCAAATGGAAACAGTCGTGCCTGATCCCTTACGGCTGAATAGCTGGAGCAGCCCCCCAGACTGGGCTGCCAATCCATGAACCATAGACAGGCCGAGGCCAGTCCCCTTCCCGATCCCTTTGGTTGTGAAGAAGGGCTCGGTTGCCCGAGAAAGGGTCACCTCGTCCATGCCTTCGCCGGTGTCGGATACTGAGATGCGCAAGTACCTGCCTCCCTTTAGCGAAGAAGGAAGGTCGTCATCAGCAACGGCAGCCTCCACCCTTACGCTGCCGCCGAACTCCATGGCATCTCGAGCATTGATGAATAAATTGAGCAAACCGAGCTCGAGCTGGTTGCGGTCGATCAGGATCAACGGCAGCGAAAATGGAATCTTCTTTTGGATGGCAATACGAGGTCCCACGGCCTTGCTCAAAAGGTCTTCTATACCATCGAAGAGGCTCGCGAAGTCGATTGCCTCGGGCTTTAGATCCTGCCGGCGCGCGAATGACAGAAGCCGTTGCGTCAAAGCCGCGCCACGCTCTGCGGCCTGAAGAGCGTTGGCGATGAGACGCTCGCTTCGCTCGTCGTCAGGTATTCGCTTTTTCAACAGATTGAGGCTTCCGAGGATAGCCATCAGGAGATTGTTGAAATCATGCGCCACCCCACCAGTCAGTTGCCCGATCGTATCGAGCTTTTGGGCTTCAAACAGCTGCGCAAGCGCCTCTTCCCGCTCGTGTGTCTTTTGCTCGATCCGCTGCTCGAGCTCGTCGTTCAGCTGACGCAGTTGCGCCGACGATGCCTCGAGCTCGGCCGTACGCTGGTGCACCCGCGCCTCGAGGTCTGCATTCAGACGCTCGAGCTCCCGTGTTTTGCGGTAAAGATCAGCGAAGACCCTGACTTTGGCGCGCAGGACCTCCGGAACGATCGGAACCGAGACGTAATCGACGGCGCCGGCCTCGTATCCGCGCAACCGGTCGGGCTCCGCCATCATGACGGCAGAGACGAAAATGATCGCGGTATTCTGAAAGCGCGGATGCTCTCTGATCATGCTCACGAGCTCGAACCCGTCCTGTTCGGGCATGCAGACGTCGACCAGGATGACCGCGATTTCGTTGCGCAACAGATGCTCAAGCGCCTCTCGGCCGGATTGCGCCTTGATAAGGTTCTCTCCGAGTTCTTGGAGGACGACCTCGTAACTCAAGAGTTTCGCCGGCTGGTCATCCACCAAAAGGATATTGACTGGATTCATGACCAGATCCTCAGCGATGCAGCCACATGCGGAGCGCCGACAGGAGTTGCTCCGTGTTGACCGGCTTGGCGAGATAGTCCGATGCACCGGCTTCCAGACATTTTTCCCGGTCGCCCTTCATCGCCTTGGCGGTTAGCGCCAGGATCGGCAGCCGTTGAAATCTGGGATCCGCCCGAATGATCTTCATTGTTTCATAGCCGTCCATGCCTGGCATCATGATATCCATCAGGACGATCGCCACCGACGGCTGGCTATTGATCACCTCGATCGCCTCGTTGCCTGTCGTCGCAGTGAGTATTTTCATGCCGCGTCGTTCCAGCACGCTGCTGAGCGCAAAGATGTTACGTGCGTCATCGTCGACCAGCAGAACCGTTTCACCCAAGAGGTTCTCATCGGAGCTGTGCAGTTCTTCCAGCATTGCCTGCTTGGCGGCCGGCATGTCGGCGACGACGCGATGCAGAAAGAGCGCCGTCTCATCCAGCAGGCGTTCGGGCGACTCCACCCCTTTGACCACAACGCTGCGAGCCATGCTGTGGAGCCGTGTGTCTTCCTCGGGAGAAAGTTCGCGACCCGTAAATACGACAACCGGCACCTCACCGATCTCGTGGTCGTCACGCATCCGTTCCAGCACGTCAAATCCCGACATATCGGGCAGTGACAAATCGAGCACGACGCAATCAACAGGCTCCGCCCTGAGGGCCGCGAGCGCCTCCGACCCTGAGCCGACGCTTGCAATGTCAACGTCTTCATTGCCGAGAAGTGCCGTAACGCTAATCCGCTCGGCCTCGTCGTCTTCAACAAGAAGAAGACGCTTGCGCCGCTGCCGCGTATAGGATCTCAATCGCGACAAAGCCGTGACGAGTCCTTCAGGCGTCGTCGGCTTGGTCATGAACGCGAACGCACCTTGCGTCAGCCCATGCTGTCGGTCCTCGTCGAGACTGATGATCTGCACGGGGATATGCCTTGTCTGAGCGTTCTGTTTGAGCTGGCTCAATACCGACCATCCCAGCATGTCGGGAAGGAAAATGTCGAGCGAGACAGCGGTCGGTTTGTATTGCTGCGCCAAAGCAAGGGCGTCGGCGCCGCGCGACGCGACCAGCACCTTGAAGCCGCTGTCGCGTGCCAGGTCCACCAGAACCCGCGCATAATGAGGATCGTCCTCCACAATCAGAAGAACCATGTCGTTCGGCGCAATGTGGTCCCGGTCATCGTCCACATGCTCACCGGATTTTTCAGCGCGCCGGGTTGCAGCGGCTTCTGCAAGCTGCACGACATTGCTCGTGCTTGGAAGTTCCGTCCGGGCGACCCCGCCGCCCACATAGGTCAAAGGAAGGTAGAGGACGAAGGTACTTCCCACGCCGGGCGCGCTGCGGAGTTGGATCTCGCCTCCGAGCAGGTTCGCAAGCTCTCGACTGATGGCTAGACCAAGTCCCGTGCCGCCATACTTGCGGCTCGTCGAAGCATCGGCCTGCTGGAAGGCTTCAAAAATGATGCGCTGCTTCTCGGGCGGGATACCGATGCCCGTATCTGCGACCTCAAACGCTATGACGGACGGCGCGTGCTTCAGCGATTGATGATCCGCAGACCATCCGCCTTTCACGACGTTCACGCGAAGCGTTACCCCTCCCTCGGCAGTAAACTTGAACGCATTCGATAGCAGGTTCTTCAGTATCTGCTGAAGTCTCTTGGAATCGGTGATGATACTCTTGGCGACATCGTCTCCGACCTCTACTCCAAATGTGAGGCCGCGATTGTCCGCCTCGTGGCGGAATGGCCGCGCCATCACTTCGAGCAGGCTTCGGATGAAGATTTCCTCTGCATCGACAGAGACTGTGCCTGATTCGATCTTCGACAGGTCGAGGATGTCGCTGATGAGGTTGAGCAGATCGGTGCCCGCCCCATGGATGGTCTTGGCGAACTCTACCTGTTTGCTCGACAGATTCCCCTCCGGATTGTCGCCGAGCTGTTGCCCGAGGATCAGGATGGAGTTGAGCGGTGTGCGAAGCTCGTGCGACATGTTGGCGAGGAATTCGGACTTGTATTTTGAAGTCAGCGCAAGCTCAGCTGCTTTCTCCTCAAGCGCCCGGCGGGCCCGCTCGATTTCCTGGTTCTTCGCTTCGACCTCGACATTGCGTTCTTCGAGCTGCTGGGCCTTCTGCTCGAGCTGCTCGTTCGTCTGCTGAAGTTCGCGCTGCTGGGCCTGCAGCTCGGCAGCGAGTTGCTGCGACTGTTTGAGGAGGCCTTCTGTCTGCATCGTCGCCTCGATTGAATTGAGGACGATGCCGATGGAGGTCGTCAACTGGTCGAGGAACGATACCTGCAGCTCCGAGAAACTGCCTGCGGACGCAAGTTCGATCACCGCCTTGACCTGCCCCTCGAAGTGGACGGGAAGGACGATGGCGCTCCTCGGCAGGGTCGAAAACACGCCCGAACTTATTGGAACGACGTTGTCGGGCAGGTTCGTGATCAGGATGCGGCGAGCGTCGCTTGCGCATTGTCCGACCAGTCCCTGACCGAATTCGAGGCGGTCCGGGTGCGCGGCCTCGATCCCTTGCGCATAGACCGAGAGCAACGAGAGCATCGGCCGAGACCCGTCAACGTCGTCCACCTGGTAGATGACGCCCTGATGGGCCCCTACCAGCGGAGCAAGTTCCGAAAGCAGCATTTTTCCGACCCGCGTGAGGTCGCGCTGGCCCTGCAGCATGTTCGTGAACCGGGCCAGATTGGTCTTCAGCCAGTCCTGCTCCGTGTTGCGCTCCGTTGTCAGGCGCAGGTTGTCGATCATCGTATTGATGTTGTCCTTCAACTCCGCCACCTCACCGCGTGCCTCGACCTGGATCGAACGGGTCAGATCCCCCTTGGTGACTGCGGTGGCGACCTCGGCGATCGCGCGAACCTGCGTAGTGAGATTAGCAGCCAGAAGGTTGACGTTGCCGGTGAGATCTTTCCAGGTGCCGGCGGTGCCTGGCACGTTCGCCTGCCCGCCGAGGCGACCTTCGACCCCCACCTCGCGCGCCACCGTCGTCACCTGGTCGGCAAAAGTGGCGAGCGTATTGGTCATGTTGTTGATGGTTACGGCAAGTGCTGCGACTTCGCCCTTGGAGGCGACGGTGAGATTCTGCTTGAGATCGCCATTCGCAACGGCCGTCACGACCTTGACGATGCCGCGCACCTGTTCGGTCAGGTTTGCGGCCATGACGTTGACGGTATCCGTCAGGTCCTTCCAGGTGCCGGCGACGCCAGGCACCTGCGCCTGACCGCCGAGCTTGCCTTCGGTGCCGACTTCACGCGCGACGCGGGTCACTTCGCCGGCAAATGCGTTCAACTGGTCCACCATCGTGTTGATGGTGTTCTTGAGCTCGAGAATTTCGCCTTTGACGTCGACGGTGATTTTGCGCGACAGGTCGCCTCGCGCGACGGCAGTCGTCACTTCCGCGATATTGCGCACCTGGGTCGTCAGATTGGCGGCAAGCAAGTTGACGTTGTCAGTCAAGTCCTTCCAGGTGCCGGCGACGCCAGGAACGACGGCCTGTCCTCCGAGCCGGCCGTCGGTGCCGACTTCGCGCGCCACGCGCGTCACTTCGCCTGCGAAGGACCGCAGCTGATCGACCATCGTGTTGAGCGTGTCCTTGAGGAGCAGGATTTCCCCGCGCACGTCAACGGTGATCTTGCGCGACAGGTCGCCATTAGCAATTGCGGTGGCGACCTCGGCTATATTGCGCACCTGCGCGGTGAGGTTGCCGGCCATGGAGTTGACGCTGTCGGTCAGGTCCTTCCACGTCCCGGCGACACCGGGTACCTGCGCCTGGCCACCAAGTTTGCCCTCCGTCCCGACTTCCCGGGCAACGCGCGTCACTTCGCCGGCAAAGGCATTCAGTTGGTCGACCATCGTATTGATGGTATTCTTGAGCTCGAGGATTTCGCCTTTCACGTCGACCGTGATTTTACGCGACAGGTCACCTCGCGCCACCGCCGTCGTCACTTCCGCAATGTTACGCACCTGGCCAGTCAGGTTCGACGCCATCGAATTGACGTTTTCCGTCAAATCCTTCCAGGTGCCGGCAACACCCGGCACCTGGGCCTGGCCGCCGAGCTTGCCTTCCGTGCCCACCTCGCGTGCCACGCGGGTCACTTCCGAGGCGAACCGGTTGAGCTGGTCCACCATGGTATTCAAGGTTTCCTTGAGCTCCAGGATTTCGCCGGACACGGTCACGGTGATTTTTTTCGACAGATCGCCGTTGGCGATCGCTGTCGAGACTTCAGCGATGTTGCGCACCTGCGCGGTCAGGTTACCGGCCATGAAATTCACGCTGTCGGTCAAGTCCTTCCAGGTGCCTGCAACACCAAGGACGTTCGCCTGGCCACCGAGCCGGCCTTCCGTGCCGACCTCGCGTGCGACGCGCGTCACCTCGCCGGCAAAACCGTTCAGCTGATCGACCATCGTATTGATGGTTTCCTTCAGTCCAAGGATCTCGCCCGAGACCGTGACGGTGATCTTCTTCGACAGGTCTCCCTGTGCAACCGCGGTGGCGACCTCTGCGATATTGCGCACCTGCGCCGTGAGGTTGGATGCCATCGAGTTGACTGAATCCGTCAGGTCCTTCCACGTGCCGGCGACGCCGCGTACATTTGCCTGTCCGCCGAGCTGCCCCTCCGTCCCGACTTCGCGCGCGACACGCGTGACCTCGGACGCAAACGCGTTCAGCTGGTCGACCATCGTATTGATCGTTTCCTTCAGTTCCAGAATCTCGCCCTTGACGTCGACGGTGATCTTTTTGGACAGGTCGCCGTTGGCGATCGCGGTCGAGACCTCGGCAATGTTACGGACCTGGGATGTGAGGTTACCCGCCATCGAGTTGACGTTTTCGGTTAGGTCTTTCCAAGTGCCCGCAACGCCCGTGACGTTGGCCTGCCCGCCGAGCCGGCCTTCCGTACCGACCTCGCGGGCGACGCGCGTCACTTCCGACGCAAAGGCGTTCAGCTGGTCGACCATCGTGTTGATCGTTTCCTTGAGCTCGAGGATTTCGCCCGAAACGGTCACGGTAATCTTCTTCGACAAGTCGCCGTTGGCGATCGCGGTCGAGACCTCGGCAATATTGCGGACCTGGGCGGTGAGGTTCGATGCCATCGAATTGACGTTATCGGTCAAGTCCTTCCATGTGCCCGCCACCCCTGGCACCTGGGCCTGCCCGCCGAGGCGACCTTCCGTTCCGACCTCGCGGGCGACGCGCGTCACCTCGCCGGCAAAACCGTTCAACTGGTCGACCATCGTATTGATGGTCTCCTTCAGTTCCAGTATTTCGCCCGAGACGTTCACGGTGATCTTGCGGGAAAGGTCACCGCGCGCCACAGCGGTCGTGACCTGGGCGATGTTTCGCACCTGGGCCGTCAAGTTTCCGCACATAGCGTTGACCGAGTCAGTCAAATCCTTCCAGGTGCCAGCGACGCCCGGCACCAGCGCTTGACCACCGAGTTTGCCTTCCGTTCCGACCTCGCGGGCGACGCGGGTGACTTCGGAGGCGAACGAGCGGAGCTGGTCCACCATTGTGTTGATGGCCTCCTTGAGCTGCAGGATTTCGCCGCGAACGTCGACAGTGATCTTCTTGGAAAGGTCGCCATTCGCCACCGCGATGGTGACGTCGGCAATGTTTCGCACCTGGGCTGTCAGGTTCGAGGCCATTGAATTGACACTCTCAGTCAAGTCCTTCCAGACGCCGGTCACCTCCCGCACCTGGGCTTGTCCTCCGAGCTTACCATCAGTGCCGACCTCGCGAGCCACGCGGGTGACTTCGGAGGTGAAGACGCTGAGCTGTTTGATCATCGTGTTGACGATATCGGCGGAGCGCAGAAACTCTCCTTTCAGCGGCCGGCCATCGACATCAAGCGGCACCGTCTGCAGAAGATCGCCTTTGGCGACGGCAGTAATCGTGCGGGTGACGGCGGTCGTCGGCCAGAGAAGATCTGCGATCAACTGGTTGATCGATCCTTCCATATCCGACCACGATCCATCCGAGAGACCAAATCGGACCCGTGTACTTGTCTGCCCGTCCCGGCCGACGACCTGGCCAACATGCTCCAGTTGCTGCGCCATTCGCTGGTTGGCTGCTATGATGTCGTTGAGCGCATCGGCGACCTTTCCCGTCACACCTGTCAGGTCCGACCGCATTCGAACCGAGAAATCCCCGCGGCGAACTGCCGAAAGGATCTCTAGTAGCGCACCTGCCTCGCGAGCCTCGATCCCGCTCGCCGGAGGCTCTTTTTCATCGACGCTCGCATACTGGTCACGCTCTCGCTCAGCGGTTTGATTGCTCATGGAATTTTCCCTTCAACGATGACGAAGATCTAGAGCGGCGCCTTCAAATTGCCACGGTCCGAGTGACCCTCGCTCGGTGGAAATTCTGCCGGAACACCATTGCGCCGACTTCGAGAGTGCAAATCTTAAGGGCAATGACGAGACGACCGCTTTTGAGCGGCTGGGGTCGCCTCAGACGGCCCATGACCTCTAGGAGGCGACGGCTGGCGCATTCATGGCGACTTCAGCACGGCGTTGCGGGGTGCTGTTGGAACAGCCACCCGCGTCCACCTCATTGCCGACGCCTCGCCGCAACAGGTGATGTTGTTCGCCTAGCCGGACCGGATGACCAGTTAGTGCGTGGGCAAAGTCTCGGTCGAGCGGCTTGCGCGAACGACTTGGCTTTCGGCATTTTGATTTCACGAAGGGAACAAAAAAGCAGCACATACGCTATGCTGCTGCTAACATCCTGGAACGGAACAACAAACGAGTATTCTACGTTTGACAAAAGCATTGATGGCCGCAGATTTTGCGCCGCCTTCGACGTGACATGGAACGGAGATGAACGCATGGAATTTTCATCGGATCTGGAACGACAGCTGAATGGCTACGGGCTAACCACCGCACATATCCTCTACCGCATTCCCGATTTCGAATCCGTGCTGCAGACATATGTCTGGCAGGATTATGACCTGGCTCCCGATTTTCCCGAGATGCATAGGTTTCTCGATTTCTGGCAGTCCAATCTGGACGGCCCGCTGCATTCCGTCCGATATACCCATCAGCGCCTGATCGGGCCGAACGAATGGCGCCGTGTGGACGGTGAGTTCAAGTTGCATTGAGGTCTTGAAACGGAATTTTCCCCTTCCTAGCTCTTTGCGTGACGGGGGTTCCGGCGAACTCGTTCACTATCGCACGTCTATTCGGAGTGAGATTGAGAATGGAAGAGAAGATCAAAATCATCAAAGATCTTAGCATCGAGGAACGCGAAGAGATCTTTGTCGATATCGCGCGTATCCTAGAAGGAACCGCACGCGAAGCCTTTGTCGAAGGCGACCGACGCTTTGCCGCGCTTTCTGCCAACATGGCCGAGGCGATCCGTATCAATGCCGACGAGTTGGCCCGTGACGATGTACGGAACGCTGAGCGCGTGCTGCAGCAGGCGTCCACGATGATCTCGCATTTCAACGCGGTGCATCCCTATCGCATGATGAGCCACGCGCTCCACTAGGTGCGTCGCATCTATGCGGCAGGCAAGCGCGGCATGGTTTTCGGCGGGCAGCTCAAGCTCCACGGCAAACCGGCGTTGCGGCGCAACGTCGGTCACCTCGGCACAGAGACAGCCGTCAGGATCGTGAAGGCTTGCAGGCATTCAAGTGCATCAAAAACGCGCCGCGGCGGCCCTTACGACCGGAACCGGTCGAATGCGATCATTCTGACACGCGCGGCCAGTTTCCGCGTCGGCCTTCTTGCAAGCGCCGGCGCTCTTTTGACAGGCTCCTTCCTGCCCTCCCATCTCACCTCATGGCTCTGCCCGCCTGCGACGCGTCCACGATCCTGGGCGCGGCCGCGGGAGGTGGTCGCCATACCTCCTGTCGATAACATCCAGCAAAAATGGACGTCGATTGGAGAAGTCCCCGCCGAACGAGGGCGCCAGGCACTCCTCGCAGATGCCGCAGCCGTCCTCATCCATGGTGGATTGCGGCCGGCCGCAACACAGGCAAAGGATGCCGTCTCCGAGGCAGCCCTCGCGCTCCGGCGGCAGGATTTCGATATCGTGCGTGACGATTACTTCGGCTGACTGGTCTTCCATCTCGAGTGCTCCAGTTCTCCCTTTTATGAGATGGTGAATCCTGTGCACCGGAACAAGATGTCGTGAGTTCCATGAAGAACTCAGCACATATTGCGACATCTCTCGGGATTGTTCGATCCGTGCGTAAAACAAAGTCAAATCCGCTCGGCCCTCTTTCCGGCGCTCGAAGAATTCACATCATCGTCGTTCGTTCCGGATACCCAGGCTGTACGACCGTGCAAACTAGATCACGACGGCGGCTTCTCCACAACCCGCAGGAATCCATCTCTGCCCTACCTCCACAAGCATGAGCCGCGCTTCGCGCAACAGGAACGGCGAAAGCTTCTCAGTCGCCGTCGTGTCGTGGCAACGCTCGAAGGTCCTGAACCCATGGAAGTTCAGACGAACACCAAAACTGCGCCCGTGGCTTGAGATCCCGCCGTTGATTTATTGTTCCGAGGCGTATACCAACCCGGTCGGCGTCCTTCAGCTCGCCGGTCGTGTAGATCGGCGACCCGCAGTTGGAGCAGAAGTATTGCATTCTTCGACGACCGTTGTCGGCGATCTTAACATAGAGCTTCGGCTCTCCGGCCATGATGTGGAATCTCTCGCGCGGCGCGCTCACCGTGACGCGATATGCGGCGCCAGTCAGCCTTTGACAGTCCGTACAATGGCAGATCGCCACTGCGCCGGGGTCGATGTTGGCCTCATATCTAACTTGCCCGCACTGACACTGGCCATCGATGTGCATGCCCTGTCTCCTTCCGCAACAGTCTCTTGAGATAGCGGTGGAAGCAGCTAGTGCAAGAAGGATTTTGCGGCCATTTCTTCGAACTCTGCCATTCATCGAAAACAGCGATGCCTATCGTAAGCTGCTCGCCCGCGCAGATTGACGGATCGATAACGTCACCGACGTTTGCGAATCTGTCTGTACCATTGGTGAACTGCAGCTCTCATCCCCACATGGCAGCACCGCTCGAGCGTGCGACATCCGTTGAGTTAGTGGTTTCGCCCATTTTTGCTGCGGGTCGCCTTCAGTCTGCTCTCCGCTTCACGGATTGCCTCGTCGATCAACTCGACCACTCTGCCGAGTGTCGGGCTCTTCTCGGCAATCGGCCTGGCAGACTTCAGATATCGAAGAACACGCTCCAATCGTTCCGACATGGTATCTCCATCAGAAATGGAAACCTGGTCGGATTGTAACATTTCCCGATATTGCCGAGACCCTATGCTTTCGATGGTGGTGCCGAGATCATGGGTCTACTATCTCGGCAGGGGCATTCCCATGAATGGGAGCTATGTCTGCCCGCAGTCCAAGGTGAGGTCATCATCTGCAGAATTTTCCGGCGCCCTCCGCCCGCCCGGCCGCACCAGCGACCAGGCGATATCGATGATGTCGTCACGCGAGCTTCGTAACCCGTCCAATCGCCGAACAAAAGCAAGGCAATCGCGAAGACCTCAAAACAACGAACATAATCTCAGAGCGTCATAAATAGCGGCGTGGATGTTGCGGCTCGAAATCGCATCACCGATCCGCACGAGATCGAAGCGTCCCTGATTACCGAGCTTCGGCAGGGCCGCCCGACGATTGATCAGGGCGGCATAATCAACGGTTCCAAGATTTCGCGAAAGGGGTTTCAGCTCGCGATAGAGACCATCATTGGGAAGCGTGCCATGCTCGACAACGACCTGGGAAACGCGTCGCTCCCACTGCGCGCCGTCTGCAAAATCCGATCCGAGCACAGCGACAAGGACGTTGCCGTTGCGCCGCACAGATTTGAGGCGCGTGTTGATGGTAACCCTGACATTGTGTTCTGCGAAGGTTCGGGCGTAGGGCACGTGGTTCATGCCTCCCAACTCGGGCGCGAAAAACCGCTCGGGCGATACGAGTTCGAGCTCGGCGCCGCTTCTAGCGATCACTTCGGCGGCCGACATGCCCGGATGTCCACCGTTATCATCGAAAAGCAGGACCGCGTCCGCAATCCTGACGCCGCCTGAAAGGATATCCCATGAGGAGGTCACGAGTTCATCGCCGGCATCGAGTTCGGGTTGTTGCGCAATGCCTCCGGTCGCAATGACAACGAGGTCGGGTTCAAGGCCGAGAACATCACCTGCCTCCGCATAGACATCATAGTGCATGTTGACACCCAGCCGCTCCAACTCCGATAGCCGCCAATCGATGATGCCTATCATCTCCTTGCGCCGGGGATTGCGGATGAGAAGATTGACCTGTCCGCCTGCCCTTCCGGTCGCTTCCAGAACATCCACTGCATGCCCACGTTCCGCAAGCACGCGTGCGGCCTCAAGACCGGCCGGTCCGGCACCGACCACGACGGCCTTGCGACGGAGAGGCGCCTTGGCAATCTCATGCGGGATCTGCCCTTCGCGACCAGTCGCGGCATTATGAATACACAGCGCCTCTCCGCCTTCATAGATCCGGTCGAGACAGTAGGTAGCGCCAACACAGGGTCGGATGCGCGCCTCCTCGCCAGCCACGATCTTGCGCACGATATGCGGGTCGGCGATATGGGCGCGTGTCATACCGACCATGTCGAGCTTTCCCTCGGCGATCGCATGACGGGCTGTCGCCACGTCGCCGATGCGCCCGGCATGAAAGACCGGGAACCTGGTTGCCGCCCTCACCTCGCCGGCAAAGTCCAGATGGGGAGCAGATGCCATGCCCTGAATCGGAATGACCTCGTTGAGTGCGGCATCGTGGTCGATATGACCGCGAATGATGTTCAGGAAATCGATGTCACCGGATCGCGCAAATCGTGAGGCGATTTCCACGCCTTCCTCGCGTGTCAATCCCTTCTCCCAGTCCTCATCTGCGACGAGACGCATGCCGACAATGAAATCTGGCCCGACCGCCTCGCGGATCGCCTGTGTGACCATGACGGAAAAGCGCATGCGGTTGTCGAGCGACCCGCCGAATTCATCTTCACGCCGATTGGTCGCCGGCGACCAGAAACTATCCAGTAGATGTCCATAGGCCTCGATCTCGATGCCGTCGAGGCCGGCTTCCTGCATGCGCTGTGCAGCGCTCGCATAGTCGGCAACGATACGCTTTATGTCCCAGTCTTCGGCCTCTTTCGGAAAGGCACGGTGCGCCGGTTCGCGGATCGGCGAAGCCGACAGCACCGGCAGCCAATCGCCCCGGCTCCAGCCCGTACGCCGACCGAGATGCGTGAGCTGAATCATGACCGCCGTACCGTATTCGTGACAATCGTCGGCGAGTCTCTTCAGCCAGGGCACGATCTCGTCTCGATAGGCATGGAGATTGCCGAAGGACGGCGGGGAATCGGACGAGACGACCGCCGATCCCGCTGTCATCGTGAGCGCAATACCGCCTTTCGCCTTTTCCCTGTGATAGAGCCGGTAGCGATCCGTCGGCATGCCATTTTCGGAGTAGGCCGGCTCATGAGCGGTCGACATGACGCGGTTTTTCAACGTCAGATGCTTGAGTTGAAACGGCTGCAGAAGGGGGTCTTTGGAGGACATGTCCGCACTCGTTGCGTGGGTGGGAGTGGCAATCGAACCACTATTCTGACCTATGCCGGCTGAAATGACGATCCGATCGGCGTCGCTTTCTAGCCGACGTGCGCCCGTCGGCTACAGCTGAGGTCGACGAGGTGCGATCAGTTGTTATAAACTGACGCAGCTTTCGCCGCTGGGCCTGCAAGCAGATCGAACTTAAATCGGGCGCAATTTCAGCTGATTCACGTTAAATGACCTCCAGGGCCTCTGCACGCCGAACCTCTCGAGCAATTCTGGTTGCCGCCGTAGCGATGCCCGCTGTTGCCTTGGCGCATCCCCATATCTTCGTGGATGCCAAGTTCGAGGCAGTGGCGGGCGCCGACGGAGGCTTGAGCGAAGTGCGCGACGTTTGGCATTTCGACGAGGTTTTCTCCTCGTCCGTGCTTCTCGATTTCGACAAGAATGGCAATTCGACCCTTGATCCACCCGAGCTTGCCGCCGTCGCCAAGACGGTTCAAAAATCGCTCGCGCAGTATAATTACTACACCAGTATCACAATCGGCGGCAAAGCCGTTACGCTCGAGAAACCGGAGGTTATGCACGCAGCTTATGAAGACGGAATGCTGACCCTGTCTTTCGTGCAGAAGCCGACTGTTAAAACTCCCTTGAAGGGGCTGATCGTTTTCGGGGTCTACGACCCCACGCTGTATACCGCTCTCGATTTCGCTGATGACAGCGATTTGAAGACGACGGGGACGGGCTTCGATCGCTGCACGCGCAAGATCGTCAGGCCCGATTCGAAGGAAATTCTCGCGGAAAACCAGGCGATGCTGACCACCCTGTTCTTCAATGACCCAACCGGTACGGATTATTCGCAACTCGTTGCCACGCGATTAGAGGTGCGCTGTTAAGCCTTTCGAAACCATGATGCATGAGCGTATTCGTGGATTGCCGGTCATACGCGGTTCCGTGGCCCGCTCGCCGCAAATCCTTTATGCTTTTCAGGAGGAACTCCAGTGATATCCGGATCTCGGCTTGTAACCATAGTCAGGTCTTTTGCTATCTTCGGCATCGCGTCAGCATCGGCACATGCTGCGACCGCCGAGCGAGCGCCCCAAGTTCCGGACTGGCTTAGCGCCCACGTCGGCGAAGGCAACGGCCAGATCGCCCTTCCCGTCCTGCAGCGGGCGCGCGCCCTTTATCTGTCGAAAGTCGCCGATGGGAAGGTGAAGAACTCCTGCTATTTCGCAATGGACGCCACCCGCCCGAACGATCTGACCGGCGGCGAGTCAGGCGGCCGTTTTTATATGATCTGCGAGGCTGATCAGACATTTCGGGTGATTTCGTCCGGCCATGGCAGCGGACGCAACCTGCCGGGCGTGGCAGACTTTTCCAACGGGCGCGAATGCGCGAAGAATTTCGGCAATGCGCTGGGTTCCAATCTGACGGCGGGCGGCGCCTATCTCACCAGCGAAATCAAAACCTCCTTTAAAGGTTACTATCGCTCCTCATCCGGTCAGCAGTCCTTTCTGACACGTTCCTTTGTGCAATTCGAGGGTATCGGAGAGACGGCAAATGCCAGAGAGCGTGCCATCGGGGGGCATCCGGCAGCTCTGGTTTCAGGCATATGCATGCAGAAGAAGCCAAATAGCCCCTATGCGAACAACCAGGGCTACGTGCCGCTTGGTAAATTCGTCAACTATGCCGGCGGCCGCAGCAACGGCTGCACAACCTGGTCTCCGGCAGAAGCTCCGCAGGTACTATCCGCCGTCAAGGACAATCCGACCACTCTCTACATCTATCCTGAATCCCGCGACATTCTGGCGATTTCAAAGGTCAAGTCCTCCAGCCAAGCTGGGCCTTATTGGAATGCTGCTTGCTTGAAGCAAATCGGTACACCTCGGTTCTGGAGCCAGGAAAAGCTTGGGCCGTTGATCGTCCGATACGAAAAGGACCATCCTGCTCCGCCGCCCAAGCCAATCCCGCTCTGCGAGGCGCAGTCGAACTGACGAACCTGCAAGCCGTTCTCATATCGGTCAGCGGCGGGGATTGGGCTTTGTCGACCGGGGTGACTTCAGGGATAATATCGACAGGCGAAGCCGCATCGGCTTGTCCGGTATCAAACGTAACGAGCCGTCTTTGATACTCGCTTCAAACGACACCGATCGGTCATCTCCCCGACCATCGCCGCGATCACGTCCATTCGGTAGGGCTTGGGAACGAAGACGGCGTCACCCGGCAGGTCCTCGGCCCGGAGACAATGTCCGCCCGACGTTATGATCACTGGCACGTTCACATGGATGGACGAGATCATCCTGGCGAGATCGAGCCCGCTGGGGCCTCCGGGCATGTCGACGTCCGTCACGACGGCGTCGATCCTCCGCTGCCCCAGGATGGCCACCGCCTCAAGGGCGTTTCCAGCCTCGATCACATCGTAGCCCTTGTCCGTGTCTGCGAGCACCATTCGGATGAGAAACTCGTCTTCGACGATGAGAACCGTACGCTGATACATGGCAGTCTCCGCTTCGTGGTCACGAGATGAACTCGCTTGTCCAGATTTAGATCGCCCTCGAAGCGGAGTATTTCCCGACATATTTAATAAAATGCGAACTTCTCGAGCAAGGCGTTCAGGGAGACGCGGTCTGGTTGCCGTCTACAGCGTTCGGTCGGCTCCATAGTTCTGTGACCTGATGCTCAATCAGTATTCCTCGATCATTGCTCGTCTCCTCCGCCCTTAAGCGAACTTATCATTCGCAAGTGCCGGATCGATATCGGTTCTCTGAGCATTCTATCGAGCTGGCTTAGCAGCGGCGCCAGATGCGGCATGTTCATATGGGCATCAAGGTCGGCTTGACTGGACCAGTTCTCATAGAAGACGAACGTGCATTCGTCTTCCTCGTCAACATGGAAATCATAGTTGATGCAGCCCGGCTCATTGCGCGTCGGCTCCACCTGGGCGGCCAGAAGCCTCTCCAGTTCGTCGCGCGTCTCCGGACGACTGACGACTGTTCCGATGATGGTGATGGTCATGATCAGCTCCGTTTCTGGCTGAGGGCGACCGCCAGGATGATAATGGCGCCGCGGGCAATCAGCTGCTGGCTGAATTCGAGACCCATTAGGATCAGGCCATTGTTGATAAGGCCGATCATCAATGCGCCGACGACCGTCCCGACGACCGTTCCCCTGCCCCCGAACAGGCTGGTGCCGCCGAGAACAGCTGCAGCGATCACCGAGAGTTCGTCGCCTTCGCCGAGCTGGAACCGTCCCGACTGCAGGCGCCCCGCATAAAGCATGCCGGCAAGCGCTGCAGCGCAGGACGAGATGACCAGAACCTTGAACTTGATGTCGCGGGTGTTGATGCCAGAATAGC
This sequence comes from Rhizobium sp. BK418, assembly GCF_004341105.1. GTDB lineage: Bacteria > Pseudomonadota > Alphaproteobacteria > Rhizobiales > Rhizobiaceae > Rhizobium. The sequence continues at coordinate 69,957 of NZ_SLZK01000004.1, read as the reverse complement.
GCGCTGCCATCTCGCCTCCCCCCGTCGCCAGAACTCGCCGCCCGAAGCCGGTACGGCGTAGGACGATGTGGCCGATTACGGCGAGAATGACCATCCAGAATAGCAGGACCGGGATACGGCCGATATTGCCGCCGCCGAAGAACCAGGAATAGCCGGGCGACAGGATCGGCACGGCCGCCGTCGCCGAGATCCACATGGCAATGCCCTTAGCGATCCCCATCATCGCGAGGGTCGTGAGGAAGGAGGGAATGCCGACGCGCGTCGTCAGCCATCCATTGAAGACGCCAACAGCGAGCCCTGTTCCAATGCCCGCCAGAATGCCTGCGAAAGGGCCGCCGACGGCAATCGCCATCGCGACCGTGACCGTCGCCAGACCTGCCACCGCGCCGATGGACAAGTCGATCTCTCCGGCCGACAGCACAAAGGTGATCGCGATTGCCATCACCGCGATCATCGCAGTCTGCCGGACGATGTTGAGCAGGTTGTTGATGTTGAGGAAGCCTTTGTCGTTCAGCGCGACCGCAAACACGATGAAGATGACGACGAAGCCGATATAGATGATGTTCTGGCGCCAGTTCGACAGGAAGGCGTTAGGCATTAGAAGTCTCCTGGAGCCTCAAGGCCCGCTGAATCTCGATTTGAAGGCGCTGTTCGGCGGCCTGGAGCCGGTGTGCTAGGTCCGTGACCGAGACGGATGGATCGTCGAAGGCCTCGCGCGGCAGATCCTGATGGACGCGCCCGTCGGCCATGATGAGGATCCGGTCGCATGCGGTCAGCAGTTCCGACAATTCGGATGAGATCATGATGATGGCTTTGCCTGCGCCTGCGAGTTCGCGGACAAGCCGGATGATCTCGGCCTTGGAGCCGATATCAATGCCGGCGGTCGGCTCGTCCAGGATCAGGATATCGGGATCGGTCGCCAGCCATTTGCCGATGACCACCTTTTGCTGGTTACCGCCAGACAGCGTCGAAACCGCGTGCTCGCGGCTTGCCGTCTTGACCGCCAGCCGCCGGATCTGCTCGTCAGTGAGTTTCCGTTCGGCTGCTGCATCCATGAAGCCAAGCCGCGACAACCGTGAGATCATCGACATCGCCATGTTCGAGGAGACGGAATGGGCAGGGATGACACCCTGCGTAGCGCGCGCTTCCGGAACGAGCGCCAGTCCGGCGTCGATCGCCTGCGTTGGAGTCCTGATGGAAACGGTCGAACCCTTGACGCGGATGGTGCCGCGCCGCGCCGGATCAATGCCGGCAAGAAGGCGGGCGAGCGAGGATCGGCCAGAACCCAGCAAACCTGCCAATCCCAGAACCTCGCCGCGATGCAGCCTGAAGGATATGTCCCGCGGCTTATCAATGCCGCTGACGTCAGCAAGCTCCAGAACCGCGTCTCCGTAGGTGGATGTCCCACGCACTACGTCGGACAGTCCCATGGAACGCCGGCCGACAATATGCTCGATCATCGTATCGATGGGCAGTTCGCTGATCGGCGCCGTGATCACATGCCGGCCATCGCGCAGAATCGTGGCGCGATCGGAAATGCGAGCGATCTCGTCCATGCGATGGCTGACGTAGATGATCGCGACTCCCCTGCCCTTGAGCTTTCTCAGGAAGGCGAAGAGCCGCTCGACATCCGAAACCGCAAGCGCAGTCGACGGCTCGTCGAGAACCAGGATCTTGGCATCCTGCGAAATTGCCTTGGCGATCTCGGTCAGCTGTTTCTGCCCCGCGCCTAGATCGGCGACGGTTGCGCGCGGATCGACAGACACTTCCAGCATCGCAAAGAGCTCGGCCGCCTTGCGTTCCGCCTCGCTGTCGTCAATCAGACCCATGCCGTTGCGGCTTTCGCGCGTCAGGAAAATGTTCTGTGCCACGGTCAATGTCGGTATCAGGCTCATTTCCTGATAATTCATCGCAATGCCGGCCGCACGCGACTCTTCAGGCGTATGGGCGCTGAGAGCACGGCCTGCCACCACGATCATTCCGCTATCGGGCCTGTGCACGCCGTTGAGGATCTTGAGGATGGTGGATTTTCCCGCGCCATTGCCGCCGAGAAGTGCGTGGACCTCGCCAGGCAGAAGTTCGAAATCGACACCTTCAAGGGCGCGCACGCCACCGAAGGCCTTCGAAATCCCGGTCATCCGGACCGCGGACAAGCCGCTGTTCATCCCACCTTCTCCCAGGTTCCGCTTTCACCGGAGCGCAGAAAAGCATCGGCCACGAGTTCCGTCAGCAGGCCATCTTCGAAGTTCGGGCTCGGCTGTCGGCCCTTGGCAATAGCGGAGAAGAAGTCGTAGCATTCGACGATCTTCGTCTCCGAATAGCCGATACCGAGGCCGGGGATCGGCCAGAGGCCACCGCCATAGGGATGGGCCGGGCCGGTATAGACCGTTCTAAATCCGCGCGCATCGGCCGGGTCGTCGGCAAACATGACCTGCAGTTCGTCGCGACGTTCATAATTGAAGTGGATCGATCCTCTGGTGCCGTGGATCTCGAGGGTTATGAAGTTGTTGCGGCCATAGGCGTTGCGCGTGGCTTCCAAACTGCCGATCGCGCCATTTGAAAACTTCAGCATCGACACCACTTCGTCGTCTACATCGACCTCGCCACGTTCAGCATCGGTCGCCTTTTCCGCCGCACCCAGCTTGTCGATGCCGCCCTGCTGCAGGGGCCGCGTTTTGTTGTAGGTCGATGTCAGGGCGATAACTTCTGCGATCGGGCCGACGAGGTAATGCGCGAGATCGACGACATGGGTGCCGATGTCGCCAACCGTGCCTGAGCCGGCGATTTTCTTCTGGAAACGCCAGGAAAGCGGCGAATCTGGATCGGCCGACCAATCCTGCAGATAGGTGCCACGGAAATTCAGGATGCGGCCGATACGGCCTTCCTCGATATATTTCCTGGCCAGCGCTACGGCCGGCGTGCGCCGATAGTTGAAGGCCACCATGTTGATCACGCCGGCTTTCTTGGCGGCGTCTGCCATGGCGCGCGCCTCGTCCACCGTGCGGGCGAGCGGCTTCTCGCAGATGATGTGCTTGCCGGCCTTTGCTGCTTCGATGGCAATTTCGGCGTGGACATTGTTTGGCGTGCAGATGTCCACGACATCGATATCGGGGCGGTTGACGACGGAACGCCAGTCCGAAGACGCTTCTTCGAAGCCAAATCGTTCGCGGGCCTCACCGGCCATGCCGTCGGTCACGTCAACCACCACCTTTCGATGGGGAATGGCCGGCGCGGGCCAGAAGAACATGGGCATCGACGCATAGGCCATGGCATGCGCCTTGCCCATGAAGCCACCGCCGATCATGGCGACGTTCATAAGTTTCGTCATCTATCTCTCTCCTGAATACTGGCGCACAGGCGCCACGTCGTTGTCACGACCGGTGCGGAGGAAACCTCCGCACCGCCAGTCCGACTATTGCCCGAGGCTGGTCTCGATATTGGCCGTCGCTTCGGTGGAGTAGACGCTCTTCCAGGCGTCGAGCAGGTTGTCGCGCGTGACGGGAAGGGCCGGAAGAGCCACGAAGGCTGGTGCGTCCTTGCCGACAAGCGCGTAGCCCGCAAGCTTTGCCTCGACAACACCCGCATCGAACGGACGCTGTGCGCCGAGACCCTTGACGAAGCTGCCCTGTGCCATGGAAATCGCGACGTTCTCGCCGAGATCGATCGTGGTGATGACGAGATCGTCACGACCGGCGTTGCGAGCTGCGGCAATCACGCCTTCGGCCGGTACGTCCCAGACGGCCCAAATGCCTTTAACGTTAGGATTTGACGTCAGAATTGCGGAAGCCGCCTTCTCTGCGTCACCGGAGAAATCCGGTCCGCCAATGCCCTGCTCGGCAACAATCTTGATCTTCGGATAATCTGAAGCGATGGTTGCCTTGAAAGCGTCGTAGCGCTGTTTCGTGACGAAGAAGTCGGCTGCGTGGAAGACTACGCCGATCTCGCCTTCGCCATTCAGAGCTTTCGCCATCAGATGAGCGGAGGCGACGCCATTGCCGTAATTGTCGGCGGAGACGACGGACACGTAGTCGGTTCCTGCCTTGAAACCTGCCGGAACGTTGTCCATGAACACGAGCTTGGCGCCGGCGTCGGCGGCAGCCTTATAGGCCTTCGCGGTCGCTGTCGGGTCGGTCGGGATCGAAACGATGATATTAGGCTTCTGCGCCATGATCGTTTCCAGATCGGCCACCTGCTTTTCCGGTTTGAAGCCCGCATCGGTGACGGCGATGACTTTGATGCCCATAGCCTTGAATTGCGTCTGCAGACCGTTGATCTGGGCCCGCGACCAGTCGTTGCCGCCATAATGCATAACGATGGCGGCCGTCGCGTTCAGCGACTTGATCTTGCCGAGATCTTCATCCGAGAGTTTGATATCCGCTGCAGGCGACGGGCTTTCGCCCGAGGGACCTTTCGATAAAACGGTTTCCTGCAGCTTTGCCAGCGCCGAGTCCGGATCGGCAAAAACCGGGCCGCTCAGGCCGATCGTCAAAAGGGCGGCGGCACCACATATCAGCATGCGTCTATTGATCATGTTCTCCTCCCAGAGTTTGGGGCCTGTGCCCGATCGTGGCCCTCAGGCCGATTTGAGATAGGTGATGCTGGCCGTTGCGCCCTCCAGCGGATCGGCCCAGGCATCGAGTTCTGTGCAGACCCAGCCATTGAAGTCGACATCGCGCATAGCGGCTATGATCTCGTCGGTCGGGACATCGCCGCGATCAAGTGGCGTGAACGCGAACGGGTCCCTCTGAAATCCCTTCAGGTGGATGTAGCTGATGCGGGAAGCGTGGTCGCGGATGAGCTTGGCAGGATCGCCGCCAGCGGCAGCGAGATGCGCTGTGTCAGGGCAGAAATCGATCGAGGTCATGGAGAATATCTTTGCCACCTCATCCGGACCCTCGACGATCGTCGACAGGTGGGGGTGATAGTGGGCGCGAAGACCCCTGCTATCGGCGATTTCCTTGACGCGATCGAGTGCCGCGGCGAGCTTGTGATAGTCGGGTTCACGCACGCCATCGAAGCGTTTTGCTCCGCCGCCAACGACAAGATGGGGAGCGCCGAGCTCGGCAGCCCGGTCGGCAGCACGCGTCACGCGCGCCAGCTCTTCAGGCAAAATGTCGTCGAAGATGAAGTTGCCACCGGCATAAGTCGCAACGAGCGCCAGTCCGTTATCTGCGAGGAGTGATCGCATCTCCCCGGCCCTGAAATCGAGGAGGTTTCCGTCGAAGAGTTCGACGCCTTCATAGCCAGCGCTGGCGATATCGTGGAATGCGCGGCGCATGTCGCCGAACGTGCGGTAGCTAAGCTGGGTGATGGACGTCACGCCGGCGGCGCTGCCACCAAGGTCTCCCCAGCAGTTCGCATGATATGCAAGCTTGAAATCCGTCATCCCTATTCCTCCCGATGCCAGCGATGCGACGAGGAATATGCGTAGAAAAAACGGATGTCAACCATATATCAACAAAACTTAGCATACTTTTGCTGATTTAATACAAAAGTTTGTTGTTGCACGCCTTAAAAGGGCGATCTATCAAGTTGCTCGACTAACTTCATAAGGAAGGCTGGATGTCCTCTATGGCAGACTTGGACGCCGGCGCGGCAGTACGAAAAAAGGGCCGTCCCAGGACATCCGAGACGGCGGCGCCAAGCTTGGTTGAAATTCTCAACCTGGTCCGCACGGAGCGCTCGACGACCCGTCAGGAGATCGAACGCGAGAGCGAGCTTGGCCGCGCCATTGTCTCCGACCGTCTTGGAACGTTGATCGATTTGGCCCTTGTCGATGAGAGCGAGCTCGGCGCCGCAACTGGTGGGCGCGCACCGCGTCTGGTTCGCTTTTCCGCCGATCGCGCCAACATCCTGGTCGCAACGCTTGATCAGACGGCGTTGGGGGTAGGAATTGCGAATCTTTCGGGGCGGCTCATCATGGAGCATCATGAAGAGGCGGACCTAACCGAGCCGGTATCCAGCCTGTGCGACCGCCTGACCTCCTTGTTTCGCTGGATCGTGGAACGTCAGGGCGATCAGCATGACCTCTGGGGGATATCTATTTCCACCCCCGGAGCCGTTGCCGATGGAAGCGAAACGTCCTTTCAGCTTTCGACACCTCCCGCCTTACCTGGTTGGGAGCGCTTTCCGATCGTCGAACGCCTCGTCGAAACCTTTGACGCGCCAGTTTGGCTGCGTTCCAGTGTCGAGACGATGACCATGGGTGAATTGCGCGCCGGTGCCGGCATCGGCCATAAAACGATGCTCGTCATCAAGGTCGGAAAACGCATCGGCGCTGGACTGGTCAGCGACGGCAGCTTGTTTCGCGGCGCGCAAGGGGCCGCAGGCTTGATCGGCTCCGTTCCTGTCAGCATCGGCGACAGAATCGGTACGCTCGAAGGAATGGCAGGATCGGATGCAATCGCCGAGGAAGGTCGGCGCGCAGCCGAACGAGGTCAAAGCCCGATCATTGCGGATCTTATTCGCCGCGGCCAACAGATCACCGCGATTGAAGTTGCCCAGGCGGCACAAATGGGCGATCGCGGCGCAATCGACATCCTCTCGCAAAGTGGCCGGTTGATCGGACAAGTCGTCGCCACGCTGGCAAATATGCTGAACCCTGAGATCATCGTTCTCTCAGGCTCGATCGCTCAGACGAACGACATTCTTCTCGCCGCCGCCCGCGAGGCAATTTACGGTGCCTGCCACCCCCTCGTCAGCCGCGACCTGCAGATCATCCGATCGCAGATGGGTAGCTCGTCAGGCCTGGTCGGCGCCGCGATCACAGCCGCCGAAGGCCTGTTTGCACCGTCGACCTTGCGGGAATGGATCATGGCGGGCAGACCGCAGGCCCACCCTCTCTTTGTCGATCTGAAAAGACGGATCTCTGCGAAAAAGACCAGCGGGGCCGAAGCACCTCACCCGCCTGAAACGAAAAAGGGGAAGCGATGACAATCACCGGTCTCGGACCCCATGGAGAGCGTGCGGCAGCACCCGAACGTGTCCTCCTCTTGCCGGAAGACGTGGCGCGCGCAAGAGCTGAAGGGCTCCGGGTCGCAATCGTCCTCCACACGACGTCCAGCGACTGGGCAAAGCAACTTCTTGCCGGCCTTGTCGGCACGCTTGGCGCTTGTGGGGTCGTTGTTATCGACGTCGCCGACTGCGCCTTTGCGCCGGATGCGCAGATCCAGGCGCTTGACCGGCTCGTCCGCGACCGGCCGGATGCAATCATTTCCCTGCCCGTCGCCAATGCCAAAGTCGCGGAAGCGCACAAGCGTGTTGCAGCCGCCGGCATCAAACTCGTACTGCTCGACAACGTGCCAACAGGCCTCTTGCCGAACAAGGACTACGTCTCACTCATTTCCGCCGATAATTTCGGGCTTGGCAAAATGGCTGCGGAGAGCTTGTCCCCCCATCTGCCTGAGGGGGCACAAGTAGGTGTGCTCGGCTACGACGCCGACTTCTTCGCGACAAACGAGCGGGAAATCGCCTTCGTCAAATGGATGGGGATCAATCGCCCGGACATGAAGATTACGATCCGCCGGTTCTCGGCCCTGTCAGACGCAGCATCCGTCACCGAAGCGCTTCTGAAGCAGGTCCCCGAGCTCGACGGTCTCTTTGTGGTCTGGGATACGCCGGCCACCGCGGCAGCCAAGGCCACTGTGAAAACCGGAATGACAATTCCGATCGCGACCATCGATCTTGGCCGAGAAGCGGCCATCGAGCTTGCCGCAGGCGGCCCCATCGTAGCGATCGCTGCCCAGCAACCCTTTCGGCAAGGCCAGATTGCGGCGTCGACGACGGTGACGGCGCTGCTCGGTCGGCTCCCACCGGCATGGGTGGCGCTACCGGGCGTGCCTGTCACGCCTGACAATGTCGTCGAGTCCTTCCAAACCGTCTGGCAGACCTCCGCACCGCGCGAGCTACTGCGTCGCAAGAAGCTGGTGCGATGAGTTTTGCGCGCCGCGCGGGTCACCGGCGGCGTCGGCCGATGCAGGCGCATCGCGACCCTCGCAACGCCGCGCCGGTTAGGGAGCCGCTGACAACAGCCGAGCTCTTTGCTCTTGATGAGATACGAACCGCCATAGCCCAATGGTGGTGAAGCCGTTCAAGCGAAAAACACGTCAGAACCAAATCGAAGCTTTGCCCCTTGAGCGCGCACCGAGGCGCATTCCGCCGGGCATGATGGCATCACTGAACAATAGTGCGGCGTCAGGATGTTGCTCCAGACGTTCCAGCGCCTCCCGACCGTTAGAGACGATCCCTCGAAAAATCTCAGATGGTATGTAGAGCTGGGCCGTTCGGGCCCGTCCGGCATACTGACCGACATGGAGAAGCATCGGCGACGTCTGAGACAGCATGTCGCCGGCAAGCCACGCGCGCTGCGTACCGGCTTGCCGACGTACGGGGCGAAAGCTTCGAGGAGGGTCGAGGCTTAGGCCGCTTTGGCGATGTCGTCGCTGTGGCGAATTTCGGTTCCCAGTACCTTCAGGCACTCCCTCATGAAGGCCGCGAGAGCCGTCCACCCCTTCGCCGAGACCATCGTGCCGTCGACATAGGCTTCGGTTGGCGATAGATCGATGTAGGTTCCTCCGGCAAGCGTGACTTCCGGCTCGCAGGCGCCGAGGGCACCAACTTTCTTGCCGCGAACGACGCCGTCGACGGCCACCAGGATCTGCACGCCATGGCAGATGGTAAAGATCGGCTTCTGCTTTTCGTGGAAATGCCGCACGATTGCCTGGACCCGTTTGTCGGTGCGGATATATTCGGGACCACGTCCGCCGGCTGCGTAGACGGCATGATACTGGTCAAGCTGCGCCTCGGCCTCTGAGAAGGTCTTGTTGATGGTGAAGAAGTGGCCAAGTTTTTCGGTATAGGTCTGGTCGCCTTCGAAGTCGTGAAGGGAGGTCTTGATCAGGTCCCCTGCCTTCTTGTCTGGGCAGATGACGTGGACCGTATGACCGACTGCCTCCATCGCCTGCTGATAGACGTAGATTTCATATTCCTCGGTGAACTCACCGGTCAGCATCAGTATCTTCTTGCCTGGCATGATTTTACTCCTCTTTGCTCATGCGGTGGGGCGGCGGACGCCGCCCCGTCTCAAGTTGTCAGAAGGGCGAATCCGGGAAGTAATATTCCTTCGCATTTGCCTGGGTGATAAGGGGGGCGTCCAGTTTGACGCTGCCTCTGATCGGGGCTTGGCCGATCAGATTGGCGACCGTCATGTAGATTGCAGTTTTGATCATTGCAGGCGGATAGGGTGTTTCGACCGGCGTCATGGCGTCACCGTCAATGACCTTCTTGACGATATCCTTCATCCCATTGCCGCCAAGCGCAAGCTTGATGTCCTTGCGCCCCGACTCCTTGACGGCTTCCAGCACGCCGAGAAGCATGTCGTCATCATTGGCCCAGACGGCATCGATCTGCGGGTACTTGGCAAGGTAATCCTGCATCAGTTTGAAGGCATCGTCGCTGTTCCAGTTCGCATACTGAATGTCGAGAACCTTCAGATCGGTGCCCTTGATCGCATCCTGGAAGCCCTGGATGCGCTCGTCGTCAATGACGGTCGGAATGCCGCGCAGCACGACGAGATTGCCCTTGCCGCCGAGTTTGTCGATCATGAACTTTGCAGTGTTACGGCCGACCGCGATATTATCTCCGGCAAGATAAAGGTCCTGGATCGTCGGGTCATTCAGACCGCGGTCAACGACCGTGATGAAGGTTCCCGCATCCTTGACCGCCTTGACAGGGGTCGTCAGCTCCTCGGACGTATAAGGCAGGATAACCAATGCATCGAGCTTGCGACCCGCTGAAAGGTCTTCGAGCGCACTGACCTGTGCCGTGGCCGAAGGCGACGTCTTTACCACGACTTCAACGTCCGGGAAGGCGGCATTGATTTCCTTGGCGGCAGCCTGCGCATGGTAGACGATCCCGGCCGTCCAGCCGTGGTCGGCCGCCGGGATCGAAACCGCGACGATCTTCTTTTCCGCGCCGAACGCATGACCCGCGAGCAGCACCGTGCTTACGGCAAACGCCGCAACCCATTTCCCTTTCAACATTCATTCCTCCCAGAATTGGACCGACAAGCTTCAAACCCCGCGCGGTCCGGACGCGGTTATTTCGACAGCCTCTGAATGAGCATGGCGATAATGATGATGACGCCCTGGACGCCTGCCACGAGATATTCGGAAACGAAATCCGAAAGCACCATGAGGTTCGCGATCAGTTCCAGGATCACCGCACCTGCGACCGTTCCCCAGACATGACCCTTGCCGCCGCGAAGCGCCGTCCCCCGATGACGACCGCGGTAATGACCTGCAGTTCCCAGAGGACGCCTGTGGTCGGGGTCGCGGCTCCTAGGCGGGGCACGTAGCAGATCGCAGCGATCGCAACGCAAGCGCCTTGGATCGCATAGGCGATGGTGCGGGTCTTGACGGTCGAAATTCCAGAATAGCGCGCGACGTCCTCATTGGCGCCGACTGCTGCGCACTTTCGGCCATACTTCATCTTGTAGAGAATGAAGGAAGCAACGACGGCGACGGCAAGCGAGATAAGGATCGGGATCGGTATGCCGGCGACGGTACCGAAATAGACTGGACGATAGGCATCGCGCAGGCTGCGGTCGATCGGGATCGTGCCGCCGTCGGACATGTAGGTGATGAGCGCCCTGAATATCCCCATCGTGCCGAGGGTGGCGATGAACGGCTCGATCTTGCCCACAGTGACGATCAGGCCGTTCATCAATCCGCAGAAAAGGCCGACGACGATCGCCACCACCATTCCTGCCGGGATTGCGGACACACCCCAGTCGGGCGCCATCCGGTTCATGAACATGATCGTGATCCCGGTGATGAACGCCGCCATGGAGCCGACGGAAAGATCGAGGCCACCCGAGGAGATGACGAACGTTGCCCCGACTGCGATAATCGCGATGAAGGCGCTTCTGGTAATAACGTTGCTCAGATTTGTTGCCGAAAGAAAGTCCGGATTGATTGCAAAGCCGATCGCCATTAAGGTAACCAGGGCCACGAATGGCCCGACATCGGTCCATCCGATACTCCATTCACGCTCCGGTTTGATCGGGGTCGAACCCGTAATGACAGTCATTCTTTTCCTCCCTCATCGATTTCTGGCGCGATGTCGCTTGTTGCCAGAAGCGCGACGTTGTGTTCCGTCATGTCATCGCCTGAGACCTCACCCGTGATACGCCCCTCCCGCATCACGAGGATCCGATCGCAAATGCCGATCAGCTCCTGCATTTCGGACGAGATGACGACGCACGCCTTGCCCTGCGCCACCAGCCTCTGGATGAAGGCGTAGATCTGAGCCTTGTTGGCGATGTCGATACCGCGGGTCGGCTCGTCGATGACGACGACGGATGGCGTTGTCAGCAACACCTTTGCCAGCAGCAGTTTCTGCTGGTTGCCGCCCGACAGTTGTCCCGCCTTAACCCCCAGGCTCCTCAGGCGAATATCGTATTGATCGATCGCCTCGGTCAGGGCCATCCGCTCGCGCCACCGCCGCATCATGAGACCCGGATGAAACCGCTGAAGCGCGGAAAGGGTAAGGTTGGGGGCCAGCCGCTCCTGGAGCAGAAGACCTTTTCCCTTGCGGTCTTCCGTCAGATAGCCGATCCCGGCATCAATTGCCGCCCGGGCAGAACGGACATTGATCGGCTTTCCGTCGAGTTCCACCTCGCCGGAAGCCTGCCTCAATCCGACGATTCCCTCGAAGAGCTCTGTGCGTCCGGCGCCGATCATACCGGCAAATCCAAGGATTTCGGATCTGCGAACGTCGAAGCTGATATCCCTTGCGAAGCCTGGCACCGACAGGTTCCGGACTGAAAGCAGTTTTTCTCCGGCAACGGCGCCGCTCTTTTCCGGATAGAGCGCTGCAAGCTCGCGGCCGACCATGAGACGGGCCATGTCCATCTGGCTGAGGGTATGGCCGGGATGTGTGCCAACCATCTTGCCGTCGCGCAGCACCGTCACTCTGTCGGCGAGGCGTTGCACCTCGTCAAGGCGGTGGCTGATGTAGAGAATGGCGATACCCTTCGCTTTCAGCTGCAGGATGATCGAGAGAAGTCGTTCCACCTCGCCGCCGGTGAGAACGGCGGTCGGCTCGTCAAAGATCACTATCCTGTGATCGTCGAGCAGGGCGCGTGCGATCTGCACGAGCTGCCGATCGGCAAGCGAGATCGTCCGCACCAGCGCGTTCGGCGACACAAGGCACCCGAGTTCCTTCAGTTTCTCGACGGCCAGACGACGCATGGTGCGGTCGTCGACGATGCCGTTGCGCATCAATTCACGCCCGAGAAAAAGGTTTTCAGCAACTGTCAACGCATCGGCAAGCAGAATCTCCTGATGGACCAGAACGATCCCGGCCTGCTGAGCCTGCTCCGGCCGGGCAAAGCGAATATCGCGGCCGCCCATGCGGATCGACCCTGTCGTCGGCTCCGCATAGCCAGACAAGAGACGCATGAAAGTCGATTTGCCGGCGCCGTTTTCACCGATGATGGCGTGTATTTCGCCTGGCAGAATGTCGAGCGTTACATCCGAAAGAACCGTCACCGTCCCGTATTGCTTGGAGAGGTTCTGAGCCTGCAGTACAGGACTGCCCCCGGCGTCTTCGGCCTGGACCATCGGCGGATGTCCTTCTCTCTTGATGCTGACGACGCTCGACATCGAAAATCCTTCAATCGAAAGCCGGCAACAACCGGTCGCGAGAATGCTCAAGGTGGACACGCATCGCTTTTTCAGCCGCAGCAGGATCAGCGGCTGCGAAGGCATCGAGAAGCGCCTCATGTTCGTCGAGCGCCTCTTCGGTGACGCGCGAATGGAACATCAAGCGAAAAATATGGAAGTGGGTATGCTGATGATTGAGCGTTTCACGGATGAGTTCGTTTCCGGCAAACTCGAGAATGCGGTCATGGAACATGGCGTCCTGCCGCGCGAATGTCGAATAACGCACGCGCTCGTCGGTACCATCCCGGCGCCCCATCACGCCGGCTGCTTCGCGCAATATCTTAAGCTTTTCGTCATCCATCGCGATGGCCGCCCGAGCCGCACTGTCGGGCTCGAGGAGAAGGCGCAGGTGATAAAGTTCATCAAACCGTCGGCGGGCGATCTGCGGGGCGGCGCTATAGCCGATCAGATGTGTCTTGACGACAAGTCCCTCGCCGGCGAGGCGGCCGAGCGCCTCCCGGATCGGCGTCTGGGAAACGTTGAGCTCACGCACCAGATTGTCCACATTGATCCGCGCGCCAGGGGGGATCTTCAACGACATCAGCTGGGCGAAGATCGCCTCGTAGACGCTTCCAGCCAGACTGTTGTTTCGCGGAATGAACCCGGCGGCGTCGGGTGCGTCCTTGAAGATCGAAGGTGTTCTGTTCTGCATCATCTATTGCCTCTTGACAGAACCAACCGCTACCACGATGCTCGCCTATATACAATACCATATCCTATAGGATTTTATTTTGAAGAAAGCTGGGACGGCGGGAGGAACGGGGATGGGGGCGACGACGCGCCGGGTCAGCGGGCAAAACAGCCCATGCCTTGCGCAAGGTGAAGGGGAGGCGGCCCGCTTTGCGGCGTTGTGTCGGCGCCTTTTCAAAGAGGCAAGTTGCGGGTGTCTTTACGGGGCATGGGGACCGTGATGCCCGTCGCGCGTAAGTTTCACAGTGTTGGAGGAGGTTCGGCGTTGGACCTTGCGGTCGCCCTCAACCGGTTAGACCGCGGGGGCTCAATCCGCCAGCCCAGCCAGAACGCTGATCGCCCTTTCGAGAACCTCAGCGACGGTGTTCCGCCGAAAGGCACTTCGAGATGCGATCACGCTCTCCTCACCTGCAGGCGGACAGACAGACTGCATTTTCCTCTTGAACCAAGCTCTAGCCAAAGGACATCAACGATGACCCTTTTCGCCGCCATCCGGCTCCCACAGGAAATTCTCTTCGGGAAGGGACAGCGCCACGCGCTGCCGCTTGTCGCGGCAAGGCTTGGCAGGCGGGCATTGATTTGTACGGACCAGAGGTTCGCAAGCACGCCTCTCTTCAGCGACATCGTCAAGGCGCTCGAGGCTGCATCAATTGCCGTTTTGATTCATGACGACGTTCAGCCCGACGTTCCAAGCGAGACGGTCGCTGTCTGCGTCGAGGACGCACGCCCCTTCGATCCTGAGCTTGTGATCGGTATTGGCGGAGGAAGCTGCCTGGACATGGCAAAGTGCGCTGCACTTCTTCTGAGCCACGGCGGGCAATTGCGGGACTACTACGGCGAATACAAGGTACCGGGTCCAAGCCTTCCCATCATCGCCCTCCCGACGACGGCCGGAACCGGATCCGAAGTTACGCCGGTCGCCGTCGTCTCCGATGCAGAACGCACCCTCAAGGTCGGGATATCCAGCCCTTATCTCATTCCAACGGCCGCAGTCTGCGATCCTGAATTGACGATGACCTGCCCGCCTCGATTGACAGCCATCGCCGGAGCCGACGCCCTCACCCACGCGATCGAGGCCTTCACGGCTGCGCGGCGCGGCGCCGATCCCCTCTTGGCTCAGGACCACGTGTTCATCGGCAAGAGCGCCCTGACCGATCATTTCGCGCTGCTGGCCGTCAAGCTGCTAGGCCGTAGCCTCGAGAAAGCATATAGGGACGGTTCCGACGAGGATGCTCGAGCCGACGTGATGATGGGTGCGCTCGCCGCAGGCTGTGCATTCGGAACCGCAGGAACCGCTGCCGCGCACGCTATTCAATACCCGGCTGGTGCGCTCACCCACACGGCTCACGGCCTCGGCGTCGCCACCGTTATGCCGTATGTGATGAACTTCAATCGATCGGCGTCCATTGCCGAAATGGCGGAGATCGGAACGGCTCTCGGTCTCGGACAGTCGCCAAATCGCGAGAAACTCGCCACCGCCGCAATCGAGGAGATTCGCAGGCTGTTTGCGGCAATCGGTATCACCCGGACGCTTGCCGATCTCGGCTTGGCCGCTGACAAGCTGGACTGGACCGCCGAGCAGGCCTTCGGGATCGACAGGCTCATCAAGAACAACCCGAGGCCCTTCGATCTCGACGCCATGAAGCGGCTTGTCAGGGCTGCGTACGAAGGCGATCTCGCCGCATCCGCCATCTAATAATTGAGGAAACATCATGACTATTGCCCAACACCGCGCCCCAGTCGATCATCAAATGCCGGACGTCAAGTCCGCCGCGCGCGGCCTCTATATCAACGGAGGCTGGCATCCATCCCGATCAGGTCGACTGATCGAGGTCGTGGACCCATCCACGGGTGCCGTTCTCGCCGAGGTGCCGGATGCCACAGTCGAGGACGCGCATGCGTGCGTCGAGGCCGCTTCGGCGGCGGCTTCCGTGTGGCGCGCCACTGCGCCGCGCAAGCGCTCAGAAATCCTGCACCGCTGTTTCGAATTGATGATCGAGCGTCAGGACATGCTGGCGACGCTGATTTCGATGGAGAACGGGAAAGCTCTGCGCGACGCCCGCAGCGAGGTTGCCTACGCCGCCGAATTCTTTCGCTGGAACGCGGAGGAGGCTGTCCGCATCACCGGCGAGTTCGGTATCGCTCCGTCCGGGACCAACCGCATCATCGTCGACTATCAGCCGATGGGCGTGTGCTTGCTGATTACCCCATGGAACTTTCCCGCCGCCATGGCGACCCGAAAGATCGCTCCGGCGCTGGCTGCGGGATGCACCGTAATATTGAAGCCCGCCAGCGAGACGCCGCTGACTGCCTTTGCCCTTGCTGCACTTTACGAGGAAGCCGGTGTTCCTCCAGGCGTCGTCAACGTCGTCACGACGAGCGCGCCCGGTCCCCTGACCGCCGAAATCCTCGCAGATCCCCGTGTCAGAAAGCTTTCCTTCACAGGATCGACCGGTGTTGGGCGTCTTTTGCTCGCAGAGGCTGCCAAACATGTCATCTCCTGCTCGATGGAACTCGGCGGCAACGCACCCTTCGTTGTCTTTGACGATGCCGACCTCGACGCAGCGCTCGACGGAGCAATGATCGCCAAGATGAGGAATGCCGGCGAAGCCTGCACCGCCGCCAACCGGTTCTATGTTCAGTCGGGAATTTACGACGCCTTCGCGCACGGACTCGCAAGCAGGATGTCTGCTCTGAAAGTAGGCTCCGGCGTCGAGCCCGAAACCGAGTGCGGCCCGATGATCACCCGCAAGGCCGTCGAGAAGATCGACCGCCTGGTGAGCGAATCGAAAGCGAGAGGCGCACGCGTTCTGTGTGGCGGCGAGGCACTCTCGGGCAACGGCTTTTTCTATCCTCCGACGGTCATGACCGGTGTGCCCGATGATGCCGAGATGGCGCATGAAGAAATCTTCGGCCCCGTCGCTCCCCTCTATCGATTCGAGACGGAAGATGAAGCGATCGACCGCGCCAACAATACCGAATACGGCCTTGCGGCCTATGTCTACACGAGGGACCTCGCAAGGGGCCTGCGCGTCTCCTCCGGGATCGAGGCGGGGATGATTGCGTTGAACCGTGGCCTGGTGTCCGATCCTGCCGCGCCGTTCGGCGGCGTCAAGCAGAGCGGCCTCGGGCGCGAGGGGGGACAGCACCATGGCATCGCCGAGTTTATGGAAGCCAAGTATATCGCCACCAGTTTCTGACCGGGAGCCAAACTTGGAGACCGATCCATTTCGCATCCGCGACCACGTCGCCGACTTCGACGACATCGTCGGGGACATCGTCGAACGTAGCGAAAGAACCCGCAGTTCACTGCCAATGATGGGGGATGTCGCTTATGGTGACGGCCCCGCCGAGAGCATCGACATCTTCTTCCCCAGTGGCCCGAGGAAGAACCTGCCGGTTCACATGTTCATCCACGGTGGCTACTGGCGGATGTTCTCGAAACGTGACTATTCCTACATCGCCGACACCGTCACACAGGCAGGCGCGATTGCCGTCATCGTCGACTACGTGCTGATGCCTGGTCAGCGAATGGCGGTGCTGGTCGATCAGGTCCGGAGAGCAAAACGATGGGTGCTTGAGCACATCGCCGAACTCGGCGGCGACCCGTCGTCACTGACGGTGAGCGGACACTCGGCAGGTGCCCACCTCGCAACGTTCCTGTTCACGCGGGAGCCTGAACCGTCCAACCTGAAGAGCGCGCTGCTGCTCGGTGGCCTGTACGATCTCGCGCCGCTGCAGCAGTCGTTCCTTCACCATGAGATCGCTCTGACGGAACAGGAGGTCAGTCGGTTCACGCCTTTGTCGCAGCGACATGATCGGGCCTGCCGCGTGACACTTGCCGTCGGGGAACAAGAGACGAGACCCTTTCATTCGCAGCTCGATGCGTTCAAGATCCACCTGCGGGACGAAAGCGTGCCCGTATCCGTCAGGGTCTTGTCGGGACGCAACCACATGGACTCGGTTCGCGATCTCGGAATCCCGGGAACCGAGGCAGGCGATCTCTTGAGCGCCCTGGTGAGCGGCCGACCCTGACATTCGTTTTCGTAGACATAAAATAAACGGGCCTTACCGGACCTAGCACCGCGTTCTGTCGTCAGCTCTGCCATCAACGCCCGCGCTTCGCGGTCCAGCCCAGTCAGAGCCTGCCGACTGACGCCGTCGCACCGATCTCGGCAAATCGGTCGAGGCGAGCAAAAAAAGAGCGCGCCATTGATGTCGATATCGGCAGCCATCGCATCGCCTCTTAAGAATAGGCGGCCTCGTGAAAGTCGATCTCAAGACGTTGCACATGGCCAAATATGGCGCTCAACCGCTTCCGCTCGGCCGAATCCATAGTCTCGCCGGCCTTGTCCAAAACAGCCCTCAGCCAGCGCGCCTGCGCCTCGAACTCGGGTTCTGCATGAAGCGTAACCCATTCCTTGAGAAGAGGATCGCTGATTGCCGTCATATTCGCGGTGATCGACCAGGTCCAGTACATCCATTCTGCGGCGAACATGGCAGCAATCGTATCGAGGAAACCGCCATCGCGGGCAATTGCCAGCATACCGTCGCGGAAGGCCGCGACATCCGCCCGGCCGGTATCATAGCAGGATGGATCGATACCGCGCGCTGCGAATGTTTTTTCGAAATAGGCGATCTGCTGGTTTGCAAGCGAATCCAGAACGCCGATCAGCCAGCGCTTCTGTTCAATGCTCTCTGCCTTGGCGGTCGCATAGGAGAAGATCGCAATCGCCGTGTCGACGAAGTCGCCTTCGAAGACCAGGTATCGCTCGAAAGCCTCCTTCGAAAGGCGGTCAGCCTTGATATCCTCGACAAATCGATGGTTCACCATCGCTTCGAAGACGTCGCGGTTTTCATCGAGCATCTGTTGCGAGAGGGTGCCGGTCATGCGCCTTAGGCCTCCAGCCCAGGTTTTGCAGCTTCGACGAAGGCTGCAACGCGCGCAGGCTCGACGGGATTCCACCAGACGCCGCTTTCCTTGAGCGACGAGGCGACGATGACGCCGTTGGTGCGCTTGAGGATTTCGACGACGTTGTCCTTCGTCACGCCCGACCCGACGAGCAACGGCAGATGGGTAGCGGCACCGATCTCCTCGATCTCTTCCATCGTCGCGCTGTTGCCCGTTCTCTGACCGGTGGCGATCACCACGTCGGCATCGAAGAAGGCCAGATCGCGGGTCAATTCGTCGATCGTGCGATCGGCGGTAATGGCATGCGCCCCGTGCTTCACATGGCTGTCCGCAAACACCTTGATATGCTCGGCGCGCAGAGCCGAGCGATAGCGCATCGCCTCGGCTGCCCGGCCTTCCATGAAGCCTTCATTGGCGACATAGGCATTGGCCCATTGATTGACGCGGATGAAGCGCGCGCCGCCTGCCATTGCGATCGCGAAGGCAGGAATCGGTGCATTGGCAAGCACGTTGATCCCGAGCGGCACGCCAGCGGCGCGCGCGATGCGATCGGTCACAACCGACATGAAGGCTGCGGTCTCGTGGCCGATATCCTCGGGCTTGGAAAAGGGAATATCGCCGTGATTTTCCACGATCAATCCGTGGATGCCACCTTTGACGAGCGCGTCCGCGTCACGCATGCACGCATCGTAGATCGTCTCCATCGCCGCGCTGCGATAGCGTGGGGCACCCGGAAAAGGCGGGCAATGGATCATTCCGATCAACGCCTTGTCAGTGCCGAATATTTCCCGTATGGCGCTTGTGGCCTTATCCGATATCTGCTGCATTTTCTTTCCTTTCTGAAAGCCAGCCATGCGTGCCTATGTCATCGGTAACGTCGCCGTCGACGAAACCATTTCCGTAATGTCCATGCCTGAAGCGGGCGCCTCGATCCTTGGTCGAGAGGAAACCCGCGACCTTGGCGGCAAGGGCGCCAATCAGGCCGTCGTAATGGCCCGGACGGGCCTTCCCACGACGCTTGTGACGGCCGTCGGCGAGGATTTCCGCGCTCAGACGATCCGCGACCAGCTTGCCGGCGAAGCATTAGATGCCCGTCTATTGGGCAGCCCGAACCGCACCAGCGATTTCTCCATCATCTTCACCACACCGGACGGCGAAAACGCCATCGTCACCACGACGGAATCGGCCGAAGCCCTGACCCTGTCAGAGGCGCTTGCCCCGCTTGGCGATGCCGTCAGCGGCGACCTCGTCGTGCTGCAGGGCAATCTCAGCGAAGGCGTCACCCGCGGCATTCTCGCCGAAGCCAGACACCGCGGCCTCAAGACTGCCTTCAATCCCTCGCCGCTCCGCTCTTACTTTGCCGAGCTCTGGCCGCTTATCGACATCGCCTTTCTCAACAGGGGCGAGGCTGAAAGCCTGACCGGATCCTCCGGCGAGGCCGCGATCCGTCACCTGGCAGAAGCCGGAGTGGCACAGACCGTCCTGACGCTCGGCGGCAGCGGCGCTATCCTTGCAAGCGGACATCAGGTGCTTGCAACCGTTCCCGCCTGCGTCACCGAGGTCGTTGACACGACCGGCGCCGGCGACACGTTCATGGCCGTGGCACTTGCCTCGGCCGCGCTCCGCTCCACAGCACTCGACGCCAAAGCGATCCATCACGCAACCGCGGCCGCAGCCATCACAGTCGGCCGCCGGGGCACGCGCTCGGCCTTCCCGAGCAAGGCAGAGCTTGCCGGCATTCTTGCTGGCAAGTAACAGCTATTTCGCCTCCGTCAGCCAGCCAAGGATATTCTTCCAGAGACGCCCATAACCTTCCCATTCGCAGAAGGCGGGCGAAAGCCAGTGCGGACCGATATCGGACGTCCATGCGGCAGTCTTGCCCTTGCCGAAACGGCCGGTCACCAGGAGCGGATGACCGCCCTCCTCGGCAGGCAGACGAGCGATGACCTCCACATCGTCACGCTCGCGCACTTCCACCTCGTTCACTCCGAGAAGAACCGGCCATTCCCCCGAGAGGCCGGCGACGGTCTCGTGACCGGACTTGACGAGGACAGCTGCCGTACCCTCGGGGATTTCGACCCGGTCGTCATAGGGAAGGCAGGTGACGGGGAGAACGTCCTCGACCGGTGTGCGGCGCCAGCGCGCCTTGCCATCAATGCCCTGGAAGGAAAAATAGCCGCCGACCATCAAGAGGCCGCCACCCTTCTCGACCCACGCCTTGATGAGTTTCAGGCGGTTCGGAACGGTCTTCGACTGCAGCCAGACCGCAGGCGGAAGAAGCAGCGAATTGGCGCCGATATCAGACAGGATGATGGCGTCATAGACATCGAGCCCTGCCATATCGAAAGGGAATTGTTCGACCGCTTCGTGGGCCGGCATGTAAGTGAGCTCGAATGCGCTACCCTTGAGCGCCTTGACGAGCGGTTCGGCACCGAGATGGAAGGTGACGCTGCCGAACTGATCGAAGCCCTTGTAGTGCGTAGCCGAGCTGACCCAGCTTTCGCCGACGAGAAGAACCTTCTTTGTCATGATGTTTCCATTTCTTTTTATGGTTTGCGGGTCAGGCACCCGCCTGAAAGACCGATCGCGGATTGGCGCGCATGAAAATGTCGAGCGTCGCATCATCAAGACCGTGACGCTTCAGACGCGGCAGGAAGTGACGCAGAATGTAGGCATAGCCGTTGCCCCCGTAATGCTTGAGCATCATCTTCAGGAACACGTCGTGGGACAGGAGCAGACGGTCGGCATGGCCCATCTCGACGAGTTTGACGAGCGCGCGCGCCGCCTCCTCGTCGCTCGGGCACTGCACCTGCTGGTCGGCGTAGAAGAAATCCATGCCGATCATGTCATATTCGAGAAAAGCGCCGCGGGCAGCGAGCTCGGACTGGTATGCGAGATCGTCATGCGACGGGTTCATATGGCAGAGCACCGTGTGCCTGAGATCGCCACCTTCGGAGGCAACCACGTCCAGGACCCTGTGCCCCAGGCGAAACCAGCCCGGAAGATGAACCATCAAGGGCAGGCCGGTGCGTACCTGCGCCTGTGCGGCACCCCGCAACGACTTTTCCTCCTCGGCAGTGAAATCCGACGACACCCCGATCTCGCCGATCAGGCCGATTCTGACATCGGTGCCGTCAGCACCAACAATTGCCTCGGAGACGATCTCGTCGGCAATCTGCCGAACCGACATGCCGGCAACCTTTTGTGGATGCGAGGAACCGAGATAGAATCCAGCCCCCATGACGATGTTCAGTCCCGTCGCCCCGGAGATCCGACGCAATGCAGGCGGATCGCGGCCGATGCCCTGGCATGTCGGCTCGACGACCGTGTGGCCGCCAAGGCCGGCAAAATCCTCGAGCTCGGTGACAGCAAGCTTCTCGTCGTCGAGCGTGATGTTGTGCTTGTTGACGAATGGATCCTGCCTGAGTTCACTGAGGATCTCCATGCAGACGAAACCTTCGGCAAGATATTGCCGCTCGGGTTCCTTCGGTGCGTGCCACCAGCAACGGCAATCATTGAGGATGTGCTCATGCATCAGCGTGATGCCGATGTCCGCCACTGGAACTGGCCCCCGGACCGTCATCACATTGCCGGAGCGTACGTGGCCCGGCGATAGCTCGTTTGTCGCCATCAGCTCTTCCTCCTTGCCGCCAAGCGGAAATTGGCGGTGAAGATGCGGGTGTTCAGCCAGATCGCAACCAGGATGATTGCGCCGGTGACGATTTGGGTGAAGAAGGGCGAGATATGCATCAGGATCAGGCCATTACCGATGACAGCAATCGTCATGGTGCCGAGGACGGTCCCGATCATCGTGCCGCGCCCGCCCATCAGCGAGGTGCCGCCGAGCACGACCGCGGCGATGACCTGCAGTTCGAAGCCGACGGCCGCATTCGACGAGCCGGAACCGAGACGGGCTGCAATCAAAAGGCCCGCCAGGGCAGAGGCCACACCCGATACGAGATAGACCGAGGCGACGATCCATTTTGCGGGCATGCCGACCCGGCGTGCGGCCTCCATGTTGGACCCGACCGCCACGATCTGCCGTCCGTATTTCGTAACGGCCATGACGACATATCCGACGATCGCGACCAGAATGGCAATCAACGCCGGGACGGGAAAGCCGGCCAGTTCGCCGCGACCCAAATAGAAGAAGCCCGGCTCGTTGTTGATCGGAATGGAATAGCCCTGTGTCAGATAAAGCGCCACGCCGCGTAGGATGGAAAGCCCGGCAAGAGTGACGATGAAGGCAGGAATATTCTGATAGGCGATGAACCATCCCTGCAGAAGGCCGACGATGCCGCCGAGAGCGAGCATGCCGAGGCAGACGACCGGCCAGGGAATGCCGGTGGCGAGCGCAATGGCAGCGACAGCGTTGATAAGGGCCAGCATGGAGCCGACCGACAGATCGATGCCACCGGTTACGATCACGAGCGTCATGGCGACCGCAACGGCGAGGATGGGTGCTGCCTGCCGCACGATGTTCAGGATGTTTCCTGCCGTCATGAAGGTGGTGGTCGTCAATGAAAAGAAGACGAGGCATGCGAGAAAGAAGAAGGCGATCGACAGGACCTGGGCATTTTCGCTCAGGAAGTCAGCCATCGGCGAGCCCTTGGCGCGTTCTGTGTAGACGGTCAATGTCTTTCTCCCCCGACGATGAGCTTGACGAGATCCTCGAGATTGGTTTTGGCGATATCGCGCTCGGCGACCTTCGTACCCTCATACATGACGGCGATCCGGTCGCAGACGCGGAACAGGTCCTGAAGACGGTGAGTAATGAGGACGACGGAAACGCCCTTTGCCTTGACCCTGTTTATCAGGGAAAGCACGGCTTCGACTTCGGCGACCGCGAGGGCAGAGGTCGGCTCGTCCATGATCAGAACCTTGGGGTTGAATGATGCCGCTCGGGCGATCGCAATCGCCTGGCGTTGGCCACCCGACAGCTTCTCCACCTTGGCAGAGAGACGCGGGATGCGGATCTCGAGGGCGTCCAGCATCCTGCGCGCCTCGCTCATCATTTTCCGACGGTCGAGAAACGGTCCTCTGGTGAGCTCACGGCCGAGAAACAGATTGCCGACAACATCGATGTGATCGCACAGGCTCAGATCCTGGAAAACCATTTCGATATTGCGATCGCGGGCATCCGCAGGCCCGGAAAAGCGAACCTCTTCGCCGTTGAGCAAAATTGTCCCTTCGTCCGGCAAGTAGGTTCCGGAAATGATCTTGGTCAGCGTTGACTTGCCGGCGGCATTATCGCCGACAAGGCCGAGGCATTCGCCAGGGAAGAGATCCAGGTCAACGCCACGTAGCGCCTGATGCGAACCGAAGGTCTTGCGAATACCGCGAAGGGAGACGGCAGGCGTTCGCGCGGACGAGCCGGAGAAATGCGGAGAGGCTTGCGCCTCCCCGGCTCCGGCATGAACAGGCCGGTTGTCACTCATCATTTGAAGACGGCCCGGTATGGCTCGACATTTTCCTTCGTCACGATGGTAATCGGGACGGAGATGTTCTTTTCGACGCTCTGGCCCGCGGTCAGCTTGGCGAGGGCCTCGACCGCCGCCTTACCTTCACCGGCAGGATCCTGCTGGACGACAGCAACGACGTAGCCATCATCAAGGCCGGAGATCGCCTGCGCGGTCAGATCCCAGCCGAAGACCTTGATGCTGTCCTGCTTGCCCTGGCTCTGAACGGCGGCGATAGCGCCGAGAAGTGCCGGCTCGCCGGTTGCGTAGATCGCCGTCATGTCCGGATTGCCGGTGATGAGGTTTTCGGCGGCGGCAAGTGCGTTGTCCTGGATATTCTGGCCGTCGACGACCCCAGAGGTCTCAATGCCATCGCTCTTGATGGCATCCTCGAAGCCTTTCTGCCGAAGGTTCTGAATGTAGGAGTTCAAGGCGCCGACTATGCCGACCTTGGCCTTGCCGCCCATGTTCTTCCTTACGTAGTCGAGAAAATAGGCGCCCATGTCGGCGCCGGCCTTGCCGTTGTCGACGCCAATCTGCGACTTTTGAGGACCGTCCGGCAGGACCGCGTCGATGGCAACGACCGGGATGCCGGCATCCGACGCTTGTTTGACGGCCGGCATGATGCCGTTGACATCGATCGCCACGACGATCAGTCCATCGACCTTCTGCTGGATATAATTTTCGATGGCGCTGTTCTGTGCGGAAGCGTCATTATTGGCGTTGAAGATGACCAGCTTGTCGCCGGATGCATCGGCCGCCTTCTGGGCGCCCTCGTTGATCTGGTTGAAGAAAAGCGCCTGCTGATTGATCTGCACAAGCGCATAGGTCTTGCCGGCAGCCTGGGCCAGGCTAGCGCAAAGGGTGGCGCCGGCGAGCGCGGTGAAGGCAAGAGCGGCAGTAAACGCCCGACGTCTGATCTGTTTCATGTTCTCATCCTCTGGTTTCGTTATCGTTGCTTATTATGGGTCGACGGCGGCGCAACGGAGTTCCGCACGACGATTTCGACTGGCACGAGTTCCTCGATGGCGAGCGATTTGCTCTCTTGCCAGTTTGTCTCGAGAAGAAGGGACAGGGCACGACGGCCGATGGCGCGCACGGGCTGCCTGATCGCGGTCAAAGGAGGCGCGAAGAGATGCAGCGGGCTGACGTCGTCAAAGCCGATGAGCGACAGGTCCTCAGGGATAGAAATACCTCTTTCCCGCAGGACTTCGATCATGCCGATTGCGATTTCATCGGAGCTGGCAAAGATCGCCGTCGCCGGCATGCCTTCGTCCAGGAACCGGCGCGCCATATCGCGCCCGCAGTCGATCGTATATTCGCCGCTGTAACGCCTTATCGATATACTATCTCCGAATCGCTCCCGAAGCCCTTCACGCAATCCTTTAAAACGCCGTTGAGTACTGATCATAGCATCGGGACCGCCGACATAGAGTACGTGGCGATGGCCAAAATCGGCCAGATGACGACCCGCTAGATGGCCGCCTTGAAAATTGTCGCAGAAGAGCTTGGGAACGGCGGCAAGGGGAACGTCTTCGTCGACGACGATGACCTTTCCGGTCCGGTTGATGAGCGCCGCCAGATCGCCGTTGTCGGGGTGATTGGTGACGAAGACAAGTCCGTCGACATGATTGTGCTCGATCAGCCTTAGATAGGCGACTTCGCGACCCGTTCTGTTGAGCGTGGCATAGAGCGAAACGGCAAGACCTCTGTCATTTGCCTCTTCCTCGACTGCGGCCACCATGGTTGCAAAGAACGGATTGGCGATATCGGGGACAACGAGGCCGATCGTGTCGGAACGACCGCGGCTCAGACGCCGGGCGTGCGGATTCGGTTGGTATTTGAGCGAGGCAATGGCGTTTTCGATGCGCTGCTTGGTAAGAGCTGGCAGATCCAGTGAGCCGTTCAGCATGCGCGAGACGGTCGTCACCGAAACGCCGGCGGCTTTCGCAACATCTTTTAGCCCTGCAGTTCGTTCCTGCGCCATTGAGGCCGCCTCTTGTAAAACGCTTTAGTAAAGCGGTTTACTTACTTTCCACCGAGGGACATGAACTGTCAAGAGAGGCAAGACGACCACGTTGCGCATGCTCGCTGGTCACTGGCCGTCTCCGACGAGATCATCGTCATGAAGGACGGCGAAATCGCCCAGAAGGGTGCTCCGCGCACCCGCTATGACGAACCGGCGTCGGCCTTCATCGCAGACTTCATGGGTGAGGCCAACGTGGTGTCGTGCAACGTCGTCGATGTCGACCGCTGCAAGGCCACGATCAAGGTCGAGGGCCTTATCCATCGGCTGACGGGCCGCAATGTCCGCCCCGGACCGGCCAAGCTCGCAGTTCGACCGAACGCCATCACGCTTTCGCCGAAAAATGGCGGCGCATTCAGCGGCGAGGTCACCCACGCTGCTTATCTCGGTGATCACGTCGAATATGAAGTCAAGACGAAGAACGGCACGCTCTTCGTCGTCTATCCCGAAGTCGAAAAGCCCCTTGCAATGGCAGCCGAAGTCGAGATCGGGTTCAAGGACCGCGGCCTGGCGATCGTAACTAGCTGACGACTGCTGGCGCGACAAAGGCGCATGTCATCGCAGGGGCCGGAGGGCCGCCTGATCGACCAGCGACGGCTGCCTCCCATGCCCAGATCTTGGGATTATACCGGCTTCAGGCTTTTGTATGTCTGGCGGCAGCGAGAATGGTTGCCCCGATATCCGCAAAACCGAGACCCGCCGGACGGTTCGAAATCCATCGAGGGGCATGGGGTAGCTGCGGCAATACCGACAGGACATTGTTCACGCCGAAAGAGTTGCCGATGTAGCCGAACATCGGTGCATCGTTGCGGGAATCGCCGACAAAGGCCGTCACCCGCGCAACGTCGTCCGGACTCACGCCGAACTCATGGATGAGGACACGTTCACTCATTGCGCGCTTGTCGTAGTTGCCAATCCACGTGTTGATGTGAACCGAGCTGACGGCAACCGTTGCCCCACGGGCGCGCAGCGACCCCGCGAGACGGTCAACCTCCGCCGCAGGGTGGCCAACGATATCGACGGCGACGTCCGCCAGCCGAAAGGCTTGATCGTGCGCAATCTCAAACGGCAGGCCCTCCCGTGCAATAATGTCGACCACAGTTTCGAGATGACGCCGTTGCCGCTCGCTTTGGGTTGCCTGCCCCTCCCAATAGTCGAAGACCACATTGCGTCCGCGGCGGAACACGGCGTAGGCGCCGCTTTCGCCGACGACGGCCCTGACGGGCCAGGCGCGGACAATGTGCTCGCACCAGCCCGCCGAACCGCCCGTGACGGGAATGACGGCAATGCCGGCATCGTTCAGATCCCAAAGCACCTGATAAGTCTCAGGCAACAACTGCCCTTCGGTTGTGAGCGTGTCGTCAATATCAGTAAAGAGAAAGCGGACGCCCCTTAGTTCGTCTGCAGATGGCGCTCGATCAACAAAAGTCATCAATTTTCCTCGTCGCTCGTGACGATTTCGACGCCGCTTGCGGCAAGTGCTTGCCGGCTCTGCACATCGCTTGGCAGGCGGTCGGTGTAGAAGCGGTTGAGTTGCTTGAACGGAGCGACGCGAACAGCTGCCGTTCGCTCCCATTTACTGACGTCAGCAACGAGAAAACGCGTTTGCGAATTCTCGATCAGCGCATTGGTGATCTGCGCCTCGCCGTAGCTGAAATCCATGATCCCGTTGGCTGCGCTCAGCGCACCGGCGCCAAAGACCGCGTAATTGGCGTAGAACTTCTCGACGAACTTGACGACATCGGCCCCGACCACGTCGCGGTCGTCGTGGCGCAGCAGCCCTCCCGTCAGATGCACTTCCACACTCGGCGCATCGCAAAGGGTCAGCGCGACATGGATATTGTTGGTCACCACCGTGAGGCCCTTGTGGTCGCGAAGCGCCTCGGCCACAAACTGGACCGTGCTGCCGATCCCGAGAAAAACCGTTGCATCGGGGCCGATATCGCTCGCCAGGCGCCTGGCAATCGAGCGCTTGGCCCGCTTATTGAGTTGGGCGCGCGCATTGAGCGAGATGTTGCTACCCTCGACGGGAAGATCCACTCCGCCATGAAATCGCCGTGCGAAACCAAGGTCGCACAAGGTGTTGATATCGCGGCGGATTGTCTGCGTCGTCAGGTCGTAACGGCGCGCGAGCTCCTCGATGAACTGGGTTCCTTCATTTTCGATCAGCGTCAGGATTTCACGCTGTCGCGCCGAGATCGTGCGCTGCGCCATCGGCCGTTCCTACTTCAGAAAAAGGCTCGGATCGTCGGTTATCACGCCAGTCAGTCCAGCCGACCAGAAGGATGTCAACAGACGGGGATCATTGCAGGTCCACGCACGCACTTTGATGCCACGACTGGCTGCATCTTCCAGGAAGCCGATGCTCAGCGATTTGTAGAGGAGATGGATCGTCCGTGCCGGCACGGCTGCAAGGCGGTCCGCCCAATCCTCGGGCAGCTTGCTCCAAAGCATCGCGAGATCATAGCTCGCGTCCAGTGCATGCATCGCCCTCAATGCGTCCGGATCGAAGCTGGAGATCATCACCTGTGTTTGAGCTGCGCGGTTTTGCAGGTGCTCGTGGACTGTCCTGGTCAGGTGCTCGAGCGATGTCTGATGCGGATGCTGCTTGATCTCTACGTTGATGTTAAGACCGAGGCGCCCCAACTCCGGCACGACATCGGCAAGCAGCGGGATCCTCTCGCCCTTGAACGCCTCTCCGAACCACGAGCCTGCATCGATCCCCGAGAGATCGGCGGCAGTCATGTCCTTGAGGTGCCCCTTCGAAGAGGTACAGCGGTCCACGGTCACGTCGTGAATGACGACGGCGGTTCCATCGCCTAGAAGCGCCACGTCCAGTTCAACCCATTGGGCGCCCTGTTCAGCAGCTGCCTTGAATCCGGCGATGGTGTTTTCGGGTGCGACGGCAGATGCGCCGCGATGCGCCTGGATCTCGTTTCTTGCTGGGCCCGTAGCCATTCGGTGCTCTGTCATCATGTCCACTTTTCAAAATGAAGATCGGTATCGTTGACGTTGTTTACTATGCTGCGACGTGTGGGGACTTATCTGTTCGTTTGCCTGTCTGGCGATCGAAAAGATGAAGAGCTGAAGCGCGAATATAGACGGGGATCCTGGCGGCTTCGCTGAGGTCTGGTCGTCCAGGCACCGTCAGAACGGCCGTCTGATTACTATCACCCAAGCGGATGTGCAAATGACTTTCGCCACCGATCGGCTCCAGCAGCTCCACCGTCGCACCGAGGCGGATTGAAGGCTCACTCGGCTTCTCTGTTAAGATGTCGTCGGGTCGGATGCCGATCGTGTCCGTTCCGGCCGGCAGCTTCAGCAATCCACCATCGTCGGCTTGCATGAGGAGGTCGAGCGGCAGGATGTTCATTGGTGGCGAGCCGATGAAGCTCGCGACAAAAAGGCTGGCAGGACGGTCGTACACATCAACAGGTGTTCCTACCTGCTCGACAAGGCCGCCGTTCATCACCACGAGGCGATCTGCCAAAGTCATCGCCTCGAGCTGGTCGTGGGTGACATAGATGCTGGTCGTCTTCAGTCGGCGTTGCAGGCGGCGAATTTCCACCCGCATCTGCACCCTCAGCTTGGCATCGAGGTTGGACAGCGGCTCGTCGAAGAGGAAGGCGGCCGGCTCGCGGACGATGGCCCGTCCCATGGCGACGCGCTGGCGCTGACCGCCAGACAGTTGGCGCGGCTTGCGCTCGAGCATCGGGCCGATCTCCAGGATATCGGCGACCTCTGCGATCCGGCGATCGATTTCCGCCCGTGGCGTGCCGCGGTTCTTCAGGCCGTATTCCAGATTCTTGCGCACGCTCATATGCGGATAGAGCGCATAATTCTGAAACACCATGGCAATATCCCGTTCGGCAGGCTCTGCCCTGTTGACGTTGCGTCCGCCGATCTGGATCTCACCGCCGCTGACTGTTTCCAGCCCCGCAATCATTCTCAACAGGGTCGATTTTCCACAGCCCGACGGCCCAACCAAAACGATGAATTCGCCATCTGCGACCGAAAGATTGATGCCTTTGACCGCAGGGACCGAACCATAGCTCTTCTTGATGTCGATTATATTGATCGTTGCCATTTCATTTCTCCGTTTCGACCAAGCCCTTAACGAAAAGGCGCTGCATGGCGACGATGACGAGGACAGGGGGAAGAGCCGCCAGAATGACGGCCGACATGACGAGGTTCCAGCGTGGCTCTGCATCAGCGACGGCCGCCATGCGCTGAATTCCCATCACCACGGTATAGAGACTCTGATCGGTGGTGACGATCAACGGCCAGAGATACTGGTTCCAGCCGAGCACGAAGAGGATGATGAAGAGCGCGGCGATGTTGGTAACCGATAGCGGCAGGAGGATGTCCCAGAAGAATTTCATCGGACCCGCGCCATCGACGCGAGCCGCCTCCATCAGTTCGTCGGGTACGGTAAGGAAGAACTGACGGAACAGGAATGTCGCCGTGGCCGACGCAATCAACGGGACGATAAGGCCGCCGTAATTGTTGAGCATGCCGAGATCCGCCACAACCTTGTAGGTCGGGACGATCCGAACCTCGACCGGCAGCATCAGAGTGATGAAGATCATCCAGAACGCCAGATTCCTGAACGGAAATCTGAAATAGACGATCGCGAATGCCGACAGGATCGAAATGGCGATCTTGCCGACTGCGACACCGACTGCCATGACCAAGGAGTTCAGCATCATCGGGCCGATGGGCGGCGCGCCCGCATTCGTCATGCCGGCGCTCAGCATCGTGGAATAGTTTTCGATCAGGTGCGAGCTCGGCGTGAGCGGCACGACACCAGAGAGAAAGTCATTGGACCCATGGGTCGATGCGATGAAGGCGACATAGACTGGGAAGACTACGACAACGACGCCGACAATTAGAACCAGATGGGCAAGGAAAGTAAGAAAAGGACGATTTTCGACCATTGCCGTGACCCTCAATACTGAACGCGCCGCTCGATGAATCGGAACTGGATGGCCGTCAGCGCGACGACGATCAGCATCAGGATCACGGATTGGGCGGCCGAAGAACCGAGATTGAGGCCGATGAACCCGTCAAAATAGACCTTGTAGACGAGGATTTCGGTCGCCCGTGCGGGACCGCCTTGCGTCGTTGCATGGATAATGCCGAAAGTATCGAACATCGCGTAGACGATGTTGATGACGACGAGATAGAAGGTCGTCGGCGAGATCAGCGGCAAGACGATCGTCCAGAAGCGTTTGAGGGGACCCGCTCCGTCAATAGCTCCCGCCTCCTGCAGCGATTGCGGTACGGACTGAAGCGCGGCCAGAAAAAACAGGAAATTGTAGGAAATCTGCTTCCAGGTCGCGGCGATGACGATGAGCACCATCGCATCGTTCGGATTGATCAGATGGTTCCAATTGACGCCCATCGATCGCAACAGGTAGGCAATGATGCCGATCGATGGATTGAACATGAACCACCACAGAATGCCCGCGATCGCGGGCGCCACGGCATAAGGCCAGATCAGCAGGGTCGAATAGACCCGTGAGGTGCGCAGCACGCGGGTTGCCGCCGCTGCCAGGATCAGGGCGATCGATGTCGACAATGCTGTGACCAGAACGGCAAAGACCAGAGTATGGCCGAAGGCGTCGAGATAGAGTGGATCGGCAAACAGCCGTCGGTAGTTGTCAAACCACACGAAGCTGGTTTTGAAGCCGAAGGCGTCCTGGCGCAGAAATGATTGCCAGAACGCCGTTGCGGCTGGCCAAAGAAAGAAGACGACGGTCACAAGGATCTGCGGGGCAATCAGCAGATAAGGCAAAAGCTTGCCTGGAAAGACAGTCCGTTTGGTTTGCATAAGTCCTCACGTCCCGATGGGTTTGTGGAAAGGGCCGGCGCAAAAGCCGGCCCTTGGGTGCGGACTATTGATTGGAGGACTGGAAGTCGCGAAGCTGTTCGTTGCCGCGTGCCACGACGGAATCGAGCGCTTCCTTGGCCGTTTTCTTGCCCGACAGAAGAGCGGCAAATTCATCGTCGATGATGCCGCGGACCTGTACGTAGTTTCCGAAGCGGATGCCCTTCGAATTTTCCGTAGGGGTTACGCGCGTCAGCTGCTTGATGCCGATATCAGCGCCGGGGTTCTTGTCGTAATAGCCCTGCTCCTGTCCGAGCTTGTAAGCAGCTTCGGTGATCGGCAGGTAGCCGGAGAACTGATGCCAGTCGGCCTGGACTTCGGGCTTTTGCAGATAGCTGTAGAACTTTGCGACACCCTTGTATTCTTCCTCGGGCCGCCCCTTGAGCGTCCACAGCGTGGCACCGCCGATGATCGAGTTCAAAGGCTGCTCGATGACATCATTATAGTATGGGAGAGGCGCAAACCCGACTTCGAAGCCCTTGGCATTGTTCACGACACCAGCCCGGCCTGCGGACGAATTCATGTACATGGCGCATTCCTGCGAATAGAACATCGGCGGGGCGTTATCGCCGCCGCCAGGCCCGCCGAACTTGAACAGGCCTTCGTCCTGCCATTTTTTCAGATTGCCCCAATGGCGAACCGTCAGCTCGTTGTTGAAGGTGAATTCGGCGTCGAGACCACCAAAACCGTTGGCCTTGGTCGAATAGGGCTTGTCATGCAGTGCATTGAGGTTCTCGGTCTGGATCCAGGAGATCCAGGCGCTAGTAAACCCGCATTTGGCCGCGCCCGATTGCATGAT
Source organism: Rhizobium sp. BK418 (assembly GCF_004341105.1). Taxonomy (GTDB): domain Bacteria; phylum Pseudomonadota; class Alphaproteobacteria; order Rhizobiales; family Rhizobiaceae; genus Rhizobium. Next base: position 37,456 of record NZ_SLZK01000004.1, on the reverse strand, counting down.
CTTGCGCGAAAATGCCTCGACATCGGCCCAGGTCTTAGGTGGCGTTTGAGGATCAAGTCCCGCTTTTTTGAAGACATCCTTGTTGTAATACATGATCGGGGTCGAGGAATTGAACGGCAAGGACAGGACATTTCCGTTCGTGTCCGAATAATATCCTACGACGGGAGCGATGAACTTGCTCTGGTCCCAAGCTTCCCCTTCGTCCTTCATGAGTTCGTAGACGGGATAGATGGCGCCTTGCGCTGCCATCATCGTTCCGGTTCCCACCTCGTAGACCTGAACGATTGCCGGCTGCTGGTTGGCGCGGAAAGCAGCAATGGCTCCGGTAAGGGTCTCGTCATAGGTTCCCTTGAAGACGGGGACGATCTCATAATCGGTCTGCGACGCGTTGAAGTTCTTGGCGATTTCCTCAAGCTTGGCGCCGTTCTCGCCACCCATCGCGTGCCACCATTGTATCTTGGTCGCCGCCATGGCTGGCACAGTCAAAGACAGGCTGAGCAGGCCCGCAGACAGATAATAAGCAGCCTTATTCATCTCTCACTCCCAATGTTGATGTTTGGAGCCTCCCGCTCCGAACGCCGCACAACCCTACCAGCTGACCTTCCTATTGCAACAAGGAAATGTTCAAATGAACATCTTCGACACGTCTTCGAGCAAAAGAAGCGTCAAAACGCGGGGAATATGTTGGCATTAAGGAGCAACATCCCCCCTGGCTGAAAACGGGAAGCTCTCTGGAGGGTGCCGGCCCAAAGAGCGAAGACCGGAATGTTCAAATGAACATTGGCGGCGGGAACATTTCGGACTACTGTATCCACTGTCGCGCCGTTGCCATTGCGACGGCGTCTCGGTGTCATTGCCGTCCCCTGCGGGCCTTACTAGGTGCTTGATTGAGCTTTGGGAGATATGACTTGCCTGCCGCTGGACGGCGGACTGCGCATTTAGCAGGAATGAATTTCGGTCCGATGTCGTCCTATGCGGCGTTTGGACAGATTGAGGTGATGGCGCATGATGAAAATCGCTCGGAGCAGAAATCGGGGCGTTCTCACACGATCGCGGCGGCGTCAGCCAGACGAATGCCATCGACGACGACTAGTTCCGGCGGAATACGATTCCTCCACCGCACACGTCCGCCGCTGGGCAGCCCCCTCCGCCGATTCCCAATATTCGGCCTGAGGTACCGGTGCAGCTGATCGCGCCGCTGGTAACGCAACGAATGGGCGCGGAGACAATCGCTTCTGATGGGCCGCGCAGTGCTTTAGTATATTCCGGGCCTGGCGCACGGGGAGGTGCGTCAGAGGGCGGCGTCAACGGACCACCGCCCGGCGTCTGGGGTCGCATCTTTGGCGCCAACAGCGATCTTGGTCCCATCGGGCGTTATTTTGAGGGTTGCGCCGATACTGACGGAGGGTCTGCCTTAAAAGGCGCACGATTTGAACGAACAAACGCCGTGCTCACGCATTTATATTCCATGGGGCGTTTGAGACTAAATGGAGAATGCCATGAAGAAAATTATTAGCAGTCTGTTGATCGCGACGGCCCTGCTGGGCGCAGCCATTCAGCCTGCTGCCGCGCGCGACCATCATCACCACGACAATACGGGGCGCATCATTGCCGGCGGCGTTGCCGCAGGTGTTGTGGGCGGCCTGGTCGGTGGTGCGCTCGCCAATAGCGGACCGCGTTATGTCGAGGGTCCTCGTTATTATGATGCAGGCCCGCCGCCTCCGAGATGCTGGTATGAGGACCGTGATGTCCGGAACCATTACGATGGCGGCTATCATACGGAAACAGTGCGGGTCTGCGACTAGCCATCCGCCGACCCATGGCCGGTTAACCCAGGTCTTGTAGCGGCGCTGGCTCGATCATTCGTCACTGCCGCTGAACTCTGCCCCTTTGTCGAGATTGCATCCGGCAATCTCGACTTTCCACGACAGCTGAGATCAACGAGCGCCGCCGTCCGTCGCTGCGAAATCTGATGCCTTTGCGAGCGATTTTATTCCTCTGTCATTCGCGTCGAGAACGATGTCGATACTTGGCTGGTCAACGGCTCGCGGAGCCTCTTTTCAACGGTCCGCGTCCTCACGCCGGCTCCTTAGCGATGCCTTTCGTTCCTCCGGAAAATCCCGCGGAATTCAAAGCCAGCGCTTTCGTCGGTGCTCGGGTGTCGATTTACTGCCATTGCTTCTCTATACAGTGGTAGGGAAAGCCGATGAGCAACGGCCCGTAATGAACGACACGAAGGCGACGAAAAAAGACCGCATGCGCTTCGTGAGCGCCGAACCGGTGGCGCAACTCGCCGGCGTTTCCCGCTCGGCGGTCTCGCGTACACACCCGGGGCAAGCGTTGCGCCGGCAACGCGCGAGAAAGTGCTGCGCGCTTTCGAGGAGCTCGGCTACCACGTCAACGATCTCGCGCGGCGTACTTGCGAACCAGAGTCGCCTCGTCGGTTGCCACCAGCCGGAAGTCGGCTTTCGTGCGCATCTCGCCGCAGCACTTGCCAAATTACTTATTCAGCGTGGCAGCATCCCTATCCTCATCGATACCGGCCAGACCGAAGACGAACTACTGCTCGCCCAGAAGATGCTGATCGGCCGTCGCGCAGAAGCAATCGCCATTTCTCCGGCTGACCGCCCGCAAGTTCCTTCCAGCTCGCGCAGCGCAACGGTCAGCCGCCATCGTCATCGGCTGTTCCGAACCGGACGCCAATCATGTGCGTGCCGAAATTCGGAAGCCTCGCGCAAGGCGGCAACAGTGTTTTTCGAGGCTGGACCGCGCCGGTTGGCGGTCGCCGGCTCCAACACGGGCACGCCGAGCATGATCGAGCGCGAAAGCGCTTTCTTGCCGATCGCCGAAGGACTCGACGCCGAGGTCTTCACTCGGTCGCCGAGCGGATTCGGATTACGAGAGCGCATGACCGCGGGCCGCGCGCCGTTTTCGAAAACCGTGCGCCGGACGTCGGAGAGGCTTCCTCCTAGGCGCCGCCATACGCTTCCCCGGCAGCCCGTCCCATGCAAAGAGACCCGGCACCGTTCGTGCCGGGGCTTTCGACATTAAAACCCTCAAGCGCCGCGTGGTACGGCGTCACGCTGTTTGCGCGCCATCATCATGGCAACCGCAAATACGAGCAGGGCGCCGGCGGCAAGGCAGACCGCCAGGAAGAACATCGGCGCAATCGTGCTTCCGGTTTCGTCCTTGATCCATGGCACGGCGTTCTGGGCGATGAAGCCGCCAAGATTGCCGACGGAATTGATGGCGGCGAGACCTGCCGCGGCGCCCGCTCCTTTCAGGAAGCGGGAGGGCAGGCTCCAGAAGACCGGTTGCGGCGCGAAGATGCCGGCTGCAGCAATGCAGAGAAAGATGAACTGTAGCGTGTTATTGGGAAGGAGCGCCGAGAGCAGCAGGCAAGCCGCACCGATGAAGGCCGGGATGACGATATAAGGCGTCTTCGCCTTCACTTTGTCGGCGGCAGCCGGCACCGCCCAGAGGGCGATCGCCACCAGTATCCACGGAATGATATTGAGGAAACCGTTCACGGTGTTGCTGACGCCGAAGGCCTTCACGATGGTCGGCAGCCAATAGCTGAGGCCATAGGCGGCCAGCGGAAAGGCGATGTAGCAGAGCGCCATCAACAGGACACGGGGGTCGATCAGCGCCTTGAAGCCGTTTTCGGCATTGTGGTCCATGCCGGAATTCTCTGATGCGAGCCGGTCTGCTAACCAGCTCTTCTCCTCACCACTGAGGAAGCTCGCATTCTCGGGCCGATCCCAGAGATAGAAGAAGGTAACGACACCGGCGATCACAGCCGGAATACCCGTCGCCAGGAAGACCCATTGCCAACCGGCATGGCCAAGGAAACCATCGAGATCGAGCAGCATGCCGCCAACAGGAGCGCCGACGGCGTTGGCGAGCGCACTGAAGATCATGAAGAGCCCCACCATGCGGCCGCGATAGTCCGACGGGAACCAGAGCGTCAGGAGATAGAGGACACCCGGAAAGAAGCCTGCTTCGCAGACGCCGAGCAGGAAGCGCAGGATATAGAACATCGGCGCGTTCTGCGTATAGGAAAGCAGGATGGTGACGATGCCCCAGGAGACCAGAATACGCGCGAACCAGACACGCGCGCCGAACTTTTCAAGAAACAGGTTGCTCGGCACTTCAAAAAGGAAATAGCCGATGAAAAAGAGAGAGGCGCCAAGCCCATAGGCATATTCGCTCATACCGAGAGCGTCGACCATTTGCAGCTTGGCGAAACTGACGTTCTGACGATCGATATAAGCAATGAGGTAAAGGATTCCGAGGAATGGCATGAGCCGCCAGGTAATTTTCGAGATCAACTGCTGTTCGTTGACCATGCAAATTCTCCAAATGATTGTTGATTTTCCCTTTGATAGATAGCCGCATAGGGACGATTATCAATCGCACCGAACGGAGAGGTGTTGTCGCTGCATTGACAAGCGATATGTCGACAGTCAAGCGTATGAGAGCGGAAGCCATCCTCCTGCCCGTGTCTCCAGAGAGATCATCATGCCCCTGTCCTCCCCCCGCGATTTCCTGACGAGCCTGTTTTCGACAGCCGTGCGCGCCGCCGATCCGCTGACCGGCATCACCGCGCATCTGCCGAAAAAACCAAAGGGCAAGACGGTGGTGATCGGCGCCGGCAAGGGTGCTGCGCAGATGGCGCGTGCGCTGGAAAGCGTGTGGAATGGGCCACTCGAAGGCGTGGTCGCCACCCGCTATGGCTATGGTTGCGAAACAAAACACATCGAGATCATCGAAGCCGCCCACCCCGTTCCGGATGCAGCCGGCCTCGCCGCCTCCAGGCGGCTGACGGAAGCCGTTGCCGGACTGAGCGAAAACGATCTCGTCATCGCCCTGATCTGCGGCGGCGGCTCAGCACTGCTGCCCTCTCCGCCCGAAGGCCTGACGTTGCAGGACGAGATCCTGCTCAACGAGCTGCTGCTCGCCTCCGGCGCGCCGATCTCGGCCATGAACGTCGTGCGTAAGCATCTTTCCACCATCAAGGGCGGCCGGCTTGCCGCCGCGACCAAAGCCCGGGTCGTCAGCCTGATCGTCTCCGATATTCCCGGAGACAACCCCGCCCATGTCGCCTCAGGGCCGACCGTCCCCGACAACTCGACCCGGCATGACGCGCTTCAGATCATACAGCAATACAGTCTCAAGCTCCCGCAGTCAGCCATTGATCATCTGAACTCCTCGAAAGCCGATGCGCCGCGGCCGGACGATCCGGTCTTTGTCCGTCACGAACATCATATCATCGCTTCGGCCGGCGTATCGCTCGAAGCCGCAGCCGCGCTCGCCCGCGCGCAAGGCATTGCGCCGGCGATTCTGTCGGATTCCGTCGAAGGGGAATCACGCGACGTGGCGCTGGTGCATGCGGCGATTGCCCGAGAAGTCGCCGGACGCGACCGGCCGTTCAGCAAGCCGGTTGTCATCCTCTCCGGCGGTGAGACGACGGTGACCTTACGCGCCAAGGGCGGCAAGGGCGGACGCAACGGCGAGTTCGCGCTCGCTTTGGCGCTGGCGATCGACGGCTATGACGGCGTTCACGTGCTTGCGGCCGATACCGATGGGATCGACGGTTCGGAGAAGAATGCCGGTGCCTTTGCCGATGGTGGCACGGTCAAGCGGCTGCGCGCAGCCGGCTTCGGCCCGCGCCACCTGCTCGACACCAATGACAGCTATTCCGGCTTCAAGGCCATCGGCGACCTGTTCGAAACTGGCCCGACAGGCACCAATGTCAACGACTTCAGGGCAATCCTGATCGTCTGACCGCTCGCCTCCGAAAGTCCCCGCGGCTTACCGCTTTACCGGTGCGTTCTCGGGTAGGGATTTGGCTTTGGCGGCGTCCAGTCGGCGAGCGTCGCCGGATCGGCCTTCCAGATTTCGACCTTCAGCGGATGGCAGGCAGCTGCATCGCTGGAATGGCCTGCACCGCAATCGCCACCCGGGCAGGCCGATAAGGCGCCGATAAGATCGATCTCTGCAAAGAATTCGATGAAATCTCCTGGCCGAACGGGACTGGCCTTCATGAAATATCGGTGTGTATCCTTGGTGAAGCCGGTGCACATGAAAACGTTGAGCACATCATGCACATGCATCTCTGCCTGCTCAAGCGGCATGCTCCTGTCGGCGGCAAGCGCTCGGGTCAGGTTCGAATGGCAGCAGTGATGGTAGTTGTCGCCCTTCAGCAACCGGTTGGTATAGGGATCGCAACGGGTGCCGATAACATCATGAACGCCGGCGCCATCATCGTCCCAGCCGTACCAGCCGAGGCTGTCATAGGTGATGGTCGCCATGGGGCGCAGGTATGGCAGCGTGCTCCAGAGACGATCACCGACACCGACATGCGTGGCATGCAGTGCCCTCGTCTTGCCGCTGAAAAACCGTTCGGTGAGATCCGCGGCGTTCCACAGATTGAGGTCGCCGACCTGCGGGCCGTCCACGCTGACGATTCGAAAAAAATGCCCCTGCGGAACATGGAAGCTGCCTGCTTCGCGCGGCGGCACGATCGTTTCACCGACCTTCGTCAATGTTTGGCGGGCTGTCTCAAGAAGACTGAGATCGGCCGACGGCAGTGTCTCGACGGGATAGACGACGACGGGCGGTGCCGAGCGTCGCTCGGCTGCGTCAGAAGGAACTGGCATTTTCGACTGCTTCGGCATCCTGATTTCCGTTTTACTGGCAATCGGCACGCGGCATGCCGCCGCGCCCCACGATAAGTTGCGATCACTCTTAACGAGGCTACGCCTTTGGGCAACCGAGATGATCCTTGCCCTTTGAGCAAGTTTTACTTAGTCATACCATATGAGAAATTTCCCCCTCGCATCGTTGCGGGCTTTCGAAGCCGCCGCGCGCCACGAAAGTTTCGTCAGGGCGGCGGACGAGTTGAATTTGAAATCCGCCGGCATCAGCCAACATGTGAGAGCGATGGAGAACTGGCTTCGCGTTCCCCTGTTTTTGCGCCATAGCCGCGGCGTGACACTGACGGCTGCCGGCAGGGAATTCGGCGCAGCGGCCACGCATGCGCTAGCCCACATCGAAGTCGCCGCTGGGCAATTGCGGCTGGAGGCAAACAGTCGGCCGGTCAGTGTTGCCTGTATTCCTTCCATGGCGGTGCGCTGGCTCATTCCGCAATTGCCTCGGTTGAGAGCGGCCTATCCCGAAATCCGGATCAATATTGTCTATGCGCTCGATGCCAGGACACCGGAGGCGGCAGGCGCCGACCTCCTGATCTGCCACGGCCCCCGGCCGAGTGCCGGCGCGATCAAGCTCCTGAATGCCGAGACCAGACCCACCTGCTCGGCGGGATTTCTCGCTCAGCGCGGTCCGTTTCACGCGCCGGTCGACCTGCTTGCCTGCGAACTCCTGCATGACGAGACGACCGACGCCTGGGCGCGCTGGTTGTCAAGCGCGGGCATTCATTCCGCACCGAAAGCCGGGCCTGTCTTTGCCGATTTCAATCTCATGATCGGTTCGTTGATCAGCGGTCAGGGTATCGGCCTTTGCCCGACTGCGTTGATCGCAGAAGAGATCGCCGCGGGCACCCTCGTTTCCCTCTTCGAAAGGGCGTCCGATATGGACAAGGCCTACTGGCTGATCGAGGCGAAGGGGCTCTCACGCGAGGCAGGAATCCTGCGTGATTGGTTGCTGGTGACAAGACAGGACAATGGCTGACCGCCCGGTCAGGCTTTGGCCCGTTTGAGAACAGGCCCATCCTCCGACATCATCTGCCAAGTGTTGCGACCATCGGCCTTGGCGCGATAGAGCGCCCGGTCCGCCTCCTGCATGAGCGCTTCGCCATCGGACCCGTCGGCGGCGGCAATGCCGATGCTCACTCCAAGCCGGATGGCAAGACCGTTGATGGCGAAAGGCTCCTCGAAGGAGGCGATACAGCGTTCGGCCAGGTCAACCGACTCGGCTCTCTCGCCGGTCATCAGGATTGCAAATTCATCGCCGCCGAGGCGGGCAACCAGATGCTCTCGTGCCTGTATCTGCAGCCGCTTGGCGACACTCTTTAGCACTTCATCGCCGGCCGCATGGCCAAACGTGTCGTTGACGGGCTTGAACCCATCCAGATCCAGATAGCAGATGACGACCTTTTCCCGCTGCCCCGACACAAGCGCACCTGCGAGCGCCTTGTAGAACTGCATTCTATTCGGCAAGCCCGTGAGAACATCATGATGCGCCAAGCGATTGGCTTCGGCCTCTGCAAGAATTCTGTCGCTGACATCGGCCACGGTGAGCAGCAACCGGCGCTCGGAGCCCTCGTAAAGCAGCCGGACATAGATCAGCACATGGCGCTCCAATCCCTCACGCGTCGTCTGACGCCAGATCGTTCGCGCATCGCAGTGACCTTCCAGGTCGAGCAAAGCCTTCTCGAAAGCGTGGACTTCGCCTTCAGCATGCATGTCGCACGCCCGCTTCGACAGAAGGTCCGAACGCTGGAAGCCGTAGAAATCAACGGCTGCCTTGTTGGCCTGAAGAATGGCGAGGCTGTTGCCATCGCATAGAAGCATGGGCATTGGATTGGCATCGAACAATTGGCGGAGCCAGTCCTCCCGCTGCTTGAGGTCGGTAATATCGATACGCATGCCGATCGCGCCGCCGTCGGGCGTGCGCCGGTCGTCGTGGCGCAGCCACCGGCCATCCCGCAACTGCTGCTCCTCTTGCGCAACAGGCTGATGGAATTTCTTCATGCGCTCTCTGAACCAGGCTTCCTTGTCCTCGACAAGTTCGCGCATCTCGCCGCCGGCAAGACTGATCCTCAAAATTTCTTCAAAGGCAATACCGGGCCTAAGGTGCTCCGCAATGTCAGCATAAAGCTCGGCATATTTCTGGTTCCAGAGCACATAGCGGTCACTCGCGTCGAAAACGCAGACCGCCTCCGGCAACATCTCGATGACATAACGCAGGCGCAAATTGGCCTCGCGCGCCGCATAGCCTGCCGGGCGCTCGGCATCGGCAGGTTCGAGGAAAATCACCGTGGCCGCCTTCGTACCAACCGGCCAGTTCATCACCCGCACGCGGCATAGTTGACGATGACCGAAGCGATCGCAGACGAAGGCAGTGGAGACACCCGAAAGCAAGGGCCATTCCGGCATAAATCGGGCGATATCCATGCCGACAAGCCTGTCTTCGAGATGGATAAGCTTCCCGGCTTCATTGACAAAGATGATGCGGCCGGCAGTGTCGAGCACGAGCACCGTCATCGGACATGCCTGCAGGAATGCGAGGATCTCGGCACCAAGCATCGTTATCTCAACCGTAAAGCCGCGTTAGCGGATCTTTCGGACGTGACTTTAACAGCGGAACGTAAAGGAATGTAACCATTCTGCACCGAAGGAGGTTTTCATCTACTCTCCGAAGCAAGACAGGGTTTCTGGAAAGTTAAGAGAAAGTCCGGTTGTAGGTTTATGTTACGAAAGGCTGGGGGATTGTATCGGCTTCGCTGCTCTGACCTCGATCTCATCGAAACTTCAGACCACGTCTTCTCGCCCGTACCGAAACTAAACCTGTCTGCGGCAAGCGACGTCGGCACCCATCTGGTCTTTTCCCTTGGTATGATTTTTCATGAACCGGCGAACGAAAGGAATAAATAGTCTATAGATTCTATAGAAAATTAGACACCCTCTCTGTCATCGCTCCCTGCCCATTGCAACCATAAACGGGAAACATCGACGATGACACTGGCAAAGACATTGGGAACGGCTGTGCTTGGCCTCGGCCTCATCTCCCTCGGCATGTTCGGCAACGCGGTGGCCGAAACGAGCGCACCACTGCTCGACAAGGTGCCACCGGAAACGGTTCTGACAGTCGGTGACCCGGTCACGCAGAAAGCTCTAGAGGTTTCCGGTCTCATTAAGGAACTGACCTTTGAGGTCAAATGGGCCAATCTCAGCGGCGGCCCACAAACCTCGGAGGCCTTCCGCGCCCACGCGCTCGACGTCGGCTCCGTCGCCGAAATCCCCTCGATCTTCGCGAACTGGAACAATCTGCCGGTCCGCAATATCGCCTATCGCGAACGGAAGGACCCGATTGCCAATCCGATCTACCGTTTTGGCATAGCACCCGGTGTCGACGTCAAGTCGCTGGCAGATTTCCGCGGCAAGCGCATCGCCTTCAGCCCCGGCCAGGCGCAGGGCACCCTCGTCCTTCGCGCGCTCCATGCCGCGGGACTGACGAAGAAGGACGCCACCCTCGTCGAACTGCCGAGCACGGGCGATGTCTATCCAAAGGCACTGGCAAGCAAGCAGGTCGATATCGCGCCCCTCGGCGGCGTCTATATCCGTCGTTATATCGCTCAATACGGTCGGGAGGGCGCCACCCTCATCGAACATGGCCTGCGGGACGACCCGTCGCATCTCTATGCACCGCAATGGGTGCTGGATGATCCTGCCAAAGCGGCCGCTCTCGCCCAATATGTCCGCCTCTGGGCACGCGCCACCGAATGGATCGATCAGCATCCCGACATCTGGATCAAGGAATATTATATCGGCCAGCAGGGCCTGAGCCGCGAGGATGCCGAATTTCTCGTCGAGCTCGCCGGCACGCAGGTGATCCCCGATAGCTGGGCCGACGTGAAAAAGCGCCACCAGGACACCATCAACCTGCTGGCTGGAGAGCTCGGCTACAAGCCGTTCGACGTCGAAAAGATCTTCGACAACCGCTTCGAAAAAGTCGCTGCATCCGCTCTGAGCAGGAGCCAGTGACCAGCGTGCCGTCCCAACAGGCATAGATTGAGGAGATCGGAAGCATGGCAACCACTTGGGATGCAGATAACGTCAAGACACGATGGACGTCGGCGCGCGAAAGCGTTGCCGTGCGCGCGGCGCCGAAGCCGGGCCACGCCCGCGCCCGCCGCAGGCTCGGCCCCGGACGCGAAATACCCTTCGGACTGCAGATCGGTCCGGCCCTGCTGGTGCTGGCATGGGTTGCCGGGTCGGGGCTCGGATGGATCGATCCGCGCATTCTCTCGGCACCCTGGACGGTCGTCGAGGCCTTCGGGCGTCTGATCGCCGAGGGCCGCCTGCAGGACAATTTCGTAACATCTGCGACCCGTGCGCTGCTCGGCCTCAGCATCGGCCTGGTCGTCGGCACCGCCCTCGCGCTCATCGCCGGCCTGTCGCGCATCGGCGAGGCGCTAATCGACGGACCGATCCAGATCAAACGCGCTATCCCGACACTGGCGCTGATCCCGCTTTTCATTCTTTGGTTCGGGATTGGCGAAGGCATGAAGGTCACGACCATCGTGCTCGCCGTCGTCATTCCAATCTATATCCACACGCATAATGCCCTGCGCAGCATCGACAGCCGCTATGTCGAGCTCGCGGAAACCCTACGCATGAGCCAGAGGGATTTCATCTTCCACGTCGTGCTACCGGGTGCTCTGCCCGGTTTTCTCCTCGGCCTGCGCTTTGCCGTCACCCTGTGCTGGGTGTCGCTCGTGGTAGTCGAACAGATCAATTCCACCAGCGGCCTCGGCTATATGATCGACCTCGCCCGCACCTACGGCCAGACCGACGTCATCCTCGTCGGCCTCGTGGTCTATGTGCTGCTCGGTCTCGTTTCGGATGGCATCGTCCGCCTCATCGAACGGAGGGCCCTCAAATGGCGCCGCACCCTGGCCAACTGAAACCTGCCGTCCACGTCGAAAAGCTCGTTCGCCGCTTTGCGGCAAAGACGATCCTCGACGGCGTCGATCTCGATATTGGAGAGGGCGAGTTCGTTGCCCTGCTCGGAAAGAGCGGTTCGGGCAAGAGCACCTTTCTGCGTGCCCTTGCCGGTCTCGATCATGAGGTCGAGGGAACCGGCGCGCTGGAGACGCCCGAAAGGCTTTCGGTGGTGTTCCAGGATGCGCGACTGCTGCCATGGCGTACAACCATCCAGAATGTCACGCTCGGTCTGCCGGGCGGCGCCGGACAGGAAGCCGGTCGCAAGGCGCTCGCCGAAGTCGGTCTCGAAGGACGGGAAACGGCCTGGCCAAACCAGCTATCGGGCGGCGAGCAGCAGAGGGTGGCCCTTGCCCGTTCGCTGGTACGGGAGCCGGCCCTGCTTCTCGCCGACGAGCCGTTCGGCGCCCTCGACGCGCTGACCCGGCTGAAAATGCATGACCTCTTGCGCGAACTCTGCGCCAGGCACCGTCCCGCCGTTCTCCTCGTTACCCATGATGTCGATGAGGCGATCTCGCTCGCCGACCGGATCCTGGTGCTCGACGAAGGGCGTTTCGTCGAAGATCTGCACATCGATCTGCCGGCGCCCCGTGATCACGGCGATCGGCGTTTCGCACAAATCCGGACCCAACTGCTTGGCCGGCTCGGGGTGAATGTTCCCGGCCGCCGCGCTGCCTGAAACTCAACGGAGATCATCATGGCTAGTCAGAAAAGACAGATGCGGCTTGGCGCATTCATCATGGCAACGGGCCATCACATCGCCGCCTGGCGCCACCCCGATGCGCAGGCCGATGCCGGCCTCAACATCGATCACTATCGCGAGCTCGCGCAAACTGCCGAGCGCGGCAAATTCGATTTGGTCTTCGTTGCCGATAGCCCGGCCGGCTGGGAGCGGGCAAAAGATCCCGAGGCGCTGCGCCGAACGGCGCAAGGCGCTCATTTCGAGCCGGTCACGCTGTGGGCGGCGCTCTCGCAGGTAACAAGCCATATCGGCTTTGTCGCAACCGCCTCCACCACCTATGAAGACCCCTATCTGCTTGCCCGCAAGTTCGCTTCGCTCGACTATATTTCCAAGGGACGGGCAGCATGGAACGTCGTCACCACGGGAGCGGATGTCTCCAAGAACTTCTCAATCCCCGGACATCCCGCCCATGCTGACCGTTATGCGCGTGCTGAGGAATTCGTCGATCTGGTGAAGGGTTTGTGGGATTCCTATGAGGATGACGCCTTCATCCGCGACAAGGAAAGCGGCGTCTATCTCGATCCCGACAAAGTGCATCAGCTCGACCATAAGGGCCAGTTCTTCACCGTCAGCGGTCCCCTGAATGTCGGCCGCCCGGTTCAGGGTTATCCCGTCATCGTCCAGGCCGGCGCATCCGAACCGGGGCGCGAGCTCGCGGCGCGTACTGCCGAAATGATCTTTACCGCCAACCAGACGCTGGAAGACGCCCAGGAATTCTATTCGGACGTCAAGGGACGGCTTGCCCGCTACGGGCGTAGCTCCGACGAGCTGCTGATCAGTCCCGGCATCTTTCCCGTCCTCGGCGGCACGCAGGCTGAGGCCAAGGCGAATTACGACTACATCCAGTCGCTCGTTCACCCCTCGGTCGCCTGGAATATCCTGTCCCGCCATTATAAGGGCGTCGATCTCTCCGGCTACTCCCTCGACGATCCGGCCCCGCCGCTGCCTGACACGACCGAACTCAACAAGAGCCGTCTGAAACTGGTCACCGACCTCGTCTCCCGCAACAACATGACGCTGCGAGAATTCTATCTGGCGGTCGCCACGGCTCGCGGACATCGCACCGTCGTCGGTACGCCGGAACAGGTGGCCGACGCGATGCAGGAATGGTTCGACAATGGTGCGGCCGATGCCTTCAACATCATGCCGCCGATCCTGCCGACAGGACTGACGGATTTCGTCGATCAGGTCGTGCCGATCCTGCGCAAGCGCGGTCTTTTCCGCGAGGAATATGAGGGCACGACGCTGCGCGAGAACCTCGGCCTGCGGCGTCCCGCAAACGCGCTCGCACTCAAGGCCCGGCAGAGCGAAGCGGCTCGCGCAGCGGGATAGTTTCTTGTTTCTGCCACGCAGGCGACAGGGCTCGAATTGGAGCCCCGTCGCCCATCCTTCGAACCGGTAAAAACCGCAGGCGCATCGCATGAGCAGCAACCCGGAATTCCTCTGTTATATCCCCAATGCCGTCAAAGCCGGCCACCGCGGCGATTCCGCGGTCGAAAACCACAACAGCCTGGAAACGCTGACGAGCCACGCCAAGGCGCTTGAAGAGCATGGCTGGAAGGGCGCGCTCATCGGCACTGGCTGGGGCCGCCCGGACACCTTCACGGTCGCAACGGCTCTTGCGGCCCGCACGACCACTTTCGAACCGCTGATTGCAATCCGCCCCGGCTATTGGCGGCCGGCCAATTTCGCCTCGGCGGCTGCCTCTCTGGATCACCTCACCGGCGGACGCGTGCGTGTCAACATCGTCTCGGGCAAGGACAATCTTGCCGCCTATGGCGACAACGAGGGTGATCAGGCCCATCGCTACGCCCGCACCAAGGAGTTCATGCGCCTGGTGCGAAGGCTCTGGACCGAAGAAAATGTCACCTATGCAGGTGAACATTTCGGGGTCAGCGACTCCACTGTCGTGCCGCGCATCGAAGCCCGCGGAGTGCGCCGTCACCCGAAACTCTATTTCGGTGGGGCATCGGAAGCAGCCGAGCGAGTTTCGGCCACAGAGGCCGATATCCAGCTGTTCTGGGGGGAGCCGCTTGACGGCGTAAGGGAGCGGATAGAGCGTCTGAAGCAGCTTAGCCGCGACCTCGACCGCGATCTGCCGCCGCTTGAATTTGGACTAAGGATCACGACACTCGTCCGCGACACGACGGAAGAGGCCTGGGCCGATGCCGAAGCCAAGGTGGCCGAAATGGCAAAAAATAACGGTGTCGGCTGGCATGATCACCAACGGGCGGTCGCCGTCGGCCAGCAGCGCCTGCTCGACCTGCATCAGCGCGGCGAAGTGCTCGACGACAATCTCTACACCACGCCCGGCAAGTTCGGTGGTGGTGGTGCGGGCACCACCTGGCTGGTGGGCTCCGCTGCGGATGTCGCCCGCTCGCTGCGCAAATACCAGGCGCTCGGCATCAGCCATTTCGTGCTTTCCGACACGCCCTATCTCTCCGAGATCAAGCGCCAGGGGGAGCAACTATTGCCTTTGTTGAGAGTTGTCGCACCCTCCGCCGCGGATCTACAAGCAAGACATCAAGCCGACGTCGCCCAAGCGCTCGCGTGAGCTCACCCGGCCGTCTCCGACCGGTGTTGGTTGCTGCAGATCGTCTGGTTGATATGTGCTGGACAGGTGCCTCAATGGGCGCCTGCGCCTCCGCCAGCCTGTGGCTTTTTGGTGAGAAGCAGAGCAATTGCCGCCAGAGCCAGCACCACGCCGATGACAGCAAACGTATCGCTGAAGCCCATGATCAGCGCCTGGCGCTTGACGACCTGACCAAGCGCGACGATCGCCTTCTGCGATGCGACCGCCGGATCGGTGACACCATGCTGGGTGAAATAACCTGTGAGCTGGGTCAGGCGGTCGCGGACTTCATCACGGGTCAACGTAATCGACTGGCCGATGATGTTGGAATGGAACTGCTCCCGCTTCGTCAGGATCGTGCCGAGCGAGGCCGTGCCGACCGCGCCACCGAGATTGCGCAGCATATTCGTGAGGCCCGAGGCGGCGGCGGCATCTGCGGGCGCAATGCCGGCCGTGGTAATGGCCGTGATCGGGGTCAGCACCAGGGCCTGGCCGATGGCGCGCACAATATTCGGGATCCAGAACTGGTCGCCGGCATTGTTGGCCGAGAGCGTGATGTTCATGAAGCAACTGATCGCAAAGATCGAGATACCAAGGAAGCCGATATAGCGAGCGTCGAAACGCTTCATCAGAACCGGCACGAGCGGGATGAGCAGCAGCTGCGGCAAGCCGGTCCAGGCAAGCACATTGCCGATCTGCTCGGCATTGTAGCGCTGCACCTGGCCGAGATATTGCGGCAGGATATACACCGTGCCGAAGAGCGCCACGCCAACCAGCACATTGACCAAGACGCCGATGCCGAAGTTGCGTTGCGTCAACAACCGCAGCTTGACCAGCGGCTTCTTGACCGTCAGCTCGATCCAGATGAAGGCGGCAAGAAAGACGAAGGCGACGATGCTGAGCTTGACGATGAAGGGCGAGGAGAACCAGTCATCCTTATTGCCTTCCTCGAGCACGGTCTGCAGCGCCGAAAGGCCGATCGCCATGGTGATGATGCCGGCCCAATCCCCTTCCTTCAGGAGATGAAGCTGCATCGGCTGCTTGTCGAGCGTCAAGGCAAGAGCTGCCGCCATGATAAGGCTCGGGATGGTGTTGATGAAGAATATCGTCTGCCATCCGTAATTTTCCGTCAGGTAACCGCCGATCGTCGGGCCGATGGCCGGAGCGAAGGTGACCGACAGGGCAAATATGGCAAGGCCAAGCGGCTGCTGCCCCTTCGGCAGCTTGGTCAGCACCATGGTGAAGGCCATAGGGATCAGCACGCCGCCGGCAAAGCCCTGCAGGCCGCGCAGCAGGATCATCGTGCCGAGGTCATGGGCGAAGGCACAAGCCATCGAGAAGAGCGGGAAGAGGATGGAATTGACGAGAATATAACGGCGGAACGAAAAGACATTGCTGAAATAGGCCGTCAGCGGTATGACGACGATCTCGCCGATCAGGTATGACGTGGAAATCCAGGCGCCGTTGTCGACGCCCGTCCCGATGCCGCCCTCGATATCGAGAAGCGAGGCATTGGTAATCTGGATATTGAGGATCGCCATGAAGGCACCGATCATGCCGGCGAGGACGGCGATCCATTCTTTGGCGCTGGCGCTCGGCTGCGGCGTAGCGCCTGATGTTGCTGCGATACTGGACATGACACGATCTCCTGCCCTCAGCGCTTAGCGGCTGCCGGCATCGGCTTTGGTGTCGATGCTTGGCTGGACGGACATTCCGGGACGTAGATCATCTTTTTCGGTGGCATCGCCATCGAGGACGATCTTGACCGGGATGCGCTGGACGACCTTGGTGAAGTTGCCGGTGGCGTTGTCGGGCGGCAGGAGAGCGAATTCCTGACCGCTTGCCGGAGCAAGGCTGTCGACATGGCCGTGATAGGTGCGGCCTGGGAACATATCGACCTCGATATCGACAGGCTGACCGGCGTGGACGTCGGTGAGCTGCGTTTCCTTGTAGTTGGCGACGATATAAGCGGCCGTCGTCGGAACCACCGCCATCAGCTGCGTGCCGGCCTGGACGTATTGGCCGACGCGCAGGGTGCGATTGCCGACCGTGCCGTCGACCGGTGCAACAATCGTCGCGTAGGAGAGGTTGAGCTCGGCCTGATGCGCAACGGCCTGGTCATGGGCGAGTGTTGCGCGCGCCTGGGCAAGCTCGGCATTCAGGAGATCGACCTGTTTCGCTGCGGCTTCGAGCCCAGCGGTGTCGCGCACGATCGTTGCTTGAGCCGCCGCGATTGCCGAGGCAGCCTGCTGAGCGGTCTGAACCGGCGCATAGCCGCTGGTGGCAAGATTGCTGTAACGCTTGCTGTTTTGCTCGGCAAAAGTCTCATTGGCCTTGTCGACATCGAGTGTGGCCCGGGCGGCAGCAATCGTCGACTGCTGGATATTGAGCGAAGCCTGCTTGGCATTGACGGTCGCTTCGGCAGCTGCGACATCGGCCTTCGCCTGATCGAGTGCTGTGCGGAAATCGCGGTCATCGATGCGGGCGAGCGGCTGGCCGGCCTTGACCGTTTCATTGTCGCCGACGAGAACTTCGGCAAGATAGCCGGAGACTTTCGGAGCGACCGTGGTGCTGTCGGCCTTCACATAGGCATCGTCGGTCGAGACTTCAAAACGGCCGACCGTCCAGTAATTGTGCCCATAATAGGCGGCCGCGGCAATGATGGCGATGGCAGCCACGCCGAGCAGCAGAGAACGGCCGCCGCGCTTGCGGGCTGGTGCTTCCGCAGCCGGGGCAGCGACGGCCGGCTCGATGACACGCGACGTCTTGCCGGCATCGAGCTCTGCGGGCATGGCTTCGGCTGCCGTTTCGGGGGCCGATGCATCGACCGGCGTGGCGTTGTTGTTCAGGGCATGCAGCTTCTTGACGGACATTCTCTCTCTCCTGGTGAAAGGTCGCTGTCATCTCGGCCGCGGCCTTGAAATCTGGCTCAAGCACCATTTAGGAAACTTGATGTTTTCCAAAATATGCGCTAAACAGAAGATGTCAACTGGAATTTGGAAAATCGAGATGGTCCAAAATCACGAAATCGAGAAGAGACCGCGTGGCCGGCCGCAGATCCGCTGCGACGAGGACACACGCAGCGTGATCATCGAGGCCGCCAACAAACAGTTTCACGAGAATGGTTACGCAGCGGCCAGCATCGCCGCGATCGCGCAGGAAGCCGGCGTTTCGACGAAGACGCTCTATCGCCTGTTTCCGACAAAGGCAGATCTGTTTTCCGAAATGGTTTCGGATCGAACCGGACGCTTTCTTCTGGCGCTCGACCCCGGCACGCTTGCAACCGCCGAGCTACGGCAGGGGCTGGAACGCATGCTGATGGCCTATGGCATGCTGACGCTTTCACAGGACACGATTACCGTCACGCGCCTCGTCATCGGCGAATCCGACCGCTTTCCGGAAATCGCCAATTCCTTCTACGAGAAAGCGATCGTCAGAACCAATACGTCTATGGAAAACTGGCTGCGCCGCCAGGTAGAGCACGGGCTGATCAGGCTCGAGGACCCGCACGCAGCCTGCGGCATGCTGCGCGGCATGATGATCATGGAGCCCCAACGCGCGGCCATGCTGCGTCAACTTCCGGCGCCCAATATCGAAGAAATCGCTGCAAGGGCAAGAATGTGCGCGGATATCTTTCTGAAGGGATGTGCCGTTTAGGCGGCGGGAACAGATCAGACGACGGGCATGGCCAGATGATCTGCCGAATATCCGCAGGCGACGGTCAAGCTATCAATCACCGAAATGCCCGCCTCATATCGTGAGCCGTCACAGTGATATGGGAGTACCGCCGCGATACTGGCGGCGGCACCCGGTGAATTTGCGCCAAATCAGGCCGCGAGAACCCCTGCCTTTTTCGCCGTCCAGGTAGCGATCGCGTCCATCAGCGCGGGTGAAAGGCAATCGTAAGGCTCAAGCCCAACCTCCCTGAGCCGCGAGCGTACGGCGCCCATTTTACCGGGGTCGTATCCGCTTTCGATAATTGACGATACGAAGGCCGCAAAGCCGGGTGCTGCCCAACTCTTCTCCTGGAACCGTTCGGGGTGGACGAAGGAAAGGCCCTGGAAGGCATGCTCGCGCTCAACCGGCCCGTACATGTGAACCCCGCATTCCTTGCAGGCGTGCCGCTGGATCAGTGCGGAGGTATCCACGACCGCGAGTTTGTTCCCATTCTCTAGCACCTCGATGTTGCTGGTCGGCGCCACTGCAACCACAGAAAAGACTGCCCCATTCGGCTTCCAGCATTTCGTGCAGCCGCAGGCATGGTTATGGGCAATGTCGCCCTTGACGCGGACTTTTACCGGATTGTTCGCGCAGTTGCATACAAGCGTGCCCCCGGCGAATGATGCATCGGTCGCTCGGTATCCCGAATCCACGATCGGGTGGATCGCTACATTAGTCATGCTTTGTCTCCTTCCCTTCCTGGGCCGAAGCGGGATGCCGCGGCCAAGCCCCATGCATCGGGGCGCCGCCGCGAGGCAATAATCTCTGAAAGCGCGGCGCCGTTCTCTGCCTCGCAATATACGTCTCGCCTTGGGGAGAGTCGAACCGGCCAAGCTCCTGTGCCGCTGCTGTTCGGAAGGCCCTACAGGCGTCCCTCGCTCAAGTCTGGAGCGTCCGCACGGGTCCTGTGGATTCGCGCAGGATGAGCTCGACCGGCCAAAGCTCATGAATTTCCAGTGGTGAACGCCCGGCCAGAAGCTGCAGCACAAGATCGGCGCACCGCGTTCCTGCGGCGCGCATCGACGAACGGGTGGCCGAGAGCGACGGGACCATGTTGTCGGCCGTCAAATAGGGAAAGACGTCATCGTGGGCGATAACCGAAACGTCGCTGCCGACCTGAAGACCGAGTGAACGAGCGGCCCGGTAAACGCCGAGCGCCGTCATCATGGACCCGGCGACAAACGCGGTTGGCGGCTTAGGTTGTTCGAGGAATGATCGCGCAAAACGGAAGCCAAGCTCATCGGTAAAATTGCCGTTGGCGATCAGCTGCGGATCGACTTCGATCCCGTGGCTCTGCAACGCGCTGCGATAGCCGATATCGCGATGCAGTGCATAGGTCGCTCCCTGGCGGCCGTTGATCATCGCGATCCTGGTATGACCAAGATCGAGCAGATGTGAGGTCGCGCGGCGCACGGCCCCTTCATTGTCGATATCGAGCCAAGAGTGCGGCACGTCGATGTCGGAACGGCCATGAACGAGAAACGGCATTCCGAGCTCGTGCAGCAGCGCGATGCGCTGGTCGTTGGGTCGGGGCGAGTGCACGATGATTGCATCGACCCGCTGGCTTTCCGCCAACCGCCTGTAAAGTTGCATCTCGGCATCGTGTTCAGGATCAGCCATCGGAATGACCAGAATGTCGGTGTCTTCCGTCACAAGACGTTCTGCCATACCGGCCATGAACTCCGCGAAATGGAACTCACCGGCGCGCCCCATGACGACGCCGATGGCGCCGACCCGCCCGGTCTTGAGCCTCACGGCGTTGACGTTCGGTCGATAGCCCAGGCGCACCGCCTCCTGAATAACGCGGGCGCGCGTTACCTCGCTCACCTCGGGATACCCACTGAGCGCACGACTGACGGTCGTCGGGGACAATCCAAGTTGTTTTGCGAACTCTTTGAGTTTCATTGACTGAAATGACTTTCACCACCTGCGTTGCCTGGCTCTATACCATCGGCGCCCCGAACTCGACATTCTATACCGTCAACTATATTTTCTCAAATCGATTTCAATTTCGTTGCCACCGGAACGAACAGCCGTGTCCTTCAAAAAACATCATGTCCAGCATTCTCATTGATTTTAAACGAATTTTCGCGGTTATTCACAAGTTATAGTCGCGAGCAGAGCCAAGTCTTGACATGATACCGGCCTTCTGACAGTTTTTCCTAACCAAATCGATTTCAATTTGGTCTTTGGGAGGGAAAAATGAAGTTTCGTTTCACAGCAGTCGCCGTGGCAGCTGCACTTATTGGCGCGACATTGCCGTCCTACGCCGCCGAGATCAGTGTTTCAGCGAGTTCCACCGGCAAGAACCTTGATCTGTTCCGCAAGCAGCTTGACGCCTTCGAAAAAGCGACGGGCAACAAGGTGAAGATCGTCACCATGCCGTCCTCGTCCACGGAACAGTTTTCGCAATATCGGCTGTGGCTCGCGGCCGGCAACACGGACGTCGACGTCTACCAGACGGATGTCATCTGGGCTCCGCAGCTCGCCGACCAGTTCATCGACCTGAAGGACGCCACCAAGGACGTCGTCGGCGACTTCTTCCCGGCGATCGTCGCATCGCAGACCGTGAATGGCCGCCTGGTCGCGATGCCGCTTTACACGGATGCGCCGGCGCTTTTCTATCGCAAGGATCTGCTCGAGAAATACGGCAAGCAGCCGCCGAAGACCTGGGACGAGATGGAGGCAACCGCCAAGGAGATCCAGGAAAAGGAGCGCGCTGCAGGCCAGAAGGATTTGTGGGGCTACGTTTTCCAGGGCAATGCCTATGAGGGCCTGACCTGCGATGCGCTCGAATGGGTGAAGTCTTCGGGCGGCGGTCAGATCATCGAGACGGACGGCACGATTTCGATCAACAACGAGAAGGCGGCGGCAGCACTCGATCGGGCTAAGGGCTGGGTCGGCACGATTTCGCCAAGCGGCGTGCTTGCTTATCAAGAAGAGGAATCCCGCGGCGTCTGGCAGACCGGCAACGCCGTGTTCATGCGCAACTGGCCTTACGCCTACGCGCTGGGCAATGGCCCTGACAGCCCCGTCAAGGGCAAGTTCGACGTCACGACCCTTCCCGTTGCCGCCGAAGGCGACAAACCTTCCTCGACGCTCGGCGGATGGAATCTTGCCGTCTCGAAATACTCGAAGAGTCCGGATGTGGCCATCGCACTCGTCAAATTCCTCACATCGGAGGAAAGCCAGAAGCAGCGCGCTATCGAGCTTTCCAACCTGCCAACCCGGTCTGCGCTTTACGACGACAAGGACGTCGCTGCTGCCCAGCCGTTCATGCCGAATTGGAAGCCGATCTTCCAAAATGCCGTACCGCGTCCCTCTGCAGTCGCGAAGGTCAAGTACAACGAGGTTTCCGCAAAGTTCTGGACCGCGGTGCATAACACGCTCTCCGGTAACGGTACCGCCGAAGAAAACCTCGAACTTCTCGAAGCCGATCTGACCACGCTCAAAGGCGATTCCTGGTAATCGATTGAACCGGCAGCGGCTGGCCTTCCGCCGCTGCCGACCCAACCATACTTCCGTCGACGTCCCATGAAGCGGATATTCCATGAGTGAAGTTGCAGTCTCGCAAAAGCTGAGGGCGGGCGTGCGCGCCAAAAGCGTCTCATCGGAGTTGCGCTTTGAACGCGTCCGGTCCGCCTGGATGTTTCTGGCACCAACCCTGTTCATCCTTGCGGTCGTTGCCGGCTGGCCGCTGTTTCGCACGATCTATTTCAGCTTCACCAATGCGTCCCTGACGAACCTTGGCGACGCGAAGTTCGTCGGTTTCGACAATTATCTGTCCTGGGTCACTCTGAAGAGCGGGCGCACGGTCTATAAGGGATTGCTGGCTGATCCCGCGTGGTGGGGTGCCGTTTGGAACACGGCAAAGTTCACGCTGCTGTCAGTGATGATCGAAACCGCACTTGGGCTGATCGTCGCCCTTGTGTTGAATGCTCAATTCGTCGGTCGCGGCATCGTTCGCGCCGCCATCCTTATCCCCTGGGCGATCCCGACCATTGTCTCGGCCAAGATGTGGGCCTGGATGCTCAACGATCAGTTCGGCATCCTGAACGATATCCTTCTCGGCTTCGGGCTTATCAGCCACAAGATCGCATGGACGGCCGATCCCCAGACCGCGATGATTGCCGTGTTGATCGTCGACGTCTGGAAAACGACGCCCTTCATGGCGCTTTTGATCCTCGCCGCTCTGCAGATGGTTCCAGCCGATATCTACGAAGCGGCAAAAATCGACGGCATCAATCCGATCAGGGTATTCTGGCGCCTGACGCTGCCGCTGGTGCGCCCGGCAATCATGGTCGCGGTAATTTTCCGCATGCTCGATGCTATGCGCATCTTCGACCTGATTTACGTGCTGACGCCCAACAACGCGCAGACAAAGACCATGTCGGTCATGGCGCGCGAGAACCTGTTCGATTTCGATAAGTTCGCCTACGGTGCGACTGCCTCCACCGTTCTCTTTCTCATCATCGCTTCAGTCACCGTGCTCTACATCTGGCTCGGCCGCGTCAGACTCGGGGGGAGTGAACGCTGATGCTGCTAACAGCCACAAAAAACACCCTGTTCTATCTGCTGGTTGCCGTCATCGTCATCGTCGCAGTGTTCCCGTTCTACTACGCGATCCTGACGAGCTTTAAGGCCGGCACAGCCCTTTTCGACGTGACCTACTGGCCGACATCGATCTCGCTCGAGAACTATACCGGCGTGCTGACGACAGGCAGCTTCATCCGCAGCCTCGGCAATTCACTGCTCGTTGCCTGCATCGTGGTCGCCGCCTCAATATTGCTCGCCGTGACTGCATCCTACGCGCTTGCCCGTGTACATTTCCGGGGCCGTGCACTTCTGATGCTGACCATCCTGTCGGTGTCGATGTTTCCCCAGATTGCCGTGCTGGCAGGGCTTTTCGAGCTCATTCGCTGGATCGGCATCTTCAACACGCCCTTCGCGCTGATCTTTTCCTACATGATCTTCACCCTGCCCTTCACGGTCTGGGTCCTGACCACTTTCATGCGCGATCTGCCAATCGAGATCGAGGAAGCGGCCATCGTCGATGGCGCCTCTGCCTGGGTCATCATCACCCGCGTGTTCATGCCGTTGATGTGGCCGGCATTGGTCACCACGGGCCTGCTCGCCTTCATCACGGCCTGGAATGAATTTCTTTTCGCCCTAACCTTCACATCATCGGATGCCCAACGGACAGTGCCCGTCGCAATCGCTCTCTTGTCAGGCGGAAGTCAGTTCGAAATTCCCTGGGGCAACATCATGGCGGCCTCGGTCATCGTCACCGTGCCCGTCGTCATCCTGGTTCTTATTTTCCAGCGCCGCATCATTTCCGGTCTGACGGCCGGCGGCGTCAAAGGCTGAAGAAAGCGCGATATGGCAAGGATCAGATTAGACAATATCCGCAAGAGCTTCGGTGCATTCGAAGTGATCAAAGGTGTGACCCTGGACATTCGCAAAGGCGAATTCATGGTCTTCGTCGGTCCCTCCGGCTGCGGCAAGTCCACCCTGCTGCGACTGATTTCCGGACTGGAGGACATCACGTCAGGCACGCTCTCCTTCGACGGCGAACCCGTCAATCGGCTGTCCCCCTCCAAGCGCGGTATCGCGATGGTTTTTCAGTCCTATGCGCTCTACCCGCATATGACCGTCTTCGAAAACATGGCCTTCGGCATGAAGCTCTCCGGTCGGAGCAGAGAAGAATGCAAGGCGCGCGTCGAACAGGCGGCCGGCATGCTGCAGCTCTCGTCCTATCTGGAGCGCCTGCCGCGCCAGCTTTCGGGCGGCCAGCGTCAGCGTGTGGCGATCGGCCGTGCCATCGTTCGTGACCCGCGGGTCTTCCTGTTCGACGAACCATTGTCTAACCTCGACGCGGCCCTGCGTGTCGCGACGCGGCTGGAGATCGCCAAGCTTCACCGCAGCATGCATGACACGACGATGATTTATGTCACCCACGACCAGGTCGAGGCGATGACTTTGGCCGACCGCATCTGTGTGCTTCGCGACGGTGTCGTCGAACAGGTCGGGACACCGATCGAGCTCTATGAGACGCCGAACTCGATCTTCGTCGCAGGCTTCATCGGCTCGCCGAAAATGAACTTCCTCTCCGGACCTTTCGCGGCGCCCCATCATGCCCACACCATCGGGGTCAGAGCAGAGCATATCGAGTTCACGGATCAGGAACCTGTCTGGAGCGGCACCGTTATCCATTCAGAGATCCTTGGGTCGGACACATTCGTCTATCTCGACATCGGCTCAGGCGAACCTCTCGTCGTTCGGGAAAGTGGCGTATCGGGCCACCAGCCCGGCCAGCAACTGGGCGTATCGCCGGCCAGGGATCGCATTCATCGTTTCGACCAATCCGGGCGTGCACTCGAGAGGATACCTTTCAAGGGCGCAGCCTGACCACCATCATATAAACAGGATCTGACCGCCTCCCATCGGTTCCGGTCCGCCATTTGCTATGAAGGAGCAGAAACTTGTCTATCCGCACCGTCGTCTGGGGTGAGAACATCCATGAGACAACCAATGAGATCGTCCGAGGCATCTATCCCGAAGGCATGCACACGACGATCGCCAAGGCGCTGAATACCGATCCGGCCATTTCGGCCACGACCGCAACGCTGCAGGAGCCGGAACACGGCCTGAGCGAAGCCCGGCTTGCCGAGACCGATGTCCTGACCTGGTGGGGTCACAAGGACCATGGCGCAGTGTCCGACGTCGTCGTCGAGCGTGTCGCCAAGCGTGTCTGGGAAGGCATGGGCCTGCTCGTGCTGCATTCCGGCCATTTCTCCAAAATCTTCAAACGGCTGATGGGCACGCCCTGTGCGCTGAAGTGGCGCGAGGCGGGTGAACGCGAGCGTCTATGGACCATCAACCAGCGCCATCCGATTGCCGCCGGCCTTGGAGAAAACTTCGTTCTGGAAAACGAGGAAATGTACGGCGAGCAGTTCTCCGTGCCGGAGCCGCTGGAAACGGTGTTCATCTCCTGGTTCCAGGGCGGTGAAGTCTTCCGTTCGGGCCTGACCTGGCGGCGTGGTGCGGGCAACATCTTCTATTTCCGCCCCGGCCATGAGACCTATCCGACCTATCACGATTCCAACGTGCAGAAGGTGCTGATCAATGGCGTGAAGTGGGCCTATAACCCACACGGCGATCTGAAGAGCATCACCGATGCGCCGAATGTGCCGGTAGAAAAAGCCCTGGAGCCGATCGTCGAACGTGGTCCCAGGCTGCATCAGGCCGGCGAAGCCGGTTACCGCTGAGGAGATTAGCAATGCGTCTACTCGTTCTCGGCACGGGCGTCATGGCCAGAAACCAGGTTGCCAACTTCCTTGCCATCGATGGTGTGGAAGTCGTCGGCGCCGTCGATACCGATCGGACACGGCTCGATGAGTTTGCCGATCATTTCAATATCGAAAAACGGTTTAGCACCCTGGATGAAGCGATCGCCTGGGGTGACTTCGATGCGGCGACGAATGTAACACCCGACCGTATCCACCACCCGACCAGCCTCGCACTGATTGCCGCCGGTAAGCATGTGTTCTGCGAAAAGCCATTGGCGGAGAATTACGGGCACGCGCTGGAGATGACCGAAGCTGCCGAAGCCGCTGGTGTCATCAATATGGTGAACCTCACCTATCGCAATGTCGCACCGCTGCAGCGCGCCCGCGAGATGGTGCTGGCGGGCGAACTCGGTACGATCAAGCATGTTGAAGCCTCCTATCTGCAGAGCTGGCTCGTTTCGCGCGCCTGGGGCGACTGGCGCACGGAGTCGCGCTGGTTGTGGCGTTTGTCTACTGGTCACGGTTCGAACGGGGTGCTCGGCGATGTCGGCATCCATATCCTCGATTTCGCAGCCTACGGCGCCGCAACCGACATCGATCATGTCTTTGCACGGCTCAAGACCTTCAACAAGGCGCCGGGCGGCCAGATCGGCGAGTATATGCTCGACGCCAATGACAGCTTCACCATGTCGGTCGATTTTGCCAACGGTGCGCTCGGCGTCATTCATGCCAGCCGCTGGGCGACCGGCCACCTGAACGAGCTGAAGCTGCGCATCTATGGCGAGAAGGGCAGCCTCGAGGTCATCCACCGCCCAGACGGCTCCGATCTTCGCGGCTGCTTCGGCGACGACATCGAAAACGCCGTCTGGCGCGGCATAGACGTGCCGCCAGTGCTCACCAACTACCAGCGCTTCGCCGAAGCAGTGAGAACCGGCAAGCAGGACGATCCCAACTTCCGGCATGCCGCCAACCTGCAGAAGGTCATCGACCTCGCGATCGTCTCGGAGAAAGAACGCCGGGAGCTCAACCTGCTGGCCTCCGACAGGCCGCCCGCCCAGGAGCAGGAAAACAAGACCGACGATCAGGGGCCGACGCTGGCTCTCGTCGTTTGACGGCATGGTGAAATATCGAAGGCCCGGGTGACCGGGCCCTCTTTGAGTTCAAAGCTCATGCCGTTTAAGCATCGCTGCCGCTACGCTGCATCGAGTGCAAGGGTGAGATCGGCAATGAGGTCGTCTGGATGTTCGATGCCGATCGACAGCCTGATCGTTGCATCGAGAACACCGATGCGCTGGCGCACCTCGGCCGGCACGCCCGAATGCGTCATCGTTGCCGGATGCGATGCCAGGGATTCCGTTCCGCCGAGGCTGACGGCGAGCTTGAAGATTTTCAACGTGTTCAGAAACAGGAACGAGGCCGGTTGACCACCCTTGATATCGAAGGAGAATGTCGAACCAGCGCCGCTGCACTGGGCCGCGAACGTTCTGCCAACAGCGGAATCGGGATCGTTGTATGGCAGGTAGTGGATCGTCTCGACCTTGGGATGCTGCCTTAAGAAATCGGCCACCGCCTTGGCATTGCTGTCTGCCCGCTCCATGCGGATCTGCAGCGTTTCGAGTGAACGCCCGAGCATCCAGCATGAATGCGGATCGAGCTGCGTGCCGATTGCGCCGCGAAGCGCCTTTACCTGCTTGATGAGTGGCCGACTGCCGAGTGCTGCTCCGGCGATCAGATCCGAATGACCGCCGACATATTTGGTCAGGGAATAAAGGGAAACGTCCGCGCCGTGCTTGATCGGGCGCTGGAATACCGGACCGAGCAACGTATTATCGCAGGCGACAACAGGCCTGTGACCTTGCTTCTCACCGATAGCATCGGCAATCCGCCGGATCATCGCGAGGTCGACGAGGCTGTTGGTCGGGTTTGCGGGCGTCTCGACGAGGATGACCGAGACACGGCCTTTGGCCATCGCCTCCTCGGCTGCAGCTTTTACCGAGACTTCGCTGACGCCGTCAGCAAAACCGACAGCGGAAACGCCGAGATTGAGGAAGGTCTTCGCAAGCAATGTTTCCGTCCCGCCATAGAGCGGCTGTGAGTGGAGGATCGCATCTCCCGGACGGACGAAGGCAAGCAGGAACGTCGCAATGGCTGACATCCCCGATGAAAATACCGCGCCGCTCTCGGCCTGCTCGTATACCGCCAGACGATCTTCGACGATCTCACTGTTTGGATGGTTGAATCGTGAATAGACGAGGCCCGCACCCTTGCCTTCCGGCGGCTCCTTCCGACCCGAGACGTAATCGAAGAAATCGCGACCATCTTCGGCTGAGTTGAATACGAACGTCGACGTCAGGAAGACGGGCGGCTTGACCGCGCCTTCGGAGAGTTCCGGGTCATAGCCATAGTTCAGCATCTGGGTTTCCGGATGCAGGGCATGATTGCCGATGTGGGTTCTTGGAGGATGCGGTGCAGTCATGGATCGTCTCCCTCAATGAGCGGCTTGCCGGCATCGATATGCCGGCGCCTCGCTAATATCTGGAGCGCCGCAGCGGCAGAAAAACACCCCTTGCGAATGACTAAGCAAATTTATCGGATTGAACGACAGGCAACAGAGACGCCCCAGCCGCAACCTTCTCATTAAGCGACCTGTGACGGCAGTGGTTGATTAGAAAAGTGAGCGACCAGGTTGGCACAACCTCGTCATAGGGCAGTTCTCCTCGCAAACCACGGACCTGTCGTTACTGGAAGCTCGCTGGAGAGTGCGGTGTTTGAGGCAGAAGAGCTGGAGGAAACGGCCAAGCTGCTCATTCTTACACAGGGATGGCGGCGAACAGACTTAGTAGCGAGAACATCCGTGAGCTGGAAGCAAGCTTCGATCTTGCATGATCCTGATGTGTCAACATCGTTTGAGATCGACGATTGCCCGTCAAGCGCTCCGGCTCGGCGTAAAAGCCGAATGCGCCAGTCGCGAAATTATTATATTACTTTCGGTTGCATTTTGGCACAAACCTCGCAATGATCATCCGCGACCGGAGGTTCCAGCCATGAAGGCCAAATCGCCTACATCGATCGATACCTATGTCGGCAGCAGAGTACGAGCGCGCCGCAAGCTTCTCGGGCTATCGCAGGTCGGGCTTGCCGAGCGGATTGGCGTCACCTTCCAGCAGATCCAGAAATATGAAAAAGGCACTAATCGCATTGGCGCCGGCCGGCTTCAGACGATCGCCAAAATATTGGGCGTACCCGTTCAATTCTTCTTCGAAAATGACACGGAGCCAACCACCTACAGCCTTGTCAGCAACGGCCGCGATGATGTGAATGCCTTTTTAATGTCGAAGGATGCGCAGGCGCTCAATCGCGCGTTCATGGCGATCGAGAGCCCCGAGATTCGACAGAAGCTCATTGCCTTGGCCAAGAGTCTTGCCAAGAGCACGAGTTCTGACATTGATGATGTCGTCCATCCAGAGGCCAGCGCCTGAGGAATTTTCGTGCTTCATCTCCAGACCTTTGGCGAGTTGCGACTGACAGACGGCCTTGGTGCGCCGATTCGTTATCCAGTCAAGGCTCTGGTGATGCTGGCCTATCTGTATTGCTCGCCGGATCATCAGCGCAGCCGGCAGGAACTCGCACGGTTCTTGTGGAACGAGAGCGGAGATCATCTTTCCGATCTCAATCTGCGGAAGCTGATTTCACGCATTCGCGAAACAACAACCCCATTCGAGGAAGAGATCCTGAATTTCGGGCCGCCTTTCGTCCGCCTGAACAAGAACGCCATATCGGTTGATCTCGACATATTGCGCACGGAGAAGCCGCCGGTGGCACGGCTGGGGGCAGTCAGCGACCTTGTGCAACGCGGCTTCATTCCCGGCCTCAGCGCATCGACCAAGGCAATCGATGGATGGATCGAGCGCGAACGGCAGCTGCAGGTGCTCACTCTCAGGGATATTTTCATCAAGGCTGCAGATCATATTCGCGACGATGAGGAACGCCGCCTTCTGCGCCGCTCGGGACTTCAACTCCTTGAAACCTTTCCCGGTGACGAGCAGATTCGCTCGATCCTTCGCGGAACGGCAGATGATCATTCGCAGCGCCGCCTGCAGGCGACAGGATCTGTGGCAATCGCCAGCGGTCGCATCGCCGAGCAACAAGACGGCACCTTACCGCAAATCATGCCCGCAACACCTGCGCCGCGGCTTGTTTTGTTGCCTCCAGGCGCCCCGGCCCTCACGCAGCAGGCGACAATTGCCGACGCTCTTATCGAGGATGTTACGATCGAGCTCTGCGCCCTGCGCAACATATCTGTTGTCGCACCCCATACAGCCGAGCAAATCCGCCGTGATTCCGACAAGGCTGCCATCGTGGAGCGGCATTCGATTTCCTACCTCCTGGATACACGCCTTTCCGGAGAGGGGCTTTATGCACAGCTCATCTATTTTCCGACCGACGAGATCTTGTGGGCAGCCCGGTTCGAAATGGCGGTCGAAACGCTGCCGACGCAAAGGCGCTTGATCGCCCATAAACTGGCCGACGCCGTCTCGGGACAACTAAAGCGGAACGAAAGCATTCGTCTCCGCAACGAAGCCGACCCACAAGCCTATCATTCCTATCTCGTCGGCGCCGGCTTCCTGACCAAGTTCAGCCTGCCGGATATCCGGCGCGCGCGGAAATACTTCAAGCGCTCATTGCAATTTTATCCGGATTACGCCCCCGCTTTCACAGGCCTGTCGCGAACATTCACCAGCGAGTGGCTATTGACCACGCAAGGCGATCCCGCCCTTCTGAAGCTTGCCGAGGATCAGGCGCTTCGGGCGATAGAGACGGATTTAGAATCGGCAGCCGGTCATCGCGAACTGGGTGTAACGAAGCTTTACCAGGGTGCCGTCGATGAAAGTGTTGCAGCGCTTGAACTCGCGGAAGGCCTCAGCCCGCATTATGCCGACGTCATCTATAGCCATGCGGACACGCTGGTCCACGCGTCGCGACCGCAAGACGCGCTGGAGAAGATCAAGAAAGCGATCTCGCTCAATCCGATCGCACCCGACGCCTACCTCTGGTGCGCGGCCGGAGCGAGCTACTTCCTCGAGCGCTACGAGGAGGCGCTTGCCTATGTCGATCGAATGAAGGACAAAGCTCCCGCATACCGCATCGCGGCGGCCAGCTATGCGATGATCGGCGATCGAAAACGGGCGCAGTTTTATCGGCAACGCGCCGAAGCGCTCAATCCTGCTTTCGAGGTCGAGAAATGGCTCGCCTTGGTGCCCTTCAAGGAGCAATGGCAAAAAGAACTTTATCGGGACGGTCTTTTCAAGGCGGGATTTTCAAGAACCTAAAGGAGAAGTTATGGCAAAAGTTGTTGTACTGGGCCTGTCGGGCGATAACGGACTTTGGCTGGTGGATATCGACGCAAGGACCGTGACACCGCTGCAGGTGCCTGCCAGCGGTGATCTGGCGACAGCCGTCCAGCAGCGCGATGCCGGCGGCACATTCATCAAGAATGTCGATTTTGCAGTCGCCGTCTCATCGGCGCAGGTGGTCTTCTCCGGCCATGTGGACGGTTGAAGGACAGCGACGCTGATCGCTCATCTCAATCCTTATTCTGATCGAACAATCGCGCCGCGAGACACATTGTCCCGCATCGTTCCCTATTTAGAGGCAATGGGTATCACGCGCCTGTCGCGACAGACGGATCTCGATTGTGTCGGTGTTCCGGTCTGGTGCGCATATACGCCAAACTCCCGCTCCATTGTCATCGCACAAGGCAAAGGACTTGATGACATCGACGCGAAGGTATCGGCGGCGATGGAGGCGCTGGAACGCGCCGTGGCGGGCGAACCCATTACCATAACAACGGTTTCCTCGGCACGAGACCTAAGACGCCGCGGTCGTGTCGAACCGCTCGATTGTCTCACCGCAAGCGGTGAGCAAGTCGTGGGGGAAGATGAGGAGTTGGCCTGGAGCATGGCAACCGAACTGCTGCACGACCAGCCGATCCATGTCCCGCAGGATGCCGCCCTCCTCGACCGAACGAGGCATAATCGGTTCTGGATGTCGTCGGATGGACTTGCCGCTGGCAACACCCTCGAGGAGGCAGTATTTCATGGCATCCTGGAGCGGATCGAGCGCGATGCCTACGTCCTTTGGCAAATCGTCAGCGACGACAAGCGCGATGCATGCTGTGTCGATCCGAGAAGTTTTGCCGACGCCGCGCTTGCAGGCTTGATCGACAGGATCGAGACAGCCGGACTTGTCGTGAAACTGTTCGACGTCACCAGCGATATCGGCATTCCCTGCTATGCCGCGCTCGTCGCCCCACCAGCGGTCAACAGCAAAGCGCCGCTTCGGTTCGTCGAGGTCACCGGAGGAAGCGGCGCTCATCCCTGGGCCGTGCGGGCGGCAATCCGCGCCGTGACGGAAGCGCTTCAGTCGAGACTGACCTATATCAGCGGCGCCCGGGACGATGTCTGGCCCGAACTGTTCACGGCGCCTCTACCGGCACAGACCCGCAGCGCCTTTCTTGCCACCCCTGCCCTCGTATCTGCAGCCGCCATCCGAAGGCCGGCCGGCACTGTGTCGACGCTGTTGAGTGAATTGCTGGCCAGACTTCGCGCCAGTGGCATCAGTTCGGTTATCGCCCTGCCTCTCACGTCGACGGACCTGCCATTTTCGGTGGTGAAGATATTCATCCCCGATCTCGAGAATCCGGCAGGCAACAGGCTCCATCGCTTCGGCAAACGTGCCCTTGCAAAGGCAATGCGCGCGTGAAGGTGATCTTCATCGGCCCGAGCTTACCGGATGCGGCAAGCCACATTTCAGGAGACATCGTTCTCCGTCCGCCCGCCGTTCAGGGAGATGTTTTAAGGGCGGTGGAGGATGGCGCCAGCGTCATAGGCCTGGTTGACGGCGGCTTTGAACATACCGCACCGGTTTGGCACAAGGAGATCCTTTTTGCTCTCTCCCTCGATGTCACGGTCCTCGGCGCCGCCAGCATGGGCGCCTTGCGTGCCGCCGAGTGCTCCGCGTTTGGCATGATCGGTGTTGGCCGGATATTCAACGATTATGCCAGTGGAACAATCGTCGACGACTCCGATGTTGCGCTTCTGCACGAACCAAGGGAGTTGGGCGGCAGAGCGTTGACCGTGCCGATGGTCAATGTGAGAAGCACCCTGGACGAGATGGAACGGCTACAGCTCCTCGATAGAGCATTTCGCCGCGCTCTCGAACAAACAGCTGCCAACCTCTTCTTCAAGAAAAGAAGCTGGGCCCTCATTGTTGAGGCATGTGCGGCAATATCGGAATCGCAAAAGCAGTATTGGCTGGGTATGCTGAAGACCCATGCAATCGATCAAAAGCGAACCGATGCCTTGGCGCTTCTCGAAGCTGTTGACGGCGCAGATAACCAGCGCGTGCCCAAAAATCGCCATTGGGAGTTCCGGAAAACCGCGCTTTGGACAGAACAACTAGCCCGCTCAAAATCTTAAGACGACTTGCAGCCATGACGTGTTTCACGCGTTTTTCACGCACTTTAGTACCGAACTGTCCTTATGGTCATCTCCGTAATCTGGAGATGGATATGTCAGTCATAGGTTCGGGAATGCGTAAGCAAGCATTAGCGGCAGCCGCCACGGATGATCTTGACGAGTTGGTGGCTTTGGCTCGCATGATCACCTATGCAAGAGCGCTGGCGGAAGATTTGAAGATCGAACTCGGCGCCCAATCTCTCGACCTTGCATTGACGGCGGTTACCCGGGAGCTGCGCAGGGCGACGGATGCAGATCTTGCCGGTCTGGAACCGCTGCTCGCAGACGTGAATATCGAGCTGCATTGATCGGCACTGCGGCTGGCTCAGTTGTCATCCGATGCAAGACGAGAGCTGGCAGATGCGATCAGCCGAAAGGCAGGATCTGAACAATTTCGAGATGCGCTTTGCAGGCGCCCATCATGGCGGGCACTCCAGGACCCGCCATGATATTTGTCGAAACAGGATTCGGTTCTCCCGCTCGGATGTAGACCTCCGGCTCGTTCATGGCCTCGATCAGGTACGATTTATCTCCAGGTCGATAATCTCCGGATATTGTCAGATCAGCAGGCCGTCCCCATCGAAGTGGGCGTTATGCGCGTGGGAGTCGATATGGTGCCATGCCACGTCAGGGATATGATGGTGCGAAGGTTCGCTGCCGCCGGCATCAGGACCTGAGGGATCAATGGCTCTGCTCGCGTTGTCGTAATCGCCATGGGTCGAATTCAGACCGTGTGCGTCAGAATTGTTGCTCGCAAAGTGACGAAAGTGGAAGGCATCGTCGCCGTTATGGGCAACATCCTTGTGATTTCCGTCGGCCTTGTCCGACGACATCTTCACGCTGTCGTGGGTGGAGGCGGCCGCCGGGTCTGCGAGAGTATGCGTGGCGTCAGCAGCAAGTGTGTGCGCGGGCTGGGCTTGGGTCGCATCAAACGTCTGGTTATCGCTGACGGTAAACGTGTTTGAGGCCACGATCGTCGGAGATATGTAGGTTGGCGTCACATCGCTAGCAATGAGATTGTCATGGAAAGAGCCTGAGGCAGGCCTGTCGACTTTCAGTGCCGCGTTAGACAGATGGTCGAATGTGTTCCCGTAAATATCGATCCCTTCGCGAACATAGGGCAGGGTACTGGCAGCGCTGACCGAAACACCCCAGACACCATTATGGATATGGTTGTCCGATATTGTGTAGTTCCGCGTATCACCCTCATCGCCGAAACCGATAGCGTAGGACCAGCTATAGCCGCCATATCCGGAGATATCATTGCCGTGGATATCTATATTCGTGCCGGCCTGCGCACTGATCCCAAAGCCGCCACCGAGCAGCGCATTGTTTTCGACGACGGCATTTTGAACCGTGCCGAGCACCAGGACACCCTTCGGACTGGTGGCATTTGTCTGGTCGAAGGTATTGCCGCTGATGAGAACGTTGCTGCTGTGGTCCAGCTGAACGGCATCAGCCGTCTTTCCATGGGCATTGGTGACGGTGTTGTTGATGAGGTTGACGCCGTTGATCTTTTCGATCCACATGCCGTCACTGTTGACGTCGCTGATCCTGCTGTTTTCGATCGTGATATTCTGACCGGTCCTGAAGAAGACGGAGCCGGCGGCACCCGACAGTCCTGTATGTTCAACATCGACGTTGTTGACCGTCCAGTTCGAGACATTGCTCGCCCAGATGGCGGTGCCTGCAGTATCGGCGATCTTTATGTTCTCGATAACGATGTTCGACGTATTTTGGCTGGCAATGCCATTACCGGCACTGCTGTGGATAACAGGCGCTTCGCCCACCCCGTAACTGCCAATCGTGATCGGAGCAGCTGCGGTGCCGGAATATTTGATATCAAATTGCTCGTTAAAAACGCTTCCAGCAGCAAGAAGCACGCTATCGCCGGGCTGCAGTCTCAAGGACTCTACCTTGGACAAGCTCGCAAAAGCGGAATTTTCGCTTGTGCCAGTGTTGGTGTTGGATCCTGTTGCGGAATTTACATAATAAATCGTCATTGCGCCCTTGCCTTTCGCGCAGCCCTTGGGTCCGGCTGTGATTGAACGGATCAGATATGGTGGGGCCAATGCCACGCCAATGAGGCGCTTTCGTGTTGTAATTGCAGCGGCATTAAGCTGATAGAAAAACACCCTCTGTGGTTGAGTGGGCCGAGGTGGTGGCCGTCCGGTTACGCCACATCATGGCGTTTCCAGGCCAGGCCGACGGCAGGGCGATCGAGTCGATTGCGTCGTCAGCCAGACACTGTCGCGAGAGTGGACAGTGTGTGGCCTCCGCAGTGCGTTGATGGCACGACCATTGCAACGCCGCCCCTCGTTACCAGGCCGGAAACGGATCTTCGAGAACGGACCAGTCGCGCGGATTCGCACTGGCCAGACAGGCTTCCAATGCGATCCGGATGCCTGTCTCGTCCATGTCCATGCCGATGAACACGAGCTCCTGCCGACGATCCCCCCAGGCGCTGTCCCATCTGCTCTGGAGATGTTGCAGGAACTGCTCATGACTCGGCCAGTCCTGCCGGGGAACGGCGGCCCACCAGAGCCCCATCGGTTCGCAGCGCCGTTGTATGCCTGCAGCCGACATCAAGCCTACGTGACGCGGGCGCGTAGCAAGCCAGAAATGGCCCTTGGCACGCAACACTCCCGGCCAGGGCCTGTCCAGGAATGCCCGAAACCGCATCGGGTCGAACGGTCGTCTCGTCCGATAGACGAAGCTCGATATCCCGTATTCCTCCGTCTCCGGAACATGTTCGCCGGGACTATAGAGCTCCTTGTGCCACAAGGGATGCGCCGCAGCCTTTGCTTCATCGAAGAGATCCGTATTGAGGACGGCTGCCAGAGAAACGTTGCCGAAATCGGTCTCCACCTGACGCGCATCCGGATTGAGTGCGGCAACTGTCTTGCGGACTTCGGCGCGCATCTCTTCGCTCACGTCCGAGATCTTGTTGATCACGATAACATCGGCAAACTCGATCTGGTCGACCAGCAGGTCGATAAGGGTGCGCCGATCCTCACCATCCCGCTGCAGGCCGCGGTCTGCAAGCAGATCAGCGCTGCTGTAGTCGGCCAACAGGCTCGCCGCGTCGACTAGGGTGACCATCGTGTCCAGTTTGGCAAAATCAGAAAGCGAAACACCGTTCTCGTCGCGGAAGGAAAAGGTTGCCGCAATGGGGCGTGGCTCGGCAATGCCAGTTCCTTCGATCAGCAGATAGTCGTATCGCCCCTCTTCGGCCAGTCGCCGCACTTCCGTCAGCAGATCATTGCGAAGGGTGCAGCATATGCAGCCATTGCTGAGCTCAACCAACGCCTCCGTCGTGTGTGACAGATTACAACCGCCGTCTCGAATGAGACTGGCGTCAATGTTCACGTCACTCATGTCGTTGACGATGACGGCAACCCGCAGGCCCTGACGATTGTTCAGGATGTGACTGAGAAGCGTCGTCTTGCCAGCGCCGAGAAAACCGGCAAGCACCGTCACCGGCAGGCGCTCCCTGTTCAGCGGCACCCCTCGATTAGGGACATTCGCAGCGACCGTCGCGACGGCCGGGAGTTGCATCCTATGAGCCTCATTCAAACCCGTTCCCGCCCTCCTCCGATGCTTCATGCGGCAAGCTGCGGCCGGAAGACCACATCGGCATAATAGTTCGCTGAATCGAATGTGCTGGTCGGGAAGAGACCTGTGGTGGCGGATCCTCCATAGGAATAGACGCCGTTGCCACCGGCAGCCGCACTGGATAGTGCCGACAGCGGCCCGTTGCTCACACCGTTGGTGAAGAAGCCATCGGTCGCCACATAGGTACCGGTGGTGTGGTAGGAGGCGACATAGGTGGTGTTGGCGGCGATAGTGACGGGCGTTGTAAAATTGACCGTCTGCCAGCCGCTTGCCGTGGTGTTGGTGAAGGTGGCGCTGGCAAGCTTGGTGCCTGT
>NZ_SLZK01000003.1 GCF_004341105.1 Rhizobium sp. BK418 | reverse complement strand
GAACTCCGTTCGGGCTACGCCCTCTCTGCGTTCCACCGCTGCTGCAGAGTCTCATCTTGATTGACGCTTCGTCTCATCTTGATTGTCGCGCTGCAAACATGCCCCGCTATCGGCAGTTGTGCGATCAGGTGGGAACGTAGGTCAGCCGGATCACGTCCTCGTCGATACGCTCGCTGGCCGCAAGGTGCAGCCGCGGCCGGGGGCCGACGAAGAATGGCGTGCCGTGACCGAGCACGACCGGGTGGAGATAGAGCCGATATTCATCGATCAGCCCAAGATCGCCAAGGCTTTGTGCCATGACTGTTCCGCCGACGCCGATCTCCCCGACGACCCGCGCCTATATCTCGCGGATTGCCGTCTCCAGATCACCTTCGACAAGCCTGGCGTTGGGGCCGACCGAGGTCATCGTGCGTGATACGACCCACTTCGTCTGCTGCCGCCACGCGGCCGCGAATTCGCGTGCCGCGGCGTCCCAGTCATCGCGGTCTTCGTCCCAGTAACGCATGATCTCGTACATGCGCCGGCCGTAGACACTGCCCGGCGCGCTGCCCACCTGCTCGATGAAGTGACGGAAAAGTGTTGGGCCAGGCCCGAACGCCTGATGGTCGACATAGCCGTCCAGTGATACGTTCATTCCGAAGACAAGCTTGGCCATGCGCTCTTCCTCCGCGCCGCGCTCCGGCGCATCTGATTGCATGATGCAATCAGTCGCAGAATAACCAGACCAGTTTCAAATTGCAATCGGCTATTCAGATAAGCACGAAGGCTGACGCATCGAAACATCTCAACGGCAAACCTGCCGACAGGTTCTAGATATCGGCCATCCTCAGCTCGATCAGTTCACGCGCCAGTTCGTAGGTTCCGTCTTCGTCGTCGCCGGAGGCCGCATCGATCAGCTCGGCGGCGGCCTGATAGACTTCCCGCTCCTCGTCAGCGGAAAGCAAGCCCTTGTTGCCAAGCACGGAGATGAGTGCGTTCAGAACGGCGGCGGCCGATAGTGTAATTGCCTCGGACGTGAGACGCGTGGATTCTGAAGACATTTTTATTCCTCGATCGCTACAACAACGCCTAAACAAAACGTTGGGCCTGCAACAAGTTCCAAGTCGAGACCCGACGCGAAGGATCAGGTTGATCTTATCGCGACAATAATGGCAGCACCACCCCTGCTGATTGCAAGAATTGGCCGGCCCCGCAGGCAGATTTTTTTCCTGAGAAAGCTTGATTATTACGACCTTGCCGTGGACTTCCATTACCGTGCAATCTTGACCTGTGCGAGATTGGCACAGTAGCTGTGAGCAGCCTGCCGACGACCCCGACATCCTGCCATGCCTTCGTCGGCGGCGAATATGAGATCGGCGATACGTTCGAAAGCCGCCTGCGCAAGGAATTCGAGGAAGAGACGAATGCCGGCAAGAGAGGCCCGCTATCTCTGCACTCTTCTGTCCTCGCCGATAACCCATTGATCCTGAATAAGTATTTCTAAAAACACGGCAAAAACGCCCAAAATTCCGGCTAAGTCATTGATTCTGAATAAGTGATTCACTTACCTCCCAAAATACGCGTAAAGAAATTCGATTCAGGAAAGAGCGCCGAACGACAAAAAAATATAAAAGTTTTTTCGTCCGGATGCGTCACTTATTCAGGATCAAGGACTTAGCCATTTTTGCAGCCATGCCGGCAGGCCGGCACCGTGATGCTGGTGCGGCGGCGCGTGGTGGAGGCTCGGCTGTTGTGCCTCGAGATCGCCGCGGGGGCGAAGCCAGGGAAAGGCAAAGCGGCTGCGGGGTACGACGTCGGTGCGCGGGAAAACGCTGTGGATGTGCTGCGTGTAATACCAGCCCGGCGATGGCGCGGTGACCAGGTTCTTGACGATGCCGGGCGGCACGTTGAAATAGCGGCGACGGCCTTTCAGGCGCAGCTCGACATCGAGGATCCGCGTCCTCGGATTATAGATGATCTCCTTGATCAGTCGTGATGAGATTTCCATTGTCGCCACCCACAAGCGGGTGCAGGGATCCCGGATGAGATCTCAGAACTGCGCCCTTCGCTTTTCGGGAGCAGCCGCCACCCTTGCTCCCACATTCATGCTCCTCACACTCATTGCCTTCATGCTTTGGGCCTGCATGTGAGCCCCCGCGCTCATTGCCCCCAGGCCTAGTGCTCCGGGGCCCGTGCCCGGCCGAATATGGATGCTCGCTCTCGTGCTCGTATTTGCAATGGCTCTTGCGCCGGCGATTTCAAGGGCGAGATTGGACGGCGCGATCTGGGTCTCGTAATAATCCAGCTTGTCCGCTGCCACTCTGAGGCCGACGATATGGCCGGGAATGACATTGAGATGAGTACGCGTGCTGCCATCGCTAAATTCAATCACCAGCCGGGAAGGTTGTTCGCTGTAACCGATCCAGGTAATCTCTCGTTCACGGCGGATCTTCTCGGACAAACCGAGAGCTTTTCTCAGTTTTTCAAGCATTGCCAATACCCTCTCCTTCTCCGTGCAGTATTGTCAAACTGATTCTCAATGCACCTGAAGCTTTTCATTCATTTATAAGCAGCGCTTATTTCCCTCCGGCCGCGATCCCGGTCCGTGCCGGGAGGCGGGCGCATCCGTTGCAGACGCGCCCGCGAGCCTGTTTTGGTGAGGCCAGAACGCAGGACACGAGGTCTGGCAGAAGCGCAAAACGCCAGGTGTTCGAAAAAGTTCCGGCATGGGACTTTGGTCTGATATTCGCGTCGACAACCCTTTCCCGGCTATGCCTGCCCACAAACCGGGAGCCGATCGCATGACGGAATTGACGGCGCGGCAACAGCGCTTCGTGGAAGAATATCTCGTCGATCCTGTCGGATCGCAGGCGGCGATAAGGGCCGGCTATTCCCCGCGCGGGGCCAAAGAGAGGGCCTGGCGACTCCTGCAGAAACCGGCCGTCGTCGCAGCCATCGAAACGGCGAAGGCGGAGCGCGCCGAGCGCACCAAGATCGATGCCGACTGGCTGCTGACGCGGCTTGCGGCCGAAGCGGAAGCCGATCTCGGCGATCTCTATGACGAGAACGGCGATTTCAAGCCGATCAAGGACTGGCCCGCCATCTGGCGGCAGGGGCTGGTGACGGATGTCGAAATCTCCGCGCTCTATGAGGGCACCGGCAAGGAGCGCAGGCAAGTCGGCCATGTGAAGAAGGTGAAATTCGCCGAGCGGCTGCGCCGGCTGGAGCTGATCGGCAAACATATCCGCATCAATGCCTTCAAGGAGATCGTCGAGCACAAGGGCCTCGGCGCGCTCGCCGAACGGCTGGAGCGGGCGCAGAAGCGCAGCGAGGAACAGAATGATGGCGGGGCGAAATAGAACCCGCGATGCTTAAGCCCATGACGTCTCAAAAATCCCCGCCCGCGCCGGACGAAAGCCGCGATCCCAACGACGATATCATCGAGCTCGCCGCTTCCTGCCGCTTCAGCCCGAAGCGCTGGAGCCGGCTTGCCTGGGACTGGGGTGTCGGCGAACTCGCCGGTTATGACGGCCCCCGCCCCTGGCAGGATGAGATCAACGAGCTGATCGGCACCCATCTGGCGAACCCCGAAACCCGCTACCAACCGCTGCAGATATCCGTCGCCTCGGGCCACGGCATCGGCAAATCTGCCGAAATGGGCATGTTGTCCAACTGGGCCATGTCCTGTTTTGCCGATTGCAAGGTGGTGACGACTGCCAATACCGAGGGCCAGCTGCGCACAAAGACGGCGCCCGAGATCGGCAAGTGGTTCCGCCTCTCCATCACCGCCCACTGGTTCGATGTGCAGGCCATGTCCATCAAGTCGCGCGATCCCGAGCGCAGCGAAAGCTGGCGGCAGGATTTCATCTCCTGGAGCGAGCACAATACCGAAGCCTTCGCCGGCCTGCACAACAAGGGCAGGATCATCCTCCTGCTCTTCGACGAGGCCTCGAAGATCCATGACAAGGTCTGGGAAGTGGCCGAGGGCGCGCTGACGGACGAGGATACCGTCATCATCTGGATCGTCTTCGGCAATCCGACCAGGAACAGCGGCCGTTTCCGCGAATGTTTCCGCCGCTTCCGCCACCGCTGGATTACCAGGCAGATCGACAGCCGCTCGGTGCCGGGCACCAACAAGCAGTTCCTGCAGCGGCTGGTGGACGATCACGGCGAGGATAGCGATATCGTCAAAGTGCGCGTGCGCGGCCAGTTCCCGAGCCAGTCTGCCCTGCAGTTCATTTCCGCCGACGATGCCGACCGGGCGCGATCCCAGCATCTCCGGCCGGAACAATATGGCTTCGCCCCCGTCATCATCGGCGTCGACCCAGCCTGGACGGGCGATGACCCGACAGTCATCATGCTGCGCCAGGGGCTCTATTCGAAGCGCCTCGCCACCATCCCCCGCAACGACAACGATATCGAGGTCGCCAATCTCATTGCCCGGCTGGAGGACGAATACGAGGCGGATGCGGTCTTCATGGACGCCGGCTACGGCACCGGCATCGTCAGCGCCGGCACGGTCATGGGCCGCGCCTGGCAGCTCGTCTGGTTCGGCTCCACCAAGGTGATCGACCCCGGCTATTACAATATGCGCGCCTATATCTGGGGCCAGATGAAACGCTGGCTGAAGGCCGGCGGCGCGATCGACCCCGCCAATGAGGTTCTCTACCAGGATCTCGTCGGGCCGGAGACCGTGGCGCGACTCGATGGCAAGATCCAGCTTGAGAGCAAGGAAGACATGAAGGAGCGCGGCCTGCCCTCGCCGAACGAGGGCGATGCGCTGGCGCTGACCTTTGCGCAGCCGGTGGCGAAGAAGGTTCGTCACCGGGCGGGGACAGGCGTGAAGGCGGCCGTGGACTATGACCCCTATGGTTAGGGCTGCACGTCCGGACTCTGCCTGCCGCTTAGATCTTCCTTGGGGGAGACCCCCGCCTCCATCGGAATGTGGTGCTTACGTCACCAGAGTGAGACCGGTGCCCGCGGCAGGCTAATCCCAATGCACGGCCCCGAGTTTATCCACAGATTTATTTCTGTGTTTACCGCGGAAAACCCGCAAAAACAGGACCTCCCTGGTGCAGAAAGCCGAACTAACCCAACTGGTTGAATTGCTGCCTCACACGCACGGGGGTCTAATCAAAAATGCCGCGGTGGAGGGCGCAGATGAGACAAGCACCGGGGCTGGGGCTCGTCTTTGTGCTGGGTGGCGAGCCCCCAATATTTTCACCAGCCATCCCACGAAATTGCGCCAGAAAAGATTGCCGCGGGAGGGACGCTTAAGGATGAGCTCCATCTTCAGAAGGTCCGCCAATGCCGCCATTGCTCGATGCCGACGACCCGAGCAGCCTTGATATTGTATGCGATGTCATCCTGGTAGACTGGTTCAATGCAGGAGTAGACACGTTCGATATCAGAGACTTTCGGGAAGAAATGGAATTGCACTATCAAGAGATGGGCAGGCCCGTCCCCGCAGAGATCGCTGATCCCCAAAAGCTCGTTCCAACCCTCCGGCTGCTGCAGGCGCGCATGCACATCGTCAAGCCGACGCGGATTACCGGTATCGAGTGGCAATTCCTGCGAAATGGTGACCGGGATTGACGGTGGCGGTCGTGCGCCTTGCGCCGCCTTTCACTCGTTGAGTTCGCATTTGAGATGCAGCTCATACGACTCGTTGACTCGACCGCCCGCCGTGACCAATCGAAAACAGCGGAGGCTGGGGCATGTGCGGACGCATTT
This sequence comes from Rhizobium sp. BK418, assembly GCF_004341105.1. Lineage (GTDB taxonomy): Bacteria > Pseudomonadota > Alphaproteobacteria > Rhizobiales > Rhizobiaceae > Rhizobium. Next base: position 1,091,342 of record NZ_SLZK01000003.1, on the reverse strand, counting down.
ACGTCAAAACCACACTCGAAGAGCTGATCAGCAATTTTGCATTCGCCGTAAAGGGCGGAGATATCGATGCTCTCGGCAATCGCTTCCCGCGCTGGAACGGCGCGCCGACGCAGGATTACCCTGTTGTCATCAGAGCGCTGGTCCGCGAGCCGGATACGTTCGGGCATATCTTTGAAGCCGCGAGCTGGGGGCTGAAGCCCCGCTTCTGGAAAACCGGCATGCCGGCGCCATTCAACGCGAGGTGCGAAGACGTTTCAACGAAACCGATGTTCAAGAACGCCTACAGGTCGCGCCGCTGCCTCGTGCCGATCAACGGCTTCTTCGAATGGAAGGACATCTTCGGCACGGGCAAGAACAAGCAGCCCTATGCCATCGCGATGAAGGACGATTCCCCCTTCGCCCTCGCCGGACTCTGGGAGATCTGGACGGATCCTGAGACCGGTATCGACCTCAAGAGCTTCACCATCATCACATGCGAGCCTAACGAGATGATGGCGACAATCCATAACCGCATGCCTGTCATCCTGCACCGGGCGGATTACGAGCGCTGGCTCTCGGCCGAGCCCGACCCCAGCGACCTGATGAAGCCATTCCCGGCCGAATTGATGACGATGTGGAAAATCGGCAAAGGCGTTGGATCGCCCAGGAATGACGGTCCGGAGATAATCGAGGAAGTTGATGAGGGCGACGAGCAGCAGCCGACGCTGATCTGATTTCACCGGTGTGAGCGGGCGTCTCGCATATCGAGGATCGTAGATCAGCGAACACCATTCCGACCCGCATTCCATAAAAAAAGGGCTCCATCGCTGGAGCCCTGATTTTGCTTGCATATGCCGGCTTATGCCGATCTTGGATCGTCATGCAGACCCCTCCTCCCTCATCTCTGCGGCCTCGGCCCAGCCCGATGCCCCAGAGACCCGGCGCGCCCGACACCTCTCGGCGCAGATGGCTCCTACGCTATACATGCGAGCCATCAACCGGATTCCTGTGACATATCTTACGCCAGCACGCCGACACAGGAACGAGGGAGGAAAGGGTATGCGCCCGGCAAATGCTGGCGGCTGATGCCGCCACCGGGCCGCATTCCGTTATGCTTTTGAAAGAAGGGCCTCTCTGAAGCCCCTCCTTCCGTTCTGAAGATCAGGCCGGACCCGGCCCGATCACTTATGGCCGTTACCGTTGCCACCGCTGTTGCCGTTGCTGCTGCCGCCGCTATTGCCACCGCTGTTGCCGCCGCTATTGCCGCCGCTGTTGCCACCGCTGTTGCCGCCGCTGTTGCCGCCGCTGTTGCCACCGCTGTTACCACCGCTGTTGCCACCGCTGTTGCCGCCGCTATTGCCGCCGCTGTTGCCGCCGCTGTTGCCACCGCTATTGCCACCGCTGTTACCGCCGCTATTGCCGCCGCTGTTGCCACCGCTGTTGCCGCCGCTGTTACCGCCGCTGTTGCCGCCGCTGTTGCCACCGCTGTTACCACCGCTGTTACCGCCGCTGTTGCCGCCGCTGTTGCCGCCGCTGTTGCCACCGCTGTTGCCACCGCTGTTGCCGCCGCTATTGCCGCCGCTGTTGCCGTTGCTGTTGCCGCCGCTATTGCCACCGCTGTTGCCGCCGCTACCGTCACCGTTGCCGCCGCTATTGCCGCCGCTGTTGCCACCGCTGCTGCCACCGCCGTTGCCGCCGCTGTTACCGCCGCTATTGCCGCCGCTATTGCCACCGCTATTGCCGCCGCCGCTACCGCCACCGCTATTGCCGCCGCTATTGCCGCCGCTGTTGCCTCCGCTGTTGCCGTTGCTGCTGCCGCCGTTGTCGTGACCGTTGCCACCGCCGTTGTCGTGATCCTTGCCGCCGCCGTTGTCGTGATCCTTGCCGCCGCCGTTGCCGTGATCCTTGCCGCCGCCGTGGTCATGGTCCTTGTCACCACCGTGGCCGTGGCCCTTGCCGCCGCCATGGTCATGGTCCTTGCCACCACCGTGGCCGTGGCCCTTGCCGCCGCCGTGATCATGGTCTTTGCCGCCACCGTGGCCGTGGCCCTTGCCGCCGCCATGATGATCGCCATCACCAGGGCCTGCACCGCCACCGTCGCCGGGTCCAGCGCCACCACCGTCACCAGGGCCTGCACCGCCACCGTCACCAGGGCCTGCGCCACCGCCGTCACCAGGGCCAGCGCCACCGCCGTCACCGGGGCCAGCGCCACCGCCGTCACCGGGGCCAGCGCCACCGCCATTGCCGGGGCCCGTGCCGCCGCCGTTACCCGAGCCGGAGCCGCCGGTATTACCGGAGCCGGAGCTGCCCTGATCCCCACGATTGCTGGAGGAGTTGCGGCTCGAAGCCTGATTGTCCCGGCCGAAGCGGTTGCCGCTGCTGTCGTTATTGACCGTGCGGCTGTCGTTATCGGTGCGGATGGATTTCGTCGGCAGGCACAGCCGGGCCTCGATCGAGCCGGGCTTGGCTGCGGAGCAGTTGACAACTGCCGGTGCGGCCATCGTGAGGCTGCTGCTTGCCAGAAGGAAAGCAACGGCGACGCTATACTTCGCTGCTTTGCGGATCATCTAATCTCTCCCAAAGTTAATAAACCGTTAATGAGGAGAGTTTTTATATTAGCGAACTGTTAATTCCAAGAATAAATCGTGGATAATGGCACAACCTCTTAATCTATAGTTAATTTCGTAAGTAATAAATTTTATTAAAGTTTTAGTATAAACTGTGTTACAGTCCCGCCGAGCAATAGAAGGGTGATTCATGCGGTGGCTTGTTTGTCTTGTTTCGCTTGTTTTCTTTCCCACGCAATTTCAGGCATTTGCCGGGCAAGCTTTACCCGTCACCCGAAGCATCGGCGCGCCGGTGGGATTCGCATCCGCCTGCGCCCGATATCGCTGGCTCTGCCATGAAACGTCAGGTCAAGGGGCGTCGGCCGAGGTCGGCATGCCGCTGCTGCGCAAGGTCACCCGCGCCGTCAACGGGCGCGTCAGATCGGTGGAAGATCAGTCACCCAATGGCGATGACTGGACTTTGCCTGTCGGCGGACGGGGCGATTGTGAAGATTACGCCCTGCAGAAGATGAAGGATCTCATCGACGCCGGCTTTCCGGCGCACCGCCTGGCGCTCTCGGTGGTGATCGGTCCGCGCAACGAAAACCACGTCGTGCTGATCGCCCGCATGGACGATGGCGATTACGTGCTCGATAACCTCAACAACGCAGTAAAACCCTGGCGAGCCACGCCCTATACATTTCTGGCGACCCAGGATTTCCTCAAACGCTCGACCTGGCGCGTGACGCTCGCCGGCCCGAGAGCGAACGAGTTTTCTTAATGGAACCAGGCAGCCTGCCATGGCTGCCAAACTTGAGACATAGTTGCCTTTGAGGGCGCGGAAGCGCTACGTCATGCCTCACCAGCCACACCCACGATGATTCCCATCGGAGGGCTTTGCGGATCGCTTCTCCACCCTACTTCTCTTCCGGTCAGCGGCTGGAGCTCCTCTCGCGAGAGGCGTTCCCGGCCTAACCACACGAGGAGGATTTCCGTGAGCGTCTTCGACCGCATCAAGAACGCGATCTTTGGCAAAGCGCAGGCTGCACCTGTTCCAGAGCCCTCGGCCGCACCCGCCGCCCCGCAAAGCGCCAGTGCTCCCGCCCAGCCGGCATCTCCCGCACCAGCAGCGAAGGCTCCGCCTGTCACGGAGCCCGCAACCGGCGCGCCGCCACCGGCTCAATCCAGCCCTGCTCAAACCGGCCCCGCTCAAACCAGCCCCGCTCAAACCAGTAATGCCGACATCGAGCAGATTCTGAACGCGGCCGTCAAGAAATCCGGCCAGAAGCTCGACTGGCGCCACTCGATCGTCGACCTGATGAAGGCGCTCGGAATGGATGCCAGCATGGCGGAGCGCAAGGAGCTCGCCGGCGAACTCGGCTATACCGGCGACACCAATGACAGCGCCAAGATGAACGTCTTCCTGCACAAGGCGCTCATGAAGAAACTCTCGGAAAACGGCGGCAAGGTGCCCGCCGATCTCCTGGATTGAGAGCCACGAAGCCTGTCCACGCCCGGCTGAAGGCCGCGCGAAATTCCCGGTGAGCGTTGCAGCGCCACCCTTTTATCCGCCGTCATGCTCGGGCTTGTCCCGAGCATGACGGAACAGCGGGTCGCAGCGCGAGGACTCACCAGCGTGGAGCGTCCGCCTGAAAACCGATGAATTGGACAGACAGAGGCTGCTCGCCAGCGTCTTCCAGATGTCGTCCACGATTGTTCCGCGCCGACCGCCTGCGCATCTCGACGCTGTCGGAAGGCGATGACCGGGCTTCGGCCACCGCTTCGCATCTCTCACAAGCCCATGCATCCTTTTGCTCCCTCATACGTTTGATCTGCTGCAGCCAAGGAGGAGACCGCAATGCCAGGGACCGACGGCTGGGACGATACCGACCGCAGGAAAGACAGCCTCGACGAAACCACGCCCACCCCGGCCGATGAGCAAGCGAGGGCCGAGGGCTTTGCCAGCGAGCAGGCCTATGAGGACTATCTCGATGCAGTTGCCGAGGATGCCCCGATCGAGGAGGTCATCGTCGATGTCGAGCGTGCCGCTTCGCGCGAGGAACTGGAGCGGCAGATCGAGGATGTGCGCCAGGAGATCAACAATCTGCGTGCCCGGCTTCACGTCATCCGCCATCGGGCGGGCAACGTCGTGGAAGAAAATCTGCGCTGGGCGAATGCGAGCGCGCATGCCCAGCTTGGCGATTACCCCTGGCTGAAACTCTCCAGCGCCATGGCCGCCGCCTTCCTGGTCGGCAGGGCCTTGCAGCGGTTGCCCTTCGGCTCGCTGGCAACGGCGATGGCGCCGCTCATTCTGGCCGCACGCCAAAGAGACCGGTAAGACCGTCTTTTCCCCGCTGCCTGCCGCCGCCCTGCTCCAGATGGCGGCATTTCGCGTGTTGCATGCCGGCAAGGCGATCTTCGAAGAGGTCGAGCGGCAGAACCGGTTTGCCGAAAAATACCAGCGGCTGCGCCACAGGCACCCGGGCATCCCCGTAATGGTGGTTTGACACGCATGGCATAGACGTGGAGAGTCTGACGCCTTGAGGAAGTGTGCCGCCGGTAGTCTTCCGAGAGGTCGGCGGGCGGGCAGTAGGGATTGGATTGTAGGGGGCTGAGGTTTGCGCCCGGAGCCAAGAGCCCTCACCCCTATCGACGAACCTTCCGCCTTGCGGCACGTGTCACGCTCTCCGCGAGAATGGCAAGACAGCCGGCAATGAGCAGCGCAGCCCCTGCCATCGGCCCCATGAGCCCGGATTTGACCGCGAACCCGACACCGAGCACGAGCAGCAGGCTCAAAAGCGCCAGCGCCCCGTCATCGATGAACATGCCGGTCAATTCCTTGAAGGCGATCTTGAGAATGTTCATCGGGCGACGGGCTCCATATGCGTGTCGTAATATTGCCGCAGCCATTTGACGGCCGCGAAGGAGAAGGCGGCGAGAAGGGCGAAGATGCCGATCAGCGACAGGTCCTCGCCCGGCCACTCGGTGCCGAGACCCTCGCCGACCCAGAAGATGCCGAAGGCCGTCAGCATCAGTCCGACGATGAATTTCAGCGTGTTTTCCGGCACTGACGACAGCGGCTTGTGCACAAGCATACCGATGGCGAGCACGGCGATGCAGGCAATCAGCGCGCCGATGGTCGCGAAGGGCAACATGCCAGGCCTGGCGCCGGTGGCGATGACGATGAACACCACTTCGACGCCTTCCAGCAACACGGCTTTGAAAGCCGCCGTGCCGGCCAGGAAATCTGCCCGCCGGTCGGCCGACCGGCGCGCCAGTGCATCGGTCTCGGCTGCAAAGGCCCTTTCCTCGTCATGCAGCGCAATGAAGCCCGAGGCCCTGAGGATTGCTTTTCTGAGCCACCGCATGCCGAACAGGATCAGCAATGTGCCGATGAAGAATTGCAGGATTTCGATCGGGATCAGCGCGAGCAGTGGTCCGAAGACCAGCACCAGCACCGCAAGCACGGCCAGCGCCAGCCCGGTGCCGATGAAGGCCGGCCGCCAGCTCTGCGTGACGCCGACGGCAAGGATGATGGTGAAGGCCTCCACGACTTCCACGAAGGAGCCGAGAAAAGAGGCCGTCACCGTGGAAGTTATGCTTGTTATTGTGGTCATGATGCTTGTCCGCGGTCATTTCGAAAGGGCAATGGAATTCAGATATAGCCGAAGGCGGAATTTGCCGGAGGATGGCGACGGTCGCCTGGCTGCTTCGATCTCAATCCCCCATTTGAAGCGCATCGAGCGGATATCCCTTCGACATAGAGACGCAATTCCCGGGGCTTATCGTTGCGCCAGCAGCGGGCGCAGCGCGTCGAGCAAGGGGTCAGGGGAGACGGGCGGGCCGTCGGGCTCCCACGCGTTTTGAAACTCGGCGATTTCGATGCCGACGAACTCATGGTCCGCAATGACCTCGCAGCAGGCCTTGAGATCATCAAGCGACAGGCCGCCTTCACATCGATAATCGGTCGGCACGATGCCCGGCTCCAGCACGTCGCAATCGAGATGCACGTAAACGGCGCGACCGGCAATTGCGCTCCTGAGCGCCTTCGCCAGATCGTCTTCCGGCTTGATGTGCGGAATGCGGTGTTGCGCAATCAGCTCGACCTCATAGGGATCGAGGTCGCGCTCTCCCACCAGAACGATCTGATCCAGATGCAAACCGGCGCCGAGACCTGAATCCCAGAGACCGGCAGGTCCTGCCAATGCCAGCCCGCCGAGATATCCTGAAATACTGGCTTCAGGCGGGTTCAGGTCGGCATGGGCATCGAACCAGACAATGCAGACGGAAGGATTATGCCTTGCGACGGCCGGAAGCGTTGCGAGCGAGACGGCGCACCGGCTCGTGGCGGCAATGGAAACAGCGCCGCGGGCAAAGACATCGTCCAGCCGCGATTGCATTTCCCTGAGCGCCGGCAGGGCCGCGTCCAGCTCCTCGCGCCAGCCGGAATTCGTCGCAGGCTCCGGTATTCCGATAATATAAGGGGAAATGCCGGAGCGACGCGAAAGCTCTTCGCCTATCGCCAGGGCGCCTGGTATCGCCAGATCGTTATGATCGCCGGCCCGGCCTTGAAAAACGGTATATTCAGTCAGTTTTGCCACAGCCAATACCTCCGAACATATCTCGTGGTCTTCTAGCCGGTTCTCTGCTGCAAAGCGAGGGTGTCTTATTTGCCCGGAATTCCGAATTTTTGCGAAACTCGGTTCGCTTTGCCGTCCGTTGCAATTGGTATTGCCGTGACTAAATTCCACATGACGCCACGCACCTCTCCGCCACGGAAAGACGATGAAGGGAAGCAACGCATGTGCCGAAACATAAAACCCCTGTTCAATTTCGATCCGCCGGCAACCGACGAAGAAATCCACGATGCGGCTCTGCAGTTTGTGCGTAAATTGAGCGGCACGACCAAGCCGTCGAAACGCAACGAGGCCGCCTTCGAGAAAGCCGTTTCTTCGATCGCAAAATGCGCCCATGACTTGCTCAATTCGCTGGAGACGTCTCAACCGCCTCGTGACCGCGAGGAAGTCGCGGCCAAGGCGCGGGCACGGTCGGCAGCCCGGTTCGCATAAGAACGCCCTGCCCTCTGGAGATCTCGTTCTCTGTCGGTGCAATGAGCGGCTTCCGGCCCAACCTCGCTACTGATCTCGAAGCACGCCGACGAGCGCCTTTCCGTCGCCATGCCGCCGCTTCTGGCCGCCGCTCCATATGCTGGTCTTGCCGGAACGCTACGATTTCGTAAGTATGGCTTGAGGACGGAAAGCCGGCGGCACGGCCGCGCCTTACAAATCCGTAAGAATTCGCTAAGGTAGACGACACAATTCCGCGCCAATTGTACGACGTCACATGTCCGGGCTCGGCAGAAGACCGAAATGCTCCACAGACAGGATTTGGAAACGGGGATTTGGACCGGGCATGCGCATTCTCGTCGTCGAGGACGATAAAAAGACGGCCGATTACGTCACGCAGGGCATGATGGAGGCAGGCCACGTCTGCGACATCGTCGGGGACGGACGCGACGGGCTCTACCAGGCGACGCGCGAACAATATGACGTGCTTGTCGTCGACCGCATGCTGCCGGGCCTCGACGGCCTGTCGCTGATCAAGGCGGTGCGCGCCGCCAAGATCGGCACGCCGGCGATCTTCCTCACCTCCGTCAGCGGCGTCGACGATCGCGTCGAGGGGTTGGAAGCCGGCGGCGACGATTATCTCACCAAGCCTTTCGCCTTTTCCGAACTGCTCGCCCGCGTCAATGCGCTGGCGCGCCGCCCGCCCGTGCGGGACGAAAAGACGGTGCTGCGTGTCGCCGATCTCGAACTCGACATGATCCGGCGGCAGGTGACGCGGCAGGGCCAGACGATCGAGCTGCAGCCGCGCGAATTCACCCTGCTCGAAGTCTTGATGCGTGACGAAGGCCGCGTGCTGACGCGCACCATGCTGCTCGAACGCGTCTGGGATTTCCATTTCGACCCGAAGACCAGCGTCGTCGAAACCCATATCAGCCGTCTGCGCGCCAAGATCGACAGGCCCTTCGACGTGCCGCTTCTTCATACCGTGCGCAATACCGGATACAGCCTGCATGCGCCGCGCTAAAGCATCGGACCGAAAAGTGTGGAGCGGTTTTCGGATAATCCGATGCTTCAGGCAGAACAAAGCATCAGACCGAAAAGTGTATAGCGGTTTTCGGACAATCCGATGCTTCAGGCAGAACAAAGCATTGGACCGAAAAGTGTATAGCGGCTTTCGGATGATCCGATGCTGAAGAAAAGACTGAGATTATTGCGAAGCACGCCCTTCCGGCTGGCTCTCGCCTTCGGGCTGCTCTTCATCCTTGCCTTTCTGGTGGCTGACATCATCACCTATCAGCTGCTGAAACGCGATCTGGCGCAGGCGCTCGACGATTCCGTGCGCGACACCTATTCGGTCGTCGCCGCCACCTATTCCTCCGAAGAGGAAGAGGAAGACTTCGTTGCCGCCGTGGCAACCTATGCCCGCCTCAACAACCCCGAAGACAGCATCTTCCTGCTGGTCAATGAAAAGGGCGAGCGGCTTGCCGGCAATGTTTCCGTGTTTACGGCAAAGGACGGCCTGTCGACGATCGAGGCCGGCGATATCGGCGTGAAAGGCGATGACCGCATCCGCATCCAGGCGGGCACAGTCGGTGGCAACCGGCTGATCGTCGGCGAGAGCTATTCCGACACCAACGATCTGGAACGTATCGCCCTGATGAGCTTCGTCTGGGCGTCCGGCGTCATCGTCATCCTCGCCTGCGGCGGCGGTGCCTTTTTCGCCGCCCGTGCCCAGCGGCGGCTCGACGGAATCGAGCGCGCGATGAGCGATGTGTCTGCCGGCAACCTTGCCCGGCGCATTCCGCTCGAAGGCAATGGCGACGATATCGATGTCGTCGCAGCCCAGATGAACCAGGCGCTGGACCGGCTGTCGGCTCTCGTCGAAGGCATGCGGCAGGTGAGCGCCGATATCGCCCACGACCTGAAGACGCCGCTCAACCGACTGCGCATGACGATCGAACAGGCGATGCAGCAGAGCGGGCGCGGCGTTGACGTCCAGCACTTCCTGCTCGATGCCCGCGAGGAGAGCGACCGCATCAGCGCCACCTTCGAGGCGCTGCTGCGCATCTCGCAGATCGAAGCCGGCGCCAGGAAGGCACGTTTCCTGCCGGTCGATCTCGCCGATATCATGAGTTCGGTCGCCGAAATCTACGGCGGCGTCGCCGAGGACAACGGCCAGTCGCTCGCCTTCGCCACCCGGCCGGCCTCCCCCTGCATGGTCAATGGCGACCGCGAGCTTCTGACCCAGCTCTTCGTCAACCTCGTGGAAAACGCCATCACCCATTGCCCGCCGATGACATCGATCACGCTCGCTCTCGAGGCCGGCGACGGCAGCTTTACCGCCACCGTTGCCGATGACGGCCCCGGCATTCCGGAGGCGGAGCGCGAACTGGTCTTCCGCCGCCTCTACCGCCTCGACAAGAGCCGCACGACGCCAGGTAGCGGCCTGGGCTTGAGCCTCGTCAAGGCAATCGCCGATCTGCACGGCGCCCAAATCACGCTTGACGACCGGCACCCCGGCCTCGGCGTGATCATGCGCTTTCCCGCCCAGCAACAAGGACAGGGGACATGAGAAGACGCTGGAATAGACTGGAGCAATTCCAGCGAATCTGTGCAGCGGTTATGCGGCCGAAACGGCCTGACGAGAAAAAGCGAAAGCGCGTCCGGATCTACGGACGTGCGTTCGCAGCGTTCGGCGCCGCTGCGCTGCTTTTCGGCCTCTATCTCGGCGGGCTGCAGCTATCGGGCAATTTCCATGAAGTGCTGCCGGGCGAGCTCTACCGCTCGGCCCAGCCCTCTCCCGCCGATATCGACAAATATGCCGCCCGCTACGGCATCAAGACCATCCTTAATCTGCGCGGCGAAGACAGCGCCGACTGGTACCTCAAGGAAACCGAGGCGGCGAAAAAGGCCGGCATCACCCACATCGATTACGGGCTTTCCGCCTCCAAGGAAGTGACGCACGAACAGGCGCTCGAACTGCTCGCGCTGCTGCGCAATGCCCAAAAACCGATCCTCATCCACTGCCAGGCCGGCGCCGACCGCACCGGCCTCGTCTCGCTCCTCTACCTGCAGCAGATCGCCGGCCTCGACGAGGAGACGGCAGAGAGGCAACTCTCGGTCCGCTACGGCCATATCGGCATCCCCTATCTCTCGGCAGCTTTCGCCATGGATATAAGCTGGGAAAAGCTCGAGAAGGTTTTCGGGATCGATAGCTAGGGCTTGCTTTCTTGGGGCACCGACGCTGCCCCTTCTCCCGTCATTCCTGTGCTTGTCACAGGAATCCAGCGGCCGCGTGTCCACGCGGCCAGAGACTCTGATGTTTGCGGTCATCTCGGTGCATCATCAGATGACAGGAAATATCCTCAATTCTGGATCTGCGTCATCGCTGTTTTTCAAGAGTCTTTTCGGCTTGCAGACGCAAGCCGGCTGGATTCCTGTGACAAGCACAGGAATGACGGAGGTTGGGGTGGCGCCGCTGCCAAAAGAGAACGTTGGGCGGGAAGCAGGTTTCACGCGGCACACTTTCTATCCAGTGCCAGGAGGGGCCGTGCCGTATGCCCCAGGGCCTGCCTCTCCCTCAGAGCTCTCTTGTGGCACCGACACTGCCCCTTCTCCCGTCATTCCTGTGCTTGTCACAGGAATCCAGCGGCCGCGTGTCTACGCGGCGAGAGACTCTGATGTTTGCGGTCATCTCGGTGCATCATCAGATGACAGGAAATATCCTCAATTCTGGATCTGCATCATCGCTGTTTTTCAAGAGTCCTTTCGGCTTGCAGACGCAAGCTGGCTGGATTCCTGTGACAAGCACAGGAATGACGGAGGGTGGGGTGGCGCCGCTGCCAAAAGAGAACGTTGGGCGGGAGGCGGGTTTCGGGATACGCGATACACTCTGTCCATCCAGTGCCCGGACGGATCATGCCGCATGCCCATCCCACTCAGCGCTCTCTTGTGGCACGACGCTGCCCCTCCTCCGTCATTCCTGTGCTTGTCACAGGAATCAGCGGCCGCGTGTCTACGCGGCGAGAGACTCTGATGTTTGCGGTCATCTCGGTGCATCATCAGATGACAGGAAATATCTCAATTCTGGATCTGCGTCATCGCTGTTTTTCAAGAGTCCTTTCGGCTTGCAGACGCAAGCCGGCTGGATTCCTGTGATAAGCACAGGAATGACGGAGGTTGGGGTGGCGCCCGCCGCCTCTTCCATCCGCGCTCCAGGCACGACCGCGGCCGGCGCAGGTATCCTGCGCCATGAGCCGGTCAACGCATACCTGCCGGCCTGGATCATTCCTTCGGCGGCGGCCCGCCCCGCCGCTCCAGCGCCGTCTTGCGGATGGTCTCGGCAATCTCCGGACTGCTGCTCGACAACATCTGGAAATCGACGGCGTAGAGCGACAGCAGCGATACCTCGGTTGCTGCGCTGACCGTCGCCGAGCGCGGTTCGCCGCTGATCAGCGCCATCTCGCCAAAGAAGTTTCCGGCACCGAGTTCCACCGGATGGTCTGACGTCGCCACGGTTACCCGCCCCTCGACAATGAAGAACATCTGATCGCCGACATCGCCCTTGCGGCAGATCACGGCGCCTGCGGGGACAATGCGCGGTCGCAACGCCCTGACGATCTCGATCAGTGCGGCGGAACCAAGCTTCTGGAACAGGGGTACGGCAGCGACCAGTTGCCAGTTGCGAACGAAGTCCTGGCGGCGAACCTCTTCGTAAAAGCCGGTGGCGAGAATGCCGGCCCAAAGTGCAAAAATACCGATCCCGCTCATCATCACCAATCCGGCCAGAACGCGGCCTGCAAGGCTCTGCGGGATCTCGTCGCCATAGCCGGTCGTCGACAGCGTCACGACCGCCCACCACATCGCCTGCGGAATGCTGCCGAACCTGTCGGGCTGGACGTCTCGCTCGATGATATAACCGGCCAGCGCAGCGCCAAAAAGAACGATGCCGAACACCGATGTCACGCCAAGCAGATTGCGCGATTCATTCGCGACCACCTTTGCCAGCAGCCTGAAAAAGGTCGAGTCGCGCAAAGGCTTGAGAAGCCATATGGCGCAATAGAGGTTTCGATCGCGGGACCCCGCGAACAAGAATGCAGCAGCCGGAACCAGAACCGCGAGCAAATCGATCACAAGGGCCGGCATCCCTTCCGACAAGCGGTGGCGCCGTGAAAACAATGTGCCGCCCAATTGGAGCGCATAGGCCAGCCAAATCGCCGCAAGTAGCAGCTCAAGGACAAGCCTCTCCTGTTCAGCAAGACCCTGCGTCGTCAGCGCGGCGACGACCAGGAGACCGATTGTAGCGAGCAGCACATTGAGCGGCGTCGAAATCTTTGAGAAAGGCACTGCCGACATTAGACACTCCCAACCGCCCGGCATTCGACGACAATAGATAGCTTCGGGCCACACGCAAGCGACTATGTGTGCGCCCTAGGCCTGCCTTCTACTCAGAGCTCTCTTGGGGGGCCGACGCTTCCTCACTCTCCGCCATTCCTGTCCTCGGACTCGTTCCGGGGAATCCAGCAGCCGCGTGTTTACGCGGCAGGAGACTCTTACGCATGCGGCAATTTCGCAGTCCCGTTAGATGCCAGGAAATTTCCTCTCATTCCGGATCATTGTTGTTGCTGTTTTTCAAGAGTCTTTTCGGCTTGCAGGCGCAAGCCGGCTGGATTCCTGTGACGTCCCTCGTGCCAGCACGAGGAGGGAATGACGGAGGTTGGGGTGGCGCCGCTGCCCAAAGAGATGTTGAGCGGGAGGCAGGTCTGCGGACACTTGTACCTAGGCTATACAGTGCCTGGAGCAGTGATGGAGAAAGGAGGTGGAGTCCCCAACATCCGTCATTCCTGTGCTTGTCACAGGAATCCAGCAGCCGCGTGTCCACGCGGCGGAAGATTCTTACACGTGCCGCAGTCTCACAACCCCATCAAATGCCACGAAATATCCTCCCACTCCGGATTATTCTCCTCGATGAGATTGAGCTTCCATTGCCGCGGCCATTTCTTGATGGTCTTCTCCCGGGTGATTGCTGTCGTGACGAGATCGTATTCATCGAACCAGACAAGCGTCTTGACGCCGTAGCGGGAGGTGAAACCGGGCGTCAGCTCGTTCTGGTGTTCGAACAGCCGGCCGGGCAAATCGCTTGTCACGCCGGTATAGAGCGTGCCGTTTCTTTTTGACGCGAGGATGTAGACGTAACCCTTCATAGTTGAAGAGTGGCGTATTCTGGCGCTGTTTTTCAAGAGTCTTTTCGGCTTGCCGACGCAAGCCGGCCGGATTCCTGTGACAAGCACAGGAATGACGGAAAGAAGGGAGCGCGCCGGTGCCCCAAGCGAGCCCGGTGGAAGGCAGGTTTCCGGAGGTCCTCATGCAACGACCGGAGCGCCAAGGTAGCAGGCACCACCACCCATCCCGCAGATTTCCCAAATCAACAGATGATCTAAGGCATCGTTTGCGGTTATACCGGACCAACCCAGCCCCCGTGCATCTGAGTCCGCCATGCCCCTTCCCTATCGCAATTCTAGGCTGCTTCGCCGCTCCCGTGTCATCTGGGGATCCTTTTCGCTGTGGCGGCCGCGGCTCGTGTTCTGGTGCGGGGCGCTGGCGATCGGGCTGGTCAGCGTCGGTTTTGCCAGGCTCGCGGATCTGGCGCAGAAGGCCTTTGCCGGGCTGACGTCCTCAAGTGAATGGTCGTTCCTGCTGCCGCTGATCCTCAGCCCGCTCGGCTTCATGCTGTCGGCCTGGCTTGCCGCAAAACTGTTTCCCAATTCGCAGGGCAGCGGCATTCCGCAGGCGATCGCCGCCCGCCATCTGCGCCACGAGGAAGACCGCACGCGGCTGCTCTCCCTGCGGATCGCCGCCGGCAAGATTGCGCTTACCGTTCTCGGGCTCTTCTGCGGCGCCTCGATCGGCCGCGAAGGGCCGACGGTGCAGGTCGGCGCCTCGATCATGCTGGCCGTTGCCCGCTTTGGCGGCATGGCGCAGGCGCGCGGCCTGATCCTGGCAGGTTCGGCAGCCGGTATCGCCGCCGCCTTCAACACGCCGCTCGCCGGCATCGTCTTTGCCATCGAGGAGATGAGCCGCACCTATGAGTCGCGCGCCAATGGCCTGGTGCTGACCGCCGTCATCCTCTCGGGGCTTGCCGCCCTCGGCCTTGCCGGCAGCTATAACTATTTCGGCGAGGCCTCCGTTGCGCCGGCGGGCTTGAGCGATTGGGGTCTGGTGATCGTCTGCGGCATTGGCGGCGGCGCGCTCGGCGCCGGCTTCAGCGGCTTTGCCCTGCATTTCGGCCAGCGCATCCGCCGCTGGGCGCAGCCGCAGCCGCTCGCGCGCATGGTCATGCTTGCCGGCATCTGCGGGCTGGCGGTGGCCGCCATCGGCATCGCCTCCGGCGGCACGACCTTCGGCACCGGCTATGATCAGGCAAAAGGCGCGGTCGAAGGCCATGCGCTGCCGCTCTTCTTCTTCATCGAAAAGCTGGCGGCCGGTTTCCTGTCGATGCTCTCAGGCATTCCAGGCGGCATCTTCGCTCCGTCGCTTGCCGTCGGCGCCGGCTTCGGCAGCACCGTCGGCTCGCTTCTCGGCACCAGCATCGCACTATCAGCCATCCTCGGCATGACCGGCTATTTCTCCGGCGTCGTGCAGGCACCGATGACGGCCTTCGTCATCATCCTGGAAATGACCGGCGACCATCAGGCGGTCATCCCGATCATGGCCGTTGCCATGCTCGGCTATATCACCTCGCGCATCCTCTCGCGCGAACCGCTCTACCACGGCCTCTCCCGCGTCTTCATTGCCGCGGCCGTCAGAGCACGGCGAGCGATGGAACGGGAAGAGGCTCCGGTCTAGCAGCCTCGAAGCCGGACTGTCACCGCCTCTCGCTCTCCGCCTCACCAGCGGTCCGAGCGATGAAGCGCTTCGAGACCAGCCAGCACAACAGCGCCCAGAGCGAACCGGCGACCCAGCCGGCCAGCACATCCGTCGGATAGTGCACGCCGAGATAGACGCGGCTGAGGCCGATGATGACGGCGAGGAAGATGCCTGCGCCCATGACGAAGATGCGTGTCGCCCGGTAGCGCTGCGTGCGCGCCAGCAGCGCCCCGAGCGTGAGGTAGGTGACGGCCGAGACCATCGCATGGCCGCTCGGGAAACTCAGATCGTTGACGTCGACGAGATGCGGAACGATATCCGGCCTGGCGCGGGCAATGAGGATCTTCAGCCCCGTGCTCGCCAGCCAGCCGCTGAGGACCGACAGGAACAGGAAGGCGGCGATGGCCGTTCGGCGGTCGAGCAAAAGGTAGATGGTTGCGAGCAGCGTCAGGATCGACAGCACGGTGATGCCGCCAAGGCTGGTAATGTCGCCGATCGCATGCGTCAGCCAGTGCGGGCCGATCGGCTGGGCGAGATTGCCTGGCTCGCGCAGCCAGAGCAGGATCGTCCTGTCGAAACCCAGCGTCTCGCCCTCCATCACCTCGCTCGTCAGCCGCTGCAGCAGGAAGAGGCCGCCAGCCAGGCAGGCGAAGGTGATGAGCGTCATCGGCTCATACTGGTTCAGCCAGGTCTTGATACGCTGCATTCTTCTCCCATCGGATGGTATGGTCTTCCGGAAAGGTCCCGGCTTGCTGACTTCATCAACTGTGTGCTGCACCTTGATTTTGCAAGGGGCTCCTCACCTCAGATCCGCCCTGAGATCGCGCACGCCGCGGCCGAGCCGCTGGCGCAGCAGCGTGCGCAGCGTCGCGCCGTCGACATAGCCGACCTCGGCCGCAATCGCGTCGAGATCGAGCCCGCTGCCATGCAGCAGCGTCTGGGCATGCTCGACGCGCAGGTCCTGAAAATAGGCGAGCGGCGATCTGCCCAGCACGGCGTTGCAGCGTCGCTGCAGCGTGCGCGGGCTCGTCGCCAGCGCATCCGCCGCCACGTGCAGCGAAAAGCCTTGCTTCAGGTGCTCGCGCGCCCAGCGCTCGAAGCGCAGCATCAGCGGATCGGCCTGCGCCAGATGGTTGGGAATGATATAGGGCGCCTGCAGCGAGCGCAGGTCCGCGAGCAAATAGCGCGAGACGAGCGCCGCCAGCTCCGGGCTTGCCTGCCGCACCAGCCAGAGCGCGAGATCGAGATGGCCCATGGCCGCGCCTGCCGTCGCCCCGACATCGGTGGAAACCAGCATGCGGCTCTCATCGACGAGCACCTGCGGATAACGCTGCCGGAAAAGCGGCGCCAGCGACCATGTGGTCGTCGCCTCCCTGTTGTCGAGCAGCCCGGCTTCGGCCACCAGAAACGTGCCCCTGCAGGAAGCGCCGATCCGCGCGCCCTCGGAATGCCAGCGGCGGATCTCGCCGATCGCCTTGACGACATCCGGCCGCGACAGCGCCGCCACCACATGCTCCGGCAGGATCACGTTGAGCGCCGGCACGATCGCCCAGTCGGGCTTCAGATCAGGCGTGACGGGTTTGACCGGCACCGTCAGCCCCTGCGCGGAGCGCACCTTGCGCCTGACACCGGCGACGGTGACATCGAAATGCGGCGTGCCGCCGAATTCCATTGCCGACAGGCCGTTTGCCGCCGCGAATACGTCGAGCATGACCGTCAGCCCCGTATCCCACAATCCCTCGAGCGCAAGAATGGTGATCCGCATGGCGTAAATGGCCCTGTTATTGTCATTTGTGACAATACCCCCCTGGCCTGCCGCAGGCTAGATCTTTCCGCGTCCGCTATCGCAATCGGGATCAAAAAGGAGATTACCGATGAAAGTCATGGCTATCGCAACCGCCAACGCCCCGCTGACGCAAGAGCAGCTGAAGGAATACCTGCCGCGTGAAGTGCCGGCGACGCTGAAACACTATCTCAGCGGCGAGGTCGAGCAGTTCTGGTTCCGGGAAAATGCCGGCCCGATCTTCCTCATGAATGCCGAGTCCGTCGAGGCGGCCCGCGCCTCTCTCGCCACCCTGCCACTCGTGGCCGCCGGCCTGATGAGCTACGACCTGATGCCGGTCCAGCCGCTGATGCCGCTGGGGCTGCTGATCCAAGGGAAGTAGCCGCGTTGTGCAACTGGCAAAGACCCCTCCCCAACCCCTCCCCACAAGGGGGAGGGACTACCCTGCGGCACCCACGTCGCTCCTCTCGAAATGCTAAAGATCGGGAAAGCCGGCGCGGCAGGTTAAGCCCCTCCCCCTTGTGGGGAGGGGTTGGGGCGGGGTCTTTTTCAGGTTCGAACCTTCACCACCTACCCCAGACAAGCCCCATCAAAGCCGGATGGCGGGCTCGTCTTTCGCTGTGCGGATGACGATCATGGTGAAATAGCGGGCGACATTGTTTTCGTCGCGGAAAAGACGTTCGCTGAGCGCGTCGAATTCCTCCATGTCGCGCAGGCGCAGCATCAGGACGACATCGGTTTCGCCGGTAACGGCATAGGCTTGCGAAACGGCCTCCTCGGCGATGGCGATGTCGAGAAAGCGGCGCATATCCGCTTCGCCATGCAGCTTCAGCTCCACGGTCACCAGCGCCTCTACCGCTCTCCCGACCTTCGTACAGTTACAAATTCTGGCTAAGCCGGTGATCCTGATGTGGCCGAAACATCGCTCTTTACCAATATAAACCGAATGCCGCCTGCGGCCGGCAGGAACCCCTCCTGTCCAGGTATCAAGGAGCGGCAGAAAGGACCAGCAATGTCTGGAACCATGAAAACCCTCACAGTATCACTCGGCTTCGCCCTGATGTCTGCATCGCTTGCAGAGGCAAAGCCGATCTCGCCCGCCACCGTCGTTACCAGCGGACAGCAGAAGCTGCTGGCCGATGCTGACGGCCGGTCGCTCTACACGTTCGATAAGGATCAGCCTGGAAAGTCCAACTGTACGCTGCTCTGCGCTGTCGCCTGGCCTCCCTTCGTGGCGCCGGCAGGTGCCAAGGCTTCCGGCCCCTGGAGCGTCGTCGCGCGATCGACCGGGGTAAAGCAATGGGCCTACAAGGGCTCGCCGCTCTACACTTATCACTTCGATTCCAAGCGTGGGGATATCCACGGCGACGGGGCCGAAGGCGTTTGGCATCTCGCCAGGCCATGATGTCGGGGCCGCACCGGCGGCTGCGTCACCCCCTCTTTCTGCCAGACAGAGGGGGTGACCATGCGGTAGACCATAAGAGACAGAGGCAGCGCCCCTGTTCGGAATGACGGTTTACACCAGCGGGCCACGGCTGGTCGCAACGAGATCCTCTTCCTCATCGCGCTGATGCCCGCCGAATGCGGCAGCCGCAGCAGCGATGAAGGCGCCGACGATGAGCGACAGCGAGCCGATCAATGCCGACGTCGCAGCTGCCTTGCGGGCCTTGTCGGCGGCAGCCTGTGCTGCAGTCTTGGCGTCGTCGATCTGCTTCAGCACGGTATCGACCCTGGCGCGGGCATCGGCCTCGGAAAGCCCCGTTCGGGCCGAAACGATGCCGGCGATATAGGTCTTGTCGCCGTCCGGCACCGAGCCGTTCGCCGCCCCCTGCAGCAGGATGCGGGAGATCTCGGCAGCGGCCGCACCATTATCCTCGTTGGCGCGATTGGCGATATTCTGTGGCCGCAGCAGCGCGTCGGTGAAATAGGCGGTGGATAGGCCCGGACCCGTCGAATTCGTGTCCGAAGCCGAGGCAGCGGCAGCGGAACTTCCGGCGACGCCGGCCGCCATCGCGGCCTGGCCGGCAGCACTCGCCCCGGCGCCGGCGAGCGAGGTCAACGACGATGCCAGGAAGCCGGCGACGAAGACGGTCGCCAGCGCCCAACTCAGGAAGCCGTGCGCGGTATCGCGGAAGAAGACCTCGTCGGTGTGGATCGCCGCCCATTTCGTCCTCAGGCGCCCGGTCAGATATCCGCCCATCGCGGACGACAGCCACTGCACGACGACCAGCCAGATCGCCGCGGTGACGCCGACGGTTGCGGCCGAACTGCTTTGCCCCGACCAGGGGGAAACCATCGTCAGCCCGACGCCGGAGCCGAGCAGCAGGAGGATGAGCGTGATGCCCGTCGCCGCCACGGCGCCGCCGATGACGGGCCCCCAGGCGATGGCCGACTTCGACGATTCGACCGGCATCACGCCGGCCCGCCCGCTTCCGAGGCCGGAGCCTTCGGCAACGGGCCTGTCTTCAGCAAGAGACATGGCAGCCTCCTATCGCGTGAAGAGAACGAGCAGAATGACGAGCGGCAACGGGATACCCAGAAGCCAGAGAAGAATACCGCGACCCATTTGAAAATCCTCCGTGAATTGAATGTGTTCGCGGGGATCGAACGCCGGTGCACGCTGTTTGTTCCGGGCGGGTGTGGCGCGGGACAACATTGCAATCTCACCGCGATAGATTTGAGGCGAAGCGTCCATCCGGCCTTTCACAGGACTTAGCTTTGGCTCCCGGTGAAAGCTCGATCCCCGGCTTTGGTCGCGGCACCTGTTTTGCTCGGCCGGCCCCGAAAGACCTTCGCGCCATCCACCCAAGCAGCGGCAAGGCCCAGCGCAGGCCATCCCATTCGGGCGCATCGAGCGGATCGGCGAGCGGGTCTCGTCTCTGCTGGCGGCATTTTCCGCGAAGCTCGTTTGAAAGCATGATCCAGTTGAGAAGCATCGTCCTGCCTCCATCTATGTCAGATGCAACTGACCTAAGGCGCGCTCACCCGCAAAGGTAGACGCGCGGATAAAAGGGGGTTTTCACAGATGAAAGAGGCCAGCTGGGACGATCTGCAGCTCTTCTTCCATGTCGCGACGTCAGGCGGCCTGACCGGTGCGGCGGCACGGACGGGTCTCAGCGCGCCTACCATCGGCAGGCGCATGCTGGCGCTGGAGCGGGCAACCGGGCGCACGCTCTTCCGGCGCGGCCCGACCGGCTATCTTCTGGCCACGGACGGCGAGACGCTGTTCGAGCGCGTTCAGGTCATGCAGCAGGCGGCTGAAACGATCGCCGACTGGCGCGGCGACGTCCTGACCCTGCCGATCGTCTCCATCGGGGCGGATGCCTGGATGTTATGGTTCATCGCCGGCCACCTGCCCGCCGTCTGGCAGCCGCAAGACAGGTTCCGCATGTGCTACAAGGCGCTCGATACCGGCCTCGATCTCACCTATCGCGAGGCCCATCTCGCCATCATGCACGGCCGGCCGGAGCGCGGCAATTTCGCCACGCGCCGCTCCGTCTCCGTTGCCCATGCGGCCTATCAGGCCAGCACTTTCGATGCCGCCAATCACAACTGGATTTCGCTCGGAACGGAGATTGCGGTAACACCGGCCGACAAATGGACCTTCGAGCAGCCCGACCACTGGATCACCAGCTGGACGAACACGCCGCTGATGCTGCTCCACCTCATCCGCGGCGGCGCCGGCCGCGGGCTGCTGCCCTGCTTCATGGGCGATGCCGAGCCCGGACTCGTCCGCGCCGGGCCTGTGATCGACAGCCTGACTTACGATATCTGGATCGCCGTGCACGAAGATGAGCGCCAGCGGCCGGAAGTGCGCACTGTCATCGACAGGCTGGGCGCGCTGTTTGCCGCCCATGCGGATCTGTTTGCCGGCAGATGCGAGCGTGCCTGAAGGCTGTTACAGCGCGGCCGGCGCCGCCCCATGCCGCGGCCATTGCGGCACCTGCACCGTGGGGTGCGCGACGCCCTCGCCTTCGGCATCCTCGTCACAGCTCGCCTGGAGTTTTATCGCACTGCCTTCGATCTCGTCGAGCAGGGTCTGAACGTCATCGAACCGACCCATCAGCCGCCTGGTCAGCCTCTTGAATTTGCGTCTGGACATGATGGGCTCCTTTGATCCGGGAACGCCGAGGATCAAAGAAAGTTCGAGGATGGATAGGCATCTTTTCCTGACACAGGCAGCGATGCCTTTCTGGAAAGCGCTGGCAATAGCATCCATCTCATGGTAGGTTACATGTAACCCTGCTGGAGCATTGTCATGGCTGGAGTATCAAGTCCGAAGTCCTCACGCGAGAAGGTGCGCGAACATCGTGAGCGTCTGCGATCGCAAGGTCTGCGCCCGATCCAGATCTGGGTGCCGGATGTGCGCGCATCATCGTTCAAGTCGGAGGCGCACCGCCAGTCTCTGGCGGTGGCCGCCAGTGCCCGTGCCCACGAGGATCAGGCATTCATCGACGCGGTCTCAGACTGGGACGATGAATGAAGCGCGGAGAGATTTGGACCGTCGCCGGCGGCAAGGATTATGCCGGCAAACCCCGCCCCGTCGTCGTCGTACAGGACGACAGCTTCGACGCTACGGACTCGATCACGATTTGCGCCTTCACCACCGACCCGACCGACGCACCGCTGTTCCGGCTCCCGGTCGAGCCGAATGAGCGAAATGGCCTGCGCTCTCCCTCACGGTTGATGGTAGACAAGATCACGACGGTCCCCAAATCCAAGGTCGGCGACCAGCTCGGGCGGCTCGACGATGAGGACGTGGTTCGGTTCAATCGGGCTGTAACAGTTTTTCTCGGACTGGCTGCCTCCCCGAGATTTGGCCGAGAAGAAGAATGATGGGAAAGGGCTCCGCATCATCTCCAATATAGCACCACAGTCCCCAACCCCGGACAGGAACTCTAGGCCTTAGAGCCCGACCAACAATTTCAGGATCGGATCGTCCCATGCGACCATTGATGTTGATAATCCTGGCAGCGATGATCGCATCGGTCGTCGGCATATTGGCGGTGAAAATGTTCGACGGCAGCGGCACCAAGAGCAAGACGCCGCCGCCCGTCATCCAGCAGCCGGAGCCGAAATAGAGCCTCTCACGGCCCCATCAGCTTGCCCATCACCTTCTCCGTCAGGCGATCGCATTTCCAGCCGGCAAAGGGGAAGGCATCGAGCGCGATCGGCCCGATCAGCTGGTCGAGCTCGCGGCGGAGCAGCGCGCGGGCGCGGTGCAGTCGGCTACGCACCGTTTCCGGCTTCAAGTCGAGAAGCTCGGCGGTTTCCTCGACGCTCATCTCCTCGATCACCCGGGCAATGAAGACGAGGCGGAATTCCTCCGGCAGGTTGTCGGTCGCCTCTTCCACGAGTTTCAGGATCTGTCGCTGCGCCATAGTGGTCTCGGGGTTGTCGATCGGCGAACCGGTCGGGAAATCGAGGATGCGGCCTTGCATCGTATCGACGGGCACCTCCGGCATTCGGCGCACCTTGCGAAGCCGGGCGAGCGCCTCGTTCATGACGATGCGCGTCAGCCAGGTAGAAAAGGCGCTGGCGCCCTGGAAATCGCCAAGGTGGCGGAAGGCCTTGAGATAGGCCTCCTGCAGCGCATCCTCGGCCATCGCATCATCGCGCAATATGCCCCGCGCGATGCGAAACAGCCGCCGGTTATAGCGCCGCATGATGGCGCGAAAACCTTCGGCATCGCGCGCCAGCGCCATCGCCACCAGCTCGGGGTCGCTTTTCTCTGTTCTCGAAATCTCGGCCTGCTGCGCCATGGCTCATCCTTTTTCCCGCATTGGATGCCGGCTGACCGCAAAGGTTCCCGAAAAATCCGGGGCTCCCGAAAAAGGAGGGAAGAATCTTTTCTGTCCACTCCCCCAGACGGGAACGTTTGCGCAATCCCGGAGTCCAATTCTGCGTCGAAAACATCGACCGGCGCCGTGTCGCCGGATGGAGGACTGAGATGCACAAACACCTTATCGCCGCCCTTGCCGCTTTCGCGCTCTCCGCGCCTGCGGCCTTTGCCGCCGGCGCGGCACCCACCGATCCGCAGATCGCCCATATCGCCTATACGGCCGGCGTCATCGATATCGACGCGGCCAAGTTGGCGGTCCAGAAATCCAAGGACAAGGAGGTCGTCGCCTTTGCCAAGGATATGATGCGCGACCACGAGGCCGTCAACAAGCAGGCAACCGATCTCCTCAAGAAGCTCAACGTGAAGCCCGAGGACAACGATACCAGCAAATCGCTGACATCGGATGCCAAAGCCGAGTTGAAGAAGCTGTCCAAGCTGAAGGGTGCGGCCTTCGACAAGGCCTATATCGACAATGAAGTCGCCTACCACAAGAAGGTCAACGATGCCCTGCAGACGACGCTGATCCCGGCCGCGCAGAACCCGGACCTGAAGTCCCTGCTCGAAACAGGCCTGAAGATGTTCCAGGGCCATGAGCAGCATGCCGAGCATGTTGCCTCGATGATGAAATGATGGCCATGGCGCTCCTGCCGAGCCTCTGCCTTGCGGCCGGCCTTTCTCTTACGGCAACGGCCGCAAGTGCTGCCACGATCGAGGTCACCATGGAGAAACTGGGATTCAACCCTGCGGTAGTCACTGCGCATCCGGGCGATACGATCGTCTGGCGCAACAAGGACATGATCGATCACACCGCGACGTCGAAAGGCAATTTCGATGTGGTGATATCCGCCGGCAAGTCGGGTTCGACCGTGGTCAAGGTGGATGGGGCGGTGGATTATATCTGCCGTTATCATCCGAATATGAAGGGGCGGATCGAGGTGGGGCGGTAAATTGAGCCGGCTGCGCCATGTCAGCCGCCGTCGGTGCTATTTCCGGTCCCGGCCAATGGGACAGACGGCACGGATTGTGCCGTCTTCCTATCTGACGTGGCTATGCGGCCGGCAAACCGCCGGCTGAGCTCTCCGTAGCCGACCACGCCGGCCCGGCTCGCGCCGGCGAGGATGACCTCGGCTGCGATGAACGGATGCTTCTTGATGAGCTGCACCATCATCCGCACCAGGCCGGCCACCGCAGCCTTTTCCAGACCGGCGCGGCCGAAATGGGCGAGCGCAAATCGCTCTATGGCGCCGCTATCGAGCTGCTCATCGGAAACGGGCGCGATCGTCAGTGCATCGCGCCCCGCTGAGGGCGGTCTCGGATATCTTTCTGCATTTTTTTCGGCAGCGCGTCGCGAGCCGAACTCCTGATCACGTCGATAGCCGCATCGGCGGCGCTGCTCATGGCCGAACCCGCAATGCCGAGCGCACGCTTGCCCTTGCGGGCACCCTTGCCGGCAGCACCCGACATCTCGTCGCTTTCGCTGAGCAGCACGGTCGCGGCGGCACCGGCAGCGGCCGTCACCGCGTTTGCAAGAATGCCCCGCCCGATATCGCTCGCCAGCAGGCCGCGTATCATAGGCGATTTCCGGATTGCTTTGGGAATCTTGTAACCCACGATCTTCCTGGGAATCCTGTTTTTCTTGGCCATGGTCCGGCTCCTCTCGCTTTTCGAACGTTGGCTCGCTTCTTTTTGTTCCCCGCCTTTTTGGAGCCGCAAGGTTCCAACGTGCCAAGCCGTGGAACCAGAACCGTGTCTTCCTTGTTGTTGAGTCCTGATCAAACGAGGCGGACACGCATGAGCCTGGAGATCGAGCGGAAATTTCTTGTCATCAACGATGACTGGCGCCCCGCCGTCCATTCCACGGTGCACATCGCCGATCACCTCATTGCTCAGTTCGACGGCGGAAAAATGCGCATTCGTTTCTGCCGGCGATCCTCCACGCTGACCATCAAGGGCGCAAGACGCGGCGTGATGCGCAGCGAGTACCATATCCCCCTGTCCGACACGGACGCCGAGGCGATAATCGGCGAGTTCTCGGACGGGCCGGCGCTGGAGAAGCAGCGCCACGAGGTCGATGTCCACGGCCTCTGCTGGCAGGTCGACGAGTATCAAGGCCCCTTGCGCGGGCTCGTGACCGCGGACGTCGAATTGCCAGACCCTGATTTTCCAGTGGCGATACCGGACTGGGCCGGCCCCGAAATTACCGGCGACATGACATTCGCATCCCGCCGGCTTGCCGACGCCATCACAACCGGGCCGGTGGCGGTCTCAGGAATTCTCGATACTTACAGAACCATGGCGGCATCTGTGAGTGAAGGAAGGTAGGCGCGGTTAGATAGCTCCTCCCCCTGGGGATGGGTCGAGACCCGTGGCTCGACCCCGATAGTTGGAGCGGGGTCTTTATGGGGTTCAACCCGGCGGTAGTCACGGCGCATCCGGGCGATGCGATCGTCTGGCGCAACAAGGACATGATCGATCACACCGCGACCTCGAAAGGCAATTTCGATGTGGTGATACCGGCGGGCAAGCCGGGTTCGACCGCAGTCAAGGGGGATTGGGGCGGTGGATTTTATCTGCCGTTATCATCCGAATATGAAGGGGCGGATCGAGGTGGGGCGGTAAATTGAGCCGCCCTTGTTTCTCATGTTTTGGAAGGATGCGCGTCCACTACGGGCTTTTTGCCGTGAGACACCCCCCTCTGCCCTGCCGGGCATCTCCCCCACAGGTGGGGAGATTGGCTGGGCGCGACGGCTCCCCAAACAATCAGCGTTGCAGCCGGCGAAACGGCGAATGGGCACGAAGGTCGGGCCTCTTGTCGATCTCCACCCTTGTGGGGGAGATGTCCGGCAGGACAGAGGGGGTGTCACACGGCACAGCGCCTCCGATGAATAGCCTTTGAGACGCAATCCTTCTCCAGCCATGTCACCCCCTCAACCATTCATCCCTCACCCTCCCACCATCAAAGCCAATCGGCCGGATGGAGGGTGATCGTCCGTCCCGGCCCGCGCCAACACCGCCACCAGGATCGGATGAGCCAGATGTGCATGTTCTCCTCCCCGCCGAAAGCCGAGCCGCCACAGGCGCCGCCGGAATACGCCCAGCAGAAGACGCCGGATTATGCCGCCGCCCAATCCACGGCCGCGCGGCGCGCCTCCGACAAGGTGAAGGGGGCGCCCTCCACCATCCTCACCTCGCCTTCGGGCGCTCCCGTTCTCGCCGATACGCAATCGCCGGCGCTTTCGGGCAATACGCTCAAGAAGACGCTGCTCGGGCAGTAAGGCGGAGATATCAATGGACAATCCCCGTCGCGCCAACGAGACGCAGATCGCCTACCACCGCCGCAGGCTCGAAGAGCTGAAACAGGTGCGCCAGCCATGGGAGGCCGAATGGCGCACGCTTGCCGATTATATCGAGCCGACGCGGCTGCGCCTTCATGCCGAAAGGGAAGGCCCGCGCTCGCGCGACAGGATCATCGACAGCACCGGCACCCATGCCTACGAGACGCTGAAATCCGGCATGCATTCGGGCCTGACCTCGCCCGCCCGCCCCTGGTTCCGGCTCACCACCTTCGATCCCGATCTGAAGAAGCGGGATTCCGTCAAGGTCTATCTCGCCGCCGTGCAGGACAAGATGCGCGAGGTCTTTGCCGCCTCCAATCTCTACCGCGCCTTCCACATCGGCTATGGCGATCTCGGCCAGTTCGGCCAGTCGGTGGCGATCCTCGTCGAGGATCAGGAGACGGTCATCCGCGTCCAGCAGCTGGTGCATGGCCGCTTCTGGCTGGCCCGCGACCACAAGGGCAAGGCCACCACGCTCTACCGCACCTTCCGCTGGTCCGTGCAGCGCATCATCGAGCGCTTCGGCTACGACAATGTGCCGGAGCGGGTAAGGAGCCTCTATGATTCCTCGAAATATGGCGAATGTTTCGATGTCTATCACGCCATCGAACCGCGTTATGACCGCGACCCCAGACTAATCGACAAGCGCAACAAGGCCTTCCTCTCCAATTACTGGATCGACGAGCTCGGCGGCGATCTCCTGGAGGAAAGCGGCTTCGACAGCAATCCGATCATCGCGCCCGCCTGGGAGCTTTCCGAGGACGATCACTATGCGCTCTCGCCCGGCCAGAAGGCGCTCGGCGATATCAGGATGCTGCAGCTCGAACAGACGCGAAAGCTCGAAGGCATCGACAAGAAGGTGCGCCCGCCGATGAACGCGCCGACCTCGATGCAGAACAGCCCCGCCTCGCTGCTGCCGGGCGCGGTCAATTACGTTGATGATCCGACGGGCAAGGGTTTCCGCCCGGCGATGGAGGTCAATCTCAGCCTCGCAGAGCTGCGCGAAGACATACAGGAAGTGCAGAACCGCATCGAGAAGACCTTCTTTGCCGATCTCTTCTTCGCCATCACCAATATGGAAGGCGTGCAGCCGCGCAACCAGTTCGAGCTTACGCAGCGCAAGGAAGAGCAGCTCTTACAGCTCGGCCCGGTGCTGGAAAACGTCTTCGGCGATCAGCTGGGGCCGACGATCGACCGCACCTTCGATATTCTGGCCGCCCGCGACGAACTGCCCCCGCCCCCGCCGGAGCTCGAAGGCACGGAGCTGAAGGTGGAATATATTTCCACGCTGGCGCAGGCACAGCAGGCGGTCGCCACAGGCGCGATCGAGCGCGGTGTCGCCTTCATGGGCCAGGTCTCGGCCGTCAAGCCGGAAGCGCTCGACAAGCTCGATGTCGACGAGGCGATCGATCTCTATTTCGATGCGATCGGCGCGCCCCCATCGATGATCCTTGCCGATGACAAGGTGGAGGATCTGCGTTCACAGCGCGCCCAGCAGATGCAGGCGGCGCAGACGGCGCAAATGGCAGCACAGGTTGCACCCGCGCTGAACCAGGGCGCCAAGGCCGCACAGGTGCTGGCCGATGCCAATGACAACCCGAACGGATCGGCACTGCTGCGCCAGCTGGGGCTCGCCTGATGGACCATTTTAAGGATCAACCTTTCACCCCCGATAGCGTCGCACGAGACGAAATCACGACGGCGTTTCGCGAGGTCTTCGCCACCGCCTCCGGCAAGCGCGTGCTGTTCTGGATGTTGGAACAATGCGCCGTCTACCAGGAGGCCTATGCGGGCGAACTCGCCAACGCGACGCATTACACGCTCGGCAAACAGGGCGTCGGCCGGCGGCTGATCGCCGAGCTCGATCGCATCGACCCGACGCTTTATCCGCGCCTGCTGCTCGCCATCGCGGATCTCAAGGCAACAGACAAGGCAGCGGCGGCAAGCCGCGCCGCAAACGAGGAAGGCGAAGACCATGACAGCGATGCTTAGCAGCAGCCCCTTTCCGGCAATTCTCCGCAGCGCCGAAGGTACTGGCAGTGGCGGAAGTGGCAGCGGTGGCGGCGAAAGCGCCTCGCCCGAGACCATTCTGTTTCCCGACGATGCGCCATCACCGGATGGTGACAGCGGTGGCGATGACCGCGATAGCGCCGCCGGCCATGATGCCGGCAAGCCCGACGATAGCGCTGATAATGACCCTGCCGACCGTGTGCCCGACGATGGCCGCTATACGCTGACCATGCCCGAAGGCATCGAGGTGGATCAGGAACTGATCGACGCGCTCGGTCCCGATTTCCACGATCTCGGCCTCACCAACCGCCAGGCGCAGCAGCTCGCCGACCGTTTCATCGAGATCCAGGGCCGGCGCGGCAAGGCGGCCAGCGAAGCCTGGGCCGGCCGCGTGCAGGGCTGGGCCGACGAAGCGCGGAAAGACCGCGAGATCGGCGGCGCGAAATGGGCCGGCACCGTCGGCTCCGCCCAGCGCGCGCTCTCGCGGCTCGGCACGCCAGCGCTGCGCGAGTACCTCAATTCCAGCGGCGGCGGCAACCACCCCGAGATGATCAGAATTTTCGCAAAGGTCGGATCGATGATCCAGGAGGACAACCCACCGAATGGCGGCGCGGGCGGAAACGGCAGGAAGGCCGAAACCGCGCACCTGATGTTTCCCAAAGACGCACCGAAGGGCTGATAAGACATGGCCACCATTGGCAGCTACTACCCCAACCTCGTTGACGCATACAAAGGCTCTGCCGAAGGCGCCGTCATCGAGCTTCTCTCCCAGCAGAACCCGATCCTCGACGACGCGATGGCCGTCGAATGCAACATGGATGCCGTGCACCGCCACATGGTGCGCACCGGCCTGCCCTCGGTCTCCTGGGGCCGGCTCTACCAGGGCATCAAGCAGTCCAAGGCGACCATGCAGCAGGTCGACGATACGACGGGCTTCGTGCATGCCCGCTCGGAAATCGACATGCGCCTTCTGGACCTCGCGCCCGACAAGGCAAAGGCCCGCCTCGTCGACACCATGCCCTTCATCGAGTCGCTGAGCCAGGAAATGGCCTCCGGCCTCTTCTACCACGATACGGCAACGACGCCGGAGAAGTTCAAGGGCCTTTCCGCCCGCTACTCCGCCTATAACCCGAACCTGCCGAATGTGACCCAGCCGAACATCGCCAACCAGGTGGTCAACGGCGGCGGCACGGGGGCGGACAATACCTCGATCTGGTTCGTCACCTGGGGCGACCACGCCACCCACCTTCTCTACCCCAAGGGCACGAAGGCAGGCGTCAAGATCGACGACAAGGGCGAGCAGCGCGTGCTCGATGCCAATGGCGACCCCTACTATGCCAAGGAGACGCTCTACACCTGGCATATCGGTGCGGCCGTGAAGGACTGGCGCTACAATGCCCGCGTCGCCAATATCGACGTCTCGGACATGATGGCCGGAACCGTCGATCTCTGGTCGCTCTTGCGCAAGGGCTATTACCGCCTGCAGTCGCGCCGGCTGAACGCCAAGGCAAGCCGCATCGCCATCTACATGAACAAGGATGTGCTCGAAGTGCTCGACGTGCAGTCGACCGACCGCGCGCTGACCACGGACCGGCAGAACACGGTGCACCTGACCACGCAGTTCGTCGAGGGCCAGGAAGTGAAGTTCTATCGCGGCATTCCGATCCGCGAGACGGACGCGATCCTCAACACCGAAGCCGCCGTTCCGGCGCTCGCCTGATCGTCTCCACCCAGTCCCGCCGTCATCGGACGGCGGGCGACCCTCTCCTGAATAAGTCCCGCCGTCTTGAGGCGGCGGGCGATCCAATCACGAAAGGTCCACACAGATGATTTTCGACCGGCAGACGCTGCTTTCGGACGCGCAGGTTATCACCGCAACCGGCCCCAGCACCAATGTCATCCATCTCGGCCCGATCCGGACGGGGCTGACCCGCGATATCGGCAAGGGCGAACCGATCCCCTTCCTCATGCAGGTGGTGGAAAGCTTTAATAACCTGACCTCGCTCGCCATCACCATCCAGACCGACGATAACGAGGCCTTCTCCTCGCCGAAGGCGGTCATCACCACCACGCTCAACCTCCCCGATCTCAAGGCCGGCAAGATCATCCCGCCGAGCCATATTCCGCGCGGCACCGACGAACTCTACCTGCGCCTGCTCTACACCGTGACCGGCACGGCCCCGACCACGGGCAAGATCACCGCCGGCTTCACGGCTGGGGTTCCCTCGCATGGTTGAAGTCGTCGCCACCGAGCGTGGCTATTACGGCGGCGCCAGACGCGATCCCGGCGAGCGCTTCAGCTTGGCCGACGCGCTCTGGAAGGACGAAAAGCGCCGCCCGAAATGGGTGCGCCTTGCAAGGCAGGGCGACAAGGCGATCGGCAAGGGCGAAGCGGATGCGGCAGACAAACGGCCTGCTGCAAAACCCGCCAAATCCCCCGCGCCTTCCGAGCCTGCCATGCCTTTAGAGCCAGCAGGTAACGGCGTGCAGCAAGAGCTCGGCGGCCCCGCCCCGGACTGGCTGCCGCCGCCCCCCCCAGAACGCCTCCCAGCCTGACGACTGATACCCCCGGTTGACAGGCCACCGACTGGAGCTTCGTGCGTCCGCTCGGACGCACGAAGGACGCTCCAGCACTTTGAATCGCATCAGGCTTCCGAAAATCGACTTCGATTTTCGGGCCGATGCTGCAGCGGCTTCGGCCGCTCTTTTTCTTGATGAGCGAGGAAGACGCACCGATGGCGAAACTCTACAATATGCAGCCCGTCCAGGGTGTGGTGATCGTTCCCGACGGCACGCGCATGTTCAACAACCGCCCGGTCATCGGCATCCGCGATGTGGGCGATGCCACGCTCTTCGTCGACAACAGGCCTGTGCTGGGTGTCGACGTCATCAGCGACGGCGCGACCCTCTATAACGGCCTGCCCGTGCTCGGCGCTGTCAGGATATCGGATGGGCGCAGCCTCTATGGCAATGCGCCCGTCATCGCGGTCAAGAGCAGCGGAGAACCCGTCGACCCCGACCGCTATATGTTCTTCGCCTCCCGGGGCTCCCGCATGCCCTCCGGCTATGCCGTCGATACCACCAGCATCGGCCTCACCTACTTTGCGAGCAGGCTGAAATTCGGCAATGCGCCCTACAGGACGAAGGCGCCGCGCTTCCACTTCACGGGCTTTGCCATGAACGAGGGTTTCGGCCCGCAGGAAACGATCGTCGCCGGCAACGATGTCGTCATTGATGGCGTGGACCTCATCGTCAAGGGCGTCACCTACCTGTCGGACTTTTCAGGTACTCCGGGCGTGACCATCGCCTCCGGCGCCAAGGGCGCTTTCTGCGACTTTCCCACCTTCACTGGCGAGCTCGATCCGCTGGAGGATTTCCTCGTCATCACCCGCTGGCACATCGCCTCGGTGGGCCAGAAATTCATCGGCCCCGCCCGCATCCAAAAACACCGCGGCGAGAAATACTGGGCCGCCGCCGACGCATCGACGCTTGCCGCCCTCATCGCCGCCGACGCGCCGACGACGGCCGTTCTCGACAATTTCTATGCCGTCGCCCCCGGCAACCAGACGAACAGCCAGCTCATCTGCTACGGGCCGGACCTGATGCTCGCCAAGGGCGGCTGGGATGGCAGGCCGGTCGTTCTCGGCACCGGCGACAGCATCGGCTACGGCCGCCAGGAAGTATCCGCCTCCGCCGATCTCAGGGGCAATCTCGGCTGGGAAAGCAAATGGCTGGACCTCGACGGCGGTCCCGGCCGCATCCCCCATCTCTTCATCGGCTGCCCCTCGGCCCAATCCGCCCGCGAGCTTGCGACCAGCGCGCTCCTGCGCTGGGATATCCTTGACGACATCAAGGCATTCAACGGCGGCAAATACCCCTTCACCATCGTCATCAACCAGATGGGCACAAACGACGCCAACACCACGACCGCGACCTGGAAATCCCGCCTCGTCAGCCTGATTTCGCGCATCAAGACGCGGCTCGGAGCCGACATGAAGGTCATCCAGTGCACCATCCCGCCGCAGAACGGCTCCACCGCCGCCTATTCCACCGCGGCCGCCATCACCGTCAGCGCCCCCGTCTGGACGACGGGCCGCGCGAGCATCAACGACGATATCCGCACCAACAACGGCTTCGGCCATGACGGCTATCTCGATATCGACCAGGCATGGGCCGACTATCCTGCCAACCCCGACAAATTCCGCGCCGCCGTGGATATCGGCCAGATCGGCACCCTGCTCTCCGTCACGCCGGGCGACGGCTCCACCACGCACCCCACGGGAACGGCCGATTTCCAAGCGAAGATCGGCGACAGCCTCCTCATCGAATACCAGTCGGGACTTTACGCCAACCGGGTGGTGATCGATGTCAGCGCCAACGGCAACGGAACCTGTTTCGTGACCTTCGCAAATACCTACAACACGGCGTTTCAGGCCAATGCGAAGACCTATTGGGCGGTCAGTCCGGAGGGCATTCATCCGCAGCCGGGCTATATCGATCACTGGATCGTCCCGAGACTGGCGCAGGCGGATAAGGGGAAATTGGTGGGGTGAGTGGTGGTCAGTCGGAGGGCGCCGGGACGTCCGTGGCGCTCGCAGCCCCTTGCGCGCCGATCGGATTTGCTGCCGCACGCTTCCGCGAGCGCTTGCGCCAATCGTTGAACGGCCTCTCCACAATCAAATGAAACAAGACGCCACCTGCGACGGCAACGATGAAGGTCATCGCTACGGCTTGGTCGATGAATCTCACCAGACCGAAGCTGATAAGTTTCGGGTAGAACCTCGCCAGGACGTTATAGATGATGACGACGTGGATCAGATAGATTGAGTAGGAGGCGTCGCCAAGAAATTGCAGCGCCTCTCCGATGCTTCCGCGCACCTGTTGAGGGAGCACCGTCGCGACAACGATCGCTGCAGGGATGCCCCAATACGCAAACCGCCATGCCTCGGGTAACGTATCGGCCTCGTGAAAATAGGAAGCGACCGCCATGATCACGACCGTTGGCACCAGCGAGTAAAGCGGAAGCGACGGTAGTTTGCCGGTGTTGTAAAGTCGGGCGACAAGGCACCCGAACAGGAACTCGAAGACGATCGGGCTGCTGAAGAAAATCCCGACGGCAAACCGCCTGGATATTATCGTGGCGATGAACCATACAGCAATGATCGTTCCCATCAATACGGGAAGATACCGCCTCCTGCCGATGGCCAAGGCGGCGGCAAACGCGAGGTAGAAGTACATTTCATAAGACAGCGTCCATCCGACGCCCAGAATGGGCTGAACAAGTCCTGCGCTATCAAAGGACGGGATGAGAGCCATGGATGCAACGATCCGCCAAGGCGTGAAATCGGCTGGAATAGAGTGCACCCACGCAATCGTCAGCCCCATCAGGACAAGCGTCGCGACGATGTATGGCGGATAGATACGCTCGACGCGCTGAAGAAAGAAATTGCCGGATGTCTTTCTTCCTTCTGCATAGTCCCCCGAAACGTGGACCATGATAAATCCGCTGATCACAAAGAAAATATCGACACCGACCGCCATGCCATCGCGGAACCATGGCGATGACAGCCATGATTGCGGCAGCCCCTGCATGTAACCCGGTGCGTTGATCGTGTAGGCCCTGATGGAGTGTGATAGTACAACGATGAGGGCAGCGACCGCCCTGAGCACCTGAACGGAGTAGAGTTTGCCGGGCTGCATGAAAATCCCCGAGACCTGTTCGCAGTTGCGTGACACATCCGGCGTGCGTGCTTGGAGCACGGATGGCGGATATCGTGGCTGATTGGGTAAGGGGGTAAGTGCCGATCCCGGCGTGGGTTTACGGTGTGGTGAGATCTAGGTTTGCGGTCGCGAGGCGCCGAACAGCTTTCCAACGGCAACCAGCGCTGCGCGCAGGCCGATCGCGGCCATTGTCGGCTTTTTGATGATTGGCGGCAGGCCCATCTTGACCCGCGACCTTGCTGTCAGGCGGACCGTGTCTCTCATGGTCCATCCGTCGCCTAAGGCTATGTCGACCAGCCCCAGCTCCGAAGCCCGCCAAACGATCGGATCTTCGGACAGGCCAACATCAACGATCTCGCCATCGTTATCTACCAGAACGCGAAGCAGGTGATCCGTGTCTTGAAATGGATGTGGAATGAAATGCGCATCGTCCGTGCTCATCGAGCCTGCCCCAGAACTACCCTTACCCGTTGGCACAAATAGCAGGTTGCAATAATCACGTATATCGTGCGGAACTATCGACATAGCAAAAACACCAAAAAAGGTCTTCGTCATCCTGAAACGGAAAAAGGCCTCGCAGATGCGCGAGGCCCCCAATCCGGGCAGAACATTCATAGGCACAAGTAATATCTTTTGAGTTGGTGCAGCTCGCAATCTGCAACTTTTTAGGCGTATAAAATGGGGGCTGAACCCGCCCTGTCATCATCTGGTAACATTCGCGCCGGCGCTACGATTCGCCGTTCCCGCCTCAAAACCTCGTCACCAGCCACACCGTCATCTCAAGGCGCCGTTGCCGGGTTGAGCGCCCGTCTTCTGGAGACGAACCTGCTTGAGAGGTAGCGCCGCAGCGGCTCGTCGATCCATATGAGCGCCAGCCAGGACGCGAGCGTCACTATGCCCATCAGCACGAGATTGGCAATGAAGACGTTGATCGGCAAGGCCCGGATGGTCGGCTCGGCAAAATCCCGAACAGGGCCCTGGAGAGCATAGATCGGGAAAGACACCCGCCCGAGCCAGCTGAAAACACGTCCTGATGCCTCGCTATAGGTGGCGCTCGCGCCTAGCCAGATCAAAATCGGGAACACCAGGCATACGTCGAGAAACTGAACGCGCCAGGTCTGGAAATGGAGAAGCTCGGGAACGAGGATGACCGCGAGAAAGCCGGCGACCGGCACCCAGCCCGAAAGCTGCAGCGTGGGCAGCTTGTCACCGTGCCATCGCCACAGCCGATAGAGAAGAACGCCGGTGAAGAATCCGAAGCCGACGCGGGGAAAACCTGCGGCGAAATTATCCGTACCCCAGCCAAGCCCGAGCGTGCCGTAGCTTTGCCCGACCATATAAAGCGCGACGGCCGAGATGCCGATGAGAACCGCGACCGTCCGGCTCCTCAGCAAGGGAATGGCGGCCGCATAGAGAAGGTTGGCAAAAAGCTCGAAAAACAGGGTCCATTGGATTGCGTCGACGCTATAGGCATTCCCCTGCTTCCAGAGCTCGGGAACGAACAGCGCGTTCAAAACGACCGACTGCGCCACCTGGTATGACGGGCCGATGACGAGAGCGGTCAGGATGATGCCGAGCAAGATCAGCGGATAGAGGCGGATCAGCCGCCTTTTGGTGAAGGCCCAGAAGGATAGGCCGTTTCGCAGCGCATCCTCGTATGAGAACGCAATGACGAAGCCGCTCAGGATGAAGAAAAGATCGACGGCCAGGAAACCGATGCGGGCGTAGTGAGTTCCACTGACCGAAGTGCTTTCAAGGTGATGATAGAGGACGAGAAATGCCGCGATGCCTCGCAACCCGTCAAGCGCATCGAAGTATGACCTGTTCTTCATCGAAATCTCACTTAAAAAGCTGGAATTATCGGATGATGCCGGGACGGTGACGGCACGCATTCATTCCATGTCCTCGCAAAGTTTGTTTGCAGCCATCAAATGTCTCAAATATGGACAAGTTTCATCCGGAGACTACGCTGCACCGCAACAAAAATAAAGCGGAATGGCAAAGCGGAGTGGTCATTCCTGATCGCACACCCGTCATTGAGCGGGTGCGTGCACGCGTTACCCTGTTCGGAGTTTCATTATCGTTGTCGACCGCCGGGCAACCAATTCAGGCTCGACTACCAGCGGCGGCTGGCGTCGAAGTCTTCGCGTTCTTCCTCGGTCATCTGCCGGTAAACCCATTGACCGCCGATGATTTTGCGCATGACATGACCACGGATCGGCATCTTCGTATTGACGTCGACGACCTCTCCGGTCACGCGAACATAGCCCCACTCGCCTTCATGACCGCCAGTTAGATAGATCATCGACATCCGTTTGAGACCTGCCGACAGCAAATGAAAAAGATCTTTGGCGGTCTTGCCGACGGTACTTACGCGCATGAAAGGTTCCCCAACCAATGATGGAACTCTACATCTCATGCGCGAGAACCACGCAAGAACCATTTTTGGACTTTTGTGACCTTGGTTACCCACCACCCGATCACGCAGCATGAAAGATACTCGTACGCCTTCAGGTTCCCAACCTAAGAAGCGAGAACATCCCCTTCGCGAGGACGTCCAAGTGCCATTTGGGCAACGTTAACGGCGGGAATCGGACAGGTTTCACCCGGTGCCCCATTATCGACCGACATCTCCTTTATGAGCGCCATACGCCTGCGACCGGGCGCAGATTGCTTGACCTGACGGCAAGCGGGGTATTTTCAGGGGATGGCACATGACAATATCTCGACTGGTGAAACGTATGTTGCGGGTATGCGGATATGCGGGCGTCGTTCCCGTGGCGATCCCTTACTTTCGTTCCGATCACAGGTCGGAAGTGGAGGCCGACATTGAAAAATGGGGCGGCATCGTATTCGATGAAAAACCGAAGAGTGACTTCAGCGCCCTTTTGAAATTGCTGAATGATTACAAAGAATTTCGAAACCTCTATTATTTCAGGGTGCCGAAAGCCAGATGGTTTTCGCTGTTTTGCCGGGAAGAACCGACCCTGCATCTCCAGACACCCGAAATCGGCGGCGGCTTGTTCATCCAGCATGGCTTCGCGACGATCATCAATGCCGAAAAGATCGGGAGAGATTGCTGGATCAATCAGCAGGTAACCGTAGGGCACTCCGGCAAGGGCCGCCGGCCTGTCATAGGCGACGGCGTCAAAATACGCGCCGGGGCAAAGGTCATCGGCAAGATCACCGTCGGTGATGATGTGGCGATCGGCGCCAATGCTGTTGTCGTAAAGGACGTACCGCCGCACTGCACCGTCGCCGGGGTCCCGGCAAAAATCGTCCGCCAGGACGGCGTGCGCGTGGATAAGCCGCTATAGCTGCGGAGACAGCACTACGCATTATGTTCCCGTTTCTACGATGTGACGGCCGTTATATCTTTTGGCGGAAAGCCGCATTAGGAAAGTCGGGAAAGATCAGGTATATTTCCTGCTGAAATTTGCAGCGCTAGCAGGCAAGCGAGAGTGGACGGCAGGAAGATCCACTGGAACTCGCACATTGCAAACGAATGAAGGAAGCAGCCGCTCAGGCGAAAGCTCGCCTGCTTACGACATAAGATGAAACCGCTGCATTACCTCCTGATCATCTTCGCTGTGCCGCCGCTCATCGCGCTCGCGGTCGGGATTATTATCATTATCGCATTGTCGTTCCATGCAGAGCAGTCGGACCCGCGACCGACCGGAACGATCGGCGTCAAAAAGGGCGACAGGATCGGCAGCCCGTCCCGTACGCCTCCGCCTCCGGCGATCCGGCCCGACTTTCAATAGAATTGCCGAGCGCGTGAACTCCCCGCGGCTTCGGTGCAGGCCGGATCCCTGTAAGGATTCTGCAGGTCCGTTTTCGCTTTTATATCGCATTGCCGCTTCTCGGAATGGACCACTGTAATCTCGTAAGCCAAGCGGTCATATACTTGGGGCTGCAGGACGCTCATCCTGTAAATAGCTTTGGATCAGATGCGGTCAGCGCTGGTTCAGCGCGAGCCGGATCCTGTAAAAATTCTGCGCGTCCGGTTTGGCCTTCACGTCGCATTGCTTGGTGCCGACGGCCACTGTTGCGATCTCCCGCACATCGGTGCTGAGCCAGATCGGCGCCTCACGGGTATAGGAACGGCGGGGCAGCGCGCGCCAGTTGGCATAGAAAATGCCGATCTCTTCCCCTGCCGCATTGAGGAAACTGGCGACGATGCAGACCTGATCGTCGTCTTTAGGGTCTTCGTTTCGCAGCGAGATACGGGACAGGACGGAATTGGTCGTCGGGTCCGTGCGGAATGAGAAACTGTAATATTGTGGCCGCTTCCAGTCCCATTTGTCCTCGACGAGCTTGCAATATCCGTTCTCGACATCAAGGCATTGCTGCGCCGCGCGAACCCGCCAGACATAGTTCATCCAGCCGTCCTCATTGGGAAGGGGGGACCGGTCGCTGGTGAGAAGGCCCAGGGCAATCGAGAGCTGCTTGAGAGTCGGCATGCCCGATGCTGTCTAAATTTGCTGCAGCGCGCAAGGCATGCGCCGGCCTTCGATCAGGATTTCCGCGCCAGTGGCGGCAGGGGAACGAAGGGGTTTTCGGAATCGTAGCTCATCTTCGGCCCGCCCCTCTTGCCGGTCTTGCCGCTCCTCAGCAATCCCGGCGCAAGATGGCCTTCCGGGCCGAACAGATAACCGCTCCCCGCACAGAGATGGGCAAGCGCGCGATAATCGAAATAGCGGAAGGTGCTGTCGGCAAGGAAGGCGGCCTCGTTATAGGCCTTGCCCCTGATGTCTGCAAAGCGCGTCTCAGTCATAAAGGCGTAGAGTGCCTTCTTATCGAGCTCGGTACCGCTGCAGAGAGTGGCGAGCGTATCGGCCAGCTTCAGGACCCGCAATGTCTGGGCATCCGCATTGTCGAGCGGCTTCATCGCCTTGGCGATGTAGTGGTTCGTTGCCGGATCGCCGGTCATGGATTTCTTCCAGGAAGCCGGTATCTCCTCTGCCGTGGCGAGGCCCGCAGAAGCGATCGTGAGGCTTGCGGCCAAAGGGCCGGATTTGAAACGACAGGCCAAGATATCCCCCATCCAATCGCCCAGACTGGCTTCGATTCGCAATGCAACGCAAGATCAAACGTCGGCCAGGAGGGTTGAAAACGCCCATCGAGATGTGCCAGCCTCACATTTAGCTTTCAACCATCCCGGCTCCAACTTCGCGGCATGCACTGAACCTGGTGCGAACACGAAGGGAAAAATCGATGAGCAAGTTCGACATCTACCTGAGCCGCAGCGGCACGAATGCAATCTCCGGCGCGAGCCTGCCGATTTCGCTGGCCGATATCGAGGGCCACTATAATGCGGATGCGACCGCAACGGCGCTCGCAGTACCGGTCGAAGCCGTCAGCGACGAGCAGTTCTGGACCGTGACGGCCACCGACGCCGCAATCCGCGTCGACTTCCGCACGCCCGTCACCGCCACCACCGGCTGGCTGGTTCATGCCGGCGAAACGCGCTATTTCGGCGCCCGGATCGGCCAGTCGCCGTCCATCGTGCTCGCCTGACCCCTGGGGATCGTGGGCATCTCGCCGTCTCTTTCAAAACAGCTGTTAACGAGGAGAGCATTCACCATGCTTGGCCTTTCTCTTGGCTTGTCTCTCGGGACATCCACCAACACGTCGAACGGTGGAGGCGGCGGGGTTGAACCCAACCGCTACATGTTCTTCGCCTCCCGGACCCGCATGCCCTCAGGCTTTACGATGCCCGCGGCAAGCGGCCTCAATTACTTCGCAAGCAAGCTGAAATTCGGAAACGCGCCCTACAAGACGCGCGGCTTCCGCTTTCACTTCTCGGGCTTTGCCATGAATGAGGGCCTCGGCCCTCAAGAAACGATCCTGCCCGGCAATGACGTCGTGATCGACGGCGTCGATCTCATCATCGGCGGCGTGGCCTACCCGGCCGTTTTCGGCTCCAACCCCGGCGTTACCATTGCCTCGGGTGCGAAAGGCGCATGGTGCGATTTCCCGACCGCGCCCGATATCGATGCGGAAGCGGATTTCGTCGTCATCACCCGGTGGCATGTCAATGCCGGCCAGAACTTCGTCGGGCCTTACCGCATCCAGAAACATCGCGGCGAAAAATTCTGGGCCGCCGCCGATCCGACGGCGCTTGCAGCATTAATCAGCGCCGACGCTCCGGTCACGCCCTCGCTCGATGTCTTCTACGCTATCCCGGCGGGCAACCAGAGCAATTCTCAGCAGATCTGCTACGGCCCGGATATGATGGTGGCCAAGGGCGAATGGGATGGCCGGCCGGTGGTTCTGAGCCCTGCCGACAGCATCGGCTACGGCCGCCAGGAAGTCTCGGCGACTGCCGATGCCAGAGGCAATCTCGGCTGGGAAAGCAAATGGCTCGATGCCGACGGCGATCTCGGCCGCATCCCCCATATGATCATCGGCTGCCCCTCGGCCCAATCGGCACGGGAACTGACGACGAGCGCCTTTCTGCGCTGGGATATCCTCGACGACATCAAGGCCTTCAACGGCGGCAAATACCCGTTCACCGTCGTTCTCAACCAGATGGGCACGAATGACAACAACGCGACGACTGCCACCTGGAAGTCGCGTATCACGAGCCTGATTTCGCGTATCAAGGCGCGTCTCGGCAGCGACATGAAGGTGATCCAGTGCACCATTCCGCCGCAGAACAGCTCCTCGACGGCTTTCGCGATTTCGGCGGGCATCTCCGTCAACGCCGCAATCTGGGTCACCGGGCGCAATAGCATCAACGCCGATATCCGCAGCAATAATGGCTTCGGCCATGACGGCTATATCGACGTCGACCTGGCCTGGACCGATAACCCTGCCAACCCGGATAAATTTCGCGCGGCGACGGATCTCGGCCAGATCGGCACGATGCTGTCCTATACGCCGGGTGATGGCGCAAGCGTCCTGAGCTCGGGTGTCCTCGGCGGCTTCGTTCCCAGGGTTGGCGACGTCATTGTCGTGGAGTACCAGCCGGCAACCTATGGCGTGCGCACCATCAATGCCGTTGTCGACAATGGAAACGGCACCTACAATGCCGGCTTCACCTCGAACTCGGCAACGGTCTTCCAGGCCAATGCCGCGACCTTCTGGGCGATCAGCTCCGAAGGCATCCATCCGCAGCCCGGCTATATCGATCATTGGATCGTTCCGCGCCTGCCGCAGTCGCAAAAAGCGACGCTCGCCACCGAACCGCTATCAGCCGTCATCGGGTGATAGCTAAACCGCCCAAAGC
This sequence comes from Rhizobium sp. BK418, assembly GCF_004341105.1. GTDB lineage: Bacteria > Pseudomonadota > Alphaproteobacteria > Rhizobiales > Rhizobiaceae > Rhizobium. The sequence continues at coordinate 1,049,960 of NZ_SLZK01000003.1, read as the reverse complement.
AGGGATTTCACGCTGTCGGAAACGCCAGCGTGAAATCCGGCTGTTTCCCGATGGCCCGAGCAGCCGTTCTTCCCGACGGGGCGGCAATACCCTGCTCCGTCCATCTATCCGCAATCAGGAAAATTGGTCGCGACGGCCGAGAATCGTCTTGAGTGCTCGGAGGCGGCCCTCCGCGCCGGCGGCCGAACGCGGAAACGCATCCCGGATATGGCGTGTGTAATACCAGCCGGGCGACGTAGCCGTGATCAGGTTCTCATACACGGAAGGCGGAACGTTGAAATAACGGCGATGTCCCTTGAGGCGAATCTCGATATCGAGCACGCCGGTCGACGGGTCGTAGGCAACGGATTTCACGAGCTTTGACGAGAGTTCCATTGTTGCTCCCTATGGTGCGTCGCACAATGGAAACATTCCTACTGACATAGTCAAGCATATCTATGTCTCATCCCCGGCAAGATCGTCGCCTGTCTTCACATTTCCGTGCGCGAATGCGGCTGTTTTGCCCGGGAAAACATGAAGCGAACGCATTTCAATGCAAGAGATCGGATCGCGGTTGAAAGCGGCGTCCACACCCGCTTCGGGCTTCACCTTTTCTTGCCGCAGCGCAATAAAAAACTTGTGCTACCGCTCGAAAGATGGTCCATTCCGCCTACTTTAACGCGTAAATACTCAAATTCCATAACCTTACGCAGAGGAATTTGCTCATGAAGAGTGTTGTCGGCGATCGAGTCGATTGCCTCGACGGCCTGCGTGGCTTGGCTGCTCTATGGGTCCTTGTGGGTCATGCTCATCTCCTCACCCGTTTCTCGGTGCCCGTCATAGGCGATCCCGATCTCGGCGTTGATCTCTTCATCATGCTCTCTGGTTTCCTGATGGTCTTCCACTATCAGCGCCGGCGCGACCGGGAGCCATGGGAGGCGAGCAGCACCTGGATCACCTTCTGGGTCCGGCGCTTTTTTCGCATTGCACCACTCTACTACGTGATGCTCGTCGCCGCCCTGACGCTCGGCCCCATGCTTTACGACGCCCGCATGGCGATCGATGGCTTCAACGGCGTCAGACCGCAGCTCGCCGAGCGCTATCTGGACAGCAGCCTGGCGAATTATCTTGCGCACCTGACCTTCCTCTTCGGCTTCAGCCCGCATTTCGCTTACAGGACGGCGCTGCCCGACTGGAGCATCGGCCTCGAAATGCAGTTCTATGCCGCCCTGCCCTTCATCGTGATCGTGATCGGCCGCATCGGCTGGCTCAAGGGCATTGTCGCCGTCACCGCCATCGGGTTGGTGATTGCCTCCGGCCTCAACCGGATCGGCATCAATTTTCCGATGCCGACCTTCCTGCCCTTGAAAATGCACGTCTTTGCCGCCGGTATGTTGCTGGCCGGCGCGCTGCGGACCGACAGGGCGCGCGCCTACCAGTTCGCGGCGATCGCCATTATGCTGGTGCTGGCGCCTGTCGGCGGCGAACGCGACCTGATGCATGAAACCGTGCGGGTCACACTGGTCCTGATCTTCTTCGCCTTCATCCACACCCACCGCCTGCCGGAACCGATCGCCAGACGATTGAGGCCGATCGGCGCCTTTCTGGGCAACGGCTTCTTCCACAATCTCGGCGAACTGTCCTTCGGCGCCTATCTCATCCATCTGATGGTCATGCAGCCGGTCATCGCCTACCTGATCCGCACAACCAACGTCTCCGATCCGGTGCGCTGGGCCCTGACGCTCGCCATCACCGTGCCGATCGTCTACGCGCTGGCCTGGGTCGGATATAATCTCATCGAAATGCCGGGGCAGAATATCGGCAAGGGCCTGACGAAGCCGCGCGCTTCCGCGTGAGGGGAAGCAGCGGCGCCGATCGGTACGCCGTCAGGAAATATTGAAGACGCCCCTAGCTCCCTCATTCCTGTCCTCGGACGTGTTCCGGGGATCATCAGAGCAATCCGGTCCGCCAAGTCCCTGGGCCGGCGAGATTATTTCCCTCTCGGCACATGCGTCATTTTCCCTCGCGGAGGCGCGATGGCTGCATCTCCGGGACACCCCTTGTGCTAGCATGAGGACACTGAGACGAAGATGGTGAGGCCGGCAATCAGCCGCCCTTTCTTATTCGATGAATGCCCGGAGAATCTGATAACACCTCGTCGCGTACCAGGCATCATCATGGAGGTGTCGATGACCGAAAACGGTTCACTCCATACATTCGCCATCGGCGATGTGCATGGCCGCGCCGACCTGCTCCGCGAGATGCTGGCAGGGATCGCCGATAAGGTGCGCCAGGAAGGGATCCGGCATCGGATCGTCTTCCTCGGCGACATCATGGACCGGGGGCCGGAAAGCCGCGCGGCGATGGATCTCGTCATCAGGACGTTGCGGGAGATACCGGTATCGAAACTGATCCGTGGCAACCACGATGCGATACCCCTACGATTGCTTGGCGAGCCCGACCCCGCCACCCAGGCGACCCTCGCCGCGCACTGGTGGGATCTCGGCGGCGGCGAAACGATGGCCTCCTACGGCCTGCCCTGGGGAGCCCCTATCACCCCGAACGAGATCCGGCGCCGGATGGACGACGAGCACCTAGCCTGCCTGCGCGCTGCCGAGCGCTATGTCGAACTCGACCACCACATCCTCGTCCATGCCGGTCTGAAGCCCGGGATTCCATTGAACGAGCAGGATTCTCATTCGCTGATGTGGATCCGCGACGAGTTCCTCAATTCGCCGGAATCCTTCGGCAAGGTCGTCGTCCACGGGCATACGATTACGGCAAGCGGACGCGTCGAGATTTTCCCGAACCGCATCGCGATAGACACAGGCGCCTTCGCGACAAACATCCTCTCCGCCCTTCACATCAAGCCATCAGGGGATGTCGCCGTGCTGCAGGTGGCGGAGATTCATCCGGGCGCGTACCAGTTCGGAGAGGGCGACCCGTTATATTTGTCTCACGACGATCCGGACAGGCTGGATTAGAATGTCGCAGAATGACGAGGTCGCGTGCTGTGACTCCCTCGGCGGGCGCTGACAGTCTGGCGGGTGCCGTTGGTTTTGGCCACCGATCTCTAGCATTGCTGCCCGCCTGGCGCGAGTAACGCGCAAGAACAACCACAGAAGAATTCTTCTGCGCCGCCCCCCTTTTCGACTTAGTTCGTGAGGCCCGCCCCGCATCGGCGTCCCCCACAAGCATCGCTTGTGCGACGTCGCAAAAAGCAGTTAGCTGCAACAGTTGCGAACGCGCATCCGGCGCGGCCGGAAAGCCCGGATAGGTCAGGGCAAATGATACGGCGTCGAACGCGTCCGCATTTCGAGGGAAATCGCGTGCACTGGTCAAAACCCCTGAGGCTGCATCTCGGCGTGCTGGTCGTGGCATCGCTGCTGTGCACGTCGACGCCGATCATCTGGTTGGCCTTTCGGCACGGAAGCGATGCAGCCATTCAGGTCGGCGCGCGGCAGATGCGCGAGATGAGCCTGCTGCTGATCGAGGGATACCGCAATACGCTGCAAGGCGGCATGGAGGCGGTGGCCTTCGCCTCCGCCCTGCCGCAGCTCACCTCCCCGCCACCGCAGGATATCAAGGCAAAACGGGAGTTCTTCCTGCAAGTCCTGCGCAATGTGCCGAACGCCACGAGCGTCTATGCCGGCTATCCCGACGGCTCCTATCTGCAGGTCATCAACACCGAAAGACAGGATGTCAGGCGCACCCTTGCCGCACCCGATGGCACGTCTTTCGCCATCCGCACGATTGCCCGCAGAGACAGCGCGGATGCCGTCTCGACGTTTGAGTTTCTCGATGACAAGGCGAGCCTCATCGAAAAGCGCGATGTCGAATATGCCTCCTTCGATCCGCGCCAACGCCCCTGGTATCAGGCCGCCGTTCAGGATGGCGTGCCGGTTTCTGTCGGCCCCTATGTCGCCGGAACGCTGAGTGTTCCGACGCTGACGATCGCAGCCCCGATGAAAGACGATAACAAGGTCATCGTCGGCATCAATATACACCTGCTGACCGTGAGCCACTTACTTGACGCGCGCGCCATCTCGCCGCGCGCCCGCGCCTATATCATCGATGCCGGCGGCGAGCTCGTCGCCCATTCCGACCCCGACATCATGAGCAGGATCATCGATATCTGGTCGAGACGCGCTGGCGCCATGCAGGCGACGGCGAACGGCTTCGACACGAGCCTTCAAACCGTGAACGGGCTGCGGCAGGATCCGGCCTTTGCCAATGGCGGGCTCGCGCGCATCGCGCTCGATGGCGAGCCCCATCTCGTGCAGATCGCCCCTGTCAGCGTCGACGGCCTGTTCAAGGGAAGTGCCGCCGCCATCATCGTGCCTATGGAAGATCTGGTGGCGGAAGCCAACCGGCAGCTCATCCGCAATCTGCTGATTGCGAGCGCCTTCCTGATCGCCGGCGTCGTCGCATCGCTCGCCTTGTCCCGCATGGTCAGCCGCTCTCTCTACCGGCTTGCGGGCGAGGCTCGCCGGATCGGCGATCTCGATTTCGGCGAAAAGCCCGTGGCCCATTCCTGGATCTCCGAGATCAACACGCTGGCGACAGCGCTTGCCGCGAGCCGCCACGCCATCAGCCAGTTTGCCCTCTATGTGCCGCGCGAAGTCGTCCGGCGGATCGTTAATCCCGAGGGACAGGCGGTCAAGGCAAGGCGGCAGGAAGTGACCGTGCTCTTCACCGATATCAGGGATTTCACCACCATATCCGAGCAGCATTCGCCCGAAGACGTGGTCGATACGTTGTCAGCCTATTTCGAGCTGCTCAACACCATCGCCGAACGCCATGGCGGCACCGTCGTTCAATATCTTGGCGACTCGATCTTCGTCATGTGGAACGCCCCGGTCGAAGATGCTGACCACGCCGAACACGGCTGCCGCTGCGCGCTCGCCATGAAGGCGGCTGTCGACGGCCTGAACGAGGAAAACAGAGAGAACGGCCACCCCGAACTCGTCACCCGCTTCGGCCTCCACACAGGCCCGGCCGTCGTCGGCAGTTTCGGCGCAATCTCGCGCCAGCAATACACGGCCATGGGCGACACGATCAACGTCGCCTCGCGGCTGGAAGGATTGAACAAGGAATTCGGCACGTCGATCCTGGGAAGTGCGGCGATCCACGGTGCAGTCGCAGACCGGTTCAACTTTCGGCCGCTGGGACTGGTGCAGGTGAAAGGGCGCGCGGAGAAGGTGAATCTTTGGGAGCTGCTTGGGGACAGTGGCTAGGCATCGTGGCCACCCTCTCCTTGCTGAGGAGAAGATGGACACCGCGGTGCCTCGGCCTCCTCAACAGTTTGGTATGGCACGTCCCTTCGCCCGCAGCACATCTTACGAGCGAGATCTAGAGGTGCTCGGCCCGATAAAGCAGCCGACGAGCAATCCTGCCAATGCCAGAAGATCGATAACTAACGGGACTGCGATTTCCAGCGCGAGCGGCAGCAGCAGGAAGCCCTCCCGCGGGGACCGGCGCAACTCGCCTAGACAACCGCAACCTGTACTTTCTTACCGATGCGCTGAACCATCTCGATAAGCGTGTCTACAGTGAATTTGGAAACCTTCTTGTTCACCACATCGGACACACGCGGGCGAGAGACGTGCAGTCTCTCCGCCGCTTCCGACTGTTTGAGCTGGCTTGCAGCAATCCAATCGGAGATTTCAGTCATGAGATTTTCTTTGATTTCGACCAAGGCAGCGATCTGGGCATCAGATTCCGCCTGAAGAGATGTTGCCTCGTCAGAATCAAAACCAAGATCTTCAAAAATATTGGCACCAGCCAGGGTAACGTGACCGATCTCGTCGTCCTTCGGTTTCATCTCGTTTTCCCTTTCGCTTTATCGCTTATTTGCTTTTTCATTGCCTTATAGCGGCTCTTGCCGACATCAATGTCATGCTGCGAGGTCTTTTGGGTGGTCTTCGAGAAGCAATGCAACACGAAGATCCCGTCATCAAACTTCGCGACGTAGAACACTCGATACTGGTTTCCTTCGTCCTTAATCCTTATCTCTGCGGTACCTGGCCCGACCGTGGAGAAAGTTTTCCAGTCGTTAGGAGGCAAACCGGCCTTAATACGGTTGAGGTCGTGACCTGCCTGCTTGCGGGCACCCTTCGGGAACTCCTTGATGTCCTCGAATGACGACCCCATCCAGATGATGTCTTTACTCACCAAAGCTCCGTATAAGTACTTATACACTCACATTTCGAAGTCAAGGTTTATCAGGCGGCGATACACGAACTGCAGGGTCTGGGGGGCGTAATGACTGGTTCAGCAGGCAAAATCCACTTACACCATCTCATACAAGCCTCTTCGCCTCTGTTGTCGTATGCTCGTGAAACTTGTTCTCACGCGCCTTTCCGAACAGCTTCAGGCTCTCCAGATGCTCGCGCTGGGCGCGATAGAAGTCTTTCAGGAAGATGAGCTCCTGGCCGCTCTTGACCGGATCTTCGTAGCGGATCCTTCGCGTAATCGTGCGCACAATTTTGACGATCTCTTCGTCGCCGGAGGTCTTCGTCGTATCGCGAAGCACGTCCTCCAGCGTCTGCAGCTCATATCTCCCGTAGATATCGAGATGTTCAGGATGGAATTCGAAGGTCCCCTCCAACAATCGGGTCGATGGCGAAGACACCACAAGGTCGGAGAGCAGCACCGAGCGCGGATTGTCGACCACGATCGTGCCCGCGATCATGTCGCCGATGCGTTGCCTGCGCCGATTGGCAAGCGGGACGATGACGACGACCAGCAGCCAGAGCGCCGTCAGACCGTCTTCCCATGACGATTGCGAGCCGATCGAAAATAGGAGCACAGCCGGCGTAAATATCTCCACCTCTTTCATCAGGTTGCGGGCTGTCACCTGATGTGGGGTCAAGCGCCGGCCATCAGCATTGATGACGCGAATGCCCGTTACCCGTTTACCAAGTGTGCGTCCGTTCCAGATGAGCTCCGACAACGCGTAATAGGGGGCGCGCAGCAAAAAGCCCAGCAACAGGAACAGCGTCTGCGTGCCCGTGGAAGCCAACCCTGCTGCATAGACGACGACCCCGACGATGAAGAAAACAACGAAGATGAAGATGATATCGAGGATCTGCGCGCCGACACGGCTTCCGAGCGAGGCGATCGCGAAAGTGATCGGAACACCTTCCGGCGGGATGAACTGCTCGACGCGCCTGCTGTCCTTGGTGTCCTGGACTGACTGTTTCGGCTGTTTCATCGCGCAGGCTCACGTTCGGACTTGCCTTCGCGGCCGGCCAGCAGCAGCCAACTCACCCAAAAGAGGCCCATGCCCCAGCCGATGACGAGCCGCCAGATTGTATCCTGTACCAACTGGCGCAGGAAACCTTCGATAAAGGCCGCCACGACGAGCATCAAGGCCGCGAGGATCGCGAGTTTGACGGCATCATGCCCCTGATGACGCAAGGCCTCCCGGCGCGTTCGCCCGCCCGGCAGGAGCACGGCGAGCCCGAGCCCCGCCCCGCCGGCGCAGGCAATGGAGATCGCTGCAAGCTCGGTGACGCCGTGGATCGAGAGCCAGCCGAAAACGTCGAAACCCAGCCCCTTGCGATGGAACATCGCGAAGAACGCGCCGAGGATAAGGCCATTGTAGAAGGTCAGGACGAAGCTCGGCACCGACAGGAAGACGCCGAGCGCAAAGATCAGCACCGCAATCCCTGTATTGTGGGAAAAGAGATAGGCCGAAAAGGCAGCCAACCCGTCGCTCTCATGCCGTTCATTGCCGTAGATCGTCGAGCGCAGGTAATCGGCAGAGGCATCCGGCGTGCGCTGATCGGCCATTTCGGGCGGCACGAAGGTGTAGAACCAGCCTGGATCGCTGCTGCAGAGCCGGTACCCGGCAAAAGCGCCGAGAACGAGCGCGAGAAAACCGATGAACAGCGGCAGGGCCGAGCGGCGCACCGCCTGCGGAATGCCCTTGAGCAGCACCCGGGACATCAGGCCGCCGAGGCTTTCCTGCGGTGCGTAGACGACGAGATAGGCGCGCGCGCAGAGGCTTTCCAGATAGGCGATCAGCGCCCGATCGAGGGAAATGTCGCGGGCCACGGAGAGCGAATTCATCGCCTGCCTGTAGCCGCTGGCGAGATTGCGCACCTCGTTATAGCTGAGTGTTGCCGCACCGCCCTTCTCCGCCCGGCTCACCAGCTCGTCCAGCTGACGCCAGTGCACCTCGCGCTCCAGCCGGAAGCGCGCCGAGCGCAATAGATCGTTCGGCGCAGCACCCGCCTTGAACCCTTCGCCGCCGTCTATCCTGTCATCGATACGGATGTCGCTCATATCATCTCGCGGGATTTGATTTCGATGTAGCGGGCAATGAGATCGGAGGTCAGAGCTTCCGGCGTGCTGTCGAGGCAGAGGACTCCGAGACGGGCGAGCTTTTCCATGACGGCGCGCCGCTCCTGCAGGATTTGGCGGGCTGCGACCGAGCGGGCGATGGCATCAAGCGTCGTCTCCTCGGCTTCCATCAGTTTCGCGAGCATCGGATCGCGCAGCGCCACATAGACGATGAAATGATGGCGGGCGAGCACCTGTATATTCTCGATCATCAGTTCCGCCGTGATGCTATCGACGAAATCGGAGAAGATCACGATCAGCGAGCGCCGCTTTAGGCGCGAGGAGAGATGCGTCAGGCCGAGCGTATGGTTGGTCTCCTGCGTCTCGTAACGCAGCTCGGCGCAGACGGTTTGCAGCCGCGGAAAGGCTGTCCGCCCCGGCAGAGCCGGCACGAAGAGGCGCGGCCGGCTGTCGAAGCTGTAGAAGCCCACGAGATCACCGGCGAGCCCCGCCCCCCAGCACATGGCAAGGGCCGCATTGATGGCGCGATCGAGCTTGGTGAAACCGCCGAGCTGTTCGGCCATCAGCCGCCCGGAATCGATGCAGAGGATCACCTGGTGGTTTCGCTCCGCCCGCATCTCGCGCACGACGAGATTGCGCATGCGCGCCGAGCGCTTCCAGTCGATGCTGCGCGGGTCCATGCCATGGGCAAATTCGCGCAGCTGGTGGAATTCCGACCCCTCGCCGCGCAGCCGCAAATCCTTCTGGCCGGCTTCCAGCGGCAGAATCTCGGTCCTGATCGCCCCTGAGAGAACAGGCGATATGTCGGGCAGAACGGCGATTTCCTTGCCGACCGGCAAGCGCGCGATCACTTCCAGAAGCTTCAGGCGCGACGGCCATTTCAGCCAGAGATTATGAACGGCAAATTGCCCCCGCCCGGTCAGATGCACGTCGATCGAAGCCCTGCCCTGCTTCTCCCCGATACCCGACGCCGTACCCGGCATCCGGCCTTCCCCGATGACGAGTTCGGGCGCGAGATCGAGGCGGATGTCGAACTTCTCCGGCAGCCTGCCCTTCTGCGGGCTGATGTCGACCGTGAAGGCGGCGGTATGGCCGACGAAGCCCTGCGGCGGCAGATCGAAATCGACCGCAATCCGGCCCGAGAGGGCCGACAGCGCCAGATCGCCCGCCGTCACGGCCGCGAGCACGGCCCATAGGCCGATCAGCGGCATGCCCATGTCACGCCACCAGACGCTGACGAACACCGTCACCGCTGCGAGGCCAAGAACGAGCGAGATCAGGGACGAGGACGGTCGCATTTAACGGGGCGCGTCCACACGGTTCCTGATGCTGCGCAACACATCATCCGGCGTGCGCCCGTCGATTTCTGCCGACGGCGAAAGCACGATGCGATGGCGAAGTGCCGGCGTCAGCAGGGCCTGAACATCGTCGGGCAGGCCATAATCCCGGCCCTCGAAAGCCGCACGCACGCGCACGGCCGCCGCAAGGGCATCGGCTGCGCGGGTCGAAGCGCCATAGAGAATATCGGGATCGGAGCGCGTGGCGCGCACGAGGTCGACGACATAGGTCAGGATCGTCTTGTCGAGATGAATCGCGTCGATCAGCGCCCGGCCTTCGGCAAGCGCCTCGCTGGTGACCAGCGGACGGATGCCGGCACTGCGGACATCGGCTTTCAACGCCTGATCGGCATGCCGGGAAAGGATCGCAATTTCGGTATCGCGGTCGGGAAAATCGACCACGAGCTTGAACAGGAAGCGGTCGAGCTGCGCTTCCGGCAAGGGATAGGTGCCCTGCTGCTCGATCGGGTTCTGCGTGGCGAGCACGAAGAAATCCGAGCCCAGCGAATAGTCCTTGCCGTCGATCGTCACCATCCGCTCGTTCATCGCCTGCAAGAGCGACGATTGCGTCTTCGGCGGTGCGCGGTTGATCTCGTCGGCCAGCAGAATGTCGGTAAAGACCGGCCCCTTGGTGAGATGAAACTGGTTGGTTTGGAAATTGAAGAGATTGACCCCGAGCACATCGCCCGGCATCAGATCGGGCGTGAACTGGATGCGGCGATAATCGAGCGCCATGGCGGCCGAAACCGAACGGGCGAGCAGCGTCTTTGCCGTTCCGGGAGGCCCCTCGACGAGGCAGTGCCCGCCCGAGAATATCGAGATCAGCACGAGGTCGATGATCGCATCCTGTCCCTGCACCGCCTTGCCGATCTCTCCGCGAACCGCGGCAACGAGATTGCGAAATTCACCCAGATCCAAAGTCTATGCTCCCTAGCGATTTCCTGAATGTCTCGAGATTGCGGTGCAGATCCGCCCGTCTCATCAAATGCCCGCGGTCAATCAGCGCCTGAGCCGACGAGTGCAGTGCCTGGGCCGCCTCGCGATCGCGGCGCGCCATGCGTTTGAACAGCCGATCTATGCCCGCCTCGTTTCCGGCTCCGGGGCCAAATAGCAACTGCGCCTTGTCGGCAAGCAGATGGAGCACGAACTGCGACACCATCCGCCCGTCATTGCCTGACAGGCGAAGCAGGCGGGCGGTTGCTTCGATCGCCGCAGACTTCGACAGCTCAATATTTCCCGACGCATCCTTCACCGGCGGCCCGAACCGCAGGAACCCACGCCAGAAGCAGATCGCCATGACGACGAACAGGGTTCCCCAGATGGCGGAGAGCGGATAGGCGAAGAAGCGCTTGAGATCGGAGCCGGACCGTTCATAAGTGCGGCCTTCGTCCGCGGGTTTCCTGGCTTCTAGTGGATTGCCTGCTGTATCCAGATAAACCGGCCGCCCCTCGTCGATACCACGCAATCGCCGAATCAGCGACACTGCAAAAGCCGCGTTCTCGGCGAGAGCCAAGCCATGATTATTCAGTAAGTCAGGGTCCGATAGCAGATAGACTTGATGATAGTTTTGGCATTGAACGATCAGCGCACCCGTCTGGGTGCCTACGAGCTCCTTGCAGGCGCGCGGCAGGCTTGCCAAATCGAAGGTCTGCGCCTGATACAGGGCGATCCGAGCCGGTTCCCCCCAGCTCGTGCCCGGATGCGCCTCTGTAAATCCTGGATCATTCCGATTGAGACGTAAGTCTGCAGGCGCGATCCTGCGCAATTCTTCTTGAACCTCTTCGAGAGGCAGCAAATCGGCCTGCCGTGCAATCCCGTCCCTCAACAGACTACCGCGCCATTTCGGCATGATAATCAGCGTCGGAAGCCCATAGCGTCGTGAATCGCTTCCCCAACTTTCCGGTCTAGCACCCTCAGCTTCCTCATCTGTTTCAGAAGCGGCAGCTTCGTCTTTCTCTACCGGCAGGGAAAGGACGCGCATGGAGATCTCCGCCCGCGCCCTGACGAAATGCGGATCGGAGCGGATAACGGGAATACCGTTGGCTTCCAGCCAGACCTGCAGCCCCCTGCTGCCGAGCGGCGAATGGTCGAAATCATTCTCCCGCGGCAGCGCGAAGAGCGCCAGCGCGGCCAGCCCGAGCAAGGCTGCCAGGATCAGGATGGGGCCTGCGTTACGCATGGGACAATCTGCCGATCGACAGCAGGCTTCGCGCGCTGACCAGAAGCGCGCCGAAATGGCTTTCTGCGACCGGGCGGCCGCCATAATGAACGAGCTCCGTCTCGGTCAGCAGATGTTCCAGCCGCTCGCGGTCAGGCATATGGACCGGCAGCCGGGCAAGAACCGCGCGCTCCGTGTCCGAGCGGAAAAGCCGCGTTCCCGTCACATCGGCGGCATGCAGCAGGCAATGCCTGAGCAGGAGCACGAGCGCCTGCCGGCGATCTTCCATGCTGGCAATCCGCCGCAGGAAATCACTGGGCCTTTCCTCGGTCCCCGCATCCGATGTGCGCCAGCTCTCCGGCGCCTCCCCTTGGCGCTTCTTCACGTCACGCGGCACAGACGACAGCAGCACGCCGCCATTGCCGAAGTACAGGGCAAGGCCGATGACGGCAGCCAGAGCGACGAGCACGAGGATGACGGCCAGAGGGCCGTCGATGGCTGGCGCTGGCTCCTGCGAAGAAAAAGATCGCTTATTCGGCGACAGGGTCGCATCCGGCACACGCTTCGACTTTTCAGCGCCATCGCGATAGGTGAGCTTGCAGCGCACACCATTCAGTGCGCATTGCGCAGCATATTCGCTGCCGACGACGCTGAGCGGCCGGTCGCCCGTCCCGCCCTGCTGGCTGCTGCCCTGCGCCAGCGCAGGATAAAACTGGGCCGAGGCGGCCAGTGATAGAGCCACCAGCAAGCCGGCGTGACGGATGACTATGCGGCTCAGGCAAAGACCTCCGCTCTCGCTTCCGGCCGCAGCGGGTCCGGCCCGAACTTGTTCGGACCTTCCGTGCCCCTCAGCACGGTAATGACGAGGCCCGCGAGGCCTGCAACAACATTGAGGTAGGGAATGAAGTTCGCGATAAAAATCGCGAGATACCACCAGCCCGAGATGTTGCGATCATGGAAACGGCGAACCGTGAGGGACATCTGCGGCAACATCATTGCGAGCACAAACAGTCCGGCGATGACCCCGATGGCAATAAGCAGTGATGAAGGTCCATCCTGACCATCGGAACCGGCGGCCAAAGCAGCCAAAATTCCAAGTCCGATCAGCACTAGGCAGTAGAAAAGCTGAAACCACCAGCACTCCGAGCGGGAGGCCCGACCGGAGAAGGTCGCATATTTTTGCGTCAAAACGGTCCGAACAGCTTCAGTAAACCCCATGAAATGCCCCCATTTCTGCTTGCTGCGAATACAGTCTCGGCCCAATCATTACTTTTAAGTGACAGTAGTACCGGATGAGAAAAGAGCTACAATTCAAACGCGGAGATTGCAATGTCCCAGTTGTAACGGCGCATGATTCAAAGAAATAACGATTCTGCATTGAATTTTTATCTCCGCCTAAGTTCGCGCATCCGATCCTCTCAAGGCTGAAAGCACCGCTCGGGCGGGAACGCTGCCCAAGCAGAACCCAACCTCCTGGAATTGCCAGGATTGTGACAACCGCGTGAGCTGGCAGGCGAGGTTTCAGGATGGGATCGCCATGCGGCTCAGGCAAAGACCTCCGCTCTCGCCTCGGGACGCAACGGATCCGGACCGAACCTGTTCGGACCTTCCGTGCCCCTGAGCACGCAGATCACGAGAAATGCAATGGCTGCGATTAGCCCGACAAGGGGAATGAAACACACGACGAAAAGGCCGAGGACCCACCAACCGGAAATGTTGCGATCATGAAAACGGCGGACTAGGAGAGCTATCATCGGCAACAGCGTGGCAAGTGCGTATAATCCACCGATGATCGAGAAAATGTTGGTCGACGACCATGGGGCGCCGTTCGCACCCGTCAAAATGCCCAGGATTGAAAATAGGCCCCCGACCAGCCAATTGAACAACTGAAACCACCAAAACTCCGAGCGGGAGGCCCGGCCGGAGAAGGTTATATATTTCTGCGTCAAAACCGTCCGAACAGCCTCAGTAAACCCCATCGAATGCCCCCATTTCTGCTTGCTGCCAGCGTGGCGATGACCTCAATAGCCTCGGATCGACAGCAGTTTCGGATGAGAAAGAGCTACAATTCAAACGTAGAAATTGCAATAAGCGCGTTGCGATTGCACGTTGAATTTTTCATCATGCCTGCCGATCATCTGCCAGATCGACAGCCCAGGAACTGCTTAGGAACCAGCGGCTTAAACCGCCGCCCATAATCGGCCAAAGCTGTTCGAAGCACGGGAATACAGAAAGAAGCCGCCAAGGGCGTTGGCGGCTTAGAGGGGTTGAAAAGGGTGTTCCGACTCAAGAATGGACACCCTTTTCGTGCTGACTCTGGAGTCATCAGCACAACAAAAACTAGCGGCCTGATCGCTGCCTTCAATCGGACTAAAGTCCGATACTTCATTAGCTTGCGTCAGTTTGGAACATCCCGGCGCGATCGGTTGTTTGTATATTAACGACTATCCACGCGGCAGCGAGTTCGGACGTAGCGATGCAGCGTAAATGAGGCATGTCGAATCGCCTGAAATATTTACTACTTGCAGTCGCCGTCTCGCTCATGATGTGGGCGGGAATAATCAGAGGAACAATCTGGATGCTGAGTGACGGGACGGATTACAGTTTCACCGCCGGTACCAGATAGATCACTCATAAGCGGACACATGTCCCTTAAAAATTGTGTGATGGCTGGGGCCTTTGTGGCAACCCTCCCTTGGATATGCTTGGTCCTATTTTCCGGCCCGGATCAGGCTTCTACGGACGACCATGTCACCTTCCAAAACGGAATGATGACATGGTGGGGATTCCGGGAAGCCGTCGAATTGCTCGCAGAAATGGCTGTATTCGGCATTGCTGCCGGTGGACTGTTCTGGCTGGTAGCCGCCGCAGGGATCAAAAGACACAGTTTCCCACATGGCTCATAGGAAAGTGTTTGAGTAGGCAGTCCTCGATATAGTCAGATACTCGCCGCCCCTCATCAAATGGTGGGTGGCGAAGCCGCCCTTACGACAGCGCGAAAATCCGCACTTCCCTCCCGATGCCGTGAAGCTCCTCCATCCGCGACACCGAGCTGATGCCGCCGTCGCGCAGGATCTCCGAAACCTGCTCGTTGTCGACCACTGCCTCCGTCGTAAGGATCACATGCGGTTCGGCCAGCTCCTGCACGCGCGAGGCGATGTTGACGGTCTGGCCGAAATAATCCTGCCGGTCGTTCATATTGACGGCAAGGCACGGTCCTTCATGGATGCCGATCTTGAGGAGAAGATCCTCGCTGCCGCGTTCGGTATTCAGCTGTAGCATCGCTTCGCGCATCCTGAGTGCCGCCGCCACCGCCCGGTCCGGGCTCGGGAAGGTCGCCATCACGGCGTCGCCGATGGTTTTCACGACCGCGCCGGCCTCGCCCGCGACGATCTCGTGCAGAACCCGGAAATGCGTGCGCACCAGATCGAAGGCCGAGAGATCGCCGACGCGCTCGTAAAGCGCGGTGGAGCCGCGCAGGTCGGTGAAGAGGAAGGTCAGGCTGGTGATCTTCAGGCGCTGATCGACATCGAGCGTATCGGTCCGGTAGATGTCGCGAAAGCTCTGGTTCGTCAGGAGCCGCTTGGCCGTCAGGAACGGCCGCCTGTGGCCTAATATGTCGTGCAGCTCGTCTCCCGCGACGCAGACATTCGGCAGCACCCTGCGATCGGTGTGGTTTTCCAGCGTCAGCCGCAGCGGGCCTGGTCGCAGGACAAGCGTTTCGTTCGGCGCATGCCCGTTGCTGAGGACCATCGAGAGCGTCTGCCGTTCGTCCGTCGGTTCGCCCTGCACGTCGATGAACTGCGCCGAATGGGTCACCGCATCAAAGATGATGACGAACGCCGCCGGCAGCTGCAGCGAGACGAGAGCCCTCTCGCCCGGCTCCAGTTCGACCTCTTCCAGAAGAACGTGTGCGAACCTTTCTTCGAGATTGTCGGGCAGATCGACGCCGGTGCTGAAAAAGATCTGGCGGTAATATTCGAGCGGAGGCAACCGGTCGGGATCGTGGGCGGCGATCCTGCGCACCCGCGGGCTGACCGTGAAGGTGACCTCGACCATCTCGTCGAGGGTCGGCTCGTAACCGGCAGCACAGAGCGCGCAGTGATAGCATTCCCGATCGACCGTTTTGAGCGTCGCGCCGCTGTCGAGCACGCCGCCGCATCCGGGGCAGAGCACATTCCAGGTCATCTCGAAAGCCCCCATGCGGGCCGCATGGAGAAACGCCGCAATCACCTTCTCTTCGTCGAGGTGATGCGCCCCCGCGAAGGCCAGCGCATTGATGCGGTTGAGATCGCGATCGGCGCCATGCCTGACGACATTTTCGATGCAATCGACCGTCTCAGGATCGGCCGCCTGCCGCAAGGCTGCAAAAAGGACGTCCATTTCGCTCATCGGACAAGCCTCTGTGGGCGCAACGCCCTGCCGGACGACGCCTGCAGCAATTATAGCACGGAATTCGCTGATAGACATCGCCGTGAACAAGGAAGCGGTTGAGGATGGCACCTGGCGCCTCCCCGCGTTCTTCACGCGCAAACCGCGTCCCGAAAAAGGCATCAGTAACAAAAGCCCGTCGCTCGCGGCCATCCGTCATGGTGCGTACCGGCTGAACACGAAGTCGCGGTCCTTGACGACGGAGTGACAGGAAAAGCATGCTTCGGGCATTGCTTTCGCGGAGGGTTTGCCGTTGTCGAACTCGACATATCCCCAGCCGCCGGTCGAGGCGAACTTCTTTGCATCCTTGACCATGAACTGCACGCCGTTCTTGGGTAATCCCGCGACGAAGGACTGGGGAGCGCCGAAGGCCGCCTTGCTCTCCTCCAGCGGGTGATAATCCCAGGCAAGGCGTCCGATGATGGTGCCGTCGGGATAGGTAGTGGCCCCTTCCCGGAAAGCTTTGATCGCGATATCGTTCCCGAGGATGGCTCTGATATCGTTGAGCTTGCCTTCCTCGTGCGCCACGGTGATCAGCGGCCAGTCGCGGTAGCCGGCAGGCAGTTCAGACAGGGCCGGCGCGCGCCCCTCATCGGCCCCTCCGGATGCGGCGGTATTGTAACCGACCAGACCGGTAACCAGACCAACGGCCAGCGACACCCCGATAATCCGCTTCATCGAAATTCTCCAGCCATCAGAGCGCCGTGCTCTAACTCTTCAATCTACGCATCGATTCCGATTTTCGGGCCGATGCAGTAAGCGATGAAGCGATCCTCGCAGATATTCCGGCAGGCGAAATCATACTTTAATATGGTGGACACCGACCGGCAGGCCCTACAGGCCCTGCCCCAGCCTGCGTTCGTTTTCGATGCGTGTGACGCAACCGGAAATTTTTGCCATCAGGAGATCGAAGTCGATCGGCTTCGTAAAATAGGCTTCCGCTCCGGCCTGCAGGCCCGACAGCATATTATCCCGATCGGCCAGCGCCGTCAGCATGATGAACGGCGTTCGCGCGAGTTCCGGATAATTCACCTGGAGTTCGGCCAGAAGTTCATGACCGCTCATGACGGGCATGGAAATATCGCAGATGACGAGATCGGGCCAGTGAGAGACGATCATTTCAAGCCCCTCCCTGCCGTTCGAAGCTTGCAGCGTCTTAAAGCCGGCATCCTCCAGTTCCTCCACCAGGATCTGTCGAAGTTCCGTCTCGTCATCGATACAGAGAATGCTGATCATTGTTTCCTCTTATGCCGACTGTTTTTCAATACATTCGTCGAACGGCAGCTCGACCGTGAAGGTCGTGCCGCGCCCCAGCGTACTCTCGACGGAGATCGACCCGCCGTGCAGTTCGACGATCTCCTTCACGATGTTGAGGCCGATTCCCGTTCCGGCGATCCCGGTGGCGCTGCGGGCGCGGAAATAAGGCTCAAACAGCTTCGGCAGATCATCCGCATCGACTCCGATGCCGGCATCGGAAACGCTGACGCGAACCTGCCTGCCGTCCCTCCATCCGGTGACGCGGATGGTCGAACCGGCGGGCGAATATTTCACCGCGTTCGACAGCAGATTGGAAAAGACCCTTTCGATCGCCGCCTGGTCGATCATCTGCAGCTCCGGCAGTGCGCCGAGATCATGGCTGATCGTGTGGCTCTTGCTGATCTCCGCCCGGCTGGCGATACATTGGCGAAGCACGGCACTCAACGAGCCGGCCTCCTTGTTGATGGCAATGGTTCCCATCTCCAGCCGCCCGGCCGCAAGGATGCTTTCCATCAGCTCTACCATCCGTGCCACTGCTCCCTTGATCTGCACGGCCTTGTCTTCCAGGAACTGGGACGTGACGGCGGCTTTCGTCCGCGTCAGCCGCTGCGCCGCTCCGTCGATGACGGCCAGCGGTGTCCTGAACTCGTGCGAGATCATCGCCACGAAGCGGCGCTGCAGGGCATTGATCTCCCGCTCGTGCTGGAGAAGGCGGTCGAGCTCGATGTTCTTCTCTCGAACCTCCGCCGTTCTTATCTGCACGACCTTCTCGAGCTCGTCGCGATGCTGGCGCAGCTTGCGCTCGCTGGTCTCAAGCGCCTTGAGGGCGAGCTGGCGGTCGTGGACGTCTTCGAGGAGGCCGTACCAGCGAACAACCCTGCCCTCGGCATCGCGCCGGGGCGCGGCACGGTTGCGATACCACCGATACCGCCCTTTGGTCGTTCCGATACGGTAGATCATGTCGAACAGCGCCCCGGACCTGACCGCCGCCTCCCATGTCTTCACGACGTCAGGCAAGTCGTCCGGATGCAGGGTTCTGTGCCATCCCTGCCCCATCGCCTCGTCGACGTCGCGTCCTGAAGCATCCTGCCAGCCCGGCCGACTTCGATGACGTTTCCCTCCGCGTCGGCCACCCAGGGTATCTGGGGATGAAGCTCGATCAGCGACCGGTAATGTTCCTCGCTGGCCCTTAAAACCTGCTCGGCGTGACGAAGTTCTGTAAGATCGTAGATAACGACGACGACGATCGGCTTCTTCCCCTCGGACGTGGGAATGAAGGACCGCCGCTTATGAGTTTGGAACGTCCGGATCGATCCATCCGGCGCCGTGATCTCCTCCTCAATCAGGCATGCCTTGCCTGTCGCCAGAACCTGTGCATCCGCTTCCCGCACCCGCGCCGCCTCATCGGCCGGCAAGAAGTCATCGTCCGTGCGGCCGAGGATCTCTTCGAGCCTGAGGCCGAACATCTCGCACGCCTTGCTGTTGATGAAAAGGAAGCGCGATTGATCGTCCTTGATGATCGTCGGCCTTGCCGCATCCTCGAACAGGTCTCTCAACAGATCACGATGCGGCACTTGCAGACCAGGCCTGCTGGACAAGTCACGGTCCATTTCGAAGCTGTTCACGATGCGCGCGCCCTTTCAACTGGGAGGGAATTTACAACCAGAGCGTTACCGAATACTGAAGCGGCGGCCTGCATTTTAGCGATGATGAAAACTGAGAACATGGGGATCCATCGAGTCCTATGGGCTCGGGCGCGACGATTCCGACATTGTCCATTCGCTTGAGCGCCATGCCCGGTCTCCCAGCTCAGCGTTTCGATTTGCAAGCCTCAGGCTTACTGATTGATTTCCGGCTCGACCAGACGGGCGAGGTTGCGCAGCGATTCCTGCCAGCCGAGATAGCAGGCTTCCGGCGGAATGAGATCCGGGATGCCGGCCTGCACCACATGGAGTTCGGTGCCGACGGAGACCTTCGTCAGCGTCACGGTAACGTCCATCTGGCCGGGCAGATTGGCATCGTCGAACCGGTCGGTGTAGTGAAGTTTCTCGCTGGGAACGAGTTCGAGATACTCGCCGCCGAAGGAATGGCTGTGGCCGGTCGTGAAGTTGCGGAAAGACATCCTGTGCGTCCCGCCGACCTTTGGCTCCAGCTGATGAACCGTGCAGGTAAAACCGTTCGGTGGCAGCCACTTGGCGACGGCATCGGCTTCCAAGAAGGCGCGATAGACCTTGTCCGGAGAGGTCGCCAGGACGCGGTGAAGACGAATTGTACTTGGCATGATGATTCCTCCTTGGGATTGGTGTTTGGCAATGCCTCCAGGACGGACCTGATCTTGCCGATCCGACACGGCGATCGAATTTTTTTGCCGCCGCCCTCTCGCCGATCATAAACCACATCTCGAAAACGCGACGATGGCAAAGGTGTTTTTATTTTGCAAATCGATTTGCAAATCGATTTTTTGTGTGTTTTGATGCAGGTATGAGCACGATATCAAAGGTGGCAGAACGGGCAGGCGTATCGCGGACGACAGTCTCGCATGTGCTCAATCATGCCGATCGGGTGTCGCAGGCACTGAGAGAAAAGGTGCTCGCGGCGGTCGAGGAGCTTGGCTATGTGCCGAACCCGCAGGCCCAGAGCCTGCGCACCGGCAAGACCAATCTGGTCGCCATGCTGATCCCCGATATCCGCAACCCCTTCTATCCCGAGCTCGTCAAGACGGCGCAGTCGGAGATGGAAGCGGCCGGCCTCGACATGCTGATCTTCAATACCGACGTGCCGGGCGGCCATTCGCAGGAGCATGGGCGCGAATATCTGCGCCAGATCCGCAACCGCCGCATCGACGGGCTGATCGTCGGTGATTTCGCTTTGCATGGCATGCACGACGCGCTGCTCGATATCGACCTGCCGACCGTCTTCATCGGCGACCTGCCGAACAAGGCAGTCGACAGCCTGAAGATCGACGATTTCGGCGGCGGCCGGCTGATGGGGCAATATCTGGCATTGAAGGGCCACAAACGCGTCGCCCATGTCACCGGCCCGTCCTTCTTCGCCGAAGCGATGGCGCGTGCGGCAGGTTTCGAACAGGGTTTGCGCGATTGTGGCGTCGAGCCCGATCCGGATCTGCGCTTCGAGGGTAGCTATCTCGGCCCCTCGGGCCAGGCATCGGTGGAATGGCTGCTCGAGCGCCATAAAGACGCCCTGCCCTCCGTGGTATTCTTCGCCAACTTCCTGATGGCCTCGGGCGCCCTTGCCGAATTCTACGATCGCGGCATCAGGATACCGCAGGATATGGCGGTTGCCGTCTTCGGCGACCAGACGCAGCTCGAATATGTGCGCCCGCGCCTGACCCGCGTCGGCCGCCCGCCGGCAGCCCTTGCCGCGCGCGCCACCGCCATGCTGCTCGAGCGTCTTTCGGGACGATACGACGGGCCGCCGCGTTCGGAAATCATCTCCTGCAACTTGCAGCCTTTCGACACCGCATGAATGTCAACCGCCTGCAGCCGGAAGAGGAGCCGGTCTGTGAGGTCAATCAAAATGGGAGGAAATCATGACCGATATCAAGAAACCTGGAAATGGCATTTCCCGCAGACAACTGATCCGGAAAGGGGCCCTTTTGACCGGCGCCGGCATGGCCGCCGGGCTGACCGGCTTTCCCTATATCAACCGGATGGCCGTGCGCGCCCAAGGCGCACCATTGAAATTCTGGCAGTTCTATGCGCCCGGCGGCCAGGTCAAAAGCCAGGTCGACTGGTTCACCAAGATGATCGGCGACTGGAACGACAGCCACGACCAGAAAGTCGAGCTCGAATACATTCCGAATACCGAATATATCAACGGTCCAAAGCTTGCGACCTCCTTCGCCTCAGGCGAAGGCCCGGATATCTTCCTGATCTCGCCGGGCGATTTCCTGCGCTACTATAATGGCGGCGTGCTGCAGGACCTGACGCCGCATATCGACGATGCGACCAAGGCGGACTTCCCCGAAAGCGTCATTGCCAACCGCATGGTCGACGGCAAGATCTACGGCATTCCGATGGAAGTCGAGCCGATGGCCATGTACTATTCGATCAAGGCCTTCGAGGAAGCCGGCCTCAACGAGAACGATGTTCCCAAGACCTGGGACGAGCTTCTCGAAGTCGCCAAGAAGCTGACGACGCCGAACCGCTATGGCGTGCTCTTCGAAACGACGCCGGGCTATTACCAGAACTTCACCTGGTATCCCTTCCTCTGGCAGGGCGGCGGCGAATTCCAGACCAAGGACGGCAAGAGCGCCTTCGATTCGCCGGCCACCGTCCAGGCCCTGAAATTCTGGCAGGATGCCGTCAAAAGCGGTGCGGCCCCGCGCCAGGTGCTCGGCAATGGCGCCAACGACACGGTGGCAAACCTCGCCGCCGGTTACTGCGCCATCCAGAATGTCGGCATCTGGGGCATCTCGCAGCTGGCGGGCAATGCCAAGGATTTCAAATACGGCGTCTTCAAGCTGCCGACACCGGCCAACGGCAAATACGTGACCGTCGGCGGCGGCTGGGCCTTTGTTGCCAATGCCAAGGGCAAGAGCCCGGATGCGGCGGCAGAATTCTGCGCCTGGGCGCTCGCCTCGATGGATAAGGGTTCCGTCCAGCGCGTCGCCGATTGGTGCACCAAGGCAAAGTCTGACATGCCGCCGCGCAACAGCGCGCTCCAGGCCGGCGGCGATGCTTTCAAACAGGGGAATATCGGCACCTTCGCTAGGGATATTCACCCAGGCACAAGAGCTGAACCGCGGGTGCCGCCGGAGGTCTACAAGATCATCTCCGACGCCATCCAGCAGACGCAGCTCGGCGGCGCCGATCCGCAACAGACGGCGACCGCAGCATCCCAGCAGCTCGACGCGTTCCTCGCCTCCTACAGCGGCGCGCCGATCCTCTAGTCGCTTCTTTCTTTACATGAAGGAAGTGACCTAGTGCGTTGTTCTTACAATGACCGTGCCGCATCTTAAGACAGATGCGGCACGGCAGGGAGTTGCACATGGACACGGGTATGAGGCCACACCAGAACAAGCCGGACCAAGGCAAGCCCGTCAGGCAGAGGGGCCTGTCGGCCAAACATCGCGAATGGGTGGCGGGCTACCTCTTCGTCCTGCCGGATGCGATCGGGCTCTTGATCTTCCTCGGCCTGCCGATGGTGCTGTCGCTGGTGCTGGCGGTCTTCGAGGTCAATGGCTTCGGCGGCTATCGTTTCGTCGGCATGGCGAATTTCGTGCGCATGGGCAAGGACCCGCTCTTCTGGCAGGCCGCCCGCGTCACCGCCCTTTATGCCGTGCTGCTCGTGCCGCTTCTCTATGTCTGCGGGTTGGGACTGGCGCTGCTCGTGCAGAAGACCAACCGCTTCAACGCGGTCATGCGGGCGATGTTCTTTGCCCCGCATATGGTCAGCCTCGTCGTCGTCGCCGTCGTCTGGCAGTTCATGGTGGTCGACAAGATCGGCGTCATCAACAAGCTGACGCCCTTCCTCGGCATGTCAGGCATATCCTTCCTCGGCGATCCGCAATTTGCCCTGCTGACGGTGGTCTTCGTCAGCCTCTGGTTCCTGATGGGCTTTTACATGCTGATCTTTCTCGGCGGTCTGCAGGACATTCCCAAGGAATATTACGAGGCAGCCAAGATCGATGGCGCGAGCCCCTTCCACTGCTTCTGGTACATCACCCTGCCGCTTCTGAAACCGACGAGCTTCTTCGTGCTGATGGTCTCGATGGTGGCGGCCGTCGCCGGCGCGCAGGCCTTCGACATCATCTACGTGATGACCAAGGGCGGCCCTGCCAATTCCACCGCGGTGCTGATCGTCTACATCTATCAGCAGGCCTTTTCCTTCGGCGCCTTCGGTTATGCCGCCGCCATGTCCTCGGTGCTGGTCATCGTGCTGATGCTGGTGACCGCGCTCTTCTTCGTCATGACCAAGGGAGGCCGCTTCAACTATGAGTAACGTCCCCTCTTCCGCCTATCCCTCGTCCTCACAGGTGACGATCGTGCGCATCCTCTGGATGCTGATCACGGCGATTCTGGCGCTGATGATCCTTTTCCCGCTTCTGTGGATGGTGTCGATCGCCTTCAAGACGCAGGCCGAAGCCTTCTCCCCCAACCTGATCCCCTCGGAGCCGACGCTGGAGAACTTCGAATATGTGCTGACCGGCGTGCCCTTCATCCGCTACATGGCCAACAGCTTCTTCGTTTCGGCGAGCGTGACGATCATCGCCCTGTTCTTCCATACGATGGCCGGTTATGCGCTGGCGCGCCTGCGCTTTCCCGGCCGCGAGATCATCTTCCTGGCGATCTTCTCCACCTTCCTCGTGTCGCTGCCCGTCATCATCGTGCCGCTCTTCGTCATTGTGCGCGCCATGGGCATGCTGAACACCTATGCCGGGCTGATCGTGCCATCGATCTTCAATGCCTTCGGGATCTTCCTGCTGCGCCAATATTACCTGTCGCTGCCGCGCGAGATCGAGGAGGCGGCGATCGTCGACGGCGCCGGCTACTGGCGCATCTACTGGAGCATCATCCTGCCGCTCAGCCGACCGATCATGTCGGCGCTTGCCATCCTGTTCTTCCTGGCAAACTGGAATGCCTTTCTCTGGCCGCTGACCGTCGCCTCCAAGGCCGACCTCTGGGTCGTGCAGGTCGGGATTGCCAATTTCAAGAGCCAGTATTCCGCCTCGTGGAACTACATGATGGCGGCCTCCACGATCGTCGCCATCCCGACGCTCGTGCTCTTCATCATCTTCCAGCGCCAGATCATGGATTCGCTGAAAACCAGCGGTCTCAAATAACATCGAAGAGGAGAAATTGATGACCCAGGCTGGCATATCGCCGCTGCGCGGGCTTGCGACACTGAGGACGGCGAAGACCCGCCGTTTTTCCAGCTACGACCGCACCGGCGGCAATGACGACAGGCTGCATATCGAACCCGGCAAGACCGTGGTCATCGCCGAGCATGCGGGTGCGGGCATCGTCACTCATATCTGGGCGACGCTTGCCTGCGAGAGCGAGAGCTTCCTGCGCAAGATCGTGCTGCGCGCTTATTGGGATGGCGAGGACAATCCGAGCATCGAGGCCCCGATCGGCGATTTCTCCGGCATGGGCCACGCGCAAACGCGCAATTATGCCAGCCTGCCGATGCAGGCGAGCCCAGAGGACGGCAAGGCCTTCAACTGCTATTTTCCGATGCCCTTTGCGAGCCACATGCGCTTCACGATCACCAATGAGGC
This sequence comes from Rhizobium sp. BK418, assembly GCF_004341105.1. Taxonomy (GTDB): domain Bacteria; phylum Pseudomonadota; class Alphaproteobacteria; order Rhizobiales; family Rhizobiaceae; genus Rhizobium. Next base: position 1,025,245 of record NZ_SLZK01000003.1, on the reverse strand, counting down.
CGAGCACGACCTGCTCTTCTACTACTATGTCGATCTCGAACTGCATGACCGGCTGGAAGACGGGCTTGGCCGCTTCCACGCGCAGTACCGCCAGGCGCGCCCCAAGGGTCAAAGCGAAGCCGGCCTGACCAACGAACAGTTCCTCTTCGGCGGCGAGACGACCGACGGCAAGGAGAACTACACGATCCTCGAAGCCGAAGGCCACGGCCACTATGTCGGCGTGCTCTTTTCCGTCTATTCGCGGCGCCGCTCCGATGTCTGGGACTGGTACGGCGAAGGCGACGACATGATCTTCATCGACGGCGAGCCGGGTCTTTCCGTGCCCGATACGGTGCGCAAGCCCGATCCGCGCATCGGCCCGAAGGCGGCGCTGATCGAACCGCGCGGCGAAAGCAGCCCCGGCGCCAACGACGCCTGGCCGCCAACACTGCACGGCACCGGCACCGAGGATTATTTCAACACCGCTTGGTGCCCGACACAGGATTATAGCGGCCCCTACCACGGCATCATCGCAGCTGGCGGCCCGAACTGGACCGAGCCGGTTACCCTCTACCGCTGGCATCTCGAAGACCCCGCCATCTTCCAAAAGCGCATCCGCGTGACGATCGAGCACGGCCACGCCAACCGCCGTTCCGACGACATTTCCTCCGTCGCCTTCTGGTATCAGGCCGAGCCCCACAAACCCTTCGATCCCCTGCCCGCGATGGAAGACCGCATTCCGACCTTCCGCCGCCCCTACCAGAACTGGAATGCCGCTGCAGCGGCCGCAAAGAAGGGCGGTGCTTCCTAAGACTTTTCGAAACGGGAGGGCGGTGTATGATTCAAGCTCCTGAAGTGGAAAGCAGCTGATCAAGTGTGGATGGCTGTCGGTATTGGCCTGCCTCGAACGTTCTTTGCGGAACGAGGCGACACCTCGTAGATCGAAGCGATACTTTGGAGATTGGAAACATGGCGCTCAAGCAGATGCACAATGTAGGAATCGTCGTCGAAGACCTGGACGTGACGATTGATTTCTTTCGCGAACTCGGCCTCGAACTCGAAGGACGGGCCACGATCGAAGGGGAATGGGCCGGACGTGTCACCGGGCTGGGCAATCAGCATGTCGAGGTTGCCATGATGCGCACACCGGACGGACACGGCCGGCTCGAGCTCTCCCGTTTCCTCGCCCCTGATGTCGTCGCAGATCACCGCAACGCCCCCGTCAACGCGCTCGGCTACCTCCGTGTCATGTTCGCCGTCAGTGATCTCAACGAGATGCTTCAAAGGCTGCGTGCGCGCGGCGCTCAGCTCGTCGGCGAAGTGGTCCAGTATCAGGACGTATATCGGCTCTGCTACATCCGCGGGCCGGAAGGCATTCTCCTCGGGCTCGCCGAGGAACTTGGCTGAGCGCGAGACCGGTCGGGGTACTCGGTGTCCCCGACCGTAACCGGCGTTCCGCTCCCGCCTTGTCCTCGCCTCCCTGGCCCTGTGGTCGTCGGCCCATAAGCCAGCAACGGGAGTATTCTTCATGGAACTGCTGCTGCAAACGGGCACGATCTCTAACCCATCCGGATGATTGCAATCACTGGTCCGGACTATAGTTTAGAGCGGGTTTCGGCGACCCCACGTGAAATAGTCGTCGATTGGGGCTCGATCTTCGCGACGAACTCTTTTTTGAAGAGCATGCCCGAGCAAGCAGATGTGGCTGGCGTAAACGAACGTTCATGGCTGGAGCAGCCTTGATCGGTCCGTAGGCTCCATGTCACCGGATGGAGTTTCCGAGTTGACGACATGCGTAAAACAATAGCAGTCGGCCTGGGCGCCCTGATCGCTATGTACGTTCTCGGCGGCATGAGCGCGAGACATGAGATCTTTCCTTGGCCGCAACTTTCCGCGCTCAAGAAAATGGCTGGTGCAGAGAAGGCGCCGGCTCCAAGCCGTTATACTTTCGACGACAAGGAACGGCTCATCGGAGATGAATCGAAAACGCCTGTGCCCTGCCCGCCTCAAACTGACCGAACGGCCGTCTTGCTTGTTCTTGGCCAATCGAATGCGGCCAACGACGGTGGACAACGGCACCGGTCGAATTACGGCGCTCGTGTTGTAAACGCCTTCGGAAAACGGTGCTTCGTCGCCGCCTCGCCACTCCTTGGATCGACCGATACCAAGGGAGAGTACTGGACGCTTCTTGGGAATAAATTGATCGCATCCGGACAGAATGACAGCGTCATCATTGCCCCCCTCGCATATTCCGGGTCTGAGGTCGCACGATGGGCGGCAGGCGGTGACATCAATCCCGTGCTGGTCGATACGGTGAAACAGCTTCAGGATTCCGGTTATCGGATAACCAGCGTCCTCTGGGTGCAGGGAGAGAAGGACCTCGTCATCGGCACTACTGCGGAGGCCTATCAGGAGCGTTTCCTCTCGATGGTCGACACGTTGCGTCAGCACGGCGTCGAGGCACCCGTTTATATCTCAATTGCATCGAAATGCCTCGAACCGAGCAACGGCGGCTTCAAGGAGCATATCCCGGACAATGCGATCGTAAGGGCGCAGATGGCCCTGTCGAAAAGCGGCCACGGTATCCGAGAAGGCGCAAATTCCGACGCGTTGCTCGATGGAGACGACCGCTATGACGATTGCCATATCGGAGGCTCAGGCGCGGAGAAGGTGTCGCAGGCTTGGCTGAGCCTTCTGCGCGGCGATCGCCTGGAAACCTCCCGATAGTCTTGCCTGAACCGGTTTTCCCGCCTGCGCGAGCTTCGCCCTCCGACGGCGACGGCCGGTGTGAGCTCTTCCGCTGAGCGGCGGCAGATATTGCCGCCCGGCCGGCCGGCGGTTAGTCTCCGCCTATGGTGCGAAAACGAAACCGGGACATCACTTCATGGTATCATGCGCCCGAGCCTGATATCTGCCCGCTCTGCGGCCGGATCGTCCCGGCCGACCAGAGGGACGAGCACCACCTGGTGCCGAAGAGCCGGGGCGGACGCGAGACACAGGTTCTGCACCGCATCTGCCATCGCCAGATCCATGCGCAGTTTTCCGAGGCGGAGCTGGAACAATCCTACGCCACGGTCGAGGCCCTGCTGGCCCACCCGACCATCCAGACCTTCGTCGCCTGGGTGAAGAAGAAGCCGCCTGGCTTTTATGACGGCACGCAGCCCAGCAAGCGGCGGCGGGAGTGAGCGGCGATCGAATTGGCTTACTCGCCGCAGCCTCTGTTCGATCACTTAGGGGGCGGTGCTTGGCCGCCAGCCCACCGTCGCTTCAAAGAGGGTTACGCAGGGCGGTCAGGCAAATACGGTAATACAGACGGCCATCCAGATGAGCGCCGTTCCCAATGCCATCGCTCGCCTGGCGACGGCGACTTTGTCTGCCTCCTCCTCCGCGACAGGTGTCGTTACAATCCAGGGCACGCAGCCAAGTGCGGCAAATCCGAGGATAGCGACAACCATCACAAGATAATCGATTGGACTCCAGCGCCCCTGTTCATACACTCCCCAATAACCCAGAAAGGCCATCCCTACTGCAAACATGGTGGCGGACGCAGAGCAAAGCCCTGTAACCGACCCGGTAGGGGCGCGCATGTTGCTTTTTTCACGTGTTTGCGAGTTCATGACCCAATATCCACGAACGGTTGGCTGTCCTTCCGCAAATATGTCAGGAATTGGGCGCGGCGTGAAGCGCTGGCGACCTCTGGGAACGGCCGCCAACTCTCATCCCCGGGCGGCACAACGCTACCCGGGGCTAGGTCCGCTAGAGCAGCCGCACCGACATGCCGCCATCGACGATCATTGGGCTGCCAGTCATGAAGCTTGACTGGTCCGACAGCAGAAAGAGCGCGGCCTTTGCGATCTCTTCGGCCGCCGCCATCCGCTTCATCGGATGCAGGCCGGAAATATAGTCGAGGAATTCAGGGTTGTTCTCCCCGCCGGCGGGTGTGATGGTTCCGCCGGGCAGCAGGCTGTTGATCCTGATGCCGTCAGCCGCATGATCGGCGGCGACCGATTGCACGAGGCCGATCAGTCCAGCCTTGGAAGCTGCATAGGCACCCATGCCGGGCAAGCCGCCATTGCTATAGCCGACGAAGGACGAGGTGAAGACGATCGAGCCGCTGCGCTGTGCTTTCATGACCGGCAGCTGCGCCTTCAGCGCAAAGAAGGCGCTTGTCAGGTTCGTCGAAATCACCGTCTCCCAGTTGTCGGCACTCATCTGCGAAAACGCGCCCATCTCGCCGACGACGCCGGCATTGTTGAACGCGCCGTCGAGCCTGCCATAGGCATCGAGCGCGCGATCGACCAGCGCCTGCGCATAGGCGCCCTCGCGCACATCACCGGCCAGGGACACGGCCGTGCCGCCGCTTTCAATGATCTCGGAAACGAGCGCCGCGAGGTTCGGCGCTCGCCGTGCGCCGAGCACGAGCTTCGCACCGCCGGCCGCAAACAGCCGGGCAGCGGCGGCGCCGATGCCGCTGCTTGCGCCAGAGATGATGATGACCTTGTCTTCCAGTTCCATGTCCGAGCCTCCTGTTTTGATGGTCACGGAGGGGTAGGAAATATGAGAAGCGGCAGCCACCCGATTCCGGATCGGCTGGAGGTAATCAAGCAAACACGATGTGAGAGCGCCCCTCCTCGTTCGGCCTCGATACCGTCACAGACCTTAGTCCAGCCGCGGCCGGACCATGGTCCGATGTTATCGGCGCATTCCCCCGCTACTATTCTCCTCATCCTGATTGCCTCCGAGATTCGGCAATCCGGCGTCACGAAACGAAACCTGTCCCCGAGACGGAGAAACAGATGCGTATAACAACCTTGGCGTCCCTAGCCGCCCTTTCCATGATCATCGCTTCAAGCCCCGCAACGATTTCCGGCTTCGATATGGCCGCATTCGCAAAGGACGGCGGCAATGGCGGCGGTAACGGCGGCGGCAACGGTGGAGGAAACGGTGGAGGAAACGGCGGCGGGCATGGCAGCAGCAATGGCGGGGGACAGAGCGGCAGTCACGGAAAAAGTGGCGACCATTCCGGGGGCTCGACGCTTCAGAGCGAAAGCAAGGGCAAATCCCGAGAGAACAGCGAGAAATCGCTGACCGCGAAAAAGACCACCGACGATATCAGGCAAAAGAACGTTCGCGCCGAGCTCGCCGGGCTGAATTCACTCAACCGCAGCTATAAGGCCTATTTGAACACGTCCGATCCGAAGATGACCGCGATCTCGGCCTATGCCGTGGCCTATGCCCAGTTTGAAATCGATAACGGCGTCGCACCCGCACCCGATGATCCGGTCCTGGGCGATGCGGCACTGGAGAAAGCGCTGGAGTCGGCCACGCGCACCGGCGAACTGAGCCCGGCAGCCTTCGATAAAGCCAAGGCCATCCTCGGCGTCGGTGATGCCGATGGAAAAATCGACGAGATCCGTGAATCCCTGTCGCACACAGCCCCGACAACGGCAGGGAATTGACGGCCGCTCGATCCGCCGGGCCGCCATACCCGGCGGATCGATGTACCTGTCATGGATTTTTCCACGGGCAGAACAGTTTCTTTCCCTCCGCACGACGCCATCCGCACGCCGAAATGAAAAATTGCGCTGGCGTCTGCACTCATACTGGCCGTCGGAGCTCGGTAGTCTTCGCCGAGGCCAAGACCACCTCGGCGTCGGTGATGCCGACGGTAAAATTGATGAGATCCGTGAACCCCTGTCGCACTCAGCCCTGACCACGACCGGGATTTAACGGTCGGTCGATCCGCCGGGACGCCATACCCGGTGGATCGATCGCTCCTGTCATGGGTTTTCCCGCAGGCAGAGATGCCGACGGAAAATCGATCCGTGAACCCCTTGTCATAGCTCGCCCCGACTGCGACAGGGATTAACGGCCGCTCGATCCGCCGGACCGCCATACCCGGCGGATCGATTGCATCTGCGTCCCGTGCCTTTCGGACGATGACGATATCTTTCCCGGCTGGAAGGACAGACCGGCTTGATCGTCGGCACGCCCCTCCTGTGCCTCCTTATCTCAGACCTGCTCCTCGATCACCGCCTGCGCCACATCAGGTGCGCCGCTGTTTATCCACGTCGCGACGAAATGGCCGACGGCCACTGCCCCGATGCAGAGCACGATCGAAGCCGCGACATTGATGCAGGCCCGCACGACGGAACCCATTCGCAACAGCTCGAGCGTCTGCAGGCTGAAGGAAGAGAAGGTCGTATAGCCGCCGCAGAAGCCCACGATCACGAAAAGGCGCATGTTATCGGAAATCGGGAAGCGACCACTGGCGAGTGTCAGCGTGCTGAAAAAACCGATCACCAGCGAACCTGTGATATTGATGATGATCGTGCCCCAGGGCAAACCCCGGCTGATGGGTATAGCAAGAATAGAGACGGCGTAGCGGGCGAAAGTGCCGAGCGCGCCGCCGGCCATGACGATGAGACAAGTATAAAATGACATGCTCGCTCCAAAAATCTCGGGCGGGCAACAAAAAACCCGCCTGCAGCGGGTTCCGGACAGATTCCCACCGCGGTTGCACACGGTAGGAGTCATCAGCCTTGAGGGCGGTTTCGGGGGTACTCCATCCCCATCGGGGTGATCTATAGCGCAAACTGCCGTGGAATGGCAAGGGGAGAGCGACCACCCCTCAGGCTGTTATTTCCCGCGCGGCGGCCTGCGGGTTCTGTCGCTCTTGTCTTTGGCGGAAGATGTCTTCGCGTCGAAGGCCTGGCCGAAATTGGTGCCTCCCAGGTGTCCGCCGCCGCTGGTGTTGACCACCTGGCGCGCGGCACGTCTAAGAATTGTCGCAGCATCTGTCTTTGTCATTGTTTTTCTCCAGAACAGAACGGGGCTTGAAAACAAAAAGGCCGGGGCAAGCCCGACCTTTCCAGGGTTCGCATAACCGCAGTGCCAGTACATCCGTGGTCAAAGCGAGGTGCGAACCAATTGATTATGCAGAAGCGAGGTTCTGCGCGGCGTTCTTGCCGCTGCGGGAATCCCGCACCAGGTCGAAACTGACCGACTGGCCTTCACGCAGGAAGGTCATGCCGGACTGTTCGACAGCCGAAATGTGAACGAACACGTCCGGCGAGCCGTCGACCAGCGAAATGAAACCAAAGCCCTTGGCCGTGTTGAAGAATTTAACGATACCAGTATTCATAACGATTTCCTTTCAATCGCAAAGAATTACCAAGCCCGCTATGTGCAGGCGATAAAGTGGTCGAGCTTGAGAGGAAAGATTAGCCAATGCGCATTTTGCGCAGAAACGAAGCTGACGAAGCAAATTCGATTTGCAGAACATAGGGATCATTTGTGTTCAGAACAAGGTATATTTTATTTTTATTAATTTGGCGGCTATTGTGGAGGCGCGCAAAAGGGCGCATGGTGCCCGTGTCAGCAGCCATTTTCACGGGCGCTGTTGGTTAAGGGCATCCACACCCTGGCCCCGACCGGAAGGAGGACTGAATGTCTTCCGCGACCCCGCTAAATCCAGTTCCGATGTCCCCAATCCCGATATCTTCGGCCGACGAAACCGTGCCTGATAACGACGATGTGAACCTGCTGATCCGTATGCTCGATCGAGCCGGATATGACCAGGCTGCCGAGCCGAAATTGTTCGGGCACGCTGCAGCACAACTCCTTTCGCTGTTCGATAGCGGCATCCGCCATGAAACGATCCTCATGGCAGCGCTTCAGAACGCCGGCGACTATCCCGGCGTCGCCGATCCATTCGTCAAGCGCCGCTTTGCGATCCAAGGCCTGCCGCCGGGCAACACCGCGCCGGCAGTGTGATGCGCAGGAGGACGGATATGCCCGTGCGTGAAAGGCATTTGCAGCTTGTGCATTCGAGGCCGGCCAATGCGGCCGATCTGGAATCCGAAGTCTCGGCATCGCTTCACCGCGCAGGCGATATAGATGCGACCTATATCTTCGTATCGGCGCATGACGGCGACGTCACCCTTGCAGGATGGGTGCCGCTCTACACCCAGATCGAGCGGGCGGCGGACGTGCATGGGGCGTCGGTGGCGTGAGGCACGTTTTAAACGAACTCTCCTGTTCGCTCTGACCTGGCCGGCTCGGCGCAGCATCTTTCCTCAGCACAGAGAAACACCATGCCGGTACCATTCGAATCCATCCCGCAGGAAGAACGCCTCACCATCGTCGATCTGCTGATCGCACACCTTGCCGTGGCCTCATCCAACGCGGCCACCGCCGGCAATGCCTCATTGCATGCCGAAATCGGCGAAATCTCGGGACAGCTGAAGACCTGCCGCGAACAGATTTCCGCCAGCGACACGGCGTTCGCCAATCTCGCCGTCTCCGCGGCGCTGCGCCTGCTCTCCCGCCTGCAATCCCGATCTCCAGGCGCCACAGCATCTGCCCGCACGGACTTCTGCTGACATTGGATCTTAAGCCAGCCGGCACTGCATCACATCGATGACCTGCATGAGATCAAACCTGCGCTCACAATCACAGAACTTGCTGCGTGTCGCGTGCCCCAAAAGCCGCCGTCGCAAAGCCCTTCCCCCATCCCCTCCCCGAACTCGTCCGAGGAGGGAACGAGGCGAGCGCCGGTCGCTGCCCCTCGCAAACGGCCAAGCGCGGGTAATCAGGCGCGTGTATTCAGGCGCGTGCGGTTTGCGGGCCGATCTCCGAGGCAATCTCCGTCACCAGATCGGCTGGAAAGCCGCCCTCGCGGGCGTGGCGGTAAACGGTTTCGGCACTGTCGGCTTCGTGCACGCAATAGATCTTGTCGCCGGCGACATAGCTGGTGATCCAGTTATAGGGACGGTCGAGGCCGGCGACGACCTTGTTGGACGTGGCGGAAATCTCCCGCAGCTGCTCGGGCGTGAGTTTGGCTGCACCGGGAACGTTCCGTTCGATGAGATATTTCGGCATGGCGACCTCCTGTTCGCTCTGGCCTCGTTGGCATTGGCATTGACGGGATGCACGCTATGCCTGCGAGCCGGTCTGCACATCGGGATATCTCCCCATTTTCTTAGGCCTCGCTGCCCTATTTTGGCACGCTGCTATTTCCAGCCGCTGGGGATGCTGGCAATAATCCGCGATGCGACTAATCGAGCGCGCGCCCATTCTCGATCATCTGCAGTCGTTGTTGCGCGAAGCCGCCGACGGCGAGAGCCGCGTCGTCCTGCTCGAAGGGGAAGCAGGCGCCGGCAAGTCCTCGCTCGCGGCAGCCTTTTCCCGCGCCGTGCCCGAGGGTACACGCGTGCTATCAGGTGCGTGCGAGAATTTCGGCACAGCCGAGCCGCTCGGCCCCTGGCGCGACATTGCGCGGGAGGCGCGCTGGAAGCTGACGCGCGTGTCGGCCGGCAACTGGATTTCCCTCTTCTCCGAAGTGCTCGATCTCCTGACAGCCGATCGCCAGCCGACATTGCTCGTCATCGAGGATATTCACTGGGCGGATGACGCCACGCTGAACCTGATCCGCTATATCGGCCGCCGCATCCGCAACACCTGTCTTCTGCCGGTCCTCACAGCGCGCAACGACGATACGCCGGGCCAGACGCGATTGCGCCGGCTGCTTGCCGACATCCCGCCGGCCCATTGGCTGCGCATCGACGTGCCGCCGCTTTCGAAAGCCTCCGTGCTGGAGCTGGCACAGCAGGAAGGCCTCGATGGCGAGGCGATTTTTTCCGCCACCGGCGGCAACGCCTATTTCGTCAGCGAACTCGTCGATGCCGCCAGCCGCGACCGGCTGCCGACAACCATCCGCGATGCCGTGCTGGCGCGGGCCGATACGCTTTCGGAGGCAGACAGGGCGGTGCTGTGTGCGGCCTCCACCTCGCCCGATGCCTTCGCCCCTGAGCTGATCGAAGCGATCTGCGGCGAAAACGCCCGCAGGGCACTGGAGGCCTGCGTCGCCTGCGGACTTCTGGTCCCGGCTGGTGACCTGTTCATGTTCCGCCACGAGATCGCCAGACAGGCGATCGAGCAATCGCTGCCGCCGCTTCGCCGCCGTGGGCTGAACGAACGGGCGCTCGCCTATTTCCGTCAAAGCGGCGATGCGTCCGTGGCGCGTATGGTCCACCATGCCAACGAGGCGCAGGACATCGCTGCGATCTCGGAACTCGCACCGAAGGCGGCAGCCGAGGCCGGAAGGCTGGGTGCCCACCGGCAGGCCATTCGCCACTACGAACTGGCGCTCGCCCATGCCGGTGCGTTGGGCGATGCCGCGCGCGCCTGCCTCTATGAGGGTTATGCCTTCGAATGCCACCTGACCGGCCAGATGGAGCGCGCCATTGCCGCGCAGACGAGCGCGCTTTCGCTCTACCGGTCCCTCGGTGATATCAGGCATATCGGCGACAACATGCGCTGGCTGTCACGACTGAGCTACCTCGCCGGAGACCGCAAGGGCGCCGATGCCTTCGGCCGCGAGGCAGTCGAGGTGCTGGAGCAGGCGAACGCCCCTGCCGAGCTCGCTATGGGCTATTCCAACCTGTCGCAGCTCGGCATGCTGGCAGGTGATGCCGAAACGGCCACCTTCTACGGCGAGCGCGCCATCGCCCTGATGACGGCGGAAGATGTTGCCCGGCCCGAGGTGCTCTGCCATGCGCTCAACAATGTCGGCACCGCCATCTGCTGGCGCGATCCCGACCGCGCCCGGCAGACGCTGGAAGAGGCCTTAGCGATCGCCCTCGATCACGGCTTTCAGGAACATATCGCCCGCGCCTTCACCAACCGCGCCTGGGTGGAAATCCAGCTTCATGCGGCCGCTGCCGCCGAAGACGTGCTGACGCGCGGCATTGCCTATTGCATCGAGCACGACCTGGATACGTGGCGCGATTATATGCGCGGCGAGCTTGCCGAACTTCTGACCTTCCTCGGCCGCTGGGAAGAGGCAGCCGCAGCAGCGCAAGCCGTGGTCGACAATCAGAACGCCCCGGCCCTGTCGCGCTATCCCTCGCTCGTTGCGCTGGCGACACTCCGCACCCGGCGCGGCGAACCCGCGGACGCGCTGCTGCAGGAAATGGAAAAATTCCTGGCAAACACGTTCGAATTTCAGCGCCTGTCGGCCCATGCCGCGCTGATGGCCGAGCGCGCCTGGCTCGGCCTCGCCGACCGTGATGCGGCGCTGGCCGCCCTGCGGCAGGCAGCCTCCCTCTGCAGCGACGATGCGCCCGGTTCGACGATCGGCTTCTGGGCGCATATTCTCGGCGAACCCGGCCTTGCGCCTGACAATAGGAATGGCGACGCCGCCGTGACCGCCATGCTCGAAGGCCGATGGCAGGAAGCCGCCGATATCTGGACGGATCGCCGCGCGCCCTATCTGGCTGCGCTCGCCCTGCTCGACGGCGACAGCGACGCGCTCTACCGGGCCTTGGCGACGCTGGAAACCCTCGGCGCCACCACCGTCGTCACCCACGTGAAGGACATGATCCGCAAACGCAGCGGCCGGCTCGCCACGCGCGGCCCGAGAGCCAGCACCCAGGCCAACGCCGCCGGCCTCACGACACGGGAAATGGACGTGCTGCGGCTGATCGACGAAGGCAGGTCGAATGCCGAAATCGGCGCGCAGCTGTTCGTCTCGGCAAAAACGGTGGATCACCATATTTCCTCGATCCTGGCGAAGCTGAACGCGAAATCCAGGGGCCAGGCGGCTGCCGAGGGACGAAGGCTGGGGTTGCTTGGGTAGATTGGGCGATGACCGTTTTCCTCATCATGGCAGTTCATGAGGAAAGCGAGCAAAGACCCCTCCCCACCCCTCCCCACAAGGGGGAGGGACTAACCTGGGGCGCCGCCTTGCTTTTCCCGAAACGTCGAAGTTCTGCAAAGCCGGTGCGGCGGATTAAGCCCCTCCCCCTTTGGGGCGGGGTCTTTGATCGCCCGCCCCGCCACCTCGAACAATTCCGGCACCGCGGGGCTCCTCGCCGTCCGTGAGGCACAAAGCACGACATCAAACTCGGGCGCATCCTCAATCGCCCGCGCAACCACCCGTTCGGCCAGATCGCTGCACAGCGATTGCGGGATCAGCGCCACCCCCAGACCCTCCTGCACCAGCCGGATGATCGTGTGCTGCAGGCGCGGCTCGAAGGCGAAATGCGGGATGACATCGCCAGCAGCGCAGTAAGTGGCAATTGCCGAGCGCAAGGTCGGCGCCACCGTGGCTGGCGCGGCAATCAGCTTTTCGCCGGCGAGAGCCTGCGGGCCGATGCCCTCGGCCTTAGCCAGCGGATGGCCTGCCGGCACGATCAGGCACAGCCGGTCGCGGGCAAGCAGCAATGTCCGCAGATGCGGCGCCGGGCCGCCGCCGAAGGTGACGGCGGCATCGAGCTTTCCCTCCGTCAGCATCTCCTCGATATCGGTGGGTATGCGCTCCTCCAGGATCAGCCGCACATCCGGCCGCGCCTGAGAGTAAAGCCGCACCAGCGCCGGGACGACGCTATGGGCGGCATGCATCATGAAGCCGAACTTCAGTTCGCCCTTCATGCCGCTGGCAACCAGCTGCACATCGCGGCAGGCGGCATCGAACCGTTCCAGCACGGCGCGACAATCGGCAAGAAAATGCTGCCCCGCCGGCGTGAGCGCCACACTGCGCGAGTTGCGCTCGACGAGCCTGACCCCGAGCCGCTTCTCGATGGCCGATATCTGCCGGCTAAAGGGCGGCTGGCTCATGTTCATGCGCGCTGCCGCGTGGCCGAAATGCAGCGTCTCGGCAAGCGCCACGAAATAGCGCATGTGGCGTGTATCCACTCGATACCTCAGAAGTATCAATCAGCATCCCAGATGACATTGGATTATCTTGATCGCATGATCTAGGCAAGGATCGCTCCCGATCGCGAGCCGCGCCGAATTGCCCGAGTTTCCCCGAATGCTGACGAACTTCTCGATTGTCCTGCCGATCTTTGCCCTCATCCTCGCCGGCTGGATTGCCCGGAAGACCGGGGCGCTTGGCGAAAACGCCACGCGCGAGGTCAACCGGCTGGTCGTCTATCTTGCCCTGCCGGCGCTGCTCTTTGACATCATGGCCAATGCCAGGCCCGCCGAGATCTGGCAGCCGGGCTTCATTCTGGCGTTTACCGCCGGCTGCGCGGTCATCTTCGGCGCCACGCTCTGCTGGCGAGTCGCCAAAGGCCGGCATCTCGCCGATGCGGCGATCGACGGGCTGAACGCGAGCTATGCCAATACCGGCTTCATCGGCTTTCCGCTCGTCCTGTCACTGATCGGCGACACCGGCATGGCGCCGACGCTGATCTCCACCATTCTCACCGTCTGCGTGCTCTTCGCCGTCGCCATAATCCTCATCGAAGGCGGGCTGCAATCCGAAACCCGGCGGCGCGACATCGCCCTCAAGACCACCCGCTCGCTCGCCAAAAACCCGCTGCTCGTCGCACCCGCCCTCGGCGCATTGGTCATGCTCTCGGGCGTTTCGCTGCCTGCGCCCGCGCATGCCTTCCTGAAGCTCTTGGGCGGCGCCGCCTCGCCCTGCGCACTGATCGCGCTCGGCCTGTTTCTGGCCGGAACCAAGGCCGGCGAGGCAAGCGCGCGGGCGACGACCACAAGCATACTGGTCGGCTTGAAGCTGATCGCTCAGCCCGTCGTCACCTGGCTCATCGCCGCCCCGCTTCTCAACCTGCCGGCTTCCGCAACCCACACCGCCGTGCTGCTCGCAGCCCTGCCCACCGGCACCGGCCCCTTCATGCTGGCGGAATTTTATGGCCGCGAAGCAAGCCTGACCGGCCGCGTCGTGCTTGCCTCCACCATGCTTTCGGTACTGACGATCTCGGCCTATCTCGCCGTGGCCGGGCACTGAGCCTATGGGGAAAAACTGGTTGTGCTTAGCCTAGAACAGCCCGATCAGCCGGGCGGAACTAATGGCAAGGCCGGCAATCGCCACCAGCAGGAAAATGCTCATGATGACGAGAAAGATCGGGTTCTTCACGATGTCTCCTTCAGAGCCGGTAATGGCCGAGAGGGTGACCTAGCAGCTGGCGGCAGCAGGGACAATCACCCACCGGAAGCGCGTGTCAATGTGCGTCGCAATGCTGCCACGGCGAATGAAGGATGATCGAGCAGAGATCCCCACGCTGAAAATGCGGGTCCTTGAAGGCCAGGAAATCATCGTTAAACGTGCCGAAGGTCGTCATCGGCCGCTCTTTCATGGCGTCGTAGAAGGCATCGATCATGGCATGTTCGAAACCGGCGCCGCGCGGATATGTGCGGATGACCGCCTCGCGCTGCCGATCGGTGAAGCCTTCATATCCCCGGCCGGCGACATCCATGCCGGCACCGGCCTGCACCAGGAATATTTCCGCCTGCATATGTTCGGGAATGCCAGGCGTCGTATGCAGCGCCACCGCGTTCCAGACCTTGTCGATATCGGCCTGCGCAATGTCATAGGCGCGCAGGAAATCCCGCGCGGCATTGGCGCCATCGACCTCGAAGCGAAACTTGCTGTCGCGATAGCCTGCGGTGAGACCGAGATCGTGGAACATCGAGGCGACGTAGAGCAGTTCGGCATCGAATGGCAGCTTCTTCTGCTCCCCCGTCAGCGCACCCCAGAAGAACACCCGGCTGGAGTGGAAGAACAGCAGGTCGTCTTCGGTGTCGCGGATGAACTGCGTGACATCGCGCGCCAGCTTGCTGTCGGGGATCTTTACTCCGGAAATATCGCTCATGGCTGGATCAGCCCTTCAAGGCAGCGACCGCGGCAGGCGGTGCGCGAAAACTGATTGCCATCCGATTATAGGCGTTCATCAGGCCGATCGCGATCGTGAGATCGGTCAGCTGCTGACCATCGAAAACGGCTGCGGCTGCCGCATATTCCGCCTCGGGAACACCGGTCTCCGCCACGCGAGTGACCGTTTCGGCCCATGCGAGCGCGGCACGCTCCCGATCGGTGAACAAGGCCCCGCCCTCTCGCCAGACCGGCAGCAGGACCAGCTTTTCGATATCGAGCCCCTCCTTCAGCAGATCGCGGGAATGCATGTCGATGCAATAGGCGCAGCCATTGATCTGCGAGACGCGCAGGTAGACGAGATCGATAAGCGATTTCGCCAATCCGGAGCGGGAAATATAACCGTAAACGCCGACGAGCGTCTTGACCCCGGCAGGCGAGGCCGCGTTGTAATCCAGTCTTTGTGTCATCGATATTCTCCTCTTGTGCTCATGCGCGCGGCGCTTCGATGTCGTAGGAAATGCGCCCCGACGGCAGGAAGAAGAAGGCGATCAGCGCTCCACCCCTTGCCTCGGGATAGTGATGGCTGCCGGGTGCCGGCGCAGTCCATCCGGCATGACGCCAGCCGAGCGGCCCCATCAGCTCGGCGCCGGCTTCCAGCGGCACGACGAGATTGAATTCGCCATAGGGATGCAGGTGATAATCGCCCCTGAAGACCCTTTCGGGTTCCGGAGTTCCGGCGCGGCTGTCCATATAGACGGTCGTCAGGCTGAAATAATGCGAGCGCTCGCAGGGCTCGAGCAACCGGCTGCGGCGGTAGTGCCGTCCTGCAATCTCGATATTGGCGGCCCAGCCCTCTTCGACGCCGCGGCGCACGCGGCGCGCCAGATCTTCATAGAGCGGGCTGCCCGGCCCGTGCGTCTCGTTCAGCCAGCGCTCCATTGCAGCGCCCGGCGTCTTGTCCTTGATCTCCTCGATGAAACGGATTGCCGTGTCGATCAATGCATCACGTTCGGTCATGGAAATTCCTCCTGTGTTCAGAAGCCGTGAAACGAGGCGATGTCATCGACATCGGCCTTCGGCATATGCGGGCGCCGGTCTGCCCATTGCGGATCGCCAAAACCCATCGACATGCCGCAGACGACCATGGCCTCGGCGCTGAGCGAAAGCTCTCGGCGGATGACGGCGTGATAGCGGGAGAAGAATTCCTGCGCGCACGTATCGAGGCCGCGCGCACCCGCCGCCAGCATGATGTTCTGGATGAACATGCCGAGATCGAGCCAGCTTCCCTTCTCCAGCCGCCGGTCGATCGTGAAGATCAGGCCGACAGGCGCATCGAAAAACCGGTAGTTCCGGGCGGTATTCCTGGCGCGCGCGGCATTGTCGTCGGGCGCGATGCCGAGCGAGCCGTAGAAGACGGCCCCGAATTCCCGCCGGCGCGAGGCATAAGGCTCCGGCAGATCGTCGGGCAGGTATTTGTATTCGGGCGTATGGGCGTGCGCCTCCGTCTCATGCGCATGGCCGAGCGCCTCGATGAGCGATGCCTTCACCTGGCCGGCCACGAGATGCACATGCCAGGGCTGCACGTTGGCACCCGTTCCGGCATGGCGTGCGACCTCGATGATCTGCCGCACCGTCTCAAGCTCGACCGAACGGTCGAGAAAGAACCGATTGGCAAAGCGCCCACGCATGACGCGATCGACGGTCAGGATTGTATTGGCTGGGTCGCGGCTCATCACCAGGCCTCCATCACTCTCTTCATGCGGGATCATCCGCCGCGGGAGCCGTTTCAGGAAGTGCAATGTTGACAATATGAAAATGCATGGCATGCATTATGGCCGCATCGGCTCTCCACCGGACGCGACTGATGAAAAACCTGGACCTCAATCTTCTCCTCGTCTTCGATGCCGTCATGCGGGAGCGAAACGTGCTGCGCGCCGGCCAGGCGATTGCGCTGAGCCCCTCTGCGGTCAGCCATGCCTTGGCGCGCCTGCGGGCGCTGTTGAACGACGAGCTCTTCGTGCGCACCGCCGCCGGCATGGTGCCGACGGCACGCGCAGCGGAGATGGCACCGCTGGTGCGCGATGCGCTGGTCGCGGCCGAACGCGCCATCGGCCCGCCGGAGTTCAAGCCCGAGACCTCTACCCGGCAGTTCTGCATCGCGGCGACCGACTATATGACCGCGGTCGTGGTGCCGCATTTCCTGCGCACGCTCTCATCGCTTGCACCGCATGCCGGCGTGACCATCCTGCCCGCGACGCGCATCGATCTCACCGCCCAGATCGATGTCGGCCGCGTCGACGTCGCGCTCGGCTCCTTCCTCGACATTCCCTATCGCCTGCGCGCCCAGCTGCTGTTCGAAGAGAGGGATGTGCTCGTCGTCGCCCCCGACCACCCCTTGGCCGGCCGGCCCATCGCGGCCGAAGAGCTCGCAGCCCTGCCGCTTTTCGCCGTGGCCGCCGGCGGCATCGAGGACGGGCAGATTTCCGAACGCGGCCTCACAAGGCGCATGGAAATGTTCGACCGGGCTATGCTCGTTGCCGAACTCGCGAAAATCGGCGCGACGCCCAATCTGAGGGTCATCCAACCGCATTTCCTCGCCCTGCCCGCGCTGCTGGCCGGAACCTCCGCAGCCGCCATTGCCCCCGCCAGGCTTGCCGATCTCTTCCGGCGGTCCGGCACGGTGGCAGTTTCCGAACTGCCCTGGAGCGCGCCGCCGACGCCGGTGCAGATGGTGTGGCACAACAGGCTTGGGCATGAGCCGG
Organism: Rhizobium sp. BK418; assembly: GCF_004341105.1. Classification (GTDB taxonomy): domain Bacteria; phylum Pseudomonadota; class Alphaproteobacteria; order Rhizobiales; family Rhizobiaceae; genus Rhizobium. Next base: position 1,007,878 of record NZ_SLZK01000003.1, on the reverse strand, counting down.
GTCATGTCTGGTTACGGGCTCAGCTTGAGGATGCCGCGCGGGCGGTGAGCACGTTCTAGGAGCTCGGCTGTAGAGGCGAGATATCGCAGTTGTCCGCCACACCATAAAGGTGCAGGATCGTCCCGCCGCATTCGTTGATCTGCTATTGATGGAAGCGGGGGGAGCCGATCATGTCATCCATCACCACAGGCAATGAGCAGCAATATAGCGACAGCAAGAAACTCGCCGCCCGCGGGTGGCTGAACCGGGAATATACGATCGCCGAAACCGGCTGGTTTCCCTGGGTGGCAAGGCAGCTGCTTCTCAAATCGGGCGACCGAGTGCTGGATGTCGGCTGCGGCCCCGGCTGGTTCTGGGCTTCTGTGGTGAATGAACTTCCCGACGATCTCGCCCTCACACTCGCCGATCTCTCTCCCGGCATGCTGCAGGAAGCGCTCGAACGCTGTCACTCGCTCTGCTTCGCAGGTGTGACGGGCCAGCAGGCCGACGCCACGGCCCTGCCCTTCGAAGACGCTTCCTTCGATACCGTCATCGCCATGCACATGCTCTACCATGTGGCCGACCAGGCCCAGGCGCTTGCCGAAATGCACCGCGTGCTGAAGCCCGGCGGTCACCTTGCGGTGACCACCAATGGGGCCGGCAATATGCGGGGCATGTACGAACTGACGACGGTGTTCGGCAGCCCGCCCTACGACCCGGCGGGTGCTGCCTTCGGCTATGAGACGGCGGAACGGCTGATGCAGGCGCAGTTCGGTAATGTCACCATGACCGAGCACCCGGCGCATATGCGGATCACGGAGCCGGAGGACGTGTTCCTGGCGCTGACCTCCTATCCGCCGGGGGATCGGGCGAACGAAGCGGAGCTTGCCGCATTTCGGGCGGCGATATCAGAGGCATTTCGGGCGGGCGGGGGTGTGCTTGAGGTGGGTAAGGAGACGGGGTTGTTCATCAGCCGGAAGATGGGATGAGCGGTCTCTCCTTCACTGACACCCAACAAGTTTGGAGCACCATCGCAACGGAAATCAGTTCCCGACACTTTGCTGGAAAATCCATGTTGAATATTCGCGCCTGTCGTGCAACCTGCATGTGGGGCTCGGAGTGAATATAGATGTTGTCACTGCTTTTCAATCTTCAGGGCATTTCAGTCGCAATGCTTTTCTCGACTGCAGCTCTTCTTCCGACGTCGAGAATTGCCGTGGACAAATGGGCGGAAACACTCTTTCCCGACCCTGTCAATTGCTCCTTTGGCGAAGGCGGCCTTTCCTACAATGCCGATGACAAGGAAATGCTCATCAACAACCTCGCCCTGCCCGACGCGACGAGGCAAAGCTTGAAGGCCATGGAAAGCAGGATATCGGCGACCTGCACCTCAAACGAAGGGCCACCGGTCGTCGTCAATACGGTCGGGGAATATTTCGGAAGCAGGTTCAACCAGTTCACCCTGCCGATCTACGCCCTCAAGGCCGGCGGCGGCTGTATGTCCGATTTCCACTACAGCTTCACCTTCCCGGAAAAGGCGAAGACGGTGCACGACAATATCCTGCAGCGTACCGGCAAGAATCTCGAAGTCATTTCCGAATCTGGGCGGAGTGTGGACCTAGAAGACGACGGCTGGATCACGGATTACGGCACCTACAGCAAATATACTTGCCGCATGAGGGATTATCTATGAATTGAGTGGGAGGCCGCCCCTTCTCTCCTCACAATTCCCGTGCTTGTCATAGGAATCCGACCCGCCCAAGCCCTTGGGCGGGAAAAACTTTCTTCCTTAGGAGATGCAATCAATCACTGTGGTGGTTGCCGCTCCGCCAAATAGCCCTTCGGCTTACGGGCGCAAACCGGCTGATCCCTGTGACAAGCACAGAAATGAGGGAGGTTGGGGCGTGTGCCACATCGCCCGGTACAGTGCGCGGCGCCCTCGCCTACCCGCTCCCCGCCTCCGCCCCACTTCACCCCAACAACCATCCGCACGCTAGCCCTACTCCAACTCAAGAGGTTGGTTCATGGCTACCGTCGTCTCTATCTGCAATCTCGCCCTTTCCAATATCGGCAAGGACAATATCAACGATCTCACCGAGAAGAGCGCCGAAGCGCGCGCCTGCAATCAGTTCTATGCGCAGACCCGCGATGTGCTGTTGCAATCCTTTCCTTGGGCTGCGGCCGGCAAGACGCTGGCGCTCGGCGCTCTGGAAAATGACAAGCCCGGCGTCTGGCGCCATTCCTATGCGCGGCCGGCCGATTGCCTGCAGATCCGCTGGATCAGGCCGCGCTATTCCGCAAAGACAGCCATCCCCTCGGAAACGCTCAACCCCGATCTCGACGAGGCGGGGCGCGAAATGCAATACCCTTATGCGCTCGAGGGCGACCGGCTCTATTGCGATCTCTCGCCGGCACTGCTGCGCTATACCTGCCGCCTGACCGACCCGACGAAATATCCGCCGCTTTTCGTCGAGGCGCTCTCCTGGCATCTCGCCGTCCGTCTCGCCATGCCGCTGACCCGCGATCCGAAAATCCGCGCCGATGCGATGGCGCTTGCCGAGAGCAGCCAGCGGGCGGCCGAACAGGCCGAAGCCAATCAGGTGAGGCACACGAGCGAGAATTTCGTCAGCGAGCTGATTGCGGTGCGCGCCCATGGCTGATTTCCGCGCCTACCAGCCCTCCTTCACCGCCGGTGAACTCTCGCCGGCCCTCGGCGCCCGCGTCGATCTCACCAAATACCAGAGCGGCTTGCGCACGGCGCTGAACGTCTTCGTCCATCCCCATGGCGGTGTCTCGAACCGCGCGGGGCTGCAATTCATCCATGAGATCAAGGACAGTTCGAAACAGGCCCGGCTGATCCGCTTCCAGTTCAATACCGAGCAGACCTATATCCTCGAATTCGGCCACCAATATATCCGTATCTTCCGCGACGGCGGGCTGGTGCTCTCGGGCTCTGCACCCTACGAGGTCGCGACTGCCTATACCGGCGACGACCTGCGGGACCTCGTCTTCGTGCAGGAAGCCGATGTTCTCTATCTCTGCCACGTCAAGCATCCCGTGCGCAAACTCGGCCGCCTCGCCGACAACAACTGGACGCTGACGACGGTCCTCTTCAAGCCGCTGATCAATCCGCCGGCCGGTACACCGGTTGTCACCAAGCCCGGAGATACCGCGGGCAAGACCGGCTATGTCGCCACCACGTACCGTTACTGCGTCTCGGCCGTCGCCGACAGCGGCGAGGAAAGCCTGCCGTCCAACGCCGGCGCCGTCGTCAACGACCTCGCCATTCAGGGCGGCATCAACCGTGTCACCTGGGCGGCGGTATCGGGTGCGGCGCGTTACATCGTCTATCGTGATGACAACGGCATTTTCGGCTATGTCGGCGGCACGACGGGTCTCACCTTCGACGACGAGAACATCACGCCCGATCTCTCCGACACGCCGCAGAGCGGCCGCAATCCGTTCAATGCGGCGGGCAACTATCCGCGCTGCGTCACCTTCATTGAGCAGCGGCTTGCCTTCGCCTCGACACTGAACGATCCGCAGGCCGTGTGGCTGAGCCAATCCGCCAATTACGAGAATTTCGGCGTCTCTTCACCCGCCAAGGCGAGCGATGCCGTCACCTTCCGCATCCGCGCTCGGCAGGTGAACGAGATCCGCTCGATGATCTCGGTGCGCGGCCTGCTGCTGCTGACATCAGGTTCCGAATGGATCGTCACCGGCGGCTCGGCCGCGGATGCCATTTCGCCCTCCGCCATCAAGCTCGACAACCAGGGCTATCGTGGTGCGGCGCGCGTGCAGCCGATCGTCGTCGGCAATACCGTACTTTTTGCGCAGCGCCTTGGCGGCGTGGTGCGCGATTTCTCCTATGACTATACGCAGGACAGCTATGTGGGGAAGGATCTGACCATCCTTGCTCGCCACCTCTTCAAGGGCCGAGAGATATCGGCCTGGGATTATGCGCAGGCGCCTGATTCCGTCGTCTGGGTGGTGCTCGATGACGGTGCGCTGGTCTCCCTCACCTACATGAAGGAGCAGGATGTCTGGGCCTGGACTCGCCATGAAAGCGGTGCCGATGCCTTCTTCGAGGATGTGACCGTTATCGAAGAGAATGGCGAGGACGTGCCGTATTTCATCGTCCGCCGCACGATCAACGGCACTCAGAAGCGCTATATCGAACGGCTGCACAGCCGCGGTTTCGATGATGTCGAGGACGCCTTCTTCGTCGATTGCGGGCTGACCTATTCCGGCCCGCCGGCCACCACCATCTCCGGCCTCGGCCATCTCGAAGGACAAACACTCGTGGCGCTCGCCGACGGCAATGTCGTGCGCAATCTCACCGTATCCGGCGGCAGCGTGAACCTGCAGAACGCCGCCTCGAAAATCCATATCGGCCTGCCGGTGACGGCGGCCATCGAAACGCTCGATCTCGATGTCGGGCAGATTCAGGGTCTCGGCACCGTGCAGGGCCGCACCAAATCCGTCTCGGAAGTGACATTCCGGGTAGAAAATACCCGCGGCATCTTCACCGGTCCTGCCGATGGCGAGCGAGACAGCAATGTGCTGGTGGAATACAAGCAGCGCCGCAACGAAAACTGGAACGAAGCGATCAGCCTCTATACCGGCGATCTGACCATCACCCCCTATTGGGACTGGAGCACGAGCGGCGCCATGTGGGTGAAGCAGTTCGACCCCTTGCCGATGACCATCCTCTCCATCATGCCGGATGTCACCCTTGGCCGCTGAGATTGCGATCATTCCTGCGAGACCCGGCCATATCCGCACCATCGCCGAACGCATGCGCCAGGCCGACCGCGAAGAAGTCTTCGCCGCCTCGGGTCGCTCGCCACTGTCTGCCCTTTCCTTCTCCCACCGCCATTCCTCGCTTGCCTGGACGGCTCTTTTCGATGGCCGGCCGGAAGTGATGTGGGGTGTCGGCGATATCAATATCCTGACCGGCATCGGCGCCCCCTGGCTGCTCGGCACGGATGCGGTCGAGGAGAGCTTCCGCGCCTTCCTGCGGATATCGCGCGATTGGCCGGCTCAACTGTTGAGCCGCTATCGCTTGCTCAGAAACTTCGTGGATGCACGCAACACGGTCTCGCTCCGCTGGCTCGAATGGCTGGGTTTTCGGCTGTTCGAGCCGGTGGAGATCAACGGCCATCCATTCCGGCTCTTCGAGATGGGAGAAATCTATGTGTGATCTTGGTCTGGCGCTGACATTGGGCTCGACGCTGCTCGGCGCCGCCGGCCAGGTGCAGCAGGCGAAGGCGACGGCGGAGGCGAACAAATACAACGCCCAGGTCGCCGAAATGAATGCGCAGATTGCCGACAAGCAGGCAAAGGACGCGATCGAGCGCGGCAAGCAGGAAGAGCAGCAAAAGCGCCTGCAGACGGCGCAGCTCGAAGGCCGCCAGCGCGCCGCGATCGCCGCAAATGGCGTGGACCTCACCTTCGGCTCGCCACTCGACACGATCGTCGACACTGCCAAGATGGGCGAGATCGATGCGCTGAACGTGCGCACCAATGCCTATCGCGAAGCCTATGGCTACAAGGTGCAGGGTACCAACCAGCTGGCGAGCGCCAAGCTGGACCGCATGCGCGCCGACGCCGCCGTCAAGGGCGGTTATCTCGATGCCGTCGGCACGATCCTCGGCGGCTCGGGCAAGGTTTACACCCAGGCGAAAACGCTTGGATACATCAAGTGAGGTGAAGAATGCCGACTGTTCCGACCTATCAGGACACGCAGCAGCACGTCGCGCTCCGCCCGGAATATACCGAAGGCTTCACCGTGCAGGCCGATGCCGAAGCCTTCGGCGCTGCGATCGGCAAGGGCATGCAGGGCCTTGCCAGCGGCATGGGCACGCTAGGCGATGCAGTCGTAAAAGTCGAGGAACTTGACAATGCCAACGCCGCCAAGGATGCCCAGACGAAATTCGACGACTGGCAGCGCGAGGGTCTCTACGGCAAGAGCGGCTTTCTGACGCTGACCGGCCGCGCCGCCGTGGAAGGCCGCGCCGCCTTCGAAAAGCTTGCCGAGCAGAAACGCGCGGAATTCGGCAAGGGCCTGACGCCGGGTGCAGCCCGAACCTATGAAGAGACCAGCCGCGCCAGCATGAAAACCCTGCTGGACAGCACGATCCGCCACACATTCGACCAGCGCAAGGCCTGGTTTGCCGAGACGTCCAGCAAGAGCATCAAGTCCTCAGCCGAGGATGCCGTCGCCGTCTACAACGATCCGGCCAAGGTCGATGCCGCCATCCAGAAGGGCGTCACCGAAATACAGCACGCCGGCCGGATGCAGGGCCTGAGCAAGGAGAAGCTCGACCTGAACACTGCGCAATATATCTCCGACACGACGAAGAAAATCGCACTGAAGCTGGCGGCCGAAAGCCCTATCAAGGCCGAGCAATATGTCAATGCCGCCGGCGACAGGCTGTTGCCCGCCGCCCGCACCGAACTGCTGGCCACGCTGAAATCCGCCGTCACCGACGAGCGGGCGAAGCGCAACGCGGAAGACATCATTGCCAATCTTCCGCCGACCTATACCGGCGCGCCGGATACCAACACTGCCGCCGCGCCCTCGCCCGACGCCCCGCAGGCGCAGGCAGGCAACGGCGAGGCGGGCGAGCGCCCGCCTCAAACCGAGGCGCGAAACGCCAGCCATCCCGCCGATACCGGCACAAAAGCGAACACTCCACAAACCAGCGGCCTCGAGACCAAGGCTGCCGCAAGCGGTGGCAACAAGGCTGCTGGCACTCAACCGGCCGCCGCACCTCAAATCACCGGCTCTGAAGGTCCGTCCCGCCAACCGAGCGGCCCTGAAAATTTCCGCACTGTCGCAAGCGCAATCACCTTTCCCGGCAAGGCGAAGGACGATGTCGCGCTCGCAGGCTTCGTGAGGAACGCCGCCGGCACATCCGTCGATCCCGCGCTCAAACCCTGGCTTTCCCATGTCGCCGGCGCCATCCTCGGCACGACGACGGCGCTTACCAGTCCCATCAGAGGCGCTGCTGCTGACGCCGACAGCTTCCGCCGCTTCGGCCTGCCGACCGAAACACCCCGCGCCGGCGACATCGTCGTCCTCCGCCCGGTACAGCAAGGTGGCGCCGCAAACGATGGCGGCAAAGGTAGTGACGACAAGAGCCTTATCGGCTTCTTCCGCGGCTACGATGCCGACGGCAACATCCTCGTTTTCGGCCCCGACCCCAGGCATGCGGGGGAAATCGCGCTTTCCGCCCACGCCCCGAACCGCGTCAGCGGCTTCCGCACATCCGGCATCGTCGATGCCAAGACGATGGCCTTGCCGAACTACAATCCCGACGGCCTGCGCATGATCGAAGAGGGCCTCAACCGGATCACCGACCCCGCCCTGCGCGCCGCCACCGAAGCGCAGCTCAGCGGCTATGTGATCTCGCAGAAGAAGGCGATCGACGCTCAGCGCATCCAGGTACAGGAATGGGCCAACAACCAGGTCATATCGGATCCCAATTTCGACCCGACGAAGCTGCCGCTCCACATCCGACAGACCCTCGGCCCGGCCGGCATGACGACACTTCTCGACTACAAGGAAAAGGTCCACGCCTACGGCCAGCCGACCACGGACCCACACACCCTCTACGATCTCCAGACGCAATTCGCCACCGATCCCGCTGCTTTCGCAGGCACCGACCTCTTCGAATACCGCGCCAAGCTCTCCGACAAGGACTGGGAAAAGGTCATGGGCTGGCGGCAGATGGCACTTACCGACCAGCGCAAGGCCCGCCTCGAAAGCCTCGACCTCAGGACCGCCTTCGAGCTCGCCCGCCCGCAGTTGGAAGGCCTCGGCCTCATCAACCCCAATCCCGGCTTCTTCTCATCCGCGGATGCCCCCCGCCGCGCCGCCCAATTCCAGACCATGCTGGTCGACCAGATGGACGAGTTCAAGACGATCAACAAGGGCCAGAATCCGAGCCAGAGCGACATCCAGAAAATGATCAACCGCCTGCTGCTGCCGATCGTCATCAGCACGCCCGCCCATGGCCGCGGCCTGCCGGCGAGCGAGCAGCCGGGCTACTTCTTCGAAGCCAATAGCCGCGCCAACGACGCGACCTACGACATCACCGTGCAGTACAAGGATATTCCGCGGGATTTGAGGTTGGCGATCGAAGCGGACCTGAAGAAACGTAACGGCAAGCAGCCAACGCCTGACGAAATTGCGAATGAATATGAGCAATTTATGCTCAATCGCTGAGCTGATGCATTAGAAAAACATCGGGTAATACCCGTCTCGATCAATCGCTCACTTCGATCGGCGGAGCGCTCTCGAAGTGCCGCTTCAGCCGCTCGATCTCCTCAAGCGACCAGCCCGGCGGGTCCGTGACCGCCAGCCAGGCATCGATATAGTGCTGCGGCGCATAGACATGGCCGAAACCCATGGGCGACGTGGTGGCGATCATGGCGTCGAAGCCAAGCTGCAGGGCGGTGACGATCGGAAACCATTGAAAATGCGGTGACACGTCCGGGCCGCGATGCCCCTTCATCCAGTCCGGCTCCCGATAAAGCGCCCGCCAGTCGAAGAAGGTTACGGGATCGCTGGCATATTGCAGGAAAACGATGCGCACCGGCCCCCAGGCGGCACCGGCAGTGGTGGCAGACGTCCACTGATTGGAAAACCGGATCATGCTGCCATCGCGAAATTGCGGCAGCCAGGCCGGTGATCCCGGATTGCGATTTGCGGTCAGATAGGACCATGTGCCACTCGCAAAGGGCGGCCCGCTCCACAGCGCCCCCTGGAACGGATCGTCAAATACCTCGAAAAGATTGACGGAGGACTGGGAATTCAGCGCCCCGAGGCTGAGGCCGTGCAGATAGAGTTTCGGGCGATGATCGCGAGGCAGCGTGCGCCAATAGCCGTAGATTTCTCGAAACAGCGCCCTTGCCGTATCGGACCCGTATTCCGGCTCGACCATCAGTGACAGCCAACTGCTGAGATAGGAATACTGGATCGCGACGCTCGCCACATCGCCGCGGAGCAGATATTCGACCGTATCCAGGGCTTGCGGATCGACCCAGCCGGTTCCCGTCGGCACGACGATGATCAGGAAGGGTCGCTCGAATGCGCCCTGGCGTTTCAGCTCGGCGAGCGCCAGGCTTGCCCGCGCCTCTGCACTGTCTGCGCTGTTGAGGCCGACATAGACCCGTATGGGATCATTTGCGGGTGAATTCAGGAATGCGCCGATCTGCTCCCGCGTCGGACCTGAAGCGACGAAATGACGGCCCCGCCGTCCGAGTTCCTCCCAGTTGACGAGCGAGGCCGCACTGCCCGTTTTGGCCGGATCGTCGGGCATCGGCGTATCGTCGTCAATCAGCGCATCGGCCTCCCGGAAGGAGGAATCGACGACCCGCAGCGCGACATGGAACAGCACGCCGTCGACGACCGTCCAGAAGGCGAAGACCGAAATCACGATTGCGGCAACGGCGGCGATCCTGTTTGGAACGAGGCGGCTGGCGCGAGCGTAACTCGCAAGCACCATCATCTTGAAAAGCCGGCCGATCGCGACGAGCAGGATGAAGACGACGGCTGCGGTGAAGATCAGCAGGAAGGGCTCGATCGTGGCATTGGGAGGAAGCTGCATCAGTGCCCGAACGGAATTCTGCCAGGATGACGACTGCCACACGAACACGGCGGCGATGGCCGCACCAACCAAGATAGCCACCGATCGCACGACCCATCCAGGGCTGAAGCGGAACGGCGGGATCTCGAGATAGATCCAGAGCCATTGGAGGACGACGCCGCAGAAATAACCGACCGCAGCACTCGTGCCCGACAGAGCCCCCTGCACGAACCACGACCGGGGCATGAGGCTAGGCGTGAGCGACAGGCACAGGCAAAGCAGCGCGAAGAAAAGACCCGGCCACGAAAGCGGCCTGACGGAAACGATCGTCTGATATCGCATCATTGCCCTCGCACCATGCCGAATGCTGCAAGCCTGTTTTATGACAGACGCTGCATACGATCTAGACGCGATGTGGGAACGCAGATCCTAGGATTTGTCTGATGACGGCAGGCTGATATGCCTGAAGCAGCATCACACAATCTATATCTCGCCTCCTTATCTCACACCGGCCCCGCGTCCAGTGCGAGCGGAAAAATGGCGGCCATGAGCACACTCATCGTCGATCAACCGACGCAGACCGAGCACGTGGTCCGCGCCATCTTCGGCATTACGCTCATTGAAATGAGTGGCAGACCCGCGATCCCTCGTGCTCGCCGGATCTCCTGGTCAATTCAATGTCTGACCAACCGGGAAAGCCTCTGCTTCAGCAGGTATGCCGTGTCGAGAACGACTGATGCCATGCTCCAGGAGCCTCTCTTCCGAGCTATCAATTGGTGGGTTACGCCGAGCAAGTTCTCTTGAGACATGCCCCTCGCAATAGCCGCGGCCCCAAATGGGTGGCCCAGCAAATTCGCATCTTCCTTCAAGATTTCACTTCGAAGAACGCGCAAGCCTGCCAGTTTCGCGCAGGCCCTTATGTAATCCGTCGAAGGGCGCATGTTGAAAAAGGACGGATTGAGCATGTACTCGACCTTTGCCCTGGCAAGTTCTTCCGAGGAATAGAGATTGTTATTGATCGCTATCTCGGCAATCTCGTCCGGAGATTTCACAAGGTGGATCCAGGGCCATTTGACGAACTCACCCATATGGTGACCACCGGGCGACTGCCAAAGCGGCGATGCGAGAGAATATATGATGCCACCCTTGCGCGCCACTCGCGCCATTTCGGAGAATGCCGCCTCCACATTGGGGACGTGTTCCATCGTCGCATAGCAGTACAAGAGATCGAACGATTCATCTGCGATCGAACGCATGTTTTCCGCGCTCTCGCAGAGATATCTAACTTTCGGATGCAAGAACTCGCTTCCGACTTCTTCGATTACATCAAGGCCCAAAACCGACTTGGCCCCAAACTCGACAAAATATGAACAATCGTTGCCGGTGTTGGCCCCCACTACAAGCACATCCGGATGCCTGATCGTCAGATGCTTCCATGCAGAAGCTGCGTTGTGCCTGTTGTAATCCATCCATTCCCCTTACCCATTAGAAGACATTGCCATTCATGAGAAAGCCAATACACAACAGTAGTTTGGTGCTTTCAACGAGCGATCGTCGTGGAATCCAAAGCTCAAATCGGCGGGAAGACGAGAGGGAAACTGAAACGAGGAGGAAGCAAATCCTCGATCCAATATTTCTAGCGGAAGGCTCCGACATGATGACGCCCCAAGCGTGGGAGATATATTATGTCATGACATGCTTTCGGTCTTTTCTCTGTCCGAACATGCACCAATGAAATAGGGATTTCAGACTGATGAAAAATTCGTCTCCAATGAGCGCCATATGTTGAACGAAAGCTTCAATCAACTGCTGAATATATTCTGGCTTCGGCCGGAGACCGCGCTCTGGCGATACCTAGATATCAAAGCAATGCGCGACTTTGAGTTCGCTGGCCGCTCGCTCGACTTCGGGTGCGGTGACGGTTTGTTCTCTTTCATCAGGGCCGGTGGACAGTTCGATCCGCTCTTTGATGCTTTTCAGAAGACCGCCAATCTTGATCGCTTCTATGAGAAAATCGACGTATTCGACGCCTACGATGGCAGCTACACGCCGTTGGTGATCAAACCACCTGGTTACCAAATCTCTGTCGGCTTCGATCATAAGCCAAATCTGTTGAAAAAGGCGGCCGGATTGGGTCTTTACACTGAGACGGTGGCCGGCGACGGCAACGAGTCTCTGGCTTTTGAGGACGAAAGTTTCGATACAATCTTTTCTAACATCGTCTACTGGCTGGAAGACCCAGCGAAAGTACTTGACGAGCTTTCTAGAATACTACGACCCGGCGGGCGGCTGTGCCTCATGCTGCCAAACGCGACGCTTCCCGAATATAGCTTCTTCAACCGCTTATTTGCACAGACTAAGGATCCAGCATGGAGTTGGCTTGACGGAATTGATCGTGGTCGACTGAGCGACAACATCAAACAGTCTGCCAGCGACGAGCAGTGGCGGCACCTTTTTGATGCCTCGGGATTGAAAGTACATCATCACTCTCAACACCTGTCGAAACACATCATTCAGGCTTGGGATATTGGCTTCCGGCCAATGTTCCCCGCGTTCCTGAAAGCTGTTGAAGCCATCCCCGCCGACAAACTTGCTGACGTGAAAACTGAATGGGTGGAATCCCTGAAGAGATTCGCCGTACCATTTGCCGCTACCGAGGTCCGCGATAATCCCGCCAACGCCTTCCACTGCTACACCCTCACAAGGTAGCGGTTACACCAATCGGCTTGCATACAGGTGTGCTCAGATCAAGCCACCTTTCGAGCGGCTTGTTCTTTGTAGCGGGAATAACACAGCGGCCCCGGCTACGAGATACGGAGTCCAGGATCACGCGCCCGATGGCGTCGGTCTCTAATCACCACATCAGCCCAACAACCTTCTTGCGCCTATAGTCACCAAAACTAGAGGCGTGATCTATGACAATTTCAAGCGAGACAAATCGGTCCGGCCCCTATAGCGGGGACGGCACCACCACGGCCTTCGAATACAAATTCAAGATCCTTGAACCTCAACATCTGCAGGTGATCCACACGGATGCCTCAGGCACGGATACGATCCTTGTACTGGATGCCGACTACTCAGTAACCGGCGTTGGCAATGATGGCGGCGGCAGTGCGCTCATCACCCGTGCCCCCGCCAAAGATAGCCGGATAACGCTGTTGCTGGACGTGCCTTTTACCCAAGAAACCGACTTAGAGAACCAGGGCGCCTATTACGCCGAGACCGTCGAGCAGGCGCTCGACCTGATCGTGATGCGGCTTCAGCAACTGAAGGAACGGGCGGCCCGCGCCATTACCATTCCACCGAGTTACGATTCCGCGACCATCGACCAGCTTATTTCCAATGTGCTGGCGCTGAGCGACAAAGGAGCAGCCATCGAAGCCGTCGCGGCTGTGGCACAATATCTGAAAACGATCGCCGATATCGCTGATGATATTCCAGCCGTTGCAGACCTGACGCAGATTGCCACGCAGAAAGCGAGCGAAGCTGCGCAATCGGCGATAGCCGCCAATACAAGCACAAATCTCTCGGCCGCCTATGCGACCAATCCCGAGGATGTCCAGATCCCGGGCACAGGCGGTCTTTTCTCCTCCTTTCACTGGTATCGAAAAACACTCGCACTCTACGGTTCGGTTGCCGCCGGCATCGCCGGAATGTTTCACAGCTCAGCCGCAAAAGCGGATATCGCGGATAGCGACGAATTCGCTATGGCTGACAGCACCGACGGCTGGACCCTGAAAAAGGTCCTGGCGAGCAGTGTTGTCAAATATGTCTGCGTTGCCACCGGCTTTGATTTCTTTACAGGATTTATCCCGGCCTACGCCGGAGTTGCATCTGTAACCATCGGCCCAGGCGTTGGCTGGTTTGGCGGCAAGAAGCACCAGACCGCTATTGCCACGCCTAAAACGCTTGCTCAGCTCCTCGATACCGGATCTATACAGCCATCGAAGACATATTTTCTCTATGCCATCAGGAAGACAACAGACGGCACGACGGATTTCATGATGTCGCTCTCGACATCAGAGTCAGGTGTCATCAAGCCGGCCGGCTGGGAATGCCTGTCCGGAAGCCGCGTTGGCCTAATCCTCACCAACGCATCGGGAAACGTCGTCCCATTCTGGCAGACCGGCAATGAGGTCAACACCGATACCTACGCGTGGTTCGTCGCCAACACCAATGTGCAGGGCCTGGCAATACCGAGCAATATCCCCGTGGGATTGAGCGTCGACGTTTCGGTCCTGATCGACACCGTTGTCGCAGCCACCGGGCAGGATTGCATCGGAATCATCTCGGATGCTGCCGTCGCCAACTACACCTCCAGTGCCGCCCATCAGGTGCGGTGCCGGTCACGCTCGGGCAATGATTATCCCGATCAAAGCGCGGCTGCGGGTAAGGCACGCAGCAATGTTAATGGCCAGCTCTGGAGGTACGCTGCGGTGACGAGCACGGCCGCCGCAGCCTCCTTCTTCGTCTGCGGCTGGCATGACTACACCTGCAGGAGGCTCTTTGCATGACAACTGTATACGTTCGCTACGATAGCGCTGGGACGATCCTTGAAATATTCACCCGCGATCAGCCCAATTTGGATCTCACCCCTCATGACGACCAAGAGCCTGCAATCGCAAAATACCTCCGCGACCCCACGGGATCGGAAGATCGCTTCCCCACCCTCCGGAAGTGGCAACTCTGGCTCGCCGCGCTCGAACTGGGACCGCCGATTTTCAAGGCGGATGTCTTGGCCACGATCGACAGCATGCCGAATATGTCGACCAAGGACAAAGAAACCGTCCGCATCATGATCGACGATGCGCAGGAATATTCCCGTGAAGACCCCCGCATCGATCTGCTCGCTGTGGCCATGGGCATTCCGCCGAACCAGATGGACGACTTATGGAGGTGGGCGGCCCAGATCGAACCTGTGTGATTCCCACGTGCGTGAGCAGCAGGCGGGATCGGCTCGTCCAGCCGGTCCCGCCTGGGGATCACAACGGCAGCGGCCTGCCCGTCTGCTCGGCCATCATATACTCGGCATACCAGTCCGGCCAGTTCTCGTCGTGCTTTCCGCCGTTGCGCTTCTCGTGCTCGCCATGTGCAGCGGCCGCCCGGCGAAGCCCTGCGGCAAGGTCTTTCGCCGTGCGGAAAGCGGCGAGGTCGGAGGTGATCCGACCGGGCAGGCGGGTGGTGATTTCCTGGAAAAGCCAGCCATTGCCGTCAGGGTCGCTGAAGGCCGCAAAGGAGCGGTAGCTGCTGCGGTCGGGATCGGGCCCGCTGACCCGGCGCCGGCCGAAAAGATAGGGCACATCGGGCCCGCTATAGACCTCGCCTTCAGGATGAAAGACCTCGCTGACCTCGACACCGCGCTCCCGGAGCTCCTTTCGTGCCGCCTCGATATCGGACACGATGAGATAGAGGCCCTGCGCGGAGCCGGGTGCCGCCGGCGTCACGTTTTTCCCGAAGATGATGGATGCATTCGAGCCCGGAGGGGTGAACTGGATCACCCGGTAGTTATCATCAGAGGAATAATCGGCATCGAGGCGCCAGCCGAGCCCGCCGTAAAAGGCCTTGGCCCGGTCGACATCCGAAACGGGCACGACGATGATCTCCAGTTTCATCTCGCTCGTGCCGTTGCCGGTCATAGTGCTTGCGCTGCTCATGATCTTCCCCCTCTCATCGTCACGACGATGGTGATGTTGATGATGATGGCGATGCGGCGAATGCATCGCCCGCGGCCACTCTACCACGTTGCGGGCCGGTAATCGCTGTTCACCCTTCTCGCGGCATCGCCTTGATGAAATCGATGAAGGCGCGCAGCGGTGCAGGCACCAGCCGCCGCCCGGGATAATAGAGGAAGGGGCCGGAAAAGCTTTCCCACCAGTCCTCCAGCACCGGCTCGAGCGCGCCGCTTTTGAAATAGGGCCTGAGCCAGTCCTCGAAGGTGAAAACGACGCCGGTTCCGGCGACCGCCGCATCGATGGCGAGATCCGTGCCGCCGCCATTTTGGACGATCAGAGGGCTCGGCGGATCGACCCTGACGATCTCGCCATTGCGCTCGAATTCCCAGACCGGGATGGCGCGACCGGCAAACCGCCCGCGGATGCACGCATGTTGCAGCAGATCGCGCGGATGCTGCGGCCGCCCGTGTTCGGCGAGATAGGCGGACGATGCACCCCCGGCAAAACGCTGGCGGCGCGGGCCGATCGGCACGGCGATCATGTCCTGCTCCAGCCGCTCGTCATAGCGGATGCCAGCATCGCAGCCGCCGGCGATGATATCGACGAAATTTTCTTCCGTGACGATTTCCAGCCGGATATCCGGATAGCGCTTCAGAAACGGCGGCACGATGCCCGGCAGCACCAGCCTCGCTGCGCTGACCGGCACGTTGAGTTTCAGCGAGCCGGCCGGCCGATCGCGAAAATCCTTCACGAAGTCGAGCGCCGCATCGATCTCGCTGAAGGCAGGGCCCAGCCGCTCCATCAAGCCGCGGCCGGCCTCCGTCGGCACCACGCTGCGCGTCGTGCGGTTGAAGAGCCGCACCCCGAGCTCCGCCTCCAGCCGGCGCACCGCATCGCTGAGTGCCGAAGAGCTCATATGGCTCACCCGCGCCGCCTCGCGAAAACCGCCGGCCCGCGCCACGACGAGAAAGGCACTGACATCGCTGATCTCGGGCGACCCCAGCTTCATATTCCCAGCCCCTCGTTTATTGTCCTGAAATCCGGACGGCCCGTCCGGATTATAGCCGATTGTCCGGACAGCGATACAGGCCTATCTCCTCTGCGCCTTCAATCGGAGATGAAATCTCATGTCTACTGTCGAAAAATCCGGAACATTCAAGCTCGGCGACCGCGTGGTGAAACGGCTCGGCTACGGCGCCATGCAGCTTGCCGGCAAGGGTGTCTTCGGCCCGCCGCTGGATCGAAACGAAGCCATCGCCGTGCTGCGCGAAGCCGTCGAAAGCGGCGTCAATCATATCGACACCAGCGATTTTTACGGACCCTACGTCACCAATGAGATCATCAGGGAAGCGCTTCACCCCTATCCCGATGATCTCGTCATCGTTACCAAAGTCGGCGCGCTGCGTGGGGCCGACGCCTCCTGGAACCCCGCCTTCTCGAAAGAAGAGCTGACCGCGGCGATCCACAGCAACCTGAAAAACCTTAGCCTCGACGTCATCGAGGTGGTGAACCTGCGCGCCATGTTCGATGTGCATGGCCCCGCCGAAGGCTCGCTCGAAGCGCCGCTCACGGTTCTGGCCGAGCTGCAGCAGCAGGGGCTGATCAAACATATCGGCCTGTCGAATCCTACAGCAAAACAGGTGGATGACGGCCGCAGGATTACCGAGATCGTCTGCGTCCAGAACCAGTATAACCTCGCTAATCGCCATGACGACGCGCTGATCGACAAGCTTGCAGCAGAAGGCACGGCTTACGTGCCCTTCTTCCCGCTCGGCGGCTTCTCGCCGCTACAATCTTCAACGCTCTCTGAGGTCGCCACCCGTTTGGGTGCCACGACCCTCCAGGTGGCGCTCGCCTGGCTCCTGAAACGCGCGCCGAATATCCTCCTGATCCCCGGCACATCCTCGCGTGGCCACCTGCGGGAAAACCTCGCAGTGGCCGATATCGAATTGTCGCCCGAGGCGATGGCGCAGCTCGATCGCATTGCCGGTGCGAACGGCGCCTGACTCTAAGCCTGTCGCGAAGAAGGTTTTGCGATAAGCACGTGCCTAAGACAGAAGTAGGAACGAAACGCGGCGGATCGCCTGCCGCGCTTCACAGGCCACATCACGCTGCCACCAGTCCGTAGCTACCGCATCCGCAGATGCGGAGGCCTCTTGCTACATCGGTCGTCAGTGATTGAGCGCGCCAAGATAGCTGAGCCCAGCCACCACAAGACAGGCAAAGCTTCCGGCCATCAGGCCCGCGTGAGGATCCCGATCTCCGCCCTTCAGGTCACGAATGATGAAAAACGCAAGCAGGCTAAATATCAGAATGACGATGGCAGTGCCTAGGACGCCGCTGCTCCAGGCCGTCGTTCCATCCTGATAATCCGGCGCGTGCGCGGCGATTGCGAAGGTAACGCAAAGGCTGCCGGCGAGCGCGAGCGCGGCCAGCAGGACAAGGCTGCTTATCAGTCCATCAGACATCTGCGCGGCGCGGGCGACATTTCGCGGCGGATAGAACCTCATCCGATAGCGATAGGCTGCGATGGCGCCAACCAGGGCGATAATGAAGAGGTGAAGCCAACTGGCTGCTAGGTAGGAGGCGAAGGATGCATTAGTATGCGTCGGATCCACCAGCCACAGGCAGAAGGCAGACAACAGCGCAACGACGGGAACGCCGATCAGCGCATAGATGAAGACGCGCCACGGTTGGCGGCCGCCTTCAGGAAGCATCAGGCTCCAATGCATGGCTCCAAGCCATGTCGCAATCACCGCAAACCCAAAAACTACCGGCATCGATATCCTCCCAATCTAAAATAGAACCGCGCTCCCCGGCCGCTTCGCATAAGACGGAGCAGGTCACGGATAAACCGCCGAATTTCACGCAAACGTAAGGAAACGCCGCCCGCAGAACGCCAGCAAAAAACCATTATTCAATCCACGGCTGAAAATCCAGAGAGATGCGCGCGAATTTTCTCGCGATCCACGAGAGCCAGGGACAAAAATCGACCCGGCAAAGCCTCTCCGCTACGCTCAGCCATTGAGATGTTTGAGCATGCCGAGATAGGCGAGCCCGCTCATCGCGAGCGCGACAACGGTTCCCCCCATCAGCCCGGCATAGGCGTCCCGCTTTCTTCTAGCAAAACGAGTGACGAAAAAGCCGATGAGCGCGAGGATGACGATTAAAAGAGTTCCGCCAAGGAACTCTCCCAAGAAGCGGCCTGTCCCGCCCGGATAATCCGGCATGCGCCCGCCCGCCGTCACGCTGACACAAAGGAAACTGACGAAGGAGAGAATGACCAGCAATGAGATGCTGTTCTTCATGCCGGCAGACATATGGGCCGCCCGATCGGCTTCGTCAGGCTCGTAGTGCGTAAGACGAAATCGATAGACTGCAATACCGGTCACCACTGCGACAATAGCCAGCCCGTATAACCTGTCCGCGACGAAGGCCGCCGCCGTGGCATTGGACTGCCCCGGATCGCGGAACCAGACCAGCAGAACGCAGGCGAGATAGGTGGGCCAGGCGCCGATCAAGGCGTAGACGAAAACCCGCCACGCCTGCCTGCAGCCTTCCGGCAGCATCTCGCTCCAATATTTCGCCCCCAACCATGCGGCAAACATCGCAGCCGCAAAAACCCCAGGCATCGCTCCCCCTCCCTCGATTTATAAATCAACCCTTCCGCACCTACCCCTGTCTCTCGGCCGAACGGGAGAGAAGCCATGGATATGATGTCGGACTATGACGTCTGGTCGCGCAAACGGCGCCAGCAGGATGCGGCCGCAGCGAGCAGCGTTATTCAATCCTCGGATGAAAATCCAGATGAGGTTGCGGATAATCTTAATTTCGCGCGGGAGTTCGCAGCAACTACAGGAAACCTTATCCCGCCCCTGCCGATGGTCAAGGATAACCGCGACCCTCTGCAACGGTTGATCGATGACGTCCGCAATAAGAAGATCCTCTCCTCTTCACCGCGCCTTGCGCGCTGGCTGAGTGAAAATGCAGCAACGGCACCGCTAGCGAAAGACGATCTTCACAACCTTTCAGCTTTGGAAAGGCTGGCGCAGACGAATCCGCAATCGCCCGCTCGTCAACCTGCCGTCCTCCCGGTGCCGCTTGCAGTTCCCTTCTCTCGACCGCCAGCAAGTCAGCCTGCGTGGCCAGACAAACCTTTTGCGGAGTCCACTACTCCAACAGAGATGTCAGCGACGCAAAAGCGGAAAACCGTCGCTCAAAACTGGTCTGACAATGCCGATCGCCTCGACGCACTTGACAGTTTCCTAAACGGAATCGCCCCCCTTGAGCGCGGGAGGTGGATGCCTGCTACTCCACCGCCGGACAATGACACACCAACGCCGGGGTCATTTGCCGATTGGCGAATCGGACAGTGGAACTCCTTACTTCGTGGCGGCTATGGCGTAGCCCAGATATTCAATCAGTATATGATGGAACAGACTGAGGCCCGCGCGCGGGACCGCAAAATGAGTTTCAATGAACTCCTTGAATCGCAACGTGAACCAATCGTTACACGGCAGGGGAAAATCATACCCCCGCTCTCACCGGTAGAATATTTCTTCGCAAGTACCCGCTGGCTCGACGCTCGGTATGCAGACCTCATCAAAACTGACGACGAGGCGAGTTCGCAGGAATATGCTCAGGCGCTAGGGAAGAACATCGCGGCCATAAAGGCACTACCTAAATCGGCGATGGCGACGGCCGCCGAAAATGCGATGTTCGTCGATGGAGCGGGTTTCCAGGAGACAATCAATAATATCGGCGCTGCAATCAAAGCAAATCCCACCGGTGTTCTAGCCTGGGTTTTGGAGACGACAGGTGAAACCGCCCCTCAAATAGCTGCCGTTACGGCAGCCACGGTCGCAACCCACAATCCGGCGATCCCATTTATCGTCGCGCGCGGCGCGACGTACGTGACCGAACGCTACACGTCACCGGCAGATTTCTTCGAAAAAAAGGGCTTTGATCTCACTAAGCCCAAAGATATCGAGCGCCTGCTGCATGACCCCGCCGTGCTCAAAGAAGCAAGCGAAAGAGGTGTTATTCGCGCCCTGACGGTCACTGCATTCGATGCAGTCTCAGGCGGACTGGCCGAGAGACTGGGGGTTGGCAATCGCGTTGGTCAACTGGCCGTGGACACCATGCAGGCAGCGATCACCAGCGGTGCCGGTGAATTAACGGCACAAAAACTCGCAGGTGATGATACAGACTGGAACAAGGTTCTCAAGCAGAGCCTGTCCAGCGTAGGCACCCTCCCCGCCGATGCGGCGTTGACCGCCTTTGAGGCCCGGCGAGAGGGGCAAGACGCAGCGGCGGCCACTCCAGCGCTCACGCCCACAACCACCGCAGCGACAACATCTGCAGCTCTACCCCCCGCGGCTACGCCCGATACAGCTTCAGCCCCTGCAGTCATACCGCCAGCAGCTCCGGCCCCGACATCATCCGCAGATCCTGCACCTGTGACTACAGCACCCACAGTACCTGCAATAGCAGCACCCACGCCAGCATCACAGACAGCCCCACCAGAGACAGCTCAAGTTTCTACGGCCACAACATCAGCGGCCGCAACGCCTGCATCGTCCGCAACTCCATCACCTCCGGCCACAACACCCACGACGACAACGCCAGCGACTCCAGTTCTCGTGGCCACGACGCCTGTTGCTCCAACGATAAAAACCGATCGTAATCTAATACAGAGCATTTCCAAGGCATCGGCAAACTCGTTGCTGCGCAGCCGCTCTGACGGTGAGTTTTATCGCCTTATGACCGCCATGCTGAAAGGTACCACTACCGAGAACCTTCACATCCCCGTCGATGGCTTGGCTGAACAACTCAAAACACACCGTACCGATCTGAGTAAATTTGCGGAATTAGGTAGCAAATGCCACAAGATTCCGGACGCAAAAATTGTTACCTCCAACTCTTCCGGTGGAGTTGGATTGTATGGTGTCGATCGTCGAGGAATTAAAGGGAAAGTGGGCCGAGCTGGACGCCAGGCTTGAAGCCATCACGGCAGAGGCGCTGATTTTGGAAGGCCAAAAGGCGGCGATTTTGACCGTGATGGAGATTTTTGATCCCAGCGCAACCTCGAAGCTTTCTCAGCAGCCCAAGAGGAGGGATCGATCTACCCCTGGCCGCCGCGTGACCGACCTCCTCAGGGGGCGTGATGTCCGCCGCGGCGTTCTTGAACTCCTCCGAGATGCCGAAGAGCCGATCCTTGCAGGTGATCTGTCGAAACAGTTTGCCGAACGGGAGGGCTTTGAAACTGAGATCGCCGTCATTGGCCCAAACCTGGCTGGAAGGTTCTCCGGCCTGCTCGACCGAATGGAGCAGGTCGGACTTGTTCGATCATCGGAAGCTCCCGACGGCCGACGGCGGCTCTGGGAGATCGCCAGGTGATTGAAGTATCAGGTTAGGGTTTCGTTGATCATCGTTTGCACCTTGAGACCGCCCTCTGGAAGACCCTTCGGCGACACAAGAATTGGCTTGGTCATTCTTCTCTCCTGTTTCTAACTCGATGCTGCACGACGGCTAATCCTGGGTCAACGCGGTCCTCCGCGGTCATCGCAGATAGAGTTGCTTCTTGACCTCCGTGTTCTCGTCCCACACCTGGTCCTCAATGCGCTCCGCCGCGCCCTGCCAGTATCCGCAGAGGTTCTCCGACGTCGTGCGGTGGGTGACCGTGCGCAGCACGTCGGAGAGCTGCCAGCGCAGCCCCATGTAACGGGTGTCCTCCTTCCAGGCGACCATCGCCATGTACCAGTCCAGGTACTTCACCGAGAAGCGGTGGTGAATGCCAACATACGAACGCTCGGCGCGGGCGAAGAAGCTCTCGATCCTGTTGGTATCGGTGCCATCCTCGGTCTGGTACGCCAGGCTGTGGTTCACGCGCTTGAGGATCGCCAACCCGACGAGATCATCGTATGAGCCGTGCTCGTCGGCAGTCAGCACCGCCCCCGGACGGACATGGTCTTTCACGGCCGCCCAGGCGGCCTTGGGGTTCTCGTCGGAAACGATCCTGGTGATCGTGCGGTTAGGCGCATCGGGGTTGTGCTCGCGGATCGACAGAACGCACATGCGCTTTCCGTTCTGGTTCTCCTTTCGGCGACGATCGACACGCTCTTTCTTCTTGTTCTCTGGTTTGATGTGGCCGCCGATGTACTTGCCGTCGATCTGGATAGAACCCCAGAGCTTCATCTTCGCCCGCCGCTTGCCGATCGCCTCCCTGATCTTGGCCAGCAGCACCCATGCGGTCTTGTACTCGACGCCGAGCTTGCGGGTCAGGTGCAGGGCGGCAAGTCCCTTTACGGCCGTCACCTCTTCCCAGATCGCCATCAGGAGCTTCTTGAAGGAGAGTTTGCGGGAATGGAAGACGGTGCCGGACGTGACCGAAAATTCTCGCATGCACTCGCCCTCCGAACAGCGGAATCGGCGTCGGCGAATGCCGTACGGTTCGGTGTTCCCGCACTTGGGGCAGAACGGCTTGCCGCCGTTCGCGGACCACCGGAACGAGCAGAACAGGCCATAGGCCTCGTCCTCTCCAAGCCCCCAAACGGCCGACGGATCGACGTTTCTGGCCTTCTTCGTCAGCAGGAAGTGCTGTCCAAACTCGTCCTTGGGATCAGGCCAGAGACAGCGTTCGTATTTCCAACCTCCGGGCCTCTTCTTCGAAGGGGTCGTAGGCGTTGGGAGCCAGGATCGGAAGGTTGGTGCGGAGCATGATCACCTCGGGACAACGAACAAATGCCGATACGCCGCCTCGGAAGGCGTCTGGATCAGCGGGCTATTCGTGTCGCTCTCGTAATCATGCTGGTCCCATATCAGGAGCCGCACGCGAAGTCGATCGACCAGCTTCGATATGGTTAACGGTGATTCGCGGAACTCAACGGCCTCATTTCGAGACCGTCACAATGAATGCGGCAGGCAATCATTCATAGAAAGCTCCAGCTTGTAACAAAAAAGCGGCGAGCTTCCATGGGTTGGCTTCGCTCTGTGGTGCACTGTCTTTTAGCCAGGCACTCATGGCCTCAAGGTAGCTCGCAAGGTCGGTGTTTTCCCATCGGACAGCGCCACTCTCGAAATCGGTTCGTATCGACGCCAGGTACTCTAGGAAACTTTGCTGATCGATTACGCTTTCAATATTCATCAATTCGTCGCCTCGTTTCATCTCAAATAGCATGAAATCGCTGTCGAGGTGAGCGAGGAACTGCCGTTTTGCTATAAAATCAATCTTAGGTAGTGCAGAGCGATGGGATGCGTTCTTTGTGGCATTTGCTACCTAATTCCGTAAATTTGCCGCCAGCACTCGCGGCATGAGCACTCATGATGTGTTGGTGGCGTTGGCGACCGGCAGTGCCGTCAAACTTTCTGCAGCCGCCTATGCCACAGACCACGCTGGCGGAAAGTTCGATGCATTCCTCCAGGAAAATTCAAGCTTT
Source organism: Rhizobium sp. BK418 (assembly GCF_004341105.1). Classification (GTDB taxonomy): domain Bacteria; phylum Pseudomonadota; class Alphaproteobacteria; order Rhizobiales; family Rhizobiaceae; genus Rhizobium. The sequence goes on along the minus strand of NZ_SLZK01000003.1, from coordinate 984,193 downwards.
GATCCCCGCACCCCGACGACCTCTGAAGCAAAATCGCCACGGCTCTTTGAGCAATCCAATGCTTCCAATCTGAGGGGCGAGCAGGCCGATGCGTATAACCGCGCGCTGAATCCGCGGGCCAACCCCGCCTTCTCCTCCCCCATCATCGACCGTGCCGCTGAACAACGAATTCACAATCTCGCAGTGTTGCGCTCTGCCATCGCCGGACATCCTGCCGAGACCGTATCCCATTTCGCCATGAGTCATTCCGCCTTCACGTCCGCCTTGGCGCACTCGGAGGGCCGCAGCCTCGATGAATATCTGAAGCTCTATCCGCAGCCCTGACCGGCAAGCGATTTCCCGAGGAATTCAACTTGAAAAATCCGACCAATCGTTCCGTCGACACGACAACCCTGTCCGCCCAACCTCCATCTGGAAACGCGGTGATGAAGGCCAATAACCTCACATCCGGGACGTCGCCGCGGTTGTTCCGAAACCCGGCGGTCTCACCCGACAGCCCACTCCGTATCCCCGCCGGCACCGAGACCATCCTCGACATCTTCCGCAAGCCAAATTTCTCCGCGCTGCTGCAAGGAGCGAGCCGCCATTTCCTCGATATCATGCAGGACATGGCGGGCCGTGGCGTTCGCGCGGCCGGCGAAAGTTTCGCCCATCTCGAAAGCTGGTGGCGCGAGGAAGCGAAGGCCGTCGCAGCTGATGGAGTGCGCGCCAAACCCGGCGTCAAGATCACTGCCAAGGACGTGCTCGCAGCGCTCGATCGCGGCACTACCGGCAATCCCCGCAAAGACGCGGCAGTCGATGCCGCCATGCAATCCTTCTTTGCCCGCGCCGCCGAAACCTATCTGATCGAGGGCAAGGCGCCTTCACTCGATATGCGCGGCGTCTTCGAGCAGTTCCACGACTGGTTACTGTCGATCTACCGCCGCCTCGTCGCCCTCGATGTTTCTCTCGCCCCAGACGTCGCCGCCATCTTCTTCCGCATGCTCGCCTGCGACACTGCGATCGAGATGGCCCAGCAGGATGTCGGCGGCGATGAGCCCGTCTTTGCCAATGCGCAAGCCGCCGGCCTGACGCAGCCGCACTACGATCGGCTGCTGAAGCTGCGTGCGCTCGCCTCCCAGGAAGCAAAAGCCCGTCTTCTGCGGCAGATGATGGAGCCGATACGGCGAGAGAGGCGAAAGGCTTACAAGGTGGAGAAGGCTGCCGTGCGGCGCGCGGTGGAGAAGGAGATTGAAGCCACCGGCCTCTACCGCGCCATCGAATGGATGGCCAACAGCCGCTGGCTGGATAAGGAAAATCCCGCACCATCCGGTGACATCCGTTTCGACAAGGCAGCCCTTGAGGCGCGTTATGGCGCGGGCATTCTTGGCGCTTTGCCCCGCGGCAAGCACTCTCTCTATGCCGATAACGGCGGGCTCGATCCGGATATCGTCGCCGATCTCTTCGGCCTCGGCTCCGGCGATGAGATGGTGGCGGCCATGGCGCTGGCGCCGAGCCGCGACGATGCGATCACCTTCGAGGTCGAGCGCGTCATGCTCCAGCGCCATGGCGACATGCTGATCGATGGTTCCGCCGAGGAACGCGCAATCGCGGCCGTGCATAATGACAGGCGGGCCGAATGGCTGGCGGCCGAGCTTGCGGCCCTCATCGAGGTTGCCGGCTCAGGCGACGGGCTGACGGCGAGTGAGGCGAAGGCCTATGCGCTCTCGGCAACCGCGGGCATGGAGGTGGCCGATGCCATGGACGGCGCGCGCTTTCTCGCGGCGGGCCGGCGCACCGCCATCGAAGCAAACAGGCTGGGTGACGAACTGGCGCAGGATGAGGCCTGGCGCGCGAGGGCAAGCCGAAAGGCTGCCGGCGATGCAGACGCCGCCCCTCACGGACATGACGAACGCGTCACCAGGCTGATCACGGCCAAGCGCCGCCAGCTTCTCAATCACGCGATCTATGCCGAAAGCCTCGACATTATCGGCAAGGTTGAAAAATTCGAGGCCGAAGCGGAAAGCCTCGCAAGCGGTCCCGCGCGGGAAAAACTCGCCGCAGCCGTCCTTCGTGACAATGGCCGCATCGATTACCTCGGCGCGATCGATGCCCTGCTCGACCGCTACGGTCTCAGCGGCCGGGCAGATCGTCAGGCCGGAGGTCAGACGGGCGGACAGGATGGTCCGCGCGTCGCCCTCAGAAACTATAGTCTCGCCATGAAGTCGGCAGGCCGGGAAAACGAGCTTGCCATTCCCGATAGTGTGCTGATCGGCTCCGGCCGCCAGTCCTATAAGGAGATCACGCTGGAGCGCTTCCGCGCCGTCATCGCGGCGCTGAAGAATCTCGAACATGCGGCAAGGCGCGCCGGTAAGCTGATCGATGCAGACCATGAAGCCGATGTCGAGCAGATCGTTGCGAGCCTCATCGGCGCCGTGAAAAGGCCGCGACCACCTGGCCCGGCCAAAGACGAACGTACTCCCCTCGATCCGACCCGGGCGATGGATGCCCTGCTGCTTGAGCTCGACACCGCCGCCGCCGGCCCAGCCCACCGGGCCATCAAGGCGCCGATTGATGCCGCCGCAAACCGTCTGGCGCTGCGCAAACAAAAGGCCGCCGCTGATCTGGAAGCGCTCTACGATGTCTATTCCGGCGAAGAGCGCCGCCAGATGGCGAGCCGCCGCTATCTTCCGGCTCTCGGCCAGTCCCTATCGAAATGGGAGGCCATCGCCATTGCCCTGAATGCGGGCAACGAGGCCAATCGCCGGCGCCTGACGGATAGCCGCATCGAAGGCGCCCTGGACGAAGCCGGACTCGCCGCGGTGCTCGCCTCGCTCGATGCGCGCGATGCCGGCTTCGTGCAATCCGTCTGGGATTATCTCGCCGCCTTCGGGCCGGATATCGCCGCGCGCGAAAAGCGCGTGACCGGCATCGCGCCGCAATGGGTACAGCCCCTCTCAGTCAGCATTGGCGGCAAGGTGCTGAAAGGCGGCTATTATCCGCTGGCCTATGATGCCGCCGATGCCGCCCAGGACCTCGCGCAGGCCCTTGCTGCCGGCCGTTTCGTCAAATCCGCGACCGAGGCCGGTCATGGCCGGTCCCGCGTCGACCTCGCCGCCCGGCCGCTCGATCTCGACATCGCCGTGCTGCACCGGCACGTCAATCATCTCATCTACGACCTGGAATTCAGCGAACCGCTCTCGAATGCAAAGCGCCTGCTTGACGATGTCAGCCTCAAGTCGGCCTTCGAGGAGACCGGCCGTAGCGCCGAACTGGAGATCCTGCAGGCCTGGCTGAGCGAAGAGGCTGCCGGCGAATTGCGCTCCGCCGATCGTATTGGTCGCATGGCTCGCCTGACGAGAAAAAATGTCACCGCCGTCAACATGGCGAATGATCTGGCGGCTGCGTTCTCGCGCCGCTCTCGGCTCGCCGAAATCATCGCGGCGGCAGGCAGAGGCGATTTCGCGGCCGGGTTGCGAAATGCCTCCCGGCCCGGCATCGTGGAGGAGATTGTCAGCCGCTCGCCCGTCATGGCCCAGCGCCGGCACCAGCCTTTGCCCGATGCCGGGACGGCATGGGAGAGGATGGCCAATTGGCTTGCGCAGACGCTGCAATATCGCCTTATCGATATACCGGCGTGGCTCGCCCACTATCACAAGGGCCTCACCCAGCGCGGCACGGACGAAGCGAGCGCCATTGCTCATGCAGACGCGTGCATGAAACAGGCGATAACGGACCCCTTCAGCCCCGGCAGAAGCGAAACCCTGCGGCTTTTCACGTCCCTCGGCTCGCATCTCGCCGCGAAGTTCGATGCCGCTGCCGAAGCAGCGGATGCGGCCACGGCCGCCCGGCAGGGCATCTCGCTCGCCATGGATCTGACCGCGCTCGCCATGACGGATATGATGTTTGCCGCCGCCATCGGCGGGCAGCATAAAGACCCCACATGGCCGGCCTTCCTGGCACAGCAGACCGGCTACTCCGTCATGGCCGCCCTGCCCGCGATACGCGACTCAAGGGGTCCATCTGCCGGCGCCGATGGCGAGGTAAGAGCACTTGCAAATGCCATCCGCTTGTCAGGCGACGTAGACATCGTCCACCAGCATGTAACCGATATCCTCGCCGCCACCGGTCTTGCTGCGGCAGAACCAGCCGACGAGATTGCCCGCAAGGTAGATGCCGGCCTAAAGCAGATCGGTCAGCCATGATTTTCGATTTCAACTCTTCGTTCCCTATCCATGATGTCAAACAAGGAATGGCATCATGGATGAGGCAACCCGCAACGAGCTCGAAAAGCTCCATGGCAGGATCAGCGATTTGAAGGAGCGGGTCGTCTCGCTCGAAGCGCAACAGCCGCATATCAATGCGGCGTTGCTGCGCATCGAAGGCAGCGTCGAAAAGCTGGCAAACCGCATCGGCAAGGCGCTGTGGGCCGTCGTCGCCATCGTGCTGACTCCGCTTGCCGGCCTGCTGATCAAGGCAATTGCTTCGGGCGCGCTTGCGCGGTTTCTTTAATCGGTTTCTGCGAACATGGGCGCGATTTTGCGTTGGGGATGCCTGCCTCCGGTCCTCCGTCATCCTCGGGAGAGGCCAAGGATGACGTTGCGTGAGCGGCATGCGTCCGCCGAGAGAAGGCGCTGTCGGGGGCATTCCAGCAAAAGTGCGATCACCCTGGAATTCACCCAAACAACTATCCTCGCTCCATCCTGCCGCTCTCCATTCTCATCACGGGCAGCAGACATGACCCTCGTCTTTATCCGCATTCTCTTGCGTTACCTCGCCGCCATCCTCATCACCCGCGGGCTGATCGCGCCCGATCTCGGCGAGATGATCTCGCGCGATCCCGATGTCGCCATGGCGCTTCAGGTCGCCTCCGGCGCGCTCATCGCCGGCTTCGCCGAAGGCTGGTATTATCTGGCGCATCGCTTCGGATGGGCGAAATGAAGTGGCTCGCCGACCTTCTTCTCGGCGGCATCATCGAGAAATTCACCGGTCCGCTTCTGGCTGCCTATCAGGCGAAACTCGCAGCCGAAACCGACCAGCAGAAACTTGCCGCCGAAGAAGCAATCCGCGGCATCGAAGCCGCCCGCGATATTGCGGTCGCGGAAGCCGCCGACCGCTGGAGCGCCACCCGCCTTGGTCGCCTGCTCATCGTTATCCCCTTCGGCCTCTGGTGGGCGGCGATCTACATGGTGCAGATCCTCAATCCCTGGTTCGGCCTCGATTTCGTCGTCATCGACGTGCCGCCGCGCATCAATGACATGGCACTGGTGCTGATCCCCGCCATCCTCATCGGCGATGCCGGCGCTCTGCTTGCACGGCGGCTGAAACGTTAGGCGGGAGAACGCCTCAACTGTTCAGTGAGATCATCGCAGCATCAAGAGAGCGCTGGGTTGGGGGCCGAATTCCTCCGGTGACCTTGCGAAACGCCTTCGGCCGGAGCCAGGCGCTCTCTTGATACCTGTTCTCAGGCAACCCGCCGCAGGGCGGCGTCCCGGAGCACCGGCAGCATGTCTTCCGGTTCGGGGCGTCGCGTATAATCCGGGTTGACCTCGGCATAGAGAATGACGCCGTCCTGGTCTATCACGAACCGGCCGGGCATTGGCAGGGTCCAGCTCGGATCGTCGTTGAATGATGGCAGATCGTTCTTCAGGCTCTTGTAGAGATCGACGAGATAATCCGGCAGGTGGAAACGCAGCCGGAAACTGCGCGACGCCGTCATCGCCCACCTGACCATCGCCGAAGGCCTCGGCCCGCTCTTTGCACGAGTCCCGCCGCGCGACGCCGCCTGACATCATCAGCGACTTATCCGATCGTGCCCGGCGATGTCAGGCACGATCGGAACGCCTCTTCCGGAGGACATGTCAGCTGGCGTATAGGATTTGCGAACTGCCGCTCGGGGATCGAAAGAAAGCGAAGCGAATATGTCTGCCAGTCTGGCCGCAGGGCAAGAAGCCGATAGCCTGGTCACCCTGGTCTCGGCCGAGGAAAGACCTGATCTCATTCTGGCCTTCGCCGAACTCGGCGCCGCCGTCTGGCCGAAATTCATCAGCGGCGACGCTGTCGCCGTCAATTACTGGGACAGCCTCTTTTCGGAAAACCTGCGCCGCCATCAGTTTCTTGCCCTCAGCACTGACCGCGACGGAAACGAACGGGTTCTGGCAACGTCGAACAGCATCCCCTTCGCCTGGGCCGCGCCCGACGAGGATACTTCCCTGCCCGATGGCGGATGGGATGCCGTTCTCGCCGCCGGCGCGCATACCCTCGCGGCAGGCCAGAAACCCAATGCCCTTTCTGCGCTTGCCATCGTCGTCTCGCGTGCCATGCGCGGCTCGGATCTCGCCGAGCGGCTGATTGCCAACATGAAGGCGGATGCCAGAAAACATGGTTTTCAGGCTCTCGTCGCACCCGTGCGCCCGACGAAGAAGGCAGCTTATCCGCTGACCTCCTTTAAGGATTACGCAGCCTGGTCGACGCCGTCAGGCGCGCCCTTCGATCCCTGGGTGCGCAAACATTGGCAGCTCGGCGCGAGACTCGTGAAGACAGCGCCGCGTTCGATGCGGGTCGAGGCGCCGCTGTCGCAATGGACGGAATGGAGCGGGCTGCGTTTTCCAGTGTCCGGTCCGTATCATGTGGAAGGCGGCTTGGCGCCGCTGATGGCGGATTGCGCGAGCGGAATCGGCCTCTATGAAGAGCCGAATATCTGGATGCGGCATAGGCTGGAGGATGATGGACGGTGATGCTGTCGGCGGCTGACTGAAAGAGACGTCTCCGGCCACCACGCGTACTTGGTGTCGTGCGGCCTCCCTCTTCTTGTCGGCCAAAATCACCAGACTCCTTCCTCCCACCGTCCGCTTTCCCTGCGGCCTCACCCAACGATTTTTCCAACATCCCCCTCTTAGACAAAAAGCTATTTCGCTAAAGCCCGTTCGAAGCAAATTTCCTCGGGTTCAAACTTCATGAAATTTATAGATTATATCTTCGAAACTATCAGGAGGATATTCATGCCCAAAACAGCGTCCAATTCCATCGAGCTCGGCACCAAGGCCGCGGACTTCATCCTGCCGGATGCCAAGGGCGTGCTTCACAAGCTCTCGGATTTCGACGGCACGCCTGCCCTGCTCGTCGCTTTCATTTCCAACCGCTGCCCCTTCGTACAGTTGATCCGCAATGACCTCGCCGCTTTCGCGAGGGAATACGAAGCGAAAGGCCTGCGCATCATCGCAATCAACAGCAACGATGCTGAGGCGCATCCGGAAGAAAGCCTTGCGGCGATCGGCCAGGAGGTCGAAGCGGTCGGCTACACCTTCCCCTATCTGAAGGACGAGGCCCAGGCGGTTGCCAAGGCCTATGGTGCGGCCTGCACGCCGGATCTCTTCCTTTTCGATGGCAGCAGGAAGCTCGCCTATCACGGCCAGTTCGATGATGCCCGCCCCGGCAATGGCAAACCGGTCACCGGCAAGGATTTGCGCGCTGCAGCGGACGCCGTCCTCGCCGGAGCCAAACCCTCTCTGGAGCAGACTCCATCCATTGGCTGCAACATTAAATGGACCGCGGGCAACGAACCCTCCTGGTTCTCCAGCGCGGCCTGATGTCCAGCGCGGCGGCCCTGCGGCTGCCGCGCTTTTGTTACATGACCCCGAGATTTCCTGATGTCGCTGAAGCGTAAAGACTTGGCGGGCAGCGGCCCGTTGCATCTGCAGACGGACGTGCTCGTCCTCGGCGGCGGGCCGGCCGGCGCCTGGGCGGCCCTTTCGGCTGCGCAAAATGGCGCCCGCGTGGTGCTGGCCGACAAGGGCTATCTTGGCACCAGCGGCGCAACTGCCCCGTCGAACACAGGCACCTGGCTGGTGCCTCCAGGCGAAAGCCGCGCCCAGATCGTTGAGCGCCGCTGGCAGCGCACCGCAAATCTTGCCGATCAGCGCTGGATGCTGCGCACCGTCGATCAGGCCTATGAAAACCTCCTAAAGCTTGCCGAATGGGGCTATCCCTTCCCCGATGACGAGGATGGCAAGCTCTATATCGCCAACCTGCGCGGACCAGACTACATGGCCTTCATGCGCCGGCGTGTACTCAAGGCCGGCATCACCGTTCTCGATCACCACCCTGCGCTCGAACTCTATTTCGATGGCGAAGCCGTCACCGGCGCTGCCGGCATCGACCGCCAGCGTGATCGCGACTGGCGCGTCGATGCCGGCGCCGTGGTGCTGGCAACCGGCGGCTGCGCCTTCCATGAGCGCATCCTCGGGGCTGCGGCGCTGACCGGCGACGGACACCTCATGGCGGTCGAAGCCGGCGCCAGCCTCTCCGGCATGGAATTCACCGGCAAATATACGCTCGCCCCCTATGGCTCCTCGCTCAACAAGGGCCTGCCCTTCCGCTGGGCTTCCTTCTTCCGCGAGGACGGCACGCCGATCCTCGACAGCGACGGCAACCATCTGCAGAACGGTATCGGCGAGCGCGAAAGGGAAATCGCCAAAGCCATGATCGAAGCTCCCGTCTATGCCGTGCTCGATCAGGCTGAATCCGCACTGCAGGATTGGCTGCGCCGCGGCCAACCCAACTGTTTCGTGCCTTATGACCGCACCCCGGTCGATCCCTTCACCCAGATGTTCCGCGTCACCTTCCGCGCCGAAGGCACGGTGCGCGGCACCGGGGGCATCCGCATCGCCACGTCCGATTGCGGCACCGATGTACCCGGCCTCTACGTTGCGGGTGACGCCGCCAGTCGCGAACCGCTTGCCGGCGCCACGTCGGGCGGCGGTGGCCCAAATTCCTCATGGGCCATCGCCAGTGGCTGGTGGTCCGGACAGGGTGCGGCCTCCCACAGCAAACGCCGTGGCGACAAGGCGTTTCGCGCTAATTCCAGCCCTCTCGGCCGAGCGGGTCTGCGCCCCGGCGGCACGGCAAAGCCGTCGCTGACGCCCAAGGATGTCATCGACAGCGTGCGCGCCGAAGTCATCCCGCTGGAAAAGAACTATTTCCGCGAGGGCGCTCGCCTGCAGGCGAGCCAGGAGAAGCTCGACGCCCTCTGGGTCGATGTCGCAAACCACCTCGTAGGCTCCGGCGTCCACAAGCTGAAAGCGCGCGAGGCAGCAGCCATCGCCGCCTCGGGCCGCTGGTCGCTCGCTTCCGCACTCGCCCGCAAGGAAAGCCGCGGCATGCACCGCCGTTCGGATTTCAAGAGCAACGACCCGGCCTTTGCCCATTCCATCATCGTGCGCGGCGTCAATGACATCGTGGTCGCGGCACAACCGGAAGCCCGCCAGGAGATCGCATCATGATCGAAGTCGTCTCCGAAAGCCGCTGCGTGGAATGCGATATCTGCGTGAAGGTCTGCCCGGCCAATGTCTTCGACGCGACCGGCGGCGTTCCGGTCATCGCCCGCCAGGATGACTGCCAGACCTGCTTCCTCTGCGAGATCTACTGTCCGACCGACGCGCTCTATGTCGCCGAGCGCGCCGACGGCCCTCTCGCCATCACGGAAGAAGAGGTCGAGGAGCGCAATCTCTTCGGCAGCTATGCCCGCGCGCTCGGCTGGAGGCGCGGCAAACCGGGCGGATCGCAATTCGATCCCACCCACCGCATCCGCGTCGCGCAAGTCTGAATTGGAGAAGTTCATGAACCGCATCACCGTCACCGATGTCCGCAAGACCTTTCAGCTGAAGCCCGGCCAGACGGTAACGACCGATGGCCGCCCCTCCAACCGCGTCACGGTCTTGAACGGCGTCGATCTTTCCATCCGCAAGGGCGAGTTCATCACGCTGGTCGGTCCGAGCGGCAGCGGCAAATCCGTGCTGCTCGATATTATCGGCGGGCTGACGGAAGCCTCTGAGGGCGTCGTCAGTATCGATGGCAAGCGTATCGTCAAGCCGGACCCGAAAACCGGCTACGTCTTCCAGCAATATGCGCTGTTTCCCTGGCGCACGGCGCTCGCCAATATCGAATATGCACTTGAGGTCCATGGCGTTCCCAAGCGCGAGCGCACCGAGAGGGCGCGCTATTTCCTCTCCCTCTTCGGCCTCTCCGGCTTCGAGGATCGTTTCCCCAACCAGCTCTCCGGCGGCATGCAGCAGCGCGTGGCGATCGCCCGCGCGCTTGCGACCGATCCCGAAGTCCTGCTGATGGACGAGCCTTTCGCCGCCCTCGACGCCCAGACCCGCGAAATCCTGCAAACCGAGCTTTTGCGCATCTGGGAAAAGATCAACACGACCGTCGTCTTCGTCACCCACTCGATCGACGAGGCGATCTACCTCGCCGACCGCATCGTCGTCATGACGGCACGTCCCGGCACGGTAAAGCAAATCATCGATGTCGACCTGCCGCGCCCGCGCGATGGCGATATCCGGGCCAGCGCCGTGTTCAACGCCCATCGCGGCCGTGTCTGGGAAGCGCTGCGCGACGAAGTGAACAAGGCGCAGAAGAACTGGGCGCTTTCACCGGCTTACGCCCACTGAAACCGGAGAATTACTATGGCCTATGTAACCGACAAGACCGTCCTCGGCGCCGAGCTTTCTCCTGCCCGTCCGAAGCGCAGCAGCCCGCGCGCAAAACGCCGCATCGAATTCGGCGCTGCCACCTATGGCCTGCCGCTGATGGTCGTCTTCTTCGGCCTCTGGGAAATCGCGCCGCGTCTCGGCTGGCTGAACCGCATCTTCTTCCCGCCGCTCAGCGACGTGCTGGAAGCCTGGTATGCGATGCTGCTCGACGGCACGCTTTCGGCCAATATCGGCATCAGCCTGCAGCGTGCCGCAATCGGCTTCCTGCTTGCCGTCGTGGTCGCCGTTCCACTCGGCTTCCTGATGGGGCGCTATACGCTGTTTGAAAAGGTCTCCGACCTGCTCGTGCAGACGCTGCGCAACACCTCGCAATTCGCCCTGCTGCCGGTCTTCATCCTGCTGCTCGGCATCGGCGAGGCCTCGAAGATCGCCATCTGCTTCTATTCGTCGGTCTTCTTCCTGCTGATCAATACGATCTCGGGCGTTAAGTCCGTCGATCCGCTGCTTTTGAAGGCCGCCCGCTCCATGGGCACGTCGGATTTCGACATGTTCCGCAAGGTCATCCTGCCGGCGAGTATTCCTTCGATCGTCTCGGGCATGCGCCTTGCCGTCAAATCCTCGATCTTCGCCGTCATCGGCGCCGAAATGCTCGCCGCCAAATCCGGCCTCGGATTCCTGATCCAGCAGTCGCAGCTGATGATGGAAACGGCCGACATGTATGCCGGCATCATCACCATGACCGCGATCGGCCTGCTCGTGAACTACCTGCTCGTCTGGTTCGAGCGCTGGGCCACCGCCTGGAAGGGCAGCTCCGAAATCTCTCACAACTGAATGCAATACCGTTTCTGAAGGGGACACGACATGGCACGCTTCAACCCATCCATCCTGCGCCGCACGCTGCTATCGGGCATTGCGGCCCTCGCGCTCGGCAGCGCCGCCCTCACCGGCCCGGCCCTCGCCGAAGACAAGCCTGATGTGATCCGCATCGGCAGCACCGCCCCCGGCCACCTGAAATTCATCCTCGAGCGCCATAGCGGCTCGCTCGCCAAGGAATTCGAAAAGGACGGCATCAAGGTCGAATTCATCGCCTTTACCAATGGCGGCTCGGAAGCAACGACCGCGCTTGCCACGGGTGCTGTCGAATTCATCTATACCGGCAACAACCCCGCGCTGCGCGTCGCCGCCGCCGGTGCTGACGTGAAAGCCATCGGCCTCTCCAGCTTCGTCAAGGAAAACGGCTCGGCCATCATCGTGAAGGCAGATTCGCCGATCGAGTCGATCGCCGATCTCAAGGGCAAGAAGGTCGCCTATCTCGCCGGCACCGTGCGCCACTCCACCTTCGCCAAGGCGCTGAAATCCGTCGGCCTGTCGCTTAACGACATCGAATCCCTCAACCTCGCTTTCGACGCGTCCGGCCCGGCGCTGGTGCGCGGCGATGTCGATGCCGTCGTCGAAAGCGGCGATGTCGCCGCCAAGCTCGTCGAAACCGGCCAGGCCCGCGTCATCCTCGACGCGTCATCGCATCCGGAATGGTCGGCCCCCTTCCTGATCTCCGCCAATGGCGAGTTCGTGCGCAAATATCCCGATCTCGTCAAGCGCCTGCTGAAGGTCGATATCGAAACCGCACGCTGGGCCGATGCCCACCCGGAAGACACGATCAAGATCTTCGTTGACGAGACCAAGTCTTCGGAAAAGTCCGTTCGCCAGACCTATCACGATAACGTCTTCTATCAGGATCCGAAGATCACGCCTGAGGCGCTCGCTTCGCTGAAGAGCGAAGAACAGTTCATGGCCGACGCCAAACTGCTGAAAGGCTCGGTCGACTACGACAAGTGGATCGACACCAGCTTCCTCGACGCCGCCTACAAGGAAGTCGACGCCGAGCAGTCGAATTGAGCTAAGCCTCGTAAGCGAGCCGACCAAACTCTTCCGTCATGCTCGGGCTTGTCCTCCTTGAGATGGCTCAGCGCGTCAGAGAGCAGCGTGCGGTCCTGCGGCGTCCGGATCGTTGGCGAGCTCGCTCTCGTCCTCGACCCTCTGCCGCTCCACGGCGTGCGCAGCCGCTATATCCGCACTGCGCTCGCTGAAATAGCCGTTGATTTCGTCAGTCTCAGGTCGTGTAGCTGCACATAGCCGCGACCGCAGAATCGCACGCCGTCGCCGGGCTGCGTGTTGCCGAGGCGTCTTGCCACATCCGGCCACTGCTCCTGCGGATCATACATCTTAAAAAGGAATTGCCGCCCCATTCCTTGATCGGCTGCACGGTTCTGCCGGCCTCGTGATGGGCCGTTGTCGCCTCCCCGAAAAATGCTGCGGGGAAGGATAAATCATGATTAACTCATTTCAACCTGTAGTTAGAATCGGAGAAATACACTAACATCTACATGTTCTACGGATTCAATTGGAATTTTAATTTCACATCCAGAAGGTATGAGCATGGCAAGTGTTTGGGTTTCGTAAGGAAAAGGCAGGCAGCAGCGACATCGGGGGCATCGACGTTCCCCGTATTTACGCCGTAGGTTACTGTTGCGTACTTACGCGCTATGCCCGAAGCGCTTAAAATTCAGTCGACACTTGAATGCCGTCCCGGGAGAGCATGGCATGATTGGCATGGGAGATCTAAGCAGAATGACGAGGCCGCGCAGCCGTCACTGGACCGCCATCGGGGTCACCAGCGGAACGGCGTGCCTTGTCGCTCAAACCGCAACGGCGGCGGATGACGCAGCGAGCCAGCCCTATCACGCCGCGCTGACCGATCATGTGCCCGGCTTCATCACCGCGCCCGGGCAGACCGACTATCTCTTCATTGCCGTCATCGTGCTGATCCTGCTGATCATCCTCGCGATCGGCAATTTCTACTTCCAGCTCCATGCCGTTCCCGAGCGCATCGCGCACCGGGCCAACAAGGCGCAACTGGAGGTCGTCGCCGTACTGGCGCTGATCTCCCTCTTCACCCACAATCATATCTACTGGATCATCGGCCTGCTCCTGGCCATGGTCCGCATTCCCGATTTTTCGACGCCGCTTTATTCCATCGCGCGGTCGATCGCGAGGCTCGCGAACCGAAGTCCCGAAGCTGGCGTCTCTCTGGGCGCCCCCGTTCCTTCGACTGAAGCCCATCCGGCTGAAGACCTTAAGGAATCTCCGGCTACGACAACCCCATATCATGCGGCAACCGGCGCTCCCGCCGGCGCACCGACCGCTCCTGGCCCGGCGCCGCATCCGCAGCCCGTGCAGCAGATCGTCAAGACCGGCACCCAGAGAGAAGGTATCTGACCATGCTGGAACTGATCCTCTGCTCGATGCTGACCATTTTCCCCGATTATCTCTTCCGCCGCTATGTGCAGGGCAAGCGCATCGGCCAGGAGATCACCCTCTACAGCATGTGGTACGAATTGCGCTGGGGCATCTCGGCCTGCTTGATCCTGACGATCTCACTGATCACCATGATCTTCTATTTCCACCCCTCGACAAAATCCGTCACCGCCGTCTTCCGCACCGTCACCATCCTTCCGGAAAGCATCGGCCGCGTCGATGAGGTCTTCGTCGGCATCAACCAGAAGGTCGAGGCCGGCGCGCCGCTCTTCCGCCTCGACGATTCCGCCCAAAGGGCCGCGCTCGATGTGGCGCACAAGCAGATCGCCGAGGTCGAGGCCCAGACCAAGGTGGCCCAGAGCGAGCTTGCCAGCGCAGACGGCCAGATTCGCCAGGCCGAAGGCGCCTTGCAGGTCTCGATCGACGAACTGCAGATGAAGACCCAGCTTCTGAAAAATGATGCTGTTGCCCGACGCGAGGTGGACCGGCTCACCAACACTGTCGAAAGCCAGCGAGGCATGGTCAGCGCCGCGTATGCCGCCAAGGAAACGCTGCAGACCAAGCTCGCCGTGCTCCTGCCGGCGCAGAAGGCAAGTGCCGAGGCAGCCCTCGCCCAGGCCCAGGTGGAACTCGACAAGACGGTGGTCAGAGCCGGCGTCGCCGGCACCGTCCAGCAGTTCACGCTGCGCCCGGGTGACGTGCTGAACACCATGCTGCGCCCGGCCGGCGTGCTGGTGCCGAGCGAGGCCGGCCGCGGCACGCTGATTGCCGGCTTCGGCCAGATCGAGGCGCAGGTGATGAAGCCCGGCATGGTGGCCGAAGCGACCTGCGTCGGCAAACCCTTCGCCATCATTCCCCTTGTCGTCACCGAGGTTCAGGATGTGATCGCCGCCGGCCAGCTGCGCCCGACCGACCAGCTTCTCGATGTCTCGCAGCTGGCAAGCCCCGGCACGCTGACCGTCTTCCTGCAGCCCCTCTTCCCCGGCGGCCTTGATGGCGTGCCCCCGGGCGGCAGCTGCATCGCCAATGCCTATACCAACAACCACGATGCGCTCGCCGACCCCAATATCGGCACCTTCAAATCGATCGGCCTGCATGTGATCGACACCGTCGGCCTGGTGCATGCGATGATCCTGCGCATGCAGGCGCTGTTGCTGCCGGTGCAGACGCTCGTGCTGACAGGGCATTGAGGAGGGTCCTATTCGGCAGCGCCGCAATTGATAGCAAGGCGCTGTCGAGCTACCACATGGGCATGACTCATTTTGGAAACGAGATCGTTCCAGCGGAATTTCCCGAGCTGAAAATGCTCGCATGGAACAGCAGTCCCGCGCGTCCCATTGCTGCCGGCGAAGCCTTTGCGCTCTATGAGCGGAACTGGCGTTTCGTCGATCGCGGCAAACTGACCCCTCATGAGAAGCTTCTGATCGAGGAGTTGACCGAAGAATACGGTCACGGCATCACACTGGTTTAGCGGCCCCGGCATCAGGCATCAGATGAACCCCGCAGACGACGATTTCTCTCAGGCGCTTGCCCTCATCCCGGAAGGCTACAGCGAAGGCAGCTTCGAAGCCGGCCGTTGGGGCGTCACCGTCAAACGTTCGCCTGACGGCAAGCGCATCTGGCTCTATGCCGAGGATCTCGCCGGCAGCGATATCGTCAGCTTCAACCTCTATCTGCTGGAGGCGAGCGGCAGCACGCTGAAACCCTGCGAAATGTCGTCCGCGAAAGTCATCACCTTCGTACACGGCTACCGGCCCGACAAGGATCAGCCGATGCTGCCGGCAAAGCGCTCGGACCACCGCTGACGCTGAAACGCCTCGACCACGAAATCGACGAATACCCGCGTCTTCAAGGGAAGCAGCGTCCTGTTGGCGTAGTAGACGGAGATCGGCCCGATATCGACATACCATGACGGCACGAGGCGGATCAGTTCGCCGCTGTCGAGATAGGGCAGCGCATCGGCCTTTACGAGCAGCGTCACCCCGAGCCCGAGAAGGGCGGCAGCGCGCATGGCGACGGGATCGTTGACGACGATCCTTGCCGGCAGGTCGACGGGCCGCTCCTCGCCCGCGGCATTGCGCATCTGCCGCTGCGTCATGCGCCCCGTGCGCAATGATTTCATGACGATACCGTCGAAAGCTGAAAGCCCGGCCGGATCGGCCGGCGGCACGCGCCCCCGCATATAGGCCGGTGACGCCACCACCACGAGATGGGCCGGCGCCAGTGCACGCGCCACCAAGCCGGGGGCGAGCTCGAAGCCGCCTCCAACAGCTGCATCATAACCCTCGGCGATGAGATCGACCGGCCGGCCCTCGAACATCCATTCCGGCTGCACCAGCGGATAGCGCGCCATGAATTCCGGCAGCAGCGGCAGGATATAGCCGATGCCGAAAGTTGGCGGCAGGCTGACCTTCAGGACACCTGCCGGCTCTGCCTGCTCGCTGGAAATCCCTGATATCGCCCCCTGCAGCCCTTCCAGATGATCGCGCACCGACAGAAGGAAACGCTCGCCCGCCTCCGTCAGCGTCAGGCTGCGGGTGCTGCGGTAAAAGAGCCTGATCTTCAGATTGGCCTCAAGCGCCGCCACATTGCGGCTGACTGCCGCCGGCGTCAGGCCGAGGCGCCGTGCAGCTCCCGAAAAACTGCCGAGCTCGGCGCTGCGCACGAAACATTCCAGGTTGGCCAAACTCTCCATCCAAAAAGCCTTTTCATCAGCCGCCATCTTCAAGAAACACTTGAAGCTGATAGCGCGGATTACAGGCTAATCAAAGAGGAATGCCGGCACGATATTCACTCCATCGAAACGAACACGACATGCAGAAAGGAAACTTGCCATGTCCATCGGTATCATCGGCGCCGGCAATATTGGCGCAGCCTTTGCCCGCGCGCTTGCCAGGAACGGCATTGCCGCCACCATCGCCAACAGCCGCGGCCCTGAAACGCTCGGCGAGCTGTCTGCCGAACTCGCCCCGCACCTCACCGCCGCGACGATTACGGAGGCCGCCAGCGCCGATATCGTCCTCGTCGCCGTGCCCTGGTCGAAGCTGCCGGCAGCCCTGTCAGGCTTGCCGCATTGGGCCGGCCGCATCGTGATCGATGCCAATAACCCGATCGAGGCGCCGCTCTTCAAGCCGGCCGAGCTCGGCGGCCGTCTGTCGAGCGAAATCGTCGCCGATCTCGTGCCCGGCGCCCGCCTCGTGAAAGCCTTCAACCACCTCTTCGCAAACCTCGTCTCGGGCGATCCGAAAGCCGAAGGCGGCAACCGTGTGCTCTTTTATTCGGGAGACGATATCGAGGCGAAGTCGCAAGTCGCTGATATCATCACCCGCCTCGGCTTTGCCGGCGTCGATCTCGGCCCGCTGAAAGTGGGCGGCGCCCTGACGCAGTTCCCCGGCGGCCCGCTGGCGGCGCTGAACCTCGTCAAGTTTGGCTGAGGGAGACGCGCCATGTCACCTCTCGAAACGGCGCAGACCTTCTTCGCCCACTGGAGCGCCAACCGCATCGACGAAGCCGTCGCCATGCTGAGCGATGATGTGCTCTACGACAACGTGCCCCTGCCCGATATCGTGGGTCGCGAAAACGTCCGGAAGTTCCAGACGGACTTCGGCATCGGCACCGCCTTCAAGGTGGATTGGAAAATTACCGGGATCGCAGTCTCGGGCAATGTCGTGCTGAATGAGCGCATCGATATCTTCACCCATGAGAATGGCGGCCAGATCACCCTGCCGGTCATGGGCACGCTGACGGTCGAAAACGGCAAGATCACCGTCTGGCGCGACTATTTTGACCTTGGCAGCTTCGAGCGGCAGCTGGCGGCGATCAAACGGTAACTGCGGCGCCGCCCTCATTCGATGGGAGAGCCTGGGACCCGGATCACCGGCACGCGGAATAGGGGCAGATTTAATAGAGCACCCTTAAAGCCATTGAACCGGGCTCGTGTTCAGTCACAACCCTGTAATAGGTACGCATGTTCTCGCGCTCTTTCTCGTAAGTCCACTTCAAACCCCATCTGCATTCGTCCGTCATGCACCCACGGCTCTTCGATTCGTACACATCGAGTTGAAATGCCTCGCCATTGATCTCACCGGTGATCGAGCCGGTTTTCCCTTTATCCTTCGATATGAGTTCAAACGCCCCTGTCCGACCATCCAGACAGTAGATCTTCCCGTGATAGATTCGCTCGCCGGTTTCCAGCTTCCAGAAATTCGTCTTCACCTCCGACACGCTATAGCGCCCCCTGCATTGCTGGCTTTTGGCCGAGCCGATCTCAATCGTTCCCCCCATCTGCTCACTCTCGTTGTGCGCGGTCACCTTTCCGAGCACCGGAGTGCCCGTTGCGAGATAGCTTCCCTCGACACCACGGACAAAATTATACGAGCATCCCGCGAGCGCGAAGCAGATAGCCGTCACCAAGCCGGCAAGCATCAAACCGTGGACCGCCTGTGAACATCTCAATAAAGACAGCAAGCCTATATCTCCGTGTTCATTTTTATGTTCTCGGATGCCAGAATGAGCGATGAGGAGCGAAAGTCAGGAATGGGCCAACAGACGAGGACGGGCCGCCACGCATTAACTTCTAGCGAAAGATGTATTAATATTCAAACCGTGGTGTTTCCCCACACCGGAAGGGGGGAACAGTTGCCAGCACATCGAGGATCCAGCGCCGTCTCCCATGTCATGGAGACGCTAGATAATGAACATGGCCGGCGCTTCGGAGACATACCCTTTTGCGAAATGCCGATACTGCGGCCAAGCCCGCTCCTCACACCCCACGCATGTTCCCCCACAGCAGCACATGCAGTTGCGGCAGAACCCGGGCGCTGAACCAGCGGTCCGACGTAACCCTGTCGACCAGCCAGCGCATTCGGTTCAGGATACCGTCGAGATCAATCCTATCGTTGTCGTTCACCGGCGGTGTATGATTGCCGGGCTGCAGGAAGATCGGCAGCGTGTCGAACGCTCCGGCGACGGACTTGGCGAAGGCATAATCGTCTTCGTCGAAGATGACGATCTTCATCGCGATGTCAGGGCCATCGCCGGCTGCCTTCACGCAGTCCCTTAAAGCCGCCACATCGAAGGCCATGTGGCTGGAGGGCGGTTTCGGGCTGAGGATGAGGTGATCGAGCCGCGCAAACCAGTCCTTGGCGATCGAGCCCTGCGTTTCCAGCGCGAACCGATAGCCGTCCCGCTTGCCCCGCTCGATCAGCGGTCCCAGCGGCTGGATGGCCGGGTTGCCGCCGGACAGAGAAACCGTGAGCGCACAGCACCCGGACAGCGTCTCCACCTTCGCCCAGATCTCGTCCACCGCCATCGGCAGCCATTCGTCGCGATAGGCGCTGTCGACGGCGTGCAGCGTGTCGCACCACGAACAGCGATAGTCGCAGCCGCCCGTCCGCACGAAGACGGTCGGAAGCCCCGAAAGTGGCCCCTCGCCCTGGATCGTCGGCCCGAAGATTTCGCTGATGCGGATCTTCTGCTCCCGCCCATCAGTGTTTTCCAGGCCGGTCATGCCCGGTACTCCGCCCATGTCTTCGGCGTTTCGCTGACCCTGACGGCGGAAGTTTCCGGCAGGCGCTGCTTGCACCAGTCGTAAAAATGCCGGGCGAGCCATTCCGACGTTACCCTGTCATGGCCGAGCGCCTCGTTCAGGTGCCTGTGGTCGAAATTGTCGTCGATATAGCGCTTGAGCGGCGCAAGCTCATGATAGTCGCGCACGAACCCGTCCTCGTTCAGCTCGGCAGCCGCAAGCTCGACGACGACGATATAGTTATGCCCGTGCAGGCGCTTGCACTGATGCCCCTCGGGAAGATGCGAAAGCTGGTGAGAGGCGGAGAAATGAAATTCCTTGGTGATGCGGTACATCACTTCGCCTCCTCTGCCTTGAAGCCGCCGCCCCTGAAATCGGCAGTGGCGGCGACCCAGAAATCCGGATCTTCGTAAATAGTGGGGTCCGCAACACCCGCGAGATGGAAGGCCTCGCGGCGCTCGACGCATGTCCCGCATCGCCCGCAATGGGCAGCCCCTCCCTTGTAGCAGGACCAGGTCTCGCCGAACGGCGTCTGGTGTTTGAAACCGTCGGCGACGATGTCGGCCTTGGTCGCGTTCACATAGGGCGCGAGCAGCGTCACATCGGCATAGCCTTCGAGGGCATGGCGCTGCATCGTCTCGAAGGCCGAAATGAAGCCCGGTCGGCAGTCGGGATAGATGAAGTGGTCGCCCCCATGGACCGCGATCGCCACGGCATCGGCCTGGCGCGCGGCGGCAAGCCCGAAGGCGATGGACAGCATGATGGCATTGCGGTTCGGCACCACCGTCGCCTTCATCGTCTCCTCGGCATAGTGTCCGTCCGGCACCTGGATGTCGTCCGTGAGCGCCGAGCCGGTTAGGTGCTTGCCGATGCCGGAGATGTCGATGATATCGTGCGGCACGTTGAGCCTGCGGGCGCACAGAGCCGCAAATTCCAGCTCCTTGACGTGCCGCTGGCCGTAATTGAAGGAGATGAGGCCGATAAGCTGGTGCTCCGCCGCCATGGCATAGGCGAGCGAAACGGAGTCGAGTCCGCCGGAGCAGACGACAAGTACTTTCATGTCAGGATCCCTTGTTTTGTTGAACCGGGTGGGCTGCGACCGGTTAGCGGGCATCTTCTAGACGCGCGGAGGGGCCATGTCCAGATATGAAACATCGAGAGGTTTCATATCTACGCTCCGAATTCGTCGTAGCCGCCGGCAATCGCCTCTTCGGCGAGCCTCAACAGCGGTTCGTAATCGTCATCGGAAAGCACTTCGAAACGGATAAGTCCCAGCGTGTCGCGCACGGCTGCGAGCGCGGGCTCCGCAATGGCCGCAGCAAGCGCCTGCCGCAACTGCGTCAGCCGCTCGCCGGATGCGTCCGCCGCCGTGATGAAGGGCAATCCCGGCCCGGAAACAGTCTCGGCGAGGATGCGCACGCCGCAGAGCCGCTCAGGATCGAAACGCTGGATATTCCCGAAGGTGATGCAGTCGATCGCCGCGCAATCCGCCCTTCCTTCCGAGACCGCGTCGATGCTCGCCCCATGGCTGCCGGTCTCGATGACGCTGGCGAAGAACCGGCCATCTTTGGCAAGCGGCGCCACGGATGCCCGAAAGAGATTGCAGCCGGAATTACTGTCGCGACTGTTGATGGCGGCAATGCCGCCGCGCAGATCCGCCAATGAGCCGGCTGCGTTTTTACTGCTGAGGATGATGAAGCTGCGCATGAACGGCCCGTCGCAACCGGGATGGCAATAGACCGGCGTTGCCACGAGCTGCACCCTGCCCCGCAAGGTTTTTACATAGGGATAACCGCAGGTCTGCGAGAGCAGGAGATTGGGCTGGAACCACGCTTCGTCATGAGCGAGATCGGTATCGAGAGCTTCGGGCAAATCGACAACCCCTGCCGCTGCCAGCTCCCCGCGAAGAAACGCCCAGAGATCGGCAGTGGCAGCCGCAAGCGGCGGCGGTGTGACATACATCGCCATGCTGGCGAGAGACACGCCGTTTCCAACCTCTGTCCCGGTCCGCAGGGGTCGCTCAGCCGCATTCACTGCTGCTGCAACGCCAGTCGCACGCCGAGCGCCATATAGATCGAGCCGATCACCTTGCCCTGCCAGCGGCCGATCGTCCGGTTCCTGGCGAGCCAGCCGCGCACCGAGCCGGCGCCCAAGGCAAGCGCCGAGGTCACGCCGATGCTGAACACGACGAAGATGATGCCGAGCAGCGCGAATTGCCCAATCACCGATCCGCTCTCCGGATGGATGAACTGCGGCAGGAAGGCGAGGAAGAACAGCGCCGTCTTCGGGTTCAGGATTTCCGTGAATATCCCCTGCCGGAAGGC
This sequence comes from Rhizobium sp. BK418, assembly GCF_004341105.1. Lineage (GTDB taxonomy): Bacteria > Pseudomonadota > Alphaproteobacteria > Rhizobiales > Rhizobiaceae > Rhizobium. The sequence goes on along the minus strand of NZ_SLZK01000003.1, from coordinate 962,552 downwards.
CTTGCCGGGGCTGATCTCGGGTGCCGCCGCCAGATCGAGATTGCTGGACTTTTCGATGAAGGCACGGTATCCGAGATAGATGAGGTAGGCCACGCCGATATATTTGACCACTTCGAAGGCGAGCGCCGAAGTCGCAAGCAAGGCAGAAAGGCCGAAGGTCGCCATGGTGGAATGGATGAGGTCGCCGGCCGCAATGCCAAGCCCCGTTGCAATGCCGGCCCGCCGGCCGCCGCTGACCGATCGGGCGAGAACCAGGAGCGTCGCCGGGCCGGGAATCACCATCAGCCCGAGGACGACGAAAATATAGGTCGTCAAAACAGCAATACTCATCTTTACCTTCCATTGCCTGAAATATCCACTTTCAGATTAACGGCTTCGGCCGGAAGCGCAATATTTCATAAATTTACGCCGCGACGGCCACCGGGACCCCGGCTCCCGCGACAACACCCTTGCGCACAGCAGGGAATGAGCGCAGGATTCGATTGCCGGCAGCCACTTCAAGGGCGCTGCCGGTTCAGGACGCTGCCGGTTCAGAATGCATGTCCTGGCCCCAACGAAAGGAGGAGGCGATGTCTTCCGACTTTTATCCGCCAAGCCTGTCGCGCAATCTCATCCGGACCGGCGCAGCCGGTTACCGTGAAAATGTGGCGCTCGGCATTCTCGATCGTGCCGAAGTGGCAGCCGCCGGGCGGCCGGGCCAGAGTTTCGGAGCCTCCGGAACCTTCACGGCTTTTCCCGATTTCAGCCACGGCCCGAATGCGCTGCGCACCCGCTCCCCAGGATTGCCACAAGGGCAACCGCGTCACGCATTGGCAGCCTCTCTGGACAAGCATTCCGGCATCGAACTCCCTCCCATTTGATGCCGCAATATCAGATCCGTCCCGCATCAGCACATCAGGAGGAAACCATGGCGAAAGGCCAGATCCGTAGCCACCGCGAAGTCCGCAAGCCGAAAAAAGACCGCTCTGCCGCAGCGGCACCCGCCGCAGCCCACGGCATGCAGGTCAAGATGGCAAGCAGCAGCAGTAGCGACAAGAAGAAATAGTGCCGACCCGCTCCGGCGCGACGGCCCTCCGGCCGTCCCGCGAACACCCGGAAGGATAGCAACATGACCGCCGACAAGCGCGCAGCGGAAAATCTCTTCCGCGCGCCAAAGCCTAAAAGAGCCTCGCCCGAAAAAGCCTCCGATGCCGAAAAGCTTCAGGATATCCGCAAGCGGCTGCGCCTGAGACAGCGCGAAATCAGGCAGGACGAACGCCGCGAGCGCCAGAAAACGCGAGCGACACCGCCCGCCGCCTCGTCCTGAAATTGTCTACCACGCTTCATTCAAAGAGTTCGGCGTGGGTACCGGCAGTAACGAACACCACCAGGTTCTTCCTTTCGTCCACGGTGTAGATGAGAAGAAAGTCGCCGCCGATATGACATTCTCGATGATCTTTCCAATCACCCGTCAGTTCGTGGTCCTTCATCTCGGCAGGCAGTGGGCCATCGTTGCCGACGATCAAACCAATGACCCTCTTCAGTGCGACCATGTCATATCGGCCGGATCTGGAGAGTCGCTCCCAATCCTTTTGAAATTGCTTGGTATGGTTTGATTGTCGCGGTATCGAAGCCCGCTTGGTGGAGGCGGGCTTCGCTCGGTCCTTATCACTTCGCAAGCTTGCTGCCCTCGAGCGACTGAATCAGCTCCTCGGCACTATCGAAGTGCTTGCCATGGCCCGCCTTGATTGCTCTTGCTTCTTCCATGGCAGCGATCGTCCTGGCGTTCGGTCGAGTCAACTCGACCGGAAGAGCCTTATCTCGGGCAATTCTGGTCAAGACGATGCGGATGATATCAGAGGTGGTCAACCCAAGGCTATCAAGGACCAGGGCGGCATCATCCTTCACGGAAGAGTCGATACGGGCACGAACATACGCGTTTGCGGCCATCTTCAGCCTCCTTATCATTTCGATCTGTATGTAGCCCAATTGAGCAACATATTCAAGAAACGATAATCGACGAAGTCCGGTTCACCGACGATGTGTTCACCTCGCCCTTGGATTTCCCTCACTCTTCAAAAGGCGCCTGCGCGACAAGATCGACCGAGGATGTCGGAACCGCATAACCGGGCAGGAGACGTTCGCCGAAATCCCGCACGAAATTTGTCACTGAGGATAAGGCTGCGCGAGCCAACCCCCCATCCAGCGAAGGTTTACCCATGCCGGCAGGCGTGGACTGAGCCGCCGCGACACGGCCGCCATCCGCAGCTAGAAAGCGTCTAACTCAGAACGCTTTTGGAAGACCCGCTTGCTTCAGCGTTTCATTGGCCGTGTGCCGGGATTTGACACCATGATCGAACGTGAAATGGCGATCTGAAATCGGACTGAACCAAATTTCATGGTCGCCTTTTCCCGGCCGAACATATTTGCAGCCGGCTTTCAAAAGTAACTCTTTAAGTTCCTTGAGATAGCCGGCCATGCGGTCAGTAGGTGGGATTGGGAATGCGAACGAGCTGCTCAGCCATGATATGGACAGGGATTTCCGGTAGGTCAGACGTAAATCCGTTCAGTTCCAAAAGATCCGTTATGGCAGCGATAACCTTGGGCTCGAGAGCTTCCAGGCTATTGGCCTCGACGGCCAGTCCATCGATGTCGTTACTGCTGGCGATCCAGACGGCAGCCTCTTCATCCCACTCGGCGCGCACAATGATCGATACGTGCTTCATACGATGAGTTCTCCAAATCGGACAGGATTGTCCGACACGTACACGCGCCACCGGTGTGGCTCGCTCTGGTGTCATGTGCACATATGTAGCGGAAAGAAAGTGAATTTTTAGTAGAGCGATGTCCGCGGTCGTGATCTCCGGGCAAACCCGGCTTTCTTCGCCCGGAACGCCGAAGGCCCACCCCTCACGCCTCTGCCTCAGCCGGCAGGGTGAAGATGAAAGTGGTCCCGCGCGGCTCGTTCGTTTCCGCCCAGAGCTGCCCGCCATGCGCCTCGACGATCGAGCGGCAGATCGCGAGCCCCATGCCCATCCCCTGCTCTTTCGTCGAAAAGAACGGCTCGAATATCTTGTCCGGAAATTCGATGCCGGCGCCCCGGTCGCTGACTTCGATGCGCATCATGCCGTCGGCCTTGCGCACCCGCACGCCAAGCAGCTTGTCTCCGGCAACGGCTTCCATCGCATCCATGCCGTTGCGCATGAGGTTGATGAGGACCTGCTGGATCTGCACCCGGTCGAAAGGAACCTGCAGAACGATGTCGTCGCTGTCGATATCGAAGCGAATATCGCGCCGCGCGGCCTCCTCGGCGAGCAGATCGCCAGTCTCGACGATGACGCGGCCGAGCGTGACGCAATCGCGCTTGTCTTCGGCACGCTTGAACAGGGCGCGGACGCGCTTGACGACATCGCTTGCCGAATTGGCGCTGATGATGATGCGCTCCAGGGTTTTCTGCGCCCGCTCTAAATTCGGCGGCTCCGTCATCAGCCAGCGCCGGCAGGCGTCCGAAGAGCTCAGAATGGCCGAAAGCGGCTGATTGACCTCATGCGCGATGGAGGCCGAAAGTTCCGCGAGGCTCGCCGCCTGGCTGGCGCGCGCCAGACTTTCCTGCGCCGCCAGCAGCTTTTCCTGTGCCCGCACCTCGCCATCGATATCGAGGCAGACGACGTTCCATTGCACGATAGCGCCTTCGGCGTCGCGCATCGGTGCCGCGCGTGTCTCCACCCAGCGATATTCGCCATCGAAACGGCGCAGCCGATGCCGTCGGGCATAGGGTTCGCCGGTGGCAAGCGCATGAGCATAACGCTCCTTTACATCAGCGACTTCATCAGGGTGGATGCCGGCATCGAGCGTGCCGGCCAGCCGGGATTTTCCGCTCCCGTCCAGCGCCTCCAGATCATAGCCGAGGAATTCGCGCAGCCGCTGGCTGCGGAAGATCGGCTCGCCCTTGGGATCGGCGCAATCGATCATCGCCGGCAGGGTTTCCACCAGCTGACGCAGGAACCGCTCGCTTTCGCTGAGGGCCTCCTGGGTGGTGACCATGTCATGGATATCGGTGCTTACACCATACCAGCGAAGGATGGTGCCGGCCTCGTCCCTCAGCGGCTGCGCTCTGGTGTCGGTCCAGCGATAACTGCCATCGGCGCGGGCCTGGCGGTATCTCTGGGAATAGGGTTCACCCGTGGTGAAGGAATGCCGGATCGCCCGCCGCGCCGCCTCCCGATCGTCAGGATGGATGACGCTGAGCGACGGCAATCCGTCGGGCCCAATCATCTCTTCGAGCGTTGCGCCCGTCACCTCGATGAAGGGCTTGTTGACATAGATCGGCCGCCCGTCCGCCGACGTGCTCCAGATCAGCGCCGGCACGGTGTCGATGAGCTGCTGCAGCTGCCGCTCGCGCTCGCGCAGCGCTGCCTCGGTGCGCTTGTAGGCGTCGATATCGACAGTCACGCCATACCATCCGGTAATGCGCCCCTGCCCGTCGCGTGTCGGCCGCGCTGCGGCGCGGTGCCAGACATAGGCGCCATTGGCGCGCAGCACCCGGTATTCGAAATTCCAGTGCTCGCCGGTCTTCAGCGCATGGCGCAGCGTCGCGGCGGCCTCCTCACTGTCATCGGGGTGCACGCCGCGCTGCCAGCCCTGCCGCCCGCCCTCGATGAAGGGCTTGCCGTCGAGCAACAGGTTCAGATCTTCGAGCGCCATGGCAATCGAGGTCTGCGCCGTCGGTGTCGCATAGGTGAATTGCCCGGATGCATCCATCGCCCAGGCGCCGCCATAAAGGTTCTCGATGGCGAGTGCGGCGCGCACCGCCTCGCCGGTCTCGCCGAGCTCGCTCGCCGTCGTCCACCGCTCGTCCTGCCGCGCGACGGCCGGATCGACCGCGACGCTGGTGCCATATTTCGGCTCCACCCGGAACTCGACCCATTGGTAGCTGCCATCCGGCTGAAGCTTGCGGAAGCTGCTGACCTGCGGAATGCCGTGGAAGAAAGCTCGCGCACGCGCCTGCTCCACCGTCGCCCTGTCATGCGGGTGAACCTCTGCCATTGGCGGCAAGGTGTCTGATGCCGTCATATCGGCGGCAGAAACACCGGGATCGTCCGCAGCGAGTTCGTTGCGCGGAGGCGCGATTTCGGTATCGATGACGGTACCGTACCATCCGGTGATGACGCCGTTGCCGTCGCGCAGCGGCTGTCCCGTGCTGCGCGTCCAGCCATAGCCGCCGGTGGGGCGCAGCATGCGACTGTCAACGCTGTAATGCTCGCCCGTCTGCAGGCAGCGTCGCCACAGCGCTGCGGCAACCTCGTAATCGTCGGGATGGATGGCCCGCTTCCATCCGAATTCCTTGTTGGCCAGCGGCGCATTGAAGTCTTCCAGGGTAAGCCCCAGAAAGGCAAGGACGCTCGGCGTCACGTAGAGGAAGGCTCCGGCGGCATCGGTAGCCCAGGCAATGCCCGTCAGCCGCTCCACCGATTTCGCCGCCCGCACGGCATCGGCATCCAGCCTCTCCGCCATCCTGCCGGAAAAGATCGGCCCGAGAGACAGCGAAAGCGCACAGAAAGCCGCCCATGCCAGGGCAGCCTCGCGCATTCCGGCATCAAGCACGGCTGCCAGAAGCGCGCCCCCGAGACCCGCCGCCAGCATGACGTAAACCGGCCTGACGACACGGCCGCGCGCATACAGAAAAGCCGCGACGACAGGACCGATGAGCCCAAGCGGCGACAATGTCAGCCAGGACACCGCAAGGCCGACGAGGCAGGCGGTGACCGCAAGCCCAAGACGCCGGTGAGAGAGATCCGCCATCAGCATGGGCCCATCCCGCCATCGGGCAGAGGCTGAAAACGATTGGCGGCGCGGCCGCTATCGGCCGCTGGCGTCCGGTCGCATGGAGGCATGGTTCGACCTGATCCCATCATGTCAGAAGATTAGAATACCCTGTCTTTGTCGAGGATAGCGCCGCCGGACGCAATTGGAAGAGCACCGGCCGTCGCAGGCATTGCGGCCCGCAAGACCCCGTCCGGCACCGGTTCAGGCCCGCTTGAGGGCTGCAAGATCGCCGCTCTCCAGCGCCGGCAGATTGGCCTCGATCTTGTCGATCGGCCAGTCCCACCAGGCAAGGTCGAGGATCTCGCTGATGACCTCGACGGAAAAGCGCATGCGGATGATCGCAGCCGGATTTCCGCCGACGACGGCATAGGGCGGCACATCGCGAGTGACGACCGATGCGGCAGCGACGATCGCGCCCGCACCGATCCGGACACCGGGCATGATGACGGCATCATGGCCGATCCAGACATCGTTCTCGACCACCGTATCCTTCACCGGCAGATCCTTGTAGCCGAAGGTTTCCGGCTTGAAGATGCGGAACGGATAGGTGGTGATGCCGCCCATCGGGTGGTTGGCCGAACTGGTGATGAAATAGCTGCCGCGGGCGATCTGCACGAACTTGCCGATGATGAGCTTCTCGCGGCAGCCCGGCCCCAGATAGGGCGCGAGGATCTCGGCCGTCTCCTCCAGCTTTCCGTAATGGGTGAAATAGCTGTAATCGCCGATCTCCATACGCGGATGATCGATGACATTCTTCAGATACATCGTCGTCTTCGAAACCCGGCCATCGGGATGGGTGACCGGAAAGGCAAGATTCGCATCGAGAAGCGGCATGAAGAGACCTTTGCTGAGAAGGGAATCCGGAGGCGGGATTCCGTATACCCGATCCATCTGCAGTATCCAAAATCTCTCAAGGCCAGCACCGCCTGCCGCACCGGTCGAGATTCACGTCGGCAACTGAGGCTCGCTGCCTTCGGCCCTTCATCGCCCTCTCATATGCCGGTGGTAGCAAAGCAAATGGCGGCCGCCTTATGGACAGAGCGCCGCCGACGCCTATCTGCCGCATCTGTAAATCCAACTGGAGGGAAAGCAATGTCAGAACTTGTAGTGCTTGGTTTCGATACTGCCGACAAGGCGGATGCCGTGCTCAACCGACTCGTCCAGCTTGAAAAGGAATATCTCGTCGATCTCGAGGATGCCGTCATCGCCGTGCGCGATGCTTCCGGCAAGGTGCGCCTCAAGCAGAGCGTCAATCTTACCGCAGCGGGTGCTGCAAGCGGCGGCCTCTCCGGCGCGATCTGGGGCACGCTCGTCGGCCTGCTCTTCCTCAATCCGCTGGCCGGCATGGTTGTCGGTGGGGCGGTTGGTGCCGGCTCTGGTGCGCTCGCCGGCACGATGACCGACTACGGCATCGATGACGATCTCATCAAGAAGCTGGCAGACACCATCCCCATCAACAGCTCCGCCCTATTCCTGCTGATCCGCAAGGTACAGCCGGAAAAGGTTCTGGCCGAATTCAAGGGCGAGCACGCCACCCTCCTGCGCACCTCGCTCTCGCCGGAGCAGGAAGAGCAGCTGCGCAAGGCGCTGGCAAACGAAGCCGCTGCTACGATGCCTGCGGCGTGAGCAAGCTGATGCCGGGCGCAAAGCTTGCGGCCGGCACTTCTGTCTCCAGATTGAGGTGTCGGTCAATGCAGTGCGGCGCCTACAGTCTAAATTCGACGAATACTTCCCCTCCGTCACTCCTGTGCTTGTCACAGGAATCTAGCCACACGCGTCCGCGCGGTGAATGACTCGCTTGCCGCAGAGGAAAAAGTCTCTCCTGCCCAAGGACTTGGGCAGGCTGGATTCCTGTGACAAGCACAGGAATGACGGAGTGGGGAGGAAGCGTTGGTGCCACAAGAGAGGTTCCTGCGTAATCTGATCAGTGCACTTTCTCGTCTGCCAGCCCACCACCGTAGTCGCTACGGTATCACCACCAGAACCGGCGCCCCCATCACCAGCGTCACCTCCTCGCTCTTCCCCGCCGGGGAAACTACCCTCGCCTCGCCCGTCTTGCGGGCGCGGTCGAGCTTGGCGAGGATCTGTTTGCCGCCCTTCAGCCCGCAGATGGAGAGCGCCCCGATTGCACCTGGCTCGATGCCGTCGCTTGCCGCGAAGAACAGCACGGCATCGTCCCAGATCGAAAGCGGACCGGAAGAGGCGCGCACCTGGGCGGCGATGATGGTGTGATGGCGGCTGGCGCCGATGGCGGGCAGCGCCCTGTCGAGCACCGCCTGCGGCAAGGGCTGCGACTCGGGAAGCGGGCGGACTTCGCCATCCTCGCCGATCGTGGCGGACAGCGGGATCCTTGGCCCCAGGCCTTCGCGATCCGCGGTGATGCCGGCGTGGTGCATGACGTCGGTGACGGAAACGCCGAGGAAGGCTGCGATCTCGGCCGCCTCCTCCATCGTCATGCGGCGTTTGCCCGAGAAGGTGCGGGAAACTGCGGAGGCATCCTTGCCGAGATGGCGGGCGAGCGCGCGCAGCGACTGGCCCTTGCCCTCCAGCTGGCGATGAAACCAGTCGCCATCGATCTCAGCCATCAGCGTCCCCATGCCTATATGCAGCGTTGCTGATTTGTTGCAAAAAACGCAACGCCATGCAAGCAACCGCACCGGGCTTTTTACCGTCAACCTTTCACATGGTTGATCCGCTGTGGTTGCACCGTCATCCGCTGCTGTGCCCGGAAAACAGGCCTTTTGGCACTCGGATGCAAAAGATAGGTATTTTTTCCTATTTTGGATTGACGATGCGATTTCGACAACATAATCTCAACTCCAACAACAAGAGACGCAAGGCGGGAGGGAAGGATCGGCATGGCAAAGGCGGGAATGCCGCGGCAGACGATCGCCCCCTCGCACCCGATGCCGGAGGAGCGAATGCGTAAGGAGCCGCTTTCCATGCTGGCGCAATCGGATCTGATCGATGCGCTGATCGGGCGCTGCGTCATGCGCGGCGGCGAGTTGGCCGGCGAAACACTGCTGGTGATCGACAAGGAGGCCGTCGACGACCTCTTGCAGCTTGCCAACCGGCTGCGCCGCCTTGCGCTTTTCGAAGACCGCATCCGGGCGATGATGATGGCCGCGCCTTAAGGCTCGGCCGCGCCCGGAACCGCAATCTCAACACAGAAGACATCAGGCGGCCGCCCGATCGGACGGCGCGCGCTCCAAACATGTGAGGACCGATATGCAGACGATCACGACACGCCCGACCCCATCGGCAGCGCCCGCCCCGCTTGCCATCACCAAGCCCCTGCTCTGCCCCTGTTGCAAGCAGCCGGTCACCACGCCGCAGCCCGAGATCGTCATCGATCAATATGGATTGACGCCGATGGAAGGCCGCATCTTCCAAACGGTCTGGAAGGGCAAGGGCCTGCCCGTCATCACCGAGCGTATCTTCACCGCCATGTATATCGACGATCCCGATGGCGGCCCCTCGCCGGACAAGATGTACCTCGCCTTCAAGGTGGCGCTCTGCCACCTGCGCCAGAAGCTGGAAGGCTCCGGCATCGGCATTGCCAATGTCGGCTATCGCCGCGGCTACCGGCTGGTGCTGGAGGGCAAGTTTCCGAGCGCCACGGCCCCCTGAAACTCCCGCGAAAAGACACGATAACCATGGCCGCCGCCCGCACCGCGCCGGCCGTGTTGCGATAATTACAACATCCATTGCAAGAGCCGCAACATGCCATCAGATCTCGAACGGCTTCGCCGCGATGTGTCGCTGTCCGAGACAGCGGCGCATTATGGCTGCAGGCTGCAAGGGAATGGGCATGAATATCAGGCCTGCTGCCCCTTCCACGCCGAGAAGACGCCGTCCTTCACGATCTTCAGAGCGCAGGATGGCATCGAGCGCTTCCATTGCTTCGGCTGCGGTGCAAGCGGCGATATCCTGGATTTCGTGCAGCAGATCAAGGGCGTCGATCTGGCGGAAGCAATCCGCATCCTCGATGGCAACAGCCATATCAGCCCGAACATCGCCCCGCGCAGGCAGCCGGCGCGCGACCCCTATGAGGGCATCACTCCGGTCGCGCCGCCCTCCGAGCCGATCAAGCCGGGCATCCGCATCCGCCTCTATAATCCCAAGCGCAAGGGCGAACGCTCCGAATGGGGCTCATTCGCTCCATCCATGGTCTTTCCCTATCGCGGGGCCGATGGCGCGCTGACCGGCTACGTGCTGCGCCACGATCTTGCCGATGGGGGCAAGGAAACGCCGATGGTCATGTTCGCCCGTCTGCCCGACGGCAGCGAGACCTGGTGCCGCTATCCCTTTCCCAAGCCGCGCCCGCTCTATGGTCTGCAGACGCTCGGCAAGACGAAGCAGGTGATCGTCGTCGAGGGCGAAAAATGCCGTGACAGGCTGGCTGAGAAAACCGGCCGCACCGTGCTGTCCTGGGCCGGAGGCACGCAGGGCGTCAAGCACACCGACTGGTCGCCGCTATCAGGCCGCGATGTGGTGATCTGGCCGGATTTCGATGTGCCCGGCCTTGCGACGGCAGACGAGATCGCAGCGATCCTCTCCGGCCTCGGCGCGCGCGTGCGCCTGACAGGTTTTGCAGATGCCGGGGCCGCGTCCGATCTCAAACCCTTCACCTACCGCGACTGGCAGGGGGGCCACTCTCCCGACCGCGGCTGGGATTGCGCCGATGCGATCGATGCCGGGTGGACGCGCCTGGAGCTCGATGCCTTCATGCGCGCCACCATCCGCCGCTGCGCACCCGCCCCGGCCGGATCACCACCGGCCGAAAAGCCGGGCAAGCCGGGGCCGAAGACGCCGCCGCCGGGCGCCGATGGCATTGACCGCATGCCGGAATGGTTTCCGAGTCAGCCTTTCGGCTCCGAAGTCTGGCTGGCGCGCATCTTCAACGAGCATCTGGAGCAGGCCTGCGGCGGGCGGATCGTGCGCGCCGACGGCAAATTCTGGGCCTACGGCCCCTCCGCCTGGCGGCCCATCCCCGAGCAAAAGATCCGCCTTGCCATACATGCCTTCGATGCCGTCGGCATAGGCCCGAAGGAAAAGCCGCTGAAACTCGGCCGGCACATGATCGACGGCATCGTCAATGAGCTCGGCACGCGCGTCACCGATGCCGGTTTCTTCGCCAATCCCGTCATCGGCCTCAATGCGCGGAACTGCACCATCATCCTCGATGACAAGGGCAAGGTGATCTGTCGCGAGCATGACCCTGACGATCGTTTCCGCTTCACCATATCGGCCGATTACAACCTGCATACCGAGAGCGACCCGCCTGAGGGATCGCTGCTGCACAAGCTACTTTACGGCGCCTTTCGTGACGATCCCGATGCCGCCGACAAGATCGACCTCGTTGCCGAGATGCTGGGTGCCGCCGCCTTCGGCCTTGCCACGCGCCTGCGCCAGCCGAAGGCCTTCATCCTGCTCGGCGAGACCGCCAGAAACGGCAAATCCACCATCGCCTCGCTCTTTCGCGCGCTGTTGCCGGAAGGCTCGGTCTCCTCAGTCTCGCCGGCCTTCTTCAATGATGAGAAGCGCATCGTCAATCTCGCCGGCAAGGCCGCGAATGTCGCCGACGAACTGAGCGGGGCGGCGATCGCCGGCGAGGAATTCAAGGCCGCCGTCACCGGCAACCCCCTTGAGGGCCGCAGCCTCTACAGGAATGTCGAAAGCTTCATCCCGCGCGCACTGCATTGCTTCACCACCAACACCCTGCCCCGCTTCAACGGCGGCATCGACCGCGGCCTGCGCCGTCGCCTCGTCGTCATCCAGTTCAACCGCTCCATTCCCGATAACGAGGTCATCCCCGATATTGCCGAGCGCATTGCCGAAGAGGAGATCGAACTGCTGCTCGGCCTTGCTGTCGCCGGCGCCCAGCGGCTGAAGCGCAAGGGCAGCTACACCATCCCCGAAAGCTCCAAGGAAGCGCTGAATTCCTGGCTGCTGCTCGATCCGCTGAACGAATGGTTCGACATCCGCGTGGTGCCCGCAGAAGCCGAACCATTCGGCGGCTGGCTGCGCACCGCAAAACTGTTTGAAGATTTCCGCAAATGGGCGATCGATCAGGGCTACCGCGAAAGCTTCCTGCCGCCCGTCAACACCTTCTCCCAGCGCCTGAAAGCCATGCCCGATGTGCGCCTGGTGCGGTTTGCGGACGGCACAGTCGCGCAAGGCGTCACGCTGAAGGAAAGCGCATCTACTCCTGCGGTGAGTTATGCCGACGTGTTCTAAGCCTCTGCTTCCGCTGGGTGAAATTTCCGGCTCTACCGCTCTCGTCGCACAGGCCAACGGCGACACCGGAACTAGCCCAAAATGATTAGGAGTCATCGCGGAACGATTTTGCAGGATCGCAGTTGTTAAGCCGGCCTTCGAAGGCCGGCCGCCGCGCCCCACTCCGCCTTCCTGTTGCGGAGGCGGCGGTCCCCGCCGCGAGCCTCATCGCCCCTGCCTGAATCCCGCCCCTGACCGGCCATCATGCGACAGGCTCAACTGTTGCGAATGAAAAGTTGCTGCGATCCCATCGACAAGGACCGCGGCATGACCAGCACCAATTTCCCAGAATGCCTTTCCATCACGCTTGCATCCGAAGGCGGCCTTTCCACCGAGCGCACCGACCCCGGCAACTGGACCGGCGGCAAGATTGGCAAGGGCACGCTGAAAGGCACCAAATACGGCATCTCGGCCGCCGCCTTCCCCGCCCTCGATATCCGCAACCTGACGCTCGACGACGTCAGGCCGATCTACAAGGCGAAATACTGGGACGAAATCGGCGGCGACGCCCTGCCCGCCGGCCTCGACCTCGCCACCTTCGACTATGCTGTCAACTCCGGCCCCGCCCGCGCACTGCGCGACGCGCAGGCGGTGATCGGCGTCCCCGCCGACGGCAAATTCGGTCCGGTCACCCGCGCTGGGGCCGCAGGCGCCGGCATCAAGGAAATCAAGGCCCTCTGCGCCAAACGGCTGAGCTTCATGCAAAGCCTGGCGATCTGGAAGACCTACCGCAAAGGCTGGTCGGCACGTGTGGCGAAGATCGAGGCGAAGGCGGTGGCGATGGCCCTGCGCGCCCAGCCGGGCGTGGATGCGAAGGCGGCGCTGGCGGATGAGGCGATTAAGGCCGAGAAGACAGCCGGCACGCTGCAGAAAGCAGGCGCGGCGATTGCGGTAACCACCTCAGGTGGGGCTGGTACGGGCGCTGCACTACCATCCGAGCCGAATTTGCTGCTGCTTGGTGGGCTGATGCTGGCCGGGCTGGTCATGGCGGGTGTGCTGGTCGTGAAGGCCGTAAGAGAGAAGGAACGCGCAGAGGCATACCGGGCGGCCGGGCGGTAACGACGGAAGCTGGTCCGCCTCGAATGTGAACGCCGGTTCACCGATCAGCCCATCCAGTTTATCTCCCTTGGTTACCTCCGCAACAAGGGCGTCGCCGGCTGCCACACACAAGTCATCCAGCGACGCAATTTCAACCTAATGCAGAAAAAATAAATAGATTAAAGAACATATTTCCCGCAGCACGAGAATCAAAATAAAGATACCTCGCCAGTCACAGCATAACACGCTGTCAGCAGCACAATTGAGGGATAATCATGCGCACCTATATTTCATTGACATTGATTGCCACCGGATTGCTCACCGGCTGTGTGCCGACCGAGAAACAATATAATGCAGCTGTCAGGGTGGTGCGAGGCAGCGAGAGTCAGAGAAACGGGCTTTTGGACGAGTGCATCAGGCAGGTCGGCTTTTCCGACAAGAAGGCCCGCCATAACGCCGCTGTCGCACTGAATGTGGCAGACAAGGACGCTCCGAAAGCTGTCTGCAGCCGATACACAAATGCGATCGTTTCCGGCGACATAACCTATCAGGATACGCTCGACCTCAGAAATCACCGCTACACCCCGAGGCTGATCAAGATCTTTCGGGGCGGTTGAGGCGGACGTATTGAATGTCTTTATGCGCCCGCCCTTGCGAATGGAAAGGCGGGCGGCCGAATACCGGGAATTCGCCGGATCGGCAGCAATCAACCGGCCCATGACATGGCGGTCCTCGCCCAGATGCCGCGCTGCGCCTCCGGCACGGGATCTATCGCATTGAGCCGCATCGTTATCGAGCAAGCCTCTTCGTCGCTGAGTTCGGCAAGATTCGTCAGCTTTTGCACCTCCGCTGCGGTCACACGCAGGTGCTGTGTGATCATTTGCGAGATATCCTGCGCGGTCAGCTTCACTGCGGCGGGCGGGCGGGACTTGCCGTCCTCATAGGCCAGGCGTTTGGCTTCCATAACTTGCCAATAGCTCTCTTTGATCTGGGGAATGGCCTGTGCGGCCTGAGACACCCGCATACTCATAAGATCCTTGCAGCCCTGCGGATAATATCGCGCAAGAGCCTCGTTGAGCGCAGCCGTCTTCTTCAAGACATCGATCGCAATGGCATCGTTTGCCCGCGACAGCGCAGGATTGCCATATTTCGCCACCATCGCGGCCGCTTGTGCTCGCGGATCGATCTTGCCTCCCGAGGCTTGCGCCTGGGCAAACAACTGCCGCGTTTCATCTTCGTGATCCATGAAGACCGCGTGAACGAAAGGATTGATGCCGGCGAGGACCTTCATCTCCTTTTCGAACGAGCCGGCCTTCGTTTCCTGTGCAGCCGCGCCCGATGCGGGCTTCGCACCTGCGGCAGGCTTTTGCTTCTCCGGGGACGGACCGAGCGAGAGCAATGCCCTGCCCCAATCGCCCTGCAGCTCTTTCGGCAAAGCGCGTACGTTATAGAGTTTCTTCGCGATCGAGCACATGTCTTGGTCGCTCACCCCGGCAGGAGCCTTCAGCGCCTTGTGTATCTCACCCCCGGTCATCCCCAGGTACCGCTTCATGACGTGGTACCGCTCCTTGCCGGACATCAAGGCAATCGGAGCTCGGAATTTCCCATCCTCATAAGCATAGGTTTTCGCTCGCAGATCATCCATGCGACCATTTCTGACTTCGACAACGGAATACCAGTCAGGCATATTGCCGGTGAAGAAATATTCGCAGCCTTCAGGATATTTAGCGGCCACGATATCTGCAAGCGCGGCCGTCTTGTTCATGATTGCAATCACGGCGCTATCGCCTGCGCGAGAGAGGGCAGGAGTGCCATACGTGGCGATGACAGCCGCAAGGGTTTTCCTCTGTTCAACCCATTTTTGATGGGACGCCTCCGCATAGACTTTCAGCGCGACATCCCCGTGATCCCGGTAAATGGCCTGCAGAAAAGGATCTATCCGTCCGGTCAATCGGATCACTGTATCCAGGGGATCTTCCTTGGCATCTTGCGCAATTGCGCCGGATGCGAAGACTGTGATCGCAGCCAACAGCGACAATAACTTTTTCATGAAACCCCACCCCGATTAGTTGCAAATCTTCTATGTTTGAAATTCAAGGCCGTCTACGACCCATTCAAAAACTGGTAAAAATATCAGAGGAATAACCGAGGCACCGTCACAAGCGGCACCTCCGGTATCACGTAGCGTCAGCCACGCCGAACCTAATATCGGCAGCTCATCACTGCCGCTGGGCGTGGGTTGTGGGCTCAGCTATCCAGCTTCAGCGCCAGCTGCTGCCCGCCGAAAACCTTCAGTACATGCTTGTTGATCGGCCGCATGGCCTCGATGCGGCGCTGCTCTTCCCGCCGGCGCGCCTCGTGGCGCTCGCGGTCTGCGCGCAGCTGCGCGGCAAAGGCCATGGCCTTGTCTGCTGCTCCTGAATAACTCGGGCTTGCTGCCATCGAACTCTCCATCAGAACATAGATGAGAACGTTTTATTTGTTCTCATTTTGTTCTCTTTTCTGGATAAGTCAAGAGTATCGTTTCAGGGGGATAACAAGGGTGAGTCTTCGGCAAAGGATAAGCGGTGCCGGTAAAAGGAAGGGAAAGCACCATGTCTTTGGCGCAGCAGACTATTCTCTCGACTGAATCCAGACCATGGCGAAAGACATGAGACCGCAAAGGATGGCGATCAGAAGCAGGCTGTCCATCGAAATCCTCCTGTTTATGGCAAAAACGCGGCAGAAGGATTTTGGTTCAATCGCCTTTTATTTCAGGCGGTTCGCCCATCTACGCTGGCCTGATCACCGTCATGATGACGATATTGCCGGCTTCGTCCCGAGCGCTGTCTGTCGTGGCAATCACCTTGCCGTCAAATTCCGCCTCCGCCTCGGCGAAAGCCTCCCGCACCAGCCGGAGCGTTTCCAGATAGGCGCTATTGTCTCGCCTGGGCATGGCGAGCAATGCCTTGATCCCTGCGCTATCGTCTGCCATCAGGCTCGCACTCCTTTGCTCGATCCCGAGATCGGGAGGATGGGGGATCGTCCGGCGTTGCCTTCCTGTAAAACAACGGGTGGGTCAAGTGTACGAAATTGCTCCCGGCGGGTGGCGGCCGCGCCCTCGAACGCCATCTCGCTTTATCCCCAGCTCTCATGTATAAGCCCTCGTCCCATCGCCAAGCCCCGCTCCGGCCTTTCGCCATGGCGGGCTTGCAGGATCGGGCCTCCGCCACGACATGAGGCCACGGGACCAGATGATTGCACGAAAGAAGAATAGAGATCATGACCACGGCGAAGACGGCTGCAGCAGAGACGAACCAGCGCTATTTCAAGGCGCCGGTTTTCGCCGTTGCGCCTATGATCGACTGGACGGATCGCCACTGCCGCTACTTTCACCGCCAGATCAGCCGTAACGCCCTGCTCTATACGGAAATGGTCGTGGCTGACGCCATCATCCACGGCCCGCGCGAGCGCCTGCTCTCCTTCGATACCGCTGAACATCCCGTCGCCCTGCAGCTCGGCGGTTCCGATCCGGCCAAGCTGGCGGAAGCGGTGCGCATTGCCGAGCCCTATGGTTATGACGAGATCAACCTCAATGTCGGCTGCCCGTCGGATCGCGTCCAGTCCGGCACCTTCGGCGCCTGCCTGATGCAGACGCCGGAGACGGTTGCCGAATGCATCGCCGCCATGAAGAAAGTCGCCAAGGTTCCGGTCACGGTCAAATGCCGCATCGGCGTCGACGAGCAGGATCCGGAAGTGGCATTGCCCAGCCTGATGACCCAGGTGCTGGAAGCCGGCGCCGACGCGATCTGGATCCATGCCCGCAAGGCCTGGCTGAAGGGCCTGTCGCCGAAGGAAAACCGCGAGATCCCACCGCTCGATTACGAGATCGTCTACCGCATGAAGGCCCGCTTCCCGCATGTCTTCATCGGCATCAACGGCGGCATTCAGACGCTGGACGAGGCAGAAAGCCATCTTGCGCATGTCGATGGCGTCATGCTCGGTCGCGCCGCCTATCAGAATGCCGCTATTCTCGCTGACGTCGATCACCGCTTCTTTGGCGCCGCTGCCGCAGAGCCGGACTGGAACGCCTTGCGCGACCGCATGATCGCCTATGCTCAGCGCCATATCGCCAGTGGCGGCCGCCTGCAGCATATCGCCCGCCACATGGTCGGCCTCTTCACGGGCCTGCCCGGCGCACGCCGCTACCGCCAGATCCTGTCGACCGACGCCGCAAAACCCAATGCTGGCCCGGAAGTGATCGCTGCAGCCTTCGCAGCCGTGGATTTCGCAGGCACGGCGGAAGCCGTCAGCGCCTGAGGCGACATAGGGGCAATCCGCTCCGTTCCTTTCCGTGTTTGAACGAAGTTCGATCGAACGCGTTTATGACTATCTCCAGGAAGGAATAGGAAAGGAAACGCTCATGAAGAACCTCATGATTATCGCCGCTGCCGCCTCCCTCGGTTTTGTTCCCGTGGCCGAGGCCGCGAGTCAGCACAAGCAACCCAAACATGCCGCCCAGCAGGTGGTCGCCAACGAACCGAGGCAACGTCTCGGTACCCTCTCCTGCGAAGTCGCGGGCGGAGCCGGCATGATCATCGGCTCGAATAAGGCGGTCGATTGCAGCTTCAAGCAGAAAACCGGCAGGGTCGAACACTACACGGGCTCGATCGGCAAACTCGGTCTCGATATCGGCGTCACCGGCAAATCCTACCTCAGCTGGATCGTCCTCAACACCGCCCCCACACGCGTCGGCGATGGCGCTCTCGCCGGCACCTATGTCGGCGCCTCCGCCAATGCTGCTGTCGGCGTCGGCCTCGGAGCGAACGCCCTGGTGGGCGGAAATTCGAAGAATTTCGCATTGCAGCCGCTCAGCGGCGAAACCGGAACCGGCGTGAATGTAGCCGCCGGCGTCTCCCGCCTAGAGCTGAGAGCGACGCGTTAAATCCTGCCGGCGGCGGCCCACCCCTGTCGCCGCCGGTATTCTTCCCGATTGCCAGCCCAGATAATGCTCGTCGCGCGTTTCACCCCGGGCAAGCCGTCACGCCCCAATTCCATTGGCCTTTCACAGGAATTGTCGTAATCCGGTGCACGACCTCACGCGGAAACGAACATGCGGATCAGACAGGCAACCCGGGACGATTTCGACGCCTTGCGATCGATAGAGCTGGCCTCGTTCGAAACGCTGCGCGCCGCAGGCGCCGTCAGCGGGGAGCCTGAAGCCAGCAGCGACGAGGAACTACAGCATTATCTAGAACACGCCCTCCTCTACGCCGCCTGCGATCATAGCGACCTGCCGGTCGGCTATGCCGGAGCCTATGTCGCGGAAAAGTCCCTGCACATCGGCGAAATGGACGTCCATCCGGACTTTCAGAAAAAAGGCCTCGGCCGCAGGCTCATGGAAACGCTCCTTGCTGAGGGCCGCTCGCGGAAGCTCGCGGAAGCGACGCTGACGACAGATCGTTTTGCCCCCTTCAACGCTCCTTTCTACGTGTCGCTTGGCTTTCGGCTCCTCGAAAAAGACGAATGCTCCCCGCGTCTGCAGGCAATCCTTACTTCCGAAGCCGAAAAAGGCCTCGACCCGTTCCGCCGCATTGGTATGGTCCTGTCGTTCTGATACCGACATATAGGAGGCCATCAGCATGGAAGACGTGCTGGCCCTGGTAACCGGCGCAAGCCGCGGTGTCGGCCGCGGGATTGCGCTTGCCTTGCTCGCCGAGGGCGCCACGGTCCATGTGACCGGAAGGACGCGTTCGGAGGCGGAAGCAAACGGGAGCAAACGCACAGGCTCGCTGGAAGGGCTCGCGCTTGAGGCTGCGAACCTGCCCGGACGCCTCGTCGTTCATCCTTGCGATCACAGCAACGATGCTGAAACCGAGCAGGTCGCCGCAGAGATCAGGGCCGGCGGCAGGCTGGACATTCTGGTGAACAATGCGTGGCCCGGCTATGAAAACATGGTTGAGGACGGCGATTTCACTTGGCCTCGCGCTTTCTGGGAGCAGCCTGTGTGGCGGTGGGATGCAATGATCGGCACCGCGCTCAGGGCGGCTTTCATGATGTCGCGTGCGGTTGCACCCGTCATGGTCTCGGCCGAGCGCGGCCTGATCGTCAATATCTCGTTCTGGGCAGCGCAATTCTACGACGGCAACGCGATCTACGGCACTGCGAAAGCCGCCGCCGACAAGATGGCCGCAGACTTCGCGCATGATCTGCGTCCGCACCATGTCGCCGCCGTCGCCCTCTATCCCGGCCTGGTACGCACCGAAGCGGTCATGCAGAATGCCGAATATTTCGACCTGTCCAATTCCGAGTCGCCACAGTTCATCGGCCACGTCATATCAGAACTCTGGCGAGACCCTGCGCTGATGTCGAAATCCGGCCAAGTCTTGGTCGCGGCCGAGCTTGCTCGGGAATATGACATCGCCGACACCAATGGCTACAGGCCTGTTCCCCTCACAGCGGCTGACTTTGCGAAGAGCTAAATCACCGGCCTTTTCGAGGCCGGATGCGGATTCAAGCCATCACCAGCAGCAGCACATACGCCACGACCGTTACCATCAGCCCGCGGAACGCAATCGTCACGAAGCGGTATTTGCTGCGGGCGATATGCGAGAGAATGTCGGCATTTTCCAGATATTGATCGAAGAGATAGCGCTCGTCGCGGCGGATGGCTGCCTCGAAGAAAGTGTCGCGGTGTCTAGGCCAGGCACCCCAGAACATTGAGGTGGAGCGATCGAGCCGCCGCGGCAGCACGACGAGGATGGCCGAGAGAATCGAGAAGACCGAGGCCGCCGCCAGCAGCCCGGAAAAGAGAATGGCCTGCGGCGTGCCCTGCGCATAGCGCGCAAAGGTGAAGACCGCCCTGACCTCGGCGGAGCTCACAAGAAAGGCGAGCATGAAAGTAAAGATATACGCCGCCTTCTGATCCGATATCTTAATCTGATCGTAGAATATGTCGTTGATTTTCTTGATATGGTCGAAATATTCCGAACCGATATCCTCGCTTGATGGAGAAGCGGAGGGCAATTCCGCGTAAATCTCGAACTCGCTCACTTAAATCCCCCGGCCTGCAATAGTGTTTCCCTAATAATACACTCGAAGCTTAAAGCAAGAACACGTGTGCATCCGGCTTGACTTTTAAACCCTGCTTGGCCAAAGGGGAAAAGGATGCGGGGGTATCTGGAATGTCGGGGTGGCAGTCTTTTCTGAACGCAAGCACGTCTCTTGCGATCACATCGTTTCTGTTTGCATTTCCCGTTGCGGCCGAGCCGTTGCAGCGCCCGACGCCCGTTGCAGGCTCCGTCATTGCACGCAAGGCCGGCGAGGAAGTGCGCTTCGTCGATGTCACCAACTGGCGCGTCGTCGATCTCAATCAGGACCTGCTCGATGGTGACGTGCTGCGCACCAATGCCACCGGTCAGCTCGCCATCCTCTTTTCCGATCACACGCAGATTCGCCTCGGCCGCAATTCGGCGCTGCAGGTCAAGAAAATGTCTGCGACGGGCGACACGATCCTCAACCTGCAATCCGGTACCATCTGGGCGCGCGCCCAGCGCGGCGGCCAGGGCCTGACGGTCGAGACGCCTGCCGCCGCCGCCGCTATCCGCGGCACGGACTGGACCATGACTGTCGAAGGCGCCAAGACCTCGATGATCGTGCTCGAAGGCCGCGTTTCGCTCACCAATCCGCAGGGCAGCGTCGACGTCAACGAAGGCGAAGGCGCTGTCGCTACTATCGGGCAGGCGCCGCACAAAATTATCAGCGTCAATCCTGACGACCGCGAGCAGATGCTCTTCTATCTGGACTTGCGCGACGGCTTCGGCCTGATGCCGACCTCGCCGCTGCGCGCCGACCGCATGGCGACAGAGCGCCGCCGGCTGCTGGCACTGCCGCCCGAACGCCGCACGACGGAAGACTGGCTGGAACTTGCCGAAGTACAGAGCGCCTTCGACGGGCGTCAAGCCGCTGCTGCAACGTTGCAAAATATCCGCGGCCGCAAGCTGACAGTAGCCCAACAGGCGCGCGTCGACCTGCTTGATGCGACCATCGCCGGCTCCGAAAAGCGCTATGGCGATGCCGCGAAACTCTTCGAAAAAGCCCTGCCGCATCTCGATCCGACACGCCGCAACATGGCGCAATATGGCGGCTATTTTGCCCGCTCGCTGGCCGATCCTACTCATGCCGAACAGCCGCCAGCAAATACCGCCGGACCCTATGGCGCAATCATGCAGGCCTATACGGCAGGCTTCCTGGAAAACCCGCGCGCAGCCCTCGACATCATCAAGAAGGCGGAACAGCGCTATCCCGATGATCCGACCCTGCCGGCGATCCGCGCCCAGCTCGCGCAGCTCGTCGATGACCGCAAGCAGATGAAGGAAGCATATGAACGCTCGCTGGCGCTCGACCCCGATCATCCAATGGCGCTCGCCGCCCGCGCCGGCTACAAGGCTGCCTATGAGAGCGATATCAACGGCGCGCTGGCGGACCTGAACCGCGCCATCGAGCTGGCACCCGGCGCATCCGGCACGCTGAATTCGCTCGGCCTGCTGCAGAGTTCGCGCGATGCCAATCGCGAGGCGGAAGAAGCGTTCAAGAAGGCGATCGAGCTCGATCCGCAAGATCCAGTAGCGCATGCCAATCTGGCCATCCTCTATCTCGACCAGGGGCGCATGAAGGAAGCCAAGCGCGAGATCGATACGGCGATCGCGCTCGATCCATCCTTCGATATCGCCCTGCTCGCCCGCGGCCGCTACTATCTGCAGACCGGCGAGCGCGACAAGGCGCTGGAAGATCTGCTGGCCGCAAGCACCGCCAATCCGGGTCACTCGCAATCGCAGCTGATGCTTGCCGCCGCCCATTACGAGAAGGGCGATCGCCTCCCCTCGGAACAGGCGCTCGACAATGCCAACCGCCTGGATGACAACGATCCGGTCATCTCAGCCTTCCGCACCGCCGTTGATATCGACGACTACAATGCCGATGGCGCAATCGCCAACGCGCAGGAATTCCTGCGCCGCTCGCGCGCCCGCGGCGGTGATTTCAGCGGGCTCGGCGCCAATCAAAGCGCCGGCTCGACCCTGAACAACGCTTTCCGCCTGCAGGGACTGGATGCCTGGGGCCGCTATTATGGCGATGCCGTCTTCGATCCCTTCAAAGGCAGCGGCTATATCGACCAGTCGATCAAGGGCAGCATCTTCCCATTCGTCAATGCGACGAGCTTCAGCGATGACAATGTCATCCAGTACCGCAACAATGCGTCAAGCTATTCATCCTTCATCCAGGGTCTGCTGCTCTCCCCGCACATGCTGTCCGGCCGTTCCCGCGCGGCAACGCTGTTCGATGTGCCCTTCATCGAAGGCTCGCTCGGCGGCGGCATCAACAGCGTCGACGGCCATACGCGCCGCACCGGCGAAGCGGAAATCCAGGGCTATTCGAACGCTACCTTCCCGATCAGTTTCTACGGCAACCTGACCTGGGAAGAGCTGGCGCTGGATGGCGACTACCGCGATTTCGGTGGATTCGCGCTGGACAAAAAACTGCTCACGGGCAATGCCTACCTGACGGCCACGCTGACGCCGGATGACCGTATCGTCAGCTTCATCAATCACGGCAAAGCCTACGGGCCGCTCAACGCCCTGACGACAAGCACCGCTTTCACCGATCGCCTGAACGAAGAATTCTTTCTGCCGGTCTTAGGCGGTGTAATACCGACGTTGGAGCTGCCCCTCTATCAGAACAGATATGATGAGGGTGAGACGACGATTGGCGGTGTCGGCTGGAGCCACACCTTCGGATATCGGAATGTGCTGAATACCGCACTCCTTTATTCCGAGGGTAAGGCGAAAACCGTCTTCGATCAGACGTTTGATGCCTCCGACGCGACCGGTGCCCCCGCTCCAGATCTTATTCCGTTCATGGAAACAAGCCTGGAGAGTGCCTCCAAAACCTATATAGCGGCAATCAGCCATAGCATCGGCGATGACACCCTGACCTGGCGATACGGTATCGAAGGCGGATGGACCGATAGTAGCAGCAAAGCGATGAGGCATTTCGATACCCTCATACCGGGCTTAGTGTTGGTGGACGAGGAGACAATTGGTCCGCCCGACGAGAACAGCCGCGTCAATATCGGCCGCACCTATATCGATCTCCTGCACGAAATCACGCCTGATCTGAAGGGTGAATACGCACTGTTCGCCACACGCCTGGAAGGCGACGATACCGATGTCAGCCGGCTTGAACCGCGTTTCGGCCTTGCCTGGCAGCCCGTGCAAAATCAGTGGCTACGCGCAGCCTTCATGCGTCAGGGCCTGGACACGGGCGTACCATCATTGGCGCCGGTCGGCATCCTTGGCCTGCAGGCCAACCAGTTTTCGGTCGGAGCAGAGGGTTACGCCGATACTGTTGCCTTGCAATGGGATGCCGAATGGACGGACCGCTTCTTCACGTCGGTCGAATACCAGCATCAGGAATTGCACGATTTCTCGATTGGTCTGCCAGTCACCGGCCTCGCGCTCATCGACAGCCAGACTTACGGGCGCGGCACCATCGATCGCGCTGCCGTTACGGCCAACCTTGCTCTGGGATCCGGCTTTGGCCTCTCGGCCACCTATGCCTATATGGATTCTGAAAACGAGGATCCGACGACCTTCAATTACCACGGCGACCTGCCTTTCATTCCGCAAAACTCCGGCCAGATCGCACTGACCTGGGTCAACGAAGCCAAGGTCAAAGCGACCGTTGCTGCAAACTATATCGGCGAACGCACCGGCGATCTGGTTGGCACGAAACTCGACGATTACTGGAGCCTTGACGCCCATCTCATCTGGGAGCCTTTCGACAAGCGCATCGCGCTGGAGGCTGCTGCCTACAATCTGCTCGACGAAGATTTCGAGGTTCTGCCCGGCACCCCAGGCTGGGGCCGCGCCTTCAAGGGCAGCCTGAAGATCCGCTTCTGATGATGGCGCGCCCGGCCGCCCTGCGACGTCTTCAGGCAGAGCGGTCGCCAGAACCGGGTCTTGAGGCTGGTCGCCCGCCCGGCTGGCCTTTCTCCAGCCGCGGCATCCGTCTTCTGGTGCTGGCACTGATCACCTTGGTGACGATCTCGCTGATGTCGCGCCTGCCCGCCTGGACGCTGACGGAGCTGCGCACCTTCGACTATCTCTCCACCATCGACGACCCGTCTCCGCCCGATGGCGGGCCGATCATCGTGGCGATCGACGAGCCCTCACTTGCCGACATAAACGCCCAATGGCCCTGGCCGCGCAGCTTGCATGCCGAACTCGTGCGCCAGCTGCGCGCTGCCGGCGCAAAGGCCATCGCCCTCGATATCATCATGGCCGAGCCCTCGACGCCCGAGAACGACCAGGCGATATCATCGGTCGTTGGCCCGGATGTGGTGCTTGCCGGCGACGAGACGCTGATCAAGACACCGCAAGCCGATCAGCTGCTGCGCACCACGCCGCTGCCGCAGATGACCGAGGCCGGCGCGCGCACCGGCATCGCCTCCATCACGCTGAATGGCGACGGCGTCTTTCGCAACGTTCCATCCTATGAGGATGGCTTTGCCATAGAGCTTGCGAAGGCTACGGGCATCAAGGCGCCGCATCTGCCGGCGGGGTCGCTTATTCAGTCCTTCGGCCCGGCCCGCAGCTACCCGACGGTCTCCTACTATCAGGCGCTCGATCCGAAAAATTTCCTGCCGCCCGATATCTTCAAGGATCGCGTGGTTCTCGTTGGCCTCAGCCTGCAGAACGCCCCCGAGATCGACCAGGGTGGCGTCGATGCCTATGCCACCCCCTATACCGTTCACACCGGCAAGCTGATTTCCGGCGTCGAAGTGCAGGCCACCATCTACGACAATATCGTCCACGGCCTGGCGATTTCCGAAGCCGGCCTGCCGGTCGTCGCGATCTGCATCCTCATTGCGGTCGCCCTCGCTGCAGCCACTGTCTGGAAGGCCACGAGTTGGCGCACGCTGGTCGCAACCGCTGCTGCCGTGCTGGCCTTCGCGGCGGCAAGTTATGCCGGCATCCGCTTTACCCATATCTTCGTCTCGCCGCTTGGGCCGACCGTCGCCTTCGTCGCCGTTGCCTTCGGCCAGGCGGCCTTCGATTACGCGCAGGAGCGGCATCAGAAGCACCAGATCACCCGGGCCTTCGCCCAATATATCTCGCCCGATCTCGTCCGCCGCCTCTCCAACGATCCCTCGCAGCTGAAGCTCGGCGGCGAGCGGCGCACGCTGACCGTCCTGTTTTCAGACGTGCGCGGCTTCACCACCATCGCCGAGACGATGAAGGACGATCCCGAGCAGCTGACGACGCTGATCAACCGCCTGCTGACGCCGCTCTCGGATGTGGTGATGGATCACGGCGGCACGATCGACAAATATATGGGCGATTGCATCATGGCCTTCTGGAACGCGCCGCTGGATGATCCCGACCATGCGCTGCATGCCGTGAAGGCCTCGATTGCCATGCAGGATGCGATCGGCACACTGAACCGCGAGCTGGAGCGTGAGGCAGCCGCCACCGGCCGGCCGCTGCATGTCCTCAAAATGGGTGTCGGCATCAACACCGGCGAATGCATCGTCGGCAATATGGGCTCCACCCGCCGCTTCGACTATTCCTGCCTCGGCGATAGCGTCAACCTCGCCTCGCGCCTCGAAGGCGCCTCAAAGAATTACGGTGTAGCCCTGCTGCTCGGCGAGGAAACCGCCCGCCTCGTCGCCGACCGGTATGCCGTGGTCGAGCTCGACCGCATCATCGTCAAGGGCCGCACCGTCCCCTCGCCGATCTTCACCGTGCTCTACGGTTCGCACAGCGCGGCACTGCCGGAGCATAACGCCTTCCTGAAAGCCAAATATGCGGGCACGCTCACCATAGCAGATCCGGCCTTCGAGACCCTGCCGAAAGCCATCCCGGAGCTCTCAGCCTATTATGCTTTGATGCGCGGCAGCCTCGCACAACACGACGCAGCCCTGTAAAGCATTTCCAGCAAAGGTGTGGAGCCACCTTGCGTCCGGAACTGCGTCAGAACAAAAACATAGCGCACTTTCCCCCCGCCGCCTTTTGCGTCTAGGATATCGACAGACTCGTCAATCAGCCAAGAAGCCTCGCCATGTCCTTTCCCGCCACCGTCATTCCCCTGCCGCAGCCCGTTCTCCTGCCCGTCGAAGGCAGCGCAGATGCCTTCCCCGTGCGCCGCGTCTATTGCGTCGGCCGCAACTATGCCGACCACGCCATCGAAATGGGCCACGACCCCAACCGCGAGCCGCCCTTCTTCTTCCAGAAGAACCCCGACAATCTCTTCGCAGGCAACGATTTCCCCTATCCGCCGTTGTCGAACGACGTGCATTTCGAGGTCGAATGCGTGCTGACGCTGAAGGCCGGCGGCGCAGATATTCCCGCCGATAAGGCGCTCGATTGCATCTATGGCTATGGCGTCGGCATCGATTTCACCCGCCGCGACCTGCAGGCGGAAGCCAAGAAGCTCGGCCGTCCTTGGGAACTCGCCAAGGCCTTCGAACATTCCGCCCCGGTCTCGCCGATCGTTCCGGCAAGCCGCATCGGCCATCCCACCGCCGGCCGCGTTTGGCTGGAGGTGAATGGCGTCAAGAAGCAGGATGGCGACTTAAACCAGATGATCTGGAAAGTTCCGGAAATCATTGCAGAGCTGTCGAAACTCTTCGTTCTCGCGCCCGGCGATGTCATCATGACCGGCACGCCATCAGGTGTTGCCGCCATCAGCAAGGGCGACAGCATTTCCTGCGGCGTCGATGGCGTAGCAACGCTCTCGCTCAAAGTGATTTGAGGAACACCATGGCGACCTATGCGCTCGGAGCTTTGAAACCGAAACTGCCTTCGTCTGGCACCTTCTGGATCGCCCCCGACGCGCATGTCATCGGCAATGTGGAACTCGCCGAAGAGGTCGGCATCTGGTTCGGCGCCGTGCTGCGCGGCGATAACGAACCGATATCGATCGGCAAGGCCACCAACCTGCAGGAAGGCGTATTAGTCCACACCGACCCCGGCTTTCCCGTCAGCGTCGGCGAAAATTGCACCATCGGCCACCACGCCATCATCCACGGCTGCACGATCGGCAACAATTCACTCATCGGCATGGGCGCAACCGTCTTGAACGGCGCAAAGATCGGCAACAATTGCCTCGTCGGCGCCAATGCGCTCGTCACTGAAGGCAAGGAATTCCCCGACAATTCCCTTATTGTCGGGTCGCCTGCCAAGGCGATCCGCACGCTGGACGACGAGGCGGTCGCCAGGATCACCCAGTCTGCAAGAAACTATGTCGGCAATTGGCAGCGCTTTGCGCGGGATCTGGTGCGGATCGATTGAAACTCGACCACGAGCGGATCGACTGACGTCAGCCGCGGGCGAATCGACTAAATGGAGTGTGGCGACAGCGACGGCTGGCGCTGCCAGCCTTGACACCTTACGATGTCTGGCACGCATTGTTCGTTGGTTTTTGGCCTCACCGCTGTAGTTTTGGACGCGCGATGATTTCCACGCCTGCCGCATTCGTAACCCTCGCTTGCGCGGCCACCCGATCGAGCAGGCTCTGGCGGAAAGGCGGGGGATCGCCTGGATTGACGAACAGTTTGCCGAAGTTGACCGCAATGTGCTTGCGGTCAATCTCTCCCGCGATCCGTTTGCACTGCCTCACGTCGGCTTCGTAGGCGTCGTCCATGACCAGCTCGACTGCCATGACGCTGAGGTCTTCCGTCTGATCGTAGCCGCGGCGAATCCAGTCTTCCGGCTCCGGCGAAGGGTTCTGCGGCGCCAGCGGCGGATCGCCCACGAAGGTAAAGACGGCACGCACCTCGCCAAAGTAAATGCCGTTACCATCCTCGTTCCACACCTCCAGGACAGGACCGGCGGTACGGTACTTCAGCGTTCCGCTGCCGCCGGTGTAGAATCTCGATAGCAGGTCGTCCTGCGGCGGGCCGAAATAGTCATCCACCGGTTCGAACATGACAGTGACGCTGCCCTCGCCATCATTGAGCATATGGTTGTCAATCAGCCATCGCACTTCGGCGATTGGGCCGCCCTTCAGCAGATTAAGGGCATAGCGCGTCGTCGTCTTCAGCCGGAACGCGAACGCGTTGTACTCTTTCTCGGGAAACCAGCAGACACGCATTTTGACGGCACCCTGGCGATCGAGCCGCCGCTCGACACCGATCACAGCCGAACCCAGTTTGGCCAGATTGACCGGCGTGGCCGAGGCGTGGCCCTTTGCCAGATAGTCGGCCTCGTCGTCGGTAAACTTCATCTCGAAATCACGCGCGGCCGCGCTCAACTCGTTTCCGAGGAAAACCACAGCGTCGATGCCGAGCAGGTCGTCGGGATCGATGATCTCATCCAGGCCGGCGGCATCGGCCAGCGCGTCGCGCAGTTGGCCGGAGATTGCGTCCTTCACCGAGTTGGTGATTGCCTTGACCGCGTTCTTGCGTGCGGCCGCATCGCCCAGCCGGTCGAGGCGCGTCTGGATGTTGTCTATTGGCGCGACCACCATGTCGTTCGCATCGCGCGATAATTCGTTGTCGTACCCGCCATTGATCAGCTTCGTCAACTCGACGGATAGCGCAGGCCCGAATACCTTATTGAACTTCTTCTGTCCTGCTTCCGAAGTACTGGGCGAGAATGCGTCCTGATCCCAAAGCAGCGCGACCATTCCCCCCAGGCCTGGAAACCATCCCCCTATTTCCAGCAAGGCCGGCCGAAGGCGGAACGAACGCGTCCCCAGCGCTGCCGGAATCGGCAGCGTAGCCGGTGCATCCACGTCGCGGGACCCAAGCAGCCAGGGGCTCGCCGGAGCGCCGCCTTCGAACGTCTTTACCCCGATCGAAGGCAAGAGGCTGCCGGGCGGCGGCGCAGTGATCGTATCCGCGTCGGCCTTGAAACCGAGAATCCACATGTAGGGCTCGTCACCGCCGGAGTCCTCGGTGGCGCGGACGTCCATCTGAAAAAGAGCGAAAGTGACGTCGATTTCTGCCGGTCGCATAGCAAACACCTTTCGCAGACACGCTCTGCGGCTTGATTGGCTCATCGGATGCTTTGAATGGACGAATGCAATTGGATGCTAATGCACAGATAGCATGTACTGCTGATAAATTCCAGAAAAACGTGTATTGCCTCTTGGTGCCGCCCTACCACAGATTGCCTGAACGGCCGCTGCTATGCACCCAACGCGGTAGCATCGGAACGGGCAACCACCTGCAGTGGCACGGCGACGACCGGATCAAACAGCGTCGACCGGAAATTATTCGAGCCGCAAGCTCACCCAGGAATGCGCGGCGTCGTTATAGACGCTTTGGCTGGGCGCAAGATCGGTGACGTCGTCAAAGCAGCCCAATGCAATCGCCACTAGGCCCGGCCGAAAGCCTGGCATCCAGTAAACGGTCGAGCCGCATGACGGACAGAAATAAAAGGTCAGATCCTTGCCGCTGTCCCCAACGCGCACATAGGTGGAGGATTCTCCCGCGTAAGCGACTTCTGCAGCGTTAAAAAATACCGCAACTCCGAATGCCGAGCCGGTGCGGCGCTGACAGGATTTGCAATGGCAGGCCGACACTTTCAGCGGCGGACCGCTCGCAATGGCCGACAGGCTGCCGCAAGAGCATTTCGCCGAACGCTCCATCTTTACCTCTCCCTGAGACCTGCATCAGATCGCCGCAGACGCATGATACCCGGCTGTCCTTATGGCGCTATGACACAATGAACAGGCGGCAAACCGGGTGTTGAGATGAGCCTGCCCTCTAACCTGCATCGCCGATATCAAAACGCACGATCTTGTCGGCTTCCATACGGAAGATATGCGTCACTGTCTTATCCTTCAGGCCATGATCTTGCCCCTTCAGCGGCTGGCCATTCAGATCAAAGACCCTCTGGATCACCTCGACTTCGATGGCGCCGTCTGGCGCATGGCGAAATGCCACCGGTTCGACATGCGGGCTGATGATCGCCCATTGGCGGGTCCAGTAATCCCGAACCGCCTCACGGCCATGGACATGGCCGCCTTCCATGCCATTCGCCCAGGTGACATCATCGGCGAGCACGGCAAGTACCCCATCAATATCGCGCGCATTGAAGCGCTCATAGATGCGCTCGATAATTTGCGTCTGTTTTTCCGACATGCTGTTTCCTTACCATGGTTTAAAGCCGTTTGAGCGGGTCGGGCCGGCATTGACCAACACCACAGCTATAGATACATACGTACATATGTAACTTAGTCAATGGCAGGCAACGAGCAAATGGAATGAGTGAAGACGTGCTTTCCACGCCGGGGCATCTCATCAGCCTCGCAGCGCGAGGCTTCGCCCGCCTCAGCGAGTCACGTCTCAAACCGCTCGGCTTCGGCGTCGGGCAATTGCCGGTTCTGGTGGCGCTGAAAAATGGCAAGGCAAGCACGCAACGCGATCTCGCCCGCTTCGCGAAGGTGGAACAGCCGCCAATGGCGCAGATGCTCGCCCGCATGGAGCGGGATGGCTTGATCCGGCGTACACCCGACCCTGCCGACCGCCGAAGCAGCCGCATCGTGTTGACCGAGGACGCGCAGACACGCATGCCCGAGGCGATAGCAACCTTGTTTCAGGGCAACCGCGAAGCCTTGGATGGCTTCACACCATCAGAAGCGGAGCAATTCGTCGCCATGCTGGCGCGATTGATCGTAAATCTGGATAAAATCGCCGCTGCCGATCCGCCGTGATCATTCGTACCGTCATCAAGATCCTCAGCGCGTCGTTGTCTCCACCTTCCGCGCAAACGGCACCCATAGCAGCGCGCACCCCGTCAGCACCGCAACCACCATCCATGCCTCGTTGATCGCCTGAACCGTCGCGGCAGTCTGCACCAGCGGATCGAGCATCGCCGTCGTGTCCGCGTCGAATTCGCCCTGATACCCGGCAATCGCCTGCAGCGGCGCGCCGACGAAGGCGGCAATATCCACATCCCCCGCCTTCAGCCGGTCCCAGATACCTTGGCCGAGTGGGTCCGAGCGGGTGTAGATGACGGTGTCGATGAGCGCGATGCCGATCGCGCCGCCGAGATTGCGCATCAGATTGAACAGACCGCTCGCATCGGGAATATGCTCCGGCGGCAAGGTGCCGAGCGCCAGCCGCGTCGGCGGCAGCAGGCAGAACATGATGGCACTGCCGCGAATGACCTGCGGCCAGAACATCGCATCATAATCGGTCTGCGGGTCCTGAAAGGCGCTCATGCCGATACCAACGGCAAAGAGCGCAAAGCCGGCGGCAGAGAGCCATCGCGCATCCGTCCGCTTTTCGAGCGCCACCGCAATCGGCGCGGTGATGAGCTGGGCAATGCCCGTCACCAGCATCGTCATGCCGATCTCCAGCGCATCGTGTCCGCGCACGAAGGCGAGGAAGACGGGCATGAGATAGACGGAGCCGAAAAGGCCGATGCCGAGAATGAAGCTCATCGCCGAGCCGGCCAAAAAGTTCCTGTCACCGAAATTGGCGAGCTCGACCACAGGCATTGCCCTGTGCAATGTCCGCCAGGCAAACGCGCATCCGCAAATCAGGAACAGGCCGAGCAGGCCGGTGACGATGAGTGAAGTCCAGCCGCTCGTCGGCGCCTCCTTCAGGCCGATCTCCAATGCGGCAAGGCTTACCGCCATCAGCAGCAGGGAGATGATATCCAGATGCCAGAGTTCGGCGAGGTTGACGCTCTCTCGGGGAAGCGAGCGCATGGCAACGAGCGCGGCCAGAATGCCGGGCACGATATTGATCAGGAACAGCCAGTGCCACGAATAGGTCGCCGTCAGCCAACCGCCGACGATCGGTCCGATGGTCGGCGCAAGCACGGCGAGAACACCGGCGATCGTCGTGGCAAGCGCCTGCCGCTTATCCGCAAACAGGATGAAGACTGCCGAAAACACCGAGGGGATCAGCGTGCCGCCGGAAAAGCCCTGGACGACGCGCCAGGCAACGAGCTCGCCGAAACTGCCGCTCGCAGCGCAGCCCGCAGAAGCGGTCACGAACAGCAGGAGCGAGGCGACGAAAAGCCAGCGCATCGTCAGCAGCCGGGTCAGAAAACCCGTCAGCGGGATCGCCACCACCTCGGCGATGAGATAGGCGGTCTGCACCCAGCTCATCTGATCCGGATGAATATCGAGCGCTGACTGGATGGTTGGAAGCGAGGTCGCGACGATCTGCACGTCGAGGATCGCCATGAACATGCCGAGGCACATCGCCAGAAAGCCGATCCATCTGCGCTCTGGCGCAACTGCTGACGAAACGGGTTCAGACTGGTCGGGCATGGAATGGTCCTGCGAGAGCGACGTTCTGAGACGCGACCGGGATGGCCGGAATCGACGCGTGGCAGGCGACAATAGCAGGGCATGGCGCAGCCTGCCAAAACACAATGGCAGGAGAGCGCCGCAGCGAGCAATCACGCAGTACGGATGAGAAATTCAGCGATCAGCCGCGTTGCCACGGCCGCATGCGTTTCGAGCAGGAAATGCCCGCCATCGAGGATAGGCGCTTCCATTCTCGGCAGCGCCTCGATCCAGGACAGGGTTTCCCTGAGGTCGAAAAAGGCGTCGTGTCGCCCCACATCTTCAAGGGAAAATGCGCCCCCCGTCGGAGAAACGAAATATCGCAGATTCTCGATCTCGCCTCTTGCAATCCGGGCCGACACGCATCATATCACGGCTTCACCTGAAAACGAACTTGCGCTTGGTATCGACGTTGGTCGAGCCGCGTTCGAGCTTCACAGGACAAGGGCGCTCCCCGCAAGGGTCGAGCGCCCTTTTGATTCCGCCTTTTCAGGCGTAAGCCGTGCCCGCCATCGCCGCCTTCACACCCAGACTTCCCCGATCGACGAGCGCAAGGAAGACGGACTTCGCCTTCTCCGCATCCCGCCCCTGCCGGAAGCTCCGGTGCGCCTCGATGAAGGCGACGCTCCAGCTTGCGAGCAGCATGGCGGCCGCAAGCTTCGCCTTGGGATCGTCAGCGTCCTGCCCTGCGCTTTCGGCAAGCGCCACCGCCAGTTCCCCCGCAATCTCGTCCCGGATTGCCCGCGCCCTCGCCTTCAGCGTCTCGCTATTCTCCACGGTCTCGAAAAAGACCTCGCTCACCGTGGAAAACAGGAGGTAAGGCGTCTGCTGCCTGACGAGCTGATGCGCCAGCAGCCGCAATGTCTCGATGGGCGAAACCTCGGGATCGCGCTGCCGCAGGGCTTCGCGCAGCGTCTCGCGCGCCTCCTTGTCCCGATCGAAGAACATATCCTCCTTGTGCGGGAAGTGGTTGAACACCGTCATCCTCCCGACATCGGCCGCCGCCGCAATCTCATCGACGGTCACATTCTCGAACCCCTTCTCGAAAAACAGACGATCGGCGGCAAGCGAGATGGCGCGGCGCGTGGCAAGGCGCTTTCGGGCACGCCGGTCGAGCGGAGCGGCATCCGCCGTTTCCATCTCCGAAGGCGTTGCGCCCGCTACTGTTTCGTCCTTTTGTTTAGACATGCCGCTTGAATAGCAGGATTCATGTACTGAGTACACCGATGTTGACAGACAGCACCCACTTGCATATTACTGTACTGAGTATAAATTTGGATTAAGTCCGAAAAATCTGCAAATGCCGCCGTGGAACCGGGCTGCCCGCCCGTGGCCGCGAACGGCACGGCTTTGCGCCACTATCCCCACTCGCCCCCAAAAGGAAAAGCCGATGGCTCTTGCCACCAACAAACCCTTGATCGTCATCTTCATTGCGATCTGCCTCGATGCCGTCGGCATCGGCTTGATCTTCCCCATCCTTCCGCGCCTGCTGCAGGAGGTGACACACGCCGCCGACATCGCCGTCTATATCGGCCTCATGACGGCGCTCTATGCCGCCATGCAATTCGTCTTCGCCCCGGTGCTTGGTGCGCTCAGCGACAATATCGGTCGCCGTCCCGTACTTTTGATGTCGCTCGCCGGCGCGGCGGTCAATTACGTCATCATGGCCTTTGCGCCTTCCCTCTTGCTGCTCTTTGTCGGCCGAGCCATTGCCGGCCTCACCAGCGCCAACATGTCGGTCGCCTCTGCCTATATCACCGATATTTCGGCCGCCGATCAGCGAGCCCGCCGCTTCGGCCTGTTCAACGCCATGTTCGGCGCCGGCTTTATCATCGGCCCTGTGCTCGGCGGCCTGCTCGGCGATTACTGGCTGCGCCTGCCCTTTATCGCCGCAGCCGTGCTCAACGCCGCAAACCTGCTGCTCGCCCTCTTCATTCTGCCCGAATCCCGAATGCCGTCCCGACGGAAGATAAACTTCGCCGCCCTCAATCCGCTTGAGCCCTTCAAATGGCTCGTCTCGATGAAGGCGCTCATGCCGATCGTGCTGGTCTATTTCGTCTTCAGCGCTGCCGGCGAATCCTACGGCACCTGCTGGGCGCTCTGGGGCTTCGACACATTCGGCTGGAACGGCTTCTGGATCGGCCTGTCGCTCGGCGCCTTCGGCATATGCCAGACCGTTTGCCAAGCGTTCCTGCCCGGCCCCGCAACTCGCCTGCTCGGCGAGCGCTGGTCGGTCATGACAGGCATCGCCGCCGCCGCGACAGCTTTGACAGTCATGGCCTTCGCAAATCAGGGCTGGATGATCTTCGCCGTCATGCCGGTCTTCACGCTCGTCGGCATCGGCAATCCCGCCTTCCAGGCGCTCGCCACAAGCAAGGTCGCCCCCGATCGGCAGGGCGAACTGCAGGGCCTGCTCGCCTCCACCATCAGCCTCGCCTCCATCATCGCGCCGCTAGCCTTCTCATCCCTCTATTTCGTCACGCGGGAGAACTGGCCGGGCGGCATCTGGCTTTCGGTGATTGCGCTTTATGCGCTTGCGGTGCCATTGGTGCTGATAAGCACGAGAACCCGTGGCAACGTACAGACCGCAAGCGCCTAGAGGTCCCGCGAACATTGCATCTCCTCGAACTGCCGTCAGCGCTGGGGCAGTCCCGCCTGCCGCAGGCCCTCGGCAGTTCGGGCTGCCCATTCCGGAACACCTTGAAACACCGGTCTCGCCAGATACCGCTCGATCGTAAAGTTTGGCTCAATCTGCATGAGCTTCCGCGCAGCCCATCGCGCCGTCTCCAGGTCGCCATTCATCGCCGCCCAGGCAGCCGTCATTCGATAGGGCCAGGTGACATCAGGATGTTTGTTGATGACCTCCCGGGCGATAGCAACAGCCTCGGAAAGGGAACCTGCCATGGCCAGCGAAAGGGCCATGCCCATTCTCATATTGAATGCCAGCGGGTCGGCCGGGCTGAGCATCAGCGCCCGCTCGAACCGCTCCGTGGCACCAGTCTCACCCTTGTAGCTCGCAACCCAGCCGTAGCGCGCCCATGCCCAGGCATTGTTCGGATCGAGCGCCAAAGCGCGCTCGAGATAGGCGGCCGCACGCTCCTGATCGCCACAATGGCTCAAGGCGCCGCCGACAGCCGTCAATGCGGTCGGATCATCATCGATGCGACCCGCCGCAGCCTCGACCGAGCGCAAGACCAGTTCCAGGTACCGCTCCGGTTCTTCGGTCCAGATGTAGCCGAGGTGCTGTGCGTAACACCATGCCAGAAATGCGTGAGCCCGGCCATAGGCAGGGTCGATCGCGATGGCATCCTGAAGCAATGGTATTGCCCGCTCGTTGGTCGCCTTGCTCTGTCCCCAGAGATAAGGGTAAGCGCGCATGACGAGATCATAGGCCCGCAGGCTGTTTGGCGGCTTGCACATCGACAGCTCGATTTCGGCGCTGCGGATGGCTGGATGGATTGCGCCGGCAACCTGCGCCGCAATCCTGTCCTGAAGCTCGAATATGTCCTCGGCCGCTCCTTCATAACGCTCGGACCAGAATTGCGTGCGTGTCTCGGCATCCACCAGTTGCACGGAAATCCGCAGCCGGTCTCCTCCGCGGCGAA
This sequence comes from Rhizobium sp. BK418, assembly GCF_004341105.1. Lineage (GTDB taxonomy): Bacteria > Pseudomonadota > Alphaproteobacteria > Rhizobiales > Rhizobiaceae > Rhizobium. Next base: position 926,535 of record NZ_SLZK01000003.1, on the reverse strand, counting down.
CGGTCCCCTGGACGACATAATTGACGCCGAATTCCTTGCCGACATCACGCACGTCGACAAAACGGCCCTTGTAGGTAAAGGCGGACTGCCGCGCGATGACGAAGAACTCCCGGACGCGCGAGAGGGCCGCAGTGATCTCCTCCACGACGCCATCGACGAAATACTCGTCGCCCTGACCGCTGAGATTGTCGAAGGGCATCACCACGATCGACGGCTCGTCTCTGCCGAAGCGGTCGCCAGGCGATGGCGCCGGCCCGGCATCCGCCTTTTCCGGCGCCTCCTGCCGCCAGTCGACCCGAAAGACGGAAATCGGCCTCGGGATATTCTTCAATTCTCGTTCGCCGAGGCTGGTCAGCGCAAACGGCACCTTCCCATAGAGGTGCTCGCGCACCGACCCGGAAATGCAGATGCCTGACGGGGGCGCCATCGCCTGCAGGCGCGCGGCGATATTGACGCCGTCGCCTAGCAGATCGTCGCCCGACACGATGACGTCGCCCAGATTGACGCCGATGCGGAACTCAAGGCCGCGATCCTGGAGGGTATCTTCCGGATTGCCGGAGAGGCGGCGCTGGATTTCGACAGCGCACCTCGTAGCCTGAACAGCGCTTGCGAACTCGGCGACGAAGCCGTCACCCGAGGTGCCGAAGATGCGGCCGTCATGCTCGCGCACGATGTCGCCGATCTGGCTGAGGCACAGGTTGAGAGCATGAATCGTGCCCTCCTCGTCCAGCGCCGCAAGGCGGCTGAAACCGGCAACATCGGCGGAAAGGATGGCTGCGAGCTTTCGATCCACGGCGGTGGTTGCTCCTGCGGCATGGAATAACCTTGCATGAATATGCGCGGATTCTGACAAATTCATAGGGTTTTGTCGCAGCGGAACGGATGAACGACCGCCTTTGGTACAATCCGCGGTCGCGGCGCCGAAAGCACGTGGAGCGGGCATTCAGTGGCAAGTCCAATCGCTTCGTGATAACAGGCGGGATACGCACCCACGTCTCGTATCCCTATGCCCGATGCTTCAACCTTCCTGACTTTTTTCGTCGCACTCGCCGTTCTCGACATAACGCCAGGGCCGGACATGATGCTCATCATCGCTCGCGGCGTGGGACAGGGGCGCAGGATTGCCTTGCTCACAGTAGTGGGCATGGTTCTTGTGGCTGGCGTGGTCCAGATCGGCCTTCTGGTTCTCGGGCTGGCGTCTTTTCTCAAAGCCTATCCGTCGGCTCTGATCGTCATTCAATGGGCGGGAGCGGCTTACCTTCTCTATCTCGGCGCCAGGATGATCCGGGCAAGCTTCCGGCATCAACGGGACGGCGGTTTGAAGACAAAGCCTGTTTCGGGATGGACGGCGGTGCGCGAGGGCGCGCTCAACAATCTGACGAACCCTAAGTCGCTTCTCTTCATGTTCACCTTTCTTCCGCTCTTCGTCGATCCCAATGCAGGCCCGGTCTGGCTTCAGCTTCTGGTGCTGGGTTCGATCCAGAAACTGACCGGCATCATCTCGCTTGGTGGAGTCGCTCTGGCATCCGGCTCGGTGGGTCAGTTCCTGCATCGCTGGCCGAAATTGCTTGCATGGCAGGAGCGCTTTACCGGGTTCGTCCTGATCGGTCTCGGCATCAGGCTGCTCATCTCCGGCAATCCTGCGCCCGCGCCGGCAGTGGCTCGATAAGGAAGCTTTCGGCCATCGCGCGATGAGCCAAAATGCGTCACATATCCTTCACCCTCCTCCGTTAGGCAGGCCGAAACCCGGAGACTGAACATGCACTCGGCCCCCCAGCCAAACCGCCCCAAGATCGCCGAAACCGTTATCCATCCGACGGCGAGCCTGAGGGATTCCAGCATCGGCAAATGCTGCGAAATCCTGGAGAATACTTCGCTGCACACGGTCGAGCTCGGCGATTACTCCTATCTCGGCCAGCGCTGCATCGTCGGCGATGCAAAGATCGGAAAATTCTGCGCCATTGCCGCAGAGGTCAGGATCGGCGCGCCCAATCACCCGATGGACCGCCCGTCCATGCATCGCTTCACCTACTGCCCGGAATATTATTCTGAAGATGCCGTGCGCGACCATGCCTTTTTCGCCGATCGAAAGGCCGATCGCGCCATCATCGGCAATGACGTCTGGATCGGTCACGGCGTCATCGTGCTTCCGGGTGTCACGGTTGGAGATGGTGCCGTGCTTGCCGCCGGCGCTGTCGTCACCAAGGATGTCGAGCCGTACACCATTGTCGGCGGCGTTCCCGCCAAAGTCCTGCGCGAGCGTTTCTCGCGGGATATCGCGCAAAAGCTTGCCTCCATCGCCTGGTGGGATTGGCCCTTCGAGACCATCATGGCGCGGCTCGCCGACTTTCAGTCCAGTGACATCGAGGCCTTCTGCGAGCGCTGGTCCTGATCCAGCCCGCATCGGCCCCATTGACGACGGAAAACGAGGCCCGGCTATCGCCGGACCTCGCCGAATGAACCGGACCTGGGACAGCTCCGGTTATCGCATTTCTCGCAAATGCCCGGCTCGCTTGACGCGAGCGGGCGTGCTTCAGGGCTAGCCCGATTGCGGTCAGTAGTCCCAGAAGACCGGCACCCAGCGAAAGCTGTCGCCATCGACCGCCACCCGGCCGACGGAGGGAAACGGCAGATGGGTCGCCACCAGCTGTTCGCCGTTCGCCGCCAGCTCGCGCAAGAGATTGATGCGGACGCGGGCCGCTTCCTCGGGGTCGTGTTCGAACCCGTTGAACCAGTCCGGATGCTCGAATCCGACCGCGAACACGGCATCGCCGGCGAATGTCAGCTTCTCGCCACGCGAGGCCAGGCGGACCACGCTGTGCCCGGGCGTGTGGCCGCCGGTGCGACGGACAATCACGCCCGGCGCCAGCTCGTATTCATCATCGAACAGCCGCAGATGGCTGCCGTATTCGGCGAGGAACCGCTTTGCGGTCGCCCGAAGCGCGTCGGGAAAGCCCGGCGGCATGGCGACGTGGCTGAAATCGGGCGCTTCCCAGAACTTGGCTTCGGCCGCCGCCGCGTGGATCCGCAGGTCCGGACGCAGCCGCTCCTTCACGCCGTCGACGAGCAGCCCGCCGATATGGTCCATATGCATGTGGGTCAGCACCACGTCGGTGACCGAGCCAAGATCGATGCCGGCAGCCTCCAGTCGCTTGATCAGCTGACCGGCCCGCGGCAGGTTCAGGTCCGGATCCAGGCCGAGCCCGGCGTCGACGAGGATGGTTTGCCCGCCGCTGCGCACCAGCACAACATTCAGCGCCCAGTCGAAAGCGTCCTGCGGCAGGAACATATCGCCCAGCCAGGCTGCCCGGTCGGCCTCGGCGGCATTGTGTCCGAGCATCTTCGTCGGAAGCGGCAACACGCCATCGCTGATGATCAGCACCTCGATATCGCCGACCTGCACTGCATAACGCGACGGAACCAATTCTTCGGGGCCCGATCTACCGGAGTGTGAACTATTCTCTGGGGGACGGATTTTGGTTTCTAACTGCGACATGACGCGCTCCTGTGTTGCGTGGACACCAGCCCGCCACTTTCCATTCGGTCTTGCACTGACGTTGCAGACCGTCATGGAACCGCGCCCGAACATCATGTTTCAATGCTCGAGCGCCTCTTTGGTGGCGGCGCTGAAGGAGTACAGCCACCAGCGACCGCCGGTAATCCAAACATAGGTTCTATGGGCTGCCGACGCCGTTCGAACGGCCTAACCCGGAAACGGCTCCAGCGTGCCGAGCCAGGCAACGAGCGCGATAATACCGGTGGCGACGATCATTTCCGCGACGGTTCCGGCGGCCAATGCCCTGTCGGCGGTGGGCGAGCGGCCTATGCGCGGCACCAGCTCGTAGCGGTTGAAGATCGCCATCAGCACCATGATCGCGACAAGGCAGATCTTCAGCGAAAGCAGCCGCTGATAAGGCACGCTCCAGTCGAGCGGCAGACCGCCCGTTATCAGCAGGCTGTTGGTGAGCCCGGAGAGAATGACCAGCGCAACAGCGACATGCCCTGCCCTCGAAAAGCGGATGAGCGCCATCAGTGCCTCGGCGCCTTCAGTGCGATCGCCAAGCCGGGAAAGCACGAGCGCCACGGGAGCGAGCGCCCCGATCCATGCGCCGCCGGCAAGCACATGCACCATATCGTTTGCCCGGTGCAGCAAACCCAGCCCGCCATCGTTCATCGCCGCATGGCCGGTCAACGCCAGCCCGCAGAGCAGCAGGCCGGAGATGATGGCGGTCGCCGCCATTTTCCGCCGGACCGGCATCCATGTCACCGCCAGGAGAACAGCTGATAACGCGGCCTGCCATGCCCAGGCAGTGCCGATGGAAGTCCCCGTCAGCACGGCGATCGTCGTTTCCGCATCCAGCCCGTCCGCCCAGCCATTGCCGAGCATGGCGCTGCGCACCGGCAGAAGTGCTGCGGTGGCGATCACCGCCAGCACGACGGCGACGGCATGCGCCCGCCGGAGTTTCGCCGCGATATGGCTGCTCAATCCCCTTGGTACGAGCAGCCACAAATAGACGGCGCTGCCCCAGAGAAACAGGGCAGCCCCATCAAAGACGAAGCGGCAAAGGATGAAAGCCGTATCCGGTGTCATCACGGCCAAACTATCAGGGGTTGACGGTAAAGCTGAATGTGCCGTTGGACTTGTGCCCGTCCGTCGAGAGCACATACCAGTCGACTGTATAGCTGCCAGGGGCCAGCTTGCCCGAGACCGGCACCATCAGCTCCTTGTTTCCTTCCATCAGCATGCCCTCGCCGAGCTTGATCTGCTGCTTGTCCGGACCGGTCATGGCGACGCCGCTGAACTTGAGGTTCACCTCTTCGGTAAAGGTGAGATCGAGTTCGGTGGGCGCAGCGACAGCGGCCTTGTCGGCCGGCTCGGAGCTTTTCAGATGCGCATGGGCGAAGGCCTGGCCGGCAAGGGCGATGCTGGCAAGGGCGGTGACGGAGAGAATGCGGATCGTCGGGGACATCAGATCATGCCTTTCGGTTCATTGGGACGGGCGATGGCGCATCTGGCCGTCGCTTGATTAGACAGTCGGAAAGCGGAATTATTCCGCGCCCTCTCGTAATTCAGTGGCGGGCTTCGCTCATTGCGCTGGGTCATCTGCCTCCCTCGTCATCCGCCCAGCAATACATCGCGGATCTTCGCGAGTGCGGCGTCACGATCCGCGCCGTAGGGAATCAGCCCCTTCAGCCGCCCGTCGGCGTCGATGAGCAGCAGCGAGACCGTATGGCTCATGTGATAATTGCCGTCTTCCGAAGGCAACCTGGCCGCATGGATGAACCAGCCGTCGGCGACCTTCTTCATCTCTGCCGGATCGCCGGTAATGCCGGTGATGCGGCTGGAGAAGGCGGTGACGTAATCATGCATCACCTCCCGCGTGTCGCGCTCAGGATCGATCGAGAAGAAATAAGCCTTTAGCGCCCTGCCCTGATCGCCGAGCGTCGTCAGCCAGTCCGCCACCTCGTAAAGCGTCGTCGGGCAGGCCTCAGGGCAATGGGTGTAGCCGAAATAGACGAGTGCCGGATGTCCCCGGAAGATCGACTGGTCGACACCATTCCCCCGGTCGTCGACGAGCGAGAACTGCGTATCGAACGGCCCGGGGCGCGGCTGCGAAAGATAGAGCGAGATCATCAGAGCGATCAGCGCGCCGACGAAGACGGCACTTGCCGCAAAGCCTGAAATGGCAAGGGTGCGCGTTCTCATTGGCCATGCCCCTCATGGCCGCCGTGCCCGCCACCAGCCTCTCCCGCCATCATGACGGTGCCCTCGAAGCTCGCAAAACGCGCCAGCACGTTCGGGTCGAGCCCGGCTTCGACCTTCGCCAGTTCTGCCGCCAGCACGCTGGCATCCTCAGCCGAAAGCCCGGCCTTTTCCAGGGCCGCCGCCTCCCTGATCCCATCGCCGCTGCAGAGCACGATGCTCCAGCCATGATGGTTCTTCTTGAGGAGCGCCCGCCCGCCACGGCCATCCTGCTGCCAGCCGGCAATCGCCCAATCGTTCTGCACCACGACCGGCAGAATGGTCAGCGGCTTTTCCGGCGTCTCGAACATGGTCTTCAGCGTTGCAGGTATCGCCTCTTCCGGCGGCGGCCCGGACATATCCATGTCCATCCCCTGCATGCCGGGCGTCTCCATCGCGCCATGATCCATGGAGCTGTGACCCATAGCGCCATGATCCATGCTGCCACCGGCTCCGCCGACATCATCGAGCGGCCCGGCGATCCTGCCGACGGTAAAATCCACTGTGACCTCGCCGGCCTTCTCGAAGCTCAGCACCGCCCGGATCGTCTCGCCCTGCTGGAAGGGCTTGCTCACATCCTGGAACATCAGGTGGTAGTTGGGTTCAAGCGTCACCGTCTGCCCGGCGGGAATGGCAAGCCCGCCCTTCAGCTCACGCATGGTCATGATGCCATTGTCCATGCTCATCTGATGCAGCTGCACCTTCCCCGCCCGCTCCGAGCGCGCGCCCACCAGCCGGTCCGGCTCGCTGCCCGTATTGGTGATGACAAGGTAGCCGTCGCCGACCTTGGCGCCCGGCACCATAGAATGCGAGGCGGCATGATCGATGCGGATCGTGTCCTGCGCTGCCGCAGCCGTCGCGATCAGCAGGCCGACAAAAAGCGTGATAATCGTCTTCATCATCCCCTCCTCAGGCAAAGGCGCGCTTCAGCGGCGGCACGAAACGGATCACCATCTGGTCGACGGCGATCATCAGCAGGATCGTGAGCCCGCTCATCGGGAAGGCGACGGCGAAGGCGAGAACGATGGTCCAGAGCCCGAGATAGACCGAACGCCGCGGCGGCATCGGCGGCACACCGATCCGCCCCGCGGGCCGCCGCTTCCACCACATGACGATACCGGTCACACAGGAAAGGATGACCGCCAGGCAGGTCGCCAGCATCAGCAGCTGGTTGACACGCCCGAACTCCTGCCCCTGATGCACATTGATGCCCCATTCGATCGCCTGGCCGAGGAACGGATATTGCCCGAAGGAGAGATCGATCAGCGGCTTGCCGGAATATTGGTCGATATGGAGAGTGCGCTCTTTGGCGAGATCGTCGGGATAAACAGCCGCCGTATAGACGCCCGTCTCGCTGCCGGGAATGGCGAGATCGAAGCCCGGCGCCATGCCGAGTCCCCTCGCAATCTCCACCGCACGATTAAGTCCGATCGGCTTCTTCGATTGCGCCTCTGCGATCTCCGACAGCGGCACCGGCGCCTTCTCGACGATCCAGCCGGTTTTCGGCAAGATATCGTCCGTCACCTTCTGCGATTTCGGCACCGCGTCCCAGAGCTGCGCGGGATAGCCGAGATCATGGCTTGTCAGCCATGCATTGACATTCGCGCCCCAATATCCCGACCAGGGCATGCCCGTGATCGCCATGAAGAATATTAGGATACCGGCAAACGCGCCCGTCACCGCATGCAGGTCGCGCCAGAAGATGCGTCGCGCCGGCGTGCTGCGCACGGTCACGACGCCGCCCGCCTGCCGCCGCGGCCACCAGAGATAGATGCCGGTCACGACCAGCACCATGGCAAAGCCGCCGGTAATCTCGATCAGCTTGTTGGTGATATCGCCGAAGAGCGCCAGGCTATGGATACGCTTGATGACATAGTTGAACTCGTCGGTCGTGCCCACCGTATCGAGCACCTTGCCGTCATAGGGATTGACGAAAACCAGGCTCGCGCCGGCATCGGTGGAGACGGTCACGATTGCCGAGCGGTCGAGCCCGGCGGGATCCTTGTAGGAACTCGCGACGGAGCCCGGCACGGCAGCGGCTGCAACATCGGCAATCTTTTGCGGCGAAAGCGGCTCGCCCGACGGCTGAACATGATAGCGATAGGCAAAGACCGTATCGTTGATCTCGTCCTTGAAGAGATAGAGCGAGCCGGTGATTGCGAGATTGAGCAGGAAGGGAATGATGAGCAGGCCGGCAAAGAAGTGCCAGCGCCAGATGGCGCGATAAAGCGAAACGCCTGTTACGGCGCTCTCCGCCGGTTCGGCGGCAATGGTGGTAGACATGAAACTGGATCCGAATCCCCGGCCGGCAGCGGCAATGCAGCCCGGCCACGATTGCAAGACGCATCACGGCGCCTCGCCGCAATGCGGGTTCAGGTAAGGGTCGGTGTGGCAGGCGGAGCGCGCGGCCCCGTATTCGGCGGGAAAAGCTGGCGGTGGAAGGCTTCGGCGCGGCGCGGCAGCAGGGCGGCAACCGCAAAGCCGATCCGCGCACCGGTGATATCGGCCGGCTGCGGCAGCACCACGGCGGCGCTGATGCGGCAGGCTTCGCACGGATTGAGATGCGCGATCTTGCCATGTTCCTTGCCGCTGTCGTCGACAACGGTAACGCAGAGCGTCGGCAGCGTGCCGTCAGGCAGCACGTATTGGGCAAATGCGGCAGGGCTGAGAGCGTCCTCGGCTGCCGCCGGAACCTGATGCGCAAAGCCGACGAAGACGAGCGCGATGGCGCACAGAATGCGCACGATCAATTGCTCGATTCTATCAAGACGGTGTTGCATCTTTCCCCAGCGGCCCAAGACCCGTGCCTCAGCATCGAATCCGTGATAGCGGCATCTCGACCAAAGCTCAATGCGACATTCGTTCGCCCACGCTTGGCATGAGGCTGAGCCCGCCCCTGCGCTGCTCTGCCGGGCCGTCTGGAGTCGAGCAAGGTTCACCCCCCTCTGTCCTGCCGGACATCTCCCCCACAAGGAGGGAGATCGGCTAGAGGCACGAGCTTCGCACATCTCTGACGGCGCGCAGATTGTAACATCAGTTGTTTGGGGAAACCGGCGCCCCCAGCCAATCTCCCTCCTTGTGGGGGAGATGCCCGGCAGGGCAGAGGGGGGGGTGAAACCTTGCTTGACAGTTGTCGATCGCAGTGCATCGTCCAGCGGATCACGCCGGCACGGTGCAGGATCTGTCATCCCGCAGACGAGGACACTGTTCACATGCGATGCGAGAGCGTGTGCTGATGCCGTTCGTAAGCGTGTCGTGCCTCGGCCAGCGCCTCGTCGATACTATGCGACCGGCCTGCCAGCGGCGTATCGCCCAGCGTGCCGTCGCCAATCTGCAGCCGCCATCCCCAGGGTTTTGCCGCCGATAGGGTGTCGCCATCGCTGGCAATGGTTCCGACATATTTGCCGTCGACGGTCAGGTGGAAAACATTCGGCTCGCCTGACGGCACAAGCGCGAAATTCGCGCCTTCCTGACGTCCAGTCATGGCTTTGCTCCAGCTGCTGATGATGACGTTTCGAACCGCCTCGTTACGCCTTTGTTCCCGAAGCCCGTCGCCGCCGGAAGCCTGTCACCGTGCGGCGACGAGAGATCCGACCGTGATGATCACGGCGACAAGCAATATCAGGCCGATATAGATCGACATGTACTTGACCTGGTATTTCGTCGCCGGCGTCACGGCGCGGCCTCCGGAGGAATCTCGTCTTCGCCAGGATCAGGCGCCGGCTCGTCGCTGCCCTGCTTGTCGGGCATCGGCTCCTTCACGGGCGGAGCGGGTTTTCCAGGCGGCGGAACGGGCACCGACGGAGGTTCGGGCGCCAGGATCCTGATCGCTGCAACAGGACGTGTCATGGTCTTGTCCTCCTGAGGAAACTCAACGAGCCCGGACCAGCAATGTTCCAGAGACAAAACCTTTTTCCCGCCGGCGGGAACCTTGGCGCTCACATCAGGTTTGAAAGTCTCTTCGAAAGGGAAAATCATGCCGGATCGATCCCAAATCCTGATGCCTGCCAATTTTCAGGACATGAACGACGAGCTTGCCGATCGCGGCTTCATCGTGACGTCGGCAGACGATCTCATCACCTGGGCACGCACCGGTTCGCTGATGTGGATGACCTTCGGGCTCGCCTGCTGCGCCATCGAGATGATGCAGGTCGCCATGCCCCGTTACGATATGGAGCGCTTCGGCGTCGCACCCCGCGCAAGCCCGCGTCAGTCCGATCTGATGATCGTCGCCGGCACGCTCTGCAACAAGATGGCGCCGGCGCTGCGCAAGGTCTACGACCAGATGCCGGAGCCCCGCTACGTCATTTCCATGGGCTCCTGCGCCAACGGCGGCGGCTATTACCACTATTCCTACTCGGTCGTGCGCGGCTGCGACCGCGTCATCCCGGTAGACATCTACGTCCCCGGCTGTCCGCCGACTGCCGAGGCGCTGCTTTATGGCGTACTCCTGCTGCAGAAAAAGATCCGCCGCCAGGGGTCGATCGAACGCTAGGCCGGCAGCGAGCGCGTCGAACGTCCAGTGTGTATCGTCACCCCTCTCTCCCAATCATTCTTTCCGAGCGCATAGCTTCGTCCTTCATCAACTCTTGCGAATCACATAAGTCTGTGCTTATGTGTTATTCATGATGGAACACGATATTTTCCGCGCGCTCGCCGACCCGACCCGCCGCACGATCTTCGAGAAGCTGGCGGCCGGCAGCATGAATGCCAGCGCGCTGCGCCAGGGCATGGACATCAGCCAGCCGGCCATGTCCCAGCATCTCGCCGTGTTGCGGGCAGCAGGGCTGGTGCGCGAGCAGAAGGAGGGCCGTTTCGTGAATTACGAAGTCGATCCGGACGGGCTTGCCCTCATCGCGGAATGGCTGGCGAAATATCGCGCCTACTGGCCTGCCCGCATCGACGCTCTCAGGCTCTTGCTGAAGGATATGGACCAATGAACGACGTGAAGGCCAAAGTGCAGGCCAGGCAACAACAAAGCGGCTTCGAACAGACGTACGAGCTGGATGCTCCGCCGGAAAAGGTCTGGCGGGCAATCAGCATCGCCGAGTTCCGGGAAAAGTGGCTGCCGAAGGAAGCGCTGGCCGAGGCGCAGTCACTATCCGAGATGCCGGGCCGGGAAATCCGCTACAAGCTGCGCGACGATACTCCGCCCTATCTCGAAAGCACCGTCACCTTCGCGATCGCGCCGAATGCATCGGGCGGCACCAGCCTGCGGATCATCCACGAGCTGACCGGCGCCACCTTCGAGCGGCTTTCAAAAACGGTCGCCAACAGCAACAGCCCGACGCTCATGCTCGCCGCCTGAGGCGGCAGCCTGTCCCTGTCAAAAACTGGAAGATTGGAGTTCGCCAATGCGCGAAGCGATGCAGCTCGTCCCCATGGTCGTAGAGCAATCCTCAAGAGGGGAGCGCTCTTTCGATATCTATTCCCGCCTCCTGCGCGAGCGGATCATCTTTCTGAACGGCGAGATCAACGATACGGTTTCCGCCCTCGTCTGCGCCCAGCTTCTGTTTCTCGAAGCCGAAAACCCGAAAAAACCGATCAATCTCTACATCAATTCGCCGGGCGGCGTCGTGACCAGCGGGTTTGCCATGTATGACACGATGCGCTTCATCCGCGCGCCGGTGCACACGCTCTGCATGGGAACGGCCCGCTCGATGGGCTCGTTCCTGCTGATGGCGGGCCAGCCCGGAGAGCGCTATGCCCTGCCGAACGCCAGCATCCTCATCCACCAGCCGCTCGGCGGCTTCCAGGGCCAGGCCTCGGATATGCTCATCCACGCCGAGGAGATCCGCAAGACCAAGCAGCGCATGACGAGCCTCTATGCCGAGCATTGCGGCCGATCCTACGACGAGTTCGAGCGGGCGATGGATCGCGACCGTTTCATGACAGTCGAGGAGGCCTTGGAATGGGGGCTGATCGACCGCATCCTGCAGGGTCGGGAAGAAATGGAAGACGCTATCTCGTACTAGATCTCGTCAAGGTCGCCGGCGGTCGGCGGACAGCGCATCCAGGGAAATCATGTCCGCGGCCCTCTCCGCTCCGTGTGAGATTAGGGCCGCGGCTCAATTCGCGGATAACAGGCAGGGCTGGCTTACGCCTCAGCCACCGGCCTTGAGCGCCGTATTGCAAAGGCTCCAGAAACCGCCGCCCTTCTGGATCCATTTCAGATCGCTGAGCGTGCCTGCATCCTTGTTGGCATGATAGCTGTCGACGCAGGTATGCAGGCGGCCCTTGGCGGGCGTTTCGTTCGCATATTTCTTGTCGATCGCCTTCGGCATGGTCACGCTCTTGGGAGCCTTGATCGTCGGCTTTTCGGGTTCCTTTTCCGTCGTCGCGGCAACGGCCTTGTCATCGGCGGCGTCTTCGGCGGCAGCATCGGCGCCGCAGAACTTCGCCCGGAAGTCGTTCCACTTCATGTCCTTGGCCGAACCATCGGCCTTGGCCGTCTGATATTTGGCGCTGCATTCCTTCATGGTCAGCGCGGAGGCCGGAGAAACGAAGGCGGCGGCAGCAATCAGCGCTCCGACGGATGCTGGCACAAGCAATTTTGCAATCATGGGATATCCTCGGTTGGGGCAGTCAAGGCATGCACGTCTAAGAGGCTTGCGAAAGGGTTCCGCCAGGCGTCGCGGCATCGACCGCTTTCGGCAGATGCTCGGCGAGCAACTTGGCCACGTCGTCGGTATTGACGCCGAACTTGGCGGCGAGATCGCGGAGTTGATCCGAGGACAAGGCTTGCTCGATCTGCTCTGCCGATACGGGAAGATTGTGGCCGGTGCCGATCCAGGATGAGACCTGCTCACCGAGGCCGGCCGAATTGAGCTGGGAAACAATGCCCTGCAGCCCGCCGGCATTGTCGAATATTCGGGTCGCGACTGCGACGTAATCGACTTGCCTGCCGGCAAGCACATCCGAGAGAACACTGCCTAAGCCGTCGAAAATACTCATAGTCTCTCCTCCACCAGTGGATATCCATTTAGCACGAAGTCAAATTCGTGTCATCGCTGATTTGCGAAAGCGAAGGCGTTGCCACCGCAATCGGCACCCATCTTGCGAGCACCCTTTACCCTGCCTTAGATATGTGAACGGCGCATCACAGCGGTCAAACCATTCATGAAGGCAGGTCAGAAATGAAACGTCACGATTTCGATGATCTCGCCGCCTTCGTCATCGTCGCCGAGGAGAAGAGCTTCACCCGCGCCGCCGCCCGGCTTGGCATTTCCTCCTCGGGCTTGAGCCACATGATGCGTCAGCTGGAGGAGCGGCTCGGCATGCGCCTGCTTGCCCGCACCACCCGCAGTGTGGCGACGACAGAGGCCGGCGAACGCCTTCTGCTCACCCTCCAGCCGGCCTTCGCCGAGATCAACCGCGGCCTGCAGGAACTCGGCAATTTCAGAGAAAGACCCTCCGGGACCGTGCGCATCACGGCAGGCAAACATGCCGCCGCCTCGCTCGTCATGCCCATCTTGCCGGAATTTCACCGCACCTATCCCGATATCCGTGTGGAGCTCATCGTCGGCGACCGTTTCGAGGATATCGTCGCCTCGCGCTTCGATGCCGGCATCCGTTTCGGCGAGCGCATCGACAAGGATATGGTGGGCTTGCGCATCGGCCCCGATATCCGCGCGGCGATCGTCGGCTCGCCCGATTATTTCGCCCGCTATCCGCTGCCGAAACGGCCTGCCGATCTCGCCGACCATGATTGCGTTACCTATTACATGGCCTCGATGGGCGGACCCTATGCCTGGGAATTCGAGGAGAATGGCCGCGACATCGAGGTGAAGGTCTCGGGCAGCTTCATGGTCAATGATTCCGAGATGATGATCGAGGCGGCCCTTGCCGGTTCGGGCCTCGTCTATGTCTTCGAGGATTTCGCCGCCGAACATATCAAAAGCGGTCGGCTGATCCGCGTGCTCGAGGACTACTGCAAGCCGTTTACCGGCTATTCCATCTATTATCCGAGCCGGCGACAGATGCCGCCGGCCCTTTCGGTCTTCGTCGAGGCGCTGCGGGCCATCCCGAAACGCCACCCAGATTAGCAATTTTGGGAGATCAGGCGGCCTGTGCAGCCGGCATCGTCGCCATGTCGATGACGAAACGGTAGCGCACATCGCCCCGCTCCAGCCGTTCGAAGGCTCTGGCGATATCGCCCATGGCGATCATCTCGCATTCCGGCAGGATATTTCTGCGGCCGCAGAAATCCAGCATCTCTTGCGTCTCTTTGATCCCGCCGCTCGGCGTGCCCGCGATGCGCCGGCGCCCCTTGATCAGCGGCAGGTTGCTGAATTTGGGCGTATCGACCAGCGAGCCGGCAATGACAAGCGTTCCGTCCGAATCGAGCAGGTTGAGATAGGGGCCGAGATCATGCTCATAGGGCACGGTATCGATGATCACGTCGAAGGCAAAGGCGGCCGCCTCCATCTGCGCCGCATCGGTCGACAGCAGCACCTTGTCGGCGCCGAGTGCGCGCGCCGTGCCGATCTTGCCCTCCGAGCGCGTCAGCACCGTCACTTCGGCGCCCAGTGCAGAGGCGAATTTCACCGCCAGATGCCCGAGCCCGCCAAGCCCGATCACGCCCACCCGGCTGCCCGGGCCGACATTCCACGTGCGCAGCGGCGAATAGGTGGTGATCCCCGCGCAGAGCAGCGGCCCGACGCGCGCAAGATCCAGCCCATCCGGCACCCTGAGCACGAATTCCTCGCGCACGACGATATGATCGGAATAGCCGCCATAGGTGGTCTCGCCCGTCACCCGATCCCGGCCGTTATAGGTGACAGTGACGCCCTTGTAGCACATCTGTTCTTCATTGCGCCGGCAGTTGGGGCACTCCATGCAGCTGTCGACGATGGTGCCGACAGCGACATTATCGCCCGCCCTGAAGCGCGACACAGCACTGCCGACGGCCGAAACACGCCCGACGATCTCATGCCCCGGCACGACCGGATAGGCTGAAAAGCCCCAGTCGTTGCGGGTCATGTGCAGGTCCGTGTGGCAGACCCCGCAATAGAGGATGTCGATCGCCACGTCCTCGGGACGCAATTCCCGGCGATCGAAGGAGAAAGGTTGCAGCGGCGTATTCGCATCGGTTGCGGCATATCCTGAGGTTCTCAATGGCTTGTCCCTTGCAGAAGCTGTTGGAAACAGAGAGCGCGGGAGGCCGCGCCGACGGGGATATAGCGCCGCCGGATTATCCGGATTAGCGGCCGAATGCCGGAAAGGCTTGTGAGTTGGGCTCAGGAATTGTCCGGCGCTTGTAATCGGGAACGAACGTTACATTTACAGTTGCGTACTTGCCGGATGCCTGCGCCGTCCAGGATGATCGTAAACCCGCGCGAGCAGTTCACCATCGGCAGGTTCTGCGTCTGCATCAGCGGCGAGACGAGCAGGCGGCGATCGTACGGCAGCCTCTGAATACCGGAGCCATAAGACGGGGAAGGGTTCATGACAGCGAATACTCCGCACCCGCCAGGCAGGAAGAAGCACGGCAGGCTGACGGCTGTCATGGCGGTCTTTCTCATCTGTTTGCCTGCATGTCTTCCCCGCAGTGCCCCTGCCGCCCCGGCCGAGTTTCCGGACCGCGAACTGGTAATCGGCACCAAGCAAGCCCCGCCCTTCGCGATCAAGGGGCCGGATGGCGCCTGGACGGGCCTTTCGATCGATCTATGGCAACAGGTCGCCGGCAAGCTCGGCGTCAAATACCGGCTGGTCGAGGAGCCCTCCGTCCAGAGCCTTCTCGATGCGACGAAGCGCGGCGACTATGACGTCTCGGTCGCGGCCATCACCATCACCGCCGAACGGGAGCGCAATGTCGATTTCTCGCAGCCCTTCTACGACACCGGCCTCGGCATAGCCGTCTCCGTCCAGAGCATTTCCGTCTGGCACGAGATCATCCGGACGATGACCTCGCTCGGCTTCTTGCAGGCGGTTGGCGCCCTGATCGGCATTTCGCTGGCCGTGGGAGCCTTGATCTGGCTGTTCGAGCACCGCCACAACGAGGATTTCGGCGGCGGCGCGGCCCGGGGCCTCGGCGCCAGCATCTGGTGGTCCGCCGAAGCGATGACGCAGGCAAGCACCGGCCATCGCGGGCCGAAGACACTTGCCGGACGCATGTTGGCGATTATCTGGATGGTCGTCTCGATCATCACCATCGCGGTCTTTACCGCAAGCGTTACATCAGCGCTGACCACGCGTCAGATCAGGGGACTGGTGAATGGCGTCGAGGATCTGCCAAGGGTGCGCGTCGGCGCGGTCGCGGGATCGGCAACGACGGGATATCTCGACGGCGAACGCATCCGGCACCGGGATTTCGACAAGGTGCAGGACGGCTTCAGGGCTCTCGCCTCCGGTTCCATCGACGCCTTCGTCTACGACAAGCCGCTGTTGGCCTGGACGGCCGCGCAAGAGTTTGCCGGAAGCGTTAAGGTGCTGGACACGGTCTTCGAACCGCAAAACCACGGCATGGCCATGCCGGCCGGCAGTCGCTACCGCAAGGCGATCGATGTCGCCATTCTCGAAGCGATCCATGACGACGCGTGGAAAGAGACCCTGTTCCGATATCTGGGCGAGAAAAAGTGATGGATACCGCCCGGCCGGCCTACCAATTACCAGGATCAGCGGTGTGATCGGCAGCGGCAAATTCATCTGCCTTTTCCCGATCCAGCGTCAGGCCGGTTGCCCTCTTCGTCTCGTCCATGATCAGGTAGTGAAGGGGCGGCGCTTCCCTGGCGAGCTCCTGATAGAGGAGAAGCGCGGCTTCCTCCGCGGTATCGGCCTCGATCTCTCGGGTGATGGACACAGTGAATTTGTGCATGGCATCTAGCCTTCTCGATCGTCGCGTTCACAGCCGGACAATAGGCTGAGAGCGAAAGAGTTCAAGCCGTCGCGCCCAGCCGCCCGACCGGCCCGTTTCAAACCGACCGCATCAACCCGCCGTCCACCTTCAGGCTCTGCCCGGTAATGTAGCCCGCCCCGTCCGACACCAGAAAAGCAATCGTGGCCGCCACTTCGGCACTCGTTCCATAACGCTTCATCGGCACGTTCTCGCGCCGCTCCTCGGTTGCCGGCAGGCTGTCGATCCAGCCGGGCAGCACGTTGTTCATGCGAATATTTTCGGCCGCATAGGTGTCGGCAAAGAGCTTTGTATAGGCGGCAAGGCCGGCACGAAAGACCGCCGAGGTCGGGAACATCGTCGACGGCTCGAAGACCCAGGCCGTCGAGATATTGACGATCGCGCCCTTTTTCTGCGCCTGCATGATCGGCGTCACCAGCCGCACCGGACGGATGACGTTCATCAGGTAGACATCCATGGCCGTATGCCACTGCTCGTCGGTGATCTCATTCAGCGGTGCGCGCGGCCCGTGGCCGGCGCTGTTGACGAGAACGTCGATGCGCCCCCATTCCTTCATGGCCGCATCGACCAGCCGTTTCAGGTCGTCATTCGACTGGTTGGAGCCGGTCACGCCGACACCGCCGAGTTCCTTCGAAAGCGCCTCCCCCTTGCCCGACGAGGACAGGATCGCGACCTTGTAGCCATCGGCTGCAAGACGCCTTGCGCTCTCGGCCCCCATGCCGCTGCCGCCTGCGGTGATAATAGCCACTTTTTCTACTGACATGCAGATGCCCTCCACGATTCGCGACCTTGATTGATCGCTGGAAAGCAGCAAGGTACCATGTCCGTAACACATCGACGAAACAGTTCTCCTTCTCTTTACCAGTAGAAAAACTATCCCTAACGACAAGAATATCGAATGAGCGATGTCATCGGAAATCTTCCCTCCCTCAACGGCCTTAAGGCTTTCGAGGTCGCCGCGCGCCACCTGAACTTCCGGCTGGCAGCCGAGGAACTCGGCGTCACCCAGGGTGCTGTCGCCCAGCAGGTTCGCGGTCTCGAAGCACAGCTCGGAATGAACCTCTTCGAACGCCTGCCGCGCACGCTGGCGCTGACATCAGAAGGCCGCCGCTATATTGCCGATATCAGGCGCGCCTTCGAGATCATCGCGCGGGCAACCGGCGAATTGAAACCGCAGGCGATCAAGCTGACGATCAGCACGACGCCGACCTTCGCCTCCAAATGGCTGATCCCGCGTCTGCCCGATTTCACCGCTCTGCACCCCGATCTTGACCTTCACATCCTCGCTGTCGAGCGCCTCTCGAACTTTCAGGTCGATGGGGTGGATCTTGCAGTGCGCTATGGCCGCCCGCCCTTCGGACCGGGTCTCAACGCCGAGCTTCTCTTCGAGCAGGAGATCGTCGCCGTCTGCAGCCCCCTGCTGCTTGCCGGAAGGCCGGCGCCGCGCACGGGGGAAGAACTGGCTGCCTATCCGCTGCTGCATGACGCTCATAATTTCTGGCCGGAATTCGTCGAACGCTACTTCGCCAACAGCAAAAGCCCTTACTTCAAGGGCATCAGCTTTTCACAAACCTCACACGCGATCGAAGCGGCCATTGCCGGCCAGGGCATCGCCCTTGCAAACCGCGGATTCGTCGCCGACGATCTTGAGAAAGGCCGGTTGCAGCGCGTCTTCGAAGGCACGCTGCGCGGTCCATCGGACTTCTATCTCGTCTGGCCTCGCTACCGGAAATCCCCGGCCCTCGATACCGTCATAGACTGGCTGCTCATCGAGGCGCAGAAGCAAGGCTGAACCCATCGGTTCCGGCGCGAAGGATATGTTGGAGACAGCGAGCCCCGGAATACCTGACAAAAAGCCTCGCTTGCATGTGGCGCTCCGAGGTCTCAGAAAGGTCCTTGCGCAGCCGGCTCTAGACACCCACATTCCCCAAATCATCGGATTCATTCTCTTCACTCCGGCCCGTAACCCAGGATAATCACAGGCATATTTACATGTTTCATGTTGTCCTCGGGCTCCCCTGGCTGTTGGTCGTTCTCCGCTTTCTTCTGCCCCTGCCTTGGATATGGCCCGCCAAGGTCCTCGCTGCCGGAGTGCTCCTAGTCGGCTCCCAGCAGGTCCTGCTGAACCGTATCTCGTCAGGTTCCGTCTTCGCGCCCGAATATCCGCGCCCGCTGATTATCGTGCTGAATTTCCTCTTCGGCGCGACGCTCCTGCTGGCAGTCTTCCAGATCGCGCTCGATGCCGCCTCACTCGTCCTTGCTCTCGTGGAGGGGCAATTGCCGGCAGTGCCCCCCGAGATCCGCTATGGCATCGGGCTCGCGGCCTTTGGCCTGGCCGCTTTCGGCGTCGCTGGAGCCGTGCGCATTCCGCCCGTGAAGAATGTCGAGATACCAATCAAGGATCTCCCCGAAAGTTTTGACGGCTACCGCGTCCTGCAATTGACCGACCTCCACCTCAGCCGCCTCTTTCCGGTCTCCTGGGCGGAAACTGTCGTGAAGAAAGCCAATGAGCTGGACGCCGATCTGATTGTCGTGACCGGCGATTTCATCGACGGCCGCCTGGAGAGGCGCCGCGGCGATATCGCCCCGCTGGCGAGGCTCCAGGCACCCGACGGCATTTTCGCCATCCCCGGCAATCACGAATATTATTTCGGCTATGACGACTGGATAGAGCACAACGCCAGCCTTGGCATGCGCATGCTGACGAATGAACATGCGGTCATCGCGCGCGGTGCTGATCGCATCGTCATTGCCGGCGTGACGGATCTTGCGGCTTTCGGGAGAATCATGCCGAATCCCGATCTTGCGGCGGCATTGAACGGCGCTCCGCCCGGAGCCCCGGTCATTCTCCTCGATCATCAGCCGAGAATGGCAGCTGAAACGGCAAAGCGAGGCATCGCGCTGCAACTGTCCGGCCATACCCATGGCGGCATGATCCTCGGCCTCGATCGCCTGGTCGCCCGCGCCAATGGAGGCTTCGTCTCCGGCCTCTACGAGGTCGGCGGCATGTATCTCTACGTGAATAATGGAACTGCACTTTGGCCCGGCTTTGCGCTGCGGCTCGGCCGGCCTTCGGAACTGACGGTGTTCACGCTGCGCAGGCGTGCCTAGTACGTCCGAGCCGATCGCCTTTGATCCTGGCGCAAAGATGCTCGCCAGAATGCCGCAATCTAACCAGGAAAGGCTCTAAAGCGCCCCGCGGTCTTTCTCCTCCGCGACCAGCTTGCGAATGCGCTTGGCGACATCGGGATCGACGGGATTGTAGACGACCATATTGAGATCCGGCCGGCCGTCGATGGCAAAGCTCGAATATTCCAGCGCGATATCGCCAAGAACGGGATGTCTCAGCCGTTTGGTACCCTCGCCATGGGAGATCACGTCGTTCTCCTGCCAGATCCTCTTGAATTCGGGACTGGCGAGGCTGAGCTCCTCGACCAGCGCTGATATCTCCGAGGTCGCGCCGGCGCGCGCTGCATCCGCCCGAAAGGCGCCGACGACGAAGCGGGCCATGGTTTCCCAGTCATGCTGGACGTTGCGGACATTGGGGTTGCAGAAGAGCAGACGCAGGACGTTGCGGTCTTCGGGTGCAAGCTTGCCGTAATCGGTCATGACGACGGTCGCCGCCCGGTTCCAGGCAACGATGTCCCAGGCGGGCGTGCGCACCAGCGCCGGGCTCACCTCCAGCGTATCGATGAGACGCTGCAGGCGTGGGCTGATGCCCTCCACCGCGCGGTAGCGCACCTCGGGCGGCCGGCCGAGGCCGAGGATGAAGAGATGCTCGCGCTCCGGCTCGGTCAGCATCAGGCCATTGGCGATCCGGTTCAGGACGTCGGCCGATGGCGCTCCGCCCCGTCCCTGCTCCAGCCATGTGTACCAGGTCGGGCTGATATTGGCGCGCTGTGCCACCTCTTCCCGCCTCAAGCCCGGCGTGCGCCGGCGCCCGGAAAAACCGAATACGGCCGGATCGAGGCGCGTGCGGCGGTCGCGAAGGAAGGTGCCAAGAGCGTTGGCGTCAGTGCTCATACTGTTCCTGTTAGCCATTATAATAGGATAAAGTCACTACTTTAACAGCATAAAACATAGCGCAATAGTGGGCTTCTTCGCAATAAGGAGACACGACATGCGCATATTCCTCACCGGCGCCACCGGCTTCATCGGCTCGGCCATCGTGCCGGAACTCCAGAAGGCAGGCCATCATGTCATCGGCATGACCCGTTCCGACGCCGGCGCGAAAACGCTCGAAGCAGCCGGCGTCGAGGTCCACCGCGGCGTGCTGGAAGAGCCCGAAAGCGTGCGAGCCGGCGTCGAGAAGGCCGATGCCGTCATCCATACGGCCTTCGACCATGATTTTTCCCGCTTCGTCGAGAATTGCCAGAAGGACGGTCGCGTCATCGCGGCGATGGGCGAGGCCCTGAAAGGCTCGAACCGCCCCCTCCTCATCACCTCCGGCACCGGCATCGGCAATGCCCATCTCGGCGAACCGGCGAGCGAGGATGTCTTCAACATCGAGCATCCGAACCCGCGCATCGCTTCCGAGCTTGCCGGCAATGCCCTGCTTGATCAGGGCGTCAACGTCTCCGTCATGCGCCTTCCGCAGGTCCACAACACGTTCAAGCAGGGCCTCGTCTCGCCGCTCATCGAAATATCGAGAGCCAAGGGCGCATCCGCCTATGTCGGCGAAGGCCGCAACCGCTTCCCGGCAGCCCATCTGCTCGATGTCGCCCTGCTCTATCGCCTTGCGATCGAACGCGGCGAACCTGGTGCCCGCTACAATGCCGTCGACGAGGAAGGTGTGACGATGCGCGAGATCGCCGAGGCGCTGGGCCGCGGCCTGAAACTGCCCGTTATCTCGCTTGAGCCGGAAAAGGCAGCCGAACATTTCGGCTGGATGGCAATGTTTGCCGGTCTCGACTTCCCGGCATCGAGCGAAAAGACCCGCCGCATCCTCGGCTGGCACCCAACCGGACCCGGCCTGATCGCCGATCTCGACGCGATGGACTACGGCAGCCTTGCGGCCTGACCGGTCTCACAAGACGGCCGCCTGCGGAATTTCTCAGCTCCGCAGGCGGCAGGCCGTTTTGATTTCAGACCTGCAGCCCGCCGGAAATGTCGATCACGCCGCCGCTGATATAGCCGCCATTCGGCCCGGCCAGGAAACCGATGGCCGCCGAGACTTCCTCCAGCGTCGCGATGCGCCGGATCGGATGCAGGTCCATGACCGCGTCAGGCAGATTGTCGCGCACATCGGCCGCCATATCCGTCGGCATGATGCCGGGCTGAACGACGTTGACGGTAATGTTGCGCCGGCCGAGATCACGCGCCACACCCTTCGCATAGCCTGAAATCGCAGCCTTCGTTCCCGCATAATCGGCAACTCCCGAGAACGGCACGCGGCTGCCGAGCAGCGAGCCGATGAAGATGATCCGCCCGCCATCGGAGATCACCTGTGCTGCTGCCCGCGTCGTCGCCACCGCACCCATGACGTTGACCTGCCACTGGCGATCGAGATTGACCGTATCGAGCTCGGGATCGTCGACCGTCCGGCCCTGCACGGCAATCGCCGCGTTGTTGACGAGGATGTCGAGCCTGCCGAAATAGGCGAGGACCTTGCCGACCAGCGGCTTGGCCGCTGCCATATCCGCCTGATCGCTCTGGATCGCCAGCGCCCGCACACCCCTCGCCCGCAGCTTTCCGACGACAGCTTCCGCCTTCTCGGCCGAGGCGACATAGCTGATCGCGACATCCGCCCCCTGCTCCGCCAGCGCCTCTGCCGCAGCAGCACCCAGCCCGCGCGAACCGCCGGTCACGAGTGCGACCTTTCCCTTCAAAATGTCAGACATATCAGTCCTTTCCATACCCATCGAGCCACCACGGGACCCTACTGTCCGGCAGGGCGCTAATTTCGTAACGATCGTTACGATAACGATTGGTATGAAATCTGGACAAAGGCTGTCAAGTAGTTTAATAACGATCATTATGAAATTCATTTGAGTCGATCTGATGGGACGCCATCGCGAGTTTGATGTGGAAAAAGCGCTCGATGCCGCGCTTTGCGTCTTCTGGCGCAAGGGCTATGAAGGCGCGTCCTATGCAGATCTGACCGAGGCGACCGGCGTCGAACGGCCGGCGCTCTATTCCGCCTTCGGCAACAAGGAAGCGCTCTTCCGCCAGGTGCTGGATCGTTATTACGAGCGGTACCTGGATTATATCCCGAAAGCATTGGAGCTGCCGACATCGCGGGAGGTCGCTGCGTTCATCCTATCCAACGCGATTGATCTCCACACGCGTTTTCCCACCCACAGGGGCTGCCTCGGCATCAATGGCGTGCTGGCGGGATCGGATGAATCCGAACCGGTGCGGCAGGCCCTGATCGAGGCCCGTGCGGTCGGCGAAAGACAGCTTCGTGAGCGTTTCGAACGGGCAAAGACCGAAGGCGACCTGCCCGAGACCGCCAAGCCCGCTGCGCTGGCGGCATTCCTGTTGGCAGTCGGACACGGCATGGCCGTGCAGGCCAAGGCCGGTTTCAGCCGCGAGATGCTGGAGGCCGTTGCCGAACAGGCGCTTTCGACTTGGCCTTCGAAATCTTCCTGAGCTTCAGCAGCCAGAATTTAGCTCGCCGGCGCATCCATCTTCGCCCGCACTTCCAGAAACGCCGCCGTCAGCCGCGCCAGAACCGGCGATTTGACCGTGCCATTCGCCCCGCCGATCGGATCCTCGATATGGATCCGACGCAGGTCCGCCATGAACTCGTCCCAGAGCGGCTGCCCGCCCTCTTCCAGCAACTCGGCGCGGATGCTTAGATCCTCGCTGACCGGCAGGTGCCGGCGGCCCCAGGCGCCGATCATCGCGAACATGGGCACGAGCTGGATGGAGGCTTCCGTCAAGCTGTAGATCGCCTTCTGGCTATGGGAGGGATCGTCGAGTTTGCTGATCAGCCCGTAGGACATCAGCCGCTTCAGCCGTGCCGCCAGAATGTTGGAGGCAATGCCTTCCTCCGACCGGTTCAGAAGTTCGCGAAAATGACGCCGGTTGCCGAACATGATATCCCTGATGATGACGAGGCTCCATCGGTCGCCCAGCACCTCCATCGTCAGGTTGATCGGGCAGCCCGACCGTATTTCGATATCCATATCCGACTCCGCACGAAAACCAGTTGCATTATAGGATCGGTAATGCAACAACTCAACTAGTTTCAAAACGCAATCAGATGGAGGCTGATATGACCCGTGTACGCGTCGCTGCATTTTCTCTTTCGATCGATGGTTTCGGCGCCGGCCCCGACCAGAGCATCAACGATCCCCTGGGCAAACGCGGCATGGAACTGCACCAGTGGTTCTTCGGCACGCGCACCTTCCGCACCATGATCGGCAAGGACGGCGGTTCGACCGGCGTCGATGAGAAATATGCCTCTGCCGGCAATACCGGCTTCGGCGCCTTCATCCTCGGCCGCAACATGTTTGGCCCGATCAGGGGCGAATGGCCGGATGAAGAGTGGAAAGGCTGGTGGGGGCCGAACCCGCCCTATCACGCGCCGACCTTCATCCTCACCCACTATGCCCGCGAGCCCATCGTCATGGAGGGCGGCACCACCTTTCATTTCATCACCGGCGGCATTGAGGAAGCGCTGGAAAAGGCGAAGGCCGCAGCCGGCGACAAGGACGTCAAGATCGGTGGCGGCGTCAGCACCGTGCGCCAATATCTGAAAGCCGGCCTGATCGACGAAATGCAATTCGCGATCTCCCCCGTTGTCCTCGGAAAGGGCGAAGCCATGTTCGAAGGCATCGACCTGCCGGCGCTCGGCTTCTCCGTCAAATCCCACGAGATGACCGAACTGGCAGCGCATATTATTCTGTCGAAATAAGGCCCGCATGATTGGCCGATGTCCCCGACACCGGCCAATCGGACCGACGCTCAGACCAGCCCCTGGCTGAAGCCGAATACGCCTTCCGCTTCCGCCGCACGCACATCCTCGCCGAACAGCATGTCATTATGCGGCCGGCCGCTGCGGACCATCGGATAGACATTTTCGAGCGCCGCGACCCGGCAATCGAAAAGCACCGGCCGGTCGATCGCGATCATCTCCCGGATCTTCGCATCCAGTTCATCCGGTTTCTCGCACCGGATGCCAACCGCCCCGTAGGCTTCCGCCAGTCTGACGAAATCCGGCAGGGAGGCGGAGTAGGATCGGTCCCGGCGGTTGCCATGCAGGATCTGCTGCCATTGCCGGATCATCCCGAGCTGCGCATTATTGAGGATGAAGATCTTGACCGGCGCCTGATGCTGCATCGCCGCCGAAAGCTCCTTCAGCGTCATCTGTACCGAGCCATCGCCGACAATGCCGAGAACCAGCCGTCCGGGATGGGCGATCTGCGCCCCGATTGCCGCCGGCAAACCGTATCCCATCGTTCCGAGCCCGCCTGATGTCAGCCACCGGTTCGGCCCCTCGATGCCGAAGAGCTGCGCCGCCCACATCTGATGCTGGCCGACATCGGTCGTGACGATTGGATCCAGATCGGTCGTCAGCGCATGCAGCCGTTCCAGCGCATACTGCGGCATGATCTCGTCCCGGCGCATCTCATAGGCAAAGGATTTTCGCGCCCTCCACCCCTCGATCTCCGCCCACCATGCATCGAGCCGTTTCCGCTGCGGCGCCTCGGGCAGCGCCCGCCATGCCTCGATCATCTCCGCAAGGACCGCAGCGGCATCACCCGTGATACCGATATCGACAGCGACATTCTTGTTGATCGAGGACGGATCGATATCGATATGGATCTTCCTCGAGCCCGGCGAGAACTTGTCGGTGCGCGAGGTGACGCGATCGTCGAAACGCGCACCGATCGCGATCATCAGGTCGCAATCATGCATCGCCATATTGGCCTCGTAGGAGCCATGCATGCCTGACATCTTCAGCCAGTTCGGCCCGCTCGCCGGATAGGCTCCGAGCCCCATCAGCGTGGAGGTAACCGGGAAGCCCGTCAGTCCCACGAGTTCCCGCAGCAGGCGCGACGCCTCCGGCCCCGAATTGATGATGCCGCCGCCGGTGTAGAGGACCGGGCGTTCAGCCTGCGCCATCAGCCCGACCGCCGCCGCAATCGCCTCGCGATCAACACCCCGCCGTGGCTGGAAGCGCGCCGGCATCGAAACCTCCTCTGGACCGATATAGACACCGCTCGCAAACAGCACATCCTTCGGCATATCGACCAGAACGGGCCCCGGCCTCCCCGATGTGGCGATCCGGAAAGCGAGATGGATTGTCCTCGCCAGATCGTCGATATGGCTGACGAGGAAATTATGCTTGGTGCAGGGTCGCGTGATACCGACGGTATCGCATTCCTGAAAGGCATCCGTGCCGATCAGCGTCGTCGGCACCTGCCCCGTCAGGCAGACGAGCGGAATGGAATCCATCAGCGCATCCTGCAGCGCCGTCACCGCATTGGTGACACCTGGCCCTGACGTGACCAGCATGACGCCGACCTTGCCGGTTGCCCGCGCATACCCTTCGGCCGCATGTCCGGCGCCCTGCTCGTGGCGAACCAGGAGATGCCTGATCTCGTCCTGCTGAAAGATTTCGTCATAGATCGGCAGCACGGCAGCGCCCGGATAGCCGAAAATATGCTCGACACCATTGTCGCGCAGCGCCCGCAGCACGATTTCGCCGCCGTTCATCAGAAGGCCGAAAGAAGAAGGATTAGGGGAATTTCGGGTAAAGCTAGCCTTATCGCCGGTCATACGGGAATCGCGGTAATCACAGGCAAAACAGGCGCAACTACAACTAAAGGATGCGCTACAACTATCTGAGTAATTTTCCTGCGTGTTCTTCCCTGCTAGAGCAACCGAAAATTGCCGAGCCCTGGAGGAAGTCTCGATGCCTATATCTTCAAGATCAAAGTATTTTGATAAGCAATGGTGGAAAGCCGCTCTGTATTCGAGGTGGAAAGACGCAGTAACCTCGTTCGGATTTCAACCTTATGAGGCGAAACTGGCGGTCAATGATATATCGTTCATCTTTGCGGTAACAACGCCCCTTGCGAAAAACTGGTACGCACAAAGAGAGAATGATCATTCCCACGAACTCGATGCATTGATGGCACTTGGCCTGAAGGGCGCAACGGTTTTCGAATGCGGCGCTCACCATGGTCGCGATTGCACGCTGCTGGCGAAGATCGTCGGGCCCGAGGGTCGCATCATCAGCTTTGAGCCGCATCCGGACAATATTCGCGTGCTACGGCGGAATGTGGAGCTCAATCGCCTGCAAAATGTGATCGCGGTCAACGCCGCTGTCGGGTCGAAGCCCGGCTCGCTTTCCATAAAATCCCGTTCGAACGCGAAAGTCTCGCATAACGGCGGAATTGAAGTCCCGGTCGTCACCCTGGATGAATGGGCAGAAGCGAACGGCATATGGCCTGATCTGATCAAGATCGATGTGGAGGGCTACGAGTTCGAGGTTCTGCGCGGCGCCAGGAAAGTTCTGGAGAGGACGCCAACCGTCTTCGCCGAGGTTCACTGCAATATCGTCGGCGAGTTCGGCGCAACGCCCGAAGAAATCTGGAAACTCATCGACCTCTCAAAATACGAGGCCTGGATCCAGCCGCATGACGGAGTAGCAGTCGAACCCCTCGCCGGTAGGACACAGCTCAATGGGCGTCCGCACTTGTTGTTCGTGCCTCGCCACCGGGCTTCGGCTCACCGCCTCACTCCGCCAGTTCCCGCATCACCTTGATGAGATCGGACTTGCCCTCGAAGCCGATGCCCGGCAGCTCCGGCATCGTAATGTGCCCGTCGATCACGGCAACGCCATCAGGGAAGCCACCATAGGGCTGGAAGAGATCCGGATAGCTCTCATTGCCGCCAAGGCCGAGGCCGGCGGCGATATTGAGCGACATCTGGTGGCCGCCATGCGGAATGCAGCGCGAGGGCGACCAGCCGAACTGGCGCAGCACATCGAGCGTGCGCAAATATTCGACGAGACCATAGGAGAGCGCGCAGTCGAATTGCAGATAGTCGCGGTCGGCGCGCATGCCGCCATAGCGCAAAAGGTTTCGGGCATCCTGATGCGAGAAGAGGTTCTCGCCGGTTGCCATCGGCGCATCGTAGAATTCCGAGATCGCCGCCTGCAGCGAATAATCCAAGGGATCGCCGATCTCCTCGTACCAGAAGAGCGGATAGTCGCGCAGCATCTTGGCATAGGCGATGCCGGTCTCCAGATCGAAACGACCATTGGCATCGACGGCGAGCTGCGCTTGAGAGCCGATCTCCTCCAGCACGGATTCGATGCGGCCGCGATCCTCATCGATCGAAGCCCCGCCGATCTTCATCTTGACCACGGTATAGCCGCGGTCGAGATAGGTGCGCATCTCTTTGCGCAGCGCGCTATTGTCTTTGCCGGGATAATAATAGCCGCCGGCAGCGTAAACGAAGACTTTGGGATCGGCCTCCCTGCCCTTCATCTCGGCGAGCAGCCGGAAGAGCGGCTTGCCCTCGATCTTGGCAACGGCGTCCCAGACCGCCATGTCGATCGTGCCGACCGCAACCGAGCGCTCGCCATGACCGCCGGGTTTCTCATTCTTCATCATCGCCGCCCAGACCCGGTGCGGATCGAGATTAGTGCCGGCATCATTGACGAGGCCTTCCGGTGCCGCCTCCAGAATGCGATCCCGGAAACGCTCGCGGATGAGACCGCCCTGCCCGTAACGGCCATTGGAATTGAAGCCGTAACCGACCACGCGGCGGCCGTCTTTCACGACATCGGTGACGACGGCCACCAGGCTCGCCGTCATCTTGCTGAAGTCGATATAGGCGTTGCGGATCGGCGAAGCGATCGGCTTTGTGACTTCGCAGACATCGATGATACGCATTGTCGTCTCCATTCCGGGCCTGAGGCCACTGCCTCGCATGATCCTGTCCTAGAAAAATCCGCCCCGGCCGTCCAATGCCGTTCCGGGCTCATTGAATGCCGTATCAGCATAGTCAATTCCTCGATTTCCGGCTAAACATCTTGAAATTGCAAAGGAGATACCGTTTTCTCAATGCCTTCAAGGCATTGTGATACGAGGTGAAATATCGTGGAAACGGCCTGGCTCTCCGATCTCAAGGCGCTCGCGGAAACGCTGAATTTTTCGCGGGCCGCAGAGAAGCGCCACATCACCCAACCGGCCTTCGGCCGTCGCATCAAGTCGCTCGAAGACTGGTGTGGTTCAGAACTCGTCGACCGCTCGACGCATCGATTGAAGCTGACGCCTGCCGGCGAAACCATGCTGGAGGCGGCAGACGATATCGTCGCAAGGCTGGAGCGCGTCAGTCGGGATCTCGAGCAGATGCGCACGGCGACCTCGACCGTGACCTTCGCCGCCACCCACGCGCTCTCCTTCATCTTCTTCCCCGGCTGGATTCAGGCTCTCGGCCACGAGGCATCGACGATGCCGATCCGCCTGCTCTCCGACAATATGAACGAATGCGAGCGGATCATGACGGAAGGCCGCGCCCAATTCCTGCTCTGCCACGACCATCATGACAGCAGGATCCGCCTGGACAGGACCGCCTACCGGCAGCTGCGGCTTGCAACCGACCGCCTGATCCCCGTCAGCGGGCGCGACCAGGGCGGCCAGCCGCTCCACAGTATTTCCGAAGCGGCCGACCGCGCAGTCCCGCATCTCGCCTTCGAGGAAACATCCGGCATGGGCCGCATCCTGTCATCGGCGCTTGCCGCCCGCGCACATCAGCTGCACCTCTCGACGGTCTTCACCTCGCATCTGGCAATGGCGCTGAAGGCGCTTGCGATTGACGGTAAAGGCATCGCCTGGATACCGGAAAGCCTCGCGGCCGGCGAGATGGGGCCGGCTGGAAGACTGGCCTCGGCCGGACCGGACGATTGGGCCATCGATGTCAGCATCGTCCTGATCAGACCGCGAGCGCGCATGACGGACATTGCGGAGAGCTTCTGGAGCCTGGCGCAAACCGCCGCGGCCCAGATGCCGGCCACTATTTCATGAGCGCGGACTGTCTCAACGCGGCGTGGATATCGCTGACGACGGCAGCACCCTCGCCGACCGCCGCCGCAACCCGTTTCGTCGACCCGGCGCGCACGTCGCCGATCGCAAAGACGTTCGGCACGCTGGTTTCAAGCGCGAGCGAGGCCCGCCCGAGTTCCATTTCCACATCGGGAGCAAAACCCGCGCCGGTCCTGATGAAGCCCTTGTCATCCGTCTTGATGCGGCACTTGATCCAGTCGGTATTGGGGTCGGCGCCGATGAACATGAAGACCTTGCGAAGGTCGTAGGTTGTCTCGCTTCGCTGCTGAAAGTTCGTGACCGTGGCCGTCAGGCGGCCATTCTGGCCCTCGGAGAGCGCCGTCAGCTCGCACCCCACATGCATTTCCACATTTGGCAGCGCGGCTATGCGTTCGATGAGATAGGTGGACATGGTCTCCACCAGGCTTCGGCGGATCACCAGATGCAGGTGCCGCACCCGCGGTGCCAGAAAGGCGACGGCCTGGCCGGCCGAATTGCCGCCGCCGACGAGCGCGATATCGTCATTTTCGCAAAGCTTCGCTTCGATTGCCGAGGCCCAATAGGAAATGCCAGCTCCTTCGAAACGGGCGATGTTGGGAATGGCGGGCCTGCGATATCGGGCGCCCGACGCGATGACGACGGTTCGCGCCTTCACCGTCCTGTCTCCATCGAGACGCAGCATTATCGGATCGATTCCCAGCCGGTCTGCTGGCGCAGGGACCAGCTCGCTGACATCGAGCGGCAGCGCGATCTCCGCGCCGAACTTGAGCGCCTGATTGAAGGCGCGGCCGGCGAGCGCCTGGCCCGAAATTCCGGTCGGAAAGCCGAGATAGTTTTCGATGCGCGAGGAACTGCCGGCCTGCCCGCCAATTGCGCGGGCATCGATGGCGATGACGCGCAGCCCTTCGGAGGCGGCATAGACGGCGGCCGCAAGCCCCGACGGTCCGGCGCCCACGATCGCCACATCGTAGAGGATGGCCGGATCGAGCTCCGGCATGATGCCGAGGCAGCAGGCGGCTTCCGCATCGGTTGGGTGTTTGAGTACGCTGCCGTTGGGGCAAACCATCAGCGGCAGCTCGTCGGGCAAGATGCCGAGCCTCCCCACCAATGCCCGGCCCTCATGGTCCGAGGCGGCGTCGAGCACGACATGCGGATAGCCGCTCCGGGACAGAAAACCCTGAAGCCGCGTGAGATCGCGCTCGCCGGGATGGCCGATCAGGGTCGAGCCGGCGCCGCCGAACTGGATCAGTTCCACGCGCCGCAGGATGTAGGCGCGCATGATGATCTCGCCGATCTCGGCCGAACCGATGATCAACGCCTTCAGATGGGCGGCATCGAAGGCCAGCGCCACACATCCTTCCGGCCCCGCACGCCCGCCGGCAAGCAGCGGCCTCCCGGAGAGCTGGCTGACCTCTCCCGAAAACTGCCCCTCACCATGGCTGGTAATCAGGGCTTCCGGCATCGACAATCCGTCATGCCTGAAAGCATCCAGACGGCCGGAAAGGACCAGCCATGCGGGCGCATTCCGGTCACCGATCTGGTAGACAAGCTCGCCGGGGGCAAAGCTGTGCGGCCCGCCGCTGGCAAAGCGCCTCGCCATCTGAACCTGCGCGGCACTCAGCACCGGAAACATCTGATAGCGGCGGGATTCCAGATTATCGGCGCTCATGGGTGCTCTCAGTAATAATGTGGGATCGGGCCGCGCTGCGGCGTCTGATCGGGAAGCTCCACCATTATCTCGTCGAGATAGCACCAGCCCCAGCCTTCAGGCGGATCATAGCCCTCGATGATCGGATGTCGGGTGGCGTGGAAATGCGCCGTCGCATGCTTGCCTATCGATTGATCGCAGCATCCGACATGGCCGCATTCCCGGCAAAGGCGAAGATGCACCCACTCCTGGCCAATCTCCAGGCACTCTTCGCAACCAAGTGTCCGTGGCGTGACGGATCGAACACTTGCGACATGCTTACATCCCGACATCTGAATCTCCGGTGGTGATTGAAGTTTATTCATGCCGGGTGAACATAGATCACGAGGCGATCTTCTCCATCTATACGCAAGGATAGAAACCCACGTTCGCGCTCGATGCAATCAAACCGTTCCCGTCCCCCCGTAAACCGGCTTATTTTCTCATAGCGTGAATCGGCGAAGACGAATGCGAGGCAGGAATGACCGACGACACATTACAGGACGTAGCGGCGCGGTGGGATGACAATGCCGATCAGTGGGCCCATGACGTGCGCAATGGCTATGACACCTATCGCGAGCTCTTCACCTTCCCCGCTTTCATCGATTTCCTGCCGCCGCTGGCCGGGCTCGATGTGATCGATTTCGGCTGCGGCGAAGGAACGAACACCCGTCTCTTCGCGCAGATGGGCGCACGCATGACCGGCATCGATCTTTCCGAACGCATGATCGGCCACGCCCGCAAGGCCGAGGAGGAGAATCCCCTCGGCATCGCCTACAAGGTGGCCTCCTACAGCGCCGACACAGGTTTCGCGGAAGGTTCTTTCGATGCGGTTGTCTCCACCATGGCGCTGATGGATGGCCCGGATTTCGAGGGCGCCATGCGGCAGGCTTTCCGCCTCACCCGCCCGGGCGGCTTCCTCGCCTTCAGCGTGCTCCATCCCTGCTTCATCACGCCCGGCCTTGCCTGGCAGAGGAATGAGACCGGCATTGCCACCGCCCTCTGCGTCTCGCGCTATTTCGACCACGCGAGTTTCACCGAAGAATGGCGTTTCGGCAGCCGTCCGGCAGACGAAGAGGTCAAGCTCTTTGCCGTCCCGCGTTTCCCCCGCACCATGTCCGATTATCTGAACGCGATTGCCGCTGCCGGTTTCCGCATCCGCAAGATCGGCGAACCGCAGCCGAGCAGCGAGATCTGCGAAGCCTCGCCGCGCTTTGCCCGCTGGCGCGACCTTGCCGCCTTCCTCCTGCTCGTCATGGCCGAGCGCCCCTAGATGGATTCCACGAGCTCTATCGATGATAACGTGAACTTGTTCAGCTTCCGCTAGAAAATATTGGCATGCTGTGACCACGGTCACTACCCGGAGCATCCACTGCGTGTATTTTGCCCTCGCTGGATGCTGCACCTACCAGCAGGAGAAGGGTCGCCGGGCCCCACTTGGTGGCCCTTCTTATTCTCTCTCAATATTGTCTAGCGGAACCCTGTTCAGCGGAACATTGACGTCTCGCTGCCGATCCTGCCGCCTTTTTTTACGCCGATCGTCGCGACAGGCCGCGGGTCGGATTGCTCGGCATGGAGCCACGACATGATGATCAAAAGAGCCGCAACGGCAAGCAGCGGCGGACCAAGGTAGACGATCAGGAGGGAATGTAGCGGTTTCGCGGTGGTGGTGGTTTCAGGTTTCACGGCTCTTCCTAGGATCAATGCGGCAATTATGCCTGGGTGGAAATTATCGTGATCGGATGTCAGTGCCGCTTGCCAGGCATCTCCCGTGGAATGACGGATGTCTCGACCGGCCGGGAAGCATCCAAGGTCTGATAGATTTCCCGGGCACTATAATAGGCGCTACCCCACATCAGCAGGCTGACCTGACACGCGATGAAAAACAAGTAGATCCTCACGAACTTCCCTTCCGGCTAGTGCTTGAAAGTGCCAAAAGTTCAAACTTAATCTGCAGCACACTTGTACTTAATCTCAGAATATCTTCTATATCTCAAAATTTATCGCTTTACTATTATAGCCGTCACGACATAAAAGGTGAAACGATAACCCGAATGGGTGAAATTGCGAGCTATAAAAAGAACTATACTTACGACTGGGCGCAAAGGCTCGTCTTTTCATTGCCGAAACATCAGGAGCGCCGCCCCGAGACGTGGTCCCAGAGGACATCGGTCAGGTGGCTATCATAAGAGATATGAAATCATCTCAGACCGTCAGAACCAGAGATCGCGCACGCACCGCCCCTTGGAGGGAGGGTCGTCGAATGTATCCAGCCCGTCGAAATGATCGATCGGCAGGTCGGCCACGAGGTCCGGCGGCGCCAGTCGCAAATTGACTGCCATGCGCCGGCGCCAGCGTCCAGCCCGCCTTGCCGCAATGACATGAGCCGATCAGCATCAGCGCACCATCTTATCCCGCCTGTTCCGACGAGCCATCTTGCCCCACTGGCGTTCCGAAGCAAGTCCCTTCCCACTGCGCTTGACTCTCTCCAAAATGAGAACATAATAGGAACATTCGTGGCGCGGCGGCCGCCATCCCGACAATCTGAAACTGAAGTGCTCTGCAAGGAGAATGAGAACATGCGTCCGCAATTGGCCCCGAAGACATCAAACCCAACGATCGAAAACGAAGACCTGAGCTGGGAAGTCGAGGCCGTGCTCTCCTGGCATGACGAGGATGCCAAGGCCGCCATCGCCACGCTGCTGCAAGACTGCCGCCACCTGCGCGCCCAGCTGGCTCTTGCCGAGGGCGCGATGAGCCGCGGCATGGTGCGCGGCTGGCGCCCTGCCTTCGAACGCTCCCTGCTTGAACGGCCCCTCATCGAGCATCTCCCTGTCGAAAACAGATGAAACACCGCCGCAGCATCGATCTCGTCGCCAGCCATGAGGCCGTGGCAACCGACAGGGAAACACTCGCGTCCCTGCCGCAATGGTACGTGCTTCACGCCCGCTGCCCGGCCTGCCAGCGCCAGGCGATGCTCGACCGGCGGGAGCTCGCCTACCACTATGGCAAGAATCTGATACTGGCGAGGATCGGCATCCGCCTGATATGCAAGAGCTGCGGCAACCGCAGGACAAACCAGCTGCTGATCGGCAAGCTGCCGCGGGATTGACGATGGCCCGGTTACGAACCGGCTGCCGCAACAAGCTGCCTTGCGGTCACCATCGCCCCGTCCGTCCGGATCATCCGGCTGACGGATGACGCGCGCTGACAGATCTCGGGTGCGAGTGCTGCCGCAAGCGCACCGGAAAAGCTTTCAAGCGTCGGCGTAGCCCCTTCATGCGCCACGCCGATACCGAGCGCGGCAACGCGGCCAGCCCAATAAGGCTGGTCGGCGATCTGCGGCACCACCACCTGCGGTACGCCAGCCCGCCCGGCTGCTGCCGTCGTTCCTGCCCCGCCATGATGGACGACGGCAGCGACCCGCGTGAACAGCGCCTGATGATTGGCCTCGTCAATGACGAAACAATCGCTGCCGTCGTCGTCCGGCAGCAGGCCGGCCCAGCCTTGCGACAGGACCGCCCGCCGCCCCTGCTCGCGGATAGCAGACAGGATCAGACTGACGGCATCCCTCAACGCATGCATCGGCATACTGCCGAAACCGACATAGACCGGTGGGTCGCCGGCATCGAGAAAGGCTTC
Organism: Rhizobium sp. BK418; assembly: GCF_004341105.1. Lineage (GTDB taxonomy): Bacteria > Pseudomonadota > Alphaproteobacteria > Rhizobiales > Rhizobiaceae > Rhizobium. Next base: position 891,601 of record NZ_SLZK01000003.1, on the reverse strand, counting down.
CAGCGCCGGTGGCAGCCGCCGATCGTCATCAAGCATCCACGCCCCAGTCTGCACCGCATCGATCAGATCCGTCTTCAGCAATGGCCCAAGCACCGGATCGGCCGCAAGCAGGGGCCGGCGGGTCAGAACGAGATCGCGCACATTCTCCACCGGCGCCATGCCCATGGAGCTGCGCAGACGATTGAAAGTTCCGCCGAACATCACGTTCTTGGTTTCGATATCATAATCCCAGAGCGCCCGGTTCTCCGTCACCCCTGGCGGATGCGGCCGGCCGGGAAACGCATGCGGCTTGTGATGCTCGGACGGCAGGAAAATTGGGCAGAAGGCGGCGCCGAAATAGCCGATACCCGCCCTGTCCGCCACCAGCCGCGCCGCCGCCATCGAGGGAAAGAGACCCGCCGCGACAATCAGGTCGCAGCTTTCCGCAGCCGCCGAAAGGGCTTCGACCTGCCCTGCCATGATCCCCGCCGCCCGTTCCGAAATGCCTTCGGCGGAACGCTCGCGCGTGTCGCCCGCAGCGCTCCTCTTCATCACCTCGCTGACCCACTGCCGCACCGGCGCATTGGCTGCCGCCAGCGGCACCCCGAAACGGTCGAGCAAGGCTGCAAATTCCTCATCCGGCGGCGCGCACACGATCGCCTCTGCGCCCGTTGCCCTCAAAGCCACAGCCAGCGCGACCAGCGGCTGTACGTCTCCCCGCGACCCGTATGTGGACAATAATACACGCATGCTCTTCTCCCGATGCTGTTGATCAGGATAAGCGTTCTACGCCTCGAACCGGGTCTTGCCGCAAGTCCCCCCTGCGCCATATCTAAAGGCATAGCAGGGGCGTGATGGTTCACACCCGAAATCACCTCTCATCGCGCCACAGGTTTCAGGTCAAAAACCTGCTGAGATAGGCATAACTGCGCGCCGCAAATTCGAAGGGCTGCCTCGGATTGTCGTGTTCGACGACGAAGAGCCGCACTCCGCTTGCAACCGCCGCCCGCCAGAGCGAGGGCCAGAGGAGCACACCGGAGCCGACATTCGCCCAGCCACCCTCTTGCGGATCCCTGTCGTCGGGCGCCTGATCTTTCACATGCACCGAAGTGAGCACGCCGGCATAGTGTCTGATCCATTCGCCGGCATTCGGCTGGGCGCGGGCCAGCCAGGCAATATCCGCCTGCCAGACGAGCGGGCTGCCCCTCGCTGCCTCGAACATCAGCTCGAAACCGTAGCGCCCGCCGATGGTGCGATTGAAGCCCGCCATCATATTGTGATAACCGAGCACGATGCCATCGGCTTTCATCCGCTCGGCGAGCGCGCCGAGTTCATGGCCGACCCGCTGCCATCCCGCTTTCGTATCCTTCACCAGCGAAGGCCCCGGATGCGGAACGAACAGCTGACCGATACCGCACTGCTCGCAAGCCTCGACAAAGCGTTGCCGCTCCCTGCGCAGCGCCTCCAGCCCGACATGCGCCGACGGTGCCGTCAGCCCGTTCGCGGCAAGCCCGGCCCGCAGAGTATCGACATCCCGCAGATGCCCCTCGAGCGGCTCGACCGCGCCAAATCCGGCGCTTGCGGCCTTTTCAAGCTGCGTGCCGAAATCTCCAAGGCCGCGCATCGAGAAGAGTTGCAGCGAAAGCATCGGCTTGGTCGTCATTGTCATCAGCCGCTCACATCATGCCATTGCCGCCATCGCAGGCGGCTCGAATCCCCTATAGCATTGAATGACCGGATTTTCTCGGTGCAGCGATCGATGTCGCCTCAACCCGATGCCGGCAGGGCGCCTTTCGGCAGCAGCTTGCGCTTCAGGTTGACGATATGGCGGCCGAAAGATCTGTCGATGCGCTTCACGTCGATGAGCGTCAGGTCGCCGCAGGTGGAAAATGTGTGCAGCCCGTCAGGATAATCGGCAGCGGCCAGATCCCCCGTCAGCTGCACCGGCAGATGCTCTGAAATCACATGCGTTTCACTGAGCAAGTCAAAACGCAGGAAGCGCAGGCTGCCGCCATAAGTGATGCTGCAATCCTGAACCGGCAGCACGATCTTGCCGCAGGCATCGACAAAAGGCGTGCCGCCCGGCCGGGCGCCGGAGCGATCGACGAGAACAGGATTTTGCGGATGAGTTTTCCACGGGCCGGTCAGGCTGTCGGCAAAGGCGACATGCAGCTCGCGCTGGTCTCGCGCGCCGGAACCGACCACCGTGTAGAACATCCACCATTTGCCCTGATACTCGACAAGGCAGGCCTCAGCCGCGGGAATATCCCGCAGAAGCACGGTCTCGCGCACCCAGTCGTCCGGAAAGGCGCGCGCCCGGTAAAGCGCCACTTCACCCGCCTTATGGCTTTCCGGCATCATCAGCACCTCACCTTCCCGCTCGATCAGGAACGGATAGGAGAGATGGAAAGGCCGCGAAAGTGCTGCCGCCTTGCCGCGCCAGCCGAGATCCGGCCCCAGTTCATGGCGCTCGATGAAGCCATGCTTGGTGCGATAGTCATAGGCCTCGACGAAGACATGCAGGTTCTCGCCCCTTTTCACGGCGAAGGGATCGGCGAGGTAGCGCCACGGGCCGGGATCGGGCAGCCATGTGATACGGCGGGCGCAATCGGCAAGCGTCTCGGCATCGAGCAGCGCTTCGGCCGGCGCCGGCACGATGCCGACCTGCCAGAAATCACTCTTGGGCCTTAGTCGCATAGATCAACCGTGGCTGGCCGATGGCAGTAGCGGTCTGTCCTGCGGCCCCGGCCAGAACCCGGGAATAGAAATCCAGAACATTGCCGATACCCGCCGATCGAGAGAAGGGAGCCAAGTCGTAGCTTACGCGCGACAGACGGACAACAGACTCTTCCCTCAGCACGTCGGCAAGTGCGGCCGACAGCTTCTCGACCGAGCCGGGCTCGACCAATGTCACCGGGTGGCGACTGAGATATTCCGAGGGTCCCTCGGCGGCCGTGGCGATGATCGGCAGCCCCTCATGCATGGCTTCGAGAATGGCAAGGCCTGCCGATTCCTCACGCGAGGGAGACACGAAGAGATCCAGGTTCCGCAGGAACCCCGGCACGTTGTTGCAATGGCCGGGCAGATGGATGCGGCTATCACCCTTGGCAAGCTTTTCCAGCGCAGCGCGATGCGGCCCCTCGCCGGCGATGACGAGAGCGGCATTATCGGGCGCCGTCTGCCGGAAGGCCGACACCAGCACGTCATAACCTTTGCTGAGATGCAGACGCCCGACGCTGCCGATAAGCCGTGTGTCGCGCGGCAAATTCAGCTGCGCACGCAGGTCGAAGCTTTCGGCGGATTTGACATCGGGCAGCCAGTTGGAAATCAGCGCCGACTGGCCGTCATATGTGCCGAGCCGCGTTGCCTGAGCGGAGTTGACGCAGATCACCCCGTCGAGGCAGGCGTGCTGCCTGGTCTTGTACCCGACATGAAGCGTAGCGATCCTGGCGACGTTGTCGGGCGTCATGGCAAGCGCCTTGCAGCCATGGCTGAGATGCCCATGCGCGACCTCGATTCCCTCCCGCACCGCCAGTCGCCGCAGCCTGAGACCGCGTAGAAACGGCACGCCAAAGCCATGGAAAATAACCTCTCGGGAGAGCAGTTTCGCCATCGGCGAGCCGTATCGTCCAGCGACATGCACCTCGTGCCCGAGAGCCGCCTGCCCGTTGGCGAGATCGACGCAGTACCGTTCCGATCCCGCAACTCTGGAAGAGAATAAGACATGCAGAATTTTCAACTTATGAAGAGCTGCCGGATGGGCAGCCTCATAGGCACGCGGGTGCTCATCACCCACGAAATGATTTCGAGCGCTCAAGATACACCTCAGACCAATGGCCGATCGAGTTGAGATGTTGCAAAAACACTGCTCGATAGCTTCTGGCCATGGTCTACATCGCCGGACAGTCGCGGACAAGACTGCATAACTATACGGAATCGTAAGGTTTTACGTCACAGAAAGAACATCTTTGAGGTAACTTTCTGAAGTAGCTCTCGAAAAATTGCAGCAGGATCAGGCAATACTGAAACAGCTCGCGAAAGTGCCGCAATAAGTCTTGAGCCGGACTTGGCCGGCGACAGACAAGCCGCTCCTCTTCACGAGCAGGCACCCTGGCGGGGAACATCAGCTTTTCAACGCGTAGTTGATCCGTCTGATCGTCTCGGTGATGCGGATTGCATAGGTCGGCAACCGCCTCCACCAGGGAAATTTGGTGGCCTTGTAAACGGATCGCGTACCGATATTGGAGCTGCCCTCGTTTATATCGGTCACGTTCCGGCGCGTCGTATAGATCTGCGCACGCGATGCCCAGCCCCGCTCCAGTTCCATATCCCAGGGAAACCGCATGACGGCCATCTGCTTGAGGAGCTTCAGCGCTCCGATCCGCGTCACAGCATAGCAGGCGGCCGACCCTTGCGGACCATGCGTCGCCCGGCCGATTTCATCGCCGGCGTGGGAGGTGGCGACAGCCCTGAAGCCGACGATGCGGTGGTTGACGAGCTTGATCACATCGGCGCCGGGCACGGCTGCAAGTGCCGCCTCGGAGCGCGCAACGAGATCGGCGCTGAGCACAATATCGTCCTCGACGATGATGCAGGCGGCCGCGCCCGTTTCCAGAAAGGCTGCAAGCGCCTTCAGATGGCTCCGGTAGCAGCCATATTCTCCCGCCAGCAGGGTGCGCCCATTGTTGCGCTGAAAGGCACGCTCATCCAATCCGCTGCGCTGATCTGCGGGAACCTCTCGCCCATCGACGCCGGCAATGCGAACGAGATCGAACTGCAAGGCTTTGGCCTGATCGGAAAGCGCCTTCCACCGGTCAGCAGACCGGTCGAGATTGATCACATAAATGCTGATGCTCATCGTCCAACCAGGGTTTCTGCTGCTCGAGGCCGCCATGGGCACCTTGCATCGGGATTGCGCATCCCATCGAAAAACGCTCGCCTAGCACTTCCCCCGGCGGCTGTGCAACCTGCTGTCTCGGCATCGCAGCGTTACCGGGCAAAATTTTCTTCAGTCCGTAGCTTGGTCGACAACCCGCTCATATCACCTTGAATTGCCGGCCCGGAGCCTCTAGCACTCGTAACCTGCCGATCAGACTTCAGGACTCACAAGCTTGCCCGCCTTCCCCTTCTCCTTGAACGATCCCATTCAGCATCATGGCCCGCTTCCGAAAACTTCCGACGTCGTGATCGTCGGCGCCGGCGTCATCGGCGTGACGACGGCGCTGTTTCTGGCGAAGCGCAGGATCTCCGTGACGCTCGTCGAGAAGGGACGTATCGCGGCCGAACAGTCCTCCCGCAACTGGGGCTGGATCCGTAAGCAGGGCCGCGATGCCGACGAGCTTCCCATCGTCATCGAAGCCTGCCGCCTCTGGAAAGAGCTGGCGGAAGAATGCGGCGAGGACATCGGTCTGAACCAGACCGGCGTCACCTATCTCGCCAACTCGGACAGGGAGATGGCCGGCTTCGAAACCTTCATGAAGCTCGCCGGCGCCTACAATCTCGACACCCGCCTGCTCGACAGCGGGCAGACCTCGGCGCTCTTCAAGGGTATCTCCCGTAAATTCACCGGCGCCATGACCACGCCGTCCGATATGCGCGCCGAGCCTTGGCTCGCAGTCCCCGCTCTTGGCCGACTGGCCGCCCGCCTGGGCGTCACGATCGTCGAAAATTGCGCCGCCCGAACCCTCGATATCTCCGCCGGCAAGGTAAGCGGTGTGTGGACCGAGGCAGGCCGCATCGAAACTTCGACCGTTCTCGTCGCAGGCGGCGCCTGGTCGTCGCTCTTTCTCAGAAACCACGGCATCTCCATCCCGCAGCTCGCCGTCCGCGCCACCGTCGCCGCAACCGAGCCCATGGCCGAAGTCCATGGCGGCGCTGCCGCCGGAGCGGAGGTCGCCTTCCGCCGCAGGCAGGACGGCGGCTATACGCTGGCGCCGGGAAGCCACCGCCTCCATCTGGGCCCCGACGCCTTCCGCCACGCCACAAAATACCTGCCGGCGCTCATGGCTCACCCCCTCGGCACGCACTATTCGCTTGCAGCCCCCGAAGGCTTTCCCGACAGCTGGTCGACCCCGCGCCACTGGACGGCGGATGCTGAGAGCCCGTTCGAACGGATGCGCGTCCTCAACCCTGCGCCGGAGAAATCCGGCCTCGCAGCGATCGAACGCGGTTTCAAACGCCTGTTTCCGCAATTCGAAACCGTTCGGCTGAAGGCGAGCTGGGCCGGCATGATCGACGCCATGCCCGACATCGTACCGATCGTCGATCGCGCACAGACAATCCCCGGCCTCTTCGTCGCCACCGGCCTGAGCGGCCACGGCTTCGGCATCGGCCCGGGCATCGGCCGTGTGGTCTCCGATCTCATCCAGGGCAACGCCCCCGGCCACGACCTCAACCGTTTCCGGCTGTCGCGCTTCAACGACGGCAGCCGCATTCGGCCGGGGCCGGCGATCTAGGGGGCGCGAAACCCGCTCCCTTATGGGGCGTCCGCCCGCCTGCGCCTCGCGACAAAAACCGACGTCGTCATGTTCCTGGTGACGATGCCGCCGAAATCGTCCCTTGCCAGATCTTCCAGCGCGTCCAGCAATTTCTCACGCTTCCCCGCCTCCAATGCCACGACATTCGAATAGGTCGCATAGAGCCGCCGCACTGCGGGCGGATCGAGTGTCAGCGTCCACTCGAACATAGAGGGCGGCTCGCACTGGAATGAAGCCGCCTCGAAATCCCTGAGCCGCGCCTCGCTATCGAGCCCGTAGGGCGTCTGCGTCGTTCCTCCGCCGGACGGGCTTGGGCGATGCCCGGCGAATAAATGCGCACTCGCCTCATGAAATGGATCAGGCCTGCTGTTGTCGCCAAAAACGTTCCAGATCAAGGCGACAGCGCCGCCATCGCGAAGCAGAGCATGGATGCGCCGCAGCGCCGGGATGGCATCGAGCCAGTGAAATGCAGTGGCGCTGACGACCAGATCGTAGGATTGCGGAGCCTCGTTCAGCTCTTCGAAGGGCTGCTCGATCACTTCGAGTTCGGGGCAAAGCAACCGGGCGCGCAGAAATTCGGCAAGCCGAGAATCCGGTTCGACGGCCAGAAGCCGTTGCGGGTCATGCGCCAGAAGATGTTCGGTGGCGAGACCCGTGCCTGCGCCGATCTCCAATACCGAGATGCCGGCTCGCAATCCGGCCCGCCGCCGCAAGAGCTCCCAAACCGCCGGCGGATAGGCCGGTCGGGCCAGGTGATAATTTTCTGGACTGAGCCCAAAAGCTTTCCGACCAAACGATCGGGCAAGCGTCTCACCGGACATGACGATCTCCGTGCTGATCGGCCCAGACCTAGCCGCGATTGCCGCACTCAACAAGCATCCCTGTTTCACCGACTATGCCGCAGCCAGTCACATCAGCTAAGGCCCGCGCAATCGTCGTCTTCCCACTGCCCGGCAAACCGCCGAAAATGATCAGCATGAACAGGCGCCTCCCTCAAAACCGCGCTTAGATCGGAACGCAGAGCCCCACCTTGATCCTGTCCATGGCAACGAATGTTCGAAACCGCTTCACATTGTTGTTGCCGAAGAACAGGCGCCGCGTCAGCGCTTCGTAATCGGCCATCGAAGGCACGATGATGACGAGCACGAAATCGGCCTCCCCTGTCACGTAATAGCATTGCTGGATTTCCGGCGCCGCAGCGAATTCGCGCTTGGCCTGCTCGATCTGCTCCGCTGTCTCGCTGATGACCTCCACCTCCACGAATATGGTGATCGCCTGGCCGACGGCGGCGGGATCGACGACCGCGATATTTTCCCGGATGACGCCCTCTTCCGTCATGCGCTTGATGCGCCGCTGCACCGCCGGGGCCGAGAGATTGACGGCCTCGCCGATCGTGCGCTGCGGCGTGGTATTGTCGCGCTGCAGGATCTCGAGGATCTTGCGGTCGAAAGCATCGAGTTGTGCCGGCATGAGGGGCTCCGCGAAACAAACTTGCAAAACAACGGTCAAATATCAGCGCCTTTTTTCGTGCACGCTGCAATATCTTTCCGCCAGACAGCAAACGAGGCGCAAATGTTCATCCTCAACAGCAATGCAGATTACAGGCAGCCGCTCACGCCGGGCGATGCGGAAACGCTTGGGCTGGCCGCAGCCGAAGGCGTGGAGCACCACCTGCGCTACCGCGAAAACCATGCCGAAACCCCGCTGATCTCCCTGCCCGGCCTTGCCGCCGCATCCGGCGTGGCCGCCATCCATGTGAAGGATGAGGGAAAGCGCCTCGGTCTCGGCAGTTTCAAGGCGCTGGGTGGCGCCTATGCCGTCATCCGCATTGTCCTCGAAGAGGCCGAAGTTAGGCTCGGGCGGCCAGTCGACATGGCCGAACTGCACGCGACCGATATTAGGAAGATCGCCGAAACCATGTGTTTTGCCTGCGCCACCGATGGCAATCACGGTCGCTCGGTCGCCCAAGGCGCCGGCCTCATCGGCGCGCGGGCGGCGATCTTCGTGCATGCCGGCGTCAGCGACGAACGCGTCGCGGCCATCGCCCGCTTCGGCGCCGAGATAATCCGCGTCGCCGGAAGCTACGATGACTCGGTGCGGGAGGCCGCGCGCGTCGCCAAAGAGCGCGGCTGGACCATCGTCTCCGATACGTCCTGGCCGGGTTACGAGCGCATCCCCGGCCTTGTCATGCAGGGTTACACGGTGCTGGTGCGCGAGGCGTTGAGGCAGTTGCCCGCCCCGCCGACACATGTCTTCATCCAGTCCGGCGTCGGCGGCATTGCCGCTGCCGTCGCCGGCCATCTGGCAATCGCGCTTGGGGCGCAGCGTCCGATCTTCACGGTCGTCGATCCCGCCCGCGCCGCCTGCCTGTTCGAGACGGCCCGCGCCGGCCATCCGGTCACCGTGCCGCATGCCGAACCGACCGTCATGGCGATGCTCGAATGCTACGAGCCGTCGCTGGTCGCCTGGCGCATCCTCTCGCGCGCCGCTGATGCCTTCATGACCGTTGACGAGGAGGATGCCATTGCCATCATGAAGCGCCTTGCCAACCCGGTCGGCAATGATCCCGCCGTCATATCAGGCGAAAGCGGCGGCGTCGGTCTTGCCGGCCTCCTGAAGGCCGTTGCCGACCCCGAGATAAAGGCGGCCCTTTCCATCGATCCGTCGTCCCGCATCTTCGTCGTCAACACCGAGGGCGCCACCGATCCCGGCAAATATCGCGATATTGTCGGGCTCTCGCCCGAAGACGTCCTGTCGCGAGGTGCAGCGTGAACAATCTTTCGATAGACAGCGCGCGGCTGCTCGGCCGGCTCCGTGAACTTGGCGCGATCGGCCGCGATGCCGAAGGCCGCCTCACCCGCCTTGCCGCATCCGATACGGATAGGGAGGGCCGCGACCGGCTCGCCGCCTGGATCAGGGCGGCAGGCCTCGAACTCGCGATAGACCAGATCGGCAATATGTTCGGCATCTGGACGCCCGATGGCACGGAAGGCCGTGCGCCGCTGATGCTCGGTTCGCATATCGACACCGTCATCAATGCCGGCATCTATGACGGCTGTTACGGCGTGCTCTCCGGCCTCGAAGTCCTGGAAACGCTGAAGGAGGCTGGCTTCGCGCCCGCCCGCCCGATCGTCCTTGCCGCCTTCACCAATGAGGAAGGCGTTCGTTATGCACCCGACATGATGGGCTCGCTGGTCTATGCCGGCGGGCTCGATATCGATGTAGCGCTTGCGACCATTGGAACCGACGGGTCACTGCTCGGTGATGAGCTTGGGCGCATCGGCTATGCCGGCGAGAAACAGCCCGGTTTCCTGACGCCGCACGCCTATATCGAACTGCATATCGAGCAAGGCCCGGTGCTGGAGCGCGAGGGCATTCCCCTCGGCGCCGTCGAAAACCTGCAGGGCATTTCCTGGCAGAAAGTGACGATCGAAGGCGATGCCAATCACGCCGGCACGACGCCGATCTCCATGCGCCGCGATGCCGGCCACGCGGCTGCCCGCGTCATCACCTTCCTGCGTGAGCGCGCCAAGGCCTCGAACACGCCGACGGTCGCGACCGTCGGCTGCATGGAATTCCAGCCGAACGCCATCAACGTCATCCCCTCGAAGGCAATCTTCACCGTCGATCTGCGCGATCCCGACGAGATCAGGCTCAAGCAGGAAGAGGCTGCCCTCGCCCGCTTCCTCGAAACACTCGCCGTCGAAGAGGATGTGACAATCTCGGTGGAGCGCCTGGCCCGCTTCGAACCCGTTACGTTCGACGAGCGCATCGTCACGGAGATCGAGAGAGCCGCCAGGGCGCGTGCGCTCCCCTGCCGGCGCATGACCTCCGGCGCCGGTCACGATGCCCAGATGATCGCCCGCATCGCCCCGGCAGCGATGATCTTCGTGCCGAGCCAGGCCGGCATCAGCCACAACCCCAGGGAATTCACTGCCGATGATGATATGATCGCCGGCGCGAACATCCTGCTCGATGTGGCGAACAGCCTGACGCGGGAGGAATAGCCGATGGATCTCGATCGCCTGGTCTGCGAGATGCGCGGCTGGCGCCGCCACCTGCACGCCCATCCGGAATTCGGTTTCGAAGAACGGCAGACGGCCGCCTTCGTCGCCGATAAGCTGCGCGAATTCGGCCTGGACGATGTCGCGGAAAGCGTCGGCGGCACCGGTGTCGTCGGCACGCTGAAGCGCGGCAGCGGCAATCGCTCGGTTGCGCTCAGAGCCGATATGGACGCGCTGCGCATTCCCGAACAAGCCGACCGGCCCTACGCCTCGCGCAACCCCGGCATCATGCATGCCTGCGGACATGACGGCCACACCGCCATGCTGCTCGGTGCCGCCAGGATGCTCGCCGAAGACGGCGGCTTCGACGGCACGGTGCGCTTCGTCTTCCAGCCCGCCGAGGAATGGGGCAAGGGCGCACTCGCCATGATCGAAGACGGCATTTTCGAACGCTTTCCCTTCGACGAGATCTACGGCATTCACAATCTGCCCGGCCTGCCGACAGGCCATTTCCAAACGCGCGCCGGTGCGCTTATGTCTGCGGAGGATAATTTCGAAATCGTGCTCAAGGGCATCGGCGGCCACGCCGCCCGCCCGCATGCGACGAACGAAGTCCTGGTCGCCGCCTGCGCACTGGTCATGAACCTGCAGACCATCGCCGCCCGCCGCCTCGATCCAACCGCTATCGGCGTCGTCTCCGTCACAGAACTCCTGACCGACGGGACCCGCAATGCGCTGCCAGGCCTCGCCCGCATCCTTGGCGATTGCAGGAGCTTCCACCCCGATGTCAGCGCCGAGATCGAAAAGCAGATGCGCGTCATCGCCGAGGGCACCGCGCTCACCTACAATCTCTCAAGCGAGGTCACCTATACCAGGGAATTCGTGCCCCTTCTGAACGATCCCGCCCTGACCGAAGAAGCCTTCGCAGCTGCTCGCGACATCTTCGCGCCCGAGAGCATCGAGATCCGCAAGCAGCCGATGACAGCATCGGAGGATTTCGCCCGCTTCCTTGCTCTGAAGCCCGGCTGCTACGTCTTTCTCGGCAACGGAAAGGATTCGGCGCCGCTGCATAACCCAACCTTCGATTTCAACGATGACGGGTTGCTCCATGGAGCGAAGTTCCACGCCAGCATCGTACGCCGGCGGCTTCCGCTGGTGACTGCGAGTTGAAACGACAGGCCCGCTTCAGATTGCTCGACATCGGCTAAATCCAGGTCGGCGGCAGTCTTGCTCCCGAAACCTCCTGCCCTAATTCTTGGACGACTATGGAGGCAGTATGGATAAAGTTCTGAGCAAGAAAGCCGAAACCGGTATAGCCGGTTTGGACGATGTATTATTCGGAGGGTTTACACGCCGGCATGTATTCCTGGTGGAAGGCTCGCCCGGCACTGGAAAAACCACCATTGCCCTGCAATTTTTGTTTGAAGGCGCAGCTCTGAATGAGCGCTGTCTCTATATAAGTCTTTCCGAAACCGAGGAAGAGCTGCGCGATAGCGCCGCCTCGCACGGAATGAAGCTCGGCGACCGCATCGAAATCTTCGAGCTCGTGCCCCCTGAAAGCCTGCTCGATGCAGATCAGCAGCAGAGCCTTCTTTATTCCTCCGATCTTGAGTTGGGCGAAACCACCAAGCTGATCTTCGAAGCTTTCGAGCGGGCAAAACCGCAGAGGGTCGTCATTGACAGCCTCTCTGAAATCAGGCTGCTTGCCCAAAGCTCGCTGCGTTATCGCCGGCAGATCCTTGCGCTGAAGCATTTCTTCGCCCGGTCGGATGCTACGGTCCTGCTCCTCGACGACATGACCTCGGATATTCTCGACAAGACCGTCCACAGCGTCGTTCATGGGGTGATCCACCTCGAACAGCTTGCACCGAATTACGGCTCGGAGCGTCGGCGACTGCGGGTCGTCAAGTATCGTGGCCAATCCTTTCGTGGCGGCTACCACGATTTCGTCATCAAAACCGGCGGCGTGTCTGTCTTTCCGCGGTTACGGGCGATCGAGCACAAGAAGGGCTTTGACAGATCGACACTTTCAAGTGGCATCGAGGAATTGGACCATCTTCTGGGCGGCGGAATCGAGCGTGGCTCCAGCACGCTGCTGATCGGCCCAGCCGGCACCGGCAAGAGCCTGTTCGCCCTGCAATTTGCCTATGCTGCAGTCAAGCGTGGCGAAAAGGCGGCTATTTTCATCTTCGATGAAGAGCTTGGACTGTTGTTTACGCGGACGAAATCGCTGGGCATTAATCTGGAGAAAATGAGCGATGAAGGGCTGATCCACATCGAGCAGCTGGATGCGGCCGAGCTGTCCCCCGGCGAATTTGCTCAGCGCGTCAGGGATCGGGTCGCAAGCTACGACGCCAAGACCGTCGTCATCGACAGCATCAATGGTTATCAGGCATCGATGCCGGAGGAGAATGCTCTTATCCTGCACATGCACGAGCTTCTTCAATATCTGAATCGCCAGGGCACAAATACCTTTCTCACCGTCGCGCAGCATGGCCTCGTCGGAGACATGAAGGCACCGATCGATGTCACCTATCTCGCCGACACCGTCATCCTTCTGCGATATTTCGAGGCGCTAGGAAAAGTGCGCCGAGCGATTTCCGTGGTCAAGAAACGAACCGGCGGTCATGAGGAGACCATTAGGGAGTTCCGGATCACAAATGCCGGGCTGACGCTCGGTGAGCCGCTTTCCGGATTCCAGGGTGTGCTTCGCGGCGTTCCGACATTCGTCGATGAAAAACGACCGCTTCTTGATGTGTCAGAAGAGGATAGAGACAATTCCTAACAGAAACGCCATCGGCCTGATCCATGCCCCGATCGGCCGCGATGCGCAGATCGCCGCGTCGCTTCTGCGGGAAGTGGGCATACCGACAAAAACAGCGCCGGATCTCTCCTCTTTCGCCGAAGCCCTTAATGACGACGTTGCGTTTGCCGTCGTCACCGAGGAGGCGTTGCGATCGGCCGATCTGCGCGCTATCTCCGCCTGGATCGAGCAGCAGCCGAGCTGGTCCGACCTGCCTTTCATTGTTCTGACCAACAGAGGCGGTGGCCCGGAACGCAATCCCGCAGCCGCCAGGCTTTCCGAAGTCCTGGGCAATGTCAGCTTCATCGAACGGCCGTTCCATGCGACGACGTTTGTCAGCGTGGCTCGTTCCGCCATGCGCGGACGGCGGCGTCAATACGAGGCCCGGTTGCATATCGAGGCCCTCGATGAAGGCGAGCGCCGGCTTCAGACCGCCCTGGAAGCAGGGCGGCTCGGCGCCTGGGAACTTGATCTTGCGACGGGAATGCTGACGACCTCGGCAACCTGCAGGACCATTTTCGGCCGGCGCCCCGAAGAACCCTTTACCTATGAGGATCTGCAGCGGTCTGTTCACTCTGATGACCGGATACGTGTGCAGGCTGCAATGGACGCGACTGTCGAAACCGGCGCGGACTATTCCGTCGAATACCGGACGGTCTGGAGGGACGGCTCTGTTCATTGGGCCGAAATGCGGGCGCAGCTCCACAGGGACCGGTCGGGAAAAGGCATCAAGCTGGTTGGCGTCTCAGCCGATATTACCGCTCGGCTGCAAGCCGAGGAACACCAGCGCCAGCTCAATGAAATCCTCGAGGAAAAGGTCGCCGAACGCACGCGCGAGCTGGAACGGGCACACGCCGCGGTCATGGCGGAAGTCAGCCAGCGCGAACGTGCCGAAGAGCAGCTCCGCCAGGCCCAGAAGATGGAGGCGATCGGCCAGCTCACCGGTGGCGTGGCGCACGACTTCAATAATCTCTTGATGGCCGTGCTCGGCAATCTCGAACTGCTGCGCAAGTATGTCGGAAACGACCCCAAGGCCTGCCGCCTCATCGATGGCGCTCTGCAGGGGGCCAAGCGCGGTGCCTCTCTCACTCAGAGGCTGCTCGCCTTTGCGCGGCGACAGGACCTGCACATCGATCCGGTCGACCTGCGCGCGCTCGTGCTCGGCATGACGGACCTCTTGAAGCGCTCCGTCGGCTCGACCATCATGATCGAAACCACGGTTCCCGATGATCTTCCTCTGGTGTCGGCAGACGCCAACCAGGTCGAGTTGGCCCTGCTCAATCTTGCCGTCAACGCTCGCGATGCAATGCCTGATGGCGGCACGATCCGCATTGCGCTGAGGCAGGAGAAGCAGACTGCACCGACCGATGAACTCGCCGCCGGCAGCTACGTCGTCCTGACCGTGGCCGACCAAGGGCATGGCATGGACAAGGAAACGCTGCAAAGGGCCATAGAGCCTTTCTTCTCGACAAAGGAATTGGGCAAGGGAACGGGCCTCGGGCTCTCCATGATCCATGGCCTCGCCCTGCAATTGAAGGGTGACCTCAAACTGGAAAGCGCCCCGGGCAAGGGCACGACGGCCGAACTCTGGATCCCCGTCTCCACATCGGCCCGAGCCCGTACCGAATCTGATCATCCGCTGCCGGCTGACGCTGACAAGGTCCAAAGCCCGAAGCGCATTCTGCTCGTCGACGACGACGTTCTCATCGCTATGAGCTCGGCCGACATGCTCACCGATCTCGGCCATGAAGTGGTCGAGGCTCACTCGGCAAGAGAAGCGCTCGAGTGCCTCGGCAACGGTGGGAACTTCGACCTGATGATCACTGATTACTCCATGCCCGGCATGACCGGTGGAGACCTCGCCAAAGCCGCCCGTAGGATCGCACCCGGCTTGCCTATCCTCATTGCCTCAGGATATGCCGAACTCCCGCCCGGGCTGGACCTCGACGTCGCCAAGCTTGGAAAGCCCTACACCCAGGATCAGCTGGCTCTGGAAATCGGCAAACTGATGGTCGCGCCTAAATCGAGTCCTGCCCGGCCGCCGGCAGACCCACACCCGTTGTCTTAGCCTATCGGTTATTTTCCGCGAGACGCCCCATCTCTTTCGCGCTATGAAGATTATCGATAATTCCGCCACTTCCGAACCGAGGTCTCCCACATGGCTCTGAAAATCCTTTTCATTGGCGGCACCGGCCAGATTTCCTACCCCTGCGTCGAGCGCGCCGTCGCCGAGGGCCATGATGTCAGCGTCTTCAACCGCGGCCTGAGAGGCGATCCGCTGCCCGCGGGTGTCACCTCGATTGTCGGCGAGCTTGGATCATCAGCCTATGCCGATCTCGCCAAAGCCAATTACGACGTCGTCGCCCAGTTCATCGCCTTCACGCCCGACCAGATTGCCCGCGACATCGAGATCTTCTCGGGCCATTGCGGCCAGTACATCTTCATATCCTCGGCCTCGGTCTATGAAAAACCGGCACGCCATTACGTGATCACCGAGGAAACGCCGGCGATCAACCCCTACTGGCCCTATAGCCAGGCCAAGATTGCCTGCGAAGAATTGCTGAAGAAGGCCGATAATCTCGCCTGGACGATCGTGCGCCCCAGCCACACCGTCCGCACCGGCCTGCCGATCATGATGGGCGATAGCGATATCATGGCGCGGCGTATGCTGGATGGCGAGCCAACCATCGTGGCCGGCGACGGCCACACCCCCTGGACATTGACCCGCTCGGCGGATTTCGCCGTGCCCTTCGTCGGCCTGTTCGGCAAGCAGAAGGCGCTGCAGGACATTTTCCACATCACCAATGATCGTGCCCACATCTGGGACGATATCCAGAAGGCGATCGCCCGCCTGCTCGGCGTCGAGGCAAAGATCGTGCATGTGCCGACGGATACGCTGGTCAAATACAATCCGGAATGGATCGGCCCGTTGACCGGTGACAAGGCCTGGACGGCGATTTTCGATAATTCCAAGGTCAAGAGCGTCGCCGGCGACTTCACCTGCGCCGAAAGCCTCGACGAAATCCTCGCCGAGCCGATCATGCATCTCAAACAGCGTTTCGCCAAAGGTCGTCCGCCGAAGGGCGCGTTCGATGCCCTGATCGACCGCATCTGCGCCGAACAAAGCGCGCTGGGCTAACCGAAGGCACTTCATGACCTCGCGCAGTCCCTTCGTCAGACGTTTGTCGCGGCGGCGAGGACCGAGGTCAACAAGTCGTGGTTCTGGGGATAGCGGCCGCTGGGCTTTAAATAGCGCGCCGGGGCTGGCGAAAACCGGTTCACCCCTTATGTCACTGCGGGACGAGACAAACGGCAAAGGACCGCACCATGCAAAAGAACACGATCTGCGTCTGGTATGACAAGCACGCCGAGGAAGCAGCCCGCTTTTACGCCGAAACCTTTCCGGACAGCAGCGTCGGCGCCATTCATCGAGCCCCCGGCGACTATCCGGCCGGCCAGCAAGGAGACGTTCTGGTTGTCCATTTCACGGTCTGCGGCGTTGCCTGCATCGGCCTGAATGGCGGACCTGAGATCAAGCACAATGAAGCCTTCTCCTTCCAGATCTCGACGGAAACTCAGGAGGAAACCGACCGCTACTGGAACGCCATCGTCAATAATGGCGGCGAGGAAAGCGCCTGCGGCTGGTGTAAGGATAAATGGGGCGTCTCCTGGCAGATCACCCCGCGTGTCCTGATGGAAGCGCTTGCCGCCGGTGGGCCTGCGTCAAAGCGGGCCTTCGACGCGATGATGACCATGCGCAAGATCGACGTTGCAGCGATCGAAGCGGCCCGCCGCGGCTGAGGCAGCGGGTCCTTGCAATAGATCGCGGCACTCGGGCAGCCGATCGGTCCGATCCTTCGAAAACAGCCGGACCTGTTCCACAGGTGCCGGCTTTTCGCTAGAGCCGACAATTCTTCAAACTTCGTCGATTTCCGCGTTTTAAAGTCAATCGCTGAGAGAAATTTAGATTTTGCCGTCCGGTTCTACTCCTGATAATTTGAGCAGCAGGTAATCGCTTCGGCATATCCTTTCACGGCATGTTCAGCTGGATCTTTCGCGGCACCTTCAAGAATAGCCGCAGCTGATAGCAACCGCCGTCGTTTCAAGGCGTGCGTATCCGGTTGGGCGCCCGGCATCTTCCATAAAATCCCGAAATCTTCCCCCATCGCAAAAGGAGTATCCCGATGGCCAATGCCCGATGCAGCTGCGGTGCACTCAGATTGACGCTGCCGGACGAACCAAAAGCGGTGATCGCCTGTCACTGCATCGAATGCCAGAGGCGAACAGGCGCCCCCTTCGGCGCCGGCGCCTTCTACCCAGCCGAAGCCGTCACCATCTCGGGAACGGCCAGGCAATACACGCGCGATGCGGCGAGCGGCGGAAAGGTGCATTCCTATTTCTGCCCGGACTGTGGCTCATCGGTTTGTTGGAAAACGGACAATCTTCCGACGATGATCGGCGTGGCGCTCGGAGCGCTGGATAATACCAGCCTGCTGCCTGTTCCCGCCAAATCGATCTTCGAGCGGTCGAAGCACCATTGGGTGCGGATCGAAGACGCCGGCGAGCATTTTCAGCAGGGCAGCGTTATCAGGCACGCAGATTGAAGCCTCGCCATCCTTACCCGCCTTGAAAGCGGAACTGGCCTGCACCTCACACGGTTCGGTACAGGCCCAATATCACCGCAATCGCCCCTTCGCGGGACAGGGCGCTTATCGAGAGCTATTTCCTGAAGCCCCCATCAGCTCGTAACGGGCACGGCTCAGGCTGACCAGACTTGCAATCGCCGCGCAGCCGGCGGAGATGACCACTGCAAATTCGGGCGCGGCGGAGAGCGGCAGCGTTGCGAAGATGATTGACATCGAGATTCCGCCCAGAGCCTGGCCGAGAAGTCGCGCCGTGCCCTGCACCGCGCCTGCCGCGCCGCTTCTGGCTTTCGGTGCCGACAGAAGCAGAATACGGTTGTTCGGCGTCTGGAACAGTCCGAAACCCAGGCCGGCGATGACAGTGCCGGCTACAAACGCGATGCCTCTAGGATCGGCCGGGCCGAGAACGGCCACAAGCAGGCCGGCACTTAACAGTGCGCCGCCTGTGGCGCAAAGCCATGCTGTCTTGACGCGGTTTGCCAGACGTCCCGAAACCGGCGCGATGATCGCGGTCGCAACAGGCCAGGGCATCATGTAGAGACCGGCCAGAACCGGTGTCATGTGCAACCTGTGTTGAAGATAAAACGGCAGCGCGATGTAGCTCAGCATCTGGCCGCAGAAGCAGGATATGGAGGCAATGACCGCCACGCGGAATGCCGGTGCCGCCAGCAGATCCGTCGGAATGATCGGGGCAGCGCTGTTGCGTTCCAGGCGCAGCAGGATGAAAAGGCAAACGATCGATGCAGCGATGAGGACCGTGCCAACTGCCGGCGCATTGGCTATCTGGTCGGTGCCGCAGAAGAAGAGGATGAACATCAACGTGTTGGCCAGCAAGGCCTTGGCGTTCAGCTTCCGGTTCGTGCCCTGCACCTTGCCCAGCAGGCCGCCGCTGAGCAAGACAATGATGCCGAGCGGTATATTGACCGCAAACAGCCAGGGCCAGCTCGTGACTGAAAGGATCGCGCCTGCAATGCCGGGGCCGGCAGCGGAAGAAATGGCGATGACCATGGCATTGACGCCGATGATCGGACCGAGCATGTGCTGCGGCAAGGCTGAGCGCAGGTTCATCATCGCAAGCGCCATGATCGCACCCGCGCCAAGGCCCTGCATGAAACGGGCAAGGATCAGCAAGGAGAGGTCGCCCGCGAAGGCGCAGGCAGCTGAAGCCGCGGTGAACAGCGCGACGCCGATCAGAAAGACCCGCCGCGCGCCATAGATTTCCCCGAGCGCGCCGCACGGCAGAAGGGCGACCAGCACGGCCAGCTGATAGGCAGAGACGACCCATACGGTGCTGCCGGCTTCCGCATGCAGCGAGAGCGCGATCGACGGCAAGGCGACGTTGGCGATCGCTCCGTCCAGAACGACGAGAACGATTGTCGAAAGTATGAGTGCGATGGCCAGATACCGTCGAGGCGATGCCAGGCCGTCCTCAGAGATCGGTGCGGTGGAAGCAAGGGACATTGAGAAACTCCCAATAATTGTCGGACGGCCGAATAGGTAGACTCTTCCTGATAACCGCGCCAGACGCAACAGAATCAACTGACTATTGCGCGTAACGCCACACATGATACAAGAAAGTCATGTCCGATCTCGATCTCAACCTTCTGGTGGCGCTGGATGCGCTGCTGCGCGAGAGAAGCGTATCTGGCGCCGCGCG
This sequence comes from Rhizobium sp. BK418, assembly GCF_004341105.1. Lineage (GTDB taxonomy): Bacteria > Pseudomonadota > Alphaproteobacteria > Rhizobiales > Rhizobiaceae > Rhizobium. Next base: position 872,039 of record NZ_SLZK01000003.1, on the reverse strand, counting down.
CCGTCTTGGCCTTAGCACCTCCGCCATGAGCCGGACGCTGTCGCGCTTGAGGATCGCACTCGGCGATCCCATCCTTGTGCCGGCCGGGCGCGGCATGGTCGCCACTCCGCACGCCCTAGCGATTGCCCAGGAAGTGCATTCGTTGAACGAGGCTGTGAAGGCGGTGCTCAGTCCGCCGTCATCAGTAGAAATCGGCCAGGTCCAGCGTGATTTCACGATCCGTGCCAATGAGGCATTCGTACTTATCTTTGCCGCGCGCCTGAGCGCCGCCGTCGCGAACGCGGCGCCAGGGATAAGGCTTCGGTTCGCGCCGAGATCCGACAAGGATGTTCAATCCTTGAGAGACGCGGCCGTGGATCTGGATATCGGCGTCCTGCCGACGAACAGCGGGGAACTGCGTTGCCAGACCCTTTTTGAAGATCGATATGTCGGTCTCGCGAGGGTGGGACATCCGATTTTCGACGCCGATCAGATCACGGTCGAAAACTATGCCGCATGGGGCCATGTCCTCTTCTCACCGCAAGCGGATTTCGCCGGTCCGGTTGATAGGGCGCTCGCCGAACTCGGCGTTTACCGCGATGTCAGATTGATCGTGCCAAGCTTTCCAGCTGTCATCGCGGTTGCGGCGGCTTCCGATTTGATCGGCGCGATTCCGAATTCCTATCGCAAATCCGTCGAGACAAACCAGATCGAGACATTTGACCTGCCGGTCGCCGTGCCTGGTTTCAACGTCGTACAGGCGTGGCATCCTCGAATGGACGCAGATCCTGTTCATCGCTGGCTGAGAGCGCTGATTTTTGAAACGTTCAAGACAATGAACTGAATGCACGTTCTGATCGAAGAATGGCCGCTCTGGCGTATCGCGGCCAGATCGCGTTACCGGAGCGCAGGGAGATCTCCAAAATTTCTAATTGAGATTGCAGCCGGAAGGTGATTCCATGCAGTCCGCGTAGCCGAGTCCTCCACCTTCCCGATTTCCGATCCGAGAGGCTCAAGTCGATCATGTCGATTTCAGATGCGATCTACCGTCCCTTCGAAACGCTGATCCGGCCGCTCGATATTCCCTACCGGCCGCTGCCGTCGAAGGGGCCTTTGACGGTGCTCCTGCACTTCATCTCGATGTTCCGTGGCGTGCTGATTGCGCTCGCGCTTTCAACTATGGCGATCGAGGCCATGAATCTGACAATCGTCTGGGGGCTGACGGTCATCGTTGATGGCGTAACGCAGCAGGGCGCACCTGCTTTCCTGCACAACGAATGGCCGCTGCTGACTTTTCTCGGCCTGCTGCTCTTTCCCGGCATTCCAATAACCTCCTTCCTGGTCAACACGCTGACTTCGCACACGCTCGGCATCGGCATGCCCGCAGCCATTCAGTGGCAGGGCCACAGGGCCGTAGAGCGCCAGGATCTCGCCTTCTTCCACGATCTCTATGCCGGACAGGTTGCCTCGCGCCTGCAGCAGGTGGCTACAGCCGTCCAGCAGCAGGTCATTTCAGCGTTCCAGTCCATTCCGCGCTTCGTGATGCAGATGGTCGGCTCCGTCATCCTTCTGAGCGCGCTATCTTGGCCGCTGGCCCTGCCGTCCATCGTTTGGATCACGCTCAATATCCTGCTTGCCGTCAGGCTGGCTCCGGTCTTCACCGAGCGCTCGCGCCGCTCCGCCAAACGACGCAGCCTGATTTCCGGCGCGATCACCGATCTCTACGCCAATATGCAGATGGTGAAGCAATTTGCCGCCGAAGACAGCGAAGCCGGCGCCATCCGCGGCATCATCGGCAAAGCGATCAAGGCACAGCAAAGCGAACAGCGCATCTATCGCACGGCGGAACTGACCGTTGTCGTCCTCAATATGATGCACTGGCTGGCAATCCTGTCGATCGGCTTTACGGGGCTTGTCGACGGGTTCGTCACGATCGGCGAGTTCACCGGTGCGGTCTACGTTCTGAACCGCTTGTCCGGCCACACCTTCACTTTCCTGCAGATGGGCCAGCAAATCTTCCAGGCGATCGGCACCATCAAGGACGCCATGCCGGTCATGACGACGCCGCCGACCATTATCGACCGGCCGGATGCGAGAGAGCTTGCCGTGCCATCGGGGGAAATCTGCTTCGAGCACGTCAGCTTCGCCTACAAGTCCGGCAAGTCCGTCATCGACAATCTGTCGCTGACGATCCGGCCCGGCGAAAAAGTTGGGCTCGTCGGCCTCTCCGGTGCGGGCAAGACGACACTCGCCAATCTGCTTCTGCGCTTCTACGACATCAAGGACGGTGCCATCCTCATCGACGGCCAGGATATCCGCACTGTGACCCAGTCGAGCCTGCGCCGCGCCATCGGCGTCATCGCCCAGGATGTGGCGCTCCTGCACCGCTCGGTCGGCGACAACATCCGCTACGGCCGGCCGGAGGCGACACAGGAGGAGATTGAGAGCGTGGCGAAGATGGCGAGCGCCGATCTCTTCATCGCCGATCTCGCCGATAGCGAAGGCCGCAAGGGCTACGAGGCCTATGTCGGCGACCGCGGCATCAAGCTGTCGGGCGGCCAGCGCCAGCGCGTGGCGATCGCCCGCGTACTCCTCAAGAACGCGCCGATCCTCGTGCTCGACGAGGCTACATCGGCGCTCGACAGCGAATCCGAAGCCGCCATCCAGGAACGGCTGAACCTGGTGATGGAAGGAAAAACCGTCATCGCCATCGCCCACCGGCTCTCCACAATTTCCAGCATGGACCGCATCGTCGTGCTCGACCACGGCCGCATCATCGAGGAAGGCCGGCCGGAAGACCTGATCGAAGGCGACGGCCTGTTCGCGCGCCTGTGGCGGCGGCAGACGGGTGGGTTTATCCCGGAGGAGATTGAAGAGGATCCGCCGGGTTAGCACATGGCAGCGGACGCCGGGGGATCAAGCCTCTCGTTGCCGACCGGCCGGCTCGGATACTTGACGACAGGCCCATTCGAACGCTTCGTCGATGGCGGCAAACTTGACCGCCTGCCAATGTCGATAGTCACGGATCAGCCCTGCCCCAATCCAGAAACCACTGCGCTCACCGGCGAGGTCCCATCCACAAGCCTCAAGCAGCTGAGCGCGATCGAAAAGGCGCCGCGCGTGGGTTCGGGAGATGGCGTATCGCTTGAAGAATTCTCCGATGCGCAAAGGGCCAACAGACATGCGCGTTTCCAGCTCTTGCTCCGGCGAAACTCGAGACATCAGATCGTGCAGGATGTTGCTGCCGGAAGCAGTTCGAACGAAAGCATCCACCGTTTGCGGCGGGCTGGCCCAGTCTGGATCGTGAAAGAGGCTCTCCGACATTCTTGGCTGCGCATACCAGAGCAGGCGCCGATCGGCCGATGATCGTGAGAATCGCGTGCCCCGATCGAGCATGTCGAGTGATTTCAGATGTTCGTCGAACCATTCGCGGATCAAGGCTTCGGCGGTGTCGGAAATTCTGAGCTGGCGAACGCGCCTGTCTCCGCTTTCATGAGTATCAACCAGGAGACCGTAATTGCGCATCTCTGCGAGATGCGCGAACGCCGTGTTCTTTGAGGCAACTTCGCTCTCGGCGATGAGGGCGTTCAGCTTGGCGGCCGTAAGGCCCGGATGAGACGGCGATGTAACGCGCTGAAAATGAAAAGCCACAATCGACTGCGTCAGCAGCCATCGTTTCATATCTGCGGTATAGCGGACGATACGAGGCGCGGCGTCGTGCATGGCAATGAGCTTCAGCGCGGCATCCCTTAAGGCGAACGCATAAAGGCGATTTTCCACAATGGCTTCGACGGTCAAAACCTTCGCTGCATCCGGGGCGAAACGCATTGCGGTTGATATGGAGGTCACGGATCTCTCCAGGCAAGGTTGAATTAAGCAAGCTACGGCCTGAGCGATCTGCACTATGTCTCTTAAAATAGAATTGCAACGGGGCGAAAGCCTCCGCAAAACCCTAAGCCGGAGGCTCTGTCGCGCAGATCGCGAAGCGGTCCTGCATCATGCCGCGGCAATTCGGCGATCACGCATCCGATGCCGGCGGGCCGAAAAGGCCCTGAGCGATATTCTCCAGCTCGATCGGTTTTTCGCAGAGAATATAGCCGCCGAACCGCCCCGGGATGACGGAGGGATCGTAAGCGGTGGCGAACACGAAGGGTATGTCGAGCTCTTGGAGGCGCTCTGCCACGGGAAATACCAGCGTGTCTGACAAGAAAACATCGAGGATGGCAGCGTCGATCTGCTCATCTTCGATCAGGGAGAGCGCATGGTCGACGCGTGGTGTCGGACCGATCACGATCGCGCCGAGCTTCGTAAGCTCCGCGCGGGCTTCCTCTGCGAGCAGAAACTCATCCTCGACGACGAGCACGCGCTTTCCGGCAAAGAGGGAACTGTGGGGAAAGCTGGATTTCAACGGCTCATTCCACCTAGTTGCTAGTTGACCGGGAAAGAGAGATTGACGGTCAAACCGGCGGTAGCGAAATTAGTTTCAACCTGTTCACCGAGCCGAACCAATTTCCCCGGGCATCAAGGACATTCCATCCGCCTGCGGTTTCTTGACAGTCGGACTGCTATCGGTTGCAAATATCTTTACTCTCGGTAGCCGTGACAGTCTCTCCATGTGCTCGCCCATGAAAATGGCGATCGAGTAGACTTCCTCGCCCGTTGCGCAGCCCCAAGACGCGCTGCGTGTCGGTCGCGTCTCTCAAAGGTGCCGCTGGCATCAAAGCCTGCCGATTCCCGCGAAATAGCCGGATTGCTCGCAAGCCTCAAGGGGCATCAGGCACTTCGATGACCGCGGGCGCGGGTAACGCAGTTCCGCGCCTTCAGCGGAAAACCTAAGCCAGAGGCTTCGTCGCACAGATCGCAAAACGATCCTGCACCATCCGCTCCAGTCCGCGCAGGAAAGGCATCTTGCGCGCCTGCGCCCAATGGATATCCGAGAGCTTGCGGTCGACGACGATATTGTCGAAGCCGGCCTGCCGCAGCAGCTCGACGATCGCTTCGGCCGGCATCTGGTCGGAGAAATAGACGCGCGAGCGAATGGCCTGATGGCGGGCCATCATCTCCGGCTTCATGTGGCTCGCTGGCGCCTTGCCCGTCAGCTTCGTCCAGAGCTTCTGCAATCCCTTCACCCAGGTCTCCTTGCCCATGTTGCCGTCGACGATCAGCACCTTGCCGCCGGGCTTCAGCACGGAAAACCATTCGCGGAAGGCCGAGGGCGGATCGACCAGCGTCCAGACGAGGTGCCGGTTGGTGATCACGTCGTAGCTTTCTTTCGGCTCCATGGTGTTTTCCGCATCGCCTGAGACGAAGCGGATATCGGTGCCGCGCTTCTTCGCCTTGGCGCGCGCCTGCGCCAGCATCGCATCCGACCAGTCGAGCCCCGTCACCTTGAAGCCTGCTCCATTCATGAGATGGGAAATGACCGCCGTGCCACAAGCAAGATCGAGCGCCGCACGCCCCTGTCCCTCGCCGAGATGCTTGCGGATCAGGCGCTGCCAGCCTTTTCGTTCCGCTTCGGAAAATATTTCGTGGCCGACACTCTCGTCGAACGTCGCCGCCCTTTCCGACCAGAAATCCCGGATTTCATCGCGAATGGAGTAATTCGTGTTCATCGTATTCATCATCTTCACCCCGGCACCAGACTTACTTTGGAAAAGCTCTAAAACATAAAACTTGATTCCAAAACTCAGTTTTTCTATGCCTCGGGAAATAACCGAGGACGGGGAGAGTTTCCAGATGAATTTTATGAAATTGCTTGCGCTAATCGCCGCCGCAGTTGCGGTACTGTTGCCGTTCTCGGTCTCTGCCGATCCCTTCACCATCAAGGATGTCGCCGGCCGCGAAGTGACTTTCGAGAAGCCGGTCGAGCGCGTGATTCTCGGCGAAGGCCGCATGCTCTATGCCGTCGCCCCGATCGAGAAGGATGATCCCTTCGCCAAGATCGTCGGTTGGCGCAACGACCTCTGGACGACCGACAAGGACGGTTTCAACGCCTATGTCGAAAAGTTTCCCAAGGCCAAGGACCTACCCTTCCTCGGCAACCTGACCGATGGCACGCTGCAGACCGAAACGGTCGTAGCACTCCACCCCGACCTCATGCTGCTGCCGATCGGCAACAAACAGGCCGCCGACGAGGTGAAGCTCGAGGACATGCTGAACAAGATCGACGTGAAGATCGTCTATATCGATTTCCGCGAGCACATTCTCGCCAATACCGAGCCGAGCCTGAAAATCCTCGGCAAGCTCTTCGGCCACGAAGACCGCGCCGAAGCCGTCGCCGCCTATTGGAAAGAGCAGATGGCGCGCGTTACCGACAAGCTGAAGGAAGCCAACCCCAGGAAACCAAACGTCTTCATGTATCGCGCCGCCGGCCTCGTCGAATGCTGCGGTACCTTCGGCCCTGATAATTTCGGCCTGATGGTGGATTGGGCCGGCGGCCACAATCTCGGCTCCGATTTCCTGCCGGGCTATACCGGCTCGATCAATGCCGAACAGGTCGTCGCCTCCAATCCCGATGTCGTCGTCGTGACAGGCTCGAACTGGAGCCAGACCAAGGACGCCAAGGACTATGTCAATGTCGGCCCCGCTGCCGCTGGCACGATCGACGACAGCCGCAAGGCGCTCGATGCGCTGATGCAGAACCCGGCCTTCACCGGCTCCGAGGCCGTTGCCGATGGCAATGTGCATGCGATCTGGCACCAGTTCTACACAAGCCCCTACCAGTTCGTCGCCGTCCAGCAACTGGCCAAGTGGTTCCACCCGGATCTCTTTGCCGACCTCGACCCGGATGCCACCTTCAAGGAATTCCACGAAAAATTCCTGCCCGTCGCCTATCAGCCGGGTTACTGGGTCGACGCCAAGGCTGGAAAGTAAGATCAATGGCAGAGATCGCCGCCATGCCGATCGAAGCCGAGGAAGGCAGGGCGCGCTATCGCGCCCTCGCCCGCCGCAAGCTTGTGATTCTCTTTGCCATGACGGCAGCGCTCTGCCTGTCCTTCGCCGTCGATCTCGCCTGGGGGCCGGCCCGCTACGGCCTCGACGAGGTCGTCACGGCCCTCTTCGATCCCGACTCCGTCTCGGCGCAGATCCGCGCCGTCGTCTGGGATATTCGCATGCCGGTCGCCGTCATGGCGATCGTCGTCGGCGCCTCGCTCTCCGTTGCCGGCGCGCAGATGCAGACGATCCTTGCCAATCCGCTGGCAAGCCCCTTCACCTTAGGCATTTCCGCCGCCGCAAGCTTCGGCGCGGCCCTTGCGATCGTCACCAGCGTGCCGATCCTGCCCGTCGCCGCCGGCCTGCTGGTACCGGTCAACGCCTTCGTCATGGCGCTGATCGCCACCCTCTTCATCCATTTCATCTCGCAGGCGCGCGGCGTTTCGGTGCAGACGGTCGTGCTGCTCGGCATCGCGCTGGTCTTCACCTTCAATGCGGCTCTCGCCTTCCTGCAATATCTCGCCTCCGAACAGGCACTTTCGGCCGTCGTCTTCTGGACCATGGGCAGCCTGACCAAGGCCACCTGGCCGAAGATCTGGATCACGCTTACCGTGCTCCTGATTTCCCTGCCGCTGTTTGCCCGCCACGCCTGGGCGCTGACGGCAATCCGCCTCGGCGAGGACAAGGCGGCAAGCTTCGGCGTCAACGTGCGCCGCATCCGGCTGGAGACCATGCTGATCATCTCGCTGCTGGCAGCCGTTCCCGTCAGTTTCGTTGGCACGATTGGCTTCGTCGGCCTCGTCGGCCCCCATATCGCCCGAATGATCCTCGGCGAAGACCAGCGCTTCTTCCTGCCCGGCTCGATCCTTTCGGGCGCGCTGCTGCTCTCGCTGACCTCGGTCGTCTCGAAGTCGATCATTCCGGGCGTCGTTTTCCCGATCGGCATCATCACCGCGCTCGTCGGCGTGCCCTTCTTCTTCTCGCTCATCCTCTCGAACAGGAGCCGCTCATGGTAGCGCTTCAGCTGCAATCGGTCGGTGCCTATCACGGCCGCAAGCTCTTCGTCGAAGGCGTATCGACCCCGAAACTGAGTGCCGGCGAGCTCGTCGCCGTCATTGGCCCCAACGCCGCCGGCAAGTCCACCCTCTTCAAGCGCATTACCGGCCTCCTGAAAGGCCCGGGAAACGTGCTGGTCGAGGGCGCGAAGACCAGAAACGCCATCAGCTACATGCCGCAGGATACTTCGGCCAACGCCGTGCTGACGGTCTATGAATCGATCCTGCTTGCCCGCAAGCAGGGCCAGTCCTGGGGCGTCGGCGATCAGGATCTCAGGCTGATCGACGATATCATGAAGGCGCTGAACATCGAGGCGATCGCCTTCCGCGATCTCGGCGCGCTCTCGGGCGGCCAGCGCCAGCTCGTCTCCATCGCCCAGGCGCTGGTGCGCGAGCCCGAGATCATGCTGATGGACGAGCCGACCAGCGCGCTCGATCTTCACCGCCAGGTGGAGGTTTTGGATTTCATGCAGCGCCAAGCCCGCAAGCGCGGCATGATCGTGCTGATTGCCATCCACGACCTGAACCAGGCGCTGCGTTTCGCAGACAAGGTGCTGGTGATCCAGAACGGCCGCATGCGCGCCTGCGGCAAGCCGCGCGATGTCGTCACCGTCGACATGCTGCGCGAGGTCTACAGAATCCACGCTCGTATCGAGAAATGCTCTATGGATTATGACCACGTCATCGTCGACAGCACGGCGCATTAAAGCATGTCGCGCAAAAATGTGCCGCGGTTTGGCGGAGCATCCGATGCTCGATAAAAACCTGAAGCGCCGGAGGCCCCGACGCCTCTGTTTCATACCGTTGCTGATTTCAGCCCGTTATCGGCCACGCGGTATAGTCTGGTCCTGCTTCATCGCGTCGACATCTTGTGCCCGACGGAGCTCCCGCTCGGCATCTTCGTTGGCTTCGTCCACCGTGCGGTGGTGGCCGGTCGGCAGGATATCGTCACGCAGTTCCGGATCGAGCAGCGGCTCCTCATCGAGATCGTAGCCACGAGTTCTATATCGCGATGCTGCGAGAGCTTCGTTCGACTTCCGGGCATCCCAGCCCTCCGCCCGCCAGAGGTCTGCACGCTCGTCCATGTCGATCGAGCCTTCGTCGTCGAGAATGTCATGGGCGATGCCGTAGGTCGCGTCGTCGACCTCGACGGAGATCAGAAAGCCGCCACGGCGCAGGCCTTCGGCATATACAGAGCGGTCCTCATCCGGAAAAAGCCAATCCTCCAGCTTCGCCCAGAAACCGCCACGGTCGTCGCCGGCAACACCGGCCTTGTCGCTATCCGCCTCATATCCCGGCATCATTCTGACGCTGGTGATGCCCAAATTCCTCAGCCGGTCGATAGCATTCTCCGCATCATCACGGCTGTCGAAGAAAGCAGTCAGCGTGCTGCGGCCCTCGCCGCCTGAAAATTCGGGGGCGCTGTCGTTATGGAGATTGCTCATGGGACTCCTCCTCGATGTCATCCTCTCCGCAAACGGACGAAGAAGCCCGAGGTTCCCGATGATACCCGCAGCCGTCAAAATGCTGCTCAGACGAGCAGTTCCACTCGATCCCCCGGAAAGCGGGTGACAAGAAACTGGATCGGCCCTCCGCATCGATATCGATGCCCTCGGCCCTCAAGAGCGCCGCCGCGCCTGGCGATATCAGCAGCTGGACAATCTCACCGGCCTCCGCATGCTGGGAGGTGATCCGAGTCGAATGACGGTGTAAATCTCCACACCGAAGGCCTGCAGAGCCGTCGTGATCGGGAGCGGGGTTTATCTCGATGAGGTGGTCATCGATGATACGGCCGACGGATATTGCCTTTTGGACACGGACAATAGCGACAATAACCGGAACCCTGAATGAAAACCGTCCGCATCGCCGCCGCCCAGACCTTGGAATATCGCGAAAATGTCGAGGCCGCCCTGACATACGCGCTCGATGTGATCCGTCACGCCGAAGCTGAAGGCGCCCGCCTCCTCATCTTTCCCGAAGGTTTTCTGCAGGGTTATCTGACGGAGGCCGGAGCGGCACGAAGAGCCGCCATGGATCTCGGATCCCTGGCATTCGCCGCCGTCAAAAGCCGGCTCGCCGATGCCGCCCCCATGATCGTCATGGGCATGATCGAGGCTGAAGGCGAAGCACTGTTCAACACCGCCGTCGTCATCGAAAAAGGCAAGCTGATCGGCCGATATCGCAAGGCGCATCTGCTCAAGGGAGAAAGTTTCTTCCAGCCGGGAACCGAGACGCCAGTCTTCACGGTCGATGGCCTGCGCTTCGGCATCAACATCTGCTACGACACCGGCTTCCCCGAGGCCGCCCGCAAGGTCGCACTCACAGGCGCATCCCTGCTCGTCTGCTGCGCCAACAACATGATGCCGCGCGCCAATGCCGAGGAATTCAGGGACATACACAATGCTGCGAGAGGCGAACGCTGCCGGGAGACGGTCTGTGGCTGATATCGGCCGATGTGACGGGAGAACGCGAGGGCCGCATTTCCTGGGGGCCGACGGCGGTGTTGAACCCGGCGGGAGAAGTGGTGGCGCAGTTGCCGTTGGAAGTGCCGGGGTTGCTGGTGTTTGATATGGCGATTGAACGGTAAATCGCAGTGGCTGAGGGCAATAAACCCCTCTCCAAAGAGGGAGGGCCTAAGCTGGAGCACCACCTCGCTCCTTTTGAAACATCGAAGATCTGGAAAGCCAGGCGCGGCAGGTTAAGCCCCTCCCCTTGTGGGGAGGGGTTGGGGTGGGGTCTTCTGTCTCCAATCTCCATCACGCCTTCGTTACCACCACGTCTGTAACAACCCGCTTTCCCGTTGCGAATACCCGACGTGCCCCGCTGAAACAGGGGCGTTTCAAGCAACGGAGACTACCAATGTTGAAGACTTCCATCAGCACCGCCCTTCTTGCCGGCGCAATCACATCCGCTCTTGCCACGATGGCAAGTGCCGCCCCGCTGACCAAGGCCGAGGCCAATGCTGCCATCGCCGCCCACAAGGAAAAGTGCTTCGGCGTCGCACTGAAGGGCCAGAACGATTGCGCCGCCGGCCCGGGCACGACCTGCCAGGGAACCTCCGTGAAGGACTTCCAGGGCAATTCCTGGAAATTCGTCCAGGGCGGCACCTGCGCCTCGCTTGAGCTGCCGGGCGGCCGTCACGGCTCGCTGAAGCCGCTGACGCGCGACATCTAAGCCGAAAATCGGGCTGATATCAGGAAAGCGGAGGCGCCTATGGCAAACGTCACCTTGACGACCAACCTTCTGATGGAGACGGAAAGCACCCTCCGCTTCCCGACATATTCACTCGCCGGCCAGGCCGGCACCAGCTTCAAGCCGGAGCATCTGGCGGCCATTGCTGCGCAGACCGGGCCCCAAGCATTGGGTCCCCGGAATTTCTTCGAAATCCACGCCGAAAATTATATGGGCGCCGGCGGCCCGCCGCATCGCGCGCTGGAACGCGTGCGCCGCGACCACCCGATTTCTCTGCATGGCGTGTGCATGTCGCTCGGCGGCCCGCAGCCGCTCGACCGCGAGCATCTCGGGCGTTTCAAAAGCCTCGTCGACCGCTATGAGCCGGCGCTGGTCTCCGAACATCTCGCCTGGTCGACCCATGTCGATACCTATCTGAACGACCTGCTGCCATTGCCCTATACGGCGGCGACACTGGCCCATGTCTGCGATCACATCGACGAGATGCAGAATGCCATCGGCCGGCCGATCCTGCTCGAAAATCCCTCCACCTATGTGCTCTTTGCGGAATCCTCCATCAGTGAGACGGATTTCATCCGCGAGATATCGAGACGTACGGGCTGCGGTTTGCTGCTCGACATCAACAATGTCTTTGTTTCCGCCACCAATCACGGCTTCTCGGCGCTGGAATATCTGCGCGATTTTCCCCTGGCGAAAGTCGGCGAGATCCATCTCGCCGGCCATGCCGAACAGGAGGATGACGAAGGCGAGCTGCTGTTGATCGACAGCCATGACGGCCCGGTCGCCGATGCCGTCTGGCAGCTCTATAAGATCGTGATCGCCCGCTGTGGCCCGATCCCGACGCTGATCGAATGGGACAGCAAGATTCCCGACTGGCCGGTGCTGCGCGCCGAAGCGCTGGCGGCGCAAGCCATTCTCGATCGCCATGCGAGCGACAGGAAGACATCCCATGCACTCGGCTGACATCCTGCCGATCCGGCCAATGGCATCAAATTTCGCCGGGCAATTTTCCGCAGCCCTGCTTTCCCCCGATGCCCCCGCCCCTGATCTGGTAACCGGCCCGCGCGGCAAGCGGGCCGAGAAGCGCTACAATGTCTACCGCAATAATGTCACCGTCAGCCTGATTGCGGCGCTTTCTTCGATCTTCCCGGCAGTCGAGCGCATTACGGGCACGGATTTCTTTCGCGCCATGGCCCGTTTCCACGTGCGCGAGACGCCGCCTGCCTCGCCGCTCCTCTTCGAATACGGACGCGACTTCGCCGATTTCATCGACCGTTACGAATATGCCGCCGATATGCCCTGGCTTTCGGATGTGGCGAGGATCGAGCGTGCCTGGCTGGACGCCTATCACGCGGCCGATGCACCGGCCTTCCGCGCCGAAGCGCTCGCCGCCGTGCCGCAGGAAGATCTCGGTGCGGTGATCTTCCGCCCGCACCCGGCGACGCGGGTGATTTCATCTGACCATCCCGCCGTCACTATCTTCGCCATGAATCGCGGCCCAGGCCCAATCGGTCGCGTCGAGGATCGCCCTGAAGACGGACTGATCACTCGCGCCGACGACGAGGTCACGGTGCGCCTCCTGCCGCCTGGCGGAGCCGCTTTCTTCAACGCGCTTCTGTCAGGCGAATGCCTTGCCGCCGCCGTCGCAGCCGGGCTCGACACCTGCCCCGCATTCGATCTCTCAGCCGCCATCGGCGAGATGATCGCATCGGGCGCCTGTTCCGCTATCGAACCGGAGATTTCCAATGTCTGATATGCTCGACTCCGTACCTCGCAATGGGCCTCGCAACGGCGCTCTCTCCCCGCTCGCGAGGCTTGTGGCGGCGGCTGACGGACTTGTCCGCGCCGTCGCCCAACCCGATTTCGTCCAGGCCGTCATCCGCGTGGCGCTCGCCGTTCCCTTCTGGCGCTCAGGCATCCTGAAATGGGATGGCTTCCTGCAGCTCAATGATACGGCGATCGATCTCTTCACGCAGGAATTCATGCTGCATCTGCCGGGCGGCCCCTATCCCTTCCCCATGCCGGCGGTGATGGCCTTCCTCTCCGGCTGCGGCGAGATCACCTTTCCGATCCTTCTTGTGCTCGGTCTCGCCACCCGTTTTGCCGGTCTCGGCCTGCTCTTCATGACGCTCATCGTGGAACTCACCGTGCCCGATGGCTGGCCCATCCACATCACCTGGGCGGCGATGGCACTTGCCATCATGCGCTATGGGCCGGGCCGCCTATCGCTCGACCATCTGATTGCGCGGATGTCAGGCGCTGCCAACCGCTAGAACACATAGCAGCAGTCATCGACACGAACGCCCGCCCGGCTCCGCATCGAGCCGGGCGGCTTTTGCGCTTTGTTGCCGCACTACTCTTGCCGTTTGCCCGCCGATGCGCTCAATAGGCGCCGACGCCGGCCTTGCCTCACGTGCCGCGTCATCAAAATTCTCAGGATGACGGTAATAAACACGTGGGTCCGTGCGTAGAGGATAGTGGCGGATGAAATATTCGGCCCGCGAAGAGGAATGGGCGGCCTGGATGCGCGCGGCAATCGCCGGCGACGCGCTGGCCTATGACCGTTTCCTGAAGGCCGTGACACCCTATCTGCGGTCGATCGCGCGCCGGCGCTGCGACCAGTTCGGTGCCCCGCCGAGCGAGGTGGAAGACGTGGTGCAGGAAGTTCTGCTGGCTGTGCACCTGAAGCGCGGCACCTGGGATATGTCCCGGCCGATCGGCCCGTGGCTTTCGACCATCGTGCGCAACAAGCTGATCGACAGCCTGCGCCGGCGCGGCCGTCATGTCAGCGTGCCGATCGAGGACGTGATGGAAACGCTGGAAGCCGACCGCCAGGAAGACGGCGCCGATCGGATCGATGTCGACCGCATGCTGGAAGGCCTGCGCGATCCGCAGCGCGAAATCGTCCGCTCGATCTCGCTCGGCGGCGCCGGTATCCGCGAAACCGCCGAGAAGTTACATATGACGGAAGGCGCCGTGCGAGTGGCGCTGCACAGGGCACTCAAAGGATTGGCGGCCCTCTATCGGAGCAATACGCGTGAAAACGGATGACCTGATCAACCTGCTGACAAAAGATGCGCGCGTGCGCGTCCGCTTCGGTCGCGTCTTTCTGATCGCGCTTGCCATCGGCGTGGTGTTCTCCGCCGGCCTGCTGCTCTCCACCATCGGCATTCGCAGAAATATGGCCGAAATGATCGAGACGCCGCGCGTCCTCTTCAAGCTCGGCATCACCCTGTTGCTCGCCATATCAGCCACCCGCCTCGCCTTCCTGATCGGCAAGCCCGGCGTGTCGCTGCGCTCGGCGGCCATGACGCTCGCCCTGCCGCTGGCGGTTCTGGTCATCGGCATCGCCACCGAACTGCTCGTCGTGCCCCAGGCAGCCTGGGCAAGCAGCATGGAGGGCCATTTCTCCGCCTTCTGCCTGTTCTTCGTCCCCACGCTGTCGATTGCCCCGCTTGCGGCGATCCTCTATTCCGTCCGCCAGGGCGCCCCGGAAAATCCGGGCACGGCAGGTGCTGTCGCGGGCCTTGCCGCCGGCGGTATTGCAGCCGCCATCTACGCCTGGCACTGCCCGGACGACAGCCCGTTGTTTCTGGCGACATGGTATTCGATCGGCATATTGGTCGCGACCGCGGCGGGATTTCTCCTTGGCCGAAAAATCCTTCGCTGGTAGCGCCGGTTATCGCCGATATCGATATTCCCCGCCCAGGAGGAAGCCGGCGGAACAAGAGCAGAATATTCATCAGGCTGCGGGAACTTTTGATCTCGATTTCAGTCTGGCATGCGGACCGTACGGCGCACTTCCTTTGACGGAACCATGCACCTCACGGCGCGTCATGCGGTCCAGCCTGTATTACCCAAAAAACAGCAATTTGGCCCGCTTCGGCGGGCCTTTTTGCCTCTGTGACCGGAGCCCATGCGCAATCATGTCGACACAAAGACCTGGCGATCGCGACACGCTTTAGCGCGTCCGCTTTCCCGTCAGCGCCTGCCAGGCAAACCGCAGCGTATCGAGGCGGGAGCGAATGCGCTCCTGTTGCGGGATGGCGAGCCGGTTGCGGAAATCGGCAAGTGCCTGGGCTTCGAGCCTGCTTCCGAGTTTTTCCGGCAGATGCGGCACGGGCGCGCCGGTCTGGCGGTCGATCACAATCCAGTCGTCTTCGTTCCGGCGCTCGATGTCGTAACGGTTCATGGCGGTCAGGATCTCTAAATTAGGGATATGGACGACAAAAGAGCGGCTTTCTCATTCACATGCAATCGGCAAAATGTGAGCAAACGTCAGAAAATGCAGTCATGGTCAAAATAGCGTTGCCAAGCCTGATATTACACATCCGGTTTCGTCGCTCTCGTCTTGCCGAAATGCTTGCGGATCTTGCCCGGCCTGGCCTTCAGTTCTGCCTGCGCATATTTCAGGTCCATGAGAGGCAGCGGCCGGGCGTTGATCGCGGCAATCTCGGCTTTGAGCGCGGCCGGCTCCACCGTGATCTCGTCGAACATTCTGGCTTCCATCTGCCCGTCCTCCGCTGTGGTTCTCCCGGCTGTCAGGCTAGCATCCGATAAATTGGCAGGCCAATGCCACATTGGAGCTAGCCCGAATGAACCTCGTTTGCCGTCTTTTCGCCATCGCCGCGACATGCATTCATAGCATTACAGATGTAAAGTACCGCAAGCGTCGGAAACCAGTCACCGGAGGACAACCATGCACGAGATGACCCCATCGGAAATGCTGAGAGATCCGTTGATCCGCCAGATGCTTCATGCCGACAAGGTCAGCCTGGCCTCATTTGCGAACCTGCTCGACACGGCGGTCCGTCAGAACGCCCGTCCAGCAAGCGACAGGAGCTTTGCGCTCCCGAAGAGGCCGGACAGCTGGAACCTTGATGCGGCGGCCCATATCTAAGCGTTTTTCCTATGCCCGTCCGACTCCGGGCACCCCTGAGGCCCGCTCCCTGGTGAGCGGGTCCTTTTTGTTGGAGAGAACGCCAGCTGCCGATTTGCCTTTCATTCCGGGCGATGAAGGCGGCAGGCCCTCATGAATGCCTGCCGCCTCCCACCTCCGAGCGTCCGCCGCCCAGCGCTCAAGGAGGGAGGGACAAGATAGCCGGGCATTGTGGCCGTTAGGTCAGTTTCCCGGAAGATATCCCTGGTGTCATCGGGCGGTCACATCACCCATCTGGGGCAGACCGACCACTTAGAAGCATATGTCGTTGAAAGCGTTGGGGGAGAATTCAGCAATACCTGTGGATAACCTGTGGAAATAGTGTGGATCGAAATCCGTGGAGGCGCAATTTGGCGTCGGAGGTTGCCATTTCGTTCCAGATACCATCCTCGGGTCCAGCCGCCCGCCGTCCGCAGGAACAAATAAGTCACTTGCTCAACATTCACGCATTCCGCAATTCCGAATTTCATAATTCGCGCGTATAGTGTGTTTACGGGTCTTAATCTCCGTGCCTTGAGGGGTCCAGGACAATGAGCTGGAACACATCGTCGGCATTCGCGCCGGTCGGGCTGGTTTTGCGCGGTCGGGAAACGCACACGGTCGTGCGTACGCTCGGCGATGCGGCATATCTGCTGATAAAGGACTGGCCTTTTGATGACGGAGAAGAATATATGATCGCCGTCAAGGCGTGTATCGACGCCATCACCGGAGAGGTTGCCCCGGAGAAGTTCCGTGAGGCATTTTTGCGCGCCGCCGATGAGGCGGGCATTGCCGCGTTGACCATCGTTCATTGAAGCCAAAGGCATAGCTGCGGTAATTTCCGGGCGAAGCCTCCATCTCCGGCGGCGCGAACGCACCCATTTTCCGTGCCTCCCCGCAAAAATCGCCTTGCATCCTACCGACCGCATGAAGACATAGAAAATAACCATGCCGCCTGTCGCAAAAGGCGCGGCACGTTCGTCTTAAGGCAGAACCACTTCTTTCAGACATGGATACAGGAACACCATGACCAGTGAACCCTTGCTTTCAGAGATTGAAGAACAGGCCGAACTGCCGGTCGAAGACCATAGCGCCCGTAACCGGCTGGTGATCGGCCTGCTGCTCGTCTCCGCCTTCGTGGTCATTCTCAACGAAACCATCATGGGTGTGGCGATCCCGCACCTGATGAACGATCTGAAGATTCCGGCTAGCTCCGCCCAATGGCTGACCTCCGCCTTCATGCTGACAATGGCCGTCGTCATACCCGTGACGGGCTTTCTCTTGCAGCGGCTGAACACGCGGCCGGTCTTCATCCTCGCCATGTCGCTCTTTTCCGCCGGTACGCTGGTCTCCGCCCTCGCTCCCGGCTTTCCCTTCTTGGTCGTCGGCCGCATTGTCCAGGCATCCGGCACGGCGATCATGATGCCGCTCCTGATGACGACAATCATGAATCTCGTTCCGCCGCATTCGCGCGGCCGGACAATGGGCAATATCTCCATCGTCATCTCGGTGGCGCCTGCCATCGGCCCGACGATCTCCGGCCTCATCCTCTCCACGCTCGACTGGCGCTGGCTCTTCCTTCTGGTGCTGCCGATCGCGCTTGCGGCCCTTGCGCTTGGTGCGGCGAAAATCGAAAACGTCACCGTGCCGTCAAAGGCGCCGCTCGATGTTGTCTCCGTCGTGCTGTCGGCCATCGGCTTCGGCAGTTTCGTCTTCGGCGTCAGCGAACTCGGCGCCCCGCCCGAAGCGGGTGCGACGCCATTCGATCCGCGCGTCATGCTTCTTGCCGGTGCCGCCGTTATCGCCATCTTCGTCTGGCGGCAGATCCATCTGCAGAAGCGTGAGCGGGCACTGCTCGATCTGCGCACCCTGCAGACGAAGACCTTCACGATCGCTGCGGGCATGATGGCGATCCTGATGATGTCGATGTTCGGGGTCTTCATCCTGCTGCCGATTTATCTTCTGTCGGTGCTCGGCCAGACGACGCTCACGACCGGCCTCCTCCTGCTGCCGGGCGGCCTCATCATGGGCCTCTGCGCCCCCTTCGTCGGCAGGCTCTTCGACCGCTACGGGCCTGCCCGCCTCGTCATTCCCGGCGCCGTCCTCTTCAGCGGCGTCATGTGGAGCCTGACCTTCATCTCCACGACGACCCCGGTCTGGATGGTCCTCGCCATCCACATCGTGCTCAGCATCGGCCTTGCGCTGATGTTCACGCCGCTCTTTACCGTCAGCCTCGGCTCGCTGCCGCCGAAACTCTATTCCCACGGCAGCGCCATCATCGGCACCACCCAACAGGTCGCCGGCGCCGCCGGCACGACGCTCTATGTCGCCATCATGACCTGGCGTGCCGGAATCCTGACTCAAGGGAAAGCAGATGCCGCAACGGCAACCGTCGGCGGCATGCAGTCCGCCTTCTTCGTCGGCGCGCTGATTTCGCTGGCGGCCGTTGTCGCATCCTTCTACGTCCGCCGCCCGCCCAGCCAGCCCAGCCAGCCCAGCCAGCCCGAGGGGCAGCCACTCGGCCATTGAGGCCCATCACGCTGGCTTAGTGGAATGTCACGATGGGATCGAACATCCTTTGCAGAAAGGAGCGCTGCGCCATCTGCGCATATTCCCGGGGAATGTCGTGCCCGCATTCGAACACGTGGAGCGTCACCGGCACTCCGGCCTCAGAGAGCGCATCCGAGAACCGTTCGGCCTGGGCAACGGGCGCTCGCTCGTCGAGCCTGCCGTGCAGCAACAGGGTTTCTGCCCGCATCCTCTGTGCGTGATACAGGGCCGAGCGGGCGAGAAAGGCGTCGCTCGTAAGACCGGCTTCCTGCTCGATCGCCCACCGCAGACCTTTCGAACCGGTCTCATAGGCAGCCTTGAGATCGTAGACGCCGCTGCGCAGAATGACGGCCCTGAGATCGGGAGCCTGGGTCGCCACCATTGCCGAAGCGACCGCTCCCCTGCTGTTGCCGTAGAGAACGATGCGGGACGGATCGACAGCAGGCTGCTCCCGCAGGAAGGAGAGCGCCGCGACGATCGCCCGCTGCGTGTCCGGGCCGCAGAAATCCGCCGGTCCATCAGAACCTCCGAAACCCGGTTGCGAGACCGCCGCCGCGGTAATCTTCAAACCGGAGCAGAACCGAACCAGCGCGCCAGCATCGACGGCCTCCTTCGCGCCAATGAGCCGACCGCCCTGATTGCCGTGGACAAAGAGGATCGCTCCAACCGGCGTTTCACTCTCAGGCCGCGCTTGAAAAAGCTCCACACTCGCCCCGTCGCCCCTGTCGATGAGATGTCGCGTCACATCCTTCGCATCTCAGGCAGGAGGCGCGCCACCGGCCAGCCTCTCCTCCCTCCAGATTGGAGAAAATCGCACGTCGAAACCGGCAAGTCTTCCATAAATTCCCTGGGAATTTGTCGGCATACTGTCGCGTGCTTCGTCCTCAGGTCGAGATCCAGCCCTGATGGCGCGGATCGCCAAGAGGAGAAACATCCATGAGAAAGATCATCGCCTCCACGTTCGTCAGCCTCGACGGCGTCATGCAGGCACCCGGCGGCCCTCACGAGGATCCCGTCAACGGTTTCAGGTTCGGTGGCTGGGTATTCCACTACTGGGACGAGGCAACGGGAGCCGTGATCAACGAGCTCTTCGCAAAGCCCTTTGCCCTGCTGCTCGGCCGCAGAACCTACGACATCTTCGCCGCCTACTGGCCCTATCAGAACGACGACATCGCCAAGGCCTTCAATCCGGCAACGAAATATGTGGCAACACACCGCCCGGACTCGCTGACCTGGCAGAACAGCCATGCGCTCGGCCCCGACATCGTCGCAAGTCTCAAGAAAATAAAACAGGAAAACGGGCCTGACCTGCTGATCCAGGGCTCCGGCGATCTCATCCAGACCCTGCTTGCCAATGATCTGATCGACGAAATGACCGTGCTGACCTTTCCGCTGCTCCTCGGCAAGGGCAAACGGCTGTTTGCCGACGGCAGCGCGATGCCGCGCGCGCTCCATCTCACCAGATCGCTGATATCGAGCAAGGGCGTCATCGTCGCGACCTATGAGCGGAACGGCGAAGTGCCGACGGGTTCGTTTGCCGATGATCAGCCGTCCGAGGCCGAACTCGAACGCCGTCGGAACTGGCACTAGCCATGCCCTGATCGCAGCAGCGGCGGGTAGCTCGATCCCGCCGCTGTCGGAATGATGCCACTGCTGTCGAAAAAGTGATTTCGTTCCAACAGCTTCTGTCATCCGTGGGCTTGCCAGAGACGATGAATGCCCATCTTCTGCCCGAATGTTGGGGTTCTAGTCGGGCTTCACCCACAAGGATTGCCCACACCGGGCAAAATGCGCGCCGCGACAGTATTTTTATCGAGTTTCGAGGACATCAGAATGCCGCTTAGACCATCTTCCCGCTGGATTGCGCCGCTGGCCGGTCTTCTGGTGCTCTCGGGGAGTGCAATTGCCGTGCGCGCCGAGCCGCAGCCGGCGGCCCCACCGGTCACTCAGGCAAGCCCGAAGCCCGGCTACACGGTTCCCGCCCGTCGCCCCGTCCATATCGTCCGACAGGATACGGGCACGTCGCTGTCGGCTTTTTTTGATTCAGCCAGCGGCAATCAGGCCAAAGTGCTGAACGAAATGGACAGCCTCCAGATCTCGATGAACAACGACATCGCCGAGGCGGTCGAGGCTTATTATGCCCAGCCTAAAGCGAAGCTCATCTGGGTCAATGGTAAGGGGCCGACAGCGAAGGCCGCACAGGCCCTCGACCTCCTGAAACAGGCCGATGACTGGGGATTGAATGCCGGCGATTACGCCGTTGCCCCTCCTCAGGGAGGCGACCGCGGCAAGGCTCTCGCTGCGTTCGAAGTGTCTCTTTCCAGCAAGATGCTGATGTTCCTTCAGGATAATTTCCGGGGCCGCATCGATCCCAACAAGCTCTCCAACTACTATGATTTCAAGCGCAAGCCGGTCGACCTGAAGGGCACCATTGCCCAGCTCGCCGCCACGCCGGACTTGATGGTGGTCTTCGACCGCCTGCTGCCGAGCAACCCGAAATTCGCCCAGCTCGCCGCCGAACTGCACTACCTGCGCACGTCAGGCCAGGGCGGCGGTAACTCCGCCAATATCAACAAGGTGATCGTGGCGATGGAGGAAATGCGCTGGCTGCCGCAGGAATTTCCGGAGCGATACGTCTTCATCAACCAGCCGGCCTACATGGCCTATTATTATGAAAACGGTACGCTGACGCTCTCGATGAAGGCCGTGATCGGCCAGCAGGACCACCAGACGAATTTCTTCGACGCCTCGATCAAGACGGTGGAATTCAATCCGGACTGGGGCGTGCCGCAATCGATCATCCGTAACGAGATGCTGCCGCATCTGAAGCGCGACCCCGCCTATCTGGACAAGGAAGGCTACGTCGTCTCGGTCAAGGGCAAGACCATGCCGTCAGCCAAGGTGGACTGGTCGCAGCCGCTTGAGAATATCGGCGTCGTCCAGCCCCCAGGCCCGGACAATGCGCTCGGCCAGTTGAAGATCCTCTTCCCGAATTCGCACGACATCTACATGCACGATACACCGGCACGCGGTAAGTTCGCCTCGCAGGACCGCATGTTCAGCCACGGATGCGTGCGCCTGGAGAATCCGAAGGCCATGGCCGCTGCGGTTCTGAAGGCTCCGGTCGAATTCGTCGATCAGCAGATCTCCGATGGCGTCAAGAAGGACATGCCGGTGCCGGAAGAGGTGCCTGTCTACGTCTCCTATTTCACCGCCTGGCCGACGGATGACGGCGTCATCCACTATTTCGACGATATCTATGGCCGCGATGCGCAGACGCTGAACGCGATTTCGGCAACGACCGCGAGCCGGACGTAATCTTAGACGGAACCCTCACCTGTGCGGCGCCCGAAAACTGTGGCATAACTAGCCAATGGCGATCCATGTCTTGGCAGTCCATCGTGATACTGTCGGGACGGAACAGGCGGCAGGCGGTTCGCTTGCAGGAGCCTATTCCGTAGGTGTCCTCTGTTGGCTGCTGTCGGCCGGGGTTTACATCGCCGCCAAATGGGTTTCCGCAGAAATGCCGCCCTGGGCGCTCTGCTTCTGGCGCGTACTGATCGCCTTCGCAATCCTGCTGCCGATCGTGCATCACCATTTTTCCGATATGCTTGCGCTGGTGCGAAACCGCGGCCTGGAGCTGCTTTTTATCGGTGGCATGGGCCTGGCCGTCTGCCAGGGCCTGATCTTCGTCGGCCTCCAGCATGCCGATGCCACCACCGCCGGCATCATCATCGCGCTGATCCCGATCATCACCATGATCCTCGCTCGCCTGATGCTCTCAGAGCCGATGGGAAGCTGGCAGGTGGCTGGCTCGATCCTCGCCTTCCTCGGCATCGTCGTCATCATCGTCAAGGGCAGCCCGGACGTGTTGCTGCGCCTCGATCTCAATCCCGGCGAACTCTGGATCGTCGCCGGCGCCTTCTGCTTCAGCCTCTACACCGTGCTGCTGCGCCGCGCGAAGTTCGATCTGAATCGCCTGGCCCTGCTGGCCTGCTTCTCGGCGCCGCCGCAGTGACTGCTCTTCCCTTCTATCTCTACGAACTCGCCTCCGACGAACGCTCGACGCTCAACGCCGGCGGCCTCATCGCACTCGCCTACGTCGCGATCCCCGGCGGCGCGCTGATGTATTACCTCTTCAATCGCAGCATCGAGGCGCTTGGTGCCGCCCGCGCCGGCGTGCTGCTCTACATCCAGACGATCTTTATTGCCGTGCTCGCCTATTTCATCCTCGGTGAAAAGCTGCAGACCTACCACCTCGAAGGTGCGGTCCTCATCATCGCCGGACTGCTGCTGATTATTCTGCTGAAGCCGAAGACGAAGGCCGCAGCCGCCGCCTGAAGGCGGCGCGCGCAAACCCTAGTCTTTCGCCCCCGCCCCATAACGCAGCCCGTCCACCAGGAGCGCGATCATCCGCCGCGTCGTCGCCGGATCATCCCCCTGCCCGAGATTGGAAAGCTGCGCGCCGGCGCGCAAGAGTTCGCTCGCCTCCACATCGCCGCGTGCAGATCCAGCCGCAACGGCTCGATCCAGCAGTCCCTGCAAGGCGGGGATCATGCGCTCATCAAAATAGGCCGGCAGCGCCTGATAGGCCGGATCGCCGGAGTGGAGTGCCGCGGCAAGGCCGCGCTTGGCCATGATGAAATCGGCAAAGCGCTGCATCCAGCGCGACAGCGCCTCGCCGGGCTCATGTTCGGCCGCAAGCGTCGTAGCTGCATCGGCGCAGGCATCCACCTCGTTGCGCATTACCGCCTTGATGAGATCGGAGCGCTGCGGAAAGTGGCGGTAGACCGTGCCGACGCCGACGCCGGCTTTCTCCGCGATCTCGCGCACCGGCGCATCCACGCCCGATGTCGCAAATACCGCCAGGGCGGCCTTCAAGAGCAGATCCAGATTGCGCCGCGCATCCGCCCGCACCGGCCTTTCATGGCCGCCATCGGCCTCACGCGCCTCGCCCGGGCTGTCCATCCCGTCCATCACATCAACACCCCTTGCAAAGCGGAACATTGTTCCGTATAAACGGAACCGCGTTCCGGATGCGCTTTTATACCCTGTTCGGCAGGTCTTTGCCAGTGGCAAGGCCTGTCCGCCGGGGCTTTTACCCGATTCAAAAACCTGCCCGCGAGGGTAGCGCGTTCAAAAGGAAACGAAGATGCAATACCGTCCCCTTGGCCGCACTGGCATCAAGGTCAGCCCCTATTGCCTTGGCGCCATGATGTTCGGCGCGATCGGCAATGCCGATCATGACGATTCCATCCGCATCATCCATAAGGCACTTGATACCGGCATCAACTTCATCGACACCGCCGACATGTATAGCCACGGCGAATCCGAGGAAATCGTCGGCAAGGCGCTAAAGGGCCGGCGCGACAATGTCGTGCTCGCCACCAAATGCTTCATCCCAATGGGCCAGGATCCGAACCAGCAGGGCAGCTCGCGCCGCTGGATCTATCGCGCGGTCGAGGACTCATTGCGCCGTCTGCAGACCGATTATATCGATCTCTTCCAGATGCATCGCCCCGCCCCCGATACCGATATCGAGGAAACGCTGTCGGCGCTGACAGACCTGATGCGCCAGGGCAAGATCCGCGCTATCGGCTCCTCCACCTTCCCTGTCTCCGAGATCATCGAGGCGCAATGGGTGGCCGAAAAGCGCGGGCTCGCCCGCTTCCGCACCGAGCAGCCCCCCTATTCCATCCTGCACCGTGGCATCGAACGCGAAGTCCTGCCGGCCCTCGAACGCTACGGCATGGGCGCGCTGGTCTGGAGCCCGCTTGCCATGGGCATGCTCACCGGCCGCTATCGCCGCAATGCAGCACTCCCCGAGAGCGGCCGCGTTGCCTATTTCCCGAAGCAGATGTCGAACGAAAACAGTCTCGATGCCGTTGAGCAGCTCATCCCGATCGCGGAAGGCGCCGGCATCTCGCTCACCCACATGGCGCTTGCCTTCGTCATTGCACATCCGGGCGTCACGTCGGCCATCCTTGGGCCGCGCACCATGGAACAGCTCGATGATCTCCTGGCCGGCGCGCAGGTGCGGCTGAGCGACGAACTGCTCGATGCCATCGACGCCATCGTGCCGCCAGGCACCGAGACCGGCCCGCTGGAGGCCAACTACCGGCCCCCGGCAATCCAAACCGCGAGCTTGCGCCGCCGCCCGCCCGCCGAGCGCGCCGCCGCCTGATCGGCAAGACAGCATCGAAGGCGCCGCTATTCCCGCGGGGCCTTCAGCACATCGGCAACATAGTCGAGACCAATACGCCTCTTCGGGAGCCGAGCGGGTCCGGGGAAGCGGCTTCTGCCGAGGATGGCGAATCAAGCCCCTTCGCCAGTCAATCGCTGCAGCTTGCGTTGCGCCTCCTCCACCTCGGTGGCGAGTTCTTCCAGGCGCTCGTCCCACATATCGAGCGCCCTCAAGCCTTCTCGAGTCCGAAACAGGTAGTCGGCCGAACTGCCGATGCTGCCCGAAGCCGTGGCAAGCCGTTGAATGATCACCTCCCGGGAAAGCCCGCCGGCATAGGTATTTGCAAGCGGGTTCATGGTGAACGTGATGCCCCGTCCAAAAGGCGCGCCCTCCTGATCAAGCAAATCGACCCAACGGGGAATATAGGCCTCGGCCACCATCTCCCGCCGCCACAGCAGCTCGAGTTCGTGCAGAAGACCCTCCTCTTCCAGGCGCAGGGCAACGCCATCACAGCTCCCGCCGGCATCAAGCCCGAGCACGAGACCTGGATTGTCCGGCGAACCCCTCCCGGAAACGGTGGTCAGGCAGAAGGACCGGCTCCAGCCCTCGATGCGGGCTTTCCGGCTCTCCACGCTGAGAATGATCGGATTCCAGATCAGCGACCCATACGCAAAAATCCAGACATCGCCCGCCGGCCGTTCGGCAAGTATCGATGCGAGGGATGCCTGTCGCTCCTCGTCACTCAACAGGCGGAGCGTCGGCGCTTCCGTGGCAAGCAAGCCGGCAAAGGTGCCGCTCAGCAGCAGCTCACGTGAAAGGATTTCCTCGCCGCAGCAGGCGATGGCATCGCAGGTTTTGGTATTGACGGTCATGACACTCCGATTCCCTGGGCCAGGGACATCAGCCATGGCTCCGTTCTGCCGCCATCATCCATGCCTCGCGCGCGGAATAAAGCCGGCCGCCACGGACACACTGTCTCCATTACCGGAACAATCGGGTCCGATGATCTTGTCGTTCCTGAGCAGGCGGCTACACTTTCCGTTCCCGAAATCAGCACCACATCGCTCTGAATACAACCATGAGGCGGGGGAACTGACATGAGCGAAATCGGCCGTCTGCTCGGCGCCGGCAAGGAAGCGGAAGTCTATGAACATGGGACGCTGGCGCTGAAGCTTTACAGGCCTGGCCGGCCGAAGGCCCCGGCCTTCCGCGAGGCCGCCAATCTGGCAATCGTCGAGCGGCTTTCCCTACCCGCGCCCCGGATTCACGTCGTCGGCGATTACCACGGCCGCTGGGGCCTGCTGATGGACCGCGCGACCGGCTCGAGCCTTGCCGATGAGATGACGCCGGAACCGCCGCTCACCGCCATCAAGGAGATGGCCGCCCTCCACCTGCGCCTGCACCGCGAACCGGGCACCGGCCTGCCCTCGCTGAAATCGAGACTATCGGCCAATATCGAAAGCGCCGAAGTCCTGTCATCGGACCTGCGCGACCGGCTGCTTCTGACACTTGCCGCCCTGCCTGATGACAACTGCGTCTGCCACGGCGATTTCCACCCCTGGAATATCCTCGGCTCCGGCCAAGACACTGTGATCGTCGACTGGCTGGATGCCTGCAGCGGCAACCCTGCCGCCGATGTCTGCCGCACCTATCTCCTGATGCGCCGTGTGCTGCCGGCAATCGCCGAAGCCTATGTCGTCACTTATGCCAAGGCGGCCGAGTTGACCTCGGACGAGATCTTCACCTGGTTGCCGGTCATCGCCGCCGCCCGCCTTGCCGAGAATGTGCCTGAGGAAAACGAGGACCTGCTGCACCTTGCGGCGCTGGCGCCCGCTTGCGGATAGGCAGATCGTCGCTTCCGAATTTGGTCAGAATGCAAGACTGAGGCCGGTTACATTCTTGATAGCTGTCTTGAGAAGATCGAATACTGCCGACAATATCTTCTGGGCGGCGGCATAGGCCAGAAACTTGAACTCGACGAGCGCACTAGGCGATAACAACGCGGAACAGCGTCAAGCCGCACAAGCTTCGCAGGTGCCGCGGATTTCGATCGTCGTCTTCGCCGGCTTGAACTTTTGGCTGCGCACCCAGCCCATCAGGCGGTGATCCACTTCATGATCGTGGAATTCGATCACCTGTCCGCAGCTTTCGCAGATCGCGAAGGCAACGATGCCGTGGCTGTGGCAGTCTTCGCCCGGATGGGCGCAGGCGACGAAGGAGTTGATGCTTTCCAGCCGATGCACGACGCCATATTCCAGCAGCTTGTCCAGCGCCCGGTAGACCTGCAGCGGTGCGCGAAAACCCTGGTCGCGCAATTTGTCGAGGATCGTGTAGGCGCTGAGCGGCCCCTCGGCTTTCTCCAGCACATCGAAAACGAGCGCCTGATTGCGAGTGAGTTGAGGTGCGTTCATGAGCCTTGTCCTTGCAGGTTCCTGCGCCCGCGCCAGGCGGGAAGCAGGCTCAGAATGAAGAGAATGAGGGCGGCCACCACGATCGACGGGCCGGAGGGCGTATCATAGGTCAGCGAGCCGAACAGCCCGCCGACAACGGCAACCGCGCCGATCAGCGAAGCGAGCACGGCCATCAGCTCCGGCGTCGAGGAGAAGCGCCGGGCGGTCGCTGCCGGAATGATGAGAAGCGATGTGATCAACATGATGCCGACGATCTTCATGGCAATGGCGATGACGACGGCCATCAGAAGCATGAAGAACAGCCGCGCCCGCTCCGGCCGCAAGCCTTCGGCTTCGGCGAGTTCCGGATTGACGGTGGCGGCCAGCAGCGGCCGCCACAGCCAGGCGATCGCCGCCAGTACGAAGATGCCGCCGCCCCAGATGAGCGCGATATCGGTTGTCGAGACGGCGAGGATATCGCCGAACAGGAAGGCAATGAGATCGATGCGCACCCAGGTCATGAAGGCGACCATGACGAGACCGATCGCCAGCGTCGCATGCGAGAGAATGCCGAGCAGCGCATCGGCCGATAGCGCCTGACGCTTCTGCAGGAAGAGCAGCAGGATCGAGACAACAGCCGCAACGACGAAGACGGCCAGCGTCAAGTTGAGTTCAAAGAGCAATGAAAGCGCCACGCCCAGCAATGCCGAATGGGCGATCGTATCGCCGAAATAGGCCATGCGCCGCCAGATGATGAAGCAGCCGAGCGGCCCCGTCGTTAGAGCCAGGCCGACGCCGGCGAGGATCGCGCGCACGAAGAAATCGTCAAGCACGACTGTCCTCCCCGCTTTTGGCCCCGCTCTGGAAATGCGTGTGCGTATGGGCGTGCGCTTCTGCATGCGCATGCTCGGAATGATTGACGTCGGCATCAGCGCGAGCATGGGCCTCGGCATGATCGTGCGCATGCGCATGCGGGTGATCATGTTCATGATCGTGATCGTGATCGTGGTGATGCCCATCCTCGGGATGGCAATGATCGGTCACCGATCCATCTTCATGCAGCACGCGCCCGTCGGGCAGATGCGTATGGTCGTGATGGTGGCTGTAGACCGCAAGCGTCTGCGCCGCGCGGCTGCCGAAAAGGCGGACATATTCCGGGCTCTGGCTCACCGTCTGCGGTGTGCCGCGGCAGCAGACATGGCCATTGAGACAGATGACGGTATCCGTCTCGGCCATCACCACATGCAGGTCGTGCGAGATCAGCAGGATGCCGCAGCCGGTCGTATTGCGGATCGACTTGATGAGGTCATAGAGCGCGATCTCGCCGGCAAAATCCACGCCCTGCACCGGCTCGTCGAGAACCAGAAGATCCGGCTTGCGAGCAATGGCGCGCGCCATCAGCGCCCGCTGGAATTCGCCACCGGAGAGGTGCTGCACCTGGGCATCCAGCATATGCGCCATACCGGACGCTTCGAGTGCCGCCATGATATCCGCCTCGGGCAGCGGCCCGGTCAGCGTCATCAGCCGGCGCACGGAAAGCGGCAAAGTCCAGTCGATCGCGAGCTTCTGCGGCACATAACCGACCTTGAGGCCGGCCTTTCTCATCACCTTGCCCTCATCGGCCTTCAACACGCCGATCGCGGCTTTCGCACTCGTCGATTTGCCGGAACCGTTCGGGCCGATCAGCGTGACGATCTCGCCGCGCGAAACGGAGAAATCCACACCGCGCACCAGCCAGCGGCCACCGCGGCGCACACCGACATTCTCGAGCGAAACCAGCGTTTCGGCCCTGCTATTGTCGGGACTATTTGCGGGAGAGAGCATCAAATTTTCCGAAAGTGCTGTTGCGTCCTGCTATTGCACACGTTATAGCATAACGCAATTGATGTAATAACATAACGACTGCAATTCAAGCGGAGCATTCTGATGAAACTGGCGACGGGCCTTACCCTCGCAATTCCGGCTCTTCTTTTCGCCGGGTCTCTCCAGGCGGCCGATGCCCCTGTCGTCGTCACCTCGATTAAGCCGGTCCATTCGCTGGTCTCAGCCATCATGGAAGGCGTTGGCAAGCCGGAACTGATCGTCGATGGCGCCGCCTCCCCGCACACTTATAATCTGAAACCCTCCAATGCCCGCGCCCTGCAGGATGCCAAGGTCATTTTCTGGGTCGGCCCGGGCCTCGAAGCCTTCCTCGAAAAACCGCTGCAATCGCTGGGTTCCGACGCGATTGTCGCTCGGCTCGACGAAGCCCCGGGTCTGGTGAAGCTGCCCTTCCGCGAAGGCGGGGCTTTCGAGGCTCATGATGATGCCGATGAACATGCTGAGGCCGATCACGATCACGATCATGAAACGGCCGAAGCCGGACATGACCACGATCATGAGCACGGCGCCTTCGACACTCATCTCTGGCTCGACCCCATGAATGCCGAGGCGATGGCAACCGAGATCACCACGACGCTGGTCGCCGCCGACCCGGAGAATGCGCTGACCTATGAGGCCAATGCCAAGGCGCTGGATGACAGGCTCGACGCGCTCGACAAGGAAATCGCCGCCACCGTGTCACCGGTGAAGGACAAGCCCTTTGTCGTCTTCCATGATGCCTATCAATATTTCGAGCACCGCTACCATATCCGCGTCGCCGGCTCGATCACCGTCAGTCCCGAGACCATTCCGGGCGCCGAGCGCGTCTCGGAAATCCACAAGAAGATCGGCGATCTCGGCGCGACCTGCGTCTTTGCCGAACCGCAATTCCAACCACGCCTCGTCAACGTCGTCATCGAGGGCACCAAGGCCAAGTCGGGCGTGCTGGACCCGGAAGCCGCCACCCTGCCCGCCGGCCCGGATCTCTATTTCACCCTCATGCGTGGCATTGCCGCCAGCATGAAGGATTGCCTCTCCAGGGCTGCCTGATCGGAGGCCGGTTTTCCGAAAGGAGCCGGCACCAGTTGGCGAGGATGCCTCGGCGCGACCTGCCGAACTTGCAGCCTCCCCGCGAGCGCTGCGGCGAAAGAAGGCGGTGACACCCCCGTACCGCCTTTTTTGTCAAATAAGCATGTTACGTTATAACATAATAGGAGCATATCATGGATAAGCGACTTCCCGTCACCGTCCTCTCCGGCTTCCTCGGCGCCGGCAAGACGACGCTGCTCAACCACGTCCTCTCCAACCGCGAAGGTCTGCGCGTCGCCGTCATCGTCAACGACATGAGCGAGGTGAATATCGATGCGGCGCTCGTGCGCGATGGCGGCGCCAATCTCTCGCGCACCGAAGAGCAGCTGGTGGAAATGACCAATGGCTGCATCTGCTGCACGCTGCGCGATGATCTGTTGAAGGAAGTGCGCCAGCTCGTCGAACAGGGCCGCTTCGACTACCTGCTGATCGAATCCACTGGTATTGCCGAGCCGCTGCCCGTTGCCACCACGTTCGAATTCCGAGATGAGAATGGCCACAGCCTCTCCGACATCGCTCGCCTCGATACGATGGTCACCGTCGTCGATGCGGCCAACCTGCTCGCCGATTATGCTTCCGCCGATTTCCTTGCCGACCGCGGCGAAATCGCCGGCGACGGCGACAACAGAACCATCGTCGATCTCCTCGTCGAACAGATCGAGTTCGCCGATATCGTCGTGCTGAACAAGGTCAGCACCGCGAGCGAAGACCAGCACGCCGCCGCCCGGAGGATCATCACCGGCCTCAACCCGGATGCCCGCATCATCGAGACCGATTTCGGCATGGTGGCGCTGAAGGACGTGCTCGGCACCAACAGCTTCGATATCGAAAGGGCCGAGACGCATCCGCTCTGGTACAAGGAACTGCACGGCTTCAGGGACCATGTTCCGGAAACCGAGGAATACGGCATCCGCTCCTTCGTCTACCGCGAAAGGCGTCCCTTCCACCCGGCAAGACTGCAGACCTTCCTCGACAAGAGCTGGCCGGGCGTGGTGCGCGCCAAAGGTTTCTTCTGGCTCGCAACCCGCCCCCATTATGTCGGCGAGATCAGCCAGGCCGGCCCCATCGTCCGCACCGGCAAGATGGGCCTCTGGTGGACTGCCGTGCCGCGGAATCAATGGCCAGACGCGCCCGGCTTCCTCAGCGCCATCGATCCCTATCTCGACCCCATCTGGGGCGACCGCCGCCAGGAAATCGTCTTCATCGGCGCTGATCCGATGGACGAAAGCTGGATCCACGCGGAGCTCGACGCTTGTCTGGTGGAAGCCGATGCATTCACGCCCGAGCGCTGGCGTAACCTGCATGACCCCTTCGTCAGCTGGAGCCGACAAGCGGCATGAAGGCGATAACGATCCGACCCTACCGGTGCCTCTGCATAGAGTGCGAGCCCCTGCCGCCGATCGAGGGGCTGCATCCTTTGACCTATGGAGATGAGAGGCAGGATGAAGCGCGCAAACCGAAGGGCTTTCTTGCTGTTATCGCCGCGCGGGTAACGTCGCGAGGGCGAGACTAAGAAATTGCGGCCCAACCGCTCTCGAGATGAATCTTTATGCAGCTCTGCTTGATGATCTTTTTTTCATCATCCGGAATTCAATAAATGGGCAAGGCGAGACGAAGCCCAATGCCTCGCCGGCCCGATCTCCTGCAATCACAGGGTTCCCCTG
This sequence comes from Rhizobium sp. BK418, assembly GCF_004341105.1. Taxonomy (GTDB): domain Bacteria; phylum Pseudomonadota; class Alphaproteobacteria; order Rhizobiales; family Rhizobiaceae; genus Rhizobium. Next base: position 840,225 of record NZ_SLZK01000003.1, on the reverse strand, counting down.
CAATTCCCGCGACTGGCATACCGCTTGCACCGGTTTCACCGAAAACCACCGGATGCACCATGCCGCCTATCCTCACTGATCTCCTGCTCGCAGCCACCCTCGCGCTCAGCCTGCGGCGCTTCATCCTTCCTTATGTGGTGGAGGATGACATCGTCAGGGCTTCAGCCCCGGTGACAATGGTCGCAAGCGCAGTGTTTCTCGCCGCACTCGCGCTCACCTGCTCGGACAAGACATTCTGGAGCGCGGCGGTCACGCTCACGGGTGGAGCGTTGCTGGCCTTCATCCTTGACGACAGATGGCCAAAGCTCGCCGTTGCCGCCGCAGCCGCCTGCCTTCTCGCGTACCTGAGTATGCGCTAAGCTGCGGCATCCTCCCGCTTGCCGCTCTTCGGCAATGCGCGCGCAACAGCGCTTAGCAGATCCGTCTGCGAAATTACCCCCCGGATTCGCCTCTCCTCATCGACGATAATGACTGCATGCGTGCGCCCGTCCGTCAGATCCGGCAGCAGTCCCATCGCCACGTCATCAGCATGGGCCGTCGTCGCCGGCGAGACCAGCCGCTCCACCGAGCCCGAGGCAAGCGCAAGCTCTCTCAAGCCCACCGTACCGATCAGCTTTCCGGCCTCATCGCGAACCGGCAAAGTCCTTATGTTGTGATTCAACAGCAGCCAACGCGCCTGCTCAACCGTCGCATCGGCATCGATGGCGATCACATCACGCGACATGATATCGGCGCAGCGAATCTCGGCATTCGAGCGCGCTACAGCCTCAAATTCCACCTGGCGCAACAGCCGGGCGAGATCGGCGCGGTCGATATCGAACGTCTCGTTGAACTTGGCGAGTGCCGCATCGAGATCCTCTTCCTGGAAACCGACGCGTTCAGTCGGCGGTCGGTCCGCCGTCTGGTGCGTGTTGACGGGCGCTGCCGCCACATGCGGATAATTGTGCCGCGACAGCTTGTGGAAGACGAGGCCGAGCGCCACCAGCAGGCAGGAATTGAGCGCCACCGGCACGAAGGGAAAGAGCATGCCCCAGCTGGCGACGACAGGGCCGCCGAGCACGGCGGTCAGCGCCGCCGCCCCGCCCGGAGGATGCAGGCAGCGGGTAAAGGACATGGCGGCAATCGCCAGCGATACGCCAACCCCGGTCGCAATAATCGGATCATGGATCAGGCTTGCCGCCGCAACGCCCATGATCGCCGAAATCGTATTGCCGCCGATGATCGACCAGGGCTGCGCGAGCGGGCTTGCCGGCACCGCAAAGAGCAACACGGCCGAAGCCCCCATGGGCGCCACGATCAGCGGCAGATGTGAACCCTCGCCAAAGAGCGCGCCGCATAGCAAGCCGGTCAGCGCAATGGAAACGAGCGCGCCGAGACAGGCGAGCAGCCGGTCGCGCAGCGTCGCGCCCGCAAGGATCGGATGAAACAGCCGCGAGATGGAGAGCCGGCGGGGCGTCTCGTCTGGATTTGGTATGCGCATGAAGAACTCTTTGAAGTCGGCTAGGGAGGCGGATGGAGGACGCCGCTATTGCAGCGTGGCGGGAGGATTGGCGGACATGAGCATGATCTGCTCGAAGACCTGCAGCGGCTTGGATCGCCGCTCGCGTCGGGAAATCAGCAGAGTATCGACGGGACCGAGCCGATGAATCGTGACCTCGGCTCTCCAGGGCAGCATGTCGAGCACCGAGCGCGGCATGACGCCGACGGCATTGCCGGCGACGACTTGCGCCAGGATCGCATGATAGGAGGTCATTTCCACCGTCGGCAGGCTCGCGCCGGCCCTGATCCATCGCTCGGCAATCTGCCGGTAGGTGCAGCCAGGCTCGAGCGCTGCAAGCGCCGGAAGACGGATATCCTGCGGTGCGGCGACGGAGGCATGATGCGGCGGCAGCACGAGCAGCAGATCCTCCTCGCAGACGCGCGCCCGATGCAGGTCATCGGCGTCGACCCCGGCAGACGATAGCCAGCCGGGCTCGCCCTGTGGTGTCGCAATCAGCGCGCAATCGAGCTCGCCGGATATGACGGCTTTTGTCAGCTCCCGCGTGGCGCCGAGTGTGAGCTTCAGGGAAATATCGGGGTTCTCGTCGTTGAAGCGGGCAAGCACGGGCGGAAGCCGGCTCGCCGCCGTGCTTTCCATCGTGCCGAGACGTAAGATCGGCTGCGGGCGGGCGCTCTTCAGGGCAAGCCGCGCTTCTTCCGCCAGCGCCGTCAGCCGCTTCGCATAGGAGAGGAAGAGCTGCCCTTCGGGCGTCAACGTCATGCGCTTGCCATCGCGGCTGAAGAGCACGGCATGCATCTGCCCTTCCAGGGCCTGAATACGGGTCGTCACATTGGACGGCGCACGCGAAAGCCGCTTGGCCGCGCGCGTGACGCTGGCCTCTTCGGCAACGACAAGGAAAATTTCCAGGGAAGACAGATCCACATCGATCTCGCTTGATGAACGAATTCATCCAATATTCCAAAATGGAGAATGATCGCAATCGCGGAAGCGTTCAAAATCGTCGCAGGAAGTGAAAACTTCTTCCGGTCAAGCAGCCGGATGCAGAAAGACGAACCAGACGCCTTGAATATGGGCTTAGAGGACGATGGAATCCGGCCGGTCGTTTCCCTGCGTTCGACAGAAGGAAACGAAATCCCGGAGGAAGCGTTCGGCGGCGTACCGGTTGGCGGGACGATTTAGAATCTCCCGGATCGATTCCGGCGTCTCGTTCATGACGGGAAGTCGGAAGAACAGGTTTTCGTTGAAATTGGCGCTGATGGTCGAAAGCACGGTTCGCAGAATGGTCAGCATGTCGTCTCCCCGGTGGGAGGCGTGCGCGAGAGCGATCGGCTTGCCCACGACCTGATCTCCGGAAACGAGCCAGTCAATCGCATTTTTCAGACCGCCGGGAATGCTGCGAACATATTCGGGGCTGGAGATGAGAAGTCCGTCACAGTCGGAAATCATTCGCATGAAGGTCCGAACGCTGTCGGGCAGATCGGGTCCTTCCAGATCAGGCGAAAACACGGGCAAATCGCCGACACCGTCGAAAACATCGATGGTGATGTCGTCAGGGGCAATGGTTTGCATTGCCCTCAACAATGCCGTGTTGGTGGACGCGTGTCGCGCACTGCCGGAAATCGCAAGTATCTTCATCATGTGACGTTAGCGCCCCGGGTATACACCGGCAATCCGTCGTTTCGCGATTGCCAGAATTCTCGGCGACTGCCGCAAAACTCCTGATTTTCCCAACATTGGATCTGGCTGTGTTGCGTCGACGGAGATGACGGCGAGGAAGCTTCTCTCCGCCGCAGCCATCACCAACTGCGCGCAGCGGATTGGGGCAGTCAGCAATCCAGCCAAGCTTCGAGGCCATCCAGCGTCTGCAGCCCGTATTCGACCGCGCCGAAGCCGATGACGAACCGGCGCCGCTCGGGGCTGGGATGAAGCTGGCGCATGGTCAGCACCGTCTTGCCGTCGGACTGCTCATCGAAAGTGACCGTGACACGGAAACGGTCGGGGTCGTTGGGATCGGGCGTGCCATAGTCCATCACGATCCGCTCGTTCGGCACGATCTCCCGAAAGCGCATGAGGTTCGGGAAGCGCCTCTCCTGGCCCTCGAACACGCCCACCATATCGAAGCGCCAGATCCCACCTTCGCGGATATCGGCTTCGTGGCTCTCGATTCCAAGGCCGGTCGGGCCGTACCATTCGGCAAGCGCCTTGGGATCCATCCAGGCCGCGAAAACCTTCTCGCGTGGGTGATTCAGCAGCTTGACCAGCACGATCTCGCGATCGAGCGACCAGGTGTCAAACAGGTTTGCCATGTCCTTCATCATCCTCTTCGGTCTTGTCCAGATAGGCTTCCAGCCGATCCAGCCGCTCGGTCCAGCGCCGCCGCTCCGCTAGCATCCAGTCCGCCGCCTCGTCGAATCGCGCCTGCACCAGCCGGCACCAGCGGCTACGTCCGCGCTTCTCGCTGGCGATCAGCCCGCAGTCCTCCAGCACCTTGAGATGCTGGGCGAAGGAGGGCAGCGCCATGTCGAAAGGCTCGGCCAGGACGCTGACCGGCACCTCGCCCTCAGCCAGCCGCGACACCACCGCGCGGCGGGTCGGGTCGCTAAGAGCATGAAAGGCAAGGTCGAGGGGAGTCGAGTGGTGAGGCATGTGATCTATTAAAACGAGTTCAGCCGCGGGTCAAGGACAATAAGGTAGTTGCCTTAGTGTCGAAACTCGATATAAAGGCACTTACCTTAGTATCGACCCCGACCAACCCTCCTAAGGAGAGTTTCAATGGCAGTACGTGTTGATCTAATGATTTCGCTCGATGGTTTCGCAACAACGACGGACCAGACCCCTGAAGTCCCGTTCGGCGAGGATTGGCCGCGTCTCGTCGGTGCCTATGTCGCAACGCGAACGTTCCGGGAGCGGGTATTCAAGGATACCAGCAGGGCTGGGACCACCGGTCTCGATGACGATTACGCGAGAGACTACTTCGCTAATGTGGGTGCCGAGATCATGGGCGCCGGCATGTTTGGCCTCCACAATTTCCCCGACGATCCGAACTGGCGCGGATGGTGGGGCGAAGAGCCGCCCTTTCGGGTTCCGGTCTTCGTTCTCACCCATAAAGCTCGCCCCTCCATAGAGATGGCTGGTGGCACGACTTTCCATTTCATCAACACCACTCCGGCTGAGGCGCTGCAACAGGCTGCTAAAGTGGCGGGCGGCAAAGACGTGCGCATTGGCGGCGGCCCAACAGTCGTTCGCGATTTTCTGAAAGCAGGTCTTGTCGACCGCCTGCATGTTGCAATCACGCCGATTCTGCTTGGGCGCGGCATATGCCTGTGGAACGATCTGCGTGGCTTGGAAATTGGCTACACAGTCAGATCGGAAACGGCGCCGAGCGGCGTCATCCACATTACCTTCCAACGCTAACCCGTGACTTGCTGAGATCATGGACTGTCGACAAGTGGTCCATGATCTCGGCGTCTCGAGCGCTTCCAGCGGGCGAAGGAAGTGCTCTCGCTGCTGCTCGGCGTCTTCGGCACCATCGTCGGCTATTATTTCGGTTCGGGAAACCCCGAGACCTCCGGCCGGTACCCTTCGAACTGCCGAGCCCGGATCTGTCGCCCTGCCGGTCGGACCGGCGGGCCAAAGGGCGGCCGTACCCGCCCTCTCCGGGTCTCGCGTGAGATCAGTGATTGGCGGCGATGATGCTGGTGATCAGGCCGGTGGCGACGCCGACGAGAAGATAGTCGTTATCGGCCTTCACCCAATGATAGCCGCGCGGCGGCGGTGCCAGGCGGTAGCGACGGTAGTCGCGAACTTCGCCGTAGCGGCCGCGCTCGGCAGCCGACATGCGGTAGCCCTTCGACCAATGATGCGGACGGACCACGACCTTCTCATGGACGACCTTCTTGTGGACCACGACCGGCGGACGATGATGATCGGCGGCGCTGGCCTGCGATGCGATAATCGGCGAGAGCAGGAAAGAAGCGGAAAGAAGAGCTGCAAAAATCTTTTTCATGAGGGGTTCCTCGTGTTGAACACAGCCCGAAATTACGCCTACGAAAATGAACGAAAACTGAAAATAAAATTAAAAATATGTAACAGAATCGGTATCTTATTACTATTTTCTAAAGTTATAATCGCGGGCTAACGAAGCGTGGTGACATCATGGCATCGGGGATCACATCTGCGTAATTGGTCGTGATGAGGATTCGACAGAGGCGGCGCAGCGTCCCTTCTCCCCAGCGGGGAGAAGGGAGATCACCAAAAGATCATCGCCATATTGATGACGTCGGTATAGTGCCCCTCGACGCAGAAAGCATCGCGGCTCACCCCTTCCCGCACGAAACCCACCCTCTCATAGAGCCGGATTGCCCGCACATTATCCGCATGCACGCCCAATTCGATGCGGATCATACCTGCTTCCCGCGCCGCCTCTATCGCCGCCTCGATCAGCCGCCGGCCGAGCCCTTTCTCGCGATAATCCGACAGCAAGCCCATGCCGAGAGAGCCGCAATGGGCACGCGAGGGAAAGAAATGCCGGCGGATATCGCACCAGCCGACCAGCGCGTCGCCATCGAGAGCGACGAGATGCACGTTGCCGTTCGCCATCGACGACAACGCGAACTTGCGTGTGTCCTCAAGCGGCGGGGCTTCCAGCAGGGTCAGGTATTTCCGCTCCCGCGCTACGATATCGAGAGCCCGGTGAAAGCTCTCGATATGTGCTTCGGTCATCCGCTCGATACGGATATCGTCCATCGCCCTTCTCACAGTTCCTCGTAGTTGAACCAGTCGAAATCGGCCGTCCTTGCCCGGCCCGACGTATCGAAGGCGAAGACGCCGGCAAAGGCGCCGGTAAACGAGCCATGCTCGCCGCGCCCGCCCTCATCCGAGACGACGCCGGCGTCGAGCACCGGGCCGATCGGCTGCCAGGCGCCCTTGCCCTCCGTCTGCCAGAAGAATTGCAGGTCGTTGTCGCGGATTTCCATGGCCAGCTGCACGCGGCCATCGGCCGGGATCGCCACGCCGGCATCCGCCGGAAAGGTCATCCGTCCGTTCGGATAGTCGCCATCGCAGGAGAAGATCGTGACACAGCGGCCGAGCTTCTCATGCAGCGTCACGACGACGGCATGGAACTTGTGGCGATTATAGTAATGTGTCAGGCCGGCCACCTGCTGATAGGTATCCGGCGTGAACTCGACCACCGTCTCGGCACGGAAACTGTGGTGTTCCTGCCGGCGGGCGACCAGCGCCTGTTCGAACCAGGAGCCGATGCTTTCACGGCCGATCAGGCGCAGGTGGCCGGGACGCTCCGTCAGGTTGAAGATGCGCTCGGGCTGCGGCGTGCGCAGCCACTGGAAATCGGCCGGCAGCGTGCCGCCATCGAAATTATACTCGCTGCGAACAGGCTTTTCGGTCCGCTCGGCACCGCCGAGACCCGGCACCTCGACATCGGGAACAACAGTTCCGTTTTCCAGATAGAGCCACCCATCCTCGCGCCACTGACACTTCTGCAGCGCGGTTTCGCGCCCCAGCGTGCAGCGGCGCTTCGGCGGCAGCGGCCGGCCGCAGAGATGCGTGTGATAGACCTGGCCATCGGGCGTCTCGACATATTGCCCATGCCCTGCCCGCTGCAGCACCGCTTCCGGATGATCTTTTGAGGTGATCAGATGCCGGTTCGGATGCAGTTCATAGGGGCCGTCGATATTGCGGGAGCGCGCCATCGTGACTGCGTGGTCGTAGCCGGTGCCGCCTTCGGCGGTCGTCAGGTAGTACCAGCCGTTCTTCTTGAACAGATGCGGGCCTTCGACGAGACCGAGCGGGCTGCCGGCGAAGATGTTCTTGATCGGGCCTTTCAGCGACTTTGTCTGAGCATCCCATTCCTGCAGGAGGATGCCGTCGAAAGCCGGCGACTTCGGCGAGCCGCCATAGCTTTCCGTGCGGTGGTTCCACTGCATGTTAATGAACCATTTGCGCCCGTCATCGTCATGGAAGAGCGACGGGTCGAAGCCCGAGGAATTGACATAGACCGGCTCCGACCATTCACCCTCGATAGTGGGCGAGGTCACGATGTAATTATGCGCATCCTTGAAGTTGCCGTCGAAACGCTTCACGTCGGTATAGACCAGCCAGAACTGTCCGTCCGCATAGGAAAGACATGGCGCCCAGATGCCGCAGCTGTCGGGGTTGCCGCGCATGTCGAGCTGCGAAGCGCGCTCCAGCGGCCGGCGCACCAGCTTCCAGTTCACCAGATCGCGCGAATGATGGATCTGCACGCCAGGATACCATTCGAAGGTGGAAGTCGCGATGTAATAATCATCGCCGACGCGGCAAATGGACGGATCGGGGTTGAATCCGGGCAAGATGGGATTGCGGATCATGGCGGCTCCTCCTCTGAGCAACAGTTTCTGCTGCACGTACATCAAATTATACCTGGAAAACGCCCGGGGTTTTGCCCCGGGCGTTGAAACTCATTCCAGCTCAGCCGACTTGGCCCAGAGATTGATGTCGGCTTCCTTGGCGTAGACATCGATTTCCTTGAGCTCCTCGGCGGTGAAATTGAGATTGTCGAGCGCTGCGACGCAATCGACGATCTGCGAGGAACGGCTGGCGCCGATCAGCGCCGACGTCACGCGCCCGCCGCGCAGCACCCAGGCGATCGCCATCTGCGCCAGCGTCTGGCCGCGCTTTTCGGCGATCTCGTTGAGCTTCCTGATATTGTCGATGATCGCGGAGCGAATGAAATCCTTCTTGAGGAAGTGGTTCTGCGCCGCGCGGCTGTCGGAGGGAATGCCGCCGAGATATTTCGTCGTCAGCATGCCCTGGGCAAGCGGCGAGAAGACGATCGAGCCCATGCCGACTTCGTCAAGCGTATCGAGCAGCTTGTCGTCCTCGACCCAGCGGTTGAGCATGGAATAGCTCGGCTGGTGAATGAGGCACGGCGTGCCGAGATCCTTCAAAATCGCGGCTGCTTCGCGGGTGCGCTGCGAATTATAGGAGGAAATGCCGACATAGAGCGCGCGGCCGGAGCGTACGATATAGTCGAGCGCGCCGCAGGTTTCTTCGAGCGGGGTGTCCGGATCGAAACGGTGCGAATAGAAGATATCGACATAGTCGAGGCCCATGCGTTCCAAGCTCTGGTCGCAGGAAGCGACGAGATACTTGCGGCTGCCCCACTCGCCGTAAGGACCCGGCCACATATCGTAACCCGCCTTGGAGGAGATGATCAGCTCGTCACGCAACCCGGCAAAATCGGTGCGCAGGATTTCGCCGAAGGCAGTCTCGGCGCTGCCGGGAGGCGGGCCGTAATTATTGGCGAGATCGAAATGGGTGATGCCGAGATCGAAGGCCGTGCGGCACATGTCGACCTTGCGGTCATGCGGCGTGTCGCCGCCGAAATTGTGCCAGAGGCCGAGGGAAACGGCCGGCAGCTTCAGGCCGGAACGGCCCGTGCGATTATACTTCATCTTCGAATAGCGGTCTTCGGCGGGTTGCCAGCTCATCTTAGGTCTCCTCAACCTATAAAGTGCTTCTCTTCCGTATCCGCGCGGGGCGGCGGTCGAAAGCTGAAAACGTCGCTGCCCCTCGTGTGGGGCCGGGCGCGACGGCACTATTGGATCAAGCACGCCGATACGGCAAGCGCGTAGCGCGTGTTCTCGACGACTTCACGTAAGACGTTGGGCCCTGCCCTCACACGCCGTCATGTCTGGGCAAGCCCTGTCCGCATATGCCGTCATGCTCGGCCCTGTGCCGAGCATGTGCTGAGCCCTCGGCAGATGTCAAAGACAAGCCCGAGGATGACGAGACCATTGAGCAAGCGCGCCGCACGACAAGCATACGGCGCACTCCTCGCCTTACTTCAACAGCGCCAGAGCCTCTTCGATACCGAGAGCGGCCGGCTGCGTGCAGGTGGTCGTCAGATCGACGAACCGGCCTTCCGCGCCCGACTTCAGGATCGAGGTCATGATATCGACGCCATGAAGCGTACGGTCGAGCGAGCAGCGTGCATCGCGGCCCTCGATCAGCGACATGGCCATGTCGGCAAGACCGGCCGTGCGGTAATTGGCGCGCGGGCCATTTGGGCTTTCCTGGTTGAACTTGCCGAAGGGGTGATCCCAGCCAGTGACCTCTTTGATGTCCTTGTTGCGGCCGCTGGCCTCGACGACACCGCCGAAAAAGTTCGGGTCCGGCACGTAGAGAGAACCATCGGTGCCGTAGAGCTCCATATTGGCATGGCGGTGTGACCAGACATCCCAGCTCGCCGTCAGCGTGACCGTGGCGCCCGAGACGAATTCGAGCAGCGCCTGGATCGTCGTCGGCGTCTTGACCGGGATCACCTCGCCGTTGCGCGGCTGGCTGGTGATGGTGCGGGTTTCCGACGCCATCGAGGTCATGGCGCCGACGCGCTTCACCGGTCCGATCAGGTTGATCAGGTTGGCGATGTAATAGGGACCCATGTCGAGAATCGGGCCGCCGCCCGGCAGGAAGAAGAAGTCAGGGTTCGGGTGCCACATTTCCATGCCCGGACCCATGACATAGCAGGCGCCAGACGTGATGCGGCCGATACCGCCGTCATCGACGAACTTGCGGGCAAGCTGATGCGCGCCGCCGAGGAAAGTATCCGGCGCGCAGCCGACGGCGAGCCCCTTTTCCTTCGCGATGCGGCGAAGGTCTTCGCCCTGCTCCAGCGACAGTACGAGCGGCTTTTCCGAATAGACGTGCTTGCCGGCTTCGAGCGCTGCTTTCGATACCGGATAATGCGCGTCCGGGATCGTCAGGTTGACGACGACGTCGATCTCGTCATTAGCAAGAAGCTCTTCAATCGTCTGTGCCGTCACGCCATATTCTTCGGCGCGAAGCTTGGCTGCCTGCGCGTTGATATCGGCGCAGGCGAGCACCTTCAGCCCCTTGAAGAGCGGTGCCAGCGAAAAATAGGTGGTGGAGATATTGCCGCATCCAATGATGCCGACGCCAAGTTCCTTGGTCATGGTCTGCCTCAGTAGCTCTTGAAGGAAGCGATCGAGCGCGTGATGTTACGGTCGATATCGTTGGGATTGTCGTGCTCGACGACGAAATGCCGGGCCTTAGTCTTTGCCTTGACCACCGGAAGCAGTTTCGCCCAGCCGATCGTGCCGTGGCCCACATCGGCCCAGCCGCCTTCGTCGGTCGCTTCGCCTGCCGGCGCGATGTCCTTGACGTGGACTGCGCTGATGCGGGGCCCAAGCTTCTCGACCCATGCATAGGGGTCCGCACCGCCGCGAACGACCCAGGCGATATCCGCTTCCCAGGAAATATCCGGCGCGCCCTCGAAGATGCGCTCGATCGGCAGCGACCCGTCGGAGAGCTTCACGAATTCGAAGTCGTGATTGTGCCAGCCGAACTCATAACCCGCATCCTTGTAGGGCTTGCTCATTTCCTGCAGGCGCTTGCCAAAGGCGAGCCAGCCGGCCGCATCCGTCGGGCGCTGGTCGGGCATCAGGTGCGGCGCATAAATCGAATCCATGCCGAGAATCTTGGCAATCTGCAGCGACTTCTCGACGCTGCCCTCGAGGAAGTCGGGGCTGAAATGGCCGGTTGCCATCACGAGGCCGTTCTTGTCGAGATCCGCGCGCAGGCCCTTCAGGCCGGCCTCGTCCAGTTCGGCATAGATGCCGCCGAAACCTTCGACTTCGGCATAACCGGCCTTGCCGAGCTTTTCGAAAATCGCCGACAGCGGCGGGAAATTGCGGGCGCTATAGAGCTGATAGCTGAGCTTGGTCATGTCATCCTCCTCGGGCCTCGTGCCCGTTCTCACGTAAGATCAATCTGCCGACTGGCAGGAATGCAGGTCGTAGAAGCGGAATTCCGGCAGCTTATCCCCCTCTAGGGGCTTTGCCGGGGTAAAGGTGATGCGGCGGCTTTCGCCCGCCGCAAGGTCGAAAGCATTGTCGGAATATTTGCCGTCCGTATCGGTCTCGATCATCACGAAGAGCGCCAGTCCCTTAGCGGTGACGGTGAGATCGACTGAGCCGTTCTCCTCGACAAATTCGCGGATCACCGAGAGACCCGCCGGCTCCAGTTCCAGAGCCTTGTAGGTGCCGTTGACATAATGTCCCTCGCCGCCCATGCCGTTGGACGCGGTGAAGTGCCAGGCAAGCAGCGTGCCCTCGGGTATCTCGGACATGTCGAGCGTCGCTGCAGTGCAAGCCGCATCCGGCGCGCACATGGCCTGGACGTTCTTCAGATGCTTGCGCTCGCCCTTCATCGTCAGGATGGAAATTGCGAGATCGACGCTGACATCGGCAAGCGTATCGTTGACCAGCGAGAAGCGGATCGACTTGCCGTCATCGGAGGGGATCGCGGCAACTGCCACCGGCTGGAAGAAGCGCTTGACGAGATAGTGCATCGCCTTCCAGCGACCGCCGTAATCGAGGCTCGACCAGGAGGCGACCGGCCAGGTATCGTTGAGCTGCCAGTAGATCGTGCCCATGCAATGGGGTTTGAGCGATCGCCAATATTCCACGGCCGTCTTGATCGCCAGGCCCTGCTGGATCTGAGAGAGATAGACGAAATTCGGAAAATCCTTGGGGAAGCGGAAGTAGCGGAACATCGTGCCGGCAATGCGCTCATTGCCGCCGGCGTTCTTCTGGTGCAATTCCATGACGGGCGATGCCACGTTCATGTCCTTCGGGTCGGCATAGGTCTTGATGACCGGCAACGACGTATAGGACTGGAAGCCGAATTCCGAGCAGAAGCGCGGACGCACCGAGCGGTAATTGTCGAACGACTTGTTTTCGTGCCAAACCGACCAGTAGTGCATGTCGCCGGAACCATCGGCATGCCAGGCATCGCCGAAATCGAGATAGCCGGAAGCCGGGCTGGACGGCCACCAGATGGCGCCCGGCAGCGCCTTCTTCACCGCCTGTTCGATCGTGCGGTTCAGGCGGTCGTAGGAAACGAGATAGCGATCGCGATCCCTACGGGACTCCTCGAACCATGTCAGCGCGCCGACCAGCTCGTTATCGCCGCACCAGAGCGCGATCGAGGCATGCGAGGACAAGCGGCGAACCTGGTAATCCACCTCGACGGCAACATTCTCCAGGAAGTCGTCGGTCGAGGGATAGAGGTTGCAGGCGAACATGAAGTCCTGCCAGACCATCAGGCCGAGCCGGTCGCAGATATCGTAGAACCAGTCGTGCTCGTAGAACCCGCCGCCCCAGACACGGATCATGTTCATGTTGGCGGCCTTGGCCGACTGCAGCAGATCCTCGGTCTTTTCCTGAGACGATAGCGAGAAGAGCGCATCGGCCGGGATCCAGTTGGCGCCGCGGCAGAAGATTTCGTGTCCGTTGACCTTGAAGGCAAAACGACTGCCGGCAGCGTCCGGCGTGGTGATGAGTTCGATGGTCCTGAGGCCGATCTGCTTCGTCACGCTGTCGGACGGCAGTTCCACGGTCAGCGTGTAGAGCGCCTGCTCGCCGCTGCCCGAAGGCCACCAGAGGCGCGGATTATCGATCTGGAAGACGTGATTGACATTCGTCTCGCCAGTAGCGACGCCGACATCGAGCCGCACGCGCTCGCCATCGAGATCGAAATGCAGCTGGGCGATGCCGGGATCCCTAGCAAAGAGCGTTGCCGTGACCTGTAGCTCTACCGAACCGTCGGCATTATGCGTCTGGCGCGTCAGCACATGCTCGATGCGCGCCGTTTCCAGCTTCTTCACCGCAATCGTGCCGTAAAGGCCGAGCGGCGCAATGGCGATATTCCAGTCCCAACCGAAATGGCACTGCGGCTTGCGCAGCATGTTACCATCAGGGATCGGCGAGTTACCCGTGCTGTAGGGAATGTAGAAAGGCTGCTGCTTCTGCCGCGCAGCACCAACGGCAACGTTCGAGGCAAAGACGATGCGTATCGAATTGTCGCCTGATTTCAGCATGCTCGACACATCGGGCCGGTAGCGACGGAAGCTGTTATCGGCTTCGAGCGCCAGAAAGCCGTTGACGTAGACGCTGGCGACCGTGTCGAGATAGTCGATGTCGAGATACCAGTCACCCTCTGCATCAACAAGCGTAAAGTTCCGCTCGACGATCCATTCGCGATGCGCCACCCATTGGACCACCTGCTCATTGCGCCCGAAATAGGGATCGGGAATGAGATTGGCCCGGTGCAGCGCCGTATGCACGTCGCCCGGAAGCGTGATCGCGCATTTCGCTTCGCCGTCGCCGGAAGAGAGTTGCCAGGAGCCAGATAGGTCAATGGAGGTCGTGGACTGGGTCATTGCTTGATCTCGATCTTGGACGAGGGACGGCGCCCTCCTGATGATTGAGCCGGAACAGAGGATGTCCCCGCCGGTGCCGGAGCAAGTCCCGCACCCTGCCCCTCCCCGTGAGCCGGCATAGGCCGGTGGGGAGAGGATGGTCTTTTCATTCTGCGTTGCCGCCAGGCCGGGCAGTGTCGGCGGACTCAGGCGAAGATGCCACCACCCTCGCCTTCACTAGGCTCTGGTCAAGGTCTCAGATGCGGTTTTCCGTCGTCGCGTCGAAAAGTGACGCAAGCGACATGTCGAAATTGAGCTTCACCTTGGCGCCGACATTGAAGCGTCGCGCACCGTTGACGCGCACCGACATCGTGTGGCCGGCGTGCTTCAGCCAGAGCAGATTATCCGCGCCCATGGGTTCCTCGATATCGACGGTGGCATCATGTTCTTCACCACCCGTATTCTCGTTGACCTTGATGTGCTCGGGGCGAACGCCGAGCACCACCTTGCGGCCGGGCTGCAGCGTTTCACCGGCGTCGTAGCCGGCGAGCGAGAAATTGACGCCGTTGGCCGTAAAGGCCATCCCGCCGCCCATGCTGACCAATTCGCCGCGCAGGAAGTTCATCGACGGCGAGCCGATGAAGCCGGCGACGAACAGATTGCGCGGCCTGTTGTAGATCGTCGTCGGATCGTCGAGCTGCTGAATGATGCCGCTCTTCATGATGGCGATACGGTCAGCAAGCGTCAGTGCCTCGATCTGGTCGTGCGTGACATAGATCATGGTGTTCTTCAGCGACTGGTGCAGACGCTTGATTTCGACGCGCAATTCCGAGCGCAGCTTGGCGTCGAGGTTCGACAGCGGCTCGTCGAAGAGGAAGACGTCGACATCGCGCACGAGGGCACGGCCGATCGCCACACGCTGGCGCTGACCGCCGGAAAGCTCGGCCGGCTTGCGCTTCAGAAGCGGCTGGATCTGCAGGATCTCGGAGGCACGCGCCACCCGCTTGTCGATCTCGGCCTGCGGCACCTTGGCGACGCGAAGCCCGAAGGAGAGGTTCTTTTCGACGGTCATCTGAGGATAGAGCGCGTAGGACTGGAAGACCATGCCGATGCCGCGGTCCTTCGGCTCCTCCCAGGTGACGTTCTTGCCCTTGATGAAGATCTGGCCTTCAGAAGCATCGAGCAGGCCGGCGATGCAGTTGAGCAAGGTCGACTTGCCACAGCCGGAGGAGCCGAGCAACACCAGGAATTCGCCGTCGTTGATGTCGAGGTTGAGATCCTTCAGCACGCTGACCGATCCGAAATTCAGCGATAGATCCTTGATGGAGACGCTCGAATTGGAGACAGTTGAATTCATGTTCATGTGATCACCCCTTCACTGCGCCGGCGGCGATACCGCGAACGAAAAGCCGCCCGGAGACGAAATAGACGATCAGCGGCACCAGGCCGGTAAGGATCGTTGCTGCCATGTTGACGTTGTATTCCTTCACACCCTGGACGGAATTGACGATGTTGTTGAGCTGCACGGTCATTGGGTAGGTATCCGGCCGGGTGAAGACCACGCCGAACAGGAAGTCATTCCAGATGCCGGTCACCTGCAGGATCATCGCCACGACGAAGATCGGCAGAGACATAGGCAGCATGATCTTCAGGAAGATCTGCCAGAAGCCCGCCCCGTCGACGCGCGCCGCCTTGAACAGTTCCTCCGGCAGCGAGACGAAATAGTTGCGGAAGAGCAGCGTCAGGATCGGCATGCCGAAGATCGAATGGACGATGACGAGGCCGGTCAGCGTGCCGTAGATGCCGATCTCGCGCAGGATGATGACGATCGGATAGATCATCACCTGATACGGAATGAACGCGCCGATGATGAGGATAGAGAAGAAAAACTCGGATCCCTTGAAGCGCCAGTTTGCAAGCGCATAGCCGTTCACCGAGGCGATGGCGATCGAGATGATCACCGACGGCACGGTAATGCGCACCGAATTCCAGAACCCACGCGACAGGCCGTCGCAATTGAGCCCGGTGCAGGCTTCAGCCCAGGCTTTCACCCAAGGTTCGAAAGTGATCTCCATCGGCGGCGAGAAAATGTTGCCGAGGCGGATCTCCGGCATGCCCTTCAGCGATGTCACGACCATCACGTAGAGCGGCAGCAGGTAATAGAGCGCCGCGACGATCAACGTTCCGTAGAGCATGATATTGCGTGCCGACAGCGTCGGGCGCGGCTTCGGCCCGCTCGGGCCATCGCCGAGCCTTGACGAGACCGCATCGATGCCGGCGGCGGTAGTGTTGAGAGTTCCTATATTAGCCACGCTTGCGCCCTCCTCCGAATTCCAGGTAGGCCCAGGGAACGACAATGATCGCGACCGTAACGAGCATCATTGTCGATGCGGCGAAGCCCTGACCCAGATTCTGCGCCTGGAACATGTAGTCGTAGACGTATTTTGCTGGCACTTCCGACGAGATACCGGGGCCGCCCGATGTCTGCGCCACGACGAGGTCGTAAACCTTGACGATCCCGGAAGCGATGATGACGATCGTCGTGATGAAGACCGGCCGCATCATCGGAATGACGACGAGCAGATACGTCTTCCACATCGGGATTCCATCGACGCGCGCTGCTTTCCAGATATCCTCGTCGATGCCGCGCAGGCCGGCAAGCATCAGGCACATCACGAGCCCGGTTCCCTGCCACAGCGCCGCGATCAGAATGCCGTAGATGACGATTTCGGGCGTATAGAGCGGATTGAAGGTAAAGCTCGTCCAGCCGAGCGAGCGCACCACCGACTGAATGCCGAATTCCGGGTTCAGAACCCACTGCCAGACAAGGCCAGTCACGATGAAGGACAGCGCGAAAGGGTAAAGGAAGATAGTGCGGAAAGTGTTTTCGAAACGGATCTTCTGATCCATCAGCGCAGCGAGCACGAAACCGATGACCAGGCTGAAGATCAGGGAGAGAATGCCGTAAACGGCGAGGTTCTCGATCGCCGTCACCCAGCGGGGCGCTGCCCAGAGACGATGATACTGGTCGAGACCGACGAAGCTCAACCGTGGAAGCAGCTTGGAATTGGTGAAGGAATAAACGACCGTCCACAACGTGCCGCCGACAAAAATCACCAGCGCTGTCAGGATCATCGGTATGGATGCAATCTTGGCATTCAGATTGCGCAGTAACTTGATTGGCCGGCCTGCTTGCGCTTGACCCGTCATGAACACTTCTCCTCAAATCGCAACTGCGACCCGCGGCAGAACGGCATGAGGCCGTCTGCCATCCCTGCCCCGGATTTACCGGGACGCCGCAGAGACGCCGCCATCCGCCCATTCATCGGGAAGGATCCGGCTCTTGCGGAGCCGGATCGCAAAGGCAGCGAATCTATCGATCAGTCAGCCGAAGCGATGATCTCGGCGAAACGCTTCTGCGCAGCTTCCGGCGTCATCGACGGATTAGCGAAGAATTCGGAGAAGAGATCCTCCTTCTGCTTCTGGCTGTCGGCCGAGAGCAGCTGATCGGTGCCCTCGATGACGTTGCCCTTCGCCAGGATATCGAGACCCTTCTTCATGCAGTCGTTGGCGGCAGCAAGATCGACGTCGCCGCGAACCGGCAGAGAGCCTTTTTTCAGGTTGAAGGCAACCTGGGTCTTGGGATCGAGCAGGGTCTTGGCGAGCACGGCCTGAGCCTTGGACTTCTCCGCGTCCTTCAGGAGCGGGAAATAGAAGGCATCGCCGCCGGTCGAGATGATCTCGTTCACACCGAGGCCGGGCAGGCAGGTATAGTCAGTGCCAGCCTTTTGCCCGGCAAGCGCGAATTCGCCTTGCGCCCAGTCACCCATGATCTGGCCGCCGGCCTTGCCCGTGATGACGAGGTTGGTCGCCTGGTTCCAATCCTGAACGTTGCTGCCCTTGGACATGCGGCGGGCATCGTCGGCAGCCTTGAAGACCTTGGCGATCTCGGGACCGGCGGCAGCTTCCGCATCCTTGTCCTTGAAGACCTTGTTGAAGGTATCTTTGCCCGCAATGGCAACCATCAGCACGTCAAAGGCACCAGCGGCCTGCCAGGGCTGACCGCCCACTGCGAGAGGAATGATGCCTGCCTTTTCGAGAGCCGGAGCAGCGGCGACGAACTCGTCCCAGTTTTTCGGAACTTCAACGCCAGCCTTCTTGAAGGCCGCATTCGAAAGCCACAGCCACTGCCAGGAGTGGATGTTCACCGGCGCGCAATAGATCTTGCCATCGATGGTGCAGGAATCGAGCAGGCTCGACGGACGAACAATGTCCTTCCAGTGCTCTGCGGTCGCCACGTCGGTCAGGTCGCGCATCAGGCCAGCCTGGACGAGTTCCTCGGCCTGGCGGCCATGGTTGAACTGGGTGGCGCCCATTGGATCGCCGCCGGTGATGCGGCTGATCATGATCGGGCGGGCGGTGCCCCCGGAACCGGCGATAGCGCCATCGACCCAGTGGTTGCCGGTGGCGTCGAATGCCTTTGCCAGCTCGGCGACTGCAGCGGATTCACCGCCCGAGGTCCACCAGTGTGTGACTTCGAGATCGGTAGAGTTGGCGGCGCCGAACGGAAGCGCGACGGAAGCGGCAAGCACGGCCGCCATCATACGAATTTTCATGAGTTCTCCTCCCTCACTGAAACGTTGCCGGAAAAACTTAGAGCAATCGATTTATCCGCGCAACCGCCCGCTCGCAAAATTTTCTTCGAAAGGCGGCATTGCAGCCTTTGCGGGTAATCATCTGTTCCATCTTTGCTCAATAAGAGAAGTACAAGCAAGCGGTTTTGCAACTGCCATTTTTATCTATATGCCTGTTTTCGCGGATTAATTTTCAATCAATCCGACAATTTCAATCTTCGTAAATTTCGCAATTGCAAAAAATCGTCAGCCGGATTGACGATTCAACCGCAGAGGGTTGCTAAGCAATCCCGGCCAGAAAAAAGGCTCGACATTTATCCTGTATCGTTACAGATTGGCTCGCTTAGGGAGGAGAGCTTTTTCGGCGCCGGCGTACTTACAGCGCACCAAAAAGCTTCTATAAGGCGAAGCAAATCGCGCGAGGCAGGCCTAGAGGGATGGAAAACAACGGAAATTTCGGGGGAGCGGCGTCCGGTTCCATTCAACGCGAGCGCCCGACATTGAAGACGATTGCCTTCATGACCGGCCTTGGCGTGACGACAGTGTCGCGGGCACTGAAAGATGCACCGGATATTGGCGCTGAAACGAAGGAACGGGTGCGCATGGTCGCCCGTCAGCTCGGCTATCAGCCGAACAGGGCCGGCGTACGCCTCAGAACCGGCAAGACCAACGTCATTGCGCTGGTCCTCAGCATCGACGAGGAGATCATGGGCTTTTCCAGCCAGATGGTCTTCGGCATTTCGGAAGTTCTGACCGGCACGCCCTACCATATCGTCGTCACCCCGCATTCACACAGCAAGGATCCCATGCTGCCGGTGCGCTATATCCTGGAAACGGGTTCGGCCGACGGCGTTATCATCTCGCGCGTCGAGCCCGACGATCCGCGCGTGCGCCTGCTTGCCGAGAGCGGCATGCCGTTCACCACCCACGGCCGCACCGATGGCGGGCTCTCGCACCCCTATCACGACTTCGACAACGAGGCTTACGCCCATCAGGCAGTGGAAAAGCTCGTCAACCGCGGCCGTAAGCGTGTCGCTCTGCTCCAGCCGCCAAGCAAACTCACCTACTACACCCATACCCGCATCGGCTTTCAGACTGGCTTGCATGACTACGGCGCGGAAGAAGTGCCGCTGCGCGTCAACATCGATGCTCCGCTTGCCGAAATCCGTGACGCCGTAGAGCAGCTGATGCGCTCGCCGGGTGCGCCTGACGGTATCGTCTCGTCCGCTGGCAGCGCCACCATCGCCGTCAACGCCGGCATCGAGGCCGCCGGCAAGCGCCTCGGCCATGACGTCGATCTCGTCTCCAAACAATCCGCCCCGATTCTCAACTGGATTCGCCCGGAAATCATCGCCGCCTACGAAGACGTGCGCCACGCCGGCCGCGAGATGGCAAAACAGGTGATCGCGCGGATCGATGGGGTGGATGCGGAGCTGCTACAGAGTATCAGCAAACCGGAATGGCCTGCGGGGCGGTAAGCATCCGAACTGCCGTTTGGCGTTCAAGCGCGAGAACACATGCGGGAAATCGAAATACCGACGGCACGCACGATCCTCCGCTCCTTCAGGCCGGAGGATGCCAGCGAAGTCTTTGCCTGCATCTCCCCCGAGATCACCCGCTTCACCGCCTGGAAGGCGCCAACGAGCGAGGAAGCCTTTGCCGAAGTCTGGCAAAACTGGCTGCCTGCAATGGAAGATGGATCGGAACTCACGCTCGTCCCCCGCAGCCGTGATGATCGCCGGTGCCTTGGCATTCTCGGCGTGCACGCCATCAACTCCGAGACCCCAGAGCTTGGAATCTGGCTGCGCCGCGATGTGCATGGCAAGCGGTTCGGCCATGAGCTGATCGGTGCCGTGGCGAGATGGGTGAGCAAGACGCAGCCGGTCCGATATTTCGAATATCCGGTTGCCGAGGAAAACGTTGCCAGCAGGCGGATTGCCGAGGCTTACGGCGGCGAGGTCAAAGAACGCCGCCAGAAGCCTAAATATGGTTGCGTCGTCTATCACATTCCGCCGATCTTGCCGTGAACGGGTGTTCTCGGGGCGAGGCGCTTGAGTGCGTGCACCCCTAACCCCTCCCCGCCCGGTAGAGAGGGGACTTTCCGCACGAGATCTTTGAGATTGCGGAGACACTCGCTGCATACGCTTTCTCGCCAGCGAGGAGAAGGTGCCCGAGGGGCCTGTTCTCCAGAGTCAACTTTACTCAGATCGCCTGATTGAATGCCGCCTCGATCCGATACCCATCCGGATCGATGACGAAAGCTGCAAAATAGTTCGGTCCATAATGCTGCCTCAGCCCCGGCGCACCATTGTCGACACCGTCATGCGCAAGCGCCGCCGCATGAAATCCAATCACCGACTGCCGGTCAGGCGCCGCAAAGGCAAGGTGAAAACCTGCACCCGGTGCTGCCTGGCCCGCCTCGACCAACTTGATCGCCAGCTTGTCTCCGCCACCCGGCGGTCCATAACCAACAGCCTGTCCGGTCTCGCCCGGCCGCAGATCCTCCCAGACTCTGATATAGCCGAGCGCGCCAAGCGCAGCATCGTAAAACCGTGCCGCCCGCTCGATATCGGTCACCCCGAAGGAAGCGTGGTGAAGCATGTCGAAAACCTCCCGTTCGCCATTAGCCTTATAACAAAAAGCCCGACACTATGGCCGGGCTCTTCATCTCCATTATCGCAAACCTCAGAAGGTCGATGCACCGCTGCCCCACGGGCCGTGGTGGAAGTCCTTGCCGTCGAGGCGGTCGAAGCCATGGGCGCCGAAGAAGTCGCGCTGCGCCTGAATCAGGTTGGCAGTGCCGCGGGCCTGGCGGTAGGCGTCGAAATAGGTGAGCGCCGAGGTCAGCGCCGGAACCGGCAGGCCGGCGGTAAGCGCTGCAGTCACGACGCGGCGAAGCGCCGGGATCGATTCCTTGACCATAGAAGAGAAGGCCGGCGTGACGATGAGGTTTGCCGCATCGGGCGCATCGGTGAACGCCTTGGTGATCTCGTCGAGGAACTGCGAGCGGATGATGCAGCCGGCACGCCAGATGCGGGCGATCGTCGGCATCGGCAGCGACCAGTTGAACTCCTTGGAGGCTTCGGCCATGACAGCAAAGCCCTGCGCATAGGCGCCGATCTTGCCGGCAAAGAGCGCCAGTTCCAGATCCTTGTTGAAGTCAGGGCCATAGGCGACGGGAAAAGCCGCACCAAGATCGCCGAAGATCTTCTGGGCGGCTTCGCGCTGTTCCTTCATCGACGACAGGCTGCGGGCGGCAACCGCGGCTTCGATGCCGGTTGCCGGAATGCCCATGTTCTGCGCTTCGATCGCCGACCACTTGCCGGTGCCCTTCTGGCCGGCCTTGTCGAGGATCATGTCGACCATCGGCGTTTTGGAGATCGGATCGGTGGCGGCCAGAACCTTCTCTGAGATTTCGATCAGGTAGGAGTTCAGGCGGCCCTTGTTCCATTCGCCGAAGATGCCGGAGATTTCCGAAGCGCTCTTGCCGAGGCCATCGCGCAGGATGCCGTAAATTTCGGCGATCATCTGCATGTCGGCATATTCGATGCCATTATGGATCGTCTTGACGAAGTGCCCAGCGCCGTCATTGCCGAGCCAGGCGACGCAGGGATCGCCATTGTACTTGGCGGCGATCGAGGTCAGAACCTTCTCGACGCGCTTCCAGGACTCTTCCGTGCCGCCGACCATGATCGACGGACCGTGGCGGGCACCTTCCTCACCGCCGGAAACACCCATGCCGATGAAGGTCAGGCCCGTATCCTTGAGGCGGTCGAAGCGGGCAACCGTATCGCGGAAGTTGGCATTGCCGGCATCGATCATGATGTCGTTCTTTTCCAGATGCGGGCGCAGCGCCTCCATCTGCTGGTCAACCGGATCGCCGGCCTTGATCATGATGATGATCGGACGCGGCGGGCGGATCGCCTCGACGAACTCCTCGATCGTCTTGCAGGGAATGATCTGTTTCTTCAGATCGCCGGCGCTTTCGTAGAATTCATCCGTTTTTTCAGGAGTGCGGTTGAAAACCGCGATCTTGTTGCCTTTTTCCGCAATATTGAGCGCCAGGTTGGAACCCATGACGGCAAGGCCGATCAGTCCGATTTCTGCCTTTTCCACGACAAACCTCCGATGAGTGAAATGGTGCGATGTTGTGGCACTCTCTCGGCCAAACGGCAAGGTCGCCAATGGCGATTCGGGTCGAAAAAGGCAGTCGGAACAGGCTTTTCGAATGGCCTTCACAGCACCATATGATGCAGTTTGGGAGGCCGGAATGACGGTCAGCACTGCCATGCAAAGCGATATCAGGCCGCTCTTGGCAAAGACAGCCGGGCGCTACCGCGAATACGCGCCTTCGTCCGCCCTTGCTCCGCATTTTCGCTGTCTCTGGTCACACGAGCTGCTGACAGCAGGCCCGCTCGCCATCGTCCCGGACGGCTATTGCGATCTGCTCCTCGTCGATGGCAGGATATATGTTGCCGGACCGGATCGCACGGCTGCCTTTCCCCCGATTGCGCCGGGCATGCATGTTCTTGGTGCCCGTTTTGCGCCGGGTGCCGGTGCCAACTGGCTGACGGTCCCGCTCTCCGAAATCACCGGCCTCTCCATTCCCTTGCGTGATCTCGCGCCTGAAAAGGCCGTCTTTCTCGAATCGCGCCTGTCCGACTGTGTGGATGGAGCCGCAGCGCGTTCGCTCTTCGCCAGCCTGCTGACCGAGCTGGCACGAGATGAAAGAGAAGCCGAGCCCGAAGCTCGCCTGATCTTTGCCGCTGCCGATAGCGGAGCGGGCCGCATACGGGATCTGCAGCAGAGGCTCGATATCGGCGAGCGGCAATTGCGCCGTCGCGCCCACCATCATTTCGGCTATGGCATCAAGACGCTGGAGCGCGTGCGCCGCCTGCAGCGTTTCATGGCGCTCTGCCGGGCTGACAAGAGCCTGCCGCTCGCCGTCCTCGCCCTCGAAGCCGGCTTTTCCGATCAGGCGCACATGACTCGTGAGATCGCCGACCTGACGACGTTGACGCCCGCCGCCATGCATAATCAACTGATTGGCAACTGTCCGGCCGCTGACCGTTTCGTTCAAGACGCAAGGAACGGGCCTGCTAGTCTGGCACAGAATAATGGACAGACCGATGACCACAATGCCCGCCCGTATCGTTCACATCTCGATCGATAGAGACTGGCGCGATGTCTATGACTTCGCCGGCAGACCGGAAAACATGCCGCTCTGGGCATCCGGCCTTGCGACCGGCCTCAAACCTGACGGTGAGGACTGGATTGCCGAAGGGCCTCTCGGCACGATCCGTGTGAGTTTCGTACCGGCAAACGAGTTCGGCATTATCGACCATACCGTGATGATCGAATCCGGCCTGCGCGTCTATAACGCACTGCGTATCGTGCCGAATGGCGATGGCTGCGAGGTGATGTTCACGCTGCTTCGCCTACCCGGCATGACCGACGATCAATTCGCCGCCGATGCCGCCCATGTGCAGAAGGACCTGGCGACGCTGAAATCGATGATGGAGAAATAAGATGGCCAGCAACGACGCTGAAAATGACCGCCGTATCGACTATGTCGAGTTTAACGTTAGCGATATCGCCGCAACCAAGGCCTTTTATGGCGCTGCCTTCGGCTGGCGCTTCACCGATTATGGCGAGGAATACTGCGAGTTCGACGATGGCAGGCTGAAAGGCGGCTTCACCACCCTCGGCCCGGTGCGCACATCGGGCGGCCCGCTCGTCATCCTCTACGCGGAGAAGCTGGAAGACGTTCTTGCGGGCGTCGAAAAAGCCGGCGGCACGATCGCCAAGCCGATCACGCCCTTCCCCGGCGGCCGCCGCTTCCATTTCCTGGACAAGGACGGCTACGAGCTCGCCGTCTGGAGCAAGGATTAGAACCTCCCCGGTCAGGCGTCAGCCGCTGCCGGGCCGCCGAAATCTGGATGGTGATGAGCGCTCCCAGCACCTTGTTCGATGCGTCGTTGAGCGGCACCATACGGCAGCGGTTACGCCGCTCATTGTGCTCGTAGACGTAATCGATCGCCGCTCCGCCAAAACAGGCATCGAGCTTTTCCTTCACCCCGTCGGCAAAGCGCTTTTCGCCGATGAATTCGACGATATGGCGGCCGATGAGCTGCATGGCATTCTTGCCGAGATGGGCGCAATTGGCGGGATTGGAATAGAGATAACGATAATCCTTCGTCAGCACCGCCACGCGATCCGGCAGCGTCTGCAGGATCGCCGCATTGAGGAACTGACCGTTATCGGTGTCGGGAATATAGGCGGGCGGCTGCCTGAGCTTCATGTCCGGCAACGGCACGCGCCAGTCCGGTGCATGGGCGCCGAAATAACGATCGAGCAGGTAGGAGAGCACAGCGGCATATTGCGCCACGAAAGCCCCGTCATCGGCATCCTGGCCGATGAGGTAGCTTACAAATTGAAGCTGCATATATACTTCAACGAGGCTGGACGCCCTGCATGCGAGAATCGCCTCGACCAACGGCTGGATATCGCCGTCGAGCGCCGCCACGCGCTCATCATCCCCTAGCCTTATCGCTTCCTCAATCTGCGCACAGCGCAAGGAAAAGGCCCTGAACAGCTCAAGCAAGATACCCCCATATCCATTTCCTGAGAAACGTTCCGAAACCGGTCGAGGCCTATGCTTAACAAGATTACGCCTTACGGTTGACGCTTTGCGCGCCCTAGTAGAGACGCGTAACATGGACTGCTAATCGTTTCAACCAAAGCAGACCTGTCGCTTTTCACCGATCATAAATCGGGAGCAAAATCTTGCAGGCACAATCTTATAGGCTGACGGAACGCTTGATATCCCAACGGTCGTGATACCACAGCCATTGAGCCGGGTATTCGCGCACCCAGCTTTCCACCTTGTCATTCATCATCTGCGCCGTGGCGGTAAGGTCCAGATTGCCCTTCGCGTCGCGCGGCATCTCCATCTTCGGCTCGATCTCCAGCCGATAACGATTGCCGGGCAAACGGATGCAGCGGGCCGGATAGACCTCGCAATTGAATTGCCGCACCAACTTTGGCAGCAGCGGGTTGGTTTTGGTGTCGAGCCCGAAGAACGTCGTCTTCAATCCGCGGCCAAACTTCTGGTCGACGAGCACGCCGACGCCCTGCCCTACCTCGAGCTGCCGCGCCAGCGCAAAGGAAGAACCCGCATGCGAGGGTACCAGCTTGCCCATACGGCCGCTGCGGAAATCGAAGACCTTCTGGGCCACGTAAGGATTGTTCGGCGGCCGGAAGAGCACAGTCACGCTGAGACCGAAGGCATTGCCCGCAACCGGCAGCAGCTCGAAATTGCCGGTATGGCCGGTAAAGACGATGAAGGGGCGCGGATTGTCGCGCAGCTCCAGGAAGATCGGAATGCCGGACACTTCCACCCTGCCCGGCTCGGAGCTTTCAGGATCGAAATCGAAGAGCTGGTCGAGGAAGACATATTCGGCCGCAAGCCGGCCCATATTGCCCCAACTCTCCAGCGCAATCTCTTCCAGCTCGGCATCGCTCTTTTCCGGGAAAGCCCGGCGCAGATTATAGAGCATCAGCTTGTGGCGCTTCAGCCGCTTGCCAATCTGGCGCGTCATCCAGTCGGCGAAGCGCATAGCGCCATCGGCCGGAAACAGCTTCAGGAAGTTCAGGAAGCCGAACATCAGCTGCGCCACCAGCCATTGCTGGAAATGGCGCAGCGCCAGAACGATCCTGGTAATGAAAAGCTTCACGCCGATCAGTCCATCTTCAGGATGATCTTGCCGAAGATTTGCCGGCCTTCCATGCGCTCCAGCGCGCGGTCGATATCGTCGAAGCCGACTTCCGTATCGATGACGGGATGAACGAGGCCACGGCCCATCTTCTGCATGGCGTCAGCCATGTTCTCCATGCGGCAGCCGAAGGAGCCGAGCAGCTTCAACTGCTGTTGGAAAAGCATCATCAGGTTCATCTCGGTAGAGACACCAGAGGTCGAACCGCAGGTGACGAGACGCCCGCCCCGCTTCATGCAGAGCATCGAGCCTGCCCAGGTATCCTTGCCCACGTGTTCGAAGACGACGTCGACGCCCTTCTTCTTGGTGAGCTTGCGCACCACGCCCTCGAAGCGGTCGGTGCGGTAATTGATGACGTGATCGGCGCCGAGCGCCTTCGCCTTTTCGATCTTGTCGTCGGAGCCGACGGTGGTGATCACGGTGCAGCCGATCTTCTTGGCAAGCTGGATCGCTGCCGTGCCAATGCCGGAGCCGCCGGCATGCACGAGAATGGTTTCACCGGGCTCGAGCTTGGCGTTGTCGAAGAGCATATGTTCGACCGTGCCGAAGGTGACCGGCGCAAGTGCTGCACCGATCGCATCGACGCCGGGAGGAGCCGGGACGAGCAGCCGCGCCGGCAGGTTCACCTTCTCCTGCGCAAAGCCATCCAGATGGAAGCCGTGTACGCCGGAGACATGTTCGCAGAGATTGTCGCGGCCTTCGCGGCACGGACGGCAGAGGCCGCAGGTGCGCGCGCCATAGATCGACACGAGCTGCCCGGGCAGAACGTTCGCCACGCCGGGACCAATCGCTTCGACCACGCCGGAGGCTTCGGCACCGATGACGAGCGGCATCTTGCGCTTGGCGAAAGCCATGCCGCGCCAGCCCCAGACATCGATATGGTTCAGCGCAACCGCCTTGACGCGCAGCGTCACTTCGCCGGCGGCAGGCGCCTCCGGTTCCGGCAGGTCGGTGATCTCAAGCTTGCGGTCATCGATCAGTTGCAAAGCGCGCATGGCAAAACCTCTCGCCTTGAAGGCGTTCTTTTTGTCTCAGTGTTGTCGGGAACCGCTTATGCCGGTTCGAGCGCCATGACAAGGCTGGCGTTCTGTCCGCCGAAGCCGAAAGAGTTGGAAAGCACGGCCGAAACCTGGGTTTCCCGTTTCTTGTTCGGCACGACATCGAGAACGATCGACGGGTCGGGATTGTTGTAGTTGATCGTCGGCGGCAGCGTGCCGGTCAGCATCGTCTGCAGCGAAAAGACGGCCTCGACGGCTCCTGCCGCCGTCAGCGTATGGCCGATCATCGACTTGTTCGAGGAGACTGGGATGCCGACCAGCTTCTCACCGAAAACGGCAGACATGGAACCATATTCCATCTTATCGTTCTCGGGCGTCGAGGTGCCGTGCGCATTGATATAGCCGATATCGTCCTCGCTCATGCCGGCATCGGCAAGCGCCGCGCGGATCGTCGCAATCGCTGGACCGCCGTCGGGCGAAGAACGCGTGCGGTGGAAGCTATCGGCCTTGTCGCCTGCCCCCTTCATGATGCCGAGCACCTTGGCGCCGCGGGCAATTGCCGATTCCAGCGATTCCAGCACCAGCGTCGCCGCGCCCTCGGCGATGACGAAACCGTCGCGATCCTTGCTGAAAGGCTTGGAGGCCTTGGTCGGCGGATCGTTCTGCGTGGAGAGAGCAGACAGCAGCGAAAAGCGGATCAGCGCTTCCGCGCTCAGCGAACCATCGGTCGCAACCGTCAGCGCCCGGTCGGTGCGGCCCTGGCGGATCGCCTCGATGCCGAGCTGAATCGCCGTCACACCCGATGCGCAGGCCGTCGACAGTGTGACCGGCAGGCCACGCGTGCCGAAACGGTCGGACAGACGCTCGGAGATCGCGCCGAAAAGTGCTGCCTCATGGAAAGCGGGATCGGGACGCTGGCGCATGGCAGCCAGGAACCGCTCATAGGCATCGCCCGGATGGTCGGCGGCCGGCGAACGGT
The DNA here is from genome assembly GCF_004341105.1 of Rhizobium sp. BK418. Taxonomy (GTDB): domain Bacteria; phylum Pseudomonadota; class Alphaproteobacteria; order Rhizobiales; family Rhizobiaceae; genus Rhizobium. The sequence goes on along the minus strand of NZ_SLZK01000003.1, from coordinate 812,115 downwards.
CGGCAAGTTCGAAACGAGCGCTCCATTCCGGCTCGATCGGCGGTGCGGCCAGGAACAGCGGGCCGTTGAAATCGCCGGAAATTCCGGCATCGGCGAGCGCTTCGATCGTTGTTTCGCGGGCAAAGGCATAGGACCGCTCGACGGCGTTCGGCGCGGGAATGTCGATGAAATCGACCGTGCCGGCGATGCGCGTCGAAAGCCCCTCGGTCGGGAAGCGGCTGATCTCATGGATGCCGGACGTGCCGGACGAAAGAGCTGCCCAATTGTCCTTCAAGCCCTGACCGAGCGAAGTAATGATGCCCATGCCGGTGACCGCAACGATTGGCCGGCCGAGATGATCCCTGTAAGCGGACGCTGTCATTTCAGTCACTCCTCACGCTTCTGCGGAAAGAACGGCGACGCCTTCGCCGCGCTGATGGCCAACGGTCGTGACGACGGCGGCCTTCGCGCCGGCCGTCATCGGTGCCTCACTCGCGGCATCGAAGGGCGGAACCTTGGCCGCGACATCAACGGCAAGGGCTGCCAGCGCGAGACCAAGCGTGAACTGCGCCTCGATCGTGTGGCCGGAAACGCCGCCGAAGCCGCGGATCGCAGCTCCCGGAAGCTGATGCTCCAGCACCGCCTTTTCACGGGCCGCAATCTCATGCATGCCGGTCGAGCCGGAGAAGATCGCCGTGGTTTCAGCCGCAAGGTCGGCGGCAGGCTTCAGAAGCCGCTCCATGCGCTTTTCGAAATTCCCAGCGCCGCGATTGCCGCGATCGCCCTCGACAGCGTCGATTGTCGCATAGATATGCGCGCCGCGCTCTTCAGCATGCTTGCGCGATTCCAGCACCAGAAAGGCGCCGGCCGAACCGGTGATCATGCCGCCGCCTTCGAGGCCGGAGCGCGACCAGAGTGGCGCCCAGTCGCCGCGCGTATGGGCGCCGATTGCTTCCGTCAGCAGGATCATGTCCGGACGCTCGGCAGCAAAGGCACCTCCGACAAGCGCATGGGTGGATTCACCGGACTTGATGCGCCAGAAAGCCGTCTCGACGGCGGAAACGCCGGAGGCTTCTTCACCCATGAAGGTGCGCGAGGAGCCGGTGACCTTGTGAACGATGGAAATATTGCCTGCGAGCAGGTTGGACAGCTGCGCTAGGAACAGCGTCGGACGCAGTTCCGTCGTCAGTTTCTCATTCAGCAGCAGTTCGCGGTCATTGCGCTTCAGGCCCTCGTCGACGATCAGCGTATCGACATTGATGTCGCGCTCGCCGCCGCCGGCCGCCACGATCATGTCCATCGTGCCGCAGGCTTCCAGATCGTCCTTGAAGCCGGCATCGTCGAGCGCCAGACCGGCTGCGAAAACGCCGATGCGCTGCCAGTTTTCCATCTGGCGCTGGTCGCCACGCTTGGCGATCTGCTGCGACCAGTCGATCTCAGGCAGCGGATGAACAGGATAGGGCTTGAATTTCTCGGTTTCGACGACAGGCTTCGGCGCGGCATCGGCTGTCAGTAGCGCGATATGCGCATCCTTGCCGACACCCTGACAGGTCACGATGCCGATGCCGGTGATGACGACGTCATTGGCGGCCTTGCTCATCTATTCACTCCCCTGGGCCTTGGCCCCCTGCTGAGCGATGGCGGCCATGAGGCCCACCTCTTCAGCACGTTTCCTAACGATATCGCCGAGCGGAACCTCACTGAAAGGCATGGTGCGCAGCTTGAGCTGTGCATCGCAAACCTTCTTGCCGCCGCTGGTAATCTTTGCCTTGGTGACGGCAAAACCGGAGCCGTCGTGTTCGAGAAAAGCCTCGATGTCGAGCACCGCTTCCGGCTCGACGAAGGTGCGCATCTTGGCGCCATCGACCGACATCAGGAAGGGCATGGATGTAAAATCGGTCGCCGCCAGCACCAGCATGCCGGAGGCCTGCGCCATGGTTTCGATAAGAAGCACGCCGGGAACGAGCGGCATGCCTGGAAAATGCCCCTCGAAAACGGGGCTCTTGGCCGGCACGACCGAGCGCGCAACCAGCGTGCGCTTCTCGAGGTGCACCGCCTCGACGCGGTCAATCATCTGGAAATATTCCAGCAGCATCAGTCTTCTCCGGCGCGACGCGCAAAAGCCCGTCGGAAGGCCTACTTAGGAACAAAATCGCCCGGCCGCCATATCAACGGCGGCAGGGCGTGAAAAAAACCGATGATGTTGCTTCAAGCCTTTGCGGCGCGCAGCTCGTCGATCTTGGCACAGAGGTTCTTCAGCACGAAATACTCTTCGGTGGAAACCTTGCCCTCGTTGACTTCCTGCGTCCACTTCTCGAGCGGAATCTTGATGCCGAATTCCTTGTCGATGGCAAAAACGATATCGAGGAAGTCGAGGCTGTCGATACCGAGGTCGTCGATCGTATGGCTTTCCGGCGTGATCGTTGCGCGGTCGATCTCGCTGGTTTCAGCAATGATGTCGGCAACTTTATCGAATGTAGCGGTCACTCGCTCTACCTCTTGGAAATGAAGATTCTCCCCCTCATAGGCAAATCCATTTCAAAAGCCAATGCTTTCGTCCCGCTTGCAAGCCAAATTGGCGCGAAAGTGTTGCCTAAACAGCAATGGAATGACGCCCTTTGGCCCGCACCAGATAGGCATCGAAGCGCGAAGCGACCACCCGGCTAAAGGCTTTTGCGGCCTCCTCGATGGCGCCGAGACCGCCCTGATCCAGACTGCAACGTTGCGCGCCTCTGATATCGGAAGCCAGTTTGATCTGGATCAAACTGGCTTCCGTCGAAATTGATAAACATCAAGATGCAACGCAAGAAATCGGGATAGATGACGACAGGGCCGCGGCGTAACACGCAGGCAGGCCATATGGGATAGAGGCATCGAACATGGATATCGCGCGCAGTGAAGATCCTGACATTACAATTCCGGCGACCTGCCGCATTTGCGAGGCGCGTCATGGCGTCGTCTGCAGCGCGCTGACGTCGGCACAGCTGCGCGAGCTCTGCAGGCATTCGATGCGCCGAAAGCTCGACGCCGGCAGCGAGATCCTTGCCCAAGGCGAAGATGTCTCCTCCTATTCCAACATCGTGAACGGGGTGGTGAAGCTCTGCAAGGTGATGCCGGACGGGCGCCAGCAGATCGTCGGCCTTCAATTTGCCCCCGATTTCATCGGCCGTCCCTTCGTCCATGAGAGCACACTGTCTGCCGAAGCCGCCACGCCGACCGAAATCTGCGTCTTCCCTCGCCGGCTGCTTGACCGGATGATAGCGGATACGCCCGACCTGCAGCATAACCTGCATGCTCAGGCGCTGAAGGAGCTGGATGCTGCCCGGGAATGGATGCTGACGCTCGGCCGCCGCACGGCCCAGGAAAAGGTCGCAAGCCTTCTTTTTCTCATCGCCACGAATGCAGAGCCGGAAACGACCTACGGCACCGCCTTCGACCTGCCACTCTCACGCGCCGAAATCGCCGATTTCCTGGGGCTGACGATCGAGACCGTCAGCCGCCAGATGACGAAGCTGCGCAAGCTTGGCATCATCCGCATTGAGCATAACCGTCATATCGTCGTGCCCGACATGGATGACCTGGAGCGCCTGATTACCATGTGATTTGATCACTGCGTGATCACAACGCGGGTATTGGCAAGGCCGTTTTCCTGCGTCAGCGAGAAGAATTGCGCCGCATTATTGGGATCGAGACGAACACAGCCATGCGAAGCCGGCGTGCCGAGCCGCTTGCGGTCGAAGGTGCCGTGCACGGCATAACCGCCGTTGAAGAAGACGGCGAAGGGCATCGGCGCATTGTCGTATTTCCTGGAGCGGTGATCGCGCGACAGCCACTTCGCACCCCACGAACCGGTCGGCGTGTAGTAACCCTTGCGCGCCGTCGAGACCTTCCAGCGATATTTCACCCAGCCGTCCTCGGTAACGGTCATCGTCTGCTTGCTGAGGCTGATATTGGCGACCAGCGTTGCCGCCTCGGCAGCAACGGGAGAAAACTGCAATAATAATACTGCGGTCGCAGCCGCTAAAAACGTCTTCATGATCGTCCCTTTGTCGAATCTTTAAAAGGCTTGTTTTCGCCAACGAGAAGAGACTACGGCAATACTTCCTATTTTGTTTTAAGACGAATGGTAATCACATTTTTAAAGATGAGGGCGAACTGCGGCACGAAATGTCACTCCGGAAAACCGGCCTTGCGGTATCCGTCGACGAAATGCGCAAGGGTTGCAGCGTCGCGGAATGGTTCCATCTCAGCCCAATGGCTGATCGAAAATTGCGGATTGGCAACGAGGAACAGATCCGCCTCCACGCGCGCCTCGTCAAACCGGCCGAGCTGCGCAAGGCCGGCTGCCAGGAACCGGCGTGAACTCGTACGATAGGTCTCCTCTCGACGCAGCGTCTCCACAACGGCTTCGTAGTCGCGGGCGGCATATTGCGCCTGTCCGAGCGTCAGGTAATACCAGCTGGCCGGAAACGGGTTCAGCCGGAAGGCCTTGCCGATATGTGCAAGGCCCTCATCGATCCGCCCGGCGAGCACCGCGATGTCCGACATGGCCGCCCAGGTATCGGCCTCGTTTGGATCGAGTTCGATGGCTTTTTCAAATTCCGCATCGGCCTCGGCAAAATGGCGCTCATAGGCAAGCAGGTAAGCCAGAACCCAGCGGCAGCCGGCATCGTTGGGATCAAGCGCGACAGCCTTTCGCGCCAATTCCAGCGCTGTCCCGCGATCGGCCTGCGATGGCCCGCCGGAATGCACCCAGCCCATCCACTGGTTCAGCGCAAGCCAGCGATGGGCCTCGGCATAATCGGGATCGAGCGTAATCGCCCGCGTCAACATCAGCTGCGTTTCCCGCGCGGTCTGCGGCGCATCGTCCATCAGCGTGCGTGCCCGTACGCAGAGATCATAAGCTTCGAGGTTCTTGGGTCGATTGCGGGGCGGCAGCGGACGCAGCCGCCCTAGCAGTGCCTCGACGATCCTGCCGGTCACCTCGTCCTGGACGGCAAATATATCGTCCAGGCTGCGATCATAACGCTCTGCCCAGAGATGCTCGCCCGTGCGCGCGTCGACCAGCCGGGCATTGATACGCACACGTCCGGCCGCGCGCCTTGCGCTGCCGTCGAGCAGGTAGCGCACGCCAAGCTCCTCAGCGATATCACGCACATCCATCGCCTTCCCCTTATAGGCAAAGGCCGAATTGCGGGCGATGACGAACAGGCCCGATATGCGCGAGAGATCGGTGATCAGATCCTCGGTTAGCCCGTCCGCAAAGAAGTTCTGCTCGGGATCGCTGCCAATGAAGGGCAGCACCGCAATCGACGGCTTGTCGGGCAGCGGCAGGGATTTTCGCTTTGCTTCGGCAAGCTGCCTGATCGTCCCGGTGAAGCGATAACCGATGCGCGGAACCGTGGAAATCCATTCCCCACCATTCTCGGCAGGCCCCAGAACCTTGCGCAGCTGAGCGATCTGGACGGTGAGGTTGCCTTCTTCGACAGCCATGCCCGGCCAGGCCGCGTCCATCAACTCGGCCTTGCCGAGGATTTCGCCGGGCCGCCCGACGAGCGCGGCAAGCAGCTTTATCCCGCGATGACCGACGCCAACGGGATCATCATCCCGAAGCAGCGTTCCCGCTTTCGGATCAAGCACAAACGGACCAAAGGCGAAGCGCGCTCCCTGCATGGCGCGCATCCTAGAGATTTTCAGATGCGGTTGAAACCTTGCGGCGGCGAAGTGGTAAATGCCTCAAGAGAACACCTGGTCTCAGTCCTGCCGGACGATGGCGCCGATCGCATTGACGAGCAGGCGGGATGCCGTCAGCGCCGACAGGCCGTCAATGTCGGCCTGAGGATAGAGCTCCACGAGGTCGAAGCCGGCAATGCGCGCCCGCCTGCCAAGGCCGGCGATCAGGTCGATCACCTGCGTGTAGGTGAGCCCGCCCGGTGTGCGCGCTGCCACCCCCGGCATGATGGAGGGATCGAGGCCGTCGCAATCGAGAGTGACGACCACGCGCGCGCCCTCAGGAATATGCAGCAAGGCGGCTTCGACGCCGGCGGCGCGGATTTCGCGGGCGGTAACGAGATGGCTGCCATAGCGCAGCGCGGCTTCGATCTCGCTCAGGCGCGCGCTGCCGACGCCGCGCATACCAACCTGCACGATGCCGGCGACATGCGGCATCTCGCTGACCCGCCGCATCGGATTCGAATAGCCGTAGCGCTCCCCGTGGAGTTCGTCGCGCCAGTCGATATGGGCATCGATCTGCAGGACCCAGACCGGCCCATGATCCGCAAAGCCGGCAAGAAAGGGAATGGGCACGGAATCATCGCCGCCGAGCAGGATCGGTACAGACGACAAGGCCAGCACCTCACGCGTCTTCGCCTCGATCCGCGCCCGGTTGCCTTCATTGTCATGCATGGTGGTCTCGATCTCGCCCGCATCGACGCAGGAGACCGGCCCGCCGGCAAAGACCGGACCACCGAGATCGAAATCCCAATGCTCGATCAGATCGGCATCCTCCCGGCTCGCGGCGCGAATGGCATTTGCGGCGAGCGCATAGCCGCTGCTGTCCTTGCCGGGATAGGTGCTGCCGTGAGCTGCCGAGAAGATCACCGCTTGCGGCGTGCGGCCGTCGGCGAGGCGATCGGGAAGGCCGAGAAAGGAAAGCGAGCCGGTCATATCCTGTTGTCCTGATGAATCACGCCGTTAGTTTGGTATCCGTCGCCAGAAAGTCCTCCAGCGCCTTGAGCAATGCCGTCCATCCGTGCTTGCGGCCTTCGGCACCGTCACTTGGAGGAATGACACACATTTGTTCGGTATAGGTCAGTCGGGTACCGCCGCCATGATCCGCAAAGACGACGGTGGCGAGCGAAACCGAGTGAATTCTTCCATTCAGCGCCATTGAATAGGCAAAGACGATCCGTTCACGGTCCTTGATCTCGAAATACCGGGTTTCGTTCGTGTGCGTGCCCATATCGGAGACGTGCGTGAGATGCTCAGCCCCGCCTGGCCAGAACTCCAGTTTGGTCATGCCTTGGCCGAGCCACGCTTTCTTCTTTTCCATCAACGCCCAGGCAGACCAGACATGGTCGCGACAATTCGGCAGGATGCGTTCGATCACGATCGTTTCGTGAACTTGCTTTGGATTTGTCATCTCATTGCTCCTGATTAAGAAACGTTGCCAGGCGATCAAGGCTGCCTTCCAGGGCCCGGCGGTGCTCGTGCACCCATGACTCGACCCAACCCAGTGCATCCGGCGCGAGGCTGACGGTTCGAACCCTGCCCGATTTGACGGATGTGACAAGCTCGGCCTCCTCGAGAATCCGCAGGTGCTTGAGAAACGAAGGACGCGCCAGATCAAAGGGTTCGGACAACTCCGAAACCGACGCGGGCCCTTTCACGAGCCTTTCGACGACCGCGAGACGCGTCGGGTCTGAGAGAGCGCCAAAGATGCGCGGCAGGCTTGGTTCATACGTAGCCATATGGCTACCTGACCACAGAAGCACCCCGCCGTCAAGATAGGTAGCCAAATGGATACCTTTCGCTCGCTTTGGAAATAATTGAGAACTTTTTGGAAGCGCTTAAGTACCGCGCTCGCCTCCTCCTCCAGACTCCGGGCTCGTTCGATGTCGAAGGTCCCGAAATTTCAACCCAATGGAGGTCATCATGAGCGATTGCTGCGCCCCTGCACGCGTCTCACATCGCAGACCATCACACCGGCATCACGGCCTGATCGTCCTGCGAAGCGTGATTGCACGCTGGTTCTGGCGCATCCGTATCCGTCGGGAGCGGAAGCAAAGATCGAAGATCAGCCCCGTCCTGATCGATGATCTCGGCCTGACGGAACAGCAGGCCGGGAGCGAAACAGCCGGATTCTTCTGGCACGTGTGAAGGCGGACGAAACAATGACGGACGATCGCCAGTTCCAGTCTGCCGCGGCGCTTCACCAGCCCGTGCACAGTACGACATCACCGCAAGGAGCCCCTGTCCCCTGGGCAGCAATGGCGGGCATCATCACGACGGTCACGGTCTTTGCTGTGGCGCAGGGGCTGACCTATCCGCTGCTGAGCTTCATCCTGGAGCGGCGGGGCACGACATCGGGGCTGATCGGCCTGTCGGCCGCGATGACACCATTCGGTTTCATCGTCTCGGCGCCACTCGTTCCCGCACTCTCAGGGCACATCGGCGCAGCGCGGCTGGCGGTTCTCTGTTCTGTCCTTGCCGCCCTCACCCTCGCCGCCATTGCCTCGATGCAGAATGTCTGGGCCTGGATGCCGCTGCGCCTCCTGCTCGGCGTCTTCGCCAATCCGCTTTACGTGATCAGCGAGACCTGGCTGGTCTCGCTCACGCCGGCGTTGTACCGGGGCCGCATCATGGGCCTCTATTCGTCGATCGTTTCGGCAGGCTTCGCGCTCGGCCCGCTATCCCTTGGCCTCGCCGGCACCGAAGGCTGGCCGCCCTTCCTGATCGGCATCGCCGCCTTCCTCTTCTGCGGCCTGATCGTGCTCGCAGTCGTCGCACGCCTGCCCGCCATGCCGCAGGAGAGAGAGGCAATCTCGGTCATCAGCTTTTTCGCGCTTGCGCCGCTCCTCCTGTTTGCAGTCTTCACCGCTGCCGCTTTCGAGCAAGTTCTGCTCTCGCTGTTTGCGGTTTATGGCGCAGCATTCGGCAGCGATGAACAGCGGATTGCCTCCCTCATCACCTGTTTCATCACTGGCAATGCAATCCTGCAGGTCCTGCTTGGCCGTATGGTTGAACGGTTCGGCTCGCGGCGAACCCTGCTCTTCTGCGTCCTCACCTGTCTCGCTGCCTGCCTGCTGCTTTCGCCAAGCTTCGACACGTGGCTGATCTGGCCACTGTTCTTCGCTTGGGGCGGCGTCTCCTTCGGCCTTTACACCCTGTCGCTGATCCAACTCGGCGAGCGCTTCACAGGCCCGTCCCTCATCGCCGGCAACGCCGCCTTCGCCTTCGTCTGGGGCCTCGGCGGCATCCTTGGCTCGCCCGCGACGGGCATGGCGATGCAGATGATCGGCCATCACGGTCTGCCGCTATCGCTTGGCCTGCTGAGCTTAACCCTTACGGTATTGTTGATGGTGGAGAGACGGCTAGCCTAGAGCAGGCAGACAAAGGCCACGAAGGCAAGCAGGGTCAGCGACATACAGCTGGCCTGGAAGACCGAAATCCCGTCCTCGACATCACCTGCCGTCGCCACATCCCGGCCGGTGCCGTTGATCATCGGCTCGCGCACGACGACACCCGAATAGACGCGTGGGCCGGCCAGCTGCAGGTCGAGCGCGCCGGCCATGGCCGCTTCCGGACGGCCGGAATTCGGCGAGCGATGCAGCTTGCCGTCACGCAGGCCTACACGGAAGGAATCGCTGAAGGCGGTCGTGCCGCGGCGGATGCCGGCGCCCATGGCGATCAGCAGGATCGACAGGCGCGCCGCCGGCCAGTTGGCGATATCGTCCAGCCGGGCCGAAGCCCAGCCGAAATCGACATATTTCTCCGAGCGGTGGCCGATCATCGAATCCGCCGTATTCAGCATCTTGTAGAAGAACAGGCCCGGCAGGCCGAAAATCGCATACCAGAGAGCCGGCGCCACCACGCCATCGGAGAAGTTTTCCGCAAGGCTCTCGATCGCCGCGCGGCAGACACCCGGCTCATCTAATGTTTCCGGGTCACGTCCGACGATCCGCGACACCGCCTTGCGCCCACCGACGAGACCTTCGGCCCTCAGCGCCGTTGCCACCGCCGCGACATGATCCGACAAGCTCTTCTGCGCCAGGAAGATCGCCACGCAGAAAACTTCGAGCAGAATACCAAGGGGGCCGAAGAGCATGAAGAACCAGTGCAGCACCAGCCCAGTGACGACGGCGAGCACCGAAAGCGCCAGGATCGCCACGACGCCATTCTGTTTGCGCTGCGCCTTGCTCAGGCTCTCGCGATTGAAATGCTGATCGAAATAGCCGATCGCCCGGCCGAAGATGGCAACTGGATGCGGCACGCGCACCCACAGCCATTGCGGATCGCCGATGATGCGATCAAGCAGCAAGGCCAGAACCAACACGAGAGAATGTTCGTCCAAATTCATCGATCAAAGCTCCGAAGGGCCGCAGCCAGTCTCGCGTCGTCAGCGGCGTCCGGCGCAAGGCCGAAGCGCAGCCAATCCGGCGCGTAGTCGAACCGGCGGACGAGAATATGATTGCGGCAAAGAGTCGTGTAAATGCCGGGGGCTCTGCCGTCGACAACAAGAGTGAAAAGCGGCGTGCCGCCTGCCACCGTAAGGCCGGCGTCGACTAGCACGGCATGAAGGGCAGCCTGCCGCTCGGCGATCGAGCGGAGAATAGCGGAAACATCCGAATTCAGCAGCGAACCGGCAAGAAAAAGCGCCGGCCCCGACACGGCCCAGGGGCCGAGCCAGTCCTCGAAACGCGCAAGAATATCGCTCCGCGCAATGGCAAAGCCGAGCCTCAGCCCCGCAAGCCCGAAGAATTTGCCGAAGGAGCGGAGGATGATGAGGTTGGAAAGCGCAGCCGCTCGCGGCGCGAGGCTCGTTTCCGGGCTCGTATCGCCGAAAGCCTCGTCGACCACGAGAAAGCCGCCATTTGCCTTGAGCCGCTCGTGCAGCGCCTCCAGCCGGCCGGCAGTATAGACCCGGCCATCAGGATTGTTTGGATTGACCACCACGGCAAGCCCATGCTCCGGGCCGATATCATCGATATCGCTGACCGTATCGACGGCAAAACCCGCGGCGCCGAAGGCCCGTGCATATTCTCCATAGGTCGGAGACAGGATCGCCACCCGCCTGCCCGGCTGCGGGAGCCGCGGCAGAAGCTGGATCACGGACTGCGTGCCGGGAACCGGAAGCGGCAGGATCGCGCCGCTGCGATAATGATCGCGCGCAGCATAGCGCGCCGTCTCGACCAGATGCCGGTCCGGCAGCCGCTGCCAGACCCTCGTCGGGATCTCCGGCAGCGAAACCGGATTGGGATTGATACCGGTCGAAAGGTCGAGCCAGTCTTCCACGCGTCCGCCAAAGGTCGCCGCCGCCGCGGTAATGCCGCCGCCATGAATGATCGGCGCATTCACGATGCGGCTCCCGCAAGGTCGATCAGATGCATATAGGAGCCGGCCACCTGCCCGCGCCGCAGGCCTGCCTGGCCGAGATCGTTGCCGAGCGCATCCTCGGCGGCAAAGAGCCGATCGGCCTCGCCTTCGGAGACGATGGTGGAATAATGAAACTCGTGCGCCGTCATCACCTTGTCGAAGAAGGCGCCCTCAAGTGGCGTCACGCGGCGATAGCCGAGATGCCGCTGCCGCGCCTGGTAGCTGGTGACGACAGGCAAGAGGCCGAGCATTTCATGGCGCGCGCCTCCCGCGTCGATCAGCCCGTCGCCGAGCACCATGTAGCCGCCGCATTCGCCATAGATGCGCACGCCGCGTGCTGCCGCAGCCTTCATCGCCGCGGCAAAATTCTGCGCCGCCGACAGCCTGCCCGCATGCAGCTCGGGATAACCGCCCGGCAGATAGATCGCATCGGCATCCGCTGCCGGCGCTTCATCGGCCAGCGGCGAAAAGAACGAAATCTCCGCGCCGCGCCGTCGCCAGCCGAGCAGCATATGCTCGTAGCAGAAGGCAAAGGCGATATCGCGGGCAACGGCAATACGGCTGCCGAAGGGCATCAGCCGGGCGATATTGGCGGCCGACGGCCGGTTCAGCCCCTGGCGTGCGATGCGCATCAGGAATTCGAAATTGCACTCTTCGGAGACGGCATCCGCGGCGTAATCGATGAATTCCTCGAGCGCCGCATGTTCGCCCGCCTGCACCAGCCCGAGATGTCGCTCCGGCAGGGCGAGCATCGCATCCTTGCGGATGACGGCGACGACAGGCATGCGGATCTTGTCCAGTGCCTGCCGCAACATCGCCTCATGCCGGTCGCTGCCGACTTTGTTCAGGATGACACCGGCAATGCGCACATCGGCGCGGAAACCGGCAAAACCGCTGACAAGCGGCGCAACGGATTGCGACAGGCGCGAGGCATCGACGACGAGAACGACGGAAAGCCCGAGCTGCGCTGCCAGTTCCGCCGCCGTGCCACGCCCGTCCGCAGCGCCATCGAACAGGCCCATCATGCCCTCGATCAGCAGGATCCGGTCGCCGGAACGGTGCAACGTCGCATTGGCCGAAATCAGCTCCGGCCGCATGCCCCAGGGATCGAAATTGAGGCAGAGCGCGCCGCTTGCCGCCGCATGAAAGGCTGGATCGATATAGTCAGGCCCCGTCTTGCCGGGGGCCACACCAATACCGCGCCGTCGCAATGCCCGCAGCAGCCCCAGGGTAACGGTGGTCTTGCCGGACCCGGAAGACGGTGCGGCGATCAGAAGTCCGCTCATGCCGTCTCCTTTCCCCGACCTTCCGCATGCTTGAAGGGATCGGGCTGCAGGCGCCGCCCGCCAAGCGCACCCAGCCAGTCGAGCGAGCCGCGCAGCCGCACCACCTCACCGACCACGACGACCGCCGGCGGCTCCAGCCCGGAGGCCGCAACGGCCTCGGTCGCCTGCCCGAGCGTCGTCTCCAGCACCTGCTGCGCGCCGGTCGCCGCATTGCAAACGAACGCCACGGGTTCGGATGCCGAACGGCCGGAGGCAATGAGATTGGCGCTGATCTGGGCGATATGCTTCATCGCCATATACATGACGATGACGGGCGAACCCTTGCCGATCGCTTCCCAGTTGATCGCATCGGGCACGATGCCGGAAGAGTCATGTCCGGTGAGGAAGGTCACGGCATGATTGATCTCGCGATGGGTCACCGGAATGCCGGCATAGGCAAGCCCGCCGATGCCGGCGGTAATGCCCGGCACGATGCGGAAAGGAATATTATGCTCGACCAGCGTCAGCGCCTCTTCCCCGCCTCGCCCGAAGACGAAGGGATCGCCGCCCTTCAGCCGCAGCACGCGCTTGCCGGCCCGCGCCAGCTCCACCAGTCTCAGCGAAATATCCCGCTGCTTGGCGGAGGGCTTACCGCCGCGTTTACCGGCATATTCAAGCTCGGCGCCGGAGCGCGCAAGCTTCAGACAGTCCTCGTTGACCAGCGCGTCATGGACGATCACATCGGCCTCGGCGAGCCCCTTGGCAGCAAGCAGCGTCAGCAGACCAGGATCACCCGGACCGGCGCCAACGAGCCAGACGCTGCCCGGCTCCAGCGCCGGCAGATGTGAGAATGTGCTGTCGATCATTCCGCTGATCTAGGCCCGCTAATAGACGAGGTCAACGCTCTCGCTTGCCGTGCACTGGAACTTGACGAAATCGACTTGAATCAACTTCGCAAGAACCGGAATTTCTTTCGAAGAAAATGCACTCAACAGATTGATTGGATTCCAAAATACGGAACGGGCCGACAGCGAGGTGTAATGCCGGCCCGTTGAAACGATCAGGCGCGCAGAAGCGTATCACGGATCAGGTCGATCACCTTTTCCGACTCGATGCCGGTGGCAACGACCTGACTCGGCAAGCCATCCCAATGCCCTGGCGGGAAGCGGCGGCCATCCGGCTTGACGATCGTCTGGCCATCGGCAATGCCGCCGCAGACGACGCGCACTGCACCCGTGATCGTGGTGAACAGTTCGGGCGCTACGACATAGACGCAAGCGCAGCTGTCATGCACCATCATGCCGTCCTCGACCGCATGCTTGTAGAAATCGATGTAGAACTGCGAGAGCTCGTCGAGCTGCTTGACAGCCTTGTCGCCCTTGGCGGCCATGTCGCGCAGATAGCCGCGGCTCATCGTCGTGATCGCCGTGACATCGAGGCCGATGACGACCACCTTCCACGGCGCGGTCATGATAATATCGGCCGCTTCCGGATCGCCATGAATATTGGCTTCGGCAACCGGCGAGACGTTGCCCGGCAGATAAAAGTTGCCGCCCATGATGACGACTTCCTTCACCAGGCCCGCAATCTCCGGATCTTCCTTCAGCGCCAACGCCAGGTTCGTCATGCGGCCGACAGCAACCAGCGTCACCTCGCCCGGATTGGCGCGCACTGTGTCAATGATGAAGCGATGCGCCGGACGCGGGTCGAGCGGCAGGTCGATTGTGTCAGGCACCGGCATGTTGCCGAGGCCGTTATCGCCATGCACCATGGTCGGCCACGGGCGCTCGTGGCGCGACGGGTCGATGGTGACACTGGCGCCCTTGGCGACCGGTGCCGCAATATCCCACTCCCGCTTCAGGAACAGCGCATTGCGCGTCGTCGTTTCAACCGAAGCATTGCCGAAGACAGTGGTGATACCGATCAGGTCGATCTCCGGATGGCGATGCAGGAAGAGAAGCGCCATGGCGTCATCGACGCCCGGATCCGTGTCATAAATGACCTTGTGCATGTGTTTCCTCTGGATGTGGATTATGAAATGGAGCAAATTCAGATCACGATCTGAACGTGGGGGTTCTTGCCCATGCCACTGAGAACGCTGATAAAGTGACAATGTCAACCTTATCGGTCCTTCTGCCTCGCGAGCAATGTGGTGCGCCGGCTTTCAAGCCGGGCGATCAGGCACTGCCGGTCTTTTCGGGCGGCGCATATGAGAAGCGGACTTCACGCGTGGAAGCGGCGTCAGCCTGCGGCTGGACGATAATTTCGTACAGATCGGGCCGCCTTACCCTGAGCCACCGCCGCCCCTGGCTCATGGGCAGCAGGTCCAGGTCCATATCGGCAACCACCATCTCGTCGCGGGCCGCCCATGTCTCGGTCAGAACGCGTCCGTAGGGATCGATGATCATGGCGTTGCCGGTGCGCACTTCGCCATTGTCCTCGCCGATGCCGTTGCTGAAAACGACGAACATCCCGTTGTCGCGGGCGCGCGAAGGAAGCCAGCGCATCAGCCATTCGCGCCCCTTCGGCCCCAGGATTTCCTTTTCGATCGCTTCGGGATCGCGCTCGCGGTTCCGCCAGATATCGACATCGATCAGGCCCAGTGCATGCGGACTGGCCGAATGGCAGCCGCCAGTCTGATGAGGGGCAAGCAGGATGTCGGCTCCCATCAGGGCCGTTGCCCGGGCATTTTCGAGGATGTTGTTGTCGTAGCAGATCAGAATACCGATGCGCACGCCCCAGGGCGTATCGAAGACTGTATATCTGTCGCCACTCAGGATCGCATCGTGTTCGAACGCATGCAGTTTCCGGTGAACGTGAACGGTGCCGTCCGGTAGCGCCACGAAGTAGCTGTTGTAGAGTTTTCCATTCTCCGAGCGCTCAATGAGCCCTGCCCCGATGCCGATGCCGAGATCGGCCGCAAGCTGGCGGACATGACGGCAGGAGGGACCGTCAGGCAAGGCCTCGCTCAATGCCTCCAGTTCGTTCACGCTCAAGCCGGGCACATGCCAGTAGCCGGTGATGCACATTTCGGGCATCGCGATCAGCGCCGCCCCCTCTTCTGCCGCCTTCGCGGCATAGGCCTCTATCCTGCCCATATTATAGGCCTTGTCGCTCGCCCTGTGCTGAAACTGAACGCTGGCGACACGAAGCACATTTTTCATCGCACCGATCCTCCTTTATGATCCGGCTGGGCCTTCAATCCGAGACAGGTCATTGCTGCCACAGTGAGCCCGGTACGTCACGCCTGTTACGAACCGATGCGGGCTATTGCCGCTGTCGCATGTGCGGATTTGATCTTGCAGAGCATCAGCTGTGCCTCTGCTCCGATAGCCGCAAGCGCCGCCGATTCCGCCACTCCATGGCAGCCGACGCGGGCAAAGACGATCTCGGAGGGATTTTTCAGCCGCGGCGTTTCCTCTTCCAGCCTTGATGCGTCAAAGAAGACTGCCGGAACGTCGAAATGCTCCGCAACGGCGAGAATGGCCGGTTCCTGCCTGCGGCTGTCGATCGAGCCAATGGCGGCAAGCTCCGCGCTCTTTATGCCGGCCGCCTCCAGCGCCTCGATGGCAAGCGCCAGAACCTCGGCAGGCAGCGCGCCGCGCTCGCAGCCGAGCCCGAGCACATGCCGTCTTGCGCCATCGAAAGTGATCTCGCTCATTCCCATCTGTTGAATAGGCCCCGCTGTTTCTTCGGAGCCATTGCAGCTTGTGGCGGGAAATGCAACAAGGCCGCCCGAACGCCCCCGCACTCGCCCTCGAATGCTCCTCCCGGACTAGCATCTTGCCTGACATTGCCTTCCATCTGCTTCTGCTGCTCTGCGCGGCCGCCTTCTTTGCCGGTTTCGTCGATTCCATTGCCGGCGGCGGCGGCCTCATCACCGTCCCCGCCATGTTGATCGCAGGCATCCCGCCGCTGCAGACGCTCGGCACCAACAAGGTGCAATCGCTCTTCGGCGCCGCTTCGGCAACCATCGCTTATGCCCGCAAGGGCCATGTGAAGCTTTCGGAACAATTGCCGATGGCGCTGATGGCCGTCTTGGGCGGGTCGCTGGGTGCGGCCCTTGCCACGCTCGTTCCCGGCCAGGTGCTGCAGGCCGTCATGCCGGTGCTGTTGGTGGCGATCGCCATCTTTTTCGCCGTCAAGCCGAACCTCAACGATTCTGATACGCACCGCCGGATGACGCCCTCCCTTTTCGGCCTGACGCTGGTTCCGGTCATCGGCTTCTACGACGGCGTCTTCGGCCCCGGCACCGGCTCCTTCTTCATGCTGGCTTTCGTCACACTCGCAGGCTTCGGCATGCTGAAGGCGACGGCTCACACCAAGCTTCTCAATCTCGGCTCGAACTTCGGCGCACTCGTCGTCTTCGCGAGCTTCGGCGCGACCCTCTGGAAGATCGGCCTCCTGATGGGCGCCTGCCAGTTCCTCGGCGCGCAACTCGGTTCCCGGCTTGCCATGCGCATTGGCGCAAAGCTCATCAAGCCGCTGCTCGTCATCGTCTGCATCGCCTTTGCGGTGAAGCTGCTTTCCGACCCGGCAAACCCGCTGCGCGTCTCGCTTGGCGTTTAATTCCGGCACATCAGAAATCGAATACCGTCACTCTCCTTAAAGGCGATTAAGGAAGCGCACACAATCTTGGCGGGACCTATCTTGCCCGGCAAATCAAAACCCGCTTAGATAAAACGGCAGACGGCGATCGAAATCGCACCACGGCATCGGGCATTCAGCAAAAGCGCCCAGCGGTTTTGCGCCTGAAACTGCTTAAAACAAAGAGATGGAGCATTTTCGCGATTTGAAGAAGAGCGGAAATACGCCCGTCCTGTAAAGCATATCCATCATAGCCGTACTACCGACAGCAGAACGTTTTTACTGATCAGTTCCTCAATCCGGAAGCAGGTGGGGTATGACTGGCATTGACGAACCTTCCTATTTGAGCCTTTTCATAACAGATCCGGTAAGCGGACGCCCTACATCAGGGCTCCCAGTCTACGCCGAACTCATCGTGCCCTTCACGCCGGCGGCACGGGCACCCAGTCGCCGGCTGCGGGAGCCGGTCTTTTCTGCGGTCACCAATTTCGACGATTCCATTCCAGAGGCGGAACGTGCCCGGATAGTGGACATGATACTTGCCGCGCTGGCATCGATCCTCACGGAAGAGGCAGAATTATCGCTTGCGGCCGATCCCAACGAAGCGCGCGAGCTGGTTTACGCTGTGCTGAAACGCGTATTCGACACGGCCGGCGTCGACAGCCTGCAGGATATAACGCAGGCCAAACTCAGCGTCCTCATCAAGCAAGGCATGAAAGACGTTGCCGAAGAACACGATCTGGAACTCGCAGCGGAAGCGGAACCGCAGGAGGTCGTCTACGCCGAGCCGCTCGGCATCCTCACCACCGATCATGTCGGCTATCTGTCCTTCGATCTCATGCGGCTTCAGCCTCAATCGCGCCTCATGCTCTCCCTTGCAATGGCTGAGCGGCGCGCCGATAAAAACGCACCGCAGAAGGTGCAGATCCTGGTCCAACCCTTCGGGCAGGAAGCCGCCGTCGACGTCTTCGGCCAAGCCCGCTTTGCCGCAAACGCTATCGTCGGCCGCGTCATGGCTCCCAAAGCGGACCTGCCCGCGGCGCTCGTCAACATGGGCGGCCGCGCGCTTCAAAATCCAGGCCTGACCGACTGGCAGCTCTCGCCTGCCTCCTTTGCGGCCAGTCCGAAATCGTTGCTTGGCGAAGACGGCTGCGAGCAGCTCCTGCCTGCAAATCTCGCGCTGCAGGAATTCATGCTGCGGCAGGTGGTCCGCGTGGCCGACCCGCCCGCAGGGCAGAATCTGCCCGCGGATACGCGCTTCGCCTATGTCGACGACTACAAGGTTTCCTGGTTCTCGATCGGTCATTCCCTCGGCGAAATTCTCTACAGCCTGCCGCTCGCGCCGGCCGAAACGGTCAAGCTCGCCGTCATCGACTGGTCATGGGACAGCCTCACAGAGCGGCAGGAGGACACGAAGCTGACGGAGAACCTGCTGCACCAGACCCATCGCGACCGGCTCATTTCCGAAGTCGTCAAGGCGGGCGTGAAAGAACTTCAGCACGGCTCCTCCTTCATGGCCGGCACGGCCAATTCCGTCGGCGGCAGCTTCGGCGCCAATCTGGGCATTGTCGGCGTCGGTGCGGCTGCCGGCAATACCATGGCGCTTGGCGGCTCGACGGCAAGCAGCGAAGGCAGCCGTGATCTCGCCGCCGACAATGTGCAGCGCATCAACGACAGCTTTTCCCAAGCCTCTTCGGCCGTGCGGGAGCTGACCTCCACTGTCGTCATCCAGGCCCGGCAGGAGGAGAAGGAGAGCATCCAGACCCGCACCTTCACCAATTACAATCACAGCCACACGCTGACCATTCTCTATTACCAGGTTCTCCGGCACTACCGCGTCACCGTGGAATGGATGCGCCGGCGGGCCGCGGTACTGGCGAAGATCCCCGCACGTATCGCCACCTTCGACGCCAAGACCCTGCTCGCCTATCGTTCGGTGCTGGAAGCCAATCTGCTGGATGCAAGCCTGAAGCCCGGGTTCGACGCGCTTGCCAAGCAGGAATCGCTGCGCGATTATCAAACCACTCAGAACATCGTGCCCGGCAATGTCTGGACCTTCCCGCCCTGGGAGGGCGATGAGGAGTTCACAACCTTCGAAATCGGCATAAAGACGACCGAGAGCGATCTCTCGGATTCGACTATCGTCATTTACGTGATCACGTCGGACGAATGGGTGCAGGAGAAACGCCACGAGCTGCACTATGTCTATCGCGGCGGCCATATGGGTGAAGGTGAAAATCAATTTCACAACGTGAACAGCGGCGAACGCTTCGGCGAGAAAGGTTCCGTTCAGTGGACTTTCTGCAAGATCTTCGATCAGATCACGGGGAAAGGCACAACCGTCAAATGGAAAGATATCATCGGCTTCCAGTTCGAAAAATGGGGCGATGACGACTGGCGCATCGACGCCCTGTGCATCAACGCCTTCGGGCAGAACGGCATCTGCCGCTGGCTGACCTCCCCCGAGGGATTACGGGATGTCGATCTTTATTTCCGGGGAGAAGAACCCTCCTCGCAAAGCTTCACCTGGCTGAACAGGCCGGGGCCGAGGCCGGCCGGATTGCCACCGGTCGTCGGGCCGGAGCAGAGCCTTACGCTGGAAGAACTCGGCGCGGCAAAGCGGCTTTCGAACCATTTCGAGAAGAACAACGCCTATTACAATCGTGTTATCGCGCTGACGACCGACGAAAGCGAACTCGCTATCCAGTTCGAGGGAAAGGCCTGGACCACGCCGGGACAGAATATGGCCGATCACGCCGATCCGACACCGCTCGAACTGTTTGGCAGCTATGTCGCCTATCCGCTGGCCCGGCCCGCCGATGCGGCAAACGATGCGCTTTACGTCGATCTTGCTGCAGCAATCAACAGCGGCGACCCTGCACGCCAGAAATGGGTCCAGGACAAGCTCGCGGCCATGAACGAGGACGACCGCGCGAAAGCGCTCGAGGGAATAGCGCTTGCCTCGGCCAAATCCGAACGGCTGATCACCCTGCCGACCCGCGGCGTCTTCGCGGAAGGCAAACTTGGCCATTGCAACATTTCCGAAGAGATCGACAACACCCGTTTCTGGAAATGGGAAGAACATCCGATACCGATTGAGGCGCCCGAGATCGGAACCGTCACGCCGGTGCAGCCGACACCGCAGGCGGTCAATCCGACGCCGACGCCATTCCCGCAATCGCTCATCAATATCGTCACCCCCTCTCCGGTTCCGGACCCGACGGGCCTCGGCGCAGCGCTCAACCTGCTCGCTACGCCCAACCTCTTCCGCGACATGTCCGGCCGGCAGGAGGTCGCCGATCTCCTGAAGAAACTGTCGGACAACTCGATCAGCATCGCCGAAGCGGCCAACAAGGCGCGCGAAATTCAGGCCAAATATGGGACCGATCTCGACAAGCAGCAGAAGGATTACGATCTTGGGGTAACGAAGGCCGCGGCGGAAACGGAGGGCAAAGCCATAGAAGCGGATGCTCAGGTTCAGATGGCAAAGGCCAAGTCGGCCGATGCACAGGCAGCGAAAGACGAGGCAGAAGCCAAGAAAGCCACCGTGGAAGCCGCCTCCAAACAGGCCGATGCCGCCAAAGACGTGCCGAAAGCCTATCGGGCGCCGATCTACGCGGATTCCGCCGCCACCCTTGCGGGAAATCCGACGAAGACCAAGGTCGTCGTTTTCAAGACCAAAGCCTTTGACGGTCAGGACATCCCAGGCGAATTCTCGCTTTACGTCCACGAAGTGGGCAATATGCCGATCATTAATGGCGACAAGGTAGTGAGCTACGGCGCCAAATCTGTCACCTTCTCGACGGCAACGCCGGTCATCAACGCTCGTGCGATACGCGCCGCCTTCAATCTGAAATTCGGCGACATCGATCTCAGCATGCCGGCCATATCAATCACCAACGAAGGAAATTCCTATGAAGTGGGCAAATCCCACAAGACCGTAGACCTGCTGTTGAAGCAGGACGCCATGGCCGTCTCCTTCAAGGCGAAATCGACCAATGGCGCCGTAGACGAGCTGATGAACAAGTGGGGCGTCGAACTCGGGGTCGACAAGACCGTCGCTGCCAAGATTGTCGCCGATTATGAGAAGAAGAACAAGATCGAGCACACGACCGAAGAGGAAAAATCCTATTCCTTCAATGTGCCGACCCAGACCTACAAGCTCTCGATCACAAGCCACTAAAGCATGTCACGCAAAAAGACTGAAGCGCGGCCAGTAAATCCCGGTACTCGCGACACGGTTCGGGGCAACTCGTAACATCGCCATGTCCGCTCCGGAGCATCACTTGCCGAACTTGATCTCATCGATCGAGGTCAGCGTCGTCTTGGCCGAAACACCCGGCGCATTCGCAAAGTGCCAGGCGACATACTGCTCGGCATAAGGATCGGTCGAGGACATGCCATCGACGGGCAGAATGACGTTCATGCCTTTCAGCGCCGCGTAAGCCGCCGTGTTCAGCACCGCGCCTTCCGACGCCGTGCCAGTGACGATCACGGTCTTGATGTGCTTCTCCGCCAGGATCCTTTCGAGATCGGTATTGATGAACTTATTGGCGCCCGACTGCACGACGGCATCGCCCTCTTTCGGCGCGAGCACGCTGGCGATATCACCCTTCGTCGCGCCGCCCGTGATGCTGTAGACGACGGGCACGCCGCTCTTGCGCGCCTCTTCCATCAGCTTCTCCACTTTCGGCAGCGAGGCAATGCAGCGCGGCTTGTTCTTCGTGTTGCACGGTCCCTTCGACGGGTCCTGCGCACCGTTGAAATCGAGGAGCAGCAGCGCCGTATCCAATGTATTCACCCTAACCGGCTTCAGCACTGGTGCAGCAGGGGCCTTGATCGTATTCCATTCGTCGATAACGGTTGCCTGCGCCGCAGATGCGCCGAGGATGGCGACAGCCAGGGCGGCAAAGGCTTTGTACCTACGGGTTTTCATGGCATGTCTCCTCCGAAGCAAAAGGGTCGCCGCAAATCTCCGGGCTCCCTCTCCGCCTGTCAAATCACCAAGGCGCGACCTGAACTTGATCTCGAACGGATCAGGCTTCCATTACCTCCGGCGTAATTGATAGGCTGCACCGCATTCGCCCATGATCGCCCTGCCTGGAATTGACCGGCGATCAAAAGGAGATGACCCGATGAACGACGCAAATACCAACGCCAAGCTCTATCTCGCCATCTGGAACGAGACGGATACCGCCCGCCGCCGCGCTCTCATCGCCGAGAGCTGGACGGAGGACGCTACCTATATCGATCCGCTGATGCGCGGCGAAGGCCATGAGCAGATCAACTCGCTGGTCGAGGCCGTGCAGAACCGCTTCCCCGGCTTTCGCTTCGAACTGATCGGCACGGCGGATGGCTACGGTGATGTCCTGCGCTTCTCCTGGGGCCTCGGCCCTGAGAATGGCGAAGCACTGATCAAGGGCACGGATTTTGCCGAACTCGAAGGCGGCAGGCTGAAATCCGTCCGCGGCTTCATCGATCAGCTGCCGGAAGCCGCGTGATGACGCCGACCGCCCGCTCTCTTGGAGATTGCCTGCGCGAATGGCGCCAGCGCCGCCGCATGAGCCAGCTGGACCTCGCGCTGGAAGCCGATATCTCGCAACGGCACCTGAGCTTCATCGAGAGCGGGCGCTCGACCCCGAGCCGCGAGATGCTTCTGCATCTGGCCGAACGCCTCGGCGTCCCCCTGCGTGACCGGAACCCGCTATTGCTGGCGGCGGGTTTCGCCCCCGTCTTTGCCGAACGCAAGCTCGACGATCCCGCCCTTGAGCCGGCGCGCCGCGCCATCGATATGGTGCTGAAAGGCCACGAGCCCTTCCCGGCGCTTGCCGTCGATCGCCACTGGACGCTGATTGCCGCCAATGCAGCGCTGGCACCTCTCATCACAGGCGTTGCCGATCCAGCGCTGTTGGAACCGCCAGTCAATGTGCTGCGCCTCGGGCTGCACCCACGGGGCCTGGCGCCCCACACCGTCAATCTCGCGGAGTGGCGCACCCACCTCATCGACCGGCTGCGCCAACAGATTTCAGCCTCGGGCGACCCCGTACTGGAAAAGCTGCTGAAGGAACTGCTCTCCTACGCCGCGCCCGAAGATACTGGGGAGACCCATGCCGACCACGCCGGCATCGCCGTTCCCCTGAAGCTTTCGACCAGGGCCGGCCTGCTTTCCCTGATCTCGACGACCACGGTCTTCGGCACGCCCGTCGATATCACGCTGTCGGAACTGGCGATCGAATCCTTCTTCCCGGCCGACGAGGAAACCGCCGCGATCCTGCGCAGCCTTGCACTGAACTAAGGGCTTTGTTTCTCCGCAATTCCGGATGCTGAAACTGCTCTTCTTTCACACAAGTCCGGACGCAAACAGCCACGCACTTTTGCTGGAATTGCTTTAGAACTCCACGCCCGGCTGCCCCTTGATACCGGAGCGGAAGGGATGTTTGATCAGTTCCATCTCGGTCACCAGATCGGCGATCTCGATCAGCTCTTCCTTGGCATTGCGACCCGTCAGCACGACATGCGTCATGTAGGGCTTCTCGCTCTTCAGGAATTCCACCACCTCATTGATGTCGAGATAGTCATAGCGCAGCGCGATATTGATCTCGTCGAGCAGCACCATGGAATTGCGCTCGTCGCGGATCAGCTCCTTGGCCTTTTCCCAGGCAGTGCGGGCAGCCGCCACATCCCGCGCCCGGTCCTGCGTCTCCCAGGTGAAACCCTCGCCCATCGTATGGAACTGGCAGACGTCGGAGAAATGCTTCTCGATCAGATCGCGCTCGCCGGTCCACATGGCGCCCTTGATGAATTGCACGACGGCAGAAGGCTTGCCGTGGGCGATATGCCGGAAGATCATGCCGAAAGCGGCAGACGACTTGCCCTTGCCCTTGCCGGTATGGACGATGACGAGCCCCTTCTCGTCCGTCTTGGTCGCCATGATCTTGTCGCGGGCGGCCTTCTTCTTCGCCATCTTCTCGGCGTGACGGGCATCATCCTTTTCGGCTGGTACGACGGGCTCTTCGCTCATGATAGGCTGCCTGCTCTTTTCTTGGTTCGTTGATGTCAGTAAGATCGAATTGCGCCGAGTTGCTGCGCGGCGTCCAGAGCTTGCGCTCGATCGCCTCCATCAGCCGCTCCTTCATTTCGGAAAGCGCGGCCGGGTTCTTCTCGGCCATGAAATCGCGCACCTTGGGATCGGCGAGGAAGGCCTGATAGACCGCTTCGAAATGATGATTGCCGACGGCACCGGTCGTCGCCGCAAAGGCAAAGAGATAATCGACGGTCGCCGCAATCTCGAAGGCACCCTTGTAACCGTGGCGCATGACGCCCTCGATCCATTTCGGATTGACGACGCGCCCGCGCACCACCCGCCCGATTTCTTCTTCGAGCGAACGAATGACCGGCTTTTCCGGCCGTGAATGATCATTGTGGTAGATCGCCAGCCGCTCACCGCCGAGTTCTTCGGCCGCCGCCGCCATGCCGCCTTCGAACTGGTAGTAGTCGTCGCTATCGAGCAGGTCGTGTTCGCGATTGTCCTGGTTCTGTACGACGGCCTGGATGGAACGCAGCCGCTCCTCGAAGACGCCGCGCTCGGCCCGCCCTTCCTCGCCCGCACCATAGGCATAACTGCCCCAGACGAGATAGGCTTCGGCAAGATCAGCCCGCCGCTCCCATCCCTTCTCGTCGATCAGCGCCTGCAGACCCGCACCATAGGCACCGGGCTTGGAACCGAAGATACGATAACCCGCCCGCTTCGCCGCCGCCTTCTCATCGAGCCCGGCCTCGGCAAGCCGCGCCGCCTCGCCACGCATGCGCCCGGCTATCGGATTGTCGGCCGCATCCTCATCCAAGGCGCCAACAGCGCGGATCGCCTTGTCGAATAGGGCGATCTGCTCGGGAAAAGCGTCACGGAAAAAGCCGGAAATACGCAATGTCACGTCCACTCGCGGCCGCCGCAGCATAGCCGGTGGGATGATCTCGTAGCCCGTGACGCGCCGCGAAGCCATGTCCCACACAGGTTTGACGCCGATCAGCGCCAGCGCCTGGGCGATGTCGTCGCCGCCAGTGCGCATGTTGGAGGTTCCCCAGGCCGTCAGCCCGAATGAGACGGGCCATTCGCCGTGATCCTGTGCGTAACGGCGGATCAGCAGTTCCGCGGATTTCCGGCCGAGCTCGTAGGCCGCCGGCGTCGGCACCGCGCGGCTGTCCACGGAGTAGAAATTTCGCCCCGTCGGCAAGACATCGGGCCGCCCGCGCGTCGGCGCCCCCGATGGACCGGGCGGCACAAAACGGCCATCGAGGCCACGCAGCAGGCTGGCGATTTCGGCCGGGCCGCAGGCAAGGATGGAGGGCTTGAGGCGGCCTTCGATTTCATCGAGCACGCATCTGGTTCGGGACCAGAGGGTTGGGCAGGCGAGTTCACCGGAAACCAGTTTTGCTGCGAGCAGCTCGATGCGCTCTACCGTGTCGCCGTTCGTGCGCCAGGGGGCATCAATGATATCTGCGAGGATAGCCGGGCGTGGGCCAATCCAGGGGGCAGCCATGTCGCAATTGAGAGGGTCAAAAGAAGACCCCTCCCCAACCCCTCCCCACAGGTGGGAGGGGCTTGCTGGGCGCACCGTTGCGCCGTCGGCTTTGATCTCGGCGACGGCCGTAAGCTCAACGGTAAGTCCCTCCCCCTTGTGGGGAGGGGTTGGGGAGGGTTTTTTCAACACATCCCCCGCAATCGCCCGCTGCAAACTCGCATCCCCACCCTCGCCAAGCCCGCGCGGCACGCGGGCCAGCGCCACGGTGAGATCCGTCAACAACCGCCCCTCTGGCGACACTCCGAATACATGCAGCCCATCACGGATCTGCATTTCCTTGAGATCGCAAAGATAGGCATCAAGCTTCTTCAGCGCCTCGCCTTCGGCCTCGCCCTGGGCAATCCCCGCATCCCGATCCAGCCCGATATCGGTAACAAGCTCCAGGATCTGCCGGGACAGCAATCGGATGCGCCTGGGATCGCCGCCGGAAGCCTCGTAATATTCATCGACCAGCGCCTCCAGATCCTTGAGCGGCCCATAGCTTTCGGCCCGCGTCAGCGGCGGCGTCAAATGATCGATGATGACGGCAGCGGTACGGCGCTTGGCCTGCGTGCCCTCGCCCGGATCGTTGACAATGAAGGGATAAAGATGCGGCAACGGCCCTAGAATGGCCTCCGGATAGCAGGCTTCCGACAGTGCCAGCGCCTTGCCCGGCAGCCATTCCAGATTGCCATGCTTGCCCATGTGAATGACGGCATCGGCACTGAACTCCTGGCGGAGAAAAGCGTAGAAGGCGAAATAGCCGTGCGGCGGCACGAGATCGGGCGAGTGATAGCTTTCCTTGGGATCGATATTATAGCCCCGCGCCGGCTGGATACCGACGAGCAAGCCGCCGAACCGGGCAAAGGACAGCGCGAAACTGCCCTCGCGCACATAAGGATCGGCCTCGGGATCGCCCCAGCGGGCCGTCACCTCATCCTGAATCTGAACGGGAAGAGAGGCGAAGAAGCGCTTGTATCGACTCAAGGAAAGCGTCTCGCGCACCACCTTGCCTTCGAAACCGGAATTGGTCGGCCCCGCCATCAGATGCCGCATCAGGTGATCGCCATCGGCGGGAATATCGGCGACCGAATAACCGGCCTTCTCCATCGCCCGCATCACCTCGATCGTCCCGGCGGGCGTATCGAGCCCGACGCCATTGCCGAGCCGTCCGTCACGATTCGGGTAATTTGCTATGACGAGCGCGATGCGGCGCTCCGCTGTCACTTTCCGCCGCAGCCGTGCCCAGTTGGCGGCAAGTGCGGCCACGTATGTCATGCGCCCGGCATCCGGTTCGCTGGAAACAATATTGGTTTCAACCGCAGCATCGTAACGCGCCGCCGCCTTGAAAGAGACGGCGCGCGATAGCACGCGGCCATCCACCTCCGGCAGCGCGACATTCATGCCGAGATCGCGGGCCGAGAGCCCTTGGGACGAGGCAGCCCACGCATCTCGCGACGAAGCGGAAAAGATCGCCTGCAGCACGATGGCGTCATTCGCCTCCAGCACGGTCGGTTCGCGATCGGCGCCGGGTGCGGAAACGGCAAAGCCTGTCGTGTTGATGACGATATCTGGCTTGAGTTCGGCGAAGATGGATTCGAGGATGCCTTTGGAGACCGGGTCCTTGAGGCTGTAGGCGAAGACCGGCAGCGGGCGCAGGCCTTGCGCCTGCAAGGCTTCGATTAGGGCTTCGACAGGGCGGGTTTCGCCGCTTTGGACAAGGGCACGATAGAAAGCGATGGCGACGACTGGGGGTTCAAACCCCTCCTCCGCTACCATACCCCCCTCTGCCCTGCCGGACATCTCCCCCACAAGGGGGGAGATCGAATCGTGGAGGGCTTCTCCCCAAACAACCGACGTAGGGCGATGGTCCTGCCGCTTGCCGATCTCCCCCCTTGTGGGGGAGATGTCCGGCAGGACAGAGGGGGGTGCCACGCTTTCACTGGCTACGGAATAAACGCCCGAAACAAGCCGCCGCCACTCCTCAACTCCGACAAGCCCCCGCCCCGGCCACCATATTCCGGCTTTCATCAGCGGCGCGGCCGGTGCGGGCTTCTCCGCTCCCGAGAGCATCGCTGCCGCATAGGCCAGAAAGCCCCGCGCATTGGCGTCCCCGCCCTCGATCAGGTATCTCCAGAGCGCGTTGAGATCGTCGAGCGCCACATTGGAAAACGGTGTCAAGCCCGCATCCGGCTTGGCATCGCCCGGCAGCACCGCAATCAGCGCCCCATTGCGTGCCGCAACCGCATGCAGTGCCTCCAGCGCATAGTGAAAATAGCTCGCCCCGCCGAGCGCCCGCACGATGATCAGCTTCGCATGCCGCGCGGTCCGCTCCGCATAGGTGTCGACCGACATTGGATGCTTCAGGCTCATCAGGCTCGCAAGCCGGAGCGTAAGCCCCGTCGCTCCGCCGGCATGAGCCGCGGCAATCGACGCGAGTTCGGTGTCGGCAGCCGACAGGAACAGGATGTCGCCCGGCGACTGGCCGAGGTCGATCGCCTCTTCCCCGTCGCTGATCGTTCCCTGCTGGGCGAGAAGCAGATGCATTCGATGTCCTCAGATGAGCGCCTCGATCGCCTTGCGCATCGCGTCCTGATCCATCTCGTGCAGACCGATGACGACGAGGCGCGTGTTGCGCGCTTCGCCCGGGGCCCAGGCGCGGTCGAAATACTGGTCGATGCGGGCACCCACGGCCTGCAGCTGCAGGCGCATGGGCTTGCCCGAAACGTCGATGAAGCCTTTCAAGCGCAGCACGTCGTGTTCGGCAATGATACCCTTCAGCTTCTCGACGAAACCGGCGGTATCCGAGACAGCGCCAAGCTCGATGACGAAACTGTCGAATTCATCGTGGTCGTGCGGCTCGCCATCCTCATGCTCCAGCTCGTGATGGGATTTGCGGTTGACGATATCCTCTTCCGTGCCGATACCGAGGCCGAGCAGCACGCTTGCCGGCACCTCGCCGTTCCTGGCTTCGATCATCACGGGCTTGCGGGCAATGCGCGAGGCGACTTCGCTCTTCACGCGGCCGAGGCCGTCGGCGTCGATGAGATCGGTCTTGTTGAGCACGATCAGATCGGCACAGGTCAGCTGATCCTCGAAGAGCTCCTCGATCGGGCTTTCGTGATCGAGCGATTCATCCTCGACACGGCGCGCATCGACGGCATCGTGATCGTCGGCAAAACGGCCGGCGGCAACAGCCGCGCTATCGACCACCGTGATGACGCCGTCGACGGTGACTTCGCTTCTGATATCCGGCCAGTTGAAGGCGGCGACCAGCGGCTGCGGCAAAGCGAGGCCCGACGTTTCGATGACGATATGGTCGGGGCGTTGGTCGCGCTCCAGAAGCTTGGTCATGGTCGGAATGAAATCGTCGGCGACCGTGCAGCAGATGCAGCCATTGGTGAGCTCGATAATGTCGTCCTCGGTGCAGTTCTCCGCGCCGCAGCCCTTCAGCACGTCGCCATCGACGCCGAGATCGCCGAACTCATTGATGATGAGCGCGATCTTCTTGCCGCCGGCATTGGTGAGCAGGTTGCGGATCATGGTCGTCTTGCCGGCGCCGAGAAAGCCGGTGATGACGGTTGCGGGAATCTTCTGCTGCATGGAACTAACCCTTCATTTTCAGCGGCAGACCCGCTGCGATAAAATAAACATCTGTGGCCGAAGCCGCGATCATCTGGTGCAATCGGCCGGCATGGTCGCGAAACTCCCGCGCCATGCGATTGTCAGGCACGATGCCGAGCCCGACTTCATTGGAAACGATGACGAGCTGTGCCCTTGCCGTGGGAAGAAATGCGGCAAGCGCGGCAGACTGGGCGGCGATATCGCGCCCGTCCATCATCAGATTGGTAAGCCATAAAGTCAGGCAATCGACGAGGATTGCCCTGCCCTCTGCATCGATGGCCGCAAGGCGCTCGGCGAGATCGAGCGGCTCTTCATGCGTAGTCCAGGACGGGCCGCGATCGGCCTTGTGCTTGATGATGCGTGCCTGCATCTCTTCGTCCCAGGCGCGACCGGTGGCAATGTAATGGCGCTCGAGGCCACCTGTGGTGATGAGGTTTTCGGCGAAACGGGATTTGCCGGAGCGTGCGCCGCCGAGGATGAAGGTGACGGTCATAACGACACCGACCGTTGAGGATGGGCACGGCCTTCCCCACACCCCTCATTCCTGTGCTTGTCACAGGAATCCAGCCTGCCCAAGTCCTTGGGCGGGAGAGACTCATTCTGCGATAGCGCTGATTCATTCACGGCGCAGACGCGCGGTGGCTGTATTCCTGCAAGCACAGGAACGAGGGGGGAGAAAACAACACGTCCCGAGGTCCCCTCATCCGGCCCTTCGGGCCACCTTCTACCCGCGGGGGAGAAGGGGAAACCCATGCGCACCACACGACGCAGTGCCGAACCATATCCTTCAGCCAAGACAACCTCCGTGCTGGCAGCGGGCAAATGCCCAATTTGGGCTTGATGCCCGGCACAGATGGCAGGTCTCCTGGCTCGCAGTTATCGGCCGCGACCGGGGCGACCTGATGCGGTCGCCCCTGATCGTGCCAGCGGATCTGCCTCGCCTTCCCGGCTGCGTCTCGTGAAAAGGCGGACGATTCGTAGAAATAGAGGCGTCCTGCCTCGGCTGATCACGATGCATTTCCAGTGGCTTTTCCGGCACTTGCCCGCTCTGCCCGCCTGCACCACGCAGGCTGTCAGCTTAACGGCCCAAATGCCGGCCGGAAGACCCTGACTGCTCTACAGTCGCGGGGTCGGCTGTGATGAAGGCGCCCGGCTTGGGTCCGCCCCGTCACATTCCCTTTTCATCCGGAAGGCGTAAGGCCGATCCGGAACCATCCATTATGTGGTTTCATGGTTAGGCGCGTGCAACCCCCATGTCAATTGCCGTGCAACGAGCCAAAGCCGTTCATCTCGACTTACACTACCAAGATTATCGTGTTTATTCAAAAACTTACGTCATAAAAACTTTACTGCTCGGCCGGTATTTTGCCGCAATTGGCAAGCATGCGGATGCCGCCCGTCACCTTGACCGTTCCTCCTGCCGCCTAGTTCTCCTATGATGCTCTCCCGAATGGATATCCGCCGCTTCCGGCCCCTCACCACCATTTTCGATTTGGGGCGTCTGCGTGCCCTCGTAAGACAAAGCGAAATGGGCTTGGTCTTTGCTGGCGCGCTGGTTGGCATCGCTGCAGGACTGGCGGTCAGCGCCATGAGTTTTATCTCCGAGGAGATGCACAAGCTGATCTTCGGGATCGCGACCGAGACCCGGCTCAGCGCTTCGCAGATCGACAATCAGTTTCTGCTGATGACGGCGCCTTTCGCAGGCGGCATCCTGCTTGGCCTCTTGATCTTCATTCTCGCCAAGTGGCGCAAGAAGCCGATGGTCGACCCGATCGAGGCCAATGCGCTGCATGGCGGCCGCTTGTCGCTGACCGACAGCATCCTCGTGGCCGTCCAGAACGTCGTCTCCAACGGCTTCGGCGCCTCCGTCGGTCTCGAAGCCGGCTATACGCAGCTTGCCGCCGGCATCGCCTCGAAATTCGGACTGAAGCTGCAGCTTCGCCGAGCGGATCTTCGCATTCTCGTCGGCTGCGGTGCGGCCGGCGCCATCGCCGCCGCCTTCAATGCGCCCCTGACCGGCGCCTTCTACGCGTTCGAACTCATTATCGGCACCTATGCCATCGTCTCGCTGACGCCGGTCGTCGTCGCAGCCCTCGTCGCCACGCTGGTTGCCCGCCTGCTGGCCGGCAGCGATTTCGTCATCGATGTCGGCAGTTTCGGCGCTGTCCAGCCGGCCGATTACGTGCCGGCGATCGCCCTTGGCGCCTTCTGCGCCGGCATTGGTATCCTCCTCATGCAGGGCGTCGCCTTCGTCGAGGAACTGGCGCGCAAGAGCTCCGTCCCGCTGCCCTTCCGCCCGGCGCTTGGTGGCATCGTCGTCGGCCTGCTGGCGCTGATTTCACCGCAGGTTCTGGCCGCCGGCCATGGCGCGCTGCATCTGAACCTCGCTAATGAAGTGACGATCCCCGCGCTCGTCGGCCTGTTCCTTTTGAAATCGATCGCGTCCGCCGTCTCGATCGGCTCCGGCTTCAGAGGCGGCCTCTTCTTCGCCTCGCTCTTCATGGGCGCCCTGCTCGGCAAGCTCTTTGCTTATTCGGCCCCCTATTTCGCCGATGCGACGCTGACGCCGGTCATCTACGCTGTCGTCGGCATGAGCTCGCTCGCCGTTGCCGTCATCGGGGGACCGCTGACCATGACCTTCCTGGCGCTGGAGATCACCGGCGACTTTCCGATCACCGCCTTGGTGCTCGCGGCTGTGATCACGTCATCGCTCGTGGTGCGCACCACATTCGGCTACTCCTTCGCCACATGGCGCTTCCACCTGCGGGGTGAGAGCATTCGCAGCGCCCATGATGTCGGCTGGATCAGAAACCTGACCGTCGACAAGCTGATGCGCGCCGATGTGAAGACGGCCAAAAAAAG
Organism: Rhizobium sp. BK418; assembly: GCF_004341105.1. Classification (GTDB taxonomy): domain Bacteria; phylum Pseudomonadota; class Alphaproteobacteria; order Rhizobiales; family Rhizobiaceae; genus Rhizobium. The sequence continues at coordinate 780,146 of NZ_SLZK01000003.1, read as the reverse complement.
CATGACGCTCGACGACTTCAAGGCGGCCTACCCGATCGGGTCGACGCAGCGCGTCATCCTCGTTGACGACAGCGACAAATATGCGGGTCTCGTGCTCGTCCCGGAAATCTACGCCAATCCCACCAGTTCGCAGGACGAAGCCCAGAACCTTGCTGATTTCATCCGCTACAAAAACGACTTCCTGCAGCCGCAGATGAATGCCAAGCAAGCGGCCGCGATTTTCGACAAGACCGAAAGCGAAGCGCTCGCAGTCGTCAACAATCTGATCGAGCGCAAGGTGATCGGCCAGCTCAGCGAAAGCCACACGCTGCGTCGCTACAGCGAAGAGCTCGACCGCCGCCGCCGCGAAGTTTCGGGGGAAATCTAGTCGCCGAGGAGGCCGGCAAGAAAACGCTCATCGAGGGCGTGTTCCAGCTCGCCAGCAACCTCGTCCAGTGCCTGATCGACGCTTTGGCGATAATTCGCCCGCTCCCCCGAAAGCCCGAAGCTTTCCAGAAGCCTGGCCCGATAGGCATCCGAACCGAACAGCCCGTGCAGATAGGTGCCCATGATACGCCCGTCCGCCGAAACCGCCCCATCAGGCAGGCCATCGACAATAACCGCCGGGCGCTCGCAATCCGTGCCTCGTGTGATGCCGAGGTGGATCTGATAACCCGAGAGCGGCACCTCATACTGGCAAGAGCGTGCGCTGCTGTTACGCACGGTCTTTTCCGGCGCCATCTCTGTATCGACATCGAGCAGGCCAAGCCCTTCGATATCAGTTACCGCCCCTTCGATGCCTAGCGGATCGCGCACCCTTTGGCCGAGCATCTGGTAGCCGCCGCAAATGCCGATCACCCGGCCGCCGCGCCTGACATGCGCGGCAAGGTCACGATCCCATCCCTGCGCCCTGAGATCACTGAGATCCGATATCGTCGATTTCGAGCCTGGCAGGATGATGAGCCCGGCATCGCCTGGCAGCCGCTCGCCTGATCGCACGAAGACGAGTTCGATATCAGGCTCGGTGCGCAACGGATCGAGATCGTCGAAGTTGGCAATGCGGGGCAGAACAGGCACGGCGATCTTCAGCGCGCCAGCTGGTCCTTTTGCAAGCCGCTCCAACACAACGGAATCCTCAGCCGGCAGCCGCCCAGCCGCCTTCAGCCAGGGCACGACGCCGAAGCAGGGCCAGCCGGTAAACGCCCTGATCGACGCGATCCCGTCGTCGAACAGGCTCACATCGCCGCGGAACTTGTTGATGATATAGCCTGATATCATCCGCCGGTCCTCTTCCGTCAGGATCGCATGGGTGCCGACGAGCGAAGCGATCACCCCGCCGCGGTCGATATCCCCCACGAGTACGACCGGCACGTTCACGCGCGTCGCAAAGCCCATATTGGCGATATCGCCGGCCCGGAGATTGATCTCGGCCGGCGATCCCGCCCCTTCGACGATGACGAGGTCGGCATCTTCCGACACCCTGGCGAAACTCTCCAGCACGGAAGAGAGGAGCTGCGGCTTCAGCCGCTGATAATCGCGCCCCTTCGCCTGCCCGAAGACTCTGCCCTGCACGATGATCTGGCTGCCATTCTCCGACTGCGGTTTCAGCAGCACCGGGTTCATATGCACCGAGGAAGGTGTCCGCGCGGCCAGCGACTGCAGCCACTGCGCCCGGCCGATCTCGCCGCCGTCGTCGGAAACTGCCGCGTTGTTCGACATGTTCTGCGGCTTGAAGGGGCGCACTTTCAGCCCGCGATTGGCAGCCAGCCGGCAAAGGCCCGCCACCAACACCGTCTTGCCGACATCCGAGCCGGTTCCCTGCAGCATGATGGCTCTGGTCATTGAGGTCTATCCGTGAAGCGTTTCCCGCAGGCCTACAATGAGCGTTGCGGACCGGTCAACAGAGAGCCAGAAATGCGAAAACCGCGATCAGGCCATAAGCCCAACGCGGTTTGCCATAAAACGCTGACGCCCTCACCATTACGCGATGAAGCTCGCTTTCTCCGGGACGCTCTACCTGATCCGGAGAAGCAGCGGTTGTCCCCCGCCGCGTCACAAGTGATAACGGCACATTCTTACTGGATGGTTATTGAACGCCCGCCTTAACGCGAATTTCGACCTTTTTTGCACTTTTTCTAATTTCTCTCATTTGAAACCGCTTTCAGCTCATCCCGAGGGGCGCATCTGCCTCCGTCGCGTATAGGGTCGCACCGCCATGGATGCCGGCATAAATTCTTCGGATTCAATAATTTAGTGACTGAGGGAAGACAGAAAAGGGAGTTGATTTCTTATCGTAAATCCTTAGGCTTGCTCATAATCAACCATCGATAGAAATGGCCAGCGACGAGCCGCCGGAAAACCAGACGAACGGCGCCGCAGACAGGAAGGCCCGCCGAGCATGTTCCGGCCGGGCGATGGGCACCTGAAGCGGCGGAGAGATTTGTCGGCTAATTGCCCCCGGTGCATGCACGTTCGATCCTATAAAATTTCGGGGACTTATAATGAAGACATTTTTCACGTCGCTCATCCTTGCCGTCTGTCTTTATGCGGGAACTGGTGAGGCGCAGGCTGCCGAATGCGGCAAGGTCTCGATTGCCGAAATGAGATGGGGCTCCGCGGGCATTGCCGCGAGCTTCGACAAGTTCATCCTCGAGAAAGGCTACGGCTGCTCGGTCTCGATCGTCGACGGTGACACGCTGCCGACTTTCGCCTCCATGAATGGCACGGGCACCCCCGATATCGCCTCGGAATTCTGGACAAAGGCCGTCCAGCCGCAGCTCGATACCGCCATCAAGGAGGGCCGGCTGGTAGAGGGCGCCGAAATCCTTGCCGACGGGGCGATCGAAGGCTGGTACATTCCCAAATTCATCGCCGATGCCAATCCCGATATCGGCTCGGTACAAGATGCACTGAAGCATCCGGAACTTTTTCCCGATATCGACGATCCCTCACACGCCGTCGTCCATAATTGTCCGGGATCCTGGGCCTGCGAGATCTCGACCCGCAACCTCTTCAAGGCACTCAATGCCGGCAAGCTGGGGTTTGCGCTGGTCGACAGCCGCACCCCCGACGATTTTAACGATTCAATTGCCCGCGCCTTCGACAACAAGGTTGGCTGGCTCGGCTATTACTGGTCGCCAACAGCAGTCATCGGCAAGTATGACTTGAAGAAACTCGGTTTCGGCGTGCCGCATGACCAGGCCGAATGGGACGCCTGCACCTCTGTTCGCGGTTGCGCCAATCCCAAGGTGAACGCCTATCCGGTGTCGCAGGCCTTCACGCTGATGACCCGGTCCTTTGCCGACCGCGCCGGCCCCGTCATGAACTACCTGAAGGCGCGCAGCTGGGATAACGAAACCATTAGCCAGGTGCTGGCCTGGCAGGACGAAAACGGAGAGAACAACGAAAATGCCGCCCTTTATTTCCTGCAGAATTACGAGGAACTCTGGAGCCGCTGGGTTCCGGCCGATGTAGCCGAGAAGGTCAAGGCCAGTCTATAAACCGTCCCGGCAACAAGAATTGGACGATTCGTTATGACTGGCACGGTACCCTTCCCCGATCGCGATACCGTCGCGGAAAAACTTGCGGCGCTTTCCGAAGCCGACACATCCTATCTGTCGCTGCTGATGGAAAATCCTGTTCAGGACGATAACCTGCTGGAGGGCCTGCACCGTCATCTGGACCTTGCCTCTACCTCTCGCTTCCTCAATTCGCTGAAGCTCGAAACCCTCGGTAAGTGGCTCGGGGAAGCTGCACCTGCCCGGCTGCAGATCAGGCTAATGGAAGCGGCGTGTTCCAGCCAGCACCCGGCCTATGCCGCATTCCGGACCGGGCTGACCCGATCCGGCGGGCTGGAAAAAGCCTATCCTGCTTCGAAGATCTGAAATCGATTACCTCTTCGCGGCCCGATCGACACTGCGGCCAGCATCCTGTGTGGCATTGACGGCATTTGCCGTATCCCTGCCCACGCCACGGATCGTGTTGGCGCAAGAAGAAAGCGCAAGAAGGATCATCAAGGCGGATGCTATTTTACCCGTGGTCGTCATGTGCGAAATCCTTTTTTGAAATCAAGCCCGAACGGCTGAAGCCGCCCGGGCGGGATAACGCATTCGTGAGCGAAAAGTTCACCGGCTAAGCGAAATCAGGCAGCCGCTGCTTTAGACCTCTCTGCGAAGGATGCGCGGATGCTGTCGGCGACCGTCTCGATCGGCCCCGTCATCTGCGATGCCGTCAGCAGCTGGATATCGAACGAGCCCAGTTCCGGAAGCCCTTCCTGGATGCCGAGGATCGCCATGTCATCGCTGACATAAGAGAGCGGCAGAGGCGCGATGGCGAGATCGGAGACCACGGCGGCGCGCTGCGCCATCGTGTGGGCGCTGAGATAGGCCACACGATAGGGCCGCTTATTGCGCTCGAGCTGGGTGATCGCTTCCTGCCGCCAGATGCAGCCGTCTTCCCAGATCGAGATCGGCAGCGGATCGCGGCGATGGGCCGAACCGCACTTGGCGCCTGCCCAGACGAGCCGCTCACGATAGACGACCTCGCCATTGGTCGGGAACGGCCGCGTCGCGCAGTTGATGAGTGCGAGATCGAGGCGCTGCTCCTCCATCCGCTTTTTCAGGCCGATGCTCATGTCGATCGTCACGTCGACCATGATGCCCGGATAGGTCTCTGCGAAACTCTTCAGGATCTGCGGCAGCAGTCGTTCGCCAATATCCTCGGGCGCGCCGAGCCGCACAACGCCACTGAGCTCGGGCATGATAAAGCGCGATACCGCCTCGTTGGAGAGCGCCAGGATGTTACGCGCATAGGACAGCAGCATTTCGCCATGCTGCGTCAGCGTCACAGAGCGCGCATCGCGGCGAAACAGCGTCACGCCGAGCTGTTCTTCCAGTTTCTTGATCTGCATGGAAACCGCGGACGGCGTGCGAAAGACGGTTTCGGCTGCGGTCGAAAAATTTCCGGTTTCTGCAATGGCGACGAAGGTGCGCAGCACGTCATTGTCGAGCAACGGAATGGGACGGCGAAACGGGATGGTCATCGTCACATCTTTCAATTTTTCTGAATGACAAAGCATTATCATTCTATTTGATTGAAAGTCAACCGAACCCCTGTTTTTGGAGGGGCGATCATTGCGATGTCGCCTGATCTCATCTCTCTTGCTGAATCATCCCTCGGTGCCGAAACGGCTGGTCTTAAAGCTCTTTCCGGCAGCGCCGGCCGCAACCGCCCTGCCCTCGCCGCGGCTATCAGGATAGGTCGTGCCGATCATGGCCGGCGCCGTCAGCTCGACCGTGGCCTCCGGAGATCGTACGGCCCATGCGATCAGCGCCCGTGCAGACATCTCGCCGACGCCGCCCGAGACATGCCGCGACGCGGAGACCGGCAGCACCGCGATCTGCTCCGCCGTCGGCGCCGGATGGATGAGCCTGTCGGCAACGAGCGCAGCATTGGCGGGCTTGCGGCCGATGACGAAGCGCGTGAAGTCGGCCTGAGCCCGCTGGACGGATGCCGACGCCGGTGCAATTGCAGGAACCGGCGCAAGGGCTGGTATTGGCGTCTCGCTCTCGATGGCCTCGCTGTCAACGGGCCGCAGCGCGGGAAGCGGAACGGTAAGCGAGGCGAGATCGGCAAAGCCGCGATCGGCCGCCTCCTGGTCCTCCGGTTTGGCCAATTGCCGCGTCAGTCCGAGATCGGCCCGTTTCTGCGGCGTCGGCAACATGGCCGTGACCAGGCTTCCGGTGACGACAGGGTCCGGCTTCTTGACCGCGGCGGGCGCGTCGTCGTCCTCTTCCTCGTTGGCGGCAATCAGGATCGGCGCGGAGCGAATGCCCTTCTTGCGTTCGGCAAGCGCCTGCTGATAACCCGGCAGCGGACGTCCATCCGCCGGCAGATGGATGGTACGTCCATCCGGGAACAGTCGCGCCAGTTCCTGGCGCGACATGCGCGGCCAGGCGCGCACATTGCCGACATCGAGATGCACGAAGGGTGAGCCCGATGTCGGGTAATAGCCGACGCCGCCCACCTGCATTTGCATGGCAATCGCGCGCAGCGTCGCGAGCTTGACGCCCGGAATATAGAAATCCATCGCCTTGCCGAGCATGTGCTGGCTATGTTTGGCAACACCGGTATTGCGCGAGCGGGTGCGCAGCATATTGTTGGTCGCCGGCGAACGATAGGCTGAGACAACGTGGATCGTCTCCTTCGCCCCGCTCTTGCGATAGACTTCCCACACGAGATCGAGCAGGCGCGGGTCCATTTTGGCGGGCTCGTTACGCCGCCAGTCGCGCAGGAAGCGATTGATCTGGGCGAGCCCGCGCTGATCGTACCTGCCGTTGCGCTTGAAAACGATCGTCGCCCGCTCCCCCGTATGCGTGAAGAAGAGCTTCAGCGCCCGATCCTCCGCCGTTGCCTCGCTCGATCCGGCAATGATGGCGAAAACAAACGCCACGGCAAGTGCCATGCGATGGGCGACGAAAGACAGAAACCAGGCTGACGCGGTCGCCGGAATGGCGGCGATGGCTTGATGAAGGGACACAGGCTTCGTCCTTGGGCGAGACACGAAAACATCACAGGCACCGCATACGCGGCGGCGTTAAGCCTTCATTATGGTCAACAGATTCTTAAGAGGGGGTTTATGAGCCCCAGATACTAGCAAGCACCGGGACGGAAGGGGCGGCGTGCAAATTCTCAGGCCATTCCGGCCGGGAGAAGTTTTGCCGTAATTAACTCGCTCACGGGCATGATCTTCGACAGGAACCCTCGCAAAGCGAGACGAGATCGCATAGTTTCGATGCAGCATTATCAGCGAAACAGGCCAAAGTTTGTATACCGAAATAGCCATCGTCGTCCTTCTCACCATTCTCAACGGCGTCCTTGCCATGTCGGAGCTCGCGATCGTCTCCGCCCGCCCGGCACGCCTCAAGGTCCTGGCGGACCAGGGAAGCAGAGGAGCGCGACTGGCCCTGCGGCTTGCCGAAGACCCGGGCCGGTTCCTGTCGACGGTGCAGATCGGCATCACCCTCGTCGGCGTCCTCTCCGGCGCTTTTTCCGGTGCGACGCTGGGTGCGCGATTCTCCGCCTGGCTCCTGGCACAGGGGCTTCCCAATGCCTGGGCAGACGGGCTCGGCGTCGGTTCGGTCGTCGTGATCATCACCTATCTCTCCCTCATCATCGGCGAGCTGGTGCCCAAGCAGATGGCGCTGCGCGCGCCCGAAGCGCTCGCCGCCAGGGTCGCTCCGACGATGACCTATCTGTCGAAGGCTGCACTGCCGCTCGTCTGGCTGCTCGACGGCTCGGGCAAACTCATTCTCGCCCTACTCGGTCAGTCCGGAAAGAACGCCGATGGCGTCACCGATGAGGAGATCAAGACGGTTCTTGCCGAAGCCCAGAGCGCCGGCGTGATCGAGAGCGGCGAATCCGCCATGATCACCGGCGTCATGCGCCTTGCCGATAGAACGGCGCGCGCGCTCATGACGCCACGGCGCGATGTCGAGCTGGTCGATATCGAGGATTCCGCTGAAGAGATCCGCAAGACCATCCAGTCGACGTCGCGGACGCGACTGCCAGCCCGCAAGGGCAGCTCCGACGAGGTTCTCGGCGTTCTCGCCGTCAAGAATTACTACGACGCCCTCGCTGCCAGCCGATCGGTCGACATTATGACGCTTGTGCAGGAGGTTCCGATCATCTCGGACCTCGCTCCCGCCTCCTCGGTGATCGACGCGATCCGCAAGTCGCCGCAGCATATGGTTCTGGTTTACGACGAATATGGTCATTTCGAGGGTGTGATCACCTCAGGCGACATTCTGGAATCGATCATGGGCGTCTTCGGCGAAGCGGCCTCCGGCGAGGAGCCGGCGATCAAGCGACGCGACGATGGCTCCTACCTCGTTTCCGGATGGACGCCGATCGACGAGTTTTCCGAATTCATGAATTTTCCGCTCGACGAGGACGTCGAATATCAGACTGTCGCCGGCCTCGTTCTGGAAGAGTTGAAGCATCTGCCCGAACTTGGAGAGACCTTCGTCAAGAACGACTGGAAATTCGAGGTGATCGATCTCGACGGGCGGCGCGTCGACAAGCTGCTGGTCAGCGCCCTGACAAAGGATGAAGCGCGGGCGGAAACCTGATTGGAGACCGGATGTGTCCGGCCCCGGCCCTTGCGCCCCCGGCTTGCGTCCGACGTGCCATTCTCAGGTTGTGCCCCATATCTTTCATTCCGAGCAGCAATCCAGGCCAGACAACAATCAGTGCCCACAACGATCAGGAAGCGTCCATGTCCGCAACCGCTCACGACGCAGACCGGTTCCATCCAGGCCAGCAAAAGTTTGCCGCCCTCGTGCTCGGGGCGATCGGTGTGGTCTATGGAGATATCGGCACAAGCCCGCTCTATGCCTTCCGCGAAGCGCTTCGCCCCTTCGTCCATGACGGCGTGACGCCGCAGGAAATCATCGGACTGATCTCCCTGATGATCTGGACGCTGACGTTCATCGTAACGTTCAAATACGTGCTGTTTCTTCTGAGGGCAGACAACGAAGGCGAAGGCGGAACCCTTTCCCTGCTCGCCCTTCTCATGAAGAAGACCAGCCGGCACGCTACCATCTTCTTCTTCGCAGGCATCATTGGTGCCGCGCTGTTCATCGGCGACGCGATGATCACACCTGCCTTGTCGGTGCTGTCGGCGCTCGAAGGGCTGAAGCTCGTAACCCCTGTTTTCACGCCCTATGTCCTGCCAATCGCCGTCGCGATCATGCTGGTCCTGTTCCTGATACAGTCGGTCGGCACCGCGTCAGTATCGAAGCTCTTCGGCCCGATAACGCTCCTTTGGTTCGTGGTAATGGGCATTGGCGGGTTGGTCCACATCGCAGACGATCCCGCGATTTTCGCCGCGCTCAATCCACTCTACGCGTTCAACTTCATCACCCATGCCGGCCTGGTCGGTCTGGTGGTCCTCGGTGCCGTCTTCCTGACCGTGACGGGCGCAGAGGCGCTCTATGCCGACCTCGGCCATTTTGGCAGGAAGCCGATCCAGGCCGCCTGGTTCGTAGTGATTTTCCCCTCCCTTCTGTTGAACTATCTCGGCCAGGGCGCGCTGGTGCTCGCCAACCCCCGGGCCGCGTCCGATCCGTTCTTCCTGCTGTTTCCGGAATGGGCGATCCTTCCAGTGGTCCTCCTTGCCACGGCTGCCACGATCATCGCCAGCCAGGCGGTCATCACCGGGGCGTTCTCGCTTGCCCGTCAGGCGATCCATCTCGGCTTCCTTCCGCGGCTGGAGATCTGCTTCACCTCTGCCGCCAACACCGGCCAGATTTATGTGCCGGCGGTGAATATGGCGCTCCTGTTCGGCGTTCTTGCCCTGATCTTCGCCTTCGGTTCTTCCGAAGCCCTTGCAACGGCCTATGGAATTTCGGTCACGGGTGCAATGGTCGTCACGACGATCCTGTCCTTCCAGTTTCTCCGCGTCGTCTGGGGCTGGACGGTGATGAGCGCCCTTGCCGTTCTCCTGCCGCTCTTCGTGCTCGAGGGCGTCTTTCTCGGTGCCAACCTCCTGAAGATCCACGACGGCGGCTACGTCCCCGTGCTGATCGCCGGCGCGCTGATGATAATGATGTGGACCTGGAAGAAGGGAACCCTGCTCATCCGCGACAGGTCGTCGAGAAACGACATACCGCTGATACCGTTCCTGAGGTCGATCGAACGGCCATCGGATCACGCGCCTACCGAGGTCCCGGGCACGGCAGTCTTCCTGACCAGCCTTCCCGATAGCGTCCCGGGCGTGCTTCTGCATAACCTGAAGCACAATCGCGTCCTGCACGCCCATAATGTCATTCTCACCGTGAAAACCGCGCCGCGCCCCTATGTGGTGGAGACGGAACGCGTGACGATCGAAAAGCTCTCGGAGCGCTTCATCAAGATCCAGCTCCTCTTCGGCTTCATGGAGGATCACGACGTTACCAAAGCCCTGCCGCTCTGCCGCAAGGCGGGCTTCGATTTCGAGATCATGTCGACCTCCTTTTATGTCGGCAGGCGCAAGCTGATCAGTGACCCGAATGTCGGCCTTCCCGCCTGGCAAGACCGGCTCTTCATCGCGATGGCAAGCTTCGCCATCGATCCCTCGGATTATTTCCAGCTTCCCAACAACCGCGTGGTGGAGCTTGGCGAGCAGATGGTAATTTGAGACTGCGCCCCGCGCCCTCTACTTTCAATTTCGCTGAATCTAAAGGCCAGTTCATTTCATTTGTTTGAATCAACCTGCGGACCTATATTTATCTTGTGACGATGAGGCTGAGAAAAAGGAGGCCGAACATGTCGCAAGTAGCAGGCTTCAACATCCTCCAGGCTTTCTTCGCGTTTCGCGCACGCATGTTTCGGGTGGCGGCACGCGAACGGATCAGGCAGGAAATGAAGCATTATCCGCCGCATCTTGCGGCCGATATCTGCGCCCTGCCCGCTCTCGACGAGCAGCAGCGATAGTTCAAAACCGCTTATGGTACTCATAAAATCTATTCGTTTGAATGATGAGTGCCGCAAGCGCATATTTCATCTCAAGGATACGGGAATCCCGTGTCCTGCCAGGAAAGGAAACGGCAATGACCTCAATGACCTACAGAGATGGCGGCAAGAGCCTGTCATCCTATGGCAGACATCTTTCGCTCGGTTCCTATGCCGACAAGCTCGTGCGCGCATGGCGCCGCTGGCAGACGGAGCGGCAGATCGAATCCATGCCCCTCGACATCCGCAAGGATATCGGCTGGCCGAGCGCCGATGAGACCGGCAAGAACAGAGCTCACTAAAGACAGGGCTCCTTGATGCAAATATATGCAATGAATGCGACATACCTCCCAAGCTAAGGCGGTGCCTGCCCCACGCAGCACCGCCTTTTTCATATCCGCCACATGCTTTTTCCCCATTAAATTTCGTCGAACTTCCGCACCGCAGCGACATCTGTCGCTCCTCGCGCGCCGCAAATCACGAACAATGTCGCAGATTTGCTCTTCCTAGCCGCATTTATCCATGCCAATGTCGCTTTTAGAACATCGGAACGACGCTTTCCAAGCAACGAATATGGCGTAGCCCTCGAGCATGGATTTTCCAATGAACAAGATGCAGCTCAAGAAACGTTCCGTAGTCTTCTTCATGGTTCCGCAATTCACCATGCTGCCGTTTTCGGCGGCAGTGGATACGTTGCGTATCGCAAACCGCATGCTCGGCTATCAGGCCTATACATGGCGCCTGAGCTCCGTCGACGGCGAAAAGGTCTATTCCTCCTGCGGCATCGGCGTGGAGGCCAATTCCTCGCTCGCCGAAGAACGCCGGCATCTCGCCGGCGAAAACCGCCCGGGCATGGTGCTCGTCTGTTCCGGCATCGATGTCGAGACCTTCAACAACAAATCCGTCAATGCGTGGCTCCGCGAATCCTACAATCGCGGCGTTGCCGTCGGTTCGCTCTGTACGGGCGCCCACGTGCTTGCTCAGGCGGGTCTCCTGAACGGCAAGCGCTGTGCGATCCACTGGGAAAACCTGCCGGGCTTCTCCGAGGCCTTCCCGCAGGCCGAGGTCTATGCCGATCTCTATGAGGTCGACAACAATCTCTACACCTGCGCTGGCGGCACGGCCTCGCTTGACATGATGCTGAACCTCGTCGGCGAGGATTTCGGTGAAAGCCTCGTCAACCGCATCTGCGAGCAGCATCTGACCGACCGCGTGCGCAACCCGCATGACCGCCAGCGCCTGCCTCTGCGTGCGCGCCTCGGCGTCCAGAACGCCAAGGTGCTCTCGATCATCGAGCTGATGGAAGGCAATCTCTCCGAGCCGCTGTCGCTCCTGGAGATCGCCGAAGGTGCCGGCCTGTCGCGCCGCCAGATCGAGCGCCTCTTCCGCCAGGAAATGGGCAGGTCCCCTGCCCGCTACTATCTGGAAATCCGCCTCGATCGCGCCCGCCACCTGCTGGTTCAGTCCGCTATGCCGGTCGTGGAAGTGGCCGTCGCCTGCGGCTTCGTCTCTGCCTCGCACTTCTCCAAGTGTTATCGCGAACTCTACCATCGCTCACCGCAGCAGGAGCGCGCCGATCGCAAGATGACCATGGCGACGGCCCGCCAGCAGGCAGTTGCGGCTTGAGCCGTCACTTCCGCCATGCTCGGGCTTATCCCGAGCATCTGCCGCCGGTCTTGTTTTGATATGTGTAGATCCTCGGGGAACAGGCCGGAGGATGACGACAGAGCGGTTCTACTGCGCCGCCTCCTCCGTCATCTTGGCATCCGAATAGACCAAATTTCGTCCTTTGTGCTTGGCCATATAGAGGAACTGGTCCGCCGCATTCAGATAGTTCTCGAACGTCTCATAACCGGCGATCTCGGCCACGCCGATCGACACTGTCACCGCCAGTTCCTCGTCGTCGGCCGTCACTCTCAGTCGCGATATATCCGAGCGGATCTCGTCGCAAAGCTTGGTGGCGGCCAGCGAATCCATTTGCGGAAAGAGAATGGCGAATTCCTCGCCGCCAAGGCGTGAGAGAAGATTGTCGCTGCCTTCGAAGATCGTGTGCAGCCTGTCTGCGACGGCCTTCAGCACCCTGTCGCCGATCTCATGGCCATATGTGTCGTTCAGCCGCTTGAAATGGTCAATATCGAGAATGGCGACAGCGCTCGGCATCTTCAGCCGCAGGCACTCGTTCACCAGCTTCGGGCCGTTATCGTAGAAATAGCGGCGATTATAAAGGCCGGTCAGGTAATCGCAGGCCGCTGCAGCGCGCAGTTGCTTCATCTGCGTCAGCGTCTCTACATTGTTGGCGATACGGCATTGCAGCTCTTCGGCGACGAAGGGCCGGTAAACGAAATCGCTGGCGCCGGCCTTCAGGAAACTTGCCGACAGCATGCGGTCGTTCGAGGAGGAGACGCCAATGACGCGCATCTTGTCCGAGCCGAACCGGTGGCGGATGCGCCGCGTCAGCTCATAACCGCTCATGTCGGGCATGTGATGATCGGTGACGACGAGTTCGATATCGCCGAAGGCTTCCAGCGCCGCGAGCGCCTCCAGGCCGGAATTCGCTTCGACCACCAGATATTGCTGGGCCTTCAGGAGATCGACCAGCACCTGGCGGGCAGACGGCACGTCATCGACGACGAGCACCCGCGTCTTGCGGTTCATGATCGCCCGGCGCACGGTTGCGACCAGATTGTCGAGCGCGAATTCATTGTCCTTCAGCACATAGTCGATGACATTGCGCTCGAGGATGCGGGACCGCGTGTTGAGATCGAAGGTCGCGGTGAAGACGATAGTCGGAATATCGTGCTCGATCGTGCAGTCGAGCGCCTCGCCATAGGGTGAATCCGGCAGGTTCAGATCGACGACAGCGATGCCGTAGCCATGACCTTCCCGCGAGAGTTCCGCACGAAGCGCCTTCAGCGAAGAGCAGCAGACAACGCTGAGGTTGAGTTCCGTTTGGAACCGATGGCAGAGCACGGCCGAAAACATCCGGGAATCCTCAACCAGAAGTATGCGGACTCCTCCGAACCGAGGACCTGCGTTCTCCCGCTGAAAATCCGCCTGGAATGTCACAGCTGTCTATCCCCCCCACATGCCCGAGGGGGTCGACTCGCCCCCTGCTGCAGTGTGCCGGACGATAACCGAGGCCTTCCCTTCCGTGAAGGGGCGAATGGCGGAAACAACACCTGTGATTGCAAAAATATGATGTTCCGTCATATTTTTTCGGTGTACGCCGATCACGGAGGTGCTTCCCCCCACCCGATCTTCGCGGCCGGGTCAGGCAACTGCCCGTTCCCTGCGCATCGACTGGATCTGCAGGAGCGTATCCAGGTTCTGGTTGACGCGGCAATAGAACTCTTCGTCGATGAACGGCCGCAGCATGAAGTCGTTGCCGCCGGCCTTCAGGAATCGCGCCGAAAGCAAGCGGTTGGAAGAGGAGGAAACGCCGATAATGCGCAGCTCGTGTGAGCCGATCGAGGCACGGATACGGCGCGTCAGCTCGAAACCATCAATATCGGGCATGTTATAGTCGGTGACGACAAGGCCGATATCTCTGTTGGCCTTGAGGATCTCCAGTGCCTTTGCGCCACTCTCCGCGGTGCTGACGCGGAAATTATAGCGCTTCAGACGGCTCGACAGCAGCGCGCGGGCCGTGGCGCTATCATCGACGATCAGTACGTGATGGCGATGGTTGGTCAGGAAGCGGCAGATCGATTCAGCAAGGAGGTCGACGGCAAAGACATTGTCCTTGAGGATATAGTCGACGATATCCTTCGCGAGCAGCTTGTCGCGCATGCCTTCCTGGAACGTGCCGGTGAAGACGATCGTCGGGATCGACAGGTCGACCAGATATTCCAGCGCCTCGCCGTTTTCGGCGCCCGGCAGGTTGATGTTGGAAATCGCCAGCGTAATCGGATCGGAAGACTTGTCGTAGGATAGCTGCAGATCTTCGAAGGTACGGCAGATCTCGACGTCGATATCGAAGAGTTCCTTGAGCCGCTTTCCGATCATCGAGGTGAAGACGTTTGAATCTTCAGCGAGGATAATACGCGCGCCGGCAAACATTTCTCCGGAATATTGCATTCCCGAAATACCTAGAAACGCCATGACAAACCTTTAAATGGAAATTGTGCCCCCGAACGAAACGGTTACATGAATTCATTTGCATAATTATTAATCGGCAAGCCGTAGGCAGCTATCAAAAAGGCGGCCGGTGGTGCGGCCGCCTCTTTCTTGACAATATGCTTAAAAAATCAGGCACGAAGCGCGGCGTTTTCGGCATCGAACGGGCTCTCGCCGACGACGGTCGCGTTGTAGGTCGTGCCGAGGATCTTGATCTTCAGCTTGGTGCCTTCCTTGGCGTAATCGGGGCGTAGCATGGCAAGCGCCAGCGAGCGGTTGACGCGGAAGCCGAACGTGCCGTTGGTGGCGCGTCCGACAAGCTCGCCGGCCTCGTTGTAGATCGCCTCCGAACCACGCGCATCGACATCGTTGCCGGTTTCGACGACGAGTGTCGCGAAGTTCCACTTCAGACCCTTTTCCTTGTAGGAAAGCAGGCCTTCGCGACCGAGGAATTCCTTCTCCGGCTTGATGAAGCGGTCGAGCCCGGATTCATAGGCATTGTATTCGATCGACATTTCGCGCGGGATCAGGCGGTAGGATTTTTCCACCGACATGGAGAGCATGGCGCGGATGCCGAAAGGCTTGATGCCGAATTCGGCGCCAGCTTCCATCAGCTTATCGAAGATGTAGTTCTGCATCTCGATCGGGTGATGCAGCTCCCAGCCGAGCTCGCCGACGAAGTTGACGCGCAGCGCGTGGGCATTGGCCGCACCGACGGAGATCTCCTTGCCCGAAAGCCAGGGGAAATCCTTGTTCTCCAGGCTGGTGCGCGTCAGCTTCTTCAAGACGTCGCGCGATTTCGGTCCGGCGAGAACCAGCACGCCATAGGCCTGGGTAATCGGAGTGAACTTCACGCTGCCGTCTGAGGGCAGCAGCTTGCGCATATAGTCATGGTCATGCGCTTCATAGGCTCCGGCCGAGACGAGGTAGAAGGTGCCGGGCGCGCTTTCGTAAACGGTGAATTCCGAGCGCACGCCGCCTTCCTTGGTCAGCATATGGCAGAGCGCGATGCGGCCGCGCTTCTTCGGAATGGCATTGGCGAAGATCGAATCCAACCATTCGCGCGCGCCGGGACCGGTCACCAACGCCTTGGCGAAGGCCGACATGTCGAGCACGCCTACATTCTTATGAACGTTCATGACTTCATTGCCGACATGCTCGAAATAGTTCGAGCGGCGGAAGGACCACTTTTCCAGGATGCGTCCGTCTTCGGTCGGCTCCGAGTGATTGTGGTTGGTCAGGACGTCCGCTCCAACGCCGATCTGGTCCTTCGGCAAATCGTAGCCTTCGGGCGCAAACCAGTTGGCACGCTCCCAGCCATAGACTGAGCCAAAGACGGCGCCCAGCTTCTTCAGCCGGTCATAGACGGGCGTCGTCTTCAGCGGACGGGCAGCAGCGCGCTCCTCGTCCGGATAATGCATGGTGAAGACGTTGGCATAAGCTTCCTCGTTCTTGGCGATGAGGTAGCCCTCCTTCGCGTAAGGGCCGAAGCGACGCGGATCGACGCCCATCATGTCGACCGTCGGCTCGCCATCGACGATCCATTCGGCAAGCTGCCAGCCAGCACCACCGGCAGCCGTGATGCCGAAAGAATGGCCTTCGTTGAGCCAGAAGTTCTTCAAGCCCGGTGCGGGACCGACAATCGGATTGCCATCAGGCGTATAGGCGATAGCGCCGTTATAAACCTTTTTGATGCCAACTTCGCCAAAGGCCGGCACGCGGGCGATCGCGGTTTCGATATGCGGCATCAGGCGCTCCAGCTCTTCCTGGAAAAGCTCGTATTCGCTGTCGTCGGACGGACCGTTGACATAACAGACCGGTGCGCCATGCTCGTAAGGGCCAAGCAGCAGGCCGCCATTCTCCTCGCGCATGTACCAGGCGCTGTCGGATTCGCGTAAGACTCCCATTTCCGGCAGGCCCTTGGCCTTGCGGGCGAGAATGTCGGGATGCGGCTCGGTGACGATATACTGATGCTCGACCGGGATGACCGGAATGTTGATGCCGACCATCTCGCCGGTCTTGCGGGCAAAATTGCCGGTGCAGGAAATGACGTGTTCGGCAGTGATCTCGCCCTTGTCGGTCGTCACCTTCCAGAGCCCGTCCGCCTGCTGCTCGATCGCGGTCACGGTCGTATTACGATAGATGGTGGCACCACGGTCTCGCGCGCCCTTGGCAAGCGCCTGGGTGAGGTCCGCCGGCTGGATATAACCATCGTCCGGATGCTGAATGGCGCCAAGCAGGCCGTCCGTCTCACAGAGCGGCCAGATCTCCTTCACCTGTTCGGGGGTGAGGATATTGACCTTCACGCCGATCGTCTCGGCAATGCCGGCATAATACATGTACTCGTCCCAGCGATCCCTGGTGCGAGCCAGACGGATATTGGAAACCTGGCTGAAACCGACATTCATGCCGGTTTCCTCCTGCAGTTCCTGATAGAAGCGCACGGAATATTTATGGATCTGGCCGACCGAGTAGCTCATGTTGAAGAGCGGCAGCAGACCCGCCGCATGCCATGTGGAGCCAGAGGTCAGCTCCTTGCGCTCAATGAGCACGCTGTCACCCCATCCCTTCTTCGCAAGATGATAGAGCGTCGAAACGCCAACCACGCCGCCGCCGATGACCACTGCCCGCGCATGTGACTTCATGGAGAAAATACCCTCTTTTATCTGATGTCCGGCAGCCAACCGGACGAACTCCCGATATCCGGCGGTTTACGCCGGACGAACTCTTGTCATGAAATATGCAGCGAGGCCTGCGTCATGAGAGGCCTGTTTACGACATGGGAAAAGCTTGACGCGACGAGGCGCAAATAGACAAGCGTCAAAAGCCGTGAGGCGCGAAAATTCATGAAAATCGGCGATAGCGGGCCTGAAGCGCCGTCACTTGATGACGGCGGAACCCTTGACGATCTCGATCGTCTCGTCGCCGGAAAGCCCGATGCGGTCGCCATCGGGCGTCGTCATGAAGCAGCCGGAGGGGCAGACCGGTTCGGATGCACCGGCATCGACGACGACTTCCACGCGATTGCCACCTTCCGTAACGGTCAGTACGACGGGTGCCCCATCCTTATTCGTGACGGAGGCCGCCAGTGCTGAAGGTGCGGCGGAAAGGAGAAGAAGAAATGCGACTGCAGAACGTGCCACGGTATGCGACATGGGCTTTACGCCCTCCCCTCAAGCGCTCGTCGCCGCCACCCGGCAGCGATCGATTGCATGAAGTTATAGCGCGATAGCCGTGAATGAGTGCTGAATGATCCGTTCAGCCTTTGAGCTTGCCGTCTGCCGTCCTGCCGCGCAACTGGCGCACCGGCTGCTCGTCGTCAACCATTTCATTGTCCCTGGTTTCATCTTCAGCCGAGGCATCCTCGGGCTCTGTCGGCTTTTCGACGAGCACCTTCTCCATGTCGGCGTTCGCCTGTCGGTGGATGGTCAGATCGCTCTGCGGCAGCGGGATCTCGATGCCCTCAGCCCTGAAGCGCTTGAGGATCTCGATCCTCAGATCGTTGCGCACCGTGAGCCCATCGCCCATGTCGGCGAGGAAGAAGCGCAGCTCGAAATCGAGCGAGTAAGGCCCGAAGCGCAGAAATTCCACATGCGGTTCCGGATTGCGCAGGATAAGCGGTACGGCCGCCGCCAGTTCCAGCAGGATACTCATCACTTTGCGCGGGTCGGCCTCGTAGCTGACGGAAACCGGGATTTCTGAACGCCCCAGCTTATTGCGATGCGTCCAGTTGCCGACGAGCCCGTTGATGAGCTCCGAGTTCGGTACGATGATCGACTGCTTGCGAAAGGTCTCGATTTCGGTGGCGCGCACTGAGATGCGTTTGACGATGCCTTCGGCCGTTCCCGAAACGACATGGTCGCCCACCTTAAAGGGGCGTTCCACCAGCAGGATCAGGCCGGAAACGAAGTTGGACACGATATTCTGCAGGCCGAAACCGATACCGACCGACAGTGCCGAAGCGACGAGCGCGAGGTTGGAAAGGTCGATGCCTGCTGCCGAAATGCCGAAGATGGCGGCCACACCGACGCCGAGATAGCCGATCCCGGTCTTGACAGAGTTGCGTACGCCAAGATCGACATGGCTGCGCGCCATGACATTGCTGTCCAGCCACTTCTGCACCCAGCGCGTCGCCAGATAACCGCCGGCAAAGAGCAGAATGCCCGTGAAGATGCCGAGCAGCGAAATGCTGATGCCGCCGAGCCGCACCTCGGTGAACAGTCGGTAGGCGAGCAGCTGCAGGTCCTGCACATGGAAGCCCCAAAGCAGCAGGATGAGCGGGATGCCGGTCAAAAGCGCCACCGCATAGATCAGCAGCCCGACGACCAGGCCGACCTGGTCGATTGCAACATCGCCGAGGTTGAAGCGGCTGCGCAGGAAGCGCCCGAGGAAAGTTTCGCCAAAGTTGTCCTGACGCGAGACCGCCTTGCCGAGCAGCAGGCCGATATAGGTGGTGACGATGATAGCACTGGTGATGATGAGCTGCGTCGCAACGAAGCGCGCCAGGCCGACATAACCCGACAGCGCCGCAAGGATCAGCCCCGCGCCGAAGACACGCAGCAGGATCGCCATACCGCGCGGCCAGTGGCGGCCCGGTGCATCCGGATCGCCATTCCTGGCCAGCATCGGTTTGCCGAAGGATCCGGCAATCAGAATGACACCGATGATCAGCGCCGCAAGCAGGCTGCGCACCACCGTCAGAACCAGCGGTGACCCCATCGCCTCGCCGATGGCGCCAAAGAGATAGTCGAGCGCGTTGACGACGGCCATGGCAATCAGGCAGTAGCCGACCGACCGAGCGCCGAGATTGGAGAGGCGCACCAGACGCCAGGACGGATCATTCGGCGCAAAGACCGCATTGACGAAGCGGCCCACGAAGTAGACGAGGCCGATCGAACCGAAGAGCGCAGTAACGACAGGCGTGATGTCGCTCCTCAGCACATTGAAGCCGTCGAGAAAGATCAGCGACGTCACCAGCAGCACGTCGAGTGAGGCCGTTCGGATCAGCGTCGACCAGAAGGCAAAGGAAAGGCGGCTGATATAGGAGGGCTCCTCGACATGGACATCGCGCCGTAGATACTGGCCGAAAAGCCGGTAGCCGCCGGAGAGCAGGATCAGGGCCGTTGCGAGCGACAGGAAGATCGCTGCAAACAGCTGCAGGCTCTTGAACTTCCAGACGAAGGTGATCCAGCTTGAAAGCGTCTGCGAAAACTCGCTCGCCTCCTGGACAAAAGCGCCCGCCGCATCGTCGATGACAGAGATGGAAATTTCAGTGCGCCGGAACAGCGTATCGGCAAAGAGCTGGCGCCGCGTCGCCGTAATCACGTTGGAAAGCTTGGTGATCGCGATCGACAGGTTTTCCGCATCCCCCGTGACGGCATTGATCTGCGAGCGTTCCGCCGTCAGCGCATTGCGCTCGTCAGTGACGATCTGCGCTTCCGGGGGCTGGCCGTCCTTCGGCGGCTCGCCAAGTTCGGCAAGACGGTTCTTGATCTGGTCGAAACGCGGGCGAAGGCTGACGGATGTCGCGATAACGCCGCGGCCGAGCTCGTCCGCCTGGCCGGCAAGCTCCACGAGGGCGTCGTCATTGTCGGCGTTCTGCTTGACGCGGTCCTGCAGGGAGACAAGCTGGTTCTTTGCCTTGTCGATATCCTTCAGCGCCTGGTCGAGCGTGCTGTTGGCAAGCGGTGCCTCGGACGGAGCTGCCTGCGTCTGCACAGGCTGCGTCTGGGCCTGACCCGCCGGCTGCGGGGCCTGCGCGAAAGCGGCGTTTCCATCGAGATGCAGGCCGGCAATAGCCAGCGACAGCAGAAGAACGGTGCGAAGCAGCCAGTGTATCAAGCGCAAGAAGCCCCCGCGTGGATTCGTCTCATCATTTAGATGACCGCTTTTATAGGAAAGAAAGGCGACAGAAAGGCGGAATTTCCGGACGGCAGCTCAGAAACCTGAGCCGGGAAGCGCCAGATAGGCAAGTTCGGCCTCGCTGGACTCCCGCCCGACAATGGCGTTGCGATGCGGAAAGCGCCCGTAAGTCGCGATCACCTGGCGGTGGCGAAGCGCGTAGTCACGGAACTCTTCGTCGCCGAGCGCCGTAAAGAGCGCCACCGAGCGGTCCTGCTCGACGAGGTCTTCCGCATGCTCGAACGGCATGTAGAAAAAGGTCTTCTGGATGCCGTCGACGGCGTGATCGGCGCCAACGGCAAGCGCCATTTTCGCCTCGCGCAACGCCAGCCCGTCGGTCGCAAAGGCAAGCGGCGTGGCCCGATAGATATTGCGCGGAAACTGGTCGAGCACGATGACGGCTGCAAGCCGGCTCTCGGGGCTGGAGCGCCATTCCTCGGTCACGCCGCGGGCAAGCGCGAGGTGGGTTGCACGAAATC
This sequence comes from Rhizobium sp. BK418, assembly GCF_004341105.1. Taxonomy (GTDB): domain Bacteria; phylum Pseudomonadota; class Alphaproteobacteria; order Rhizobiales; family Rhizobiaceae; genus Rhizobium. The sequence continues at coordinate 759,180 of NZ_SLZK01000003.1, read as the reverse complement.
GTGCCCGGATTTCCTCGTCCAACTCGGCAGTCGATTCGAACCATTCCTTCCGGCCGCAGCGGACGAACCAGAAATCATGGACCTCCCCGGGCGTGCAGACGACATCGCTATTCATGATGCTCCTTCCGACGCGTCAGCTCACGGAAAAAACCAGTATCGCCTTCGTGCCGCGATGCTCCGGATCATATGTAAGTTCAGATTTCAGACTGCCGGCCATAGCGTTCAATATCCTCGTGCCGAGACCGGTTCCCTTCGCCGAATCCGATGGGTCGAAGCCCTGGCCACTATCTTCCACAGTGACCCTGAGCACATCACCTTCCTGCTCGGCGATGACCTTGATCTCGCCCGGGTTGCCCTCCGGATAAGCATATTTGAAAGCGTTGGTGACGAGTTCGCTGACGATCAGGCCGAGCGTGATGACCTTATCTGTCGCAAGATTGGTCGGCTGGGCGGTCAATACCACGTGATGCGGCCGTTTTTCGTCTCGCATCGAGGCTTCCAGCTCGGTCAGCAGGCTACTCAGATACTCATCTACCTGCACCATGCCGACCTGCCGGTTGGTGTAGAGACGGCGGTGGACGCTGGCGATCGCATTGATGCGCATCTGCGTTTCCTGCAGCGCGTCGATCGCCACCTGATCCCTCGTCACGGAGGACTGCATGCGGATCAGTGCGCCGACGAGGCCGAGGCTGTTGGCGATGCGATGATTAACTTCGGCAAGCAGCATCTCTGCATGGTCGCGCTGCTGGCGGATCACCTCCTGCGCCTGTGCCGTGTCCCGCAGGAAACGAGCGCGCTCCAGCCCCTGTTCGAGGGCAGCGGCCAGAAGATCAAAATAATCGGGCGAAACGCCCTTGAGGACATAGTCGTCGGCGCCGGCTTTCAGCGCTGCGACCGCAACGCTCGTATCGTCCGAGCCGGTGGCATAGATGACGGGCGGATGATCCGGCATCGCCACGATGCGCGGCAGGATATCGAGCCCGGTTTCAGTCTTCAGGGAATGTTCGAGAATGACGGCTTCGATACCTCCTTCGGCGAGCAGCGCAAGGGCGGACGCCCCGTCGCTCGCCCATTCGAGCGTAAAGCCGCGCCTGCCGAGATTTTCCTGCATCAGCAGCGCCAGCGCTTCGTCATCGTCTATATAGAGGATACGGATGGGATCGCCCGTATTGCCGCTGGACCCGCTCATTCTGCCTCCGGGCTTGTTTCCGCAGCAATACCGGCTGCGAGGCCGCCGATTCCTTCTGCATGAAACTGTCGTACATGGACAGGCGCACGTAGACTACACCTATCATTTGGCATGAGAAGACGCCAAATGATAGGCAGATCGAAGGAGAGTAGCATCGAGAATATCGCCCCTTCCCGGCTGCAGCCGGAACCCCTCTAAAAATTGTGAACACGGATACTGAAATTCATGCGTTAACGCAGGGGAGTGCAAATGGTTCCGCGGTCAGTCAACTTTTTTGAAAGCGCCGGTGATGAGAAACTTCAGCACCCGCATCGGTAGCAAGCTGCAGGAAGCGCAGGCAGGATAAAAAGCCGATCATGCCGACCACGAAGAAGGCCCAGCGGAAATCACCGAGCATCGGGTCCGCAGCCCCGCGAAGCCCGGAGGAAATGTTGAGCACTGCCGCCGCAACCGCAACGCCGAGCAGCATGGAAATCTGTTGCAGCATGCTGGACAATGTCGAGGCCGAACTCCTCTGCGACGGGCCGATATCGGCAAAGGATAGCGTATTGAGCGCGGTGAATTCCATCGATCGCGAGAGGCCTGCAATGAGGAGCAGCGCCGAGATGACGACTTCAGGCGTTTGCGGCGTCAGAAAACCGCAGGCGACAATCGAGCCGGCGGCGATGAGCCCGTTGAAGAAGAGCACGTTGCGGAAGCCGAAGAAGCGCAAAAGCGGCGTCGTAACCACCTTCATGCCGAGATTGCCAAGAAAATAGACCAGCAGATAGGTGCCGGCGGCAATCGAGCTCAGGCCGAAGCCGAGCTGGAAGAGCAGCGGCAGGAGGAAGGGCGTCGCATTGATCGAGACGCGGCAGGCCGTACCCGCCGAAAGCGTCGTCATCGAGAATGTCTGCACCTTGAAGGCGGCGAGATCGAGCAGCGGATTGTCGACCCGCAGAAAGTGCCGCGTCGCCATGACGGAAAGCACCAGGCCTGCGGCAAGCATGACCAGGAGCGGCAGGAAGCCACCCTGCCATTTGACCGATAGTTCGAGCCCGGCAAGCAGAAAGGTCAGCCCTGCGGCGCTCAGGAAAAATCCCTTGATATCGAGCGGCCCGACGCGTTCCTCGCGCTGCTCCGGTACGAAGCGCAATACCAGCGCGATGCCGACAAGGCCGATCGGAATATTGATCAGGAAGTTCCAATGCCAGCTGGCATAGGTGGTGATGAAGCTGCCGAGCACCGGGCCGACGACCGGGGCAGTCAGCGCCGGCCAGGTGATCAGAGCAATCGCCTGTACCAGCTCGGACTTGCGGGCATTTTTCAACACGATGATGCGCCCGACCGGCGTCATCAGCGCACTGCCGACGCCCTGCACCGCTCGCGCGATAACGAATTCGGTGAGGCTTCCCGACAGGCCGCAAAACAGCGACGCTCCTGTGAAGATGGCGATCGACAGGAGGAAGACGCGCCGCGCCCCAAACCGGTCTCCGAGCCAGCCCGAAAGCGGAATGAAGGCCGACATGGTCAGCATGTAGACAGTGATGCCAATGCTCATGGCGACCGGCTGTACGCCGAAAGTCGTCGCCATCTGCGGCAACGAGGTTGTGACGATCGTCCCGTCGAGAATCTGCATGAAGAAGGAAACGGCAACGACCAGCGCTACGATCTTTGCCTGGCGGGCGCCTGCCGCCTCATCTGTCTTGTTACTCGTCTGAACTGCGGTCATCGATCTGCCAATGCGAATTTCGGGTGCGCGGGCAAAGGCGGGAGAGTTGAAGGGCAAACCGCGCGAAGGGATATGCAGCCTGCATACGCCGCTTATCCCGGATCGGAAAGGTCAAATGCCGCAGAAGTCGAATCTTTTGTCAACATGTTCGGCAGCAATCCGATATCAGCGGCCAACAGCGGCCTCGGTCGGCCTTGCAATCACGCCTGCTTGCGGAAGCTTGCCGAGCTCGGATCTGCGTCTGGCCGTATCGAGCTCGGAGAAATCGTCGGGCAATTCGGATGTAAATTCGCCCTGCACCACACAGTCGATCATGAACATCGGCCGGCGCTTGTGCTCCTGTACGAGGCGGCCGACATATTCGCCGAGCGTGCCGAGCGCGATGAGCTGGATCGCACTCAAGGCGGAAATCGCCGCCATGATGCTCGACCAGCCGGTGACGACATTACCCTCGAACCATTGCACGAGCGTATAGATCAGCAGCCCCACCGCAAAGACGGCGGCGACGAGCCCCATCCAGGCGCTGACCCGCAGCGGAATGATGGAGAAACTGGTAATCGCATCGATCGCAAAACGGATCATCTTCTTCAACGGATATTTCGTCGAGCCGGCATAACGGGCGTCTCGCGTATAACGCAGCGCCACCTGCCTGCCGCCGATCCAGCTCACCATGCCGCGGATGAAACGATGCCGCTCCGGCATGTTGAGCAGGATATGAACGATGCGCGCCTTCATCAGCCGGAAATCGCCGGTGTCCTGCGGGATCGAAATGGATGTCAGCCGCGTCAGCAGCCGATAGAAAACGGAGGCGGTGATGAGCTTGAATCGGGTCTCGCCTTTGCGCTCGTTCCGCTGCCCGTAAACGACATCGGCGCCCTGATCCATGATCGCCATCATCTGAGCCAGCAGCTCCGGCGGATCCTGCAGGTCGGCATCGATAAGTAGGACACGTTCGCCCCGCGCCACCGCAAGGCCCGAAGTCGCCGCGAGCTGGTGGCCGTGATTGCGCAGAAGCTTGACGCCGAGCACCTGTGGAATGTCTGCCGCAAGCGCCGATATGACGTCCCAGGTATCATCGCTGGAGCCGTCATCGACGAGGATGATCTCAAAGGATCGGCCGACAACTGCCTCCGCCGCTGCCCGCGCGCGCCGGCAGAACTCGTTCAGCCCCAGGGCCTCATTGTAGCAGGGCGCCACGATGGAAAGCTTCGTCGTCACATCGCCGTCATCAACGGATTTGCCCATTTCCACCGAATCTCCCAATCCCCGCAGGAAAGCATGCCCAATCGCCGGATGGCACACAAGCAGAGCCCTGGCCTCGAAGGCAGAACCCGCGCCGCCGGCAATGGTTTGATATCATGCGCCTGCTTTGCATATCCTAAAGGCAAAGCGGTAAATGGATTGCAGAGCGTGAGCGGAGGGAGGAGTCATGCAGACTGTAGCACCCGATCTCGGCCGCAGGGCCGCCGAAGCCAATGCCAAGTTTCTCGTGGCCCTCGCCGTCATGGTCTTCCTGGCGGCGGGTACGCTCGCGTACTGGCAAGGCTGGCTCTTCGTCGCCCATTTTGCCGCCTGGGCGGCTGGCACCTCGATCTATTTCTATTATCGCGACCCGGCACTTCTGGAAAAGCGCATGCGCGGCGGGCCGGCCGCCGAAACCGAACCGGTGCAGAAACGCATCCAGATTTTCACCAGCATCGTCATGGTCGCACTTATCATCGTCTCGGTACTGGATTACCGCTTCCACTGGTCGGCCGTTCCTTTATGGGCGGTCATTGCAGGCAATCTGCTGATCGCCGCAGGTTTCCTGTTCGTCGTTATCGTCCTGCGGGAAAATACCTTTGCCTCGGCCACAATCGAGGTCTCCGAAGGCCAAAAGGTCGTCTCCACCGGCCCTTACGCGTTTGTACGCCACCCCATGTATGCCGGCGTCCTGCCGCTCGCATCTGGCATCCCGCTGGCGTTAGCCTCCGTGTGGGGCCTTCTCTTCGTGCCACTGATTTTCGCCGGCCTGATCCTGCGACTCCTCGACGAGGAAGGCCAGTTACGCCGGAACCTACCCGGCTACGAGGATTATTGCCTTAAGGTGAGATACCGGCTGTTTCCCGGCATCTGGTGACAGACGATCGGGCTCACGGTTCGTAACGGCTGATCTCCAGCCCCGATCCGACCGGCAAAAGCACGCTGGTAATGCCGGGCTTGCCTCTGATGGCCCGGGCATAGATCCTCACATCTTCAGTGACAGGATAAATCATGTTGTCGGCAACGATGACAGCGCCCGTATTGAGCTTCGGATAGAAGGCTTCGAGGCAAGGCAGATAGAGATCCTTCCAGAGATCGACGAGCACGAAATCCACCTTGCCTCGCAATTCGCGGATCATGGCGACCGCATCTCCCACCCGGAAATCGATATGCTCGGCAAGCCCGGCCTTTTCGGCCATCGCCTGCGCGTAGGCGGATTTATAGCCATGCACTTCCATGGTGATCAGCCGCCCGCCGGTCGCCCGCGCGGCCTCGGCAAGCCAGATACCGGAATAGCCGAAGGACGTGCCTAGTTCGAGAATGGTCGGCGCCGTCAGACCGCGGACGAGAATGTTGAGAAATCGGCCGGTTTCAGGACCGACAGCTCGCATCCGCTGATCCTGCCCCCCATCGCGTCCTCCCGGCGCATCCTGGCGCGAACTGCGGCGCTCCTCATCGATTCGCCGGTGGTAGGAATGCAGAACATCGAGAACTTTCTCATCCAGCCGATGTTCGTCGACCAAGGTGGGATGGTCCTGCTTATCATTGCGCATCGACACTCCTCCAGGGTTTGGCCAGCGGCGGCAGATGCCGCGGCAATGACCTCGGCCCACGAGTTAAATACCGAGCGAGATTTCCGGCAAGCGCAGAATGATGAGGGCAAGGCCGCCGATGATTCCCGCTGGCGGAATCAGCGGAATCGAAAAAACAGAAAAAGCCGACAAGCCCCGGATATCAAAGGCTTTATCTGCGACGTTCATTCTCATTGAAGGAGAAATTGGTGGGTGATGTAGGGCTCGAACCTACGACCCGCTGATTAAGAGTCAGCTGCTCTACCAACTGAGCTAATCACCCGTCCGCGCTTGGCTGCGCGGTGTGACGGGGCATATAAATAGGATCGTCCGGCTTGTCTAGCGCCCTGTCGAAAATTCTTTGGTTAATTGCAAAGTTTTTTTGTCAGGTGCCGGAAATCCAATGAAATCAAAGGTCGAGCGTGCCGGTTGCTATCCGCACCGCCTGACCGCCGATCCGGGCGTTCGAGATGGCCCCGCCTTCGATATCCATATGCAGGTGGATGAAGGACGGCCGGCCCATTTCCACGCCCTGCTCGATGAGAACAGGGTGATGCCCGTCCGTCAGCCGGTCGAAATGGTTGATTGCGCCGGAGAGAGCGGCGGCTGCAGAGCCTGTCGCCGGGTCCTCGGAAATGCCCATGCCGCTTGCAAACATGCGGGCATGGAACTTCGCGACATGGTTGACGCCGCCGCGACAGTAGACATAGGCCGAGGCGAGCGCGCCATCGACGAAGGGAACGGTCTTTTCCCAGAGCTGCGGATCGAATTCCATACGCCTCGCCGCGCCGACATCGTGAACCGGTACCATGAGGAAGGGAACGCCGGCGCTCCAGATCGACGGCACGTGATTCTCGAAGCCGATTTCCGTCGCCTTCAGCGACAGCGCGTCGGCGATGCCGGCTTTGTCGAGCGACAGGTGGATCTGCTGGGATTTGCGCGGCAGGTCGAATTCGGCAAAGCTCGCCTCGCCTTCCCGAAGCCTGACGGCGCAGCGCACCGGCCCGACATTTTCCTCCAGCACCGAAACGAGGTCGAGTGTCCCCGCCGGGTGTGCCTTTTCCGCCAACGCAATCGCGGTACCGACGGTCGGATGGCCGGCAAAGGGCAATTCACGACCGGGCGTGAAGATGCGGATACGAGCCGTATAGGCCGGATTGTCGGCCGGCTGCACGAAAACCGTTTCGGACAGGTTCGTCTCGCGAGCGATCGCCTGCATGGCGGCGTCGCCAAGTCCTTCGCCGTCGAAGATCACTGCCAGCGGATTGCCGGCAAGCTTGGTGTCGGTGAACACGTCATAGACGCTGTAGCTCAACGCCACATTGGCCTCCCTGAATCGGTCATCGAAGAGCCAACCTGCCCGACAGGACGCCGGAGTGCAAGATTACCTGTTGAAATACCAGTCGATGATTGGAAGCATAGCGACGTTGTAAGGCTGCGCAGCCGGATCGGCAGAACGAATTGCGACAGCGCCCGATATTTCCTTGTCATCGGCAACCAGCATATGCCGGCTAATGAAATCGACCATGTCATCTGCCGTCATATCGAAACGGAACAGCTTGAAAATCGAAACCGACCGGCGGATGTGGCTGGCATGAAGCCCCTCGCCTGCAACGGCATCGGCGAGATCGAGTCCGGTCTCCTCCATCACCTCGCGGGCCATGTTACCGTGGATATCGCAACGTCCATCAACGACATCATCGGGCTCCAGCGAGCCGGCGGCGAAATAGACCTGGCCGGCATTGGCTGTATGCGCGCCCATGCGAATCGCAACCAGCGCGCCGTCGGATGATTCCAGCACCGGATAGGCAAAAAGATGGATGGCGCCCTTCCGCTCCGGCTGCCTGCGCCACCACATGAAGGTCGAGAAGGGAACGGTGTGGGCCTCGCTCACAATCCCTTCTTCGGAAAGCTTCAGCCGATGCTGTAGCACCATGCGGCCGTCGAAGAGCGCCGGGTTGGCGGCGATTTCCCTTTCCCAATTCTCGCGGATCGATGTCCGGTTGGCCGTCAGCAGCGGATGATCGCCGTCAAGCACGCGCAGATCCGTGCCGGCGATCGGAAAAACCGTCTGTTCCGGCGGAAAGGCTGAAAGGTCCTCTGAAAAATCTGAGGTCATAAGAGATCCAGTGTCATGACAACGGGGCAATGATCGGATGCCTTCGGCCTGTCCCAGCCGGTGCGTGGGTAGCGCTCCACCTCCTGCCCCGGCGGGAATATCGTGCGGTAGGGTTGTCCGAAGCGGATGATTTCGGGGATGCGCTTGGCATTGGCGGCGGCAAGAGCCGGCGATATCAAGAGATAATCGAGTTGGCAGAGCCACTGCTCCTCCGGGCCGCGCGCATGATAGAGCGTCCAGCGGTCGAGCGGGGGGCGCCGGCGCACGACGTTTTCGGCAAATCCGTCATGGCTGAAGACATCGAGGGCGCTCTCGTCCTCGTCCCGATGCTCGAACCGGTAGCCGGTGCCACGCCGGCCGATCACATCGACACGCTCCTGATAATCGTTCATATCGCCGCAGATGACGAAGTTTTTCTTCGCGGTATGGCCTGCGCCGAATCGATCTTCAATGATACGGCGAACGGCTCGCGCCTCCGCCCTGCGGATCGGCAAGGTCGATTGCCGTCCATCGAGCCCGTCATGCGCGCCACCCATCGATTTGAAATGCACGACATAGAGCGTCAACGGCACGCCGCCGATCCTCAAGTCCAGTTCCAGGCAGTCGCGCTTGAAGATCTTGTCGTCGAGCCGGTTGGTCTTGGCGATATCGTCGTCGAAAAGACCGAAATCGCGATAGGTCAACATCGCATGGCTCTTGATGTCCTTCAGATCGATCTTCTGTCCGTCGCGCGTCTCCTCGCGCATCAGAACGGCGACATCGATGCCGCGGCTGTCATTGCCTTCGACGAGGTATTTCTGCCGGTAGCCGTTGCCGACCATGCGGTAGAGATAGCCATATTCAAAGGCCTGAAGTGCCGCCATACTGTCGATTTCCTGCAGGCAGAGAATATCCGCGTCCGCATCGGCAATGGCGAGCGCCGTCATCTGCCTCGTATCGTCGGTCGATGCGATCACCCGCGCCTGCTCCAGCTGCTGGTAGACCCCCTCGTTATTGACTTCGAAGAGCTTGATGACACGGTCCTGCCGGAGCTGGTTGCGATAGCCTGTGAAATCGAAGCGGGTCAGCAGGTTCTCGACATTGAAGGTGGCAAGGCGAAGCGACATCAGGCATTCCCGGTTGGCATCAGCGCCATTACTAAAGCAATTCCAGCAAAAGTGTGCAGCGGTTTTTGCGTCCGCAATTGCGTGAGCATTCCAGAAGACGAACAGGCGCTTTGCAAAGCCGTTTGTCCCTCATAGCCGCCAGCCGGCGCGGATGACGACGTGCACCGCCTCATCAGGCACGACCGCCACACGGCTGTAGGCGCGCAACATCTGACCGTTGCCGAGCGCCAGCTTCACCGCGTAACGCTCACCTTCGAAGAGCACGGATTGAACGGTCGCAGGAACTCCCTCGCCGCCGATGACAACGTCTTCCGGCCGAACAAGAATATCGACGCCATCAACATTGGCAGCATGCAGCGCTCCCTCCAGCTCGTCCCACTCCAGCTGGCGCTCGCCGCCCATGACCGGCAGCGTGATGATCGCGCCGCGGCCGATCAGACCGCCGACCATGGGCCCCTCCGGCCGCGCATAGATTTCCGCCGGCGGCGCCACCTGCAACAGCCGCCCCTCGGACATGACCGCGACATCGGTCGCGAGCGCCATTGCCTCGCTCTGATCATGCGTCACATAGATCATCGTGGCACCGGAGCGCTGATGGAACTCGCGGAACGTCTCCTCCATCTCCTGCTTCAGGTGCCGGTCGAGATTGGCGAGCGGCTCGTCGAGCAGCACGACATCCGGCGATGTCACCAGGCAGCGGGCGAGCGCCACACGCTGCCTCTGGCCGCCGGAGAGATCGGCCGGTCGCCGCTCGGCATAATCGGCGAGGCGCACAGTCGACAGCGCCCTACGCACCTTGATCTTGTAGGCCTCGCCGGAGATGCCGCGCACCTTTAAGGGATAGCCGACATTATCGGCCACACTCATATGCGGCCAGAGCGCATAGGACTGGAAAACCATCGCCATGTTGCGTTTTTCCGGCGGCAGCGATCGTGAAGCGTCTGCCAGCAGCCGCTCGCCGAGATGGATGGAGCCGTCGCTCGGCGTCTCAAAACCGGCGATCATGCGCAGCACCGTGGTCTTGCCGCAGCCGGAGGGACCAAGCAGCGCCAGGAAACCGCCTTCGCGCACATCGAGCGAAAAGCCACTGACAACAGCCCTGCCCGTGCCGAAATCCTTGGCCACCTGATTGAGGATCAGCTTCGCCACGGCACCACTCCCTTGGGCAGATGTTTCGCCAGAAGCTCCAGAAGCAGCATCATGGCGACGACCATGAAGACGACAAGGACGGAGAGCGCCGAGGCAAGATCGGAACTGCCGCTGTCATCGAGATTATAGATGGCGACTCCGAGCGTCTGAGTGCCTGCCGACCAGAGCAGCGCTGAAATTGTCAGCTCATTGCAGGCAATCAGGAAAACGAGGATCACGGATGCGCCTGCCGCCGGCGCGATCAGCGGCACGATAATATCCTTCAGCCGCCGGAAGAAGCCAGCGCCCGAAAGCCGAGCCGCCTCCTCCAATGCCGGATCGAGCTGGTGAAAGGCACTGACCACAGGCTTCAGGCTGACGGCGAAGAAAGAGGAGAAATAGGCGACGAGAATGATCCAGACCGTGCCGTAAAGCGTCACGTTCAGCACCGGGATCGGAGCTGCGAACACAAGGATGAAGCAGACTGCCACGACGATGCCCGGCAGCGAATAGGGTATTTCGACTAGGCTGGAGACGATGCGCGACAGCCTGTCTCTGCGCCGCGTCAATGCATAAGCCGCCAGTACCGTCACGCAGAGCAGGCCGACCGCCGCGCCGCTTGCGAGAGACAGCGAATTGATAAAGGCGGTGCGCGTCACCGCCTGCCGGAAGAGGATTTCCTCGAAGGCATGGAACGTCATGGTCTTGAAGGTGAGCGGCACGCCATAGGCCGGCACCAAGGCACCTGCGACGAGCGCAAAGAAAGGTGCCGCCAGCATGAAGAATAGGATGATCCAGAGGAGTGGTGCAAAGAAAAGCTTCCACCGGCCGAGCTCGAAGGCGGCCGCGGCGCCTGAAAGACCAATGACGCGATAGTCGCGCCCGCGCAGCGCCCGGTCCTGAATAGCTAGCCCGGCGACAGAGATCAGTGCGATGATCGCCGACAGCAGCGCCACATCGCCAAAGGTGCGGCTGGAGAAGGCGGTGAACTTGGAAAAGATCAGCGTCGGCAGGGTGAAGATCGAAGCCGGGATGCCGAGAATGGCGGGAATTCCGAAATTGCCGGTGCATGAGACAAAGGAGATGGCCGCACCCGCAATGATGCCCGGCAGCGACAGCGGCAGGATAATATCGCGGAACACCCGAAGGCTCGACGCACCCGACAGCCGCGCCGCCTCCACCCCGTCGCGCGGCAGGGTCATCAGCCCTGCCCTCAGCGCCAGATAGACGAGAGGCGCGTGCTGCACGCCATAAAGCAGCGCAATGCCGCCGACCGAATAAAGCGGCTGCGGCGATCCCATCGGCGGGGCGATATGCAGCGCCTTCAGAAGCGGGCTCGACGGCCCTGACATCTGCACCCAGGCAAGCGCGGTGACCTGCGGCGGGATCATCATCGGCAGCACGAAGAAGAAACTGAGCGGCCCCTTGGCCGGTATATCGGTCAGCGTCAGCAGATAGGCAAAGGCGCAGCCTATGAAGAGCGAAATGATGGTACCCAGGATCGCCGTAAGGATGGTGTAATAGACGGCCGACCAGACCATGGGATCGGACAGAACCACCATGACACCGCCATTGGCAAAAGCGGAAATGCCGACGATCGCGAGCCGCGCCAAAGGCAGCACGCTGAGGAAAAGCACCACACAAACAATAAAAGGAAACAGCCAGACGGGCTGACTGTTTCCTGGACGTACATAGCCCTGCATGGGTCTATTATTTCGAACCGAACAGATCCGTAAAGGTCTTCAGATCCTTGTCGGTATTCTCTAGCGCTTGGGCAGCATTGACCGGCAGAACCTTGATCGTGTCACGTGCCGGGAAGCCATCGGGCAGCTTCATGCCGTTGCGGGCCGGGATGTAGCCGAGTTTCAGGAAGCCTTCCTGGCCCTTTTCGGAGAGCACGTAATCGACGAACTTCTTGGCGGCGTCGACATTCTTGGCGCTGGCGAGAATGCCGACCGGCTCGGTGACGGCCGAAACGCCTTCGCTCGGGAAGACGAACTCGAGCGGAGCGCCCTTGGCCTTTTCGCGGATCGGCAGGTAATCGACGACCATACCGTAAGCCTTCTCGCCCGAAGCGACGGACTTCAGGACGACGCCGTTGCCGCCGGAAGCGACAGCGCCGTTATCGGCGAGCGACTTGTAGAAATCCCAGCCGAGCCCCGGAACGGCAGCAAGCGTCTGGGCGTGGATGAGAGCGGCACCCGAAGCAAGCGGGCTCGGCATGGTGACGAGGCCCTTGGCTTCCGGCTTGGCAAGATCCTTCCAGCTCGTCGGCTTCATGGCAGCCGAGGTGTTGTACATGATGCCGGTCGTGATCAGCTTCGTGGAATAGTAGTAGCCGTCGGCGTCGTAGAGAGCGGCGTCGTAATTGGCTGCTTCCGGCGACTTGTAGGCGAGCAGCTTGCCGTCTTCCTTGAGGCGCTCGAGCGTCACGACATCGGCGATCAGGAGAACGTCGGCAACCGGGTTGCCCGCCTGGATTTCAGCCTGCAGCTTCGCCATGATCTTCGGCGTACCGTCGCGCACCCAATCGACCTTGATATCGGGATTGGCGGCCATGAAGCCGTCAACGGTCGCCTGCGCATCTTCATTCGGCTGGCTGGTGTAGAGGACGAGGCTGGCAGCGGAAGCCGGGATCGCGAGAAGGCTCGCGGCGAGCAGTGCAGCGGCAGAAACTAGAGTTTTCATGGAAGGTATCCTCGGATGGTGATGCCCCTCCTTATTCGGGGTGTTTTACAGCGGTGTGACAGGGAACGGTAGCTTCGATCTGGCCGACGATGCCATTGATTGGCCATACCTTCCCATCTTTCTTTCCGACAAAAATGCGTACTTTCCCGGTAGGGTTTAAACCAAAACCATATTAACTTAAGATTGTATCATTTACCTCTGCAACGCCGATCCATTTTCACTATCCTGGAGTTTGCATGAAGATCCGAATTGTGACCCTGCTTGCCTGCGCGAGTCTCGCCGCATGTCAGACGACAGCCGGTAAACCGTCCAAAGATTTGAAGGATTATCCCGAGGGTGTCGCCTACAACGACTGCCTCTTGTCGCGCGCAGTTGCGTATGCCCCGCAGAGCGGCTCGCCATTGGAATTGGGATTGATCGCTGCCAACTCCTGCAGTTCTTCACGTCAGGCCTTGCTCGACGCCGTCAGCAAAAATGAAAGCCCGGGCTTCGTCCGCGAATTGTCGCGCAGGATGGAGCGAAGCCAACCGCTCGTTGCAGCGGATATGATCATCGCTTTGAGGACAAAGAAATAGCGCTTGTTACGGGCTACATACGTCGCGCTCGCATAGAAACCCATTGTCTAATATCCTCGCACAGGCGTCGGCAAAGGCGTAAATACGCAGGCGTGAACGGCATCGAGCTTGCCTCGGCATTGCGTTGCGGTACGTCAGTCAGGCCATTTTCATGAGGAGGAATTTCAATGGAATATCGTTTGCTCGGCCGATCCGGCCTTAAAGTTTCCACCGTGACCATGGGCACGATGACCTTCGGCGGCGTCGGCTGGGCAAAGACCGTCGGTGACCTCGGCGTGCAGGAAGCCCGCCGCATGGTCGATATCTGCCTCGATGCCGGCGTCAACCTGATCGATACGGCCAATGTTTATTCCGATGGCGAATCGGAGCGCATCATCGGCGAAGTGCTCGGCGGCAAGCGCCCGAACGGCGTGCTGCTCGCGACCAAAGCTCGCTTCGGCATGGGCGATGGCCCGAACGACCGCGGCCTGTCGCGCTACCATCTGATCCGCGAGTGCGAGGCGAGCCTCCAGCGCATGAAGACCGATGTCATCGATCTCTATCAGGTCCATGAATGGGATGGTGAAACGCCGCTCGAAGAGACGATGGAAGCGCTCGATACCCTGATCAGGCAGGGCAAGGTGCGTTATGTCGGCTGCTCGAATTATTCCGGCTGGCACATCATGAAGGCGCTCGGCATCGCCAACGAATACAAATACCAGCGCTTCGTCAGCCAGCAGATCCACTACACGCTGGAAGCCCGCGACGCCGAATATGAGTTGCTGCCGATCTCTATAGACCAGGGCCTCGGCGTGCTCGTCTGGAGCCCGCTCGCCGGCGGCCTTCTCTCCGGCAAGCATCGCCGCAATGCCGTAGCCCCCGAAGGTACCCGCCAGTTCGCCGGCTGGACCGAACCGCCGATCCGCGACGAAAATCGTCTCTGGAATATCGTCGAGACGCTGGTGGCGATCGGTCGGGAACGCGGTGTTTCGGCAGCACAGGTCGCACTTGCTTGGCTGATCGGCCGCAGGGCGGTCACATCGGTCATCATCGGCGGTCGCACCGAGGCGCAGTTCAAGGACAATCTTGCCGCCGCCGACCTGAAACTCTCGGATGAGGAGCGCAAGCGCCTCGACGATGTCAGCGTACCGCCGGTGATCTACCCCTACTGGCATCAACTGAACACGGCAAACGACAGACTGAGCGAAGCCGACATGGAACTCTTTGCGCCGCACGTGAAGAAGTAAATTCTCTAAAGCGTTGCATGGCGGAAAACCAGCGTCACAAAAGCTGCGTTTCGCCATGCTATCGTGGCACCTCGTCCCCCCACCACGAGTTCACCATGCTCCGGAATTACAAGGTGCTGAAGGGCACGGCTTCGGCGCTCGCCCTTGACGACGACAACGATCCTCATATCGAAATCCGCATCGAGGCCGGCGGCACAAGCTATCGCATCGCCCTCAACGTGCGCTCGAAGGAATCGCCGCACGACTTGCTTTACGCCAATGTCACGGATTTCCAGCACGCGGAGCTGACCGCAGAGCTTGCCGCCCTGCCGATGGGTCTTACGGACATCAGGGGAGACCGCAAGGATCTCGCTATCGACTATGTGCGCGGCGGCATGATCGAGCGCGAGGACATGAATGTCGCCCCGTTCCAGCTCGACGGGCCGAAGAACGACCTGCGCGATTTCATCGAGCCGATCGTGCAGGAGGGCATCGCCGACAAATCCATCCACTTCTATGCTTTCGGCGAAGCCTGGGGGCCGGAGCAGAACAAGCCGGATGAATATTTCGGCTTCGAGCCCGGCAACGGCATCCACGACATCCATATGAACCAGGGTGACAGCGGCAGCTTCAGCGCGACCAGCGGCCCCAATCAGGACGGGGCGCTGCTGATCCAGTTTTCCGATGAAGACCATTGGGCAGCGATCTTCCTCGGCTTCCAATCGCAGAACTGGAATACCGACGCCAATACAGGCCGCCCCGTCGGCGACAACAGAGGCGGTCAGGGCCGCGGCGAAGGCACCCGCCGTCCGCAGCCGATCGTCGCTTCGTCGCTGCGCATCGTCGCTGCGATGATCAATCCGGTGAACCATCCCGACGGCACCGAAGATGAGACGGTGACGCTGGTCAATCGCTCCGACGTTACGACATCGATCGAAGGCTGGTCGCTGGAAGATGGCGAAGGCCGCCGCCAGAAGCTCTCGGGTTCGCTCGCTCCAGGCGAATTCCGCACGATCACACTCGACCCGGAAAATGGCGGTCCGCAACTCGCCAACAAGGGCGGCGATATCATCCTCATCAATGCCGATGGCGCGGTCGCCGACCGTGTCGGCTACGGCAAGAGCGAAACCGCGAATGAAGGCTGGACGACGATTTTCTGATCGCCGCCCATTCTTGAATTATATCAGCCGATCTCGCTGGCAATCAGTTTGCCGAGACGGCTGATGCCCTCGTCGATCATCTTTTCGTTGGCGCAGGAGAAGCTGACGCGGAATGTGTTGGCGCCCGAACCATCGGCAAAGAAGGCCTTGCCCGGGACGAAGGCGACCTTGGCGCTTTCGAGGGACTTCGCAAGCAGCTCGGCACCGTCCATGCCCTTGGGCAGCGTGACCCAGATGAACATGCCGCCTTCCGGCTTCGTCCAGCTTGTGCCCGCAGGCATGTATCTTTCGAGGGCTGCCAGCATGCAGTTGCGGCGATGGCTGTAGGCGGCCCTGATCTTGGCGACCTGCGCATCGAAACCGCGCTCGGCGACTTCCGCAATCGCCATCTGGTTGATGGTCGAGGAGTGCAGGTCGGCTGCCTGTTTCATCAGCACCAGTTTGCGGATCACGGGCGCGTTGGCGACGATGAAACCGACCCGAAGGCCAGGCGCCAGCGTCTTGGAGAAGCTGCCGCAATAGATCGTGCGCGTATTGTTGATATGGCCCTTCTCGACAATCTCCAGCGCGAGGATCGGCGGGATCGGATCGCCATCGTAGCGCAGCGACTGGTAGGCCGCATCTTCGATGACCGCGATGTCGAGCTCTTCAGCAAGCTTCAGGAGCTTTTCGCGGCCATCGCGGTCGACGGTTTCGCCGGTCGGATTGGAGAAGTCTGCCGAAAGATAGGCGAACTTTACCTTGCCGCCCTTCTGGGCGGCGGCTTCGCGGTAGGAGGCCGGCGTGCGGTTGCCGCCGGGCGTCAGCTGGTCATAGGCAGGCTCATAGGCATTGAAGGCCTGCAGCGCGCCGAGATAGGTCGGCCAGGTGACGAGTGCCGTATCGTTGGGCGAGAGGAAGAGCTTGCCGAAATAATCGAGGCCCTGCTGCGAACCGGAAACGATGAAGACATTGTCGAGCCCGCAGGGAATGCCGAGAGCGGCCATCTGCTTGACGAGCCATTCCCGCAACGGCTTGTAGCCTTCGGAAACCGAATATTGCAGAGCAGAGTTGACGGCCGAACTGTCGAAAATCTCCGCATAGGCCTGCTTGAACTCCTTGTCCGGAAACAGCGCCGGATCCGGAATACCGCCGGCAAAGGAGATGATGTCAGGCCGGTCGAGAAGTTTCAGGAGCTCGCGGATCTCCGAAGCGCGCATCCTCGAAGAGCGCGTCGCAAACATTGCGTCCCAGTTCAGCATGGATGTTTCCTCATTTTTTGTAATGCCTGCAGCTCACCATGGGGGAGAAATTATGTCAATAATACTGACCTATTTTCTTTTCACTGTGACAAGTTTAGGATCCTATAATTGAAAGCCTTGAGGCCGATCGGGCTGACATCGGAGATTTCACCCAACCAGATCGAATGGCTTGCCTCGCTTGTGAAGGTTCGCCACATCAGGCGTTTATTCCTCTGATCAAAAAGCCGAAACCGGCTGATTCAGACCTTTCCAAAACCGGCCCGGCGGCAGTAGTGTGCCGGCCATTATTCAATGGACTATCAAGGTGCCAGCAATGACCGCGACGTCGACCTCTCCTGAAATCACAATCGAATTCCACAAGTCTCCCGTCCCCGACGCCGACCGCATCAAGGCACTGGAAACGCCCGGCTTCGGCAAGATCTTCACCGATCACATGGTTTTGGCACGGTGGACGGCCGACAAAGGCTGGCACGATGCGAAGGTTACGCCGAGGCGTCCTCTGGAGCTCGATCCCGCGAGCGCCGTGCTCCACTATGCCCAGGAAATCTTCGAAGGCATGAAAGCCTACAAGGCAGACGATGGTCGGATCCTGCTCTTCCGACCTGAAGAGAATGCCCGCCGCTTCGCGAAATCGGCTGCCCGCATGGCAATGCCTGAAGTGCCGGAAGACCTTTTCCTGAAGGCGGTCGAAGAGCTTGTTCGCGTCGACAAGAACTGGATTCCCTCCGGCGACGCCAGCCTCTACCTGCGCCCCTTCATGTTCGCCAACGAGGCATTCCTCGGCGTTCGCCCGGCCCAGGAATATATCTTCTGCATCATCGCCTCCCCGGTCGGCGCCTATTTCAAGGGCGGCGCCAAGGCCGTCTCGCTCTGGGTCGAGACCACGTATACCCGCGCAGCCGCCGGCGGCACGGGCGCTGCCAAGTGCGGCGGCAACTATGCAGCCAGCCTCGTCGCACAGGCAGAAGCAGCAAAGAAGGATTGCGACCAGGTCGTCTTCCTAGATGCTGCCGAGCATCGCTGGGTCGAGGAACTCGGCGGAATGAACGTCTTCTTTGTCATGAATGACGGATCGGTCGTTACTCCGCCGCTCGGCGGCACGATCCTGCCGGGCATCACCCGCGCCTCGGTGATCGTGCTCGCCAAGGAAAAAGGCCTGCGCATCGAGGAACGCCCCTACTCCTTCGAGGAATGGCAGGCAGATGCTGCCAGCGGCAAGCTGGTCGAAGCCTTCGCCTGCGGTACGGCCGCGGTGCTCGCCGGCATCGGTCTCGTGCGCCACGCCGGCGGCGAGTTCAAGGTCGGCGACGGACAGACCGGCAAGCTGACCACGGATCTGCGCCAGCAGCTCGTCAGCCTGCAGAAGGGCATCACGAATGACGAGCGCGGCTGGACGCGCCGCGTTCTGTGATCTGAACTCCGGATAGCGGGATCGCGATGGCGACACAGACTTGACTCTAAAAAGATATCTTGAAACCGGGCGTACTGCCCGGTTTTTTTGCGGTAAGAGATCCTACGAAAGCCAGGAAGCTCTTGCTTCAATCGGAGCTTGAGAAATGCTAGTTTCCTCCCGGGATAGCTCGCACTGGAACTTACTGACGGTATCGATTCAATGACGAAGATGACGATTTCACTTCCGGATAGTCTGGCAGACTACATCGCTGTCCGTGTGACCAGCGGTAAGTACAGCGACGCCAGCGCGTTTTTTCGCGATCTCGTCCTCCGCGATCAGGAAAACCACAAGTTCGATGATGACGAACTGCGAGACATCCTGAAGAAGGCCGAGCAGAGCGGCCGGAGCGATAGACGCATTCCGGACATTCTGGCAGACAAGAAGGCAAAGTTGCGTGGCCGCATATAGGCTTACTCAAACCGCAGACGCCAGGCTTTCAGGCATTTACGAATATTCCCATCTCACCTTCGGCGAAGCGCAGGCCGACGCCTATTTGATTGACCTGCACAGGATTTTCGAACTTCTCGCAGAAACGCCTTTCATGGGAAGAGACTGCAGCGAACTCGGCACCGGCCTTCGCCGCATCCTTCATAGACGGCATGTCGCCTTCTATCGCATAATGCCGGAAGGCGTGCTCATCGTCTATATTATCGGAGCTGACCAGCTCCCAGAAAAACATCTTCGGCCCGACCAATAATTAGGATCGATATTTTTCTCATGTCCAACAATGATACGTCCGCTTTCTACCACGACAATGCGGAAACTTACGCGACGCGCGATCGTAAGCCACCCACAACAAGGCTCGACGCCTTCCTCGCTGCCCTCCCCGAGCAGGCGCGCATTCTCGAACTCGGCTGCGGCGGCGGACAGGACTGCGCCTACATGCTGTCGAAGGGCTTCGAAGTAACACCGACCGACGGCTCGGCCGAGCTTGCCCGGCAAGCCGAAAAACTGATCGGCAGGCCGGTGAAGGTCATGGGCTTCGAGGAGCTTGCCGCATACGAAGAATTCGACGGCGTTTGGGCCGAAGCGAGCCTCCTGCATGTACCCCGCGCCGACCTCGCCGGCGTTCTTGCCCTCATCCGCAACGCTCTGAAGGAAGACGGCATCTTTCATGCGAGCTTCAAGGCCGGCACCGCCGAAGGCCATGATGGTTTCGGGCGTTACTACAACTATCCTTCAAGGGAATGGCTGCAGGACTTACTCGTTGCCGGCGGCTGGAGAGACGTCACGATCAACGAAGCGGATGGCGGCGGTTACGACGGTAAGCCGACCCGCTGGCTATATCTTGCCGCCCGTAAATGAAAAGGCCGGAGCTTTCGCCCCGGCCTTTCGCAATGCCACTATGAGAACCAGTTAATTGACGTCTCTATAGTCGAATGGGTTGAAAACCTGGACAGGAAAGGCCTCGAAATCACGGGTATTCCGGGTCGCTACGGTCATATTGTGCACAATCGCCGTTGCAGCGATCAGACAATCCTCGATCAAGTCGTCCGACGACCGATCCATCAACTCGGCCCATTTTCGGAAGACAGCCGCGGTAGCAGGCAAGACCGGCAGGGAAAGCAGCAGGCCGTCCAACCACGCCTCAATTTCTCGAGCCTTCGCGGCATCCTGCCGGCGCGTCATCTCGATGCCGGCCTGGATTTCGCCAGCAGTGACCGCCGCAATATGAAAGCTTCCTTCCGCAAGACCGTTGAACCAGCTCAAAACAGCCCCGTGCGGCTTCCTGCGCCGAAGTTCAGATATGACATTGGTGTCGAGGATATACATTACTCGAATACGACAGGCTTGCGCCGCTTCAGACCGCCTCTCGGTGGAATATCGAGTTCAAATCTCGGCTCCGGTGCAAGAAGCACCTCTTTCGCCGTCGGCCTTGCCCTTTGCTTGAGCCTTTCCCATTCGTCGACCGAGATCAGCACAGCCTTCGGCTCGCCACGCTTGGAAACGAGCTGCGGTCCCTCTTCAAGCGAGGCATCCAGCATTTCGCTGAAACGCGCCTTCGCATCCTGCACCTGCCATTGACGCATCGACTTTCTCCTGACTAGTCAGAAACCTAGTCTTTTAGCGGCCAAATAACAAGGCCGGAGCTTTCGCCCCGGCCTCTCGCAAGCACAGTCCGAGAACCGCTTAGTTGACAGCCTTGTCGACCAGCTTGTTCTTGCCGATCCACGGCATCATGCCGCGCAGCTTGGCGCCGACTTCTTCGATCTGGTGAGCGTCGTTGTTGCGGCGGATGCCCTTGAAGCGGGCCATGCCGGAACGGTATTCCTGCATCCACTCGGAGGTGAACTTGCCGGTCTGAATGTCCTTCAGCACGCGCTTCATCTCGGCCTTGGTTTCTTCGGTGATGATGCGCGGACCGGTGACGTATTCGCCCCACTCGGCCGTGTTGGAGATCGAGTAGTTCATATTGGCGATGCCGCCTTCGTAGATCAGATCGACGATCAGCTTCACTTCGTGCAGGCATTCGAAATAGGCCATTTCCGGCGCGTAACCGGCTTCAACAAGCGTTTCGAAACCGGCGCGGATGAGCTCGACGAGACCGCCGCAGAGAACGACCTGTTCGCCGAAGAGGTCGGTTTCGCACTCTTCGCGGAAGTTGGTTTCGATGATGCCCGAACGGCCGCCGCCGACGCCGCAGGCGTAGGAGAGGGCGAGTTCAAGTGCATTGCCGGAAGCGTTCTGGTGAACGGCAACGAGGCAGGGAACGCCGCCGCCCTTCTGGTATTCACCGCGAACGGTGTGGCCCGGGCCCTTCGGGGCGATCATGACGACGTCGACCGAAGCCTTCGGCTCAATGAGGCCGAAGTGAACGTTGAGGCCGTGTGCGAAGGCGATGGCAGCGCCGTCGCGAATGTTCGGAGCGATATCGGCCTTGTAAATGTCGGCCTGCAGTTCGTCCGGGGTTGCCATCATCATCAGGTCCGCCCAGGCGGCAGCTTCGGCAACCGTCATGACCTTGAAGCCGTCGGCTTCGGCCTTCTTGACCGTCGGCGAACCGGCCTTGAGTGCGATGACGACGTTCTGGGCGCCGGAATCCTTGAGGTTCAGCGCATGTGCGCGACCCTGCGAACCATAGCCGATGACGGCGACCTTCTTCGACTTGATGAGGTTGAGATCGGCATCACGATCGTAATAGACGCGCATTGAAATTCCTTCCCTTTTGCTTGTCTTGTTGACTGTATAAAACGGGTCAGCCGAGGATCGGCATCTCCGCCAAAACCTTTTCCGTACCGTATAGGCGCAGGAAAGCGGTCACTGCCTTCTCCGCCTGACGCGCGGTATCCTTCAGGCCCGGCTCGCCGAGCAGCATGCGTACATGCAGATCGGAAACGACGAGACCGTAAAGCGTATGGTAGGCTTCGTCGGCATCCATGAAACGCAACAACCCTGCCCTCTTGCCGGCATCGATCAGCGCCATGGCACGGCGGTCGATCTGCCGGCGGCCGCGCTCGAGCAGGAGCTTGCCGAGCTTGGAGCCGTCGCGATGCGCCTCCGTCTTGTTGATTTGGCCGATCGCCAGCCGGTTCAGCGCCAGCGACACGTCGCCGGCGAGAACTTCGAGCAGGTCACGGGCGAAAATCACGAGATGGTCGTGCAGGCTCGTATAGGTCAGCCGCTCGCCGCTGCGCTCGAAGGTGCGCACCTTGCTCGCCTGATAGGCGATCATCGCCGACAGCAGACCGTCACGATCGCCGAACCACTTGTAGAGACTTTCCTTGGAGCAGTTGGCAGCGCGCGCCACACCCGAGGTCGTCAGCGCCTTCTCGCCGCCATCGACGAGTAGCTGCAGCGCCTGCTCCAGAACAGCGTTCTGGCGTGGCGAAAACTCGCTTGGCTCTGCGACATCGACTGACACGGTTCCAACTCCCCATTTACGTACCGTACGGTACGGTTCGTGGCGTTTATGCGCCAGAACGCAGGCTCCCGTCAAGAAGCATCAGCAGATTTTTTCATCTCATATGAAACAGCGGAATTCGACTGTTCGAAGGCGAGCAAATGGGTGAGCATTCGGCCTCAAGGAGAATCGCCATGAAGAGAACAGCATTTGCCGCCGCCTTGTCGCTCGCCCTCGCCGTTCCGGCTATTGCCGCCGAGACGCGCTGCGGCTGGCTCGAGAACCCGACGCCTGCCAACTGGTGGCTGGACGACGCGGAAAACACCTGGACGATCATGACGCAGGGAGCCGACGACGAGCCCCAGGGCATGGACCTGATCCCTGATATTTCCGAGCACGACTATGTGCGCACCAACGGCAATTACGGCTATGCCTGCGCCTGCCTGAGCGTCGAGACAGACGGCAAGGAACGCATCACCCGCATCCTCTCCTTCCGCCAGCTGGCACTTGCCAAGTGCCGCAACGACAAGGCGCTGAAATTTCCGGGCTGAGCCTATTCTGCAGCGATGGCGTCTCGCGCGCCGTCGACATCGCGCGCCGGCGATGCGCCATAGAGGCGACTATATTCGCGGCTGAACTGTGACGGGCTCTGATAGCCGACCTGATGGCCGGCCGTACCCGCATCGAGCCGTTCCACCAGCATCAGCCGCCGCGCCTCGTGCAGGCGAAGCTGCTTCTGATACTGCATCGGCGTCATTGCCGTCACCGACTTGAAGTGGTGATGGAAGGAGGACGCACTCATGCTGACGTGATCGGCAAGATCCTCGATGCGCAGCGGTCGGGCGAAGTTTTCCTTCAGCCAGGCGACGGCGCGCGCGATCCTGTTGCTGTGGCTGTCGGCCGTCGCGATGTTGATCAGCCGCTCGCCATCGGGCCCGGTCAGTATCCGATAGAGGATTTCCTGCTCGATCAGCGGCGCCATGGCCGGAATGTCATTTGGACGATCGAGCAAGCGCAACAGGCGCAGGGCAGCGTCCAGCAGCTCCGGCGGCGCGACGTTGACGGTCATGCCGCGCTGGCCGTCGGTGTGGGACGCTGGGCGCGGAATATCAATGCGGCTCAAGAGCTCCAGCAGCTTTTCGGAGTCGATCGCGAGCCCCAGACAGAGATGCGGCACTTCCGGGCTTGCTTCGGCGATGCGCCAGGCGACCGGCAGATCGAGCGAGGTCAGAAGATAGTCTCCGGTTCCGTAACTGATGAATTCATTCCCGAGGCGCAGGCTCTTGGCGCCCTGCAGCACAAAGGCAAAGCAGGGCTTGTAGCTGCTGTGCAGCGGATCGCTCGGGTTCGAGCGCCGGCTGATGTGGAGATTGCCGATTGCGGTCCGAAACTCGCCATCGCCGGGCGCAAAGCGCATCGCGATATCGACGATTTCCCGATAGGGATTGAAAGGCAATGTCATCGGCAATTCTTTCTGTCTGGCGCCAGCGATACCGTCTCTATGTAAAGACGCTTTTTCATTTCGCAAACAGGTGTCCGGCTCACTTTTGCAGGATCGTGCAAAAAGCTGAGAGTATCGCTCTAACGCTTTGACGTCGTTCGGCGCGATAGTCCGCTCACCCTCTCACCCACCCCTCCCAAATCGAAAAAGGATGGTTCCCATGCCTATCGCTAGAGGCTACGCCGCGACTGACGCTTCCAAGCCGCTGACGCCCTTCACCTTCGAACGCCGCGATCCAAATCCGGATGATGTCGTCATCTCCATCAAGTTTGCCGGCATCTGCCATTCGGACATCCACACCGTCCGCAACGAGTGGAAGAACGCCGTTTATCCGATCGTACCGGGCCATGAGATCGCCGGCATCGTGACTGCCGTCGGTTCCGAAGTGACCAAGTTCAAGGTCGGCGACCGGGTCGGCGTCGGCTGCTTCGTCGACAGCTGCGTCGGCTGCGCCTCGCGCGACGTCGATCTGGAGCAGTATATGCCGGGCCTCGTCGGCACCTACAACGAGTTCGAAGCCGACGGCAAGACCCGCACCCAGGGCGGCTATTCCGACTCGATCGTCGTCAAGGAAGGCTATGTCATGTCCATTCCGGACAACCTTCCGCTCGATGCGTCCGCACCGCTGCTCTGCGCCGGGATCACGCTCTATTCGCCACTGCGCCACTGGAAGGCCGGCCCCGGCAAGAAGGTCGCGATCGTCGGCATGGGCGGCCTCGGCCATATGGGCGTCAAGCTCGGTGCCGCCATGGGCGCTGATATCACCGTCCTCTCCCAGACCCTCTCCAAGAAGGAAGACGGCCTGAAGCTCGGCGCCAAGGAATATTACGCCACCAACGACGCGGAAACCTTCACGAAGCTCGCCGGCACGTTCGACCTCATTATCTGCACGGTCAGCGCCGAGATCGACTGGAATGCCTATCTCCGGCTCCTGAAGGTGGATGGCGCCCTCGTCGTGGTCGGCATTCCCGAGAATGCGATCCCGGTCCACGCTTTCTCGCTGGTTCCCGGCCGCAAGAGCATTTCCGGCTCGATGATTGGCTCGATCAAGGAAACCCAGGAAATGCTCGACTTCTGCGGCGAGCACAACATCGTCTCCGAAATCGAGAAGATCAACATCCAGCAAGTCAATGAAGCCTACGAGCGCGTGCTGAAGAGCGACGTGCGCTACCGCTTTGTCATCGATATCGCCTCACTGGCAGCGTAACGAAACAGAGAGGGCGGCTCCCGGGCCGCCCTTTTTCTTTACAGCTCATTCGCGCCCTACCCGTCGTCGCGCATCGTCTCGCGCTGGGTGATCAGACGGGCGCTGTGCTGGCCGCTGAGATAGATCCACAGCCAATTCCAGGCGACCGTGAAGCGCGAGCGCGTGCCGATCAGGAAGTAGATATGCGCAAGGCCCCAGATCCACCAGGCGATCCAACCCTTGAGCTTGATCCGGCCGAAATCGATGATCGCAGCACTCTTGCCGATCGTCGCCAGGCTCCCTTGATGAAAATATTTGAACGGCGCCGGCGCCGGCTTGCCCGATATGCGGGCGCGGATCACCTTTGCAACATAAGCGCCCTGCTGCTTGGCGGCCGGCGCAATGCCCGGCACCGGCTTGCCGTTCTCCTGGGTCACGGAGGCGGTATCGCCGATCACGAACACATCCGGCAGACCGGGCGCCGTCAGATCCTTCTCGACAATGGTTCGCCCTGCCCGATCGGCCGGCACACCGAGCCACCGCGCTGCATGTGAGGCCTGCACGCCCGCCGCCCAAACAATCGTCCGGCTTGGAATGAAGGTCTCGCCAACAGTCACGCCATCGACGGTGCATTGCGTCACCGGCGTTCCCGTCAGCACCTCGACGCCGAGCTTTTCCAAGGCTGCTCGCGCATAGGCCGAAAGCTCCTCGGCAAAGGCCGGCAGGACGCGGGCGCCTGCCTCGATCAGCACGACGCGAGTCTTGCGCGTGTCGATGTTACGGAATTCTTTTGGCAGCGTGAAATGCGCAAGTTCGGCGATGATGCCCGCAAGTTCGACGCCTGTCGGGCCTGCGCCGACGATGGAGAAGGTCAGGTATGCATCGCGCACGGCCGGATCGCTTTCCACTTCCGCCCGCTCGAAGGCGAGCAGTACACGACGCCGGATCGTTGTCGCATCTTCGAGTGTTTTCAGGCCGGGCGCGACGGGCTCCCATTCGTCATGGCCGAAATAGGCATGCGTGGCGCCGGTCGCCAGCACCAACGTATCGTAGTTCAGCACCATGCCGCTGCGCAGCGAAACACTCTTTGCTTGCGGGTCGACGCCATTGACTTCGCCGAGCAGCACGGTCACTTCGGGCCGGTCGGCATAGAGATGGCGGATCGGCCAGGCGATCTCGG
Organism: Rhizobium sp. BK418; assembly: GCF_004341105.1. Lineage (GTDB taxonomy): Bacteria > Pseudomonadota > Alphaproteobacteria > Rhizobiales > Rhizobiaceae > Rhizobium. The sequence continues at coordinate 733,084 of NZ_SLZK01000003.1, read as the reverse complement.
ACGTGGACAGAATGGTCGTTGCCACCTGATAAAGAAGCGGCTGGAAGAGATGGTGGTTACGCCGGTCGATGAGCGTGATCCTCACGCCCGCACCTTTCAATCCGTTGACGAGCTGCAGCCCGCCAAAACCGCCGCCGACAACGACGACGTGATGTTCGCTCATGACCCTACCCTTTCGTCATTGCGCTGCAACAAATGTCGCCTTTCGAACGAAGGATTCAACCACCGTTTCGGCATGTCTGCCCACAGCGTCAGGCATAGGAAACGGGTATGGACGTACCCTGTTTCAGGAGTTCCATAGAGATCGAAGCCGACACGTCGAAAAGCTCGATCCGCCGCACGATCCGTTTGTAGATGACATCGTAATGCTCGACGCGCGGCAGCACGACCTTCAAGATGTAATCGTAATTGCCAGTCAGCCGGTGCGCTTCGACGATCTCGGGTATATCGCTGATCGCCCGCCGGAAGCTCTCCGTCCATTCGTCGGAATGATGCGCCGTCTTGACGAGCGCGAAAACTGTCGTCGGCACGCCCATGCGCTCCCGGTCCAGCACGACGATGCGTCGCGCTATATGACCGGTCTCCTCCAGCCGCTGGATACGCCGCGAGCAGGCCGAAACCGAAAGCGCCACCTGTTCGGCAAGATCGGTCACGGAGATGCCTGCATTCTCCTGCAGCATATCGAGAATCCGCCTGTCGCGATCGTCGATCATGATTGCACTCCTCACGCCCGAAATTTGCGAGATACCGAAAAACGACGCGAAACATTAGCATATATCGCGATAAGAGCACAAACTTTGCAAACAAACGGCGCCCGATTTACCGCATCATCAGCGCATCTTAGAACACCAGAGGGAGCGACCATCCATGAAAACAATCGGCCTGATCGGCGGCATGAGCTTTGAGAGTTCGGCAGTCTATTACCGCCTCATCAACGAAATGGTGCGCGAGCGCCTGGGCGGTCTCGCTTCCGCCGAACTGACCATGCATTCGGTGAATTTCGAGGAGATTGTCGCCCTGCAGAAGGCCGGCGCCTGGGATATGGCCGCTTCGCGCCTCGGCGACATCGCACTGCGCCTGCAGATCGGCGGCGCCGATTGCGTGCTGATCTGTACCAACACAATGCACCTGATCGCGCCGGAAGTTGCTACACATATCTCCGTGCCGCTGATCCACATCATCGACGAGACCGCGAAGACGATCCACGCCGCCGGCTGCAAGCGCCCGCTGCTGCTCGCCACGCGCTACACAATGGAGCACGGCTTCTATAGCGGTCGCATGAAGAGCCTCGGCCTCGACATCGTCGTGCCTGATGCCGCCGACCGCACGACGGTCCACGACATCATCTTCAACGAGCTCTGCGCCGGCAAGGTGCTCGACAGCTCGCGCGAGAAGCTGATGGCCGTGATCGAACGCGCCCGTTCCAAGGGTGCCGACAGCATCATCCTCGGCTGCACGGAGATCTGCCTGATCCTCGATCCCGACCACCTGCCCCTGCCCGGCTTCGACACGACGGCGATCCATGCCTGCGCCGCCGTCGATTTCGCACTCGAAAGCGAGATGACCGAGGATGAAGAGGATGCAGCCTAAGTCATCAAATTAGTTGACTCAGTCAATTAAAAGCGGCAGGGTATCTATCAGGAGACCCTGCCATGACCCAACTCGCCCTCATCGAATCCGCCCGAGATTTCAACCGCTTCTACACGAACTTCCTCGGCCTCTTGAACAAGGCCTATCTCGACACGCCCTTCACGCTCACCGATGCCCGCGTGCTCTTCGAGATCGGCTCGCATGACGGCGTCAATGCCGGTTTGCTCGCCCGGGACCTGCACCTCGACCCCGCCTATCTGAGCCGTATTCTCAAGCGCTTCCGTGAAGAAGATTTCATCGAGACATCGCCCGATCCGACCGACCAGCGCAGCCAGATCATCACTGTCACCGGCAAGGGACGCGCCCAGTTCGAAGAGCTTGGCCAGCGCTCCAATGCCCAGATCGCCGCCCGTTTCGACACTTTGGCCGATGGCGAAGCGCAGGCAGCCGTTGCCGCCATGCGGACCATCCGTTCTATCCTGGATCCGCAGGCAAAACCCGCCGCCGCGATCATCCGCCCGCATCGCGCCGGCGACATCGGCTGGATCGTCCAGAGCCAAGGGCGTTTCTATGCCGAGGAATATGGTTGGGACCTGCGCTTCGAAGGGCTGGTCGCCGAAGTCGCCGGCAAGTTCCTCGCAAATTTCGATCCCGAGATGGAATATTGCTGGATCGCCGAGCGCGGCGGCATCAATCTCGGCTCCGTGCTGATCACCAATGGCGGCGACGGCGTTGCTAAACTCCGGCTGCTCTATGTCGACAAGGCCGCCCGTGGTCTTGGCCTCGGCAGGCAACTCGTCGATGAATGCATCGCCTTCTCGCGCCGCAAAGGCTACCGGCAGATTTCGCTCTGGACCAACGACATCCTGCATGCGGCCCGCGCCATCTACCAGAAAGCCGGTTTCCGGCTTGTCTCCGAGGAGAGACACAGGATGTTCGGTCCGGAGGCCAACGGCCAAACCTGGGTGCTCGATCTCTGATTTTGCTGCGTCGCGAAAATTTCACTTGATTTGGAAACGATCATTTCCTAATTGATCGGCATGACACTTGCCGACCCTACGACACCCGACACCAAAACCCGCAGCCGTGGCCGCCCGCGCGCGTTCGACATGGACGCTGCACTCGATGCTGCGCTGCGCGTCTTCTCAGAGCGCGGCTATCATGCTGCCTCCATCAGCGAACTCACCGAAGCCATGGGCCTTGCCTCAGGCAGTGTCTATAAGGCGTTCAAGGACAAACGCGGTATCTTCCTTGCCGCCTTCAAGCGCTATCGTCAGCTCGGCCGTGGCCGCCTGGAAGCCAGGATTGCAGCCGCAAAGACCGGCCGCGAAAAGGTTTTCCAGATGGTGCTGTATTATGCCGAGCTTTCCCATGGCGAAGCCGGCCTCAAGGGCTGTCTCGTCGTCGGCGGTGCGAACGATATTTCCCTGCTGGACCAGGACACGGCGGAGCACGTGGCCGCCGCCTTTTCCGCAGACGAAAAGCTGATGGCCGATCTCATCCGCATCGGTCAAGCCGATGGCACCATTCCGCTTGGCGTGGACGCAGATGCCACGGCCCTCACCTTTCTCTGCCTTACCAAGGGCTTCCGCGTCATCGGGAGGACGGGACGCGGCGAGGAAGAGATGATGGCTGCGGCCGAAGCTGCGATGCGGCTCGTGACGTGACGACATAAATATCGGCATCCGATCAGGGATCGGGTGGCGACAGACGATTAAATTGCATTCAATCCTCCCGATCATTGCCTATTGGAGTTTCTGATGAGTGTTTCAGCCACCACGCCGGATGCGGCCATGCCCCGAGCCCTATCCCCCTGGCTAACCTTCCTTTTTGCAGCCTCGTGCGGCTTCGTGGCCGCCAACCTCTATTACGGCCAGCCGCTTGCTGGCCTGATCAGCGCCGATCTCGGCTTCTCGCCTGCCGCAACCGGCCTGATCGTCACGCTGACGCAGATCGGCTACGGTCTCGGCCTTCTGCTTCTGGTGCCGCTTGCCGACCTCTTTGAAAATCGCCGTCTCATCCTGACGCTGACGGTCGGCTCCGCACTTGCGCTCATCGGTGCGGCCTTCTCCTCCACGCCCGGCATGTTCCTGACAGCGTCGCTTTGTATCGGCCTCGCCTCGGTCGCAGCGCAGGTCCTCGTTCCCTTCGCCGCCAGCATGGCGCCGGATGCGACACGCGGCCAGGTCGTCGGCAATGTCATGAGCGGCCTGCTCTGTGGCATCATGCTCGCCCGCCCCTTTGCCAGCCTCGTTGCCGAAGCCTCGTCCTGGCACATGGTCTATTACGTCACCGCCGCCGTCATGATTGCGCTCGGCATCGTCCTGCGCGCCAACCTGCCGGTCCGCATCCCCCATACCAAGCTGCGTTATGGTGAACTGCTGGCCTCAATGGGCCATCTGGCGCTGAACTCACGCGTGCTGCAGCGCCGTGCTCTCTATCAGGCAGGCATGTTCGGCGCTTTCAGTCTGTTCTGGACGACCGCACCACTGCTGCTCGCAAGCCCCGCTTTCGGCATATCGCAGAGTGGCATAGCCCTCTTCGCTCTGGCGGGCGCTGCCGGCGCCATCGCCTCGCCGATCGCCGGCCGCCTGGCCGATCGAGGCCTGACGAAAGTCGCCTCCACGCTCGCGATGCTGCTTGGCATGGGGTCCTTCCTCATCAGCCAGTTCGCCACCGACGGCTCACTGATGGCGCTGGTCCTGCTGACGGCTGCTGCGATCCTTCTGGATTTCGGTGTGACGACCAACCTCGTCTGCGGCCAGCGCGCCATCTACGGGCTGAGCCCGGAACATCGCGGCCGCCTGAACGGTCTGTTCATGGCGACTTTCTTCACCGGGGGCGCGATTGGCTCTGCACTCGGCGGCTGGGCTTATGCAACCGGTGGATGGAACATGGCAGCGTGGATCGGCTTCTGCTTCCCGGCCATCGCCTTCCTATTCTTCCTGACGGAAGGCCGCGAGAAGTAATCAAATCCGGATCAGGCGGAATGCCCGCCTGATCCGGTCTCTCATTCTTCTGAGTCGAACCGCAGCCGTGCGGCGCGAACCTCGTCATGGTTCGCCTCCGCCCAGTTCAGAAGCTGCGACAGCACTGTGTAGAGCGACCGCCCAAGCTCGGTCATCCGGTATTCGACACTCGGCGGCTTCGTCGGAAAAACCTCCCGCTCGATATAGCCGTCCCGCTGCAGGTCGCGCAGAGACTGCGTCAGCATGCGCTGGGAAATATCCGGGATCATCCGGCGCAATTCCCCGAAACGATAGGGCTGCTTGGCCAGCGCCTCGAGCAGCAGCGTCGACCATTTGCCGCCAATCTTCTGCAACACGTCTCTGACAGGGCAATTAGTAAAATCCAGACCGGCAAGGTCGATTTCGCGCCGCGCACCCGACGTTCTCGCCTTGAGATTGAGAATGGTTCCGGCCACGAGCTGGTTCCTTTTTAGTAACGAACTCCCGAAAAACTGCCTTCTTTACAGGCTGAAGTCAATTCCTATTCTAGTGCTACTCTCTTTTTGAGACCACCTATCAACCACTAGAGGATACTATGAGCGAAACCATTCTCGTCACCGGCGCTGCAGGCCAGCTCGGCCAGCGCGTCATCCATCACCTGATCGAAAACTACAGGGTCGCCCCGGCCAATATCGTCGCCGCGACCCGCAGCCCGGAGAAGCTCGCCACCCTCGCCGCCAAAGGGGTCATCACCCGAAAAGCGGATTTTGATGACGCCGCCAGTCTCGAAGCAGCCTTTGCCGGCGTCGACCGCCTGCTGATCATCAGCACCGATGCGCTGGATACGCCCGGCAAGCGCCTGACGCAGCACAAGGCAGCCGTTGCCGCTGCCGTGAAGGCCGGCGTGAAGCACATCGCCTACACTTCCATGCCTTCCCCGGATAATTCGCTCGTCACCTTCGCGCCCGACCATCTCGGCACCGAAAACGCCATCAAGGAGAGCGACATCCCTTACGCGATCGTCCGCGACGCCTGGTATCACGATAACTACCTGCACAGCATGCCGCACAATCTGCAGGCCGGAAAATGGTTCACCTCGGCCGGCGACGGCAAAATCTCGACCATCTCGCGTGATGACTGCGCGCTCGCCATCGCCTCGGTCCTCGCCGCCGGAAGCACCGGCATCTATACGCTGACGGGCAAGCAGTCGCTGACTCCAAAGGAAATCGCCGCGATCGCCACCGAAGCCACCGGCAAGCCGCTGGACGTCGTTCCCGTAAACGACGAGCAGCTCGGCCAGGGCATGCGCGGTGCCGGCCTGCCGGGCTTCGTAGCCGACATGCTGGTCTCCGCCGACGCCAATATCCGCGCCGGCAAATTCGATATCGTCACCGACGATTTCACGAGGCTGACGGGCAGAGAGCCTCAGACGCTCAAGGATTATTTCGTCGCCAACAAGGCCGCGCTGTCAGCCTGAGCCGACCCCGCCCGAGGTGACTTTGGGCCTGCCCTGCATCCACCGCGGCAGGCCTCTTCTTTCAGATTTTCTGGCCGCAGGCCCGGCAGAAGCGGCGCACCGTTTCCGCCATGCCGTATTCCAGCGCATCGGCCGTCAGCCCGTGGCCGATCGATACTTCCGCAAGGCCGGGAATACGCTTCACCAGCGCAGGCAGGTTTGCCACCGTCAGGTCATGGCCGGCATTCACCGCCAGTCCCAAGGCAATCGCCGCATCTGCAGTCTTACCGAGCCCATCGAGGATCGGCCCAACCCTTTCGGGCGCATCATAGCAGCCGCCATAGGGCCCGGTATATAGCTCGATTCGATCGGCACCCGTCGCCTTCGCGAGCTTCACCGCCTCTGCGTCGCCGTCACCATCGGCAAAGAGCGAAACGCGGCATCCCATCTTCTTCAGCCGCGACACGACATCGGTGAGGAACGCCTGATGCTTGCGAAAATCCCAGCCGTGGTCGGAGGTCGCCTGCGAGGGATCATCGGGTACCAGCGTCACCTGCTCCGGCGCAGCAGCAGCGCAAAGCTCCAGAAACTCCTCGGTCGGATAGCCCTCGATATTGAATTCGGCTTCCGGGAATTCGTCGTCGATCAGGTTGCGGATCACAGGCAGGTCGGAAAAGCGGATATGCCGCTGATCCGGCCGCGGATGCACGGTTAGACCTGAGGCCCCCGCCTGGAGCGCGATGCGCCCGAGCCCTTCCACGCTCGGCCAGGGCAGATCGCGACGGTTGCGCAGCATGGCGATGGCATTGAGGTTCACGGAAAGTTTGGCAGGCATGGCATGATCCATCAGCGGTGGAGACTGAGCCTGCTTTTAAGCCAAGCCGCCTGTGAAGGCCAATGAGATTCGCACATGCATCCACGCCGAACGGTAATGGCTGCGCCCTTCATAGCCACTCGCGTCACATGCGTACCGGAAACAATAATTCCCGTTTGCTGCGAAGATCATCCGTCAGCGGCGGCAAACCATATGGTGCGTCTATACCACATGTCAGACGAGGGGATGGATGGAGGCGTCAGAACGTTGCTATCCCATTTAAAAACGGTTATTTTTAGCACTTATAAAAGAGACCGTCCGCGCATAGTGTGGGCGCTGCGTAACGAGTAAGTACGCCGAGTCCTGCTTCTTCCAAGAATTAAGAACGCTTGAGGAAACCCCACTCGCTGCGCTCCGGAAGCAATTGGCAAACCGCATGAGGTGCAACTAGCTGCCCCAGGAGGGTTCATGCCAGACGGTTCCAAACGCCTGTTTGCTGCCGCCGGTATCGCTTCGGAGGCCCGGTCGAAATACCGGTTCCTGCCTTCGGCCGCTTTGCCGCCGGATCTCCCACAAGGTCAAGTGCCCATCGCCGACATGGCAAATGCTTTCGGTGTCACCCACCGGACGTTGCATTTCTACGAGGAAAAAGGCCTGATTTCCGCAAACCGCATCGGCCTGATGCGCGTTTACGATCAGGATGACGTCATGCGCATGGCGGTCATCACCGTCTGCCGCGAAACCGGCATGCCGATCGCCGTCATCCAGGAATTGATGGACGTTTTGCGCGGTGCAGCCTCACAGGAAGAGGCCGAATCGATTTTCCATGACGCCCTTTCCCAACGCAAGCGGGAGCTGACGGCCGAAATGTCGACGCTGCACCGGCAGCTGCAGCAGGTGAGCGACCTTCTCGACTACGACGCCAGCCTCGACCTGCCGCCGATCAACGACAACAGGGATCCGGCAAACCTGACCGATCAGGAGCGTCAGTGCCTGGAGCTGATGGCCGAGGGATATTCAACGCCGCGCATCGCCCGCGCGCTCGACCTCAAGCATGAGGAAGCGCGTGCTCTGGAAGCTGATATCATCCTGAAGTTCCACGCCAACAACCGCTTCCAGGCAATTGCCAAGGCGGTTCTCCTCGGCGTCGTGCAGGCCTGATCTCCCCGGCCGCCACCGGTTGCCTGCGCGCGGGAGCAGAAATACTCAACGGACGATCGTCAGCGTCTCCGCCGCACGTGTGATCGCCGTATAGAGCCAGCGCTCGCGTGTATCTCGGAAGGCCCAGCTTTCGTCGAACAGCACGACATTGTTCCACTGCGAACCCTGCGCCTTGTGGACCGTCAGCGCATAGCCGTAATCGAATTCGTCATAGCGCTTGCGAGTATTCCAGGGGATCTCGCCTTCGACATTTTCGAAAGCCTGCTTGAGCAGCTTGATCTTGGCGGCACCTCGATCCATGTCATCGTCTTCGGGGCGAACAAGCAGATTGATGCCGGGCTTCGTCGTTTCCTTCGAAGAGGTCATGACCTGCCAGAGCGAACCGTTGAGGAGGCCCTTGGCTGGATCGTTGCGCAGACAGACCAGCTTGTCGCCCGTCTGCGGATACTCGGTGGTAAAGCCCTTCAGCTCGCGCAGGCGCTGATTATAGCGGCGGCGTGTCTTGTTGGTGCCGACGAGCACCTGGTCGGCATCCATGACGAGCGGCTGCGTCACCTCGTTTTTCGAAATCACCTGCGCCGTGCCGTAATCGCCATACATGATCTCGTTACCCTCACGCACCTGCATGGCAAGCTGGATGATCGGATTATCTCGCGCCTGCCGGTGGATATCGGTCAACAGATAATCCGGCTCCTGATTGGTGAAGTAGCCGCCGCCCGATACCGGCGGCAGCTGGCCGGGATCGCCGAGCACGAGGATTGGTGTGCCGAAGCTCATCAGGTCCTTGCCCAGCGCCTCGTCGACCATCGAGCATTCGTCGACGATGATGAGCGCCGCTTTGGCGACCGGGCTTTGGCGGTTAATCGAAAACATCGGCGCAATCGAGGTCTTGCCGGTCTCCTCGTCCTCCACCTCTTCCTCGCCACGTGGCCGGTAGATCAGCGAATGGATGGTCTTCGCATTCGATGCCCCGCGGGAGCGCAGCACCTGTGCGGCCTTGCCGGTGAAGGCGGCGAACAGCACGTCGCCATCCACATGCTCGGCAAAATGCTTGGCAAGCGTCGTCTTGCCCGTTCCGGCATAGCCGAACAGACGGAAGAGCGGCGACCTGCCCTCCTTCAGCCAGTTCGAAACGGCCTTCAGGGCTTCATCCTGTTGAGGGGCGAATTGCATGAAAGCGACTTGGCAGGATTCGCCTCGCATAGGCAAGGCGGAAATTCACCGCTACCGCTGACGTGCCGGAGCGGAAAGTCCGGCACGTCTCGATTCGATCTGGCTCATGCGAGCCGCATCATTGACTAGTTGCTTGCAGCTGCCTTTTCGATCAGCTCCGCGACCTTGTCGGGATGCGAGACCATGACGACGTGGGATGCGCCAGGCACGACGACCGTGTCCTTCGAGTGAGCGCGGTCGGCCATCCACTGCAGGGCCTTTGCGGGAATGTTCTTGTCCGCATCGCCGTAGACGAAATAGGCCGGGATCGTCTTCCAGGCGGCCTTGTCACTTGCCTCATTGAGCGCCGCATCGGTGATCGGACGCTGCGTCGCCGCCATCAGCCGGGCCTCGTCTTCCGGCACATCGGCTGCGAACTGATCATGGAACTTGGTCTGATCGATATAGAGGTCCTTGACGCCGCTATCGAGCGCAACGGGTTCGGCAAGCGCGGAAGCCAGCGTGCCTCCCGGAAATTTGCCCGACAGCGATGCAGCCGTTTCCCCGCTATCCGGTGCAAATGCGGCCACATAGACCAGGGATTTCACATTGTTTGCCGAAGAGGCAGCCTCCGTGATCACAGAGCCGCCATAGGAGTGCCCGACGAGAACGACAGACGTTTTGACACCCGCAACGACGCGCCTCACATAGTCGCCATCGGACTTGACTCCGCGAAGCGGATTGGCGACGGCGATGACAGGATAACCATCCTTTTCCAGCTTCTCGATGACGCCGTTCCAGCTCGACGCATCGGCGAAAGCGCCATGCACCAACACTACGGTTGGCTTCGAATCTGCCGAGAACGAGGGATAAGCCATTGCCGAAACTGCGCCGGCAACCAGTGCCATCTTCAGAAAATTACGCATGTTGTGTTCCTTTCGATTACCAATGGCGAGTTCAATAATACACAATTTAATTGTGCGCAATTAAATTGAAACGAACCAGGGCTTCACTCTTCCGTGAGATCTGAATGAAGGATAGCAATCCCTTCGATTTCGTTGAGCTAGCCTTTGGCGGCTTCTCTGATGATCCGCTCGCGCAACAACCCGACGAGATAAAGCGAACCCGTTAGGATCACCCAGGCGCCGGCGGCGGCAGCCCGCTCGAGCGCTTTCTCATAAGCTTTCTGCGGATCTTCGATCACGTCGCAGGAAAGACCGATCGTATCGGCAAGCTTCCGCAATTCGGCAGGCGAGCGGAAACGGTCCGAAACCGAGGTGAAGATCGGCGAAACACCGTAACGGCCCATCACCTCGAGGAGCCCAGCCGCATCCTTATCCGCCGCAATCGCAACGACCGCGATGCCCGGTCCGGCAAACCCATCCATGCCGGAGAGATCGTCGAGTACGGCTTCGAGGTTGAAGGGCACATGCGCCCCATCGAGCGCGACGGAAACGCCCCTGCCCGCGACGGGCACGACGAAGCGCTCCAGCCGTCCCGGCAATTGCGATTCCTGCTCGGCTGCCCTGTCGATCAGCCATCCTCCAACCTTCCGGCCGTCCTGCCCTTCGACACCGAGTTCGCGGAGCACGTCGAGTGCGGCACCCGCAACCGCGACGTTGCGCTCGGCAATCGTTTTCAGCCCGGAAAAATCCGGTCGGACAAGCCGCGCTTCGATTTCCGCAGCGCGCTTGGCAATGACCGCGCCCGCCTCGTCGTCGGCCTCAAGCGGTGTCACAACGGTCGAATGTGGCTTGATGATGCCGGCCTTTTCGAAGGCGATGGCAGCCCGCGTCTTGCCCAATATCTCCGTATGTTCCAGGCCGATATTCGTGATGATGGAAACGTCGCTCGCAACGATATTGGTGGAATCCAGCCGCCCGCCGAGACCCGTCTCGACCACGGCCCATTGTAAGCCCGCGTCCCGGAAGATCAGGAAGCCGGCCGCCGTCAGCATGTCGAACCATGTCGCAGCCTCCGCCGCTGACCCCTCCGTCCTTGCGGCGCGCAAGGCATCGAGCGCCAGGAAGAGCGCCTCGGCCAGTGCAGCCTCCTCGACGGGCCGGCCGTTGATGCTGACACGCTCGGAAATGTGCTCCACATGCGGCGAAGCATAACGCCCGACGGAAATGCCGGCATGGCGCAGACCCGCTTCGAGCAGTGCGGAGGTCGAGCTCTTGCCCTTGGTGCCCGCAACATGGATCGAGCGAAAGGCCCGATGTGGATTGCCGAGACGGGCGGAAAGATCGAGAATCGGCTCCAGCCCCACGCGCATTTCGCCGCGCGGACGCTGTTCCCAGTTGGTGAGCTGATCAAGCTGCGAAAGGGCTTCGATAAGGCGGGGATTCTGGTTTTGCATGGGCATGGCACACGGGTATCGGGGTTCATTTTGTGCCCAGGCGAGCGGCATCGGCAGCCTGCGCTTCGCGATGGTTCTCCATCTGTCTCGCCAGTCACGCAGGCCGCGAGACACTAGCATATTCCGAGGCTCTGCCTAGCCTTCGAAGCGTCATCGAAACCACTCCGCCACGACTCGCTCGATGCCGCCCGTCATGACGACACCCGAAGGCCGCGTTGCTATAGGGTTTCGCCGGAAGCTGAGAATGGTCAAAGGAAACGGGAATAAAACAAACGGCTGCCGTGTCTCATGTCCGGTATCGCAAAAATGCGTGCCTAACCGAGGAGAGAGACCATGAAGTCCGTGAAATTCCTGTCCGTGCTGGCAGTTGTTGCTGCCACCGCCACTGCAGCCTTCGCCGCGCCTGCCGTTACCACCGTCGAAACGGCCAAGGGCAAGGTTCTTGCCGGCGAAAAGGGCATGACGCTCTATACCTACAAGAAAGACGAAAAGGGCGTCTCGAATTGCTACGACAAGTGCGCCACCAATTGGCCGCCCTTCCTCGCCCCTAGCGACGCCAAGGCCGAAGGTGCATACTCGCTCGTCGAACGCAAGGATGGAAAGAAGCAGTGGGCAAAGGACGGCATGCCGCTCTATTACTGGGTAAAGGACACCAAGTCCGGCGACACCACCGGCGACGGCGTCGGCGGTTCATGGGAGGTCGCAAAGCCCTGATGAGGCAAGCGTGAAGACGCCTCCACCCGATACGTTCGAGGGCCAGATCCTGGCCCTCCTTCCCTCGCTCCGCCGCTATTCCCGCAGTCTCACTCGTTCGGATGCCGAAGGTGAGGATCTGCTGCAGGATTGCGTGGAAAAGGTTCTGGCCCGGCGCGGCCAGTGGCGCGGCCTCAATCTGCGCGGCTGGGTGCTGACGACGATGACCAATCTCTACCGCAATAACCGCCGCGCAAGCCCCCGCGACAGGATGGTCGAGCTCGATGCCGCCGAAAAGATGGCCGTTCCGGAAGCTCAAGCCGATCCGCTGGAGCGCCTGCGTCTGGAACAGGCGCTCGACAGCCTGTCGGAAGAACACCGCTCTGTGCTGATGCTCGTCGTCATCGAGGGCTATAGCTATGGCGAAGTGGCCGCCATGCTGGAAATACCGATCGGCACCGTCATGTCGCGCCTGTCGCGCGCCCGCCAGCGCATGAGCGAGCATATGAAAGCCGATAATGTGATTGCGCTTCGGAGACCGAAATGAACGAAACCAACCCCACCGTGACCGAAGCGGACCTGCACGCTTACGCCGATGGGCAATTGCCGGAGGCAGCCCGCGCCCGCGTAGAAGCCTACCTAGCCGAAAACCCTGATGAAGCTACCGCGGTCGCCGGCTGGCAGATCCAGAATGCCGGCATCAGATCCCTGTTTGCAAGCTACGAGAAGAGCCGCGACACCGATCTCCAACTGGTGACACCGGAAGAGCCGGCCTCCCCCTGGAAGATGCGCTCCGCGTTTGCTGCCGCCGCTGTCGCACTCTTCGCGCTCGGCGCCGTCAGCGACCGGTTGATCCCGCCGCTCTTCGAACGTCCGCCGCTGCAGCTTGCCGAAACTGAAACGCTGCCGAAACAGGCCGAAACCGCCTTCCTCGTCTATGCCAGCGAAGTGCGCCACCCGGTCGAAGTCTTCGCCAATGAGGAGGCCCATCTCGCCACCTGGCTCGGCAGGCGGCTGGCAATCCCCGATCTCAAGGTGCCGGACCTCAAATCCCTCGGCTTCCACCTCGTCGGCGGCCGCCTGCTGCCGGTCGATGGCAGGCCCGGCGCCATGTTCATGTATGAGGATCAGGGCGGCGAGCGGCTCACCGTCATCGTCGGCCGCAACAAGGAAAACAAAACCACGAGCTTCCGCTTCGCCTCCGCCAAAGATGTCGAGACCTTCTACTGGATCGATGGCGAACTCGGCTATGCGGTAACAGGTGAAATCTCCCGCGATATGCTGCGCAAGGTGGCGGAGGAATGTTACCGGCAGTTCCCGTCCTGGTGAGGGGACACGGTCGACTCAGCGCAGCGGACCGTTGGCGAGCTCGATCGGCTTGCCGTGCGGCGTCGCCTCAGCCGCCCGCTGCCAGCTCTTCTGCAGCTCGAAAATAACGGCGGCATCCGCCACACCTCGATTGACGAGCAGATCCGAAAGGGCGGCCACCCAGCAGTCGAAATAGTCGCTGCCATCCTCGGCCCGGCCCGGCTTATGCAACTCCTTCGACAGGGTTTCCGCCCATTCGCCCCAGGCAAACAGACCCTTCTCATGAAGGTGTACGGTCATGGCGAAAGCCTCGGCAGCCCAAGGTTCCGGAAAGATCGGGTCACCCTTCGGTGACTTCGGCAGACCGGGCGATTGAGCCAGTTGGAAACGCGCCTCACATACGCTCAAGATAGCTCTCCCACGCATCGATCGAGACCGTCAGCGTTGGATCGGCCCCTTCGCCCCATATTTCTCTCCCATCAAGGACGACGGTATAGAGCCATTGCGGATTCTCACCCTTGCCGTGGGCATTATCGTCAGGAAAGACGAAAGAGCCCTGCACCGCCTCGATGACGCCGGGCTTGGCGCGCGCATAACGCGGCAGCCGCGTATGGGTGGTCAGGTTGAAATTCTTCGTCTTCACCGTCTCCCCGACGACGAAGAGCGGCGCAGTCTCGACCGGCCGGTCGCAGGGACCGCCCTTGGCAAGCACGCCGGGCACCATCTCCGCCTTCAGCACCCGCTTCGGCACCGCCCCATCCTGCAGCTTATGGCCGGAGAGCAGCTCTTCGTGCGTCGCGAAGCCATGGCGCTCCAGCAGCATGTCGATGCCGCGGATCCAGATCTCATAATAGCTTGCCGCAAGGTAATCGGCTGGCGGGATGTTCTCCCGCGCATGCCGGCTTTCGTCGATCGTCCAGGCGCCGAAAGCGCCGCAGGAGAGCGTGATTCCGAGCGCCCGCTTTTCCCATTCGGCATGGAAATAGGGCTCGTTCCTTTCAGGCGCGACTGGGCCGAAACCCATCTGTCCCCCGAGATCGTGCGGCCCGTTCACGTCGGCACCTTTGTGCCGGCAATTGCCGTGCCGATCATCGCGTCGCGGCTGACGAGATCGGCAAGCGCCTCCTCATCCAGGCCTTCAGTGCCCTCGGGCCGCTCCGGAATGACGAGATAGCGAAGCTCCGCCGTCGAATCCCACACGCGCACCTTCTTGCCTTCCGGCAGCGTCAGCCCGAATTCGGCAAGCACGCCGCGCGGATCAATGACGGCGCGCGAGCGATAAGCCGGCGCCTTGTACCAGACCGGCGGCAGACCGAGCACCGACCACGGATAGCAGGAGCAAAGTGTGCAGACGATGAGATTATGCGTTTCGGGCGTATTGAAGACGGCGCGCATATGCTCGCCCTGTCGGCCCGTATAGCCAAGACTGGCGATTGCCTCCGTCGCATCCCGCTTCAGCCATTCGGCGAAGTCCGGATCGCTCCAGGCCTTGGCGACGACACGCGCGCCGTTGCGCGGCCCGACCTTCGTCTCATAGGTCTCGACGATCGCATCGATCGCCGCCGGGTCGATCAGCCCCTTTTCCGTCAGCAGCGTTTCCAGCGCTTTGACGCGCGCCTGCATGTCGGAATAGTGGTTGTCGTGGTGGTGATCGTGGCTATGGCCGTGATCGTGGTGATGATCGTCGTCGTCGTGATCGTGGTGATGATCGTCGTCGTGGTCGTGCAAACTAATGTCCTCCTCCCCTTCTCCCCGGCGCGGGTCCGAAGGACGGGTTGAGGCCAGTGGCTCAACTCCGGTTAGTGGCTCGAAGCGTCGGCAACAGTTTTAAACATATGTCAGAAAGCCGCCAAGCCCTTAAGCATTCTGCGCTAGGCTCGACCCATGAACATCCTGATTCTTGGCGCTACAGGTTTTATCGGTTCCGTCATCGCGGCGCGTCTCGCCGTCGAAGGCCACGTCGTCACCGGCCTTGGACGCAACGCCGCCCGTGCCGCAATCAAGCAACCAGCAATCCAATGGCGCCGCGCCGATCTCTCCCAGATGACCCGACCTGATGACTGGCGCGATATCCTCAAAGGCCAGCACGCCGTCGTCAACTGCGCCGGCGCACTTCAAGATGGCCTCTCGGACGATCTCTCGGCAACGCAAACCGAGGCTATGCTCGCCCTCCACGCCGCAGCAAAACCTTCCTCGATACTCATCGTCCAGATCTCCGCTCGAACGGACGGCGCCGGCAGCCATCTCCCCTTCCTCGCCACCAAACGCGCCGCCGATACCGCACTTGCATCGTCGGGCTTGCCTTACGTGATCTTGCGCCCCTCTCTCGTCCTCGGCCGCAATGCCCATGGCGGCACGGCGCTGTTGCGCGCACTCTCAGCCTTTCCCTTCGTCCTGCCGCTCATCCACGCCGACAGCTCGATCGAGACCGTCGCCGCTGAAGATGTCGCCGCCGCCGTCTCGGCCGCAATCTCAGGCTCACTCCCCTCCGGCAGCGATATCGAACTGGCGGCCGAGGAACGGCACACGCTCGCGAGCCTCGTCAGATTGCACCGCGCCTGGCTCGGCTTGCCCGATGCTCCGGTCTTGCCCATTCCCCCTGTCCTGGCAAGGCCGGTCACATGGCTTGCCGATATCGCCGGCCATCTCGGCTGGCGCTCTCCGCTGCGCTCCACTGCCATGACCATCATGTCCGAAGGGGTCAGCATGAACAGCTCGACGCCATCAGGCCTCCCGATCCTTTCAGCCGCCGCAACGCTCGCGGCCAATCCCTCCGGCGTTCAGGATCTGTGGTTCGCTCGCCTCTATCTCTTGAAGGCGCCCGTTATCGCTGGCCTGTCGCTCTTCTGGCTCCTGTCAGGCCTGATCCCACTTCTCGCTCCGGGCCGGGCAAGCGCCCATTTCCTGCCCTTCATGCCCGCGGGCGCGGCCATGACACTGACAATGACAACCTGCCTGATCGATATAGCGCTCGGCGCCTCTGTGCTTTTCCGGCCCTTCGCCCGCCGCGCCCTCGTCGGCATGATTGCCGTCTCGCTCGCCTATCTAGCGGGTGGCACAATCCTGGAGCCCGCCCTCTGGCTCGATCCGCTCGGTCCATTCGTCAAGGTGCTACCGTCGCTGCTTCTGACACTCGCCGCCCTTGCGATTCTGGATGAACGCTGATGCTCGCCGAATTGCTATTACTTGCTCATGTGGTCGGCGCGACCGTGCTCTTCGGCACCGGCGCCGGCATCGCCTTCTTCATGGTCATGGCGCACCGAACCGGCAATCCCGTGCTGATTGCTCATGTCGCCGGCACGGTCGTCATCGCCGATACGATCTTCACCGCCACAGCAGCTATTCTCCAGCCGGTGACAGGCTATCTGCTTGCCAGGATCATCGGCTGGGAACTGAGGGAAAGCTGGATTGCGCTATCGCTGGTGCTCTATGTGGTGACTGGCATTTTCTGGCTGCCGGTCGTTTCGATCCAGATCCGGCTTCGCAATCTGGCGCGCGCCGCTGCCGCTTCGGGTACAGGCCTGCCGCCGGCCTATTTCAGCCTCTACCGTGTCTGGTTCGCCTTCGGCTTCCCGGCTTTCTTCTCAGTCCTTGGCATTCTTTGGCTGATGCTCACAAAGCCGACATTATTTTAGCATCGGCCAGAGGCTGAGAACGAGCAGCAGCGCCATGGTGATGTTGAACCATTTTAGGCGCACCGGGTCGGACAGCCATTCCCTGAGAGCCGAACCGAAGCCTGCCCAGGTGGAAACCGAGGGAACATTGACCGCCGCAAAGGCAAGTCCGACCAGCAGCACACTGATCATATAGAGCTGCGGATTGGTATAGGTCGCCATGGCCGTGATCGCCATCACCCAGGCCTTCGGATTGACCCATTGGAAAGCGGCAGCGCCGAGAAACGACATGGGCTTCACGCCGCTCTTTCCTTCGCTGAGCGACCGCGAACTCGCAATCTTCCACGCGATCCAGACGAGATAGGCCCCACCCGCGAATTTCAGCGCCGTATAGACCGCCGGCATCGTGTGCAACAGCGCGCCCAGCCCGAGCCCGACGCCGAGCAGCAGCGACAGGAACCCCGCCCCGATGCCGATCATATGCGGGATCGTGCGGCGGAAACCGAAATTCACGCCCGACGCAAACAGCATCATATTGTTCGGCCCCGGCGTGATCGAAGTCGTGAAGGCAAAGAGCAGCAGTGCCAGAAACGTATCCAGCGGCATGAAACCTCCCCAGACTGACTGTATTGATGATGTTGCGGCTCATTGGAATTGGGTCAGCATAATTGCCCTAAACTGCCGCCGCCATAACATGATTGTCATGGTGACAGGATTACCTGATAGTCTGCGGAGCACGCAAAGGACCAGAACTGCCATGGACGATCCGATCCCCATCATCACCTTCCGCAATGGCACCGAAGTCCCCGCGCTCGGCCAGGGCACCTGGGGCATGGGCGAGGATGCCGGCCATGCGAGCCAAGAGATCGCCGCCCTCCAGGCCGGCCTCGATCTCGGCATGACGATGATCGATACCGCCGAAATGTATGGAGACGGCGGTGCCGAAGAAATCGTCGGTCGAGCGATCAAAGGGCGCCGCGACGAGACCTTCATCGTCAGCAAGGTCTATCCCTGGAATGCCAGCCGCAAGGGTACGATCGCAGCCTGCGAAGGCAGTCTCGAGCGCCTCGGCACCGACCACATCGATCTCTATCTCCTTCATTGGCGCGGCAACTATCCGCTCGCCGAGACGGTCGGGGCCTTCGAGCAGCTCAAGGCCGCCGGCAAGATCCGCGCCTGGGGCGTCTCCAATTTCGATGTCGACGACATGCAAGAACTGCTTTCCGTGCCTGGCGGGCAGAATGTCGCCGCCAATCAGGTTCTCTACAATATTTCCCGCCGCGGCATCGAATATGATCTCCTGCCCTGGTGCCAGAGCCGCAACATCCCGATCATGGCCTATTCGCCCATCGAACAGGGCCGGGTCCTGCACCATCCCGACCTGATCCACATGGCAAAGGCCTATCAGGCCACACCGGCGCAGCTGGCGCTTGCCTTCCTGCTCGAACGCGAAGGTGTCTTCGTCATCCCCAAGACGTCGAACATCGAACGCGCCCGCGAGAACCGCGGCTGCGTCTCACTCGACATTACCGACGAGGATTGGGAAGCCCTCGACGAGGTCTTCCCGCCGCCGGCAAAGAAAACGCCGCTGGAGATGCTCTGACCCCCGGCGGCGCAAACTGTTTTGCACTATGAATATTACATGCCCTGCGCGCCGCGGTTCATCGCGGCTATGCCGGTGCGGCAGACTTCGATGAGACCGAGCGGCTTCATAATCGCGATGAACTGATCGATCTTGGAGGATTTGCCGGTGATCTCCAGAATGAAGTGATCGACCGTCGCATCAACCACCTTGGCGTGGAAGGCGTCGGCAAGACGCAGCGTTTCCGCCCGCGTTTCGCCGTTGCCGATCACCTTCAAGAGCGCCACCTCCCGCTCGATCGGCCGGTCCTGGCCGAGTTCGCGGGCGCGCACCGTCAGATCCACGACGCGGTGAACGGGCACGATACGCTCGAGCTGCGCCTTGATCTGCTCCAGCACCTGCGGCGTGCCGCGGGTGACAATGGTAATGCGCGACAAATGCGCCTGATGCTCCGTTTCCGAAACCGTGAGGCTTTCGATATTGTAGCCGCGGCCGGAAAACAGGCCGATGACGCGGGCGAGAACGCCCGGCTCGTTATCGACCAGCACCGAGAGCGTATGGCTCTCGACGGCTGCCGTTTCCGGAGAGATGAAGTAGGCAGAGCCGGTGGGTTGAAGGTGTGCGTTCATGATCCTGGGTTCCTACCTATCTATAATTATACTAGCTGACGGCCCTTGGCGTCGATCGCATTGGCGACCGCCTCGTCCGTGGCTTCATCCGGCAGCAGCATTTCGTTATGGGCCTTGCCTGAGGGGATCATCGGGAAGCAGTTGGCGAGATTGGCAACGCGGCAATCGAAGATGACGGGCTTCTTGACGTCGATCATCTCCTGGATAGTCGCATCGAGATCGTCAGGCTTCTCGCAGCGCAGACCGACCGCACCGTAGGCTTCGGCGAGCTTCACGAAGTCGGGCATCGCTTCCGTATAGGAGTTGGACAGGCGGTTGCCGTGCAGGAGCTGCTGCCACTGGCGCACCATGCCCATATACTGGTTGTTCATGATGAAGATCTTGATAGGCGCATTGTGCTGGATCGCCGCCGACATTTCCTGGATGCACATCTGGATCGAGGCGTCGCCGGCAATATCGATGACAAGACTTTCCGGATGCGCGATCTGCACGCCGAGCGCTGCCGGCAGGCCGTAGCCCATCGTGCCCAGGCCACCCGAGGTCATCCAGCGGTTCGGCCGTTCGAAGCCGTAGAACTGTGCCGCCCACATCTGGTGCTGGCCGACTTCGGTGGTGATGTAGGTGTCGCGATCCTTGGTCAGCTCATAGAGACGCTCCAGCGCATATTGCGGCATGATCACGTCATTGCTCTTGGTATAGGCAAAGGAGTTGCGCGCGCGCCAGCGGGCGATATCGCCCCACCACGCGTCCAGGCGCCCCTTCTCCGGCTTCTTCGGGAGTGCCCGCCACAGGCGGATCATGTCTTCCAGGATGTGGCCGACATCGCCGCGAATGCCGAGATCGACACGAACGTTCTTGTTGATCGAGGACGGATCGATATCGATATGGATCTTCTTGGAATTCGGCGAGAAGGCGTTGAGGCGGCCGGTAATACGGTCGTCGAAACGGGCGCCGATGCACACCATGACGTCGCAGTCATGCATCGCCATGTTGGCTTCATAGGAGCCGTGCATTCCGAGCATCTTCAGCCAGTTCTTGCCGGAGGCCGGATAGGCGCCCAACCCCATCAGCGTCGAGGTGATCGGGAAATCGGTGAGCTCGACCAGCTCGCGCAGCATGCGGGAAGCTTCCGGGCCGGAATTGACGACGCCGCCGCCGGTATAGAAGATCGGCTTGCGCGCATTCGCCATCAGTTCGATCGCCGCATGGATCTGGTTCAGATCACCCTCAACCTTCGGCTGGTAGCTCTTCTGGATCGCGTGATCGGCCGGCGGCGTGTAGGTGCCGGTGGCAAACTGAACATCTTTCGGAATATCGACGACGACAGGGCCCGGACGACCGGACTGCGCAATGCGGAAGGCTTCATGGATGACGGCGGCGAGCTCGTTGACATCCTTGACCAGCCAGTTGTGCTTGGTGCAGGGGCGCGTGATACCGACGGTGTCGCATTCTTGGAAGGCGTCCGAACCGATGAGCGTGGTCGGAACCTGGCCGGAGAGGCAGACGAGCGGAATGGAATCCATCAGCGCATCCTGCAGCGGCGTGACCGCATTGGTAGCACCCGGACCCGAGGTTACCAGCATGACGCCGACCTTGCCGGTGGAGCGCGCATACCCTTCGGCCGCGTGACCGGCGCCCTGCTCATGGCGAACGAGGATGTGCTTGATATCGTCCTGCTGGAAGATCTCGTCATAGATTGGCAGAACAGCGCCGCCGGGATAGCCGAAGACATGCTCGACGCCATTGTCCTTCAGCGCGCGGAGTACGATTTCCGCTCCCGTCATCCGATTGCTGTCCGCTTGATTATCCGTGCTCGCCATGTGTCTGTTCCGTTGATGCTGGGGATTTGAGTTTGTGGCCGGAAGCCCTGATTTCGGGCATAAAAAAAGGCCCCTGAGGAGCCTTCGTCTAGCGCATGGGTGGCTATCGCCGGATGGTTACACCATCCTGCCCATGCGCTTTCCCACCACGATAAGAACGTTCGAAATTATCATGGGCGGAAGTGATAGACAGAAAATTTCGCAGCGTCAACGCAGTCCGCAATAAAAATTCCACGGGGCCTGGAAACGTGGCCGACAACACGTCGCATCGCCCAAATCTCGGATTGAAGGTTTTGTTAAAGGATCAGTCATATTCTGCAGTTTAATGCAGGGAGTAGCCCTTTGCTCGATAACGACATGAGAACGTCCGGCAGGGCGGGCGAACAGGATCGCCGCGACAGCCTTACGCCAGGGAACAGGTTTCTCGGGCGCGTCGTTGCATGCAGCGGATCGCGAGCAACCATTGCAGCTGTGGCGGAAGCCGGCGGCACCGACCTCACGGAATTGTGGTCCGTCGGCCGCTTGATTTCCATCAGCGTCGGCAGGAACCGCGTAGTCGCCCTCGTCTTCTCCATGAATACCGGCAACCAGGGCTGGGGCGAAGGTCAGGATAATATCTTCCGCATCGAGACCGAACTGCTTGGCGAAGTCCGCGTCGATGAAGACGGCCGCGAGGAATTCTCGACCGGCATTTCGCGCTACCCCTATCTCGGCGCCATCGCCCACCGCATCCGCGCTGCCGACCTGATGCGCATCTATGATGCCGGCAAGGGCGCCACCGCCGTCATCGGCACCCTGACACAGGATGAAAGCATCGACGCGGCGATCCACGTGCCCTCGATGCTGTCGAAGCATTTCGCCGTGGTCGGCTCCACCGGCGTCGGTAAATCGACCGCCGTCTCACTGCTCTTGCATAAGGCGATCGAGGCCGATCCGAAGCTGCGCGTGCTGATCCTCGATCCACACAATGAATTTGCCGCCGCCTTTCCGAAACACGCCGTCACCATCGATACCGATACGCTCGATCTGCCCTTCTGGCTGATGCGGCTCGAAGAATTCGCCGAGGTCGTCTTCCGCGGCCGCCCACCGGTGCCGGAAGAGCTCGACATGTTGCGCGATATCCTGCCGGAGGCCAAACGCGCTTTCCGCGGCAGCGACAGTTCGCTTGTGCGCCGCGCGACGGAAAAGAGCTCGATAACGGCGGATACGCCGGTACCCTACCGCATCGCCGATCTGCTCGCCCTCATCGATGAGCGCATCGGCAGGCTGGAGGGCCGCGCCGAAAAACCATCCCTGCGCTCCTTGAAGATGCGCATCATCGCCGCGATCAACGATCCGCGCTATCACTTCATGTTCTCCAACAATACGATCAGCGACACGATCACCGATACGATTGCGCAGATCTTCCGCATCCCCGGCGACAACAGGCCGATCTGCACCTTCCAGCTTGCCGGCATACCCTCGGAGGTCGTCAATTCCGTCGCCTCGGTGCTCTGCCGCATGGCCTTCGAAATCGCGCTATGGAGCGAGGGCGCCATCCACATGCTGGTCGTCTGCGAGGAAGCCCACCGCTACATTCCCTCTGACCCGACCTTAGGTTTCGTGCCCACGCGGCAGGCGATCGCCCGCATTGCCAAGGAAGGCCGCAAATACGGCGTTTCGCTCGGCATCATCACCCAGCGCCCTGGTGAACTCGACCAGACGATCCTCTCGCAGTGCTCGACGCTCTTTGCGATGCGCCTTGCCAATGACCGCGACCAGGAAATCATCCGCTCCGCCATTCCCAATTCCTCGATCTCGACGACGAGCTTCATCTCCTCGATCGGTAACGGAGAAGCGATTGCCTTCGGCGAAGCGATCCGCGTGCCGATGCGCATGCGCTTCCTGCGCGTCGATGAAAGTCTGCTGCCGAAGGCCCATAGCGCCATCAGCATACATGCCGAGGAAGATCCCGATACCGTCGATCTGCGCCGCATCGTCACCCGTATGCGGGCGATCACGTCAGGTCCCGATATCTCCACGTTTCAGCAGAGCTACACGTCGGCCATGACAGACAGTCATGAGCCGCAAGACGATTTTGCCGACGAAGCAGCCGATCCGTTTCGCATCGTCTCGCCGGCATCGGCGGCGCTCGAACCCTATCATCCTGACCTCCTGCCGCAGAGCCGCCCACAGCAAGCCGAGCTTTCACAAAACCGTGTCGTGCCCGAGCCGCCGCCGCTCTCGCCGCAGACCTCGATCGACGCACGACTCGAGGCCCTCCGCCGCGAAATGCGCCGCGATGATCAGCCGAAACCGGCCTTCGGTGAGCAGATATCACAGCCACGCCGCGAGGGTGGAATGTCACTGCGTGAAAGTATCCTCAAGAAGCCGCTGAGCAGCCTCTATAAGAAGGATTGAGGGCCGCTCATGAACGCGGCTGGCGCGTTGCCGCCGCTATTTCCGCGAGATGACGCTCGATCAGCGTCAGGAATGCAACCGTGCCGCAGATGAGCGCCGCAACGACGATGCCAGCAATGGCACCCAGGATCGCACCGATCACGAACATTCCTGATCCGCCCTGCACCGACGCTCCGGTCGCGCCCGAAAGCGTGAAAAAGGCAAGGATGACGATCGCAATCAGTGCGTTGATGGAAGAAAGTGTCTTGGCGAGAAAATTGTTCATGCCGCCCCGAAGCTCCGCTAGCTATGATTCGAAATCATTCTAGCGCCTTGCAGGCCAGGGCGCTGCTGGCGCCTTGTCAGGAAGAAAGCCTCTCCCAGCTTTCATCCATCTGATTGCGGAACCACGTCATCTGCCGCTTGGCATATTGCCGCGTCGCCGCCGCGCCACGCTCGATCACCTCTTGCCGGCTCATTTCGCCACGCAGCATGGCGGTAATCTGTGATACGCCGATCGCCTTCATGACCGGCATTTCAGGGGAGAGATCAAGCGCCAACAGCGCCTTCACCTCCTCTTCCGCCCCCTGCTCCAGCATCTTCTCGAAACGCCCGTTGATGCGCTGATGCAGCACGGCGCGATCCGGCAGCACAACGATCTTGCGTGCGGTTTCGGGATCGACGATCACAGGCCCCGCCTGCCCCTGGAATTCTGCGATCGACTGGCCTGTCGCCCCGAATACTTCGAGCGCACGCACGATCCTTTGCCCGTCTTGCGGGTTGAGGCTTCCGGCGACGGCGGGATCAGCCCTGGCAAGCTCCGCATGCAGGGGCTCCGAGCCCTCTTCCAGCAGTCGCGCCCGCAACCGCTGGCGGATCTCTTCGGGGATGACGGGCATTTCCGAAAGCCCACCCGTCAGCGCCTTGAAATAGAGACCCGTGCCGCCGACGAAGACAGGCAGCTTTCCTTCGGCGCGGATGCGCGGCAGGAGCGCGGTCACATCCCGCAGCCAGGCGCCCGTCGAATAGGCCGCTCCCGCCGGCACGTGGCCGTAAAGGTGATGCGGCACGCCTCCCATATCTTCCTGCGAAGGCCGAGCCGTCAGCACCCGCAATGTGTCATAGACCTGCATGCTGTCGGCATTGACCACCACCCCGCCATGCTGCTTAGCCAATTCCACCGCGAGCGCGGACTTGCCGCTGGCGGTCGGCCCGGTTATCAGGATCGCGTTCACAGAGCTCAGAAGGTTTTCCATCATGGCCCTCGTTGCCACGCTTGTTGCCAATCCGTCAAACCCCGTTCTTTCGCCTGCGATCGCCGAACGTGCGGCGGACGCCGTCAGGGCATCCGGGCTGTACTGGCTGGCAGACGGCATTGCCTGCGATATCGTGCTCGCCGACGGCTCCGACAGACAGGCGGCCGAGGCCAATCTGCTTGCCGTCATCGCAGATGGCCCGATCGATCTTGTCATCCAGGAACAGGAAACCCGCCGCAAGAAGCTGCTGATCGCAGACATGGATTCCACCATGATCGGTCAGGAATGCATCGACGAACTCGCCGCCGAAGTTGGCCTGAAAGAAAAGGTTGCCGCGATCACCGCCCGCGCCATGAACGGCGAGATCGCCTTCGAGCCGGCGCTGCGTGAACGCGTCGCCCTCCTGAAAGGTCTGCCGATCTCCGTCGTCGACGAAGTCATTTCCAAGCGCATCACGCTCACCCCGGGCGGCCCCGAACTGATCGCCACCATGAAGTCCAAGGGTTACTACACCGCCCTTGTCTCCGGCGGATTCACGGTCTTCACGAGCCGCATCGCTGCCGTCATCGGCTTCGACGAAAACCGCGCCAATGTCCTGCTGGAAGAAGACGGCCTTCTGTCTGGCCACGTCGCCGAGCCGATCCTCGGCAAGCAGGCCAAGGTGGACGCCCTCAACGACATCGCCGCCCGGCTAGGCATCTCCCCTGAAGACGCCATCGCTGTCGGCGACGGCGCCAATGACCTCGGCATGCTGCATCTGGCCGGCTCCGGCGTCGCCCTTCACGCGAAGCCGACTGTGGCCGCCGAAGCCGACATGCAGATCAACCACGGCGACCTCACGGCGCTGCTCTATATCCAAGGTTATCGCAAAACGGATTTCGTGACCGCCTAAAGTTTCGAGCACTGTTGAAATGAAGAAAGGAGCGGCTAGCCGCTCCTTTTGTTTTTGCGCCCCAGGTTGACGGCTGTCATTCCATCGGCACCGCGACAAACCGCAGGTCGCCGTTCGCCGCAGCGATCATCATCTGCGCGTTGCGCCGGCCTTCCTGCTTCAGCGACTGCACCTTGCTGGCAACCGCATCCGGCGATTTCATGAATTCCTGCGCCACTTCGACGATCACGTCGCCGGGCTTCAAGCCCTTCTCCGCGGCTGCCGAACCCGGAGAGACTTCAGTCACGACCACGCCATCGACGCTTTCGGCAATGCCAAAGGCCTTGCGGGTTTCCGGGCTGAGCAGCGAGAGCGAGAGACCAAGCACATGCTTGGGCGTGGCCTGATCCGTCGTCGCCTTATCCTGTCCCTGCTGATTCTGCCCATGCTGGTTCGGGCCCTGATGATTTTGACCTTGATCCTGCTGCTGCGGACCCTGTCCATCAGGCGCGGTCTGGCCCTGATCGCCGTCCTGATCCGGCTGGTCCATATCGTTGTTCTCGCCGGGATCGGGATTGATGACGCCGTCATCGTCTGAATTGTCCCCAGCCGCAGCCTGGTCGCTATCCTCGAGACGGCCGAGCGTCACCTTGACGGTCTGCTCCTTGCCGTCGCGCAGCACCACCACGTCGACTTGCTTGCCGACAGGGCTCTCGGCGACCACGCGCGGCAGGTCGCGCATCTCGCTGACGGGCTTGCCGTCGAATTTCAGGATGACGTCGCCCGCCTTGATCGAGCCGTCATCGACCGGTCCGCCCTTGATGACGCCGGCGACGAGCGCGCCTCTGGCGCTGTCGAGACCGAGGCTGTCGGCCACTTCGTCGGTGACGGGCTGGATGCGCACGCCGAGCCAGCCGCGGCGCGTCTCGCCATATTCGCGCAGCTGCTCGACAACGCCGGACGCAAGTTCCGAGGGCACCGCGAAGCCGATGCCGATCGAACCGCCCGACGGAGAAATGATCGCGGTGTTGATGCCGATCACCTCGCCCTTCATGTTGAAAAGCGGTCCGCCGGAATTGCCCTTGTTGATGGCAGCATCCGTCTGGATGAAGTTGTCATAGGGGCCGGCATTGATGTTACGTCCGCGCCCCGAAATAATGCCGACCGTCACTGAACCGCCGAAACCGAACGGATTGCCGATCGCCATCACCCAATCGCCAATGCGCATGACGCTGGAATCGCCGAACTTGACAGATTTCAGCGGCTGCTTCGGCTCCACCTTGAGCACCGAAAGGTCGGTCTTGGTATCGGTGCCGATCAGCTTGGCCTTGAGCTTGGTGCCATTGGCGAAATTGACCTCGATATCATCGGCGCCCTCGATCACGTGGTTGTTCGTGACGATATATCCAGAGGGATCGATGACGAAGCCGGAGCCGAGCGAGCTGACATTGTGGTTCGGCGCGCGATTGCCCTGCTGCTTGTTGAAGAAATCGTTGAAGAATTCCTGGAAGGGCGAGCCGTCGGGAGCGCGTGGCGCCGGGCCTGCGCCCTCGTCATCCTTCACATTCTGCGAGGTCGAGATATTGACCACGGCATCGAGCAGCCCTTCGGCGAGATCGGCAACCGAAGCCGGACCATTGGTCGGAGCCGTCATCTGCAGGGGCGGAGCCGCAGGCGCGACTGCAGCCGGAGAAAGCGGCGTCGGTTGAGGCGCTGCAGGGGCCGGTGCCGCCTGTTCAGGTACAGCGGGCGCCGGGGTGGTTTGCGCATGCGCAATACCGCCTGCGCCGACATTCGCCAGGAGGGCTGTGCCGGCCAGGAGCGCGAGCGTTCGTCTGAAGGGCGAGCGATTCGTGGGGGCCATCAAGCTTCCTCGTCTGGGATAAAAACGCACATACAACACCAGCATAAGGCGGAATGATGGAGGGCGAAATCACCTTTTCGAGAAATCCCCGTGCGAATGTGATCTAGGCTCGCAAAAGCCAGACACCTCCGGCACCAAGTGCCATTGCCACAAGTCCGAAGGTCCTGAGTTGGCGCTCCGGGACAGTTGGAAGAACCTTCGCCATCTCGATAAAAAAACGAGGGGCTCGTGCATAAACGAGCCCCTCGATGATGAGGAAGAATGCAAGCCCGGTGAGGAAATCCTGCATTCGTCCTGTCGTCAGTTCGCTGGTGCGGGCTGCGCCGCCGGCGGCACGAGGCCACCGGTCTGGCCGGGCGCAGGTTGATTGCCGTTCGCATTCTCGAAGTAGCGGAAGAACTGCGAGGTCGGCGACAGAACCAGCGTCGTATCCTGCGAGGAGAGAGCCGAGGAATAAGCTGACATCGAGCGGTAGAACTCGAAGAACGCCGGATCCTTACCGAAGGCGTCGGCGAAGATACGGTTGCGTTCTGCGTCACCCTGGCCGCGCAGGATTTCGGAATCGCGCTGCGCATCGGCAGTGATTTCGACGACCTGGCGGTCGGCAACAGCCCGGCGACGCTGGCCTTCTTCGTTACCTTCGGCGCGGATGCGCTCGGCCTCGGCCAGACGCTCGGAGCGCATGGCGTTGTAGGTATTCGGAGCCACTTCCGGCGACAGATCCGTCCGACGGATACGGACGTCATCGATATGCAGGCCGAGGTTTTCGGCATCTGTGCGCAGATCGTCGCGGATTTCGAGCATCATCGCCACGCGCTCTTCCGAAAGCGCTGCGTTATAGTCACGCAAACCGTAGACACGGCGGAGCGAGGAATCGAGCTGCGCACGCAGTCGCGCCTCGGCAGCGTCGCGATCGCCCGACACCGTTTCGCGGAAACGGCGCACATCCGCGATATTATAGATCACGAAGGCGTCGACATCGAAGGTCTGGCCGTCCTGAACCTGAACACGGATATTGTCGAGGTCGAGCCTCAGCGCCCGCCGTTCCACGAACTGCACACGGTCGGCATCCATGAAGCCGAATGGCAGCTTGAAATAGATGCCCGGCTCGCTCTTCACCGACTGGATCTGACCGAAACGCACGACGATCGCCTGTTCACGCGCATTGACCACGAAAACCGACGAGTAAAGGATGAGGAGAAGGATCGCAAAGGCGATCAGGATTACGGGAAGTCTGTTCGATACCATTGTCAACCTCACCGCTGCTGCGCCGACTTGCCGATCTCATTGAGCGGCAGATATGGCACGACGCCCTGCTTCTCGTCGATCACGACCTTCTTGGAGTTCCTCAGGACCTGCTCCATCGTTTCCAGGAACAGGCGCTTGCGCGTCACATCGGGAGCCTTTGAATATTCGTCGTTGATGGCGCTGAAGCGCTGGGCCTCGCCTTCCGCTTCCTTGACGACGCGATCCTTGTAGGCGGCGGCATCTTCACGGATGCGGGCGGCATCGCCTCGCGCCTGGCCGAGCTTCTGGTTCGTATAGCGATTGGCGTCCTCGATAGTGCTGTCGCGGTCACGGCCGGCGCGCTGCACTTCTTCGAAGGCATCGGCGACCTCACGCGGCGGCGCCACGTTCTGGATCGTCACCCCAGTCACGGTAATACCCGCGCCATAACGATTCATCGTATCCTGAACGATGTTGAGAACCTGCGTCTCGATCGGCTGACGATTGCTGCGGAAGGCGTCCTGTGCAGGACGGCGGCCGACGATCTCACGCATGGCGCTGTCGGAAACCTGCTGCAGCGTCTCCGCTGGATTTTCCACGCCGAAGAGATAAGCCTTCGGATCGCTGATCGTATAGAAGACCGCAAACTGCACGTTGATGACGCTCCTGTCACCCGACAGCATCAGCCCGCTGGACGATCCTGCCGAGGTTGCGCCGATATTCTGCTGCTGCACCGTCACCTTGACGGTCTCGACGGTCTCGAACGGCCAGAAATGAAAATGCAGGCCCGGCATGGAAATTTCTTGCTTAGGATTACCAAAGCGCAGCTCCACGCCGCGCTCGTCCGGCTGGACGACGTAAATGCACTGGAACAGCCAGAAGATCGCAATGATCGCGACGATAATCGCAACGACACCGCCGTTGAAACCGCCGGGAATGAAACCGCGCAACTGATCCTGCCCGCGCCTGATGATATCTTCCAGGTCGGGCGGCCCCCCTTTGCCGCCGCCGCGTGGGCGGTTCGGCCCCTGCCCCCATGGCCCCTGATTGTTACCGCCGCCGCCCCAAGGGCCGCCGCCGCCATTCTGATTACTCCAGGGCATCAAAACCTCGTTGTTCGTTAGCTCCACACATCCGACCGCCGTGGGGGCTGCCGGCGGATGCGATCCGACCGTTATAGGTATCGCCGCACCGGCTTTCAACGCGGTGTCAGGAACTTGGTCAATATAATTGGAAAATAGTTCCTTTTCAGGCGTCTCGGCGTTCGTAAACGACGAAACGGGTGGGATAGGTATCCTTTTCCCCTGAGGGAATATCGAGGGCCTCAGTTGCCACCCAGATGGTCGGATCGATGTCGGGAAAAGCGGTATCGCCATCCACATCAGCTTCCACATGCGTGATGCACATGCGGTCGACAAAATCCATCGCCTGCGCATAGATCTGTCCGCCGCCAAGGACGGAAATCTCGTTCTCGCCCTGCTTGCGAGCAAGTTTCTCCGCCATGCCAATTGCCTCGTCCAGTGAACGGGCCATATGCACGTCGGGGTGATCGATATCGGCACCGCGCGAAATCACCACATGCTGGCGTCCTGGCAGCGGCTTCCCGCCGAAGCTCTCGAAGGTCTTGCGGCCAACGATAACCGGTTTGCCAACCGTCATCGCCTTGAAGCGCTTGAGATCAGTCGAAAGCCGCCAAGGCATATCGCCGTCACGGCCGATAATACCGTTGCGGGCAACGGCGGCAAAAATGGTCTTGCGGATATCGGACATCAGGCTTCCGGTCTTAAAGCATGTCGCGCAAAACTGTGCAGCGGTTTTGCGATAACAACATGCGAAATAAAAGTTTAAAACGTGGCAAGCGAATCTTGGAGATCGCGACGCACCTTAGACGGCGATCGGCGCCTTGATATTGGCATCGGCGTCGTATCCCACGAGTTCGAAATCCTCGTAGACGAAGTCGAAGATATCCTTCACGTCACGCTTGATCAGCATGCGCGGCAAAGGCTTCGGCTGGCGTGTCAGCTGCAACTTCGCCTGTTCGAAATGGTTATGGTAGAGGTGCGCATCGCCGAGCGTATGGACGAAGTCGCCATATTTCAGCCCGGTCACCTGCGCCACCATCATCGTCAAGAGCGCATAAGAAGCGATGTTGAAGGGCACCCCGAGGAAAATATCGGCCGAGCGCTGGTAGAGCTGGCAGGAGAGCTTGCCGTCGGCCACATAAAACTGGAATAGGCAATGGCAGGGCGGCAGCGCCATATTATCGACCTCAGCCGGGTTCCAGGCCGAGACGATGTGGCGGCGGGAATTCGGGTTCTTGACGATGCCCTTCACGAGATTGTCGATCTGATCGATATGCCCGCCATCGGGTGCCGGCCAGGAGCGCCACTGCGCTCCATAGACCGGGCCGAGATCGCCGTTTTCGTCGGCCCATTCGTCCCAGATGGACACACCATTCTCGTGCAGATAGCGGATATTGGTCTCGCCCTTCAGGAACCAGAGCAGCTCATGGATGATCGAGCGCAGGTGCAGCTTCTTCGTCGTCAGCACCGGAAAACCGACATCGAGATCGAAGCGCATCTGATGGCCGAAGACAGAGCGCGTGCCGGTACCGGTGCGGTCGCCGCGATCGGTGCCGTTTTCCATCACTTGGCTCAAGAGGTCGAGATACTGCTTCATGGCGTCAGCTGATTCCTTTTGCCGCTAATTTAAGGCCAAAGCGGTTCAAAACCAATGCTTGCAGCTGATTATCCAAGCAAAACTGGCGATGACCACGACGCTTTTATGACGTATCCCCTTCCCTTGCGATCACAAAAACACTATATCCCTCTTGCCGGCTTTCGGGCCGGCTATGGCGATAAACGGGCGATGGAATAAACCTATTGGACCCGGGGGCGGTACCCGGCGCCTCCACCAAAAACAGGCCTACCTCTTTCGAGGGAAATGGCCTGCTTTTGATGGGGGCGAAATAGGATCGACAAGGGTGTAAAGATCGACTTTTCGCTCGGCATGATACCGCCGTTATCGGGTCACAAGTGTAGTTGCAAACGACAACAACGCTAAGGAATACGCTCTCGCTGCCTAATGGCGGTGCGGGAATTCCGCTCTAAGTCCTTACGGCTAGCCCCGTAAGGCGGGGTCCGAAGGCACCTGGCAACAGAAGCCTTCACCTTCTCCCCTTTCTCGACGAAATCATGTATGCTCGATAAACGCATGAATCGGCTTGCGCCTTTCACAAAGCGCCCGGACGTGCCATACAAGTTCGTGAAAAGACTTCTAAACCGACGAAAGACAGGAAAAGCATGGGGCAGGATCACATCCGCTACGACATTCTGGCACAGGACGCGCTGCGCGGCGTGATCCGCAAGGTCTTGGCCGAAGTCGCAACGACGGGCCGACTGCCCGGCGACCATCACTTCTTCATCACGTTTCTCACGGGCGCTCCCGGTGTGCGCATCTCGCAGCACCTGAAGTCGAAATATCCCGAACAGATGACCATCGTCATCCAGCACCAGTTCTGGGACCTGAAGATCACCGAATCTCATTTCGAGATCGGGCTGTCCTTCTCCGACGTGCCTGAAAAGCTTGTCATCCCCTTCAATGCCATCAGAGGCTTCTATGACCCCTCGGTCAATTTCGAGCTGGAGTTCGACGTGCCGCTGAGCGACGGCGAAGAGCAGCCGGCTGCCGAGATCACCGCCTATCCCGTTGATGCCGTCAAGACGGAGGATGCGGCTGCAAAACCACCCGCAGAAGGTGAGGAAAAGAAGCCAGGCTCCGTTGTCTCGCTCGATTCCTTCCGCAAAAAACAGTAGTGTCGGAGGAGGCGAAAGCCTCCTTTTTCATGATGGAGGCAACCGCGTGAGCGCCGAAATCGTCAACTTGCGTCAGTTTCGAAAGCAGCAGGCCCGCTCCGAAAAGGAAAAGCAGGCCGAGCAGAATCGCATCTCTCACGGCCGTACCAAGGCCGAGAAGCAATTGACTAAAGCCCGCAACGAGAAGGCTGAAAAGGCGCTCGATCAAGGCAGGATCGAGAAGGACGAGACTTGATCGCGCCGATATAAAAGCTTTGGCGATCAAGCAGCTAAGATTCCCGCTTGAATCGCTTTCTCAACGACGAAGAAGCAGCCCGATGATCCGTAAACATTCGGCGACATTGCATGGGCACCGAACCAGCTTCTCTTTGGAAGACGAATTCTGGATCGAGCTGAAGTCTATTGCCGCGTGCCGCGGCATACCGCTAGCAACCCTGATTTCCGAAATAGACGATGATCGGCCGCCGGGGAGCAACCTCTCTTCGGCGCTACGCCTGCATGTGCTCCGCTGGCTGAAAAGCGGCATCGCCACAGCTGATCAAGCGTCCAGGAGCCTGACCAAGTAACCGACCCTTTCACTGAGCGCGGACACCGGGCACCTGGTTGAAATTGAGCTGTCCGGGCGGCAGGGGTTGCTCTGCTCGCCGCGCAGCTTCAGCCTCTGCAGCAGCCTTGGCCCTTGCCTCGGCCTCAGCCTTGGCGCTTGCTTCCGCTTCGGCAGCCGCCTTCGCCTCGGCTTCCGCTTTGCGCTGAGCTGCCTCTTGCGCCAGCACCCTCAGCCGCTCCTCCTCGGCCTGCCGCTGCCGCTCGATCTCGGCGGCTTTAACGCGTTCGGCATCGTTGAAACGATAGAGCGCCACCTCGCGCCGCAGCCGCTGCTTTTCCAGCACATTGGTCTGCAGCCGTTCAACGCGCCGCCGCTCGCGCTCAAAGGCGCGCAGCGAGAGGAAGCCGGTGATATCGGTCACATCCATCGTCTTGCCGGGCGAAGCCAGCAAGCCGGAGAAGTTCAGGCGGATGCCGGGCTCCGCACCCGGCAGCGCTTCCGCGCCGGGATTGAGCCCGATTCCGAGCGTGGCGCTGATGCGTTGCTGCGGCAGCTCGATCTGCGCATCGGCGGTCAGGTGCGCCAGGTCATTGGCGACGCTGACATTCTGGAACCTAAGCGTGCCATCCGTCACGTTGAAGGGAATGCCAAGCGGTGGCAGCTTCGCCTCACCATTGTTCAGCAGTGTCTCGACGATCGGATGTATCTTGCCGGCATTGATCTGCTCCTGCATCGGATCGGTGGCAGCCAGCAGCGGCGCCAGGATCGCGAGGTTCAGCCCGCGAACGCTCGTCTCGCCGAGCTGAATCTCGCCCGAGCCGTTCAGCGAGCTCGCAATCTCCGCAACCGTCTTGCCCGAGGCTTCGAGCGAAAGCGACATGCCGAACTTGCCATTGGCGACGGGCGCACCGTCGCGCGGCCAGACGACGCCGCCGAGATCGGAATCGGCAAGCGTCAGTCGCGTCTGCATGAAGCCCGTGCCATTGGCATTGGTAAAGAGCATATTGCCCGAAAGCGCGCCTCCGTCCCAATTGCCAGCCATGTTGTTGAGCTGCAGTTCGTCGCCCTTGTAGGCAACATCGGAGGTGAAGTCATTGACCGCCGTGTTGAAAAGCCCCGGCCAGAACTGCTTGGCGGTGAGCTTCAGATTGACATCGAGATCACGAAAGAGCGGCTGGCCGAGTGCAGCCGTCGTCAGCTGGCCGTTGGCGGGGTCTTTGATCTGCCCGAATACAGCCTCGCCAAGCCAGCCGAGATCGGCCTGGGAAAGCGCAAGCGTGCCGCTTGCCGCCGTCTTTGCCGCCTTGCGGTCGAAGGTTAGAGCACCCTTGAATTCATTGTCGGCCGCGTGCCCGTTGAGATCGGCCAGCACCACCTTGTCGGCATCGATGGTCGCATTAGTCTGCAGCTTGAACGGCAGCCCGGCCCCGAGTTCCGGGAGCGCGATGCCGTTCATGACGAGATACGGGTCGAGATCGGTACTCTCTAGCGAGACCGCGACATTACCGTCCATGAACGTGTCGGGCCGTACGTCAACCTTGCCATTTGCGGTAAACGAGGTGCGGTCGGTCGCGAAGGTCAGTGCGGCATCGGCAGGATCGTTGCCTGCCGCCGTCACCTTCAGCGTCATGCGGCCGTTGGCGCCGGCATCGACCGGCAGCGGATCGAGTCCCGCCTGGCCGAAGAGGATCGACGGAACGGCATTGTCGAGTGTCGCCTCCAGCGTCGTCGTGCCGTTGCCGGTCAGCGCCAGAAGGTCGGACATGCGGTAATCGAGATTGACGCGGCTACCGTTGGAAACGCCTGCCAGCGTCACTGCCAGCGCATTGCCGTCGTCGCCGCCGAGCGTCAACGCACCGCGCAGCGCCGTATTGCCATACCAGCCGGCATTGCGCACCAACCGGTCCATCACAGGGTGATGCGGCAGATGCTCGCGCAGCATGGCGAAGAAGGGGCCGGGATCGGCCGCCTTGAAGGTGATCTCGCCAGTGCCCTTATAATCAAGCAACGATCCCTCGGCCTTGCCCGTCGCCGTCAGTTCGGCGCCCGCAAGATTCTTGATCGACAGATGGTCGACGGAAAGTGCGCCATCCGCGAGCGTGAAGGTCGTTTCGACATTGTCGGCCTGCACGCCGAAAGCAGTGAACTTATCCGCTCTGAGCTGTGCGGCGATCTTGTGGTCGAGCACGTTGTCGCCGGCATCCTGGCCGGTAAAGAGGCCGGTCAGGGCGCGCAGCGCATCGAGGTCCAGCGCGTCGCCGGCAAGCGCGACGGACAGCGACGGCGTCTGGCCGTTGGTCGTCTGCCGCTCCAACCGGCCTTTCAGCGTTGCCGCACCAATCGCGATCTCCAGATTCTCGAAGCGTTGCAGATCATGCGTCAGGCTGACATTGGCCGAAAAGCCCGCCTGCCGCAGCTGGCGGATCGCCGGATCGACCGAGCCGGATAGCCAGGACGCAAGCCCGGTCGGCTGGTTGGAGGCAACGACCATCTGGCCATTGAAGGAGGGTTCCCCCTGCAGCGTCAGCTTGCCCTTGCCTTCCACCTGCGTGCGGCCGGGCAATGTGCCGACGGCATTGTCGATCATCCAGCCATTGCCGGCCGGCCGTAGTTCCAATGCCACGTCGCGGATCGTCGTATCGCCGGCAACGATAGCAGGCAGGCGCACGGTCGCCTTGCCCGGCACCTGCGGAATCGGCACCTGGCCGACGATCTCGATCAGCGAATTCAGCCGCTGGCGCGCCGAAACCGCCGGGTCGCGGTTGGTCTTGCCGGCCGCCCCCTGGTTGCCGATACGGTTGACATCGATCTGTTGGCCATCGGCAGTCAGCAGGAATTCCGGCGCCGTGCCGGTATCGAGTGTCGCCTCGCCCGTGATCACATAGGGGTCGTCGGTGGAGCCGACTTCCATTCGATATTCGGGAATGCGGATGCGGTCGTTCGTAAGCTCGAAACGGCCCTTGAGGCGTGGCGGCGGCGCCTCGCCCTTTTCGGTCTTGCCCCCACGATTTTCGATCGCCGCAGACAATGTCCCCTGATAGTTTGGTCGGCTATCGACCAGCTTCAGCTCGCCGTCGAGATCGACGGTGACAGGATGTCTTTCCGGAGCAAGCCGGGTGCGCATGCGCAACACGCCGTTCTCATCAGGCTGATTGCTGGAGATCGAAAAGCTGCCATGTTCGCCGTCGAGCGCGCCGTCGCCTTCGATGCGCCATGGACCGGCGAGCGACTTCGCCGACATCTCGGCGTTGAGCCCCGTCACATGCCGGGAACGGCCGGACTGGTCGTCGACGAACTCGATCTCACCGCCATTGACATGCACATTTTCGAGAACCACGTTCCGGGCCGGAATTACCGGCTGGCTGCCGCGCATCCAGTCCAGCGATCCGTCCTTGAGAAGCCGCAGCCGCACCTTCGGATTGACGACACGCATGTCAAAAATCAGCGCTTCGCCCGAAAGGAACGGCGCAAGCTCGGCGTCCATGGAGAACTGCTCGACCTGCACGATCGGCTTGCCGTCTTCCTCCTGGCCGACGCGCACGTCATGCAGCGTCACGGACGGAAACGGCAGAAGCCGCGCGTCGACCGTGCCATGCACCGTCACCTTCTTGCCGATGATGCGGCTTGCCTGATCCTCGAAATTCTTGCGGAAATCCGTCCAGTCAATGAATAGCGGAGCCAGTAGCGCCACGAAGAGCACTACGACGATCAGTCCTCCTAGAAAGACGAGGAACCGGCCTATCAAATCAGGGATTCTCCATTCGGAATTCTGTTGCCGACACTAGCGCTATTCATGCTGGGGGCAAGGGCCAAGATCATGAGATTGTTCCATTTTCAGCCCAGATGAAAAATCTTGCCGGGATTGAGGATATTGTCCGGATCGAGCGACCGCTTGATCTGACGCATCAGATCCACCGTACCCCCGAGTTCCTGCTCCAGAAATGCCATCTTCCCCTGCCCAATCCCGTGTTCGCCGGTGCATGTGCCATCCATGGCGAGCGCTCGCGCATTCAATCGGGCAACGAACTCTTCTGCCGTGGCAATTCCCGCGGCACTCTTGTCGTCAAACAACAGCTGCACATGGAAGTTCCCGTCGCCCGCATGGCCGACGATTGGCGCCAGCAAACCGTTTGCTTCGATATCGGCCTGCGTTTCGGCAACACAATCCGCGAGCCGTGATATTGGAACACAAACATCGGTCGAAAGTACGGCAAGGCCGGGCGCCAGTGCCCGCACCGACCAATAGGCATCATGGCGGGCTTTCCAGAGCTTGGTGCGCTCCTCCGGGCTTGCCGTCCACTTGAATTCGCCGCCGCCGCATTCGGCCGCGATTTCGGCAAAGGCGGCCGATTGCAGCGCTACCGTCTCATCCGTGCCGTGGAACTCGAGGAAGAGTGCCGGGCTCTCCTCATAGGGCAGATTGGCGTAGGCGATGCTGGCCCGCATCTGCAGCGCATCGACGAGCTCGATGCGGGCGACCGGAATGCCCATCTGGATCGTCATGATGACCGCGTCGCAGGCAGCTTTCACACTCGGGAAGGCACAGACCCCGCCAGCAATCTTCTGCGGAATACCGTGCAGGCGCAGTGTCACCGAGGTCAGGATGCCGAGCGTACCCTCCGCCCCGACGAAGAGCCGCGTC
Source organism: Rhizobium sp. BK418 (assembly GCF_004341105.1). Taxonomy (GTDB): domain Bacteria; phylum Pseudomonadota; class Alphaproteobacteria; order Rhizobiales; family Rhizobiaceae; genus Rhizobium. Next base: position 695,357 of record NZ_SLZK01000003.1, on the reverse strand, counting down.
AGGTCGTAACCGGCCGAAGACTTGCGGGCGCGCCGCGCCGTACGGATTTCCTCGCCCGATGCGGTGACTGCCGTGACGGCAAGCACATTGTCTTTCATCGTGCCGTATCGAACGGCGTTGGTGCCGGAAGCCCGCGTCGAGGTCATGCCGCCGATCGAGGCATTGGCGCCGGGATCGATCGGGAAAAACAGACCGGTATCGCGCAGATAGGTGTTCAACTCCTCCCGCGTGACGCCCGGCTCGACCGTGCAGTCGAGATCCTCGGGATTGACCTCGATCACTTTGTTCATCCGGCTGAAATCGATGGAAATGCCGCCGTTCGGCGCATTGACCTGCCCCTCGAGCGAGGAGCCGGTGCCGAAGCCGATGACCGGCACCTTGTGATCGGCACACGCCCGGACGACGGTCTTCACGTCGTCGGCCGTCTCGGCAAACAGCACGCCATCGGGCAACTGTGCAGGAATGTAGGTGGTCGTGTGCGCATGCTGGGCGCGAAAGGACTGACCCGTTTGGAACCGCTCGCCGAAGCGCTGCTTCAAAATGCCGGTAACCGCTTCGATCCCCGCTTCGTTTCGCACTCCAGCCTTTGCGTCGCGCAGTGCCATGCCCTTGATCTCCCTGCATTCCACAGCCTGCTACAGCATCTGTAGCAGGCCGGGTATGAGGCAAGTCAAAGCGGCTGTCCAGCCAAGATTCGGGAAGATTTCATCCCATCTTTATTGCAGGAACCGCCGGCGCATTGAGCCGCGCAAAGCCCTCCTGCCGATAATAGGGGAAATAGGGGTAGGGCGGCGTCACGGCACTAACGGCATCGAGCCGCTCGATCTGCTCCTGCGTCAGGCTCCAGCCGACGGCACCGAGATTTTGCCTGAGCTGCTCCTCGTTGCGCGCGCCGATGATGACGCTTGAAACGGTCGGCCGGCCGATCAGCCAGTTGATGGCGATCTGCGGCACGGTTTTGCCAGTCTCGGCGGCAATTTCGCCCAGCACATCGACGATATCGAAGAGCTTCTCGTTATCGACGGGCGGACCGTATTCGGCCGTCTGATGCAGCCGACTTCCCTCCGGCAGGGGCGCACCGCGGCGGATCTTGCCCGTCAGCCTGCCCCAGGCAAGCGGGCTCCAGACCAGCGCACCGACCTTCTGGTCGGCGGCAAGTGGCATCAGTTCCCATTCGTAGTCCCGCCCGGCGAGCGAATAATAGACCTGATGGGCGATATAACGCGGATAACCGTAGCGTTCGGAAATCCCGAGCGATTTCATCAGCTGCCAGCCAGAGAAATTGGAAACGCCAACATAACGCACCTTGCCGGCGGCAACGAGCCCATCGAGCGCCGAAAGCACCTCCTCCACCGGCGTCGAGGCATCGAAGGCGTGAAGCTGCAGCAGATCGATATAATCTGTGGCGAGCCGGCGCAGCGCATCATCGGTGGCGCGGATCAGCCGCGCTCGTGACGTGCCCCAGTCATTCGGCCCCTCGCCCATCGGCAGAGCCGTCTTGGTCGAGATCAGCACGGCATCGCGCCGGCCCGAGATCGCCTGCCCCAGCACCTCCTCGGAGGCACCGGCCGAATAGACGTCAGCCGTATCGAACAAAGTGCAACCCGCCTCCAGGCAGATATCCACCATGCGCCGCGCTTCCTGCGCATCCGTCGTGCCCCAAGCGCCGAACAACGGCCCGCTGCCGCCGAAAGTGCCGGCCCCGAAGCTCAGCACCGGCACCCTAAGGCCCGATGCACCGAGATTTCTGTATTCCATGATCCAAACTCCTGTTCTCCAAGGAGAGATAGACCCAGCCGCTACGATGATATAGATTGCCTAAGATCATATCATCTGTGATTTAAATTCATCGTGAGCCGTCAGGACATCAATCGATCCGGAGAAATGGAAGTTTTCGTCAGCGTCGTCGAGCGCGGCGGTTTTTCCGCTGCCGCGCAAGCGCGACGCATGACGCCGTCGGCCGTCAGCAAGCTGGTCGCCCGGCTGGAGACAAGGCTCGGCGCGCGCCTCGTCAACCGCTCGACGCGCAAGCTGCAGCTCACACCGGAGGGCTGCGCCTTCTATGAGCGCAGTGTCGCTATCCTTGCCAACATATCGGAGGCGGAGCGTTTCGCTTCGGCAGGAGAACAGGCGGCGGGCCGCATCAGCATCAATACCAGCGGCTCCTTCGGCAATCATGTTCTGGCCCCGCTCGTCCCCGCCTTCATGGCCGAGCACCCGGGCGTGACACTCGATATCACCCACACGGACAAGGTCATCGACCTGCTGGAAGAGCGTGCCGATGTGGCGATCCGCGCCGGCCCGCTGAAGACATCGAGCCTGATCGCCCGCAAGCTCGGCGCCGCCAGGAAGATCATCGTCGCGTCGCCCGATTATCTCGCGCAATATGGCGAACCGCATTCGGCCGCCGAACTCCATGACCATCGCCGCATAGGCTTTTCCTATGCCCGGGCGCTGGAGGGCTGGCCGATCCTGGAGAACGGCGTGGAGATCACCATTCCGCTCACGCCCGGCTTGCAGGTCGGCGATGGCGAGGCCATGCGTTATCTGGCGCTCTCAGGCGCCGGCCTCGCCCGCATGACGGAATTCACCGTGCGCGCCGATATCGCCGCTGGGCGGCTCGTTCCGGTGCTCGAAGCGCTCAATCCCGGCGACCTCGAAGAATTTTACGCCGTCTATATCGGCCAGGGCGGACCACTGCCGGCGCGTGTTCGCGCCCTGCTTGATTTCCTTGCGAAACACGTCAGGCTTTAGATCGATTAGGTCAGATTCCACAATTGACCCAATGCCATCAGCACGCCTATACCGGATCTGAGCCTGCCGGCCCTCGCAGCCGGCCTCTTCATTCATACCGGGGCCTCCTCCCACCTTTGCCTTCGGGCCTGCTCCGGTCGAAAAGTTCGGGGACTACAGTTTTGGACGCAAGCAGCTTCCTTCAAAAAGCGAGCCTGCCCAAATGGGCATTGCTGCTCGCCTTGTCGGCCATATCAGTCCTTTTCCTCGAACTCTTCGCCCTGCCCGCCTCGCTGCTGATCGGCCCGATGGTCGCGGCCATCATACTGGCGCTCACCATCGGCAAAGGTCAGCTGCGCGTACCCTACTGGCCGCTGCAATTCGGCCAGGTGCTGGTCGGTCTCCTGATGGCTCGCAATATCACGCCCGATATCCTCGGCACCATGGCCAAGGACGCGCCCCTCTTCATCCTCTTCATTTTCTCGGTCATCGCCATTGCCGCCGGCCTCGGCTGGCTTTTGACACGCTGGCAGGTGCTGCCCGGCACGACGGCGGTCTGGGGCTCCACGCCCGGCGGCGCCTCGGCCATGGTCATCATGTCGGAGGCCTATGGGGCCGATGCGCGCCTGGTCGCCTTCATGCAATATCTGCGCGTCGTCTTCGTAGCGGTCGGCGCTTCGGTCATCTCGCGCCTCTGGGTCGCCGCCGATGGCGAGACGCCGCCGCCGGTCATTTTCTTCCCGCCGGTCGATTGGCCGGCTTTCGCCATGACGGTCATCTTCGCCGCCCTCTGCTGCTACACCGTCTTCCGCTTCCGCATCCAGGGCGGCAATATCGTGGTGCCGCTTTTTGCCGGAGCCCTGCTGCAGGGTTTCGGTCTCTTGAAGATCGAGTTGCCAACCTGGATCCTGGCGCTGAGCTACGCGCTGATCGGCTGGAGCATCGGCCTGCGCTTCACCCGCTCGATCCTCAAACATGCCGCCCGCGCCCTGCCGCGCGTCTCAGCCTCCATCATCATTCTGATGGCGCTCTGCGGCTGCATGGCATTCGCCCTTCACGCATTCGCCGGCATCGACCCGCTGACCGCCTATCTCGCCACCAGCCCCGGCGGCGCCGATTCTGTCGCTATTATTGCAGCCTCAAGCGATGTCGACGTGCCCTTCGTCATGGCCATGCAGACCGGTCGTTTCCTGATCATATTGCTGATCGGCCCGGCACTCGCCCGCCTCATCGCTCGCCGCTCCGGCCTTGCGGAAAACGCTGCTTAGCTAATGCGTCAATAGCTATAACCGCATATTCGCCACCATGAACCCTGCCTGAGTGCAATGACTCACGGCCATAAGCCGCCGCTTGCTCAGCAAAAATTTCGCAGAGCAAGCGAAGAGAAGCACCGGAACGTCAGCGCCCGGTGCCTCGGCTCATGCCACCAGACCCTTGGTCAGTTCGAGCGCCTGCCGCTCGAACAGCCGACGATAGATGCCGTTGTTGAGCCGGATGAGCGCTTGATGGTCGCCTTCTTCGACGATCATGCCCCTGTCGAAGACCAGCAATCGATCCAGCGCTCGCACCGTCGACAGGCGGTGGGCGATGACCAGCGTCGTGCGGCCATCCATCAGGCGCTCCATGGCCTGCTGGATCTGCACCTCACTTTCACTGTCGAGGCTGGAGGTCGCCTCATCCAGGATCAGAACCGGCGCATCGGCCAGGAAAGCGCGGGCGATGGCGACGCGCTGACGCTCACCGCCCGATAGCTTGACGCCACGCTCGCCCACCATGGTCTCATAACCCTTCGGTAGGTCCATGATAAAGCCGTGCGCGCTAGCCTGTTTTGCCGCGTTCTCGATCTCGCGCCTGGACGCATTCGGCCGGCCATAGGCGATATTTTCGGCGAGCGTGCGGTGAAACAGGATGGGCTCCTGCTGCACGATGGCGATCTGGCTGCGCAGGCTCGATTGCCTGACGTCAGCGATATCCTGTCCGTCAATCCGGATCGAACCCGATTTCACGTCATAGAGGCGCTGGATGAGCTTGACGAAAGTGGTCTTGCCCGAACCGGAATGCCCGACCAGTCCGACCCGCTCCCCCGGTTTGATGGTGACCGAGAAATCCTCATAAAGGGGAGTCGGATGAGCACCATACTGAAAGGTGACGCGGTCGAACACGATCTCGCCCTCGCCGATCGCGATGGCCTTCGCATTCGGCTTATCCTCGATGCCGAGCGGCGTCTTGTCGAGCAGCACGAGTTCTTCCATGTCGTTAACGGCGCGCTGCAGGTTTCTGATATCCTGGCCGACCGAGCGCAGATACCCCTGCAGGACGAAGAACATCGCCAGCACGAATGTGATGTCGCCAGGCGTCGCAAGCCCTTGCTGCCATATGATGAGGCCTGTGCCGAGAATGCCGGCCTGCATGGAAACCATCATGAAGCCCTGGATCGTGCCGTTCAGTGTCCCGCGTTTCCACGTCCGCCGCGTGCGGCTGTCCCATTTGGAGAGCACATGGCGCAAGCGCTCCTCCTCGCGCCTTTCGGCACCGAACGCTTTCACCACTGAGTTGCAGCTGATGGCATCAGCCAGCGCGCCGCCGAGCTTGGTGTCCCAGGCATTGGCAAGTTTCGCCGCCGGCGACACGAAACCAATGGAAAGCAGGACGGTCACGCTGATATAAACAAGCGACCCCGCAGCCACGATCAGGCCCATGATCGGCCAATAGGTGCCGAGCACGATGCTGGCACCCACCAGCATGACGACAGACGGCAGCAAGGCGATGAGAAGCAGGTCGTTGAGCGCGTCAAGCGCCCACATGCCGCGGGTGATCTTACGGACCGTCGAGCCGGCAAAACTATTGGCGTGCCAGTCGGTCGAGAAGCGCTGCACCTTATGGAAGCCGTTATTGACGACGTCAGCCATTATGCGCAGTGTCAGCCGGATGATCCCGCCGAAGATAAACCAGCGCAGGGCAACGCTGGTCAGGCCAAGGACCACGACGACAGCGAAAGCCCTGATGGCACCGCCAGCCGCATTGCCGCCGGCAATCGCGTCGACGATCTCACCGGAAAACACCGGCACCATGACTTCGGCCAGCGTGCTGGCGATCACCAGCAGGATAATGACGCCCACCAGTGCGGGCCGATGGGTCCATTGACGAAAAACAAAGCCGAGTACGTTGCGATACGCATCGGCACGGAAATCGAGCTTTTTGCGAGCCATTTTAACCAGTCCGACCCCGTGTTTCGGCAGCCGGCCCCAAAATGAAGAGTTGATGAACACAGTCGGAACGGGAGACGGATTCGTCTCGGCAGATCGGTCGAACTGTGAAAGAAATTAAAACCGCATCTCGCGCTCCCCTGGAGGGCCGCGAATTGGAATGACCTAGTGTCGCATCATTCCAGACGGGAGGACTTCGATGAATGCTGATGTCATACAACGCCTCCTTTGATTGATCTGCAGCGGTGGAGTTTTTGTACCGGACAAATTCAACTTTGCCAACCGATGTTTTCTACTTTGCGGAGAATGATGCGCGAATGACACAACAACTCGGCTCAAAAAGAGCCGCGTCGATCACCCGCCTTGCTTGGGTCCGCTCCTGAAATCAGGCGTGTAACGGCATGTTTTTATTCGCCTTACCGCGTAAAAATCACAGCCAGGCCTCGCAAATTCCACTTAAATCGGGAATGATCACATGCGGGACCACCGGAAGAATCTCCGCCGTTCTGGCCACGCTTGGCTAGCCGCAGGCTCAGTTATCCCCTACATTGACCTAATGAATATCATTGTACTGAAAAATGGATAATACCGGGCTGTCTCTCGACAGAATGCGCACTTTTGTTCGCGTTGCCGAACGAGGCAACCTATCTACGGTGGCAATGGAACTCGGCGTCGGTCAATCGACCGTGACACGGCACCTCAACGAACTCGAGGGCGCAGTCGGTGTGCCTCTCCTCAGTCGAACCACGCGTCGCGTGACCCTCACCGACGAAGGCAGCCGCTATTATGCCAACTGCCTTCAGGTATTACGCCTGGTCGAACAGGCTACCGAGGAAGCCAGAAATGCCCGTCGTGCGGCCGCGGGCGCTGTCAGGATTTCCTGTACTGCAGCGCTTGGCGTGATGCACATCACGCGACTCATCTTCGAGTTTCAGGACCAGCATCCGGACATCAGCGTCGATCTCAACTTGACCGACGAGCGCATCGACCTGGTTCGTGAAGGCGTTGACCTGGCACTCCGGCTCGGACCTCTCGCCGACAGCTCGATGAAGCTTCATGCGCTCGGAAAAAGCCACCGGCTGCTGGTCGGCGCTCCGGCTTATTTCTCCGTCCACGGGCGGCCGGAGTGCCCGGACGATCTCTCGCGATACGAAACCGTCATAATGTCCAATGTGGCCGGGAGCGATCAGATCGCTCTCTCCTCCGTCCATGGCGCGAATTTGACGGTTTCAGTCAATGGGAAGCTGCGCGTCGATCACGGGCTCGCGGCGCGCGAAGCCTTGGCCGCAGGACGCGGCATTGGTCCCGCCCACCTTTGGCTGGTTCACGATCTCTTGGAAAACGGTCGGCTCGAAGCCGTGCTCGAAGACTATCGTCCATCGCCGGTCCCGCTGAGCTTGCTCATCGTGCCCGAGCGCTCCGCCATTGCCCGCGTTCGTCTCCTTACCGACTTCCTTGTCGCCGAGGTTTCCAAACTGCCGGGGATCCGGCCATCCTGACTTTAGAGCCTTTCCCGGTCAGATTGAAGCATTCTGTTGGCTCAAACGGAGTCGAACGGTCAACCGGCCGGCGCGCGTCGTAGCCCAGATCTACGGCCAAGCCGGCCGGTCGATCAGGCGGCCCGTTTCGGCCAACCCCGGTGGTTTGCTTGCAAACCAGCTAGGGCCGGGCATCTTTGCGCCAGGATCAAAAGCGATCGGCTCGGACGTACCTTGGGTACGCCTTTCGCCAATTGCCTTTGCCCTGACACAAACCTGCTCCGGCAGAATGCTTCAATCTAACCAGGAAAGGCTCTAGAGCCCGAAAGATCGCTTGTCGCCGCGCCAGCCCGTCGTCCGAAGATACTGTTCCCAGTCGAGCGTGTCAGGATTCAGGCGACGGCTCCATTCCAGATCATGCTCCCTACCGAAAAAACCATATTCTACAGCGTACTCGACCATCCCCAGAAGTTCTTGCACGAAAAGCTCGTTGGCGGCGAACTCCGGAAAATACTGCAGCAGGCCACCCTTGGTGAAAGCATTTCGATATTCTGCCTTGAGGCCGGTTACCTCTCGGAAAGTTTCGACCATCTCGCGCGGAGAGATGACATCGCCGACGATCGGTAGCGTTTTCCCGTTGTAGCGCTCGGGATTTGAGAAAATTTCGAGCACGGCCGGCCCGGTCGCCGTCAGTGGATCGACAAAAGGCGCTCGAAAATCCGCGGGAAGATAGATCGGCAACACGAGCGTGTCGTCTTCCATGCGCGGCGGATAATATTCGAGAAGATTCGTGTAGAAGAATGCCAGCATGACGAAGGAATGAGAGATCGGCAGACCGCGAATATAGTCTGCAACGCGCGCTTTGTCGGTGAAATGCGGAGCAAACTTCGTTCCGCCGGAGATGGCGTCGACATTCTCGAGTGTGCTGAAAACAATATGTCCGACGCCTGCCTCGACCGCCGCATCCGCAAGTTGGCGGCCGATAGGAGCCTCTATTGTCTCCGGCGGCATGACGGGCGGCGTCATCAGAAATGCCCCGTCCGCGCCTTCGAAAGCGGTAACGAGATCCTTCCGGTAGCCGAGCTGGAGAGGGACGGTGACAATCTCGGCTCCAAGTTTCTCCAGATTTACAGCCTCGGGTGAATCCTTTTTCCGGGTCAGGGCGCGCACGCGGAAACGTCCGCTGCGAAGGAGCGTCGCTGCAACGCTGCGACCCTGTTTGCTGGTTGCGCCGACAATTGCGATAAGTGGCTTATCATTTGCAGACATAGTTGTACCTTGAACCTTTTTCCTATCACTGACCGGCGCCGCCGCGTAGCCATTCGGCCGATGCCTGAAAGCAGGTTATTCCATCAAACTTAATTGCTGTAGGCATGGGAAATGCATATGATAATGCCATTTTATGGATAAATGTACGCGCCGCTGAGCGCGGACGGGATCAAACTCCACGTAGGAAACGAGATCACGTCGGACCACGGATTGGGCTTCTGTTTAAGTCCGCTCTCCGAACGAGGACTGTGACAGCCCGCCATCGCGGGCATTCACCGCATTAAATCGCTGAAGCCCCACCCAGCGACCAGGCGTCACGCCATAGGCCTTCTTGAAATGCCGGATGAAATGCGCCTGGTCGGCAAAGCCCGTCGCCGCGGCCACATCAGCAAAACTCTCCCCCTCGCCCATCAGCGCCTTCGCCTGCTGCAGCCGTCGCATCAGCATGTAGCGGTGCGGGCTGGTAGCGAAAGCCAAGCGGAAATGCCGTGACAGGGTGAAACGATCGAGGCCGGTAATATTCTCCAGTTCGCCGGAGCGCACGGGCCTCAGCGCATGCGCCTCGAGATAATCACGTGCCGCCCGCACCTGCTTCCAGGCAACAGTGCCCAGCGCCCGCCTGCGCACCTGTGAATGCCGCGACAGGCCGCCCGCGACACGGCTGACGAAATCGTCGACGAATAGCTCGTCCAGCTCCCGGTCGAGCTCGCCGAGGGCGGCGAGCAGCACCTGCGCCAGCGCCCCATCGTCAATGACGGGCTGGTCGACAAAGGGCAAGCCGATCTTCTCCGCCGCCAGACATTCCATCAAAAGCGCCGGCTCCATGTAGAGCATGCGGTAATGCAGCCCGTCCTCGGTGGCCGCCCCGCCATCATGCTCCTCGTCGGGATGCAGCACGATCACCTGGCCCGGCATGCTGAAGCGCCGTTCGCCGCGATAGGTGAAGGTCTGCACGCCATGCAGCGTCACACCCAGCGCATAGGTATCATGCCGGTGCGGCTCGAACATATTGCCTGAAAATTGCGCCTCGATGCGCTCGATACCGGGAAAGGCAGGCGCAGTCAGGATGCCAGTGCCCGCCTGCGGCTCGCACAAACGTTCAAGACCCTCGAAGACCTGTGACGTTAGATCCTGGCTCAATGCCCTGTCACTACCTGATGAAAGAGACTGAAATGTTTGATACCAAAATTGCGATCGTCCTGCGAAACAATCTTGCCGGCTGGCAGAAGCTGAATGTCACCGCTTTCCTCTCGACAGGCATTGCCGGACAATATCCTGAGATCATCGGCGAGCCCTACAAGGACCGCGCCGGCAACCTCTACAACCCGCTATCCATCCAGCCGATCATCGTCTTGTCGGCCGACGAAGCGACGATATCGACGATCCATCGCCGCGCGCTGGAGCGCGACGTGACCTCCTCCGTCTTCATTGAAGAAATGTTTGCAACCGGCCATGACGCAGCCAATCGCGCCGTCTTCGCCGAATACGCCCCCGATGACGCCAAGGTCGTCGGCATTGCGCTCAGGGCCGACAAGAAGATCGTCGACAAGATCACCAAGGGCGCGACGATGCAGCATTGAGACGAATTCGCCGAAACAAAAAGGCCGGGCAATTGCCCGGCCTCCTGTTGCCTGGAAGTAGCCGATCAACCCTGGGTGATCGGCGCGATCTGGATTTCGACGCGGCGGTTCTGGGCGCGACCGGCTTCGGATGCGTTGGAAGCGATCGGCTGCGATGGGCCGAAACCGACGGCCGAAACGCGGCGGCCATCGATGCCCTGGCCCTGCAGATAGCTGGCAACCGACGAAGCGCGGCGTTCCGAGAGATCCTGATTATGCTGCAGGCTGCCCGTCGAATCCGTATGGCCGTTGATGTCGATGAGCGTGCGGTTGAACTTGCGCAGCACGATTGCCACCGAATTCAGCGTCGGATAGAAGCCGGGTTTCACCGCATCCTGGTCGACGTCGAAGGTGATGTTCGACGGCATGTTGAGGATGATGTTGTCACCCTGGCGGGTGACCGAAATGCCCGTGCCTTCGAGCTGGGCGCGAAGCTCGGCTTCCTGCTGGTCCATGTAATTGCCGATCGCGCCGCCGGCGAGCGCGCCGATGCCGGCGCCGATCAGCGCCGCATTGCGCTTGCCGTGGCCGCCGCCACCGACAGCGACACCGACGAGAGCGCCGCCGAGCGCGCCAAGGGCAGCACCGCCGGCGGTGTTCGATACCTTCTGCTCACCAGTATAGGGATCGGTCGTCGTGCAGGCTGAGAGGTAGCTCGCCGCAACGGCCAGAAGGATAAATTTCTTAATCATGGACAGGAGGTTCTCCGTTCGAAGCTGGTGCGAGCAGATATTAAGGAATGCGGCAACAAGATGAAGACACTAATCTGATAATCCAAATTCCCCATAGGAAACATCGGCCTGTTGCAGCCGTGCCCCGATATCACCAGCTTTCTTGTCAGGAATGCGCTACCCGAGCCCGCGACGCTTGGCATAGGCAGCCCGCGCCTCGTCCATGCGTGCCGAGTTTGCAACGACCCATTCGGCAAGCCCCCGGACCGGGTCCAGGAACTCCCGGCCGAGATCCGTCAGCGCATATTCGACCTGCGGCGGCGTTGTGGGCGTGACGGTCCGGGAAACGAAGCCGTTCTCCTCCAGCTCCCGCAATGTCGATGCCAGAACCTTCTGGCTGATTTCGCCGACTTCGCGGCGCAAGGCGTTGAAGCGCAGAGGCCCATGACCCAGCACGCGCACCACCAGCAGACTCCACTTGTCACTGATACGTGCCAGCAGGCGACTAATGTGATCGCAGGCGTGGACCTGTTCGCAATCGCCGATGTCCTCGCAAGCGGCGGTTTCCTCGCGGTTATCTGGTTTCAATAAAGTGCCTCCTTGTGCGATTCCGCAAACCATCCGTAATCTGGTTACCGTTGGAAACCAGCATACAGGAGGTTACTTTGAATTCTAAGCCCCGCATCGCCGTTATTATCGGCTCTACCCGCCCCACCCGATTTGCCGATGCCCCGGCACAATGGATATTGAAACAGGCCCAGGCCCGCGAAGATCTCGATGTTGAACTGATCGACCTGCGCGATCATCCGCTCCCCTTCTTCGACGAAATGGCATCGAACCTGTGGATGCCGAGCCAGAACCCGGAAGCAGTGCGCTGGCAGCAGACGGTTGGTCGCTTCGACGGTTACATCTTCGTCGTTGCCGAATATAACCACTCGATCACGGCCTCCCTGAAGAATGCGCTCGACCAGGCCTATAAGGAATGGAACCGCAAGCCTTTCACCGCCATCGGCTATGGCGGCACCGGAGCGACGCGCGCCGTCGAACATCTCCGAGGAATCGGCGTGGAACTGCAGATGGTCTCCACCCGTGCTGCCGTTCATATCGGCGGCGGCGATTTCATGGCTGTGCATCCGGCCTTCGGCAACAAGCCGATCAGCGAGATCGAAGCAAACCTCCTCCAGACGGCAAAGACCGCCCTCGACGAACTGGCATGGTGGGCAAAGGCGACGATGGCTGCCAAGGCCGCCGAGGCCTGAGCCAGGAAAACCGCGCGGCAGGCATGACCCACCGCGCGGTTACAGGATTGAACCGGGATTAGAAGTTCTGGAAGAGCTGGCGAACCTTGTCGTAAGAGGCGTTGGCGATATTCAGCGCCTGGAGGCCGAGCTGCTGCTGGGTCTGCAATGCTTTGAGCTTGCTTGATTCGGCTTCCATATCGGCATCCACGAGGCGGCCGATACCCGAGGTGATATTGTCGGACAGGTTCTTGGCGAAGTCGTCCTGTATGCTGATGCGCTTTTCGAGCGCGCCGAAGGCCGAGCCGACGGTCGTCAGTTGTCCGAGCGCCGCATCGACGACGCTGATCATGTCGTTCAAATCCTGTTTGCTGGTCGTCGCGGTGAGGCCGATTTCCGTCTGGCCGGCGGTATTGCCGTTCTTGCTCTTCGTCAGCACCCAAGTCTGCGTCGTGCCGAGTTCGGTGGCGAAATAGGCGGACGTCAGCACACCATATTCGCCGGTACCGCCTGCCCGGTCGTCGATCACATAGCGCGCATCCTTAGAAGAGGTCGCGCCGCTCGGCGGGATGTCGATATGGTAGCTCAGCATGCCGACGGATACCGTGCCGTCCGAATTGCGGATGAAGGAGGCCGGGATCTGGCGCGGCTGCGTCGGCGTGGTGGTATTGTCGAGGATGATCCAGTTGTCGTTGTTGAAGCCCGCGCCTTCGGAAACGCTGCGTAGCTGCGCTTTCAACTGTTCCAGCTCTTCGCCGACCTTGGTCTTGTCGACGCCCTGCTCCGTCGCGGCGACAAGCTTTGCCTTGATCTCGGTGACGACGTCAATGACGCTATCGACGCCGGCGGACGCCGTTCCCATCGTGGCCGCCGCCATGCCGAGAGCATCCTGAACGGCAGACAGGGCCTTGTTGTCGGAACGCGCTGTCGTTGCGACCGACCAATAAGCAGCATTGTCCTGGGCCTTTTCGACGCGCAGACCCGTCGTAACGTGGTTCTGCGTCACCGTCATATTCCGATTAATGTCACGCAACACATAAAGCGCCGCATCCACGGAGGTGCGCTGATAAATACTCACGGTACGAACTCCAAAACACAACAGGACGCAACTAAACAGGATGTACCGAAATCACGCGGACATTCATGTCCGCCGTCGCCGGAAAATCGGCGCAATGGCCTTCGGAAAACTGGAGAAGACCGACCGGTTACTGAGCGCAATCATTGCCTGTTACGCTTAACAAACGGCTAAAGTTCAGAAGTAATTTATCTTATTCCACAAGACTTCATTCACCATAAAAAACCCGCCGGAGATATCCGGTCGGGCTTTTCGAGAATATTGAAAAGGCTTACTCGCCCCTCTTACTCAGCAGCCTGAAGCTGTTCCTCCGACACCGGTTTCGGGCGCGTCGCATGCGTCATTTCCTCGTGCAGGCGGGCTTCCTCATGGGCATGCGGCTTGGCGAAGCGGGCAATCAGCAGATAGGCGACGGGCGTGATGAACAGCGTCACAAGCGTTGCAAAGCCGAGGCCGCCAACGATGACCCAGCCGAGTGCCACACGCGCTTCCGCACCGGCACCATGGGCAAAGACCAGCGGAACACCGCCAAGGATGGTGGCGATCATCGTCATCATGACCGGGCGCAGGCGAAGCGCGCAGGCCTTCTCGATCGAAGAGCGCACATCCTCGCCATGATCGCGCAGCTGGTTGGCGAATTCCACGATCAGGATACCGTTCTTCGCCATGACGCCGACAAGCAGCACGAGGCCGATCTGGCTGTAGATGTTGAGGCTGGACCCGGTGATGACAAGCGCGAAGACGGCGCAGGCAAGACCGAGCGGCACCGTCGACATGATGATCAGCGACGACAGCACGCTTTCAAACTGAGCGGCGAGCACCAGGAAGATGATGACGATCGCAAAGCCGAAGGTGAGCGCCATGCCGCTCGAATTCTCCTCCAGCGTCGCGGCTTCGGCGAGCGGCAGCAGGCGGGCGCCGGGCGGCAGCAGCGGCGCTGCCACCTGCGTGACGTTCTTCACCGCATCGCCGAGCGACATGCCGTTCTTGAGGCCGGCAGTGATCGCGACGGAAGCGAGCTGCTGCTCGCGGTTCAGCTGCGGCGCAACCGAGCCTTCCTTCAACGAGGCGATAACCGACATCGGCACGATCTTGCCGTCGCCGGTTTTCAGGAAGACGTTTTCGAGATCGGTCGGATCGTCGATCGGCCGCATCGTCGAGGTCAACAGCACCGGATAGGATTCGCCGTTGACGAAGACGTCGACCACAGAGCGTCCCTCGAGCAGCGACTGAATGGCGGTGGAAAGCCCGGTAATGTCGATTCCGAGATCGGAGGCCCGTTCGCGGTCGATAGCGACGGAAACCTGCGCCTGCGACGGCTCGTTGCTGAGGCGCGGCGTATCATACTGGCCGCTCGCATCGAGTTGTTGCACGAGCCTAGCAGCCGCCGCCGTCAGTGCCTCGTGATCGTTGCCGATCAGCGCCATCTGCAAGCCGCTGCCGGCCCCGCGGATGCGCAGGCTGTTCGAGGAGATCGCGTTGCCGCGCAGTGCTGGCACCTTGAAAGCCGCCTGGTTGATATCACGCACGATATCGGCTTGCGTGCGGTGACGTTCGCCCCAGGGCGCCAGCGTCAGCACCATGAAGCCGCTATTGGACGAGCCGCCCTGGCCGGAGATCGAGAAGACGTTACGGATCTCGCCGCTATCGACGAGCGGCTGCAGATATTCTTCCACCAGCTGCATCTTGTCGCGCGTATATTCGAGGCTGGAGCCCTGCGGCGTCGTCAGCCGCATCATTACCATGGCGCGGTCTTCCTCTGGCGTCAGCTCGCTCTTGACCGTACCGAAAGCGATTACCGCAGCGCCGCCGAAGATGAGCGAGAAGACGATGACGACGACGGGGGCGTTCAGACAGGCATGCAGCGCCCATTTATAGGCGCCGGCGAAAGCCCCGCCAAAGCGGCCGAGCAAACCGTGATCCTCGATCATCGGCTTGGTCAGCATCCGCGAGGCAAGCATTGGACACAGCGTCAGCGCGACGATCGACGACAGGCCGACCGAGAAGGCAAGCACGAAGCCGAATTCGCGGAAGAGGCCCCCCACCTGCCCCGGCAGGAAGGAGAGCGGGATGAAAACGGCAGCAAGGGTGGCCGTCGTCGCGATAACAGCGAAGAACACCTCGCGCGTACCGAGCACGGCCGCCGCACGCGGCCCCATGCCCTCGGAACGCCTGCGCACGATGTTTTCGAGAACGACAATGGCGTCGTCGACCACGAGGCCGGTTGCAAGCACGATCGCAAGCAGCGTCAGGATGTTGATCGAGAACCCGACCATGTAGATGGCGGCAAGTGTACCGATCAGCGCCACCGGCATGGAGACCGATGGAATCAGCGTGGCGCGCCAGTCGCGCAGGAAGAGATAGATGACAACCGTGACGATGACGGCAGAGAGCAGCAGCGCCAGTACCACTTCGTGGATCGCGCCCTGAATGAACACGGCGTCGTCACTGGTAATCGCGATCGTCGTGCCCTTCGGCAGCGTCTTGGAAAGCTGGTCGACGGCAGCGTGAATGCCGGCGGAAATATTCAGCGTATTCGACTGCGCCTGGCGGATGATGCCGAGACCGATGCCCGGCTTGCCGTTGGAACGCAGCGCCGTTTCGCCGTCTCGTGGCCCGAGCGTTACGGTCGCAACGTCGCCAAGACGCACATTGTCCTGCAGGATGACGTTCTGAAAATCTTCCGGAGTCTGCAGGCTCGCAGTGGCGCGCACCACGATATCCTGCATCATGCTCTTCAGCGATCCGGCCGGCACGTCGAGCGCCGCATTGGAGAGTGCCTTGGTCAGATCCCCGACGGTCAGACCGCGGCTGGCGAGCGCGCCCTGATCGACATCGACACGGAAGACCTTTTCCTGATCGCCATATTCCTCGACATCGGCAACGCCGTCGACGGAGGCGAGACGGTCCACCACCTCGTTTTCGACGAGCTGCGTCAGGTCGTCCATGTTGAGCGTATCGGACGTCACCGCAAGGCGCATGATCGCCGAGGAATCAGAATCCGCCTTGACGATCTGCGGCGCATCCGCCTCGTCAGGCAGGTTCTGAGTGATGCGGCCGATCGCGTCGCGCACGTCGTTGGCGGCAACCGCCAGATCGATGGAATCGGAGAATTCCAGCGTCACGCGGCTCTGACCGAACGAAGAGCTGGACGAAATGGACTTGAGACCGCTGACACGAGCAACAGCGCCTTCGATGACCTTGGTCAGCTCCTGGTCGATCGTCTGCGGCGAAGCGCCGTCGAAGGTGGTACGAACCGTCACGACAGGCCGGTCGACGTCAGGCAGCTCACGCACTTCGACGCCGACATAGGCTGCGAGACCTGCCACCACCATCAGCGTGTTGAAGACGAGCGCCAGGATCGGGCGCCGCACGAAAAGCGCGGTGAAGGTCGCCTTGTTGGATTCTGGCTTGCCGGGGTGGATCTCGGTCACGCTCATTGGGCGCTGACCTTGTCGTTGGAGGCGACGTCGGTCGCCACCCGCACCGCGCCGTTCTCGCGCACGCGCTGCAGACCCTGCGTGACGATCTGATCGCCATCCTTCAAGTCAGCCTTGACCAGCACGTAGTCCGGATTGCGCTGCACGACGGTGACACGAACCTTGTGCGACTTGTCATCGGTCACCCGCCAGACGAAGGAGCCTTGCGAATCCCACTGCACCGACAGCGGATTGACGGCCGGGTACTTGTCACCAGCGAATTTCATGCTGACGGCAAAGGACATGCCAGCGCGCAGTTCATCCGAACTATTGTCGATACGTCCGCGCAGGCGCAACGTGCGGCTCGCGGAGTCGATGCGGTTATCGACCGCCTCCAGCACGCCGGAGAAGATCTTGCCCGGCCGGGCCACCGAAGTGGCCTCGACCGCCTGACCGACGGAAACTGTATTGGCGAAGCGCTCCGGCACCCAGAAGTCGACGAGGATTTCCGTGCGGTCATCAAGCGTCACGATCGGCGTCGAAGTCGTGACATTGTCGCCGATATTGACTGGCACGATGCCGACGATGCCGTCGATCGGCGCCACGATATTGCGGCGCTGGAGATTGAGGTCGGCAGCCTGCAACTGCAGCCTTGCATTCTGCTCGGCGATCTCGGAATCAAATACGTCCATGCGCGACACACTGGACTTGATGTTGTGATAGAGGTTGGACTTCTCAAGCGCACTGTTCAGCGCCACCTGCGCCTGACCCTGGGCGATCACCTGCTCTTCGCTGTCGAGCTTGGCGAGAACCTGGCCCTGCTTGACCGTATTGCCCGACTTGATGAGGATTTCGCGGATCGTGCCGGTTGCCTGCGGCGTAACCGCGACGGAGCGGATCGCATCGCCCGTGCCGATCGCGTTCAGCCGATCGTTGACGGTGCCCTGCACCACGGCCTGTGTGACGACGAGAACAGCCGAATTGCGGCCGCCGCCTGCGCCGTTGCCTCCGCCACTGCGACGGTTCTGCCCCTGCCCACCCTGGTTTTGTCCACCCTGGTTTTGTCCGCCCTGGCCTTGCGCGCCGGCATCGGCCGTTTCTTCAGCCGTGGGCGCGATCATGGAAACGATATTGTCGGGAATTCCGGCATTACGCATCGTTTCGCCAGCACCAGGCACAAAATAAACCCACGCGGCAAAGCCGGCGACAATCGCGACGATGCAAAGTACAAACTGCTTCCAAAAGGGCATTCACGTCTCCGGGAGGGACTCGAGGTTGTCCAGGGTCGGTCGAGAGAGGCGTGCGAGACAAAGAGTCTCGCCTGGTGCGACAATATCGCATCTTTACCCGGCCGGCAGCAAGCGTAACCACCCGTCATTACAGATTTGTAATATCAGCAAACTTTGAAAATAACCCGTCTGCTCACTTTTACTTGAGCAATGCTGGGGGCCAGTTCCAGCAACCGTGCTCCGATCGAGCGAATACGGAAATGCTCTAGATGCGGCGCTCCCGGCGCCACGTTCCCGGCGAAACACCATTCAGCGCCGTAAAAATGCGTGTCAAATGGCTCTGGTCGGCAAAACCGCAGGCAACCGCGATCTCGGCGATTGACGCCGTGCCAAGCAGCATCTGCCGCGCCTTCTCCGCCCGGTATTCCATGAGCCAGCGATGCGGCGTGCGGCCCGTCGATTTTTTGAAGGCGCGGATGAAATAGCTGGTCGACAAGCCGCATTGCGCAGCGACATCCGATATCGTCGCCTCCCGCGCCGTCAGCGAGGCAAGGAAGGCGGTCGCCGTGTTGAGCTGGCGTGCCGAAAGCCCGCCGCTGCGCTCGGTGGGCAGGTTGACCTTGCCGTAGCGCGTTACCAGATGCGCCTGCAGCGCCAGCAGGACGTGATCGACGAAAAGCGCGCTGGCATGCGCTGGCTGGCTGAGCGCCGGCAGAAGTGCCATGGCTAGCCCCTGCACGACCGGATCGAGCTGGCCCTGCCCGCAATCGAGCCCGCTAAAGCCGGAACGCCCCGCCTCGTAGCTGAAATCGGAAAGCCCTTGCCGAGATATATTGAAGCGCATGTTATCGAAAGAGGAGCGATGATGGCAGCGCCATTCCTCTGCGAGATCGGTGATCGCCAGCGCACCTGCCGGATGGCCGCCGTCATGGATGAGCTTGCCGCGGCGCCACAGACGATGGTTGTCGAACGGCTTCAGCTGCGCGATGACGCTAAAGGCATCGGCCTGGGGAATCGGCCCGCTCTCGTCATGATCGGCGCTGTTGCTGCGCATGCGCACAATCGACACCGCACCGGCTTGAAGCAATGAAACCTGTGGCCGAGACGCCAATTCAATCACCCCCGTTTTCGAATTGCCTCCCGCTGTCCCAATGACATCATTTCCCCTCAAAATCCACTGGGAGAATTAAACCGGCAGCCCCTCTCCGGGGCCGCCGTCCGCTCTGTTCATTCTGCTTTACGGGATTCAGGCCGCTTCCTGGAAGGCCTTTTCCAACGTTGCGACATCGAGCTTGACCATCTGCAGCATTGCCTCGGTCATCTTCTTGGCATTGCCTTTGCGCGCGCCGCTCATCATCTCGGCTAGCGCCTTGGGCACGATCTGCCAGGAAAGACCCCAGCGATCCCTAAGCCAGCCGCATTGTTCTGCCGTACCTCCGTTGCCGATGAACCCATTCCAGATACGATCGACCTCCGCCTGATCTTCGCAGATGATCTGCACGGAATAGGCATGGTTGAACGGCTCGAACGGCCCTGCCTGCATGGCGATGAAATTCTGGCCACCGAGCGTGAACTCCACAATTTCGACACTGCCTGGAGGGCCGCTCGGCGTTTCCGCCGGCACGGTGGTGATGTCGCCGATTGCTGAATTGGGAACCAGCGAAACATAGAATTCCACCGCCTCGCGGGCACCTTCGGCAAACCAGAGATGCGATATGACCTTGACCATGAAACATCCTCCTTTTGGTCGTCGTTCATGCCTCTAGGACGCGCGAACGCTGACCACCCCGACAGCGCCGCGCAAAAATTTCTGGGTGGCTCTTTGGCTGCTCCGATACCTGCCTGCCACCTCTGCACCTGGAAGCAATTTTTGACAAAAGAGGGTGAGAACCGACAATCTGATTTGGCTTTTGCCAAGTAGGTTCCCGTCAAATCGCGGCCTCGCACGTCGGGGAAAGCGATTCACCGCAAGCTTCCGAAGCGGCGCTTGACGGTCCAATCCTTGCCTTCAAGGCCTCATGACTAGGGAGAACGAGAATGTCGAAATATCTTGAAGTCCTCACACCGCAGAACAGCCAGCTGATCTTCATCGACCAGCAGCCGCAGATGGCCTTCGGCGTGCAGTCCATCGACCGCCAGACCTTGAAGAACAACGTGGTCGGTCTCGCCAAAGCTGCCAAGACGTTCAAGGTGCCGACAACGATCACCACGGTCGAGACCGAGGCCTTCTCCGGCCATACCTATCCGGAACTGCTGGCCGTCTTCCCGGAAAACACCATTCTCGAGCGCTCCTCGATGAATTCCTGGGACGATCAGAACGTCCGCGATGCCCTGGCGAAGAATGCCGCCAGCGGCCGCAAAAAGGTCGTCGTGTCAGGCCTCTGGACGGAAGTCTGCAACACGACATTCGCACTCTCCTGCATGCACGACACCGACTATGAGATCTACATGGTCGCCGATGCCTCGGGCGGCACATCGGTCGATGCTCATAAATATGCGATGGATCGCATGGTGCAGGCCGGTTGCGTTCCCGTCACTTGGCAGCAGGTGCTGCTGGAATGGCAGCGCGACTGGGCACGCCGCGAAACCTATGACGCCGTGACGACAATCGTGAAGGAACATTCCGGCGCCTACGGCATGGGCGTGGATTACGCCTATACCCATGTCCACAAGGCACCCGAACGCGTCAAACATGGCGAGCGCATCGGCCCGAACCCCGCCAAGTAAGCCTGATCGGCGAGAGCGGCGCAGCCGCTTCCGCTCTCCTGCATGCCGCAATGAATCGAGGCCCCAAATGAAAATCTATCTCCTCTCCCTCGGAGCCGGCCTTCTCGTCGGCATTGTTTACAGCCTGCTCAACGTCCGCTCGCCGGCCCCGCCGGTCGTGGCGCTCGTCGGCCTTCTCGGCATCCTGGTCGGCGAACAGGTCATCCCGTTCGCGAAGACCTTGATCAACAGGGAGCCGGCAGCCGTCTCATGGCTGAACCAGATAAAGCCGCATATGTTCGGCCATCTGCCGAAGGGCAACGCCCCCTCCGAAGTCAAGCCTTCCGACAAGGTCTGATACCGCTCGCGCTCGAGGACGAAGACAATGGAAAATACGACCGCCGACCTCATCTTGCATCACGGCCTGATCACCACGCTCGACCGTTCCAAGCCGGCTGCCAGCGCCGTCGCAATCAAGGACGGAAAGTTCCTCGCCGTCGGCCACGACGCCGAGATCATGGCGCTCAAGGGCCCGGATACGAAGGTCATTGATCTCAAGGGCAGGCGCGTCCTTCCCGGCCTGATCGACAATCACACCCACGTCGTGCGCGGTGGCTTGAACTTCAACATGGAACTGCGCTGGGATGGTGTGCGCTCGCTTGCCGACGCCATGGACATGCTGAAGCGCCAGGTGGCCATTACACCGCCGCCGCAATGGGTCCGCGTCGTCGGCGGCTTCACGGAACATCAGTTCGCCGAAAAGCGCTTGCCGACCATTGAGGAGATCAATGCGGTCGCCCCCGACACCCCGGTCTTCATCCTGCATCTCTACGACCGCGCGCTGCTGAATGGCGCCGCGCTGCGTGCCGTCGGCTACACGAAGGACACGCCGAACCCGCCCGGCGGCGAGATCACCCGCGATGCGAACGGCAACCCGACCGGCCTACTGCTTGCCAAACCGAATGCCGGCATTCTCTATTCGACACTTGCCAAAGGTCCGAAACTGCCCTTCGACTATCAGGTCAATTCCACCCGCCACTTCATGCGCGAACTGAATCGCCTCGGGGTAACAGGCGTCATCGACGCCGGCGGCGGCTTCCAGAACTATCCTGATGATTATGCCGTCATCCAGAAACTCGCCGATGATGGCCAGATGACCGTGCGCCTCGCCTACAATCTTTTCACTCAGAAGCCGAAACAGGAGAAGGAAGACTTCCTGAACTGGACGTCTTCGGTGAAGTACAAGCAGGGCACGGATTACTTTCGCCACAACGGCGCCGGCGAAATGCTGGTCTTTTCCGCTGCCGACTTCGAGGATTTCCGCCAGCCGCGCCCCGACATGCCGCCGGAAATGGAAGGCGAGCTGGAAGAGGTCGTGCGCGTGCTTGCGGAAAACCGCTGGCCCTGGCGCCTGCACGCCACCTATGACGAGACGATCAGCCGCGCTCTGGATGTCTTCGAAAAGGTCAACCAGGATATCCCGCTCGAAGGCCTCAACTGGTTCTTCGACCATGCCGAGACGATTTCCGAACGGTCGATCGACCGTATCGCCGCGCTCGGCGGCGGCATCGCCGTACAGCACCGCATGGCCTATCAGGGCGAATATTTTGTCGAGCGTTATGGCGTGGGTGCGGCCGAAGCGACCCCGCCCGTCGCCCGTATGCTGGAAAAGGGCGTAAAGGTTTCCGCCGGCACCGATGCCACCCGTGTGGCCTCCTATAATCCGTGGGTCTCGCTCTCCTGGATGATCACCGGCCGTACTGTCGGCGGCATGGCGATCTATCCGCGCCGTAACTGCCTCGACCGGGAGACGGCGCTACGCATGTGGACCGAGAATGTTACCTGGTTCTCCAACGAGGAAGGCAAGAAGGGCCGCATCGAGAAGGGCCAGTTCGCCGATCTCATCGTGCCCGACAAGGATTTCTTCGCCTGCGCCGAAGAAGAAATCTCGTTCCTCACCTCGGAGCTCACAATGGTCGGCGGCAAGATCGTCTATGGATCAGGCACCTTCGCGAGTTTCGACGAAAACCCAGTCCCGCCCGCCATGCCCGACTGGTCGCCGGTGCGCAGTTTCAAGGGTTATGCCGCCTGGGGCGAACCTGAAGGAGCGGGCAAGAACTCGCTGCACCGCCGCCTGATCTCTTCCTGCGGATGCGCCAACGATTGCAATGTCCACGGCCATGCGCACGCCAATGCCTGGAGTTCGAAGGCGCCCGTCTCCGATCTCAAGAGCTTCTGGGGTGCGCTCGGCTGCGCCTGCTGGGCCGTCTGAGGATAGATGCATGCATGCCCTTGAAATCCGACTTGCGTCCCTCGCCCGCCCTCTCTTTGGCGCGGCCTTTGTGCGCTTCATCGCCTATCTCGGCCTCTGCGCCGCCTATCTGCAGGGCGGCCTCAACAAGGCAACGGATTTTGCCGGCGCGATCGGCGAAATGACCCATTTCGGCCTCTCGCCCGCGCCAGTCTTTGCGATGATCGTCATCGCCCTGGAGCTTGCCGCCTCGCTCATGATTCTCGCCGGGTTTTTCCGCTGGCTCGGTGCGCTCGCGCTCGGCGGCTTCACGCTGCTTGCAACCTTCCTCGCGCTGCGGTTCTGGGAGTTGCCCACGGGAATGGAGCGCTTCATGGCCGCCAATTCCTTCTTCGAACATCTGGGCCTCGTCGGCGGCTTCCTGCTCGTCGCCTGGCTCGATCTCAGGGAAAAAGCATAGGGCAACCTGCACCTAAGCATCACTTACGCTGACACCGGCAAAAATGTTTCCTGCCCCTGCCAGCACCACGGTGCAACCCATCCGCCTCCAGGGCGCAGACCCTGCCAACCCCCAGCATAGGACAATTTCAATGCCGACCATCACTACCAAAGACGGAACAACAATTTACTATCAGGATTGGGGCAGCGGTCAGCCGATCCTCTTCTCCCACGGCTGGCCTCTGTCGGGCGATGCTTGGGAAGTGCAGATGCTCTATTTCGCTCAGCAGGGCTACCGCGTCATCGCCCATGACCGCCGCGGCCATGGCCGGTCCTCGCAGCCGTGGAACGGCAACAATATGGATCAATATGCCGATGACCTCGCGGGGTTGATCGAGAAGCTCGATCTCAAGAACCTCATCATGGTCGGTCATTCCACGGGCGGCGGCGAAGTCGCTCATTATATCGGCCGCCATGGCACCAGCCGCGTCGCCAAAGTCGTGCTCGTCGGCGCCGTGCCGCCGCTGATGCTGAAGACGCCCGCCAATCCCGAGGGCACGCCGATCGAAGTCTTCGACGGCATCCGCAAAGGCACAGCCGGCGACCGCTCGCAATTCTACCGCGATCTGACCATGCCCTTCTACGGCTTCAACCGCGATGGCGCCAAGGTCAACGAAGGTCTGCGTGAAACCTTCTGGCTGATGGGCATGGCCGGCGGCATCAAGGGCCATTACGACTGCATCCATGAATTTTCCGAGATCGATTACAGCGAAGATCTCAAGAAGATCGACGTTCCGGCCCTGCTCATCCATGGCGATGACGACCAGATCGTGCCGATCAAGGCGGCCGCCGAAAAGGGCATCAAACTCCTGAAGAACGGCACGCTGAAGGTCTATCCGGGCGCCCCGCACGGCCTCGCCCAGACAGAGGCCGATAAGTTCAACGCCGACGTTCTTGCTTTTATCAAGGCGTAAACACCGCCGGTCTTGGCGTCTCCTTCGACTTACCAGGTCCGCGCCGCCTTGGACGACGCGGACCTGCCGTGATGGAATTGCACGGCCGCCATATTGCCGAAATCCACGCCGTCGCGGCAGAGTGAGCCAAGCGGCCAACAAAAGGAGAAAAGATGATGCGCCCAGCCCTGCCCGTGCTTCTGAGCCTTACCGGTGGTTATGTCGATACGGCAGGCTTCCTGGCGCTTGGCGGCCTCTTCCCCGCCCATGTCACCGGCAACTTCGTGACCCTCGGTGCAGCACTGACCCACGGCACATCAGGTATCATCGCCAAGCTTCTGGCGCTGCCGGTCTTCTGCCTGACGATCCTTGCACTGCGTTACCTCACCCACAATGTGCCGCCGGGCGACGAGAAAGGCCTGCGCATCCTGCTCGTGATCAAGCTTGTCTTCCTGATTGCCGGCGGTGCCTGCGCCATCTGGCTTTCGCCCTTTACCAACCCGGATGGTCTGCCTCTGGTCGCGACCGGCATGCTGCTCGTCATCGCCATGGCGATCCAGAACGCCGCTCACCGCATCCATCTCGGCGCGGCACCTCCGAGCACGCTCATGACCGGTACCACGACGCAGATCATGATCGACCTTGCCGATCTTGCCCATGGCAGCGCCGGCGACCAGGCAAAGCCAATAAGGACCCGCCTGTCGCGCATGGCGGTTGCTGTATTCGCCTTTGCGCTCGGCTGCGGCCTTGCCGCCCTGCTCTATGCCACCGTCGGCACCTGGTGCTTCGCGCTACCGCCGCTCTTTGCGCTCGTGTCAGTCTGTCTCGCTTTCGCCGGCCCGCAGGCCGCTTGAAAGCAGCGCCTAGCCGCTGACGTCATTGCCGGCGGCCTTGGCCTCCGCCTCGGCAATACGCTGCCGCAGCGTCATCTTCCGGGCTTGGATCTCAAGCGAAATGAGTTCCGAAATCGATCCATTGCGTCGCAGCAATGCGACTATGCTCAAGACAGGAGCCGCAATGGCAGCCGCAAGGATTCCGAGCCCTGCTCCACCGTCCGGCAAGCCGTTGCCTGCGACCAACGTCATAACGACGACCATGAGAATCAGGTTGGCAAGAATGGCGATGATATGCATAGAGCTCCCCCCGAGGCTGGCGCGAGACCATAATTGAGGTCCGGTATGACCACAACTCCAAGGCGGAGTTCAGATTAGGCTAGGCAAACCGCCTGAGGATAGCTGAGCCGCCGGGAATGAAAGCAGAACAACTTTCTGGTCTTTCCTTCCCGAATCACTACATTACGCGCCATGAGCAATAGTTTCGACGATATGCCCTTCTTCGACGAAGAACCGGGCGAAGCGCCGCGTAAGCCGCAGCAGCCTGTGGCACCTGCCCCAAGGGCGCCCGCTGCCGGCGGCGGTATTGCCGCCCGCGCCATGGCGGCCCGTGATGGTGCCCGCCCCGATTATCTCGCCGGCCTCAATCCGGAACAGCGCGAAGCGGTCGAGACTCTGGAAGGCCCGGTCCTCGTGCTCGCCGGTGCCGGCACCGGCAAGACGCGCGTACTCACCACCCGTATCGCCCATATCCTCTCAACCGGCCGCGCCTTCCCGTCGCAGATCCTTGCGGTGACCTTCACCAACAAGGCCGCCCGCGAGATGAAGGAGCGCATCGCGCTTCTCGTCGGCGGCGCCGTCGAAGGCATGCCCTGGCTCGGTACGTTCCACTCCATCGGTGTCAAGCTCTTGCGCCGCCATGCCGAACTCGTCGGCCTGCGCTCCGATTTCACCATTCTCGATACCGACGACGTGATCCGCCTCATCAAGCAACTGATCCAGGCCGAAGGCCTCGACGACAAGCGCTGGTCGGCCAAGCAGTTCGCCGGCATGATCGATACCTGGAAGAACAAGGGCCTCGGCCCCGCCGATATTCCGGAAGGCGATGCACGCGCCTTCGCCAATGGCCGCGGTCGCGATCTCTATTTCGCCTATCAGAGCCGCCTTTCGACGCTGAACGCCTGCGATTTCGGCGATCTCCTCATGCATCCGATCGCGATCTTCCGCAAGCAGCCGGATCTGCTCAAGGAATATCACCAAAAGTTCCGCTATATCCTCGTCGATGAGTATCAGGACACCAACACCACCCAATATATGTGGCTGCGGCTTCTCGCCCAGCGCCCCAAGGGCGAGCCGCAGAATGTCTGCTGCGTCGGCGACGACGACCAGTCGATCTATGGCTGGCGCGGCGCGGAAGTGGACAATATCCTGCGCTTCGAGAAGGATTTTCCGGGCGCCAAGGTGATCAAGCTGGAGCGCAACTATCGCTCGACGGCCCATATCCTCGGTGCCGCCGCCCATCTCATCACCTATAATGAAGGCCGTCTCGGCAAGACGCTCTTCACCGATCGATCCGACCCTGACGACGTCAAGGTGCAGGTCCATGCATCATGGGATTCCGAGGAGGAAGCCCGCGCCATCGGCGAGGAAATCGAGCGCTTGCAGCGCGGCGATGCCGACGGCAAGAAGCATTTGCTGAACGACATGGCGATCCTGGTGCGCGCCTCCTTCCAGATGCGCGAATTCGAAGATCGATTCGTCACGCTCGGCCTGAACTACCGCGTCATCGGCGGCCCGCGCTTCTATGAGCGCCTCGAAATCCGCGATGCCATGGCCTATTTCCGCCTCGTCGCCCAGCCCGCCGACGACCTCGCCTTCGAACGCATCATCAACACACCGAAGCGCGGCCTCGGCGATACGACGGTGCGCGCGCTCCACGATTATGCGCGCGCCCGCGACATCCCGATGCTGGCGGCCGCCGCGGATATGATCGAGACGGACGAGCTGAAGCCGAAGGCCCGCAAGGCCCTTTTCGACGTGGTTCAATCTTTCCGCCGATGGCAGGAACTGCTTGAAAACACACCGCATATCGAGCTTGCGGAGCAGATCCTGGAAGAGTCCGGCTACACCGACATGTGGAAGAACGACAAGACGGCGGAAGCGCCAGGCCGGCTTGAAAACCTCAAGGAACTGATCCGTTCCATGGAAAGCTTCGAATCCATGCGCGGCTTCCTGGAGCATGTCTCGCTGGTCATGGATGCCGAGCAGAACGAGGATCTCGACGCCGTCTCCATCATGACACTGCACTCGGCCAAGGGTCTGGAATTCGACACCGTCTTCCTGCCCGGTTGGGAAGAAGGCCTCTTCCCGCATCAGCGCTCCCTCGATGAATCCGGCCGCGCCGGCCTCGAGGAAGAACGTCGCCTCGCCTATGTCGGCATCACCCGCGCCAAGCACCATTGCCACATCTGGTTCGTCTCCAATCGCCGCATCCACGGCCTTTGGCAGTCTACCATTCCCTCGCGCTTTCTCGATGAACTGCCGGAAACCCATGTGGAAGTCGCCGAGATGGAGCAGAATTATGGTGGCTACGGCCGCGGCGGCGGTTACGGCCAATCGCGCTTCGACAAGGCCGACCCCTTCTCCAACTCCTATTCCACCCCCGGCTGGAAACGCGCCCAGCAGAACAAGACCGACGCCACCCGCGACAATTGGGGCACCCGCTCCGGCCACGCCGTGGAACGCATCGGCTACGGCGAAAGCGGCCCGCGCGGCCGCACCATCGAGGGCGAGCTGGTGGCCAAATCCACCGCGACCGAACCCTCCCGATTCTCCATCGGCGACCGCGTCTTCCACATCAAATTCGGCAACGGCTCCATATCAGGCATCGAAGGCAATAAGCTGACGATCGATTTCGACCGCGCCGGCCAGAAACGCGTGCTCGACGGGTTTGTGGAGCGGGTCTGACCGCTCCACTGTCTTGGCCCGTCGTCAGGAATCGCAGGCCCAGCCACATGCACTTCCCCAGATGACAAAACGCCGCTTTGACCCGACTCACAAATCGGCCTAGCCCGGTCAATGCCCGCCCATGAAAGGTGGGCTTCACAAGACCTTCAAAGGAGGTTCAAGTGACCAGTGTTTCGACCCTGGGCAGCACGCTGACCCAGTATCAAGCCCCCCTCAATCCACTCGATAAGAACGGTGACGGCGTCGTCTCGGCGGACGAGCTCGCTGCCGCCTCACAGTCCTCGACGGCGAGTAACTCGTCCACCGGCGACGACGATTCCTCGGGCGCCGATGTCGTCCGGAAGATCGCAGCCGATATTCTGGCGCTCATGCTCTCGCTCCAGAAAACCGATGACAGCGACAGCCAATCCGGCACCGATGCCAATGGCGACAATGCCAAGGGCGCGCTTTCTGCCCTGGATTCAAATGGCGACGGCAAGTTGACCACGTCGGAAATCCTGTCCGCCGACCCGCAGAAAATTGCCGCCGCCGGCGGCGGCGACGATGACGGCGGCCTGATGGCCAAAGTGATGACCGACATGCAGACTGCGCTTCGTGCATACCAGACCACCTATGGCACTTCGCCTGCCGCCACCGGCGACAGCGACCAGACGGCCTGATCTCATGAGGCTCCGCCGGGGGAGCCTCGATGACAGACCGCTTAATCGCTCACAAAGCCCCTCCCTTCGCCGCTGCTTGTGCTGGCGCCGTGCCGGACGCAACTGCAGCACGCCAGGACGGTGATCTCGACGATCTGGTTTTCAGGCACCCGATCCGATAGCCTTGCACGAATCCGTATAGGATGGGTGAGATACTCGCGCTACTCCCGCATAGGATGAACGCCAGCGGAAAAATATGCCGATGCTGCCATTTGCCACTCTCCATACGAGAAATAGTACTTGCGCCTTGCCCCCCGGAAATCCACTAGTTGATAGCGCTGACATCGGTTGGCATTTTGCGGTGCGACATGCGTAAGGGATAACGTGATGAAGGCGTTGCTGCTGGTCGATATTCAGAACGGTTTCTGTCCCGGAGGTAACCTGCCGGTTCCCGATGGCGACAAAGTCGTCCCTGTGGCAAACAGCCTGATCGACAGCGGCAGGTACGATCTCATCGTCGCTTCGCAGGATTGGCACCCGCCCGGCCACGGCAGCTTCGCCTCATCCCATCCCGGCAAAAAACCCTTCGAAATGGGCGTGCTGTCGGGCAAGCCGCAGATGATGTGGCCGGATCATTGTGTGCAATACACACGCGACGCCGAGCTGCACCCCGATCTTCGCTCGGCGCAGATCGACCTCATCCAGCAGAAGGGTGAGGACAAGAGCGTCGACAGCTACTCCGCCTTCCGTGACAATGATCAGTATGCCGCGACCGGCCTTGCCGATTTTCTAGAGGGCCAAGGTGTGACCGAGCTCGACGTCTGCGGGCTTGCAACTGATTATTGCGTGAAATTTTCCGCCCTCGATGCACTGGCCATGATCCCGGGCGTCAAAGTCCGCTTCATCGAGGATGCAAGCCGCGGCATCACACCTGAAGGTGTTGCCGCCGCCATCGATGAGATGCGCGGACACGGCATCGATATCGTCAAAAGTACGGACGTTTTAAGCGAATAAGCGGTTCGTCATCGCCCTATTTCAGCAGATAGGCGTCGAATGTCTCATCGCTTCCGGCAGTCGGTCCGAAGCGCTTCAGCAGGCTTGTCGCATCCTGAAAAGCAAAAATATTCTCCGGCGTGAAAGACAATTCCCAGACGTAGCTTTCCAGGACTGAGGTCGGCGCAGCAACCTGGTCAAGCCGTTGCGAAAGAAGGATGACGACAGGCACACCCTCACTTTGACGCAAGTGGCTGGCCGTCTGCAGTATATCGGCAAGGCTGAGCGACAGGCGTGCGTTGCGGGTAAATCGCACGGTGTTGCCGAAACGCTGTTCACGCATGAGATAGGTGCGATTGGAGATGTAATAGGGCAAGGGTTCCACAAGGTAATCAGGATCCGCGATCACAATCGCATCCCTGAGATCGGGGCGCGATTGCATGAACGCGCCGAAATCCTTGCTTCGGCTTAATGGTGTGTCAGTGATAACGGTTTGATAGATCTTTTCGAAACCGGATATGACCTGCAGCGACAGCAATATCAGAAAGCACAGCTGCCCGATCCTTGCGATCCGGCTAGCTGCGTCGTTGCCGGCAACGCCCGACGTCCTGAGCGGCGAGCTTGAAGTCAAGGCGGTTATCGCGATCGTGAAAACCAGCCAGAGCGCCTGATGCCTGTATCCGCCTGGATAGACGAAGGTAAAAAGCAGGCAAAGTCCGAGCAGCACAAGCCCCGAGGCTATCATCGCCGGTAGCCGGTTCGCCAGTCCCAACAAGCTGCCATAGAGGAGGACGGACATCAACGATACGAAAATGCCGTAGAGCGTCGGGTGCGCACGCATCAGATCCAAAACAAAGGCGGGATAAAACGCCATAAAATTTGAGCCGGGTGCGACGATATCCCCAAGGGCGAGCGAGACGAGATTCTGTCCATCGAGATCAATCGCCGCGGCATCGTTGAACGTCGGATAGACCGTCAAGATGCATAGGATGACACCGACGGTGGCAATTGCAACACTTGCTGCGAAGGCCCGGCGGTCCGTTGATGTAGACCCTTGCCGCTGCTGAACGAGCTCGAAAAACCAGCAGGCGAAAAAACCGCCAATCAGGATGACTGAATGGACATTGGTGTTCGCCAGCAAAGCAAATAATAGACCGAGCAATATTCCGTTGCTCTTTCCCTTCTCCCAGCTCACTGCAATCAGGAAGACGAAGAGCATGCTGATGCCGTAATTTCGCGACATCGCCGCATACTCGAAAATCGAAAAGTTTCCGAACAATGCCAGCAGCATCATCGGAAGCGGAAGTTCCAGCCTAAAAACAAGGAGATAGCTGGAAATCGTCGCAATCGTCAGCGCGAGAATCTTCAGGATGATAGGTGAGCCACCTATGCTATAACCGGCACGCAGCAGGATATGCCAGAGTGCGGGATGTCCGTCACCGCGTACTTGGCGAAGCATGCCGAGCAAGTTCTCGCCCTGAAGGGCAAAAGACAATGCGCGAACCTCATCGCGCCACACGACTTCGGACCAGCAAAGCGTTGACGCCAACGCAAACCAGACGACAAAGATCACAGCCTTGCCGACTGTGGCTGAGCGGGAACCGTCGATATCGGAGACAGTCGCAGCCAAACAACCCGAAACCCAATGAACGAATGCGCTGGCACGATACTGTTGCGGCGATAATTTAGCGTTAAGTGAAAAGCAGACCCAAGCAGCCTTTGGCCAATCTAAAACTTCTCCTCCCTCTCGAGAAGGTGAATGTCGTCGGCCACATCTTCCATCCTCTTCAGAAATGCGGCCTGCGCATCTCTGATGCCTCGATTGTAGAAGTACGGCCCAATCTTCTCGGCGAAGAAATCGAGCAGGAATTCGGCCGGCAGCATGCCGATCGGGTCGAGTTCGCGATCGAAATACTGGCGGATGTGTGAAACGATTTCCGCCTTTTCCTCTTTCGAAAATTCGATCTTCTTCATGGCTCCCTCGTCTTGGCGGTGACGTAAACCGGTAACGCTTCAGCAAAATCGATTGGTGAATCAAGGAAATTCAATTGCCGCAGCAAGTGAGACACCATAGAGGGAAATTTCAATTCCAACAGGATTAATCCCATGAATCGCGCCGACTTTGTCGAAGGTTTGCGAGGCGGCTTTACCGTGGCGCTTGCCTCTGCCCCCTTCGGAGCCCTGTTCGGCGCCCTGGCAGCCGAACAGGGCATGTCGCTCCCGGAGATCACCTTCATGAGCGCGACCGTCTATGCAGGCGCCAGCCAGTTGGTCGGCATCGAGCTATTCGGCCACAATGTGCAGGCCTGGATCATCGTCCTGTCGATCCTCGCTGTGAATTTTCGGCATGTGCTTTATTCGGCGGCAATCGCCCGGTACATCGGGCATTTCACCGCCCTCCAGAAGTTCTTCACCTTCTTCCTGCTGGTCGATCCGCAATTTGCCGAAACCGTCAAACGCGGTGAGGCAGGTCAGCGCGTCACCTTCATCTGGTATCTCGGCTTCGGCATCGTCATCTATATTCCCTGGGTCATCATCAGCCTGATCGGCGGCATGCTCGGGTCCCTCATTGGGGATCCGAAGACCATCGGCCTCGACATCCTGCTGCCAGCCTATTTCCTCGGCATCGTGCTCGGCTTCCGCAAGCGTGACAATTTCCTGTCCGTGGCGCTGACGAGTGCCATCGCCTCGGTCGTTGCCTATCACTTCGTTGGTTCCCCCTGGCACGTGAGCCTGGGTGCTGCGGCCGGGATCATCCTTGCTGCGCTAATGCCCCTGCCCGCGGAGGAGCCGGACCTCGAAGCCGACGCCCTCAACACCGAAAACCACGAGGTCTGAGATGGAATTCGATCTCCACATGGCTCTCGTGATCCTTGCCGCCGCGGTCGCGACCTACGCGACCCGCATCGGCGGCTACATCATGATCACCAAGATGAAGCGCATTCCCCCGCGCATGGAAGCGGCACTGAATGCCGTGCCGGCCGCGGTACTGACGACGCTCGTCGCACCCGCCTTCTTCATCGGCGGCTGGGATTCGAAGCTGGCGCTCGCCGTCGCCCTCATCATCGGCCTGCGCTTCTCGCATACGTGGATGCTCGTTGCCGCCTGGATCATCGTGATGATCTGGCGGCACACGATCGGTCTTTAAACCAGAATCCCGTTATCCCTCGGCTCAGTATTCCAGCGGCAGCGTCGCATTCTCCAGCCATGCCTTGACGTCATGGTCGTGGATCAGCGGCATCAGCGCTTCGCGCGTGCGGTGATGGTAATCGTTGAACCAGTGCAGTTCGTCATGCGTCAGCAGTTCGGGGATGACAAGACTGCGGTCAATCGGGCAGAAGGTCAGCGTCTCGAAGCCGAACATCGGCATGTCCCCGCCCTCGATGTCTTCGGCCTCCCGTACATAGATCAGGTTCTCGATGCGGATGCCGAAATGGCCGGGCCGGTAATAGCCCGGCTCATTGGAGAGGATCATGCCCGGCAGCAATTCTTGAGTCGACAGCCGTGAGATGCGTTGCGGCCCCTCATGAACCGAGAGATAGGAGCCGACGCCATGGCCCGTGCCATGGGCGAAATCGGCTCCTGCCCGCCACAGCGCGATGCGCGCCAGCGGATCGAGGTCGCAACCGCGCGTACCCTTGGGGAAGCGCGCCGTGCTGATCTGGATCATACCCTTCAGCACCAGCGTGAAGAAGCGCTTGTGCTCTTCCGTAACGGCGCCGATGCCGACCGTGCGGGTGATGTCGGTCGTGCCGTTGACATACTGCGCGCCGGAATCGATCAGGAAGAGCTCGCCCGGCTGGATATGCCGGTCGGTCGCCGTGGTCACCCGGTAGTGCATGATGGCAGCGTGTTCACCTGCGCCGGAGATCGTATCGAAGGAAATGTCCTTCAGCGGATTCTGCATGCTCTGGCCGACCTTGGCGCGGGCCGATTCCAGTCGCTCGGCAGCACCGATCTCGGTGATCGTGCCGGGCTTGCTCTGCGACAGCCAATAGAGGAATTCCACCATCGCCGCGCCATCCTGCAGATGCGCAGCCGCCGAACCGTTGATCTCGACATTGTTCTTCACTGCCCGCGGCAGCTTTGCCGGATCGGCGCCCTCGACCACTTCGCCACCCGCCTTGCGGATGATCTCGGCAAGCGCATAGGAGGCGATATCGGGATCGATGAGGATACGGCCGCCATCTTTGGCCACCGCCGCAAGCTTCTCGTCGAGCAGCGACGGCGCAAGCTGGTTGGCAATCTGCGCCAGATAGGCTTCCAGCTCGATACCGGTCTTGCGCTTGTC
The DNA here is from genome assembly GCF_004341105.1 of Rhizobium sp. BK418. Lineage (GTDB taxonomy): Bacteria > Pseudomonadota > Alphaproteobacteria > Rhizobiales > Rhizobiaceae > Rhizobium. The sequence goes on along the minus strand of NZ_SLZK01000003.1, from coordinate 661,350 downwards.
GAGGAAAAGTTCGGCCCTGCCGTCGGCGTGAATGATGGCGCGCGCCAGCGGATGTGGTGTATGCGGCACGTCGGCGCCGCGAATATTGAAGATCCAGGCAATCGAGGACGGATCGGCGATCAGCACGGCCCTCAGGTTTTTCTTGCCGAGATCGGCCGCGATGGCTGCGATCTTGTCCTTGGCGAGGACACCGGCCTGGGCCACGTTCTGAATGGTGACGGCGCCAAGCGGTTCAGCGGGTCGATCGACCCAGAGCTTATCAAGCGGATTGTGCGGCAGAAAAACCAACGCACCGCCGATCTCGTCAAGCGCCTTTTCGAGCTTGCGCACTTCGGCACCCGTATGCAGCCACGGATCGATGCCGAGCTTCAGCCCCTTCTTGCCATGCGCCGGCAGCCAGACATGCGGCGGTTCGTTCACGAGATCGCCGCCGGTAAAGACCGAACCGTCCACCTGCTCGGCCAACTGCGTGACGTAACGTCCGTCCACATAGACGATCGCCTCCGTGCGGGTAATCAGTGCAACGCCCGCCGAGCCGGTAAAGCCCGTCAGCCATGACAGCCGCTCCGCGCAAGCCGGCACGTATTCGCCGTTGAATTCATCGGCGCGTGGCACGAGGAACGCATCGATGCCGAGCGCGTCGAAACTGGCGCGAAGCGCGGAAACCCGTTCCCTGCCGAACTGTGGCGTGGAGGTGACTTCGAAAGACTGGAACATGCTGGAAACCCGAATGAGGAAACGAATCCGGTTAATGGGATAGCGGCCATGTTAGCGAAATTTCAGTCATTGGGGAGAAAAAGCGACGCGAAGCGTCTGGAAGGCTCCAGCAGCCCAATAATTTGGCAGGAATATGTCTCGATGTGGGAAACTGGCACGCTTCATGCATTGCACGCATGGCTGCAATGAAACAAACCCTCTGCCGCTGCATGCCGGAATAGCTATATAGGGCGCATCGAACGGTTCACGACGAGCCATTAACAAAGGATTTTTTGAAATGACCGCCTCTCTCTCGCGCTTCGCTTACAGCAGCCCGGTACAGGCTGGCGAACGCCAGACTGTGCGTCATGTCATCGGCGCCCGCCGCCCGCAGAATGAGGACAGCCTCAAGGTGCTCGCAGCCGGCCAGCGTTCCACGCGCCACAAGGGCGCACCGAGCTACGCATTCTGAGCTTAAAGCCTGTCCGCTCCTCCTCCCTCCACCGGACCGGCCTATCGGAATGAAGTAGAGCCCGCTTGAGCACCTCCTCCTTCGGCTCGCGGGCATGACCGGAATTAAACGCCGGTCCAAGGGCGGTGCCATTGGCACCGCCTTTTTTCTTGCCTGTATCCCTTTTCCTTATCTGTAGCCTGGGAAAATTACGGACGGTCGAGGTGGATCGTCACCCAGCCATTGCGCCAGATCGTGCGCACATGGCGCAGCTTCGCACCATTATACGCGGCGAGTACCTTCCAGCGCTGCGCGGCCAGAATGCCGGAGAGGATCACTGATCCGCCCGGCGCCAGATTGGTCACAAGCTGCGGCGCCATCTTGATCAGTGGCCGCGCCAGGATGTTGGCGATGATAAGGTCGAATGGCCCATGCTCGGAAAAAGCGGTAGAGTGGAAGCCCGGTGCCGTTACCGTGGCGATGCCGGTGGCAATGCCATTGCGGCGCACGTTTTCGGCTGCGACGCGAATGGCGATCGGGTCGATATCGGTCGCCAGGATCGGAATATTGCGTAGCTTGCGCACGGCAATTGCCAAGACACCGCTGCCCGTCCCGAGATCGAGCGCATTGCGCACCGTGCGTGCTCTTAGCACCCGGTCGATGACTTCGAGGCAACCGGCCGTCGTGCCGTGATGGCCGGTACCGAAGGCCTGGCCGGCATCGATCTCGATCGCAATATCGCCGATCCGGACCTTATCGCGATCATGCGAACCGTGCACGAGGAAGCGCCCTGCCCTGACGGGCTTCAGCCCCTCCAGCGACTTGACTACCCAATCCACATCCGGAATGACCTCCCGCGACAGCACGGCATCGGGAAACGTTTGCTTCAGCGCCGCCGCCACGCGCGAGCGCACATCAACCTCGTCCTCCGCCATCATATAGACGGAGGCTTCCCAGACATCGTTCTTTTCGTCGATCTCGGTTGTGCCGATGGCAAAATCTTCTTCGCCGAAGACCTCGCTCAGGAGATCGAGGATTTCCTCGGCCTGCTTTTCAGTCGTCGACACATAAAGGCGGATTTCACTCACGATAGGCGATCTTTCCGGTTGCGTCGGCCGCGACCGGTTCCAATATCTTTAATGGCCGGTCATCCCTTGGCGACGAGATTCTCAAGCTTCTTTATCGCCGTATCCGGGTTTTCGCCATAGGAGATCGTTCCGGCAAAACGCCCGGCTGAATCGAGAAGGAAGACCGAGGCCGTGTGGTCCATCGTGTAATCCCCATCAGGATTTTTCTCGTCGACAGGCACCTTCTTCGCGTAGACGCGGAAGCCCTTGATGACGTCGGCAATCTTGTCCGGCGGGCCGGAAATGCCGGTTATGCGCTTTGAAACGTTGGAGACATACTCGTTCATGATTTCGGGCGTATCGCGCTCGGGATCGACGGTGACGAAATAGGCCTGCAGCTTGTTACCCTGAGGATCGACCTTTTCCATCCAGCCGTTGAGCTCGAAAAGCGTCGTCGGGCAGACTTCGGGGCAATGTGTGAAGCCGAAGAACAAGGCGGTGGGCTTGCCGCGCAGCGCCTGCTCCGTGATCGGCTGCCCCGTCTGCGATACCAGCGTGAACGGCACGCCGAAAGGCCCCTCGGCCACTACGTTCCTCGTCCGGCTCTGGTCCAGCGTGAACCATCCGAGCACGCCGGCAAGCGCTAACACTGCGATCCAGACAGCGATACGGAAATTTTTCATTGCGTGATCCCTACAAGCAATTCCGGCAATAATGCTTGAGCGTTTTGCGTCCAGAATTGCGTAAAAACAAAAGCGCGGATGCCCCATCCGTTCGATCAGGTGATTATAGTCGCGATCGCGAGTGCGCAATTCAAGAATGCGTTTTCTCACCCGTGATTAATTGCCCCAGCTTGATGAACGCCAAATGCCGGCCACCGCCATCGGAAAAAGTCGCGGAAAATGGAATTAGCCCGCTTTTCTAAAGGCTTGCTCCGAGCGATGCGATGCAACGCCAAGAAATACATCGTTAGGAAAGGCTTAAGCGCGGATATCTATATTTAGTAATGCACACAGTGCTTCGGCGCTGTCCTGACATGACGTCGGCCGGGCCATGAACCGGATCAGCCTGAAAATCGAGGGAACGCAACCGCCTGGGGCGGAGGGTGGCTTTATGACAAATTCGACGGTTCGCAGGAATCTTTCAGTCGGCCAGCGGCTTTGGACGCTGGGCGGTGCGGCATTCATCGGTTTCGGCTCGATGCTCGCGATCGGTTGGTACGAGAATATGCAGGTCGACACCGGCTTGCGCCGCGCTGACGAGATCCAGCAGAGCGTCAATCGCATCAACGATATGCGCCTTGCCAATCTGACCCTCGTCCTCGCCGCCATGGACACGATCGTCGACAAGGATGAGAAGACCGTCCAGCCCGACCGCCTGAAGCTCGTTGCCGACTCCGTTGCCGCCCTCTCCAGCGGCTCGAAGGAAATGGCCATGCTGGCCGAGGAACTGAAGGCCGGCGATCTCTTGAAGAGCTACGATGCCGATGTCGCCGCACTTCGCCAAGCCATCCAGGTGGACCTCAAGGCGCTCGTCGAACAGGGTGCGCCGGATGCCGAATTCGACAAGATCGACGATCGCATCGACGCTGCCGGTGACAAGCTCACTGCAACCCTCGACAAATTCGCCAATGATGGCACGGACGTCGCCCGTCGGCGCGTCGAACACGCCGATGAAATCTCGCACAACTCTCTGCTTATCCAGATCGCTCTCGGCATCATCGCCATTCTCACCATGGCCGTGCTGCAATATGTCCACGGCGGTTCCATCCGCCGCGGCATCGCCGCCGTGCGCGAAAGCATGCTGCGCATTCTGAACGGCGATCTTACAAGCAACGTCACCGGCAAGGAACGTGGTGATGAGATCGGCGAAATGGCCCGTGCTGCCGAGAGCTTCCGTCTTGCCGCCATCGAAAAGATCGATCTGGAAGCTCGCACCGAAACCGACCGCCAGCGCAGCGATGCCGAGCGCCGCGAGCGCGAAGCCGCCAAGCTCGCAGACGCTGAAGCGCTGAGCGCCGCCGTCATGGCGCTTGCGCAGGGTCTCACCCGCCTTGCCAATGGCGATCTGACGGCAAGCATCGACCAGCCCTTCCGCGAAGAGCTGGAAAGGCTGCGTCAGGATTTCAACCAGACGGCCATGCGCCTGTGCAATGCGATGAAGGACATTGCCCAGAACAGCACCTCGATCCAAGCCAACAGCCACCAGATGCGTGCCGCCGCCGACGACCTTGCCAAGCGCACCGAGCAGCAGGCCGCCTCGCTGGAGGAGACATCAGCGGCTCTGGACGAAATTACCTCCACTGTCCGCAACGCCACCAGCCGCGCCGAGGAAGTCGGCCAGATGGTCGCTCATACCCGCCAGAATACCGAGAAATCCGATGCCATCGTCGGCGATGCGATGGCCGCGATGGAGCGAATCGAAAACGCCTCCCGCGAGATCGGCACCATCATCAACGTCATCGATGAGATCGCTTTCCAGACGAATCTCTTGGCGCTGAACGCTGGCGTCGAAGCAGCGCGTGCGGGCGAAGCCGGCAAGGGCTTTGCGGTCGTCGCCCAGGAAGTGCGCGAACTCGCTGGCCGCGCGGCCGGAGCAGCCAAGGATATCAAGGCCTTGATCAGCAAATCCGGCGCCGAAGTAAAGACTGGTGGTGAATTGGTGACGGCAGCCGGCGAGGCTTTGCGTCAGATAGGCGAGGATGTTCTGCGCATCGATGGCCATGTTAAATCAATCGTAACCTCTGCGCGCGAACAATCGGTTGGACTGAACGAGATCAATACAGCCATCAGCCAGATGGATCAGGTGACGCAGAAGAATGCGGCCATGGTGGAAGAAACGAACGCCGCCAGCCACACTCTCGCAACGGACGCAGAAAGCCTGACGAAACTGGTTCGGCAGTTCAATATCGGCGAGGGCATGAGCGCCCGTCCAACGCCGCGAGAAGCCTCCGCAGCCTCGCATCCGAAACCCTCACCCGCACGAAGCCTGATTGGCAAGGTCGCGGGCGCATTCACGGGCGGCACTGCCGCCAGGACAATCGCCTCCTCTCCGGCCGGAGACAACTGGGAAGAATTCTGATCATGAGCAACGCCATCAAGCAGTCGGGCGCCTACCTCGAAATCGTCTCGTTCCACCTGGGCGACCAGGAGTTCTGCATCGATATCATGGCGATCCGCGAAATCCGCGGCTGGGCGCCGGTAACCCCGATGCCGCATACCCCGCCCTACGTCCTCGGCCTCATCAACCTGCGCGGCGCCGTGATCCCGGTCATCGACATGGCCTGCCGCCTCGGCATGAAGATGACGGAACCATCCGAGCGTTCCGCCATCATCGTTACCGACATCGCCGGCAAGTTGGTCGGCCTGCTGGTCGAACAGGTCTCGGACATGATGACCATCAAGAGCGAAGACCTGCAGCCGCCGCCAGAAATCATCCCGGAAGCCCAGCGCGCCTTCTGCCGCGGCATCGTGGCACTGGAAAAGACTATGGTCTGCTTCCTCAACCTCGATACGGTCATCGCCGACGAACTGGCGCGCGAAGCTGCTTGATAGATTTTGAAATCTGGAATGTGGAGGCCCGGCTTGTCCGGGCCTTTCTCGTTTTGGACGGCATGATTTCAAGCTTACCGTAAAAACCGCTCCCCGACCCCTCGCCACAAGGGGGCGGGGCTAACCCGCTGCAACGCTCCGTTCCGTTCAAAACGCTGAAGATGTCGAGAGCAGGATCGGCTGGGTTTGGGGGGCTTCATCACGGCTCAAAAGCCCTCAAGGCTTCCCATTTTTCCACACCACATCCTGCCCATAGAGCGGAATGGTCGAAATCGACATCTTCGCCGAACCATCCGTCACCTGCCGCGAATGGGCGAGATAGATCAGCGTATTGTTGGTCTTGTCGTAGATGCGGTTGACCGCAAGCACCTTCCAGATCAGCGACATGCCCTGCCGGAACACTTCGCTGCCATCCTTGGACATATCAATATTGCCGATCTCGATCGGCCCCGTCTGGCGGCAGGCGATGGAGTTGTTGGAAGGATCTTCGAACCAGTTGCCGTTCTTGAAGCGGTCGATCAGGCTGCGGTCGAAATAGGTGACATGGCAGGTGATGCCTTTCACCTCGGGGTCCGATACCGCCTCGACGATGATGTCATTCCCGATCCAGTCGACCCCGACCTTGCCGACGACCTCCGCTGATGTCACGCCTGCGGATGCGGCAAGGAATGCTGAGCCAAGAAAAAGATTGCGGAACGTGGACATGGCAACTCCCGTGTTAATCCGGAAGCTAAGATAAGAATGGCCTGGATCTTTACAACACGGGACTCAGGCTTTGCGGCAGGTGCAAGGCTCGTAGCCGCTTGGTGTCAACCTGCCTGGCTTCATGCCGATGACATCAGGAATGGCGGCGACCGTTGCAGCCTTGACCGCCCTCGCCATCTCGATTGCCGCTGAGGCACAGACGGCGGCGTCTTCGGCCGCATTGTGATGGAGGAAACGCAGGCCGAGATGCTCGGCAATCAGGTTCAGCCGGTGCGACAGGAAGTGCGGCCAGATGCGTTGCGCCATTTTCAGGCTGCAGAGATAGGTGAGCTCCGGATAGGACTGCCGATAGAGATCGAGGCTCGCCCGCCAGACGCTGAAGTCGAAGGCGGCATTATGGGCGATCATCGTCGCGCCCCGGAAGTCCTCATGGAACTCGTCCATGACCTCGGGAAATTCCGGCGCATCCTCCACATGCTCGGGGCGAATACCGTGGATCGCGATATTCATGCCGGAGAAGCGCATATCGCGCGGCCGGATCAGCCGCTCCTCCACCCGCGTCACCCGGCCGTCCTCGATCCAGGCAAGACCGACCGAACAGGCGCTGCCGCGCTGTTCGTTGGCTGTCTCGAAATCGATCGCGATTGTCTTCACGGGCAAATATCCGAATCGTCTACCCTTACCGGAATAAAGATAGCCGCATCCGAAGGCAAATTCTGGCCTGTTGACATCTGCACGCGAATGGCGAAACTTCCACCCATGATCAGCTCTGTGAACCACAATATGCATCTTATTGCCACGACCCTTGCAGGGTACGCGGGAGCGATGGTGCGTCACTAGCAGTCCGATCATCCCGACAACCCTGCCGAGGAAAGCAGGGTTTCGGAACTCCGCTCTCCTCTAGAAACACAAGGAGAGCGTAATGCCAGCCAATCAGGATACCCCACCCGAAAAGCCTTCTTTGCAGGGGCTCACCGTTCGCGCCTTGCGTATGAGCGATGCCGAAGCCGTCACCGAGCTGATGAACCTGCCGGGCTACCGCGCCGGCACGCTGCGGCCGCCCTTTCAAAGCATCGACACGGTGCGCAAGCGCATGGAAAACCCCTCGCCCGAAGCGCTCAATCTCGTCGTCGAACTCGACGGCAAGCTTGTCGCCAATGGCGGCATGACCCGCTTCGAAGGACGGCGCCAGCATGCCGCAAATCTCGGCATGGGTGTACACGACGATTTCACCGGCCGCGGCATCGGAACCTTCCTGTTGGCCGCCATGCTTGACGCCGCCGATAATTGGCACGACATCAAGCGCATGGAACTGACCGTCTACACGGACAATGACGCAGCCATCCGCCTCTACGAGAAATTCGGCTTCGAGAAGGAAGGCCTGTTCAGGTCCTACGGCTATCGCGACGGGCAATATGTGGACGCCTACACGATGGCGCGACTGAGGGCATGAAATCTCTCCTCCGTCATATCAGGGCTTGTCCCGAGGATCTGCTGCCATTTGTATATTGATACGTGGCAGATGCTCGGGACAAGCCCTGATATGACGCCGAGTGAAAGGCAAGCTGTCGAAAAAAACAGAAACGCGATGTCTAGCGCAAGGCTCCCTTACCCACCAATCAGCGCCAGCCACTCGTCCTCGTCCATCGTCTGGACGCCGAGTTCGCGGGCCTTGTCGAGCTTAGAGCCTGCGCCGGGGCCAGCAACAACGATATCGGTCTTCTTGGAGACGGAGCCAGCTACCTTGGCGCCGAGGCTTTCGGCACGCGCCTTGGCTTCTTCACGGGTAAATTTCTCCAGCGAGCCGGTAAAGACAACGGTCTTGCCGACAACCGGGCTGCCTGTCGTGACCGGCCGCTCGGCCTCCTGTGGTGTCACCTCGTCGAGCAGGCGGCCGATCACCTCGATATTGCGCGGCTCCTTGTAGAATTCGACGATGGCGCGCGCCACGACTTCGCCGATACCCTCGATGGCGTTGAGATCGTTCCAGGCGTCACCGGAAAGCGTTGCCGCTTCCTTCATCGCAGTCGCAAAGGCCTCGTAGCTATTGTAGGAGCGCGCCAGCAGCTTCGCCATCGTCTCGCCCACATGGCGAATGCCGAGCGCATAGATGAAGCGGTGGAGCGCAATGCTGCGCCGCTCGTTGATCGCCGCATAGAGCTTGCCGACGCTCACCTTGCCGAAGCCGTCGATGTTTTCCAGCTTGGTGATCGACTGCTGCTGACGCTTCTCCAGCGTGAAGATGTCAGGTGCTGTGCGGATCTGCAGCGCCGGATCGTCGCTTTCGAAGAAGAAGTCGATCTGCTTGGAACCGAGCCCTTCGATATCAAAAGCATTGCGCGAGACGAAATGCTTCAGCTCTTCCGTCGCTTGCGCGCGGCAGATGAAGCCGCCGGTGCACCGGGTGACCGAATCGAGCTTGCCGGTCTTTTCGTGGCGTTCGCGTACGGCATGCGAACCGCAGACTGGGCACACTTTCGGAAACTGATAGGGTTGCGCATCGACAGGGCGCTTTTCCATGACGACATCGAGCACCTGCGGGATCACGTCGCCGGCGCGCTGCACGATGACCGTATCGCCGATGCGGATATCGTGCTCCTCCTCGCGGATGCGTTCGCCGCTATTGCCGATGCCCTTGATGTAATCCTCGTTATGCAGCGTCGCATTGGTGACGACGACGCCGCCGACGGTGATTGGCGTCAGCCGGGCGACCGGCGTCAGCGCCCCGGTACGTCCGACTTGAATGTCGATATTTTCGACGACGGTGAAAGCCTGCTCGGCCGGGAATTTGTGCGCGGTCGCCCAGCGCGGACTGCGCGAGCGGAACCCGAGACGCTGCTGCAGCTCAAGGCTGTCGACCTTATAGACGACGCCATCGATATCGTAATCGAGGTCGGGCCGCTCAAGACCGATCTCGCTGTAATGGGCAAGAATATCGTCGACCGAACTCAGCCGCTTCATCAGCGGATTGACGGGGAAGCCCCAGCTCTTAAAGGTCTCGACCATGCCCATCTGTGTATCAGCGGGCATGTCCGACATCTCACCCCAGGCATAGGCGAAGAATCTCAGCTTACGGCTTGCCGTCACCTTCGCGTCGAGCTGCCGCAATGACCCAGCGGCAGTATTGCGCGGATTGACATAGGTTTGCTTGCCTTCGGCCTCCATCTGCGCGTTGAGTGCCATGAAGTCGCTTTTGGCCATATAGACTTCGCCGCGTACTTCAACGATGGATGGAGCTCCCTTCGGCAGCTCGTTCGGAATTTCCTTGATGGTGCGGATATTGGCTGTGACATTCTCGCCGGTCGTACCGTCGCCGCGGGTCGCGGCCGTCACCAGCTTGCCGTTCTCATAGCGGATCGACATCGAAAGCCCGTCGATCTTCGGCTCGGCCGTGAACGCGATGGAGTTGTCCGGCAGGCGACCGAGGAAGCGATAGACGCTGGCCACGAAGTCGCGCACGTCCTCCTGTGAGAACGTATTGTCGAGCGACAGCATCGGCCTTGAATGGACAACCGGCGCGAAGGTGGCCGACGGCGCGGCGCCCACGTGGCGCGATGGGCTGTCTTCACGAATCAGCTCTGGAAAGCGCGCTTCGATCGCATCGTTGCGCCGCTTCAGCGCGTCGTAGTCCGCGTCCGAAATCTCCGGCTGGTCTTTACCGTGGTACAGCGCGTCATGGTGCGCGATTTCTTTGGAAAGCCGCCTCAGTTCGGCAGCGGCATCTTCAAGCGTCAAGTCCTCAACAGCGACGGATTCGGTCGACATGCAGCTTCACTCCAGAGAATCTGCAATGGTTTTAGAGCAAAATTCGGCGATTGAAATAGTACCGACGTTTTGAATTTATGGCCGGGCGTTGCGGAGTCTGATGGCGCTCACATGTAATGTCGTATGCTGCAGGGCCTTCACCGGCGTAAGACTGTCGACGCCTTAAGCTCGATACCGCGTGAGGCAAATTCTCGGTCGAGCTCAAACAGAGCCGTGAGCGCTAGTGGTACGACATTCCTTCGCGACACCCACATTCACGCGTCCTGCAGATCCTCGAAACATTCCGTCGGCATCTCATAGCGGTGGATGGTCTCGGCCCGCAGTCGCTCCAATCAAGCACGCTCGATATAGGCGAAACCCGCGCCAGTCCCCGAGCCGGCGGCGATCCTCCTGCGATGTCTCCGGTTTTGCCCAAACAAGGATGCGCGGGCAATCGCGCGGGAAGAGATACATGAAGTCGTGGATGTCATCGATCGCCCAGACGAGCGGCCCGTTCAGCCATTCCCGACCCGGGGGCGTTCGGACGGAATGCGAACAGGACGGCAATGGCGGGATTATCGCTGAAATGAAAAAGTCTCATGGATCGACCTCGCCGGCGAGCCAAGTCAGATAGCGCAACACCTGCCGCTTGTCACCGCCAGCAAACCCCTAGCCGTTTCCGGCCAGTAGCCGAGCCGCCGCCGCCCTCGCCTCTTCCGTCACGGAAGCACCGGCAAGCATGCGGGCTATCTCTTCCGTGCGGTCCTTCTGGGCCATGGTGGCAACGCGCGTGGCGATCTTGTCGGAGCCGTCGCCGGACGGTCCCTTGGAGATCAGGAGATGCGTGGCAGCTCGTGCCGCCACCTGTGGAGCATGGGTGACGGAGAGAACCTGCACACGCTCGGAGAGCCGCTTCAGCCGCTGGCCGATCGCATCCGCCACGGCGCCGCCGACACCGGTGTCGATTTCGTCGAAAACGAGCGTCGGCGCCGAACCGCGGTCGGCAAGCGCCACCTTGAGCGCCAGCAGGAAGCGCGAGAGTTCGCCGCCCGAGGCGACCTTCATGATCGAGCCCGGCCGTGTTCCCGGATTGGTCTGAACGTGAAATTCGACGATGTCGATGCCTTCGGCTGTCGGCTCCTCCACATCCGTGGTGATTTCCACCATGAAGCGGGCGCGCTCGAGCTTCAGCGCCGGCAGCTCGGCCATCACGGCCTGCGCCAGCGCGTCGCCGGCATGGTGCCGTTTCTCGGAGAGCGAGCGAGCCGCCGTATCATACTTCGCCTTGGCAACACCGACTTCCGCCTCAAGCTTCGACAACCGTTCTTCACCTGCATCAAGATCGGCAAGATCGTTGATCATGCGCACGGCAAGTGCGGGCAGCTCGGTGACGGGAACGGAATATTTTCGGGAGGCCGCGCGCAGTGCAAAGAGACGCTCTTCGACGCGCTCCAGTTCCTTCGGATCATATTCGGTCTTGCGCAGGGCTGCTTCCACTTCCATCTGCGCGTTGGAAAGCTGGTCCAGCGCGGCATCTAGCAGCGCTACAGTATCTTCCAGCAGGCCGGGCGCCTCGTGGCTTTTGCGCTCCAGACGGCGCACCAGCGAGGCGATATGGGGCACGGGAGAGGCATTGCCGTTCAGGAATTCCGAAGCCTCGGCAATATCGCCGGCAATGCGCTCCGCCTTCATCATCTTTTGGCGGCGGTCGGCGAGCTCATCCTCTTCGCCGTCACGCGGCGAGAGCTTTTCGAGTTCGTCGACGGATGACCGCAGGTAATCCGCCTCGCGGGCGGCAGCCTCCACCCTCTCGCGATGTTTCTTCAGCGTACGCTCATTATCGCGCCACTGGCGATAAAGCGTGGCCACAGCCTGTACATCCTCGCCGATACCGGCGAAGGCGTCCAGCAGCGTCCTGTGGGCATTGGTATCGACAAGCGCCCGATCGTCGTGCTGGCCGTGGATCTCGACCAGCATCTGACCGGCCTGGCGCATGAGCTGCACGCTCACCGGCTGGTCGTTCACATAGGCCTTGGTGCGCCCGTCAGAGGACTGCTGGCGGCGGAAGATCAGGTCGCCTTCGTCGTCGATACCGTTTTCGCGCAGAAGTTTGCGGGCGCCGTGATCCATGCCGACATCGAAGACGGCCGTCACCTGCCCCTTGTCCTCGCCGTGGCGCACGAGACCACCATCGCCGCGCCCGCCAAGGGCCAGCGAAAGACTGTCGAGCAGGATGGATTTGCCAGCGCCCGTCTCACCCGTCAGCACGGAGAGGCCGGTCTCGAAGGCGAGATCCAGCCGCTCGATCAGAACGATATCGCGGATCGAAAGCTGGATCAGCATTGGCCTCAGGAACCGAGAAGGAGTTTCTTGCCCGCTGCGGCGATCCACGAACCCTTGTTCTCACGAGGCTCCGCGCCACCCGACTGCAGTAGCTTATAAGAATCGGCATACCACTGGCTGTCGGGATAATTGTGACCGAGAACGGCAGCAGCGGTCTGCGCTTCGTCGACGATGCCCATCGCATAATAGGCCTCGACGAGACGGGCGAGCGCCTCTTCGATTTGATTCGTGTTCGGATACTTCTCGACGACGATGCGGAAACGCGAGATCGCGGCGAGATACTCCTTGCGCTCCATGTAGTAGCGGCCGACCTGCATTTCTTTGCCGGCGAGCTGGTCGCGCGCAAAGCGGATCTTGGCCTGCGCATCGTCGACATATTCGGAATCAGGATAATTGTCGACGACGGCCTGCATGGCATCGATCGTCTTCTGCGCCGCGCGCTGGTCCTGCGTCACGTCGACGATCTGCTTGGAATAGGTCAGGCCTACGAGATATTGCACGTAAGCGGCATCCTTCGATTTCGGATACTGCGCCATATAGCGGTTGCCCGATGTGAGCGCATCGTCGAAGCGGCCCTGGCGGTACTTGACGAAGGTACTCATCACAAGCGCCTTGCGCGCCCATTCCGAGAAGGGATTCTGTGCATCGATCGCATCGAACTTTCGCGCCGCCTCGGCCATGTTGCCGGCCTTCATGTTCGCGAGGCCCTGCGTGTAGAGCACGTCAGGCGGATCAGTCTCCAGGCCGAGCTTGGTGATGTCGATATCAGGGTCCGACTGGCAGCCGGAAATCAAGGCGCCTGCGCTCAGCACCATCACGGATGCGAGCAAAGCGCGCGCTGTCTTCATCATCATGTCAGACCTTGCATAAGCCATTCGAAAGAATCCCACCGCCGCCGTCCACTCCACAGCAGCCATGCCTAGCTGGCGTTTCTATCCACAAATGTGCATCGAGAGCAACGCAATGATCACGCATTAACGCATTTTTGTGGCAGCACGGCCGAGAATGTCGGGCTTTTCAACGCCATTCTAACCTGCCGTGGCTAAATAGATGCGGCAACACATCTGTCGGCGTGCCATCCGCCCCTTCCCCATAAAAAAACCGCCCCCGTTGGGAGGCGGCCCTGGCCTTAATTGGTATACTGGAGGTCATGCCGACCAGGGGGCGAATTCCGGAGCGTTGACTGCAATGAATTCACGAACTGTGACGCGCTGGCGCGGCGTCGACGTCTCGACCACTTCATAGGCAGTCGGGTCGCTGAGCAGCGCCTTGAGGGCGTTGGCGTTCATCTTATGGCCGCCGCGATAGGAACGGTAGCAGCCGATGAACTGTGCGCCGGCAAGCGCCAGATCGCCGACGGCATCGAGCGTCTTGTGACGGACGAACTCGTCCTTAGCGTAGCGCAGGCCTTCGACATTGATGACGGTGTTGTCGTCGGAGATGACGACGGAATTTTCCAGCGATGAGCCGAGGGCATGGCCAGAAGCCCAGAGACGCTCGACATCGCGCATGAAACCGAAGGTACGCGCACGCGACAGCTCGGTCTTGAAAACGGCGGCCGTGAGATTGCCTTCCCACTTCTGGCGGCCGATCAGCGGGCATTCGAAATCGATCTCGACTTCGAAGCGCGTGCCGTCATAAGGGCGGAACTCGCTCCAGGAGCCGCCATGCTCGATACGAACCGGCTTGGTGATGCGGATGTAGCGGCGCTTGACGCCGAGGGAAACGAGGCCGACCTGCTCGATGGCTTCGACGAAGGGAACCGAGCTGCCATCCATGATCGGCATTTCGGCGCCGTTGACTTCGATCACGACATTGTCGAGGCCGAGAGCATAAACTGCTGCCATCACATGTTCGATCGTCGCGACGGAATGTGCCGGCGAGAAGCCGAGAACGGTGCAGAGATCGGTGTTGCCGACCTGCGAGGAAACGGCTTTCAGCTCGGTAATGTCACCGTTTTCATGGACACGCTGGAAAATAACGCCCGTGCCGGCTTCGGCCGGATTGAAGGTGATCGAAACGTCGGCACCCGAATGCACGCCGATGCCCGAAAGTGTCACCGGACGTGATACCGTCGTTTGAAAGCCCAGCAAGCCAAGTCCCATAAAATTCTGCCTTTATTCTACCGTACCCGTTGCTGCCAAGCGGCCGGGTCTCATCTTCTGCACTGCCCAAGCCGCCCGAAGCGGACTCATAGGGCAGTTCGCTTGCTTCATACTTACGTGGACCGGCGCTGCAATCCAAATCACTGTTCGTTTCGGTTTGTTACGAAATCCGCAAGGACAAAAGCATTTAGAATTCAAGCATATAGAAATGCAAACGCCCGGGATTTCGGTCCCGGGCGTTTTCTGTGGAGAAGCCACCTTCTCAGTTCGACTGACGGCGCAAGAAGGCCGGGATTTCCAGCTGATCGTCTTCCTGCATCATGCGGGCCTGCGGGACGGTACGGCCCTGGTCATCGAGGTTGCCGCGGCGCGGTGCATAGAGACTTGCTTCCGGCGACAGCGGACGGCGCTGCTGCGAGGCCGCGGCCGGGGCAGACGTCATTTCCGGAGCGACTTCCTCTTCGCGACGGCCGAGCGAATTGGTGATTCGCTTCAAAAGCCCCATCGGGCCGCGCTCTTCCTGCACATGTGCCGCAGCAGGCTGCGTGCGATGGTCGATCTCAGCCTGCACGACCGGCGGAAAATCCTCGACCTTCGGCATACGGACCTGCTCAGGAGCCTGACGGATGACGGGCTCATGACGGACCGGTTGCTGCATGACCGGCTGCGGAGCCGGCTGGTGCATGACGGGAGCCTGCTGCTGGACTGGAGCCGGGCGGATGACCGGGGTTGCTTCCGGCGCAGGAGCGAAAATCTTGCTCTGCGGGCGGAAGGTTTCCTGCATCACCGGCTGCTGTGGGGCGGGAGCAGCAGCACGCAGGGTCTGGATTTCCAGTTCACGTTCCATCTCGACTTCAGCCTGACGGATGGTCTGCGCGATGTGATCGGCCTTCGGTGCCTGCATTACCGGAGCAGGCTGAACTGCGGCCGGTGCCGGAGCAACGGCCGCGGAGGGACGGATCGCCGGCTTTGCTGCGGGCTGGAATACACGGTCGGTGCCCTCACCCATGGCACGGTCGATGCCGGTGGCGACGACCGAGACGCGGATGATGCCTTCGAGCGATTCGTCGAAGGTTGCGCCGAGGATGATGTTGGCATCCGGATCGACTTCTTCGCGGATGCGGGTCGCAGCTTCGTCGACTTCGAAAAGTGTCAGGTCGCGACCGCCGGTGATGGAGATCAGCAAGCCCTGTGCACCCTTCATCGAGGTTTCGTCGAGCAGCGGGTTGGCGATCGCCGCTTCGGCTGCCTGCATGGCGCGGCCCGAACCGGAAGCTTCGCCGGTGCCCATCATCGCACGGCCCATTTCGCGCATGACCGAGCGGACGTCGGCGAAGTCGAGGTTGATGAGACCTTCCTTCACCATCAGGTCGGTGATGCAGGCAACGCCCGAGTAGAGAACTTGGTCGGCCATGGCGAAGGCGTCGGCGAAGGTCGTCTTGTCGTTGGCGATACGGAAGAGGTTCTGGTTCGGAATGACGATGAGCGTATCGACAGACTTCTGCAGTTCCTGAATGCCGGATTCAGCCAGACGCATGCGGCGTCCGCCTTCGAAGTGGAACGGCTTGGTGACGACGCCGACCGTCAGGATGCCCTTGTTGCGGGCGGCCTGTGCGACGACGGGAGCAGCACCAGTGCCGGTGCCGCCGCCCATGCCGGCGGTGACGAAGCACATATGCGTGCCGTTCAGGTGATCGATGATCTCGTCGATGCACTCTTCGGCAGCCGCACGGCCGACTTCCGGCTGCGAACCGGCGCCGAGCCCCTCGGTGACGTTGGCTCCGAGCTGGATGACCCGTTCTGCCTTCGTCATCGTCAATGCCTGGGCATCCGTGTTGGCAACGACGAAGTCGACGCCCTGGAGGCCGGCCGAAATCATGTTATTGACGGCATTGCCGCCGCCGCCGCCGACGCCGAATACGGTGATGCGCGGCTTCAATTCGGTGATGTCAGGCTTCTGCAGCTTGATAGTCATGGTACCTGTTCCTTCTCTTTATGGCCGCATCGCCACGCCGGCCAATTCACTCAATTTCAAAAGCTTTCCTTCAGCCACTGGCCCATGCGGGCGATGCGGCTGTTATTACCCCCAAGCGACATGAGCAGGCTGCTCTGTGACGCATGTGTTTCCATGTCCGCGACCTGCGGATAGATCATCAAACCCACGGCCGTCGAAAAGGCCGGTCCCTTGGCAGCCGTCGGCAGACCCGAGACACCCATCGGACGGCCGATGCGGACGTTGCGGGCAAGAATGCGCCGCGCCACTTCGGCAAGGCCGGTGAGCTGGCTTGCGCCGCCCGTCAGAACGACACGCTTGCCGACGATCGGGCTGAAGCCCGAACGCTGGATGCGGTCGCGAATCAATTCCATCGTTTCCTCGATACGCGCCGAAACGATGCGCGAGACCAGAGCCCGCGGCACTTGCGTCGGCTGATCGCGGTCATCCTCGCCGATCGGCGGAATGGAGATCAGTTCGCGCTCGTCGGAAGAGTTGGTCAGCGCCGAAGCGTGGACCACCTTCAAACGTTCAGCATCCTCGATCCGTGTGGAAAGGCCGCGTGCGAGGTCGGTCGTCACGTGATGACCGCCGAGGCCGACAGCATCGGTATGGACAAGCTTGCCTTCGGCAAAGACCGAAATCGTCGTCGTGCCGCCGCCCATGTCGATGGCCGCACAGCCAAGTTCGACTTCATCGTCGACGAGTGCGGCAAGACCCGATGCATAAGGTGTCGCAACGATTCCTTCCACCGAAAGATGCGCCCTGTTGACGCTGAGCTCGAGATTTTTGAGCGCCGAGCGTTCCGCCGTCACCACATGCATGTCGACACCGAGCGTATCGCCATACATGGCCAGCGGATCGCGGATGCCGCGCTCGCCGTCGAGCGAGAACCCGGTCGCCAGCGAATGCAGGACAGCACGGTCCTGGCGCAGAGACTGCTGGCAGGCTGCCGACAGCACCTTCTTCAGGTCATTCAGCTCGACTTCCTGGCCACCAAGATCGATGGTCGCCGTGTAAATGTCGCTGCCGAGGCGGCCTGCCGTCAGGTTGACGATCAGGCTTTCGACGGTAAGGCCTGCCATGCGCTCGGCCGCATCGACGGCGAGACGGATGACGCTTTCGAGCGCGTCGAGATCGGCAATGACACCGGTCTTGATACCACGCGAACGCTGATGGCCGATGCCGATGATCTCGATATTGTGCGTGCGGCCAGGCAGAATCTGGCTTTCCTCGCGCGGCGTCAGCCGGCCGATCATGCAGACGACCTTGGTCGAGCCGATGTCGAGCACCGAAACGATATGCGACCGCTTCGACGAAAGCGGCTTCAGGCGCGGCAATCCGAAATGGGATGAACCGAACAAGCTCATATATTCTGCCCCGCCTTCTTCAATTCCTTGGTGCGCGTCGCGACCACCGCCTGCCGGCGAGCTGCCGCCTCCGGGGTCAGCTGGATCGTCGTGCGATCCGGCAGCCTGAGATCGACTGCAGCGATATCGCGCTCCAGAAGCTGTTGTTCTTTATTGAATTTCGAAAGCGTTGCGAGTGCCTGGTCGACATCGTCTTCCGGCAGCTTGACCACAACGCCGTTATCCATGTGCAGATCCCAGCGACGGCTGGAAACCCAGACATAAGCCTTCACGCGCGCCTTGATGTCGGGCCACTTGGCGAAGACGTCCTGAAGCGAGGCCGCAGCCGTTTCGGCATCACGACCGACGACGAGCGGCAGAGTCGAATACTTGTTGTCGCGAAGCGGCGCGATCACGCTGCCGTTCTTCTCGATGAGCGAAAGCTCCTGGCCGTGCTGCCAGATCGCATAGGCGGCACGTTCCGAGAGCTTCACCTCGATCGTTTTCGGATAGACCTTGCGGACTTCGACGTTCTCGACCCAGGGAAGGCGCGCAATCTTCTGGCGTGCGGCATCGACATCGAGGGAGACGAGCGACGTCGCACCATCGAGACCGAGAAGCTGCAGGATTTCGATTTCGGAGGTCTGGTTGTTGCCGGAAACCTTCACGTCCTCGATAGCAAAACCGACCGCACTAGTCGTTGCTTGGGCGACAGCTTCCGTGTGTCCGCCCAGCGACATGCCATAAAGCCCGGTCGCAGCCAGGAAGCCGAACGCCGAAACCGTGCCCGTATGGGCCGGGATATGGATACGGCCCGTACCGAGACTGACGAGGAAGCGGACGACACGGCGCAACGGACGCGGCAGAACGCGGCGTTCGTCGGCTTCCGAAGCAGGAAGCTCGGCATAACGGCTGGGGCGCCCTATCCTTTTGACCGTCAACGCAAACAAGAAGCGTCCTCCACCATCCACCGGAGAAATGCACCAAAGGAATACCCGGCATGGCCGGCCATTTCGGGCACAAGGGAGGTCGGCGTCATGCCTGGCTGGGTATTGACCTCCAGCCAGATAAGCTCGCCATCTTCGGAGAAACGATCGTCATAACGAAAGTCGGAGCGACTGACGCCACGGCAACCAATTGCTTGATGCGCCCTTAACGCCAATGTTTGTATTTTTTGGTAAATTTTCGGTGAAATTTTAGCCGGCAAGACATGTTTTG
Source organism: Rhizobium sp. BK418 (assembly GCF_004341105.1). GTDB lineage: Bacteria > Pseudomonadota > Alphaproteobacteria > Rhizobiales > Rhizobiaceae > Rhizobium. The sequence goes on along the minus strand of NZ_SLZK01000003.1, from coordinate 642,128 downwards.
ATCCACCGGCCGCATACTTGGAGTTGTAATCATAGAAATTGTGTCCCTGCGGCACCACCTCGATGACATCCATGGGTTGATCGCCCATGACGCCGCAAGTCAGTTCACGACCATGGATATAGCGCTCAACGATGACCTCCTCGCCATAGCGCCACTCGGCAGAACTGATGACCTGCGGCGGATGGGTCTGATCCTCACCAACGATGACAACACCGAAGCTGGAGCCTTCGCGCACGGGCTTGACCACGTAGGGCACCTTCATCGGATGTTCCGATGGAAAAGAGAAGCGGTTCAGAACCTGCGATTCGGCAACCGGAACGCCGGCGGCAGCGGCGACGCGCTTCGCCCTGCTCTTGTCCATGGCGAGCGCAGAGGCAAGCACGCCCGAATGCGTATAGGGGATCTGCAGATATTCGAGGATGCCCTGGATGGTGCCATCTTCGCCAAAAGGCCCATGCAGTGCATTGAAGACAACATCCGGCTTCACGGCCGAGAGCTTTTCGGAAACGTCGCGCTCGACATCGATACGCGTCACCTTGAAACCTTCAGCCTCGAGCGTATCGGCGCACGCCTTTCCCGAGGAAAGGCTGACAGGCCTTTCCGAGGAAAACCCGCCCATCAGGACAGCAACGTGCTCACGACTCATCAACACCCCCAAAAATAACTTTCACTCTGCAGAACCGAGGCTTGCGCGGAGCTGTCTCCGCAGGTTGCGGCCTTTGTCTGATCTGGGTGCATTAGAACATCATTATGGTTAACGAACCGTTTACTTTCGTTAACTCTGCCTTGCCGCTTGCTTCATTTTCTGCCCTTGCGGCTGCAGGAATATCGCAACGAACAGGACGCAAGCACCATGGAAAACGAAAAACCCGCGTGGAAAAACCACGCGGGTTCAATGACATGCCACAATGTCTTGCAGTCAGTCCTTATCACCGAAGAATTTCCAGACGAGGCCGCCGATCGCCCCGCCCACAAGCGGCGCGATCCAGAACAGCCAGAGTTGCTGCAGGGCCCAACCGCCGACGAAAAGCGCCTGCCCGGTCGAACGCGCCGGATTGACCGAAGTGTTCGTCACGGGAATCGCGACGAGGTGAATCAGTGTCAACCCAAGGCCGATCGCAAGCGGCGCAAAGCCGGCGGGCACCCTGCTGCCGGTCGATCCCAGGATGATGATCAGAAAGAACATGGTCAGCAGAACTTCGATCAGCAGCGCCGAAAGCAGTGAATAACCGCCCGGAGAATGTTCGCCATATCCGTTGGCGGCAAACCCGCCGAGTTCGAAACCCGCCTTGCCGCTGGCGATGAAATAGAGTGCCGCTGCGGCGACGATCGCACCGATCACCTGCACAATAATATAGGGAATGAGGCGTGCAGCGGGAAAACGTCCCGCAACAACGAGGCCGAGAGAGACGGCCGGATTGAAATGACCGCCTGAAATACCGCCCACGGCATATGCCATGGTGAGGACCGTCAAACCAAACGCCAGCGCCACGCCGACAAAACCGATGCCGAGTTCAGGATAAGCGGCCGCGAACACAGCACTGCCGCATCCGCCGAAAACCAGCCAGAACGTGCCGAAAAGCTCGGCAGCAAGACTTTTTTGCATAGGTATTTGCATATGTGTCCCTCCACTCTCTCAACCAGAGAGTTCTTTAGAGATCAAATACAATTTGATTCCCGTCAAGTTCGCCGCCGGCCCCACGACAAGCCTGAGAGACGGATACCCGCATCAAGACAGCCGCCACACCGGCGGATAATCTCGTTTGCGCCATATTCTTGCGTGGCGGGCATTTTCTCAGCCTTAAAATTACGTTAAGAGCGGCAGCCTCCCAAGGAAATCGATAAAAATACTGATTGGAATGAACATGACAGAAGCGATCTCCGTATCGCCGAGCCCTTCGAGCAGCACGCAAGTCAATTCTCCCGCACGCGTCCTGATCGCCAGCCTCATCGGCACCACCATCGAATTCTTCGACTTCTACGTCTACGCGACGGCAGCCGTCATTGTTTTCCCGCACCTCTTCTTCCCATCGAGTGATCCGACCTCAGCCCTCCTCCAGTCGCTGGTTACCTTCTCGATCGCCTTCTTCGCCCGCCCCTTCGGCGCCGTGGTCTTCGGCCATTTCGGCGACAAGATCGGCCGCAAGGCGACGCTGGTGGCGGCGCTGATGACGATGGGCCTCTCGACCGTCGTGATCGGCATCCTGCCCGGCTATGACGCGATCGGCATCGCCGCTCCGCTGCTGCTTGCGCTGTGCCGCTTCGGCCAGGGTCTCGGCCTCGGCGGCGAATGGGGCGGCGCCGTGCTGCTCGCAACCGAAAATGCTCCTCCCGGCAAGCGCAGCTGGTATGCCATGTTCCCGCAACTCGGTGCGCCCATCGGTTTCATCCTCTCCTCCGGCTTCTTTCTGATCCTGGCGGAAACCATGAGCAACGAGGATTTCCTCGCCTATGGTTGGCGCATTCCCTTCATTGCCAGCCTAGCGCTGGTCGCCGTCGGCCTGTATGTCCGGCTGAAGATCGCCGAAACGCCGGAATTCCAGAAAGCTGTCGAAAAGCACGAGCGCGTCGCCGTCCCGGTCGCGACCGTCTTCCGCGGCCACCTGCGCAGCCTCATCCTCGGCACCTTCATCGCGGTCGCCACCTTCGTACTCTTCTACCTGATGACAGTCTTCACGCTGTCCTGGGGCACCACGAAACTCGGCTTTACGCGTGAGCAGTTCCTGATCATCCAGCTCGTCGGCGTCGTCTTCTTCGGCCTGACGATCCCGCTTTCCGGCTGGCTGTCGGACCGCTATTCGCGTCGCCTGATCCTGATCCTGACGACGATCGCCATCGCTATCTTCGGCTTCTTCTATGCAAGCCTGCTGACTGCAGGCCTCACGGGCGCTGTCCTGTGCTCCATCATCGGCCTTGCACTGATGGGTTTCACCTACGGTCCGATCGGCGCTGCACTTGCGGCCCCCTTCCCGACCATGGTGCGCTACACCGGCGCCTCGATGACCTTCAACCTCGGCGGCATCTTCGGAGCATCGCTTGCGCCCTATATCGCCACCTGGCTTGCGACCAACTACAGCCTCGACTTTGTCGGCTACTACCTCGCCGCCTCCGCTGCGATCTCGCTGATCTGTATCCTGCTGTCGGGTCACGAAGAAGTCTGAGACTTTGCCAGCTGGATAAGAAAGCCGCGACGCAACCCGTCGCGGCTTTTTTTATTGATGCGATCGACACTTCCGGCTAGCCAGACTACCTGGCCGATTGAACGGGGAATGTAACATGCACTGCCTGATTACGGGAGCGTCCGGCTTTATAGGTAACGCCCTTGTAGAAAAATTGCGCGACGACGGCGATGTTACGCTGACGACAGTAACCCGCTCAAACGATAGGATTTTTCCTGAAGGTATCGTGCATCTTCCCGTGGCAATCACGCCGGAAACCGATTGGTCCGAAGCGTTAAAATCCGTCGACGTCGTCGTGCATCTCGCCGCTCGCGCGCATGTCCTGAAGGACGATTCCGCCGATCCTCTTGCCGTGTTTCGAAGCGAGAATACCGCATCGGCACTGAACCTGGCGGAACAGGCTGCAAAAGCCGGTGTCAAGCGACTGGTCTTCATCAGTTCGATCGGCGTCAACGGTATGCAGAGCATTCGCCCCTTCCGGCACGATGATCCACCCGCCCCAACGGAACCCTATGCGATTTCAAAACATGAAAGCGAGATTGCGCTCAAGGCCGTTGCCGGAAGGACAAGAATGGAGCTTGTGATCATCCGCCCGCCATTGGTCTATGGGCCTAATGCGCCGGGCAATTTCGCAAGACTAGTGAACCTCGTGCTCAAGCGGCTTCCGCTGCCGCTCGGCTCTGTGAGGAACCGCCGAACCCTGGTGGCTCTTGCCAACCTGGTGGATTTGATCGCTCTCTGCATGCGGCACCCAGCCGCAGCCGGCGAAGTTTTTTTGGCAGGGGATGCCGAGGACCTTTCCACGCCCGACCTGATCCGCGCTATCGCCGATGGTCTTGGCATCAAGCCTGCCCTCTACCCCTTCCCCGTCTCGATCCTGCGAGGAGCACTTGCCATCGCCGGCAAGCAGGACCTATTCGACCGCCTTTGCGGCTCGCTGCAGGTCGACATTTCCCACGCCCGCGACGTGCTCGGCTGGTCGCCCGCCATCACGCCGCGCGAAGGCCTGAGGCTTGCAGTAACGCCTATTCTGAAGTGACGCCCTGGAAAGGATGGACCTCACGGTCTGGCATGAAGAGGCCGAGACGCTTGATTTCCCACTCGAGCTTAATGCCGGCCATCTCGAATACCTTGCGGCGCACTTCCTCGCCCAGATATTCGAGATCGTAGCCCGTCGCCTGCCCCATATTGATCATGAAGTTGCAGTGAAGCGCCGACATCTGCGCGCCGCCGATAACGAGACCACGGCAGCCCGCTTCATCGATCAGCTTCCAGGCCGAATGCCCCTCCGGATTCTTGAAGGTCGAACCGCCAGTCTTTTCGCGAATCGGCTGTACCGTCTCGCGGTGATTGCGCACAGCATCCATCTCGGCGCGGATCTTGGCCCGGTCATCAGAATAACCCTCGAACAGCACCGAGGTGAAGATCAGATCGTCAGCGGCATCGGAGTGGCGATAGGTATAGCCCATCTGGGCATTCGACAGCACATGTTTGTTGCCCTTGCGGTCGATCGCCCTCACCTCGACAACGCGGTCCTTGGTCTCGGAGCCATTGGCGCCGGCATTCATGCGGGCAGCACCGCCGATGCCGCCGGGAATGCCGTAATAGAAGGCGAAACCGCCGATGCCGTTATCCATCGCCATCGCCGCCACATGCTTGTCCGGGCAGATGGCGCCGGCGAGAATGCGGTTTTCGCCGGTAAGCTCGACAGAACCGAAGCCCTTGGCCGATAGGCGCAGCACGACACCGGGGATACCGCCATCACGCACCAGGATATTCGAGCCGACGCCGACCACCGTCAGCGGCACTTCGTCCGGCAATATCTTAAGGAAAGCGACGAGATCTTCCTCGTCATGCGGCTGAAACATCAGTTCGGCAAGGCCGCCGGCGCGGAACCAGGTGACTCGATCCATGGGGGCATCCGGCGTCAGTCGGCCGCGAATGTCCTTTACGCCATCTCCGAGAGAGGCAAGAAGCTTTTCCCCATTAACCTGTTTCATGCGGATTTTCCTGAAAGGTCTTCCAACTGCTTCGGCAGCGCCGCTGCCCAATATGTAATGCTACCAGCACCCAGAAGAACCACAAAGTCCCCGGGTTTTGCAATCTCTGCTACCATCTGCGGTAGAGCTTCCGCCGAAGGAAGGAAGCGGGCGTCACGATGGCCACCCGATTTAATCCGGGAAACCAGCGATTCTGAGTCGGCCCCCTCAATTGCATCCTCGCCGGCGGCATAGACCGGGGCGATGAAAATGCTGTCTGCATCGTTGAAGCAGGCCGCGAATTCCTCGAAGAGGCTCGACAGGCGCGTATAACGGTGCGGCTGGTGCACGGCGATGATCCGGCCCTTGCAGGCCTCGCGGGCGGCGCGCAGCACCGCCTTGATCTCAACCGGGTGATGACCGTAATCGTCGAAAATCTGGACGCCGTTCCATTCGCCTGTCAGCGTGAAGCGACGCTTCACGCCGCCGAAGGAGGCAAGCCCCTTGGCGATATCTTCCTTGGAAATGCCGAGCCGGTTGGCGACGGCAACGGCCGCAGTGGCGTTCGAGATATTGTGGCGGCCGGGCATCGGCATGACGAGATTGTCGAGCCGGATGACTTCGCCCGTGCGGCGACGGCGAATCTCCACATCAAAGATCGATCGCGTACCTTCGATGCGCACATTCATGAAGCGCACGTCGGCCTGCGGATTCTCGCCGTATGTGATGACCTTGCGATCCTCGATGCGGCTGACGAGCGCCTGCACCTCGGGATGATCGAGGCACATGACGCCGAAGCCATAGAAAGGCACGTTTTCGACGAACTGCCGGAAGGCGGCGCGAACGGCATCGAAATTGCCGTAATGGTCGAGATGTTCGGGATCGATATTGGTCACGACGGCCACGTCGGCCGGCAGCTTCAGGAAGGTGCCGTCGGATTCATCCGCCTCGACCACCATCCACTCGCCCTCGCCCATGCGCGCATTCGTGCCATAGGCATTGATGATGCCGCCGTTGATAACGGTCGGATCGAGCCCGCCGGCTTCGAGTAGTGTGGCGACGAGCGAGGTCGTCGTCGTCTTGCCGTGCGTGCCGCCGATGGCAATCGCATTACGGAAGCGCATTAATTCGGCCAGCATTTCGGCGCGGCGCACCACAGGCAGAAGTTTTTCGCGCGCGGCAATGAGCTCCGGATTGCTCTTCTTGATCGCCGTCGAGACCACGACGACTTCGGCATCGCCGAGGTTTTCCGCCTTGTGGCCGACGAAGACCTCGATGCCCTTGTCACGCAGGCGCTGGACATTGGCGCTGTCGGATTGATCCGATCCCTGCACCCTGTGGCCGAGATTGTGCAGCACCTCCGCGATACCGCTCATACCGATACCGCCAATGCCGATGAAATGGACGAGACCGATCGCCTTCGGCAGCTTCATGCGCGTGCCCCCTTGAATTCTGCAACTGTCTTGCCGGCGGCAATAGCCTCAACCATGTCGGCAAGCAAGTTCGCTGCGTCAGGTTTTCCCGCAAGCTTGGCCGCAGCCGCCATCTCGGCGAGCTTTTGCGGATCGTTCATTACATGCGTCAGGATAGAGGCGATGCGCTCGGGCGACAGCTCCGACTGCGCGATTACCTTGGCGCCGCCGGTTGCCGCAAGCGCGGCCGCATTGGCCGCCTGATCATGGTCGAGCGCATGCGGATAAGGCACCAGCACGGCCGGACGGCCGATGACCGAGATTTCCGAAACCGTCGAGGCGCCGGAGCGGCAGATCACCAGATGTGCCTTGGCAAGGCGCTCCGCCATGTCGTTGAAAAACGGTGCGATATCCGCGCCCATCTGCAACTGCACCACGCAGTCGCGCACCATCGCCATATCCTCGGCGCGAACCTGCTGGGTCACCCGCAGCCGTGCACGCAGCGCATCGTCTAGCAGGCTGATTGCCGTCGGCATCGCCTTGGAAAAATATTGTGCGCCCTGGCTGCCGCCGAAGACCACGAGATTGAAATCCTCGCCCGGACGCGAGGGCACGTAAGGCTGCTCGGCTGCGGCAAGGATCGCCGGACGCACCGGATTACCGGTCGCAACCGTCTTGTTCGAAAATGGCCCGCCGCTTTCCGGCAGGAAGCCGCCTGCAATAGCCCTGACGCGTGATGCGAGCGCCTTGTTGGCACGGCCCATCACGGCATTCTGCTCGTGCAGCATGGAGGGAACTCCAAGGCGCGTGGCGGCCAACAGCGGCGGCACGGTCGGATAACCGCCGAAACCGACGACGATAACCGGCTTCAGGCGTTGGATCAGCCGCTTTGCGACGCGCATACCCGACCAGAGCTTCCAGAGCGAGCGGGCGACAGCGACTGGGTTCTTGGAACCGATCGTCGCCGACGGTACGACATGGATTTCATCGGCAGGAAATTTGCCGGCATAACGTTCCGCACGGCTGTCGGTCACGAGATGCACGGAATAACCACGCTCCCTCAGCTTGAAGGCCAGCGCCTCCGCCGGAAAGACGTGGCCGCCGGTTCCCCCGGCGGCAAGAAGGACGACGCCCTTGCTCATAATTCCTCACTCCGCCGGCATGCCGTGCGGCACCCGGAAAAGGCTCCGGTCCTGCGCACGCTTTTCCGGGCGATGGCGGGTCAGCGCCAGAATGAAGCCAGCCGTCACGCAAATCGCCACCATCGACGAACCACCATAGGAAATCAGCGGCAGCGTCATGCCCTTGGCCGGCAGCAGTTCGAGATTGACACCGATATTGATGATCGACTGGATGCCCATCTGCAGCACGAGGCCGGCGACGGCAAAGCGATTGAAGTCGTTGCGTTCGCGATAGGCGTGCGACAGGCCGCGCAGAACCAGCACCGTAAAGATGGCGACGAGTGCGATGCAGAAGACGATGCCGAACTCCTCGGCCGCGACCGAGAAGATGAAGTCGGTATGGGCGTCCGGAATAATGCGCTTGACGATGCCTTCGCCCGGTCCCTGCCCGAACCAGTCGCCGCGGATGATCGCCTCGCGGGCGGTATCGATCTGGAACGTGTCGCCTTCGCCGGTGAGGAACTTGTCTATTCGGCCGGCCACGTGCGGGAAAACATAATAGGCGGTCACGAGGCCGCCTGCCCCGCCGACGCCGAGGACGATGATCCAGAGCCATGGCATGCCGGCCATGAAGAACATGCCGCCCCAGACGGCCGTCGTCAGGATCGTCTGGCCAAGGTCGGGCTGCGCCACCAGAAGAGAGGCGACCATGCCGAACAGAATGATGGCAAAGAGATTACCCGGGATTTCCGGCTGACGGGCATGTTCGGAAAAGAGCCAGGCACAGACGACGACGAAGGCCGGCTTCATGAATTCGGAGGGCTGGATGGAGATGCCGGCTAGTGTCACCCAACGGCGAGAACCCTTGACCTCGACACCGAAGAACAGCGCCAGAAGCATCATCGCGAGCGCCACGATCAGCAGGATGATTGCTGTGCGTCGCACCTGGCGCGGCGTCAGGAAGGATAGGCCGAGCATGACCGCGATCGACGGGATCATGAAAGCGGCGTGTCGCTTGACGAAATGGAAGGGTTCGAGGCCGATGCGCTCGGCAACTGCCGGCGAAGCCGCAAAGGACAGCATGAAGCCGATGCCCATCAGGAAGAGGAACAAGGCCAGGAAAAAGCGGTCGATGGTCCAGAACCAATCGGCCAAGGCTCCACGTTCCGCGCGGCTCACCATGTCATTTGCCTCCTGTTGCCGAGTTGATCAGCATCGTCACACCGTCAAGGGCAGCCACATGGCTGACAAAGGCATCACCCCTGACTTCAAAATTCTTGTACTGGTCGAAGCTTGCGCAAGCCGGGGATAACATCACGGCCACCGGACCGGTCTCATCCTTTTCGGCATCAGCTGCCGCATGCGCCACAGCCCGTTCCAACGTGCCTGATATTTCGTAGGGTGCTGCCTCACCGAGCGTCGCAGCAAATTCCGCTGCCGCCTCGCCGATCAGATAGGCCTTGGCAATACGCGGGAAATAGGGCGCAAGCGTCGTGATGCCGCCAGCCTTCGGCAAGCCGCCGGCAATCCAGTAGATGCGGTCATAGCTCGACAGCGCCGGTGCCGCGGCATCCGCATTGGTTGCCTTGGAATCATTGACGAAGACGACGTTGCCACGCCGGCCGACCGGCTGCATGCGATGCTTGAGGCCGGGGAATGATGCAAGACCTGCGCGAATATCCTCAGCCGACACGCCAACAGCAAGGCAGGCGGCGACTGCGGCAGCAGCATTCTGCGCATTGTGGCTGCCGCGCAGCGTCTGGATACCGTCGAGATCGACAAAGGGTAGCATCGCCCCACTTGCCGCGTGGATGAGCTTCGTGCCCTCGGCATAGATACCGTCGGCCAACACGTTTCTGCGGGAGATCCTGATAACCTTCACCCCTGCCCGCTCGATGCGGTCGGCAATCAGCGCCGAATGGCTGTCATCGATGCCGACGATTGCAATATTGCTGCCGGCCACCAACCGCTCTTTCACGTCGGCATAATGCTGCATCGTGCCATGGCGATCGAGATGATCCGGCGTCAGGTTGAGAAGAATACCGGCGGACGGATTGAGCGTCGGCGCGAGGTCGATTTGGTAAGAAGAGCACTCGACGACGAAATAACGTTCGGCCTTCGGCGGATCGAGCGTCAGCACGGCCGTGCCGATGTTGCCGCCGAGCTGCGTGTCACGGCCGCTCGATTTCAGGATATGGGCAATCAGCGCGGTCGTCGTCGATTTGCCGTTGGTGCCGGTGATCGCAATGAAGGGGCAATCGGGCGCATGAGCGCGGCGCTCACGCACGAAGAGTTCGACGTCGCCAACAATATCGACGCCGGCAGCGCGCGCAAGATCAACTGTCCAATGGGGTTTCGGGTGGGTGAGCGGCACACCGGGCGAAAGCACGAAGAGCGCCTGAGCGCTCCAGTCGATGCCATGCAGATCGGCAGTGGTGATGCCCTCTGCCGATGCCTTGGCGATGCTGTCAGGATTGTCGTCCCAGGCCACGACATCGGTGCCACCGGCGACCAATGCCTTGGCCGTTGCCAGGCCGGAACCACCGAGACCGAAGAGAGTGACTTTTTTTCCTGCAAGCGTCGTGACCGGAATCATGATCGCCTCACCGCAGCTTCAGGGTGGAAAGGCCGATCATCGCAAGGCCGACGGCAATAATCCAGAAACGGATCACTACTTGGCTTTCCGTCCAACCCTTCTTCTCGAAATGGTGGTGAATCGGCGCCATGAGGAAAACGCGCCGGCCGGTCATCTTGAAGAAGCCGACCTGAATAATGACCGAGAGCGTCTCCATGACGAAGAGGCCGCCGATAATCGCCATAACGATCTCGTGCTTGGTGGCAACGGCAACCGTACCGATCGTGCCGCCGAGCGCCAGCGAACCCGTATCGCCCATGAAGATGGCGGCCGGTGGCGCATTGAACCACAAAAAGCCGAGACCTGCGCCGATGACAGCGCCGAGCACGACGGCAAGCTCGCCGGTACCGGGCACGAAATTGATCTGCAGGTAATTCGCAAAGACCACGTTACCGGCGAGATAGGCGATGATGCCGAATGCGGCAGCCGCAATCATGACCGGCACGATGGCAAGCCCGTCGAGCCCGTCGGTCAGGTTCACGGCATTGCCGGCGCCGACGATGACGAAACCGCCGAAGACGACGAACATGATGCCGATATTGATCAGGAAGTCCTTGAAGAAGGGAAAAGCGATCGAGGAGCCGAAAGTCGAGCCGGCGGGACCGGAGGCAAGTGCTGCCCGCATCATGAAATAGACGGCGATGCCGGCGATGATGAACTCGATGCCGAGGCGCGCCTTGCCCGAAAAGCCCTTGTGGCTCTGCTTGGTGACCTTGAGATAATCGTCATAGAAGCCGATGGCGCCGAAGCCGAGCGTCACGAGCAGCGTCGCCACCACATAGACGTTGGAAAGATCGGCCCAGAGCAGCGAAGCCCCGACGATGCCGGCAAGGATCATCAACCCGCCCATGGTCGGCGTACCGGCCTTCTTGAAGTGCGTCTGCGGTCCGTCGGCGCGGATCGGTTGGCCTTTGCCTTGCCGGATGCGCAGCGAATTGATGATGGTCGGCCCAAAAAGGAAAACAATGAGAGCGGAGGTGAAAAGAGCGGCGCCCGCCCGGAAGGTAATGTACCTGAACAAATTCAGAAATTTGAAATATTCCGATAGTTCGACTAGCCAAATCAGCATTCAGGGCCCCTTTACCCGATCATAGTTCGCGTTGCGTGTCTGAAACTGGGGGGTACTTGTCAAGGAGCGCGGCGACAATCTTGCCGAAACCGATCCCCAGGGACGACTTCACCATCAACACGTCGCCAGGTGCGACCGAGTTCAATACGAATTCCAATAATTCTTCTGTTTTCTCGCGATGCTCGACCGCGACGCTGTCGGGAAGCGATTCTTGCAGCGCCACCATCTCGGGCCCCGCAAGCCACACATGTTCGAGGCCGGCCGCCAGCAGCGGCCCGGCGAGATCCGCGTGAACCTGTGGAGCAAATTCACCCATTTCCAGCATGTCGCCGAGCACGGCGATGCGGCGCCCCCGGCCGGTTGGCTCGGCTGTCGCCAAGAGCGCGATTGCCGCGCGCATGGAGGCCGGATTGGCGTTGTAGCTTTCATCGATCAGTGTGAAGCTGCCATTGCCGATCGGCAGCGTATAGCGCTTGCCCCTGCCCTTTTCCGGCTTCAGTGTCGCCAGCGCCTCGATGGCCTTGTCGAGGCTGGCGCCCACGATCGTCACGACGCCCAATGCGGCGAGCGCATTTTCAGCGATGTGACGGCCGGGCGCACCGATGCGCACTTCCTTGGTCTCGCCCCGAACCGTCATCCACAGGGTCGAGCTTTCGTCCGAGCCGTTGAATTCCGCAAGACGGAATTCCGCCTTGGCATGCTGCCCGAAGGAATGGATCCTGGTGATGCCGAGCGCCTGGGCGGTCTGCTCCAGCAAAGCGAACTGATCATTGTCGCGGTTGAGGACAACATCGCCACCGGGCTCCAGCCCTTCGAAAATTTCGGCCTTGGCGGCAGCGATTTCCTCGATACGTTTGAAATTGCCGAGATGGGCGGGTGCGATCGTTGTGATGACAGCGACATGCGGACGGATCATCTTGACCAGCGGCCGGATCTCATCCGGATGGTTCATTCCGACTTCGAAGACGCCGAAATAGGTATCGATCGGCATGCGTGCGAGCGTCAGCGGCACGCCCCAGTGATTGTTGAAGGAGGCCACCGACGCATGCACCTTGCCCGAGGGCGACAGCACATGCCGTAGCATCTCCTTTGTCGTCGTCTTGCCGACCGAACCGGTGACGGCAATGATTTTAGCGCGCGAACGATCGCGGGAAGCCTGCCCCAGCTTACCGAGGGCTGCAAGCACGTCCTCGACCACAATCATCGGCACCGTCAGGCGCCCCATGGCCGGCAGGCGGGCCTCGCTGACGACCAGCAGAGACGCACCGTTGGCGACGGCCATGGAGGCGAAGTCATGCCCGTCGACACGGTCGCCTTTGATGGCGAAGAACGCTTCACCAGGGGCAATCGAACGGCTGTCGATGGAAATGCCAGTGATACCCTGCGGCAGCGAGCCGAACGGACGGCCCGCCATCGCAGCAATCATGTCCTCAGTGGTCCAGAGCCAGTTCACGGTACCCGCTCCTCCAAAGCCTTGCGCACTTCTGCATGATCGGAAAACGGCAGTGTGACGCTCCCGATCGTCTGCCCCTCTTCATGTCCCTTGCCGGCAACGATCAGAGTATCGCCGGATTTCAGCTGCAGAACCGCCTCGCGGATCGCTTGAGCGCGGTCGCCGATCTCGGAAGCGCATTTCGCGGCCGCCATGATCTCGGCGCGGATCGCAGTCGGCTCCTCCGAGCGCGGATTATCGTCTGTGACAATGACGACATCGGCGAGCCGGCAGGCAATTTCACCCATGATCGGCCGCTTGCCGCGATCACGGTCGCCGCCGCAGCCGAAGACGACGATGACCCGGCCCGTCGTGAACGGACGCACCGAGTTTAGCACGTTTTCCAGGGCATCCGGCTTGTGGGCATAATCGACATAGGCGAGCGCGCCATCTTTCGTATGGCCGACGAGTTCGAGACGGCCGGAAGCCCCCTGCAGCTTTTCGAGCGCTGCCATCGCGAGGTTTGCCGAAACGCCCGTCGACATGGCAAGCGCTGCGGCAACCAGCGCATTGGCGATCTGGAAATCGCCGGCAAGCGGAATATCGACCTCGAAGATCTCGCCTTCCACATGGATTTCCGCAACCTGCTTGTGACGGAAATGCTCGACCCGCTTCAACGAGAGATAGGTGCCCTTGCGCCCGACCGTGCGCACATCGTGACCTGCAGCTGTCGCAGCCTTGATTGCCTGTTCCGACCAGGGATCATCCGCAAAGATGACGGCTGGCGAACCCTTCGGCAGCACCCGGTCGAAGAGGTGCATTTTGGCGGCCATATAGTCTTCGACCGTCGGGTGGTAATCCATATGATCGCGGCCGAGATTGGTGAAGGCAGCAGCCGCGAGCGTCACGCCATCGAGGCGATACTGGTCGAGCCCGTGGCTGGAGGCTTCCATCGACGCATGCGTGACGCCTTCATCGGCAAGTTCCGACAGCAGCTTGTGCAGCGAAACCGGATCGGGCGTCGTCAGCGAACCATATTCGTTGCGCGTAGGCGAGATGACGCCGGTCGTGCCGATCATCGCGGCGGCATGGCCGGCATGCGCCCAGATCTGTCGCGTGAAGGAGGCAACCGACGTCTTGCCGGCCGTACCCGTCACCGCGACCATCGTCGCCGGTTGACGGCCATAGAAGCGCGAAGCCGCGACGGAAAGGAAACGCCGCGGCTCTGCAACGACAAGAACCGGCACAGAGGTTTCGGTTGCGTGGGCCGCGATGACGACGGCAGCACCTTTAGCAACCGCATCGGCAATGAAGCCCGCGCCATCAGCCTTGGAACCGGCAATCGCGATGAATGCCATGCCGGGCGCGATCTTGCGGCTGTCCGAAGACAATCCTGCTATCTCCAGCGCGCCGGCCAGTCCTTCGAGTTCAGCTTTGAGTTCCGGAAACGTATCTCCGGCGAGGTCCCGCAATTTCATCGAATGCACTTCTCTGGTTCAGGTCGATCGCCCCTTACGAATCGACGCTGATATTGATTCACACTCAATAAGACACCAACAAGGCCGAACCGTCTTCGCCAAATTCCGGTTCGACACCGAGGATGGGTGCAGCGCGGCGTACGATATTCTTGACCATGGGCGCCGCCGTATAAGCGGCGATGCGCTGATGCTGCTCGCCGTCAAGCGGTTCGTCGCAGAAGGTCAGCACTACATATTTCGGATTATCGATCGGGAAGGCCGCCAGAAACGCGTTGAAATTCAGATTGCTGGCGTAACGGCCGTTGACGACCTTGTCGGCCGTGCCGGTCTTGCCGCCGACATTGAAGCCCGGCACGTCGGCATTGCGGCCGGAACCCTTTTTGCCGTTCAGCTTGAAGAGATAGCGGATATCGTCGCTGGTGCTTTTCTTGACGACGACTTCGGCCACTTCGTCAGCCTGTTCGCGGCTGCGCGGCAGGAATGTCGGCTCGATCAGCTTGCCGCCATTGATGAGCGCAGCACCGGCAACGGCCGTCTGCAGCGGCGTGGTAGCGACACCGTGGCCGAAGGAAATCGTGATGGAGTTGATCTTCTTCCAGACACGCGGCTGGCTCGGCATCTTCACTTCCGGCAGCTCGGTCTGCATCTTGGTGAGCAAGCCGAGGCGGGTCAGATAGTCCTTCTGCAGCTCCATGCCGACGATATCGATCATTCTCGCCGTGCCGATATTGGAGGAATATTCGAAGATTTCCGGAACCGTCAGCCAGCGGCGTTGACCGTGGAAATCGTGAATGGTGAAACCACCAATGCGGATCGGGTTGGTGGCATCGAAACTGTCCTTCAGAGAAACCTTGCCGCTGTCGATCGCCATCGCGGTGGAGAAGGTCTTGAAGGTGGAGCCCATTTCGAACGTGCCGTTCGACATGCGGTTCAGCCAGCCGTCCTTGGAGCCTTCCTGCGGATTGTTCGGATCGAAGTCCGGCGCGGACGCCATGGCGATCACTTCGCCCGTATGTGCATCGAGAACGACGGCACCCGCGCCCTTGGCCTTGTAGTTGACGACGGCATTGGCAACGACATCGCGCACGATCGCCTGCACGCGTACATCGATCGAAAGGCGCACCGGCTCCAGCGGCTGGTCGCTCGTCATGCCGACAGAAGCGAGATCGGCAAGCCCCTGATCGTCGATATATTTCTCCATGCCGGCAACGCCGCGGTTGTCGATATTGACGTAGCCGAGGATATGCGCGGCTGTCGGACCACCCGGATAAAAGCGGCGCTTCTCCGGACGGAAGCCGATGCCGGGAATGCCGAGCGCCAGGATCTGGCTCTGCTGTTTCGGCGTCAGCTGGCGGCGCAGCCAGGCAAAATGCGAGGTGCGGTTCGCGAGTTTCTTGTAGGTGTCTTTCGCATCGAGATCGGCAAGCACCGTCTGGAGCTTCTCGACCGCCTCATCGGGATCGACGATCTTGTTCGGCTCGGCAAACAGTGAGACGGTGCGGATATCGGTCGCCAACACTTCACCATTGCGGTCGATAATATCGGGGCGCGAGGCCATCAGCCGGTCGGGCGGCAGGATGGAGGAGACCGATTCCGGCTCCTTCATCGCATATTCGACGAGACGTCCGCCAATGACGGCATAGAGGGCGGTAAAGCCGATGATCAGCAGACCGACGCGGCTGCGCGCCTGCCCCGACTTACGCTTGCGCGAGCCTTCGATCGCCATGCCGGAGGGAGCCCCGAAACGGTTGTAGACGCCGGCGGAAAAATGCGCCTGGCTCTTCAGCACCATGATGCGGGAAAGAAAAGACATTATTCCAGCGCCCCCGTTTCGATCTGGTCGTCGTCTTCAACCTCGCGTGGCGCCGGCTTCGGAATCGGCTGGCCCTTGGCAGCAACACTCGCGCCAGGCTTGGCGCCGGCCTTGGCTTCGGTGACATCAGGCGGGGGCACCTGCGATTTCAGCATCGGCAGCTCGCGTGCGTGGGCAAGCGCCGTCGAATCCGTCGGCTGCAGCTGCAATTCGCTATTGTAGGCATTAACGAGGCGCTCCAGCCGGTTCGGCTGCGACTGCAGGGCCCAGTCGGCCTTCAGGAGGTCGATCGTATCCTTTTCCAGCTTGATCTCCGCTTCGAGGCGACGAACCTCCTCGAACTTCAGCTCGGCGCGGTGCTTGATCGTGTAGGTAACAGCGGCTGCCGCCGTCATGACGCCGATGAGCACAAGATCGAACGTTCTCAGCATATCAACCTCCAAGCTTTCCGAGGCTGGCAAGATTCGGGAATCCGAAGAGCGACATGTCGTCGGCTTCAGCGGGAGCAAGGGTACGCTGACCAGCGCGGAGCTTGGCGGAACGGGCGCGCGGATTGGCCTGGGCCTCTTCCTCGCTGACAGACACCATCGACCTTCCAACCGGCTCGAAAGTCGCGGCCCGCTCGTGGGCAACGGGCAGGTGGCGGGAACCGGAAGCCTTGCCGGCGCGGTCGGAGAAGAATTTCTTGACGATACGATCTTCCAGCGAATGGAAAGTGACAACGACGAGGCGGCCGCCAGGCTTCAACGCCCGCTCGGCTGCAAACAGCGCATGCGCCAACTCCCCTAGCTCATCATTGACGAAGATGCGTAGCGCCTGGAAGACGCGCGTTGCAGGATGGATCTTGTCCTTCATCTTGCGCGGCGTCACGAGCTCGATCAGCCCGGCGAGATCGCGCGTCGTTTCGAACGGCTTTTCGGCGCGATGCTTTTCGATCGCATGGGCAATGCGCGGCGCCTGATTTTCCTCGCCGAGATAATGAAAAATGCGAATGAGATCGGCGACCTTGGCGCGATTGACGACATCGGCAGCCGAAACGCCTGCAGCCGACATGCGCATGTCGAGCGGACCGTCCTTCTGGAACGAGAAGCCGCGATCGGCTTCATCGATCTGCATCGAAGAAACGCCGATATCGAGCACGACGCCATCGAGCCCGCCATCAGGCGCATGATCGGCAAGTTGCGAAAACTGCGAATGGACGAGCTTGAGATGGCCGCCATGGGCCGCGACCAGCGCCTGACCGGCGGCAATCGCCGTCGGATCGCGATCGAGCGCAATCACATCCGCGCCGGCAGCGAGAATGGCGGAGGTGTAACCGCCCGCACCAAAAGTACCATCAAGGATGACTTTGCCGGAAGAAGGCTCCAGCGCCGCAAGCACCTCTTTGAGAAGAACCGGAATGTGGCGAACCGGTCCGCCACCGGCTTCAGTTGAACCTCCGCCAGGATTCGCCACAATTCCGCTCCCTCGTTCTCTCAGGAACGCCTGCCCGCCAGCCTGCGCTCCTCTCGTGCCTGCGCCTGCGCGGCCGCGAATGCTTGCGGCTGCCAGAGCTGAAAATGATCCGCCCGACCGACGAAGGCCACCTCGTCCGTGATGCCGGTAAAGTCGCGGATGAAATCCGTGACCATCAACCGACCCTCCGCATCGAGCTTCATGAAGACCCCACCCCCATGAATGAGGAGCGACATCTCGTTCGCATCCGGCGAAAACGGATCTTCCGCAGCAATCTGCCGCTCGAATCTTTCCAGAAGATCCGGACCGCCGACGCTGATCGCCGGAAACACAAAATCCTGGAAGCAATAAAGCTCCGGGATACTGCGCTGCGCCAGCACGGAACGAAACGCCGCTGGCACGGAAACCCGTCCCTTGGCATCGATCCTGTTGGTCGCATTCGAAAGGAAGCGGCTCATGACACGAAACATCCGTTTCCGAAAGAGCCCGGAGAGCTTTTTGCCGCCCGAAACCCTCAAAATCAGGCACAGCATCGCAAGCCGAAAGAACCAAAGTCCCTCCGACGCTTCCGATCCGGAAGGCGCCTTCGCTTTGCGATTGATGGGCAGATGATTGCCCTGATGCAGTGCGCATTTGGGATAGCATGGGACCATATGGGCGTCAATGGGATGAGCCCATTTGAGGTGGGCACAGTATCAAACATTTATAAGCTGTTAAGTTTAACAAAGGGTTAGGAAAGCGATTCTCCGGCGCCGTCTGAACACCCCATGGGGACAGGAAATCCGGTCAGGCGAGATCCACGAAACCTTGCCTATATTGACGCCATTTCAACGGCTTGCGAGGAAGGAAAAGAGAATTCCTCTGCTATGCGGATATCGCTGAGGATTAATAGCCAGTTGGCCTGTAAGCCGGGTTCTGTATGGCTCCGGCGAACCGGAACGTGGCAGCCATTCATCTGGGACAACGCTTGCACGCTGCCTCACGCAACCCACCCGGATGACTGGCCTGGAAACCGGCCGGCAAGGCTTTCGCCCGCCGCGTCATCCCTATTCGGTTTTGCTCCCGGTGGGGTTTACCGTGCCATATCCGTTGCCGGAGATGCGGTGGGCTCTTACCCCACCCTTTCACCCTTACCTGTCATGACAGGCGGTTTGCTTTCTGTGGCACTTTCCCTGAGGTCGCCCTCGCCGGACGTTATCCGGCACCGTGTTTCCGTGGAGCCCGGACTTTCCTCACCTTACCGCCTTTCGGCATTGGTAAAGCGCGGCTGCCCGGCCAACTGGCAGGGCTCCCTTAAACGAGGAAGCCCGCAAAAGCCAATAAAATATAGGCGGCAGGCTTAACGGAAATAAGGTGTGAAATCCGTGGAATAGCCCTGGTCCTCGATTCTGCCTGCCAGAATGAGTTCAGCTCCCAGTCTGCCGATTTCATCGGAGCTCTTGGCAGATGTTCCCATGCAGCCGGTGAGCACGGCAATAAGCGGCGAAGCCGTGTAGCCGATCATCGGATAACGGCTCTTCGTGTAGGAGACGACACAGGATGTGGAAGAAATGGATCGCGCTCGGAGCTCCGGCACAATGCGATCGACGATGCGCTTCAGATAGTCGCGCGCAACCTCGCGTCCGTCGGTCCGAAACCAGGCGCGCATCTCCGTATCGTTGTTCAGCACGAGGTTATCGGGATCACCGCCGATTTTCAGATAAAGCTTGCCATCGGGATAGCGGATCGGCGGCAGCAGATAAATGTCGATGCCGGGCGCATCGAGGATGAGCGACGGCATGCCGGCAAAGCGATCGGCATCCTCTTCCGCCACTTCAACGAGGGCAACCGTGCGCCCATAAACCGTCATATCAACGGATTGCGGCAAGAGATTCTGCGAAATGGAAAAACCGCCAGCCGCGAGCAGCGCTTTCTCGGCGCGATAGATCTCACCGCCCGCCGTCGTGACGACAGCCGCCCCGCCTTCTTCGCGGGCCGAGACGACATGATCGCGGATGACAGTCGCGCCAGCCTTTTCCGCAAGTAGCGACTGCGCCCTCACCAGTTTGCGTGGCCTGATGTGCCCCGCCCCTTTCGCCTCGAAAATCCCGGCGCTGCCGGAAGGAAATGCGAAATACGGAAATCGCGACTTCAATCCGGCTTCGTCGAAGGGTGCCGTCTCGACACCAAGCGAGGCAGCAGCCTGGCGTGTAGCGTTGAGATAATCGCTCTCGGCGGGCGCCACGCCGACGCAGCCTGCTTCCGTATAGAAGTCGACGCCGCTTTCCCTGGCGATCTCGCCATATCGCGCGATCGAGCGATTGGCGAGCAAGGCCCAGTCGCGATCCGGATCGATGGTGCGGGTGATGCGGCCCTCATCATAATGGCTGGCGAAAACGCCTTCGTGCGCCTTACGGTCACCTGGCTCGTCCGGGCCGATGACCGCGACGCCATCCGTCTGGCGTGCCAGATATTTTGCGGCCGCAGCACCCATCATGCCGCGGCCGATAACGATGAACCTGAAATCGACTGCCATATCCCACCTCGCTTGAGACTAGCGATAACATGGCAATCACGCTGAATCATCCAGCTATTCTCAGGGAAAGCGATCGCCGCTCAGAGCATCGCAAGAACCTTGCCGCAATAGGACTTGGAGACCGGGTTCATACGCGTTGCGCCATGGCCGGCATTGTATTTCAGGATCGTATTGCAGGTCTCGCCACCGCCGAGATCATGGGCGGCCGCCAGGTATTTCATGCCGAACTTGATGTTGGTTTCCGGATCGAACAGGCCCTTGGCGCTGCCCGTATAGCCCATCATGCGGGCCGTGGCAGGCTTGATCTGCATCAGGCCGATTTCGCCATGGCTGCCGCGTGCCATCGGATTGAAATTGCTTTCGACGCGGATGACCGCAGTCGCAAGAGCCACCGGCACGTTGTATTGCCGGGCATATTTGCTGATCAGTGCGGAATAGGAGTTGCCGGAAACATTGGCGACGGGATAGCCGCTCTGGCGCTCAACTGGCTTTAGCGGGCGCTGTGCCGTTTTCACCGGGGGCTGCACCTTGACAGGGCGCTCCACTTTCTTGACGGGCGCATCGGCTCGTACACCCCAATCATTTGCGAAGGCAAAGCTATTTCCCGCCAGCACCATGCTAACGCATGCTGCAGCAACAATAATCAGTTTTCTCATGTAGTCTTGAACACTCCGACCCAAAGAACTGCCGGACTGCGCGCCTCGCGTCCTGGAAAAACCCTGATCAAGGACTGATCAGGCTTCGCAGCAATTCTTATCGTTTCACATGACGCCTGCGATTTGACTTGGGAACAACCTCAGGCGCCGTTTAACGGGAGCTCTTAGACCATCGTAATGAGGAGATAATAGGGAAATGATGTGGCAGGCCGAATTTCACTCCAAGTGTGAAAAATCGGTAATGGCGGAAACGACGAAAGATCAGGAATAACGCGGCAGCGCAGACAGGAGGCGATGCAACGTATCGATCGTCGAGAAATCCGCGATCCCGTCCACCCGCTCGGGGCGGAAATGGCGCTGGAAAGCTTCGACATCGCCAGCCGTCTTGTCGCTGAATTCACCCGTGATTTCAGTACTGTAACCATAAAGCGACAGCATGGACTGCAACGCCTCGATCGGCTGACCGCGGTCACCGCGCTGGAAGAAGCGCCCGCCGGTAATGGCAGCCGGCTCCACCCAATGGCCGACGCCCGCTTGATGCAGGGCGCGCCAGGGGAATTTCTCACCCGGATCGACCTTGCGGACCGGGGCGACATCGGAGTGGCCAAGCACCCTTTCGGGCGCGATTGACCAGCGATCGCCGCAATCGCGACATAATTCGATCACCGCAGCGATCTGCTCTTTCGGGTAGTCCGGAAGCCCGCCTGGATGGCCGGCATTGGCGATCTCGATGCCGATCGAAAGCGAGTTGATGTCCGTCTCGCCGTGCCAGAAACTCTTGCCTGCGTGCCAGGCGCGTCGGCTCTCCGGCACGAGCTGCACGACCTCGCCGTTCGTGTGGACGAAATAATGACTGGAAACCTGGCTCTCGTCGCGACAGAGCCAGTCGAGCGCGCCTTCGGGGCTCGGCATGCCGGTATAATGCAGCAGGATCATATCGGGCTGACGGCCGTCTGCGCGTTCGCCATGGTTCGGCGAGGGTTGGACGCGCGCCTTGCTGTAGTCGGCCTCGAATGAGGTCATGCGGCGCGACGTTCCTTTTCGATCGCGGCATAGGCGTCATTCAGCGCTGCCATGCGTTCATTGGCGATCGCATGGAACTCTTCCGGCACGCCGCGCGAAATCAGCCGATCCGGATGATGCTCGCTCACTAGCACATGGTAATGGCGGCGAATCGTTGGGAAATCATCTGCCGGCGAAACGCCGAGAACCTTGTAGGGGTCGCGACCATCAGAAACGTGGCGTGCAGCGATCTGATCGAAGCGGGCCCCGCTCATCTGGAAGATCTCGGCGATATGACGCAGGAAATTCATTTCCTTCTCATGGATCAGCCCATCCGCCTTGGCGATATGGAACAGACCGTCCAGCACATCTTCCAGTACCGGGCAATTGGCGGCGCAGGTCGAGCAGAGGGTCGACAGCTTCGCGGCATAGGCCTCGTAACCGGCAACATCCTGGCGCGCAAGATTATAAAGGCGCGCGACATTCTTTGCTTCGCTTGGAGGAAACTCGAAGATATCGCGGAAGGCCTGCACTTCCTTCTCGCTGACAATGCCGTCAGCCTTCGCCATTTTGGCAGACAGCGCAATGACGGCCACCGAAAAGGCAACCTTGCGGCGTGTCTCCGGATCACCTTCGAAAACCGTGCGAATAGCCTCGACCACCGCGGAGAGCGCATTGCCCGCGGTATTGCCAATGGCATTCACCAGTTTTTCCCAGAAAGACATCGTCATCTTCTCGCAATGCAGCAAGTTTTGGAAGAAACACCTTGACCAAATAATCGTTGCCATTGCAAGGCGACTATTGGTCGTAAGTTTGAAAACAGTTTTCACAATTCGGCAACAGCCGCATGAGCGTGACCATCCGTTGTGTCCGCCGTGTCCGCCATCTCCAGCACTATCCCACATGGGGCCATGCGATTTCCACAATACTTATGGATGGGTGGACAGGCATTGAAACGATTATATCCGCACTTCCGGCTCCCATTCCGCCGAAAGGCGCGTTTTTCGTAAATTCTTTACTTTACAGGGCACTTTCCCTGCCGCATCCATGCGTTACCTAAGCTGCACTTAGTCGCGCATCAGGCGCCAAAGGAGGGATTATGGCCAAACAGAAAGTCGCAATGCTGACCGCTGGAGGCCTGGCGCCCTGCCTCTCGTCTGCCGTCGGCGGCCTCATAGAGCGCTATAGCGACATCGCTCCCGATATTGAACTCATCGCTTACAAGTCGGGTTATCAGGGCGTATTGCTCGGCGACAGCGTTCAGATCGATGCTCAGATGCGCGAGAAGGCACCGCTCCTGCACCGCTACGGCGGATCGCCGATCGGCAACAGCCGCGTCAAGCTCACCAACGCCGCCGACTGCGTGAAGCGCGGTCTGGTCAAGGAAGGCGAAAACCCGCTGCGGGTGGCCGCTGAACGGCTTGCCAATGACGGCGTCACCATCCTCCACACGATTGGTGGTGACGACACCAATACTACAGCCGCGGATCTGGCCGCCTATCTCGCAGCAAACGGCTACGACCTGACCGTCGTCGGTCTGCCGAAGACTGTTGATAACGACGTCGTACCGATCCGCCAGTCGCTCGGCGCCTGGACGGCTGCCGAGGTCGGCGCGCACTTCTTCGACAATGTCAGCAACGAGCAGACTGCCGCTCCGCGCACGCTCGTCATCCACGAGGTCATGGGCCGCCACTGCGGCTGGCTGACGGCTGCCACCGCCCGTGCCTATCTTCAGCGCACCAAAGGCAATGAATATGTCGATGGCCTGATGATGAACGAGCATACGAAGAGCATCGATGCCGTCTACCTGCCGGAAATGGCCTTCGACCTCGATGTCGAAGCTGCGCGCCTTAAGGAAATCATGGATCGCACCGGCCATGCCACGATCTTCGTGTCGGAAGGCGCCTGCCTCGACGCCATCGTCGCCGAGCGCGAAGCCGCCGGCGAAACGATCAAGCGCGACGCCTTCGGTCATGTGAAGATCGACACGATCAATGTCGGCGCATGGTTTCAGAAGCAGTTCGCAAGCCTGCTCGGCGCCGAGCGCTCGCTTGTCCAGAAATCAGGCTATTTCGCCCGCTCAGCGCCGGCAAACGGCGAAGATCTGCGTCTGATCCAGAGCATGGTCGACCTCGCCGTCGAAAGCGCCCTCAACAAGGTTTCGGGTGTTACCGGCCACGATGAAGCGCAGAATGGCAAGTTGCGCACAATAGAATTTCCGCGCATCAAGGGTGGCAAGCCGTTTGATCTTTCAACCGGATGGTTTGGCGAAGTAATGAGTCAGATCGGGCAAAAATACAGGGCCGCCTGATTGACGGATGGTTAATATGGTGTCTTTGCTTATTCTCTGGGAATAGGAGGAGATTCCATGTCGCTCGAAGCCTGGTTCGCTTTTGCGGCCGCATCCGCCATCATGCTCGCCATACCGGGACCGACCATTCTTCTGGTCGTTTCTTATGCGCTTGGCCATGGCCGGAAGACGGCGCTTGCGACCGTTTCGGGCGTGGCGCTCGGCGATTTCACGGCCATGACCGCATCGCTTTTCGGCCTCGGCGCCCTGCTCGCCGCCTCCGCGACGCTGTTTACCGTGCTGAAGTGGATTGGCGGTGCCTACCTGATTTGGCTTGGAATCAAGCTCTGGCGGGCACCGATTGTCGGCGGCCATATCGCCGATAATGATAACTTGCCGGAAGAAAAGTCCCTGCGGATTTTCCTGCATGCCTATGTAGTGACGGCGCTGAACCCGAAGAGCATCGTCTTCTTTGTCGCCTTCGTGCCGCAGTTCCTTAACCCGGCCCTTCCCTTCTTCAACCAGATGCTGATCATGGAGGCGACATTCCTCGTGCTCGCCACCATCAACGCTTCCTGCTACGCGCTGGCCGCCCATGCCGCTCGCGGCCTGATTCGCAAGGCAAGTATTCAGCGCGCGGTCAACCGCACCGGCGGTACTCTGCTCATCGCAGCAGGCGCCGTAACCGCCGGATATCGCCGTATTGCAGCTTAGTAATAATCCGTGGTTGCCGGAAAGCCACGAATAAGTTAATGGCTATCCTCGGGCTTAAGGTATTTGATAACTTTTAAGACGCTGCCGGGGCGGCGCGAGTCACGAAAGTGAGAGAATGGTAGCGATCGGATTTTCCGGCCTAAAGCGCGGTTTCATGGTCTCTACCATGCTCTGCGGCATCATTTCCGGATGCGCGAGCGTCGAATACACCTCTCAGGCAGAATTGACTGCAGCACAAACCGTCATTCCCATGCCGAAGCCGGGTGAGGACGCGACGCTGGCTGCTATCCCGACCGCCGAAGGCGTAAGCGGCCCGGCCGTCGCCATGATCGCATCGCAGCCGCAGGCCGCCTCCCCCGTTCTGACGGGCACAGCCATGCCGACCGTTGTCTCGCCAGTCCAGCAACAGGCGGGCCGCCTAGCGATGCAGACTGGCGTCCAACAGGTTGCCATCAACGGCTATGCTCCCATTCCGCTGACGCCCGAGATGACGGCGATCCAGTCCGTCATTCCAACGCCGCGTCCGGCCACACCCGCAAGCCCCTCGACGCAGCTCGCTTTCGCAGCCACGACGCCGCAGAATGGCGCGCTAGCAGCCCTTGCCGCTGTCGACACCACTCCGCGCTTCACCATGGATTACGGCTTCGACGAATCCGGACCGATCGATCCGCCGGCAGCCCCGCCAATGTTCAGCGATGACGACGGCGACGATGCGCCGACCGTCGAAAAGAGCGTCGTCAGCAAGCTCATCACCAAATATTCCAAACTTTACGAAATTCCGGAATCACTGCTCCATCGCGTCGTCCATCGCGAGAGCCGTTACAATTCCAAGGCCTACAACAAGCGCGGCTACTTTGGTCTCATGCAGATCAAGTACAACACCGCAAAGTCGATGGGCTACGACGGCAACCCCGCCGGCCTCTTCGACGCAGAGACCAATATCAAATATGCCGGCAAATACCTGCAGGGCGCCTGGCAGGTCTCCGACAAGAAGGAAGACGACGCCGTTCGCCTTTACGCGCGCGGCTATTATTACGATGCCAAGCGCAAGGGCATGACCGACATCGCCCAGGGCAATTACTGAATCACAACATCATCAGTGAAAGACCTCAGCCGGCTTTTGCCGACTGAAGCGTATTGAGAATTTCCTTCAACATCACCTGCGGCCGGTAACGCAGCCAGCTCGGCGTCAGTCCCATGCGGACGAAGACGAGATTGGCCGAAGGAACGATCGCGACCGTCTGCCCGTCGTGGCCCTGCAGCCAGAACGTATCCTGCGGCAATCCGAACTCCGCGCTCGTGCCGCCGCCCGGCCCGGCAAGCCAGGCCTGACCTTGCGTATATTGCCCGCCGGAACTCCCAGTTGGCGTCCGCATCATCGCAACAAACCCCTCGGGCAGCAGCCTCTGCCCGTTCCATACGCCATCCTGCAACAGGAACTGGCCGAAGCGTGCCCAATCGTGTGCCGTGGCATAGAGATAGGAACTGCCGGCAAATGTCCCCCGTTCATCGGCCTCGAAAACGGCGCTGCTCATGCCGAGCGGACCGAAAAGCGCATCGCGGGGATAATCAAGGGCGGCCCGTGGATCGCCGACCTTGTTCATCCAGATGCGCGACAGAAGCAGGGCCGTACCGCTGGAATAATGGAAATTCGTGCCCGGTGCGGCCACGAGAGGCGCGCTCGCCGGCAGCGAAACCATATCGGGATCGAGATAGAGCATGCGTGTCACATCGGCGACGGCGCCGTAGTCTTCGTTGAAAGCGAGTCCGCTTTCCATGCCCATCAGGTCGGAAAGCCTGATGTTACCGCGTGGATCGTTCGCCCATTGCGGCAAAAGATGTGTGTCATCATAGGAAATCTTGCCTGACAGCATCAGCCGGCCGATCAGCGCTGCATTGACCGTCTTCGTCATCGACCAGCCGATGAGTGGCGTGCTGGCACTGAAACCCGGTGCGTAGCTCTCGGCGATGATATGGCCGTCCTGTACGACCACCATCGCCCGCATCGCCGGCCCGGCAAGCCTGGCATCGGCCAGAAGTGCTGCAATCTTCGCATTGCCGGTTGCTTGATCGACGCCTTCTCCATCAGGCCAGACTGCGTCGTTGTCGTCCACCCGCGGCGCCGGCAGAAGCGGCACGGCCTTGGCTGCGGCGTCGAAATCGCCATCAGGTACGCTGGTGCAACCGAATGCACCGCGATAAAGCGCGTAGCTTGCTGCAAACAAGCCCATGAAGCGTGAGGTCACCCGTCCGCTGTCGCGATCGACCTCGACGCGCAGCAGCCGCAGCAATGGGTTTCCGGGCGCCTGAACATCGTCATAGAGCACGGCGTCGGGATCACGGCCGGCGATGAAGACATTGGAGCAGACGATCTTGGCGGCATAGCCATTGCCCACCCTCAGGAGTTCCGGCGGGCTGACGGAGAGCCATGCGCCACCGCTAATGGCGACGAGAATGACGAGCAGGGCCAAGCTCTTGAAGATACGCAGAACAACTCGCATGCAATCCTCCACGCAATGGAGAGAAGCAGGAAACGCGCTCCGCGAAAAGAGAGAAGCGAAAAGAAGCGTTTCGATCCACTTCAAATTTCGCTGAAATCCCCGCCGCTCTCCCGGAAGCCTTGGCCCACAGGGCCCGTCATCAAACTGTAGCAGAGGCGCGTTACACGCCCTGAACGCTAAAAAGGTGACAGACTCATGTCGGAATTTGCACCGGATACCGGCTTCCGCAAGAACCGGAAACTCAAGGCAGCGCTTCTCCGCCACAAGGCTTTTTCCAAGGAAGGCTTCTCCGAGCGCCTCTTCGGGCTTCTCTTTTCCGGCCTCGTCTATCCGCAGATCTGGGAAGATCCGGATCTCGATATGCAGGCGATGGAGCTGAAGCCCAATCACCGTATCGTCACGATCGGCTCCGGCGGCTGCAATATGCTCGCCTACCTTTCCAAGGCGCCAGCTTCGATCGACGTGGTCGACCTCAATCCGCACCACATTGCGTTGAACAAGTTGAAGCTTGCCGCCTTCAAGAACTTGCCAAGCCATTCCGATCTCGTGCGCTTCCTGGCAATGCCGAACGAGAAGTCGAACAGCAGGCTTTTCGACAGCCTTCTGTCGTCCAATCTCGATGAGACCACCCGCGCTTACTGGAACACCCGCAAGTTCGGCCGCCGTCGCGTCACCGTCTTCAACCGTAACATCTATGAAACCGGCCTGCTCGGCCGGTTCATCGGTGCTGCTCACCTGCTCGCCCGCCTGCACGGCGTGAAGCTGCAGGAAATGACCAAGACCCGGTCGATCCGGGAGCAGCGGCAGTTCTTCGACGACCAGATCGCTCCTCTCTTCGAAAAGCCGGTTGTTCGCTGGATCACCAACCGCAAGAGCTCGCTCTTCGGCCTCGGCATCCCGCCGCAGCAATATGACGAGCTGGCAAGTCTTGCCGCCGACAATTCCATCGCGCCGGTTCTGAAGCACCGTCTGGAAAAACTCGCCTGTCATTTCCCGATGCGCGACAATTACTTCGCCTGGCAGGCTTTCGCACGCCGCTATGCGGATGGTGAGGAAGGCCCGCTGCCGACCTATCTGAAGCCGGAGCACTACGAAGTGATCCGCGCCAATGTCGACCGCGTCAATGTCCATCATGCAAGCTTCACTGAGCTTCTGGCCGGCGAGCCTGCCGCCTCGCGCGACCGTTACATCCTGCTCGACGCACAGGACTGGATGACCGACCAGCAGCTCAACGATGTCTGGCGCGAGATCACCCGCACGGCCCGCGAAGGCGCCCGCGTTATCTTCCGCACGGCAGCCGAAAAGAGCATCATCGAAGGTCGCCTCGCGCCTGAAATTCGCGACCAGTGGCACTATTTCGAAGACCAGTCGCGTGAAATGACCACCCAGGACCGCTCGGCGATTTACGGCGGCTTCCACATTTACGGGAAGAAAGCGTGAGCGAAGCCAGCGAGATGACCGTCAAGAGCGAGGAACATGCCGACCTGATGGATGGCATGTACCGCTACCAACGCCATTTCTACGATCTGACCCGCAAATACTATCTTCTCGGCCGGGATCGCACGATCCGCAACCTCGACGTTCCCCAGGGCGGCACGCTGCTTGAAGTCGGTTGCGGCACCGGCCGCAACATGGCGCTCGCGCACAAGCACTTCCCGACCGCCAGGCTCTACGGCCTCGACATTTCCCAGGAAATGCTGATTTCCGCTCGCAAGACTTTTGCCACAAAGGCGACGATCCCGGACTTTCGCGTGGCGGACGCCACTTCCTACACGCCGCGCGAATTCGGCACCACCGGCTTTGACCGCATCCTCATTTCCTATGCACTGTCAATGATCCCGGATTGGGAACGTGCGGTGGATGCATCCATCGCCGCACTCAATCCCGGCGGCCAGCTCCACATCATCGATTTCGGCCAGCAGGAAGGCCTGCCGGCTTGGTTCGGCAGCCTGCTGCACGCCTGGCTTGCCAAATTCCACGTCACGCCCCGCGCCAATCTGCGCGAGGTTTTGGAAGCGCAAGCTACTGAAAACAATGCCAGATTGTCGTTCGAAACGATCGGCGGCGGTTACGCTTGGCGGGCCGCGATTATCAGCAAGCGCTCATAATTCGCTTGTAAATAACGTTTTTTTTACGTTGATATTAGAAAAGAGGGTCATTCCCTCTGCTGGGCGCGTGTTTTCGAAGGTCAGGCTGTGGGGCAGATCCATCATTCGGTTCACGACGGAACGTTCATGCGTCGGCTTCTGTATTGCGTCCTGCCGCTTGCCCTGATGCTCGCCGGTTGCAGTTCCACGGGTTATGATTATCTCGAAACCGCTTCCGTAAAGCCGAAGAGCCGATTCAAGGATACCGATCCGCAGGATTTCGGATCCAAGCAGCCGCAGCAAAATGCAATCCACGGTATCGACATCTCCAAATGGCAGGGCGATATTGACTGGCAGACTGTGCGCAAGTCGGGCGTCGCCTTTGCCTTCATCAAGGCGACCGAAGGCAAGGACAGGATCGATCCTCGCTTTGACGAATACTGGCGCGAGGCATCTGCATCAGGCATCCCGCATGCACCCTATCACTTCTATTATTTCTGCTCTTCCGCCGACGAGCAGGCCGACTGGTTCATCCGCAACGTTCCCAGGGAATCCATGCGCCTTCCGCCGGTGCTGGATGTGGAATGGAATGCAGAATCGAAGACCTGTCACTTCCGCCCCGATCCCGCAACGGTCCGTTCCGAAATGAAGCGCTTCATGGATCGGCTGGAAGCCTATTACGGCAAACGGCCAATCATCTATACGTCAGTCGATTTCCACCGCGACAACCTCGCTGGTTACTTTCAGGACTACCATTTCTGGGTCCGCTCCACCGCCAAACATCCCGACGTGACCTATGCTGACCGCCGCTGGGCCTTCTGGCAGTACACATCGACAGGCGTGGTCCCCGGCATTCAGGGTCCGACCGATATCAATGTCTTCGCCGGTTCGGCCAAAAACTGGAACAACTGGGTGGCTGACGTTTCCAAGGATAGAAATTCTTAGTAACGTGCCCCGATCTTTCTTGCTTCCGTCACATTCCTTTGGGAAAGCAACGAAATTCTATGTGATTTTACGAGGATTGTTTCATGCACCGCCCGCTTAAAGGCCGCTCTGCACTTGCTTTTCTGTTTGCCTGCGCCATTGCAACAGGTGCTGCCGCCCAACAGGCCCCGGATGCGGCAGCTTCGGCCCCGACAGCCCCCTGCGGAGGCGATCTCTCCGCCTTTCTTGAGGGCGTCAAG
The DNA here is from genome assembly GCF_004341105.1 of Rhizobium sp. BK418. GTDB lineage: Bacteria > Pseudomonadota > Alphaproteobacteria > Rhizobiales > Rhizobiaceae > Rhizobium. The sequence goes on along the minus strand of NZ_SLZK01000003.1, from coordinate 611,606 downwards.
AAGGACGCCATTGCGGCCGGCGCGAGCGCCGAAGCAGCAGAACAGGCACTCGCCGGTGCGCAGATCGATCCCAAGGTCATCAGCCGTGACCGCGCCCAGGGTGTCTTCCGCCAGACTTTCCTCGAATTCTCGCAGCGCACCGTCAGCCAAGCCCGCCTCGATATCGGCCGCCAGAAGATGAAGCAGTATGCCGATGTCTTCGCTCGCGCCGAACAGGAATTCGGCGTACCCGCCGGCGTCATCACTGCCTTCTGGGCAATGGAAACGGATTTCGGAGCCGTGCAGGGCGATTTCAACACGCGCAACGCGCTTGTTACGCTTTCCCACGACTGCCGCCGCCCGGAATTGTTCCGCCCACAGCTGATCGCCCTCATCGAAATGGTGCAGCATGGCGACCTCGATCCGCAGACTAATACTGGCGCCTGGGCCGGCGAAATCGGCCAGGTTCAGATGCTGCCGCGCGATATCATCGCCTACGGCATGGATGGCGATGGCGACGGCCATGTGCGCCTCAAGCAGAGCGGCCCGGATGCGATCCTGACAGCCGCCAAATTCATCCAGCATCTCGGCTTCGAGCGTGGCCAGCCCTGGCTGCAGGAAGTCACCGTGCCGGATAACCTGCCTTGGGAGAAATCCGGGCTCGGCGGCGCCATGACCGCAGGCGAGTGGTTCAACCTCGGTGTCAAGCCGCGCGACGGCAATACCGGCTTTGCCAATCTCCAAGGCGATCTCGTGTTGCCGCAGGGCCGGCTCGGACCGGCCTTCATCGCCTACCCGAATTTCAAGATCTATCTCGAATGGAACAAGTCGTTCATCTACACGACGTCAGCCGCCTATTTCGCGACCCGCCTTTCCGGCGCCCCGACCTATCTGAAGGGCACACCTGAACAGGGCCTTTCCAATGAAGAGATGAAGCAACTGCAGACCAAGCTCGATTCGCTCGGCCATGATGTCGGCGAGATCGATGGCATCCTCGGCTCCGGCACCCGTGTCGCGATCCAGAAGGAGCAGCTTCGTCTTGGCATACCGGCCGACGGCTGGGCAACTCCCGCCCTGCTGAACGCACTCTAATTCCCGGCACCATTCCATCAAAAGTGCACAAGGGTTTGTGCACGGAACCGTCGAAGAAACATAGGCAATTGCTCTCCCGCCACCCGGCTGCATAAATCGGGTGGCGGCTCCCTGCCGATAGGATAAAACTTTCCTCAACGGCAGGAGAAAGCGGCATGGAACAGAGAATGAGCGCGTTGACCTGGGGGCTGCTTGTCCTCCTCGGTCTGATCTGGGGCGGCTCCTTCTTCTTTGCCCGCGTCGCTGTTGCCGAGGTGCCGCCGCTCACCCTCGTATTCCTGCGCCTTTCCATCGCGGCTCTTGCGCTTCATGTCTATATCGGTGGACGTTTCGGCATCTACCCGTTGCTGAAGAGCCGCTGGCGCGAATTCCTCGTTCTCGGCATCCTCAACAACGCCCTGCCCCATGCCTTGATCTTCTTTGGCCAGACGCGCATCGGCGCCGGCCTCGCCTCGATTCTCAACGCCACGACGCCGATCTGGACGGTGCTGATCGCCAATTACCTGACAGCGGACGAGAAACTCTCCTCAGCGAAACTCATCGGCTGCCTCACTGGCCTTCTCGGCACCGTCGTTCTCATCGGCCCGAGCATCACCGATAGCAGGAACCTGCCCCTCTGGGCGCTCGTCCTGCCCGTGATCGCCGCGGTCTCCTATGGATTTGCAGCAACCTACGGCAAACGTTTCAAGGGTGTGGCGCCGCCCATCATTGCTGCCGGCCAATTGACGGCATCCTCGCTCGTCACGCTGCCGCTATCACTCGTCCTCGATCACCCCTGGGCGCTTGCCACGCCGTCGATCAATTCCATCGCGGCCATTCTGGCGATTGCTCTGCTTTCCACCGCCTTCGGCTATATTCTCTATTTCCGTATCATGGCCGCAGCCGGTGCGACCAATGCCTCGCTGGTGACCCTGCTCGTGCCGCCGAGCGCGATCCTCCTCGGCTTCCTGTTTCTGGGCGAGGCACTGGAAGTGGCCGAGATTGCCGGTATGGCACTGATCGGCGCGGGGCTCGTCATATTGGATGGCCGCATCTACCGCCGCTCCAGCGCGATAGCCTGAAATGATTATGCTGCGGTGCGCCATCCTTCTGCCGAAAGCGTGAATCGCGGCCACCGGACTGTAACGAATCGTTAAATTCTGTGAAATTTATTTTCCGATTTTATTTCAGAAGCTTACAGAATGGTCGCCAGACTTATCCACTGCCCTCTTCGGCGGCGCAGCACAAGAAGTACTTCCCAACGAACACATTTCCGACATATTATTAGCCGGTTAACGCGAGGAGACAGACATGGGACTTACGCAATCCTTGAATGTCCTGTTGGTCAGTGCAGCGTTCGCATTCGTCTTGTCCATGCTCTTCATTTGAGCCGATGCGAAGTGTCAAGAACTGAGATACCTACACTCCGGAATAACGAATAACCCCGAACACTGAAAAGCGCATGCCCCGCCCGGCCATGCGCTTTTCTTTTCTCGAAGTCGGTGTCGACTCAGGCAGCCGCGCCGGCCCGTCTGGCGCCTTGGCGCGAGAGGCCGAGATTGTCGAGAACTGCCGAAACCAGCGGCGCACGGTTCATCGTATAGAGATGGAACTCGTGGAGGCCCCGGCGGATGAGATCCTCGATCTGCTCGGCGGCAACCTCGGCGGCAACCTTGGCGCGCTCTTCCGGCTTGTCGTCATATCCGGCGAAACGCTCATCGAGGAAAGCGGGAATGACCGTGCCGCAGGCGCCGGCAAAGCGCTTCAGCTGCGTCAGGTTCTGGACGGGCATGATGCCCGGCACAATCGGAATTCTGACACCAGCGGCGCGCACCTTCTCAAGATAGCGCTCAAAATTGTCGTTGTCGAAGAAGAACTGCGTCAGCGCACGGTCGGCACCGTTCTCTGCCTTCTGCTTCAGCATGTCGATATCGGCAGCCTGATCACGACTTTCCGGATGCTTTTCCGGATAGGCCGATACGGAGATCTCGAAATCGCCGATCTGCTTGAGACCGGCCACCAGTTCCGCCGCATTGGCATAACCGCCAGGATGAGGCTGGTAAGGCGCACCAACGCCGCCGGGGGCATCGCCTCTCAAAGCCACGAAATGCGTGACACCCGCCTTGCGGAAGCTGTCGACGACCTGATGCGTCTCCTCCTTCGTGGCACTGACGCAGGTGAGATGCGAGGCGGTCGCAAGCGGCGTATCGGTCAGGAAACGCGTGACCGTGGACAGCGTCGGCGCCTTGGTGGTGCCGCCGGCACCATAGGTCACGGACACGAATTCCGGATTCCAGTCCTGCAGATCGCGGACTGTGTTCCAGAGCTGCCCCTCCATCTCCTCGGACTTCGGCGGGAAGAATTCGAAGGAGATCCTGATATCGCGGCGGCGAGCGTCGTTTGTCTGGCTCATTTATTCTCTCCCGGCAAATGTAGGTACGGCGCCTTCGCTCTCCAGCGTGGCCATGAGGCGCTTCGGGTCGCGCGCGAGCCAGATCGTAACCGTGAGGCCCTTCTCGCCTTGCTGACCCGGATGAAGATCGACGACCTGCTCGACATCCAGCCCCGCCTTGCGCACCCAGTCAGACATGGCCTGGTGCGAGAAGCCGAGACGGACATGGGCATGTTCGTCGCGAAGATATTCGAGGCTGTGCGGCGCGAGGTCGATGATGACGAGACGCCCGCCCGGCCGCAGCATGCGCGCTGCCTCCGCAATGGCGATTTCAGGCTGATCGAAGAAATGCAGCACCTGATGGATCGTCACCAGATCGAAATCCTGTCCCTCGAAAGGCAGGTTCAGGATATCGGCATGGCGCACCGAAGCCGTGGTGATATGGGCCTTATCGAGATTGGCGCGCGCGACGCTCAGCATGTCACGGCTGGCATCCACACCGATCGCCCGGCGATAACGGCCGGAGAGAAGCTCCAGCATGCGGCCGGTACCGGTGCCCAGGTCAAGCAGGGAATCGATCGGGTTGGCGCCGAGCAGCCTGATGATGGCAGCATCCACCTCTTCGTCTGCTGCGTGCAGGCGACGAAGCTCGTCCCATTCGGCCGCGTTGCGGCTGAAATAGGCCTGAGCTCGTTCGGCGCGTTGGCGTTTGACGGCGGCAAGACGCTCGCCGTCACGCTGGACCACGGGGTCGTTTTCCGAGACATGCTTCAACAAAACCCGCACGACAGCGGCAGCCTTGCCTTCATGCGCCAGCCGGAAATAGGCCCAAGCGCCTTCCTGATAGCGGTCGATCAGTTCCGCTTCGCCGAGCAGCTTCAGGTGCCGGGAGATGCGGGGTTGGGATTGACCGAGAATTTCCGTAAGATCGGTGACGGTGAGATCGCCCGCCGCCAGCAGCGCCAGCAGCCGCAGGCGCGTCGGTTCGCCGGCCGCCTTCAAGACGTCCACCAGCGCATCCAGTCCAAGCCTTAAGGGTTCGCTCATACTCTACCCAATCAAGATATAAAGATATCTTTATGTGATTTGGGTAGCTGAAGCAAGCGGCATTTCAACACTTTGCGAACTTGCCTGTGGTGAAAACGACAGCAGGCAGCAAAAAGCCCCGGACGAGCCGGGGCTTGCGAAAAGCATGAAAAGCCGATCAGCGCGTCAGGCGCTTGTGAGCCTGACTGCCCGGGTTCAGTGCGTCAGGACCGAGTCGGCGGATCTTGTCCTGTTCATAATCTTCGAAATTGCCTTCGAACCACTCGACATGCCCCTCACCTTCAAAGGCGAGGATGTGGGTGGCCAGACGGTCGAGGAACATGCGATCATGGCTGATGATAATGGCGCAGCCGGCGAAATTCTCCAGCGCGCTTTCAAGCGCACCCAGCGTCTCGGTATCGAGGTCGTTGGTCGGTTCGTCGAGCAGCAGGACGTTGCCGCCGGCCTTCAGCATCTTGGCAAGGTGCACGCGGTTGCGCTGCCCGCCCGAGAGATTGGCGACCTTCTGCTGCTGATCACCGCCCTTGAAGTTGAAGGCGCCGCAATAAGCACGCGAGTTCATGTCGAACTTGCCGAGTTTGATCACTTCGGCACCACCGGAGATTTCCTCCCAGACCGTCTTGCTGCCGTCCAGCGCATCACGGCTCTGGTCGACATAGCCGAGATGCACGGTCTCGCCGATGCGGATCGAGCCGGCGTCCGGCTTTTCCTGGCCGGTGATCATCTTGAACAGCGTCGTCTTGCCAGCGCCGTTCGGGCCGATGATGCCAACGATGCCGCCCGGCGGCAGCTTGATCGACAGATCGTTGATCAGCGTGCGACCTTCGAAGCCCTTGGTGATGCCTTCCATCTCGATGACCACCTGGCCGAGACGCTCGCTGACCGGGATGATGATCTGAGCGTCGCCGGGACGCTGCTTTTCGGCGGCTTCTACCAGCTGCTCGTAGGACTTGATACGCGCCTTAGACTTGGCCTGACGAGCCTTCGGGCTCGAAGCGATCCATTCCTGTTCGCGGCTGATCGCCTTCTGGCGTGATGCTTCTTCGCGGTTTTCCTGCAGCATGCGCTTGGCCTTCGCCTGCAGATAAGCCGAGTAGTTTCCTTCGTAAGGAATGCCGCGGCCGCGGTCGAGCTCCAGGATCCAGCCGGTGACGTTATCCAGGAAGTAGCGGTCGTGGGTGATCATCATCACGGCGCCCGGATAGTCGCGCAGGTGCTTTTCGAGCCAGGCGATGGTTTCGGCGTCCAGATGGTTGGTCGGTTCGTCAAGCAGCAGCAGATCCGGCTGCGACAGCAGCAGACGGCAAAGCGCGACACGGCGACGCTCACCACCCGACAGCGTCGTGACATCGGCATCGCGCGGAGGGCAGCGCAGGGCTTCCATGGCCATTTCGACCTGGCTTTCCAGATCCCACAGGTTCTGGCTGTCGATGATGTCCTGAAGCTTTGCGCCCTCTTCCGCCGTCTCGTCGGAATAGTTCATCATCAGCTCGTTATAGCGATCCACGATCGCCGTCTTGGAGGCGACGCCTTCCATGACGTTTTCGAACACAGTCTTGTTCGGATCGAGCTGCGGTTCCTGCTCGAGGTAGCCGACCGTCGCGCCTTCGGCGAGCCAGGCTTCACCCGTATATTCCTTGTCCCGGCCGGCGATGATGCGCAGCACGGTGGACTTACCCGCACCGTTCGGACCCAGAATACCGATCTTGGCATCGGGATAGAAGGAAAGATGGATGTTCTCGAGGATCTTCTTGTTGCCATAGGCCTTGTTGAGGCCGGACATGTGGTAGATGAACTGACGTGCCATACTGGGGTGCTCCGGGCGGAAACTTCAAATCGTGGCCGCTATGTAGGCGAAACCACGCCCGCGGGCAACGCCGAAACCCTGTTTCGTCAGGATTTCGGCATGTTTCCCGTCAGAAACCGGCAGCGTCCACCAGGCCTTCGTCGCAGCCGAAGGAAGTCTGTCCCGCTCCCTGGATCAGGCCGCCCAGCCCCTCCTCGTTCGCAGAGGCTGAAACGGCATCCTGCGAAAGCCCGATCGTCAACTCGCTGATCACGCGCTTGTTGCCGACGCGGCGGCAGCTCATCTTCACACGCTCGCTGGCGCCGGCGCCAAAGCTTTTGTCGAAGGCCGCCTTTATCGCGTCGGCCTTCAGCACCTTGCCGACATTGGCGGCAAATAGATCGCGCACTGCCGAAGCATTAAGATCGTCGATCAGGTGAACGGCGGTGGCGAAATAGTCGTCGGCACTCATCTTCGTGCACGTGCCGTGCTTAATCCATTCATGCCGCTCGAGCCCCGATTGCGTACCCGGCATCGCCTTGTCGAGCGCAGCCTTCGTCTCGGCCGAGAGCGTCACGGCCGGCAGGCTCTTCCAGTCGCTGTCCTTATCGGCAGCCTTCTGATCATCAGGTACGCCGCAATAGTCCTGGCGCATCGGCCAGAGGCCGTGGAGGGAAAAATTGGTGGCATCATAGCGGTCACCGCTCTGGGTGGCGCATTCGGCCTTCTTCTGGTTGGTCTGGCAGAATGCCGGCTGCCAGCTTGCAGCAAGGATGAAGCGTGTGCGCCCGCTTTCCTGCGCGGAAACGGAACCGATTGACGACAGCGAGAGAAACAGGATGGAAACCGAGAGAAATAACTTGCCCATTGATAGCCCCGACAAAGAACATTACAGGAACAAACAAGCATGAAGCCGAAGAATACGCAACCCTGAATCGTAGGTAAAAACACGCTTTCATGCATGAGCGAAACCACAATGTTGCATTTGCCTGGATATCTGGTCTTTTTGGGCGGAGGAGGAATGCATGTTTTCCGAGACGTTGCGGCTTGAAAACGCCGGGGCTTCGCTTGCCTGTCATCATCAGCCCGCGGAGGGACTAGCGCGGGCTATCCTGATGATTTCGCACGGGCTTGCCGAACATTCCCGTCGCTACTGGCGCTTTGCCGAAGCCATGGCCGCAAGAGGCTGTCACGTCTATGCGCATGATCATCGCGGCCATGGCGAGACGACCGCAGCCGACGCGCCACTCGGCCGCTTCGCGAGACGGGATGGCATCGAGCACGTCGTCAGCGATATCGCCGCGGTACACGACTTTGTCACGTCCCGCCATCCCGGCCTTCCGGTCATCCTCCTTGGCCATTCCATGGGCGGCCTGATCGCGCTGAATGCCGCGGCCGATCTTCCCGGCCGCTTCGCAGCGCTTGCCGTCTGGAATTCGAATTTCGCGGTTGGTCTTTCCGGTCGCCTCGCACAGGCGATCCTGCTTGGAGAGCGCATGCTGAAGGGCTCGGATGTGCCGAGCGACATGCTGCCAAGGCTGACATTTTCCGCCTGGGGCAAATCCATTTCCGATCACCGCACGGAATTCGATTGGCTGTCGTGCAATCCAGCCGAGGTCGATGCCTATATTGCCGATCCGCTCTGCGGCTTTGATGCGTCCGTGTCGCTCTGGCTCGACGTCTTTGCCCTCACCTTCCGCGGCATCGAGAAGGAACAGCTTGAAAAGCTGCCGAAAGAGCTGCCGATCCACCTGGTCGGCGGCGGCAAGGATCCGGCAACATCTAAGGGAAAAGCCATTCTCTGGCTGTCAAAGCATTTGAAAAGCCGGGGCTTCTCTCGTATCAGCACGGAGATATATCAGGACATGCGGCACGAAACCCTGAACGAGATCGGCGCGCAATCGGCAATCTCGGATTTCGCCGGCTGGTGCGACGAGGCCCTCCGCACGGTCCCTAGCGAAAGGACCTGAGATGACGAGCATGAGTTCCACACGCCATCCCGCTGCTGCCGAGGTGACGTTCGGCCTGCTCTTCATGCTGCTCTCGGTGCTGATCTCGCCGCTGATCGACATCTTCTCGAAGCTTGCGACGGCAACAATCTCCTCCACCGAAGTGGCCGGCTTCCGCTTCGTGATCCAGGCGCTCACCATGCTGCCTTTCATCTTCCTGCGCGGCGCAAAGATCCAGTTTTCGCTCAAGCAGAGCTGGTATCACGCCGTCCGTGGCGCGATGGTTACCATCTCGATGATCTGCTTCGTCACCACGCTGAAGGTCATGGCCGTTGCCGATGCTATCGCCATCTTCTTCGTCGAGCCGATCATCCTGACGATCCTCGGCAGCATCTTCCTGAAGGAAACGATCGGCTGGCGCCGCTACGCCGCCTGTGCCGTCGGCTTCCTAGGCGCCATGCTAATCATTCAGCCGAGCTTCGAACAGGTCGGCTACGTCGCTCTTTTGCCCGTCGTCAGCGCCTTCTGCATCGCCGTCTTCGCGCTGATGACACGCGTGCTATCGCATCGGGAAGATCCCTGGGCCATGCAGTTCCAAACCGGCCTCTGGGGTATCTTCTTCTGCGCGGTCATCCTGTACGTCGGCTATGGCAGCGGCTCCGACATTATCGGTACGGCCATGCCCGATCTCTCCGCCTTCGGTTATCTGCTCGGCACCGGTATTGCCGCCGCAATCACCGGCATTCTCGCGGCCTACGCCTATCGCGCCGCCCCGGCCTCGACGCTTGCTCCACTGCAATATCTGGAAATCGTCTCGGCCACGGTCTTCGCCTGGCTGGTCTTCAGCGACTTTCCGGATGCGCTGAAATGGCTTGGCATCCTCATCGTCATCGCGTCCGGCCTCTACATCATCTGGCGCGAGCAACGCTTTGCTTCCAAACCTGTATCCGATACATCTGAAGTAACGCGGGCACCCTGAAAATCCGCCGCCCGCAGGAGGAGTTTGGGAGGGACTTGGGAGGAATATGACGCAAGACCTGCAGAAGAAGCCGCCGCTTGCGGGCATCAGGGTCATCGAGCTTGCGCGCGTCCTAGCCGGCCCCTGGGCGGGGCAGATGCTGGCCGATCTCGGCGCCGATGTCATCAAGGTGGAAAATCCTGATGGTGGCGACGACACGAGGCACTGGGGACCACCGTTCGTGGAAGGCGCTGACGGAGAAAACCTCTCGGCCGCCTATTACCACTCCGCCAATCGCGGGAAGCGCTCAATCACCGCAGACCTGAAAAGCGATGAAGGCCAGTCGCTGGTGCGTCGCCTTGCCGCCACAGCCGATGTGCTGATCGAGAACTTCAAGCTCGGAGGCCTCGTGAAATATGGGCTCGATTATGAGAGCCTGAGGGCCGTCAATCCGCGCCTCGTCTATTGCTCCATTACCGGCTTCGGCCAGACCGGCCCTTACGCGAACCTTGCCGGTTACGATTATATCGTCCAAGGCATGTCGGGTTTCATGTCGATCACAGGCGAGCCGAATGGCCAGCCGATGAAGGCAGGCGTGGCGATTGCCGATATCTTCACCGGCATCTACGCTGTATCGGCCATCGAAGCCGCCCTCATCCACGCACTGAAGACCGGCGAAGGTCAGTTGATCGACATGGCGCTGCTCGATGTGCAATCTGCCGTACTCGCCAACCAGAACATGAATTACCTCGTTTCCGGCCGCGCGCCCGTTCGACTCGGCAATGCCCATCCGAATATCTCTCCCTATGAGGTCGTGCCGACGGCTGACGGTTATCTCATCCTTGCCATCGGCAATGACGGCCAATTCCGCCGCCTCTGCGCGATCCTCGGCCTCGTCATCGGTGATGACGAGAACTTTGCGACCAACAAGGCCCGCGTCGCCAACAGAGATGCAGTGCGCCGTCTCGTCTCGACCGAAACGCTGAAATGGCAGAAGGCCGATCTCTTGAAGGCCTGCGAGGACAATGCCGTGCCGGCAGGCGCCATCAATACGATCGAGGAAATGTTTGCCGATCCGCAAATCGTCGCACGCGGCTTGCGCGTCGATCTTCCGGATGCAGCCGGCACGATGATCCCCGGTGTGCGCACCCCGGTCATGCTGTCCAAGACGCCGCTGCGCTACGAACGGCCGAGCCCGCGCCTCGGCGAACACAATGCCGAAGTTCTGGCCGAACTTGAGCAATGGGAGAGGAAGACATCGCCATGAAAGGGATGGGGCTATGAAGAGGACGGGAGGACAATTGATCGTCGAGGCGCTCAAGGCGAACGGAGTCAAGCGTCTTTCCTGCGTACCGGGAGAGAGCTTTCTCGCGGTGCTCGACGCCCTGCATGACAGCGATATCGATGTAATCGTCTGTCGTCAGGAAGGTGGTGCTGCCATGATCGCCGATTGCTGGGGCCGGCTGACCGGCGAACCCGGGATCTGTATGGTCACCCGCGGCCCCGGCGCCACCAACGCCTCCGCCGGCCTGCACATTGCCAGGCAGGATTCGATCCCGATGATCCTCTTCATCGGCCAGGTGCAGCGCGAGGCACGCGAGCGCGAAGCCTTCCAGGAAGTCGAGTTCCGCCGCGCCTTCACCGAATTCGCCAAATGGGTCGGCGAAATTGATGACGCCGCCCGCATTCCGGAATTTGTGACCCGCGCCTTTGCGATTGCCACATCCGGCCGCCCCGGCCCAGTCGTGCTGACATCACCCGAAGACATGCTGCGCGACGAGGTCGAAGCCCCCAAGGCGAAACGTTACACCCAAGTCGAGGCCCATCCTGGCCGCAGCCAGATCGACGATCTCTACCTGCGCCTTCTGAAGGCCGAGCGGCCAATGCTCATCCTCGGTGGCACCCGCTGGGATGCTGATGCGGTCGCCGATTTCCAGACCTTCGCAGAACGTTTCAGCCTGCCTGTCGGCTGCTCCTTCCGCCGCCAGATGCTATTCGATCACTTGCATCCCTGTTACGCCGGCGACGTCGGCATCAGCATCAATCCGGCGCTGGCGAAAGAGATCAAGGAAGCCGACCTGCTGATCCTGCTCGGCAGCCGCATGTCGGAAATGCCCTCCTCGGGCTATACGCTGCTCGACATCCCCTACCCGGCACAGTCCCTCGTCCATATCCATCCGGATCCGTCCGAACTCGGTCGCGTTTATCGTCCTGACCTCGCCATCTGCGCCAGCCCCGCCGATTTCGTCAGGGCACTCGCCGATCTCGAAGCGCCGGCCGAACCGCGCTGTGCCGAACGTACCGAGCGCATGCACCAGGCCTATCTCGCCTGGTCGAAGCCGCCGGCCACAGGACCGGGCGCGGTGCTGATGGGACCGATCATGGAATGGCTGGAGGCCAACACCAAGCCGGACACGATCTTCACCAATGGCGCCGGGAATTATGCCACCTGGGTGCACCGCTTCCACCGCTTCCGCCGCTTCAATACACAGGCGGCCCCAACCTCAGGCTCCATGGGCTATGGCCTGCCGGCCGCAGTCGCCGCCAAGCGGCTCTTTCCCGACAGGGAGGTCATCTGCTTTGCCGGCGACGGCTGCTTCATGATGCATGGGCAGGAGTTTGCCACTGCCGTGCGCTACACCCTGCCGATCATTACCATTGTCGTCAATAACGGCATCTACGGCACGATACGCATGCATCAGGAGCGTGAATATCCTGGCCGCGTCAGCGCAACCGACCTCACCAATCCGGATTTTGCTGCCCTTGCACGCGCCTATGGCGGCCACGGCGAGACGGTGCAAAAGACCGAGGAATTCCCATCCGCCTTCGAACGGGCGCGCGACAGCGGCAAGCCGGCGATCATCGAAATCAAGCTCGATCCGGAAGCGATCACACCGACCCGGACGCTCTCGGAAATCGCACAAACAAAAAGCCGGTGAGTACGTGAACTAGTCCAATTCACCACTCACCGGCTTCGATTTTTCGCTACAGGGTGCTGTTAGTCGAGAGCAGCCGTAACGATGAACTCAACCTTGTACTTCGGCGCGGCGAGCTTGGCTTCGCTCGTGGCACGGGCCGGCGGGTTTGCCGGATCAATCCAGCCTTCCCAGACGGCGTTCATCTCTGCGAAGTAAGCGATGTCGGAGAGATAGATGATCGTCTGCAAGATCTTCGACTTGTTGCTGCCGACAGCAGCCAACAGACGGTCAACTTCGCCGAGTGCCGACTTGCACTGATCGGTAACACTTTCGCCTTCACCGACCTGACCTGCGAGATAGACGGTGTTGCCGTGAATAACGGCACCGCTCATGCGGGCGCCTATGTCGATACGCTTGATGCTCATCATGTTCTCCTGTTGATCAAATGAAAGACGCCGCTTGAGAGCATCGGACCGAAATTATGGAGCGGTTTTCGGGTAATCCGATGCTTGAACAGAAAAGCTGAAGCGGCGGAGGTGATTCCGTTTTCTTCCCACCGCGGCCGACGTTTGATTATGTCCGGGCCAAGCCGGATCAGGCGCGGATGTGGTGCGTCTTCTGATAGATCGCCGTCGACCGTGCGCCGGAGCGGCAATAGCCGAGCATCGGGCGATCGAATTCATCGAGCGCGTCGACCATGCCCTGCACGGCTTCTTCGGTCACGCCCATAGGGCCGACAGGCACATGGCTGATCTGGAGGCCAAGCTCCTTGGCACGAGCTTCGATCACGGCAAAGGGCGTCTGGTCCGGGCTTTCGCCATCCGGACGATGGCAGACGATGGACTTGAAGCCGAGTGCCTTGATCTGGTCGAGCTCGTCAACCGTGATCTGGCCGGAAACGGAGTATTCATCGTCGATCTGGCGGATATCCATCGTCTCAATCTCCTCGAAAATGGTGGGCTGAAGGTCTACGACGCGCCCTGACTAGCGTCAACACGTCTTCGCCCGATCGCTCCGGAATAGACCAGGCAAAGCTTAAACGAACGCGAAACGCAGGCCGTAGCTGCGGCTTTCACCCGGCTTCAGCCAGTTGAATTCGCCGGCCGCTTCCAATTCATCGCGCAATACCCAGCGGTGCGATACGGGCTCGATGCCGATGATGTGGGCCGGCGCCTTCTGGTTTCGCCAGATCTGCAGATACGGCAGTGTATTGGCGCGGAAGCGCACCCTCAGCGTCTTGCCATTGATGGCTGCCACCGGCCCGAGCCGGACCTCTGCAAAACCATCCTCAGTAGCAGGAGACTCGACGCAGAAAATGCCGCCCGGCTCCTCGCCGAAAGTCCAGGGAAAACCGCCGCCTTCCAGCATCCGGCCTTCAAGCCGCGTTCCCGCGTCCAGCCATCTGCCGCCGGTATTCATATGGTACATCAGGAAGATCGGCACGGTCTTGTTGCTCGTATTGACGATGCGATCGTCCAGCGAAACTTCACCGGTGGCCCCTTCGATCCGCCAAAGCCGCTCGATACGCTGCGGCAGACCTTCGACGGTGGTGATATCGATATCGGCGCGGCATTCGGCGTTGCCGTTCTCGAAGGTCGTCCAGAGGATCTTGGCCGCATGGCCGGAGGCCGAACCGTGCAGCGGATAGATCTTGCCGTCCGTGCCGGGAATTGGCTGACGATGGCGGATATGATCCGGGCCGCAGGTAAAGAGAAAGCCCTCCAGCGAATGATCGATTCGCGGATCGCCATCGTCAGGAATGGCGCGCTTGGGCGCGATATCGACGCCCTCGACGATGCAGCCGCCTATATCCAGCACCGATGTTTCGTCCAGCATCAGGCGCGGCCCGCGCGTGGCGGCAAATTCAATCATCGGATTATCCTCCCCCGGAATCTCGGTTGCCGTAGGGTTAGGACGCCTCGCCACCCTCGTCAATCAGAGGACAGGAATGGCGGCATGTACGACCGCAACCCGCGACTTCACGGGAACGTCACCTTGGCGCAAGCGTTTACGACTAAAGGCAAAATGCCAGCGTTTTTATCTTTTGTTCAGCATGGCTTAAGAAATTCCACACTAGCGTCAAAATTAGCAGGTGTGTGTCTGCCGAGCCACTGATCGAGGTGTGAGTCGTGAATCGCTTTATGAAATCGGCCTTTTCCCTTTCGGCCATGCTTTTGGCGCTCGCTGCCTTCACACCGCAGCAGGCCGATGCGCAGCAATATGGCCGCAACAGAAGCGATATCGTGCTGGTGACCCCGAGCGGCGAAATCCTTGATTATGTCCCGCCGGGCCGCGGCTTCGTCTATGCCCGTGACTATAGCGGCAACCGCGTGCTGATCGATCGTTACGGAAACGTCGTCGCGACCGAAATGCGCGCCCGTGGCTACTATTCGCCGCGTACGAACCGCGAAGTCTATAACGACGCCTACAACGATCCCTATTCCCGCGACCAGAACCCCTATGGCGATACGCGCTATTCCGAGCGCGGCCCGGTAACGGGCGCCATCCCGCGTGACATTGCTATCGAGCGCCAGCCGCTCGAGGATCAGCCCTATCCAGGCGATCCGCAGGTTCAGGATGATTACGCAGCGGTCGAGCCCGACCAACAGTTTCCGCCGGCCGACGAGCCCCGCCCGGCACCGCAGGAACCCGTCATCACGCTCAAGGACAAATCCAAGCCGGAGATCGTGGCCCTTCAGGTGTTTCTGGATCGCGCAGGCGTTTCGCCCGGCGTCATCGACGGCCATATGGGCTCCAACGTCACCAAGGCGATCTACGCCTACGAGCAGATGACCGGTACCAAGCTCGACCCGAACAATACGGACGCGATCCTTGAAGAACTGCGCATGAATGGCGGGCTGCCGGTCGTCAATTATACGATTACGGATGCGGATGCGGCCGGCCCCTATGTCGCGCAGATCCCGGAAGACTACTCGCAGAAGGCGCTGCTGCCCTCCCTCGCCTATACATCGGTGACCGAAGCCTTAGCCGAACGTTTCCACATGGATGAGAATTTCCTGAAGGAAATGAACCCCGGCGCAGATTTCACCATTCCGGGTACCGTGATCAAGGTCGTCAATCCCGGCCAGAACAAGACCGGCACCGTCGCGAAAATCCTCGCGGACAAGGCCCGCAAGCAGGTTTTCGCTTATGACGATGCAGGCAACCTCGTCGCCGCCTACCCCGCCTCGATCGGCTCCACCGACACGCCTTCGCCGTCGGGCACGGTGACGGTCGAGCGCGTCGCCTTCAATCCGGGCTACACCTATAATCCGAAGATCAATTTCCAGCAGGGCGCCAACGACAAGATCCTTGACATTCCGCCCGGCCCGAACGGCCCGGTTGGCACCGTCTGGATGGCTCTTTCAAAACCCACCTACGGCATCCACGGCACGCCCGACCCGTCGAGGATCGGTCGCACGCAGAGCCACGGCTGCATCCGCCTGACGAACTGGGACGCGACGGAACTTGCGAAGATGGTCAAGCCGGGCGTGACGGTCGAATTCGTCGATTGAGGATGTCTATTGGCTCGGCGCCTCCGCCGGGTTGTTCACCTGCTTCTCAGCGCTGGCTTCATAGAAAAATGCCCCGGCGCAAGCCGAGGCATCAATTTCTTCATTAAGATGTTGCGATCAGGCAGCGCTCCGTATCGCGTTTGCCAGCCGAACGGCGACCGGAAGCCGGCCCGGGACCTTGAGCATGATTTCCTCTGCGAAACGGAGGGCATTTTCACGGGCCTTGTCCAGGTTGCTGACGCGCATCGGATCCATCGTATGCAGCGTGCCGCCGCAATCGAAAATGTCGCGGAAGGCCGACCGTTCGATAATAGCCGTATCGAGAACCGGCACGTGGCGCTCGTTGAGCAACGCCTTGACGATCTGCAGCGCGCGCGTGGTGACCATGGAATTGACACGCGTCAGGACGACCGAATGGCCGATCTTGATGCCGGCTTTCTCTTCCAGATACTGCAGGAGTTCGAGAACCTGAGCACCGCCGCGGGCATCCATGGCACAGCCCTGGATCGGAATCAGCACATGATCGGAGAGTCCGACGGCCGTTGCCAGCAGCGGATTACGCGCGCCCGGCAGATCGATGATGAAGTAATCGGTATTTTGCCTGTTTTCGCTAATGTGCTGCGGTAGTGAGGCCGTCGTTACGAAATCGATGACGCTGATATTTTCCACATGACCGGAGATTTCGTGCCAGCGCGAGATCCAGTGCTGCGGATCGGCGTCGAGGATGGTGACCCGATAGCCCTGACGGGCAAGCTCGGTAGCAAGCAGCAATACGGCTGTGGTCTTGCCGGCGCCGCCCTTGGTATTTGCGAATGTGATGACTGGCATATCTGGATCCTCGAAGGAGAATGGCGCGCGAGCCGGCATCGCTCGTGTTAATCGCACCGTCGGAGCATTGTGCGGTTAACCCATCCTTTCCAATCGTGGTTAACAAATTGTTAAACGCACCTGCTCAAAATGCGGCCTGCATTTTTCGCATCATCAGAAATAAGGATGCCCGAAAATCCAAAGCCAAAAAGAAAGCCCGGAAAACCAGAGTTTTCCGGGCAAATTGATAGGTCCGCCTTTATCTGATCAGAAGCAATCCTTAAACAGGGCCTTGGTATTTTCGAGCGTCATTGCCACCGGGTTACCGCCGGCGCTCGGGTCTTCAATCGCCATCGCCGCCAGTTCGTCGATCCGATCCGGGGTGATTCCCATCGCCGTCAGATTGTCGGGGACGTTGAGTTCGGAACGCAGCTTCAGGACGTAATCGTAGAAACCGTCAAAACCGCCAGAAATTCCGAGATAGGCAGCCGCACGGGCGATCTTCTCTTCGATGGCCGAGCGGTTGAAGCGCAGGACAGCCGGCATGACGACGGCATTGGTCATGCCATGATGCGTGTTGTAGACGGCGCCGATCGGGTGCGAGAGCGCATGGATGGCGCCGAGGCCCTTCTGGAAGGCGACAGCGCCCATGGCGGCTGCCGACATCATGTTGGCGCGGGCTTCCAGGTCCGTGCCTTCACGGTAAGCGCGGGGCAGGAATTCCTTGACGAGACGCATGCCCTCCAGCGCGATGCCGGCCGACATCGGATGATAGAAGGGCGAGGAATAGGCTTCCAGGCAATGGGCAAAGGCATCCATGCCGGTGCCGGCAGTGATGATCTTCGGCATGCCGACCGTCAGCTCCGGATCGGCGATGACGACACCCGGCAGGAACTTCGGATGGAAAATGATCTTCTTCACGTGCGTCACGGAATTGGTGATGACGCTGGCGCGACCGACTTCCGAGCCCGTGCCGGCCGTCGTCGGCACGGCAACGATCGGCGCGATGCCTTCAATGCTCGCCCGTGTCCACCAGTCGCCGATATCCTCGAAATCCCACACCGGTCGCGTCTGACCGACCATGAAGGCAACGCATTTACCGAGGTCGAGGCCCGAGCCACCGCCGAAGGCGACCACGCCGTCATGGCCGCCATCGCGGAAGGCCTTAATGCCCGCTTCGAGGTTCTTCTCGTTCGGGTTCGGATCGACATCGGCAAAGATCGCCCGACCGAGGCCGGCGTCTTCGAGAATGTCGAACGCATTCTTGGTGATAGCCATCGCGGCGAGGCCGCGGTCGGTGACGAGCAGCGGCTTTTTCATGCCGAGGCTCTTGCAGGCGTCGGCCAGTTCCTTGATGCGGCCCCGGCCGAGCTTGACCGATGTCGGATAGCTCCAGTTGGCGGTGATGTTGGCGCTGCTCATGCTGTAACCTTCTTGAGATGGTAGGATTTCGGGCGCGTCAGATTGTGGAAGCCGATGATCGACAGCGAGCCGCCGCGGCCGGTTTCCTTGACGCCGGTCCAGCACAGGGCTGGATCGAGATAATCGGCGCGATTCATGAAGACGGTGCCGGTTTCGATTTCGCGGCCGAGCCGCCCTGCCCGCTCCGCATCCTTGGTCCAGAGCGAGGCGGTGAGTCCGTACTGGCTGTCGTTCATCAGCGCCAGCGCTTCATCGTCGTTCTTGACCTTCATGATACCGACGGCCGGGCCGAAGGTTTCTTCGCGCATGAAAGCCATGGAATGATCGACATTGACGAGGATCTGCGGGGCGAGATAGGCGCCGCCGTCATCGGCCGGAAAAAGCTTCGGATCGACGAGCGCCTTGGCGCCCTTGGCAACTGCATCGGCGACCTGCTCGCGCACCACCTTGGCGAAACGCTTGTGTGCCATCGGCCCGAGCGATGTTTCCGGATCAAGCGGATTGCCGAGCTTGTAGTTCGAAACCCAGGCCACCGACTTTTCGACGAAGGCGTCGTAGAGCGATTCATGCACATAGATGCGCTCGATGCCGCAGCAGCACTGGCCGGAATTATAGGTCGCGCCATCCATCAGCGTATCGACGGCAGCATCGAGATCGGCATCGTCCATCACATAGCCGGGGTCCTTGCCGCCGAGCTCGAGGCCGAGCCCGGTGAAGGTGCCGGCAGCAGCGCGCTCCATCGAGCGGCCGCCTTCGACCGAACCGGTGAAATTGATGAAGTTGAAACTGCCGGCGGCGATCAGCGCCGAGGTCGTCTCATGATCGAGGAAGACGTTCTGGAACACATCCTCGGGCACACCCGCCTCGACGAAGGCCTGCACCAGCCGCTCGCCGACGAGCAGCGTCTGCGATGCATGCTTGAGCACGACGGTGTTACCGGCCATCAAGGCGGGAGCAATCGTATTGATCGCCGTCATATAGGGATAGTTCCAAGGCGCCACGACGAAGACGACGCCATGCGCTTCGCGCTCGATGCGGCGTTCGAACTTGTCGCTCTCCTCGACGACGAGCGGCGCCAGCGCATCCGCGGCGATCGAGGCAACATAGTTGGAGCGCTCGTTGAAGCCGCGATATTCGCCGCCATACTTGATCGGCCGGCCCATCTGCCAGGCAAGCTCGGGCACGACGACATCGGACATCTCATTGAGACGGGCGACACCCTTCAGCACCAGTTGAACACGATCTTCGAGCGGGCGCCTGGCCCAGGGTTTCTGCGCCTTGCGTGCACGCGCCACGGCTTCCTTGGCCGCTTCGAGCGAAAGCGCCGGACGCTCCGCATAAACCGAGCCGTCAACCGGCGAAATGCATTGGATCATTGTCATGATCTGAATCCTGTTTTCTTCTGAGCCGCAGGGAAAGACGCCGCGACTCGCCCTCCGTAGGAGAACCAGTCGCCGGCCTTCCGCTTCGGATATGTTCTTAAGCTCTCTCGAAGCCGCGCGCCACTTCCCAATCCGTCACGCGGCGGTCGTATTCTTCCTGCTCCCATTCGGCGGCGCGTGTATAGTGGTCGATCACCTCGTCGCCGAAGGCCGCGCGCAGCATCTCCGATTCCGTCATTGCCTTCGTTGCAGCGCGCAGCGTGCGCGGAATTTCGCGAATATCCTTGCCGAAATAGGCGTCGCCCACATAAGGCGCTTCCAGTTCCAGCTTCTTCTCAATGCCGTCGATGCCGGCAGCGATCAGTGCTGCGAAGGCAAGATACGGATTGAGATCGGAGCCGCCGACACGGCATTCGATGCGGATCGCCTTGGTCTCCTCACCGCAGAGGCGATAACCCGCCGTACGGTTGTCCTTGCTCCAGATGGCCTTGGTCGGCGCAAAGGTGCCGGCCATAAACCGCTTGTAGGAATTGATGTAGGGCGCCAGGAAATAGGTGATCTCGCTCGCATGGCTGAGCAGCCCGGCAATATAATTTTGCATCAGCGGAGACATGCCGTAATGGCCGGTATGATCGAAGAAGAGCGGCTTTTCTTCCAGGCTCCAGAGCGATTGATGGATATGCGAGGAGCTGCCGGCAGCATTGTAATGCCACTTGGCAAGGAAAGTGATCGCCTTGCCCTTCGACCACGCAATTTCCTTGCAGCCGTTCTTGATGATCGCGTGGCGGTCCGCCATCGTCAACGCATCGGCGTAGCGCACGTTGATTTCTTCCTGACCAGCGGATGCCTCGCCCTTGGAGTTTTCGACCGGAATGCCCGCACCCTGCAGACCCTTGCGAATTGCCCGCATCACCTCTTCTTCCTTGGTCGTCTGGAAGATGTGGTAATCTTCATTATAGGCGCTCGCGAGCTTGAGATTGCGATAGCCGGAAGCCTGCGCGGCATCATAGCTCTGGTCGAAGAGGAAGAATTCGAGCTCCGAAGCCATGTAGGCTTTCATGCCCATCGCCTCCAGCCGCTTCACCTGCTTTTTCAGGATCGCGCGCGGCGAATGGGCCACTTCCTCATGCGTATGATGATCGAGCACGTCGCAGAGCACGAGCGCGGTGCCTTCGAGCCAAGGAATGAGCCGGAGCGTCGAAAGATCCGGCTTCATCGTATAGTCGCCGTACCCCTTCTCCCAACTCGTCGCCTTGTAGCCGGAGACGGTTTCCATCTCCATGTCCGTCGCCTGCAGATAGTTGCAGCTGTGCGTCTCCTTCCAGGCGCTTTCGAGGAAATATTCAGCCTGGAAACGTTTGCCCATCAGGCGCCCCTGCATGTCCACCTGGCAGGCTAGCACCGTATCGATGCGCCCGTCGGCAACGTCCTGTCTGAGATCGTCGAGAGTGTAGCTGCTCATGATTTATCCGCCTGAAAGTGAAACCGGGAAATCGGGACAACGAAACGACATGCGACCACCGGGACCGACCCGACCATACCCTTTCATTGAACCGTGAGGGGGCCGCATGGTGCGGCCCCGCCATTGAGAGGGAAGCCTCGATGTTCAGCGTTCGCCGACAGCCCTTTCAGCCGCTGCGATTTCGGCCTGGCGCCTTGCCACTTCGTCGCCAATCGGCGGCCCCTTGAAGCGGCGGCTTTCGAAGCCGAACCAGACGATGCCCGTCAGCACCAGGAAACCGACGGTGATGTAAAGCGCCCAGTCGTTCGGCGGCTGGATACCGAGGACGAAGATCAGGATCATTGCAAGGATCGAGAGAACCGCGAAGAGCTTGAACGTGCCCTCGCCAAGATTCCACGGACCCATCTTGTCCCACTTCGATGTCCCCCAGGCTAAGAGGCCGAGCGTGATCGGGATCGCGAAGGAGAAGAACAGGAAGATGACCGTGCACGATACGACGATCGTGTAAACCGGCGTCTCGCCGATAGAAACGAGCGAAGAACCCCAGACGAAGAGCACCGAAAGGATCGAACCCGTCCAGATAGCCGCAACCGGCGTGCGATGCTTAGGGCTGACCTTCGACAGCGCCTTGGAAGCCGGCAGGCCACCATCGCGCGAGAAGGCAAAGATCATGCGCGAGACCGAGGTGACGGTCGCAAGCCCGCATAACCACTGGCTGACGAGGATCGCGAGGTAAAGGATATCCTTCACGACCGAATTGACCTGCGTATCCATCGCCCAGAAGAATACGTTCCAGCCCTGCTTTGCCGCATCGTCCATGTTCGGCAGCATGAGCACGAAAGCGCACAGCATAATGTAGCCGAAGAGCGCCGACCAGAGCACGGAGGAGACCATGCCGCGCGGTACGGAATGCGCTGCCTTGACCGTTTCTTCCGATGTATGGGCGGAAGCGTCATAGCCCGTTATCGTGTAGATCGGCAGCAGCAGACCGAGCAGAAATACCCAAATGCCCGATGTCGACGGCCAGACGTTGCCGCCGGCTTCGCCGGAATAATTGGCGAAGGTGAAGAGCCGTCCGAACTCATAGGACGGAGCTGACAGCAGACATACGGCCGCGAGCGCGATCGAGGTTGCGAAGATCAGATAGCCCGAAAAGTCCGTGAGCTTGGCAGTCAGGCCGATGCCCATGTGGTTCACGAGCGCCTGCGCGCCGGTGATGATCACCAGGAAGATGATACGCACCGTCGTCGTGTCCGTCAGGCCGAGATAGCTCGTCCCGAAGGCACCCATGAAGAAGTAATAGGTGCCGACATTGATGGCGCCGAGAACGGTGACGAGACCGAGCAGGTTGAACCAGGCAGTCAGCCAGCCGGTGAAGCGGTTGCCGAGGATCGAGCCCCAATGGTAGAGGCCGCCGGCCGTCGGATATGCGGAGCTGATCTGCGCCATCGCGACCGCGAAGACGAGCGAGACGAAGCAACCTAGCGGCCAGCCGATGCCGATCGCGGCACCGCCTGCACCTGCGGTTGCTTGCGCGAGCGAGTTGATCCCACCCGACAGGATGCAGATGATTGAGAAGGAAACGGCAAAGTTCGAGAACGAGCTCATTCGCCGTTCAAGTTCCTGGGCATAGCCCATGGAATGCAGGATACTCATATCCTGCTTCTTATCACTTTCGGAATAGTCCGACATGACTTCCCCCTGTTGACAATCGCCCGCGGGATTGCGGTCGATCCTGTGCCAATAGTGCCCGCGGCTTTTCGCCTTGCGGACTGTTCGCAGTTAAACTGCTCCCCGGGGTCTTTTTATTCAGCCATCCAGACTTTGCTGGAGAAGCCTTGTGAGATAGTCGGCCACGACCCCTTGGCCGGTATCGTCTGCGATGAGGTCGTTGCGGACCTCGATCATAACATTGCGAAGCCCGTTGGAAATGCCATGCAGGATCAGCGTGTGCGTCACGCCGTCGGCAGGACCATAGGGTTCGTTGCGTTCGGTACGGTAGAGCGGCGCGTTGGCAGCAAAACCCAGCATGCGGTCGGCAAGACGGCTGTCCTCATCATGGAGGATGCCGAGCTCCACGGTCCGCTGCCAGCCATTATAGACCGGCGTGAAACTGTGGATCGTCACGATGACGCTATCCTGCCCCCTCGCCTGCCGCTCGCGGATCAGGCGGCGCACCTCATCATGGAACGGCAGGTAGAGCGCTTCCGTGCGGGCATTGCGCTCGCCTTCCGTCAAATCCTTGTTGCCGGGAATCGAGTAGATCTCGCTGACCTCAGGCATTGCGCCCGGCGAGTTTGGCGGCCGGTTGCAGTCATATATCAGCCGCGAGAACCGCTGGTAGATGAGCGTCGCATCCAGAGCCGCCGAGATATTGCGGGCAACGGCCAGTGCGCCAGGATCCCAGGCAATATGGCTCGAAAGCGCTTCTTCGGAAAGGCCGAGATTACCGAAATGTCGGGGAAGCGTGCGGGATGCGTGCTCGCAGATAAGGAGCACGGGGCTCTTGCCGTCGACGCGATCGATTGCGACGCAATCGCCGTCTGCCTCGCTGAGAATTTGGGCCTGAGCCAGCACCAAAGGCGCTTCCCCCATCGCTTAATAAATCCTTTATAAGAAAAGAATTCTTCAGCTTCATCGCAGTGTCAAGCTCGCTCTGAAAATTTCTTTTCATGACAGTCATTGACATGGATTGTGACAGCGTTGTTAACTTTCGATGGGAAAGTGGCGCCAGACCATCCCGGGGAGCAAAATCAAGTGAGTGTCGCGGCTAAGACCGTTTCGGATGTCATTCATTCGCATTTAGGCGTGCTCACGCGCGCCGAAAGGCAGTTGGCCGAAAGCCTGCTCGATAACTATCCCGTCTCCGGTCTCGGCAGCATCACCACCATCGCCGAGAATGCCGGCGTCTCCACGCCGACAGTCGTGCGCATGGTCCAGAAGCTCGGCTACAAGGGCTATCCGGATTTCCAGCAGCATCTGCATCAGGAAGTCGAGGCGACGATCTCCAACCCGATCGCCAAACATGACCGCTGGGCCCAGAATGCGCCGGGCACGCATATATTGAACCGCTTCGCCGATGCCATCATGGGCAATCTGCGCCAGACGCTGACAGATCTCGATACCGCTACCTTCGATAATGTCGCGGCCCTGCTCTCCGACCGCAAGCGCACGCTTTATTTCGTCGGTGGGCGCATCACCGGCGCGCTCGCTGAATACTTCTTTACCCATATGCAGGTCATTCGTCCGAACACCGCGTTACTCTCGTCCAATTCGTCGAGTTGGCCGCAATATGTTCTCAATATGAATCCGGGCGACCTGCTGATCATCTTCGATATCCGCCGATACGAGCAGGAAATGGCGAGCCTTGCCACTGCAGCCCGCAAGCGCGGAGCCGAAATCATCGTCTTCACCGACCAATGGGGCTCGCCCGCCGCCAAGCTCGCCCGTCACGCCTTTCGCGTGCAGATCGAGGCGCCGTCAGCATGGGACTCCTCCGTCGTCACGCTCTTCATCGTCGAAGCACTGATCGAAGCCGTGCAGAACTCGACCTGGGACGAGACGAAGGAGCGCATGAAAACGCTGGAAGGGCTGTTCGAACAGACGCGGCTTTTCCGCAAACCCGGCTAGGAGGGACCAGTAAAAATAAGGGCAAAAACAACGACGGATCACGCGGAAACAGAATAGCCTGTCGCAAACGAAACATCTGCAGCTAACGCCCGCTATTCATGGCAAAATTAGCGTCATCCAACTGTCATACAAGCTTCATCTAACGCCAGTAACAGCACATCGGACACTGAAAACCCGAAGGAGAACAACAGTGATCTCTAACATTTCTCGACTGCTCTCGCTTTCTACTGCGATGATCGTTGCTTCGACTGCGATCGCAGCCGCTGAGCCGAGCGCCGATCTTATCGCAGCCGCCAAGAAGGAAGGCACGCTGACGACAATCGCTCTGCCGCACAGCTGGTGCGGTTACGGCGACCTGATCTCCGCTTTCAAGGCAAAGTACGGTATCGAAGTCAACGAACTGAACCCGGATGCCGGTTCGGGCGACGAAATCGAAGCCATTAAGGCAAACAAGGGCAACACCGGCCCGCAGGCTCCTGACGTCGTCGACGTTGGCCTTTCCTTCGGCCCGTCCGCCAAGAAGGATGGCTTGCTCCAGCCCTATAAGGTTTCCACCTGGGATTCCATTCCGGACTCTGCAAAGGACGCTGAAGGCTACTGGTACGGCGATTACTACGGCGCTCTGACTTTTGTCGTGAACACGGACATCGTCAAGAACGTCCCGAAGGACTGGGCCGACCTGAAGAAGCCGGAATACGCAAACACCGTTTCGCTCGCTGGCGACCCGCGCGTTTCCAACCAGGCTTATCAGGCTGTTTATGCCGCTGGCCTCGCAGCTGGCGAAAAGGAGGCCGCCAAGGCTGGTGAAGCTGGTCTGAAGTTCTTTGGCGACCTCAACAAGGCCGGCAACCTCGTTCCGGTTATCGGCAAGTCCGCTTCGCTTGCTCAGGGCTCCACCCCGATCGTCATCGGCTGGGACTACAACGGCCTCGCATGGCGCGACAGCCTCAACGGCAACCCGCCGGTTGAAGTCGTCGTTCCGCAGACGGGCGTTGTCGCCGGCGTTTACGTCCAGGCAATCTCCGCTTTCGCTCCGCATCCGAACGCTGCCAAGCTCTGGATGGAGTACCTGTACTCGGACGAAGGTCAGATCGCCTGGTTGAAGGGCTACTGCCACCCGATTCGCTTCAACGACCTCGCCCAGAAGGGCAAGGTTCCGAAGGAGCTGCTCGACAAGCTGCCGCCGGCCGAAGGCTATGCAAAGGCTGTATTCCCGTCTGTTGAAGAACAGAACGCTGGCGCTGCCGTCATCACCAAGCAGTGGGACAGCGTCGTTGGCGCCAACGTCAAGTAATTGACTGACCCGGCCTCTCCGTCTCTAATCGACGGAGAGGCCTTTCTCGTTCCTTGGCCCCAGGAAGAGCTTTTCCATGAGCACAGTTTCAACGCCAATGGTCAGCGCCATGCCCTTGATCAACAAAGATAAAGTGATCGACTGGCTGGGCATTGCGCCTTTCATTATATTTTCGCTGTTATTCCTGATCATACCGACGCTCTACCTGGTCGTGGGCGCGTTCTTTACGCCCGACGGACAATTCACGTTCCAGAACATCGCCGACCTTTTTACGCCGTCGATCCTGAGCGCTTACTGGATCAGTATCCGTGTTTCCGTCGCCTCCGCTCTCGGCGGTGCGCTGATCGGCTTCTTCCTCGCCTGGGCCGTGGTGCTCGGCGGCCTGCCGACCTGGGTCCGCTCCACGCTGCTCACCTTCTCCGGTGTCGCCTCGAATTTCGCCGGCATCCCGCTCGCTTTCTCGTTCCTGGCGACACTGGGCCGCACCGGCCTCGTGACCATATTCTTGCGTGACTGGTTCGGCATCAATCTCTACGCCACGGGCTTCAACCTGCTGTCCTTCACCGGCCTGACCATCACCTACATGTATTTTCAGATCCCGCTGATGGTGCTGATCCTGACGCCGGCTCTTGACGGCATGAAGAAGGAATGGCGTGAGGCTTCCCAGATCCTCGGCGCCACCAACCGTCAGTACTGGACCATGGTCGCCTTGCCGATCCTGTGGCCGAGCCTGCTTGGCACGACGCTTCTGCTCTTCGCCAACGCTTTCGGTGCCATCGCCACCGCGTATGCGCTGACCGGTTCATCGCTAAACATCGTGCCGATCCTGCTCTACGCTCAGATCCGCGGCGATGTTCTTCACAATGCGAACCTCGGTTACGCGATCGCGCTCGGCATGATCGTCATTACTGGCGTATCGAACGTTCTCTATCTCATGCTGCGCATGCGCGCTGAACGGTGGCAGAAATGACGGGACAACGTATCGGCGCCTGGATCGCCATCATTATCGGCGCGATCTACTTCTTCGTGCCTCTGCTGGGTACGCTGGAATTCTCGCTGCGCATGCGCCGCGGTGTCTACAGCTTCGATGCTTACCGCTCAGTCTTCTCCGATCCAGACTTCCAGGCAACCTTCGGCTATTCAATGCTGATGGCGCTCCTCACCATTGTCTTCGGCATGCTGCTCGTCGTGCCGACGGCTTATTGGGTGCGCCTGCGCGTGCCGCAGATGCGTCAGATCGTCGAATTCATCACGCTGCTACCGCTCGTCATTCCGGCGATCGTCATCGTGTTCGGCTATCTGCGCATGTACAACTCATCGTCGATCCTACCGCTGACGGGCTTTACGACCGGTACGAACATCTTGCTCGTCATCTCCTATATGACGCTTGCGCTGCCCTACATGTACCGCTCCGTCGATACCGCCATGCGCGCGATTGACGTGCGAACGCTGACGGAAGCAGCTGAGAGCCTCGGTGCCAGCTGGCCGACGATCATGTTCAAGTGCATCTTTCCGAACGTCATGAGCGGCGTGCTTTCGGGTGCCTTCATAACGCTCGCGATCGTCATGGGTGAGTTTACCTTCGCAGCCCTGCTGAACCGCCCGGCCTTCGGCCCCTACCTGCAGCTCGTCGGTGCGAACAAGGCCTATGAGCCGTCCGCGCTCGCGGTTATCGCATTCTCGATCACATGGCTCAGCATGGGCCTGCTCAACCTCGTTTCGCGCTTTGGCAAAGCCCGCCCGGCTAAAGCATAAGGTATTTGGCTCATGTCTTTTCTTACCCTGACCAATATTCAGAAATCTTTCGGCCAAACCCAGGTCGTCAAGAACTTCAACATGGACATCGAGAAAGGGGAATTCGTCTCCTTCCTCGGCCCGTCTGGCTGCGGCAAGACGACGGTTCTGCGCATGATCGCTGGCTTCGAAGCGCCGACCGGCGGCACGCTGACGATCAACGGCAAGGACCAGCGCGCGCTGAAGCCGAACCAGCGCAATATCGGCATGGTCTTCCAGGCCTACGCCCTCTTCCCGAACATGACGGTGCATGACAATGTTGCCTTCGGCCTGAAGGTCGCAGGTGCGCCGAAGCCTGAGATCGACAAGCGCGTCAAGGAAATGCTCGGCCTCATCAAGCTCGAGCATCTGGCCGACCGCTTCCCCTACCAGATGTCAGGCGGCCAGCAGCAGCGCGTAGCACTCGCCCGCGCCCTTGCCGTCAAGCCGCAGGTTCTGCTGCTCGACGAGCCGCTGTCTGCTCTCGACGCTAAGATCCGCGTTTCACTGCGCGAGGAAATCCGCCAGATCCAGCAGTCGCTCGGCATCACCACCGTTTTCGTCACGCACGACCAGGAAGAAGCGCTGTCGATCTCCGACCGCATCGTCGTCATGAACGCCGGCAAGGCCGACCAAATCGGCACGCCCTTCGAGATCTACAACACGCCGGCAACGCGCTTCGTCGCCTCCTTCGTCGGCACGCTGAACCTCATCGAAGCCAAGGTGGTCGATCCCGACAGCAACCGCATCCAGATCGGCGATCAGAGTGTCACACTGAAGCAATCAGTTCAGGCCTACAAGGCCGGCGACACCGTACAGCTCGCGCTTCGTCCGGAAGCCGGATCGCTGGCTGAAGGCGCTCGCAGCGATACCGCACTGACCGGTCAGGTCGTCTCCGCACACTTCCTGGGTTCGGTCATTCGCACCCGTATGGATGTCGGCGGCAACGTGATCTCCTTCGACATGTTCAACAGCCCCGGCATCACCCCGCCATCCGCGGGCGAAACCGTCACGCTTCGCTTCATGGCCGCCGATCTGCTCGTCATCCGCGACTGACTGGTGGCAATTGAATTCGTCAGAAAGGCGCCGGCGATGCGGCGCCTTTTTCGTTTCAGCCGGGAGATCATCAGCAATCGTGATCGCGCCATCAGCAAGCTCGGCTTGAAGGGACGGAACGCGCCGCATAGAAACAGGCCCGCCACTACAAACGGACATGTCGATGATTACCTGCTATCTGCGCTATGTGATCGATCCCTATAAGCTCGCCGAATTCGAAGAATATGCCCGGCTCTGGATTCCCATCGTCAACAGGATGGGCGGTACCCATCACGGCTATTTCCTGCCGTCGGAAGGCGCCAACAACATTGCCGTCGCACTGTTTTCCTTCCCGAGCCTTGCAGCCTACGAGGACTACAGGACGCGAATGGCAAGCGATCCGGAATGCCAGGCCGCTTTCGAACTCGACAAACGCAATCGCAGCATCGTCAGCTACGAGCGCAGCTTCATGCGACCGGTTCTCGGCTGAAGATATTCTCTAGCCGGAAACCAAGGGCCCCGCTTTTTCGTTCGATCGACGGTCAGCGGATCGCCTTGCCGTTGGCATCGAAGCGATGGATATGCGTGCCATCCGGAGTCGCATAGACGATCTCGTCCGGCTCATACTTATGTTCGCCGAAGAGACGCGCTGTGACGAGGCCGCACTGCTCTGATTCCAGATAGACGATGGTGTCGGCACCGAGATGTTCGACATGCACGGTCTTCGCCTTCCACGTGCCGCTGTCGCGGGACAGCGTCAGATGCTCGGGGCGGATGCCGACCGTCTTTGCATTGGCATCACCGAGCTTGTCACCGGGGATGAAGTTCATCTGCGGCGAACCGATGAAACCGGCGACGAAGACATTGGCTGGGCGATTGTAGAGTTCCATCGGCGAGCCGATCTGCTCGATTGCACCGGCATTCAGTACCACGATCTTGTCGGCAAGCGTCATCGCTTCCACTTGGTCGTGGGTGACGTAGATCATCGTCGCCTTCAGGCTGCGATGCAGACGGGCGATTTCCAGACGCGTCTGCACGCGCAGCGCCGCATCCAGGTTGGAGAGCGGCTCGTCGAACAGAAAGAGTTCCGGCTCACGCACGATGGCGCGGCCGATCGCCACACGCTGGCGCTGGCCGCCCGAAAGTTCGGACGGGCGGCGGGCGAGATATTGTTCCAGCGAGAGCATCGACGATGCCTTGGTGACGCGCTTTTCGATCTCGTCCTTCGCAGTACCCGCCTGCTTGAGGCCAAGCCCCATATTGTCCTTCACCGTCAGGTGGGGATAGAGCGCGTAGGACTGGAAGACCATGGCGATGCCGCGCTTGGCAGGCGGCGTCAGCGTCTCGTCGCGGCCGTTGATGATGACGGCGCCCGAGGTGACGTCTTCCAGGCCGGCAATGCTGCGCAGCAGGGTCGATTTCCCGCACCCTGAGGGGCCGACGAAGATGACGAATTCGCCGTCCTTGACCTCAAGGTCGATGCCCTTCAGCACGTCATGAGTGCCATAGGCCTTGCGGATGGATTTGAGTTGAAGCGATCCCACTAGTCTTTCCTTATAGTCTAACCGGTCGGCCGGTGCGCACGCTTTCGTCAGCGGCAAGGCAGATGCGCAGCGAGGCCACGGCATCATCCATATGGCGGGTAAGGTCCAGATCCTCACGGACAGCACGCAGCATGAAGGCCTGCTCTAGGTCGCAAAGCTCTTGATGGCCCGGCTCGCCCGCCATGGTCATGTCCTGATCGGGACGGATGAACTTGCCGTCTGGCCCGGTCTCTGCCGAATGAAGGCGAATGACGGAAGTTTTGGTGTGAGTGTCGATATCGTCGGACTTGGCCGTCGGATCCATGACGATCGAGACAGCGCCATTCGGCGACATGACGTCCTTCACGAAGAAGGCAGTTTCGGAAATCATCGGCCCCCAGCCGGCCTCGTACCAACCGACGGAACCGTCTTCATAGAGCACCTGCAGATGGCCGTAATTATACATGTCTGGCGCGATCTCATTCGACAGGCGCAGGCCCATGCCGCGAACTTCGATGGCCTTGGCATCGGTGATCTGGCACATGACGTCGACATAGTGGACGCCGCAATCGACGATCGGCGAGGTCGTTTGCATCAAAGCCTGGTGCGTATCCCAGGTCGGGCCGCTGGACTGCTGATTGAGGTTCATGCGGAAAACATAGGGGCCGCCGAGCTTCCGCGCTTCCTCGATCAGCTTCTTCCAGGAAGGGTGGTGGCGGAGGATGTAACCGATGACCAGCTTCTTGCCGGCCTTCTTAGCCGCCGCCACGACGCGCTCGGCATCGGCAACCGTTGTTGCCAACGGCTTTTCGACGAACACATCACAGCCGGCCTCGAAGGCGGCAACGGCGTAATCGGCATGGCTGTCCGAATAGGTATTGATCGAGCAGAGATCCGGCTTCAAGTCGGCAAGCGCCGTCATGAAATCGGGATGGATCGTATATTGCTCCAGTTCCGGCGCCAGATGCGCCGGTTTGGAGCGGTTGACGAGACCGACGATCTCGTAGCCAGGATTGTTGTGATAGGCGAGCGCATGGCTGCGGCCCATATTGCCAAGTCCTGCAACGAGGACGCGGATCGGCTTGTCGGATTGGCTCACTTGACGGCTCCCGAGGTAATGCCGCGGATCAGTTGCCGCGAGAAGATGACATAGAGGACGAGGATCGGCAGGATCGCCAGCGACAGCGCTGCCAGAACCGCATTCCAGTTGGTGACGAATTGGCCGATGAAGATCTGCGAGCCGAGCGTTACGGTCTTCGTAGCTTCGGACGGCGCCAGGATCAGCGGGAACCAGAGGTCGTTCCAGATCGGGATCATTGTGAAGACGGCGACCGTCGCCATAGCCGGCCGCACCAGCGGCAGCACGAGGCGGAAGAAGATCGCATATTCCGAGAGTCCGTCGATCCGCCCGGCATTCTTCAGGTCGTCGGAAACGGTGCGCATGAATTCCGACAGGATGAAGATCGCGAGCGGAATGCCCTGCGCCGTATAGACGAGGATCAGCGCCGTCAGCGTGTTGACGAGACCGGTCGCGACCATGCCCTGCAGGATGGCGACCGTGCCGAGGCGGATCGGGATCATGATTCCGATCGCCATATAGAGGCCCATCAAGGTATTGCCCTTGAAGCGATATTCCGACAGCGCGAAGGCGGCCATAGCTCCGAACAGCAGCACGAGGAAGATCGCCACGATCGTCACAATAAAGCTGTTCTGGAAATAGGTGGCGAAGTCACCCTGCCCCAGCACAGTCTGATAGCCGATCAGGCTGAAAGTCGAAGGTGTGGGCACCTGCAGCGGCGAGCGGAAGATCGCATTGCGGTCCTTGAACGAATTCACGATCGTCAGGAACACCGGGAAGATCGCAATCAGCGTATAGGCGATCAGCGCCAGATGCACGAGGCCGGTGCGAATGGGGGATGTGCGCGCTCTGTTCGACATGGGCTCACACTCCTCAGAACTGATAGCGGCGCATGCGCCGCTGGATGGCGAAAAGGTAGAAGGAGACGCCGGCAAGGATGATCAGGAACATGACCGTTGCGATAGTCGCACCCATGGACCGGTCGCCGAGCTGGAGCTGGAAACCGAAGAAGGTGCGATAGAGCAGCGTACCCAGAATATCCGTTGACATATCTGGGCCGGCAAGCGCGCCCTGGACCGTATAGATCAGGTCAAAGGCGTTGAAATTGCCGACGAAGGTCAGGATCGAGATGATACCGATTGCCGGCAGCACCAGCGGCAGCTTGATCTTCCAGAACTGCGCCCAGCCGGTAATGCCGTCGCATTCCGCAGCCTCGATCACCTCCTCAGGGATGCTCAGAAGCGCCGCATAGATCAGCATCATCGGGATGCCGATATATTGCCAGTTGGAGATCAGCGACACGGCGATCAGCGCAGGACCGGACTGGCCGAGCCAGGGCGCAAATGCCCATTTCAAACCGACGAAGCTCATCAGCCAGGGTGCCACGCCCCAGATCGGCGAAAGGATCAGCTTCCAGATAAAGCCGACGATGACGAAGGAGAGCAGCGTCGGCAGGAAGATTGCAGTGCGATAGAAGGCGACAAAACGCAGCCGCGGCGTCGACAGAAGCGCAGCCAGCGCAATGCCGATCGGATTCTGCACGCACATATGGATGATGAAAAAGATCACATTGTTGCGCAGCGCATTCCAGAAGTCATGCACCCACCGCGGATCGCCGAAGAGAACTTGATAATTGGCGAAGCCGACGAAGGCCGGGGCGCCATCAACCGTATTGTAGAAGGAAAGCCGGAGCGTTTCGATCAGCGGCAGGATCATGATCGCCGAATAGACGATGAATGCCGGAAGAAGGAAGATGCCGATATGCCAGCGTATGGGACGCTTGATCGGGATCACGTCGACTGCGTTGTCGGCTTCGCTCATGGCTTTTGCCTGTTCTTATTGGCTGGGCCGACAGGCGCAGCTCAGGTGAAAATCTTGCCCCTCACTCCTCCTCACTCTGTCCGGAGAGCAGGATCGGGCCCATACCTGAAAACAACGGGCCAAGAGGCGGCTGCGAGTCTCCTGCCCTTGCGAGACAAGATGGCCGGCAGGCCGGTAAGGGCCGGCTTGAAGCCGCCCCTTACCTTGAATGACAGGCTTACTTGCCTGGCTTGTACCAGCTGTCGAGGCCCTTCTGCAGCTTCTCGGCAGCAGCGGCCGGCGTATCCGTGCCGTTGATGACGTTTGCCGATTCAACCCAAGTCTCGTTTTCAAGGTTCGGCGTGCCGCGCGACAGGATTTGATAGGTGGAGCGGACGGTCGACTTGTACGGGCCGCGCCAGGAAACGAACTCCTGAGCGAGCGGATCGCTCATCTTGACCGGGTTGGAGTTCAGGCTGAAGAAGCCCGGTAGCGCATTCGCATAAATGTCTGCGAACTCGGGTGAAGCGACCCAGGTGAGGAACTTCTTGGCTTCCTCCTGGTGCGTGCTCTTGGTGTTCAGGCCGACGCCGATATCCGGATGATCGGAGATGTAGCCCTGGTCGCCAGACTTCGGAACCGGCGGCGGGAAGGCACCCATCTTGAACTGGGCCTGCGTGTTGAACAGGGCGATTTCCCATGAACCGGCCGGGTAGATTGCGGCGCGGCCGAGCGTGAAGAGGTTCTGACTGTCCGAGTAGGTCTGGGCTTCGAAACCGTCACCGAGATAGGGCTTCCACTTGGCAAGTTCCTCGAAGGGCTTGACCCAGGCGGGATCCGTCAGCTTCTGCTTGCCAGCGATCAGCGCTAAGCGGCCCTCTTCACCTTTCCAGTAGTTCGGACCGATATTCTGGTAGCCCATGGTTGCGGCTTCCCAGAGATCCTTCGTGCCCATGGCGAGCGGAATGTAGGTACCGTCAGCCTTGATCTTGTCGAGGGCTGCGAAGAATTCGTCTTCCGTCTTCGGAACAGCAATACCGAGCTTGTCGAAGGCATCCTTATTGTAGATGAAGCCGTGAATGACCGAAGCCATCGGCACGCAGAAGGTCGACTTGCCGTCATCCGTCGACCAGGCAGCCTTGGCGACCGGCGAGAAGTTTTCCATGCCGGACAGGCTGGTAAGGTCGGCAAGCTGCTTCTTGTTGAAGAGTTCGAGCGAAGCGTCGAATGGACGGCAGGTGATGATGTCGCCTGCAGAGCCGGCATCGAGTTTGGCGTTCAGCGAAGCGTTATATTCAGTCGGAGCGGTTGGCGAGAAGACGATCTTGATGCCCGGGTTCTTGGCTTCGAAAGCCGGGATGATCTTTTCCTGCCAGATCTGCAGGTCGTCGTTACGCCAGCTTTCGACTGTGAGCGTCACGTCAGCGGCATGTACGAGGCCGGCTGACGACAGCAGGCTGGAGGCAAGCAGCAAGCTTTTCAGAGCAGTGTTTTTCATTTCCCTCTCCTGTTTTGAGCGCCGCTAGGCGCTGTTTTCGGTCTGAAACAAGCAGTTGGCGTGCCTGAGGAAACACCCAACGCCCCTTTTTGGAGCCGCCAGGATTGCCGGCCCCGAAGCTCGACCGACGCGGAAACTGGCGTCTCCGGTCGGATGGCGCGCCCTCCCGATACGCTGAACCGGGCGCTGAAAAATAAAGAAAAAGCGTGGAGAGATGGCTTGCGCATCCATGAGCCGAGCCGGCCCTGCGGATCGCTGTCTGCACCTTCCTCGAAACCTGTCCGGCCTTGTTTTTCTTTGCCGGTTTCTACATGCCTCGATACGCTGTTCCCTTTTTCGGAATTAAGGCCAAAAAAATACCAATTGTCCAGCCGAAATTAACTTTTGGGCCAGAGAAAATTGATTAAAAAATTTTATCACGCAAAATCAATAAGATAAAAAGACCACATTTCGCGATCATTTCCACTTGGTAAATGGTATTTTTTTGGTATTGTACTAAAAACACAAGGGAACGGCGTATCCGGAGGTCCGATGACGGAGCTTGCAATCGGCATAGACGGCGGCGGAACAAGCTGCCGGGCCGCAGTTGCGGACAGAATGGGTAAGGTCATCGGTCACGGCAAGGCTGGCCCTGCTAATATCCTTTCCGATCTGGAAAACTCTCTGATCAACATCGTCGAATCTGCCCGTGCGGCCCTGCGCGATGCAGGATTCAAAAGTGAAGCCGTTTCCACGGTCTCTGCCGTGCTCGGCGTTGCCGGCGCGAATGTCGGCGACTACGGCAAGCGGATCGAAAAGGCTCTGCCCTTCAAAAACGGCCGCGTGGTTACCGATGCGCTTATTTCACTGCAGGGCGCGCTCGGCGACGCCGATGGCGTCGTCGGCGCCTTCGGTACCGGCTCCGTCTATTATGCGCGACGGGACGGCAAGCTTCGTGGCATTGGCGGCTGGGGCTCAATCGTCGGCGATCAGGCGAGCGGCGCCCGTCTCGGTCGCGACCTCCTGGAAAAATCTCTCCTCGCCTATGACGAGGTTCGCCCCGCCTCCCCCCTAACGATCAAAGTCATGGCCGAATACGGCAATGATCCGGAACGGCTCGTCGAATTCGCCCATACGGCCCGGCCCACCGATTTCGCTCGTTATGCTCCCGCCGTCTTCGAAGGTGCTGCGGCCGGCGACGCCACCGCAATCGAGATTATCAAGGATGCAGCGCTTGCCATCGATCAAAGCCTCGATGTGCTCACTTGGCCGAGATGCCCATCGGTCTGCCTGCTCGGCGGCCTTGCCAAAGCCTATGATCCCTGGATCGCTGATCGACACAAGGCATTGCTGTCGGAGCCGAAGGCAGATGCGCTGCAGGGTGCCGTCGATCTCGCAGTCAAACTCTTGAACGAACAGCAGAGAGGCGCGGCATGACCGATGATCTCGCCTCTATTCTCTCCCCCGAACGCCTTCAGGCCGGCGGCACCGGTCCACTTTATGTGAAGCTGCGCCGCACGTTGGAAGACGCTGTCCGCACCGGAACCCTCGCCTATGGCGACGCCTTGCCGCCCGAACGCGACATCGCCGAATTCGCCGCTGTCAGCCGCGTCACTGTGCGCAAGGCGATCGACGAGCTTGTGGCCGACGGCCTGCTGGTACGCCGCCACGGCTCAGGCACCTTCGTCACAAAGCCGGTATCCAAGGTCGAGCAGCGCCTGTCGCAACTCACTTCTTTCACCGAAGATATGGCCCGGCGCGGCATGACCGCCCGCTCTGAATGGCTGCATAAGGGCGTCCATACGCCCTCGCCCGATGAAATGATGATCCTCGGCCTCGGCACCGACATCAAGGTCTCACGCCTCTCGCGCCTGCGCATCGCCGACGACCAGCCCCTGGCGATCGAAAATGCGAGCGTGTCAGGCGAATTCCTGCCCGATCCTTCCGCCGTCGGCAACTCGCTCTATGCCGAGCTGGAGCGCCTCGGCGTGCGTCCCGTCCGCGCTGTCCAGCGCATTTCCGCGACCAACATGAAGGAAGCCGACGCCCATTTGCTCGGCGTCCCCGTCGGCCAGGCCGGGCTTTCCATTGAGCGTATTTCCTATCTCGGCTCCGGCCGCGCGGTGGAATTCACGCGCTCACTCTATCGCGGCGATGCCTATGATTTTGTGGCCGAACTGACGATCGGGGCCAACTGAAATCTCATTCACTTCAAAAAGTTAAAGCCGGAAAGTGAATCACTTTCCGGCTTTTCCGTTCATTAGATCGATCACTGAGCGCCTAGCCTGAAGTGACGGAATAGATTCGGCAATCAGGCCGCGTCTTCGATATCCTCATCGGCCTTACGCGGCACATAATTGAGAACCGGTCCGAGCCAGCGCTCGACCTCGGATATCTCCATGCCCTTACGCTTGGCATAGTCTTCCACCTGATCGCGCTCGACCTTGGCGACGCCGAAATAATAGGAGTCGGGGTGGGCGATATAGATGCCGGAAACCGAGGAGCCCGGCCACATCGCATAGCTCTCCGTCAGCTTCACGCCGGCAGTGTTCTCTGCGTCGAGAAGGGAAAACAGCGTCTTCTTCTCAGTGTGATCGGGCTGCGCGGGATAGCCGGGCGCCGGACGGATACCGGCATAGGCCTCGGTGATGAGCTCCTCGTTGGAGAGGTGCTCATCCCTGGCATAGCCCCAATACTCGCGGCGCACACGTTCGTGCATGCATTCGGCGAAGGCTTCAGCGAAGCGGTCGGCAAGCGCCTTGACCAGAATCGAGGAATAGTCGTCATTCGAGCGCTCGAAACGCTCGGCAATGGCGATCTCCTCGAAGCCGGCGGTCACGACGAAGCCGCCGACATAATCCTGCACGCCGCTATCGACGGGCGCTACGAAGTCCGACAACGCTACATTCGGACGGCCGTCGCGCTTCGAAAGCTGCTGGCGCAACGTGTAGAAGGTAGCCAGTTTCTCCTTGCGGGCATCATCCTTGAAGAGGCGGATATCGTCGCCGACAGTGCCGGCCGGCCAAAAGCCGATAACGGCGCGGGGACGGAACCACTTCTCGTCGATGATCTTCTTCAGCATCGCCTGAGCGTCGGCCCAGAGGGCGCGTGCTGCTTCGCCCTGTTTCTCATCCTCGAGGATCGCCGGGTAGCGGCCGCGCAGCTCCCAAGTCTGGAAGAACGGCGTCCAGTCGATGTATTTCGCAAGCTCTGCCAGATCGTAATCTTCGAATACCTTGCTTCCAAGGAAGCTCGGCGTGGTTGGCTTGTAAGCCGTCCAGTCGATCTTCTGCGCATTCTCGCGAGCACGCGCGAGCGGCAGGCGCACCTTCTCGGCTTCGCTGCGCGCATGGGCGGCGGCGACCTTGGCATATTCCGCCTTGATCTCATCGATATAGGTCTGGCGGCCCTCCGGCGACAGCAGCGACGAGACAACACCGACGGCGCGGCTCGCATCCGTCACATAGACCGTCTGGCCCTTGTTATAGCCTGGATGTATCTTGACGGCCGTGTGCACGCGGCTGGTTGTGGCGCCGCCGATCAGAAGCGGAATATCGAGGCCCTGCCGCTCCATTTCGGCCGCGACATGCACCATCTCGTCGAGCGATGGCGTGATGAGGCCCGAGAGACCGATGACATCGACCTTCTCGGCAACCGCCGTTTCCAAGATCTTCGTCGCCGGCACCATGACGCCGAGGTCGATGATCTCGTAATTGTTGCAGGCGAGCACGACGCCGACGATGTTCTTGCCGATATCGTGCACGTCGCCCTTGACGGTCGCCATCAGAATCTTGCCTGCGGACTGACGTTCATCGCCGCCATTCTGGCGCTTCTCTTCTTCCATATAGGGAAGAAGAACGGCAACGGCCTGCTTCATGACCCGGGCGGACTTGACCACCTGCGGCAGGAACATCTTGCCAGAGCCGAAGAGGTCGCCGACGACATTCATGCCGGCCATCAGCGGGCCTTCGATGACGTGCAACGGGCGCGCGGCCTGCTGGCGAGCTTCTTCGGTATCGGCTTCGATATATTCGGTAATACCGTTGACAAGCGCGTGTTCGAGACGTTTTTCGACGCTCCACTCGCGCCAGGAAAGATCCTGCGCCTTGGCTTCCTTGGCGCCGGCGCCGCGGAAGCGTTCGGCAACCTCGAGCAACCTCTCGGTCGCGTCGGCGCGGCGGTTCAGCACCACGTCTTCGCAGGCCTCGCGCAGTTCCGGATCGATCTGGTCGTAGACGGCCAACTGTCCGGCATTGACGATGCCCATGTCCATGCCCGCCTGAATGGCGTGGTAGAGGAAGACGGCGTGCATCGCCTCGCGCACCGGCTCGTTGCCGCGGAAGGAGAAGGAAAGGTTCGACACGCCGCCGGAAATATGCACGAGCGGCATGGTCTTTCGGATCGTGCGCGTGGCCTCGATGAAGTCGACGCCGTAATTATTGTGTTCTTCGATACCGGTCGCGACCGCGAAGATGTTCGGATCAAAGATGATATCTTCTGGCGGAAAGCCGACCTTTTCCGTCAGCAGCTTATAGGCGCGCGTGCAAATCTCGACCTTGCGCTCGTAGCTGTCCGCCTGCCCCGTCTCATCGAAAGCCATGACGACGACGGCCGCGCCATAATTGCGCAGCAGGCGCGCCTGGGCGAGAAAGTTCTCCTCGCCTTCCTTCAGTGAGATCGAGTTGACGATCGGCTTGCCCTGGACGCGTTTCAGGCCGGATTCGATGATCGAGAACTTCGAACTATCGATCATCACAGGCACGCGGGCGATATCCGGCTCGGCGGCGATCAGGTTCAGGAACTCGACCATCGCCTTCTCGGAATCGATCAGGCCCTCGTCCATGTTGATGTCGATGACCTGCGCGCCGTTCTCGACCTGGTCGCGGGCGACATCGAGCGCTGCCGTGAAATCGGCGTTGGTGATCAGCTTGCGGAACTTGGCCGAGCCGGTGACGTTGGTACGCTCGCCGACATTGACGAAGGGAATGTCCTTGGTGAGCTGAAAGGGCTCGAGACCCGACAGCGACATCAGCGGCTTGTGTTCCGGGATCGGGCGCGGCTTGTACTTGGAAACGGCCTGCGCGATGGCACGGATATGGTCCGGCGTCGAGCCGCAGCAGCCGCCGACGATGTTGACGAGACCGTCGCGGGCAAAGCCCTCGATCTGAGCCGACATGGATTCCGGCGTTTCATCATACTGGCCGAATTCGTTCGGCAGGCCAGCGTTCGGATAGGCGCAGACGAACGTGTCGGCGACACCTGAAAGCTCCTGCAGATGCGGGCGCATCGCATTGGCGCCAAGCGCACAGTTCAATCCGATCGTGAACGGGTTGGCGTGACGCACCGAATTCCAGAAAGCGCTCGGCGTCTGGCCGGACAGCGTGCGGCCCGAAAGGTCGGTGATCGTACCGGAGATCATGACAGGCAGACGAATGCCCTTGGCCTCGAAACGCTCCTCGCAGGCGAAGATTGCCGCCTTGGCGTTCAGCGTGTCGAAGATTGTCTCGATCAGGATGATATCGGCGCCACCATCGATCAGGCCGTCGATCTGCTCGGCATAGGCTTCGCGCAGGTCATCGAAGGTGACGGCGCGGAAGCCCGGATTGTTGACGTCAGGCGAGATGGAGGCCGTGCGGTTCGTGGGGCCGATGGCACCGGCAACGAAACGGCGCTTGCCGTCTTCGCGCTCCGCCCGCTGGGCGGCGCGGCGCACGATCTCGGCCCCTTCCTTGTTCAGCGCATAGACCTCGCCTTCCATCTGGTAATCGGCCTGCGCGATGCGGGTCGAGGAGAAGGTGTTGGTTTCGAGGATATCGGCACCGGCCTTGGCGTATTTATAGTGGATTTCCTCGATCGCATCCGGCTGCGACAGGATCAGCAGGTCATTATTGCCCTTCTGATGGCAGGCACAGCCGATGAAGCGGTCGCCGCGAAAATGGTCTTCATCGAAGCCCAGGCCCTGGATCTGCGTGCCCATGGCGCCGTCAAGAACGAGGATGCGTTCGCTGGCAGCGT
The DNA here is from genome assembly GCF_004341105.1 of Rhizobium sp. BK418. Classification (GTDB taxonomy): domain Bacteria; phylum Pseudomonadota; class Alphaproteobacteria; order Rhizobiales; family Rhizobiaceae; genus Rhizobium. Next base: position 571,293 of record NZ_SLZK01000003.1, on the reverse strand, counting down.
TCTTCAGCGCCGCAAAAACTTCACTGCCATCACGCTTGCCCCCTTCGGGACCAAAGAGATTGTCGAACACGGGAAGGCTCCTTGACGTCATAAGATCGGAAACGACAAATCACATAAAGATATCTTTATGTCAACATATGCCGATTGCTTTAGAGCATTGCAAGCCTTGGCGGATGACAGACTCGCCTGACCCCTATATAGGCGTTTCCCAAGGCATTGTGCACGAATTCGGAGGAGTATCATGGCATCTGCACTCGGCAACTGGTCCACCCGCACCTATCACCGAGACTGGCTGCTTTCGCAGGCCAACGGTCTCTTCGATTTCTTCCAGCACAATTCCATTAATCCCAATGGCGGCTTCTACGACCTCGACGACGCTGGCAAGCCGCTCGATGCCGAAGGCCAGGTGCGCCCACTCCATATCGCTTCACGCGCCGTCCACTGCTTCTCGATCGGCACGCTGCTCGGCCGCCCGGGTGCGGCCGATGTCGTCGATCACGGCATGAACTACATCTGGAACCAACACCGCGACCGCAAGAATGGCGGTTACGTCTGGTCAGTGAATAACAACGGTCCCGTCGATTCCAACAAGCAGGGCTACGGCCATGCCTTCGTTCTCCTTGCTGCGTCCTCAGCCAAGACGATCGGCCACCCGCTCGCCGATGGCATGCTCGCCGATATTACCGAGGTTCTGAACACAAAATTCTGGGAAGCCAAGCACGGCGCCATTGCGGAAGAATTCACCGCCGACTGGCAACCGCTCGACGGCGGCACCTATCGCGGCCAGAACTCCAACATGCATCTCACCGAAGCGCTGATGGCTGCCTTCGAAGCGACCGGCGATCGGGAGTATCTGACCAAGGCCGAGAGCATTGCCGATCTCGTCATTCGCCGTTCGGCTGGTTCCGTCGACTGGCGTGTCGCCGAACATTTCGATGCCGAATGGAACCTCGATAAGGATTACTATCATCCGAACGAAATGTTCCGCCCGGCCGGCACAACGCCGGGTCATTGGCTGGAATGGACCCGCCTGATCCTGCAGCTCTGGGCGCTCGGCGGCAAGAAAATCGAATGGATGCCGGATGCCGCCAAGGCCCTTTTCGAGCAATCTATGGTTCTCGGCTGGGATAATGACAAGGGCGGCTTCTTCTACACGCTCGATTGGGCCGACAAGCCCGCCAAGCGCAACAAACTCTGGTGGCCCGCCTGCGAGGGTGCCGCGGCCGCGCATTTCCTCAACGAGCACCTGCCGAGCGATTATCACGAGGAATGCTACCGCAAGATCTGGAACGTGATCGAGCGCGCGTTTATCGACCACAAGAATGGCGGCTGGCATGAGGAACTGACGGAAGATCTGGTGCCCTCACACTCGCTCTTTCCCGGCAAGGGCGACATCTACCATGCCCTGCAGGCCTGCCTCATCCCGCTCTTCCCGGCAACGGGCAGCCTGACCAAGGGTATTATCGAAGCCGGCGGCAAGCTCTGAGGCGAAAGCCTCAGTAGCCTGGCATGACCGGCGGCGCGGCGTTCGGGTTCTGCTGGAACCACTGCACCTCGGCGCTGGTATTGTCGAGTTCGTCCTGCACATCTCGCTGCTCGCGGCGAATGCGGCGCAGATCGTCTTCAAGATCGTCAATCCGCCGACGGATATCGCGCCGGTTCGCATCCGGAGCATCTTTGAGCTTGCGTGACAGGTCGTCGATCTCGGTTTCCTTCGACATATAGTCGCTCTGTAGCGAGTTCAGCCGCGACTGCTGCGAGTTCTGACGGTTGCCGAGCGTATAGCCGCGCAGGAAACCGGGTGCCGTTTCGGGCGGGCAGACATTGGAGTAGCCGTGACCCGCCTGCCCATGCATCAGACCGCTCATCGGCGTACAATAGCGCACGAGGCCCGCCTGATAGCCCTGATACCAGATGGTCTGATCGGGCACGATCTTTATCCGCTCGCAGGACTTGGCGTGGGCGGCAAAACGCTCCTGCGGCTCGTAACCGGCAGCGCCATCGGATTGACCGATCACCCGCCAATCGGCGGCGACGCATTCTTCCTTCGAGAGCGTATTGCAGGAGACGAGGAAAAGACTCGAGACCAGTAGCAGCAAAGGCAAAGAGCAAACGTAACATGGTGTCCCGGCGGCAAGTCACAAAACCGGGCGCACCTTATCGTCACGAAATACAAGGGTCACCGAGAACGGACCGCGATTTTGAAGATTCCGTGGCCTTTATTTGTCAACAAAGAGGCGGCTTTATGCAAGCCGCAACATATCGAGATCCTTCGCCAGGATCAGCGCCAGCGCCTCGACAGCGAGATTATGATCGTCCCGCTGCGGTAGACCGGAAACGGTGACGGCACCGACACAGCCCGTGCCTCTGACATTGATTGGGAAGCTCCCGCCATGCGGCGCATAATCGGCGGCAGAAAGACCGTTGTCCTCCACCGTCTTACCTTCCTTCTGCAGCTTCAGGCCGGAGGCATAGCTGCTGCGAAAATAGCGGAAGACCATATTGCGCTTTCGACGCACCCAGTTGACGTTGTCAGGCGTGACACCCGGCAGCGCCGCATAGAAGACGGGCATGGAATGCAGCGTGATATCGATCGCAATGCCGAGGCCGCGTTCGGTGGCCAACTCCTGCAGGAGCTTGCCGAGCTGCCATGCAGTCGTCAGATCGAACGCATCGAAGCTCAAAGCCTTTTCCTGCTCGGCGATACGGATCAAATCCTCGTCGATAGACATGGCACGGCCCTCCTCTGGCGCGATGATCGGCTGTGACCATTCTCACGCGAAGGGAAAAAGTAAAGTCAAAACTTGGCGCTTTGCACGGCTTAGAGTTTCGGCGTCAGCATCTCGAAGCGGTCGCGGATGGTCGAGCAGGTATCGCCGCCAAGCCGTGCGATGGCATCGACCATGGCTGGATCCACATGCAGCCGCTCGGGATCGACCACCCCGTCGCGGTAATGTGCATAGACGATCTCGCCCATGATGATCTGCCGCGATTTGCCGAGTTCGAGCGTCACATGCCGACGGCATTCGAAGGCCGCCGGCGCCTCCTCGATCCAGGGCGATGCGACCTTCACGCCCGGCATCGCCGTCAGTCCTGCCTCCTTCAACTCGTTGACGCCACGCGGATATTTGGCGCCGCAAATATGCATGGCCTTGGCGATCGCGAAGGAGACGATATTGACCGTGAAAACCTCGGTTATGCGGATATTATGGCCGGTATCCTTGAACGACATATCCGGGTGGTTTTCGACGCCGATGGCCAGGATCGGCGGATCGGCCGACAGGCAGTTGAAGAAGGAGAAGGGTGCGGCATTGACGCGCCCCTCCTCATCAACAGTCGTTACCAGCGCGATCGGCCGGGGAATGATCGTGCCAATCATCAGCTTGTAGCGTTCGCGTTCGCTGAGGGCGGCGAAATCGAAGGAAACGGCCATGCTCAGCCAACCGCCCGGATCGGTGCAAAGCCGCTCATCGCGCCCGTGAAAGCCTTCGGCAGCGGCGAGGCATAGGAGCCACGCTTGCTCGTGGAAAGACCAAGCGAAACCAGCGCTTCAGCCTGCTTGACCGCTGCCGCCACACCATCGATGACGGGCACGCCATAGAGCTCCTGCAATTCGCGCGCCAGAGCGGTCATGCCGGCACAGCCGAGCACGACGGCTTCCGCACCATCCTCCGAAAGCGCCCGCTCGATTTCCGCTTTCAGTTTGCCGATCGCCCCTGATGTTTCGTCTTCGAGTTCCAGCACCGGAATATCCGATGCCCGCACCTTCGCCCGCCCGCCCATGCCATAGCGGCGCACGAGATTGTCGATGAGCACACGGGAGCGCTCCAGAGTGGTCACGACCGTAAAGCGCTGGGCGAGGAAGCCCGCGGTAGCGACAGCGGATTCACAAAGTCCGAGAACCGGAACATTTGCAAAGGTACGCGCTGCATCGAGCCCGGTATCGTCGAAACAGGCGACAATCGCGGCATCATAACCTGCCGCCTGCCGCTCTCTCAGCTCCGTCAGCAGACCGGGGATAGCTAGCGCCCCGTCATAATGTCCCTCAATTGAGACGGGCCCCATGCGTGAGGTGGCTGCAATGATCTCGGTGCCGGCGGCGGCAACCGCACTGGCAGCGGCTGCCGCTTTCTCGGTCATGGAGGCGGTCGTATTGGGATTGATGATCAATATGCGCATGTCAGCTGGTCTTTGCCTGCCGCCGGCCGAGCATCGTCATAATGCCGAGCGCGACGAGAATGATGGTGAAGGAGAAGAGCGTGGTGACCGTGCCGAGCGCATAGAGCACAGGCGTCGTTACGTTCGTGGTCATGCCGTAGATTTCGAGCGGCAGCGTATTGTAGGTGCCAGACGTCATCAGCGTGCGGGCGAATTCGTCATAGGAGAGCGTGAACCCGAACAGGCCAACGCCGATGAGACTGGGCGCGATCATCGGTAGCACGACATGGCGGAAGGTTTGCCACGACGTTGCGCCAAGATCGCGCGCGGCCTCCTCGTATGCCGGCGAGAAACGGTTGAAGACGGCAAACATGATCAGCACGCCGAAAGGCAACGTCCAAGTCAGATGCGCCCCGAAGGCCGAGGAATACCAGGCGGGCCGCAGGCCGCCTTGCTGGAAGACCACACCGATGCCGAGTGAGATGATGATCGACGGTACGACGAGGCTCGCGACCGTCGCGTAGAACAGCACCGACGAACCGCGGAAACGCCGGCGGAAGGCAAGGCCCGCCATCAGCGAGACCACCACCGTGACGACCATCACCATCAGGCCGAGGATGAAGGAGCGCTGGAAGGAGGCGCCGAAGTCGCCGACCGCCTGCTTCTCGAAGAGGTTGAAAAACCAGTGCAGCGAAACGCCGTTCAGCGGAAAGGTCAGGCCACCGTCCGGCCCCTGGAAGGAAAGAATTACGATCGCCGAGAGTGGCCCGTAAAGAAAGAGCACGAAGATCGCGAAGAAGACGGCGAGCACGTAGAATTCGCGGGAGCGTTTTTCGCGGTACATCCTAAAGCTCCTTGCGGATATCGACGACGCGCAGGATCGCGGCAACCATCATCAGCACGACGACCAAAAGCACGACCGCATTGGCGGCAGCGGCCGGATATTGCAGCAGCGACATCTGGTTCTTCATCATCAGCGCCACCGAGGCGCTCTGGCCGCCGGACATGACCTGCACGGTGGAAAAATCGGCCATGACCAGGGTGACGACGAAGATCGTGCCGATCGCCATGCCGGGCTTGGCGAGCGGAATGATGACATTCCACAGTACCTGCCAGCCGGAGGCCCCGGCATCGCGCGCCGCCTCGAACAGCGAGCGATCGATGCGCATGAGCGTGTTGAAGATCGGCGTCACCATGAAAAGCGTGTAGAGATGCACCATGGCGAGAACCACGGCAAAATCCGAATAGAGCAGCCATTCCACCGGTTGCGGCACGATGCCCATCTCTACCAGCGCCGAGTTGACGAGGCCGTTACGGCCGAGCACCGGAATCCACGAGATCATGCGGATGATGTTCGAGGTCATGAAGGGCACGGTGCAGACAAGAAAGAGGATCATCTGCGTCGAGGTCCTGCGGATATGGAAGGCGAGAAAATAGGCGACCCAGAAACCGATGAAGAGCGTCAGCGCCCAGACGACAACGGTGAACTTCAAAGTGTTGAGATAGGTTTTCCACGTGACCCACGAACCGATCGTGTCGGTATAGTTCATGGTCAGGAAGTCGGGATAGAGGCCGGCAAAGTCATAGTCCCAGAAGCTGACGACCGCGATCATGGCGATCGGCAGGATGAAGAAGAAGCCGAGAATGGCGATGAGTGGCGCAGCCTGCAGGTAGGAGATCGCCCATGGCGCAAGCCGGAAGGCGCGTTTGGGCGTCTCCGCTGCCGGTATCGTCTGCTCTGAAGCGATCGTGGCCATTCTTCCCCCTTCGGAAATCTGTCCTTGTCCGAATAGAGAGGGATCAAAAGACCCCTCCCCAACCCTCCCCACAAGGGGGAGGGAGAACGGTACCGTACCCTCGATAGGTTCCTTTCCCCTTGTGGGGAGGGTTAGGGAGGGAAAAACGGCAAACGCCGATCTGCCTTACGCCGCGATGAACTCGTTCCAGCGGCGAACCATGTAACGGTCTTCGTCCATGACGGAGTTCCAGCAGGCGATATGACCGATACGGTCTTCGAAGGAGCCGCCGTCACGAACCGAGCCGGCCTTCTCCATGACCTTGCCTTCCGGCGAGAGGATATCGCCCTGAGCGGCTTTGCCTTCCATCCAGTAGCCCCACTCGTCGGCAGTCATGAATCCCTTGGCGGTTTCAAGGCATGCCGAATAGTAGCCTTGCCGGTTGAGATAGGCGCCGACCCAGCCGGACGTGTACCAGTTGATATACTCGTAGGCTGCATCGAGCTGCGCACCCTTGAGATGCGCCGCAAGGCCGAGACCGCCGCCCCAGGCGCGATAGCCTTCCTTCAGCGGCTGGAATCGGCAGGCGATGCCCTTCGAGCGGACGGCGGCGACGGCCGGCGACCACATGGACTGGATGACGACTTCGCCCGATGCCATCAGATTGACGGACTCATCGAAGCTCTTCCAGAAGGCGCGGAACTGGCCGTCACCCTTGGTCTTGATCAGGAATTCGATCGTCTTGTCGATCTCTTCCTTGGTCATATTGCCCTTGTCGGCATATTTGATCTTGCCGGAAGCTTCGGCAATCATCGCTGCATCCATGATGCCGATCGACGGCACGTTGATGATTGCCGTCTTGCCCTTGTAGGCCGGATCGAGAATGTCGGCCCAGGAGGTGATGTCGCGGCCGGTCAGATCAGGACGAATGCCGAGCGTATCGGCATTGTAGATGGTCGGCATCATCGTGAACCACTGGGTCGGTTCCTTCGCGAACTTCTTGGAGTCCTGCGCCTCGACGAAGCCGACCGTATGCGGCGCCGTCCCCTGCGCGATCGTGCTGTCGGCCTTCAGCTTTCCGGTCGTGAAGATCGGCACGACCTTGTCAAAATACTTGAGCTTCTTGACGTCCATCGGCTGCAGAACACCGGTCGGGAAGACCTTCTTGCAGATCCAGTATTCGATATCGGCAATATCGTAGCTGTCGGGCTGGGTCACGGCGCGCTGAGCGGCAGCGTCGGAATCGGTCGCCGTCATCTCCAGCGTGATGCCGAGATCCTGCTTGCACTTCTCGGCGATGGCATTGATGTTCGAAACGCCGGTGCCGAACTGGCGAAGCGTGATGTTGGACTGCGCCCAGATGGTCGGGAAGCCGGTGATGGCGCCCGAGCCGGCAATGGCGCCGACGGCGGCAGCCCCAGTCTTCAGAAGCGAGCGGCGGGAAATACCCTTTTCCGCTTTGGTGGTATTCGTTTCAGTCGTCATGGCAGTTCCCCTTTTTTTGATGCTGAAGGTCATGCGGAAACGCGGCCAAGGAGGACGGCATCCTCCAGAGCCCAACTCAGAGATACCGCATCGCCGACCGAGACCGGCTTTGCGAAGTAATCGCTGTCACTTGCGATGACGGTGAAGTCGTCGCTGCCGGCGCCGAAAACGGTGATTTTCACCGAGGAGCCGCGATATTCAATGTTGGAAACGATACCGGAGAAACCGAGCGTCTTGTCCTCGGCGGCCGTCAGGCGGACGCGATCGGTGCGGATGCCGATATCGACAGCTTCGCCGACCTCCCTGCCCGTCCCGCGCACCGAGAAACTTTGTCCCTCCGGCACGACCAGCGTGAGAATGCCGCCTTCGCTCGATGTGACGCGGCCGGAGAGAACATTGTGATCGCCCATGAACCGGGCGACAAAAGCGGTCGCCGGCTTTTCGAAGACCTGACGCGGCGAAGCGGCCTGTTCGATCCGCCCGTCGTTCATGATGACGATGAGATCGGCAAGCGCCATCGCCTCTTCCTGGCTGTGCGTCACATGTACGAAGGTGATGCCGAGTGTCTTCTGCAGTTTCTTCAGTTCCGCCCGCATGCGGATCTTCAGGAAGGGATCGAGTGCAGACAGCGGCTCGTCTAGCAGCAGTGCTTCCGGACCGGTGATCAGCGCACGCGCCAGGGCGACACGCTGCTGCTGGCCGCCAGAAAGCTGCGCCGGCCGACGGGATGCATAGGCATCCATTTGCATCAGCTTCAGCATCTCCAGCGCCTTGGAGCGGCGCTCATCCTTGTCGACGCCCTTCATCTTTAGACTGAAGGCGACGTTGTCGACGAGGTCGAGATGCGGAAACAGCGCATAGGATTGGAACATCATCGCCGTGCCGCGTTTTGCCGGCGGGAAATCGGTGACGACGACATTGCCGAGACGGATGTCGCCCGACGAGATGCTCTCGTGACCGGCGATCATGCGCAGCGTCGAGGTCTTGCCGCACCCTGACGGCCCCAGGAAGCAGCAATAGGAGCCGGCCGGGATTTTCAGGCTGATGGCATGGACCGCCGTGGTCGCGCCATAGACCTTCGAAACGGATGCTATATCGATCTCTGCCGCTTTCGACATCGTGTCTTCCCCTGTTCGAGAAAGACGATGCATCCGCCGTGCCAGTTCGCAGGCAGCGCTCCAAGCCCTTACAAATCATGAGCTTTTCATGACATGATGCACATTGGCGAAAGGTAGAGCATTTTTCGCGCTGCACACAAAATGAGCTTTCGTGCTCAATTTGTGCAGAAGATCGTATACAATAAGAGCTGCTTTATGCGCGCAAAATCATTTAACTTTTGAGACGAAGGCAGCTATTGTTTGCTGACACCAAGGAACCGATTTCATGAAATCCGCTGCCAGCGCCATGAGACACGACGACACCCAGGAAACGGGCGTCCCGCAGATCCGCGATGCGATCAGGGACGCTATCGTCGAGCGGCGGCTATCACCCGGCACGAAACTGTCAGAAAGCGACGTCGGCAATCTCTTCAATGTCAGCCGCACGCTGGCGCGCGCTGCCCTGCAGGCGCTTTCCTATGAAGGTCTCGTCAGCGTCGAGAAAAACCGCGGCGCCTTTGTCGCCTACCCCTCCCCGGAAGAAGCCCGGCAGATCTTCGCCGCCCGAAGGCTGGTCGAGCCTGGCATTCTGCGGGAGGCGGCCGACCGTATGACGTCGTCGGACATTCAGCACTTGAAGCAGCTGCTTTTGGAAGAAGGCCGGCTGATGGGCGAGCGCGGCCAGACGGCCAGACGCGCGGAGATCAAGGCATCGGGCGATTTCCACCTGACGCTCGCAGCCATATCCGGGAATGCGATCATGCAGCGTTTCATGGAAGAACTCGTCGCCCGCTCCTCCCTGGTGATCGCTCTTTACGGTCAATCGACGGTCTCAAGCTGCGGACACGCCGAACACGGTGACATTATCGAGGCGATCGAGCGCAAGGAACTCGATCGCGCCTGCCAATTGATGCTGCATCACATCGCCCATATCGAGGCTGACCTCGACCTGCGCGAACGCAAAAGCTTCGGCCTCAGGGAAGCATTCGAGCTTTAATGACTGGGCGAAGAGATATCGGCAGCGCGGCTGATTTCTTCTGCGCTCATTGGTTCGCTTGACCGCAGTTTGATCTTGCCGTCAGTGCCGATCAGTACCAGTCCGAATTCGCCGCTGATCGGCCCCTGAAGCTGTTCGCGCACATCGTCGGCATCGAGATCATATCCATCCTCGAACAGGGAAAACGCTCCGCCACCGGCGATGGTGAAGACCTCGATATCGTCCTCGATCAGCCGCATCTGCGACTTACGCAGCAGTTCGTCCTGAATGATCGGCCTGTCATCCTCAGAATCCGCGAAGACGATCAAGACGTTCTTCTCGCCAAGAAACTGCTCGAGCGATCGCGGCAGATGAGGCTCGCGACCCGTTCCCATGATTTCGTGTAAAATGGATCTCAACATGGTGCTCATTCCTTCTCTGCCTTTTCAACGGCTGGAAATGAGCGGGGTTCCCAGAAGTAGAATAGGATCGCGACTGGTGCCGCGATCCCGCATGTCTATTCGCGGGGTTCAGCTTCGGATGCTCGCGCCGAAAGTGCGACGATGTCAGGCGTGCCGTTGGCAAGAAGGCGCTTGCGCACCAGAACGCGCAGGACGCGCGCTGCCGTGGAAAAAGTCATCTGGTCCAGCGGCCCCTCGCCTTCCCAGGGTTTAGTCAGACGTTCGGTGACGGCACCGACAATATTGGCCGGGACGATATCGGTGCATTCACGCATTGCTTCAAAAACGAAGCTGATCGGAATGACCCTGCCTTCATGGGTGACAATCGGCTCCGTCAGCTCGCCGTCCCATTCCTCATAGGCATAAAGAGCCTCACGGAACAGCTGTTGCAGGGTAAACGGGGCATGTCCGTTGTGAAGTGGCGGCAGTGCATTCATCATGTCTGTCTCCTCTGATGGATTAAGCCAGCTTCCTCAGACCCGGCCCGGATCAACGCGGAAACAAAAGCTCGGCTCCTCCTTCGGACCGGATACACGATTCATTTTATAGAGTAACACACGCGTGATAAAGCCATTTCTGCCTCCTCAGTCGGCCTGAACATCTAACCGATTGAAATTCATTGAGACTTGTCAGCATTTTTTTGCCGTTGAGCTAGGCTCGTCAGCGTTTTCGCCTGTAAGACGGTATCAGAAGGCCAGTTTTGGAACCTTTAGCGCGTTGGCCGGTTTTGCCCCCGCAAGCAGTCTGGGGAGATCAGCAATGACGCACATTCACCAACCTGAACGACGCAGCCGCACTCTGCGTGGCCGTCCTTACAGCCTTCGCGAGTTCGCAGCCAAATACGGCCTTAAGGACGAGCAGGCAGAAAGCCTTTTTACCCGCTTCGGTCCGTCTTCCATCGAACTGGACTTGCTGATGGCCGCCAAGCGTCGTCCCCCTGTTCGGCCCGATCAGGTTCGCGAGTAGGACAGGATCATGAGCGATAAAGACAAAATCCGCAAAGATGCCGAAGGACAATTCGCCCGTACGGACGAGGGCCGCCGCAACAGCGGCGTCTCCGGCGCTAAGCCCCGCGACATCACTCATTCCGATGACGCCACCATCCATCGCACACCGCCCGGCGAGAAATCACACAAGGACTGGAGCGTCAAACATGACGAAGCCAACAGCGAGCGGTCACGCCCAGCGTGACCGCTCCTCCTTGGAGCGAAATTTCACACAATATGTCGGGAACACATATCAGGTGAAATCGTTCTTCCGGTGAGCATGGCAACACGCCGTGCGGCCCCCATCGAAATGCCGGCATATTACCGGCTCCTATTACAAGATCAGCTCGAGGTACCGCCCGTGGCGGAAGGCCAGTCGTGTGGAATCGATCGCGGGGAAGAAGATCGGCGCAAGAAGGACGGAACAATGAGCAACACCTCCCGGCATGAGTGGATATGCAAGCGAGCCTATGCGATCTGGGAAGCGGAAGGCAGGCCGCATGGCCGCGACGCCGAACATTGGCTGCAGGCAGTAGCCGAACGCGAGAGGCTGGAACGCACGCGTGCCTCAACGGATGGCAATGAAGTTCTCATCAAATTTCGCCCGAAAGCGCCGAAACCACGCAAGCCGGCCGCGCTTGGCAACCATCGCCAAAAGCTGTCGCAAGCAGGTTGAACGCACCGCTATTCCAGATTGATCCGGAAACGGGCCGAGAAATCACCTTCCCACCACAGGGGGAAGTTGGTTCCCCATTTATTGTTGTGCAGGTTGAAGCGGATACCCTCTTCAAAAGAAGGCAAGCTTTTGCAGAAGCGCATGAAATCCCAGCCCTGCGGCGCGACCAGCGGCGTGTCCAGGGGCACAACGACGAGCGCCCCTGCGTTACCGAAATCGCCGCGAACCGCAGTGACGGCCTGAAGCTGTGCACCACCGGACCTGGCGAAATCTCCAGATTGGTGCCAGAGACCCATCTTCTTGAAGGCCCAATCCCCAGCGATCTCGGGCGTAAAGGAAAGGAAACTCGCTTCCGGCATGCGATTCGCCGGCTTCTCGTGCAGCGAAAGGCGCAGTTGCAAGGCATCGCCATCGGCCGAAAATTGGATGGCGAGTTGGCGCGGTGCGCCGAACCGCTCGACGGCTTCGGCGGGCATGGAAAGCAGAATCCCGTCCTCGCCGGCACTCTCGAGATCGGGCGCGAAAATATTGGAGAACGCAGCGCCCGAACCGCCAAGCCCCGGCTTGTCGTGATCCAGCACAGACCATTCCTGGCGATGCGTGAGATAACTGTCCAAATGCCTGTTGACGTCGGCCGCGTCATAGCTCTCATAACGATAGGCAATCAAGGAGCCGGCGCGGCCGGCGATCCGACGGCCCTGCGGTGATGCAAGCGCCGTGATATCGCCCGTCACGTCATTCAACTCGATCGACCAACCGCCGGCACTGAGACGGGTCTCGCGACGCGTGCGATCGACGAGCGCCGGCGCGAAAAGCTGCACGAGCTCGGCCTGTGCTTGCCGCTGATCGTCGGCATCGAGTTCGGCAACAGCCTGATCTATATAGCCCCGTTGCTCGTCCCACGATGCCTCGGTATAGGCGAACCGGTAATCCGTTTTGCGCGCGGCTTCGAAATCGGCCCTTGCCCAAGCCTTGTCATCGCGCAGATAGGATTTGATATCCACTCCGCATGTATGCTCCGCCACCATGGCGAGCCCGCGGCCGAAGGCGAGCCGGCGCTTGTTGAGCCCTTCGCCTGCAAAACGATCATAGAGCCGCTGTAGCGCCAGAAACTTCGCCGTCTTTAAGGGATCGGTGGCGCTGCCATGAATCCAGCTATCGCCCAGTTCCAGCTCCAGCACCGGAAAACGTTCCCGCTGCTCCCAAAGGAGCGCGCCATAATCTTCCAGTGTCGCCGCGCGGATGATTGCACCAGGCTCGAGGCGACGCATGTCCCGATAGGCTTCCGCAGTCTGCGGCACGCTCTGCGGACCGATATTGTCTTGCGTATGCGCAAAGCTCAGCCCGTCGTCGAAACCTTCGGGGAAATAGGTCTCGCCATAGGAGCGCTGATACATGACGACGACTTCAGCGCCATCAGGCGCGCGCCAGCGGAAAACATCGGGTACATCAGGCGGCGGGGAAGCAGTGTTGACGCCGAGATGCAGGAAGCGGATGCCGGCCTCTGCCAGCAGCGGCACCATGCCAAGTGTGTGGCCAGGAACGTCGGTCATCTTCGCCGCAATCGTCTTTTTGCCGAAACGGCGGTCCAACTCCTGCGAATAGGAAAGACCGGCGCGGAACAGGTCAGGCGACATCAGTTCGGTGTGGGTGGTGAAAGGCAGGCCGTGCCAGCGGATTAGCCCGCGTTCGATCGCCTGCTCAAGTGCTGCGACCTCGGCAGGCGAACGCGAATTTAGATGATCCCAGATCAGCCAGGCGCCCGTCGTCCAGATGAACTTCGGCTCTTCAGAATTTTCGGCATAGAAATGCGCACCAGTCTCGATCGCCTGCGGGATAAAGCGTTCGTGATATTGGCGGCGAACTTTTTTGGCATGATCGGTAAAGCCGATGTCGAGATGAGTCTTAAAGACCAGATGCACGCGCTTTTCGGTCATTTCCATTCCATTGGGCCGTTCCTGCCGCCACCCTGCGGCTCACGTAAGGCGCCGTGCATCCCAACGCAGGACCAGCCATCCCTCCCGATATGATACAACTGCGGCTGTGTAATCGTTTCCACAAGCACCTTTGCGCTTCGCGGTAACGATCCGTCAAGCATAATTGAGAGAGATATCGGAATAGGCTGGATATTTTGTCCGTCCTGCCCTCGCATGTCTTGCTTGGAATATGAGACCTTCATTAATTGACGGCCGAAAGTGAAGACGTGTTCATACGCCATTTTGCTCGGATGGCCGATGCGATACGTTCGCGATATGCCTGTCATCTTGCTGCTTTACACGACGTATCCGAACCTTGCCGATGGGCTTTTCGATGACCGAACTCACCGTCCATGTCACACGTGCCGACCAGGTGAACGATCCCTATTTCTACGTGCACTTCGATATGTCCGAAGGTACCACCCGCCTCCACGTGACGACGGACTATGAAAAGGCCGAGGATTGCATCATCGACCTCGGCATCGTCAGGCGCCGACATTGTGCTGACGCTCGCTCACGACGCGAGCCCTCGCGAGCTGCGGCCGCAGCCGGTGCTCACCCTGCCCGTGCGCAAGGGCGCGCCGGCTTCGAACCGGCGCAGCAGCCGATCCGAGCGCTCAGCAATCCCATCTATACAGAAGGAATTCGTGACTGATGTAATGATAAAGGAGCGATTATTTCTCTTCGCAGAGCGTCCGGTGAACCTCTGTCCAGAACAAGGCAAGCAACGTATCGCCGTTGCGTTCAGCGACGAGCGCGCGGATCAGCGCCTCGGAGCCGGCCATATCCTGCCAGCTTGATTTCAGCCCTTTGGCTGCCTGATGGCATTCGGCGATGTCGAACGTTCTCTTGCTATCCATCTGGAGCCTCCTCGAAAAAGGCGCTAACAGACGGATCTGGAAAAGTCATTCCCCGCATATGTGGGGATGCCTTGTATTGTTGACATTACTCGCGATAAAATTGAACGATTTAAGGCAGGCGGCACGATGACGGAAAATAGCCATTCGCAAAAATTCGAAGCCGTTTTCGAACAGATCAAGGCTGCGGAAAATGTCGATGCTTCCATCCGCATTTTCCAAGCGGGATACGCCGTCGACTACGTCACCTATCACCTCGCACAGACCATTGCGGCAAAGATCGATTCCCCCTTCGTGCGCACGACCTATCCCGATGCCTGGGTGTCGCGCTACCTGCTCAACAGCTATGTGAAGGTCGATCCGATCGTCAAACAGGGCTTCGAACGCCAGCTGCCTTTCGACTGGAGCGAGGTGGAACCGACGCCCGAAGCCTATGCCATGCTGGTCGACGCCCAGAAGCACGGGATTGGCGGAAACGGCTATTCGATCCCGATTGCCGACAAGGCGCAACGGCGGGCGCTGCTTTCAATCAACGCCCGTATTCCGCTCGATGATTGGAACACCATGGTCAAGACCTATCGCAATGAGTGGATCGAGATCGCCCACCTCGTCCATCGAAAGGCCATCTACGAGCTGCATGGCGAGAACGACCCGGTTCCGACACTTTCCCCGCGCGAAATCGAATGCCTGCACTGGACGGCACTCGGCAAGGACTACAAGGACATCGCCGTCATCCTCGGCATTTCCGAGCATACAACCCGCGATTACCTGAAAACCGCCCGCTTCAAGCTCGGCTGCGCCACCATTTCCGCGGCCGCCTCGCGAGCCGTGCAGCTGCGCATCATTAATCCCTAAAGCTCTTCCTCGACAGCTCCAATCATTCTGGGGCGCAAGCGGAGTCGGATGCTCGTCCGGCCGGTGCACGTCGTAGCCGAGGCCTACGGCCGGCCCGGCCGGTCGATCAGACGGCCCGGTTCAGCCAACAGAATGACTTGAGCTGACAAGAAAACGCCCCCCCTCATATGCGGGGGCTCATCTGTAGGCGCCCATATGAGGGAATTTCCGACACCGCCTTCCTGAACCATTCTGCCCTCACGAACCCAACACGCTGGAGGGAAAAATGTTCGTTATCATTCAGGCTCATGAGTATCAAAAATACGCTTTCATACTCGACCAGATGTTCCGCCTGCGTAAGAAAGTCTTCGCGGACAAGCTTGGCTGGAACGTTCCGGTAATCGGCCCCTTCGAGCGCGACAGCTACGACTCGCTCTGCCCGGCCTATCTCGTCTGGTGCAACGAAACCCGTACCCGCCTTTATGGCGGTATGCGCCTGATGCCGACGACCGGACCGACCCTCCTTTACGACGTCTTCCGGGAAACTTTCCCGCAGGCAGCCGATCTCGTCGCCCCCGGCATCTGGGAAGGCACCCGCATGTGCATCGACGAGGAGGCGATCGCAGCCGATTTCCCCGATGTCGATGCCGGTCGCGCCTTCTCGATGCTGCTTCTGGCACTCTGCGAATGCGCCCTCGATCACGGCATTCACACCATGATCTCCAATTACGAACCCCATTTGAAGCGCATCTACAAGCGCGCCGGTGCCGAGGTTGAAGAACTCGGCCGCGCCGATGGCTACGGCAAGTATCCAGTCTGCTGCGGCGCCTTCGAAGTTTCCGAGCGCGTGCTGGACAGGATGCGCGCTTCCCTTGGCATCGACACCCCCCTCTACATCCGCTACGTCCCGACGCGTTCCGTCGTGACCCAATTCCTGGAGATGGCAGCATGAACCGCTTGAGTGAAACCGCAGTCCAAAAAGAGATCGGCGCGTTGGAAAAACATATCCTGGCTTCCCGCGATATCGCGACACAGATGGGAGACCCCTTCCTCTCCTATCTGCTCTCGATGGCTCTCTTCACGATCTACGAGAAGAAGGCGCATCAGGAAACCGAGCTGCTGAAGAGCAGCTATAATTGACGGTTTCCCGAGGCAGCGGCCGGGCCAGAAGCAGACCTCCCCTTCGGGCCCGGCTGCGCCGTTCAAATCTCCGATTTCCGGCCGGAACATTCCACTTCTCGGCCGGTTTATCGGTATTCGGAAAGCCACGGGAGGCACACATGACGGACCGAAACGAGGACCGCGTGCGCGAGCGCGCCTATGCAATATGGGAAAAGGAAGGCAGGCCGGATGGCGAAGATTTGCGCCACTGGAGTGCTGCCGAAGCTGAATTGCGCGGCGAAACGACAAATGAACAAGCCCGCAAGCAAATTGAAGAAACCGAAGCCGCGACCAGGGCTACGGGCGTTCCTGTCCCGCCACCGTCGCTGGCAAGCCCTGATTAGACCCTGAGGGCACTACCGGATCATGGACGCGATCGCCGAAATCAAAGCCTCGTGCTGATAGGGTTTCGGCAGGAAAGTCGCGTTGGCAGGCAGCGAAAGAGGATCGAGCCGCACCAGGCCCGAGGTGATGATAATACCAATATTCGGCCGCATCGCCCTCACCCGTTTGGCAAGCTGGATGCCGTCCATCGAACCGGCCATGTTGACATCCGTGAAGAGGACATCGACATCGCTGCGCGCTTTCAAAAGCACCAGTGCTTCGTCAGCGTTTCCGGCTTCGAGCGCCACGTGCCCTACCTCCTCGAGCACATCCAGAATATTGAATCTGATCAGCGGCTCATCTTCGACAATGAGCACCACGGCACCCTGGGAAGCCACCATTCTGCGATCGCCCTCTTCAGATCTAGTCTGACAGCTGTAAATGTGGCCGGCGTGCGAAGGTTCCATAGGGCAACCAGCAAATATGCATCGTCCACAGATGCTTGCGCTCATGGCTTGTGACCGCCCTAAATTTGCGTTAAGCGGACAAAAGCCGCGGGTGCCATTGCCCCGGCTGACAGCACCTTAGGTGCCGGGCCTGTAGCTCAATGGTTAGAGCCGGCGGCTCATAACCGCTTGGTTGGGGGTTCGAGTCCCTCCGGGCCCACCATCTCCTTCCAAAGCGAAAAACCTGATAAACTGTAGCGCGCCCAGAAGATCTGGCACGCAGTTAAAGATCAAGCCGTGTTGGACTCTTATTCCGCGTTGGCTCGGCAGGCGCCGGAGTCGGTGGTGCTGGGCTTGCCGGAACTGAAGGCTGCTGTTGAAGTGGCCCGAGTGTTATGGTTGGCGCTCCATCTGCAGGCCCCGTTCCGTCAGCTGGACCAGTCTCGTCTGCCGGCCCGGTTCCATCATTTTGCAGCACGCTTTTAAGTTTGTTCGCGCACTCGATTGCTTTGTCCAATGCGTCATAGGACCCCGGCAGATTGAGCGTGGCCAGAATATTTCCCTGGTATCCAAACGAGATTGAACTGCTCTTGGCAATGGCCATGATGGCGTCCGGCGACAGATCTGAAAATGCCAGCCCACCATCGGAATAAGCAACCGCCAGCAGACGGTTTGGTTTGCCGTTATCGAAGCTGACATTGACCCAGTACTTGCGGCCTTCCGTGTACAGATTCGCCCACGGCGGGGAAAAAACCAGAAGCTCAGCGCTGCCGTCGATGTAAGCATCAAAGGCCAAGTTGAAGAGCTGTCCGCGCTTTGAAGTATAGGTCACGTCTGCCAGGCATTTTCGGGTCGCTGGTATGGCCTCAACTTTCCAGCGGCCGTTACCCCAATAGGGTATTGTGTCCACCGCAGCCTGGGAGGCTCCGCTCGCCAGCACCATGGCCATTGTGGCCAGACTTAAAAATAGGTTGCGGATCATCCCGACAGCCCTTCCCCCGAAACGCTAGCCCCCTTTCAATCTAAGCATGCATCCAAGGATGCTGCTATCCCCCGTGGAATAAAAAGGGGCTTTCGAGCTCTGCAAATCACTGAAAACGGCAGTTCCTCGCTTAGACGGCCATAGCTCACGACATCGGCAATCAGAACGGCTGCAAGTCGGCCCTCCGAAAGGACGACAGCGGCATCTTACAGTACCGCTATGGCCGATACCATCGGGCACAGGAGGAAGCGTCGCACGTCGGCGAAACGCGAAACCGCGCTAATGTCATATCACTGTCACATTATGCATAGGTGGCATGCTAAAATGCCCATTGTTGCAGCATCACGCACAAATTATATGCTCGCCAGCTAACAAAAATAAAAAAAGTGAGCTTGCTATGCCCTTGATTTTTAAACGCCGCAAAGGCGGCCTTATGAGACGACTTGTTAATGGAATCGGTTCTGCCCAGCAGCGCTATCGTGATGCGCGCGAGGCAAGGAAGACTGCCATCCATCCTTCGTTTCTGGACGATTTCGGCATCTGACAACGCGGGCGCTCCAACTTGGGAGCGCTCGGCAGTCCCTCTTGGGCTGAGTTTCTGCCCCCTCACGCGGCTTTTTGATCACCCACGATCATGTTGGCCCCTTGCTTGATCTCCCCCTTCTTCAGCATAAGCCCGCAGGCAAATGCGACAGCGGAGAACACGAAGAAGAACGATTCGCCGATCGCCAGCCGGTTGTTAGAGTTGGACAGGATCGTTCCGAGGAAAAACAGCGTGACCATGGTGTAGGCCAGTAATGCGCTGAGGCTGATTAGCTTTTCCTTCCTGGCGGCCAGCACCCGTCTATACATGGCGACCGCCAGAACGCTGAAAACGATGATGCCAAAGAGCCCGTGGCGGACAAGCATTTCGAAGTAGCCGTTGTGAAGCAGCGTATAGGGCACGCTGGCATAGGTGGTCGAGCCCCAGATCGTAAGCCAGTGATTGCCGGCCCCAAAGAGAGGTGCCTGGGCAATCACTTCCGAAGCATTCGCCCAGAGTTGCAGCCGTTCACTCATCGATTCCGGCGTATCTTTCGACGCAATCGCATCAGCGACCGCATTCCATACACCATGCGCCGAGATTTCGGTCTCGATCCGTGCTGTTGCCTCGTAGGTTGGGCCGGCAAACCGCCAGATATCGTCGCCACCGACAAAAAGTGCGGCTGCGATGAGAGCGACGACAGCAGTTCCCACTAGCGCAGCCCGGCGTCTGTCTGCATAAAGCAGCAGCGAGGCGAGCATGAGAGGCCCGACGAGGACGAGGCTCAGCCAGACGCCTTTCGCCTTGGAGCCATATATATTGAAAAGGCAGAGCGCGATGACGAGCGTCGCGACAGCTATGATCCAGCTGCCGGAACGGCGCGCGAGCTTGCCAGTCTCCCAGGCGTGCAGCAGCCAGTAAAAGGCGCCGATCGTCAGGAAGCCGCAACCAATCGCGCCATGGATCAGGTTGTTGTGGTAAAGCGGCGAAATACGGTCGTTGCCTGCAAGGATCAGCCGGTAGTCGGTGGAGATCAGCAAGGCGGCAAGCGCCACAGGGAAATAGATCGCAAAGACCGTTTCGATATGCTTCCGGCTGCAATAAAGCGCGATTCCGACAGCTGGAAAGAACAGCGGAAAGGCGTAGAGCCAGTCGGATGCTCCCTTCTCGCCGTAGACGATCAGGCCAAAAAGGAAGCGCAGCAGCGCATAAGTGCCCCATGCAACGCAGGCGTTCGCCAGCCAGTCACGCTTCAGCAGCTGATAATTCGGCTTAAAAAACGCGAAAGTCGTGCCGATCAGCAGCAGTGCGGCATAGCGATAGGTATCGCTTTCCACAATGGGAGCCGATATCAACAGCAGCCACAGGATGACAAGGACGGGCTTGAGGCGTGGGGGCGTGGCAATCGGCTCTTCGCTCGCTACCATAGAGAATACTGTACCCTTCTAGCATAATCAGCGGCGCGAAGCAGATGCGTGACGGAGCGGCGCAGTCCCTTGAATTTCTGCCGTCTGTAATCGAGCTTCGTCGCGATCGCCGTTTCGTGACTGTTCGGCCCTAGCTCTATCAGATTGTCCCTGACCGTAAAGGTATTAACCTCGGTCGACCAGCCGCGCTCTAACGCCACATCGAAGGGATAGACCATGACGGCCATGCTCCGCAGTAGCTTCTTTGCGCCGGAGCGGGTGACCAGATAACAGGCGGCCGAACCTTGTGGCCCGTGGATGCAGCGGCCCACCGCATCGCCGAATTTCGTCGTCGCCTTCTGCAGGAAGCCCTTGGACCGATGGTTCAGGAGCTTGACCAGTTCCGCTTTGGGGACCGCGATCAGCACAGCCTCTGCCCGTTCTATCAGATCGGCCCGAAGCTCCACGTCATCTTCCATGATGATTGCCGCATCGTTGCTGCTGTCGAGAAATTCCGCGAGCGCCTTGACGTGGCTGCGATAGCAGCCGTGCTCGCCTGGCAGATAGTTCCTGCCATTGCGAAGAAGAAACTGCCGCTTGTCAATATCCGCCTTGTCGTGCGGCTGGATCTCGGAGCCATCCACTCCCGATATCCTGACGACTTTGAGCGCCAGCGAGTTAGCCTTCTGCGAAAGCCCTTCCCACCGGGTGACCGACCGGTTCAGGTTGATGACATAGGCACCGATTTTCATAAAGGCTAAACTTCAGCATGAGACAGAAATGCGGTTCTTTATAAGTCGAGGCTTAAGCCCGGGCAACAGCCATAAGCCCGTATTACCTACCATGCGTTGATTGCCCCCATACATCCTTTAGTCGAAAATACTCGCCCACAGTAAAGTATTTCGCTTACCGGTTTCTGCCGCAATAGCTTCACAATCAGCAGACACAAAGCTCGCAGGGACGCAAACAGCCGAGGAACGAACATGGCGCCGAACTACACCAAGACTGCCCTTCTGACAGCCTTTCTGAGCCTGCCGCTTGCAGCAGCCGCTCCACTTCTGGCGCAGGAGAATCGGCCGCGCGAAGCGGTCATCAACGTGTCCGCAGAAGGCGAATCGGCACTGGCTCCCGATATGGCCGTCGTCAATCTCTCCGTGGTCAAACAGGCAAAAACTGCCCGCGAGGCACTCGATGAGAACAACAAGGCCATGAACGAGGTTTTGGCTGCCCTGAAGAAAAGCGGCATTGCCGAGCGCGATCTGCAGACGTCAGGCTTTTCGATCCAGCCGCAGTACAATTATCCGCAGCCGATCGATAACCAGCCGCAGCCGCCTGAGCTGATCGGCTACCAGACCAGCAATTCGGTCACCGTGCGCGTCCGCGACCTTTCCAAGCTCGGGGAGATCATCGACCAGTCCGTCACTCTCGGCATCAATCAGGGCGGCGACATCCAGTTCACCAACGATAAGCCGGAAGCAGCCCTCGAGGCAGCTCGCAAGAACGCCGTCGCCAACGCCGTCAAGAAGGCAAGGACGCTGAGTGAAGCCGCCGGCGTCAAGGTCGGCCGGATCATCGAGATCACCGAAAACGTCATGCGTCCGATGCCACAGCCGGTTTATCGTGCAGCGATGATGAAGGAAGCATCCGATGTTGCGGCCGTGCCGGTTCAGGGGGGCGAAAACAACTATAATGTCACCGTCAACATGACATTCGCGATCGAGCAGTAAAGCGACAGGGCGCTTCGGCGCCCTGTCCCACGCCCGTACCCTATTCAAAAGAAAACCGCCCCTGCAGACTGCAAGGGCGGTTTTGTAATAAACGATAGCGCTTGATTATCGACGCATCATCGGGCACCCGCGAACGTTGCCGAAGACCATCTGGTCGGGACCACGACGGCTCCAGCCCTGCACCACGACACGGCGGGGCGAGACATCGACGATACGCGTGCGGCGCAGGCCGTAATCCTGGGCGATATTTTCCGCCATGCGCGGATCACAACCGCCACGCGGCGGACGGCCATAACCGTAGCCCGGCGGTGGCAGTGGCGGACGGCCGTAGCCTGGAGGCGGTGGCGGACGACGGTCAGGTTCGCCGATAATGATATTCACCTGTGCGGCAGCCGGCGCAACCGTGCCGGCCAGCGCAGCTGCGGAAAGAAGGGCGGCAAGCCCCGCCTTCGCCAGAAACTGCATCATGAAAAAGATCCTCGTGTTTAGTAGCCGCGTGGGCAATGCCGACGCCTATTTCGGAATCACTGACATACAGTTCCGACAGAAGACCGGTGAACGTGTCGCGGTCAAGGCAAAGTGCTCCAAAGCCGGATTTTCCTGCCTACGAACCGAAGGAATTAGCGGTACATGAGCGGGCAGCCGCGCACATTAGCAAAAGTCATGCGGTCCCAGCCATGGCGATACCGGCCGGCAACGACGACGCGGCGCGGCGTGATATTGGAAATGCGCACGTCACGAAGGCCGGAATAGCGGGCTTTGCGGATGGCTTCCACAGGCGAGCAGCCACGAACCGGCGGACGGTGGTAGTACTGTGCCTTGACGACGAAATCCGTCTGCGGCGCCGCGAAAGCGGCAGAGCCCGCAAGCGGGATGGAACTGAGAGCGATCAGCGCGGCAAGCGAAGCCTTGGCAAGAAAATGCGACATGGGATGGTCTCCTCGTGAATAGTTCCTCGATCTCCCCTTCTGGGATTGTCTCGAGACTAAACGCGTGAAGCTGAATGCCGTTCGAACCGCCCATTCAGTTGACATTCAGAACGGTTAATGACGCGGCAGCTGGTTTCGCCCAGATTTGGTTAGACCAATTATCCGCTGAGATGCAGGACGACATCGCGTCGATGCGGCCTGTCACGGTGCTCGAAGAGATAGATGCCCTGCCAGGTGCCGAGTACCAGCCGGCTGTTGCTGACGGGGATGCCGATCGAAACCTGCGTCAGCGCCGCCTTAATATGCGCCGGCATGTCGTCCGGCCCTTCCGTCGTGTGAACGACCCAACGCATAGACGGGTCGGAAGACGGCGGCACGAGACGGCGGAAGAAATTGTTGAGGTCAGTCTTCACATCAGGATCGGCATTTTCCTGGATGAGCAGCGAACAGGAGGTATGGCGCACGAATATCGTCAGCAGCCCCTCCTGCATACTAGACTGGCGCACGAAGGCATTGGCCTGATCGGTGAATTCGTAGAGGCCCTGGCCGCGCGTGGAAAGCGTTACTATTGTCTGGGGCAAGGCGGTCTCCGTCGCAACTGTCTGTGCGAGGTGGCGCGCCTTGCCTTCGAAGTCAATGGCACGGTCACGATATCAGAGTCGCAGCAATTCCTCGAAACCGCCATAGATCATGCGCTTGCCATCAAATGGCATTTTCCATTTGTCGCTCGAAAGGCGCGGATCGGCCATGACCTTCGAATTGATCTCGTCACGCTTCTCCTTGGATCCGTAGAGAATCCAGGAAAAGACCACCACCTCGTCGTCCTTGGCCATGACGGCGCGAGGAAACGAGGTCAATTCGCCATAGGGCACGTCATTGCCAAGGCATTCAACATATTCGAGCGCGCCGTATTCTTTCCAGATCGATCCGGCATAAGCCGAAAACTCCTTATAGGCATCGACATTCTCGCGGGGAACGGCGACGATGAAACCATCAACATAGGACATTGCACTTCTCCTCTTGCGTTAACGTCCGCAGGACGTTCGGCGCAGCCCACATCCGACATTGCCACGTCAATTAACGCCCGCCGCCGATGCGGCAAGGTGAGAGCCCATCAGCCCTGCAGCGTCTTCACCTTGAGAAGATCGGGGAAAAACCGCGTCCACATGAGCACGACTGCGATCGTGCCCACTCCACCGACAATGCCCGCCACGACCGGCCCGAGCACGCCGGCAAGCATGCCGGATTCGAATTCGCCGAGCTGGTTCGAGGTGCCGATGAAGAGCGAATTGACGGCATTGACGCGCCCGCGCATTTCGTCCGGCGTCAGAAGCTGCACCAGCGAGCTGCGAACCACAACGCTCACGGTATCCGAGGCCCCGACGACGAGCAGCGCGACGACGGAGAGCGCAATGTTGGTGGAAAGCGAGAAGATGATGGTGGCCACGCCGAAGACTGGGACGGCCAGCAACATCTTGCGACCGACATCTGCTGTCAGCGGCCGTCGGGCAAGCACAATCGACATGCAAAGCGCACCGATGGCGGGGGCAGCGCGCAGCATGCCGAGCCCCCACGGACCAGCATGCAGGATGTCGCTGGCAAACATCGGCAGCAGCGCCGTGGCGCCGCCAAGCAGGACTGCAAACAGATCGAGCGAGATCGTGCCGAGCATTACCGGCCGGCTGCGAATGAAGGAAACCCCGGCGAAGACGGACGACAAGGTCACCGGCTCGCGCTTCGATGGCGTCCACTCCATGCGGATCGAGATCACGTTGAAGCTCGCCACAGCAAAGAGCACAGCCGACATCGCGAAGGGGGCTATGGGACTCACGCCATAGAGAAGACCGCCGAGCGACGGGCCGATGATCAGCGCCGTCTGCATCATCGAGGTCGAGGTAGCAACGGCGCGCTGCAGCATCGAGGCCGGCACGATATTCGGCAAGAGTGCCGCCATGGTCGGCCTTTCGAAGGCGACAACCGCGCCCATGATAGTGACCGCAACAAGCATTCCAATCGGCGAAAGCCACTGCTGCCAGGTTGCTATCGCCAGAACCAGCGAGGTAATCGCTTCGATGAGCTGGCAGACAAGTCCAATCCGTCGGCGATCGAACCGATCGGCGACATGGCCGACGACGAAGGTCAGCACGGCCATCGGCAGAAACTGGCAGAAGCCGACGAGCGCAAGCGCAAAGGCGCTGTGCGTCTGTTCGTAAATCATCCATCCCATGGCGATAGCCACGGCCTGAAAGGAAAGCGAAGAGAAGACTCGGGAGGCGGCGAAGTTCAGATAGCCGGGATGACGCAGAACGCTTTCCCGCTCTTTCACTGATATGTCCATTGTTCAATCACCGGCGTGCGGCCCAGCCACAGGCACTTATTGGAATCTTATAAAAGCGGAACGGTGTTCTGCTGGAAAATGATTGATGTCAACCCGAATGTGCTCCGGCGCGCAATTGCCGCATCAATTTGCTGGCTGACTGCAGGCGACCATCTCGCAGGCGGCATAATGGAGCTGGTCGCGCATGGCGAGCAGCCACATGGTCTCTTCTATAATATCCAGGATTGCCGAACGCAGATCCGGATCGACAAGGGCCAGTAGTTCATTCTGAGAACTGCCTATGGTCGCCGTACTGCTCAAAAGTTTCTTCATCTGCTCGGCAGAGGGAGTGGTGGTAATCCCGACCGTGTTCAGAACGTCCGGAGACGGAATGCCCATCCAGGCAAGTGCTGAAGCAACCAGCAATTTGGAGAGCGCCCGGGACATCGGCCCCGATAGTTCCCCTGATGTAACGGCGATCTTCCGCCTGAAGCAGGCGATCGTCGCCCGGACCTTGCTGTTGACGGCCGCAAACATGCCGACCGCAATCCTCCGGGCAGCTTCGGCAGGTCTCACAATATAGACTCTTTGGCGGCCCCGGAGTGACGCAGCGGCACTATTTTCCTCATCGAAACCCTGAACAAGGAAATCGCCCCTTCCCGCCAGTATTTCCAGAAGGATCAGAACGTATCCATTATCGCGAGAGACGTCGAATTCGAGATTGAAAGAACCATCGCCGATGCTTTCTATAATACGAATATCCAACACTTCGGAGCGAAGTTCCACTTGATCCAGTTTCATGAGGTTCCCGGCCTGCATAATCCTTGCGCGTGGCGAAGATACTGCGACCTGAGGGAGTTTCATATTAGCCCAAAACGCTTACGCATCCGGCCCACCTTGCCGGTGCGATTGATCGGAAGAAGGAGGCTAGTTAGCCCTTAGAACTGCCCCGCCTCGGGAGACGGCAACTCCTCGATGGAATCGACCCTGTCAGGGTAAAAGGCCATATAGCCCTTGATGTTGGCAACGGCGGGATTGGGCGTCTCATACGTCCAGATCGCATTCTTCGAACGCTCGCCGCCAGCGGGAATGCTGTAATAGGAGGCATCCCCCTTATAGGGGCAATGGCTCTCGTGGTCGGTGCGCTCCAGCGACGACATATCCACATCCTTGCGCGGAATATATTGCACCGGCGGATAGGAAGCCTCGCGCAGCGTCAGCGCATCGTGCGTATCGGCGATCACGCGGCCGCCGAGCTTGACGACGACGCGGGAAGGATTGTGTTCGACAGTGATCGGATGATCCGGTCCGGGAATCTTGATCGGCTTGCCTGACATGGATGTCATCTCCGAATGGATGTCTCTTCCGAAGACATAGGGTGCCGAAGCGGCCATCCCAAGGGGTCAGCAGCTTCGATATCGCGCAACAGCGAAATCGTGAGGGGCGAGCCGGCCGGCGGCATCATGACGCGAATGCGTCGCTTCTGCATCAAGGCAAAAAAGCCGCGGAAGAGTTCTTCTCCGCGGCTTGTGATCTTCTATCGTCTTACCAGCGGTCGAGGCCGAGCAGCTTGCGGCCAAGCGGCGTCAGTTCCGCAGTCCTGGCATTGTGCTTTTCCCATTCGCGCGGATCGCCGGGGAAGGCATCGCGTTTCGGATGATCGAGCTCACGCCACAAGCGGATACGCTCTTCACGCTCCTCGGCATTGTCGTATTCGGCCGGATGCATAGAAATATATTGCGCCATGCGTACACGGTTATCCGAATGGTTGGGACGAACGCCGTGGGCGAGAAGTGAATTGAAGATCATCAGGTCGCCTGGCTCCATGTCGATATTGACGACGGAAAGGCCGGTCATATCGGGATGCATCGGATCGCGATCCTCGGGCTGCGTCTTCACCCATTCCTCGAAATGCTCGAAGAGGTAGGGCACACACTGGAAGCCACCGACATCGCCATCCTGCTTCTTCAGGCTCAGGACGCCCTGCACGCCGATCGGCAGCGGCCGGATCGACGTATCGACATCCCAGTGGATGAAACCGTTCGGGTTGCCCTTCACCTTCTTCGGCGGGTTGAGGTTGGCGCGGTCGATCGTCACCCACAGGTCTTCGCGGTCCCAGATATCGACGAAGACGTCATAGACGCGCTGTTCCATCCGGTTATCCCAGAGCGCCTGGTGATTGTAGATCTCAAGCATGCCGGTATTGTTGAGCTCTTTCATCTTGTGCTCACGGCGCTGCGGCGCATACCAGGTCGAAGGGTCGTTCGGATCCTTCTCGTCAAAACGCCAGAGCACCTCCACAAGCCGCTCGACATTCGCCGCAGGAACGGCCTGACGAACGATGACATAGCCCTTCTTTGTCCAGTGCTGCCAGTCCGCTTCCGAGAGCACCCGCAGCGGCAGCTTCTTCTTGATGTCCTTGAGCTGCGTGGTGACCGACGAGGCCGTCGGATGCGCGTCGCGTTTCACTGCCAGTTCCATGAGATCCTCCCATTATTCGATCCATTCCTGTCGTTTCAGGCAATGATGGGAGTGTAACCTCGCATCGCGGTCCATGTTGTGCCAGCTTGGCAGATTATGATACTATTCTGGCGTCAATGGTCTAGAAGGCGCCTCATGAGGCCTTATCTCGAAATCCTGCCACGCCATGCCGATGCGTCCTGGAGCATGCTGAACCGGCGGCTTGACGAGGCGATCCCTTTTCAATGGCATCACCATCCCGAATTCGAGCTGACACTGACACTGAACTCTATCGGCCAGCGCTTCATCGGCGACCATACCGGCGAATATCAGGACGGCGACCTCGTGCTTGTCGGCCCCAACCTTCCCCACACCTGGGTGTCGAGGGCAAAATATGAGGAAGCGAGCCCGCATGTCGCTCTGGTTTTGTGGTTTCACCCGGACTGGATCCGTCGGGTGACAGCAGGCGCAGTCGAGCTCGCCCCGATCGAAGCCATGCTGTCGCGCGCCGACCGGGGACTGCAGTTTTCCAAGGAAACGGCGGACGCTGTGCGCAGTGAGATCGAGGCGATCTTTTCAAAGCCGCCAGCCGAACGGCTGCTGTCCCTTTTGAGCATCCTCGGACGCATTGCGACAGATCGGCAGGCATTCGCGCTTGCCAGCACGCCCGGCCAGAGTCCGGAATTGCAGGAAAGCCGCGAACGGATCGACCGAGTGCTCACCCACCTGCATCTGCATTACGCCCGCCCGATTGGCCTGGAGGAACTCGCCGATATCGCGGCCCTCAGTGTCTCGGGCCTGCACCGCCTCTTTCGCCGCCACACGGGCACAACAGTCTCCGATTATCTGATCCGCATGCGCATCGGCGATGCCTGCGCCCGCCTCTCCGCCACAAGCCAGCCCGTCGGCCACATTTCCGATGCCGTAGGCTACGGTTCGCTTGCAAACTTCAACAGGCAATTCAGGGCGCAGACCGGCATGACGCCACGAGAATATCGCAACGTCTTCCGCCGCGCCTAGCTTCTCGCCGTCCGGCTGGCGAAGCCGAGGCCTATGACAGCTGCCAGAACGCAGGCAATCCCGAAAATCTGGTTGAAAGCGATCGCCTCGCCGAGAACAACAAAGGCGAAAATAACAGAGGTTGTCGGTGCAACAGCGGTAAAAAGAGAGGCCTCCGCGCCGCTGACGCGTTCCGCTCCCGCATACCAGAGAATGAAGCCACCCACAGTCGGCACCAGCGCGTAATAGACGACCGCAAGCAAAGCCGGTTGCGAAGCGGTGCCGATATCATGATGTTCAAACAAGGCGGGCACACCCGCAACGACAAAGCCGATGGCCGTCATCAACGCCGACTGCGTCAATGGCGGAATCGACGTGCCGAGCCGCTTGTTGAGCAGGATGAACAGCCCCTCGCAGATGACTGCGCCGAAAATCATGATGTCGCCAACAAGCGACCCACGACCGGCAGCCGGCGAAAAAGCAATAGAGAAGACGCCTGCAGCCGCCAGCCCGATCGCCAGAAGCAGGAAACGCTGCGGCCTCTCGCCGAGCACGAGGATGGAGATTGCCGCTGACACGACCGGCAGCGTACCGATGATGACACCGGCATTGGCCGCCGACGTTAGTGACAGGCCCGAGATCAACAGCGTCGTATAACCGACACTTCCAGCACCGGCCTGCGTGAGAAGGATCAGTCGGTCCCGCGCAGAAAGCCGAGGCGACCGCGACCCTGTCCAGCGCATAAGGAAGAGGAAGAAGGGAAAGGCCACCGCAAAACGCAAGGCCGTAGCCGTGAAGGGTGGCAATCCGGAAGCAATGAGCTTGCTGGCGATAACGGTACTGCCGACAGTCGTCATCGCCAAAGTAAGATAGATATAACCTTGAAATTCCCTGCTCATCTGCTGCTCCTTTCGAGACGGCGGAAGCAAACAGGTTCAGAGGCCTGACGTCTTGAACGAAATTGCAAGGGAGCGAGCGTTCAGGAATGACCGCGCGCATAGACGCCGGGCGTCAGGCCATAGCGGGAAACGAAGGCGCGCGTCATGTGGCTCTGGTCGGCAAAGCCGCTTTCGAAAGCCGCTTCCGCCAGCGGCGCACCGCCGGCGATCAGCCGTCGGGCAAGATGCACGCGAGCCTGAACGAGATAGGCATGCGGCGTAAATCCCGTTGCCCTGGCAAAGGCGCGCAGCACCTGAAACCGACTAAGGCCGCTTTCGCGTGCCAGATCGGCGAGTGAGATTTCGGCTGCCGGATCGTCGTCGATCAGGCTGCGCGCATGGACAATGGAACGCGGTGCCGACGCGGGCTCTTCCTGCATCGCCGCTTCGCGCATCGCATCGGCAGCGACCGAGAGCAGCAACTCTTCGCAGCGCAGCCGCTCCTCGTTGCCCGTAACGGCAGAAAACAATGCCCGGAACCGGTCACCAAGCAACCTGTCCTTAATGACAGGCCGCGGAATCTCAGAGCGGCTGGAACCACCCTCTGCCGACTCGCGCGCAAGACCGACCATTACGGAGGGGTCAAAATAGAGAATGCTCCAGGATCGCGCCTCACTGATCGGCGCCCCGTCATGCACCTCATTCGGATTGACGGTGATGAGATCGCCGGCCTCCGCCTCGACCATGCCGCGCCCGCTCAGCGACTTTTGCGCGCCGGAAAAGATCAGGCCGATGCCGAACTGCTCATGCGTATGGCGCGCGAAACGGTGGCCTGACGTCGCCGCCACGGCCTCCACGCCCGCTACGGACGAGCGCAGCATCCTGAACTGGCTGGCGGCCATAACAATCTCCTTCGCAGCCGACTTTGCCAGCAGACAGCAAACCGGGCAAGCAATCAGAAGAATTCGTCGAGAAGCTGATAAAACTCGATCCTCTCGGGGTCGATGATGGAAAGGCCATAGGCATTGAGAAACAGCCGCACGAATTCCCCGCCGAAATTATGGGCGATGCTGCGACAGGCCAGCGCGATATCCTGATAGCGGTCGGCGACGCCGAGCCGGCAGCAGTCGATATAGCCGGCAAACCGCCCTCCAGCCGCCATGAAATTCGGCAGGCAGGCATCGCCATGCGCAACGACGAGATTTTCGCTATCGGGCCGCAGCCGCTGCAATTCGCCAAAGAGGAAGAAGGCGCTTTTGCCGAGCCGCTTCTCATCGAAATCCGTCTCGTCAACCAGTCCGGCCCGCATCCGCGCCTCAGCAGTCAGAAGACGGTTTTCCAGACGATGATCGAACGGGCAGGCGTTGACATCGAGGTTGTGGAGAGTGCTGAGAGCGGAAGCAAGAATCTCGACGCGTTCTTCCGGCAGCAGCACCGCAGCAGTGACGAGATCGGCGCCCGGCAGTGCAGTCATCAGCAGGAAGCTGCGCTCGCCATCGCTCTCATAGGCGATAACCTCAGGGCAATCGAGACCTTGACTGCGAAGCCAGACGAGCCTCTCGGCCTCATCGGCGAGTTCACAAAACGGCCCCGCCTCCTCGCCCTTCAGGTAAAGCCCGGGACGCCCCTCGCCTTCCAGGCGAAAAACACAGGCCGATGACCGGCCGAGAGCGTCGCGCCGCCACTGATAGCCGCCAAGATGGCTCCGGAGCGAAACCGGAAGCCTGCCATCCTCCTGAAGCGGAACGACCATTGATATCCCAGAAAAAGAAGCTCAATCCGGAAGCTTCGTATCGGCGCGTTAATGGAAGGTTTCTGCCGGCGCGCTTTCCAGAAGAATTTCGAAAGCTTCTTCCAGAGCCGCAACCAGAATATCGGTCAGCTCGTCTGCTTTGTTTTCCAGAAACATCAGGCTGACGGATTCTTCCTGGCGCTCGAAGAAGTGCTCGATCTCGTTCGACATATCATTTGTCCCCTTATCCACCGTAACCATCACGGCCATGGGGAAACGATAGAGATGGCTCCTTGTGCGTGGCTTGTTCCGCGAGCGAATGCGCCGACTAGTCGCGAATATCGTATTTGCCATATTGGCTGCGAGGGATCAGCCCCCCCACCTCATGGGCAAACGAAACGACTTTCATCGCATTGGCATCCACCTCACAACGGAAGCGAACATGATACCAGCCTTTGGCTGTGCCAAAGGCCGCGTCGTCGATATTGAGTAGGGTTCCTGCCCGTAATCCATATTGCGGCAATGCGTAAGGCTGATAACTCGGAGAACCATAAGCAAGCTGCGCTCGAAGCTCGCTGGCGCAAAGAACGGCAACTCTCTTGTTTCGCGGAAGACCATCGACCGCAGCCTGCGCGATGGAGTTTCCATCCTCCGTGGAGGAAAACAGAGTCTGGGCGTTCGTCAGATCACTGTTCTTCGCCACCTCTTTGGGCTTCTCAGGAGTTCTCTGCTCCGGCGGCTTGGCCTGTTCAATACTCGTTACGGCTTTATCGGACATGTCCGCTGACGATCTGTTGGGCTCCGGAGAAGCATCGGCCACCGCAACCTCCGGAAGCTTTACATCATTCGGAACAGGCTTTGATGGAGGCG
This sequence comes from Rhizobium sp. BK418, assembly GCF_004341105.1. GTDB lineage: Bacteria > Pseudomonadota > Alphaproteobacteria > Rhizobiales > Rhizobiaceae > Rhizobium. The sequence continues at coordinate 539,297 of NZ_SLZK01000003.1, read as the reverse complement.
CTTCGGTTTTAGCTTTTTCTACGGCCGCCTCTGTGGGCGTTTGCTCCGGCGCAACGTCGTGCTTCGGCGGCGTTGTTGCCGGCTTTGCTTCACCTTCGGACGAATTGCCCGTCAACGATTTTTTGGGACCGCTGTCCTTATCGCCAAACTCCGTGACAGCGCGCATGGGCGGCATAGGCGTCCGCTTCGTTCGCTCTGCCGTGTCCGCGGCAGGCGGAGGTGATTGCGGTGGCCGAGGTGGCGGTGGAGGCGGCTCGGCTTTTGCTTGCTCCTTCGGCTTCTCTTCCTCTTTCGGCTTTTCCTCCGGCTTCTTTTCCTCCGGCGGCGGGACGAGTTCGACCTTCACGCTCTCGTCTTCGGCGGGTTTCGCCTGGATCTTCGGAAGGCCGAAAATCAACAGCGCGACGACAGGAACATGCAGAAGCACGGACGCAACAACACCCCAGCGGGCCCGAGGCTCCTGGTGCTCCGTCTCATGATCGGTATCTGCCGGTTCGACGTCTTCTTCTGCCACAGCAGCGATGTGGCCTTTAAAACCGGCAGCATCAAGCCACAAGTCGAAAAAACCTCGTGATCTTTCCCCCTCGGCACCGTCACCCCGAGCTATTGGTCGGCCTTGCCGTCATCTGCAACCAGATTGTGCTCCTGCCAGATGTCCTTGGGAAGGGCATCGCCGATCGCAAAGGCAAAGGCGACCACTTTGCCGGCGGGGTCGACTTCGCAGTGGAATCGGATGTTGAACCAGTTCCGCTTGCTGCGAAAAGCCCCGCCCTCGACTTCGACACTACCGCCGCTGACCTTTTCCGGCTTCATGGCATAGGGCGCGACGAGATCAGCCTTCAAGCCGGGGCGAGATCGGTCGATCTGCTCTAACGCCTCAAGATTGCAGAGTTGCAGGTTGCGCTCTCCGCCCGATAACGTGGCAAGCATTTCCCGCGCCTTACGACTGCGTGGGCTGGCAAGTGTCTTTGCCGAAAACAGTTCGTTTGCTTGGGTCAGTTGCGGTTCCGGTATCACCGGCTTCGGCAGTGGCGGAAGCGTCTCTCTTGATGCTGTCTGTGCTGCCGCATCTGCCGCGGCATTGGCATTGTCTTGACGCCTGTCCGGTAGCGACCGGACGGCAGGCGGTGGCGATGTCGCGATAGTCGCCGGCGGTATGACAACTTCCACATCAACACTGTCTTCTGGCGGCGCGTGGACCGGCTCCACGTCAGGCAGGAAAGCGAGCAAGAGCACGCCGATGGACAGATGCAGGAAGAGTGATACCGGCAATGCCGGATCGAACTTTCCTCTCTGCAACAGGCCGGCATGTTCCATCGAAGGCTAGTCCATGCTCTGATTTCAAGGCGCAGCGACACTGCCAGCGCTGCGGAATAACCGCAACGCCGCATCCGGTTCATCACCAGTTATCGCCATTCTGACCTATGCGAGCGACGCGATGATATCGCGATAATTCACTTCCGGAAATGCCCTCAGGGTTTGCGTGCGCACATTGCCCGCCGAGGCAAGAGACAGCGTGAAGCGCGCCATCACCCGATCATCAGGCGCCTCGCAGACGGCCACCATGTCGTACTCGCCCATCGTAAGATAAAACTTGTCGAAGGAACCGCCCATGTTTCCGAGCAGGTTTCTTGCCGCATCCAGCCGCTTGGGGGAGTCCTTCGCACTCCGGATGCCCTGATCGGTCCAGTTTATCAGCAGAATGTACGTGGTCATGCTGCACCTCCCGGCGGAGGCCACGATCACGCGGCGCATGATACCGTTCGCACGCCGCGACCGCTCTTCTCCCCGCAACCGAAATTATAAGCCTGTCACTTCAAGGGGACAAGCAATGCGGGAACCATCAATCGGGCTAGATATGTCCCGATGGGCTAATCCAGCACGCCTCGCAGACAAAGAAAAACCCGGCCAGCAGGCTGACCGGGTTCCGATTTCGATCGTCCTCGAAGCTCTTAGCTGTGGAGGAACGAACGCAGCTTGCAGTTCTTAGCTGTCCAGAAAGCTTCTCAGCTTTCTGGAGCGGCTCGGATGCTTGAGCTTGCGCAGTGCCTTCGCCTCGATCTGGCGGATACGTTCGCGGGTGACCGAGAACTGCTGGCCAACTTCTTCGAGTGTATGGTCGGTGTTCATGCCGATGCCGAAGCGCATGCGCAGCACGCGCTCTTCGCGCGGCGTCAGCGATGCCAGAACACGGGTCGTCGTCTCGCGCAGGTTCGCCTGGATGGCGGCGTCGATCGGCAACAGCGCATTCTTGTCTTCGATGAAATCGCCAAGATGTGAATCTTCTTCGTCGCCCACGGGGGTTTCGAGGGAGATCGGTTCCTTGGCGATCTTCAGGACCTTGCGGACCTTTTCGAGCGGCATGGCGAGCTTTTCAGCCAGTTCTTCCGGCGTCGGCTCGCGGCCGATTTCATGCAGCATCTGGCGCGAGGTCCGAACGATCTTGTTGATCGTTTCGATCATGTGCACCGGAATACGGATCGTGCGGGCCTGGTCGGCGATCGAGCGAGTGATCGCCTGACGAATCCACCATGTCGCGTAGGTCGAAAACTTGTAACCGCGGCGGTATTCGAACTTGTCGACCGCCTTCATCAAGCCGATATTGCCTTCCTGAATGAGATCGAGGAACTGCAGGCCGCGGTTCGTGTACTTCTTGGCGATGGAGATGACGAGGCGAAGGTTGGCTTCGACCATTTCCTTCTTGGCGATGCGCGCTTCGCGCTCACCCTTCTGCACCATGTGCACGATGCGGCGGAATTCCGAGATCGAAATACCGGTTTCCGTGGCGAGATTCTGGATCTCCTGGCGGATATCGCGGATCGTCGTGTTTTCGCTCTTGGCGAATTCCTTCCAGCCGCGGGCGGCCAGATTGCCGATCGACTTCATCCAGTTCGGATCGAGCTCGGCACCCTGATACTGTTCCAGGAACGAGTCGCGCTTGACGCCATAGGATTCGGCCAGACGCAGCAGACGGCCTTCATTCTGCACGAGGCGCTTGTTGATGTCGTAGAGCTGCTCGACCAGCGCATCGATGCGGTTCTGGTTGAGCGACAGCGACTTCACCGCCTTGATCAGCTCGTCCTTGAGCTCTTTGTAGCGGCGCTCCTGAGCGGAAGACAGCGTGCCGGTGGCGGCGAGGCGCTGCTCGACCTGCTGGTCCTGCAGCTTGCGCAGCTTCTTGTAGGTTTCGGCAATGATGTCGAGCGTTTCCATGACCTGCGGACGCAGTTCGGCTTCCATCGCGGCAAGCGAGAGGTTGGATTCGTCCTCGTCCTCTTCTTCCTCTTCCGGAGGCATGCCTTCACCGCCGACATCGGTAATGTCGTCGTCACCGGAGCGGGCGCGCCGGGTCTTTTCCTTCTCCTCGGCAGCCTTGCGGTCGGCCTCAATCTTCTCGGGGCTCTGGAACTGCGGAGCAGCCTTGGCTTCCGGACCGGAATAGGTGGTTTCGAGATCGATGATCTCGCGCAGCAGCGTGGTACCTTCGTTCAGTTCGTCGCGCCAGATAATCAGCGCCTGGAACGTCAGCGGGCTCTCACACAGGCCTGCGATCATCGTTTCGCGGCCGGCTTCGATGCGCTTTGCGATGGCGATTTCGCCTTCGCGCGACAGAAGCTCGACAGAACCCATTTCGCGCAGATACATGCGCACCGGATCGTCGGTACGGTCGGTCGGTTCTTTTTTCTTGGTGGTCGCAAGCGCGGTGCCGCCGGAAGGCGCAAGTTCGCCGCCCTCGCCCTCGTCGTCACCGGAGCTGTCGTCGTCATCGCCGCCGGAAGCGCCGGCTTCCTCGGCTTCCTCGTCCTCGATGACGTTGATGCCCATATCGGAGAGCATCGCCATCGTGTCTTCGATCTGTTCGGACGTCACTTCCTCGGAAGGCAGGACGGCGTTGAGCTCGTCCATCGTCACATAGCCGCGCTTCTTGGCGGCCTTGATCATCTTCTTGACCGCGTCATCGGAAAGATCGAGAAGAGGGCCGTCGCTTGCGCCGTCGCGTTCGACTTCCTGGTCTTCGTTCTCTTTGACCTTCGTTGCCATTTATATCGTCGCCTTCCTGACGCTATTCATACTCGCTGTGGTGAATGGCCGTCTCGTCGCCCGGCGCGTGCGTGCGCACCGGCCTCGAATCACCTATACCCACCTAACGGGATGACATTTAAAGCCTGATTAACCACGTTCGCCGGCATCGGACAGCAAAAGTCAATTGCCATTGGATTTCCGGCCATGGTTGTGCGATCCGCCTTGACCCAGTTCACCGCTCAAGTGGAACGGTGATTCCCACAAAATTTGTTCTCGTCAAGCTTTTCCAGAAAAAAAGCCATCGAAAACCCGGAAAAAGCCTTATCCACAGGCTTTGAACCGCGCCAGCGATTGCGAAGCTTATCTAGTATGTCACCGGCAAAAGACAAGGGCTTTTGCACAAACACTAAGAGAACGGCAACTCGCTCCGACGGTACGCCATAGATTCTTCGCAAACCACTAACATGAATTGTGAAAACAAGATGTACACGGTTATGGGGAATCTCGGTGGCAAGGATCATGACGAGAAATAGGTTGATCCTTCTGGCCACCATCGCCGTCGGCGCGTTTGGCTATACGAAAGTCATGGCCAAGATCGGTTCAGGTTCGCCGCCTGCGAATGCGCCCTTGGAGCAACAAGCCAGCCTCATTCGCGTTTATAAATCCGAACGCCGCATGGTTCTCCTGCGAGGCGAAACAGCCCTTTCGACATATCGGATTTCTCTTGGAAGTGCGGCCGATGAGGGACCAAAGCAGCGAGAGGGCGACGAGAAGACCCCGGAAGGCCGCTATGAGATTGACTGGCGAAATTCCAGGTCCATGGCGCATCTCAGTCTGCATATCTCCTACCCCAGTCCGGCCGATCGGCAGAACGCTGAATTGAAGGGCTATTCTCCCGGCGGCGATATCATGATCCATGGCCTGCCCAACGGCTGGGGCTTCCTTCAGACCATGCACCTGCTTTGGGACTGGACGGATGGCTGCATTGCCGTCACCGATCAGGAGATGCGCGATATCTGGGCGCGCGTCCCCGATCATACGCCTATAGAGATCGTGCCCTGAGCTGCCGTCCTAACGTGACAACCCGTCATACGCATTCACCGTCAGGGCCGACAGATCGAGCACCGGGATGCAGCGCAAATTGACGGACGCCATCTCCATGCCATTGGGCGCCCTCGCTTCACCGAAAGGCGCGATACCGCACTTGGCGCAGAAGTGGTGTTTGATGGCGTGCGTGTTGAACGTATAGGTCGACAGGTTTTCCTCCGGAACCGTCAGGCGCAGTTTCTCGCGCGGCACGAAACTGAGCAATCCGCCGCGCCGGCGGCAGAGCGAGCAGTTGCAGTCGACCGCTTCGGTAAACGAACCCTCGACCGTGAAGGCAATATTGCCGCAGTGGCAGCTCCCCTCGTAGATCATCACCCGCTCCTCACATCCAGTCCATCACGACCTTGCCCGAATTGCCCGAGCGCATTGCCTCGAAGCCATCGCGGAAATCGTCGATCTTGATGCGATGCGTGATGAGCGGCGACAGATCCAACCCGCCCTGCACGAAGGCGATCATCTTGTACCAGGTCTCGAACATTTCGCGGCCGTAGATTCCCTTGAGGTTCAGCATCTTGAAGATGACCTTGTTCCAGTCGATCTCGAAACCGGCTGGAGCGATACCCAAAATGGCGATCTTGCCGCCATTGTTCATCTTGTCGATCATGTCGCGGAAGGCGGGTGCGGCGCCCGACATTTCAAGTCCGACATCGAAGCCCTCGGTCATGCCGATCGACTTCATCACATCGGCAAGATTTTCCTTCGAGGCGTCCACGACGTGATCGATGCCGAGCTCGCGGGCGAGATCGAGACGATGCGGGTTGATGTCGGTGATGACGACCTTGCGCGCCCCGGAGCGTTTGGCAACGAGCGCGCCCATAATGCCGATCGGCCCCGCACCCGTCACAAGCACATCCTCGCCGACGAGATCGAAGGAGAGCGCCGTGTGAACGGCATTGCCGAACGGATCGAAAATCGCTGCGATCTCATCCGGAATATCGTCAGGGATGGCAACGACATTGGCTTCGGGAATGCAGACGAACTCGCCGAAGGAGCCCGGCCGATTGACGCCGACGCCGAGTGTATTGCGGCAGAGATGCCCCCTGCCCGCGCGGCAGTTGCGGCACTTGCCGCAAACGATATGACCCTCGCCCGACACACGTTCGCCGACATGGTATTTGGTAACGGCAGAACCGATCTCGGCAATCTCGCCGGAGAATTCGTGACCGACCACCATTGGCACTGGAATAGTCTTCTGCGCCCACTGGTCCCAGTTCCAGATATGCACGTCTGTGCCGCAGATCGCCGATTTCTTCACGCGGATCAGCACGTCGTTCGGACCGACTTCCGGTACCGGCACATGTTCCATCCAGAGGCCGACTTCCGGCTTCGCCTTGACCAGTGCTTTCATCATGTTGGACATGATCTTCTTCTCCTCAAGGCCCTAGATGATGCCGAGTTCGCGGCCGGCTTCGGCAAAGGCGGCAATCGCCCGCTCGACATCCGCCTTTGAATGCGCTGCCGACATCTGCGTGCGGATGCGGGCCTGTCCCTTCGGCACGACAGGGAAGGAGAAGCCAATTACATAGACGCCCTTTTTCAGCATCAACGCCGCCATATCCTGCGCAAGCTTTGCGTCGCCCAGCATGACGGGAATGATCGGATGCCCCTCGCCGGCAAGCGTAAAGCCGAGTTTGGTCATCTCGGAGCGGAAAAGCGCCGCATTGGTCGACAGCCGTTCGCGCAGCGCATCGCCATTTTCGATGAGATCGAAGACCTTCAGCGATGCAGCCGCGATGATCGGAGCCAGCGTATTGGAGAAGAGGTAGGGACGCGAGCGCTGCCGCAGCCACTCGACGATCTCCGCCTTCGCAGAGGTGTAACCACCCGAGGCACCTCCAAGCGCCTTGCCGAGTGTGCCGGTGATGATATCGACACGGCCCTCGACGCCGCAATGTTCCGGCGAGCCGCGGCCATGTTGACCTACGAAACCGACGGCATGGCTATCGTCCACCATGACCATCGCACCGTATTTCTCAGCAAGATCGCACACGCCTTGCAGATTGGCGATGATGCCGTCCATCGAGAAGACGCCATCGGTCGCGATCATCTTGAAACGGCTGCCTTCGGCCTTCTTCAGTTCCTCCTCCAGCGCCGTCATGTCGTTATTGGCGTAGCGGAAGCGCTTAGCCTTGGAGAGGCGAACGCCGTCAATGATGGAAGCGTGGTTCAGTGCGTCGGAAATGATCGCGTCCTCTTCGGACAACAGCGTCTCGAACAGGCCGCCATTGGCATCGAAGCAGGAGGAATAGAGGATCGTGTCTTCCATGCCGAGGAAGGAGGAGATGCGCGCTTCGAGTTGCTTGTGCTCTTCCTGCGTGCCGCAGATGAAGCGGACCGAGGCCATCCCATAGCCATAACGGTCGAGCGCCTTCTTGCCGGCTTCCGCCAGTTCCTCATTATCGGCAAGCCCGAGATAGTTGTTGGCACAGAAATTCAGCACGCGTTCACCGGAGGCCACGGCGATTTCGCCGGCCTGTTTCGACATGATCACGCGTTCGGACTTGTAGAGGCCGGCATCCTTCAGCGCAGCCAGTTCGCCGCGCAGATGCGAGAGGAAATTCGAGGTCATTGAGGGCCCTTCTCTTGATGTTTCCCGTCTGAGCGTCGGTTAGCACATCGCCACCGGCTTGTCTTGCTCAACGCTCGGCCGCAACAAGCAGAAAGGTCGGCCGGTCGAGTTCCTCGGCCCATTCGGAATGATTAGCCAGATCCTGCTCGCTCGGCGCCCATTCTTCGACATGGCAGATGGCAAAACCGGCGGAAACCAGCGCATTGATCGTCGTACTCAGCCGGCGATGGTATTTGACGACGCCCTTGGCAAGCCAATCCGTCGTGCGACGCCCCTCGAGGGCATAGCTGTCGAGCGGCCATATCCGCCGCCCATCGGCATCAGCGCTCCAGCCGGGATTGCGCGGCGCCATGAAGATCGGATGTTCGATCGTAAAGACGAAACGCGAGCCGGGAACGAGCGCCCGGTGCACCATGGTGACAAGCCGTTCGAAATTCTCGATATAGTGAAAAGCAAGCGAACTATGGGCGAAATCGAACGAAGCAACAGGAAGCTCCAGTTCCTCGAGATCGGCAATCCCATAGGTGATCGCATCATCCTGCGTATCCGCTTTCGCCCGAGCGATCATGTTTTGCGAAATATCGAGCCCGAGCACGCTTGCAGCACCTGCGGAGCGGGCATGACGGGCAAACCAGCCAAAGCCACAGCCCAGATCGACCACCCGCTTGCCCGCGAGATCGGTTAGCTGCGCCCGAACTGCCGGCCATTCGGCCGCACCCTCAAGCCCTTCGATCGAGCGGCGCATGGCGCTGTATCCGGCGAAGAATTCCGCCGTATCGTAGATATTCTGGCTCATGACGATCCTCCGAATGGTCCTTATAGGACAGCACCCATCAGCATCTCAAGGATCTGATGCCTCAGGGATCCGAACCGTCACCAATCTCCACGAGGCCGAAACGCTCCTGGATCGGCAGGATAGCTTCGGGCGTCCTGGCGTCCGCCCGTTCCAGGTCCATGAAAAAATGCTCGAACCCGCCGGGCGTGACAAAGCCCATCATCCGCCCCATGCTGTCTCCGACATTGCGCCAGTGATGCGGCACGTTCGGCGGCAGGACGACGACAGATCCGACTGCCGCCTCGATCATTTCGTCACCGCACCAGAAACGATAGCTTCCCTCGATGACCCGAAAGACCTCGGTTTCCCTGGTATGCATATGCCGCGACGGCCGGTGCCGGGCGCCGAGAAAGTTTCCCAGATGCCATAGGCACCACCCGTTTCCTCTGCCGTTGCATGAATGAAGACCTGCCCGCCATGCGGATGCCTCGCAATCCGCTCGCGTCCGGGCAGTGACGCTACCGCTCTATGGAACTGTGCCATTGAAGTTCCCCCAACTCTGCGGGAACCCTAGCAGAAATCTGCGCCGATTGCAGCGGAAGGCTTGTGCAACCGCATCATTCGTCGTGCGAGAGGATGATATCGAGGAAAGCGTCGCCGTAGCGCTCGAGCTTGGACTGGCCAACGCCGGAAATACCGAGCAATTCCTTGCGGCTGCGCGGCCGCTCTGTAGCAAAGGCAATCAGCGTCGTGTCAGGGAATACGACATAGGGCGGCACACCGAGCGATTTGGCAATCGACATGCGCTCGGCCCTGAGTGCCTCGAAGAGCGCGCCATCCGCACCCGAAAGCCCCGTCCTGCGCTCCGCACGCTCGGTCTTTTTCGCCCTTCGTTCGGAAGGCGCGCGATCCTTGCGGAAAAAGACCTCGCGTTCGCGCCTGAAGACGGCGCGCGCTTCAGGCTCCAGCTTTATCGCCCCAAAGGCATCATGGTCGATGCGGATCAGCCCCATCGCCAGAAGCTGGCGGTAGACGGATTGCCAGGTACGAACAGGAATATCCTTGCCCGCGCCGAAGACTGGCATATCCACGTGTCGGAAGCGTTCGGTCTTTTCGTTGACGTTGCCCACGAGCACGTCGATGACATGGCCTGCACCGAAACGCTCGCCAGTGCGGTAGACGGCGGCCAGTGCCTTGATCGCCGCTTCCGTCCCATCCCAGGTTTCGATCGGCTTCAGGCAGGTATCGCAGCTGCCGCACTTGCCGCCATGCGCCTCGCCGAAATGCGCCAGGATTGCCTGGCGCCGGCAGGATGCCGTCTCGCAGATCGCCAGCAGCGCATTCAGCTTGCCGCGCTCGATGCGCTTGATCTCGTCTGCCGCGTTGCCTTCGTCAATCATCCGTCGGCGCTGGATGACATCCGCCATGCCATAGGCCATCCAGACTTCGGATGGCAGGCCGTCACGTCCCGCACGGCCCGTTTCCTGATAATAGGCCTCGACCGAACCCGGCAGATCGAGATGGGCGACATAGCGCACATTCGGTTTGTCGATACCCATGCCGAAGGCGACGGTGGCGACGAGGCAAAGCTCTTCTTCCTTCAGAAAAGCGTCCTGATTGGCATCGCGCAGCGCACGGTCCATACCGGCGTGATAGGGTAGCGCCCGAATCCCCTGATTGTTCAGCCAGTCTGCCGTTTCCTCCACCTTGGCGCGCGACAGGCAATAGACGATGCCGCTATTGCCCTTGTGGCCGGAGAGAAAACGCAGGAGCTGCTGGCGCGGCTGGTCCCGCTCGACAATCTCGTAGGAAATGTTCGGCCGGTCGAAGCTCGTTGTGAAGACCGCGGCATTGTCGAGCATCAGCCGCTCGATAATATCCTCCCGCGTATGCGGATCGGCAGTCGCCGTCAGTGCAATGCGCGGCACGCCGGGATATTGTTCTGCCAGCCTTCCAAGCTCGCGATATTCGGGCCGGAAATCATGGCCCCATTGAGAGACGCAATGGGCCTCATCAATGGCAAACAGCGCGATTTTCGCATTGCCGATAATCTCGCGGAATCCATCCATCAGGATACGTTCCGGCGTGACGTAGAGCAAATCGAGATTGTCTGAGGAAATGGCCCGGCGGATCGCGACATATTCCTCACGCGATATCGAGGAATTGAGGGCGGCCGCACGGATGCCGAGCTGCTTCATCGCCTCCACCTGATCGCGCATCAGGGCAATCAGCGGCGAAACGACAATGCCGAGCCCCTGGCGGCAAAGGGCCGGGATCTGGAAGCAAAGCGACTTGCCGGCACCAGTCGGGAAGAGCACGACGGCATCGCCGCCGGCAACGACATGCTCCACCACCTCCTGCTGCCGCCCGCGAAAGACGGAATACCCATAGACGCGTTTCAGCACATCGAGCGGCTGGGCAGCACCCGCAAACAGCGCGTCGGATGGGGAAAACGGCGGTTCGTCGTGTTCGGCCTGCGACATCAGTGGCTCGCAGCGCCCTTGACGCGGCCAGAGAGCACACCGAAGCCATCGATGATGGCTTCCTGGTTTTCCAGCCGCAACGCCTCGTATTGCACTTCCTGCGACGCGCGCATCAGCCGGTCGATCTCGGCATCGTCACCGGCCTCCGTCGCCTGCGCGATATCGCGCTCCAGTTCGATCTTCTGCCAGCGCAGATCCTTGGCGCGCTTGTGGAAAGCAAGTGCCTGGCGATAGCCTTCTCGCGCATCCTCCATCGCTGCCTCCTCGGTCGCCGTCCAGAGCCGGGCATTGCGCACCTGCTGATCAAGGCTCTTGAGCAGCGGGCCGAAACCCGCGACATCAAGGCATTCCAGCAGATAGTCGCGCGTCAGATGCGGTCCGGCAACGACCGCGGCCGCACCCAGCATCTCGGACCAGAGTTTCTGCAGTTCGCGATTGTCATATTCTATGGAAGCGATTTCGTCGTAGTCGTCGAGCATCAAGGCGGGGTGATTGATCACGGTAAGCGCCAGCACACATTCTCTCAGTGCGGTATTGCCCTGATGGCCACGCACAAGGCTAGAACGGGTCAGACGGTCCGACGCGGTAACGGGGGTTCGAGGCCCTCCGGGAGCACCACCTTTTTGACTGCGGAAATTGCTGCTACCGAAATTGCGCCGCTCATTTCCTCCGCGGTTCTGGAACTGCGGCTGGAAGAAGCTGTTCAGCCGGTCGCGCATGTCCTGCTGGTAATGGCGCCGCACATTCTCGTCGGCGATGACGGCGACGAGTTGCCTCAGCCGCGCTTCTAGTTCGGCCCGCGCTTCCGGGGTATCGAACTTGCCTGCTCTCGCCTCGCGGTCCCAGAGCATTTCCGAGAGCGGCTTTGCCTGCGCCATGACCTTGTCGAACGGTGCCCTTCCCTCGTGCTTGACGAGATCGTCGGGGTCCTTACCATCGGGCAACAGCGCAAAACGCACGCTGCGCCCCGGCTTCAGATGCGGCAGCGCCAGATCGGCGGCACGGTTGGCCGCACGAATGCCGGCGCCGTCGCCATCGAAGCAGAGCACCGGCTGCGACGTCATCTTCCAGAGCAGGTCGAGCTGGTTTTCGGTCAGCGCCGTGCCGAGCGGTGCGACGGCATTTTCGATGCCTGCCTGATACAGCGCGATGACATCCATATACCCCTCGACGGCAATGATTGTGCCTTCGCCATTCGCCCCCTGCATCGCGCGGCGCGCACGGGCGAAATTGTAGAGCACATTGCCCTTGTGGAAGAGCTCGGTCTCGTTGGAATTGAGGTACTTTGCCGGCGCATCCGGCGACATGGCGCGACCGCCGAAGGCAATGACCTTCTCACGGGAGGAGAGGATCGGGAACATGATGCGGTCGCGGAACCGGTCGTAGGAGACCGGCACATTCTCATGCACGACAAGACCGCAAGCTTCGATCTGCTCCTTGGTCACGCCCTTGCCGGCCAGGAATTCTTTCAGCGCATTGCGGCTGTCAGGCGCAAAACCCAGCCGGAAGGTCTCGATCGTGCGTCCCGTCAGCCCGCGGTCGCGCAAATAGGCGCGCGCCCTCGCGCCATTGGCCGTCTGCAACTGATCCTGAAAGAATTGCGTCGCCATTTCCATGACGTCGAGCAGCGAGGTGCGCTCCTTCTCGCGCTTTTCCATCTGCGGATCGGCGACCGGCATCGGTACGCCTGCCATGTCGGCAATCGTCTGCACCGCCTCTGGAAAACTCAGGCCTTCGAGTTCGGTCAGGAAGCGGAAATGGTCGCCAGTCACGCCGCAGCCGAAACAGTGGTAGCGCCCCTTGCGGTCCTCGCAATGGAAGCTCGGCGACTTCTCGCCATGAAACGGGCAGCAAGCCCAATAGTCGCCGCGCGACATGTTGGTCTTGCGCTTGTCCCAGCTCACGCGCCGCGCAATCACGTTCGATATGGGAACGCGGTCGCGGATATCGTCCAGGAAGGTGGGGGAAAAGCGCATCTCTACCTCTTGCAGAACCTCCATATAAGCAGCTTTGCCGCGCCACGCCACGAAACTTCCGCCGTAAATCCCGCTTTTCACAGGGCGGGAGACACTGTCACGAACGCCCGCAAACGCCACTCAACAACACGTTATCGAGGTCTGGCATGGGGTGCGACATTTTTGACATATCTCAACTTTCTGAGTCCCGACATCTTCCGCTCCGCGAAAACGCGCTCCTTGGATAGAAGAAGCAAAAACAACCGGTTATGGAAGATGCAGCCAACCTAATCTTCTCTCGGGACAGCGCCACGCGCGACTATAAAATCACAATCCGGAAAGCCGAATCCGGGATTATTATATTTTTGTAATTTGAATAAGCTGGGGCCTGGCAATAAGTTCTTTCTCAGAAAAGCGATCCCCAGGCGAGGCACCATCCCTACCCCCGGCGCCGCCTCGCAAGGGTGCCTTTGCAAATACCCGCCGGCATGGGTTTCGACCCTGCGTCGCTGACGGAAGCAAAGAGCAAGAAGGCAGGAGCGCCCCCAGCTCCTGCCTTCTTATTTTGGGGCAACTCCGACAAAACTGTGCAACGGCCCCGGAATTTCCTGGAAAACGGAAATGACCAGCGCCTTGGCGTCGCACCTTTATTACGTTTAACCTTGCCGGTTAACTGCCAAAATACAAAAGCATTGACACTTGCAATAGACGTGGCAAATGAATGCGCGAAACTCCTGGACAGCGCTATGGCCTACACCGCAGAAAAGCTTGCAGCCGATGATAATTTTCTTGCTGCAATTCTTCATTGTGCCAATCAGATGCTCGCGATCTACCGTGAGAGCCCGCGTATTGCATCGATATTTGCTGCGCAGCAGCGCTGGTTGATGGCGCATGCAGGTTTTGGACTCTATTACGGCTATCCGAACGATGAGAAGCGCGGCCTTTATTCCGGGCGGTTCATCGATTTCGTCATCCAGCACAAAATCGCCAGCCGCAACACGGCAGCCGCCTTCGTTCAGGAAATGCTGGCCTATCGCTTCCTGCGGCCTGTTCCGGGTGACGACAAGCGCACCCGCTATCTTGAGCCAACCGAGATGGCAGAACATCATTTTACCAAGTGGCTGGTCGCCCACCTGATGATTCTGGACAGCCTCGATTGCGGCGGCCGCGCAGAAAAGGTGACGGCTGATCCCAAGTTGATCGCTCGCCTGCAGCCCCTCATCGCAAAGAAAATCATCGAAACAGAAGCGGTGCGCGATCCCGGCGCCACTTTCAATCTCTTCAACTGGGCCAATTCCGGCGGCCTCGTCATGGATTATCTGATTTCGCGCCTGCCGGGCTTTCCGACTTCCACGGATCGCGTCGTCGTCGGCCCGTTGTCGCTGCGTGAGATTCGCGATCAGTTCATGATTTCCAATACGCATCTGAAGCGCCTGCTCACGCAGGCGGCGAATATGGGAAGCGTGGGCTGGACCGAACCGCCAAGAAAGGGCAATTTCTGGCTCTCCCGCGGCTTCGTGCTCGAATACTGGAACTATCAGGCGGAGAAATTCGCCATTGTCGATGCCTCCGCCGAAGCGGTGCTTGGGCCTGCGGTCGAAGAGCAACCGCAGGCAAGGCGTCTTATTTCAAGAGCTCTTTGACGGTGCCGGAAGCCTTGGCGAAATCCATCTGCCCGGCATAACGTTCTTTGAGCGCAGCCATGATCTTGCCCATGTCCTTCGGCCCTTCTGCGCCAACTTCCTTGATGATGCCTGCAATATTGGCACGCACTTCATCATCCGACAGCTGCTTCGGCAGAAAATCTTGGATGACGGCGATTTCGGCGCGTTCCTTCGCAGCTAGCTCCGGACGGGCATTCTCTTCGTAGATCTTGGCCGACTCATCGCGCTGCTTGACCATCTTGGCCAGGATCTGCAGCACTTCCTCATCGCCAGCCTCTTCCTTGCCGGCGCCGCGATTTGCGATGTCGCGATCCTTGATCGCGGCCTGGATGAGGCGGATGGTGCCGAGTCGGTCCATCTTTTTCGCCTTCATGGCCTCTTTAAGCTCGGTGGCGAGTTGGTCGCGCAACATGTCACTACTCCTTTTAAAATGGCGCTTTCATAAACCAGGCTGATGCGTGGGATCAAATAAATTGCGAGAATCCGGCCTATATCAGCAGGAAAAGTGCCGCAATCTGCGGTACAAAGATTGACCTAGACAAAGAGCATGGCTATCTACCGCCACCTGCACCAAAATTCGTGATCAGGCGTCAAACGCGGCCAAAGTCGCGCGCCTGCGCCTGCGAGATCAAAAGGCCGGCTCGCGTATCCCAACGCAGAAGCCCGCCGGAAACGGGATGAAGATGACCGCAACAGCACCCTGGACAACCGAAAAGCCGACAGCCCTGCTCGTTCTTGCCGACGGCACCGTCATCGAAGGCAAGGGTATCGGCGCAACCGGCAAGGTCCAGGCCGAAGCAGTCTTCAATACGGCGCTGACGGGGTACGAGGAAATCCTCACCGACCCCTCCTATCTCGGCCAGATCGTCACCTTCACCTTCCCCCATATCGGCAATATCGGCACCAACGAGGAAGATATCGAAGACCTGACGCCGGCAGCCCGCCATGGCGCGGTCGGCGTGATCTTCAAGGCCGACATCACCGAGCCCTCGAATTATCGTGCTGTCAAGCATCTCGACGCCTGGCTGAAGGCTCGCGGCATCATAGGCCTCTGCGGCATCGACACCCGCGCGCTGACCGCCTGGATCCGCGAGAACGGTTCGCCAAATGCCGTCATCGCCCATGACCCAGCAGGCAATTTCGACGTCGAGGCACTGAAGGCGGAAGCCAAGGCATGGAGCGGCCTCGAAGGCCTTGACCTCGCCAAGGTCGCTTCCTCCGGCCAGTCCTCGCAATGGTCGCAGACCCCCTGGATCTGGAACGAGGGCTACGGCGAACTCGGCGCCTCCGACGCGAAATACCATGTCGTCTGCCTGGATTACGGCGTGAAGCGCAACATCCTGCGCCTCTTCGCCGGCCTCGACTGCAAGGTCACTGTCATGCCGGCAACGACGAACGCTGAGGACGTGCTCGCCCTGCAGCCCGACGGCATCTTCCTGTCGAACGGCCCGGGCGACCCGGCTGCCACAGGCGAATATGCCGTGCCGGTCATCAAGGAGCTCATTCGCACCGATATCCCCGTTTTCGGCATCTGCCTCGGCCACCAGATGCTCGGCCTGGCACTCGGTGCCAAGACCGAGAAGATGCACCAGGGGCACCACGGCGCCAATCATCCGGTTAAAGACCACACGACCGGCAAGGTCGAGATCGTCTCGATGAACCACGGCTTCGCGGTCGACACGAAGTCGCTGCCGGAAGGCGTTGAAGAGACTCACGTATCGCTCTTCGACGGCAGCAATTGCGGCCTGCGCGTTCTCGGCAAGTCGGTCTTCTCCGTCCAGCACCACCCGGAAGCCTCGCCCGGCCCGCAGGACAGCCACTATCTCTTCCGCCGCTTCATCAACATGGTGCGCGAAAAGAAGGGCGAGCCGGCACTGGCCGAACGCTGATCTGCCAAACCTCGATTCAGATCAAGGCTCGCTCGATGCGGGCCTTTTTCTTTTGCCCGCGTATTGACCTCAAGTTAAGTTGAGGAATTACAGAACTGCCTGCGAACATCAGATGCAGGAGAAAACTGGATGAGCGGAACTTTCTATAGGATAGACAAATTCGTCGTGCCGGCTGCGGCGCGCGAGGAATTTCTGGTCAACGTCATGATGACCCATAAGGTGCTGGAGGCACAGGCCGGCTTTATCGGTCACGAGGTGCTGGAGCAGATCGCTGGTCCCGGCGAATTCAATTTCGTCACGATTGCCCGGTGGGAAAGCGCCGATGTCGTCGAACATGTGAAGGCGGCCGTTGCAGCAGCCCACAGCGCCGCCAATTTCGATCCGCAGGAGATGTTCGCGCGCCTCGGCATTCGCGCCGATATCGCCAGCTACAAGCCTGTCGCAGCTTGATGGCAAGACGGATAAGATGGCAGACTTAGGCGCCGGCCGTCGCCCCTTCCCGACGAACCAGAATGTAGAAGCGCGCGCAGAGCATGGCAGCGGCCGCGGCAAGCCCTACGAGAAAGCCGAACCAGATTCCGAGACCGCCGAATCCCAGCGGGAAGGCGAAGGCCCAGGCAAGAAAGAAGCCGATCGGCCAATAGGCGATCAGCGCCATGATCATCGGCACGCGCGCATCCTTCAGCCCGCGCAGCAGGCCGCTGGCAATCGCCTGCAGGCCATCGACGAACTGGAAGAGCCCGGCAACGACGATCAGCGGACCGGCATAAGCGAGCACCTGGGGAGCCTCCGGCAGGCTGACATCGAGGAACAGGCGCGCCAGAACCTGCGGCACGGTCGCAAAGATGATGCTGCCGACGATGGCGGCGGCACTGGCGATGATCAGAACGGTGATCGCAGCCCGCACCAGCCCGATATGATCGCCCTGCCCGTGAGCGACACCAACCCGAACGGTTGCAGCCTGGCCGAGGCCGAGTGGGATCATGAAGGCCATTGAAGCCCACTGCAACGCGATGCCATGCGCCGCGAGCTCTATCGTGCCGATGTGGCCCATCAGCAGCGAGGCTGCCGTGAAGAGGCTGACCTCGGCGAGGATGGTGATGCTGATCGGCAGGCCGAGACGGATGACTTCGAAGAAAGCATGCCAGTCCGGCTTCCAGAAACGCACGAAGATCTCGTAACGCCGCGTCTCCTCCCTACCCTGCACGAAAGCTAGGATGAACAGGAAGCCCGCCGTCTGTACCGCGACGGATACGATTGCGGCGCCCTCCAGTCCCATGACGGGGAAACCGAAATGACCGAGCACGAGGATGTAGGCGCCAATCGCATTCAACACCAGCATGGCGATGGTGACCTGCAGAATGACACCAGCCTTGCCGATGGCACTGACGAGCGCGCGCATGACATTATAAAGCAGGCCCGGCAGCACGCCGAACTGACCGATGATGATGTAGCCGTGAGCGAGCTTCGCCACATCGGGCTTCTGGCCGAAATAGCGAAGGATCGTCTCGGAATTATAGAAAGCCGGCTGCATCAGCAGCCAGTAGCAGATGACGACCCAGATACCCATGCGCAGCGACCGGCGCACCGTCACCACGTCGCCGCTGCCATAAGCATGCGCCACCATCGGAATGACGGCAATGGCAAAGCCCGAGCCGAAGATCAGGATCGTGAACAGGAACTGCGCCGAAAGCACCATGGCTGCGAGATTTTCTGCCCCGAGCTGGCCGACGATCATCACGTCAGTCATGCCGATGCCGAATTGCGCAAGCTGAGCGCCGATCAGCGGCACGCCGAGCATCAGCGTGGCGCGGAAATGCGCAGACCAGCGGTTGTCGGTTGCAGGCGCAATGGTGCGCACGTCGATCGGCGTGTCCATGACACTGTTCCTAGGGTTGAATCGATCACGGGCCGCAGTGCGGCAAAATATCATGTCGACTTAGAGTAAAGCAGCGCAAAGAACCACCCCAAAAGAGGCAGATGCTGAAAAATTCATCACAGCTTCACTGTTTTTGATGGATCATTCCGCCGCGTTGAAGACTCTGGCCGGCGCCTCCGATGTCCTCACCCGCGTCAGGAATACAACCGCGGAGACGAGAATAAAAAATGCCGCCAGGAGAAAGGGCGCACCGGCGAAGGTGACCGGCGCGTCTGGCTTGGTGAAATAGCCGAACATCTGAGTGAAGATCAGCGGGCCGATGATTGTCGTGATACTGCTGATGCTGGTGAGCGCGCCCTGCAGTTCGCCCTGCGCCGAAGGCGGCACTTTGCCGGCGGCGATGCTGCGCAATGGCGGATCGGCAACATTCTCCATGACAGTCAACACGATCACCGTGTAGACGACCCAGCCCTCCCAGGCGAAGGCATACCCTGTGAGGGCGGCCATCGAGAAGCACAGGCCGAGAAGCGCCGTCTTCCATTCACCGAGAACAGGCACGACGCGCGGCAGTATGAGCCCCATGACCAGTGCGGCGCCAATGCCGTAGATGCCGAGTGACAGGCCGATCTCACCTTCGCTCCATCCATATCGGAAGGTCGTGACGAAGGACCAGACCGAGGGATAGACGGCATGGGCGAGGAAAAACAGGAACATCACGATGCAAACCCAGCCGATGCCGGGATAGTGTCGCATCTGCCGCAAAGCGCCGAGCGGGTTTGAACGTTTCCACTCGAACCTGCGGCGGTTCTTTGCATCAAGCGTTTCCGGCAGCAGGAAACAGGCCGCAATGAAATTAACTAAAGAAAGTGCGGCCGCACCGTAGAATGGCACGCGCGGCCCAAACTCGCCGAGAAAGCCGCCAATAACCGGGCCAATAGTGAAACCAACGCCAAAGGCAATACCGATCAGGCCGAAATTCTTTGCGCGGTTCTGCTCATTGCTGATGTCAGCAATATAAGCGGAACAGGTGGCAAAGCTGCCGCCGCTGATGCCGGCAAGTACACGGCCAACGAACAGCATCCAGTAGCTCGTGGCAATCGCACAGATAAAATTGTCGAAAGCGAAGGTCAGCACCGAAAGCAGGAGGATCGGACGACGCCCGAAGCGGTCGCTCAAGTTGCCGAGCAGCGGCGCAAACAGAAACTGCATCAGCGAATAAATGAGCATCAGCCAGCCGCCGTCGACTGCGGCATCGCTGACTGTGCCGCCAGTCAACTGCTCCAGATAGACCGGCAAGACCGGCATGATGATGGCAATGCCGATGACATCCAGAAACAGGATGATGAAGACCAGGAAAAGGCCGCGGTGAACGAATTTCGGATCAAGCATGAAGCATCTCTACAGCTGATATTTTCTGAAAAGACGACCTCGTCGCCGGATATGTGACATAGCCCATTGAAACGTCCGAAACAATCCGTGAACATTTCAATGTTCTGACGGCAGGACGGCCAAAATCGATGCTTCAGACGCTCTTTCGCTGCTCCATCCGCACGAAATCCACAAAAGCCCGCAGGGGCGCGGGCATGTGATTGCGGCTCGGATAATAGAGGAACGGACCGGAAAAATCGCTGTCCCATTCGCTCAGGATCGGCACCAGGCGGCCTTCCGCAATGCGGGGCGCAAGCAGTTCTTCGAAGGTTCTGATAACGCCGAGCCCGGCAAGCGCGGCCTCGATTTCCATTTCCACCGCGTTGGCGATGACAGGGCCCGACGGCGTGATGACTACGACCTCTTCTCCACGTTCGAATTCCCAAGGAAGAGAGGCTCCGCTGAGGAAGCGATGGCGGATACAGCTATGCGCCAGCAGATCCCGCGGATGCTGCGGCACGCCTCGCCTGTCAAGATAGGCGGGAGCGGCTGCCGTAACATAGCGCTGCCGGCGTGGGCCGATCGGCACGGCGATCATGTCGCGCTCCAGCCTCTCGTCGTATCGGATGCCGGCATCGAAGCCGGCAGCCAGGACATCGATGAATGTATCTTCGGCAATGATTTCCAATGTGATTTGCGGATAGAGCGTCAGAAACCGCGCAGCAAGATCGGCCATGAAAAGCTTCACGGCGATACTCGGCACGTTGAGCCTGAGCATGCCCGCCGGACTGTCACGAAAACTATCGAGCTGACCGAGTGCAGCGGCCACTTCCGAAAGCGCCGGCGAAAGCCTTTCGAGCAATCTCTCACCCGCCGCGGTCGGCGTGACGGAGCGCGTCGTGCGGTTCAGAAGCCGGACACCGAGCCTTTCTTCCAGCCGCCGCAGCGAATCGCTCAGGGACGACGCCGAAACCCCGCGCTTGCGGGCTGCGGAGCGAAAACTGCGTTCCCTTGCAATTGCTGCGAAGGCATCCAGATCACTGAGGGGAAGGTCATCCATTGTGCATTTTTCCGTACGGCCCGTTCGAGAGTATCCGGATTATCGCACAGACTCAGCCGCGGTAAAACGGCGTCCGAGAGCGCCATCGGTGCCACTGAAGGAGAAGAAGATGCAGACCTATCGTTTGGGAAAGATCGGCCCGGAAGTCTCGGTCATTGGCCTCGGCTGCATGGGCATGTCGGGCATGTACGGGCCGTCCGACCGCGCTGAAAGCATCGCTACCATCCATGCCGCGCTCGATGCCGGTATCAACCTGCTCGACACTGGCGATTTCTATGGCATGGGCCATAATGAAATGCTGATCGGCGAAGCGCTTAAGGGCCGCAAGCGCGAAAATGCTGTTATCAGCGTCAAATTCGGCGCGCTGCGCGATCCCGCGAACGGCTGGAACGGCTATGACGCACGCCCAATCGCCATAAAGAATTTCCTCGCCTATACGCTGCAGCGCCTCGGCGTCGACTATATCGACATCTACCGCCCTGCCCGCCTCGATCCGAACGTGCCGATCGAGGACACCGTGGGCGCCATCGCCGATCTCATCAAGGCTGGCTATGTCCGCCATGTCGGCCTTTCCGAAGTCGGCGCCGACACGATCCGCCGGGCTGCCGCCGTCGCACCGATCGCCGACCTGCAGATCGAATATTCGCTGATCTCCCGCGGCATCGAGGATGAGATCCTGCCGACCACCCGCGAGCTCGGCATTTCCATCACCGCCTATGGCGTGCTGTCGCGCGGCCTCATTAGCGGCCACTGGCAGAAGGGCCAGCATGGCGCGGGCGATTTCCGCGCCTTCAGCCCGCGGTTCCAGGAAGGCAATGTCGATGAGAACCTTGCGCTGGTCGAAGAACTCCGGAAGATCGCCATTCTCAAGGGGGCCTCGGTCGCGCAAATCGCCATCGCCTGGGTGGCGGCACAAGGTCAGGATATCGTGCCGCTGGTCGGCGCTCGCCACCGCGATCGCCTGACGGAGGCACTCGGTTCCCGCGCCGTTGAGCTAAGCGCAGACGATCTCTCCGCCATCGAACACGCCGTGCCGAAAGGTGCCGCTAAGGGCGCTCGTTATCCGGAAGCCCAGCTCAAGCATATGGACAGTGAAAAGTAAGCTCTCGCGACGACCGGCACCCTGCCCTTCAGGTTGGGCGCCGGACACGCGTTCAGATCGGATTGGAGAATGTATCGCAGGCCGAAAGCTGGCCGCTGTCGAAGCCGCGCTTGAACCAGCGCACGCGCTGTGCCGACGTACCGTGATTGAAACTTTCCGGAACGACATAGCCCTGCGAACGCTTCTGCAGCGTATCGTCGCCGATCTGCTGGGCGGCGTTCAGCGCTTCCTCCAGATCGCCAGGGTCGAGAATGCCTTTCTGCTGCGTAAACTTGCCCCAGATACCTGCAAAGCAATCCGCTTGCAGCTCGACCCGCACCGACATCTTGTTGGCGTCAGCCTCGCTCATGCGCTGACGGGCCTCGTTGAATTTCGGCAGAATGCCGAGCAGGTTCTGCACATGATGGCCGACCTCATGGGCAACCACATAGGCTTCGGCGAAATCGCCGGATGCGCCGAACTGGTCGGAAAGCTGCTGGAAGAAGGCCGTGTCGAGATAGACCTTGTGATCACCGGGACAATAGAAGGGCCCGGTGGCGGCAGAGGCAAATCCGCAGGCCGACTGTGTCTGCCCGGAGAAGAGAACGAGGCGCGGTTCCTCATAATCCTTGCCCTGCGACTGAAAGATGCCGTGCCAGGTATCTTCGGTTTCGGCGAGAACCGTGCGCACGAAGGCGGTCATCTCGTCATTGGCGGGCGCCTGCGAAGAGGATTCGCTCTGCGAATAGCCGGAGCCGCCTATCTGGCCGCCGCCATCCATCACCTGAATCAGGTCGATGCCCATCGCCTTGAAGATCAGGTAGATGACGACGAGGAAGATGATCGTGCCGATGCTGAGCCCGCCACCGCGACGGCCAACGCCGCCGCCCGACGGGAAGCTGAAGCCGCCGCCGCGGCCAAAGGAATCGCCGCCACCGGACGGATCGCCGCGACGATCCTCGATATTGTCGGACTGACGCCGTCCTTTCCATTCCATCTTCGATCTCCCCGGCGATGCGCTCAAGCATGCTCTCAGGAGTCAGTTATATATCCGGTGCGAGGGTTAATTCCAGCCGCTTCCTCACGCCGCCCGGCTGCGCCGCGGCCGAAATCGGATGGTGCCGACGGTCGCGGCGGCAACCAGCCCGAGCACCGCTAAGCCCACCCAACCGTTGCCGGAGAAGGCGACGGCATTCATCAACCGACCCGGCAGCAGCGTGGCAAGGCCGGCAACGACGATACCGCCGAAATACATGCCCGATACGACCCGGAGATGCGTGCGTATGTCGTGCCGCCGCGCAGCAAGAATAGCCCGCCAGCTTCCGACAAGCACCATGACGGAAAGTAGGTGGATCGGGCTGAAGCCATAGGCCAGATTGATGCGATGGATGAAGAAGCTCGAGAGCGCCGTCATGACCATTAGCGCCATCCAGAACTTGCCGAGCAGCCGGTGCCTCGGCGTCCCCTTCGGCCAGGCGAGCAGATAAGCGCCAAGGATTGCTGCCGGCACGACGGCGAGAACATGGATCTGAATGGCAAGAGGCGCATTGAACAGTGGCTCGAGGCTCATGGTCGGCTCCGGTTGAATTCGCCCCTTGTTTCCGGCATGACTGCATTCCTTTCAACAAAGATGGCGTAAACGGCAGGAAAACTTCGTGGATCACTCATCCTTGCAATCCACGCTTCGCGAATTGCATGTCTTTTGGCGCTCTCCGCGCTTCTGGGGAACCTTTCTAGCCATCGTCCTGATCTTCGTGGTGACCGGCCCGTACGGCACGATGGAAAGCATGCCGACCGGCAAGCGCTTCGCCTACTGGTTGATCCTGCACGCCGTCGCGTGGTCGATTGCCATTCTGTTTTCGGTCTTCGCCGACGCCCTGCTGCGCAAGTCGCTGGACCGGATGTTCTGGCGCATGATGATCGGCTCGCTGGTCGCAGCCTTGCCGATCGGCTTTGCAATCGGTCTCGTCGACTATGCCTTCATGGGCGATCCGATCTCGATTGACAGCAGCCTTTACAGAGCCGTCTTCGCACTACCGCTCTGCGCCCTCTTCTGCTTCCTCACCTATCTCACGATGCATCGCCAGATCGAACAGGGAACAGCGGAACTCCGTCTATCAACCTCAATCCTCGATCGCCTGAAGCCGCAGAATCGCGGCACCCTCCTGCGTCTCTCCGTGAAGGATCACTACACGGAGGTCGTAACAAGCCGCGGCCGCGAGCTCGTGCTGCTGCGTTTTTCCGATGCGCTCCGCGAAATTGGAGGGACGCCCGGCCTTCAGGTCCACCGGTCGCATTGGGTCGCCGACGCTCATGTCGCGTCGCTGAAACGCGATAACGGCAAGATTCTCATCCTTATGCGCGATGGCACGCAGATCCCGGTCAGCCGCAGCTTTGTTGAGCAGGTTCGCCGCCGCTTCGGCTGAAGAAATACCAGCAAATGCTTGACCTGACTCCTGCTTTCCCCCTTCCTGAGTGGTGAGGAGACCTGGAGGAAACTGCCGATGAAAGCCGTGCGCTTGGAAGCGACTGGAAAATTGTTCCTGCGCGAGGTTGAAAAGCCGGAGCCTGGACCGGGCGACCTGCTTGTCCGCATAGAGGCCTGCGGTATCTGCGGCACCGATCGACATCTCTTTCACGGCGAATTCCCTTCCCGCCCGCCGCTGACGCTTGGCCACGAATTCGCCGGCATCATCGAAACCGTCGGCCCCGAAGTCATCGGCTTCCAGCCCGGCATGCGCGTGACCTGCGATCCGAACATCGCTTGCGGCCGTTGCGAGCAATGCCACAATGGCCGCGTCAATCTCTGCCGGAACCTACGAGCGATCGGCATTCACCGCGATGGCGGTTTTGCCGATTATGTCATCGTACCGCAGAAACAGGCTTTTGAACTGCCCCTTGAGCTCGATCCGTTGCATGGCGCCTTTTGCGAGCCACTCGCCTGCTGCCTGCATGGCGTCGATCTCGCCAATATAAAGACCGGCTCTTCCGTCATCGTGCTCGGCGGTGGCGTGATCGGCCTGCTGACCATTCAGCTTGCCCGGCTCGCCGGCGCGACGCGCGTTCTTCTCGTTACCCGCAATGCCGAGAAACGGGCACTTGCCGAAAAGCTTGGCGCGACAACCACCTTCGACCCTTCACATTCGGATGTCTTCAGGATCATCGATGACGGCGGGATGCTGCCCGGTGGCGCGGACATCGTCTTCGAATGCGCCGGTGTGCCGGAAACGATGATGCAGGCGCCGAGGCTTGCAAAGAGCGGCGGCACGGCCGTCATCCTCGGCGTCATGCCGCAAGGCTCGAAAATCGAGATCGAGCCCTTCGATCTGCTCTTCCGGGAAGTGAGTCTCATCGGCTCTTTCATCAATCCGTTCACGCACCAGCGGGCTACAGATCTCATCGCCTCGGGTGCGATCAAAGTCGAGCCGCTGATTTCGCGCCGGATCACACTGGAACAGGCCCCGGAGGTGATCACCAATCCGGCGCCGAATGGCGAGATTCGCGCGCTGGTGATACCCGCGAGGCAATAGGCTTTCAAAAGCCGATCCGGATTCCTGTCGATTCCATGATTTATGGGGTTCCGTTTGCAAAAACATTTGCCTATAAGCCGCTTCTAGCCTGAAAAGACCCTCAATGCGCGACCCGACCTGGTGACCTCCCACCCTGGCCGGCTTTTTGCGCAGCTAGAAACGGATATCGCCCATGCCGAAGCGCCAAGACATCAAATCGATCCTCATCATCGGCGCGGGACCGATCGTCATTGGCCAGGCTTGCGAATTCGACTATTCCGGCACCCAGGCCTGCAAGGCGCTGAAGGAGGAAGGCTACCGCGTCATCCTCGTCAACTCCAACCCGGCCACGATCATGACCGATCCGGGCCTCGCCGATGCAACTTACGTCGAGCCGATTACCCCTGAAGTCGTCGCCAAAATCATCGCCAAGGAGCGCCCGGATGCGCTACTGCCGACCATGGGCGGCCAGACGGCGCTGAATACCGCGCTTTCGCTGAAGCGTATGGGTGTGCTCGACCGCTACAATGTCGAGATGATCGGCGCCAAGCCTGCCGCCATCGACAAGGCCGAAGACCGCGCGCTCTTCCGCGAGGCCATGGCCAAAATCGGCCTCGAAACCCCGCGCTCCATGCTGGCGAACGCCACGGACATCAAGGATCTCGACCGCAAGACTCATGAGGCCGAGCGCACCAAGCTGCGCGAAAGTCTCTCCGGCGCGGATCTCGACAAGGCGCTGGACGAACTGGAAAACCAGTGGAACCTCGGCGAGAGCGATCGCAAGCAGCGCTACATGAACCATGCCATGGCGATCGCCGCCCAGGCGCTCGATCATGTCGGCCTGCCCGCCATTATCCGTCCGTCCTTCACGCTCGGCGGCACCGGCGGCGGAATCGCCTACAACCGCTCGGAATTCTTCGAAATCGTCGGCGGCGGTCTCGATGCCTCGCCGACGACCGAAGTGCTGATCGAAGAATCGGTGCTCGGTTGGAAGGAGTATGAGATGGAGGTCGTCCGCGACAAGGCGGACAATTGCATCATCATCTGCTCGATCGAAAACATCGATCCGATGGGCGTCCATACCGGCGACTCGATCACGGTTGCACCTGCCTTGACGCTGACGGACAAGGAATATCAGATCATGCGCAACGCCTCGATTGCGGTGCTGCGCGAGATCGGCGTGGAGACCGGCGGCTCGAACGTGCAGTTCGCCGTCAATCCCAAGGACGGTCGCCTCGTCGTCATCGAAATGAACCCGCGCGTGTCGCGCTCCTCTGCGCTCGCTTCGAAGGCCACCGGCTTCCCGATCGCCAAGGTCGCTGCCAAGCTCGCCATTGGCTACACGCTCGACGAACTCGAAAACGACATTACCGGCGGCGCGACGCCTGCTTCTTTCGAACCGTCGATCGACTATGTCGTCACCAAGATCCCGCGCTTCGCCTTCGAAAAATTCCCCGGCGCCTCGCCGGTGCTGACCACAGCCATGAAGTCGGTCGGTGAAGTCATGGCGATCGGCCGCACCTTTGCGGAATCTCTGCAGAAGGCGCTGCGCGGCCTCGAAACCGGCCTGACCGGCCTCGACGAAATCGAAGTCCCTGATTCCGAAGAAGGCGAATCCAGCCACAACGCCATCCGCGCCGCCATCGGCACGCCGACGCCGGACCGCCTGCGCATGGTCGCTCAGGCGCTGCGCATGGGCCTCAGCATTGAAGAGGTGCATGAAGGCTGCAAGATCGACCCGTGGTTCATCGCCCAGCTCAAGAACATCATCGACATGGAAGCTCGCATCCGCGAGCACGGCCTGCCGACCGATGCCGCCAACCTGCGCATGCTGAAGGCCATGGGCTTCTCCGACGCTCGCCTTGCAACACTGACCGGCAAGCGCCCAAAGGAAGTGGCAGAGCTTCGCAACTCGCTCAACGTCCGCCCGGTCTTCAAGCGCATCGACACTTGCGCCGCCGAATTCGCCTCGCCGACGGCCTATATGTACTCGACCTATGAGACGCCTTTTGTCGGCGCCGCCCGCTCCGAAGCTCAAGTCTCCGACCGCAAGAAGATCGTCATCCTCGGCGGCGGTCCGAACCGCATCGGCCAGGGTATCGAATTCGACTATTGCTGCTGCCATGCCGCCTTCGCACTGAAGGATGCCGGCTATGAAGCGATCATGATCAACTGCAATCCGGAAACGGTTTCGACCGATTACGACACGTCCGATCGCCTCTATTTCGAGCCGCTGACGGCAGAAGACGTAATCGAAATCCTGCGCGCCGAGCAGGAAAAGGGCGAAGTCGTCGGCGTCATCGTCCAGTTCGGCGGCCAGACGCCGCTGAAGCTTGCAGAAGCGCTGGAAAAGAACGGCATCCCGATCCTCGGCACTGCGCCCGACGCGATCGACCTTGCCGAAGACCGCGACCGCTTCCAGAAGCTTCTGATGAAGCTCGACCTCAACCAGCCCAACAACGGTATTGCCTACTCGGTCGAGCAGGCCCGTCTCGTTGCCGCCGAAATCGGCTTCCCTCTCGTCGTTCGCCCGTCTTACGTGCTCGGCGGCCGCGCCATGCAGATCATCCATGCCGAGAGCCAGCTGCAAACCTATCTGCTCGACACGGTTCCGGAACTCGTGCCCGAGGATATCAAGGCACGCTATCCGAACGACAAGACCGGCCAGATCAACACGCTGCTTGGCAAGAACCCACTCCTCTTCGACAGCTACCTGACAAACGCCATCGAAGTCGACGTTGACTGCCTCTCGGACGGCACCGATGTCTATGTCGCCGGCATCATGGAACATATCGAAGAAGCCGGCATCCACTCCGGTGACAGCGCCTGCTCGCTGCCGCCGCGCACATTGTCTCGCGAGATGCTCGACGAACTGGAGCGCCAGGCCAAGGCCATGGCAACGGCGCTGAATGTCGGCGGCCTGATGAATGTTCAGTTCGCCATCAAGGACGGCACGGTCTACGTGCTAGAAGTCAATCCGCGCGCCTCCCGTACGGTTCCCTTCGTCGCCAAGACCATCGGCGCGCCGATTGCCAAGATCGCGGCCCGCGTCATGGCCGGCGAAAAGCTGGACGCGACCTTCGCCGCCTACGGCAATAAGCCCGATCCGCGGGCGCTCAAGCACATCGCCGTCAAGGAAGCCGTCTTCCCCTTTGCCCGCTTCCCGGGCGTCGATACGCTGCTCGGCCCGGAAATGCGCTCCACCGGCGAAGTGATCGGCCTCGACAGCGATTTCGCGCTGGCCTTTGCCAAGTCGCAGCTCGGCGCCGGCGTCGAACTGCCGCGTGAAGGCACCGTCTTCGTCTCCGTACGCGATGCCGACAAGCCTCGCGTTCTGCCGGCGATCCGCATCCTCGTCGAACAGGGCTTCAAGGTGCTGGCAACAGGCGGCACCGCTCGTTTCCTTGGCGAAAACGGCATCGAGGCGGCCAAGATCAACAAGGTTCTGGAAGGTCGTCCGCACATCGAGGATGCCATCCGCAACCGCCAGGTCCAGCTCGTCATCAATACGACCGACGGCAATAAGGCGATCTCGGACTCCAAGTCGCTGCGCCGCGCCACGCTGATGCAGAAGGTGCCCTACTACACCACGATGGCCGGCGCCGAAGCCGCCGCCCAAGCGATCAAGGCACTCAAGGCCGGCAACCTCGAAGTCCGCCCGCTGCAGAGCTACTTCTGATCCTTAACAAAGAGGTCTTGCCTCCTGGTTCTGCTCATATCTCGATCTCAGCTGCTCCCTGATGGGAGCAGCCCATCGCGACTATCGTCGACAATGATCCAACGCGCTGAATCAATTTCTGCACTCAGGCCGTCAACCCCCTGATCAGATTCATGTCTTGCCGGAACCGGGCAAGCTCCTGCGCTTTCCTCTGCTCATCCGGGATCCGCAGCAAATAGGAGGGGTGCACCGTCACGAAAAGCAACCGCCCCTCTTCCATCGCAATCGGACGTCCGCGCAGCCCCTCCAGCTTCTGCTTCTCGCCGGTCAATGAGTAGAGCGCTGTCGCCCCCATCGCCACGATCAGCTTCGGCTTTATGAGATCGAGCTCCCGCTTGAGCCACCAGCGGCAATGCTGCACTTCGCCGAGATTGGGCTTCTGGTGGATACGCCGCTTGCCGCGCGGCTCGTATTTGAAATGCTTCACGGCGTTGGTGATATAGAGCCTCGATCGATTGATTCCCGCCTGCGCGATCGCTTCATCAAAGACCTTACCGGCCGGGCCTACGAAGGGACGTCCGGCAAGATCCTCTTGATCGCCCGGTTGCTCGCCGACAAACACGATCTCCGCGTCGGCGGGCCCCTCGCCGAACACGGTCTGCGTCGCCTTCGCATGTAGCGGGCATTGGCTGCAAGTGGCCGCTTCCTGTCGCAACGCCTCCAGCGTCCCGGCCGGCGCCAGCTTCGGAGCCGGAATGCGGGCAGCCGCTTCCTGTATCCTGCGGTGATACGGCAGCGGCGTTGTTGCCTCCCGCTCGGCCATAGAGAGCATCTTCGCCTCGGCATCGGCGATCAGCCCCGGAATGAGATCGGCCTCTGGCAGGTTCTTCCAGTATTTCTTCGGCATCTCGGCCTGCATCGCTTTCACTTTCAGCCGTGCAGGATTGAAGATGCTGGCATAGTAGATGCGCCAAAGATCGTCGGTCGCATCACTGATATCGGGCTTCTCACACGGCGCACTGCTTAGCGTCAGCCGCTCACCGTCCCAGGCAGCCGAGCCCTTGGGCGTTGCGATCAGCCAGTCCATATCGGTGAAGCGGCGCTGGAAGAAGGGCGCCTTGCGGGCGACGATATAGTGGTCCGGCTCGAACCACGCGATGAACTTTCGCCGCCCGCCAGCAGGAGCCGCGAGCTCCTTGAAACGCACGAAGGCCGTCATCTTGTGCGCATCGCGATGCACGCTCTTCTGCATCAGTCGCGCCCGCGATACTTCTTCGTCAGAGGCCAGATCCAGCAGGTCGCGGTTTTCCTGCAGCCGCCAGAGCAGGCTGTAGAGCAGCGAAAAGCGCCTGGGATCGCTATGGCAGATCACCGCCTCGGCCAATGCCATGAAATCAGCCGGAACGCTCATCTGCCCGGCGCCGGCGGACGGATCGGGCGGCAAGGCATCGCGCTGGAAGGCAAAGCCGGGCTCGCGGCTCTTTTCGTGCCAGTCGATCTCATCAGGCAGAATTCCGGCCGCAGCGAAGGCGCGGGCCGCCCTGCGCCACTCCTCAAAATTCCCCCTGCCCTCCAGAACCACGCGGCGCATCATAACAAGGACAATTGTTCGGGCTGCGGTTCGAACATGGCGCGCAAATCCGGCCGGTCGACAAGCCGATGCGGCGTCCAGCCCTCGGCGCTGACGAAGGCCTGCACTTTGCGGATGGAAACGCCAAGCCGCGACAGATCCTCGAGCCGTAGCCGGCGTTGCCGCCGCTCGGTCAGGATCGCCTTCACCGACTTCGTGCCAAGCCCTGGCACGCGCAACAGCTTCTCACGATCGGCGCGGTTGACGTCGACAGGAAAGTCGCCTCGATGGCCGAGCGCCCAGGCGAGCTTGGGATCGAGATTGAGATCCAGCATGCCTCCCTCCTGCGTTGCAGTGATCTCATCGATGCCGAACCCATAAAAACGATAGAGCCAGTCGGCCTGATAGAGCCGGTGCTCGCGCATCAGCGGTGGCCTGATGAGCGGCAGGTTCTTCGAACTGTCCGGTATCGGGCTGAAGGCGGAATAGTAGACTCGCTTCAAGCCATAGCTGCTGTAGAGCTGGCCGCTGGTCGACAAAATCGTTGCATCATTGGCCCCATCGGCACCCACGATCATCTGCGTGCTCTGGCCTGCCGGCACGAAGCGCTTACGCTTCTTCGTCTGCAGCGTCGGCTCCTGGGCCGCCTCGATCTTCAGCCGGAGATCGCCCATCGAGCGGCGGATGCTGGCCGGCTTTTTCTCGGGCGCGAACCGCCTGATGCCGCTGTCGGTGGGAAGTTCAATGTTGAGCGACAGACGGTCCGCATAAAGCCCCGCCTCTTCAATCAGATGCGGCGAAGCCTCGGGAATGGACTTCAGATGGATATAGCCGCGGAAATTATGCGAGATCCGCAGCTCCCGCACAATCCGCACCATCTCCTCCATCGTGTGATCGGAAGAGCGGATGATGCCGGAGGAGAGAAAAAGTCCCTCGATATAGTTGCGCCGGTAAAACTCCAGCGTCAACCAGACGACTTCCTCCGGCGTGAAACGGGCGCGTTCGACATTGCTCGACGATCGGTTGATGCAATAGGCACAATCGTAGATGCAGAAATTGGTGAGCAGGATTTTCAGAAGCGAGATGCATCGGCCATCCGGCGCATAGGCATGGCAGATGCCTGAACCCTCGGTCGAACCCAATCCGCCGGAGCCTGCCGAATCCCGTTTGATGGTACCGCTGGAGGCGCAGGAGGCATCATACTTTGCGGCGTCGGAGAGGATCGCCAATCGTTCCTTAAGCGACTTCTTCATAATATGTTCACTAAATGTTCACTTCGGCAAAATCAAGATGAAGAATTAGTTCTCCATGCAACTTTCCTTCAAAAGCAGGCACTTCAACGGGATGTAAAAAGCATCGTTACGAATTTTATGGAAATTGCGCGGGTCGATCTGCTATAAGCAACGAACTAGGATTGTAACACGGTTCCGAAGTTCCCCTTCGGGACCTGTTTTCTTTTGTGTCTGCGCGAACTGCGGATACAGGGAGAGAAGGACGAAAAAATGGTTGATAAGGTACCGATGACACAGGGTGGTTTCGTCAAGCTGCAGGAAGAACTGCGCTGGCGTCAGCAGGAAGAGCGCCCGCGAATCATCGAGGCAATTGCGGAAGCGCGTGCTCATGGCGACCTCTCCGAAAATGCCGAGTACCATGCCGCCAAGGAAGCGCAGAGCCACAATGAAGGCCGCATCACCGAGCTCGAAGACTTGACGGCACGCGCCGAAGTCATCGACCTCAGCAAAATGTCGGGCGACAAGGTCAAGTTCGGCGCCAAGGTGAAGCTCGTCGACGAGGACACCGAAGAGGAACGAACCTACCAGATCGTCGGCGATCAGGAAGCCGACGTGAAGCAGGGCCGCATCTCCATCTCCTCCCCGATCGCCCGTGCGCTGATCGGCAAGGAAGTCGGCGACTCCATCGAAGTCATCGCGCCCGGCGGTTCGAAGGCTTACGAAATCCTTTCCGTTTCCTGGGGCTGATCGCCCGCACCTCTCTTAAAAAGAGCAGCCAGTGCCGGATACCCGTGACGTCGAGATCATCGCGCCCAATCTGAAACGCCGGCTCTCCGGCGTCACGTCCACGATCGTCCAGCTTATCCCCTGTCAGATTCGGCTAGGGGTCAGGATCGCTGCCTTCGGCCCTGGCCTCCCGCCGGAACTTCCGCGCTTGAAATGGCCGCAGCTCGCCGGCCTCTGGCGCCCGCCGGCCGGACATCGCCATCGTGTCTGGCACGCGCGCCGCAACAATGAAATGGCGACGGGCATCCTTCTGCGCCAGGTGTTGCGCATGCCGCTGAAGCTCGTCTTCACCTCGGCTGCCCAGCGTCGTCACACGTCTTACACGCGCTGGCTCATCCGCCGGATGGATGCCGTGATCGCAACCAGCAGCCGCTCTGGCTCCTTCCTCAAGGTGCCGCATACGGTTATCCAGCACGGCGTCGATCTTGAGCTTTTTCATCCGCCCGAAGGGCCTGACGATACGATCGCCGCAACTGGCCTGCCTGGCCGCTATCTCGTCGGCTGCTTCGGCCGCGTCCGCCACCAGAAGGGCACCGACCTCTTCGTTCGGGCAATGATTGCGCTTTTGCCGCAGCATCCGGACTGGACCGCTGTCATTTCCGGTCGCGTCACGCCTGAACATACCGCATTTGCCGACAAGCTGAAGGCCGATATCGCTGCCGCCGGCCTCACCGATCGGATCGTCTTCATTGGCGAAGTACCCGATATCAAGATCTGGTACCGCCGCCTGACACTCTATGTCGCCCCATCTCGCAACGAGGGTTTCGGCCTGACACCGCTTGAGGCCATGGCCTCGAAAACACCGGTAGTGGCATCCGACGCCGGTGCCTATGCGGAAATGATAGTCACCGGAGAGAATGGAATTATTGTGCCGCCGGGCGATGGCGACGCGCTTACGGCAGCGATTGCTACCTATCTTGCCGATCCTGCGCTGACATCAGCACAGGGCGAAACGGCCCTGCGGCACGTGCGGGAAAATTTCGCGCTGGAAAAGGAAGCAATGGCGATCAACCGCATTTACCAGCAGCTCCTCGGAACGTAAGCCCGTTCGTCGGGCAATCGCGGCGGACCATACAGCGAAGGTAGAGACACATAGATGTCGACCGCAAACAACAACGAAAACTTGGTCAACGTGCTCTGCATGAAATGGGGAACGCTCTATGGCCCCGAATATGTCAACAACCTCTACCGAGGCGTCAAACGGCACCTGAAGCGCCCGCATCGTTTCGTCTGCTTCACCGACAACGCGGCAGGCCTTGACGAGGGTATCGAAACCCTCCCTCTGCCCGAGCTCGGTCTGCCGGCCGGATCCAAGGACCGTCGCTGGCAGAAACTTGCACTTTTCCGCCGCGAGCTTGCCGATCTCAAGGGCATTGGCCTCTTCCTCGATCTCGACCTCGTCATCGTCGATGATCTGGAACCGCTTTTCCAGCACCCCGGCAAGTTCCTCATCATCCGCGACGACGATCTCTTCCGCCCGAAGCCGCTGCGCAAGATCAACCCTTCTCGCGACAAATTCCTGGCCTCGGTCGGCAACAGTTCGGTCTTCCGCTATGAGATCGGCGCGCACGCCTATATTCTGGACGCCTATGTCGCCGATCCGATGGCCGCCATGTCAAAATACGAGATCTCCCAGCAGTTTCAGAGCGCGCAGCTGGAAGCGCATGGACACCTGCAATACTGGCCGCGCGAATGGTGCGTGAGCTTCAAGAACGCCTGCGTGCCCCGCCATATCAGGAGCTTCTGGCGCGATCCCGAACTGCCGCCGGAAGCAAAGATCGTGGTCTTCGCCGGCAATCCGAAAATGAGCGAGGTTTTCGAAGGCGGTGGGCAGAAATGGTATCGCCGCATCGGCAACACGGAATGGCTGAGCAAGGCCTGGCGCGAATAAACTGTCCTCACCAGCATTCCGGACGGAAAACTGCTTCACACTTTTCCTGGAAATGCTTCTAGAGTTCGACCAGCCCGAGCTTCTTCACCTGACGGATCGTCAGCATGGTGCGAACGGTATCGACATGCTCGTTGGCGGTCAGCACTTCGATGACGAAGTCCTGGAAGCGGGTAAGGTTCTGAGCCACGCAATGCAGCAGGAAATCGCTGTCGCCGGATACCATCCATGCCTGACGCACCAGCGGCCACTCGGCGGTGGCGGCGGCAAAGGCCTTCAGATTGGCTTCCGACTGGTGCTTCAGGCCGACCATGCAGAAGGCGACGAGATCGAGCCCGAGCTTCGGGCTGTTCAGCATCGCATGGTAGCCTTCGATGACGCCGGCCTCTTCGAGCTTGCGCACCCGGCGCAGGCAAGGGGGCGCAGAAATTCCCACCCGGTCGGCAAGCTCCACATTGGTCATGCGGCCGTCTGCCTGCAGTTCCCGCAATATCTTTATGTCGATAACGTCAAGTTCAGCGCGAACCACGCTTAGGCCTTTCTTTAATTCCCCGCGGGCAGCTTCTATATAAAGCCACGGAATACGCAAGAAAGTTTCAGTCGGATGACGGAATCTTGCACAGCGGCTGCATTTGCCTTGTTGGTAATGCAAGGCTGCCCTTGAATAAAAGCATTGGTCGTTCATAAATGGCGCAGGGATCGCGAAACGGCCTCATTCGCCTCTTAGCCGCCGCATCCTGCCAGTCGAAAGGAAATTCTATGTCTGCCCGCCATACCAAGGTGCTCATCGTCGGTTCCGGACCTGCCGGCTATACGGCAGCGGTCTATGCCGCGCGCGCCATGCTGAAACCGGTTTTGATCGCCGGTCTGGAGCAGGGCGGCCAGCTCATGATCACCACCGATGTCGAGAACTATCCGGGCTTTGCCGATCCGATTCAGGGCCCTTGGCTGATGGATCAGATGCTGCAGCAGGCCCAGCATGTCGGTGCCGAAATCGTCAACGACCTCGTGACCGAAGTCGACCTCAATCAGCGCCCCTTCATCGCCCGCACCGATAGCGGCCAGGTCTGGACCGCCGATACGCTGATTATCGCGACCGGCGCCAAGGCAAAGTGGCTAGGCATCGAAAGCGAGCAGCATTTCCAGGGGTTCGGTGTCTCTGCCTGCGCCACCTGCGACGGCTTCTTCTATCGTAACAAGGATGTGATCGTGGTCGGCGGCGGCAACAGCGCGGTCGAGGAAGCGCTTTATCTCTCCAACATCGCGAAGTCCGTCACCGTCGTGCATCGCCGAGATGAATTCCGCGCGGAAAAAATCCTGCAGGAACGTCTCTTCGCCAAGGAGAACGTCAAGGTTCTCTGGAACACTGAGGTCGCCGAAATCACGGGTACGCCGGCAAAGCCCCCCATGCCGCCGTCCGTTTCCGGCGCCCGCCTGCGCGATACGCGCACCGGCGCCTTCACCGATGTCGCCATTGACGGCGTCTTCGTGGCAATCGGCCACGCGCCGGCAACCGAACTTTTCAAGGGCAAGCTGAAGCTGAAGGACAATGGCTATCTCTGGACAGCACCGGATTCGACTGCGACCAGCCTGGAGGGAGTCTATGCCGCAGGCGACGTGACGGACGACACGTTCCGCCAGGCGATCACTGCCGCAGGCATGGGATGCATGGCCGCCCTCGAGGCAGAACGTTATCTGACGGGCCATATGCCCGTTGCCGTAGCAGCGGAGTAATCGTGGCATGAGGGGTGGGGGAATGCCATTGGACTGGGATAAGCTGCGTATTTTCCACGCAGCTGCCGAAGCCGGATCGTTTACGCATGCGGCCGACAAGCTGCATCTGTCCCAGTCGGCCATCAGCCGTCAGGTCAGCGCGCTCGAGCAGGATGTGGGCACAAAGCTCTTCCACCGCCATGCGCGCGGCCTGATCCTCACCGAGCAGGGTGAGCTGCTTTACCGTACCGCGCATGACGTGCTGCTGAAGCTCGAAACCGTGAAGATGCAGCTGACCGAGACGACGGAAACGCCGTCCGGCAAGCTGCGCGTCACAACCACCGTCGGCCTCGGCCAGGGCTGGCTGACCGACAAGATCCAGGAATTTCTGCAGCTCTATCCTGACGTCCAGATCCAGCTCATCCTCGACAACGAGGAAGTGGATGTGAACATGCGCCATGCCGATTGCGCCATTCGCCTTCGCCAGCCGCAGCAGTCCGACCTCATCCAGCGCAAGCTCTTCACCGTGCATATGCACGTCTACGCGGCTCCCTCCTACATCAACCGCCATGGCGAGCCGCAGACGATGGAGGATCTCGACAACCACCGCATCATCACCTTCGGCGAACCGGCGCCGAGTTATCTGCTCGACGTCAACTGGCTGGAAATCGCCGGCCGCTCGTCGGATAACAAGCGCATTCCACATCTGCAGATCAACAGCCAGACGTCGATCAAGCGCGCATGCCTGCTCGGCATCGGCATCGCCTGCCTGCCCGACTATATCGTCGGCCGCGACCCGGGTCTGATCCAGCTTGCGATCAACGCCGACGTCCCCTCCTTCGATACTTATTTCTGCTATCCGGACGAGATCAAGAATGCCGCCAAGCTGAAAGCCTTCCGCGATTTCATCGTCAGCAAGGCCCGCAATTGGAACTTCTGATTTCCATTTTTATAGAATGAATTTCAAATCATGCAGCCCATGCATGACTGACATGCACAAAAAAGGGTTGCCGTTTGCTCATTAAAGCACCATATCGCACATAGCTGATGCACACGGTGGCTTTTCCTCCCAGTTCCACCGCATTAGCTGTTCCCCTCTGGAGGTTTTTGACCTTCACACTTATAAGGGCCCTGGTTTTTCCGGTGGCCCTCTTTTTTTGCCCGAATTATGCTTCTTTGCCTGAACTTTATCGGCAGATACCGCAATGCGGAATATTTTTGTGCAGTGCATGGCTGACATGCACAAAAAACTATTGAAAGCTGCACAAAGAAGCACCATATCAACTTCAGCTGATGCATTTCGTGGCTTCTCTCCCAGTGCCACCGCGTTGGCTGTTCCCCTCTGGAGGTTTTTTTGACCTTCACACTTATAGGGCCCTGGTTTTCCAGCGGCCCTCTTTTTTTGCTTAAACTTTAAGCGGAATGAAAAGCGCCGCCCCTCACGCCTCCGTGATTTGCATATCGAAAATCTTCGAACCATATATCGAAAAAATTCGATTTATAGTTCGATGAAAGACGATGGACAAAGACGAGATTCTCAAAGCGCTGGCCAATCCAGCCCGAATGGACATCCTCAACTGGCTGAAGAACCCGGAAGAACATTTTCCGACGCAGGAGCATCCATTTGAGATGGGCGTCTGCGCCAGCCAGTTCGAACGCTGCGGCCTCTCCCAATCCACCGTTTCCGCCCATCTCGGCACCCTTCACCGCGCCGGCCTCGTCACCAGCAAGCGCGTCGGTCAGTGGATCTTCTACAAGCGTAACGAAGAAACGATCGCTGCCTTCCTCCAGCAGCTAACGCAGGATCTTTAAACCATGCCCCTTGCCCTGGTCGTTCTCGCCTTGAGCTCTTTTGCGATAGGCACCACCGAATTCGTCATCATGGGCCTCCTGCCCGAAGTCGCAGCCGATCTCTCCGTCACGATCCCTCAGGCGGGCTGGCTGGTCACAGGTTATGCGCTGGCTGTCGCGCTCGGCGCTCCCATCATGGCAGTCTCGACCGCCAAGCTGAAGCGTCGCTCCGCCCTTATCATGCTGATGGCCTTCTTCATTGCCGGCAACCTGCTTTGCGCCATCGCCCCGAACTACTGGGTACTGATGATCGCCCGCATTGTCACGGCCCTTTGCCATGGCGCCTTCTTCGGCATCGGCTCGGTTGTTGCCGCCAATCTCGTCAGCGAGGATCGCAAGGCCCGCGCCGTCGCCCTGATGTTCACCGGCCTGACGCTCGCAAACGTGCTCGGGGTGCCTCTCGGCACCGCCATCGGCCAGGCTTTCGGCTGGCGCTCCACCTTCTGGGTGGTCACTGCGATCGGCGTCATCACTATTGCGGGCCTGATCGCCATCCTGCCACGGGATAGACAGGAAAAGCCAAGCAGCATGCTGCGCGAGATCGCGGCATTGAGGAACGCACGCCTCTGGATGGCGCTGTCGGTCACCGTCTTCTTCTCAGCCTCGATGTTCACTCTCTTCACTTACATCGCCCCGCTGCTGCGTGATGTGACGGGCATCTCACCAGAAGGCGTCACCTGGACACTGTTCCTGATCGGCATCGGCCTCACGGTCGGAAACTTGATCGGCGGCAAGCTCGCCGACTGGCGCCTCGGCACGACACTCGCCGGCGTATTCGCAGCGATCGCGCTGACCTCGGCGATCTTCTTCTATACGAGCCGCTTCTTCATCCCCGCCGAGATCACCCTGTTCCTGTGGGCAGCCGCAACTTTCGCCGCGGTTCCCGCCCTGCAGGTCGGTGTCGTCAGCTTCGGCAAGGATGCTCCGAACCTCGTCTCGACCATCAACATCGGCGCGTTCAATACTGGCAATGCGCTGGGCGCCTGGGTCGGCGGCATAGTCATCGATGCCGGGTTCAATCTTGACCGCGTTCCCCTCGCCGGAGCTGCCATGGCCCTGATCGGCCTTGCCGCCACGGCACTCACCTATCTCTCCGGTCGGGTGCAGACTGCTCCCACTGCCGCCGAGTGATCCTCCAAGCAGAAAGGACCTTTTATGGGCAAGCTTTTCCAGCCAACGCAGATCGGCGATATCGCTCTGAAGAACCATATCGTCATGGCGCCGCTCACCCGGAATCGTTCACCGGGCGCGATCCCGAACGATCTCAACGTCGAATATTATCGCCAGCGCGCTACGGCCGGCCTCATCATCACCGAAGCAACCGCCATCACGCATCAGGGCCAAGGTTATGCCAACGTTCCCGGCCTCTACAGCAAGGAAGCCCTCGATGGCTGGAAGCGAGTGACGGACGCCGTTCACGCCGAAGGCGGCAAGATCGTCGTGCAGATGTGGCATGTCGGCCGTATCTCCCACACCGAATTGCAGCCGAACGGCGGTAAGCCGGTCTCCTCGACCAACCGCATCGCCAAGGCCAAGACCTATCTCGTCAACCCTGACGGCACTGGCGCCTTTACCGACACCTCCGAGCCGCGCGCGCTCGAAACTTTCGAGATTCCCGGGATCGTCGAGGATTACCGAAAGGCCGCACGCGCAGCGATCGACGCAGGCTTCGACGGTGTCGAAATCCACGGCGCCAATGGTTACCTGCTCGACCAGTTCATGCGCGACGGCGTCAACGACCGCACCGACGAATATGGCGGCTCGATCGAAAACCGCGCTCGCTTCACCTTCCAGGTCGTCGAAGCGGTAACAAGGGAAATCGGCGCCCGTCGCACCGCAATCCGCATTTCGCCGGTCACCCCCTCGGGCGAATCCTATGATTCCAACCCGCAGGCGCTCTTCACGCATGTCGTAGAAGGCCTCGCAAAGTACGATCTCGCTTATATTCACATCGTTGAAGGCCAGACCGGTGGCGAGCGCGATTATCGCCAGGGCGACAACCCGTCCTTCGATTACAAAGCACTGCGCGCAGCCTATGAGAAGGCAGGCGGCAAGGCTGCCTGGATGGTCAACAACGGCTACAACAGAGACATGGCGATCGAAGCCGTCGAAAGCGGCTGCGCCGATCTCGTTGCCTTCGGCAAGCCCTTCATCTCCAATCCGGATCTCGTCGAGCGACTGGAAAAGAACCTGGCGCTCAACACGCCGGATCAATCCACTTTCTATGGTGGTAACGCAAAAGGCTATGTCGATTATCCGACCCTCGAAAAGGTCGCCTGATCATTTTCAGCAAACAGAAATCCCGCCATCCGGCGGGATTTCCATTTCAGGGCATTGCCGCTAGCATAGGCCCATGTTCTCGCCCTATCTCGAACGCTGGTCGCTGACATCGGACGGCGAACCGATCATCACCCATTCAAGCCGCCTCCTGCCGGTCACCTGGCAGGACAAACCGGCCATGCTGAAAGTCGCAACCGACAGCAGCGAGCGCGAAGGCGCCTTGCTGATGAAATGGTGGGATGGCGACGGCGCCGCCCGCGTTTATGCGCAGGAAAATGACGCTATCCTTCTGGAGCGTGCAGTGGACAAATACTCACTGCTGGAAATGGCGCTGAACGGCGAGGACGATGAGGCAAGCCGCATCATGGTGCGCACTGCAGCAAGGTTGCACGCGCCACGCCCCACGCCTCTTCACGATTCGCCAACGCTTGAGCGCTGGTTCCGCGGTCTGGAGCCGGCAGCACGTAACCATGGCGGCACCTTTACCGATTGCTGGAAGATAGCAAGCACCCTGCTCGCTGCGCCACAGCAGCTCAGCATACTGCACGGCGACATCCATCACCGCAACATCCTCGATTTCGGCGACCGAGGCTGGCTGGCGATCGATCCCAAGCGGATCTATGGCGAACGCGGCTATGACTTTGCCAATATCTTCGCTAATGAAGATCTGCCGACGACGACGGATCCCAAACGCCTCCAGCGTCAGCTTCCGATCGTCTCCAAGGAAGCGGATATCGAGCCGTCAAGGCTGTTGAAGTGGATCGCCGCCTATTCCGGCCTCTCGTCCGCCTGGTTTCTTGAAGATGGCGACCATGCCTCCGCGGAAAAGCCTCTGACGGTCGCCCGTATCGCGCTCGCAGAGCTTGCCTAATCTGCATTTAGAGCCTTGGCGAGAGGCACTGCC
The DNA here is from genome assembly GCF_004341105.1 of Rhizobium sp. BK418. Classification (GTDB taxonomy): domain Bacteria; phylum Pseudomonadota; class Alphaproteobacteria; order Rhizobiales; family Rhizobiaceae; genus Rhizobium. The sequence goes on along the minus strand of NZ_SLZK01000003.1, from coordinate 498,053 downwards.
GAGCCATGCATCTCCGGCAGCGAGTCCTGCGCTATCAAAGTCGCACGCACGGCCTCGTCGATCGGCGTATGCGGCTCGGTTCCGAGTTCGGCCACCAGCCTGTCATTCTTCATGCGCAACGGCACTTTCCAGAGATAGCGCATCTCTTTCATCTCCCGCATCAGCGTCATGAAAGGAGCAAGCAACGGCACGATGAACCAAGGGAAGAGGCCGATCTTCGCCTTGCCGCCGGAAACACGCCGGACCGCCTCGGCCATCTGCCGGCCATCGCCATCCCAGAAGCCGTTCATGTGATAGCAGGCGAACGCCGGCAGCCGCTCGGCCCGCTCGACGAGCTGCACCATCGTCTCGGCGACATCGGGCAGATAGGCCCAATGGTGCCCGATACCGGGCAGCGCCGGATTTCTGATCGTATCAACTGGCTTGCCCGGGGTGGCGAAAGCGGCTGAGAACCAGCTATTGCTGGTGGCGCCTGGTCCGAAGAAATCGCCTGCGCGGACGATGATAACGCCGGTTCCGGTCTCGGAAGCAGCCTTCAGGCGCTTCTCCATCTCGACACGGATGTTGCCCTTTTTCGTCACCGGACGCTGCGGACTATCTTCCGTCACGACTGGAAAGGCGTCTGGCCCGAAATTATAGACGGTACCCGGCAGCAGGATGCGCGCCCCGACGGCGCGAGCCGCGGCAATCGTATTATCCAGCATCGGCAGAACCAGCTTCTCCCAATCGCGATAGCCGGGTGGATTGACGGCGTGAACGACGAGATCGGCACCTTCCGCCGCCTTGCGGACATCGGCTGCATTCATCGCGTCTCCCCGCACCCACTCGAAGCCCTGCCCGCTCGCGGATGCCTTGGCAGCATTGCGATTGAGCGCCCTGATCGTCCAGCCGCGTGCCTGCAGCTTGCGGGCAACCGCGCCGCCGATGCCACCGGTCGCGCCGAGAACGAGCGCCTGTTTCTTGTCCTGATATTCGCTGCTCATGATCATCTCCTTGTTCGATGAGACGACTATGACCTGAGCGGGAGATAAACAAAATTGACGAAATAAGTTCCATCGCTATACATAAATATATGGATATAGAACCGAGTTGGGATTTCTACCGTTCCTTCCTCACCGTGCTGCGCCACGGATCGCTCTCTGCCGCCGCTCGCGAACTCGGCCTGACGCAGCCCACGATCGGGCGCCATATCGATGCGCTCGAAGAGGCTGTCAGAGCAGAGCTTTTCATCCGCTCTTCAAACGGCCTGCTGCCGACCGATGTGGCGCTCGATCTGCAGCCCTATGCCGAGACACTGGCAACGACGGCCGCGGCTTTCCTGCGCACGGCCTCCAGCCGGCGAGACAAGGTCGAAGGTACCGTGCGCATCAGCGCCAGCGAAGTGGTCGGCGTGGAAGTGCTGCCGCCGATCATTGCCGATCTGCAGGAGGCTCATCCCGGTTTGCAGGTGGAATTGTCTGCTTCCGATACGCTGGAAGATCTCATGAACCGGGAAGCGGATATTGCCGTGCGTATGACCGAGCCGCAGCAGGATGCGCTGGTCGTGCGTCGCCTCGGCGATATCCCGCTCGGCTTCCATGCCCATCGTCGCTATCTGGAACGCCACGGTACGCCACAAACCCTGGCCGATCTTGCCGCCCACCGCATCATCGGCTTTGACCGGCAGACGGCCTATATCCGCATGATGCGAAAACGCTACCCCGCCGTTGACGAACTCACTGCAACCTTCCGCACCAGCAATCATCTGGCCCATTACACGGCTATCCGTGCAGGCATAGGCATCGGAATCTGCCAGACCGGACTTGCTCGCCCGAATCCCGATCTCATCCACATTCTGGCAAATGAATTCGAAATCCCGCTCGGTACGTGGGTCGCCATGCACGAAAGCCTAAAGACCTCGCCGCGCTGCCGCGTCACCTTCGACGCACTCGTCAAGGGTCTGCTGAACTACATCAAATCATGCAAGGGAACGCGCGCCTGACGACGCGCTGAAGACGAAGGAAAGCCGGCGGAAATCAGGGCTCCGGGGAAACCTCGGGCGAACGGCCCTTGGTAAATCCGTCCACGACTTCGGTCTCGGGACGATCGCCACCTTCTGCATATTCCTCGTGCCACTTGCCTTGCGCATCCTGCCAGCTGATCTCGGCGGAATCGCCGCCAACCTGCTGTTCGGCTGCAACGATACGGGCTGCTTCGAGCGCTTCGGAGTGGGTCGGAAATGCCTCGGAATAAACGTCTCCAAGCTTGTAGGCCCAGCCGCCGTCATGCGGTACGACTTCGTAGACCACCTTGACCATGCAATATCTCCTCTTCTTCTCCTTGCGCATCCGTAGGCTTCCGGCTCATGTCCGGTTCAGCGCGGGCCGCTTGAGAAGATTTCGAGGACGCCGCGATCTGGGTTCCGGCTGCCGTATGAAAAGCAGTATTCCATTAATCGCCACAGACTGCAAATTTCATCAGCGGCGAGTCCGCTTGCACAGAAAAATCATCGGCTTAGAGTCCCGAAGGAATCAAAATCGCGGCTGGTAGCAGGTATGACATCGCATCTTAAGGAAGAAAAATTCTTGATCGTGGCGTTCGTCGTCGCGATCATCGCCTATTTGACGGAACATTCGGTCATGGAGGCCGGCCGGGGGATGGCCCTTGTCGCGGCCGCCGCCCTGATCGTGACCATCGTGCTCGCCTCCATGCGTGTCGCCCATCATGCCGAACTGCTGGCCGTCAAGGTTGGCGACCCCTATGGCACGATGATCCTGACACTTTCTGCCGTCGCCGTCGAAGTCATCATCCTCGCCATCATGATGGGCGGCGAGGAAACCTCGCCTACGCTGGTGCGCGACACCATCTATTCGGCGCTCATGCTCGACATCAACGGCATCCTCGGCCTCGCCGCCCTCCTCGGCGGCCTGAAACACGGTGAGCAGCCGTATAACGACAATTCCGGCAAGACCTATGGCGTGATGATCCTGACGGCCATGGGCATCTCGATGATCGTGCCGGAATTCGTGCCCAGGGACAAATGGCACTATTATTCCGGCTTCACCATCATCGCGATGATCGCCCTCTACGGCCTCTTCCTGCGCATGCAGGTCGGTCAGCACAGCTACTTCTTCTCCTACAGCTATCCGCGCTCGGAGCGGCAGAAGGAACATCCCGACAAACACCACCACGAGGAGGGATCGGTCTCGACCTCGATCGCAATCATTCTCATCGGCGTGGTCATCATCGGCGCGCTCGCCGAATTCATGTCAGGCTTCATGAGCGAGGGCCTGCGCGACAGTGGCGCTCCCGTAGCCGTGACCGCGATCGTGGTTGCCGCGATCTCTGCCGCACCGGAAATCCTGACCGCTCTGAGGGCAGCTTTGCGCAACCGCATGCAGGCAACCGTCAACATCGCCATGGGCGCCTCTCTCTCGACGGTCATTCTTACGGTGCCGGTCATGGAGGGTATCGCGCTCTATACCGGCCAACCGTTCATCATGGCCATGTCGCCGGTTCAGACGGTGATGGTTGCGATCACGCTGATTGCAGCAGCCATCAACCTCAATGACGGTGAGACGAACGCCATCGAGGGCATGACGCATTTCATCCTCTTCGCCACCTTCATCATGCTGACCGCGATCGGACTTTGAATCTGAAATCAGCGACTTGGCGGCAAAAGCGGAATCATTTTCGCAGCACGTTGAAGTGAAAACGAGACAACAAAAAAGCCCGCCATCTCTGGCGAGCTCTTCGAATGGGGCTGATGCCGCCGATTACTTGCAGGCTGCGCAGAAGCGCTGGATACGGCGGCAAGCTTCTTCGAGCAGCTCTTCAGACGTCGCATAGGAAATGCGGAAGTTCGGCCCAAGACCGAAGGCCGAGCCATGAACGACGGCTACGCCCTCCGATTCCAGGAGCTCCGTGACGAAGTCCTCATCATTCTCGATAACCTTGCCCGACGGAGCGGTCTTGCCGATCAGGCCCTTGCATGACGGATAGACGTAGAAGGCCCCTTCCGGGACCGGGCAGGAAATGCCCTTGGCCTGGTTCAGCATGGATACGACGAGATCGCGGCGGCCTTCGAAGATCTTCTTGTTCTTCGGAATGAAATCTTGCGTACCGTTGAGCGCTTCAACGGCTGCCCACTGGGCAATCGAGGTCGTACCCGAAGTCTGCTGGCCCTGGATCATGTCCATCGCCTTGATGAGCTGGATCGGGCCGGCCGCATAGCCGATACGCCAGCCGGTCATGGCATAGGCCTTGGACACGCCGTTCATCGTCAGCGTGCGGTCATACAGCGACGGCTCGACTTCGACCGGCGTGGCAAACTTGAAGTCGCCATAGGTCAGATGCTCGTACATGTCGTCGGTCAGCACCCAGACATGCGGATGCTTGACGAGCACGTCCGTCAGCCCCTTCAGCTCGTCATGCGTATAGGCAGCGCCCGACGGGTTGGACGGCGAGTTGAACATGAACCACTTGGTCTTCGGCGTGATCGCCTTTTCGAGATCGGCGGGCTGAAGCTTGAAATTATTCTCCTGCGTCGTCGCAACGAACACCGGCGTGCCGCCGCAAAGGGCGACGATCTCGGGATAGGAAACCCAATAGGGTGTCGGGATGATCACTTCGTCGCCGGCATTCAGCGTCGCCATGAAGGCGTTGAACAGAATGTGCTTGCCGCCGGTACCGACGATCGTCTGTTCCCAAGTGTAGTCGAGATTGTTCTCGCGCTTGAACTTGGCGGCAATCGCCTTACGCAGTTCCGGAATGCCGGAAATCGGCGTGTACTTGGTTTCGCCGCGGCGGATCGCATCGATTGCCGCTTCCTTGATATTATCCGGCGTATCGAAATCCGGCTCACCGGCACCTAGCCCGATCACGTCACGTCCTTTGGCTTTCAGCTCGCGCGCTTTCTGAGCGACGGCGATGGTGGCTGAAGGCTTCACACGGGAAAGGGCATCGGCAAGGAAGGCCATAATATCGGTCCTACAAGGTTGAAACGGGCAGAAGGCCGGGACCGGAGTTCTGCGCTAAGCTCTATGTCCAATGTATGACATCATTTCAAGCGCAAAGGCGTGATGGCGACAATGATTCTTATTGATCAATTGCCGCAGCTGCGCCTGGAATTTTGAACCAAGCTTCGACGGGGCAATGCAAGCAGCCGATCCAGCCTTACGGGAAGCTGAATCAGTTTCTGAAGCCGGCCTCATTTTATCCCTAAAAATCAAGGTTATCGCCCGTTTACCATTTGCCACGAATAAGCCGCAACAAATGCCGCGGCGTGCCGCAATTCGGTCGTCAGAGCGCCGAGATGGAAACGGTATTCTTCCGCCATCCGACACTGGTTATTGAGGGCATACCATGTTTCTGGAAGACGAGCGCGTGGCGGGACGCCTGCGCGCAGGCCGGATTTCTTTATCGCTGATGGTCGCAGTCGTGGCTTTTGCATGCTGCGTCGTGGTGACGTTTGGCCTCCTTTCGGTCGCCGAGGCGGGGCCGGCAATGGCTTCCAGCTCTCTCCAAACAACCCATGCCGACCAAAAGATCACGGACGGCGTAGCGATGCTTTTCGCCGCATTCGTCGCGGCAAATGGGCTTGCGATCTGGCTGCGCCGCATTAAGGGTCTCGTCCTCTCGGGAGGCCGGCGCGATGGCCGCTAAACCGCAAAGCTCCGGCTGGAGCGAGGAAACGGAAACCTACGAGCCGCTGCCGACCTACATGGAGCTTGCCATGGCCGCAGCGTCTGCCCATGACGCACCGCCGGCCACGCAAACACCTCGTCTGCCCGGGCTTTCGGTCGTCGAAAAAGTGGTCGCCGTCGGGATTGTCTGCCTCGCCTTTTACGGCATGGCACTGATCGGTTGCGGGCTCTTCTTGAAAGCCGAAGCAAAGCGCACAGGCTTCATGACCCGGCCGATGATGAGCGCTGGTCTGCAATATGCCGACTTCGACATTCGCACCCTCCCCGCAAGATCAACTGACGACCTCCTTTCAGCCTGAGAACACAAAACCGTTATGGAGCGCCGAACATGGTTGAAGCGCCCCATACCCGCGCCACCTTTCCCCGAAACTCACGATGGGGACTAGGATGGACGCCATTTCAACATTCCGTTTCGCCGCCCTGCTCGCAGGCGTAGGTGCTTTGGCAGGTCCCGCCCTTGCCCAAAGCGGGGGTATCATCAAGACGCAGGAAGTCTCGGTTCGTGTCGAGAAGCTCGCTGAGGGACTGGAGCACCCCTGGGCAGTCGAGGTCCTGCCTGATGGCAGTTATATCGTCACGGAGCGGCCGGGACGACTGCGCATTATCCGCGATGGCAAGATCTCCGATCCGGTTGGCGGCGTGCCCGAGGTCAACGCCCGCGGTCAGGGCGGCCTTATGGATATTGCGCTCGCTCCCGATTTTGCCACCAGCCGCAAACTCTATCTGACTGCCGCGACCACCAATAACAGGGGCTCTGGTACGGAAGCCTTCAGCGCCACGCTGTCATCAGATGAAAAGCGCCTCGAAAACGTCACGCCGATTTTCACCATGCGGCGTTTTACCCGCGGCAACATCCAGTACGGGTCGCGTATTGCCATCGCACCCGACGGCTCGCTGTTCATTAGTGTCGGTGACCGCGGCGATCGTGACCGTTCGCAGGACTGGAAGGATGATGCCGGCTCCATCGTCCATCTCAACGCCGATGGCAGCATCCCCGCCGATAATCCCTTCAAGCACGGCGGCAAGGCCCTGCCGGAAATCTGGTCCAAGGGTCATCGCAACCCGCAGGGCATCACCTTCGATAGCGCCGACGGCAAACTCTACACCGTCGAGCATGGCGCGCGCGGCGGCGATGAGATCAACAATCCCGAGCCCGGCAAAAATTACGGCTGGCCGATCATCACCTATGGCCGCGACTATTCCGGTGCCAAGATCGGAGAAGGAACCGCCAAGGAAGGCCTGGAACAGCCGCTGCATTATTGGGATCCGTCGATCGCTCCAGGCGCTCTCGTCGTCTATCGCGGCAAGATGTTCCCGGAATGGAACGGCAACTTCATGGTAGCAGCCCTGAAATTCCAATTGCTGTCGCGCATGCAGCGGGATTCAACTGGCGCCTTCACGACCGAGGAACGCATGTTCGAAGGCGATTATGGACGCATCCGCGATGTCATCGTCGCTCCCGACGGCGCGCTGCTGATGGTGACCGACGAGGATGACGGTGCGTTGCTTCGAGTTTCTCGCGCCGACGACAGCGCTGGCTAAAGTAAGCCTCGCAATTCCCTGCGGATCATGAATTTCAGCCCCGACCAAGTCTCGTCCACGGCGCAGACCTTGACGTCGACGAGACCGGTCGGCAGCAGGATCTCGCGCAATGCATCTTCGGTGATGCTGGTCGGCACCTTCGAACTCTTCTTCGGCCACGATATCCAGATCATGCCATCCGGCTTGATTGCGCAAAACAGGGCCGCCGCTATCTCTTCCAGCACCGCGCGCCGCGTTTCGAAGATATGGACGTAATCAAATTGCCGGGCAGAAACCGTCGGCAAGACGCGCTGAACCGAAGCAAAACCCTCGAATGTGCCGATGTAGCCAAGCGCAACGGGAACATTGACGAGCAAGGCCGTCTGCCCCGATTTAAGTCCCAGCTTCTTTGCGAGCGGAGTGCCGGAATATCCTGTCGTCATTGGCGCTTCCACACGAGCGGCCATGTTGCCGGACCGCCGTCGGCTCTGGCTTCGCATTCTTCCTTGATGCGCACTTCCTCAAGAACAAGGAAACCCATACGCCCCGGTTCGGCAGCACGCCACGCATAATAACTGCCGCAATCGCCCATGCCCCGCCCCTTTGCAAAGGAGGTGAAGCGCATTTCCAGCTCATCATAGCGGACGTTGAAAGCCGTATCGCCGATCGTTTCGGAAAACTTCAGTGGAAAGGCCGTTCGGGAAATCCGGCTGCCATAACCGCCATAGATCGCAAAGGGCATGTTGTAGGCACCGGTCTGGCCGCAGGGCACGATGATCAGTCGCATCCCTGTCTCACTGACGACCTCGAAGGCATCACCATCGGCAAGACGCTGTTCTTCGATATGGCAATCGCCGTTGTAAGGCTCGATGTCTGCCCGCACGGACTGCGGCAGATCGGCAAAACGCAAAATCGGACGGACGGAAGAGGCAGCCAGCGCCGAAGCGCACCCAAGCCCCACCAGAAGCCGCCACCGTGACAGCAATCAATCGCCTCCTCATCAGATACCTCCGGACCATTTGAGGAATCCTCATCCTTGCCGAAAAGAAATGCAACTGCTAACCCGTCAGCCTAACTCTTAGACGCTTCCCAACATCGAGGGTGAAATGACGCGCGTTCAGGCGAACCTCCTTCTATTGCTCGCTGCTGCCATTTGGGGCGGAGGCTTCGTCGCCCAGTCGACGGCAATGAAGGCGATTGGCCCCTTCTGGTTCATCGGCCTGCGTTTTGCCATCGCTGCGCTTGCCACCTTGCCCTTCACGCTCCTCGAAGCGCGCAAGGCACAGGCTGCAACCAGCCGCAGACATCTCGGCCTCTACCTGCTGATCGGCCTGGCGCTCTTCGGTGGCGCATCGACACAGCAGATCGGCCTGCAGACGACGACCGTCACGAATTCCAGCTTCATCACCGGCCTCTACGTCATCTTCGTGCCGCTAATCGCCGTCTTCGTGCTGCGCCGTTCGCCGCACTGGATCATCTGGCCGGGTGCAATCATGGCCGTGGCTGGCATCTATCTTCTCTCCGGCGGTCAGCTCTCGGCCCTCACGATCGGCGATCTGCTGACGGTCGTCTGCGCTGTCTTCTGGTCGGTACAGATCACGCTCGCCGGAACAACAGTAGGCGAAACCGGCCGGCCGCTTGCCCTGTCCAGCACCCAGTTCGCAATCACGGCGGCCTGCGCACTCATCGTCGCCGCCATATGCGAGCCGATCAGTCTGGCAGATATCCGCGCGGCAGCGCCCCAAATCCTCTACGTCGGCATCTTCTCTTCCGGCGTCGCTTTCGTGCTGCAGGTCGTCGCCCAGCGCTATACGACGCCGTCGCAGGCGGCGATCTTCCTGTCCGCCGAGGCCTTGTTCGGCGCCACGCTCGCAGCCCTTCTCCTCGGCGAAAGCATGCCGCCACTTGGTTACATCGGTTGCGCGCTTATGTTTACCGCTATGCTTGTAGTCGAGCTTGTCCCCGAAATGACCCGCCGACGTGCGCAGACAGTGTGAACACGCGTCCATTTGTGGGCTATTTAAGGCTTTTCAAAAATTTTTTTAAGCACGCGGAGGGACGCGCTATCGTTGCATTTTTGGTAAAATCTGCCCGGAACTTATATTGCAGACGATATAAAACGTTAATCATTTGCTACTGATGGAGGATTTTTTGCGTTTTCGCGAAAACAGGCCACATTTGCGAGTGTGTTCTTAGGAACACGTTAAAAAACTTTTGCTTGCCAAAATCCGCCAAACGCAGCACTCTTCGCGCGTTCGGGCATTTTGCGAGCATGGGAAGTCCTTAAGAATTTGCGCGCCGGAAACGCTAATATTCCGGTCAGCCGGTTCCAAAAAAATGCAGGTTTTAAATCCTGTCTGGAGCCGGCGGAGGTAGAGGGGACCTTTTTCTCACATTTCAAGATTTGCCTGTCGGAGTCTTCGCAAGAAGGCAATACTGTAATGCTGCCCGTGTGGATGGCGGGCGGAGACAAAAGGACCTGAGGCATGGCCGAGACTGGCACTGTAAAATTCTTCAATACCGACAAGGGCTTCGGCTTTATCAAGCCGGACAAGGGCGGCGCCGATATCTTCGTTCACATTTCTGCCGTTCAGGCTTCCGGCCTGGCCGGTCTGACGGAAAATCAGAAAGTAAGCTTCGACACGGAGCCGGATCGCCGCGGCAAGGGCCCGAAGGCCGTCAATCTGCAGATTTCAGGCTGAACCTTCGCATAGGCGTGGAATTCGAGTTGAAGCCCGGCAGTGATGCCGGGTTTTGTCGTTCAGCCTTCGTTCAGCATGACGCCGCTACCTTCAGAACCATAGAGAAGGGACCGCTTCCGGTTCCCGATACCGGGATTTTACGCGATGAACAGGCTTACAAAGACCATTCTTCTGACGGCAACCGCCGCTGCTCTGACCCTCTCGGCTATCGGCGAAGCTTCCGCCGACGACCGCTACTGGCGTCATGGGCACAGCCACCATGGCAACGACGCGTGGGTTGGTGGCGCTGTCGGCCTTGCCACCGGCCTAATCGTCGGGTCCGCCATCGCCAATGCCAATAACGGCCCGGTTTACGAAGAGCGCCGCTACATCGATCCGCCGGTCTATGAGCCGGAATATGCTCCGCCGCCGGTTTACCGTGCTCGTCCGGTATATTCCGAACCCGTCTATTCCGAGCCAGTCTATGGCCGTCCCGTCTATGGTCGTCCCGTCGGCGCCATGGAGCCCTGGAGCGCCCAATGGCAGCGCTATTGCTCCTACCGCTACCGTAGCTTCGATCCGCAGAGCGGTACCTACATCGGCAATGACGGCCGCGAGCACTTTTGCGTCGCGAGCTGATAGTCCGATAATACTTTGAATGAAAAGCGCCGCCTCCGAGCGGCGCTTTTCATTTGTGGCAGATAGTCTTAACCGGCTTTCTTATCCCACGGCATACGGACAGCCCCTCCGCCCGGCTCGAAATCAGTCGATAGGCTGACGGCACGCCAGGTACGATCGGCCTCCATTCGCGCAGCATCTGCCTTTTCCACCGCTGCGGCCGCATCACTGCCAAGCAGCAGGCGTAATGGTGGTACATCGAGTGAAGCAATGTGCAGCACCACGGCAGCGGCCTTATCCGGATCGCCGGGTTGGCGACCGTTGTAGTTGCGCTGGTACTCCGCCATGGCGCCGACCGTTTCGGCATATTCCGGGCGGCCTCCATAAATCGCCGTCGACGAACCGGCAAAATCCGTGCGGAAGCCGCCTGGTTCGATGACCGTCACCTTGATACCAAGCGGCCCAACCTCTTTGGACAGCACTTCGGAAAAGCCTTCGACGCCCCATTTCGCCGCGGCATAGGGCGCACGACCCACAGGCCCGATCCTTCCGCCGACGGAAGAGAATTGGATGATATGCCCTGCCCCCTGCCCGCGCATGATCGGGATCGCCGCCTTGGTCATGATAACGGTGCCGAAGAGATTGGTCTCGATCTGTGCACGGAAATCCGCAAGACTCGTATCCTCGATCGGCGCGACGTTGCCGTAGCCGGCATTGTTGACAAGCACATCGAGCCTGCCAAATGTTTCGACTGCCGTCTTCACCGCCGCGCTCGCGGCAGCCTCATCGGTCACGTCAAGCGGCAGCGCCAGAACGCGCGAACCAAATGCCTTGACAAGACCCGCAAGCTGCCCGGGATCGCGTGCCGTTGCCACCAGTCTGTCGCCAGCTTCGAGCACCGCAGTGGCCAGCGCCCGGCCGAGGCCGCGCGAACTTCCCGTAATCAACCAAACCTTCGACATGGAAACCTCCTTTTTCGGTTTCCGGTTCATCTAGGATCTGTTGTTTCAGATGGAAAGAAGGTACCTTAGAGATCTATACACACCTGAAAGTAACTACGATGAAAGATGATATCTTCGACTTCTGCTCCAATATGAGCGATGAGCAGGATGCCAGGGCACGCCAACTGCTGGAGCGCGCCGCGGCAAAATGGCCGCTGCGCGTCCTTCACGTGCTGTCGGAAGCCGATGGTCCCCTGCGGTTTTCAAGGGTGCTGGAACGGGTCGAGGATATCAGCCAGAAGGTGCTGACACAGACGCTGCGCACGCTCGAAAGCGACGGTCTCGTCATCCGTACGCTCTATCCGCAGGTACCGCCACGCGTCGAATATGCGCTGACCCCGCTTGGCCGCGAGCTCTTGACCCAGGTCGTCTCGCTCTGGCGCTGGATCGTCATCCATCTGAATGAATTCGACGCCAAACCGGCGAGCGAGCGCTAGGCCGGAATCCTCACCGTCGCCCTTAATCCGCCAAGCGGACTGTCGCTGAGCGTGATGTTTCCGCCATGGCTGCGCGCAATGTCTCTGACGATCGCAAGCCCGAGGCCAGTCCCGGACGCATCGAGATTGCGTGCGGTGTCCAGGCGGAAGAATGGCTTGAACACGTCTTCCCGATACTTCTCAGGGATGCCTGGGCCATCGTCGTCGAAGATAATGGTCAGCCACTTTGCCCCGTGCTTCGCCTCGATGTTCAGCGTGCCTGCATAGCGCCTTGCATTGGAGGCGAGATTTGTCACAAGCCGCGTGAAGGCATTCGGCCGCACCGAGATATCGTCCTCGCCGTCGATGGAATAGGTCAGCACCTTGCCGTGCAGTTCGAAATCGGCTTCGAGCTTCTCGAAAATCTCGCTGAGCTTCAGCTCGCCGACATCCTCCTCGACCTCGCCCTTGGCGAAAGCCATATAGGCTTCAAGCATCGTCTGCATGTCATTGACGTCTTCATTCAGACCGGCGAGATCGGGATTGTCGCCGGCAAGCGCCAGCTGCAGCTTGAAGCGCGTCAGGATAGTCCTGAGGTCATGGCTGACGCCTGAGAGCATCGCCGTTCGCTGCTCGATCTGCCGCTCGATGCGCTCGCGCATGAGGATGAAGGCAAGGCCAGCGCGACGAACTTCATCGGCGCCGCGCGGATAGAAATTGTCGGCCTTCTGCCCCTTGCCGAAACTCTCGGCTGCCCGCGCCAGATTGAGGATCGGCCGGATCTGGCCGCGCAGGAAGAGGATCGAGATTGCGATCAGCACCAGCGACGCGCCGACCATCCAGAGAATGAAGATATGCGTGTTCGACGCATAGGCCTGGCTGCGTTTTGTGATGACGCGCAGGATGCGGTTGTCGAGCTTGATGCGGATCTCGATGAGGTTGGAATTGCCGACCGTATCAATCCAGAACGGCCGGCGGATTTCATCAGTGATTTCGTCGCTCAGAATGCTATCGAGGATCGAGAAGAACGGCTTGTCTCGCGGCGGTGGCAAATCTCCATCCGGCTCGATCGAAATCTGCAGGTTGAGCTGATCGCGAGCAATGCGGATGATTTCGCTATAGTCCGCATCTTGCGGATAGGTATTGATGACCTCGATGATGGCGGCAATATCGCGGGTAACGCCAAGCGACAGCCGCTCGGTCACCATCTGCCAGTGACGCTCCATGAACACGGCAGCGACGACCGATTGCAGAAGCACCATCGGAATGATGATGATGAGGAGCGAACGCGTATAGAGGCCTGTCGGCAGCCGCCGCCGCAGCCAGCGGATGAACCAGCGCCAGCCCGGTGCCGGAGAGCGGTCTTCCCGCCGCAAGCTGTCGAATGTCACCATTTGCGCCGGTCCCGAACCTGTCCTTTCAGTCGATGCTCAGCCTGTATCCGATACCGCGCACGGTCTGCAGCCAGACCGGATTGGCAGGATCGTCTTCGATCTTGCGGCGCAGGCGGTTGATCTGAACGTCGATGGTGCGTTCACCGACTTCCGCGTCGTCTCCGATCAACTCGTGCCGGGGGATCGTATCGCCGGCCCGCCGGGCAAACAGGAGCATGATCTCCTGTTCGCGGTCCGTCAGACGGATCACTTCGGCCGCCTTCTTCAACTCCTTGCGGGTGAGCGAGAACGTGTAGGGGCCGAACATGATCTGCTCGATCTTCGGCGTATCACCGCCGCTGTTGCGGCGCAGGATGTTGTTGACGCGCAGGACCAGTTCACGCGGGTCGAAAGGCTTGGAAAGGTAATCGTCGGCACCCGCCTCGAGACCGGCGATGCGGTTGCCGGATTCGGCAAGCGCCGTCAGCATGATGATCGGCACGTTCTTCACGGCTCTGAGCCCGCGCGTGACGTCGATTCCGGATTCGCCTGGCATCATCACGTCCATGATGATGAGGTCAAAATCGAGCCCCGCGAGTTTGCGCTGCGCTTCGGCTCCATCGGAAGCGACGGTCACGCGAAAACCATTTTCCGTCAGGTAGCGGTTCAGGAGTGCGCGAATACGGGTGTCGTCATCGACAACGAGAAGGTGCGCCGCGTCATCGGAAATGCCTGTTTTCACCGCCATTTAATTCGCCTTCTGTCTGTTTCTCATGCCTCTGAGAAACGCCTTTACGCCCTCCCGCGCCTCCGGGGAAGCTCCTTCGAATGCCCGTTCAATACGGCGTGATTGCGGCTCGGCAAGCGCAAGCGCCAGCTCCCTGCCCGATTTGGTAGGATAGAGCTTGCGCTGACGGCGATCCTCCGGGCCTGCCACTTGCCGAATATAGCCTGAATCGATCAGTTGTTTCAGTACTCTTGCAAGGCTTTGCTTGGTGATCTTCAGCGTCTCGAGCAGATCCGCGACGGTCATGCCTGGATTGCGGTTGACGAAGTGCACGACGCGGTGATGCGCCCGCCCGAAACCGCTCTTTTCGAGAATGGCATCGGGGTCTGAAACGAAATCGCGATAAGCGAAGAAGAACAGCTCGATAATCTCGAAATCAATAGTGCCGACATCCTCCATCGGAGCGGTCAGCGGCTCAAGTTTGCCTGCTTTCGAGCTGGTCTGTCGTGGCACTCTGTTTCCTTTCTCTCGGCGCGCTGTCAGCGAAACCTAAGCAAAAATATGTCAGCTTGCTGACGTACTTTTTGCCAAGAACTTTCCGAATCTTGCGGAAGGCTGAAAGGACTGTTCCATCTGGAAACTAAAACCGGACCGGCAAATCTCCAGCGCAACGCGCAATTTCCCCTTGCGCCAGTGGATAGAACGTAATGAGGGCAACAATCAACAGACATGGCGCAAGCGCGCAGGAGAGGCAATGCCCAGCGATGCTCGCGGCCAGACGGCGGAGGCGATCGGCGCCGGTATCTTCTCTATCAAGGATGGCGTTATTCACACGCTCACGCGGGGATCGCTTCCTGAACGGCATCACCCGCAGACGGAAATCGAACCGGCCAAACGACGCAGTATCGAAGTCGCTCAACAAGCGCCCGGAAGAGCTGAAGAGCTTTTCCGAATGCCTTTTGAGCGGTTCGTCCGGGCAAATCACCTAGTTTCCGAAACCGGGCTTAATCGCTGCACAATGCGACAGCTTTTGACGCCAATGAACGACTACATGAGAGAACCGATCCGGCCGCTGCAATCGCCGCCGAATAAGACCTCAACCAGTCATGGCGCCGACCAGACGCTTGTGTCTGCCGCTCCGTTTCTTCGCCCAGCGCGCCTGAACCTTCAGCGTGCCTTGGCCATGACCAGGCCAGCAAGCGTCGAAAGAATGCCGCCACCGATCAGTCCGCCGATGCCGTCGGCAATCAGCCCAGTCATTGCGGCTTCACCGCCGACCATGCTGAGCAGCATACCGCCACCGATACCACCGATAGCACCCGCGATTGTGCGGGCAACGACGTTGATCGCCTGCTGCTTGAGCGCAGCGCTTGCGACATTGCCGCCAACAGCACCCGCAATCAATTGTGTGATGAGCGGAAGTAGCGCTTCCATAATTCCCTCCTCTGGCGATCTCCCCGATCACCGACTCATGCCATCGCCGGATGGCACATTTGGATATTAGCATATTTCAGAGGAGAAATAGAGAATTCTGGCAACCCACGCGGGAGCTTATGAAGACTGCCTCGGGCGAGCGTCGCTGCTCGTTCGGCGATCTGCCGCCACCGATAGGCAGCAGATACCAGGCATGAGATCGAACCGATGGAGACGCCGAGCGGCTGGCGTAGTTCTCAATAAGCCCAAGGCGGCCGCATGGCCGCCTCTCTACTGAGCTCATTGATAGACATAGACGATGCGGCGCGTGCCCGGGTCGACCAGCACCGGCCGATTGTTGATGCGGACATAGCGATACTGATAATCCGGAATCGTCTGGAAGGTCACATCCGCAGGAACTTCGGCACCGACGACCACATCGCCACCAAGCCGCACGGTTTGTGTCGGGGTCGTGTCGATATAGGTGAGCACTTCGTCCGGCGGCGTAATGGCCTCGACCGAGCCAACCGGGCCGATCAGTTCGTCGCCCGGCGCCGGCATTGGCTGTACCGGCACGACGCTGCCAGTCGTCTCATAGGTCACGACAGGCACGCCGAGTTCGGCGCGATGCTGCTCGACGATGACGGGCGAGCCGCCCTGATCGACCTGCAGATACTGGGCATAGACCCAGCCGCGCACGCCGCTCACGTCGACACGGCACCAGCGGCTGCCTTCGATGCAGCCATCAAGCACGGCAGTCGAGCCTCGCATGGCGACGCCGACGGAAGGATATTGCGGACCAGGGCCTGAGCGGATGTTCAGGTCGCTGATGGATGTCGCTACCATGTCCGCCTGGGCAAAGCCGGCGCTTACGGCCAGAAAGGCGCCTGCCAGCAGAAGGTTTCTCTTCAGGGTCATTGTAATATCTCCCTTGTTGCCATGGGCTGACAACGCGTGGGTTGCCAGGATGTTCCTCTCCGCACGGTCGAGCCGAAAACGGCATCGGGAAACCTTGGATAAGCCATTGAAAAAGCATCGCAAACGCGCCTGATAGCGTGGCGACCTGCCGCTTGAATGATCAATAAATTCCTGTTGCAGCCTGTCTTTTCCGCGTGAGCCTGCCGAAAATTCCGGCTGCCTTCGACTGCATTTGCGCCTATAGAGATAGGACATTGAAGACGCGAAGTGAGGCATTCATGGGCATGCTCCAGGCCGGAATCATTCCGGTGACACCCTTCCAGCAGAACTGCACCATTCTCTTCGATCCGGACACGAAGGAAGGCGTAGTCGTCGATCCCGGTGGCGATGTCTCTGTCATTGCAGGCGTGATCGAGGAGCACGGCCTCGAGATCAAGGAAATCTGGCTTACCCACGGCCATCTCGATCATGCCGGCGGCGCCAAGGAACTCAAGGAGAAGCTCGGAGTCGATATCGTTGGCCCGCATGAGGACGATCTGCCGCTCCTGCAGCGCATCGAAACCCAGGCCGAGAAATATGGCGTACAGGGCCTGCAGAACGTCACACCCGACCGCTGGCTGAAGGATGGCGACACGGTCTCGTTTGGTGCCCACAAATTCGAGGTCTACCACACACCAGGCCATGCGCCGGGCCACGTGATCTACTTCAACCGCGCGCAGAAATTCGCCCATCTCGGCGACGTGCTCTTCAATGGCTCGATCGGCCGGACCGACCTGCCCGGCGGAAACCATCGTCAACTTCTCGATTCCATCCGAGACAAGGTACTGCCGCTCGGCGACGACGTCGGCTTCATCTGCGGTCACGGGCCCGGCAGTCGCATCGGCGACGAACGCCGTGAAAATCCCTTCTTGCGAGAGACCTGAGCATGAAACACATGGCTTGGCTGAACGCACCGCCCTTCTTCGAGGAACGCGACGGCGCCCTTCACGTCCGCTCCGGCGAAAAGACCGATTTCTGGCAGGGCACCTATTACGGCTTCCACCGCGACGATGGCCACTTTCTGCATGAAAGCCGCAAGGGCGATTTCACCGCCGAAGTCACCTTCTCCGCCAATTACGAAGCGCTCTATGATCAAGCCGGCTTGATGATCCGCGTTGATGAAAAGCACTGGATGAAGTGTGGCATCGAATATACCGATGGGGCCAGACATTTCAGCACCGTGGTTACCAACGGCAATTCCGACTGGTCGGCCTTTCGCATCGGCCATGATTTCGATGCGATTTCGGTGCGCGCCACACGCAACGGCGACGCCCTGTTCATCCAGTACAGCACGGATACGATGGACGAATGGCGCATGGCCCGCCTCGCCTGGTTCGATCCGGCTTTCGAGGAGGTACTGGTCGGCCCCGTCTTCTGTTCGCCGCAACGCGCCGGTTTCGAAGCCGTCTTCCACGATTTTACATTGAGTGATCCGCTGTCGCGCGATATCCACTGAGACCCATCCGGGTTGGCCGACCCGGATAGGTCTGGCTGGCCTACATCAGCTTCTGTCCATTCGGAACCGGCCGCTCGACCGCCGCAAGCACGATGTCGCCCTTCTCGTCCGCAAAACCGAGTGTCAGCACTTCCGATCGAAACGGCCCGATCTGACGCGGCGGAAAGTTGACGACGGCCATCACCTGCCGTCCGACAAGCCGCTCCGGCGAATAATGCACCGTGATCTGCGCCGAGGATTTCTTGACGCCAATCTCTGATCCGAAATCGATCAAGAGCTTGATCGCCGGCTTGCGGGCTTCCGGAAACGGGCTGGCCTCGATGACGGTGCCGATACGAATATCGACGCGCTCGAAATCGGCAAAGGTAATCTCTTCGGCCATGATTGGCGTTCTCAGCTGGCGAGTTCTTCGGCACGCTTGCGGGCAGCCGCGAGCGCTCTGTCGAACAACGGCTGCATGCCCTCTTCGGCCATCAGAACGGAAAGTGCTGCCGCGGTCGTCCCGCCAGGAGAGGTCACGTTCTGGCGCAGGCGAGCCGCGTCATCGGGGGACTGGTGCAGCAACTCACCAGCCCCCGCGACAGTTTCCCGCGCAAGACGCATGGCAAGGTCCGCCTGCAGGCCAAGTTTACGGCCTGCTTCTGCCATACACTCGACGAGATAGAACACATAGGCAGGCCCGCTGCCCGAGAGCGCCGTGACGGAATCGATATCGGATTCTGCAGGTACCCATTCGACCGGGCCAGAGACACGAAGAAGGGCATTGACGCCGTCGCGTTGCGCAACGCTGACGCGCGTATTGGCATAGGCACCAGTTACACCACGTCCGATCATCGCAGGCGTGTTCGGCATAGCACGCACCATGGCCGCCTCGCCGAGATGTTTTTCGAGAAAGGCAAGCGTCTTGCCGGCAGCGACCGAAACAACCACCGTCTGCGATCCGACGACGCTCTTGATGGTGGGAAGCACGGCGTCCATCACCTGCGGCTTCACCGCAAGGAACAGAACACCGGCCTTGAGATCGGCAGGAGCCGCTGTGACATGCGTGGCACCGGCATCGGCGATAGTCGACATCATCGCTGACGACGGACCGGGATCGACCACCACCACTGCAGAACCCGGAACTCCGCTCTTCAGCCATCCGGAAAGCATGGCACCGCCCATATTGCCGGCACCGATGAGAACGACCGGATTGGCCGCCGAAAAAATGGTCGCAGGCATGTTATGCCTCACCGACGGTTTCAAAAAGGACCGCCTCCATCGCCTTGTTGGCTTCCATGCCGGACCATACGACGAATTGGAAAGCTTGATAATAGGCTTCGCAGGTATCGAGCGCACTGGACAGCAGCACTTCGACCTGGCGATTGGTCGGCTCGGCCCCGCCGGCAAGCAGCAGCGACTGACGGAAGATGACAACATCTTCCTGACGCCACAGGTCGAAGTGCCCCATCAGCACCTGCCCGTTGATCGCCGAGAGCAGCTTCACCACTTCGTTGACCCTGACTTCAGGAACCTTGATGTCGAAGGCGCAGCCGAGATGCAGCGCTTCAAATTCCTCCATCCAGGAAAAAGAGACATGATAGTCGGCCCAGCGGCCTTCTACAGTCATTGCAATTTCGTCTTCGCCGGAGCGCTCGAATGACCAGTCATTATTTGAGGCCACGTACTCGATCATGTCGACCGGGTTTGACTGGCGTTCGACTTCCAATTCCATAAGGCTCATGCAGCACCTTCTTGACCGGAATGAATGCGGCCCAACTTCGTGAAAAAACACAAAACAAGACACACGCAATACCGGAAACCACCACTCGGGATGATCGCTGAACCGCTGCCAGACTAACGCAGTGAACCTGCCCGGAGCTTACCATTCGCTTCGAATCATCATTTAAAATCAGTGTATAATGCCCCTGGCGGCCTGCCAGCCCCCCGAGCGGAAATTTGGCCGGGCCGGTTGTGGAAAGCACTTAGGGAATCAGATTCAACGGGGGAGGTAAAAGACTCTGCTCATTGGATTTTTTGGCAGTGTCCACAGGTGGAAAAGCATACCTGATTTTTTTATCGAAGATGCGGCATGTAGCACATGGGCCACGCCGCACCTTATACAGCAACTTATCTTTGCTGATATCACTTGCCCTTTGCGGCAAGCTTCGCTTCGAGCGCAGCAATACGGGCAGCGAGCACCTCGTTTTCGTCGCGGGCCTTGATAGCCATTTCGCGCACGGCTTCGAATTCCTCACGCTTGACGACATCCATGCTGTTCAGCCAGCGCTCGGCTTGCGCGTTGAACGCCGTCTCGATCTCCTTGCGCACGCCCTGCGCTGCACCGGCGGCATCGGTCATCAGCTTGGCGAATTCATCCATGATGCGGTTCGTTCCGGTCGTCATGGCGTATTTCTCCCTTCGCACGACGTGATTGTCAGGCCTTGCGGCCGCTGAAATGGAGGTAGGGCTTCGCCGTTAAGGATGCAAGCGCTTTGCGCGGGATAAGCCCTTACGCTAGGCCCCGTGACGAACAATGCACTTGACCGTCAGACATCGCGGAGCCATGTTCCGCGCATCTCAACGGGTGGGAAAACCTTGCCGATAGCCGCTGATCTTCTTGCTATAATGCCTTTCCCTAATATCGACCCGATCGCTTTTTCGATCGGCCCGCTGGCGATTCACTGGTATGGTCTGGCCTATGTCGCCGGCATCCTGCTCGGCTGGGCCTATGCCCGCCGCCTTGCCGCAAACGATGCGCTTTGGCCGAACGATAGCTCGCCCATTACAAGGACCCAGCTCGACGACTTCATCGTCTGGGCAGCCCTCGGCATCGTGCTGGGCGGTCGCATCGGCTACATTCTCTTCTATGATCTCGGCGCCATCGTCGAAAATCCGATCCGCGCCGTGCAGATCTGGAATGGCGGCATGTCCTTCCATGGCGGCCTGACCGGGACCACGATCGCCATGATCCTCTTTGCCCGCCGCAACCATATCCCGATCTGGAGCCTGTTCGACATCGTCGCAACAGTCGTACCCTGCGGCTTGTTCTTCGGCCGTATTGCCAACTTCATCAACGGCGAGCTCTGGGGCCGGCTGACGGACATGCCCTGGGCAGTCGTCTTCCCGACTGGCGGCCCCTTTGCCCGCCATCCGAGCCAGCTTTACGAAGCCGGTCTGGAAGGCATCGTCTTGCTGCTCGTTCTTGCTGCCCTCGTCTTTGGCGCCAAGGCTCTGAAGAGCCCGGGCCTCATCACTGGCGTCTTCGTCTGCGGCTATGCGCTGTCGCGCATCCTTGTGGAATTCTTCCGGGAGCCGGATGCGCAGCTCGGCTATCTGCTCGGCACAAGTTGGCTGACGATGGGCATGGTTCTGTCCTTCCCCATGATCCTGCTCGGCCTCTGGGCGATCTTCCGCGCCCGCCGTCAGGCTGCTGCTTTGCAGCAGCACTGAAGACACCGGGACTGCCGCCATGACCACCGCATTAGGCGAAAAGATCAAGACGATCATCCAGGCAAACGGACCGATCAGTGTCACCGACTATTTCTCGCTGTGCCTTGCTGATCCCGAATACGGCTATTACCGCACCCGCGAGCCCTTCGGCCGTTCGGGCGATTTCGTGACCGCGCCCGAGGTCAGCCAGCTCTTCGGCGAAATGATTGGCGTCTTCGTGGTCCACGCATGGCAGCGTCACGACATGGCCGCTGGCGTTCGCCTCGTCGAAATCGGCCCCGGCCGCGGCACGATGATGTCGGATATGTTGCGGGTGATTGCGCGCATCGCCCCGCCGCTCTTCGACAATATGACGATCCATCTGGTCGAAACGAGTGAACGCCTGCGCGATATCCAGGGCCAGACGCTCGAGCCGTATGACGGCAAGGTCAGCTGGCATTCCGGCTTCGACGAGGTACCGCCCGGCTTCACGCTGATCGTCGCCAACGAGCTCTTCGACGCGATCCCGATCCGACAGTTCATACGCACTCCGACCGGCTTTCGCGAGCGCATGGTCGGCCTCGATGCCGATGGCGAACTGATGTTTGCGGCTGGTGTCGCCGGCATAGATCCGGCGCTACTGCCTGAGCCCGCGCAGAACGTCCCTGTCGGCACACTGTTCGAGATCTCGCCCGCGCGCCAGGCAGTCATGAGTGCCATCTGCGAAAGGCTGCGGGCCTTCAGCGGCACCGCGCTCGTAATCGACTACGGACACCTCGTCACCGGTTTTGGCGACACGCTGCAAGCCGTGCGCATGCACGAATTCGATCCGCCGCTCGCCCATCCCGGCGAAGCGGACCTGACGAGCCATGTCGATTTCCAGCAGCTTGCGGAAACGGCGGCTTCTGCCGAGATCCACATCAACGGCGCGCTCCATCAAGGTGATTTCCTGACCGGCCTTGGCATTCTGGAACGCGCAGCCGCTCTTGGCCGCGACCGGGAACCGCATACGCAGCAGATCATCCAGAGCGCCGTCGATCGGTTGGCCGGCGCGGGAGAAGGTCGCATGGGCGAACTCTTCAAGGTGCTCGCCGTCTCTTATCCGGCGATCGACCTGATGCCGTTCCGTCCGGTGGATTGACAGGCGGCCCGACGCTCGCCAACATCCGCCGCAAAATGGCATGCTTCGCCGGACGAGATTCGGCGACGATGACGTCGATCCCCTCCAAAAAGACCCGGAATATCGCATGACAGATTCGGCCTCTCCAGCACCGATCGAAAGCGCGCTGCTGAACGAAGTGGCCGGCGGCGTGATCCGCCACGGCTATTTCACCCGCGCTGGCGGAGTATCCGAAGGCATCTATCGCGGCCTCAATGTCGGCCTCGGCTCAAATGACGAGCGTGAAAATGTACAGGAAAACCGCAGGCGCGTCGCCGCCTGGTTCGACCTGCCGGTCGACCGGCTGGCGACAGTCCATCAGGTCCACTCCCCCGACGTCGTCACCGTCGGGCCCGATTACGACGGTTCCAGGCCTCAGGCGGACGCGATGGTTACGACAACGCCTGGCATCGTATTGGGTGTGCTGGCCGCCGATTGCGGTCCGATCCTCTTTGCCGATCCGGAAAACCGCGTGATCGGCGCCGCCCATGCCGGTTGGAAAGGCGCCCTGACCGGTGTACTTGAAAACACTATCGGTGCGATGGAGGCGCTTGGCGCCAGCAAGGATAATATCGTCGCCTGCCTCGGCCCCTCGATCAGCCAGGCAAGTTATGAAGTCGGCCCTGAATTCATCGAGCGCTTTCTTGCCTACGATCCGGCCTATGAACGTTATTTCATCCCCTCCCGGACATCTGGCCATGCCATGTTTGATCTGCCGGGACTGACCGTCGAGCGACTGAAAAACGCAGGCGTGCGCGCCGAAAGCCTCGGCCTTTGCACCTATCCAGACAGCGAGCGCTTTTTTTCCTATCGCCGGACCACACATAAAAAAGAACCGGACTACGGCCGGCAGATTTCGGCGATCAGCATCAGGGAGATGTAACCGGTATGGCACTCCATTTCGAACGAGCTGAATTTGCGAGCCGGCTCGCACGCCTGACAGACAGGATGAAGGAAGAAAAGCTCGATGCCCTGCTGCTTTTCGCGCAAGAGAGCATGTACTGGCTGACCGGCTACGACAGCTTCGGCTACTGCTTCTTCCAGACGCTGGTCGTCAAGTCCGACGGAACCATGGCCCTCCTCACCCGTTCGGCCGACTTGCGTCAGGCCCGGCACACTTCCATTATTGAAGACATTCATATCTGGGTCGATCGCGTCAATGCCGATCCGACAATGGACCTCAAGAATCTGCTTGTCGAGATGGACCTGCTCGGCGCCCGCATCGGCGTCGAATATGACACACACGGCATGACGGGCCGGGTCGCACGGCTGCTTGATGCGCAACTGACGACTTTCGGCCAGATCAGTGACGCCTCCTACCTCGTCAGCCGACTACGCCTCATCAAGAGCCCGACCGAGGTCGCCTATATCGAGCATGCCGCCGTGCTGGCGGATGATGCGCTGGACGCGGCGATGCGATTGACCAAGCCCGGCGCCGACGAAGCCGATATTCTCGCCGCCATGCAGGGCGCCATCTTCGCCGGCGGAGGCGACTATCCGGCCAACGAATTTATCATTGGCTCCGGAGCCGATGCCCTGCTCTGCCGCTACAAGGCCGGCCGCCGCAAGCTCGACGCGAATGACCAACTGACCCTCGAATGGGCCGGCACCTATGCGCATTATCATGCCGCGATGATGCGTACGATCGTCCTCGGCGAGCCGACGCACCGTCAGCGTGAACTCTATAATGCTTGTCTCGAGACGATCCAGGCGATCGAGACCGTACTGAAACCCGGCCACACCTTCGGCGATGTCTTCGATATGCATGCCAGAATCATGGACGAACGCGGCCTCGCCCGCCATCGCCTCAATGCCTGCGGCTACTCTCTCGGCGCGCGCTTCTCCCCCTCCTGGATGGAACATCAGATGTTCCATGCCGGCAATCCTCAGCCGATCGAGCCGAACATGTCGCTCTTCGTGCATATGATCATTGCCGATTCCGATACCGGTACGGCAATGACCCTCGGCCAGACCTATCTGACCACGGGGGAAGCACCCCGTACGCTTTCGCGTCATCCACTGGATTTCATCGGCGTCTAAGCAGTGCAATCATCGGCAAGAATCCGGAATTGACAGACAGGTCCCCCCACCCGCATAAATTCGCTGGGGCTGATGCAATTGTGGGAAGGACGAACCGAGGGATGACGCGAGTTGCGACTGCGCCCACGCTCCTGATCTGTCTCGCCTTGCTTTCTGCCTGCAACACGACCGATGCGCTAAACCTGACACCGCCGATGGAGATCGGCGACTCCTCGGTGGCTCAACGCTCGTCCACGCCCGTGACGCAAAGCGAGGCGGAACGCATGGCCGGAGAGCCGCAGCAGACCTTTCCGGCCAGTCCCCGCCGGAACGGTTATACGCCGAGCTATAGCCAGCAAACGAGTCCGACCCGGCCGAACTATTCGGCACAGGCCTACCGGCCCGGCACTGGCGCTCCGCCGACGACGATGCAGGCTCAGGCCGATGCGCTCACCCGCAACGGCTCTTCGCCAGCCGCCTCGGGACCGATCGAGGGACAATCCTTGCCTCCGCCTTCCTCGGCAGCCGGGCAGCCGACCGCCCCGCAACAGCAGCCAACACAGACGGCCGCACTCGATCCCTCTATCTCTTCATCGACGTCGATCCGCGGCAATACCGTACGCTTCCTGCCGATCATTGGTGCGCCGGTCCAGGCTGTCACCCCGCTGTCACGCCAGCTGGGCGCGGAAGCCCGCGCGCACGGCCTCGCCATCAAGAGCTCCAACGACACAAGCAGCGATTACATTCTGAAGGGCTATCTCTCCGCTTTCAGCGACGAGGGCAAGGTTACCGTAGTCTATGTCTGGGATGTACTCGACAATGCCGGCGCTCGGCTGCATCGCATCCAAGGACAGGAAAGCGTGCCGACGGCAGCGGCGGATCCCTGGGCTGGCGTGCCTGCTTCCGTGATGCAGCAGATCGCCTCCAAGACGATCTCGGAATTTACATCCTGGCGGCAGAGCCAGGGCGGTTAGTCACAAGCTTTTTATAAATATAAAAGTATGTGACGCCTTAGCCCTTGCATTCACCGGGAAGCTGGCTAAAAAGCGCGGCTATCAGCGCATAACAGGCGGACCAAGATGAAGGTTTTCGCAGGCAATTCGAACCGGCAACTCGCCGAAGCGATCTGCAACTATCTCAATGTTCCCTTAGGGAAAGCCAGTGTCCGAAGGTTTGCCGACCAGGAAATCTTCGTGGAAATTCAGGAAAATGTGCGCGGCGAGGACGTTTTCCTCGTGCAGCCCACCTCCTTCCCGACCAATGACCACCTGATGGAATTGCTGATCATGATTGACGCCATGCGTCGTTCGTCAGCCCGCCGCATCACCGCCGTCCTTCCCTATTTCGGTTATGCCCGCCAGGACCGCCGCGCCTCCGGCCGCACACCGATCTCCGCCAAGCTCGTTGCAAACCTGATCACCGAAGCCGGCGCCGACCGCGTCATGACGCTCGATCTCCACGCCGGTCAGATCCAGGGATTCTTCGATATACCGACGGACAACCTCTTCGCCATGCCTGTGCTGACGCGCGACATCAAAAGCCACTATGACCTCAGCAACGTCATGGTCGTCTCGCCCGACGTCGGCGGCGTGGTTCGCGCCCGCGCGCTCGCCAAGCGCCTGGACTGTCTCCTGGCCATCGTCGACAAGCGTCGCGAGCGGCCCGGTGAATCCGAAGTCATGAACATCATCGGCGATGTCACAGGCAAGGACTGCCTGCTGATCGACGACATCGTCGATTCCGGCGGCACGCTCTGCAACGCAGCCGATGCGATGCTTGCAAAGGGCGCGTCCAGCGTCACCGCCTATATCACGCACGGCGTACTCTCCGGCGGCGCGGTTACGCGTGTCACCTCCTCAAAGCTGCGCGAACTCGTCATCACGGATTCGATCCAGCCGACGACCGCTGTGCTCTCCGCCCACAACATCCGCGTCGTGACGACGGCGCCGCTGATCGGCGAAGCCATCAGCCGCACGGCTCAGGAAGAGTCCGTCTCCAGTCTCTTCGACTAAAAGAGCCGGCATTTAACCGGCTCTTTCGATTTCAGACTACTTCTGGTTCTTCTATTCCGAATTATCGGGCCTCTGGAGTCGCGCGACAGGACCAAAAAGCCGGCGCAAGGCCGGCTTTTTTTTCCGATGCACGTGAGACGCTCAGGGCTGCTGCTGCGGCGCCTGGTCCTGATCCTGGTCCGGTTCCAGTCCCTGTTCCGGCTCCTGCCCTTGATCCTGATCCGGTTCCTCGGTATCCGGCCCCTTGATCTGCTGACCATTGATCGCCACCGAACCGTCGCCTGCCATGCTGATATCCCAGCGCGAGCGACCATCCGGGTCCGTCTTGGCAAAACCCTTGGCCATCATCATGCCGAAGGACACTTGCTGGAGGTTGGGGTCGCTCTTGGCAAGCTCCTGAATGGCAGCAATCGACTTGTCGAGATCGCGGGCCAAAATCGATGCCTGGAGTGAATAATCCTTCTGCGCATCGACGCGGCCCTGCAGCTTCCCGGTGACGTCGATATCGTAAACATCGGAGACAGCGGTGAACTTCGGAAGATCCACGACGAAGACACCGTCATGGAAGAGCTTCTCGGCAGCCTGCTTGCCGCTTTCTTCCGAATTGTCGCCGCTCGAGAAATCGATCTTCATGAATTCGTCGCTGAAAGCGGCGAAATCCATGTCGGGAACCGCAATCTGCAGATCGACACTCTTCGGTAGGAAGGCATGGTAGCTCGCCGGTACGATCGGGCTGTCGAGCGTCACTTCCTTGGTATTCATGCCGAAAGCAAACCGGACTGCGTCACTTGGACCGTCGATGGAAAAATTATAGCCGAAGGCCTTGGCTCCGCCGCTGCCGGTAACCGTGGCGATAGTGAGGTTATTCGCCGTAATTGTCTCGTTGGCCGACGAGAACAGCGGGAAGGATGCCTTGAGGACCGATTTCAGCTTGTCGCCATCTTCCTTGCTCAGATTCTTCTCATTGAGATGGTCGAGAACGAAGAAGACGATATCGCGGATTTCTTTCGCCGGCAGGCTGACGACACTGGCATTGAAGTCTATCGAATCCGCCTTGATGTTGACGGGTGGCATCTGCGGGCCGGTAACCGTCTCCGACATCGCCGAAAGCGACCCGTTCCCCTTGAAATCCAGCCGGCCGTTACCGCTGGCACTGTCGGCGGAATCAAGCCTGTAATACATGCCGGCAAAACTCGCATCGACCTGGTCTGTATCGGACTTCGAGGTGACCCGGATGTCGCTGGCCTTGAAATCGCCTGAACGCAGATAGGCGATCGCTGGATCGAAGACGCCGTTATAGACAAGCGATGCAATGGAATAGGTGAAATCCGTGGCCTTATCGTCCGGACCCTTGAAATTGCCGGAAATATTGAAGCTGTTGTTGCCTTCGAGGTTCCAGAACCCATTGTCGAGCGGCGTGGCGAAGACCGACCAGGGCGCCAGTCCGTTCACTACAACCTTGGTCGGGTCCACTTTCGAAAGCAGTTTAGCAAGATCATAAATGACCTCGTAGCGGTTGCCCGCCGGGTTGACGGTTACAAACCCGCTTTTGGCAATATCGTCTGGCAACACTTTCGCCAGACTATCGCGAAGCTTGTTCGCTCCGTCCTGATTGATCTCAGCCCCATGCGCTGCCCCGAACAGCGATAGGGCAACAAGGCTCGTCGTCGTTATAAGTTTGAGACGCATATCCGCACTCTCCTCAGCCGCTTTGGATGCGGCCATAGGAAGATCGGATAGCTTCCGGTGTCAACCCAGCACGCTTGAACGGATGTATTTTGCAATTCGGCCCCATGAGACCGGTCTGCCCTGCCGAAGTTTGCCGTGCCTCCGATCCTGATCGCGCCCTCCGGTCAAGCCGCTGTGTTGAGCGCAAGCCGTTGTTTTTCCATTCGTGCCGGACGGCCGAAATAGTAGCCTTGAGCCTCGTCGCAGCCTTCGGATGTCAGCAGTTCGAGTTGGCTCAGCGTTTCGACGCCTTCGGCAAGCACGGGGATCGACAAGCCGCGTCCTAGCGCCAGGATGGAGCGAATAACCGCCTTTGCTTCCTGGCTGGTCTCGACCTCATTCATGAAGCTGCGATCGAGCTTGATCTTGTCGAAGGGGAACGAGCGAAGGGTTTCAAGCGAAGAATAGCCCGTTCCGAAATCGTCTATGGCAATGGCAACGCCCTGCTGCTTCAGCGCACGCATAGCGACCAGCGCCTTGTTCTTGTCGACGATGATCGACGACTCGGTAATCTCCAGTTCGAGCCGTGATGCCGGCAGACCAGTTTCGTCAAGGACCGAGCGAACCAGCTCCGCGATGTTTGCATGGGCGATCTGGATGGGCGAAATATTGACGGCGATCTTGATGTCGTTCTTCCAGCTGACTGCCTCTCTGCATGCTTCACGAAGCACCCATTCGCCGATAGGCACAATCGCACCGCACTCCTCGGCAATCGGAATGAAATCGACAGGCGGAATGTTCCCGCGTTCGGGATGGTTCCATCTGAGCAGCACTTCGTAACCGGTCGTCTTGCCGGTCGGAACCGACTTCTGAACCTGATAATGAAGGTACATCTGATCGCGTTCGATCGCGGCCCACAGGTCACGGGCCAGTTTTCTCCTGTCCCGCGACGCTTCGTCCATGGATTCCTCGTAGAAACAGACGTTGTGCCCGACTTCATGCTTTGCCCGATACATAGCGAGATCAGCATTCGCGAGAAGCGTTTCCGCCTTGTCTCCGGCTTCGGGGTAAAGTGCAACGCCAAGACTCGCGCCGGGGACGATGTGATGCCCCTCGAAATCCATCTTCTCCGTGAGGACGGCTTCCAGCCGCGCAACGAAATCGTCAAGCTCAGCCCTGCCGTTGAACCGCTTTACAGCCGCGAATTCGTCTCCCCCCAGCCGAGCGACGAACTCCTCGTCACGCAGGATGCCATTCAATCGTGCGGCCAAGATGCTCAACACGAAATCGCCTGCCAGATGCCCCATCTGGTCATTGATTTCCTTAAATCTATCCAGATCGATGCCAATGACTGCAACCTTGCTGGACAGCCTTTTGGCGATTGCCAGCTGATGCGACAGATAGTCATTGAAGGTCGGACGGTTCGGTAGACCGGTCAAAGCATCGTGCTTGGCCATGAATGCGATTTTCTCTTCGCGCGCCAGCCGTTCGGTAATGTCTTCGAATGTCGTAACCCAGCCACCATCCGCCAGAACGTTGAACGTCGCAAGAATGGACCGGCCTTTCATCGTCTGATGCACCAGGGTCTTCTGACCTGAGCGCATGGTGGCCATATGCCGGCGGTAGTGATCCGTTGCCCTTGAATCGGCATTATCGTTGTCGCCAAGGATGATCTGATAGCCGCTGCGCACGATCTCGGAATAGGTAAGACCCGGGCGAATGAAATTCTCAGGAAAACCGAAAAGCTGGCTATAGCGAGCGTTTGCGAGGATCAGGCGCTCATTGCTGTCGAACATCGAGATGCCCTGGCTCATATTCTCCAGAGCCAGATCGAGGTTTCGCGATACTTCGTCGATGCGATCACGGTCGATCTTTGTCTGGGTGATATCCCGGATGATCTTCGCGTATCCGACAAGTTTGCGGCCGTCGTCATAGACGGGCTGGATGACGACATGGGCCCAGAACGAGGATCCGTCCTTGCGGAAACGAAGTCCCTCGGCCTCAAACCTGCCATTGGCGAGAGCGGATTGAAGAGCCTGCTGCGGAAGCGCCTTCTGCTGATCTTCGGCGGAATAAAACCGGGCGAAATTCTCTCCGACAATCTCAGCGGCGCTATAACCTTTCGCCCGTTCGGCTCCCGCATTCCAGTTCGTTACGACGCCTGTAGGATCGAGCATATAGATTGCGTAGTCCGTCACACCCTGCACGAGCAACTCAAACTTGGTCTCGCTCGCGCTCGTCTGCCTGGCTGCGCGAAACGCGATGATCGATGCCGAAATACCCGAGGCGAGCATTGAAATCGACACGACGAGAATGGTCACCAACAGGACCGGCTTCGACAGTGCCTGCGGTTCTATCGCTCTCCCACCCCCTTCGACAAAGGACAACGCACCCATTGCCGTGAAATGCATCAACACGATGCCAAGCGACAGCGCAGAGGCAGCGGCGAGAACGTTCCAGTTCGAACCTTTACAGTTCTTTGTGAGCGCAAATCCCCATGTCGCCATCACAACCGATATGATCAGCGCGGACGCAACAAGATGCTGGTCCCAGACGACCGTCCCGGGAACCTGCAGACCGGCCATGCCGGTGAAATGCATGGCTGCAACGCCGACACCGAAAACTAGGCCGGCGGCAATATTGGCCTGAGAACCCGAAAGGGACACGGCTGCCATGCCGGCGACAAAGGTGGAGGCAAAAGCTGCGCCAAGCGAAATCAGCGTCAAATCGCGATCATAGCCGACGATCATGCCAGGATCATAAGCCAGCATGGCGACGAAATGCGTCGACCAGATGCCGAAGCCGCCGGCCGCGCCCGCGACGGAGAGCCAGATCCAGCGCGGCGCGCCTTTCGACTTGCCGGCGCTTCTCAGGAACAGGATCGTTCCGAGATTGGACACTAGGCATAGCGCAGCAGCCAACAAAACGAGTGTCAGGTCATGTTGATATGTCAGGCAGGATACGATCGCGAACATGAGAAGCCCATTCTTTTCATGTCCGACATCGATCTGCCGACGTTAAAGAAGCGATAATCAGCGGCTTTGGCTGCTAAAGTGGAACCTTCTGTTCGACTTTGTGATTAACGCGCGAACAATGAAGGCTTATCAGCAGTTTTGACGCCACCTGAAGAGTACCAACGATTGCACTCCGCAAGATTTTGGGTGTAACGCCAACGAAGCGTGTAACTCCGCCTGTCCGATTGGTCTTTACGTGACGAGACGCCGGGTTTCGCTGCTTGCGTTTGGATGACACTTATATTATAGGCCACGCGTCCGCGTAGACACCCTTGGAGGCAACGCGGATGAGGACGGATACTACGATCCGCCTCCAGTCCGAGGCACAAGGCTTCAAGCCCGCCGCGGGCTCTCCAAATAACCTCGAAAGGACTAGCCATGAGCCACGAAACGTACGAGCTCAAGGCCGAGGCGCGCGAACGGGTTGGTAAGGGGTCCGCCCGTGAACTCCGCCGCAACGGCTTTATTCCCGCTATCATCTATGGTGACAAGCAGGCCCCGATTTCCATCGCTATCAACACCAATGAGGTGACGAAGCGTATTCATGCCGGTGGTTTCATGACCACCGTTGCGACCATCGACGTCGATGGCAAGAAGTACCAGGTTCTGCCGAAGGACTATCAGCTCGATCCGGTTCGCGACTTCACGATGCACGTCGATTTCCTGCGCGTATCCGGCAACACCCAGGTCACCGTTGAAATCCCGGTTCACTTCGTCAACGAAGAAAAGTCCCCGGGCCTCAAGGTCGGCGGCGTCCTGAACATCGTTCGCCACGAAGTCGAAGTTCACTGCCCGGCTAACGCGATCCCGGAATTCTTCACCGTTGACCTCTCCGGCCACAAGATCGGCGACAGCATCCATATTTCGGAAATCACGCTGCCGAAGGGCGTAACGCCCGTCATCGCTGATCGCGACTTCACGATCGCGACGATCATTGCTCCGGCCGCCGGTGTCGACGATGCCGCTGCCGAAGGTGAAGGCGAAGCAGAAGCCTGATAGCTTCTACCAATTTGTAAAGCATAAAGCCCGTTTTCATTTTTGGAGACGGGCTTTTTCATTGGCAAAAAAGGCTTATTTCAGCAACATTTAACACATTCATGGAAGCATGCTCCGGCTGGTTGCGAAGTTCCCGCGTTGCTGCGTGACCGCAAAATATTCCGACCCGATGGAGCAAACGGAACCATGAATAATTCCGTTGAGAACAGATTTTTTGCGATTGTTTGCGGCGCGCTACTTGTTTTTGTAGCCCCCCTATTTGTTCTTTTTCTTTTCCTTTCCTCTGAACGCGCCGACAAGGAAATACGTGACCATATTTCCGTTCTTCTTGTGGCAAATGCCCAGGCGCTCGCCAAGCCGCTTTGGGATCTTGATGCCGATAGCGTGACACAGATCAGCGCGACGGTCGTCTCGCAAGGCGCCATCGTCAAGGTGGAAGTTCGCGACCAGTCCGGCCAACTCGACGTCAGCCAGTCGACCATCCCGAGGTCGTTCAACGGCAAGCTGGTTCAGGTCTCCCGCGCCATCATCTACAACACCGTCGATGGCCCAAAAAACCTTGGCAGCATCTCCGTCTTCTATCCGGCACTCGGCCTGTTTTCCGGCCTGAAGCAGGAAGAGGTCGTCTTTATCTCGATCTTCATTTTCGCGGTGCTGGCTGTTTTTGCAACCGCGCTTATCGGCAATCGCATCTTCGTCATCAAGCCTCTGATGCGCCTGACGGCCGCAATCGAGGCGACGCGCCAGCTCGGCTCCCGCCACCATGTCGACTGGCAGTCGAACGACGAGATGGGCCGCCTTGCCCAGAGCTTCAACGAAATGCAGACGAAGCTGGAAAACGAGGAAACAGAACTGAAGCTTGCGCATCGGCGCACTACCGACATCTACAACCTGACGCCCGCCATGCTCTTCTCGCTCGACGAGGAAGACCGGATCACCGCCGTCAGCGACTATTGGCTGCTTGCGACCGGTTATCACCGCGTCGCCGTCATCGGCCGGAACTTCTCCGATCTGGTCACCCCCTCCACCCGTGAGAAGTTCATCAAGCGCAAGAGCCAGCGTGAGAACGGCACCGGAGATGTGACTGTCAAGTTCGTCTGCATGGACGGCCGCATCATGGACGTCCTCATCATGGAATCGGCGCTGACGACCCAGGGACAGGAAGGTCAGTCACTTTCCGTCATGACCGACGTGACGGAGCTGAAGGCCTCCGAAGACCGCAACCACCGTCTAGCGATTACTGACCACCTGACCGGTCTGCTGAATCGCCAGGGTTTTGAGGCCGTGCTCGACAACAAAATCGCGTCCGCCGACGCTGCCGGTCAGGAGCTAGCCTGCCTATTCGTCGACCTCGACCGCTTCAAATGGATCAACGACAACATGGGCCATGCCGCAGGTGACGCGGCCCTCATCGAACTTGTCGAACGGCTGAAGACCCTCCTTGCCCCTTCCGATGAAGCCGCTCGTCTCGGCGGCGATGAATTTGCTATCCTGCTACCGGCCAAAAATGCCGAAAAGCGCGCCCGCGCCATGTGCGACCAGATTGCCTCGATCTTCGAGACGCCGTTCGGCCCGGACATGCATCTCAGCGCCTCCGTCGGCATCGCCATCTATCCTCGCCATGCCGCAACCGCCGCGGAATTGCTGCAGAAGTCCGATATGGCCATGTACGCCAAAAAGCGCGACGGCAAGAACGGCGCGCAAATCTTCGATAACGGCATGCTCGATCATGCCCGTCGACGCGCCGAGATCGAAGCTCATATCGAGGCCGGCCTCGCCGACGATTGGTTCGAGGCCTATCTCCAGCCGATCGTCAATCTGAACGGCCGCAACGTTGCCGGCTTCGAAGCGCTGATGCGCCTCAACCACCCGCAGAAAGGCCTCATGCCGCCCGCCGAAATCATCAGTGTCGCCGAAGAGACCGCCAAGATCGTGCGTGTCGGCAACGTCATCATGGAAAAGGCAATCGCCAATCTGGCAAAGATCTCCCGCCTCCCAGGCATGCAGGACACCTATCTCGCGATCAATTTCTCGCCGCTTCAGTTTGAGCCGGCGCTCGCTGCCCGCCTCGCAGCCATCCTCGGCCGCCACGGCATCCTGCCGGATCGTATCGTCGTCGAGATCACCGAAGCGGTGCTGATGCACGATAACCCTCAGATCCGCATGGTCGTGACGGAACTGCGCCGTTTCGGCTGCCGCATTGCCCTCGACGATTTCGGGACCGGCTACTCGTCGCTGAGCTATCTCAATCGCTTCCCGGTCGACATCATCAAGATCGATCAATCCTTCACCCGCGCCATCAATGATGCTGACGATGACGTGCGCCAGAAGAGCCGCATGCTGATCGAAGGCATCACCACGCTGTCGCACAAGATGAACTGCACCGTGATCGCCGAAGGGATCGAAACGGAAGAGGAATGCGGAACGCTGTATCAAATGGGCCTCGACTATGGCCAGGGTTATCTGTTCCACCGTCCGCAAAATGCCGCCAAGCTGATCGAGGAACTGAGCAGCGCGCAACCGAACGTGACGCGCGCTTCATGAACTGACGAGATATGGGAGGTATCGCAATGAAAAAGCTGCTGCTTCTTGCTCTTCTTATCCTGCCCTGCTTAGCGACATCCGCCTCAGCCCAGACGGTAGCCTTCGTGACCGAGGAATACGCCCCCTTCAACTACCGCGAGGGAAAGGTCATCAAGGGCGCGACCGTCGAACAGGTGGAGAAGATCATGGCCGATATTGGTGTCGGTTATACGCTCGACGTGATGCCCTGGGCTCGCGCCTTCAGCCTCGCCCGCTCGACACCAATGACCTGTGTTTTTGCCACCGCACATAA
Source organism: Rhizobium sp. BK418 (assembly GCF_004341105.1). Taxonomy (GTDB): domain Bacteria; phylum Pseudomonadota; class Alphaproteobacteria; order Rhizobiales; family Rhizobiaceae; genus Rhizobium. The sequence goes on along the minus strand of NZ_SLZK01000003.1, from coordinate 463,091 downwards.
CGCTTCGCGTGACGGCCTGTTCAAATGGGTGGAACCGCTGCTCGTCGACCGCAACATCCTGATCGCTCGCAAGGGATCTGGCGTCTCGGCCGCAAATCTGGAAGAGGCAAAGAAATATGTGATCGGCGTGCAGCGCGACGACTATACCGAAGTGACGCTGAAGGAGAAGGGCTTCTCCAAACTCGATGTCGCCAGCGATTTCAACGCGACGCTGCGCAAGCTGCTCGGCGGACGCATCGACATGATGCCGATCTCCGAACTCTATTTCGACAAGCTGAAGACCGACAAGCCGCTGGAAATGGTGACCGTTCTCTCCTCTCAGCCGATGGGTATTGCCTGCGAGAAGAATTTTCCGGACGACCTTCTGGCACGTATGCAGACCTCGCTCGACAAGCTGATTGCAAGCGGCGAGCAGAAGCAGATATTCCTGAAATACGGGCTTCATCTGCAGAATTGATCAGCGGCCCGGTTTTCTTCCGAGGCTTTCCCACTTGACTTTGCCGCCGTTTCGCTGTCGTGAACGGCAACAGCTCTTGCAAGGAAGACAGGCCATGCTGATCATCGCGGGTCTCGGCAATCCCGGCGCAAAATATGCCGGCAACCGCCACAATGTCGGCTTCATGGCGGTGGATGCCATCTATCGCCGCCATAGCTTTTCGCCCTGGTCTAAGAAATTCAAAGCCGAGATATCAGAAGGCGAGCTTGCCGGCGAGAAAGTGCTGCTGATCAAGCCGCAGACCTTCATGAACCTCTCGGGCGAAGCGGTGGGGGAAGCCATGCGCTTCTATAAACTGCAGCCTTCCGATCTCGTGGCGATCTATGACGAGCTCGATCTACCCGCCGGCAAGACGCGGCTGAAGACCGGCGGCGGCCACGGCGGCCACAACGGCATCAAGTCGCTCGACGCCCATTGCGGCAAGGAATACCGCCGCCTGCGCATCGGCATCGGCCATCCCGGCGTCAAGGAGCTCGTGCATAACCACGTGCTCGGCGACTTCGCCAAGGCGGACAACGCGTGGCTGGAGCCGCTGCTGGATACGCTCGCAGACAATGCCGAGATGCTGGTCCGCAACGAGGATTCCCAGCTCATGAACAAGCTCGCACTGGCGCTCGGCAGCAAGGCGGACGAGGAGAAGCCGAAGTCGGAGAAGAAGCCAACAGGAAAGTCTCATATCCATCAGGCCCGCAACCACGGCCACCAGAAGCTTCCGGCAACCGGTCCCATGGCCGAGATGCTGAAGAAGATGTTCGGCAACAAGAGCGACTGAGTGCGATGGCAAGCGGGAATCTTAGCATCCGGCGAGCAGCTTCCGCCGACCTGCAGAACCTGCTTACCCTTTACGGCCACCTCAACTCCTCCGATCGGCCACTTGCTCCTGAACTCGCGGAGGAACGCTTCTCTGCCATTCTCGCCCAGCCGGGTATGACGGTTTTTATTGGCTTTATCGACGAGATCGCAGCGTCGACGGTAACGCTGATCGTCATACCCAACCTGACACGCAACGGCGCTTCCTATGCGCTTATAGAAAACGTCGTCACCCATGCCGATCATCGCAGACAGGGCTATGCCGGCAAGGTCATCCACCATGCGATTACGCAAGCGTGGGATACCGGCTGCTATAAAGTGATGCTGCTGACTGGATCGAAAGATCCGGCAACGCTGCGTTTCTATGAAAATTGCGGCTTCCTGCAGGACAAGACCGGTTACCAGATCCGCCGGCAATCCTAGATTTGGAACAGACCCTGTCCTATTCCTCGGGCTCAGTGGTGAACATCAGCGGAAAGCCCATCTCCTTGGCAAGATCGATGGCCTCCTTCGCCTTTGTCTCGGCGATATCCTTGGTGCAGACGACGACCACGCAAGAGCCGAGCTTGTGTGCCGTCATCATCACGCGGTAGCCCGCATCCTCGCTCATGCGGAACACGGCCCTCAGCACCATGATGACGAATTCCCGCGGTGTGTAATCGTCATTGACGAGAATCACCTTGTAAAGCTTCGGCTTGTCCAGCTTGGGCTTCGTTTTGGTCTTGGGTTTTAAGGCAATATCGTTGTCAACCATCGGAAATCCGCCCGTTGATGACATGGGAAGGGGTTTCGTACTAACTAAGCTTTTTCGATTGCAGAATTCCGACACCTCGCGCGGAGGGAAATTCCACTGCCGTAAGAATAGAACCACTACGCCCTATCGGCAAGGGAGCTGCAAGAAAAGGTCGCCGAGACTTGACCGCTCCCCTCCTTTATCCCATAGCCACGGCCAAGGAATTCCAGAGAACAGCAGGTTTCAGCCATGGGCTTCAAATGCGGTATCGTCGGCCTGCCGAATGTCGGCAAATCGACCCTTTTCAATGCGCTCACCAAGACGGCGGCAGCGCAGGCGGCAAACTATCCTTTCTGCACGATCGAACCGAACACAGGCGAAGTCGCTGTACCGGATGAACGCATGCGCAAGCTTGCGGATATCGCGAAGTCGAAAGAAATCATCCCGACCCGCATCAACTTCGTCGATATTGCCGGCCTCGTGCGCGGCGCGTCGAAGGGCGAAGGCCTCGGCAATCAGTTCCTTGCCAACATCCGCGAAGTCGATGCCATCGTGCATGTGCTGCGCTGCTTCGAAGACGGCGATATCACCCACGTGGAAGGCCGTATCGATCCCGTTGCAGATGCCGAAACGATCGAGACCGAACTAATGCTTGCCGATCTCGACAGCCTCGAGCGCCGCACCGAACAAACCCGCAAGCGCGCTACCGGCAAGGACAAGGATTCCATGGCCATGCTGCCGATCATGGAAGCCTCGCTGGCGCTGCTGCAGGACGGCAAGCCTGTCCGCACCCTGCTTTCCAAGCTCGACGCCGAAGAAACCCGTATCCTGAAGGGCCTCAACCTCCTGACCTCGCATCCGGTTCTCTATGTTTGTAACGTCGCGGAAGGCGACGCGGCGACGGGCAACAAATATACCGAGGCCGTTGCCGCCATGGCGAAGGCACAGGGTGCGGAAACAGTGATCATCTCGGCTGCGATCGAGTCGGAAGTCGCCCAGCTTCCCGATGAGGAAGCCAAGGAATTCCTCTCGGCTCTAGGTCTTGACGAAGCGGGACTCGATCGCCTGATCCGCGCTGGCTACAAGCTGCTCCACCTCATCACCTATTTCACCGTCGGCCCGAAGGAAACGCGCGCCTGGACGATCGAGCGCGGCACCAAGGCACCGCAGGCAGCCGGCGTGATCCACTCGGATTTCGAGCGCGGCTTCATCCGCGCCAACACCATCGCCTATGATGACTACATCCAGTTCGGCGGCGAAGTCGGTGCCAAGGAAGCCGGCAAGGCGCGCGACGAAGGCAAGGAATATGTCGTCCAGGACGGCGACGTCATCCATTTCCGCTTCAATACCTAACGCACAAAGCATGTCGCGCAAAAGTATGCAGCGGTTTTGCGATAACGACATGCATCAAACAAAAACCAAAGTTGCCGCTCACGCGGGCGGCAACCTTTCCACAACGATTGACGGCAAAGCGCCCAGCACGATGCGCCGAAGCGGTATCCAGCCCGTACCAATGACGAGCACGATCACGCCGACGATAATGAGCGTCCCGAAGATATAGGTATCGATGGTCGCGCTCCCCTGCCTGAATATCCCGTAGATCGCCAAGCCCAGCGTCAGCAGACCAGACGTAACGAAAGCACGCCTGTCGATGATCAGGCCGATCAGCATCAGCAGGCCGACGATGACAACGACGACTGGCGTCTTGAAGGAGTTGGGGTCCATGATCTCCAGCCAGCCCCCGTCGAGTGAGAGCAATATCCGGATGCTGTAAAGCAGCGCCGGCGCCGCAACAAGATGAAGCCAGAAGGCGACATCCGATCGCGTCGTCCGGCGGAACCTGTCGCTGAGATCGAAGCCGAGTGCAGCGATAAACAGACCGACGGCACAGGCAAACAGGATGAAGGAGACCAGCGTGGGATGGTTGAGGATGAAGGCATCGTCTCCGCTCACCCATTGCAACAGGCGGAAGACGAGCGCAAGGACAAGCGCGAGAGCCGCGAATATTGCGAGCGCGAGCGCAAGCGGCACACGGTAGCGCACATAGAAAAGCCCCATGACAACGGGGAATGCGACGATGAAACCGTCAATACCATCGCCCGTGACCCATAGATCGGCATTGGGTGGATAGATCGACAGCATCATCCGGAAAGTCCAGGCAAAGGCAGCCAGCGTCAGCACGACGGCCGGCAGTGCAAGGCGCTGACGCTTCACCAGGATTTCCGCCAGCACCAGGATTGCCGGCAGTACCGCATGAAGCGACGTGAGCCCCCAGAGGCCTGCAAGCGCAATCAGAATGGCCGATAGTGATCAGCACGTCGTGGAAGCCGCGCACGAAACGCGGCGTCTCGGTATCCGACCAGGCTGGCTCGGAACCTGCTGTCGTATGCTGCTCGACGACGACGCCACGCTCAGCAAGGAACTGCGCCAGCCGCTCGCCGGCTTCGACGGTGATCAACCCTTCGCGCGCAGCTTCGTCGAGTATCGCCCTTAGTTCAGCCATGCCGTTTACCCCCACGGAATCATTGAGCCCGCGCGGATGCTATTGTAAGCAATGGGGCCTGCCTATGATGGGAGACCATGATGCCTGCAGAAAAGCTCGCCTATGAGGATTTCCAGCCGGGTCGACGCTTTCCTCTCGGTCCGAAAGCTGTAACGGCACCCGAAATCATCGAATTTGCCGCGGAGTTCGACCCGCAGCCAATGCATCTGGATGAGGCTGCCGGCCGTGCCAGCATCCTCGGCGGGCTTGCGGCGTCTGGTTGGCACACTTCGGCGATGTTCATGCGCATGATGGCCGACAGCTATGTGCTGAATTCGCTATGTGAAGGTGCGCCCGGCGTCGACTTCATGGAGTGGCGTAAGCCGGTGCTGGCAGGCGACACGCTCTCCGGCCATTCGATGGTCCTGGAGGCGCGCCCGATGCGCTCGCGTCCCGGCCTCGGCATCGTCAAGTTTCGCCATGAGGTGGAAAACCAGCGCGGCGAACTGGTCTGCCTGTCGGAGAATTCCGTCATCTTCGGCATGCGTGACAAGCAGGAGCCTGGCATATGAGAATGTCCGAACTCTATGCCGTCGGCGAAAAGACCGAGATCGGCAGCTACGTTTTCACTGAGGAAAACATCCTCCGCTTCGCCAGGAAATACGACCCGCAGCGCTTCCATATCGACAAGGAAGCCGCTCGGGACACTATGTTCGGCGCGCTTTGCGCTTCCGGCTGGCATACGGTGGCGGCCTGGATGCGCTGCTTTCTGGATTATTGGATGGCAGAAACGCGCCGGCTATCGGAACAGGGCTTGGAGCCGCCAAATCTTGGCCCCTCGCCTGGCTTCCAGAAGCTGCAATGGCTGAAGCCAGTCTTCGTCGATGAGACGATCGCTTATACTGTGGCCTTTGTCTCCAGCCGGCCGCTTGTGTCACGACCGGGCTGGTATCTCAATGCCATCCTCTGTGAAGGTATCAATCAGGATGACGTTGCAGTCATCCGCTTCGAGAGCAGCGTACTGGAATTCGAATAGCTGGCACGCTCAATGGCCGGCGAATTCCACCAGTGTGTGAACATCGACGCCGAGATCCTCCAGTTTCTTGCGGCCGCCGAGATCCGGCAGGTCGATGACGAAGCAGGCGCCGACGACTTCCGCGCCGATCTGACGAAGAAGCCGCGTTGCGCCGATAGCCGTCCCGCCCGTGGCGATCAGATCGTCGACGAGGATCACCTTCTCGCCCGGCTTGACGGCGTCGCGGTGCATCTCCATCTCGTCCACGCCATATTCCAGGCTGTAGGCGATACGCACGGTCTCGTGCGGCAACTTGCCCTTCTTGCGGATAGGCACGAAGCCCGAGGATAGCTGATGCGCGACCGCGCCGCCGATGATGAAGCCGCGCGCTTCCATACCGGCGATCTTATCGACCTTCAGGCCCGCATAGGGCTGCACGAGCTCATCGACCGCACGGCGAAAGGCACGCGGATTGCCAAGCAATGTTGTGATGTCGCGAAAGATGATGCCGGGCTTGGGGTAATCCGGAATGGAGCGGATGCTGGCCGCAAGCTCAGAAAGCGTATGGTTCATCGAAAATCCGTATCTGCGAGCGTATTAAACCCGCGCACACTATCAATTGCGCCGCATCAAACCAAATAAAAAGGCGGCTAGGAAGCCGCCTTTTCCGTAGAGATATAAGGTCGCTTAGTGGTCGATTCGCGAGTAGATCGAACGCTTGGTCAGATAGATCAGCACCGTGAAGATCAGCAGGAAGACCATGACCATGAAGCCGGTCCGCTTGCGAGCTTCGAGATGCGGCTCCGACGCCCACATCAGGAACGAAGCGACGTCCTTGGCATACTGATCGACCGTCTGCGGCGAACCATCGTCATAGGTGACCTGACCGTCGGAGAGCGGCTTCGGCATGGCAAAAGCTGCAGCAGCGTGGAAATACGGATTGTAGTGAGCGCCTGCCGGAACCTGGAAACCGGCCGGTGCATCCTCATATCCGGTCAGCAGCGAGTAGATATAATCCGGACCGCTTTCCTGGTACTGAGTGAAAATATCAAAGACGAACCGTGGGAAGCCGCGCTCGACTTCGCGTGCCTTGGCGAGCAGCGACATATCCGGCGGAGCCGCACCGTTATTGGCGGCAGCAGCTGCTTCCGCATTCGGATAGGGTGATGGGAAGTGGTCGGACGGAACCGCCTTGCGGGTGAACATTTCGCCGCTCGCGTCCGGGCCGTCCTGGACTTCATAGTTGGCAGCGAACGCCTTGATCTGCGCATCCGAATAGCCGAGATCGCCCAGCGTGCGGAAGGGCACGAGGTTCATCGAGTGGCAGGCGGAACAGACTTCTGTATAGACCTTCAGGCCGCGCTGCAGCTGGCCCTTGTCGTAATGGCCGAACGGACCGGCAAAGGTCCAGTCGAGTTCCTTCGGCTCCTTTAGCGGATAGTGCGGGGTGGCACTTTCCTGATGAGCGGCCGGAGCCGCTGCTTCCTGGGCGAAAGCCACGCCGCTAAGGCCAACAACGACAGCGAGCGAGAGAATGCTTGTAACAAGCTTTTTCATATTTCTATCCTTCCCGTCCGCTCGCTCAGGCCTTGACCTCTGCAGTGGCCTTGGCCGCTGCCGTCCTGTTGCGCTTTTCGAGCACCGCGTCGGTGATCGAGTTCGGAATGCGGCGCGGCGTTTCCACCAGACCAAGAACCGGCATAGCAACCAGGAAGAAGGCGAAGTAGAGGAGCGTACAAAACTGCGAGATCATGACGTAGATGCCTTCAGCAGGCTGCGAACCGAGCCAGCCGAGGACGATCGCATTGATCACGAACAGCCAGTAGAACAGCTTGTACCAGGGACGGTAGACCGCCGAGCGGACCTTCGAAGTGTCGAGCCAGGGCAGGAAGAACAGCACGATGATGGCCCCGAACATGACCAGGACGCCGCCGAGCTTGGAGTCGATCGGGCCGACGTTGAAGGTGATCGAGCGCAACATGGCGTAGAACGGCAGGAAGTACCATTCCGGAACGATGTGAGCCGGGGTCTTCAGCGGATCAGCCGGAATGTAGTTGTCGGCGTGGCCGAGATAGTTCGGCAGGTAGAAGACGAAGTAAGCATAAACGATCAGGAAGACTGAAACGCCGAGCGCATCCTTGAGCGTTGCGTAAGGCGTGAAACGAACCGTATCCGTCTTCGTCTTGACCTCGACGCCCGTCGGGTTCGTCTGGCCGGTCACGTGCAGAGCCCAGATATGCAGGACGACGACGCCGGCGATCATGAAGGGCAGCAGGTAATGCAGCGAGAAGAAGCGGTTCAGCGTCGGCTGATCGACGGCAAAACCACCGAGCAGGAACTGCTGGACCCATTCGCCGACCAGCGGGAATGCCGAGAAGAAGCCGGTGATAACCGTCGCGCCCCAGAAGGACATCTGACCCCAGGGCAGAACGTAACCCATGAAGCCGGTCGCCATCATCAGGAGATAGATGACCACGCCGAGAATCCAGAGGATTTCGCGCGGCGCCTTGTAGGAGCCGTAGTAGAGGCCGCGGGCGATGTGAAGGTAGACGGCGACGAAGAAGAAGGATGCGCCGTTGGCATGCAGGTAGCGCAGCAGCCAACCATGATTGACATCGCGCATGATCTTTTCGACGGAATTGAAAGCGATCGTCGTGTCGGCGGCATAGTGCATGGCGAGCGTGACGCCCGTCAGGATCTGCACGATCAGCATGACCGCGAGCATGGCACCAAACGTGTATGCATAGTTCAGGTTCCGCGGAACCGGATAGGCAACGAAGCTGTCATAGACCATGCGCGGCAGCGGAAGGCGCGCATCGACCCATTTTTCCAAGCCGGTTGATGGTTCGTAGCTGGAATGGCCACTCATAAATCAGTCTCCCCTCAACCGATCTTGATCTTGGTATCGGACACGAATGAAAAGGTCGGGATCGCCAGGTTCTGCGGCGCCGGACCTTTGCGGATGCGGCCGGCCGTATCGTAGACCGAGCCATGGCAGGGACAGAACCAACCATTGTACTCGCCAGCCTGACCGAGCGGAACGCAGCCGAGATGGGTGCAGGTGCCGATCATGACGATCCAATTTTCTTTGCCCTGGCCGCCAGAGCGGTCGGCACCGGTTGCCGGAGCGTCAGCAGGAAGGTTTGCATTGCGGGCGATTGGATCCTTGAGTTCCGAGAGCTGAACGTCAGCCGCGGCCTTCACTTCTTCCGGCGTACGGTTGCGGATGAAGATCGGCTTACCGCGCCACTTGACCGTCAGCGACATACCGGGCTCGAGGCTCGCGACATCGACTTCGATGGAAGCCAGTGCCAGCGTCGAAGCGTCCGGACGCATCTGGTCGATAAACGGCCAGGCAAACGAAACGGCCCCGACGGCACCCGCCATACCAGTAGTGAGATAAAGGAAATCACGGCGAGTGGGCTCTGAGGCCTCGCTTGTCGTTACGTGTTCGCTCACGGCTTAACCATCCTCTGCGCAATTGTCGCGGAAATCCGCCCTGCCCCTCCAGAGGCGACGAATCTATCACAACATATTTCGGCCATAGATTCCCCACCAATCCGGCGCGTTCTATGCTTGATCGCAAATTATGTCCAGCCTTGACAAGGGGACGAGGGCACAATGTCGCGGGAATTTTCAGTGAATTTTTTAAGGCAATCACTGGCTTGCGGCTTTGCTGCATTGCAACAAACCAAGGCCCGTGTTAGGCGCTGGTAAGTCTGCCATACGAATTTGGATTTGCGCCGATGAGGCATACAGTTTTCTGCGTATTGAGCGTCCTCATCACGATAATCCTGGCCCTCGTTTCGCTCCGGTATGTCACCGATTTCTGGCTGCTTTCCTTCGTTTACAGCTTCCAGATCCATCTGAGCCTCATCTGTGCCGTGGCCGCGGTCATTGCTCTGTTCGTCAAGCGGCACTGGTACGGCTTCCTGACGCTGGCGGTGGCGACCCTTCTGAATATCCACGGCGTCATCATGCTGCACGAATTCGCCGGCAGGACGCCTGCACAGGATGCCCCCCGGCTTTTCCGGCTAATGTCCTTCAATGTCGAGATCGACAATTGGATCAATAACGAAAAAATTGCCGATGCCGTGCTGGCATCGGGCGCTGACGTCGTCGACCTCATGGAAGCGGTGCCGATCTCCCCGCAGCTGCCACGGCTGCAGCAGATCTATCCTTACCGCATCGGCTGCGACACGATCGAGATCTGCGATACGCTGATCCTGTCAAAACGTCCTTTTACGCACTATGAATTTCAGGACCTCGGCAATCTCTGGAAGCGGCGGCTCGTGTCGGCGACGATCGATTTCGACGGAACGCCCGTCGATTTCCTGTTTGCGCACCTCACCAAGCCCTATTTCGATGATTTTCAGAATGAAGAGCTCGACGATTTGAAAACTGCCATGCAAAGCCACACGGGTGCATTGGTCGTTTCCGGGGACTTCAACTCGTCGATCATCGCACCGACCATCCAAAAACTGCTGCGCGGCACCGGCCTTACCACAGCCTTCCCCGAGCCGACGTCGTGGCCGGTTGCTGCCGGGCCGTTCGGTATCAGCATTGACCATATTTTCGCGAGACCGCCACTGCTCATCCGCTCGACGAGCCGGCTGGAAGACAGTCTCGGCTCGAACCACTACGGCCTAATCAGCGATTTCGTTCGCGAGTACTGAGCGGGTATCGTTGTCATCGGAAGCAAGGAAACCGCCTGACTGACGCGCCCAGAGCTCGGCATAAAGCCCGCCTTGCTTGAGGAGCGCATCATGCGTGCCTTCCTCGATGACCTTGCCGCGATCGATCACGACAAGTCTGTCGAGTGCCGCAATCGTCGAAAGCCGATGGGCGATCGCAAGAACTGTCTTGCCTTCCATCACACGGTTGAGGTTCGACTGGATCGCCTCTTCCACTTCCGAATCGAGCGCCGACGTCGCCTCGTCGAGAACGAGGATCGGCGCATCTTTGAGCATCACGCGCGCAATGGCGATGCGCTGGCGTTGGCCGCCCGAGAGCTTGACGCCGCGTTCGCCGACATGGGCATCGAAACCCTTGCGCCCCTGCTGATCCCGTAATTGCTCGATGAAATCGAGGGCCTCGGCGCGCCTGGCCGCTTCGATAAGCCGCCCCTCACCCGCATCCGGCCGGCCGAACAGGATATTGTCGCGCACGGATCGATGCAGCAGCGACGTATCCTGGCTGACCATGCCGATCTGCATGCGCAGCGATTCCTGCGTGACGGCAGCGATATCCTGACCGTCAATGAGGATGCGTCCGCTTTGAAGATCGTAGAGGCGCAGGAGAATATGCGCGAGCGTCGATTTGCCAGCGCCGGAGCGGCCGATGATGCCGACCTTTTCGCCAGGACGGATCGTCAGCGAAAAATTGTCGATGACCGCGTTTTCCTTGCCATAATCGAAGGACACATTCTCGAAGCGAATCCCCGGCTGCTTGACGACGAGTTCCGTCGCATCGGGGCGATTGACGAGATGCAGAGGCTGCGAAATCAGCTCGGCCGCGTTCTGAATGGTACCAAGATTGCGCATGATGCCATTGAACTGGGTCATCAGCCGCCCGAGCAGGAAGTTCAGCCTCAGGACCAGCGTCAGCGAAAAGGCGACCCCGCCCGAGCTGATCAGGCCGCGTAGCCACAAATCGACGCTGATCCCTCCCATGGTGACGATCATCAGACCCGACAGCAGCGCCATCGATGCGCGCACACCGGTGATGAAGCGCGTGAACTGCAACACCGTGTCCTGATAGGTGTTGAAGCCGTGAAGCATATAGCGATCGCTTTCTTCGTCGCGGGCGAAGAGCTTCAGCGTCTGGATATTGCTATAGGCATCGACGATGCGGCCATTGAGCAGAGAGGCTGCTTCTGCAGTTTCGCGCGAGTGATAGCGGATGCGCGGTACAAAATAGCGGGCAAGTACGCTGAAGGCCGCCAGCCAGAAGAGAACGACCGCCGCCAGTGAGAAATCGAGCTGCCCGACCAGAACGAGCGTAGTGGCGGCATAGATGCCAACGAACCAGACGCTTTCCATCAGCGACGTCACAAGATCGCCCGTCGCCTGCCCGGCTGACCAGACCTTGGTGACGATGCGGCCGGAAAAGTCGCTCTGGAAGAACGCAAGCGACTGGCGCGACACGTGCAGATAGGACTGCCAGCGCGCCAGGTTATAAAAACCCGGCGTGATGACCTGCTGGTCGATCAGCGCGATCAGAAAGGCGACAACGAAACGGACGATGCCAATCAGCGCCAGCATGCCGAAAAGCTCACCTCCATGTGCGGCAAGAAGCGTGCTCCAGCCGGCCCCGGGCTTGATCGTGCTGAGGATGTCGACCAGCCGCCCGACGAACCAGAAGAGGGCCGCCTCGATCGCCGCCGACATGCCGCCGAGCACCAGCATCGCGATAAAAGGCCACTTGGCTTGGCCGATGTAGAACCAAATGAATCCCAGTGTGTTGCGCGGCGGTTGAATATTGTCGCGGGCGCGGAACGGATCTATCCAGGTTTCAAACAGGCGAAGGATCGGAGTGAGCAGCATCACGGCGATATAGGCCCGTTCAGAATTGCGGCAAAGGGACCATAGGGCGGACGCAACCTAATATTTTCGTAATGATCGGTAATATCGGCGTCATCTGTCTTGATACGGGTAGAAGCGGCTACAATCTCGTGCCATGATCGCGTCTTACCGGAGACCGCAGATATGGAAACGAAAACGCTCAAGGCGCATCTTCCGCTTTCCCTTGCGGAAAAGCTCGACGCTCTGGCAGACGCGCTGGACGTGCCGCGCGACAGCATCGTGACGGAAGCCATAGCAAGCTGGATCGAACGTGAAGAGCGGCAGCGCATCTTCACGCTGCAATCGCTCGCGTCCAACTCGATTATCGTCGTGGAGCATCATCGCGTCATCGACTGGGCCGACAGCCTCTGCGCCGATCGGGGCCGCGCGCTCTGAACAGCAGTTCATGTTTCAGCCGAATAAAGCCCTCCCCACTCCTGCGGGGAAGGCTTTTTTGTTATTGGGCCGCCACCTCGGCCTCTTCCTCGTGATCGGCGAGGAAGCCGCCGGACTGGCGGTTCCAGAGGTCGGCATAGATGCCGCCGTGGCTCACCAGCTCGCTATGCGTGCCGCTTTCAATAATGCGGCCCTTGTCGAGCACGATTAGCCGGTCCATCTCGGTCAAGGTCGACAGGCGGTGGGCGATCGCGATCACCGTCTTGCCTTCCATCAGCGCAAAGAGGTTCTCCTGGATCGCCGCTTCCACTTCGGAATCGAGCGCCGAGGTCGCCTCGTCGAGCACCAGGATCGGCGCATCCTTCAGGAAGACGCGGGCGATCGCGATACGCTGCCGCTGGCCGCCGGAGAGCTTTACGCCACGCTCACCGACCTGCGCGTCGAGCCCCTTGCGACCCTGCATGTCGACAAGCCCTTCGATGAACTCCCAGGCATTCGCCCGCCTTGCCGCCTCGATGACTTCCTCATCCGTCGCATCAGGACGCCCATAGGCGATGTTGTCGCGGATAGAGCGGTGCAAGAGCGACGTATCTTGCGTTACCACTCCGATCAGCGCACGAAGGCTGTCCTGCGACACCTCGGAAATATCCTGGCCGTCGATTGTGATGCGGCCGGCCTCCAGGTCGTAGAAGCGCAGCAGCAGGTTCATCAAGGTCGTCTTGCCCGCACCTGAGCGCCCGACGAGACCGACCTTCTCGCCGGCCTCGATGTCGAGCGACAGGTTGTCAACGACGCCTTTGCCCTTTCCGTAGTGGAAGCCGACGCGTTCATAATGAATCGCACCCTTCTTCGCCGTCAGTTGCAGCGCCCCCGGCTTGTCGACGATATCGTGCTGCTTCGACATCATCTCCATGCCGTCATAGACCGTGCCGATGTTCTCAAAGAGCGCCGAAACTTCCCACATGATCCATTGAGACATGCCGTTGACGCGCATCGCAAGGCCGATAGCGATGGAAATTGCGCCGACCGAGATCGTACCGTTCAGCCACAGATAGATGGATAGGCTGGAAATGATGAACAGCGAGATGCAGTTGTTCATGTAGACGCTCATATGGAAGAGCGTCACCTTGCGCATCTGGCTGTGCACCGTATCCAGAAAGCTATCCATGCTTTCCCTGGCATAGACTTCCTCACGGCCTGCATGAGAAAACAGCTTTACGGTGGCAATGTTCGTGTAGCTGTCGACCACGCGGCCCGTCATCAGCGAGCGCGCATCCGCCTGTTGGGCAGCGATCTTGCGAAGCCGCGGCACGAAATAGGCGACAATGCCGATATAGACGCCGAGCCAGACAAGGATCGGCAGCATAAGTCGCCAGTCGGCAGCCGCGATAATGACTATCATCGACAGGAAATAGGTCACGACATAGACGAAGACGTCGAGGATCTTCATGACCGTTTCGCGCACGGCAAGCGACGTCTGCATGACCTTGGTGGCAACACGTCCGGCAAACTCATTGGCAAAGAAGGTCATGCTGTGGCGCAGAAGGAAGCGGTGCATCTGCCAGCGCGCAATCATCGGATAATTTCCGAGCATCATCTGGTGCATGATAAGCGAATCGAGACCGGCAACGAGCGGCAGGCCGATCAGCACCAGGGCGCCCATCCAAACGAGCTTATAGCCTTCATTTTGCAGAAAGGTCGCGCGGTCGGCGTTCGTCAGCCAGTCGACGATGTCGCCGAGAAACTGGAAAAGTGCCACTTCGCCGACGGCAATCAGCGCCGTCAGAAACGCCATGAGCGCAAGCCATCCCGCCGCCGGCTTTGTATAATGCCAGCAGAAGGCAAAAAGACCCTTCGGGGGAGCAACGGGCTCCTCGCTCGGAAAGGGATTAAGTCGCTGTTCAAACCAGCTAAACATGAAAATCGCTCCGGAACTCCGCGTTCCGGCCCCAGCTTCGCACCTCAAAGGCACATGCAAGCACATATGGGACCCGGAAGTTCAAGGGGCGAGGCCGTAGCGGCCGCGCAATGATCAAATGGGCAATGGGGAAGAAAAGCGCCTTACACGCGCCAGATCGCCAAGCGTCGTATCACGGGCGGGAGGCGCATCAGCACAAATATATCCATGTCGGCGCTCCCTGTTGGCGATTGAAGATATGCACCGATAACGCGAAAATGCCAGAATTTCCAGCCCTATCACACGGAAAGTGACTATTGAATATTCAAAAATCGTCTTGTTGCGTCAAAATCACAGTTCGGATAGGTCATTTTCGCACTATCGCAACGGACAACCTGTCATGGCAGCCCTTAGACTGGCGCTCTACCAGCCCGATATTCCGGGCAATACCGGCACAATCCTGCGCCTTGCCGCCTGCCTGGGCTTTGCGGTCGATATCATCGAGCCCGCCGGATTTGACATTTCGGACCGAAACCTGAAGCGCGCGGGCATGGATTATCTGGCCGCCGCCGCTTTCACCCGCCATGTCAACTGGGAGCGTTTCGAAGAATGGCGTGCCGGAACCGACCGCCGCCTGATCCTTGCCACAACAAAAGCATCACAGCGCTATACGGATTTCACCTTCCATCCCGACGACATCCTGTTGTTCGGCCGCGAAAGCGCCGGCGCGCCCGATCACGTCCACGAGCGCGCGGACGGGCGCATCCTGATCCCGATGGTGGAAGGCCAGCGCTCGATCAACCTTGCTGTCTCCGCCGCGATGATCGTTGGCGAGGCGATGAGGCAGATAGTCTGGGCGTGAACCGGCCCTTATGCCGATCCTCGACGCATAATATGTCGCAGACGCGGCTTTGAATTGGCGAAAAAGCGCTATATTAATTAGCCAAGCAATCAATAAATCTGCACAAGCAGTGAGATTCCAACGATTTACTCGACTACGAAAACGAATAGTTGAGTAAATGTTCTCAAGAAGAAGAAAAAAACAAGGCTATGGAATCCACGATCGTCATGATCAACCTGTTCGGCGCGATAGCGCTGCTGCTCTTCGGCCTCGCGCAGGTCAAGGACGGCGTCACGCGCGCCTTTGGAGCACGCCTGAGGACCGGCCTGGCAACCGGTACGGCAACCGGGCCGCGCTCGATATTGTCGGGCTTCCTGGCAACGATCGCCCTTCAGAGCTCGACCGCCACAGCCCTGATGACAGCCTCTTTCGTGGAACGCGATCTCATCAAGCCGCGCATGGCTCAGATTGTGCTGCTCGGCGCCAATGTCGGCACCGCGGTGACCGCCTGGATCGTCGCCACGGGCATTGAATGGCTTTCGCCTCTCCTCATCCTCGCCGGCATGGTGCTCTACCGAGGAAACTCCAGCGCCCGCCATGGCGGCGGCACGGCGTTGATCGGCATTGGCCTGATGCTGCTCTCCCTCTATCTGCTCGGCAGTGCGACGGAGCCGATGCGCAATTCACCGGCGCTGGCTGCCTTCATTGGGCTGCTCGGTGACGCGTGGCCCGTTGCCCTCGCTCTTTCGGCAGCACTTGCCTTCATCTCGTCGTCCAGCCTCGCGGTGGTCGTCCTGGTCCTCTCGCTTGCCGCGACAGGCATCGTATCGCCGGAACTCATCATCGTTCTCGTCCTCGGCGCCAACATAGGCGGCGCGATCCCGCCTGTCGTCGCCACCCTCTCCGGCCCCGCCTCAGCAAGGCGCGTCACACTCGGCAATCTGATCGTGCGAACCGTGGGCTGCCTGATCGCGCTGCCGCTTGCCGGTTACGCTGCACCGCTCCTGCAGATGCTGCCTTTCGGCCCGGCGAAACTGCCGGTCGATACGCATCTTATGTTCAACATCCTGCTCGCCGCCCTCGCCTGGCCTTTCTCCCGAGCACTCTCGACCCTGACCGCCCGCCTCGTGCCCGATGATGCGCAACTGGACCAGGGACCGAAATTCCTCGACATGCAGCAATTGTCGACGCCCGTCGTGGCGCTTGCGAATGCGACGCGTGAAGTGCTCGGCGTCGGCGACATCATCGAACGCATGCTGCTGCGCGCCTCGGACGCTTTCAAACACAACGACATGTCCATGCTCGCCGAAATTCCCGCGCTCGAAAAAAGAGTCGACCTGTTGCAGCAGGAAGTGAAGGTCTACCTTTCCAAGCTCGGACGTGGCGGTCTGAGCGATGAGAATGCGCGCCGCTCCATCGTCATCATCGACTATGCGATCAACCTGGAACATATCGGTGACATCATCGAAAAAGGCCTGCTGCAGCAGGTCGGCAAGAAGGCCTCGCTCGGCCTGAAATTCTCCGAAGACGGCTACAGCGAATTGCGGAAGCTGTTCGATCTGACGGTCGACAATCTGCGTGTGGCACAGACGATCTTTGTCACCCGCGATTTCAATCTGGCCCGGCAGATGATGGAAGTGAAGGTCGAGGTGCGTCACATGGAGAAGCAATCGGCCGAACGACATTTGGAGCGCCTGCGCGACGGTCGGACCGACAGCTTGCAGACGAGTTCGCTGCATCTCGACATGCTACGCGACCTGAAGCGCATCAATGCGCACATCGTTTCAGTAGCACATCCGATTCTCGACGAAAGCGGCTTACTGATCGAAAGCCGTCTGCGTGATGCGGCGGAATAGGTTCAGTCGGCAGATGGCAGGCGGCGCATGGTGAATTCGATCTGGTCGCCTTCGAGCTGGCGCCAGCTCTCGACTTCAGTCCAGTAGGCGGCTTTCGGATACTCGTCGAACCATTCGCGCGCCTTGGCACGGGCTTCGGTCAGCCCCATCCTGTAGGTTTCGCGGATGAAATGATCCTTCTGCCGGGCGGACGCTTCTGCCCGATGCCTTGCGATCCTGCGCTTCAAGCCTTCAAAGGGCGGAGGCCCTGGAATTTTCGCCATGAAACCTACCTCTGGATGGAAGGTAGTATCGAAATTCAGCCTTTGCGAGTCGAATCTTGCACGTGCCTCCTCTGCTGGCGGCCCTCTGCCTCACCTGCTAAACCAATGTTGAAATCAGGAAAGAGCGAATCGCATGGAAAGACCGGAACTGCCGATCGGCCTGCCCGAAGACATCGAGGACAAGAAAGCCGCCGCCCGAACATGGTTCGAAGGGCTGCGTAATACGATCTGCGCCTCCTTCGAAACGCTGGAAGATGAACTCGAAGGCCCTCTCTCCGATCAGGAGCCCGGCCGTTTCGTCGCCAAAGACTGGTCGCGCGAAAACGGCGCCGGCGGCGGTGGCCGCATGTCCATGATGGAGGGCCGTGTCTTCGAGAAGGTCGGCGTCCACACCTCCACCGTCTACGGCGAATTCGCCCCCGACTTTCGGGCGCAGATACCGGGCGCCAATGAGGATCCGCGCTTCTGGGCATCAGGCATTTCGCTGATCGCCCACCCCGTCAATCCCAACGTGCCGGCCGTTCACATGAATACCCGTATGGTCGTCACCACCAGCCGCTGGTTCGGCGGCGGCGCCGATCTGACGCCGGTACTCGGACGCCGCCGCACGCAGGAAGATGAAGACACACAGCTCTTCCACAAAGCCATGGAGATCACCTGCCGAAACCATGCGGTCGCCGATTATGACGTCTACAAGAAATGGTGCGACGACTATTTCTTCCTCAAGCATCGCAATGAAGCGCGCGGCGTCGGCGGCATCTTCTACGACTGGCTGCATTCTAGCGAGGAAGCCGGCGGCTGGGATGCCGATTTTGCCTTCACCCGCGATGTCGGCCGGGCCTTTTCCATGGTCTATCCCAAGATCGTTCGCTCAAACTTCAACAAGGAGTGGACCGAAGCCGATCGTGACGAACAATTGATTCGCCGTGGCCGCTATGTGGAGTTTAATCTGCTTTATGACCGGGGAACGATCTTCGGCCTGAAAACCGGCGGCAATGTCGAATCCATTCTCTCGTCCCTGCCGCCCGTCGTGCGCTGGCCCTAAGGCACGGCGCACAAACAGATTTAAGGGTGCATGTGCTCTGCAATAGTCGCGCCACATTCCGAGTTGGCGCGCGGCGTGCCGATAAAAATGAAATACTAATCCGGTAAAATCGCGTTGAAAGGCCTTCATCAGAGCTGAGTGCGTCCTAAGTTAGTCTCTGTGCGTTACAATCGGAGGAGGATTGTCATGACGGTACAAAGCGGCTCGTCTGCTTCTGCAGATATTCAGGAAACGTCCCGCGCAGTCGACGCGCCCGAGTTTCTAACGCGCATTGCCGAAGACCTAAGAGCGAAAAGCGGCTCCGACCTGCCGCTTTCCTGCTTTATCCAGCAGGTGAAATTGCAGCTCGCAGGCGGCAAGACTCCGGAAGAAATTCAAGAGCAGGCAACACGTGCTGCCAACAGCAACATGCCCGCTCACCTTTCGGACACCTACATGGCCTGGGCAATGCCCCACCCATAAGCAGAGCCTTTCGGCCGATGTCCAGTCGGCCGAAGTTTTTCCTCCTCGGAACCTTCTCCATTGCCGCACATTCGTCAATCGCGCGAAAGCGCGGTTGTTTGGCGTTCCAGAGACAGGAGAAGACCATGCGACTTTTCGAATGCGGTACACTCGTTCCCGGGTGCGACTGGCACACCAGGGCCGATAATGATGCTGAAGTCGTTCGCCGCGCCGTCGAGCATATGAGAACCACGCACGGTGAAACGATCATTCGCGAAAACATGGTGGACAATATCAAGGCACGCATCCGCGACGAAGCGAACGCGGCCTGATCTTATCTGGTAATCTCCGAAAGCCGGGCGAGCAGCGTCGCCCGGTCGGCGAAGAAATTCTCTTCCACCCACTGGTTTTCCAAGGTCGAGAGTATTTCGCCGACCTTCGGTCCGGCCTGTATGCCCGTAGCCACTACATCCCCGCCGTTCAGCGGAAACTGCGGCTTCTTCCAGGCACGTGCATGGTCCAGAAGCTTTGAAAGCCGCGCCGAACGGCTCATCTCCTCGAAACTGCCCTCCGCCTTGCCGCGAGCGATGCTAAGGGCCAGCTTCAGCCGTACGATGATCCCGTCGGTACCATTGCGATAAAGCAGCCGTTCGAAAGCGGCAGCGGAAATCTCGTCGTTGACGGGTGCAGCCTTAACCCACTCCTTGAAATAGCTCGCCTCCGCATTCGAAACTTTCAACCGCGAGGCCAGCGCCTCCACACGCGTCGGATCGGGCGGGATGATCGAAGCAAGTCGTAACAACGGATCAGGCGCCCAACCGAGCGCCTTTTCGGTCGCAACAAGCGCCGGAATGGTGTCGATGCCCCATTTCTCGGTTTCCGGCAGGATTTCCGTCAAAACCGCAACCTGCCGCATCCACAGAAGCGCACGCCCCGGATCTTCCGCCGACAGGAGCTTCCTGAGTTCGGACCAGACCCGCTCGGCCGACAGCGTTTTGAGCTTCGAGCGCGCAGCCGACGAAGCTTTCAGGCCTTCCGCGTCAGGCCGGCCGGAGCCGTACCAGGCAAAGAAGCGGAAGAACCGCAGGATACGCAGATAATCCTCGGCAATCCTTGTCGCCGCATCACCAATGAAGCGGATATTACGCTTCTCTATATCAGCAAGCCCGCCCACGAGATCGATCACCTCGCCCGCAGCATTTGCGTAGAGCGCATTGATCGTAAGGTCGCGCCGCTCGGCATCGGATTGCCAGTCCGTGCTGAAAGCCACCTTGGCACGACGACCGTCCGTCTCCACGTCCGTACGCAGCGTCGTCACCTCGAAGGGCCGGCCATCGATGACGAGCGTTACCGTGCCATGGGCAACTCCTGTCGGCACCGCCTTGACACCAGCAGCTTGCGCCCGCTCCATCACCACCTCCGGTAGCAATGTGGTGGCAATATCGATATCAGCGACTGCCAGCCCCATCAGGCTGTTGCGCACCGCCCCCCCGACCACACGCCCTTCCCCGCCATCGGCGTTCAGGAGCGCAAAGACCTGGCCGAGCGCCGGATCCTGAAACCATGCCTGATCGGCGACTGAAGTCATGCGTAAAGCCTTTCATAGAGCGTGCGGACGATACCCGCAGTGATGCCCCAGATCATTCGTGTTTTGTACGGCATGCGGTAGAAATGCCGGTCGATACCGTCGACCATGCGCTTGTCTCGCGTATGGTTGGCCGGGTCCATCAGGAAGGAAAGCGGCACCTCGAAAACATCGTCCACTTCGGTCGGATTGAGTTGCAGCGAAAAGCCGCGTCGTACGACGCCGAGAACGGGCGTGATCCGGAACCCGGTGGACGACAGGTAGTTGGGCAGCCGCCCGACCGTCTCGACGAAACCGCCAGCAAGACCGATCTCCTCCTCGGTTTCGCGGATCGCCGCCATCTCGGGGGAGACATCGTCGGGATCGATCGAGCCGCCGGGAAAGGCAATCTGGCCGGAATGCTTGCGCAGCGTCGCCGTGCGTTTGGTGAAGATCACCTTTGCCTCATCGCCATCATCGATGACAGGCACCAGTACGGCCGCGTCGCGCAGCTTGAAGGTCTCGACCAGCGCAACGATATCGGGATTGAGCGCATGATCGCCATGGTCACGCCAGGCATGATCGATGGGTGCGCCGATCTGGTGGAGCGCGCGCCGGCGGAACTCGGCAGCCGAAAATAAGGGGTAGGTCGTGCTGATCGCGTCACTCATCGGGAGGCAGCTTCCAGTTCGTCGGCCGGCATGATCGGAAAGGTCCCGCTGCCGGAGCGAACGACGAACATTTCCCGGCCGGCGACCTCGGCCACTTCGCCGAGTTCGACCAGTTCATACATCACGGCGCGCGAAACCAATGCTTCGAGCCGCCCCCGCACATGCAGGTATGGCTTCAGTTCACTATCTTTCGCATGCCTCGGGAAGCGTAAAGGGTGATCCTTGCCGGCCTCTATGACGTCGCCGACATTGGTGCGGAACGTCAGAACCTGCTGCCCATCCCGCTCGCTTGCATTCATCTCGACGGCGACAAAGGGCGCGTCGATGACCCTGATGCCGACCTTTTCCACAGGAGTTACGAGATAGGTTTTCCCGTCTTCGTCTTTCCTCAAGACGGTCGAAAAGAGCTGGACCAGCGGCTGCCGGCCGATCGGCGTGCCCATGTAAAACCACGTGCCATCCGCCCGGATCTCCATGTCGATATCGCCGCAAAAAGGCGGATTCCACTTGTCTACGGGCGGTAACCCGCGCTTTTTGCCGGATTTCGCCTCGGAGGCGCGCGAAATAAGCGCGGCAAGTCCCGCTGCATCCGCGCTATGCCTCATTTCCTCGGCTGCCATTCTTCCGTCTCGGTTTGCTCTTAACAAAATACAGTCACGAGATAGTCATTTGGAACAAACTTGTCAGCCCGCAACATCTTCATAACTGTATCGGGTATGAGGCACGCCTATTAAAGTCAGACGATTCGCAGCCGAATGATTTCAGCCGTTGGAGATGCCCATGGGTATGATCAAGACCGAAGCCAGCCTCGATGAACAGGCGATTGTCGCCGCCGCAGAAAGAGCGCTATCCGATATCGCCGCCGTCCGCGCGGAAGTTTCCAAGGTCATCTTCGGTCAGGAAAGCGTGGTTGAAAACACGCTTCTCGCCGTCCTTTCCGGTGGTCATGCCCTTCTCGTCGGTGTCCCTGGTCTCGCCAAGACGAGGCTGGTGACGACGCTAGGCGAAGTGTTGGGCCTTGCTGCAAACCGCATCCAGTTCACGCCCGACCTGATGCCATCAGATATTCTCGGTTCCGAAGTAATGGACCAGGACGAGAACGGTCGCCGCTCCTTCCGTTTCGTCAAGGGTCCGGTCTTCGCCCAGCTTCTGATGGCCGACGAAATCAACCGCGCCTCGCCGCGCACCCAGTCGGCGCTGCTGCAGGCGATGCAGGAATATCATATCACCATCGCCGGCCAGCGTTATGACCTGCCATCACCCTTCCACGTTCTGGCGACGCAGAACCCGCTGGAGCAGGAAGGCACCTATCCGCTTCCCGAAGCTCAGCTCGATCGCTTCCTTCTGCAGGTCGATGTCCACTATCCGGAGCTTGCGGCCGAACGTCAAATCCTGCTGGAGACCACCGGTCTCACCGAAGCCAAGCCCGAGCCGGTCATCAACGCCGCACGTCTGATAGAAATCCAGACGCTCGTGCGCCAGATGCCGGTCAGCGACACGGTTGTCGACGCCATCCTTTCGCTGGTGCGCTCCGCCCGTCCGGGTCAGGGAAATGCCTCCACCGACAAGCATGTCGCCTGGGGTCCTGGCCCACGCGCCGGCCAGGCGATGATGCTCTGCGCCCGCGCCCGCGCCCTCTATGAAGGTCGCCTGGCGCCCTCGCTCGACGATATCTATGCACTCGCCGAGCCCGTTCTCGAGCACCGCATGGCGCTGACGTTCGCTGCCCGTGCCGAGGGCATGTCGGTGCGAGACGTGATCGCCGGACTGGTGAAGCAGGCAAAGGGATAAGGAAGCGCTGCGCGTGGCATCTATCGGACAGATCGTCAATCCGACACCCGGCAGCGATGCCCTCCCCCGCGCAAGACAGCGGGCCTCCCTCGTGCCGGATTGTCTGGTCGAAGCCAAACGCATCGCCAATACCGTGATTGCCGGCTGGCATGGCCGCCGCAAACGCGGTATCGGCGAGAATTTCTGGCAGTTCCGCCCCTATAGCGAAGGCGAAAGCCTGTCGCGCATCGACTGGCGCCGCTCCGCTCGCGACGACCATACCTATGTGCGCGACCGTGAATGGGAAGCCGCCCACACGATCTGGCTCTGGGCCGACATGTCGCCGTCGATGATGTACCAGTCGACCTATGGCAGCGCGTCAAAGGAAAGCCGCGCGCTCGTCATCATGCTGGCGCTTGCCGAAATTCTTGCCCGTTCCGGCGAGCGTATCGGCTGCCCCGGTGTCATGGAACCGATCTCTGCCCGCAATGCTGCCGAGCGGCTTGCTGCTGCCCTGATGCACGCCCCTCTGACTGGCGGCCTGCCGGAAACCGTCATGGTGCGCGGCTGGAGCGATCTCATCCTCATCGGCGACTTCCTTGATGACGCGCCCTCCATTATGGCCCGCCTCGGCCCGCTTGCCCGCCGTGGTCTGCGCGGCCACGTCGTCGAGATCGCCGATCCGGCCGAGGAAATCTTTCCCTATAACGGCCGCACCGAATTCACCGATCCCGAGACCGGCGAACGGCTGACATCAGGTCGGGCCGAGAGCCTGCGTGAGGCCTATCGCAACGCCTACCTCGCCCGCCGCGAAAATCTCGGCCAGTCGTTGCGCCATCTCGGCTGGACCTTCGTCAGCCATCGTACCGATCATCTGGCATCCGAAGCGCTGGTCGCTGTCCATATGTATCTTTCCGGCATGCCGGCAAAGGCAACGCATGGAGGACAGTTTTGAGCGCGCTTCCCTTTGCCTTCGCCTACCCCGCCATCCTCGGCGCGCTGATTGCCCTTCCCGTTATCTGGTGGCTGTTGCGGTTGACACCGCCGCGCCCGCAGGCGGAAGTTTTCCCGCCGCTGAAAATCCTTGCGACAGTGCTGCGGCGCGAGGAAACGCCGGCACAGACCCCCTGGTGGCTTACGTTGCTGCGCATGTTGCTCGCAGCCGCCATCATCTTCGCGATCGCCGATCCGGTCGTCAATCCGCGTACCGGCACGGTCGCATCCGGTGGTCCGCTCGTCCTCTTCGTCGACAATAGCTGGGCTTCGGCGCCCGACTGGGAGCGCCGTGTCCAGACGGCCGACGCTCTGATTGCCGATGCCGAGTCCGCCGGCGCAGTCGTCTCCATTGCATTCACCGCCGATCCCACAAATGATGCGACACCCGGGACCGCCTCGGCCGCCCGCGAAAAGCTTCGCGCGGCCGAACCGAAGCCGCTCGTTCCGGATCGCCAGCGCGCATTCGAAGCTCTGCGCTCGGCTCTCAACGGCGCCCGTCCCGGCACGCTGGCCTTCCTCACCGATGGTACGGTAAGCCGCGACAACGATGCCACTGTACGTCAACTCTCCGAGCTCCAGCCCGCAGAACTACGCCTTATCGAAGGCGATGCAGCCCAGACGGTCGCCATTTCAGGCGCCACCAATACGGCAGATGCGATGACGGTGAAGGTCACCCGCCTCAGCCCCAGTGGCGCGGTCTCCGTCCCGATCAACGCACAGGATGCGCAGGGACGCGTGATCGCCACCGGCAGGGCCGACTTTGCGCCCGGCCAAACCAGTGTCAATGCCGGCATTTCGGCCCCCTTCGAAATGCGCAACGATTTTGCCCGCGTCAGCATCAACACCGGCGCCACCGCAGGCGCAGTGCATCTGCTCGACGATGCCTTCAAGCGCCGCCGGGTCGTGCTTCTCTCGGGCGAAAGCGGCGATGAATTCCAGCCGCTGTTGTCGCCGCTCTATTACATCCAGCGGGCGCTGGAACCCTATGCAGATCTGGTGCGCCCAAACGATGCCAATCTCTCGGTCGCCATTCCAAAGCTGCTCGCCAACAATCCCTCTGTTATCATCATGGCCGATATCGGCCGCCTGCCGGAGGATACCTACGCGCCACTGCAGCGCTGGATATCGAATGGCGGTATGCTCTTGCGTTTCGCCGGTCCGCGCCTTGCCGCCGCACCGGCCGAGGATCCGCTGATCCCGGTCATTCTACGCCAGGGCGAACGCGCCCTCGGCGGCAGCCTGTCTTGGAGCGAACCGCAGGCGCTGGCAGAATTTCCGAGCTTCAGCCCCTTTGCCGGCATACCGCGGCCGACCGACGTGACGGTCAACCGCCAGGTGCTGGCCGAGCCAACACCGGATCTCGCGGAGCGTACCTGGGCAAGCCTCACTGACGGTACGCCGCTCGTGACCATGAACAAGATGAATGCCGGCCAGATCGTGCTCTTTCATGTGAGCGCCGAGGCGACCTGGTCGAACCTGCCGATTTCGGGCACCTTCGTTGAAATGTTGCGACACCTCATCCAGATCTCGCGCTCCGGCGGTGTGACCTCGGAATCATCGGGCAGCGCGCGCATTGCCGAAACCCTGCCACCCTTCCGAATGCTGACGGCCAAAGGCACGCTGGTTACCGAAACCGGCAATGCCCGTCCGCTGATCCCGAATGCCAAGGCAGCGCCCATTGCCAATTTTGACAATCCGCCCGGCCTCTACGGCTCCGAGGACGGTTTTGCTGCACTGAACGTGCTCCCCGAAAATGCTGACCTGAAACCGCTCGATACGAGCGGCGTCAATGTCGTGCGTGCCGGCCTTATCGGTGGCGAAAGCTGGTCGGCCAAGCCGGCACTGTTCTTCATCGCCTTCCTGCTGCTTCTCGCCGACAGCCTGATCGTACTCTTCATGAATGGCGCTTTCTCCCGCATGCGCCCGCGCGCCCGCACTGCAGCAACGATCGCCGTTGCCCTCGCGGCCGGCCTCATGCTGCGACCGGATATCATGCATGCCAACGATACCCAGCCCGGTGACGACATCATCCTGCAGCGGCTCGATAATACCCATCTCGCCTATGTCGTAACCGGCGAACAGGATGTGGACAATATTTCCGAGCAGGGGCTCGATGGGCTGACGAAATTCCTGACCTACCGCACGACGCTGGAGCCGGCCCCACCCGTTGGCATCGACCTCAACAAGG
Source organism: Rhizobium sp. BK418 (assembly GCF_004341105.1). GTDB lineage: Bacteria > Pseudomonadota > Alphaproteobacteria > Rhizobiales > Rhizobiaceae > Rhizobium. The sequence goes on along the minus strand of NZ_SLZK01000003.1, from coordinate 437,064 downwards.
ACGAACTTGCCTTCTATCCGATCATCTACTGGCCGATTTCGGCAACCGCGCCCATGCCGTCGAACGCCGCCATCAGCCGCATCGACGCCTATATGCGCAATGGCGGCACGGTGCTGTTCGATACGCGCGACCAAATGGACTCGCTCGAAGGCAGCAACGACACGACCGCCAACGGCCAGCGTCTGCAAGAGATCCTTGCCAATCTGGACATTCCGCCGCTCGAGCCTGTTCCGCACGACCACGTGCTGACCAAGTCCTTTTATCTTCTGTCGAGCTTCCCTGGCCGTTACACCGGCAGCCCGCTCTGGATCGAGGCGCGGCAGAACGGCCAGAGCAACAGCAACAAGCCGGCCGCCGCCGCGGATGGCGTTTCGCCGATCCTGATCACGGCAAACGACTTTGCCGGTGCCTGGGCCATCGACGAGAATGAAATGCCGGTGCTTCCGACCGTGCCGCCGGATGAAACGCAGCGCGAATATGCCTTCCGCGCCGGCGTCAACATCATGATGTACATGCTGACCGGCAACTACAAGACCGATCAGGTCCACGTGCCCGACCTGCTCGAACGGCTGGGACAGTGACATGACGCTTGATTATTCGCCCTTCTTGCCCTGGCCCTATTTAGCGGTACTGACTGCCATCGTGCTGCTGATCGCCGCCTTCGCGATCTGGCGCGGCATGCGCGGCGCATGGATCCGCACGCTGGCAGCGCTTGCACTGCTCGCCGCACTCGCCAATCCCGTGCTGCTGCAGGAAGACCGCGATCCGCTTTCCACCATCGTGCCCGTCATCGTCGACCGCAGCCAGAGCCAGCAGACAGCCGATCGTATGACGATGACGGATGACGCGCTTGCTTCGCTGAAGACCCAGCTCGCCCGCTTCCCGCAGATCGAGCCCCGCTTCGTCGACGTGAACGAGGACCGCAATTCCGATATGCCTTCCACCCGCCTCTTCGAGGCCTTGGCCGCTTCCATCGCCGATGTACCCCCTTCGCGGGTCGGTGGGGCGATCATGCTGACGGATGGCGAGGTGCATGACGTGCCCGGCGTCAATCAGGCACTGGGCTTCGACGCACCGATCCATGGCCTGATTACCGGCAAACCGAACGAGTTCGACCGTCGCATTGAAGTCATCAAGGCGCCTCGCTTCGGCATCGTCAACGAGGAGCAGCAGCTTATGCTGCGTGTCTTCGACGACGGCCCGAGCCCTGGCGGCGCGGCAACCGTGACGGTACGTCTCAACGGCGACGAGATCGCCACGCTCCAGGCAACGCCCGGCCAGGATACGCCCTTCTCCTTCAAGGTGACGCGCGGCGGCGCGAATGTCCTGGAATTCTCTGTTGCCGGCATCCCCGGCGAGGTGACGGACGCCAATAACCGCGCCGTCCACATTATCGACGGCATTCGCCAAAACCTGCGCGTTCTCCTCGTCTCGGGCGAGCCGCATGCGGGCGAACGCGCCTGGCGCAATCTCCTGAAATCGGATGCGTCCGTCGATCTCGTACATTTCACCATCCTGCGACCGCCTGAAAAGCAGGACGGCACGCCGATTAACGAGCTGTCGCTGATCGCCTTCCCGACGCGAGAGCTCTTCGTCGACAAGATCAAGGATTTCGACCTGATCATCTTCGACCGCTATCAGGATCGCGCCAATGTGCTGCCGATGCTCTATTACGACAACATCGCCCAGTATGTGGAAAATGGCGGCGCATTGCTGATTGCGGCCGGTCCCGAACACGCGAGCCCGGAATCGATCGCCATGACGCCGCTCGCCTCCGTGCTGCCGGCCGAGCCGACCGGACGGATGATCGAACAGGCCTTCTACCCCCGCCTTTCCGAACAGGGTCGCAAGCATCCCGTCACCCGCGGGCTCGATGGTTCTGCCGACGAACCGCCGCATTGGGGCCGCTGGTTCCGCAGCGTCGATGTCGGCAGACCGCAGGGCCAGACTGTCATGGTCGGCGCCGATAATCATCCTCTGCTCGTTTTGAACCGTGCCGGCCAGGGCCGTGTTGCCATGCTGCTCTCCGACCAGGGCTGGCTCTGGGCGCGCGGCTTCGAGGGCGGTGGTCCGCATGTTTCCCTCTATCGCCGCATCGCCCACTGGCTGATGAAGGAACCGGCGCTGGAAGAAGAGGCGCTGACGGCTCGTGCGTCCGGCCGCACACTGGAAATCACGCGCCAGACGATCGGCGATGCGCCGGGCGACGCAATCGTGCGCTACCCCTCCGGCAGGACCGAAAACCTGCCGCTGACGCAGACCGAGCCCGGTCTCTACAAGGCGGAAAAGCGCATGGACGAGATCGGGCTTTTCGAGATTCGCAACGGGGACCTGACGACGCTCGCCCATGTTGGCGCGGTCGACGCGCCGGAATTCAAGGCGATGATCTCAACGACGTCGGCGCTGAAGCCGATCACCGACAAGAGCCGCGGCCTAGTGGCTCGCGTCGTCAACAATGCCGGTACGATCAACGTTCCGCCGATCCTGCCGGTGCGCGGCCAGGTGCGCGTGACAGATAATGACCGCATGCAGATCCGCATGACCAATGAGACCGTGCTGAAGGGCATCAATACCCTGCCGCTCTTCGCGGGATTTGCGGGTGTCGGAATTCTGCTTCTGGCCTTTGGCGCCATGTGGTGGCGCGAAGGACGCTAGCCGTGGCAGAGTTCGAGCTCACCGCCTCCCCTTCACCGGAAGAGCTTGCGGTCATCGCCGATGGGCTGACGGCTTTCAACACAGCCGATGTCGGCCCGTCGGAACGACAGCTGCTAGCCGTCCTGATCCGCGATACCGATGGAAAGGTCTCCGGCGGCCTGTCCGGCTTCACCGCCTGGGGCTGGCTCTTCGTGCAGATGCTGTACATTCCCGACATGCTGCGCGGCAGTGGCATAGCCGGCAAGATCCTTGCGAAAGCGGAGGAAGAAGCGGCCGCCCGTGGCTGTCGCGGTGCCTGGATCGACACGTTCAACCCGCATGCGCTCAGTGCCTACCAGCGTCAGGGCTACGAAGTCTTCGGCGAGTTGCCGGATTTTCCCGAGGGCCGCACGCGGACGTTTCTCAAGAAGATGCTCTGACGACAGCAATTCCAGCAAAACTGCGCAGCGGTTTTGCGTCCGGAAGTGCGTAAGAGATAGAGTGTGTCCGCGATTCGAAGACGAATGGAAATGCTTTATCGCCGCCAGGCGATCTTGCCCTTCAGCCGTGCATGCGTGTCCTCTGCGATCGGTACGACGAGCACGCGGCCCGGATCGACGGGGCCGGGAAAAATCAGGGCGCCATAAGCGACCTTCTCGAAGCCGAGCGGACAATAATAGGGCGGATCGCCGACGAGAATGACGGCCTCCGAACCCTTGCGCCTGGCAGCCTCAACCGCGATGCGCACCAGTTCACGGCCGATACCTCTGTTCTTGTGTGACGGCCGCACCGCAAGCGGTCCGAGCAGATGGCCCCTGACCGTTCCGGCCAAAACCGGCGTCATCCGTACTGAAGCGATCGTTTCGCCGTCGTCGGCGCAGATGAAGGAGAGCGACAGATCATGCGGCCCCTGCTCGCGGATACGGGCCGCGGCGCGCGTGTGCCGGCCAGGGCCGAAGGCTTCTTCATTGATGAGTTCGATAGCGGCGTCGTGAGACGCCTCCTCGGTGAGGTAGACGAGATCGTGCTTGTACATGAGCATGGAAACAGAGACCGGATAAACGCAGATATATGGTTCGCGAACACGCCCTCAGGCGTTCGGGAGCATCAGCGTCGTCGCAGGCCTCTGAGATTAGACATCAAGCAGGATTCCAGAAATTTGTGAGGAAGGCGGATAGCAGGAAAAATTTCCGCCGTCTATTGCAAAAATTCCGTCGGCATCAGGGCGACTAAGACGCAGTGTTCAATCTTTGTTGCCCTGCAAAACGCGGCGCGATGCGATATCTATCGCTGCAACGATCACTTTCAGAGGTGAAGCTCATGGGCATGCTGGTGGACGGCGTCTGGCATGACGTCTGGTACGATACGAAGGAAACGAAGGGCCATTTCAAGCGCCAGCCCTCGCAATTCCGCAACTGGATTACGGCAAATGGAGAAGCCGGCCCGAGTGGGAAAGGCAGCTTCAAAGCCGAGGCTGGCCGCTATCACCTTTATGTCTCCCTCGCCTGCCCCTGGGCGCATCGCACGCTGATTTTCCGCAAGCTGAAGAAGCTCGAAGATCTGATTTCCGTTTCGATCGTCGACCCGCTGATGGTGGAAAACGGCTGGGAGTTCAAGGTCGGCAATAGCGCAACGGGCGATCAGCTCTTTGGTTCAAAGACCCTATGGGAAGTCTATGTGAAAGCGGATCCGCATTATTCCGGCCGCGTCACGGTCCCGGTGCTCTGGGACAAGCATACGGGCACGATCGTCAACAACGAGTCGGCCGAAATCATCCGCATGTTCAACAGCGCCTTCAATCACCTGACCGGATCGACGGCGGACTATTATCCGGAAGACCTGCGGGCGGAGATCGATGCACTCAACGATGTTGTCTACGATACCGTCAACAACGGCGTCTACAAGGCAGGTTTTGCGACCACGCAGGCTGCCTACGAGGAGAATGTCGTCAAGCTCTTCGAAACGCTCGACAGACTCGACGCACGCCTCGGCAAGGGGCGTTACCTTTTCGGCGATCGGCAGACCGAAGCCGACTGGCGCCTCTTCACGACGCTGATACGTTTCGATTCTGTTTATGTTGGCCACTTCAAATGCAACATCCGCCGCATCGAAGATTACCCCAACCTGCAGGGCTACCTGCGCGATCTCTACCAGACGCCTGATGTGGCAGACACGGTCAATTTCAGCCACATCAAGCAGCACTATTACCGCAGCCATAAGACAATCAACCCGACCGGCATCGTGCCATCAGGTCCGGCGCTCGATCTCGACCGGCCACACGGCCGTGACAAGTTTGCAGCCGCCGCCTGAGCCTCACCAGTAATGCGCCGGCTCTGCCTCACCGCGGAGCTCGGCGAGCCTTCGCAGCGTCGCTTCAGTCGTCTCTTCGGGCAGATTGTCGATCTCGAAGAAGCCGCTTTCGGCAATCTCCCAGTCCGGCGGCCGCGGCGCGGTCTGCTCTACGGTGGCGCGGTAGAACACCACATGGTCGCGCCGAGTGATGTTGGTGTTGAAATAGACGTGAAAGAGCTGAGGTTTGCCGACGATCTTGAGATTGCCTTCCTCGCGCAATTCCTTGATCAGCGCCTCTTCTGCCGTCTCGTTTCGCTCAAGCCCGCCGCCCGGCATATGCCATCCTCCGGTATAGCTGTGACGAACGAGAAAGAGCCGACCCTTGTCGTCAAAACAGGCTGCGCGCACCCCCATCGTCATGCCGCGCACAAAGGAAAAATATACGTGCAGCAGCCTCAATGACACTTTCATGTGAAGGGGCCATGTTTGTTTATCTGCCATGGGTTCTTTCAGACTCTCATCGCCAAGATGTGTTTGAATTGTAAATAAGCTGGTCTATGTGTCGTTGCATGTTCAAGCTCGCGCATATCTCCGACGTCCATCTTGGACCCCTGCCACGCCTTTCCATTCACGAGCTTTTCTCGAAACGCATTACGGGCTTTGTGAACTGGCACCGCAACCGGCGCAAGCATCTTTTCGGTAGCACGCTCGATCTGCTGCTGGACGACATTCGCACTCATAAGGCCGACCATCTGGCGGTCACCGGCGACCTCGTCAATCTTGCAAGCGGCATTGAGATCCGCAGCGCGGCAGCCTGGCTGCGCGAACTCGGCGATCCCGCCGCCACCTCGGTCGTACCCGGCAATCATGACGCCTATGTGCCGGGTGCCTACGAGAAATCGATGCGCGCCTGGTATGATTACGTGCGCGGCGACCTCGCCCCACCGGAATGGGAAGAAGACCGCCACATCTTCCCTTACCTACGCATCCGCGACAAGGTCGCAATCGTCGGCTGTTCCACCGCGGTCGCAACCCCACCGTTCGCCGCGTCGGGATTCTTCGGCGCGCGTCAGGCACGCGATACGGTCAACATGCTGCGCGCTGCCGGCGAGGCCGGCCTTTTTCGCGTCGTCATGATCCATCATCCGCCGATCCGCGGTGCGACCTCTTTCTACAAGCGCATGATCGGCATCCGCCGTTTCGCGGCCGTCGTGTCGACGGGTGGAGCAGAACTCGTGCTGCATGGTCACACACATCTCAACACCCTTTACTGGCTGCGCGGACAGACCGGTCCGGTGCCGGTCGTCGGTATCGCTTCGGCCTCGCAGGGGCCGGGCGGCATCAAGCCCCGAGCCGCCTATAACCTCTTCTCGATTTCCGGCTCCCCGGGCGCCTGGGACTTGAAGGGCGAACGCTTCAGCATAAACGACGCAGCCGACGGCATGATGCCGAAAAGCGTTGATATTTTCGCACTTTAGAAGCGGTTGTGGAATCAATCTCGGCGCCAGTTCAATTAACTTGTGAAGAGCGGTCGCCGACGTCGCAACGGAAGCAATAAAGGCCGCCAGGCCTATTGGTATTTTTAAGCGTCGGCGTACAATTCGACCAATGCGTCGCCTCAAAACGGAGTATGCCTGATGACTGCTTCCCTTCATCGCCTGTGCAGACTTTCGCTTGTTTCCATCTTCGCTGTCGGGCTAGCCACATCCGCTTTTGCGGTCGGTGGCAGCAATGATGACACCTCACCGCCCCCAAAGACCGAAACGACCAAAACCTGCACCAAGGGCAAGGTCTGGGACGCCAAGAAGAAGGAATGCGTCGATGCCAAAAAGCAGAGCTTCAACGATGACGAGCTCTTCAACTTTGCCCGCGAATTCGCTTATGCCGGCCAGTATGAGAACGCGATCACGGTGCTCAACCTCGCCAAGAACCAGAACGATCCGCGCATCCTGAACTATCTCGGCTATGCCAACCGCAAGGCCGGCCGTGTGGAACTCGGCATGTCCTATTATAGGAAGGCGCTGCAGCAGGATGAGAATTATATCCTCGCCCGCTCCTACATGGGCATGGCGCTCGTCGAGCAAGGCGACCTCCAGGGCGCACGCGTCCAGCTCGTCGAGATCCGCGATCGCGGTGGCGAGAATACCTGGGCCTATCGTGCCCTTCTCCAGAGCCTGAACGGTTACAGGACATATTGAGGCAAGCTCCACGGGGTATGGTACGAAATCCCTTGGGAAGGGATGGATGAATTCAGATCCCCGCGCTTGCGAAATGCAGGCGACTTGTTCCATAAAGCCGCCTGCATGGCCGGGGTAAATACAAGGCTTCGTGCCCGCCGGGCAATGCCCGTACGCGGAGCCGGCTCGAATGCAAAGACGCCTGCCGATGTGAATGCTTCTTGGAACGACAATGCGCCAACCCGCCACCACCACCGATATCCGGCGTGACCTCGTCGGCCTCCTGCCCCGCCTCCGCCGCTTTGCTATTACGCTCGCGGGAGAGACGGCGACGGCCGATGAACTGGTCCAGGCGGTCTGTCTGCGTGCAATTTCCAAGGGAAACCAGTGGAACGGCGAAGGCCGGCTGGAAAGCTGGATCTATACGGTGGCCCGTCAGCAATGGGCCGAAGACAGCCGCAAGCGTAAGCCGCGGCCAGCCGCACGGGGCAACGTCACTGATATCCGCGACGCCATTCGCGACCGTAGCGCCGTCGTCGATACCGATGCGCTGCACCGCCTGCTCGCGGAAATGCCCGAAGGCGTCGCCAGTATTTTCCTGCTGATCGACGTAGAGGGCCATAGCTACCAGCAGGCGGCTGAGATCATGGGCATCGCGATCGGCAGCATCGCTGGTCAACTTGCCACAGCACGACTCCATTTCGCCGCATTGTCCGGTCACAATCCACCCGTCCACAGGTACTGACTGATTTGCTCGATTTCAAAAAACAGCCGCTTGAAGCCCAGCTTGCCGCCCTCCTCGACGGTGAAACGACACCGGAACAGAAGCTGGAGCTGGAAAACCGGCTCGCAATCGATGAAAACGCCCGCAAGCTCTACGACAAGCTCCGCCACGGTGTCGATTTTGGCCGCCGCAAGCTGGATGACATGCTGAAGGAACCGGTTCCCTTGTCGCTTGTCCGTTCCATCAAGAGCACGCAGCCACCGAAGACACCGATCGCCCAGCGCAACGCACGCCCGCAGCTCAAGCTCGCGCCAAGCGGCCGTCAGGCGCTTGCAGCTGCTCTCATCCTTTTCGTCATAGGCGGCGGCATCGGCTATTTCATCGGCAATGCGCCGGATACGGATGATGCCGCACCGGTCGCAACGCCCCAGATCAATACAAATGACTGGCTGGGTGACGTCACCGCCTTCCAGCGACTTCTGATGCGCCAGCCGCGTCATCTCGTCGAAGTCCCGGCCTCACAGGCCGAAGAAATCTCGTCATGGCTGACCACCGCAATCGGCGTGCCATTCCGCGTGCCGGATCTCTCGGCTAAATCCTGGACCTTCCAGGGTGCGCGCGTGATCCTCGGCGATAGCCGTCCCGTGGGTCAGCTCGTCTATTCCAATGCCGATGGCGATATTGTCTCGATCTGCTTCCGCAAGGATGCCCAGCCGCCGGCAACGGAAGACTTCAAGGAAACGATACGCGACGAGATCGGCTTGGTAACCTGGCACAATGCCGGCACTTCCTATGTCCTGGCAGGCCCCTCCGCCGAAGCCACGCTTAGCCAGCTTGCCATGGAAATCGCCGCCGCTATCTGACGGCTACGGCACCAGCACGACCTTTCCGCTGACCCGGCGCTCCTCCAGCGCGCGATGCGCCTCTGCAGCCTCATGGAGCGGAAAGCTTCCCCCTTGCACAACGCTCAAGGCTCTTGAGACAACAAGTTCGAAGAGCGCGGCGAGATCCCTTCTCCAATCGTCTGCAATCAGCGGCAGAAGCGAGAAACCCTTCAATGACTGGTTCAGATCGAGCATGGAACGGATTTCGGCGAGATCGAATGAAAACCGTCCCATCGCCGCCAGCAGCATCTCCCCGGCGGGAGCAAGCGCTGCGAGTGAAGCCTTGGCGAGATCGCCGCCGACGGTCTCATAAATAACGTCGGCGCCTTGTCCTGCAGTCGCCGCCTTCACCGAGGCCACCCAACCCTCCCTGGTATAATCGACCGCCAGATCGGCACCGAGCGACAATGCAAGCTTCCTCTTTGCCTCGCTGCCCGCACCGGCAATGACCATGGACGCGCCTTCAGACCTGGCTAACTGCACCAGTAGGGAACCCACACCACCGCCGGCAGCGTTGACAATTACGGCCTTTCCCTTGGGCGGGCTGCGGCGCACCATATGGAGAGCTGTCAGCCCCTGCACCATCAGCGCCGTGGCATCCGCAAAAGATACGCTGTCCGGCAGTCGCACCAACGAATCCGAATCCACGACCACATATTCCGCATAGCCGCCATAGCCGTGTCTGATGGCAAAAAGCGGCACGGCGACACGTCCTCCAACGAGCGAGGTATCAGCACCCGGTCCGGACACTTCGACAACGCCTGCCGCTTCCACGCCGGGAAACATCGGCAGCGACGGCGTCATGGCGTAGCGACCGCCGCGCATTAGAACCTCAAAAAAATTGACGCCGGCGGCATGGACGCGCACCAGCACCTCCCTCTCTTTCGGCTCGGGCGTCGGTACTTCGACAAGCTTGAGAACCTCTGGTGGACCGAATCGGCTAAACTGAATGGCTTTCATGGCGACCTCGCGTTTTGATGGCGTGGGGTCGTCTTAGCACTCGATTTCCAGCTCAAAATACACACATATCAGTGCCCTACCCACCAGGAGGTGTCCATGGCCGAGCCAATCAAGAGGCTGCCGAAACTGCCCGTAGAGCGGGCTCTGAAAGTGATCTCCGGGCGATGGAAGCCCGTCATTCTCTACTATATCTTTTCCGGCCCCAAACGGCTTTCGGAACTGAAGCGCATGATGCCTGACATCACCCAGAAGGTGCTGATCCAGCAATTGCGGGAAATGGAGGAACACGGCCTCGTGCGCCGCGAGGTCTTTGGCGAGGTGCCGGCGCGGGTGGAATATACGGTGACCGAACTTGGCCTCGGACTGGAGCCGATCCTCTTTGCGCTATGCCAATGGGGACAGGACCATGCTGAGGCGCAGGGCGAGCTCGATGAGCTCGCCGATTGCATCGTCAGGCCGCGTCACGCCGGAGCGATCGCGGCCTGATCACAACACTCAGGCCTTGCCGGCCTTCACGTCGAGCACGCGGTTGGCAGCCGACACGATCGCTTCGAGCGATGCGGCGACGATATTGGTGTTGATGCCCGCACCGAAGAGCTTTCCGCCCGGATAGGACGTCTCGACATAGGAGATAGCGGCGGCATTCGAGCCATGCTGCAGCGAATGCTCCGAATAATCCTCGACCGACATCTCGATGCCGAGATAATGCGACAGGGCATTGATGAAGCCGTCGATCGGCCCGTTGCCGCGGCCCTCGATACGCTTGATCTCACCATTGTCGGTGATCTCGGCCGCCACGATCCGCTGTCCCTTGTGCTCTGTATCGGGATAGGTGTGGTGGTCGACGAACTTGAGGCGGGCGCCCGGCTGGGTCACGTAACGCTCGATGAAGCGGTCGTGGATGCGCTTTGAGGGAAGCTCCTTGCCTTCTTCATCGGTGATGCGTTGGATGTCTTCGCGGAATTCGACCTGCAGGTTGCGCGGCAGGTTGAGCCCGTAATCCTGCTGCAGGATGTAGGCGATGCCGCCCTTGCCGGACTGCGAATTGATGCGGATGATCGCTTCGTAGGAGCGGCCGACATCGCGCGGGTCAATCGGCAAGTAGGGCACCTCCCAGACCGGATGGTTGGCAACCTGAGCGGCTTTCATGCCCTTGTTGATCGCATCCTGATGCGAGCCGGAGAAGGCCGTGTAGACCAGCTCGCCGACATAAGGATGACGCTCGGCAATTGCCATCTGGTTCGAATATTCGAAGACTTCCTTGATGCGTTCGATGTTCGAGCAGTCGATTTCCGGATCGACGCCCTGGGTGAACATGTTGAGCGCCATGGTGACGACATCGACATTGCCGGTGCGCTCGCCATTGCCGAACAGCGTGCCTTCGACGCGGTCGGCGCCCGCCAGCAAGGCCAGTTCGGCAGCGGCAATGCCGGTGCCGCGGTCATTATGCGGATGCAGCGAGATGATCAGGTTCTCGCGGTTGTCGAGATTGCGGCACATCCATTCGATCTGGTCGGCATAGACGTTTGGTGTCGCCATTTCGACGGTCGAGGGCAGATTGATGATGAGCTTGTTATCGGGCGTCGGCTTCACGACCTCAATGACCGCGTTGCAGATTTCCAGCGCCACGTCGAGTTCGGTGCCGGTGAAGCTCTCGGGCGAATATTCGAACCGATAACCACCGCCCGCCTTGGCCGCCATATCCGTGATCATCTTGGCCGCATCGACAGCGATCTGCTTGATGCCCTGCACATCCTTGGCGAACACCACGCGACGCTGCAGCTCGCTGGTGGAATTGTAGAAGTGTACGATCGGCCGGTTGGCGCCTTCCAGCGCCTCGAAGGTACGCGTGATCAGCTCGGGCCGGCACTGTACCAGCACCTGCAGCGAGACGTCGTCAGGCACATTGCCCTCTTCCACGCACCAGCGGGCAAAATCGAAGTCGGTCTGCGAGGCAGACGGGAAACCGATCTCGATTTCCTTGAAGCCCATTTCCAGCAGCAAGTGGAACATGCGCGCCTTACGATCATGGCCCATCGGATCGACGAGCGCCTGATTGCCGTCGCGCAGATCGACGGAGCACCAGATCGGCGCCTTGGTGATGGTCTTGGTCGGCCAGGTGCGGTCGGGAATGTTGACCTGCGGATAGGGCCGGTATTTGACGGCGGCGTCGGGCATGCCCTTGGCGCCTGCGGAGGATCGGCTGTTGGTCGTGTCCATTGTCTTGTCTCCTCGTCCCGGCATTTGCCCCGCGTCTTAGCCGATCATATCTGGCTTGGCGACAGCAAATGCGGACCTTTGATCGGTCGTTTGGTCAATTTTGAATGTGAGTCGCGAGGAGCGATGGCCGGGCGGGCTTTCGGCCGCCGGGCGCTCCTCAAAGGACCCGGCAACCGCGCGTAAGGCCGAGGAGAAGAAGCGAGGTCAGGGCACGCGTATTGTCACGCAGGGCCGTGCGGCCGCGTGCAATCGTCTCGGAAATCCGTGCGCTTGTGCTCTTCATGACCGCGCTTATAGCCTCCGCCGGAAATTCCGGCAACCCCTCGCCTACTTTTTCCTCGCCTGCACAATTCGCGACAGAACGAGCATCAGACCGCCGGCGATCAACCCCCAGAAGGCACCCGAAATACCGCCGAAGGAAACGCCAGATGCTGTGACGAGGAAGGTGATCGCCGCTGCTTCGCGCGACTCCGGCGCCTGAAAGGCAGCCATGGCGGAACCCGAGAAAGCGCCGACAAGCGCCAGACCGGCCACGGCCTCAATCAGGATCGGCGGCGCCAATGCCACAAAGGCAGTCACTGCCCCAGCCAGCAGACCGAGAACGACATAACCGATACCCGAGATCAGGGCCGCCCAATAGCGCCGTGAGGGATCTGGATGCGCGTCCTGCCCGGCGCACATTGCCGCCGTGATTGCCGCCAGATTGACTGCATGTCCGCCAAACGGCGCGGCGAGCAGCGAGAAAACGCCTGTAACGGCAAAGAGCGGCCCCGGCTTCGGATCATAGTGGTTGACCTTCAGCACAGCGATGCCGGGAATATTCTGCGAGGCCATCGTCACGATGAAGAGCGGCAGGGCGATGGACACAAAACCAGCGAGATTGAAAACCGGATGGAGGATGCCGATAACAGGGACCAGCGATTGTCCGATCGAGGCCGAGGCGCCCGCGGGAATATCGACGCCGAAGGCGAGGACCAGTGCGAAGGCCGCCAGCGCAGCCGGCACCGCCCACAGCCGCTTGAAGGCGCCGACCACGATCCAGGTCAGAATGATCGGCAGGCCGAGCAGCGGATTGAAGGCCACGGCCTTGACCGGGGCAAAGCAAAGACCGAGCAGCACGCCCGAGAGCATGGCATTGGCGAGCGGTGCAGGAATGGCGGCGACGGCCCGTCCAAGCGGCTTGAACAGCCCGGCAATGACGATCAGCACACCGCAAAGGATGAAGGCCCCGACAGCCGCATTGAAACCACCGTCGATCGCACCGATGCTGGCAAGCAGGGCGGCTCCCGGAGTCGACCATGCGATGCTGACCGGCAGGCGCGTGACGGCGCTGAGTACGACGGCGCAAAGCCCCATGGAAATCGACAGCGCCATCAGCCCCGACGCAGCCTGCGCATCGGTCGCACCAACCGCCTGCAGTCCGTGCAGCACGACAGCAAAGGAACTGGTGAACCCCACGAAAGCCGTCAGCAGACCCATGAACAGACTCTGCACGGAAAAATCTTTGATCAATGGAGCGACTCCCGGCTGCTAAGACTGCGCATGGAGCAACATAGGAGAATTGCGCGCAAGCCGAATTGCTGTGGGAAATGTTCTCCCGAGTGACAATTTCCGCAGAGATTGCCAACAGATTTCATGTGCCGCGCAAGAAGACATGAAACGCCCCGCCTGCAATCGGCAGACGGGGCGTGAATTCAGCAGCCTTGGCGAAGAATCAGACTTCGCTCTGCGAGGTCACGATACGGGAAACGAGACCGTAGGCGACGGCATCCTCTGCCGAGAGCCAGTAATCGCGGTCGATATCCTTGGCGATCTTTTCCTCCGCCTGGCCGGTTGCCTTCGAGAAGATCTTGATGAGGCGCTCGTTCATCTTGATGATCTCACGCGCCTGGATCTCGATATCAGAAGCCATACCGCGGGTGCCACCGGACGGTTGGTGAAGCAGGAAGCGGGTATTCGGCAGGCAGATACGGCGCTCCTTCGGAGCTGCGGCATAGATGAGCGCGCCGGCCGAGGCGACCCAGCCCGTACCGATCATCCACACCTTCGGCTTGATGAACTTGATCATGTCATGGATTGAATCGCCGGATTCGACATGGCCGCCGGGCGAATTCACATAAATGCGAATGTCTTCATCATTGGCGGCAGCAAGCGCCACAAGCTGGGTGCAAACCTTCTGCGCCAGTTCCTGCGTGATCGGCCCGTAGATGAAGATCGAACGCGACTTGAAAAGGTTCGCCTCCGTTTCCTTGCCGAGCGGCAGTTCCTTCGTCTTTTCGTCCTGTTCTTCTTCTTCGTTCATTCGAACCTCTCTCACGACCAATGCGGTTCCTCGCACATAGTGCGACTCAATGCGTAAAACAATGCGAGAAAAAGAGGAAGGCCGGAACCCGTGAAGATATTCTTATGACAAACGCACGATATCGTAACATCCTCTGAAAAGACCGGGAGACACATAAAATGACCTCCTTCCTGCTGCGCGCAGCCATCCGCAACAATGCATTCTGGTGCGACGCCGTCTGCAAGGCGCAGGGCTCGCCCGGGGAGTTTACGTCAACACTCTGGTTCCATCGCCGGGACACCCCGCCCTTCTATCCGGATGTCATAACGCTGACGGAGACGGACGGCGAAGCTGTGGAAGCGATCGTCACGGTGATCAACAGCGAGAAACGCGACTGGGCGGTCAAGGACAGCTACTCGGCTCTCGATCTCGCGCCCCTCGGTTTCACAATGCTGTTCGAAGCCGAATGGATCGGCATGTGGAGGCCGACCCTGACGCCATCCCCGTTTACATGGAAGCGCATGGAGAACGCCGCAGATCTTGCGCGATGGGAGGCGGAATGGGCAAAGGCGAACGGGCCGGTAACGCAGACGATCTTTACCGAGCCGCTGTTGCATAATCCGGAAATCGCTTTCCTGCTTGGCTTCGAACATGACCAGCCAGTCGGCGGCGGCATCCTCAATCACCACGGCGGCGTCGTCGGCCATTCCAATCTGTTCGCCGGGGGCGGGCGAGTCGAAGCCATACGTCGCGGGATGATCGCCCAGGCGGCCGAACTCTATCCGGGAGAACCGCTCGTCGGGTACGAACGCGGCGACGACCTGGATGAGGCGCTGCGCACGGGCTTCGAGCTTTTAGGCCCGCTGCGTGTCTGGCTGAAGGAGGCCTAAGCTAAACGAAATGTAAGCTGCCAAGGCTTTGAAATGCCCAAATTGCTTCCTAACTCACCCTTACACGGTCTTGCCGCAGAACTTTAAAGGAGACAGGACATGTCACCGGAAGAACGCCAATTGTTGACTGCCCTCTTCGATCGCGTCCGCACTGCGGGCGCAACACCGCGCGATCCGGAAGCCGAGGCGCTGATAACAGAAGCGACCCGTGCGCAGCCGTCTGCCGCCTACTACCTGGCGCAGGCCGTCATCGTTCAGGAAAAGGGTCTGGAAGCCGCCGCCAACCACATCAAGGAGCTTGAAGAGCGCGTCCATCAGCTTGAAGCGGGCGGAGGCGACCGCCGCCAGGCTGAACAAGGCGGCTTCCTGAGCTCCATCTTCGGCAATACGCAGACACAACAGCCGGCCCCTGCACCTGGCCCATGGGGTAGCGCACCGAGAGATAGCTACGAACAGCCGCGCGGATACGACAACACTCGCCAGATGCCGCAACAGCCTACCGGCCCCTGGACGCAACAGGCCTATGCGCCATCTGCCGGCGGCAGCTTCCTGCGCGGCGCCCTCGGCACGGCAGCCGGTGTCGCGGGGGGCATGCTGCTCGCCAACTCGCTTTCCGGCATTTTCGGCAACCACATGTCGTCGCTCGGCTGGGGCTCGCCCTTTGCCGGCGCCAACCCCTTCGGCAATGCCGGCAGCCCTGTCGAGGAAACCGTCATCAACAACTACTACGGCGACAACAGCCAGGCTGACGACGACCGGACCAATAATGACGACAATATCCAGCAGGCCGATTACACCGACGACAATGACGACTTTTTCGACGATTCCGGTAACGATACGACGGATGTTTGAAGGTGGGCGACTGTAGGTTTTAGACCGCCGCGGCCTTGCCCGGCCCTTCGCTTTAGGCTCAGGCCGTTCGCCGCTGCAATCGATTCACTGGATCGATTGCTCGGGCTGGGCCCGACCGCGGCTCACCCCAACCGCGGCTCACCCACGTCCACGATAGGTGGCAACACCCTGGTCCGGCAGCCAGACACCTTCCGGCGGTTTGCCGGTCTGCCAGAAGACGTCGATCGGAATGCCACCGCGCGGATACCAGTAGGCGCCGATACGCAGCCATTTCGGCTCGAGAAGCTCGACGATGCGCTTGGCGATGTAGATCGAGCAATCCTCGTGGAAGGCGCCATGATTGCGGAAGGAATGCAGGAAGAGCTTCAGCGATTTCGATTCCACCAGCCATTCGTTCGGAATATAGTCGATAACGATATGGGCGAAATCCGGCTGCCCGGTCATCGGGCAGAGCGAGGTGAATTCCGGTGCGGTGAAGCGCACGACATAGTCGGTGCCCGCATGATTGGCAGGCACCTTTTCCAGGACCGCCTCTTCCGGACTCTTGGCGGTTTCGGTGTGTTGGCCCAGCATCGAAAGGCTGGAAACGTCTGTCTTCGGCATTAGGTCTCCTTGATCACTTTGACGCGGATGCCATGGGCCTTTTCGCCCTCCGGCTCCACATGAATGGCAATGGTCGCGCCCGCATGCGCTGCTCGAATGGCATCTTCAAGGCGGTCGCAAATATCATGCGCTTCGCGAACCGTCATCTTTGCCGGCACGACAAGATGGAAATCCACGAAAGTCACTGAACCGGCACGCCGCGTTTTCAGATCATGCACGCCGATCGAGCCGGACGCATGGGTGGCGATCGCCTGCTTGATCGCCTCTTCCTCCTGCGGCTCGACAGCCTGGTCCATAAGCCCGCCGATCGAATGGGAGATGACCTTCCAGCCCTGATAGAGGATGTTGAGCGCAACGAGAATGGCGAGAATAGGGTCGAAGATTGCATAGCCCGTCGCAAGCGCCAGGAGCAGGCCAACGAGAACGCCAACGGAAGTGACCACGTCCGACATGATGTGCTGTCCATCCGCCGTCAATGCCGCAGAGCGATGCTTTCGCCCAGCACGGATCAAAAGCTGCGCCCAGACGGCATTGACGACACCGGCAGCGAAGTTGATCGCAAGACCGAGTACCGGCGCTTCGAGCATACGCGGATCGGCAAGTTGGCCGACTGCCGCCTCGACGATGAGCAAGGCTGCGACGACGATCATCACGCCTTCGGTGACGGCCGACAGATATTCCGCCTTGTGATGGCCGAAGGGATGGTCGTGGTCGGCCGGCTTCTGTGCATAGCGGATGACGAAAAAGGCGATGAAAGCCGCCACCACATTGACGAAGGATTCCAGCCCGTCCGAAAGCAGCGCGACGGAGCCCGTCACCCACCAGGCGACCATCTTCAGCCCCATCACACCGAGTGACACGGGAATGCCCCAGAACGCCAGTTTCCGAACCGTGAGATTGCCCTCGTCGCTCATGTCATCCCCCTGCGGATGCGAATGAATTGCAGCATCTAAGCCATTGAAACGCAAAACCGCCCACGCGGGAATCGCGCAGGCGGCCAATGCGGGTGATATGGGCAATCAGCCTCAAAATGTCAAAGGCCTTGGCGGAATAAAACAAAGGACGTTCTTCCCAAGTAATGGCGTGCCTTCTAAATCGACTCGCGTGATTGACGTCAGTTACATAACTATTTATATAACATGTTATGAAAATATGGAGGAGCCTGCTTTGGTTGAGGATGTCGTGAAATCGCTTGGCTACCTATGCCTTGGTAGCCGCTTCCGCCGGATCGGCGAACGCCTGCAAGCCGACACACAACAGGTGATCGAGGAACTGGGCGTCTCCATTCAGGCCGCGCAATATCCCTTCCTGGGTGCCATCTACAGGCTCGGCCCTCTCACTATCGGGGAGCTGGCGCAGGCCGTGGGTATCACCCAGCCCGGCGCGACTCGAACTGCTTCCCAGCTCATGGAACTCGGCTTTCTCGACATGCAGTCGTCGCCCGAGGATCAGCGGCGCAGGGTCGTTTCGCTGACACCGAAAGGGCAGGAACTGGTTGAGTATTCGAGACAAAAGGTCTGGCCACGCATCGCAGCCGCCGTCGCCGATCTCTGCCGGGATCTCGACGGCCCACTGCTTGAGCAGCTTGCCGCAATCGAAGACGGGCTGGCCGAAGCACCGCTGATGCGCCGCGCCGGCGCCGTACCGGAGAAAACACCATGAACCATGTTCTCGATCGACCGGTCTGGAACGCACTTCAGACGACACACGCAGATCTTGCCGAGGGGGGTAAACGCGCGATGCGCTATCCGCCCTCCATCGTTCCTTTCGCCGCAGCAGCCGACGACGGCCGAGAAAGCCTCGAAGCACTCGAAAACCTGCCGGCAGATGACGAGGTCATGGCAATTGTCGAAGCCGGCCCGGTGACCATTCCGGATGGCCTGACGGTCGTGTCCGAAGGCAAACTGGTGCAGATGATCGCCGAGCGGCCCTATGAGCGCATTTCCGACAGCAGGCTACAACGACTTACCGCTGATGATGCGGAAGAGATGCTCGCTTTGGCGACGCTGACCAAGCCAGGCCCCTTTACGCTTGGCGCCCAAAGGCTCGGAACCTTCTGGGGCGTGAAGATCGACGGCCGTCTCGTCGCCATGGCCGGCCAGCGCCTGCGACATCCCGGATTTGGAGAGCTCAGCGGCCTTTGCACGCACCCCGATTTTCAGGGGCGCGGCCTTGGCACTCTTCTTTTCCGCTTCGTTGCCGGAGAAATTTCCGCCAGAGGCGACACCGTCTTCCTGCACGCCTATTACACCAATACGCCCGCCATCACGCTTTACGAGGATCTCGGCTTCAAGCTGCGATCGGAAATGAATCTGCGCGTCGTCAAGCGCCGCGCATAGACCCGCTAAAACGCCGCAGGTTCGCTTTGTGCCATGATAGCGACGAAATTGCATGATGTTGACGGCTCGGCAGTCAATTGGGGACCGCGTGAGACATGCATTGGATCAATCGCTATATCGACCAACCGTTGCTCGACGGTGCGGCCAGCTTCTTGCGGGCCTGGCATATCCGGACCGGCCTGTCGCCCGAGCGTCTTGAGCCGATCTGGAACATTGTCGTGACCGGTCTGCTGGTCGTCGCAGCCAGCCATTTCCTCGCTGGCTCGGCGCTCCTTCTGTGCTACGGCGGTATCGTCATGCTTGCCCTCCCCTCGGCCTGGTCGCTGTTTAACGGCCGCGACGCGGATAGTTACGACGTCGTTGCCTACAAAAGGCTCAGGACCAAGGCTTTCCTGAAGCGCGAGGCCGAATGGGCCGTCCGGCTCGCCATCCTCTTCACCGCCATCTGCCTTCCCTTCATTACCCGTTCGGACGATCCGCCCGTTACCTATTTCATGATCGGCGCCTGCCTCTGGTTCGTGCTGACGGGACCGGCGAGGTCCTATCTGGCGGCAGCAGAACCGCCCATGCCGCGCGATGGGGACTGGTCTTTCAAGACCGATTTGCAGTTCGGCTGAAGAGAGTTCGTCAGCACGCAAATCCAATTGTTGCAGCCACAATGGAACGAAGCGCTCACGCTTCCGTTATCCTTGCCAGCAACCGCTGAAGGAGATCGCGATGCTGTATTATGCTCTGGTATTTCTCGTCGTAGCCCTGATTGCAGGCGTACTTGGATTTGGCGGCATTGCCGGCGCATCCGCTTCGATAGCCCAGGTTCTGTTCTTCATCTTCCTGGTGCTGTTCGTCGTGTCCATCGTTGTCCGGCTCATGCGGCGGGTCTAGGCCGACAACCTAACGCACCTAAAAAACCCGCCGTCTCCGGCGGGTTTTTTATTGGCTATGCCTTTGGTGTCAGGCCGCCTTGGTCTTTGCCCGGCGGGCAAGATGCGCAACCACATTCTCGATCATCCGCATGCCGGCATCGCCGCCAAGCGTCATGATCGATTCCGGATGGAACTGTACCGCCGCGATCGGTTCCTTGGCATGCTCGATGCCCATGATGGTGCCATCCTCGCTCTCCGCAGTGATGATGAACTCCCGAGGCAGTGTCGAAGGATCGGCAAAGATCGAGTGATAGCGGCCGACAGTGACTTCCTTGGCTAGCCCCGAGAAAACGATACCCGGCTCCAGCACGCGTATCCGCGATGGCTTGCCATGCATCGGCAGCGCCAGATGACGAAGCTCGCCGCCATAGGCTTCGGCGAGAGCCTGCAGGCCAAGGCAGACGCCGAAGATCGGCAGGTTGCGGGCGCGGGCCTTCTTGATCGTCGCCTTGCAGTCGAAATCCTTGGGATTGCCGGGACCAGGCGAGAGGACGACGAGATCCGGGTTCAGCCGGTCGAAAATCTCCTCCGGCACCGGCGTGCGCACGGTCGAAACCGTAGCGCCCGTCTGGCGGAAGTAATTCGCCAGCGTATGCACGAAGCTGTCTTCGTGGTCGATCAGCAGGATGTTGACGCCCTTGCCAACAGATGCAACATCGCGCTGGGTCTTGCCGGAATTGCCCGTCCTGGCATCACGAATTGCGGAAAGCATGGCGGAGGCCTTCAGTTCGGTTTCTGCTTCTTCTTCCTCGGGAATCGAATCATTGAGCAGCGTCGCGCCGGCGCGCACTTCCGCAATACCATCCTTGATGCGTACGGTGCGCAGCGTCAGGCCGGTATTCATATCGCCATTGAAGCCGACCATGCCGATCGCACCACCATACCATGCGCGCGGGCTCTTCTCATGCGATTCGATGAAACGCATGGCCCAGAGCTTCGGCGCACCCGTTACAGTCACGGCCCAGGCGTGGCTGAGGAAGCCGTCGAACGCATCCATATCGTCGCGCAGGCGGCCCTCGATATGATCGACCGTGTGAATGAGGCGCGAGTACATCTCGATCTGCCTGCGGCCGATGACCTTTACCGAGCCCGGCTCACAGACGCGGCTCTTGTCGTTGCGATCGACGTCCGAGCACATGGTGAGTTCGGACTCGTCTTTCTTGGAATTCAAGAGCTTCAGGATCTGCTCGCTGTCGGCGATCGGATCGTCGCCGCGCTTGATCGTGCCCGAGATCGGGCAGGTCTCGATGCGGCGGCCGGACACGCGCACGAACATTTCCGGCGAGGCACCGACCAGATATTCCTGGTTTCCGAGGTTAATGAAGAAGGAATAGGGAGACGGATTGATCGCCTTCAGCCGCTTGGAAATGTCGGATGGCTTGCTTTCGCAACGCTCCATGAATTTCTGGCCGGGCACGACTTCGAAAAGATCGCCTTTGCGGAAGCTCTCCTTCGCCTTGACGACAAGTTCAGCATATTCGCCCGGACGATGATCGCTCTTGGGCGGGATGGCATTGGTGCGCACGAAGGGCTCTGCCGCAATATCCTCGGCCTTGCCTTCGGTCGTCTTGCCATCCTTGGCGAAATCGTACCGATCGATCCATGCTTTGGCGGCGTAGTTATCGACGACGAGGATTTCATCCGGCAGGTAGAGAACCATGTCGCGCTGATCGGAAGGCCGTTCCAGCTTCAAATTGATCGCATCGAACTGGAAGGCGAGATCGTAGCCGAAGGCGCCATAAAAACCGAGGCTGGCATCGGCCTGCGAGTGGAAAAGATCGGTGATGGCGCGAAGGACGGTAAAGACCGTCGGCATTTTCGAGCGCTCTTCTTCGGTAAAGACGCGATCCGGCATCTTCACCGTAAGGTCGAGCCGGCGTGCGCTCGATGCGCCAAGCTCTAGCTCACGAACCGTCTTCAGCCGCTCGGCGATAAAGCCGAGGATAACCTCGCCGCGCTCGTTATGGGCCTCGATCCAGACATTGCGGCCGAAGGAGGAAACACCGAGCGGCGGATCAACGACGGCCGTATCCCAACGCGTATAACGACCCGGATATTCGTAATTCGAGGAAAAGACGGCGCCCCGCCGCTCGTCGAGCTTGTCGACATAGGACGAAACCGCATCGGCATAGGGAATGGCTCGCCTTTGCCTCGTGACGGTGATGCCGCCCCTGGTCTCGTAGATTTCCGCACCATCATCCCGCAGGATCGTTACCATAGTTCCACTCCGTTATCGGGCCCGGACGAAGGCGGCCTTTGAAACAAAAAAGCCGCCTCGAAGTTTCGGGCGGCTCGTTCGTCGTCTTTGGACACGATTGGTCGAGGCCGCCTCAGCGAGCCCACCACCAAACTGCAATGTTCAAGGACTTCTTCATGGGCAAAATTGTTAGCCTGAGATGAGGCCAAGCGCAAGGGGGCCATTCGCGCAGCAAAAAGGGCGGCCCAACGCCGCCCTGGGAATATTAGAAACGCTGGGTCAATGTGACCTTAAAAGTGCGCCCGGCATCGGAATAATATTCCGTCGGCTGTGCAGCCGGCACTGCAAGCGTCTGCGTATTGACCGCCTCGTAGTAAGTTTTGTCAAAGACGTTATAGACACCAGCTCGAAGCGTCATGCCCTTGATCTGTTCGGGCTCCCACCATGCAGTCAGATCAACGACGCCATATCCCGGCGCATCGAACGTCTTTGGGTTGCCGTCATCCTTCGCTCCGGTCGAAGCGTTGAAAGTGACATCGGTACCCCAGGTTTCGGCGGCATAACCGGCACTGGCAATCGCCTTGAAGGGTGTAACCGATCGAATGACTTCGTTGGTGTCTGTATCGATGCCGTTCATATAGCTGATACCGGCCGAGACATGGAAGCCATTGTCGAAGGTCTTATGCGCGTTGGCTTCAATACCGTAAATACGGACATGGTTACGGTTGAAGTACGAAGTAATGCCGAGGGGATATGTGCCGGTCGTGTCCGTGATAGACTCGGTATCGATGAAGTCGCGATACTTGTTGTAGAACAGACCGAGGTGACCACCGAGGTCGTCATCACCGAAATTCGCGCCGATTTCGATGCCTTGGCTGGTTTCCGGCTTCAGATCCGGATTTCCAAGGTTGAGGTAACTGCCCGGCGCGCCATAATCGAGATAGAGCTCCTGAACATCAGGCGCACGGAAGCCCATCGACCACTGCGCGTAGATTTCGACATCCTCGCGAGGCTCGAAGGATGCTCGCAGCTTCGGCGAGAGCTGGCTATCGCTCTGCCCAGCTGGCAGACCATCATAGGCAGGGTTCTCTTCATAAGCAGCCGTCTGCTTCGGGCTGTAATCATACCAATCGAAACGGACACCCGGTGTCAGCGAGAAGGGGCTGTCATCGACCGAGATCTTGTCATCGATAAAGAAACCAACCCTCTTGCCGTCGACGTCGGGCATATCGGATTGATTTGTATGCAGGAAGTTACACGCAGCGAACGGCGCGAACGGTCCTGGCCCGCAATTGTCCTCACCAGAGGAATACTGGCTTGCCGTCGAGAACGAAATATCCAGCCCGGCGGTTACTTTGTGATTGAAACCGCCTTCTTCGAAACTCTTCTCGGCATTTCCGGCAAAGCCGATCGCCCGCTGCTCGAATTCGTTGTCACGTTTAAAGATACCGATCGGCGAGGTGCTGCGAATGCTGTCATCGCCGGCGTTTTTTACAACATCCTGCCAGTAGAACACCGCATTTGCCCGATCGATCAGGCTATCCGCGTCCGTGGCTTCATATTTGTAATCCAGCGATACACGGTCGCGCTTGGCATCATTGAACGTATTGCGGTTGCCTGGACGATAGGTGCCGGTAAGCCCCTGCCCCGTCATAAGATCGATGTCGCGATCCTTGTCATAATGTTCGCCGGTCAGCCCGAAAGTATGGCCACTATCCGTATATTGACGAAGCTTGAAGAGGAAATTTTTCGAACGGTAGTCTTCCGGATTTTCCTCGGTGCGCGTCGCGCCGTATCCGCCAACGTCACCGTTGTTCTCAGACTCGTGGCCCTTCCGATAATCGCCCTGGAACAACATGGCAGTATTGTCGATGCGTTTCGCGACGGCGGCGGAACCTCCGAAGCTGCGATCCTTACTGTCGTAGCCAAACTTGAAAATACCGCCCCATGTCGCATTCGGATCGATAAGATCTTCCGGCTCCAGCGTCCGCAGAAGCAGTGCGCCGCCGAGAGCACCGGAACCGGCTCGGCTGGAGTCCCCTCCCCGCAAAACGTCAACTGTCGAAAGGGAATCAAAGTTGAAGGTGTTGCTTCCGCCTTCGGCACCGCGCGCGCCGTCGTCGAGATAAGGAATCGGAATACCGTCAATTGTCGTCAGCACGCGGCTCTGTTCGAGACCACGGATATTGACGCTCTCATTGTTGACGTTGAAGAAAACGCCAGGTTCGGTAGTGCGACCGAGATCTTCGATACTGGTGATCTGCTTCTGATCGATCTGTTCGGCAGTCGTCTCCGAGACCATCGGGCTGTCCGCTGCGCTGCCGGCATCCTTTACAGCACGAGAACCTTTCACGACGATCGGCGCCAACACGGTGGACTTTTCATCCGTCGTGGTCGCGGCGGGTGTGACGCTCTGCGCGAAGGCATGTGAAAGCGGAAAAGTAATTGCGGCTGCTGTGCAGACCAAAAGCGCGGAACGCCAACGTCCAAGAACCATGAAACCAACCCTTGAGTGATGAATAACCGGGCTGGCTGGTCGGCATCAGATGCACGAGGGGCTGGCTAGGCACGTAGAACGGCCCCAACGGCCGCCTTCTTTTTGCCGCATAAAAAACATGACTTTTATTGTCAATATATAGCGCCGATTTATCTTGAATAAGATCATCAAGTTTTAACGAAGTCAGCAAACGTTGCGCAATTGCAACGAATTCGCCGCTCTTGCGTTTCCTCTCCGCGCGATCGACGACGGGAAAGACATGTGAGAGAATTTCGGAAGATGGCGGTCCTTCTTGCCGCACTCGCCCTGCTCCCCGGAGCAAGACTGCCGCGAAACGGCCCGGTGCCGCAAGCAAAGCCAGAAACAGCAGTTGAGGCCCCCGCGGCCCCCGAACCGGAAAAGAAGCCGCAAGCGAAAGAAGCTCCCAAGTCTCCGCAGGAAGCAGCGCCCGAGCAGAAGCCGGAGACACCACTGCCAGCTTCGGAAGTTCCAGCGCCTCAGCCCAAACCTGCCGAAATCCCTCCCGCCCCACCAAGCGGAAAGGACGAGTTACCTCCTGCTCCGTCGGAAGAACAGAAGCCACCAACACCAGGCGAACAGACCCTTGAGGAACAGCACCTAACCATCGAGCCCGAAAGCGATGCGGACCATGCAGAATGTACTAGAGAATTGCAGGGCCTCGGCGTCGTCTTCAGAGAGACATCCCGTATCGATGGTGGCAACGGCTGCGGCATCGACAAGCCGATCGTTGTCTCTGAGGCCCTGCCCGGCATCAAACTGAAACCTGAAGCAACATTGCGCTGCCCGACGGCACTGGCGCTGGCGCGATGGATGAAGGGAAGCGTCATTCCCGCAGTCTCGGTCGCCCTGCCGGAAAGCGGCGGTATCACCACGATCAATCAGGCCTCCGCTTACATCTGCCGCCTGCGCAACAGCGCCGAAACAGGCAAGATTTCCGAACATGCCCGCGGCAACGCGATTGACATTGCAAGCTTCAGCTTCGAAAAGGGCGAGGATGTCGCCATCCGCTCACGCCGTGAGGATTCCACACTGACCGGCGCATTCCAGCGCACTGTGAGCGCGGCAGCCTGCCTTTATTTTACGACGGTACTCGATCCGGAGAGCGACGCAGCCCATGAGACTCATTTCCATCTGGACGTGATCGAAAGGCAAGGCAGCTATCGCTACTGCCACTAAATATTTCAGGCACTTGAGATAACAGCTTGAATCGGTTCCTCAGATCCCCAAATCAAAGTCTCAGGACGATGAGGTCGAGGATCGAAAGCGTATGAAGGCTATCGCAGCCTGTATCATCTTCTGCCTGCTTTGGGCTGCCGTGGGCTTGTTGTTTTCGGGAAACGCCGGCGTCATCTCGCCATCAACAGCGCGAACGCCACTGAGGATCAGAACAGCCCCTCAATGTAGCCCTGGTCATTCAGGAAAATTCGTTCCGCCGACGGTGATTTCGGCAGACCGGGCATGGTCATGATCTCGCCGGTGATAACGACGACGAAGCCCGCACCTGCCGACAAGCGCACTTCGCGCACGGATACCACGTGCCCCTCAGGTGCGCCGCGCAGGTTCGGATCTGTCGAGAACGAATATTGAGTCTTCGCCATGCAGACTGGCAGTTTGCCGTAGCCCTGCTCCTCCCAAGCCGCGAGCTGATCGCGCACGGCCTTGTCGGCCGTCACTTCGCCCGCGTGATAGATCTTCGATGCGACGATCTCGATCTTTTCGATAAGCGGCAGGTCATCACCATAGAGCGGCTCGAACTTCGCCTGCCCGGACTCGGCAAGTTCCACCACTTTATAGGCGAGGTCCTCGATGCCGGCCGAACCCTCCGACCAGTGGCGGCAGAGAATGGCTTCTGCGCCGTGGCGCGCGACAAATTCCTTCACAGCGGCGATTTCCGCATCCGTATCCGAAAGGAAGTGGTTGATCGCAACCACAACAGGCACACCGAACCGGCGCACATTGGCGATGTGGCGGCCAAGGTTGGAGCAGCCACGAAGCAGCGCCCCCACATTTTCCGTGCCGAGATCGTCCTTCTTCACGCCGCCATTCATCTTCAGCGCCCGGACTGTCGCGACAATCACGGCAGCGCTCGGCTTCAATCCCGCCTTGCGGCACTTGATGTCGAAGAATTTCTCAGCCCCGAGATCGGCCCCGAAGCCCGCTTCCGTCACGACATATTCGCCGAGCTTCAGCGCCGTCTTCGTCGCGATCACCGAGTTGCAGCCATGGGCGATGTTGGCGAAAGGCCCGCCATGTACGAAGGCCGGATTGTTTTCGAGCGTCTGCACGAGGTTGGGCTGCATGGCATCCTTCAGGAGCACGGCCATGGCGCCGTCCGCCTTGAGGTCGCGGGCATAGACCGGCGTCTTGTCGAAGCGGTAGCCGATAATAATGTCACCGAGCCGGCGCTCCAAATCCTTGAGATCGCTCGCCAGACAGAGAATTGCCATGACTTCGGACGCCACAGTGATGTCGAAGCCGTTTTGCCGCGGAAAGCCGTTGGACACGCCACCGAGCGAGGAGACCATGCTGCGCAACGCCCGGTCGTTCATGTCCATCACCCGCCGCCAGGTGATCCGGCGCAGATCGATATTCTGTTCGTTACCCCAATAGATGTGGTTATCGATCATCGCCGCGAGCAAATTGTGTGCCGAGGTGATCGCGTGGAAATCGCCCGTAAAATGCAGGTTGATGTCTTCCATCGGCACGACCTGCGCATAACCGCCGCCCGCCGCCCCGCCTTTCACCCCGAAGCAGGGACCGAGCGAAGCTTCGCGTATGCAGACGATCGCCTTCTTGCCGATGCGGTTCAGCCCGTCGCCGAGGCCGACCGTGGTCGTCGTCTTGCCCTCGCCCGCCGGCGTCGGATTGATGGCGGTGACGAGGATCAGCTTGCCGTCCTTCCTGTCTTCCTGTGCGGCAATGAACTCGGCGCTGACCTTGGCCTTGTCGTGACCGTAGGGAACCAGTTGCTCCGGCGGGATGCCGAGCTTGGCGCCGATCTCGAAGATCGGCTTCTTCGTTGCCGCACGCGCGATTTCGATATCGGACTTAATGGCAGCCATGGATCAGGTTCCCCGCTTTCTGAGCGCGTGACGGACTCGGGCGTTTATTCAACGAGATAGCGAAATATGCCCAAACTGTGAATAGAGCTGCGCTTGCGGCCCGCTTGTTCGGCTGCTTATTAGGAACAAGCGATTCTGGGCTTTACGGGGCCAACCATGAAATCACTCGAGCTCCTCGTCGAGCGCATCATTCTTTCCAGCCGCTGGTTGCTGGTGGTTTTCTACGTTGGCCTCGTGCTGGCGCTCGCCGTCTACGCCGTGTCCTTCGCTTTCAAGTTCCTGAAGGTCGCAGGAAGCGTGTTTGAGCTCGGCGAGGCCGAAATGATCCTCGCCATGCTCGGTCTCATCGATGCGGCACTCGTCGCAAGCCTCATCGTCATGGTGATGATCTCTGGCTATGAGAATTTCGTCAGCCGCTTCGACGAGGCTGAAAAGGAAGGCGAAGTCTCTTTCCTCGGCAAGCTCGATTCCGGCAGCCTGAAAATCAAGGTCGCCTCCTCCATCGTCGCCATTTCCTCTATCCACCTGCTGCAGGTCTTCCTCAACGTCAATCAGTATGAGGATGGCAAGATCATGTGGCTGACCTTCATGCATCTGGCCTTCGTCGTGTCTGCGGTCATGCTCGGCTTCCTTGAGAAGCTGATGAGCGTGACCTCAAAGAATGACCTGAAGGACAAGGAGTAAAGCGGCATAAAGCCGGAAATATTTAGCAAGGACGGGTTGCAACAAAGCGCCGTGTCGCGACGGCGCCTCTTTTCGGAGATCCGGTATCAGTTAACCGAAGCAGAACCCGGAACGATTACCGCCTCGGATTCTCTGGGGCACCGAACGCTTTCCTTCGCGTTCGGTCCGCAGAAGTGAAGGCCAGGCTCCTCATCGTAGGGGATCACGCCATCGATGATGTCAAGCTTGAGCGCTTGAGGCGGATATATATCGCCTCTCCCGAAAGACGGCGTTATCATCATCGTGTCGAAGGCCTCTGGACTAACGCCCATCTCGCTGAAATAGGCGATGAATTTTTCGCGGTCAGCCTCCGTAAGCCTGCTCGCCGGCTGACTGAGACCAAGAGCGGATGTCCTTCCCACGAGCCGCGACGTTCCGCCCATGAAGGCAAGGGTGCAGCTTGAAAAACAGTACGCACCACCAGCAAAGACTTCCCCCTCGGTCGGCCCGCTTTTGGCCATGCTCGCCGTGCAACGCGGATCCTCCATCGGACAATTCGGCAAGCGCGTTCTACCAATCGACGTATCGAGGCCTGCAGCTCGGATCATACGCCCCATTGCGAAGGCTGCATCCTTGTCGCCACCAAAGGACTGAAAGACGATCGGCAATTTTCTGTCGCCGAGCGTCTTCAAGATCGTTTCCAGCTGGCTCGGTGTATCTGGCATGATGTCGCCATCCGCCGAGATCCACTGTGTGCACTCTTCCTGGCAATTGCCATTGTACATCAGGAGAAAGTCCATCGGATGGGTTTTAGGCGCAGGATAGCTTGAGAATACGGTCGCAGGCTTAATCGGCGCCTCAGCGACAACCGCTTTGGGCCCCGGATGGCGGTAGCATACGGCATCCGCCGCTGCGTCCTGCGCGCAGAGCGGCATGCCCGGCCATTCGTTGTAAGCCAGCATATCCGTGATCAGACCCGTCCGAAGTGCTTCAGTCGGCGCGACCATCGCCATGCTGTCGGGTGCAGCACTCATCATCAACTCAACGATGTCGTCGCTGACTCCCATTTCTTTCAGATAGGCCTTCAGAGTCGCGGTAGCTTTTTTGCCTAGCTTGGTGGAGCTGCTTTGCCCGGTAACCTTGCGGCCAATCTCCTTGCGAGAGACTTCCTGCCTCTTCCCATTCACCATCTTATATTCAATGCGATAGGACACGCGCATCTTGCTGTAGACGGTGGTTATCTGATGAACGCCGATGTAGGCCCATTGGGACGAAACCCGCGTCGCACCACCCGCCAAAGCCAGCGGGCATGCAGAAACGCAATACGCTCCATACGAATACGTAGATCCTGCTGAAGCGCCATTCCGCGCCATGCCAGCAATGCAACGGAGATCCTCGGGTGGGCAGCCCTCAAGCCTCGTACCACCGACAGCGGTGTCCAGCCCAGCCTTGCGGATCATTCGTCCGATGGAATAGGCAGCGTTCACATCCCCGCCTTCCGAACGGAATACGACCGGCATTTTCCTGTTTCCGATCTTCTTGAGAATCTTTCTCATTTGGGCGGGTGTATCGGAAGTAATGCGTCCCTCGGCCGAGATCCATTCCGGACAGTCTTCCTTGCAAACAGAACTGCGCACAATGATGAAGCTCATGGCTGGATGTTCTGACTGCTTTTTCTCCGCAGCCTGCGAAAGCGCAGCACCGATTGGGAGGCTGGAAAGAAGTAAGACAAGTATTATTCGAGAAAACAGATACTTGATCGAAGAGAAAATTGCAAAACGCACGATTAGATCGCCTCAGTTGTATCTATTGATACGCTTAGCAACTGTATTAAGCGGCAGCAAGCGAGATATCGACGCTTGCTGCCGTACCCTACTTTACTCCCCCATTGCGATCAGGCTGGCATTGCCGCCTGCGGCAGCGGTGTTTACCGAGATCACTTGTTCAAGTGCAAATCGCTGCAGATAGGCCGGGCCGCCAGCCTTGAAGCCGGTTCCGGACAGGCCCGAGCCACCAAAAGGCTGGGTGCCGACGACGGCGCCGATCATGTTGCGGTTCACATAGACATTGCCGGTATCGAGCGCATCGGTGACGGTGCGGATCGTGGATTCGATGCGGCTGTGGACGCCGAGCGTCAAGCCGTAGCCGGAGGCTTGGATATCCTGCAGGACCTTCGGCAGCTCCTTCGCCTTCCATTTGACGATATGCAGGACAGGCCCGAAGACTTCCTTGGTCAAAGCCGCGGGCTTGTCGAGTTCGATAATATGCGGTGCGAAGAAGCTGCCGCCATCAGGCGCCTTGCCGGCATAGCGCACCTTCTGTGTTTTCTGCATATCGGCGATATGGGCTTCCAGCATCGCCTTCTGCTTCTCGTCGATGATCGGGCCGACATCGGTGGTTTCGAGTGCGGGATCGCCGAGCTGCAGCTCACGCGCAGCGCCCTCGATCATCTGCGTCATATGTTCGGCGACGTCCTCCTGCAGGAAGAGCAGGCGGAGGGCCGAGCAGCGCTGGCCGGCGGAACGGAAAGCCGAGAGGACGACGTCGTCGGCCACCTGCTCGCCGAGCGCGGTTGCATCGACCACCATGGCGTTGAGGCCACCGGTTTCGGCAATCAGCGGCACGATCGGCCCGTCCTTGGCGGCAAGCGCCCGGTTGATCGCCCAGGCCGTCTTCGTCGAACCGGTGAAGGCTACGCCAGCAAGGGCTGCATGCGCCGTGATCGCAGCGCCGACATCCGGACCGCCGGGGACAAAAAGCAGTGCCTCTTCCGGCACGCCGGCCTTGTGGAACAGCTTGACCGCCTCATAGGCGATCAGCGGCGTCTGCGGCGCAGGCTTTGCCAACACCGCATTGCCGGAAACAAGGGCTGCCGAAATCTGTCCGAGGAAGATCGCCAGCGGGAAATTCCAGGGCGAGATGCAGGCAAAGACGCCGCGCCCGCGCCAGAGGTAGCGATTGTCCTCGCCGGTCGGCCCCGGCATCTTGGTCACCGTGCCGAATAGACGTCGCGCCTCGCCGGCATAATAGCGGCAGAAATCCACGGCTTCGCGTACTTCGGCAACGCCATCATCGAGCGTCTTGCCGGCTTCTGCGGCCAGAAGCACCAGCAGCCTGTCGCGGTTTTCCTCCATAAGATCGGCCATGCGCTCCAGCGCCGATGCGCGCTCCTCGACGGAGCGGCGCGACCAGCTCTTGAAGCCCTTGCCTGCGACAGCGAAGGCCTTGTCGATATCCGCCGTAGTGGCGTTGCGGACAGAGCCGACGGTCTTCGAATGATCGGAGGGCGAGATGACGGGCACATCCGCACCACTGGCTGCGACGCCGGGGATGAGCGGTGTGGCCGAAATGGCGGCGAGGCCCTTGCTGATATTGCCCATCAGCTTCTCAAGCGTTGCGCGGTGGCCGAATTCCAGCCCGGCGCTGTTCTTGCGCTTACCATAGAGATGCAGCGGCATCGGAATCTTACTGTTACGCGCGCAGGCGCCGACATCGAATTCCAGCTTGTCTGCCGGACGCTCCAGCAGTGCCTTGATCGGCACGTTCTTGTCGCCGGCCATGGCGACGAAAGAAGAATTGGCACCGTTTTCGAGAAGCCGGCGCACGAGATAGGCGAGCAGATCGCGATAGCCGCCAACTGGCGCATAGATGCGGCAAGCGATGCGATCGTTTGAATTCAGCAGGTGATTGTAGAGGCTCTCGCCCATGCCATGCAGGCGCTGGAACTCGAAGCCGGAACGGTCATTGCCGGCAAGTTCCAGGATGGTGGAAACCGTCAGAGCATTATGGGTGGCAAATTGCGGGAAGATACGCGCCCGCTTGGCGAGCATGTGCTGCGCACAGGCGAGATAGGAAAGGTCCGTCGCCTGCTTGCGTGTCCAGACCGGATAATCGTCGAGCCCGCGCTCCTGCGCCCGCTTGACCTCGGTATCCCAGTAGGCGCCCTTGACAAGGCGCACCATCATGCGGCGGCCGTGCTTTGCACATAGCCCGTCGATATAGTCAATCACGGCGACAGCGCGTTTCTGATAGGCCTGGATCGCGAGACCGAAACCATCCCAGCCGGCGAGCGACGGATCGGAAAACACGGCCGCGATCACGTCGAGCGACAGTTCCAGCCGATCCGCCTCTTCGGCATCGATGGTAAAGTTGAGCTGGTGGGCCTTAGCCATCTGCGCAAGCTTCAGGAGATCGGGCACGAGCTCCTTTATCACCCGGTCGCGATGGGTGGCGAGATAGCGCGGATGCAGCGCCGAGAGCTTGACCGAGATGCCCATGCGGTCGGGCAGCTCCTTGGCCTTGCCGTTCTTCGCCATCCAGCCGCCGATTGCTTCGATCGCCATCGCGTAGGACTGCCAATAACGCTTGGCGTCCTCAGCCGTGCGCGCTCCCTCGCCCAGCATGTCGAAGGAGTGGCGATAGCCCTTCTCTTCGCTTTTGGCCGCGCGGTTCAGCGCATCCTTGATCGTCTCGCCGAGCACGAAATGATGGCCGAGGAAACGCATGGCCTGCTTGGTTGCATTGCGCACTGTCGGCAGACCCATGCGTTTGACCAGGCCGCGCACCACGCCTTCAGGCGTTTCGCCGGGGCGGATGATACGAGCCGAAAGGCCGAGCGCCCAGGCCGAGGCCGAAACGAACCAGCTGTCGGCCTTTCCCTCATGCTCGCTCCAGCCGCCCTCCTTGAGCTTGTCCTCAATCAGCTTGTCCTGCGTCAGCGCGTCGGGCACGCGCAACAGCGCCTCGGCAAGCACCATCAGTGCCAAACCTTCCTTGGTCGAAAGGCCATATTCCCGCAGGAAATCTTCCACGCCGCCGATCGATCCGGAATTGTTTCGGATCGCCTCGATCATGCCACTCGCACGGTTGTCGATCGCCATATCCTGCGCGGCTGAAAAGCGAAGGCCCTCGGCAAAACCATGCAGCAGACGATCGTCGTCACCGGCAAATGGAGCGTTGAATGGAGTAAAAGGCGTGGAAATCTGGGTCGACATGAAGGGTTCTCCGTGATTTCGGCAACATAGCTGTTCATTCGTGGCGTTTTTCACTAAACTGAAGCCAGCCAGCATGATCTTTGCCTACCGACCGCGTGAAAGGCCGCGAAAAATGAAAGAGCTTGACCGTCTCGACCGCAAGATTCTCCGCGCATTGCAGAAGGAGGGTCGGCTTTCGAACATAGAGCTCGCCGAGCGCGTCAACCTGTCGCCGACGGCAACGGCGGAACGCGTCAAACGGCTGACCCGGGATGGTTATATCACCGGCTACATGGCAATTCTTTCACCGGAAAAGCTCGGTCGAAATCTTCTCGTCTTCGTACAGGTTAAACTTGATCGCACCACACCTGACGTTTTTGATGCCTTTGCTGCCGCAGTAAAACGCAGCGACGACGTCATGGAATGTCACATGGTCGCAGGAGGCTTCGACTATCTGGTGAAGGCGCGCATGGCGGGGATGGAAGCTTATCGTCAATTCCTCTCTGAAGTGATTCTTTCTCTCCCCGGCGTACGCGAAACGCACACCTATGCAGTCATGGAAGAGGTAAAGGGCACCGCCCTTCTACCTGTATAGAGCAAAGACCAACTTAAACGCGTTTTTCGCCTGGTTAATTTTTCACGAAATGAATTAATCAGTGTGTGCTAAGTCAATTACCACTAGCATGCATACGGATTTATGTATTTGATAGCGGTAACATGAAGACTTGCGGGGGCATATAATGTCTTACATGACTACCTCTGAAAGGCAGTCCTTGCTGTCAAACGAATTGGCGGTGGCGCGTACGCGCGGCCTGTTTGCGCAAGCGCTTGGCAGGCTGGCGGCGGCTTTCGGTTTTGAATATGTCACTCTGCTGAACGCGCCCTCTCCGGAAGATCTGCTGCTCAAGCCGCTGATCATAGAGAGCTTGCTTCCAGCTTCTTACATCAGGGATTTCGACCGCGGACACATGTTGCGCGCCTGTCCCTTTGCCGCCCGCATGAGGGAATCGGCCGTACCGCAGGTCTGGCACCTCAGCGATCCGGGCCATGCCCAAGCCTTTCCTGGCGACATCAGAAATTTGATGCTCCAGCGCCGCATGATGGCGGGCCTCGCGATGCCGATCAATTCCGCCGATGGGCAACGCCTCGTCTTTTGGTTCGCTGGCGAGCGCGCACCCCTCGGCCAGAGCGAAATCAACGAACTCGCGATGATCGTTCTCTACGCCCTTGATACCTACAACGCTGTCAAGCGCAACGAGGAAAGCGCACATAATGCGCTTTCGGCGCGTGAGTTGGAGGTTGTGCGCTGGACCGCGCAGGGCAAGACCTCGATCGAGATCGGCCAGATCCTGGCGCTTTCGGACCATACGGTAAATGCCTATATGACCAACGCAATTAAAAAACTCGATTGCGTCAACCGCACCCAGTTGGTAGCAAAAGCCATCCGATTGAAGCTGATCAGCTGAGGAATCAGAAGAGAATCAGCGCGTCATCCCGAATTAGGGGGAAACCGTGCCTCTTCGTTTCGAACAGCCGGCCACCGAGCATCGGCCGCAATCCCGAGCCCATATCGATATTACCGATGCCGAAGCGCTGACGATGTTCGCCGCCTATCGCCTCTTCGGCTTCTGGCGTATGAACCTCGAGACGGGGCATTTCTTCGCCAGCGAAGACGTCCACCAGATTTTCGATCTTCCCTACAGCGAAGGCCCGGTCAATCTGACCGAACTCATGTCGCGCATTCATGAAGAAGACCGGTTGCTGATCGTCGAAACTTTCGAGCAGGCAAGCCTTTACAGGGTCGGCTTCCACTACGTCTATCGCGTCGACAACAGGCTCGGCGGCTACAAGATGGTGCGTACCGTCGGCCAGTTCCGCGACGATCTCAGCGGCGGCGGCATTGTCGGCATCACCTATGAATTCGTCGAGAAGATGCGCATCGTCGGCTTCGAGGACGGCGGCTCTCCGGCTTAAGCCGCATGGACCTAGCGGTCGAGCACGGCACGGATTTCCACGAGGTTCGAACGTACCCTCAATATATAGAAGCCCATCGTCGCAAGATGGCTCGGCATGATCCAGCCATCCTCGCGTCCGTTGGAAATGATCGCCGGCTGGACGCGAAGTGCCGCCTGGAATTGCCGTGTCGTACTAGCAAAAATTGCTCCGAGGTTTCGCTCCGACACAACCTGAGAGAAGTCCGACTGGGCCGCCGAAAGAATCGCGTAATACGCGTAGAGCTGGCCATAGGCGAACCAGAAGCGATCGTCGGCACGCGTGTCGAACCAGCCGCGATTGTGGTTTTCCGAGCGCTCAGCCAGCATGTCGGACGTGCTGCCTAGATCGTTGGCGATACGGTCGATAAACTGGATAAGGTTGTCGGCGCGACCGTCGAAGACCGCATTGCAGGCGGCCAGATCGGTATTGAACTTGCGCAGGCTGTTGATCGCTGCACGATAATAGGCTGGCGTCGGCGTCTTCGGTCCGAAAGGACTGAGGCCGAAATACCAGCTATATTCGTCGAACTGCAGATTGCCCCGCGCATTCTGCAGATCGTTGTTGATGCCGGACGTGCCGCGCACACGCCCCAGCGTATCGACAAGCTCCACCGATGTGCGGCGGACGGCCTGGTTGATGCCGCGCTGGAAAGATGCCTTGTTGTCAAGGAAGGGCGTGTGATCCCAGTCGACCCCGAAGAAGCCCATCTTATAGAGCACCATCGATGATATCCAGGCATTCTGGTTGACGTTGAAATCCGTCAGGTCCGCCGCGACATCGACGATTGCCGAGCGCTGGCAGGTCTTGGCAGCACTCCCGTCTGCCGCGGGAATTTCTTGCCCAGCCGGCACCTTACGATCAGAAAGACGATACTGATCGACGAAACTAGTGTTGAAATTTGACCAGATCTGCGTCTGCCATATGAAATAGCCGTAGAGAACGACGAGGAGCGCGAAAAACGCCAGGATCGGCAGCCGGATGAGCCACGTCCGCCGAGTGTACCATCCGTGCGCGGCCAGGAACGGCCAAAAGGCCCAGGCGGCAAAAAGGCGAACCCATCGGCTGATCGTCCGGCCGATCAGTTTGAAAAAACCGGCAATCCGGTCGAGCATCGTCGTCTCCTGTCAGGCGGCGAAACGGGGATATCTCTTTCCATCCACATATGCGCTCGATCGTCCAAGTACAACAACGGACAAGGATATTTCGGCCAAACGATGCGTGAGCCAGACACGACGATACAGGAGTGCCTCCCTCGTCGCCTGTCAGGAACGCAGCGAACGCAGGAATCCGAGCCCCAGCATGGGGGATTTGCGCACCACGTCGATTAGTGGTGCATCGGACCGTTCCTCGGCATAAACGGGGAATTTGCGGGCAAATTCCTGGTCGGCACGACTTTTGCGCTGAACCAGATCCTGGGGCACCAGCATGCCCTTCTCGAAAAGAGCGATGGAGGGAGCGATGTTCGGAAAAAGCTCCGGTCTGATCCTCATCTTTGTGCCCGGCCGCTCGGTATCGACCTGCGCCTGATAGATGATGAGCCGCTCCTCCGTATCGACCGAGAGCTTTCGGATGAGCACGTTGCAGCCGGCGATGCGGCTGTTCAGCCTGTCGACGAAAGCCTGGAACATGCCGATGAAGCGTTCGCGCCGCTGGCTCTCGTCGCGCATTGCATGTTCCTCGACGGAAATTCGCTCGGCTTCGGCGATCAGCGCCTGACGCTCCGTCTCCATCTGCTCCCAATGAGCCTTGTTGCCATAGACGCCGATACGGCCCTGTGCGTTCAATGCCTTGGCGTTGAGCTCCTTCATACGCATTCGCGCAATGTCGATCTTGTCGACCAGCCGCCGCCGATGCTCGACAATGTCGACGAGGCTGAGTTCCGCGCCCCTGTGACGCTCGACAAGGGACCGCCTCTGGCCTTCGAGCAGCATTGCCAGAAGATCGGATTTTGTCAGCAGATCGAGCAGCTGCTCCACGACCGGCGCCTCGCGCACCCGCGCGCTGTGCATGCGCCACATGCGCTGTCGAGAGAACCACCCGGCTATCTTTTCGCGTCGCGTTAGTCCGCGAAAACTGTCGAGATCGGCCGAAACCTTCGATGTCAACCGGTCGAGCGAAAAGACGAGTTCCGCAAGCAGCGCATCGAGCGTAGCGCTGTCGTTGAGGAAGGCCTGGAAGCGTGTATTCTGCTCGAGGAACGTCTCGTCGGATGAGCGCGTCCCATCGCCGTCGAAGCTCGAGATACAGGAGGCGCAATAAGCGGCCTCGCCGCCCATCGCCTCTGCAAGGTCTCGGGCAGCAGTATACTGGCTATCGAAGGGTGGGCTCTTGCGCACGGGGCACTCCCAGGGAATCTCCGTTTTCAAGATTAGTCATTTGCCACGGCAAAGAAAACAGGCGTCAACCTGCTCAGACCGGCTCGGCAATCCATTCGCCGTTCATTGCATCGTCCCAGTGGCGACGGCACAGCGAAACATATTTCTCATTCCCGCCGACATCGATCTGCGCGCCCTCGTGCAGCACCTTGCCATCGGCATCGAGCCGGACAACCATCGTCGCCTTGCGTCCGCAATGGCAGATAGTGCGCACCTCGCGCATCTCATCGGCAATCGCGAGCAGTTCCTGCGAGGCCGGGAAGAGTTTTCCCTGGAAATCCGTCCTCAAGCCGTAGACCATAACGGGGATGCCGAGCCTGTCGACCACACGCGCCAGTTGCCAGATGTGATCGCGCGTCATGAAATGCGCCTCGTCGACGAAAATGCAGGAGATCGGCTGCCCCTCAGCGCCGAGTTGCCGGATCAGCCCATAGAGATCGCTGTCGCTTTCGAAAGGGATGGCCTCCGCTTCAAGCCCGATACGCGATCCGATAACGCCGCTCCTGACCCGGTCGTCGAAGGCCGCAATCAAGAGAACCGTGCGCATGCCGCGCTCCTGGTAATTGTAGGAGGCCTGCAGCAGCATCGTCGACTTGCCGGCATTCATCGTCGAGTAGTTGAAATAGAGTTTTGCCATCGGATTCTCCTTGTCTGGCTTCTTGGAAGCTGGAGAACGCAAAGAAAAGCCCCGGCGAATCGATAATCACAGGAAATCCCGATGTTAAAATCGCCAAAAGCCTTGAAAACGAGGCATTCCCAAAAAACGCGAGTGCGTCGCAATCACATAGGCCGGAACGCCGCAAACGCGCCGAGATTGCTTGTAAAACTGGGCTAATGATGGTTGGCTTGGGAACGTAAGACTGGGAGTCTAAAATGAAAACAACAAGCGCATTCAAACTCGTTACCGCAACTGCTGTCGCTGCCCTCTCCGTTGCGACCGTCGCCTTCTCCGCTGATCCCGAAAGCTGCTCCACTGTCCATCTTTCCGACATCGGCTGGACGGACGTCACCTCCACCACTGCAACCGCTTCCCTGCTCCTCAAGAAGCTCGGCTATGAAACCGACGTCAAGGTTCTCTCATTGCCGGTCACCTATACGTCGATGAAGAACAAGGACATCGACGTCTTCCTTGGCAATTGGATGCAGTCCCAGAAGGGGGATATCCAGCCCTATCTCGACGACAAGTCTGTCGAGTCCTACGGTCCGAACCTCGTCGGCGCCAAGTACACCCTGGCGACCAATGCCAAGGGCGCCGAACTCGGCATCAAGGACTTCAAGGATATCGCCGCTCACAAGAGCGATCTCGACGGCAAGATCTACGGCATCGAGCCCGGTAATGACGGCAACCGCCACGTCATCGACATGATCGACAAGAACACCTTCGGCATGAAGGACATGGAACTTGTCGAATCCTCCGAGCAGGGCATGCTGGCGCAGGTCGCCCGCGCCGAAAAGGAAGGCAAGCCTATCGTCTTCCTCGGCTGGGAACCGCATCCGATGAATACCAACTTCAAGATCACCTATTTGTCGGGCGGCGATGATACCTTCGGACCGAACTTCGGCGGCGCTGAAGTCTATACCAACGTGCGTGCCGGTTACCTCGGCGAATGCCCGAATGTCGGGACGCTGGTCAAGAACCTGAAGTTCTCCCTGAAGATGGAGAATGAGATCATGAACAAGATCCTGAACGACGGTGAAGATCCGGAAAAGGCAGCGGGTGAGTGGCTGAAGGCTAATCCGTCAGCGGTCGAGCCCTGGCTTGCCGGCGTCAAGACGCGCGATGGCAGCGGTGATGGCCTTGCGGCTATCAAGTCCGGCCTCGGCCTCTGATGAGATGAACGGGGCGGACCTGCCGCCCCGTTTTCATTTTCATCCCGATCTTCGTTCTCAAAAGACAGGCGCGCCTCGTGAATTGGATCACTGACGCTAAAATTCCCATTGGCCCCTGGGCCAAATCATCAGTTGATTGGCTGACGACGAACGGCGAATGGTTCTTCAAGCAACTCTCCGCTCTGCTATCGCACGTCATCGACGGCCTGCTTTTCCTATTGCAGACGCCCAATCCGCTGATTGCCATCCTTATCATCAGCCTCGTCGCCTGGTGGCTGCGCCGATCGATAACGGTAGCGGTCTTCACCTGTCTTGGGCTGCTGCTCATCATGAACCAGGGCTACTGGAAAGAGACGACAGAAACGCTGGCGCTCGTGCTCGCCGCAACTTTCGTCAGCATGGTGATCGGCATTCCACTCGGCATTGCAGCTGCCCGTCGCGCCTGGATCTATGCGGCCATGCGACCCGTGCTTGACCTCATGCAGACCATCCCGACCTTTGTCTATCTGATTCCAGCCCTTATCCTTTTCGGCCTCGGCATGGTGCCAGGCCTGATCGCAACCGTCATCTTCGCGATCCCTGCCCCTATCCGCCTCACCCGTCTCGGCATCATCTCGACGCCCCCTTCCCTAGTCGAGGCCGCCGTCGCCTTTGGCGCGACGCCGATGCAGGTTCTTCGCAAGGTCGAGCTGCCCTTTGCAACGCCGCAGATCATGGCCGGCCTGACACAGACCATCATGCTCTCCCTCTCGATGGTTGTC
The DNA here is from genome assembly GCF_004341105.1 of Rhizobium sp. BK418. Taxonomy (GTDB): domain Bacteria; phylum Pseudomonadota; class Alphaproteobacteria; order Rhizobiales; family Rhizobiaceae; genus Rhizobium. The sequence continues at coordinate 396,911 of NZ_SLZK01000003.1, read as the reverse complement.
ATCGCCGCGCTCGTTGGCGCTCCCGGTCTCGGCGTACCCGTCGTGCGTGCCTTGAACACGGTCAACATCGCCAAGGGTTTTGAGGCCGGTTTCTGTATCGTCATCCTGGCAATCATTCTGGACCGCATGTTCCGCACCGCAGGCGAAGGAGATGGCGCATGACCGCGGTCAGTTTCAACGACGTCAGCATCATCTTCGGCGACCGGCCGGAAATCGGACTCGCCATGGTCGATAAGGGACGCACGCGCGATGAGATCAGCGCCGAAACGGGCCTCGTTCTCGGTGTGGCCAACGCGTCGCTGACGATACAGGAAGGCGAAATCCTCGTGCTGATGGGGCTTTCTGGCTCCGGCAAGTCGACACTTCTGCGCGCCGTCAATGGACTTGCACCCGTCGTGCGCGGCGACGTCGCCGTTTCGACGGCAACAGGGCCGGTGAACCCATACAAATGCAATGCCAAGGCGCTGCGCGATCTGCGCACGCATACCGTCTCCATGGTGTTCCAACAGTTCGCTCTCCTGCCATGGCGGACCGTCGCCGAAAATGTCGGCTTCGGCCTCGAACTCGCCGGCATGAAGGATGCGGAACGCAAGAACCGCGTCGGAGAGCAGCTCGAACTCGTCAACCTCACCAAATGGGCGGACCGCAAGGTCAATGAACTTTCCGGCGGCATGCAGCAGCGCGTTGGCCTTGCCCGGGCATTCGCCACCGGTGCTCCGATCCTGCTGATGGATGAGCCGTTCTCAGCGCTCGATCCGTTGATCCGCACGCGACTGCAGGACGAGTTGCTGGAATTCCAGCGGCGGCTGAAGAAGACCATCCTCTTCGTCAGCCACGATCTCGACGAGGCATTCCGCATCGGAAATCGCATTGCTATCATGGAGGGCGGACGGATCATTCAGTGCGGAACGCCGCAGGAAATCGTCAAGAACCCGGCCGACCAGTATGTCGCCGATTTCGTGCAGAACATGAACCCGATTAATATGCTGACGGCCTGCGACGTCATGCAGCCCGGGCTCGGCGATGCGGCAATCGGCATGTCGGTTAGCGCCACCGCACGCCCCACGACATCGCTTGTCGATATTCTCGATGCCCTCTCCCGGCAGCCCGGCAGCATCGGCGTGGTCGACAATGGCCAGGTCATCGGCACCATCTCGGCGCAGGATGTCGTCACCGGCCTGACGCGGCACAGGCGCAAGGAATAAGGCGCGTCACCGCAAAACTGTGCAGCGGTTTTGCAGTGACGGCAGCCGGAACAAGAACCTGAAGCGTGGCACCTGCATCCTGGAGATGACGGCGCGCTTTAGACTTGATCCATTCACTCCGCTTTGCAACATAGCGGATATGAAAGAACCGTCATCCACTTTGCGCGAAACCGACGACGAAGCCCGCAAGCTGGCACGCACCCTCCTGCGCTCCGCCCGCTTCGCGGCCCTTGCCGTTCTCGATCCTGAAACCGGCTTTCCCTTCGCAAGCCGGGTTCTTCTCGGCACCGACATTGACGGCGTGCCGGTCATTCTGGTTTCCGCGCTCTCGGCCCACACAAAAGCGATCGCCGCCGATGCCAGGGCGTCGCTGCTGACCGGCGAGCCAGGCAAGGGCGATCCGCTCGCCTATGCCCGCCTGACGACCCAATGCCGTGCGGAACTGGTGGACCGCGACACGCCCCTCCATACACGCATTCGCACCCGTTTTCTCGGCCGCCACGCCAAGGCGAAACTCTATATCGATTTTCCGGATTTCCGCTTCTTTCGCCTCATCCCGCAATCGGCCAGCCTTAATGGCGGCTTCGGTCGTGCCTACATTTTGGAAGGCAGCGATCTGGTGATTCACTCCCAATCAAACGACGACATCGCTGAAAAAGCTGACGCAGCAGTGCAAGATTTAGTAGCGCGCCATCCAAATCTGATGTCGGCGCTGATATCCAGGCTAAAGGTCTCTGAACCAGGCCCTTGGCGCATATGTGGGGTCGATTCTGAAGGTTTTGATATGATTTCAGGTGACTTATTGTTGCGTTACGAGTTCGACATACCCGCTGAGGATTTAGATCACATTTGTTCAAACATATCTAAAATAGCATACCTGGTACCTTAAATTTAGGTATATACAATCTTCGAGCCCAATTGCTAGTTTTCGCCGTCAGTCAAAGAACCGTCTGACGGCCTGTGCCTGTACGGATGATGTACGTTTCGCATTAGGAAGAAAAATATGGAAACCTCTGATTTGGCCGAGCACACCAATGTGGCGGCAGCTTTATTATCGGCCATGGCCAACCCCAAGCGTTTGCTGATCCTCACCAGCCTGGTAAAGGGAGAAGTGCCTGTCGGCGTTCTCGCCACTCAGGTCGGCTTGAGCCAGTCGGCCCTCTCCCAGCATCTGTCGAAATTGCGCGCTCAGAAGTTGGTCAAGACCCGTCGTGATGCACAGACGATCTACTACTCCAGCAACTCCGAACCGGTCATGAAAATCCTCGCAACACTCGAGGATATCTATGTGACCCAGAACCGCAGCAGGTCCGCTGCCTGATGTTCGCGCTGATATGATGTCAGCCTGAGCAGCGTTCCGAAGGAGACGTCTCCGCGGACGCCGCTTGCGCTAATCAGCACCTGAAGTCTGACAGACCGGCAATTCGCAAGATTTGCCGGTCTTGTTGCTTCAAGCATGTCGCGAAAAACGGCGCAGTGGTTTCGATCACGACATGCGGAACCAAGGACCTAAAGCGTGACAGCGAACCGAAGGATCGCGACACGTTCAAGGAAAGACGGGCCTAGCTGCCCACCACGCCGTTGTTGCCGCGCGTCAGCACGACGAGCGACGGACGGGCCGGTACGCCTGGTTTGAAGTCCGGCCAGCTGGTGCCGGCATCTTCCATCGAGGTCGCATCCTCATTGTCGGCCATGCGCAATTCACCCGGATGCTGAACCGAGAGGAATACGCTGGAACCATCAGAGGTAAAGGTCGGAGAGCAGGTCTCCGAACCGACTGGCGCGATATAGATGAGCTTCGGCAGGGCTCGGCCCGGACCTTCCGTATCCATGACATAGACGGAATCGGCGATGCCTTCCGGCGGCGGACCGTCGGTCGTTATCCAAAGACGGCCTGCCGGATCCACAGCGAGGTTGTCAGGATCAGTGAACCAGCCTGACGAGGTGGTCGCCGGGTGGAACATCGCCTGGTCTTCGGGTTTTGCCGGATCGCCGCAGAGGACGAAGACATCCCACTTGAAGCTTTCGGCCGCATAATCCGGCTTGTCAGGACTGCCGGGCGCCACGAGCTCCAGCAGATGGCCGTAGGGGTTCGGACCGCGCGGATTGGCGACGTTGACCTGTTCGCGCTCCTTGTCACCCTCGCCCTTCGGCAAGCGGTCCTCATTCTCTGTCATGGCGACGTAAAGCTTGCCGGTGCCGAGATGCGGGATGAAGCCTTCCGGCCCATCCATCGGTGTAGCACCGACGAGGTCCGCGGCAGCGCGGGTCGCCAGAACCACATCGGCCTGCGTCTTGAAACCGGCCTCCGCCGTCAGCGGGCCTTCGCCGGCAACGAGGGGAATCCAGCGCATCGTGCCATCGCTCTCGAACTTGGCGACCGATAGCGTGCCGTGGTCGAGCAGATCCTTGTTGGCCGCCCGATCATTGGGTTTCCACGGATCGCGGGTGACGAAGCGGTAGATATATTCGAAATCGTCATCATCGCCCATGAAGACCACGACGCGCCCGTCGGGAGCGACGCAACATTGCGCGCCTTCATGGGTCATGCGGCCGAGCGACGTACGCTTGACCGGCTTTGCCGTCGGATCGAACGGATCGATTTCGACCACCCAGTCGAAACGCATCCACTCATTCGGCTCCTCCTCGAACTTGAAACGCGGCTCGACGCGGCTGACGGAATAGATATCGTTTTCATCTTCATCCCAGCCCTGGCGTTCGACCAGTTCCTGGTTCGGTTTGGTATAGTCGCCGGCAAAAACGTCCATCGCGCCTTCTTCGCCCGAGAGCATCGTGCCCCAGGGCGTAATGCCGCCATTGCAGTTCGAGATCGTGCCGAACACGACCGTGCCGGTCGGATCGGCCTTGGTCTTGAGACGATCGTCACCGGCAGCCGGGCCGGAAATGCCGATTTCCGTGCTCATATGAATGCGGCGGTTATATTTGCCGTCCTTGACCACCTGCCACTGGTTGCCATCCTTGCGCACCTCGAAGACGGACACGCCGACAGCGGCCATGACCGCGCGGATCTGGTCCTCCGTCATCTTCTCGCGGTAATCCTCCGCTGTCAGACCCGGGAACATCAGGAAGGGCGTCGCATATTCATGGCTGACGACCATCAGCCCGTGATCAGAGCTCTTCTCGCCCCAGGGCAACGGCAGGAACTGCGTGAAGTCGTTATTGTAGCCGAACTGGCGCTCGGCCGCCTTGCCGTTGAGCTTGGTGACGTCGAATTCCGGGCTGTCGGCAAAGAGAGCGTCACCCCAGCGAACAAGGATCTGGCGCTCGTAACCTTCGGGCCAGTGATCGGTGGTGTCGCGCACGCGCTTTAGCTCGGGGAAAGTGAGCGTCGACTCGGCAGCCTCTGCTTTCGTTGCTTTGAGCGCTGGCGCAAAAGCAGCCGCCCCCACGGCTGCGATGAAGCCCTTGAGAACGGTGCGGCGACGAACGCCTTCTTCGAGAATGGTGCCGTAGCTCGGCGCAAATGCACGCCGCGGATTGGGACGCGGTCTGGTCTTCTGGCGGTCCGTCATGACTACCTCCGGTAAAAACGGTTGAATTTCAATGAAATGAAAAAATGCCCCTCGGCCATTGCGGCCATCGGTCTTTGTAGCCATGTCGGGCGAAGGATTGATGACGCATCAAGCATTCGGGAACGTCAGATGGCGACGCTTCTGCGGCTTGACGCTTTTCCGGGCGCTGATAATTTGACCGGGCAGTAAAAAATAATCGGCGCCAAGCCTAAAACGGGAACGGCCTCCCCAACGGCCAGGAGAACAGCATGTCCAACCGCCTGAATGCAACGCCAAACGACCTTCGCGCCTTTTGGATGCCCTTTACCGCGAACCGCCAGTTCAAGAAGGAACCGCGCCTCTTCGTGAGCGCGAAGGATATGTACTACCAGACCCATGACGGGCGTCAGGTTCTGGACGGTACGGCTGGCCTCTGGTGCGTCAATGCCGGACACTGCCGCCCGAAGATCACCGAAGCGATCCGTGAGCAGGCGGGCGAACTCGACTACGCCCCAGCCTTCCAGCTCGGCCACCCCAAGGCCTTCGAGCTTGCCAACCGGTTGGTTGATATCGCACCCGAGGGCATGAACCACGTCCTCTACACCAATTCCGGTTCTGAATCGGTCGAGACGGCTCTCAAGGTCGCTCTTGCCTATCACCGCGTCAAAGGCAATGGCTCGCGCTTCCGCTTGATCGGCCGCGAGCGCGGCTATCACGGCGTCAATTTCGGCGGCATCTCCGTCGGCGGCATCGTCACCAACCGCAAGATGTTCGGCACGCTGCTGACCGGCGTCGACCACATGCCGCACACCCACCTGCCCGGCAAGAACAATTTCACCCGCGGCGAACCCGAGCACGGCGGCGATCTCGCGACCGAACTCGAGCGCATCGTCACCCTGCATGACGCCTCAACGGTCGCCGCCGTCATCGTCGAGCCAGTCGCCGGCTCCACCGGCGTTCTCATTCCGCCGAAGGGCTATCTGCAGAAGCTGCGCGAGATCTGCACCAAGCATGGCATCCTGCTGATCTTCGACGAGGTCATCACCGGCTTCGGCCGCCTCGGCGCTCCTTTCGCTGCTCAATATTACGACGTGAAGCCTGATATCATCACCACCGCCAAAGGCCTGACCAACGGCGTCATCCCGATGGGTGCCGTCTTCGTGACCTCGGAAATCCATGATGCCTTCATGAACGGCCCCGAGCATATGATCGAGTTCTTCCACGGCTATACCTATTCTGGGAACCCGATCGCTTCGGCTGCCGCGATTGCGACGCTCGACACCTACAAGGAAGAAGGCCTGTTGACCCGCGCAGGCGAGCTTTCCGACTACTGGGCCGATGCGCTGCACTCGCTGAAGGATTGCCCCAACGTCATCGACATCAGAAATACAGGTCTCATCGGCGCCATCGAGCTTGACCCGATCGTCGGCGAACCCACCAAACGCGCCTTTACGGCCTTCCTTAAGGCTTACGAAAACGGCCTGCTGATCCGCACAACAGGCGACATTATCGCGCTATCGCCACCGCTGATCATCGAGAAGAAACACATCGACGAGCTCTTCGGCAAGCTGCACACGATCCTGCAGAACAACATCTAACTCGATCATCCCGACCGAATTCAAGGGCGAGGCTTCGGCCTCGCCCTCTCTTTTGATGTCGGCGACCTCAATCGCGTTATCGGCCTCCGTCGTGAGAAATTTCCTGCAGACGGGGCAAATCAGCCCAAGCTACCGGCCTGATTACTGACTTCCTGCGAAAGGCCCTCTCTCAGCAATAGCGCATCTCCCTCATCTCGGCGCCCCCTCGGCCACTGGGGATGAGGAAGCATTCCGGCTTGAGATAGGCCAGGGCCGGCGATCGAAATGCACCGCCCATAGATCTGGCGAAGCAGGTTTCGCTTCAGCTTTCTGCAAAGGTTGCAAGCGAAGCGCGATTGAACGCGCGCAATCGGGAAAACGTCACCTTTTGACTAAGGTTACCTGATATGAATATGGCAAGCCTGCGAGTGGCCGCACAGGCAGACCGAAAATTGCGGCAAATGGACTGAAAAATCAAAAAATCGGGCGCAATCTTTTCAAATTTGGCAAAGAGGCGCCCGATCTTGTTATCATCTTGCGGAACCTTACCGAAATTTCTAGAAATCTTGCCATGCGCTGCGCGAGCCAAACATGGACGCGAAGCTCATTGATCGCGCAGCTTTTCTTCGTCCTTGGCACGCTTCCGCAGGAAGCGCTGACAAAGAAACGGCCTGCGTGGCAAGCAACCGGTGGTCGAAGGCGACCCCACCCAAGGAGACAGAACATGACCCTGAAGACTCTGACGGCGACGCTTGTCGCCTCTCTGGTATTTGCGCCACTTGCGCATGCGGATATAACCATCGGCCTCATCGCTCCGCTGACGGGTCCGGTGGCTGCCTATGGTGATCAGGTAAAGAACGGCGCGCAGACCGCTGTCGATGAAATCAACAAGAAGGGCGGCATTCTCGGTCAGAAGGTCGTCCTCGAACTTGCCGACGACGCCGGCGAACCGAAGCAAGGCGTTTCCGCTGCAAACAAGGTTGTCGGCGAAGGTATTCACTTCGTCGTCGGTCCGGTCACCTCTGGCGTTGCTATCCCGGTTTCCGACGTTCTGGCGGAAAACGGCGTGCTGATGGTCACCCCGACCGCCACCGCGCCTGACCTTACCAAGCGCGGCCTGACGAACGTTCTGCGCACCTGCGGCCGTGACGACCAGCAGGCTGAAGTCGCCGCCAAATACGTTCTCGCACATTTCAAGGATAAGCGCGTCGCTATCATCAACGACAAGGGCGCTTATGGTAAGGGCCTCGCCGATGCCTTCAAGGCAACGCTGAACGCCGGCGGCGTCACCGAAGTCATCAACGACTCCATCACGCCCGGCGACAAGGATTTCTCCGCATTGACGACTCGCATCAAGGCCGAGAATGTCGATCTCATCTATTTCGGCGGCTATCACCCGGAAGGCGGCCTGCTCGCCCGCCAGCTGCATGACCTCTCGGTCAACGCTCAGATCATCGGCGGCGACGGCCTCTCCAACACCGAATTCTGGACGATCGGCACGGATGCGGCAGCCGGCACGCTGTTCACCAACGCCTCCGACGCCACCAAGAGCCCGGACTCCAAGGTTGCTGCCGACGCGCTCGCCGCCAAAAAGATCCCGGCTGAAGCCTTCACGCTCAACGCCTATGCCGCAGTCGAAGTGCTGAAGGCCGGCATCGAGAAGGCTGGCAGCGCCGACGACGCGGAAGCTGTCGCGGCTGCCCTGAAGAGCGGCGAAGAGATCCCGACTGCAATCGGCAAGCTCACCTACGGCGAAACCGGCGACCTCTCCTCTCAGAGCTTCTCGCTCTACAAGTGGGAAGGCGGCAAGATCGTCGCTGCCGAATAAGCGGAACGAATGAAACACGGGACCGGGCGCCATTGGCGCCCGGTTTCGTTTGCGGGCATCGAATCCGGAAACAGATGCGCTATAACTCGCGGAATCGATTGCATCGCGAGGATAGTTATGACCGCCAAGCTCGAACATCTCATCGATCAGGGTGTGGGTCGCATTCCGGCCGATATCGTGTTGAAAGGCGGACAGTTCTTCGATCTGGTGACAGGCGAACTCGTTCAGTCGGACATCGCCATCGGCGGCGACCGCGTTGTCGGTACCTGTGGCACCTACGATGGTGAGACTGAGATCGATATTTCCGGGAAGATCGTCGTTCCAGGCTTCATCGATACCCACCTGCACATCGAATCCTCGCTGGTCACGCCCCATGAATTCGACCGCTGTGTCCTGCCTTACGGCGTGACGACCGCGATCTGCGACCCCCATGAGATCGCCAACGTGCTCGGCAAGGAAGGCATCGAATTCTTCCTCGCTTCGGCGCTGGAAACCGTCATGGATATCCGCGTCCAGCTTTCCTCCTGCGTGCCGGCCACGCATCTGGAAACGTCAGGCGCCGACCTGCCGGTCGAAAGCCTCCTGCCCTATCGCGACCACCCCAAAGTTATCGGCCTTGCCGAATTCATGAATTTTCCCGGCGTGATTCATAAGGATCCCGTCTGCATGGCCAAACTCGACGCCTTCCAGGGCGGACATATAGACGGGCACGCGCCGCTTCTCTCTGGCAAGGATCTCAACGGCTATCTTTCTGCCGGCATCCGCACTGAGCATGAATGCACGAGCGCCGCTGAGGCACTGGAGAAAATCCGCAAAGGCGTGCATATCTTGGTTCGCGAGGGCTCGGTTTCGAAGGACCTGCATGCCCTGATGCCCATCATCACGGAGCGTCTGTCTCCCTATCTCGCGCTGTGCACCGATGATCGCAATCCACTTGATATCGCCGAGCAGGGCCATCTTGACTACATGATCCGCACGGCAATCGCCAAAGGCGTCGAACCGGTGGCGATCTACCGTGCTGCCTCGATCTCCGCCGCGCGCGCTTTCGGCCTGCGTGACCGCGGCCTCGTTGCCCCCGGCTGGCGCGCCGATCTTGTCATTATCGACAGCCTGGAGAATTGCCGGGCAGAGATGGTCTTCTCGGCCGGCCGCCAAGTTACCGACGCACTTTTTGCCACCCGAAAGCCCGTGTCACCCGTCGGCCTCGACAGTGTCAAGGCGCGGCCGGTCAATGCGGCCCATTTCGGCGTGCCCGTCTCGGAGGGCGAAACGTCCGTCATCGGCGTCATGCCCGGCAAGATCATCACCGAGCACCGTCGCTACCGCCTGCCGGCCAACGGCAATCAGACGACCGTCGACCTCGGCAACGATATCATCAAGGTCGCCGTCATCGAGCGCCATGGCAAGAATGGCAATCACGCCAACGGTTTCGTTCAGGGTTTCGGATTGAAGAAAGGCGCCATCGCCTCGACAGTCGGCCATGACAGCCACAATATCTGCGTCGTCGGTGTCAGCGAAGATGACATGGCGCTCGCCGCCAACCGTCTCGGCGAGATCAAGGGGGGCTTCGTGGTGGTCGAAAACGGCAAGGTCACGGGCGAGATCGCCCTGCCCGTCGCAGGCCTGATGAGCCTGGAACCTTACGAGACGGTGCGCGACACGCTGCACCATCTGCGCAAGGCCGCCTACGCCCTCGGCACGACACTGGAAGAACCCTTCCTGCAGGTCGCCTTCCTGCCCCTGCCCGTGATCCCGCATTTGAAGATTTCGGACAAGGGAATGGTGGATGTCGATCGCTTTATGTTGCTCGGCTGACCGCTTAGCTGATGCGGGCACAGAAAGCGTCGAGCGCACCGAGCTTCACCGCATGAGCGCCGGCAACAGCATGGAACCCCGGCATCGCCAGCGTAGCGCCCAACTTCATGCCTGCAGGAAGCTCAAATTCCGCAGGCTCACGGGTCAGGTTGAAGACAAAAAGCAACTTCTCGTCACCCTTTTCGCGGACGAAAGACAGGAGATTCTTGTCCGCACCGACGAACTCCATGCTGCCATCAAGCAGCACGGGCTGGCTCTTCCGGAATTCAAGTGTGCGCCGATAATGGTGCAGAACCGAGCCCTCATTATTTTCCTGCGTGTCGACGGCAAGCGCTGCCTGTTCATAGGGCACCGGCAGCCAGCTCTTCTCCGCGCTGGTAAACCCCGCATGCGCCTTGCCGGCCTCCCAGGGCATCGGCGTGCGGCATCCGTCGCGACCCTTGAAGGCCGGCCAGAAGCGGATGCCATAGGGGTCGCGCAGGTCTTCGAAGGCGAGTTCCGCCTCCGGCAGTCCCAATTCCTCGCCCTGATAGAGGCAGATCGATCCTCGCAAGGCCGCAAGCACTGAAATCGCCAGCTTGGCGATCACGGGACGTTCCTCTTCCGTCAGGGCGAAGCGGCTGACATGACGATTGACGTCATGATTGGAGAAGGCCCAGCAGACCCAGCCGTCCTTCACCATGCGCTGGAAGGTCTCGACACAGCCGCGAATATGATCGGCGGTGAAATCCGGTCCGAGCAGATCGAACGTATAGCACATATGCAGCTTGTCGCCGCCGGTCGTATAGGCGGCAACGGTCTTCAGTGAGCGCGCTCCATCACCGACTTCACCGACGGTCGTGCGCCCCTCGTATTGATCGAGCAGAGCCCGGAAACGCTTGAGGAATTCGAGGTTCTCCGGCTGCGTCTTGTCATAAAGATGGTTCTGCATGCCGTAGGGATTGGTGTCGGGCGCATCGAGACCGACCTGATCCGGGTCGGGCTCGTGCGGCGGATTGTCCCGAAGCAGCTTGTCGCAAAAGTAGTAATTCACCGTGTCCAGGCGGAATCCATCCACGCCGCGGTCGAGCCAGAATTTCACGGTCTGCAGAACTGCGTCCTGAACCTCCTTGCTGTGAAAGTTCAGGTCAGGCTGCGAGGTCAGGAAGTTGTGCTGATAATATTGCCGGCGCACGCCGTCCCATTCCCAGCCGGGGCCGCCGAAGATCGACAGCCAGTTGTTCGGCGCCGTCCCGTCCGGCTTCGGATCGGCCCAGACATACCAATCGGCCTTCTCATTCGTACGGCTGGAACGGCTCTCCACGAACCACGGATGCCGGTCGGATGTATGGGAAATCACCTGATCGATGATGACCTTGATGCCGAGCCTGTGGGCCTCTGCCATCATCGCGTCGAAATCGTCGAGCATGCCGAAAATCGGATCGACGTCGCAATAATCGGAGACGTCATAGCCCATGTCGGCCATGGGCGACTTGAAGAAGGGAGAAAGCCAGATCGCATCGACGCCGAGGCTTGCAATATGGGAAAGACGCCGGGTTATACCTCTGAGATCGCCGAGCCCATCGCCGTTCGTATCCTGAAACGAGCGCGGATAAACCTGATAGATCACCGCACCGCGCCACCAATCCGCGTTCCCACCTCTCTGCAATGCCATTGCCGCCATCTCCCGCTTCATTTCGAACGCCAGACTAATGGCGACGAAGCAAAAGACAACAGCGCAATCTCTATTCTCAAGCAAAGATCGCGCAGTCGCGATCGGACAAAAGGGGGCCGTTTATAAGCTTGTCCACACCCGAATGCTACCCACTGGTTTAGGGGTTGCAACGCCAAACCTTTGCGTTAAGGTGCCGTTGACCTGCACGTAACAGGTCAAACCGGGAACAAATGACTAAGAAAAGGCGAAAAGCCTAGAAAGGTGGACCCACCATGTCCTTTTTCACGAAAAAATTTCTCGCGTCCGCAATGGTTGGCTCATTGCTCGCATTTTCGGCCCAAGCGGCCACGCTAAACATCCATAATGGTGGCGACCCCACCTCGCTGGATCCGCAAAAACTCTCAGGCGACTGGGAAAACCGTATTGCCGGCGACATCTTCGAAGGCCTCGTCACCGAAGACGCCAAGGACAACCCGGTTCCGGGTCAGGCCGAAAGCTGGACCATTTCCCCCGACGGCAAGGTCTACACTTTCAAGCTGCGCGACGGCATCAAGTGGTCTGATGGCCAGCCGGTAACCGCAGGCGACTTCGTTTTCGCCTTCCAGCGCCTCGTGGACCCCAAGAATGCGGCCGACTACGCCTATCTGCAGTTCACCATCAAGAACGCTGAGAAGATCAACAAGGGCGAGATCACTGACCTGAACGAGCTCGGCGTCAAGGCGATCGACGACAAGACGCTGGAGATCACCCTCGAGAACCCGACCCCCTATTTCATCAACGCCCTGATGCACTATACGGCGTATCCGCTGCCGAAGCATGTCGTCGAGGCCAAGGGTCAGGACTGGGTCAAGATTGGCAACATCGTCACCAACGGTCCGTACAAGCCGGTCGAGTGGGTTCCCGGCTCGCACGTCACCACCGTCAAGAACGACCAGTATTACGGCGTCAAGGATCTGAAGATCGACGGCGCGAAGTTCTTCGTGCTTGAAGACCAGGAAGCCGCGCTCAAGCGCTACCGCGCTGGCGAATTCGACATCATGACCGACTTCCCAACCGACCAGTATGAATGGATGAAGAAGAACCTGCCGGGCCAGGCGCATGTCGCCCCCTTCTCCGGCCTCTACTATTACGTCATCAACTCCACCAAGCCGCCCTTCAACGACAAGCGCGTCCGCCAGGCGCTCTCCATGGCGATCAACCGCGAAGTCATCGGTCCGCAGATCCTCGGCACCGGCGAACTGCCGGCATATTCCTGGGTCCCGCCGGGCACGGCAAACTACGGCGAACCCGCCTATGTCTCCTGGAAGGATCTTCCCTATAAGGACAAGGTTGAAGAAGCCAAGAAGCTGCTGAAGGAGGCCGGTTTCGGTCCTGACCATCCCCTGACGACCGAACTCAAGTATAATACCAACGACAATCACAAGCGCATTGCCGTCGCAATCGCCTCCATGTGGAAGCCGCTTGGCGTGAACGTTGAACTCGTCAACGCTGAAACGAAGGTCCACTACGACCAACTGCAGCGCGGTGAAGTGCAGATCGGCCGTGCCGGCTGGCTCGCCGACTACAACGATCCGGACAACTTCCTGAACCTTCTCGTAACCGGCGTTCAGATGAACTACGGCCGCTGGTCGAATGCCGAATACGACAAGCTGATCAAGGAAGGCAACGCTCAGACCGATCTGACGAAGCGCGCCGAGATCTTCAAGAAAGCCGAACAGCTCGCGCTCGACGACACCGCCGCCCTGCCGATCTACTACTACGTCTCCAAGAACGTCGTCTCGCCCAAGATCGAGGGCTTCGTCGACAACGTTCAAGACATCCATCGCACGCGCTGGCTGTCCATCAAGGAATAAGGATGAAAGGCTCTTCCCGGCCGGTCCGGGAAGAGCCGCTCCACGACCATGATCAAATACGCCCTCCGTCGATTGCTGTCGACGATCCCCGTCCTGTGGATCGCCGTCACAGCTTGCTTTTTCGTTTTGCGCCTTGCTCCCGGCGGCCCCTTCGATGGCGAAAGGCCATTGCCGCCGGTGATCCTGAAAAACCTCGCGATCCACTACAATCTGGATAAACCGCTCATTCAGCAGTACCTGATCTATGTCGGCGACCTGCTGAGAGGCGACCTCGGCCCCTCCTTCGCGAGTGAGGACTTCACCGTCGCTCAGCAGATCGCGATCGGTCTGCCCTACACCTTCACCATCGGTACGGCTGCCTTCCTGATCGCCATCATCGTCGGCGTCGCCGTCGGCTGTCTCGGGGCGCTCTATCAGAACAAGGCACCAGACTATATTCTGGGCGCTCTCATCCTGGTGGGCGTCGTTCTCCCGAACTTCCTGATCGCACCGATCATGCAACTGATCTTCGGCATCCACCTCGCGTGGTTCCCCGTCGGCGGCTGGGGTGACGGTTCGATCAAATATCTCGTTCTGCCGATCGTCGTTCTGGCCCTGCCGCATGCCGGGCGCATCTCGCGCATCACCCGCGGCTCGATGATCGAAGTGATGAACCAGAACTTCATCCGCACAGCCAAGGCCAAGGGCATCGGCCCGCGCCTGACGGTCATGCGCCACGCGTTGAAGCCCGCGATGATGCCCGTCGTCTCTTATCTGGGACCGGCGGCAAGTTACCTTCTCACCGGCTCGCTGGTTGTCGAGAGCATCTTCGGATTGCCCGGCATCGGCCGCTATTTCGTCAATGCGGCGCTGAACCGCGATTACGGCATGGTTCTCGGCACGGTCATCTTCTACATGGTGCTGATCGTGTTCCTGAACCTTCTGGTCGACATCGCCTATGCCTGGCTGGACCCGAAAGTGAGAAACCGATGATCCTCAATCCCGCGAAAAGAGAGCTGCTCGCAGCCGAGCTGCTGGAAGCGGAGGGCCTTGCGCCGGAAGGCCGCTCGTTGACCAGAGACGCACTGCGCCGGCTCTCGCGCAACAAGGCCGCGGTCATATCGATCGGCGTGCTGGTGCTGCTGATCCTCGCCGCCTTCCTCGGCCCGAACTTCATTCCCTTCAACTATGAAGATCCGGACTGGGCCGCCTTCAAGGATCCGCCCTCTTTCGCCACCGGACATTTTTTCGGCACCGATCCGAACGGTCGTGACCTTCTCGCCCGTGTTCTCTACGGCACGCGCGTCTCGCTTGCCGTGGCGTTGACGGCTACGGTCGTGTCCGTCGTCATCGGTGTGCTCTACGGCGCGATCTCGGGCTATATCGGTGGCCGGCTGGATGCGATCATGATGCGCTTCGTCGACATCATGTATGCGCTTCCCTACATCCTCTTCGTCATCCTGCTGATGGTGATCTTCGGCCGGAACGTCTACCTTCTGTTTGCAGCGATCGGCGCGCTTGAATGGTTGACCATGGCCCGCATCGTCCGCGGCCAGACCCTATCGCTGAAGCACCGCGAATTCGTGGAAGCCGCTCGCGCCTCGGGTCAGAAGCCTTTCAAGATCATCACCAAGCACATTATCCCAAATCTCGTCGGCCCCGTCGTCATTTTCGCAGCGCTGACGGTGCCGGAAATCATCGCCACCGAGAGCTTCCTGTCCTACCTCGGCTTCGGCGTGCAGGAGCCGTTGACCTCGCTCGGCACTCTGATTGCCGAAGGCACCGACGCGATGGAAAGCATGCCCTGGCTGCTGATTTTCCCGGCAAGCTTCCTTGTGGCCCTGCTCCTCAGCCTGCTGTTCATCGGCGACGGGCTGCGCGATGCGTTCGACCCGAAGGATCGATAGATGTCCCAAGAAAAACAAAAAGATACCCTTCTCGAACTGAAGGACTACTCGATCACATTCGAGACCCCCGAAGGTCAGGTGAAGGCCGTCTCGAACATGAACCTGACGGTTCGCCGCGGCGAACGTATCGCCATCGTCGGCGAATCCGGCTCCGGTAAGAGCCAAACCTTTCTCGGTATCATGGGGCTGCTCGCCAAGAACGGCAAAACGAACGGCCAGGCCTTGCTCGAAGGAAAGGACGTGCTGGCGCTGAAACCGCGCGAGCTCGACAACGTCCGCGGCAAGGACATGGCCATGGTCTTCCAAGATCCGATGACGGCGCTCAACCCGTCGCTCCGGATTTCCCGGCAACTGACGGAACAGCTCGAGATCCACCGTGGCTTTACCGCCAAGGCGGCATCGGCCGAAGCACTCGACATGCTGAAACGTGTCGGCATTCCTGACCCGACCCGCCGTTTCAACCTCTATCCGCATGAGCTTTCGGGCGGCATGCGCCAGCGCATCGTGATCGCCATGGCGCTGCTCACCAAGCCGAAGCTGCTGATCGCCGACGAGCCGACCACCGCACTCGACGTGACGATCCAGGCGCAGATCCTTGATCTCTTCAACGATCTGACGGCGGAAATGAACACCGCGCTCATCATGATCACCCACGACCTCGGGGTTGTGGCGGGCCTGGCTGACAAAGTGGCCGTCATGTATGCTGGCCGCATCGTCGAAGAAGCCCCTGTCGACGAACTCTTCGAAAACCCGGCACACCCCTATACGGCAGCGCTGCATGCTTCGATCCCGCGCCCGGATCAGGACGTCGATGATCTCGTCGTCATTCCCGGCCGCCCGCCGAACCTGCAGCACCTGCCGAAGGGCTGCAATTTCTCGCCGCGCTGTTCGCAGGTTCAGGACGATTGCATCGACCACCCGCCGCAACTCGAACAGCAGGGGGCAAACCACTGTGCCGCCTGCTTCCATCCCTTCCCCCGCCGCGAGGAGTTGCTGAGCCATGGCTGAACGCTCGCTTCTGAGGGTCGAGAACCTGACGACCCAGTTCGAGATCCCTTCGAAATCTCTCTTCAAGCCGCCGGTGATGCTGACGGCCGTCAACAATGTCAGCTTCGATCTTGCCGAAGGCCGCACGCTCGGCATCGTCGGCGAATCCGGCTGCGGCAAGTCCACGCTCGGCCGCTCCATCCTGCGCCTCTTGAAGTCGCAGAAGGGGCGCATCCTCTGGCAGGGCCGCAATCTGCTCGACCTGTCGGATGAAGAAATGCGTGCCGCACGCCGCGACATGCAGATCATCTTCCAGGATCCGATCGCCTCGCTCGATCCACGCATGACGGTCGGCGACATCATAGCCGAGCCGCTTACCGTCTTCGAACCGAAGCTGACCAAGGCCCAACGTCTCGACCGCGTACGTGAGATCATGGCCGCTGTCGGCCTGGTGCCGGAGATGATCAATCGCTATCCGCACGAATTCTCGGGCGGTCAGGCGCAGCGTATCGGTATTGCCCGCGCCGTTGTCACGAGACCGAAGCTTATTATCTGCGACGAACCGGTCTCGGCGCTCGACGTGTCGATCCAGGGCCAGGTCATTACGCTGCTTCGCAAGCTGCGCAAGGAGTTCGGCCTGACGCTGATCTTCATCAGCCACGACCTCTCCGTCGTGCGCCTGATCTCGGATGACGTGCTCGTGCTTTATCTCGGCAAGGTCGTCGAGGCCGGCGATTGCGCCACGGTCTTCGAACATCCGGCCCATCCGTACACCCAGGCGCTCTTTTCGGCCGCTCCGATCCCGGACCCGAAGCTCGCCCGCCTGCGCACCCGAATTCGCCTGCAGGGCGACCCGCCCTCGCCGCTGAATCCGCCGAAAGGCTGCGTCTTCTCGCCGCGCTGCTGGAAGGCGACGGATATCTGCCGCACCGAAATGCCGCCGACGGAACTGGTCCGTCCTAGCCAGACGGCCGCCTGCTATCATATGGACAGGCCCTGACCTGAATTTCCCATCGCCCCGGGACTGGGGCGATGGACTTTCAACTCTCCTTGACTTGTCTCCTCCCGCCTCTTCGCGTATCCGCAAGAGCAGAAAAATTCCGGGAGGAAAGCTTGAGCGGACGGTTTCTGTCGATCGGCGAATGCATGGTGGAGCTCTCGCAGGCAGGTGAAGGCCTGCTGCGCAAAGGCTTTGCCGGCGATACTTTCAACACCGCATGGTATGCCCGCGCCTGCCTGCCGCCCGCCTGGTCGGTCGACTATTTCACTGCGCTCGGCGATGATCCGATGTCCGACGAAATGGTTGCCTTCATGGGCAATGCCGGCATCGGCACCGATCTCATCCAGCGCATCAAGGGCAAGACGCCTGGTCTCTACATGATCAATCTACGGAACGGCGAGCGCTCCTTCAGCTACTGGCGCGACAGTTCGGCGGCTCGCAGCCTCGCCGCCGATCCGGACCGCTTGCGCGAAGCGGTGGAAAGTGCCGATGTCGTCTATTTCTCCGGCATCACGCTCGCGATCCTCTCCCATGACGACGCGGATGCGCTGCTGGCAGAAATCCGTCGTGCCAAGGCGGTTGGCAAGTTCGTTGTCTTCGATCCGAATATCCGCCCTCGCCTCTGGTCGAGCTACGACATCATGCACACGACGATCAGCGAAGGCGGGCGTGCCTCCTCGCTCGTCATGCCGAGCTTCGATGATGAGGTTGCCCATTTCGGCGATGCCTCTATCGAAGCCACCATCGCGCGCTATCACGGGCTCGGTGCCTCGCATGTGGTCGTCAAGAACGGCGCAGAAGGCGCAACGCTGAGCTTTGCTGACGAGCAAATGCATGTGCCGGCGGAAAAGGTCGAAAAGGTCGTAGACACCACCAGCGCCGGCGACAGTTTCAACGGCGCCTTCCTGGCTCATTATCTTGAAAATCGGGATGCTCCTGCAGCCGCCCGCTTCGGGGCTAAAATCGCCGCGCGCGTGGTCAGCGAGCATGGCGCACTGGTGCCGAAGGAAAAGCTCGGCCTCTGACATTTTGGTTGAAGCCTGCGCATGTCGCTTGTCGAGCGGCCACGCGCAGGCTCGCCCCCGCCTCAGCGGCATTCAAGTCAGATCGCGAGATCAGGAATTGGTTTTCTTGTCGTCTGTGCGCACGGCTTCGTCATGGTACCAGCAGCTGTCGAACGCAGCGTCACACATATCGGCGGCCTCTCGCTCCATGAGGCGCAGGCGCTCGAAACGGTTCGGACCTTGCGCAGCTTTGATGGGGAACTTGTAGATCGTTGCGGATTCACGATGGAAACCGATTGCCATGAGATAGCCTTTCTTCTGCTCGGCCTATCAACATTCACGGTCGCGACAATAGCATAATGCACATAGTTTACGCAAATTGCATAAAATAAAGGCAATGTCGCAATTATAAACGTACGAAGCAGCATTTCCTGATTAAGAGCGTGCCGATGTGTTCAAAACTTCATCGATCCGGCTGAACGCCGGAATTTGATCCGATTCCAGCTTCGAAATGGCTGCTGCAAACCAAGATAGCTACAGCGCCCGCCGCTTCGCCAGCTATCGGCGCCACCCGAAAATCAGCTGCGATCCGGTGATTCGTAAATTTTTATGTCAGCAGCCCGAACTGGCACGCTACGTGCTTTAGCTTAGACATCCCCTGGCGGGAAGGCGCGTGCTTGCGTCTTCTGCCTCAGGATTTGCTCAAGTTCGCAGCAGAGAGAGTCGCGATGACAAAGTATAAGCTCGAGTATATTTGGCTCGATGGGTACACCCCGGTACCGAACCTGCGTGGCAAGACGCAGATCAAGGAATTTGATAGTTTCCCGACGCTCGAACAGCTCCCGCTCTGGGGCTTCGATGGTTCGTCGACGATGCAGGCCGAAGGCCGCAGCTCTGACTGCGTGCTGAAGCCGGTTGCCATCTACCCCGATCCGGCACGCACCAACGGCGTGCTCGTCATGTGCGAAGTCATGATGCCCGATGGCGTGACACCGCACCCGAGCAACTCTCGTGCAACCATTCTCGATGACGAGGATGCCTGGTTCGGCTTCGAACAGGAATATTTCTTCTTCGAAAACGGCCGCCCGCTCGGCTTCCCCGAGTCCGGCTACCCGGCTCCGCAGGGCCCATACTACACCGGCGTCGGCTATTCGAACGTCGGCTCGATTGCCCGCGAAATCGTTGAAGAGCACCTCGATCTCTGCCTCGCAGCCGGCATCAACCACGAAGGCATCAATGCCGAAGTGGCCAAAGGCCAGTGGGAGTTCCAGATTTTCGGCAAGGGCTCCAAGAAGGCCGCCGACCAGATCTGGATGGCACGCTACCTGCTGCAGCGCCTGACTGAAAAGTACGGCATCGATATCGAGTATCACTGCAAGCCGCTCGGAGACACCGACTGGAACGGCTCTGGCATGCACTGCAACTTCTCGACCAAATACATGCGCGAAGTCGGCGGCAAGGCCTATTTCGAGGCGCTGATGGCCCAGTTCGAAAAGAACCTGATGGACCACATCAATGTCTACGGCCCCGACAACGACAAGCGCCTGACCGGCAAGCACGAGACGGCTCCGTGGAACAAGTTCTCCTATGGCGTCGCTGACCGTGGTGCTTCGATCCGCGTTCCGCACTCCTTCATCAAGAACGACTATCGAGGCTACCTCGAAGATCGCCGCCCGAACTCTCAGGGCGACCCCTACAAGATCGCGTCGCAGGTTCTGAAGACGATCTCGGAAGTCCCGACTTCTGGTTTCGCTTCGGCCGCAGCATAAGTTTCACAGCGGCGCCGGCCTCCCCGCCGGCGCCGTTTCTTTTCAAGACACTCCCGCCTTCCGGCTTTTTCCTGCCGACACAATTCCCGGCCGCAGCGGCCGTAAAGTCCTGTAAACACTCGCACAGGGCTGTAATATTTCCATCATGCACTTCCGCCAAAATAAGAAAGCGGGAATCGCCATTCCGGAACCCCGCCAGGGGTGGTGCGTTGCCAGAACCATGCGACGCTGATGGAAATGGAAGCATGCTGCAACGTCCGTCAAATTCATATAGCGGCGAAAGCTGGGCCAGTGCCGCAGCCGCCGGAGCCGTGCCCGAGCGGCTGGTGATCGTGACTGACGCCTGGCATCCGCAGGTCAACGGCGTCGTCCGCTCGATCGAAAATACCAATCGGGAACTCGCCAAGATGGGCGTCGAAGTTTCGATGGTAACGCCGGAGCGCTTCGCCAGCGTGCCCTGCCCTACTTATCCTGAGATTCGCCTGTCGATCGCCTGGTACAGCCGCGTTGCGCGCGAGATCGAAAAGCATAACCCCTCTTACGTCCACATCGCGACGGAAGGTCCGCTGGGTTTGACGGCGCGCCGCTGGTGCCTCAGGAAGCGCATGCCTTTCTCC
The DNA here is from genome assembly GCF_004341105.1 of Rhizobium sp. BK418. GTDB lineage: Bacteria > Pseudomonadota > Alphaproteobacteria > Rhizobiales > Rhizobiaceae > Rhizobium. Next base: position 376,204 of record NZ_SLZK01000003.1, on the reverse strand, counting down.
ACCAGCTACCATACCCGTTTTCCCGAATATGTCTCTGCGCGGCTGCCGATCCCCGAAAGCTGGCTCTATGCCTTCGTGCGTTGGTTCCACAATGGCGGCGCAGGCTGCATGGTGGCAACGCCGAGCCTCGCCCGCGAGCTCTCTGCAAAGGGCATCAAGAATCTCATGCCTTGGAGCCGCGGCATCGATGCCACGCAATTCCATCCGATGCCCCTTGAGGAAAACCCCTTCGGCCTTCCCCGCCCGATCTTCATGACAGTCGGCCGCGTGGCGCTGGAAAAGAACCTGCCGGCTTTCCTCGATCTCGACTTGCCCGGTTCGAAGGTGGTGGTCGGCGACGGCCCGGCACGCGCCGAGCTGGAAGAGCGCTATCCGGACGCGCATTTTACTGGCGTGAAATTCGGTGAGGACCTGGCGAAGACCTATGCGCAGGCCGATGTCTTCGTCTTCCCGTCGCTGACGGATACATTCGGCAACACCATTCTGGAAGCGCTTGCGTCAGGCGTTCCGGTCGCAGCCTATCCGGTCACCGGTCCACTCGATATCATCGGCGAGGATAGCCTCGTCGGCGCGCTCGACGACAATTTGCAGGCCGCCTGCCTTGCCGCCCTCTCCTGTTCGCGGGAGAAGGCGCGCGAGCTTGCAATGCAATATTCCTGGGAAGCTGCGACGCTGCAGTTCATCAACAATATCCGCGCCGCCAATGGCGTCATCACGCCGAAATGGAAGAAGGCCTGGCAATACGCCACCAAGTCTCTCCCGAGAAGCAGAAAGCCCGGCGAACGCGCCGGACCGCTTTCGCCCACGGACTGAGCCTTCAGGCGTGAGAGACGGCACGTAGTGGCTCGTTGAGACAGTCGCACGGTAGCGCTACGAAATCGCCGAGCGGGAAGCGGACCCGACATTACCCGTTGTGTTAACCCGGCAGGCGACAGAAGCGGATTATGTCCGCTTCTTCTTCCCCTCATAGGGGTTGTCCGGCGACCGGTAGTGGATCCGGATCGGCACGCTCGGCATATCGAAATCCGCACGCAACCCGTTGATCAGGTAGCGGGTGTAGGATTCCGGCAGGGCATCCGAGCGGGTGCAGGACACCATGAAAGCCGGGGGGCGGGCCTTAACCTGCGTCATATATTTGAGCTTGATGCGGCGGCCGGAAACGGCGGGCGGCGGATGCTGCACCTGCTGCTGCTCCAGCCAGCGATTGAGCTTGGCGGTCGAGATGCGCTTGTTCCAGACACGATCCGTATCGATGATCGACTGCATGAGCTTATCAAGGCCCCAGCCGGTCTGTCCGGAAATCGGCACGGCCCGGATGCCGCGCGCCTGCGGCAGCAACCGGTCGGTCTTTTCGCGCAGGTCGGCAAGCACGGCCTGACGATCCTCGATCATGTCCCACTTGTTGAAAGCAAGAACGGCCGCGCGACCTTCGCGCAGCACGAGGTCGACGATATGCAGGTCCTGCTTTTCAAAGGGGATCGTCGCATCGAAGACGATAACGACGGTTTCGGCAAAGCGGATGGCGCGTAACGCATCGGCGACGGAGAGCTTCTCCAGCTTCTCGATCACCTTGGCCTTGCGGCGCATGCCGGCCGTATCGAACATTTTGATCGTGCGGCCGCGCCATTCCCATTCCACCGAGATGGAATCGCGCGTGATCCCGGCTTCCGGCCCCGTCAGCAGCCGGTCTTCGCCGAGGAAGCGGTTGATGAGCGTCGACTTGCCAGCATTCGGGCGGCCGACGATGGCGACACGCAGCGGCTTGCTGTCGTCATAGACCGGCTCTTCGTCTTCCTCTCCCCCTTCGTCCGATGACTGCGGCAGGTCGACATCGGTGACGGCGACATCTTCCTTCGGCGGAAAGGCAATCTCCTCGCCGACTGCAGCTACGATGGCATCGCGCAGATCGAGCATCCCCTGGCCGTGTTCGGCCGAAATCGGCACGGGTTCGCCGAGCCCAAGCGAGAAAGCATCATAGAAACCGCTGTCGGATCCACGCGCCTCGGACTTGTTGGCGACGAGCACGACGGGTTTGCCGCGGCGGCGCAACATCTCGCCGAGAGCGGTGTCGACGGGCGTCAGACCGGTCTTGGCATCGACGATGAAGAGCGACAGGTCGGCCTCATCGATCGCCGCTTCCGTCTGCTGGCGCATGCGGCCCGACAGGCTCTCATCCGTCGCCTCTTCCAGGCCGGCGGTATCGACGATCGTGAAGCGCAGGTCCACAAGACGTGCTTCACCTGGCCGGCGATCGCGGGTCACGCCCGGCGTGTCATCGACAAGCGCAAGCTTCTTTCCAACCAGCCGATTGAAAAGCGTCGACTTGCCGACATTCGGGCGACCGACGATGGCGACCGTAAAGCTCATTCTTTTCCCTTAAACTCAGCCCTGCGCGGCGGGCGCCTTGCCGGATGCGGTGATGAGATCAAGCATCATATGGGCACGATTGGCAACACCCCGCGGGCTCTCCACATCGTCGACGATCGACTGGAACCACTGCCGCGCCTGGGCCGTGTTTCCGGCCTTATAGGCAGCAAGACCGAGAGCCTCGCGTGCCGAATGGCGGAAGGCATTGCCCGGCACCGCCATTTCCTCGACGGCGGCGGAAACCTGCTCATAGGTGCCGTTCTCGATCAGCAGCCAGCCGGCGCGCATCTTGGCGGCATCCTGCACGGCAGCCGGAACGGATTTGTCCTTGGCGATGCTCTGGAAGGAAGCAATCGCGCCAGCATTGTCGCCTTTTTGCGACTGGACGGTCGCTGCACGCATGCGCGCCAGAACCGGGTAAGCGCCGTGGCCTTCCTTCTCCAGCTTGTCGAGCGCGGCCAGCGCCTCATCAGTCTTGTTCTCATCGGCCAGCTTCATTGCCGCCAGAAACTGGTCACCGGCACCGGAGGATGCATTGTTGTCCCAGTAGTCGTAAGCGACCTTGCCGATGGTCCCGAGCACGATGAGAATGGCAACGGCAATGATGTAGCGGCCGAACCGGCGCCAAGCGCCCTTCATCTGGTCGGAACGCAGTTCCTCATTGACTTCACGAATGAAGCTGTCGTCGTTGAATGCCATTCTCGTCTCCGGCCGGGGATTACCCATACACAGTGCAAAACGCACATTGTCGGGCCTTCTACTCCATTTTGCGGCGGTTGTAAGGGGGATATCGCAGAATCGTCACGAAGCGAGCATCGGCAATGGCGCAACGCCGATCAGCCATTCGTGAACGCGCCAGATGATCAGCGCCCAGACAACCGCGCCGATGATGACGGCATAGAGGTCATACCTGGCCGAAACGAATACTGGCAGGGTGATCTCGCCACGCTTCTGGCGCCGCTTGAGCGAAATGCGCATGATGACGCCCCAGGCGAGAAAGGCCGCAAACAGCAAGACCGACGACGTCTCGCCATTGGCGAGAAGATGCGCCAGCGCCCAAATCTTCACCGACAGCACCATCGGATGTTTGGTCTTCGTCGCGATATGTCCCGCCGGCAGCAGCGAAGCGACAAGACAGATCATGGCGATCAGCATCAGCGCGACCGTGATATGCGCCATCCAAACCGGCGGATAATAGAGCATGCCGGTCACCTGCCGTGCCTGCCCGAAACCATAGATCAACAGGATGAGCGTCGCGATACTCGCGATCGAATAGCCGGCTCGCCAGCCCTTCTCGCCGAGGCTTGCGATCATCGAGCGGCGGAAGTCCGGAGCTACGACCCGCACGAGATGCACCCCAAGGAAAAGTACGATGCCGATGATAAGCAATGTCATTGCGGATCCCTTCCGTGCCGTTTGCCATGGCTTACCGGCTGGCGGGAAAAAATGCCAGTAAGACCGCAGCTTCGCCGCATTTCTGTAACAGGAAAACCGCAATGCAAATTGTCGCGGTGCCCATGTTTCGTTCTATTTTTTTCGCCTCCCTTGCCCTCTCGCTGATTTTTCCTATCGCGGCTGACGCCGCCGACAAGCCAGAACAGCTCGTCATCATCTCCTTCGACGGCGCTCACGATAATGCGCTCTGGCAGAAGAGCCGCGAAATGGCGGCAAAGAACGGCGCGCATTTCACCTATTTCCTCTCCTGCACCTTCCTGATGAATCAAGAGGCGAAGAAGGACTATCAGGCCCCGCATCAGAAACGCGGAAGGTCCAATGTCGGCTTTGCACAAAGCGACGATGAAATCCGCGAGCGCCTCGGCAATATCTGGCACGCCCATCTCGAGGGCCACGATATTTCCAGCCATGCCTGCGGCCATTTCGACGGTCGACAGTGGAGCGAGGCCGACTGGTCGGCCGAATACGCGACCTTCAAGTCCACACTGAAGAACGCCTGGAAAAGCGTCGGCCTTCAGGAACCAGCCGGCTGGCAGGATCTCGTAGACCGCGGCATCAAGGGCTTTCGCGCCCCTTACCTATCGACCGGCGGCGGTGCTGACATGATCGCAGCCGAAAGGAAGGCCGGCTTCACTTATGACGCAAGCCTCGTGACCAAGGGGCCGGCCATGCCCGTCGAGGAAGAAGGCGTCCTCCGCTTCGGTCTGCCGCTCATTCCCGAAGGCCCGGGCGAAAAGCCTGTTATCGGCATGGATTACAATCTCTTCGTCCGACACTCCAAGGGCGAAGAAGATGCCGCCGATAGCGCCGCCTTCGAGGAGCGAGCCTATACGGCCTTTAAAGAGGCGTTCGACAAGCAATATGCCGGCAGCCGCATTCCCCTACAGCTCGGCTTCCACTTCGTGGAAATGAACGGTGGCGCCTATTGGCGCGCGCTCGATAGGCTGGTCAGCGACGTCTGCCACAGATCGGATGTTGCCTGCGTCAGCTATTCGGAAGCGATCCCGATGATCAAGGCACGCGGCCAGTTGGAACAGGCATCAGGGTTGCAAGCCCCTGACGCCTCTTAATATTGAATATACAACGTCTGCCTGTACGCACTCGCCCGAACTGACGGTTCTCGACTGAATCTCAAAATAAAAGGGCCACCGCAATGATGGCCCTTATGTTTCGTATCAGCCGTCGGCGTGTACGACACCAACCTCATGCTCCAGATAGTGCCGATCGATATCCGGCAGCGGCTCATTGTCGATCGCCGCCTCGAAGGTCTTCAGGCGCTTGTGGATGGAGAGCAGTTCGATGATCGTCGACCAGGAGTTGACAAGATATTGGAAGGAATTGCTCACCTGGCCGAAAGCAGTCGCGATCTGTTGGAAAATACCGTAGGTGATAGCGCCGGCAACGAGGGTTGGTGCCATAAAGAAATAGACGAATAGATTGTCCGCCTGCAGGTAAAACGAGCGGGCAATATTGAAATACATATAGTGAAAATAAAGCGTGAAATAATTCGCTCTCACCCTTGAGAATAGCTCCCGGACCGTTAGCGGCTGCGCTCGGTCGGCATGATCCTCGCCATAGACCAGTTCCTTACGGTAGGCCGCCTCCACACGCTGATTCTTGAAATTCAGCCCGGGCAATTTGATGCCGGCGACAGCAAGTAGGACTGTGCCGAAGACCGACCAGAAGATCGCCAGCCAGAAGAGAGAGTTCGGCACTTCACCGAGCACCGGAAGCGTCGTCACGTAATGTGATAGCGCCAGCATGATCGGCAGGAAGACGACGAGCGTCATCACCGAATTGATCAGGTTGATGCCGAGACCTTCCAGGGTGCTGGAAAAGCGCATCGTGTCTTCCTGAACACGCTGGGATGCGCCTTCGATATGGCGGAGCTTTTCCCAATTCGCCATATAGAAATTGTTCATCGCCGTCCGCCAGCGGAAGATGTAATGGCTGGTGAAAAAGTCAGTCAGGACCGACACGAACATACTGAGGAAAGCGATTTGCGCGAAGATCAGAAATAGATCGTAGAAGTTCTCGACGGTGATACCCGGCTTCTTCGTTAGCGCATTTTGGAGCAGATCCCCGAAAGGCCGGCGCCAGTTGTTGATGACGACTGTGATCTGCACTCCAAAATAGGTCACAAAAATGATGAGCGCCGAGCCCCAGATGGACCACATCTTCCACGGATGGCTGAGCGCCTTCAAATGCCAGAAACCGCAAAAGATCAGCGTGGCAAAAAAGAAGTAGCCGTAAAACCAGAGATTCTCGGGTAGCAGGAAGAACGAGAGATCAATCGGCTGCTGCTCCTCGGGAACCGGCGTAAAGCCAAGCGAAGCACCGAGATCGGCGGCGAAGAAATACCAGCCGAAAATTGCAGCCAGCGTCCAGACTACGAGCGAAGTAAAGAACGCCTTTGGCTGGGGGAAGAAGGAGTGAAACACGGGGAATTTGCTTTCCTGAACTCGAGTCACGGAAGAGTGGCGAACCACTGATTGCCCGGAAATTAAGGCAGTTCAAAGAAAGCGGCAATGGGCTCCCCCCATTGTTACGCACTTGTAACCACTTAAGGGATTTTCTTCATCACCGGCATGACCAGAAGCGCGCAGAAAACCAGCACAATGGCGGCGATGATGGTCGGCAGCACGAAATTTCCCGTCACCTGCGCAATCCAGCCGGCAACAATGGGGCCGATGATCTGACCGATGCCGAAGGCGGCTGTCATCATCGCCAGAATGCGGCGCGGGCTTTCAGGTGAAAGCCGCCGGCCGATCTGCAATCCATAGGCGGTGATGGCAAGAAAGGTCGCGCCGAACAGCGCACCGCCGATCAATGGCGCCATTGAATGCGGCAGCTCCACCGTTGCGAGCACGCCGATTGCCTCTATGACGAGCGCCGCGACATAGACACCGCCGATCCCGAGCGAGCGCACAAAGGGCCTCCACGTGAACAGCGCGACCGTCGCCGTCAACCCGGCAATGAACCAGCAAAGAAACTCAACGATCGGCCCGGACGCGTTCATGCGTGCGATGGCGACCAGGAAGGTTGCAGTGATAACGTAGCCGAAACCGAAAAGGCCATAAGACAGCGTCAGCAACACCATCGGGCGGTTCCAAGCCAGAGGCGGCTCCTTCGCCTGCCCATTGCGCACCGGCTCTTTCGGCAGCAATGCCCAAACGATGACGAGGCTCACGATGCAGAAGAGCGCGCCGCCGATCCAGTCCGCACGCCAGCCGCCTGCCGCATCGTCGAAGGCATAGCCAAGCGCGAACACCATGACAGAAGAAATCGCGATCCCTGCTCCCGGTCCGCCGAAATGCGCCGCCTGAACGTGGTCATTGCCGGCAGCGGCCCCATGGCTCAGCACGATTGCGGATGCGAAAACCAGCGTGAAGGCGCTCGCCACACCGGCCAGGAAGCGGATAACGGCAAAGAGCATCACCGAGTCCGTCGCCGCCATGGCAGCCAGCAGGATTGCCGTCGCAGCCAAGGAAAGAAGCGCCACCAGCCGCTCGCGCCCCGCCGCCCAACCATAGGCGCCGAGAACCGCACCGACGAGATAACCGACAAAATTGGCGGAGGCGATGAAACCAGCGTCGGCTGCAGAAAGCGGCACGCCGACCATCATGCCTGGCAGGATCGGGGTGAAGGAAAAGCGCCCAAAGCCCATGGCCGCCGCCATGGCGACGGCGCCTGCAAGCGCTGTGGTTAGGAGATTGACCTGGCGGTCGTTACTGGGAGCCAACATGGTCCGTTTATCGCGCTGCAGCATGCTCGCCACAAATGAGTAATTCTGATGCATCCTTCAATTTCGCGAACAGATTTTCCGTCGCCCCTCTTGAACGACATATCTTACGATATATGTTTCACGACATAGTGAGCGATACAACGAAACAAAAGGAGTGTGGCATGAGAGGTTTTCGAGGTGGCTTCGTCGGTGAAGCGATGCGTATGGGAATGGGCCGCAGGTTTTCAGCGGGCGAATTGCAGGTAATCCTTCTGGCACTGCTGGAAGAGCGGCCGCGCCATGGCTACGAGTTGATCAAGACGTTGGAGGAGCGTTCCGGTGGCTTTTACATGCCGAGCCCAGGCGTCATCTATCCGGCCCTGACCTATCTGGAAGAGACCGGACTGGCGGAAGTGGAAAACGAAGGGACAAAGAAGCTCTACAAGATCACCGAGGCCGGTCGTCAAAAGGTGGACGATAACCGCGCTACGATCGACCAGGCGCTTGCCAAGCTGGAGCGCATTGCCGAAGGCATGGCCTTCGTCAATCGCATGTTCGACCCCGAGCAGGCCCAGGGTGGAGGCGGCGGGCGGCACCGTCGCGACGAGGAAGACGAGGATTTTGGTCGCGATGACGGCAATGTCCGCGCTGCCCGTCAATTGCTGCGCTCGGCGCTGCGGATGCGCTATCCCTGGTCGGCAGTTGAAGCCGCGCGGATTTCCGGAATCCTGGAACGCGCCGCCATGGAAATCCTGCAAGGTGGCAAAGCCGACTCGCAGCGGGACTAAAATTGCCAGAACGACTGGCGGCGGGAACCGCCGCCACGTCAATGTCAGGTCTTCAGCAGGCCGGTCGCAAGACCACGGAAAGCCTCGACAACCTTTTTCAGAAGGCTGTGCGGATCATCCGCCGCGGCAATCCAGAGCGCAGCACTGAGCGACGCTCCATTGAGCAGGCGAGCGGCAGCCTCGGCATCGACGGGCTTGACCGTGCCTTCGTCGATCAGCGCCTGAATCGTCTGGGTCGTCGTTTGAAGACAGGCATTCTGGGTGGGCCACTGCGAGGGATCGCCAAGCACCGCCGGCCCGTCGAGCAGCATGATACGCTGGATTTCTGGCTCCAAAGCCATTTCGATATAAGCAGTATATTCCGCCAGAAGGCCGAGCCAGGCCGTCTCGGCCCGGTCACGCGCGATGCGCAACCGCTCCCCCATCTCGGCGTCGATCTCATCGATTACGGCCTGCAGCAAGCCCTTCTTGTCACCGAAATTGTGGTAGAGCGCCCCACGCGTCAACCCGACATCGGCGGTCAGATCATCCATCGACGCAGCTGCATAGCCTTTAATGGCGAAGGCTTTCCGGCCAGCCTGAATAAGCTTCGCCCTCGTCTCCTCCATCATCTGCGCCCGGGTCTTTGCGGCCATCTGCTTCCTCATAATACACATACGCTTCGTATGCGTATTGACATACGCACCGTATGTCTGATTATATCTACATACGGAGCGTATATCAATTGCGACTCCGAATAACGGCTAACTCGTACCCACACCCAGCTACCTCATTCGACGGACGAAGGTTCGGCGACGGGTACCCTTTTGCCTAAACAGGAGAAAACAATGACCAAACGCGATGCGATTTTCCCCGCCGGCCGTCAGGCCCTCTACGAAATCAACCGCTATTCGGCGGCGATCCGCTCCGGCGACCTGCTCTTCGTCTCTGGCCAGGTCGGCAGCCGTGAAGATGGCTCCCCCGAGCCCGATTTCGGAAAGCAGGTCCAGCTCGCCTTCGACAATCTGAAATCCGTACTCCACGCCGCCGGCGCCACTTTCGATGATGTCGTCGACGTCACCACCTTCCACACCGATCCCGAGGCGCAGTGGCCGATAATCTCCGGCATCAGAATGAAGGAAATCGGCGAGGCGCCCTATCCGAACTGGACGGCAGTTGGCGTGAACTGGCTGGCCGGTTTCGATTTTGAAATCAAGGTCATCGCACGCCTGCCACATGCCGCCTGATTTCAAGGTCAACTGAAAGAGCGCCGCGTCTGAAGACGATGTGGCGCTCTACGCGATCTCGATGATTTCAAGCTCCTGCTGACCGACGGTGACGACATCGCCAACGGCCTTACCCACAAGAATCCGGGCAACCGGCGAGACATAGGAGATCGATCCCGCCTTCGGATCGGCCTCATCCTCTCCAACAATACGATAGGTCTGGACCCGTCCATCATCACGGCTGAACGTGACGGTGCTTCCGAAGGCCACGACCTCCGTCGAGGTCGGATCAGGGACGAGCTGGGCAGTGCGGATGCGTTCGACGAAATAGCGCAGGTCGCGCAACGGATTTGCCTGCTGGCGCCGTCTTTCGTTGACATCCTCGATCATGCTTGCGGTGTCATAGGCCTCGCGCGCCTGCTGCACTTGCAGCTCCAATGCCTTCAGCCCGGCTTCCGTCACAAGATTGGGATGAGGCGAAATCGCACGGTCGGGCAGCAGCGTTTCAGCAGCCGTTTCGGCACTTTCTTCCTTGGTGAAGGCAACAGCCATTTAGAGCCTTTCCTGGTTAGATTGCAGGATTCTGCCGGAGCAGGTTTGTGTCAGGGCAAAGGCGATTGGCGAAGGGCATACCCCAAGGTACGTCCGAGCCGAACGCCTTTGATCCTGGTGCAAAGATGCCCGGCCCTAGCTGGTTTGCAAGCAAACCACCGGGGTTGGCTGAAACGGGCCGCCTGATCGACCGGTCGACCATCCGACTCCGTTTGAGCCAACAGAATGCATCAATCTAACCAGGAAAGGCTCTAAACCTCCAGCAGCGAGGGTTTTGACCCTCAAGCCGCCAATGTCAAAATAATCGGCCCGTTGCGGGTTGCAACGACAGTATGTTCATACTGCACCGTCGGGGCCTTGGGATCGGCATAAAGCGTCCAGGCGTCATCGCCGCCTTCCGCCCAAGTGGCGCCAAGAGAGAGGAAGGGCTCGACCGTAAAGACGAGGCCTTCGGTCATCATGCGCCGTTCGGACGGATCAGGCCAGGTGGAAAGCTCGGCCGGCTCCTCATGCAGCGAGCGGCCGACGCCGTGGCTGGCGAGATTGGTGACGAGCGTATAGCGGTTCTTCTGCGCGAAGGCACCGACGGCATTGCCGATCTTGGCCAGCGGCTCGCCCGCCTTGATTTGGTTGAGACCGACCCAGAGCGCTCGCTTGCCATCCCGGCAGAGCTTCTCGATCTTCGATTTCACCGGCGGCATAGCGAAGGAAGCGCCGGTATCGGCAAAGAATCCGTCCTTTTCCGCTGAAACATCGATGTTGACGAGATCGCCGGCGCGAATGACGCGCGGGCCGGGAATGCCGTGGGCGATTTCCTCGTTGACACTGATACAAGTCGCCCCCGGGAACTGGTAACAGAATTCAGGTGCCGAACGTGCACCCGCATCTTCCAGCGCCTTGCGGCCGATCTGGTCGAGCTCCAGCGTCGTCATACCCGGCTCCATCGCCGCTGCCATCACCTGTATGGCGTTGGCGCAGATGCGGCCGATCTCCTTGAGCTTGGAAAGTTCTTCGTCGTTCTCGATAACCATAGACACGTTCCGGCGTTGCCGAGAGCGACAGGCTCTTCGTCAAGCGGTGGCTTTCGCGCCTTCGGCAGCCCCAGTCAATGCCTTTCTCACGATCGGCGCCACTTTTGTACCGTAGAGTTCGATGCCCCGCATGATCTGGTCGTGAGGCATCTGCCCGATCGCCATTTGCAGAAGGAAACGGTCATTGCGGAAAACCTTGTGCGCAGCAATGATCTTCTCGGCCACCAGTTCCGGATCGCCAAGGAAGAGATTGCCGGTCGGACCGCGCGACATGTCGAAATGCGCTCGGCTCGTCGGACCCCAGCCGCGCTCGCGGCCGATGCGGTTCATCACTTCGGCCTGCGGACCGTAGAACTGGTCTGCAGCAGCCTCCGTCGTATCGGCGATGAATCCGTGCACATTGATGCTGGTCTTCAGCTTCGCCGCATCCTGCCCTGCCCGGCGGGCAGCTTCGCGATAGAGGTCGAAGAGTGGCGCAAAGCGCGGATATTCGCCGCCGATGATGGCAAGCGCCACCGGCAGGCCGAGCGCACCGGCACGCGCCACGGACTGCGGCGTGCCGCCGACCGCGATCCACAGCGGCAGCTGATCCTGCAGCGGCCGCGGATAGACGCCGCGTCCTTGGATCGGCGCGCGCAACTCGCCCTTCCAGCTGACGACCTCGTCGTCGCGGAGAGCTAGAAGAAGATCGAGCTTTTCCTCGAAGAGCTGGTCGTAATCTTCGAGATTGTAACCAAAGAGCGGGAAGGATTCGATGAAGGAGCCCCGCCCCGCCATGATCTCGGCCCGGCCGTTGGAAATCAGGTCGAGCGTCGCAAACTGCTGGAACACCCGCACCGGATCGTCGGAGGAGAGGACGGTGACCGCGCTGGTGAGGCGAATGTTCTTCGTCTTTGCAGCAGCGGCAGCAAGCGCAACCGCCGGCGCCGAGGCCACATAATCAGGCCGGTGATGTTCGCCGAGCCCGAAGACATCGAGCCCGACCTGGTCGGCAAGCTCGATCTCTTCGATCAGATGGTTGATCCGCTCGGCCGCTTCCACTCCCCTGCTGCGGGAAGGATTGGGATTGACGTCTGCGAATGTATATAGGCCCAGTTCCATCGTCGGCATCCTGTTGAATTCAGCCCGGAGATAAGGATGCGGTGGGCGAAGAGCAAACGGAAATTCTGGAACGATATCTTCGAGAAAATCGATAGTTTGAAATCTCTTCAGCATGACCGCCTGTCGGCCAGAATACCCATGATGAGCGCGCGCTGATAGTCGCATCGAACAGGTGCCGATAGCTTGAGCTGCAATCAGGTCTTGGCGCTCTGCCGTCCTGCCTCTTCCTGCATCTTGTCGATCTCACGACGGATATGGGCAGCCTCAGCCGCCGAATGGGCAAGCGCGATTGCGCGGTCGAAGGCGATGCGTGCCTGGCCGATCTGGCCGAGCTGCTTCAAGAGATTGCCGCGCAGGCCATGGTAATAGAAATAGCCGTCGAGCTTCTCACCAAGCTGCTCAACCAGGTTGAGCGCCTCCTGCGGACCATTCAACTTGCACACCGCGACGGCGCGGTTGAGCGTCACCACGGGCGAAGGCTGGACACGTTCGAGAGCCCGATAAAGCAGATCGATCTCCACCCAGTCGGTATCCGCAGCGCGTTTGGCGCGGGAATGGACCGCGGCAATCGCCGCCTGCAGCTGATAGGGACCCGGCCTGCGGTGGCGCAGCGCCTTGTCGAGCAGCGCCACCGCCTCGTTGATGAAAGGCTGGTTCCAGAGAGAGCGGTCCTGATCTTCGAGCAGCACGATCTCGCCTTCGGCGCTGAAACGCGCCTGCCGGCGGGAAATCTGTAAGAGCATCAGGGAAAGCAGCCCCATCAGTTCCGGCTCGGCAGGAAAGATGTGCAGCATCAATCGCGCCAGGCGGATCGCCTCGTCGCTGAATGCGGCCGCTTCCTGTTCCGGATCGGCCTGGCTGTAGCCCTCATTGAAGATCAGGTAGATCATCGTGCTGACGATCGCCAGCCGCTCGGCCCTCTCCTGCGGGCTCGGCGTTTCGAACGGCACGCCGGCCTTTGCCACACGCGCCTTGGCCCGCGTAATGCGCTGTTCCATGGCGGTTTCCGAGACGAGGAAGGCACGGGCAATCTGCGAGACCGAAAGGCCGGAGACGATGCGTAACGCCATTGCAATCTGCTGGGTCGCCGGCAGATCCGGATGACAGCAGATGAAGAGCAGCCGCAGGATGTCGTCGCGATAATTGGAATCGTCCAGCCGCTCTGCAATATCGCTTTCGGCATCCTCCTTGTCCGAAATCTGGTCCTCGTCCGGCAGCGCCTGGATCTTCGCCCGCTTGCGCACCGCGTCGATGCCGCTGTTGCGGCCGACGAAGATCAGCCAGGCCGTCGGATCACGCGGCGGCCCCTTTTCCGGCCATGTCCGGATCGCCCTCAGGCACGCCTCCTGAAACGCTTCCTCCGCAGTGTCGAGATTGCGGAAATAGCGCAACAGTGCGCCGAGCGCCTTCGGCCGGGCCGAGGCAAGCGCAAGGTCGATCCAGGCAATGTCTGTCATGATGCGATCTCTCCCGGCCTGAAGGTGTAGAACGGCCGTATTTCGTAAGAGGTGGAACCCGGATTGACCGCCGAAAGCTCCTTGGAAAAGGCGATCGCCTCATCCAGCGTTTCGAAATCAACCGTATAGAAGCCGAGAAGCGCCTCTTTCGTTTCCGCAAATGGACCGTCGACGACGAAGGCCTCATCCTTCCCCTTGCGCACGGTCGTGGCGGCCGTCGTCGGCATCAGCCGGCCGGTCGGGCCTAGCTTGCCTGCCGCGGCAAGCGGCTCGATCGCGGCATAGAGCTTTTCCATGACGGTGGCCTCTTCCTCCTTGGTCCAGGCGAAGACGGTTTCCTCATTGGCGTAGCAAAGGATTGCATAAAGCATCGGTCACTCCTCTTTCCGAATGACGAATGAGTAACCGTTTGGCCGACAGGCCGCATCAAAAAATTATGGCTGGAAGGCCGGCATACCTAATTGAAGCATCCCGATTAACTATGCGCACTGGCTCCGCAATCGCCGCCATTGAGTTGCCCAATTTGATCCGGAGACCTGTCGGCGTTTTCCATCACCATTCCATTCGAGAACCCCATGAACATATCTCAAAGACTTCTCGTCGCACTTGCCGCCCTCGTGCTGCCGATACAGGCTGCCCATGCTGCCTCCGCCCCCGAAAACTTCCTCTATACGAGCTCTGGAAATCTTGCCGCCGCAAAGGCCACGCTCGCCCGGCCGGATATCGGCGGCGTCCAGGTCGTCTATAACTAGAAAAGCCTGGAACCGGCGAAGGGCCAATATGACTTCTCCGCGATCGAGCAGGATTTCGCCATTGCCAAGGGCCTGAACAAGAAGATGTTCATCCAGGTGCAGGATCGCTTCTTCAATCCCAAGGCCCGCAACATTCCCGACTATATGCTGACCGAACCGGAATATGACGGTGGCCCCACGCCGCAGTTCGACAATCCCGGCGAAAACAAGCCTGTCGGCTCCGGCTGGGTCGCCCAGCAGTGGAATCCGGCGGTGCGCGCCCGCTACCAGGCGCTGCTGAAGGCACTCGCTGAAAAGTTCGACGGCCAGGTCTATGGCATCAATCTGCCGGAGACATCGATCGATCTCGATCCCAAGAACGAGCCGAAGGGCTTTTCCTGCGACACCTATTTCTCAGCCGAGATGGAAAACCTCGCCTTCGCCCGCAGGGTCTTCGAAAAGTCACTGGTCGTGCAATATGTGAACTTCTGGCCCTGCGAATGGGAGAACGACCATAATTACATGAGCCGCCTCTTTGATTATGCCGAGAAGAACAATGTTGGCCTCGGCGGTCCCGACATCGTGCCGACCGCAAGGCGCAGATGAAGAACTCCTATCCCTTCTTCAACAAATACAACGGCAAGCTTTCCTATGTCGGCCTCGCCGTGCAGGAGCCGACGCTGACCTACAGGAACCCTGCAACCAAGAAGCCCTTCACCAGGGAAGAATTCACCGCCTTCGCCCAGGATTATCTCGGTGCCAACGTGATCTTCTGGAGCACGGCGACGCCCTGGCTGAAAAAATAGGGAAATCAGGCAGGCGGCGCCAAAGCCGCCTGTCTCGGAATTTGGCGACTAGGATCTAGCCGACCCAGGCAGAGTTACGAATCACGCTACAGAAATTGCCGCGGTGGAAATGCGGCTCCTTGTCGGCCAGCACATCCGCCTTGACATTGCCAAAGGTCGTTTCCGGCTTGTGTTTGATGCCGTCGTAGAAGGTTTGGATGATATTCTCTTTGAAATGCGGCGTGCGCGGATGGGCATGCACCACCGCCTCGCGGTCGGCATCGCCGAATCCGTGATAATCGATCCCGAGCACATCCATCTCGACGCCTGCCGTCACCAGTGCCACGACCGGATGCATGTGCTGCGGAATGCCGGGCGTCGTATGCAGCGCGATCGCTGTCCAGACCGTATCGATATCGGCCTGTGAGATGCCATAACTCCTGAGGAAATCCCGGGCGGCATTGGCGCCGTCGACCTCGAAACGCTCATGTTCCGAACTGTGCTGATGCGTCAGCCCCATGTCGTGGAACATGGCGCCGGCATAAAGCAGTTCGGGGTCGAAATTCAGCCCGCGGCGTTTGCCCGAGAGCGCACCGAAATAATAGACGCGGCTGGAATGGTGAAAGAGCAGAGGCGATTCCGTATCCCGAACCAGTTCGGTAATGTCTCGCGCCAGCTTGCTGTCGGGAATGCTGATGCCACCAATCGTCAATGTCATCGTCTTTCTCCTTGATGGTTGATGTCAAGGAGAGTAAAAGCGGCGAAGTTTGTCAGCAATCGACGGAATCAGGCAATTTCTGCCAAAATCATTCCGTTGCAGACATGAGGCCAGCAGATGAAACCGAAGACCATTGCCATTCTTGCCGTTCCCGGCGTTCAGCTTCTGGATGTCTCTGGTCCGCTCGACGTTTTCGCCGAAGCCAATCTCCAGAGCGGCAGGGAGGCCTATCGCCCCATCGTGATCTCAGTCACGCACGGCCATATCCGCTCCTCCTCCGGTGTCCGGCTGGTCGCCGATTACACGATCGGGAACGAGATGGGACCGCTGGATACGCTGCTCGTGGCCGGTCGTCCGAATGCAGCAGAGACCGCGCCGGACACGAAACTGCTGACATGGCTCAGAAAGACGGCACCTAGTGCCCGACGCTATGGCTCCGTCTGCAGTGGCGCCTTCCTGCTTGCCGCCGCCGGCCTGCTCGACCACAGGCGGGTCACGACCCATTGGGCCGTTGCCGAGAGACTGAGAGGGACCTACCCCTTGGTGACCGTCGAAGAGGACGCCATCCACGTGGCCGACGGCGAGCTACGGACGGCGGCCGGTGTGACCGCCGGACTGGATCTCGCCCTCTCTCTCGTCGAGGAAGATCTCGGCCGCGAGGTGGCGATGCGAACGGCTGCCCAGCTCGTCATGTTCTTCAAGCGCCCCGGCGGTCAGATGCAGTTCAGCCGCAAGGGCGAAGCCGCCCCCGCCGGGCGATCGGCCCTGCAGGAGGTACAGCGCTGGATTGCCGCCAATCCGGCGGCCGATCACCGCGTGGCGGAACTCGCCCGCCGGATGGAGCTCAGCCCCCGCCATTTCGCCCGCCTTTTCCGCGATGAAGTCGGCATGACGCCGGCGGCCTGGGTGGAATCTACCCGCATCGCCGCTGCCCGCCGATTGCTCGAAAGCGGTCACGCGCCGAAACAAGTGGCCAGCGAATGCGGCTTTGCCGACGATGACACCTTACGCCGGGCCTTTGCCCGCCATCTCGGCGTGACGCCTGCAGAATACCGCAAGCAGTACGCCCACATGAGTTCGGCGAGCTAACCGATCAAAGCTCGCTCAACGTCCGCTTCACAGCATTCTTCCAACCGCGTAGCTTCGCGGCGCGGGTTTTCTCGTCCATTGATGGTTCGAAGCGCCGCGCCCGCTTCCACGTCGAAGAGAACTTCTCGCGATCCGGCCACACACCGGCCCTGCTGCCGGCAAGCCAGGCAGCCCCGAGCGCCGTCGTCTCCAGGATCACCGGGCAATCCACAGGCGCTTCCAAGAGGTCGGCAAGCCGCTGCATCGTCCAGTCGGAGGCAACCATGCCGCCATCGACGCGCAGGACTGTATCGTCAGTGCCGTTCTTCCAGTCTTTCTGCATGGCCTCCAGGAGGTCGCGCGTCTGATAGCAGACGGCCTCCAGCGCGGCGCGCGAAAACTCCGCCGGGCCGCTGTTGCGCGTCAAGCCGTAGATCGCCCCGCGCGCCTTGGCATCCCAATGCGGCGCTCCAAGCCCGGTGAAGGCCGGCACGAGATAAACCTCCTGTGTCGGATCCGCTGTCTTTGCCAACTCATTGGTATCGGATGCTTTATCGATGATGCCGAGGCCATCGCGCAGCCACTGAACCGCCGCTCCTGCAATGAAGATCGAGCCCTCAAGCGCATAGGTCGTCTCACCATCAAGGCGATAGGCAATGGTGGTCAGCAGACGGTTCCTCGAGCGGACCATATCGCTGCCTGTATTCAGGAGAGCGAAGCAGCCGGTGCCGTAGGTCGATTTCAGCATGCCCGGCTGGAAACAGGCCTGACCGATCGTTGCCGCCTGCTGGTCGCCGGCAACGCCGAGGATTGGGATAGCGGCGCCGAAAAGCTCCGGATCGACAGTGCCGAAATCATCGGCGCAATCCTTGACCTTGGGAAGCATGGCGGCCGGCACGCGCAGGATGTCGAGCAGATCCTCGTCCCATTCATTCGTCGCGATATTGAACATCAGCGTGCGCGACGCATTCGTCGCGTCGGTAACGAAGCTCTTGCCGCCGGTCAGCCTCCAGATAAGGAAGGTGTCGATCGTGCCGAAGCAGAGGTCGCCGCGCGCCGCTCTCGCCCGCGCACCCTTCACGTTGGCAAGCATCCAGGAAAGCTTCGTTCCGGAGAAATAGGGGTCGAGAAGGAGGCCGGTCTTCTTCGTGAAGGTGCGCTCCAGATCCTGCCGCTTGAGATTGTCGCAATAGCTGGCCGTGCGCCGGTCCTGCCAGACGATGGCGTTCTGGATCGGCTTCCCGGTTTCGCGCTCCCAGACGACGACTGTTTCGCGCTGGTTGGTGATGCCGAGTGCTGCAATATCCTTTGCCGTCACCTTGGCCTCGCGCAGCGCCATATTAATTGTGGAAACCGCTGAATCCCAGATTTCCTCGGGATCGTGCTCCACCCAGCCGGAGCGCGGATAGAACTGCGTGAATTCCTTCTGGCCCATGCCGGCGATCTTCATGTCGCCGTCGAAGACGATCGCCCGTGTCGAGGTCGTTCCCTGATCGACCGCCAGAATATATCCACCCATGCGATTCCTCCCGCTCACATCCTGTTGTCGCGGCAAATCAATAGGGCAGGTCCGGCTGGCTTGGAAGGGCGTAAGTGTTGGCATTGCCCATCGACGACTTCCCGATTGTCAGCCTGCCGGCTTTGGGCATAACCTCGCTCCAACGCTGCGACGCAGCATCTCTCGCATCAACGGAGGAAGAAGCATGAGCAGAACAGTCGTCGTCACCGGCTCCACCAGCGGCATCGGACTTGCAATTGCCGCTGCCTTTGCCGCCAGGGGCGACAATGTCGTCATTAATGGCTTCGGAAAAGTTGAGGAAATCAACGATATAATCGAGCGCCTTGAATCATCGTCGAAGGCAAAGGCGATCTACCACCCGGCCGACATGACGAAGCCCGCCGAGATCGCCGACCTGATCGAAACCGCCGGCCAGACCTTCGGGACGATCGATGTTCTCGTCAACAATGCAGGCATCCAGCATGTCGAAAAGATCGAGGATTTCCCGATCGAGAAATGGGACCAGATAATCGCCATCAATCTGTCCAGCTCTTTCCATACGATGCGCGCTGCGATCCCGCTGATGAAAGCCAGGAAATATGGCCGCATCATCAACATCGCCTCAGCCCACGGCCTGGTCGCATCGCCCTTCAAATCTGCCTATGTAGCAGCAAAACATGGTATATTAGGCTTGACGAAGACGGCGGCCCTCGAGCTTGCCGAATTCGGTGTGACGGTAAATGCCATCTGCCCCGGCTATGTGCTGACCCCGCTGGTCGAAAAGCAGATCCCGGATACGGCCAAGGCGCGCGGCATGACAGAAGAACAGGTGAAGACCGAAGTCATCCTCAAAGCGCAGCCGACGCATGAATTTGTCAAGGCCGAGGAGATCGGCGCACTCGCTCTCTACCTTGCAAGCGAGGAAGCCCGGCAGGTAACCGGCACGCATATCTCGATTGACGGGGGCTGGACAGCGGCATAACCATTTTGGAAAAACAACCGGGAATATCATGAACGACAGCATCCGCTTCATCCTCAATGGCGAGGACGTTTCCCTTGACAACGTCCGGCCGACTGAGACTCTCCTCGATTTTCTGCGGTTGAAGCGGCGGCTGACGGGTACGAAGGAAGGCTGCGCCGAGGGTGACTGCGGCGCCTGCACCGTGCTGGTCGGCCGGCTGATCGACGGCAAACTCTTCTATGAAACCGTCAATGCCTGTATCCGTTTCATCGGCTCTCTGCATGCGACCCATGTGGTAACGATCGAGCATCTCGCAGCCCGGGACGGCACGCTGCATCCGGTGCAGCAGGCCATGGTCGATTGCCACGGTTCGCAATGCGGCTTCTGCACTCCGGGCTTCGTCATGTCCCTTTATGGTCTCTGGCTCTCCAACGAGAAGCCGGACCGCGCGGAGATCGAAAAGGCGCTCCAGGGCAATCTCTGTCGCTGCACCGGCTATGAGCCCATCGTCAAGGCTGCCGAGCAGGTGAGCCTGCACCGTCCGAGCACGCTCTTCGATCCGCTTGCAAAGACCCGCGCCGAAATTATCGCCCGCCTCTGGGCCATGCAGGCATCCGAGACGCTGACGATCACATCCGAGGAGGGCCGGCTGATCGTGCCGCGCTCGGTCGAAGCGCTGGCGAAGATCCTCGCAGCCGAGCCGACGGCGACGATCGTCGCCGGCTCCACCGATGTCGGTCTTTGGGTGTCGAAGCAGATGCGGCAGCTGAACCCGGTCGTCTTCATCAATCATCTGACGGAGCTTCAGTCGATTGTCGCAGGCGAAACCGGCATCACCATCGGCGCCGGCGTCACCTATACTCGAGCCTTGGCGACGATCGCCCGGAAAATCCCGGCCGTTGCCCGCCTCATCACCCGCATCGGCGGCGAGCAGGTGCGCAACATGGGCACGATCGGCGGCAATATCGCCAACGGCTCGCCGATCGGCGACAGTCCGCCGCCGCTGATTGCGCTCGGCGCACAACTGACCCTGCGCTCCACCGCAGGCACGCGAACGCTGCCGCTCGAAGATTACTTCATCGCCTATGGAAGGCAGGATCGCAGGCGGGACGAATTCGTCGAAAGCCTTTTCGTGCCCTATCCGGCTGCAGACGCCAAATTCGCCGTCTATAAGATCAGCAAGCGCCGTGACGAGGATATCACCGCCGTCCTCGGCGCATTCCATCTGGTCCTGGATGAAACCGAGCATGTCGTTGACATCCGCATCGCCTACGGCGGCATGGCGGCAACGCCGAAGCGCGCCCGTACTGTCGAAACCGAACTGATCGGCAATCCCTGGAACGAAGCAACCATCGAGGCCGCCCGCCCCGCATTCGATGCCGATTTCCAGCCGCTGACGGACTGGCGCGCAACTGCCGAATACCGCCAGCTGACGGCCAAGAACCTGCTGACGCGCTTCTATCTCGAAACTGTCGGCGCGCCCGCCGAACTGAAGCGGTTCGAGGAGGTTGCCTGATGAAGATGGTACACGCTGGTTCCGTGTGGCCCCCTCATCCGCCCTTCGGGCACCTTCTCCCCGGGGGGAGAAGGGGGAAACGAGACCGCGCGGCATCCCTTTCTCCCCAGCGGGGAGAGGGTGGCGGCAGCCGGATGAGGGGGCCACACGGCACCACATCTCATCACGAAGGAGCCATCTGATGGACAAGTCCACCTTCGAGGATCGCAAGCTCATCAACGGCCAGATGCACGCCTCGCTGCGCCATGATTCAGCGCATAAGCATGTCATCGGAAGTGCCGATTATATCGACGATATTCCGGAACCGTCCGACCTGCTGCACGGTGCGCTCGGCCTGTCCGATCGCGCCCATGCCGAGATCGTCGCGATGGATCTCTCCGAGGTCCAGACCTATCCCGGCGTCGTTTGGGTCTTCACCGGCAAGGATATTCCCGGCGTCAACGACATCAGCTCGAACGGCAGTCATGACGAACCGCTGCTCGCCGAAACCAAGGTCGAATTCCACGGCCAGCCGATCTTCGCTGTCATCGCGCAAACCCGCGAGATTGCGCGCCGCGCCGCCCGCAAGGCGAAGATCGAATATCGCGACCTGCCGCACTGGAGCGACATCGACGGCGCGATTGACAATGGCAGCCCGCTCGTCATCACGCCGATGACGCTGAAGCGTGGCGAACCGGAAACGGAAATGGCCAATGCCCCGCGCCGGCTGACCGGCCGCATGCGCATCGGCGGCCAGGAGCATTTCTATCTCGAAAGCCACATCGCCATGGCAATCCCTGGCGAGGACGATGAAGTCGCCGTCTGGTCCTCCACCCAGCACCCAAGCGAAGTCCAGCACATCGTCGGCCATGTGCTGCACATTCCCTCGAATGCCGTCACCGTCAATGTGCGCCGCATGGGCGGCGGCTTCGGCGGTAAAGAAACGCAGGGCAACCAGTTTGCGGCCCTCGCTGCGATCGCAGCCAAGAAACTGAAGCGCGCCATCAAGTTCCGTCCGGATCGCGACGAGGACATGAGCGCAACCGGCAAGCGCCACGATTTCCGCGTCGATTATGAACTCGGCTTCGATGACGAAGGCCGCATCCACGCCGTCGACGCCACCTATTCGGCCCGCTGCGGCTTCTCCTCCGATCTCTCAGGCCCCGTCACCGACCGCGCCCTCTTCCATGCCGATTCCAGCTATTTCTACCCGCATGTGCATCTGACCTCGCAGCCCTTGAAGACGCACACCGTCTCCAATACCGCCTTCCGCGGGTTCGGTGGCCCGCAGGGCATGCTCGGTGCCGAGCGCTTTATCGAGGAGATCGCCTATGCCGTCGGCAAGGATCCGCTCGATATCCGCAAGCTGAATTTTTACGGCAAGCCTGGCTCCGGGCGCACGACGACGCCCTATCATCAGGAGGTCGAGGACAATATTATCGCCCGCGTGGTCGAGGAGCTCGAGGAAAGCGCCGATTACCGCGCCCGGCGCAACGCCATCGTCGCCTTCAACCGCGACAACCGCTATATCCGCAAGGGCATCGCGCTGACGCCGGTCAAGTTCGGCATCTCCTTCACCATGACCGCCTTCAACCAGGCCGGCGCGCTCGTCCATATCTATCAGGACGGCTCGATCCACCTGAATCATGGTGGCACCGAAATGGGCCAGGGCCTCTATACCAAGGTGGCGCAGGTTTTGGCCGATAGTTTCCAGGTCGATATCGACAAGGTGAAGATAACGGCCACGACGACCGGCAAGGTGCCGAACACCTCGGCCACCGCCGCCTCCTCCGGTTCGGACCTGAACGGCATGGCCGCCTTCGACGCCGCCCGCCAGATCAAGGAGCGGCTGGTCGCCTTTGCGGCGGAGAAATGGGGCGTCCCCGCCGACGAAGTCGTCTTCCTGCCGAACCGCGTTCGGGTCGGCGATCTGGATATCCCCTTCCCTGATTTCATCAAGCAGGCCTATCTAGCCCGCGTCCAGCTTTCGGCCGCAGGCTTCTACAAGACGCCGAAGATCCATTGGGACCGCAAGGCCGGCCGCGGCACACCCTTCTACTATTTCGCCTATGGCGCCGCCTGCTCCGAAGTTTCGATCGACACGCTGACCGGCGAATATCTCGTTGACCGCACCGACATCCTCCACGACGTCGGCCGCTCGCTGAACCCGGCAATCGATATCGGCCAGGTCGAGGGCGCCTTCGTTCAGGGCATGGGCTGGTTGACGACCGAGGAGCTCTGGTGGGATGACAAGGGCCGCCTGCGCACGCATGCGCCCTCCACCTACAAAATTCCGCTCGCCTCCGACCGGCCGAAGATCTTCAACGTGCGCCTGGCCGAGTGGTCTGAAAACGCAGAAGCCACAATCGGCCGTTCCAAGGCCGTTGGCGAACCGCCCTTCATGCTGGCCATATCAGTGCTGGAAGCGCTCTCCATGGCGGTCGCCAGTGTCGCCAACTACCGCGTCTGCCCCCAGCTCGATGCGCCTGCCACGCCCGAACGTGTGCTGATGGCGGTCGAGAGGATGAAGAGGGTGTAACAATGACGCGGCGCGAAATCCTTTCCGGTTTTGTGCTCAGCAGCGACTTCCGCTCCTTCCTTGCCTTGCAACCCGATGCAGTGCTCGTCGAGGTAACGGGTACGCAAGGTTCGACGCCGCGCGAGGCCGGCACCTTCATGCTGGTTTCGGCAAAGCGCGTCTGGGGCACGATCGGCGGCGGCCATTTTGAATTCATCGCCATCGGCAACGCCCGCCAGATGCTCGCTGGCACCGGCGGCACCGATGTCATGGACATTGCCCTTGGCCCCGAGATCGGCCAGTGCTGTGGCGGCCGCACGCAGCTGCGCTTCCGGCGCGTGACGGATGCGGTGAGCGATGAACTCGAGAAGAAACAGGAAGATGAAGCGGAACGTCTGCCCGAGGTCTATGTCTTCGGTGCCGGCCATGTCGGCCGTGCCCTAGCGGCAGCCCTTGCTCCGTTGCCGCTTTCGGTCACCGTCATCGAAACCCGCCGGGATGAGCTTGCCAATCTCCCGGTCTCGACGAAAAGCCTGTTAGTGCCGATGCCCGAGGCTCTGGTGAAGGATATCCCCGCCGGCGCAGCACTTGTCATCCTGACCCATGACCATGCGCTGGATTTCCTCATCGCCAGCGAAGCGCTCGCCCGAACCGATCTTGCCTATGTCGGCATGATCGGTTCGGCGACCAAGCGGGCGACTTTTGCAAACTGGCTTTCCCGTGAGGCAGGTGGCGAGCGTTCCTGGCTTACTCGTCTGACGCTGCCGATCGGCGGATCGGCTGTGAAGGACAAACGGCCCGAAGTGATCGCCGCCATGACCGCTGCCGAAATCCTCGCCGCGCTTGCGGCCTATCGCGAGCCATCTTCCTCATAGCGCGGTTCGCGCCCGTCGAGAAAACCAAGATCACGCTTGATACGATCGGGCGTGACGTCCATATCGAGCCGAGGCATCCGGCTGCCGATCCCACCGATCAAC
Source organism: Rhizobium sp. BK418 (assembly GCF_004341105.1). Classification (GTDB taxonomy): domain Bacteria; phylum Pseudomonadota; class Alphaproteobacteria; order Rhizobiales; family Rhizobiaceae; genus Rhizobium. The sequence goes on along the minus strand of NZ_SLZK01000003.1, from coordinate 351,773 downwards.
CGTCGGACAACGATGGTGATCAATGCCTCTCTTGCGGAAGAATTGCTCTCTTCGATAGTTTGGCAATTCATGACATCACCTCGATAGTTTGATGAGATGATTGCAGTTTGCCGAGAAAAATGCTGCAATTCCAATCGAACTTCCGTCTGCGCCCATAAAGAGAACTTATCCATGAAACTGTCGAAGCAGTTCCCGCTGAATGCGCTGCGCGTCTTCGAGGCCGTGGCGCGTCTCGGCAGTTTCACGAGAGCAGGTGATGAACTCGGCATGACGCAGACCGCCGTCAGCTATCAGATCAAGCTGCTGGAGGAGAACATCGGCGAACCCCTCTTCCTGCGCCGCCCGCGCCAGATCGAGCTGACGGAAGTGGGCGAACGGCTGGCACCAAAAGTGTCGGATGCTTTCGCCATTCTCGCCGAAGCGATGGCTTCGCTGCGCAAGACGACCGAGGAGACGCTGACGATCCATTCGACCGCGACCTTCGCCCAGCAATGGCTATCGCGCTACATTGGTGCGTTCCAGCTGCAGTTTCCCAATATTGCCGTCAGGCTTGTCACATCTGGCACAATCGTCGACTTCCAGAAGGAGGCTGCCGATGTGGCGATCCGCTGGGGCCGCGGCGATTGGCCGGGCCTGATCAGCCATCGGCTGATGAAACTCGATTACTCCCCTATGCTGAGCCCGAAACTCGCGGCCGAAATCGGCGGCATCCACGAGCCGGCGGATCTGTTGAAACTGTTCCTGATCAGCGCCGGCGATTCCTGGTGGGCCGAATGGTTTGCGGCGGCCGGCGTCAAGGATGCCGATCTCTCGCGCTATCCGAAAAGCGAATTCGGCACCCAGATCCTCGATGCCAGCATCGCGATCGCCGGCGGCGGTGTTGCGATGCTCAATCCCGGCCATTTTCAGGACGATGTCGCTGCGGGTCGGCTTTACCAGCCCTTCGAACTGACGGGTAATGACGGGCGCGACTATTGGCTCGCCTATCCCGAAAATAGACGCAACGTGCCGAAAATCAGAAACTTCCGGAAATGGCTGCTGGAGAAATTCAATGTCGAGCAGGATTGAGCTCGTCGCGCCAGGGCGACAGATCTAGATCTCGCTCAGAAGCCCATATCGGGCGCATAGAAACATCGCGGCGTATCCTCGTTAGGGAACAGGCAGAGGTGGTAATCGCTATCGCCCGAATGCATCGCCTTTGTCATCGGCAGCAAAAAGACATGATCGCGGGTAACAAGCCGGTGATCCCCGGGCTTCAACGTCAGCAGATAGCCATCGGGGGTGATGGCCACGGTCTTGGACGGGATCATCTGGCAATCGCCGTTATGGGCATTTCCGTTGCAACAATAGGGGTCGTAACTCCAACCTGTAGCGGCGTCGTGGGCTGTCGCAAACGACGCATATGCAATCATCACGCATGTCAGAATGCTTCGCATGGGCATCTTCTCCGTCGATGAATGCGCCGCCAGTGTCGTGCGGTTTCCACCTCATCCCGGCGGCCAAGGTTTAAAAACTGTAACCCAAATTTCACATTTCAAGGAATCGCCTGCTCCACGCCGGCGCATTCGCAGTGGATAAAATGTCGCAGAAATCCGCCATTTTTTAAGGCATGCCACTGACAATCCAGCGCCGCAGCGCAGCATTCAGCGCGATTGCGACCGCAAATTGCGTGGATATGAAAGCTCAGATGGAAGAGCCGATATGCCTTTGGCCGGTTCATGCGCGACCTCGGCAGTGGAATGCCGCAGCGGGATGGCCAGCCAGTCCCACTCAGCCAGCGCGCGATCGTTCTGCTCAAGGCGCTGCTCGACGCCAGTGGGCGCCCGTTCGGAGAGGGCGCCGGTAGCGATCGCGCGTCTGCGCAATGCACCCGGACAGCGGCGTCGACCGATGCAGCTGAACACCCTGATCCGTGGCCTAGTGCTTCTTCTGCTGCTGCTCGGCAGCCGCGACGCGGTTCAGCATCGCCACCATCTTTTTCTTGATGGAGCCGTAGGTGCCGAGCTCAAAATTGCAGCTGAAGCAGGTGATGATGTCGCTGTCGATCGGCTGCGGGCGCGGAAACTTCATGCGCGTGTTCCGGCATTTCGGGCAAGGGACTTCGATCTGCATATTTCAGCGGCTCCTTAACAGCGTCTTTGGCGATGCCTTAGCATAAATGCCGAACCCGGCAAGCTCTTCCTGCCCCGCATGCTCTTCCTGCAATGTCCACCGTGGCAAGAAACCCACGATCCCCCCTTTCCTCGCGCCGGAATTTCTCGCAATCTCACGAGTCGGAAAAAGAACAGGGGAACTGAATGTATGAATATGCCATAGCCTGGGAGTGGCTGGCCTTTGCGGCGCGCTGGTTCCATGTCGTCACCGCGATCGCCTGGATCGGGTCGTCCTTCTATTTCATCGCGCTCGACCTTGGTCTGGTGAAGCGCCCGCATCTGCCTGCGGGCGTCCATGGCGAGGAATGGCAGGTCCATGGCGGCGGCTTCTACCACATCCAGAAATATCTGGTGGCGCCGGCCGAGATGCCGGAACATCTGACCTGGTTCAAATATGAGAGCTATTTCACCTGGCTCTCCGGCTTCCTGATGCTCTGCATCGTCTATTATGCCGGGGCCGATCTCTTCCTCATCGACCGCCATGTGCTCGATATTTCGAAGCCGGTCGCCATTCTGATCTCGCTGGCATCGCTTGGCCTCGGCTGGATCATCTACGACCTGCTCTGCAAATCGCCGCTCGGCAAGAACACCTGGGGCCTTATGGCGGTTCTCTATGTCGTGCTGGTCTTCATGGCGTGGGGTTATACGCAGGTTTTCACCGGCCGCGCCGCCTTCCTGCATCTTGGCGCCTTCACCGCAACGATCATGTCGGCCAACGTCTTCATGATCATCATTCCCAACCAGAAGATCGTCGTCGCAGACCTGATCGCCGGCCGCACGCCGGACGCCAAATACGGCTATATGGCCAAGCAGCGTTCCCTCCATAACAACTACCTGACGCTGCCCGTCATCTTCTTCATGCTGTCGAACCACTACCCGCTGGCTTTCGGCACCGCCTTCAACTGGGTGATTGCCGCACTGGTCTTCCTGATGGGCGTCACGATCCGCCACTGGTTCAATACCACGCATTCCCGCAAGGGTCGGCCGACCTGGACCTGGATCGTCACCGTCGTGCTCTTCATCCTCATCATGTGGCTGTCGACCGCGCCGAAGATCCTGACCGGCGAGGATCAGAGTGCATCCGTGGCACCCGCCTTCCAGCAATTTGCCGGCGATCCGCATTTCCCTGATGTCAAGCAACTGATCAGCACGCGCTGTTCCATGTGCCACGCGGCAGAGCCGGCCTATGAAGGTATCGCCCGGGCACCAAAAGGCGTAATCTTGGAGAATGACGCGGAAATTGCCGCTCATGCGCGCGAAATCTATATACAGGCGGGCCGCAGCCATGCCATGCCGCCGGGCAACGTGACCGATATCACGCCCGACGAGCGCAAGCTGCTCGTCGCCTGGTTCGAAAGCGCAGTCGAAAGCAAACAAGAATGACCACAACACTCCTGCGCGGGCGCCTGCTCTCCTTCCGCCGTGCCCCGCTCAGCCTCGCCGATAGCGAAAGTTATTTCTATGAGACGGATGGCGGCCTGTTGATCGAGGACGGGATCATCGCCGCAGCCGGCACCTATGCCGATATCAAGGCGAAGGCACCTGAAGGCGTCAATGAGGTCGATCATCGCCCGCATCTCATCCTGCCGGGCCTGATCGACATGCACCTGCATTTCCCGCAGATGCAGGTGATTGCCTCCTATGCCGCCAATCTCCTTGAATGGCTGAACACCTACACCTTTCCGGAGGAATGTCGCTTCGTCGAAAGCGACCATGCCGAGAGGATCGCCACGCATTTCTACGACGAGCTGATCCGCCACGGCACGACGACGGCCGCCGCCTATTGCTCGGTTCACAAGACCTCAGCCGACGCCTATTTCGCGGAAGCCGTGCGCCGCAACATGCGCATGGTCGGCGGCAAGGTGATGATGGACCGCAACGCACCGCAGGGCCTGCTCGACACGCCGCAGATGGGTTACGACGAGACCCGCCAGGTGATCGCCGATTGGCACGGCAAGGGCCGCAACCATGTCGCCATCACGCCGCGTTTCGCTATCACCTCCACGCCGAAGCAGATGGAGGCGACGGCCGCCCTCGCCCGCGAATTCCCCGACCTGCACATCCAGACGCACCTCTCGGAAAACCACGACGAGATCAAATTCACCTGCGAGCTCTACCCCGAGGCGACCGACTACACCGATATCTATGCCCGCTATGGCCTGCTTGGGCCGAAGAGCCTCTTCGGCCATGCCATTCATCTGTCGGACCGCGAAGCAGACGCCATGAGCGAGAGCGGCGCAATCGCCGTCCATTGCCCGACCTCTAACCTCTTCCTCGGTTCCGGCCTCTTCCCGTTGAAGGCGCTCGCCCGCCGCGACAAGCCGGTCCGTATTGGCGTTGCCACCGATATCGGCGGGGGCTCCAGCTATTCCATGCTGCGCACGATGGACGAGGCCTACAAGATCCAGCAGCTTCTGGGCGAACGCCTGAACCCGCTCGACAGCTATTATTACATGACGCTCGGCAATGCCGAGGCGCTGTCGCTCGCCGATAGGATCGGCACGCTGGAATCGGGCACCGACGCCGACCTCGTCGTTCTCAACGCCGCCGCAACGCCGGCCATGGCGCTGAAGATGGACGTGGTGAAGACGCTTTCCGAAGAGCTGTTCCTGCTGCAAACCATGGGCGACGACCGTGCTGTGGCCGAGACCTACGTGGCTGGCGTGGCGATGAAGGCCAAGCTTTCCGAACCTGCCGCCTAATATAAAAACGGCCCTGAAATCAAATAGCAAAGGGCCGAAAAAGCATGGTACAGGAGAGAACCCTCCAGATATGAAGGTTCTCTTCATGGCCAAGCCGCTGACCATCGACGATCTCAAGAAAATGGCCCAGCGCCGCGTGCCAAAGATGTTCTTCGACTATGCGGACTCCGGCGCTTGGACAGAATCCACCTATGCAGCCAACGAGGCCGACTTCCGCGACATCAAGCTGCGCCAGCGGGTTCTCGTCGATATGACCAATCGCACGCTTGAGACGACGATGATCGGCCAGAAGGTCTCCATGCCAGTGGCCCTCGCTCCGACCGGCATGACGGGAATGCAGCATGCGGACGGAGAAATGCTGGCGGCGCGCGCGGCGGAAGAATTCGGCGTGCCCTTCACGCTGTCGACCATGAGCATCTGCTCGATCGAGGACGTCGCCTCGGTCACGACCAAGCCTTTCTGGTTCCAGCTCTATGTCATGCGCGACAGAGGTTTCGTGGTTGATCTCATCAACCGCGCCAAGGCCGCCAGATGCTCTGCGCTGGTGCTGACCGCCGACCTGCAGATCATCGGCCAACGTCACAAGGATCTGCGCAACGGCCTCTCGGCGCCGCCGAAATTCACGCCGAAACATATCTGGCAGATGGCGACGCGCCCCTTCTGGTGCGTGGAGATGATGAAGACGAAACGGCGCAACTTCGGCAACATCCTCGGCCACGCCAAGGGCCTTGCCGACCTTCCCTCGATCACGACCTTCGCAAACGAACAATTCGACCCGCAGCTGTCGTGGAAAGATGTCGCCTGGATCAAGGAACAGTGGGGTGGGCCGCTGATCATCAAGGGCATTCTCGATGTCGAGGATGCGAGGCAGGCAGCCGAAACCGGCGTCGATGCTATCATCGTCTCCAATCACGGCGGCCGCCAGCTCGATGGCGCCCCGTCTACGATCAGCATGCTGCCGCGGATCGTCGATGCCGTCGGCGACCGTGTCGAAGTGCATATCGATGGCGGTATCCGCTCCGGTCAGGATGTGCTGAAGGCCGTGGCGCTCGGCGCGCGCGGCACCTATATCGGCCGCCCCTTCCTCTATGGCCTCGGCGCCATGGGCAAGGAGGGCGTCACGCTGGCGCTGGAGATCATTCGCAAGGAGATGGACATCACCATGGCGCTCTGCGGCAAGCGCGACATCAAGGACATCGACTCCTCGATTATATTAGGACGCCAGTAGGATCAGGGCATTCGGCCGGTCGCGAGTGCAGCAGCCCATTCCAGGCGTCCATTGGCCTTTGCCAGCGCCGACATGGCCATATTGTCATAGCGGACGTTGCGGAATTGCGCTGTCCAGCCGGCAGCGGATCTTTCCAGCACCGCATAACTCGCCATCGCATGGCCGGTTTCGACCTTGTGCGGATACGGTTTGTCGTCGTCATAGGCTGGGCAGCCGACGCTGCCGGGATTGACGATGAGACGACCACCGGAAAGCGCCACCATGCGCGGAATATGCGTATGGCCGCAAAGGATCAGCGGCGCATCGATACCCTCTGCCAGCGCCTCGATCTCCGCCTGCGGCCGCAGCACGACGCTGCCATCGGCGATGGCCATATCCAGCCAGTAGAGATTATCGTCCGCAGGCGTCGCGTGGCAGAGATAGATTTCGTTCCTGTAAATCTGTTCAGCCGGCAGCGACCGCAGCCAATCAAGATGCTCACCATTGAGCTGTGCATGGGCAGCGGAGTCAGAGAGATGCATATCCTCCGGCCGCTTCTCGATCAGATATCGATCATGGTTGCCACGCACGGTCGGAATGGAAAGCGACAACAGCCGGTCCGCCACTTTGCCTGCCTCCAGCGGACCGCTGAAACAATCACCGAGATTGACGATATCGGTAATTCCGTGTGCCGCAATATCGGCAAGCACCGCTTCCAGCGCCGGATAGTTGCCGTGAATATCGGCGATGGCAGCAAAGCGCATGTCAGCTGCCCCGATAGGTGGAATAGCCATAGGGCGAGATCAGCAGAGGCACATGATAATGCGCCGACGTATCGGCAATGCCGAAGCGGATCGGCACGAGATCGAGGAAGGCCGGATGCGGCAGCGGCGTGCCGTTTGCCCGTAAATAGTCGCCGGCATGAAAGAGCAATTCATAGGTTCCGGCGCGAAAGCTCTCACCAATCAGCATCGGCCCGCCATCGACGCGGCCATCGGCATTGGTCTCGACGGACTTGAGATGGTGGCGAGCCTCACCCTCGATACGGAAGAGATCGATCCTCAGCCCCTGTGCCGGCTTGCCAAGAGCCGTGTCGAGAACATGCGTGGTCAGTCCGGTCATAGCTCTGGCTCTCTGATGATGAAGGGATCTTCGAAGAAAAATTCTTCCAGGTTGTTGCCCGGCCCGTCACGGTCGACAACCAGAAAATCGCTCGGCTCACCGAGAGCCATCAGCGGATGGTGCCAGACATTGCGGCGGTAATTCACGCCCTGATCCCCACGTGCGAGAAAGACCTGCGGACGGCCCGGACGACCACCTTCATCCTCAGAAACAACCACGAGGAAGGGGCGGCCCGATATCGGCGAGAAACTCTGGCTGCCGAAAGGATGTCGCTCCATCATGCCGAGCTCATATGGGAAAGCCCGCGGCTGGCCGCGAAAGAGATTGATGATGACCCGCGCACCCTCGCCCACGGCTTCAGGCGCCGCAAGCGCATGAAAACGCTCGGTATTGCCGCCATTGATATAGCGCATGGTCGTCGGATCGGCTCCGATCACCTCGCCGAACGGTGCGAAGGCGGATTTGGTAAGGGGCTGGATTTCGAGATATTGGGACACGGTGTTATTCGCCCTGAACGCGCCAGTGGCGAACATTTTCAAGTTGGGAAACCAGAGCCGGAAGGTCGGTTCTTACCGTCTGCCAGATGACGGGCAATTCTGCCCGATAATAATCGTGAATGATCAAATTTCGCATGCCCTTGATCCGGGTCCACGGAATTTCCTGATGATCGTGGATAAAGCCGGGGTCGCCTGCCGAAATTCGGGCTGCCGCTTCGCCGACGAGGACTAGCGACATCGTCACCGCCAATTGAGTGCGGATATCATGGAGAAACTGTTCCTGGCTCATGCCCTCTGTCAGGTTGAAGGCCTGTTGCGCGGCCTCCCGCATGCGATCCACATGTTCAAGAAGACGCTCGCGGCTCATATGGCGGAGGCTTCCGACAGGACACGATGTTTGATGCGCTCCGGCAATCCACCCGCAGTAACCAGATCCACCTTGATCCCCAGAATATCCTGCAATTCCTCCAGCAATCCGCCAAGATCGAATAGTGTCGTCCCTGGCAGTGCATCGACAAGAATGTCCAGATCGCTGTCCGGCCGATCCTCACCGCGCGCAACCGAGCCGAAGACACGCGGGTTCGCCGCGTTGAAGCGTTTGGTCGCTTCGCGGATCGCCTGCCTGTTCCTTTCCAATACTTCCGACGGTCTCATTGCGGCATCACTCCTGATGCCGCAAATATAAGGGACGGGGCTGAAAGAGGAAAGAACTCAAGCCTTCACCCCAAAGAGCCGAAGACGCATCGTGCCGCCGTCCGGATGCATAGCGTAACGCACGTGCGTGATCGAGCCGATATCGGCTATCGCATCGCTGCCATATTCGTGGATGTGATCCATCTGCAGCTTGCTGCGCGGCAGGATCGGCTTCCAGTTTTCCGATGCGGCGATATCGGCCTCAGACAAGGTGTCGCCGAGATCGGGCAGATACGCACCGAATAATTCGCAGGTGTCGGGGAAATTGCCCTTGAAGAAGGCGGTATCGACGATCACGCGCTTGATCGTGCCGGCATGGCCGAGGCGGATGATCGCCCAGTCGTGACCGGGGCCGCGGCGCCGCTTGGTTTCCCAGCCGTCGCCCATATTGAGGCCGCGGCCGGGACCGAGCATCTTGTCGGGATGGCCGTAATGCGCATCCGACCAGGCAAGCGATTTTGCACCGTTGAAGATATAGGCAAGATCGACCTCCTCGGTGGGACCGACCTTCGACCAGTCGAAATAGGCAGAGCCGTAGACACGAAGACGCGCCACGCCACCATCCGGATAGATATGCAGGCGCAGATGCGTCCAGATTTTTTGCTTGTCGGCATTTTCGAAGAAATGATGCGCGCTGGAGCCAAGCGGCGACTTCGGCAGAATTTCGATCCATGCCGTCGCATCGGTTGGATCGCCGCTCTCGACGAAGGCAGCTTCGATGGAGCAATGCGGCGGGTAATTGCCGGTAAAAAAGCTGGTATCGACATCGAAGCCGAAGATGCGGCCTGGCATGGCGAGCTTGACAATTGCCCAGTCGTGGCCGGGAACGCGCTTGCGGCGGCTTTCCCAGCCGTCCATGTACTTGCCGTTGTCGTCGTAAAGATCCGGATCGAAGCTTGCCGGCACATCCTGCAGCATGCGCTCTAGCGGCGCGAAGAACTCGTCCGTGGCATAAAGCCCCTTGGCGCCGAGACGGGCCGAGGCGAGGTTGATGGCGCCGTTGGCAAAGGCCGGCAGGCTGGTATCGGTCGTATCGGTCATTCAGGTCTCCGAAAGCATGGATGTCAGGCGCAGCAGCGCGATCTTTTCGACCTCGGCTGCCGCAGTCACGAATTCTTCGTCGCTGGTATTGTCGATCCGTTTTTCGAAAGCGGCGAGGATATCGTCCTTGTTCAGCCCCTTCACCGCGATGATGAAAGGAAAGCCGAATTTCTGCGTATAGGCGGCATTGAGCTCGGTGAAACGGGCGTGCTCTTCAGGGTTCAACCGGTCGAGCCCGGCGCTCGCCTGTTCCTTTTTGCTCTCTTCAGTCAATTCACCCGATATCGCCAGCCTCCCGGCAAGATCGGGATGAGCGCGCAAGACGCCGAGACGCTCCTCCTTGCTTGCCGCACGGAAAATGGCGACGAGCTCCGTGTGCACGCGGTCCACCGTCAGCTTTTCACCGACAAAGCCGTCATCATAGGCTCGCTCTGCGATGAAGGGCGAATGCTCGAAGACGCCGCCGAAGCGGGACACGAATTCACTACGCGAAATCATCAGATCGTCTCCGGCTTATGGTTCGCATGCCAGTGCTGTGCAATCTCGATGCGGCGCGGGATCCAGACCTTGTCGTGCTTCAGCACATATTCCATGAAACGCCTGAGCGACGCCGCACGACCCGGCCGGCCGACGAGACGGCAATGCAGGCCGACGGACATCATTTTCGGGCTGCCTTCCTTGCCCTCTTCATAGAGCGTGTCGAACGCATCCTTGAGATAGGTGAAGAACTGGTCGCCGGAATTGAAGCCTTGCGGCGTGGCGAAGCGCATGTCGTTGGTTTCAAGCGTATAGGGAATGATGAGGAAAGGCTTTTCGTCGATGCCTTTCACCCAATAGGGCAGATCGTCGGCATAAGAGTCCGACGAATAGAGGAAACCGCCCTCCTCCTGCACCAGCCGCAACGTATTATCGGAGGGCTTGCCCTGGTACATGCCGTAGGGCCGCTCGCCCGTCAGCTCCGTATGCAGCCGTACGGCTTCCTGAATGTGCTTGCGCTCCAGTTCCTCAGAGAAATCCTTGTACTCCAGCCAGCGATAGCCGTGGCTGGCGATCTCCCAGCCGGCTTCCTTCATGGCGGCGACCGCTTCCGGGTTGCGCGCCATCGCGAGAGTCACGCCATAGACGGTCGCTTGAACCTTGAGATCGGTGAAGAGACGCCAGAGCCGCCAGAAACCGGCGCGGGAGCCGTATTCGTAGATCGACTCCATGTTGAGATTGCGCTGGTTCGGCCAGGGCTGCGCGCCGACGATCTCCGACAGGAGATTTTCCGAAGCCGAATCGCCGTCAAGGATAGAGCTTTCGCCACCCTCTTCGTAATTGATGACGAACTGCACTGCGACGCGTGCCTCGCCGGGCCATTTCGGATCGGGCGTGGCGCGCCCATAGCCGACGAGATTACGCGGATAGGTCTCGGATACCATCAAATCACCTTCTGAAAAGACAGGTGAAACGGTAGCATCCACGGGCGGAATGTCGAGCCGTAAAACTGCGGTATCGCCTTTCGGCCTTCAGCGCGCGCCTCAGGCGATCTTGCGCGCGCTCACCTTGCCCATCGGGTGCAGCGAGTGCACGCGGAATGGTCCGCCGGTACCTTCCTCGATCATCAGCGCCACATTCGAGACCGTCACCGGTTCGAGCAGCACGGCGTCGAAGACAGAGCGTAGCGCCTGTTCGATGCGCGGCATGTCGACAGCGTTGACCGGTCCCGTAACCGGCATATGGAAGCGGAATTCATCCATCACGTAGGGGTTGCCCCAGCGATGCAGATTGGCGAATTGCGCCGCCGAAAGACCGTCCGGATCGCTGCGTTCGATATCCGCTTCACTTAGCGGCGCGCGGAAACGATCGAACTCCTGAACGATTGCCGAGGCAAGATAGTGAACCTGATCGCAGGGTCGGATCGGAGAGAGGCTATAGAAGGTGCCGAGGCGCGCAACCTCCAGACGCGGAATCTGGAAAGGCGTAAGCGTCCCGCAAAATCGCATCAGATCGCGCAGGAGTTGCGATTCGGAAACCTCTGAAGAGAGGTGGAAAGGAGCCTTCAACACGCCATGGAACCCGTAGCGACGCGGCACTGCCGTATGAAAGGCGATCTCGTGGATACCGAGACCGCGGACTGCCGGGGGCTCGACCATTTCGCCTGAAAATACGTTGCGGCCAAGCCAATTGGCGGCCACATGCGAGAGCGGATCGCTCGCTGATGGCGTGAAGCAAATGGCATAGCGCATGCAATTTCCTCCAACTGATTGAGGTGAGCGCGGATCACATTCCGCGCTTTCGATGCGCAAGCAGATAGGTGATTTGCATGACAGAATAACGAAACGGAGCGGCTTCTAATTCACGTTTAACGTGAAGAGACTGCGATGTGGTTTGAAATCGCAAAGCTTTCCGGCAATAAAAATTCTGCATTTGCATCGCTTGCAATGCATATTGCCGCTTCCGCCAGCCGGTGCGCGAGCCCGAAACTGACTTTGAACCCGCCGGTCAGGGCGATGAGATTCTGACTCTCGGGATGTGCGCCGACCATCGGATCTCGATCGATCGCCTTGGGCCGCAGTCCGGTCCAGCGCTCGACAACTGGCGCGTCGCGCAACGCGGGCACCATCTCGCGCGCGGCTTCAATCAGCGCGTCGAGCTGTTCATCCGTGGAAAAGGGATCGGCAAAGCTGTTCTCGCTGGTGCTGCCGACAGCCACATGTCCACCCTCATGCGCCACTACATAAAGCCCGTCTCGGAAGATGGTCGGCAAGCCAGGGTCGATATCGGCGGCAAGCAGCGCCGCCTGGCCTTTCACAGCCTGGCCGAGAGGACGTTGCAATCCCGTCGTCAGGGTCGCGAGCAAGGGAAAGGAGCGATGCCCGGCAGCAAGGATGCTGCGCCCGAAAGCGATTGTTCCGCCCTCGATCGCCGCAGTCCCCCGCGCCGGATCGAGCTTCGTTATCTCCGTATTCTCGAGCACGCGCACATGCCGTGCCGTCAGCAAGAAGGCCTTGAGGGCAGCAACCAGCCCACGGGGCGCAACACGAGCGGCAAGCGTGTCGTGCACGAAACCGCTTTCGCCGGCGGCCGGGTCGAGCCAGCCTTCACCCGGCGGCCGGTCCAGCACATGCCAATGGAAACGCCGTTCTCCCGCTCTCCAATAAACCTCGGCATCAGCGGAATGGCCAAGCGCGATCTTGCGCAGATGCGGCTTTGGCAGCGGAATAAGCCGGCCGGAGCGCCTATAACCGGCCGAAAGGCCGGTCGCCTCCTCAATGGTGGCAATCTCTGCCTCTAGTGAGACCAGCGCATCGAACTGGAACTGCTTCTTCGCCGACCAGCGATCCGGCATATGAGGCATCAAGGCGCCGAGCAGCCCGCCGCTCGCTCCGCTGCCGAGATGTCCGGCATCGACAAGCAGAGTTTTCATGCCGCGACGCTCGGCGTGGACGGCCGCCCATAGACCCATAATGCCACCACCGACAATCAGAAGGTCGATGGATGATTGACCCGAGACCGGGGCGGGACTATCGGCTTTTTCCATGACAGATATCAATCCCGATCAGATCGGCGCGGGCAAGCCGCAGCCCCTCGAATGGCGCGACGGCGATATGCCCTATTCGACCGCCTTTGGCGACCATTTTTATTGCCAGACCGATGGAAGGCTGGAATGCGGTCACGTCTTCCTCGCCGGCAATGGCCTGCCCGAACGGTGGAATGGTCGCCCGAGTTTTCTCATCGGCGAACTCGGCTTCGGCACCGGACTGAATTTCTCGGAGACCTGGCGCCAATGGAAGCTCCATCGCCAGCCCGGTCAGCATCTGCATTTCATGTCCTTCGAACTCTATCCGATGCGCCGCGAGGAAATCGATCGCGCACTGGCCCACTGGCCCGAGATCGATGCCGAAAGACAGGCGCTGGCAGCCGCTTGGCCTGATATGCCCGAAGGCATTGTCTCTCTCGATTTGGACAGCCAGACGAGGCTCAGTGTTGTCTGCGGCCGTGCACTCGACGGCGTCGCTGCAGCGGCTCCCGGATTTGACGCCTGGTATCTCGACGGCTTCGCTCCCTCCCGCAACAGCGATATGTGGTCGGAAGAACTGATGCGCCTCGTCTGCGAGAAGACCACTGCCGGCGGACGCTTCGCCACCTACGCGGCTGCGGGTTTCGTGCGCCGCAATCTCGCGGCGGCCGGCTTTGTTGTCGAGCGGCGCAAGGGTTTTGCCGGCAAGCGGGAAATGCTCTGCGGAGTAAAGTCTCAGTAACCTGAGCGGCCCGGCTGCATTTGGCCGTAACCAAGCCACTGGCGGATCTTGTCTTCCAGAAGCTCCGGACTGATCGGCTTCGACATATAGTCGTCCATACCGGCATCGAGGCAAAGCTCGCGGTCGCTTTCCAGCGCATGCGCGGTGACGCCGATGATCGGCACGCGATGGCCCTGCCCCTGCTCCTTCTCGCGAATCAACTTGGTCGCCTGATGACCGTTCATGATCGGCATCGAGACGTCCATCATGATGAGCCGCGGCGTATGCCGCTCCCAGGCCTCCACGGCCTCCTCGCCATTATTGACGACGACGAAAGAAAGCCCGGTTCCCTGCAGGATCTGCGTGAAGACGATCTGGTTGACCTCATTGTCTTCGGCCACGAGAACATCGACGAAATCTGCTGCCCGTTGTCGCGGGGCCGGAGCCGGAGCTGCAGGTGGCGGCGGCACCTCCGCCTCCTTCTGCAGCCGCGCGATCTCCGCTTCGGACGCCTGTTTGACGCGGCTTGCACGCACGACCTCGACGACCGTATTGCGCATCACATTGGCGCGCGCCGGCTTCATCAGATACGCATGGCCGTTCAGCGCGGCAAATTCCTTCTCGGTGCCGGAAATATCCATCGACGTCAGGAAAATGATCGGCAGATCCACGAAGCGGCTGTCTGCGCGCAGGCGGCGCGCGACTTCGGCGCCATTCATCTCGGGCATGTGATAATCGAGCACGACGGCATCGACCTTGATGCCAAGATCGGCGGCGGCTTCCAGAATGGCAAAGCCGGTGGAGCCATCTTCTGCAGCAACGCCATCGAAACCCCAGAGGCTCAGCTGTTCGGTCAGGATACGGCGATTGACCTCGTTGTCGTCGATGACGAGGATGCGCGCACCCTGCACATTGATCGGCAGCGGCTTCGGCTCGATACGGGCGGCAGCGACCGCAAAAGGCAGCTGGACGGTAAAGACCGAGCCCTTGCCCCATTCGCTGTCGACATTGATATAGCCGCCGAAGAGATCGACAAGGCCGGCGGTGATCGCAAGGCCGAGACCTGTACCCTCATGCCGTCGGGTCGAGGAAGAATCGACCTGCGAGAACTTGTCGAAGACCGACTCCAGCTTTTCGGGCGGAATGCCGATGCCGGTATCTTCGATGCGCACGTTGACCATGATCTCGCCGCCGGCAGAAGGTTCGAAGCCGACATCCACGAAGACATGGCCGCGTTCGGTGAACTTCACCGCATTGCCGACGAGATTGGTAACGATCTGCCGAAAGCGCCCGGCGTCGCCGATAACGGCGGCAGGCAGATCGGGCGCAGCACGCACCAGAAGCTCGATATCCTTTTCTGCTGCGGGTGAGGACAATAGCGTCGCCACGTCCTCGACGGCCTCGACCGGATCGAAAGCCGCCTTGCGCAGCTTCATCTGTCCGGCATCGATCTTCGAGAAATCCAGGATGTCGTTGATGATCGTCAAGAGCGCATTGCCGGACTTGACGATGATGTCGACAAAGGTCGTCTGGCGGGTATCGAGATTGGTTTTGGCAAGCAGTTCCGCCATGCCGAGCACGCCATTCATCGGAGTGCGGATCTCATGGCTCATATTGGCGAGGAATTCCGATTTGGCGCGATCCGCAGCCTCGGCACGCGACAGAAGCTGCGTCAGCTCCTCCTCACGCTGCTTGAGGTCGGTGACATCGGTAAACAGTGCCACCCAGTGCTGCCGTGTGCTGACGGTGGCTTCCATATTCACCCAGCGCTCGCCCCCGACGTGGAAGACGGTGGAGATCGGCTGACGGGCCGCGATATTGGCGCGCCACTCTTCCAGCGTTTCGACCGCCTTGTCGTGGAAATCGCCGCGATTGGCGCAGAACTGGAAGAGGTCGATCCAGCCTCGGCCCGCTTCGGTGAGCTCGGACGGAATGCGCAGCACGTCGGCGAGCCCGTCATTGGAGAGCCTGATCACGCCGTCCTGGACGATTGCCAGCCCCTGCGACATGGCGTGCGTCGCATCGCGCATCATCTCGCCGAGGCTTTCCAGTGCTACGCGCGCCTCTTGGATTTCCTGCTCGCGCTCGCGCACGGCAGAAATGTCGGAATAGGTCAGCAGGATACGGTTGGAGGAAATGCGCCTGGAGTCGAAGATGACTGACTTGCCGGCAGCCCAATCGAGCTGGATCGGCTCCGGATTTGCAGCCTCGAACAGCCCCTTGCGGAAAGCATAGATCTCTTCGGGCGTCTGCGTGTCGCCGTAGCGGCCGAGCTCGTAATTGCGCTTGACGACGTCGATGAAGGGTCGCCCGTCGAAGCGATCGTCGAGCGGCAGTTCCCAGATGTTGTAGAACTCGTCGTTGACGTAGAGAATCGTGTGATCGTTATCGAGGATCAGCACGCCGACCGGTAGCGAGCGCAGGATGCTCTCGATCTCCTGATGCAGCGCTTCCTCATGCTGGCGCGCCTCGATCAGTTCCTTTTCACGCGCTTTCAGTGACGTGATGTCAGAGAAGGAACCGACGACATACCGCCTGCCGTCAGGCGTGACGACGCGGTTGACGCGGGAGATCACCTGGAAGATCTCGCCGTGGATATTCGGCAGGGTGCTCTCGATCTCGGTCAACACGCCGTTTTCCAGCGCCTGCTGGTTTTCCCGATAGATCGCCTCTCCGGCTTCCTGCCCAAACATGTCATGCTCGGTCATACCGAGCGCCTTGGAACGGGCATGGCCGGTGAAGGTCTCGTAATACTGGTTGGCATAGACCAGCCGGTGATCCTCGTCGCGCACGAAGGCGGCGACCGGAAGATCCTCCATGATGGTGCGCAGCAGGTCGCGCTCCCGCACGCTCTCATGCCAAGCGGTCTCGCCCGCCGGCGCGGGTTTGCTGCCATCTGGCGCATACCTGCTGCCATCGGGCGCATACCTGCTGCCACTGCGATAAGCGGCATTGACGATCAGCGGGCGGCCATCATCGGCAAAGATGCCGATCGGATGATCGAAATTTTCGAGCGTCTCACGGATACGGCCGAGATCGGCCGCCATCGTATCGGCGATTTCGGGAATGGCATGGCGTGGTTCGCGCGCTTCGAAAATCCCGAGCACATAGGCCCGATCCTGCGAGGGCGAGAAGCTCTCGATCAGCACCCGCTCATGGCTGAAGCCGGCCGCATCGAAGGCGATGGCGTTTTCTTCCGTGCCGAAAACCAGCGCACGGCGCTCGCGGTCCTCGCGCTCTTCCTCTTCCGGCCGGTCGAAGAGTTCGCGGCTGCGCCGCCCGATGAAATCAGAGATTTCGCGGCCGAAAAACCGGGCATAGGCCTCGTTGACGGCGACATAGCGCAGTTCGCTGTTCTTGACATAAGCAGGGGTATCCAGATCAGCGATCCGGCGACAGGCCAATTCCAAGAGTTCCCCGCTCGAATTCAAAAAATCTTCACTCCCGCAACGAACGAAATATCCCCTACAACAACTATAACGCCAAGGCTTTTAACAAGCTGTTAACCATAAAATTCCGAGGCGAGAATTCGAAGCCGGCTCATGAGGTTGATGAATCAGAGTGGCAACAAAGGCTTGCACGAAGCTGAAAAGACTCGAAATTCACGGGAGAAACATCGGCAGCCCAATTCGAGAGCGACGATTATGGAGAAAATTTAATTCAGGCGCGGTTTGCGCAACCATCAACGCGCCGCGATCGAGGTGGATTCTGCTCACGGCTTCAACGACGAGCCTAGCAGGAAAGGAATTCGACATGTCCGTTCTTCATAAGACAATGGCGGCGGGCCTGATTGTACTGACATTCACCGGTGCCTCGCTGGCTACCGCCGATACCGCAAATGCCCGACCGCGCGATGCCTTCTGGGGCGGTCTCGCCGGCGGCGTCGTCGGCGGCCTGGTCGGCGGAGCGATCGCCTCTGGTCCGGCATATCCGGCGCCTTACGCTTACTATCCGCGCCCCTACGCTTATTACCCCGCTTATCCCACCTACTACCGTCCGCGCTATTGCCATTTCGAATGGCGCTATGACGATTGGGGCGACCCCTACCGCATCAAAGTCTGCTCCGAATAGAAACCCACATCCGGCGCCGCTTGACCTCCCGGCGGCGCCAGTCCATGCATCGCATGACCCAAGGGAGGACATGCGATGCCCGAACCGCTCAAGAACCTGCTGCATGAAGGGCTGGTCGGCGACATGGCCGATCTCATTGCCGGCAACGCACCGTCCTTCGATAAGGAGCGCTTCGCAAGGCTCGCAACCGACGGCCTCGCAGCTCTGGAACTGATGGAGCGATCGGCGCTGATCCGAGACGCGTTATTTACAATCCTTCCCAAGGATTTTCCTGAAGCCGCCGCCATCCTGAAGGCGAGCCTTCCGACGTCAGGCAGGGCAGGACTCTCGGGCTGGATGCTGCTGCCCGTCAACCAGTTCATCGCCGCGCGCGGCCTTGAGCATTTCGATATCGCACTCGAGCTCCTGAAAGCACTGACGCCGCATTTCACGGCAGAATTCGGCATCCGCCAGTTCATTCATAAGGATCAACAGCGCGCGCTTACAACGATCGCCCGCTGGGTTGAGGATCGGAACCACCACGTCCGCCGGCTGGCGAGCGAGGGCACCCGCCCGCGTCTGCCCTGGGCGATGCGACTGCCGCAGTTGATCAAAGACCCCTCTCCCATCCTGCCGATCCTGACAGCGCTGATGGACGATCCCGAAGATTATGTCCGCCGCTCCGTCGCAAACAGCCTGAATGATATCGCCAAAGATCACCCGGATCTCGTCGCGGCCTTCATCGCCGACCATATCGAAGCTGCATCGGCCGAGCGCCGCTGGCTCCTGAAACACGCCTCGCGCACGCTGCTGAAGAAGGGCCATGCTCAGGCGCTCGCCAATTTCGGCTTCGGCGCGGCATCAGCTCTGAAATGCGAATTGCGGCTGCTCAATCCATCGGTGCTTTTCGGCGAGGGGCTGGATTTCGAAATCCGTGTGCGCAATGCCGGCAGGGCCGCACAATCCCTGATGATCGACTATGCGATCTATCACATGAAGGCTGACGGTACGCTCTCGCCGAAGGTCTTCAAATGGAAAACCGTCACGCTGGCAGCCGGTGAAGACCATGTGGTTCAGCGCCGCCACGCGATGCGGCCGATCACGACGCGGCGCTATTATCCCGGCGAACATCGTGTCGTCATTCTCATCAATGGCGCGGAGACAGCCTCGGGAGCTTTCGTACTTTCAATGCCTTCAGAACCCGCTATTGGCTGATCCCCTTGACTTTCGGTAGGAAATAGACCACATGGCACTCAGCTTTCACCTTCCGGCCGCCGCGTGAGCGTGCCACTGCAACAGATGCTGAAGAAGGATAGAGCGCATTCTGATGATGCCGTGTTCCAAAAGCGGCAAGACGCGCTGGAAAGCTTTTTCCAACTTACAAGTTCCCATTTCACGCGGGGTTCTTGACGCCAGATTGACACCGGACCGCAATGTCGCGAGCCGGCGTTTGTTTTTGGCGCGCCCTAAAAGGTTATGACTTGACCAATTTTGAATCGCTCGGCGTCTCCAAGCCGGTCGTCGCCACTCTGTTCCAGCTCGGCATCGAAACCCCGACGCCCATCCAGGAACAGGCTATTCCTCTCCTCATCCAGGGTCGCGATCTCATCGGTCTCGCCCAGACCGGCACCGGCAAGACCGCAGCCTTCGGCCTGCCGCTCCTCGAGCGCCTGCTCAAGGAAGAAAAGCGCCCCGACAATCGCTCGGTCCGCACGCTGATCCTGGCTCCCACCCGCGAACTGGTGAACCAGATCGCCGACAATCTGCGGAAGTTCATCCGCAAGTCGCCGCTGCGCATCAATGTCGTCGTCGGCGGTGTCTCCATCAACAAGCAGCAGCTTCAGCTCGAGCGTGGCTCCGATATCCTCGTGGCCACACCCGGTCGCCTGCTCGATCTCTGCAACCGCAACGCCATCACGCTGACCGCCGTGCGCTACCTCGTGCTCGACGAAGCCGATCAGATGCTCGACCTCGGCTTCGTGCACGACCTGCGCAAGATCGCCAAGATGGTGCCGAAGCGCCGCCAGACCATGCTCTTCTCGGCGACCATGCCGAAGGCGATTGCCGATCTCGCCGGCGATTACCTGACCGATCCGGTCAAGGTCGAAGTGACGCCTCCGGGCAAGGCTGCCGACAAGGTGGAACAGTACGTGCACTTCGTTCCCGGCAAGAACGACAAGACCGTTCTTCTGAAGAAGTCGCTGACCGAAAATCCTGACGGCCGCGCGATCGTCTTCCTGCGCACCAAGCACGGCGCCGAAAAGCTCGCCAAGCATCTGGAACAGGTCGGTTACTCGGTCGCCTCCATTCACGGCAACAAGAGCCAGGGCCAGCGCGAACGGGCGCTCAAAGGCTTCCGCGACGGCTCCATCAAGACGCTGATTGCGACCGACGTCGCCGCCCGCGGCATTGATATCCCTGCTGTCAGCCACGTCTTTAATTACGATCTTCCGGAAGTGCCGGATGCATACGTCCACCGCATCGGCCGCACGGCGCGTGCCGGCCGCGACGGTATTGCCATTGCTTTCTGCGCCCCAGATGAGGCCCGCCTGCTGCGCGATATCGAAAAGCTGATGGGCATCGAGATCACCGTTGCCAGCGGCGAGCCGCCGGCCGATCTGCGTGCGGCTCCCCGCAGCACCAATCGCGGCCGTGGCCAGGGCCAGCAACGTGGCCAGGGTAGTCGCGGTGAAGGTGGTCGCGGCGAAGGCAGCCAGCGCGGTGGAGAGCGCCGCGAAGGCGGCCGCAGCGAAACCCGCAACGGCAGCGGTCGTCCCGCCGGCCACGGCGACCGTCGTCCCCGCCACGAAGGCGAAGCTTCTGAAGTCCGTGCCGGTGAGGAGCGTCGCAACCGTCCGCAGCGCAACGATCGCCGCAACCAGGATTTCCGCGGCCAGCGTCGCGACGAACGGACACCGGATCTCGGCCCTGACAACGATCTGGCGTCGACCTCTGATTTCCGCCCTTCCCGCAAGCAGCAACAGCGCCCGGCTCAGCCGGCTGAAGCGACCGGCCATCATCGCGGCAACAAGCAGCACGTCCATGGCCGCCCGCCACGCAATCACGGCGACCAGCAGAATGGCGAGCAGCGCCGTGACGGTAGCGGCGGCATGCGCCGCAAGGGCGGCGGCCAGCGCCGCGAACGCGCATAAGCTTGAGACATCATGAGGGCCGGAGCGATCCGGCCCTTTCCTTTTGCCCGTCTACGACCTTCTGCACCGGATAGAGTTTGGTCCATTGGCGGAGCAGGAAATAATCACCTGCTCATCTTTTGTGCGACATGTCAGGTTCGATATGAACTCGCATCCCGCTAAGCCCTGGTAAATGCCCAGTTTTTCAGCCGCTTTTTGCGCTGCAAAAGATTTTATGAATCTTCCATGCGAACTGTGCATGGTTCTTGCATTGCCTTTTGCGTTGTATTCAAATGAACAAAAAAGGGGAGCCACACCTTTGGCATTTGATGAAATGATCACGGGCGACGAAAGTCCCCGAACGCCATATGAAAAATACTTTGAGTGGTACAACAGCCAAGACCGAGCGCATCTGATTGCAAAATCCCGCGATGCGGAAAATATCTTCCGCAAAACCGGCATCACCTTCGCAGTTTACGGCCACGCCGACAGTTCCGAAAAGCTCATCCCCTTCGACATCATCCCCCGCATCATCTCCGGCCGCGAATGGCGCAAGCTCGCCCAGGGTATCGAGCAGCGGGTGATCGCGCTCAACGCCTTTCTGGACGACATCTATCACAAGCAGGAAATCATCCGCGCCGGCCGTATCCCGCGCGAGCTGATCGAAAAGAACGATGCTTTCCTGCCCGAAATGATCGGCTTTCGTCCGCCGGGCGGCGTCTACACCCACATCGTCGGGACCGATATCGTCCGAACGGGCGAAGACCAGTTCTATGTGCTGGAGGATAATGCCCGCACACCCTCGGGCGTCAGTTACATGCTGGAGAACCGGGAAACGATGATGCAGATGTTCCCGGAGCTCTTCCATGAGAACCGTGTGCAGCGCGTCGAGGATTATCCCTATCTTCTGCGCCAGAGCCTTGCTTCGCTCGCCCCTCCCGGCTGCAAGGGCAAGCCGCGTGTCGCGGTGCTGACGCCCGGCATCTATAATTCCGCCTATTACGAACATTCGTTCCTCGCCGACACGATGGGTGTCGAACTCGTCGAAGGCTCGGACCTGCGCGTCATCGACGGCAAGGTGAAGATGCGCACCACGCGCGGCTATGAGGCGATCGACGTACTCTACCGCCGCGTCGATGACGACTTCCTCGACCCCCTCACCTTCCGGCCGGATTCGGCGCTCGGCATTCCCGGCATCATGGATGTCTACCGCTCCGGCAACATCACGATTGCGAACGCGCCCGGCACCGGCATTTCCGACGACAAGGCGATCTATTCCTACATGCCCGAGATCGTCGAGTTCTATACCGGTCGCAAGCCGATCCTCGAGAATGTGCCGACCTGGCGCTGCTCGGAAGCATCGAGCCTGAAATATGTGCTGGAACATCTGGAAGAACTGGTCGTCAAGGAAGTGCATGGTTCCGGCGGCTACGGCATGCTTGTCGGCCCGACCGCATCGAAGAAGGAACGCGCGGATTTCGCCGAGAAGCTGAAGGCCAAGCCGAGCAACTACATTGCCCAGCCGACGCTTTCGCTCTCCACCGTCCCGATCCTCGTCAACAAGGGCATCGCACCCCGCCATGTCGACCTGCGCCCCTATGTGCTGGTCTCCGACAAGGTGCAGATCATTCCGGGCGGGCTCACCCGCGTGGCACTGAAGCAGGGCTCGCTGGTCGTCAATTCCAGCCAGGGCGGCGGCACCAAAGACACCTGGGTATTGGAGGACTGATGCTCGGAAGAACTGCAAACGGGCTCTACTGGATGTTCCGGTATATCGAGCGCGCGGAGAATATCGCACGCCTCGTCGATGCCGGCCTGCGCATGTCGCTGACCCGCAGCGATTCCGGCGACGACAACTGGGACGGTGTCTTGCAAAGTGCCGGCGTGCGTGAACTCTACGACGAGACGCATACGAAACTGACCGGCCCCGACGCGATCGACTACCTGCTGCGTGATCGTTCCAACGCGTCGAGCGTCATGTCCTGCATCGATTTCGGCCGCAACAATGCCCGCATGGTGCGCACCGCGCTGACACGCGAGACCTGGGAAGCGACCAACGAATGCTGGATCGACCTCAAGGAGCTGCTGTCGAAAAAGCTGAAGGCCGCCGAACTGCCCGAAGTCATCGATGTCATCAAGCATCGCGCCGGCCTCATCCGCGGCGCATTCCACGGCTCAATGCTGAGGAACGAGCTCTATAATTTCGCTCGCATCGGCACCTTCATCGAGCGCGCGGACAATACGAGCCGCATCCTCGACGTGAAATATTACGTGCTTCTGCCGTCGATCTCGCAGGTCGGCTCTTCGGTCGACAATGTCCAGTGGGAATCCATCCTGCGCTCGGTCTCTGCCCATCGTTCCTACAGCTGGGCCTATGACGGCGAATACCGCGCCATGAACATCGCCGATTTCCTGATCCTGAACGGCCAGATGCCACGCTCGCTCGCCTATTGCTACGAGAAGATCGTCAGCAATCTCGGCTATATCGCCAAGGACTACGACGAGCGCCTGCCTGCCCACGACACGGCGGATGCGATCCGCGCAGCACTGCAGACCCTGAAGATCAAGGATATCATGGATCAGGGCCTGCATGAGTTCCTCGAGGATTTCGTCTCGCGCAACAACAAGCTCGGCAACGAGATCTCCGATGGCTACCGGTTCTATGCTTAAGCGGGTCAGATCATGAGACTGAAAATCAGCCACCTCACCGAATACCGCTACGACGAGCCGGCGCAGTTTTCCCTGCAGCGCTTGCGCCTGACGCCGCCGACCACGGTGGGCCAGACCGTGATCAACTGGTCGCTGCATGTGGAAGGCGCCAAGTCCGAAGTCGAATATGACGACCAGTACGGCAACCATGTGAACCTCGTCTCGCTGGAAGGCGAGCAGCAGGTAACGCGCATCGTCGCGGAAGGCGAGGTCGAAACCGAGGATCGCAACGGCGTTATCGGGCCTCACACCGGCTTCTGCCCGCTCTGGCTCTTCCTGCGCGAGACGCCGCTGACGAAGAGCGGCAAGCTGGTGAGGGAACTGATCAAGGAGGTAAGCGGCGAGAACGCGCTTGCCCGCATGCATGCGCTGATGGCGGCAATCCACGAGGCGGTGGAATACAAGCCCGGCACCAGCAGCACCGAAACATCAGCCGAACAGGCGCTGGAGAACAAGAGCGGCGTCTGCCAGGATCATGCCCATATCTTTGTCGCTGCGGCGCGTTTACTGGATATTCCGTCGCGCTACGTCTCCGGCTACCTGATGATGGAAGAAAAGGTCGAGCAGGCTGCCACCCATGCCTGGGGCGAGGCTCATATTCCGGGCCTCGGCTGGGTCGGTTTCGACCCCGCCAATAAGATCTGCCCCGATGACCGTTACGTCCGCACGGCCTCCGGCCTCTGCTACCGTGACGCCGCGCCGGTCTCGGGCATGCGCATCGGCACGCCGGGCGAAAAGCTGTCCGTCATCGTGAAGGTCCAGGACGGCGGCCAGATGCAGAGCCAAAGCCAGAGCTGACAAAAGCGCGGCTTCGTCCTGGACGAACTGGTCGGCCGTCAAACCCGGCAGACACGCGATCAAGGGCCGCCGGCCCCGATGTGTCTAGGCTTTTCGAAGGTAAACTCGGATGAAGTGGCCATGGCCTGCGCCGAAGATAGATCATCCGAGACGCCGTAGGCCGACGGTACGTAGACGCGGTTTCCGCGTAGCTTAGGTAGTAGCGCTTGGGAAGCGACCAGATACAAGATGATTGCGAGCATAGTTGTGCCGATCACGAAGAGCGGGAAAATCGGCATCTCGGATACTTCGGACTTCGTTCTCATCGAATTCTCCATTGGTTGTCCGATGAGAAGTTAGCTGCATTGAAGTCACGACGAGTATCATACTCGAAGGTGGGGCCGCCTATACGATAGGCTAGCCGCTTGGACGGAAATCCCCTGGCTTGCACTCTCGTCTTCCGGAAGAACCGGAGTGCATCGCGTCTGGTCGCCGGACCATTTCCATCAGGGCCGTCGGCGAATAGAATGAAGACTGTCGCGTTCGCCTCGGCCACTGTCAGGCAGGTCCGCCATCATCCATTTTCGCGGAGAAACGCTACGCTTATTCAACGGAGGTCGCGATGCGGCTGGAAAATACGAACGTTGCAGGAACGACGGCTGGAACGATTACGGTGGAATTCCGGGGCGAAGGAAACGACTTGATCACTGTTCGAATGTCGGCGGAGCCTGGCATGCAAGACGAAGCGGCGATCGTCCGGGCCAAGGAAATGATGGCAGAACTTGTAGCGGCACCTTCCGATCGCGTTTCGCCGTCGGCTGTTTAGAACCTCTCCTGGTTAACGTCAGGAATCCCCGATGGCTGTCCGAAGCGCAGGGCTCCTTATTTACCGTTCTGTAGATACGGCGGTGGAAGTGCTGCTTGTCCATCCCGGCGGACCGTTCTGGAAGGGAAAGGATGAGGCCGCGTGGTCGATACCAAAGGGTCTTGTCGAAGAGGGCGAAGATGAACTTGCCGCTGCCCGCCGGGAGACTTTCGAAGAACTTGGAGTCAATGTCTCCGGCCCCTTCGAGCGTCTTGGCGAATACAAGCAGCCTGGCGGAAAGCTCGTTATCGTCTGGCTCACGGAAGCCGAAAGTGGCTTCGAGCCCAGAGTCGAACTCAGTTCAACCTTTAAATTGGAATGGCCGCCGCGCTCGGGGAAGACGGAGGTCTTTCCCGAAGTCGACCGTGCAGGTTGGTTTTGCGCCAAGGAAGCGGAGTTTAAGATGCACAAGGGGCAAAGACAGATCCTGCATGATTTCCTGGAGAAAAAGGGGAAATAAGAACGCTCAGATGCGGTAAGTCCCTTACCGTTGGCCGTCCTCCCGCACACTGATCGATGCGGTTTGTCGCAAAACCCGCCAAGATCTCAGTCTCGCGACAAATACTGACTGCACGGCATATAATTGAAAGGCGGAGCTCTCGCCCCGCCTTTCAATGTTCAGTCCGGAATAGGCTGGATCAGTGGCTGTCCTTGCCGACAGCGCTGCCGCGGCATCCCTTGAGAAAGTCGAGGTCGGCGCCGGTATCGGCCCCTTCGACATGCTGCTGATGCAGGAAGGCGTAGCCCGAGGTCGGCAGATCATGGTTCGGCTGCCATTCGGCCAGGCGCAGCGCCAGTTCCTCTTCGGAAATATCGAGATGCAGGCGACGGTTCGGCACGTCGAGCTCGATCATGTCGCCGTTGCGGACAACAGCGAGCGGGCCGCCGACGGCCGCTTCCGGCGAGGTGTGCAGCACGACGGTGCCATAGGCCGTACCGGACATGCGCGCGTCGGAAATGCGCACCATGTCGGTGATGCCCTTCTTGAGCACCTTCGGCGGCAGACCCATGTTGCCGACTTCGGCCATGCCCGGATAGCCCTTCGGACCGCAGTTCTTCATGACCATGACGCAGTTCTCGTCGATATCGAGACTGTCGTCGTTGATCTTGGCCTTGTAGTCGTCGATATCCTCGAAGACGACCGCCCTACCCTTATGCACCATCAGGTGCGGCGAAGCGGCAGACGGCTTCAGCACCGCGCCCTTCGGCGCAAGATTGCCGCGCAGGACGACGATGCCGCCCGAAGAGGTCAGCGCCTTTTCAGCCGGCAGGATGACGTCTTCGTTCCAGTTGACGACGTCCTTGACTTCGTCCCAGACGGTTTCGCCCGACACCGTCAGCGCGTCCTTGTGCAGCAGGCCGGCTTCGCCGAGGCGCTTCAGCACGACCGGCAGGCCGCCAGCATAAAAGAACTCTTCCATCAGGTACTTGCCCGACGGCATCAGGTTGACGATGGTCGGCACGTCGCGGCCGCAACGGTCCCAATCGTCGAGCGAAAGGTCGATGCCGACGCGGCCGGCGATGGCCAGCAGGTGGATGACGGCATTGGTCGATCCGCCGATCGCCGCATTGGTGCGGATGGCGTTTTCGAAGGCCTGCTTCGTCATGATGTCGGAAGGCTTCAAGTCGTCCTTGACCATCTGCACGATGCGGCGGCCGGTGAGCTGCGCCATGACCTTGCGGCGGGAATCCACGCCTGGAATCGCGGCATTGCCGGACAGCGCCATGCCGAGCGCTTCCGCCATGGAAGCCATGGTGGAGGCCGTACCCATCGTGTTGCAGGTACCCGACGAACGGCTCATCGAAGCTTCGGCCTCGAGGAATTCGGCCTGCGTCATCTCGCCGGCCTTCACCATCTCGGAGAACTTCCACAGATGCGTGCCGGAGCCGACGCGCTCGCCGCGGAAATAGCCGTTCAGCATCGGACCGCCGGTGACGACGATCGACGGAAGATCGGTGGAGGCGGCACCCATCAGCAGCGACGGCGTGGTCTTGTCGCAGCCAACGAGCAGCACGCAGCCATCCATCGGCTGACCGCGGATCGCTTCTTCGACCGCCAGAGCCGCAAGGTTGCGGTACATCATCGCCGTCGGGCGGAAGGTGTTTTCGGAAGCCGAAAAGACCGGCACCTCGAGCGGGAAGCCGCCGGCTTCCCAAACGCCTGCCTTCACCTTTTCGGCGAGCTCGCGCAGATGACCGTTGCACGGCGTCATGTCCGACCAGGTGTTGAGGATACCGATGACCGGACGGCCGTCGAACAGGTCGTGCGGATATCCCTGGTTCTTCAGCCAGCCGCGGTGATAGATCACATCGCGGCTCGTGCCGCCGTACCATTCCTGCGACCTCAGCTTACGCGGCCATTCTGCTTTCTTCTTCATAATCTCTGTCCTTCAGGATACCCCCTGACCGCCTCGTACGATCAGGGTTATCGCACTTCGTCTCAAGCCAGGGTGTAGGCCGTCTTGACGGTTGTGTAGAATTCGGCGGCGTACTTGCCCTGCTCGCGCGGGCCGTAGGACGAGCCCTTGCGGCCGCCGAAGGGAACGTGGAAGTCGACGCCGGCGGTCGGCAGGTTCACCATCACCATGCCGGCCTCGGAGTTGCGCTTGAAATGCGTCGCATGCTTCAGGCTCGTCGTGGCAATGCCGGCAGACAGGCCGAACGGCGTGTCGTTGGCGGTCGCCAGCGCCTCTTCGTAATCCTTGACGCGGATGACGGAGACAACGGGCCCGAAGATCTCTTCGCGCGAAATGCGCATCTGATTGGTCGCCTCGATAAAGAGCGTCGGCTGCAGATAGAAGCCGGGCGTTTCGCGCGAGAGCAGTTCGCCGCCGAAGGCAAGCTTGGCGCCTTCCTTCTTGCCGATTTCGATATAATCGGTATCGGTCTTCAGCTGCCGCTCATCGACGACAGGGCCGATATGGGTACCGGGCTTCATGGCGTTGTCGACGACGATGGTCTTCAGCTTCTCGGTCAACGCGGCAACAAACTTGTCGTGGATGCCCTCGGTAACGATCAGCCGCGACGAAGCCGTGCAGCGCTGGCCGGTGGAGAAGAAGCCGGAATTGGCGGCAGCTTCGACGGCGACGGTCAGATCGGCATCGTCGAGCACGACCATCGGGTTCTTGCCGCCCATTTCCAGCTGGAACTTGCGGTTATGCTCGATAGAAGAGGTGGCGACGCGTTTTCCCGTGCCGGTCGAACCAGTGAAGGTGATGCCGGCAATGTCAGGGCTATCGAGCATGGCCTGACCGACGACCGAGCCCTTG
Source organism: Rhizobium sp. BK418 (assembly GCF_004341105.1). GTDB lineage: Bacteria > Pseudomonadota > Alphaproteobacteria > Rhizobiales > Rhizobiaceae > Rhizobium. The sequence continues at coordinate 323,334 of NZ_SLZK01000003.1, read as the reverse complement.
CCCATGACGAGGTTCAGCACGCCCTTCGGCAGGCCTGCGCGGTGCAGGATGTCGGTGATCGCCCAGGAACAGCCGGGAACCAGATCGGCCGGCTTGAAGACGACAGTGTTGCCGTAGCAGAGCGCCGGAGCGATCTTCCAGGCGGGAATGGCGATCGGGAAGTTCCAGGGCGTGATGATGCCGATGACGCCGAGCGGCTCACGGGTGATCTCGATACCGATGCCAGGACGCACCGAGGGAACGACCTCGCCTGCCAGGCGCAGCGCTTCACCGGCGAAAAATTCGAAGATCTGCGATGCGCGGATCGTTTCACCGATCGCCTCGGGCAGCGTCTTTCCTTCCTCGCGGGCGAGCAGAGCGCCGAGTTCGTCCTTGCGCGCCATGATCTCGTCGCCAGCCTTCTTCAGGATGACGTGGCGTTCCCAGATGCCGGAACGGGACCAGGCGGGAAAGGCCGCCTTGGCAGCCGCGATCGCCGCCTTGGTGTCTTCGGCACTGCCCGTGGCATAGAGACCGACGACTTCATTCGTGTCCGATGGATTGATATTCTTCGTTGCGTCCGAACCGACCCATTCGCCGGCGATCAGGTTTTGATAAATGGTCATGGGCTTAACGAGCCTCCTCTACCGCTTACAAAAGGCGAGCCGGCCGCGCGCAAGACACGGCCGGACCTCGAATATCAGAGCTGCTTGACGGCGATTTCTTCTTCGGCGGCAATCTTCAGCGGGTTGCGCAGCGGCAGACCGAATTCGGCCACCTCGATTTCGAAGACATCGCCCTCTTCCGTCTTGATGCCATCGGCAAAGGAAAGCGTCGCAGTACCGAACATATGTACATGCACATCGCCGGGTACGCGGAAGATGCCATATTTGAAATGGTGATATTCCAGATTGGCAAAAGTGTGCGACATGTTCGCTTCGCCCGACAGGAACGGCTTTTCGAAAATCACCTTGTCGCCGCGCTTGATGCGCGACGCACCGCGGATATCCTCAGGGGCAACGCCGATGCGGATTTCCGGGCCGAAGCTTGCCGGGCGCAGCTTCGAATGGGCGAGGTAGAGATAGTTGATCCGCTCGGTGACGTGATCGGAAAACTCGTTCGAAAGGGCAAAGCCGATACGAAACGGCGTGCCGTCCTTGGCGATGACGTAGATGCCGGCCATCTCAGGCTCTTCGCCGCCGTCGAGCGCGAAAGAAGGCGAAACGAGCGGGGCACCCGGAGCAGCGGCTCCATAGCCGTTGCCCTTGTAGAACCACTCGGGCTGAACGCCCTTCTGGCCGGCGGCGGGCTTGCCGCCTTCGAGGCCCATCCTGAACATCTTCATCGAGTCGGTCAGAGTTTCCTCTGCCGCCTCGGTCGTCTTCTTGTGCATGGAATCGCGCGTCGCAGCCGATCCCAGATGCGTCAGGCCCGTGCCGGTCAGATGCAGATGCGCGGCATCGGGATGCGTGATCGGCGCCAGGAAGCGGCCTTCCGCATAGGCCTTTTCCAGATCGACGGTATCGCCGTATCCGTGAGCCTCGATGACGGAGGCGAGGGATTTGCCGCTGTTTGCGGCTTCCATCGCCAGGGCGTAGACGCTCTCGGCGCCCTTGACGGCCTTGGCGGCGGCACCCGGTTCGCGCACGGCGACGATGATCTCTCCGCTTGCGCCCTTGATCTGCGAAATAAGCACGGTCTTCATCCTTCTCGTTTGGCGATCGCAAAGCTTCGCCGCTCCGGCTCCATCCGGAGCCGGAATTCAATTTTCATATGACTGCGATGCGTGGGTCGAGCCTGCGCTCAGCCCTTGTTTTTGTTGTAGACGTCGAAGAACACGGCAGCGAGCAGCACCGCACCCTTGACCATCTGCTGGGAGTCAGTGCCAAGACCGTGGATCGACATGCCGTTGTTCATGATGCCCATGATCAGAGCACCGATGACAGCGCCGGTCACCTTGCCGACGCCGCCCTGGGCGGACGCGCCGCCGATGAAGCACGCTGCGATAACGTCAAGTTCAAGACCGAAGCCGCCTTTGGCCGTTGCCGAGTTCAGGCGCAGCGCGACGATGAGGCCAGCCAGGCCGGCAAGCAGACCCATATTTGCAAAGGTCAGGAACGTCAGTCTTTCGGTATTGATACCGGAAAGCTTCGTCGCCTTCTCGTTGCCGCCCATGGCGTAGATACGGCGACCAATCGTCGTGCGGCGCGTGATGAAAGCGTAAGCTGCGATCAGGGCCAGCATGACGACGAGCACGTTCGGGAAGCCGCGATAGATCGACAGCTGATAGCCGAGCGCCAGAATGGCGAAGGTGACGAGCGCATTCTGGGCGAGGAAAAAGCCGAGCGGCTCGACGTCGTTGCCATGCTTCTCGTTCGACAGGCGCTTGCGCCACGCCAGGTAGAAGAGAGCTACGGCGCCGATAACGGTCAGAATGATCGAGGTCGAGTTGATGCCGCCCATATCGAAAAGGTTGGGCAGGAAACCGATACTGATCAGCTGGAAAGCGGGAGGGAAAGGACCGATGCTGGTGCCGGTTCCCGAAGCCGTCATCACGAACAGCGTCAGGCCGCGGAAGACCAGCATGCCGGCAAGCGTAACGATGAAGGACGGGATCTTGTGATAGGCGACGAAATACCCCTGGACGCCGCCGACGAGCGCGCCGAGAGCAAGGCAGACGATACCTGCAAGAACGTAATTGGTGTGCCACTGCACCGTCATCACGCCGGCGATGGCGCCGATGAAGCCGACGACGGATCCGACCGAAAGGTCGATATGGCCGGCGACGATGACCAGCAGCATGCCCAGCGCCATGATGACGATGAACGAGTTCTGCAGAATGATGTTCGTCAGGTTGAGCGGTTTGAAGAGAACACCACCGGTCGAGAACTGGAAGAACACCATGATCGCGATGAGCGCGATGAACATGCCATATTCGCGGATGTTGCCGCGAAGGTAGTCCCCGATGGAGACGACACGCCCTTGCTCGGCGATGGGTTGATTGATCGGCGTCATTGTTTCTTCTCCCCTGAGCGCATGATAGCGCGCATGATGGTTTCCTGGCTTGCTTCTCCCTTCGGCAGTTCAGCGACGATGCGTCCTTCGTTCATCACGTAGATGCGGTCACAAGTGCCAAGCAGTTCGGGCATTTCCGATGAGATCATCAGAACGCCCTTTCCATCGGCGGCAAGCTGGTTGATGATAGTATAGATTTCGTATTTTGCGCCAACATCGATGCCGCGCGTCGGTTCGTCCAGGATCAGGACATCGGGGTCGGAGAACAACCACTTCGACAGCACTACCTTCTGCTGGTTGCCGCCGGAAAGATTGACCGTTTCCTGAAAGATGCTGGAGGAACGGATACGCAGCTTGGACCGATAGTCGGCCGCGACCCGTGATTCCTTGACGCTGTCGATGACAGAGGCATTCGATACCGCCTGCAGATTGGCGAGTGTCGTATTGTGGACGATCGACTCGCCCAGCACGAGGCCGAGATGTTTGCGGTCTTCGGTCACATAGGCGAGACCGGCGTCGATCGCCTTGCGAACGGTCGATGTATCGACCTTCTTGCCGCCGACGAAGACCTCGCCGCTGATCTTGTGGCCATAGGTCTTGCCGAAGACGCTCATGGCGAACTCGGTGCGGCCGGCGCCCATCAGCCCGGCGATGCCGACAACCTCGCCCTTTCGGACATTCAGGTTGATATCGTGCAGGACCTGGCGGTCGCGGTGCTGCTGGTGGAAACCATTCCAGTTCTTGACTTCGAAGATCGTCTCGCCGATCGGCACCGAACGCGGCGGATAGCGGTCTTCGAGGTCGCGGCCCACCATGTTCTTGATGATGATGTCTTCGCTGATCTCGTCCTTGTGACAGTCGAGCGTCTTGACGGTCATGCCGTCGCGCAGGACCGTGATCTGGTCGGCGACCTTGCGGATCTCGTTCAGCTTGTGGGAAATGATGATCGAGGTGATGCCCTGCTTGCGGAACTCCATCAACAGGGTCAGCAGAGCGTCGGAATCGCTTTCGTTGAGCGAGGCCGTCGGCTCGTCGAGGATGAGCAGCTTGACGCTCTTCGACAGCGCCTTGGCGATCTCGACGAGCTGCTGCTTGCCGACGCCGATGTCGGTGACGAGCGTGTTCGGAGATTCCTGCAGGCCAACCTTCTTGAGCAGTTGCTTCGTGCGGTTGAACGTTTCGTCCCAGCTGATGACGCCGTTCTTGGCGTTTTCGTTGCCGAGGAAGATATTTTCCCCGATCGACAACAGGGGCACGAGCGCCAGCTCCTGGTGGATGATGACGATACCGATTTCTTCGGAATCCTTCAGAACCTTGAAGTGGCGGGTCTCGCCTTCATAGACGATATCGCCTTCATAAGTTCCGGTCGGGTAGACGCCCGATAGCACTTTCATCAGGGTCGACTTGCCGGCCCCGTTTTCGCCTACCAATGCGTGAATCTCACCCTTGCGAACCTTGAGGTTCACGTTCTCCAGAGCTTTTACGCCCGGGAACGTCTTGGTGATGCTCCGCATTTCTAGGATGGTGTTGTCCATAGTCAAAGTTCCAGCGCCTGCAGCCAAAAACCGGCTGGGCGATCATAAAATCGAAGGCCGGAACCCGCAAGCGCGGGCTCCGGCCTCCTGTTCAACTTACTTCAGCTTGTCTTCGGTGTAGTAACCGCTGTCGACGAGGATCTGCTTGTAGTTGCTCTTGTCGACGGCAACCGGCTTCAGCAGATAGGACGGAACGACCTTGACGCCGTTGTCGTAGGTCTTCGTGTCGTTGACTTCGGGCTCCTTGCCGGACATGACGGCATCGACCATGGCAACGGTGACCTTGGCGAGTTCGCGGGTGTCCTTGAAGATCGTCGAGTGCTGTTCGCCAGCGATGATCGACTTGACCGACGGGATTTCAGCGTCCTGGCCGGTGACGATCGGCAGCGGCTGAGCCGCAGTGCCGTAACCGACGCCCTTCAGCGACGAGATGATGCCGATCGAGAGGCCATCATAGGGAGACAGAACGGCATCGACCTTGGCGTCGGTGTAGTTGGCCGAGAGCAGGTTGTCCATGCGGGCCTGGGCCGTTGCCGGATCCCAACGCAGCGTGCCGACCTTGTCCATGCCGGTCTGGCCGGACTTCACGACGAGCTTGCCGGAGTCGATGTAGGGCTGCAGGACAGACATCGCGCCGTCGTAGAAGAAGAAGGCGTTGTTGTCGTCAGGCGAACCGCCGAAGAGTTCGATGTTGAACGGGCCCTTGCCATCCTTGAGGCCGAGACCGTCGACGATGGAGTTTGCCTGCAGAACGCCGACCTGGAAGTTGTCGAAGGTGGCGTAGTAGTCGACGTTGGCCGAGTCGCGGATCAGGCGGTCGTAAGCGATGACCTTGATGCCGGCGTCATGGGCCTTCTGCAGAACGTCGGAAAGCGTGGTGCCGTCGATCGAGGCGATGACGAGAACCTTGACGCCCTTCGTGACCATGTTTTCGATCTGCGAAAGCTGGTTCGGAATGTCGTCGTCGCCATACTGCAGGTCGGTGCCGTAACCGGCAGCCTGGAGCTGCTTGACGATGTTGTTGCCGTCGTCGATCCAACGGGCCGAAGCCTTCGTCGGCATTGCGATACCGACGGTGCCCTTGTCCGCTGCCATAGCCGGCGCAACGAACGAAGCGACGCCGAAGGCAGCCGCAGCCATCAATGAGATAATGGATTTCATTTCTCTCTCCCTTGTTAAAGATTGACGGACGAAAAATCGCCCGCCCCGAAACTGTGGCAGGTTCCGTATTGGATAGTTACTTCAGATGGTGAGAAACGAAGTAGGTCTCCTCCACGATCTCACACGTGTTGAGTGCCAACCAGCACACGGCGGCAAACTGGTATGGATTCCTATAACTGTCAAATAGAATAACTGGTAATGTGCATAACAATTTTGGTATATCGTTAAAAAGTATTACTTTTGATGGAGCGCAGCGGGGAGGCTGCAACCATGACGATTATCTCGGAGCCGTTTTCGTTGGAACATGTCGACATAAACAGCGACAATTTTGGCGATGATGGCCTTCTGCGCGCGGGGCTTAAGCTGAATCACCTGCGTATGATTGTCGCAATCGAAGATAGCGGGCAGATTTCCGCCGCCGCCGAGGTGCTGAATATCTCGCAGCCGGCGGCGTCCCGGATGCTGTCCGATATGGAATCGATCGTGAAGACTCCGCTCTATGAGCGGGTGGCGCGCGGGGTGATGCTCACGACCTTCGGCGAGGCACTCGCCAGGCGTGCGCGCAAGATCCTTCTGGAACTTCGCGAGGCGAGCCGCGAGATCGGCGAACTGAAGAGCGGCAAGGGCGGCTCGGTCTTCATCGGTGCGGTCACCGCGCCCGCCATGAGCCTCGTCGTTCCCGCCATCAACATGGTGCGCAAGACCTTCCCAGGCATCGACGTCAGCATCCAAGTCGAGACCAGCAATGTGCTTGCCCGCGAGCTTCTGGCCGCCCGCCACGATTTCATCATCAGCCGCATTCCCGATGACCTGAACCCGCGCCTTTTCGAGGTGCGCGAGATCGGCATCGAGAGGGCCTGCCTGATCGTGCGCAGCGGCCATCCTCTGTTAAAGAAGAAGAAGCCGAGCAGCCTCGAGGAGATCAGGGATTACGATTGGGTGTTCCAGCCGCCCGGCACGCTGCTCCGCCGCACGATCGAGGACATCTTCCTGTCGCGCGCCGTCCAGCTTCCGGAAAACGTCGTCAACACCTCCTCGCTGCTTTTGACCTGCGCCATCATCTGCGCGACGGATGCGATCGCCCCCGTCGCCATCGATGTCGCCCAGTTCCTCGCGTCGCAGAGTTCGAATGCATCGGATGTGCGCATTCTGCCGATCGACTTTGAGATCAATGTGAAGCCCTACAGCCTGATCACCGTGCGCGAACGGGCGCTGCCGCCGAGCGCCCGGCTGCTCTACAGTCTCATCCTGGAAGAGAGCACTCGGCAGGCGAAGGGATAAAATCCAGCCCGGCGCCAACTTGGCCTCGTCTAATGCGCCCGTTCGCAAGGGAAGGCGCATGCTGTTCGGACAATCGATATTCCAATCCGTTCTCGAACGGCTGAAAACGGAAGAAGACGCGGCCGGCGAAACGGAAGAGCCGGTTGCCCACCGCGTGTCCGGCTTTTCGACGGGCCTTGCCTTCGATGTGATGGAAGGCGTCTCGGCTGCCTCGCAGCGCGTTGGCGAAGCCTATTTCGACAATCTCGGCCCCGAGCCTGTGATCGAGGCGCCCGAACCGCCCGCGCCTGAGCCCGAGCCGGTCATGCCCGAACACCTGGCCCGCACCGCGCCGGAAGAGGTTGCCGCTGAACTTATGATCTCCGCCGCCGATACGCAGCAGACATTGAATGAGAAGCGCCGCGCCTTCGCCAAGACCAATCATCCCGACGGCGTCGCCCTGCCCTTCCGCGACAATGCCAACAGACGCATGATGATTGCCAATCTCCTGATCGACGAAGCGATGCGCCGGCTGCCGCGCTAAAGCAGGTCGCGAAAGAGCGCGCGGCGATAACGACCTGCGTCAGATAAGGAATTGAAGCGTGGCTCCTACCCAGGCTTTCATTATTCGGCCTTCTTCTCTTCCTTGGTAGCAGGCTCGTCAGCGTCCTCCTCGTCCTCCTCGTCCTCATCGACGACGACGGCAGGCGCCGCCTCCGGCGGCTTCGGATCGAAGGTCCAGATCAGCATATAGAAGGCATAGGCGCCGACGGCACCCGCAAGCACGCCCCAGAAGGGATCGCCGCCGATAAATTCGAGACCTGCCCAGCCAAAACAGACTGCGACAATGAGGATGCGAACCCAGAGGTGTCGATAGGCCGGATGGTTGGGGTCGATAAGCTGCATCTCTCACTCGTCGTCGCATTGAAGTCACTTGTCTTTAGGATGGATTTCACAAATGTGAAAGGGCCGCGGGCTTGACGCGGCGACCGGAAAATGGAATGAAAATTCTAAACTTGTATCAATTCGGTTTATTTGTTCCGAATCTAGGGAGGCAGTTATGACAGTGAGATTTGGTCTTCTCGGCGCCGGCCGCATCGGCAAGGTGCATGCGAAAGCCGTCAGCGGCGATGCCAATGCGAAGCTCGTGGCCGTCGCCGACGCCTTCCCACAGGCGGCCGAAGCGATCGCCTCCGCCTATGGCTGCGACGTGCGCACCATTGAAGCAATTGAAGCCGCCAAGGATATCGATGCGGTCGTCATCTGCACGCCGACCGATACCCATGCGGATCTCATCGAGCGCTTCGCCCGCGCCGGCAAGGCGATCTTTTGCGAAAAGCCCATCGACCTCGACGTTGCGCGCGTAAAAGCCTGCATCAAGGTCGTGGAAGAGACCGACGCCAAGCTGATGGTCGGCTTCAACCGCCGCTTCGACCCGCATTTCATGGCCGTGCGCAAGGTCATCGACGAGGGCAAGATCGGCGATGTCGAGATGGTGACGATTACCTCGCGCGATCCGGGTGCCCCGCCGGTCGATTATATCAAGCGTTCCGGCGGCATCTTCCGCGACATGACGATCCACGATTTCGACATGGCCCGCTTCCTGCTCGGCGAAGAGCCGGTCTCGGTCGTCGCGACCGCTGCCGTGCTCGTCGACAAGGCGATCGGCGAAGCCGGCGATTACGACAGCGTCTCCGTCATCCTGCAGACCGCTTCCGGCAAGCAGGCGATCATTTCCAACTCGCGCCGCGCCACCTATGGCTATGACCAGCGTATCGAGGCGCACGGTTCCAAGGGCGTCGTCTCGGCGGAAAACCAGCGCCCCGTCTCGATCGAAGTCGCCAACGCCGAAGGCTATACCCGCCCGCCGCTGCACGACTTCTTCATGACCCGCTACACCGAAGCCTATGCCAACGAGATCGCAAGCTTCATCTCGGCGATCGAGAAGGGTTCGAAGATTTCCCCTTCCGGCGCCGACGGCCTTGCAGCGCTGGCGCTCGCCGATGCCGCCGTCCAGTCCGTCAAGGAAGGCAAGCTCGTCAAGATCGGCTGACCGCCCTCTCCCGACGGTCGCCACCATGAGATGGCCGGGCACCCGCCCGGCCATTTCTCGTTTTGATGCGTGTGAGGGCGAACCTTAAAAAGACCCCTGCCCAACCCCTCCCCACAGGGGGAGGGACTAACCCGGCCGCACCGCCTCGCTTCTTCCGAAACATCGAAAGTTTGGAAAGCGGGTGCGGCAATTTAAGCCCCTCCCCCTTGTGGGGAGGGGTTTGGGGCGGGGTCTTCATTTTTTGGGGAACACACGCCCTCACTCCGTCCCCTGCACACCCGCCACGACAATATCCTCATCGATCACCGCCAGCGCCCGGTTCAGATGCCCCTCGAAGACGAGGTTCTGCTCGTCCGCAACGACCCTGATCTCCGGCATGCCCTCCATGCGCACGACATGCGACTGGCCGAGCCCCTCCTCGATCCCCTGCCGCATCAGGTCGTAGAACCGCGTTCCCGGCCCGGTAATGGCGATCGGCATGCGCTCGGTCAGGCTCAGCATGCGCGACAGCCCGTTGCCGAGCGCCAGCCCCGCCTGCCGGAAGGCGAAGCCGGAGATGCGGTGGCCCTGCCGCGCCCTGGCTGCGATCTTGTCGAGCTCCGCCAGCGGCACGAATTTCGCCGGGATCGTATCGAGCGGCACTTCGAAGGCAGTGCGGAGGATCGCGTAGAAGCCGGCGTAAGCCTCGATGCAGCCGCGCGTGCCGCAGCGGCAGAGCCCGCCATTGGCCATATGCAGCATATGCCCGAAATTGGGCGCGGAGACTTCGCGCCCGCCATGGCTCGTCCGCCGGATGATGCCAAGTCCGATGCTGTGTCCGAGCGACAGCGCCGCCAGCGAGCGAAAATCGGCGCCTTTGACATTTTCCTCCCGCGCGCCGAGCGCGGCGGCAACCAATAGCGTCTCATTGTCGAGGATGACCTTCGCCTGCCATTCGGGCTTAAGCGCCGATTCGAAATCGATCCGGTCGTTGCCGAAGATCGGCGACCAGATGAGCACCGGCTCGGCCGAATTCACCAGCCCCTTGCTGCTGATCGAGATGAGCAGCACTTTTTCCCGTTCGATGCGCGAGCGCGACAGGATACGTTCAAGCCCCGCCCGCACGCCGTTCACGAAGCGGGCGGCTCCCGCCGGATCATGCGACCGCTCCTCGCTGAAACGGTCGATCAGTTTGCCGGCATAATCGACCAGCGAATATTGCACGGCATCGGAGGAGATGATGACGACGATGAGATAGCCGCAGTCGCGCCGCTGGCGCAGAAGCACGCGCGGCCGCCCGCGCCCGCTTGCGGCCTGCTGCTCGGATTTCTCGATGATCTGCGCCTTTTCGAGATCCGCCGTGATGGCAGAAACGGTCGCAGACGAAAGCCGCGTGAAATCGGATATCTCAGTGTGAGCAAGAGCCCCGTGGCGGCGAAGAGTGGCGAGCACGAGCACGCTGTTTCTCTGCCGTACGAGCTCCGTGCTCGATTTGGTCAGCATGTATAGCCGCCCTCTCCATGTTCGTTCCGCCCCTCACTTGCCACAGCATCTCCGGCCCCCTTTCGTCAAAGGAATTAAGCCGGTAGTGCGGTGTTGACAGTTGAAAAAATCTCTGACACTAAATTTCTCGACTGTCGAGAAAAAAATCCGAACCTTTCTGGACAGGCTTTCGCGGTGGCCGGAGGGGCAATTGCCGGGCCGGCCGCATTTCACTCGGGAGGACAATATGAAGTCTATTTTTAAGCTGATGGCCGGCGCGGCTATTCTTGTTTCCGTGCACACGGCTGCCATGGCTGCCGACCTCGTGGTCGGTGTTTCCTGGTCGAACTTCCAGGAAGAGCGTTGGAAGACGGACGAAGCCGCCATCAAGAAGGCTCTCGAAGCCAAGGGCGCAAAGTACATTTCCGCTGACGCCCAGTCTTCGGCCGCAAAGCAGCTCACCGACGTCGAGTCGCTGATCTCGCAGGGCGCAAACGCTCTCATCATTCTCGCCCAGGACTCCGACGCGATCGGTCCGGCCGTTGAAAAGGCCGCCAGCGAAGGTATCCCGGTCGTCGGTTACGACCGCCTGATCGAAAACCCGGCCGCCTTCTACATCACCTTCGACAACAAGGAAGTCGGCCGCCTGCAGGCCGAGGGCGTCTTCAAGGTCAAGCCGGAAGGCAACTACGTCTTCATCAAGGGCTCGTCTTCCGACCCGAACGCCGACTTCCTCTTCGCCGGCCAGATGGAAGTGCTCAAGCCTGCGATCGATGCCGGCAAGATCAAGAATGTCGGCGAAGCCTATACCGACGGCTGGCTGCCGCAGAACGCTCAGCGCAACATGGAGCAGTTCCTGACCGCCAACAACAACAAGGTTGACGCCGTCGTCGCTTCCAACGACGGCACGGCCGGCGGCGCCGTCGCCGCTCTCGACGCCCAGGGCATGGCCGGCTCCGTTCCGGTTTCCGGCCAGGACGCCGACAAGGCTGCACTGAACCGCATCGCTTTGGGCACGCAGACGGTTTCCGTCTGGAAGGACAGCCGTGAGCTCGGCAAGCGCGCTGCCGAAATCGCTCTCGATCTCGCCGGCGGCACGACCATGGACAAGATCGCCGGCGTCCAGACCTTCGAAGGCGGCCCGAAGAAGGTGAAGATGCAGTCCATCTTCCTGAAGCCGCAGGCCATTACCAAGGACAACCTCAACGTCGTCATCGACGCTGGCTGGATCTCCAAGGCTGAAGCCTGCCAGGGCGTCAAACCCGGCTCCGTCAAGGCTTGCGACTAATCCTCGCCGGCTGATTGGAAATACCGGCGCCGCAGCGGCCCTCCGCTGCGGCGCCGGATGCGGATGAAGCCCGCCTCTTGGTGCTTCTCCATTCTCGCGCGCACCGCGGATGCTTTGATTCCCTGCCAGAATAGTGCCGTTGTCATCGGCTATTTTCGGAAGCGTCCCGGTGGTCACATCAAGAACAGGGCGATCGTCGGCAGCTCCCGCAGGAGCAGGCCGCGCCCAAACAAATGGGGGAAACGGCAAACCCATGGCAGACATCACCCACTCCACGACGTCAGGTCCGCGCTCGGCAGTTGAAGGCCCCTTCACGCGCTTCCTGCGGGCGACGGAAATCGATACCCGCCTTCTCGGCATGATTGCCGCGCTGCTGGTCATCTGGATCGGCTTCCACTTCTATACCGGCGGCCTGTTCCTCACGCCCCGAAACCTCTGGAACCTCTCGGTCCAGACAACCGAAATCGCGGTTCTCGCGACCGGCATGGTGCTGGTCATCGTCACCAGAAACATCGACCTGTCGATCGGCTCGATCCTCGGCTTCGTCGCCATGATCATGGGCGTGGTCCAGGCGAAGTTCCTGCCGCAATATCTCGGCTTCGACAATTCCTTCACCTGGGTGATCACGCTGATTTGCGGCCTCCTCGTCGGCACGGCGATCGGCCTGTTCCAGGGCGTCATCATCGCCTTCATGGGCGTGCCGTCCTTCATCGTCACCCTTGGCGGCTTCCTCGCCTGGCGCGGCCTTGCCTGGTATGTCACGAGCGGCCAGACGGTCGCGCCGCTCGACACCACCTTCCGCATCATGGGCGGCGGTGCCGAAGGCGCGATCGGCGCCACCTGGAGCTGGATCATCGGTGCGGTCGCCTGCGTGCTGATCGTCGTCTCGATCATCGGTTCCCGCCACCAGCGCCGGCGTTTCAACTTCCCGCGCCGTCCGCTCTGGGCCGAATATTTCCTCGGTGTCCTCGGCTGCGCCCTGGTGCTCGGCGCCATCTGGGTCTCGACGATCTATTACTGGCCGCCGGCGATCGCCAAGCGCTATGCCGAGGCCAACAACATCACCGCGCCGGAAGGCGGCCTGATGATCCCGTACGGCATTGCCGTACCGGTGCTGATCGCCATCCTCGTCGGCATCGTCATGACCTTCATCGCCACGCGTCTGCGCTTCGGCCGCTATGTCTTCGCGATCGGTGGCAACCCTGAAGCTGCCGAACTCGCCGGCATCAAGACCCGCTGGGTGACGGTACGCATCTTCGCGCTGATGGGCTTCCTTGCAGCCGTCGCCGCCGCCATCTCCACGGCGCGCCTCAACGCCGCCGCCAACTCGCAGGGCACGACCTACGAGCTCTACACGATCGCGGCAGCCGTCATCGGCGGCACGTCTCTGGCAGGCGGCACCGGCACGATCGCCGGCGCCATGCTCGGCGCGCTCGTCATGCAGTCGCTGCAGTCGGGCATGGGCCTCGCCAATGTCGATACGCCCATCCAGAACGTCGTCGTCGGCGCGGTGCTCGTCATTGCCGTCTGGCTCGACACTGTCTATCGCTCCCGTGCGAAGTAAGAGGAGTCCGAACCATGGCTGAACAACGCACTCCCCTCGTCGAACTGAAGAACATTTCGATCTCCTTCGGCGGTATCCACGCGGTCGACAATGCCTCGGTCGATCTCTATCCCGGCGAAGTCGTGGCCCTTCTCGGCCATAACGGCGCCGGCAAGTCGACGCTGATCAAGATCCTCTCCGGCGCCTACAAGCGCGATGCCGGCGAAATCCTGATCAATGGCGAACCGGCCGACATCCGCAATCCGCGCGATGCCAAGAAGTTCGGCATCGAGACGATCTACCAGACGCTCGCCGTCGCCGATAATGTCGACGCCGCCGCCAACCTCTATCTCGGCCGCGAGCTGAAGACCCGCTGGGGCACGCTCGACGACGTCGCGATGGAGGCCTCCGCCCGCGAGGTGATGGGTCGCCTGAACCCCAACTTCAAGCGCTTCAAGGAGCCGGTGAAGGCGCTCTCCGGCGGCCAGCGCCAGTCGGTCGCCATTGCCCGCGCCATCCTGTTCAACGCCCGCATCCTGATCATGGACGAGCCGACGGCAGCCCTCGGGCCCCAGGAAACGGCGCAGGTGGGCGAGCTCATCAAGCAGCTGAAAAAGGAAGGCATCGGCATCTTCCTGATCAGCCACGACATCCACGACGTCTTCGACCTCGCCGACCGCGTCTCGGTGATGAAGAACGGCCAGGTCGTCGGCCACGCCCGCACCGAGGATGTCACCAAGGACGAAGTGCTCGGCATGATCATCCTCGGCAAGGTGCCCCCCAAGGCCATCCCCGGCCCCGGCGCCATGCAGGTCTGATCGAAAGACACGCCCGACAGAAAAACTCCGCCGCCCGATGGGCCGGCGGAGTTTTCATTTCGGCAACAGCTTGGCGCGCCAATCTCGCCTTAAAAGCCAAGCCGCAGAAATTCCGTAAACTTCGCGATTGAAGCAGAGCCAAAGCTAGGCTAAGAACCACGACATCGGACGACGAGTCACATCGTCAGGCATGCACCCGTAGCTCAGCTGGATAGAGTGTTGGATTCCGATTCCAAAGGTCACAGGTTCGAATCCTGTCGGGTGCGCCATTTACGAACAAAACTGGGCACTCCTGCCGGAGTTGCCCCATTCCCCATCACAAGCCGCTCCAGAACGTCTCTCCGCCCGTGGATGCGGATTTCCGTATCGTCGACTTCGACCTGATCGATGACGGAGCGCAGATAGGCACGGCGGAACGGGATGGCGCCGTTTGCGACGTTCTCGCGCATGAGGGCGGCAAAGGCGCTGATTTTCTCTTCGGTGATTCTGGTCTCGGGCTGAAGCTCGGAGAAGGCGCGGTCCTTCGCGGCCTTCGCATGGTCGCGTTCAGTCTTGAGCGATGCGAGCCGGTCTTTCAGCGTCGGGTCGGACGCGTCGGCGATGCCGTTCTCGATCGCTCCATAGAGCCGTGACAGGCGGTTTTCACAGTCCGCGACCTTGTTCTGAAGCGCCGCCAAGCGCTGCGCGTGGTCTTCGCTGCGCGAGGCCTGCCGGGCCATCAGCCCGCTGAGGATGGCGCGGACTCGTTCTGGCGTGAACAGGGATGTATTGAGCTGGTCGGTGACGATCTGGTCGAGCTTGTCCATCGGGATGGATCGTCCCGGGCAGGCAGACTTGCCCTGTTGAGCGCACGTGGCGCAGGTGTAGTAACGATAGCGCCCTGACTTGCCCGTGCGGAGGGTCATGCCGCCGCCGCAGCTGGCGCAGGTCGCAAGGCCGGTCAGGAGGATCGGTCCGGTGACGACACGCGGCGGCGTCTGCTTCGGGTTGCGGGATTTCAGGCGGGCCTGCACGGCATCGAACAGGACCGGATCGATGATGGGGTCGACCGCGACCATGATCTGGTCGGCTTCGGGCTTGTCTTCCTTTGTCTTCCAGACCTTGCGGTTGAAGCGGTACTCGCCCTTGTAGGTCGGGCTTGTCAGGAGCGCGTGTAGCGGGCCGATACCCCAGCGCGCACCGCGACGGGTGCGGTAACCCCGTTCATTCAGATGGCAGGCAAGGGCTTTGACGCCGAGGGGGCCGCTCGTGCCGTTGCCTTCGTGGACAAGGCGGAACATGAGCCGCACCACTTCTGCCTCCACGGCATCAATGGCAAGGCGCTTCTTGGTTTTTGCTCCCCGCTGCTCCGCAGCCACAATGGCGTATCCATAAGGCGCGGCAGAGCCATTCCAGAAGCCCTGCCGGGCATTCTCCTGCATGGCCCTAAGAACGTGCTTCGCGTTCTCCTTGGACTGGTACTCGTCGAACAGGGCAAAGACCTGCCGGACCATGACGCTCATCGGGTCATCGCCAAGGTCTTGGGTGATGCTGACGAGCTTTACGCCGTTCTTGCGCAGGCGGCGGACATGGTATTCGAGCGCGAAATGGTCGCGAGCGAAGCGGCTGAAAGAGTGGACAACAACCACATCGAAGGGGGAGTCTCCGCCCGCCGCGAGGTCAAGCAGGCGCTGCAGCTCGGGGCGACGGTCGTCAGTCCCGCTAAGGCCAGCGTCGACGAACTCGATGACAACCTGCCAGCCGCGCGCCTTGCAAAATTCTTGTGCCTGTCGCCGCTGGTCAGGGATAGACAGGTCGTTCTCGGCCTGGCGGCCTGTCGAAACGCGTAGATAGAGGGCAGCGCGCAGGCTGTCAGTGTTTTTCGCATCCAGAGTCGTGCGATTGAGAAGCTTCATGACAGTGCCCCCTCATTCTCCGGCACTATCGCAGTTGTTTGGGGCCGTTTCGAGTCATCTTGCTTGCTGGGGCTTGTTTCCAGCAGGCGCAATATTTGCGGCATCAGGAAAGCTTCGATGGCATCCAGTTCTTCGGCGGTGACGGAGAGAAGCTCAAGATTGTCGGCGATGACGGCAGGACGCGTGCTGTCACTGCTGCTGGCCTTTTGGCCGGCGGCAGGGCGCAGCAGCTCGCGATGGCTGGACTGGCGTCCGCGCATCTCCGCGTCCTCGGGAAGGGGTTGAAGTTAAAAATCATTATGCTGACGGCTTAGGCATCGCCGTCCTGGCGCTGGTCTTTCAGGCCGCCGCCGGGGTCGAAGGCATCAGACTCATAGCCACGGCGGGTATTTTCCTGCAGGAGCACGAAAGCAGGGCTTTCAACGGCATCCTTGAGGAAGGCGAGGAAGGCCTTGCCGACCGCTTGCGCCTCCGGTGTCACGCGCCGTGCATGGCCCCACGCATGGGCGTTCTCTTCCATCTGCCGGAAGTAGGTTGGATCGTCCATCTCCGGGCCATGATGGCCGGACACGAGGATGGCCAGGAGATTGATAATCTCCTGAAACGCCTCTGCGGTTTGTGCGGGCGTTGCGCCGTCGACATTGAGCCGGTCGAACCCTTCGGCAATAAAGCGCTCAATCGTGTCCGGCATCATGATGGTTGTTTTCGTATTCGACATGGCCGAAACCTTTGATGAGCGTGGCGTTTAGTACTGACCTTGTAACAGGCCAGTACTATGTCGTTCCACGCGAAAACCTCGCGCTCGCCGGCTACCCCATGCGGGGGCCGGTCGTACGCTGGCGGATGATGCGGTTCACGGCATCGAGGCTCGCAAATATCTCACGCGCTGGCTGCGAATGCGGCGCTGCCAGCGCCAGCTCGCGGTGCAGTGTGCCGCGCAGGGTATGGAGCGCGGACAGGCTCAGGGATTGAAGGTCTTGCAGGGTGTAGGTGCGGGACATCGTGGTTCCTTTCTCTCGCGGCCCCGCCAATCGGGGCCTTTGAGCCCCACGCACAGACAATCGGCAGAAGGACCGATGGCAGGTTGCGAAAGAGAAAGGAGAGATGGACAGCGCCGCGCCCTGGAGAGAGCGAAGTGCGGGCCTGTTGCGTGCCATGCACGGCGCGCTGCAAACTCTCGCGAAGTTTGCTGGCCGACGCGCGCGCGTGGTAGAATGTCCTTATATTGGGAGAGACTATTTAAGAGATTTGCGTGTCTATTATGATTAGCGTACGCGGCCATTTAACGATGGCGCAGCTACGGCAGGCATTATTTGAGGCCCTTGGAGAAATCGAAGAAGGATACAACTTGCGCCACGCGCGCAATGTCACTGTCTTCGTAAATCCCACTGATGAATTCGGCGAAAAGATCATCCTGCGCGACGAGCGCGGGAAGGTGCTTTCGCGCGTGACGAAGAAAGGGCCCTACCGGTCGGCGGCAGAGGAATACAACCTCTGACGCACAGCCGGAGCAAACGCGGGAAAGGTGGTGCGGCATGAAATTGCCGCCCTGTTACATAGGTTTGGAACAAGCGCGCCAGGTGCTGGCGGAGATCGGCGTCGAATTGACGCCACGCCAGATGAAGCGCGCAGCCGACCGCGATGCCCACGGTCATCGGAAGTTGCCGTTTTTCGTCGACCCGGTGGAAGGCACGCTGAAAATTGAAAAAGGCACGCTTGTTGCGATTTACCAGCAACTGCAGAACGATGCTGTGCGTGATTTCAAGGATAAAGATTGACTTCTATGTTCATATTTTGTTCTATACTTTAAACAACAACAAAAACAATGATTTCCGATGGCAGATATAAGGAAGCGCACGGGAAGTAACGGCACCAATTATCAAGTCCGGTATCCCAGCAAAAGCACAAAGACCGGCTATGCTTACGCCACCTTCGATACGTTGAAGGAGGCGCGCGCTTTCACCGAAAATCTGGGCAGTTTGAAACATATCGCCGGCGGACGGAAAATCACCGTGCCCGAAGCCGTGCAAATTTGGCTCGATACCTGCGAGAAGATTGGCCGCGATGGCCGGGAGAAGGTGGAGACCACCACCCACGTCGAATATCAGCGCCGTGGCGCCATCATGAAGGCTTATGATTGGGAAAAGCACCTGCACGAGCTAGAGGCCGCTGATGTCGTACATTTCCGGAACTGGCTGCTTCAGCACAAGAGCCGGGATCTGGCGCGCCGCACCCTGTCCTCATTCCATTCTGTCATTATCGAGATGAGGTTGCAGGGCCTGATAAAGGACGACCCTGCGGCTGGCATCACCATTCGTGCCGATGGCCGTTACGAAGAGGACGACAGCGAAGTTCGCATCCCGACTGACGACGAGGTCCGCGCCCTTCTGAAGGCGGCCGATGCGATGGGTGAAGGGTCAGAGCAGCTGGCGAAGGCCTGGCGCCGTTATCGCCCCATGATTTACCTCGCCGTGTTTTCCGGTATGCGCCCATCCGAGTATCGGGGGCTCGCTTGGGGCAACATCCAAATCGACCGCGTCCACGTCCGGCAGCGCGCTGATCGCCTCAACCAGATTGGGCCGGTCAAATCGCGCGCTGGCAGGCGCACCATCTATCTCCCCGAAGCTGTCGGGAAGATGGTCCTGGATTGGAAGGAGCATTGCCCGGCCTCGTCACTGGGCCTCGTGTTCCCGACGGCGCAGGGCAAGCCAATGGCGCTCAACAACTTTGCGCGGCGCTGCTGGGAGCCGCTGATGAGAGCGGCCAACCTGATGGAGCCGGACCCCAAGGGGAAAGAGGGGGCCATGCGGCCACGCTTCACGCCGTATGGTTTGAGGCACTATTTCGCGTCAAAGTTGATTGCCAAGGGCGAAGACC
Source organism: Rhizobium sp. BK418 (assembly GCF_004341105.1). Lineage (GTDB taxonomy): Bacteria > Pseudomonadota > Alphaproteobacteria > Rhizobiales > Rhizobiaceae > Rhizobium. The sequence goes on along the minus strand of NZ_SLZK01000003.1, from coordinate 304,449 downwards.
TGAAATTTATCCAGACCAGCATGGGTCATGCCGACATCCAAATTACCTTGAATGTCTACGGTCATCTGTTGAAGGATAAAGAGGCCAAACATCAGCGCACCGCTGAGGAGTTTGCGGCAGAACTGATGGCGGCCGAGTAGGTCTTTGCGGCGGGAACAAAAGGAGAAAATCGATGTGGCAAATATGTGGCAAGTCGGCTGGAGGCCGCAGAAACCTTGGACTCTTTCTCAGCTTCCCAAGCTGAATGTCGCGGGTTCGACCCCCGTCGCCCGCTCCACTTTAAAATCAATGACTTAGCATCAAATTAATTTCCGTAGTCACTGATATTTCGCGTTTTTTGCCACAAATCGTGAGTCCGCTGAAACCCGCAGAAATCCTAGATTGTCCGGCGTGGCCCGCGTGGGCTTGTGGCAAGGATGTGGCAAATCGATACCGAAGAAACCGACACTCAGCCGATACAGCTGAGTGTCTAGCGGCATATTCTGCAGCTTAATTACGGAAATTTTGGATCGCTGTGGGTCTGCATCAGAACCCGGGTTACTCGCCAGCTGTAGTCAGTTGCCATTTTGTCGCCCTCGCGCACTAGCCTGTCCACCTTCAGGCTGAATAACGCCTCGATGATGTTCGGGGCGCCGGCCCTAATGGCTTTGGCATCCGCTTCGACATCGGGTGAGGCCCGATAGGCGTAGGGCTGGCTCTGGATATGTTCGACCAGCGCTTCGACGGATTCTTCGTAGGAATGGCCGCACACCTCCACGAGAAATCGTACGATTCGGCCGTTGCAGGCATAGTCATTCCCATCGGGATAGCGCACCAGCCCATAGTCCTTGCCGAACGCCGCCCGGTCCCTGTCCTCACGTCCGGGATCTTCCTCATTGTTCCAGTCGACCAGGCCGGTCATGGCGTCGTAGCGCCATAGGCTTTGCGAAAGCTCGTCGCGCATCAGTTTGTCCTATCTGCCCGTGGGCGTTGCTTGCTGGAATTGGTCCGGGACCGCCCGGGCCATGTTCTTTTGATTGACTGACTTCAGTTACCGCTGCCGCGTGTCCGGTGGCCGCCATCGCCCCATGCGACTGGGTTTCCTCAATCTGTGACGCTGAGTTCTGGCCGGGCGCGCCGTCCGGTCAAACCCCGCCCGCACCACTCCCGCCTTCAAGGGGCGGGACCGTGTTAGGGCCTGACCCGCCGGCTCATTCGCCCGTCCTTCCTTGCCCGCGTCTTGAGGGAAACCCGCAACGCAAGGAGCAAGGTCATGACGACCACCAACGAAACCCCGCGGCAGGATGTCTACAGCCGCATCACCAATCAGATCATTGAAGCCCTTGAGCAGGGCGTAAAGCCCTGGACCCAGCCCTGGAACGCCGCCCACGCGGCAGGCCACGTCTCCCGGCCGCTGCGCCATAACGGCCAGCCTTATGCCGGCATCAACGTCCTGACGCTCTGGGCATCGGCGATGACGGCGCACTACGCGGCGCCTATCTGGATGACCTTCAAACAGGCCATCGAGCTTGGCGGCCATGTCCGCAAGGGCGAGAAGGGCTCGCCCGTCGTCTACGCCGACACGATGCGCCGCACCGAAACCGATGACGCCACCGGCGATGAGACCGAGCGCGCCATTCCGTTCCTCAAGGCCTACACGGTCTTCAATGTCGAGCAGATCGAAGGCCTGCCAGAGCATTTCCACGCGCTGGCTCACGCCAGCCGCAATCCCGACGAGCGGATTGCCGGGGCCGAAAGCTTCTTCGCCGCGACTCGCGCCGATATCCGGCATGGCGGCGATAGTGCCTATTACAGCCCGGCACTCGACTACATCCAGATGCCGCCCTTCGAGGCGTTCCGCGACGCCCAGGCCTACTACGCGACGCTCGCCCATGAGGCGACCCATTGGACTCGCCATACGACCCGGCTGGACCGGGATTTCGGGCGCAAGAAGTTTGGCGATGATGGCTATGCCCGTGAAGAGCTCGTGGCCGAACTGGGCGCGGCGTTCCTGTGCGCGGACCTCGGGCTGGTGCTCGAAGACCGGGCCGATCATGCTGCCTATATCGGTCACTGGCTGTCCGTCCTGAAGGATGACAAGCGCGCTGTCTTCGCCGCTGCCGCGCACGCGCAGCGCGCCGCCGACTATCTCGGGCGCTTCAGCCGTCCGCTGGAGGCCGCCGCCTGAGCGGAGGCCTTTCTTCCCGGATGCAAATTTGCTGGTCACGGCCGTCGTCTTTCCCGTACCGTTATTGCGGGATCGAGCCGGACGGCCCGGGCCATTCGTCCTCCGGACGGATCGGCAGCCTTTTGTGCGCATCCGTCAGGCTGTCCATGTACTTGTCGCAGAAGCTCAGCCGGTCGAGGATGGCGTTGGCCCGCCGCTGACCCATGACCTCAGCCACATCGAAGCGCTGGCCTAGGTATTCAAGAACCACGTAGTAGGACTCCCCGTAGTAGCGCGATACGCGCAGACCGGGTTTTGTCCTGACTGATGGTCGATTTCGTCCTTCTCGGCCTGCGCTTTGTCATGCTGGTACAGCACGAAGCGGTGTTCGTGGGAGCGATCGAACTTCTGCCATTCCGGCTCCGGCTCCCAGGAGGGAGCCTTCTTGATCTTCTTGAGCCAGATGACGTTTTCGGTGAACTTCACTGTCGCCGTCACCTGCGCGACGTGCCGGATTTTCTGCTGCATGAAGGGGCGTCCGCACAGGCCGCTGAGGAAAAACCCGACGGCGGGGGCGGTCACAGCCATCGCCTCGTAGCTGATCCAGCCCGCAATCCCGACAGCGGCGACAGCCAGAACACTCGCCATTTCATCGGCGGACTGCGCGTCAAACGGGCGAAGGTGACGGAGGGCGACGCTGATGGTGGTGCGCCCACCTTCGACCGTGATGTCCGTCCGGGGTTCGCCCTCAAAGACTTTCCCAATCGCGTTCATGACCGTTCTCCTTGGGTTGCGCCTTGTTTGGCGCTGACCTGCATGAGAATGTGTCACCGGAAGACGCGGTGTTTCCTCGCGCTTTCCTCGCAATTGCGGATCGGTCCATGGAGTATGCGGACGATATACTGGCCAGGATTCAGGCGGCGCTGATAGATTATCACGCAGCAACCCACACCAATGGGCATAAGAGGTCATGGTCCGTTATTGCGCAGGAGATTTACGACTCTGCCTTTGACACGCTGAGCGTGGGCGATGACGGCGCTTCCGGAGATCCCTACAAGGCGCTCGCTGAAGCGCTGCGGCGCTTTGCTGCTGGGACGCAAACGCCCAGCAAGGACCGGCTCGACGCCCTTTGCGCATACCTCCTGTCTAAATCCTTCATCACCGATGCCGATTTGCGGCCCGGGGATGCCGGCCATCCCCTCGTCCGTGCGCTGTCGGCCTTTTTCGGTAGCCCGGAAGAAGGCCGTGACTTTGCTGTACTGCAGGGGCGCTTCGCGGCAAGCCGCCCGCTAGCATCCGGCCATACGGAGGTGTCCGTTATCACGGTCAGAAATGGGGGAGATTATGCGCCCGTCATCGAGGACAGGCTCTACCACCTGCCGATTGCGCCGCAGTCGACGAAGCGCGATGCGCTTGTTCGCCTCCTGAAGCGCCGGGGCGGCAGCGAGCAGCGGTTTGATGGCTGGCTGTTTCACCGAGGCGGGCAAGCCTGCCTTGTCGTGCAGGACAGTTTGCGGGGGGAGCCGAGCATCTACACGGTGCTCGACCGCAAGGTAGCGGCAGGTGAGACACCAGCCGCCATGTTGCTCGTGAAGTCGCGGGATTTTGGCGCGCCCGCGCCAGGATATGAGAAGGGCAGGATGAGCTTCGTTGCGGAGGATACGAGCGCACGGGACGTTGCCTTCGGGAAAATCAAAGAGCGGATCTGGGAATACCGGCAGGAGGGCGAGCCCGATGGCCAATAACCCCGGCCAGGCAGATGACGCCGAACGCCGACGGCTGCACGCGGCGTTCCTTGAGGCCGTCAATATCGGCGATGTCGACAAGGTGCGGCAGTTCCTTGCCAACGCCGCCATCGACATCAACTATGCCGAACCCGGCACCGGCCTTACCGCCCTTCATATCGCGGCGGGACGCAACGCTGTTGCTGTCCTTCGCCTTCTTGTCAGGACCGGGCGCTGTGACCTTGGCATCAGGGATGCACAAGGGCGGACGGCGGCCGTTGTCGCCGTCACCGTAGGGCGAAGCCCTGCCGTCGGGCGTTACCTCGCTGACCTTCAGCACGGCGCGGGGATTGCAGTCCTCGCGCAGCGCCGCCCCGGCGAGCAAACGGATTCAGGGTGACGCGTACTTCCCGGCGAACACTGGATGCACGGGACTGCTTTCGTCGAAATACTCAACGCGCTGCAGCATGAGCGGATTGTAGCCCGCCCAAACCACCAGCTGGCGCTTGAGCCGGTCGCTGCGTGCGAACTGGCGGCTGACCTCATCCGGCGTCAGCAGGTCGTATTGTTCCAGCGATTCCGACCGCCCGGTGATGCCGGTGGCCTTTTGGTCGGTTGCGGCTTCTCCTTCGCGGGTGACTTTCACCACGGTCTTCCCCAGCCGCTTTGAGACGTACTCCGTCGTCATCAAATCATTGTTGCCGAAGAACTGGAGAATGCCGGCATTGCCGACAAAGGTCTCCCAGCGTTCCTTGTAGAGCGCCTTGCCCTGTCCCCAGTCCTGCAGCACCACCCAGAGCTTCACGCCGAACGAGGCAATCTGCCCGGCGGCGTCTTCGAGCTGCTTCATGTGCCCGAGCACCGGGAATTCATCAAGGCAGGCCAGTACTGGGACGGCAGGTTTTGCCTTCTCCCGCTCCATCGCATCGAGAAGGAGGTTGATGAACACGCGCAGCCACCGGCTGCAGCGTGCCATGCGGTTGGCGGGCAGGCACAGGTAGACGGTCATCCCTTGGGAGGCCGTTTTGAGCGCGGAGAGGTCGAAGTCGTGCCCGTCCAACACCCGTGCCATCGCCCGGAAGTCTAGGAACTTCGTGTGGCGGCGGGTTGTCGAGAGCACCCCCGCGCGTTCGTTGGGTGGTCGCTCGTAGAAATCACGGGCGGCCCCTTCGATGACGTCCCCGACATCGGCGAGAGTATCACTGCGCTGCAAACGCGCCGCGTTCTTGAGCATGGCGAGTTCGAGCGCGAACGGGTCATCCTCACCCTCGCCAGCCGTGACAAACACGGTTCGCAGCAGCGCCCGCAGGGTGACAAGATTGCGCCGTCCTTCGAACGCGGGGTCTGTTGCTATGTGCAGCAGCAGCCCTTCGATCCAGTTCTGCGCACTGTCATCCCAATGCGGGTCTTTGCCACCCGCGATGACAAGCGCGTCTGAAATCAGCCCCGCATCCTCGATGATGGTGTCACTCTCAGGCGAGAGCAGCGACAGGGGATTGAAGCTCGTGCGGTACCGCATCAGCCGGTCCGGCGCGATATGAGAGGGGTCGAGAATGCAGACCTTTTGACCGAGTGCCGCGCGACGATCGGCAGTGATGGTGGCAAGCTCGCCCTTAGGGTCGAGCGCCAGGACGCTGCCGCGATAGAAGAGCAGGTTGTTCACGAGCGTCACCGACTTTCCCGTCCGGGAACCGGCAATGGTCATCACATGGCGGTTGTCGTCGATGCCGATGAGGCGGCCATCAAGAGCGCCAACAAGAATCTTCGCCCCGGGGCTGGCCGGGTCATACGCCATGTGGCGGCTGCCCATGATCTTCTCACAGGGCTCCCACCGCGCCTGCGGGACGCTCTGGCGATCGAGAAAGCGCGTCGTCACGCCGCGCGCGATGTCGCTCATGAAGTCTTTCGTGAAAGCGTCCATAGGGGTGCTCCTGCCGACCGGGGTTACTCCGGCCATTTTGGAGTGCCCATCCGGCAGTCTTCCTCGCTATTTCCTCGCGCGTTATCGCGGATGTGCCAGCGCTCAACCGCCCTGGGGCGTTCCCCTTTATCGTTGTCACCCTTCGAAGCCTGCTTGAACGTGCCTTCCGGCGCCTTGCCGTCAATGACCCGCCCGCACCACTCCCGCGCATCAAGGATGCGGCAGGACCGTGTTGGTCATGACGGCGGCGGCTGATGCCGGCCGGCCTTTCGTTCCGCGTCCCTCGGGACACGCAACAACGAACGAAAGGAGAGCCCCATGGGCCTTGATATGTACGCCTTCGCCATCCCCGAAACCCCGGCTGGACCGGTCGATTTCGAAGCCGAGACTGGCAGTGAACTACACTACTGGCGCAAGCATCCGAACCTGCACGGCTGGATGGAGGCGCTATATCGCGCCAAGGGCGGCAGAGATGACGACTTCAACTGCGTCAACCTGCAGCTTACGGCTGACGACCTCGACCGGCTCGAAGCCGACATCCGCAGTGGCAGCCTGCCGCCGACCAGCGGCTTCTTCTTCGGTCAATCTGACGGCACGGAAGTCATGGATGACCTGGCCTTCGTGGAGAAGGCACGGGCAGAAATCGCGGACGGCATGACCGTCTTCTACACCTCGTGGTGGTGAAGGGAGTGGGGTAAGGCGCAGTCAAGCGCCTTGCCCTTTTCATTATCACGGCGACGTAAACACGGCAGATGGGCACCCTTCTGATGAACGGGCGCGCCAGAGATATGCTAGGATATCTCGCTATCGTGCCAAGTCTCGATATATTCTGTGCTAATCCGCTCAAGTCTTGCTTCATCTTTGTCGAGATTCCAGCGGCGATCAGCGTAAAACTCGATCGCCTTTCGCGTCTCAACAACTAGGACGTCACCATCAAACGCGTATTCACGCCTTACTGCGGCCGCCTGCTCCTTGGAAAGGCTGCGGTGGGGGCGCAGGGTGATACGGGCTATTGTGTGCCAGTCGCGGTCGAGCGGTAGATCTTTCTCCAGCATCCTCGTCTTGAGGCTGCTTCCTGGCTCGATCCGTCCGGGAACATAGTCTCGGTATTCTTCATGCTTGAAACTGTAGGCGCGCACGTGAATACGTGATCCGTCAGAAGCAAACCGCGTCGGTGCTATCCATTGTGGCGTCTGATCGCCGGTCGCCATGGATATATACTGTACTTCAACCGCCTGTCGGCTTTCCGCTGCCCGGCTGAGTAGCGCGAGTATCGAAGGGTCGTTCTGCCGAGTCAGCAACGGAAGCGCATCGAAGCGATCTGTGCCGCTTGCGCGCAGCACTCGCTCCCATTCGCCGAATGAGGTGTCGGGAGTAATCGGACGATGTTTTGCCTGTGCGATATAGACCTTCTTCACCGCATCATAGTGCGGCGCGTTTGCTCCGGCCTCGGTCAGGTAGGCCTTAAAGTCCAACGCCGCCTGCGCTGTCGATACCCCAAAACGTTCTATCAAGTCGCGGCGGTTCGCCGTGCCGCGCCAAGTGAAGCATTGATCCAAATACGTCAGTCGTTCGCGCTGCGGGTGCTTGAGAGTTTTTAGGCTCATAATAAGGGACTTGACTCTGATTGCTTCATACGTCTAATTTTTATACATCTAATTTTTAGACGGGGCAACGGGCATGAAGATTTTACATACAGGGGATTGGCATCTAGGGCGTCAATTTTATGGGCAATCGCTGGAAGCCGACCATGACTGTGTGCTGGATCAGGTGCTCGGAGCCGTAAGGACGAACTCGCCCGATGTTTTGGTCATTGCGGGGGATGTATTCGATCGTGCTTCGCCACCCGCGACAGCGGTTCGCCAGTTCAATAACTTCATCCGGACGGTTCATGCCGAGTGCAACACCTCGATTGTAATGATCGCCGGCAACCACGATTCGGGGGACAGAATCGCTTCGTATGCCTCCTTCGCCGATCCAGAACGGCTTCTGATTCGAGGCCCTCTTTCAGCCGAGGAGAAGCCCTTGATCCTTGAGGATGAACACGGGCCAATCGCGTTTTCCGGACTGCCTTTTGGCAATGAGTTCTCGGCACGGGAGTGTTACGGGAACAGTTCAATCGCATGCCCCGCCGACGTAGTGGCTGCGCAGGTGGCGTGCGCCCGCACTTACGTGCCGGGCAATGCCCGCTGGGTCATCGCGGCCCATGTCTTTGTCGCCACCGCGACCCCGAGCGAGAGCGAGCGTCCTTTGCAAATTGGTGGCATCGAGACTGTTCCATCCAGCGTATTCGACGGCGCGCACTATGTCGCGCTGGGACATCTGCACCGGCAGCAGAGCGCCGGCGGCGAACATATCCGCTATAGCGGCTCACCGCTGGCCTTCGGCTTTGACGAAGCGGACAGCGCCAAATCGCTCACCATGGTTGATCTTGCCGGCAACGGGTCGGTGACTCATCAGCAGCTGCCGATCAATCCGCATCGCGCCGTTCGCGTCCTGAAGGGGGAGTTCGAGGAACTTTTGGACAAAGGTAGCCGCGAGCCCTCAGAGGACTTTATCAAGCTCGTGCTGACCGACAAAAAGCTCCTGATCGACCCGATGGGCAGGATCAGGGAGCACTATCCCAATGCCCTTGCGCTCACCTACGAACGTGACGAGCGTGCGGAACCGATTTTGCTGCGCAGCGGCTCCCAGGCCAAGCTCGACGATCCGGTCGCCGTGGTCGGCGAGTTTCTGAGCCGGGTGCGCGGCGAAGATGGGACGGATGACGAAATGGCGGTAGTCACTTCTGCCCTGAAACAACTCAACAATGTGGAGGACAGGGCATGAGACCGTTACGGCTTACACTTCGGGCCTTTGGTCCTTATGCTGGAGAGCAGGTTATCGATTTCAGAGATGCTCTTAGCGCCGGATTGTTCGGCATTTATGGCCCAACCGGATCGGGAAAGTCATCGATATTTAGCGCGATTTCTTTTGCATTGTTCGGTGAGCCCGCCCGAGACGACCAAGATGCATCAACCTTGAGGTCGGATCACGCCGAACCTAGTTGCCTTACGGAAGTTGAACTTATATTCGAGCTTGGCGCGACGAGGTATCTCGTACGGCGCAGGCCGGAACAAATGCGGCCGGCCCAGCGCGGCGGCAAGGAGACGAAGGAGGCGCATTGCGCCTGGCTCTTCGACGTCACTGATATCCCGCTTGATGAAATCACACCTGATAATCAGGGTACTCCGATCGCGGAGAAGAAAGTCTCCGAAGTCCGCGATGAACTTGAGCGCAGGCTTGGCTACGGCAAGGAGCAGTTTCGTCAGATCGTGCTTCTGCCTCAAGGACGCTTCGAGAAGTTTCTGGCAGCAAACACAAATGACCGCCTCGCGATCCTGCGCGATCTTTTCGATGTATCGCTCTACAAGCGGCTGACCCAGAAAATGAAGGACGACGCGAAGTCCGCCGAGGAAAAAATCAGGGCCGATCGCCGGGCATGCGAAAGCAGGCTGGAGCAGGAAGGTTTCACGACGCTCGAAGAACTTTCGGCGGGTGCTCAGCATGCACAGGAAGAGCAGAAGATCGCCGCTGCTGTGACGGAGACGGCAAAGAACAATGCGGGGCTGGCGGAGCAGAAGCTGGCGTCAGCGCATGAAGTGGAGAAGGCCTTTGTCGAGAACGAGGAGGCCGCTCAGGCGCAGGCATTGATGGAGGCTAAAAGCGAGGAAATTGAAAAGGACAAGGCTGTCCTGATCGGGGCGCGCGTGGCTCAGAGCTTGCAGGATGCCGATGCTGCCATGCAGCGCGCGCGCACTGATCTGTCCGTGGCCAGTGGAAACTGCACCAAGGCGCTGGTTGCGCGCGAGGCCGCCGAAGAAGCAATGAAGAAGGCGGCTGCGGCCCTGGCGACGGAACAGGGAAAGCGCGGCGAAGCTGAGACCTTACGGGCGCAGAGCGCAGACCTGAAGCGTCATCGTGAGACGCTGGGTCAGGCTGACAAGAAGAAGGCAGCCAAGGACGAGGCAGCGCGTATCGAGCGCGAGGCGTTAGCAGCATTCGAGGTGGCGCAGAATAGCTATGGCGCTCTCACTCGCGAGCAAGCAGACATAGGAGCGCAGATCAAGACAGCGAGTACAGCGGCAGAGCAGCGTACGACCTTGTCCGCTGCGGCGCAGGAACTGAAATCAAAGCTCGACACAGCGCTCGGCTATGACCGCGCACTCAAGGCAGTCAATGATGCGCGAGCTCAGGTTTCTGGCGCTCGCGAGATTCACGAGAAGAATTGCCGGGCGCAGGAAGATGCGCAGCGAAGCTTTGACGAGGCAGAGGTCGCTCTTGCGGGAGCGCAGGCGCAGCATCTTGCCGAAAAGCTGCGGCCGGGAGAGGCTTGTCCTGTCTGCGGTTCTCATGAACACCCGACTCCTGCCCACGGGCAAGCGGAAAGCGCGGGGCGCAACGATGCGTTTACGGCGGCCCGCAAGGCGCTTGATGGCGCCCGAAACGCGAGCGCGCTCAGTGGCCAGACCCTTGCCGCGAAGGAGGCGACGCTTTCGGAAAGGGAGGCTCACCTTGAGGCACTGACGAAGCCGGAGAACACTGTCGCCGAACTTCAGGAGCATAGCGCCCAGGTTCAAAATAATATTGAGGCTCTTGGTCCAGCGATCGATTTCGAAGCGTTGCGTCGCGCATTGGAGCGGGTCGAGGCCCAGTTGCCGGAAGCCGGCTTGGCCGTAGAGAGCGCGCGCGCAAGCCGCGACCAGGCAGTGACTAGCCATGCTCTTGCGTCGCAGGCGCTGGAGGATGCCCTCGCCTCGGTTCCCGAAAAGCTCAGGACGACGGATGCGCTTGAGGCTGCGATCACCGCTACGGAAGAAGAGATCAAAAAGCGCGAATTTGATCTCGAGCAGGCGGTTAAGTCCGAGCGCGACGCCGGAGAGAAGCAGATCGCTGCACGCAAGGATGAGGAAAGCGCGGCGAATGCCCGCGAGGCAGCGCTTGCCAAGCTGCAACAGGCGGAGCAGAATTTCGGCGGCCGTCTGGCTGCGAACGGGCTGACCCAGGAGCAATACGAAGACCACAAAGCAAATATCGATCGCATCGAAGAGTTGCAGGCTGCTATCGAACGCTTTGGACAAGATCTCCACGCCGCTCGCGACAGGGCCACTCGTGCCGGCACGAATGTTGAAGGGAAGAACCGCCCTGATGTTGCGGGGCTTGGCGCCGCAAGCGAAGAAGCTAAACGGGTCAGGGATGAGGCCTATCGGAAGCAAGCTTCCGCAGCTGCTCGCTCGGAATCTCTGGCAAAGCTAGTCGAAAGCATTACCAGTTTATTGAGTGACATCAAGAAGGCCGAAGACGCCTATGCGCCTCTCGCGGCGGTCGCCCATGCGTTCAGCGGCAGGAACAACGCGAACATGGAGCTGGAGGCTTTCGCCATCGCCGCCATGTTTGATCTTGTGCTCGCTTCGGCAAACGCAAGGTTCAAGCCTATGAGCGGGGGCCGGTACAGCCTGGAGCGCGAACGTGACGTTTCCAAAGGTGCTGGCAAGAAGGGCCTCGATATTGTCGTGCATGACGTGCATACCGGGCGTACTCGGGCCACGCAGACCCTTTCAGGGGGCGAGACCTTCATGGCGGCGCTGGCGCTGGCTCTCGGGCTTTCCGACGTGGTGGAAAGTTTAAACGGGGGCGTTCACCTCAATACGATCTTTATTGATGAGGGTTTCGGAACGCTCGATATGGAAACGCTGGATCAGGCGCTTCAGATTCTTCAGGACATTGTTGGCGAGAGCCGAGCTGTCGGACTCATCTCGCACGTCGAACTTGTCCAGCAAGCAATACCGTTCGGCTTCCAGATCAGCAAGACGACCGGCGGCAGCCATATCAGTCCACGTTTTGCGTAGCTGAAATAAGCGCTCAATATGACACGACTTTAAGTATTTCTTGAAGAAACTGTTGATAAGGCATCAGGTGGGGGCGGCTTTGCCAAGGCCCGCCTGTTGCTACGAAGTTAGGGCACGTGTTCGTCGTATGACGAACAGTATTCCTAAAATATTTGAGGTCCGAAAGGCAGGCCACAGCCTCGACGACTAGGACGCGTCCGCTGCTCCAAATATTCCGACACCTTCGATGACTCCGAGACTTAAGCCGCGGGCCATCGATCGGGATCGTGCATTTCCGCTCGGTGTTGCCCCTGAGTTCCCGCTCATTCGCTGACAAGGGATTTCCCTCGACAATAACCGCCCCAGTCCTGAGCGGGCGCGCAGCCGGTTCAAGGCCAAGCCCCTTGCGGGGTGGCGCGGGGGTTTCCCCATCCTTCGCTCGCTGCGCTCACTGCAGGACGGGCGATACCGCTCCCCCGCGCCAGCCATGAACCGCCCGCTTTTCCGCCCGCTCCTGAATGAGGCGTGTCGAGGAAAACCCATAGCGAAAGGAGCTACATCATGACACGCAACACCAACCAGAAGAGCAAGCCCGCCCGTGAGTTCACCCCGCCGGCCTACATCGCCTACCATGTCGATGAACGCGGCGAGAAGAAGTTCTGGAGCCGCATCGGCGCCGCCTGGCGCCACCAGAAGGGCGAAGGCCTGACCCTTCAACTGGACCTCATCCCGGTCAATGGCGGCCGCATCGTCCTCCGGGCCCCGTCCGAAGCAACCGAGGAGGCGGGCGCGTAAGCGCCCCCTCCCACCGGGAAGGAGAAACAACATGAACAACAATGTTCACATCGAAGCCGCGCGCGCGGCGCTGGCCCGCGCAGCCTGGGTCTACGGGCAGGCGCCCGCCTATGGCCAGGAAGCCGTGTCCGACCTGCTCGCTGACCTTCGGCATTTCTGCATTGTGGCGCGGCTGGACTTCGACGCGTGCTGCACGGCGTCTGAGCGGTACTTCACGAAGGAGAGAGAGCCCGGCTACAGCGCCGATCCTGACACCTACGTTGCAGCACTATCCGTCGAAGGTGCGCGCGCATGGCTGATCGAGCACGATCCTGCTGGAGCGGCCATCTGGACGGCAGAAGCCAGCATCGACGTGCTGCGGGATAATGTGACGCAGAATCTGCGGGAGTATGGCTTTACCGAGGATATCAAACGTCCTGGCGCTTATGAGCCGGTACCATCCTGAGTCAGCGGCGGCGCGGCACTCCCGCTGCGCCGCCACGCGGCGTTTGAACGCGGTCAGAAAAAACTGGCAGCGCGGGACAAGGCCCGCGCTGCCAAATTCATTTCAATGACCCTTACTCCGTGGGAAGCATCAGCACATTGTCCGTGCCGCAGAGCAGCCGGACATCGTGCTTCGCCCAGGCCTTGAGGTCGCATTGCGGGCAGCAATAGCGCACACGCTTGCCACTTTTCGGGGTAGCAGGCTCAGCTGCGCTCTCGCCTGTGGTCGGGGAGGAGGGCTCCGGCGCATCCTTCCATGTCAGCGCAAACCCTTTGCCGAGGAGCTTGTCGGCGGCCACGTCGAACGGGCCGCCGGGGATAATGTAGTGACGGAGCGTTTCACCGGTCTCCTTGCCGCCCTCCACCCCGGTGTCGGATGGCTGGAGGCCGATGGCTTTCATCTTCTCCGCCCACTCCCGGTTATGGTAGCGGCCGCGTCCCGGCTGGCCCTCATGGCGTTGCCATTGATGGGCCATCTCGTGGACGAGCGTGCCGAGGATGTCCATCTGGCTGCGGCTCGCGAAGTGCATGGGGTTGAGAGCGATTTCGTCGGCCTTCTGGCCGGCATCGTTCTGGAAGCGCCCGCCTGCGAAATACCCAAACGTCCCCTTGCGGCGCTGGAAGGTAATCAGCGCGTTCGGCAGCGTGCCGCCGAACAGCGCCTTGTTGAAGTATTCATGCGCCTGCTGCAGGCGCTCATAGGTTTCCTTGGTGGGTTTGATTGTCAGTGTAGCGGGGTCGACAGGAGAGGTTGTGTGGTTGTTGAGGGGAGTGTTCATGGAGGACCATCCTTGTCCGCCGGTCCCTCGCCACTGGAATGCACACTCCAATTTCGCATCAGGACCAGGCTGATTGAGGCCCTGAATGTCGCCCGTTCTTAAGCCCCGCTTCCTCGTGCTTTCCTCGTTCAGCTGCAGTTGAAAAAGCAATGTACGAGCACTCATCCTGTCATCATGCTGCGATGTACATTTCACTTGTGGCCCTGTCTCATGGCATAATCATAGAGAGGGGCAAATCCGCAGTAAGGTCTTGTACAAGGTGTGCGCGGTACTACCGCGCTCACCTTGCCGGGGGAACTCTCCGGTTCCCCGCGGACCCCCTCAGGGCATCCCTAGAGCCGATGAGTCCGTCCTTGTGACGGCCTATGCGGCAAGGGATGCGGTCAGCCGCCGTGGGCATCGAGCCCTTGGCGGCTGAGGCAACGTTTCGGCGTTGCATCCCGACCGAGGGAGACTGCCGCTCTCCCCGGACCCATCGCGCAAAGGGGCTGGCCGCGCCCCTTGTGCAATCCACGGCCAGGGCTGTCGCGCCCTGGACCACGACCGGTGTGTCGGCACCGGCTTCGAGCAAAAGGGAGACTTCGGCTCTCCCTTTGCAAACCCATCGACCGGGGAATGGCGCTCCCCGGAACCCTCGCAAATGGCGCGCGGGCGATGGCGCGGCAGCGTCCCGATCACGGCTGTGCGCGCGCGTGGAAAGCGCGCGGATCGGGGCGGCGAGACGGCGCTATCGATGATGCATGACGGAGAAGACGACACGCGAAGCCCCGATCTCTTACCGGCCCCCTCATGAACTGCGGGAGCAGTTCCGGGCGCGGGTCGAGGAATCGGGGCTCTCCGTCAATGCCTTCATCACCGCTGCCGTGTTCGGCGAGGATGTGCCGAAGCCCGCCCGCCGGGCATCCGCGTCGCGCGCGGATGTGGCCCGCCTGCTGGTCGAGACCGCGCTCTTGAACGAGCGCCTGAAAGGTCTCGCCGGCGATGCCGATCCGGCGCTGCTGGAAGACGCCGTGCGCGATCTCCGTGAAATCCGGGCCGCCTGCCTGAAGGCGCTGGGACGCTCGCCATGATCCCCAAGGCGAGCCAGCGCGGCGGCGGCAAAGACCTCGCCACCCATTTGCTGAACGCGTTCGACAACGAGCTTGTCGAGGTGGCGGAGGTCACGGGCGCGATTGCGCCTGATTTGCACGGGGCCTTCGCCGAGTGGGAGGCCATCGCCACCGGTCTCACCAAGTGCCGCAACTATCTTTACAGCCTCTCGGTCAACCCGGACCTCGGGCAGGGTCAGCTGTCGCGGGCACAGTACATGGATTATGTCGACCGGGTGGAGAAGGCGCTCGGCCTGTCCGGCCAGCCGCGGGCCATCGTCTATCACATCAAGAACGGCCGGGAGCATTGTCATGTCGTCTGGTCGCGCATCGACTACCAGAACGAAAAGGCCGTTCATCTCGCCTTCGACCGCGAGAAGCTGATGATGGTGACGCGGCAGTTCGCGCGTGAGCACGGGCTGGAGCTGCCGGAGGGATATGGGCCCGGGCGCTTTGACGAGCGTCGCCAGAAGACCTCGCTCTATGAGCGGGCACAGGAGCGCGCAACCGGCCTGTCGAAAGAGGAGCGCCAGCTGCAGGTCACGCAGGCCTGGCGGCAGAGCGACAGCCCTAAGGCCTTTGTTCGGGCGCTCGAAGACCTTGGTTATGTCTTGGCGACGGGCAACCGGCCGTACGTGCTGGTCGATATCTATGGCGGGATGAATGCCCTGCCCAAGCTCATCGACGATCGCAGCGTCCGCACCAAAGATATCCGCGCCTTCCTTGAAAAGGAGTTCCCGCCGGAATCGCTGCCCACTGTCGAGGAAGCGCAGGCGCTGGTCGCGCAGCATCGCAAGGCGCGCGAGCAGTTTGCGAAGGCGCGGGGTGAAGGCGCGGAATTGGAGAAGCTCGCGCGGGCGCAGGCCGCACGGCGCGCGCCGGTTGAGGCGGCGCGCGTTGAGATGGTCGCGCGTCAGGAGCGGGAGCGCGAGGCGCTGTTGCGGGAGCAACTGGCCGCGCGGCAGGCGCTCCGAGCGAGTTATCTCGCTGAGACGGCGCGAGTGCGCCAGCAGCGTGAGGAAGCGCGCCCGACGGGGCTGGCGGCGTTCCTAGGGCGCGTAACCGGCGTGTCGGCGATAATCCACCGGGTGCAGCGGTTTAAAGATGCCAAGCGGTATATCGCTTTCCGGGAGAGCAAGCAGGGGATCGTCAGAGCGCAGCGTGTGGAAACAGCCCTGCTGCAGCGTCGTCATGAGCTTCAGGCACTCGATATGAACCGGCAGCTGACGGCGCTGACGGCGGTGGAGGCGCGGGAGCGTAAGGCGCTTGAAGAGAAAAGGGTTCGAGAACAGCGCCTCAAGGACCGGGCTAGCCATGAGCATATGCCGGCCCTCGCCCTTGATCTGAAACCGCGGGGGCGCGGCGCGTCGGTGCGGCGGGCGAAGGACCGGTATCGTGACCGGACGGGGCGTGACCATGCGCGCGATGAAGAGCGCGCGATGCGGGCGCGGATGGCGGAGGAGGAGAAAAGGCAGGAACCGGATACGCCCGATATCGACCTCAAAGATGCGCACCGCGAGGCGCTGGAGCGGCAGGAGCCATGGAGCAAGGAGGTGGATCTGCCGAGAGATTTTGCGCGGGCAGCGGGTGGTGAGGATAGTGGCGGTGACGGTGGGGATGACGGGACCGAGGAGCCGATCCGGATATCGCGGGCCGAGCGCAAGGGGGAGCGGCAGCGGTCGCGGCGGCGTGGACGAGATGATGATTTCGAGCGGGAGAGGTAGTGGAGCGGTCTTTGAAATTTGCGGGATTCGTGCACCTGCAGTGCACCGAAACGGGATAATTCAAAGAATAATGATGACGCGCCCTGCGGGACGGGGGCTCTACGGTCCGCTTGCGCCAAGGGCTCCAGCGTGACCGCCGAGCCCCACATTCAGGGTCTCGGCCCATGCGGGTGACGATCCCTCGCGCTCTTACGTTATGAAAACAGCACCGATTATACAGCAGAAGTTCTTGCAACATTATCGCCCATTGGGTGAGTATAGGCGCAATTCACCAACTAGGGGGGCTAATGGCGGATTCCAAACTTCAGGAAGCTTTGCGCGGTATGGCTGTACGGATGCCGAAGGTTGTCCGTGAGCATGAGATTATGCGTATAGCAGCCTCTGTAGGCGGCCGTGACAATACTAAGTCGGCGGAATATGCCAGACACGAAGTGCTGAAGTGGGCGCAAAAGCGTATTGGCGGCCTATTACCCGATCAGGCCTGGAATGGTGAGGATTTTGACTACCTGGCGGGCGGTCGAAATTGTGTTGGTGTCCGCATCAATAGCGGCGAGTCCGACATTTGGGCTGTTCGCATTGACGATCCCGATAAGACTGTGCCCGGACGGAACTGGACGACAGAAGTCGTGGTGGGATTGCAGCCGCGTCAGTCTCCGCAGCTTAGCATTCGCCTTTTGGCGAGCACCCCTGAAGACTCGCTGGATATCAGCCATCACACACCGGGATTGGTCCAGCAAGTTGCCGATCGCTGCGGCC
Organism: Rhizobium sp. BK418; assembly: GCF_004341105.1. Classification (GTDB taxonomy): domain Bacteria; phylum Pseudomonadota; class Alphaproteobacteria; order Rhizobiales; family Rhizobiaceae; genus Rhizobium. Next base: position 287,166 of record NZ_SLZK01000003.1, on the reverse strand, counting down.
TTAGTGCTGGCGGCTATGAGCTCACCTCCGAGCCGTTCATTATCCAGTATGCTGATGAAGCTGAGCAGCTGGCGGATATGCTGGCGGCTGCTGAACGTCGGCTACCCGTCTTCGTGTTGACGACCCCTGATGAGTCCAGTGAGCCGCTTCTTGACTCGAACGTTCTTGCGCGCGCTATGCTTGGTATTGCGCACGTTGTAGTTCTGCCAGCCTCCTACACCTGGTACATTACTGAGCGCTTTGGAAAAGCGCGGTCAGTATTCGGCGGTGCCGTCAGAGCCTATCTGCCAGGCTTTGATGCTTCCAGCGATCCTTATTCGCATCGCTTGTTTCTCACGGAGAACCTTCTCAAACAGGACGGAGCTTCACAATGTGACCGGTGGATGAGATCGCTCGCGGCGCATGAGAGCGTCCGGCGCACCAAGCTTGGCCGCGATGTCCTTGCATTCGCGCCCATTCGAAATGCCAGCCTCCAACTCCGACAGACGGCGCTTGTTAGTGAGCACGCGAGTGAGGCCGTGCAGTTGATCGCGGCGAATGCTCGCATCGTAGCGCTCGAAAAGCAGGCGAGTGACGACAAGGCCACTCTTGAGTTCTTTTCCTCCGAGCATGAGAAATCAGAACTTCGCGCCGAAAGCGCCGAGCAGCAATTGCGCGCAGCCGGCTATCGCATTCGACAGCTTCAGGATCAGATGACCAAGGCGGGAGATGCGCCGGATGCGGAGATCTCTCTGCCGACATCTTGGTCCGACTTCGCGAACTGGTGCGATACGCAGCTGGCTGGACGGCTGATATTGGCACCCGCCGCGAGGCGGATGGTCAAAGATCCGATTTTCGAAGATGTTGAACAAGCGGCAAGGTGCCTCGTGTGGCTCGCTACCAATTGCCGCGAGCGGCGGATGGGGAACGGGGAAGGAACGCTCCGTGACGAGCCTGTAGAGGATGGCGTACGTAATGCGCATTGCGGAGGTGATCAGTTTGATCTGGACTGGCAAGGTCAGCGCTACACGGCCGACTGGCACATAAAGTCCGGCGGAAATACCCATGATCCGAAGCGCTGCCTGCGCATTTACTACTTCTGGGAGCCTGCGAGCGAGCAGATTGTCGTTGCGGAGATGCCAGCGCACCGGCGTACGGACGCCACCTAAGGCTCTCGGAATCTATCACGCCGACCGTTGCGGAAGCTTGCCTCCAACTAGGATTGCCGGCGCTCGTCGTCGCGACGTGGCGTGCTGCGACGTTCGCGTTCTGGTAGATTTCGTGTGCCCGTACAGGCGGGGTAGTTTATGCAGCCGAGGAACTTGCCGTTTCGTCCGCGGCGCTCGACAAGCCATCCGTCTGTGCATTCGGGACAGGCCGGGTACGCCGCGCCGCAGCTGCAGATGAGATTGTTTGGGTCTGTCGGCCTCTTAACGGGCAGCCCATTGCCGCAGGCGCTGCAGGCTTTCTGGGTCTGGCCGCAGAGGTGACGATGCTCGCACGCGAAAAACGTACCGCCACTCTGGCCGGTCTGCGCGAGCATACGTCCGCCGCAGGACGGGCAATGGCGTTCGGCGATGCCGGGCTCGCCGATTTCGATGGTCTGGTAGTCGTGGTTTTCGACGAGTTCTCTTGCGAAGGAAGAAGGTTTTTGCCGGTCAGCGAGAATGGTGACGGAATGCCGGGCTCGGGTCAGCGCCACGTAGAACAGGCGGCGCTCCTCCGCGTGCCCGAAATTCTCAGGTTCCGGAAGGACCAGATCGAGCAGCGGGTCATCGACAATTTCCGAAGGGAACCCCATCGTGTCGGTAACGGCGCGCAGGATGATGACGTGATCGGCCTCAAGCCCCTTGGAGGCGTGTACCGTCATAAAGCGGATCGACAGTTTGGGAAACTGGTCTGCGAGCATGTGGAGCGACTGAGGGCGGGCGTGATGGTAGCGTCCCAGCAGGAGAACGCTTGTACCGGAAGCGGCGGTAGCTGAGAGGCTGTCGAGAGCAGACCGCAAGGCATCACCTTCCTGGCCCCATTTGTAATAGGCGATCATGATGGCGGGGGCCGCCGTGGTCGCGGCGGGGATGACGGTCTTTTTGATTTGCGCCGGGTTGCGGAGCACGAAGCGGCGCGCCGGATCGGCAATCTTGTCTACGCTGCGAAAGGTGCGCCCCAAATCGACGATGCTATGCACGGCGTTGTTGCCTGCGAATTTGCCGCCAAACTCGGCGCCGAAATTGCGCATCAGATGGATATCCGCACCGGTGAAGCGGTAGATGGATTGCCAGTCATCGCCGACGGCGAAGAGGCGCGCATCGTCATGCTGCGCCTTCATGGCGCGAAGCAGCCGCGCGCGCCCTTTGGAGATGTCCTGGAACTCATCGACCAGGATGTGGCGATAAGGGCTTTTGTAGCGGCCGCTCTCGACATAGGCGGTGGCTCGCACAATCATGTCCTCGAAGTCGATCATGTCGCCGAGGCGCTCTTCATAGGCATCGATCAGAGCATCGAAGATTTTCAGGAATGAGCGGCTGCGCGGTGCATCCTCTGATGAATGGGCCCGTGCTTCACAGCGGGCGATCGTGGCGCCGGAGCTTTTGAAATGCCTTAGAAATGTGCCGAGGGTCTGCGTGAAGGCGTCGACCTGTCCCATCGCCGCGAGGGTGCTGAAGAGCTGGTCGGTGGCAACGGGCTTGAAGGTGACGTGGGGAGCGAGCTTGCCCTTGAGATTATCGAGTAGTTTGCCCTCAACTTTCTCGTAGCTGAACGTCTCGATAAGGGTCGTGCCGTTCGCGGCGTGTAGCTGGCGTTTCCATTCCATGTCTGCGAGATAGCGTTCGCGGTCGATATAGGGGGCGGTCGTGAGGCGCGTTGCACCGTTGATGCCGCGCTCTTTGCGGACGCCGAAATGCTCGATGTAGATGCCGCTCTCCGTCAGCCTGAAATCAGGCCTGTACGCGCCGCGCGCATCCTCCGGGAGCGGGCCTTCATAGACAGGCTCGTATTCGAACGCGATGCCGTGGCGATAGAGCCAGTTGGAAATCTCCCATTCTTCGAAGCTTTTGACGAGGTCGCCATTCAGCGTGCGGAGCTCATGGGCCTCCACCCACTGGAAATAGCTATCCTGTGTCTTGAAGTCCCATTCGCTCTTGTATGGCCAATAGAACTCGGAAAACCAATCCAGTATGAGCTTGCTAAGCCCGGCCTTCGAGGCGACTTCGTTGAGAAGAATGTCCCTGAGCAGCACGCGGAACTTGGCGTCATCACTGGCATGGTCGGCCAGCGCCGGACCCTTGCCCTCAACCTCGCGGATGATCCGGTTACCAAGCGCGTGAAAGGTTAGCGCGTCGACGTCTACGCCCGCCCGTTCCTTGATGCGTTCGGCCATCTCGGCGGCGGCGTCTTTGCCGAAGGCGAGGAGCAGGATTTCGTCCGGTTTGCGGATGCCGCGTTCAACGAGATAGGCGGCCTTTGCCACAATGACACTGGTCTTTCCTGAGCCGGCGCCGGCAAGAACGAGCGTTGCGTCCTCGTCTGTCACCACAGCGAGGCGCTGCTCCGGCGTCAGCGGGTTCTTCTCGATCGTGTCGAAAAAGCCCTTCATGTCGGCAAGGTCGGAGTCGATGAAGCGCTGGATGGCGGTGCGGCGCGCTTCTTCGGGATGTTCTTGGAAGGCGCGGACAATTTCAATGAGCTTCTGCTGATCCTCTGAGAGGACGCCGTCAGGGATGGTCTCTGGTAGTGACCCGATGACGGTCGTTGCGCGCGCCAGGAAGGGGGAAAGAAGGCAGGCGGCGGGGTAGCGGCGGGGCTGGCCGAGGCGCGCGATGACTTCGGACAGCGCAGTCAGTTCGTCTTGTGCCGTTTCGAATTGTTTGAGGAAGTGGGCGCGGAAAGCTTCGTTGGCCGCGGAGATGAAGCCGGCGGCATCGTGCGGTGTTACGCCCGCCAGCCTTGCGATCTGGCCGCCGGTCAGCGGGACTTCTATTGTGGTGAAACCCAGCGTGCTGGTGATCTGCGCCGGGCCTGCCCAGGAAGAAAAGGGCGCTTGGTGGCGGCTGCCCAGGAACGTGATACCGGAGGCGGTCTGCTCGGCAGCCCATGAGGCATGGCCGAGTGAGCGGAGAAATGCTCCCGGCCACGCGCGTCTTTTGAGCTGCTTTGGCGCTGTCATCGTCAGGCGCCTTCGCTTGCGAGCAGTGTGTTGTGCGCGGCGCGGAAGGTATCCTGCAGCACCTTGTGGTTATCGAGGCCTTTGAGGGCATAGAGGTTCAGAAACTGGCGTCCGGAAAACAGTTTGCGGTCGACGGGGCTGAGGCCTGCTTCGTCGCAGACCTCTTGCCAGTGTTCGGCGATGGTCGTGATCTGGTGTTCGATCAGTGCGGCGGCTTCCGCCTCTTTCAGGTGATAGTCGGGCGCGGCAGCGAGCAGAGTGGCGAGCGTGCTGGCGCGGCCCTCGCCCTTGATCAGCATGGCCTGTGTGGCTTCGTTGCCGGTGCGGCCTTGCGGGCAGATGTCGTAGGCGGGGGTGAGCGTTAGCATCCGGCCGTCCCAGAAGGCGGCATGGTTGCGGGCATGGTCGTCGGTGTTGCCGCACAGCACGTTGAAGCAGATCCGCCCGTAGAGTTCCTTCAGCGTGTCCTTCGGGTCAGTGAAGCGGTGGCGGATGAGTTCGGCCAAGTCTTCGTAGGAGGCGTAGCGCGCCATCATTTCATCAAGCCCAAGCATGGTCAGGGCCGAGACCATGGCGTGGCGCGTCCAGCCATCCTTTGTGTGTGTACGGTCGAAGCGCTCGATCAGCAGCACATCCTTATGAGCGGCGCGGGTCATCGATACGGGCGCGGCGTTGATCCCGCAGGCAGTTGCCAGCTTCATCGCGATGAATTCGGCCTTCACGACGCTGTAGGTGTCGTTGGCGGCTGAGAATTTGGCGATGAACTTCTTCGCGCCGTCGTCGATGAGCGCCTTCGGGCGAGCGCCGCCGATCGACGTGCCGTGATTAAGGGCCTGGTCGAGCGCCGGGGTTAGGGGGACGCCTTTTTCAATAAGGGCGGCTGCCTCCATGAGTTCGTCAAGCGATGCCTGTGCGGCAAGGCGGGGGACATACTCTGTGGCCGATGCCTGAAAATCGAGGGCGCCAATGCGGTCGGAGCCTGACTGCAGCAGGAAGGTCAGCTCGCTGATCTCGGATACGCCGGCAGCATCGGGCTTTTTGCCCGTCAGCCTGTTGATGATGACACGGCGGCCCCAGGCATCCGGCGAGCCGTCGCGAATGCAGCTGGCCATCTGGAGGCCGTTGATGGGTGCAATGACGCCTTCCTGGAGGGGGAGCTCCGGCTCGTAGATGGGAATGGCGCTCTTACGGCGGCGGTAGCTGGCGCCGTAGGTATAAAGCAGGCGCTCGCCGTCCTGGTCGAGGCGACCGGCAACCACCGGCTCTGTTTCCCCGGGCAGCCACATCCAGACAAAGGCTTCGGTAGCATCCGCCTTAGAAGTCATCATCGACCTCCTTCACCGTGTGGCGGACGCTCTTCGGCAGCAGAGTCAGTTTTTCGTCAAGGCGGGCATTGTGCATCTGGAGCGTGCGCTCGTCGTAGTCGAACAGGCGCACGCCGACGATGGAGGCAACCTCAAAGACGATGCCGATCTCGGGCCCTGGCGCGCCTTTTTCGATGCTGGAAAGGGTGGTGCGGCTGATGCCGGCGCGGTCTGCCAGTTCCTGCGCGGTCAGGCCGCGCTCGGCACGGCCTACGCGGATCAGCTTGCCGAGCATGGCGAGCGCCTGGTGCGTGACTCTGGAGTAGCTTCTTTGGCGGGGCACGGCTATACCTGCTTTGTTCATTTGAGTGGACGTGAGGTGCTCTCATGTCCAGAATTTTGTACATTGTGCCATGGGGCTGAAGTCTAGTCAAGTTTTGTTCATTTGATTGGTCATAAGGGTGGCTCGTGGCCATAATTTTGTACATAGTGGATATTTGCCGGCGGCGGCGCGATAAAGTGAAGGGGCGGTTTGGGCTGTTATGAAGGTTGGATATACGGAGTTTTCTTTTGGCTACGCGTTCACAGAAAATCTAATCCGCGGTTCGGCAACGGCCCCCACCGGCGCGCCGGTCTTTCCCAACCTCGTGCAGGAGGCGACGCTGGGCTATGACGTGCAGATCGGCTTCCCCGCGGTTCCGCTCTTCTTTCAGTACAAGCTCCCCGAGCTGATGACCCGCGCCAGCGCCTTTGAGATCGCGGGCGGCCTGTGTCCCGGTCTGACGCTTGAGTTCTTCAGGATCGCGCTCATGCGCCGGGATGTTTCGGATCAGCACCGGTTGCTGATTGACTGGGAGGGGCGCTATCCGGGTCAAGTGTTTTACGCCGCGCCATGCCTGCGCGACTGTGCTGCGTTCAATAGCGCCTACAACACAGCGAGCGTAGCGAGCCGTTCTATCCTGTTCTCTCCCGCGCAGATTGGTCCGCTGCCGGACGACAAGGTCCATACGATCGCGTACAAGCCCGGCCTGTCCTACGGGTATTTCTGCTCGGAGCCCAGGCAAATCGAGGCCGTGACCTTTGAGAGTGTGACCAGAAACCTGTCCCGCAAGTTTAAGAACAAGAACGTCCGGGATTTCAGGGCCACGGCTCAGGAGGTCCGTCAGGCCGTGCTCGAAGCCGCGTCGCCGGTCTGGCGGCAGACGGAAGATGCCGTTGCCGGAAGGGTGCGGCAGGCGCTGCCGCCGGTCGCTGCGGATGGATCAGGTTTGCAGCCTGATCGCGAGCAGGCGATTCTCGACGTTCTGGTTGCCCGGGAGATCGCGCGCATCGATATGGGGATTGACCTCGTAATCGCGCAGCCGCGTTGACGTGTTTTCAGTGTCGGGCGCGTCCGGCAGGGCCGGACCGGGCTCTAGCCTGCGGCCCGAGCCGGTGTCTCGGCCCCTGCGGGTAACGATCCCTCGCGCGGTTTAAGGAGGGCTCGGGAGCCCACCACCAAAGCAGGCACTTGCTTCGCTGTGTCCGCCGTCGCCCCTCAGCTTGTGAGGGCGACGGACGGCTCCAGACGAAGCAGGCAATGGTCCCACTATTTGACATAAACCATAAGTCAGAACGCCGTGGACAAGCCGCAAAAAGCGGTGTGCATGGTGCACCATTGTGATGTAGTTTGATGAACTCACTGCTCCGGGGAAGCTTGATGCCTGTCGACAAAGACAAGACGGTTCGTACCTCTATGATCGTGTCGTCTCAGACATATCGAGAGGTTCAGGAACTAGCGGTCGCTAACGACGTGTCCGCGGCCTGGATCATGCGCCACGCACTCCTGGAATTTCTGGAGGCACATCGTGGCGAGAGCGGCCTCCCGCTGCAGGCTTCGCGGCGATCCGAAGCAACGAACGGTCGCGCCACGAAGAAGGTCAGATAAGCAATGCACCTCGAAGAGATCATACCGGGCGCCCGGATAAAGGGCATCCTTGCTGGCGAGATCGTCGAGATCATAGCAGCCCGATCATACGGCGCGGACGCCGTGGAAGTTACGTTCAAGGCTAACGGCGGCGGCGTCGAGCAAACCATTCTGTTTCGCTCGTCTGAAGCAACGCTTGAGCGAGAGGCTGAGACTCGCCGCTTCGCCTTTGATGGTGATGGCCATCTGATGCGCCTGGCTTCGGAAGCATTGCGAATCCGCCTGGCACATTTGTTTGATCCGTTCCTTGCCGTGCGCTCGTCACAGATCGACGCGCTCCCGCACCAGCTCACCGCTGTCTACGGTGAAATGCTGCCGCGCCAGCCCTTGCGATATCTCCTTGCTGACGACCCCGGCGCGGGAAAAACCATCATGGCGGGTCTCTTGATAAAAGAGCTCCTGATACGGGGCGATCTTGAGCGCTGCCTGATTGTCGCGCCGGGCAGCCTGGTTGAGCAGTGGCAGGACGAACTCAGAGACAAATTTCATCTGACATTTGACATTTTGACACGCGACCAACTGGAAGCGGCCGCCTCTGGAAACTCATTCGGGGAGAAGCAACGCCTTATCGCACGGCTAGACATGATCGCGCGTTCTGAAGAGCTCCAGGCCAAGCTCAAAGCCGCGCCGATGTGGGACCTCATCATCTGCGATGAGGCGCATCGGATGTCGGCTAGCTTCTTTGGCAACGAAGCCAAATACACCAAGCGCTATCAGCTCGGGCAAATGCTGGGTGAACTGGCAAGGCATTTTCTGCTTATGTCCGCTACCCCTCACAACGGAAAGGAAGCCGATTTCCAGCTGTTCATGGGACTGCTGGACGCCGACCGCTTCCAGGGGAAGTTCCGGGAAGGTGCCCGCAAAGTCGATGTCTCTGACATGATGCGGCGCCTGACCAAAGAAGAACTGCGCCGCTTCGATGGAACTCCTCTTTTTCCTGAGCGGAAGGCCTACACGATTTCCTACCGTCTCTCGGACAAAGAAGCTGCTCTTTACGAAGGGGTGACCCGGTACGTCCGCGAGGAAATGAACCGGGCTGATCAGATACAAGAAGGCGGGGAGCGCAGGCGAAACACCGTCGGTTTTGCGTTGCAGATTTTGCAGCGCCGCCTTGCGTCGTCACCGGCTGCTATCCACGAGTCGCTGCGGCGCCGCCTTGCCCGGCTAGAGGCGCGGCTTGAGGAGGAGAAGCTTCTCAAGCGGGGGCGCGACGGTGCTGAAAAGCTTTCTGAAAGGGAGGCGCTTCCGGCTTGGAACGAGGACGACCTTGAAGAAGCGCCAGAGGATGAGGTCGAGGACCTAGAGGAGCAGGTTGTTGATCAGGCTACGGCTGCTCGAACCATCGCAGAGCTCGAAGCGGAAATCATAGCGCTCAAGGAGCTTGAATCGCTGGCCCGCGTTCTGCGCAAGTCGGGCGAAGACAGCAAATGGCGCGAGCTTGATCAAATACTAGATGACCCGCTTGTCTTCGACCCCGCGAACGACGTTCGCCGCAAGCTCGTCATATTCACGGAATCCCGCGACACGCTCGAATACCTTAGTGCCCGCATCCGCGCGCGCACAGGTGAAGAAGAGAGTGTCGCGGTTATCCATGGCGGAATCCCTCGCGATCGCCGCAGAGCAGCAATCGCCTCATTCAATGACGATCCCACTGTCCGGTTTTTAATAGCCAATGATGCTGCCGGTGAAGGTGTGAACCTTCAACGCGGCGCCCACTTGATGGTCAACTACGACCTGCCGTGGAATCCCAACCGCCTTGAACAGCGGTTCGGACGCATCCACCGCATCGGACAAACCGAGGTTTGTCACTTGTGGAATCTCATAGCCGGTGAGACGCGCGAGGGGCAGGTTTATGCCCGCCTTCTCGAAAAGCTTGAGACGGCGCGCGAAACGCTGGGCGGTAAGGTCTACGACGTGCTCGGCGAATTGTTCGAAGCCCGCGCCCTTCGTGAAATGTTCATGGAAGCGATCCGCTACGGCGAGCGGCCTGACGTGAAGGCGCGTTTGTTCGAAGCTATAGACGGCGCAGTAGACAGGAAGCGCATTGAAGAGCTTGTGGCCCGCAACAAGCTGACCAAGGAAGGGCTGGATGCGGCAACCATCAATGCCCTGCGCGAGGACATGGAACGGGCAGAGGCGCGACGGCTGCAGCCACGCTATGTAAGATCATTCTTCGAGGAAGCATTCGCACTCTCTGGCGGCGTGATGCGTCCTCGGGAATCCGGGCGCTACGAAATCACGCGCGTGCCGGCAATCCTAAGAGATAGGGATAGGCAGATCGGGCGCGGTGATCCTGTTCTGCCCCGCTATGAGCGTGTTTGTTTTGACAAGGCCGATATCCCCGGCAAACACCAAGCGGCACTCGTGGCGCCGGGGCATCCACTGCTTGATTCCGTGATTGACCTGACGATGGAGCGGTACCGGAACCTCCTCACCCAAGGAGCGGTCCTCGTCGATGAAAGCGACATGGGCACTGACTGCCGCACGCTTATCTATCTTCAGCACGATATCAAAGATGGACGGATGGCCGCGAACGGCAGGCCGCGCTTGATATCGCAGCGTCTGCAGTTCGTGTTCATCGACGCGAAATTACAGGTGCATGATGGCGGCGCGGCTCCCTATCTCGACTTCAGACCGCCCCATGACAGCGAGCGAAAACTGGTTGAAGAGCGCATTCTCAACGCGGGAACCAGCGAAAACACGCAGCTGATAGCGCAGGGCACGCTTATCGAAGATGCGGCACGCGGCTATGCGATATCCGAACTCGTCCCACGCCACCTCGAAGAGGTCCGGGCGCGGCGTGTCTATGAGATCGAAAGGACCGAGGTTGCAGTCAAGGAGCGGCTGCGCCGGGAGATACTGCATTGGCAGCACCGTGCCCTAGAGCTCGAACGGGAAGAACAGGCGGGACGCCAGCAGCGGCTCAATTCACAGAACGCCCGCCGTCACGTTGACCTTCTTACGGACCGTCTTGAGAAGCGTCTCATCGACCTTGCGAAGGAACGCGCGATCGCTCCTCTGCCGCCCGAAATCCAGGGTGCCGCATTAATCGTTCCCATAGGCTGGCTGCTTAAGCAAACCGAGGGAACGCAAATTCCTCCGAACGGCATGGCGGAGGATCGCGAGCGCATCGAGAGGCTTGCGATGGACGCCGTCATGGAAAGCGAACGCAAGCTTGGCCGCATACCTACGGATGTCTGCTCCGAAAATCGAGGTTACGACATCGAAAGTCGCGAGCCGGAAGGTGGAAAGCTTCACTTCATTGAAGTGAAGGGGCGACACGAGGCAGCAGACACAATCACCATCACGCGCAATGAGATGCTAACGGCTTACAATGCCGAGGATGCCTACGTTCTAGCCGTTGTACAGGTGGAAGCCGGATTTGCGCGGCAACCAGTTTATGTGCGCCGCCCCACAGGGCTTTTCGGTCCAGAACCGGGGTTCGCGGAAGTTTCGCGCATCATTAGTCTCAGCAAGATCATCAACGCGGGGGAGACTCCGTGTTAACAGTGAAACCCGGATATTTCGAGGAGATCAGGAGCAAAGCCGCGAACAGATGGGATCAGCTTGAGCGGGACCCGGAGCTCGCAGGTCCATGGCATCAGCTATTCAGGCAAGTCCAGAGCCCACGTCATGTCCTGTCCGAGCTCCTGCAAAACGCTGACGACGCGTTTGCGTCCGAAGCCAAGGTTCGGATCGAGAACGGCGTATTCTCTTTTGAGCACAACGGTGAAGATTTTTCGGACGAACATTTCGCCTCGCTCTGCCGCTTCGGCTACTCCAGCAAGCGCTCACTGCATACGATCGGATTTCGGGGAATAGGCTTCAAAAGCACCTTCAGCCTTGGCGACCGCGTTGAGCTCGCTACCCCCAGTCTCTCGGTGGATTTCCTGAGGAAGCGCTTCACTGAGCCGTGCTGGTCACCTGCCGGTACACGGCAAGACGGAAAGACCTGCATAAGCGTTGCGATCAGTGACCAGCATCGCCAGCATGAGCTTGAGCGCAATTTGGAGGAGTGGCTCTCCAGTCCGGTTTCCTTGCTGTTCTTCAGAAATCTGCGGCGGATCGAAATCAACGGCCGCGCCATCCATTGGGGCAGCCTGGGTCCAGGCCCCGTCGAGCGCACTGAATGGATGGGGATGCATGGAAGTGAAGACAAGCCCGTCCTGATTGTTCGCTCGGAAGCCGTCCCATTCCCTGAAGAAGCCCTGGCTGAAATACGCGAAGAGCGCACTCTATCGGCGGACGAACAGGCTGATTTTCCTGCGAGCAAAGTTGAGCTGGTGCTTGGGGTGGAGGGCCGGCTTTTTGTCGTACTTCCCGCCGGGGTCAAGACACAGTTGCCGTTTGCCTGCAATGCACCGTTCATCGCTAAGCCCGATCGCAATGATATCAAGGACCCGGCAATCTCGGCCACCAATCGATGGCTTCTTGAGCGTGCCGGCAAGCTCGCCGCTGCGGTCATGACGGCCTGGCTTGCTCAAAAAGAAACCAAAATCGTTGAACGGGTTGCCGCCTATGGTCTGTTGCCAGATGTTGATCGAAAGGATTCTTCTCTCGGCGGAATCTGCGGCGCCATCGTCGAAGAAACATTTGCCGACGCTGTCGAAGACCAAGCAATACTTTTGACCGAAACGGGTGAGGTCGTCCGGGCTGGTGAGGGAATTATCATTCCTGACATCGTGCTTGATATCTGGTCAGCACAGCAGGCGGCAGAATTCCTTGATGATGATCATCGCCCCATTCTCGCGCATGACATTGCGACGCAGGACAAGGAAAAGCTGGTTCGCTGGAATTTTGTCGAGAAGGTCGACAAGAAGGTGCTGCTTGATGTGCTCAGGCGGCGACATTTGCCCAAGCCTGAGTCCTGGCGCAAGCTGCTGACTCTTTGGGCCTACGTCGCTCCCGAGGTCGCAGGCTATTATTTTTCAGCTCCGGACGCTCTGCGCATTGTGCCCGTTCAGGGGCAAGATGTTCTTTATGCCGCAAACGAGGTGGTACGGCTCGGCGAGAAGAAGCTGCTTCAGTCCGATTCTGATTGGCAATTCCTTTCCGGGCATCTCACCGCCGTAAATCAGAATTGGGTACGCTACCTCGCAGATCAGCGTCGCCAGGCTGAAAGCGGCGACGCTGAGGAGCTCAAGAAGCACACAGCAGGCGCATATGCGGTCCTTAAGAAAATCGGCCTCGATGATACAAGCAACGCTGATGCTGTCATAAACCGCGTTGCTGCCGAGTTCTTCGCCCAAAAGCAGGTCACTCTCGCTGATTGCGTCCGTCTTGCACAGATCGCAGCCAAGCTTGGTGCATCCGCTGGCGACGCTTTCCGCTTCGTGTCACGCGGCCGGACGATCCATCCGCTGACTAGCCCGCTCTATTTTGACGAGGATGGCTGGCTTCAGGAGCTCATTCCGGAGAACCAGTGGGATGCCGTCATCCTTCATGGCGATTACACCGAGAAATTTGAGTCCTGTTCCAAGGAAGACTGGCTTCGTTGGGTGTCGCATGGCAATGCGCGATTGCTCACGTTCATTCCGCTCACGCAAACCCGCAAGACGATCTATGGGCGTCAGAACGTTCAGCAAGAAGCCGCCAAGCGAGGTTACAAAGGCGATATCACCTATCACTATAAGACCAGTTCTTTTGTCGTTGAAGATTGGGACTTCAAAGAGTCCTTCTGGCAACATTGGGAGGCGGCAGAGAAGGGCGATCTTGGCATCTGGGGCCGGATTGTGGAGCGGCTTCTCATTCAGCGCGAAAGCTACTGGAGCAGTGCAAAATCAGCGCGGCTAAAGCAAGTCGCGACAACAGGCACCGAGCGCTCCATTATTTATGAAGACCTGGCACCGAACTGGGCGCGCCGCTTGGGGGAACGCGCCTGTCTTCCGGACACCCACAATGTGCATCGTAAGCCGGCGGAGCTTTTACGCCGTACTCCTGAAACGGAAAGCCTTCTCGACATCGAGCCATTTGTGAATGCGCTTCTTGACAGAGAAGCGTCTCGACCCGTGATGGATTTGCTCGGCGTCCGCCACCAGCCTCTCGGGCCGACCAGTCTGCTTGATCGCTTGCGGGTATACGCCCAAGTCCAAAAAGCACCGATTACCGATGTTGAGAAATGCTACCGCCGCCTCGACCAGATGGTGGGAACGTGCACCACCGCTGACTTTCAGGAGATTAAGAAAGCGCTTTCTCAAGAGCGATTGATCCTCTCGGAAGGCGCGACGTGGGAGACGGTCGACAGCATCTTCTTACTCTCCGATGAGGAGGACGTGCCTGCCGCTGCGGTCATTCGCAGCTCCCTGGCCGATCTCGCACTCTGGCCCCGGCTCGGAGTCCAGCGGCCGACAGCTGAGCTCGCGATCGATTGGCTGAAAGGCCTCCCGTCAGGACAACAACTTTCTGCTGATGACGGACGCCGGGTTCGTGCACTTCTTACCCGCTACCCGCAGCGAATCTGGGAGGAGTGCGGGCATTGGCTGAATCTGGCTGGTGAATGGGTTCCGGCCGACAGGCTTTCTTACAGCATAACCATGCAGTCTCTTATTCCGTGGACCAACCTTCATCCTTGGGTGAAGCAGCAGACGGCGGACATGATCAAGCTTCCGGCTGCTACAACGAACGAGTTGCCGTTCTCGGCGGTGCCGTCACTATCCGCTCATATCGAAGAGCAGTTTCACAAGCAGCCTCAGCAGTCCGCGAAACCAGTCATCAAGGAGTGGATCGCTGTCCTGGGCTCAGAGCTCAGCCGAGCGGTTTTTGACTCTGAGAGTGATGCCCTGAGATTGGCAGCGCTCGCTAAACGCCTTGCCCTGACAACATGGCAATCCGCACCCGCTCTCGAAATAATCCCCTATCTGAAGGGTGTACCGGCTGGGTTGCCGCGGCGCGCTGATGTCTTATGGCTGGACAACGTTCTGTACGTTGATGAGCTGCCGAAGGCGCGTTTGGCGCGCCGCGTGCCCGAAGAAATTGCGCGTCAGTTTGGCCGTGCCGATATTAGAGCCGCGCTCGATTACAGTTTTGAGCGACCTGCCAGGGATGTGCGGGAATACCTCGCTGAAAACTTCAATCTGTCGGCACCGGCTGCTTATGAGACAGGCGAGGTCCAGCGGGCCTCGGATAGCTTCTCGCCGGAGGACGCTACCTCCTCAGTGGAAGAGCCCGAAGGACTGACAGAACGGCCCTTCGACGAACTGGAGCCATTCATCCCTGAAGCGGCCAGCACCTCCAATAACCACGACATCGAGGATGAGCCCGATCCGGTGGCGCCTCCGCAGAACTCATTTGTCCATGCACATTCCATTCCCAAGCCGAGGAAGCTTGAGATCATGGAGCGTTTTGCGAAATCCCAAGGCTACAAGAAGGACGGGGAGGATCGATATTTCCACCCGAATGGCGGGTGGATCACCCGTGCGCATGACTCGCGCTTTCCTTGGGAAAGCCGCAGCGCGTCGGGGGACATCCAGCGCTACTATTGGCCTAAAGACCACTGTCTTGAACAGGAGCCGCTCCAGCTTGAGGCAGATGTCTGGTCCTTGATTGATCAGTATCCAGGCACTTACGCACTTGTCCTTTCAGACTCGGAGGGCAACCCGCTTGAGGTTTCTGGCGCACGCCTAAGGGCGTTGCTCGAACAGGGCGGGCTTACCCTTCATCCTGCAACATACCGGATAGTCTATAATCATGACCAAAGCTCATAGAAAAAAACTAATCGAGGTCGCGCTGCCTCTGGAATACATAAATCCGGAAGCGTTGCGCCAGAAGAAGAAGGCGCCTAAAGGCTACCCCACCTCTATTCATAAATGGTGGGCCCAGAGGCCGTTGGCGACATGCCGCGCGGTGATATTTGCACAGCTTGTAGATGATCCCTCGTCATGGCCTGATCGGTTTCCATCTGAAGCGGAGCAAAAAGTCGAACGGGAGCGCCTCCATAAGATAATCGAGTCAATAGTTCCTTGGGACTCATCCAACAACCAGCATGTTATGGGAGCAGCGAGGTGGGAAATCGCGCGCTCGGTCGCTTGGGGCCTAGGTGAGGAGCCTCCGTCAAAAGCGGATGCCGGCGCGGTCCTCTCCTATCTGCAGGAAAAGGCGCCGCCGGTTTATGACCCGTTCAGTGGTGGTGGCTCGATACCTCTTGAAGCGCAACGCCTTGGGTTGCGCGCGTTTGGCTCCGACCTGAATCCGGTTCCAGTTCTGATCTCGAAATCGTTGATCGAGATACCCTCAATATTCTCGAATAGGCTGCCTGTTCATCCAAATTTCGACCGACACCGCAAGTGGAAAGGCAGCGATGGCTTAGCAGAAGACATTCGGCATTATGGCCAGCTATTGCGTCTCGAAGCCGAGCAAAGGTTAAGCCACCTCTATCCGCTGGTTCAGCTTACGGACGGCCGAGAGATAACCGCTGTGGCGTGGATTTGGGCTCGAACAGTCGCTTCGCCCGATCCCCAAGCGAAAGGAGCGCACGTCCCGCTTGCATCGACATTTATCCTCTCGGCAAAAAGCGGCAAAGAAGCGTGGGTTGAGGTAGTGCGTGATTCCGATGCCGTCGGTGGTTGGAAGTTTGAGGTGCGTACTGGCGTACTAGAGAGTGCCGAGCGCCGCCAGGTGGCAATGGAAGGCACCAAGGCGGCCGGTCGAGGTTCAAACTTCTCCTGTGTTCTGACCGGATCGTTGATAACAGGCGACTACATCAAAGCGGAAGGAAAGGCTGGAAGGCTTGGTCAGCGTCTAATGGCGATCGTCGCAGACGATGCCCGCGCACGCATCTTCTTGAGCCCACAGGTCGATCAAGAGCTAATTGCTGCTGGCGCCGACAAAGAGGCGATTGTTTCAGAAGCCAGGAATGGATTCCTGAATGTTCCGACGCCCGAACGATTAACCGGAGGAACTTGCTTCGGTTATGGAATAGATACTTTCGGCAAACTCTTTACGTCCCGACAAGTATTCGCACTCACGTCAATTTCTGACGCGGTTTCGACGATCAGAGAGAGTGTCAGGCAAGATGCCCTGGCAAGCGGTATGGATGATGGCACGCCTCTAGAGAAGGGCGGAACAGGTGCAAGCGCGTATGCGGATGCGATAGCGACATACATGGCGTTCATTGTTGACAGAATGGTCGCTTACGGATCAACCCAGTCAACCTGGCTTTCAAAAGATAGTGCCATACGGTCCGCCTTTAACCGTCAAGCATTGCCGATGACGTGGGACTTTGCGGAGCCGAACATTTTTGGGAAGTCGAGTGGTGATATCAACACATGTACCAATGTCGTTGCTGCTTGTGTTGCTGCTTGCTCAGGAGAGGCTGAGGGTAGAATCGTAAATGCCAATGCTGCAAACGGATTAGTGCCGTTTAGCGAGGGCGTCGTTATCTCAACCGACCCGCCTTACTACGACAACGTTGCATACTCAGACTTGTCAGATTATTTCTATCTTTGGCTGCGCCGATCACTTCGTGACGTCTGGCCAGAGCTATTCCGCCGTATGATCACACCTAAGGATGAGGAACTGGTTGCCACAGCTTATCGTCATGGCGGGCAGCAACAAGCCGAAGAGTTTTTCCTTCACGGGATGAGAAGGGCGTTGGCAAATTTGTTTGCGATAGCGCATCCTTCAGTGCCCGTTTCGATCTACTACGCCTTCAAACAGTCTGAGGCAGCTGAGGAAGGACTTACATCGCCGGGTTGGGCTACGTTCCTTCAAGCTGTTTTTGACGCCGGTTTCGCAGTGGATGGTACTTGGCCGGTACGGTCAGAAGGTGAAGTCCGAATGAATTCGAATTCGGCCAACGCGCTTGCGTCGTCTATTGTGCTTGTTTGCCGTAAGCGACTCCCAACAGCGGCAGTGGCAACGCGTCGAGAGTTCGCAGCGCGCTTGAAGCGAGAAATGCCGGACGCCCTAGAGAAGATTAAAGAGGCCGGAGTGGGGCCGGTGGATATGGCGCAATCAGCGCTTGGCCCAGGGATGGGCATATTCACTGGATATGCAAAAGTATTGGAGCCAGATGATTCCGAAATGACGGTACGGACGGCGATTGCTCTCATCAACGAAGTGAGAGAAGAGATTCTGGGCGAGGAGGATGCACACTACGATCCTGAGACTCGCTTTTGCGTCGATTGGTTTCAGGCCTTTGGAGTATCTGATGGCAAGTCCGGAGACGCCATCGGAATGGCAAATGCCTACAGCCTCGGACTAGCTGACCTAGAGCAGGCTGGAGTCTTTTATGCGAAGGGCGGGATTGCTCGACTTTTGAAGCGTAGCGAACTTCCCACCAACTGGAATCCGGCAAATGATAAGCGTTTGACCCATTGGGAATGCGCACAGCACTTGATCCGTATCCTTGAGGCAAAGGATGGAAGCGAGGCTTCCGCAGCGCGGCTTGTAGCGGCGATGAATCCTGAGGATGCGCAAGCGGCCAGGACGCTTGCTTACCGCCTCTACGACATTTGTGAAAAGAAGGGATGGGCTCAGGAAGCGCAGGTCTACAACCTCCTCGCCGAAGAGTTCCCTCACCTTGAAGAAGCGGCACTTGAATTTGAGGGCGAACGCGGGCCGGCCCAGGCCGTGTTGGACCTCTAGGGGGAAATGATGACGAACGCATTTGGGGCGAAACAAAACGTCGATGCAGCGCTGGAAGCTCTCCGTATGGGGCTATCACCCTATGTCGCGGACCAGATGAAGCAGCGTCACGGCGCAAACTGGCGACAATTCGCCAGCCGTGCGGCCGGTGGCGATGCGAGAGGTGAACTGGATGTCTATGCGCTGCTCAAAACCATCCTCGACAACTATAGCGAGGTTTTCCGGCACGATGCGCGCGTCCGCAAGGCGCGCAGCTATGTTTCGCTCGCGCTAGATGCTCGTAACTCGTCCTCGCACTTTGACGGCCTGATGCAGGACCGTGAGGCCTTGCGCTATTTGGATGCTATTCGTGAACTTCTGGAAGCGGTTGGCGCTAAGCCGCAGGTGAAGATCGTCGACCAGCTCTATGAGCGGCAGAAGTCGGCCAACCCTGCGGCCGCGAAGCAAATCGCGCAGGAAGAAACGCGGCTCGAAGAGCCGCCGATGTCTGACAAGTTGCAGCCTTGGCGGGAAGTTGCGCAGCCCCACCCCGACGTTTTGGAGGCTCGTTTTACCGATGCGGAGTTTGCAGCAAATCTTGCGCACGTTGATCAGGGGATTGGCTCAGAAGAGTACACGGACCCATTAGCATTCTATCGCATCACTTACTTGACCGAAGGCCTCAGCCGCGTGCTGCGGTCTGCTGCAGAACGCTTCGCGAAGAAGGGCGGTGATCCCGTAATCGGACTTCAGACGAATTTCGGCGGCGGCAAAACCCATACCATGCTTGCGCTCTACCATCTCGCCGGAGCGCGCGCTGCCAAATATGCGCCCGAGACACTTCATGGCATGAAGTCGATTTTCGACGCGGCGGGCGTCGGAACATTGCCAGAGGTAAAAAGGGCTGTGTTCGTCGGCACTCACAAGGGGCCGAGCGAGGTCATGCACTCCAGTGACGGGCGACAAGTGCGAACCGCTTGGGGATACATCGCCTACTGTCTAGGAGGTTGGAAGGCTGTTGATCTTATCGCGGACTCGGAAAATCATCGCACCAACCCGGGCTCTGAGCGACTGGTATCAATCCTCGAACAGGCCTCGCCCTGCTTGATCCTGCTGGACGAAGTCGTGGCGTTCGCAAAACAGCTTCGCGGCGAGGAATACGAAGCCTTCCATGCATTCATTCAGTCCCTGACCGAAGCTGCTGCGTCGGTACCGGGGGCCATGGTAATCGGGTCACTGCCCGAATCTGACATGGAAGTAGGTGACCAGCGCGGTGTTGATGCGCTGCGCCGCCTTGAGAAGCTGTTTGGCCGCGTGCAGTCAGCGTGGACACCGGCAAGCGGCACTGAAACCTTCGAGATCGTGCGCCGCCGCCTGTTCCAGAGTCTGGACGATGATGGCGAGAAAGCGCGGGATGCCACGATACAGGCATTCAGCAAAATGTACCGAGATAACCCAGCTGATTTTCCTCCAGAAACTCGCGAGGCTCCCTATCGCGAAGAAATGAAGCGGGCCTATCCGATCCACCCTGAAGTGCTTAAACGTTTCTCGGAGGACTGGTCGACGCTGGAGAAGTTTCAGCGGACCCGCGGCATCCTCAAGATCATGGCAAACGCCATTTACGCACTTTGGCGGGCACAAAGCACGGCACCGATGATCACCTTAGCCCTGCTGCCGCTGTCCGAGGACAAAGTCCGTACGGCGATCCTAGAGCCTTTGGACAAATCGTACGGGCCCATCGTGCAGGCAGAGGTCGATGGGTCGATGGCTTTGCCGGCTAAGATGGAGGCGACCCGAAAAAGGTTTGGCGACGTGATTGCAGCAACCCGCGCCGCGCGTGCTGTGTTTCTCGCGACGGCGCCGCATATGGGTTCCACGCGGGGCGGGCTGACAGGCCCAGCACTGCGGCTAGCATGCGCGCAGCCTGGGGATCAGATTTCTATCTTTGGCGACGCGCTTCGAGAGCTTTCAGAGCGCTCGGCCTATCTCTACCGCGAGGGGGACCGGTACTGGTTCTCAACGCAGCCTACCCTCAACCGTATTGCTGATGAACGAGCAAAGGATGTTTCGGCAGAGGATGCTGATGGCGAAATCATCTCAATCCTGCGCAAGGAGCAGGCCCATAAAGGCGGGTTCCATCGTGTCCACGTGGCACCCGAAAACCCGCTGGATATCGAAGATGGACGCGCGGTTGCGCTGACTATCCTCCCGCCTGCCTATAGCCATGCTCTACGTACCGATGACCTCAGCGCTGCGGAACGAATTGCAACGGAGACCATACAGCGGCGTGGCTCGGGGCAGCGTCGGTATCGGAACTCCATAATTTTTGTTGCTGCGGACGACAGTGGCCTCGAATCCTGCCGAGAAATTGCGCGAAAGTATCTCGCCTGGCACTCCATCGTGCAGGACGAAGCGATGGCGGAAGGACTCACTAAGGCACAATTCGATGATGCTACTTCGCGAATGAAGCAAGCAGCCGAAGGACTCGCGCAGCGTGTCCGGAGCACATGGTCACATGTGATTTATCCTGCCGCATCAAAGGACACCGCTAACGGGACAGGCGCAGCTTCCGGGTTCAGTCTCGAGCATTCGTCGGTGGTTAACCGGGCGCCCGGCAAGCCCATTCCACAGGTAGTGTATGACAAGCTCAAAGCAGCCGGCGTGATTGTTGACGACCTGGGACCAGACACCCTGCTGGCAGACCTGCGCAAAGTTTGGGGCGAGGAGACGCCGCACGTTCAGGTGGCTACCTTACTCGACTGGTTTGCATCCTACGTCTACCTTTCCCGCCTACGCGATGATGCCACTTTGACGCTCTCAATTGAGAAACTTCTAGGTAAAATCGAGGCTCCTGTCGCCTTCGCTAAGGGCTTCAATGAAGTAGATGGAAGCTACGTTGGAGTGACACAATGGAGTTCGGCTCTAGGGGCTTCTACCGCCGCAGGACTGCTTGTTTGGAGGAAGGCGCTGCCTGTCCGCGAGCCGTCGACAGACACAATAAGCAGCGGGAATGGTGCGAGGAATATTGAGGCGGAAACTCTAGGGGAATCTCGGCCAGGGACTGTAGACGGGCACAAACAGCCAAAGAGGTTCTATGGCTCGGTTGCGCTTGATCCCGACAAGGCAGGACTACAGGTAGCAGCTATTGCGAAGGAGATTCTCTTTGAGTTAACAAGGCAAGCCGGCTCATCTCTCAAGATTACACTTGAGATTGAAGGCTCATCGTCGACAGGGTATCCGCAGGACGTCGTTGATGTGGTTCGTGCCAATCTCCGGGACCTCAAACTCGATGTCAGCGACGTTGGCTTTGAGCAGGAGTAGAGCGGCCGCGCTCAGGGCTCCGAACGGGTAAGATCCGAATGTAGAAGCTATACCTGAACCGGGGCGGACCTCTTTAGTCAGAGTTTGTAGCCAGAATAAAATTAGATAGCACAAACAATGACATAAGAGTTCTCATTTTCATCCTGTCCGGCGCGCCACTTCCTCTCACTCTTGCCATCCTTGCGAAATGGCTTGGCATATGCGCCAAATCGGCTTGGCATCAGCGTAAAACGGCCACGCGACATCGAACCGGGCTGAAATCAGCGTCTTCTCTAATATCGTTTATAATCAACCGGTTAATGGATTCGCGTTGATCTGGCGACTCCGGGTCTCGCTTTGATATTTTGCATGCCAAATGCGACGCAATCCTTGAAAACGACGTTACGGCCATGTCGCTCATGCATGGCTCTGAAGTTTATACTTCGGCGGCGTCGCATAGACCGCCCAAGTCCTTCTGAGGTTCTGAGGACGAGGGCAAAGTGTAGGCGAAGAATCACGATGTAAAAGTAGAGCTAGACGAGATTCCTTCGTCCGAATGCAGGCCTGCTGTAAGCCAAACACAGCCGAGCGCCCTAAAACATCTCGGAGTGTGCGTTGAATCCTGTGGAATATGTCGAAAACCAAAGGATTCGAGATGCTCTGAATCGGGCAGAACCAGATAACTTGGTTGCAGTGATTCGCCTCAATTAATCTAGCGGGAATTGCATGGCCAAGAGCACGACAGGAAAGACCGGCGGCAGCTCTAAGATACGCTTCGTAATGGTCGAAGCGGAGATCGCCGACGGAGACATCGGGCAGATCACCCAGGCGATTCAAAACGCCCTGAAGACGTCCGCTCCCGCCACTACCCAGCGCATTTCTGGTCCAAGCGTGAAGGCGGTCGCCAGAGAGGCTGAGATGGATGCGGACGACGACGTGGAAGAAGCCGAGGTCGTGGAGATCGAGGCGCCCGTACGAGCACCGCGGCCCAAAGTGCAGCGCGCCGCCAAGCCCGCTCCAGACGTTCTTGATCTCGACATGACGTCGGACGTTTCGCTCGCAAGTTATGTGCAGGGTACTAACCCCAAAAGCAACTTTAAGCGCTATCTCCTGATTGCTGCGTGGTTTAAGGAACACCGCTCGATCGATGCAGTGACTGCGGCTCACATTTACACCGGGTTCAGGACACTCAAATGGTCTGTCAACATTCCGGATTTTTCACAGACCCTACGAGACCTCAAGGCCGCTAAGTACATGACCACGCCCGAGAAAGGGCACTACGCTATCAATCACCTCGGCATCGCCGAGGTGGAGACGCTGCTTTCGGGCGGAGACTGATGCTCCTCATCGACTTCGTGCAACAGGTCGAGGGGTTCGACACCCTATCGCCGAAGGACAAGATAAAGGTCTTCGGATGGTACATCCATGTCCATAAAGGACTGCCATCATTCGACAATGGATCCATCAGGGCCTGCTTCAAGCAACTCCATCTGACGGCACCCGACGTTTCGGTGTACCTCCCACGCATGGCCGCAGCAAAGCCGCCGGAACTCCTTAAGGAGCGCAGCAGATATCTGCTGCCGCGCAACGTGCGCGTCGATCTGGACAAGAAGTACGGCGCGCATCAGACCGTAGTGCAGGTCAGCAAACTTCTGTCCGACCTTCCTGACCGTGTACCCGACATTGCGGAACGCACATTCCTTCGTGAAGCGCTCGCATGCTACCGGGCTGAGGCGTTTCGCGCCTGCATCGTTATGTCTTGGAATCTTGCCTTTGATCATCTTCTGCGGTGGATACTTGCCGATGGGACCCGCCTTTCGGACTTCAATGCCGCCATCAATCGACGCTTCCCCAAGAAGACCGGCATCTCGATCTCATCCATCGAGCATTTCGAGGAACTGAAGGAGGCCGAGATCGTCGACATCTGTCAGACGGCGTCGTTGATCTCGAAGAACACCACCGAAATTCTTCGGGAAAAGTTGAAGAAGAGAAACATGGCGGCTCACCCTTCGCAAGTGACCATTCAACAGTCTCAGGCCGACGACGTCATCACCGATCTGGTCAACAACGTCGTCCTCACCCTGGTGTGACAATGGGTGAAGGTGGCGAAGTCGACTCGACGAGCGAAGGGTTCAGGCAACCGCCGGATCAGCTTACGGAACCATGCCTGACGTACATGGCCAGGATCATGGAGCTTCGCGAGTTCGTTGCCTTCTACTACGGGTTCGTCAAAACGTCTGCCGAACTCCGACGACGAATCCCAGTCACCGACGAGGACGAGGGTGACAAAGCGCTGAAACTTCTGCGATACGAGCCAAGTCGACATGGCGCATTCATGAACCAGATCATGCTGTCCAGAGCCATCGAGTCTTTCGACCTTTACCTAACGACCATACTGAGGGATGTCTTTATCGCTCGGCCGGAGATGCTAAAGTCCGAGGGCACTGTGGATGTCGCGACGATCATCGAGGTCGGAAACTACCAGGATCTCGTGTGGCACATCGTCGAGAAGAAGGTACACGAACTTTCATACAAGCCTCTGTCGGAACTCCGTAGATTCATTCTTTCTCGCACCGGTATCGATATCTTCCCGAGCGAGGAGGTGTTCGCAACCACAATGGTGGCATCCGAAGTTCGAAACCTGATCGCGCATAACGATTGCATCGCGAACGACGTCTTCATGTCGAGAACGAAGGGCGTTGATGTTCCTCTGGAAATTTCCAGCATGGGTCGGGTCGTCATCGATGATGCATGGCTTCGACGCGCAAGCTATACGCTCGATAGCCTGGTCTTTAGATTCGATGAAATGGCATCTCAAAAGTTCAAGCTTCAAACTTTCAATCGAATGACTGCCTTTCTGGCAAGGGTCTAGCTCGCCGTTCCGAACGATAGCCTCTGCAAAGCGGCGGGCCCGTTCGGCGATTGCACGCCTCACCACAGGTATCATGGACAAAACGTCGGACAGGGTGAAGCTGTCCTGTCGACATCGTACCTGCCCTCCTGGAACGCCGTCCGCAACTCGCTCCATACAGGATTCGGGAACGCCCACTTCGCCGCGTACGGCCGCCATCCGAAGAAGACCCGCGCTTCATCCGACATCTCATCCCGTATGGATTCGATTTCTTCGACAACGGCCTAACCTCCCGTAGGAACGGCAGATTTCGCGACATCCGGTTCAAGTCGTCCTGCGCCATCGAGAGGTCTTCGTCGGCGTCGATGAAGTCCTGATCGAGGAAGTGGAAAACCTCTGCCGCCTGGCGACCGCGCCGATACCGTCGCGAGATTGCTCGCCTCCTTCCCGAGACAGCAGCGGGTAGCGGTCATCACGCTTGACGGAGTGCGCGCACTGATGGACGCTGATATCTGACGCCGTTGAGTCGACTGTTCAACCCGTTTTCCACTGATGGCAAGCTGAGGCATTTGGTTTCAGGCTGATGCCAAGCTGGTTTCTCTAAACCAGGAGCTCGCGGGCGAAATTTCTCTAAAAAACAACTCAATTGTTTCGCGTTGATGGCAAGCGTGAGACTTCCCTCTGAATTCCGAAAGAAAAACAATACGTTGTGGAATTTGTGCGGCCGATTTCCCACACGAATTCCTACCCCGCCGCTAGACGGGGCTGGAATAAGCTGGAAACCATCGCGCAAACTTGTCAACGCCGCAGCTCAATACCCGCAGGATAAAGCATTGGTCGGTCTAAAGCCCTGGCTGCACGCCGGGTTCCTCGAATGCCCAGGCTGATATTGGAAATCGGCGCTGTTTGAGCTTCGGTGTGTCGTGCATGATGAAGCCAGGATGGCCAAGCCGATAACCAAGCCAGCGGTCATAAATATCCGAACTCTGCTCATCACGCTCACCCCGCAGCAATAGCTCGAAACATAGAATTCATGGCGTACTCTGCAGTGTCAACGGAGAGCGGGGAGCCGGACCATCAAAAACCGAACGGCGGACGACGACTGGCTGAGAGCGATTGATGGCAGGCGGACCGCACAGCCGACTTTAGTGGGGTCAGGGCTATTAGGTCCCCCGGCCGCACGGTCCGGCGTTTAACTCGGGATGAAGACTTAGGTTCCAGCGCCCGCGGACAAGATCCGTCACGAATATCAACCGAAGTACAAATGACGTGAAATCTTGCCGGAAGAAGGCATGGGATTGCAGCGGCCGTGACGGGGAAGACGTTGTCGGCCGCGTTCAGATTGACGCCACGACATCGGGCCGAGAGCAAATGTACCGCTGGATAGCGCCTCCCCTGGCACGCCTCTTGCACAGTTAACAATACGCCATCCCATCGGGAGTATTGTGTCATGGAATGGGACACCCCAATCGAATTCGATCCTGTGATCCTGATGTTTCACGATCCGGATAGGCTTCTGTCCGTGCGAACGGCCATTGGAGCCGCCAATGCGCTCATGAAGGAATTCCCCTCGGATGACGGGGAGGAATTTCTTGCGGCGATCAAGATCTGTCTTGACGTCGTGCAGGGCAATGCTGAGCCCGAGGAATTGAGAGCGGCGATTATTCGCGCTGCAGCCGAGGCCGGGATTACCTTCATCGCCGTGCTTCACTAAGTCACCGCTTTCGCGGAAATGGCGGCCCGATGCCCGGATTTCGTAATCGCCGCGATTTGTCCCGCAAACTTTGTAAGCGCAATAACAAAACATATCAAGTACTTGGCGATAGCGCTTACAATATTACGAAATTACAGCCTGTTTCCAACTCTTGTGAGAATAGCGAAGGTCCCTGGAAGACCCGTTTTCTTCACCTGAGTTTCCCATTGTCTCTGTAAGCTTGTAAGCAGAGCAATAAATAATTGAAAAGACTGGGGAAAGGCGCTTACAAAGTTCGTGTAAGCAATCGTAAGCGCCCTAAGCAATTCTGCAGGTCGGTTCGCAAGGAACACCGGCAGAAGGCCGGCGAGGATATTGCGCGCACATCCTCCTAGAAGCTCCGGTCCTGCCCGCGCCGGCCGTGCTCAAACGCAATGCGTCCATCAGCCCATCGCGCCCAAGGCCTGCCGCTCACATCCCCGCGAACATAAACCCGCACAGCCTCACGCCCGCGATTGAAAACCGCCGATTGAGGTTCGAACCCTAGCCCCACAAGCGCCCTTTGCAGGTTGGCGCGCCAGCCGGAAGGCAGGCGGCTGGCATCCTCGCTTCCGCCGCTCAGGAGCTTGCGCACATCGGCGCAGGGCACCATCATATCCCCGTCAGGGATCAGGTCGCGGATGATATCGTAGGTGGGGCCGAAATCCATCACGCCGTGATGCAGGGCTTCAAGATCGGCCTTCAATGCCGGGTCGTCCAGCCACAGCGTCTCATGCTCGCAGATCGTCATGACTTCGGCCCAGACCTGCGCACGGTCGGCCCTGATAGCCGCGAGATCGATCGCGGTGGGCCTGACCGGCCACCAGCGGCGGTTGCCGCTCGTGTCGGTCAGGAACTCATCGGCGTTGGTCGTGGCGTAGAACACGAACTGGCGCGGCACGTCGTCGGGCCTCTGCTGATACGCCCCGCGCGCGGTATCGACGCGAACCGTGATGAACTTCCTGATCGTCTCGATCTCCCGGGTCGACCGGCCCGCAAGCTCCGCGAGCTCGATGACCCAACGCCCTCGCGTGGTCTCGATCACTTCGCGCGCGCTTTCGCCCACCGTCAGGCCGTCGGTCACCCATTCCTCGATCGGAACGAGCGCCCGGCCGAAAGACGATTTTCCGAGCCCCTGCCTGCCCTGCAGGGTCAGTACGTAGTCGAACTGGCACCCTGGTTCAAAGACGCGTCTGGCAAGCGCTGAGAGCCATTTGCGCGCAAAGGCACGGTTCAGCCGCGTGTCCTCGGCGCCGAGATAGTAGGTCAGGAACGTATCGACACGCCGCGTCCCGTCCCATGCCGGCAGTGACGACAGCCAGTCTTTCACGGGATGATAGGGATGCCGGCCGGCGACCTTGTCGATGATGGGATTGATGTTGGAAACCTTTGGCGTCAAGCCAAAACCTTCCAGCCATTCCACCGCTTCGGCGAGATCATTGTTGCCGAGGGGGCGAGGCTTCCAGTCGCCCTGCCGCAATTCCCACGGCGGCCGGCGAAGCAACATCGTCCGGCCGCTGAATTCATCGAGGGCGAGCATTCCGCGTGTATCGGGGTGGTGCTCCAGCATCACGGTCCAGTTGCGCGTGAGGCCAGGAAGGGGATTGCCCTTGTCATTCGTCTTGAGCATGGCGAGCCAGTCGCGCGATGGCGCATGTTCAGTCATCTGTGGCATGAGATCTTCCGCGCGGGAGGGAGTGATGTCCCCTTCTCCCCTGGGGGAGAAGGGGGAGCGGCATCAGTCACACAGTCCGCAATCCACGCCTCGACCTGCCCTTCCACCCAGCCGACCGCCCGCTTGCCGATCTTCACCGGCGGCGGAAACCGCCCGTCGGCAATGGCAGCGTAGAGGGTCGAGGTGGGAAGGCCCGTCCTGTTCTGAACCTCCGGACGACGGAGAATCCTTGATGTCATTGGCCGTTTCCTTCTGGAATGTTTCGGACCTCGTCAGACCTAGTTGCAAACGGTTGGCAAATAAAAATCAGACCGGAAAAGAAGGGATCGCGATGGCGTGCAACGATCGGTGTCAGCCCACCGTTTATCCACGGACGTTTCGGCCCCACCGCCCTTTGCCCATGCCGGCAAATGGTGGATATATGGCCAGGGAAAAAAGCTCTGTCGCCGCGACAAGGCGAGGAGCGGTTCAGAAGCGGAGCCTGAGGTTGCTTTCATGGTAGATGACGCGAGCGCGGCGCGCCGCCGGAACACCGCCGGTCTGCGACGGTTCCTCGATCTAAAGCAGCAGCGCGACTGGATGCACGGCGAGACGATCCTGCAGGACGCCGATGAGCGCCCGGAATCCCTGGAACTGCGCCTCAAATACGTCGCGAGGTTCGAGAAGCTGCTGCGCCGGCCGCAGGCACAAGCGGTTCTGGAGATTCTCCGGCGCTATGGGAGCGACTGCATCCCCATCCCGCGCCGGACCGAGCGGCACTACTGGTCGGTTTCCTGTCTGCCGTCCACTCCGGGCAAGGCGCTCGTTCGCGTCAATGCAAGCTGGATGGAGCTCTTCTCGCTTTATGCGGATGGCGACGATATCCGCGCATTGTTCCTGGTGCATCTTTCCGATTTCACGACCGACCACTCGCTCGACGAGGGCCAGGTGGACGAGGATTTCCTCGAGCACTGCGTCTTGGCGCCGGAAGACGTCAGCTATATCTTCCCCAGGGGCGAGGACATTTTCGGCGTCAAGGTCCGCGGCTTCTCCTCGATCGACAAATTTCTCGCCACGCCCCGTGCGTTGCAGGCAATCCGGGCATTCAACCTGACGCACATGAACCGTGGCCGGAACGCCTACCAGGCGAGCCACTGTTACAGGCTTGCGGATCACATGCTGGGTGACGACGGACGCTGAACATCAGACCAGGCATGGCGCATCACTCGGGATAGGATTGGCCCTCCTCCGGCGCCACTTTGTGGAAGAGGATGAATGCCAGGGGGTTGCCGGGCTCGGACATGGCATCGCTGCGCTGGCCCGTAATCTCTCCGGCCACGCCGCTCGTATATTCCGCAACCACCTCGCCGAAACTGTTGCGCTGGATGGCCACCCTCTGTCCGGGCTCGACCTTGTCGTTGAGCTTGACCAGATGTTCGACGATCCCGCCCTGTGTCGCCAGGATCGGAAAGGCACTGTTGCCGACGAAGACATTCACGTCCTTGCCCGTCCGGCCCATCGGCCCGGCAACAATGCCGTGATGCTTGAGGACGTTCATCGTGCCTTCCACGAACAGCGAGATCATTTCGAGGTCCAGCACGCGTGCGGCGCCGATTTCCGGCGTGAAGGATGGGATGCCCACGTCCATGAACGCATTGTGCAGGACACCGGGATAGACATGGTTGTCGAAGATCTGGCCGACGGGATAAAGTTCCACCATCGCCTTGACCTCGGGCACGTCCAGGCCGCCAATATTGAATGCGGTGACTTCGAATCCGGTTGTTCCGGTGTGGAAGTCGATCGCGAAGTCGGCATTCGGCCGCAGCAGCCGGTTGAACAAAAGCCCGGCATGCCGGCTGGGCGCAGTCAGTCCGTTTTCGTTCCCGGGCCACTCCCGGTTCATATCGATCAGGTCGATGCCCCTGCCCTGATTGGGCCATCTGCGCTGCATGCCCTCGATGGCCGGGCGTGCCACGTCGGTGACCGCCATCACCGTGCCCGACATCTGCGCCGGATCGAGCTGGTTCATCACCGTCTGGACCGTGTGGATGCTGCTCATTTCGTCGCCATGCACACCACTGGTCAGGACGCCGCGCTTGCCTGGCTTTGCTCCCTTGGCGACTGTCACAGACACGTACCAGTACTGTCCGGTCGGCATCTCCACGCCCTGAAAATACAAGAGATGCTTCTTGCCGGGCTCCAAATCATTGACGTCGAGGGCGCTGACGACCTTTTTTCCCTCGATAGTATCGCCGGTATAGACCGTTCCTGATCCTGGACGGGAAGCGGGTGCCGCTGTGTCCTGGGCATCAGCGGCATCAGCGGCGGCGGCAAGGGCGGCCGACGCGCCGACCGTTGCAAGTGATGCAATCATGAAATTACGGCGATCGATGCCGTTCTTCGATTTGTCCGACATGACGGAGGCCCTTTATGATTTGAAAAGTTGGGTTAGAACAATGGCATGCGCACCGGTCGCAAATTCCTGCACGACCTCAACCTAGGGTATGCCGCTGAAACTAGGGCACGCCGTCGCGTTCGCAAGGTTTGTCGGTTCGGCGACATCCGGAGGCAGCGCGAAGCAGGCATGCGGCAGGACATTCGGCGATCGCCGCCGCACAGCCGGGCCGCCGCAGCGTTGCCGGAACCGTGCCTTCGCTATTCCGTTTACGAGGACGAAACCAACTCGTTCCTGGATGCGAGTTGGCGACGTAAGCAAGACCTTCGACGCGGCGGCGAGAAGTCCGTGTGCCGGTAACAACCGCCTATCCATCCCGAAAGCGGGTGCAATGGGAAACCAGCGAGGAACATCCATAGAAATAGGCGGCGTCACGCTCGCCTGCAGCAGCGCCGGCGATCCGAAACGCCCGGCGCTCGTCCTGCTGCACGGATGGCCGTTCTCCAGAAGCATCTATGACGGGGTCATCGAGGACCTAAGTGACGATGCCTTCGTGCTGGCGTTCGATCTGCCTGATATCGGCGGCTCGCGGGGACGGCCGCCGTCGGCCGAAAAGCATGTTCTCGCAGATCTCATGCTCACCGCCGCGGAATCGCTCGGCGCAAGCTCGATCCTGATTGCCGGCATCGATGTCGGCGGCATGATCGCCTTTGCTGCCGCGCGCGACCATGGCGCGCGCATCGCCGGCGCCGCGGTCATAAATACTGTCCTTCCCGGCGTGCAGCCGTGGTCGAAACTCATCGCCGATCCCCGCATTTGGCATTTTGCGTTTCACGCCGTTCCGGATCTGCCGGAGACGCTGGTCGCTGGCCGGGAACGCGCCTATTTCGAGTTCTTTTTCAATGTTCTGGCCGGGAACAAGGCCGCCCTCACCGAAGACATGCGCGCTGCCTTCGCAAGAGCCTATGAGCGTCCGGAAGCGCTCAAAGCCGGCTTCGACTGGTATCGCGCGTTCGAACGGGATGCCCGCCACAACGCGAAGGTGAAACCCATCGATACGCCGCTATTTTACCTGCGCGGCGACGCCGATGGGCGCGAGATCGGACCTTATGTCGAAGGTCTTCGCGCGGTCGGCGCACAGCGGCTGGAGAGCCGCGTCATCCGCAATTGCGGAGAATATGCGCCGCTCGAGGCACCGGCGCAGTTTAGCCAGGTGCTGCGCGATCTCCGGGCAAGGCTTGAAACAGAAGCCTGAGACAGTCTTGCGGCGGCGACAATATCATTGAGGCAATTGCGTCGAACATTACTCGCTACAGTTGCCAACGCCGATGGTTTAGGGAATATTCGTGCTCTGGTCCTGAAGGCCTGCGCCGTGACCGATAGGGGGATAATGTCATGCCTGTAAAATACCTTTTGGCCGCGGTGGCGATCACGCTTCTGAGCCTTTCAGGGTGCGCAACCAGCGGCACCGGCGGCGACAACACGACCTACGCAACTCCGATGGGGATTGGTGCCGTTCGCGCCAACGGCAATATCGGCGGCTATTGATAGCTGCTGATTTCCATTGAGAGCTGATCCACCCACGGATCAGATGAAGCCCCAATTCCGCGTCAGTTCGAACCGGCATGGAGGGTCCTGGTGCGTCCGCGTCCCTGCCGGCAGGAAGGATTCCGCCAGGGAGCAGCGAAGCCGCAGCGAATGACAGCGTCTCGGGGCCGAGAAACGGAAGCAATCTGGTTCTGCCGTCACCGACGCGTCCCGTCGCGATGGCCGATACGCATACCGACCTCCTCCAGAACCTGGACGAGCCGACCTGCGATATCC
This sequence comes from Rhizobium sp. BK418, assembly GCF_004341105.1. Taxonomy (GTDB): domain Bacteria; phylum Pseudomonadota; class Alphaproteobacteria; order Rhizobiales; family Rhizobiaceae; genus Rhizobium. Next base: position 255,430 of record NZ_SLZK01000003.1, on the reverse strand, counting down.
GTCTCCACACCTGGCGCACGCCATGCCACGAATCCGTCGGGGCGAATGAGCACCGCGCCGCTTTCCTCCACGCCATAGGCGCCGGGCCAGCGTCCCTCCGGGGCAAGATCGCCCGATATGCCGAGGACATGGCATGCGAGCGGGAGGCCGCCGTCCTTGCGCAGGCGATCTGCCGCGGCGCGCCACTTCGCATCGCCTGCAAGCAGCACGAAATCGCGTCCGAAGAGATCCAGCGTCGAGAGCGTTTCGCCGTCACGCTCGATGACGAGATGCGGTGCCCGGGTGCCGGGTATGCCGGCAAGTTCCGCGACCGGTTCGAACGCCCGTTCGGGAGCGCCATCCTCGGGCACCAATGCACCGCTGTCGTAGCGCTGTCCGAACACGACATCATAGTCATTCACGATGGCAACGGCAGGCGGCAACCGCCCCGCAGGATCCCTGAACCATTGCTGCAGGCGGGCGAGCGCTTGCGCCAGCGTCGCGGCGATCACCGGCCGGCGCTCTGCGTCATAGGTGTCGAGCAGGCGGGCATTCGCCTCGCCGCGGACGACCATGGCGAGCTTCCAGGCCAGATTGTGCGCGTCGTGGATGCCCGAATTGCCGCCGAATGCGCCTGTCGGCGGCATGAGGTGCGCGGCATCGCCGATCAGGAAGCAGCGGCCCGCGCTGAAGCGGTCGGCAAGGAATGCCGCCATCTCCCAGGAGCGCGCATCGACCAGCTCTGCCTTGACGCCGGCTCGGCCGGCTGCCTTTTCGACGAGTTCCCGGCAACGGTTACGGTCGAAGTCCTCCGGTCGCTCACCCTTTTCCGGAAAATATTGCAGCGCCAGCAGCCAGCGTCCTCCGGGACGCGGCGTAATGGTGGCGTTGAGGTCGCTGACGAAGCAGGAGGTAAGCGGCCGGCCGCCGATCTCGGGAGACAGGTCGGTGTCGAAGATGATGCTCATCCAGTGCTGCAACACGCCCGGGCCCTTGCGGTCGATGCCGAGTTTTTCGCGCAGCGTGCCGTTGGCGCCGTCGGCAGCGATCAGATAGTCGGCGACAAGAGTTTCCTCCTTCCCGGTTTCGCGATTGCGGATGACGGCGTAAACAGCGGCGGCATCCTGCTCCAGCGATAAAAACTCGGTGTTGAAGCGGGTGTCGGCGCCAGCCCTCTCCGCGCAACGGCGCAGGATGGGTTCCAGGACATGCTGGTCGCAGGTCGCGGGCTGCGTTGGGCTATAGGGACTGGCATCGGGCCATGCTTGACCGCCCCATTGAACATCCGGATCGGCCAGGTTTCTGGCCCGTGCAATTCCGCCGCCCTGCTGGTCGCCGGTGCGTTTGGCACGGATTTCCGCCTCCAGCCCGAGACTGCGGAATATTTCCATGCTGCGAGGCGAGATGCCGGCGAACTTGTACTGGATGGACGTGTCGGCATGGCGCTCCACCACCATGCAGCCGACACCCTGACGGGCGAGGAGTGCGGCGGCGGTGAGGCCGGTCAGGCCGCCGCCGATGATCAGAACCGGGATATGCGTGCTCATGAGTTTCTCCAGCGTTTGGGGCAAGCGGATCCATTCCCGGCAAAGCCGGGCTGCAAATGGCGATTATTATTATTTTGATTGACAAAAATATTTGATGAATCAAACTATGTCAAGTTAGCGAAGCAGCACGGAACCAAGACATGACGCCCCCCCGGAATGCGCCCGATCCTGCCCAGGAGGCCTGGCGCTTGATGTTCAACTTTCTGATGCGCTCGGCGCCGCAGCGTCTGGCCGCACAGCAAAGGCATGGGCTGACGCCGAACGATTCCCGCGCCCTCTTCTCGCTCGATAAGGACGGTAAACCGATCGGGGCATTGGCGCGCGATTGGGGCTGCGATCCCTCGACGGCAACATGGCTGGTAGACCGGCTGGAGCGATCCGGCCTCGCCGACCGCATTCCCTCACCCGGCGATCGACGTGTGAAGCTCGTGCGGGCAACAGAAAAGGGAACCGCAACGAAGAACGAATTGCTGGCGGCCTATCACGAGCCGCCGGCAGAACTGGCAAGCCTGTCGGCCGGTGATCTGGATGCGCTCGTCAGGATTTTCGGGAAGCTGCGCACCGAAGGCGCCTGATCGCGCCGCCCGGCGCGGTGCACTCAGATCCGCCCGGTGCAGCAATTGGAGAGATCGCGAAAGCGTGGGGCAGCTTCAAGGCCAGCGAAGCCTCGTGCAGACGCTCAATTTCGTCCGCGTCCGATCTGTCGCCTGGCTTGCCGGTCTAACGATTACAGTTTGCAGGCCCCGTCTTGCTGATGGTTTGACACCTGCGTGTACTTGACTCTGACTGCGGTTCACCGGGAGATGCGACGAGCGTCTCGGCGTAGTGGCCATAATTTTCCCGCGTGTTTTGATCGACGATTGCCGCAGGAGCGGAAATGACCAGCCCTGCAGCGGTCCCGACTGCCTGCGCGGCCCCCGTCGTCGCGACCATGATATTATCGCCAAGTCCCAGCCTGCTGTCGCTCAAGGTCTGTCCATCGGACAAACGTCTGCCAATCAGCTGTACGATCTCGGGCGACTCGGCGAACTTGGTGTGATGGAGGCTGTCCCCTTCCTTGAGCTTCGTGAGATCGATGACGGTAATCTTATTCGTTTCCAGTTCTTCCCGATAGGGCGATTGTTCAGGATCGATCGCTCCCAATCTGGGAACGTTGCCCCACACGCGGCGAGAGACGGCAAGCGCGCGGTCGTCGCGGGAAACGAAGAGCGTGAACTGCGGCCGTTGCTTGCCCATGTCGACGATCTGGGAACCGAACACGTCCACATCGACGTCAGGCGCCGCCAGCATGACGTTCTTGAACTTGGCCGGCAGCCCTCCGTTGCGGATTGCCATTTGACGCAAGGATTCCAGCGCCAGCCAATTGCCCATCGAATGGGCCAGGACCGATACTTCCTTCACCTGGGGATCACGCGCCAGATACTGGAACAGGCTTTCTACAGCATTTCTCGTGTAGTTGGTGCTTTCGCGATCGTAGCCATAGGCCAAGAGCTTCCCGCGTGACGGCCAGGTTGCGAGCACCGGCACGCTGTGCGCGCCGGAATCGTGGATGATCTGCGCGAAACGAAAGACCGCATCGTCAAACTGGTTGTTGAACCCGTGTATGAAGACGAGGACGCTGCCGTCCGGGCTCTTGCGCACATGATCGTGCAACCATTTTTCGGCTGCTGCGCGGTCGATTTCCTCAGCCTTCAGCGCTGCAAAATCCCGCGCCGGATTTGGAGGCAAGGTTCGCGGAAAGGCGACTTCGCCCGCTTTGCGGACCTTGTCGGGTGGAATCGATACCGTGATGTCAGCGAAGTTTGGGGTGCGGGAGCGCTCGCCGCTGAACATCTCGCCGGGCGTCTTTGCACGTTCTCGGGTCGTTGCGACCAGCATCTCGACCTGACTTGCAGAAGGATTGGCTGCCACCGGCTCGAGCACGCCCGAGGGGCGACCCGCGCACGCGCAGAGCAGCGTCATGAAGGCAAGCGCGCAGAGAAAGCGAAGCCAGAATCGCACGCTGCCTGCGATGCTTCGGGAAACGTGCCGCCTCAATCCGATCATTCCTGGGGGTCCGCAGCTTCGAGCTAGAAATGAATGACAAGGCCGAGGATGGGCCCCTGTTCGACGACGTCGAACTCGAAACCATCATTCTCGTAATCGACGCCGATGGCCCGGTAGCCGATCACGCTGGAGACGGTTTCGTTGAATTTGTAGCCGATGGTTGCCGCAACGTCCCAGTCCAGGTTGGCGCCGCCACCTCCGACCAGCCCCCACCCGGTGAGGAAGACGTTCGGGGTCAGCGCATAGGTTCCCTTGATCCCGCCGACGGCATCGACCCAGGTGTCGCCATCGCTCCTCGATCTGCCGTCGAGGAGCCCGCCCTCCAGCGAGATCTTCGTGTCGACCGACCAGACCCGTGCACCGCCGACAACGTCGAGGTGGCCGGCCGCATCGTCCAGCACCGAATATCCGACCCCCACAAGTCCGGTGAAAACCTCTGTATCAAGCTTCGCCTCGTCCGCCAGAACGCCGAAAGGCGTCCCCTCGCTGCTGGATATCTTCGTGTAGATGATGTCGCCGAAAACGCTGTACCGGTCGTAGCGAGCCTCGCCGGTGGCCATCGCGCCGAAGTCGAGGTGGTCCCAGATATCGCCGAACGAGGCGTCGACATGCACCGACGGCAGGCCGAACTGCGCAACGTCACCCGACAATCCCGCACCCCAGAAGTAGGGAGCGAAGGTAAAGGTCCAGCCGCTTTCGGTCTCGATTTGTTTGGCTTCAGGCGTGACGGTGCGAGCCATGTCGGCGGCAAATACGGCGCTGTTTGCCGCCAGCGCCGCAGTCAGTGAAATCGTCCAAAGTCTCAGTCCCATAAGTCCCCTCTAAGGCTTAAACGCCAGCGTCGCGATGAATAGGTCCGGTGCCCGTGGGACAGGGCCTAGTAGCACGGCGGATATGGATAGAGGCCACATGCGGGCCGGCCGTAAGCGGCCGCAGCGCCCGCCGCTGCTCCGGCATACCATGCGCCCCGAAAGGCCGTTCTTCGTGCTACACCCGCAAACGACAGGGGCGTCCTCGGCATCCCGATGATGTCGATGAAGATCGATGCCGGACCGTCCGCCTTGGCGAAGCTGCCCTCCAGAACATCCACCTTGAACGTCAGGTTCGGACCTTCGAGCTTCGGCTCCTTCAGAACGACGACGGCGTCCTCGACGCTGGACGCGTCCTTGTTCAGTACCGAAATAGTGGCGTTCGGCGGATCCTTTTCGAAGCTGCCGCCCTGAGCCCACTCTTCCAGCAGGTGCGTGGTCAGCGCATGGCCGGCGGAGCGGACAGGCCGGTCGGCAAACAGGATCGAATTGCTGGAAATGCCCGTCAGCGTGAGCGTGTCGCCCTTCAGGGTCGCGCCGCCGGAATTCATCACGATCAGCGAGGGAACCAGATCCGTCTTCTGCGTGCTCGATGTGCCGATGATCTTTGTCGCGGGGGCGGAAATCGCGTCCTCAGCCAGCGTCGCGCCGGCATAAAGGACAAGCCCTGTCAAAGCTGCCGCGGCATATGCAGTTTTTCTGAAGGTCATGAGCATTTCTCCTTCGATTGACGAGACAGCGATCCAGCCCGTCGTCCGCAAACCGAACGACGGGCTGAGCCGGGTTAGCCCAATTCCTCGACCGGCGGGATCTTCCAGGTGCCGTCGATGATCGAAGGGGCATTCTCGTTCGGCCAATACAGCCGCATCATCAGGTAGAACTTGCCGGCCGGCGCAGGCAGCCAGTTCGATTCCTTGCCGGCGCCGGGAGACTCGTGCTGCACGAAGAGGTCCAATGAGCCGTCGGCATTGTACTTCAGATCCTGCCGAGGACTGATCGAATAGCGGTTGATCGGGTTTGCGACGAAGAAGTAGTTCTCGTCATACATGGTGAGCGACCAGAAGCCCGAAACCGGCGGCGTCTTCCCCTTTTCGAAGTGCATGACGTATTTCTTTCGGCCGTCGTAAGGCCGTCCATGAGCGTCCTTTTGGGACGTCGGATAGACGGCGTCCTGGGGTCTGTTGGCGCCGAGACCGATCGCCGTGACGAGCGCCCGCATCAGGTAGTCAGTTCCGTACAGCCCGGTCTTAGTCGTGAATGCCCAGCCATTGATGTCCTGAACATGACTGTTGATCTTGAACTGCAGCATGATCCGATCGAATCCGATGGCGGGGATCCGCTTCTGGAAGTCCGCCTTCAGCTTGCTGGCGTCGAAGTCCTTGCCCGCGACCAATCCTATCCGCGCAAAGCGCTCCAGGGCCGGCGCATCGGCGTCTGACGGCGGGTTCGTCTTCATCAGATCTGCAAGAAGCGTGAAATATTCGACCGCGCTCAAGCGGTTGACCTGGTCGCGCACGGCCGTCTTCATGTCGATCGACGGATCGGCCTTGCCGGGTGGCGGCGTATAGTCTTTGCCATAGGCGCTGAGCGGGACCAGCTTGAATTCGTCCTGCAGCTTATGGACCTCGGCATAGTCCTCGGGCGTTCCCGTGCAGTAGATGCGGCCGAGCAGCCAGACCAAATTGGTCGGGGACTCGTATTTCGTGATCCCTTCGGGAAGCGTCCCGCTCCAGCCGGGAGCCGTGATGGCGTAGGTCTGCGCGCCGGTGCCCGTCGTCCGCTTGCCCGGCACCTGGAAGACATTCGTCCATCCATCGAGCATCGGCAGCAGGAAATAGCGGTCCTTCATGTCCGGCACGCTCAGCACGTAGGGCTCCTTGCCGACATCGAAGAAGGAGGTCGTATACAGGGTATCGGCATTCGGTGCCGTCACGTCCTTGAAAGAGGCGTCCGGGTACTCCCGCAGCTTGATGATATGTCCCATGGGACCACGGGTACCCTTGACCTCGGGAACGTTGGTCATGACGCGGCGGGTCATCTCCATCGTCACCAGAGGGTAGCCATAGATATATGCGTCGGTTGCGATCCAGAAGTCCTCCAGATCCTCGCCGATCTGCAATCCTCCTTCGCCGAATTCCGCGCGGGCTGGAGAGATTGCGGTTCCGGCGAGTAGGCCGAGGCCGGCGAAAGTCAGGTTACGACGGGTGATATTCATCATGAGCTCCTGCTGCGAAATACCGACAGTACCATGGACAGCCCACCGGGAGTTGTGGAGGTATGTTACAGTTATTAACTGTGCGCGTGGGCGTGGCGGCCAGGCTGAGCCCGAGGTTCTTGAACTGCCGGCGGCGGGAGAACGTGCGATGTCATCCGCAAGCGCTTAGTGCCAACCGCCAGGAACTCGATAGAGAATTGCTGTTGGCCCTGCAGGCGCGCATCGTCTGGGCCGCGCACGAGGACGCTGCCGCAGTCCGAGCGCTCGAGCGAATGGATCAGATGCGATTTCGCGTATTCTGCAGCGCGCCGTCTATTTCCTTTGCCAGGCGGTCGACGAGGTCCTGCCACTCGGCCCGTCTTTCCGAACGTATTGCCGGAGGAAACTGATCCACATTTGCGAGGGCATCTTCAGCGACGGCAAGTTCCTCACATAGATCGAAGAAGGTCTGATCCTTCTCCATCATCCGACGAATATTGAATTCGCGCTCGGGGAACCGGCGAAGGACCGACGACAGAATTGCTTGCCTGGTTTCCTTTAGGGTCGTCATATCGCAATCCAAAATTGCGATTACTATACTCCAAACTCTTGCCGCACCCAGAAATGGCATGTAATTAACATGAAATATAGGGGTAAAGGTCGGAAACGGTCGAGCCCCGCTATGCGAAGCTGGGGGGCGTTCGTCATGGAAGCAGGAACCCGAAACGGCGCAACCGATGCGTCGGGTCTTCCCGTCGACGCCTGCCGCGAACAGCTTGCCCTGATACTTGGCAGCGTTGATTTTGACGCCACCGATCGGGAGCGCCGATTTCTCAGCTATGTCGTGAACGAAACCTTGTGCGGGCGCGGAATGCGTATCAAGGCCTACTCGATCGCCGTGGAGGTATTTGGCCGCGACGCCTCCTTCGATCCGCAGGCCGATCCCATTGTCCGTGTCGAGGCAGGCCATCTCAGGCGCTCGCTCGAACGGTATTATCTGACCGCCGGTCTGGCTGACCCCATCCACATCAGCATACCGAAGGGCGCCTATGTTCCGACGTTTTCCCTGCATCGCTCTCCAAGTCCCGGCGACCAGGAGGCGTCCGCCGCCCCTCCGATGGCGCCGCCGCCGGCAAGGACAGTTCACCGGCTGCCTGTGATGATGGCAGCCGGCATGGCTGCAGCAGCGATAGTGGCCGCTGCCGTTCTCATGCTGTGGTGGCAGGTGATTTCTCCTCGGCCCATCGCGAGCGGTCCGGAAAGACCGCATCTGGCGGTCGAATGGTTCGAGGACCTGTCCGGCAAGGAAGGTTCCGCAGCGTTGGCTCGCGGCCTCACGCAGGAGGTCGTCAGCGGACTGTCCAAATTCAAGGACATCGTCGTCGTTCAATCCCCCGGTCCCGAGACCGAACGCCAGGTTCGATACGTGCTCGGCGGAAGCCTCTATACGTCGGCTGATACCTTCCGGCTGCAGGTCAGCCTCCGCAGCAGTCCGAACGGGACCGTGCTCTGGGCCGCGAGCTATGACGGCGCGACAACCGTTGGCGATCTGCTGAAGTCCCAGGCCGACATTGCCAGCAACGTAGCAACAACCCTGGCGCAGGCCTACGGGGTCATCTTTCAGGCCGATGCGAAGCGTGCCGTTCCGAACCCTCCGGACGACTGGGCCGCCTATGCCTGCACGCTTTCCTACTATTCCTATCGCGCCAGCTTCGATGGAAGAGTTCGCCCGTCGGTCCGCTCGTGTCTCGAGAAGGCCGTAGAACGCTTTCCCGACTACGCGACCGCCTGGGCGCTACTGTCGCTGACGCTCATCGACGAGGCCCGCTTTGGCTACCCTATCGATCCTGTCCGATCGCCGGCATTGATCGATCAGGCCCTTACCGCTGCACGGCGCGCGGTGGAACTGGAACCCTTGAATGTCCGGGGGCTGCAGGCGCAGATGTTCGCGCTCTATCTCCGGAAGGAAGTCGATGCAGCCATGAAAGTGGGCGCCAGGGCGATTTCTATCAATCCAAACGATACCGAGCTCATGGGCGAATACGGCTATCGGCTGGCAATGTCCGGAAACTGGAACGAAGGGTGCGCCCTGGTGGCGAAGGCGTGGGAGCGCAATGCGGGGCCTCCTGCATATTATGAAGCGGCACTCGCCCTTTGCTCATATTTCCATGGGGATTATGAGGAGGCAGCGATGTGGATCAGAAAGGCGGATGTGCCCGCAAACGCTCTCTATCACGTCATTGCGATCGCGATTTTCGCCGAAACGGGTGACGAAGCGCTTGCCGATCGCGAGCGCGCCTGGCTCGTCGAGCATGAGCCGGCCCTGGTGCGGAACCTCCGCGCCGAAGCGGCCCTGCGCTTCACCCGGCCCGAAGACATCGCATCTTTCCTGGGCTCGCTGAAGAAGGCCGGCTTGCAATTTTCGGAGTGATTGCAAGGTATCGCGCGGAGGCGCCAATAAACAATCAAAAGGAAATATTATGCTGAGCGAAGTAGCGACCGCTGAACAGATCTCACGCGTGATCTCGCAGGCGACTGCCCCTGCCTTTCTGTTGGGTGCTGTAGCAGCATTCATCTCGGTCTTGATCACGCGCATGAACCGGATCGTGGATCGCAGTAATGTTTTAAACGCTCTGCCTGACGGCGACCCTGGCCGCAGCCACATGAAAACTGTCCTTCCGCGATTGAAGCGGCGTGCGCGATTGCTCAACAAGGCAATAGAATACGCCGTGATGAGCGGAATCTTCACGACCGTGCTCGTCATATTGGCGTTCGCGAGCTCATTCCTGAATTTCAGGCATGAATACGGCGCAGCTCTCATGTTCTCGATCGCGCTTCTGTTCTTCGCCGCTTCCCTGGTGACCTTGCTGCTCGAGGTAAGGGCCGCACTGCACGACCTCGATTTCTATGTGTGAATATCGGCTGCGCTTTACAGCCATTGCGCGCGGCACTGGCAGATCGCAGATCACATGAAGCCTGGATTTCGCGGCAGATACTGCATCCAGTCGCCGTAGCCGGGCGATGCCATCAATAACATCGGAAAGGTGATCCGCATGCCCTGCCTGATGGCGAGGCTCAAGGCGCTGTCGCATGTGCCCGGCAGGAACGCCGATATCGTTTCGGCAGAGCCATCTGCCGCCAGCGTCAACATGGTCGCAAAGGCATCGCGAAGAACGTCGGTCCGCATGACCGCGAGGGGACCGATATGCCCATTGGAGCTGATGTAGCCATAGCCGACAGGGCCATCGCCGGCATAAAGCAGAACCCCTGTGGTCGCGGGATCACTGAGCAGGTAGCGGTGATGCTTCTCCCGCGAGGCGCCTATGGCACGGAGATCGATCTCGGCAAGATTGTTCATCGTCGCTGCGCTGCTGTCGATCGCGATGGCACGCAATGGCGGTTCCGGCAGCGTCTGCTTCACCCGTTCGCGCGTGGCATTGAAAAAGTAGATCGGCGTCTTGGGAAAGAGGCCGTGCCGCATGTAGAGACCCTGCGACACGCGATTGAAAGTGAAGGTGATCAGCGCCTTGTGGATAGCCCCCGATTTGCGGGCGTGCTCCATGGTTCGCTCCAGGAGTTCGTTTCCGATGCCCTGCCCCTGCCGGGCGGGATCGACGAACAGCTGGGCGAGGAACCAGACATCGCCGCAAACCCAGCTCCAGGCAAAGCCGAGAATTTCCCCATTCTCTTCCGCGACCCATAGGCCATCAGGGTCGTCCTGCAGCGAAAACAGCTGAAAATTGGGAGGGCTTGCTGCAGCCATCCTGCCAAAGCCATGCCGAACGGTAAGATCGTTGATGCTGGCAACCACCAGAACATCGGTCGCGGCCAGATCGTCGGCCCGTGCAGGTCTGTAGACAAGCGACATTGGATGACCCCCGCAAGTGCTTCGCGATAGAGCAAGCCGCAACGTTGGCCTCATCGGCGATCGAATGACCGTCGGGCGACGCGTCGCTTTCGGCACTCTCTATTCTCCGATGAGCGGCAGTCAGTGTGATATCAATCTCACCGTCTTGCAATGGAAGCAAATCGCCGCGGCACCAGCGACGAGGCTGGTGGCAAGCGAGCTGATTGGCCTTCGACTTTGCGATCTCCGCCGCCTGCTCGCAGCAGGCGGTCGCTCACACTGCTCAGCCAGTCAGCGGGCTCAGCCAGTCACCGGTCAAGCGATTGCGTCGACAGTCTCCTGACGGCTGAAGAGACCTCGAGCGCCTTCAACCATGATCCGCAGATGCTCCGGATCGCGCACGCCTTGCCGATAAAGCTCCACCATGATTGCGGCAATCCGCGCCGCCTCTTCAGAGGCTTTGTCGATGCCTGCCTCTTTTACAACAGTATCGAAAACAGGCTGGCAGACGGAAAGATCGTGCGCGTCGAACGGCTGCGGTTTTCGAACATCGATCGTTTTCATGTCCTGCAGATAGGAGCCAGCGCCACCTTATCGCACCGGCTCCTCGCTCCCCCTCCGATTAAGCGACGTTCTTTTCGCCTTCGATCATCTGCATCGGCGCATGGGAGCCCTCGGCGGCGCCGATTGCAATCTTGCGCGGCTTCATCTCTTCAGGGATTTCGCGCTTCAGCGCGATGGTCAGAAGGCCGTTCGTCAGCGAGGCGTTTTCGACGCGGACATGGTCGGCAAGTTCGAAGCGCCGTTCGAAGGAACGGCCGGCAATGCCGCGATGCAGATAGTCGCCCTGCTTTTCCTCGTTCTTCTCGCCTTTCACGACCAGCACGTTGCGTTCCTGAGTGACGTCCAGATCGCTATCGGCAAAACCTGCGACCGCCATCTGGATGCGATAATCGTTATCGCCGGTCTTGACGATGTCGTAGGGCGGCCAGGTGTCGATGGCCTGCAGACGCTGCGGATTGTTCAGAAGGTTGAAAACGCGGTCGAAGCCGATGCTCGAGCGGTAGAAGGGTGCGAAGTCGAATTCGTTTCTCATGACCAAATCCTCCGTAAAGCGAGTTGGAAAGGAGACGCGTCGGAAACTGCGTCTCCGGCTTCCGGCCCCCTGCTGGGCTGCCGGCAAAAATCGATTTGGTTTGGCTGTTTTCGCCTTTCAAGAGGGCCTGCAAAATTTTTTTGAACACGCCGCTCCGGTCCACTTGAACGCCGAAAACACCGAAACAATCTCTTATCCGCCTGGAGATTTTCTTCACCTGTCGAAAGTTTTTAGGAGATCGAACATGACTATCGAAGGCACGGCAGCAGTTGGCTCGGCAAATGTCCTCGATGCCATCTCGGCGTCGCATATCCTGCATCCCCAGCAACATTTTTCCCATCCGGACGAAGTCCTCGCTTCGGACAAGATAACGACCGAAGAGAAGCGCGCGATCCTCGCATCGTGGGCGTCCGACCTTCACGCGGTCGAATCCTGTCCTGAACTGCGTCACCCTCCTGGTGTCGCCTGCTCCATCCGCTACCGGGATATCCTTGCTGCTCTGAAGTCCCTGGACCGGCAGGATTTCGCCATGAGCAGTCGGGAGCAGGCCCGCAAGCCAACCTGGATCTTCGGATAAGGAGAATGGAATGCGACAGAAGGCGTTACAGTCTCCAGCCGCTCCGCAAGGCAACCCGATCACCGACAGGCTTGTTCTCGCATCGAGATATCAGGAATGTCTGCGCCGGCTTTCGCGCGCCGCTGACCGGCTCCATCACGCCGATCTCGGCGAGAAATTGATGGAGATCGCCAGGTGCATGGAGCGGATGAGCGACGAGATCGCGATCAACGAAGCGGGCGTCGAAGTCCTGAGACGCGCGGCACGGCTGATCGGCATCGTGGAAGCATTGGTCGACCGCAAGGCAAAAGCGTCGATCCTGCATTGAACGTTTGGTCGATGTCACTGAATGAAAGCCCGCTTCGGGTGCGAGGCGATCGGCGTCGTCCCTGTCAGGCACCAAGCGGATTTGACATCGGGATTTTCTGCGCCATGCGGACCGACAGAATTGAAGTGAGACCTGCATAGGATGCTGCCCGAAGGGCGGAAGACGGCAGCCTATTCGTGGACGATTGGGAAAATGAGCCGGAGGAACGGCTGATTATGTGCTATTCTCATACCCCATCAATCGGGTGGTGGGACAGCAATGCTGGAAACGGACAAGATATTCGCCGGCTCGATTCCGGAAAACTACGACCGCTATATGGTCCCTTTGATTTTCGAGCCATACGCAGCAGATCTTGCGCGACGAGCAGCATCCCTGTCGCCCGATACCGTCTTGGAAATCGCCGCGGGCACAGGGGCGGTTACCCGCATCTTGGCGCCAAAACTATCCGCTGACGCAACTTATACCGTAACCGACCTCAACCAGCCTATGCTCGATTATGCCGCTTCGCGCCAGCCTCCCGACAGCCGCATCAGATGGCGCCAGGCGGATGCCCTGGCGCTGCCGTTTGAAAACGCAGCCTTTGATCTCGTTTGTTGTCAGTTCGGAGTGATGTTCTTTCCCGACCGCATGTCCGGCTACCGCGAAGCGAGACGGGTACTAAAACCCGGAGGGCATTTCCTGTTCAATGTTTGGGATCGCATCGAGGAGAATATCTTTGCGCATGACGTGACGAATGCTCTTGCGGAAATGTTTCCGGACGATCCGCCACGCTTTCTGGCGCGCACGCCGCACGGCTATCACGATATCGCCCTGATCCGCCGCGATCTGGAGGAGGCGGGTTTCTCGCATATGACGATCGAGACGAGAGCCGAACAAAGCCGGGCGCCCTCGCCGCGTCTTCCTGCCGTCGCCTATTGTCAGGGTACCCTTCTTCGCACGGAAATAGAGGCGAGAGACGCCGAAAAACTCGACGCTGCTATCGAACACGCCGCATCCGCGATTGCAGCCAGACATGGCAGCGGCGAGGTTGCTGCAAAAATTCAGGCACATGTCATCATGGCTGTGGCGTAAACCCGGCCACGCGCCTGACCTCTAATGCGCGGTATAGGCGCCATCCACCAGGTAGTGAGCACCGGTGATGAAGCTGGCCCGTTCGGATAGCAGGAAGCAGACGAGATCGGCGACCTCATCAGGCGTTCCGCGCCGGCCCATGGGCTGAAGAGCTGCCATGCGGCGCGAGTTTGCGGCCTCCAGATGCTCCGACAGGAGTGGAGTATCGATCCAGCCGGGACCGACAGCATTTATCCGGACGCCGAACCGCGCGTATTCTATCGCAGCAGCCTTCGTCAGCCCGACAACCCCGTGCTTGGCAGCCGTATAGGCTGCCGCGGTCGGCAGGGCGACGGAACCGAGGGTGGAAGACATGTTGACGATCGCACCCCCGCCCCGTTTCAGCATCGCGCGGATCTCGCATTTCACACAATAGAAGACGCTGTTCAGATTGACATTCATCAATCTGTGCCAGTCTTCCAGCGGATAGTCCCCAACCGCTGCTCGTACCCCGTCAATGCCGGCATTGTTGACAGCCAGATCGAGACCACCGCATGTCTCGACGGCAAAATCGACAAGTTCCTGCACGGCCCCTGCATCACTCACGTCGACGACAAATGCGTGGGCGCTTTTCCCGCTGGCCTGAATTGCCGCCGCAGTCTCGCGCACTGCATCGGCGTTGATATCTGCGACGACGACCTCAGCCCCCTCATCGGCAAGTTGCCGGGAAACCACAGCCCCGATGCCGGAACCTGCGCCCGTCACAAGTGCGACTTTTCCTTCCAGGCAAAGTTTCATCATGTCCATCCATCTCAGTATGCTAATACTCAGGCGAAACACCGACTTGACGCAAGGAGATTCGCGGGTCAATAAAATTACACACCATTATAAGTTGCGCACTTTGTAATTTGACAAGTGTATGGTTCTGCAAAGCGAATGTCCCGGCCGGAAAACGATGCACTACCGGTCGGAAATCAGGGGCCGTCCGAACTATTTTGGCAGGTGGAAATGGATAGACAAGTTGCTGTTAAGCGCCGGGGCCTGATCTTGGGCAGCCTGGCCGTCATGCTTGGCGGATGTAGTACGACATCGGATGGTCCGCCAATCGGATATCGTGTATTCGGGAGCGATCCGGACGTCGACCCCCGCTATCGGCGCCAGGAAGTTGCCTATACCGGAAGCGAGCCGGCCGGTACCATCGTCGTCGATACCGGGGCACGCTATCTCTACTTCGTCGAAGGCAATGGCATTGCCACGCGCTACGGTGTCGCCGTCGGGGAAGAAGGGCTGAGCTTCAAGGGCGTGGCCACGATCGGCCGCAAGGCCGAGTGGCCGTCCTGGAAGCCCACCGACGACATGATCGCGCGCAAACCGCGTCTGGCGCAATATGCCGACGGCGTACCGGGAGGACCGGACAACCCGCTCGGCGCTGCAGCACTTTACCTCTATCAGGGCGGACAGGACACCCTCTTCCGGCTGCACGGAACGAACGCGCCCTGGTCGATAGGCCACGCCGTTTCGAACGGGTGCATCCGGCTGACGAACGCAAACATCATGGATCTCTACGGCCGCACCCGCGTGGGAACGCGTGTGGTGGTCATTTGATCGCGTTTACCATTTGAAATTGCGGGGTTGGCCACACCGGTAAGTATCTGCTAAAGTAGATTCGTTGCACATTGCATCACTCCCGCACTGTCCAAGGTGCCGATTATCGTCAAACTTTGAGGTGCAGTCTTTCAGGTCTGCGCTAGGATGAGGAGAGGACTTAATGAGCAGAATTTTATTTTTGATCCTCGCAACGCTTGCGGTGGCCAATCTGAGTGCCTGCGGGTCGATTGGTAAAGGCAAGGGGAAAGCTCCGCCGCCTGCGGCAACGGCCGTCTACAAGTAAAATTCGCAACGATACTTCGGAAGGGCTCGACAGGCCCTTCCCCTTCCTTACATCCTAAAAACCAGCCAGGCTTGATCCACCTGCCATTCAGCAAGCGGGAACGGCTCATTATCTGGCGTCAAGCTCGCATTTTGAGGAGCTTGCACATGGAGCGTATTGATGGCGCCTGGAAGAAGCCGCTTGTGCCTGGTCGCTGTTCTGGCGGTCATTGTCTCATCGTGCCAGACTGAAGACAAAGCCCCCCAACCGCATTACACATCCGACGCCAGCGACCTGAAGAAACCTGTTACGGCTGCGGAAAAATCCAACCGGCATTTCATTGAATTCCGCTCGCGTTATGCGCTGACCTACGGTCACACCTACGTCGTCTTCGGGCGCGCAGACAAGAATGGAAGAATGATCAATCCCGAGGTTGCGGGGCTTGCCCCGGCATCGGAAGATGCGGCGCCCTACGTCATCGGCCACTTCATTCCTGTCCCCGCCACGACGGGTGCAACGGACGGCGACCTCGAAGAGCAATACCGCTCGGCAAGCTGGCGCGTGATGCTGACGGATGACCAATATAATGACACGGTCGCCTATATCAGAGGCCTGCAGGCGCGAAGCCGCCTCTGGGAAGCAACCGTCTACAATTGCAACGCCTTCGTGGCCGACATCGCGCGTCATATGGGCTATAAGACGCCGGGTATCTGGCTTCGGCCGCAGCAATTCGTTACAAAACTGCGGGAGATGAACACGGGTTGATAAAAAGCAGGGCGATCCCGAAAACGGGTCGTAGAAAGGTTCTGGTGCCGATTTGAGCTTGTCAGTTCATACCATTGGCGAGATCGTCTGGGTCGTCGGAATTATTGCATGGTACGTCATTCGATACCCATTTGAGCGTCGCGGCAAGCGGGTGCCTGTCGTCAGCAATCGGCGGAGCGCGTCGGAGAAGATAGCGCTTGCGGCGGCTCTCGCAGGTCTCGCGATCGTGCCGGGTTTCTATGTCGCGACGGGCATTCCGAAAGCCGCCGATTATCCTGCACAGTCCTGGGCGGTTCTGGTGGGCGCAATCGTCTTCGTGCTCGCCATGTGGGTCTTTCGAAGGACGCATAAGCAGCTCGGGCGAAACTGGTCCATCACGCTGGAAATCCGCCAGAAGCATGAGCTGATCTGCGCCGGGCCCTACGCGCTCGTGCGCCACCCCATGTACACTTCCTTCATGTTGATGGGGCTTGCACAGGCTTTTCTCCTGTCGAACTGGGTGGCTGGTCTTGCAGGCCTCATCGGTTTTGCGGTGCTGTTCTTCCTGCGAGTGGACAAGGAAGAGCGTATGATGCTCGACGTTTTCGGTCCTGAGTACCGCGCCTATATGGACAAGACGAAGCGGATCATTCCTTATCTCTATTAGAGCAATTCCAGCAAAGGTGTGCAGCGGTTTTGCGCCCGGAATTGCGTGAAAACAAAGAGATGGATCATTTGCGTCTTTCGAAGAAAAATGGAAGCGATCTGCTGCCTGATTCCTTAAACCGGAATCGATTTAACGACAAAATCATGCAGCAGTTTCAAGTGCTACAGCGTCCCTTGCGCGTATGAAAAGACGCGCGGCGCTGTAGGGGGAGGACAAGGATGAGGGGACGAACGATCAGGCTTTCGGCCGCAAGACGGCTCGTCGGAGATCTGATGAGATTTTCGATCGGCATACCACGCGTCACCGTTCAGCGGCAGATGAACATCCGCGCGCTGCTCGATGCCAGGAGCGGCTGCGATCCCCGCCCATCATGGACCGTGCTGTTTCTGAAGGGATATGCGCTCCTGTCAAAGGAGATTCCGGATCTGCGGCGTGCCTACATCAAATTTCCGCGCCATCAACTCTACGAATATCCCGAAAGCGTGGCCTCCATCGCTCATGAGCGTGAACATGAGGGTGAGCGGATCGTTCTCCTGAGCACGATCAAAAGCCCGGAACAGCGCCCTATCCCCGAACTGGAAAAGCTGATCCACGAAGCGCGGTCGCTTCCCATTGCCGAGATCAAGGAGTTTCGCCGCTCGCTCAAGCTTGCCTGCGCACCGGCTTTGCTCAGATGGTCGCTGATGTGGCTCGGGCTCAACCTGGGGCGAAAACGCGCGCGTTATTTCGGCACGTTTCAGCTATCGGTCTATTCGGGCCTCGGCGCGGAATCTCTCAATCCCCTCACCCCTTTGACCACGCTCCTGAACTACGGTCCGATCGACAAGAACGGGACGGTCACCGTTCGCATTCATTATGATCACAGGGTCATGGACGGGGCCAGCATCGCACGGGCGCTGGAACGTTTTGAACGGATTTTGAACGGCGAGGTCGTTGACGAGTTGAAAGGGCTCTCCCACTATCGGGGTCCTACCGGTGCGGCGATTGCAGGAGCCTCTCAATGACATCAAGCGGCGAGCCTCGCTCGGCCGTCGTCGTTCTTGGTGCCTCCCGAGGCATCGGGCGGGCAATTGCCAAGGTTGCTGCGCGGGAGCGCAATGTCATCGTACTCGTGGCCCGCTCCCCCGAGGGGCTGGCGGCGACGGCGGCCGAGGTGGAGGAGGCCGGCGGCAAGGCTTTCACGATCGCCCTCGATCTCGTTGCGTCAGACGCATCGGCTCGCCTCGAGGCTTTTCTGGCTGCCAATGATTTGGCCTGCAACGTTCTTGTCAACAGCGCTGGATATGGACTGCGCGGCGCAGCAACGTCACTTCCCGCGGACGACCAACTCGGCATTATCGATCTCAATATCCGCGCCCTGGCCGACATGACCCTTCGCTTTCTGCCTGGAATGGTGGCTCGCCGGAGTGGCGGCGTGCTCAATCTGGGCTCCATCGCCGGTTTCACTCCCGGGCCCTACATGACCTTCTACTATGCCAGCAAGAGTTTCGTGCGTTCCTTTTCGGCCGCACTTCATGAGGAGGTTCGCCGCTTCGGCGTCACCGTGACATGCGTGGCGCCCGGCCCGGTATCGACGGACTTTCTTGAAAAATCCGGCGCCAATCGCACGGCCCTCTTCAAGGTCTTGCCCAAGCTCGATGCAGATTATGTGGCCGAGCAGGCATGGCGCGGCTTCAAGTCAGGCCGTCGCCTCGTTGTTCCCGGCATCTCTGCCAAGCTGACAGCGTTCATCGCCACGGTTTTGCCGACGGCAGCCGCTCTCCGGCTAATCGGTCGGGTTCAGCGCAGAAGCAGAGATCCGCGTCCTCACGGATCAGGGACGGGGACCGGATAACGTTGTGAAAGCGGCGCAGGCACTGTCGGCATCCCAATACGCCGCCGATTCCGGCGAGCACCATTGATGCTTCTCGCTGCGCACGAAAACCTGCTTCGAACTCTCCGTGTCATCCCCTCCCGATGCGTCCTCTCTGATCCGCAGCCACCAGACCGCAGTGAGGTGCGGCGCCGTCAACTGCCCGTCGTGAGGCGCCGGCTTCAGGACTTCATTGTGCAGGCGGCCGCCTTTTTGCGCGCCGGCATCATCGGCGCAAGCCACGGTCAGGGGAAGAGCGAGAGTAGCGCCGGTTACGAGCGCCCTCCACACATGTCGCCTCACCCTGGCCGTGACGTGCTGGTTTCTCATCAGCCTATTCAGCCAGAATATTAGCGTTTGCGGAAGTACAAAAAGGTGAATGCGCGGCAGTAAACGAAATATACTGCCCGTTCGCGTTCGCAGTCCTCATACACGTAAGGGCAGGCCCGGCAAAAGAAGCATTCATTCGATTGACTGAAAGTTTCATCAGGTTTATATACGAGCCATGACAGACGAAAAAACCCAGCCAAATCGCGCCGAGATCACGCGGGAAAAGCTGTTGTCCGCAGCCCTCGATGTCTTCGGCCGTTATGGCTTCGACGGCACGTCGACGCGGCAGCTGAGCGAGGCTGCGGGCGTCAACCTGCAGGCCATTCCCTATTATTTCGGCAGCAAGGAAGGCCTCTATGTCGCGACATCGGATTATCTGGTCTCACGCATCGAGCGCCATGTCGGCGGCCTGCGGCAGCGGATCGGCGCCCGTCTCATGGAACTTGCTGCTGCCGGGCAGGAGCTGAGCGAAGACGAGGCGCGACTTCTCCTGACGGAGATCGCAACGACCATGGTCAGCCTCTTCGTCAGCAAGGAATCCGAGCCCTGGGCACGGTTCGTCATCCGCGAGCAGATGGAACCGACAGAGGCCTTCGCCCGTGTCTATCAGGGCCTGATGGGCCCGATGATCGGGATTGCGCGCCGGCTGATCGGCACCATCCTGCAGGACGACCCGGCCTCAGAGCACGTGCGGCTGCGCACGCTTGCCTTCGTCGGCAACATCCTGATCTTCCGCGTCGCTCATGCCGCCGTTCTCGCGCAGATGGAATGGCAGTCGGTCGGCCCCGAACAACTTCAGACCCTTTGCACTCTCGTTGCAGAACTTGTCGGCCAGTTGCAGCCGGCGAAAGGAAATACTCGATGAGACGGATTGTCCCCTTCGCCATCATCATTCTGCTTGCCGGGACAGCCGCCGCCTGGTGGTATGGCCTGCCCCAGAAGCTTGGCTGGCTGCCGGAACGATCAAGAGAATTCGCGCTCTATGGCAACGTCGATATCCGCCAGGTTTCCCTCGGCTTCCGCGTCAATGGCCGGATTGCCTCGCTCGCTGTCGATGAAGGCGACACGGTCACAAGCGGCGAGGTGCTCGGCAAGCTCGACGCAGCGCCCTTCGAGGCCGCCGTTGCCTCTGCAGAAGCCAATGTCGCAGCCCTTCAGGCAACACTCGACAAGCTGAAGGCCGGCCCGCGCCAGACGGAAATCGCCCAGGCCCGCGCGCAATACGACGAAAGCCTTGCGGCGCTGAACAATGCCAATCTCGCCTATGACCGCGCCCGCCAGCTCCGCCCCCAGGGCACGATCTCGGAGGCCAGTCTCGATCAGGCAACCGCCAACCGCTCGATGGCTGCAGCCCGTGCCGAATCCGCCAGCGAAGCGCTGAAACTCCTGGAGGAAGGCAGCCGTGCAGAAGACATTGCCGCTGCCGAAGCGCAATTGACAGCCGCGCAGTCATCGCTGGCCTCCGCCCGTATCTCGCTTGCCGATACCGAACTGCGCGCCCCCAATGACGGCGTCATCCTTTCTCGCGTGCGCGAGCCAGGCGCCATCGTTTCACCCGCCGATATCGTCTATGTGCTCTCGCTGACTGAGCCGGTCTGGGTGCGCAGTTATGTGGCGGAAGGCGACCTCGGCCGCCTGCATCCCGGCATGAAGGTTCAGGTGACTTCGGATACGCATCCCGATAAACCCTATGACGGCACGATCGGCTTCATTTCGCCGGTGGCGGAATTCACGCCGAAATCGGTCGAGACGCCGCAACTGCGCACCGACCTCGTCTATCGCCTGCGCATCGTCATCGACAAGCCCGGACCCGATCTGCGCCAGGGCATGCCCGTCACCATTCGTTTTCCCTCTCTGGCCGCGCCATGAGCCCCTCCCCCACCTCGACGGATGAAGCGCTGGTCCGGCTTGCCGACGTCACCAAGCGCTTCGGCGATGGCCCCGCCGCGCTCGATGCCGTCTCCGGCGAGGTCAAGGGCGGCGCAATCACCGGCCTCGTCGGCCCTGACGGCGCCGGCAAGACGACGTTGATCCGACTGATGACCGGCCTCATGCTGCCGGAAAACGGCGCGGTCGAGGTGCTGGGCTTCGATACCCGCAAGAACCCGGCCGCCATCCAGGCATCGATCGGCTATATGCCGCAGCGCTTCGGCCTCTATGAGGACCTCTCCGTTCAGGAAAATCTCGATCTCTATGCCGATCTCCGCGGCCTGCCGAAGGGCGAGCGCGCCGCCTCCTTCGACGAGCTTCTGACTTTCACCGACCTCAAGCGCTTCACCACGCGGCTCGCCGGCAAGCTCTCGGGCGGCATGAAACAGAAGCTCGGCCTTGCCTGCGCTCTGCTGAAGAAGCCGCGTCTGCTGCTGCTCGATGAGCCGGGTGTCGGCGTTGACCCGATCTCGCGCCGCGATCTCTGGAAAATGGTCGAGAACCTGACGCAGGAAGGCATCGGCGTGCTCTGGTCGACGGCCTATCTGGACGAGGCCGAGGCTTGCGATCACGTGCTGCTGCTCAATCAGGGCAAGCTGCTCTTTTCCGGCAAGCCGCATGATCTGACCGGCCGCGTGGAAGACCGGGTCTTCAAGGTCTCGGGCGTGACGGGCCGCAGGCGACAGGTGCTGGCCGAACTCTTGCAGACGAAAGGCGTCATCGACGGCGTCATCCAGGGTGATGCCATCCGTCTCGTGACATCGCGGGATGAGCCCCCTGACATCGGCAGCGCCGGCGCAAAAGCGAAGCTGATACCCACCCCTCCCCGTTTCGAAGATGCCTTCATCGACATGCTCGGCGGCGGCCCCGGCGGACGTTCGAAACTCGCCGAAGCGCAGGCGCCACCGAGCGAGACAGGCGAGCGTCCCGTCATCGAAGCCCACGGCCTGACCAAGCGTTTCGGGGATTTCACCGCCGCCGATAACATCACTTTCGATATAAGCCGCGGCGAGATCTTCGGACTCCTTGGACCCAACGGCGCTGGCAAGTCCACCACCTTCAAGATGCTCTGCGGCCTCCTGAAGCCAACCGGCGGCGAAGGCCGCGTCGCCGGCTTCGACCTGCGCAAGGATGCCGCCGAGGCGCGCAACCAGCTCGGCTATATGGCACAGAAATTCTCGCTCTACGGCGATCTCACCGTCATGCAGAATCTCGAATTCTTCGCCGGCGTCTACGGTCTTTCCGGCGGCCGCCGGCGCAAGCGCATCGAACTGATGACCGAGATCTTCGATTTCGGCCGCTATGCGCGCCATTCGGCAAAAGACCTGCCGCTCGGCCTGAAACAGCGGCTGGCGCTTGCCTGCGCCGTCATGCACGAGCCGCGCGCGCTTTTTCTCGACGAGCCCACGTCAGGCGTCGATCCGATCACCCGGCGCGAATTCTGGACGCATATCAACGCGCTCGTCGAAAAGGGCGTCACTGTGCTGGTGACGACGCATTTCATGGACGAGGCGGAATATTGCGATCGAATCTCGCTGATCTATCGCGGCCGTTCTATCGCCCTTGGCTCGCCCGATGAACTGAAGGCGCGCGTGGCGACGAAAGAGCAGCCGGATCCGACGATGGAGGATGCCTTCGTCGCGCTCATTCAGGAATCGGAAACGGAGAAGGCCGCATGAGCACCTCCTCCAGAGCCCGCCGCTTCGCTGCCCTCGTGCGCAAGGAAAGCTATCAGGCGATCCGCGATCCCAGCACCATCCTCATCGCTTTCGTGCTGCCGCTGATCCTGCTTTTCCTCTTCGGCTACGGTGTATCGCTGGATACGACCCGCACCCGTATCGGTCTCGTGCTCGAACAGGCAACGCCGCTCACGCAGGATCTCGCCGCAAGTTTCCAGGCTTCCCGCTATTTCTCCGTCACGGTCGGGCGCGATCGGCGCATGTTCGAAGAGGATCTCGTGCGCGGCACCGTGCGCGGTATCGTCGTCATTCCCGCCGATTTCACCACCGATTATGCCGCCGGCAACCATCCGCAGATCCAGGTTCTCGTCGATGGCTCTGATCCGAACACCGCCAATTTCGTTCAGAACTACGCGCAGGGCGCCGTCGCCAACTGGGAACGCCAGCGGCGGTCCGAAGCGGTCGCCGCCGGTCCACCGATCTCGATAGAGCAGCGCTTCTGGTTCAATCCGGAACTTACGAGCCGTAACTTTCTCGTTCCCGGCTCCATCGCCATCGTCATGACGCTGGTCGGAACCTTGCTGACCTCGCTCGTCGTCGCCCGCGAATGGGAACGCGGCACGATGGAGGCGATGATGGCGACACCTGTCACATCAGCCGAACTGCTGGCCGGCAAGATCCTACCTTACTTCCTGCTCGGCCTTGCCTCCATGACGCTTTGCGTGCTCCTGGCCGTCTTCCTCTTCCACGTGCCGTTCCGTGGCTCCATTCTCGCGCTCTATGCGCTGTCGGCCGCCTTCCTGATCCCCGCGCTCGGCCAGGGCCTGCTGATCTCAACGGCGACGAAGAACCAGTTCCTCGCCTCGCAGATCGCGCTGATCTCTGCCTTCCTGCCGGCTTTCCTGCTGTCAGGCTTCATCTTCGAGATCAATTCCATGCCCGAGATCATCCAGTGGATCACCGTCATCGTGCCGGCGCGCTATCTCATCCCCAGCCTGCAGACGGTATTCCTGGCCGGCGATATCTGGCCGATGTTCGCTCGCTCCATCGCCGTCATGCTCACGATCGGCGGCGTCATGTTCGTGCTGGCCGCCCGCGCTAACAGGAAGAGGATCGGTTGAGATGTGGTGGACTCGCCTGAAAGCCCTCATGACAAAGGAACTGCTCGCCGTCCTGCGCGATCCCAAAGGGCGTTTCGTGCTCATTGTGCCGCCGGTCATGCAACTGCTCGTCTTTTCCTATGCCGCGACACTCGAGGTGCGCAACGTCGATGTCATGGTGCTGAACCGCGACAGCGGCCATTGGGGGCAGGAGCTGATCCAGCGCATCCAGGGCTCGCCGACATTCCGCCGCATCGAGACCGCCGATAACCAGACCGATATCCGCGAGGCGATCGATGGCCAGTCGGTCATTGCGGCAATCGAGATCGGCCCTGATTTCTCGCGCAATATCGAGGCAGGCATATCCGTCCCTCTGCAGATCATCCTTGACGGCCGCCGCTCCAATGCTTCGCAGATCGTTTCCGGCTATCTCACCCAGATCGGCATGACGCTCTCGGCGGAAACACCTGCCGGCCAACGCGCCATGGCAAAAACGGTGGCGACCGTACCTCGAAACTGGTTCAACGCCAACCTCACCTATCAATGGTTCATGGTGCCGAACCTGATCGCCAGCATAGCCCTCCTGATCGGCCTCATCGTCACCGCGCTCTCCATCGCCCGCGAACGGGAACTCGGCACGTTCGACCAACTGATGGTTTCGCCGCTGCGCGTCCATGAAATCCTGATCGGAAAGCTCATTCCGCCCATGATGATCGGCCTCTTCCACATGACGCTCTATATCTTGGCGGCGGTCTTCATCTTCGGAGTGCCGCTGCGCGGTTCGCTCTTGCTTCTGTACGGCAGTTCGATCTTCTACCTGGGTTCGGTAGCGGGCCTCGGTCTCTTCATCTCGGCGCTGTCGATGACACAGCAGCAGGCGATCCTCGGCGCTTTTCTGTTCATGGTGCCGGCCATGCTGCTTTCCGGTTTCGCGACGCCGATCGAGAACATGCCGGACTGGCTGCAGCCGGTGACGATCATCAATCCGCTGCGTTATTTCCTCATCATCGTCAAAGGCGTGTTCCTCAAGGATATCCCTGCGGACGAGGTATTGAACCAGACCGTCCCGCTGGCGCTGATTGCCTCGGCGACACTTGGCGCTGCCGCCTGGTTGTTCCGCCTAAGGCTGGAATAGCGCGTCACATTATATGAACCGAGCTCCCAAACCGTGACTCCCTAACGCTTCTCCGGCCGGAACATCGACAGGATCGGCTCGTTACTCCTATGCAAATTCCAGCAAGAGCGTGAAGTGACTTTCGCGCCGAAATTTCTGGAAAAACAAGGATATGGAATTAAGGAGAAGCAAAATGTACAAGATCATCCTCGTATCGAGTGCGCTTGCGCTCTCATCCCTGGCTACGAATGCGATGGCTGATGGAGCCGTGACCGGTGCTGCGGGCGGCGCTATCACCGGGGCTATCGTCGGCGGCCCGGTAGGCGCTGCAATTGGCGGCGTGGCCGGCGGTGTAGCCGGTGCGGTGGTCGATCCGCCGCCACGCGAGGTCGTGACCTATGTCGAACAGCAGCCGGCCCCGCCGTCATCAGTGGTGGTGCAGCAGCCGATCGTGGTCGGCAAGCCGCTGCCCGCAGATGTCCAGGTAATTCCGGTGCCGGATAATCCGCGCTATGCCTATACCGTCGTCAACAACCGCCATGTGATCGTCGAGCCGCAGACCCATCGTGTGGTTCAGGTGATCGAATAAAGGCAAGAGGCCCCGCTGCGGCGGGGCCTTTCCTTATGCGCGATTCCGCAAGGCTTCCGCCTGCGCATAAAACTTCTTTTCCCACTCCTTGTGATTATCGAGCCCTTCGCGGATGAACGGCGTGAAAATTGCAAGATTGAGCAGTATCCAGTTGATCAGCCGCGCCGGGAGTTTCAGCGGTTTGACGAAATCGACAAAGAGAACGACGCGTGTCTTGTCGGTATGGTTCCAGGCCTCATGTTCATAGGCGTCATCGAAGATCAGCGCCTTGCCTTCCTGCCAGTGGCAGATCTGGTCCTTGACGCGAATGGCGAGCTTGTCGGCGGGTTCCGGCACGATCATACCGAGATGCAGGCGCAGCACGCCATTATAGGGGCCGCGATGCGCCGGCAGATGTTTGCCGGGTTCGAAGATCGAAAACATTGCCGTCTTCAAACCTGGGATCTTCTGCACTGCCTTCCAGGTTTCCGGGCAGGCCTGGATATTCTGTTCCGACTTCACACCGAAGCCGACGAGGAAGAAGGTTTTCCAGCGGTTATCCTTGGAAATGGTCTGCACGTCGGTGGAGATTTCCTGGAAGCTCGGCAATTCGCTCTGGCGCACCAGCACGCGGTCGAGTTCCGCGCGGATCTGCGGCCAGGCCTTTTCGACATCGCTGGCCCAGGGGAAAACGGAGTTGTCATAGACGGGCGGATTGCCGAGTTTCGCATATTTGAAATTCAGGCCTTCGGCCCAGGCGACGATGCTCATGAAAAAGCGCGTGATCGCGCTCGGCCGATTTAAGGAGGCGATCCCGGCAGTTTCGAACTGCTGCGTCTCAGGAGCGGATGCCGGTTTTTGGGGAAGGGGCGTATTGGCGATACCGTCAGTCATGAGTCTTCCATTGCGGATTAGGGCGATTCCAGCAAAAAGTGCATAGCAGTTTTGCCTCCGGAATTGCGTCAAAACGAAGAAAATAGAGCGCTTCCGTGTTTCGAAGAAAAACGAAAATGCTCTTGGAAACGATACGGCCTTCCGCGCAGGAGCCCCCGCGTAGGCCATTGAATAAATATGGATAGTCCCAATGGCATCTCAAGTGCAGGCTTAGTGATCAAATGCCGCAGGATACCGCCTTGCAACAACACGGCGGCACCTTTTCGAATGGATTAGACCTTCAATTCGCGACGTTCGCGTTCAGTTACCATGGCAAGGTCGAGCACCTTCTGCAGGTTCGCCGCATGGCGGAAATTCGGATCATGCTGCGCGCCATTCGCGACGGCCTCGGCAAAACGCTGATAGTTGGTCGGAACCGGCGGCACCTCGACCGGCCGCCAAGTCGCCGTTTCCACGTCCTCACCGAGGCAGCCATGCAGTTCCGAACCGCTTGGGCGGTGGATGACCTCAAGGCTGCCCTTCTCGCCATAGATGCGCAGCTTCAGCTCGTTCAGGTGCCCGGTCGCCCAGCGGCTGGCATGAATGACGCCGAGCGCACCATTGGCAAAATCGACCGACATCGTGAAGCTGTCATTGGCGTCGAGCATATACTCGCCGATCTGGCCGCCCGGCGCCTTGTTGAAGGTCTTGAGCCGCGCAAAGACATGATCGATATCGGTTGCGGCGCCGTAGGCTGCGAAATCGAGGATATGGATGCCGACATCGCCGAGCACGCCGTTCGACCCGTGACCAGTAGACAAACGCCACAGCCATGTCGACTCCGTGCGCCAGTCGCCCCAGGCGCGCGAAACGAGCCAGCTCTGAAGATAGGAGGCCTCAACGTGCTTGATCGTACCGAGTTCGCCCGCCAGCACCATCTCGCGTGCACGCTGCAGCGGCGCGACATTGCGATAGGTGAGGTTGACCATATTGATGACGCCGGCAGCTTCAGCCGCTTCCGTCATCTCCAGCGCTTTCGGATAGTTTTCCGCGAGCGGCTTCTCACAAAGCACATGCTTGCCGGCCGCGATCAGCGCCATGGTCGTGGGGTGATGGATCCGGTCGGGCGTGATATTGGTCGCCGCATCGAACTCGCCCCAGGTGATCGCCTCCTCCAGCGTCAGAAACCGCTTCTCGATATTGAACTTATCGGCAAAGGCGGCAAGCCGGTCCCTATCCGTGTCGACGGCGCCGACCACGGTCACACCGTCCATATTCGCGAAATGGGCGAGCTGGTTTCTGGCCATCACGCCCGTACCAAGAACGAGTAGTCGCATGGATGCTCCTCAACGGTAACCGGCTTCGCCGGCCTGGTGCAGTCTCGGGCCGCGTTCGACATCGGCTCCAGGTTTTTTTCTATCGGCACATTTGGGGCATCGGTGATATCAGTCAACGCACGCTCGGGGTTATACGTCCAATCCACGCCATCGATCAGCACCTTCTGCAGGTTAGCCGCGTAGGTCGGGTAGGTTTCGTGGCCGGGGCGAAAAGCAGAATGCAAACCACCATGGAAAATGCCAGCGAAGCCGTTTCTCTCCCGTGTTCTACGAAGACATAGACTTTTACCGGCCCTTTGACAAAAGGGATTTTCCAGGCCCTCTTGGCGGGCAAAAATCGCTTTTCACATCAATGGGAAACGGATTTGGAGAACAGGTTGACGACGACCACGCCCGATATGATCAGACCGAGGCCGATGATGGCGGGCGTATCCAGCCGCTGCTTGAAAAACACGAGGCCGACAGAGGAAATCAGCACGATTCCCAAAGCGCTCCAAATCGCATAGGCAATGCCGACGGGAATATGCTTCAGCGTCAGCGACAGGCAATAGAAAGCCGCCGCGTAGCAGGCGACGACGAGCGCCGTCGGCCCGAGACGGGTGAACTGCTGGGAGAGTTGAAGTGCGGTCGTGCCGATAACTTCGAGCACGATGGCTGCAATGAGCAACCCATATACGGCAGCTGGATTCATCGCGGTATTCCTTCTCGAGCAACTCCAGCAAAAGTCTGGTGTGGAATTGCGTAAATTGAACTCCGGCAAAACTGGGAGGTGGTTTTGCATGCGGAGTTCCACGAAACAAAGAGATCGAGCATTCCAGAAAAACGGGGATGCTCCGGGCTTACTTGTGGGTCAGCTCGATGAGGCGGGCGATCAGGTCCCGCCTGAGAGTGCTGCTGATATCATGGCTTTCCAACGTATCCGCGAACCACAGACCGTCGGCGGCAAAACGCACGATCAATGTGTCGAGCGCGGAGTCGGTGCCGATATATTCCTCAGCCCTCGCCGCCACCCATTCGCGCCAGCGGTGGCGCAGCCGGGGTTCGGCCAGCAGAGCGATCGTCACCTGCGTCCAGCTTCTGGAATCGTCGGGACGATCCTTCAGCCCGGACACCGCCTGGAGATAGGCGCGGGAGAACCGGCCTTGCGGCAGCGGATCGCTGCGCATCAGTTCGTCTATATCGGCGTCGAACTTCTCCAGCAGGCCTTCGAACAAGGCGTCCAGCAGCGCATTCTTCGTGGGGAAATGATGCAGCAGGCCGCCCTTGCTGACACCTGACGCAGCCGAGACCGCATCGAGCGTGACAGCGCTCATGCCCTGCTCACCGGCAAGACGCGCCGCCACCTCCAGCAACTGCTGGCGCACGAGCACGGGTTGTTTCTTGCGATGATGAGCGTTTGACATGGAGCTATAAAGATACCGTCTGGACGGTTTGTCAAGGATATTCTGCTGGAGCCCCTACTCCACAAGGGATTATGCGCGAAATGCCGCGGTATTTTGATGACAGTTGCGATCCTTTTTGATCGGGTGCATGTAGGAACGGGTATTAAGGGATGGTTTCGTGCCTGAAGAGGTCATTACACTATACGAGGCGATCGGCGGCGATCCGACCGTTCGGGCGCTCACGCATCGTTTCTACGAACTGATGGATACGCTGCCGGAGGCGAGAAACGTGCGCGCCGTGCACCCGCCAAGCCTTGAAGGCAGCGAAGAGAAATTCTACGAATATATGACCGGCTATCTGGGCGGCCCGCCGCTCTACACCGATAAGCGAGGCCATCCCCGCCTGCGCAGCCGTCATTTCGTTGCCGAGATCGGCCCCGTCGAGCGCGACGAATGGCTGCTCTGCTTCCGCCAGGCAATGGATGAGACCATCGCCAGCCAGGCGCTGCGTAATCTCATCTGGGTGCCGGTGGAACGGCTCGCCCATCACATGCAGAACAAGGAATAGTCATGAGCCTGAACGCGCGTCTCGAGCCCGTGCTCTTCCTTTTTGCCGGTCTTTTCGGTCTTGCGGGCGTTGCCCTCGCCGCGCTTGCCGCCCATGGCGGCGGCGACGCGCATCTCGCCGCCTCGGCATCCGCCATGTGCCTTGCCCACGCCCCTGCCCTTCTGGCATTGGCGTTGAGTTCCGGCAAAATCAAAACCGCCTGGCTGGCCGGTTTGCTGATGATCGTCGGCACTTTGCTCTTTGCGGGCGATCTCGTCACCCTGCGCTTCACCGGCTCCGGCCTCTTCCCGTACGCAGCGCCGACCGGCGGATGGGCGATGATGCTGGGCTGGCTGGTCGTCTCAGCAAGCGCGTTCTGGCGGGCGCGAGCTTAAATCTCTTACATACCGTCCACGACGTTGAAGCCTTCGAAGACCGGCGACCCCTTGTACATCTCCCTGCGCTCCCCCGCATTGCGATGTGCAGCGCGGAAATTCTCCGACTTCGTCCAGTTCAGAAAGTCCTCTTCGCTGGCCCAGAGCGTGTGCGAGGAATAAAGCGTATAGCCTTCCTCCGTATTAGCCTTGCCGCCCAGCAGGCGGAATTCGACGAAGCCCGGAACCTGCGAGAGGCTGGAATCGCGATTGCGCCAGACGGTCTCGAAATCGCCCTCGGCACCGGCGGCAACCTTGAAGCGGTTCATCGCGATATACATAGAAAGTTCCTCACGCCTTTTTCCTGTTCGTCCGTCCCGCATAAAGCGGAAAGTCGACGATATTATTGCCATCGGCAGCATCCTCGCCAATGGGTCTTGCAGCCGCTTCGCCGGGCATGCGCGCCTCCCAGGCTGGAAACAGCACCACATCGGGATAACTGCGCCGACGCGCCGCATTTTGCAGGAAAATTTCGTAAAGCTCCGGTACAAGGCCATCGCCACTGCGAGCGGCAAGCTTGTGCAGGCCGATCATCGTGAATCCATCTAGGCGCCCATCATTCATCGGGAATTGTCTCGTTCGTTCATCGTCTGCAGCGCACGTTCAAGACTGGACTTGCTGCCGTTGCGCAGCGGAATGAAAGCCTTGCCGAACTTCTTGCAGCCGGTCTTCACACGCAGGCAGGCATCGTGGCTGATACAGTCGATGGGGCAGAACACGCAGTCGACGGAGGGAAGCACCGTATCGATGCGGGAGACGGCTTCGCGAAGCCCGCCGTCGTGATGGATGAGTTCGGCGCCGAAGCTGCTGGCGATCTGGCGAAGATGCGCCACCTGGCAATCGCGGCCGCCAACATAGAGGAAACTGCGGCCATCCAGCTTGGAGTGCCCCGATACGGTCTCCTGCGCCCCCTGGTCGGCCTGAACGCGGATCTCCCGGTTCGCCCCCTTCTTCCCCTTGCGAGCCATTTACCACCCGTTCGCTCGTTGATCGTCACACGATTCCTGCGTGTGCGGA
The DNA here is from genome assembly GCF_004341105.1 of Rhizobium sp. BK418. Taxonomy (GTDB): domain Bacteria; phylum Pseudomonadota; class Alphaproteobacteria; order Rhizobiales; family Rhizobiaceae; genus Rhizobium. Next base: position 224,535 of record NZ_SLZK01000003.1, on the reverse strand, counting down.
TGGACCTTATTAAACTTGATTTTTAGAGTAAAGTATAAAGTTGATTGTTTTTATCATATTATTCAATCGTGATTGGCAATGCGGTAAAACTCCTTGCGCCTCCGCCGGGAGTAGGACCAAACGGTGCAGCGCGTCTGATGGCATCGACAGCAAGCTGATCGATTTCGGCAACGCCGGATCCGTTAACGACGCGAACAGAAGTCAGCCCGCCGGCGCCATTCACCGAAAAGGCAACAACAACGGTACCTTCGACACCACGGGGTTTTCTGATCGCGCGGCGGATGCGGCTACGGACCTTCCCGTCGTAGTTGGCGTAAGCTGCGGTGCCGACCCCATTATTGTTGCCGGCAGCTTGTGAATTGCGGTCCGATTGAGCTGAGCGATCACCCTCCGCGACACCCCGTTGGGATTCCTGTTGCCCCTCACCGTTCGCACCCGCGGTCTTCTTCGGCGGAACCTTCTTCTCAACCGGTTTCGGCTTTTCCTGCGTCCTCACCTTTGGCTTTGGCATCCGCGTTACCGCCTTCTGCGGCGGCTCCGGCTCAGGCTGGACTTCGGCCGTTTCGACAGGCTTCATCTCCTGTGGAGTCTCTGCGACCTCTGGCTGAGTCTCAGCAGGCCGCGCCTCGGCCGGCTGGACCGCAGCCGGCTGTACGTCGGTGGGCGGCACTTCGGAAGGCTGCAGCTCCGATATGACCGTATCGACAGGCGCCGTCTGCTCCGGCACGATCATCGACATCGGCTGCACGACGGATTGTTCGGCTGGCACCTCGGAAACCAGAATTTCAGGTTCGACAGCCGCAGAAGTCTCCGGCGAAACGCGTGTTATTTCCGCAGCCGGCGCCCGCTGGACGGGGTCCTGTGTCTCGACGGGCACAGCTTCGGTTGGCTGTACTGTTTCCGGCTGGACTTCCGCCGTCGCCGTTTCCGTCGGCCGGATCGTATCGGGCTCAACGGCCTCTGCTACGATCTCTTCCTGAACGGTCGTTTCCGTTTCGCCGACCGCCGTCTGATCGACATCGGAGTCGCCATACATCACGACATTGACGGCCTGTCCCGCCTCCTTAATCCCCTCCTCGGGCGCCTTCGGGAAAGCGACGATGAGCACAGTCGCCAATGCCGCATGGAAGATCAGCGAGCAAATGCAGATGACCGTCAGCCGGCGCCGCACCGGCGCCTTCTCGCCTTCCTGTTTCTCCGCCGCCGCATCCATCGGTGGCGGAGCGAGAGAAGATGCCGGCGCGGCCTCCGGATGATCAGGGAAGGAAGAGATCTGCGCGAAACGCGCATAATGAATAACCTGCTCGCCGGCTGGCTGCCGCTGCGCATTGCGCAGGTCGGACAGCTCGTGCCCGGGATTGTTGTCGTTCAGGCTATCGTCAGCACCCGCCTCCTCGATGAGCACGTGTCTCGATCTGGACTTCGCTGAAATCGCCATTTTGCGCCTCGGACAGCGTGAAACATGCGTGCCGGGTTTCATCCCGGCCTGGACCTTAGCCTTCGAAGGGAACTGTTGTCTGCGAACGGGTCACCAGACCCTTCATGCATTCACCGGCGGCCGGCCCGTCGCAGACCGGCGTGTCGTTGATCAGAACGCGCGTGACCGTCTCGCACTTGACACCAGGCATATCGAACTGGCGTACCCGCTTCTTGCCCTGCGGCAGATCGCGAAAATCGAGCACGGTGATGCGGTCGACGGCATTATTGTCATTGAAGAAGGCGAGCTCGAAGGAGACCTTGTTGATCGGCGTCGCCAGATTGTTCTCGGCAACAAAGGTCATCATGCAGCCCTTCTGCGAGGGCGCCAGCGCATTGAGCTCGACATCGAGCTTGGCCGCCGCATCCTGCGCATAAGCCTGTGCAACGCCCGGAATCGAAAACAGCACACCAACCGCAAACGCAGCAAACCGACCTGTCATTATCGCCTCTCCAAAAGCTAATCGACCACCGCCAAAGCGGCTTCAAAACAGCGCGGCCAAAAACTTGACTGTTTCTGTCTTCAATTATTGCGTCTTTAAAAAATTATGAGTATCAGAGTCAAGATAATTGTAGGCAGGCCGGGGCTCTTCCCCCGCATCACGGAATAAGCCAACAGAAATGATGGTTGAAAAGCCAGATACCTTTAAGCTCGCAACACTGCGGAACGAACCTGCGGTGGCCGAAATTCGCGTTCTCGAAAGCGGCGATCTTTTTGCCGGCACCAACGAGATCATGATCCGGCACGACGGCGTGATCTACCGCCTGAAGATCACCCGTCAGGGCAAACTCATTCTCAACAAGTAAGCTTCATAGCAGGGTAGAACATGACCGAGCAAACCAGACCGGCACCAGCAGAAATCCGCGCGTTCCGCGCTGAAAACCCGAAGATGCGGGAACGCGACGTTGCCGCGCAGCTGAAGATTTCCGAAGCCGCCCTCGTTGCGGCCGAAGTCGGTATCAGCGCTATCAGGATCGATGCTGGCGCCATCAAGCTTTTGGAGCGTGTGGCGGATCTCGGGGAAGTCATGGCTCTGTCGCGCAATGAAAACGCCGTGCACGAGAAGATCGGCGTTTACGAGAACATCTCGACCGGCATGCACAATGCGATCGTGCTCGGCGAAAACATCGATCTGCGCATCTTTCCGAGCCGCTGGGCGCACGCCTTCGCCGTCACCAAAAAGGACGGCGATACCGAGCGTCTGAGCCTCCAGTATTTCGACAAAACCGGCAGCGCTGTTCACAAGATCCATCTGCGCCCGGCATCCAATGTTGAGGCCTATCACCGCATCGTCGCGGAGCTGAAGCTCGCCGATCAGAGTCAGGAATTCGCTGAAGCCGAAGCCTCCTTCTCCTCCGACGAGGGCGGCAATGTCACGCAGGAAGAACTGCGCGACAACTGGAGCAGGCTCACCGACACGCATGAATTCTTCGGCATGCTGAAGCGCCTGAAGATCGGCCGTCAGGCCGCCGTGCGCTCCGTTGGCGACGACTATGCCTGGAAGCTCGACAATACCGCGACGGCCGAGATGATGCAGGCTTCCGTCAAATCAGGCCTGCCGATCATGTGCTTCGTTGCCAATAGCGGCATCGTGCAGATCCATTCCGGCCCGATCTTCAACATCCAGCCGATCGGTCCGTGGCTCAATATCCTCGACGAGACTTTCCATCTGCATCTGCGGAGAGACCGCGTTGCCGAGACCTGGGCCGTACGCAAGCCGACCAAAGATGGCCATGTCACCTCGCTCGAAGCCTATGATGCTGATGGCAACATGATCATCCAGTTTTTTGGTAAGCGGAAGGAAGGCTCCGACGAGCGGGCTGAATGGCGCGGCATCATGGAAAGCCTGCCGCGGGCAGCAAGTGTGGCCGCATAAGGATCAGAGCGATGAAGATGCTTCAACACCTGCGCCGGATCCACCTCTGGGAACTTGTCTTGACGGCAGCTGTGATGGCGCTGCCGCTGATCCCGACAACACCGGCGGGCGAAACCTATGCTTTCGTCCGTGCCGCCCATGCTGAGGAAATAAAGCTCGACACATCGCGTCTGGTTTCGGTCGGCGGCGACGTCACCGAGATCATCTATGCACTCGGCGAGGAAAACAGGCTGATCGCCCGCGATACGACGAGCATGTATCCGGAGGCGGCATTGAAGCTGCCTGACGTCGGCTATATGCGCGCCCTTTCGCCAGAAGGCATCCTTGCCATGAACCCGACGGCAATCATCGCTGTCGAGGGCTCCGGCCCGCAGGAGGCGCTGAACGTTTTGAAGAATGCCAGCGTGCCCTTCGAGACCGTTCCGAATGCCTATACGCGCGACGGTATCATCGCGAAGATCGATCGCGTCGGCACGCTGCTGAATGTGCCGGAGAAGGCGAAGGCACTTGAGGAAAAGGTCGGCGCCGATCTCGATGCCGCCGTTACCGACGCCGCGAAACGCTCGGAGTCCGAGCGTAAGCGCGTCCTCTTCATCCTCAGCGCCCAGAACGGCCGCATCATGGCTTCGGGCACCGGCACCGCTGCCGACGGCGTCATCAAGCTCGCAGGCGCCATCAATGCGATTGGCGAATTTCCGGGCTACAAGCCGCTGACCGACGAGGCGATCATCAACGCCAAACCTGACGTGATCCTGATGATGGACCGCGGCGATGGCGCAGGCACGAAGAACGAGGATCTGCTTGCTCAGCCCTCGATCGCGCTTACCCCGGCCGGCGAGAAGAAGGCGATCATCCGCATGGATGGGTTGCACCTCCTCGGCTTCGGCCCGCGCACGGCAAGTGCTGTCCGCGAACTCAACGCGGCAATCTACGGGGGCTGATATGGCCGTTCCGGAAGCCATGATGGAAAACAGACGATTCCTTTCGGCGGTCTTCCACCGAAGCCGGCAACCGGGCGACAGAACCGAACTCGCCCTGCTGGCAATTGCCTTGCTCATCGTGGCTTCCGTCTTCGCCCTGCTCTTCTCCATCACCACAGGCGCATCGGACGCTTCCATTCTCGACGTGGTGAGAAACATGGCGGGCAACGAAACGGCGCTCAGCGCCCGTGACCGGATCATCATCTTCGACATCCGCCTGCCGCGCGCCATCCTCGGCTTTCTGATCGGCGGATCGCTTGCCGTCTCCGGCGCCGTCATGCAGGGCCTGTTCCGCAATCCGCTGGCCGACCCCGGCCTCGTCGGCGTCTCCTCCGGCGCCGGCCTCGGCGCTGTCGTGATGATCGTACTCGGGAGCACCGTCGCCGCGCCTCTTTACCTGGCGCTCGGCATCTATGCCCTGCCGCTTGCAGCCTTCGGCGGCGGCCTTGCCACGACATTGCTGCTCTACCGGGTCGCCACCAGGAACGGCCAGACCTCGGTCGCCACGATGCTGCTTGCCGGCATTGCGCTCGGCGCTCTTGCCGGCGCGCTGACCGGCGTGCTGATCTATATGGCGAACGACCAGCAGCTGCGCGATCTCACCTTCTGGGGCATGGGCTCGCTTGCCGGCGCTACCTGGATCAAGATATCAGCAGCCGGTCCCATCATCCTCCTATCCTTCATCGCCCTGCCCTTCATGGCGCGCGGCCTGAACGCCATCACACTTGGCGAAGCGGCCGCCTTCCACATGGGTGTGCCCGTCCAGCGGCTGAAGAATATCGCCATCGTCACGGTCGCAGCCGCAACCGGAGCCTCGGTTGCAGTCAGCGGGGGCATCGGTTTTGTCGGCATCGTCGTGCCGCACATCCTGCGCATGGTGATCGGCCCCGACCATCGCTTCCTGCTGCCGGCCTCGGCCCTGCTCGGTGGCTCATTGCTGATCTTTGGCGATGTGCTCGCCCGCACCATCGTCGCGCCGGCCGAACTGCCGATCGGCATCATCACCGCGGCCGTTGGCGGCCCCTTCTTCCTCTGGATCCTGGTGCGGCAGCGCTCGCGCCTTGCCCTTTGAGTTTCTATCAATGATCGAACTTTCCGGCGTCAGCGTGCGCCTTTCCGGCAAGACCATCGTCCAGGATGTCGCCTTCACCGCAAGGGCGGGCCAACTGACCGCCGTCGCCGGTCCCAATGGCTCCGGCAAGACGACGACGATGAAAGCCGTTTCCGGCGAGCTTGCCTATGACGGTTCGGTGCGGCTGAACGGCGAAGAGGTGCGCAGGCTGAAACCATGGCAGCTTGCCTCCGTCCGTGGCGTCCTGCCCCAGTCAAGCGCCATCTCCTTCCCCTTCACGGTGCGCGAGATCGTTCGCATGGGCCTGACCTTCGGCCTCCACCTGCATCCGGATCAGGCGGACGAGATCGCTGCAAGGGCGCTTGCATCAGTCGATCTCGGCGGCTTCGAGGCGCGCTTCTATCAGGAACTGTCCGGCGGCGAGCAGCAGCGCGTGCAGCTGGCTCGCGTCCTCTGCCAGATCGCCGAACCGGTCGTGGACGGCAAGCCCTGCTGGCTGCTGCTGGACGAGCCGGTTTCCAGCCTCGATATCAGCCATCAGCTGACGATCATGAGGCTCGCCCGCGGTTTCTGCGAGCGCGGTGGCGGGGTGATCGCCGTCATGCACGACCTCAACCTGACAGCCTATTTTGCCGACAGGATCGTGCTGATGAAATCGGGCCGGTTGGCTGCTTCCGGCAATATCCGCGAAGTGCTGACAGACGAGATCATACAGTCCGTTTTCGCCTGTCCGTTGCGCGTTAACAAGGTGCCACCAGACGGCACGCCCTTCGTGCTCGCCCAAAGCGCGCTTGCCGCCGACTGAGGAACCTTTCCGGCGCAAATGCGTTGTGGGCAATGATTTGGGTCAAAGCCGGGCGCTCTCGTTCATGCCATTGACGGTGCTGACCCGGATAAAACCGGGCGGCGCCTATCCGCGCCAAGCTATGGAGACAATCATGGCCTACTCCTTCTTCCAGTCCAGCCGCAGCCGCCGCAACGGCGCTCTCCAAAATCTCGAAGCCAGTATTGAAGACCAGATCGAAACCCTGCGCGAAGAGATCGCCGAACTGACCCATGCTCTCGGCAAGACCTCGCGCCGACAGGGCGAGAAACTGCGTTCGCAGGCATCCGCAAGCTATGAGGACTTCCTTGGCCGGAGCGAAGATCTGTTGAACGAGTTGCAGCAGCGTTACCTGCGCAGCGCCGGCGAAATGCGCAAGACGGTCCGCCGTCATCCGCTGGCAACGATCGGCGCCGCTGCTGCCTTCGGCGTGCTCGTCGCCATGCTCGCCCGCCGCTAGGAGGCTCGATGCTCTTCCAGATCCTGAGCCTGCTCGTAGGCACGAGCGTCCACCGCACGGTAGAACGCACCAAGCGCAATGGCATCTTCATCGCCGTTGCGTTGCTTTTTCTGCTGACTGCCTATGCGCTTGCCGTCACCGCCGGGGCCATCTGGCTCGCCGGCATCTATGGGCCGATCGGTGCTTCGGTTTTCCTGGCAGCGTGTGCGCTGCTGATCGCGATCATCGTCTTCGTTGTCATGGCGATCATCAATGCCCGAGAGGCCCGCCGCGCCCGCGAACGCCGGGCGACACTTGAATCTCTGGCAACCATCGGCGTCGGCCTTGTCCGCGCCCAGCCGCTATTGACCGCAGGCATCGTGGCCGCGCTCGTTGCTGCCAATCTGGTCGGTTCGAAGCGGGAGGACTGACCACCCAAGCGAATGATCGCACTGATGCGGTGACAAGGCTTTCGGAAAGCGATGCCGGAAAACAGCTCCTCGGCACAAAACAGAAAGCCGGCGCCCGTAGGCAGCCGGCTATGTTTCAACTCAAGAAACGAGCTGGTCAGAAGGCAAAGGCCTTCGAGGTCAAGGGCGCCGACGTCGCATCCGGGCCGAAATCCGCCTCGCCGGAAATCTGCAGGAGTTCCTGCAGACGCTGTCGCGCACGGTTCACGCGGCTCTTGATGGTACCGACGGCGCAACCGCAGATTTCCGCCGCTTCCTCGTAAGAGAAGCCCGAAGCGCCGACGAGAATGATCGCTTCGCGTTGATCCGGCGGCAGCTGGTTCAGCGCCTTCTTGAAGTCCTGCAAATCAAGCGCGCCGTATTGGGATGGGTGCGTTGCCATCGATTCGGTAAACAAACCATCGCTGTCCTGCACTTCGCGGCCGCTCTTGCGCATCTGGCTGTAAAGCTCGTTGCGCAGGATCGTGAAGAGCCAGGCCTTCATGTTGGTGCCCATCTCGAAATGGTCCTGCTTGGCCCAGGCCTTCATGATCGTATCCTGAACCAGGTCGTCGGCACGGTCATGCCGGCCGATCAGCGATATGGCAAAAGCACGAAGGCTCGGCAGGGCCGCCAGGAGTTCGCGCTTGAAGCTCGGTTGCGCTTTTTCCATGCGGATTCCTATTCGGCCATTTTTGCGGAGGCCATCATTTCGGCCTGGTCGAGCTTCTCGAGCAGGTCGAGGAAGCGATCGGGAATAGCTTCCTCCTGCGCGGCAGCATAGAGCGACCGCAACCTGACACCGATTTGATTGTTCGGATCCAGTATGTCGCTCGCCCGCACTTCCAGCTGGCGTTCGTCTGCTGCCTCTGTCTTTTGTGTCGTCATTAATTGATCACTTCTTGCCTGTTGTCTTGGGATGAAAGGCAAAGTCTGCTGTGAAAGCCAAATGGAATGGATATTCGATCGATCAAGCCAGTTCTTCCGAACCGTTGATGCCGTAGATTCAATCCGCTCACATAAGTCAAAACGTGACGCCCTTCTTTGTCGGCTAGAATAATGCAACGCGGCAAAAATAGTTCCTCACCTCAGGAACTTTTTTATGAAGATCGCGTTGTCAGGTCATTGTAGCAATTTTATCTGCCTGCATACGGGAGTTTTTAATGACCCTTTCCACTCGAATTGCGCCGCACCTTCCTTATCTGCGTCGTTATTCTCGCGCTCTCACCGGCACTCAGACCTCGGGCGATGCCTACGTCGCCGCCGTCCTGGAAGCGATCATCGCCGATCTCACCATTTTCCCGGATACCGCGAACGACCGCGTTGCACTCTACAAACTCTTCACGCAATTGTTTGGTTCCACTGCGGTCGAGATTCCGGAGCCCTCCTCTCCCTATGCGTGGGAACAGCGCGCCACGCTGAACCTTTCGAAGGTCTCGCCGCTCGCCCGGCAGGCGTTCCTGCTTGCTTCGGTCGAGAATTTCCGCATCTCGGAAATCGCCGACATTCTCGAAACAAGCGAGGAAGAAACCGTGCAGCTCCTCGACAAGGCTTCGCACGAGATCTCGCGTCAGGTGGCGACCGATATCATGATCATCGAGGACGAGCCGCTGATCGCCATGGATATCGAGCAGATGGTCGAAAGCCTCGGCCATCGCGTCACCGGCATCGCCCGCACCCACAGCGAAGCGGTCGCGCTCTACAACAAGACGAAACCGAGCATGGTACTGGCCGATATCCAGCTTGCCGACGGCAGCTCAGGCATCGATGCCGTCAACGATATTCTGAAGACCTCGAGTGTTCCGGTGATCTTCATCACCGCTTTTCCGGAGAGATTGCTGACTGGAGAGCGTCCGGAGCCCACCTTCCTCGTGACCAAGCCCTTCAATCCCGACATGGTCAAGGCCCTGATCAGTCAGGCGCTTTTCTTCAATGAAACGACCCGTGTGGCGGCCTGAAGCGTGAATTTTGACCGCTCCGGAACCATTCCGGCAACGATGCGTTCCGGCTCTGCCGGAGCGCATTGGAGGCTTTAACGGTTTTTTGCGGCGCTTGCTTTTAGAATGACCGGCAGTTTTGTCGGGAGGGACAATCCCTCCATATGTCTAAGGGACTGAGGAAAGGCGGCCGAGTGAATACGACTGGACCATTGTCCGGAACGCCTTTCACCACCGAAGGCAAGGCGGTCATTATGGAGCGCGCGCTCGCCAGTGCCGCTATCTCGATCCTGTATCAGGACGCGAGCCTTGCCATAATCTATGCCGAAAACCTCCCTCCCCATTTTGAGAAACGATTTGTCGCCGGTGGCGATGACGGCTCGCTGTTTGGCGAAACACACGGCAAGTCCCTTGTCGCGATGAAACAGAGAGTGCTTGAGACCGGCGCTTCCAGCAATGCCGAAGTCGATGTTACAATCGATGGCGAAGTCAGGACGTTCGAACTGAAAGTTCAACGCACCGGCGATCGCAGCAATTACGGCCTGCTCTCCGTTATCTCGGAAGTCACCGAAAGCCGGCACCGCGAAAAGGTGCTGAAATCGCTGCTGCGCGAGCTTTCCCACCGCTCCAAGAATCTGCTTGCCATCATCCAGGGCATCGCCACGCAGACCGCTCGCAATACCATTTCTCTCGATGCTTTCCTGGTGAAATTCCGCGGGCGCCTTCAGTCACTCTCCAACTCTCAGGATCTGGTCACCGATTCCAGCTGGCGCGGCGCCTTCCTGTTCGAGCTCGCCGAAAAACAGTTCGCGCCCTATTGGCCGGAAACATCGGGCTCCATGCCGATTTTTGGCATCAATGCCCATCTGACACCGAACGCCGCCGTGCATCTTGGTCTGGCTCTGCATGAACTGATCGTCAATTCTGCCTCTTATGGCGCAATTGCCAGCGGGGCGACGTCGGTCACCCTGAACTGCCGGGAGGCAAAGATCACCGGCCGCCGGGCAATCGAGCTCGCCTGGGTGGAAATCCTTCCAAACAGGGACGATGTGCATGAGTTCAGCGAAAACAGTTTCGGCCGCACAGTGCTGGAGCGTGTGGTACCCTCCTCCGTCAATGGCAAGGCCGAACTGACACTCGCACCCGGCCGCATTGAATATCACCTGACGGTCCCGGAAACGGAATTCGAAATCCTCAAACGCTCCTGAGATGTTTGCTTTTCACGCAATTGCGGACGCAAAACCACTGCACAACTTCGCTGGAATTGCTCCGGCCCAAACGAAAAACAGCCGGTGCGAGGGCGGCGCACCAGCTGTCTTCACTCACCGGGAGGGGACCGTGAGTACGTCCGAATGATGGGTTGGGGGCGCGCATGTTGGGTCGATGCGGTCATCATTCGGATACCGCATTAACTACGGGCGTTAACTTTGGTTCCGCCTGTTCGGAAAAAAAATTGGACTTTCGTCAATTTTTTTCGTGACCGGAAATCCCGGTTGCTGCGCCGGTCCGCCCAACAGCAGGGCAAGGATTGCTCGAAGAATCATCTTACAAAATAAAATCAATAAGTTAAACGGCAGGAACGAAAGGAAATTGCCGAAATTTTACCGTTTGATAAATTTTTGAACCTGAGTTACGATTCCCTCACTAGTCGTTACCAATAAAGAGGGAACTTCAATGGAACGCCTGGAAACTGGGATTCGTGCCGGCCGGCTTTCGTCCGCCGAGTACGAGGCTAATTTTTCCGATCTTCATCCGCGCCTCGACAATCACGAAGCGCTGGTCGCAGCTGACCGCTGCTATTTCTGTTATGACGCGCCGTGCATGACGGCCTGTCCCACCTCGATCGACATTCCGCTCTTCATCCGCCAGATATCGACCGGCAATCCCCTGGGTTCGGCGAAGACCATTTTCGACCAGAACATCCTTGGCGGCATGTGCGCCCGCGTCTGTCCCACCGAAGAGCTCTGCGAGCAGGCCTGCGTGCGCAACACGGCCGAGGAACGGCCGGTGGAGATCGGTCGCTTGCAGCGCTACGCGACCGATGCGGCCATGGCTGCTGGCAAGCAGTTCTATCGGCGCGCGGAACCGACCGGCAAGAAGATCGCCGTCGTCGGCGCCGGCCCCGCCGGCCTCGCTGCAGCCCACCGCCTCGCCGTAAAAGGCAATGAGGTCGTCATCTATGATGCCAGGCCGAAATCCGGCGGCCTCAACGAATATGGTATCGCCACCTACAAAACGGTCGATGACTTCGCCCAGAAAGAGGTCGATTACGTCCTTTCCATCGGCGGCATCGAAGTGAAGCACGGTGAGCAGCTCGGCCGCGATTTCTCCCTCGCCGATCTCCAGAGCCGGTATGACGCCGTCTTCCTCGGCCTCGGCCTTGCCGGCGTCAACGCGCTGCGCGTCGACAACGAAAATCTGTCCGGTGTCGTTGATGCCGTCGATTTCATCGCCGCCCTCCGCCAGGCCGGCAACAAGGGCGACATCGCCATCGGCCGCCGCGTCGTCGTCTTGGGTGGCGGCATGACGGCAATCGATGCCGCCGTGCAGGCAAAGCTGCTCGGCGCCGAGGAAGTGACGATCTGCTACCGCCGCGGCAAGGAACATATGAACGCTTCGGAATTCGAGCAGGATCTCGCAACGTCAAAGGGCGTCATCATCCGCCATTGGCTGGCCCCGAAATCGATCATCTCGCAGGATGGTAAGGTGGCCGCGATCGAGGTGGAATATACGGCTCTCGTTGATGGCCGCCTCACTAGCACCGGCGAGACCGGCGTGATTGCCGCCGACCAGATATTCAAGGCGATCGGCCAGACCTTTGAGGCTTCCGGCCTAGGCGCGCTGCGCATGGAATCCGGCCGTATCGCCGTGGATGCCGAAGGCCGCACATCGATCGAAGGTGTGTGGGCCGGCGGCGACTGCGTCTTCGGCGGTGAGGATCTCACCGTATCTGCCGTCGCGCATGGCCGCGATGCGGCCGAATCCATTCACCGCGCCCTCACTGCCGCAGCCGCTCCGGCTGTCGCGGTCGCCTGAAGGGGAGAATGACCAATGGCTGATCTCCGCAATAATTTCGTCAGCATCAAGTCTCCGAACCCCTTCTGGCTCGCCTCCGCACCGCCGACCGACAAGGCTTATAATGTCGAGCGCGCCTTCAAGGCGGGCTGGGGCGGCGTCGTCTGGAAGACGCTGGGCGAAGAAGGTCCGCCGGTCGTCAACGTCAACGGTCCGCGCTACGGGGCGATCTGGGGCGCCGATCGCCGTCTGCTCGGACTGAACAATATCGAGCTCATCACCGACCGCGACCTGCAGACCAACCTGCGGGAAATGAAGCAGGTCAAGATGAACTGGCCGGACCGGGCGCTTGTCGCCTCGATCATGGTTCCCTGCGAGGAACAGGCCTGGAAGGCGATTCTGCCGCTGGTGGAAGAGACCGGCGCCGACGGGATCGAACTGAACTTCGGCTGTCCGCACGGCATGTCCGAGCGCGGCATGGGCTCGGCCGTCGGCCAGGTGCCGGAATATATCGAAATGGTCGTGCGCTGGTGCAAGCAGTACACGCGCATGCCTGTCATCACCAAACTGACTCCCAATATCACCGATATCCGCCGGCCGGCGCGGGCCGCCAAGGCCGGCGGCACGGATGCCGTCTCGCTCATCAATACGATCAATTCGATCGTCTCGGTCGATCTTGACAATTTTGCCCCGAACCCGACCGTCGGCGGCAAGGGCAGCCACGGCGGTTATTGCGGTCCGGCCGTCAAGCCGATCGCGCTGAACATGGTCGCCGAGATTGCCCGCGATCCGGAAACCTACGGCCTGCCGATCTCCGGCATCGGTGGCATCACCACCTGGCGCGATGCGGCCGAATTCCTGGTGCTCGGCGCCGGCAACGTGCAGGTCTGCACCGCCGCCATGACCTATGGCTTCAAGATCGTACAGGAGATGATCACGGGCCTCTCGGACTGGATGGACGAAAAGGGCCACAGGACCCTCGACGACATCACCGGCCGCGCCGTGCAAAACGTCACCGACTGGCAATATCTCAACCTCAACTACATCGCCAAGGCGAAGATCGATCAGGACGCCTGCATCAAATGCGGCCGCTGCTACATTGCCTGCGAGGACACCTCGCACCAGGCGATCACCAATTTCGTCGATGGCGCCCGCCATTTCGAGGTGATGGAAGAGGAATGCGTCGGCTGCAATCTCTGCGTCAGCGTCTGCCCTGTCGAAAACTGCATCACCATGGAGCAGCTTCCCGCTGGCACCCTTGACAAGCGCACCGGCAAGGTCGTCGACCCGAACTACGCCAACTGGACGACGCACCCGAACAATCCGATGGCGCGCCAGGCCGCGGAGTAAGTCCTCCGAAAAGCCTGATGAAAAAGCCACCCATCTACGGCGGCTTTTTCTTTATCCGTCGGCCCTCAAAGCCCGAACGACTTCCTGTAAGCGCTCGGGCTCGTGCCGAGCCGCCGGCGGAAATGGTGGCGCATGGTCGCGAGCGTGCCGAAGCCACTGGCGGCGGCAATATCGTCGAGCGATACGGCAAGCTCCTTCTCCAGAAGGTCGCGCGCATGCCGCAGCCGCTCCTTCAGCAGCCATTCGCCGACACTGTCGCCCGTCGCCGCCTCGAAGCGGCGCTGGAAGGTGCGCATGCTCATCCCGGCCTTGCCGGCGAGCAGGTTGATCGGCTGCTCCTCCGATAGCCGCTCGCGCATCCATTCGATCAGCGGTCCAAGACGAATGCCTTCTCTTTCCTCCGGCACGGGAGCCGCGATGAATTGCGCCTGCCCGCCTTCGCGATGCGGCGGAACGACGAGTCGGCGCGCCACGCTGTTGGCGGCATCGGGGCCGAAATCCCCGCGTACCACATGCAGGCAGAGGTCGATACCGGCGGCACTACCCGCTGCCGTCAGAATGCTGCCCTCATCCATGTAGAGCACATCGGCATCGAGCGCGATGTCTGGGTACCGCGCAGCAATCGAAGCGACATAGCGCCAGTGGGTCGTCGCCCGCCGCCCGGCGAGCAGGCCGGCAGCCGCAAGCACGGCGACACCCGAACAGAGCGACATCACCCGCGCTCCCCGTTCATGCGCAACCCGCAAGGCAGCGATCAAAGGCTTCGGCACCGGTGCATCGATTGCCCGCCAGCCCGGCGCGATAATGAGGTCCGCCTCGCCAAGCAGTTCCAGTCCCTTATCGACGGCAACGGTCAGGCCGCCTGCCGCGCGCAATGGACCGGGTTCGATGCCGGCCACAGAGAAGCGATACCAGTTCGCCCCCATCTCCGGCCGCGACAGGCCGAAGACCTCATAGGCAATGCCGAATTCGAAGGTGCAGAGCCCGTCATAGGCAAGCGCCACCACATGCGGTCCGTGGGTCGGGTCAACATCCGATTTTGGCATGATCTTTACGCTATCCGTCGTGATGGCCAATTTCGTCCATCACTAGCATCGGCAATAATCGGCGGCAACCAAAGGCAAGAAAGGACAAGATCATGCCGAGCCCCGTTTCCGACATCCCCGCAGCAGCCCCTGAAGCCGCCGCCGAACATTTTTCCCGCAAGCTCGCCTTCGAGACGGATTGCTCGGATGTGAACGCCGCCCTTACTTCGGGCAAGGTCGATTTCGTATTGCTCGACGTCCGCTCGCCGGCGCTCTTCGCCCTTTCGCATATCCCCGGCGCCCTCAACCTGCCGCACGGCAAGATGACCGCGCATCGCATGTCGGAATGGCCTTCGGACACGCTGTTTGTTGTCTATTGCGCCGGGCCGCACTGCAACGGCGCGGATAAGGCGGCACTGCGCCTCTCCCGCCTCGGCCTGTCCGTCAAACTGATGATCGGCGGTTTGACCGGCTGGGCGGATGAGGGTCTTGCTTTCGAAGGCGAAGCAAGCGCTGCCGCCTCATCCAGGCTCCCTTCTCATTGAGGGGAAGGGAAACCGCCGCTTAGAACTCAATCACGACCTTCCCGAAGGGGCCGCGATAGAGATGCTCGAGCGCTGCGGGGAATTCCTCGAAAGCACAACGCTTGTCGATGACGGGCTTCAGTCCAGTCTGGTCAACCGCCCGGACGAGACCCTCCAACGCCCGACGATGACCGACGGAAATACCCTGCACCACGGGCGCCTTGAGCAAGAGCTGGGCAGCCGGACCGGACACTTCGAAACCTTCGAGAACGCCGATGACCGAGATGCGGCCATTGACCGCCACGGCTTTCAACGCCTGACCGAGATGCGCACCGCCGACAATCTCCAGGACATGGTCGGCGCCGTAGCCGTCGGTCAGCGAATAGAGCCGCTCCACCCAGTCACCGTCGTTGCGACTGAGCGCATGATCGGCGCCAAGGGCAACGGCGCGTTCCAGTTTTTCCGCGCTGCCTGATGTGATGAAGACCTCCGCCCCATGCGCCTTGGCGATCTGCAGTCCGAAGAGCGCAACGCCGCCCGTGCCCTGTATCAGTACCTTGTCGCCGGCCTTCAAGCCGCCGCGCTCGATCAGCGCGAACCACGCCGTCAGTCCAGCACAGGGCAAAGTACTCGCCTCAGCCGCATCCACCGTGGCAGGTGCGTGCGAATACCATTCCTCGGAGAGCACCGTGTATTGCGAAAGAACGCCGGGATAGAAGCCACCGCGCGTTTTGTAAGGCGGCGTGCGGGCATCGCCCAAGCCGCGTCCGTCGATCCAGTCGGGCGAGAAAGTCGAGATCACGCGATCTCCCGGCTTGAAACGGGTAACATCGGGACCGACGGCTTCCACGACTCCGGCCATGTCGGAAGCCGGCACGAAGGGAAATTGCAGCGGCAATCCCATGCCGGTTTCCATCACCAGCCTGTCGCGAAAATTCAGCGAAACCGCCTCCGTCCGCACGAGAATCCTATTGCTCGAAACCGGCTCCAGTCTCCGCTCGCCGATCGCAAGTTTTCGCTCCGGTCCAACCATGTCGATCTGCCATTGCCGTGTCGTCTGCATTGTCTCGCTCCTTGTCCGATTGCAGGAAGCGAAACATATCGTTGAAGTTTTCTCTCCAGTTGCGATATTAATTCGCCAGACTGGTTCCCATGAGGAAACAATATGGAGCATCTGAAAGGCATTTCGATTTTCGTCGAAGCCGTCGAGGCTGGCGGTTTTTCGGCAGCGGCGGAGCGGCTTCATCTCACGCGCTCAGCCGTCGGCAAGACCATTGCACGCCTGGAGCAACGGCTCGGCGTGCGCCTCTTCAATCGCACGACACGCATGCAAAGCCTGACGGAGGAAGGCCGCTTTTTCTATGAGCGCTGCCTGCGCGCGGTCGAGGAAATCCGCCTTGGCGAGGCAATGCTGGAATCAGGCCGCCGCAGCGTGCGCGGCCGGTTGCGCATCTCGATGCCGGTGCTCTTCGGTCGCCTCTGTATCGCACCTGTTCTGGAGGATCTGCTCGATGAACATCCCGAGCTCGAACTCGACCTTTCCTTCAACGACCGCATCGTCGATCTCATGGAGGATGGATTCGATCTTGTCATCCGCAACGGCCCGCTGAAAGACCATCCCGATCTGATGGCCCGCGCCGTCGCTCGCCAGCGAATGACCGTCTGCGCATCGCCTGCCTATCTGGAAAGACATGGCATACCGCAAACGATTGCCGATATTCCCCGCCATCAAGGCATCGTCTACAGACGTGGCGACTATGAAAGGACCTGGATTTTCCCGACGCCCGATGATCGGTGGCGGGAGGTCCAGCCGAAGACACGGCTGCGGCTCGACGATCTCGCAGCCATCTCGGATGCGGCGGTCGCAGGACGCGGCCTTGCCTGGCTGCCTTGTTGGCTGGTACGCGAAAGCGTGGCCTCCGGTCATCTCGTCCAGGTGCTGAAACACGAAGAGCCTAATATCTTCGATGCACATGCCCTTTGGCTGCGCTCGCCGATTATGCTGCCGAAGGTAAGACTGGCGATCGACACGCTGGCGGCCCGGCTTCCGGCAATGATGGGCTGAGCAGAAACGCTGTAATTGAAAGGATCACGGAGATTCTTCTCCGCGTGCGCTCCGGACAGCCTTTCAATCAGGCCGCAAGCCACCGATGAAAAGTTGCTCCAGAAAACGCGCCGCGTCCTCGAAGCGCCCGTCGCCGGAATGCTCTTCGCCGAGCACGGCGCGAACCTGTACATCGAAATCGGCATAGTGCTGCGTTGTCGACCAGATCGAAAAAATGAGGTGGTAGGGATCGCAGCGGACGATCTTGCCACTTTTGATCCAGGTGCGGATGACGGCCGCCTTTTCATCGACCAGCTCTTTCAGCGGTCCTTTCAGCATATCGAGAACATGCGGCGCGCCCTGCAGCATCTCGTTGGCAAAGAGCCGGCTCTCGCGAGGGAAATCGCGCGCCATCTCGAGCTTGCGCCTGATATAGCTGCGAATCTCCGATTCCGGATTGCCTTCCGCATCGAAAGCCCTCAACGGCTCCAGCCAGTTGAAGAGTACCCGGTCGATCAGCGCCCGGTGCATGGCCTCCTTTGTGCGGAAATAATAAAGCAGGTTCGGCTTCGACATGCCCGCCACCTCGGCGATCTGGTCAATGGTCGAGCCGCGAAAGCCACTGACCGAAAACACGTCCAGCGCCGCTTCCAGGATCTGCTCTTCCTTCTCTTCCTGGATTCGCGTTCGCCGAAGTGTCTTCGCCGCTCTCGGTATGGCCATTCGCTCTTTTCCCCTTGAAATTCAACTCCTTCGCTCAAGATTGGAAGAGCAGCCTCTCCTGCCGCTTTAATAGGCAATTGCCCGCATTTTTGTCTGTATTTTTCGTGATTTTCGTCTTGAGCGCAGCGATGGAAGTTGTAATGTTTACCAATCGGTCAAATTATCTGCCAGATAAAAAACAAAGGCAACTGGCGATTTTCCGACGCTGACAGAACAACAAGCCAGCAGCGGAACTTGACCACGGGAACAGGCAGGCAGGCACATTGCATGACTGCCGCAAAACAGGTGAGGACTTTCAGTATGGTGGCAGCGCCAGGCGAAAACATGCGTGTCAACGGAGACCGTCTCTGGGACAGTCTCATGGACATGGCGAAGATCGGCCCGGGAATTGCCGGCGGCAACAACCGCCAGACGCTGACGGATGCGGACGCTGAAGGCCGCAGCCTTTTCAAGACATGGTGCGAAGAGGCCGGCATGACTCTCGGCGTCGACAAGATGGGCACGATGTTTGCAACGCGTCCCGGTACCGATCCCGATGCCCTTCCCGTCTATGTCGGCTCGCATCTCGACACCCAGCCAACCGGCGGCAAGTATGATGGTGTGCTCGGCGTGCTCGGCGCCCTCGAAGTCGTCAGGACGATGAATGACCTCGGCATCAGGACGAAGCATCCCATCGTCGTCACCAACTGGACCAATGAGGAAGGCGCACGCTTTGCCCCAGCCATGCTGGCATCAGGGGTCTTTGCGGGCGCGCACAGCCTGGACTTCGCCTATAACCGTAGAGATCCTGATGGCAATCTCTTCGGCGACGAGCTGAAGCGCATCGGCTGGGTCGGCGACGAAGAGGTCGGCGCGCGCAAGATGCACGCCTATTTCGAATATCACATCGAGCAGGGGCCGATTCTCGAAGCCGAGAACAAGCAGATCGGCGTCGTCACCCACTGTCAGGGTCTGTGGTGGCTGGAGTTCACGCTGACCGGCAAGGAGGCCCACACGGGCTCGACGCCGATGAACATGCGCGTCAATGCCGGCCTTGCCATGTCGCGTATCCTGGAAATGGTCCAGGGCGTCGCCATGGGCGAACAGCCGGGCGCCGTCGGCGGTGTCGGTCAAGTCTTCTTCTCGCCGAACTCCCGCAACGTGCTGCCGGGCAAGGTCGTCTTCACCGTCGATATCCGCTCGCCCGACAAGGCCAAGCTCGACCGCATGCGGGCAAAGATTGAGGCCGAAGCGCCAAAGATCTGCGATGCATTGGGTGTCGGCTGTTCCATCGAGGCGATCGGCCATTTCGAGCCTGTCACCTTTGACGAAAAGCTCGTCACCTCCGTCCGCTCCGCCGCCGAACGCCTTGGCTACAGCCACATGAACATCATCTCCGGCGCCGGCCACGACGCCTGCTGGGCCGCCAAGGTCGCGCCCGCGACGATGGTGATGTGCCCATGTGTGGGTGGGCTCAGCCACAACGAGGCGGAAGAGATTTCCAAAGAATGGGCGACGGCGGGCGCCGATGTGCTGTTCCATGCGGTGGTCGAGACGGCGGAGATTGTAGTGTGATGTCTACTATCGCGCCCGGAGCCCCCTCATCCGACCCTTTTGGCTCAACGCCAATGGCTATTCCGTCCTACGCTTCTAGAATCAGGAAATCTTGCGCGAACCACGCTCGGTCCTCGAAACAATCCTGGCTGCAATAGAGGGCCGCCTCGAGTTCAGCGCCAAACTGCCGGATTTTTATTCGCCTGCCAAACAACGATAAAGAATAGGGAACGATCATGACCACAGTCATCAAGAACGGCACCATCGTCACGGCCGACCTCACCTATAAGGCGGATGTGAAGATCGACGGCGGCAAGATCGTCGAGATTGGGCCGAACCTCTCCGGCAACGAGGAGCTGGATGCCACAGGCTGTTACATCATCCCAGGCGGCATCGATCCGCATACCCATCTCGAAATGCCCTTCATGGGCACCTATTCCTCCGACGATTTCGAAAGCGGCACACGGGCGGCGCTTGCCGGCGGTACGACCATGGTCGTCGATTTCGCTCTACCCTCTCCGGGCCAGTCGCTGCTCGAAGCGCTGACCATGTGGGACAACAAGTCCACGCGGGCCAATTGTGACTATTCCTTCCACATGGCGATTACCTGGTGGGGCGAACAGGTCTTCAACGAGATGAAGACGATTGTCCAGGATAAGGGCATCAACACCTTCAAGCACTTCATGGCCTACAAGGGCGCGCTGATGGTGAACGATGACGAGATGTTCGCCTCCTTCCAGCGCTGCGCCGAGCTCGGCGCCCTGCCGCTCGTCCATGCGGAAAACGGCGATGTCGTCGCCTCGCTGTCCGCCAAGCTGCTCTCGGAAGGCAATAATGGTCCCGAAGCGCATGCCTATTCGCGCCCGGCCGAAGTCGAGGGCGAGGCGACCAACCGCGCCATCATGATCGCTGACATGGCCGGCTGCCCTGTCTACATTGTCCACACCTCCTGCGAACAGGCCCATGAAGCGATCCGTCGGGCGCGCAGCAAGGGCATCCGCGCCTATGGCGAGCCGCTGATCCAGCACCTGACGCTCGATGAGACCGAATATTTCAACAAGGACTGGGATCACGCCGCCCGCCGTGTCATGTCCCCTCCCTTCCGCAACAAGCAGCATCAGGACAGCCTTTGGGCCGGCCTCGCCTCCGGCTCACTGCAGGTGGTGGCGACCGATCACTGCGCCTTCACGACGGCGCAGAAGCGCTTCGGCGTCGGCGACTTCACCAAGATCCCGAATGGCACCGGCGGTCTGGAAGACCGCATGCCGATGCTCTGGACCTATGGCGTCAATACCGGCCGCCTGACGATGAACGAATTTGTCGCCGTCACCTCCACCAACATCGCCAAGATCCTCAACATCTACCCCAGGAAGGGCGCGATCCTCGTCGGCGCCGATGCCGATATCGTTGTTTGGGATCCGAAGCGCTCCAAGACCATTTCGTCGAAGAGCCAGCAGTCGGCGATCGACTACAACGTCTTCGAAGGCAAGGAAGTCACCGGCCTGCCGCGCTACACGCTGACGCGCGGCGTCGTGGCGATCGAGGAGGACACGGTCAAGACCCGCTCAGGCCATGGCGAATTCGTCAGGCGCGAGCCGGTCACCGCCGTCAGCAAGGCGCTTTCGACCTGGAAGGAGATCACCGCCCCCCGGAAGGTTGAACGTACGGGCATCCCGGCAAGCGGGGTGTGATACAAATGCGCGGCCATCTGCTTCCGATCATCGTCTCCCTGGCCGCGCTCTCCAGTGCGGCCCTCTTTAATATGGCTCAGGCCGACACGCTGCCGATCAAAGGCAGCTACGGTAACAAGGATGGCTGCGCCTACGCCAAGAGCGGCGAAAGCACGGGCTCGGACAATTTCTTTCTGCTGACATCAGAGGGCATCACGACCGCCGTCTCCTATTGCGAAATCAAGAAGGTTCTGAAGACCGAGGGCAAGAACTTCACTGCAACGGTCTCCTGCCACGCAGAAGGCGAAGAGAACAGCGCCGACGATACCGCTCGGATCACCTCAGGACCGAAGGGCTATACGATCGGCCTCACCTCGGATGCTGCAATCAAGTGGGGGCCGCTGCCGCTATGCCGATAGCTTCACGCAGGCACCAGCGCATCCAACTCGGGCAACAGGATGACGCTCTCCTGCTCGTTCGGGTCGGTGCGCGCAATGATCGCCGTGCAGGGTGTGCTGCTGAGGTTCGCCGGAAGGTGCGGCACCCCAGCCGGAATGTAAAAGAGCTCACCCGCTCTCACGATCACGTGGTTTTCCAGCTCGTCGCCATACCAGGTGTGCGCCTCGCCGGAGAGCATGTAGATCGCCGTCTCATGCGCCTCATGCAGATGCGCCTTGGCCCGCACACCAGGCGGAATGGTGAGAAGATGCATGCAGATGCCCTTCGCACCGACAGTCTCGGCGGCAATACCCTGGAAATAGCTAAGCCCCTGCTTGCCGTCATAGGTGTGGTCGGGGCGAACAATATGGCAGGTGGGCTTTGATTTTATGTCCATCCTCATCCTCCAAGGACTATGCTGCCGGAAAGGCCGGCGGCAATAATATCATGGAAAACTGCGCCCGCGCGGCGAAAACAAGACTGGTTGATTAATGCAAGCACCCTCCGTCGTATCCGCCAAGGATCTCTGTCTCACCTACCAGACGAATGACGGGCCAGTGCATGCGCTGAGCGATGTTACTCTCGATATCTGCAAGGGCGAATTCGTCTCCTTCATTGGCCCATCCGGCTGCGGAAAGACGACTTTCCTGCGCGTGATTGCCGATCTCGAGCGTACGACGTCGGGCGATATCGCCATCAATGGCATGTCGCCGGAAGAGGCACGCAAGGCACGCGCCTTTGGCTATGTCTTCCAGGCGCCGGCGCTCTATCCCTGGCGCACGATCGAGAAGAACATCGCCCTGCCGCTGGAGATCATGGGCTATTCGAGACCTGATCAGAAAAAGCGTATCGCCGATGCGCTCGATCTCGTCGAACTTTCAGGCTTCAACAAGAAATTCCCCTGGCAGCTCTCCGGCGGCATGCAGCAGCGCGCCTCGATCGCCCGCGCCCTAGCCTTTGATGCCGACCTGCTCTTAATGGACGAACCTTTCGGCGCGCTCGACGAAATCGTCCGCGATCACCTCAATGCCGCGCTCCTGAAACTTTGGGCGCGCACCAATAAGACGATCTGCTTCGTCACCCATTCCATTCCCGAAGCCGTCTACCTCTCCACCAAGATCGTCGTCATGTCGCCTCGCCCCGGTCGCGTGACAGACGTGATCGACTCGACGCTGCCAAACGAGCGCCCGCTCGATATTCGCGAGACTCCGGAGTTCCTGGAAATCGCCCATCGCGTCCGCGAAGGGCTGAGGGCGGGGCATAGCTATGAGCAGTAAGGCTTGGCGTTCAGGTGTTACCCCCTTCTGTCCTGCCGGATATCTCCCCCACGAGGGCGGAGAGGGGGGTAACCTCATCCTCCACACAGGGAGGGAGGCGGCATGAAACCCGACAGCCTCAAAGACAAGATCGTTCCCGTCCTCACCATACTGCTGGTGCTGGTTGCGATATGGTACGTCGCCGCCGTCTTCATGAACGCGCCCTTCCAGCGCGATATGGATACGCGCAACAACGTCACCTCGACGCCTATGGAATTCATCGGCAAGACGCTGTCCCAGCCGAAGCCCTTGCTACCGGCGCCGCATCAGGTGGCGCAGAACGTGTTCGAAAATACCTTTCTGAGAAAGTTCTCGAGCAACCGCAGCCTCGTCTATCACGCCGGCGTCACCCTCTCCTCGACCGTGCTCGGCTTTGCGCTCGGTACGCTGCTCGGCATCATCATTGCCGTCGGCATCGTCCATATCAAGGCGCTCGACCGCAGCCTGATGCCCTGGATCATCGCCTCGCAGACGGTGCCGATCCTGGCAATCGCACCGATGGTCATCGTCGTTCTCGGCTCGATCAACATCACAGGTCTGATCCCGAAGGCGCTGATATCGACCTATCTCTCCTTCTTCCCGGTCGCCGTCGGCATGGTGAAGGGGCTGCGATCGCCGGAGGTCATGCATCTCGACTTGATGCGCACCTATAATGCCACGGCCGCCCAAACCTTCTGGAAACTGCGCGTACCCGCCTCCATTCCCTTCCTTTTCACCTCGATGAAGGTGGCGATCGCCGCAAGCCTTGTCGGCGCAATCGTCGGCGAACTGCCGACCGGTGCTGTCGCCGGTATTGGCTCGAAGCTGCTTGCCGGCTCCTATTACAGCCAGACAATCGATATCTGGGCGGCCCTAGTGGCGGGCTCGGTGCTTGCGGCGATCCTTGTCGCCATCGTCGGCCTTGCCGCCAGGATCGTCGACCGCGCCATGGGCAGGAGGCCGGCATGAAACAGAAACCGGTCGTCATGTCTTGGCAGGGTCTGGTCGCCCTCCTCTTCGTCGCCGGGGCCATGATCATGCTGCCGCTCTTTGCAGCGGGCGGCACCCAGCCTCCATCCTCGGGCACGGTCGCTGTGATCGCTCTTCTAGCCGGCGCCGCAGCACTGATCTCCTTCGCGCCTCTGTCGACAATATCAGTCGCAGCCGCCCTCTTCATCGGCGCCCACGGCTCCACCTGGCTGCTGCTCGGCACGCTCGCGGGCAATGAAGGTTTCGCTGGAACTTCCTTCTTCCTGCTGCTCGCCGCCTGCTGGCTGCTCGCTTGGCGCTGCGTGACAGAGCTTTCGGACCTGAAGCCTCAGACACCATCGGGCCAATGGCTGCTGCGCCTCTTGATCCCAGCAATCTTCGGTGCTTGGATCCTCGTCATCTGGGAAGCGATCACCCGTGGTGCCGGCATTCCCTTCGTGCTGCTGCCGCCACCGAGCGCGATCTGGGCCCGTATCGCAGGTTCGCTGCCGATCCTCGGCGAAGATGTCAGGCAGACAATCTTCAAGGCGGTGCTGATCGGCTATGCGGTCGGCTGCATCAGCGGCTTCATCTTTGCCATCCTCGCGGACCGCTTCGACTTCCTGCGTCGTGGCCTGCTGCCGATCGGCAATCTGGTTTCGGCCTTGCCGATGATCGGCGTTGCTCCGATCATGGTCATGTGGTTCGGCTTCGACTGGCAGTCGAAAGCTGCCGTCGTCATCATCATGACCTTCTTCCCGATGCTGGTGAACACGGTCGCCGGACTTGCCGCCTCTGGCAACATGGAGCGTGACCTGATGCGCACCTATGCATCGAATTACTGGCAGACGCTCCTAAAGCTTCGGCTTCCGGCCGCAATGCCCTTCATTTTCAACGCACTGAAGATCAACTCGACGCTGGCGCTGATTGGTGCCATCGTTGCGGAATTCTTCGGAACGCCGATCGTCGGCATGGGCTTCCGGATCTCCACCGAGATCGGCCGCATGAATGTCGACATGGTCTGGGCCGAGATCGCCGTCGCGGCGCTCGCAGGCTCGATCTTCTATGGTGTCGTCGCCCTTGCCGAAAGGGCGGTGACTTTCTGGCATCCGTCTATCCGTGGTGGTTAGGCGCGCCTTGGCCACGCAAGTGGCCTGGGCATAACTTCAGAGGGAAAAAAGAAAATGAAAAAGTTGATGGTTGCAATGATGGCGAGCGCTATGTCGCTTGCTGCGGCGCACGCGATGGCCGCCGACAAAGTCACGCTGCAGCTGAAATGGGTCACCCAGTCTCAGTTCGCCGGCTATTATGTCGCCAAGGACAAGGGCTATTACGAAGAGGAAGGCCTTGACGTCGATATCAAGCCGGGCGGCCCTGACATCGCTCCCGAGCAGGTGATTGCCGGCGGCGGCGCCGATGTGATCGTCGACTGGATGGGCGGCGCGCTGGTTGCCCGCGAAAAGGGCGTTCCGCTCGTCAACATCGCCCAGCCCTTCCAGAAGTCCGGCATGGAAATGATCTGCCGCAAGGACGGTCCGGTTAAGACCGAAGCCGACTTCAAGGGTCACACGCTCGGCGTCTGGTTCTTCGGCAATGAATATCCCTTCTTCGCCTGGATGAACAAGCTCGGCCTCAAGACCGATGGCGGCGCTAACGGCGTCACCGTGCTGAAGCAGAGCTTTGACGTACAGCCGCTCCTGCAGAAGCAGGCCGACTGCATTTCGGTCATGACCTATAACGAATACTGGCAAGCGATCGATGCAGGCTTCAAGCCGGAAGACCTCACTGTCTTCAACTATACCGCTATGGGCAACGACCTCCTGGAGGATGGCCTCTATGCGATGGAAGACAAGCTGAAGGATCCGGCTTTCAAGGAGAAAATGGTCAAGTTCGTCCGCGCTTCCATGAAGGGCTGGAAATACGCCGTGGAGAATCCGGACGATGCGGCTGAAATCGTTGTCGATGCCGGGGGCCAGGACGAAAACCACCAGAAGCGCATGATGGGCGAGGTTGCCAAGCTGATTGGCGACGGCACCGGCAAGCTCGACACAACGCTCTACGATCGCACGGCAAAGGCCCTGCTCGACCAGAAGATCATCAACAAGGAGCCGTCGGGCGCCTGGACTCACGACATCACCGACGCTGCCGCAAAGTAAGAGCGTCTCGATACTGAAATACAACGCGCGGGGGA
Organism: Rhizobium sp. BK418; assembly: GCF_004341105.1. Classification (GTDB taxonomy): domain Bacteria; phylum Pseudomonadota; class Alphaproteobacteria; order Rhizobiales; family Rhizobiaceae; genus Rhizobium. The sequence continues at coordinate 198,705 of NZ_SLZK01000003.1, read as the reverse complement.
GATTTTCCCGCGCGTTGTTATTTTTTTGCACCCAATGAAAAAAACTCCTTGCAACTGTCGCATTTGTCAGGCGTCAAACGTCTATAGAATGTCGCGCAAAACCGGACACCGATATTGCGATAACGACATGCGTAAAACAGAAACTTGAAGCGTGAGAACGGATACGAATGACCGTGACACGCTTTAAGATGTTCAGGCCGATCAATCTTCGTCATGTTCACATAACCCTGAGGTGATTGATGAGCCCCGCAATGGTAATTAATAGTGTCTCACGGGGAATTATTTTCTGCCGGGCTTGCATGTGGAGCAAATCGATACCACGTACTAGCCGAATTTGCTGGATAGGGACGATGAGTTCCGGCAAACGGGATGCGGGTAAATACCTCTGAGATTTGGAAGACGGCATTCGCCCGACCGCGAACCTGTTTGAGGACGCGTGAGTCCGGCCGATCCCGTCAAGAGATTGGACCACGACGCATGGCACTCAAGCCGCACGCATCACTACGCGCCTCCACTTTTCTTGTCGCCGCTTTTGCGGCCTCGACCTTTCTTGCAGCTGCTTTTGCAGTCCCGGCTGCATTCGCACAGGAACCCAAAGCCTCCCAGCCGCAGGCCCAGGCCCCGCAGAACCTTCCGGCGATCGTCGTCACCAAAGCGACCGAGCGCCCGCTGGTCGATCGGGTGATCGGCACCGGAACGGTCCGGCCGATCGAGGAGGTCTATATCCAGCCTCAGGTCGATGGCCTCTCCATCCGCGCGCTGAACGTCGATGTCGGCGATGAAGTTGCTGCCGACAGCACGCTTGCAACCCTGAATGACGATGCCCTGGTGCTGCAGAAGAGCCAGATGATGGCAACCAAGGCTAAGGGTGAAGCGACCCTTGCCCAGCTCCGCGCCCAACTCGTCGAAGCGCAGGCCAATGCCGAGCAGGCACGCCAGCAGCAGGCCCGCGCCCAGGAAATGGGCAAGAAGGGTACCGTCTCCACCGCAACGGTCGAACAGGCCGATGCCGCAGCCACGGCTGCCAATGCCCGCGTCAACTCCGCCGAACAGGCAATCCAGGTTGCCGAGGCCGATCTCAAGGTGGTCGACAGCCAGATCGCCGATGCCGATCTGAAGCTTGCCCGCACGGATGTGAAGACACCCGTTGCCGGTGTGGTTTCCGCCAAGAATGCCAAGATCGGCGCGATCGCTGCTGGGAACGGCGATCCCTTGTTCACCGTCATCAAGGACGGCGCGATCGAACTCGTCGCCGACCTCTCCGAAACCGACATCCAGAAGATCAAGGTCGGCCAGAAGGCGATCGTCACCGTCGCCGGCGGCAACACCAAGATCGAAGGCAAGGTTCGGCTCGTCGCCCCGATCGTCGATCAGACCACGCGCCTCGGCGCGGTTCACATTGCCATCGACGATGATAGTGGCGCCCGGGCCGGCATGTATGGCAGCGCCGAGATTATCATTGCTGAAACCAATGCCCTCGCCCTGCCGCTTTCTGCCGTTAATACCAGCCGCAATGGCTCCTTCACCCGCAAGGTAGAGAATAACGTGGTCAAGCAGGTGGATATCGGAACCGGCATCCAGGATAGCGGCTTTGTGGAGATCACCAGCGGCCTGAAGGACGGTGATGTGGTCGTAGCCAAGGCCGGCGCCTTCGTGCGTGACGGTGACAAGATCGCTCCGGTGGCGGAAGAATCCGCTGCGTCGAACTGACTGAGGTTAGCTCCATGAACTTCTCCGCCTGGTCGATCCGCAATCCGATTGCGCCGCTGCTCGGCTTCGCGTTGCTGCTCTTTGTCGGCATCCAAGCCTTTTACGCACTGCCGATCACCCGTTTCCCGAACATCGACGTTCCCGTCGTCTCCATCACAGTGACACAGAGCGGCGCCTCGCCCTCCGAGCTCGAAATGCAGGTGACGAAGGAAGTCGAAGATGCCGTTGCCTCGATCAGCGGCATCGATGAAATTCAATCGACCGTGACCGACGGCCAATCGCAGACCGTCGTCGTCTTCCGCATCGAGAAGCCGACGGCCGAAGCCGTGCAGGACACCAAAGACGCGATCGACAAGATCCGCTCCGACCTGCCGGCTGGCATCGAAGAGCCGATCGTTTCGAAGGTCGATGTCGAGGGCCAGGCGATTCAGACCTTTGCCGTCTCCTCCCCGAACATGACGCTCGAAGAACTCTCCTGGTTCGTGGATGACACGGTCAAGCGCGCCCTGCAGGGCCAGCCCGGCATCGGCCGTATCGACCGTTACGGCGGCTCGGACCGCGAAATCCGCGTCTCGCTCAATCAGGACAAGCTGAACGCCTACGGCATCAATGCCGCCGACGTGAACCAGCAGCTGCGCGGTACCAACGTTGACCTTGGTTCCGGCCGTGGCCAGGTGGCGGGCAATGAGCAAACCATCCGCACGCTCGGCGACGCCCGCAGCGTCGCGCAGCTGACCGAGACTTCGATCACGCTCCCGAACGGTCGTTTCGTGAAGCTCTCCGAACTTGGCACCATCACCGACACCTATGAAGAACCGAAGTCCTTCTCGCGCTTCAACGGCACGCCGTCGGTCACCTTCGCTGTCTTCCGCGCCAAGGGCGCCAGCGAGGTCTCGGTGGCCGAAACCGTGGCGTCGAGCCTCGACGAGGTGCGCAAAGCAAACCCCAATGTCGCCATCCAGATGGTCGACGATTCCGTCTACTTCACCTACGGCAACTATGAGGCAGCCCTCCACACGCTGATGGAAGGCTCGATCCTCGCCGTTATCGTGGTGTTCCTCTTCCTGCGCAACTGGCGAGCGACGCTGATTGCTGCCGTCGCTTTACCGCTGTCTGCGATCCCGACCTTCTGGATCATGGATCTCATGGGCTTCTCGCTGAACCTCGTGAGCTTCCTGGCGCTGACGCTGGCGACCGGTATTCTGGTCGACGACGCAATCGTCGAGATCGAGAACATCGCCCGTCATATCAAGATGGGCAAAACGCCCTATCGAGCGGCGCTCGAAGCTGCTGACGAAATCGGCCTTGCCGTTATCGCCACCAGCTTCACCATCATCGCCGTCTTTGTGCCGGTTTCCTTCATGCCGGGCATTGCCGGCCAGTATTTCATCCAGTTCGGCCTAACCGTCGCCTTCTCCGTCTTCTTCTCGCTGATGGTAGCGCGTCTCGTCACGCCTTTGATGGCCGCCTATCTGATGCGCGCCGAAGACGGGATGGAAGACCATCAGGATAATGACGGCCTGCTGATGAAGGGCTATACCCGCCTCGTCACCGGTACGACCCGCAAATGGTACTGGCGTTACACGACGCTGCTTGCCGCCATCGGCTTCCTGATCGGCTCGATGATGCTTCTGAGCCAGGTGCCGGGCAGTTTCATGCCGCCGGACGACTCTTCGCGCGTCGTCCTGTCAGTCGAACTGCCGCCGAACGCGACACTCGATGAAACAGCGGCAACGACCGACAAGATCTATGATGCGGTCCGCGGCATCGATGGCGTCGAGAGCGTCTTCGTCCTTGGCGGCGCATCGCCGAAGGGCGATCTCGAGTTGCGTCGCGCCACCATACGCGTCATCCTTGGCAATATCGACCATTCGCTGGTCAAGACCCTCGTGAACAAGGGCCTCGGTTCATTGCCCTTCGTTGGTCAGTACGTCCCGAAGATGGAAGAGCACGGCCGCACGCGTCCGCAGTGGGATGTGGAGAAGGATATCTTCGCCGCGGTGCGTTCCATCCCGGATGCGCGCATCTCCAAGGTCAACGACCGCGCAGAACGGGATCTTACCTTCAATTTCCTTTCGTCCAACGAACAGGATCTGAACGATGCGGTGAGCCTGCTTGAATCCAAGCTGCGCGCTTCGCCGATCCTCGCCAACGTCTCTTCGGAAGGCGCCCTGCCACGACCGGAACTGCAGATCCGTCCGCGCATGGCCGAGGCATCGCGGCTCGGCATCACGCCGCAGCAGATTTCGGAGACGGTTCGTGTTGCCACGATCGGCGATATCGACGCAAACCTTGCCAAGATCTCGCTCGATGACCGGCGGATTCCGATCCGCGTCCAGACCTCGCTCGATGTCCGCCGCGATCTGGCCTCCATTCGGGCGCTGAAGATCAAGACCTCAAGCGGCGCCTCCGTGCCGCTCTACAGCGTCGCCGACATCGATTATTCGGAAGGCCCCAGCTCGATCAAGCGCAACAACCGCAACCGCGTCGTCGCCATCGGCTCCGACGTGCCCTTCGGCACGGCGCTCGATACAGCGTCGGGCGAGTTCAAACGCATTGTCTCGGAGACGAACCTGCCGAAAACGGTGCATCTGGCCGAAAGCGGTGACGCCAAGGTGCAGGCCGAATTGGTCGGCAATTTCGGCAACGCCATGCTGATGGGCCTGCTGCTGGTTCTCGTCGTGCTGATCCTGCTCTTCAAGGACGTGATCCAACCCTTCACCATCCTGTTCTCGCTACCGCTTGCCATCGGCGGCGTGGCCGCGGCGCTGATCGTCACTCAGAACGCACTGTCGATGCCGGTTCTGATCGGTATCCTGATGCTGATGGGCATCGTGACGAAGAACGCCATCCTGCTGGTGGATTTCGCCATCGAAATGAAGCGGCACGGCCTAGAACGCGTTCATGCCATGGTGGAAGCCGGCCGCAAGCGCGCCCGCCCGATCATCATGACCTCGATCGCCATGTCGGCGGGCATGCTGCCGTCTGCGCTCGGCGTCGGCGAAGGCGGCTCCTTCCGCGCGCCGATGGCGATTGCCGTGATCGGCGGCATCATCGTCTCGACGGTGCTCTCGCTCGTTGTCGTCCCCTCCTTCTTCCTGATCATGGACGACCTGTCCCGACTGCTTGGCTGGCTGTTCGGCCGCCTCGTTGGTAAAAAGGAAGAGGAAGAACTGGCCATGTCGCGCGAGGAACTGACACGCGAACTCAAGACCAGCCGGAATACGATCGAAACCCTCGAAGAACGCCTGGACGCCATCGAGAAGCCGGAAAGCAAGCGCAAGACTGCCAACGAAACTAACGTGCTGCGCCTGCCGCCTTTCGCGGCCGAGTAAACCGAATACCACGAGAGAAAAGGCCGGGCATCGACCCGGCCTTTTTGTTTTCCATGTCTAGCGCGAGCGTGGCGGCGCCGTACTGTCCCTTACGACAAGTTCGAGATCGAGCGCCTCATGGTCTTTGGGCAGCGCATTTTCGAGGATTGCCGTTACCGAACGTCGTGCAATCTCGGCAAAGGGCTGCGCGACCGTGGTCAGCCGCGGCAAGGAGGTCGCAGCTTCCGGCACGCCATCGAAGCCGACGATTGAAACGTCCTCGGGTACTTTGAGCCCGCGTTCGGCCAGCCACTGTATGGCATAGAGTGCAACCTTGTCCGACATCGCCAGAATAGCCGTCGGCGGAGTGTCGGACGAGAACAGCGCCGCCATTGCCGTCAGCGTGCTCGGTCTGTCATGCAACGTCCCCTGTATCGGAACCGCCTCGCGGGAGATGCCGTATTCCGCCAACGCCTGCCAGTAGCCATGCATGCGGTCGCGCGGCGTCGCTTCCATTTCAGGGTCCACCCGCTCCGGCGCAATCGGGCCAACGAGGCCATCCACATCGCCGATTGATAGGATCGCAATGTTCCGGTGCCCGAGCTCCAGCAGATGCCGCGCGGCCGCGGCGGCTCCGGAGACATTGTCGATGCCGATTGCCGGGATGGTCGCATCCTCTATGCCGAGCGCGAGCGCGATGAACGGCAGTTGCCGCTGACGGGTGAGCTCGACCAGCCTCTCTCCCCCTTCCACACAGAGCAGGATGAAGCCATCGACGAGCGCGCTGTTGATGTTCCAGGCAAGCCGCTCCTCGTTCATCGCCGATACGACGGCAATGCCGGTGCCGCTGGCATCGCAAACCTCGCCGATCGCCGTCATTAACGACCGCGCCCAGGGATCGTCGAAGAAATAGGTGAGCGGTTCGACAGCCGCGACGCCGATCGCGTTCACCCGCCCTGCCCTCAGCAACCTGCCCTTGATATCAGGACCGCGGTAACCGAGTTCGCGAGCGACATTGAGCACCCGCTCCCGCACTTCTTCCCGGACCACGTCTGGACGGCTGAAAACATTCGACGCCGTGCCCTGCGATACACCCGCCGCCCTGGCGACGTCAGCCAACCTTACATGCCCTTTAGCCAAGACAGCTCCTTGCAGGTATCTATTCCGCACTCTAGCAAACGATTGTATCGATTCAAAAGAAACTTGACATTTCTCAGCGACAGGAGAAAAATTGAATCGGTTCAATAACTCTATTCACATGTTGAATCGATTCAATAAACGGAGAATGAAACAATGATCCCGATCAGTTCGCTATTCAAGGATCTCTATGAGGACCGCTGGGGGAACCCGAGTTACGTCAGGCCCGTTGTGGAGACCGAGCGTGGCAAGCGCCTCTTTGTCTTCCTGCCTTTCGCGCCCCGATTCATTGGCGGCCGCAAACGCCCGGATGCCTGGTCGTTCACCATTCCGACCGACCAGACCCCTCGATAAAGTGCGCACAACTGCAGCGTTTGATCAAAATCAATTCCCCCGCGCTTCGCTTCCCCTATTCTGGCATCAAGAGGGATATCTGCGGCTTTGACCGCCGCCTGAGGCCGGAACATGAACAGGATGCTGATGCCGAGCAACCGCGAGCGCGCGCTGCTTTCCAGAGCCGGAATATTCGCCGAGTTGGATAGCGAGGAAACGGAGGCGCTGCGCGCCTGTTCCACGGTGGTGACGTCTGCTTCCCACGACATTCTCTTCCAGGAAGGCGAACCTGGCATCTATTTCTATAGCGTGCTGGAGGGGTACGTCCGACTCTTTCGTCTGAACGGAGAGGGTCGCGAGGCGGATATGCGTATCTGCGAGCCTGGCGACACTTTCGCAGAATGTCTTATCCAGGCCGGTGGCACCTATCGTTATGGAGCCCAGTCGATGGACAACACGATGCTTGCCCGCTTCCACATCGGCAAGGTACGCGCGCTCCTGGCGGAACACCCCCGGATTGGGACCGCAATCATGCGCAGCCTGTCGCTGCACCTGCTGTCGACGATGGAATGCCTCGCCAACGACCGCATGCAGACGGCGCCGCAGCGCGTGGCGCACTACCTTCTCTCCCATTGCGTAGAGGAAGGACCGGCAACGGCCTCGCTGCGGCTGCCCTTCCCGAAGAACCTGCTAGCCCGCAAACTCGGGCTAGCGCCGGAGGCGCTCTCACGTGCATTCTCGACGCTGAAATCGACTGGCGTGACGGTACGCGGTCGCTTCATCGCCATCAACGATGTCAACGCGTTGAGAAAGATTTGAGCCTTTAGAGCCCGCCCTGCACCCTTAGGAAATCGACGATCGAATTGATCCCGTCGCCACGCTTCATATCGGAGAAGACGAAGGGGCGGGTCGCCCGCATGCGCGTCGCGTCCCGCTCCATGACTTCAAGGTCAGCACCAACATAGGGCGCCAGATCCTTCTTGTTGATGACGAGAAGGTCGGATCGGGTAATCCCCGGCCCGCCCTTGCGCGGAATCTCCTCACCCTGGCAGACGGAGATCACGTAGATGGTGATATCGGCCAGATCCGGCGAGAAGGTCGCGGCCAGATTGTCGCCACCCGATTCGATGAAGACCACATCGAGATCCGGAATACGCTCGTTGAGGTTGGCAATGGCCTGCAGGTTGATCGTCGCATCCTCACGGATCGCCGTATGTGGGCAACCACCAGTCTCGACGCCGACAATGCGCTCGGACGGCAGCGCCTGCATGCGCACCAGCGCCTCTGCATCCTCGGTCGTGTAGATATCATTGGTCACGACCGCGACGGAATAATCGTCGCGCATCGCCTTGCAGAGCTTTTCGGTGAGCGCCGTCTTGCCCGAGCCTACTGGCCCGCCGATGCCAACACGCAAGGGTCCGTTTCTTGATTTCATATGTCTCACTCCAATCGAAGTCAGATGATAACGAAGCGTCAGTTTCGCGCCACCGTCAAATGACGCAGGTGCGCGGATAAGCGTTGCTTACGAACGGAATAGTCTCGTCTGTTGCGTCTCGTGGCGAAGCCCGGCGATATCCGCCTGAACACTCGCCGAACCAAGGTCGTCAAGGCTGGAGCGGGCTGCACGCGCGGCTATATCGATCACATGCTCTTCCAGTCGGGAGAGAATGGCGAGGCCGTCCTTCTGCCCTGCGACTCCGAGTCGGATGCCGGCAGAGACGGACTGGGAGAGATAGGCATGCAGAAACCCGGCGAGAGCCTTCTCCAGCGCTATGCCATGCGCCCCTGTTACCACACCGACAGCAATCGGATAGGCGGCCTTCTTCGGCAGCCGCTCGAACACATCGTCCGGCCAGGCTTGCGCAGCTGTGAGAAAGGCCTCGCCAAGCAGCATCGTTTCTTGATGTCGCTCTCGCGAACCGGCCAGCGCCGCCGCAAGGTCGGCGAGTTCCGCAAGGCGGGTTGCGTCACCATGGCTCCGATGGCTCTCGGCAAAGAGCACTGCATCGTTCCAAACGGAGCCATTACCAATCATCGTCTGCAGCCAGCGCCGCAACATGTCCGCATCCCCGACAAGCCCATCCGCCACCGCCCGCTCCAGGCCGCCGGAATAGGCGAAGGAACCGACAGGAAAAGCCGGCGATAGCCACGCCGTCAGGCGCAGCAGAGCCTGCAGCTCGCCACCCCGATCCATCGGGCGTCAATCGTGCTTGTGGTGATGATGGCCGTGATCATGATGATCGTGCCCATGTTCATGATCACGCCCGTGATCATGGTGATCGTGGTCGTGATCATGATGGTCATGCCCGTGCGAATGCCCGCCATGGGAATGATAGGCGCCGCGGGCCGGCTGGAAGGGCTCGTTGATATCGAGCACCATCGCACCCAGTCCCTGCAGCATGGTGCGGATGACATGATCGCGCAGGATGAGAATGCGATCCTCTTCGATCTGCGCAGCGAGATGGCGGTTGCCGAGATGCCAGGCGAGTTCGATCAGATGCGCGCGGTCGCGGCCGCGAATTTCGAACAGCTTCTCGTCGGCGGCAAGAATCTCGATCAGCTCGCCGTCATCGCGCACCAGCATATCGCCATTGGCAAAAAGCACCGGCTCTTTGAGATCGAGCATGACCATCTCGCCGTTCTCCAGATGCAGGAGCTTGCGACGCAGGTGCCGCAGATCGTGCGGCAGCTTGACCTGTGCAGTCGGATGGGAGGAAGGGGTACCGGCGGGAAGATAAGATGTGACGCGCTGCATGACATATCCGTTAAACTGGGACCTAGACCATGCAAAATAGCCCTTCGCGATGCAAGCACCAATGCACGTTTCGTAAACGGCTGGCCTAGATTCCGGATGCCTGCAACAAGCTCACCTCGTCAGGCCCGACACCCTGTACGCCGAGACCATTTTCGACGAGCCCATGCCAGGCATGGTTCAGCCCTTCCCGCTCATGAACGACACGATTACGGCCGAGCGCCTTGGCGAGATAGAGCGCCTTGTCGGCAGAGGCATAGACCGCCTCCTTGTCGCGTCCCTCATGAAGATCGGCAATACCACCTGAGATCGTGATGGTGACATCATGCCCATCCGCCGGGATCGGTCGCGCGGCAATCTGTGCCCGCACGCCTTCGAGGCGTGCCACACGCTCTTCTGGCGTCCCGCCTTGAACGACGACGCCGAATTCCTCACCGCCGAGCCGCGCGACAACCGACGTGCCGTCAAAGGCTGCGGAAAGCATGGCCGAGACGGCAGTAATGACAGCGTCCCCGCAGCCGTGGCCGAAGCGGTCATTGATCGTCTTGAAACGATCGACGTCGAAAATGGCGAGACAAGCGTCCCCTTCCACCTTATCCAAAGCGTCAGTGAAAGCGCGCCGGTTCAACAGTCCGGACAGTGTATCGGTACGGCTGAGCTTTTCGAACTCGGCACGCGAAATGGTCAGGTCATGGATGGCGAAGCCTGCGACGAGCGACAACACGCCCGACACCATTCCGCCGATAAGCCAGGAGAGGACGATGGCAAAGATCATGGCATGGCCGAGGGTGGTCGGCAGCAATCCCATGAAGTTGAGCGGAGGCAGTATAACCAGGATGATAAAGCCGGACATAATGACCGCCAGAAAACTCATCTTCAGCGCAAAAGCATAAACGGTTCTGCGATGTTCGAAACTACCAAGTTCAGCCTGAAGCGATATCCAGTTTTCCATGAGAATCGACCTTCCTGCCCAGCGTTTCCTGGGCATTGATAGGGTCGCAATTGCTGCGGGGTTCTTAATCCAATCGCTAAAATTCGAGTGATTCCAGGGGATTCGGGCAATCTGTTTTTTCTAGCAGGAGGTGCAGCTTTTCGAGACAGGAATTACCATAATGAGAAACAGAACTAAGCAATTGATTTTAAAACGACTTCATAGAGCGTGTTCAAGGCCTGTTTCAGAATGGTCTATGGCCGAAAAATCATAGTCCATTTTCTGATTTATACAACCCAATGGAGTGCAATGCTCGGATTTCACTTTAAGGACCGCGACGGGGAGCGGCGTTTCAAAAAGACAAGGGTCAAAACGGAAAATAACGCAGCAGTCTCAGCGGCGCCAAATTTACAGGACTACTATTATACTTCAGTTATAAAGCCGAAGCGAAAGTATCAGCGTCTGCGGCAGAGGATTCCAGGAACCTGTCCGTAAGCCGCCTGTCCGCAATGCAGATGCGGTCCACGTGTTGCAGCCAAACAGCGCATTGAAATATCCCTTCGCCTCGAAAAATCTGTCGTAGTCTCCGTATCCCCGGTCCCCGATCGGCAGCACCGTCCCGTTCTCCCGGATGAAACTATCGTCGACGAATCCGAGCAACTGCTCGAACCGCTCACCATCGACAATGAGAACAGTCACCGCGGGGTGGGTTTCGGAGATGTCGCCGGCAACATCGACATGCATCACCGACCGGTCGATCGTCAGAGCGCGAAACACCGGCATTGGCTTCAGATCAGCCCAGGTCGGTGTCTCCAAATAAAAGGACCGGCCGCCCCATCCGAAGATCAGCCAATGCGCGGCTGGATCACTCACCGGAATACCGGCATCTTCCAGGAACGCAAACGACATCCGAAGCCGGTCATCGAGCGGGATCGCAATATCCGTGTGGATCGGCCCTGAAAGCATCAGAATACGTTGCGAGGGCGTCAAACCGGAAGAGGCTTCGGCCGCGACGAACAGCGGCCTCCGAATGAACGTGCCGCCGGCCAAGCAGTGCGAGTGCCCGTATCAGCCACCGCACCGCCAGCTTCATACCGTCCATAGACGAAACGGCCTCTCAGAACAGGAAATAACGCTGCGCCATTGGCAGCACCGTTGCCGGTTCGCAGGTTAACAACTCGCCATTTGCCCGCACTTCATAAGTTTCGGGATCGACCTCGATTTCGGGCGTCAGATCATTGTGAACCATCGATGCCTTGGAGATGCCGCCACGCGTGTTCTTGACAGCAACAAGATCCTTGGCGACGCCGAGGCGCCCCTTGATGCCGGCATCGAGCGAGGCCTGCGAAACGAACGTGACCGAAGAATTCGTTAGGCTCTTGCCGAAGGAGGCAAACATCGGCCGATAATGCACCGGCTGCGGTGTGGGGATCGAGGCATTCGGATCACCCATCGGTGCAGCGGCGATCGAGCCGCCGAGCAGGACCATATCCGGCTTCACGCCGAAAAAGGCCGGGTTCCAGAGGACGAGGTCGGCGCGCTTGCCGACTTCGATGGAGCCGATCTCATGCGACAGGCCGTGCGCGATCGCCGGATTGATCGTGTATTTGGCGACGTAACGGCGAACGCGAAAATTGTCGTTGTCGCCCTTTTCCTCTTTCAGACGACCACGCTGGCGTTTCATCTTGTCGGCCGTCTGCCAGGTGCGGATCAGCACTTCGCCGACACGGCCCATAGCCTGGCTATCCGACGAGATAATCGAGAAAGCGCCGATATCGTGCAGGATGTCTTCGGCTGCGATCGTCTCCTTGCGGATACGGCTCTCGGCGAAGGCGATATCCTCGGGGATCGACGGCGACAGGTGATGGCAGACCATCAGCATGTCCAGATGCTCGGCGATCGTGTTGACTGTATAGGGCCGCGTCGGATTGGTGGACGAGGGAATGACGTTCGGCTGGCCGCAGATCTTGATGATGTCAGGCGCGTGGCCGCCGCCGGCGCCTTCGGTATGGAACGCATGGATGGTACGGCCTTTGATCGCGCCGATCGTGTCTTCCACGAAACCGCTCTCGTTCAGCGTATCCGTATGGATCATCACCTGCACATCATATTCGTCGGCAACCGACAGGCAGCAGTCGATGGCGCCTGGTGTCGTGCCCCAGTCCTCGTGCAGCTTCAGCGAAGTGGCGCCGGCAAGCACCATTTCCTGCAGCGCGCCTGGCAGCGAGGCATTGCCCTTGCCGGCAAAGGCAAGATTCATCGAGAAGGCATCGGCAGCCTCGATCATGCGCGCTATATGCCAGGGGCCGGGCGTGCAGGTGGTCGCAAGCGTGCCATGCGCCGGCCCGGTGCCGCCGCCGAGCATGCAGGTCAGGCCGCTCATCAGCGCTTCCTCGATTTGCTGCGGCGCGATGAAATGGATGTGGCTGTCCATGCCGCCGGCGGTCAGGATCTTGCCCTCGCCGGCAATAGCCTCGGTGCCCGGACCGACGATAATGTTGACTCCTGGCTGCATGTCCGGATTGCCGGCCTTGCCGATCGCCGCAATACGCCCGTCCTTCAGGCCGATATCGGCCTTGTAGATACCCGTATGGTCGATGATGACGGCATTGGTGATGACGGTATCGACCGCCCCGCCAGCCCGCGTCATCTGGCTCTGGCCCATACCGTCGCGAATGACCTTCCCGCCGCCGAACTTCACCTCTTCGCCATAGGTGGTGAAGTCTTTTTCGATCTCGATGATAAGCTCCGTATCGGCAAGGCGGACCTTGTCGCCGGTGGTCGGACCGAACATGCCGGCGTAAGCCGCGCGCGAGATCTTGTAGGGCATCTATCAGGCTCCTTGGGAGGAAGAGACGAGCGGTTTTCCGGCAAGCCGCCTCAGACGGCCGGCTGCAATATAGGAGTCGACGAGCTGCTTCTCGGCGGCGAAGGGATGCCATTCCCAGCCCACATGGCCGAAGCCTGCAAGCGTCACCTCGTCATCGGGAAATCTGTCGAGCACCTCGCCGATCACGATCATACCGCTGCTCGGCACGACGTAGGGCGCTGGTGAGAACGCAGAAAGCGCCCTGTCGACGCCTTCATGAATCTGTTTGTCAACGACCCGATGTAACTTGCCAGTTTGCATGCAGAAGTCGTTGAATTGACTCGTATAGTCATCGCAGAAGTCATCGAGCTCCGGATGCGAGACGGCAAGCGGAGCACGCATAGCCGCGAATTTCTCGGGGTCCCGCACGCTCCAGACTTCCGATGCGTCGACAGTACCTGGATGGGTGCGCCAGCTCTCGGAGCCGATCATCGCTCTGCCCGGCCGGCCGGTATTGCACACGGCGACCACATCGGTACGCGTGCCACCGGCGCCATAGGAGCGGCATTCGTTGAAGCGGATGACGAAGTCGGCAGCATTGATGGTCTCTGCCCCTCCCTCTCCCACTTCGCCGTTGCCAACAATCATGATTGTCCTGCCCACCTTACTGGCCCATCCCGTCCGCGAGTTCCTTGAGCTCCTTGGTCCTGAGGTCGGTCAGGTCAGCAAGGCAGCCTGCAACCAGCATCGGCTCCATCGTGCCGCCACGGGCCTGGAAACCATAATTTTCACATTGGGCGTCGCGATAGGTAATCCAGGCGCGCTGTGCCTTGAGGAGCGCCTGTTCGGCACCCTTCATGTCACCGTCGAGATCCTTGTCGATCGCTACCATAGCGGTGCGCGTAAGCTTGTATTGGGCATTAAGCCCCTTGTCGGCCTTGTCATAACGCGCCTGTGCGCAACTGGTCATGTCTGCCTGCGTCTGCGCATTCTCGCAGTCCGCGTCTTCGGCATGAGCAGCGCTGGCGGCAAGCAGCATCATGGCTGCACCGATGAGTCCCGTCTTCAAGGGCATGTATTTCCTCCGTCATTTTTTCTTGTGTTTAGAGCCGGCCCATGACGAGCTGACGGAAGCCGTAGACCTCGCGTTTGCCGGAGAGCGGTATCAGCGTCACTGACCGGGTCTGGCCGGGCTCGAAGCGCACGGCCGTACCGGCGGGAATATCGAGCCGCATGCCGCGCGCCTTGTCGCGATCGAAGGACAGGCCGGCATTGGTCTCGGCAAAATGATAATGGCTGCCGACCTGCACCGGACGGTCACCCGTATTGGACACCTCGATCGTCAGGGTCGGCGCACCGGCGTTGAGCTCGATCTCGCCATCAGCGGCAATGATTTCGCCAGGGATCATCTATCTCTCCTTAAGCCACCTTGGGCGCGCAGCCCTCGGCCTTCAGAACACGCTTCGTGGAAGCCGGATATTTTTCCAGCTTCGACGCAGGCCGGATCGGCCGCGCCGCAAAATTGCCGCCGCAATTCGGGCACTCCCCCTTGAGCACATCGGCGACACAATCGGCACAGAAGGTGCATTCGAAGGTGCAGATCATCGCCTCCGCGCTGTCAGGCGGCAGGTCCTTGTCGCAGCATTCGCAATTGGGTCGAAGGTCCAGCATGTTGCGCTCCTCAGCGAATCGGTTCGTGCACGGTCACAAGCTTCGTGCCGTCAGGGAATGTCGCCTCGACCTGCACGTCATGGATCATCTCGGCAATGCCTTCCATCACCTGATCCCGGCTGATGACATGGGCACCGGCCTCCATCAGTTCTGCGACCGGGCGGCCGTCACGGGCGCCTTCGACGACGAAATCGGTGATGAGGGCGATCGCTTCCGGATGGTTCAGCTTGACGCCGCGCTCCAGCCGCCGCCGCGCCACCATGGCCGCCATGGAAATCAACAGCTTGTCTTTTTCTCTCGGAGTGAGGTTCATCGTCTACCCGCTTATTGAACTCATAGATTCCAGACTTTCGGCACAGGCGCTCCGTTGCGCAAGGCGGAAATGATCGGGATCAGGATTTTTCTCAGCGCAAAACCATCGGGCGCGGCAAGACGCACGATGAGCTTGTCATTCCAGGCGCTTGCTCCGCCCATATGTCCGTCCATCAGCGGCCGCACCCTGGCGAGATAGGCTTCCGACATCGCCCCCGCATAAAGCACCGTCGCAAAGGCCACCTGCCCGCCAAGCACAGCCTGCTCTGCCGCAAGCAGCGCCACTGCATCGGAAAGGCGCAGTTCCTCGGCATGAACAAGTTGGCCCGAGCGGCGAATGCGCCAGCGATCGCGAAACAGGCCCGTCTCCATCGTCTCGCCCATGGCGGTGCGGCCGAGCAGGATGGCTTCGACCGCGAGGAACTCCGCGCTGTCGTCGAGATCGACATCCAGACGACGAAACAGCGAAGCGCGATCGAAAAGAATGGTCTCCTGCGGCAGCCAGTCGACGCGAGCACCCGGCCCGACCTCGATCTGCGTCGTCACCTCGGCCGTACCGGCCGATGCCTTGTAGATCTTCTCGCAGGCCTGCGTCGTCACATTGATGCGCGTACCCGCTCCAGCCGATATGCTCCAGTTCATCCTGTCACCGCCGGTCAGCCCGCCGGCCGTATTGATGATGACAGCCTCCATCGAGGCATCGAACGTATCCGGCAGGCGGATCTTTGCCGCACCTTCCTGATAAAGCTCCTGAATCCGCGTACGCCCGCCCTGCACCTTGGCAGCAAGATGCCCTCGTCCTTCCGCTCTCTGCGGTCTCGTGATGCCCGCCGCCGCGCCTGTCATGCCACCCCCGTGCAGATGCCATCCTGTCTGGCGTCTCGCGTTGAATGTGTCTGTTGACCGCAACAAAGCAAGTCCCGTGCCGCTTTCCGAAAGTCCATGCCCCACGGGCTGTAGGATGGCGCGGAAGCACATCTGCCACAAAATGCGGCATCTGCCGGCGCGTTGGTCAGAAAGATCATACGGTTAGATGGCGGCGCGCTTCCGGCGTGTCCAGCGTCTCGGCACGACCTTCGTGAACGATCTCGCCGCGATCCATGATGTAGACATAGTCGGCAAGCTCGCGGCAGAAATCGAGATACTGTTCGACCAGCAGGATTGCCATTCCGGTGGAATCGCGCAGGTAACGGATCGCTCGGCCGATATCCTTGATGATAGAAGGCTGGATACCCTCGGTCGGCTCGTCGAGCACAAGGATTTTCGGTCGCGTGACCATCGCCCGGCCAATCGCCAGCTGCTGCTGCTGTCCGCCCGAAAGATCGCCGCCGCGACGCGACAACATCGACTTCAGTACCGGGAAAAGACTGAAGATATCATCCGGGATGTTGCGGTCGCGGCGGCCAAGCGGAGCAAAGCCAGTTTCGAGGTTTTCTTTGACGGTCAGCAGCGGAAAGATTTCACGCCCCTGCGGCACATAGCCGATACCCTGCTTGGCGCGGGCAAAAGGCGGCAAGCCATTGAGCTTCGCATCGTTGAAGGTGATGGTTCCCGCCGATATCGGATGCTGGCCGGTGACTGCGCGCAACAGTGAACTCTTGCCCACACCGTTGCGCCCAAGCACACAGGTGATCTTTCCCATCTCAGCCTTGATCGAGATGCCCCGCAGCGCCTGGGCAGCACCATAGTGAAGATTTGCGTTTTCGACTGTCAGCATCTCAGCGTCCCAGATAGTTCTCGATTACCTTCGGATCGTTACTGACGAAATCAATGGATCCTTCGGCCAGCACTGAACCTTCGGCAAGACAGGTAACCTTCACACCGAGATCGCGAATGAAGCCCATGTCGTGCTCAACGACGACGACAGACCGCGTTTTGGCGATGTCCTTGAGCAGGATCGCCGTTTCCGCCGTCTCGGCATCGGTCATGCCGGCCACCGGTTCGTCGACGAGCAAGAGCTTCGGCTCCTGCGCCAGAAGCATGCCGATCTCCAGCCACTGCTTCTGGCCATGCGACAGATTGGCCGCGAGCTCATCGCGGCGATGCGTCAGCCGCACCGTCTCCAGGATTTCCTCGATACGGTCCTTGTCCTCTCCTGAGAGACGATAGAACAGGGTCGAAAACACCGTGCGCCGACGGTTGAGCGCCAGTTCCAGATTGTCCCAGACCGTATGGCCTTCGAAGACCGTCGGCTTCTGAAACTTCCGGCCGATGCCAAGCTGGGCAATATCGGCCTCGTCCTTCTTGGTGAGATCGATATTGCCGTTGAAGAAGACCTCGCCCTCATCCGGACGGGTCTTGCCGGTGATGATATCCATCATCGTCGTCTTGCCGGCACCGTTTGGTCCGATAATCGCCCGGAGTTCGCCGGGTTCGATGACGATGGAGAGCGAGTTCAGCGCCTTGAACCCGTCGAAGGAGACCGAGACACCGCTGAGATAGAGCACGCTGTTGGGTTTGACGTCGGGGATCATGGTCTACTCCGCAGCCTGGATTTTTGCTTCGACACCCTCTTCGGCGGCGACAGGCGTCACACCGTTTACGACCGGCTTCCGCTTGCCAAGATACCGGGCGATCGTGCCGACGATGCCTTTCGGCAGGAACAGCGTGACGAGCACGAAGAGGCCGCCAAGCGCAAACAGCCAGTAATCGGGGAAGAGGCCGGTGAAGATCGTCTTGCCGCCATTGACGAGGATGGCGCCGATGATCGGCCCGATCAGCGTCGCGCGCCCCCCGACGGCCGTCCAGATGACAACTTCGATGGAGTTGGCTGGTGCGAATTCGCCGGGATTGATGATGCCGACCTGCGGCACGTAGAGTGCGCCTGCAATGCCTGCCATCATCGCCGAGACGACAAAGGTGAAGAGCTTGAAATGCTCGACCCGGTAGCCGAGGAAGCGCGTGCGACTTTCCGCGTCACGCACACCGACCAGCACCTTGCCGAATTTCGAGCGCACGATCGCCGAGGCGATCATCAGCGACAATGCCAGGAGGAGCGCGGTTGCCGCAAAGAGCGTCGCACGCGTGCCATCGGCCTGCACGCTGAAGCCGAGGATATCCTTGAAGTCCGTCATGCCGTTATTGCCGCCGAAACCCATGTCGTTGCGGAAGAAGGCGAGCAGCAGCGCATAGGTCATGGCCTGCGTGATGATCGAGAGGTACACGCCGTTGACGCGAGAGCGGAAGGCGAACCAGCCGAAGACGAAGGCGAGCAGACCGGGCACGACGAGCACCATCAGCGCTGCAAACCAGAACTGGTCGAAGCCGTACCAGAACCATGGCAACTCCTTCCAGTTCAGGAAGACCATGAAGTCGGGCAGGATGGGATCTCCATAGACGCCGCGAGAACCGATCTGACGCATCAGATACATGCCCATCGCATAACCGCCGAGCGCGAAGAAGGCGCCGTGACCGAGCGAGAGAATGCCGCAGAAGCCCCAGACGAGATCAAGCGCCAGCGCCAGCAGCGCATAGGTCAGATACTTGCCGAACAGTGCCATGATATAGGTCGGCACATGCAATGGATTGTCCGCCGACGTCGCCAGATTGAGCACCGGCACCAGAACCGCGACGACCAGCAGGATAGCGATGGCAATGGAGATTCGGCGATCGAGAGACCGGAGAAGGAAGGCCGTAATCATGCTTCCACCGCCCTTCCTTTGAGTGCGAAGAGCCCGCGCGGACGCTTCTGGATGAAGAGAATGATCAGGACGAGCACCAGGATCTTGCCAAGCACGGCGCCGGCGAAGGGCTCGAGGAACTTGTTGACGACACCGAGCGACAGCGCGCCGACCAGAGTGCCCCAGAGATTGCCGACGCCGCCGAAGACGACGACCATGAAACTGTCGATGATGTAGCTCTGACCGAGGTTCGGCGAGACGTTGTCGATCTGCGAGAGCGCCACACCCGCCATGCCGGCAATGCCGGATCCGAGCGCGAAGGTGAAGGCGTCGACCCAGCCGGTGCGGATACCCATGGACGATGCCATGCGTCGGTTCTGCGTGACGGCGCGCATCTGCAGGCCAAAGGCAGAGCGCTTCAGCAGCATCAGCAGCGCCACGAACACCGCCATCGAAAAGACGATGATCCACAAGCGGTTCCAGGTGATCGACAGACCACCGAAATCGAAAGCGCCCGACATCCAGCTTGGATTGCGAACCTCACGGTTAGTGGGGCCGAAGACCGTGCGCACAGCTTGCTGCAGGATCAGCGACACGCCCCAGGTGGCCAGCAGCGTTTCCAACGGCCGGCCGTAGAGATAGCGTATGACGGTTCGTTCGATGATGAGACCGACGAAGCCCGTGAAGATGAAAGCGGCCGGCACCGAGAAGGCCAGCGAGTAATCCGCCATGCCGGGGAAGGCCGAGGCGATGTATTCCTGCACGACATAGGTCGTGTAAGCGCCGATCATCACCATTTCGCCATGTGCCATGTTGATGACGCCCATGACGCCGAATGTGATGGCGAGGCCGATGGCGGCAAGCAGCAGCACCGAGCCGAGTGAGAAGCCGTACCAGACGTTCTGGACGATGTTCCAGAGGGCCAGGCTGCGGTTGATGGTGGAAATATGCGCCTGGATGGCAGGCTTGAGATCGTCAGGCGCGGTTGCCAGCGCCGTGGTCAGAATGGTCAGCGCATCGCGGCCGCCGCGGGCAGCTACCGTATCGATCGCCTGCCGCTTTTTATCGGCGCTCACATTGCTCTTTAGCACCATCACCGCGCGAGCAGTCTCCATCGTGCTCTTGATCTCGGCGTCCTTCTCATCCGCCAAAGCCGAGGTGAGCAGATCGAGGTTGGCAGGATCGGCATCCTTCAAAAGCCCCTGGGCTGCCGCAAGACGGGCGCCGCGATCAGGGCTCAGAAGCGTCATCTGGCTCATCATCGTCCCGATGAGCGTACGCACTGAATTATTGATCTTCACCTTCGACATCGTATCCGGATCGATGTCGGCAACGGCTTCACCGGTCAGCGGATCGGAATAGGTCGGCTCGTCGTCCGTGCCACCCTGCACAAGGACAGGGCCGCCCTCGTCGGCGTTGACGTAGAGAAGGCCGTCGCTCAGTTGCTGCAATATCTGGCTGACATGCGCATCCTTGGAAGCGACAAGTGCCTTGATGGCCGCTTCACGCTCCGGAAAACCGCCGACGCCGAGCGCATCGACAAGAGCGTGAACGTCGTCCTGAGCCTTTAGGGCAGTCGTCAGCCCCATGAATGCTAGGCAGATGGTCAAAAGAAAGATCTTGATGGCGCGATACATCGGCTTTCCCGCCTAAATTGTCGTAGCAGCAACCGCTGGGGACGAAGCTTCCGTCCGGATCTGAAACCCGGACGGAAGTCTTGTGGCTCATGCCGGACGGGCTAACTCAGGAACCCTTGCCGCCGCATTTGCCGGTGGCAACGTTGAAGTTGCCGCAGTTCATCGGCTTGCGCCAATCGGAAATCAGGTCCTTGGAGTCCGGCAGGAAGTCGGACCATTCGTCGCCGACAACCTCGGGGGTCTGCTGGACGATTTCGAACTGGCCGTTGGCCTGGATTTCACCGATCAGCACCGGCTTGGTGATGTGGTGGTTCGGCATGACAGTTGCGGTACCGCCGGAGAGGTTCGGGACGGAGACGCCAATAATGTGGTCGAGAACCGCGTCGGTATCGGTGGTACCGGCGGCCTGGACGGCCTTAACCCAGGCGTTGAAGCCGATATAGGCGGCTTCCATCGGGTCGTTGGTCACGCGCTTGTCGTTCTTGGTGAAGGCGTGCCATTCCTTGATGAACTTCTTGTTGATCGGCGTATCGACCGATTCGAAGTAGTTCCAGGCTGCCAGGTGGCCGACGAGCGGCTTGGTGTCGAGACCGGCAAGCTCTTCTTCGCCGACCGAGAAGGCGACAACAGGAATATCGGTTGCCTTGACGCCCTGGTTGCCGAGTTCCTTGTAGAAAGGAACGTTGGCATCACCGTTGATGGTGGAGACGACAGCGGTCTTCTTGCCGGCCGAACCGAATTCCTTGATCTTGGAAACTTCCGTCTGCCAGTCGGAGAAGCCGAACGGCGTGTAGTTGATCAGGATGTCTTCCTTCGGAATACCCTTGGATTCGAGATAGGCTTCCAAGATCTTGTTGGTCGTGCGCGGATAGACGTAGTCGGTGCCTTCGAGCACGAAGCGCTTCACGCCTTCGGTGTTCATCAGGTAGTCGACGGCCGGGATCGCCTGCTGATTCGGAGCAGCACCCGTGTAGAAGATGTTGCGCGAGGATTCCTCACCCTCATACTGGACCGGGTAGAAGAGCAGCGAGTTCAGCTCTTCGAATACAGGCAGGACGGACTTGCGCGAAGAGGAGGTCCAGCAACCGAAGACGGCCGCAACCTTGTCCTTCTCGATCAGCTCACGCGCCTTTTCGGCAAAGAGCGGCCAGTCGGACGCCGGGTCGACGACGACGGCTTCAAGCTTCTTGCCGAGAAGGCCACCCTTCTTGTTCTGCTCGTCGATGAGCATCAGCATGGCGTCTTTCAGCGTCGTTTCGGAAATCGCCATCGTGCCGGAAAGCGAGTGCAAAACGCCGACTTTGATCGTGTCGTCGGCAGCAACCGCGCCGTGTAAGGCGGCCGATGCGGCCATGACCGCGCCGAGCGTCGCGCCCGTAAGTGTGGATCTGAGATTCATCTGGTTGAACTCCCCTCTTCTTGTTCCGCAACAGGCCGGAAACGGTGATTAACTGTTGCTTAAAGAACTATCGGGTGCTGCATCGCAAAACCGTATACGTCGATTGACGTAGCCGACGGGGCTAAATGTGCAGGTTTGCGCAGCACCGCACTCTTAAGCCCCGGGATGATCCGTGTTACGAAAGCGTCATGAGGGGAACAAAAGGCCTGAAGGAACCGTATGGCAGCGCGCCAACGCATCATTCCAGTGCGACGCGAATATAATCGCTGGGTCGCCAACCAGACGCTGGAAGACTACGCACTGCGTTTCACCGCCAAGAGCGCCCGACGCTTCTCCTCCCAGCGGATCTCGCAGACCGCGATCGGCGCCATCTCCTTTCTGGCGTTGGAGGCGATCGGCGGCGCGATCACATTGTCCTACGGCACGACCAATGCCTTTTTCGCCATCGTCGTCGCCTCCATCGCCATGCTGGCGATTGGTCTGCCGATCAGCCGCTATGCCATCCGTCACGGCGTCGATATCGACCTTCTGACGCGCGGCGCGAGCTTCGGTTATATCGGCTCGACCATCACCTCGCTGATCTATGCGAGCTTCACCTTCATGCTGTTCGCAATCGAGGCCTCGATCATGTCGGGCGCGCTGGAGCTGACGCTCGGCATACCCTTGTGGATCGGCTACATCATCAGTGCCGTCATGGTGATCCCGCTCGTCACCCATGGCGTGCGGTTGATCAGCAAGTTCCAGCTGATGACCCAGCCTTTCTGGATCGTCCTCAACATTCTGCCCTTCATCTTTATCGCGCTGATGGACTGGCAGCAATTCGATGTCTGGCGCGCCTTTGCCGGCATACGCCATGCCTCCGGCCCGCCCGGCACAGTCGCCGATTTCAGCCTCGTGGAATTCGGCGCGGCCTCGGCCGTCATTCTGGCGCTGATGTCGCAGATCGGCGAACAGGCGGACTTCCTGCGCTTCCTGCCGCCTGATCCACAGCGCAAGTGGCGTCACCGCCTTGCCGTCTTCCTCGCCGGCCCCGGCTGGGTCGTCATCGGCGCGCCGAAGCTGCTCGCCGGTTCCTTCCTCGTGGTGCTGACCTTCACCTCGGGCGTGCCTGTCGACCGCGCCGCCGACCCAGCGCAGATGTATCTGACCGCCTTCGGCTACATGATTCCCTGGCACAATGCCGCCCTGCTGCTGATGGCCGCCTTCGTGGTGGTCTCGCAGTTGAAGATCAACGTCATGAATGCCTATGCCGGGTCGCTTGCCTGGTCGAACTTCTTCTCTCGCCTGACCCACAGCCATCCCGGCCGCGTCATCTGGCTTGTCTTCAACGTGGCGATCGCGCTGCTCCTGATGGAGCTCGGCATCTACCGGCTGCTCGAGGAAACGCTCGGCATCTTCTCGATCATCGCCATGGCGTGGCTCTGCACCATCTCGGCCGACCTCTTCATCAACAAGCCGCTCGGCCTAGCTCCTCCCGGCATAGAATTCAAACGCGCCCATCTTTACGATATCAATCCGGTCGGCCTCGGCGCCATGACACTGTCGGCCGGCATTGCGTTGATCGCCCATTTCGGCATCTTCGGCTCGCTCGCCGCCTCACTTGCCCCCTACATCACGCTGGTGATTGCACTGATCGCCTCGCCCGCCATCGCCTTGATAACGAAGGGTAAGTTCTATCTCGCCCGCAAGCCGCGCCATGCCTGGAAGAACCTGACCACCATCACCTGCTCCGTCTGCGAACATCCATTCGAGCCCGAAGACATGGCCTGGTGCCCTGCCTATGCCGCACCGATCTGCTCGCTCTGCTGCTCTCTCGACAGCCGCTGCCACGACATGTGCAAGCCGAATGCCCGCTTCAATGCGCAGGTCGGCGCTGTCGCCAAGACTCTGTTGCCGGAAACTATCGTCCAGAAGCTGACCACCCGCCTCGGCCGTTACGGCATCGCTGTGGCGCTGGCATTGACGGCCGTCGGTGCAATCCTTGCCATGATCGCCCATCAGGTCGGCTCGGCCTCGCCGGAGACGGCCGAAGTCGTCAATCGCACCATCCTGATCGTCTTCTTCGTCTTCTCGGTCATCGCCGGCATTGCCTGCTGGTTTTATGTGCTCGCCCATGACAGCCGTGTCGTCGCCGAGGAGGAATCTTCCCGCCAGAACACGCTGCTCCTCAAGGAAATCGCAGCCCACAAGAAGACCGACGCCGCCCTGCAGACCGCCAAGGAAACCGCCGAAGCCGCCAACCGCGCCAAGAGCCGTTATGTCGTCGGACTGAGCCACGAATTGCGCACGCCTCTCAATGCCGTTCTCGGCTATGCGCAGATCCTTGAGCGCGACGAGACGATCCCCCCGCCGCGTCAGTCCTCCATCAAGGTCATTCGCCGCAGCGCCGAACATCTCTCCGGCCTGATCGACGGCCTGCTCGATATCTCGAAGATCGAAGCCGGCCGCCTGCAGGTCTATTCGAACGAAATCAATATTCAGGATTTCCTCGACCAGATCGTCGATATGTTCCGTCCGCAGGCGCAGGCAAAGGGCCTGTCCTTCATCCACGAACGTTCTCAGGCTCTGCCGCAATTTGTGCGTACCGACGAGAAGCGACTGAGACAAATCCTCGTCAATCTGCTTTCCAATGCGATCAAGTTTACCGACGAAGGCAGCGTCACCTTCGATGTCGGCTACCGCAGCCAGGTTGCAACCTTCACCGTCTCCGACACGGGACGCGGCATTGCGGAGAAAGATCTGACGCGCATCTACGAACCCTTCCAGCGCGGTGAAGCCGAAACCGTGCGGCCGATGCCCGGCCTCGGCCTCGGTCTCACCATCACCCGGCTGCTCACCAACACGCTCGGCGGCGAAATCTCCGTCGCAAGCGAAAAAGACAGGGGGTCAACCTTCCGCATCCGGCTCATGCTGTCGGCGGTGCTTCGCCCTGCAGCTCCGCCGCAGGAGAAAAAGATCATCAGCTATGACGGCCCGCGCCGGACCATTGTCGTCGTTGATGACAATGAGGACCATCGCGAGATGATGCGCGAGATATTAGCGCCTCTCGATTTCATCGTGCTGACAGCAGCAAGCGGACCTGACTGCCTGACGCTGATCGAAGGCATCGAGCCGGATCTCTTCCTCGTCGATATCTCCATGCCCGGCATGAATGGCTGGCAGCTGGTCTCCCGGCTGCGCGAGGCGGGATGCACAGCGCCAATCGTGATGCTGTCAGCCAATATCGGCGACGCCGCCGCCCACAGCGACAGCGACGACAGCCACAACGACGCTATCGGCAAGCCTGTCGATATCAGGCAGCTGCGCGACAAGCTCGCGCTGCAACTTGGATTGAAATGGCTCTATGCCGACGACCAGATCCCGGCGCCGGCAACCGCAGCCATGCCGCTTACAGGCCCCGGAACCGCGCATGTGCAGGAGCTGCTGCGCCTCGGAGAGATCGGCTACATCAGGGGCATAGAAGCCAAACTCGCCGACCTTGCCAAAGTGGAGGCAAATCAGCCATTCACCGAGGAACTCCGATCCTATGTCGCCGCCTTCAATCTCGCCGGCTTCATGGATTTCCTGCACAAATTCGAAGAAAAAGGTGAAACCGTTGGCTGAGCTCCCCCGCGACATCGTTCTCCTGGTCGACGATTCGCCCGAGGCGCTCGGCTTCCTGACAGATGCGCTGGAACAATCCGGCTTTTCCGTGCTGATCGCCACATCGGGCTCGGCCGCGCTCAATATCGTAGAGCGCATCACGCCCGATCTCATCCTGCTCGA
The DNA here is from genome assembly GCF_004341105.1 of Rhizobium sp. BK418. Classification (GTDB taxonomy): domain Bacteria; phylum Pseudomonadota; class Alphaproteobacteria; order Rhizobiales; family Rhizobiaceae; genus Rhizobium. The sequence goes on along the minus strand of NZ_SLZK01000003.1, from coordinate 173,315 downwards.
TGCCGTCATGCCGTCGATGGACGGTTTCGAAACCTGCCGCAGACTGAAGGCCAATGCGGCCGTCGCGCAAGTGCCCGTCATCTTCATGACCGGGCTCACCGAAACCGAACATGTTGTCCACGCGCTGGAATCCGGCGGTGTCGACTATCTGTCGAAGCCGATCAACATCGACGAGTTGCGCGCCCGCATCCGCGTTCACCTGCGCAATGCCCGCTCGGCGCAGAGCGCACGCGTGGCGCTCGATGCCGCCGGCCGGCATCTGCTGGCGGTCAAGGGTAATGGCGCGATCCATTGGTCCACACCGCAGGCAACCCGCCTCGTCAATGCCGCCATGGGCAGCGACGACGGCATGGACGTCATTTCCCGCACGATCGGCAACTGGATGACGGAGCGCGCCGCTGCCGCCCGCGATGCCCTGATTTCGATCGCTCATGCCGGCCAGGCAGCCCTGCAGCTAGCCTTCCTCGGCGCCATTGGCCCGGACGAATATCTATTCCGCCTGACCGCCGCCAACCAGCGCAGCGACGACGAAGTGCTGCGCCAGCATTTCGCGTTGACGCAACGCGAATCCGAGGTGCTGATGTGGATCGCCAAGGGCAAGGCCAACCGCGATATCGGTGAAATTCTCGGCCTTTCCGCTCGCACGGTGAACAAGCACCTGGAGCAGATCTACGTGAAGCTTGGCGTGGAAAACAGGGCATCCGCCGCCGTGAAGGCGGCGCATGTACTACACGAGATGTGACGATAGCGAGCGGCCTTAAACGACTCTGTCCGGAACGTCCCGCCCCTCGAAAAACGCCGTCAGATTGTCCACGACCTTCATTCCCATCGCCGTGCGCGTCTCCTCGGTGGCACTGCCGAGATGCGGCAACAAAATGACATTCTCCATCCGGCGCAACGCTTCGGGCACATGCGGCTCTGCCTCATAGACATCGAGCCCTGCGCCACGGATGGTGCCGTTCGCGAGCGCCGCAATCAGCGCCGCCTCATCGACCACGTCGCCACGCGCCGTATTGATGAGGAAGGCGCCTGACTTCATCGCTGCAAACCGCGCCGCGTTCATCAAGTGCCGATTCTCTGCCCCGCCAGGGCAATGCAGGGAGACGAAATCGGAAGTCTCAAGCACGTCCTCCACCGAAGCAAGCTGACGCGCGCCATAGCGTGCGGATTCCGCCGGATCGACCTGTGAGCGATTGTAGAACACGACATCCATGCCGAAGCCGAAATGGCAGCGTTGCGCAAAAGCCTTGCCGATCCGCCCGAAACCGATGATGCCGACGGTCTTGCCGGTAACCTTCGTGCCGATCATATGAGTCGGGCACCAGCCCTTCCATTCTCCCGCCCGCAGCTGCCGCTCACCCTCCCCACCACGACGCGCAACTGACAGCAGGAGCAACATGGCAATATCGGCGGTGCAATCGGTGAGCACACCCGGCGTATTCGTGACCGTGATGCCTTTCGCTTTGGCGGTCGCGATATCGATATGATTGAAGCCGACCCCGAAATTGCCGAGGATTTTCGTGCGGACATCACCCGCAAAGACCGCAGCCGGCAGCTTGTCGGAAACCGTCGGCAGAACCGCATCGTATTCCGCCAGCGCCTGGCGCAGTTCGTTTTCACCGAGGGGGATATCATCCTTGCTGAGCGTCGCCTCGAAGCGCTCGGTGAGCACAGCTTCGACGGCGGCGGGCCAACGCCGGGTGACGAGAATGCGGGGTCTTGGCATGAATCTGGTTCCTCCGTCCTTTGCCTCTGCTTAGGACATACGAGCCGGGAATGGAATGATCTTTGAATGCCACAAGCGCGAAACGAAAGAAGCCCGGTCGATGACCGGGCTTCCATAAAAGGCATATCTGCCAGAGGCCGAAATTAATCGGCCTTCGGGAAGTAGCTGTACTTGCCGTCTTCGCCCTTCTTCCATTCGTACATGACGTAGCCCGGAAGCTTCGGGTCGCCCTTTTCGTCGAAGGAAATGTTGCCGAGAACGGTCGGGAACGGACCCTTTTCCTTCATCGCAGCGGCGACGGCTTCAGCGTCCGTGGAACCGGCAGCCTTGGCAGCAGCAGCGATTGTCTGCAGAGCAGCGTAGGAATAGAGCGTGTAAGCTTCCGGATTGAAGCCGGCAGCCTTGAACTTCGCGACGAGGTCCTTGTTGGCCGGGTTCAGCGTCGGATCCGGGCCGAAGGTGTTCAGCGTGCCGGCGACGGCGTCACCCGCGATGGAAGCGAGTTCGTTCGAGACGATACCGTCACCCGAAACGAGCGCTGCCTTCAGGCCCTGGTCGGCCGACTGACGGATGATGAGACCGGCTTCGGTGTGCAGGCCACCCCAATAGATGATCGAAACGCCGGCTTCCTTCATCTTTGCGATGAGAGCCGAGAAGTCCTTGTCGCCGACGTTGACGCCTTCGTACATGACTTCGGTGACGCCAGCGGCATTCAGAGCCTTCTTGGTTTCGTCAGCGAGGCCCTGGCCATAGGGGGTCTTGTCGTGAATGACGGCGATCTTGGCGTCCTTGAAGTGATCGGCCAGATATTTGCCGGCGATCGCACCCTGCTGGTCGTCACGGCCGCAAGTGCGGAAGGTGTTCCACAGCCCACGCTCAGTGAAAACCGGGTTCGTAGCAGCCGGGGTGATCTCGAGAATGCCGTTCTCGGCGTAAACTTCGGAAGCCGGGATCGAAACGCCCGAGTTGAAGTGGCCGATAACGAACTTCACGCCGTCAGCAACGAACTTGTTGGCGACGGAGATACCCTGCTTCGGGTCGGAAACGTCGTCGCCGAGCTCGATCTTGATCTTCTCGCCGTTGATGCCGCCAGCAGCGTTGATGTCGGCGGCTGCCTGCTCCGCACCCTTCTGAAGCTGGGCGCCGAATGCAGCGTTTGGACCCGTCAGCGGGCCGCCAACGCCGATCACGATGTCAGCTCGTGCAATGCCGCCGAACGCGACGATCGCCGTCAGTGCCACCGCTGACAAGAGAGACTTCTTCATATTGTTACTCCCAATTTTTGGGCGGGTTTTGTTCCACGACCCGGCGCACTACCCACCATTGACTACGCCGGGAAAGCTGTTCCACTCTGAAGGCAATTCATGCCTAGTTTCAACGGGCTGTCAATGTTTCTCCTTCCACGAAAACGCGGAAGTTTTTTCGTACAGCCAGTAATAGTTGTTGACCATTTGTTGGGTGCGGCGATAGCGGAACCCGGCCGTCGAGAAGATCAGCAAAGTTACGAAATCGATGATGTAGAAGAAGGCGCTGAGCATTGGTCCATTGAACAGCGCATGGTGCAGAAATTGCATCGCCCAGGCGAGCAGGAAAGTGTAGACGACGACCAGCGGGTAGGTGTTCCAACCGTCCGCAACCGCCCTGCCAGCGCGCCACGCCGTCCAGAAACCGATCAGCACCACAAACGCACGGATGACGAGCTTTACGCCGTTATCGCTTTCGAAGAAAAGTCCCTGCATAGTCAAACTCTCCCTTCCGCGGCGCTCAATGCCGTCCGCCTTCGAGATAGGCGGCGCGAACTTCCGGATTGGCAAGCAATTCCTTGCCACTGCCGCTCATCGTCACCTTGCCGTTGACGAGCACATAGGCCCGGTGCGACAGTTTGAGCGCTGCGAATGCATTCTGCTCCACCAAGAAGACGGTTAGCCCCTCCTTCTCGTTCAGCTGTTTGATCGCTTCGAAAATGCCCTTGACGATCAGCGGCGCGAGGCCGAGCGAAGGCTCGTCGAGCAGAAGGAGCTTTGGACGTGCCATCAGCGCGCGACCGATCGACAGCATCTGCTGCTCACCGCCCGAAAGGGTGCCGCCGCGCTGCGACTGGCGCTCCTTGAGGCGCGGGAACATCACGAAGATCTTCTCCACGTCCTCATTGAAATATTTGAGGTTGTCGAGGCCGGCTCCCATCTGGAGGTTTTCCAGCACGGTCATGCGCGGGAAGATGCGGCGACCTTCCGGCGATTGTGCAATACGCAGCCGCGCAATCTCATGCGTCGGCAGCTTGGTAATGTCCTGGCCGTCGAAGATGATCGAGCCGGTGCGGGCCTGCGGGCTGCCACAGATCGTCATCATCAGCGTGGACTTGCCGGCGCCGTTGGCGCCGATGAGGCTGACGATCTCGCCCTTTTTCACTTCGACATCGATCCCGGCAAGGGCGCGGATGTTGCCGTAATAGGTTTCGACGCCCTGAACCCTGAGAAGCTGTTCGCCGGCCGCCATCAGATTGCGCCCCCTTCTACGGTCGCAATGACCTCTTCGACTTCTTCATCCTCGACACCCAGATAGGCCGCAATAACCCTCGGGTCGTTCCTCACATCGTCGGGCGTGCCGTCGGAAATCTTCTGGCCATATTCCAGAACAATGACGTGGTCGGAGATTTCCATGACCACCGACATGTCGTGTTCAATGAGCAGGATAGAGGTACCGGTTTCGGTGCGGATACCCTTCAGCAGCGCGTTGAGCGCTGCCGATTCACGCGGATTGAGGCCTGCCGCTGGCTCGTCGAGGCAAAGCAGCTCCGGACCGGTACACATGGCACGGGCAATTTCCAGGCGGCGTTGAGCGCCATACGGCAGATCGCCGGCCGGATCGTCGGCGCGGTCGATCAGGTCTGCCTTCTCAAGCCAATGGCGCGCAAGCTCGATGGCAGCGGCAGCTTCCCGCTTGTAGGGACCGATCCCAAGCAGACCAAGCACGGTGAAACCCGAAGCCCTCATCAGCTTGTTGTGCTGTGCGACGAGCAGGTTTTCCAGAACAGTGAGGCCCGAAAACAGGCGGATGTTCTGGAAAGTACGTGCGACCTTTGCTTCCTTGGTGATGCGGAAGTCCGGCAGGCGCTCGAGCAGGTATTGCTTACCGCTGTTCTGCGTCAGCGTGATCATACCCATCGTCGGCTTGTAGAAGCCGGTAATGCAGTTGAAGACAGTCGTTTTGCCTGCGCCGTTCGGACCGATCAGCGCGGTGATTTCGCCACGCTTGGCCTCGAAGGAGAAGTCATTGATGGCCATCAGGCCGCCGAACTTCATCGACAGGTGCTCGACCTTGAGCAAAGTGTCATTCGACATCGTGTTCTCTACAGGGCTCATCAACCATGGCCCTCCTTGGTAAAGCTTCCGGATACGGCCTTGCGCTCTTTGAGGAAGGCAGTCGGTTCACGCGAGCCGACAAAACCGCGCGGCTTGAACAACATGACGACGACCATGGCGAGGCCGAAGAGCAGCATACGGTAGAGTTCAGGCGTGAACTCCGGTCCGAAGACGACCTTGAGGAAGTCCATTTCACGTAGCACTTCCGTACCGCCGACCATGACGACGGCGGCGATCGCTATACCTGTCAGCGAGCCCATGCCGCCGAGAACGACGATGGCGAGAATGACCGCCGATTCCAGGAACACGAAGGACTCCGGCGACACGAAGCCCTGGCGGGCAGCGAAGAAGGAGCCGGCGAAGCCGCCGAACATCGCGCCAGTGGCGAAAGCCGTCAGCTTCGTCGTCACCGTATTGATGCCAAGCGAACGGCAAGCGATTTCATCTTCGCGAAGCGCTTCCCACGCACGGCCGATCGGCATGCGGCGCAGCCGGATCGTCACATAGGCGGTCAGCATGCAGAGCGCCAGAATAACGTAGAACAGGAAGATCTTGTAATAGGCCGATGACGACGGCAGGCCGAAGGCCTTGGTGAAATTGTTCGCCTTGCCGACATCAAAAGTCCAGATGCCGAAGATCGAAGCCTTGGCGATGCCGGAGATGCCGAAGGTGCCCTTGGTTACCTCAGTCCAGTTGACGATGACGAGACGGATGATTTCACCGAAGGCAAGCGTCACGATCGCCAGATAGTCGCCGCGCAGGCGCAGCACCGGAAAGCCGAGGATGACACCCCAGAGAGCTGCGAAGATGCCGGCGAGCGGCAGCAGCACCCAGAAGGACAGGCCGAAATGGGCCGACAACAGCGCGTATGAATAGGCGCCGACCGCATAGAAGGCGACATAGCCGAGGTCGAGCAGGCCGGCGAGACCCACGACGATGTTCAGGCCCCATGCGAGCATGACGTAAATCAGGATCTGGATGCCGAAATTGTCCACCCATTTCAGCGCACCCTGTGGGCCAAGGAAATAGGCCGTCGCAAGCGGATAGACCAGAAGGAATGCGAGGGCGATCTTCAGGAAATGGGTCCGCAAGAAGCCCTTTTCCGTCGAAATCTCGAGTTCGCCGTGACGAGCCTTCGAGAGCTTGCGCTGATCAAGATGCGGCCTGACGAAAACGACCATGATGAATCGGCCGATGGCAGCGATCAGCACGAAAACTGCAAGCAGACCCCAGCGCTGAACGATGATCAGCTCGTTGTTGATGTTCTGCTGCGTGCCGAGGCCGACGTAGAGAACGAACATGCCGAGCGCGATGAGGCCGGTAAAGAAGGCTTCCTTAAGCCCCTTCTGGACAAGCGCGGCGTCGAGCTTGCCAGAGGAAGTGTCGATGTTTGCCATGACTTATACCTTCTCGACTTCCGGTCGCCCGAGAATACCTGTCGGCTTGAAGATCAGCACGAAAGCGAGGATGGCGAAGGTGGCGACATCCTTGTACGCAATAGTGAAATAGGCCGACCAAAGAGATTCGATCAGACCAATCATCAGCCCGCCGAGAACGGCGCCGGGCAATGAACCGATGCCCCCGAGAACGGCCGCGGTAAAAGCCTTGACCCCCGGAATGAAGCCGTCCGTGAAGGAAGCAACACCATAGTACATCAGGTACATGGTCCCGGCGACGGCAGCGAGTGCCGCACCCATGATGAAAGTGATGGAGATCGTCTGGTCGACATTGACGCCGAGCAGAGCCGCCATCTTGCGGTCCTGTTCCGTCGCGCGCTGGGCGCGCCCGAGAGCCGTCTTGTTGACGATGAACCAGAAAGCCGCAAGCAGGACGACGGTGACGACGATGATGATGATCTGCTTCAGCGAGATCGACAGGCCGCCAATATTATAAACCGTGCCGACGAGCGGCGGGATAGGCTTGTTGCGCGGGCCCTGCGTGACCTGGATGAAGTTCGACAGCGTAATAGACATGCCGATCGCGGTAATCAGCGGCGCCAGGCGGAATGAACCGCGCAGCGGGCGGTAGGCGACGCGCTCGATCGTCCAATTCCACAAACTCGTCATCAGCATCGCGATCACAAGCATCGCCAGCAGCAACACCGCTACCGGAAGACCTGCAAAGATGGATGTGAGAACGAGAAAGACGATAAGAGCAGCGAAACCACCAAGCATGAAAATGTCGCCATGGGCGAAGTTGATCATGCCGATAATGCCGTAAACCATCGTATAGCCAATAGCCACAAGACCATAGATGGATCCGAGAGTCAGCCCGTTGAAGAGCTGCTGGACGAAATACTCCATATGTCATTTCCCCTGGATGCGAACCAAATTTAAGTTGCATCTCTTATTGGTTTTATCGCTCATGCTTTCACATGAGCCACTGGCTCGCATTGCATAGCGGTTTCGTCGAAAATGTGAAGACAAAAAGGGGTTACTTCGCCAGAATCTTGGGCAACCAGCTGTAAATGGCGCAATTCAGACCAAAATCCACACAAAAACGGCACTGGCTGGCATTTTTTTAGCCAGAACGAGATTCGGTAATTGATCTTCTAGCCCTCAAATGGGACTGGAACCGTCACTTTGCGCGTAAACTGTTCCACAAGTAAGGAAGATAACGAAATTTCAAACTCGAAGATCTCATTATTTGCGGAACGCCATTTCACAGGCAAATGCTCATAACGTACTTTGTGGACGCGCATAAGATTGATAGTATTTATCCAGCGCGGCAAGGGATGCGGCGGCACTCTTCCAACACTATATCAAATGACGATCACGGGCGAATTCGCAGACGAACGGCAGGAAAATGCTGAAGACATTTGAACGGGCAGCGCTCGAAGCCGGCAAGGCCATCATAAAGGTCTTCTGCAACGGTTGTCCGGTAGAAATGAAGGCTGATGCAAGCCCGGTCACGATCGCTGATCAGGAGGCCGAGCGCATAATACTCGCCTATCTGGAGCGCGACTTCCCTGATATTCCGGTTATTGCCGAGGAATCCGTGGCCGCCGGCAAGATTCCTGATATCGCCGGAAAGTCCTTCTTCCTCGTCGATCCGCTCGACGGCACCCGTGAATTCCTCGACAAGCGCAATGAGTTCACCGTCAATATCGCTTATGTGGAAAACGGTATCCCCATTGCCGGAATCGTCTATGCCCCGGCGCTCTGTACGGCTTTTTCCGGCGAACGCGGAAGCGCGGAGAAACTGATGATCAACGAGAATTTCGCAGTCGTCGAGAGAAAACCGATCAGAGTCCGCAAGCAGCCGACCGAGAGTGTTGCGCTCGCAAGCTTTCGCCACGACAGCCCCGAGACTGGTCTCTTTCTCGCGCGCCATGCGATCTCAAAATGCACCAATATGGGCTCGTCCCTGAAATTCTGCCTGCTGGCCGAAGGCAAGGCGGATGTCTACCCGCGCTTCACCCGAACCATGGAGTGGGATACGGCCGCCGGTGACGCCGTTTTGCGCGCAGCCGGTGGATCGACCGTCACGATGGACGGCCAGCCGCTCATTTACGGCAAAACCGGCGTGGCTGGTGATGTCGACTTCGCAAACCCGAACTTCGTCTCCTGGGGCAGCATCAGGCCTTCACTTGAGCGGGCATAGCCCACGAAGTTCGGCATGCGTCCTTCGGCCGGAGCGATACCGCTGCCGGAAAGTTGTGCCTCTATGGCTGCCAGGGACGGGCGATTCGCCACCTCCATCGTTGTTGATTCGGAGGTGGCAATTGCTCCTCGGCTTTACCCAGTTGAGGACACAATCTAGCCACAATTACCGTCGGTTTCGCCATGTTATTTCGGCAACACGGCAGGAAGACACTTCTATAATTATGGCAGCTTAGCCGCAGCTCAGGCGGTCTCGCCCTGCCCTCTGTCGGCCATTCTCGTTATGGGACAATACAACCTGAATTCGATCGCGACAGGACCGGGATCGCGCTGATCTTGCAGCGGATGGCCCGTTTCGGCACGGTGTAGACCGCAACCACCACAACCCTCCGTTTATCGTCCCGAATCTGCCAAGCTCCTAAAATTCCTAATAAAACGCTGGTTGAAAAATAAAACCCCTGATTTTGCATTAACTTAACGCAGGTGCGAAATTTGTTGCGATGCGAAATTTCTCTGGACTCGGTTAAACAAATGTCGCAAATTTAGGATGTAGTAGGGTTAAACGTCGCCTAACATTGTGGCGCCTTATTCTGGCGCTACCAAGCCATTGAACGACATCACCGAAAGCTTCAAAATACAAAGGGTAGATCCTTGAGCGTCATGGACCTTAACAAAAGTATTTCTGAAGAGAGCTTTCGCGTTGCGCCTGTTCGCCAGGTAAATGCGAGGTTCCCAGTTGCCGCACTCGACACCATCGTTCCGCCACCTGCCTCCGTGCAGTTCGCGCTGAAGCGAGCATTCGATATTTTTGCGTCGATCAGCGCACTCATCGTGCTCGCTCCGCTTCTTTTGGTCGTCGCCGCCCTGATTAAGGTGGACAGCCCCGGCCCGGTGCTTTTCAAGCAGACCCGGTGGGGCAAGAATTGCCGCGCCATCAAGGTCTACAAGTTCCGCTCCATGCGCACGGATATGCAAGACGTCACTGGCGTTGCCCAAACCGTCAAGAACGATCCGCGCGTCACCCGTGTCGGCGCTTTCCTGCGTCGCTCGAACATTGACGAACTGCCACAATTGCTCAACGTTCTGAAGGGTGACATGTCGGTTGTCGGGCCGCGCTGCCATGCAATCGGCATGCGTGCCGGCGGTATGCTGTACGAAGAGCTGGTTCCGCAATACCATCATCGCCACGCCATGCGTCCGGGTATCACCGGTCTGGCGCAGATGCGCGGCCTTCGTGGCCCGACGGACCGCCCCGCCAAGGCGCGCGCCCGTATCGCCAGCGATCTCTACTATGTCGAGAATTTCTCGCTGCTGATGGACATTCGCATCATCTTCGGAACGCTGATTTCCGAGCTGAACGGCGGCAAAGGCTTCTGATCCGATTGGAAAAGAAAGCGTATCGGCTGCTACAGCAGCCGATACCGGAAGGCTCGAGCCACGGCCTGCATGCGGTTGACCGAATCCAGCTTACGCATAGCACTCTTCAGATATCCCACCACAGTATGCGATGAGAGATCGAGAATGATCGCAATCTCGTCGCTGCTTTTGCCAGCAGCCGACCAGCGCAGGCATTCGATTTCCCGCGGGGTGAGACTCTCCGATGGCCGATCTTTCGGCTTCTCGTCGCTCGAGAGCGAGTCCAGAAGTTCCATACAGCCAAAAAGCAGCGCCGTCGCTTCTTCGCGGGAAGGCATGGCGCGCGCGCCCGAAAAAGCGAATATGTATTGTTTCAGGTCAGCATCGTGCAACGCGAATCCGAAGGTATGTTTCAGCCCGTGCATCTGAAACATCGTGTTCAAGCGACGGTTTTCCTGATTTGCTGCATTGCCCCCAAAAGGCCCTTCGTCGCAGAAGACAGGCATGATGGTGCGCTTCATGACAGCGACCAGCTTGCTGCAATGGAAGAGGTCCGCCTCCTCGTAAAAATTGACGAGGCTCTGCGGCCAGTTGCTGATCAGCTTGTTTTCGAGAAAGGCCGTCCGGTCCCCGCGCGGGAACACGGAAAACAGGTAGAATTCGAACCCGGCAGCCTTCGTCAGCTCGTCCAGGCGGCTTGCACCGTTGATGGCCGAAATGCCCGCAGGACGGGCTCCGAAAGGCGAAAATGCAGTATCATCGGCGCAGTCGCGGACGGCGCGTTCACGTCTCTTCATTCTCTTGTTCCTTCACGGACCTGGCTTCGGCTCGGCTCGCAACCGACTGCGGATTAAACGCGCCGGACGATCAGGAAAGACGGCATTTGCCCCGCATCAGAAAGATACGAAGCATTCAAAATGGCAATCTTTATTGATACTACGAGGAGAACGGAGACGAAGTCTTTGCGCTCATGCTTATGTTGCAGCGCTTATAAAAGCGTCCGAGAAAAATATGTAACATTTATTCCGCATGGCTCCCATGCAGCCGCCTCAAATTGACGTAGCGGCAGACGGCCAGCAAATCACCCTGCAACCCAGCGTCTAAAATTATTATCAAAGTCTTACGATGGGTTTAGGCAATTTTTAAATGTGGCAAGTTAGAGTGGCGTCCGTGGTCTTGCGTTGTGTAGAGAGTCCAATGACCGAAATGATACGTCCCCGAGTAAAATATGTCATCGGCCCCGATGGCAGCCCCCTGACGATTGCGGATCTTCCGCCGCCAAATACGCGGCGCTGGGTTATCCGCCGGAAGGCAGAGGTTGTCGCGGCTGTTCGCGGTGGCCTGTTGAGCTTGGAAGAAGCCTGCGAGCGTTACACGCTCACTGTCGAAGAATTCCTTTCCTGGCAGTCCTCCATCAACAGCCATGGCCTCGCCGGCCTGCGTACCACACGCATCCAGCAGTATCGCCACTGATTACGTTCCATTCGAGTTGATTATTTCGGGCCGGGCACATTTCCGTCGAGGGAATGAAGAAGGCCCGAAATCATTGCCGAGGCCGCGTAACACCAGAGACCGGGCTGCGTAAACGCATTCGCAAGCCCCGTCGTCTTCGCAGCCGCAATCACGATCGCAACGAGCAGCACGTCCATCATGGACCACTTGGACAGATGCGGCACGACGTTGCGATAAAACAGGCTGCCGGCGCCGCCGGCAGCCATGGATTCCGCAGCAATCCCGATCATCTTCAGAACCGGCAGCACGATCGAGACGAACGCAACGAGTGCTGCGAGCGCCACATCACCACCACTCCAGAGTGAAGCCACGATTTCCAGCAGCGACGGCGTCTCATCGAAGAACCAGAGCTTCTCGAAGCGGACAAGCGGCAGGACAAGGCCAAGCGCCAGAAGAAACGGTGCTGCAACCAGCAATACGGGCCGGACTACCGAAAGCCTGTTCAATTTTCCGCCCCCCTTTGAACACACTGTTTCCTGCCGCCGGCTTGGCATGCCGAGATCGCCATGTCACGTTCCCGATCACATAATTCATCAGGAGACAGAAATGGATATCAGGATTGAGGAAAACACGTCGGGCGGTCGCTACGTCGCGACTGTGGAAGGTCATGATGCGGAAATGACCTATTCCCGCACATCGCCGAAACTCATAATCATCGATCATACCGGCGTGCCGGACGCTTTGCGCGGCAAGGGTGTCGGCCAGGCACTGGCACTTCATGCGGTCGAGGCAGCCCGAAAGGGTGGCTGGAAGATTATCCCGCTCTGTCCCTTCTTCAAATCACAGGCCCAGCGTCACCCTGAATGGAACGACGTGGTCAGTTGAGAACGCATCTGCCATAGGATAGAAACACCAAAAGCCATGCATGACGGGCGCAGTATCCGTCATGCATGGCTTCTGTGCTTACCCCCCAAGGCGCCGGGACCGGCGCCTGCAATATTCGTCAGGCCCGGGCGCGAACTGCGCCGTCGCGCTCTTCGAGCGCCGTTGCCCTGGCATATTCCGCCTGCATTTCCTCGAGCACCAGTTCCAGTGCCTCCTCCTGAACCTTCAGTTCCTTGATCGAAACCTGAAGATTGTCGGCGCGCTGACGTGCGGCCTTTGCAAAGGTCGGATATGCGAAGTGATTCGGGTCGGAAATACCGGACTTCTTTTCTTCGACGACGATCTGGCTTTCCAGATCCTTCGTCATCCGTTCAAATTCGGACATCATCATCTGCAACTGCTGCAGCTGACGACGTTTTTCGTTCACCTGAAACTCTTTCAGACGAACGAGGCTCTCTCGCGACTTCATACGCATTACTCCCGTGATGCGAGACCCCGGCTCAACTTGAAACCGCCCTTGCGCGCCGCTTTGACACGGTTTGCCGAAAAAATTCCTGCGATATTAACAAAAACCTACCGCTGGTAACCTTTCGTTTACGGGCATCGTTAATGATAGGCCCGATGATTTAAGGCTCGGTAAACACCAGGACAGGAAAGCCGAACCTTTTCATTAGCGAGTCGGATGAATCACTTAGCGCGATTTCTTAATGTCGAAGTTGAGAACTGCGTTATGAGATTTCCATTGGAAAACAGAGAAATGGAAAAATTATTTAATAAATTCGATACTCCTTGCCAGAGTGAATTAGAATTTGTTAACCATTTCGTGGCAGCTTCCAAATCACGTAGCTTATTCGGTATCGCGTAGGGGGCCATGCCACCTTTCGGCGGCGGTAAAGGGGATAATTATGCGGGTACTTCTCATCGAGGATGACAGCGCTACAGCGCAGAGCATCGAACTGATGCTCAAATCTGAGAGTTTCAATGTTTATACGACAGATCTCGGCGAAGAAGGCGTGGATCTGGGCAAGTTGTATGATTATGACATCATCCTTCTCGATCTGAACCTTCCCGACATGTCCGGATATGAAGTGCTTCGCACTCTCCGCCTGTCGAAGGTCAAGACGCCGATCCTGATCCTTTCGGGCATGGCCGGCATCGAAGACAAGGTTCGCGGTCTCGGTTTCGGCGCCGACGATTACATGACCAAGCCGTTCCACAAGGACGAGCTGGTCGCCCGTATCCACGCAATCGTTCGCCGCTCCAAGGGCCATGCCCAGTCGGTCATCGTCACGGGCGAACTCATCGTCAACCTCGACGCCAAGACCGTCGAAGTCGGCGGCCAGCGCGTTCACCTGACGGGTAAGGAATACCAGATGCTGGAGCTTCTTTCGCTCCGCAAGGGCACCACGCTCACCAAGGAAATGTTCCTGAACCACCTCTATGGCGGTATGGACGAGCCGGAACTGAAGATCATCGACGTCTTCATCTGCAAGCTGCGCAAGAAGCTCGCAAATGCTGCAGGCGGCGCCAATTACATCGAAACTGTCTGGGGCCGCGGCTATGTGCTGCGCGAGCCCGATGGTGCCGAATACGCCGAAACCGCCTGATCCGCCGAATCCCTTTATCGAATGAAAATCCCGCCTCATCTGGCGGGATTTTTTATTGGTCATCAATGTCCTGAAATGGAAAAGCCGCACTTTCGGGCGGCTCTTGTTAACGACGTGCGCGCTGATTAAGCCGCGATTGCACGATTTCCGAACACGGCGGTCAGGATCTTGCGGTCAAAAGGCTTGAGCAGGAAATCGGTCGCCCCTGCCCGTTTGCCGGCCATGAGCTTCTTCAGGTCGGCCTCGATGACGCAATAATAGATTTTCACCTCTTTGCCGCCGTCCATGGCGCGAATGCTTGCAATGAGATCGAGCGCGCCTTCCATGCCCGAATCGACGATGAGATATTCGGGAAGCTCGGCTTGGCAGCGCTGCAGCGCCTCTTCGGCATTCGAAGCTTCGCTGACCAGAAAATCGAGTTCGGAAAGGATTCGCTTGCCGACTTTGCGAACGATGTCCGAACTGTCGGTGATCATGAATCTCTGCATGACGGTTCCTTACCCCTCGCGCTGTCTCCGTCGAGGCCTTCCTAACCTTCGAAGATAGGTTCATCAGGCTAACGAATCGTTACCGTACCCGCTTCGACCAGCGATCGATGAACTAGGCTGCAGCGGTCCTGGCGGTAAAGACGATCTCTTCGGCACTGACCGCGTGATCCAGAACCATGCTGCATTCCTCAGCCAACAGCACAGTGTAATAAGGCTGGATCGAATGCGCGTCGATCGCTTCCTCGACGGTGCCCGTGGCGATCTCGACGAATTTCGGCGGCATGCGCATCAGCTTGCCCTTGGCAACGAGCTTGAAGGTGGCGTCGAATTCCGGATTTTCCAGCGTGATCTCCAGATTGCCGCCGCGCGGAATGGAAGAATAGGCGACTAGGAAGAGGTTGAGGAGCAGCTTGACTCTGTTCTTGGCGACAATCGCGCGCGGGCCGTTCCAGCTCACTTCGGTCTTCTTCTCCGCCGCGGCAAAATCCTTGGCTGCGCGCTCTGCCTCACCCGTATCGATCGAAGCGCCGACGGAGCCGGACGCACCGAAGGCAAGGCGTGCGAATTTGAGACGGACTGAAGCATTGAGCGCGCTGGTGCGGATGAGATCCATCGCGTCCGAATCTGCCCCGCCTTCGTCTAAAAGCTCCAGACCGTTGTTGATCGCGCCAACGGGCGAGATCACGTCATGGCATACGCGGCTGCACAGGAGCGCAGCGAGGTCCGGGCCGGACAAAGTGAGATTCGGGTTCTTGGACATCATCGTCTCCTGAGGGCGGCAGTGTCATTCCACCCGGTAGTGTGCTTGATCAAAATTGCGCGAAGTTTGCGACCGTACTCGCCGCCATAATGACACCATATTTGGTAAACCGATTGTTAAGACGATCGGCGCAAAATGCATCAAATGCCACTGTCCCCGACAATGACGAATGGATGACATCATGCGGCTCCAAATTCTCGGAAGATTCATCGGCTTCTGCAGGCTGCTGACGGTGCTTACAGTATCGTCGCTTGTTCTGACAGAGCAGGCTGCGGCTCAGGAGAATGGCCAGTACACGATGCAGGAGATCGTCGATGCCGGCCACTCCTTCTTCGGCTCCACAAGCGGCGGTCTGGCCAAGGTTGTCGAAAATGCCTTCCAGAAATACGGCCTGCCGAACGGCTATATTCTCGGCCAAGAGGGAGGCGGCGCCTTCATCGCCGGTCTCACCTACGGCGAAGGTCAGCTCAATACCAAGAATGCCGGCGAGCATCCGCTTTACTGGCAAGGTCCGTCTCTCGGTCTTGATTACGGTGGCCAGGGCTCCCGCGTCATGATGCTGGTCTACGACCTGCCATCAATCGACTCCATCTACGCGCGCTTCGGTGGCGTCAGCGGCTCGGCCTATGTCATAGCCGGCTTCGGCATGACGCTTCTTAAGAACAACAATGTTCTGGTCGTGCCGATCCGCACCGGCGTCGGCGCCCGCCTCGGTATCAATGTCGGATATTTGAAGGTCACTCCGAACCCGACCTGGAATCCCTTCTGAAAAGCGCAAACCTGCGGTATTGTCATAGGGAATGTGGTCTTGCCGGTGTCTGCAGCCTTGCCGATATGCGCACTGCGTGCTTAATCATCTGAGCTGACCCGTATCAACCTTCGAATCGATGGCCGCGCCGTGATCGAATACGCTCTTTTGTTCGGATTGGGCTTCCTGACCGCGGCCTTTCTCGTCTTTTTGGTCTCGCCTGCCGTCCACCGCCGAATTGTCTGGTATACCGAAAACCGCCTCAAGGCGACGATGCCCCTGAGTCCACAGGAAGTACGGGCGCAGAAGGACATGGTGCGCGCGCTTTACGCTGCCGAAAACGCCCGCACCGCGCAGGATCTGCACCGCGAACGCGAAAAATCGCTTTCTCTCCAACTTCGCCATGATTCACTCGCTGTCGATGCCGGCAGGCTTGCCTCGGAACTCAACGAGGCGCGCGCGCAGATCGGCGAAATGCAGGTGGAAGCCGCCGAACAGCGCTCGCACTTGCGCAAGGACGAGAACTATATCAGCCAGTTGAAGACAAGCCTGCATATTGCCGAACAGGCCAATTCCAACAAGGACAGCGAACTGGAAACGCTGCGCGCCCGACTTTCCAAGCTGCAGGAACAGACTGATAATCTGAAGATCGACCTGGCCGCGCGCGATACCGAAGCCGAGAGCCTCAAGTTCCGCACGAATGCGATGCGAGAAGAACGTGATCGGATGCGCCAGGACTTCACGATCCTGCAGAAGCGCGCCAAAGAGGCCGAGCAGAAGCTCAGCCAACAACAGCACATGGTCATCCGCCTGGAAGACAAGGCTGCCCGTGAGGCCGCCTCTGCCGCAGACAAGGAAGCGCTGCTCGGCCGCCGCCAACAGGAGATCACCAAGCTGAAGGAGCAGTTGAAGGCGGCCAATGCCGAAATCCGCAAGGCCGCCAAAATATTGCGCGATGCCGGCCTTTCCAAAGCAGTTGCCGATCTGCCGGCCGAAGTCGCTGACGGCGAACCCGAGCCTTCTGCACTCGATGTCGCAGCCGTCACCGCGCAAATGGGCGACAACGTGCGCAGGCGCAGCGCAGCACTTGCCGAGCATTTGCAAAAGGCAAGAAACAATACCGGTCGTGACAGCGCCCTTCGCGAGGAAATTACCTCGATTGCCGCGAGTGTGGTGGCGCTCACCGCGCTCAAGGAAGGCCCCTCCTCTCCCATCCTATCCCTGATGCCCGATAAGCCGAAAACGGGATCGAACGACCGCGTAAATCTCGCCGACCGCGCAGCGGCTATTATTGCCGATCCGCAGCGCTGAACTTGCTCAGATTCGGGTCATCGTCGAAGATATCACAAAGAGCGCAATTCCCGTAGCCGTCGCCACGTTGAGACTGTCGAGCCCTTCAGACTGCGGAATGCGCGCACTGCGGAAACGGGAAAGCACCTTCTCTGGCAGGCCCTCCCCCTCCGTGCCGACAACGAGCGCCATGCGATCGGAAGCCGGTATCTGCCGGATATCCGTCTCGCCACGTGGTGAAAGCGTCCAGATCGTAAAACCGCGCTCGGCAAGGCTCAGGAGAAGAGCGAGTGCGTCGCCGCCGCGGTGATACGGCATGCTCAAGACAGAGCCGACGGAAACGCGCAGCGCCTTGCGATAGAGCGGGTCACAGCAGGTCTCGTCGAGGAGGATGGCATCCGCCTTGAACGCCGCGGCATTGCGAAACATCGACCCGGCATTGTCGTGATTGGAAATGCCGCAGCCGACGAGGACCAGCGCCTGCTCGGGCAATGCGTCGAGAAGCGCGGCTTCCGCCACTTGCTCTCTCCGGCCGAGCGCCAGCACGCCGCGATGCATATTGAAGCCGACGATACCATCAAGAACATCTGCGTCGGCCACATAGACGGGCACGTCTTCGGGAAAGCGGCTGAGGATTTCGGTTACGCCGCCCAGCCGATTGCGAAGCAGCAGGATCTTCTGGGCAGAAAATCCCCTGCCCGCTGCATGCGCTTCGGCAAGCATGCGCAATACGACCGTGCCTTCGGCAATAAAGCGGTTTTGCCGGCCCGTCAGATCACGCTCGCGAATATCCCGAAACTCGGCAATCCGTGGATCGTCGGCACGTTCGATCGTCAGGATCTGTCCGGCCATGTCGGCCTCAATTTCCCGACAGCGTGATGTTGGCCACGATACGGCTGGCCTTGATGTCGAGAACCAGCGCCTTGCGCTTGCCGTCCACAGCTGTGCCGTAAAACAGGATTTGCCCGCCCGAAAGCGACGTCTGCTCGATCTTGAAGCCGAGCGGCAGCGATGCCGTCGAGCTCACCGGCGCGTCAGAGGGAACGCCGAAAGAACCAGCTGATGTTGTGGCCTGCGAAGGCTCGGGGCGCGTCACCTTGTAGACAACCGCGCCGAAGACCGCCATAAGGCTCACGAACATGATGGCGCCCGAGACGATCTGCAGGCGGATCATTTTGCGCCGGACATTTTCCATAGCCGGGTCGAGGGGCTTTTCTTCCAGCTCGTCATCGGCCAGCTCGAATTTCGTCATCTATGGCGTTCCATTCTAAAAATACGTCGGAGAAGAAGCGTCTTGAGCGACCCCTTTAAACAAGCAGATGACAATAGAAAAGTCCTGACTGCCGATGAGACGGCTGAAGGTCGCCTTGACGCATGGCTGACCGCGCAGCTCGGCGAGGAGTTTTCCCGCAGCCGCATCAAGGCACTGATCAAGGACGGGCAAGTCCTTTTGAAGGGTGAACCGGTTACCGATCCGCAACGCAAGGTGCGAGCCGGTGATGGCTACGAGATCACTTTGCCTGAGCCGGAAGATCCGGCCCCGAAGGGCGAGAACATTCCGCTCGATATCCTCTACGAGGATGAAGACGTTGTCGTCATCTCCAAGCCTGCCGGCCTCGTCGTGCATCCCGGTCCCGGCAATTGGACAGGTACGCTCGTCAACGCGCTGATCCACCATTGCGGCAACACCCTTTCCGGCATTGGCGGCGTACGCCGCCCCGGCATCGTTCACCGCCTCGACAAGGATACGACAGGCGTCATGGTCGTCGCCAAGAACGATATGGCCCATCGCCACCTTTCGCTGCAGTTCGCCGACCACGGCCGCACCATGCCGCTGGAACGCGCCTACCGAGCAATCGTCTGGGGTCGTCCGCGCGCGCTTTCAGGAACGATCGACGCGCCGCTCGGCCGCGCGACCGGCGACCGCACCCGCCGCGCCGTCAAGCGCGCGGACAGCGAAAGTGCCGACGAAGCGATCACCCATTACGAAGTGCTCGAGCGCTTCCATGAGAGCCCGGACGCGACTGCGCTTGCCTCGCTCGTCGAATGCCATCTGGAAACGGGCCGCACGCACCAGATCCGGGTCCACATGGCCCATATCGGCCATCCGCTGCTGGGTGATGCCGTCTATGGCGCGGGCTTCAAGACAAAGGCCAATCTTCTGCCTGACGAGGCCCGCAGGGTCGTCAAGGCGTTCGACCGCCAGGCACTGCACGCCTTCATGCTGCAATTCGAGCATCCGCGCACGGGCGAGGTGATGCATTTCGAGGTGCCGCTGCCCGATGACATGGTGGAACTCACTGACGCACTGCGCGGATGAGACATGCCGGCTGCTATTTCTTCGAGCCGGCACTCAGAACCCGATGCGTGGCATTGTCGAGAGCGTGGCTCGTGTCGCGCCCGTCCTGCGCCAGTCCCCTTGCGGTATTTCCGCAAGATGAAAGAGCGGCCGAAAGCGTGAGCAGCAGGATGGCGGCAAGGACTGGTCTGATCATCTGGTTCCCCATAAAAGCGCGGCTAGGCAAGAATGCCCACCACTGGAAAAATGCGGCAGCCGCCTATAAAATCAATGGCTCAGGTCGGCTCCGATGGCGGCGGGATAACGCCCTCGTGATAGCCCTGATGACCTTGAATCCCTGTTTCGCCACACTTATCTGTATATGGACTTAGTGCGGGCTTGGAGAGAGCCGCATGTCCCGGTTTGCCTTTAACGCGAGGGCGCGTTCCATCGGGAACCGGAATCCAGATAAGGAGGGTGCATTATGGCCCGAAATACCTTGCCGTCCATAACCGCCGGCGAAGCCGGTCTCAATCGTTACCTCGACGAAATTCGTAAATTCCCGATGCTGGAGCCGCAGGAAGAGTACATGCTCGCCAAGCGTTACTCCGAGCACGGCGACCGCGATGCCGCACACAGGCTCGTCACCAGCCATCTTCGCCTCGTTGCGAAGATCGCAATGGGCTATCGCGGCTACGGCCTGCCGATCGGCGAAGTCGTGTCTGAAGGCAATGTCGGCCTCATGCAGGCTGTCAAGAAGTTCGATCCGGAACGTGGTTTCCGCCTCGCCACCTATGCAATGTGGTGGATCAAGGCCTCGATCCAGGAATACATCCTGCGCTCGTGGTCTCTCGTGAAGATGGGTACGACCGCCAACCAGAAGCGCCTGTTCTTCAACCTGCGTCGCCTGAAGGGCCGCATCCAGGCCATTGATGACGGCGATCTGAAGCCCGAGCATGTGACCGAGATCGCCACCAAGTTAAACGTCTCAGAGGAAGAAGTCGTTTCGATGAACCGCCGCCTCTCTGGCGACGCTTCGCTGAACGCTCCTATCAAGGCTTCCGAGGGCGACAGCGGCCAGTGGCAGGATTGGCTGGTGGACGACCACGACAGCCAGGAAGATGTGCTGATCGAGCAGGACGAGCTCGATACCCGCCGCCGTATGTTGGCCAAGGCCATGAGTGTGCTGAATGATCGCGAACGCCGCATCTTCGAGGCTCGCCGCCTTGCTGAAGATCCGGTAACGCTTGAAGACCTTTCGGCCGAGTTCGACATCAGCCGTGAGCGTGTCCGCCAGATCGAAGTCCGCGCCTTTGAAAAGGTGCAGGATGCGGTCCGCAAGGAGGCGCTGGAGCGTGCCAAGGCCGTGCGCGTGGTCGAAGCGACCGCGTAAGACGGTTATGTCTAGATGATATGAAAAAGGCGGGTTCTTGTGGCCCGCCTTTTTGTTTTATACGTTTCCGGAAGCACCGGCATTACTGGCTGGTCGAAAGGTCCCCGAGCGCAGTCCATTCCTTGATCGCCGTATTGAAGGCATTGCTTCCCGTGGCGCCCTTCTGCAGGGTCAGGAGCGCCCGTCGCCCGTTGCGGTAGGTGATCGGAATGTCGATCCAATCGCGATTGCCAAGCAGGTCCAGATTGGCCTTGCGCGCATCCGGATAATCGTTGAGCGCGATCATGTGGAAATCGTCGGTAATCTTGGCCGGTACCGCAATCAGCGGATCACCGCGATCCTGCTCCGTACGCTTCATCGAGATGCGCTGAACGCTGTCGATGCTGCCGCCCTCGAAATTCGGCGGAACGGAGAAGACGATTTCGACCAGATGGCTTGCCGGCAGCGATGGATCAGAATTGCGCTTGAAGGTCAGGAGAGCCGAAAGATTGCGCTCCGGTACAGTAACGTTACCCTGCACGGTGGCTTCCTGGCGACCGCCCTGTCCGGCCTCATGCTGTACGGTCCAGACGACCGATCCCTCGATTGCCGTTGGCGAGCTTTCGCCGATCCGCTCTTCGTAGAGGAACATCTTTTCCGTGGCGCCGACGGGCGGAACCTGCGCCGGTGCGGCCGCCGGACCGTTCGGCGTCAGATTTTCGGCAGGCGCGGCATCGGACTGGACAGTCGGCGCGCTTGTATCGGCTGCAGCGACATTCTGCTCGGCAACCGACTTGCCTTCCGCCGTGGGCGTGCCCGGCACTGGCGCCGCGCCGTTATCGACTTCTGTCCCATCGGCGAGCAACCGCTGGGTGAACTTGGTATTGGCGGCCGAGCCGTCTAGTGACGCAACCTCCTGGTTGGGTCGCGCCGGCTGCGCTCCAGCATTCTGATTTGCCGGCGGTGTCGTGGCCGGCGTACTGCTCTGCTGCGTCGACGGGGTTGTCGCCGGTGTGACCGCTGTCTCACTGCGCGCAGCCTGTGACGGTGCGGAACTGACGAGGCCGTCGACCATCTCCTTCACCGCCTCGCGGTTCATCCAGCCGGCGTAGGCGCCGCCGGCGATAATGCCCAGCGTGACGAGGATCGCCAGAATCGTGCCGATGCCGAAGCGGCGGCGCTTCGGTTCCATGCGGAAGCTCTTGCCATGCAGCTTGGAAGCGACGATCTGGTCCAGATCCATCGGCGGGTTGCCGTCGTCATCGTCAGCGGTGACGGCATTACGGCGGTCATAGCCGCGCAGCGCACGCGCCTCGCGCCAGCCTTCGCTTGGAGCGGCCGGTGCGGGGGTCGCAGAGCCGGAACCATTGCCGCCGTGCACTTCCGCAAAGATATCGACGTCGTCGAAATGTGCGGAAGCAGGCGTCTTCTTGCCGGTGCCCGCTTCGATCGGCGGCAGGTCATCGAAAGCTGCCGCTTCCCACGAGAAATTCTCCTTGGCAGTCGGCATGACGACCGGCGAAGCGCTGTTTCCGAGTGTCGAGATGACCTCTTCGAATGCGCGCGCCGAAGCATCGGCGGGAACGACTGGCGTAGCCTCGGCGTACGAGTGAAGCTCTTCGCGTGCCCATTCGGTCTCGGCTTCCTGCGGTGCAGGGGCCGGCGTTTCGGTCGCTGGCTCGGACCACATGCGATCGAAGTGCGCCGCCGCATCCGCAGCAAGCGGTTCTTCGCGTGCGTGCTCGACGAATTCTTCGACTTGCGGCTGCGGCGCGAAATCAGCCATCGGCTCCACGAGTCGGTTCGACGCATGCTCCATGCCGCGCGAAACCGGCTGGTGAGCCTCTTCGTGCTGAAGCACTTCTTCCACTTCATGAATGGTTTCGGCTACCGGCTCGGCTGCAACCTCTTCAGGCTGCCGTTCTTCCGGATAATGCTCTTCCAGAGGCTCAGCAAAACGCCCGGGCTCGGCATGAACGTCTGCCTGCTCCGGCGCATGCCACTCCTCTGCAGGCGCCTCTTCCTCATGAGGCGGATGCCACTCGGCATGCTCGGGCACCACCTCTTCGGCTGAAGCGGCCGCATGAGCGACCTCTTCCGGCTCGGCAGGCTCCTCGCGGGCTGGCTGTTCCGTTTCTTGCTGCTCGCGGCTCTCGTAGATGGGAGCCTCTGCGACAGGCGTTGCCTCGGCTATCGGCTCGTGCTCTAGAGGGGCCTCTTGATGGACCTCGGACTCCGGGGCGGCTGCGGCCGACTCCTCGACAACGATGGCCTCGGCATGTTCGCCCTCGACTTCACGGATTGCGGCTTCAAGCTTATCAAGCTGGCGTTGCAGCATAGCTTCCGGCGGACGCGGTTTCATGTTCTCGAGCTGCCGCTGCACAGCGCCTCGCGCACGCTCGTAGACCTTCACCCGCATCTCAGGGGTATTTTCAGACAGGCCGTCGACTGCCCGCCGAATAACTGCAATAAAATCCGCCATCAGTACTTTCTCAAGAAGTCCGGCTCACTCCCGAACACTCACGCTAGGTGACCCGCGACATTAATCCTCAAACGGATCAGTCACAAGTATGGTGTCGTCACGCTCAGGGCTCGTCGAGAGAAGCGCGACAGGCGCGCCGATCAGCTCTTCGACCTGACGAACATATTTAATCGCCTGGGCCGGCAGATCTGCCCAGCTGCGGGCGCCAACCGTCGATTCCTTCCAACCTTCCAGCGTGACGTAGAGCGGCTCGACACGAGCCTGCGCCGCCTGGCTTGCCGGAAGATGGTCGATCTGCTCGCCGTCGAGCATGTAGCCGACGCAGATTTTCAGTTCATCGAGACCGTCGAGCACGTCGAGCTTGGTGAGCGCAATGCCGCTGATGCCATTGGTGGCGACCGACTGGCGCACGAGTGCAGCGTCAAACCAGCCGCAGCGGCGCTTACGGCCCGTGACGGTACCGAATTCGTGTCCCTTTTCACCGAGGAACTGGCCGATCTCATCCGTCAGTTCGGTCGGGAACGGACCTTCGCCGACGCGCGTCGTATAGGCCTTGGTGATGCCGAGAATATAGCCGAGCGAACCCGGACCCATGCCCGAACCCGCGGCGGCCTGACCGGCCACCGTGTTGGAGGAAGTCACGAAGGGATAGGTGCCGTGATCGATATCGAGGAGGCTGCCCTGCGCCCCTTCGAAAAGGATGCGGGCGCCCTTGCGGCGCTGCTTGTCGAGGAAAAGCCACACGGTATCGCGGAAGGGCAGCACGCGGTCAGCGATCGAGGTCAGTTCGTCCATGATCGTCTGATGGCTGACTTCGGCAACGCCGAGACCGCGGCGAAGTGCGTTGTGATGGGTCAGGATACGATCGACCTTGCCCGGCAGGGCTTCGAGGTCTGCGAGGTCCATGACGCGGATGGCGCGGCGGCCGACCTTGTCTTCATAGGCCGGGCCGATGCCGCGCCGCGTCGTGCCGATCTTGGTGCCGCTGTTGGAGGCTGCGTCCTCGCGATAGGCATCGAGCTCGCGGTGCAGGGAGAGGATGAGGGTGGCATTGTCGGCGATGCGCAGGTTCTCAGGTGTGACCTTCACGCCTTGTGCTTCCAGCCGGCCGATCTCGGCGATCAGCGCATGCGGATCGACGACGACACCATTGCCGATGACGGCCATCTTGCCGGGGCGGACCACGCCTGATGGCAGCAGCGAGAGCTTATAGCTCGTACCGTCGATGACGAGCGTATGGCCGGCATTGTGTCCGCCCTGATAGCGCACGACGATATCCGCACGCTCCGAAAGCCAATCGACAATCTTGCCCTTGCCTTCGTCACCCCATTGCGAACCGACCACGACTACGTTCGTCATCAAACTCTTCCTGTTACCGGCGGAGAACCGCACACCTGCTCAAACCCGCGCATCTATAAAGCTTTGTTTTCGGGAAAGCGACCCTGTTGTCACAGCAGATTCGGCTTTTTACGTGACAAATCAGCCGCCGGCAGGCTAAGCCCGACCATAAAGCCTGCCAGAGATGACAAAGACGGGAAGATCGCCCTTGCAAGCCACAGCCTATATCTGCCTTGTCATTGCTACTCTCTGCTGGGGCGGCAATGCCGTCGCGGGCAAGCTTGCGCTTGGCCATGTCAGCCCGATGATGCTGACCTTCCTGCGCTGGTTCCTGGCCATCGTGCTGATCGCCGCCGTCTCGCTGCCGCAACTGAAGAAAGACTGGCCGGTGGCGCGCAAGAACCTGCCCCTTCTCCTCTTCTATGGCGTGATCGGCTACACCACCTTCAACGCCATGCTCTATTCAGCCGTGCAGTACACGACAGCGATCAATGTCGCGATCGAGCAAGCCGGCATCCCCATGCTGATCTTCCTGCTGAATTTCCTCTTTTTCCGAACCGGCGTTTCGCTGGCCCAGGTCGTCGGTTTTGGCATGACGCTTGTCGGTGTTGCACTGACGGCGGCCCATGGCGATCTCGCCACCCTGCTGCAACTGAGCCTCAACCGCGGCGATGCGCTGATGCTGATCGCTGTCGCAGCCTATGCCGTCTATACGATCTTCCTACGTTGGAAGCCCGTCGTCGACTGGCGCACTTTAATGGCGATCCCCGCCCTCGGCGCTGCCCTCACCGCCCTGCCCCTTTTGTTGTGGGAAGCCTCTAGCGGCGCGGCCCGATGGCCTGATCAAGAAGGCTGGCTGATTGCCTTCTACACGGCTATCTTCGCCTCGCTGTTGGCGCAGATACTCTATATCAAAGGCGTCGAAGAAATCGGTGCCAATCGCGCCGGCCTGTTCATCAACCTCGTACCGGTTTTCGGCACGCTGCTTTCCGTCGCACTGCTCGGTGAAAGGCTGCAGCTTTTCCATATGATTGCGCTGGTGCTCGCGCTCGGTGGCATCGCCATCGCAGAAAGGGGACGCCCGAAGACTGCCGCGCTCACCGTGCCGGCGTCACCTGTCGACTAACCAAGCTCCAGCGTCGTCACGCCATAGACGCTCTTCAGCGGGATTTCCGGCGCCGGACCGCGATACATGCGCGCGGTCTCCATGACCGGCTCGAGCCCCACACTTTCTGCCAGCGCAATCGCCTCGGCATTGGCGGCGGGGATATCGATATAGATCGACGCGCCGTGTGCCTGAGGAATGAGGCCAGCCAGAAGGGCGGCAGCGCTGTCCGCGTCCCCAGCGAAAAGCGGGCCGATCTTGTAGCCCTCGTAACAGCGGCGGATCGTGCCGTAACCGCGAATCTTGCCGCTCTTGCGCACGACGACCGAACTGCGCCCCTTGCGGCCGGTACACCAGGCGGCAAGGAAAGCCGCACGGGGCTCTGGGAAAATTCCGCTATCGTATCGGAGCAGGCCTTCGAGACGCGTATCCAGAACCGGCTGCGCGACGAGCGACGATTGCGGCACCGATGTCGGCACACCACCATAACGGATCGTCTTATAAGCCACCTCGAAGCCGGCTTTGCGATAGGCTTCCTGCTGAGCGGCAACACCATCGAGACCGATCGTACGGTCTCCCGCCGACGCGATGCCGGCGTTCCAGATCGCCTTGCCAAAACCCTGGCCACGGAAATCGGGGTGCACGATGTAAAGACCGAGGAACGCAAAGGTGTCGCCATATTTGACGACCGAAATCGAGCCGACCGGCACCTCACCGATGACGCCAACGAAAAATCCGGAAGGATCGGCTTCGTGGAATGCGATCGCATCGTCGAGGCCGGGGTTCCAGCCCTCTTGACGTGCCCATTCCAGTGCAAGCTCCAGTTCACCGGGCCGCATGGAACGAACGGCAAATTCCGAATTCATACAACCTTCCCAGATTGAAATCCGCAAGTCCATTCCGCGATGCGCAAAGCAATCGTCAAGTCGATTGCTCGTGCGCTCAGACCGGTCATGATGAACTCGCGTTCACGGCTTGAACGATGTGTGTCGTCGTTTTGAAATGCAATGCAAAAGAACTTCGACCTCGCACTACCATGAAACAATGTAATTGCAATCTCAAGAAAATTACTGCGCCCGCAAGATGCTTCCGGCGAGCGCAGGTGGAAAGACGGCAGCATAATATCTGGCCGTTAGCGCAGAAACGGACCCAACGCTTCGGCAGTCCCGAAGGTCTGGACAGCTTGGTTGAGAACGCTGCCAAAAACGAACCCGACGGCGATGGTCAGCTGGTGCGAATAGGCCTTCAGCGCATATCCATCGCTTCCGACCTGTGCCGGAGCGCGCAAGGCAAAGGGCACGTTCGGGCGGACGAAGCCGGCGCTCGTCGTCAGCGGCTCCTCGGGCAGATGGCCGATGGCCGACGTGTACATGAGGTCACGGCCAAAGCCGCCCGGACCGAAGGCAAAAGCCGGCTGGCTTGCAGCCGATACAGTGATTGCGAGCGTGGCGGCGAGAAGAAGTCTGCTCATCCTGAAGTCCCCATTTTCCAGTCGGCCGGCGATTTCTGCCTGGCCGCAGCGCCGGTCGCATCTGTCCATGCCCGGCCGCTTTCATGAGGGCACTCTACACGCCGGTTATTTGCAGGCCTTTTAAGCCGATCCGTACAATTTTATTGAAAGCCGATATTTTAGACTGTCGCTATTCGGGTAGAAAACAATCTTTACCATACGTCTTGACGGTATCTTCGCATCCTTACTTCTAAGGTGCCCCAAAACAAAACAGGGCCAGAAAATAATGCACGAAGTTCCAGTCAAATCCCGGATCATCCAGAACGTTTATTTCAGCCAGGAAGACGGGCGGTTGCGCATCTGCTTCCGCAACGGCGAAGAGCGGCTGTTCGAAGGCGTGCCGGCCGCCGATGTCGAGACCATGGTGACCGCACCTTCACCAGGCCAGTACTATATCGACCGGATAAGAAAACAGTATCGCCGTATCGCGGCTTAAACGCGCCGCGATATCCTCGTCGAAGCGACCCTAAATCGATCATGCCATGCTTCGGCCGAGATCGATTGCCACATCGGTGCGAGCCTTATAAATGATGACTTCTACTGTCGGAGGTCTCGCGAACTGACGATGCAATCGTCCGATCAGAACATGAAACTGGCGCCGCAGCCGCGAAAGGGCCGCGCCGTCATGTGGTTGCTGATCATTCTGTCCTTTTCGATCGTCGCCGCTACAGTGCTGCTGTCGAATGATATGCGCCACCTGAAATCGCTGGCCCATTACTTTGGCGTAGAGCTTTTTCCAGCACCGGCGCCGCCACCGCCGCCACCGCCTAAAATCTTCCGGCGCACCGAGCCCTTGAGTATCAGGATCCCGCCGCGCATGTTCGCGCAGCCGCAACCGGCTCTCGCGAGCGTCTTCTTGCGCACCTGGCGCATTTCCGGCCCAGCCATGTGCGAAGCGCTGCGCTCTGCCGGCGTCGAAATGAGCGAATGGGCAGAAACTGCCTTCAATTCCGACACGTTCGAGTGCTCCTTCGAACATATCTACAAGAAGGAGAAAGAGCATATCGTCAGCTCGCTCTTCCTCGTCGTGCGCGGCAATGGCAGAGGCGCAATTACAAGCATGCGCGTGAAGCTGGTCGATCCTGCGACCGACAGCAACGGGCAGCTTGATCCCAGTGTGTTGCGCATTTTCGAGACCATGCTGACACAACCGGCGTGGCTGGATTTCCATGAAGCGCTCTCGGCAATCCGCAATCTCAAGGACATGAAGGAAGAAGGTTTCGGGGCCCTCATCAATTTCAGCCAGGAATACTCGCGTCGCGGCAGCTTCAACTTCACATTGCTGCTGCAAGAAACGTCTGCCCAGCAGCGTCGCACGAAGGATTATTTTTCGCCAAAGACCTGGCTGCCCGCGCCAGACCCCTCCTGGCAAGTGCCTGAACTCATCTTCTGGCGCCGCGCCTTATGATCTGTCGCCGGCAACGAGTTGAGGCACCTCATCTTCACGATAGGCCCGGCCTAATTTAGCGCGTCAAACTTCAGACGCATTTAACTCAAAATAGCTACGGCCAAGCTCTTTCGATCCTTGACTTGAATCGGCCAGGGATTAGCTTTGACGCTGTCTTGAGCCGCTCGTCGGATCCAGCAGCCACCTCTCTCGCGCGAAACACATCGGGGAGCACCGCATGGAAACTAGACTGCAGTCCAAACTTATCGAGGCGATTGATTACAAGCGCGAGACTCGACACCTCACGCTCTATTTGACCAACGGCCAACGCCGTCATTACGAAGATGTCCCTGAGGGCATCGTCGTCGGATTAACCGCAGCAGCGTCTCCTGGTGACTTCTACATGAGCCAGATTCGGGGCCGCTTCCGCACTGCCTGAAAAATACGGCACGCACCCAAGGCGTGCCGTCTCAGTGCGCCAATGCTAGCCCAAAATAATTACTCATTGGACTGATCGAAATCCCCGCATCGGCTCAACATCAGCCGGCCACACTTCGCGATTTGCCGTGGCCAGTTGATGCAAGAAGGCGTCCAATATCGGCAGCGCTAGAAGGATAGCCAAGCGCAAAGCCCTGCAAACTGTCGCAGCCCAGCCATGTGAGCGTTACGGCGTGGGCTTCGGTCTCCACTCCTTCGGCAATCACTTCCACACCAAGAGCCTTGGCGATCTCAACGATCGATCCGACCACACGTCTCTGCTCTGCCGATTCCACAACATCGGTGACGAGCTGACGGTCGATCTTCAACCGCTTCGGTTTCAGTCGCACGAGACCAATGAGCGAGGCATGACCGGAACCGAAATCATCGATCTCGATATCGATGCCCATCTGCTTGATAAGGTCGATATTGGCGAGGAACTTCTCATCGCAGTCGTCGAGAAAGATCGTTTCCACCAGCTCGAAGACGATGGCTCTCGGCGGAATGGCAAGCCGACGAAGTTTGTCCAGCAAAGCTGGATCGGCAAGACGCGCAGGCGAGATATTAACAGCGATACGCGGCACGCTGCACCCCATCGCCTGCCAGGCGAGGCGATCTTCGAGCGCGCGCTGCAGAACCACGGCATCGATCTCCGCAGAAAGCCCGTACTCGTCGGCAATGCGTAGGAAGACACCCGGCGTAAGTACACCCTTTTCCGGATGGTTCCAGCGTGCCAGCGCTTCCAGTCCCGTAATCTCTCGGGTGCGCGCATCGAGCTGAACCTGATAGTAGGGAACAACCTGACCCTGCTCCAAGGCTTGGGCGAGTTCCTCGGCGAGGCGGCGCTTGCCGCGCAGGTCTTCCTGCAGCTGCCGGCTGAAGAATTCGATGCGGTTACGGCCGAGCTTTTTCGCCTGATAGAGCGCCAAATCGGATTCGGCGAGCAGATTGCGCGCCCGCCTGTCGCTGCTCCAGGATACGCCGATCGACGCACCAGACTGCAGCATCTCCTGTCCGAAACGGATTTTCTTCCGCAATCGACGCTGAACATCCTCGACGATCGCCTGCAGCTCGCCGAGGCCGGCGAAGTTGATCAGCACGATGACGAATTCGTCGCCGCCGACACGCGCAGCCATGCCATTTGCAGGAACGGCGGCAGCAATTCTCAGTGATGCCACGCGCAACACGGCATCACCAGCCGCGTGACCATGGCGGTCATTGATCTGTTTGAACTGGTCGAGATCGAGATGCAGTACAGCAAGCGTGGACACGCTTTTGTCCATTGACAGCTCGACAAGCCGCTTATCCAGCAAACGTCGGTTCGGCATGCCGGTCAGATAGTCATGGTCGGCTACATGCTCGATCCGGGCATTGCTTTCCTCGAGCGCCAGCGCCCGGGCCTCGGCCATCATCTTCTGCTTGCCGAGCTCGGCATTGAGCAGCACATCGGACGTCACGTCCCATTCGGCACCAATGAAGGACGGAGCGCCCTCCTCATTGACATAGAAATGCGCTCGCGACCTTAAATGCCGGATCTCTCCACTCGGCAGGATGATGCGAAACTGGGAATTATAGGCACCGCGGGTGGCGACCGCTCGCTCGAAGTCCTGCTCGGCCCGTTCCCTGTCCTCGGGATGTAAGGCATTCGTCCAGACCCACGTCGGCACAGCTCTGTCTACCAGGCCTGTACAATAGAGGCGGTGCATTTGCGCATCCCAGAGAATAGCATCTTTGTTGATGCTGTGCTCCCACACACCAATTTGCGAAGCATCAAGCGCCAATTCCAGTCGCCGTAGAAGATCCTGGAACTCTCGCTCTGATCGCGTTGGTTTATTCTCGGGCAATTGGTCTCAGCCTTCGAAACCTGCAGAAATTGACAATATAGTCGCAAGCCCTCATTAATGAAGCCTTTTCGTAAGTATCGAACTAGTTACTAGGTGAACTGTTCGTTACGACCGCCTCCTTTTTGACCAGCATCGTTTTAGCCGGAGAATTATTTCAATCAGTGATTGTGTCGTGGCGGATTCTTAGCAATCTGCCGGAAGTCAATCGCGCCCTCAATGACCGCCCCGTCCGAAAGCTGCGTCACCGTATTGCGGTAGATGCGCTGCCACGGCGTCGCATCGGCTGGCACCGGCGGGATTCCGTCGCTCTTGCGCCGGGCGATTTCGGCCTCATCGACCAGCATATCGCAACGACCCTCGTTGAAATCGATGCGAATGATGTCACCGGTCCTGAGCCAGGCCAAGCCACCGCCTGCTGCACTTTCCGGCGAGGCGTTGAGGATCGAGGGACTGTCGGAAGTGCCGGACTGCCGCCCGTCACCGATCGTCGGCAAGCTCTTGATGCCGCGCTTCAGAATATGATCCGGCGGCTGCATGTTGACGACTTCCGCCGAGCCCGGCCAGCCAAGCGGACCGGCGCCGCGGATGGCGAGGATCGTGTTTTCGTCGATACCAAGCTCCGGATCGTTGATGCGCCTATGGTAATCTTCGGAGCCATCGAAGACGACAGCCTTGCCTTCGAACACGCCCTCGCGGCCGGGCTCCTGCAGGTAACGCTTGCGGAAATCTTCAGATACGACGCTCATCTTCATAATGGCGAAATCGAAGAGATTGCCCTTGAGAACGAGGAAGCCGGCGCGTTCCTTCAAAGGCTCGTTATAGGGCTTGATGACATCGCGATCGCGCGCCTCGCGTCCTTTGAGATTCTCGGCCATGCTCTTGCCCGTGACGGTGCGACAGTCACCGTCGAGCTTGCCGGCCTGCAGCAATTCCCACATGACAGCAGGCGTGCCCCCGGCACGATGAAACTTCTCGCCGAGATAGGCACCCGCCGGCTGTACGTTTGCCAGCAGCGGAATGTCGAACCCATGCACCTGCCAGTCTTCAGGATAGAGCTCGACACCCGCATGTTTCGCCATGGCGGCGAGGTGCGGCTGGGCGTTGGTCGATCCGCCGATGGCAGAATTGGTCTTGATGGCATTGAGGAAGGCTTCGCGCGTCAGGATATCAGACGGCTTGAGGTCTTCGAATACGATCTCGACGGCGCGGCGACCTGTCCGATAAGCCATCTGGCCGCGCTCGCGATAGGCAGCCGGGATATTGCCGCAGCCCGTCAGCGACAGACCCAGCGCCTCGGCGAGAGCATTCATGGTCGAGGCCGTACCCATCGTGTTGCAATGGCCGACGGAAGGTGCCGAATCCATCGCCGTCTGTAGGAACTCCTCTTCATCTATCTCGCCAGCCGCCAGCTTGCGGCGCGACTGCCAGATCGCCATGCCGGAGCCGGCGAGCTTGCCCTCGTGCCAGCCGTCGAGCATAGGCCCGCCCGAGAGAACAATCGCGGGAATATCAACCGTCGACGCTGCCATGATCGCCGAAGGCGTGGTCTTGTCGCAGCCCGTCGTCAGCACGACGCCGTCGAGCGGATAGCCGTAGAGGATTTCGACGAGGCCGAGATAGGCAAGATTGCGGTCGAGTGCAGCCGTCGGACGTTTGCAATTTTCGAAGATCGGATGGGTCGGAAATTCGATCGCAATGCCGCCCGCATCGCGGATGCCGTCACGAACACGCTTGGCCAGCTCGAGGTGGACACGGTTGCAGGGCGTCAGGTCGCTGCCGCTCTGGGCGATGCCGATGATCGGCTTACCGGACCGCAACTCCTCCGGCGTCACCCCATAGTTCATGAAGCGCTCCAGATAGAGCGCCGTCATGTCGATATGGTCGGGGTTATCGAACCAGTCCTGCGAACGCAGGCGGCGCTTGGCGGTCTTGCTGTCAGTCATTTCTTTCCTCCCGGTCGGGCATTCCTGTCTTCGAGATGGAGCAGTAAGGCGCTGTGATCCGTCTCGCCATTGCCTTTGGCAACAAATTCCGTGAACTCCGCGTGCACCGCTTCCGTCAGCGGCAGCGTGAGGGACAAAGCCTTCGCCGTCGCCATGACGGCGTCGAGGTCCTTCAGTTGGTTAGCAGAGGAACCACCCGGTGCGAACTGCCGGTCGATCATGCGCTTGCCGTGAATCTCCAGAATGCGGCTATCGGCAAAGCCGCCACGCACGGCATCCCGGAAGGCGGCAGGGGAACCGCCGCCCGCCTCGATCAACATCATCGCTTCGGCGACGGCACCGATCGTCACGGCAACGATCTGCTGGTTGGCGAGCTTGGCAAGCTGCCCCGACCCGCTCGGTCCGACATGGGTAACACGCCCCATAGGCGCGAAGACATCGGCCAGTTCGGCGATAGCGCCAGCGTCCCCGCCTGCCATGATGGCAAGCGTCCCGGCCGAAGCACCGACCACGCCACCGGAAACCGGCGCATCGATATGACGTATGTCGCGCTCAGCCAGTTTCTCGGCATGCTCGCGCGCAAAAGGCGGCGCGATAGAGCTCATGTCTATGACGACAGCGCCCGGTCTCATGGCCTCGACGGTGCCCATGTCGAACAGCACCTGACCTACGGCCTGAGCATTGGTCAGCATGGAGATGACAATGTCGGCTGCAGCAGCGGCTTCGGCGGGCGAAGAAGCGACCTTGGCGCCCTCACCCGAAAGAGCTTCGGCCTTGGTGCGATCACGGTTCCAGACGGTGACGGAAAAGCCTGCGGTAAGCAGACGCCGCACCATCGGCGCTCCCATGAGGCCGGTGCCGAGGAAAGCGATCCTGCGCTTCCCGTTATCTTTTGATGCGTGTGTCACCCAGCCCTCCCGAACTGTGTTGCCTGCCCTTGATACCCCCCTCACCTCAGCATGCAACTATTTTGATGGACGTAACGCAATTTTGTGGCATGCCCAAAACGAAACGGGCGAGAACCGAGGTTCCCGCCCGATTTACCCGACAAAGGAGAGGTTACTCCGCAGCGACCTTCATATGGTCGTCTTCGTCCTGCGGATGATTGTCGTTGTGCTGGATGAGCGGACGATTGCCCGTCATCCGGCGCAGGAGCACGTAGAATACCGGCGTCATGAAGATACCGAAGAAGGTGACGCCAATCATGCCCGAGAACACTGCGACACCCATCGCCGCACGCATTTCCGAACCGGCACCAGTCGAGGTGACGAGCGGCACGACGCCCATGATGAAGGCCATCGACGTCATCAGGATCGGACGCAGACGCAGGCGGCTGGCCTCGATCGCGGCTTCACGCGGCGTCCTGCCTTCGAACTCCAGTTCGCGGGCAAATTCCACGATCAGGATCGCGTTCTTGGCCGATAGACCGACAAGGACGACGAGGCCGATCTGCGTGAAGATGTTATTGTCGCCACCGGTGAGCCAGACGCCGGTCAAGGCGGCCAGAACACCCATTGGCACGATCATGATGATCGCCAGCGGCAACGTCAGACTTTCGTACTGCGCAGCGAGCACCAGGAAGACCAGCAACAGCGCCAGCGGGAAGACGACGACGCTGGAGTTACCGGCAAGGATCTGCTGGTAGGTCAGGTCCGTCCACTCGAAGTCGATACCAGCTGGCAGCGTCTCGTGCAGGATCTTCTCGATCGCAGCCTGAGCCTGGCCGGACGAGAAACCCGGTGCTGGACCGCCGTTGATATCGGCAGCGAGGAAGCCGTTATAACGGTTAGCACGTTCCGGACCGGTGCTGGCATCCACCTTCAGGAGAGCCGCAAGCGGGATCATCTGGCCCGATGCCGAGCGAACCTTCAACTGGCCGATATCTTCCGGCTGGGCACGGAACTTGGCATCGGCTTGCACACGGACGCTGTACGTGCGGCCGAAGGCGTTGAAGTCGTTCACATAAAGCGAACCGAGGTAGATCTGCAGCGTCTGGAAGACGTCGGTGACGGAGACTCCAAGCTGCTCGGCCTTGGCACGGTCGAGGTCGGCATAAAGCTGCGGCACGTTGATCTGGAAGCTGGAGAACAGCCCGGCAAGTTCAGGCGTCTGATAGGCCTTGGCAAGCACCGCCTTGGTGGCTTCGTCGAGCGCCTGGTTACCGAGGCCCGCACGGTCCTCGATCTGCAGCTTGAAACCACCCGTCGTGCCGAGACCATTGACCGGCGGCGGCGGGAACATGGCGATGAAGGCATCCTGAATGGCACCGAACTTCTGGTTCAGGGCCATGGCAATCGCCCCGCCCGAAAGATCAGGCGTCTTGCGCTCCTCGAAATCCTTCAGCGTCACAAAGACGATGCCGGCATTCGACGAGTTGGTGAAGCCGTTGATCGACAGGCCCGGGAAGGCAATCGCGTTGGCAACGCCCGGCTGCTTTAGGGCGATATCGGTCATGCGCTTGATGACGTCTTCCGTACGGTCGAGACTTGCGGCATCCGGCAGCTGGGCGAAGCCGATCAGATACTGCTTGTCCTGCGACGGCACGAAACCGCCGGGAACCGTATTGAAGATGCTGTAGGTCGCACCGACAAGCGCAAGATAGATCACCATGACGATGCTCTTGCGCGAGACGAGACCGCCGACGCCCTTTCCGTAGGCGTTCGAACCGGCACCGAAGGCGCGGTTGAAACCACGGAAGAACCAACCGAAGATCGCATCCATGAACCGCGTCAGCCAGTCCTTCGGAGCGTGATGGCCCTTTAGAAGAAGGGCGGCAAGTGCCGGAGACAGCGTCAGCGAGTTGAAGGCCGAGATGACGGTCGAGATCGCGATCGTCAGCGCGAACTGCCGATAGAACTGACCCGACAGGCCGGAGATGAAGGCGAGCGGCACGAAGACCGCGACAAGCACCAGCGCGATCGCGATGATCGGACCTGACACTTCCTTCATGGCCTTGTAGGTCGCCTGACGCGGATTGAGTCCCGCCTCGATGTTGCGTTCGACGTTTTCGACGACGACGATCGCGTCGTCCACGACGATACCGATCGCCAGCACCAGGCCGAACAGGCTGAGCGCGTTGATCGAGAAGCCGAACATATACATGACCGCGAACGTACCGATGATCGATACCGGAACGGCGATCAGCGGAATGATCGAGGCACGCCATGTCTGCAGGAACAGGATGACGACGAGAACGACGAGAGCGATGGCTTCGAGCAGCGTGTCGATGACCTTCTCGATCGAGGCGCGAACGAACTTCGTCGTATCGTAGACGATCTCGTATTTCACGCCTGTCGGCATGGCCTGCTGCAGCTCGTCCATGGTCGCGCGCACATTGTCGGCAATCTCGATGGCGTTGGAGCCCGGCGCCTGTAGAACGGCGACAGCGACCGCCGGCTTGCCGTCGAGCAGCGAGCGCAGCGTATAGTCGGCCGCACCGAGTTCGATCCGCGCAACGTCGCGCAGACGGGTGATCTCGCCATTGGCGCCCGTCTTGACGATGATGTTGCCGAATTCCTCAGGCGTACGCAGACGGCCCTGGGCGTTCACGTTGAGCTGCAGATCGACGCCCGGTTGGCTTGGCGAGGCACCGATAATGCCGGCCGCCGCCTGAACGTTCTGCGAACTGATCGCGTTGCTGATGTCGCTTGCGGCAAGGTTATGCTCGGCAGCCTTCTGCGGATCGATCCACACGCGCATCGAATAGTCGCCGGCGCCGAAGACCTGCACCTGGCCGACACCGGCAATGCGGGCGAGCCTGTCCTTGACGTTCAGCGTCGCGTAATTGCGCAGATAGGTGATGTCATGGCTGTCTCCGTCGGAGACGAGGTTGACAACCATGATGAAGTCCGGCGAGCTCTTGACCGTGGTAATGCCGAGCGCGCGCACTTCCGCTGGCAGGCGGGGTTCTGCCTGCGACACGCGGTTCTGCACGAGTTGCTGCGCCTTATCCGGGTCGGTTCCGAGCTTGAAAGTGACTGTGACGTTCAAAACGCCGTCCGATGTCGCCTGGCTCGCCATGTAAAGCATGCCTTCGACGCCGTTGATCTGCTCTTCGAGCGGTGTCGCCACCGTCTCGGCAATGACGGACGGGTTTGCGCCGGGATAAGTGGCGCGCACGACGATCGACGGCGGCACGACCTCGGGATATTCCGAAATCGGCAGCGCCCGGAGGCCGATGAGGCCGGCGACCACAATGAGGACCGAAAGAACACCGGCAAACACCGGGCGGTCGACAAAGAATCTGGATATGTTCATTTTAGAGCCCTCTCCGGGGTGAACATGGATGCAAAGTCCCTCTCCGGTGGCTTAAGGGCTCGCCGGCAGGTCATTTCATGTTGGGTTAGCTGCCTCCTCCCCAGAGGAAGGAGGCTGCATATTTACTGAGCGGTCGCGACCTTCTCTTCCATCTGGGGCGCAACGACTGCGCCCGGACGAATGCGCTGCAGCCCATTAACGACGATCTTGTCGCCGGCCACGAGGCCGCCTTCGACCACGCGCTGACCATCGAAAAGCGAGCCGAGCCGGACCTGTCGGTAATTGACCTTGTTCTGATCGTCGACCACAAAGACGAACTTCTTGTCCTGATCGGTGCCAACGGCGCGATCATTGATGACAATCTTGTTCTCGGCCTTCGGCTGGCCCATGCGCACCCGCACGAACTGGCCGGGGATCAGCCTTCCACCGGGATTGTCGAAGACGGCCCGCACCGCAATGGTGCCGCTGGCCGCATCGACCTCGTTGTCGACGAGCTGCAGCTTGCCCTTGATCGGCGTGCCGTCATCGGCAAGCGTACCGATTTCAACCGGGATCTGCTCGACAGCCGGCAGTGCTGCGTCCGTCGCCGGAAGCTCCGACAGCGCCTTTGTGACCATCTCTTCGCTCGCATTGAAGCTTGCATAGATCGGATCGACGGAGACGAGCGTCGTCAGCTCGGGCGAAGCCGAACCAGCCGCGACAATATTGCCGACCGTAACCTCGATCTTGCCGATACGGCCGGAAACCGGAGCGCGCACCTGCGTGTAGTCGAGATCGAGCTGCGCCGACTGGAGGGCTGCCTGCGCCGAACGCAGGCTTGCCTGGGCTTCAGCCAGCGTGCTCTGGCGCTGGTCGAGATCGCTCTGTGAGATCGTTCTATTATCCGAGAGACGGCGACCGCGGTCGAGTTCGGTCTGTGCCAGGCTGACCTTGGCTTCGGCCGAAGCGACCTGACCCTGCGCCTGCGAGACAGCCGCCTGATAGGGAGCCGGATCGATGGTGAACAGCAGGTCGCCCTGCTTCACCAAAGCGCCTTCACGAAAATGCACGGACTGGATGGCGCCCCCGACGCGGGGACGGATCTGCACGCGATCTATGGCTTCGAGACGCCCGGAGAAGTTCTCCCAGTTCGTCACGTCGCGACTGGCGACGACAGCAACCGTCACCGGCACGGCCGGCGGCTGCGCAGGTTCGGAGGCAGCCGTGGCGGTTGCGCTCATCGGCAGTTCGAAAAAGATGGCTGCGGCGGAAACAGACGCAGCAAGACCGAGGCCGGCGCCCACAAGGGCCCAGCGCTTATTTTTGGACGTCATTGGTACTCTCCTTGCGGCCCAAACGGCCGTAAAAATCAGTTCGTCGTCAATGCAATTGTGGCTGAACGCTCACGTCCTGAAGGAAATCTCCGAAATGGCGGCTGACGTTGTCCTGCCAGGTCGAAGTTCCCTCAGATTTTCCGCCATAAATGGAAGGCCAGCCTGTCCCGGCGGGGAGAACATGCTGGCGCACGCCAACGCCTGCCTTCTTCAGGCGCGCGGCGTAACCGAGTGTTTCGTCATGCAGCGGATCGTCCTCCGCCGTAAAAATCAGGGCCGGCGCAACGCCGGATATACGCGAACAGAGGCAAGGCGCCGCATAGGGATGGCAGCCGCCGCCGCTCAGATAATGGCTCCAGCCTTCCGTCCAGCGCTGGCGCATGCCGATCTTGTCCGCCTTGCGGATAGAGGACGTACCCATGAAAGGATCGAGGAGCGGAGAAATCAGGATCTGGCCGTCAAGCGCATCCGGAATCTGATCGCGCGCCTTCAGCGCCACACCGGCAGCGATATTGCCACCCGCCTCTTCACCGGCGACGAAAAGCAGCGACTTGCGGTCACCAAGGCCGGCTTTTTTGAGAGCTAAATAGGACAGGATCGAGAAGGAAACTTCGAGCGCCTTCGGAAAGACATTGCCCGAAAGGGTGCTGTAGTCAGCCGAAACAACGATCGCACCCGCCTTTGCCAGGCTCTCTGCGATCGGGCGATGGCCGTTGGGATCGCTATCAAGAAATGCCCCGCCGTGCAGATAAAGCACGATCGGCGGGCCTTTGCCGAAATCGGCGCCCATATAGACACGCGCGGAAACGGGGCCGGCGGCCACCTTTTCCAGCACCATGTCTTTGATTTCGGGCACCATCATCTCTATCTCTTCGCTGCTTTGCACATGAGGGGACAACGCCCGCCTCTTGCATTTTGCACCAAAAAGATATTGTTATTCAAATCGGGGAATAAGAAGCGATATCGCGATAACACTATTCCAAATCCCGAACAATGTTGCAACGCAAACTGCGGAATTGAACCGATGGATCAGCTCTCGGCAATGCGAGTCTTCATCCGCGTGGTGGAGACGGGCAATTTCACCCGCGCCGCCGACATGCTCGCCATGCCCAAGGCAACGGTGACCAATCTCATTCAGGGGCTGGAAGCGCACCTGCGCACCAAGCTTCTCAACCGCACGACGCGCCGGGTGATGGTGACGACGGACGGCGCCCTTTATTACGAACGTGCGGCACAGATCATTTCAGAACTGGAAGAGCTGGACGGCAGCCTTTCGAATTCCCAGAGCCTGCCAACGGGACGACTGCGCGTCGAGATGGCCGGCGCCTTCGCCGACTCCATCCTCGTGCCGGCGCTCTGCGATTTCTACCAGCGTTATCCCGATATCCGCATAGACCTCGGCGTCGGCGATCGCACCGTCGATTACCTTGCCGAAAATGTCGACTGCGCGCTGCGCGCCGGCACCCCGGCTGATCAGTCGCTGATCGCCAGACGCGTCTCTGAGGTCGAGATGATCACCTGCGCCGCGCCGCTTTATGTGGAAAAATTCGGCCTGCCCCAGCGGCCCGAAGAGCTGGAAACGGAACATTATTCCGTCAACTATTTTCGTGCCCAGAACAATCGCACGGTGCCGTTCGAATTCCGCAAGGGCAATGAGATCATCGAGGTCAATCCGCGCTATATCGTCTCCGTCAACGACAGCCGCACCTATATGACCGCGACGCTGGCTGGCCTCGGCATCGCCCAGATTCCGATCTTCATGGCGCGTGAGCCACTGGCCAGGGGTGAACTGGTGGAGACCTTGACGGAATGGAGGCGCGAGTCACTGCCGCTCTACGTCGTCTATCCGCCGAACCGGCACCTCAGTAACAAGGTCCGCGTCTTCGTCGACTGGCTGGTGAAGCTGCTGGCGGACGCAAAACTCAACGCTCGCTGACAAGCGCCCTTACAAAAGAAAGCGGCCCGTGATGGGAGGGATAACCGTCACGAGCCTTGATCTGATGTCTGAAACTTGAAGGCCTGTCGCACCGCAGGAAAGGCGCGGCAGGCCCTGGAGTGGAGGTCAGGGGCCGGCGGTGTATGCCGTCCGCCCCGTCCATGCTGATATAGGTGCGCTCAGCCGGATGATAAGGGGTCGCACCGAAGAGACCGTTCACAAGTTTGCGACAGGCGGTTATTTCCTGACAACGGGCTTCAGCAGATCCTCGATGCCGATGCGGCGGAAGAGTTCGGCACGGACACGATCGGCAACACCGTTGACGATTTCTGCGCCGTCTTCCGACGGATCAATATGGGTGCGGAACGGCCGTTTGCCGAAAGGCATATTCACCACATCGACGATGGCGGTCGCAACAGTAGCGGCATCCGCATCAGCAGGCTCGAGCGCGGCGAGACCCTTCAGCGCCTGTTCCGGCACGCCCTTGTAGGGACCTTCGTTATATTCGGCGGCGCGGGCTGTGTCGGCAGGCGAACCGGAATGAGCGAAGTGGTTTGTACCCTTGGTGAAGGCGCCGGGAACGATGATTGCCGTTTCGATACCCCAGCGCGTCAGTTCGCTGGCATAGGAGACCGCAACCGAGTCCATCGCGGCTTTGGCGGCGAAATAGGGAGCGAGGAAGGGAGGCGTGCCGCCACGAGTGCTCGAGGAGGAGACCCAGACGACCAAGCCGCTGCCCTGCTTACGCAGATGCGGAAGCACCGCGCGGTTCACGCGCTGGGTTGAAAGCACGTTGATATCGAAAAGCTCGGCATATTGCTCTGGCGTAAAGGCCTCGGCCGGGCCGAAGGACATATGACCGGCATTGTGGACGATCGTGTCGATATGGCCCTCGGCGGCAATCACCTTGGCAATGCCGGCTTCGACGGAGGCATCGGAGGCGACATCCAGTTCGACGGCCTTCAATTCGACGCCGTTTTCTTTGGAGAAGGCTTCGACGGCCTCGACCTGCGGGTGGTTGCGGCCTTCCGTTTCTCGCATCGAGGCATAGACGGTGTGGCCGGCCCTGGCGAGCGCGCGGGCAGTAAGAGCGCCGAAGCCGCTGGAAGCGCCGGTGATGACGATAACTTGCTTGCTCATGATCCTATTCCTTTCAGAGTGAATTGGTTGAAAGAATGCGAAGGAAGAGCGTGACGGCGCGTCACGCCGCCACGAATTTTGTGTCAAACCATGCCGCCATTGGCGCGCAGCACCTGACCGTTGATCCAGGCGCCATCCGGGCCGGCGAGGAAGGCAACGACGCCTGCGATATCTTCGGGCCTGCCGAGGCGTTCGAGCGGATTTGCTTTGGCAAGACGGTCGATCAGCTCATCCGACTTTCCGTTGAGGAATAGGTCGGTGCCTGTCGGGCCGGGGGCGACCGTATTGACGGTGATCTGGCGGCCACGCATTTCCTTGGACAGGATAGCACCCATCGTCTCGACGGCAGCCTTGGTGGCGGCATAGACGCTGTAGGTTTCGGGCTTCAGGCCGACGACCGAGCTCGAGAAGTTGATGACCCGGCCACCGTCGCGCAGACGCTTGGCAGCTTCGCGCAGCGTGTTGAATGTGCCCTTGAGGTTGATGCTGATCTGGCGGTCGAAGGTTGCGTCGTCGACATCGGCAAGACGGGAGAGCAGCATGATGCCGGCATTGTTGACGAGGACGTCGACGCCGCCGAATGCTGCTTCCGCAGCATCGAACATGCGGCGCACGGCGTCAGCATCGGCGACGTCAGCCTGTGCCGTCAGTGCCTTGCCGCCGGCTTTCTCGATTTTCTGCGCCAGTTCTTCGGCAAGAGCGGCATTGCCGGCATAGTTGATAACGACGGTGAAGCCGTCCTTTGCCAGACGTTCAGCGATCGAGGCACCGATGCCGCGGGAAGCGCCGGTAACGAGAGCGACCTTGTTTTGATTGGCAGACATTTTCTTCTCCTTTGGTTCGGCGCCGCAGCGCCCTTTCGATGAGAAGAAGATGCCCCTTTTCACTTTGCGGATAATCGACCATTATTCGGCATCACTATCCGGTAAACACGAACAAATAGAATGGACAGATTTGACGCCATGCGGGTCTTTTCCCGCGTCGTGGAGCGCCGCAGCTTCACACTTGCCGCCGAAGATACCGGCCTGCCGCGCTCGACCGTGACGGACGCGGTCAAACAGCTGGAGGCACGCCTCGGCGTGCGCCTGCTCCAGCGCACGACGCGCCATGTCAGCCCGACGCTCGACGGTGAAGCCTACTACCAGCGCTGCCTGTCGATCCTTGCCGACATCGAAGATGCCGAAGGCGCCTTTGCCGGCGCCAAGCCAAAGGGGCTGCTGCGGGTCGACGTACACGGCACGCTTGCCCGGCATTTCGTGCTGCCGAGCCTGCCATCATTTCTGGAGACCTATCCCGATATCGAATTCTATATGAGCGAGGGCGACCGGCTGGTGGATCTCGTGCGTGAAGGCATCGATTGCGTGTTGCGGGTCGGTGTGCCGCAGGACAGCGACATGGTTGCCCGTCGCGTCGCCATGCTGGACGAAGTCACCCTCGCCTCGCCCTCCTATATCGCCGCTTTCGGCTACCCCGAACATCCTGACAAGCTCGACACGCACCGCATGGTCGGCTTTCGCGCCACCGGCGGCGCCGGTCCGCTGCCGTTGGAATTCATCGTTGATGGCAGCGTCCGCTACATCACCATCCCTGCGACCGTGACCGTTAATGCCGCCGAAAGTTATATTTCCGTTGCTCGCATGGGCCTCGGAATGATCCAGATCCCGCGTTACCACGCCGAACAGGATTTGGTCGCCGGTACTCTCCTGAAGGTGCTCGCCGACTTCCCGCCTACGCAGACGCCGGTCTCGCTGCTCTATCCGCGAAACCGCCAGCTTTCGCCGCGCGTGCGTGTCTTCATCGACTGGCTGGTGAAGGTCTTTGCTCGACAAAATGCCGAAAACGCGGTTCACTCATATTAGCGCTTTCGGAGGAACGGATATGGCACTCAGCGACATCATCGTCTACCAGACCGATGAGGGCTTCGTCGTGGAATTCGGCGGCGAAGGGGAAGACCGGATCGCAGTCATGCTGCGCGAAGCTGCAGACCTCACCCAGGACAATGCCATTGCCAAGGCCAGAGCGCTGCTGGCCACCGCACTAGAGCCCGTTCATGGAGACAGCGCGCGCAATAAGGATGCCGCTCTTCTGGAGGAGGAACTGGACGAAGGTCTCGAAGACTCCTTCCCCGCAAGCGATCCTGTCTCCGTCACCGTGTCCTCCATTCCGATGCGCGACCCGAATGCCGGCCACTAAATCTGCGCTGAAATGATAGTGTCGGTGCTTGCATTCCAAACGCCGGCCGGCAAATCGTTGTTCCGGGTGGCGGATGGGCAAAGAGGATGTTATCGGCACGCACCATGACGACCGATATGATGAGCGGCGCGATCGGCGCCGGCCCGCTTGCCGGGGAAAGCCTGCGCCATTTCTTCGAACGCGATGCAATTGAAGTTGCCCGCGATCTGCTCGGCTGCCATCTCACAGTGAACGGTTCAGGCGGACGGATCACCGAGACGGAAGCCTATTATCCTGACGACGAAGCCTCCCACAGCTTCCGCGGCCCGACAAAACGCAACGGCGCCATGTATGGCCTCCCTGGCAATGTCTATATCTACCGCATCTACGGCATGTACTGGTGCCTGAATTTCGTTTGCACACCGGGTTCG
Source organism: Rhizobium sp. BK418 (assembly GCF_004341105.1). Lineage (GTDB taxonomy): Bacteria > Pseudomonadota > Alphaproteobacteria > Rhizobiales > Rhizobiaceae > Rhizobium. Next base: position 129,054 of record NZ_SLZK01000003.1, on the reverse strand, counting down.
GCGGTGCTGATTCGTGCCTTGGAGCCAGAAATCGGTCTGCTGGGCATGATGGAACGACGCGGCACTGATGCGCTGACGCAGCTCTGCAGCGGCCCCGGCAAGCTCTGCCAGGCGCTCGGCATCGATATCTCCATCAATGACCGGAGGCTCGACCAGCGGCCCTATGCAATCTCGCCGTCTGCGCCCGTACCAATCGTCTCAGGCAAGCGCATAGGCATCACGAAAAATGCCGAAGCACCGTGGCGCTTCGGCATTCAGGGATCGCGATATCTGAGCAAGCCGTTTCGCTAGGGCAATTCCAGAAAAACGGGATGTGCAACCTCACTCCACGACGGCACTGTGGTCCATGGCCGGCGCGACCTTTGGCTTGCGAAGCATCAGAACGAGCGGCATCACGGCAAGCGACATCAGCATCAGCAGTTTGAAGTCGTCCATATAGGCGATGATGGTCGACTGCAGTGTGATGACCTCGTTCAACGCCGCGCGGCCGACCGCCGTCAGCGGGCTGAGACCCTGCGCCGCCGGTGCATTGAAGGCGTGGTTGAACGGCGTCACATAGGCCGCGATCGACTCATGATTGCTCTGGGTGTTCTCGACGATCAGCGCCGAGACGATCGAAATGCCGACCGAAGAGCCGATGTTACGGGACAGGTTGTAAAGGCCGGTCCCGTCACCGCGCATGTGGGCCGGCAGCGTCGCGAAGGCGATCGTCGTCAGCGGCACAAAAAGGAAACCGAGACCTGCCCCTTGGATGAAGCCGACCGAAACGATCGTCCACTGCGAAACGTCAGGCGTCCAGCCGGTCATGTCATACATCGCCCAAGCGGTCAGGCCGAGACCGAGCAGCAGCAGCCAGCGCGTATCCACCTTACCGATCAGCCGACCGACGATGAACATGCAGAGCATGGTTCCGAGACCACGCGGACCCATGACGATACCCGCGGTAATGACCGGATAACCCATCAATGTCTGCAGATACGGTGTCATCAGCGCCAGCGAGGCGAGATAGGTGATGCCGATCACGAAGATGAAGATCATGCTGACTGTGAAATTCTGGTCGAGGAACAGCCGCGGATTGACGAAGGATTTCTCCGCCGTCAGCGTGTGCACCAGAAGCAGATAGAAGGCTGCGGCGCAGACGATTGCTTCGATGACGATTTCGCCGGACGAAAACCAGTCGAGCTGCTCGCCGCGGTCGAGGAAAAGCTGCAGCGAGGCGATGAACAGGCTCATCATCCCGAAGCCGAACCAGTCCAGTTTGGCAAGCGCATCCCGCTTCGTCTCCGAAACGAAGATGACGATGCCGGCAAAGGCGAGCGCGCCGATCGGCACGTTGATATAGAAGACCCAGCGCCAGCTGATATTGTCCGTCAGCCAGCCACCGATAACGGGACCCAGAACCGGCCCGACCATGACCGAGACGCCGAATAGGGCCATGGCCGAGCCGCGCTCCTCAACCGTATAGATGTCGAGGAGAATGCCTTGGGAAAGCGGAACCAGCGAGGCGCCAAAGAGGCCCTGCAGCAGGCGAAAAGCGACGATCTGCGGCAGCGACTGTGCCAGACCGCAGAGCACAGAGGCAACGACGAAGCCGACGATCGCCGTCAAAAGCACCCGCTTGCGGCCAAATTTGGCAGCAAGGAAACCCGATGGCGGCGTCATAATCGCGGCTGCGACGATGTAGGAGGTCAAGACCCAGTTGATCTGGTCGGCGGAAGCCGAAACGCTGCCCTGGATATAGGGCAGCGCCACGTTCGCAATCGTCGTATCCAGTGCCTGCATGATGACGGCCAGAATAACGCAGGCCGTGATCGCGCCGCGATTGGCAACCGGGGTTGCCGGTGATGCAGGAGCATTGCTCATGGCCGTTACTCGTGGCCCTTGGCCTGGCCCAGAAGGTTGTTGACGAAGTCAGGCAGGCCACGCGCATGGCCGGTGTCGATCTCGACAACCGTGCTCATGCCGACGCGAAGCGGCGGCTTGCCTTCGGTCGCATCGATGCTGACGCGCATCGGAATACGCTGCACGACCTTTACCCAGTTGCCGGTGGTGTTCTGTGCCGGCAGCAGCGAGAAGGAAGAACCGGAAGCCGGGCTGATGCTCTCGACCTTGCCCTTCCACATGACGCCCGGATAGGTGTCGACATAGATATCGACCGGCTGGCCGGGCTTCACATAGGTGAGCTCGGTTTCCTTCGGGCTGGCTGCGATCCACAGATGCGAGGTCGAAACCAGCGAGAAGGCCTGTTGTGATGCCTGCAGATAGGAGCCGACCTGCAACGCATTGACGTTGGTGACGATACCGTCGAAGGGCGCCTTGACGACGCTATGGTCGAGCTCGCGTTGAGCATTGTCTACCTGCGACTTGGCCTGCAGGTAGAGTGGGTTTTCTTCGACCGGCTGGTCGGCACTGCCGCCGAGTTGAGCAAGCGTCGTTGCGGCTTCCGCCTTGGCAACGGAAACCTTCTGCCGCGCCGCTTCGAGATTATGCTTGGCTTCGTCATAGGCCGACTGCGTCGCGCTGCCGTTGTTGACGAGATTCTGCTGACGGTCGAACTGGTCCTGATAATAGGGCAGATCGGCTTCGGCCTGCGTGATCTCGGCAAGCGACTGCTGGTAGCTGGCCTTGAGGTTCATGATCTGATTGCGCTGGGCGCCGAGCTGCGCCTTGGCGCCATCCAGCGCGATCTTGAAGGGATCCGACTGCAGGCTGAAAAGCACCTGCCCTGCCTTGACCTGCTCGTTCTCATGCACGTTGATCTTGTCGACGATGCCCGAAACGTCGGTCGTGATGCCCACCATATCGGCCTGAATATAGGCATTGTCGGTCGACATGATCTGACCGCCATTGACGTAATAATAACCGCCGACGACGAGCGCCACGGGTAACAGGGCAAACAGGACAGGACGGGTGAAGCTGCGCCGGCGGCGGACCTTGTTGCCGCCAGGCGCAGCCACCGCGGCAGCCGCAGGCGCTGAATTGGATGAAGGCGCCTCAGCCACCGTTTCCGGTTGTTGGCTAATTTCTTTCTCTTCGACAGGATTTTTGGCATTCGCGTCAGACACGACACGCAGGGAGGATTGATCAGCCATGTTTCGTCTCATTATCGGCGACCGGAGTCCGGCACGCCTGAACCAGGTTCGTCTTCATTATGAATAGGATTTGGAAAAGCTGGTCGCGCTGTTCGGGGGTGACACCATCAAGCGCTTCGCCGCGGGTCACGTCCCCGATCTTGCGCATTTCGGCAAGAATCGGATGGGCTTGCTCGCGCATGTAAAGCAGCCAGATACGCCGGTCGGTCGGATGCTGACGGCGCTCGATCAGGCCACGTTCGGCGAGCTTGTCGAGGATGCGGACGAGCGTGATCGGCTCGATTTCGAGGATTTCGGCAAGACCGCTCTGATGAATGCCCTCGTTATTGGCGAGATAGGCAAGCGTCTGCCACTGAGACCGCGTCAGCCCAAGGTCTTTTGCGCGCTGCTCGAACCGCTTGCGCAGCAGACGGGCAACGTCGTGCAGAAGAAAACCGAGTGTTGGATTGTTGGTCATATACCTTCGCCGGCTAGTAATAAGCATCCTTATGATGTTGATAGATATATTGAGCATCTGCAATGCACAAGGATGCAACCATAAGATTCCGCACTTGCGGCTAAAATGCCGCAGCCCACGGTTAAGCGGAGCTCCAGATGCAGCCCTTTGATAAGTTGAAGCGGCGGATAAAAGCCCTCTCGACAACGTGATAAACCGATATACCGCCGAAAATGCTGGGGGTTGCCGGACTCCAATTCCGCGCACTCAATTGGCATTTGCAATTTTTGGATTCTCCCGTTTATAGTCTGTCTTCAGAGGCTTACGGAGATCGTGGTTTTCCTCCTCCGGTTGATTTCGAGATGCAGGATTGCATCTGTCATCTTCCCGGCAGCCACGCATGAGTAAATTCGGACTTAGGACGAAGGCTCATGCTTTCGTTCCAGCAGGCATGGACAGCTTATCTCAGGCATAGGTTCAGGCGGCTGCGTTCGGCCGCCCGCAAGGGGGACCGGAATGGCTTATTCGCTTCGACAGACACTGGTGCTCGGCTGCTTTGCGGCCTTTTTACCGCTCATCGCCGAGGCGCAGCAGGCGCCTGCTCCCCCGCCCGTTACCGTCGCCAAGCCCGTCGTGCGCGACGTGGTCGATAATGACGAATTCATCGGTCGCTTCGAACCGGTCGACGAAGTCTCCGTCCGATCGCGGGTCGGCGGCTATTTGCAGGAAATCGACTTCACTGACGGTGCTCTGGTGAAGAAAGGAGACCGGCTATTCGTCATCGATCAGCGACCGTTTGTCACCGCGCTCAATCAGGCCAATGCAGCACTCGAAGCGTCGAAATCGACACTAGTCTTTGCCGACGCGCAGTATAAGCGTGCGCAGTCGCTTGCTTCGAGCGGCAGCCAGTCGGCGCAGACACTGGACGACCGCCGCCGCGAATTCGATTCGGCCCAGGCCAATGTCCGCGGTGCGCAAGCTGCCGCCGATCGCGCAGCTCTCGACTTGGAATATACGGAGATCGTTGCGCCGCTGGGCGGCCGCATCGACCGCCGCCTGATCTCCGCCGGTAACCTCGTGCAGACCGATCAGACCGTACTGACAACGATCGTGTCCCTCGACCCCATCGATTTCTATTTCGACGTCGACGAGCGCCGGCTGCTGAATTTCGCCGACACGGCGCGCAAACTCGGCAAGGATCTCCAGCAGGGCGGCGGCGGACTGGATGTCACGGTCACGATCTCGGATCCCAATGCCAAGCCATTCAAGGGAAAACTCGATTTCGCCGAGAACCGGATCGACAATGAGAGCGGCACGATTCGTCTGCGTGCCCGCTTCCCCAACCCCGATCTCGTCCTACAGCCTGGCCTCTTCGGCCGCATTCAAGTCGAGGCTTCCAACACCTATCAGGCCGTTCTCGTCCCCGATGAGGCTATCGGCTCTGACCAGAATGAGCGCGTCGTTTATGTCGTCGCCGCAGACGGCACGGTTTCTACCAAGCCGGTGCGGCCCGGTCCGCGACTCTATGGCTATCGCGTCATTCGCGAGGGGCTCGACGGCACCGAGACTATCATCGTCAACGGCCTGATCCGCGCCCGGCCTGGCGCAAAGGTCACGCCTCAGATGACCGAACTGCCGAAGGAGCGGACGGACGCTCCACCGGAAACCGCCGGTGCGGAGAACAGCCAATGAGGTTTGCTCACTTCTTCGTAGACCGGCCGATCTTTGCGGCCGTCATCTCCATTGTCCTTCTCGTCGTCGGCAGCATCGCCTATACGCAATTGCCGGTCTCCCAGTATCCCGAGATCGCGCCGCCGACCATTGTCGTGCGCACCTCCTATCCGGGCGCCGATCCACAGACGATCGCCGACACGGTTTCGACGCCGCTCGAACAGCAGATCAATGGCGTCGAAGACATGCTTTATATGTCTTCCTATTCCAGCGCCGACGGCGCCATGTCGCTGACGATCACTTTCAAGCTCGGAACCGATCTCGACAAGGTTCAGGTTCTGGTTCAGAACCGCGTCTCCATCGCCCTGCCCCGCCTTCCCGATGAAGTCCAGCGCCTTGGTGTGACGACCGACAAAAGTTCGCCCGACCTGATGATGGTGGTGCATCTGCTGTCGCCGTCGCACCGTTATGATCAGCTCTATGTCTCAAATTACGCCCGCAACCGCATCCGCGACGTTCTCGTGCGTCTCGATGGCGTCGGCGACGTGCAACTGTTCGGCGAGCGCCAGTATTCGATGCGTATCTGGCTCGACCCTGAAAAGCTCTCCGCCTACGGAATGACATCCGATGATGTCGTCGCCGCGTTGAGGGATCAGAACGTTCAGGTGTCAGGCGGCAAGATCGGCGCTCCGCCTGTCACCGGCAAGAATGCCTTCGAATATACGGTGCGAACGGACGGGCGCTTTTCGGACGTGCGGCAGTTTCGCTATGTCATTGTAAAATCGACAGCCACTGGTCGGCTTGTGGCGTTGCAGGATGTCGCCCGTATCGAACTTGGTGCTCAGGACTACGTTACCAACAGCTATCTCAACAACGACCCCGCAGTTGCCCTCGGCATCTTCGCCCGCCCGGGAACCAACGCGCTGGATACTGCCCATCAGATCCAGGGCATCATGAAGGATCTTTCACAGAATTTCCCGCCGGGTCTGGAGTACCGTATCGTTTACGATACGACCGAATTCATCTCGGATTCGATCTATGAGGTCTATAGGACCATCGCTGAAGCTGCGATCCTCGTGGCGATCGTCGTCCTCGTCTTCCTGCAATCCTGGCGCACAGCCCTCATCCCGATCATCGCCATCCCTGTATCGCTGATCGGCACCTTCGCAATTCTGCTCGCCTTCGGCTTCTCGCTCAACATGCTGACCTTGTTCGGCCTTGTGTTGGCGATTGGTATTGTCGTCGACGACGCGATCGTGGTGGTGGAAAATGTCGAACGAAACCTGGCGCAGGGCATGACGCCGAAAGAGGCTGCGCATGTCACGATGGACGAAGTCGGCACCGCCGTCGTCGCCATCTCACTGGTGCTGATCGCAGTATTCGTGCCGACGGCCTTCATTCCAGGCATTTCCGGACAGTTCTACAGACAGTTCGCGGTCACGATTTCGGTCACGACAGCCATTTCGGCTTTGAATTCGCTCACACTGTCACCTGCGCTGGCGGGCATATTGCTGAAAACTCATGATCATGAGAGCAGGCCCAAGAATATCTTCTCCCAGATCGGAAGCGGCCTCGCAAACGGCTTCAACCGCGGATTCGATCGGCTGAGCTCGGGCTATTCCTGGATCGTCCGGCACCTGGTCAGCAGCTGGGTGGGATTGACCTGCTCTTTGATTGCCTTCGCCTGCCTGCTCGGGGCGACCTGGTATATGGGCCAGAGAGTCCCCTCCGGCTTCATCCCGACAATGGATCAGGGGTACGCAATCGTCGTCATCCAGCTTCCTGATGGAGCTTCCCTTGCGCGTACCGACGCTGTCGTCAAACAGGTAGGCGAGATCGCCCGCACGGTGCCCGGTGTCGGCAATGCCGTGCAATTTGCCGGCTTTAGCGGCGCGACCTTCACCAATGCCTCAAATGCCGGCGTCGTTTTTGTCCCGTTCAAATCCTTTGCCGAACGCGAAGAAGGCGGAGAGACTGCAAACAAGATCATCGGTGAGCTTTACGGCAAGCTTCAAAGCATCCAGGAAGCCTTCATCATTGCCATCCCGCCGCCATCCGTGCGCGGCGTCGGCAATTCGGGCGGCTTCAAGATGCAGATTTTGGACCTTGAGAACTCCGACATGACGCGCGTCCTCGGTCTCGCCCGCCAGATGATGGGCGCTGCCGCAACGACCCCGGGGCTGACAGGCGTCTTTACGACATTCTCGGATGCGAGCCCGCAATATTTCCTTGCGATCGACCGCGACAAGGCACGCTTCCTGAACGTGCCAATCCCCAACATCTTCAACGCATTGTCCATCAACCTCGGCGTCGCCTACGTGAACGATTTCAATGCATTCGGACGCGTCTACCAGGTTCGCGCCCAGGCTGACCGGCAATATCGCATGGACAGGGACGACATTCTCGCGCTGAAGGTTCGATCGGCGACGGGCGCGCTGGTTCCGCTTGGCACCCTGATGGATATCCAGGACTCCAGTGGTCCGGCACTCGTCCAGCGCTACAACATGTATGTCTCGGTACCGCTTCAGGGCAATCCGACACCCGGCACATCGACCGGCGATGCCATCAAGAAGATGGAAACGCTGGCGGCTCAGATCCTGCCGCCGGGCACGAGCTTCGAATGGACGGAACTTGCCTATCAGGAAACCCACACGGGCAACACGGCGGTCTATATCTTCGCTCTGTCGGTGATCTTCGTCTTCCTTGCGCTCGCAGCGCAATATGAAAGCTGGATCCTGCCTTTGGCCATCATCCTCATCGTTCCGCTTGCAGTGCTCGCCGCACTGATCGGCGTGTCGCTGAGGGGAATGGACAACAACGTCCTGACGCAGATCGGTCTGATCGTCCTCATCGGCCTTGCGGCCAAGAACGCCATTCTGATCGTCGAATTTGCAAGACAGGCGGAAGAAGAGGGCAAGAGCGCCGTGGATGCCGCAATCGAGGCAAGTCACCTTCGCCTGCGCCCGATCCTGATGACGGCCTTCGCCTTCATCTTCGGCGTTCTGCCGCTTGCCATCGCCACCGGTCCCGGTGCTGAAATGCGCCAGTCGCTCGGCACAGCCGTCTTCTCAGGCATGCTGGGTGTGACATTCTTCGGCCTGTTCCTGACGCCGGTCTTCTACGTCGTGCTGCGCGGCTGGCGCAAAAAGCCGGCGGAGGCGCCAGCTCAAGCAGATGCTGAAGAAAATGCCGCCTGAGGCAAACCCGGCCAAACGGCGTTATAGTTCTGCGTTCGGAATTGGGTGAAAATAAAGAGATAGAGTATTTCGTGTTTCGAAGAAGGCGGAAGTGCTCTGGGCTCAGGTGGAGAAGAGGTGAACCTGCCCCTGCCAGAAACGGGCAACGGAGAGCTTCCCACTGCGGAAGGCGCGGGTATCGAGATTCAGCCGCATCGGCTGCACATCCGGCTGGTCACCCGGTGTGTGTCCGTGCACGACGAGTTTTGGCAACGGCAGCGAGCTCTCCAGGAAACGCTGGCGGATGAAGGCTAGGTCATCATCCGCTTGCTCTTCAAGTGGCACGCGCGGGTCGATGCCCGCATGCACGAAGACGATGTCGGGCGTATCGAGCATGATCGGCATGGCGCGGATGAAATCGATGTGCGTGTGCGGCAGCGACTGGCGGATGAACGCGTCGAGCTGCGCACCGGAGCGGAAGAGTAGCGGCAGATGATCGGGATCGAGACCGTAGGATCTCAAAAGCTCGGCGGCACCCATGGTCATCCAGTCATCATAAGATGCCCAGCCGTCGATATAGTCCAGCATGACGATCTCATGGTTTCCCGCAAGGCAGATGCGCTCGAAGCCCTCCGGCGTCGGGTCCATGAGATGGCTGATGACATGCGCCGATTGCGGGCCGCGGTCGATATAGTCACCGAGCATGACGATCAGCTTCCTACCCGGCAGACGCTCCGCATCGCGCACAATCGCCTCTTCGGCTTTCTGCAGCAGATCGAGGCGCCCATGTACGTCGCCGATGGCATAGGTCGGGATTTCGGCTATATCCATGCTCAGGCGCGGACGCGGCTGACGTCCAGCCTTCGAACCCTCGCGGCTTCGTGCAAGCGAATCGCTCATCATCATTCCTGATCAATTGGGCGTCCCTTAACCATACGTAGAGCATACGGCAAGGCGATCAAGCTGGTAAGAAAATTCAGCCGGTCGGGCTTTTGAGGAAAAACCGGCCTTACATAAGCCGATGCAATCACGCACTTTTTAACATCGGGAAAGAGTGGCAGATGGGCACCGTATCGCAGTTGCACGACAATGTACGCCCTCCGGCGCACCGCATCGAGACCGAAGAAGAAGCGGTTTCCACGGCTCGTGAGCTTGCGGTCGCCTTTCGCCGACAGGCAAGCGAGCGCGATATCAACCGCCTTATGCCCAGCGCCGAACTCGATACGCTGTCGCAATCCGGCCTGACGGGGATCACCGTGCCCGCGGAATATCAGGGGCTCGACATTTCCAACGCCCTGCTCGCCGAGATCGTCGCCATTATCACCGAAAGCGATGCTTCCATCGGCAATGTACTGGCGGCCCATTTCCGCGTCCTGGAGGGACTGCGCAATCAGTCTTCGGAAGAGCTGAAGACCGACCTCTTCACTCGAGCCCTGGATGGCGACCGTTTCGCCGCGACCCGTTTTGCCGATCAGGCAAGCCTCGTTACCGAAGGCTCCGGCTTTCGCCTGACGGGCCGGTCGGAACAAGCCGCAGCCATTCTTTTCTCCGACTGGATCGCCGCAGCGGCGATCGACCCCGGCGGCCGCAGGGTGACGCTCCATCTCCAGCGTGACAGCGACGAACTGCAGACGGTAGATGATTGGGATGCCTTTGGCCTGCGCACCAACGGCACGGCAACATTGATTGCAGGCAAGCTGCATGTGAATGCCGATACCGTCACCACCGCCTTATCCAGCGATCATGCTACGGAAAAATCCCTCGGCCTCCTGTTACAGGCGGCTGTCGGCCTCGGTATCGCCCGCGCCGCCTTTGCCGACCTGCTCATGATGGTGAAAGACCCTGCGGCCCTCTTTGACAAGATCGGCTGGCGCGCCGTCAGCATCGAAACCGCGACCGGAGCGCTGGAACAGGCAGGCCGTAAGCTTGATATCGCCCAGGTAAGCCCCGCCGAAGCAGCCTTGGCGGAAGCGTATTTCTCCACCGCATCCGTCTGCCTTTCGGCAACCGATGTGGCACTGGCCACGGCAAATGCTCTTTTCGAACTGGCACGCGGCGCGACGGGCAGCATAGCGCTCAACCTCGACCGTCACTGGCGCAATGCCCGTATCCACGACATGACGATAGAGCGCGAGCCGCTATTGAAGGCAGCTGGCGCGCATATTCTGAGAATCCGCGAAAGCTGAAGCAATTCCAGCAGAACTGCGCAGTGGCTTGCGTCCGGAATTGGGGAAGCAAAGGGAGTGCGGATCAGCTCGCAACGGAAGCCGGCAGCTTCTCTTCGACCGTTTCGATGCCGCCGCCGGCAACAAACTGTTCGAGCGACATATTGTCGAGAATGGCGGCGATCGCGTCCCGGACTTCGGTCATCGAGCGCCGCACCTGACAGGTCTCGGGATCGGCGCAATCGTCGCAAGCCTCGTAAGCCGTACGGCTGGCACAGCGGATCGGCGCGAGCGGCCCGTCCAGCGTGCGGATAACATGGCCGATACGGATTTCCGATGCAGGCCGCGAGAGCGAATAACCGCCGCCCGGCCCCTTCTTCGATCGCAGGATGCCGACATTGCGCAGTTCGAGCAGGATCGTATCGAGGAACTTCTTCGGGATGTTGTTGCGCGAAGCAATATCGTTGATGAAGGCAGTCTCGCCCGGCGCCAGCCGCGCCAGATCAACCAGCGCCTTCAATCCGTATTTTCCCTTTTTCGTCAACATCTCGGTCGCCCTGCCCTTCGCGGCATTATGCTTCTGTAATAACAGGGAAATAGAGTCAAAACCATGAAGAGACAACAAAATAACTCGTTTTTATAGGTTATTTGGCGATTTATGTTGCCGTTAACCACTCTTTTGAAGTCTCCCTATGTTTTGCAATTTCGGCATGCCGGTCCCACACCGACAGATCGATGCGAGACCGGATACCGCGGCAGCTAAACCGTCTTCAGCATGCCGCCGTCGACGAAATAGGTCGAACCGATGCTGTAGCTCGACCGGTCGGAGCAGAGGAAAACGAAGAAGTTCGCGAGTTCCTCGGGCGTGCCGAAGCGCTTGGAAGAGGCATGCTCATCCGCCACACTTTGCAGGTAACCCTCCCAGTCGCCGCCGGTTTCAGCCGTCAGCTGCTTGGCAGTCTTGATCCAGTCGGGTGTCAGAATGAGGCCGGCATTGACGCAGTTGACGCGAATCTTGTCCTTCACCAGCTCGGTGGAGAGCGCCTTGGAAAACATCATCAGCGCCGCTTTGGTAACGTTGTAGATCGGCTCGTACCAGAGTGGCTGCACCGCGCAAATCGAGGCATTGTGGAGGATGACGCCGCCACCGCGTTTCTTCATCTGTGGCGCGATTCCGCGAGCGAGACGCACGGCCGCCATGACGTGCAGATCCCAATAGGCCTGCCATTTCTCGTCCGGCGCTTCCATGACCGTCTCATTGGAACCGGTGCCGGCATTGTTGATGAGAATATCCGCTCCGCCGCGTTCGGCGGCGGCCGCGATGATCGCCTCCGTACCCTCCACGGTCGCGACATCACTTTCGACCGCAACCGCGCTAACGCCATATTTGCCGGCGATGCGCGCAGCCTCGGCGTCCAACCGCTCGCGTCCGCGTGCCGATAGCACAAGATTAGCGCCCTCCGCCGCCAGCCCTTCGGCGATGGCAAGCCCAATGCCGACGGAACCACCGGTGATGACGGCAGTCTTTCCCTTCAATCCAAGATCCATGAAATCCTCCCAATGCGGCTGGCAGACCCAGCCGATGCGCGACTCTTCCGGCATTGGTTCTGCCCGTCAAGTCGTGACAGAAAATCATCGGCATCGAAACCGATCCCTCTTGCCGCAGGCTGCGTTCTGTCGCATGCCTGCAGGCAGATTGTGGGGAGCTTTACATGCGACTTTATTCAGCTTGCATCGAATGGCTGTTCGCCGAGGAAGGCGACATCTTTGCCGACCGCATCCACCGCGCCCATGCCGCCGGCCTCAAGGCCATCGAATTCTGGCGCTGGACGGATAAGGACCTCGGCGCGATCGAAGCCGCATTGAAGGAAACCGGCCTCAAGGTGACGAGCCTCGTCGCCGAGCCGATGATCGCGCTGACCAACGCCGCCAATTGCGAGACCTGGCTGAAGGGCCTTGCCGATTCCGTCGCCGTTGCGAAACGTCTCGGCGCACCGATCCTGATCGCGCAGGCTGGCGACGATCTCGCAGGCTTCACGCGGGATGAACAGCGTAAGGCACTGACTGAAACGCTAGGGGCTGGCGCCGACATCCTCAAAGGTAGCGGAGTGCGCCTTGGCGTCGAACCGCTCAATATCCGCATCGACCATATCGGCTATTTCTTGGATTCCACCCGCGAGGGGTTGGATATCGTCGATGATGTCGCCCGGCCGGAAATTGGCATTGTCTATGATATCTACCATTCTGCCGTCATGGGCGAGCGCACGGAAGATGTTCTGGCCGGCCGCATCAATAGCGTTTTCCACGTCCACGTCGCCGATCATCCGGGCCGCAACGAGCCAGGCACCGGAACGATCGATCTCGCCCACCGCCTGAACTGGATTTTTACCAACGGTTATGCCGGCGCCGTCGGACTGGAATACAGGCCGACCAGACCGGGTGCGGACGCAGTCAAGGCCGCAATAGCGACGATGGCTTGACATCAGCGTAGCCGGTCGCTGATGAGACCGGCTCACTTATCGGGCAGGCACTGTGCCGCGCTGAATGCGCTCCGCCTCGACCTGTCTTGGATCGATCGCCGCAGGCGCTTTGCAGGGGCCTGCCGACCGACGCTCGACAATGCGCGAAGCGATCATCACGCGCCGGGCGGGCATGCCAGGCAGACGCGGATTTTCGATCCGCTCCAGCAGCAGCCGGAGGCCGACGGCCCCGCCCTCCTGCCCTTCCATCTTCACCGTCGTCAGCGGCGGCGAAATCTGCGTAGCTGGCGAGAAGTCGCCGAAGCCGACGACAGATACATCATCGGGAATGCGATAGCCCTGCCCCAGCAATTCAGAAACAACCGTGAGCGCCAGTCCGTCATGGGCGCAGAAGAAGGCCGTCGGATGAATACCCTTTTCCTTCAGCTCCCGAAACGCCTCGCCGAATCCGATCTGCTCGTCGAACCGCAGCACATGCAGCGAGACGTCCTCGCAGCGCTCGGCGATCTCCCGCGCCCCGTAAAAGCGCTCACGCCTGCCACGGAAACCTGGGGTGCCGTTGACATAGCAGATCGACCGGTGGCCGAGCCCGATGAGATATTGAAGCACCGCCTGGCCTGCCTCATGGTCCGTGCCGGTAATCTGATCTGCCTGTTCCAGAGGATCTACCCAGCCGAAACGAACGATAGGCACGCCGGTCGCCGTTGCCGCGACGATCGCCTCCCGGTCATGCGGGCCGACCAACAACAGCCCGGCGCAGGAACGCGCCAGTTCCTCAAGCTGATCGGAACTATGGGTCCAGCGGATACGCAGCGCCATGCCGAGCCTGTGCGCCTCACGCTGCACGCCGTTCTGGATCTGCATGTAGAGCTCACTATTGACGGCGTCGAGATCGTGGAAGACCACGGCGATATCGTTCGTCTGCGATTGGCCGGTGGGACGCGTATAGCCTAACCGCTCGGCCGTCGCGCGGATCAGCGCCCGCGTCTCCTCACTGACGCCGCTCTTGCCTGCCAGCGAGCGTGAAACCGCATATTTCGAGAGTCCGACCTCTCGCGCGATCGTCTGTAAGGTAACTCGCCCCCTGCTTCCCACTCTCCACCTCAATATCTTGTCCGGCATTCGGTGCGCTTCGCTACACCTTTCCGACCGGAACTGCAAATTCTTGCACTAACAAAACATAACGCTTTACCTAACAATATCCAAATGTATTCTCTTCGTTATCCCAGCCTGAAAGCAAAAAAAACGATAAGGGCTTTGGATTTTTGGAGGAGAACCCTATGATCAAGCTGAAACGTCGCGCGTTTCTGGCCGGAACCTCGGCCGTTCTGATCCTGCCGGCTCTGCCGGTTTTCGCCGCCGACTTCAAGGAAGCGGACATCCTGAAAGACAAAGTTTCAAGCGGCGCGCTGCCGGCCCTGAAGGACCGGCTGCCAGAAAACCCGCTCGTCATCAAACCGGTGGAAAGCGTCGGCAAATACGGCGGCGACTGGAATATGGCGCTCGTCGGCGGCGGTTCGCTGTCCATGCTGTTCCGCTACCAGGCCTATGAACCGCTGCTGCGCTATACGCCCGACTGGTCCGGCGTGACTCTGAACGTCGCCGAAGCCTTCGATGGCAATGCGGATTCCACGGAATATACCATCCGCCTGCGCAAGGGCATGAAGTGGTCGGACGGCCACCCCTATACCACAGCTGACGTAAAATTCTGGTACGACACTATCCTGACCGACAAGCGCGTTGCCGTCACCGGCCAGGGCCACTGGAAGACCGCCGGCAAGCCCGCGAAGCTCGAAATCGTCGACGAACAGACGTTTAAAGTTATCTTCTCGAAACCTAACGGTATGTTCCCGTTACAGATCGCCTGGGCCAATAGTGACCACACGACGCGCTGCCCCAAGCATTATCTCGAGCAGTTCCACATCGACTATAATCCGAAGGCCGACGAACTCGCCAAACAACGCGGCTTCGAAAGCTGGATCGCCGCCTTCCAGTCCGCCTCCGGCTTCCAGGACGACAACGCCTTCTTCCTGAATTCCTCGAAGAAGCCTTGCCTGAACGCCTGGATGTTCACGATCGCCCCCGGCGAGAACACCGAACGGGCCATCGCCGAACGTAACCCCTTCTACTGGAAGGTGGATACGGAAGGTAACCAGCTCCCTTATATGGACCGCATCGTCTATCAGATGGTCGCCGACCCGCAGGTGCTGCTCTTGAAGGCCATGCAGGGCGAAATCGACCTGATGGATCAGTATATCGCGACACCGAACAACAAGTCGGTGCTCTATGATGCGCGCGAGCAGGGAAAATATGATTTCTACACGCTGACTTCGACCGAAGCCAACGTGATGAACTTCATCTTCAACCTGAACCACAATGACGAGACCAAGCGAAAGCTCTTCCGCAACAAGGATTTCCGCGCAGCACTCTCCATGGCGCTCGACCGCCAGGCACTGATTGATGCCGTTCTCGTCGGCCAGGGTGCGCCTGCCCAGCCTTCGATCAAGCAGGGCGATCCGCTCTACAATGAGCAGCTCGCGACGCAGTTCACGAACTACGACGTCGACAAGGCAAACGCCATGCTCGACACGCTCGTCCCGAAGCGTGACGACCAGAACTTCCGTCTGGACGAGAAGGGCCGTCGCCTGACGGTGATCTTCGAGATCGACCAGGCGCGCGCCGTCTTCCTCGATCTTTTCCAGCTGGTCATACCGATGTTCCAGGCTGTTGGTATCGATGCGCAGATGCGCACCATGGACCGTTCGCTCTGGGAGACCCGTGTCCGCCAGGGCCGCGATTTCGATGCGACGGCTCACCAGTTCGGTGCCAATGGCGGCGTAGCTGCCATGCTCGACCCACGCTACTATGTGCCGACGGATTCAAACGCCATGTATGCCCCGGCCTGGCAGCTCTGGTATCTCGACCGCAACAATCCCAATGCGGAAGAACCGCCGGAGGAGACGAAGAAGCAGCTCGAGCTTTACGACAAGCTGAAATCGACCTCCGACCCAGCGGGTCAACAGGAGATCATGAAACAAATCCTGCAGGGTGCCGCCGACAACTTCTACGTCTTCGGCATTTCCCTGCCACCGGATGGCTACGGCATCGTCAAGAACAACATGAAGAACATCACCAAGACCATGCCGAATTCCTTCGGCTGGCCGACGCCCGCTCCCACCATGCCGGAGCAGTTCTACAAGGTCTGATGGCCTGAAATAGCTTGATGCATTGCAGGCGCCGGTCCCATCGGCCGGCGCCAAGGCCCCTCTTTTGCCAATGATTGGATGAAGTCGATGCTCGACGCCAGAAGACAGAATACCGACACGTTGCGCACACCGGATTGGTTCAAGACCGCAACGCGCTGGACCCAGCTCACTTTCGTAGAGGACGATCCTGAGAAATACGATCCGGCCTTCTGGGTCGATGTCTTCAAGCGCACCAAATCCAACGCCGTGTGCCTCAGCGCCGGCGGCTACATCGCCTATTATCCAAGCGAAGTGCCCTATCACTATGTGAGCAAATATCTCGGCGACAAGGATATTTTCGGCGCGCTCGTCGATGCCGCCCGTAAGCTCGATATGCATGTCATGGCCCGCGTCGACCCGCATGCTATTCACGATGATGCCGCCAAGGCGCACCCCGAATGGGTGATGATCAATGCCGACGGCACGCCGCGCCGCCATTGGGCCTATCCCGATGTCTGGGTCACCAATGCCTATGGCGATTACAACACCGTCTTCATGCCGGAAGTGGTCAAGGAAATCGTGCGCAAATACGACATCGACGCCATCTTCGCCAATCGCTGGCAGGGCCATGGTGTCGATTACAGCGAAGATAGCGCCCGCCGCTTCAGAGATATGTTCGGCCATGATCTGCCAAAGACGCCGAATGCCGAAGACCCGGCTTGGCAAGCCTGGGTGCAGTGGCGCCGCCGGGTTCTGACCGACATGATCGCCCAGTGGGACGATGCGGTCAAAGCGATCCGGCCGCATGCGAGCTTCATCCCGAATATGGGCGGCGCTTCGCTGATGGAATTCGACCTCTCGGTCATCGCCAGACATTGCCCTTTTCTCGTCGTCGACCATCAGGGCCGCAAGGGCCTCGAGCTCGGCTGGTCGGCCGGCCGCAATGGCAAGCGCATCCGCGCCACCTTCCCCGACCGCCCGGTGGTCCTCATCACCTCGATCGGTCCGGAAGAGGAATATCGCTGGAAGGATGCCGTCACCTCCGGCGAGGAAATGCAGCTCTGGATCAATGATGGCACGGCCCATGGCCTCTACGCCTGGTTCACCAAATTCAACGGTGTCGTGCCGGACAAGCGCTGGGTCGAACCGGTCGCCGACTCCTTCGCCCTGCAGGCCGCCGTCGAACCGATTCTCGAAAGCATGCACCCAACCGCCGAAATCGCCGTCATCGACCCCTCGACGACGCTCCGACATTGGGCGCCGGAAGAGCGCCACGGCGCCGAAAAACATGATCTCGGTTTCTATCATGCCCTCGTCGAAGCCCGCCTCCCCTTCGAGCTTCTTTCGGACCAGGTTCTGACCAAGGAAAATCTCGACCGCTTCAAGCTGATCATCCTCGCCAATGCCTCCTGCTTATCGGATGCACAGAACGAGGCGATCCGCGCCTATGTGGAGCGTGGCGGCAGCGTTGTCGCATCCTACGAAACCTCGCTTCGCGACGAATTCGGCAAGAAGCGCAGCGAATTCGGCCTGTCCGATGTGCTCGGCGCCAGGTTCGTCTCCGGTCCGCGCGGCATCGTCAAGAACACCTACGTCGCGCTCTCGGGCGATCACCCGATCAATCAGGGCTACGAAGGCGCCGAGCGCATCATGGGCGGTACGCGCCTCATCCATGCCGACGCGACCGGCAATGCGACGACGCCATTTCTCTATGTGCCCGATTTCCCGGACCTGCCGATGGAAGAAGTCTATCCGCGCAAGGCACCGGAAGGCGCTGGCGTCATCGCCCGCGAAACCGGCAAGGGCGGCCGTACGGTCTACATTCCCTGGAATATCGGCGAGATCTTCTGGGAAGTCTTTGCCGTCGACCACGGGAGGCTGATCGCCAATGCTGTCCGCTGGGCACTAGGCAAGACCTCACGCGTCACCGTGGAAGGCCCCGGCGTCATCGACATGGCGCTTCGTGAAAATGCCGAAGGCATTGCGGTCAGCCTCTTCAATCTCACCAATCCCATGATGATGAAGGGCCCAATACGCGAAAATTACCCTCTGGCGACCCAGACGGTTTCAGTGGAAATTCCTCGGGGCAAATCGGTGGCAAAGGCATGGCTTGTCGTGACCGACCGCGCCGCAAACTTCAGCGTCAGGGATGGCCGCGCGCAGGTGGAGGTGCCGGGCATCGAGCGGCTGGAGGTGCTGCACCTTACCTGGAAATGAGGTGAGGAGACTAGGAGGAGCGCTTTCGGCCTGGAGGGGCCGAAAGCGGATGGAGATCCGAAGGAAGCGCCTGGCCGGGCGCTCTCAACGGGAGGAGAAACAATCTGATGCTTGGCTATATCTTCAAGCGCGTGCTCTACATGATCCCGACCCTGATCGGCATGTCGCTGATCTCGTTCCTGATCATCCAGCTGCCGCCGGGCGACTATCTAACCTCGATGATCGCGACGATGAGCGATAGCGGCCAGGCCGTCGATCCGGCGCAGATCGAGCGGTTGAAAGAGATCTACGGCTTCGATGATCCCTTCTATATCCAGTATCTCAAATGGATGTGGGGCATCGTCAGCCGTGGCGATTTCGGCTGGTCTTTCGAATGGAACCAGCCCGTCTCCGGCCTCATCTGGGCGCGCATGGGCTCGACGTTAGTCATCTCACTGCTCAGCCTCCTCTTCGTCTGGATCGTCGCCCTGCCGATCGGCATCTATTCGGCCGTGCGCCGCCATTCGGTCGGCGATCACGTCTTCACCTTCTTCGGCTTCATCGGCCTTGCGGTGCCGAACTTCATTCTGGCGCTGACGCTGATGTACATCGCCTATCGCTACCTCGGCCAAAGCGTCGGCGGGCTTAATTCCCCCGAATTTGCAGAGGCACCCTGGAGTCTTGCCAAGGTCGGCGATTTCCTCGCTCATCTCTGGATCCCGATCATCATCATCGGCGCCTCAGGCACGGCTGCCCTTATCCGCATCCTGCGCGCCAATCTGACGGACGAGCTGCACAAGCCCTATGTCATCACCGCGCGTGCAAAGGGCCTGCCCGAATACAAGGTGATCATGAAATATCCGGTACGCATTGCGCTCAACCCCTTCGTCTCTGCAATCGGCTGGGTGCTGCCGCACCTCGTCTCGGGTGTGACGATCACCGCCATCGTCCTGAACCTTCCGACCGCAGGTCCCCTGCTCTTCCGCGCGCTGGTCTCGCAGGACATGTATCTCGCCGGCAGCTTTATCCTGCTGCTCTCGGCGTTGACCCTCGTCGGCATGCTCCTATCGGACCTGCTGCTCGCGCTGCTCGATCCGCGCATCCGGTTCAATTGAGGAGGCGCCGATGACGCACGAAACATTCGGAACCCATAAAGGTCCTTTGAACGTCACCGCCGACGGTCCGTCGATCAGCCCGTTGAAACAGGGCAAAACCGTCTCGACCGCCGCCGTCGGTCCCTGGCGGCTGATTGCCGGTAAGCTGATCCGCCAGAAGGTGGCGATGTTCGCCGGCGTGATCATCCTGCTGCTCTATCTCATCGGCCTCTTTGCCGAATTCCTGGCTCCGTCTCTGCCCGCGACCTCCAAACCGCAATATACCTATGCGCCACCGCAGGGCCTCAGCTTCTTCGTCACCAAGCCGGACGGCGGCTCCCAATTCAATTTCCACGTAAAGGGTTACAAGGTGGAAATCGACAAGGTGGCGCTGCGGCGCACCTTCGTTGTCGATGACACCAAGGTCGTACCGGTCGGCTTCTTCGTCAGAGGTCCGGCCTATTATCTCTGGGGCCTGATCCCGATGACCACGCATTTCTTCGGTCCGATCAATCCCAACGATCCCATGTACCTGCTCGGCGCCGATCGTCTCGGCCGTGATGTGCTTACGCGGCTGATCTATGGCACCCGCATTTCAATGTCGATCGGTCTCGTCGGCGTCGCCATGTCACTGGTGCTCGGGGTTGTCCTCGGCTCCATCTCCGGCTTCTACGGCGGTTGGGTAGATACGCTGATCCAGCGCGTGATCGAGGTCGTGAGCGCCATGCCGACCATCCCGCTTTGGCTCGGCCTTGCAGCAGCGATCCCGCTCACATGGTCGCCGGTCAACGTCTACTTCGTCATCACCGTCATCGTCTCGCTGCTTGGCTGGACTAGCCTTGCCCGCGAGGTGCGAGGCCGCTTTCTGGCGCTGCGCAGTGAGGATTTCGTCACCGCCGCGAAACTCGACGGCTCAAGCGAAGCAAGGCTGATCTTCCGCCATATCCTGCCCTCGCTGACGAGCCATATCCTCGCCGTGGTCACTCTTGCCGTGCCGACGATGATCGTCGCCGAGACCTCGCTATCCTTCCTCGGCATAGGCCTCAAGCCGCCGGTCGTCAGCTGGGGCGTGCTGCTGCAGGACGCCCAGAACATCCGCACGGTCGCAACCGCGCCCTGGCTGCTGATCTGGCCGTCGCTCGCTGTCGTAATTGCCGTCCTGTCCTTCAACTTCTTCGGCGACGGCCTACGCGATGCAGCCGATCCCTATGACAATTGAGGAGGAAGCCATGACCGATCTTCCTGATGACGTTGTTCTCTCGGTTGAAAACCTCTCGATCGATTTCCGGCTGCGCACACATATCCTGCACGCCGTCGAAGATGTCAGCTTCCAGCTAAAGCGCGGCCAGACGCTCTGCCTCGTCGGGGAGAGCGGCTCCGGCAAGAGTGTCACGGCCCGCTCGCTGCTGCAGATCGTCGACAAGCCCGGTACCATCGTCGGCGGCCGCATCCTGTTGCGCAGTGGCAGCGAGATCACCGATATTGCCACACTACAGCCCGGCAGCCGCGCCATGCGGGAGATCCGCGGCCGGCGTATCGGCCTCATTTTTCAGGAGCCGATGAGCTCCCTATCGCCGGTCCATACGATCGGCTCGCAGATCGTCGAGGCAATCCGCCTGCACAGCAATCTCGACAAGAAGGCGGCCCGCGCCCGCATGGTCGAACTGCTGCGCCAGGTGGAAATACCCAATCCCGAGAAGATGGCCAACCGCTATACGTTCGAGTTCTCGGGCGGCATGCGCCAGCGCGCCATGATCGCCATGGCGCTAGCCGGCAATCCCGATATCCTGATCGCCGACGAGCCGACCACCGCGCTCGACGTGACCACGCAGGCCGAAATCCTCGATCTCATCAAGCGCCTGCAGGTCGATCGCGGCATGGCAATGTTGCTCATCACCCACGATATGGGCATTGTGGCCGAAGTGGCGGATGAAGTCGCCGTTATGCGCTTCGGCCATATTGTTGAGCGCGGCCCGGTCGATGCGATCTATCACGCCGCTACCCATCCCTATACGCGCCAACTGCTGGCCTCGACTGTGAAGCTCACCCATCATATCGAAGGCAAGCTTCCAGCCATCGCTCTCTCATCGGAAGCACCGCAACCAATCCTGTCAGTGCGTAATCTCGGCAAGACCTTCGGCTGGCACGGCAATGCCAATATGCTGCGCGCCGTCGATGACGCCAATTTCGACCTCTATCCCGGCGAAAATCTCGGTATCGTCGGCGAAAGCGGTTCCGGCAAGACCACGCTCGGCCGCCTGATCCTGCGCACTGTGGAGCCGACGACCGGCACAGTGCTTTACCGCGGCAAGGATGGCAGCGAGACCGACGTCACCAAGATAGGCAAGAAGGAGTTGCGTAATTTCCATCGCGAAGTCCGCCTCGTCTTCCAGGATCCCTTCGCCTCACTCAATCCGCGCATGACCGTCAAGGAAGTGATCGGCGACCCGCTCATCGTCAACGGGCTTGCCAAGGGCAAGGCTCTTGAGGACCGTGTCGCCGAACTGATGCGCCTTGTCGGCCTCGATCCGATGGGCATGGAGCGTTATCCCCATGCCTTCTCGGGCGGTCAGCGTCAGCGCATCGGCATTGCTCGCGCCCTTGCCCTCGATCCACGCATCATCATCGCCGATGAAGCAACCTCGGCGCTCGACGTCTCCATCCGCAGCCAAATCCTCGACCTGCTGCTTGATATCCGTCAGCGGCTGAACCTGAGCTTCATCTTCATTTCCCACGATATCTCCGTGGTACGCTACTTCTGCGACCGCGTGGCCGTCATGCATCGCGGCAAGATCGTTGAACTTGGCGAGGCCGAGCAGATCTGCACCGCGCCGCAGGAAGCCTATACGAAGAGCCTCATTTCAGCCGTTCCCAATCCCGACCCACGCGACAAGCGCATGCTGCACCGGCATCGCTTCATCGCTCCAGCTAATGCCTGAGGATGTTCCAGTGCCGAAATTTTCCGCCAATCTTTCTTTCCTCTATCAGGATCTTTCCTTCCTGGACCGCTTCGCCGCCGCCGCAAAGGACGGTTTTGGCGCGCTCGAATATCTCGGCCCCTATGCCGAACCGAAGGAAAAGGTCGCCGATGCGCTCCAGGCAAACGGCCTGAAACAGGCGCTCTTCAATGTGCCTTCGGGTGATTGGGCCGGTGGCGAGCGCGGCATTGCCTGCCTGCCGAACCGTATAGGGGAATTCCGCAATGGAGTCTCACTGGCGCTCGACTACGCCAAGGCGCTCGCCTGCCCGCAGGTCAACGTCATCTCCGGCCTCGTGCCTGATGGTGCCGATCTCGAAACTCTGGAAAAGATGCTGGTCGAAAATCTGAAGTATGCCGCCGAACGCACGGCCGATGCCGGCGTGAAGCTGCTGATCGAACCGATCAATCTGCGCGATATTCCCGGCTTCTTCCTGTCGAACACCGATCACGCCGAGCGCATTCTCGAAAAGGTCGGCTCCGACAATCTCTACATCCAGTATGATTTCTACCACATGCAGATCATGCAGGGCGACCTGATCCCGACCTTCATCCGGCTGAAGGACAAGATCGCCCATGTGCAGATCGCCGACAATCCCGGCCGCAACGAACCCGGCACGGGCGAGATCAACTACACCTTCATCCTCTCCGAACTCGACCGCCTCGGCTACGACGGTTGGGTCGGCTGCGAATACAAGCCGAAGGCCGGTACCAGCGAAGGGCTCGGCTGGATGAAACCCTATCGGAAGTGAGCGTAACATGAATATCGGTTTTATCGGACTGGGCGTCATGGGCCGCCCGATGGCGGAACACCTGATTGATGCCGGCCACACGCTGCATCTGAGCCGCGTGAAGGAGGCCTCCCAGCATCTCGTCAGCAAGGGCGGCAAGGCCGCTCATAGCGCCAAGGCTGTCGCCGAAGCCTCAGACATCATCATTCTGATGCTGCCGGATACGCCTGATGTCGAAGCGGTTCTCTTCCGCGAAGATGGCGTGGCCTCCGGCCTGTCCGCCGGCAAGCTGATTGTCGACATGAGCTCGATTTCCCCTGTCGCCACTCAGGATTTTGCTAAACGCATCGAAGCGCTCGGCTGCGACTATCTCGATGCGCCCGTCTCCGGCGGCGAGGTCGGCGCCAAGGCCGCCTCGCTGACAATCATGATCGGCGGCAAGGAGCAGGCTTTCGAGCGCGCCCGGCCGCTTTTCGAAAAGATGGGCAGAAACATCACGCTGGTCGGCGGTGTCGGTGACGGCCAGACGGCCAAGGTCGCCAACCAGATCATCGTCGGTCTCACCATTGAGGCCGTCTCAGAAGCCCTGCTCTTTACCAAACGCGCCGGCGCCGATCCCGCCAAGGTGCGCGCTGCCCTGATGGGTGGTTTTGCCGCCTCCCGGATTCTCGAAGTCCATGGCGAGCGCATGGTCAAGGAAACCTTCGACCCCGGCTTCCGCATCCGCTTGCACCGCAAGGATATAACGCTTGCCGTCGATGCCGCCCGCGCGCTCGATCTTTCGCTGCCGAACACGGCCTCCACCCAACAACTCATGAATGCCGCGATCGCTAATGGCGACGGTGAACGCGACCATTCCGCCCTTATCCGCACGCTTGAGCTCCTCGCCGGAGGGCCGCGCTAGATCACGACCACCTAGAACACCCGGACCACATCTTCGATTGCCTCCTGCCGGAGCCTTTTCTCCGGACGGCGAAGCCATGTCCGGACATCGATAGAGAAGGACAGCACAATGCTCAGAAACGATATCCAATTCCCTTTCGGCGCCGTCTATTTCCGCAAATCCAATCCGCCGCGCGACGATTGGGAACGCGACTACACAACCGCCAGCGAAGACGGCCTCAACATCTTCCGCCACTGGTTCATGTGGAGCGCGATCGAAGTGGCCCCCGGCGTCTACGACTGGGAAGAGTATGATCGCCAGCTCGATCTCGCCGCCAGGAACGGTATCAAGACCGTTATCGCCGAACTCATCCATGCCGTGCCGGACTGGGCGGTGCGCAAATATGCCGATGCACTGCAGGTCAATGCCGACGGCACCAAGCTCGGCTCTTATATGGGCGTCTCGGCCGCAACCGGCGGCTTTTCCAATAATGGCGGTGGCGCCGGTGCGCTGACGCTGAATTGCCCGGAGGTGAAGGAAGCAGCCGGCAAGTTCCTCACCGCGCTCGCCACCCGCTATAAGGACCATCCGGCGATCTACGGCTACGACGTCTGGAACGAGGTCAATTATTCCGCCGATGTCGACTACAGCAGCTATGCAAAGGCCGCCTTCCGCAAGTGGCTGGAGAAGAAATACGGCGGCCTGAAAGTTCTCGCCAAAGCCTGGCACCGCTACAGCTATGCCGAATGGGAGGATATCGAGCCGCCGGTCCATATGGCGCCCTACCCTGAATGCATCGACTGGCTGCAGTTCAAGCGCGACAATTTCTATGACCAAATGCAGTGGCGCATTGATACGATCCGCGCGGTCGATCAGAAGAATGTCATCGCCGCTCACGGCATTTCTGGCGCAATCCCGAACATGGCCGCCAATGGCTGCGATGACTGGCTCGCCGCCTCCAAGGTTGAAATCTACGGCTTCACCTGGATCCAGGCCCGCAAAGGCACCGAACCCTGGAAGACCTGGTACGGCGTCGATATCAACCGCGCCGCCGCCCGCGGCAAGCCCTTCTGGCACGCAGAGCGTCAGGGCGGTCCGCTCTGGCTGCAGCCGCAAGTGATTGGCCGCGACAAGGAAGACGGCCGTGTCGCCGAGCCCGAGGATATCCGCATCTGGAGCATGACCTCCTTTGCCGGCGGCGCGCGTGGTGTGCTGAACCTGCGCTGGCGCCCGTTGCTCGATGGCCCGCTCTTCGGTGCCTTTGGCGCCTATGGTATGGACGGCAGCCGCACGCCGCGCTCCGACATGCAGAGCGCCATGGCGAAATGGGCGAACGACCCTGCGCAAAAGGCACTCTGGGACGCGAAGCCGGTGCGAGGCGAGGTCGGCATTCTCGTGGTCCCCGAAACGCAGGAATGGGATTACCTGCTGAACTACGACCGCAAGGAAAAGCCTTATCCGGAAGCCATGTGGGGCGCCTACCGCGCCTTCCTCGGCCAGGGATTGCAACCGGACTGGGTGCATATCGATGATATCGATGCCTACAACTTCCTCTATTTCCCTTACCCGATTATGTTCACCGCCGAGCAGGCGGCGCGCCTGAAAGCCTGGGTAGAAAAGGGCGGCACGCTGATTGCCGAAGCCTGCCCCGGTTACTTCGGTGACCGCGGCCATGTCGGCCAAGTGCAGCCGAATATGGGGCTCGACGAGGTCTTCGGTGCGCGTGAGGAAGAAGTGGAATTCATGCCCGATATCGGCGACCGCATCCACTTCAAGTTCGATGATACGGCTGTTGACGGTGGCGGTCTCCTCCAGTCCTACCGCCTGACCGGCGGCACCGGCCGCGGCACTTTCGATGGCGGCCGTCTAGCCGTCGTCGAAAACCGCTTCGGCAAGGGCCGCACCCTGCTGATCGGCACCAACCCCTCGGTCGCCTTCTACCGCACCGACGGCAAGGCCAATGCCGCCTTCTTCGCCGAATTGGTGAAATGGAGCGGCAGGACCCGTCATGTGACGCTATCCAACGACGCGGTCTTCGCCCGCATCCACAAGGGCGAGAAGGGCAGCTTCCTCTGGCTGGTCAACCCGACGCGCAAGGCGCAGACGACAACAGTCAGCCTTGCCGAAGGAAAACTCTCCGGCAGCAAGCCCGCCTGGCCAGTGGAATACGGCTACGATGTAAATCGTATTGAGGTGCCGGCCCGAGACGTACTGATCCTGCCGCTCGCGTAACTAGCGGGCGGCGAGCTGCTCGACCCAACCGCCTTCCGAAAGCGCGGTTCGGTCGAGTTGGCTCTCGATGCGGCCGGCCTGCATCAGCACGGCACGGTCGCACATATGCGCGACAACGCCGGGATCGTGGCTGACGAGCACGAAGGTCATGCCATGCGAGGCCTTCAGGTCGTTCAGCAGGTTCAGGATCTCAGCCTGAACCGAAACATCGAGCGCCGAGGTCGGCTCATCGAGCAAAAGCAGCTTCGGCTTCAGAAGCAGAGCGCGAGCAATTGCCACGCGCTGCCGCTGCCCGCCGGAGAGCTGATGCGGATAGCGCCCCGCTGCGGCGGCCGGCAGGCCAACCTGATCAAGCGCGATGCGCACTTCTTCCTCGACATGGCGGGTGCCACGCAGCGACAAGGGCTCGCCAAGAATGCGAGAGATCCGATGGCGCGGATGCAACGAAGAATAGGGATCCTGAAACACCATTTGAATGTTGGATCGCAAGGCCCCGGTGATCTTGTGCTCCGGCCGCAATGCCTCATCGAAAACCGTGATGGAGCCCTGCCAATTGGTATTCAGTCCGGCAACGGCACGCAGCACCGTCGTCTTGCCACAGCCGGAGGGACCGATCAGCCCGAATGTCTCTCCAGGCGCAACCGCGAAGCTTACGCTACGCACGGCAGTGAAACCCTTGCTGCTGCCCTGGAAACTCACCGAGAGATCGGAAACGGCAAGTGCGCTCATGCCTCGTCTCCGTAAACCGGCAGGCGTGTTCCGTAGGTCGCGGCAGACGGCCGAGCCACCCAGAGTGCCCGCGTATAATCCGATTTTGCATTGGCAAGATCGACCGATGCCATTTGCTCCTCGATCCTTCCGTGACGCATGACCATGACGCGGTTGGCATAGCGAGAGACCTGCTGCAGGTCATGGCTGATGAGCAATAGTCCCATGCCGAGTTCTTCGGTAAGCGACCGCAGCAGCGTGAGAATCTGGTCCTGCAGGCCGCGATCGAGCGCCGAGGTGGGTTCATCGGCGATGAGTAACTTCGGTTGGTTAATCAGCATGGCCGCGATCATTGCGCGCTGTCCCATGCCGCCGGAAAGGGCAGCTGGATAACTCGAATAAACCCGCTTTGGATCGAGCAGCCCAACCTTATCCAGCATGTCGAGCGCCCGCTCGCGCCGCTCGGCGGCAGAAAGCTCCGTGTGCAGAAGCAACGCCTCTTCCACTTGCCGACCAACCTTATGCGCAGGGTTCAGCGAATATTTCGGATCTTGCAGGATCAAGCCAAGGCCGCTGCCGCGCAGTCTGTTCCAGCCGGAGGCAGAAAGCGTCATCAGCTCCTGCCCATCGAAGACGAGACGTCTTGCGCGCGCTTCCGCCCGGCGCGGCAACAAACCCATGATCGCTCGCCCCGTCATCGACTTGCCAGAGCCGGATTCGCCAACGAGCGCCACGACCTCACGCCCGACCGAAAAGGAGATACCGTCGACGACGCGCACGGGCCCAGTCTCTGATGGAAAGGCGATCGACAGATCCTCGACAGAAAGCAGCGGCTCAGTCATTACGCGGATCCAGAATATCGCGCAGGCCGTCGGCCAGAAGATTGAAGGCGAAGGAGGTAATCAGAATGGCAAAGCCGGGTACAGCCGCCACCCACCACTGATCGAAAATCACCTGCGTTCCCTCAGAGACCATCGAGCCCCATTCCGCCGTGGGTGGACGAACACCAAGCCCCAGGAAACCAAGACCAGCGGCAGCAAGGATGATGCCCGAGAGATCAAGCGCCAGACGGATGATCGCTGAAGGCAGCACCAGCGGCAGGATATGCCCCCAGAGCAGCCGCACGCCGCGAATGCCGACCATCTCGGCAGCCGCAAGATAATCGCTGCGCTGCAGCGCCGCCGTCTCGACGCGCGCCTGCCGGGCATAGGCTGGCCAGCTTGTCAGCGCCAGTGCCAGCGCGCCATTGATCAATCCCGGCCCCATGATGGCGACGAAAGCGAAAGCGAGC
The DNA here is from genome assembly GCF_004341105.1 of Rhizobium sp. BK418. Taxonomy (GTDB): domain Bacteria; phylum Pseudomonadota; class Alphaproteobacteria; order Rhizobiales; family Rhizobiaceae; genus Rhizobium. The sequence goes on along the minus strand of NZ_SLZK01000003.1, from coordinate 100,737 downwards.
AGCAAGCGTGGGAAGGACATGACGATATCGGTGAGCCGCATCAGCAGGCGCTCAGTGATGCCGCCGAAGAACCCCGAGAGGATGCCGACGAGAATGCCGAGCGGCGCCATCAGTAGCATCACGACAAGCACGAGCAGCAGCGTCGGCCGCGCACCGTAGATGATCCGCGACAGAATATCCCGCCCGAAGCCATCCGTGCCGAGCCAGTGCGCAGCACTCGGCGGCATCAGTCGATTGGCAGTTTCCTGCAGGTTCGGATCATAGGGCGCAATCAAGGGTGCCAGCAGGGCAAGCGCCAAAATGACGAGAACCACTGCGCTGCCCGCCGCGGCCGAGGGAGAATGGAGTACGCGCCGCAGGAATGATGGCCCGCCGAGCGGCGCCTGGACGATCACGCTCATCGCTTCTTCCCCGCTTCCAGCCGTGCCACGCCGAGATCAGTCAGCGCGTTGAGAAGCACGAAGGAGGCACCGACGACGAGCGTGGCCCCGAGGATTGCCGGCATGTCGCCGGCAAACATCGCCGTCGTCAGGTAGCGGCCGATGCCCGGCCATGCAAATACCGTCTCAGTCAAGACAGCACCTTCCAACAGGCTGGCATAGGAAAGCGCAATCACGGTAAGCAGCGTGCCGGAGACATTCGGCAGGATATGAACGAAGACGATGCGGCCAAGACTCGCGCCCTTGGCCCGCGCGGTCGTCACATATTCCTGCCCAAGCTCGGTCAGGATCGCAGCGCGCGTCAGCCGCGAAATCGCAGCGAGCGCATGGAAGGCAAGTACGATCGCCGGTAGCGCCAGATGCGCCATCGCATCGCGGAAAGCTCCCGCCTTGCCGGAGATCCACGTATCGATCAGCGCAAAGCCGGTGACGGATTTGACGGTATATTGAAACACGACATCGGCCCTACCCGGTCCCGGTGCCCAATGCAGGTGTGCATAAAACAGGAGCAGCATCAACAGGCCGAGCCAGAAAATCGGCACGGAATAGCCGAAGAGCGAAACGAAACGTGCAAGACCGTCAAGCCATGTCCCCTGCCGCATGGCGGCTGCAATGCCGAGCGCAAGCCCGATGCCCGCGCCAAGGATGATCGCCGCTGTCGCAAGCTCGATGGTTGCTGGAAAGGTGCGGGAAATATCCTTTGCCACAGGCTGGCCGGTCGAGATGGACTGACCGAAATTGCCGGATAGAGCGGTCTCGACATAGCGGAAAAACTGCACCGGCAGCGGCTGATCCAGCCCAAGCTCCAGTCGTGCCTGCTCATAGGTGGACTGGCTGGCATGATCGCCGACGAGCTGCAGTGCCGGATCGATCGGCGAAAGCCGCGTCATCGCAAAGGTGACCAGCGCCAGCCCGAAGAGCGTCAGCACAAATGACCACAGCCATTTCGAAAGCGGCCAGACGAACGACAACTCCCGCCAGCTGTTGCGCTGGCGGGAGTTGCTCATGTCGGCTTTATCGATCGTTGCCGGTTGCGGCACTTATTTTGCTACCTTGTCATAATAGACCTGGTCCGCATTGAGACCTTGGGCATAGTTCTTCACCTTGTCGCTTAGCACGACCTGGTCATTGCCTTGAAGCATGAAAACGAAGGGCGAGCTTGCCTGGATCTTCTTCTGCAGATCCTGATAGAGCGAGGCCCGCTTGGCGGCATCCTGCTCCTTGACGGCTGAAAGCGTCTCGTCTGTCAGTTCAGGGATCACCCAGCCGGCCTGCTTCGCAACGGTGTTGGCCGAGTTGTCCTTGTTGATGGCGAAGGCGCTGGCATTGGAGTGAGCGTCGAAATAATCCGGGATCCAGTAGCGCAGCGTCATTTCGAACTTGCCAGCGCGGCCGCGCGCATAGATGTCGCTCGCCACGCCCGGCTGGATGTCGAGCGTGATGCCGGCCTGGGCGAAGGTAGACTGCAGCGACTGAGCGATCGACAGGAATGGCTGGTCGTTGAAGACGATGAATTCGATCTTGAACGGCGTCTTGATACCGCCATCGGCGAGGATCTTTTTGGCCTTCTCGACATCGAGCTTGAAGGGTGTGTCGCTGAGCGCGCCGGGGAAACCGTTCGGCAGGAAGGCCTGGTGAACGCTGCTCTGGCCACGCAGCAGGTTCTTTGTGATGCCGTCATAATCGACGAGATAACGTGCCGCTTCCCAGAAAGCCGGGTTGCCGAGCGTCGGGTTCGCCTTGCTGTTCAGCAGGATATAGTCCTGCCGGGCCGAGGGAACGGAGAGCACCTTGATACCGCTCTTGTCCTTCAGCGCTTCGATCTGATCGGCAGACAGGCCACGAGCGATATCGGCATCGCCCTGCTCGACGAGCAAGCGGCGGGCGCCGACGTCAGGCACGTTGCGGATGATGACACTTTCGAGGGTTGGCTTGTCGGAGGAATTCGCATTGGCCTGCAGCACCAGCGCTTCATGCGGCGTGTAGGTGGCGATCGTGTAGGCGCCGCTGCCGGCTGAATTGGTCTTCAGCCAGCCATTGCCGAAATCATTGTCCTTGGACTGCGCCGAAACTGTCTCTTCATCGACGATGGAGGCGATCGGCGCCGTCAGGATCGACAGCGCGAAGCCGGAGCCGACGTCGGCCGTCCAGGTGAGCTTGACGTGCTTGTCGTCTACCTTGGTGATGCCAGCATCGACGTTCTCGGCCTTCCAGCCGAGTTCGTTGAGGATGAAAGCCGGCGATTTGTTGAGCTTCACCGCGCGCGTCAGCGAGAAGATCACGTCCTCAGGGCGAACCGGATTGCCGGAGGCGAACTTGGCATCGGCAAGCGTAAAGGTCAGGCTTTTGCCATCGCTGCCGGCCTCCCAGGAAGCTGCAAGTGCCGGCTCGATCTTCGTGCCGTCGTCGCGATTGGACTGCACCAGACGCTGATAAAGGTTGTTGAACGACTGAACGGTGGTCAACTCGAAGCCTTCGGCGGGGTCGAAGCTGACGGCATCGTCGATCGACTGGGCAACGACGAGTACGTTCGGCGGCGTTTCAGCGTGAACGGCCGGCGCGCTGAAAGCCAGCGCCAGGCTGAAAACGGTGCCGAGCAGCTTGGCACGGCTGGTGATGATGGACATGGAAAACTCCCCTCGGGTGATGAAACTTCAGTTAGCGCCTTCGGCAAAAGCCTCAAGCTCGGGATCGAAATCGACCTCGATGACATTATTGAAAACGGCAGTGGCAATCATGATGCCCGCAAAGGCGACGAGATCGACGAGCACCTTGGTGTCGTAGCGCGCCTTCAATTCGGGCCAGAGATCGGCAGGAATGGCATTGGAATCGACGACGATGGCTGTGCCGAAACGTTTAAGCAGAGATTCGGTCTCGCTCAGTTCCAGGGCATCTGGGTTAAAGCCGCTATTGATGAGCGCCCGGCGGAAGAAGGTGATGGCGATATCGGACTTCAACGCCTTGGAGATCGAATGCGAGAAGATCCAGATCTCGCGATCGTTAACGGCGGGGTTGAGTTCAGCCCGCAATGTGAACCATTCGGCGTAGATACGGTGCGCTGCCGGCGAATGCAGCAATGTCCGTTTCATATTGGTCATGCGGCCACGAACACGCATTTCCTCATCGTGCGCAACCCGAATCTCTTCGGAAGCGGTATCGTAATCGATCTGCGGAAGCTGGCTCATGCGGGTTGCTCTTTCTTTGTGCGATAGGAGGCTAGCGAGGTGGCAAGATATTGTGCAGTCCATATTCATCCAGCTTTTCAGCCTTTTGACGAAAAATATTCCGCCTGCCGGGACACCGCACAAACGAACTTTTCCCCACAGATATATCAGCATTTCGTATTCGACATTCTTGACATCAGCGCGCACAAACGACACGATGAAACCGGTTTCAATCGTACATAGGGAGTGATCGTGCGGTTCGACCTTTCGATCCTCTTGCCCCATCTGGGCTTTCTTGGTCAAGGCGCTCTGCTGACGGCGGAAGCCTGCGTGCTGGCATTGATCGGAAGCGTCGTCATGGGCGCCTTCGTCGCCATTGCCCGTACCTCTTCATCTGCCCTTCTGCGCAGGATTTCCTTCGTCTACGTCGATATCTTCCGCAACGTCCCCTTCATCGTGCAGCTGTTCTTCTTCTATTACGGCCTGCCCGAGATTGGCATCTATATCGATGCCTTCACGACGGGTGTCGTGGCATTATCGATTGCCGGCGGCGCCTATGCGTCCGACGTGATCCGTGCCGGCATTCTAGCGATCGATCCGGGCATCATCGAAGCCGCCGAAGTGAGCGGCCTGTCGCGCAGGGTGACCTTCACCAAGATCGTGCTGCCGATCGCGCTCAGAACCTCGGTTCGTCCGCTTGGCTCCGTGCTGATCAACATGATTCTCACATCGTCGATCCTTTCGACCATCACGCTCAACGAGCTGACCGGCTCGGCGCAGATCGTCGTTTCGCAGACCTACCGGCCCTTTGAGGTCTATGTCGTGCTGCTCGTCGTCTATGCTCTTCTGACCTATCTCGTCTCGCTCGGCATCGCCTTCCTCCATCGCCGCCTGAATCGCGACATGATGGAGGCCGTTGCCTGATGCGCTTTTCCGATTTCACGCCTTTCGATATCTGGTTGCTGCTGCAGGGTCTCGGCGTCAGCCTCGGCCTGTTTTTCTCGACGTCGCTGATCGGCCTCTTGATCGGCACATCATGGGCAATCTGCCGCTTCTACCGCGTACCGGTACTGACCTCGATCATCACCTTCTTTGCCGAACTCCTGAAGAACTCGCCCGTGCTGGTGCAGCTCTTCCTCGTCTTCTTCGGCCTGCCCGGCCTCTTCCATATCCGCATCACGCCGACGACGGCCGCGACCATCACGCTCTCGGCCAATACGGCAGCCTTCGTCTATGTCATCGCGGTCTCGGCAATCGAATCCATCGGCCGCGACCAGATCGAGGCAGCCCGTGTCTTCGGCCTCACCCGCTGGCAGGTGCTGCGCCATGTCGTGGCGCCGCAGGCCATGGCCTTCGCCATCGGCCCGATGACGGCACTGCTCGTCAACCAGCTGCAGGTGACCTCGCTGATCTCGGTCATTGGCGTCGTCGATCTCACCAAGATCGGCAACATCTTAAACCTGCGTACGCTAAAACCCTTCATCGTCTGGACGGTAGTCGGCCTGCTCTATTACGTCTGCGCCAAGCTGCTCGCATGGCTCGGCGCCCGCTTCGAAAACCGCCTCAGAGCGCATGCCGCCTGGAGAGGGCTCTGATATGCTCAAAGTAGAAAATGTCAAAAAGGCCTTCGGTCCGGTTACCGTTCTCGACGGCGTCAACCTCACCATCAATCCCGGCGAGGTCGTCTCCATTCTCGGCTCCTCCGGCTCCGGCAAATCGACGCTGATCCGCTGCATCAACGGCTTGGAGAAGTTGAACGGCGGCCACATCACCGTCGATGATTTTGACGTTGGCAAGCCGAAAGAACTGGCCGAAGCCCGCAAACGCTCGGCCACCGTCTTCCAGCTCTTCAATCTCTACCCACATATGACGGTGCTCGGAAACATCACACTGGCGCCGATCGAGGTGCTGAAGAAACCGCGCGCCGAAGCCGAAACCACGGCCCGCGCGCTGCTGAAATCCGTAGGCCTTGGTGACCGTGCGGATGCCTATCCCGCCCAGCTTTCCGGCGGCCAGCGCCAGCGCGTCGGCATCTGCCGCGCGCTCGCCATGCAGCCGCGCTATCTGCTGCTCGATGAAGTGACCAGCGCGCTCGATCCGGAGATGACGGCCGAAGTGCTGGCGATCCTCGCCAAGCTTGCGGCCGAGGGCACCACCATGCTCTTCGTCACCCACGAGATCGAATTCGCGCGGCAGATTTCCAACCGCATCGTGTTCCTCGACAAGGGCAAGCTGCTCGTCGATCTACCGACTGCGGATTTCTTCGCCGCCGAAGGCGGCATGGCTAACCCGCGTATCGCCCAGTTCCTGTCCAAAATGCGTAAAGATTAGAGGTATTCATGCTGCTCTTGGCCAATAAAGAAGCCTGGCCCGGTTTCCCGACGACGGTGCAGATGCTCCGCGAGGGCGCCATCAGCCTCGACGCCATGGTCGCCGGCATCAGCAAGGTGGAAAGCGAAGTCCAGGTGCGCAGCGTCGGTTACGGCGGCTGGCCGAATATGCTAGGCAACATGGAGCTCGACGCTGCCGTCATGGATGGCAATACCCGTGATGTCGGCACCGTCGGCGCCGTTCCGAACACCCTGCCGGTCGCCCGTCTCGCCCATGAAGTGATGAAGCGGCTGCCGCATGTGATGCTGACCGGCGACGGAGCCCGACGCTTCGCCAGTGAAATCGGGTTCTCCGAAGATGACGTGCTTTTCGAAGACAGCAAGCGCGTGTGGTGGGAAAGGCTGGAAAAGGAACTGTCGCCGGAAGAACTGGCGAAATTTCCCGATATTCCGCTGGCGCCGCTGAGCCGCGCCATCACCGACCCCGAGCGCGTGCGTGATACCACAGTCTTCCTCTCCGCTGACCGGACGCGCGGCATTCACGCAGCAACATCGACGTCGGGCTGGGCGTGGAAATATCCGGGCCGCCTCGGTGACAGCCCCATTCCTGGGGCCGGCTTCTATGCCGATAGCCGTTATGGCGCGGCCGCCTGCACCCATACCGGCGAGATGACCATGCGCTGTTCGACCGCACGCACCGTCGTCCTGGCGCTCAAATTCGGCTATTCGCTCTCCGACGCCGTCAAGCTGGCTGTCGAGGAGCTCAGGGAACTATCCTCCGGTTTCCTGGCTGGCGTGGTCATCCATGCCGTCGATGCCAAGGGGAACCACGAGGTCGTGAATTTCAGATGCGAGGGCGAGATCCGCTACTGGCTCTGGGAGGACTCGATGCCCGAACCGGAACTCCGGGCAGCGAAACAGGCATAATCAAGAGAGGGAAATGGAACCATGAAACGCATTCTCACAGCCATTGCCGCGCTGGCCGTCGTTGCCGGCTCTGCGCTTCCATCCTTTGCCGGCATGATCGACGACATCCGCTCGCGCGGCGTCGTACGCATCGGTGTATCGCTCGGCGGTGAGCCGATCGGTTTCCGCGACGCGCAGAACAATCCGGTCGGTTATGATGTCGATGTTGCCAACCGTCTGGCTGAAAAACTCGGCGTACCGGTCGAGTTCACCGACGTCTCGGGTGACGCCCGCATCTCCATGCTCGTCTCCGGCCAGATCGACGTGGCGATCGCCAATACCTCGGCCACGCTCGAGCGCGCCAAGGTCGTCAACTTCTCGATCCCCTATAACCGCGCCGGCCTGCGCGTCATCGTCCAGAAAGACGCCGGCATCAAGGAATTGAAGGATCTCGCAGGCAAGAAGGTCGTCGTCGGCCGCGGCACAACGGGTGAAACCTTCCTGAAGTCGTCCGTTCCAAATGCACAGCTCGTCTATGTCGACCAGTTTGCCCCCGATGGCGTCTTGCAGCTTCAGCAGAAACGCGTCGATGCCGCGATCGAGGATTCCTCGCTGCTCGACTACCTAGCCACCAAGAACCCGACGCTGGTCACCCTGGCTGGCCTCTATTCGAACGACCCGATCGGCATTGCCGTTGCCAAGGGCGATCCGGAATTCGTTCGCTGGCTCGACATGTTCGTCTCCGACTACATCCAGTCGGGCGCCTACGAAGCCAATTACAAGAAGTGGTGGGGTGCCGAAGCCAACCCGCCGGCTCTGAATCCGCAGTGGTAAGGTGATCTGACAGGCCGCCTCAGGGCGGCCTGTTTGTTATCAGGAGGTCAGGCGGGGAAAAAAGGTCGTCGGCACGATGACCGGCGGTTGGCCGGACCGGAAATCGCTGGGATTGGCGATGAAATCCACCATCTGCTCCACATAGGCGCCCTTGTCGTAGCCGATCGAGGAGATCGGATACGCATCGAAATCGGTGAGCGACAGATTGTCGAAGCCGTAGAGCCGGAAGCGCGTTGGCCGGTTGCCGGGAAAATCGGCCCGGCAGACATCGAGAATGCCCATGGCCATCGCATCCGACGTGCAGAAGATCGCATCCGGGCAATCCGCACCCGTCAGTACTGCCGCGGCCGCATGGCCGCTCTCATAGGAATAGTCGCCTTGCACCGTGCGCACCAGTTCTATGCCGTTCTTCGCGAAGGCCCGCTTGTAGGAGGCGATGCGCGCCTGCTCCATCGGCGAGGACGAACGTCCGGTGACAAGCCCCGCCCGCTTCACGCCCTTTGCCGCCGCATCGGCCACGGCCTCGGCGATGCCGCTGTCTTCATCGGGAATGACGACGGGCGAGAGATCGTCATGAAGACCGTTCAGCATGACGACGAGATCAGAGCGGAACATGCGCCGGACCGTGGGTGCATCCGCAAAATCGGAAAAGACCAGCGCCGCATCGACATGATAGGCGACACCATTGCGCAGGAATTCCTCGACGCGGGCGACCGAACCGATGCGGATCATGATGACCTGCTTGCCGATCGACTGGATCTGATCCAGCAGCCTGTCGAAAAGGTCGAGGTCGGAGAGATCATGGATATGGTTGACCACGACGGCGACGAGGTTGACTGTCTTGGTCGTCAGGCTCTGCGCCAGGAGATTCGGCTTGTAGCCAAGCTGGGCGGCCGCCTCGACTACGCGTTCGCGCTTGTCGGCAGAAACTGGCCGCGGCTCGTTGGACAGCGCCCGGCTGGCAACCGCGCGCGACACCCCGGCCAGCCGTGCAACATCGGCAATTGTCGGAGCGGCATCGCGGCCATTGTTCTGTGTCATATTCGAGCACTTCCCAACCTGTCATGGCGTGATAGCGCAGAGAAGCGCATCTTCGCTATCGGAAACTTGCAATCATCCACTTTCCTGGCACTGAAACCGGTGCCAACGCCACTTTTCGACTCGATGCCAGTTTGAATGGAGGAACCGCATGGCAATCACCCTCTCACCCGTAGCCCTGCCCGATTTCGGACCAATCGCCGCCGAACAACCACAGATCCCAGCACGAACCTATGACGCCCGCGCCGATGCCGCGCTGAAGGCCGCCGGAACCGACTGGCTCGTCGTCTACGCCGACCGCGAGCACTTCGGCAACATCATGTTCCTCTCCGGCTTCGAGCCGCGCTTCGAGGAAGCCTTGCTGTTGCTGGGTCCCAAGGGAAAGCGGGTGATCATTACCGGCAATGAATCCGAGAGCTATACGGTGCTTGCCCGCCTGCCAAGCATAGAGGTGCTGCGCGCCCAGACCTTCAGTCTGATGGGTCAAGACAGAACGCAGAACCCACGCCTTGCCGACCGTCTCAGGGATGCCGGCGTCGGTAAAGGCGACAGCATCGGCCTCGTTGGCTGGAAATATCTGTCGGCGGAAGAGGACGAAGACCACGCAAACTGCTTCTTCGTGCCGGATTTCATCGTCTCCGTCCTGCGGCGCCTCGCCGGTAGCGTCACTGATGCAACGTCTGTCCTGATGCATCCGGAAAACGGATTGCGCTCGGTCGTCGATGTCGATCAACTCGCCGCCTTCGAATGGGCCTCCGTCCGCTGCTCGCGCGCGCTCTGGCGCGTCGTCTCAGGCGTTCGCGAAGGCGACAGTGAATTCGAAGCGCTCGGCCGGCTCGGCTACGAAGGCGATCCACTGAATGTCCACACCATGTTCGCCTCCGTCAGTAAGGGCGAAAGCATCGTTGGCCTGCGCAGCCCGACGGCGCGAAGGATGAAGAAGGGCGACGGCGTCACGACAGCACTCGGTTACTGGGGTGCCCTCTCCTCTCGCGCCGGCCTGCTGACCGATCATGACGAGGTCTTCCTCAAACCCGCCAAGGCCTATTTCGAAGCTTTGATCACATGGTACGAGACGGCCGATATTGGCACGACCGGAGGCGATCTCTTCACCGCGGTCACCGAGAAACTGAAATCCGCCGGCCTGAATTCGGCCCTCAACCCCGGCCATCTCGGCAGCCATGAGGAATGGCTGCATTCGCCTACCCGCCCGGGCTCGACCGAACGCCTGCGCTCCGGCATGCCCTTCCAGGTGGATGTCATTCCGGTGCCGATGCCCGCCGGCTGGGCGCTGAACTGCGAGGATACGATTGCCTTTGCCGATGCCGATCTACGCGATGCCATCCGCACTCGCTATCCGGAAATGCATGCCCGCGTCATCGCCCGCCGCGCCTTTATGGCGAACAAGCTCGGCGTTGCTCTGAAAGACAGCATCCTGCCGCTTTCGGATGCGCCACTCTATCTGCCGCCATTCTGGCTGAGAGCAAACCATGTGCTGATTCGCGAATGATGATAACGGACCGGCAGCCCTTGGCCGCCGGTCTCGCCTTGCTTAGATTGCCCTCAAAGCAGGAGAAGCGGCATGGGCGACGATCACGACCACAAGCACATCGACTGGCGCGAACACGGCGTCAAAGTCATCCCCGGCAATGCGCTCGATCCAAATACGGCCCAGACGCCGGGCATGAACCGCGCGACCGCGATCAACAATGCACGCGCGGGCGCCGAGAAGATCTGGGCCGGCACGGTGACGATCCATGCCAATGCCAAGACCGGCGCTCATCATCACGGCGATCTCGAAAGCATCATCTATGTGGTGAAGGGCAAGGCCCGCATGCGCTGGGGCGAAAAGCTCGAATTCACTGCCGAAGCCGGCCCCGGCGACTTCATCTATGTGCCGCCCTTCGTGCCGCATCAGGAAATCAATGCCAGCCGCGATGAGACGCTGGAATGCGTGCTCGTGCGCTCAGGCCAGGAACCTGTCGTCGTGAATCTCGATATTGAACCGGCCGAGAAGCCAGAAAACGTGCCGTGGATCGACCCGATTCACCGGCATTAAGCGTAGGTTTTCAGGCTGCGGCGAGGATCATCGCCGCGCCCTTCTCGGCCACCATCATCGTCGGCGCATTGATATTGCCTGCCGTGATGTTGGGGAAGACCGAGGCATCGACGATCCTGAGCCCGCTGATGCCGTGCACCTTCAGGGAAGCATCGACGACGGATGTCGTCTCATCCGGCCCCATCGCAGCCGATCCGCAAAGATGATAGATCGAACCGGAATTGCCCCGGAAATAAGTCAGCAATTCCTCGTCGGTCCGAGCCTCTGCCGAAGGCGGCATCTCCATTTTGGTAATGGCCCGGAGCGCCGGCGCTTCCATGATCCGCCGCACAAGCCTGCTGCCCTGGATCACCTCTTCCTCGTCATGGACGGTGCCGAGGTAGTTCGGCCGGATCTGTGGCGCATCCGTAAGTTCGGGAGAGACGATGTTGATCGAACCGCGGCTTGTCGGCCGGCAGGAATTGAAGGCCAGCAGGAAGCCCGAATAGGGCTCCGGCTTCAGCCCTGCCTTCGGATCCGTCGGGATGCGATAGGAAAGCGGGTTGAAATAGAGCTGGATATTCGGCCGCTTTTCCTCCGGGCTCCCACGCAGGAAGGCACCTGCCTGGTTGACACTAAGCGCCAGCGGCCCCCGTCGTGTCAGGATATAACGCAAGGCCTGCCGCGCCTGCCCGAAGATCGTGCCGAGTTCGTCATTCAGCGTCGGTACGGTGGAACGATAATAGAAGCTGGCGCAAAGATGATCCTGCAGGTTTTTGCCGACCGCCGGCAGATGCCGGATGAGCGGAATCCCGAGGGATTGCAGATGCGCACCGTCGCCGATACCCGAAAGCTGCAACAGCTTCGGCGTATCGACCGCACCGGCCGAGAGGATCACTTCATTCCGCGCCGAATAGCTGGTGATGCCGCCCGGTCCGATCACCTCGACACCGGTTGCGCGGGCTTCCGCATCAACGAGAACGCGGCGCACACGGCTATGGCGCAGGATCGCCAGATTGGGGCGCCCAAGTGCCGGGCGCAGATAGGCGAGCGACGAAGAAGAGCGCACACCGTTCCTCGTATTGATGTCGTATATGCCGGCGCCTTCGATGCTCTCGCCGTTGAAATCCCCATTCAGCGGCAGCTGCAACTCGGCGCAGGCCTCCAGAAAGCGGTCGGTGATCGCATGCGACTGGCCACGCATCGGTGTGACGTGGATCGGCCCGGCGCCGCCATGATACTTACTCTCGCCGCCCGCATGGGTCTCCAGCTTGCGGAAGAAGGGCAGTACGTCTTCATAGCCCCAGCCGAGATTCCCGGCCGCCTTCCAGTCGTCGAAATCGTCAGCCGCGCCGCGCACGAAGATCATCGCATTGATGGAACCCGAACCGCCCTGAACCTTGCCGCGCGGCGCATAGATCCGCCGGCCGTTGAGTGCGACCTCCGGTTCGCTCCAGTACATCCAGTTGACCTTTGGATCGTAGTAGGAGCGCGCATAGCCCACCGGGATGCGAAACCACGGCGAATTGTCATTGCCGCCGGCTTCGATCAGCAGCACGTTGTGCCTGCCGCTCTCGCTGAGGCGCGCGGCCAGAATGCAGCCGGCCGAACCGGCGCCGACGATGATATAGTCGTATGTTGTCATCTTCGTTCTCAGCCGCGGGCCGGCGCGAAAGCCTTCACATCGGCGGGCTTGTCATCCATTTGCAGATGCAATCGCTGCCCCGCGTAAGGCGAGTGTTTGACCACGACATCGAGATTGAGCTCCACGCCCAGTCCCGGTTCGTCTGACGGGATCAGGTAGCCATCTTCGAAACGCAGCGGCGTCTTGAGGATTTCGGCATAGAAGCCCGAGAAATCGACGATTGCCTCGTGAATCAGGAAATTCGGTGAGGAAGCGGCCAACTGAATGCTGGCCGCAGCGCCGATAGGACCATTGTAGAGATGGGGCGCGATCTGCGCATAATGAGCCTCTGCCATGCCGGCGATCTTCTTGGATTCCAGAATGCCGCCGGCGCGCGCGACGTTCATCTGCAGAATCGAGGCTGCACCGGTTTCCAGCACGCGTTGGAATTCGTATTTCGTCGTCAGTCTCTCGCCGGTCGAAATCGGGATCGAGGTCTTGCGGGCGACTTCCGCCATCGCCTCTTCCTGGTCGGGCGGCACCGGCTCCTCGAACCAGAGCGGATCATATTTCTCGAGCCGCTGCGCCAGCCGGATCGCTGATGACGGCACCATCTGACCATGCGTGCCAAACAGCAGATCGGCACTGCTTCCGACAGCTTTGCGAATCTTGGCGCAGAATTCCTCGCAGCGGTCCATGACACCGAGTGAAACCTGATGGCCGGAATAAGCCGTATAGGGGCCGGCCGGGTCGAACTTGACGGCGGTAAAGCCCATCTCGACCATCTTCACCGCGCATTCGGCGGCAAGATCCGGATCGTTATAGTCATATTCGCCGGCGGCGTTCTTCGGATAGAGATAGGTATAGGCGCGCAGCTTCTCGTGCACGCGCCCGCCGATCAGCTTGTGCACCGGCTTGCCGGCCGCCTTGCCGATAATATCCCAGCAGGCGATCTCCAGGCCCGAGACGATGCCCATCATCGTTGGGTCCGGGCGCTGGGTGAACCCGCTCGAATAGGCAAGCCGCCAGAAGCGCTCAATATCATGCGGATCATGGCCGAGCAGATAGCGCTGGAAAACATCCTCGATCAGCGGCACGAGCGCCTGCGGATGAAAGGCGGTCGAATAGATCTCCCCGACGCCCTCGATACCGTCGGCCGTCGTCAGCCGCACGAAGATCCAGTACATGCCGCCGATATGCGGTGGCGGAACGGCGACGACATGGGTGGAAAGCGATGCGATCTGCATGGTTGTGATCCTCAATGCTTGAGTATGACGAGGCGCGTCTGGGTGAATTCGAGCATGCCATGTTTGCCATCGTCGCCGCCGAGGCCGGAGCGCTTCCAACCGGCGTGATAGCCCTGATAGGGATCGGCCGGGAAACGGTTGACGTAGAATTCGCCAGCCTCGATTACGTCGGAAAAGCGCATGATCGTGCGGTGATTGTTGGTGAAAAGCACTGAACTCAGACCGAACTGGTGATCGTTGGCGAGCGCCAGCGCCTCCTCCGTCGTTTCGTAGGCAACGACAGGCAGAACTGGCCCGAAAATCTCTTCGGTGATGATTTCCATCTCCTGACGGCAATTGGAAAGCAGCGTCGGCGGATAGAAGAAGCCAGGCCCTTCAGGCAGGATGCCCCCGGCTTCGATGCGCGCACCCTGCTCCACGGCCTTCAGGACGGCCTTGTGCACATTGGTCTGCGCGGACTTGGTAGCGAGCGGCCCGACGCGGGACGCATCCACTGATCGGTCGCCGAAGGTGCGTGCGGCAAAGCCAGCCTTCAGCTTGGCAAGCAGCGCGTCATGGATGGAACGATGCACATAGACACGCTCCGGTGCGGTGCAGAGCTGGCCGCAATGATTGGTCTTGGCGGCGACGAGCTGCGCGGCAACGGCATCGAGATCGGCGTCCGGCTCGATGATGACGGGTGTTTTGCCACCGAGCTCCAACGAGGGCTTGGCAATGTTCGCCTTGCAATAGTCGAGTACGACGCGGCCAGCCTGCAGACTGCCGGTCAGGGTGATCATCCCGATCTTCGGATGGGTGCAGAGTGCCGCCGCAACCTCATGCGACATGGTGAGGATGTTGACCAGCCCGGCGGGCAGACCCGCCTCGACCACGGCTTCGGCGATCTCGAAAGCAGAAGTGGGCGTCGAATTGCTGGGACGCACAACCACGGCATTACCGGCGATCAGTGCCGGCGCGATCTTGCGCACAAGCGTGTAGATCGGAAAGTTGAAGGGAATCAGGCAGGCGATGACGCCGATTGCCTCACGCTTCAGAAGCAGCGTCTCATTGGTATTGTCGCTCGGGATGATTTCGCCCTCGATGCGGCGCGCCCATTCGGCATGATAGCGCATCAGATCGGCGCCATAGATCGCCTCGCCCGTCGCATCGGCAAGGCTCTTACCGGATTCCAGTGCCAGCGCTGCACCGATCTTTTCCGCCCGCTGCTCGATAACCGCAGCGAACTTGCGCAGGGCCTCGCCACGGGCAATGGCTGGCAGCGCCCGCCATTCCTTCTGCGCCTTCGCTGCCGCTTCGACGGCCTCGGCGGCTTCTTCGGTCGTTGCCGACGGTACCTTGGCGAATTGGGTTTCCGTTGCAGGATTGAGCACCGGCACCAGCGTGCCAGAAGACCGGAATTCTCCGGCGATGAAATTGCGATATTCCGTCATGACGGTATCCTCAGTGCAATAGCAAACCACGCGCATGCCGGCCTCTGCCGGCCATGCGTTGAAACGAAACAGGTGCCGTCGCCCGGAAGCGGCGGCTAGAACGTGCTGCGGCCCGGCGCCGCGTCGAGAAGTGTTCTCGTATAGGGATGCGTCGGCGCCTGCAGCACCTGGGCCGCACTGCCGCGCTCGACGATTTCACCCTTCTGCATCACCACGATCTCGTCGCTGATCTGGGCAGCGACGCGCAGGTCGTGGGTAATAAAGACGATGGCGAGCTGCAGCTTCTCCTGCAGTTCGCGAAGCAGTTTCAGAACCTGCGCCTGTACCGACACGTCGAGCGCCGAAACGCTCTCATCCGCGATCAGCACATCCGGCCGCATGGCAAGCGCGCGGGCAATGCCGATGCGCTGACGCTGCCCGCCGGAGAAAGCCGACGGCTTGCGCCAATAGGCGCTCTTCTGCAGGCCGACGAGATCGAGCAGCTCTTCTGCACGGCGGCGCGCTTCGCCAGCCTCGATACCGGCAAGCCGGGCGGAGCGAGCAATCATCGGCCCGACGCGGCGGCGTGGATTGAGCGAACCGAACGGATCCTGGAAAATCATCTGGATCGACCGGCGGCGCGCCCGCAACGGCGCCGGCGAAAGGCCGAGAAGATCAGCACCCGCGACTTCCACCCGACCGCTCTTCGGCTCGATCAGCCGGATCATCGCCTTGGCAAGAGTCGACTTGCCACAACCGGATTCGCCGACGATGGAAACCACACGACCCGGCAACAGGCTGAGTTCCACATGCTTCAAGACCTGCACATTGCCGTAGGAATGCTGGAGATCGTGCACTGCAAGCACCGGCTCCTCGCCGCTCTGCGCCGCCGGACGGCCATGCGGCGTCAGGCTTGGAACGGCGGCGATCAGCTCCTTCGTATAGGGATGGTTCGGCGCCGTCAGCACCTGCTTCGCCTCGCCGATCTCAACGATCTCGCCATGGCGCATGACCGCCACGCGATCGGCAATATCGGCCACCACGCCGAAATCATGGGTGATGAAGACGATGCCGTGACCATGTACGTCGCGCAGTTCACGCACCAGCTTCAGCACCTGCGCCTGCGTCGTCACGTCGAGCGCCGTCGTCGGCTCGTCGGCGATCAGCACGCGTGGGTTCATCGCAAGCGCCATGGCGATGACGACACGCTGGCACTGACCGCCGGAAAGCTCATGCGGATAGGCTTGCAGGATGCGATCGGGGTTCGGCAGATGCATGGATTCGAGCAGCGCACGGGCGCGCCTCCTGCGCTCGGCGGCATCAAAATCCGAATGCAGCTCGAAGACTTCCTCGATCTGCGCCGAAACCGTCATCGCCGGATTGAGCGAAGCGATCGGCTCCTGAAAGATCATCGCGATATCACTGCCTCTGATAGCGCGGAACGCCCGCTCGGAGAGGCGGACGAGGTCGGTATCGCCGAGCACGACCTTGCCGCCGGTAACCTTCAGCCCCTCGGCCACGGCGCCCATGAGTGCGCTCGATAGCACCGACTTGCCCGAACCGGACTCGCCCACGATGCAGAGGATCTCCCGCGGCTTCAGATCGAAGCTCGCGCCCTTCACGGCGAAGGGCCGATCGGCGCCCTTCGGCAGCGCGACGCTCAGATTTTCGACCCGAAGGATCGGCTGGCTTTCGTTGCTGCTCATGCGCGCCTCCCTTGCGCTTCCGAGACTTCCCGCAATCCGTCCGCCAGCAGGCTCAAGCCCAGCATCAGCGACGAGATCGCAAGGCATGGAAAAATCACGAGATGCGGGAAGGCGATCGCCATGGCGCGGCCCTCATTCACCATTGTGCCCCAATCCGGCGTTGGTGGCGGCAGGCCGAGGCCGAGAAAGCCGAGCGTGCCGATGGTGATGGCCGTGTAGCCAAGGCGCAGGCAGAAGTCGACTGCAAGCGGCCCGCTGGCATTGGGCAGAATATCGAAGAGCATGATGCGCCAGGTGCTTTCGCCCTGCGTCACCGCCGCCGCTACATAGTCGCGGCTGGCGACATCGATGGTAATGCCACGCACGATACGGAAGATCGCCGGCGCGCTGCCGAAGGTGACGGCAAGCACGATGTTGAAGGGCGATGAGCCGACTACGACGATGATGACGATATAGAGCACCAGCACCGGAAAGGAGAGCACTACATTGGCGATGTAGGACAGCAGCGCATCGCCCCAACCGCGCCAGTAGCCGGCAATAAGCCCGAGCACCACGCCGACCACATAGGCCGTCATCGTCGCAAGTGTGGAGAACACCACGACCGTGCGCGCGCCGTAGATGAGGCGTGAGAGGATATCGCGGCCGAGCTTGTCTGTGCCAAGCCAGAATACATCACCCGAGGGGGCTACTGTGCCGGGCTTTGCGAGCGGCAGCAGGGTGCGGATCGGATCATAGGGTGCAAGGATAGGTGCGAAAATCGCCACCAGCAGCCACCCGATCGTCAGGAAACCGCCGATCAGGACGACCGGATTGGAAAAATAGGGTATTACAGCTTTCCGCATGGCGCCCTCACTTCCGTCCCTTGGCTGCATCGAGCAGCGAGACGCGCGGATTGAGCCAGCCATAGGCAAGATCGGAAAGGATCTGCGTTGCGACGACGACCACGACGCTCACCATCGCGCAGGCCTCGACGAGACGGATATCGCTGTTGAGCGCAGCGTCGTAGAGAAGCGTGCCGAAGCCCTTATAGGCATAGAAAACCTCCACGACGATGACGCCGGACAAGAGCCATGGAAGCTGCAGCATGATAACTGTGACGGGGGTGATCAGCGCATTGCGCAACGCATGGCGCCAGACAATGCGCGCGGTGCTCGCACCCTTCAGCCGCGCGGTGCGGATATAATGCGTGCCCATGACTTCGAGCATCGAGGCGCGGGTAACACGCGCCAGATAGCCGGTGGAATAGAAACCGAGCACCATCACCGGCAGGATGATCTGCTGCAGCGTAAAGCCAGTTAGCATCGTGCTGGCGCCGGGCAGCCAGTGCAGCCAGAAAACGAAGACGGCCGAGAAGAAGACGGCGGAGGCGAAATCCGGGATCGAGGTTGTGATAATCGCGATGAAGGAGACGACGCGATCAAGCAGCGATCCGGGCCGCATACCGGCAACGATGCCCGCAAAGAGGCCGACGGGGACGATGATGAGCAGTGCACCACCGGCAAGGATACCGGAGGCCGCAAGCCGGTCCGGAACCAGTTGCGCAACCGGTGCACGATAGTAGGTGGACATGCCCCAGTCACCGGTCACGAAGGACCAGAGCCAGCGGCCATAGCGGAGAATGAAAGGATCGTCGTAGCCGTTGGCGGTCAGCCACTGGGCGCGCTGAGCGGGCGTCGAGAACTGGCCAAGGACCTTGACGGCGACGTCGCCGACATTGACCTCCAGCGCCAGATAGACAAGCAGCGACACGGTGAACATCACCGCGAGTGCGCTTGCCAGTTTACGAAGAATGAAAAGAAAAACGGCCACGAACCACCTCTTTGCCGGGTCGGGGCCGCCTTTTCGGCGGCCCCTGCCGAAGATCAAGCCTTGGCGAGCCAGACGCCGTCCATGCGGAAATAATCCGCCGGATGGAGCTGGAAGCCGCGGACGGTGGTGGCTGCGGCGCTGAAGCGGTTCGGCCAGTAGGGCTGAACGATGACGGCGGAATCCTGCAGGATCTGCTGAACATCCTTCATGGCTTCAGGGCGCTTGGCCGGATCGACGACAGCCATCGCCTTGTCGAGCGCGGCGTCGAAGTCCTTGCTGGCAAAATGGCTCTCGTTCCAGGCGCCGCCGGAGCGGTAGGCGAGATCGAGCGTCATGGAGCCGAGTGGGCGGTGCGCCCAGTAGGTAAGGCCGAAAGGAACCTTGTCC
Organism: Rhizobium sp. BK418; assembly: GCF_004341105.1. Lineage (GTDB taxonomy): Bacteria > Pseudomonadota > Alphaproteobacteria > Rhizobiales > Rhizobiaceae > Rhizobium. Next base: position 81,805 of record NZ_SLZK01000003.1, on the reverse strand, counting down.
CAGATCGGCCAGTATTGTGAGGCCGGCAGCACATTGAGCTTCAGCCGGATGCCGGCTTCGGCCAAATTCTGCTGCAGTACCTGCGCGGTATCTTGTTCCCAGGTGCCCTGTGTGTTGCCGAGCGTCAATTCCAGATCGAGGCCATCCTTGTGGCCGGCTTCGGCAAGCAGCGCCTTGGCCTTCTCGACATCGCGGGGCACGGCCGGCAGCGCGTAGTAATCGGGCTGAACCGGGGAAACGTGATAGTTGGCGCCGACTTCACCCTCGCCGCGATAGGCGACCTCGAGCATCTGCTTGTTGTCGGCGGCAAGTTGCACGGCCTTGCGGATGCGAATGTCGTCGAACGGCTTCTGGTCGGACTGCATACGCATGACCAACGTATGGGCCGCTTTGCCGGTCAGAATCTGGATATTCGGCAGCGACTTCATGAGATCGTATTCGGCGATCGTCGCGCGGTAGATGATATCGATCTGGCCGCTCGAAAGCGCAGCGAGATGGGTGGTGATATCGGTGCCGAGGTCGATGTACTGGATGCCATCGAGATGCGCTGGCTTGCCCCAATAATCGGCGCGCTTGGAAAAGACGGCCTGACGGCCGACTTCATAGCTCTCCAGCTTGAATGGACCGGTGCCGATGGGATTGGCCGGCCAGTTGGCGCCGCCCTTGACGAAATCGCGGTGCAGCATCGGGCAGGTGTAGGAATAGAGCTGTTCCGGCAGCGAGGAAACGGCGCGCGACAGCGTGATGCGGACGGTATGGTCGCCAGTCTTCTCCACCTTCTCGACGGCCGAGAAAGCGGTCTTGTTGGAAGACTGGGAGTCCGGAGCGATCCAGCGCTGGATGTTGAAGATCACGTCTTCAGGCGTGAAGGCATCGCCATTCGACCATTTGGCGCGCTCGTCGAGTTCGAAATCCCAAGTCTTCAGATCGGCAGACGGCGTCCAGCTCTTGGCCAGATAGGGATGCGTGACATTATCGGCATCGACATAGGTCAGGAATTCGAGGCTGTTGCGATAGAGGTTCGAAGCCTCGATCCAGCTCGTCATCATCGGATCGGTCAGTTCCTGGATCTGGCAACCGAAACGCAGCGTACCGCCATCCGTGGGTGTCTCCTGAGCCAGGGTAGGCTTGCTCTCACCAAGGAAGGCGCTGGCGGAGGCCGCCGTCACACCGAGCCAGGCGACGGCACGCAGGAAGCCGCGGCGGTCGATCTTGCCGGCGCGGACCTGTTCGCACAGTTCGGGCACCGAGGGATGCAGCGGATTGCCGCTATTGGTCTTCAATTCAGTCATAATCTGCCTCCTCCTTGAATGGCAGTGAATTCGTTTCAGGCACCCTCTGTGCCAGACACGATGCGCAGGGCGGGCTTTTCCCCTTCGTTCACCATGCGATTGCTGAAGCGGCTGATGATCCAGGATCGAAACCCTGCAATAAGAGGATCCACCAGCCCTTCCGCATCGGTCTTCAGGTAATACCCGAAGCCTTCGTAATAGTGTGCGGTGACCGGCGCAACCAAGCGGCCGCTTTCTATTTCCTCCCGAAACAGCGCCGGATCTGCCAGTACCAGGCCCTGCCCCGACAATGCGTATTGAACCCCAAGACTGGCGCTGTCGAAGGTCACGCCGCGCGCCACCGAAACCCCGCCAAGACCGTTCTGAACAAGGAACCGCTGCCAGGTGAGATAGGGCTTCATATCGACGATCTTGATGTGGATGATCTCGTTTGCGGCGATAAAGGCCGCGATATCCGAAACCCCTCCCCCGACCAGATCGGGATGGCAAAGGATCGTCGGCCGCTCCTCCCAGAGCAGGTCGGTGACCCATTCATCGACGGCCGGTCGCGTATAGACGACCGCCACATCGAATTCGCTATCCGGCACCCCATAGGGCGTCGAAACCTCCAGCAGCACATCCGGAAAGCTGCGCCGGAAATCGGTCAGCAGCGGTACGGTGAGCTTCATGGCAAAGCTCGGCGGGAGGTTGATGCGCAGCTTTCGCTGGCGCTGTTCATCCGGCGCACAGACCTCGCGCATCGCCTGTTCGATACGATCGAAGCCCTTGCCGATGCCCGCAACGAGCGAGCGCCCGGCATCCGTCAGCGTCGTAGCCTTGTGCGCACGTTCGAAAAGCTTGCGCCCGATACTCTCTTCCAGACCGATGACATGCCGCGAAAGCGCGCTCTGCGAAATGTTGAGCGCGGCAGCTGCCGCCGTGAAGCTGCCATGATGCGCCACCGCCTCGAAGGCCCGTAGCGCATTCAGCGGCAGCCGGCGGCGATCGACTGCCGGCTCCTTCTTCGTCTGGGGGGAGCGATCCTCCGTCATTATCCCGCAAGCCCGCCGAACAGGACGTATTTGCTCTCTAGGTATTCATCGAGCCCTTCGCTGGCTCCTTCGCGGCCGAGGCCGGATTGCTTGACGCCGCCGAAGGGTGCCACTTCCGTCGAGATCACGCCCTCGTTGATGCCGACCATACCCGCTTCCAGCGCCTCGGCCACACGCCAGGCGCGGCCGAGATTTTGCGTGAAGAAGTAAGCGGAAAGGCCGGTTTCCGTGTCATTGGCAAGCGCGATCGCCTCTTCCTCGCCCTTGAAGCGGAAAAGGCCGGCAACCGGGCCGAAGGTCTCTTCGGTCGCAAGCGCCATATCGGTCGTCATGCCAGTCAATACCGTCGGCTCGTAGAACAGGCCGCCGCGCTCGTGCGGCTTGCCGCCGGTCAAAACCCTGGCACCCTTTTCGACAGCATCGGTCACATGCCGCTCGACCTTGGTCAGCGCCGGTGCATTGATAAGCGGTCCCTGCGCCGCGCCATCCTCCACGCCAGGCGCAACCTTCATCGCCGCGACAGCTTTGGCAAGCGCCTCGGCATAGCGGTCATAGATGCCATCCTCGACAAGGATGCGGTTAGCGCAGACGCAGGTCTGTCCAGTATTGCGGAATTTGGAGGCGATGGTACCGCGAACGGCCTGATCGATATCGGCGTCGTCGAAGACGATCAGCGGCGCATTGCCGCCCAGTTCGAGGCTGATCCGCTTTACCGTATCGGCGCTCTGGCGCATCAGCAGCTTGCCGGTCGCCGTCGATCCCGTGAACGAGAACTTGCGTACGACAGGGCTTTTCATCCAGACGCCGACGACATCGGCGGGCGACTTCGTCGTCACAACGCTGACGACACCAGCGGGAACACCGGCCTGCTCACCGAGACGGGCAAGCGCCAGCGCCGAAAGCGGTGTGTCCTCGGCCGGTTTGATGATGATGGTGCAGCCGGCAGCCAACGCCGGGCCAACCTTTCGGGTAATCATCGCCAGCGGGAAGTTCCACGGTGTCACTGCCGCGACGACCCCAACCGGCTCTTTCATTACGACGATACGCGCGTCGGCCTTGTGAGACGGCACGACGCCACCATGCGAACGGCGGCCTTCTTCGGCAAACCAGGTCAGAAAGCCCGCTGCATAGGCGACTTCGCCACGCGCTTCAGCAAGTGGCTTACCCTGCTCGGCCGTCAACAGCCGCGCCAGATCTTCCTGATTGGCAATCATTAGCTCGGCCCAGCGGCGCAACACCGCAGAGCGCTCCGAGGCGAGCGTCTTGCGCCAGGTCTTGAAGGCTTTAGCGGCGGCATCGACCGCCCGCTGAGCTTCCGCCGCGCCGCAATCCGGCACGGTCGCAAGCTCGCTGCCGTCCGCGGGGTTCAGCACGGTGAAGCGCTTGCTGTCAGCCGCACTTCCCCAGCCTCCGCCGATCAGCGCATTATCTTCGATGAGTTTCATGTCAGGCGACCTTAGGCGTGAAGAATGGATTGCCGACCGTTGCTACGCCTTCGGCAAGCTCGGCACGTGAGGGCCAACCTTTCATCAGCGCGCGTTTGGCTGCAAGATGCGTCGCAGCCTTGTTATTATGATACACCTCTTCGGCATCATTTGCCGACGGATTGACCCAGACGGCGGCAATCGCGACCCAGTCATCCTCGGCCGCGGCCGGCAGCGAGCCGTCAAGCAGGGCTGCCGTAATGCCGGCAGCAACACCAGCTTGTGCTGGACCCCAGGTCATCAGCTCATGCGACGAGCCGGATTCCATCACCGCCTTGGCGATGAACAGCGTCACGGGCTTGGCCGGCAGATTCGGCTTCAGGACCGCCTGGAACGGCAGATGGCCGGGACCGGGGCTTGCGGCCGCACCGGCAAGCGCGCCGGAAATCGGGCCGTTCTTCGGGCCGAGATAGAGGTTGATATGAGCAGCATTCGGGCCGGAACCCTCGAAGCCTTCACCGATATAAAGCATTAAATTCTCCAGTAACGATGCGGGTCGACCCATTATGCCTTCGAAAGGGCACGCGGACGACGAACCGGGTTATAGTCGTTGATCATGTCGCGCGGGCGGTAGGGGTCCTCAAGGAACGCGCGCTCTTCTGCCGTCAACTCGATCGCCGCAGCCTCGACTGCGGCAACGACATGCTCGGGGCTTTCCGTGCCAACGATCGGAACCGTGCTGTTGCCGGAACCGATGACCCAGGCCTGGGCGATCTGGCTTGCCGTCTTGCCACGCTTGGCGGCGACTTCGTTGACGCGCTTGGCAATTTCCTGGTCGATCTCGTCGCCGAACCAATCGAGATAGAGGTCGTGTGCGATACGCGGCGCCGAACCGCCGCCGGCGAGATAACCGCGGGCGAGCGGCGAGAAGGTCGTCACTGCAATACCCTCTTCCTGGCAGTAAGGCATCATTTCGCGCTCTTCCTCGCGATAGAGCAGCGAATACTGGCACTGCATGTTGACGAACCGCGTCCAGCCGTTTTTGTCGGCGACATGGTTCATCTTGGCGAACTGCCAGGAATACATGGTGGAAGCGCCGATGTAGCGTGCCTTGCCCGACTTCACGATCTCATGCAGCGCGCTCATCGTCTCTTCGACGGGCGTTTCCGGATCGAAGGCGTGGATGATGTAGAGGTCGACATAGTCGGTGCCCATCTGCTTCAGCGACCTGTCGATTGAGGCCATCAGATGCTTGCGCGACAGGCCCTTGTCGTTGGGATCGTCGCTCATCGGATAGAAGGCCTTGGTGGCGAGCACCAGCTTTTCACGATCCGTCAGCGACAGCAACGTGCGGGCGACGACCTGCTCGTTGACGCCGGTTGAATACCAGTCTGCCATGTCGAAGAAATTGATGCCGACGTCGAGCGCCTTTTTGAGGATCGGCACCGACTTCTCCTCATCGAGCACCCAACCCTTCCACTTGGATGAGCCGATACCCATGGTACCGAGGCAAAGCGACGAAACCTTCAGGCCGGTCTGGCCAAAGCGCACATATTCCACAGCAATGTCCTAAAAGTGTTTCTCCCTGTTAGGACTATGCCGTGGCGACACTATTGTGACAAATAGGTTTATTCGATGCGGCTATCTCAAAATGAGATATGGCGTACCTTCCTCCGCACAGACGAGTTTCGCAGCCATTCGTCCAGGAAACCGACCTGCCGCTTTGTATGGCCGAACCGAAACCTAAGTATAGTTTTGCCTGAGCAAGCCTGGATCTATCTTCTCCTCAGCTGGAACCGACCTGACCATTCAAGGTTTCAGCTGGTGGCACCGCCCCTGCCACCTTCAGGGCAGGCATTCCCCTCCGCCAAAGCCCCGCGGATCCTCCCATCCGCCAGAGACCGTCCCGCCGCCCGGGACGGTCTTTCCTTTCGGATCGTCGGAATTATTTGTCCTGTACTTCCAACACTTTTGTATAGCTTTGCGCCGTCAGACACCGCATTAAGCTACGCCAGAATTAGTCGGCGGAAGTGAAGGCCGGAGCCAGCGAGGGGGCATGCGATCATCGGTATTGTGGAAGCTGATCAACCCGCGAGGAACACTCTCGCATGAAATCACACTTGGCCTGATCGCACTCGTGCTTGGCGCCGCCGTATTTTATGTCGATGCCTTCACCGAGATCCAAAGCGCCATCGCGGTTCTCTATGTCATCGTGCTGCTGCTGGCTGCCGAAATGCTGACGAGGATCGGAACAACGCTGCTCGCGCTCATCTGCACCGCCCTCACACTTTTTGCCTATTTCTACTCCCACGGCCTGGGGGAAGATGTCCCAGCGCAGTTGCGCCTTGCGGTTTCCCTGGCCGCCATCACCATCACCTGCGCTCTCATTCTCCGCAACGAAACCGCGCGAGCCGGTCTCATCGAGGCCAACCTGCACCTCCGCGACAGCGAGACACGTTACCGCTATATTTTCGAACACAGCCGCATCGCGCTCTGGGAGCGCGATTATTCCGCAGTGCGCGCCTTCCTGATGTCCTTGAAGGCAGAAGGCGTGAACGATCTCAAGGAATACTACCGCACCAATCCCGGCATCATCGCCACGTGCACGGGTCTCATCCGCACCATCGCCTCCAATGACGCCGCTCTCGAGCTGCTTGGCCATGTCGCCGGCGGCCTGCCCTCACACACGATGCGCCGCCACATCGCTCCTGACGACGACGCCTTTTTGGACCTGCTGAATGCCATCTTCCGCGGCGAACGGCATTTCGAGGGCAAGGGCGATCTGATCGCCGAAAATGGCGAGACCAGACTTGTCATTATAAGCATGAGCTTTCCTGAGGATCCCGCCGCCTTTAATCGTGTCGTCGTCGGCATGGTGGATATCACTCAGCGGGAAATGATGCAGAAGGCCATTCGCGAGGCTCAGGATGAGCTTGCTCGCGCCTCGCGCGCCGCAACCGTCGGCACACTTTCCGCCTCGCTCGCCCATGAGCTGAACCAGCCGCTCGGCGCCATCGTCGTCAACGCCCAAACGCTGCTCCGTTGGCTGAACCGCGAACCGCCGGATCTTGCCGCCGTACGTCGTTCGGCCGAGCGCATCATCCGCGATAGCCAGCGCGCAAGCGAGATTATTCACAATACGCGCTCGATGCTGACGCAGACCGATCGCGTGCCCGAATATGTCGATCTCGAAGTGCTGATCGAGGAAACGCGCACCTTGATGGAGCACGATTTCCAGCGCGACATGGTGACCTTCGAGGTCGACCTGACCGAAAGGCAGCCCGCAGTGAAGGCGATCCGCATCGAACTGCAGCAAGTACTCATCAACCTTGTCACCAACGCCATACAGGCCATGCGCGAAACGGCAATCGACCAGCGCAAGATTCTGATCTCGCTCGCCAGGAAGGATGATATATTCGTGACGCTCTCCGTCAGGGATTTTGGCCCTGGCATCAGCGAGGAGGCCATGACAAAGCTCTTCACGCCCTTCTTCACGACCAAGGCGGCTGGAATGGGCATGGGGCTTTCCATCTGCCGCAGCACGCTGGAGGCTCGCGGCGGCCAGCTTACGGCCGGCAACCATCCTGAAGGCGGCGCCATCTTCGAAATGATCATACCGATTGAGGACGACCATGACCGACACTAGTGCCGCATCGAAGGCAGCCGCTCAGTCCACAATGCCGATCGTCTATGTTGTCGATGATGACGAATCCATCCGCGAGTCGCTGGTCGACCTCTTCCGGTCGATCCAGATGGAGGCCGCTTCCTTCGCCACCACGACCGCCTTTCTCGACAAAGCCGATCTGCGCCGACCTGGCTGCATCCTCCTCGACGTGCGCCTGCCCGGCCTCAGCGGCCTGGATTTCCAGCTTCATCTGGAACGGATTGGCAGCAGGATGCCTATCGTCTTCATGACAGGCTTCGGCGATATTCCAATGAGCGTGCGCGCCATGAAAGCCGGTGCCGTCGACTTCCTGACCAAGCCCTTCCGCGACCAGGATATTCTCGATGCCGTTGGCGTCGCGATCGAAAAGGACATGACCCGCCGGCGCGAAATGGCGGCAAGCGATGCCGTTGCCTCGCTGGTCGATACGCTGACCCCGCGCGAGCGGGAAGTGATGGCCGCCGTCGTCAAGGGCCTGATGAACAAACAGATCGCCTATGATCTCGGCATCAGCGAAATCACCGTGAAGCTGCATCGCGGCAATGTCATGCGCAAGATGCAGGTCCGCTCGGTGGCCGATCTGGTTCGCAAGGCCGAAATGCTGGAAGGCAGATAGCGGAACCTAGACCCTTGTATGGTACCGCGAGACGGTACGGCCCTCCATAATGAACGCAGCATAATGCAAGAATAAGCAAGGCTACTAATCTCGTGTCACATACATCCACAATCGCGGTCGTCGATGACGACCAGGCCATCCGGGAGGCTCTTGATGATCTGATCCAGTCCTGCGGCTACCAGAGCAGGCTTTTTGCCTCGGCGGAAGAATTTCTGGCCTTTGACGACAGGGCGGCAATCGACTGCATGCTGGTCGATGTCAAGATGCCCGGCCTCAGCGGCATCGAATTGCAGGAAATCCTCAACGGCGAACCTGAGAAGCCGCCGATGATCTTCATGACCTCCTATCGCGACGAGCGAACCCGCACGGCGGCCATGGAAGGCGGTGCGCTGGCCTTTCTGGGCAAGCCAGTCGAATTCGATTCCCTCATCAACTATCTGGAAATCGCTTTGAAGCCGTAAGATCCCACCACGTGGTCTCCGGATATTGCTTACTCAACCGGCGCCGATTACAAGTTCCGCTGCGCGCTTTTGCGCCTGGAGCTGAAAAATCCTGTCTGCGAATACCAGCCCTCAGCCGATGCCGAACGGGCCGTCGAAGCGCTGTGGCAGCTCTCGGCGGCAAGCCGCCGAGACTGAACAAGTCCGGCAAAAGCACGCAGGCTTTGCCGGAATTGCATCAAAATAAGGAAATCAGGTCGGCACTGCGTCGAGTGCATACAAAATGCCGCGCAGTTCGGCGAGGCCGCGAAGACGGCCGATCGCCGGATAGCCGGGCGTGACATTCTTCTGCAGGTCGTCGAGCATGCGGTGTCCGTGGTCCGAGCGGAAGACGATTGACAGATCCGCGCTGCGGCGGCGATCCTCGGCAACCAGCTCCTTCAGCACCGCAACCATGTTCACATCACCTTCCAGATGTGCGCTTTCGTGGAAGGTGCGGCCATCGCCTTCGCGGGTCGTAGCACGCAAATGGGCAAAATAGATGCGCGAGGCAAAGCGACGCGCAATCGCCGGCAGATCATTATCGGCGCGCACGCCGAGGCTGCCGGTGCAGTAGCACATGCCATTGGCGGCCGCCGGTACGGCATCGAAAAGCGCGGCATAATCCTCAGCCGTCGAAGCGATACGCGGCAGGCCGAAAAGCGAACGCGGCGGATCGTCGGGATGCAGCGTCAGCTTCACGCCGCGTGCTTCTGCGACCGGTACAACGGCTTCCAGGAATTCGATGAGATGCTGGCGGAGCTTCTTCGCATCGATACCCTGATAAGCGATGAGCTTTTCACGGAAAGCCGGAATGGTCAGCGGCTCGGTTGTCGAGCCCGGCAGGGCGGAAGTGATAATGCGGGTAATCTCCGCAATCTCTGCTTCCGTCATGCTCTCATAGACGGCCTTGGCCCGCGCCCTGTCTTGCTCCGAATATTCTTCGGTGGCGCCCGGGCGTTGCAGCACGAAGAGCTCGAAGGCCGCGAAACGCTCATGGTCGAAGCGCATCGCGGTTGCGCCGGTCGGCGTCACATAATCAAGGTCGGTGCGGGTCCAGTCGACGACGGGCATGAAGTTGTAACAGACGATCGGGATGCCACAGGCCGCAACAGCTTCCAGGCTGGCAATCCAGGCCTCGATCTCGGCCTTGGCCTGTCCACCCTTGCGCTTGACGGCATCGGGAATCGGAATGCTTTCAACGACGCTCCAGATCAGCGGTGAGCGGCCGGCCGGCGTCGTTTCGATTAGTGACTGACGCTCGCGCACTTCCGCCTCGGTCCAGGCGCGGCCGATCGGCACCTGATGCAGCGACGAAACAATGTTCGTCGCGCCAGTTTGGCGCACCTCGTCCAGCGTCACCGGCGCCTCCGGCCCAAACCATCTCCAACCTTGCCGCATTTCGTCTCTCTCCCTTGATCTCTCGTGTTCTCAGCAGAAATAGTCGGGGAACTGCGAGCGCAGCTCCGCCACATCGGGTATAACGGCCCCCAGGTGATGGATCATGGCTTCGCGCGCCGCTTCGACGTCATGCGCCGCGATAGCGTTGCGGATCACCATGTGCTCGTGCACCACATTGTCCATGCGGCCGAGCACCGGCAGCGTCAGGCGCCGCGCCCGGTCGATCTGCACTTTCACCGTTTTCAAAATAGTCCAGATGCCGGGATAACCGGCAATCTGCGCGATCGCTTCATGAAAGACTTCGTCTTCCTCATGAAAGCTCGAGGCATCGCCGAGGGCCGCATAAGTCTTCTGCCGGGCGATGATCACATCGAGCCGCGCAATATCAGCTTCCGTCGCAATGCCGGCCGCAGTCTCAACCGTCGTCCCTTCGAGCGCCTTGCGCACGACCACCGCCTCCGGAATAGCCGAAACCGGCACCCGCGAAACCACTGTGCCTGATTGCGGATAAATATCGACGAGCCCGCCTTCGGAAAGCCTCAGCAGCGCCTCGCGCACCGGCGTGCGGCTGACCCCGAAATCCTCGGCAATCCGCTTTTCCTGCAGCGCCGTTCCCGGTGGAATCCTCAGCGACACGATATCGGCATGCAGCCGCTCGTGGATAGCCGCCGCCGTCGTCACGCGGCGGATCTTCCCGGCGGCGTCGCGCGGCGCCGGGAAAGCGAGGATTTCAGAGTCGGAAGCGTGCTGCATGCATAGTCTCAGGACGTTGACACTTTCGTGCATACTAGTATATCAATTGAATTCTGTTGCCAAGAGACGCCGCGGAGGAGAACAGCGGCCCGGCATTGCACCCGGAGGAAAAGCTTCCAGCTGCGGGCATTTTGATGTCGCCGAGAAACCGGCGCGTCGAGACTTGAGACGTGCATTTCGATGCAAACGGGCGGGCGCTCGGGGCAAAGGCCGGCACCGCCGCAAAAGAGGAGGATAGAATGAAGATCACACGCAGAACATTTGTCGGCGGAGCTGCCGGCGTCGCCGCGGCCGGAATGCTTCCGCTCCGCGCCTTCGCCCAGGCGAAGGCGCCTGCAAGCCCGGTGACCATCACCATCGTCGATGTCGCCGGCAATCTGGCGCTGACACAGGGCATGTTCGAAAATTATGCCAAGGCCAAGCCGGAATTCGTTTCCAGCTTTTCCTTTACCAAGGCCCCCGCCCCTGAACTGCCGGCCAAGATCCAGGCCCAACAGGCTGCCGGCAAGGTCGATATCGATCTCGTTCTGACCGGCACGGACGCACTGTCCGCTGGTGTCGACCAGGGTCTCTGGATCGACATGTCCAGCAAAAAATCCGCCCTTCCGAACCTCGAAAGCATCCTGCTGCCACAGGCCTTCAAGATGCAGGCGCTCGCCAAGGATCAGGGCGTTGTCATTACCTATTACCCGTCCGGCCCGCTGATCGAATATATGCCGGACAAGGTGGCAACCCCGCCGAAGACCGCGCAGGAACTGCTCGACTGGACGAAGCAGAACAAGAACAAGTTTCTCTATGCCCGTCCCGCAAACTCCGGCCCCGGCCGCACCTTGCTGATGGGTCTGCCCTATCTCCTCGGCGACAGTAACCCGCGCGACCCGGTCAACGGTTGGACTAAGACCTGGGAATATCTGGCAGCCCTCGGCGAAAACATTGAATATTATCCGACCGGCACCGCTGTGGTCTTCAAGGAACTCGGCGAAGGCACACGCGACATCGTCGCCACCACGACGGGTTGGGATATCAATCCGCGCGCGCTCGGGATCGTTCCCGAGGAAGCCAAGGTCGGCAAGCTTGATGGCTTCCACTGGGTTACCGACGCTCACTATGCGGCGATCCCGAAGGGTGTCTCCGACGAGAAGGTCGGCGTTCTGCTCGATGTGCTGAACTTTATCTATCAGCCGCAACAGCAGGCCATCGCCTATGACGCCGGGTACTTCTATCCCGGCCCGGCGGTGAAGGATGTCACGCTCGAAATGGCACCGACAGAAAGCCAGGAAACCATCAAGGAATTCGGCCGGCCGGAATATGCTGACTGGATTGCCGGCAGCCCGTTGGAAGTGCCGCTCGAGCCGAAACAGCTCGTCCAGGCTTTCCGCATCTGGGACGAAAAGATCGGCGCCAAGAAGGGCTGATTGTCGAAACGACCCGGCGCCGGCTTCCGGCGCCGGATTTCTGAAACAGTTCCGGCAAACATGTGCAGCGGTCTTGCATCCGGAATTGCTTGAAAAGAGATGGAGCATCTCCGCCACTCAAAAAGACGGAGAGGCTCTATCGGCTATGACCGCCGATAAATGGAGATTGTATTGACTTTGCCGGTTCAAAACGCAGCAGCGCTGTCATCGCGGAAGAATGCGCGACTTGAGCTTGATGGTATCAGGCGATCCTTTGGCGCCTACAATGCCCTCGACGGCATCGATCTCGCGATCGAACCAGGCGAATTCATCGCGCTTCTCGGCCCCTCGGGCTGCGGCAAGTCAACAGCCCTGAACTGCATCGCCGGCTTGCTTGGCCTGTCCGGCGGCGAAATCCGCCTCGGCGGTAATCGTATCGACCAATTGGAGCCGGAAAAGCGCGGCTTCGGCATGGTCTTCCAGAGCTATGCCCTCTTCCCGCACATGAGCGTGCGCAAAAATGTCGGCTTCGGTCTTGCCATGCAGGGAATTCGCGGCGCAGAAGCCGACAAGCGCATCATCGATGCGCTGGCGCTCGTGCGGCTTGAAAGCCAGGCGGACAAATTGCCCGGCCAGCTCTCCGGTGGTCAGCAGCAGCGCGTGGCCATTGCCCGTGCGATCGTCATCCGCCCGCCGATCGTGCTGATGGACGAACCGCTCTCCAATCTGGACGCCAAGCTGCGCCTGGAGATGCGGGCCGAAATCCGCGGCATCCACGATCAGATCGGCTCGACGACCATCTATGTCACTCACGACCAGGACGAGGCGCTGTCGCTTGCCGACCGTATCGTCGTCATGAGCCAGGGTCATATCCAGCAGATCGGGACGCCTCAGGATCTCTACCAGCGTCCGGTCAATCTGGAGGTCGCTGACTTCATGGGCTTCCGCACCCGCATTCCCGGTCGCGTTATTTCCGTCTCCGGCCACGAAGCCGAAATCGAAGCCGCCGGTGCGCGGCTGAGCGGAACCATGCGCGATACGCTCAAGGTCGGCGATGCCGCCGTTCTCTCGGTACGTCCGGAAGACCTCGTCGCGACCATCGACGGCACCGGGGTCCCGGTGACTGTCGCCAGCACCGAATATCGGGGCCGCGCCTTCTTTGGCATGGCCCGCTCGAAGGATGGATCGGAGCTCTATTTCCGCGCCGATGATGCCCTGCCGCGCGGCTCTTCAGCCACCCTGCAGCCAGCCGCGGGCCGTGCGCTCGTCTTCAAGGGGGCAGCGGCATGAGCGGCCCATCCCTGAAAACCAGGCTCGCCGCGCAGGGCCTCGACGGCACGACGCTGCTCGTGCTGCCGGGCCTGATCTTCATGATTGCCCTGTTCATCTATCCCTTCGTTTATGGGGTGGCGGACTCGCTCATACCGAAGGATGGCGGGCCCTGGTACGAGAATTATGCGAAGTTCTTCTCCGATCAGTTCCAATACGGCACGATCGCCAATACCATGTGGCTCGCCCTACCGGTGACGATCGTCAACCTCGCCTTCGCAATCCCGGTCGCCTTCCGTGTCCGCCTGATGCGCCGCCAGCGGCTGCTGACAACGATCCTCGTGCTGCCGATCACACTTGGTACGGTCTTCGTCGCCGATGGCCTTTTGACCTATCTCGGCCCACGAGGCTGGTTCAATCAGACGCTCATGCTCTTCGGAATTCTGGATTCGCCGATCAAACTCACCAACAACTACTGGGGTGTTTTCGCCTCGTTGCTGATCACCGGCTTCCCCTTCGCCTTCCTGCTGACGCTTTCCTACATCACCGGCATTGATCCCGCGATCGAGCAGGCCGCAGCAACACTTGGCGCCAATGCGCGGCAGCGCTTCACGCGCGTTTTCCTGCCGCTCCTGGTGCCGGGCCTTGCCGTGACTTTCTGCCTATCCTTCGTGCAGGCCTTCGCCGTCTTCCCCTCGGCAGTCCTGCTCGGTGCTCCGGCCGGTCCGACGCGTGTCATCTCGATCGCCGCCTATCAGGCCGCCTTCGAGCAATATGACCATTCCTACGGCACGGCAATCGCCCTCATCATGGGTGGAGTCGAGCTCTTCGTTGTCGTCGCCGTTCTCGGCGCACGTTCATTCTTCTACCGCGGCCCCGCCGGCGGCACGAAAGGTTGAGCCATGATCCGTGACCAAGGCCTTACCTCGAAGATCTGGCGCTTCGCCGTCTGGGCGCTCGCCAGCCTTTTCGTCCTCAATCTGCTTGCCGTCATCGCGGTCGTTATCCTCAATTCCTTCGCAACGCGCTGGCTCGGGACATGGTTGCCGCGCGGATGGACCGACCGCTGGTATTTCAGCGCGTGGAGCGAGTTCCAGCTTTCCAGCGTGCTGATCGTCACTTTCGAGATGGTTTTCATCGTCGTCATCATCTCCGGCATTCTTGGTGTGATGACAGCTTACGCGCTGGCTCGGCGCGATTTTCCCGGCAAGCGCGCCATCATTCTGCTCTTCCTGCTGCCGCTGCTGATCCCGCCGCTCACCTACGGCATTCCGCTCGCAACCGTGCTCTATCAGTTCGGCCTTGGCGGCACCTTTTGGGGCGTGGTACTGATCAACCTCGTGCCGTCCTTCCCCTTCGTGGTGCTCGTCATGATCCCCTTCATCGAGCAGATCGATCCACGGATTGAGGCAGCCGCCCGCGTCTTCGGCGCCGGCACGACGAGCCTTTTCATCCGCATCCTGCTGCCGCTCCTGCTGCCTGGCATGCTGGCCGCCCTGCTGCTGGTGCTCGTGCGCACTCTCGCCATGTTCGAGCTGACCTTCCTGATATCGGGGCCGCAGACCCAGACCCTCGTCGTATCACTCTATTATGCGGTCTTTGCCTCAGGGGTGCGGGCCGGCCAGTCCATCGACGCGATGGCTGTGGTCTATATGGTGACGACACTCTTCTGGCTGATCATCGCGCTGCAATTCGTCAATCCGACGCAGATCGTCGCCCGCGCCAAGCAACAGTCGGCGCATTGAAGTATATGTCGCAAAAGTGCCCAGCGGCGTTGCAATAGGAACATGCGCAAAAGAGAGCGTACGAGCGAGTCTGAAAGACCGCGACGCGTTTCAGTCTAAGCTGCTGCCGGTTTCCGGCAGCAGCCTTTTCAATCAATAGACTTCGGGAACGTACATTTCTGGCGGAACCGGAATGCGGTGATAATCGTCGTGGCGCACGCGTTCGGGCAGGACGATCGCTTCCTTCGGCACATCCTCGTAGGGAACCTGGGTCAGCAGGTGCGCGATGCAGTTTAAACGTGCCCGCTTTTTGTCCACGGCCTGGACGACCCACCACGGCGCTTCCGGAATATGAGTGCGGTCCAGCATCTCTTCCTTGGCCTTTGTATACTCCTCCCAGTGGACTCGGCTTTGCAGGTCCATCGGCGACAGCTTCCACTGCTTCAATGGATCGTGAATACGCATGTTGAAGCGGAATTCCTGTTCCTCGTCAGTGATCGAGAACCAGTACTTGATAAGGATGATGCCGGAACGAACCAGCATGCGCTCGAATTCCGGTACGGAGCGAAAGAACTCCTCCAGCTCGTCCTTCGTGCAGAAACCCATGACACGCTCGACGCCGGCACGGTTGTACCAGCTGCGGTCGAAGAGCACCATTTCGCCTGCCGTCGGCAGATGCGGCGTATAGCGCTGGAAATACCACTGATTCCGCTCGCGTTCGGTCGGCGCCGGAAGCGCCACGACGCGGCAGACGCGCGGATTGAGGCGCTGGGTCACGCGCTTGATCGCGCCGCCCTTGCCAGCGGAGTCGCGACCTTCGAAGAGGACGACAACCTTGAGCTTCTTGTACTGAACCCAATCCTGAAGACGAACCAGTTCATGCTGCAGGCGGAAGAGTTCGCGGAAATAGAGCTTGCGGTCGAGCGTCTGCTCCGCCGGACCGGACATCCCCTCGGCAACGAGCTCGTCAAGCCGGTCCTCCTCCATCTGCATTTCCAGCTCCTCATCGAAGCTGTCGGCAATTTCATTCTTGATACGGTCGAGCTGGGTGTTTTCGATCATGGCGCGCTCCCTATTCCATTTGCTCGATAAAGCACGTTCTCGCCATAGCTATATGACAGAGTTGCGACGATCGAAAATTTGCTTCGGCCAAACCCAAAATCTGGAGGCGTAAGACACCACCTATCAGGCCTTTTATGGCCGTTTCATCGGACCCAAATGGCGGACCTGACAGGCGGCGGCAGCTTGTGCCATGTCAAGTTTTATGTATACATTGATGTTGCTGAGCTATTTCGCGACATCAGCTTTTTCCTCTGGAGGAGAGAGGAAAAACGTTCTGGTCGCGGGCATATCTTCGGGAGAGAGATATGATGCGCAACAATGGGAGGAGTATACATGATTTCGTTTACGAGAAGATTGTTGATAGCCGGCGCGGCACTCGCAACGCTTGCCGGCGTGCCTGCATTTGCGCAGGAAACGGTGAAGATCGGCGTCATCCTGCCGATGACGGGTCCCTTTGCGTCGACCGGACGCCAAGTCGAGGCCGGCGCTCGCGCATACATGGCAATTAATGGCGATACGGTTGCAGGCAAGAAGATCGAGCTTGTCCTGCGCGACGATGCCGGCACAGCCGACCAGACCCGCCGCATCGCCCAGGAACTCGTCGTCAATGACGGCGTCAAGATGCTCGTTGGTTTCGGCCTCACGCCGCTTGCCATGGGCGTCGCCCCGGTTCTCAACCAGGCAAAAATCCCGGCGATCATCACCTCGGCCACGACTTCCGCCATCATGAAGCAATCGCCTTATTTCGTGCGCACTTCGATGGCCGGCCCGCAATCCGCCGTGCCGGTCGCCACCTGGGCCGTCCAGAACAACCTGAAGCGCGTCGTCACGCTGGTGACCGACTACGGTCCGGGCATCGACATCGAAAAGGGCTTCACCGATCAGTTCAAGAAGGAAGGCGGCACGGTTGTCGAAGCGCTCCGCGTCCCCCTGCAGAACCCGGATTTCGCACCCTTCCTTCAGCGTGTGCGCGATGCGAAGCCTGATGCCCTCTTCGTCTTCGTGCCTTCAGGCGTCGGCGCGATCTTCATGAAGCAGTTCGTCGATCGTGGCCTCGCAGATGCCGGCATCAAGCTGATCGCCACCGGCGACGTGACTGATGACGATCTGCTGAACGGCATGGGCCTGGCGGCCAAGGGCGTCATAACAGGTCATTTCTATTCGACCGATCACGACAGCCCGGAAAATAAGGCTTTCGTCGCCGAAGTCCGCAAGGCCAACAAGAACATGCGCCCGAACTTCATGTCGGTTGGCGGTTATGACGCTATGCATGTCGCCTATGCCGCGCTTGAAAAGACCGGTGGCGATACGGACGGAACCAAGCTCGTCGAAGCCATGAAGGGCATGGAGTTCGTCAGCCCGCGCGGCCCGATCACCATCGACCCTGATACCCGCGACATCGTGCAAGATATTTACATGCGCGAGGTCAAGGAGAAGAATGGCGAGCTCTACAATGTCGAGTTCGCGACTTATCCGAAGATCCACGATCCGAATACGGCTTCCAAGTAAGCCTAGGAAGCAGGCGGCGGAAGCAATTCCGCCGCTTGATGCAGTGAGGTCTCATGCTGACAATCCTGTTCGACGGCATCGCCTATGGCATGCTTCTCTTTGTTCTCGCCTGCGGATTGTCGGTCACGCTGGGCCTGATGAATTTCGTCAATCTCGCGCATGGCGCCTTCGCGATGGCCGGCGGCTACATCACCGTTATCATGATGAACCGCTACGGCATCTCCTTCTACTGGTGCCTGCCAGCCGCCTTCATTGTAACAGCACTTGTCGGAGTAGCACTCGAACGGCTGCTCTACCGCCGCCTCTATTCGTCATCGCATCTCGATCAGGTGCTCTTCTCCATCGGTCTCGTCTTCATGTCGATCGCAGCAATCGACTATTTCATGGGGGGCCAGCAGCAGCTCATCAATCTGCCGCCGGAACTCAGCGGCCGCTTTGGCTTTTTGGGCATCGATATCGGCCGCTACCGGCTCTTCATCATTGTTATCTGCGCGGTGCTGACCATCGCGCTGCAACTGGCGCTCACCCGCACCCGTTTCGGCAGCCAGCTGCGCGCTGCCGTCGATGACGGGCGCGTCGCTCGTGGTTTGGGCATCAACGTATCCGTCATTTTCGCGCTGACCTTCGCACTCGGCTCCGGCCTTGCCGGCCTCGGCGGTGCGCTTGGCACTGAACTGCTCGGCCTCGATCCGAACTTTCCGCTGAAATATCTGATCTATTTCATGATCGTCGTCACTGTCGGCGGCACCTCGTCCATCACTGGCCCCTTCATTGCCGCGCTCCTGCTCGGCATCGCCGATGTCGCCGGCAAATATTACGTTCCACAGCTCGGCGCCTTCATCATCTACGCCGTCATGATCCTTGTGCTGATCCTGCGGCCCCATGGCCTCTTCTCCCGGGAGGGCGGCCGATGAGCGGCGAATGCAACAACGCCTCCAAGGAAGCCATGGGGCTCTTGATGCGCGCCGACCGCTGGCAAATCTGGGAATTTGCCCTCTGGCTGGTCGCTATTGCCGCAATCTTCGTCCTGCCGTCGCAAATGCTGATCCTGACGGAGATAGCTATCCTGGCGCTCTTTGCGATCTCACTGGATCTCATCCTCGGTTATGCCGGTATCATTTCACTCGGCCATGCCGCCTTGTTCGGCCTCGGAGCCTATACGGCCGGCCTCTTTGCCATCCATGTCTCCGGCGAGCCGGTTATCGGCCTGCTGGCAGCCGGCCTCGCCAGTGGCCTCTTCGGATTCCTGACGAGCTTCCTCATCCTGCGGGGCTCCGATCTGACGCGCCTCATGACCACCTTTGGCGTCGCAATGCTGCTCGCTGAAGTCGTCAATCAGGCAGCCTGGCTCACCGGCGGCGCCGACGGACTGAGCGGTGTGATGCTGAACCCGATCCTCGGTTATTTCGAATTCGATCTCTGGGGCCGGACCGGCTACATTTACTGCCTGATCGTGCTTGTCATTCTGATCTATGTCGCCCGCCGCATCGTCAATTCGCCCTTTGGCCTGTCGCTGAAGGCGATCAAGCGCAACCAGCGCCGCGCCTCCATGCTCGGCATTTCGCCCACCCGTCGCATCGTCGCGATTTACACGATCTCGGCCGTATATGCCGGCATCGCCGGCGCGCTGCTGACCCAGACAACCAGCTTCGTCTCGCCTGACGTACTCGCCTTCCACCGCTCAGCCGAGGTGCTGCTGGTGCTCGTCATTGGCGGCGTCGGTTATCTCTATGGCGGCGTCTTCGGCGCGGTCGTATTCTCCATTCTGCGCAACTGGCTATCAGTCATCACACCGCAATATTGGATGTTCTGGATCGGCCTCGTGCTCATCATCATGGTTCTGATCGGCCGCGAGCGTCTGACACGCTGGCAAACCCTCCTGCCGGGCTCGGCGCGCAAGCGCGAGGCCCGGGTACAGCACGCCGTCGCGGAGGAAAGCAAATGACGCTCGCCCTCGAAACCCGTCATCTCGTCAAACGTTTCGGCGGCTTCGTCGCCACTAACGATGTCTCGCTGCAGGTTCGCCAGGGCGCTCGCCACGCCCTGATCGGCCCAAATGGCGCCGGCAAGACCACGATCATCAACCTGCTGACCGGCGTTCTGTCGCCGAACAGCGGCCAGATCCTGCTCGGCGGCGACGATATCACCGGCCTGTCTTCCTATCGCCGCGTCGGCAAGGGCCTCTCGCGCACCTTCCAGATCAACCAGCTCTTCGGCGATTTCACGCCGCTCGATTCCGTCATGTTGGCGATCAGCGAGCGCAAAGGCCATGGCCGCTTCGCCTGGCGGTCGCTGTCAGCGGACCGCGAGGTCGCCGATGAAGCAGCCTCCCTTCTGGAGCGCTTTCGCCTCCTTGATGTCATGGGCACTCAGACAACGCTGCTGCCCTACGGCAAGCAGCGCCTGCTGGAGATCGCACTGGCGATTGCCATGCAGCCGAAAGTGTTGCTGCTCGACGAGCCGGCCGCCGGCGTCCCGGAAGAGGAGCGCCACGAGGTTCTCGGCATCGTCCGCGAACTGCCGGCCAATGTCACAGTCGTGCTGATCGAACACGACATGGATCTCGTCTTCTCTTTCGCGGACCGCATCTCGGTGCTCGCCGCCGGCGCGCTTTTTGCCGAGGGAACCGTCGCCGAGATCTCCAGGGATCCGCAGGTGAAAGCCATCTATCTCGGGGAGGATGCCTGATGGCCGAACTGCTGCGGGTCGAGCGTCTCATCGCCGGTTATGGCGAAGCGCATGTGCTGGCCAAGGTGGATTTCACGCTGGAAGAAGGCCATTCGCTGGCATTGCTCGGCCGCAACGGCGCCGGCAAGACCACTCTGCTCAACACCATCATCGGCGTCACCACCCACCACGCCGGCTCCGTTCATCTGCAGCAGCGCGACATCACGCGGCTGCGGGCCGAGCAGCGCGCGCCGCTCGGCATCGGCTGGGTGCCGCAGGAGCGCAACATCTTTCGTTCGCTGACGGTGGAGGAAAATCTGACGGCAAGCGCCCGCCCCGGCGCGTGGAATGTCACCCGCGTCTATCACATGTTCCCACGCCTGCAGGAACGCCGCCGCAATCTTGGCAACCAGCTTTCGGGCGGCGAGCAGCAGATGCTCGCCATTGCTCGCGCATTGATGCTCAATCCAAAAGTCCTGCTGCTCGATGAACCGTTGGAAGGCCTCGCTCCAATCATTGTCGACGAGCTTCTGGCCGCACTTCGCCGCATCGTCACCGGCGAAGGCATGTCGGCGATCATCGTCGAGCAGAAGGCACGCAAAGTACTGCCGCTGACGGATGAGGTTATCGTGCTCGAACGTGGCGCGGTTACCTACCGCAATACGTCCGAAGCGCTTCTGGCCTCACCGGAGACCCTCGACGCGCATCTCAGCGTCTAAAGCATGTCGCGCAAAAGTGTGCAGCGGTTTGCGATAACAACATGCGAAAACAATAGCTTAAAGCGTTGCATGCAACGCTTTAAGAATCAAATCTCGCGCGGCGGCACGCGGGTGATCCGCGCACCAAGCGCATTCAGCCGCTCCTGGATCCGCTCGTAGCCGCGTTCGATCTGCTGGGCATTGTTGATGACGCTGGTGCCTTCGGCGCACATGGCGGCGATCAGCATCGCCATGCCGGCACGAATGTCAGGGCTCTCCACCTGCGCAGCGCGCAACCTGGAAGGACCAGCGACAATCGCGCGATGTGGATCGCAAAGCACGATGCGTGCACCCATGGCGATCAGCTTGTCGACGAAGAACATCCGGCTTTCGAACATTTTCTCGAACATCAGCACGACGCCATCGCATTGCGAGGCAGTCACGATGGCAATCGACATCGTATCGGCCGGAAATGCCGGCCAGGGCTGGTCTTCGATCTTCGGAATATGCCCGCCGAAATCCGGCTGAATCTTCATCTCCTGCCCGGCCGGCACCACGAGATCGTCGCTCTCGATGCGGCAGCGGATGCCGAGACGTTCGAAGGTCATCAGCGTTGAACGCAGATGCTCCACACCTGCCCGACGAATGACGATCTCGGAACCGGTGACGGCAGCAAGGCCGATCAGCGAGCCTACCTCGTTGTGATCAGGACCGATGCGGTGTGACGCACCGGCAAGCGGTTGGCCACCGTGGATAATCATAGTATTGGTGCCGATGCCCTCAATCTTCGCGCCCATGGCAATGAGGAAATGCGCAAGGTCCTGAACATGGGGCTCGGACGCGCAGTTGCGCAGGATCGTCTTACCCTTGGCGGCCACAGCCGCGCACAGCGCGTTTTCCGTCGCCGTAACCGAAGGTTCGTCCAGGAACACGTCGGCGCCGCGAAGGCGCTCAGCCCGGAAGCTGTAGGAACCGTTGACGTTGATTTCGGCGCCGAGCTGCTCGAGCGCCAAGAAGTGCGTGTCGACACGGCGGCGGCCGATGACATCACCGCCCGGCGGCGGCAGCGTGATCTCGCCGCAGCGTGCCAGCATCGGCCCGGCCAGCAGGATGGATGCGCGGATGCGGGCGCAAAGGCCGGGGTCGAGATCGGCAGGCTTGAGATCGCTCGCTTCGATTTCGAGTTCATTGCGGCCGAGCCAGCGTGCCTCCGCGCCGACGGACTGGATCAGCTCGACCAGCGCCTCGACATCGCGGATGCGCGGCACGTTGGTCAGATACACGAGCTTGTCGGTCAGCAACGACGCGGCAATAATCGGAAGCGCGGCGTTCTTGTTGCCGCTCGGTTGGATCTCGCCGGCAAGACGGTGCCCGCCTTCAACGATATACTGAATTCGCTCATGCGGCTGGGCCTGTGCCACTGATGTCATCCTTGTTCGATTCGATTTTTCAGAGGGCATATCTGCGTTGTCATTGTGACATCGAAGTGATCGCCGATCGGGAAAGAGTGGCTGTTTTTAGCGCCGCCATTGACCGGCGGCTACCCTAGGAACGCATAAAAACGGCGCCCTCCCAGGCGCCGTCGTGAACACCGTGGATGGTGGTGTCGAATCTCAGCTCTTCTTGCTACGCCAGCTGTCGGCATAATTCTCGCGAGCTTCACGGGAATAGGGGGTGGGTGAAACACGCACGCGGATTTCCGCCTGCTTGTGTGGCTCGACCGAGGTCTTGCCGGAACCGCCGTCGGGTTCACCCCAGACGAGCGTCAGAACGTCGCCGACCTTGACGTCGGCATCGACGATGCCGAGCGAGAGCATGCAGCGTTCGTTGTAGCTGTAGCCGTTGAACATCGACATGCCGACCATCTTGCCGTCACGCATGATCTTGTCGGCACTGGTCGAAGCATAGTTCGGCTGCGGGAAATCGATCCACTTGAAATGATCCTCCCCCGGACGGAAAGCCGAGGCGATGACGTTGACGACATCTTCGGCATTCCACTCGAAAGTCACCTTCTTGCGGCTTGTCTGCCCCTTCAGCTTCTCCAGCGCGGACTTGCCGATGAAGTCGTCCTTTTTCCAGCCGATATAGAAATCATAGCCGAGTTCGAACGGATTGACGTAGTAGTCCTCGATATTGCTGGAAACGAAGCTGCCGCCGATGGCACCTGTTGCCTCGTAGCTGTCGGCGCCCAGCCAGTCGCGATAGGCCGCCAGCATGCCATCACCGGTATAGATGCCCGGCAGCGGCGACGGGATCCAGCCGGATTCCAGCGTATTGGTCGAATAGGCGCGGCTGCCGCAGCGCACCAGATCGACACCGGCTGCCTTCGCCGATTCCAGGATCACCGAGAGAATATAGGCCTTGTCTTCGTAAGGACCCCAGATTTCCAGGCCCGGCGCGCCGGACATGCCGTGGCGCAGCGCATTCACCGTCTTTGAGCCGACCTTGATCTTATCGACATGGAAGAACTTGATATCCGGGATCGGCCCGCCATTCATCTTCTCGAAAATTTTCGGGGCATCCGGTCCCTGGATCTGATAGCGGTAATGCGTACGCAGCACACGTTCGCCTTCCGGTCGCGAGGGCGAACGTGGATCATATTTCAGCCGGACATTCCATTTGCCGTAAGCGGCGCAGAACATCAGCCAGTTCGATGTCGGCGAGCGGCCGACGAGGATGAACTTGTCCTCACGCTCGCGGAAGATGATCTGATCACCGATGACATGACCGTTTGGTGTGACCGGCACGAAATGTTTGGCGCGGTTTGTATCGAAATTCGAGAAGGAGTTGATGCCGTGATAGGCAAGAAACTTCTCCGCGTCAGGGCCTTCAACGGTGAGTTCGTCCATATGGTGCGACTGGTCGAAGAGGACGGCGGAGTTGCGCCATGCTGCCTGCTCCGAGCGCCAGTTGGAAAACTCGGCCGCAACGACCGGGTAGACATACATCCCGATTTTGGAATTGCGCAGCAGCTCAACTGTATTACCGGCCGACTTCAAAACTTCTGATAGGCTCGATTTCGCCACCTGATATCCTCCCATTGGTATGCGATAATGTATACATGAAATGCCCAATGCAATCAGATTGCAAGTCCATTTTCTGCCGGCCGAGCAGCCATCGATACGACGAAAACGAAAAAGGACGGCCGTAAGCCGCCCCTGCAGATCGCGATTTGCCTGCAATTAGCGATGGATGAGCGCAAGCCCCCTGATCTGTTCGATCAGGGCTGGGTCTTCCGCCAGAATGTATTCAAGATTGCGTCGGGCCGTGCGGGCATGCTCCCTGGCAATCGCCTCCGCGCGGCTGCCTTCGCGCGCCTCGATCGCGCTGACGAGCTCTCTGTGCTGGTCCTGCGCGGACCGGAGCGAACGGCGGAAGGCCGCAATATCCGCCTTGTCGGGCAGGAAAGCCGATGGCGAGGCAAAGGGTAGCGAACTTGCCCGCTCTACCTCACGCCGAATGATCTCGCTGCCGGCGAGCGCGGCGAGCTGATGGTGGAATTTCTCGTTCAGATCGGAATAGGCGTCGAAATCGACATCGTCGAGCTGCTCGCCGAAACAGTCGTCGAGCCTGAGCACGGTCCGCTTGATATCTTCTAGCGCATCGGGCGCAACGCCGCGCTCGGCCGCAAGTCTTGCCGCCATGCCTTCCATCACACCGCGCACTTCGATGGAATCGACCACATCCGCAAAACCGAAACGACGAACCACGAACCCGCCATTCGGCAGACGATCCAGCAGCCCCTCCTCAGTCAGTCGCGACATCGCCTCGCGCACCGGCGTACGCGAAATATCGAGCGCCTCCGCCAACGGAACTTCGAAGAGCCGCGTACCGCCCTGCAATTCGCCGCTCAAAATCTTTTCCCGCAACTCGATAACAGCGCGACGGCCATGCGTTGCGGCTTCACTCTGCTTCATCAGCGCCCTCCCAATCCCCGGCTAAATGTATATAGCAGCGCGAACGCATACAAAACCCCAGCCTAAATCAGCATGCTATCACAGAATTGTATGCATCATAGCAACACCCCCCTGTCAAAACAGTATTTATCGCAACAGAACGCAGCCGTCTCTTGACATGATGTATACATTTATGATGTCTGATTTACGGGAGGAAAAATAATGGCAACGCTCGTGCTCATTCCAGGGCTCGTGTCTGACGGCATTGTCTGGGCACCGCTTGCCGACGCCGTAGCGCATCGGATGCCAGTGCACGCGGCCAATGTTTCCCACACTTCCTCGATATTGGGCATGGCGGAGAGCGTTCTCGCCGACACTGAAGGCAACCTGATCGCCGTCGGCCATTCCATGGGCGGCCGTGTAGCCATGGAAATGGCACGCATCGCGCCGGATCGTATCCGAGGATTGGTGCTCGCCAACACCGGCCACCACCCGAAACGCGAGGGCGAGGAAATCAGGCGTCAGCAGATGATCGATCTCGGCCACCGCAGCATGGAGAGCCTGGCCGACGAGTGGCTGCCGCCCATGGTAAACCCTGCCAGTCTGTTGGATACCGGACTGATGACCAGCCTGCACGCTATGGTGCTGCGAGCCGGTCCTCATGTGCATGAGCGGCAAATCCGCGCGCTGATCGACCGACCGAATGCCGGCACTTATATGGCCGAACTCAGCTGCCCCATCCTGCTCGTCGCCGCGCGCCACGACGGCTGGAGCCCGATTACCCAGCATCAGGAAATCGCCGACGCGGCACCGAATACGGAACTCGTCATCATCGAAGATGCCGGCCACTTCGCCCCGGTGGAGCGGCCCGCCGAAGTTACGGCCGCAATCATCGGCTGGCTGACGCGCAGATTTGGAGGAGTGAATGCTTGAGAAGACCGCGACCATTCCCGATACGCCGCTCTTCGATCGAGCCGGCTCGATCCGTGGCTATCGGCTCAACAAGATGGCGATGGCGCTCAGTCAGCCGGAGAATCGCGAAGCCTTCAAAGCGGACGAAGATAGCTACCTCGCTCGGTTCGGCCTGGGTGACGAAGAGAAGACCGCTGTCAAAAATCGTGACTGGCGCGAAATGGTGCGCCTCGGCGGCAATCTGTTCTTCATCCTCAAGATCGCCGCTGTCGACCCGACGCCGATCACGGAGATCGGTGCCGCACAGGCCGGCATATCGCACGAGGATTTTCTCTACGGAAGATTGGGGAAGAAGAGACATGGCTAAGATCATCGGCGGCCTCGGAACAAGCACGTCCCCTCGATCGCCGCCGCACTCGACAAAGGCCTGCGCGACACGCCCGACTGGAAGCCTTTCTTCGACGGCTACGAGGCCGGCAAGCAGTGGATGCGCGAGGCGCGACCCGATATCGCCGTCGTTGCCTTCAACGATCACGGCAACAGCTTCTTCCTCGACCGTGTGCCGACCTTCGCCGTCGGCGTGGCGGAGACCTATCATCCGGTCGATGAAGGTTGGGGACCGCGGGCCATTCCGAGCTTCGAAGGCGCCGTCGATTTCTCCTGGCATTTCGTCGACAAGCTTGTCGAGCGTCATTTCGATCCGCTGATCTGCCGCGAAATCGAGGTCGATCACGGCCTGCAGGTGCCGATGGCGCTCTTCTTCGGCCGGCCGGAACGCTGGCCCGTCAAGGTCCTGCCGATCTGGGTGAACACAATCCAGTACCCGATCCCGACACCGCAGCGCTGCTGGGAGCTGGGCAAGGTGCTGCGTGAGGCAATTGAAAGCTGGCCGGGCGACGAACGCGTCGTCATCCTCGGTACCGGTGGCCTGTCGCACCAGCTTCAAAGTGCCCGCGCCGGATTCATCAACCAGGCAGCCGACCGCGCCTGGCTGAATGGCATTGCCATCAATCCGGAAACCTACAGCGCCATGAGCCGCGAAGATTACGTCGAGCAATTCGGTTCCGAAGGCGCCGAACTCATCATGTGGCTGGTCATGCGTGCTGCGATGGACGAGCGGGTCAACCTCATCCACAAGCACTATCATGCCCCGGCCTCCATGACCGGCGCCGGCATGGTCGTTCTGGAAAACGCCGCCTGATGCCCGCCTACTTCCTCATGCGCTGCCTGCATCACGCCGGTCAGGATGCGGCCCGCGATCTCCACCGGCCCGCTCATCGCGCCTGGGTGCAATCCGGTGGCGAGGGCCTTACGATCGTGTTGATCGGCTCTGCTCTCCAAGATGAGAACGATACCGCCATTGGCAATTTTGGCATATTGGAAGCGACCGGTATCTCAGAGGCGAAGGCCTTTGCAGAAGGCGACCCCTTCAACAAGGCAGGTATCGTGGCAAAGATCGAACTGACGGCGCTGCCCGCGACATTCCAGGCCGGACGCATCAGCGATCCGATGACGCCACGAGCATAGATCCGGGTTCCGCCAGGAGCGGTAGGGATGCCCCGGAGAGGGGCGATGAGGGGGCCGGCGAAGCAAGAGAGGGAACGGCCGGAACGCGAGGGACGGTCGCTTGCGAGCTACGGCCCCCTCACCCAAGCCGTGACGGACCCTTGCTTGCTCAGCTCTTGTCCGGCTTCAATCGAAGCTCCAGCACGCGTGCGACGGATTCTTCCAATCCTTCGGTCTGATCAACGCCGCAGCCGCCCATGCGCTCCTGCACTTCGGCGATCTCTGCCGCCAACCCGCCGCGAAGCCCGAGTGCATTGAGCGTTGCGGCACTCTCTCGCATTTCAGCCGCTCGCCGCCGGCCATGCCGGGTCGTCCGCTCCATCTGGTATTCGGCAAATTGCGGCCAGCTGAGACCGGGGAAAGAACCGGAGAGCGAGGAGAGGATTTCGTCGTAGCAACCGGATGCCTTTGCCGCGAGCAAAGCCTCGACGGTGATCGCCTCCAGTCCCTTCACGAAAAGCGAACGTACCATCTTGATCGCTGTCGCGGCACCGGGCGCTATGCCTACAATCTCGGCAGCAAAACCGAGGCCCAGAAGTTCAGGCAACAATCTTTCGGCCGGCGCTCCGGCAAGCAGTACCGGCGTCTGGTGCTTTCGCGGATGCACCGGCGCCATGACGGCCATATCGAGATAATCGC
The DNA here is from genome assembly GCF_004341105.1 of Rhizobium sp. BK418. Lineage (GTDB taxonomy): Bacteria > Pseudomonadota > Alphaproteobacteria > Rhizobiales > Rhizobiaceae > Rhizobium. Next base: position 53,809 of record NZ_SLZK01000003.1, on the reverse strand, counting down.
CGCCGGTCGCTTCCACAGCGGCGGCCGTTTCCCGCTTTCTGCCGGGAGAGACCGAATTGATATCGATCACCACCTGCCCTTGGCGCAGGTTCGGCAGGAGCGGCTCGATTGCCAGCAGGCTTTGATCGGCTGTGACGGCGCTGAACACCCAGTCAGCCGCCGAAAGCCCGGCAATAGTCTCCGAAATCTCGGCGCCGCGCGTCCGCATCGCGTCCCGCACGGCCTCTCCATTGGAGGCGAGCAGGATATCATAGGCAATGAAGCGCAGGTCAGGCCGGCTGAGTCCCTCGTGAAATGCCCTCGCCGCTTCGCCGTACCCAAGAAATCCGATCCTCATGCCAGCCTCCACCTGCAGGGGTCACGTCGCGCCCGCGTGCTGCGCCTATGCAAAGACATATCCATCAAAAAGCTTGCGAGCGGTGCGCAGCACGGCCGCACCAGTCACCACACCATCCCTGACCGTTGCAATCACGCTCATCTCGCCGGTCGGATGCTCGACCGAGATCAGCTTCTCGCCGCCATCGGGCACGACAGCCAGTTCTGCTGCCGGGCCTTCCGGCAGCAGGCAGGCCGTTGCCACACTGACGGCACCGAGCACGCCGATCGCATCATGGCAACGATGCGGAATGAAGGTGCGCGTCGAGATTGCACCGCCGGCTTTTGCAGGCGAGATCATGGTCATCTTCGGCACCGATTTCTTCGTGACATCACCGAGATTCATCTTCGGTCCGGCCTTTAGCCGGATCGCCTCAAGCTTCGACCGCAGTTCCTTATTGGCTTCGAGCTCGTCAGGCGTTTCCGTACCCGCGATGCCGAGATCGCTGGCCAGCATGACGACACAGGGCATACCGTTGTCGATCAGCGTGCACGCGATACCTTCCATGATATCGACCGCGTGCCCCGTCGGCAGAAGCGCACCGCAGCTCGAACCCGCGGTATCGGCAAAAGTGATCGGCACTGCAGCTGCCGCGCCCGGCACGCCGTCGATACGGGCATCCCCTGCATAGGTCACGCGACGACCCGGCGTTGATATCTTCGCGGTAGCGATCTGGCCGGTATTTTCCATGAAGATGCGCACATCCGTCTGCCCATCCCCAGCCTCGATCAGGCCGCGCTCGATGGCGAAGGGTCCGACACCGGCAAGGATGTTGCCGCAGTTCTGCGCATCGGTGACGATTGGCTCATCGACGAAAACCTGCAGGAAGAGGTAATCAACGTCGACGCCGAACCGCTCCGACCGTTTTATCACGGCCACCTTGGACGTCAGGGGGTCTGCACCTCCCATACCGTCGATCTGCCGTGGATCGGGCGACCCCATGACGCGGAGCAGAAAATCATCGCGGTCCTTCGGCAGGTCTTCTGCCAGAAAATAGCCGCCCTTGGACGTGCCGCCGCGCATCCACATGCAGCGTACACCCTCTGGCGCAATGGGCTTAGACATATTTCAGCCCCTTCTCCGCCAGTCGCTCCCGCATCTTATAGATATCAAGACCGAGTTCGCCGGCGGCAAGCCGCCGCCGCTTGTCTTCTTCTGCCGCAACACGCTGCTCCGCCTTTGCGGCAACCTCGGCCGCCTCTTCCCGCCGCACGACGCAGACCCCGTCGTCATCGGCGACCACAACGTCGCCGGGATTGACCAGCGCGCCGGCGCAGACGACTGGAATATTGACCGAACCCAGCGTCTCCTTGACCGTGCCCTGCGCAAAGATCGCCTTGGACCAGACCGGGAAATTCATCGTCTTGAGATCGGCAACGTCGCGCACACCGGCGTCGACCACGAGCCCGCGGCAGCCTCTTGCCATGGCCGACGTTGCCAAGAGATCGCCGAAATAGCCATCCTCGCAAGGGCTGGTCGGGGCGAGCAGCAGGAGATCTCCTTCCCTGATCTGTTCGATGGCCACATGCAGCATCCAGTTGTCGCCTGCAGGCGCGGAAATGGTAACGGCGCTCGCCGCAATCCTAGCGCCTGGATAAATCGGCCGCATGTAGCTCGCAAGCAGTCCCTTGCGACCCTGCGCCTCATGCACGGTCGCCACCCCGCAGGCAGCGAGGCGATCGATGACGGACTGCTCCGCCCGCTCGATGTTCTGAACGACGACACTCATCAGAGTTCATCCACGGTTCGCGGGAAGACGGACTGGAAGCCTTCAGCATGCGTCGCCTTGCGGCCGCCCGATTGACCGCCGGAATTGCGCATGAAGTGGTTGCCGCGGTTTTCTGCGACGTTCTTGTAATATTGCCAGAGGTGTTCCTGCCCCTCCATGCACTGGATCGCCGCCCACTTCTTCTCCCAGACCGGTGAAATATCGAGGAAGACGTCAGGCTTCCATTCCATCTGCTCGGTCTGGTGCGGCTCGAAGAGATAGAGCTGTGGTGCACCGAGGATCTTCTCGCCGGGATTATGCCCCCAGGCCTGCGCGATCATCCGAGCTTCGAGCGCCACCTGCGTCGCATACATGTGATCGGTATTGTAGGGATCCCACTTGGAATGGCTGAGCATGAATTCCGGCTGCACGGCACGGATCACATCGACCAGCCGGAACTTTGCCTCCTGATCGACGACCAGCGGATAGTCGCCGAGATCGAAGAACTGGATATCGTGCACACCAAGCGCCTTGGCCGCATTTTCGGCCTCGACGCGCCGCCCCGCCTTCACCTTCTCCAGCGTCATCCCGGCATTCTTCCAGAGCTTGGCGCTCTCGCCGCGTTCGCCGTAGGACAGGCAGAGGACGGTGACCTCGTAACCCTTTTCCTGATGCAGCGCGATCGCGCCGCCGCAGCGCCAGACGAAGTCCGCTGAATGGGCGCTGATGACCAAGGCCGTCTTTGCCATGAACTAGTCCTTCCTCGCCACAGGCGGCGTGCCATGCGTATGAAATGTTTCGATCGTCTTCAGGCCCCAGGCCTGACCCTTCTTGCGTTCCGTCTCCGTCCAGGTGACGGTCGGCCAGTCGGGCCTCAGGATCAGCCGCGCGCCGGCGTTGGCGAGCTCGACGCGATTGCCCGCCGGCTCCCAGACATAGAGGAAGAAGGTGCCCTGGATTGCGTGCTTGTGCGGTCCAGTTTCGATATGAACCCCGTTTTCCAGGAAGATATCTGCGGCACGCAGTATGTCCTCGCGCTGATCGACCGCATAGGTGACATGGTGGAAACGACCCCTCGCCCCCGTATGGTCCTCGGAATAGGCGATATCATAGGTCTTGTTGTTGACCGTGAACCAGCAGCCGCCAAGCCGTCCGTTGTCGAGCTGGATCTGCTCCGTCACCCGGCTGCCGAGCGCCCTGGTCATGAAATCACGGATCGCCCTGACATCGCTTGCAAGCAGATTGATATGATCGAGCCGACGCGGGCAGCAGCCACGGCCATGGTAGCGCTGCGCGATATTCTTCAGCGCCGGACGCTCGCCCTCGGGCGCCTCATAGATTTGCGTGTCGTAATAGAGCTCGAAAATATGGCCGTCCGGATCGGTGAAGCGATAGGCACGCCCATGCCCCGCATCGCCCTCCACCCAGCCGATACCGCAGCCCATCTTTTCGATCGCCTTCACCCGCCGTTCCAGGGCTTCCGGCGACCAGGTGCGATAGCCGACATGGCCGACACCGGTCGTATGGTGGCGCACAAGCTTCAACGTGTGGAATTCGTAATCGTCGAAGGCACGCAGATAGGCGACGCCGTCTTCGATCAGGCTGGGGGTGAGCCCGTAGACCCGCGTGAAGAAATCGAGGCTTTGCTCGAAACGGTCGCTATAGAGCTCCACATGCCCGAGATGGGCGACATCAAAGCAGGATTCGGTCATGCGACAAATCCCTGGTAGCCGCCTCGCCGGCCTTCAAAAATCTCATGATGATCCTCCTCGCGGGCGACCGCCTCCACATTCGTTTGCTGTCGAAAACACTAGGAAGGATGTCGGCAACAGACAATTTAGTTCTGCTGACGGGTCATAAGCTGGGGTTACAGATGACCATGGAAGCGGGCGGAAAGGACGGCCGCCAAAACTCTCCTCCGACGACCACCGACCCGGCCAGAAACTGTCGCGGATCAGGCCGCTTTCATGCAATTCAGTTCCCATTTCCGCGACAGAATGCATACTTATAATGCGATATGCCTGCTGAATTTCGGCAATTAATACGAATATCGACTCATAATGATTGAATTTGACTTTGTAATGTATACATTTTGAAGTGCGGAGGAGCGCTCGAAGGGAGCGAGGAAATGGCCTTACTAAATTTCGCCGGCAAGTCGAGAGGGCACGCTCCGGAACCGGAATTCGCAGACATGCTCGCCGGCTGGTCGATCGAGATCATGCCGCGCACCGCCGCTAAGATCGATGATTTCCGCGCGCTTCTGCCGATCGGGACACGTGTCTATATCGCACACCTCGACGGAACCCCGATCGAGGACATGGTGACGACGGCAAGGCGGCTGAACGCGCAGGGTTTTCCAGTCATGCCGCATATCCCGGCCCGCAGCATTCCCGATCGCAGCACGCTGGCAGAGTGGCTCGCACGCTACCGCAGCGAAGCCAATGTCCGCCAGGCGCTGCTGCTCGGCGGCGGCAGGGTTACGCCCATAGGCGATTTTCACAGCTCGATGCAATTGATCGAGACCGGCCTTTTCGATCATCACGGCTTCACGCATCTGCATTTTGCCGGCCATCCGGAGGGCAGCCGTGATGTCGATCCGGACGGATCGACTGCCCTTGCCGATCAGGCACTCCGCTGGAAGCAGGATTTCGCTTCTCGAACCGATGCGAAACTCGCCCTCACAACCCAGTTCACCTTCGACGCTCAACCTGTCATCGACTGGGCGGAGCGTATTCAGGAGGCCGGTGTCACAATGCCCATTCATATCGGCATCGCCGGCCCGGCAAAACTCCAGACATTGATCAAATACGCGATCTCCTGCGGTATCGGTCCATCCATGAAGGTGCTGCATAAGCGCGCCATGGACATAAGCAAACTGCTGCTTCCCTATGAACCAACCGATCTCGTCGCTGCCCTTGCCGATCATAAGGCGAGAAAGCCGGAAAGCCTCATCAGCCGGCTGCACATCTTCCCTCTAGGCGGCATCCAGGTGGCGGCAGACTGGATGAACAAACACCGTTCCGTCGAAACACCTATCGCGCTACCCTGATGGCGCCCGGCCGCGGGCTTTCAGGAAGATCCATGCCGACGCCGACCCATCCGAACCTCCGCCACATCAGGCTATTCGTCGCTTGCGCCGAGACCGGCTCGCTGACATCGGCGGCAGGTACCCTCGGCATCACCCAGCCGGCAGCCTCACAGGCCTTGCGACGACTGGAGGAGTTTCTGGACGCGCCCCTTATCGCGCGCGACGCCATGGCGCTAACGGCGGAAGGAACGATCGCCCTGCAGCGGTTGCGCCGCCTTTGTGACCTCATCCACCAGGCCTGTACGCTGATAGCAAAAGCGGCGAGCGGTATCATCGAAACGCGTCTGACGTGGTCGCACCTGCACGCCATCACGGGTTTTGCCGAGCACGGCAGTTTCAGCGCCGCTGCCCGCATGCTGGAACTATCAGAACCAGCCGTGCAGCGCGCCGCCCGCGAAGCAGAAGCTACGATCGGCATTCCCCTCTTCGAAAACTCCGGCAGGAATGTCCGCCTGACCTCCAACGGACTTTCCGCCGCTCGCTGGTTCAGCCTGACACTTTCCGAATTCGAAAGCCTGCGTGATGAACTCCTGGAGGCTCGCAACCACTATGCCGGCCGTATTTCGATCGGCACGCTGCCGCTGACCCGCACTTTCCTCGTACCCGACGTAATCGCTCTTCTCGCCAACCGCTATCCGCATGCGCGCTTCGAAATCATGGAAGGCAGTTATGAAGTCCTGATTGACGCCCTCGAGCGTGGCCGTATCGATATCCTCGTCGGCGCGTTGCGAAAGAACCTTGTCTCCAAGACACTGCGTCAGGAGCCACTCTTCGATTTCGAACTCAGCATCGTCGGACGGGCCGACCATCCGCTGAAACAGTGCCGGGAGATCGCTTCGAAGGATCTCGCGGACTATCCCTGGGTCGTCGCCCGCCGTGACACGCCTTCGCGCGAGACCTTCAACGCCATGGCCGCGAGCTTTCCTGCAGACAAGCCTGCACGCCAGAGCATCGAAACCGGGTCGCTCAATGCGATCAGGGGCGTGCTCCTGAAATCCGATCATCTGGCCCTGCTCTCCCGCCATCAGATCCGCTATGAACTGCAGGCGGGCTTCCTCTCCGTGATCAATTATCCGCTGCCGGCTTCCCGCCGCCCTGTCGGCGTCACGTTGCGCTGCCACTGGCTGCCGACAGCCCTTCAGGCAGAATTTCTGACTTTATTGAGGGAGTACTCGCTAGGGCTGGACTAGTCTTTGCGTCCCTCTTCCGGACTTTCGGCAAGCGACACAACGCAATATGTTGCTGCGCCTGACCCTCAGGGAAAGTGCATATGAGGCAAGAAAAATACCGCGTGCTCGTGACCAGCAATGCGCTGGCGAAACCAGCCTGCGAAAGATTGGAACAGGCTGGCATCTCACTCGAATTCACCAATGCGATGCCGGACGAGCGGGCTCTCCTCGAAGCCGTCAGTAAGCGACCGATCCACGCAATCCTGTTGCGCGGCAACCCGCCGATCACGCGCCGGATCATCGAAACGGCAACCTCTCTGAAGATCATCGCCAAGCACGGCGCTGGCGTCGATAGCGTCGATCTGCAAGCCGCCCGCGATGCCGGTGTCGCGGTCACGACGGCCGGGGAAGCCGGCGCCAGTGCGGTTGCCGAACTGGCGCTTTCGATGGTCATGGCTCTGGGCCGAGACTTACCGCGGCTGAGCGATCGCATGCGAAACGGTCATTGGGACCGAGGTGGGTATCAGAGCCGCGAACTTTCAGGCAGAACGCTTGGCATCGTCGGACTCGGCCTTATCGGCGGACGACTGGCGACAATGGCGCATGCGCTGGGCATGAGGGTGATTGCCGCGAGACCGGGTGGCGCACCGCGTACGGAAGGCCTTCCCGTGACCGCGGTTGCCTTCGAGGAGCTATTGGAAACAGCCGATATCATCAGCCTCCATTGCCCTGCAAAGCCGGAAACAGCGGGCCTTATCGGCGCGGCAGCGATCAGCCGGATGAAAGCAGGCGCGCTGCTGATCAACACAGCCCGCGGCGCATTGGTGGATGAGCGAGCCGTTGCCGCAGCGCTGCATTCCGGCAAGCTTGCGGGCGCTGCCTTCGACACTTTTTCGGAAGAGCCGATCAATCCGGAAAATCCGCTGCTGAAAGCGCCGAACGTCATCCTGACGCCGCATATCGCCTCGCAGACGACGGCTGCCGTCGAGCGGACGGGGCTTCAGACCGCAGACAACATCATTGCTGCACTGTGCGGGACGGAGGTCGAACCCGCATTCTGAACATCAATGGTTCCCCGCGTAACGCGAGGAGCCATCCCGTCAGACGGGTGCGCGCGGATCGTGCCGCGCGAGACGGCGCAGCAGATAATCGACCTCGGCGCGCGCCGTGGCACTGAGCGCACTTCCGGGTTTGCGTTGCGCATCCGAGGCGATGACACCCCGGCGCATGAGCACATGCTTGCGCACGGCGAGACCGATGCCGAGCTGCTGTTCATAGCGGATCAACGGCAGATGCGCGTCGAAAAGATCATGCGCGTCGTCACGTTTGCCGGCAGCAAAGAGGCCAACCAGTTCGACCAGCATATCGGGGAAACCGTAGCCGGTCATGGCGCCGTCCGCGCCGCGTTCCGGTTCGAAATCGAGGAACATGCCGCCATTGCCGCAAAGGATCGAGAAAGGCCGCAACTCGCCGGCTTTCTGCATGGCGCGCAGCTTCGAAATCTTCTCCAGCCCCGGCCAGTCCTCATGCTTGAGCATAACGCAGGAGGGGTGATCGGAAATGATCTTCGCAATCACGCTCGCCGACATAACGACCGTCAGCGTTAGCGGGTAATCCTGCAGTACCCAGGGAACGTCAGTACCGATGGCTTCGACCGCCTGCGCAAAATATTGGACGATCTGCTCGTCGGTGCGGAGCGCCGGTGGCGGCGCGATCATGACACCGGCGGCCCCCATGTCCATCGCATCCCGGGCAAGCGAGCGCATCGCCGCAAAACCCGGCGCCGAGACGCCGACGACGACCGGCACCGTCGAGCGACCGACGACCTGGCGGATGATCGCCCGCGATTCAGCGGGCTCCAGCTTCGGCGCTTCGCCCATGATACCGAGGATCGTCATGCCGGTGACGCCACTATCCTGATAGAAGTCGGTCAGCCGATCGATCGACGGCGGGTCGAGGGTGCCGTCCTGCAGGAACGGCGTGGTTGCGATTGCGTAGACGCCCTTTGCGTCGGTCCCGAAGCTCATTGTGCGTCCTTCCATGCCTGATAGCGTGCCTTTGTTTCGGCATTCATGGGATAGAGACCGGGAAGCGGTACGCCCCGGTCGATTTCGGTCATGATCCAGCCTTCCATACGCTCCTGTTCCGGCGCTTCGGCAAGCACGGCATCGAGGAGTCCCACCGGGATCAGCACTGCCCCGTCCTTATCGGCGACGACGACATCGCCAGGAAAGACTGCAACACCACCACAGGCGATCGGCTGTTGCCAGCCGACGAACGTCAATCCGGCAACGGAAGGCGGCGCCGCCATGCCGTCACACCAGACAGGCAATCCGCTGGCGAGCACGCCTTCCAGATCGCGCACCACGCCATCCGTAACGAGAGCCGCAACCTTGCGCTTCATCATCCGGGCACAGAGAATGTCGCCGAAGATGCCGGCATCCTGCACGCCCATCGCATCGACTACGGCGATACAACCTTCCGGCATATCCTCGATTGCCGCTCGCGTGGAGATTGGCGAGGCCCAGCTTTCGGGCGTTGCCAGATCCTCGCGCGCCGGCACGAAACGTAACGTGAAAGCGGGACCGACCACACGTTCCTGGCTAGGCTTCAACGGCTTGGTGCCGCGCATCCAGACATTCCTCAGCCCCTTTTTCAGGAGCACGGTCGTCAGCGTCGCCGTGGAGACGCCTTTCAGGGTCTCGATGGCTGCTGGATCGAGAGACATTTATCGCACCTCATATGCTCTGGATGAGCCCGCCATCGATGCGGATGACGGAGCCGGTAATATACGATGCACGCGGGCTCGCCAGAAAAGCAACCGTGTCCCCATATTCCTCCGGCCGCCCGTAACGCCCAACCGGGATGGAGGCGGTGCTTTCCGCGGTGACCTCTTCCACGGGCCGGTTCTCGCGCTTGGCCTTCTGTTCATCGAGAAAGGTAATGCGGCCGGTCGCGATACGCCCCGGCAACACAATATTGGCGGTGATCCCGTCGCGGCCGATCTCTCGGGCAAGCGTTTTCGACCAGCCGACCAGTGCCAGGCGCAGGCTGTTGGAGATCCCGAGATTGGCGATGGGCGCCACGACGCCCGAGGAGGTGGACGTGATGATACGACCCCAGCCGCGTGCCTTCATGCCGGGCAGCACCGCATCCGTCACGGCAATCACCGAGCGCACCATCATGTCGAAATATTTCGACCAGGTTTCGGCCGCCTGGCCGGCAGCCGGCGTCGGGGGCGGTCCACCCGTATTGTTGACGAGGATATCGACGGGTCCGAAAGCCTCGGAGACCGAAGCCAACCTTGCCTCGATCACGGAGAGATCGGCGATATCCCAGCCGATGGCCAGTGCCTTTCCCCCTGCGGCAACAATGCCTTCCGCCGTCTTTGCGGCAGCGGCCTCATCGATATCGGCAACGGCAACCCGAACGCCTTCGGCAGCCAGCGAGCGAGCGATCGCGCCACCCAATCCACCGCCTGCGCCAAAGACCAGCGCGGTCTTTCCATTCATTTGCATATCCAAGGCAGATACTCCTGTTCCGCTCGCATTATGGCGATCGCAAGAAGAAGAAAAATCTCGCCTTTTCTGATTTCAGAAGATAGAAAATCTATTCTTATGGAGACCCGCTTTCTCGATACTTTTCTTCTGGTTGCCGAACTTGGATCACTGGCGGAGGCCTCCCGCCGCCTTGGCATAACACCTGCCGCCGTTGCCCAGCGCATGCAGGCATTGGAAGACGATGTCGGCGTGCCACTGTTGACCCGCGTCGGCCGCCGCGTCCGGCCCACCGATACAGGTCACGCCATCATCGAAAAAAGCCGCAGGATTCTCGCTGAAGTCCGCGATCTGCGCAGCCTCGCCAATGCCGATCTGCCATCAGGCGAACTTCGCCTCGGCGCCATCACCACCGCGCTGACAGGCTTGCTGCCGTCCGCCTTGCATGAGGTCTTCGCCAGCATGCCGCTTGTCGAGGTCTTCTTGCTGCCCGGCCCCTCCACCGATCTCTATCAGAGGCTGATTGACAGGGATATCGACGCGGCGATCCTCGTGAAGCCGCCCTTCCTGATACCGAAGACATTGGAGTGGGAGCTCTTGCGGGCCGAACGCTTGGTTCTGCTCGCCCCCGCCGGTTGTCAGGGCGAGAACCCGCACGATCTTCTGAAAACCCGCCCCTTCATCCGCTACGATCGCAATAATTGGGGCGGACGCCTCGCCGATGAATATTTGCAGAAACAGGGCCTGAAGCCGGCCGAACGTCTGGAACTCGACTCGCTGGAAGCGATCTCGGTCATGGTTGCCAATGGGCTCGGTATTTCGCTGGTGCCGGATTGGGCGAGGCCCTGGCCGGAAGGCCTCAACATCGCCATCCTCGAACTGCCCGTGCCGTTCCCACCACGCGAGGTCGGTTTGCTGTGGCCGCGCAGTTCGCCATCCCGCCGGCTGACCGGCATCGTGCTCGATGCGCTGAAACGCTCGCAGACTGGTATCCGGCTCTAGCCGTTATCCGCCGGAAACCAGGCTCTTCCGCTGATAGACATGAATGTAGTCGACCAGCAGATAGGACGGATTCGGCGTTTCATCGATCGGCCAGCCCGATCCGAGAGCCAAATTGACCAGCGGATAGAAGGGCATCTGGAATTCTGGCGGCGTATCGAAACTCCAGAGCGGCTTGCGGTCCAGATAGAAGGTTGATCTCTGCAGGCCGATATCGACACCGAACGTATGGTAGTCGTTGCTGAGCGAACCTTCGGGCACATTCGTCAAATGGCCGTCCGTCGTGTGCTGGTTGCTTGGGCGCCAGACGTGATAGCCCATGCTGAACTCGCCGGGCGCACGCCCGTAATATTCGATCACGTCGATCTCCGAGGTGAACTTGGAGCGATCGAGCCCAATCAGCCAGAAAGCCGGCCAGACACCCTTGCCAGGCGGCAGCTTCATGCGCGCTTCGAAATAGCCGAACTTCTGCGAGAAGCCCTCGCCCTTCGGATTGGTCGAGGCGAGCAGACCGGAACGCCATTTACCATCCGCCTCTTTCCGCGCCTCGATCCGCAAGATGCCATCATTGACCGTGAAGGGGAAACCATCCATCGGATCGGTAAAACGCGCATCCCCAAAATCACCGTTCCACGGTGTATGAGCAATCCAGCGTGATCCATTCTCGCCCCACGCCGAAACGTCGAGCGTGTTGAAGTCTTCGGCAAAGGTCATCTGGAAATTGTCAAGGTTGAGCGGCTCTTCTGCCTCGCTGGGCCGCGGGCCTGGTGGGCCGAAAAGGCCGATAACGATCAGAAGCGCAAATCGTCCGGCAAATTTCGCGTGATGCATTTTTCTCTCTCCCGGAGAACTCGACTCCGTCGCAGGGTTTTGCGATCCGGTCATGAAACGACAACCCCGTTTCGCCAGGGCGTGAACTTCCTGATGACGATGGCTTCCAGCCCGTCGGGTTGCCCGACGGTCTGCCACAGCAAGAGCGAACAGATCCAGAAGATCGCAAGCGCAGCGCCGGTGCAAAGGCCGACGCCGGCGATAAGCTCAATACCGAGAGGCATCGCAGTCAGGACAGGCTGAACCCAGAGCAGGAAACCGATCATCGGCAAGCTGGCTGCAAGCGGCCGAACGAATGCGTAAAGCTGTGCGCCGATCGAAGCGCCGATCAGCCGCTGTGTGATGAGAAGGCAGACGACATAGGCAACGACGGCGGCGATGACGCGCGCCACCAAGGCCCCGTCAAGCCCGAACATCACCACGCCGAGCACAGTAACCGGCGCCCTAACTGCAAATTCCGCGAACATCCGCAGAGCCACATAGCGGGTCTTGTCGAGAACCATCACGAGCGGCGGCATGATGGTCGTCGGCAGGCCGATCAGGCTGACGATGCAGAACCATTGCAGGATTGGTGCCGCAGAAGCCCATTTTTCGCCGACCACAATGCGCAGGATCGGTTCTGCCAGGAAAATGATGACCAGCAGAATGGGCGACGCCACGACCATGATCGCATTGGTCGCCTTCAGATAGGCGGTAATCTGTTTGCTCCGGTCGCTGACATTGGAAAATGCAGCCATCAACGGACGCATCAGCGGACCGACGAATGTTTGATAGGGAATGCCTGCGAGATTGTCCGCGACGCTGAATGCGCCATAGGTGGAAAGGCTTGTAAAGCGCGGCAGCAGCAGCCGGTCCATCTGCCAGTTGAGCGAGTTCAGAACCTGCGAAACTGTGTTCCAGCCAATCATGTCCTGGAAGTGCTTCCATTCCGAGAGGCTGAGCCTCGGCCGCATGGGCGCGAAGATATAGGAAACGATGGTCGCCGCCGTCGGTCCGGCGACGGCCCCGATCGCCAGTCCCCAGTAGCTGTCGGTCGCAAGCGCAACGCCAACGCCGAAGATCAACGTCGATCCCTTGGTAATAAGATCGAGGGCGAATTCGCGCCGGAAATCGAACCGCTGCATGAAGAGCACCATGCGTGGGCTGATCACGCTCCGCATCGCAGGTGCGATCGAGATCACGGCAACCAGAGAAAAAAGTCGCGGATCGTTGTAGATGAGAGCCATCGGCCAGGCGATGATGATCAGCAGCAGGCTGATCGCCGTGCCTCTGATGAGGCTTAATGTGAAGGCAGTGGCAAACATCCGCTCGGACGGCGCCGCAACGCGCACGAGCGCCTGGGTGAGCGGCAGGTCGAGGACCGCCTCGACGATGACAAGAACCGACGTGGCAATAGCGACGATCCCAAAATCGGCCGGACTCAGGAGCCTCGCGAGAATGAGCAGGCTCACGAAATCGAGCAGTCGTGCCAGGAATTTTCCGCTGATTGTCCAGATGCTTGCTGTCGCGGTCCTATGCGATATGCTCGACACGATCTATTCCTTGGCCATGTGCAACGAACCTCTTATGAGGAGCGCCGGAGTACCCGGCGCTCTGGATTTTGCCGGCCGGCCTCTGGGCCGGAGGTCAGCTCACTTTCTTCCGGACAGCACTTGCGGCCTGATATCCATGCTTGGCGAGCTGTTCATCGATGAGGGCGCCAAGGCGGTCGCGAAAAACCGCAGCGGAGAATCTCAGGGCATGGTTACGGATCGCCGTCGGATCGAGCGTGTCCTCGACCGCTTCGAAGGCCGCCATCGTTTCCATCAATGCTTCCGCAGTCTGCTCCGCAAAGCGGAAGCCGACATGCGGCGCGCAGACGGTTTCGCGTGCGCCACCCGCATCGAAGGCCAAAACCGGCCGGCCGGACGCCATCGCCTCTACTGGCAGTATGCCGAAATCCTCGATGCCCGGAAACAGCAGTGCGCGGCAGCGCGACAGATGATCTCGAAGTGTCGCGAACGGCTGATGACCGAGAAACTGCACCGTCGGTCCGGCGATCGACTTCAGATAGGCTTCCTGCTCCCCCTCACCGATCACGACCAGGTTGCGGCCCATTTCGGTGCAAGCCTTCACGGCAATGTCCGGCCGCTTGTAGGCGGTGAGCTGGCCTGCACAGAGATAGAACTCGCCCTTGCCCTGCCCGATGGCGAAATCATCGGTCGCGACCGGCGGATAGATGACCACGGCATCGCGGTCATAGAACCGACGGATACGACCAGCGACATAGCTGGAATTCGCTACGAAAGTATCGACGCGCGAGGCGGTCGTGACATCCCAGGCGCGCAGCATCGGCGCAGTAAGCGACATCATTGCCTTGCCGATTCGCGAAACGCCGCGCCGGTACACATGGAACTGGTCCCAGATGTAACGCATGGGCGAATGGCAGTAGCAGATATGAAGCGCATCCGCCCGCGTAATGATACCCTTTGCGGGACCGGATTCGCTTGAAATGACAAGATCATAATCCTGCAGGTCGAAGTGCTCGAGCGCAAAGGGCATCAGCGGCAGCATCTTCGTGTAGTAGCGCTTCGAACGCGGGATCTTCTGCAGGAAGGATGTATGGATATTGCGGCTATTCAGAAAATCGCTGATACGATCGGGATCGTAGACTAGCGTGAATATATCTGCCTGCGGGAACATGCGGCAGAGTTCTTCCACCACCTTTTCGCCACCTCGCATCGACACCAGCCAATAGTGGACGATAGCGACGCGAGGCTGTTTTATGTCCGCTCTGCCGCCAGCATCGACCGTCCTGCTTTTTGCCAGGACAGGTGCATCGCCTCGGAAGGCCATTGCTTCGGAGAGAGAGCTTGCTGCTTTGACAGTCACCTGAACGCTCCTTGTACGATCGCCCCGCCCCTCGGCTCGGGCACCACATGTGTGGAAATCAGATTGCGGTATTGCGCGAGAAGGGCATCGCGCCATTCTTCATGCGTCGTTGCCAGATGGGGCGACAGCCGGAAGGCACGTTCGCTCATGAGGCGGACATCCTCTTTCGGCATGTTGCGGAAGACCGTCAGCGTTGCAGCGAAAGCTTCTTCGTCCATTGTGTTGCAGGAAATCGCCATGCCGGCACTTTCCATTTCTTCGGCCAGGAAGGCGCCCTTGGTCATGATGACAGGAAGTCCGCTGCGCGCCGCCTCGATCGCTACAAGGCCGAACGGCTCCGGATAGCGCGACGGCATGACGAGCGCGCTTGCACTGCGGATAATCCGGCCGATCTCGGGATGCGACTGCCAGCCCATGGCCCGGACATGAGCGCCGGCCGCCACGACCTTCGGCATCAGCGGTCCGTCGCCGATCACGCACAGCCTTGCTCGAGCCCTGTGCACCGCGGCAAGCGCGTCTTCGATTCCCTTTTCCTCGTCCAACCGTCCAATGAAGACGAACTCGTCGTTATCCTCGGCCGTGACCCGCTCGGCCGTCAGCGCCGCGATCGGATTGCGGATGGTGACGAGCCGTTCCGGCTGGTAGCCGGATCTCACGAGGAACTCGGCCATTTTTTCATGAAGCAGAATAATCTTGCCGAAGGCAGGGCGGCTTCTGAGCGCACGGAAGAGATTGGCGCCGCGGGCCGTCCGCCAGAGCTTTTGCGCATAGCTGCGCTTGTCGCAGGAAGTCGCAATGCAGCCTGTTCCGAGCGGGCGCCGCTTGCAGATCTGCTGCGCCTGATAATCGAAAAAAGCCCCATTGGGGCAACCAGTGAAGAAATCATGTGCGTGAACGACGCACCGCTCTGCAACAGGTGTAAGCGCGTCGAAGATGGCCGGTGACAGAATCTGATGCCAGCCATGGACATGATAGATCGTCTGGGGCGTATCGTTGGCACGCACCCAGGATGAAATCATGTTGCCTGCTGCAGGGTTGTGAATACCGGTTAGAAAGGCCCTGGCGCGGCTGGAACTCAAAAGATCACGACTGTTCAGCTTGACGATTGAAACGCCGAGAGACGTAAGTTCCTCGTTCGCTCCATCGTCGCCGCAGATATAAGTCACGGCAATGCCGAGCCCGCAAAGGAGCTTCGCCGATAGGACCGCAAGCGCGGTCGCCCCGCCCCTCGCCGTGGAATAATCATCAATGACGACCACGCGGTCGAGCACCGGTCGCGCGGCGACGCCGTCCCTCCATAATTTTGCATAGCGTCCGGACGCCGGCCACCGTAAGGTCGAAGCGGCAGATCCAGTCTCATCAGGACGCAGTTGGCCGATGTCGTTCATAGAAGCTCTCCGACGACAGACACGATGGATGCTTTGACGGCTGGGCCCCTATGCCGTCCATGAGAGGTGGAATGGTGATCGACCGGCTGCAGACGGCAGCCGAATACTGACGAAGTCTATTATTTTGCCGACACTGCACCATCGGCATAGGCTTCCAACGCCTTGCGGTTGAGGATACGGATCCTGCCTTGGCCTCCGTCGATCACCTTGCATTCGCGCAAGCGCCGCAAGCACTGGTTGACTTTCTCACGAGAAGCCGGAAGCGTCGCCGCCAGATCGTTCTGGGAGATGACCAGCACGTCCCGGTTGGCTGGCGTGTCCTTTCCGTAGACCGTAGATAGCCGCAGAAGCATTGCCGCCAGCCGCGATTGCAGGCTCGATCCGGCATTCGAAATGATGCGTCGTTCCAGTTCGGAAACGCGCGCAAGCGTTCTCGAAAAGACCTTCTCCTGGAACTGTGGATCGGTCGTGTACCTTTCGCGCAGCAGGCGCCCTTCGAAGAAGTATAGCTCGCAATCCGAACTTGCTCTATACTCCAGGTTCAGCATTTGCCTGCGCAATACTTCCAGTTCACCGATCAAACCTCCCCTCGGAATGATCTCGACGATGAATTCCCTGCCGTCCGGCAACATCGTACTGGCGCTGACAAGACCGCGTTGCACGCGGGCGAACATGTCCACGAGGATTCCAGCGCCTGCAATAAGTTCGCCGCGACGGAAGTTTCGAGCAGTCGCGCGGGAGAACGGGAAGTCGTCGTCACTTGAGATGCGATTGTTCAAAGATGTATCCGGAACAACGCTAATAGCCGCCTTGCCCACCGCGACCCTATATTCTCGAGTTTGTGTAGCTCCGTCCATGCGCATAACTCTCCAACAAAACAGATTGGTCGTAGCTGATGCTGCACTGCATCATTTATATTGTCTCAACTGGAGAGTCAAATAACAATCGAAGATGACAAGAGCATCTCAAATAATAGTGACGATACCAGCGGTTATAGAAATTATATCTTTTCTAATATCCGTCGAATTCGAGAATTCTATTATAACGAACTGGCCATTTCTGGGCTGATCGAAATCAAAATTGTCCAAAAAAACAAGTGCAACGCCCGACTTCATCTGCTGAAGCCGTGCGTCGCGACGACATATAGATTAAACTCTGGAATAAATTAGGAACTAGAAATGCTGTTTCGTCCAATCTGCAGAGAATTCCGTAGCATCAGAGTATTAGCATAAAGAATTTGCTAAGCATTATGACCGTGGTCACAGACAAGCACATTGCAGTGCACCAAACTTCATAAGGTTCTAATTGAAAACTTGTGGAGTCGGTCGATGACTTGGGAAGCACACAGTATTGAGGTTCGTGAGCCCTGGCCGAACGTTGACCAGTCCGGGTCGAATAGTGAGCGCAGCATAGTATCGCGGACTCATGTAGTCGGCCGGGCATCCAAGCGGGCAGTTGACATCGTGATTGCAACCACCGCTCTGGTTCTGCTGTCACCTCTCATGCTGATCGTGGCGCTCATCGTAAAGTTGAGCGACCGGGGACCAGTCTTCTATTCGCATACGCGCATTGGTTATGGAGGCACCCCTTTCGGCTGCCTCAAGTTTCGCACCATGAGGACCGATGCCGCCGCCCAGCTCGCCGAGTTGCTGCGCACCAATCCGTCAGCGCGGGCCGAATGGGAAACAACGCGGAAGCTGAGGAACGATCCGCGCATCACTGCAGTCGGCGAGATCTTGAGAAAGTCCAGTATTGATGAGCTGCCGCAGCTCATCAATATCCTGCGCGGCGAAATGAGCATTGTAGGTCCTCGGCCGGTGACGGCCGAAGAACTCGCCCGCTACGGCGAGCATGTCACGAGCTACATGGCCGCGAGACCAGGTCTGACGGGACAATGGCAGATCAGCGGCCGAAACGATGTCAGCTACGAATATCGAGTTGCACTCGATGTCCAATACGTCCGTGACTGGTCGCTCGCGCGCGATTTCATCATCATCGCGAAAACCGTTCCCGCCCTGTTTTCACAGCGCGGCTGCTACTAATCCAAGAACGACGTGTGGCCTGGCTGGCCATCCGCACCTGCTGGATATCAACGAAAAAAGACCCTCTAGCCCTTGGATCAGAACACGATGAACTCAAATCACGTCTTCAGCAGCGTCTCTCCAATCTCCTTGCCGACCACCGTCAGCGGTAGTTCGTCGCTGACGCTGCGGGACCTGTCCTTTTTCATCAGGATGCGCTGGCCTTGGATCGTGCTTACCACCCTGGTCTTCCTGGCGCTCGCTGCCACCTATCTCTTCGTCGCCAAGCCAACTTATGTGGCCAGCACACAACTCATGGTTTTCCCGCAGGTGAACGGCTCGGACGCTCAAAGGGCGTTCGCCGAAGACGCCTTCATCGATGCGCAGCTTGAAATAGCAAAGTCCAGCGACGTCCTTGGCGGTGCCGCCAGCGCACTGAATCTCGCCAGCGATCCGGCCTTCTCCGATCAGGCCACTTCCCTGCAGGACAAGGTCAAGGACTGGCTGACAGGCAACCTCACCAGCACTGTGCAGCCCCAGATGGTACCAGGCGACGCGACCTCAGGTAATACTCAGGCCGCCGCGGCAAACCAAGAAGCGACGCGGACGGACCGGGTGATCGCGCGGCTGCGCAATATCGTCGCAATGCGCCGCATCGGCCAGTCGACGATACTCGAGATATCCGCATCTGCCTCCAACCCGCAAAAAGCAGTCGAGATCGCCGATGCGGTGGCACAGCAGTACATCCGCAAGAATGTCCAGATGAAGGCTGCTGCGGCCCAGCAGTACAGCGAATGGCTCGAACAGTTCGTCAATGAACAGCAGCGCGGACTTGCCGATGCCGCGAACGCACTTGCTACGTTCAAGGCAAATCCGCGTGACCAGTTCAAGCTTGCCGAGCTGCAGAGCGCGACCGACGCCCGCCGCACGCTTTTCGAAAACACCCTTACGCAATACACCGAGGCCAAACAGCGCATTTCCTATCCGGTCTCCGACGCCACCATCGTTTCGCAGGCTACCTCACCGCTCTCCAAGGCGCAGCCGAACAATTCGCTGATCCTCGCCTTCGCGCTGGTCGTCGGCGCCGGTTCCGGCCTCGGCCTTGCTATGATCCGCCACGTTAGCGATAGGCGCATCATGCGTACGCAGCAGCTGTCGCAGGCGGCTGGCCTGCCTTTCGTCACACCTCTCGGGCGCGCAAAGAAGATTAGCCGCACGGGGGCCCTGCCTGCTGCCGACGAGGGCGGCACCGTCGCCTACCCGCTGATCCCCGGAATGGCCGAACTTGGTGCGACTGTGACCGGCTTCCGCCGCAGGCGACGAGTGGTGATCGGCATTGTTGCCGTCAACCCTGGCTGTGGCGCATCCACCATCGCCTGCGAACTCGCCGTACTCTCGGCAATATCAGGCTCGCGGACCCTGCTGATCGATGCTGCGGCGACAAAGTCCTCCCTGAGCAAGTCCATCGCGCCGAATAGTTCAGCCGGCCTGATCGATGTGCTCGACAATATAGAGGCGATCCGCACTGCCACTCTGTCGCTGACGCCGACGCTGAAGTTCCTGCCACTTGGCAAGGTCCGCGCCGTAACACCCGCCATCCGCCTGAGCTCGCGCCGCACCCAGCTAAGCTTCAACGACCTGAAGAAGGAGTTCGACGCCATATTCGTCGATATCTCCGCCTTCACCTCGTCGCCGGATGCCAATGCGATCGCTCCGGAGCTGGATGGCGTTCTCGTCGTAACCTCTTACGGCCGCACGTCTATTGACGAGACCGTTCGCGTCGTCGACAGCATGCGTAATGTCGGAGCAGAAATTCTCGGCGCGATCGTCAACAACACACCGTCGAGTGTTCGGATATGACTGCCCCGATCCCACAGTCCCCGAAACTGAAGATCGCCGTCGGCATTGCATCCGCGGGCCGGCCGGCGACGCTTCTGGAGACGGTAACCTATATCGACAGCCTCCAGCCTCAGCCGGAGCGCATCATCGTCTGCGTTCCCAATCTGGATGACGCCGGCGGGCTTGGCGGCCGCGAGAACGTGGAATTGATGGTCGGGCCTCGCGGCCTGACGTGCCAGCGCAACCGTATCATTGAGGCCGCAAGCGCAAACATAGACGTGCTGATCTTCCTCGACGACGACTTCATCCCCGCGCCCGGCTTCATTCCACGCATGACAGCCGTCTTCGCCGACAATCCGGATGTGGTCATCGCCACTGGTGACGTTCTTGCCGACGGCATTCTCGGCGAGGGGCTGACCCAGTCCGAAGCCATACGTATCATCACGACCGCAGGCGAAAGAGGCGCGCAGGTGACCGAAGTCTACAACGCCTACGGATGCAACATGGCGGTTCGGATGGCACCAATCATCAGCGACGGGCTGGCCTTCGACGAGGAATTGCCGCTCTATGGGTGGTTGGAAGACGTCGATTTCAGCCGGTCCATCGCGCGCTACGGACGGTCGGTGCGCATCTCGGGTGCCTGCGGCGTGCATCTCGGCGTCAAGTCCGGTCGCCAGCCAGGCAAGAGGCTCGGCTATTCGCAGGTCGCAAATCCCGCGCATCTGATGCGCAAGGGCACCATGTCCTGGACCCGTGCGCTCGCGCAGATCAGCCGCAATATCCTGGCGAACATCCGTGGTGTCCTGTTCAACGATCGCGCAGTCGACCGTCGTGGCCGGCTGAACGGCAATTTCCTGGCTTTGTCCGATCTCCTGATGGGACGTGCGTCTCCCATGCGCATCCTCGAACTCAGCCAACCCTCAAATCGCGATATGTCTTCGTCATTCATCGCGGTAAAACGGAGGTAACCGACGTTATGCGGCCCATCTCTTTGCTTGACCATCTTCCCTTCATTGGCCTTGCCGTCGTCTTTACCTGCACGATGGGATGGAGCGTTGCTCATGCCGACAGCTATACGCTCGTCCCGGAGGATAAGATAAAGCTGCGGATAGTGGAATGGCGTTCTACCGATTCAAAATATGCAAGCTGGGAAGCGCTCGATGGAGCCTACAGCGTCGATGATGCAGGCAATCTTTCGATCCCTATCGCCGGCCAGATCAGGGCTGCCGGTCAGACGACCGAGCAACTGTCGGATGCCATTTCGGACGCGCTGGCCGAAAAAGCCGACCTTCCCGGAAGGCCTTTCATCGCCGTTGAAATTGACCAGCACGCACCGATCTTCGTCAACGGCAGCATCGAACGGCCCGGACGCTACCCCTTCGAGCCCAATATGACCGTCATAAAAGCCGTCAGCATCGCAGGCGGCTACATGCGGGCGCGGGACGACAGCAGCTACTACGACAGGGACCGCATTCAGGCGGCCGGCGACTATCGTACAGCCGTCCTCAATCGCCGCGATCTCTTGATGCGTGCGGCACGCCTGCGCGCCGAGATTGCCGGTCAGTCCGATTTCGACATTCCCTCGGAGATCGCCGGCGTGCCCGATATCGGCAAGCTCAAGGCAGAGGAACTGAACCTGATGCGCCTGAGAGCTGTCGAGACCAACAGCAAGGTCGAGGCGGCTGATGATCTGAGCCGTCTTTACACACAGGAAATCCAGTCTCTCGAAGCCAAGGTCGTCTCCCAGAAGCGGCAGATCGATCTCGCACAGCAGGAGCTGAACAACGTCAACAGCCTCGTCAGCAAGGGTTTGACCAGCAATACCCGCCAATTTTCCGTCGATCGGAGCTTGGCAGAAACCCAGAGCGAACTGCTGGATCTGGAGATCGCGCTCACTAAATCCCGTCAGGGCCTGAATGAGAGCCAGCGCGAAAAGGCTGACGTCATCAACAAACGCAATGCCGAAAATCAGCAGGAACTGAATACGATCACCCTCGCGATCAACAAGGCGGGGATCGACATGCAGGTGGCGCAGCTCCTTGGCGATCAGGCCGGCTACAGCGCCGAACTCGCCCGCATGGGCGCGGAATCGACACTCCTTGGCACGACCAAAAAGAAATTCAAGATCGTTCGCCGCAACGAGGACGGCAGCTACAGCAATATCGTAGCAGATGAAAACACGGCCCTACTGCCGCACGACATCGTCGAGATCGGTGTCGAGGCCGCTGTCGATACCTCATCAGCCGCGTCGCCGACACCCCCGTCCCAGCAGCCGGCCGCCCTTGTTCCCAATATCGCCCGGAGCTACGCGCCTCCTCCGAACTGGGTATCGCAGACCGGATCGAACTAGGAGACCGCGGTAGGAATATGCCTGTTAGCGTAAGAATTGAGTTCATGCCCGCATTGAGCGTTTCGTTGCGCCGCACGCATGGTCTGCGCGGTGTGACGGCAACGAACCTTCGATCTATGTTGGAGATTCCGGCATGAGTATCGAACCGATCGGCTTCATCGTTCTTCTGCTCGGCCTGGCGCTTGTTTACTATGGATCCCGCTTCGCCATCACAGCGCTCTGCATTTCCACGCTGCTCGGCGCAGCTGCGGCCTTCCAGCTCCCGGTACTCGGCGGCAGCAGTATTCAGCCAAGCCATCTGCTGCTCCTCTTCGTCACGGTCGGTATATTACTGAGGCCGCGCCAGAAACAGGCGGCGCTGACGAGCCTGGCCTATCCCGGCCCCGGTTTCTGGTTCGCCGCCTATGTTCTGTTTTCCGCCGTGTCAGCCTTTTTCCTGCCGCGCATTTTCGCCGGGGCGACGCTGGTTTATTCGTCCGCCCGCAGCAGTTCAGGTCTGATGTCGATCATGGCGTCGCCGCTTGCGCCGGGCTCTTCCAATCTGACACAGTCCGTCTATCTGCTCGGCGATCTCGTCTGCTTCGCCATCGTCTGTGGTCTTGCACGGCTCGGATATGGTCGATTCATCGCTCACCAGCTCATCGTGACAGCGCTCGTCTGTCTGGGTTTTGCCCTCGCTGATATCGCAACATTCACGATTGGACAGCCTGACGTGCTCGATTTCATCCGCAACGCCAACTACACGATGCACACCGCCGAGGTTATCGGCGGCTTCAAACGCATCGTCGGCTCCTTTCCGGAAGCGAGCGCCTATGGCGCCGCTGCATTGGTGTTCTTCAGCTTCACCCTCATTCTCTGGCTTGAGCGCTTTCCGAGCCGGCTTACCGGTCTCGCGACGATATCGATCGGCCTGACCCTGGTCCTCTGCACCTCGACGACGGCCTATGTCGCCGGTCTCTTCATGATTGGCGTCGCAGTCTTGTTCAGCCTCAAGCGGCTGCTGAGCGGCCAGGCGACACGCCCTTATGCCATCTTCCTTTTGATCACCCTGCTTATGGTGCCCTGTGTCATCATGGCCGTGGCGCTGATCCCGAGTATCTGGAATGCTCTCGGAGATCTGGCAAACGTTACCCTGGCCAATAAGCTGGAGTCGCAGTCCGGCGAGGAGCGCGCTGCATGGAACACGCTGGCGCTGATCTCGTTCGTGGAAACGGCGACGTTTGGAGCAGGCCTTGGCACTGTCCGCACATCAAGCTTCGCTGCGGCACTTTTGTCGAATGTCGGCCTGACCGGCACGGCGCTCTTCCTGCTCTTCCTCTACAGCCTGCTGATGGCCGCTAGCCGCAGCAAGCTGGTGAACCGCGAAAACCGGGCAATCGGAATGGCCGCCGTCTTCGCTTCCGTCGCACAGATTGCTTCGGCGACGATCTCCGGAAGCAGCACAGACCTCGGCCTGCTTTTCAGCATCACGGCCGGTCTCGCAAGCGGCTGCCTGACCGTGCCTCACGCGTCGTCGCAGCGTACGACCCGCCTGCAGAGGACGCCGGCGTCTCTGATGAGTACGCCGGTGTTTTCATCGCGATGATGTACGGGGCAGAAAAGATGTCGGTGATGTCAGCTTTGTCTCTGTTTGCTTGGCACAGGCGCTGGATCGGCGATCGCACTTTCCTTGGCAGGCTTGCGGCTGCGGCGCCAGAGACCGGCCACGAAGACGCCCGTCACGTAGCAGACCTGCATCAGCACGAGGATGCCCAGGCCGTAAAGTGCCGCTTCCAGCAGCGAGGCGCTTTGATTGGCCACGATACCGAAACCAAGAGCTACGACGATCGCGAAAATGGCGAAGGCCCAGGCGCGAATAGCCGTTCCGGCTGCGAGCGAAATCAGAATCACAATGATCGTGCCGTTCAGCATTGCGATGCCTTATCCGTTTCTACCGCCCCACATGCGTCCCATACCAATCTTCACATTACAGGGCTCAATCTACAACACCTAGCTTTTGCTAGTGGAGCGACGGCAGCAGTTAATTTTCTCACAATCCGCCGCGATCAAAGTGCCGATGAGACGCGACTGGCTGCTGATTGGATGAGGAACTGCCCGAATCCAGCAAGTGCAGGACAGCGCTTCGGCAGCAAGAAACCTAGAGCAGTCCCAGCCACTTCCCGACGAAGAATTACGAGAAGGATTGTACCATGAGTAATCAGTGCGTGGCCTATGTTACGGATGTCGAATATTCCTTTCCGACTATTCTTTCGGCGCTTCAGGCCCGGAAATTTGCAAGTTCCGAGACCGATATTTGCGTTCTTATGTCGGAGCACCTCGACAATTTCGAGGAGCTGAAAAGCCTGCTGGCGCTGAGCGGCGTCAAATTGATGGACGCAACCGAAGCTCTGCAGGAATCTCTTGGCAAGCTCGATGGTTCACATTTCATGGGCCGCATCAGCGTCAGCACCATGGCCAAGTTGGTGCTGGCTCAGGTGCTGCCGGAAAACTATACGCAGATCATCTATCTGGATGGCGACACACAGATCGTCAGCAGCCTTGCCGACCTCGAAAATGCGTTTGCGCCTCCTGGAAAGTTCTTCGCAGCACGCGATTACACCTCCATTCACGGCCTGTTGCAGAACGGCAAGGACAGCAGCTATTTCAATGCTGGCGTTCTGAAATTCCACCGCGATGGCTGGATCGGACCGGAAGCGCTACAGCTCTTTGCCACGAACCCGGAAGCCTGCGATGGCAAGCATGATCAGGGCGCGCTGAACTATGTCTGCGGCTCCTCCCTCATTCTGGTCTCGAACCGTTGGAATTTCCCTAAGCAGTTCCTGCACCTGGTGGATATGTCCGCGCTCGCCATTGTCCATTACATGGCTCACCCGAAACCTTGGCACGGCACGTTCTTTCCTTGGAGCGACACCGAGAGCCAGGTCTATACCGATCTGCGCAGAACGCACCCCGCCTATAACGCTCTCTATCGAGGCATCAGCTTCGACCGCAAGGTGATCTATAAATACCGTTCGATCCGCGAGCGCATGCAACATGCCCTGCAGAACAAAGCCCCTAATCCGCATGTTCGGACCTTGCTCGTCGGCGACTATGTCTGCTGACGCGACGCCCGTCCGATCCCTGCAGGCAAAGCCGGAATTTGACGCCGGCACGAGTGTTCAGGAGCAGAAATGAGCGCTTTGACCACCAGTATCTCGCATTACGCCAAGGCCCGGCTGCGACGCTCGCTGAAGGCCGGCCAAGTCGGCTATGGCGGGCTGCGCGACAGCCTGAAACAGGCACGCCATGTCCTGATCTGCGTGATCCGCGACGAAGGACACCGCATGGAGTTCTTCCTGCAATATTATCGCAATCTCGGCGTCGAGCATTTCATCTGCATTGACAACGGCTCGAGTGACGGCACGGCCGAGCTCCTATCCGGCATGGAGGATGTTTCGCTGCTCTCGGCCACCGGCTCCTATAAGGCGGCTCGCTTTGGTAATGACTGGATCAACGCGGTCATGAACCGCCATTGCCAGGAAAAGTGGGTTCTCTATGTCGATGCGGACGAGTTTCTCGTCTATCCGCATTGCGATACGCGCTCGATTAGCCAGCTGACCGCCTATATGGAATCCGTCGACGCCTGCTCGCTACGCTCGGTCATGATCGATATGTACAGCCGCAACCCCGTCAGCGAAAATGTCTGCGAGCCTGGCCGCAACCCACTCGACGTGTGCAGCCTCTTCGACCGTTCAGGCTATGAATCGCATTTCGACAGCAACAGCCGGACCATCTGGATCAAGGGTGGAGTGCGCGGCCGTGTCTACTTCCGCGGCCGCACCTGGGATGGTCCGGCGCTCAATAAGATCCCACTGATCTACGTTTCCGGCGAACGCCTCTATCTCAAATCCTCGCACCAGGTCTGGCCACTCTCCCTTAATCTCGGCGAAATGCGCGGCACCGTCGGCATCACCGGCGCACTCCTCCACTTCAAGTTTCTGTCGAGTTTCCTGCACAAGGTCGCCGACACCGCAAATCGCGCAGAGCACACTGCCGAATATACGATGTATTCCTCCCCCGAAGACGCCCGCAACTTCGTCTACACCGGCACCGGCAGCTACAGTCACTGGAAGGACCTCTCCGACCATGGTCTGCTACAAGGTGAAGGCTGGCAGCATTGGCGCAGCCTTTCCGACGCGGAGATCAGACAAAAAAATCTCCGGGCTGGCGAACCGACCCAGCCGGCGGTTTCTCTGCCCACCGCGGTTCCGGATAAGGTTGCTTCATCCCGTTAAGAATGTCGGCGCTTCGTCGATGCCCTCTCGTTCGTCTGCCGTTTGGCAGTGGCGCCGTTGCCACAATCGAGGCCAGTCAAGCGTCAGATGCGGCAATTCTTGCCGAACGGCACAATATCTGGACCTTGACCGATTTTGTCCCGCGGTATTGCGGTCGCCTGGGAAAAAGGCAACTAATGAAAACGATCGTAAACGCCTGTTCAAAACAGGTATTTACGGTAACGTACTTCCACGCGCACGCGTGAGGCCTATGGTGCCATTCCGGTGAAACCAGGAAACAGTTATGCCGAGACGCATTCTCCTCGCCGGACTTTCGGTACTTGCAGGTTGCGGCCATCCGACCGGGGTGATGACTCCTGTTGCGCTCACAGCCAAGACTCCGAAAACCTCGCAGGTCGAGATGCTGGTGGCTACGACGCGCCAGCCATCCGGCGATCCTGCAACGCTTTTTAATGGTGAGCGGAGTCCCAAGCCCTACCTGACGGACATCGCCATTTCCATTCCGCCGAAGCGTGCGGCCGGCACGGTTCAATGGCCCGAGCGGCTGCCGCCTAACCCAGCGACCGATTTCGCCGTTACGCGTGTCGAGCCACTCGATACGCGAACGGAGGGACGTGCCTGGTTCAAACAGCATCTCGTAGACGGTCATGCTCTCGTCTTCGTGCATGGCTTCAACAATACCTATGAGGATTCAGTCTTCCGGCTGGCCCAAATCGTTCACGACAGCGGTATGAAGGCCACGCCGGTCCTTTTCACCTGGCCATCGCGCGCCCGGCTGACAGCCTATGAATACGACAAGGAAAGCACGAATTATTCGCGCACAGCGCTCGAACAGGCACTGCGGATTCTCGCGCAGGATCCGAGCGTCAAAGATATCACCATCCTTGCCCATTCCATGGGGACCTGGCTTGCGATGGAATCCCTGCGCCAGATGGGCATCCGCGACGGGCATGTGAATCCCAAGATCCGCGACGTCATTCTTGCCTCGCCCGATATCGACATCCAGGTCTTTGCCAAGCAATTCGTGGAGATGGGCACGCCACATCCGAAATTCACGATCTTCGTTTCTCAGGACGATCGGGCTCTGGCGGTCTCCAGCTTGATCACCGGCAAAGTATCCCGGCTCGGTGCCATTGACCCATCGAAGGAGCCCTATCGCAGCAAGCTGGAAGAGGCAGGCATTACCGCGATCGACCTGACCAAGGTCAACACCGGTGATAAGCTCAACCATGGTAAGTTTGCCGAAAGCCCCGAGATCGTACAGTTGATCGGCCAGCGGCTGATGACTGGCCAGCCGCTGACGGATTCCAATATAACCCTCGGCGATGGTGTCGCCGCCGTCGTCGGCGGCACGGTGCAAACGGTGGGCAAGGTCGCAGGCACGGCCGTCGCGGCCCCGCTGGCGATCGTGGAACATCCGCCGGTCGCCGCAAAGCCGGTGAAGGTTGAAGATACGCTGCACTCCGACCCGGAATCCGAGCCACTGACACAGTAACGCCACCTGCTCGTCGAAGGTCTGCCAGGTCTTGCGAAGACGCGGGCAATCAAGAGCCTGGCCAAAAAAACTCGATTCAGAACTGTCGCGCGTGCGAAGGCGGCAAGGGCGAATTCAAGTTTCAGCAAGGACCGATTTTCGCCAATCTCATCCCGCCGACGAGATCAACCGCGCGCCCGCCAAAGTGCAATCGGCCCTGCTCGAGGCGATGGAGGAACGACAGGTCACCGTCGGCGGCAAAAGCTATCCGCTGCCTGCCTCTTCATGGTCATGGCGACGCAAAACCGATAGAGCAGGAGGGCACCTATCCGCTGCTCGAAGCGCAGCTCGACCGTTTCCTCATGCATGTCGAGGTCTGCTATCCCGACGAACAATCGGAAGCCGCAATCATGCGGCTCAACCGGGACGAAGTCTTCGTACCCGACTTCTTCACCGCGCCTCCGCCCTTCAGTCTTGGGCCTGCGAGCTCGGATATCGAACCATCGCCGATTGGTTGGCGAGGCATGCTGATCGACGAGAAAAAACGATTGGTACTGCCGCCGCTCCATCCGACCGCGCCTGACAGAAGAGAGCTTGCCTGACAGCAGCGCTATGCCCATCCCTATTTGGGAAACAGGAACGTCATGCCGACGCGGAACGCCCAGCCTTCGGCCCCGTTATCGGACGCGTCGGCCCAATAGCGAACACCGGCGGTAAGGCTGACCGGCTGCTGGCCAAATTTCAAAAGCTTCGAAGCCTGCAGGTTGATTGGCACGGACCACTGGTTGGCTTCCCAGTCATAGGTGCTCTCCGTGTTGAGCGTGAAGGTCCATGCATTTTTCGTTGTGTAGGAGAGGAAAGGCTGCAGGAAGGTCGAACTTACGTCCGCCCTGTCGCTCTGGCCTGCAAAGGACCAGATGTGATTGGCAAGGATGCCATAGGTCCAGGGACCGTCCTGTTTCAGCAGCACTGCGGTCGGCCCCGCACCCCATTTGCCGCTCCCCAGCAATTCGTCCGTGGCTGTCGGAATAAGAAAGACCGGGCCGATGCCCCAGATCAGCCCGCTAGGTCCGGGCTGCTTGGGAGAGAAGAAGAAGCTCTGTGTGATATCGCCGATGCCGAACTGGTGGCCGGAGGAGCCCGCAATATCGTTCTGCCAGATCACCGGCAGAATGGTTCTCGATATGACGTTCCAGTCCTCGTTGATGGAAAACGGTATCACGGGCTGGATGTTGAGCGTCTCGCGGTTGCCATCCTCAGGGCCGAAGCCACGATCGTAGTTGAATTGGAAGGGAACGCTGATCAGCGAAGCGACTGGATTGCTGAGTTTCTTGGCAAGATCGCTGTCGGCCTCCTGCGCGCCGGCAGTGCCGATCATGCCAGAAAGGCCAAACGATAGCGCCAGCAAGCAAGGCGTGAACCTTATACGGCCCATCATGTCCCTCCGATATCCATGAGGCATCAAGACACAGGCACGATCCGGCAAACAAGTACGTTACCGTAAATTTACGCTGCCCATCTCATACAAGCGCATTTACGGTAACGTACTTCCGTCTTCTGTGCCGACGCGCGAAGCTTCCAGCTCACACCCCGGAGGTGACGATGGCATGGCTGGCATTTGGCGACGCACAGCTTCGAACGCGGCACCCGAAGGCATGATTTGGATTCCCAGACGAACCGTCACGATCGGATCGAACGATCACCTCCGAAGGAGGCGCCCGCCCACCCGTGAAGGTCGATGGTTTCTGGATCGACAAGATTCCGGTCACGAACCGGAGGATCACTCGCTGTCGTTCCGTAGCATGGAATCTGGGATCGGACAGAATTCGTGTTCGAGTTCCGCCCTGGCCTCCGCCGACGATACTTCGCACGCTGTGCAGTTTCCGTACCGTTCCGCCTGATGTCTTCTTCCGTAGCCATTGGAGATCCGGGCTCCTGTTCGTCCCGTCGATTGTAAAATGGCAGGGGCAAGATGGAAGTACGTTGCCGTAAATCCGCTGCCATTTACGCTTCTCCTCGACTTTACGCCGGAGTTTACAGTAACGTACTCCCATAAACGTATCGGCTGTGCTCATCCTTCCTCCATGAAATGGAGACATAGCGAATGATCAGGCTGGCGGTATTTCTTCTGGCTCTTCTCGTCATGACCTCGGCGACAGCGCAAACCGCACCATCACCACCCCAGCAGAAGATCGACCAGCTGATAGGCTTGCTGCAGGATCCCGAGATCCAGACCTGGCTGGAAAGCCGGAAAAAAGAGCAGGACGCAACGGCTGCAGCCGCTGCAGAACCGTCGGAATTTGCTGCGTGGGAAACGAAGGCACGGGCGCGTATCGACGGCATTCTGGCCGCGATTCCACGCATTCCCTCCGAAGTCTCCCAAGGCGCCGCACGTGCCCGCCAGGATGCCATTTCGCACGGCTATGCGCCCATCTTCCTGATTTTTTCGGGACTGATCGCCCTCGGCGCTGCTGCCGAATGGCTCTATAGACGCGCCCGGTCTCCATCGATTGGTCCGGTCGCCCGCCTTCTTCCAGTCGGGATTTTTGCGGTCGTCGTTGCGATCATCTTCTTTGCCGTTGAATGGCCGCCACTTGCCCGGCTTGTGCTCCTCGCCTATCTCGTCGCCTTCATCGTCTACCGTCTCGGCGCGGTGCTGATCGGCCTCGTGGAAAGCAATCGTCCCGCGCTCGCCGTGCGTGCCCGGATTTTTCTCGGCATCGCATTGTTTGCGGGAGCGACCGCATCGTTGGGAGCACCGCTTGGCATCGATCCTGCGGTCACCGAGGCCATCTCCTACTGCTTCTCGGTTCTGCTGCTGGCACTCGCGATCGAAGCGGTCTGGTCAGCATTGGCCCACTCGTTCGTTGTTAAGACTGGCCTCACTGTCTTTCTTGGTCTCCTCTGGCTTCTCTGGTGCCTGGGCCTGAAGGGCGCCTTTTGGATCGGCATTTATGCGCTCGTCGTGCCCGATCTCTTGCGTGCCGTCGGCAAGGCTGCAGCAACGCTCACATCGACGCCGCCCGAAAGCCCCAAAAGCATTTTGCTTGTGCGCGGCAGCCGGGCAATCGTCATCGCGCTCGCTGCTGGCTGGTTGGCTCTGGTTTGGCGCTTCAACCCAAGTTCGCTTGCAAATCAGAACACGACGATATCGGCCATCCTCAATGGGCTCCTGAAAGGCGTCATCGTGCTCTTGATTGCCGATCTTCTCTGGCAGCTAGCAAAAGGCTGGATCGACCGCACTATCAAGACGTCTGGGGACGCGACCGGTCTTGCTCCGGCCGAAGCCGCGAAGCGTGCGAGATTCCGGACGTTATTGCCGATCTTCCGAAATGCGCTTGCGGTCATGGTCGCCGTTATGGCCGCCCTTATCGTGCTCTCTCAGCTCGGCGTGGAGATCGGCCCGCTGATTGCTGGCGCCGGCATTTTCGGCGTAGCCATCGGCTTCGGCTCGCAGACTCTCGTTAAGGACATCATCAGCGGCGTTTTCTACATGTTCGACGATGCCTTCCGCGTCGGCGAATATATTCAGGCGAAGAACTACAAGGGAACGGTGGAAGGCTTCAGCTTACGCTCGGTACGCCTGCGCCACCATCGCGGCCCCGTCTTCACTGTGCCCTTCGGAGAACTCGGCGCGGTGGAAAACATGAGCCGCGATTGGGTGATCGACAAATTCCGCATCTCTGTCGCCTACAACACCGATATCAACAAGGCGCGCAAAATCACCAAGGCCATCGGCACGGAATTGAAGGAAGATGAAGAGGTCGGCCCGCTTTTCATCGAACCGCTCAAGATGAAGGGTGTCGAGGAATTCGGCGATTACGGCATCGTCCTGAGCTTCGCCATGACGACGGTGCCTGGCATGCAAACCTATATCCGCCGCAAGGCCTACGCTAAGATTCGTGAAGCCTTCCAGAATAACGGCATCGAATTTGCTCAGCCGATGGTGCAAGTCGGCGGCGACGACAAGAATGGCGCTGCAGCTGCAGCAACCACGCTGCGCACCGCCCAGCAGGCGAAGGCCGCCGGCGCGGCCGAAGGCTGAGACACCTCGGCTTCCTCGTTTGCGGCAGCATCTCTTGCTAATCGGCTTCGACGAGATATCGCGTCAGCTCGGCGCTCGACATTTCGCGAGCAAGGCTTGCGGCCTGGCCAGCCCACATATTGCTGAAATCCGACCTTCCTTCCTTTTCAGTTACCGCCCTCAGCGGCGCAAGCGCACCGCCGGCGGTCGGGAACGCCGGTGCGGTCTGCGACAGCGGGCCGATCTCCCGCATGATACGGTTGACGATGCCGCGTGCCGGACGACCGGTGAAAATGTTGGTCAAGGCGGTATTGTCGTCCCGCGCCGATTTCAACGCCTCGCGATGGAAGGCGGCGATCCTTGCTTCCGGCGTGAGCAGATAGGCCGTACCCACCTGAACGGCGGACGCGCCGAGTGCGAAGGCAGCGCGGACACCCCGTCGGTCGCTGATGCCGCCAGCCGCGATGACCGGCACAGAGACGGCATCGACGATCTGCGGCACGAGCGCCATCGTACCAACCTGCGTTATCATGTCGTGATCAAGGAAATTGCCCCGGTGTCCGCCGGCTTCCAGTCCCATGGCGATGACCGCATCGACACCACGCTCCACCAGCCAGCGCGCCTCCGCAACGGTCGTTGCCGAAGCGATGATCTTCGCGCCGGTGCGCCGCACGCGCTCCAGCAGATCCGGCGCCGGCAATCCGAAATGGAAGCTGACAATTTCGGGACGGTAGCTTTCCACGAGCACACAATAATCATTATCGAACGGCGCCCGTCCCGCCGCTGGAAGCGGTGCGGCAGGATCGAGCCCCAGTTCGACATAATAAGGTGTAAGCACGGTGCGCCACCGCATCTGGGCAACGGGATCGGCTGCCGGATTGGCGTGCACAAAGAAATTCACATTGATCGGCTTGGATGTCGCCGAGCGTATCCGGTCGAGAGCCGCTTTCGTCTGCTCGATCGTCAGCAATGCAGCAGGAAGTGACCCGAGGCCGCCGGCTTCGCTCACCGCGATAACCATCTCAGCCGTGGTCGCACCCGCCATCGGTGCCTGAATGATGGGAAGCTCGATACCGAAAAGCTCGATGATACGATTGTCCTGCCAGTTACCCATGACACGATGCCTCTGCATTTCATTGCCCGCAAAGCGAATGACGGCCTTGCGGCCGCCACCACACTATTTCTATTTCGCAGCCTTTTGCGCAAGCTGCTTGCGATATTCTGGCACAGGCAGGCCGCCCACACCCCAGCTCTCCATCTCGATTTCATCGATGACGACGAAGGTACTGTCATGCGGCTTGCCCATGATGTCGAAGAGCAGATCGCTGACGCCCTTGATGAGGGCTGCTTTCTGCTCCAGCGTGGTGCTGCTTGCGCCGGGAGCCGTGCCTTCACGCGTCACCTTGATATTCACATAAGGCATTGTCGTTCTCCTTGAAGGACGGTCGCTGTAGAGCGCTCCACCCGTTGCCTCCCTTGCTTACCAACGGCCGGCGTGCTGGCCGCCATCGACATTCAGCGTCTCGCCGGTTACGAAGCCGGCATGCTCGAGATAGAGCACGGCGTCGACGATTTCGCTGACCTCACCCATCCGGCCGACCGGATGCAGCGCGCTCAGGAAATCATGCGTTTCCGGAGCGTGCATCGGCGTACGGATGATGCCGGGTGCGACTGCATTCACGCGGATACCACTCTTGGCATATTCGATAGCAAGCCCGCGGGTGACGGCATCGAGCCCGCCCTTGGTCAGCGTCGCAAGACCTGAGGGAACGTTAGCGAGCGGTTGGTCCACAAGGGCAGTGGTGACCTGAACGATGTGCCCGTGGCCCTGCTTCGCCATCTGCACAAGGACGAACTGCGTGATATGGAAGAAGCCGCCGACGTTCACATTGATCACGTTGTTGAAGTCTTCGACCGTATAGTCGGTAAACGGCTTGCCGACGAAGATACCGGCATTGTTGACCAGTGTATCGACGCGACCGAAACGCTCGACAGCGGTCTTGACCACCTTCTCCGCTACTGCGCGATCGCCGATATTGCCGGGTACCGCGACGGTGCCTTCATCTGACGAGGGCTGAATGTTGCGGGAGTTGGCGACGACCGCATAGCCTTCGTTGCGATAGGCTTGGACAATGCCGGCGCCGATACCCTGCGAAGCACCGGTAATGATTGCAACTTTCTGTTCATTGCTCATGATATGTCTCCTTGGAAGATAGGCGCTTTGCGCCACGTATGAGATGCTCAGGCCGTCACGTCGACAGTGAGCGGTTTGCCTTTTTCGAAGAGCCTCAGGCGGTCCTCGAGATTGAAGACGGAAAAGCTGTGTGCGAGCTGGTCCTGATTTTCGCGGAAGTGCACCCAGCCTTCGTTGTGCGCGGGCACAAGCAGCGCGTTCGGGAAGGCATGCGCCGCCTCCAGCGCGTCCTCGCTGCCCATCGTCATGTGGAAGCGGCCACGGGGCTCGGCTGCGCCCGTAAACAGCAGCACGACTTTGGGAGAAAAGAGCCGCGCGACCTCGGCCGTGCCCTCGTACCAGACCGTGTCGCCGGTCACGTAGAGAAGGTCACCCGGCTTTTCGCGGCCGAGCGCGAAACCGACGACATCGCCCGAAATCGGCTCGATACCGACAGGGCCGTGGCGGGCCGGCGTTGCCGTGACCAGCAACCGCTCACCATCGGCGCCTTCCAGCGTGACGGTTTCGAACGGATCAAGTCCGAGCGCATTGCCGCCCAACCGCCCTGCTCCGGCCTTGGTTGTATAGGTGGTACCCACGGTCGACAGCATTGCCCGGCCGGCGTTATCGAGATTGTCGAGGTGCTGATCGTGGCTAAGGAGGGCTGCGTCCAGCCGGCCAAGTTCCTTGGCCGACAGGGCCGGACCAGACGTCTTTTCGAAACGCACAGGCTTTTCCCTATAGAGGCCCGGCGGGTCGAAGGTTGGATCGGTGAGAAGCCTGAACAGGCCATATTCGATCAGCACGGTCGGCCCGCCGACGAGCGTGAGCTTGAGACTGGAAGATGTCATGTAGGCAACCTTTCTGTTCTGAGGGTCGCCACCTATCTAGTCCCGTTCCTTTCTGCGGAAAATTTGCTATTCTTTGCCAATGGCTGATAAAAAACGCACAGAGCCGGATTGGCAGGACATCCGGGTTTTTCTCGCCCTTGGACGGCACGG
This sequence comes from Rhizobium sp. BK418, assembly GCF_004341105.1. Lineage (GTDB taxonomy): Bacteria > Pseudomonadota > Alphaproteobacteria > Rhizobiales > Rhizobiaceae > Rhizobium. Next base: position 18,726 of record NZ_SLZK01000003.1, on the reverse strand, counting down.
CAGCCTGTCGGCAGCCGCCCGAACCCTGCGTGTCAACCACGCGACGATCGCCCGAAGGCTTCATTCACTGGAGGAAACGCTCGGTGAAAAACTCGTCGAGCGCCGCCCGGACGGGTATGTTCTGACGTCTGCGGGAACGCGCGCGCTGACAGCTGCAAGCGATATGGAAGCCTCCGTGCAAACACTCGGGCGCGGCTGGAAGGATGACACGCCGAAGGGCCTTGTGCGCATCAACGCCTCACCTGCACTTTCGCAAGGTTTTCTGATCACCCGTCTGGCGAAGATCACGACGCAATTTCCAGGCCTCGATATCGACCTTGCGACAGATTTGCGCACCATCAGCCTCGAACGCCACGAGGCCGACATCGCCATCCGCCTGGGAAAACCACAGGACGGCGATCTGATCGCCAAGCAGCTCGCGACGATCGGTTACGGCTATTATGGAACGCAGGAGATCTGCAGACAGATCGAGGATGGCGCAGAGCCGGTCTTCATCGGATTTGACGAAGTGAATGCCTATGTGCCTGAGGCGGTCTGGCTGGCCCGCCATTTTTCGCATGCACGCCTGTCCTTCCGTGCCAACAATCAGGTATCCCAGGCAATGGCTGCCAAGGCGGGCGCCGGTCTGGCGCTCCTGCCCCATTATCTTGGCCGCACGGAGAGAGATCTTTGTTTTTGCCCGCTCGAACCTGTCCCGCCGCCGCGAGAAATTTGGCTTCTTACCCGCCGCCAGCATCGCAAGGATCTGCCGATCCGGACCGTTGCCGAATACATCACCAAAATATTCGCGACGGAACGTGCCTTGTTTGAGGAATAAGACTGCGAGTTTCTATCCCGCAGCCGCATCTTATCAGAAGGACAGATCGAGCACGCGGCCTTCGAAAAGGCGATCCCTCGAACCCTCGAGATGGGCGCGCATCAGGTCGCGGGCGTCCTCTGCCCGGCCCTCGGCGATCGCTTTGTAGATCTCGTTGTGCTCCTGATACACCTGCTCCAGACCCGGCCGCGGACCGAGCAGCGAAAGCCCATGCAGATGCATGCCGACAGCAATATGCGCTTTCAGCGCATCCATGGAGGCCGTGTAATAGTGATTGTTGGCGGCCTCTGTGACGGCGCGATGGAAGACGAAATCGGCATCCACCCGGTGCAGTTGATGGCTCGTCGCTTCCCGCAGATCGGCAAGTGCTGCGGCGATCTTCTGGATCGCGGCATCGTCACGGCGCTTCGCCGCGAAATAGGCGGCCGCAGGTTCGATCGTCAGGCGGAATTCATAGCAACGCTGGATATCGGCAATCGTCTTGACCGGCGAATAGGCGAGCTGGGCTGCCGGCGAACCATGTGCACTGACGAAGGTGCCGGCCCCCTGTCTTGCATAGACGATCCCCTGCTCGCGCAGGCGCGCCAGCGCATCGCGCACGATGGGGCGCGAGACACCGAGCATCGAGGCCAATTCGTGCTCACCCGGAAGGCGTGAATCCGGCGGGTAATTCCCGGCGCGGATGCGTTCCATCAACTGGTCGAAGACACGATCGACCAGCTTCACGGCCCTGCCGCGCTCCGGTCGCGCCTGAGGCGCAGCTTCCGGATTTACCGATCCGCCATTCGCTTCATCCACTCTCATTCTCCCCGCTGGCATCCGTTACGCCGCCTGATTCCGAACGATCAGTCTTAGCAAACTATCGGAATTGCCAAAGCCCCCCGACTTGACGGCACATCGAAATTGCCGCCCGTTGACATCCTTTACGTCGAACCAGGGAATGCCGGCCTCGATTTCCCCCTTCGGCAACAAGACTGTAACGCCCAGTTCGCGAAAAACGGCAAGCGCGGTATCACCGCCCCCCACCACGATCATATCCGGCCTCGTATCATCTATGACCGATTTCACGCCCTTCGCAAATCGAGCGGCAACGAGCGCGGCATTGCCCTGCATCTCGCCCGTGCAACGCAGCAGCGCCGGCAGCGCCAGCCCCTCGCCGCTTTCGACTATACCCATGGGCGCATCGACAACGATACGCAGCGCCTGCGAAGCTACGAGACGCTCCATCTGCACAGCCGTAATCGGATCGCGTGAACCGAAGGCAAAGAGTGTCTTCCGCGTGGTCGGAAATTCCGGCACGACCCGTGCCGTCTCCCCGAGCCAGCGAGCGAGCGCAGAGCCCAAGCCGCGGGCACCGACAGCAAGCGTCGAAAGCCAGTCGTTTTCGGAAACGATCATATCGAGATCGGCGTCATCCTCGGCATCCGCGATATTGACGTTGCGGCCATATCCGGAAAACAGATCGGCGATCGGCAAGGGATGCTCGACGCCGCGCCCGACCACGCAACCGCGATAGGTAATGCGCTCCTGATCGGGAATGGCCGGTGCCATCAGGATATTCTTGAGGCCAAGCATGTCAGCCAGCGCAATGCTTTCGGCCGCGACATTGCCTTTCAGCCGGGAGTCGATCTTCTTCATGAAAATGGCCGACCCCGCGGAACCCAGGGCTTCGGCTGTTGCCCGCACGCGCGCGACAGCTTCTTCCTCTGAAAGGCCACGCGAAGCCGTATTGACGACGACGACTTCAGCACCGGTTTCAAGTGCCTTGCCGACCGCCTCGACATCGATCGCGACAGCCACTGACAGCCCGGCCTCCATAAAGGGGGTTCCCGTATCGAGCGAGCCGGTAAGGTCGTCGGCAATGATGGCGACTTTCAGCGTCATGAGGCCTGCCCCGGATTGACGGCATGACAGGCAACGAGATGGCCGGGCTTCCCTTCCTTCCATTCCGGAATGATTTTGCTGCAAACCTCCATCGCGATCGGGCAGCGCGTATGGAAACGGCAGCCTGCCGGCGGGTTCAGCGGGCTCGGCACATCGCCCTGCAGAATCTGGCGTTTGCGGCTGCGCTCCAGCTCCGGATCGGTTTCCGGCACGGCCGAAAGCAGTGCCTTCGTATAGGGATGCAGCGGATTGTCGAAAAGCTCTTCGCGTGTCGCAAGCTCGGTCAGGCGGCCGAGATACATGACGCCAACACGGGTGCTGATATGGCGCACGACGGCGAGGTCATGGGCGATGAAAAGATAAGTCAGGCCATATTTTTCCTGGAGATCGAGCAGCAGGTTGATGATCTGCGCCTGGATCGACACATCGAGTGCGGAGATCGCCTCGTCGCAGACGATGAACTTCGGCTGGCAGGCAAGCGCTCGCGCAATGACGACGCGCTGGCGCTGGCCGCCGGAAAGCTCATGCGGATAACGCTGGGCAAAGCGCGTCGGCAGGCCGACATCGGTGAGCAGTGCGGCAACCTTGTCCTTAAGCTCCGCCTTGGTAGCAAGCTTGTGGAAGAGGATTGGTTCACCAATCGCCTCGCCGACGGTCATGCGCGGGTTCAGCGTCGAATAGGGATCCTGGAAGACGATCTGCAGGTCGCGGCGGAAGGGCCGCATCTGCTTTTCATCCAACGTCGCAAGGTCCTGGCCCTTGTAGACCACCTTGCCGCTCGTCGCCTTGTAAAGATTGAGGATAGTGAAGCCGGTCGTCGATTTGCCGCAGCCCGATTCACCGACAAGGCTCAGCGTCTCGCCTTCCATGATCTCGAGATTGACATTGTCGAGGGCATAGACGGTCGCGGAGCGCTCGCCGAAAGCACCGAGCTTGACGTGGAAATGCTTGACGAGGTTTTCGACCTTCAGGAGCGGTTGGGCACTCATCACGCAGCCTCCTGCATTCTCTGGACGACAAAACAGGCGGCGCGATGTGCGCTGTTGCCGGAGACCGGCTCAAGCCGCGGCACCCGCTCGTGGCAGATGGCTTCGGCTAGCGGGCAGCGCGGCGCAAAAGGACAGCCCTTGGGGCGGCGACCGGGCTCCGGCGGCGTACCACCGATTGAGGAGAGACGGCTTGCCGGCGCGTCCGAGAGCTTCGGAATCGAGGACAACAGGCCGCGCGTATAGGGATGGCTGGGACGAGCATAGAGCTCGTCCACCGGCGCATCTTCCACGACCGTACCGGCATAGAGCACGGCGACGCGATCGACGAGGCCGGCGATCAGCGCGAGATCGTGGGTAATCCAGACGACGGACATGCCGAGCTTGGCGCGCAGATCCTTCACCAGATCGACGATCTGGGCCTGGATCGTCACGTCGAGCGCGGTCGTCGGCTCGTCGGCGATCAGAAGCTTCGGGTTGCAGGCAAGGCCGATCGCGATCATCACGCGCTGACGCATACCGCCGGAAAGCTCATGCGGATAGGCCATCAGCCGCTCTTCGGGGCCGGGAATCCCGACGAGGCGCAAAAGCTCGACGGCGCGCGCCCGCGCGTCCGCCTTCGACATCTTGCGATGATAGATGAGCGGTTCGCAGATCTGGTCGCCGATGCGCATGACCGGATTGAGCGAGGTCATCGGATCCTGGAAGACGAAGCCGACGTCGCCGCCACGCACCTTGCGCAGGTCGCGGTTCGACATCTTCCGCAGGTCGCGGCCGTCAAATGTCGCCGAACCCTTCGTCACCTTGATCTTGTTGGGCAGGAGCCGCATCAGGCTCAGCATCGTCAGGCTCTTGCCGCAGCCGGATTCACCGACGACGCCGAGCGTCTCGCCCTTGTTGACGTAGAGATCGATACCATCGACGACGACAGCGGGGCCGCGGCGCGTATCGATCTCGATGGTGAGATCCTTCACGTCCAGCAGGCGTTCATTGGTCGTTGCGTTTATCATTTGCCGCCCCGCGGATTGAGTGCGTCGTTGAGGCCGTCGCCGAGGAAGCTGAAGGCTACCGAGGCAAGACCGAGCACGGCCGCCGGAGCGGCGAGGAGATGCGGATAATGCTGCCAGACGCGCAAGCCGTCCGAGATCATGTTGCCCCAGCTTGGTGTGGGCGGATTGACGCCGACCCCGAGGAAGCTGAAGGCGCTTTCCAGCACCATGGCGGTACCGAGACCGGCGCTGACGGAAACGATCAGCGGACCAAGCGCATTCGGCACGATATAGCGCAGGATGATCAGCGAGTTGGAAAGGCCGAGCGCCTGTGCCGCCATGACATAGGGACGGTTGCGGATCGACAGAACTTGGGCGCGCACGAGACGTGCATAAGGCGGCCAGGAGATCAGCGCCATCGAGCCGAAGACCAGGATGAAATCCACCCAGACCGTCTGGCGATAAAAGGGATTGAGGGTCGCCAGATATTGCGCCTCCATCCATCTGGTGATCGGCGTCTTCAGGGATGCGTTGATCACGACGACGAGCAGCAGGTTCGGTACAGACATCGTCACATCGGTCAGCCACATGATGGCCCGGTCGTAGGGATTGCCGAAGAAGCCGGCGATGGCGCCGAGCAGAAGCCCGATCAGTACCGCGATGCAGGTCACGATGACGGCGACGAGGAAGGCAGTGCGCGTTCCGAATACGATACGGCTGAAGACGTCGCGGCCAAGATCGTCAGTCCCGAAAAAATGCGCGAGCGACGGCGGCGCGTTACGCGACGCGAGATCCTGGCTGAGGTAGTCGTAGGGTGTGAGAGACGGGCCGAAGATCGCCGTGAAGGCGAGGATGACGATCACGATGAGGCCAAAGATCGCAAGCTTGTTGCGCTTCAGGCGCTGCCAGGCATCACGCCACAGGTTGACCGGCGGCTCTTCTGCAGTTTCGACCGTCGAAAGAGGAATGGCGGACATGATCAGCGGCTCCTTCTGGAATCATTCGCGCGCGGATCGAGCAGCGGATAGAGCACATCGACCAGCAGGTTCGACACCATGACCAGGAAGGATCCGATCAGGGTAATCGCCAGAATGACAGGATAGTCGGAATTGGTGAGCGCCTGCACGGTCAACCGCCCAAGGCCCGGCAGACCAAAAACGAGCTCCACGAAAATGGCGCCGTTGACGATCGTAATCATGATCAGGCCGAGCTGTGTTACGACCGGCGTCAGAACCGGGCGCAGGATATGCTTCAGCGCCACAACGATTTCCGGCACGCCCTTGGCACGCGCCGTGCGGACGAAATCTTCAGACAACACTTCGATGACGGCGGCACGCGTCTGGCGCACGATCAGCGCGATCGGCTGGAAGGAGAGCACGATGAGCGGCAGGATGATGCGCACGTCGAAGACGCCGCCCCAGCCATAGGGAACCTTGATCATTGGCAAGAGAACGATCAGCGCCACCATGAGCAGCGGGCCGGCGACATAGGCCGGAATTGCCCAGAGGAACAGCGCTGTGCCGAGAATCGTATAATCGACGCGATTGTTCTGGTTCAGCGCGGCGATCATCCCGAGCGGGATCGCGATCACGGCCGTCAGGATGATGGAACAGAGTGCGAGCTGGAAGGAAACGGGAGCAGCAGCCGAAACCATCGCCCAGACGGCGCGGCCCGAAGTCAGCGAATTACCGAACTGCCCATGCAGCAGGTTCCAGATGTAAAGGCCGAACTGTTCGATGAAGGGCTTGTTGAGACCCGCACTTTCGCGGATGGCCTCAATACGTTGCGGGTTATAGGCGACATCACCGGGGGCGCGAAGGAAGATCAGCTTGATTGGATCGCCGGCACCGTAGAAAGCCATCGCGTAGACGGCCATCATCACGACCAGGACGGACGGAATCCAGATGGCAAACCGCGTCAGCACGTAGCGTAGCAAGGTCACCTCCCATTCTTATCCGGCGCATTCCCGCGAGAGGCCGCAGCCGCCGGTTCTTTTTGAAATAATGCGCGAAGGCCTTTCGACCTTCGCGCCGCTGCTTTAGCCGCGTCATGCGGCCCTGCTATCGGCTTCAGCCGATGGAAACGTCCCAGGGAGCGACGACCTGCCAGTCGAGGTTCTTTTCCATTGCCTTGACATCTTTGGTTGCCCAGCGCGACATCGCTTGAGAATACCATGGAAGGAAGGCCCAGTCGTCGCGGAAGACCTTCTGGGCTTCCTGTGCGAGCTTCACGCGATCCGGATCGTCGGCAGCCTTGGTTGCTGCTTCTGCAAGCAGGCTGTCCACCTTGTCGTTCTTGTAGCCGCCGAGCTTGTTCTGGGCATTGGACGAAGTGGAAGCGATGGAGCCGGCGAGATAGGAAACGGCGTCAGGAACGCGCGTGCCGACGTCGTCGCGGAAGATCTGCACCGCGTTCTGGTCCGGACCGGCATAGGCATCCTGCTGCGGCTTCATATCGACGGCGGTGATGCCGAGATTCTGGCGCCACTGCTCGGCGATGAACTGGGCGGCCGCCTGGATCGCCGGGCCGGAAATGCCGACGAACAGCAGCTTCGGAAGACGCTCCGGGCCGCCATAGCTCGATTCAGCCAGAAGCTTTTTGGCCGCTGCCGGATCATACGGATAGGGCTCGAAACCGGAATTATCCGCACCCGGTACCGAGTTCAGGATTTGGTCGGCCTTCTTGTGCGGACCATCCGGATAGGACGCCTTGAACAGACCATCGCGGTCGACCGCCATGATCAGCGCCTGACGAACCTTGGGATCGTCCATCGGCGCACGCGAGGTATTGAACCAGAAATGCTGGCTCGTCGGGATGAGCGGGCCGGCGGAGAATTCCGGGCCGAGATCCTGGATGATCGTTGAGGTGACGAGCTCGGTATGCGCATTGTATTCGCCTGATTTGATCAGCGACGTCGCAGTGACGTTGTCTTCGATCGAGCTGATCTCGATACGGGCGAGCTTCGGCTTCGGCCCGAAGAACTTTTCGTTCGGCTCGAAGGTCAGCGTGCCGGCATCGATATCGATTGCCGTCAGCTTGAACGGGCCGGAAAAGACGGCCTTGCTATCCGGCTTGTACCAGTCAGCCACTTCCTCGCCATCGCTGCCGCGCGACTGCTCGGCCTTGGTGATCGGCACGATATGGTTGGCAAGACGCATGAAGAAGATTGGATCGGCTTCCGTCAGCGTGCAGACGACGGTCGATTCATCCGGCGTTGCAACGCCGGTCAGCTCATTGGCGGAGCCGTCAGACATTTCCTTATAACCGGCGACCTTGCTCAGAACCTGATCGACGCGCTGGTTCTTCGTATTGGGCATGGAGGAAACTTCCCACGAGCCTTTGATGTCGGCCGCAGTGATCTTGCTGCCGTCGGAGAAGACGGCTTTCGGATCGATCTTGAAGGTCCAGACCTTCTTGTCCGGCGACTCCCAGCTTGTAAAGACGTAGGGCTGGAGTTTGCCGTCGGCGTCGAAATACATCGGCGAAGCCCACCAGAAGGAGTTCCAGCGGAAGGTTCTGCCGCCGCCGCGCAACGGCGACCAATCCTGGTCGAAGGCCGGATTGATGGCCTTGAGAACCTGACCGTCTTGCGCCATGACGATGCGGGCGCTCGCGCCGAAGAGCGAGAAGCCGACGCCGGCCGCGAGCCCGAGCTTCAGCGCGTCGCGGCGGGAAATCTGCGAAAAGTTTTGGTCGTTGCGAATTGTCATTTGCTCCTCCATGGCAAATAGCGCGCCTTTCGAAAGACCTCCCCGAAGCTGCGCGATATGCCACCGACATTTGCGCGATAATGTAAATCTGTCAATGGAAAATAACGGACAGAACATCAAAACAAGGCGACAGAATTATTTGTTAATAAAATTCAACATGTTATAAAACAGTTTCAGAAGATTTCAAATTTGTAAGATTGACAACTGCAGCGCATTACGATGAATACGGAAGCCTAGGAACGTGCCGGAAAGCCCGGTCTGACGAGGAGGATACCTTGAGCAATCACAAGATTACAGGCGTCTATAGCGCCGCCGCTACCCCCCTCAACACCGATGGCAACCCCGATATCGGCCTCTTTACCGAACATTGCCACCGGTTGATCAACGAAGGCTGCCACGGCGTTGCCTTGCTTGGAACGACCGGCGAAGCCAACTCCTTCTCTTCCGCCGAGCGCCACATGCTTCTTGAGGCAGCGCTGAACGCCGGAATCCCCGCGGACAAGTTGTTGCCTGGTACCGGCGTCGTCGCCATCCCTGAGACTGTCGAACTGACGAAGCATGCGCTGTCGCTCGGCGTCACCCAGGTCGTGATGCTGCCGCCCTTCTACTACAAGGGCGTTTCAGACGAGGGCCTGTTTACAGCCTACGCCCAGACTCTGGAAAAGATTGGCGATAACAGGCTGCAGGTGATCCTCTATCACATCCCGCAGGTTTCGGGCGTTCCGCTCTCAGTTCCGCTCATCAGCCGACTGGTCGAAGCCTTCCCGGACACTGTAGTCGGCATCAAGGAATCCGCAGGCGATTTCAATAACATGCAGGCTATTACCGCCGCCTGTCCGGGCTTTTCTGTGCTTTGCGGCGCCGATCCGCTGCTGCTGCCGCTCCTGAAAGCCGGCGGCGCCGGCTGCATCACCGCCACCTCGAACCTTGTCGCCAATTCGCTGCGCACGGTCTACGACAATATTCACGACGAAACGAAGAGCGCCGAGGTCGAAGCCGCACAGGCGCGCATCAATGCTTTCCGCACCTTGTCGAATTCCTACGTGCAGATCCCGACGATCAAGGCGATGGTCGGACTGAAAACCGGCAATGCCGCTTGGAAGCGCACGCGCCCGCCGCTGGTGCCGCTGAATGACGCGGAATATGCCGCGCTCGCCGAAGGTTATTCAAAGCTGCCGTAAGGAAGGAAGCCATGCAATCGTCAGGCTTGAAGCCCGAACAAGTTCCCGAATTGATGGATGGCACGCTGAAGGCAAATGGCGCCCAGGCCGGTCGTCTTGACGCCTATCTGCCCTCTCCATGTATTCAGAACCACGCCGCTAACCTCGCTTTTCTGGCGGATGGCACCCTAACTTGCGTCTGGTTCGGCGGCACGATGGAGGGCATGGGCGACATCTCTATCTACATGTCGCGTCTGGCACCCGACGCAGATCGTTGGTCCGAACCGGAAAAAATGTCCGACGACCCGACAAAATCCGAACAAAACCCTTTGATTTTCAATTCCCCGGATGGCCGTGTCTGGCTGCTTTATACCTCTCAGACGTCTGGCGATCAGGACGGCGCAGTTGTCAAATGCCGGATCTCCGAGGATGGCGGCAAGAACTTCGCTCCGCCTGAAATCCTCTGCAACCTCCCCGGGACGTTCGTCCGCCAACCCATTGTCGTCAACGGTAACGGCCATTGGCTGCTCCCCGTCTTTCGCTGCATCAGCCTGCCCGGCCAGCGCTGGAGCGGCGATGCAGACACCGCCGGTGTGCTAATCTCCCGCGACGACGGAAAAAATTGGCAAATGAAAGAGATAGCCGACAGTCTGGGCGCCGTGCACATGAATATCGTACCGCTTGAGGGGAACAAAATGGTTGCCTTCTTCCGCGACCGTTATTCGGAAAATATCCGCGCCTCCGTCTCTGACGACCAGGGCGAGACATGGACCGCGCCAGAGCACACCAATCTCCCCAACAACAACTCCTCAATCCAGGCTATCGGCCTCAAGGATAGGAGAATCGCGGTGGTTTACAACCACAGCAACGCCGCTTCGTCCGATGCGCGGCGTCTCTCGCTTTATGATGAGATCGAAAGCGACAAGGGTGAAAGCCAGCCGTCAGCAGTCGAAATAGCCCACACAGCAACTCGAAAGGCTATATGGGGCGTTCCGCGGGCACCTTTGAGCCTTGCCATTTCAACTGATCAGGGCGGCCATTTCGAGCGCAAATTCAATCTGGATACGGGCGACGGCTACTGCCTCAGCAACAATTCCAAAGACATGCTCAATCGCGAGTTCTCTTACCCCTCGATCACGCAGGGACCGGATGGCGCGCTTCATGTGGCCTACACCTACTATCGGCGCGCTATTAAATACGTACGTATCCCATTGGAAACAATCGCTTAGCGATTTCTTTCTTCAGGAATGACGTTCGGGGAGGCGCTGTGCTCGGGCACTTGGCCTCCTCATCCCATTTCGCCAATTTTTTTACAAATGCACGACAATTGCTCTACCGGCCCTGACCAAGGTTTTGTATAATCGCCACATTTCTCTATATCAAAATATTTCAATAGCTTACAGGAAAATAACCTGATCTTTCCGAGACCGGAGTCATCAAAATAAACTGCTAAACGAGAAAACACGCCATTCATTCTTGCCAAAAATCGGCGAACAGGATAACAAATTTACATCAGTGACGACCTAGTCCGTCGCGCATCGGGGAGGACCGCATATGGTCAGTTTGGATTCACCTATTACCGTTATCCGGCCGCACCTGATCGAATTCGGTCTCGAAATCGCTGGGAAGCTGGGCGGCTGGGCAGCAAACAAGGGCTATTCCCGAACGCTGGTCATCTCGGACGCGTTCAATGCAACGCGCGTCGATCTCCTGCAGTTGAAGGGCGAGGTTTCGGTCTTCTCGGACGTGACGCCTGAGCCGGATATCGCCAATCTCGACAAAGTACTCGCAGCTGCGGAAGCCGCACACGCCGACCTCATCGTCGGCTTCGGCGGCGGCAGCGCCATGGACCTTGCAAAGCTCGCTGCCGTACTGGCTGGCTCCTCGCAGAGCTTGCGCAATGTCGTCGGTCCGAACAAGGTGCAGGGACCGCGAAAGGTCGCGCTCGCACAAGTGCCGACAACCTCGGGCACGGGCAGCGAAGCCGGCATTCGTGCGCTGGTTACCGACCCGCAGACACAGGCGAAACTAGCGGTCGAGAGCATTCATATGCTCGCCGATATAGCCGTCATTGACCCGTCGCTCACCTTCTCCGTGCCGGCCCGTACAACGGCAGCAACGGGTGTGGATGCCATGGCGCATTGCGTCGAGGCCTTTACCAATCGCAAGGCACACCCGATGATCGATATCTACGCGATTGAGGGGACGCGGCTCGTCGGCAAATATCTCGCTCGTGCGGTACGCGACGGTTCGGATGCCGAAGCCCGTGCCGGTCTTTCGCTCGCTTCGCTCTATGGCGGCTTCTGCCTCGGGCCGGTCAATACGGCAGGCGGCCATGCTCTCGCCTACCCGCTCGGCACCCGCTGGCATGTTGCCCATGGTGCGGCCAACGCGCTAATCTTCCCACATGTTCTTGCCTTCAACACCCCGGCCGTACCCGAGAAAACGAGAGCGGTCATGGCCGCACTCGGCTATGAAACCTCCGATACCGTAAAATCGGTTTTCGATGCCGCCTATGCCTTCTGCGCCGAGCTTGGCATTGAGATGACCCTTTCGGGTCTCGGCGTGCCGCAAAACGATCTCGACGCCATGGCCGACGATGCTTTCGCCATCCGCAGGCTTCTGGATAACAACCCGCGCGAGCTGACGCGCACTGACATACGCTCGATCTACGAAGCAGCCTATTGAGGCGGGGCTTTCAAGAGGAATTTGACTGATGGACAGGAATGCAAAAGTCGCAGTAACCCTCGGCGATCCCGCCGGTGTCGGCCCTGAAGTGATCGTCAAGGCGCTGGCCGCACTGCCCGCAGATGAACGCCGCGACTTTGTCATTGTCGGCAATACCGAAGCGCTGGAACGGGCCGCACGCGCGACCGACATCAGCCTCAAATTCGGCGCCACCGCTTCTGAAAATGGCACCACGATCGCCGTAGACGAAGTTGCGCTCGACGCCCCCCTCCCCGAGATCGGCAAGGTCAGTCCAGTCGCCGGTGATGCATCTGTTCGTTACATCGCCCGTGCCGTCGATCTCGCCATGTCGAAGGAAGCCGACGTCATCGTCACGGCGCCGATCAACAAAGAAGCCATGAACCTTGCCGGCCACCATTACGACGGCCATACGGGTCTCCTGGCGCATCTGACCGGCTCGAAGAGCTCCTTCATGCTGCTCGCCTCCGAGCGACTGAATACCATTCACGTTTCGACTCATGTTTCGCTAAGGGGCGCAATCGAACGTGCCAAGACCGAGCGTGTGCTGGCAACGATCGAAGCCGGTCACAACCACTTCATGCGCCTCGGCAAAAAGGCACGCATCGCGGTCGCCGGTCTCAACCCGCATTGCGGTGAGAACGGCCTCTTCGGAACCGAGGATACGGAATTCCTCGCGCCTGCCGTCGAGCTGGCGCAGGCCAAGGGCATCGACGTTGTCGGCCCGATTTCCGCCGACACAGTCTTCGCGCGCGCCTATAACGGCGCTTTCGATCTGGTCATCGCCCAATATCACGATCAGGGCCATATCCCGATCAAGCTGGTCGCCTTCGAGACCGCCGTTAACGTCTCCCTCGGCCTTCCGATCGACCGCGTCTCCGTCGACCACGGCACCGCCTTCGACATCGCCGGAACCGGCCGCGCCAACCATGTCAACATGCTCTCGGCCATCGCCTATGCAAGGCTGATGGCAAAGTCGCCGCGCGGGGCAGCGCTGGTTTCCTGAGCAACTGCATTCCAAATCTCAGCCCTTGGCCAAGCCCCCTTGAGAGCGGGCTTTTCCGTCGGCTGCCATCCCATTTAGGGTACGCGCGCGGATTGGCGGCCACTTTTTCTACCAGACAGGATACAAACTCCTATCGTGACCACCGCGCTATCAGTTGGTCGGTATTCGCCAGCACCTTGCGGACAGCGTTACGCGCCATGTTCGGTCGCTGCAATCGGATGTTTTTCTCAATATTTTCATGAAGTTTCAGCACATATCGCAAGTCGTCTTCTTCTCGCGTGACATGAGTGAAGAGGTGGTTCAGGGCCGATTCGATCAATACGCCGAGCGGCACCAGCAGATCGTTTCCGGAGGCGCGCAAGATCGCGATATGAAATCGCGTATCGGATTCTGTTCGCTGCTGGAGTGATGTCGCCTGACCCATGTCATGCAGGGCTTGACTGATGGCCTTCATTTGCTCCTCAGTTCGACGCTCCGCAGCAAGCGCTGTTGCTTCCGGCTCGATCATATGCCTGAGTTCTTGCACAGTTCTTAGGAAGGCTTCCCGATCGGGAGACGCGGCATACCAGCCCAATACATCTCGATCCAGCAGGTTCCATCGCTCCCTGGGCTCGACCCAACTGCCGATTTTCGGACGGGAGGAAAGCAGGCCCTTGGCCATCAGCATCTTGATCGCTTCGCGCACCGCTGAGCGGCTGACTTCATAGACTTCTGACCATTTGGCTTCGTTAGGCAGGATCGTGCCCGGCGGGTAGTCGCCGCGCACGATTCGGAGGCCGATTTCGCCCGCCAATGACACATGAACACTCGCTCCAGCCATGCGGGGAGCATTTGGGCGCCTTGTGGTGGCCAAGTGGTCAACCGTCACCACCCCGACCGAAGCCGTCGCCTTTCCCGATTTCCTGTCAGGCATTTACGTCTACTGCCTCAGCATTCTTTCGACTGTCTGCACGTACTATCAAAACAATCGTAATAACGAGGAAGTCGCCTGCGATTGACTCTGACAAAAGGGCGCGGAATTCAGGGCGCGTCAAGCCCTCCGGATCCTTCGATCCGTCTCGTCAGACAGTCGGCGCACCCTGGGTGCGCCAAACCGTGAGCCTACTTTTGAATGCAGGTATCCACTGTATCCTTCGTGCACTCGTCGAGCCCGGTGAATACCGGATCATCAACCGTCTTGCCGGCGATAAGATCCATCATCACCGAGGGAGCCTTGTAGCCCATCTCGAAGGGCCGTTGGCCGACGAGCGCAGTCACCAGGCCTTCCTTCGCAATAGCAACCTCGTCGCCGATCGTGTCGGCGGCACCAATGACGAAATCGTTGCTGCCGATCTTGGCCGCCATCGGCTTGAACAGGTCGCGATAGGGTTGCGGCGCGCCAAACAATGGCCAGCCACCCATGATACCGAATGCGTCCAGGTCAGGATTGGCCGCGAGAATATCGGTCATTGCCTGAACCCCCTTGGCGCCGTCGTCATTGGTGAACACCGGACAGCCGGCAACTTCCGTCCAGCCGCCCTCGCCTTTCAGCGCGGTGAGGCCTTTCTGGCCGGTGAGTGTATCGCGCATACCTTGCGCGCGGCGTAGAATATTGTCTGCTCCAGGATTGCCTTCAATTGTGCAGATCTTACCGCCGTTCGGCTTTGCCTTCTTGATGTACTCGCCGATCCGTGCGCCCATGAGGTAGTTGTCCGTGCCGAGATAGGTCTTGCGTAACGCTGAATCCTCGGCTGCAAGATCGGCATCGAGCGTCATCACCGGAACCGTCGGATTGGCGGTCTTCAGGGTCTGGGCGATGAGCTTTGCATTTGACGGCGAAATTGCGATTGCAGCCGTGTCGGCCTTGCCCAACACATCTTGAACGATCTGCGCCTCGCCAGCTTCATCAGATGTCGATGCCGGACCGGTGTAGAAGCATTCGTATTCGGCCGTAGGGTTCTCCTTGTTCCACTTCTGGCATCCTTGATTGATTGCTTCGAAGAACGGATTGTCGAGGCCTTTGACGACGATGACGAGTTGCTTCTTAGCCAGGGCCTGCCCAGCGGTCAGCGCTAAAACTGCGGCAGTAAGTAGTAATGCCTTCCTCATGGTTTCCTCCCTTGAAACAGACGGGCACTGCGTGCCCGCCATCCGATATCAACCCGGATACCAGACGACGCGAGGCTCCACCTTCGAACGCTCGTATTGCCACGCCGAGTCGATAAGCTTTTCGAGATCATAGTGTGGCCGCCAATTCAGCAGGTATTTCGCCTTGCTGTTGTCCATCCAGTTGGAATGAAAGCGGCTTGGTATCTCGACAGAGCCGAGATTTCGCGTGCGCGACAGGTAGGCGGCCACTTCAGCATAGTCGACAGGCCGATCCATGCAGATATTGAAGAGCTGCCGCTCCGCCCGAGGATTGTCGATCGCTGCCAATATTGCAGACACGAGGTCATCGACATGCACGAAGTTGCGTTTTAGGGGACGACCGTCAGCATCGAGCAGCAATGGCACCGTACCCATGGCTGCGTAGCGCCGCGCGGCTTCTTCGGGAACGAGCGTCTTCCAGTCCGGGCCGCCAAAGACGTCGTCTCCGAAAGACAGCGAATATTTGAAGTCGTCTTTTTCCATGATCCAGGGCGCACGCAGACAACAGCCATTAAGGCCGTACTGAATGCCGAACTGCTCTAGCATCACCTCTTCCAGCACCTTGGAAAGCGCATAACTTCCTGGATAGGCACAATGGCGGACGCTCTCGGTAATTGGGCCGTCATGGCGATAATAGAAATGCCCTATGCCTGCATCCCCGCCGATCAGGATGACCTGGCGTGCAGTGACGCTCGTGCGAAACTCCTCGAGCAGCCAAAAGAGGCCCTTGACCGCAACATCCATGATGTCTTCAGGGGTTTCCTTGCAGGTGGCAAGATGGACGACATGGCTAGCGCCACGCACCGCAGCAGCCGCTACGTTGCGATCGGCGATCGAGCCGCGAATGACTTCGACACGGTCGGTCGCCTCGCACAAACGGTTATGACAAAGCGCGCGAATACGGGCTTTGGAAAATCTCGGATCGTCAAGCAGCCCAGCAATAAAGCGCTGCCCGACCTTGCCCGTCGCACCGGTAACAAGGATCAGCATGCTCTCTCTCCCAGCAATAGCTAATATTCGAGCACGACTTCCGTCAATTGATATTTGTCTGACAAAACAGATTTTTGCTACAATAGGCCCAGCACCCAGGACAATGAGTTGACGCTCTCGTCCGGTTTTGCGTAAATGCTAATAATCGCCTTTCCTGGGAGGATATTGGAACGGCGAATTCGCTTCAGCCTTGGGCCGAAATAAATTCGGGTTTGGAGCGGCGGAATAGCTGCAAGTTTTGGGAGGCCGGGAGGCTGGTGGCAGTTCTTGAACTCACCAATATTTCCAAACATTTCGGTGCCATCCAGGCTGTCAACGATGTTTCGTTTTCGCTTGAAGCGGGGCAGGTGGTCGGCCTTATGGGTGATAACGGAGCCGGTAAATCCACGTTGGTTAAGATGATTGCCGGCAATTTTCGGCCGAGCCACGGAACCATGCGTCTCGATGGCACCGAGATCGTGCTTCATCGGCCGAAAGAGGCTCGCAAGCACGGCATAGAGATCGTTCATCAGGATCTGGCGCTCTGTAACAATCTTACCGCGGCGGCGAACGTGTTTCTCGGACGAGAGCTGCGCCACGGCGTATGGCCTCTTCGCATCCTCGACTACAAAACCATGTACAAGCGCGCCGGGGAGATCTTTCGCGAGCTCAAATCGGAGACGCGGCCACGCGATCTCGTCAAGCAAATGTCAGGTGGCCAGCGGCAGGCTGTCGCCATCGCTCGCACGATGCTGTCGGAAGCGAAAATCGTGTTGATGGACGAACCGACAGCGGCGATCTCCGTGCGCCAGGTGGCCGAGGTTCTGAACTTGATCCGCCAATTGCGTGACCGGGGCATTGCCGTTGTTCTGATCAGCCACCGCATGCCCGACGTCTTTTCGGTCGCGGACCGCGTGATCGTGATGCGACGAGGCAGAAAAGTAGCCGACAAGCCAATTGCGGCAAGTTCGCCCGAGGAAGTGACGGGACTGATTACCGGCGCCATCGAACAGGTGTGATTGATGCGACCCGTTGCGGCAGGAAAGAAGAAGGTCGACGATGGCGATTACGCTTGATCAGACGATCGGACAGAAGCAGCGAAGCTGGCTTGGAGCCGTTCTGAGCGGTCAGACATTCTGGGTTCTCATCGCGGTCATTTTCGCTTGCATTTTTCTGTCGATGGCGACGGACTCCTTTGCAACGGCGAAGAATATCTACAACATCACCCGCAACGTCACGTTCGTCGCCATTATCGCCCTGGGCATGACACTGGTCATCATTACCGGAGGTATCGACTTGTCCGTCGGCTCCGTGCTGTGCCTGTGCAGCATGGTGCTGGCAGTCGTCATGCATGCAGGATATAGCATTGAAATCGGCATTGCCGCCTCGGTCGGGACTGCCCTTGTGGTGGGTGCGTTCAACGGCCTGTTAATTGCCTATCTCGGTTTTCCACCATTCGTCGTCACGCTCGGCATGCTTTCGATTGCGCGCAGCCTGGCGATGGTTGCATCCAACAACACTGTGGTTTTCCAGTTTGGGCCCGATCACGATAAACTGCTGGCGCTGGGTGGCGGCGCCTGGCTTTTCGGCATTGCCAATCCAGTGCTTTACATGGTTGTGCTGGCACTCGTGACCGGTTTTGTGCTGCGCTGGACGAAGTTCGGCCGCTACGTTTTTGCCATCGGCGGCAATGAGCATGCCGCGACACTGACGGGCGTTCCTGTGCAAAGGATTAAGGTCATCGTCTATATGATTTCCGCCCTCTCGGCGGGGATTGCCGGCATCATCCAAACCGGCTGGCTCGGCGCTGTCACCACGAATATCGGCGCCGGGATGGAACTTCAGGTCATTGCCGCCGCGGTTATCGGCGGCGCCAATCTCGCCGGCGGCGTCGGCACCGCCTTTGGGGCGCTGATCGGCGCAGCACTCATCGAGGTTATCCGCAACAGTCTTGGCCTTCTCGGCATCAACGCATTCTGGCAAGGTAGCTTTATTGGCGGGGCAATTGTGCTTGCCGTTCTCTTCGACCGAATCCGTAACCTGCGGCGGGACGAGTAAGCATACCGCAGACAACCGAAAGCCCTCCGAGATGGAGGGCTTTTTCGTCTTGGCCTCTAGGCCCGCTTGGTGCGAGCTTATATGTAAAGAGGGAAGCTCGGATTTGTTTTGCGGCTTTTCGGCTTGGGCCTTCGGGTTATGGTGTGCAGGAGGAGGAGCTAGCATTGGAGCGAAGATGAGGCTTTGCGCCGGCGATAACAGATGATCTGTGTCTGGATTGGGCAGGGTTTGGTTGCGGGGGCAGGATTTGAACCTGCGGCCTTCAGGTTATGAGCCTGACGAGCTACCGGGCTGCTCCACCCCGCGTTATCCAG
>NZ_SLZK01000002.1:304309-1113600 GCF_004341105.1 Rhizobium sp. BK418 | reverse complement strand
CTGGATAACGCGGGGTGGAGCAGCCCGGTAGCTCGTCAGGCTCATAACCTGAAGGCCGCAGGTTCAAATCCTGCCCCCGCAACCAAACCCTGCCCTGCAAAAACACAGCGCCCTCCGCTTATCGCTGACGGAAAAGCTGCGCTTGCCCGCCGATGCTAGCTCCTCCTCCGCACACGTCAGACCCACGCATGACCGCAATTGCTGCTTATGCGATGAGATCAACAACGGAACGGAGCCATTGGTCGACGCCCGTTTTCGGCGATGCGGCCTGGCCTGGAAGATGCGCTGGCATCGGCGACTAAGACAGGCGACGTGAGTCCGGCTGTGCTGGCCGCCAACGCAAATCTTGAAGCTGCGGTTCATCGAGCTTTAGATTTTGCCCCGGGTGGCGAATACCAGGACCTTGAGCTGATCGACATCGCGGACACCCTGTCGGTAGAGTTCGATCGTGATTGCCGCGCTTCTGGATGTCTGAGCGTCATCGTCGGCAAGCTGAAATTCCGCTTTCACGGCTTCCAAGACTTGCTGGCAGACAGCAAGATCTTGCGAGGTCATCGGCCGGTCGCGTTCAGTGATTTTGCGCTCATTCATCGATTTCTCCACGCGCGAAATCAGCATCGATCATAGGTCGAAACCGATGGTTTTCCAAGCATGTCCGGTTCACCAGATGAAGGCGGGCCAGAAAATGTCAGAGTTGGAGAAGGATGCCGGGCTTACGGAATGGGCGAGCCTCCTCCTGTCGAGTCTGCAGTTCAGCGGAAGCAAAACTAGCAGGCAAGTTCCCGTCGGCCATCGGACTAAGGTCCGATCAGGTTCCCGTTTGATTCGATGATGGAACGGACGTGGCTGGCGAAGGTCATGCCAGTGGCATGGCGATAGTGACGTTGCACCGGACGGTGCTCATTCAATCGATATCGCCTTCGATGGCGTCGCTACGGATGATGACGCCGGCGCGCCAGGCATCCTGCGAAACCTTCGTATCGTCATAGCGTACGAATACCCAGATCAGCCCCGAAAGCCAGATACAGCCACCTGGACGCTTGCGCTCCAAAGCGTTTTAACGCGCCGACTGGGGAGTTGCGGACGAGCGACGAGGCGGCTTCAACTGCTGCGGATCACAAAGCAACCTTGGTGAAGCTGCATTCGAAAGATCCAGTTGCTCCCAGGGAACAGCCAGTCCTTCACCTGAGCGAAGCCCGGCAGCTCCGAGGACTGCGCGGGCGAACGAAGAGGAAGCCAGGCGCTCAAGAAGCGCAAAGGTTCCGACGTGGTATTCGACGATGAAGAGTTCGTCGCCATGCGCTTCTGCGACGACTTCCTCGATGCGTCCCACCACCTCGTTGCCCGGTCCTAACACCCGTGCGCCCAGCAGATCCTGGAGAAATAGCTCACTCATGACAGCCCGCCTGGAATCCACCCTAAAATCCTTCGACGAAGCCACTGCTGCCAACGCTCCAGCGGCAGTTCCTGGCGATCGACATCGATGGTTATGTCGACGCCAACGTCGGCGACATGAGACCAGGCGATCCGATATCCGCGGCCTCGATCCCGAGCGAGCGTTCGAAGACCAACGCCTTTCAACAGCCGTCTGGCAAGCGTCGACCACCCGAGCTCGATCGCTACGACTTTCGGCTGCCCGTGCTCGTTAAGGTGTAGAATGATCCCATCTGCCCTGCCGACGCGAACCTCTGCCTGGTCGACGAGTTGCTTGTCTAGAACATCTCGCACGAGATGCATGTCAGCCTCCCCAGATTTGCAGCGGTACGGTGACGATCGCAAGCGTGAAGGCCAGCCCGATGATGAACAGGACGACCACATTACCTATCCAGCCGTTCGTATGGTCGCCAACGAAGGTTTCATCGTTCATCAGGAACAGAAATGGTATGACTCCGAGAGGAAGGCTCATGGCGGTAATTGCCATCGAGAAGATGGTGACCTGCAAGGGATCGAGACCAGCGGCGATGGGAATGACGGCGATAACGATGGCGACCGTATAGACGAGACTGAAGGCGGGATTGGTTTTCGGTTTTGCGTCCTCGGACCAGTTCCAGCCAAATCCCTGAGCGGTAATATAGGCCTGGGCGAGGCTCAGCTCCAAAGCGGCCCCGAAACAAGTGATCAGAAGCGAAAGGGAAAAGATGTAAATACCCCAGGTGCCAAGAGCTGGGGTCAAGATCATCGCGATCTGCTCGTAGCTTTCTATGTTCTCGATGCCGCGAGCAGGGTAGACCATGGCCGCAAGCACGATGATGGCAACCGACAGCGCGCCTCCAAACGCCATGCCGAATGTTGCGGTGATCTTGTTTATTCCAAAATACGATTTGTCCCATTTCTCTTCAATGGCGCCGGCCGAATAGAAGAAGAATAGATAGTTGGAGATCGTGGCGCCGAGGATGCTGACTGCGATGAATGCGTAATGCGATGCGTCCTTGTCGGGAAGAGTTGGCAATGCGCCCTTTGCCACTTCTTTCCATGGCGGCCCCATAACGAACATGGCGACCACGAACGAGAGCGCGATCAATCCGAGCGCCGACACTCCCTTCTCGATCGTTCCGAACGTGCCGCGCCATAACAGCAGCCATGTGGCGAAGGCGACCGGCAATGCCCACCATTGAAAACTCCATCCAGTCAGAAACTGAAGCGCAAGGGCAACACCACCAATCTCGGCCGCCAACACCATGATACTGACGATGGACATCACGACGATCACGAGGATGAAAAAATTCGAACCGAACCGGTCCCGGATGCCGTCTGCGATCGTATGATGACTGGCGATGGCGAACCGTCCAGACATTTCGACGAGAAAGATTAGACACCCCGTGCCGAGGATGACAGCCCAGATGAGGCTGAAGCCGTACGCCGCCCCTGCCTGGGCGGAGGTCGCAATCGACCCGGTCTCAAGAAAACCGCCTACGCTGGTGACGACCCCAAGCGAGACCTCGAGTAATTTCTTCATAGCATCCCCGTTGGGATCAAGATCGTTCTGCATCCGCCTGAAGGCCGAGACGACGCGCGTTCCTTGAAGCGACTGGCGAAGAGTAACGCAAATCTCGGCCCGCTGTTCCTCTGGCCACTGTTTCGCCAAAAGAAGGAAACGGAGGTTCGGCGCATTCACGGCAGAACGAGAACCGACATAGCTCCCGGTAGGATGGTGGCGATCTCGTCAACCGTGCGTCCGACTCCTATCCGTCGCGTCTCGGATGCGCTGTGCTGAGACACGCCGTCAAGCGTCGCCGCGACATCTCTTAGCGTCCTGTGTAAGGTCTTATGGCCGTCACGCAGAGGCATTTCTTTGAGCGGTGCCGAGATGTTGAGGAGTGGGTTTTCACCACTTCCTCAGCTTGCCGCAATTTTTACTCCCCATCCCAGCTGAATCGGACGTCGCGAAAGATCGACCGAGTTTCTGCGTCACGCTGATTTGGCATTGGCTGCGGACATAGCGAGTTGCGCCAATTTCTTGTCATCCGAAACGTGACCACCGTTGAGGACCTCACAAACGAGCCAATGAAAGATTTTATGGTCAGTCGGAGGCCTGAGCGACAGAGAAGTCTTTTTTGAACCACGCAGCGCCTGGCGTTAACGCTGATCGGCTGCGCCCCGGATATGGCGTCCATACCGCAAAAGATCGAAGATATCGTCGTCTATCGTGTTGCAAATGAAGGCGGCGGTTCGACCGCATAATGTCGTTGGCCCCGGCGGCACAGATAGACCTCGCGTTCCGGATGGTCGTCGATTCGGAAGCCGGCACTGCGCAGCATTGCCTCGACGGCCGCCTGGTTGGGGATGAACCAGTTGGTGGGATCGGACGCATAGCGTTGCTCTACGAAGAAAAGCTTTGGATATTCAGGCTTATCGAAGATGCTCCATTCGGAAAAGTCGTAGTCCTCTTCGAGATCGGGAATGCGCTCGTCACCGCGCTGGAGGCACTGAAACAGCATCATGTCGCCGACAGCGTGTTCATAGAGAAGATCCAGCGCCAGCAGTGGGTGGCGCAGGTGATAGAGCACGCCCATGAAGATCACCAGGTCGAATTTCTCACCCAGCCGGCCGACATCATAGACCGACATCTGCCTGAACTCGATTTCCATTTCAGCCTGCTCAGCAGCAAAGCGCGCCTGCTTCAGGTAGTGGGGATCTGAATCGATACCGACCACGCGGGCGGCGTTACGCCGCTTCATCTCAAGCGCATAGAAACCTGCATTGCAGCCGACATCGAGCACGCTGAGACCTCCAAGGTCGGTCGGAAGCACATGCCGAAAACCGTTCCACTTGAAGGCCGGATAATCTCCGAGGAAATGATCGGGGGCGGTCATGTGGCCGTCGATGTTCAAATTCTGAAACCATGGCCCGAGTTCCTCAATCCGTCTTTGTAGATCCTGATGTTCTGTTGGGCGTGCTGCATCCATGTCGGTTCTCCTTCATCACCTTACGGCGCGGTCCTCTGTTGGCAGGCGTCGAGCGAGGTGCGTCCGGCTTTTGAACGCGGCGGCAATCTCGAGCGACGTTGGGCCTTTGAGCTATCGAAGCGCCCGTCAGGACGGATCGAGGCCGTGAACCAATCGGCTGTCAGGCGAAGACCTTCGGCAAGCGGAATCATCGGCTGCCAGCCGAGCAGTTCTTTCGCCCGCGAGATGTCCGGTCTTCTGCGCTGGGGATCGTCTTGCGGCAGCGGCTTGTGGACGATAGTCGATGTCGATGGCACAATGCTCATGACCAGGTTGACAAGCTGGTTGATCGTAAATTCGCCGGGGTTGCCGAGATTGACCGGAACGCCGGGATTGGGATCAACATCCATCAACGCCATCAGGCCCGCGACGAGATCGCTGACGAAGCAGAAGGAGCGCGTCTGGTTACCGCTTCCGTAAATCGTAAGCGGCGCGCCGGAGAGGGTTTGCACGAGGAGATTGGAGATGATCCTCCCGTCGCTCGGCTGCATGCGCGGTCCATAGGTGTTGAATATGCGGGCAATGCGTGCATCCGCCCTGCCGGCCCGAAGCATGTCGAAGCACAGGGCCTCCGCTGCCCGTTTGCCTTCGTCGTAGCAGGCGCGGGGACCGGTACAATTAACATTGCCGCGATAATCCTCAGTTTGTGGATGCTCCACCGGATCGCCATAGACTTCGCTTGTCGACGCTTGCAGGAAAGAGGCGTGATATTGTTCGGCCAGCGAAAGCAGATTGCCAGTACCTGCAACGCAGGTCATCATCGTATGCACCGGGTCTGCTTGATACTGCGGCGGTGAAGCTGCGCAGGCCAGGTTATAGATCTGGTCTACAGTCTCGTTGAGACTCTTCAGATGACAAATGTCCTTCTCGATCAAACGGAATTTCGGATGATTGATCAGCGGCCGGACATTGTCCTCCGATCCGGTGATATAGCTGTCGACGCAGATCACACGGTCACCGCGTGCCAGCAGCGCGTCGCATAGATGCGAGCCGACGAAACCAGCTCCTCCGGCGACAAGTACAGTCTTCACTCTTCCGTTTCGAGTCCTTTGCAGCATTATGCCTCTCCTAGGCTGAAATGGGTTGAGGGGTGGGTCGGATTCCGGCTTCTGGCAGTCCTTGAAGCGCGGCGGCGAACTCGTAGGCCCGCCTCTCGCCGGTGTGGCCTTGCATCACGGTCGCCCTTGCAGCCGATGCCAATGTGAACCGATCCGCTGCGGGGATCGTCGTCAAGGCTTTAACCACGTCGTCCGATCGCCGAGCGATGATGATCGCCTGGCCCTCGGCAAAAAAATCGTTGAGCCCGCGCCAATCGTCACTGACAATCGGTGTGCCACAGGCTGCGGCCTCGAACAGCCGGACGCTTGGCGACCAGCC
The DNA here is from genome assembly GCF_004341105.1 of Rhizobium sp. BK418. Classification (GTDB taxonomy): domain Bacteria; phylum Pseudomonadota; class Alphaproteobacteria; order Rhizobiales; family Rhizobiaceae; genus Rhizobium. Next base: position 1,107,778 of record NZ_SLZK01000002.1, on the reverse strand, counting down.
GGCTGCGATCATGTCGCTTCGGGTAACGTTCAGTGTAAAACGCTGCCGGCTATAGAAACTCGCATGATCGGCGGGAGGCAGGTGCTCGATCCGTTCGACGTTTGATGGCCACACGATGTCTTCAGGATATTGAGGGCCGGCGACCGCGAAGCTGAGATGCGGCAGCCGCCTGGCAGGCTCGATCAGGAGCCGCTCCAAGGTTGCCTGGCGGTCGGGGCTATAGGTACCGAGATAGCCGAGGTCCCAACGGAAAGCTTCGCCGGTTGCTCGGTATCGGCTGGCATCGACGGAGCAATAGAGAGCCAGTGCCTTGCGCGCGCCGTAGTCGCGTTCGATCCTGCCTAAAGCGTCTCCGCCTGAAAACGAGAAGTAGCTGTCGAAAAGCGGGATTTGTCGGCGGGCCAGATATTCCTCGTCGCCACGGGCGAGCTTGGCCAATGTGACCGGCGTGTCGATATCATAGAAACAAAGTCGTTGTGGCTGAAGGGCCGCAATCCTGTCGATGACTGTCACGCCGGATGGGACGTATGATCCCACGATCACGGCGTCCGCCGCTTTGATCAGGCCAGCATGGATTTCAATCATTTCGTCAATGTCGTTGTAGTGGATGAGCTGGCAGAAGTCGGGATTGGGCAGGTCGCGGTGCGACGCGTACCAGGGCATATCCCGCTCCAGGAACCATACCCTGTGTCCCTGTACGCTCAATCCGCGGATGAGGGCGCGATAAGTCGTAGCGTGACCGTTGCCCCAGGATGACGACAGGGACAGGCCGAGGATGACGATATTGAGCGATCCGGTCATTCGGCCGCCTCCGGCCGTGCGGCACCTACACGGAAGATGGCATCGACGGTCGCGGCGCGATGCGCATAGGTATGCCCGTCAAGCACGCGTCTCAGCGCTTGCTGTCCTATCTCCTTGGCCCGCTGGCTTGTGAGGCCAGCGAGAAGTTCGGCGACATCGTGGCCGTCACGTGCCACTAGTATTTCGTCACCGGGCTTGAGAAAAAGATCAATGCCGTCCCAGTGGTCAGTAATTAAGCAGGCACCTGCGCCGGCAGCCTCGAAGATCCGTGTTGCCGGCGAAAAACCGTTTTCCGCCATGCTTGACCGCGAAATGTTGAGCACCGCCTTCGGTGTTGCGTTGAAGGCATTGTGATCGCGGGTCGAGACATGGCCGATATAGACGATGTTCGAAGACAGCGGCTTGTTGCTCCAGCCCGAACCACCGAGCAAAAACCTTTGCTGCGGCAAGTGGGCGGCCGGCTCCAGAAAGAACTGCTCGACTCGTGTTTCCCGATCGGGCAGGCGGTTGCCGAGAAAAGCGAGCTCTGCAGCAAAGCGAGCCTCTTTTTCGACCGGGTGATGGGTTTCGGGATCAAGCGCGTTATAGATCGGTATGCAATCCGCCGCCCCAAGGCTGCGATAGGCGTCGATTACAGGATCGCCGCCACCATAGGTGAGGACTAGATCGATCTTTGCCAACGATCTGCGAAGCGGATGGTCGGGGCTCTGTCGCAGCTCGGAAAGCGTTGCCGGCGCATCCACGTCCCAAAAAATCTTCAAGGCGCCTTGCCTGGCATGGCGAAGGATCTCCTGGAGAAGGAGATCGTCCTCAAAACCCACACCGCTTGTTTTGACGACGATGTCGGCATCGACTGCTGCTGCCGTCGCCGCCTTCAGTGCCTCGGTAGTGCCTTGATAGACGACAACCTTGCACCATTCCGGTGGATCGATGTCGCGATTCTTTTGTCGGTCATAGACGTCGGGTTCGTAGAAGGTGATGTCGTAACCCTTTTGCGCTAATGCGCGCAACAACCCGCGGTAGTAGGTTGCGGCACCGTTCCAATAGGCTGAAAGCAGGCTGGATCCGTAAAATGCGATCTTCATTCGGCGGCCTCCTTTGCAGGCAGCTGGCTGACGACGCGTGCGGTGCCGCATCGTTCCAGAATGGTGAATAGTTCATCGATACGATGCCGGCAGGTGTGTCTCGACCGGATTGTTTCGAGACCGGACGCGATAAGGGCAGCCGAAAGATCATCGTCGGCCAGCACATCGCGCAGCAGGCGCGTCATCTCCTGGCCGTTTTCGGCGACGAGATAGTCTCTGCCTGGCCTGAAAAGTGCCTCAACGTCGTCCCAAGGCGCACAGATCAGCGGAATGCCGCAGGCAAGAGCCTCGAAAACACGAATCGTCGGAATGCCAGGAAGGTTTTCGACGTAGGGCCGTCGTGGAATATGCATCGTGACTCTGTGGCTGGCGAAAGCGAGCGGCACCTCAGCATTGGCGATCCAGCCCCCATACGCGATACCTGCGTCCTGCAGGGCGTCGAGCGCCCGCCGAGGGTAGCGTACGCCGCGCACAGTCGTTTTGAGCGCGAGATCACGAGCCGGGCGGACGAGGAATTCCGCAATCTCAGAGGAGCGCTCGTCGTCGCCCCAATTGCCGATCCAGATGAGATCACCTGTCGTTGCGACCTCCGGTCGCGGGCAAAACAATGCCTCGTCAGCAGCCTCATGCCAGGTGAAGACCGACCTGCCCCAGCCGGCCTGCAGGTAGCGCCGCCGCAGCGTTTCACCGAAGGCGAGCACACCATCGTAATCCTCGAGCGTCAGTCCAGCGATATCGCCCTTTGCGGAGACGGCGCGGTGATGCGTGTCATGGAACAACAGTGTAAAGCCGGCGCCATTGCGCCGCGCGCGACCGATCCGCTCCACAAGCGCCGGTTCAGTCCACTCGTGAACGATGACGACATCGGCGTTGGCGATAGCTGCATCGTGGTCGAATTGTTCTCCGTAGATTTGCGACTGTAGCTGCGGGAACGTACTGTGGAATTTTTCGATCGCCTGCAGCCCTTGATCGCTCAGAAGATTACATCGGCTCCACGAGTTCTCGGGTTCCAGCGCCAGCGCCTCGTGATGCCTCCGGGTCAGCTCCCGCATCACGCCACGCAGAAAATGCGCGTTGCCATGGTTCCAGTCGGAAACCAGCGAATGGGTGTAGAACAGAAATCTCATGATTGCTCCGCCGCCGCGAGGTTGAAGGTGCGATCCATCAGATGCACGTAAGTGTCGAGCATCGATGCCGCCTGCCGTTTCAGATTGAACCCCCGCGCCCGCGCCCGCGATTTTGCCACCAGCTCTTCCCGCAGCTGCGCGTCGCCGCTGAGCTGTGCGCAGGCAGATGCTAAGGATTTCGGATCATAAGGATCGAAAAACAGCGCGCATCCATCCCATAGCTCCCGATAGGTGGGAATATCCGACAGCACCAATGCAGCGCCGCATCGCGCGGCCTCCAGAGCGGTCAGGCCGAACGGCTCGTAGACGGATGGCGACACGACGATTTGTGCGCATTGCATCAAGGCAACGGCCTTGGAATATGGCAGTGGCCCAAGGTCGTCGGCGTTGCTGAATTGCAGTCTCTGGCCATTGGGGCCCACGCAGGAGCCCGCCATGACGACGGGCAGTGACATCATTGCAGCCGCCTTGTCGAGCACCGCACCGTTTTTGCCTTCGTCCCACCAGCGTCCGGCTGCGAAAGCGAAGATCTTCTTTGAATGCGGTTCGGCCTCGACGCTGCTGGCGTTATGAACCACCTTGAGCCGGGAGACCGGACCATAGGCCGCTCGTAGTGCATTCGCATGACTTTCGCTCGGCGAGAGCACGGCATCTGCGCGATCGAAGCCTTCCCGGTTCACATCGCGCTGCCAGGCCCAGCCCGGCGGCACCGGCGTTCCGCGCACGGCGGCAAACCATGTGACGACGCAGGAATGGGAAACCACGACGATGGGCAGCGGCGTATCGATCCCTGCTGCCTGCGACGGCAAGTTGAGGTGGAGCAGACCGACAGCGTTGTCTCTGGCGATCCGAGCGATTTCTTCTGAAACGCCGGCTATCTCAGCCCTGCCCGTGGCCATCCAGTCGAGAGGAGCATCAAGCCACACGAGTTTTCCCAGCGCCTTCGCCTCACTAACCTGTGTCTCCGACGGTACGGGACCAAGACCGACAAAGACGATGTCCACTCCTTCGCACCGAAGACCGGCCGCGAGATCCATAGCGTAGCGCCAGACTCCTCCGACCGAATCGACGGTCATCAATATTCGGATGTGCCGATCGATCATGCCGAAACCTTTCGATCGTGGCGTAGAACAGGCCGGCCCCCGAAACGGTTCTCGATAAGCCATTCCGCCAGGTGTTGCAGGCCGCTCTTCCAGCCGACACGCGCACTCCAGCCCAGCGCGCTTTCCAATCTGCGTGTGTCTGCGACGAAGAAATATTGGTCTCCGGCCCGCCAGTCGCCAAACGAGGTCTCGATTGGACGCCCCAGCAACCGGCCGATCTCGCGAAGGACCTCCAGAATACTGACGGCGTTTGCCGGGCCACCTCCAAGATTGAAGGCGCTGCCTCTGATCCTTTCGATGCCGTCGCGCAAAGCGCGATAGGCGGCAACCGCATCCGCGACGTGAAGAATATCGCGAACTTGCTTGCCGTCGCCGTAGATTGAAACAGGCTCGCCCGCCAGCGCCCGGATGAGGAAGTGCGCAACCCAGCCCTGGTCTTCGGTACCGAACTGGCGTGGACCGAAGATACAGCTCATACGCAGCACGGCCGTAGGAATATCGAAGGATTTCGCATAGTCCAGCACATACTGATCGGCCACGCCCTTGGAGCAGCCATAGGGAGTGCAGAAATCGAGCGGCCGGTCTTCGCCGATACCAAACGCCCGGATAGTATCATCCATTGGCATATAGCGATCCTCGAACTCGTGCATTGCAAGGTCCTCAAGCCCGCCATAGACCTTGTTGGTACTGGCAAAGATCACGGGCGCGCGGCGTCCCGCTTTCCGTACCGATTCCAGAACATTGATCGTACCCCTTGCGTTCGCCTCGAAATCGTCGACTGGATGAATGAGGCTCGTCGTGACCGCGGTCTGGGCGGCGAAATGAAACACTGCCTTGGCATCGGCAAATGCTGCGTCGATGCTTCTGGCGTCTCGCACGTCGGCAAGCACCGGATGCACCCTTGTCCCATGCCGTTCCATCAGCCAGCCGAGGTTCTGATCGACGCCGGATCGCCCGAGATTGTCGAGAACAACCACGTCTTCACCGTCCTGAAGATAGCTGTCGGCGAGATTGGAGCCGATGAAGCCGCAGCCTCCGGTAATCACGATCGGGGCTGCTCCCTTGGCGAGGTTAGGAGCTGCGAGCCGCGCGACCTGCTTCAGCCGGTCAACGCCGCCTTCCATCAATAGCCGTGCAAGCAGCTTGGGCTGGTTATCATCGGTGACAGCTCCGAGGTGATAGTGCCGAGGATCGAACCACAGGCCTTCCTGCACCGCAACATCCGGCGGTACATCGCGCCAGGAATACCAATACATCCGCTCAGCCGGCACGCTCAGAGCATTCACGAAACGCCGTGCCTGTTCCATCTCGTCATTGCGCCAGGTCGAGTAACCGGTTTCGGTAATCCAGATCTCGGCATCGCCATTGAAACGGTCGATAATCTTTCGCGTCTCGCCGAGATGCATGTCCCAGCCGCCCCAAGTGCCTTCCTCGCTGTCCCATGTACCGGGGAATCCGTGGAAGCCGACGGCATCGACGACGCCAAGAACGCCGCGCTCGCCCATCAGGTTAAGCCAATAGGGATCAAATGGGCACGGGCCACCGAGCACGGGTTTCCAGCCGCGATGTTTGGCCCAATAGGCGGCGCCCCCGACCATCTCGCAGAAGAGCAGGAAGTCCTTATCCTCTCGCCAGTCCCAGTCGAGCAGATTGTTGGGCTCGTTCCACAATTCGATATGGCTGAAATACCGGCCGTACCGGGTGAGCACATGATCGACGAAATCAGCATATGATTTGAGATCGGCCGGTGCACCCGAAGACCGCCCCGTCCGGGATAAGGATGGCGGCGTATAGTGAATGCATGGGAGGAGATCGATGTCGCGCCCGAGCTTCGGGATCAGCCAATCGAACCAGGCCTCGCCACCGGGCGCAAGATATTCGGCCCATGAAAGATGAGTGCGCAGATAGCTTGCGCCGCTCAATCTGACGTCTGCAATCGTCTGCAAGGTCCGCTCGTGTTCGCCGGGACGGAACCACTCCACGAATCCATAGGATTTTTGAGACCCATAGGTTTTGGCGGTCAATCCGGACATGGTCATGACACCAGCCCTCTTTCTTCCAACTGCCGTTTCATCTCCGCTCCGCGATCAATCGCTCCGGCATTTCTCGCCCAGTCGGCGAAAGGTCCCAGAGAGTTTTCCAGTCTGAAGCGCGGCTCGAAACCAAGCAGCTCTCGCGCCTTGGAAATGTCTGCAAAGCAGTTGCGGATATCGCCCGACCGCGCCTTGTGCATGATCTCGGGCCGTATCTCCGGCACCCCCATGGCTTCGGCAAGAAGCGTCGCTACTTCAGCGATCGTGTAGGCTTGGCCGCTGCCGATGTTGATCACATGCCTTGACGCATTGGGTTTTTCGAGTGCGAGACGGAAGGCGCGGGCCACATCGCGTACGTGCACGAAGTCTCGCCTCTGCTCACCGTCCTCGAAGATCATCGGCGGCTGGCCGTTGGCAAGCCTGGAGGCAAAGTTCGCCAGCACACCGGTGTAGGGATTGGACAACGCCTGACCGGCGCCGAACACGTTGAAGAGGCGCAGTGCCACTGCATCGACTTCGTAGGCATCCCCGAAGATCAGAACCTGTTTTTCCTGCGCGTATTTGGTCAGAGCGTAGATCGAGGCGAGATCGACAGGTTTCTCCTCGTCCGTGGCGACGGGTCTTAAAGTCTTGCCGTCACCGCCGAGCAGATCCCATTGGCCGGCCTTGATGCGATCACTCCTGCGCCTAACCAGCTCGAGGACGGTGCCGTCTGCGGTCTGATAACGGCCCTCGCCATAGACGCTCATCGACGAAGCGACGACGATGCGTTTTGGCCGGCGGCTGATCATCGCTTCCAGAAGAACAGCTGTGCCGAGATCATTGGTGCCGACATATCGGGCAATCTCATACATGGACTGTCCGACGCCAACCTCTGCGGCAAGATGGATGACGCCATCGACGCCCGAAAGCGCCTGCTCGACCGTATTCTTGTCCCTGATGTCGCCGCGCAAGAGCTCGGCAGCCTCGGGCAACGATGCTTCGGCATCGCCGTGAACCTGGTCGATCAATGCGTCGAGGACCCGCACGCCAAAGCCGTTTTCGAGAAGTTCCTCGACGACATGCCTTCCGATGAAGCCGCAGCCGCCAGTCACAAGGATCATCGCCATTAGATTTCCGTCCGCTCAGGTTGAAGATGATCTGCCGAACGAAGCTCGGCGGAGATTGTTCCTGGTTCAATGACATCTTCTTTGACATGTTCTTTGACATCATCCGGAACATTCGGCGGCGTCTTTGGTTAGACGGCCAATTCTTCGGCGAAATATTCCTCGAAGATTTGAGGGCGTAAGGTCATCAAGGCGGATGGCCGGAGCGGGGCGTATGTCCCGCAGCAACGACGCCGCCACTGACAATGTTCCAACCGGAGGAGCAATTCATGAATATGTTGCCGAGAGCGTCCGAGGGACGGATTCGGGCGGCCATCATTACTGGCCCGGGGAAGATCTCCGTGGAGGAGAGGCCCTTCCCTCAGCCTGGACCGGGGCAGGTGAGGATCAGGCTCGAAGGCTCGGGCGTATGCGCCTCCAATCTCGGGCCTTGGGCAGGGCCGGAATGGATGACCTTTCCAACAGAGCCCGGCGCCCTCGGTCACGAAGGCTGGGGGAGGGTCGACGCGCTTGGGCCTGGGGTGTCGACCTTTGGCTTAGGAGACCGGGTCGCCGCGCTTTCATACCATGCCTATGCCACCCACGACATTGCCGATGTCGAGATGCTCGTTCCATTGCCATCGGCCCTCGACGACCAGCCATTCCCAGGCGAACCACTCGGATGTGCGATCAACATATTCAGGCGTAGCGGCATCGGGCCGGGTCAAACGGTCGCTATCATCGGGATTGGATTTCTCGGCGCCCTGCTGACACAGCTTGCCAGCGGCGTTGGCGCGCGCGTCATTGCAATCTCTCGCCGTCCGTTTTCGCTGGAGGTCGCCAAGCAGATGGGCGCCGCAGAAACTCTTGCGATGGACGATCACTGGCGGATCATCGAGGCTGTAAAACAACTGACCAGCGGTGCTTTCTGCCATTGCGTCATAGAGGCGGTCGGCAAGCAATGGCCGCTTGACCTAGCCGGCGAATTGACTGCGGAGCGTGGCCGGCTGGTTGTGGCAGGATACCATCAGGATGGCCCCAGGCAAGTCAACATGCAGCTCTGGAACTGGCGCGGGCTCGACGTGATCAATGCCCATGAACGCGACCCGAAGATCTATATCTCTGGTATGCGTGAGGCGGTCGAAGCGGTCGTAGCCGGCAGGCTCGATCCGTCACGGCTTTATACGCACGTCTATCCGCTCGAAGGCCTGGGCGAGGCGCTCGATGCCACCCGCGATAGGCCCGATGGCTTTCTCAAAGCAGTGGTGATGCATAAATGAATACGATGATGGAAAAGCGCTCCATTCAGACGAACGTGAAGCCCGCCAGGCTCGGCTTTCTCGGTGTCGGCTGGATCGGCAGGAACCGAATGGCAGCGATCCTCCGGTCAAATTCGGCAGTAGCTGTCGCCATCGCCGATCCCTCTGAGGAGAGGGCGCATGAAGCACTTAGCCTTGCCCCTGACGCGAAAATCGTCGCCGATCTCGACGCGCTCTTAGCGCACGATCTCGATGGTGTCGTTATTGCTACTCCGAGCGCTCTGCACGCAGAGCAGTCGATCCGAGCCCTGCAGAGCAGCGTTGCGGTGTTCTGCCAGAAGCCGCTCGGCCGGTCCGCGGCGGAGGCGGCGGCGGTTGTGGCCGCCGCTAGGTCAGCCGGCAGGCTGTTGGGCGTCGATTTATCCTATCGTTATACCGAGGGGATGCAGTGCATCCGCAATCTGATCAAGCATGGAGAGCTCGGCAAGGTTTTCGCCGCCGATCTCGTTTTTCACAACGCCTATGGCCCTGACAAATCCTGGTTCTACGACAAATCGCTATCCGGCGGGGGATGCGTGATTGACCTCGGCATCCATCTCATCGACATGGCACTCTGGTGTCTCGATTTTCCTCAAGTGGCTGAGACCACCAGTACTTTGATGAAAGCGGGGGAGCTTATCGATAAGCTGGAAGATGTTGAAGATTTCGCGGTCGCTACGCTCACGTTGGCAAATGGTGCTGTCATCCGGCTTACGTGCTCCTGGCGACTGCATGCAGGGTCCGATGCTGTAATCAGCGCCGACTTCTTCGGAACAGCAGGGGGCGCATCGTTCAAGAACGTTAACGGATCATTCTACGACTTCGCCGCTCAGCGTTTACGCGGCACTGCCAGCGAAAGCCTTGTTCAGCCGCCCGATGATTGGGGAGGGCGGGCGGCGGTGGACTGGGCGGCGCGCCTTGCCGGCGGTCAGACCTACGATCCAGCCTGCGAACGGCTTGTCGACCTCGCAGAAGTTATCGAGGGTATTTACGGGAGCGTGAAATTTTCGCCATGACGCTGGTTGTTTGGCCCGATCTGACAGAATTGTTTGATGTCATCGGTGAAACGACTGGAACCGCCAGGCCTTCTGCCGGTTTTGGCGATCGCAATTCATTTGCGGGATCAACATGGCCTCTCGACCAGCAAGGACGACGTCGAAGCCGCGGGCAGCCTCGAGCGACATGCTCGCCCGCAGTAAGATTCCTGTCTGGATCGTAAGGGCGCTTCTTTCCAATGGCGTCAAGCGGGTCAGTAAACTGGCGGCGATGACCGACGACGAACTTCTGGCAATTCCGGGTATCGGCAAGCGGGCGGTTGAACTCATTCGGTCGGCTGTTGGCGCCTTCGATAGCGGAAGAAGCAAGAGGTAAACGGCCAGAATTGCGCAATAACGGAAGCATTCAATGTCATCGACAATATCCGATCGGCAGATAAGTAGGACTGCCAAGCAGCTCGACCGCAACATTGAGGCCCTGCTAAAGCGGCGGGAGCAAGAGGCGCGACAATCGACCATGCAGGAGCGGGCGGCAGATGCCATTACTCGTTTTGCGGGATCCTTGGCCTTCGTCTACCTGCACCTGTTGATATTCGGGCTCTGGATCATCGCCAATCTCGGCCTGCTCCCTTTGGTGCCCGCCTTCGACCCATCGCTGGTCATTCTCGCCATGGTCGCGTCTGTCGAAGCCATCTTCATTTCAACATTCGTACTGATCAGTCAAAATCGCATGGCGGAGGCCGATGACAAGCGCTCCGATCTTAATTTGCAGATCTGCCTTCTTGCTGAGCATGAGGTGACGAAGCTGTTGACCCTTGTTGCGGCCATTGCCGACAAACTCGACGTCGAAATCGAAACGAAAGCCGAGCTTGAGGAATTGAAAGAGGAGGTGACACCGGAAGCGGTACTGGACGAAATCGAGGAGAAAGTACAGCGGCGAGGAGCCAGAAAGCCACCGCCAACACAATGACGCCGTGACCTTGTCTTGGCATCCACCTCACTGGAGAAAAATATTGGTTGCCTCGAGCCGTGTCAGCTCGATCGCGGAACAACCTGCCTTTTCCGGAGTTTGACAGCAGCATTACTCGTCGCACCACGTCGTGCGTCAAAAGTATTCCAGTCGGTAATCGATCTTCTTGGCGGATTAGCAGATGCGCCAGGGTGTCCGTCGAGATCCTAGATAACGCCCGGGACGTTTCATTATGACGCCAAAACCCAGAAAAAAACCGAAGATCGGCTTTGATAGCGGACCAGTGGGTGGGTGGGGTTCAGCAAAATCGGTGGGAGAAATTCTTATCCGCGAACATATTCCGGTCTCTGGTCCTGCGCTGCTGTCACATCAGAACAAGCCAGACGGATATATGTGCGTCAGCTGCGCCTGGGCCAAACCGGCAAAGCCTCATCCGCTGGAGTTCTGCGAAAACGGTGCCAAGGCGACGATATGGGAGACGACGAGCCGACGTGCGGATCGCGCCTTCTTCGCGGCGCACTCCCTGACGGAGCTGGAAGGCTGGCGCGACCACGATTTGGAAGAGCAGGGGCGTCTGACCCATCCGATGCGATGGGATGAGGCAACGGACAAATATGTTCCGGTCTCCTGGCAATCCGCATTCGAAGAAATCGGCCGCGAACTGCGTGGAATTCCGCCGGAGAAGGTAGAGTTTTATACTTCTGGCCGCGCCTCGCTCGAAACCTCATACATGTATCAGCTTTTCGCTCGTATCTTCGGCAGCAATAACCTGCCGGACTCTTCCAACATGTGTCACGAGAGTTCATCCGTCGCGCTGCCGGAAAGCATTGGTGCTTCCGTCGGTACGGCGGTCCTCTCTGATTTTCAAAACTGCGATTGCATTTTCTACCTCGGACAAAATGTCGGAACGTCGTCGCCGCGACTACTGCACGACCTTCAGGACGCGGTTGATCGCGGCGTGAGGATTGTCACGTTCAATCCGCTCAGAGAACCAGGTCTCGAACGCTTCATCAATCCGCAAGCGCCGAGCCAGATGCTGACCGGCAAGGAAACGCCGATTTCCAGCGAATATTATCAGGTCAGGAACGGCGGAGACATCGCGGCGCTCTTCGGCGTCTGCAAAGCGCTGATAGAAGCCGACGATGCCCTGCATAAGCCCGGCTTCAGCAAAGTGTCGGGTTCCGACGCAGAGCCGGACGATCCTGCCAATGCGGCCGCTGTGGCCTTCGCTGCCTCGATCCGGGCGGCTGACAGAAAACATGTCCTCGATCATGATTTCATCGCCGAACACACATCCGGATTCGAAGAGTTCGCTGCCGCCGTCAGAGGCCATGGATGGCAGGAGCTGGAGAAGGTATCTGGACTTACGCGTGAGCAGATGACTCAGGCTGCCCGCACCTATGCCGCATCTGACGCGGTTCTCATGGTCTACGGGATGGGATTGACCCAGCATGTCATGGGTGTCCAGAACGTTCAGATGGTGGTCAATCTCGCCTTGCTCCGAGGCAATATCGGCAAACCGGGCGCCAACATCTGTGCTGTGAGAGGCCACTCCAACGTACAGGGCCAGAGAACGGTCGGCATCACCGAAAAACCTGATCTTGTGCCGTTGGATAAGCTAGCGGAGCTCTATCATTTCGATCCCCCTCGCTGGAAGGGCCATGGCACCGTGGATGTGTGCAAGGCCATATGCGACGGCGAAAGTCGGGCCTTCATCAGCCTTGGCGGCAATTTTCTGCGCGCTGCGCCCGACACGGCGGCATTGGAAGCGGCGTGGCGAAAGCTGCGCCTGACCGTGCAGATTGCCACCAAGCTCAACCGGAGCCACGTCATCCACGGTGAGATCGCTTACCTGCTGCCATGTCTTGGCCGGTTGGAGATCGACAAGCAGGCGAGCGGCCCGCAGGCGGTCTCGATCGAAAGCTCGGTGGCGCATTTCCACGGCTCGCGCGGCAGGGCAGCACCTGCCAGTCCCGAACTGCTGTCGGAACCCGCCATTATCGCCGGGCTGGCCAAGGCGACATTAGCCGAAAGCAGCGTGCCCTGGGATCGCTGGGTCGCAGACTATTCCGAAATCCGCGACGCAATAGAGCGGACATATCCGGAAACCTTCAAGGGGTTCAATCAGCGGCTCTTTCAGCCGGGCGGTATCCCCAGGCCGCTGCCAGCCAGGGAACGCCGATGGGTGACACCGAACGGCAAAGCCAACTTCATCACGCCGCCACGCCTGTTTCCGCAGTTCGGAATTGTCGAGGATGAAAGTGTTCTCCATCTTGCGACCTTGCGGTCAAACGATCAGTTCAACACCACGATCTACGGTTATAGTGATCGCTTCCGCGGCGTCGATGGTACTCGCCGAGTCGTCTTTCTGAATGCCGCCGACATCGCCCGTCTAGGCTTCGTCGACGGAGATCGCGTCGATCTGTCGACCGCGATCGAACCGGAGACGAAACGGATGATCTTGGGCTTCCGGATTGTCGCTTATGACATTCCGAAAGGATGTTGCGCAGCCTATTATCCCGAAGCGAACCCGCTATTCCCGCTCAGCCACCATGACGAAAAGGCAAAAACGCCAGCGTACAAGTTATTGCCAGTGCGCCTCAGCCGATCCGAGACGGCACCGCTCGAGTGAATGGCGCTGAGGATCGAGCGATGCCGGAAAAGATCTTGAAGAGAAGTCTTGGCTGGTGTTCGAGCATCGTTGTTTCAGTCCTTGCAATGTGTCTGGCTGCCTCGGTTGGTTGGCTGCGTGAGCCAAGACAATATCGCGCCGATCCACCTGTTGCCGATGCGCTCGGAGGCATACGGTTAATGGCCAACGGAATCGGAGGCATGCCGCCAGAAGTATACTTTGCTCTTAACAAACCATACGAGACGAACGGCTACGATCTTAGCCAGGGCAAGCGGCTTTATGCCTGGTTCGGTTGCTCCTCCTGCCACGGCGACGGCAGAGGCGGGATTGGTCCATCCTTCCTCGACGGGTGGTGGCTATACGGTCCTTCCATGGTCTCGATCGTCGCCTCCATCCGCGACGGGCGGCCGCATGGGATGCCGGCCTTCAAGGACAGGATGACGATCGATCAGATTTGGCAGCTTGCCGGCTACGTCAAGGCGGTCGGATCTTATACCGCCAGTTCGGTTGCACCTGGCCGCGACGACGACCGTTACACGCGCCCAGCCGAAAACCGCGCACCGGCTGCCATTTTTTTCGAACAGGGTCCGTCTGCCTTGAAACCTGACCAGGGTCCGTCACCGTGAAGAGCCGCTCTCTGCCCGCACTCCTGCTCCTGCTTTCGGGATGCGGCGGTCCCCAGTCGGTTCTCGACGCATACGGTCAGGCTGCCATCGCACTGAAGGATCTGATCGTCTTCATTGTCCTGGTCGCAATCCTCATCTGGCTCGCGGTCATGATTTTCATGGCGCTCGCCCTTCTACGCCGTCAGCGTCAACTAGTTCCGGATTCTCGATCAGAGCGGCGGATAACAACTGTTGTGGCAACCGCCACCGCAGCGACCGCTCTTGTCGTTGCCGTCCTGACCGTAGCAAGCTTCTATACGACGCGTGCCCTGAACAGCGATGGAACCGCCGATCTCACGATAACCGTTCGTGCTCAGCAATGGTGGTGGCAGTTCATCTATGCCGATCAGGATCAAAAGCAGCTCTTCCAGACGGCTAACGAGCTTCATATTCCGGTGGGCAGAACTGTCCGCCTTCGACTTCAGGCGGCCGATGTCATTCATTCCTTCTGGGTGCCGAGCCTTGCGGGTAAACTGGACCTCATTCCGGGGCGAGAGAATATTTTGACCTTGCGCGCCGAAAAGCCTGGCGTCTATCGCGGCCAATGCGCCGAGTTCTGCGGCCTCCAGCACAGCCATATGGCCTTCGTTGTCATCGTCGAAGACGGTGCCGACTATCAGCATTGGTTGGCCACGCAGCGGCTCGACGGAGCATCTCCAACTGGAGCCGAGACCGTTGCCGGCAGGGCCGTTTTCCTGGCAAAACCATGCGCTGCCTGTCATACAATACGCGGGACACCTGCAACGGGATCGACCGGACCTGATCTCACTCATGTCGGAAGCCGCCGCACGATCGCAGCCGGTTTGCTCGATACCACCCGCGGCTCGCTTGCCGCCTGGATAGCCGATCCCCAAACGCTAAAACCAGGAAACAACATGCCGGTCGTGCCGTTGACGGCTGATGAGCTGCGGCAGCTTTCCGCCTATATGGAAAGCCTCCGATGACACAGGATCAGGCTTCCGCAGCTCCGACAGATATCGAACTCGCCGATGCCGAGGTCGAGCGACAGCTTTCCGTCACCTGGGGCTCGCGTCGGGGCTTTTGGGGCGCCATTGCGACCGTCGACCACAAGGTCATCGCAAGACGTTACGTCCTGACGGCCTTCATCTTCCTCATCCTTGGCGGAATACTTGCGCTTGCCATGCGCCTGCAGCTGGCACAGCCGGAAGCCCGTTTCATCGGCCCCGACCGGTACAACCAGATCTTCACCATGCATGGGTCGAACATGATGTTCCTCTTCGCCGTTCCGGTGATG
This sequence comes from Rhizobium sp. BK418, assembly GCF_004341105.1. Taxonomy (GTDB): domain Bacteria; phylum Pseudomonadota; class Alphaproteobacteria; order Rhizobiales; family Rhizobiaceae; genus Rhizobium. The sequence goes on along the minus strand of NZ_SLZK01000002.1, from coordinate 1,092,729 downwards.
GAGGCCATGGGGGTTTACTTCGTCCCCTTGCTGGTCGGCACCCGCAACATTGCCTTTCCAAGGCTGAATGCCTTTTCTTATTGGATATTCCTTTTCGGAGGCATCCTGCTCTGGCTGTCTTTTGCCCTCGACACGGCCCCCGACGTCGGATGGTTTGCCTACGTGCCGCTGTCGGGACCCGAATATGGCTCCGGCAAACGCGCCGATATCTGGGCGCAGATGATTACCTTCACCGAACTCTCGGCGCTTGCCGTTGCCGTCGAGATCGTGGTTACCGTCTTCAAGCAACGGGCGCCGGGCATGTCGCTGGATAAGGTTCCCGTGCTGGTCTGGGCGATGCTCGTCATGTCGTTTCTCGTCATCATGGCAATGCCGGCGATCATGTTCGCCAGTTCGACGCTGATCCTCGACCGCTTGGTGGGTACGCAGTTCTATAATCCGGCAGAAGGGGGCGATGCGCTGCTGTGGCAGCACTTGTTCTGGTTCTTCGGCCATCCCGAAGTCTACATCATTTTTGTTCCGGCTGTTGGAATGGTGTCGACCATTTTGCCTGCCTTCGTTGGACGCCCGCTTTTTGGCTACCTGCTCATGGTGATGGCGCTGATTACCACCGGGGTTCTTTCGTTCGGTCTCTGGGTGCATCACATGTTCACGGTCGGATTGCCGCGGCTGGGAGAGAGTTTTTTCACCGCGTCCAGCATGGCTATTTCAATCCCCGCTGGCATCCAGATCTTCTGTTGGTTGGCGACGATTTGGGCAGGGCGGCCGGTTTTCCGCACGCCCTTTCTCTTCGTAGTCGGCTTCATCGTAACCTTCGTCATCGGCGGCCTTACCGGCGTCATGGTGGCATCGGTGCCGTTCGATACCCAGGTGCATGACACCTATTTCGTCGTCGCGCATTTCCATTACGTTCTGATCGGCGGCGCGGTCTTCCCGCTGATTGCCGCCATTTATTACTGGTTTCCCAAGATGACCGGCAGGATGATGAGCGAACGGCTGGGCCGCTGGGCTTTCTGGCTGATCTTCATCGGTTTTCACCTGACGTTTTTTCCGATGCATATACTTGGCCTGATGGGCATGCCGCGCCGCGTCTACACATATCAGCCTGAGTTACCGTGGGCTGGTTTGAACCTGTTCGTCAGTCTGAGCTCGCTCGTCCTGGCTCTTGGCTTTCTTATTTTCTTCATCGACGCGTTCCGTAGCTGGCGCTACGGAGCACTCGCAGGTCCCAATCCCTGGAATGCAACGACCCTGGAATGGACGACATCGTCGCCACCGCCCTCTTATAATTTCCGACGCATTCCTGTCGTTGACACCAGGGAATTGCCATTGCCGGACGACGGTGAGATCGCAGTTGCGAGTGGACTGAGAACCGATCGCCGCGAGCTGTTGGTGACCAGCGTTGTTGAAGCGCTGCCGGAAGCGCGCGAGTCGTCGCCAGCCGACAGCGTCTGGCCTCTCTGGGCGGCCATTGCGACCGCGATCATGCTGATCTGGTCGATGTCCTCGCCCTGGGCCGTGGTCTGGGGCTCTATCCCGATAGCAATCACCCTTATCGGGTGGTTCTGGCCCAAAGGCAGCGCAGAGGACGAATCATGAAGGACCGGATCGTGCTTGATGTTTCGCGGTTACCCCTGCACGGGATGGGCTCCGCCTCCCCGACCTGGTGGGCAACGGGGGCATTCATGCTGATCGAAGGATCAGGCTTCGGTCTGGCGATTGCCGTTTATTTCTACTTGATGAGCCTAGCGCCGCAATGGCCGATCGATGCGCCGCCACCGGATTTGCTTCCCGGTACGCTCCTGACAGCACTACTTCTCGCCAGCGTTATCCCCAACCTGATGGTGTCGCGATGGGCAAAGCAAAAAAAGTTGAGAAAAGTGCAGATCGGTCTGGTGGTGATGTCGCTTTGCGGTGCTGCCCCGTTAGTCTTTCGCGTTTTCGAATTCCCGGCCTTGCATGTGAGCTGGGATGATAATGCCTATGGTTCGATCGTCTGGACCCTGCTCGGGTTGCATACGACCCATATCCTCACCGATCTGATCGATACGCTGGTGCTGACATGCCTGATGTTTACCCGGCACGGCGACAATGCGCGTCGCTACGGCGACGTTCAGGACAATGCGCTCTACTGGAACTTTGTGGTCGTCACCTGGCTTCCGCTCTATATCTGCATCTATTGGGTGCCTCGCCAATGAGTGTCGCTATAGCAAGAACTTCTGGACTGACTCTATCGCCGGCCGCCTGGGCGGTGAGCAGCCAGCTCGGGCAGATTCTTCCCTACGCCGATTGCGGCGGGGGAACCGCATGGACCGTATTCGCCGCCTTTGTGGCGACTGCTTTGGCTGTCGCCGGCGCGGTGCTTTCATGGCGGGGCCATCAGTCAACGGAATCGCGCAGTGCGCTCTTCATCAGCAAGGTCGGAATTCTCTTGGGGTTTGGCTTTGCCTTTGCATTGTTTCTTCAGGGGGCAGCGACGCTGCTGTTGAACCCATGCCTACGATGATCACTCCGATCATGCCGAGTTCGTCGATCCACGTCGCAAGCAGAGGAGGGTGTCCGTGCAAATCACTTTCACTCGCCTTAACTATGCCTTGACCACTTTCGTTCTGGCTCTGACTTTTATCGGTTTCGCAGCCGATCGAGTTAGGGACAAAGAGAAACGTCAGGCTGTGGCGATCGCCATGACGTCAGGCGATCCCTCTCGGGCACCAGCGATCTTTCGCCGCTATGGATGCGGAGGGTGCCACGTCATTCCAGGCATTCCCGGCGCGGATGGGAAAGTTGGCGGGCCGTTGATCGATCTGCGACAACGCCTCTATATTGGCGGTGTCGCCAGTAATACGTCCGAGAACCTCGTGCAATGGATCGTTTTTCCGCAGCGCTTCTCGGCAAACTCGGGAATGCCTGCAACGGGGATCTCTGAAGCTGAGGCAAGGGATCTGGCTGCCTATCTCTACGCGCAGTAAAATCAAGGATGGGGTGTCGGTCGGGCCGGCAGCGATTTGATATAGCGCGCGATTGCATCACGATCATCCTGAGGCAGTTGCGCCGTGTTGGTGACGACATCTGCCATCGATGAGCCGATCCGGCCGTGGTCCGGGGTTTTGCCGGTGCTGAGCATGGTGGCGATTTGCGCTTCCGTCCAGCCGCCGATCCGGCTCGGCGTGATATTCGGCACAAAGCCGGCGCCTTCGGGGTCAGGCCCTCCGGCGAAACGCGTCGAGCGCTTGATTGCGCCCAGCATGTTACGGGTCGAATGACACTCGGCGCAGTGGCCGAGTGTCTCGACCAGATAGCCGCCGCGATCGTGCATAGCATCGCCGTTGAGGGAAGCTTCGGACTTGCCCTCATGAAAAAACAGCAGCTTCCAAAATGCCAGCGGTCGGCGGAACCTGAACAGCAACGGCAGTTCATGCGGCGGAGGCCGCCCAGCTACCGGCTGCAGCGTTCGCAGATAGGCGTAAAGATCCCTTACATCGTCGAGCGACATGCCGGTGTAGCTCGGATAGGGGAATGCGGGATAGTAATGTTCGCCGCGAGGCGAGACGCCGCTGATCAACGCGTTTGCAAGATCGGCGACCGACCACGACCCGATGCCATCCACGGGGTCGGGCGAAATGTTTGGCGGCCTGAACATCCCGAACGGTGAGGCGAGCGCCAAGCCGCCCCCCAGTTTCAACCTGTCCGGCTGACCAGGTGTGGCGTGGCATGAAGAGCAGTCGGCAGCCAGAAAAACCAACTCTCCTTTGACAGCGTCGCCCGGCGTCAACGCGGCATCCTCAGGACTGAAGCGGCGATCGGCTTCTGTGACGTACAAGAAAAGAAGAACGGCGATCAATGTGCAGCCGATTCCGGCTGCAATCAGCCAAACCGGCGCCGATGACAGCAAGTTTCGAGCGCGAAGACGAGCGATGCGGAGATTGCCATCGGCTGAAGACGAGCTGCTCATCATGTCCTTCCGCCTGACCACAGCACAGATCGTCGTACATCCTCCCGCTGTTCAAGGCGTGCCCGGAAGATCGGTCGTGGTCTCCGATAGGTCCTTTTCCTGCTCTCCCGCAGCCATCATCTCGCGGAGCGGCGAGCGGGACACATTTTTCTCGATCGCTGCATGACCTGGTGTGTCGGGAAGCGCATTGCGGAAGTTCTTGGCGTAATCTTTCGGCATTTTCGGCGGCATCATCGGCTCGTATTGGTCGACGAAGGCCTGAATGACGACCGGACCATCCACAGAAAAAGCTTCTGCCAAAATCGGCTCTATCTCCTCAAAGCGCCTGATCGTGAAGCCGCGACCTCCCATCGCTTCTGCCGCCTTAGCAAAATCAATCGGCGCCAGTTCGCAGGCGAACTGAGGATTTCCGAGAAACATCATTTGCTCCCAGGCGATCTGATTGAGCATTCCGTTGCAGATGACCAGCAATTTCAGGGGAAGGCCGAGGCGGACGGCCGTCGAAAACTCTCCGAGCTGCATGCCGAAGCCGCCATCGCCGACGATAGCGTAAATTGGTCGCTTTGGATCGGCGACGCCGGCGGCGATCGCATAAGGCAAGCCGGAGGCCATCGAGGCGAGGGCGCCGGAGACGGCAAATTGGTTTTCGGTGCCAAGGTCTATATGGCGCGCCGCCAGCTCCGTGTTCTGGCCGGAATCGGCTACCACGACGCCGTTAGCCGCGATGCGCAGTCCGAAAGCTCGAACCACGGCCTGTGCCTTCAATGGCGCGCTCTGATCTGTCTCCATGGTATTCATTTTTTGGCGCCACGCGGACATCGCCCTTTGCGCCCGTTCCAGAAATGACCGATCCGCCTTTCTCGTCAGCTTGCTGTTGAGGAGCCGAAGCGATTCCTTCGCATCCCCCACGAGACCGGCATCGACGGGGAAGCGCAGCCCCACGCGCTGCGGGTCGCTGTCGATCTGAACGCCGCGGGCCGCCTCGGGTCGCGGATAGTATTCAATATAGGGAAACGACGAGCCGACGATCAATACGGCATCACATTGTTCCATGACCGCCTGTGACGGTTCGGTACCCAAGATCCCGATGCCGCCCGTGGTCAGGGGATCATCGTCGGCGAGAGCCGTCTTGCCGAGCAGGGCTTTGACGACCGGCGCAGCCAACAATTCGGCCGCCTCGCGCAATTCCTCCTGCGCACCAACGGCGCCCCGACCAGCGAGGATCGCTACCTTGCTGGCATCGTTCAGAATCTTTGACGCGTGATCAAGCTCGGTATCGTCGGGTACTTGGCGGCCTTGGAAATAGCGGTTCGGTACATGTTTTGGCCGGTTCCGTTTCGAGCGGGATTTCGAGTCCATTTCTTGAACGTCGTTGGCAATCGAAAGATGTGCAACCCCGCGGCGCGAGAGCGCCGAGCGGCAGGCGAGACTGGCGACATTTTCCATGTGCGACGCGTCACTGACATGCGCATTATAGATCGCGACATTGTCAAACACGCGGGTGAGGTCGACGTCTTGCTGGGTAAAGGTTTCGATCAGGTCATGAAACTGCGTCCCTGTAATCGCAAGCACCGGCATCTGGTCGAGCTTGGCGTCATAAAGGCCCGTCAGCAGATGAGTGCCACCCGGCCCAGACGTTGCGAGGCAAACGCCAAGCTTGCCGGTGAACTTCGCATAGGCGCTCGCCATGAAAGCTGCTGATTCCTCATGACGGACCTGTATGAACCGGATCTGATCCTGGCGCTTGCGCAACGCCTCCATCACGCCGTTGATGCCGTCTCCGGGAAGGCCGAAGATGACTTTGACGTCCCAATCGATCAGGGTGTCTATCAATATGTCTGCGGCGTTGGGCATCGAACTCGTCCTTTGCTTGTCAAAGACTGCAAACCTCTTTCACCATCAAAGGTTCCGAGATGTTTGCCTGAAGTACTTGCTCGGCGCGCGATCGCCCGAGAAGCAGGACAGCAGGATCCCCACTTCTGCGGTAATGCCCTAAGTTAGATCTGCTAGGAAGCTGGCCGATCGCTCATTGGTTGGAACTTTAGCCAATCGCATTGGTTCGATTCAGTGCCACGCAAGAACGGCGGAAATGCTGGAGGACGTGGGACGAAGCGAAATGGAGGCTCCAATGACGACGGCAAATACGACAACCGACCATGCGGCAATTCGTAAGTGGGTGGAAGCCCGCAAAGGGCATCCTTCCCGTGTCAAGGGTGCCAAGCAAGGAGGCATCTTGCGGATCGATTTTGGAGAGCCGGAAGAAAACTTGGAAGAAATTTCCTGGGATGAGTTCTTCGCCATTTTTGATGAAAACGAACTTGCTTTTCTTCATCAGGAAAAGACGGAGGGTGGTGAGAGAAGCCGATTCAATAAATTTGTCAGTCGCAACTGATGACTGACGGACAATGCTCGGCGCCATGACTGCGCGCGGACATCAAGATGGAACGAACCTTTCGCACGCTCTGGCTTTCTGCCGCCTACTAATTGTCCTGCGTTGTGCGCGAGATGTGGCGCTATCGCGGCGCCAACCGATCGAGCCTGTTCTTCCAGTCCTTGTACGGCAGCAGCATCTGACCCGGAAACCGCTTCTCGATCGCACTTTCCGTAAGAACGATTCTTGCGAATACCTCATTTGTTGGTGAAGCCTGATCCGACGCTTCACTCCGCCTCTCTAGGTCGGCCATCAGCTCGAAAAGCTCCTCATCTGTCATCGCCTCGAGCGCTGAGGCGAATTCACGCTCCGGCAAAGTGGCAATATTCGTCATGATGCACCTCCTGCCGGTAGCTCACTTTGGGCTCGATCTCATCAGCGCCAGTGGTTGACGCTGCCGGAAGCCTGTTCTGGGTTCCTTGCCAGTCCGGCGGCTGAAAGGGTGCCGCACTGGCCGTTACTGTTGTCGAAGCTTCTGCTCTCCTCGTTAGTGGCACTAGAACTTCAAAAGCGTCAAACTGTTCCCGGTCCCGTAGAACCGTCGTCGCCGCTCATCGCTCAAGGAGTTCACAGCTGCCGTTGCGTGGTACGCCGCTACAGGCACGAGCTGAAAGCCTAACGCAGCAATCTCGACGCGGCTGCATTCGTCCGGCGAACGGTTCATTGGATGGTTGCGTGAGGGCTCGGGCGACCCTGAACAGAAATGCTGCGGCCAAGGGCAGTGAAGCCGGTATCCACATCAAAAGTCCGGCGAGTTGCTGATCTTCAAGAGGTGACAGGCCATAGGCTTGCGATGTTAGAAAATGCGGGCTGAACAGAGGGTGCGGCGCAAAGGTCAGAAAAGCACCAAGCGCCGTCATCTGCAGGAGCGTTGCGGCGGAGACGATAAGTGCGCCGCCTACAGGCCGTCTCACGTCAAGAATTTCCTTCCAAAGCCATACGGCCGACAAGAAAAGCGGTACTTCCATGATCCAGTAAGTAGCATTTCCCGACAGCGCCCAAGCATAGGGTACGGGCAGATGCCATAACCAGAGCATCGTCGTGTGAAAGCCGAAGACCAATATCGATGGCACTCGATCCAAGAACGTCTCCCGGCTGAAGATAAAGCGCCAGATAAGCGGCGCAGCGAATGAGATCAGTATGAAGTGATGAACTGCTCTTGCCGAGAACAACGCTGAACTCAGCGCGCACAAGGGAGAAACGAAGGCGACAACGAGGAGAACGATAGCGGCCAGCCATTGATGGATGCGATTGTCTCGACGTGCTGGCAGCCAGGTCAATGCAGCGATAACGCTTATCGCGAGCAGCAGGTAAGGATCGACGTTCCAATCCGATATCAGGAGTTGAGGCGGTGGGGCGCTACCGCAGTATGGATCGAGTTTGAAAGTCATACCGCCCCCAAACATTGTTGTTTCGGCCACTAAACACGTGTGATTGGGGTTTGTTCCGGCGACCGCGGATCGCATTGCGCGTGCTGCCGAAAAGCAGGTCAAAATACGGTCGCCACACGCGGTCGTCTCAGACGAAGAACGTCACGTTGGGCACTCAGGGCGCACTGGGAAACAGCACTCTCACTCTCTGTTCTGCAGCTGTCCAGGTTTGAACGTGATAACGCCGCATGGCTGCAACGTTTGCCACGAAAATGACGATTCCCAGAACAACTGCGACAGTGACGCTCGATCCGACGACCGTCTTGACGACTATCCCAGTAAACACGCCGGCGATTGCTCCGGCGATGACGCTCACCAATCCTGCCGTGCTCATGAACGATTGCCAGCGCGACGCCTTGAAGGCCTTGTCGCTCAACACGGCCTGATCATCGTTCGTGAGTGGAATGGATCAAATATTTTTCCATCAGCGGCGCGATTTCGATGTAATAGTGGTGGATCCGTGCGATCCCACGCGCATGCACCATGTCTTCGATGGCAACCTGCACGGTCCGCACGAAAGTTACGAGACCGATGAAGTAGAGGCACGGCAACAGGATCAGGCTGAACAAGACAAACGACTGCCCCATCTGCGTAACCTGGGCAACAAAGGCGAGGGCAATCGTCGCGCTCGAGACCGACGTCAGAAAGAGGTTGGCGCGCTGGTTCGCCTCCTGGATCGTTGCCGTGCGGGCAGTCTGCAGTGCGAAATGTTCGGTAGTCATGAATTGCAGCACCTTCGGCCCGGATTTAGCCTCGTCTGGCCTCGGACCGATCGCATCACTCGCGTGCCGCTCCTTCATTGCTTTTCTTGCACCCCATCTGGTTTGGAGTCCGCGACACGGTGCCCGCAGCGAACTCTCAAGAGTGTCGATTTTCATGATGCGCTCTGCAATGCAGATACGCCAACGGGCTCCGTTTTCGAAAGCACCAGTCGGATCCTGCGACGAAGAACACGCCGGCTTCGATAGTGTTCCATTGAAGACGGAAACGAGAACGCGCTGGAGGACCAATATCTGCTCTCGGTAGCGGTCGGGCGGCGCTTACGCCCAGCCGCGCCTGCTGTCATATTCATCGACGAGGGCCGGGATGAAGACAGCTGGGTCAGCAGGTATGCCGCTCGATCTCGCGCCGGCAAAGACGCGTTCGGAGGAATCGGGGATTCCACCCTTCATCGGTCCACTGTTGGCTCGGCCAGCGGCTGCTTGTTTATCAGGCGAGCGTAGGTGGCGCGAACCGACCTGAAGATACGATCTATCCAAATCGCGGATGCAAATGGCTAGCCCCTAGCGAGCGCAATATAATGCCGATGGCCGCTCGATCTGCAGCATGACACATCGAGGCCGGGCACGAGCCCGGCCTTTGGGATTTTCGAGCGCCGTCGAACTCTGCTTCGGCGGCTCTGAACGATATGACAGTAAGAGCTGACACTCTCAAGATCACCTAGGCCGTGATGATGTAGACGATCTCCAGACTGCTCGGATCGACGATGACGATCCGGCCGTCCGCGAGGACGAAAAAGTCATAGCCTTTGTATTCCGGGACGATCTTCACAATTCGCGGCGGCAGCGGTTGAAGACGGACTTTCTTCGGAATCTTGGTTCCGACGGTGACGGTAAGGTTTGCCTCCTCGACAGGTCGGACGTGCACTTCCTTCACGACCTGGCGAATTTCGGTCTGCTGTTCCGTCGTGATGTTGACATTCGCCGTGGTGTTCGACGACTGGTTCTTGGTCGTAGTGCTGCCCGTCGTTTCACCGCTGGGCTGCGTGGTCGACTTCTGCTGCGTCATCGAGCTGCCGGAATTCTGCTGCGACCCGGGTTTTTTTATCGTGGTTTCACCAGATGCCTGCCCTGTGGTGGTTCCGCCGGCCGAGGGATTGGTTTTCGAGGGCTGCTGCGCGTTCTGCTGCATCTCCGTGCCCTTGCCCGAATTCTGCTGTACCTGTTTGCCCTTCTCCGGTGTCGGGCAGCCTCCCGATGCATCGGGTGTCGGGCAAGCCGTCGTGCCGGACTGCGGCTGCCCGGATTGCGACTGCCCGGAGTCGGATTGCGACTGGCCGCCGCCCTGCATGTTCTGCTGGGCCGAGGTCGGGAATGCGGCAAGCGGCGACACGCTGAGCGACAAGGTCGCTAATACCATGGTCAGATGAGTGGTTTTCATGTTGAATCTCCGTGGATTCTGGCGCGCCATGCCGTTCGCATCTTCAGCGGTTCATCCGCTTTTTCGTAAACCGGAAATCAAGAGAACTGTTCCCGGTATGGGACCTAAGTCTGAAGCTCAGAGCTCCCATCCCGCCCCTCCTAGGAGCGGTGTCGACTTCACGATCAGGCCGGTGTCGCCTGGGATGGAAAGATCCGGCAGTCTGGCGTGATGAGTCAACAATATCGCACGCCCGCTAGCCAGGCTCACCCAACATGCAATCCAAAACATCACAGGCGGACGTCCTTGGAACTCACAGTTGGTGACCGTCTCTTCAGCGACCTCTGCCTCGCGACAAAGCTGGTCGCGAGTTATGTCGAGCGATGGGCAACCCCGGGTGAACGCGTCTTCGTCGACAAATATAGATTAGCCGCCTCGCCGCCGCCGAGACTTGCGCCGCCTTGAGGGTACAGGCGGCGGACGTGGTTACCATCGTCAGGCTCCCGCGTTGGCGTCTGAAAGCTGCGCGGAGATCTTGCAGCTGACGCCATCCACGTCATAGATGACGATCGATTCGCCGTTCAGCTCCGTCGCGAGCAGGCGTTCGATCAACAGTGAGCCGAAGCCTTTTTTTGTCGGAGCGCTGACGGCCGGCCCGCCTTTTTCGGTCCATTGGAACTTCAGGGTTGACGCGTCCTTCCCTTCGAGTTGCCAGGTGATCAAGACCCGCCCATCCGGGACCGAAAGGGCGCCGTATTTGGCAGCATTGGTGGCAAGCTCGTGAAGCGCCAGCGAAAATGCCACCACCGCTCTCGCGGGCAGGGGAACCGGTACGCCCGTTACATGAAATTTCTCCGCCGCGAATGGAAGGAGGGCTTGGTCCACGACCGATCGTAAATCGGCCTTCTGCCATGTTCCCTGGATGAGGAGGTCATGGGCGCGGCCAAGAGAAGACAGTCGTGCGCCGAAGGTTTCGACATCAACACTGTTCTCCTCGTTTCGTCCAAACGTCTGCCTTGCGATTGCGGTTACAGTGGCCAGGACATTCTTGACCCTGTGATTGAGCTCGCCGACCAACAGGGCCTGAAGACGTTCCGCTTCCTTTCGGGCAGAAATGTCATGCGCCACTTTTGAAGCGCCGACAACGCGGCCCGTTGCGTCATGAATGGGTGAAACGCTGAGCAAAACATCCACAAGCTTGCCGTCCTTGCACCGTCTGACTGTCTCGTAGTGCTCAACGATCAGGCCGGCGGCGATCTGTCTGAGAATGGCGGGCTCTTCTTCCTTGCGGTCATCGGGGACAAGTATCAGCACGGATTGCCCGATCGCCTCCGATTCTGAATATCCATAGAGCTTCGTCGCTGCCGCATTCCAGCTGGTGATTTTCATGTCGAAATCGAGGCCGAGTATGGCGTCGTTCGAAGAGGCAATCATCGCCGCTAGATGTGCTTCGACCTGACGCACGCGCTTACGTTCGGTAATATCGACGACGATTGCGCCGGCCCGCTTGATCCGGCCATTCTCGTCACGAATGGGATAGACCGAATTTGCGGTCCAGACGTGATTTCCATTCTTTCGAACATGGCGCTTCTCGATATTGAAGCTTTCGCCCGTCTCGATCATCGTCCGATAGAGGCGAAGACTCTCGGCGCGGTCATCCTCGACGGTAATGTCGTGCATCTTCATGCCGAGAAGTTCTTCGGCGGAATAGCCTACCATCTCGCAATAGCGCTGGTTCACGCTCAGGAGCTGACCATCCAGATCGGCCTCCACTATGCCCGCCGCCGACTGGGCAAATATCGCCCTCAGGCGATCCTCGCTTCCGCGAAGTGCGGCTTCCGTTCGAACCCTTTGTGTTGTCTCGTTGACGATGCAGAAAACGCCTAGAACGCAGCCGGTTTCGTCACTCACCGGCGAGTAGGAAATATCGAAATAGACGGTCTCGGGGCGGCCGTATCGCTCTAGGTAAAAGGGGCGGTTCTTAGCGAATACGGTCTCGCCACGATCAAGAACGCGGACCAATAGCGGCTGAAGATCATCCCAAAGCTCGCTCCAGTTTTCCCGGGCCGGCCGTCCGAAAGCCCGCGGATGCTTGTCTCCAATCGTCGCCGCATAGGCATCATTATAGAGTGCGACAAAATCCTCACCCCAGAAGAGCACGATCTCGGCCTGCGAGGGAAGCATGATATCGACGGCGGATTTCAGACAGTTCGGCCATTTGTCCGAAGGGCCAAGACTGGTCCGCGACCAGTCCGTTGCGGAGAACAATCCTTTCATCTCCCCGGCCATGGATGGTCCTTCGCGTTATGACATGTCGCCATCGTGAATGTTTCTGCAATTCAAAGACTTGTGCCAGCCCAAGTCATCTGTTGGAATCCGAAACTTAACGCATGTCAATCATCGCGCAAGGGCATGGAAGAGTGCGGACGGGCTCTTTTCTTTTGAAATAGGGATCGCCCCTGGTCTCAGCGCCCGCAGACCGCAGCGCCTGAACCGCTTCGTATTTAGGATGTCTTTGAGAGCACATGAGCGGCAGCAATCAGTTCGGCATCTTCTAGGAGAAGATAGGCACCGTTAACGCCCTGCAATCGAGGGCGGTCGAGCGAGAACGCTGTTATCTGCAGGCTTGATCAGATGGCGGACTTCAAGGTTGATCGCTTCGGTCGCGAAAGATTCCGATACTTCCGAGTCGCATCTGGGCTGCGGACATCGGCGAACGGCCGCTGCCGCTGCTCGGCCCGGCCGTTACTACTGGAACGTCCGCGGCAACCGCCGCTCCAGCCGCAGGCGCGGCACCAATTTGCGTAGGACCCATGCTGCGGCGATGGCGAAGCCGATGTGAAGCCACGGGTGGGTATCGCCATGGTCGGAGGAAGCATCTTGCGTCTCTCCACGAATGACAGCCAGCCGCCCGCGCAGATCAGCGACTTCCTTTCGGAGCCATGCGATTTCCTTACGAGCTGCATCGAGGTCAAGATCCAATGCGTCGTCTGGGGAATCGGTCACAGGCGGCTCGTCTTCCAGTTCAGCAAGATGCTGTTCCAGGGCGGCTTTGGCGAGACGGCCTTTCGTGCGGATATTGGTCACAGGTTGCCTCCTAATGCTTCCGGGTATGGGAGCACCGGATCGTTGCCGGGCTTGCATTGGCGCTTTGCCGGACGGCGCTTATCGCCGGTTGAGTGAGTGGTCGATGGATTCGAGCTGTCCTGTTGCAATCTGCCAGGCGCACTGGCTTTCGCCCTTATGTCGATGAATGGGTGCTTTGACAGAGTCATTGTTCCTGGAAAAGGAGAATGCACGGGGTTCCGAAAGGATGCAGGCAGAGCGTCAAGTTTCCAGACAGTTATCGCAGGCATCACGGTCACGTCATTGTTTCGCGGCGCGGTACGCCCGACATTGGCGGGGTCGACAAGGGTCCGTCTGGAACTCGACCGGAAATCCGCCGGTCGCACGAGCTGCAATTCGAGCGTATCGGTCAGACCTTTGAAGTCACCAATGCCGTCATCGTCCTTGAAGGTTGCGACGTCCGGGCAGCAGATCACACTGTTCTTGTAATAAAGATCAATCATGTCACCCATCCGTTCAACGCGGCACGAAAACGACCACGCTAGGCGGCCGTTGTCAGTGGCATCTTGTTGTTCAGGCGGCCTTCTTGCCCTTGGCATTGGCCACGGTTTCTGCAAGCTTCGTCAGCTTCTGGTCGGTCGCTTTTTCTTCTTTCAGATTATCCTGGAGAAGTGCAACGGCGTCGTTGAGGCCGAGCTGCTTGGCCCATGCGATCAGCGTGCCGTAGCGGGCGATCTCGTAATGTTCGACCGCCTGGGCGGAGGAAATGAGGCCGGCATCGAGGGCCGATGAATTCTTGAATTCCTCGATGATTTCCTCACCTTCTGCAAGTATCCCCTGAATTGCCTCACAGGTCTTTCCTCGGGCCGGTTTTTTGATGATTTCGAACACCTGCTCAAGCCGTTCGACCTGCGCTTCGGTCTCGTCCCGGTGCTGCAGGAACCCTGCCTTGCCCTCTTCGGATTGCGCTGCCCGAGCCATTTTCGGCAGAGCCTTCAGGATCTGCTTTTCGGCGAAATAGATATCCTTGAGGGTGTCGAGGAACAGGTCTTCAAGCGTCTTCGGATTTGCCATTTTATCATCTCCTAGGATTTTGATCTCGGCAATCGGACAAAGTCCAAATGCGGCTGAAAGTTCCGGCTGTCTTTGCAGGTTCATAGCTCTCCACGGGCTTGGTCTGGCCTACAGTGCATCAATTTAGGCTTTCGTGGCTCCTGTCAGAGAATTTCGTGGCGCGGTGTCAACGATGCGACCGGTTGGAACACCAAATACGGATCGATTTGTCCGGAAGGCTCAAATAGGATTCACTGCAGCGATGTCTTGCTCAGAGGGCGCGTGCAGCGAGGAACCGGGTGTCAGCGACGCGCGTTTGGAACGTGCCTGCAAGGCTGAAGTCAGCCACTGGCCCTGAAGGGAGCAAAGCAAATGGCACGCTCCTCTTTCAGACTATTGCCGAGGACCCGGAATGAGCGAGACAAGCGCAGATATTGGCGAGCTAGTGGGACGAGCAATCGAGGTTGCAAAGGCGGCATATTTTGCAGCCGAAGCAAAAATGCCCTATCGCTCCCCCGGCGTCGCGGAATTTGGAAAACCTGATAAGGTCTCGTTGACAATTTATATCGAAGGCGGCGCGATCACCATAGAGCTGCCTATAAAGCGAGCCGTGGCTTCTACACGAAAGTGAGGCTGCCCACGGTATGTCGGGAGACTACCCTTCAGATTTCATCGACATTTGGATCGGCGCGCAGGATCTCGAGTGTCCGCAGACCCGCGATGTATTTGGCGGTATCGGCACCAGTTTTTTTTGCTTGTGCAAGATTGTCTTTCAGATCGGCGAGCTTTACCGGACGTGCTAATGCATTTCCTGCGGCGCGGGTGACGAATTCCTCATCGGTTTCTTCAGGTCTTCGTGTAAGAGCATTCACAGCGTCGATAATCTCCGACGTAAAACCTTCGGCCCGTATCCGCTCCAACGTCCAGCCCTTGCCTTTCTCCACAATGTCATGCAGGTAGGCGACGATCTTTTCGCCGTCGCTTTCAACACCGTCCGCAACCCGTTGGCAGTGCGAAAAGTAAGGCGCACCGGTCTTGTCAGATTGCCCCTCGTGGGCTGTGGCAGCGATTTGCATTGCTTTCGCTAGTTCGTTCAATTTCTGTTCTCCGACCGTCTGATCGTAAGCGCGCTTGCAGGTGTCCTGTCATTGACATGATGTCACCTCCACTTCTGCCTAACGGAGCAGTGTGTCGCAGGTTCCCCCACCAAATACAGGTTTGCTGGTCCGGACATTTGTTCAAAACACAACCTGCAGGGACGCCAGGCTCCCAATCAGCCTGAGCAGGTGACGGCAAGCGAGTCCCGCAGATAAACCAGTCACAATACTGGCGGCCCGCCCGACGACCCTGAGAGGACGCAAGTATCAGGAACATTTGCCGTGTCGCCCCGTTAAGTTGCGACATCAGACCCTATGAGGTGCCGCCATGCAGAGCAAATTGCTTTCCGACGAGGCCGATGAGCGGACCTTTATTCTGATCCTTGATGATGGCGAGGAGGCGTTCGCGGCGATTTCGCGATTTGCAGAACTCCAGTCAATTGATGGCGCGTCGATCAGCGCGATCGGTGCCTTCAGCAGCGCCGTCGTCGGTTTCTTCGATTTCAAAACCAAGACCTACCGGAAGATCCCGATCGAAGAGCAATGTGAGGTGTTGAGTACGCTCGGTGACCTCGCCCGGGGCGACGACGGGAAACCGAGCCTGCATCTGCATGTCGTGCTTGGACTTTCCGATGGAAACACCCGTGGTGGCCATTTCATCGAGGGGTTCGTTCACCCGACGCTCGAAATCATCATTCGAGAGAATCCGGTAGGGCTGCGGCGCAAAAGGCGGCCTGATCTCGGAATTGCGCTGATCGACCTCGATTTGGAGGCGGATCCGCCACCACCCATTGTCCCGTTTTCTCGCTGACCTGAATAGATTTCGGAACTCTGAAATCGGGATTGTGGGTGACAACGCGGGCGCAGACCGATGTGAATGATAGAGCGCGCGCCGCCTGGCGATCACCGCATCAATCGGCCGGATCGCGGTCGCCCGGTTCGGGCGACGTTACAGACCTTGTTCGCGTATTGGAACGTCCGGCAATTCGGGCCGTTTATGTCGGTCTCCTCCATCGGATTCATTCATGCGATCGCATTTCAAGCCATTCCTCCTCTTCGCTTCGACGGCCCTGATCTTTCTATTCGCAACGGCCAACGCCTTTGCTGTCGGCGGCGAAAGCGCGTCTAAGCCGTCCGAAGCGCTCTTTCTTGTTCAGATCATCCTGCTGGTCGTCGCCGGACGGCTCACAGGTGAATTGATGGTTCGTCTAGGCCAACCGTCGATCATGGGACAGATCATTGCCGGTATCCTGCTTGGCCCTTCGATCCTGGGTCTCGCATTCCCTGATATTCAGGCGATGCTCTTTCCGGCTGGCGAAGGGCAAAAAAGCATGGCGGATGCGGTCGGGCAGCTTGGCATCCTTTTCCTGTTGCTGCTCGCCGGCATGGAAACCGATCTCGTGCTGGCCAGAAAGCTTAGACGTTCGGCGGCCGGAGTGTCCTTGACCGGCATTGTCATTCCCTTCGCTGCCGGCTTCGCGCTCGGCGAGTTCCTGCCCGAAACGCTCCTTCCTGATCCGGAGAAACGGCTTGTTACCGCACTTTTCCTCGGCACCGCGCTCTCGATCTCTTCGGTCAAGATCGTCGCCTCCGTAGTGCGCGAGATGGATTTCATGCGGCGTAACGTCGGACAACTCATCGTGGCCTCGGCGATCATCGACGATGCGATCGGTTGGGTAATCATTGCCGTGACCTTTGGTCTGGCAAGGACCGGGGCGGTCGATCTCCTGACGCTTGCGAAAAGCGTGATTGGCACGGTGGCTTTCATGGCTGTGAGCTTCACGGTGGGTCGGAGGGTGGTCTTCGAGATCATTCGCTGGACGAACGACAATTTCCGCAGCGATCTGCCGGTCCTGAGTGCAATCATCACCATCATGGGTGTCATGGCACTGATCACCGATGCGATCGGCGTCCATACCGTTCTGGGCGCGTTCGTCGCTGGGATCCTCGTCGGCGAATCGCCCATCCTGACCCGTCAGATCGATGTCCAGCTTCGCGGATTGACGACGGCATTGTTCATGCCGGTTTTCTTCGGCCTGACCGGCCTGCAGACGGATCTGACGATTTTATCCAACCCAGCTATTCTGTTGCTGACGGCAGCCATCGTCCTGATCGCGTCTGTCGGAAAGTTCGGAGGTGCATTTGCCGCAGCCAGGATCGGCGGCTTCTCAACGCCAGAAGCTTTGGCGCTCGGCTGTGGTATGAATGCACGAGGCTCGACCGAAGTGATCGTCGCAACGATCGGTCTGTCCGTCGGGGTTTTGAACCAGCAACTCTTCTCGGTGATCGTCGCCATGGCGATCATCACAACGATGGCAATGCCGCCGAGCTTGCGCTGGGCACTGGCGCGTCTGCCCTTGCGGGGAGAGGAACGGGATCGCCTTGATCGCGAGGCGTTTGAAGAAAATAGCTTCGTGGCGAAGTTCGAACGCATGGTGCTTGCCATTGACGAATCGTCGAGCAGCCGGCTGGCGGGGTGGCTCGCAGCATTACTTGCTTCCACGCGCCAGATGCCTATCACCGTCGTCGATATTGCCGGACGCGAGCAGCATGCCGATGTGCTGGAGGTCAGCGAACGGCATTCGCAAAAATCCACCAGTGCGGAAGCCATCGCAGCAATTATCAGAGAACGAGCCCGGGATCTTTATGCGGCGCACGAGGGCGAAGGCATAAAATCCGGGCCCCATGTCACAACCTTCGCGCAGGATGGGCCAATCGAGCCGGTGCTCAGTGAAATGTCGGAAACCGGGCACGACCTTCTTCTGGCCGCAGTGGAGCCGTTGACGGCCGCTGACGGCGGCTTCAGCGATACCCTTCAGACAATCACCCGCGCGTTCAAGGGGACGGCGGTCGTTATCTCTGCGAGGGGCATCCTTCCGCAGCGTAGCAGGGATCTGCGCATTCTCATCCCGGTGAGCGCGACTGAGCGCTCGACGCGGGCCGCGGAATTCGGGTTTGCGCTCAGCCAAGCGGCGGGTGCCCAATGCGCCGTCATCCGTATCGAGGAGCCCCGTCAGGTCGCAGCCCTTCCGCGTGTCAGCGACCGCGGCAATTCCAATGACGATGCATTCCGGTCTATCAAACCCATTGCCGAATATTACGAGCAGGCGCCCGAGAAAATCGTGCAACGAGGCGGCTCGCCGGAATTGGCAATTTTGCGCCATGCCCGTTCCGGCGGCTATAATCTGATCGTTCTTGGTGTCAGCCGTCGCGCGGGTGACACTCTGTCGTATGGCGAAATCGCCGAGACGCTTTTGCACACGGCGGATCGCTCCTGCGTATTTGTCGAGACGGAACTACCCATGCCGGCTACGAAGAGCGAATAGTGCCGAGTTCTACCACGTACCAAAGTCCCGAAAACGGACCCTCTTCCTCATTCAACCCGGCGGCCGAGCGTATCGGCGACATAGGCACCCCGCGCGCCCATCGGCCGCGACGGTCCGGTCGTCGTGTCGCGAGCTGTCTGATGTTCCAGTTCGGCATTGAGCTCGGCGCCGACGATGAGGATCGTGATCGACAGCCAGATCCAGACAAGCAGGCCGATCAAGGCGCCAAGCGTGCCGTAGGTCGCATTATAATTGGCAAAATGGTCGAGATAGAAGGCAAAGCCGACGGACATAACCGACCAGGCGAGGGTGCTGAGAGCAGCGCCCCAGGTTAGCCAGCGCAATCTGGCCGGCTCGCGGCTTGGCGCAAACCGATAGATCGTCATCACAGCAGATGTAACGATGATGAGCAGCAGCGGCCAGCGGCCGAGAAGGGCGAAGTCCTCCTCGAAGCGGTCGAGCCAGACATAGGAGAGCAGCAGCGGTACGGCAGCCACCAGGGCGATGATGACGATTGCGCCGATGATCGCGCAGAGGGTGAAGGCAAGCGCGACGAGGTTCAGGCGGACGAGACCGCGCTTCTCCTTTTCCTCATACGCGACGTTCATCGCATCGAAAAGCGCGAGCGTGCCGCTATGGGTGCTCCAGAGCGCAAGGGCGAGGCCAACGAAGAAGGCGACCCCGAGGCTTTCCTCTCGTCGGCCGGCGAGTGCCCGGATCTGGTCTGCGACGATGTCGAAGGCTCCCGGCGGCAGAAGGATTGCAAGCTTGCGCAGATGGCCGGCAATCGTTAGCGGGTCGGCTGCGAGGCCGTAAAGAGAAACCAGCGCAGCAAGTGCCGGGAACATGGCCAGCAACAGATAAAAGGTCACGCCTGCCGCAACGAGCATCACCCGATCATCGCTGACTTCCTCGAGGAGACGCCAGAAGACATCACGCAGACCGTGCATCGGGATCTCCTCTGGAACCTCCGCGCGTCTGCCTCGGTCATCATTCAGTGCGGTCGCGACGCCTCCTGACGATCGCCTTGAACTCCGTCCTTGATAGGCCAGGGCAAAACCGCCGACAGCAACCAGCAGTAAGGCCGCAGTGGATAGAATTTGCCGCTGGATCATGGTGACCGTCTGCTCCGTTCAAAAGACTATCCGCGCCAGTCGATCCTATGGGCATGCGCGCTGTCGATGAGGCAATCGTGCATGTGGCCCTTTTGTTCCGCATCCGGCACAGCTCGCACCGTTCCGGCAAAGCCATCGATTGCCTTTGCTTTTAGCTAGGCATGGCGATGAGGCCGGTATAATCAGCGGAATAATTCCCGGCCATGATAATTTCGTCGTAGAAAAGCCCCGCTCTGTTGAGTTTTGTGAGCAGCCTCAACGGCAAAAAGGCGACATAGGGAGCATTCCGTTACTGCTTGCGCAACGCCGGGACGAACTACCAACCGCAGTGCCCGAGAAAGTCTTTGAGCCATGTCCAAAAAAGGAAATGTTGGGTGTCCGTCTCGATAGACCTGATCCCAGTTGTCGCGAACTGCGTCATACGCGATACAATGGAGTCGATGCATATGCCGCTCCCATATCCATACTCATACCTAATTCCAGAAATTCTAATTAACGGGAAGCATCGATCCTCAAATAAGTCGTGCGGGTGACCCCAGATGTGAAATGGGATTAGTCCTTGCGGCCAAGGTTTTTGTCTAAAAACTAGAGTGCGACAATCCGCGGGCTCGCATGGATGAAGGCCCAGAGCGCCTTGCTGATATCGACAATCTCAGCAATCGACATCTCTAGAAGCTCCATTTCCCGCTCATCCATCTGTTCGACTTTGCCGTAGCGGATTTCCTTGTCGTCTTCGACCAAGCGCATGAGCTGCGTGCTGGAGATTTCGCCCTTCTCATCGAAGGAATAGATGCAATGATTGTATTTGTTACGCATCTTCGATTCCTTTTTCAGACGCGCCATGGCCGAGAGGATCGCTTCGCGGTCCGCGGCAGGTTTCGAAGGAAGCTTTGCGAGACGCTCGACGAGGTCGATGCGCGCACGCGTTGTATTGAGCGTCAGGAAAACCACGATCGCCGCCTCCTTCTCCACGTCGAGAAGATGCGCGATAATATATATCAGCAGACTTTCCGTGTTCGTCCAAACATAATTCAGCCGTCCAACGCTCAATAACACATCGGACATGGCCGTCATGCTGAACTCCCTTGGTATAGACAATAACAATATATGGACTATATCATGTAATTCCGTGGATATTTCGATCTTGTCTGCCCCTAGCGCTCCCTTGAAGGCGCTCGACATGTTGTCCGACGATAGGTTTGCTCGGATATTTGACGAAGGTGCGCTCCGAAGCCTGGCTCAGTACTTCGGCGGAATGCAGGGAACGCGCGGAATCTGTGAATACGGGCGATTTCAGCACCTGGAATCTTTACGCGCACAATGTACGTGTCCTTAACCGATAAGCCCGCATTCTCTTGGAGGTTAGTGCTCACTGGTATCTTCGGCGACATCGGAAACGTGCGAGTTGCCGCCGATGCCGCTGGTGTTACTGAGCATATTCGCACCCTGAACCAGTTCCAGATGGAAGCCCGAACTGGCGAGGATCGCGGAAGCGCCTGCGGTCGAAGGGCCAGTGCCGGCATCATTGGTTACGCCGTCGACTAGGGCGCCCACCTTCACCGTGTCGTCGTCGGAGCCCTGCGGACAGGGCTTCGGATGATAAGGCATTCCAGTTTCCTCCAGCAAAAACCGGAGCAGCTTTCGAAGTCCCTCTCATCTCAAATGGGATCTTTGCCCGCGCTTGCTCCGATGCGTTAACATCGGCAGATGTACTCACTACCTTGTCACCTGCTGCTTCATCGCGATCTGTAGGCCAAATTCTCTGTTGGGATCGGGCCTATTCAGTACAAAGACTGCCAAATCCGGTTCCGGACTCGATATGGACGCGAGCGAGGCGGTCGAACCGTTCTTTGTATTTCCTCAAGAAGACCGAGTAGCAAAACACATGGCGATACTTGATTTTCACATCGTCACATCGGTGACCATCATAAACTGATGGAAAAAAATTCAGGCCGATAGTTATCAATTTGGGTTAAGGCACCTGAACGCCAGCTCAATACGTCAGGCGGGCAGCATGCTTGACGAAAGTGGTGTGTGGATTCGGTACGGTGCGCCCTTACCTCGGAATCCGTCTGTTTCGATTGATTGCGATATCGCGAAGTTAAGCCCGAAAGGTTCTCCGTCTTATTTTAAGATATCATCTGCCCATTACCTCTTTGCTTTCGTGTGTCTCGAACTAATACACAGCGGTTTATACCGCGATCTAGTTGAAATACCGCCCACTAGTATGTTTGTTGCCAAAAATGCAACCATAAAGTAGCAAAAAATAATATAACTTCATGGTAACTAACCCATTTGGGCCATTTCTTTCCTTTGAAATCCATATTAACATAATTAAGAAATGCCTAAAAGATAAGGCGGTCACGTGCCAATGTTCGTCGGCATGTAATACCCGCCACCGCGCCAATGGGAGTAGATGCTCCGAGTTTTAGTATAGTGTAGCGCTAGGGGAGGCGTATATGTTCATGGTTGGGTCGGAAGTAGGAGATTCGGATCAAGCAAGGAGACTGGGTCCGAGTGGGGAAACAATTCTGGTAATCGCCAAGCCGGATTTATTCTCCGAATGCATGGTCGAAGCACTGGCGAAGAAATTCCCGAATTTCGATGTCTTAAGCGTCCCGAGCGCGCAGTCCATATCCGAGAGGGATATTCAGGACATGCGGCTTGTCCTGTTTTACCATATCGCCGGTATCGAATTGCATGATGCCATGCAGACCGTTCGAGAAAATCGTCCGGACGCATCGATCGGCCTCGTCGTCGAAGCTATCGACATGATGGAGCCTTATATCAGCCGCCTTGTCGAAGCGCGCGTCATCGATGGCGTATTGCCGCTCAATCTGCGCCTGGACGTTTTCATGGCTGCAATCGATTTGTTGATGAAGGGCGGCGAGCATTTTCCGTCCGCGCTTCTCGGCCGTCTGTCCAATCGGGCGACCGCACAGATCGAGCCTTCGCTGTACCAGACGAAGTCTGTCGACGCAGCACGCGCTAACGCGCTGAAGCTTCGCCGCAACAGCATGGCGGCTCTGACGACGCGAGAAGTGCAAATTCTCGATCTCATCTGCAAGGGCACACAGAACAAGATCATCGCCGATAAGCTGCACCTGTCCGAAAACACGGTGAAAGTTCATGTCCGCAATATCTATAAGAAGATGAACGTGAGAAACCGCACGGAGGCGGCCTCCCGCTTCTTCAACGACACTTCGGACAACGGTGATATTTCCGGCAGGTGGCCGCATTAGTCCGTCAATCCATCAGGGATGAGCGGGAGAAACAGCGCGACTTCTGGCCGAACCGCTTGGTGAGCAGATATACGGTGCAGAGCCGGGATATTCTGCGGCGTTGACCCTTGCCGGAGCGGTGATCTTCGGTTCGGCAGCATAGGCGAAGTCCTTCGTGGCGTGTGAAACGCGCGCCACCATAACACTCTTCTCCGTACTTCCTACGGTGCTCGCGTGACGACTGCACAAGACATCGGTCCGGAATCATCATTGCTGCCAAAGCCTAAGAATTGAGTCTGCATATAGATGTGCCAGGCACTTGGTGATGAACTGTCATCCGGCTCCTTTATTTGGGCGATAGTGACGCGCCCTTCCATCCAATAGCTGAGATTTCTTTTATATCGGCCTTTGGCTGAGGCTAGAGCAGCCGGATGAAAAGCTTCGCAGAATAATTCTTTAAGGATTAATCAAATGAGTGCCGGGTTTTGCTATAGTAGCTATTTGGAATTGTACCAACGTTTTTAAATTGACCTCGGTTGATATTCTCCTATCATTTTCAACATGGCTACAATCATTCGAGGAATAACTGATAGTATTGCATGATCGATGCTACTTCATGTTGAGGTAATCGAGGGGGATGAGAAGGAGCCTAAAAAATAGAAGGGTCCAGAAGGACCCCGTCTCATGGGAAGGAGTTTGTAGTGCGTAGTTTCATTCCCACGAAAACTCATCGGGAACCTGCGTCCGCATCGACACCATCACGGCGAAAGGCAGTACTGGTCAACGGCGGCGCTGGTTTCCTGGGTTCCCATCTTTGCGAGCAGCTTCTCGATCGTGGCCATCAGGTCATCTGTCTCGATAATTTCTACACCGGCCGCCGCGTCAATATCGAGCATCTGCTGCAGAACGCCCGCTTCCAGCTTCTCGAACATGATGTTCGGCAGCCCTATGATGTCGAAGCGTCCGTCATCTTCAACTTTGCTTCGCCGGCCTCGCCACCGGACTATCAGCGCGATCCCGTCGGAACGTTGCTGACCAATGTTCTTGGAGCCGTCAATACGCTGGATGCAGCCCGCCGTAGCGGGGCAACAGTCGTTCAGTCCTCGACTTCGGAAGTTTACGGAGATCCGCACGAGAACCCCCAACGCGAGACCTATTTCGGCAACGTCAATCCGATCGGTCCCCGCAGCTGTTACGACGAAGGCAAACGGTCAGCTGAAACCCTCTTCTTCGATTATCACCGCAAATATGGCGTCGATATCAAGGTTGGCCGAATCTTCAATACTTACGGTCCGCGCATGCGCCTCGATGATGGACGAGTCGTGTCCAACTTCATCGTCCAGGCGCTTTCCAACGCAGACATAACGATCTACGGCGACGGCCGGCAGACCCGTTCTTTCTGTTATGTCGACGACCTCGTTGAGGGCTTCCTGCGTTTCGCCGATACCGGCGAAAGCTGCATCGGCCCGATCAATCTTGGGAATCCGGCGGAGATCACGGTGCGGGATCTTGCCGAAATCGTTCTCGATCTCACCAATTCGCGCTCGCGTGTCGTTTATCTTCCGGCCGTAACGGATGATCCGCAGCAGCGCCGGCCGGATATAACCCGCGCCAGGGAAGAGCTGAGCTGGTGGCCTAGCACGGAACTGAAGACCGGGCTGAAGCGCACGATAGCCTACTTCGATGCACTGCTGGCCGAAAAGCAAGTGGTGGAGGCCGTATGAGATGCCCCGCTACATCCTTGTTACGGGCGGTGCCGGCTTCATAGGTAGCCACATCTGCAAGGCACTTGCGCGTGCCGGCATGGTTCCGGTGACCTATGACAATCTTTCGACCGGACATATCGACAGCGTCCGGTGGGGGCCGCTGATCCAGGCAGATATCGCCGATGGTGTAAGGCTGCGACAGGTCATGGCGGAGTATTCGCCCGATTGTGTCATTCATTGCGGTGCCAATGCCTATGTCGGTGAATCCGTCGAAAAGCCCGGCATCTACTATCGCAACAATGTCATCGGCAGCCTGTCGCTGCTTGATGCTTGCCTCGATCGCAATATCGACAGGATCGTTTTTTCCAGCAGCTGCGCGACCTACGGCATTCCGAAGACAATGCCGATTAATGAGAAAACGCCGCGGCAACCGGTTAATCCCTATGGCAGGACCAAGCTGATCTTCGAAATGGCGCTGGAAGATTATGCCGCGGCCTACGGCATCCGCTTTGCCTCCCTTCGTTACTTCAATGTCGCCGGCGCCGACCCGGAGGGCCAGCTTGCAGAACGGCACTATCCTGAAACCCATCTGATTCCGCGCGCGCTTCTCGCGGCCAGCGGCCGGATCGACAGCCTTGATGTTTTCGGCACGGATTATGAGACCGAAGACGGCACTTGTGTCAGGGACTATATCCATGTGAGCGATCTCGCCGAGGCGCATCTCGCTGCCGTTCGCTATTTTCTGGCCGGCGGCGACTCGTTGAGCGTCAACCTGGGCTCCGGCCGAGGAACGTCCATCCTCGAGATTCTCGATGCGATCAAACGCAAAACGGGCCACAACGTGCCGGTGCGCTACCAGCCGCGCCGTGCCGGCGATCCGCCGATTCTCTTTGCCGACACGGAAAAGGCCCGCCTGGAATTGGGTTTCACACCCGCGCTTTCGGATATCGACACGATCATCCGCACGGCCGGTCCGACATTCGGACTGAATGTGATCGCATGAGAGCGAAATAATCCGCGAGGCCAGTCTTCTGCCGCAAAGGCCGAGATGTTCGAGCCTGTCCTGCTGGCTGGAGTCGAGCCATTCAGCTGCGGCAGGAAAGTGATCCGGCTGGCATAACCGGGCTGGCATCGCCAAAAGAAAGGCCCGCGATCGGCGGGCCTTGCTTGCTCATACCGGAGGGTATCAACCTTTGATCGTTGCCTTGCCGGTCTCGACGAGCTTCTGTGCGGCGTCAGCCACCGAGATACGCTCGAAAGCCAGCTCGTCACAGGTCGGGCGAAGAACGCGCTGGTCGAATTCGGTGGCGCCCATCGGTACCGGCGGCGGATATTCGCCGACCTGATCCTTGAGCAGGTTGACGTATTTGACCGTTTCCTGCTCCGTCGGGTTGAGTTGCGGCAGAATGGCTTCGCGAACCACCGGCGACATTGGCACGCCGCGTTCAACGCCCAGAATCTTGCCTGCTTCGGGATCGTTAACAAAGAAGTTGATGAATTTTGCAGCGGCTTCACCCTGCTTGGTGGTCGCGCCTACACTCCAGATCAGAGCGGGGCGGTAGTAATGGCCTGACGGCCCGCCCTTCTTCTCGCGCGGCAGCATGGTGATGCCAAGCTTGTTCTTGATGATGAGCTGGTAGCCGACCATTTGGTTGGAATAGGCCATGCCGATCACAGATTTGCCGAGGCCGAGGCAATTGGTGTCGATGGTGTTCTGATCGAGCGTCTGCACATCGGCGGCGACCGTACCGCCGGCCTTGCGCAGCTTTTCCCAATAGTCGAACCACTCCTTGGCATCATCGACAGTAAAGCCCAGGCCGACGCTTTCCTTGGCAAAGAGGCTCTTGCCGCGCTGACGCAGCCAGGCATCGAACACGTAATTATAGCGCGCCGCATAGGGGCCACCGCCCTTACCGGAGGCCTTGGCCAGTTCTACGGCGAGCTTGGCGTACTCATCCCAAGTGAGATCAGGCGTCGGCACCGGAATGCCTGCCTTTTCAAATTCGACGGTATCAAAGAACATGGCGAAGGAGTTGAGGCCGAGGCCGACACCGTAAAGTTTGCTGTCGACGGTGGTCAATTTCAGCATGTCCGCACCAAAGCTGTCGACCTTCAGCGTCGAGGGGACGAATTCATCGAGCGGCAGGCAGGCGCCGCGCTTGGAATAGTCGGAGATCGTGCCCGGCTCCAGCTGGAAGACATCGGCGATCGAACGGCCGGCCATCTGTGTTGCAAGCTTCGTCCAATAGCCGTCGCCAGAAAGTGATTCACCGACAATGGTGACGCCCGGTGTCTTCGACTGATAGAGCTTTGCGACGTCGAGCGTGCGCTTGGCGCGGTCGTTGGAACCCCACCACATGGCGCGAAGCGAGGCTTCCTCTGCGAATACGGGGGTCGAGCTGCCGGCGCCAAAGGCGAGGCCGGCCGCGGCACCCGCGGTTCCCATCAAGAATGAACGGCGATTGACCTGCATGATTTCCTCCTTTGTCTGATGCCCGGCGCCATCCTCCAACGGTCTTTCCGGGCAATCCCGAGGTTAGAGTACGCAAAAAATTTCTCTTTGCAAGAAATTATGATTGTCTTGCAAATTTGCATGATTTGCATAATCTTTGCTGCATGAATGAGATAAAAATGACCGAAACCAAGACCAAGCGGCCTCGCCAGGCCGATATCGCGAGCCTCGCAGGTGTTTCCGTTTCCACAGTGTCACGGGTGCTCGCCAACGAGCCCGGCATCAGCGAAAATGTGCGGCGGCACATATTGAAGGTCGCTGCCGAGCACGGTTATCCGGTCAAATCCATCTTGGAAAGCGTTCCCGGCGGCCTCGCGCTGATCGCAAGCGACGGTGCGACCGGCGGCCTCAGCGTGTTTTATGAGGCGATCGTCGAGGGCCTTCGCGCTGGTGCTGCAGATGTCGGCATGCCCTTCGAAGTGCGGCTCGTGCGCGAGGACCGCACTACGCCTGATGTTGTCGGCGAATATATGCAGACGGCAGAAGCCGAAGGCCTTTTCCTCGTCGGTATCGATCCCAGCGATACTCTGCGAGCCTGGTTGGAAGCCACCGGAACGCCAACTGTTCTGGTCAATGGCACCGATCCGCGCCTGCGTCTCGACGGCGTGTCCCCGTCCAATTTCTTCGGTGCCTATGAGGCGACAAGCCGCCTTACGAAAGCCGGCCATCGTCGTATCCTGCATCTGACCGGCTCGCATCGTCACACGATCCGCGAACGCGTGCGGGGCTTCGAGGCGGCAATTGCAGCGGTTCCCGGCGCCGAAGGAAGGCTCGTACCGCTGACCTTCCAGGGCAGCGCCAGCCGCGAGGCACACGAACGCACAGTTGCGATGCTTGCGGAGGATCCAGGCTATACGGCTGCCTTCTGCATGAATGACTTCATCGCTGTCGGCGTTCTCGAAGCCGTCACGGAAGCTGGCCGTCGCGTTCCGGAAGATTTCGCAATCGTCGGCTTCGATGATCTCCCTTGCGCGGTGATGACCAATCCGCAGCTCTCGACGATGCGCGTCGACCGCGCAGCGCTTGGCCGCGAGGCAGTTTCCCTGATGATTTCCCGCTACCGCGACAGGACCGCGCCGGCCCGCCATATCTGCCAGGCCGTCGTTCCTGTTGCCGGAGGCACTGTTCCCGATACCGACAAGCTGTGAGTGATGCCGATGACCTATGATCCCGCCAGCCCCAACCCGCTTGCAGGCAATCCGCTGAAGACGCGCTCCGACATGATCCGTGCCGTCAACGATCTCTTCAACCCGCTGCTGCCCTTCTTCTCCAAGGGGAATGCCCGTGTTCGCCTCGATGGCGCCGGCGCCCATTTCGACCGGGCTGCCGCCGATCTCGAGGGTTTCGCCCGACCCCTTTGGGGTCTTGCGCCGCTCGGCGCCGGCAAGAATGATTTCGCCTATTGGCACCGCTTTGCCGAGGGTCTTGCGAACGGCTGCGACCCCGCTCATCCAGAATACTGGGGCACGGTCAACGCCCGCGACCAGCGAATGGTGGAATTGGCCGCCCTCGGTTTTGCTTTGGCACTGGTGCCGGAGAAGATCTGGGAGCCGCTCGACAAACGTGCTCGCGACAATATTGTCGCTTATTTCAAGCATGTCCGGCAGTTCGACTATGCCGACAATAACTGGAAATTTTTCCGCATCTTCGTCGATATCGCCCTCGACCGTCTCGGCGCCGATTTCGACCGCAGCCTGACGAAGCAATATCTGGAAGAACTGGAGGGTTTCTACATCGGCGACGGATGGTATCGCGACGGCAATATCCGTCGCATAGACCATTACATACCCTTCGCCATGCATTTTTACGGCCTGATCTATTCCAAGCTGGTCGATGACGAATATGCCAAGCGCTACCGCGAGCGCGCGGTGCTCTTCGCAAAGGATTTCCGCCACTGGTTTGCGCCTGACGGCGCGACCATCCCCTTTGGCCGCAGCTTGACCTATCGTTTCGCCTGCGCGGGCTTCTGGTCGGCGCTCGCCTTTGCCGATCTGGAGGCGTTGCCCTGGGGCGAGGTCAAGCATCTCTGCCTCGAACATTTGCGCTGGTGGCGCGACAAGCCAATCGCCAGCCATGACGGTGTGCTGACCATCGGCTTCGGCTATCCGAACCTGTTGATGTCGGAAAGCTACAACTCCGCCGGCTCGCCCTATTGGGCCTTCAAAGCCTTTCTGCCGCTCGCCATCCCTGAGGATCACCCCTTCTGGACTGTGGAGGAAAAGGCGCCTGAGCAAGTCCCCGAGGTCGTTCCGCAACGTCACCCGGGTATGGTGATCATGCGGGCCGGCAATGATGTTGTGGCGCTCTCGTCTGGTCAGGAGAATCTGCAGATGCGCTTTGGTACGGAGAAATACGCAAAATTCGCCTATTCTGCTCGCTACGGCTTCAGTGTCGAGGCGGATGAGCGAGCCTTCGCACTTGGCGCCTTCGATTCCGCGCTTGCCTTCAGTGATGATGGCCTGCATTACCGGGTCCGTGAAACGAACGAAGAAGCGAAGATTGCCGGAGACGTTCTTTATTCCAAATGGTCTGCGTTCGAGGATGTGAAGGTTGAAACCTGGCTGGTGCCGTCGGCACCTTGGCATATCCGCGTTCACCGCATCACCACGCCGCGTCCTCTGCAGACGGCCGAAGGCGGCTTTGCCATCGCCAAACGTGATCTCGATGCTGATACGCTGTCAGCTGCACAAGGCTCTGCCTATGCGATCGGCGAGGCGGACTTCACCGGCATCGTCGACCTCGGTTCATCGATCAAACGACAGGGCCTTGCCCAGAAGGCGTTGCCGAACACCAACATGATCGTTTCCAAGACCCTCGTGCCGCAGCTGCGTGGTGAAATTCCTGCCGGTGAGACAATTCTCGTCACTGCTGCACTGGCCATGAACGATCTGGCAACTGTGTCCGGCGCGTGGGCAATGCCTCCGAAGGCGCCCGATATTGCCGCTCTCAAAAAACTAGTCAGCGAAGAGGGCGTCACCGTCAGCGCTATCGAAGCACCGGGACATATGCCATGAACCATCCCCCTATAGTTCTTGCCATGCAGACCTCCCGCACCGAGCATATCCTGCCCGAGGCGGTACTTCGTCGGCTGGATGGTTTCGGCCGCCTGCTCGATGCCGAACCGCTGGAGCGCTTTGACGATCAGCGTGCGAAACGCCTGCTTGCCGAAACGGAAATCCTCATTACCAGTTGGGGCGCACCTTATGTCGGTCGTGAGGTTCTGGACCTTGCTCCGAAACTGAAGCTCGTCGTTCATGCGGCGGGAACGGTGAAAGGCATCATAGATGCCGATATTTTTGAAGCCGGGATCGCCGTCAGCCATGCGGCGGCTGCCAATGCCCTACCAGTCGCCGAATTCACGCTGGCCGCAATCATCTTTGCCGGCAAGCATGTCTTCCGGTTCCGCGACTTTTACATTGCAGATAGGCACCGCGACCGAACCTATCCGATGCAGCGCGAGGCCATCGGCAATTATCGCCGCACGGTCGGCATCATCGGCGCTTCACGCATTGGTCGCCGGGTCATCGATCTGCTGAAACCTTTCGATTACCAGGTGTTGCTGTCAGATCCCACAATCGACGCACATCAGGCACTGGACATGGGCGTTCAGAAGGCGGAACTAGACGATCTCATGCGCCGCTCGGATATCGTTTCCCTTCACGCGCCGTCGCTGCCTTCGACCCATCACATGATCGATGCTACGAAACTGGCGCTGATGAAGGATGACGCTACGCTGATCAACACCGCGCGCGGCGCACTGATTGACGAAAAGGCCCTGCTGGCCGAGCTGAAGACCGGCCGTATCGATGCCATCATCGATGTGACCGATCCCGAAATACCGGGACCGGAATCGGCCTTCTACGATTTGCCCAACGTTTTCCTGACACCGCACATTGCCGGTGCAGTCGGCCTGGAGCGTAGCCGGCTCGGTGAAATGGCAGCTGATGAGGCCGAGCGTTTCAGCAAGGGCGAACCCTTGCTGTACGGACTTACCCTCGAAAGCTTGGAAAACACTGCCTGAGACGTCTTACAATATCTTCAGCGAGTTCGGCGAACCGTCATTGGCAAGCTCCGGCATAAGGTCGGAGATGTTGACGACCTTGCCGGTGCGCGAGCTCGTCAGCGCCGCAATGCCGCAAAGCACGGACATGGCGCCGGCGCGGGTGCCGGCCCGCTGTGCGAGCCTGTCCTGCATGTCGGGCTTGAAGATCATGTTGCGCATCCGGTCGTCGCCGCCGTAATGGCCGCCGGAGGAATGCGGCACCTTGATGCGTTCGACCGCTTCTTTGCCATCCGGAAAGCTGCGGATCAGCAGGATGGTGTCTTCCTTCGGCTCCTCCCAGGGCTGGGCCTCATATTGGCGAAGCTCGATGCGGCCTTTCGTACCATTGAAGGCGAGGTGATGGCCTTCGATCGGCTGGAACGTATTCAGCGAATAGGAGACATGAACGTTATTCCGGTAGCGGATGGAAACGACCATCGTATCGGGAATGTCGATATCTTCGCGGAAAACGCAACCGTCGCGGAAATAGCCGTCGATCTTGGAGGGATCCTCATAAAGCGTGTCGAGGAACGGATCCTTCTTGAGATCGAGATAGTAGTCGCATTCCTGCGTGTGCGGACAGAGCTTGCAGCGAGGGCCGCGGAACGGTCCCTTGCGGCCGTAATTTTGCAGATCGGCAAAGGAGGTCACGGCGTCAGGATCGCTGTCGAGATACCAGTTCAGAAGATCGAAATGGTGAGTCGCCTTGTGAACGAAGAGGCTGCCGGAATTTTCCGTATAGGCATGCCAGCGGCGGAAATAGTCGGCGCCGTGTTTGGTGTTGAGATACCAATGGAAATCGACTGACGTGACCCGGCCGATCTCGCCGGAATTCAGGAGTTCCTTGATCTTGGCTGCTGTCGGCGCATAACGATAGTTGAATGAGACGTCGACCCGGCGGCCGGTGCGTTTCTCGGCATCCAGAATCCGGCGGATCTTCTCGACCGAGGTCGTCATCGGTTTTTCGGTGATGACGTCGATACCGGCTTCCAACGCACGCACGACGATATCGTCATGCGTATGATCGGGCGTGCAGACGATCACCAGATCCGGCTTCTGCTCCGAAAGCATCGAATCGATGTTTTCATAGAGTGGTGCATTGCTGCCGATCATGGTGCGGGCGCGCTCGCCACGCAGCGAATTCTTCTCGACGATCGCAGTCAGGTCGACATGCTCGCGCCAGCCGGCCAAGAGATCCTTGCCCCACATCGTGGTGCCGCGATTACCGGTGCCGATCAGGGCAAAACGGCGTTTCTCCATCGAATGATTCCTCCTTCATACGTGATGAAACGAATGGACTTTGAAGCAATTCTAGCAAAAGTGTGCAGCGGTTTTGCGTCCAGAATTGCGTGAAAACAAAGAGATAGAGCATTTCCGGATTCGAAGAAAAACGGAATTGCTCTAGAATCAGATCTGGCAGCAGCTCCTGAAACGCTCGACACAGGTGGCGATCACCTCGTCGGCGGGACGCTTCCACCAATTTTCGGCGGAGAAGATCTCGACCTCCTGCGCACCGAAGAAGCCGGCGGCTTCCACCATCCGTCTTATGCCTTTGAGATCGATCACGCCATCGCCCATCATGCCGCGGTCGAGCAGCAGGTCCTTGGTCGGCACCAGCCAGTCGCAGATATGGTGAGCGAAGATGCGCTTCATGCCTCCCGCGCGGGCAATCTGGTTTGCAAGATCGGGATCCCACCAGACGTGGTAGACATCGACGGCAACGCCGACATCCTCGCCAAGTTGCTCGCACATATCGAGCGCCTGGCCGAGCGTGTTCACGCAAGCCCGATCCGCGGCATACATGGGATGCAACGGCTCGATCGCGAGTTTCACGCCTGCCGCCTGGGCGTGCGGCAGCACGGCGGCAATGCCGTCGAACACCATCTGCCTGGCTGCGACGATGTCCTTCGAGCTGCCCGGCAAGCCGCCCACGACGAGCACGAGGCAATCGGCCGAAAATGCCGCCGCCTCGTCGATGGCGCGCTTGTTGTCGTCGAGGTTCTTCTGCCAATCGGCCTCGTTTGCGGCCGGAAAGAACCCGCCACGGCAAAGCCCGGTCAGCTTGATGCCGTTCGACTTGACGATCCTCACCGCCTCGTCGAGACCGGCTTTGGCGACTTGATCGCGCCATGGCGCGATCGAGGTGATGCCGTGCTTCAGGCAAATATCGACGGCTTCGGCAAAACCGCACTGCTCGCGGATCGTCGCGAGGTTGATCGAAAGTCCTTCGACCTGCATGTCATTCTCCTCCCATTGCCGTGCCGGCGATCAGTGAACGCCGTTGACGGCAAGCACCTGCTTCATGCGTGCCGTCGCCAGTTCCGGGTCGGCAAGTACCCGGGCCCTGTCGGCCAGGCGGAAAAGCTCCGCCAGGTGCGTCAGCGAACGTGTGCTCTGCTGGCCGCCGATCATCGTAAAATGATCCTGCAACCCGTTGAGATAAGCGAGGAAAACGACGCCGGTCTTGTAGAAGCGGGTGGGCGCCTTGAAGATATGGCGTGACAGCGGAACCGTCGGCTCGAGCAAGTCGAAGAACTCGTGATTGCTCTTGCGGCCAAGTGCATCAAGTGCGGCAGAAGCCGCCGGCGCGATGGCGTCGAAGATGCCGAGAAGCGCATCCGAATAGCCCTCTTCGTCGCCGGCGATCAATTCGGCATAGTTGAAGTCGTCGCCGGTGTACATGCGCACACTCTTCGGCAGTTGCCGGCGCATGGTCACTTCCTTCTCCTTGGAAAGAAGCGAGATCTTGATACCGTCTACCTTTGCGGTATTGGCTTCGATCACCTGCAGGCAGGTTTCCATTGCCTTCAGATGGTCGCCATTGCCCCAGTATCCGGCCAGAGCCGGGTCGAACATTTCGCCGAGCCAGTGAATGATGACGGGTTCCTTTACCTGACGAAGGATCCGGTCGTAGACCTTGATATAATCGTCCGGCCCCCTGGCTGCGGCCGCAAGGGCGCGGCTTGCCATGAGGATGATACGGCCGCCCGCGGCCTCGACCGTCTCGATCTGTTCCTCGTAGGTTTTGATGATCGTGTCGATTGTTACGTCGGGGCCTGGCGTCAGATGATCGGTCCCGGCGCCGCAGGCGATCAGCGCGTCCTTACGACCAGCTGCCTCGGCCAGTGCGCGGCGAATGAGATCGCGGGCTTCCGGCCAGCCGAGGCCCATGCCGCGTTGTGCCGTATCCATTGCTTCGGCGACGCCGAGGCCGAGGTCCCAAAGACGGTGGCGGAAGGCGAGCGTTCGTTCCCAGTCGATCGCCGGCGTGAGCCAGGGATCATTGTCGGCGAGCGGATCGGCGACCACATGGGCAGCGGCAAAGGCGATGCGCGGGAAGCTCTTGGCATCCCCCTTCTTGAGTTCGATCGGCGTGCCGGTCAGCCTATAGGGCGTGATCTTGCCGTCGAGAGGAAGATTGATCGTCGTCACCGCTCAGAACTCCAGCACTGGAACATCGAGCCAGCGGCGTTCGGCCCAGGATTTCAGGCCGAGTTCCGCAAGCTGCACGCCCTTGGCGCCGGCCTCCAGACCATAGGGCCACGGAGCATCTTCGACGACATGGCGGATAAACATTTCCCACTGCGCCTTGAAGCCGTTGTCGAAAACCTGCGTATCCGGCACCTCATCCCAGGTCTTGTAGAAGTCGATGGTCTGCGGCTGGTCGGGGTTCCAGACCGGCTTTGGCGTGTTGACGCGGTGCTGGCTCCAGCACTTGGTGAGGCCGGCGACGGCAGAGCCATGTGTGCCGTCCACCTGGAAGGTCACGAGATCATCGCGGCGCACGCGAACCGCCCAGGAGGAATTGATCTGCGCGATCGCGCCGCCTTCCAGTTCGAAGGTCGCGTAAGCTGCGTCGTCGGTGTCGCAGTCATAGGGCTGGCCCTGTTCGTCGATACGACGCGGAATATGCGTCGCACCGAGGCAGGAAACGGCCTTCACCTCGCCAAAGAGATTGTCGAGCACATAACGCCAGTGGCACAGCATATCCAGGATGATGCCGCCGCCATCGCCCTTGCGATAATTCCAGGATGGGCGCTGGGCCGGAACGCCCCAGTCGCCTTCAAAAACCCAGTAGCCGAACTCGCCGCGCACCGAGAGGATCTTGCCGAAGAAGCCGGAATCGCGCAGCAGCGCCAGCTTGCGCAGGCCGGGCAGGAAGAGCTTGTCCTGTACCACGCCGTGCTTGAGGCCGGAGGCGCGCGCCTTGCGGGCGAGATCGATTGCCACCTGCAGGTCGTCGGAAATCGGCTTCTCGCAATAGACATGTTTGCCGGCATCCAGCGCCTTGGAAAGGAGTTCGGCGCGCATCAATGTCGTACCGGCATCGAAGAAGACGGTATCGTCAGGATTGGCGAGCGCAGCATCGAGATCGGTCGACCAGCGCTTGATGTTATGCTTGCGGGCGTGCTCTTCCATCTTCGCACCGTTGCGGCCGACGATGATCGGGTCGATCTCCAGTTTCTCACCGGATTTCAGGGTGATGCCGCCCTGATCGCGGAAGGCGAGGATCGAGCGAACGAGGTGCTGATTGTAGCCCATACGGCCGGTAACGCCGTGCAAAATGATCCCCAAACGTGCCACTTTTCCCTCCCTGGAAGCTTTTATGCATCGGGAGCGGGCAGTCAGGCCCGGCCCTCCCGAGTCGGTAACTAAACAGTTACTTGATGGCAGAAGAGGATTATGGCTGTCAATAGCCAATTCGGTTTTTTGGAAATCAGCGCTTTATCGAGGAAAGCGTCACGTGAACGATATGCCTTTCCCAGGCATCGAGATTGGCCGGCGTAATGAGATCACGGCCGAAGATCGTCGAAAGCGTGTACTGGTTTGAGAGGTAGAAATAGCCGAGTGAGGCAATCGTCAGATAGACGTGCAGCGGATCGGCAGTTTCGGTAAAGACCCCTGCCTTTTTGCCTTCTTCCAGTACTTGCGAGAGCTCGCCGATCAGATGCGAATGCAGTTCCTTCAGGCGTACGGATTGGCGCAGCCAGCGGGCCCGGTGCAGGTTCTCTGTCCCGAGCAGGCTCAGGAATTCAGGATGCTGCAGGAAATAGCGCCAGGTAAAGAGCGCAAGCTCCCCGATGCCCTCTTCGGGGCTGCGGGTGCTGATATTCAGCGCGCGTTCCGCCGTACGGATGCTGACATAGGCCTCCTCCAGCACACGCAGATAGAGCTGCTCCTTGTCGCCGAAATAGTGGTAGAGCATGCGCTTGTTGGTGCCGGCGCGCTCGGCAATGGCATCGACACGCGCTCCGCCCATGCCGTTTTCGGCAAATTCTCGGGTGGCAGCCTCCAGTATAGCCGCGCGGGTGCGCTCCGGATCGCGTTGGGCGGTGCGCTCGGCGGACGGGCGCTTGACTTTCTTTTTCGCGCTCTCCCCAGTGTCGTTCATGCGATTTCCCCTATCTTCCCATGTTGCGCTCATAAGGCTTAAGCGGAAGAATGTAAAAACCCGATTTGGTCAGAGCAACCGGGCCAGCAACACCGCTTGACAGCCCGGAGGCTTTGAACATAACTTGTAACCAATTAGTTATTTGTTGCAAGATGGCTAATTCGGAAGCGTGTGGAGGCGCTTCCTATTGGGAGGAGGAAAACCAATATGACTTTTCGTGTAAGCAGACGTAACTTCATGGCGGGCGGGGCAACGCTCCTGTCGCTTTCGGCGCTCGGAAACAGCGCTTTGGCACAGGAAACCCGCCTGCGCCTCATCTGGTGGGGCTCTCAGCCACGCGCCGACCGCACAAACAAGGTCTCCGACCTTTTCAAGACGAAAAACAGCGGTGTTTCGATCACCGGCGAGTTCCTTGGATGGGCCGATTACTGGCCGCGTCTTGCCACGCAGGTGGCCGGCCGCAACGCCCCCGATGTGATCCAGATGGATTATCGCTACATCGTCGAATATGCCCGGCGCGGCGCTCTTGCCCCGCTGGAATCCTACATGCCCTCGAAGCTGCAGCTCGATGATTTCGATCCGGCGCAGATCGAAGGCGGCAAGGTCGACGGCCATTTCTACGGCGTCAGCCTCGGCGCAAACTCGGCTGCGACCGTCATCAACACGGTCGCCTTCAAGGAAGCGGGCATCGACGTGCCGACGAACAAGACGACCTGGGAGGAATTCGGCAAGATCGGCGCGGAAATCACCAAGGCAGGCAAGCGCAAGGGCTATTTCGGCTTTGCCGACGGCAGCGGCGCCGAGCCGCTTTTCGAAAACTATGTGCGCCAGCGCGGCAAGGCGCTCTACACGGCGGATTCGAAGATCGCCTTCGGTGCGGATGACGCCGCGGAATGGTTCGACATGTGGGCCAAGTTCCGCGATGCCGGCGCCTGCGTGACGCCCGATATCCAGGCGCTCTACAAGGATACGATCGACACCAGCCCGCTGACCCTCGGCAAGGCTGCCTGTGACTATGCCCACTCCAACCAGTTCGTTGGCTATCAGGCGATGGTCAAGGACAAGCTGATGCTCAGCAACTATCTGCGGATCAAGCCGGACTCCAAGGGCGGCCATTACCGCAAGCCTTCGATGTTCTTCTCGGTTTCCGCCCAGTCGAAGGTGATCGATCAGGCTGTCGATTACGTCAACTTCTTCGTCAAGAATCCCGATGCCGCCAAGATCCTCGACGTCGAACGCGGTATTCCGGAATCGAAGGCGATGCGTGAGGTCGTTGCCGGCACGCTCGATGAAACCGGCAAGATCCCGCTCGAATATGTCGGCGGCCTTGGCGATCTCGCCGGCCCGCTTCCGCCCCCGCCGCCGACCGGCGCCGGCGAAGGCCAGGTCGTGCTGCGCACCATCTCTGAACAGGTCGCTTTCGGCCAGGTCAAGCCGGCCGATGCCGGCAAGCAGCTCGTGGATGAAATCACCCGAATTCTCGCGCGGGGTTGATCTTATATGACAAATGCGATGCGCACGTCCGCAGGGACGGTAACCGTGGAAAGATATCAGGGAGTACGGGCCGACGGACGCTTCCGGCGGCTGTGGAATGCCAATGCTCCCGGCTATCTCTTTCTACTCCCCTGGCTGATAGGCTTCTTCGGCCTTACGCTTGGTCCTGCCCTGATTTCGCTCTACCTGTCCTTCACCGACTTCGACATGTTGAGGGCGCCGGGTTGGGTAGGGGCGGCAAATTACGTGCGCATCGCCACAGCCGATCCGAAATTCGCATCGGCCATGTCCGTCACGCTGACCTATGTTGTATTGTCGGTTCCTTTCAAGCTGACTTTTGCTCTACTCGTCGCGCTTGCCCTGAATCGGGGCCTGCGCGGCCTGCCGATCTACCGCGCTATTTTTTACCTTCCGTCGCTTCTTGGGGGCAGCGTCGCGATCGCCGTGTTGTGGCGTCAGCTCTTCGCCAGCGATGGCCTTGTCAACGCCGCGCTCTCGCATTTCGGCATCGTCGGTCCGAGCTGGATCTCGCACCCGAGCTATTCGATCTACACGCTGGTGGCACTCTCCGTCTGGCAGTTCGGCTCGCCAATGATCATCTTCCTCGCCGGCCTGCGCCAGATCCCGCAGGATATGTATGAGGCCGCAAGCCTCGATGGAGCCTCGAAATTCCGCCAGTTCTACAAGATCACGCTGCCGCTC
This sequence comes from Rhizobium sp. BK418, assembly GCF_004341105.1. GTDB lineage: Bacteria > Pseudomonadota > Alphaproteobacteria > Rhizobiales > Rhizobiaceae > Rhizobium. Next base: position 1,054,051 of record NZ_SLZK01000002.1, on the reverse strand, counting down.
TTGACGCCGGTAATCTTCTTCAATGCCGTTGTTCAGACGATCGACGCCTTCAAGGCCTTCACGCCGGCCTTCATCATATCAGGCGGTACGGGTGGCCCGATCAATTCGACGCTGTTTTATACGCTCTATCTCTATCAGGAAGCCTTCGGCAATTTCCGCATGGGTTATGCCTCGGCGCTCGCCTGGATTCTCGTGGTGATTATCGCGATCTTCACCGCCTTCTCCTTCCTGACCTCGCGCTATTGGGTACATTACGATGACTGAGATGACCGCTTCCGTCACCGCGCCCCGGCCGCCGTCGGATATCACCAAACGCAGCCTGCCCGCTTCGATTATCATCCACGCGCTGTTGATTGCCGCCTCGCTGCTGATGCTCTATCCGCTCTTGTGGATGGTGTCCGCATCGGTCAGACCGGAAAACGAGATCTTCTCCTCGACCTCGCTCATTCCGTCATCGGTAGATTTCTCGTCCTATGTGCGCGGCTGGACCGGCCTCGATATTACCTTCGGCCGCTTCTTCTGGAATTCGCTCGTCATCTCGCTGCTGGTCGTAGCTGGCAATGTCATCGCCTGTTCGCTGACGGCCTTCGCCTTCGCGCGGCTGCGGTTTGCGGGCCGGAACTTCTGGTTCGCGATCATGCTCGGCACGCTGATGATCCCCTATCACGTGACGCTGATCCCGCAATATGTGCTGTTCCTCGATCTCGGCTGGGTCAACACCATCCTGCCGCTGGTCGTTCCGAAATTCCTGGCCAGCGACGCCTTCTTCATCTTCCTCATGGTGCAGTTCTTCCGCGGCATCCCGCGTGAGCTCGATGAGGCGGCGATGATGGACGGCTGCAGCGCCTGGCGCATCTATTGGAAGATCATGCTGCCACTGTCGCTGCCGGTTCTGGCCACCGCCGCCATCTTCTCCTTCATCTGGACCTGGGACGATTTCTTCGGTCCGCTGATCTACTTGAACGACATGAATACCTACACGATCCAGCTCGGCCTGCGCACCTTCGTGGACTCCACCAGTGCATCGGACTGGGGCGGACTGTTTGCCATGTCGACGCTCACTCTCGTGCCCGTCTTCTTCTTCTTCCTGTTCTTCCAGCGTCTGCTGATCGAAGGCATCGCCACGACCGGCATGAAGCGTTGATGGGTGAGACGGAAAAGCCAGACAGGATGAATGACATGAGCATCAAGACAGTCGCGATTATCGGCTGCGGTATCGGCCGCTCTCATATCGTCGAGGGCTACCTGCCGCATCCGGACAAGTTCAAGGTCGCCGCAATCTGCGACCTGAACGAGGAACGCCTGAAGACGATCGGGGATGAATTCGGCATCGAACGGCGCACGACCTCTTTCGACGAGCTGCTCGCAGACGACAGCATCGACATTATCGATATCTGCACACCGCCAGGCATCCATAAGGAACAGGTCATCGCGGCTCTCGCCGCCGGCAAGCATGTCGTCTGCGAAAAGCCGCTCACCGGTTCGCTCGCCGGTGCCGATGAAATCATCAAGGCCGAAAAGACCGCCAAGGGCACGCTGATGCCGATCTTCCAGTATCGGTATGGCGACGGAGTCGAAAAGGCCAAGCGCATCATCGATGCCGGTCTTGCCGGCAAGTTCTACATGGGCTCGGTCGAAACATTCTGGCGCCGCAAGCCGGAATACTATGCCGTTCCCTGGCGCGGCAAATGGGCAACCGAGCTCGGCGGCGTGCTCGTCACCCATGCGCTCCACCTGCATGACATGCTCTTCTATCTTGCCGGTCCTGCTGCCCGCGTCTTCGGCCGCGTGGCAACCCGCGTTAACGAGATCGAGGTCGAAGACTGTGCTTCGGTCAGCCTGCAGATGCAGAACGGCGCGTTTGTCTCGCTGTCCTGCACGCTCGGCTCGCAGAACGAAATCAGCCGGCTGAGGCTCCATTTCGAAAACATCACCTTCGAAAGCAACCACGAGGCCTATGCGCCTGGCCAAGATCCCTGGCAGATCATTGCTGCCGATGATGAGGTACAGGCGAAGATCGATGCCGTCATCGCGGACTGGCAGCCCGTGCCGCTGCGCTTCAACACTCAGATGCTGCGCTTCCACGACTATCTGATGGGCAAAGGCCCGCTTCCGGTGACGAGCGCCGATGCACGGCGCGCGTTGGAGCTGGTCACAGCCATCTATCAATCCTCCGATAGCGGCGCTGATGTCGCCCTGCCGATCGGTCCTGACAGCCCGAAATACGCCGAATGGCGTGCAAGAACCAAATAAGAGGGGATTTCGGAACATGGCAACGAGTGTCGTTCTTCAGAAAGTCGAGAAGCGTTATGGCTCGCTCGACGTCATCCACGGCATCGACCTGACGATCGATCCCGGCGAATTCGCCGTCTTCGTCGGCCCTTCGGGCTGCGGCAAGTCCACGCTGCTGCGCATGATCGCCGGGCTCGAAGAGATCACGGGCGGCGCACTGATGCTCGACAACGAGCGCATGAATGAAGTGGCGCCGGCCAAGCGCGGCATCGCCATGGTTTTCCAGTCCTATGCCCTCTATCCGCATATGTCCGTCTACAAGAATCTCGCCTTCGGTCTGGAAACCGCAGGTTACAAGAAGGCCGAAATCGAACCGAAAGTACGCCGTGCCGCGCAGATCCTGCAGATCGAGAAGCTGCTCGAGCGCAAGCCGAAGGCACTCTCAGGCGGCCAGCGCCAGCGTGTCGCGATCGGCCGCGCCATCGTGCGCGAGCCGCGCATCTTCCTCTTCGATGAGCCGCTGTCGAACCTTGATGCCGAGCTTCGCGTGCAGATGCGCGTCGAGATTTCCCGCCTGCACCGTAGCCTCGGCAACACGATGATCTACGTGACCCACGACCAGGTGGAGGCCATGACTATGGCGGACAAGATCGTCGTACTGAATTCCGGTCGCATCGAGCAGGTAGGCGCACCGCTCGACCTCTACAACAATCCCGCCAACCGCTTCGTCGCTGGCTTCATTGGCAGCCCGAAGATGAATTTCGTTAGCGCTAACATCGAGAGCGTCACGGAAGCCGGCTCGACCGTCAATGTCTGCGGCAATTCCATTCAGCTCGGCCGCAGGCTTGCCGGCCAGGCTGGCCAGAGCGTCACCTTCGGTATCCGTCCCGAGCATCTCTCTCTAACGGAAGGCGGCACAGTTCTTTCGACCGTCAATGTCGACCTCGTCGAAAATCTCGGCGGCGCCACGATGCTCTACACCACGACGCCCGACAGTCAGGCGCTGACCATCGCGCTCGACGGCCAGCAGAAGGTCGAGCGTGGTACCAATGTGAAGGCCTCCTTCGATCCGGCGCGTTGTCACGTCTTTGATGACACCGGCAAGACGATCTAAATCAGCCGAAACTTGACAGCCGATCCCTCACAAGCCCATCATTTCCTTGAGGGTTACGAGGGGGACATGCGTGACGCCTGAAGAAAGGATTCATGCGCTTGGCATCTGGCATGGCCCGATCGACATAGCGCCGATCACCGGTGGTATCACCAACCGGAACTATCTCGTAAGGGATGGCGCAGTACGGCGCGTTGTTCGCCTCGGCGACGACATTCCGGTTCACCACATCAACAGGCAGAATGAATTTGCAGCAAGCTGCGCCGCTCATGCTGCCGGCATTTCGCCTGCTGTAATCCATCACGTGCCGGGCGTGCTGATCCTTGATTTTATCGATGCCGCGCCGCTGTCGCCCAACGATGTCAGAAAGCCGGAAACGCTTGCTCGTCTGATCCCGCTGATCCGCACCTGCCACCACGATATGGCCCGCCATTTTCGCGGGCAGGCCATGATCTTCTGGGTTTTCCATGTGATCCGCGATTATGTGGCGAACCTGAAAGCCGCCAACAGCCCTCATGCGCCGTTGCTGGGCAGCCTGCTTGAGAAAGCCGAGCAACTCGAACAGGCAGCCGGTCCTTTCGACATCGCCTTCGGCCACAATGATCTGTTGGCCGCCAATTTCCTCGACGACGGCCGGCGGCTCTGGCTGATCGACTGGGACTATGCAGGCTTCAACACGCCGCTTTTCGATCTCGGTGGCCTCGCCTCCAACAATGAGTTTTCCGAGAAGGTCGAGCGCTTGATGCTGGAGACCTATTTCGACCGGTCTTTGACGGATGATCTCAGCCGTCGCTACCAGGCCATGAAATGCGCCTCGCTGTTGCGTGAAACCCTCTGGAGCATGATCTCCGAAATCCATTCGACTATCGATTTCGATTACGCCGCCTACACCGCCGAAAATCTCGCCCGTTTCGATCGCGTCTACCGGGCATTTGAACAGGATCATTGAATGACGAAGGATTTACCGAAAACGGCGAAAGCCGTAGTCATCGGTGGCGGCATCATCGGCTGCTCGACCGCCTATCACCTGGCAAAGCTCGGTTGGACGGATACTGTGCTCCTGGAGCGCAAGAAACTGACATCCGGCACCACGTTTCACGCCGCCGGTCTCGTCGGTCAACTGCGCACAAGCGCCAATATCACCCAGCTTCTGGGATACTCGGTCGATCTCTACAAGAAGCTGGAAGCCGAAACTGGCCTCAGCACCGGCTGGAAGATGAATGGTGGCCTGCGTCTTGCCTGCAATCAGGAGCGCTGGACCGAAGTCAAGCGCCAGGCGACGACGGCACAGTCCTTCGGCCTCGAAATGCATCTTCTAAGCCCCCAGGAAGCCTTCGATCTCTGGCCGCTGATGACGACGGACGATCTCGTCGGGGCTGCTTTCCTGCCAACGGACGGCCAGGCTAATCCTTCCGACATCACCCAGGCGCTGGCAAAAGGCGTCCGTATGGCCGGTGTATCGATTTTCGAGGATACCGAAGTTCTCGATATCGACATCGACAACGGCAGAATCCGCGCCGTGATCACGGCGCAAGGCCGGATCGAATGCGAGCGCGTCGTGATTTGCGCTGGCCAGTGGACCCGCAGTTTCGCTGCCCGCTTCGGCGTGAACGTGCCGCTCGTCTCGGTCGAGCATCAATATATCATCACCGAATCCTTCGGCGTGCCTTCCAATCTCCCGACGCTTCGCGATCCCGATCGCCTGACCTATTACAAGGAAGAGGTCGGCGGCATCGTCATGGGTGGCTATGAGCCGAATCCTATCGGCTGGGCTCTGGATGGCATTCCCAAGGGTTTTCACTACACCCTTCTCGACAGCAACTTCGATCATTTCGAGCAGATCATGGAGCAGGCGCTCGGCCGCGTGCCGGCACTGGAAAACGCCGGCATCAAGCAGCTTCTGAACGGGCCGGAGAGCTTTACGCCCGATGGCAATTTCATTCTCGGCGAAGCGCCGGAGCTGAAGAATTTCTTCGTCGGCGCTGGCTTCAACGCCTTCGGCATTGCATCCGCCGGTGGCGCCGGCATGGCGCTTGCCGAATGGGTGACGAAGGGCGAGCCACCTTATGATCTCTGGCCGGTCGATATCCGCCGCTTCGGCCGTCCGCATTTCGATACGGACTGGGTGCGCACCCGCACGTTGGAGGCTTATAGCAAGCACTACACGCTCGCCTTCCCCTTTGAAGAATATGCAAGCGGCCGACCCTGCCGGAAGTCACCGCTCTATGACCGATTGAAGTCGCAGGGTGCCTGCTTCGGCGAAAAGCTCGGCTGGGAGCGGCCCAACTGGTTTGCCGATCTCTTCGCCAATGAAGAACCAAAGGACGTCTACACCTACGGCCGCCAGAACTGGTTCGATGCCGTTGGCCGTGAGCACAAGGCCGTGCGCGAAGCTGCTGTCATCTTCGACCAGACATCATTCGCCAAGTTCGTGCTCAAGGGCAGGGATGTCGAGGCTGCCTTATCATGGATTGCCGCCAACGATGTCGCAAAGCCCTTGGGCTCACTGATCTACACGCAAATGCTGAACGACAAGGGCGGCATCGAATGCGACGTCACCTGCGCCCGCATCGCCGAGAACGAATATTACATCGTCACCGGCACGGGCTTCGCCACGCATGATTTCGACTGGATCTCGCGCAACATTCCCGATGGCCTTCATGCCGAACTGGTCGACGTCACCTCGTCCTATACCGTGCTCTCGCTGATGGGGCCGAATTCCCGTTCGGTCCTGGAAAAGGTCACGACCAGCGATGTCTCCAACGCCGCGTTCCCGTTCGGTCGGGTCAAGACCATTGGCATAGCCGGCTGCCCTGTCCGGGCATTGCGCATCACCTATGTCGGCGAGCTTGGCTATGAATTGCATGTGCCGATTGAATATGCGACGACCGTCTACGACGCGCTGATGGCGTCAGGCGCCCGGGTCGGTCTCGTCAATGCCGGTTACCGCGCCATTGAAAGCTGCCGTCTGGAAAAAGGCTATCGTGCCTGGGGCTCCGATATCGGTCCCGACCATACGCCTATCGAAGCCGGTCTCGGTTGGGCCGTAAAGGTGCGAAAGAACACGCCGTTCAAAGGTCGGGAGGCGATCAAGCGCCAACTCGAAGGCGGCGTGAGGAAAATGCTCGCCTGCTTCGTGCCCGAAGATCCCGATATCGTGCTGCTCGGCCGTGAAACCATCTATCGTGACGGCAAGCGGGTCGGCTGGCTTTCCAGTGGCGGCTTCGGTTACACGATCGGTAAACCGATCGGCTATGGTTATGTGCGCAATCCAGATGGCGTGACGGAGGATTTTATTCTCTCCGGCACGTATGAACTCGATGTCGCCCGTGCGCGTGTGCCTTGCAGGGTCAGCCTAAAGCCGCTCTACGATCCGGAGATGAACCGTGTGAAGGCCTGAGTCTCACGACTGGCTGGATTGACACAATTCGAGCAGAACTCTGCGGCGGTTTCACATCCGAGCAGGTCCAGGGATCTGGGCCTGATCGATCCCCGCGGCGAACGGAGATGGTTAGAAAACATCAATATAGCGGTAGTCTGTCGTCCTGAATCAGGATCTCCAGTTTGTTCGCCACATCCTCAGTCCAGGCTATATTGCCGGTCAGCGCCTTCGGAAACAGCCCCGGGAGCTTGAACAACGCCGCTGAAATTGCCCCGCCATTGCGCGGCACATCGGCGAGAAGCGTTGCAATCTCTGCCGCTCGCGGATCGCGCAGTTCGTAGCGGTCGCCATTGCCGTTGACGCCCATTGCGTAGCGCATCCAAGCTGCGACGGCGATCGCGTAAGTCTCCGCCTTGCCGCCCTTTGCGAGCGCTTCGGTCGCCGGCTCTAGCAGGCGCTGCGGCAGTTTCTGCGTACCGTCCATTGCGATCTGGTAGGTCCGGTGGGCAATCGCCTTATTTGCAAAGCGCGCTATGAGCTCGTCCGCATAGGTATCGAGATCGATGCCGGGAACCGGATCGAGTGTTGCGGCCGCAGCATTCATGTGTCGGCGAGCCAGTGCCGCAAGACCGGAATCATCCATCACGTCACGGATAAATTCATAGCCTGCTGTATAGCCCAGATATGCAAGCAGCGAATGCGCGCCATTCAGCATCCGTAGCTTCATTTTCTCATAGGCCGAGACTTCCTCGACCATCAGCGCGCCATGCACCTTTTCCCAGGCTGGCCGGCCATTGACGAAATGATCCTCGATCACCCATTGCGTGAAAGGTTCTGTCTCGATCGCCGCGAGATCGCTGCGGCCCGTCAGCCGTTTGGCATCGGCATAGGTCGCATCAGTGCTTGCCGGTGTGATGCGATCGACCATCGTGGACGGGAAGGGTACGTTCGCTTCGATCCAGTCATGCAGCTCGGTATCGATGCGGGAAGTGAATTCCAGGACGAGGCGCTTCAACACCGCGCCATTGCTCGGCAGGTTGTCACAGCTGAGTGGCGTAAACGGCGCGATGCCCTTCTGCCGGCGGCGCGCGAGGCCTTCAACCAAATAGCCGATAACGCCGCGCGGCGCATGCCGGTTGGCAAGGTCGGCGACGATATCGGGATGCTTGAGGTCGAGCCCGCCCGTTGCCGGATCGAAACCGTAAGCCTTTTCCGTCACCGTCATGCTGACGATGCGGATATCAGGGTCTTCGAGCCGCGCCAGCAGGCCGGCCGGATCGCGTGGCGCGACATACGCTCCAAGAATTGAGCCGACCACTTGTGCCGTCGTGCCCGAGGTGTCGCGGATCAGCATCGTATAGAGCCCGTTCTGGGCGGTGAGATTGTCCGCGACATCGGGTGTGCGAAGGCTCGCCACCTCAATGCCCCAGTCGCCGCCTGCAGCTGCGAGCGCAGCATCCGTGAAAGGCGCAAAATGCGCGCGGAAGAAAGCACCGGGGCCGAGATGCAAAATGCCGGCCCTCAGTGTACCCCGGTCATAGGCGGGAAGCTTTGCCGTCGGCGCAAGGCCGGTTGTGGTTTGCAGCCTGTCACTCACAGCTTGTAGGCCTTCTTCGCATTGTCATAGGAGAGTTCGCGCGCGACGATTTCGGCATCCTTCCTGGAAATCCGATGCTCAGCTGCAAGCTGCGCCAGGAAGCGGCAGATCTCGCGGCGCCAGACGTCGTGGCGGGCAGGGATCGACAGCAACGCGCGCGTGTCATCGTTGAAACCGGCAAGATTGGCAAAACCGGCCGTCTCCACCACCTGGTCGAGATAACGGCGGATGCCGAGCGGGCTGTCGTGGAACCACCAGGGCGGCCCGATCATCAGGCAAGCCCAGTGGCCCGCCATCGGGGCGAGTTCGCGGGCATAGGTTGTCTCGTCGAGCGTAAAGAGCAGGATACGCAGGCCTGGCGCATGGCCGTATTTCGACAGCAGGGCATTGAGACCGCCGACCCAATCGGTCCGCGTCGGAATATCGGCGCCCATATTCGGTCCGCGGCTTTCGAAAAGTTCGCGGTCGGTGTTTCGGCGCGCGCCGGCATGGATCTGCATCACCATGCCGTCTTCGGCGGACAAACCAGCCATTTCCGTCATCATCTGACCGCGGAAAAGCTCCGCGTCGGAAGCTGAAAGCGGTCCCTTCAGCGCCTTATCAAGCAGCCCCTGTTTCTCGGCCAGCGGCAGGTCGGCGGTAAAGGCGGTCGGTACGCCGTGATCGGTCGCCGTCGCGCCGAACTGGCGGAAATAGGCGCGCCGCTTGCGGTGCGCGTCGATCAACCCATCCCATTTAGTGATGTCGCAGCCGGTGATCTCGCCGAACTTGACGAGATTGTCACGGAAGCCAACGGCATCAGGATCGGTGACGCTGTCCGGCCGATAGGTGGTGCGCACCTTGCCGATCCAGCCGTCAGCTGCCATCTTCTGGTGGTGCGGAAGCGGGTCGAGCGCGCCTTCGGTCGTGGCAATCGTCTCGATGCCGAAGCGCTGATGCAGCGCCCGCGGGCGGAATTCCGGAAGTTTCAGCTGCGCGTTGATGTGGTCGTACAGCGAGTCGGCATTCTCAGGTGTCAGCGGCTCGGTGCAACCGAGCACGGCCGACATGGCGTGATCGACCCAGAGGCTGGAAGGCGTTCCGCGGAAAAGGTGGTATTTTGCAGCGAAAGCGCGCCAGATATCCCGCCCGCTTGCTACTGGCTTGCCGTCAAGCCGCGGCACGCCAAGCTCATCGAGCCTGGTGCCGGTGCTGTGTAGCATGCGGAAGAGGTAGTGGTCGGGAATGACGAGCAGCGAGGCGGCATCTTCGAAGGCCTTGTCGTCTGCAAACCAGGATGGTTCGGTATGTCCGTGCGGGCTGAGGATTGGGAGGCTGCGCACCGTCTCGTAAAGATCGCGCGCGATTGCCCGCGTTGCCGGATCGGCGGGAAAGAGCCGGTCCGGATGAAGAAAGCCGTTACCTACATCCATTAGTAATCCTCCCTGATGGATAAGGCCCTACCCCACACGAACGGATGCGGCAAGGGCTTTTAGTAACCAGACGGTTCACATTCGGATTCGTTTTTCGTTGGCCTTCGAACCATTGACGTTCCGGCCTATTTGGGCTTTGGAATGCCCCTGATATCAGGGAGAAAACCGATGTCCGACGAGACAGCCCGTGTCACTAAGTTGGAAGAAATGCTGGCGCATCAGGCAAGGACGATCGAGGAGCTTTCCGATCAGCTTGCAGAACAATGGAAGGTCGTCGAGCAGACGCGAGCGAAGCTCGATCGGCTGACTGAGCGTTTCCTGAGCCTCGAAGAACAATCGCTGGAAGCGCCGGCGATCACCAAACCGCCACATTATTGAGCGGGGCCTGTAGCGCGGCCACCTCGTGGCCGGCTACGCAGGAAAGCGGTTTCGCGCGTCCGCCCTTTGCGATATAGCCCCGGAAAGACAAAGCTGACCGAGAGACATTCCATGGCTGTCACCATCCGTTCTCATCAAGGCGATATTTCTGCAGCGGATGCCGCCCGTTATACCGGCGCCATCGCGATCGATACTGAAACTCTCGGCCTCGTGCCGCGCCGGGACCGCCTCTGCGTCGTGCAGCTTTCGCCCGGCGACGGATCAGCCGATGTGATTCGTATTGCGGCCGGCCAGAAAGAGGCGCCGAATCTCGTTGCACTGCTTGCCGATCCGTCGCGCCAGAAGATCTTTCATTACGGTCGCTTCGATATCGCTGTGCTCTTCCATACCTTCGGTGTCACGACGACACCAGTCTTCTGCACCAAGATCGCTTCACGCCTGACCCGCACTTACACGGATCGTCATGGCCTGAAAGATATTCTCAAGGAAATGCTGGAAGTCGATATTTCCAAGGCTCAGCAGTCCTCCGATTGGGCGGCCGAAACGCTGTCCCCGGCGCAGCTCGAATATGCTGCCTCCGACGTGCTCTATCTGCATGCGCTGCGTGACAAGCTGAACCAGCGCCTTATCCGAGATGGCCGCCTGGAGCATGCGACGGCCTGCTTCGAGTTCCTGCCGACGCGCGCTAAGCTCGATCTTCTCGGCTGGGAAGAGGCCGATATCTTCGCCCATAGCTGAGACGCATTTCTTCGGACATGCCGGTACGGCCGCGGATATCGTCTGCGGCCGTTAGCTATTCGTTAAGACGTTTTCGTTAACATTATTATCAATTTTTATGCATTCGATAGCGCGGAAAATTGCGCCGACGCGGACAGGAGGATCTGCCAGGATGCTGGGGACCGGATGAGCACGGTCCTTTTGTGAACCTGCTTTCATAGCCACTTTGCGAAAGGAGCATGCCTGTGTTGTCTCCCATTCGTTCAGCGTCCAATGCAAGCCTTTCTTCTCAAGGCCAGACGGCGGCAGTCGTTGCCAGTGGCCTCGACCGTTCGGTGGTCGCCCCCGCCCCGGTGAATGCGGTTGAAGCAGCCGACCTGAACGCCGCGATTGCGGGCAAGCTCAATATTCTGCTCATTGCCGCGCGGCAGCGCATGATCGAAGCGCTTCTCGACATCATCAATGCCACGGGGCGGACCATCTCGCTGCAGCGAAGCGAAGGTGAGACCGATCAGGCTTTTGCCGCTCGTGTTGCTGATGCCATCCGCCGCCTGCCCGACGCCGAGATCGACGAAGTCGAGCGTCAGCTTTCCGAAGACGGCCACAGCCTGCCCCTGAGGATGGTCGCCGCGGCCCTCAAAGACCCCACTGGCCTGCAGGCCGCCCGCGTGATCGCCTATCTTGAGACCGTCCGTTACAAGGACCGCGATCTCGCGGCCCGCGCCGTCGTGCGCTCATATGGTCAGAATGACGCCTCGCCACCGCCGCGCGCCGAAGCGCGGCCGGAAATCCAGCTTCAGGAATCCGGCACTCGTCTGCCGACAGCAAAGCCTGCCGAAAATGTGGCCCTGCCCGTGGCAGCCGAAGAGACCACGCGAGCTGAAGCCCTTGTCGCTGCAGCCGACATGACCGACATTGCCGCCGAAACCCAGAAGGCTGGCTCTGTGGCTGTTACGCGTGAAACTCCTCCACAGTCGGCCACATTGCGGGACACCAACGAGACACCGGCTGTCTCATTGCCGAACGAACAGGAAACCATAGCGGCGGAGCAGATCGAATCCGTTGACCTGCCGCAGCTTCAACAGCAGGCGATCTCTGCCAAGGCTGATCCGGTCATCCCGCGTAACTGGACCGGCATTGTCAGCTCCATGACCGAACAGGTTTCGCAGATGATCGCGACGATCATCCACGAGCAGGAAGCCGCTGCTCTGTTGATGGATGTCCCTGTCGAGGCAGCCGTCGAAATCGATGCGATGCTGGACGAGGCCGTCATGATGGAGGCGACGGAGAGCCTGGTTCGCACAAGACCGGACGACGTGGCCGAGCCCGCATCTGCCCAAGCCCCCCCGGCCTCTCGTCCGTCCCAGGCAGAAATTGCCGCGGTCGCCCAGGCGCCTCGTCCTGACAGGGAAATCGCCGCCCAGCCGCAACCGGTTCCCGGCGCAGTCGCCGAGCTGCCCTCATATGTTCCGCTCGCGGCACGTATGCCGGACGGTCTCCCATATGCGCAGACGCCATATCAGTTCGCCCGCGATGAATATAAGGCGGCCAAGGCCGACGAGCCTCCTCGTCGCCATCATGAGAACGATGGTTCGCAGGATCAGCAGCAACAGCAGGCGCAATCCGGTCGGGGCGGCGATGAACAGCAGGCCGGCGACGGGGAAGCTCCGCGGGAGGAGCGGCGCCAGCCGAAGATGTTTGATCCCGACCCGTCCACCGCGCCGGTAACGGTCGCCGACCCGGTCTATGCCCTCTACCAGCGCATGGTCGGATGGGAGTAGCCAGCCAGTAATCTAAACGAAAAACCCGCCGGATCGCTCCGGCGGGTTCTTCAATTCTAAGGGATCAGCGAAGGATTATTCGCCGCCGCGGTTCTTCAGAGCCGCGCCGAGGATGTCGCCGAGCGAAGCGCCCGAGTCGGACGAACCGAACTGTGCGACGGCTTCCTTCTCTTCCGCGATTTCCAGAGCCTTAATGGACAGCATGATCTTGCGGTCCTTCTTGGAGAAGTTGGTAACGCGGGCATCGACAGTCTGGCCGACCGAGAAGCGTTCCGGACGCTGCTCGTCGCGATCGCGAGCGAGGTCGGCGCGACGGATGAAGGAAGTGATGTCTTCGTGGTTGACGAGCTTCACTTCGATACCGCCGTCGTTGACAGCGATGACTTCAGCCGAAACGACGGCGTTCTTGCGCAGGTCGCCGGAAGCTGCAGCTTCGCCGACCGAGTCCTTGCCGAGCTGCTTGATGCCGAGCGAGATGCGCTCCTTCTCGACGTCGACGTCCAGAACGACAGCCTTGACGACGTCGCCCTTGTTGTACTCCTCGATAACCTGCTCGCCCGGACGATTCCAGTCGAGGTCGGAGAGGTGGACCATGCCGTCGACATCGCCGTCGAGGCCGATGAACAGGCCGAATTCGGTCTTGTTCTTGACTTCGCCTTCAACCTCAGTGCCGGCCGGATGGCTGCGGGCGAATGCTGCCCACGGGTTTTCCAGCGTCTGCTTGAGGCCGAGCGAGATACGGCGCTTGGACGGATCGACTTCGAGAACGACGACTTCGACTTCCTGGCTCGTGGACAGGATCTTGCCGGGGTGGACGTTCTTCTTGGTCCAGGACATTTCCGAGATGTGGATCAGGCCTTCGATGCCTGGCTCCAGCTCGACGAACGCACCGTAATCGGTGATGTTCGTGACGGTACCGGAGATCTTCTTGCCTTCCGGATACTTGGCCTGAATGCCATCCCACGGATCGGACTCGAGCTGCTTCATGCCGAGCGAGATACGGTGGGTTTCCTGGTTGATGCGGATGATCTGAACCTTGACCTGCTGGCCGATGTTCAGGATTTCCGACGGATGGTTCACACGGCGCCACGCCATGTCGGTGACGTGCAGCAGGCCGTCGATGCCGCCGAGGTCAACGAACGCACCATAATCGGTGATGTTCTTGACGACGCCGTCAACAACCTGGCCTTCTTCGAGGTTCTGAACGATTTCAGAACGCTGCTCGGCACGGGATTCTTCCAGAACCGTACGACGCGAAACCACGATGTTGCCGCGGCGCTTGTCCATCTTGAGGATTTCGAAGGGCTGCGGGTTGTGCATGAGGGGCGTAACGTCGCGGATCGGACGGATGTCGACCTGAGAACGCGGCAGGAAGGCGATCGCACCGTCGAGATCGACCGTGAAGCCGCCCTTGACCTGGTTGAAGATAACACCTTCGACGCGCTCGCCAGCTTCGAACTTGGCTTCGAGCTTGATCCAGCTTTCTTCGCGGCGAGCCTTCTCGCGCGACAGAACAGCTTCGCCCAGGGCGTTTTCGATGCGCTCAACGTAAACTTCGACTTCGTCGCCGACCTTCAGCGAACCGTCCTTGGCACGTGCGCCGAATTCCTTGAGCGCAATGCGGCCTTCGACCTTCAGGCCAACGTCAACAACGGCGACATCCTTTTCGATGCCCGTGACGATACCCTTGGTAACATAGCCTTCAGCCAAATCATTCTTGGCAAAGGACTCTTCGAGAAGGGCCGCGAAATCCTCGCGAGAGGGAGTTGCTACTGACATAAAATCTCCTGCGTGGCCTTCGATAGCGTCAAGGCTCACGTATGCGCCGGTTGGTTCGAGTTGAATGGGCCTGAACCCAGTCCGCCCCTCTTTCAAGAAGGCAATCCGGCGCTTGGACGGAATTTCAGGCTTGCTTTCGCATGGCGTCCCGCGCACGAAGCACGGAAATTGCTGTTTTAGGCATTTCGGCTCAAGGCAGCGTCGATAAACGACTTAGCAGCTTGAAACGCGGCCTCTATACTCATTTCCGACGTGTCAAGCAAGTGTGCATCGACTGCCGGCTTCATCGGGCTGTCCGCCCGGTTCATGTCCCGATCGTCGCGTCGCTTGACGTCTTCGAAAATGCCATCGAAATCCGCCGAGCCGCCCTTGCCGATAATCTCGTCGTAGCGGCGTTTTGCACGCACTTCCGGCGATGCCGTCACAAAAAGTTTCACCGGGGCCGCGGGGCAGACGACGGTGCCGATGTCGCGGCCGTCGAGAACCGTCCCCGGCGCCTTCTCCGAAAACCGCCGCTGCGCCTCGACCAGTGCCCGTCGGACCGACGGCATCACGGCAATCTTCGAGGCAGCTTCGCCGATCTCGTGTTTGGACAATATATCGCGATCCAAACCGCCCAGTTCAACCTCGCGCGCTATCTTTTCGGCAATGGTTTCATCATCGAGCGGCAGTCCGGCGTCGATCAGCGCCTTGGCGGTCGCCCGGTAAGTGAGGCCGGTATCGAGATGGTGAAAGCCGTAGTGCTCTGCGATCCCTCGCGAAAGCGTACCCTTGCCCGCCGCGGCGGGGCCGTCGATAGCGATGACGAAGCTGTCGGTCATAAAATCATTCCGTGCCGAGGCCGCCGTAGCGGCGCACCAATTCCTGCATTTCCGCCTGCTCTGCCATTTCGCCTAGGCCCTTGGCAACACCCTCCCGGTCGGCAATCGGCCGGTTCTGGCTCACCTTCCACTTGCCTTCGATCTCGGTGATCTCGATTTCGATGCCGATGATGCCCTTGAGCTGGGAGCGGATGAAATCATCAGGCGCATCGCCGATGGACCACGGTTTTTCGCGCTGGCCCTCATGTTCGCCGGTAATCGCGTTGATCTGTGAAAGCAGCCAGCCGCTATCCTCGATCACCCGGGCCGGGCCGCGCGCCTGTACGATCGCATAGTTCCAAGTCGGTACCACTTTGCCGGTCTCGGCCTTCGTCCTGTACCAGGAAGGCGTGACATAGGAATTGGCGCCTTGGAAGACGACAAGCACTGGTGCACCAGCGGCGATATCGCGCCACTGCTCGTTCGCTCGTGCCAGATGCAATCGAAGCGTACCTTTCTCCGATGCGTCGGCATCGAGATGGAACGGCAGGGAATTGGCGATCAACCCGGAGGCGCCTGCCGTAATCAGCAGACCAAGCGGGTGTGCGCGCATCAACGCGTGCTGCACGCCAAGATCGTCTTCACGGAAATGCGGTGGCTGATACATGTCAGGCCTGCTCGATCCTTGCCCCGAGGCTCTTCATCAGATCCATGAACTGCGGAAAGCTGGTGGCGATCATATTGCTGTCGTCGATCCCGACAGGATGCTCCGAAGCCAGCCCCATGACAAGGAAGCTCATAGCGATACGATGGTCGAGGTGCGTGACGACCCGCTCACCCGCTGCATTGCCAAGCCCCTTGCCGTCAGGCCGACCGGTTACGGAAAGCCAGTCCTGGCCCTCCTCGCATTCGGCGCCGTTGAGCTTGAGTCCGTCCGCAACGGCAGAGAGACGATCCGATTCTTTGACCCGCAATTCCTGCAGGCCGTTCATGATGCTCTTGCCTTTCGCAAAGGCGGCGGCAACCGCAAGCACAGGATATTCGTCGATCATCGCCGGCGCACGCTCTGCCGGTACGCTGACGCCTGTCAGTTCGCAGTGGCGCACGCGCAGATCCGCCACGTCCTCGCCGCCTGCCAGGCGGAGATTGAGAATCTGGATATCGGCGCCCATCTCCTGCAGCGTCAGGATCAGCCCCGTTCGTGTCGGATTCATCAGCACATTGGAAATTGTGATGTCGGAGCCGGGCACCAGCAAAGCTGCGATAAGCGGGAAGGCGGCAGAAGAGGGATCGCCGGGCACCTCGATTACCTGGCCGGTCAGCCTGCCGCGCCCCTGCAGCCGGATCGTCCGTGTACCGTCCTTGTCAGTCTCGATCGACAATTCTGCGCCGAAACCGACCAGCATCTTTTCGGTATGGTCACGCGTGATCGCCGGCTCGATAACCGTCGTCACACCCGGTATATTGAGGCCGGCAAGCAGCACCGCCGATTTCACCTGCGCCGAGGCGACGGGCAAGGTGTAATGGATCGGGGCCGGCGTTTCCGGTCCGCGCAGCATGACCGGCAGACGATCGCCCTCTACGGCCTTCACCTGCACGCCCATACGACGCAACGGGTCGAGCACGCGGCCCATTGGGCGACGGGACAGCGAAGCGTCGCCAACAAGGACGGTGTCGAAATCATAGACGCCGGCAAGGCCCATGGACAGGCGCGCGCCGGTGCCTGAATTGCCGAAATCGAGCGGGGATTCCGATGCCAGCAAGGCGCCATTACCTGTCCCGTTGACAATCCATTCGCCGCCGTCCTTGCGGATCACGGCGCCCATCGCCTGCATCGCTTTGCCGGTATTGAGCACATCCTCGCCTTCGAGGAGGCCGGTGATGCGCGTTTCTCCCGATGCCAGCCCGCCGAGCATGAGCGCGCGATGCGAGATCGACTTGTCGCCGGGAATACGGACGGTTCCGGAAAGCCCGGAAGATTTGCGAGCGATGGCCGGCTTCGGTGTGGAACCTTGGGACATGGGTTAATCCCTTGCAAAGGCAACATATTCAATCCGCTCACAGCTCAGTGCCAGCATATTTTTTCCAGCGAGCCCCGCGGCAATCGCGGCTGGTTAGCACAAACTCGCCGAGCGGTCATCCGGAATGCCGGGCAAAAGGCTGAAGTGCCCTGTGAAGTTTAGCTTTGACACGGGAAGCCGTAGCGATTAAGGGGACCGGCTTATAAATTCCGAACAGAACGCCGATTTGACGGCATTTGCCGAATGTTGAATTCGGCCATTCTCACGAGGCTTATAGTGGCGAAAGCGGAACTTGGAACCAAGCGCACCGATCCGGAAACCGGCAAGAAGTTCTACGACCTGAACCGGGATCCGATCGTTTCTCCTTACACGGGCAAGTCCTATCCCCTGTCCTTCTTCGAAGAAACCTCGGCAACCGCCGAAGTTCAGGACGAGGATGAGGTTGCTGAGGTCGATACCGAAAACACCGAAGTCGAACTGGTTTCGCTCGAAGACGCTGAAGACGGCGCTTCCGGCGATGATATCCCTGATATCGGTGATGATGATGTCGAAATCGAAGGCGATGATGACGATACCTTCCTCGAAGCCGATGAAGACGATGAAGATGACGACATGAGCGACATCATCGGCGTCACCGGTGACGAAGACGACGTCTGACAGGACGAACGGCGGCCCGGATGACAAAAATTTTCCGGGCCGGATTTTTTAGGCTTGCCATCTGCGAAAACCGCAAGTAATAAGCCGCCACTCCTGAGGGAACGCCCTCCCGAGTATCCCAGGACCGGCCAGTCCGGACCACCCTAATGGGGCTATAGCTCAGCTGGGAGAGCGCTTGCATGGCATGCAAGAGGTCAGCGGTTCGATCCCGCTTAGCTCCACCAAATTTCCTAATGCAGTTCAGCGGGCATTTCAGGTCAACATAACTGGCATTTTTCCGTCATTAGCCAGTTGTCGTATTGTCGAAGGCTGAAAGCGGGTTTTTATATCGGTTGAGGTCACCCGATTCGGCGCCTCCTGGACCCGGACACCATGACACGAGCAAGACGCCGCCGCATTATCAGAACCCGCAGGACTGCGACCGGACTGGCGCTGGTCGGCGCGATCTCCTTTCTTGCGGGAATGACGGATGCAACCGGACTGCTTCTGACCGGCGATTTCGTTTCCTTCATGACGGGCAATACGACACGGGGGGCTCTTGCTCTGAGTAGCGGCGATGTAAGGCACGCCGCCGTGCTGCTGTCCGCCATCATCGTCTTCGTGCTCGGCAATGCCGCCGGGATCGTCGTCGCGCACCGGGCCGAACGGCGCATCTTCGTCGTGCTCTGCTGCGTCAGCCTTTTGCTTGCATTGGCCTCGATGATGACACTGCAGGATCTGTTGATGGCACGGTTCTATACGATCGTTCTCGCAATGGGCATGGTGAATGCGGCGGTCGAGCATGTAGAAGGATTGCCGATCGGTCTGACCTATGTGACTGGTGCGCTGTCGCGCTTCGGCCGCGGCATAGGCCGCTGGATCATTGGTGACCGGCGCGTTGACTGGACCATTCAGATCGTGCCCTGGGGCGGCATGATGCTTGGTGCCGTCAGCGGTGCCCTCATGACACGTCTTGTGGGCGCGCAGGCGCTGTGGCTGGTCTCCATCTTCGCGATGGCGCTGGCGATTGTAGCCTTGTTCATTCCGCGCCCGCTGCAACGTCGGTTTAATCAAAAGATTGCATCTCCTCAACCGCATCCGGTACGCGCGAGGTGATGCCGACCATTGCGGTCGCTTTCGAAGCGGGCAGGAAGACCGAACGGTACCTAGCGAGAAGTTGAGCCATGCCGCGTTCGATTGGCCTGTTTCGCAAGCTCGGCATCGAATCGTGCTTGGCCAATGGATTACCGCACCACCGGCAATGTCACGCTTGGTCTCGATCTTACGCAGCCGAGCCGGAACGGCCAGAACCTGGGACTGCCTTTCGCGAATGGTACGGCCTCGTCGGTTACTACCTCGCCGGCCGCACCTCGGCGCTCTTTCCGCGCTGAAACCTATTTCTTGGAGATGGTGACGAATTTTGCGCCGCGCACACGCGTGGTCACTACGCAGGGATCGCCGCTCGTGCGGTCGCAGAAGCGGGGATTCATCTTCATCGCGAGAACCATATTGCCAAACCGCTTCACGAAATCATAGCCGAAGATCTGCGCGGTCGCGATCATGAAGTAACCGCCTTCGGCGACCTGCAGATAGAAATTATAGGTGCAACCATCTTCGTTGCATTGCGGTCCCTTATGACCATCGCAGGTGAGTTCGCCCTCGTTGATGACGGCATCCATCAACCCGTCATTGTTGATATCCTGACGGATGAGGAAACCATCGCCGAAGGAGGCTTCCGTGCATTGCTCCTGGAAATGTTTCTTCTCGTAAATCTCGGGGTCGGAGATCAGCGATTGCTGAGCGAAGGCCGCAACCGGCTCGACCAGCAGCACAACGACGTTCAGGAGTACGGGCAGCAGCTTCACGGCTTTCCTCTTATGGATAAAGGCTTTCTGGCCTTCTATTCTGCGCGCGCCGCCTTGCGCCGCCCTTGCCGCGATGATTCAGTAATGCCTCATTTCGCCGGTCGGAGGCTTCGATGTCATTGCTCAATTATCTCGATTACGCCGGCATTGCCCTCTTCGCCGCTACCGGCGCGCTGGCTGCCTCACGCAAGCAGCTCGATCTGATCGGCTTCCTGTTCTTCGCGATCGTGACGGGAACAGGCGGCGGCACGGTGCGCGATATCATTCTCGGCCGCGTACCGGTTTTCTGGGTGTTGAATCCGCTCTATATCGTCATCTGCTGCATTGTCGGCGTCGTTGTCTTCTTTACCGCCCATCTCCTGGAATCGCGCTATCGCCTGCTGATCTGGCTCGATGCAGTCGGTCTGGCTGCCTATTGTGTGCTTGGTGCCGCCAAGGGACTGGCCGCCACCGGCTCACCGACGATTGCCATCGTCACCGGTGCCTTGACGGCGACCTTCGGCGGCATCCTGCGCGATCTCCTGGCAAAT
This sequence comes from Rhizobium sp. BK418, assembly GCF_004341105.1. Taxonomy (GTDB): domain Bacteria; phylum Pseudomonadota; class Alphaproteobacteria; order Rhizobiales; family Rhizobiaceae; genus Rhizobium. The sequence continues at coordinate 1,033,810 of NZ_SLZK01000002.1, read as the reverse complement.
GAGCCTTCGGTGCTGCTGCGGCCGGAAATCTATGTGACGGCGGCTCTGGTCGGGGCAGGGGTGTTTACCAGCGTCAATGCGCTTGGGGCGGAGCTCTATATCGCGTCGGCCTGTGGGGTTGCAGCCGCCTTTGCAGTACGCGCCGGCGCCCTATGGTTCGGATGGACATTTCCGACCTACAAGCACAAGCCCGGCCGACACCCTGATGACGTGATGTGAAAATCAGCTCTGCTTCGGGCGCAGGCGGATCACCACGTCGACATGGGCGATTTCCATGCCCTTGGGCGGCGGCGGCAGATTGTCGATGGTCAGATTGCTGATCGGGATATCGAGCACCTGGTTTTCACCTTCGACGAAAAAGTGATGGTGGTCGGAGACGTTGGTGTCGAAATAGGTCTTGGTGCTCTCGACAGCGAGAACGCGGATCATCCCTGCTTCGGTGAACTGGTGCAGCGTATTGTAAACGGTCGCGAGCGAGACAGGCACGCCGGCGGCGACCGCTTCCTCATGCAGTTCTTCGACGGTCAGATGCCTGTCACCCTTGGCAAACAAGAGATCGCCAAGCGCGACGCGCTGCCGGGTGGGGCGCAGGCCGGCGGCACGCAGCCTTACCTCTATGGCGATCGGGGCTTGACCCGTCATCAACACCAACTCCAGTTATTCTGGCATAAAGCAATCAGGTTTCCTCAATGCGATATAACTTTTGCGCAAAAGCCTTTCAATAGTTCAATGGGGACAAGGAGGCTCAAAAGGCCGCAAAAACGGGCTTTTGACGCAATTAGGTCTGGTCGCGGCCTTGGCCTTCCTGTATGCGACCACCAAATATTGGCTCAGGCCCAGTCGGGAACTCAGAAAAGAAGCCGCCATGCTTGCGCTTCATTTTCTTAGGAACTTGGACTAAAGACACACATCCATCGCAAGAACGCGGGGGGAAACAGAGATTTATGACAACCAGACAGTCTAGTTACTCGTACGAAGAACTCATCGCCTGCGCACATGGTGAACTGTTCGGGCCTGGCAATGCACAGCTGCCGTTGCCGCCCATGCTCATGGTTCACCGCATCACGGATATTTCCGAGACGGGCGGCGCCTTCGACAAGGGCTATCTGCGTGCCGAATATGATGTGCGCCCGGACGACTGGTATTTCCCCTGCCACTTCGAAGGCAATCCGATCATGCCGGGCTGCCTTGGCCTCGATGGCATGTGGCAGCTCACGGGCTTCTTCCTGGGCTGGCTCGGAGAGGAAGGTCGCGGCATGGCACTCTCGACCGGTGAAGTGAAATTCAAAGGCATGGTTCGTCCGCACACGAAGCTGATAGAATACGGTATCGACTTCAAGCGTGTCATGCGCGGCCGTCTGGTGCTCGGCACTGCCGATGGCTGGCTGAAGGCGGACGGCGAAACCATTTATCAGGCGACCGATCTTCGCGTCGGTCTCTCGAAAGACAAGACGGCCTGAAAACCGCATTGCGAGCGGCTCACGAAAACAACAAGGGTTTGATCAGATGAGACGGGTAGTTGTCACGGGTCTAGGTGTCGTGTCTTCGATCGGGAGCGACGCAGCCGAAGTCACCGAATCCTTGCGGCAGGCAAAGTCGGGAATTTCCTTCTCCAGCGATTTCGCCGAGCACGGCTTCAAATGCCAGGTTTGGGGCAGCCCCAAGCTCGGTGCCGACAAGCTCGCCGAACTGGTCGACCGCCGTGCCATGCGCTTCCTGTCGCAGGGTGGCGCCTGGAACCATGTCGCCATGAAACAGGCGATCGCCGATTCCGGCCTGGACGAAAAGGAATACAGTGAGAACGAGCGCGTCGGCATCATCATGGGCTCCGGCGGCCCGTCCACGCGCACGCTCATCGAAGCGGCGGAGATCACTGTCAAGAACAACAGCCCGAAACGCATCGGCCCCTTCGCCGTGCCGAAGGCCATGTCGTCCACCGCATCGGCAACGCTCGCCACCTGGTTCAAGATCCATGGTGTCAATTATTCGATCTCGTCAGCCTGCTCCACATCCGCGCACTGCATCGGCAATGCCGTGGAAATGATCCAGTGGGGCAAGCAGGACATGATGTTTGCCGGTGGCCACGAAGACCTCGACTGGACCATGTCGAACCTCTTCGACGCCATGGGTGCCATGTCCTCGAAGTACAACGATACCCCGGAGAGCGCTTCGCGCGCCTATGACGTCAGCCGTGACGGCTTCGTCATCGCCGGCGGTGCGGGTGTGCTCGTCCTTGAGGAGCTGGAACATGCCAAGGCGCGCGGCGCCAAGATCTATGCCGAGATCATCGGCTACGGTGCCACCTCGGACGGCTATGACATGGTCGCTCCCTCGGGCGAAGGTGCCATCCGCTGCATGCGCCAGGCGCTGGCGACCGTGAAGGGTGACGTCGATTACATCAATACGCACGGCACCTCGACGCCGGTCGGCGACAGCAAGGAAATCGGCGCCATCCGCGAGGTTTTCGGTGATAAGCTGCCGCACATTCAGTCCACTAAATCGTTGACTGGTCACTCGCTTGGTGCTGCCGGCGTGCAGGAATCAATCTATTCGCTGCTGATGATGCAGGAAGGCTTCATCGGCGAAAGCGCGCATATCACAGAACTCGACCCTGAATTTGAAGGCGTGCCGATTGTCCGCAAGCGCATCGACAATGCCAAAATCGATATTGCTCTCTCCAACTCTTTCGGCTTCGGCGGCACCAACGCCACGCTCGTATTCCAGCGCTACAACGGATAATAACATGACGGGAATCATGCAGGGTAAGCGCGGCCTCATCATGGGCGTCGCAAACAATCATTCGATCGCTTGGGGGATTTCTAAGGCGCTTGCTGCCCAGGGCGCCGAACTGGCTTTCACGTTTCAGGGCGAGGCCCTCGGAAAGCGCGTCAAGCCGCTTGCAGCCGAACTCGGATCCGATTTTCTCCTGCCTTGCGATGTCGAGGATATCGCTTCGGTCGATACGGTCATCGATACGATCAGGGAGCGTTGGGGCAAGCTCGATTTCATCGTTCATGCGATCGGCTTTTCAGACAAGAACGAGCTTAAGGGCCTTTACGCCGATACGACGCGTGAGAATTTCAGCCGCACCATGGTCATTTCCTGCTTCTCCTTCACGGAGATCGCCAAGCGCTGTGCGCCGCTGATGGAAGATGGCGGTGCGATGCTGACGCTGACCTATAACGGTTCCACGCGCGTCATCCCCAACTACAACGTCATGGGTGTCGCCAAGGCAGCCCTGGAAGCGTCCGTGCGCTATCTGGCCGCCGATTACGGCCCGCGCGGCATCCGTGTCAACGCCATCTCCGCAGGCCCGATTCGCACGCTCGCCGGCGCTGGTATCTCGGACGCTCGCGCCATCCTATCGTGGAACCAGCGCAATGCGCCGCTGCGCAAGACCGTCACCATCGATCAGGTCGGCAGCTCGGCGCTCTACCTGCTTTCGGATCTGTCGACCGGCGTGACCGGTGAAATCCATTTCGTCGATGCCGGCTACAACATCACGTCGATGCCGACGCTGGAGACGCTGCGCAAGGCAGACGTCGAATAAGGCGGGGCAGAGCTTCAAAGAAAAGGCGGCCAAGGGCTGCCTTTTTTATTTCCTTGCCCACAGCACTTTGAAACGCGCGTTGCGGCAGGTCTCGCCGCTCTCCTTGAAGTGCTCTGCGAGCACCGGCTCATAGGGCAGGCCCCGATTGGCGACCAGCATCAGCCGCCCGCCCCCGCGCAGTGCAGAAGCGGCAGTCTTGATCATCGCTTGGCCGAGCGAGGGCTCGGCTGCATGGCCCTCGTGAAAAGGGGGGTTCATGATGACGAGGTCGTATTTGTCGCGCACTTGCTCACCCGCCAGATCGTGCCAGAAGAAGCGCGCAGGCGCGTTCGGGCAGTTCTCCGCCAGATTGGCCTTGGCGGCCTCCAGCGCCTCGTAGTTGGCCTCATAGAGGTCAAGGCGGGCAAGATTTGGAGACTTCTCAGCTAGTTCGACCGCAAGATACCCCCAGCCGGCACCGAAATCGGCCGCATCGCCGGTAAAATCCGTCGGCAGACGAGAAGCGAGAAGCTGCGACCCGGCATCGAGCCGGTCATGCGAGAACATACCGGGCGAGGCGATGAAGCGGCCCTCGACACGCACGGGCGACGTCCCGAATTTCGAAACGATCTCGCTGATATTGGCCGGCCGGCCGAACCAGAGGGCAACGCCATGATATTTCGGCATGTGTTCGATATCGAGGCCGAAGTTTTCCACGCGTTTACGCAGCGGCTGGATACCGTCTTCCTTGCCGCCGGCAACGAGGATGAGTCCCCCTGCCTTCACGCGCGAAACGGCCGCGGCGATATTGGCCTCGTTCTCACCCTTGTGCTTGGTGCAGAGCACCAGCGCCGCGTCGTAATCGTTGCCGTCGATTTCGGGCTTGGCCTCGATACGCTGCGCCAGAAGCTGCCTGTAGAGCGGCTTGAAGCCCTGTACGGCCTCGAGCGAGGCGGCAAAGCCTTCGGGAAGCGCAAAGCCCGCCTCAGCGCCGAGGAAGAGCACACGCTGGCCTTCGCCGGGCGGCGCGATGGTTTCACTGGCAAAGGGATGAAAGAGGGTCTTAAGCGTCTCGCGGCTCATCGTCTGGTCCCGTCATCTGGAGCAATTCCAGGAAAATGCGCAGTGGGCTTCCGTCCGCAATTGCGCAAAGCTCGAATACAAAAAGGGCGCGGAAACAGTCCCGCGCCCGATATCAGAGGAGAAGGCGCAGCTTATTCGGCCGCTTCGTCCTTCTTCTTGTCGCCCTTTTCGGCCGCCGGGATTTCCTGGCCGGTGGCCTGGTCGACGACCTTCATGGAGAGGCGAACCTTGCCGCGTTCGTCGAAGCCGAGCAGCTTGACCCAGACCTTGTCTCCTTCCTTGACGACATCGGTCGTCTTGGCGACGCGCTCGGAAGCGAGCTGGGAGATATGGACGAGACCGTCACGGGCACCGAAGAAGTTGACGAAGGCGCCGAAGTCGGCTGTCTTGACAACAGTGCCTTCGTAGATCTGGCCGATTTCCGGCTCGGCAACGATCGAGTGGATCCACTTGCGGGCCGCTTCGATTTCCTTGCCCGAGGAAGAGGCGATCTTGACGGTGCCGTCGTCCTCGATGTTGATCTTCGCACCGGTCTTTTCGACGATTTCGCGGATGACCTTGCCGCCGGAGCCGATGACTTCGCGGATCTTGTCGACCGGAATGTTCATGACTTCGATGCGCGGAGCGAATTCGCCGAGCTGGCCGCGGCTTTCGGTGATGGCCTTCGCCATTTCGCCGAGAATGTGGGCACGACCGCTCTGCGCCTGTTTAAGGGCGACCTTCATGATCTCTTCGGTAATGCCGGCGATCTTGATGTCCATCTGCAGCGAGGTGATGCCATCGGCGGTACCTGCAACCTTGAAGTCCATGTCGCCGAGGTGATCTTCATCACCGAGAATGTCCGAGAGGACGGCGAAGCGATCGCCTTCGAGGATCAGACCCATGGCGATACCGGCAACCGGCTTTGCCAGCGGAACGCCGGCATCCATCAGCGCCAGCGAGGTGCCGCAGACAGTCGCCATCGAAGACGAACCATTGGATTCGGTGATTTCGGACACGACGCGCAGCGTGTAGGGGAACTGCTCAGCCGACGGCAGCATCGGGTGGATGGCGCGCCACGCGAGCTTGCCGTGGCCGATTTCGCGGCGGCCCGGCGAACCCATGCGGCCGGTTTCACCGACGGAGTAGGGCGGGAAGTTGTAGTGGAGCATGAACTGCTCTTTGTACATGCCCGTCAGGCTGTCGACATACTGTTCGTCTTCGCCGGTGCCGAGCGTGGCAACGACGATCGCCTGCGTCTCACCGCGGGTGAAGAGGGCCGAACCGTGCGTACGCGGCAGCAGGCCGACTTCGGCAACGATCGGGCGAACCGTTTCCAGGTCGCGACCGTCGATGCGGCTCTTGGTGTCGAGAATGTTCCAGCGAACGATCTTGGCCTGCAGGTGCTTGAAGATTGCGCCGACTTCTTCGGCCGTATACTTGGCTTCAACGCCTTCCGGCAGGAAGTGAGCCTTGACTTTTGCCTTGACGGCGTCGACGGCGGCGTAACGATCAGCCTTCTGAGTGATCTTGTAAGCTTCGCGCAGTTCGGCTTCGAAATGCTTCAGCATTTCGCCTTCGAGTTCGGAATAGTCTTCCGGCTGGAAGTCGCGCGGTTCCTTGGCGGCGACTTCGGCGAGCTTGATGATCGAGTCGAGAACCGGCTGGAAGCCCTTGTGGCCAAACATGACGGCGCCGAGCATGACATCTTCCGGCAGTTCCTTGGCTTCGGATTCAACCATCAGAACGGCATCGTAAGTGCCGGCAACGACGAGGTCGAGGGTCGACTCGTCCATCTCGTCGAGATGCGGGTTCAGGACGTATTCGCCGTTGATATAGCCGACGCGCGCGCCGCCGACCGGGCCCATGAAGGGAACGCCGGAGAGCGTCAGAGCAGCAGAAGTGGCGACCATGGACAGGATGTCCGGATCGTTCTCGAGGTCATGCTGGACGACGGTGACGACGACCTGCGTATCGTTCTTGTAGCCTTCCGGAAAGAGCGGACGGATCGGACGGTCGATCAGGCGGGAAACGAGGGTTTCGTTTTCGCTCGGACGGCCCTCACGCTTGAAGTAGCCGCCGGGGATCTTGCCGGCTGCGTAGGTCTTTTCCTGGTAGTTGACCGTCAACGGGAAAAAGTCCTGGCCGGGCTTCGGAGCCTTGGCAGAAACGACGGTCGCGAGAACGACGGTTTCGCCATAGGTGGCGAGTACGGCGCCGTCAGCCTGACGGGCGATCTTGCCGGTCTCGAGCTTGAGTGGGCGGCCCGCCCACTCGATTTCTACGGTATGTGTATCGAACATGTCCTGTCCTTCAATGCAGCCATCGCGCCTTCTCCATCAGGAGCAGCGCAGGTCGACCGCAATCAGTGTGACGTATCACGGGCAAGACAACGGGAAGCTTTGAGCGGACGATTTCCCCTAAGGGAAATCGGGCCAAAGCTCTTGAGAAACTCTGGCCGAAAGCATCCGGCAATCCTGCCCCATGACAGGTCAACGGTTGGTCTGGCAGAACCGGCCCATCCGGGCCTGCCGTCTTTCCATTCACGCAGATAGCGCGCGCCTGGAAAATGTCACCGGGAAATGCACTCCCGAAAAGATATCCGGCGGGCGAAGTGCTTCGCCCGCCGGAAAATCATTAGCGGCGGATACCCAGGCTATTGATCAGCTTGGTGTAGCGGCCTTCGTCCTTCTTCTTGAGATAATCAAGAAGCGAGCGGCGGCTGGAAACGAGCGTCAGCAGACCACGGCGGGAATGGTTATCCTTCTTGTGGTCCTTGAAGTGTTCGGTCAGGTTGTTGATGCGCTCGGTGAGGATCGCAACCTGGACTTCCGGGGAACCGGTATCGCCTTCGGCGGTCGCGTATTCCTTGATCAGCGCAGCCTTGCGCTCAGCAGTGATCGACATCGGACAATCCTTTCTATGAGAGGAGTTTCAAGTCGCCAAAAGCCGGGATGTCGTCCAGCCTTGGCCGCGAATGCAATCGGGGATAGCCCCTATGCTGGCGCTGCCTATAAACCAATTATGCAGCGATGGAAAGAGGCTCTCCCGCAGCGGGTTTCAAGGCCCTGCAATGGCGTTCCGGATCATCGCGTCGTACCCCTCGGGATCCTGCAGCATGGCGAAATGGCTTGCATCCTTCAGTACGACGAGTTTTGCGCCCGGAATCTCCTTTGCCATCATTTCGGTATGGTCGAGCTTCACGGCCTCGTCGTGGTCCCCGATGGCGAGCGTGACCGGCACTGTGATCTTTCCGAGGTCGGCTGCCGTCCAGGCGGGCTGTGTTGCCCACATATCGGAGATCTGGTTGACGAAGGCATCGTACTCGTTCGGCGTCGGCGACAGTTTCTTGTAATATTCGCCGGCGACGTTGATGTAATCGTTGAACGTCTTGTTGTTCATCACATCGGATTTTACGCCGTCGGTCGTGACATTGGCCGCCTGTGCGATGACGCGTACAAGCTTTTCCGGATGCTTCATTGCCATGTCGATGCCGATGATGCCGCCATCCGACCATCCGACCAGCGTCACCTTGCCGATCTTCAGATAGTCGAGCAACGCGACATAGTCGGACGTCATCAGATCATAACCGAAAGGCTGTTGGCTGCGCGTCGAGCGCCCGTGGCCGCGGCTATCGGCAACGATGACAAGATGATCCTTAGCAAAATCGGCGACCTGATATCCCCAGACGTCGGCATTTCCAAGTCCACCATGGATGAAGAGGATAGGGTCCCCTTCGCCATACTCGGCGTAATACATCTTGATGTCGTTCACATCCGCCATGCCGCTCGTTTTGGGCGTCGGCATCGCAGGAAAGGCAGGAAGGCCGGCCCAGCGCTCGGCGGATTGAGCGCTGGCAACGGTCAGAAACAGCGAAAAGAACGTCAGTATTCCCAGTGTAATTCTGCGCATATTCTTCCCCTTTGGTTGGCCTTTGTGGTCCGCCAGGAAACATACCGCATCGTCATTGTCTGGCAATTGCCGCGATGCTCGCGGTTGCCCGTCAGCCGAAGACGCGCTTCGGCCGGAATTCGCCCTGTCCGATCTCGCCGATAGCGATCAGCCTGCCGCGTGCCGTCGCATAGGCCTCGCTTTCGGCAATCGGAGCATCTCTGCCGCGCACCAGGATGGGATTGCCCATCTTCAGCCGGTGCGCCTGGTCGTCGCTGATAACAAGATGTGGCAGGGCCGACAGCGCTTCGCAGGTATCGATCAGCAGGGCATCGAGCGCGGCAAGGCGCTCATCCATGTCCTCGATCTCTTCAAGCGCGGTGAGCTTGACAAGCGGCACCATCGTCTCTTCGGCGAACGGCGCAACGAAAGTCCGGCGCAGGCCGGAAATATGGCCGTAGCAGCCGAGCTCGCGGCCGAAATCGCGTGCAAGCGCCCGCACGTAGGTACCCTTTCCGCATTCCACCTCGAAATGCGCCGTATTGGAACCCGGGCAGGCGAGAAGCGTCAGGCGATGAATCGCGACTTCGCGCGAGGGTATCTCGACCACCTCGCCATCACGTGCCAGATCATAGGCCCGCTCGCCGGCGATTTTGATGGCTGAGAACTGCGGCGGGACCTGGCTGATCGTACCGATATATTTCGGCAGGATGTCACGGATCTGCTGCTCGCTGGGCCGCTTGTCGGAGCTCAGCGTAACCTCGCCTTCGAGGTCGTCGGTCGCCCGCTCTTCGCCCCAAGTCACCGTAAATTCGTAGATCTTGCGGCCGTCCATCACATAGGGAACGGTCTTGGTGGCATCGCCGAGCGCGATCGGCAGCATCCCGGATGCGAGCGGATCAAGCGTGCCGGCATGACCGCATTTCTGAGCCTTGAAGAGCCACTTGATCTTGGAAACGGCTTCCGTCGAGCCGAAATCCACCGGCTTGTCGAGGATCAGCCAGCCGGAAACCGGGCGGCCCTTGGGTTTGCGTGGTTTGGACATCTGTTCTTCTGTTATTCGTCGTCGCTGTCGAGATCGCGACTCACCTCGGGCGAGCGCAAGAGGTCGTCGATCTTCTTATAATTGTCGAAGCTGGTATCGTCGCGGAAGCGCACTTCCGGCATGTATTTCATCTGCCGCAGCTGCGGCCCGAGTCGGCCGCGAATGAACTTCGCGTTGCGGTTCAGCGCATCGATGACGACACTGTGGTCGGAAACGCCGAGCGGCGTCACATAGGCCGTGGCGATCTTGAGGTCGGGCGACATGCGCACCTCGGAGATCGAGATCACTGTCGCCTCGATGATGTCGTCGCGCACTTCGCCACGCTGCAGCACCTGGGTTATTGCTGCGCGAACCTGTTCGCCAACGCGCAGCATGCGCTGCGAAGGTGCCGAGGATGTGGGTCTTGTTGCCATTGTTCTTTATCCCAAAAGGATCGGGCGCCGGACTGGATCATCCGGCGCCCGTCCAAGATTTCAATCGTGATCCGATCAGAGCGTGCGCGTGATATGTTCCACGCGGAAGCACTCGATCGTATCGCCGGCGCGGATATCCTCGTAATTCTCGAAGGCCATGCCGCATTCCTGGCCCATCGGCACTTCGGAAACCTCGTCCTTGAAGCGCTTGAGCGTCTTGAGCTTGCCTTCGTGGATGACGACGTTGTCGCGGATGAGGCGCACGCCCGCACCACGTTCGACCTTGCCTTCGGTGACGCGGCAACCAGCAACCTTGCCAACCCTGGTGATGTTGAACACTTCCAGGATTTCGGCATTGCCGAGGAAGGTTTCGCGCCGTTCCGGCGACAGAAGACCCGACATCGCCGCCTTCACGTCATCCACGAGGTCGTAGATGATGTTGTAGTAGCGGATTTCGATACCCTGGCGTTCGGCAAGCGTACGAGCCTGCGAATTGGCGCGGACGTTGAAGCCGATGATGGCAGCACCGGAGGCCTCGGCGAGCGAAAGATCCGATTCCGTGATACCGCCGACCGCCGAGTGGACGATACGGGCGCGCACTTCGTCGGTGCCGAGCTTTTCGAGAGCACCGGCGATCGCTTCGATCGAACCCTGCACGTCGCCCTTGATGACCAGCGGGAATTCCTTGACGCCGGTCGTCTGGAGCTGCGTCATCATCTGTTCCAGCGAACCGCGCTGTCCCGACTGGCGGGCAGCGGCCTTGTCGCGGGCAAGACGCTGACGGTATTCCGAGATCTCGCGGGCACGGCTTTCGTTTTCGACGACGGCGAACTTGTCGCCGGCCTGCGGCGTACCGGAGAGACCGAGCACTTCGACCGGCATGGCCGGTGGCGCCTCTTTCATGTGCTCGCCCTTGTCGTTGACTAGGGCGCGGACGCGACCCCAGACATCGCCGGCGACGATGATCTGACCGGGCTTGAGCGTACCGTTCTGAACGAGAACCGTTGCAACCGAGCCGCGGCCGCGGTCAAGCTGGGCTTCGATAACAGTACCTTCCGCGGTGCGGTTCGGATTGGCCTTGAGATCAAGGATTTCCGCCTGCAGCAGAACGGCTTCGAGCAGCTTGTCGAGGTTCTTGCCGGTCTTGGCAGATACTTCGACGTCAAGCGTTTCACCGCCCATCGATTCCACGAAGACTTCATGCTGCAGAAGCTGGTTGCGAACCTTCTGCGGGTCAGCCTCGTGCTTGTCGATCTTGTTGATCGCCACGATGATCGGAACACCGGCCGCCTTGGCGTGATTGATCGATTCGATCGTCTGCGGCATGACGCTGTCGTCGGCCGCTACGACGAGGATCGCGATATCGGTCGCCTGCGCACCGCGGGCACGCATGGCCGTGAAGGCTGCGTGGCCGGGCGTGTCGATGAAGGTGATCTTCTGACCGTTCTGCTCCACCTGATAGGCACCGATATGCTGCGTGATGCCGCCTGCTTCGCCAGCAACCACGTTGGCATGGCGGATGGCGTCGAGCAGCGAGGTCTTGCCGTGGTCGACGTGCCCCATAATGGTGACGACGGGCGGACGCGAAACACGATCGCCTTCGACGTCGGCGACATTGAAGATGCCGAGTTCGACGTCGGATTCGGAGACGCGCTTGACCGTGTGGCCGAATTCGCCGGCAATGAGTTCTGCAAGGTCGGCGTCGATGACGTCGCCCGGCTTCATCATCTGGCCTTCCTTCATCAGGAACTTGATGACGTCGACCGCACGTTCAGACATACGCTGCGACAGTTCCTGAATGGTGATGGTCTCCGGCAGGACGACTTCGCGCGAAATCTTCTCACGCGTTTCCTGCATCTGGCTGCGGCGGAATTTCTCCTGGCGGCGACGCATGGAGGCAAGCGAACGCCCGCGTGCATTGCCTTCGTCATCGACGTCTGCGGTCGTCACGGTCAGCTTGCCCCGGCGGCGGTCTTCCTCGCTCTTCGGGCGGGTCGTCACTGGCTTTGCGGGCTCCGGACGAACCGGGCGACCACGGACCGGACCGCCGCGCGAAGTGCCACGTTCATCATCTTCGCCTTCACTACGGCGACCACGGGCGCCTGCCGGCGCACCCGGCGCAGGCCGGGCCGTTGAGGGCGACGGAGTGGCTTCCGGACGGCGAGCGGCCGGTGCGGATGGCGGTGTCGGCTGCTGCGGACGCTGAGTTTCAACGCGCGCTTCCGCTACGGGAGCAGCAGGTGCCGGAGCTTCGGCCTCGGCGGCTGCTGCCGCCTCGGCCTGGCGTGCAGCCTCTTCTGCAGCGCGCTGCTTGGCCTCTTCCGCTTCGGCAGCCTGACGTGCAGCCTCTTCGACGGCACGGCGCTTTTCTTCCTCCGCGCGGCGGATGGCATCCTGGGCGTCACGGGCCTGCGCTTCGGCAAGCGCGCGGCGGCGGGCATCCATTTCTTCCGGCGAAAGGTGGTTCAGCACAACGGGGCGCGGACGATCCTGCTGGCGCGGTGGCTGGTAGGATTGCTGCGGCCGCTGGTTGCTCTGCTGCGGGCGCTGGTTGTTCTGGCCGCCGGGCTGATGGACGCGCGGGGCTGGCGCCGGCTGCTGCGGGCGAGCCTGCACGGGCGCCGGTGCTGGTTCGGGCGCGCGCGCCGGAGCAGCGGGAGCAGGCGTGATCGGCTTTTCGTCTTCAGGGCGCATCGGGCGCCGCTTGCGGGTCTCGACGACGACCGCCTTGGTGCGACCGCGACCCATATCTTGGCGAACGGTACCCTGGCTCATCCCTGATGGTTTCAAGGTGAGGGTCTTCTTCCCCGTTACGCTGAGTGTCTTGTCGTCGTTGCTGTCGGTCATTCGTTCCCGTTCCTTCGGACAGGGAACGATGAAACCATCATACCCTGTCAATCACATACAATCGATCAATGATATTGGGGCCGGCTTCCGCCGGTGACCGCATCATTGTTTTTGCTGGCCAGCGCCGCCCGGTGCCCGGGACTGACCGCCGTTACGGTACTGTTCGAGCATCTTTGCGCGCTTCACTACACCCTCACCTGCCTGCCCTGCAAGCACTGCGGCATGGATAAAAGTATTCTGGCCCATCACCCCTTCCATTTCGTTCTCCGAGAAGAGACGGAAGGAAGGTATTTCCTCCTCGGTTTCCATTCCGAGGTGCCAGGCCTTGCGGGCCTGGTCTATTTTTCTGACACCGTCGGCTGCCGCATCCGTCGAGTGGAACACCGCAAGCGCAGCTCCGCTGCGGATTGCTGCATCCACCTTGGCGGAGCCGGTGACGAGCTGGCCTGCTTTGCGCGCCATGTTCATCATCTGCAGGAGTTGCTGCAAAAACAGCCGCTCCAATCTCTCGCCGAGGTCATCGGCGGCCTTCACATCGGCCTTCAGGGCGCGGGCGAAGAGCTTCTTCGCCACCGCCTTTTCCACCAGTGACCGATCGATCTTCACCCAGCAGCCGCGTCCCGGCAGCTCGCGCTTAAGATCCGGCACCACCGTCCCGTCAGGGGCGGCCACGAAACGGATCAGCTCATCAGGCGATCCGCTCTCGCGTGTCACGATGCACATGCGGCCGTTCACGTCGTAACCTGCAAGATCGTCGTCCTCAGGAGATGTGTCCGGCGTTAGCGTCATTATGCGTCCTGCTCGGCAGCATCGGCCTCAACAGCCTCTGTGTCCTTCGCAAGGTCTTCCTCTGTGATCCAGCCGGCCAGCAGGCGGGCCTGCACGACCATCTGTTCGGCTTCGACACGCGAAATGTCGAATTTCGAGAACAGGCCCTCGAACTTCTTCGTCTCGCCGTTCTTGCGTTCGGTCCAGCCGACGAGGTCGTCGGCTGCACAGCCTGCGAAATCCTCGATCGTCTTGATGCCGTCCTCGCCGAGCGCGACCATCATCTGGGCAGTCATGCCATCGATCTGGCGCAGCTCGTCGGAAACGCCGAGAGCCTTGCGCTTCTCGTCCATTTCTGCCTCGAGCTTTTCGAGGAATTCGCGGGCGCGGGTCTGGATTTCCTGCGCGGTATCTTCGTCGAAGCCGTCGATCGATGAGATTTCGTCGAGATCGACATAGGCCAGTTCTTCGACGGCAGCGAAGCCTTCCGAAGCCAGAACCTGTCCGACCATCTCGTCGACGTCGAGCGCATCCATGAAGAGGTTGGTGCGCTCGTTGAATTCCTTCTGACGGCGTTCCGATTCTTCGGCTTCCGTCATGATATCGATGTCCCAGCCCGTCAGTTGCGAAGCGAGACGAACGTTCTGGCCGCGGCGGCCGATGGCGAGCGAAAGCTGCTCGTCCGGTACGACCACTTCGATGCGCTCTGCGTCCTCGTCGAGAACGACCTTGGCGACTTCGGCCGGCTGCAGCGCGTTGACGACGAAGGTCGCCGGGTCCTGCGACCAGGGAATGATGTCGATCTTCTCGCCCTGGAGCTCGCCGACGACGGCCTGAACGCGAGAACCACGCATACCGACGCAGGCACCGACCGGATCGATCGAACTATCGTTCGAGATCACGGCGATCTTGGCGCGCGAACCCGGATCGCGGGCGACCGACTTCACCTGAATGATGCCGTCGTAGATCTCGGGCACTTCCATGGTGAAGAGCTTGACCATGAACTGCGGATGCGTGCGCGACAGGAAGATCTGCGGGCCGCGCTGCTCGCGACGCACATCATATACGTATGCGCGGACGCGATCGCCATAGCGGACGTTCTCGCGCGGGATCATTTCGTCGCGGCGGATAATGCCTTCGCCACGGCCGAGGTCGACGATGACGTTGCCATATTCGACGCGCTTGACCGTGCCGTTGACGATTTCGCCGACGCGATCCTTGAATTCGTCGAACTGGCGGTCACGCTCGGCTTCGCGCACCTTCTGCACGATGACCTGCTTGGCCGACTGCGCGGCGATACGGCCGAAATCCATCGGCGGCAGCGGATCGGCAATGAAATCGCCGATGGCAGCGTCCGGGTTGCGGTCGCGGGCCAATTCCAGCGGGATTTGGGTGGAATAGTCTTCAGCCTTCTCGACGACTTCGAGCAGGCGCTGCAGACGGATTTCACCGGTCTTCGGGTTAATGTCGGCGCGGATATTGGATTCGGTACCGTAACGGGAGCGCGCCGCCTTCTGGATGGCATCGGCCATCGCGGCAAGCACGATTTCGCGGTCGATGACCTTTTCGCGCGCCACTGCATCTGCGATCTGCAGAAGTTCGAGCCGGTTTGCGCTGACTGCCATTGTTCTGTTTCTCCGTCCTTGACTACCCGGGTTCCCGTCCCTGGAGCTTACGTTGATCGGTTATTCTTCGTCGTCCGCTTCGTTCTGGTTCGCAGCCTGCGCCTTCGCCAGCTTGTCGGCGCGCAGCGCATCGCGGATCAGATCGTCGGTCAGAATGAGTTTGGCATCGCTGAGCGCTGTGAAGGGGATGACGACCTTCTGCTCCTCGCCGTAGGCAACTTGATCACGTTCGATCGTAAACCCGTCGGCGTCCGCTTCGACGATCTTGCCGCGGAAGCGTTTGCGATTGCCGATCATGATCGACGTTTCGCACTTCACGAGGTGGCCCTGCCAGCGAGTGAAATCGGATTTCCGCACCAGAGGGCGGTCGATACCCGGCGAAGACACCTCGAGATGATACTCTTTATCGATCGGATCTTCCACATCGAGCACCGGAGAAATCGCCATGGAGACCTGCTCGCAGTCCTCGACGGTCATCGTGCCATCGTTCTTCTCGGCCATGACCTGCATCGTCATGCCGTTCTGATTGAGCATGCGCACGCGAATGAGGCGGAAGCCCATGTCCACGAGCACAGGTTCGATGATATCGGCGAGGCGCTGGTCAAGCCCGGTCTCGGTGATCAGCCGCGGCTCGCGTTCGTTGTCTGCGTTTGTCAGATCCGACAAGCGGTGCGCTCCCTGCGATTTTCTGGCATTCGGGATGATCGCGCTAACAAAAAAGAGCGGGTCCTCGCGGCCCACTCTTCATCGTACGATCAAGAATTTGAGTGCCATATAGTCCCGTTCTATAGAAATTGCAAGGTCGAACGCGATTCCGTCTCTTTGGCCTCTCAAGCGCAAGCTAACCTATGGCGAGCATTTATCTTCCGCATATATTGCTTATCAAGGCATGCGATAAAAACGGGGGAAGCGTGGCCAGTACGACATCGACATTTGCGCCTTTGCGGCACGAGACCTATCGCACCATCTGGTTTGCAAGTCTCGCCTCGAATTTCGGCGGCCTCATCCAGGCCGTCGGTGCCGCTTGGATGATGACGAGCATCACGTCATCCGAGGATATGGTTGCACTGGTCCAGACCTCGACGGCGCTGCCAGTCATGCTCTTCTCGCTGATCTCAGGCGCACTCGCCGACAATTATGATCGACGCCGGATCATGCTGACGGCGCAATCGGCAATGCTCGTGGTCTCGATCCTGTTGACGGCTTGCGCCATCCTTGGATGGATTACACCCGGTCTACTTCTGTTCTTCACGTTTCTCATCGGCTGCGGCACGGCGCTCAACAATCCCTCCTGGCAGGCCTCGGTCGGCGACATGGTGCCGCGCGCCGATTTGCCGGATGCAGTCACGCTGAACAGCATGGGCTTCAATATAACCCGCAGCGTCGGTCCGGCGATCGGTGGTGCCATCGTGGCCGCCGCCGGTGCGGCCGCGGCCTTTGCGGTGAACGCGCTGAGCTATGTCGCCCTGATCTATGCACTGTTTCGCTGGCGGCCGAACACGCCGGCCTCGACATTGCCGCGGGAAACACTTGGCAGCGCCATCTTTGCCGGCATGCGCTATGTCTCCATGTCCCCCAATCTCGAAAAGATCCTCCTGAGAGGACTGGTGTTCGGAATCGGCGCAAGCTCCATCCAAGCGCTGTTGCCTGTCGTCGCGCTTGATCTCGTTTCCGGCGGGCCGCTGACCTATGGTTTCATGCTCGGCGCCTTCGGCATCGGCGCGATAGCCGGCGCGGTGCTCAGCGCCAAACTGCGCGAAATGTTTTCCAGCGAGACGATCATCCGTCTCGCCTTCCTTGGTTTTGCGCTGAGCGCCGTGATCGCGGCTCTGAGCCCAAGCGCCGTGCTCACCTCCGCCGGATTGCTGATTGCCGGCGCCTGCTGGGTTTTTGCGCTTTCGCTCTTCAACACCATCGTCCAGCTATCCACGCCGCGCTGGGTGGTCGGCCGCTCCCTTTCGCTCTATCAGACCGTCACTTTCGGCGGCATTGCCGGCGGCAGCTGGCTCTGGGGCGTTGTCGCCAACAATTACGGTCTTTCCAACGCATTGCTGATGTCGGCTGCGGTCCTGCTGCTTGGCATCGTCATTGGCCTGCGATTTTCCATGCCCGCTTTCGCCTCGCTCAATCTCGATCCGCTCAACCGCTTCATCGAGCCGGCTCTCGGCCTGGACATCACGCCACGCAGCGGCCCGATTGTCGTCCAGGTCGATTACCAGATTGCCGACGACGATCTGGCCGAATTCATGACGCTGATGGGCGAGCGCCGCCGCATCCGTATCCGTGATGGCGCCCGCAATTGGGCTCTGATGCGCGATCTCCAAAATCCCGGGCTCTGGACGGAAACCTATCACACGCCGACCTGGGTCGAGTATATAAGGCATAATCTGCGCCGAACGCAGGCCGATGCCGAAAATACCGACCGGCTTCGCGCGCTGCACCGCGGCGAAAGCCCACCGGGTGTTCGCCGCATGATCGAGCGCCAGGCCATACCGCCCGTCGACGACGTCTTCCACAAAGCCCCGATCGATCTGCATCATTGAGACCAGGCATGCACATGTTCAGAACCGCGCGGTTGTCCGATCTTCCTGACATCGTCCGCATGCTCGCCGATGATGACCTCGGCAGCACGCGCGAGGTCGTCTCCGACCCAATCGACGCACGCTATCTCGCCGCCTTTGCCGCAATCGACGTGGACCCCAACCAGTTGCTTGCCGTTGCAAGTGACGAGACGGACCGGGTTATCGGCTGCCTGCAATTGAGCTTTATTCCAGGTCTTTCGAGAACGGGCATGTGGCGCGGCCAGATTGAGAGCGTGCGTATTGCAAGCCACCGTCGCGGTTCCGGACTTGGCTCGCAATTCGTCGAATGGGCGGTCGCCCGCTGCGCCGAGCGCGGCTGCGGTCTCGTCCAGCTCACCACAGACAAAACGCGCGCAGATTCGATCCGTTTCTATGAAAAGCTCGGCTTCGTGGCGAGCCATGAAGGGCTGAAGCGCAGTCTATGACATGGCGTGTGGCGTTACTTCAGTTTGCCCTTCATCGACTCCTCTGGAAAGCAGGTCGGTTTCATGCCGTTCCTTTCCTGCCATTGGCCGATCGAGCGGCGTGTCTTGTAGCCTGGCAACCCGTCGGTGCCGCCGACATCGTAACCCTGCCGCTCCAGCGCGTGCTGCATGGCGGCGACATCCGAGCGCAGCATCTTGCCAACGTCACCCCATTGCCCCTGGAAGGCACCAGAACCGAGGGCAATGCGGTCGGCGAGATTGCCGATGTAGAGCGCATAGAGATCGGAGTTGTTATATTCCTTGATGATGTAGAAATTGGGCGTGACGATGAATTGTGGCCCGTCGCGCCCGGCCGGCACCAGCATCATGCCCTGCGCCTTTAATTCGCCGGACGGAAAGCCCTTGCCGGAGATGCGGTCGACGCCAAGCGACGCCCAGTGGGACAGGGGCTTGGCAAGGTCAGGCCCTTCCTGCGCACAGGAGACGGCTTGCGGGATCGTCACCTCGAATCCCCAGTCGCGACCACGCTGCCACCCCTTCTTCACGAGGAAATTCGCGATCGAGGCGAGCGTGTCAGGAACCGAGGTCCAGATGTTGCGGTGACCGTCGCCGTCAAAATCGACCGCATATTTCAGGTAGCTGGTCGGCATGAACTGCGGCTGGCCGAGTGCCCCTGCCGACGATCCCTTGAAATCTGCAGGTGTTACGTCGCCACCGTCGAGAATATGGAGAGCAGCGATCAGCTCCATGCGGAACATGTCCTTGCGGGTCGACATGAAGGCCTTGGTCGCCAATACCTCGATTGCCGAACTGGGGATCTTTGCTGCACCAAAGCCGGTCTCGCGGCCCCATATCGCCAGCACGATTGACCCCGGCACGCCATAGATCTTTTCAATGCGGCTGAGCGTCGAGGCATATTGCGAGGCAAAGCCGCGCCCGGTCATGGCGAGCCGTCTCAGCCGATCCTCGTTGAAATAGGGACCGGGTGAGGAAAATTCCGCCTGCGTCTGCTTCTGCTCCTTCGGTGGCGGAAAGCCGGGAGGGGCGAGATCAGTGAGGGTCCAATTGAGTTCAACACCGGAAAAGGCGGCCCGAAAAGTCTTCTCCGAAATGCCGTTCTTTTTCGCCTCCGGCCAGAGATTGGCCTGTAGCCATCTGTCGAATTGCGCTTCGACATCGGCCTTTGATGGGCCAGCAAGGACGGGGGAGGGGAAAAGCGCCGTTAGCATGATGAGCGTCAATATCAGCAACCGCCGCAAAATACCCCCGTCTGGCCTGCCGGGCATCTCTCCCATAGGTCGGGAGATTGATTGGATGCACTGTTTTCCGCCAGCTACCGACGTCTCAACCTGGCAAGCAGTTAGTGAGGCGGGAAACCAAAGCCGCTTCTGATCTCCCACCTTGTGGAGGAGATGCCCGGCAGGGCAGAGAGGGGTAGCTCGCCGCATCCTCAATTCCCTCATATTGCCGTCCGCGCTCGAAGCGCCGCCGACAGCGTACCCTCATCGAGATAGTCGAGTTCGCCGCCCACAGGCACGCCGTGGGCCAGCCGCGTGATCTTCACATTGAGATCGGCAAGCTGGTCGGCGATGTAATGCGCCGTCGTCTGCCCCTCGACGGTGGCATTGACCGCGATGATGATTTCCTTGATGCCGCCTTCGCTAACGCGATTGATCAGTCCGCGGATATTGAGGTCGTCAGGCCCGACGCCGTCGAGCGGCGAGAGCGTGCCGCCGAGCACATGGTAGGCGGCATTCAGCGCTCCGGCACGCTCCAGAGCCCAGAGGTCGGAGACATCCTCGACGACGATGATGACGGACTGGTCGCGCTGCGCATCAGTGCAGACCGTGCAGGGATCGACCGTATCGACATTGCCGCATCGCGAGCAGATCTTCACCTTGTCATAGGCCTCGCCCATCGCATGCGAAAGAGGACCTAGAAGCTGGTCCTTCTTCTTGATCAGATGCAGTGCCGCCCGCCGCGCCGAGCGCGGCCCAAGGCCCGGCACTTTCGCCAGAAGCTGGATCAGTTTTTCGATTTCGGGGCCGGTGACTCGCTTTGCCATGCGCCGTTCTTAACTGATATGGAACGAAAACGGAATCGCGGAAGAATCGCTGCAACCATGAAAATCCTCGCCGTCTGCCGAGGCACAGCCGAAAAGCTGCCCGGCAAGAGCTACAAGACCGGTATTTTCAAGCACGCCGTCAGCGGCGGCGTCATGATCGATGCGGAAGGTATCGTGGGCGACGCGATCTGCAACAGGAAACATCATGGCGGGGCCGATCAGGCTGTCTATATCGAAGGATCGCTGACGCTCGACTGGTGGGCGAGGGAACTCGGCGAACCCGTCACTCCTGGAACATTCGGGGAGAACCTCGTTATTGAAGGCCTCGACAACCGACAGGTCGCGGTTGGCGACCGTTTCACGACAGGCAAACTGATCCTCGAGGTCACTTCCTGCCGCATCCCCTGCGCCACATTCGCCGCCAGGATGAACGACCCGAAATTCGTCAAGCGCTATACAACGGCCGCTCGTCCCGGCATTTATTGCCGCGTTATTCACGTCGGCATTGTCGAAGCCGGCACGCCAGTGCGCCATCAAGCCTATGCGGGTGCGAGAGTGATGATGCCGGAAATGATGGAAACCTTCGGCCGCCGGCTTTCGGACGGCGACCGGGTGCGATACCTCGCGTCTCCGATTCATTATAAATTGCGGGCGATCCTGCAGGCCGAGGCCTAGCTTAGCGCATCGCAATCGTGACGGCAGCCCCGGCCATTGTTCCCGCGCTCACCCGGTTGGCGATCCGTACTGCGCGACGGCTCCTCAGGAAACCGCGCGCTTTGGCGGCAAGGAACATCCAGCTGCAATCGACGATAGCAAGGACGACGAACAGGGTGACGACGAGTTCGGCCCAGCCGGCGAGAGACACCGAGGGGATGTCGATGATTGACGGCAGAAGGGCCACGTAGAACAACATGATCTTTGGGTTGCCGAGGGCAATCGCCAGGCCGGTCAAAAACATCCGGCCGCGCGAGCGCTCCTGCGGCAGCTCCTCTTCCTCGACATCGGCTTTGGCGAACCACATCCGCCAGGCGAGATAAAGAAGATAGAGCACGCCGAGCCATTTGATGACGACGAAAACATGGTAGAAGCTCTCGGCAATGGCCGAGAGGCCGGCAATCGCGCAGGTGAGCCAGATCGCATCTCCGGCCCACATGCCAAAGAGGAAGGGCAGCACGTCACGCGCGCCTTTCGAAATGACGCGGGCCACGAGCGCCGCAATGCTTGGTCCGGGTGTGCCGGCGGCAATGAAAAGAGCGCCGGCAAAAGCCAGCAATGTCGTGAGCGTCATCATCTCCCGTCTCCTCCTCCGGGACCAGGCGGTAAAATCAGAACGGCAGCTTGAAGCCGGGCGGGATCGACAGGCCGGCTGTCAGCGCCTTGGTCTTTTCGGCGGCAATCGCCTCGGCCTTATCCTTGGCGTCCTTGTGGGCGGCAACGATCAGGTCTTCGAGGATCTCCACATCGTCTTCCTTGAAGAGAGAGGGGTCGATCTTCAGGCTCTTCAGCTCGCCTTTGCCTGAAATGATGACGGTCACGAGGCCACCGCCTGCCTTGCCTTCGGCAGTCAGCTCGGCAATCTCAGCCTGCATCTGCTCCATCTTGGCCTGCATTTCCTTGACTTTGCCCATCATGCCCATGATGTCGCGCATCGTCTTCTCCTTCTTGAACTCAGAATTCTATGTCGTCGCCCGGCAGAATGTCGCCTTCTTCGGATTCCGCGGCGGCAGGCAGTGCAACCTCCTCGGCTTCTTCCTCCGGCGTCGGCGCCCTCACACGCACGTCGATGATCTTGGCGCCCGGAAACTGGGCGAGGATCGCCGCGACATCGGGATCCTGACGCGCATCGCTGACGCGCTGTTCCTGCGCCCTGGCTTCCGCCTCCACCATTGTCGGCGCGCCTTCCTCGCGGCTGAGGCTGACGATCCAGTGGATGCCCGTCCATTCCTTGAGCTTGACGGCGAGCTCGTTCAGCAGCGTGCCGGGTGCGCCTTCGGTAAGGTTCACATCCAGCCGGCCCGGCTCGATGCGCACAGGTCGTACGAAATTGCGCACCAGCGCCTTCACCTTGACGTCGCGCTTCTCGCCGGCAAGATCGACGATATCGCCGATCGAATTGACGCGCACGAGCGGTTTCGGCGCTTCCGCGGGCCTCACCTCGGTGCGTCCGATAGCCTGAGGCTCCGGATTGGGCACGGCACGCAGCATGGCGGTCGGGCCTGACGGCTGCGGCCGCAGTGCAGGTTCGGGCGCTCGCGCCGTCACGTTCGTCTGATAGGGAACGCGCGTCCCGCTGCCGCCGCCGGAAGGTGCCGGTGAGGAGGAGCGGGACACTCCGTCGTCATTGGAGAATTCCGCAAGCCGCCGTGCCGCGTCTTCGGGAGCCGGCAGATGTGCGGCATGTGCCAGCCGGATCAGCACCATTTCGGCCGCGCCTGCCGTACGCGAAGAATTTTCCGTTTCCGGAATGCCCTTCAGCAGCATCTGCCAGATGCGCGAGAGCGTGGTGACGGCAATCCCTTGCGCAAATTCTGCTGCCTTGGTGCGCTCCACTTCGCTAAGCGAAGGATCGTTTGCGGCATCGGGCACATATTTCAGCCGCGTGACTAGATGCGTGAAATCGGCAAGATCCGTCAGCACTACGACCGGGTTTGCGCCCGCCTCGTACTGGCTCTGGAATTCATTGAGCGCGCTGGCCACTTCGCCGCGCACGATATGCTGGAAGAGATCGACGATGCGGGCACGGTCGGCAAGACCGAGCATGCCGCGCACAGCCTCCGCCTGCACTACGCCGCCACCGTGGGCAATCGCCTGGTCCATCAGCGACAGGCCGTCACGGGCCGAGCCCTCCGCGGCGCGCGCAATCATCGCGAGCGCATCCGGCTCCGCCTCGATGCCTTCTTTGGCGGCGATCGTCGAGAACAAGCCGACGAGATCCGAAGCGCTGATGCGGCGCAGGTCGAAGCGCTGGCAGCGGGAGAGAACGGTGATCGGAACCTTGCGGATTTCCGTTGTCGCGAAGATGAACTTCACATGTTCCGGCGGCTCCTCGAGCGTCTTCAACAACCCGTTGAACGCTGCCGTCGAAAGCATGTGCACTTCGTCGATGATATAGACCTTGAAGCGCGCTGAAACCGGCCGATAGCGCACCTGTTCGATGATCTCTCTGATGTCGTCGATACCGGTATGCGAGGCGGCGTCCATCTCGATCACATCGACATGGCGGCCTTCCATGATCGCCTGGCAATGTTCCCCAGGCACGCGAAGGTCGATCGTCGGCTTGTCGATATCGGCCGTCTTGTAGTTCAGCGCTCGCGCAAGAATGCGCGCCGTCGTCGTCTTGCCCACCCCGCGAACGCCGGTCAGCATATAGGCCTGCGCGATGCGGCCGGTCTCGAAGGCGTTGGTGAGGGTGCGGACCATCGGCTCTTGGCCGACCATCAGGTCCGTGAAATCCTTGGGGCGGTATTTGCGTGCCAGCACCCGGTATCCGGTGCCCGTCGAGGCGGCATCTTGTGACTGTCGCTCGGTGTCGCTCATCGCCCTGCTTGCGCCCGAAAGCCCGGGCTTCTTGGAAGAGAAGGTGGGAGGCTGGCACGATGACCCGTGCCGGGGCTCGTTAGGGCTGCTTCCTTCCGGACCTGACCCGGTTGGCGAGTGGCTCGTCCACCACCAACCTCCCGGATGCACATATCGGCAAAATCGTCATCAAATGCAAGCCAAGCTCCAAAAAAACTGCTAGTCCATTGGAAAACATGAGGAGAATGCCCTTGAGTGATTTCGTGCTCGACCTCAGGCTCGAAAGCGACAGCACCAGTATCATGGTCGTTGGCCTGTGCGATGTCCGGCTGTCCAAGGATGCCCGCTGGCCGTGGCTCATCCTGGTGCCGCGCCGGGCAGGCATCACCGAGATCTTCGAGCTGACGCCGCTCGATCAGGTGCTGCTCACTTTCGAAACCGAGCTTGTCTCCTCAGCGCTCAAGAAGGTCACTGGTGCCACAAAAATCAATATAGGGGCTCTTGGCAACATCGTCCGCCAGCTTCATGTTCATGTTATTGCGCGTTCCGAAGGTGATGCGAATTGGCCGGGCCCTGTCTGGGGCTTCGGCAAGGCTGAGCCTTATGAGGACGCAACCAGAGACGAATTCATAGCAAAGCTGCGGGAAGCCCTTTCACCATGAGTCATTCGCTTTTCGATTCGGATGTGCCGCATCCGGAACCCAGCAATCTCACGGCCTTCGCCGCCAACGACCTGAGCCGCGACAGCGAACATCGCGATGAAGGCTCGGTCGAAAAAGCGCTTGCCCGCGAAGGCACACATATCTTTGCCTTCGCCAAGGACAAGCTCGTGCTGAAGCATGACGGTCAGGTGCTTGATCCGCTCTTTGTCCGTTACGAGCTGCAGGAGCTGAAGCCGAATTGGGACGAGACCGTTCTGCTCGGTTACCGCAAGACCGGCGAACCGCGCCTTGCTGTGCCCGTCGGCATCGACGTCGAGGATATGGCGAGCCAATTTAAACCCGTGGACGGCCGCTCGCTCTTTCGCGACCAGCTGGTCGATGAAATGTTGCTCGGCGAATTCGCGCAGGCTGCAAGTCTCATTCGCTGGAACAGCGACAACCGGTTTTGCGGCCGCTGCGGCTCGGTCATGGAAATCCATATCGGTGGCTACAAGCGCGTCTGCACCGCCTGCGAGCACATGATCTTCCCGCGCACCGACCCCGTCGTCATCATGTTGACGATCGATGAAGAGCGCGATCTCTGCCTGCTCGGTCGCAGCCCGCATTTTGCGCCGGGTATGTATTCCTGTCTGGCCGGCTTCGTGGAGCCCGGTGAGACAATCGAAAATGCCGTTCGTCGCGAAACGCTGGAGGAATCCGGTATCAAGACCGGCCGTATCCGCTATCATGCCTCGCAGCCCTGGCCGATGCCGCATTCGTTGATGATCGGCTGTTATGCCGAAGCGAAGTCGCGCGAGATCCACCGGGATGAAGCCGAGCTCGAGGATTGCCGCTGGTTCACCCGCGAGGAGACCATCGAAATGCTGGAGCGCCCCGGCGCCAACGGCAAGGCGCCGCCGCCGAAGGGTGCGATTGCCCATCGGCTGATGCGCGACTGGGTGGAGTGGAAACGCTAGGCAGAGGCTGTAATGTGGGGGCGATCGTCGTTCGTCTCTGGTCAGCTTGCATGAGGGTATAATCATGGTCGCCCGCTCGGAACGGCTGCTGACCCTGCTTCAGACGCTCCGGCGCTATCGGCGGCCGGTCACCGGCACCGTGCTTGCTGCAGAAACCGGCGTCAGCCTGCGCACGCTCTACCGCGACATTGCAAGCCTGCAGTCGCAGGGGGCGATGATCGAGGGTGAGGCGGGCATAGGTTACGTGCTGAAACCGGGCTTCATGCTGCCGCCGATGATGTTTTCCGAAGAAGAGCTGGAGGCGCTGGTGCTTGGCTCCCGCTGGGTGGCTCGCGCCGCCGAGCCGCGGCTTGCGAACGCCGGCGCCGATGCACTGGCAAAGATTGCCGCCGTCCTGCCGTCCGACATGCGTGAAATGGTCGATTCGGCGACGCTCTTCGTTGGCCGCAAGCGCCAGGACGAGGACAAGGCGGATGTCTCGGCCATCCGCAAGGCAATCCGCCTGGAGCGTGTGCTCGAACTGCATTACGGCGACGAGCAGGGTCGTGTCTCGCGCCGCCGTGTCTGGCCTTTCGCGCTCGGCTATTTCGAGCATGTGCGCATCATCATGGCCTGGTGCGAGCTGCGCCAGGATTTCCGCCATTTCCGCACCGATCGCATCATCGATATGACAGTCCATGAGACACGGTATCCACGCCGCCGCACGGCGCTCCTGAAGGAGTGGCGGGACACGCAGGATATTCCTGTCGAGCAGTGACGCTGCTGCCATAAACTGTCAGCAGGTGGCGCTATTATCAGTACCAGTCCAGCAGGAAAGGAGTACTGATCATGGGAATGCCTCAAGTCGTTCAATATGCCGGCCGTCGTACTTCCAAGGAAGCCGGAAGGACCCTTCGCTCTCGTCTGGTGCGCTTATTCGCAGATAGATTCACCAGAGCGTCATCACGCCGTCCGCGCCTTGATCTTGAGACGATCCCGCAATGGCGTAAACGCGATCTCGGCCTCATAGATGGTCAGGATTGGCGCGTCGGCGACGATCTCTTCCGGTAGCGCCGCGCGCCTGCCTCATTGATATTCCTCCCGGTAACGAAGCGGCGCTGCCAATAGCGCTGTAATCCGAAAGCTACTGCCATAAAATGGCAGTAGCTTTCGGCCGGGGATACTTTTCAACCGTAATCGGAGAACTGAAATGGCCAGCCCCAATCTCATTATCCTCTATGTCAAGGATCCCGCTGAAAGTGCCGCTTTCTACCGCAATATCCTGAGCCGTGAGCCGGCCGTGGAAGCACCGAATTTCGTCGCTTTCCCGCTGGATGGCGGTTTCACCCTCGGCCTCTGGCGCCGCAGCAAGGTCGAACCGCAGCCTTCCGCCATCGGCAATCGCGGCGAGGTCGCCTTCATGGTTGATGGCGAAAACGCAGTCGCAAGGCATTACGAAGACTGGCGCAGCCGCGGGCTGCCCGTCGCCCAGGAGCTGACCGAACTCGACTTCGGTCCCACCTTCGTCGTGCTGGATCCGGACGGACACCGGTTGCGCGTTTGTGAGCCGGATAAATAACTGGCAAATCGCACCCGAGAAGTCCCTCCGGCCCCCATGCCCGAGGGGCCATATTCGTTGCTAGCTGCAGCGCCTAAAGAAGTCCGCGCATCGGATGGCCCTTATAGACGCCGAGGATGCGGACCTTCTCGGAGAAGAAGCGCAATTCTTCAAGCGCGCGGCGCACATGCGGGTCGTTTGGATGGCCTTCGATATCGGCGTAGAACTGCGTCGCTACGAACTTGCCGCCGAGCTGATAGCTCTCGAGCTTGGTCATGTTGATGCCGTTCGTCGCAAAGCCGCCGAGCGCCTTGTAGAGCGCTGCCGGAATATTGCGGACGTTGAAGACGAAGGTGGTGACGATTTTCTCGTCGCTGACGGAGCGCTGTGCCCACTCCTCATCCCGCGACAGCACCACGAAGCGCGTCACGTTGTTTTCCGTGTCCTCGACATTCTCGGCGACGATGTCGAGCCCATAGAGATCAGCCGCAAGACGCGGCGCAAGCGCTGCCATGGAGCGGTCGCCGGTTTCCTTGACGAGCTTCGCAGCCCCTGCCGTATCGCCGGCGATCACGGGCTTCCAGCCGTTGGCGCGAACGATCTTGCGGCACTGGCCGAGCGCATGGATATGGCTGTGCACGGTGCGGATCTCGTCCTTTGTAACACCCGGCAATACCATGAGCTGAAACCGAATCGGCATGAAATATTCGCCGATGATGTGCAGGCGCGATTCCGGCAGCAGATGGTGGATGTCGGCGACACGGCCTGCGATCGTGTTCTCGATCGGGATCATGCCGATATCGGCGTCGCCATTGTCGACGGCGGTAAAAGCGTCCTCGAAGGTCTGGCAAGGCAACGGCTCCATCGTCGGGAACATGTCCCGGCACGCCATGTCGGAATTGGCGCCGAACTCGCCTTGGAAGGCGATCCTGTTGGTCTTGATGTTCATGAGGAAAATCCGTCAGTTGGCCTTCGCGGAGAGAATGCGCCACGCCTTTTCGAGGTCGGCGGGAGTATCGACACCGAGCGGAACCGTGTCAACGATCTCGACATCGATGCGCATGCCGGCTTCGAGCGCGCGCAACTGCTCCAGTGATTCGCGCTTTTCGAGTGTACCGCGCTCAAGAGAAACAAAGCGCTCGAGTGCGGCACGCCGATAGGCGTAAAGCCCGATATGGTGGTAAAGCGGTCCCTCACCATAGGGCGCGCTCGTGCGGGTGAAGTACAGCGCGCGCAGGCGACTTGCCGAAAGGGGGGTGCCGACAACCTTGACGATGTGTGGTGCCGTCTTGTCTTCCTCGTTGTCGATTACAGTCGTCAACGTAGCGATATCGACCTGCGGGTTCTCCAGGGGGCGCAATGCTGCGCGCACGGTTTCCGCGTCGATCGTCGGAAGATCACCTTGAACGTTCACGACGATTTTCGCCTTTCCGTCTGGATCAACCTTGGTGAGCGCTTCGAAAATGCGGTCCGAACCGACCTGATGGTCCTTGCTTGTCATGATCACTTCGAAGCCGGCTGCAGCCACGACGTCGTAAACTTCCTGCTCGTCGACCGCCACGATGACGCGCCCGATGGCCGCTTCGGCGGCCCGTTTTGCGACCTGCACGATCATCGGCAAACCACAAATATCGGCCAGCGGCTTGCCCGGAAGGCGGGTGGAGGCCAGGCGAGCTGGGATCAGCACCAGCACGTCATCTAATTTTGAATCAGTCATTGTTCGGGCCTTCTAATCCAGGCAGAAAAGTGGCAAAAAGTCTCACGCACAAGACCATTTAGACAGTTGCAACGAATAGCCAAAAGACATAGGTTCCGCGCAATTTCAAGATGGTCCGGTTTCTGGTCTGCCGGCTGCAAGGGGAGCATTGCAGATGAATTCATACGTCAATACGGCCGTGGGGGCACTGCTTGGAACGGTTTTCGTTCTGATGTCGGTTTCCATCGCGTCCGAGGGGATCTTCCATTCCGAGGCGCCGGAAAAGGAAGGTTTTGCCATCGTCGCCGAGGAAGCACCCGCCGCCGGCGGTGAGAGCGCACCTGCAGCCGCTGCTGTTCCGATTGCGAAACTTCTTGCAAGCGCCGATGCCAAGGCCGGCGAAACCGTATTTAAGAAGTGTCAGGCCTGTCATGACGGCACCAAGGGCGGACCGAACAAGGTTGGTCCGAATCTCTTTGGTGTCGTAGATCGCCCGATCGCCTCACATGAAGGCTTTGCCTATTCCTCTGCCATGAAGGATTTCTCCAAGGGCGGCAGCGAACATTGGACGTTCGAAAACCTCAACAAGTTCCTGACGGCGCCGAAGAAGGACGTTCCGGGCACGGCTATGGGCTTTGCCGGCCTGCCGAAGGATCAGGATCGCGCCAACGTCATTCTCTACCTGCACACGCTGGCTGATTCGCCGGTTGCGCTGCCGGATCCGAATGCTCCGGCTGCAACGCAGTAAGAGCCGTCGAGCGTTTTTAAGAAGAAGCCCGGCCTCGCGCCGGGTTTTTTGTTGCCTTAGGTGCCGAGGATATAAGCCCAGAAGGAAACTGTGATGGCGCCGAGCGCCGTGGTCACCGAGATCGTAGAGGCGGCCAGGCTGTGGCCGACACCGAAGCGATTGGCGATCAGCCAGGCATTTACCCCCGTCGGAACCGATGAAGTCAGTACCAGCGCCGCCGCCCATTCGTTGCTGAGGCCGAACAGGTGGCTTGCCGCCCACACGCACCCTGGCAGCAGCAGCAGCTTGAATGCGGAGGTCACGCTGGCGATCCCGATATTCCCTGAGACGCCGTATTTCTGGAGTGCCATGCCGAGCGAAATCAGCGCCGCCGGGCCGGCGGTGCCGGCGATCTGCCCAACGACGGTTCCGACCGTTGCCGGCATTGTCAGGCCCGAGACATGAAAGGCGGCGCCTGCGGCGATGCCGATGACAAGTGGATTATGCAGCAGATTCAAGCCGATCTGCTTGAGCACTTGAGCCATGCTGCGCTCGCTCTTGCCTGAAATCTTGCGTTCGGCATGTTCCATCATGATGGTGCCGGCCACCATCATGATAGGTAGATGGATGGCAAGCAGGATGGAAAGGGCGACGAGCCCTTCGCTGCCCACAGTGCGTTCGACCAGCGGCAGGCCGATGAAAATGTTGTTGGCGAAGGCCGAGGATACGCCGGCAAGCACGCCGATCCGCTCGTCGCGGCCGAAGAAACGCGTAGCGACGATGTGCCCGGCTGCCCACGTCACTGCGACGCCGGAAAAATAGACGGTCCAGAGCCGGAACGGCGATGCGCCGTGGAAATCGGCTTCGGCGATCGTGCGGAAAAGCAACAGGGGCACGGCGATCTTGAAGACGAACTCGCTCAAGGCATCGCCGACGCTTGCCGTCAGCACGCCGATGCGGACGATCAGCCAACCGATGAGAATGAGAAGGAAGATCGGAAGAACGTCGAAGATGATGGCTGACATGAACTGCTGCTCTGCGCGGGGAAGGTCCCGAGGTCTAGCAGCATATTGCCGGCCATGACAAATGCACGGCATGCATTTCTTTTCGCGTCGCAATAAAAAAGCGGGCTAAGCCCGCTTTTCCGCATCCGGTCCTGCCGGATACCCAGATCCGACACTGCCAGTTCATCCGTGGTCAGCGCCGTTCCGGTAAGACAGAAGGGATCATCCCTCCCGGTAACCAGCTCTACGAAAATACTGCATGCCGGTCTTTCCGAGGAGATTTTTAGGCAGGTAAGGTGACAGCGGCATGACGAATAAGCGGCAGTTTTGCGAAGACTTATAAACCTGTGTGCGGTTTATCCTTCCAATACCAATAAATTTCGCTAAGACCGATTACCGGCTATCACAAATCCGGGACTTCCCATTTCATGACCAAATTCGATGTTCTGACAGTCGGCAACGCAATCGTCGATATCATCGCCCGTTGCGACGACCAGTTCCTCATTGACAACAAGATCACCAAGGCGGCGATGAACCTCATCGATGCCGATCGCGCCGAACTGCTCTATTCCCGCATGGGACCGGCACTGGAAGCTTCCGGCGGCAGCGCCGGCAATACGGCCGCCGGTATTGCCAGCCTCGGCGGCAAGGCTGCCTATTTCGGCAAGGTCGCGGAAGACCAACTCGGCGAGATCTTCGCGCATGATATCCGCGCCCAGGGCGTTCACTATCAGACGAAGGCCAAGGGCACGTTTCCGCCGACCGCGCGCTCGATGATCTTCGTCACCGATGACGGCGAGCGCTCGATGAACACCTATCTCGGCGCCTGCGTCGAACTTGGGCCCGAGGATGTCGAAGCGGATGTCGTGGCGCAAGCTAAGGTCACCTATTTCGAAGGCTACCTCTGGGATCCGCCGCGCGCCAAGGAAGCGATCCTCGATTGCGCCCGCATCGCCCATGAAAACGGCCGTGAAATGTCCATGACGCTGTCGGATAGCTTCTGTGTCGATCGTTACCGTGGCGAGTTCCTGGATCTCATGCGGTCCGGCAAAGTCGACATCGTCTTCGCCAATCGTCAGGAGGCGCTGTCGCTTTACGAGACCGACGATTTCGAAGAGGCACTGAACAAAATCGCCAAGGATTGCAAGATTGCCGCCGTGACAGTGAGCGAGGACGGCGCCGTGATCCTGAAGGGTAACGAGCGCCATTACGTCGACGCGATCAAGATCGACGAACTCGTGGACACCACGGGCGCCGGCGACCTCTTTGCTTCTGGCTTCCTCTACGGCTACACGCAGGGCCGTACGCTGGAAGATTGCGGCAAGCTCGGCTGCCTTGCGGCCGGCATCGTCATCCAGCAGATCGGCCCGCGGCCGATGAAATCCCTATCCGAAGCCGCAAAGGAGGCAGGCCTTATTTAAAGGCCTCGCCCGGATAGGCCCCCCAGATTTCCGACTGCGCCACCCAGCCCTCGGCGCCGTCGGTCTTTGCGAAGCACCACTCTCCGCTGCATTCACCGATGGTGATCATCACGCCGGGCTCCAGCTTTGCAACGATGCTGGAGGACGGCTGCGCTTCACGGCGGAGGTTGACATAGACGCCCTTGCCCTTGCCCTTCATCCACGGCGCGGCGATGGCCGCGCGCTGGCCTGACAGCAGCGACTGGTTGACCCAGCCCTCAGTGCCGTCGGCATCGCGGATACGGCGCCAGTTATCATATTCCTGGATGATTTCGACCGGCAACCCAGACTTCAGATACAGCCAGGAAACGGCGTAATCCGTTCCCGGGCCGATACGCAGGTTGACGCGCTTGGACTTCAGCGTCACGAATCGCGGCAGTGGCAGGCCGCTCGGCCCCTTGGCTGCCGCCTGGGCTTGCGCAAACTCAATTGTGCCTGCCGATACGGCAAGGGCGACCGCCAGGACGAGGCAGGGCTTTAGAACAGTGCGACGCATGGAAGCTTCCGTTGGCTCGAATTCGAAGCAGGCCTTGCCTGCTCGCTTTCCGGGATTCCCCGCGCGCCTCGCGAGTTTTGTTTGTCTTCGCGTGCGGGTCTGGTAGAAAATGCCCGTTATGGGAAATGATCGTCCAACTTGGTTAAAGACCTCTGAACAAGGCACCGCAAGCCGCTATGACAACGAAGAAAAAACCGAAGGTCTATATAACCCGCAAGCTGCCTGACGTCGTCGAAACCCGGATGCGCGAGCTTTTCGACGCCGAGTTGAATATCGACGATACGCCGCGATCCGCCCTTGAGCTTGCCGAAGCCGTCAAGAGCTGCGACGTGCTCGTGCCGACCGTCACCGACCGCATCGACGCAGCGCTCATTGAGCAGGTCGGGCCGCAGATGAAGCTTATCGCCAGCTTTTCGAATGGCACCGATCATATCGATGTCGATGCGGCTGCGCGTAAAGGCATCACGGTCACCAACACCCCGAACGTACTGACCGAGGATACCGCCGACATGACTATGGCGCTGATCCTCGCCGTGCCGCGGCGGATCGGCGAGGGCGCCCGCGTTTTGACCGACAGGCCCGGCGAATGGGCAGGCTGGTCCCCGACCTGGATGCTCGGTCGTCGCATTCATGGAAAGCGAATCGGCATTGTCGGCATGGGTCGCATCGGCACGGCCGTCGCACGGCGGGCCAAGGCCTTTGGCCTGTCGATTCATTATCACAACCGCAAACGCGTCAATCCGGCGACCGAGGATGAGCTGGAGGCGACCTATTGGGAAAGCCTCGATCAGATGCTTGCCCGCGTCGATATCGTCTCAGTCAACTGCCCTTCGACGCCAGCGACCTTCCATCTGCTCTCGGCGCGCCGTCTGGCGCTCCTGCAGCCGACAGCCTATCTCGTCAACACCGCCCGTGGCGACGTGATCGATGAGGCTGCGTTGATCAAAAGCCTGCGAGAAGGAAGGATCGCCGGTGCCGGGCTCGACGTCTTCGAGAATGAACCGATGGTCAATCCGAAGCTGGTAAAGCTCGCCAATGAGGGAAAGGTCGTCCTGCTGCCGCACATGAGTTCGGCGACGATCGAGGGACGTGCGGAAATGGGCGACAAAGTCATCATCAATATCCGCGCCTTCATTGATGGCCACCGGCCGCCAAACCGTGTGCTGCCCGGACGATAGAGACCCGAGGCGCTCACATCCTTAGCCGGTAAGCGTTTTCCGCATTTCGACAAATGTCGTGCGCGTAAAACCCGGATGCGGCTTGTCTGCGGTTCTGGCAAAGCCCCAGGCGGAAAAGGTCGAGTGATTGTCGACGAGCTCTACCCGCGTCTCGATCCTCAATGACGGAAGGTCGAGGCCGCGCGCCGTCTCCTCGGCAATATCAAGCAGGCGGCGGCCGATACCCTTGCCTTGTGCGGATGGCAATACCGCAAGCTTCCCGATGTAGAGACAGTCCACCTCAGGACGCAGGAACATGCAGCCTGTGAGCCGTCCGTCGTTCTCCACGGCATAGGCGATTTCGGCCTTTGCTTTTTCCGCGAGCGATTCCACCGTCAGACGGATTGCCGAGGAGGGCGGATCGATGCGGCCGTCCATATAGGCGAAGGACGCTCGAATGAGATGAAGCAGCTCGCTCCAGCGCGCAAAACTCCCATCGATGCGGAACGGAGTCATGCAGTCCTGCTCTGTTTCGCGCGCCGACGTTTGTAGCGGATCGTGTCGAAGCGGGCCGACAGCGCGTCGTAGAGCAGCAAGCGGCCGATCAACGGATCGCCGGCACCGGTAATGAGCTTGATCGCCTCCATAGCCATCAGCGTGCCGATTACACCGGTCAGCGCGCCAATGATGCCGGCTTCCGCACAGGCAGGGATCAGTCCGGCCGGCGGCGCTTCCGGAAAGAGATCGCGATAGCCGGGATTGGCTATGCCGTCTTCGGCAACCTCATAGGGTTTCAGTACGGTCAGCGAGCCGTCGAAGCGACCGACGGCACCGGTGACGAGCGGGATGCGTGCTTCCTCGGCCGCATCGGCAGCGGTATAACGCGTGTCGAAATTATCAGAGCCGTCAATCAGGAGATCGAAGCCGGAAAGGTATCGGCGCGCAACGTCTGCCGAAAAGCGCTCCGTAAACCGGATGGCCTTGATATGAGGGTTCAGCCGCGCAATCGCTTGAGCTGCGCTCTCCGTCTTCAGCTCGCCGATCGTGCCGGAATCGTGAATAACCTGCCGCTGCAGATTGGACAGGGAAACATGGTCGTCATCGGCAATGCCGAGCGTGCCGACGCCTGCCGCTGCGAGATATTGCAGGATCGGCGCGCCGAGCCCGCCGGCGCCGATCACCAGCACGCGGGCGGCCTTCAGCTTCTGCTGACCCGCGCCGCCGATTTCCGGCAACAGGATATGGCGATGATAACGCGCAATTTCGTCCGGGCTGAGAGGTTCCATGGGCATGATGCTATCACGCCCCGAACTGGCAGGAGAAGTGTTATCGCTCATTCAAAATCTCCCCGTCGGCAACGGTAAAGAACTGCGCCCGCTCTCCCAAGGCCGCAAACATCTGATGGTCCGTTCCCGTCATGAAGGCCTGGCCGCCGAGACCGTCTATCAGGTCGAACAGTGCGGCACGGCGTCCTTCATCGAGATGCGCGGCGATCTCGTCCAGCAGCAGGATCGGCGCATGGCCCGTGAGATTGCCGACGAGCCGCGCATGGGCAAGCACGAGGCCAACCAGCAGAGCCTTTTGTTCACCGGTCGAGCAGCGCGCCGCTTCCATCTGCTTCTCGCGATGATGCACGATGAGATCGGCGCGATGCGGCCCCTCCAGCGTACGTCCGGCGCCGGCATCGCGGTAACGGTTGTCGAGGAGTGTCGCCGCATATTCGTCTTCCAGGTCGACCGAGGGCCTGGAGAACTGGCCGTCCATGAAGCCCGAGAGCTGCAGCGATGCCGACGGGAAGGGGGAAGTCTCGCGGCTTTCCTCGATGAGGCGCGTCAGCAGACCGAGCATTTCCTGCCGCGCGAGCGCCATGGCGATACCGAGGCTTGCCATCTGCTCTTCGATACCGGAAAGCCAGGAAGGATCGAAACGGCCTTCGTCGAGCAGCTTGTTGCGGCTGCGCATCGCGCGCTCGAAATCGCTCGCCCGCCTGCCATGTTCCGGGTCGAGCGACAGGACGAGCCGGTCGAGGAATCGCCTTCGATCCGATGAGCCGCCGGTGAAGAGCCCATCCATGGCCGGCGTTAGCCAGAGCACGCGCAGGTGATCCGTCAGTTCATCGACTGTTTTCGCGGTCGTTCCATTGATGCGCAGCCGGCGCGTGGTGGTTTCGTCGCTGGTGTCGATCCCGGTACCGATCTCGACATCACCTTCCATGCCATCGAGCCCGGCAAAGATCGAGAACCCGGCCGCCGCACTCACACGGGTGATATCGCCATAGGCGGCGCGGCGCAGCCCTCGTCCGGGTGACAGGAAGGAGACGGCTTCCATGAGGTTGGTCTTGCCGGCGCCGTTGTCGCCGGTCAGCACCACATGCCGTCCATCGAACGCAAGCGAGACCGATGCATAATTGCGAAAATCGGTCAGCTTCAGACGGGAAAGGGCAACCTTATGCGGCATCGGATATCCGGAATCATCAAGGCTGACAGTGAGAGCCTTTTCTGGCTAGATTGAAGCATTTTGCCGGAGCAGGTTTCCGTCAGGCCGAAGGCGATCGGCAAAGGACATACTCCCTGGTACGTCCGAGCCGATCGCCTTTGATCCTGCCGGAAAGATGTCCGGCCCTAGCTGGTTTGCAAGCAAACCACCGGGGTTGGCTGAAACGGGCCGGCTTGGCCGCAGGTCCGGGCTACGACGCGCGCTGGCCGGTCGACCACCCGTCTCTGTTTGAGCCAACAGAAAGCTTCAATCTGGTCAGGAAAGGCTCTAAGCCGAAGCTGCACGGATATCAAGGCTGGGAGCGGCTTACGTCCCTAATGCATGCTGGGAGGGGGAATTTCGAGCTGGGCCTCCGCCTCCGCAATTGCCCTTTCTATCCAATAGAGGAGGTCGGGCCGGTTCTTTATTGAACCGCGCAGGGATCTTAACGAGTCGAGGATCATCATCAGCTGCTGGCGGCGCATATCGATGATGATACTGTCGGCATCATGTTTCCCGGTGGGAGCGGATGTCATGGCAGTATTCGAAGCCTCTCGTCAGATGGCGCTATAGGGTCCGGCGCGACTAACTATCGTCGCCCAAGATGAAGTCAACCGGAAGCTGTTCAATTTTTTGTAACATCGCCGCTAAGTGAGCGAATAACAAACGGTAGTTGTAGAATTTGCGCGACAGCAACTGACGCATTGGCCTAATGCCCAAAAAAAGTCGGTTGAAATTTGCAACTTCCCGGTTGAGATATTCGGCTGACGCTATATGGTAAATGAAGGGTTTTTCGGGAGAGAGAGTGGCAGTGCCGGATCCGATTGATATCATTGTCGGTCGCAACGTGAGACAGCTTCGCGCTCGTCGGCGTGTATCTCAACTTGAACTCGGCGAAGCACTCGGCCTGACCTTTCAGCAAATCCAGAAATACGAAAAGGGGACGAACCGCGTCTCTGCGAGCAAGCTGCACCAGATTGCAGTTTTCCTGGACGTCGATATTTCCGAACTCTTCGAGGGTACGGGCATTTCCCAGTTCAGTAATCGAGTCGAGCTGAGCCCGGAAGCTTATGAGCTGGCCATCAATTATGACAGGCTGAACTCGCCTGCAGGCAAGCAGGCGGTCAAGACGATCCTGAACCTCATGTGCGGCCAGGCAACTGAAAACGCCGCCTGAGCGTCTAGACATCCGTGAAATGCTAGGAAGTCAGTGAAGCTCGCGCTCGTGCAGCGCGAAGAGCAGGGTATCCTGCGTCTGGTGGCCGGCATGATAGAGGTCGATTGCGATGCTGGCGATCGAAAGGCCCTGCTGGCTGCGCAGCTTGATGTTGCGTTCCGCGCACCATGTATAAAGCGCACCTGCAAGCACATCGACATCTTCGGGCATGCAATTGGAAAAGTTCGTCGCCGACATGGAAACACTCTCGGTTGGTTCGGGGGCTGAGAACCGCAGACTGTATGAATTTCAGGAGCTTGCAAGCACGTTCAGGTCTCTGCGTTAACACAAAACGCCTGCATGGCATCGCCCGTCCCGACTTGGGACATGTGTTTCAAATCAGAGCGCGCATGAAAAAAGCCGGAGGCAATACCTCCGGCTTTTGTAACCTTGAGGGATATCGAGATCAGCCCTCGAAGAATTCCTTCATCCGGGCAAAGAAGCCCGTCGATTCCGGATTGTTCTCCTTGGAGGAGAGCTGCTCGAACTCTTGCAGAAGCTCGCGCTGGCGCTTGGAAAGCTTCTGCGGCGTCTCGATCTGAATCTGGATATAAAGATCGCCCGTCTGGCTCGAGCGCAATACCGGCATGCCCTTGCCCTTCAGGCGGAATTGCTTGCCGGCCTGCGTACCCTCGGGAACGCTGACGCGCGATTTGGTGCCGTCGAGCGTCGCCACATCGAAGGTGCCGCCGAGCGCTGCCGTCGTCATGGAGATCGGCACGGCGCAGTAGAGATCGGCCCCGTCTCGCTGGTAGAACTCATGCGGCTTCACCGACAGGAAGATATAGAGATCGCCCGCCGGCCCGCCGCGCATGCCAGCCTCGCCTTCGCCCTGCAGGCGAATGCGGGTGCCATCCTCGATGCCGGAGGGAATGTTGACCGAGAGCGAACGCTCTTCCGTCACACGGCCCTGGCCGTGGCACTTCGGGCATGGATCGGGAATGATTTGGCCGCGGCCATGACAGGTCGGGCAGGTACGTTCGATCGAGAAGAAACCTTGTGCTGCGCGCACG
The DNA here is from genome assembly GCF_004341105.1 of Rhizobium sp. BK418. Classification (GTDB taxonomy): domain Bacteria; phylum Pseudomonadota; class Alphaproteobacteria; order Rhizobiales; family Rhizobiaceae; genus Rhizobium. The sequence continues at coordinate 995,643 of NZ_SLZK01000002.1, read as the reverse complement.
CGGCCCGAGCCCTGGCAGGTACCGCAGGTCTTCGGCTGCGTGCCTGGTCTGGCACCGGAACCGGAACAGACGTCGCAGGTGATCGACGTCGGCACGCGAATCTGCGCCGTTTTGCCCGAGAAGGCTTCTTCCAGCGAGATTTCCATGTTGTAGCGAAGGTCGGCGCCACGTTCGCGGCCACCCGAAGAGCGCTGCCGCCCACGGCCGCCGCCCATCATCTCACCGAAAATGTCTTCGAAAATATCGGAGAAACCACCGCCGGCAAATCCGGCGCCGCCACCGGGGCCACCCATTCCGCCGTGTTCGAAGGCCGCATGGCCATAGCGGTCATAGGCCGCACGCTTCTGCGGGTCCTTCAGCGTTTCGTAGGCTTCGTTGATTTCCTTGAACTTCCGTTCGGCGTCTTTGTCATCCGGGTTCTTGTCCGGATGGAATTTCATTGCCAGCTTGCGGAAGGCGCTTTTCAGCTCTTTTTCATCCGCCGATTTGGCTACACCCAGAGTTTCGTAAAAGTCCGCTTTTGCCAATTTAAGCCCCGGAAATGGATTTCCGGCTGCCATGGTGAGCAGCCGGATGTCTATCGTCTAGCGTACGCGAGCCCACCGATTAAGCGGACTTCTTACGGTCGTCGTCCTTGACTTCTTCGTAGTCGGCATCAACGACGTTGTCGTCCTCGGCAGACGCCTCGGCTGCGCCGCCTTCTGCCTGCTGGGCTTCATAGATCGCCTGGCCGAGCTTCATGGAAACTTCCATGAGCGTCTGGGTCTTGGCCTTGATGTCTTCGGCGTCGGCCTCGGTTGCCTCGGTTGCGGACTTCAGAGCGGCAATCGCATCGGAAATCGCGGTACGGTCGGCTTCGGAAACCTTGTCGCCGTAGTCCTTGAGCGACTTTTCCGTGGAGTGGATCAGGCTCTCGGCCTGGTTCTTCGCTTCCACGGCCTCGCGGCGCTTCTTGTCTTCGGCAGCATGCGATTCGGCATCCTTGACCATCTTTTCGATGTCGGCGTCAGAGAGACCACCGGAAGCCTGGATGCGAATCTGCTGTTCCTTGCCCGTGCCCTTGTCCTTGGCCGAAACCTGCACGATGCCGTTCGCGTCGATGTCGAAGGTGACTTCGATCTGCGGAACGCCACGCGGTGCCGGCGGCAGGCCGACGAGGTCGAACTGGCCGAGCAGCTTGTTGTCGGCAGCCATTTCACGCTCGCCCTGCGAGACGCGGATGGTGACTGCCTGCTGGTTGTCGTCGGCGGTCGAGAAGGTCTGGCTCTTCTTCGTCGGGATCGTCGTGTTGCGTTCGATCAGACGGGTGAAGACACCGCCGAGGGTTTCGATACCGAGAGACAGCGGGGTTACGTCGAGGAGCAGAACGTCCTTGACGTCGCCTTGCAGAACGCCGGCCTGGATGGCTGCGCCGAGAGCAACGACTTCATCCGGGTTGACACCCTTGTGCGGTTCCTTGCCGAACAGCTGCTTGACGACTTCCTGGACCTTCGGCATGCGGCTCATACCGCCGACGAGAACGACTTCGTCGATCTCGGCTGCAGTGACGCCGGCATCCTTGAGGGCTGCCTTGCACGGAGCAATCGTGCGCTGAACGAGATCGTCGACCAGGCTTTCGAGCTTGGCGCGGGTCAGCTTCAGCGTCAGGTGCTTCGGGCCGGAAGCGTCAGCCGTAATGAATGGCAGGTTGATTTCGGTCTGCTGCGAAGAGGACAGCTCGATCTTTGCCTTTTCGGCAGCTTCCTTGAGGCGCTGCAGGGCGAGCTTGTCATTCTTCAGGTCGATACCATTGTCCTTCTTGAACTCGGCAACGAGATATTCGACGAGACGCATGTCGAAGTCTTCACCGCCGAGGAAAGTATCGCCGTTGGTGGACTTCACTTCAAAGACGCCGTCACCGATCTCGAGGATCGAGATATCGAAGGTACCGCCGCCAAGGTCGTAAACGGCGATCGTCTTGCCATCTTTCTTGTCGAGGCCGTAGGCGAGTGCAGCTGCGGTCGGCTCGTTGATGATGCGGAGCACTTCAAGACCGGCGATGCGGCCGGCATCCTTGGTTGCCTGGCGCTGCGCGTCGTTGAAGTATGCGGGAACGGTGATGACGGCCTTTTCGACCTTTTCACCGAGATAGGCCTCGGCGGTTTCCTTCATCTTCTGAAGGATCATCGCGGAAATCTGTGCGGGCGAGTAGGCCTTGCCGTTGGCTTCAACCCAGGCGTCGCCATTGTCACCCTTGACGATGCTGAAGGGGACGAGGTGTTTGTCCTTCTCGACAGTCGGATCCTCGTAACGGCGGCCGATGAGGCGCTTTACGGCGAAGAGAGTGTTCGTGGGGTTGGTGACTGCCTGGCGCTTGGCCGGCTGGCCGACGAGGCGTTCGCCATCATCGGAAAATGCCACCATGGAAGGGGTCGTGCGCGCGCCTTCCGCATTCTCAATGACCTTTGCGTCTTTGCCGTCCATGACTGCGACGCAGGAATTTGTCGTTCCAAGGTCGATACCAATTACTTTTGCCATGTCATTCTCTCCTTGAAGCAAGCTGTCGGAACCCCGAGAAGGCATTTCCCTGACAGCCCCTTACGGGATGGGTCTACTAAGATTACGCAATCGTGATTGCGGTGATGCGGCGTATATAAGGAGCGGTTTTCTGGACTGCAAGGCGAGAAATAGCTTGGAATCCAGCAAAACGAATGTGTTGCATTCAATTTTTACAGTAGCCGGAAAAGGGTCTGTTTTGCACAGCCAGACCGTGCAAATCCTGCGCGCCTCTCCTAAAGCGGGACCGTGCTGCCGCAAGGCGCCCGAATCCCGTTCCAATACTGTTACTGGCCCATGATGAGGTCAAGAAGCGTCGTGCGTCGCGGCCGCGCCCCCGAGCTTGCCTGCGGTCCGCCGACATCTCCTGGCGGCACCATGTCGTCGTAACCGCCGCCGGCAACATCGGCAGGTGGCACTGGCCCGCCATTCACCGGCATCGGTGCTCGGGGCTGATCGGGTACCGGCGGAGCGCGGTTCAAACCATCATTGCCACCGAAAACACCGGAAATGATACTGCCGACGGTCGAAGGCTGTTCGGGCATAGGCTGGGCCTGCGCCATCGGCTGGCCGTTGTTGGGATCGATGCCGGGATCGACAAAGGTTTGGCCCATGCCGAAGAGCGGCGCGGGCGAAAGCCCCTTGTGCGCGGCGACCATGAATTCTTTCCAGGCCTTGGCCGGAAGCCCGCCGCCGGTCACCTTCTTCATCGGCTTGCCGTCGTCATTACCGAACCATACGCCCGTCGTCAGGTTGCTGGTGAAGCCGACGAACAGCGCATCACGCGAGTTCTGCGTCGTGCCCGTCTTGCCGGCGGCCTGCCAGCCGGGAAGCTTGGCGCTCGAGCCGGTGCCGCCGTTGATGACGCCCATCATCATCATGTTCATTTCGGCGACGATCTGCTCGGAGAGCACGCGTGGCGGGCTGTCATAGGTGTTCTCATAGAGCACCTTGCCATCCGTGGTCGTCACGCGACGGATCACATGCGGTGTTGCCTTGTAACCGCCGTTCATGAAGGCCGCGTAGGAGGCCGTCAGTTCCATGAGCGAGACTTCCGAGGTGCCGAGCGCGATCGAGGCATTGGGCTGCAAGTCCGATTCGACGCCGAGGCGATGGGCGAGTTTGATCACCTGATCCGGCCCGTCATACATCACAAGCTGCGCAGCCACGGTATTGAGCGATTTTGCGAGCGCAGTGCGGAGCGTCACTTCGCCGTTATATTTCTTCTCGTAGTTCTCCGGCGTCCAGTTGCCGATGCGGATCGGCGCGTCGTTGAAGACCGAATCCGGCGTCAGGCCCTTTTCGAGCGCAGCCGCATAGACGAAAGGCTTGAAAGAGGAACCCGGCTGGCGTTTGGCTTTGACGGCACGGTTGAACTGGCTCGTCGCATAGTCCCTGCCGCCGACAAGCGCGCGGATCGCACCGGTACCGTCAATCGAGACGAGAGCCGCCTGCGACGCGTCGAACTTGCCACCCTCCTTGTCGAGGACATCGACGAGTGACTGTTCGGCCTTCTTTTCGAGCGTCTTGTCGATCGTCGTATCGACGATGACGTCTTCCTTCACGTCGCCGACCAGCCCCTGCAGTTCGTCCATCACCATATCGGCGACATATTGTCCGGCGCCCGACCAATAGCTGCGGGCGGAAGCGGGCGTCTGCGACATTGCTGTCTTGATTTCGTCAGCGCTGATATAACCCTGATCGCGCATCGCCTGCAGCACGACCTGGGCGCGGGCATTTGCCGCCTCCGGATCGCGCGCCGGCGAAAGGCGGGACGGCGCTTTCACCAGGCCCGCAAGCAGTGCTGCTTCGCCCAGGTTCACATCTCGCGCCGATTTGTTGAAATAGCGGCGGGAAGCCGCTTCAACGCCATAGGCATTCGAGCCGAAATAGACGCGGTTCAGATACATCGCAAGGATCTGGTCCTTGGTATATTTCTGTTCCAGCCAAAAGGAGAGCAGGACCTCCTGAACCTTACGCTCCAGCGTGCGGTCTGGCGAGAGGAAGAGGTTCTTGGCGAGCTGCTGCGTCAGCGTCGAACCGCCTTGGATCGGCTGGCCGGTCAAATTATTGATGAAGGCGCGCGCAAGGCCGAACGGGTCGACGCCGAAATGCGAGTAGAAGCGCCGATCCTCGATGGCGATCACAGCTTCGGGGATATAGGGCGACATGGTTTCCAGCGAGAGAGCCTCGCCGCCGGTCGTACCGCGATTGGCGATCACGCTGCCGTCGACCGCAGTAATCTTGACGTTCGGCGGCCGTTCTGGAATTGCCCAGGTGCTGGCGCTCGGCATGCGCGATCCATAATAGAGCACGAGCCCGGCGACGCCGATGCCGGCCCAGATGCCAACCACGATGCACCAGTAGACGACCCTGCGCAGGAATGAGAAGAGGCCGCCGCCTTCGCGTTCCCGCGGCTCGGCACGGCGCTTTGCCGGTGCACGGCGCGGCGCGGGTGATCGCGATTGGCGCTTGGAGCCATGTCTGCCGTCGATGCGGTCGTCGTCATCGAGCGCGAATTCGTCATCCTCCTCGCGGCCGCCACGGGCGTTGAAGGACGGTTCGATCCTCTCGTCTGATCTACGTCTGGCTACCATAGCGGAGTGGCGCACCCTTGCTGTAAAGACCGCACCCCTCGGCAGCGGTTTATCCGACTGAACTGTAAATGCGGCGATTTAACGGGCTGTTAAGAACAACACCAATACGGCCAAGTACTGTCTCTGCCTGCCTTTTCTCCGTTAACCGTCCTTGTTTTTCCGAATGGCGGCCATTCGTGAGGATCGCCACAAAACCGACAGATATCGCCGCGGCTTCCGCTCGCTAACGAAGCTGAGCGCCATAGCCAGGCGGAAAACGACGATCGATCCTGACAGAACAGGCGAAGCCCGCCTCCGCGAAGTCTGGAGCGTGCCTGCCTTTGCGCAGCATTAACGGCTCGACAGGGAGGCAGCTGAAGATGCTGCTCGGCACCTATGCGGGAATGCGCGAGCTGCTGGCGACCTAGCATCGCACATCCTCCGGCGGGTAAGGGAACCAATAGGCTTCGCGGCAGTTTTACCTGAGCGGGGCATACCCCTCACGTCCCGCTCAGATCGGCTCGTCTCCCCTCAACACGTGCCGATCAATATCATGCCCGGCGTATCACCAGATACGTCGGGTCCTTTTGTCAGGGGCGATAGGGGCCGCGGTCGCGATAATAATAATCCGGCCCGCGGCGCCAGCGGTCCCGATCACGGTAGAAGTCGCGGTTGCGATAATATCGGTCCCAGTAGGGGCCGACGCTGAAGGTCACCGTCGGAATTCCGAGCGGGCGGTAATATTGCGGGCCGACATAAATCCGGCGCTGCTCATAGGTCGCCTGAACATATTGGCCGGAAACCCAGCCGCGGCCTCCGTAGAATTCCACGTCGCACCAGGGCGTATCGGCGAGGCAGCCGCGGATTTGCAGCGGCGTACCGTTTGGAATCACGGCAACGGCAGGATAGCGGGTGCTCGGCCCCGCACGCATGTTCACGTTCGCAGTCGAAATCCCCTGCGCTGCTTCGGCAATGGCTGGCGCAATCAGCAACAGGCCGCCCGCAGCAATTTTCAGAACAATATGTTTCACCTTTTACTCCTCGCAATAAATGATGGCTGCCGGGCATCGGAACCAACATTTCCCCGGCAAGGCAAAGATAGAGCGCCTGTGGCGCAGGTCACGCATCGCAGGTTTCGCTTTCTCTTTCAAAGGCTTATAGAGACGATCGGATGAACGCAGCTTGAACGGCGGCAAGCTTTTACGGGGTCTTGAAATGTGGAGGGCGGCTTCCGATATACTCTCCAAGAAATCGCAGCCCGGAAATGATGTGCGCTTTATCAGTCGTACCGTTTCCGAGATCTGGTTGGATCGATCGTTAACCGGTCGTTAGTCTTTCGAGATCAGTCTGGCTGTGCACTATCCGCTTCTCCTTTGACCACGGATGTACTGGCACTGAGATGAGGTGGATAGCGGAAGGCCGGTTTGCCCCGGCCTTTTTGTTTGCAGATTTCGGATGGCGTGCCGCGCGAGAGCGCGGGCACGCCTTTTTCGTTTCAGGCCTTCAGCGCTGCAAGGATGCGTACCCAGGAGCGAATGCCTTTGTGGTAGGAGGCAAGTTCATACTTTTCGTTCGGCGAATGGATACGGTCATCGGAAAGACCGAAGCCGACAAGCAGAGATTCCATCCCGAGCATCTTCTGGAAATCGCCGACGATCGGGATCGAGCCGCCCATGCCGATGACGACGGCGGGCTTCGGCCATTCGTCGGAAAGCGCCGTGCGCGCCTTGGTCAGAACAGGCGAGTCGTAGGAAAGGTGGATGGCCGGCGAGGCGCCATGCGGATGGAATTCGACCGAGCAATCGGCCGGAATCTTCGAGCGGACGTAATTGCGGAAGCTTTCGCGGACCGCTGTCGGATCCTGCGTGCCGACGAGACGGAAGGAAACCTTCGCCGATGCCTTGGCCGCAATCACGGTTTTGAAGCCTTCGCCGGTATAACCGCCCCAGATGCCGTTGACCTCGGCCGTGGGACGCGCCCAGGTGAGTTCCAGGACCGAGCGTCCCTTTTCGCCCGAGGGAACGGAGAGGCCGACTTCGCCGAGGAAGCTTTCCGCCGACTTGCCGAGCGCTTCCCAGGATGCCTTGATGTTAGAGGGCGTTTCCTCGACGCCGTCATAGAAGCCATCGAGCGTGATGCGTCCGGTCTCGTCGTGCAGACCGGCAAGGATTTCCACGAGAATATGGATCGGATTGGCGGCAGCCCCGCCGAAAAGGCCGGAATGCAGGTCGCGGTCAGCGGCCGTTATCACGACTTCTTCGCCGACAAGACCGCGAAGCGCCGCTGCGATTGCCGGCGTATCGCGATCCCACATGCTGGTATCGCAGACGAGGGCGTAATCGGCCTTGAGTTCGGCAGCATTGGCTTCGAGGAACGGCTTCAAGGACGGTGAACCGGATTCTTCTTCACCTTCGAAAAGAATGGTGACGCGGCAGGGAAGCGCTCCGTTGGTCTCCTTGTAGGCGCGGCAGGCTTCGACAAAGGTCATAAGCTGGCCCTTGTCGTCGGCAGTGCCTCGGCCGGTCAGGATCTTACGGCCATTCCCAGCGTCCTTGACGGCGGGATCGAAGGGATCGTTTTCCCAGAGCTCGATCGGATCGACCGGCTGCACGTCATAATGACCATAAAAGAGGACGTGCGGTGCATCAGCCGAGGCGCCTTCGTGATGGGCGACCACCATCGGATGGCCGGGCGTGTCACGAACCGAGGCATCAAAACCGAGGGTCCTCAGATATCCAGTGAGCCATTCGGCCGCCTTGCGGCATTCGGCTTTATAGGCCGGATCGGTGGAGATCGACTTGATGCGCAGTAGCTCGAACAACTTTTCGAGGCTCGAATCGAGATTCTGGTCCGCACGCGCAAGCACAGGATTTAGTTCGGTCATTTCCGACTCCTTTTGAAATTCGGCCGGACGATAGACCCAATTGGCGACGCTTTCGAGCGGCAAATTTTACACTCGCCGCGTGGCGCCAAATGCGGCAACGGATGCAGTAGAGGTGTCTAATGCAATTTACAGTTATTTAGCAAACTCTAAATAATCTCGCCCCGAGGTCGATCTTCGAGGTAGCAAATGTTCTCCGTTATTGCCTGCATCAGGGACAACCATGATTGGCGGCTGATCATCGCGGCTGCAATCGTCTGCCTCGTCGGCAGCCTGACAATGATGCTTCTTCTCTCCCGTGCGCAGGAATGCGATGTCGGTCAGCGCAAGCTCTGGATCGGCACTTCAGCCTTTGCCGCTGGCGTCGGCGTGTGGGCAACGCACTTCATCGCCATGCTCGCCTATGATGGCGGCCTGCCGATCAGCTATAATCTCGGCCTGACTTCTCTCTCGGTTGTCCTTTCGATCTTCGGCTCATGGGTGGCGATCCTGATCGCCTCGGAAGGTCGAGCCGCCTATTCCTTTGCTTTCGGCGGGCTGCTGATGGCGCTCGGCGTTACGGCCATGCATTTGACCGGCATGCAGGCGATCGAGGCGCAAGCCGTCGTCGTCTATGATGCCTTCGCTACGGTGATCGCTTTCAGTTCCTGCGCGGCTCTTTCTTTTGTCGCCTTCCTCGCCTTCTTCAAACTGAAGGGCATGAAACGCTTTGCCGCATCATCCATCGCCTTCGTGCTGGCAATCTGCACATTGCATTTCATCTCGATGAGCAGCATCGCGCTGGTGCCGGATCCAGCGCGCGAGGTCGCCGCGAAAGTGCTTGCGCCGGAAGTGCTTGCTGCGATCGTCATGGCCGTTTCGACGGGCCTCATTCTCATGTCCTTCGGCGCGGTTTTCCTGGAAAGCCATCTGACCGATCTTCGCGGCCTTGCCAACGTGTCGCAGGACGGCCTCGTCATTTTGCGGGAAGGCAGGATCGTCGACACCAATGAACGCTTCCTGGCCCTGTCCGGCTGGAAGCTCTCCGAGCTCACCGGCAATACCCCCTCGAGCGTGCTGGTGCTCATCCATGTGGAGCAGGAGAGCGATCATAAGGAAATGCTGTTAATCGCTAAGGATGAGAGGGAAATCCCGGTCGAGGTCGTCACGCGAAGTATCGTCTATCGCGGGCGTTACTGCGACGTTCTCGTCGTTCGCGACCTCTCCGAGCGGAAGCGCACCGAAGAATTGATCGAACATCTCGCTCATCACGATGTTCTGACGGACCTGCCGAACCGTTCGCTTTTCGATACCCGCATTCGCCAGGCCTTACATGTGGCTGAACGCAAACGGACCGAGGTTGCCCTCGTCTGCATCGACCTCGATCGCTTCAAGGCCGTCAACGATATCTTCGGCCATGCGGAAGGTGACCGCATCCTGCGCAAGGTTGCCGTGATCCTCAAACGTTGCGTCGATGCGGACGATACGATTGCGCGGCTTGGTGGCGATGAATTCGCCATCGTCCAGCCAGGCAAGAAGCAGCCCGATGCGGCGCGTCGTCTGGCAAGCCGAATCATCGATGAGTTTGCGGCCGAGATGGATACGGCCCGCGATCCGACGGCCGTCGGCGCCAGCATCGGCATCGCGCTTTATCCCGCGGATGGAAAGTCTGCCGAAGAGCTTTACAACAACGCGGATACCGCCCTTTATCGCGTTAAACATGCAGGGCGCGGCGCCGCCTGTTTCTTCGATGCGGAAATGGACGAGTCGGTGCGCACCCGCCGCCAGATCGAGCATGAGCTTCGCCACGCTATCCTCCGCAGGCAGCTCCACGTCAACTATCAGCCAATCCTCGACGCGCGCAGCGGTGAGATCAACGGCTATGAAGCCCTCATGCGGTGGAACAGGCCGGGCCACGGCATGAGCGAGCCAGACATCTTCATTCCGATTGCCGAGGAAAGTGGCTCCATCGTTCAGCTCGGCGAATGGATCCTGCGCGAGGCTTGCATGGAGGCGGCCCGCTGGCCGCAACCGCTAACGATTGCAGTCAATGTCTCTCCAGTGCAGTTTCTGCTGCCCAATCTCTGCGAGCGCGTGACTGATATCCTGAAAGAAGCCCGTCTGGCGCCCGAGCGCCTGGAACTGGAGATCACTGAAGCTGCACTCGTGCGGGATCGCAAACGGGTCATGAGCACGCTTCAGCGTCTGCGTGCTCTTGGCGTGCGTATCGTCATGGATGATTTCGGCACCGGCTTCTCTTCACTGTCCAACCTGCGCTCCTTCCCTTTTGACAAGATCAAGGTCGACCGCAGCTTCACCGGCGTCCTGGAACACGATGCGGGAGCCCGCTCGATCGTGCGCGCCATCATCGGCTTGGGACATAGTCTCGGCATGCCTGTTGTCACCGAGGGCGTGGAGACGGAAATGCAACGGCAGATCGTCGTGGACGAAGGTTGTGCCCAGGTGCAGGGACTGCTGCTCGGCAAGCCGGATATCGAGCCGAGCATCAAGCTCGCGGCTCGTGAAAACTCCGTGGGGGCGACGGGTCCTGAGGCGCAGGTGATAAGGCTCAAGCGCACACGCAATCGCGCTGCGGCGGAACGGTTCTAGAGCGTCTTGGCGTTGTCGATCAGCCGCCGGATATATTCGAGCATCAACTCTCGCTCGAAGGCCCTGAACCCCTTGAACAGGGCAAGATCAGCCTCGCGCGCAATATCGATTGCTTCCGCTTCCATCGCCTTGGCTTTCTCCGTCAGAAAGATCAGCTGGGCGCGTTTGTCGGTAGGGTGCGGACGGCGCTCGATCAACCCATCGCGCGCCATGCGCGAGAGCGTGTTGGCCATGGTCGCCTGCTCGATATCGACGCGTTCCAGCAACTGCTTCTGGGTCAGCCCGTCTTGGGCCCAAAGCTCCAGAAGTATGGGGAACTGACCGGGAGAAAAACCGAGTCCCGCCGCACGCTGATGCAGCGAGCGGGCAAAACCCTTGGCCAGCTGGCTGGCAAGGTAGGCACCGGATTCCATTCGATTAAATCCCATGATTGCAAGTTAGGCTCAAAATCCTGCCGCAGACAATGCAACAAATTGCATACGATGCATCAAAACACGCGGACCAAGCAGTTAAATTTTCGAGAGCCATATCTCGAAAACTTTGTAGAGGCTGAAAAACAAAGCCGCCACGGCCTGGAGGGAGGCCATGGCGGCTTGAAGATGGGGACAAAGGCCCGGAGAGGGGGATAAGGCCTTTGTCCAAGCCTGACGCGGGCGGGGGACAAGCCGGCTATCAGACCCGCGGCGCGATCAAACGCCGGTAGGCCAGATTTGTGATTGAGATTGTGGTTTTTCAAGGGAAAGAGGAAAAACCGTCTATTACAAATTAGTAACAGTTTGGTGAGGCGGAATCTTTTTTCGCATCTAAGTTTATATGGACCTTACCAGGCCGTCGCGCTATCCATGCTGCCATGAAAAAAGGCGATCACCTCTTCCTCGTTGACGGTTCGGGTTTCATCTTCCGGGCCTTTCATGCCCTGCCACCACTGACGCGCAAATCGGATGGTCTGCCGGTCGGCGCCGTCTCCGGTTTTTGCAACATGCTCTGGAAGCTGTTGCGAGATGCGCGAAATACGGATGTAGGTGTCACGCCTTCTCATCTCGCCGTCATTTTCGACTATTCGGCGAAGACCTTCCGCAAGGATCTCTACGATGCCTATAAGGCGAACCGTTCGGCGCCGCCCGAAGAGCTGGTTCCCCAGTTCGGCCTGATCCGCGAGGCGACGCGCGCCTTCAATCTGCCCTGCATCGAGACGGAAGGTTTCGAGGCTGATGACATCATCGCCACTTATGCCCGCCAGGCCGAGGCCGTTGGCGCCGATGTGACGATCGTCTCCTCCGATAAGGATCTGATGCAACTCGTCACGCCGAATGTCCACATGTATGACAGCATGAAGGACAAGCAGATCGGCATCCCCGACGTCATCGAGAAATGGGGTGTGCCGCCGGAAAAGATGATCGATCTGCAGGCCATGACCGGCGATTCTGTCGACAACGTGCCCGGCATTCCCGGCATCGGTCCCAAGACGGCTGCCCAGCTTCTTGCCGAATACGGCGATCTGGACACGCTTCTCGAACGTGCCCATGAGATCAAACAGGAAAAGCGCCGTCTCACGATTCTCGAAAACATCGATAAGGCAAAGCTTTCCCGCGAACTGGTACGCCTGCGTACCGACGTGCCGCTGGAGCTTGACCTCGACGCGCTCATGCTGGAGCCGCAGAACGGTCCCAAGCTGATCGGCTTCCTGAAGACCATGGAATTCACGACGCTCACGCGCCGTGTAGCCGAGTTCTGCAATTGCGACGCCAGTGAAATCGAGCCTGCCTTCGTCAAAATCGAATGGGGTGCGGACGCGCACGGCCCGGATCTTGATATGGCCAAGCCGGAGCCTGTCGCGGGCGCCGTTCCGGATGTTGGCGGCGAAGCTGTGGCGGTCCCGCCGCGCGCAAAGGCGAAGACCGCAGTCGAAGGGACTTTCGCGCCGGCGGACCTAGCCAAAGCACGTGCGGAGGCTTTCGCGACGCTGCCGTTCGATCACTCCTCTTACGTGACGATCCGCGACCTTACGACCCTTGATCAGTGGATCGCCGACGCGAAGGAGACCGGCCTCGTCGCCTTCGACACCGAAACGACCTCGCTCGATGCCATGCAGGCCGAGCTCGTCGGCTTCTCCATGGCGATTGCCGACAATGCTGCCGATCCGACCGGCACGCGCATCCGCGCCGCCTATATCCCGATCGGCCACAAGACCGGTGTGGGCGATCTGCTCGGCGGCGGCCTTGTGGAAAACCAGATCCCGATGCGCGATGCACTGTCGCGGCTGAAGGCGCTGCTGGAGGATGAATCGATCCTCAAGGTGGCGCAGAATCTAAAATACGACTACCTGCTGATGAGGCGGTACGGCATCGAGACGAAGAGTTTCGATGATACGATGCTGATATCCTATGTGCTCGACGCCGGCACCGGCGCACATGGAATGGACCCGTTGTCGGAAAAATTCCTCGGTCACACACCGATCGCCTACAAGGATATCGCTGGCTCCGGCAAGTCGAACGTCACCTTCGACCTCGTCGATATCGACCGCGCGACCCACTATGCCGCCGAAGACGCCGACGTGACGCTGCGCCTCTGGATGGTGCTGAAGCCGCGTCTTGCCGCCGCCAAGCTGACGCGCGTCTACGAGCGTCTTGAGCGCCCGCTTGTGGCTGTTCTGGCGCGTATGGAGGAGCGCGGAATTACAGTCGACCGGCAGATCCTGTCGCGCCTCTCGGGCGAATTGGCCCAGGGTGCAGCCAGATACGAGGATGAAATCTATCAGCTTGCAGGAGAGAAGTTCAACATTGGCTCTCCCAAGCAGCTCGGCGACATCCTGTTCGGCAAGATGGGCCTTGCAGGCGGTACCAAGACCAAGACCGGCCAGTGGTCGACCTCGGCGAGCGTGCTGGAAGACCTGGCGGCAGCCGGCTTCGAGCTGCCCCGCAAGATCGTCGACTGGCGCCAGCTTACCAAGCTGAAGTCGACCTACACGGATGCCCTTCCGGGCTACGTCCATCCGGAAACGAAGCGGGTCCACACCTCTTATTCGCTGGCATCGACGACGACGGGCCGTCTTTCCTCCTCGGAACCGAACCTGCAGAACATTCCGGTTCGCACCGCCGAAGGCCGCAAGATCCGCACCGCCTTCATTTCGTCGCCGGGTCATAAGTTGATCTCCGCCGACTATAGCCAGATTGAGCTTCGAGTACTCGCCCATGTCGCCGAGATCCCGCAGCTCGTACGCGCCTTCGAGGAGGGGATCGATATCCATGCCATGACCGCCTCCGAAATGTTCGGCGTGCCGGTCGAAGGCATGCCGGGCGAGGTGCGCCGCCGCGCAAAGGCCATCAACTTCGGCATTATCTACGGCATTTCCGCCTTCGGCCTGGCCAACCAGCTCTCCATCGAGCGCTCGGAAGCCAGCGACTACATCAAGAAGTATTTCGAGCGTTTCCCCGGCATCCGCGATTACATGGAAAGCCGCAAGCAGATGGCCCGTGACAAGGGCTATGTCGAAACGATCTTCGGCCGGCGAATCAATTATCCCGACATCCGCTCGTCCAATCCTTCGGTGCGCGCCTTTAACGAGCGCGCCGCCATCAACGCGCCGATCCAGGGTTCGGCCGCCGATGTCATCCGCCGCGCCATGATCAAGATTGAGCCGGCCCTCGCCGAGGCCGGTCTTGCCGATCGGGTGCGCATGCTCTTGCAGGTGCACGACGAATTGATCTTTGAGGTTGAAGACGAGGATGTCGAAAAGGCGACGCCAATCATCGTCTCGGTCATGGAAAACGCCGCATCGCCGGCGCTTGAAATGCGCGTGCCGCTTCGCGTCGACGCACGCGCCGCCACCAATTGGGACGAAGCGCATTAAGGCGTTTCGTCAAATTACCCCAAAGATTTTTCCCTTCGACTCAAGCCTCTGAAATTGATGATGTTTCATCTTTTTGGCCGTCCCACAGCGGGACGGCTGGAAGGAACTTATTAACCTTCGTTTTCTATCCGGAAGGATGTCAGAAATTACTAGGCATGAGTGAGTAGCTGTCGCATGCGTTTTCCAAGAACCAATTTGACGGATGCCGGAGATTTCTCATCCGGAGTTGAAGCCGAACATCCCGTGGAAAATGCGCCCGTGGAATATGAGGGCGAAAAGCCGGTGCCGCCGCTCTGGCAGAGCAATTTCTCGCTCGCCCCGAACGTCCGCTTCACCCGCACGCCGGAAACGCTGATCAGCAAGCGCCGCGCACCTGAAGAGCCGGTTCGCGTAGAGGTCGTCGCACCTTCCGCTCCGCAGCCAGCACCTGCGCGCACGCATGCACCGATCACCGTCAATGTGCCGTTCGATATCTATCTGCCCGAAGTGGCCGAGCCTGTTGTCGTACCGCAGCCGGAACCTCAGCCGCAGCCCATCGTCGTAACGCCGGCCGAAACCGCACTACGCGCGGCATCGGAACTTTCCGCGATCTCGGATTTCGCCTTCTGGGAAGTTATGGCTTTCGAGGAAACCGATGCCGAACCGTCGCGTGCTCCAGCCATTGCATTGCCGCAGGCCGAATCGGAATCGATCACTTCGCGCTTCCGCATCATGGAGTGGCGCCCGGGCCGGCATAACCCGGCGCCGGTAATGCCGCGAGTATCTGTTGCGCCGCCGCGTGCGGCGACACCTGTTCCAGCTGCTGCGGTCAGGCCCACGCGTTCGCCGGCAGTCGGTGCGCCGGTGGTCCAGCCTCCGGTCGCTCCGATCATTGAGGCGCCGGTCGCCCAGACCCCTGTGAATCAGCCGCAGTCGCCGCAGCCGGATCTGCCGCCCGCGCCGCGTGTCACGGTTGCCGCACCCGCACTATCCCCGGTTCGCCCCTCGCGCATTGTTGTCGATCAGGTTGACGCTTCCGGATACGAGTTCCCGCCGCGCGCCCTGTTGCAGGAGCCGCCGGAGCGGCTCGGGGAGATCATGTCGCAGGAGACGCTGGAGCAGAATGCCGGCCTTCTGGAAAGCGTTCTGGAGGATTTCGGCATCAAGGGCGAGATCATCCATGTCCGCCCCGGCCCCGTCGTCACACTCTACGAATTCGAGCCGGCGCCTGGCGTTAAATCGTCCCGTGTCATCGGCCTTGCCGATGATATCGCCCGCTCCATGTCGGCGCTGTCGGCGCGCGTAGCCGTCGTTCCCGGCCGCAACGTCATCGGTATCGAACTGCCGAACCAGACGCGCGAAACCGTCTATTTCCGCGAGATGATCGAGAGCGAGGATTTCGACAAAAGCGGCTACAAGCTGGCCCTTGGTCTCGGCAAGACAATTGGCGGCGAGCCCGTGATCGCCGAACTCGCCAAGATGCCGCATCTCCTAGTAGCCGGCACGACCGGCTCGGGCAAGTCCGTCGCCATCAACACGATGATCCTGTCTCTGCTCTACCGGATGACGCCGGAACAGTGCCGCCTGATCATGGTCGATCCCAAGATGCTGGAACTCTCCGTCTATGACGGCATTCCGCATCTGCTGACGCCTGTCGTTACCGATCCCAAGAAGGCCGTGATGGCGCTGAAATGGGCGGTGCGCGAGATGGAAGAGCGCTATCGCAAGATGTCACGCCTCGGCGTGCGCAATATCGACGGCTACAATGGCCGCGTCAGCCAGGCCCGCGAAAAGGGCGAGACCATCCACATTATGGTCCAGGTTGGCTTCGACAAGGGCACCGGCGCGCCGATCGAAGAGCAACAGGAACTTGATCTTGCGCCGATGCCCTACATCGTCGTCATCGTCGACGAGATGGCCGACCTGATGATGGTCGCCGGCAAGGAGATCGAAGGCGCAATCCAGCGTCTGGCGCAGATGGCGCGTGCCGCCGGTATCCACTTGATTATGGCGACTCAGCGTCCCTCGGTCGACGTGATCACGGGTACGATCAAGGCGAACTTTCCGACCCGTATCTCCTTCCAGGTCACCTCGAAGATCGACAGCCGCACGATCCTCGGCGAACAGGGTGCCGAACAGCTGCTCGGCCAGGGCGACATGCTGCACATGCAGGGCGGCGGCCGCATCGCCCGTGTCCATGGCCCCTTCGTTTCCGACGCCGAAGTCGAAAAGGTCGTGGCACACCTGAAGACGCAGGGCCGCCCGGAATATCTCGATACGGTCACGGCCGGCGAGGAGGACGAAGCCGAGGATGAAGAAGATAGCGCCGTCTTCGATAAGAGCGCCATGGGTGCGGAAGATGGTGACGAACTCTATCAGCAAGCCGTCAAGGTCGTCATGCGCGACAAGAAGTGCTCGACATCCTACATCCAGCGCCGCCTCGGCATCGGTTACAACCGTGCCGCCTCGCTGGTCGAGCGCATGGAAAAGGAAGGGCTGGTCGGCCCGGCAAACCATGTCGGCAAACGCGAGATCGTGTCGGGTCGCGGCGACAGCGAATAGTCTGAGTGCGGCTGGTTATCTCCCTTCGGAAGCCAACCGCAGCGTCTCAAGCACGAAATCGCTCTTGCCGCCGGTGTAATAATCCCAATCGTCATTTGCCTCGCCCATAAGCTTCAGCTTGAGAGCGGCATAGGCTTTTGCTCGTTCCGGATGTGACCGCAGATAGTCCCGAAAGGTGATCCGGTCCCTCAGCACGGCATTATCCGCCGAGCAAAGATAGAGCCGCGCACCGTGGGAGCCTTTACCGCTGGTGAAGGTCCAGGTCTGTTGCTTGTATTTGTCGCCGTGGAAGATAAAGGCGCCGAGCGATTGCACGCGTTCGATCGCATCGGCAAGGGGATCTGCATTTGCAAAGGCGGCGTGCAGATCAATCTTCGGCTTGGCGGCCAGTCCGGGGACGGATGTGCTGCCGACGTGGTGAAAGACGGGATGGAGATCGGCGAGCAACGGTTCAAGCTCGCCGACGATTTCACGGAAGCGAGACGGCCATTCGGGGTCATAGTCGACGACGTGAATGGCCATTCCCATTTCCCTTTCGCGTTCAGACGATTTCCGTCAGAAAGCCGTCCAGGATATCGATCATCTTGCGCTTGGCTTCTTCCAGCGAGCCGCTGTTGTCGAGCTCCACAACATCGTAGTCGCCGCGCACCGTCAGCGGGCCGCGCGCCAGGCGCGCCATGATGTCCTCATGCGTCTCGCGGCCGCGGGCCTCAAGACGCCCGGCCAGCACTTCCGGCCGGGCGGTCACATTGATGACCTTCAGCCGCGGGAAGGCGGCCTGGAAGCGGTGCAGCGCCGAGCGCGAGCCGTTGGCGACGACGATGTGGCCCTTGGCGAGCGACACGGAGACCTCAGCCGGGATCCCATATTTCAGGCCATGCGCCTCCCACCAGACGGCGAAGGAGCCGGCCTGCTCCATCGATGCGAATCCGGCATCCGAAACGGCGAGATGATCTTCTCCGCCGGCATCGCCATGGCGGGTGATGACGCGGCGGACGAAATGCACGTCCTCACGGTGGTCGAAATGCCGGGCGGCCAGGTTCATCAGCGTGTCCTTGCCGGCGCCGCTCGGGCCGACGACGACGACCATGATGCCATGTTCGGCGCCAGCGCCTGGATGGGGTTCGTGCGACATCGTCATGCGACCCGGCGCCCTTCTCGCCACACCGAACGCGTCACCGGCACGCCATGCGAACGATGGACGCGGACGAGATCGGCCCGCAATCCGGTTTCGATGCGGCCGCGGTCATTGAGGCTGACGGTACGCGCCGGCGTTGCCGTCACCATCGCGATCGCTTTCGGTAGCGTTATACCTTCAATTTCATCGGCAAGGATGAAGGGCGCATGCAGCAGGCTTAGTGGCACATAGTCGGAAGACAGCACGTCGAGCACGCCGAGCTGCGCCAGGTCGCGGGCGGCGATATTGCCGGAATGCGATTTGCCGCGCACGATGTTCGGCGCGCCCATGAGCACGCTCATGCCGTTTTCATGCGACAGCCTGGCTGCGTCGATGCTGGTCGGGAACTCGGCAAGGCGAACGCCGTTTTCTATCGCTTCGTCGACATGGGCGGATGTAGCATCGTCGTGACTTGCGACAGTGATGCCGCGTTCGGCGCAGACCTTTGAAATCGCCTCCCGGTTCGGCGTCGAATTGCGGTCGGATTCGGCGATGCGACGGGCGCAGAAACGGGCGAACTCCTCGTCGGAAAGGCCGCGCTTCTTCTGATAGTAAAAGATGTACTGATCCATCGTCTGGAACTGACGCTGACCGGGCGCGTGGTCCATCAACGAGACGAGACGCACATAAGGATCGTTCTCGAAATCAGCGAAATGTTGCAGCACGTTGTCGGCAGAAACCTCGCAGCGCAGATGGAGGAGGTGTTCGGCACGCAGGCGGCCTTCCTTTTCGGCCGACTGGATGGCGTCGGCCATTTCGCGCATCTCGCCATGTTCGAAGCCGCCGTCTTCATCGGCGCCCATGCGCAGGCAGTCGAAGACCGTGGTGATGCCCGAGGTAACGATCTGCGCGTCGTGTGCCTGGACTGCTGCCGTCTTGTTCCAGCGGATGCCCGGACGCGGCGAATAGTGGCCTTCCAGATGGTCCGTATGAAGCTCGACGAGACCTGGGATGATGTAATCGCCCTCGAAATCTTCGCCGGCTATGGACTTGCCTTCCGAAATGTCGGCAATCCTGCCGTCGCGAATGAGAATGGAGCCCGAAAGAATATCATCCTCGAGAATGATGCGGGCATTTGAAAGAACGGTTTCTTTGCTCATGTCAGAAAACTTTCAGCTTCTGGCGCCAGCGAGAGGCAGCCATGTGTGGACTTTGAAGGGTGCGCCGCGAGCCTCTTCGCTAAAGACGGCAAGGCCGGAAATACGAAGCGGCCTGCCAGTGAAATCCGCGAAACGCTCTGTCAGAATCGTCTTCATCACCTCGGCGCGCTCGTCCGGCACCGGGCCGGTCAGGGTCATGTGGAAGCGGAAGTCGTCCATGACGTAAGGATAGCCCCAGCGCAGGAGATTGCTGCGCTGGCTTTCGCTCAGCCTTTCCGGTTTGCGCCTGAGAATATCGGCCTCAGAGAGCGCCGCCCGAAAGGGCTCGAAGGACTTTACCACCGTTGCCGCAAAATCCTGAAGCGGCTGATGCAGCGAGCCCGGCACGAGCGCGAAAAAGTGACCGAGCTGCCCCAGCACCAGCTCCGGAATGTCGAAGGCCGGCGTCTTGGCGGCAAAATCCTCGACGACCGTCATCAGGTCCTTTTCGGTTACGGAAGAGGCAAGCTCGAAGGGCGCCTTGATGGTCGCATGGAAGCCGTAACGGCGCGGATCAGCCGTCAGCTCAAACTGTTCGTCAGCCGGCAATGTCTCATGACCGGGCGCAGGATAGGTCTCCCCGGTAAAGGCATTGCGGCCAAGCCAGACGGAGGCGGCACCCGTCAGGGGATCATCCTTAGACGGCGAAAAATAGAGAGCGTAGCGCAAAGCTTTTATCCTGGAGATCGTCCGCACGGGGAGCGTAATGTGCAGTGATTTGGCGGCGAACCGCAAGCAGGCTCCGGCTAAAAGATTTCCATGACAGAATGATGATGACGGCAGTGCCGTCATCATCATTTGCTGGAGTTAGTGACCAGCCTTGGTGCCCATCAGGCGGTGACGCAGCGCGTTCGATGCGGCGTCGAACAGAAAGACGACAATCAGGATCAGGATGACCATGTAGGCGACGTTTTCCCAGTTGGAATTGGTGCG
Organism: Rhizobium sp. BK418; assembly: GCF_004341105.1. Classification (GTDB taxonomy): domain Bacteria; phylum Pseudomonadota; class Alphaproteobacteria; order Rhizobiales; family Rhizobiaceae; genus Rhizobium. The sequence goes on along the minus strand of NZ_SLZK01000002.1, from coordinate 975,422 downwards.
CATGGCTTCCCAGAGCTTGAGGCCGATACCGCCGGCGCCGACGGCACCGATGATCGTCGCGCCCCGCACGTTCGATTCCCACTGATAGAGCGTCTGGCTGACGATGACTGGAACGATCTGTGGTATGATACCGTAACGATGCACCAGCACGGTCGAGGCACCCGTCGACTTCACGCCTTCGCGCGGTTTGTTGTCGATGTTTTCGAGACCTTCCGAGTAGAGCTTGCCAAGTGTGCCTGTCTCCGTGAGGAAGATGGCGCCGGAACCGGCGAGCGGGCCGGGGCCGAAGGCGCGCGTCAGGAAGAGCGCCCAGATCAGCATGTCGACGGAACGCAGGAAATCGAAGAAGCGCTTCAAAGCCTGATTGAGGAACCTGTTCGGCGTGATGTTGCGCGCCGCCATGAAGGCGAGCGGGAAGGCGGCGATCGAACCGAGCAGCGTGCCAAGGAAGGCCATGACGATCGTCTGGAACAGCTTGGTCCAGACATCGCCATGCTGCCACGCGCTGTTGTTCCAGATATTGTCGAAGGCGAGCGACAGGTTCGATTGGTCGGGATGGATGCGCGGGCCTGACACGATGAGGCTGATGACTTCGCTGACCGGTTTGTCGAAGAAAGGCGACTGTGTGTCGAAGACGAAGTTCGCCCAGCCGATGAAGCGCTTGCGCACCTTCACGCGGTCGACGGAAATGCTGACATCACCGGCAAAGCCGAGATCGGCAAGCACGTTATCGTCATAGACTGTCATCCAGCTCGGCACTGGACCGACGACTTTCGGCGCGCCGCTGGAAACGTCGATCGGCACCGTGATGCCCCGAGCGACGATCGTCGTCTGGCTCTTGCTGACGGTCACCGTGCGGCCGCTGCCGCTGACGAGAACCGTGATGCTGCCATCGGCATTGCTCTTCACCCAGTCTGGATGCGGATCGTCGCCGAGCGGCGAGAAACGTGGATAGCGCGTCTGGATCGTGCCATCGTCCTGGATACGGAATTCCGGCTGTACGTCATAGCTGATCCACTGGCTCATATAGATGCCGAAGCGCTCCCAATGCGCTTCGGCGACGAGTTTCGGCAGATCGAAGAACCAGACGGCATAGATGCCGTAGAGGATCGTGGCAAGGACGATGAGGAGACCGCCGAAACGCTGACGGAAGGATCGGTGAAAATACTCCGGATAGCGCGCTTCGATCTCATGCATGCGGTTTGCGTCGATGACCGTCATGGCAGCCTCAATGTTGCAGGAGGAAGGCATGTTCGCCGACGAGTCGGCGGCGCAGCCAGGCGGAGAACTGGTCGACAGCGACGATCGTCACGAAGAGCAGCAGCACCAGAGCCATGGTCTTTGCGCCGAAGCCGCGGGAAATGGAGAGCTTGAGCTCTTCACCGATACCGCCGCCGCCGACGGCACCGATGATGGTTGAAGCGCGCACGTTGATCTCGAGACGCAGCAGCGCATAGGACGCATAGTTCGGCATGACCTGCGGCAGCGCGGCAAAGCGCACCCGCTCCAGCCAGTTCGCGCCGACGGCCCGCATACCCTCGTCCGGTTTCATGTCGATGTTTTCGGCGACTTCGTAGAAAAGCTTGCCGAGCGCGCCGATCGTATGAAGCGTGATGGCAATGATGGCGGCCACCGGGCCGATCGAAAGGATCGCCGAAAACAGACCGGCGATGACGATCTCCGGGAAGGCGCGCAGGAATTCCATGATGCGCTTAGTGAAAATGCGTAGCGGCCAGTTCTTCGTCAGATTGCAGGCAGCAAAGAAGCTGAGCGGAACGGCGAAGATGAAGGCGATGATGGTCGAGACAAGCGCGATATTGATCGTGATGATCATCAGCTCGAAATATTCAGGGATATAGAAGCTGCCCCAGACATAGACACGACCGTTGGCGAAGTTGAACTCCTCGCCCCCCTTGTCATTCGGGCTCGCAATATCGAAAAGCGCGCGCCAGACGTCGGTCCAGTCTTTCGGGATAAGCCAGCTCAGGAAGTCGAAAAGATGCGGCAGGCGGTCGAAGAAGTGACCGGCATTGCTTTCGTCGGCAAAGCGCACGGAGCTTACGAAGGCGACGATGAGGATCACCAAGCCAAGGGCGGTATAGAAACGCCGCTTGGCGATCATCTTGTCCCAAGCGGTGGCGATTTCCTTTGTGCTCTGCATCGGCACATGCGGCTGTATATCGGCAATAGTCATGAACGCCTCGCCTACTGCATAGGTCCTTAAATCGGGGTCGATTTAAGGATGAAATTATGCAGCAATTTAAAGTGTTAAAGCGCCCTTTGCGCGTCTGACGCACGGCGCTATAGTCACAAGAAAATGGGCGGCCGTTGCCGGCCGCCCCGTACATGAGTGGCGTAATCAGCCGCCGATAGCAGCCTTACGAACTTCTACAACGGCATTGTAGAAGTCGTGCTTGACCGGGGCGTAGCCCTTGTAATCGCCGCCTTCGACAGCAGCGAAGCACTTGTGGTCCTTCTCCGGCAGGGCTGTGAAGAAGGCGGTGAGCTTCTTCTGCCACTCTTCGCCGAGAGCGTTGCGAACGACGAGCGGGCCGTTCGGGATCAGCGGCGAACGCCATACTTCAACGAGCTTGTTCGGATCGACGGCGCCCTTGTCGACTTCCTTGCGGAAGGTACCGGAGGTGTAGCCATCCTTGAAGTCGCCGATGCCCGAGCTGTCATCAACGGCAACATCGACCTTGCCGTCATAAGCAGCGAGCAGGTTGTTTTCGTGACCGCCGTTGAACTGCGTCGAAGCGAAGAACTTGTCGTTCGGCATACCGGTGTCCTTCGGGATCTGCGTCAGCGGGACGAGATAGCCCGAGGTGGAGTCCGGATCTGCGTAGCCGAGCTTCTTGCCCTTGGCGTCCTTGATGGTCTTGATGCCGGAGGACTTCAGAGCGAGACCGATCGAATAGTAGCCGGTCGAACCGTCCTTCTGCTGCGTCGTCAGGATCGGCGTAACAGCCTTGGGATCCTTCAGGTAAACCGATGCGTAGCCGGAAGCGCCGAGTTCGGCGAAGTCGAGCGTGCCGCCGAGCAGGCCCTGGATGACGCCGTCATAATCGGCGGCCGGGAAGAGCGAAACCTTCTCGAAGCCGAATTCCTGCTTCAGGTGGTCTGCAAGGCAGGCGTAGTTGCGCAGGCGGTCGGTTTCGTTTTCGCCGCCAAGGATGCCGACGCGGAATTCCTTGAGGTCAGCGGCATTGGCAGCGCCAGCTGCGAGCGACAGGATCGCCGTTGCAGCAAAAAGTGCTTTCTTCAACATGGGGTCTCTCCTGAATGGCCGGGGGTCCGGTCGTTTGTTACGAAGAAATGTGCCCTTGACGCGGGCGTTCGATCGCGGCCGTCCCTCTCACAGACCGGCCAGCGCCAGCGGTTGGTCGCCGGCGGATTGGTTTTCCGCTCCACCCGGAGCGATGTTGATTGCGGTCGACGTCATCGTCTCGTCGATGCCGGCGCCGTCCTTGTCCGTGCCGTAGATTTCCTTGACGGCCTCGGTAGTCAGTTCGGAAGGCTTGCCGTCGAAGACGACGCGGCCGCCTGCCATGCCGACGATGCGTTCGCAGTAGTTGCGGGCCGTATCGAGCGTGTGCAGGTTGGTTATGACGGTGATGCCCTCGCGCTCATTGATGTCACGCAGAGCGTCCATGACGATCTTGGCGTTCAGCGGGTCGAGTGAGGCGATCGGTTCGTCGGCAAGAACCATTTTCGGGTTCTGCATCAGCGCGCGGGCGATCGCCACGCGCTGCTGCTGACCGCCCGAAAGCGTGCCGGCCGCCTGCAGCGCGGTCTGCTCGATGCCGAGGCGTTCGAGCGCGGCGATGGCCTGGATACGTTCCTCACGGCCGAAGACGTTGAGCAGGCTCAGCATCGTCGAGCGGTGGTTCAGACGCCCGAGCATGACGTTGGTGAGAACGTCGAGGCGCGGCACGAGGTTGAACTGCTGGAAAATCATCGCGCAGTCGCGCTGCCAGTTGCGCAGCGCCTTGCCGTGAAGGCCGGAAACCTCGACACCCCCGAAGTGGATGGTGCCGGAGGAGGGTTCCTGCAGGCGGTTGATCATGCGCAGCAGGGTGGACTTGCCGGCGCCGGAGCGGCCGATGATGCCGACCATTTGGCCCTGGGGAATGTCCAGCGTTACGGAATCGACAGCGAGCTTCTTTCCGAAACGGCGTGTGACATTCTTCAGCTCGAACATCATGCTCTTCCTTCGTATTTCAGGCTTGTTTAAGGGATCGCATTAGTCCCGCTTCATGAAGCTCGCATGTCAGTTTTGTGTAAGTCCTGTCACAAAACTCCGCGTCGCGGCATTCAGCTCACCCGCCGTAGCGGGAGAGGAAATCTTCGGCCTCAAGCGCCCGGAAATCCGCCAGTGCATCGCGCAAGCGAGCATGGTCCCAGTCCCACCAGGCAAGCCTGTCCATGCGCTCGCCGACCTCCTTTGGGAAACGTTCCCGGATGAGCTTGGCCGGCACGCCGCCGACGATCGTGTAGGGAGCGACGTCTTTGGAGACGACGGCGCCAGCACCGATGACCGCACCATTGCCGACCGTGACGCCGGGCAGGATCGTCGCGCCATGGCCGATCCAGACATCATTGCCGATCACGACGCGGTTCGAGCGGCGCCATTCGAAGAATTCCGTCTCCATGTCGGCATCCGGCCAATAGTCGACGGCGCGGTAGGTGAAGTGATGCAGCGTCGCGCGCCAGGTCGGATGGTTGGTGGCATTGATGCGCACCGCGGCGGCAATGTTGACGAACTTGCCGATCGTCGCGCACCAGATGGAGCCGTCCTGCATGATGTAGGAATAGTCGCCAAACTCCACCTCACTGATGCGGCAGCGCTCGGAGACTTCTGTATAGCGGCCGAAGGTCGACTTGGAGACGGAGGCGGTCGCGTGGACATAGGGTTCGATGCCCAGATTGCGGCTCATGCTGCGATTGCCTTTCGGGGAGAGAATTGCTGAACGTCGAGAATGCGGTCGGCAGCTGCCTCGCGCACTTCCTCATCGTGGAAGATGCCGAGGAGGGCGACGCCCGCCTTCTTCTTTTCCTCGATCATGCCGACGACGACGGCGCGGTTCTTCGCGTCGAGCGAGGCCGTCGGCTCATCGAGCAGCAGGATCGTATGATCGGTGATGAAGCCGCGGGCGATGTTGACGCGCTGCTGCTCGCCGCCGGAGAAGGTGGCGGGCGGCAACTGCCAGAGCGCTTCCGGCAGGTTGAGCTTTTCGAGCAAGATGGCAGCCTTTTGTCTGGCGCTGGCGGCAGCTTCACCGCGCGCGAGCAGCGGCTCTGCGACCACATCGATTGCCGCCACGCGCGGCACGGTGCGCAGGAATTGGCTGACATAGCCGAGCGTTTGGCGCCGCACGTCGAGAATGGTGCGCGGGTCGGCGGAGGCGAGATCGACAACCTTGCCCTTATGGTTGACGAGGATCTGGCCGGTATCGACGGCGTAATTGCCGTAGATCATCTTGAGCAGCGAGCTTTTGCCGATGCCCGAGGGGCCACCGAGCACGACGCATTCGCCCGAGGCCACCGAGAAGGAGACATCGGAGACGACCGGCAGCTTGATGCCGTCGCGCAGGTGCATGGTGAAGCTCTTGGCCACTTCTGAAACGACGAGAGGCGTTGCCATGGTTCTTCTTTCTTAAACCTGCAGGATCGAGGAAACGAGGAGCTGGGTGTAGGGCTCGCGCGGATCGTCCAGCACGCGGTCGGTGAGGCCCTGCTCGATGACCAGGCCATCCTTCATCACCATCATGCGATGAGAGAGAAGGCGGGCGACGGCGAGATCGTGGGTAACAATGATGGCCGAGAGGCCGAGATCGTTGACAAGGGTGCGCACCAGATCGAGGAGACGCGCCTGCACGGAGACGTCGAGACCGCCGGTCGGCTCGTCCATGAAGACGAGACGTGGGCCGGTCACGAGATTGCGGGCGATCTGCAGGCGCTGGCGCATGCCGCCGGAAAAGGCGCGGGGCTGGTCGTCGATGCGGCCGGCATCGATCTCGACGCGCTCCAGCCAATCAATGGCGGTGGAGCGTATCTTGCCGTAGTGCCGATCGCCGATCGCCATCAGGCGCTCGCCGACATTGGCGCCGGCAGAGACCGTCATGCGCAGCCCGTCGGCCGGGTTCTGGTGCACGAAGCCCCAGTCGGTGCGCATCAGGAAGCGGCGCTCGGCCTCGTTCATGTGATAGAGGTCGCGGTAGGTACCGTCGCGCATATGGTATTCGACAGTGCCGGTGGTCGGCATCAGCCGGGTTGAGATGCAGTTCAGCAGCGTCGTCTTGCCCGAACCGGATTCGCCGACGATGGCGAGAACTTCGCCCGGCCAGAGTTCGAAGGAAACGTTCCGGCAGCCGATACGGTTGCCGTAGAACTTAGAGAGGTCGTTGACTTTAAGAAGCGGCGTGTCGGTCATTCTGCAGCCTCCCGGGCCAGCATTTCGCCGGCATGTCCGTGTGCCCGGCGGTCTTCGCAATGGTCGGTATCGGAGCAGACGAACATCCGCCCGCCCTTGTCGTCGAGGATCACCTCGTCGAGATAGACGTCCTCGGCGCCGCAGAGCGCGCAGGGCTTGCCGAACCGCTGGATTTCGAAGGGATGGTCTTCAAAGTCCAGGCTGACGACATCGGTATAGGGCGGCACGGCATAGATGCGCTTTTCGCGACCGGCGCCGAAGAGCTGTAGCGCTTCCGATCTGTGCATCTTCGGATTGTCGAATTTCGGCGTCGGCGAGGGATCCATGACATAGCGGCCATGAACTTTGACCGGGTAGGCATAGGTCGTGGCGATGCGGCCGTTGCGGGCGATATCCTCGTAAAGTTTCACATGCATGAGGCCGTACTCCTCGAGCGCGTGCATCTTGCGGGTCTCGGTTTCGCGCGGTTCGAGGAAGCGCAACGGTTCCGGAATCGGCACCTGATAGACGAGCACCTGGCCTTCGCCGAGTTTTTCCTCCGGAATGCGGTGGCGCGTCTGGATGATCGTCGCGTCCTTGGTATGCGTCGTGACGGCGACATTGGCGACCTTCTGGAAGAAAGCGCGGATGGAGACGGCGTTCGTCGTGTCGTCGGCGCCCTGGTCGATGACCTTCAGAACGTCCTCGGGCCCGATGATCGAGGCCGTTACCTGCACGCCGCCCGTACCCCAGCCGTAGGGCATGGGCATCTCTCTGCTGGCGAAAGGCACCTGATAGCCGGGAATGGCGATCGCCTTCAGGATGGCGCGGCGGATCATGCGCTTGGTCTGTTCGTCGAGATAGGCGAAATTGTAGGTGGCGAGATCACTCATTCGGCGGCCTCCTTCTGGGTCTCGCCGCTGCTGCGCGCGGCTTCGAATTCGCGGCGCATGCGGCGGACGAGGTCGAGTTCGGCCTGGAAGTCCACATAGTGCGGAAGCTTCAGGTGCTCGACAAAGCCGGTCGCCTGGACGTTGTCGGAATGGGAAATGACGAATTCCTCGTCCTGCGCCGGCGCGGTGATATCCTCGCCGAGTTCTTCGGCGCGCAGCGCGCGATCCACCAGCGACATCGCCATCGCCTTGCGTTCGCTCTGGCCGAAGACGAGGCCGTAGCCGCGCGTGAATTGCGGCGGAGCCTTGGCCGAACCCTTGAATTGGTTGACCATCTGGCATTCGGTGAGCTGGATCGTGCCGAGCGATACAGCAAAGCCAAGCTCTGGCACGTCGAATTCCACCTCGACTTCACCGATGCGGATTTCACCGGTGAAAGGGTGGTTGCGGCCATAGCCGCGCTGGGTGGAATAGCCGAGCGCCAGCAGAAAGCCCTCGTCGCCGCGGGCAAGCGCCTGCAGGCGGAGATCCCTAGTCATCGGGAATTCCATCGGTTCGCGCGTCAGGTCGCCCGTCTCGTGGTCTTCGGGAAGCTCACCGTCGTTTTCGATCAGGCCCTCCTGACCGAGGATTTCGGAGACGCGCATGACGCGGCCGGTCTCGGCCGGACGCTGGGCAGGCTCTTCCACAGCCTCATCCGTCAGAAGCGTCGGATCGAGCAGACGGTGCGTATAGTCGAAGGTCGGGCCGAGCAGCTGTCCGCCCGGGAGATCCTTGTAGGTAGCCGAGATGCGGCGCTCGATCTGCATGTCGGCCGTATCGAGCGGCCTGGAGTAGCCGAAGCGCGGCAGCGTCGTGCGATAGGCGCGCAGCAGGAAGATCGCCTCGATCATGTCGCCGCGCGACTGGCGTACGGCAAGTGCGGCAAGCGTGCGGTCGTAAAGCGAAGCTTCGGCCATGACGCGGTCGACGGCGAGAGCGAGCTGTTCGACGATCTGCTCGATGCCGATAGCGGGCACGGAACGATCGCCGCGCCGGCGGTCGGCGAGCAGGCGGTGGGCATTGGCGATGGCGGCCTCGCCACCCTTGACGGCAACATACATGAGCTCAGATCTCCGTTGCTGTGATCTTGGTGGTGCGCGGCAGGCAGAGGAAACGCTTGCCCGCCGTCAGCACGATGTCTACGCCGCGTGGGAAAAGTGCGCGGTTTTCCGTCCAGAGACGCAGGAAGGTTTCCGGTAGGCCGATAGGGGCGATCTCGATTACGCTCTGGATGCCCGGCCCCATCAAAGCGAGACGGCGCCCGCCTTCGAGATCGGCAAGCTCGATCACGACGGTCGTCGAACGGTCGGGATATTCCTGAGTACCGGCCGCAAAGAGGCCGAAAGTAGAAAGCGCCATACCGGCTTCGACGAAGGCGAATCGCGCTTCCGCCTTTTCCGCCGTCAGCGGCGCACCGGCATGGAAGCCGAGCCACTCCGGAACGGCCGACTTGGCAAGCTCGGCGGAGAGCCAGACGGGGGTGTCGTGGTCGCAGAGCGTCAGGCCGATCGCGCCAGCGGCAATGCCGAGTGGTGCGGGCGGCGTCACATCGGGCGTGACGGACTGGATCGTGCCGGGGCGGGCCATGCCATCCATCAGCATCTTGAACACGCTCTGTGCGTGGAAAACCGGCTCAGTGAAGCCACCGGTCAAAACGTCGGTCTTGAGGTTCATCAGTCTTCTCCCCGGACCATGGTGAAGAAGTCGACGCGGGTCGCGGACGTTTCTTCAGCCTTGCGGTTGTTGTCATCGGCGATCCGCCGGGCGATCGGCGAAAGCAGTTTTTCCTCGACGAAGCGCATGGTTGCCTCTTCCTGCCAGAGTGCGTCGAAGATCGCCGAAAGCCGTGCCTTCTCGCGGTCGGTGCCGAGCGCCTGGGCGTGACCGACCGAGCCGGATGCAAGCCGTACCGTCGCGCGCGTCACGGTCACTTCGCCGAGATTGAAGGGCGCACCACCGCCGCCGATGCGGCCGCGAACCATGACGAGACCGGTTTCCGGGCCGCGCACCGGCTGCACCACCGGCTGTTCGGCAAGCGCGTCCCACGCCGCCAGCAATTCCTGTTTTTCGGCGCGCGCGAGCAGATCGACGGTACGCTTGCGCCCGCCCTCCGTCCGCGCCGCAGCTTCCGTCTTCTCCGCTGCCGTCATCATCTTTTCCTCGAAAATGTCTATTGATATAGACAACCGTACAAGCTATACCTATCCCTAAATCGGCGACGTGACAAGCGTGTGACAAGGCGCGTCCGAATTGGCTGGATGGGGTGTAATGGCAGGAATAAAGCAGGTGCAGCGGCAGACGGGTGTGGCGCTCTGGCGCCAGATCGCCGACAGGATCCGCGAGGCGATCAGCAGTGGCGTTTACGATCAAACCGGCATGGTGCCACCGGAAACGGTCCTTGCGCTTCAATTCGGGGTCAACAGGCATACTGTTCGCAGCGCACTTGCCGCACTTGCCCAGGAAGGCATCGTGCGTGCGGTGCAAGGCCGCGGCACGTTGATCGAGCGCAAGGAGCGCCTGAATTTTCCGATCAGCCGCCGTACCCGCTTTACCGACGGCCTGAGGGACCAGGCGCGCGAGACACATGCGCTCCTGCTCGGCCATGCGGAGGAAGCGGCCGATGCCGAGGTGGCCCGCTGGCTGCGCGTGGAACAGGGCACGCCGGTCATTCGTCTAGAAACGGTGCGCGACGCGGATAAACGGCCCGTCGCGCGCGGAACGAGCTGGTTCCCGGCCGCTCGTTTTGCCGGCATCGGCGAGATCTATCGGAAGACGGAGTCCATCACCAAGGCCTTTGCCGCACTCGGCCTGTCGGACTATGTGCGTGCCACGACGGAGATCACCGCCGCCCATGCCGATTCCGGAGATATTGCCGATCTGGAACTGACGCCGGGCGCCGTGCTCTTGATCACCAAGGCGATGAACACCGATCTGGAAGGCGTGCCGGTGCAATATTCGATCAGCCGTTTTGCGGCCGATCGCGTTCAGTTCACCATCGAAAACTGAAAACGGAAAAGGCCGGACTCACGCCCGGCCTAGCTTTACTGGTGCCTGACCGCGCTCAGTGCGCGCCAGACATGTCGCCGAGTACTTCCTTGGAAGCGACCGTCGAGTCTGCGTTCAGCTTGTATACCATGGGCACGCCCGTCGCCAGGTTCAGCGACAGAACCTGTTCGCGGTTGAGGCGGTCGAGAACCATGACGAGCGAACGCAGCGAATTGCCGTGCGCGGCAACGAGCACCTTTTCGCCACGCAGCACGCGTGGAAGGATTTCCGTGAGATAGTACGGCCAGACGCGAGCCCCGGTGTCGCGCAGGCTTTCGCCGCCCGGAGGCTGGATGTCGTAGGAGCGGCGCCAGATATGCACCTGCTCTTCGCCCCATTTGGCACGGGCATCATCCTTGTTGAGGCCGGAGAGATCGCCATAGTCGCGCTCGTTCAGCGCCTGGTCGCGGATCGTTTCCAGGCCCGGCTGGCCGACCTTGTCGAGGATCAGCTTCAGTGTGTGCTGGGCGCGCACGAGTGCGGAGGTGAAGGCGACATCGAACTTGATGCCGTAGTCGGCAAGCGCCTGGCCGCCAGTCGTGGCTTCCTGGATGCCGAGCTCGGTCAGATCAGGATCTTTCCAGCCGGTGAAGAGATTCTTGAGATTCCAGTCGCTCTGGCCGTGGCGAACGAGGACGAGGGTACCGCTCATGAAAAATGCCTCCGAGAGATGGTCAATGAGAAGAAAGCCCGAGAACGTCGAGCATGGAATAGAGACCCGGTTTCTTGTCGCGCGCCCAAAGGGCCGCCTTGATGGCGCCGCGCGCAAAGATCGAACGGTCGGTTGCGCTGTGCGAAAGCGTGACGGTCTCGCCTTCGCCGGCAAAGAGTACGGAATGCTCGCCAATGACGGAGCCGCCGCGCAGCGTCGCAAAGCCGATAGTGCCGGCGTCCCGCGCGCCAGTATGGCCGTCGCGCACACGCACGGATTTCGAGGCAAGATCGATATTGCGGCCGCTTGCAGCGGCGTCACCAAGCAGCAATGCGGTGCCGGAGGGCGCATCGACCTTGCGCTTGTGATGCATTTCGAGAATTTCGATATCCCAGTCAGCAGGGTCGAGCGCCTGAGCAGCCTGCTGCACGAACACGCTGAGCAGATTAACCCCGAGGCTCATATTGCCCGACTGGACGATGCGGGCATGGCGGGAGGCGGCCGCGATCTTGGCATTGTCCTCGTCGGAGCAGCCGGTCGTGCCGACGACATGAACGATACGCGCCTGCGCTGCCAATCCGGCAAATTCCACTGACGTGGCGGGCGATGTGAAATCCAGCACGCCCTCGGCGTGCAGGAACGCTGTCAAGGGATCGTCGCCGATGATGACGCCATTGGCGCCGAGACCGGCGACCTCACCGGCATCCTTGCCGACGAAGGGCGAGCCCGGCCGCGCGACCGCTGCATGCAGCGTCACGCCGTCGATGGAATGAATAAGACGGATGAGCGTCTGTCCCATGCGTCCCGCCGCTCCGACCACAACCAGTTTCATCGCAGCGTCGCTCATGTCAGTCCGTCATCCCGATTAAAATGAATCAGAAGCCGAAGGCCTCTGCAGATTGTTGAGGCGAGCGTAAAGTCCGTCGCTGACCTTCGCAAGCGTCTCGTGACTGCCTTCTTCGACGACGCGCCCCTGCTGCATGACGATGATCTTGTCGGCGCGTACCACGGTCGAAAGCCGGTGGGCGATGACGACGACAGTGCGGCCGGTCATGGCTTCGTCGAGTGCTTTCTGTACGGCCGCTTCCGATTCCGTATCGAGTGCCGAGGTTGCCTCGTCGAGCAGCAGGATCGGTGCGTTGCGCACCAGCGCGCGGGCGATCGACAGCCGCTGGCGCTGGCCGCCGGACAGCGTCACGCCATTTTCGCCGACGGGCGTATCGTAGCCCTGCGGCTGTGCGACGATGAAGTCATGCGCATAGGCAAGCCGCGCTGCCTTTTCGATTTCGTCGTCCGTCGCTTCGGGGCGGCCGTAGCGGATATTGTCGCGGATCGTGCCTTCGAAGAGATAGGGCTGCTGCGAGACATAGGCGAGCTGGCGGCGCAGCGACTGCTTGGTAACATGGGCGATATCCTGTCCGTCGATCAGGATCTGACCTTCCTTCGGATCGTAAAAGCGCGGAATGAGGCTGATGACGGTGGATTTGCCGGCGCCCGAAGGGCCGACGAGGGCAGTCGTTTTTCCGCCCTCAGCCGTCAGCGTCACGCCGTTCAGGACGCTCTCGTTGCCATAGGCGAAGGAAACGTTGCGCAGCTCGATCTTCGCCTCGGACACGACAAGCGGCTTTGCATCCGGCAGTTCGCGCTGGCGCGGCTCCATGTCGAGCAGCTCGTAGATCATCCGGGCGTTGACCACGGCTCGCTCCATCTGCACCTGTAGGCGCGCGAGGCGGCGGGCCGGATCATAGGCGAGCAGGAGGGCCGTGACGAAAGAGAAGAAGGCGCCCGGCGGCACGCCCTGATAGATGGACCGATAAGCGGCATAGGCAAGCACGCTTGCAACGGCAAAGCCGGCAAAGCTTTCCGTCAGCGGCGAGGTACGCTCCGAAAGCCGCGCGATACGGTTTGCCCGGCCTTCGGCAGCGGAAATCAGCTTGTTGACCTTGTTCTCCAGCGCTTCTTCCATCGTGAAGGCCTTGACGATGGAAATGCCTTGGATTGTTTCCTGCATGGCGCCGAGAACATGGCTGTTGAGGTTGACCGCTTCCCGGGTGGCCGAGCGCAGTCGCTTGGAAACATAGCGCAGCGCATAGAGCAGCGGCGGCGCCAGGATGAACACGGCGAGGCTGAGCAGCGGATCCTGCAGCACCATGACGCCGATCAGCGAGACGAAGGTTAGGAGATCGCGCACCGTCGAGGTAATCGTGAGGTTCAGCACGTCGCGGATGCCGGTCACGTTCTGGCTGACCTGCGCGGCGATATGGGCCGAGCGTGCCTCGTTGAAATAGCCGACGGAGAGCGTCATCAGATGTGAATAGATGCGCCGCTGATAGCGCGCGACGATATCGTTGCCGATCCGCGACAGCGCGACGCCCTGCCCGTAGCTCGCAAAGCCGCGCAGCATGAAGGCGATGAAGATCGAAAGACAGATGATCCAGACGACGTCGGCGCGCCGGTTGGCGAAGGCCTCGTCGATGATCGCCCGCATGATCCAGGCGGTAAACGCTGTCGAAAGCGCCACGACGATAAGGCAGGCGATTGCGAAGACATAGCCCCAGAGATGGTCCCGGCCGTTTTCGGCAATGATACGCTTCAGGACGCCGGTCACGGTATCGCTGTTGACGTTTGGCTTTCTGCTTTCGGCGGCTTCCAAAAATAGGCTTCCTGTCTCAGGGCCGCATGCCGCAGGCGCGGCACGCATATTCGCGCGCTCTATAAAGAGTTGGAGGAGCTTTGGCTAGCTGACTTAGAGCCTTTCCTGGTTAGCTTGAAGCATTCTGCCGGAGCAGTTTTGTGTCAGGGCGGAAGCGATTGGCGACGGGCATACCTCTAGATACGTCCGAGCCGATCGCTTCTCCTGGCGCAACGATGCCCGGCCCTAGCTGGTTTGCAAGCAAACCACCGGGGTTGGCTGAAACGGGCCGGCTGATCGACCGGCCGGCTTGGCCGTAGATCTGGGCTACGACGCGTGCCGGCCGGTCGACCATCCGACTCCGTTTGAGCCAACAGAATGCTTCAATCTAATCAGGAAAGGCTCTAACGCCGCCAGCGTCGGCCGTCCGTCGAAACGCCGAAGTTTCCGGGCATGCGCGCATAGGAGGAAAGCCCGGCCAGAGCGGCGAGCGGATGCGTCACGACATAGGTTGGGATCGTTCGCAGCAGCGCGGAATGCGGCGCCTTATCCTCGAAGGCGGCGCGGAATTCCGGCCCTTTCAGCGCCGGAAGAATCTTCTGCGAGATGCCGCCTGAGAGATAGACGCCGCCGCGGGCCATGAAGACGAGCGCCATGTCGCCCGCGACGCGCCCGAGATAGGTCGCAAACAACGAGACCGTTTCGACGGCAACCTTGTCGCTGCCGGCGAGTGCATGCGAGGTGATATCGGCCGGATCGGACATCGTCGGTTTGAGACCGTCGGCGGCACAGATGGCGCGATAGAGATTGACGATGCCGCGGCCGCAGAGGATCTGCTCGGCCGAAATCCGGCCCTCGATGGTTTCGACATGCGGGAAGATCTCATAGTCGCGCCTGCTGCGCGGTCCGAGATCGACATGGCCGCCTTCGCCGGGAACTGGGATCCAGGTCGACTGAGCGTGAACCAGGCCGCCGACGCCGAGGCCGGTGCCGGGCCCGAGCACGACGCGGGACGCCACCATGTCGTCAGAAGTATAGCCGATGCGCTCGCGGTTTTCGTCGGACAGTGCGGCGATCGCCAACGCCTGGGCCTCAAAATCGTTGACGATGAGCACATCGACGAGGCCAAGCCCCTCGATCATCGTCTTCGGCCGCACCACCCAAGGGCAGTTGGTCAGCGGGATTTCATCGGCCTTGATCGGGCCGGCGACGGCAAGGATTGCGGCGCGCGGCTGCACGGACGTCTTGTCCAGGACACCTTTCTGGATCGCTTCGTCGATCGTCCCGTAATCGGCCGTGCGCACATTCGGAAACTGCTTCGGCTCGGCATAGGCATCCGACAGGATGGAAAAGCGGGCATTCGTGCCGCCGATATCGCCGATCAGGATCGGAAAGGGCAAGGGAGTGGAGGATGCAGTCATGGCCGGTTCCGTGCTGTAGCCCGAGATATCAGGCGTTAAGGGTAGGGAGAAGCTTTTCGGCTGTCGACTCGTTGAGCGCCATCGGAATGTCGTAGACGATCGCAAGCCGCATGAGCGCCTTCACGTCGACATCATGCGGCATCGGCGTCAGCGGGTCCACGAAGAAGATCAGGGCACTGACTTCGCCGGTCGAGATCAGGGCGCCGATCTGCTGGTCGCCGCCAAGCGGGCCGCTCTTCAGCCGCGTCACGTGAAGGTCGGGAACCGCGTCAAGCACGCGCCCGCCGGTCGTGCCGGTGGCGACGATTTTCCATTTGGCGAGGAGGTCTCTGTTGCGGCGGGCAAACTCCGCCATTTCGTCCTTCTTCTGGTCATGCGCAATCAATGCGAGGCATTTGTCGCCGGCCATGAACGGAACCTCCGCGCGAGTAATTCAATCGGTTTGGCCGCTTCTACACCAGCCGTTTGCGATTTGAAAGACAGCCGCCGGCAGCCTTGTTGCACAGGCCTATGGCCCGACGGGCTTGTCGCTCGGAAGCGGGCCGACGGAAGGCAGTGCAGTGCCAGCATCGATGGCGGATGCGGTAGCCGGTGCCGCCGCCAGTGCACTCGCCGCAGAAGGGCCGCCATAGGTTCCAGCTTCGGCAGAGGCGATGGACGGGGCATCGACAACGGCAGAGCAGGCCTTCGGCAGGTCGGAGACCATGACTTCACGCGGCGGCTTCGGTATTACACCGGGCTTCGGCGGTTTCGGCGGCGCCCAGGGTTCCCTAGTGAACCACCAGGCAAGCGACTTGTCGCAGCCGTCGCCGGCGGCGACGGGCGGCTGCGGCGTGCAGCTCTTGACGCCTGGCGGGCATTTGATGCGGATATGGAAATGCGAATCGTGCCCGTATTCGGGCCTGAGCTTGCCGAGATTGGTGCGATCACCCGTCCAGGTGTCGCACATCTTCTTCTTGATCGCCGGATTGACGAAGATGCGCTCGACCTGCGGATAGCTCGCAGCCAGCATGAGAAGCGCTGCCCGCTGCTCGCTCCAAACCTTGGGATCGATGGTCAGGAACTTGTCCTTTTGCAGCATGCTGATGAAGGGCAGGTTCTCCCGTTCTTCGTAGCTCATGCGGTGCGAGGGCATCGGCGTCAGCCAGACGTCGGCATCAAGGCCGATCTGATGCGAAGCATGGCCGTTGATCATCGGCCCGCCGCGCGGCTGGGCGATGTCGCCAACGAGGATGCCCGGCCAGCCGATCCTGTCATGCGCATCCTGCGAGAATTTCTCCAGAAGCGCGATCATCGCCGGATTACCCCAGCGCCGGTTGCGCGAAAGCCGCATCGCCTGCCAGGTCGGCCCGTCTGCCGGCAGCGCTTCGGCGCCTGTCATGCAGCCCTTGGCATAGAAACCGATCGGCTGCGCCGGTCCCTGCGTCGGCAATTTCATCGCGCCGAAAACCGCCTTGGCGCTGCCGGGGCTCGGTGTCTTCTGCTGAGCGCCGACATCGCCGGCGACAAGGCTTGCGCCCATTGCGCCAGCGAATATCAGCTTGCCGAAAGTCCCGAAAGCTTGAGTCCCGAAAGCCCGAATTAAGCCGAAAGCCATGCCGTTCCCATATTGCGCCAGAGTGATTTGCAATCGAATCTACCGTGAAAAGCAATTTTGGTGAATCGATGATTGGCGGGTGGCACGGGAAAGGCTTTAGCCGTTGGAAAGAACATCGGCCGTTTTGCGCACCCTCGAGAGCCGAGGCAGGATGCGCCCGCAGGAAAGCGCATGCATTTCGGCGGTGAAGGTCGCCATCGCATCCTCGACGGCGATGACGGCGTAGTTATGGGCAAAGGCATCGCGGACCGTTGCCTCGACGCCGAAATTCGTTGCGATGCCCGTCAGGATCACGGTCTTGATGCCGCGGCGGCGAAGCTGGAGATCCATCGCCGTACCATAAAAGGCGCTCCACTGCTGTTTGACGATATGGACGTCGACATCGAGCGCGGCGATTTCCGCAGGAGCCGCAAGCGCTTCGGCCGGAAGGCCGCCTTGAGGGAAAACCGCCGGCTCGTCCACCGGCTGGTTGACAGCATCGGCATAGTCCGGGGAGAATCCGACGGTAACGAGGATCACCGTGCCGCCTTCGGACTTCAACTTCCGTGCGATCGCGGCGGTATTCTCGACCACCTGCTCGGCCGAATGCGGCGCAAGTTGCCGGCTGACGATGAAGCCCTGCAGGTCGATGGAAATGAGTGCTGTGGTCTTGGGATCGTAGAGGGACATGGGAATCTCCGGGGAAGAAAATATGAGGGTATCCTCACAATGACAGATACGAGGATAACCTCACAAAAATCAAGCCCCGAACCGCAGACCCGCGTGCCGAAACGTCAGCGCGGCCACGACCGCGTCGCCGTCCTCCTCGAAGCAGCGGCCAGGGTCTTTCTCGAAAAGGGCTATGACGCCGCGACCATGACGGAGATTGCCGCAGCCGCCAATTCCTCTATCGGCTCACTCTATCAATTCTTCCCGACCAAGCTCCTGCTTGCCGAAGCGCTACACATCGACCGCCTGCAGCAGTTGAACGGCTGCCTCACCGAGCTCGCGGAGAAGACCCGCGGCGGGAGTGCGGCCGAGATCGGCGATGCGATCTTCACGCGGTTCGGCCGCTTTCTCGAGGAACATCCGGAATTTCCCGTTCTCGCCGCCAGGCGCGATGTACCCAAGGAGCGCAAGGCAAAATCGCGCGCGGAGCTTCGCGTCAGCATCACCGCACTCCTCAAGAATGCCGAGCCTTCGGTCGAGCGTGATGTCGATCTTCTGGGCGCTCTCGTCCTCGAGCTGCTGCGCATCGTCGTCGCAGCCGCCAATGACCCCGATGGCTCTGGTGATCCACGTCTCGTTGGCGAACTGCGGCGGATGTTGCGCAAGCGTCTCGAGGAAGTGACGCCCTGCACGTAAACGGTCAGGTCAAAATATTGCGAGCCCGGCAAAAAACAAACTCTCACCTGTTTTTCGCCGGCATTTTTCGTATTGTCGGCGAAAGCTAATAAACAGGGAAATGCTGAATGATGGCCTCGTGGTCGAAAATCGGTCTGCTGGTGGTTTTGGCGGGGGCGCTCGCGCCTGTGACTCTGTTGGCTGAGGACCAGCAGTTCCAGATCGGCAGCTCGGTCATCAGCGAAATGAAGTACAAGCCGGGTTTCACTCGTTTCGACTACGTCAATCCCGGTGCCCCGAAAGGCGGTGACCTGCGCCTGTCTTCGAGTGGCACGTTCGACACTTTCAATCCGCTGCTGGCGAAAGGCGAGACGGCTGTCGGCCTGTCGCTTGTCTACGACACGCTGATGAAATCGGCAGACGACGAACTCCTCGTCTCCTACGGTTTGCTTGCCGAAGGTCTTTCCTATCCGACGGATGTTTCCAGCGCGACCTTCCGACTCCGCAAGGAAGCGAAATGGGCAGACGGCCAGTCGGTCACGCCCGAAGACGTGATTTTCAGCCTCGACAAGACCAAGGAGCTCAATCCGCTCGCCGGGAACTACTACCGTCACGTCGTCAAGGCCGAAAAGACGGGCGAGCGGGACGTCACATTCACCTTCGATGAAAAGAATAATCGCGAGCTGCCAAACATTCTCGGCCAGCTGGTTGTCGTGCCCAAACATTGGTGGGAAGCCCCGGGACCGGACGGCAAGCCGCGCGACATTTCGAAGACGACGCTCGAGCCTGTCATGGGTTCGGGACCTTACAAGATTGCCGCCTTCTCGCCCGGCGCGACGATCCGCTACGAGCTGCGCGACGATTATTGGGGCAAGGACCTCAACGTGAATGTCGGCCAGAACAATTTCCGCAACATCCTCTACACCTATTATGGCGATCGGGACGTGGAGTTCGAGGCTTTCCGGGCCGGCAACAGCGATTATTGGCAGGAGACGACCGCGGCGCGCTGGGCGACGGGATATGATTTTCCGGCCGTGAAGGACGGGCGCGTCAAGAAGCAGGACGTTCCGAATCCGCTGCGTTCCACCGGGATCATGCAGGCTCTCGTGCCGAATATGCGCCGCGACATTTTTAAGGACGAGCGGGTTCGCGAGGCCCTGAATTACGGCCTGGACTTCGAGGAGTTGAACCGGACCGTCGCCTTCAACAGCTACAAACGCATCGACAGCTATTTCTGGAATACCGATCTCGCCTCGTCCGGCCTACCCCAGGGCAGGGAACTGGAAATCCTTCAGGGCTTGAAGGATCAGGTGCCGCAGGAGGTATTCACCACGCCCTACAGCAATCCCGTCGGCGGCGATCCGCAAAAGAGCCGGGACAATCTTCGCAAGGCCATCGCACTGCTGAAGGAGGCCGGCTGGGAATTGAAGGGAAACCGCATGGTCAATACCAAGAGCGGCCAGCCGATGAGTTTCGAAATCCTCCTGTCGAGCCCGATGCTGGAGCGTTGGGCAGTACCCTATGCCAATAATCTGAAGAAGATTGGTATCGATGCGCGGGTGCGCACCGTCGATGCGGCGCAATATACCAACCGTGCCCGCAGCTTCGATTACGACATGATCTGGAATGTCTGGGCGCAGACCATGAACCCGGGCAACGAGCAGGCCGATTACTGGGGCTCGGGTTCCGCCAACCAGCAGGGCTCGCGCAACTATGCCGGCATCGCCAATCCGGCCGTCGATGCGCTTGTTCGCATGATCATCTTCGCCCCCAACCGCGATGAACAGGTCGCCGCCATCAAGGCGATGGACCGTGTGCTGCTCGCCAACCATTATGTCATTCCGCTGTTCTACCGCGACACCTATTCGATTGCCTATTGGAATACGGTGACGCCTCCGGCGGAGTTTCCGACGTACAGCCTTGGCTTCCCCGATGCCTGGTGGTCCACCGCGGCGAAATGAGCAGGCTTGCAATGCGAGGGGGCCTGCGCTCCAAATGGCATCCGCGAATCACGAAATGCCGGCATAATCCGGCAAAGGAAGGCTGGCAGATTGAACGGCAATAGACTGGACGGCGCGCAGGCGACGATATTCCTGGAGGCCCGAGACTGATGGGCGCCTATATTCTTCGCCGCCTGCTTCTGATGATCCCGACCATCATCGGCATCATGGCGATTTCTTTCATCGTCGTTCAATTCGCGCCCGGCGGTCCGGTCGAACAGGTGATCTCCCAGTTGACCGGTCAGGCCGACAGCGCCGACCAGCGCATCTCCGGGGGCGGCGATCTCCTGGGCGGCGCGGGAGATGACGCCAATTCCAAATATCGCGGCGCCCAGGGCCTCGATCCGGAGCTGATCGCCAAGCTGGAAAAGCAGTTCGGTTTCGACAAGCCGCCGCTGACCCGCTTCGGCGAAATGATGTGGAATTACATACGCTTCGATTTCGGCGAAAGCTTCTTCCGCAACACGACCGTGCTCAATCTGATTGCCGAAAAGCTGCCGGTTTCGATCTCACTCGGCATCTGGATCCTGATCTTTTCCTACGCCATCTCCATTCCGCTCGGCATCCGCAAGGCAGTCAAGGACGGCTCCTCCTTCGATGTCTGGACCTCAGGCGTCATCATCGTCGGTTATGCAGTGCCGAGCTTCCTCTTCGGCATCCTGCTGATCGTGCTCTTCGCCGGCGGTTCCTTCTATGACTGGTTCCCGCTGCGCGGTCTCGTCTCGGACAATTTCGACCAGCTGGCCTGGTGGCAGAAGCCGCTCGATTATTTCTGGCACCTCACGCTGCCGCTGATCTCGCTGTCGCTCGCATCCTTCGCCACGACGACGCTTCTGACCAAGAATTCCTTCATCGACGAGATCAAGAAGCAATATGTCATCACCGCGCGCGCCAAGGGCCTCACCGAGCGCCAGGTGCTCTACGGCCACGTTTTCCGCAATGCCATGCTGATCATCATCGCGAGCTTCCCCGGCGCCTTCATCTCCGCCTTCTTCACCGGTTCGCTCCTGATCGAGAACATCTTCTCGCTCGATGGTCTCGGCCGCCTCGGCTATCTCTCGGTCGTCAACCGCGACTATCCGATCGTCTTTGCGACGCTCTACATCTTCTCGCTGCTCGGCCTGTTCGTCAGCCTAATCTCGGATCTGCTCTATACATGGATCGATCCGCGCATCGACTTCGAGCGGAGGGACGTCTGATGGATGCCGCCGCAAACCCGACGACGACGCCCGTACGCCCGCCCCGCAAGGGCCTGCTGTCGCCGACCAACATCCGCCGCTGGCGGAACTTCAAGGCGAACCGGCGCGGCTACTGGTCGCTCTGGCTCTTCCTTATCCTCTTCGTGCTCAGCCTCTTTGCCGAGTTTATCGCCAATGACAGGCCCATCATCGCCTCCTACAAGGGCGAAATCCTTTTCCCCGTCATCATCAATTATCCTGAGGAGAAATTCGGCGGCTTCCTGGCCGAGACGGACTATCGCTCTTCCGTCATAGCAGATGAGATCAATGCCAATGGCTGGATGATCTGGCCGCCGATCCGCTATTCCTACCAGTCGGTCAATTCCAATATTCCGCATTCGGCCCCGACGCCGCCGTTCTGGCTGATGTCGAAGGAGGAGCGCTGCTCGGCCTATCCGCAGGGTGCCAACGATCCCGATTGCAGGCTTGGCAATCTCAACTGGCTCGGCACGGACGATCAGGCGCGCGATGTCCTCGCCCGCGTCATCTACGGTTTCCGCATTTCCGTGCTCTTCGGCCTGGCGCTCACCATCTGCTCGGCCGTCATCGGTGTCACGGCCGGCGCCGTCCAGGGCTATTTCGGCGGCTGGACGGACTTGCTCTTCCAGCGCTTCATCGAGATCTGGTCCTCGATGCCGGTGCTCTATATCCTGCTCATCATCGCCGCCATCCTGCCCCCCGGCTTTTTCGTACTGCTCGGCATCATGCTGCTCTTCTCCTGGGTGGGCTTCGTCGGCGTCGTGCGCGCCGAGTTCCTGCGCGCCCGCAATTTCGAATATGTCCGGGCCGCCCGCGCGCTCGGCGTCAACAACCGCACCATCATGTGGCGGCATATGCTGCCGAATGCGATGGTAGCGACGCTGACCTTCCTGCCCTTCATCCTTTCGGGCTCGATCACCACGCTGACCTCGCTCGATTTCCTGGGCTTCGGCATGCCGCCGGGCTCTCCCTCGCTCGGTGAGCTGATCGCCCAGGGCAAGGCTAATCTCCAGGCGCCATGGCTCGGCCTGACGGCTTTCTTTACCATGTCGATCATGCTCTCGCTGCTGATCTTCATCGGCGAAGCAGTGCGCGATGCTTTCGATCCGAGAAAGACGTTCCAATGAGTGAATCCCTGCTCTCCGTCCGCGATCTCTCGGTCGCCTTCCATCAAGGCGGCGAAACCTCGCTCGCCGTCGACCGCATCTCCTTCGATATCGGCAAGGGCGAAGTCCTGGCGCTTGTCGGTGAATCCGGGTCCGGCAAGTCGGTGTCGGCAAATTCGATCCTGCGGCTTCTGCCCTATCCTTCGGCCAGCCATCCGGGCGGCGAGATCCTCTTCAAGGGCAAGAATCTCTTGAAGGCCTCCGATCGCGAGTTGCGCGAAGTGCGCGGCAACGACATCACCATGATTTTCCAGGAGCCGATGACATCGCTCAATCCGCTCCACACGATCGAGCAGCAGATCGCCGAGATTCTGGCGCTGCATCAGGGCATGACGGGGCAGGCTGCGCGCACCCGCATATTGGAACTCCTGAACCAGGTCGGCATCCGCGAGCCGGAAAAGCGCCTGAAGGCCTATCCGCACGAGCTCTCGGGCGGCCAGCGCCAGCGCGTGATGATCGCCATGGCGCTCGCCAACCGGCCGGAACTGCTGATCGCCGACGAGCCGACGACAGCGCTCGACGTGACCGTCCAGGCGCAGATCCTCGAACTTTTGCGCAAATTGAAGGGTGAGCATGGCATGTCCATGCTCTTCATCACTCATGATCTCGGCATCGTGCGCAAGTTCGCCGACCGCGTCTGCGTCATGACCAAGGGCAAGATCGTCGAGACCGGCACGGTGGAAGAGGTCTTCGCCAATCCGAAGCACGATTATACCCGCCACCTGCTCGCCTCCGAGCCGCGCGGCGAACCGCCGGTCACCGATCCTTCCAGGCCTGTCGTCATGGAAGGCAGCGACATCAAGGTCTGGTTCCCGATCAAGGCCGGCTTCATGCGCAAGGTCGTCGATCACGTGAAGGCGGTTGATGGCATCGATCTGACGCTGCGCTCCGGCCAGACGCTCGGCGTCGTCGGCGAATCCGGCTCCGGCAAGACCACGCTTGGCCTGGCGTTGACCCGCCTCATCTCCTCGAAGGGCCGCATTTCCTTCGTCGGAAAAGATATAGCGAACTATTCATTCACGGAAATGCGGCCGCTGCGCAACCAGCTGCAAGTCGTTTTTCAGGATCCCTATGGATCGCTCAGCCCGCGCATGTCGGTCGGCGATATCGTCGCCGAAGGCCTGAAGGTGCACGAGCGCTCGCTTTCTGCCGAGGAGCGCGACCAGCGCGTCTGCTGGGCGCTGGAGGAGGTCGGGCTCGATCCACTGACCCGCTGGCGCTTCCCGCATGAATTTTCCGGCGGCCAGCGCCAGCGCATCGCCATTGCCCGCGCCATGGTGCTGAAGCCGCGTTTCGTCATGCTCGACGAGCCGACCTCGGCGCTCGACATGAGCGTGCAGGCGCAGGTGGTGGACCTCTTGCGAGACCTGCAGAAGAAGCACGATCTCGCCTATCTCTTCATCAGCCACGACCTGAAAGTGGTGAAAGCGCTGGCTAACGATGTCATCGTCATGCGCTTCGGCAAGGTGGTGGAGCAGGGGCCATCGGCGGAGATCTTCCGGGCGCCGAAACATGACTATACCAGGGCGCTGATGGCCGCCGCCTTCAATATCGAGGCGGTGCCGACCGCAGCGGTCCAGCAATAAGACGGACAGCAGCAAAGAAAATCATGTCAGCAAAACCTCCCGTTGTCGTCGACCTCAAGTTCGATCCCCAAACCGTCGCCCGTATCCTGAAGACCGCCTTTGCCGACCGCGGCAGCATCAATGCCGCCGACCCGGACAGCAAGGCGCTGGACCTAACCGGCATCGACTACGCGCTGCTCTGGAAGCCGGATGCGGATATTTTCAAGCGCGCCCCGAACCTCAAGGTGCTCTTTTCCGGCGGCGCCGGGGTCGATAGCATCCTGTCCATTCCCGATCTGCCCGATCTGCCGATCGTCCGCTTCGTCGATCGCAGCCTGACGACGCGCATGAGCGAATGGGTGGTCATGCAGTGCCTCATGCATCTGCGCCTGCAGCGCCAGCATGACAAGGACCAGCGCAACCGTATCTGGGGCAAGCTCGTGCCGCCGGAAGCTGCCGAAATCACCGTCGGCGTCATGGGCCTCGGCATTCTCGGCCAGGATGCCGTCGCCAAGCTGCGTGTCATGGGCTTCAACGTCATCGGCTGGTCGCGCTCGAAGAAAGAGGTCGATGGCATCGAAACCTTCAGCGGGCCGGAGCTCGACGCCTTCCTGGCAAAGACCGATATCGTCGTCGGCCTTCTGCCGCTGACGCCGGATACGACAGGCCTATACAATAAGGCCTTCTTCGCCAGGCTGCGCCAGGGCGGCGCGCTCGGCAAGCCCGTCTTCATCAATGCCGGCCGCGGCAAGAGCCAGGTCCAGGCCGATATCGTCGCGGCGATCGAGGCCGGCGTGCTCGGCGGCGCCTCGCTCGATGTGTTCGAGGTCGAGCCTCTGCCGGCGGACGACCCGCTCTGGCAGCTGGAGAATGTCTTCATCACGCCGCATGACGCCGCGATCTCCGAAGAGAACGCGCTTTTTCGTCATGTCGAAATGCAGATCGCCCGCTTCGAACGTGGCGAGCCGCTGCAGTTCGTCGTCGATCGCAAAGCGGGATACTGAGCCGCCTCGGAACCATCCCCGCCGCATGTCGTTTTCCTGGCAGGAGCTCCGCAAGCCGAAACCTGCGGATTACCGGAAGGAGACGATCATGACCCATACGGAAACGCGTTGGGAAAAGTCCGATCAAAAGCTTCACGCCGAAGAACAGATTTCGCCTGTCAAGGCCAAGCAGGGCCGTACGGGTTATCGCATCCTGGCCGTGCTGATTGCTGCGCTGGTGCTGGCCTTCCTCGTCTGGATCCCCGTCGAGATCTGGGGTCAGAAGGAAGCCAATGATGTCGCCCCGCAGCAGCCCGGCCAGCAGATGCAGTCCCAGGTTCCGCAGCCTCCGCCGCAGAATGGCGGCACAGCGCCCGCCCAGCCTGCCGCACCGGCACGATGACGGGTTGATACCATACATTTGAAGCGCGTCCTGCAGCCACTCCGCTGAGGTAACTCGCGTGTTGTTTTTTCTGGACTTTGCCGATCTATTTTTCGATAAGAAGGCGCACGAGCCGGTTTCGTGCGCTGGTCGCAAACGGCCGCACCTGACCGGATTGACGGACAGGCAGGAGTTTCATGGCCAGGACCGATATAGCAAGGCGCGTCTACAATCACACCTGGAAACTCGATCCGATCATCCGCAGTCTGATCGATACGGATTTCTACAAGCTCCTGATGCTGCAGATGATCTGGAAGCTCTATCCTGACGTCGAGGCCTCCTTCACCCTCATCAACCGCACCAAGCGCGTGCGTCTCGCCGAGGAGATCGATGAGGGCGAGCTGCGCGAGCAGCTTGACCATGCGCGCACGCTGCGGCTCGCCAAGAAAGAGATGATCTGGCTCGCCGGTAACAGCTTCTATGGCCGCGCCCAGATCTTCGAGCCGGAATTCCTCGCCTGGCTCTCCAATTTCCAGCTGCCGGAATACGAGCTTTCCAAGAAGGACGGGCAATATGTGCTCGATTTCCATGGGTCGTGGAAGGAAACGACCATGTGGGAAATCCCCGCCCTTGCCATCATCAACGAGCTGCGTTCGCGCGCCGCCATGAAGGCGATGGGTCCCTTCACGCTTGATGTGCTCTATGCCCGCGCCAAGGCCAAGATGTGGGCCAAGGTGGAGAAGCTGCGCGAGCTGCCGGGCCTGCGCATTTCCGATTTCGGCACCCGCCGCCGCCATAGCTTCCTCTGGCAGCGCTGGTGCGTGGAAGCGCTGAAGGAAGGCATCGGCCCGGCCTTTACCGGCACCAGCAATGTATTGCTGGCTATGGATTCCGATCTGGAAGCCGTCGGCACCAATGCGCATGAGCTGCCGATGGTGGCCGCCGCTCTTGCCGAGACGGACGAGCAGCTCAGGAACGCGCCCTACAAGGTGCTGCGCGACTGGAACAAGCTTTACGGCGGCAACCTCTTGATCGTGCTGCCGGATGCTTTCGGAACGGCCGCCTTCCTGCGCGATGCGCCGGAATGGGTGGCTGACTGGACCGGCTTCCGCCCGGACAGCGCCCCACCGATCGAAGGCGGCGAGAAGATCATCGACTGGTGGAAGAAGATGGGCCGCGACCCGCGCCAGAAGCTCCTGATCTTCTCCGATGGGCTCGATGTCGATGCGATCATCGATACCTACAAGCATTTCGAGGGCCGGGTGCGCATGAGCTTCGGCTGGGGCACCAACCTGACGAACGATTTTGCCGGCTGTGCACCAACCGATACGTCCGACTTCCTGCCGATCTCCATCGTCTGCAAGGTCAGCGACGCCAATGGCCGCCCAGCGGTCAAGCTCTCGGACAACCCGCAAAAGGCGACTGGCGAACCGGCCGAGGTCGAGCGCTATCTGAAGTTCTTCGGCACCGAGGATCGCACCGATCAGGCGGTGCTGGTTTAGACTAAGGTGAAGTGCGCAGAGCTGGCCAGTGCCGGCGTGGCTCCTCGACCATTGTTTTCCCGCCGCGGCGTTTCGGCTTGACGGCGAGACTGTCGTCAGGCGGCAGAGCGACGCCGAGCTGCTCGGCAAGCGATCGGGCATCGGCTGGCGCACGCACCTTCACGTCATTGTCGAAATAGACATAGACATCGCGTCCCCTTGCCGATCGTTTCAGCGGCGGCTTGATGCGGTTGGCATCTTCGGGTTCGATTCCATGTGTCCAGGCATCGATGCGCCCGGCCCAGCGATGAAGCGCCTCATCGCTATAGCCGCTGACGTAAAGCTGCTCCGATCCATGCAGGCGGCAATAGACGAAATCGGCCGTCACATCCATCAGCAACGGCCATTCCACCGTATCGGCAACCACCAGCCCGACCTTGTGCTTGCGCAGCAGTTCGATGAATTCGGGCGCACAGAAACTGTCGTGGCGAATTTCCAGCGCATGCCGCATCGGCTGCGCCGCTTCGCTCTTCGTCCAGGCGCGGCCGTCGAGCCGCTCGTCATGCCCCTTCGCCATATCGGCCGCATCATCCGTATCCTTGGGCAGCATTGACAGGAAGTTCTCGAAGAGCTCGGCATCGAATTTCTGCCGTGGTGGAAACTGCCAGAGGATCGGCCCAAGCTTCGGCCCCAGGCGCAAGAGGCCGGAGGCGAGGAAATTGGCAAGCGGCTTCTCGATGTCGCGCAGGCGCTTGAGATGGGTGATGTAGCGCGAGCCCTTGACCGAAAACACGAAACCATCAGGGGTTTCATCGCGCCAGCTGGCGAAAGCGTCCGGCTTCTGCAGCCCGTAAAATGTGCCGTTGATCTCGATGGAGGGAAACTGCCGCGAGGCATAGGCAAGCTCGCGCTTCTGCACCAGCCCCTTGGGATAGAAGACACCGCGCCAGGGCGCATAGGTCCATCCCGATATGCCGATGCGGATCGTGCCCGCTTTTGCCATGGAGGTTTTTGCCATGGAAAGGAAACTGAGCCGGCGCATGCTTGTTCCCAAAAGGCGCTGCCTTGCCGCCAGCGCCTCGCAGGGCCTTCACGGATACGGTCAGGTACGTCAGGACCCTATAATCCTGCTGGGCATCAGGCAAATCAAAGAGGCGGCCGGCATCAGCCGCGCCAGCATTTGCTGGGCCTGCCAGCTTCCATTCGTCGATGTCGATTCCCGCACCCGATGGCGCCGGACGCAAGAAGTGGTGCGTTTTTTACGTCGCTTTTAAGGGCAAAAAGACGCCCGCTGACGCGGGCGGAAGGTAGACCGCCGGCGATCTGATCTAAGGTTGAGGAACAAACGTCAAGCGGTCCATTAAAGAACCGCAGATATTAGATAAGGTTCCGTCCGCTAACGAAGGAGTGATCGCGGCTTTGCCGACCGGCAGGTCCTGGACAACAGCCGAAATTGGCAGGAGGGGACGGTTGATCCCTTAGACAATCAACCTGACTGAACGCTGAGGGAAGCGCTTCCCGATCTCCATGGAACCGGCTCGCTTCGGCGGATTTTTACGCAAGTACTCGGGACTCATCGTCAACGGCCAGATAGTCGTCACCGCGGAAAAACCGCTTGAATGCGACGCTCTGGAAAGTGGAAACGATGGAGCCGGCCGGCGTAGCAGCGGTGATGCGCCACGAGGCTTGACTTTTAGACCACGAAGAGCAGAGGATTAGATATGGGGTTGCGATCACCCCACGAGGCCAAGGCCAAAGAATCGCGTCCTTTGAACCCGAACAAACGGAGGGACGCGCTATGCCGTCATTTCTTGAAATTTCTTCCGATAAGCTGAACCGTATCATCGGCACGCCCAACCTGCCGACGATTATCGATGTGCGCAACGACGAGGATTTTGCCGCCGATCCGCGCCTTGTTCCCGGCTCCACTCGCCGCGACTATCGCACCGTGGCCGATTGGGCGGGCGAAGTGGCCGGTCCGGTCATCGTGCTCTGCCAGCGAGGCCAGAAGCTCGCGCATGGGACTGCCGCCCACCTTCGCGCCCTCGGCGTTGAAGCGGAGGTTCTCGAAGGCGGTTTCGAAGGCTGGCGCGATGCAAAGGGCATTCTGGTGCCCGACGTCAAGCTGCCGCCGCGCGATGCCAGGGGGCGGACTGTCTGGGTCACGCGGGCGCGGCCGAAGATCGACCGCATTGCCTGCCCCTGGCTGATCCGCCGTTTCGTCGATCCCTCGGCCGTTTTCCTATTCGTGCCGGCCGCCGAGGTTCCTGATGTCGCCGATCGCTTCAACGCGGTGCCGTTCGACATTGAAAACGTCTTCTGGAGCCACCGAGGGGAGCTTTGCACCTTCGACACTATGATCGAAGAGTTCGGCCTCAAAACCGAGCCGCTTCTGCACCTTGCGACGATCGTTCGCGGCGCTGACACCGCCCGGCCGGACCTTGCACCTGAAGCGCCCGGCCTCCTGGCGGCATCGCTCGGCCTTTCCCGCATGTTCAACGATGACCTTGCGCAGCTCGAGGCCGGAATGCTGCTTTATGACGCCTTCTATCGCTGGTGCCGCGATGCGACCGACGAGACGCACAACTGGCCCAATCCCAGGAAGGGGTAGAGCCCATGACCGACCTTGCAAAAGACGCGGCCGAGCAGCCCGGCTCGGCCCAAAAGGATGTCGTGCCGCTCTCCGAGGCCGTAAAGGTCTGGGCGCGCGTCGCCGCCCTCAGCTTCGGCGGCCCGGCAGGACAGATCGCCGTCATGAATCGCATCCTCGTCGACGAAAAAAGGTGGATCGGCGAGCACAGGTTCCTGCATGCCCTGAACTACTGCATGCTGCTGCCCGGGCCTGAAGCCCATCAGCTGGCAATCTATATCGGCTGGCTGCTGAACAGGACTCTGGGCGGCATGATCGCCGGCATCCTCTTCGTCCTGCCGGGCCTCTTCTCGATCCTGGCGCTGAGCTATGTCTACGTCATCTTCGGAAACGTGACCGTCATCGCGGGCATGTTCTTCGGCCTGAAATGCGCGGTTCTGGCGATCGTGGTCCAGGCGGTCTTCCGCATCGGCAGCCGGGCGCTGAAGAACAATGTCATGGTGGGGCTCGCAGCCGCCGCCTTCGTTGCAATCTTCTTCCTGCATGTTCCGTTCCCGGCGATCATCCTTGCGGCCGGGCTGATCGGCTATTTCGGTGCGCGCGCCGGTATGACGGCATTCAAGCTCGGCGGCGGGCACAAATCCGGCGCCGGCAAAATCCTGGAAGACAGGGATTCGCTTCTGGGCGAGGAGATCCCCGCCCACGCCCGCCCCAATCTGGCGTGGTCGCTGAAGACCTCGGGCGCGCTTGCCGCCGCATGGCTTCTGCCGGTCGCTCTCCTTCTCCTCACACTCGGTCCCGACAATACCTTCTCCAAGATCGGCCTGTTCTTCAGCCAGATGGCCGTCGTGACCTTCGGCGGCGCTTATGCGGTGCTCGCCTATGTCGCACAGGAGGCGGTGCAACATTTCGGCTGGCTGCAGCCGGGCGAAATGCTCGATGGTCTGGGCATGGCGGAAACCACTCCCGGGCCGCTGATCATGGTGACGCAGTTCGTCGGCTTCCTGGCAGGCTATCGTTCAGCGGGACCATTAGGCCCACTCACGGCCGCAACGCTCGCCGCCATGCTGACGACATGGGTCACCTTCATCCCGAGCTTTCTCTGGATCTTCGCAGGCGCGCCCTTCATCGAGAAGATGCGCGGCAATGTGGCACTTAGCGGTGCGATGTCGGCAATCACCGCCGCCGTCGTCGGCGTGATCCTCAATCTCGCCGTCTGGTTCGGGCTGCATGTGCTGTTCCGCGAGACGACGCGCTTTACCTATAGGGCGTGGACGATGGATCTGCCCGTCCTGACGTCCATCGCCTTGCCGCCTCTGGCGCTGACCATCTTCGCCGCAGTCGCCATCTTCCGGCTGAGGATGTCGGTGATACCGATCCTGGCGACGACAGCTGCTTTGGGCGTTGCGTGGACAGTGCTTTTTTCCTCTTAGAAGTTCTGTCGCCTGTATAGGATGCATACGCCGTGTGGGAAATGTCAGACGATGACATGACAGCTATTGAATCCGACATTTCCCAGAGAGTGTTGAAAATTGCCTATGCATCCTACGCCGCCGGATCTGAGATCCAGCTCATCGCACTCTGCTGATTTCGGCGTGATTGCTTCCGGAAAGGTATCTACTTCGACAGCCAGCTTTCGAAGTAATGGCGAACAGCCGCGCCGGCGCCGAAATGATCGGTCGTATCCAGCCTCGCAACCGCGCCACGCACGACATCCGCCATGACGGCTGCAGGCACGATGCCAGACTTGACCAGGGATTGAAACAGTTCCTCCATCAGGATGATCGTTCCGATCGCTTCGTCCTCAGCCTTGAAATTCGTCATCGCTGGTCTCCCCTCTCCGTCGTTGGCAATGAAGTGGTTCTGTGCTGAAAGTCCGGAGCAGCTTATCGTCTTACGATGGCGTTGTAGACCAGCCCGAAGAAATTCGTCGCTACCTTGTTAAATGGCTGGCTGCCACATAGGACGCGCTTGGTCCATTAGCTTTTGCTTTGCCTGCGCGTTAGTTATCTGCACAGTCACCATCGCTCGTGGCCAAGCGCCTTTCCGAGGATGATTGCGGCTGGGAATGCTTCGCCGCACAGAACTCTCAGCGATCGGAGGCAGGCGAGTCGGCATTAAATAATGCAAAAATTTCAGAACATTAACGTAAGGAAAAATGGCGGACAGAGAGGGATTCGAACCCTCGGTACGCTTTCACGTACACACGCGTTCCAGGCGTGCGCCTTCAACCACTCGGCCACCTGTCCATTTGCGTTTCGCACCGGAGAGGAGCAAATCGTCGGAACGGCGCGATATATACCGATGAATTTTTGCCGATCAACCCAAATCTAACAGTTTTTTGACTTCTTCTGATAAAACTGCGCGCATGCCGTCCATTGCGCCGTGTCTGCCGCAAACCTATGTCTGGTTTGGGTAGACAATGGCGCGGCTCGCCGGATATCAAGGCATTACCGTCGTCGGAGGATTTGATGCGTTTCTTGTTGCGTCTCGCCAGTCTGTTTGCGCTGGCAGCGGCGGTCATTGCCGGAACCATCGATTCGATTCAATCCGTCGCATCCTCGCAAGTGATCATGACCCCGATGGCCGATGCCTGGCAGGATGTCAGCCCCACGACGCTGACGGCGCTCCAGTCGTCCCTCTCCTACTATATCCACCCGCGCTTCTATGCCTTTATCTTCCAGTGGCTCATGTTGCAGCCGGCCTTCGCCGTGTTTCTGGTCTTGTCGCTCCTCTTCTGGATGATCGGCTATAAGAAGCCGCCGGTGGCTGGCCGCTTTACCGCCTGACCGCTGACGCCAGCCAGCACTATCTGCAGGGTGTGGAACGGGCACGATCGGCCGGTACTGAAGCAGCGGGATTCTGGTGCTGATGACGAGGCGCCGTTGATCAGAAAATCCGCACTTTAGCGGCAGATTTGCCCAGAATTCAGCACCCGAGGACTGATTTTCAGCAATGATGGCAAATCTTTACCAACCGAAAAATTTCTGGTGAATTTTTCGCTGAGCCATGCAAGGATGCACGCAGCCAGGCCTCCGGGGGGAGGTCGGTGGTTCCGCAGACATGCCTCAAAAGGCTTGCGGGAGGACCCCAAACAAATAGTAACAACAGGGCTGCAAACTCATGAAAAAATCCCTTCTCACCCTCCTTGCCGTGGCAGCGATGTCGACGACGGCGCTTGCCGCCGACATCAAGCCGGCTCTCGTTTACGGCACCGGCGGGAAGTTCGATAAGTCCTTCAACGAAGCGGCCTTCAACGGCGCCGAAAAGTTCAAGAAGGAAACCGGCATCGCCTACCGTGACTTCGAACCCACCGGCGACACCCAGGGCGAGCAGGCTATCCGCAACTTTGCAAGCCGCGGCTTCAACCCGGTCGTTGCCGTTTCCTTCGCCTGGACCTCGGCTGTCGAGAAGGTTGCCGCTGAATTCCCGGATACCAAGTTCATCATCGTCGACTCCGTCGTCGACAAGCCGAATGTCCGCTCCGTCCTCTACAAGGAAGAGGAAGGCTCCTATCTCGTTGGCGTTCTCGCTGGCCTCGCTTCCAAGTCCGGCAAGGTCGGTTTCGTCGGCGGCATGGATATTCCGCTGATCCGCAAGTTCGAATGCGGCTATGAGCAGGGCGCTCGTTCCGTCAAGTCCGACATCGAAGTCTTCCAGAACATGACCGGCACGACCGGTGCAGCCTGGAACGACCCGGTTCGCGGCGGCGAGCTCGCCAAGAACCAGATCGATCAGGGTGCAGACGTCGTTTACGCAGCAGCCGGTGCAACCGGTCTTGGCGTTCTGCAGACGGCAGCCGACAACAAGAAGCTGTCGATCGGCGTCGATTCCAACCAGAACCACCTGCATCCGGGTTCCGTTCTGACCTCGATGGTCAAGCGCGTCGATCTGGCCGTCTACAATGCCTTCAACGACACCAAGAACGACAAGTTCACGCCCGGCGTCCTGGCCCTCGGCATCAAGGAAGACGGCGTTGCCGCTGCTATGGACGACAACAACAAGCCGCTGATCACGGCCGAAATGCAGACTGCCCTCGACAAGGCCAAGGCCGACATCGTCGCAGGCACCGTCAAGGTCCACGATTACACCACGGACAACGCTTGCCCGAAGTGAGTCGAAACTGAGATCGGGCGTATGGCGGACAAGGATTTTCGCCATACGCCCTTTTCTTATTTGGAGCCTGCTGTGACAGACCAGCCTGCTATCGAACTTGTCGGCATCGACAAGAAATTCGGCGCCGTTCACGCCAACAAGGACATCAACCTCACCGTCGCCAAGGGCTCGATCCACGGGATCATCGGGGAAAACGGCGCGGGTAAATCGACGCTGATGTCCATTATCTACGGTTTTTACCATGCCGATAGCGGCGAGATCCGCGTCAACGGCCAGCCGGTCACCATCCGCGACAGCCAGGCCGCCATCGCAGCCGGCATCGGCATGGTGCACCAGCACTTCATGCTGGTCGATAATTTCACTGTCCTCGAAAACATCATGCTCGGTGCGGAAGGCGGCGCGCTGCTGGCGAAGGGCGTTGCTTCCGCCCGCGCCGAACTCAAGCGGCTGGAAACCGAGTACGGCCTGGAGGTCAATCCGGATGCGCTGATCGAGCAGCTCCCGGTTGGCCTGCAGCAGCGCGTGGAAATCCTCAAAGCCATGTATCGCGGCGCCGAAATCCTGATCCTCGACGAGCCGACAGGCGTGCTGACGCCGGCCGAAGCCGATCACCTTTTCCGCATCCTTGGCGTGCTGCGCGATCAGGGCAAGACGGTCATCCTCATCACCCATAAGCTGCGCGAGATCATGGCGATCACCGATACGGTTTCCGTCATGCGCCGCGGCGAGATGGTCGCCACCCGCAAGACGAGCGAGACTACAGTCGAGGAATTGGCCGAACTCATGGTCGGCCGCCGCGTGCTGCTGCGCGTCCAGAAGGGCGAGGCAAAGCCCGCCGATGTCGTTCTGTCCATCCGCAACCTTACGGTCAAGGATAACAGGGGCGTGACGATGGTCGACAACGTCTCCTTCGATGTCCGCGCCGGCGAGATCGTCGGCATTGCCGGTGTTGCCGGCAACGGCCAATCGGAACTGCTGGAGGCGATTGCCGGCATCCGCAAGCCGGCGTCAGGCGAAATCCTGCTCGACGGCCAGCCAATCGACAAGGCTGATCCGGCCCGGCTTCGCGAGCTCGGCCTCGCCCATATTCCCGAAGACCGCCATCACATGGGGCTGGTCCTGAAATTCGAGGAATATGAGAATTCCGTGCTCGGCTATCATCGCCATAAGGGCTACAGCCGCGGACCGCTGCTCGATCTCGAAGCCATTCGCAAGGATGCGATGGAGAAGATCGAGAAGTACGACATCCGCCCGCCGAACCCGCGGCTGAAGACGGCGAATTTCTCCGGCGGCAATCAGCAGAAGATCGTCGTCGCCCGCGAAATCGAGCGTGACCCGAAAATGCTGATCATCGGCCAGCCGACCCGCGGCGTCGATATCGGCGCCATCGAATTCATCCATCGCCGGATCATCGAGATGCGCGACGCGGGCAAGGCGATCCTGCTCGTATCCGTCGAACTCGATGAAATCCGTGCCCTTTCAGACCGTATCCTTGTCATGTTCGCCGGCCATGTCGTCGGCGAGAAGGCGCCCGATGCCGGTGAACAGACCCTCGGCCTGATGATGGCCGGCATTGCCGCGTGAGGCCTTGATGAGCACTGCTTCCGTACCCCTACCGAGATGGATCAATTACGGCCTGATCCCTCTTTTGAACCTGATCGTCGCCTTCCTGATATCAGGCTTCGTCGTCTGGCTGATAGGCGAAAGCCCGCTGGCCGCGCTCTCGCTGCTCATCGAAGGCGCCTTCGGCAGCGGTGAAGGCATCGGCTTCACGCTCTATTACGCGACGAGTTTCATCTTCACCGGCCTGTCGGTCGCCGTCGCCATCCATGCC
The DNA here is from genome assembly GCF_004341105.1 of Rhizobium sp. BK418. Classification (GTDB taxonomy): domain Bacteria; phylum Pseudomonadota; class Alphaproteobacteria; order Rhizobiales; family Rhizobiaceae; genus Rhizobium. The sequence goes on along the minus strand of NZ_SLZK01000002.1, from coordinate 940,071 downwards.
GGCCTCTTCAATATCGGCTCGGAAGGCCAGGCCTATGTCGGCGGCCTCGGCTGTGCGCTGGCGGCGCTGGCGCTCGACAAATATGTGCCTTGGTATGTGACCATGCCGGTTGCCGTCGTCGGCGCCGGCCTTTTCGGCGCTGCCTGGGCCTTCATTCCTGCCTTCCTGCAGGCGAAGCGCGGCAGCCACATCGTCATCACCACGATCATGTTCAACTATATCGCCGCAGCGCTGATGGTCTATCTGCTGGTGCATGTGCTGATCGTGCCGGGCAAGATGGCGCCGGAAACCCGCACCTTCCTGGAGGGCGGGCAGCTTCCGAAACTCGGCTGGGTCATGGCGATGTTCGGCAGCAAACTCGGTGCTGCTCCGTTCAATGTCTCCTTCATCATTGCGCTGGTCGCGGCCTGGTTCGTCTGGGTCCTGGTCTGGCGCACCAAGCTCGGCTTTGAGATGCGCACGCTCGGCGTCAGCCCGACAGCGGCCTCCTATGCCGGGATTCCCTATGCGCGTATCGTCATTATCGCTATGCTGCTCTCTGGAGCGCTGGCCGGCATGATGGCGCTGAACCCGGTCATGGGCTCGTCGGCGCGCCTGCAGGTGGAGTTCGTCGGTGGCGCGGGTTTCGTCGGTATCGCCGTCTCGCTGATGGGACGAAACCATCCGCTCGGCATCATCTTCGCCGCAATCCTCTTCGGCGTCCTCTATCAGGGCGGCGACTGGATCTCTTTCGAAATGCCAAACATCACCCGCGAGATGATCCTCGTCATTCAGGGTCTGGTGATCCTGTTTGCCGGCGCGCTGGAATATATGTTCCGCCCGGCGATGGTGCATATCTACCAGCAGTTCAAGCGAGCCTGAGGAACGGACGATGGAATATTATGAAATTTTCATCAGCGTTCTGAGCTCGACGATCCGGCTCTCCATTCCCCTGATCTTCACCGCACTTGCTGGCCTGTTTTCCGAGCGCGCCGGCATTTTCGATATCGGTCTCGAAGGCAAGATGCTGGGCTCGGCCTTCGCCGCCGCCTGTGTGGCCTATCTCACCGGCTCGGCTTGGGCCGGCCTTGGCGCCGGCGTGGTCTGCTCGGTGGCGCTCAGCCTCGTGCACGGCTTTGCCTCGATCACCAATCGCGGCAATCAAATCATCTCGGGCGTCGCCATCAACTTCTTCATCGCCGGTATCACCATCGTGCTCGGTCAGGCCTGGTTCGGGCAGGGCGGCCGCACGCCGCAACTGGACCCGCAAGCGCGTTTCGCGCCGATCGTGCTTCCGGGTGCGGATGCCATTCGCGACGTGCCGATCATTGGCCCGCTCTATGCCGGCGTGATCTCCGGCAACAATATCCTCACCTATCTTGCCTTCCTCGCCGTGCCTTTCTCCTGGTGGGTTCTCTATCGCACGCGTTTCGGCCTTCGCCTGCGTGCCGTCGGTGAAAATCCGGGTGCAGTCGATACGGCAGGCATTTCGGTAAGCTGGCTGCGCTACCGCGCCGTCATGTGCGCCGGCATTCTCTGCGGCTTCTCCGGCACCTATCTGTCGATCGCCCAGTCTGCTGCGTTCATCAAGGACATGTCAGCCGGCAAGGGCTATATCGCGCTTGCGGCACTGGTCTTCGCCAAGTGGAAGCCGGTCCCGGTCATGTTCGCCTGCCTGCTCTTCGGCTTCCTCGATGCATTGTCGAACTTCATGCAGGGTAAGTCGGTACCGTTGATTGGTGAGGTGCCCGTTCAGGTTTTCCAGGCGCTGCCCTATATTCTGACCTGCGTGCTGCTCGCCGGTTTCATCGGCGTCGCCATCCCGCCGAAGGCCGGCGGCGTGCCCTATGTAAAGGAGCGTTGATATGTCCCACGACCTGTTCGAAGCCGCTCGCGGCGCCATGGCCTTCGCGCACGCGCCCTATTCCAAGTTTCCGGTCGGTGCGGCGATCCGCGCCGAAGACGGCAAGGTTTATACCGGCGCCAATATCGAGAACCTCTCCTTCCCGCAGGGCTGGTGCGCCGAGCCGACGGCAATCAGCGCCATGATCATGGGCGGCGCCAAGAAGATCGTCGAAATGGCCGTCATCGCCGAAAAGCTGCCGCTCTGCCCGCCCTGCGGCGGCTGCCGGCAGAAGATTTCGGAATTCGCCTCGAAGGGCACGAAGATCTACCTTTGCGACGAGACCGGCGTGAAGAAGACCATGACCATGGATGAGCTTCTTCCCTTCAGCTTTGAGACCGAACTCGGATGATTGCGACTATCGATCTGCTCACGGCGCTGCTCGGCGGGCTGAAGCCGCGATACGGCATCGTGCTCGGCTCCGGCCTTGGCTCGCTCGTCGGAGAGATCACCGGTGCGGTTTGCATCCCCTATAAGGATCTGCCGGGTTTTCCCGTCAGCGCCGTCTCCGGTCATGCCGGAGAAGTCGTCGCCGGCCATCTCGGTTCGGTGCCGGTCATCATGCTCTCGGGCCGCGTCCACTATTACGAAAAGGGCGACCCAAACGCCATGCGCCTGCCGATCGAGGTCCTGCAGGCGCTCGGCGTCGAAGCCCTCATCCTCACCAATTCGGCCGGTTCTCTGAAAGAGGAGATACCGCCCGGCTCGGTGATGCAGATTGCCGATCATATCAATTATTCCGGCATGAACCCGCTGATCGGCGAAGAGAGCGATCATCGTTTCGTCGGTATGACCAATGCTTATGACGCTGAGCTTTCGGCGGCCATGCGAGATGCAGCAAAGAAGCTGGATATCCCGCTCGCAAGCGGCGTCTACATGTGGTTCTCCGGCCCGAGCTTCGAGACGCCGGCCGAAATCCGCCTGGCCCGTATTCTCGGCGCCGATGCGGTCGGCATGTCGACCGTGCCGGAGGTCATCATTGCAAGAATGCTGGGGCTGAGGGTTGCGGCTGCCTCCGTAATCACCAACTATGGGGCTGGCATGACCGGAAACGAGCTGAGCCACGAAGAAACCAAGGATATGGCGCCGGTTGGCGGTGCCCGTCTTGCCGCTATACTCAAAGAAATGATTGCCGGAAGCTGATTGCCGGTGGAGGAAGCGAAATGAATAGCCATTCCAGCCGGGAAACGGCCGCTGTCGCCCTTTCCCTTCTCGATCTCACCAACCTGAAGGACGACTGCATGCAGGAACAGATTGATGCACTTTGCGCCCGTGCGCAGACGCCCTATGGCAACAGCGCCGCAATCTGCATCTGGCCGCGTTTCGTCGCCCATGCCCGCACCGTGCTCGGCAAAGGTCACCCAGTCCGCATCGCAACCGTCGTCAATTTCCCGTCCGGCGATATGGAAATCGCCGATGTCGCCGCCGAAACCCGCGAGGCGATCGCCGACGGTGCCGATGAGATCGATCTCGTCATTCCCTATCGTAAGCTGATTGCGGGCAACGAGAAGGCCGTCATCGACATGGTTTCGGCCATACGCGCCGAATGCGTAGCACCTGTGCTCCTGAAGGTGATCATCGAGACCGGCGAACTGAAGGACGCGGCCCTCATCCGACGCGCCTCGCAGCTGGCGATCGACGCAGGCGCCGATTTCATCAAGACCTCCACGGGCAAGGTTTCCGTCAACGCCACGCTGGAAGCCGCCGACATCATGATCCGCGCCATCAGGGAGAGCGGCCGCAAGGTGGGTTTCAAGCCCGCCGGCGGTATCTCGACCGTCGCCGATGCGGCACTCTATCTGAGTTTGGCCGAAACTATCATGACGCCGGACTGGCCGATGCCCTCCACCTTCCGTTTCGGCGCCTCTGGCCTGCTCGACAATATCCTCGCCGTGCTCAGCGGCACGGAACCGAAGCCGGCGGTTGCCTCGAGCTATTGAGATGATCCCGCAGGAGATCATCCGCCAGAAGCGCAACGGCGCCGAACTGCCGTCAGGCGATATCGATGCCTTCATCTCGGCGCTTGCGGCAGGCGAGTTGTCGGAAGGCCAGATCGGTGCCTTCGCCATGGCGGTCTGGTTCAAGGGCATGTCGCGCACGGAAACGGTGGCGCTGACGCTCGCCATGGCGCGCTCCGGCGACATGCTCTCCTGGGCAGGCGTTGACCGCCCCGTTGCCGACAAACACTCGACCGGTGGGGTGGGCGACAACGTCTCGCTGATGCTTGCCCCGATCGCCGCCGCCTGCGGTCTGGCGGTGCCGATGATATCCGGCCGCGGCCTCGGCCATACCGGCGGTACGCTGGACAAGCTCGAATCTATTCCAGGCTATACGATCAATCCGGATGCCACGCTCTTTCGCAAGGTGGTGAAGGACGTCGGCTGCGCCATCATCGGCCCGACAGGCGCCTTGGCGCCAGCAGATGGCCGGCTCTATGCCGTGCGCGACGTGACGGCGACCGTCGATTCCATCCCGCTGATTACGGCGTCGATCCTGTCCAAGAAACTCGCTGCTGGTCTCCAGACGCTGGTGCTCGACGTCAAGACCGGCAACGGCGCCTTCATGGCCGATCCGGAGCAGGCGGCTGTTCTGGCGCATTCGCTGGTCGAGGTCGCAAACGGCGCGGGCGTGAAGACATCGGCGCTGATAACGGACATGAACCAGCCGCTGGCCGACAGTGCCGGCAATGCCGTGGAGGTACGCAACTGCCTCGATTTTCTGGCAGGCCGAAAGGCCGGCACCCGGCTTGAAACCGTCGTCCTCGCCTTTGCCGCCGAAATGCTTGTGCAATCGGGTGTTGCCGGCTCGCTCATCGAGGCGGAGAGCAAGGCGCAGGAGGCACTTTCGTCCGGCAGGGCTGCGGAGATCTTCGCACGCATGGTGCATATGCTTGGCGGCCCCGCCGATCTTCTGGAGCGGCCGGATGCCTACCTGCGCAGAGCCCCCATAGAGCGGGCTATTCCGGCATCCCGCGGCGGCTGGCTCGCTGCCTGCGACGCCCGCGACGTCGGCGTGAGCGTCATCGACCTCGGCGGCGGGCGACGCCATCCAGCCGACAGAATCGACCACAGCGTCGGCTTCACCGGCCTGCTGCCGCTTGGAACGCATGTGCATGAAGGCGATCCGATCGCGCTCGTTCACGCGGCCGACGAGGCTTCCGCCGAAAGAGCTGTGGCCGCACTTGCCGCAAACTATCGCATTGCCGACGAGAAACCGGCCCTGCTTCCGGTTATCGCCGGCCGGATCTGATCGAACTACTGTTTGAGGCTGAGCGAACCGTCGGCGACGGAGTAGGAGGCCAGCTTCCGCAGAAAGCTCATGCCGACCAGCGTGCCGCTCAGCGCCTCGTCTTTCAGCACGAAGGCCTCGACGCTGCGAACACGGATGCCGCCGATTTCCACGCGGTCGAGCGTCACATGCGCGGCCTTGGTCTGGCCGTTGGCCGTATTGACCGCGTAGCGGAAGTCAAGCTGGTTGCCGCTGTAACCGAGCCTGCGGGCAAGGCTTTCGTTCAGCGCGACATAGGTGGCGCCTGTATCGATCAGCCCCTGCACCGGCTTACCGTTGATCCTGAAGTTGCCTGTATAGTGACCCTGCGCATCGGCCTGCAGGCGCATCGTGCCACCATTGGCGATCGGTGCAGAAGCGTCAGGTGGGTCATCTTCGGTCGAGACGAAGTTGGGGGAGATCGTATTGCCAGGCTGCCGTGTCGCGACTGCGAGCAGGGAAGGCACTTGTGTCGCCAGCACCGCCGCTATGCCGGCAAATAGGACAGCTCGCATGAGCATGAACAGAAATCCTTCCTGTATAACCCCGCCTCATGCGGAACCCCATGCTTCAAGCAGCTAATCCGCAAGTGCTGAGAAGTTGCTAATCGCAACACTAAAAAGGCCCGGAATGGACGACCGGGCCTTGGAAGTCTTTCGATTTGGTAAACGAAGTCGAAATTATTTAGTGCCGTACATCCGGTCGCCCGCATCGCCGAGACCGGGCACGATATAGCCCCTCTCGTTCAGATGGCTGTCGATGGCGGCGGTAAAGACCGGAACGTCGGGATGCGCGGTGCGGAAGTTCTTGAGGCCCTCGGGAGCGGCCAACAGGCAGAGGAAGCGGATATTGTGCGCTCCGCGCTCCTTAAGCTTGTCGATGGCGGCAATCGAGGAATTGCCGGTCGCCAGCATCGGATCGACGACAATGATCAGGCGCTCGGCCACATCTTCGGGCGCCTTGAAGTAATATTCCACCGGCTGCAGCGTTTCATGGTCGCGGTAGACGCCGATATGCGAAACCCGGGCAGACGGTACGAGATCGAGCATGCCTTCCAAGAGACCGTTGCCGGCGCGCAGGATGGAGGCAAAAACCAGCTTCTTGCCTTCCAGGATCGGCGACTGCATCTCCTGGATCGGCGTTTCGATTGTCTCCATGGTCAATTCCAGATCGCGCGTCACCTCGTAGCAGAGCAGTGTCGAGATCTCGCGCAACAGCCGGCGGAAGCTGCCCGTCGAGGTTTCCTTGCGCCGCATGATGGTGAGTTTGTGCTGCACGAGCGGATGATCAATGACTGTGACGCCGTCCATAGGGAAACCTTCCAATTCTTTGTTCTTATCGGCTGTTTCTTCCATGGAAACCGCCTCCACTTCAAGAGCGGAGGCTGATTTGCCTGGACCATTAACAATCCAGCGCACCCGTTAAAGGCGCGCGAGCAGCGCCTTGCGGGTCTCTTCATCGACGAACGCTGCCTCGATAGCTGTGCGCGTCATCGCATCGATATCGGCATCGTTGAAGCCGAAAGCACCGGAGGCCAGCTCGTATTCCCGCTCGAGCGACGTATGGAAGAACGGCGGGTCGTCGGAGCTGATCGTCACCTTGACGCCCGCGTCCTTCAGCCTGCGCAGCGGGTGCGAACTGAAATTCTCAAAAACCCTAAGCGCGATATTCGAACCGGGGCAGACTTCCAGCACGGTGCCGAGATCAGCCAGACGCTTGACGAGATCGGCATCCTCGATTGCCCGTACGCCATGGCCGATGCGCGCGGGGCGAACCTCGTCCAGTGCATCCGAGACGCTGAAGGCGCCGCAAACTTCGCCGGCATGGATCGTCAGGCCAAGCCCCGCATCGCGGGCGATGTCGAAAGCGCGCGCATAGTCGGCAACACGTCCCATTCGCTCCTCGCCGGCGAGATTGAAGCCGGTAATCAGCGGATTGTCGGCCTTTGCGGCATATTCCGCGGCTCCGATCACGCTTTCCGGGCCGAAATGCCGTTCCCCGGTCACAATCAGCCGGGCCTCGATGCAGCTCTTTGCCTTTGCCCTGCGAATGCCCTCGCACACGCCGGCGATATAGGCATCCGCGCCGAGGCCGATGCGCTTGCCGTGGTCGGGGGAAACGATGAGTTCGCTGTAGATCGTGCCGATGCTGGCAAGCTCCTCCAGATAGGTCTCTGTCAGCAGCGCATAGTCCTCCTCGGTCTTGTAGACCTCGGAGACTTTGTCATAGCATTCCAGAAAGCTTGCAAAATCGTGCCAGACGTAGACGCCATCCTGCAGATGGGCGCTGATGTCGATGCCGTATTTACGGGCCTGCGAAGCCGTCAGGTCTGGGGGGGCCGCACCCTCCAGATGGCAATGCAGCTCTACCTTCTTCAAATGCGATATCACAGAAAACTCCTTCCGTGCGGGCCTGCGGGAATTCCGAGATGCCGCGCAACGCTCTCGCCGATATCGGCATAGGTCCGGCGAACGCCAATCGAACGCGACCGGATGCCGGGGCCGTAAGCGATGACGGGCACGCGCTCGCGCGTATGGTCGGTGCCGCGCCAGGTCGGATCGCAGCCGTGATCGGCCGTCAGGATCACAAGGTCGCCCTCCCGCAATTTCTGATGAACTTCCGTCAGGCGCGCATCGAAGGATTCGAGTGCTGCGGCATAGCCCGGCACATCGCGGCGATGGCCGTAGATCATGTCGAAATCGACGAAATTGGTGAAGACCAGATCGCCTTCCTCCGCCTCGTCGATGGCAGCCAGGGAGGCATCCATCAGCGCGTCGTTGCCATTCGCCTTGATCACCCGGGAGACGCCCTGATGGGCGAAGATATCGCCGATTTTGCCGACCGCATGCACATTCCGGCCATTCTGGACGAGCCGGTCGAGCAGCGTCGGTTCCGGCGGCGGCACAGAGAAGTCGCGGCGGTTGCCCGTTCTCTGGAAGGTCGAGACGCTCTGGCCGATGAAGGGCCGGGCGATGACGCGGCCGATATTGTAGGGATCGAGCAGGCTGCGGGCGATCTGGCAAAACTTGAGCAGGCGATCGAGGCCGAAATAGACCTCGTGAGCGGCGACCTGGAACACGGAATCCGCTGATGTGTAGCAGATTGGCTTGCCGCTGCGCATATGCTCTTCGCCGTAGCGGGCGATGATCTCGGTCCCCGAAGCATGGCAATTGCCGAGAATGCCGGGCACGTCGGCCGCCCGGCAGAGCGCTTCGATCAGCTCCGGTGGAAAGGCATCGCCCTCGCTCGGAAAATAGCCCCAGTCGAAGGTAACGGGCGTTCCGGCAATTTCCCAATGTCCTGACGGTGTATCCTTGCCGCGCGAAGTTTCAGTGGCAGCGCCATAGATACCGTAGATCCTGTCCGGCAGCGGCATGCCGGCTGGAAATTGGCCGGAAGCAGCCCGCGCAATATGCAATAGGCCGAGTGCCGACATGTTCGGCAGCGAGAGGGGACCGGAACGCAGACCCGCCCGGTCAGCGGCACCCGCCGCACAAAATTCGGCGATATGGCCGAGCGTATCGGCGCCTTCATCGCCATAGGCTGCTGCATCCGGCGCTCCACCGACACCGAAGGAATCCAGAACGAAGAGAAAGGCACGCGCCATTTTTCACCCGCATTATCTACTGTCGTCAGCCTCGGCTGGAACGATCTGAATAACGCCCAGCCATATAATGACGGAAACCGCTTGGCAAATCTGAGGTGTGGAAGCGCGCGCATGTCGCGCAATAGTGCGTAGCGGTTTTTGGGATAACGAATGCGCTAGACAGAGAGCATGTCGCGCAAAGGCGCGCCAGACTCTAGCAGTCGCCGCAGGGGATATTGTCGTTCTGCCGCTGGCGATAAAAATAGCTGCGGCTGATCGTGATGGTGCGCATCCCGGACGGCATGAAATCGGGGGCAAAGACGAACAGCGTATAAGGCGTGCTGAGTTCGGTGCGGATGAGGAAGCTGTTTGCCTTCTTCATTTCCGTAGGCACACCGGAAACCGCACTGTTCTTGGCATAGGGCGCCGTACCGCTCGGGGCCCAGGACCAGAGAACCGTGGGATTTGCGCTGCCGTCGATCTGGATTGCTGTGACCTTCAGCGACAGATCGGAACTGTCATAAGGCGCGAAGATTGCCGGGGCGGCTTTGGCGATATCGGCGAGCGAGCTTTTGGTGACATTCTGCTGCTGGGTAATGATATCGGCGATCGCGCCGGCGGCACGTGTCGTGCGCTTGCTGACGCTGAGCCCGATCGTGATCTCGAACGCGCCCAGATAGAGCATGATCAGAACCGGGAAGATGATTGCAAACTCGATGGCGCCGACGCCCTTCCTGTCGCGGGCGAAGCGCCGCGTCGTCGAAGCCAGCCATACGAGAAGTCCGCGGCGCGCCATCATGGATACTGTTCGTTCTGGAAGGCTGCCGTCGCGACAATAAGGTATTCGCTCGGCATGGAACTGCCGACAGGGCGAAGGCCGGTGACATAGGGGCGGACGAGGTCGACAATGATGGACCAGCGATAATAGGCGCGCACCATGTTGATCGTGCCGGGGCCGCCGGGCGTGAACTTGAAATCCGAAATCTTCAGATCGGAATATTTGTCCGCAGATGCTCTGGGGATGGTGGTCGGGATCGAGGCGAAGGTCGTGAAGCTCCGGACATCCAGATAAAGCTTGCTTGGTGTTGCCGCCTCCGTTTCCGAGCAGCGGATGATAATCGAGATCTCGTCGCAGAAAGCCTGCCGGAACTGCGTCTGCGTCTTATAGGTCGGGCGGGTAGAATCGATGAAGGTGATCTGCCCTGTCCGCATCTGGCGGCTCATCGTATCGACGGCGTTCGAGACGAGTTCTTCCGCCGCAAAGGCGATAAAGGTTTCCAGGATGGCGAATATGACGATGAAATAGGGGATAGCCAGCAACGCGAATTCGATAGCGGCGGAGCCATCGCGCGAGCGGGCCAGGGCGCGAAGTCTGGATAAACGGAGGGACACACGCACCTTGCCCGTCTCCTGCTCACTGATCGCCATAGTCTGGCCTCGAAAATGTTCTTCGGGCGCACACTAGGGCGTGTTCGTTGATTTTCCGTTTCAGGTCGGAGCAGTCATTTTAACGAATGGGCGTGAGCAGCGCGTATTCATTAATTTGTGGAGGCGGCTCCACCTTGCTGCGCATGCTGTTCGCAGTTGGGGGTGCAGGAAAGAACCGAGCGCTCTGTCTGACGATAGACACGCACCGTATTGCCTTCGTCGATGGAAACGAGAATGCGTTCGTCCAGAATGGCGTTGCCATCGCCGTCGAGCAGCACGATGTTGGTCGTGCCGAAACTGCGGCCCGTCAACACGATCGTCTTGGCATCGGCAACCGTCGCATCTGCAACCTTGGCATTGCCGACGATGACCTTGCTGACCGGACGGTCGAGCTTCAAAACGCGCGCGTGATCCATGTAAACGCGCAGCATGTCTTCCTGGGCGAAGGCTGTGGATGCCGTGAGAGCCGCAATCACCCAGGCAAAGAAAACGGTCTTGCCGTTCGATGGCATTTTGGCCTCTTTCACGATCGCAATGCAAAGTGCGTATAGAATGGAAAAAAATGGTGAACGAAGCTTTAAGCGTTCCATGACATGTTCACGAGCGAAACGAATTGGATTGTTTCGGTACGCGCCGATGAGGCGTGAAATTGCCGTGCCCCAGAAATTTGTGCCGTTACTGGATGTCCGGAAGCTGTTGTTCCGCATTTTCTGCCGAAATTCATGTAAAAATGTAAGTAAGGCGGTAAGGAATTACTTATCCTGAGCGGGCCGGTTGTCTCGTTTACATCCCGTTAACGCATTTCATTAAGTCGATGGAAACAGCCATTCGCTAGGTTGCTGCTATCCGATCAACGGCAAACAGTTGGCGGACGTGCTGAACATCAACTGGAGTTAGAAGTAGCCATGACCAAGCTTTTTAGCCGTTTTCTGAAGGATGAATCCGGCGCGACCGCAATCGAATACGGCCTGATCGCCGCCCTCATTTCCGTAGCGCTCGTTGCTGGCGCCACGACGCTCGGCCAGAAGCTCAACGCCACCTTCGTTGGACTTGGCACCAAGCTGTCCGATGCTACGGCGAAGACGGCCCCTTAACAGCTGCGGCGTAGCTTCGGTTTAGAAACATCAACCGGAATTAGGAGTGATCATGACCGAAATTTTTGGCCGTTTTTTAAAAGATAAATCCGGCGCGACCGCAATCGAATACGGCCTGATCGCCGCCCTCATTTCCGTAGCCCTCGTTGCTGGCGCCACCACGCTCGGCACCAAGCTCAACGACACGTTCGGCGAGCTCGGTCTAAAGCTGTCTAATGCCACGACGAAGACTACTCCGTAATAACTGGAGCGTAGCTCTCGTTCACAGCGATCAGGCTCACGAGCGAACCGCCGTGGGCCTTTTTGCTTAGGTAGATGAGAACTTGGGGCAGGTGAGAAGATGATGGTAGCTGTAATCCTTCTGATTTTTCCTCTCTGCCTTGCTTTTGCGGCCATGTCCGATCTGTTGACGATGACGATCCCGAACAGGGTATCGTTGATCCTGGTAATTTCATTTGCCGTGCTCGCACCATTGAGCGGCCTTGCTCTTCCGGCAATCGGGATGCACGCAGTGGGTGCCGCTATCGTGTTCGGCATTTGCTTCGCGCTTTTCGCGCTCAATGTTATGGGCGGCGGAGATGCGAAACTCTTGAGCGCGGCCGCGCTCTGGTTCGGTTACGATTCTGCTCTGCTGTCGTTTCTGACCTATGTCAGTATCGTCGGTGGCCTGGTCACCTTGGCGATCCTTGTGATCCGGTCACAGGCGAACACGATATTGGCCATCGGCCTTCCCATGCCCAATTCGCTCCTGCTCGCAAAAAAAATCCCCTATGGCATTGCCATCGCGATCGGCGGTTTCATGGCCTTCCCATCCTCACCGCTGTTCATCGCGGCGTTGGAAAGCCTGAAATAACGGCGTATTAATCGGCCGTTAACTTAAAATGTAAGTATTCCATTAACCATAATTATACCAATTCCTGAGCATTCTGCGGGGCGAACGCGTCGTGCCCTGAGGAATGATCAATGAAACCGGCCCGCCTTATTATCCTAGCTGTCGCCGTGGTGGCAGCCGGCCTTGCCGGTTTTCTTGCAATGAACATGGCCGGCAATCGGGGCGTGGTGACGAAAGTCCAGTCCGTTATCGAAAAAGAGCCGACCGTCAACGTCCTGGTCTCCAGTGCCAATCTTCCCGTTGGCGCAAGGCTGGATGAAAAAGCCGTTCACTGGATGGCCTGGCCGCAAAATGGCGTTGTCCAGGGTTTTATTACCGAGACTGAACGGCCTGATGCCATCAAGGATCTGCAAGGGGCTGTCGTGCGCTTGCCCGTCTTCGAAGGAGAGCCGATCCGTCCGGAAAAGGTCGCCGATTCCAACAGCCGTATCCTGTCTTCGCTGCTGCCTGCCGGCAAGCGGGCAGTTGCGACCGAAATCTCCGTCGCGACCGGCGCCGGCGGCTTCATCCTCCCCAATGACCGCGTCGACGTTATCATGGTGCGCAAGGGGCAGGGCACGGAGAAATACATAACCGAAACCGTGCTCAGCAACGTTCGCGTCCTCGCCATCGACCAGCAGATCGAGGAAAAGGAAGACGGCAGCAAGGCAGCCGTCGGCACCACTGCAACGCTGGAACTGACCCCCGATCAGACAAAGGTTCTGGCCGTTGCCCAACAAATGGCGGATCGCCTGTCGCTCGCCTTGCGCTCGGTTGCCGATGCGCAGGAGCAGGACACCAGCGCGGCAGACTATCTGCTGAGCGGCGATAACGGCAGCGCAATCATTCAGGTCATCAAATCCGGCTCCATCGTCACGGATGCCACCGGCTCAGTGAAGCCGGAGTAAGGGAAATGCAGATGGGCAACTCAAAACAGCGCACCAGGCTTTTCCTGACGGGCTGCCTTTCGCTGGCAATGGCTGCGACGGGTGTCGCGCCGATCTCCATTCATGCGCCCTTTGGCGTGGAGCAGGCCAACGCCGGCTCGGAAAGCCTCATCCGCATTTCTCAAAGTGGCCCGGGCGCACATCGTCGTCTGAAACTCGGCCTCAACAAGGCTCTGGTCGTCGACCTGCCGGAAGACGCACATGACATTCTCGTTTCCGATCCGAGCATGGCGGATGCCGTGACACGCACCTCGCGGCGCATATATCTGTTCGGCAAGAAGGTCGGGCAGACGAATATCTTTGTCTTCGGCGCGAGCGGCGAGGAGGTCGTCAGCCTCGACATCGAGATTGAGCGCGATGTCTCCGGTCTCGAAGCCAATCTGCGCCGCTTCATTCCGGACTCCGCTATCAAGGTCGAGATCGTCTCCGACAATATCGTTCTGACAGGCACCGTCCGCACGCCGCAGGATGCGACCCAGGCAGCCTCGCTTGCCGAAGCCTTCCTGAAAGGCGGCGAAGCCACGACGCGCACGGAGACGGCCTCCGGTACGGGGGGCGATAGCGCCGTTGCACTGTTTGCCGAAAACCGCCAGGTCTCTCAGGTCGTCAATCTCCTGCAGATCCAGGGCGAAGACCAGGTTACGCTCAAGGTGACGATCGCCGAGGTTCGCCGCGAAGTGCTGAAGCAGCTAGGCTTCGACAATCTCGTCACCAACTCCTCGGGCATGACGGTCGCACAGCTCGGCAGCCCATCTGCTGATAGCGCCACATCCGTCGTCGGTGGGGGCCTTGCCGCGCTCTTCAAGAATTCGATCGGCAAGTACGATATATCGACCTACTTGAATGCACTGGAGCAGGGGAAGGTCGTGCGCACGCTGGCTGAACCCACGTTGACGGCGATCTCCGGTCAAGCTGCGACGTTCAATTCCGGCGGTCAGGTTCTCTATTCGACGACGGACAATCAGGGCAACGTCACGGTCGTTCCCTATAATTACGGTATCAATCTGGCCTTCAAGCCGGTGGTCCTGTCTTCCGGTCGCATCAGCCTTCAGATCAAGACCAATGTTTCCGAACCGGCGCCCTCGGTATCGGGCGCTGCGCCAACCTATCAGCGCCGGTCGGCCGAAACTTCGGTCGAACTTCCCTCCGGCGGTTCGATCGCTCTTGCAGGCCTCATCCGCGACAACATTTCCCAGACGATGAACGGCACGCCCGGCGTCTCGAAGTTACCGCTTCTCGGCACGCTCTTCCGCCAGAAGGGAGTTGAACGCCAGGAAACAGAGCTCGTCATCATTGCGACGCCCTACCTGGTGCGTCCGGTGGCCCGCAATCAACTCAATCGGCCGGACGATAATTTCAGCCCGACGAATGATGCGTCCGCCTTCTTCATGAATCGCGTCAACAAGGTTTACGGCAGCCCCCAGGCGCCGATCGCCGACGCGCAGTTCCACGGTTCCATCGGATTTATCTACAAATGAGCGGGGCGCAGTCTGAACCGATGAGAAAGAACAGAGATCAGGCGATGGTCCATCTGAATGCGAGACATTTCTGCGCTGCAAAACCTCTGCTGGTGGCCGCATCCATAGCCGTTGCAATGCTTTCCGGCTGCGCCGGACCGCGCGATCAGCTGACGACCGGCGGGATTCCCGACGACTACCGGGAGCGTCATCCGATCGTCGTTACCGAAGCCGAGCAAACCGTAGACATCCCCGTCGCCTCTACCGATCGCCGCCTCTCTATTGCCCAGCGCGAGATGATCCGCGGCTTTGCGCAGAACTACCTGTCGCGGGCATCCGGCCCGGTCTATATCCTGTCTCCGGAAGGCTCGCCGAATGCGGGAGCCGCCCGCGCCTTGCGCAGCCAGGTCCGTGCCGAACTTGCCTCGCGCGGCATCGCCAGCAACAAGATCATCAATACATCCTATGCGGCAACGGGCGTTTTGGATTCTGCACCGCTGCGACTGAGCTTTACCGGCACGACCGCGGTGACGACCCAGTGCGGCCAGTGGCCGCGGGATATTGCCGCCGATTTCACAAACCAGAATTACTATAATTTCGGCTGCGCCTCGCAGAACAACCTAGCCGCTCAGGTCGCCAATCCGGAAGATTTCATCGCTCCGCGCGGCATGACTCCGATCGACGCAGAGCGGCGTAACGAGGCGATCCAGGAATACCGGACGACCACCAGCACGATCGAAGATGTCGATTCCGGTCAGACCGGTTTCTGATCAGGCGGAATGAAACGATGAGCACCGTCGAATACGAGATCAAGAACACCAGCGAGCTCCGGCAGGCCGAGGAGGCAGTGCGTATGGGCGAATTGGAAAACATGCGGCCGCTGCCGCGCATCTCCGTTCACGCCTTCTGCGAAAGCGAAGGATTGCAACGGGTCATGGAGCGCTGCGCCAGTGATCGGCGCCTGTCGAAAGTCACGATGCGCATCACCAGCGGCGGCACGGCTGCTGCCGCAAACATGTTCTCGAACGCACCGACACCGAACCTGATCATCTTGGAAACCAGGGCGAACCCGGCCAACCTGCTTGCCGAGCTCGCCCCGCTCGCTGCCGTCTGCGATCCCTCGACCAAGGTCATCATCGTCGGCTATTACAACGATATCGGCCTCTATCGCGATCTGATCCGCAACGGCATTTCCGAATATCTCGTTCAGCCCCTCGCCATGCCCGACATCATGGGCGCGATGGCGGCGATTTTCGTCGATCCGGAAGCCGAGCCGCTCGGCCGCAGCATTGCCTTTATCGGTGCCAAGGGTGGCGTCGGCGCGTCGACCATCGCTCATAATTGCGCCTTCGGCATCTCGAACCTCTTCTCGACCGAAACGATTTTGGCCGATCTCGACCTGCCCTATGGCACGGCGAACATCGATTTCGATCAGGATCCGGCCCAGGGCATTGCCGAGGCCGTCTTCGCACCGGAACGGCTCGACGAGGTTTTCCTCGATCGCCTGCTGACGAAATGCTCAGATCACCTTTCGCTGCTGGCCGCCCCCTCGCTTCTCGATCGCGCCTATGATTTCGACGGTCAGGCCTTCCAGCCTGTCATGGATGTCTTGCAGCGCAGCGCGCCGGTCTCGGTGCTCGACGTTCCACATGCCTGGTCGGACTGGACCCGCTCGGTACTGTCGAACGCAGACGAAGTGGTGATCTGCGCGGTTCCCGATCTCGCCAACCTGCGCAACACCAAAAACATGCTCGATGCGCTTCGCAAGATACGCCCGAATGACAAGCTACCGCACCTCATTCTCAATCAGGTCGGCATGCCGAAACGGCCGGAAATCTCGATTTCCGATTTCTGCGAGCCGCTGGAAGTCGAGCCGATTGCCATCATTCCCTTCGATATCGGCCTCTTCGGAAACGCCGCCAATAGCGGCCGGATGATCTCGGAGGTCGATCCGAAGTCGCCGACATCGGAGACCTTTTCGCAGATCTCGCACATCGTGACGGGTCGCGTGGCAGTGAAGAAATCCCGCAAGGGCGGCCTGCTCGGCCTTCTGAAGCGCAAGTGAACGAGTAGAATTGGATCGGTTCCATGTTCGGAAAACGCGGAAATGATGGTTTCGGAAAGGCCGGTGTCGGCGGCATCGCCGCCGCTCCCCCGCCGCCGATGCCGATTGCCGCTTCGGTAGCGTCGTCCGGCCCTTCGGTGCTGGTTGAGCCGTCGCGTGAACCCGTTCGCCAGCAGGTGGCGCCGCCGCCGATGCAGACGCCGCAGCGCAGGCGCCCGGCCCGCACCGACGAATATTACGACACCAAGGCGCAGGTCTTTTCCGCGTTGATCGATACGATCGACCTCTCGCAGCTTTCCAAGCTGGATGGCGAAAGCGCGCGAGAGGAAATCCGTGATATCGTCAACGATATCATCACCATCAAGAATTTCGCGATGTCGATCTCCGAGCAGGAAGAGCTGCTCGAGGATATCTGCAACGACGTCCTGGGTTATGGTCCGCTCGAGCCGCTGCTGGCGCGTGACGAAATCGCCGATATCATGGTCAACGGCGCAGGCCAGACCTTCATCGAAGTCGGCGGCAAGACGATCGAATCCGAAATCCGCTTCCGGGACAATTCGCAGCTTCTGTCGATCTGCCAGCGCATTGTCAGCCAGGTCGGCCGCCGCGTCGATGAATCGAGCCCGATCTGCGACGCGCGCCTGCCTGATGGCTCGCGTGTCAACGTCATCGCGCCGCCGCTCGCCATCGATGGCCCGGCACTCACCATCCGCAAATTCAAGAAGGACAAGCTGACGCTCGATCAGCTGGTGCGCTTCGGCGCCATCACGCCCGAAGGCGCGACCGTGCTGCAGATCATCGGCCGCGTCCGCTGCAACGTCATCATCTCGGGCGGTACGGGTTCGGGTAAAACGACGCTCCTGAACTGCCTGACGAACTATATCGACCGCGACGAGCGCGTCATCACCTGCGAGGATACGGCCGAATTGCAGCTTCAGCAGCCGCATGTCGTGCGCCTCGAAACCCGACCGCCCAATATTGAAGGCGAGGGCGAGATTACCATGCGCGACCTGGTCAAGAACTGCCTGCGTATGCGTCCCGAACGCATCATCGTCGGCGAAGTGCGCGGACCGGAAGTCTTCGACCTCCTGCAGGCCATGAACACCGGCCACGACGGTTCCATGGGCACCATCCACGCCAACAACCCGCGCGAATGCCTGAGCCGCATGGAATCGATGATCGCCATGGGCGGCTTCACCTTGCCGGCAAAGACCGTGCGCGAGATCATCTCCTCCTCGATCGACGTCATCATTCAGGCACAGCGCCTGCGCGACGGTTCGCGTCGCATTACCCAGATCACCGAGGTGGTCGGCATGGAAGGTGACGTCATCATCACTCAGGACCTGATGCGCTACGAAATCGAGGGCGAGGACGCGAGCGGACGCCTGATTGGCCGTCATATGTCGACTGGTATTGGCAAGCCGCATTTCTGGGATCGCGCCCGCTATTATAACGAAGAAAAACGCCTCGCCGCTGCGCTCGACGAGATGGAATCGAAATCGAAGGATTGAGATGTTCGGCATCGATCCGACAGTGTTGGCAATCATCGTTCTTGCAGCTGTTGCGGCCGCCGCGGTGAGCTATGCCGTATTGTTCTCGCGGATCGAGAGCGACAAGAAATCGGCAACCCGCATCAATCGCGTCAAATCGGCCGAAGTTGATCGCACCAAGGTCAAGGCCGCTCGCGACCGCGTGCAGGAATTGTCGAAGCGCCGCAAATCGGTGCAGGACAGCCTGAAGGATCTTGAAAAGCGACAGCACGAAAAGACCAAGAAAACGCTATCGCTCAAATCCCGCCTGGTGCAGGCGGGACTGCCGATCACGCCGGCCCGCTTCTATCTGTTCAGCGCGCTCTTCGCGTTTGTGCTGCTGGTCGTGCTTTTCCTCGCCGGTGCATCGACGCCGATCATGCTTGGTATTCCCGTGGCCGCAGGGCTTGGCCTGCCGCGCTGGGTGCTTGGCTTCCTGGTCTCACGCCGTCAGAACAAGTTCCTCGATGAATTTCCGAATGCGCTCGACGTCATCGTCCGCTCCATCCGGTCCGGCCTCCCGCTGAACGACGCGATCCGTCTCGTCGCGACCGAAGGGGTCGAGCCCGTCAAGAGCGAATTTCGCCGTATCGTCGAATCGCAGCAGGTCGGTCTCAGTGTGCCCGAAGCCTGTGCCCGCATGACCAATCAGATGCCGCTGCAGGAAGTCAATTTCTTCGCTATCGTCATCGCCATCCAGTCACAGGCCGGTGGCAACTTGTCGGAGGCGATCGGCAATCTTTCCAAGGTGCTGCGCGACCGCAAGAAAATGAAGGCCAAAGTCCAGGCACTGTCCATGGAAGCCAAGGCATCTGCCGTGATCATTGGCGCCCTTCCATTCATCGTCGCCCTGCTCGTCTATCTGACCTCGCCGCAGTACATGATGGTCCTGTTTTCCGATCCGCGCGGCCACTTCATTCTGGGCTTTTCGGCCGTCTGGATGTCGATCGGCATCTTCGTGATGCGCAACATGATCAACTTCGATATCTAGCGAGAGAAAGCAGCATGTCCCAGGAACTCGCCGCAAGCTTGACCGATCCCGCTAACATCGTGGCGGTGCTGGTCGCCATCGCCGTCTTTGCCACCTTCTACACGCTTGCGGTTCCCTTTTTCGAGCGCGGCGATCTCAACAAGCGCATGAAGGCAGTCTCCACGGAGCGCGAGCAGATCCGTGCCCGCGAACGCGCCCGTCTGAATACCGATGCTGGCGCCAAAGCCACGCTCAGAAGCCAGAATAACCGGCCCGTCCGCCATATCGTCGAGCGTTTCAACCTACGCAAGGCGCTCGTCGACGACAACACGATGAACAAGCTGCGTGCAGCCGGGTTTCGCTCGGAAAATGCGTTGAACACCTTCCTTGTTGCACGCTTTCTTCTGCCATTTCTCTTCCTTGCTGTTGCCGCTTTCTGGATGTTCGGCCTCGGCAACCTTGTCGGCAAGGGTTTGCCAATACGGCTCTTTATCGTCATCGGTATCGCCTATATCGGCTTCTATGCCCCGAACATTTATATCTCCAACCGTATGACCAAGCGTCAGCAGTCCATCAAGCGCGCCTGGCCGGACGCGCTGGACATGATGCTGATTTGCGTCGAATCGGGCATTTCGATCGAAGCGGCCATGCGCCGTGTTTCCGAAGAACTCGGCGAACAGTCGCCGCCGCTCGCCGAAGAAATGGTGCTGACGACCGCTGAGCTGTCCTTCCTGCCGGATCGGCGCGTGGCGCTTGAGAATCTCGCGACCCGCACCCAGATCGATCTCGTCCGATCGGTCACCCAGGCGCTCATTCAGGCAGACCGCTACGGCACGCCGATTGCGACGGCGCTGCGTGTGCTGGCGCAGGAGGGTCGCGACGAGCGCATGAACGAAGCGGAAAAGAAGGCTGCCGCCCTGCCGCCAAAGCTGACCGTGCCGATGATCCTCTTCTTCCTGCCGGTCCTGATCGCCGTCATCCTTGGCCCCGCCGGCATCCAGGTTGCCGACCGGTTCTGACGCTTGCCGCTATAACGGAATCCGGCTAGCTTGCACCCTGCATGACTGGCGAGGTGCGAATTTTCACGACTTGCCAGGGCAATCCGCGATCGCCTGAACAATGCCAGCAAAAGTGTTTAGCGATTTTGCGTCCGGAATTGCATGAAAACGTAGGTCAGCCATGTCTTCTCTCGGAATTTTTATCAGCATCATTTCAGCCTTGATGATCGGTGCCATGAGCCCCGGTCCGAGTTTTGTGGTCGTCTCGCGCATCGCCATTTCCCGATCCCGCATTGATGGGCTTGCCGCGGCGCTCGGTATGGGTGTTGGTGGCGTGACCTTCGCCGTGCTCGCTCTTGCCGGCCTGACGGCGCTGCTGTCCCAATTCGAGTGGCTCTATATCGTGCTGAAGATCGCCGGTGGCGCCTATCTGATCTACATAGCATTCGCGATCTGGAAGGGTGCGAGCGAACCGCTCGCGCTGTCGGGCGATGTCGCCGGTAAGAGCATGCCGGCGCGCAGTTTTACGGCAGCAATGCTGACGCAGCTGAGCAATCCCAAGGCAATCGTCGTCTACGCCAGTATCTTCGCGGCACTGCTGCCGAAGACCGTGCCTGTGGAGCTTTTGCTGGCGCTGCCCGTCGGAGTCTTCCTGGTTGAAGCGGGATGGTATGCGATCGTAGCGCTCGCCTTTTCGGCCCAGCAGCCGCGCAGAGCCTATCTTGCCGCCAAAGCCTGGATTGACAGGGCCGCGGGCGCGGTCATGGCTGGCCTTCGTCTCATCCTGTCCGGATTGAGCAGCAAATAGGTCAGTTGGTATTGCTGGCGGGCGACGCCGCGTCCTTCGCAGCAAGCTTCTGCCAGGAATTCTGCTGGGAAAGCATACCGCGCAGATAGGCGACGTTGGCATCGGCTTGCTGCGGCGAAAGCTCGCGCCGCGCAATCTGCTCGGCCTCCGCAAAACGGCCCTGCAGCCCAACGACGAGGGCGAGGTTCTGGCGCACGCGGCTGTCGGCGGAAGGCTGGCCTGCCGCCGAACGAAGGTAGGTTTCCGCCGTGCGCAAATCCCCCGTGAGGAGATAGGACATGCCGAGATTGGAAAGGATCGACGGTTCGTTCGGCTGGATGTCGAGCGCATCGCGGTACCGCTGGCGCGCATCGTTCGGCCGGCCCATCTGGTCGAGAATCGCGCCTTCCGCCGAGATCAGCCGCCAGTCGGGACGGTCTGGCGTCTGCGCCCTACCGATCGTGTCCAGCGCCTGCTGGAGCTGTCCTGCAGCTGCCTGCGCCTTGCCATAGGCTGCAAGCACGTTGCGATCTTGAGGATTGGCGATGGCGACCTGCTGCATGACGGCAAGCGCCTGCGCATCGCGCCCATTCATGCGCAGCAGATTGGCGTAATTGACGCCGTTGACGGGATCGCGCGGGTTTTTCCCATAGGCCTGGCCGACGCGGTCCGTTGCAGCCCTCAATTCGTTGGCGTCCATCTGCTCTACCGGCTTGTCGAGCTTCGGTATCGAGCCCGTGGTCATCCGGTCCTTCGCCGTCGTCGAGCAGCCGGCAAGCGCCAGCATGACGAGGGCAGCCGCGGTTCCCTGCGAAATACGCTTCTTGAGAGGAGTGAAAGACGAGACGGGCATTGCGCGATCCTGAATGAAATCGGCGCCTGACCTCAAAGCGGAACAGGGAAAGGTTTGACGCAATCTTCGCTCCAGCAATAGTCTGTTAACCCTAACAGACAGTTAAGAATTGATTCCGCCCCCCGCCTCCAAGGACAATCATGGCTCCCTTCCAGTTCATCGAGAGATCGACTCCTTTCAACACCAAGGGTGGATCGACGCTGCCGATCTTCGCTGTCACACCCGCCCATATCGAAACCGGCACCATCGATCCGATCGCTCTCGATTGGGCTCGCAAAGCCGGCTACAAGGCGGAAAGCGCCTCGCTGCTTCTGATCCCGACAGCTGACGGCCATCTCGGCGGCGCGCTTTTCGGTCTCGGCACGAATCCATCGGAGCAGCCCTACATCACCGGCAAGCTCGCCCGCGCGCTTCCGGCCGGTGACTGGCACATCGAGACCGCTCCGTTGACGGCAAACCGCCTGTCGCTCGGCTTCGGCCTCGGCAGCTATCGATTCGATCGTTACAAGTCCGAAAAATCTCCGACCGCGACGCTGATGATCCCGCGCGACGCCGACGCCAACGAGATCAAGCGCCAGCTTGCCGGCGTCTTCCTCGCCCGCGACCTCATCAACACGCCGACCAACGACATGGGTCCGGAGCAACTTGAAGCCGCCTTCCGAAGCCTTGCCACCCATTATAAGGCCGAGATGTCGGTCATCATTGGTGACGACCTGCTCAAGGAAAACTTCCCGCTGGTCCACACCGTTGGCCGCGCCAGCGCCGACGCGCCGCGTCTCTTGGAGCTGCGCTGGGGCAAGAAGGGCCATCGCAAGGTAACGCTGGTCGGCAAGGGCGTCTGCTTCGATACCGGCGGTCTCGACATCAAGCCCGCATCCTCCATGCTGCTGATGAAGAAGGATATGGGCGGTGCCGCAAACGTCATGGGCCTCGCGCTCATGATCATGGACGCCAAGCTGAAGGTCGATCTTCGCGTCATCATCCCCGTCGTCGAGAATTCCATCTCGTCGAATGCCTTCCGCCCCGGTGACATATACAAGAGCCGCAAGGGCCTGACAGTCCAGATCGACAATACCGATGCCGAAGGCCGCCTGATTCTCGCCGATGCGCTTGCATATGCGGACGAGGAAGAACCGGATTTGCTTATCGACATGGCGACCCTGACAGGCGCCGCCCGCGTCGCCCTTGGCCCCGATCTGCCGCCCTTCTTCACCGATGATGCGAACCTCGCGCACGATCTGATGGAGGCAAGCCTGGAGACGGACGATCCGCTTTGGCGCCTGCCGCTTTACGCCGGCTACGAGAAGGATATCCGCGCCAAGTTCGCCGATATCACCAATGCTCCGGCAGGCAGCATGGCGGGCGCGATCACCGCAGCACTCTTCCTGAAACGCTTCGTCAATAAGGCAAAAAGCTGGGTCCATTTCGACATTTTCGGTTGGGCGCCGAACGAGCGAGCCCATTCGCCGGGAGGCGGCGAGGCGCAAGCGATCCGCGCCCTCTATCATCACATCCGCAACAGCATCCGCTGAGCCGCCAAGGCCTTTGCTGAGGCAATCGTTAAAATTTTATTCACCTTGCGGGGCGGCATTCTGTGCCGCCTCTTGCTTGTGCACTGTAACTACCGGAAAATGAAACGCCAGCGTAACGACTTTCCGGAGGGGCCGTGCCGATCGAACTGACTGCCTCGCAGGCGCTTGGCCTCTGGCACGGGGTGGCGCTCAATCTGGTCCGTCACGACAACAGAGATTTGACGTTGCGCCAGATGGCGATCCTGCTGCATATCTATCTGGTGCCGCCGCCGCATACCGTGCGCGGGCTGGCTGCGACCCTCAACGTGACGAAACCGGTCATCACTCGCGCACTGGATACGATGGGTCAAATGGGCCTCGTCGACCGCGTTCGCGACGATTCCGACAGGCGAAACGTTATCATCAAGCGCACCGTCAGCGGCGCGCTCTATCTCGAAAAGCTTGGCGACCTCGTGCGCGAGCAGGGCCGCAAGCTTCCGGTCTGAAAGGCCTCGATTGAAAGGAATCTCATGACGATGCTCGACCGCCGCCTCCATGCCTACCGCCCGGATCTCGCGGAAGCCGGCCTAGAAGGCAAGGTGGAGGCGATGCGCTTTGTGAGCGGCACGCCGGCCCGCGTCTGCGTCCCGGTCATTGCCTTGCGCGCGCAGCCGGTCCTTGCCCGCGGCATCGATACGGAACTGCTCTTCGGCGAGGAGGTGACGGTCTTCGATCGCGCTGACGGCTGGTGCTGGGTCAAGGCCGCATCCGACGGCTATGTCGGCTACCTGCCCGAACAAGCGATCGCGGAAGCAACGCCCGCTCCGACCCATATCGTCGTTCCGCAGCGCACCTTCCTCTATCCGGAGCCGGAGCTTCGCAAGCCCTACAAGGCGGTGCTTTCCATGGGCAGCCGCGTCCATATAACCGGTGAGGTAGAGGCGCGGGGCAATCACTATCTCGTGCTCGGCGACGGTACCGCGATCTTCGCGAAACACCTCCAGCCGCTTGGGGCGCTGGACGGCCACGATTATGTCGATATCGCCTCTCATTTTCTGGAAACGCCCTATCTCTGGGGCGGCCGCTCGGGCCTTGGCATCGACTGCTCCGGTCTCATCCAGCTTGCGCTGCTCATGACCGGCAGAAACGCGCCGCGTGATACCGACATGCAGGCGGAAGGCCTTGGCGAGCCGATCGACCGTTCGGACCTGCGCCGCGGCGATCTGGTCTTCTGGAAGGGGCACGTTGCCGTTTTCGAAGATCCGAAGACCATCATTCATGCCAACGGTCATACGATGACAGTCGCGCGCGAAAATTTCGAGGCTGCCGTCGAGCGCATCGGCTGGCTCTACGAGCAGCCGACAGGCTATCGTCGCCCCTTCTAACGCCACCTGACAGCGTCAGGTTGGCGGCTTGGGCCAGTCCTTCACGCCGCCCGTCCAATCCTCGTAAGCCTTTGAGAGCCTCAGTACGCGCATATCGTCGAAGCGCGGCCCGACGATCTGCAAACCGATCGGCATGCCCTTCGAGAAACCGCAATTGATGGATGAAGCCGGCTGCTCCGACATGTTCCACGGCACCGTGAAGGCGATATGTTCGAAGGGCAGCTTCGGATCGTTGGTTGGCGAGGCCCATTCGGCCGGATAGGAAACAATCGGGTTGGTCGGTGACAGCACCGCATCGACTTCGGTGAAAAGCCGGCCGCAGGCCTTGCGCATCTCGATCGTCTGGTTGAAGCCCTTGACGGCATCCACGCCGCTGATATCGGCTCCACCCCTCGCCCATTCGTAAATATAGGGCAGGATCTCTTGCCGGCGTTCCTCGCTGAGCCCGGCAATATCTCCCCAGAAACGCGAGCGCCAGAAATTGTCGAGCCCATCCAGCATGGCGCGCGTCAGCACGGGCGCAACTGGAACGATCGTCGCGCCCGCTTTCTCGAAGAGCTTTGCAGCCTCTTCGACGGCTATCCTCACATCCTCATCGACCGCAAGACCGCAACCGGCATCGAGCATCAGCCCAATCCGCATGCCGCCGAGATCGATGTCGAGATCCATCCAGTCGAAATCATTCGGCGGCAGGCTGGTGCCGTCGCGCCAGTCGGGGCGCGAAAGCGTCGCCATCGACCAGGCGGCATCTTCCACGGTGCGGGTCATCGGCCCGGCGCAGCGTCCGACATAATAGGGATCGACCGGAATTCGCCCATGGCTTGGCTTGAAGCCGAAGACGCCCGTCCAGCCGGCCGGCAGGCGTACGGAGCCCCCGATATCGGTGCCGATGTGCAGCGGGCCGTAGCCGGCCGCCGCAGCGGCCGCAGCTCCGGCACTCGAACCGCCGGGGTTTTTCGTGATGTCCCAGGGATTGCGGCTGAGATGATGAAAGCTAGAAAGGCCGGACGAAAGCATGCCGTAATCGGGGCAGGTCGTCTTGGCAAACATGATCGCGCCATCCTCGCGCAGCCGTGCTGCTGCCGGCGCATCCGCGTCCGCAGGCGTCAGCTCGACGGCCTTCGTGCCGAGCGGCACCGGCTGACCCTTCGTGGCGATCAGCTCCTTCAGCGTGACCGGGATACCGTCCAGCGGCCCAAGCGTCTCGCCCTTCATCCAGCGCGCGGACGAGGCATTCGCCTGCGCGCGCGCCGACTCAGGGTCGTAGAGATAGAGGGCCGCGATCGATGGCTCCCAGGCCTCGATGTGCTTTTCCAGGGCGAGCCAGTAGTCGAGCGGGGAGAGGCTTTTGTCAGCGAAGCGTCGTCGGAGTTCTGGGATGGTGAAATCGGTTTCGGTCATAGGCTGATCTTTCGCACATTTGCCTTGGGAGGACATCACCGGCTTGATTCGCGCGGATCTAAAAGGTCACGCAACCCGTCGCCCAGCATGTTGAAGCCGAAGACGGTCAGCGCGATCGCAAGGCCGGGCAGGATCGCCAGCCATGGCGCGAGGGACAGGAATGTCTGTGCATCCGCCAGCATTCGTCCCCAAGTCGGCGCCGGCGGCGCCATGCCGAGACCGAGGAAGGAGAGGCCGGCTTCGGTGAGGATCGCAAGACCGAGCTGGATCGCTGCATGCACGATGATCTGGCTCAGGATGTTCGGCAGCACATGCCGCACCGAAATCCCAAAACGGCTGTTGCCGAGCGCCTGCGCCGCCAGAACGTAATCGCGGCTCCAGGCCTGTAAAGACGTGGCGAGCGTCACGCGCGCAAAGACGGGCACCATGAAGACTGCGATTGCTGTGATTGCGGTAAAGCGCCCCGATCCCAGAAATGCGCCGAGGATCATGGCCGAGAGGATTGGCGGCAGCGCAAACACCACATCGCAGGCGCGCATCAGGAGCGCCTCGTAAGGGCCACGGATGGCAGCCGCGGAGATGCCGGCAACCGAGCCGAGCATCCCGCCGATGGCGACAGCGCTGATGGCGATCGACAGAGAATTCCAGCATCCGGCCATCAGCATGGAGAGCACATCGCGGCCGAATTGGTCCGTGCCGAGCAGGCCGAACGCAAGCGGCGGCTGCAGCTTGTGAATGATCTGCATCTTTGCCGGCGGCAATGGCGTCCAGAAAAGCGAAAGCAGAGCAACCGCTGCCAGAAAACCAATGACGATAGTCCCGCTGATCAGGTTCATTCGCCGGCTAAGCCTGAAGCTTCGGCGGTGCGATATGATGGCGGAAGAGACGATAGGTGCCATCACGCCGCCTTTCGCATGCGCGGATCGATCGCGAGATAGGAGAGGTCGACGATGAAATTCATGACGATGACCAGTGAAGCGAAGAACAGTACGACATCCTGCATGACGATAATGTCGCGCTGCGACAGCGCCTGGAATGCAAGCCGTCCGAGACCCGGCAGGTTAAAGATGTTTTCGACCAGCACGGCACCGGCAACGAGGAAGGTGAACTGCAGCCCGAGGATGGTCAGGATCGGCACCAGCGCGTTCGGCACGATATGCCGCCAGAGCACCGTGTTGCGCGACAACCCTTTGGCGACGGCGGTGCGCGCGAAATCCTCGTGCATGGTGTCGAGCACCGCCGACCGCGCCACACGTGTGAGAACGCCGGCCTGCGGCAACGCCAACGCCACAGCCGGCATCAGCAGCGCCTGCAGTGCTGGCAAGAGCCCTGCGCCCCACCCCGGGAATCCGCCTGCCGGCATCAGTCCGAGTGTGGTGGAAAACAGCATGATCAGCAGTAGCGCCACCCAGAAGGCCGGCACGGCGATGCTGATCTGCGAGAAGACCGTGGCGATCGCATCGATGATCC
This sequence comes from Rhizobium sp. BK418, assembly GCF_004341105.1. Classification (GTDB taxonomy): domain Bacteria; phylum Pseudomonadota; class Alphaproteobacteria; order Rhizobiales; family Rhizobiaceae; genus Rhizobium. The sequence continues at coordinate 912,570 of NZ_SLZK01000002.1, read as the reverse complement.
CGCTGCGCCGCGCTGCTGCCAGCACGCCGAGCGGCAGCGCAATCAGCACCGAAAGCACGATGGCGATCAGAGCGAGCGGCAGCGTCACCGCCAGCCGCTCGACGATCAGCCCCGCAACGGGGACTCCATAGGTATAGGATTGCCCGAGATTGCCGGAGAAGACGCCGGCAAGCCATTGGCCGTAACGAAACAGAAGCGGCTGGTCGAGGCCAAGCTCATGGCGCAGCGCCGCCAGTGTTTCGGGACTGGCTGACGTGCCGAGCATGATCGAGGCGGGATCGCCGGGCAGCAGGTCCATAACGGCGAAAATGACAAGCGATACGACGAGAAGAGTAATGACAAGGCCGGCGAGGCGGCGGGAAAGCAGTGCGATCATTTCGTGTTCATCACCCTGTCAGCCGTCGCCTGCATCCGATATCTACTCTTCCCAGGAAACGTTGCTGAGGACGTTGGAGGGAATTGGCTCGTTCTCCCACAGTCCCTTCAGCTTCTTGTCCCAGACGCCGAGTTTGGGCATGACAAAGAGGTAGAGCGCCGGCACGTCCTCGGCGAGAATCTTCTGCGCTTCGCCATAGATCTTTGCCTGTTCGGCCGGATCGGCGGTTTCCTGCGCCTTCTTCATCAGGTCGTTGAAGGCGGGGTTCTTATAGTTGAAATAATAGGGATCGCGCGAATAGATGTCGATGTCCATCGGTTCCGCATGGGCGACGATCGTCATGTCGTAATCGCGGCTGGTCATGATATCCTTGACCCATTTCGCCGGAAATTCCGTGGGCTCAATGTTAACAGTCACGCCGATTTCCGCAAACATGGCCTGCATCACCTGCGCGCTGCGCGGTGCATAGGCCATCTGGGGCGATTTGATCGTGAAAGTGAAACCGTTGGGATAGCCGGCCTCGGCAAGCAGCGCCTTCGCCTTCTCGACATTGTAGGGCAGGACGCCGGTCATGTCCTGATAGCCGGGATCGTTCGGCGTGTAATGGCTGCCGATCGCGGTGCCGAGGCCGGACCAGGCGCCGTCGATCACCGTCTGGCGGTCGATCGCCATCATCAGGGCCTGGCGCACACGCTTGTCGTCGAAGGGCTTGCGCGCATTGTTCATGCCGGCCACGACTTTGAGTTCGGTGTTGCCGATCCTGGTTGCCAGACGAGCATCGCCATCGAAGGAGCTCATCAGCTCCGGTGCAGCAAATTCCGGAAAGGCATCGAGATCGCCGGATTTCAGTGCGGCGGCCTGTGCCTGCGGATCGTTGATGAAGCGGAAGGTGACCTTGTCGAGCTTTGCCGCGCCATCCTTGTTCCAGTAGTCGGCATTCTTCACCAGTTCCACATGATCGCCCTTGGCCCAGGTGGAGAATTTGAACGGTCCGGTACCGACCGGCGTCGTCTTGTCGTCTGCGGCAGACGCCGGTCCTACCATGACCGAAGCCGGCCAGCCAAGCCAATAGATCAGGCTTCCGGTCGGGCTGGAAAGATGCAGCACCAGTGTTTCGGCATCCGGCGTGTCGATCGATGCGATCGATGCGAAGAAGCGCTTCTGCGGGTTGACGGAATCCTTGCCGCGGGCGCGGTCGAGGGCAAATTTGGCGGCAGAGGAATCAAAGGCCTCGCCGTCATGGAATTTCACACCGCCCTGCAGTTTGAACGTATAGGTCAATCCATCTGGAGAAATCTCCCAACTCTTTGCGAGCTGCGGCTGCACCTTGCCGGCCTCGTCGATCCTGACCAGGCCTTCGAAGACGTTCTGCCAGGTGACCTGGCCGATGGCCACGGGAGCGGCGATCGTGGGGTCGAGGCCGGTTGGCTCGACGCTCATGCCGAGATTGAGAGTGGTCTTGGCGGCTGCAGCGGGTGTCAGCGCCAGCATCATGATGCCTGCAGAAAGAGCCGCGCCCATGGAAAGATGCCGCGCAAGACGCACCGTTGGCGCGAGCGAAACCTTGATCATCCTGTTCCCCTGTCCGGTTCCGCTGCCTGGCGGGACCCTTTTACGTTAAATTGACACCACGCCAGTGCACACACAATGACGATTTTGTGTGCTCGGTGTAGCCGAAATGGCTACACACCAATTTTTGCCCCAATGCAAGTCCGTGAATTCTACTCTTTGGTGTCGGCCTTGCTGTTCGACCGCTCGCGCATGAACCGTTCGATGAAATCGAGAAGCTTCGCTGCGGCAAAGGAAAGCTGGCGATCGGGCGCCACGCAGAGATCGACATGCGTGCGGATACCGGTCTTGCCGGCAAGGGGAATGGCCGAGAGCTGTCCAGCCTCGATCTCGCGGCGGACGGTCAGCGCCGGCAGCAGTGTCACTGCCGCGCCGCTCAACACCAGTTCCTTGAGCATCTCCAGCGAACTCGTGACGAAAACCGGATCGAGGCTTAACCCTTCCTTCTCGAAGAGCGCGTCAAAGGCCTGGCGAAAACCAAAGGATTGATCGGGCAGGGCCAGGGCAAAGTCGGCCAGTTCCCCAAGCGAAATCTCCGGAAGCGCCGCTGCCGGATGGCGTGGCGAGGTGATGAGATCATAGGCGATTTCCGAGCGCAGCCGCACTTTGGTGCCGGACATCGGTGGCGCAAACAGGGTCACCGCAATATCGGCTTCGGCGCTGTTGACGGCATCGATGGCCGCTCGTGCGCTGGTAATCGTCACGGCAAAGCGCAGCTTCGGATATTTCAGGCTGAATTCGGCGAGCGCCGGTGCAAGCAGATTGGCAACGGTCGCACCGTTCGCATAGATGTTGACTCGGCCGCGTTGCAGGCCCTTCAGGTCCTCGATCAGCTGCTGCACATGGTCGAGCTCGCGCAGCGTACGGCCGGCGCGTGCCGCCAGGAGCTCGCCGGCAGCCGTCAGCTTTACGCCGCGGGCGCTGCGTTCCACGAGGGGCGCGCCGAAATGGTATTCGAGATTCTCGATCTGCCGGCTGATCGCTGTTGGTGCGACATTCAGGTTTTCGGCCGCCTGGCGCATGGAGTTGGTTCGCACCAGCTCGTCGAAATACATCAGCGCCCGAATCTGCATTCACCCGTTCTCCGCCGTCAGGCAATTCACGATAGTCTAGGTAATCAGCGCCCGACCGCATAGCGGTCGCGCCACGCCATCTGTGCGCCTGGCACCGGAAGCGCCGTCGCCTCATAGACGCCACGTGCGATGGCCCGCGCCATGACGATCCCGGCCAGATGGCACAATTCCATCAGGCTTGCCATATCGTCGCGCTTCCGTTTGCCGGTGGAAGCTGCAAAAATCGTATCGCCGTCAAGCGGCAGGTGAGCGGGCAGCACCGCGCGTGCCAACCCATCATGGGCGGCGATGGAAAGCCGGTGTGCCTCTGCCTTGACGAGCGATGCGTCGGTGACAACAGCGCCGATCGTCGTGGCTGTTGTCTTCACACTCTTGAGTCGTAGCTGGTAATCGATCTCTCCGGGCATGCCGTACCCGCCGAATTCTCCATCCTGTTCGAAAGGGGCTGCCCAGAAATGCGGGCCTTCACCGATTGTCACCGAACCGACGGCATTGACGGCGACGATGGCCGCGATGCGGTACCCAGCGCTACTGATGGCGCTTGCCGAACCGAGTCCACCCTTGAAGGTCGCAGTCGTGGCGCCCGTGCCGGCGCCGACGGTGCCGAGAGCGAAGCCCCCCTTGCTGGCCGCCTTGGCGGCTTCATATCCCATCTCGCGATAAGGCGAATGCACGCCCCAATCCTTGTCGCCGCCGTTCAACAGATCCATCAGGATCGCCTGCGGTACGATCGGAATCCGTATAGGGCCGACCTGGAATCCGCGCCCCATCTCCCGCAGTCCCGCCTGTACGCCGCCTGCAGCATCGAGGCCGAAGGCCGAACCGCCCGACAGCACGAAGGCGTCGACAGCATCGACCACCATGGAGGGATCAAGCAATGCGGTATCGCGTCCGCCCGGCGCGCCGCCGAGCACGATGCCGGACGCGATGGCCGGGTCATCGAAGACGATGGCCGTGACGCCGGAGCCGAGCGATGGATCGGTCGCATGGCCGACCGCAACGCCGTCGATATCGGTGAGGAGATTGAGAAGATCGGACAAGCGCGGATTCCTGTCATGAAAAGGGAGGCGCGCCGATTGGAAGTCAAATGCCGTTAAAAGACAAGACGGGCAAAAACAAGACCGGCCCGTCTTGCCGGGCCGGTCGAAAATCCTCGTGTCGTATCAAAGCCGCGTTCCGCGTCAGGCATGGAGGGGCTTCGGGTCGCGACGGGTCATCAGATCGTGAATGGCCAGCTTCACCTCGGCGGGTGAGCTGAAATGCTGCTCGTCGAGATCATGGACATGGAATTTGACGGCGATAAACTTCAGCCGATCTTCATCCGGAACGACGATCCCAACGGGAACGCCTGCATATTCGATAACTTCTTTCTTCATGCATAGAACTCCTGCCGCGCGGGTGCGCTGGCTATGGCGAATTGACTTGTCTGGTACCGTTGAAAGGGGGACGAAGGTCACATTCGACAGTTCGGGCGGGAGAGGGCGCCCGGACGGTCATTGCCAAGCACAGATCGCCCCGGCAGTACGGCGAGAATTGCGAAATCAATCATGTCTCGTTCCTTGCGTTGGCGTTGCACTTGCGAGGTCCCGGAAAAGCCCGGGCCGGTGAAAGACCATTTCTATAATCTACAATCTTACTAGAGAATAGCTGGTCGTCTATAAGAAACATATTCCGAAACATGTCAAAATATCGACGATCCGAAAAATTTCATTCCATCACATTTCGATCTACAGAAAGAATTCTATCACGCCTTCGTGCAATCCATGTGACGGTGCGAGAGCTCTCGTCATCATCGAGGCAGACATAGGAAGTCGATCTGATTCCGGCAATGGGTGTTTCGTCAAAAATCGAAATGTCCCGAAAAGACTCAAATCCGCTAACGGCAAAAACCGCTGCCTACCATCCTTCCCGCAGCACCTTTTCCAGCATGTCGACGAAGAAATCGGCGCTCTGTTCCGTCAGGCAGAGCGGTGGCTTGATCTTCAGCACATTCAGGTGATCGCCCGTCGGCTGCATGACGACCCCGAGTTCTAAGAGCCGGTCGCAGATTGCCGCCGTCTCTTCGGTTGCCGGCTCCAGCGTCACTCTGTCGCGCACGAATTCGAGGCCGAGATAGAGACCCATGCCGTGCACGGCGCCGACGATCGGGTAGCTGTCGATGAGTGCCGCCAGCCGCGCCTTCAAATGGTCGCCTGTCATGCGGGCGTTCTCCTGCAAGCGCTCCTCGGCCATCACGTCGAGAACAGTCATGCCGGCAACGCAACTGACCGGGCTGCCGCCGGCCGACGAGAAGAAATAGCCTTCCTTCTCCAGCGAAGCGGCGATCTCTTTCGTTGTGATGACGGCGCCGAGCGGGTGGCCATTGCCCATGCCCTTGGCGATGGTGATGATATCGGGCACGACGCCCTGCTGCTCGAAGCCCCAGAAATAATGGCCAAGCCGCCCATAGCCCACCTGCACCTCGTCGGCAATGCAGAGGCCGCCGCGTTCCCGCACCTGCCGGTAGACCTCCGTCAGATAGCCGTCGGGCAGCGGAATGCCTCCGGCATTGCCATAGACCGATTCCGCAATGAAGCCGGCCAGACCTTCGCCCTTAGCATCGATGGCCTCCAGCACCGGCATAACGGCGCCGAGATAATCCGCAGTCGACTCCGGCCCGCGGAACCGACCACGATAGGTGTTCGGAGAGATAACCGAATGAACCCAGTCCGGCCTTGTCGTCAGAGCCTGCGGATTGTCGGCGATCGAGGTGGAGACTGCGTCGCTTGCCACCGACCAGCCGTGATAGCCCTCCAGCAGGCAAAGCATGTTGCGTCGGCCGCTATGCGCCCGGGCAAGCCGCAGCGCCAGATCGTTGGCTTCCGAGCCGCTGTTGACGAGGAACACCGCATCCAGGCCGTCGGGCGCCAGCGATGCAAGGCTCTCGGAAAACTCAGCGACGGCGGCATAATGGAAGCGTGAATTGGTGTTCAGCATCAGCCACTGCTGCCTGACCGCATCCGCCATGCGCGGATGGCCATGGCCGAGGATCGTGACATTGTTGACCATATCGAGATAGGCGCGCCCTTCGACATCGAAGAGATGCTCCTTCCAGCCGCGCTCGATCTGCGGCGGGTGCGCGTAATAGTTCTTCTGCGGACTGGCGAAATGCGCCTGCCGCAGCTCGAGAAGTGCTGCCGTTTCAGGTTTCGGCGCATCGGCGCCCGGTCCGAGCAGCGCAGAAGGCGACGGGCAGAGCGCGGACCACGCCGCGGCTTGTCGCGGTGTCGCAAAGAGCGGCGGCTCGAAGCCAGTGATGCTGCAAAGCTGCAGGCGCAATCCGCCGAGTGACGACATCTCGCCGGAGACGGTGCCGAGTTCTTGACCGGCAGCAACTTCGCTGCCGTCATCGACGGACAATTCGATACCGTCGAGATGCAGCTTTACATCGGTGCCGGTGAGGACCAAATGCTGGTCGTACCAGGTGATCCGGCCGTCAAAGGGCGCGGCAACGGTACTGCCCGCCGCAAGGCAAATATCCATATGCAGGGCATAGGTCGCCTGGGCTTTTGCATGGTGCAGGCCGGTGCGAGACAGGCGATATTCGCCGTAGCGCGTCGCTGCTGCTCCCTTTTCCGCTGCCGCGCGGGCGAGAAGCCGCCAATCCATGTCGGTCGCCAGCCAGTTACCATCAGAAAAATGCGGGCTCTGCACGCCGAGATCGACATAGGCGATGGATGCAGGATCAACTTGCGGCAGGAGAGACTGCCAGTCTTCCATCTTGACACTGGCAACATCGAGACCGGCCGTTTGCAGGATGGCCGCTTCCATCAATTCGAACGGCACGGATATCGCCGTATCGAAGATCCGCCTTTCGCCCTCCAGATTGCCTCTGACGTAGGCGTTATCCGGATCGATTGCGATCTGCTGTTCGCTGCTGGCGACGAGAATGACGGCGCGCGCCACGATGAGCGGCCAGAGCGCCTTCAGCTCTTCCTCGATCAGCGGATAGATCTCGTGATAGGCCTTCACCGCTGGCAGAATATAGAAGGGATCGCCGTTTGCCTGATGTAGCAGCGAGGCGCAGGTCACGGCAAGGTCGCCGACCAGCCAGCCGCGGATGATGTCGCCGAAATCGATCACTCCGTCAGGCAGAGGCCGCCCATACGCGTCGGGCCGGCCGACGACATTGTCGCCCGTCACATCGTGATGAACCGCCTGGAGCCGCAGCGACGGCGCAAGCGGCTGGATCCGGCGCACAGCCATGACCATCGTCTTGGCGATCCTGTCGCGGGCGGCGCTGTCGGTAATGGAGGAAAGGAGTTGCACGGCCACCGGTCCCGCACGGCGCAGGTCCCATTGCAGGCTGCGGTCGAGTCCGGGATGCGTAAAATCGGCAAGCGCCTGAGCCAGCCGCGCGCAGAGCGCGCCGAGCGCTGCGACCGAGGCGGGCGCCAGATAGGCACGATGTGTCAAGCCTTCGCCTTCGAGATATTCCAGCAAGCGGACCTGATAATCCTGCTCCCGTACGCTGACGGAAACGATCTCCTGCCCCTCACTGGAAGTCATCACATTTGGGACACGCGGCGCATCCGGCTTAGCGCGTAAATGATGAATCGCCGCATTCTGCGCTTTGAGTTCTTCGGCCTCGTAGACGGCATGGCAGATCTTCAGCACATAACGCCCGTCGTCGGTATCGAGCCGGTAGTTGCGGTCCTGCTGGCTGCCAAGCTCCGACAACGTGCCGGAAAGCCCGTAATGTGAAAGCAGGATATCCGCGGCTTCGGAAGTGGTAATGTCGGGGCGCGGCAGCGCCATGCGGTCCACAAGCGCTTCCTCGGTCATGGCACCCCCTCCGCGGCATGATTCGATTATCTATTAAAACAGATAATCAGGCACTTGCCGACAAGCAACGGAAGATTGCACGACGGCATCGGCCCGAAAATCGCAACCGATTTTCGGAAAGCCTCACGCGTAGGTTCAAAGACTTAGAGCGTCGTGCGTGCGAATGGACGCACGACGCTCCAGCCGCGGATCTGGCGGAAACGGGTTGTCCGCCTCAACCCATGCGTTCGGAGGCGTAGCTCCCGGGGCTGGCGGGGAAGACGATGGTGCGATTGCCGTTGAGGAAGACACGGCGGTGAATATGGGCGTGAATAGCACGCGCCAGCACCTGGCTTTCGACATCGCGGCCGATCGAGACATAGTCCTCGGCGCTCTGCGCGTGGGTGATGCGCGCTGTATCCTGTTCGATGATCGGGCCTTCGTCGAGATCGGCCGTCACGTAGTGGGCCGTAGCACCAATCAGTTTCACGCCGCGTTCATAGGCCTGCTTGTAGGGATTGGCGCCTTTGAAGCTCGGCAGGAAGGAATGGTGGATGTTGATGATGCGGCCCGACATTTTCCGGCACATGGCATCCGACAGTACCTGCATGTAGCGGGCGAGAACGACGAGTTCCGTACCGGTCTGCTCGACTAGGTCCATCAGCTGCGCTTCGGCCTGGGGCTTGTTTTCCTTCGTCACCTTGATGTGGTGGAAGGGAATGTCGTGGTTCACGACCACCTTTTGGTAGTCGAAATGGTTGGACACGACGCCGACAATATCGATCGGCAGCGCGCCGATCTTCCAGCGGTAAAGCAGGTCGTTGAGACAGTGACCGAATCGGGAGACCATCAAGAGCACCTTCAGGCGCTCGCTTCCGTCGTGCACCTCCGCATCCATGCCGAATTTCTCGTAGATCGGCTTGAAGCCTTCCTTAATCTCCGCAAGGGTGGCGCCCTCTTCGGAGATGAAGCTCACTCGCATGAAGAATTTGCCGGTATCGAGGTCGTCGAACTGCGAACTGTCGATGATGTTGCAACCCTTTTCGGCGAGATAGGTCGAAATCGCCGCCACGACGCCGCGCGTCGACTTGCAGGTTACCGTCAATACATAGTCCGTCATGTCCTCTGCCCTCCTTGCGGCCGCCGCGCAGTGCTTAGATCAAAGCCGCGGCCACGAACAGGCCGGCACGCTTTCATTTCTGCAATAAATTGCAAGCCGAACTTTCATGCCTGTGGCATTTGCTTTCATGGCGCCAAGCTTATGACAGGCCGTGCAGGATTCCGTTCTGCCTGCGCCGTCGGAAATTCCGTCTTCGCCTTCCGGTATTTTTGGCGTCAACCGGTCGGCCGGCTGGCAACCCGGACTTTTTTGCGCGGCGTGATGATTTCATGAATGATCGCCCCGACGATGGAGGAGAGCACGAGGCAGAGGATCACGAAGATAACAGGATGCTGAAGTGCACCGATGGGGAAGCGATTGGCGATTGTTCTGAGGAGTGCCAGCGTGAAGGCGTGGGTGATGTAGATCTCATAGGAAGCATCGCCGAGATAATTTAGCCCGCCGACGAAAGGCAATCGCGAGAAGTCGATGGAAATGGCGCTGTAGACGATGAAGATCGCCGGTATGCCCCAGCCATAATAGCGGTTTTCAGGCGGTACCAGACTTTCGTTGATGAAGAGAAAAGCGAAGCCGACAAGAAGCAGAAGCCAGGCCCAGCGCTGCGGCAGCAGGAGTTTCTGGAGATAGAGCCAGCCAAGAAAAGTGCCGGCAGCAAATTCCAGAATGATCGGCTCGCCGTAGAATGTCGTTGCCGTCGTTTCCGGCAGCAGATGGCAGACAATGAGAATGGCCGCGAAGGTGCCGAACAGAGCAGGCAGGCGATAGTCTTCACGCATCGGCAGGAGCATCGCGAAGACGAAATAGAAGAACATCTCGTAGTTCAGCGTCCAGCCGGGCACAACGACCGGCGTGATCGTCGTTGGATCGGCCGGGTTGACCCACGGCAGGAACAGCATCGAAGCGAGGAGATGTGGTAGGTCGAAAATTGTCGACTTCAGAACGGATGGCGCGACGAGCGCAACGACTGCAGAAAACAGCGTTGCCAGCCAATAAAGCGGTACGATCCTGCGGATACGCTTGCGGGCGAAGTCGATTGGTGTCGTTTCCCGTCCACTCGTCGTCAGCCACATCACGAAGCCGCTGAGCACGAAGAAGATATCGACGCCGGTTTCGCCATAGAGGAACGAGGTCGCGTCGATGGAGGGATTGATTTTCGGCAGCTGCAATATCGCATGGAAATAGACGACCATAAGCGCAGCAAACGCGCGCAGGTATTGCAGCTGGACAAGCATCGGGCGCCTTGCTCCCACGGGCTTTCGCGGAACCGCCTCGGGCGTGCCGCTTCGTCAACTCTCTACATTTGCCGGACGGCCCTGCCGGACGCGTGGCGTGTCGCAGTAACGCATGTGCCCGATAATAAGCCACAGAAGGCCGGCGATCTTCATGGAGAAAATCGCCGTTCCGCCAATCATCATATTCAGAAAAATGAAAAGAGAAAGTGAATGAGCGCAACGCAATTGGGCCGGAGTGCGCCCTGCCGGAAAGAGGCAGACGAAAAGCCAGAAGGCGATGACGCCAAAAATCGTCGCACCATAGATCAGATAGACATAACCGCTGTCGGCGAACTCTGCGACGCGATCGACGGAGAGCCCGACGACCGCAAGCGGATCGAGGTCGAACAGCTTCTTCATCGTCAGATTGATGCGGCCGGTGAAATTGTCGCCGACTGCATTAGGATCTTTCATGTAAACCAGGAAGCCGGCGCAAACGATAAGCGGCATCAGCGCCAGATTGAAGACTTTCGGGATTTTCGGAAAGATGAAATAGCCGATGATGCAGCAGCCGGAGAAGATGAGCATCGTGCGTGTATCGTTGGTGGTGAGGATCAGCACGGCGGTTGAGATCGCCAGCACCCGATCCAGCACGGAAATCCGGCTCCACAGCGAAATAAGATAGACAGCGATCACGCCGCAAAAATTGGCAAGCGACACCTGTTCCAGGAAGATCGACGAAGACCGATGGTCGATCAAGCCGAAGGAGAAGCGGCCCTCGAAGCCGAGCGCATTCTGAAACAGACCGGTCTTATTGTAGCTGAGCGGGAACAGCCCGCGCGTATTGGCGAAATAGTCGGAGGGATGCACGATGCTGACATAGAAGGGTACGCTGATGATTTCGAAGATCAGGAAGAGCAGTACCGTGAAGCAGGCCAGCCGGAAGATCAGCTTCATCGTTCTTTCGTTGCACCAGCTTCCAAGCCCGGTGAAGCAGAAGATGATGAGCACGTTACGGAAATGGTCGATAAAGGCCATCTTGTTGAGCACGCTCACATAGATCGTCACGATCAGCGTGAAGAGCATGAACAGGAACGCTGGGAGGTCCTCCTCGTAGATGCCCTTGTGCAGGATGTAGATGATCGCGCTCGCCATGATCAGGCCTTCGCTGGCCGCCACATGCGTCAGCGAAAGCGGCACGACATTGTGGTTTATGAAGGCCAGGATGCCGTTGTAGAGAACCGAGAGCAGCCCGAGAGTCAGGATCGGGTAATCGAGACGCGAAGCCGGGCTGACCGCATCTGCGGCCGATTCGAATCTCGCGCTGGTCTCCCCGATTGTTGCCACGTCATGTCCCCACAGGTTTTACCGCGAGGCAGACGGGCGCATGTTTGGCTACCATCTGCTCGAGCAGACGCATTTGTGGGCGCTCGTCGGTATCACGCGGCTGTATATTGAACGGTTCGTTGGCCGGCCACCATTCCCCCGCCGCCCAATAGGAGAAGCCGATCCATGCATCGCTGTTGTCGGACATGGTCGTCAGCATCGTCTTCAGCCCGTCGAGGCAATGCGCATTTGCGGATGCGCCGAATTCGCCGAGAAAACCGCGCTTGCCGTTTCTCTTCAGCCATGCGGTCACACGGGTGATGGCATCGGCCGCAGCCTTCGCGCCTTCGCATGTATCGTGCGTGCCGGAGGAATCCGCATCGAGATACTGATGAAATTCATAGGCGTAGAAATTGAGCGGATCGTGCACGCCGAGCATGACGGTGCCGTTCGCGCCGCCGATCACATCCTGTTCCCAGCTCGCCGCTCCGCTCCAGGCCGTGCCCGGAACCAGGATGAGATTGCGGGCGCCGACAGCCCGAATGCCGCGGATCGCGGCATTGGCGGCTTTCAGCCAATCGTTGGCGGGAATATCATGCGGCTCATTCATCAGTCCGAAGAGCACGCCGTCCTGATTGGCAAACTCTAGCGAAAGCCGAGCCCAGAAATCGGCAAAGGCTGCATTCGTCGCGGGTGGCTTACCAACCTGATCCTTGTCGTAATAGCCGAAATTGTGCGGATCCAGCAGTACGTTCATCTTGTGCTTGCGGACCAGCGCTACCGTATCCTTCAAGCGCTGCAGTTCATCATCGTCGAACCTAGTGCCAAGCCTCGGCTGCAGCCGCTCCCAACGGAAGGGCAATCGGATGATCGTCATGCCCTTCCGGGCGAAATAGCTGATCGTTTCCTCACTCGGGTAGGTGTAATTCGTGCCATAGACGCCGCCGCGCTCGCCATATTCTGCGCCGGAGAGATTGACGCCGTAATAACAGAGTGGCCCGTCGGCGGCATGGACGGCGGACGAAATGGCCGTGACGGCGGCAAGCAGCAGCCTTTGCAGCAGTCTTTTCCGTTTCATGGACCGTCCTTGCGAGGGCGCGGCAGGTTGCCACGTCGGCTTCGATAGCGGCATCTTAACGGTCCGTTAGCTAAGAATTTCTAAAGTCGCCGTGTCCCGGTCATGCTTTCTCGCCGGGCGGATGCGGTGTTTATGAATCAGAATGACCGGAACAGGGTAAGCCGTCTGCCTGCCTGGCGCAGTTATGAGTCGTCTCAGCCTGCGCTTGAGGGCGCCCGTGCGCGCAGCCCAATCATTCGGCCGACCGATTTCGTTCCTCCCCCGCCGCCTGAACCCGAACCCGTTCGGGTGCGTTCGGCAATGCGTGAAAGCCGTCCCGCCGAGCAGGCTCCGCCGCCGCACGGCATGGTTCCCCCGGTTGTCGTGCCGGCGCAAACCGCACCCGCTATCGCGGAGGCGCCGGTCGCCGCCGTGCCGCTCCTGGACATACGATCCGCAGTTGCTGCCATCTGGAGCAGGCGCATCGCCGTGGCCGGCCTATGTGTACTCGGCGCTGTCGCAGGCGCGGTCATCGCGCCCCGCATACCGCAGAAATTCACCGCCGTTGCCGCCCTTTATTTCGATCCGCGCCAGATCGGCCTCGCTGACGGCGGCACGCAGAACGCAGCGCCCTCGCCGGAGATGATTTCGACGCTGATCGACAGCCAGGTGCAAATCCTGACCTCGGGCAATGTGCTGCGCCGCGTGGCCGACGCCATGAAGCTCGACCAGGATCCGGAATTTACAGCAGGCAGGACGGACGGCGCCGCCGTCATCGGCGCGCTTCAGAAAGCTCTGCTGATCACCCGCGAGAACAATACCTACGTCGTCTCGCTTGCGGCGACGACCCATGATCCGGAAAAATCGGCCAGGCTCGCAAATCAGGTCGTCACCTCCTTCATGCAGGAGGAAAACAGCGCTTCAAACGGCCTTTACGAAAGCACGTCATCGACGCTCGACAGCCGCCTGAATGACCTGCGCCAGAAGGTGCAGGATGCCGAGCAGGCAGTTGAAACCTTCCGCGCCGACAATGATATGGCCGCGACGGAAGGAAATCTGATCTCGGATCAGCGCCTTGCCTCGCTGAACACGTTGCTCGTTACCGCTCAGGAAAAGACCATTCAAGCCAAGGCTCGCGCCGATGCCGCGGCAAACCTGCGTGTCGAAGATGTCGTTGCCGGCAGTCAGACGGACGGGGCCGGCGGCACATCGCCGCTTGTCAGCCTGCGACAGCAATATGCCGCGCAGGCGGCGGTCGTCGGCAGCCTGCAGAGTCAGATGGGCGCCCGCCATCCACGCCTTCAATCCGCCCGCTCTTCGCTGAGCAGCATCGGCGCGGAAATCAAGGATGAGCTGCAACGCGTCGCGACCTCGGCAAGGGCGGACTACGAACAGGCCAAGAAGGCTGAAGACGATATTGCCAAGGAGCTGGCAGTGCAAAAGGCGCTGCAGGCAACCACCTCGGACAAGCAGGTGCAGCTCAACGAATTGCAACGCAAGGCGACAGCCACCCGCGAACTTTATGAGGCCGTGCTGAAACGCTCCGGCCAGACCAGTGAGGAACAGAGCCTTACTCAGAGCAATATCCGCGTTGTCTCGCCAGCCGACGTCCCGGTAAAGCCGGACGGGCCGAGCAAGAAAATCGTCTTCGTCGCAGGCATCATCGGCGGCCTGCTCGCCGGCTTTGTTGTCGGCGCAGGCTTTGCGATCCTCACAGGCCTCTTCTCTCATCCGGTCATCAGAAGTTATTTCCGCAAGCCTGCCCGCACGTCCGCTTGATGGCGGCCTCCAATCTTCCTACATCCCAGGAGCGGGCAACGAACGGATGATGTCCGGAAAAGAGGTTGTAATGCGGTTTGTTGCGGTTCTCCTGCTGTCGCTTGCTGCCGGCGCTGCCGCCGCGCCCGCCTTTGCTATTGACTGGCAGAGTTCCGGCAAGCAGGCCGTGCAGCCGCTGTATCCCTACAAGGATCTTCCGGGCGTGAAGGCCCAGCCGGATAAGAAGGAGGAAGAATCCTATGCCTGTCACACCGAAACCGTGCCGATCCGGCGCCGTCACGACGAGATCTTCCGCTCCGGCGGTATGCCGACGCTGATGTATGTCTGCGAACGTGACGGCGTGGTGTCGATGGACAGCCGGGTACCACTGCGCGGCCATTACCAGCCGGTGCGGTGAAAGCCGACCGATGGGTTCGCATTCAGGCGGAGCGGGACAAAGTCGCGCGACCGTGATCCAATTTCTCCGAGACGACCTCGATCAAAACGTTTGCCACGCGTTCAATGTCGGCTTCACTCATGTCATGGTAGCTTGGCAGGTTGATCGCTCGTTCCGGAATACTCCAGGCGTTGATGTTGGCCGGCCTTTCCTCAAACATGGGGAGACTGGAAAGCGGATGGAAGAAAACGCGGGCATCGACATTGGCGGCTTCGAAAGCCTGCTGCAGCATTTCACGGGTGATGCCAATCGCAGGGTGGAAAACGGCTGTGGGCATCCAGGCGCCGTTGACCGTGCCCGTGTATTCGGGATTCATACTAATGCCGTTCAGGTGTGATAGGCGTACCATATAGGCGGCAAGGATTTCCCGTTTGCGAGATACCAGTTCCTCAATGCGCTCCAGCTGCGCGCAGCCGATTGCCGCCTGAATATTCGACATCTTGTATTTGAATCCGACCTCGTCCGGCCAAAATTGCTTCGTCTGGCCGCGGGCGCGACCGTGATTGCTGAGCGTCAGCACCTTTTCGTAGAGGTCGGCATCGCTTGTCACGAACATACCGCCTTCGCCGGTCGTCAGCGTCTTCGTGCCGTGGAAGGAGAAGGTGCCGAAAATGCCCATCGAGCCTGTGCGACGGCCATGCCAGACGGAGCCGATGGCCTCAGCTGCATCCTCGATGACAGGGACGCCGGTGCGGCGACTGATATCGAGCAGCGCATCCATGTCGCAGAGATTGCCGTAGATATGGGTGGCGATGATGGCGCGCGTGCGCGGTGTGATATGACGCTCGACCTCAGCCGGGTCTATGCACCAGCTATCGGGCAGCACATCGACGAAGATGGGCTCGGCTCCAAGATGCTGGATCGGCGCAGCGGTTGCGATCCAGTTGGTGTCCGCCAGGATCACTTCGTCGCCCGCACCGATGCCGAGCGCTGCCAGGCCCATATGCATGGCGCCCGTACAACTCGATGTCGCGATCGCATGGTTGCTGCCGAGATAGGCCGCGAATTCTTTTTCGAAGCGGATGATATAGTCGTAGCAGCGCGCGCCCCAGCCATTCGCCGCAGCATCGGCTGCGTAACGTGTCTCAAGCTCGGTGATCGACGGTTTTGTGTAGAAGATCCTGTTGTTCATGGCGCTGACTTCTTCGTGATGGAAACTGAAAATCGTGGCAGGCAGATCGAGCTCGTGCGTTAAGCAGGCCAGGCTTTACATAATCACGTGACGGGTGAGATCATGCTCGTGGAATGTGATCCCAGGCAGGTAGCCCCGTGAAACGAAAACCTCTCGGTTGCCGCTCTCGGCGATGAAGACTGCAGTTGTCTCAACGGGATCGGATCCGATTTCGGTCGTAACCTTCACGTTCGGCTTCAGCCCTACGTCTCGCATCAGTCTCTCGAGGCCGGATGTTTCAGGAAAGCCCGAGAGCAGGAGCGTATTGACGCCGATCGTAGAATTGACCTCACGGACAAGCGTTTGCACTGCCACCATGAGGGGCAGTTTCTCTTTATATGGCCGGATCTCAGGATGGTCGGCAATGCCTCCCCAGACGATCCGGGTGTAGAGTTCATATGCCTTGAGGAAGTTCTTGTGCTGGATCCAGAATCGGAAGGCGACCGCCATGCGATTGAGGGTGAAAATCTTGCACATTTCCTCGTACAGAAAGCGCGTTTCCCCGGTGAGGTTCAACGCGCCACGCTTGGCACCGGTGAAGAGGAAGTATTCGAGACCGGCGCGATAGCGATCCCAGCTCGTCATCACCTCGTCGGTGCCTGCCTGGGGACGATCACGGGCGGTTCTTGGATTGGTAACGGAGCGATAAAACGGCTTCTTGAGGAAACTGACGGCCCCTTGATCGAGGAAATGGGCGAGAAACGAGAAGGGGTAGAAGCAAAACTCCCTGGGCACCCAAGCCGAGCGAAGGGCCGAAGCGCGATAGAGCGCGATCTCGGGGAAAATATGCCGTTCGTATAGCAGCTTGAACACTTCGGCGAAGCTGCCCAGCGGAAACTTGAAGTCCTGGTCGAGTTCGAAAAACTGCCCCAGATCTCTGGATGCGACTTCGTCATGGAGGAGCCAGGGCGCCTGCGCAGCGACGACATCGGAGTTGTTATCCATGTATCGGACGGTCTCTGCCACAGCATCTGCGATCAATATGTCGTCGTCGGCGAGATAGATGAGATATTCGCCTTTGCCGAGACGGAATGCGCTGGCGAAATTCGGTCCGCCGCCAGCATTTTCTTCGCGCTTGAAGTAGCGGATCGGCAGGCCCCGCGCGATGAACTCCTCGGCCACCTGCTGAGTCCTATCGGTGGATGCATTGTCGCAAATGACGATTTCGTACGGGAAGTCGAAGGCCTTGTAATCGCGTTCGCAGTAGCCCAACGTGTTGCGCAAGAAGAGCTCGCGATTGTAGGTCGGAATGCAGATGCTGAGTTTGATGCCGCTCAAAGACCTGTCTCCTGGCTGTAGCTTGCAAGCGCGGCGTCGCGCTCGCTGATGACGCTCGGCGTGAAGGGCCAGGCGATGGAAAAGGCGGGATCGTCCCAGCGGACGCCGCGGGCAAGCTCCGGCACATAGACTTCCGACATCTGGTAGAAGAGCTCGCAGTCGTCCTCGAGCGTCAGGAAGCCGTGTGCGCAGCCGGCCGGTATGTAGAAGGCGTTGTATCGCGTGGCATCGAGTTCAACGGCCGCCCATTTGAGATAAGTCGGCGAATCACGTCTCAAATCCAGCGCCACGTCGAAGACCCTGCCACGCGTCACGCGTACCAGCTTGACCTCCGGCCGCGGCGCGGCCTGATAATGCATGCCGCGCAACGTCCCGCGCTTGTGGTTTTGCGAAATGTTGCACTGCGGGTAAACAGGCACGAGACCGTGGTCGGCAAAGCTCTTGGCGTCGAAGGTCCGCGCGAACAGCCCGCGCTCGTCGGAACGAGCATCGACTTCCACCACAAATGCACCGGAAACCGCGGTGGGAACGAATTTCATCCGATCACCGTCAGTTCCGGCACGGCGACGGCGAAGCGTCCACCCCAGGCGCCGACCCTGCTATTGGCTGCAACGACTTCGTTCTTGATGTTCCAGGGCAGGATCAGAATATAGTCCGGCTGCGTCTCGTCCATCTTTTCCGGCGCATAGATCGGCAGTTTGCTGCCCGGCAGGAAGTGGCCCTGCTTGTGCGGATTACGGTCGACGACATAGTCGATGAGGTCGGTGCCGATGCCACAGAAATTCAGAAGCGTGTTGCCCTTGGCGGCAGCACCGTATGCAGCGACCGTCTTGCCATTGCGCTTGGCGTCGGTGAGGAAGCTGAGCAGCCCGTCCTTGATGGGTGCGACGCGGCTCTGGAAGGCCTCATAGGTCGCGACCTTGTCGAAGCCGGCAGCTGCCTCGTCGGCGCGCACCTTGGCAACTCCTGGGCCAGTCTCATGAGCCTTGGACGTCGCGCGGCAGGCGAGCACGCGCAGGCTGCCGCCATGCGTCGGCAGCTCTTCCACGTCGAACACCGTGAGCCCGTGCGCCGCAAACACCTTCTCGACGGCCAGCAGCGACAGATAATAGAAATGCTCGTGATAGACGGTATCGAACTGAATGTTTTCCATCAGCCGCAACAGGTGCGGGAATTCGACGCTGACGACACCGTCCGGCTTCAGAACGGCAGAGAGCCCGCCGACGAAGTCGTTGATATCAGGAACATGCGCCAGCACGTTGTTGCCGATGACGATGTCGGCAGCAAGGCCGCGCGAGACGAGATCGGCAGCCGTTTCCTTGCCGAAGAAGCGGGCTTCCGTCGGCACGCCGATTTGCCGGGCGACCTCAGCGACGTTTTCGGCCGGTTCGATACCGAGCACCGGCACACCCGCCTCGACGAAATGCTTCAGCAGGTAGCCATCATTGCTCGCCACTTCGATAACCTGCGATTTTTCATTAAGGCCGAAGCGCTTGCGGGCCACGATGGTAAATTGGCGGGCATGCTCCACCCAGCTGTCGCTGTAGGATGAGAAATAGGCGTAATGGCTGAAGATATCTTCCGGCGGTACGAAGGCATCGGCCTGTACCAGCCAGCATTCGGAGCAGACGAAGGCGCGCAGCGGATAGGATGGTTCCGGCTGCTTGAGCTGCTCTTCCGTCAGATAGGCGTTGGCAAGCGGTGTCGAGCCCAGATCGACGAAACGATGCTTCAAGGGAGCGCCGCAGAACCGGCAATTATGCGCTGTCATGATATTGCTTCCTCATAGGCCACGATCTGACCGAGCGAGAAGGCGCGCATGTCGGCTCCTTCGCGGTTGGCCTTGTACCAGGCGGCTGTCCAGTCGATTGTCTGCTGCAGGGTGAGGCGCGGTCGCCAGCCGATAGCCGAAAGCGCCAAATCCGAACTCAATGTCAGGGCAGGAGCTTCCGGCAGATGCATTCCCGGTGCTTGCTTCCAGACATCGTTGACGCCATGGGCGAGGCCGAGCGCTTCGGCAAGTTCGGCAACGGTCGCGAAACTCTGTGGGTCCGGTCCGAAATTGAGCGCCTCGGGCAGCTCATTTTCATCCGAAAGCGTCAGCGCCTCGGCGAAAGCGAGGTAGCCGCCGAGTGGCTCCAGCACATGTTGCCAGGGCCGGATCGCTTGCGGGTAACGAAGCTGGATCGGTTGATTGCTTTCAAACGCGCGGATGAAATCTGGGATCAGCCTGTCTTTCGACCAGTCGCCGCCGCCGATGACATTGCCGGCACGCACGGTCGCGATATTGATGTCGCGTTCCCTAAAGAAGCTGTCGCGATAACTCTGAACGACGAGTTCGGTGCAAGCCTTGGAATTGGAGTAGGGGTCCTTGCCGCCGAGCGTATCGCTTTCGATAAAGGGAATGCCGCTACCGTTATTGGCGTAGACCTTGTCGGAGGTGATGACGAGGACTGTCCTGACGGAGGGTGCATCGCGCACCGCGTCCAGAACGTTTGCAGTTCCCAACACATTGGTCGCGAAGGTCTCGGTCGGATTTGCATAGGAGCGCCGCACCAGCGCCTGCGCTGCCATGTGGATGACGATTTCGGGCCTGAAATCGATGAGGTGTTGCTTGAATGTGACCGCATCTCTGATGTCGGCAATGTGGTGGCGTTGCTTATCCCAAGGCGAGAGACGACTGTAAAGGGAAGGGCTTGTTTCTGGCTCAAGGGCGATGGCGGCAATCTCTGCGCCGAGCTTCTCAAGCCATAGCGAGAGCCAGGAACCCTTGAAACCCGTTTGCCCGGTAAGAAAAACCCGCCGCCCCTGCCAGAATTCGTTCACTTCCACACCTTCCACGGTGCTTTTCCGTTGCTCCAGAGCTCTTCGAGATGATTGCGCTCGCGCAACGTATCCATCGGCTGCCAAAAGCCATCATGCTTGAAGGCGGCGAGCTGGTGATTGGCCGCGAGCCATTCGAGGGGATCGGCTTCGAAGATCGTGTCGTCGCTCGGAATGAGGTCGAGCACAGAGTGGTCGAGCACGAAGAAGCCACCGTTGATACGTTGGCCGTCGCCGCGCGGCTTTTCGAAGAAGGAGGTGATGAGCTCGCCTTCGATATTTGTCGCGCCAAAACGTCCGGGCGGAGTCACGGCGCACATCGTGGCCTTCAGGCCGTGCTGGCGATGGAATGCGACTTCGGCCGCGATATCGATATCGCCGACGCCATCACCGTAGGTCATGCAGAACGGCTCGCCCGGGGTCAGATATTTACGCACGCGACCGACGCGACCGCCAGTCATAGAATGCATGCCGGTGTCAACGACCGTCACGCGCCAGTTCGGCTTCTTGCCTTCGTGATATTCGATCGCGTTGGAGGCGAGATCGACGGTGATATCGCTATGGTGCAGCACAAGGTTTACGAAGTATTCCTTGAGCATATAACCCTTATAGCCGGCACAGATAATGAAATCATTCAGCCCGTGATGAGCATAGATATTCATGATATGCCAAAGGATCGGCATGCCGCCGATTTCGACAAGTGGCTTTGGGCGAATAGTGGTCTCTTCCGAAAGCCGCGAACCGAGGCCGCCCGCGAGAATGACGACTTTCATCGAGAGAAAACTCCGAAAAATGGGGCAATAGGTTTCATCAAAGCAACCTGTTCGAGTTCATTCCGGTATCGGCCATTCATCTTGTGCGAGCCTTGCCGGGACTTTGGTTGACGTGGGGTAATCGTCGTCTTTACTTTGCGCGCAACAGATCGACCAGTTGCTTGGATAGCGAATATCTCGGGTGACTTCGTGCCTCAGCCCTTGCGGGTGGCTTCGACCCTGTAGCAATAGGAATTGTCGTTGCTGACCTCGCCCTTTTTCCCGATGTCCCAACGCGCTTCCCCATTGTGGTCGGACTTGATCAGTGGGTATTTCTCCCATAGGCCGAAACCCATTGCGCGGTTCAGCATGATCGCGGCGGCATTGGTCGTCAGCACGTAGCCGTAGACCGTACTGACCTTCGTTTTCTCGAAGAGCCAGTCGATCAGCGTTCTGCCGGCGACAGGCAGCAGTTTCGGATGTCCGCCACGTTCGCCGCGCATGGCGTTGTCGAGCAGCACCTCGTCATCCCTAAGATCCTTGAAGCCGAAATGGCCGATCAATTGGTCTTGTGAATAAATCAGGAACATCAGCTGTGTCGGGTTCTTAAAGACGACATTGGCGAGCCAGTTACGTGTGCGCTCCGCCGTCGCTGTGAAATGCGTCAGGAAGAAACCCATGTTCGCATTGCGCCATTCCGTCATCTTTTCGATGACATCGTGATCGTCGAGATGCCGGATAGTCAGTGGCACGAGCTTGCCGATCACCTCTCCTGCCTCGTCCTTCAGGTCGATGACGGCCGTGATCTTATTGTGCACGATGTCGTGGATATACTGCTGGGTCTCGTTCATCCGGCTGCCCCTATTCAAAATGGTCCGGCAGGATGACCTCGTCTGCCGCGAGATCGGTCTTCATCCGCTTGCCAATGAGTGTGTGCAGTTCGGTAGGAGCAATGCCGGTGCCCGGTCGCTTGGCGTCGAGATCGTCGGCGGTGAGCACTTCGCCCATCTTGAGCGCGCGCGCACTGATGACGCTGCGACGCATCTTTGGAATCTGGTCCTTTTCCGAAGGATTAAGAATGCGACCAGTTCCTCCAAGCGCCGCATGTACCGAGCGGCACGCCTCGATCATCCGCTTCATTTCATCAGGTTCGGTGGCCATCTGGTTGTCCATGCCAATGCGCGAGCTATCCAGAGTAAAGTGCTTCTCGATCGCGCAGGCGCCGAGCGCGATTGAAGCGGCTGGAATCTCGATACCGACGCTGTGGTCGGAATAGCCGATCGGATAGTTTGGGAATTCGCTGCGCAAGCCGAGGATGTTCTGTAGCCGGATCGTTTCCGGCGGGGCCGGATAAACCGATGTGCAATGTAAGATGATGATCTGTCTGTTGCCGGTTGCTTCGATAGCAGCAACCGCGCTGACAATCTCCTCAAGCGTACCCATCCCCGTCGACAGGATCAACGGTGTTCCCAAGCTGCCAAGATAGGTGAGATAAGACAGGTTATTCAACTCCATCGAGGCGATCTTGATGAAGGGCACCTTGCATGTTTCAACTAGGAAAGCAGCCTCGGCGCGCGAGTAGGGGGTCGAGGCAAAATCGATGCTAATCTTGCCAGCATATTCGGCAAGTTCGGCGAGCTTCTCGTCAGTCAGCGCAAACTTGTTGACGATGCGCTTTGCAATCGCGTTTTCGCGATAGTAGCTGCTGGCATAAAGCGAATCGGTGCTCCACGATTGGAACTTTACGCAGTCGCAGCCGGCTTCCTTAGCATGGTCGATCATTGATCGTGCGATCGTCAGGTCGCCGAAATGGCTGGTATTCAGTTCGGCAATGACATAGGGGGCGAGATAGTCGCCAATGACGCGGCCGCTGCGAAGGGTGATCGTTGCCATGATGTGCTCGCTGCTTACTGGTCGATGGGATCAATGACCATTTCTGAGAGGAAGAGGTCGCGGTCGAGGAATGGAATTTGATCCTCCAGCGGGCGGCGGACAAAACGCTTGTCCACTTCGCTGCGCGTCTGGCCAAGCTCGATATATTCCTGATCGTCGCGACCCATAATCTCGCAGAGTACCGGCCGATCTCGCTGCAGTAGGTCTCTGATGCCGACATGGAGCTCTTGCGGGCTCTCGATGCGGATGTAGTCGAGATCGAAGCAGTCTGCGACCTTTGAGAATTCGGGGCAGCTGACGCCGTTAGCCGGGTCGGTTCCGATTACACGCTTGCGGAAGAGATCCCGCTGGCGCCGCCTGATGATCGAATAGACGTTGTTGTTGATGACGATGATCTTGATCGGCAGCTTGTTGTAGCGGATCGTCTCCAGTTCCTGCAGGTTCATCATGATCGAGCCGTCGCCGATCACGGCGATTACTGGTTGGCCACTGGCATAGTAGGCGCCGATTGCGGCAGGCAGCGCAAAGCCCATCGCGCCTTGCATTGCAGGGTGCACACAGGTCATCCCATCAGAGAATTGCATGTTGGTTGGCAGAATGACTTCGTTCAGTCCGGAATCGGTGACCAGTGTCGATGGTTTCGGCATAAGCTCGGTCAGGCAGGCCGCAAGTTCGTAGAGGTCGACGCGTTCGGAATCGGTAAAAGCCGGCTCGACACTTGAAAATATGGCCTTCCAGTGCTGGCATTTGGCGATCCAGACCGGGTCGGCGGATGTGCCTTGTGTCTCATTCAGCCGCTTCAGGAAATCAGCGAGCTCTCCGTTGATGAACCGGTCGATTCGGACCGTTTCCTTGTCGTGCTCGACGGCATCGATATCGACCACGATGACCTTTGCGGCGCGGGCGAATTTGGAAAAATCCGGCCCTGTCGTCAGTGATGTCAGGCGGCATCCCAGCACGAGCAGCAGATCGGCGTTCTGTACGGTAAAGTTGCCTGCGCGCGAACAGCCCATCGAGCCGACCGATCCGATCGAAAGCACATTGGCGCTGCCGTAGGTGTCAGGTGCCGAGGCCGCGAATGTCACTGGAATGTTGCGGCTTTCGACGAATTGTCGGAATTCCGCCTCCGCGCCGCTGGAGCGTACGCCGCTGCCGATTAAGACGACTGGGCGCTTCGCCTCGGCAAGTGCGGCCGTCACGTTTTCGATATCGTCGGTCGATGCGGTTGGAAGGACCTGCGTCAGATCGGGCAGCGGAATTTTCTCCGGATCGATCTGTGCGCTCTGCAGGTCGAGCGGCACATCGATCCAGACTGGGCCTTTGCGGCCGGAATTCGCAAGTGCCAGCGCCGTCTCCATGGCCTCGACGATCTCCTCGCCGGAGGTGATCATGCGGGCATATTTGGTGATCGGCTGCACGATCGAGATGATGTCGGCTTCCTGCTGTCCGAAAGTGCGCAACGGAATGCCGGTGTAACGGCTTGTCTCTTTCAGGATGTTCTGGCCAGAGATGAAGATACAGGGAATGCCATCCTGCCACGCCGAGAGAACGCCGGTCAGCGTGTTGGTCGAGGCACAGCCAGTTGACACGAGGCAGGCGCCGATGCCGTGAGTCTCGTGTGCATAGGCGACCGCTGCGAAGGCAGCAGACTGTTCGTGGTGTACGGAAACCGCGTTGATCTCGGTATGCTTTGCCAGCGCATCAGTCAGGAAGAGTGCTCCGCGCCCGGTGACAAGGAAGACATACCCGATCCCCGCTTGCGAGAGGCGCTGCATTATGTAATCGGCAACTCTCATCGTATCAAAACATCTCAGGCGGTGCGGGGCTTGAACCGGTCCAGGATTTCCGGAATGGCGACGACTAGATCTGCACTGCAGGCAGGTTCGCCATCGACGAAGCTTTGGACAGAGCCCATGGCAAGGCCGCGTTTGAAGGAATTCAGCGTCGCGTCGATCTTCAGCACATCGCCAGGAACGATCTTGCGCTTGAACTTCACGTTGTTGACCGAGACGAAGTTCGTTTTCATGCCCTTATATTCCTCCATGCAGAGGAAGGTCATGATGAATGTTTGCGTCAACGACTCGATCTGCACGAAGCCCGGTACGTTCGGCTCATCGTCAAAGTGACCGGGGAAGAACCATTCATTGTAGGTGTAGCACTTCACGGCGGAGGCGCTCTTGCCCGGATCGACCGCGGTGACGCGATCGATCAGAAGGACCGGATAGCGGTTCCGTTGGTGGCGGATGATGCCGTTGATGTCGAAGGCGATCGAACTCGGTTCGCCGCTCATGCCGCCTGCTCGATGATGACGTCGTATTTGGCGAGAATTACCTGACCGGTCTCGTAGCTGGAGAATTCGATGATATCATCGATGTCCATCTCGATGCCGAAAGTCTCCTCAAGCGCCGCCATCAGAGCCATGTGGCCGACACTGTCCCAGGCTGCGGTCTCTTGATATCTCAGATTTCCCAGGTTTCCGGGCTCCAGCATGAAGGTTTCGGTGAAAGCCGCCTGATATTTCTCGCGGTTGCTCATAGTCTGATTTCCTCGCTCAAAGGCGTTCGGATCACATCGGAGATCTGAACGTTCAGACCGACTATGTCGCGCCTGCCTTGCGCTAGGCTGTACTGACGATCCGCGACAGTTCCTGAACGAGATTGTAGCCGTCCCAGATGACACCCATGTCCAGTGCCTTGCCGACCGGCACGATACGATCGATACCCGTCAATCCCTGTTCGATAATTTGCTGAACCAGGCCATCCCGGTCGACACCGAAGCTTGTCAGCGTCTGGTAGCGTTCACCGACGATCTCGGACAAGCAGCTTAAATCCTCGGTGATATATTCGTAGAAGAAGCCGTACTGGCCACGGTGGCGTTCGATATCGGCAGGCAGCGCGTTCAGGCTGACGCGATAGATCAGGTTGTCGTGCCGCCTGCTGCCGGTTGCTTCCGACAGCGTATTGGCCGCCCGGCAAAGATTGACGAACTTGTCGACGGCGTGGACGGGTGCAATGTTGTAGCGCTCTTGCAGATACTCGGCCATGGCCGACCAGAATCGATCCTTGGCTCGTTCGGCCTGCGCTTCATTTCCCTGCCAGATGACGAGATGCGGAGATGAGCAGGCATTCTGATCGAGAAGGAACGTATCGTTGAAGAAACCTCTGGTAAGTTCGGTTATCTCCCGGTCATCCGCGTCGACAACAGCCGCAGGGTTCATCAGGCAGAATGAATAGCGGTCGGCAAAGGCAATATCGACGCCGCGCGGATGCGTGGGAAGTTTCCGCAGATGGGTTATCGTCGCATCGCCCCCCCATAGCAGACGCGCCTGGCAATGGGCCGAAAGGATTCCGGTAATCTCGTCGCTGCGCGGATAGCGAATCAGGCGGTTCATTGCGCCGATCCTGCTATGCTCCGACATGGCGAAAAGCCTGTTGATCTCATCGCAGATGATCTCGACCTGCGGAAAGTCGGCTTCCGGAATGCGCACGATATTGGCGTTGCCGGCGAGCAGTCCGAAGGCAAAGGAAAAGGCAAAATTGACGGGAACGTTGGCGGGTGCGATGTGCAACACCAGGCCGCGGCCAAGGCGCGGATATTGCTTGCCGAAATCGCGAGACATCCTTGCGAGATTTGCCGACCTGCACCAATAGGCGAATGTCGCGATATCGGGATATTGGCGGCTTGCAGGCAAAGCCAGCAGCGCTTTTGAAAGAGCCGATAGGAAGTTCACCGCCTGCTCCGAATAGGGTGGCAGCGGTCTGCATTCCAGCACACTTAAGGCATCACCAACGCGAAGCGTGACGGGTAGTTCAGGAATTTGCTTCATATGTGTCGCTGCAGCCTCTGACCTCGGCCTTGGCGACGCGACCGGCCACAGAGAAATATTTGCCGAGTCGGCCGCATGGGCAGTTATCCTCGCCTTCGATCCGGCCGATATCCTCCGTCAGCAGCGCATGTCCGGGATAGCTGCGGGGGATGAGGGACATCACCTCAATCAAGCCGTTGCTTCCGGCTTCCAATGGCTGAAAGTCGGTGGGATCGCGAATAATGACATCGGCGTAGATCGGCGCGTGGAGATGACCTTCCTCGCATTCGAGAAAGATCGACCCGGTTTGCTCGACCATCCCGTAATAATTTACGATCCTGTCGATGCCCGTACATTCGGAAATGGCCGCCCGGAACTCCCTATTGCCGACGGCCTGATCCTGCAGCTTCTTCCATCCACCGCCATGCAGTACGATGCCATTGTCGAGCGCAAGGCGTTTTCCTAAGGCTTTCAACGGCGCGTAGAAATGCTGCCAGATCATGAAGGTAAAGCCGAACAGAAAAATTGGCTGATTCGGGTGGCGTTCGAGAAAGGCTTCGATGGCCGGTAGATCGAGCTGCATCTCATCGTTGAGCGCATAGGTCACGTCCTGGCCGAAAAAGGAAAAGCCGAGTATGCCGGCGCCGCGGGCCGAAAAGGCGTTTCTGTTGCGCAGAACGCTCGGTGAATCGATGACCAGCATCGGCAAGCGCTTCTTGCCAAGGAGCTCGGCCATCAGCCGGGAGAGCACCTTGCTCTGCAGCGCCGCTGTCTCCTTGTCGAGATAGATACGCGATACCTGTTGGCCGGACGTGCCCGACGATGTCATCGTCTTGAAAATCTGGTCCTTCTCGATACTCATCAGATCGAGTTCTTTGAACAGGCGGACCGGTATGAACGGAACGTCTTCCGGCTCGTCCACCTGCTCTTGCCCATCGTAGACGATATCGAGGATACGGCTGTATTCCCCACAGCGACCGCGATGCCATTCGGTCAGATCGCGCATTGCCTGCGTGAACGAATGGGATTTTTCAGCAGCATTCAACGAATAGGGCTCGAGATTAAGCCAGTGAGAATGATCTGGTCCACTCATATGAGCGCGTTTCCTGCGAGCAGCTTGAGCTGGCTATATAGAATTTTTCCGGCATCACTTCGTGGCACTTCGGCGATCGCATAGACGCTGACTGCCTTTGGATTGATTCCGAAATCCGAGGCGACTTTGCTCTTGATTAGCTTGCCTGCCTCGCCTGAACCTTGAGGAATATACACCTCAAGCATATCGTCCTGGCCGGCGCAAATAACGGTGTGACCGGCAGCCAGCAATTGCGCCTCGACATCCTGCAGGTTGATCCGATGACCGAACATCTTGAGGAAGCGCTTCAAACGGCCAACGATGTAATAATCTCCGTCTGAATCTCTGCAAGCAACGTCTCCGGTGCGCAAAACACCATCGCGCTGATCGCCGAGCGCAAGGTCTTGATATCCTTCGGCATACCCCATTGAAACATTGCGGCCCC
Organism: Rhizobium sp. BK418; assembly: GCF_004341105.1. Lineage (GTDB taxonomy): Bacteria > Pseudomonadota > Alphaproteobacteria > Rhizobiales > Rhizobiaceae > Rhizobium. The sequence continues at coordinate 884,581 of NZ_SLZK01000002.1, read as the reverse complement.
GATAGACGAGCTCGCCAGCCACGCCCGGACCTTCGATTATTTCTCCGTCTTCGTTTTCCAGCCAGAACTCACCGCCTGGGATCGGTTGTCCAATGCTGCCGGCTTTTGCCTGCGTTTTCTCGGGCAACAGATAGGACATGCGGGCAGTCGCCTCCGTTTGTCCATACATGCTGAAATAACGGATACCCTTGCGCTCGCAGTGTTCAGCAAACTCCCGCGTCAGTTCCGGCTCCATGCGCGCACCGGCTTGCGTCAATGTCTTAAGGCTTGGCAGATCCATCAAGTGGAAGCGCAATTTCTTTAGCATTTCAAAGTGATAGGGCACACCGCCGAAGCTGGTTGCCCCGGCCGACTTCAGGAAGTCCCAAAAGCCTCGATCAAAAAAGGTCCTGTTTGTCAGCGCGATCGTGCTGCCCGCCAGTATGTGGCTATGCAGAATCGAAAGGCCAAAAGAATAGCTGGGCGGCAGCGTCGTGATCGGACGTTCGTCGGCCGTGATATCGAGATATCGCCCGATTGCAGCGGCATTGCTGAGCATGTTGTCGTGCGAAAGTCGGACGAATTTCGGTGTGCCGGTGCTGCCCGACGTGCTGAGCAGCAATGCCAGGGATTCATCCATGGGATAGGTCTCATCCTCTGCGGAGGCGACGAGGCTGTATCCCAAATGAGAGAGCAACACCCTTCCATCGACAAATTCACTGACGCGCTTCTCCGGAAGCCACGCAAAAGCCGGGCGATAGGCTGATACTAGGTTCTGGAATAGTGCAGGCGCTAGATTTGTCCCGAGCATGAGCGGAACAGCATCGACGGACAGCAGGCTGAGATAACCCGACAATCCACCCGGCTCGTTATCGCACATGCAAAACACGAGCCGACGACGGGTGTCGCGAAATGCGGAATTTTCGTTCAGGTGGTTTTGGCTCGAATAGGAGAGGTTTGTTCCATCATCGCAGTGAAACAGGATACGGTCCGCATGGAGCGAGAGGCTATCTCTCAGGCGAGAGATGTTTTGGATGGATGAGATCATCGAGAGGTTCACTCAGAGCTGCCCTTAGCGTCTCACCTTCCACAAGGCTCCGATTTGGCGTGTAGCCGCAAACGCGTGACCCTACCGGGAAGCGGATGTCATGCACCAGTTCCAGAGACCTTGATCGAGCGAGTGCCCGAATCAATAAGCCTAATTAGATATCGCGCTTATAGTATGCCCGCGCCATGAAGCCAAAACCACCGCGTGGAACGGACGGACGGCGAATTGTTGAAGAATGGCAGTTAGGATCGCACTGGAGACTAGAATAGCATACGCTTGATTTGCAGATTGGGCATGAGCCCGGCCGTATGCGCAGCGCGATACGCGTCGCGCGCAGCATCGAACGTCACGCCCCACATGATGGCGCTCAGAAGAAAGGCGATGATGTAGACCTGAATCCGCATGGAGCCATAGAAATGGAGCATATTGGCATATATGTGGCAATGTTGAAGCGGGCCGCTCTGGCCAGCTTCATGACAAAAGCTATTTTAAAACAAGCTATTTCGAAAGGAAATGGTGCCCAGAAGAGGACTCGAACCTCCACGCCTCGCGGCACAGGTACCTGAAACCTGCGCGTCTACCAATTCCGCCATCTGGGCGACGGAGAGCCATGTAAGGGGGTGGCTCTTTGCTGTCAACAGTGTTTTTGAAGTTTTGCTGACAGTGGGTGAAAAAGCTTCATGAGGTCTCTTATCGGCAGCGTGCCCTGCGGATGGCGCGGCCTGTTTCTCCGACCTATATAAGAGATATCGGAAAGGAACATGTCATGTTCGACCTTCGCTCTGCTCTTCTTGTCGGTCTACTTGCCGCGGTGCCTGTTGCTGAGGCCGGGGCCGCCTCGCCGTCGCTTGGGCCAGTCGATACGCGATCAACGATCTGCGATTATCGAGGCTGTTTTGGTTTCGGTCCGCAACAATGGCATCGCCCGGCCTATGTCCAGCCGAACTATCGCCCGCCGAATGCCGTCGGTCCGAAATATTATCAGCCGCCCGGCACACCGCCGCCGAGACTGACCTACGACCCGCCGCCGGTGCAGCGGGTGCAGCCTTCGGCTGACAATCAGACCCGCCATCAGCAATGGTGCCGGAACGAATATCGCTCCTACAATCCGCGTACGGATCGTTTCCTGACCTATGAAGGCATCTACAAGACCTGCAACTCGCCTTATAACTGACTGTCAGCTTTCCAGTGAGGCACGGTCGGTATGGCCGAGATCGCGGTTGGGCTCGATGATGTCGCGCACGCGCTGTTTGAGTTCCTTCGGCCCCGGAAAACCGCCATCCCGCTTGCGCTCCCAGACGAGATCGGCATTGACGCGGATTTCGAAATTGCCGCCGGTACCGGGAATGAGGGCCACCTCGCCAAGGCTATCAGTGAACGTCTGTAGCAGTTCCTGGGCCATCCAGGCGGCGCGGAGCAGCCAGTTGCACTGGGTGCAGTAGAGGATGGTGACGCGGGCTTTCTCGGTCATGGGAGGCTCCTTTTTTCAAGGGATCTAGGGACTCGCGAGAGGCCCCGCAATCCGCTGACGCCGAATCAGCGGACCGAAAGTTCGGATTCAGTCTTTTTTGATAATTTTCCGTTAGCTATTCCGGATTGGTGTTTTCACGGAATGGCTGAAGCACCTAGTTCATATTTTGCGTACGGGTGCTCATGCGTTCCACGGCTGTCCCAGCGATCCTCGTTGCCTGCCTCGCTCTGGCGGGTTGCTCGTCGGCTTCCGGTCCGGAAAGCCTCGCCACTGGCGTCACACCGAAGCCTTCGAAGGAAATCACGGCTTCCGTCACCCCGCCGCCGGCCCCTGTGCCGCAGGCTACCGTCGCCGCGGTTGATGGAGATGATGCGGTACCGCAGGCGAGCCTTGCCTGGGAAGCGCCCGTGCCGGAGCCGCGTGCCTTTTCGGCGATGACGCCTTCAGTTGTTTCGCAGCCCGGAATGCCGGTTCCGAGCGAACGCCCTGTCGAACTCGCAATGGCGGCGGCACCCGCCATCGAGTCGCCGACTCGCGGACGCTCGCGTGTCTATGGCTATGGTTTCCGCGATGCCAAGCCGATCAATTTCGGCAAGATCTCGCCGCGTAAGCTCGCCGTTCACGGCGTCGATGTTTCCCGCTGGCAGGGTAACATCGATTGGGAAACGCTCAGAACCCGCGGTGCGAATTTCGCCTTCATCAAGGCCACGGATGGCGGCGACCATCTGGATCCGATGTTCAAGACCAATTGGCGGGGCGCCAAGGAGGCCGGCATCAAGCGCGGCGCCTATCACTTCTTCTACTGGTGCCGCACAGCCGGTGAACAGGCCGACTGGTTCATCCGCAACGTCCCCCGCGATGCGGACGCATTGCCGCCGGTGATCGATGTGGAATGGAACGGCGAATCGAGCTGCAAGGTCAAGCTTTCGCGCGCCCGCGTGCTCGAAAAGATGCAGGTCTTCATGGACAAGATCGAGCGCTACTATGGCAAGCGTCCGATCATCTACACGGCTCCGGATTTCTATGCCGACAATCTCGAAGGCGCCTTCCCGAACCATCACTTCTGGCTGCGTGCGGTCGCGCAGCATCCTTCGAAGGTCTATCCGAACCGCAAGTGGCTCTTCTGGCAATATTCCGGCTCCGGCCTCTCGCACGGTGTCGAAGGCCGCATCGACCTCAATGTCTTCCGTGGCAGCGAGGAAGAATGGCACCGCTGGGTGGCCGGGCTCTAAAAGGAAAAGGCCGGCTCAGCGGCCAGCCTTTTCTTTCATATTCTATGCTGGAGTTCCGGATCTCCCGGTTTACTCGTCGCCCATTTTGAGCGCGGCGATGAAGGCTTCCTGCGGGATCTCCACCTTGCCGAACTGGCGCATGCGCTTCTTGCCTTCCTTCTGCTTTTCGAGAAGTTTGCGCTTGCGGGTGGCGTCGCCGCCGTAGCACTTGGCCGTCACATCCTTGCGCAGCGCCGAGATGGTTTCGCGGGCAATGACGTTGCTGCCGATCGCTGCCTGAATCGGGATCTTGAACATGTGCTTCGGGATCAGTTCCTTCAGCCGCTCGCACATGTCGCGGCCGCGCTTTTCAGCCGCAGCGCGGTGGACAAGCATCGAAAGCGCGTCGACCGGCTCGCCGTTGACGAGGATCGACATCTTCACGAGATTGCCTTCGCGGTAGCCTTCGAGGTGATAGTCAAAGGAAGCATAGCCCTTCGAGATCGACTTCAGGCGATCATAGAAGTCGAAGACGACTTCGTTGAGCGGCAGCTCATAGGTCACCATAGCGCGGGTGCCGACATAGGTCAGCTCGGTCTGAATGCCGCGCCGGTCCTGGCAGAGTTTCAGAATGCCACCAAGATAATCGTCCGGCGTCATGATCGTGGCCTTGATCCACGGTTCGCGGATTTCGGCGATCTTGACGACATCCGGCATGTCAGCCGGATTGTGCAGTTCACGCTCGCTGCCGTCGGTCATCGTCAGCTGATACACGACGGAAGGAGCGGTTGCGATTAGATCGAGGTCGAATTCGCGCTCGAGGCGCTCCTGGATGATTTCGAGATGCAGGAGGCCGAGGAAGCCACAGCGGAAGCCGAAGCCGAGAGCGGCCGACGATTCCATTTCGAAGGAGAAGGATGCATCGTTGAGGCGTAGCTTGCCCATCGCCGCACGCAGGTCTTCGAAATCGGCCGCATCGACCGGGAACAGGCCGCAGAAGACGACGGGCTGCGCCGGCTTGAAGCCCGGCAGGGCCTCGGTCGTCGGGCGCTTGTCTTCTGTGATCGTATCGCCGACGCGCGTATCGGCCACTTCCTTGATCGAGGCGGTGATGAAGCCGATCTCACCTGGGCCGAGGCTGTCCACATTGACCATCTTTGGCGTCAGCACGCCGACGCGCTCCACCTGATACTTGGCATCCGTGCCCATCATGCGGATCGTCTGGCCCTTGGACAGTACGCCATCGATGACGCGCACCAGAACCATGACGCCGAGATAGGTGTCGTACCAGCTGTCGACGAGCAGCGCCTTCAACGGCGCCTTTTCGCCGCCGGGGCTTTTCGGCGCCGGCAGCTTGTGGACGATCGCTTCCAGCACGTCGGGGATGCCAAGACCGGTTTTGGCCGAGATCAGCACCGCTTCGGACGCATCGATGCCGATCACTTCTTCGATCTGTTCCTTGATGCGGTCGGGTTCGGCCGCCGGCAGGTCGATCTTGTTGAGAACGGTGACGAGCTCGTGATTGTTGTCGATCGCCTGATAGACGTTGGCCAGCGTCTGGGCTTCAACGCCCTGCGACGCATCAACGACGAGCAGCGAACCTTCGCAGGCCGAGAGCGACCGCGACACTTCATAGGCGAAGTCGACGTGTCCGGGCGTGTCGATCAGGTTCAGTACATAGGTTTCGCCGTCCTTCGCTTTGTAGTGAAGGCGCACGGTCTGTGCCTTGATGGTGATGCCGCGCTCACGCTCGATATCCATATTGTCGAGCACCTGCTCGGACATCTCGCGCTCGGCAAGGCCGCCGGTCGTCTGGATGAGGCGGTCGGCAAGTGTCGATTTGCCGTGGTCGATGTGGGCCACGATCGAGAAGTTGCGGATATGGGATAGCGGAGTCGTCGAATTGGTGCTCATGCGCGCCATATAGCAGCGCGCAGATCGCCCGCAAAGCGGTAATTATACCGGGGTTTACCCTATTTCACCGACTGCCGAGCTGTCCTCAGACCGGCCACTTCTCCAGCCGCCAGGCCGAATCCCAAAACATCCATTCATATTGGGAGGCGCGCACGAAGGCGTCCATCATCTGCTGACGCTCTGTCGCCGAGGCGGCGCGGGCGGCGATATCCGTCAGCGCGATCACTTCGCGGGCGCCGGCCGCAAATTGCGGATCGCCATAGGTGTTGATCCAGGCCTGGAACACATTGCCCTCGATCGCCGGCCTGCTCTTGATGCCTTCGCCAACATGCCAGTAGATCCAGAAGCAGGGCAGGATGGCCGAAAGGGCAACCGCGTAGGAGCTGTGATAGGCTGTCGCCAGCAGGAAATTCGTATAGGCGAAGCAGGAGGGCGAGGGCTCGGCAGCCGTCACGTCCGCGCTTGAAATGCCGAACTGCGTGAGAAAGCCGGCATGTAAGCCCTGCTCGACGGTGATCGCCTTCTGCGCTGAGCCGAGGAAGCGCAGCACCTGCACATTGTCGGGTGCTTTGGCGGCGACGATGGCAAGGCACCGGGCATAGTGCTTCAGATAGATCGCGTCCTGCAGGATGTAGTGACGGAAGATTTCCGGCGGCAGCGTGCCGTCGGAGAGCCGTTCCAGCAGTGGCAATCGCTCGATCTCGGCCATGATGGGCTTGATCCGGTCCCAGGCGGCAGTCGTAAAGCCTCCCACCGTCTCAGTGCCCTGCGTGATGCCGTCCATGCTGCTCTCCGATCTTGAATGCCGCTGCCATATATCGACGACGCTGTGGTGAAAGCAAGGCTGCTCACGAGGGCTTGATTCCATCATTAGATCGTGTATTTCTCTTATAGTAGAATCACGGATTGAAAAATGGAACAGGAACTCGAACAGGCAATCGGTATCCGCATCCGCACGCTGCGGCTGGAAAAAGGCCTCACGCTGGATGATCTCGCTACTGCCTCCGGTGTGAGCCGCGCCATGATCTCCCGTATCGAACGCGCAGAGGCGAGCCCGACGGCTTCGCTTCTGGCAAGGGTCTGCGCCGCACTCGGCCTGTCATTGTCGGAATTCTTCGCTGACGAAGGGCAGGCGGCCTCGCCCCTTTCTCGTCGTCAGGACCAGCAGGTCTGGAGGGATCCCGAAACGGGCTATATGCGCCGCGCCGTCTCGCCGCCGGGTACGGCTTCCGATGTCGATATCGTCGATGTCGAGTTTCCCGCTGGTGCCCGCGTCAGCTTTCCGCCGCATGCCGCAAGTCGCGGCATGACCCAGCATGTCTGGCTCTTCGATGGCGAGCTGGAAATGACCGTCGGCGAAACCGTTCACCGCCTCAAGCCCGGCGATTGCCTCTTCATGCCGGTTGGCGATGGCCATGCCTTTCACAATCCAGGTCACGTGCCGGCACGCTATTGCGTCGTGCTGGATCACGGTGGCCGCTAGTTCACGCGCTTATCTATCAGGGGAATATTTATGCCGACCATCCGCCGCCTCTCCGCCGCCGAAGCTCGCGCGGCCATTCCCGATCTTTGCGAGGTGCTTGCCGATTGCGTCAACGGCGGCGCCTCGGTCGGCTTTATGCAGCCGTATACGCTGGCAGATGCCGAACCCTACTGGCGTAGCGTCGCCGAAGCCGTGGCAGATGACGCCACGCTGCTCCTGGTCGCCGAAGTCGACGGCAAAATTGTCGGCACCGTACAGGTCGGCGCGGCCCAGATGCCGAACCAGCCGCATCGCGGTGATTTGAAGAAGCTGCTCGTCCATCGCTCCGCTCGCGGCCGTGGCCTGGCGCGTCTGCTGATGGAGATGGCCGAACAGGAAGCGGCTCGTCGCGGCAAGACGATCCTCGTGTTGGACACCGCGACCGGCAGCGATGCCGAAGCGATCTACCCGCGGCTCGGCTGGGAGCGCGTCGGCGTTATCCCTGATTACGCGCTGTGGCCGGAAGGTGGGCTTTGCGCCACCACCTTCTTCTACAAGCGGGTAGCCTGAGCATTCACCGTAAATGCGGCGATGGCATCGGCAAGCGCTGATGCCGGCGTCCAATGCAATGCCTTCCAGCCGAATTGCGTGGCGGCCGCAATATTCTCTTCGACATCGTCGATGAAGCCGATCTCATGCGGCGCCACATCGACGCCATCTGTCACAAGGCGAAAGAAATGGCTTTCGGGCTTCCGAGTACCAAGCGCTGCGGAATAGAAGATGCCCTCGAAAAGCGCCCCGAGTTCAAGCACGTCACGCAAATAGGCGGCGCGCCGATGCTCCTGATTGGTGGGAAGGTAAAGAAGCGTGCCTTCGTCCTTCAGGCGGGCCAGATCGGCAAGCAACTGCCGGTCCAGGCGTGAGTCGTTTTCAAACCAGTAGTCGAGCAGCGTTTGGGCGCTAAGATGCGGCGCGATCCGGTCGAGAACGTCCGTCAAACGAGGTTCGATTGGTTCCTTCCCCGTGATGATCCCTGCCCAATAGGGTTTGAAAAACTCTTGCTGAAGCAACGGTGCGGAGAGGCCGAGATCACGCTCGAGATAGGTAAAGTGAGGCAGACCGTCCGTCGGTCGTCCGTGAACCAGCACATCATCGACATCGACCATCAGGATTTTCATGGGTTTAATCTCGTGAGGAAAAGGGACGCATTCTGAAATCGGTTTGAACGTGGCGTCATCAGCAGCAGCGATCAAGGCGTGTTCAGCGCTTTTTTCTTCGCGCCGGCCTGTGTAAGGCTTGAGTATGACAGGCTGATTTGCGGAGGACACTGTGCGCGTCATCTATTCCGAGGACCACAAGCTGCGTGATGCGAAAACGGAGCTGCATGACGGTCAGCTCGTGACGCCCTTCGAGGCGCCCTTCCGCGCGGAGTGGATTCTCGCCGCAGTGCAGGAGGCGGGTTTCTCGGATGTTGTCGCGCCAGAAGCTCATGGCCTCGAAACGGCATGCAAGGTGCATGATCCGGCTTACCTGGAGTTCCTGGCGACGGTCTGGGATCGCTGGGTGGCGGCGGGATACAAGGGCGAGGCGATCGCCAATTCCTTTCCGGTCCGCCGCACAAGCCAGCGTGTGCCCGAAAACATCGTCGGCGCGATTGGCCATTATGCCAATGCGGCCGATACCTCGATCAGCAAAGGGTCCTACGAGGCAGCTATTGCCTCGATGCGTTGTGCGGTGACGGGCGCGGACTGGCTGAACGCAGGCAGCCGTTTCGCTTTCGCCCTCTGTCGCCCGCCCGGCCATCATGCCGGCGTCGATCTCTTCGGCGGCTATTGCTTTATCAACAATTCCGGCGTTGCTGCCCAGCGCCTTCTGGATCACGGTGCGAAAAAGGTTGCCGTGCTCGATGTCGATTTTCATCACGGCAATGGCACGCAGGACCTCTTCTATCGCCGCGGCGATGTCTTTACCGCGTCGCTGCATGGCGATCCCGTCCACGCCTTTCCCTATTTCCTCGGCCATGCGGATGAAGTCGGCGAAGGAAAGGGCGAGGGCGTCAATCGCAATTACCCGATGGCGCGCGGAACCGGTTTCGAGGTCTGGTCGGCAGCCCTTGCCGATGCGCTCTCGCGGATCAGGGCATTCGGCGCGGAAGCGATCGTCGTCGCCCTCGGCGTCGATACGTTTGAACGCGATCCGATCTCCTTCTTCAGGCTGAAATCGGAGGATTTCATCCGTATGGGTGAAATGATCTCCGCTGCCGGCCTGCCCGTCGTTACCTGCATGGAAGGTGGCTACGGCGTGCCGGAAATCGGCCTCAACGTCGCCAATGTGCTCAAGGGCCTGGAAGCCTGATCGCTGCACATGACCGACGAGACCGTTCCATCCGATATCCCGACGCCCCGCATGCTAAGCTGGGCGCGCAACTCCACGATCTATCGTCTCGAGCGGCGCATGATGACGGAAAAGCAGCTCTTCAATGCCATTACCCGCAAGGCGAAGGAGAAGTTCGAGGATATCAGTGCTGCACAGCTAAAGGCCGTTGCCGATTTCGCCGTCAAATTCGCCTATGACAACAAGGCGATCGATGATGGCGCCTATGCCGAGATCCGCGCGCGTTCTGCCGTGCGCAGCGGCAAGTCGAAGCGCGCCATCGCCCGGAAGCTTGCCGTCAAGGGCGTATCGAGCGACAAGGTCGAGGCTGCGCTGGAAGAGGCCGACGATCTTTATGCCGCGGCGATCTTCGCCCGCAAACGTGCCTTCGGCCCCTTCCGCCGCGTCGAGCTGGATGAAAAGCGAAAGGCAAAGGAGCTCTCCGCCTTCGCCCGCAACGGCTTTAGCTTTGATATCGGCAAGACGATCTTCGAGATGAGTTTCGAAGATGCCGAAGAACTCATCCTTGCCGGTCGTCTCTGATATCGCATCAAGGCTCTTGCTGGCCCGATCAGAAGTTTGAATTTGTCGCTCGCGCTTTGCCTTCGTATGAAGAGCACGCAATCGGAGACTTCAATGGAAGACAAGACGAATGCCGGCGCGGGCACGCTGACCGCTCAGCCATCAACGGCATTCGGCGGCGCCGCGGCTGGCGGGCTGATGTGCGTGATGTCCATGTCATCGATCCAGTTCGGGGCAGCACTTTCCTCTTCGGCCATTGCCACCTTTGGGCCGGTGGGTGCCACCTGGCTGCGCCTCGCCTTTGCCGCCATTATCCTGGCGATCGCCGTGCGCCCGCGCATGTCAAGCTACAGCCGTGCCCAATGGACAAGTGCTTTGGTCCTCGGCACGACAACCGCGTTGATGACCATGAGCTTCTTCTCGGCGATCGAGCGCATTCCGCTCGGTCTTGCCGTGGCGATCGATTTTCTCGGTCCGCTCACTGTAGCAACCATCGGCTACGGATTCGGCCGGCGGCTAGTCTGGCCGCTCGTTGCCGCGCTCGGTGTTCTGGCTCTGGCGCATGACGGCGAAGGCTGGGTTGGCGATGCCTTGGGCGTTCTCTTTGCATTCGGCGCGGGAACCGGCTGGGCGATCTATATCGTTCTCACGAAGAAGATCGGCGCGAGCTTTAAGGGGCTGGAGGGGCTTTCCATGTCGCTCATGGTGGCTGCCGTGGTCGCGACGCCCTTCGGTTTTGCCGGCGCCGTGCCGAAGCTTGATGTCTTCGGCCTGATTGAAATGGCAGGCCTTGCCATTCTCGTGCTGCTGCTGCCCTACACACTGGAGCTGATCGCCCTGCGGTGTATGCCGACATCCTCTTTCGGCATTCTCATGAGTCTGGAACCCGCCATCGCAGCGCTCGCAGGTTTCCTCATTCTGTCTCAGCCCATGACTCCCTTGCAGATGGCCGGAACCGCGCTGGTCGTTGCCGCAAGTGTCGGTGCGACCTTTTCGGCAGGGCAGTGAGCATCAGCCCGTCTTCTTCGTGGGATCGTCGAGCGCCGGATTGTAGAAGAGAGATAGGGTCAGGCTCTTGGCGATCCGCTCCGCCGTCGCCATGAACCAGTCCTTGGCATCCGGTGTGGGTGCCACATCGTCGAGCGTTTGCGAAAACAGTGAAAGCCACTTTGGAAAAAGCTCCGGCGTCATGTTCGCGACGCCGAGATGCGCCTGCACCGGCTTGCCGCCATAGGCGCCGCTGCGGAAGGCAACGGCCGACCAGAAACTTTTCATTTTGTCCATATGTTCCGGCCAGCGTCCGGAAAGCCGAGCATCGAAAACCGGCCCAAGCTCGGGATGCGCGAGCACCCGCCCATAGAAAGTCTCCACCAGCTTCGAAATGAAGGCCTCGTTCACACCGATCTCTTTCATCTCGGCCTCGGCTTTTTCGCGGATCGCGGCAACATGCGCGGCCCGCCCCTGTATCTCGCTATTCATCTTTAACCCCGGTGCTGCTTGCAGCTAGCAGCCCTCATATAGGTTGATGCGCCATTTCAGCAAAGGGCGATCGGCTGATCGCGGCATTCTGTCAATCCGGCCGGGCTTTGACCTTGACCCGTGCAGCTTGTCTCTTTAAATTTAGAATAATTCTAAAATTATTGGAGCATATCTATGCTGGCCCGGTTTTTCAGATCACCAAAACGTTCCTTCCGTTCCCTCTCCGAGCAGGAAATTCTGGCGCTCGCCATCGCCTCGGAAGAGGATGATGCCCGTATCTATCTCGCTTACGCGGAACATCTGCGACACGAGTTTCCGGCCTCCGCCAAAGTATTCGAAGATATGGCTGAGGTAGAAGACACGCACCGCAAGTCACTGATCGAAATTCATCGCCAGCGCTTCGGCGAGCGCATTCCCCTGATCCGCCGAGAACATGTCGAAGGCTTTTACGAGCGCAAACCCGACTGGCTGCGCGCCAACCTCTCTCTCGATGCGATCAGGCAAGAAGCCGAAGAGATGGAAGCACAGGCCTACCGCTTCTATGTCGAAGCGATTAAGCAGACCTCCGATGCCTCGACCCGCAAGCTGCTCGGTGATCTCGCGCTTGCCGAACAGGGTCATGAGGACATCGCCCGTATGCTCGGCGACAAGCACACGCCTGAACAAGTGAAGAAGGAGGAGGATGAGACGGCGCGGCGACAGTTCGTCCTGACCTATGTGCAGCCGGGCCTTGCCGGCCTCATGGATGGCTCCGTCTCGACGCTGGCGCCGATTTTTGCCGCCGCCTTTGCCACGCAGGATACCTGGCAAACCTTCCTCGTCGGACTTTCGGCCTCGGTCGGCGCCGGCATCTCGATGGGTTTCACGGAAGCCGCCCATGACGACGGCAAGATCTCCGGCCGGGGCTCACCGATCAAGCGCGGCCTTGCTTGCGGTATCATGACGGCGCTCGGGGGCCTTGGTCATGCGCTGCCCTACCTCATCCCGCAGTTCTGGACCGCGACCATCACCGCTGCCATCATCGTTTTCTTCGAACTGTGGGCGATCGCCTTTATCCAGAATAAATACATGGAGACCCCGTTTCTGCGCGCCGCCTTCCAGGTAGTCGTCGGCGGCAGTCTCGTGCTGGCGGCAGGTATCCTGATCGGGAATGGGTGAGGAGCGGTCGGCGCATCCGAGCAATCGATCCGGTGGATCGATTGCAGCGACGAACGCCCTGAGCCCAAAGCGAAGGGCCGGACGCGGGTGCGGTAAATACTGAATACTGAAAATGAAAAAACCGGCTTTAGCCGGCTTTTTCACACTCCCCCTCAAAACTCTTTATTTCAAAGCGCCGACCAGAACGTCGCGGCCATTCTCGATGGTAACCCAGCGGCCGGCATTGAAGCTCGACTGGCGCTTGATGAACGTATAGGGCGTCGAGAACCACGGCTTGACCTCGGTCGCGAGGTTGTCGAGCACGAAGTCCCCCTCGGCCGTGCGCAGCGTCAGCACCGCGTGGCCTTCACCGTCAGGCTTGCGCACGACGGTCATCAGCAGGTCGGCAGGCGAGAAGCCCCGCTGGATGAGGATACGGCGCTTCAGGAGCGCGAAATCCTCGCAGTCGCCGGCCGTGGTTGGATAGGCCCAGACCTCGTCCTTGCCGTAAATTTCCTTGTCGGTCATCGGCGTGATGGTGCGATTGACGGTCGCGTTTACCGTACGAACCGTAGCCCATTTCGCGCCGGTCATGGCCACTGGACCGCTATTGCGGTTGGAACCGCATTCTGCGCGATGCGTCTGACAGAAATCGTAATGACCGATCGGTTGCGATGTCGCACTCCCGGTTACCATAGATGCATTCTTGCTCGGAGCCGGAATAGCGGCCGGCGCCATTGCAAACACGGCCATCATGGCCACGACGAAACCCTTGATCCGCACGCCCTACTTCCCTGCATCGCCCTTTATTTATTAACAAACAGTTAACGGAGAGGGCGGAAAGGAGTCAATCGTTACTTCTTGGGAGGGCTTTGCAACTCGTAGACATGGTTAAAATGCAACGTAACCCTGAGGATAGTTGCATATGACCTGTGCAACCGCCTCCCTATGTTCGGATGGTTGCATATTACTTTATAGCAGTCGGCCTTCGCCTAACGGATGAGGCTTTTAACGACGTTGCGCAATCGTTCGATATCCTGCGGACGTGAAAGCCTATGGTCGCCATCGCGGATGAAGGTCAGCACCACATCGTCGGCAGGAAGATGTTCGACCAGCTTCATTGCGTGCAGATAGGGAACGTCGGCGTCCTTCATGCCCTGTAGAATATGGATTGGACAGCCCGTTTCGATAATGCCCGTCAGCACCCGGTTCTCGCGCCCGTCTTCGATGAGTGCCCGGGTATAGATATTGGGCTCAGGACTATATTGCGAGCGCTCTTCGAAATAGCCGCGCTGTTCGAGAGAGGTGCGTTCCTTCTTCTTGAGGTTCGGCTCGATGAGATCGGAAGTGAAATCAGGCGCCGGTGCGATCAGGACCATGCCTTCAAGCTTCGGGCCGCCGTGCTTGGCAAGCTCCTGCGCCACCCGAAGTGCAATCCAGCCACCCATCGAAGAGCCGATCAGGATCATCCGTTTCGGCGTGTTATGGCGGATCACCGCGAGCGCTTCCTCCAGCCAGCGCGAAATCGTACCGTCCGTGAAGGCCCCACCGGAAAGCCCGTGGCCGGAATAATCGAGGCGGATGCAGGCTGCGCCCAGTTCCGCGGCCAGCCGATCGATTTCGACCGCCTTGCTGCCGCTCATGTCCGATCGGTAGCCGGATAGCCAAACGAGCGCAGGAAGATCGGTATCATCCTGAGCTGGACGCACCAGCATGGCGATCCGCCGTGCAAGCTCGCGTTCGCCGACATCGAGGAACTCGGGCTCGGGGACGGGCATCTGATCGGACATCGGGCTCAACTCCTGTTGTTTTGGCCTATAAAACAGATTCTTGACGGGCTGACAGCGGGTGATTTTTCCGCTAAAGGATGTTATTGAATCCGTTGCAGTGATGACGTGACCCGTTTGTGCCCCCATTGGATTAGGGACACGAAGCTGCAACGTTCCGATCAACGCGAGGAGAATACGACCATTCGCAGACCCTTTAAAGCCGACGCGCCCGTAAAGGATGGGCCGCGCTCGAACCGGGAGATCCGCATTCCCAAAGTTCAGCTGATTGCGGCTGACGGACAGAATATGGGCATCGTGCCCACCGACCAGGCCTTGAGAATGGCGGAAGAAGCCGGCCTCGACCTCGTCGAAATTTCCCCCAATGCCGAACCGCCGGTGTGCAAGATTCTCGATCTGGGCAAGCTGAAATATGCCAACCAGAAGAAGGCTGCCGAAGCGCGCAAGAAGCAGAAGATTGTCGAAGTCAAAGAAATCAAGATGCGTCCGAACATCGACACCCATGATTATGAGGTGAAGATGAAGGCGATGGGCCGCTTCTTTGACGAAGGCGACAAGGTGAAGGTAACGCTGAAGTTCCGTGGCCGCGAAATGGCCCACCAGGAACTCGGCATGAAGCTTCTCCAGCAGGTCAAGGCGGACACGCTCGAGATCGCCAAGGTTGAGGCCGAGCCCAAGCTCGAAGGCCGCCAGATGATGATGGTGCTGGCGCCGAAGTGAACCGGTGCCCGCATCCTTTCGCTCAAAGCCGTCCGACAGGGCGGCTTTTGTGTTTCCCGGGGCGGCAAGATTCGTCATTCGCCCCGTTGCACTTTCATGGCGCTGCGGTTATAAGCGCGCGTCCGAACTGACCGGCAGGGCATGCCGTGGCAGTTTCGAATGCTTGCGGGCAGGTTTCGTCACTGGACCCGCAGATCAACAACAAACGCTCCCGCGCGCCTTTGGCGAAGACCGG
Source organism: Rhizobium sp. BK418 (assembly GCF_004341105.1). Lineage (GTDB taxonomy): Bacteria > Pseudomonadota > Alphaproteobacteria > Rhizobiales > Rhizobiaceae > Rhizobium. Next base: position 869,243 of record NZ_SLZK01000002.1, on the reverse strand, counting down.
ATACCGGGCTTTCGCAGAAGGGCTTCTTTTAACGAAGCGGGTGAGGAGCTCTCAGAATGGAGTAGCAAAATGCCCAAGATGAAGACGAAGTCCTCTGCCAAGAAGCGGTTCAAGATCACCGCCTCCGGCAAGGTCAAGGCGGCTGCCGCTGGCAAGCGCCATGGCATGATCAAGCGCACGAACAAGTTCATTCGCGATGCACGCGGCACCATGGTTCTGGCAGAACCCGATGGCCGCAAGGTCGTGAAGAACTATCTGCCGAACGGTCTCTGAGACTATTCCGGTAACGCGTTAGATTAAGGAGATCATGAAATGGCACGTGTAAAGAGAGGCGTCACCGCCCACGCCAAGCACAAGAAGGTTCTGAAGCAGGCCAAGGGTTTCTATGGCCGCCGCAAGAACACCATCCGTACCGCCAAGGCTGCCGTCGATCGCGCCAAGCAGTACGCATATCGCGACCGCAAGGTTAACAAGCGCAATTTCCGCGCCCTCTGGATCCAGCGTATCAACGCTGCCGTCCGCGAATTCGGCCTGACCTATGGCCGCTTCATCGACGGTCTGAACAAGGCTGGCATCGAAGTCGACCGCAAGGTTCTCTCCGACATGGCAATCCATGAGCCGGAAGCATTCGGCGCGCTGGTTGCTGCGGCCAAGAAGGCCCTTGAGTACCTCAAGGAAACCGGCACGGCTAACGAGTTTGAAGGCGCGGTTCGGTAACCAGCGCTTCCCAAGCTTGACGCTTTTTTGAATTTTGGGAAACCCGCGCTGGTTTGGGCTAGCGCGGGTTTTTCTTTCTCTATAGTGCTGGCGCGGCCTTGCCGAGCCCGCCTTTCGAACGCCGCCTGATCCGGACGAAAAGAAGACAATGTCAGATATCGACCAGCTCAAATCCTCCTTGCTTGCCGAAATTGCCGCCGCCAATGATGAGCCTGCGCTCGAAGCCGTCCGTGTCTCCGCGCTCGGCAAGAAGGGCTCGATTTCCGAGCTCCTGAAGACGCTCGGTGCTATGACTCCGGAAGAGCGGCAGACCCGTGGTGCCGCGATCAATGCCCTGAAGAACGAAGTGACCGACGCCCTTGCCAACCGCAAATCGGTGTTGAAGGAAGCGGCGGTCAACGCCCGTCTCAAGGCCGAAACCGTCGACGTCAGCCTGCCGGTACGCTCCTCGCCGGCCGAGCGCGGCCGCATCCATCCGATCAGCCAGATCGTCGACGAGATCACCGCGATCTTCGGCGACATGGGCTTCTCGATTGCAGAAGGTCCCGATATCGAGACCGATTACTACAATTTTACGGCTCTGAATTTCCCGGAGGGCCACCCGGCCCGCGAAATGCACGACACCTTCTTCTTCAATCCGGATGAGAAGAGTGAGCGCAAAGTTTTGCGCACGCATACCTCGCCGGTGCAGATCCGCACGATGGAATCGCAGAAGCCGCCGATCCGCATCATCATTCCCGGCAAGACCTATCGCCAGGATTCCGATGCCACGCATTCGCCGATGTTCCATCAGGTCGAAGGTCTGGTCATCGACAAGAAGGCCAATGTCGCCAATATCCGCTGGGTGCTGGAAGAATTCTGCAAGGCCTTCTTCGAGGTCGACAGCGTGACGATGCGTTTCCGCCCGTCCTTCTTCCCCTTCACCGAGCCCTCTTTCGAGGTCGATATCCAGTGCGATCGCTCCGGCCCGATCGTCAAGTTCGGCGAAGGCACGGATTGGATGGAGATCCTTGGCTGCGGCATGGTTCACCCCAACGTGCTGCGTTATGGCGGTCTCGATCCGGACGAGTATCAGGGCTTTGCCTGGGGCATGGGCCTCGACCGCATCGCCATGCTGAAATACGGCATGCCGGACCTGCGCGACTTCTTCAACGCCGATGTCCGTTGGATGAACCACTACGGCTTCCGCCCGCTCGACATGCCGACGCTGTTCGGCGGCCTCAGCGTTTAAGGGAGGATTGGAACTATGAAATTCACGCTCTCCTGGCTTAAAGATCATCTGGAAACGGACGCCACGCTTGATGAAATCTGCGCTCGGCTGACCGAGATCGGACTGGAAGTGGAAGATGTCGATGACAAAGCCACCTTCAAGCCCTTCGTCATTGCCAAGGTTCTCTCGGCTGAAAAGCATCCGCAGGCCGATCGCCTCAAGGTGCTCATGGTGGATATCGGCCAGGGCGCTCCGGTGCAGGTCGTCTGCGGCGCACCCAATGCGCGCGCTGGCCTCGTCGGCGCATTTGCGGCGCCCGGCACCTATGTTCCCGGCATCGACGTAACGCTGTCGGTCGGCAATATCCGCGGTGTCGAAAGCCGCGGCATGATGTGCTCGGAAAAGGAACTGCAGATTTCCGACAATCACGATGGCATCATCGATCTGCCTGACGATGCGCCTGTCGGCACGAGCTACGCCACTTACGCCCATCTCGACGACCCGGTCATCGAGATCAACCTGACGCCGAACCGTCCGGACTGCACCTCGATCTACGGCATTGCCCGCGATCTCGCAGCCTCTGGCCTCGGCACCCTTAAGACGCGCCCCGCTCCCTCCTTCACCGTCGAAGGTGAAACACCGGTCAAGCTGACGCTCGATCTTGACGATCCGAAGCTCTGCCCGGGCTTCGGCCTCAGGCTGGTGCGCGGCGTCAAGAACGGTCCGAGCCCGCGCTGGATGCAGCAGCGGCTTCTTGCCATCGGCCTGCGGCCGATCAATGCGCTGGTCGACATCACAAACTACATGACCTTCGATCAGGGGCGGCCGATGCACGTCTTCGACGCCGCCAAGGTCAGAGGCAACCTGACCGTCCGCCGCGCAAGGGAAGGCGAAACTGTGCTGGCGCTCGACCAGCGCGAGTACAAACTCGGCCCGAACAACGTCGTCATCGCAGATGAGGACGGCGTTGAATCGATCGGCGGCATCATGGGCGGCGAACATTCCGGCTGCGACGAAAACACCGTCGATGTGCTGATCGAATCCGCTCTCTGGGATCCGATGAACATCGCCAAGTCCGGTCGCACGCTCGGCATCATCACCGATGCCCGCTACCGCTTCGAACGCGGCGTCGATCCGGAATATATGGTTCCGGGGCTCGAGCGCACGACGGAACTCGTGCTCGAGCTTTGCGGCGGCATGCCGGCCAAGGCCGAGATTGTCGGTTACAAAGGCTACGAGCCGAGGGTCGTCGACTTCCCCTATTCGGAGGTCAAGCGACTGACCGGCCTCGAAGTCTCGACGGAGGAAAGCAATATGATCCTGACCCGTCTCGGCTTCAGGGTTTCGGGCTCCGGCGAACGCGTTTCCGTCTCCGTTCCCTCCTGGCGTCCTGACATCGATGGCAAGGCCGATCTCGTCGAAGAGATCATGCGCATCCATGGCGTCGATAAGATCAAGCCGGCGCCGCTCGAAAGCCATGCCGCCGTCAACGGCCGTATCCTGACGGTGCTGCAGATCCGCACCCGCGCCGCCAAGCGCGCGCTCGCCTCGCGTGGTATGCTGGAAGCTGTCACCTGGTCCTTCATTCCGGAAGACCAGGCAAAACTCTTCGGCGGCGGGTCCGCAGCCCTCAAGCTCGCCAATCCGATCGCCGCCGAAATGTCCGATATGCGGCCTTCGCTTCTGCCGGGCCTGCTGACGGCTGCCCAGCGTAATGCCGACAAGGGCTATGGCGACGTCGCGATCTTCGAAGTCTCGGGCACGTATGAGAACGATACGCCGGAGGGCCAACGCCGTGTGGCCGGGGGCATCCGCCGTGGCACGGCGTCGCTCGCCGGTGCTGGCCGCATGTGGTCGAACGCCTCAAAAGGCGGCGGCAAGCCGGTCGATGTTTTCGACGCCAAAGCCGATGCACTCGCCATTATCGAAGCTTGCGGTCTGCCAACGGCCAACATCCAGATCGAGCCGGGTGGTCCCGAATGGTATCACCCCGGCCGCTCCGGCACGATCAAGATGGGTCCGAAGGTGATCCTTGGCTATTTCGGCGAGTTCCATCCGACCACGCTTGAAAAACTCGATGTCTCCGGCGCGCTCTGCGGCTTCGAAGTTTATCTCGACGCCATGGCAGAGCCGAAGAAGAAGGCAACCCGCACCAAGCCGGCCCTCGACCTCTCGCCCTTCCAGGCTGTCAAGCGCGACTTCGCCTTCGTCGTCGACAAGACGGTGGAAGCCGGTGCCATCATCAAGGCGGCAGCTGGTGTCGACCGCAAGCTTATCACGGGCGTGAACGTCTTCGATATCTTCGAGGGCGCCTCGGTCGGCGAGGGCAAGAAGTCGGTCGCGATCGAAGTCCAGATTCAGCCGGCTGACCGTACGCTGACCGACGAGGACTTCGAAGCGCTGACCCAAAAGATCGTCGCCAGCGTTGCCAAGTTCACCGGCGGCGTTCTGAGAAGCTGAGCCGGCTACAGGCATGATATCGATGACCGGCGGCGTTAGCTGCCGGTCTTCTCATATATGAAGGTGATAGAGCTTGCTGACGATGGTCCAGCGGCCCTCAATCTTCAGCAAAGAAAGATAATCGGTAAAGCGCATGCCGGCAAATTCGTCGGTGACTTTCACCGTCGCCGCATCGCCTGATATATCGATGCTGCCGATATCCATGTAGGGCTGGGTGCCGGGCGGTGCTGCCCCCTCCTCGATTATTGCGGCAATAAATTCATCACGAGAAAGCCATTCAACCGCATTCTGATAGTGCCCGATGATTGAGCTCTTCGGGTGGAACGCTTTCTTCAGGGCCGCCTCGTTGGCGAAGGCCATACCCTCCACGTAGAGATGAACCGTTGCTTCGATTGCCTGCCTGTCGGCCATATCGACACCTCGCCCATGTTCCCAATGAGATGATAGCGGGGTGGCGAGCGAAGACAAGGTCGGAGGAGGAAGAGCAGCCAGTGACGACTGCTCTTCTATCCAACATCAGGCTGCTCGCGAAGCCTTCTGGTTTGCAGCAGTCGTCGCGAGTTTGGTCAGGAGCTGGTCGGTCTTGCCTTCTTCCTGCAGCGTCTGGTCGAGAAGCGTGACGGCTTGCTTGAAGCCGAGCGTCTGCGCCCAGGTCTTCAGCGTGCCATAGCGGGCGATCTCGTAGTGCTCGACGGCCTGGGCCGAGGAGATCAGACCGGCGTCGATCGCGGGCGTGCCGTTGAATTCCTCGATGATTTCCTCGCCTTCGGCGATGATGCCCTGGATTGCCTCGCAGGTTTTGCCCTGGGCGCGCTTGCCGATGATCTCGAAGACCTGCTGCAGCCGTTCCACATGGCCTTGAGTTTCTTCAAGATGCTTCTCAAACCCCGCCTTCAGCTCCTGTGACTGGGCAGCGCGCGCCATTTTCGGCAGAGCGCGCACAATCTGGCGTTCGGCATAGTAAATGTCCTTGAGCGTATCGTAAAACAGATCTTCCAGCGTCTTTTCCTTGGCCATTGTTTCCGTTCCTTGTTTGGGAGTTTACGCGCTTGCGGCGACACTCCGTAAAGTGTGCTCGGCGCTAATTGTTCCCTCCGTATTTCGGGTGGAACGGCATCGCCGTCCGGGCGATGATGTCAGAAAGAATCGAGGAGAGAGCGCATGAAGAGACCGGGGTCGATGAAGGGGCTTGAGGATCTTGGCCGGGTACGTCTGTCGAAGAACTTCTTCTTCCGAGATTTTCTCCATTCCGAGATCGCCGATTTTTATCGCATCCCGAATATCCCCGAAGATCCCGACCTCGCCATCGAGACGGGCAGGCACCTGTGCGAGGAATTGCTGGAACCGTTGGAGGCAACCTTCGGGCGCCTGCATATCCGTTCCGGCTACCGTTCGCCGCCGGTCAACCGTTTTGGCAACGAGAACAAGCTGAACTGTTCGACCAACGCTGCTACAGCCGCTCATCACATCTGGGATATGCTCGACCTTGAGGGCTGCATGGGGGCCGCTGTCTGTATCGCCGTGCCTTGGGTTGTCGATCGCTACAGCGATGAAAGCGATTGGCAAAGGCTTGCATGGTGGATCCACGACCATCTGCCTTACGCGTCGCTCTGCTTCTTCCCGAAACTATGGGCCTTCAATATCCAGTGGCATGAGCGGCCGAAACGGGTGATCCAGAGTTACGTGCGCCCGCGCGGCATCCTCACCAAGCCAGGTATGGAAAACTGGGAAGGCGACCATTCGCAATGGTATGAAGGCTTTCCGCCGCTCAGAAATTGATGCGATAGCGGATGTGTCCGTCGCTTTCGACATAGGAGTCATAGAGCGTGCGGGCTGTCTTGTTCTGCTCGCTCGTATGCCAGTAAAGCCGCGACCAGCCATTCTTCTTGCAGAGATCGACGAGGTCGTCCATCAGCGCCCGGCCGACGCCCCTGCCGCGCGCTTCCCTCGACACGAACAGGTCTTCCAGATAGCAGTCCTTGCCACGGATCCAGGTGCCCTCATGCGTCAGGCAGAGCGTGAAGCCGACGACCGCTCCGTCGAGTTCCGCCACCCGCATGAAGATAGCCGACGCCGGATCAAAAACCCGGCGCCAGGTGGAATCGGTGATGTCGGCACCGACGGTGACCTCGTAGAAAGCGAGATAGTCGGCCCAGAGCGCACGCCAGCGCATCTCGTCTTCAGGCTTCGCATCGCGGATCGTCACAGTCATCCCGTCACCTCGTTTCAGGCGCCTGCCTGATCAAGCAGCGCCATCGCCTCGTCGGAAAGCTTGAGCGTTGCGGCTTTCACCAGGCTCTCAAGCTGGGAAAGGCTCGTAGCACTGGCGATCGGCGCCGTCACGCCCTTCTTGCGCAGGAGCCAGGCAAGCGAGATTTCTGCTGGCTTGGCGCCAGTCTCCGCCGCGATCTTGTCGAGGGCGGCAAGAATACGCATGCCCTTGTCATCGAGATACTGCGCGACCCGGCCCTCGCGTGCGCGCCCCTCCGTATCCGCCTTGCTGCGGTACTTGCCTGAAAGGAAGCCGGCTGCCAGGCTGAAATAGGTGATAACGCCGATATCTTCCTTCAGGCAGAGGTCGGCAAGCGGGCCTTCGAAGCTCGAACGTGCATAGAGATTATATTCCGGCTGCAGCGCCTGATAGCGCGGTAAGCCCGTCTTGTCTGCGGCGTCAAAGGAGGCCTGCAACTGGCTTGCATCAAAATTCGAGCAGCCGACGGAGCGGATCTTGCCCTGTTCGAGAAGCTTGGCATAGGCACCAAGCGATTCCTCATGCGGCGTATCGGCATCCGGCCAGTGCGAAAGATAGAGGTCGATATAGTCGGTCTGCAGGCGGCGCAGTGAATCCTCGACCGCCTTCAGGATATAGTTCGCCTTCAGCGTCTTGCCTTGGCCCATGTCTGAGCCGACCTTGGTGATGATGATTGCCTTGTCGCGGGAGACCTTCCCCTTCTTCAGCCACCTGCCGATGATCTCTTCGGAATCGCCGCCCTTGTTGCCCGGCACCCAGGCGGAATAGACGTCGGCCGTATCGATGGTGTTGAGGCCAGCGTCGAAAAATGCGTCGAGAATGTCGAAGGATGTTTTCTCATCGGCCGTCCAGCCGAATACATTGCCGCCGAAGACGATCGGCGAGACCGAAAGACCTGTTTTTCCAAGCCGGCGCATTTCCATGGCGCTCTCCCAAAATGCTGAAGTGATTGAAATCTGCGAAGCGGCAGAACGCCGTCCGCAAATAACCTAGCGCGGAGTACCCTCGAAGGAAACCAAACTTCCGTGATCACCCGTCGCGCCATTGCGCCACATGAGTGGGCTGAATAAGGTGCGCCCAATCGATTTAAGGAGGACTTCTCATGTTGCGTTTCGGTATTCTTTCAACGGCCAAGATCGGCCGCGACAATGTTGTTCCCGCCATTCAGGACGCAGAAAACTGCGTCATTACAGCGATCGCCAGCCGCGATTTTGCCCGCGCCCGCGACATGGCAGACCGGTTCTCCGTGCCGCACGCCTTCGGCTCCTATGAAGAGATGCTGGCGTCCGATACGATCGACGCCGTCTATATACCGCTGCCAACCTCCCAGCATGTCGAATGGTCGATCAAGGCCGCCGATGCCGGCAAGCACGTGCTCTGCGAAAAGCCGATCGCGCTCAAGGCATCCGAGATCGACGATCTCACTGCCGCCCGCGACCGCAACAATGTCATCATCAGCGAAGCCTTCATGGTGACCTATTCGCCGGTCTGGCGGAAGGTTCGCTCGTTGCTGCAGGAGGGTGCGGTCGGCGAACTCCGTCATGTGCAGGGCGCCTTTACCTATTTCAATCGCGACCCCGGCAACATGCGCAACATTCCTGAGCTCGGCGGCGGCGGCCTGCCCGATATCGGCGTCTATCCAGTCATCAGCACGCGCTTCTCCACTGGCAAGGAACCGTTCAGGATCCAGGCGACCACAGAACGTGATCCGGAATTCGGCACCGATTTCTATTCCAGCGTGAAGGCGGATTTCGGCGAGTTCGAGCTGAGTTTCTACATCTCCACCCAGATGGCCGGGCGCCAGATCATGGTCTTCCACGGCACCGAAGGCTATATCGAGGTCAAGTCGCCTTTCAACGCCAACCGTTGGGGACCCGAAGAGATCGAAGTGACCAATCGCGGCCACTCCGAATCCTATATTTATCGTTTCCAGGATAGCCGTCAGTACAAATGCCAGGCTGAAGCCTTTGCACGCGCTGCGTCAGGGGAAAAGGAAGAGATCGTCACGCTGGAAGATTCCAAACTCAATCAGAAGGTCATCGATGCCATCTACCGCGCCAGCGAACAGGATGGCTGGGAAGCCGTTTGATGCTTACCCGGCGTTTCCTCGAAAGACGAAGCGGGAATAACCGAAGAAGCTGAAGAACATCGACGCTGCGGTCGCGAGCACCATCGCTGCAAACGGCTGCAGCGCCGGTAGTGACAGTAGCAGCGCCGAATAAAGCCCATAGTTGACAAGGGCGGCCGTCACGCCGACGGAGCCGTAGCGAAAACCTTCCGCCGCTAGCGAGTGGCCGGAGCGGTCGAAAGTGAAAGTCCGGTTGAATGCCCACGTCGTTGCCATCGCGAGCGCAATGGCAATCAGCCGGGCAATGAAGGGACCGAGTGGCGTCAGCTGCAGCAGCAGCGCAAGTACGCTCGCGTCGACGACGAAGCCAAGCCCACCGGCGATCGCGAAGCGAATGAGCTTCTTCATGCCGCGTCCGCCTTTTTGCCATCAAGCGTTGTGGGCAAGGTCTTGTCCTTTGCGGAGACCGGCGCTGCCAGGCTCATGTAATGGATGCGCAACTGCTCTGCCCGCGCCCGCGCGACGGAATCGAGAATGACGCCGGCCGTAAACAGCATGATGGAGATCATCGCGAGCGCTGTCGCGAGCACCCAGGTCGGCATGCGGCTGACGAGTCCTGTTTCGAAATATTCCGCCAGCACCGGCCCCATGAAGCCGAAGCTTGTCAGCATGAAAAGCGCGCTGATCGTGCCGAAGAAGGCAAAGGGCCGCGTCTCCTTCATCAGCATGGCGAACATCCAGAGGATCTTGCCGCCGTCGCCGAAGGTTGAAAGCTTCGAGTGCGATCCTTCCGGGCGTCTGCCGTAGTGCAGTTCCAGTTCGCTTACCGGCAGCTTCAGCCGCGAAGCGTGCACCGACATTTCCGTCTCGATCTCGAAGCCGCCGGAAACCGCCGGGAAGCTCTTGACGAAACGGCGCGAGAAGGCCCGGTAGCCGGAGAAGATGTCGGTGAAGTCAGATCCGAAGATGATGCGATAGAGTATGTTGAACAGCCGGTTGCCGAGGGCATGTCCCTGCCGGCCGGCGTCGTCACGCACGCCGCGCCGCGTGCCGACCACCATATCGGCCCGCTCTGTCAGCAGTGTACGTACCAGCTCCTCGGCATCCTCAGGCGCATAGGTTCCGTCGCCGTCGGCGATGATATAGATATCTGCATCGATGTCGGCGAACATTCGACGCACGACGTGGCCCTTGCCTTGCCGCCGCTCGCGCACGACATGCGCGCCGGCAAGCATGGCATGCAGCGCCGTGCCGTCGGTGGAATTATTGTCGTAGACGTGGATATGCGCATCGGGCAGCGCCGCCCGGAAGCCCTTGACGACAGGGCCGATCGTTGCCGCTTCGTTATAGCAGGGAAGCAGAACGGCAATATCAGGACTTTCGCTGAGCGATCGCTCCATAGGGTTACACTCATTACAAAGAAACCGGGGCGAATTTACCGCATCCAGCGTTAACAAGCCCCTATGAGGAAATGAAAGAGGCATCTCCTGTGGTTTACACTTTCTTGATAAGCCAGGGCTAAGGTTTGCCCATCACGCAACGACCTGGCTACGATGATGAACGCAGTGCAGCCGATCGCCAAGGCGCAATCAGCATCAGCCAGGACTGGATTCATTAGCGGAATCCGGCAGCTGCTGACACAGCTGCTGCCATCGGCCCTCATCTACACCATTATCCTGATCGGCATCATCACCGTCATGAAATATGCCGGCGGTCCGGTCGATTATGTCGGCCCCGATAATGACGACGGCATGCGCCTCGTGGAAATCAGAGATTTCCTGAGCGGGCAGGGCTGGTTCGACCTGATGCAGTATCGACTCGGCCTCGGCGAGGGTACGCTTATGCACTGGTCGCGGCTGATCGACCTTCCGATTGCCGGTTTGATCCGTTTATTCGGCCTCTTCCTTAGCCATGACGCCGCGGAGGCCGCCGCACTCGTCGTCTGGCCCCTGTCGCTTGTCTTTCCCCCCATGTTTGCCATGGGTCTCGCGGGTCAGCGTGTCGGCGGCCTTGCCGGCATGCACCTGTCCTTCTGTTTTGCCGGCATGGCAATCTATACCGGCAATCGCTTCGCGCCTGGCGCCATCGATCATCACAATGTCCAGCTCGGGCTTGTCGCAATCATGACCGCGATGCTCTTCGATGAAAAACAGCGTGTCTGGAACTATGTCGTTGCCGGGGCAACAGCTGCATTGGCGATCGCGATCGGCGCTGAAACCACGCCCTTCGTCGCGACCTATTGCTTGGTGGTGGCCCTGCTTTGGGCCTGGGAGGGCGAACCGTTCGAGGCCGCTACCAAGGCTTTCGGCCTCAGCCTCGCTGTCACGATCAGCATCTTCTTCTTCGCAACGGTGCCGCCATGGCAATATTCGGCGGTCACCTGCGACAACCTCTCGCTCGGCTTTTATAGCCTTGCAACTATTGGGGGTGGCCTGCTGTTGGTTTCCGCGGTCTTTGCCAGCCGTCTCGGCCGTGGTCTGCGTTTTGCCGCGCTCGCGGCCGTCGGCGCCGCCGTCCTTGCTTCGGCATTGGCCATCGCGCCGCAATGCCTGGGCAATCCGCTCGGTAATCTTGATCCGATGTTGGTCGAGCTCTGGCTGCGCAATGTCTCGGAAGCGCAGTCCATTCTCGCGCTCAGCCGGACAGATCCCTTTTCCATCGGGGCATTCTACGCGCCTGGCCTGCTCGCGATAGCCGTCTGCATCTTCCGCTCGGTTAGAGGTGATCGCGTGCAGGTCCATCTCGTGCTTTTGGCGCTTTTGAGTGTCAGCTGGGCCGTCGCCCTGGTTCAGGTTCGGGGCGCTGTCTTTGCAAATCTGCTGTCTATCCTGCCGCTCACCTTGCTGATCATCGAAGTGCGCCGCATATCGAATGGCGATAGCGAGAATGCCGCGGCAGCTCTTGTCTATATCCTGACGGTTCTGGCAAGTGTGCCGGCGGTGTGGGCGGTTGGTGGCGCACTTGTCGAAATGCAAGTCAACAAGACGAAGAATGCGAGGAACCCAGACCGGCTCTCCTGCTCATCGAAGCAGGCGCTCGCTCCGCTTGCCGCTCTGCCGCCCGGCATGATCTCGGCGCCGTCGGAAATGGGCGTGCCGATCTTGCGCTACACATCCAATCGTGTCCTGTCGGCGCCCTATCACCGTAACCAGGGTGGCATGCTGACCGAAATGCACATCGGTCTGGCCGAGCCAAAGGAGGCCGAAGCATTTCTAAGAGGAGCGGGCGTTACGACGTTTGCGTTTTGCCCCGATGATCTGCAGACGAGTGAAATCGCCAGATTGAAGCCCGACGGGCTCTATGCGCAGCTCCGCAAGGGTAATATTCCGCCCTATCTCGATCCGCTGCCGAAGGCCGCCGACAGCGGCGTCCAGTTCTTCCGTTACTGGCCGACGTCGGACTGACCCCCTATCTTTCAGGAATGGGCGAGGACCGCACGTAGACGATCGGTGGCAAAGAGACCGCCGAGATAAAGCAGCAGACCGGCATTGTAACCGATGATCGTGTAGAGAAGCGCCAGGAATGATACCGCGCCGCCGGAGGCGATCGCGGCGAGGGCAAAAGTCAAGCCGATGAACATGGCGACCAGTGCAATAGCGCCGGCCGAGCGCATCAGGCCCACGGTGAGGCCCAGTGTGGTTGCTGTCAGGATGATCATGTCGTCACCTCTTCTTCAGGTCGTTTGCAGGAGCCTAGGGGCCCTCCGCTAACAAAAGTTTATTGGGCATCCTCCATGAAAGCTTGAATTGCAGCCATGGTTACGGATGCGTTCACCTGACGGCATTTCCCCCGGCTTGCGCCGGGTATATGTTTCGATCCAGGTCAACTCTGTTACAGGCTGAAAAGTTCCGTGACTATTTCTCTTACGTAAACGGAACTTTCCAGCTGGGCCACAGCGTTGAGACGAAGCAGCGTCATGCTGACAATTCGATCGATGCCTGATCGACTGGTTGTTCGGAAAGAGAGCGAGCCGAAACCCTCTAAAGGGTATTGAGCATAGCGACGGTAATAAAAGAGACTGTTCCCACACCGTTCATCGGTGGGGAATTTTCACTGCCAAGCATGCTCATTTTTCGGGTCGGGTGTTCGCCACTCCCTACGAACATGAGTAATACTAAGTTTTTTTTACAAGTTGCGATATCCCTATTTCTTGGGTCCTCCACCGATTTTTGGATAAAAATTCACCCTTCGCCGGCCTCGACCTTCCCGTTTGGGGGCTATCAAAATAGAAAGAGGAGATGAGCAATGTCTTTGATGGCGATTCGCCCACCAATCTTGCGGAATATTCGGTCTCTGAGCTGTCCGGTTCCATCAAGCGGACCGTCGAGACGGCGTTCGACCAGGTGCGCGTGCGCGGCGAGATTTCCGGCTACCGGGGTCCCCATTCTTCCGGCCATGCCTACTTCTCGCTGAAGGACGACCGGGCTCGCATCGATGCGGTCATCTGGAAGGGCACCTTTTCCCGCCTGAAATTCCGCCCGGAGGAGGGCATGGAAGTGATCGCGACTGGCAAGGTCACGACCTTCCCCGGCTCTTCCAAATACCAGATCGTTATCGAGACGCTGGAGCCTGCCGGCGCCGGCGCGCTGATGGCATTGATCGAGGAGCGCAAGCGCAGGCTCGGCGCGGAGGGCCTCTTCGATCCCGCCCGCAAGAAGCGCCTGCCCTTCATGCCTGCTGTGATCGGTGTCGTCACCTCGCCCACCGGCGCCGTCATCCGCGATATCCTGCATCGCATCTCCGATCGTTTCCCTGTCCATGTCATCGTCTGGCCGGTTAAGGTGCAGGGGGAGGGCTCCGGCGAGGAGGTGGCGAACGCCATCAAAGGCTTCAATGCCCTGGAACCCACAGGGGAGATCCCGCGTCCGGATGTGTTGATCGTTGCCCGCGGTGGCGGCAGCCTCGAAGATCTCTGGAGCTTCAACGACGAAATCGTCGTGCGTGCTGCAGCCGATAGCCGGATTCCATTGATCTCTGCCGTCGGCCACGAAACGGATTGGACGCTGATCGATTACGCCGCCGATGTCCGCGCGCCAACGCCGACGGGTGCCGCCGAAATGGCTGTGCCGGTCAAGGCCGAGCTGGAAGCGCAGGTCGCCGCGCTTACTGCCCGCCTGCAGGGCTGCATGAGCCGCCAGATGGACCAACGCCGTCAGTCCGTCCGCTCCCTGATGCGCGCCTTGCCTTCGCTCGACCAGCTGCTGGCACTGCCTCGCCGCCGCTATGATGAGGCAGCTGCTGGCCTTGGCCGCGGGCTGGAGCTCAACACGATCAACAAACGCCGTGGCTTCGAGCGCGTCGCGTCGCATCTGCGCCCAGACGTACTGTCCAATCGCATCACCGAGCGTCGCCAGCTTCTCAGCGAGCGCATGGCCCGCGCGGAACGCAGGGTCGAGCGCCTGCTCGACCAGTCGAAGTCCCGTATCGAGCGCGCCGAGGCGATCCTTGCCTCTTTGCCTGCGCGGTTGAAGACCCAGACCGACCGCAGCCGAGAGCGTCTCGGCAATCTCTCGCGCCATGCCGATACGGCAATCCGTCATCAACTGACCCGCGCACGTGCAGAACTTTCCGCACAGGACCGCGTGCTGCAATCGCTGTCTTACAAGAACGTGTTGAAGCGCGGCTACGCCGTCATCCGCGACGAGGATAACAGGCCTGTCTCGCAAGCCGCCGCACTTTCCGCCGGCATGGGCATTGCTATCGAATTCGCAGATGGCCGCGTCGGCGCCGTAACGACGGAAGGCAGCGCGCCGCCGACCGGATCGAAGAAGCGCGCGACCAAAGCCAGCGAGCCGCCTCCGAAACAGGGAAGCCTGTTCTAGCGATGCGAATCCTGCTCGTGCTTGCCCATCCGCTACCGGAAAGCTTTGCCACCGCGGTGGCGCGCACCGCCCGCGAAGCGCTGGAAGCCTCAGGCCATGTCGTCGATCTGCTTGATCTCTATGTCGAGGATTTCGATCCGCGCCTGTCGGAAGCGGAGCGACGCGGTTATTTTGACACGCCCTACGATACGTCAGCCGTTGCCGGCTTCGTCGATCGGCTGAAGGCGGCCGAGGGGCTTGTCCTGGTCTTTCCGCAATGGTGGTTCAATTTTCCGGCCATCCTGAAGGGCTTCTTCGATCGCATTTTTACGCCGGGTGTGGCCTTCACTCATGATGCCGCCGGCGGTCGCATCGTACCGCAGCTCACCAATATCCGGTTGCTCTATGCACTGACGACGACAGGTTCGCCCTGGTGGCTGGTGCATGTGTATATGGGCAATCCGGTTCGTCGCCTGCTGAAGCGCGGCATCGCCAATTTTTGCTCGAAAAAGCTGATCTTTCGCATGATGAGTTTGCACGATATGGATCGTGCTTCTGAAGCTAGGCGCAAGGCGCATCTGGAGCGTATCCGCAAAGCGCTCGCTGCCATCTAATTATTCGAAATCCGATAGGAATTTCTTAAGCAGCCGGTTGAGCTCCGCCTTCTCATCGGTCGACAGATTGCGCGCCAGCCGCTGCTGGTTAGCAACATGAGCGCCGACTGCTGCTTCCACAGTCGCAAGCCCCTTGTCCGTCAGCGCGATCAGCACACTGCGTCGGTCTTCTGGGTTGAACAGACGCTCCACGAATCCGGCCTTTTCCAACTGATCGATCCGGTTTGTCATCGTGCCGGAACTGACCATGGTCATGCCGAGCAATTCTCCGGGTGACAGCCGATAGGGGGCGCCGGAGCGGCGAAGCGTTGCCAGCACATCGAAGGCGGAGGTCGACAGACCGTGCTGGAGAAGCACCGCCTCCACCTCGCGGCTGATATGCGTCGTCAGCCGTTTCAGCCGGCCGAAGATGCCCATGGGTTCGACATCCAGCTCCGGCCGTTCGCGCCGCCATTGCGCCAAGATCCTGTCTACGTGATCTTCGTTGGTTTTGCTCATGCTGCATCGATATCAGCAGATCTCTTGACGTCAAGATAAAATGTGTTATTCTGGATTTATCTTGATGTAGAGATTCTTGATATGAAGAAAAATTCCCGCTATGTGGCCGATGTGCTGACAACCGCGATCGCCCCTGCAATATGGGGCAGCACCTATTTCGTCACGACATCTTTCCTGCCGCCGGGGTATCCGCTGACGGTTGCCATGCTGCGCGCGTTACCAGCCGGCCTGCTTCTGCTGCTGATTGTCCGGAAACTGCCCACGGGCATCTGGTGGGGCCGTGCCTTCATTCTCGGCGCACTGAACTTCTCGCTCTTCTGGGCAATGCTCTTCGTGTCGGCCTATCGCCTGCCAGGCGGTGTTGCCGCCACGGTCGGCGCCGTCCAGCCATTGATCGTTATTGCACTGTCGCGCCTTGTCCTTGGCAAGCCGATCCGCTCCCTCGCCGTCATTGCAGGCCTGATCGGCATGGCGGGGGTCGGGCTTCTAGTGCTGACGCCGAGCGCGGCGCTTGATCCCGTTGGTGTCGCCGCAGGTCTCGCCGGTGCAGTGTCGATGGCCTTCGGCACGGTATTGACCCGCCGCTGGCAGCCGCCGGTCTCCAGCCTGACGTTTACCTCATGGCAATTGACTGCAGGCGGCATCCTGCTCGTACCTGTGGCCCTTTTCCTGGAGCCAGCGTTTCCGGTGCCGACAATGGCCAATATTCTCGGCATCGCCTGGCTCGGACTTGTCGGCGCGGCTTTCACCTATCTGCTCTGGTTTCGCGGCCTGTCACGAATCGAGCCTTCCGCCGCAGCATCGCTCGGTTTTCTAAGCCCCGTCGTCGCAACCCTGCTCGGATGGCTGGCGCTCGGCCAGAGCCTGACGCCGACGCAGCTTGCCGGATTTGCCATGGTTCTTGTCAGCGTCTGGCTGAGCCAGCACAACCTGATGCCGAAGGCGGGTGTTGTTACGCCCATTCCCCATGGCGCATCACCGGCACCCGCGATCCGTCAGGTTTGATGCCGTCGATATCGACCTTGTCGGAGCCGATCATCCAGTCGATATGGATCAGGCTGGAATTGCCGCCTTGCGCCTTGATCTTCTCCTGGCTCAGCGAAGCGCCATCGAGGAAGCACTTCGAATAGCACTGGCCGAGCGCGATATGGCACGAGGCGTTCTCGTCGAACAGAGTGTTGTAGAAGAGGATGCCGCTTGCCGAGATCGGCGAGGAATGCGGCACCAGCGCCACTTCGCCGAGCCGGCGTGCACCTTCATCCGTATCCAGCACCTTATTCAGGACCTCCTCGCCGCGCGAGGCTTTGGCTTCGACGATGCGGCCATCCTCGAAACGAACCCTGATATTGTCGATCAGTGTGCCCTGATGCGAGAGCGGCTTGGTGCTCGACACATGGCCCTCGACGCGCAACGCATGCGGCGTGGTGAAGACCTCCTCGGTCGGGATATTCGGATTGCAGGTGATGCCGTTCTTGGCCGTGGAGGCACCACCATGCCATTCATGGCCGTCTGCCAGGCCGACAGTGAGATCCGTGCCCGGTCCGGTGAAATGCAGCGCGGCGAAACGCTCGCCGTTCAGCCAGGACGAACGCTTGGCAAGATTGGCATTGTACTCGGCCCAAGCTGCGATCGGGTCGTCGAGATCGACGCGCGAGGCCGCAAAGATCGCCTTGGCGAGCCTGGCAACGGCGATCGCTTCCGGGTCATCGGGAAATACAACCTTTGCCCAGGAAGGGTTGGGATAGGAGACGATGTTCCAGTTGATGTCGAAGTTGGAGATCTTCTCCAGAGCCGGCTTATAGGCCGTGGAGTTGGCGCGGTTGGCGCGGCCGACCTTGCTCGGATCCTGCTCCGCCAGCAGCATGGGGTTGTCGCCGGCGACGGCCAGACGGGCGGCACCGTTCTCATAAGCCTTCGCCATCCCATCGTATAGCCAGCCGGAAGCCCGGTCAAAGCTCTCGTCGCTGCCATATTGATAGCGCGCCAGTGTCGTCTCCTCGTCGGAGTAGAAGGTAGAAACCAGTCCGGCGCCGGCGAGGTAAGCGTGTTTGGTGATGAGCCGAACCAGCGGCAGTGCCACGACAGGAGCGGTAATGACGAGATCCTGCCCCTGCCGAAGCCGCAGGCCCACCTTGATGGCGACTTCCGCGAGCTTCTCGAGTTTGACGGGATCAACGGCGCTGTGGCTCTGGGGCATGAACGTCATGGGTCAACCTGCCTTCTATAATCTGCGACGGGTAGAGATTTAGACCCCTTTAAGGCGAAATTGAAGCGTCCGCATTCGATTTGAAGGGCGGCCGAATGCATATCCGGCCGCCTTTGCGAGTCAAGCGGCGGCGGGCAGTTTAAGCAGTATCGAGTTATGCTTATCGAGGAATTCCATCAGGCGTTGCGCATAGTCTTCGCCAACGGCGTCCCGAACGCTTGCTCGCTCGGACAACGCTTTGCGCCAGCGTTTGACCCGCTCGAGCCCGTCGAAGATCGGGCTATCACCGAGGGTATCGAAGAGATCGAAGTACCGAAAGATTGGACCAAAGACCGCGTCGACGAGGCTGAAGCCGGCCCCGGCGAAATAGGGTCCATCCGTCAGCGCGCCCTCGATCGTTGTGAATTTGGCGACAAGTGCCTTGTGCTTGACTTCCAGTTGCGCAGCATCCTGTGCCGTCTCGTAGCCCCAGAGATCGGAAAGCACCGAAGAGCCGAATTCCATCCATCCGCGATGGCGGGCGCGGCTCAAAGCATCGGTTGGATGTAGGGCAGCACCCGCCTGCGTTTCCTCCAGATATTCGCAGATGACGCTGCTTTCGAATAACACCTCTTCGCGGCCATCGTCCTCCTGTATCCGGAGCAAGGGCACCTTGCCGAGGGGCGAAATTTTTCGGAACCAATCCGGCTTGTCGGCAAGATCGATATTGATGCGTTCGAACGGCACGCCCTTTTCGAGGAGTGTGATCGCTGCGCGCTGCACGTAGGGGCAGAGATGATGACTGATGAGGGTGAGCCTGCTCATGAAAGTCTCCGAGTGGTTCGCAAGGGATTGGTCGGTTGGCGTGTATGCAAATGCATATAATATCGCTTGCGATAGGATTCAAGGTAGATGTAATTACATTTATGCCTGAGAATATTCCGAAGCCGAACGACGCCGTTGTCTCTGCCTGGACGCGCCTCATGCGCGCCCGCGAGCGGCTGCTTGGCCTGATCGAAGCCGATCTGAAGGCGGCCGGCATGCCGCCGCTTGCATGGTATGACGTGCTTTGGGAACTGGCGCGCTCGCAATCCGGCAGGCTGCGCCCCTATGAGATCGAGGAGCGGACGCTGTTGGCACAGTATAATCTTTCCCGCTTGATCGATCGGCTGGAAAAAGAGGGTCTGGTCGGTCGCGAGGTCTTTGAACAGGATGGGCGCGGCCGCTGGGTGGTGATCACTGATGCTGGGCGGCAGCTTCGGGAGCGAATGTGGACCGTCTATGGCAAAGCGATCGAAACACACGTCGGCTGCAAGCTTGCCGAAGGCGAGGCGAAGATGCTTGCCGGCCTTTTGGATCGCTTCCTCTGATCAGGCGATCAGTGGCGCAGTAGTGGCCTTCAGTGCCTTCAACGCCTCTTTCGGATCGAGCCGAACCTGCAATCCGCGCTGCCCGCCATTGATGTAGACCAGCGGCTCGGCGAGTGCGGTTTCCTCGATCGCCGTCGGCACGATCTTCTTCTGTCCGAATGGGCTGATGCCACCGACATGATAGCCCGTCAGCCGCTCGGCATCGGCTGGCTTCATCATATTGGCGGATTTGCCGCGAAAGGCACTGGCGAGTTTCTTCATGCTGACCTCGCGGTCAGACGGCACGACAACGCAGACCGGCTTTCCATCCACCTCCGCCATCAGCGTCTTGAGCACGCGATGCGGATCCTCACCGAGCGCCTCCGCCGCCTGCAGCCCGACACGCTCGGCGTTCGGATCATAATCATAGGTATGAAGCGTAAAGATGACGCCCGTCTGTGCAAGAACCTGGGTCGCGCGCGTGGTTTTGGACATGGCTCAGCCCTTGAACGTCTGTGCGTAAATTTCGGGCTTGAAGCCGATCAGCAGCTTGCCGCCGGTTTCCAGCACCGGCCGCCTGATCATCGACGGCTGGTCGAGCATCAGGGCGATTGCCTTTTCCCGATCGAGATCTTCGCGCGCCGCATCCGACAGATTGCGGAACGTGGTGCCAGCGCGGTTCAGCACTGTTTCCCACCCGGCCTCGTCGATCCAGCGTTCCAGATGCGCACGGTCAATGCCGACCGCCTTGTAATCGTGAAAATCATAAGCGACGTCGTGGCCATCCAGCCAGCTACGGGCCTTCTTCATCGTGTCGCAGTTCTTGATACCGTAAATGGTAACGGCCATGCCGGTGAGTCTCCCTGTTTGGTCAGCGAGATAACACGCCGGATGAGCGCTGCAAACGCCGTCTGGTTCTTATCCCTCGAGCTCTTCGATGAGCGCCGGCAGATCGGCTACCGTCTCGATTATGTAGTCGGCCCCGACTGCAATCAGCTTATCGCCGATCCGCTTGTGCAGCTCGGCGCGTGCCTCAGGCGAAAGCGCATCCACCTCATCAGGCGTCAGGCCGGCCTCGTTGCCGGAGAGCGTCAGGCCAACTGTGACGCAGCCGGCGGCAGCGCCTTCGGCAATGCCGGGCTCGGTGTCATCAACCTTGATGACGGCGGAAGCCGGATAGACCATCAGGTCGAGGAAGCACTTATACATGCCGATCGGTGTAGGCCGGCCGAGTGGTAGGTCGTCGGCGCAGATGAGATTGTCAGGCGCGTAACCCTGCGCGGCGGCGAGCGGCAATACCCGTTCCATGATCGAGCGCGTGTAACCGGTGGTCGAGCCGATCCTCATCTGCCGCTCACGCAGATACTCGATCGTCTTGATCGCGCCAGGCACGAGCGTGCAGTAATCGGCCACGACAGACTCGTTCAGCGGCACGAAGAGCTCATACACTTTATCGATTGCTGCCTCGTCGGGAAGCGCACCCTGTGCCGCCTGCCAGCAGGCGGCGATATGCGGCTCGGCGAGCATCGCGGCAATATGCGCGCGCTTCGGAAGCCCCATTGGCTTGCGCGCATCGGCGATCGTCACCTCGACGCCAAATTTGGCGAACGTTTCAACAAAAGCGCCCATCGGCGCGAAAGAGCCGAAGTCGATCATCGTTCCGGCCCAGTCGAAGACCACTGCCTTGAATTGAGTCATGCTGCGCTCCCGAAAAGATCCTCGATGGTTTCCTCGCCGATGCCGAAAGCGGTCGAAGCACCGCAGCCAGCCGTGACGACGACGATGCGCAATGCGTCGGAAGGCTTGTCCGTGAAGCGCCAGCGGTCCGGTGCAGAGGCATACGTGCCGATCCAGCGCTCGGTAATGAAGCGTCCCGGCAGATTGAGCACGGCGTCCATCTCGTCAAGGGTCAGCCGGTCGACCCGCTCGAGACCGAATGGGTCGGGCGTTTCGGAATAATGGTGGCTGTCGCCGACGATCAGCGAGCCATCCTCCGATTGCGTAACGATGAGGTGGATGCCATTTTCCCGCTCCGGCTTGAACTCACGGTCGAGCCGCGCCTTCAATGCTGTCGCTTCAGGTAGTTCAGCATAACCGAGATAACGCCCGAGCCCGAGATCGGACATGACGGCCGTGCTGAGCGAGACCCGCTGAGCCGGCACGACACGCATCATCTGCAGCTTGCAGCGTGTCAGGTTATAGGCAGCAATCCGGTCAGCAAATAGGCTCTTGAAATCATCGCCGGGGCAGACAACCACAGTCTCTGCTTCGATCAGGCCGGCTGAAGTCTCGATCCGCGGTGGTTCCGCGGCGCTCACCGCCGTCGAGCGGCGGAACTCGATGCCATATTTGGCTTCGAGATAGCGAGCGAGCAGCGGAATGGCCGTGCGGGATTCCACGCGCAGCTCATGCGGGCTGTAAAGCGTGAAACGCGCCGCCTCCGGCCGCAGCGCCGGCACCAGCCGCCGTGCCTCGTCGACTGTTAGTCTTTCGCAACTCTCGCCCATCGCGGTGCGCAGGAACGCGTCGATCACAGCTTCGGATTCGTCGAGCCTTGCTGCAAGTAGCAGTCCGCGCTGCAGGACATCGATGCCGGCATCGTCGACAATCTCGGCCCAGATATCGCAAGCGCGCCGTGCCTTGTCCCAGCAGTCACCGGCTTGCTGGCCGGTCACAGTCACAAAGCCGAAATTGCGCACCGAAGCACCGTTTGCCTGTGCGTCACGGTCGATGACCACTACGCGCTTGCTGCGTTTTGCCGCCGCCAGCGCATGCGCCAGCCCGACAATGCCCGCGCCGACAATCGCAATATCGTAATGCGCCATGAAAGCTCCTTCGCAACATGTCTGCAACGGCTTGGCGGATTTTCTTGAAGCCTGTGTGACAGTTGCGCGGAGCCTTACATTCGCGTGTAGAAAAGAACGCCGGTTCAGTCTTCCAGCGTACCGGCCTTTCGCGCTGCCTTGCTTGGCCGGTCGGCCGCAATCTTCATCAGGTCGCCGCGCCGGCGCACGAGCCGGTCGGAAATGCGGGTCAGCAGCAACCCGTCCTGCGGCGCCCTGATGTCGATATCGCCTTCCACAAACCCGGGTCGGGTAACGATCGTCGCCAGAAGGTCTCCTTCCGCGACATGCTCGCCGATATTGCGATGGAAGAGCACGGTGCCGCCCTCCGGCGCGCGTATGATTTCAACATTGTCGAGCGGTACGGCCGGCCCGGAGAAGGCCGCATCTCCCGCCGCCCTGCCACCGACGACACCGCGTCCTATCAGGAACTGCAGCAGGCCTTCGGCATCTTTCGCGGCCATGTCGGGATAGACATCGCGCCGGCCGCGCAGTTCCACCGTCACCGACAGCTTGCCCGGAAGCTTGGCTTTGCGCTCGCCCGGTACCTCGTACTTCCAGGCAAAGCCGACAGCTTCCTCGAAGGCGGAGCTTTCGCCATCCGAAAGCAGCACCGCCTCCATGTCGAGCGCGGTCGCAAGGTCTGCCGCTTCCGGCCAGAAGGCTTCGTCGATATAGGCATATTGCAACGATTCATCGTCACAATGCAGGTCGAGCACCAGATCGGCGCCTAATGCCATGTGGATCAGCTGCCGCTTCAGACGATTGGCGGCTGAGCACTTATCAAGTTCGTCGACCAGCTCTGCGCGATCACCGACGGCAATCAGCGGAAAGTCGCGGTTGAAATTGGTCCTCGAACCGAGATCGAACCTGCCTTGCAGCTCGCCGAAATGCGATTGCGCCGCTCCGATTGGATTTGCCTGCGGCACGACCGTGATATCACCGGCGATCCGGCCCTCGCTCTCGGCTTGCCGTAACTTGCCGCAGAAAAAATGCGCCAGCGCCGTCCCCGGCAACTCGTTGGCGTGCAATGCGGCCTGGATATAGACTTTGGGGGCAGCAGGATCGCTCCCCTTGAAACGGATGACCGGTAACCGCCATTCGATGCCGGGCGTATCGCCGGGGATGATGATCTCTGAAACGTCCACTGTCTTGCTCCGCATTGCATATTGGGTGGGAGTTTTATGCGACTCCCCACCCGCGGCGCAAGCTTGGATCAGCCTAGCAGCGGCCAGCGGCCAAGTACATTATGCTCGCTCTTTCCATAGATACTGTGGATCAGCAGGAACTCCCGGATATTCCACTGCACCGGCCGGCTGAGCTTTTCGGGCAGAATGGTCTTGCGATCATAGAGCAGCGTCATGTGCGGCGTCAGGTGGCCGCCGAGGTTGTAGGGCAATCCAGCCTGGTACAAGCCTTCCTGGATCTGGCGGCGAAGGTCCGTCAGCTCCTCGTTTTCCTGCCTGCTGCAGATGACGAAGGCTTGCGATTTGCCCTGGTGGCGGAAGCTCATGACTTCATCGAGCACAAGATCGAACGGCCGGGCGCACACTGTCGCAGCGATCTGTTCCGCGCCGAACACGATATCCTGTGGAAGCTTTCGATAGGCGCCAACGCCATTGAGCGTTATGTGGAGCAGCTCACGAGGCCGGATTGGGCTGATCAGGGAATGGATTGTTCGGTAGGTTTGAGCGATCTCCAGCGCTTCGTCTGCAGCTTCAGTAGTCGGGCGAAGCATGAAGAAAAGCCTGTGGTGAGGTTCGCCGGCTGGGCTGGATTTCTTCCGGGGATCTGAGCCATTCGGATCGAGTGGAAAGTGAGGCATTCGAACTACGGACTACATCGCCCGCCTCCTTGTTTTACAAGGAGGAGCTTATCAGAGTTGCAATTCTCGTCAAGAACAAAACAGGAACATTAGTCATGAAAGTTACGATTAGAACAGCAACGGCTGCCCAGAGGCAGCCGTTGCTGACTTCGCATCAACCGATGAATGCGCGCCTCAAGCAGCATCCTTGACGGCTTCAGTCACCTTCTTGGCTGACCTGGCGCGTGCTGCCTTCGGCGGCACGAGACGAAGAATGTCATCTGTCAGCATGCGGGCATTCTCCTGCGCCTTGTCGAGATTGCTGACGCGGGATGGATCCATCGTATAGAGGCTGCCGCCGGAAACGAACATGTCGCGATACGCGGCGCGCTCGACCAGTGCCGTGTTGACCACGTTCACCTGCTGCTGCGCCAGCAAGCCCCTGACGGCGAGCAGCGCGCGGGTGGTGATGATCGAGCTGATGCGGGTCAGCACGACTGAGTGCGGGATGCGGATATTATGCTGAGCAGCAAGCTGCTTCATGATCTCCAACACTTGGGCGCCGCCGACGGCATCCATTGCGCAACCCTGCACCGGAACCATCACGTGATCGGAAAAGCCGATAGCCTTCGCCATCAGCGGGCTCATGCCTGCCGGCAGATCGACGATGATATAACCGCTGTGCTTCTTGAGGTCCTTGATCTGCTGTTCGATCGTCTCTTCTGCGACATTGTTGATGACGGCGAATTCGGCTGCTTCACCGGACAGACGATGCCAGCGGCTGGCCCACTGCTGCGGATCCGCGTCCAGAACGGAAACGCGATGGCCACGGCGAGCCAATTCTGTGGCAAGAACGAGAGCGACCGTCGTCTTGCCGGCCCCTCCTTTCGTATTCGCAAATGTAAGTGTTGGCATCGATTACCTCGGGTTGAAGTGTTTGGCGGCGGTCATCCTGCAAGAGGCGCGTCTCGAGCTTTAAGGAACGGCGTCTTTCGCAGTGATGAGGCGAAAAGGTCAAACAGCAACCTTGCGTGGCGCTGTTTTAGCCCGATGTCCGAGGTTGATTTTTGTGTGCAATTAATTGGCGGGCGGTAGGGTCCCTCGGACCGGTTCAATCCCAGCTACTCCGGCAAACCGGCTGCTCGCAGAGCATCGCCAAGAGGTGCCGCAAGCTCAGGAGCACAGTTCACGCCCAGAAATTGGCGGCTGTAGCGAAACGCGGGGTGCAGTTCCAGCACCCTGGCCGCTGCCGACCTGGCCTCCTCAAGCCGCCCAAGTTTGACGAGCGCCGCACTCAACTGCACATAAGTGATGCTATGCGCAGGATTGGCCTGAACCGACCGATAAGCCGCACGCGCCGCTTCTTCGTAGCGGCCGCAGCGGAAATGACCCATCGCCTGTGCGTCAAAAGCGGCCCAGGCCCAAGAATCGAACGGGCTGAGCCGTACACCCCGCTCGCTCCATTCTATCGCGCGCTCGGCTTCTCCGCCCCACCCGAGGATGACGCTGCCGAGGATGTACGTCAGCGCGGATGACGGACTGATGGCGAGTGCAGCTTCCAATGCTATGAATGCGGCGGTGCGATCGTGCCCATCCATGCCGATGGAAAATCCGGCCCAGGTCAATGCAAGCGCGTCGTCCTGTCCATGAATAATGGCCAAGCGCGCGTGGCGGATTGAAGCGGCACGGTTGATCTCCTGCAAGCCGGCGCGAAGGAAGAGGCAGTGGTGGCACATCGCCGCGTTGCCATGCGCCAGCGCATAAGCGGGATCGAGATCGATGGCGCGTTCGAGTAGCGAGAGCGCCTGCGTGACCTGATCCGGCATCCCTGAATCGACGTCGGGCTGAGCCCGAAGCACCAGGTCGTAGGCATCGAGGCTATCGGGCCGTTTCCGCTTGACCCTGTTGACTTCGGCACGACGCAGGCTCGGCGCTATGGCGCCGACAACCGACAAGGCGACTTCATCCTGAAGGGCGAAAATGTCATCAGACCTATGGTCATATCGCTCGGCCCACACATGCGCTCCTGTTGACGCATCGATCAACTGGCCGGTGATGCGCACACGATCAAGCAGCTTACGGGCGCTGCCTTCGAGCACGTAGCGCACGCCGAGCTCGCGCCCGACCTGCTTCACGTCCACCATCCGACCTTTGTAGGCAAAACTTGAGTTTCGCGCGATGACAAATAGCCAGTTGATGCGCGACAAGCCGGTAATGATGTCATCGACCATCCCATCGATGAAATAGTCCTGTTCCGGCTCACCGCTCAAATTCGAGAATGGCAGCACAGCGATCGACGGTTTCTCGGGAACCGGCAAGGCGATCGACGGTGCCGCTTCGTTCGCGCGTGCCACCGGTGGGCCGATATAGCGATAGCCGCGGCGCGGCAGCGTCTCGATCCAGCCAACACCATTACCCCGCTCGAGTACGCGGCGTAACGCTGCAATCTGCACCGTAAGATTGCTGTCCTCAATCGCGAGCCCCGGCCACGCCGCCTCAATCAGCGCGTCTTTGCCGACAGGCAATCCGGCGCGCTCGAGCAGCAAGCGCAGCAAGGCAACGCCGCGCCGGCCAAGCAGCGTCGGCTCGCTGCCATCGAACAGCATGCCCGAGCCAGCATCGAGCGCAAAATGGCCAAATCTGAATATCTCTGACATGCCACGCATTCTGCCTTGTCGGCGATATTTCGCAACAATTTCGGATCGGATTTGCGACTTTCGGCCATCGGAAGGGCAGGGTGGAAGCGTTAGACATTCCTCGTGTTACGGAGATTTCAAATGATCGCAAAGGCAATCATCCGAATGCCCGGCGAAGGCAAAAAAGTGCACCTCGGTGGCCAGCCAATGGCGTTTCTCGTCACTGGCGACAACACGCGCCACACCTCGATGTTCGAATGGACAATTCCTGCCGGCTTCTCCACCGGGTTACACGTGCACCGGACGCAGGAAGAGACCTTCTATGTGCTTGAAGGCGAGTGCGAATGGCAGGTCGGGGATGAGCGCATACACGCAACACCGGGCACCTACCTGTTCCTGCCGCCCGGCGTGCCGCACAATATCGGCAACGCCAGCGAAAAGCCGGCGCGCGTGCTGATGACGGTCTCTCCGCCCGGCCACGAGCATTACTTTGAAGAGCTCGCAGACATTGTCGCACGCGGTGGCGCAGCGGACCCGACGAAAATCGCCGATCTGCGTGCGCGGTATGACACGGATCAGCTTTCGGCACTCAGAGAATAAGGCGCGTTCGCCGTTGCCGAGGCTCGGGAGACGTCAAGAGTGACATGCTGAGATTCACGAGAACAACCACGGCAAGCGGCAACACCGCGACCCAGATTAGCGGCGCCGCCTCGGCGCGGCAGTGCGCAATCTCGGCCGGATCGAACTCCCTTCCAGCCGCGGCGCATTCGCGCAGCCGGTCAGGCCGAGGCGAGTTGTTCTGGTGTCGCTGGCACGCCTTCGCCGGCCTTGCGCGGCGGCCGCGACGCAGCCACCACAGTCCAAAGCCAAGCTCACTCCCACTCGATCGTGCCGGGGGGCTTGCTCGTCACATCGTAGACCACACGGTTGATGCCGCGGACTTCGTTGATGATACGGGTCGCGGCGCGGCCAAGGAATTCCATGTCGTAATGGTAGAAATCCGCAGTCATGCCGTCGACCGAGGTGACGGCGCGTAGCGCGCAAACGAACTCGTAGGTGCGGCCGTCGCCCATGACGCCGACGGTCTGGACCGGCAGCAGCACGGCGAAAGCCTGCCAGATTGCGTCATAGAGGCCGGCCTTGCGGATCTCGTCGAGATAGATCGCATCAGCCTCGCGCAGGATGTCGAGCTTTTCGCGGGTAATGCCGCCGGGGCAGCGGATGGCGAGGCCCGGGCCCGGGAAGGGATGGCGGCCGATGAAACTGTCCGGCAGGCCGAGCTCCTTGCCGAGGACACGAACCTCATCCTTGAAGAGTTCGCGCAGCGGCTCGACGAGCTGCATCTTCATGCGCTCCGGCAGGCCGCCGACATTGTGGTGCGACTTGATGGTGACGGAGGGGCCGCCGGTGAAGGAGACCGACTCGATCACATCGGGATAAAGTGTGCCTTGGCCGAGGAAATCGGCACCGCCAAGCTTCTTGGCCTCGTCCTCGAAGGTCTCGATGAACAGGCGACCGATGATCTTGCGCTTGGTTTCCGGGTCGGAAACCCCTTCGAGTTCGCCGATGAACCGGTCGGAGGCGTCCACGTGGATTAGGTGCAGATTGTAATGCTCCCGGAACATGGCAACGACGCCGGCCGCCTCGTCCTTGCGCATCAGGCCGTGATCGACGAGGATGCAGGTAAGCTGGTCACCGACGGCCTCATGGATGAGCAGGGCCGCGACAGACGAATCCACGCCGCCAGACAGCGCACAGATGACGCGCTTGTCGCCCACCTGCTTGCGGATGTCTTCGACCGCCTTTTGGCGGTAGGCGGACATTGTCCAATCGCCCTGGATGCCGGCGATGTTGTGGATGAAGTTTGCGATCAGCTTGGCGCCGTCGGGCGTATGCACCACTTCCGGATGGAACTGCACGCCGTAGTATTTGCGCTTTTCGTCGGCGATGAAGGCGTAGGGCGCGTTGGAGGAGGTCGCAACGACCTCGAAACCTTCCGGCAATTTCGTAACGCGGTCGCCATGGCTCATCCAGACCTGATGGCGCGATCCCTTGGACCAGAGGCCTTCGAACAGGGCGCAGTCCTCGTCGACCTCCAGGAAGGCACGGCCGAATTCGCGGTGATGACCGCTTTCCACCAGGCCGCCGAGCTGCATGCACATTGTCTGCTGGCCGTAGCAGATACCGAAGACCGGAAGGCCGCTGTCGAAGATGACCTGCGGCGCTCGGGGCGAACCCTCATCGACCGTCGAGGCCGGGCTGCCGGATAGGATCACGGCTTTCGGCTGAAGGCGCCTGAAGCCTTCTTCGGCGGACTGGAAGGGAACGATCTCGCAATAGACGCCGGCTTCGCGCACGCGACGTGCGATGAGCTGGGTCACCTGGCTGCCGAAATCGACGATGAGAACGCTGTCGGGATGTGCTGTCTGGGTCATGGCGAGCCTTTAATGAAAAGCGCCTCTTCTTGCAATCCGGGAATTCAGCTGCAGCAGGCTTTTATTGTCCCGATTGTCCCTGTTTCCAAGCCCTCAGAACCAGAAAACGCCATCCTCCAGAGCCGTAAACAGGCTGTCGACGGCGTAGGAAAGCTTGCGGTCGACGATATGCAGATATTCCGTCCAGCCTGAAATATGCTGCAGCTCGACAGCACCATCCGAAATGCCGCGGAGGCCGATCAGCGGCAGCTTGTAGCCTTGGCAGGCGCGCAGCACCGCATAGGTTTCCATATCGACCATATCGGCTGTGATATTGGCATAGGCAGCACCCGAGACGACATTGCCGCCTGTCGAAAGCGTGGCTTCGGGAATGCCCGGAATACGCAGCGGCAGTTCAAGATCGGCCGGCAGGTCGAGGAAAGGCGTCTTGCCTCTTTCGAACCCGAGCGGCGAGGCATCCATGTCACGATAGGAAACGGAGGTCACCTGATAGACTTCGGTCTGTTGCAGGCGCGCCGAGCCGGCCGAGCCGAGCGAGACGACGAGATCGGGCAGATCGTCGGAGCCATCGAGACGAGAGAGGGACTTGGTAAGCGCGATCGCTGCCTCGACCGGGCCGACGCCGGTCATCAGCGGTTCGATGCGCGAGCGCAGAAAGGGGCCATACTCGGCCTCCGCGGCCATGACGAACAGGATGGACTTGCCTGCAACCGATTTCAGTTCGAATTTCATCCCGTAATTCCCTCTCTTCCGCGGATAACCATCATCGTCCCGGTCATGGACGCGATGAGCTTGGCCGGCCCGTCGCTGATCGCATAACCTCGCCCATCGGCAACGATGATGTTGGAGCCGGGCTTGGTGATCTCGCCCCTGAAGAGGAAGCGCTCGCCCCGCCCAGGCGACATGAGGTTGACCTTGAACTCGATCGTGAGGATCGAGGCTTCGGCATCGATAACGCTGTAGGCGGCAAAACCACAGGCCGAATCGAGCGCTGCGGAAATGATGCCCGCGTGCAAAATGCCGTGCTGCTGTGTCAGTTTGACGTCGAAGGGAAGCTCGATTTCCACCATGCCGTGCTCGACACGCGTCAGCTCCGCGCCGATCGTGTGCATGGCCGCCTGTCGTGCAAAATTCTGGCGGATCCGCTCCCGGAAATCGCCTCTATTGGTCTCGTTCATCGCAGCCCTCTCGCGACCGCGAAAGTGGCATGGCCGGCCGGATTCGACAAGTTGCAATCCGGCTCACGATGTTTTTGTCTTGAACCAAGGCTTTTCGATCACGGGGCCTTCGGGTGTTTGTCCCTGCAATTCCTCGCGGTTGAGAATTGCTTTTGCTTGTTTTGCCACGGGTTCTCTTCTGAACAACGCTTAACAGGATTATGATCAATCAAACCTGAGGCGAGCCAATGAAGGCATTTTCTCAATCTATGAGCGATTACGAGGCGTGGTTGGCCCATGAGTTGCAAGGCGAGCTCGTGCAGGAGGGCATCGACGAAAAGCACCGGAAGATGCGCGAGGAGGCTTTCTCCTTCCTGCGTGCCACCTATTGGCGCTGGGCCGAGGTTATTTATAACGTCAAGCCGGAGCTTGCCGAGATGCCGCAAGTGCTTTCGATCGGCGATACGCACCTGGAGAATTTCGGCACTTGGCGGGATATCGAGGGGCGGCTCGTCTGGGGCGCCAACGATTTCGACGACGCGGCGATCATGCCCTACGGGCTGGATCTCGTGCGGCTCGTGGCAAGCGCCATTCTGGCTCAGCCGGATAAGGGAATCTCCGGCAAGGCGATGGCCGAGCTCATTCTCGCTGGATATGTACGCGGCCTTGAACATTCGACGCCGATCATCCTGGAGCGCGATCATCCCTGGCTGCGCGACAAGCTGCTCCTTTCGGAAGATGAGCGGGAAGATTTCTGGAGAAAGGCAGACAAGCGCAAGCCCGGTGAAAAGCCGGCTCCTGGCCGTTTCGTCGACGCGCTGAGAAACGCCCTGCCGAAGGGCTCGGGAAATTTTACGCCCGTACCTGTGCTGAAAAAGGGAACGGGCAGCCTGGGGCGGCCGCGTTTCATCGCCTATGTGAAGGAATGGCGCGGCGGACCCGTGCTGCGCGAAGCCAAGGCGCTTGTGCCTTCCGCCTGGTCGCTGGCAAGGTCCTCAGATCGTGTGATCAGAACCGCTGTCATTGCAGGGGGTCGGATGCGCAGCCCCGATCCGCATTTCGCGGTGACGGGCCGCATCCTCGTGCGTCGGCTTTCGCCGAACAGCCGCAAGATCGAAATCGAGACGGATGCAAAGACCCTGTTGAACGGCACGATGCTGGAGCTGATGGGTTTTGAGATCGCCAACTGCCACTCTGACGATGCGGCAGCCGTTGCGGCGATCCATAGCGATCTGCTCGCACGCGGCGAGGATTGGCTCTACGAGGCGGCACAGGCGGCGGCCGAATTCACTGAAAAGGAATGGAAGGATTATCGTATCAGCGGCGGGTGAGCGATCCGCACGATATGCTGGTCCCAGGCGACATCGCTGTGGTTCGACAGGAAGTCGCCGTCATAAGAAGAAACGGCAAAGCCGCCAGACGCAGGCGCTATACCAGCGGCATCACGCACGCTTTTCTCGCGCAGCACCTTGCCCGTTTTCGCATCGATGGTGACAGACGCGCCGCCGATCGGCGAGGTGACACCGACCAACCCTTCCTTCCGGTTGACTGCGATCGCCCCGACATAGTTGGCAAGCCGCCGGGTCGTCTCCTCGGGCAGGTCGATGAAAGCAAGATCGTCACCCCGGCGGAAATGGCCGACGAGCGGTGGCAGGTCCCTGCGATGGCCTTCATACTGGCAGGCAAACCAGATGCGACCGCTGGCATCGAGATCGACATGCCGTGTCGAGACCGATGACCATCGCGGCGGCAGCGTGTGCTTTTCGATCAGTGCGCCGCTTGCCGCATCGATAAGCGTTAGAGAAGGCTGCATATTGCCGAGATTGAGCTTGGTGCGGCCAAAATCCGGGTGGGTTTCGATGCCGCCATTGGCAATGATCAGTATGCGGCCATCATCGGAGACCGTCATGTCATGCGGGCCGACGCCATAGGTCTCATATTCGCCGATGCGGGCAAAACGGTTCGCCGCATCGTAGAGGCCGATCATGCCTCGGTTATTGTCGAAGTCGTTCTCGCTGGCATAGAGCAGCCGGCCGTTTGGCGAAAAGGCGCCATGTCCATAGAAATGCCGGCCCTCCGGCGAGGCGATCACGATAGGTTCACTCTTGTTCCAAGGATCGAAGATCATCGCAAACGTGCCGGGGCGACGGGCGAATGCGACCGTGCGGCCGGTGGCAGTGCTATAGGCCATACCATGGGCGCGGGCAGGCAGCGCCACCTTATCGACGATCTCGCCGCGTTCGGTGACTGTCGCCACGGCAAAGGAGCCGTTGGCGGTGCGGATACCGGAGGCATAGACGGCATCGGCGCGGTCGAGAGCCAGCAGCGCCTCAGGTTTCAACGCTGCCAGAAAGCCGATGCCGGCAGCTTTGATGAAGCCTCGGCGGTCGATGGCCGCACTGCGCCACATCGGCTCAATCTCCGTCCGAGAAGGAGAAGCCGGCAGAAAGGCCGATTGCCGCGCCATACTGGTCGCTGATCGTGGTGATTAGATCGCGGGTCTCCGTCAGCAGCGTATCAAGCTTTGCTTTTTCCGCGTCACTGATGGCAACTTCCATATCCGGGTTCAGCTTCGAGATACTGTCGATGATCGTCTTCAGCTTGGTATCGATCGCATCGGCAACCTGCTTCTTTTCCGGCGGCAGCAGCTCGGCCATACCGGCTTTCTGCCAGAGCGTGCGGATGCCCTCGAGATTGGCGGCCATGGATTTCCAGGTATTCTTCGAACGCCAGTAGATCGCCATGCGAGGACGGGCAGGCGTGTCCTTACCCTTGTAGAACTGTTCGAGCCGCTGGTCTCGGACATTCTCCGCGCCATGAACGAGGATGCCGAGCAGAGCGGTAACGGCTTCCTTGTTGTCCATGAAATCATTGCTTTGCGGCCCGGGATGCTTCCAGCTTGCCTGCACGCCGTCAGGCTTCTCCCAGGCGGCGACCACTTCGCCGGCCTCGCGCTGGATATTGCCCGCCACCGCCTGGCCATAGAGGCAGCGGAAGCCGCCCTTTTGATTGATGAGGTCTTCGGAGCCGCTACCATAGAGAATATATTCGAGCGCAGTCAGTCCCTGCAGGGCGACACTCTTGCCGGCGATCGCGTCGACAGTCGCGTCCTTCGGATCCGCCTTAGCGATCAGCGCCTGCACCTGCTTGAGGCCGACACCCTTGCGGTCGGGATAGAAGAGGATGTGCTCGAAGAGATTGTCCTGGATGACCGGCCCGGTCTGCACGATCTCGATCGTCGACCAATAGCGGATCGTGTCGTCGAAAGCGGACTTGGCGCGATCGAGCGTCTGCTGTGTGCCCGCGGCGCAGAGATCGTTCATGGCAGTCGTCAGACGCGCGGCCGATTGTTGCATATTGCGATAGCCGGGGCGAATGACTTCGTCGACGGCGCGCTGCATGACGGAAGGCACAGCATCCTCGTTGAGGCCCGCGGCGGGCGGCGCGGCGCTCTGGGCGGCAGCCGGTGTGGCAAGGCCGGTCAAGGCGAGGCAAAGGAGGGTGTGCCAGGGGCGCATCAAAGTGACTCCAGGAATGTAATCAGGGCTTCTCTATCGTCTTTTGACAGCGAGGAGAATGCGTTGCGGGCTTTTTTAGCTTCGCCGCCATGCCAGAGGATTGCTTCGGTGAGATTTCTGGCGCGGCCATCGTGCAGAAAGAAGCTGCGCCCGCTGACAATCCGGGTCAGACCTATACCCCATAGCGGCGGCGTGCGCCATTCACGTCCATTTGCGAGTCCCACTTGCTGTCCGTCTGCAAGACCGTCGCCCATGTCATGCAGCAGAAAATCGGAATAAGGCCAGATAAGCTGAAAGGATTGCGCCTTCTCTGCAATATCGCGGCGGGTGACAAACTTCGGAACATGGCAGGAAATGCAGCCGGAGTCGTAGAAAAGCTGCTTGCCACGCAACGTGTCGGTAAAGCTTGCCTTGCGGCGCGCCGGCACCGCGAGGTTCTCTGAATAGAAGGTGACGAGATCGAGAACCGGGCCAGGCGCTTCCTCGTTGCCGAGCCGTTTTTGCACCCCGTCCGGCATGACGAGGCACTTTGTCTCAGTCGCGGTGCAGTCTCCATGGGCATCGGGTCTGTCCGGTGTCGAAATGCCGATATCGTTAGAGAAGGCATCGGCGCTCTGGTCGCGCACAGTGGCGTTCTGCGCCTTCCAGCCGAAGCGACCGAGACTGATCTCGCCGGTGCGGTGGTCGCGAACGATGGCCGCCTTGCCGGAAATGCCGTCGTGGTCGAGGTCATCAGGATCGGCATGTGCGAGAATATCGGCCTCGGGAATTGCCTGGATAAGACCGAGGCCGATCATCGGCGGAGCGACGCGCGCCGAAATCGTCGTCGCCGGGTCGAGCGGGCCATAGGCGAGATCTTTGACGGTATAAACAGGCTTACGGAGCCTTACCGTCTCGCCGTCGGCCAGCTGGGCGATCTCTTCGCTATAGGCAACGGTAAGCTTGCCCTCGGCGGCAAGTCCGGGAACGGCGAGATCCTGAAGCTGATAGCCGTAAACCGGATCGGGGAAAGTGACGATATCAGCATCGGTGAGCGCCTTTTCTTCCTCCGGCGCCTTCGCGGCCCGGGCAAGGCGCAGGAACATAGAGGTGGCGCTCGGTCCGCCCTCGGGAGGTTTGCCACGGCCATCGTTGAGGTGGCAGCTCATGCAGGAGCGGGCGTTGAAAAGCGGGCCGAGCCCGTCGGACGCCTGTGTGGAGGAGGGTGCGGAAACCCAGAGCTTGCGGAAGAGCGCATTGCCAAGCCGGAAATTCTGCTCTTCTTCGAAGGGGATATTGGCAGAAATATGCGAGAAACTGTCTTCGGTGACCGAATCGATTGAGGTCGCCGCACCCGCCTGCATGGCCTCGTATTGCTCAGCCTTGCTGAAATCCTGCGTTGGTCTGACGATGTCTGCGACACGCTTGACGTCGGCCTCAGAAAGATCGGTCCGTCTGTTCGGAAGGTTGAAGGCGCCGGCAAAGGCGACAGGAAGCCCCGCAACGGAAGCGCAGATGACTGCACTGATGAGAAGACGTCGGGCCGGGTTATGCGACATTTCAAGGGTCCGGGCCGCTCCGGCTTCGGAGCGGCCCGCCTTTGCTCATTTAAAGACGGCGTTAGGATTATCCAGGCTGTCGGAACCTTCAAGCTCGACAGTGCCGAGGTCGAGTGCGGCAATAACGCGCTGCACCGACTTCGTCTGGTCGATGAGGCCGTCGATGGCTGCCTGGACGACAGCATTGCCTTCCTTGTTGCCTTCGCCGATCATCTGGTCATACTTCTCGACCGTTTCACCGCGCTTGGCCATGGCGTGCATGGCGTCCAGCGTCGTGTTGAGTTTGCCGGTCATCTCGGCATCCAGAGCCTTGTCCTTGGCTGCGACGAGGTCGTGCAGCGACGGGCCGGTCATCTTGGTGCCGTCGACCCGGGTATAGTCGCCCGTATAGGCGGCCGCGATGCCGATCGCGTCGTTCAGGTGCGAGTTATAGGTATTGTCGGAGAAGCAATCATGCTCTTCTTCCGGATCGTGCAGCAGCAGGCCGAGCTTCATGCGTTCGCCGGCGAGCTCGCCGTAGGAGAGCGAACCCATGCCTGTCAGGATGGCGACGAGGCCAGCCTTCGGATCGGCTTCAACATGCTTGGTGGCTTCGCCATCCGCCGCCCAATTGTCGGTCATTTCCTGCAGATCGGAAACGAGCAGCGTGGAGGCCGACTTCAGGTATTCGGCGCGGCGGTCGCAATTGCCGTGCGTGCAATTCTTGAGATCGTAATCGCTGGCGGGACGCTCGCCGGCGCCAGGTCCGGTGCCGTGCAGATCCTGGCCCCAAAGCAGGAATTCGATGGCGTGGTAGCCGGTTGCAACATTGGCTTCGATACCACCGGCTTCAGCGAGCGTGCCGGAGAGGAATTCCGGCGTCAGCTTGGAAGCGTCAACGTCCTTGCCGTCGATCTTGATCGTCTTATTAGCGATGACGTTGGCGACATAAAGCGAGTTCTCATCGCTTTCCGTGCCGTAGGAGGGATCGACGTAATCGATCAGGCCTTCATCGAGCGGCCATGCGTTGACCTTGCCTTCCCAGTCGTCGACAACCGGATTGCCGAAACGATAGACTTCCGTCTGCTGATAGGGAACGCGCGCCTTGATCCATGCATCTTTGGCAGCCTTCAGCGTCGTATCGTTGGGCGTCTTCAGAAACGCGTCGATGGCCACATCGAGCGCCTTGGCTGTCGTCAGCGAGTCCTCGTATTTGGCGTGAGCGATTTCGGCATAATGCTTTACGACAGCGGCTGCGTCCGTTTCCGCATGGGCGGGAAGGGCGAGCAGGGCGGCGGGGGCGATCGCCAGTGCGGCTGCGCGGAATGTGCGGTTGAGCTTCATAATCCTCTCCTGTGACGGATTTCCGTCTGAATCCGGCTGCCGTCTCTTCGCGCAAAAGCAAACTGGTGTCAAACACTCTAGTTTGGAATTGTTTTAAGGATAGATTTCCGAGATCAGCCTGCCGGTTGAAATGCATTTGTTCGCAAATCCAGGATGACTGCGCTGTTAACCTTTCACTCGCCTTCAGCGAGACGGAGCACGATGTGGATCAGCCATTTCTCTTGAGACGGCAGAAGAAGAAACCGTCCGTATCCGTCGAGGCCGGTGTCAGCGTGATCGTCTTGCCGTCGGAAGAACGCGGACGCGTTCCCTCCCTGCCGAACAGGCTGTCCCAGGCGGGTAGGGCGCTGACGATCTCGAAGTCGCTGTTGTCCGCAACAAAGCGCCTTACCTGTTCTTCATTCTCCTGCGGCAGCACTGAGCAGGTGATATAGATGAGCTCGCCGCCGGCGCGCACGAAGCTACTCGCCTGCTTTAGTGCGTCCTGCTGCTGGGCTGTACGCTCATCAAGGTTCTTGGCGGTCAGCCGCCATTTCGTATCAGGCCGGCGACGCCATGTCCCCGTACCGGTACAGGGCGCATCGACCAGAACCTTGTCGCAGCGGTCGCGCAGATTGGACAAGCTCCTGGCATCGTCATGGACCTGGACATTGCGTGTACCGGCGCGCCTCAGCCGTTCGATGATCGGCGCAAGCCGCTTGCGATCGGCGTCATAGGCGTGGACCTGACCCTTATTGTGCATGGCCGCCGCCATGGCGAGCGTCTTGCCGCCACCGCCGGCGCAGTAATCCAGCACCTGTTCGCCATCATTCGGCAGAACGAGGTCGGCAACGATCTGCGATCCCTCGTCCTGAACCTCAAACCAGCCTTTTTGGAACGAAAGTTCGGCGGTGACGTTCGGAAGACGTGAGGCTCCTTCGCCGGCGGGAATCCGGATGCCGTAGCGTGCGATCTTCGCCTCATTTGCGCCGGTGCGTTCCAGCGCCTTGAGGGCCTTTTCGCGAGTGGCCTTCAAAATATTGGCCCGCAGATCGAGCGTCGGGCGCCCGGCAAGCGCCTGCGCTTCGGGAAGCCAGTTTTCGCCGAAAGCCTGTTCGAAGGAGGATTGGACCCATTCGGGAATGTCGCCCTGCACATGTAGGGGCGCATCGGAAAGTGAGCGGCTCGTGAAAGCCGCAAGCGCTTCAGTCGAGAGTGGCGTCGGCGCAAACTTGTCGTCGGCAAGTTCGGCGGCCAGCGTTTCCGGCGTGAAGCCCCACTGGCGGAACATGACGGCATGCGCAATAGCGACGGCGCTGTCGTCGTCCATCAGATAGGCATGGGAGAGCCGCATGCGCAGAGCGTCGTAGACGATGTTGCCGATCGCCGCCCGGTCGCCGGAGCCGGCAAAACGGTGGGCGAGACCCCAGTCCTTGAGCGCATCGGCGACAGGCCTTTTGCGGGCGTCGATATCAGCCAGAACCGAAATCGCCCCTTCGAGGCGGCCGCCCAAACGCATTCAAACTTCTCCTGTTGCCTTGGCTGGTAAACGATCCGCGCAAGAATGAACCCCCAGCAAAGCTGATTGGCCGGGCGGATTGTTCACAAGTCCCAACCGCGTGGTTACCCGCGATTGACGGCAAGAGCAAGCGCCGCATCCGGCGCAGGGATTTCGCGGAGGACCTGGCCTCAGCTGATGACTTCGTAGCAGACCTTCGCAGTGCCTGTGGAGACCATGCCGATGTTCTGTGCGGCAGCGCGCGACAGATCGAGCACGCGACCGCGGATAAACGGACCACGATCATTGATGCGAACGACGACGCTGCGGCCGTTGTTGCGGTTGGTGACCTTCACCTTGGTGCCGAACGCCAGCGAGCGATGTGCGGCAGTATAGATGGCCGGGTTCATGCGTTCCCCGGAAGCAGTTTTGGAGCGAAGTGCGTACCACGAAGCACCGCCGCATCCGTTTGCAGCAAATACTTCCGCCGGAAGGATGGAAGAACAGGCTGCAATCGCTACGACGGTGATTAGAGAACGGCAGATTTTCTTCAAAACGGATTGTCCCTCAACTATTGAACTCACGCCTTTGGGGCGGCGGGGCTTAAATCCGCCGAAAAGTGGCGAAAAAGTGCCGACGCTGATCACGGAATGTAACAATCTGTAATAATTGTAATTCCAATAACATTGCGGTAGCAGAACACCGCTTCGGCGATTTTTGGAAAAAACCTAATGAAATCAGTTAAAATCCGAATGATTTTTTCGAAGAAACGGTAAACATCCTATAGCTTCTACAAATCACAAAAATTTTTTACTCATGCTGTCATATTTGACGCCACATTTGCGCAAATTTAGGGGCCGTTAACCATAATACGAAGCGAAATTCGGCTCGCGAAAATTAGAAAGTAGGAATTTTCTACTCTTTACGGGTTATAGCCCGTTCACCCGAACGAGAGGGCTTCATCAGCCCTTCCAGCGGCCGTTTTGCCAGAGTTGGGCGAGCGACATCGGATAATTCGGGAAGGCAAAATGAAAGCCTGCAGCCTTTAATTTTGCGTTGGAAACCCGCTTGTTCTCACCATAGAAGGAGCGAGCCATCGGCGTCATCTCGGCCGTTTCGAAAGCCTGTTCCGGCGGCGGCTCGACACCCATCAGGCGGGCCGCTTCGACGATGACGTCCTGCGCCGGGCCGGGCTGATCGTCGGTAACATTATAGATGCCGTTCAGCGCGTGCTCTGAGAGGAAGCGGGCGGAAGCACCGATATCCTCCACGCGGATGCGGTTGAAGACCTGGTCTTTCTTGATGATGCGACGCGCCGTGCCACGGTTCAGATTGACGAAGGCATTGCGTCCTGGCCCATAGATGCCCGAGAGACGCAATATCGCCGCCGGCACGCCGCGCGCGCGTCCGAGTGCCAGCCAGCCCTGCTCCGCCTCCAGTCGTTCCTTTGAGCGGCCCGAGACCGGAACGCAACGAGTTTCTTCCGTCACCCAGCCGCCCTTATGGTCTCCATAAACGCCGACAGTGGAAAGATAGCCGATCCATTGCAGCTTCGGCAGAAGGAACGTTCCATCCTGGCCGAGTAATGTAAGCAGCGGATCGACATCGCGCGGCGCGATTGACTGGACGAGATGGGTGACGTCTGCCATCGCCGCTTGCAGCTCATCGCTCAAGGTCTCGCCATCGAAGATGGAGGCTTCGATCCCGGCGTTACGCAGTTCTTCGGCTTTCTCCTGCGACCGCGTCGTGCCGGAGACGCGCGTGCCGCTCTCGCCAAAGGCCTTGGCGATGGCAGTGCCGGAATAGCCGCAGCCAAAGATCATCACGTGCATCACCTTACTCCCGCCAATCGCCATTCTCCGAGGACGTCCTCGTCCGACTCATTGTCCCTTTGTGCGGCAAAGATGCCAAATTCGCCAGCCTCCATGAGTCGCGACAATGCCCAGACCGCCATGCCGCGAACGATAGGCGAGGCATCGGCGGCGAGCAGGCGACATCGCTCGATGAGGTTTCGTTCGCCGGAATTGCCGGCAGCGATCAGCACGTTACGGATGAAGCGGTCACGGCCGATGCGCTTGACCGGCGAGCCGCTGAAGAAGGTACGGAAAGTCGGATCGTCGAGCGTTAGAAGGAAGGCGATGGAAGGCTCCTTCAGGTCCTGGCGCGCTTTGAGCTTCATTTCCGAGGCTTCGCTTGCAAACTTATTCCACGGACAGGCGGCAAGACAATCATCGCAGCCATAGATGCGATTGCCGATCAACGGCCGGAATTCGGGATCGATCGGTCCCTTGTGCTCTATGGTCAGATACGAGATGCAGCGCCGCGCATCGATCTGGTATGGCGCCGGAAATGCAGCCGTCGGGCAGGCATCGAGGCAGGCGCGGCAGGAGCCGCAATGATCCGCCTCCGGCATATCTATATTGAGATCGGCTGTGGTGAACATGGAGCCGAGGAACAGCCAGGAGCCATGCTCCCGGCTCAGGAGATTGGTGTGTTTGCCCTGCCAGCCGAGACCGGCCGCCGCCGCAAGCGGCTTTTCCATGACGGGTGCGGTATCAACGAAGACCTTCACATCCGCACCGGCCTTGGCGGCAAAACGTGTCGCAATCTCTTTCAGCCGGCCTTTGATGATATCATGATAATCACGATTGCGGGCATAGACGGAAATCGCCGCCTTGTCCCTCTTGCCAAGAATGCTGCGTGGATCCTCGT
The DNA here is from genome assembly GCF_004341105.1 of Rhizobium sp. BK418. GTDB lineage: Bacteria > Pseudomonadota > Alphaproteobacteria > Rhizobiales > Rhizobiaceae > Rhizobium. Next base: position 828,647 of record NZ_SLZK01000002.1, on the reverse strand, counting down.
CCGGCCCGTAGTTGAGGCCGAAGACGGCGACGGAGCGCACGTCGCTCCAAAGCGTCCGCGGATCGCCGCGGCGCTCCTGTGTCTCCGCCATCCATTCCATCGTCCCGTGCCGGCCTGCATCGATGAACTGGCCGAGTCGTTCCTTTGCCTCCGGAATGGAATCCGGACGGGTGATGCGGCAGAGATCAAAGCCGAGGGCGACAGATTCCGCCTTCAGGAAGGTGGTCAAATTGTCGCGGCGCTTGCGCTCTTTTATATCATCGGTTCTTGCGTCGGGCATGAAAAGCCCTCGTCAGAAATCCAGATCGGCATAATGGGACACCGGCGTCAGACCGCGTACGCGCTCGGTCAGAAGCGGGCGGAATGAGGGGCGCGATTTCAGCCGCTGGTACCAGTCCTTTGCGAGCGGCGATTCCGACCAGTCGATCTCGCCAAGATAATCAAGGATCGAGATGGAGGCCGCCGCCGCAAGGTCGGCATAGCTCATCCGGTCGCCGGCGAGCCACTGACGCGAGCCCGCAAGCCAGGTGAGATAACGCATATGCTGGCGGATATTGGCGCGCGCCGTGCGCAATATCTTGGAATCCGGGGCTCCGCCGCCCTGGTCAGCCGTCATCTGCAGCTTATAGACGCGTTCACGCGCCAGCGGCTTGGTAACGTCATTTTCCATCTTTTGCATGAACCATTCCGTCAGGCGGCGGATTTCCGCGCGCTGGAACGGATCTTCGGCGAGCAACCGGCGGTCGCGTTTCAGCACGCCGTGCGTCTCGTCGAGATATTCGGAAATGACGGTCGCGCCACAAAGCGCTCGCATGCTGTCATCGACATAGACAGGCAGCGTGCCGGCCGGATTGAGCGCCAGGAAGTCGCGGCGCTTCTCCCAAGTCTGTTCCTCGATCAGTTCCGCCTGATAGCCGTATTCCGCCAGGATGAGCCTGACGAAGCGGGATGCGGACGACATGGGATGATGATAAAGCGTGGGCATCGATACTCGGACTTTAATTGCGGTAAATGGGCTAAAGGGCGCGCCGATTATACCGCCCTAGTCATGACTCATTGGTTGAAGCTATAGGAGCTTGGCCCCTCCAATACAAGCGAATCGGGCCGTACCTGCCTAACAAGGGACAAAACACGGCTGCATGAACCATCGCAACTTCCGCTCGCCTTTTCTTTCCCCGCTCTGGCGAATGATGATGGTGCAGTGCAATATAAATCTGATCGCAATTCCAGTCCGACCGAACCCCAAACCGGAGACACTTTATGGACTATCTAAGCTCTATAATTCTGGGCATTATAGAAGGGATTACCGAGTTCCTGCCGATCTCGAGCACCGGCCACTTGATCATTGCGGAACAATGGTTCGGCGCTCGTAGTGAGACGTTCAATATCGTCATTCAGGCAGGCGCGATCCTCGCCGTCACGATCATCTACTGGCGCCGTCTGCTCGATCTGCTGCTCGGCTGGCGCGATCCCAAGAATCGGGACTACGCCTTCAAGCTGATCGGCGCCTTTCTGATCACGGCGGTTCTCGGGCTTATCGTCAAGAAGCTCGGTTTCGAACTGCCTGAAAACGCCACACCGGTTGCCTGGGCGCTCATCATCGGCGGTATCTGGATGATTTTTGCCGAATGGGCTGCCGCCCGCCGGCCGCCAAGCTCTCACATCACCTGGCTCGTCGCCATTCTTGTGGGTATCGCCCAGATCGTGGCCGGCGTCTTCCCTGGTACATCCCGCTCCGGCGCCACGATTTTCGTCGCCATGCTGGCCGGCACCGGTAACCGCGCTGCGGCGACCGAATTCGCCTTTCTCGTCGGCATTCCGACCATGTATGCGGCAAGTGCCTTCTCGCTGCTGAAAACCCTCAAGGATGGTGGTGCGGCAAACGAGGATTGGACCGCGCTCGGCATTGCCTTCGTCGTTTCCACTGCTGTCGCATTCATCGCCGTCAAATGGCTGCTTGCCTATATCAGGAGCAACCGTTTCACGGTCTTTGCGATCTATCGCATCATTTTGGGTGTCGTGCTGCTCGGCATGGCGATGGCCGGCATGATTGCCTGAGGTCGCTGAACCTCCGAGCGCTCGAATAGGGCCGCTCACGCCAGGATAAAGATGAAAGCCGGTTCGAAAGGACCGGCTTTTTTAGAACATATCGCGCAAAACTATGCAGCGGTTTGGCGACAATGACATGCGTGGAACAAGATTTGAAGCGTAAGCGGATTTGAAATATCGCAAACGCTTTAGTGGGTAATGGAGGCCGTCGAGCAGGGATCGACGCCGTAAGCCGGCGAGCAACCGCCCTTCACCGCTGCGACCGAGCCCGGCGCAATGAAGGAGCCTGCGAGGATTACCAGTGCCGCACACGCAAAAAGAAGCGCGATTGACTTACCCATCAGAAATAGCCTTTCACAGTGATTGCCGCACGCCTGCGAGGCGCTTTGAGTCTTTGTGGAGACGCGCGGGGTGTTTAGTCAGTGGAATGGCAAATAGCAATAAATGTTCCTGCTAAATTTGATGTTAATTCCACTAAATTTCCTATGCGTCTTTTCTGCAACGTCACACACTATGGAACGCGTCTTAACACGCCAGACTTGCGCCGGATTTACCATTGCAAAAAAGAAGCGCCGCCCGCGAAGGTTCACGAGCGGCGCTTGCGCTGTCGGCTATCGATTATCAGGCAGCCTTGCCGGATCCGGTATATTGGCCGTGCGGGCGGTATTGCACGAGATAGGAGCCGAGCACCGAAGTCACCATCGTCGGCGTGATGCCAAGGCCTTTCAGGGTACGGCCTTCAGCTTCGGCCTCCTTCGAAACGACATTATCTTGCTTAAGCAGCTTGACCTGATCCGGCGTGATTGGCGGTGCAATGAATGGCACGAGCGACGCAATGCTGCCGATCAGTGATGCGATGCCGAAGGGCAGCGAAACGAGTCGGTTCTTGCGGGCCGTGACCTTGAGCATTGTCTCGAGACATTCGCGGAAGCTCAGAACTTCAGGGCCACCAAGCTCGTAGATCTTGCCGCCTTCGACTTTGCCATCGACGGCACGGGCAACGGCCTCGGCGATATCCTCGACATAAACAGGCTGAAACTTCGTCTTGCCGCCGCCGACGAGCGGCAGAACCGGGAACAGGCGCGCCATGTCGGCAAACTTGTTGAAAAAGCTGTCTTCCGGGCCAAAGACGATAGACGGGCGGAAGATCACCGCGTCCGGCTTGATCGACAAGATCGCGGCTTCCGCACGGCCCTTGGTGCGGCCGTAACTGGAATGGGAACCGGAGTTGGCGCCGATGGCGGAGATATGAGTGAGCGTCGCACCGGCGTTGCGGGCCGCTTCAGCCACGGCACGGCCGCCGAATTCCTGCACGGCATCAAACGTGTTTCGGCCGCTCTCGAAGAGGATGCCGACGCAGTTGATGACGTGGTCAGCACCTTCGACGGCGCGATCGATCGAGTTGCGGTAGCGCAGGTTGGCCTGAACGAAGGAGATCTGACCGACATTGCCGAGCGGCTGCAGAAAGCCGGCGAGATCCGGGCGACGCACTGCAACGCGGATGCGGTAACCGCGCTTTGCCAGCGCACGCACGACGTGTCTGCCGATGAAGCCGGACCCTCCGAACACGGTGACGAGCGGCGGCAGGTTGGCAAGGGTCATGGCAGGCTCCTCGAAAGGCTTTGGAATGCTGTGATGGATTTCGTCTTAGCCGAATCCCGGCGCGACGAAAAGGGCCATCGCGCCGCAGTTTTCACCCGTCGAAACTGGCTTAGATACCTTCGACGACAACCATTTCGGCATCGGCTACTTCCTGGCGGATTTTCGCGGCGGCTTGATATTCCGGCGAATTGTAGCAGTCGACGGCATGCTGCATCGAGGGGAATTCGATGACGACATTGCGGGCGCGCGCCTTGCCTTCGAGTTCGGTGAATGCGCCGCCACGGGCAAGGAAGTTTGCACCGTATTTCTCGAAGGCGGGCTTTGCGGTTGCCACGTAGTCCTTGTAACGCTCTGGGTCGCGCACGTCGACGCGGGCGATCCAATATCCCTTGCCCATTATTCTCTCCCTTTCATCGGTTTGCCGGCCAGAGCGCGGCGACCATTTCATTGAGGATTGCCCGTGCCGCTTCCCGCGGTTCCGGCGCCTTGACGATCGGGCGGGCGACGACGAGGTGGGTGGAGCCGGCCTTCAGCGCATCCGAAGGCGTCATCACCCGCTTCTGGTCGCCCTTTTCGGCGCCGGTCGGGCGGATCCCGGGTGTGACGATCGCCATATCCGGCCCGATGATTTCGCGCACGCTGGTCGATTCCTCGGCCGAGCAGACGATACCGCCCATGCCGGCCGCATGCGCCTGTTCGGCGCGGCGCGCGACGAGTGCCTTCGGATCATATTGGTAGCCTGCCTCGATGAGGTCTTCCGCATCCATGGATGTCAGTACGGTGACGCCGAGCAGACAGAGGCCGGAGCCCTTTGCAGCTTCTACCGCCGCTTTCATCGCTTTCGGATAGGCATGCAGCGTCAGCATCGACATGCCCATCTTGGCGATGTTTTCAACGCCGGACGCGACCGTGTTGTCGATGTCGAGCAGCTTCATGTCGAGAAAGATCTTCTTGCCGCTTGCGGCAAGGTCGCGAGCAAATTCGAGCCCGCCCGCAAAGACGAGCTGGTAGCCGATCTTGTAGAAGAGAATGTCGTCGCCGAGCGTGGAAACCAATCTTTCCGCTTCGCCAATCGTTGGAACATCCAGTCCGACGATCAACCGCTCGCGTGCGTCCATCTCAAATCACCCCCGCCAGTCTTCGATGGGTGTCCAGTCGCATGATAAGCGCCGATCCGCAAGGCCGAAAGCATAGAGATTGCCGCCACCGACCGGCTGGTCACGATCACGCGCGATCGGTGCGCCCATCAAATGGCATTTCAGCAGCGTTCCGACGCCGCCGTGGCCGATGAAAGCAATCGGTGCATTCGGATCGTGCGAACAGAGGATCGCTTCGACCGCAGAGACGATGCGAGCTTGCGCATCCGCGGCCCGCTCCCAGCCCTTGAAGCTCTCCTGCGGATGGGCGAAGAACCAGTTGACGGCCTCTTCGAACCTGTCCGGCGGCAGGAAACCTGTAGCAGAGCGGTCGTTCTCATGCATGCCATGCATGATCTCGATTTTTACGCCTGTAGCCGCGGCAAGGATTTCCGCCGTTTCGATCGCCTTTGTCTCATCGCTGGAGACGATGCGGGCGAGCCGCTTCGCCCAGTCGCTCGCAGCAGCCTTACGGGCGCGCTCGACGCCAACGTCTGAAAGGCCCCATTGGGGAACGGGAACCGCAGGGTCGATCTTGACCTGCGGGTGGGTAATATAAAATCCAAACATTTATCCGCGCCGATAGATCCAGAGTTGAGCCGGCGGAATATTGCGCACAATGAAATCAAAATGATGAATGCTGTAACGATCGGGATTGGCAATGATTGGTGAGACCGCGCCATAGGAGATCTGCACCATCGGCCGCCCGGCCGGCATACGGTCCAGCAGATTTTCCAGCAGTGCGATGCGCGCCTGCATCGGGAAGTTCAGGAGCGGTATGCCCGAGACAACGCAATCGAATTTTTGATCCTTGAACGACCCGAGCGTCCTGTCGAGATCGAAGGCGTCGCCATTGATGAAATTCACGCCCGGGTAAAGGCGCAGGAGATGCTCGTAAAAGTCCGTCGAATATTCGACAGCAACGAGCTTCTCCGGCTTCACGCCATGGGCGAGGATCGCCTTGGTGATGGCTCCGGTGCCGGGGCCGAGCTCGAGAATGGGCAGATCGGAGTACGGATTTGCGACGCTCGCCATCTTGCGGGCGGTGATCGAGGAGGTCGGAACGATGGAACCGACTGTCTTTGGCCCCTGCATCATGCCTTTGAAGAAGCGGATCTCTTCGTCAAACTTTCTGCCGAGCCTTTCCTTGAGCCGCAATGCCATGCCGTCCTCCCATGCTTGCTGTTCACCCCGCCCTTAATTGCAGGAGGGTGAAGCAAAAACAAGAGGCGACGTCGCAATCAGGAAAGTTTTGAAGCCAAAAACGACGCGCGTTTAAACGCGCATCGGCATCAGCACGTAGAGGGCGTCGTCGCCGGCGGTGTCGCGCACGAGTGTCGGCGAGCCGGCATCGGCCAGCAGGAAGATCGCCTCGTCGCCGGAAAGCTGCGCTGTGATGTCGAGCAGATACTTGGCGTTGAAGCCGATCTCCATCGGATCCGTATCGTAGCCGACGGCAACTTCTTCCGTAGCGCTACCGGAATCCGGATTGTTGACGGTGAGGAGGAGCTGACCATCGGATAGCGCGAGCTTCACTGCGCGGCCACGTTCCGACGAGATGGTCGAGACGCGGTCGACGGCCTGGGCGAAGCTTGTGCAGTCGACGCGCATTTCCTTGTCGTTATTGGTCGGAATGACGCGCTGGTAGTCAGGGAAGGTGCCGTCGATCAGCTTCGACGTCATCACGATAGAGCCGATGGTGATGCGGATTTTGGCATCGGAGACTTCGACGGTGACGATCGCGTCCGGCGCGTCGACGAGCTTTTGCAATTCGCCGACCGTCTTGCGCGGAATGATGATGCCCGGCATGCCTTCCGACCCGGAGGGTGCGTCCACATCGGCGCGGGCCAGGCGATGGCCGTCGGTAGCGACGGCGCGCAGCTTCAGGTCGCCGCCGCTTTCGATCGTATGGAAGAAGATGCCGTTCAGATAATAGCGGGTTTCTTCGGTCGAGATCGCAAACTGCGTGCGGTCGATCAGCATCTTCAGGTCGCTCGCCTTCAGCTTGAAGGAATGCGTGAAGGTACCGGCGGTCAGATCCGGGAAATCGGATTCTGGCAGGCACTGCAGCGAGAATTTCGAACGGCCCGACTGCACGTTCATGGAGCCGCCATCCTGCGTGGTGGCGAGCAGCACTTCCGCGCCATCGGGAAGCTTGCGCACGATGTCGTAAAGAAGATGGGCGGGAACGGTCGTGGCGCCAGCCTGCTCGACATTGGCAGGCGTCGCTTCGGTGATTTCCAGATCGAGGTCGGTCGCCTTCATGTCGAGGCTCTGGCCGTCCGCCTTCAAGAGAACGTTGGACAGGATCGGGATCGTGTTGCGGCGTTCGACCACGCGGTGGACGTGGTTCAGCGACTTCAAAAGGTTTGACCGCTCAATAGTAATACGCATGGGATGCTACCGCTTTCGACCTTCATTGTCCGGGCGCCTGCAAGCGCCGCGTCACTGCTTTCCCCTTGGGAGAGGGGAGTGGACAGGCAAAATGGCAGAACTTTGCCAGCGATTGCAAGAGGCATGGCTGCCCGCAGGTCCGCAAATGCCGTTTTGCAGTGCAATGCTCACAGAAATTGCGGCCCCTTGTCGAAGCAGCGCCGCTCGCCCATAAAGAGAAGAGGCCGGCGGGACGAAAGCGAGTGACATGACGGAAGAGACGACAGCGGAAACCGGCGCCCGGCGCGGCTTTCGCGTGCACAATATTGCGGTGCCGGCGCGCCCGCTTGAACAAGCTCTCTATCTCGTCGCCACACCAATCGGCAATCTCGGCGACATTACCCTGCGCGCACTGGAAACGCTTGCGGGTGCCGATGTCCTGGCATGCGAGGACACGCGGGTCACCCGCGTTTTGCTTGATCGTTACGGCATCCAGAACCGCCCTTTCGCCTATCACGAGCATAATGCCGATGAGGCCGGGCCGCGGCTCCTGCAGGCACTTGAAGCCGGCAAGTCGGTGGCGCTGGTCTCCGATGCCGGAACACCGCTCGTCTCCGACCCCGGCTATCGTCTGGCACAGCAGGCGATCGAGGCTGGCTACCGTGTCATTCCCATTCCTGGTGCCTCCGCGCCACTTACCGCCCTCGTCGGCTCGGGCCTTCCGAACGACGCCTTTCTCTTTGCCGGTTTCCTGCCGACCAAGGACAAGGCGCGCCGCGACCGGCTCGCGGAATTCATGAGTGCGCCGGCCACGCTGATCTTCTTTGAATCGCCTCATCGCATCGGCGCGACGCTGCTTGCCGCAGCCGATGTGCTCGGCGGTACGCGCCAGGCATCTGTCTGCCGCGAGCTGACCAAGACCTATGAGGAGTTCCGCCGCGGCACGCTCTCCGAACTGGCCGGCTATTATAAAGAGCATGACAATGTGAAGGGTGAGATCGTGCTCGTCATCGGTCCGTCAAAGGACGAGCCGGCGACCGAGGCGGATGTCGACGCGGTTCTCGCGGATCTTTCAAAATCCCTGCCGACGGCCAAGGCCGCGACGGAGGCGGCGCGCCTGACCGGCCTGCCGCGCAAGGTGCTCTATCAGAAGCTTCTCGATATGAAGGCTGCGGATGGCTGACGGCGAGGTCACGTTCCGCAGGAGAAAGGCGCTGCGCCGCGGCTGGGCGGCGGAATATATCGCCGCCGTTTTTTTGATGCTGAAGGGCTATCGCATCCTCGCCCTACGCTACAAAACGAAGCTCGGCGAGGTCGATATCATCGCCCGCAAGGGGGATCTTGCTGTCTTCGTTGAGGTCAAGGCGCGCGCCGACGAGATGGGCGCGGTAAATGCCGTCTCCTATGCCTCGCAAAATCGCATCAGGGCCGCCAGCGATCTCTGGCTCGCCCGCCAACGCGACTATGCCATTCTCTCTCAACGGTATGATATCGTTGCGGTATTACCGGGAAAGCTCCCCCGGCACTTCCCGGATGCTTTCTAGGTGCGCGCATGAAGCCGTCAGTGACCGTGCCCCTCCAACACATGGATGAGTCAGCTTTCATTAAGATTTTAGCGTCTGCTTGAACGGGCTTTTACGACTCTTTTGCTATCCACGGCGCAGCTAGGGGTAGCAAATTGGGGGTGTTCCATGGCCTGGAAGATGATGCTTGCAACCGCCGCCGCTGCGGCTGCGCGGTCGGTGCCTTATGCCGCGTTGAAGCCATCTGGCAAATCTTTCGTCGCGCAGGCAAGTGACGGCATGGTGCTGAAGTCGACGCCGATCAATCCCGACTGGATCATCAGCGGCAATCCGCAGGCGCGTACCGCAGAACATTCCCGCGGCCATGACGAGGCATCGCTGACGGCGATCTGGGACTGCACATCAGGTGAATTCCGCTGGCGTTTCGGCTGGGACGAGACCGTGATGATCCTCGAAGGCGAGGTGCATGTCACAACCGAAGACGGCATAGAGCGCACGCTGCAGGCCGGCGATGTCGCCTTCTTTGCCGGTGGCACCTGGGCGAGCTGGCGGGTGGACAATTACGTCCGTAAGGTCGCCTTCCTGCGCAAGCCTTTCCCGAAGCCGCTCGCCATCGCTTACCGGCTGCGCAACCTTTTGCGCAACAACGGCGGCAATGGCATCGCGGCCTGAAAATAGCGCGCGCTGAAGTTTCCCGAGGCGTTTGATTGCCGTTGCGTTTGATGCCTGACCGACCTACATCTGGGCGGCATCAGCTCAAGGGATGGAAATGGCCAAGATCAAGAATGTAGCGGTCCAGATGGACCATGTCGCCGGCATCAATATCGCTGGCGATTCCACCTTCGCCATGAGTATTGAGGCGCAGGCGCGCGGCTACAAACTCTTCCATTACACGCCAGAGCGCCTGAGCTTCCGCGACGGCAAGCTCTATGCGTCCGTCGAGCCGATGGTGCTGCGCGATGTAAAGGGCGACCACTATGAGCTGGGCGCGCCGGAGCGTGTCGACCTGTCGACCATGGATGTCGTCCTGCTGCGCCAGGACCCACCCTTCGACATGGCCTATATCACCTCGACTCATCTTCTGGAGCGCATCCATCCGAAGACGCTCGTCGTCAACGATCCGGCCTGGGTGCGCAATTCGCCGGAAAAGATCTTCGTCACCGAATTTTCCGACCTGATGCCGAAGACGCTGATCACCAAGGATCCCGCTGAGATCCGCCGCTTCCGCGACGAACTGGGCGATATCATCCTGAAGCCACTCTACGGCAATGGCGGCGCCGGCGTTTTCCATTCCACCAGGGACGACCGCAACCTGTCCTCGCTGCTCGAGATGTTCGGCCAGCTCTTCCGCGAGCCCTTTATCGCCCAGCAGTATCTGCCTGATGTGCGCAAGGGCGACAAACGCATCATTCTTGTCGACGGTGAATTTGCCGGCGCTATCAACCGCGTCCCGGCAGAGCATGACAGCCGCTCCAACATGCATGTCGGCGGCCGCGCCGAGCCGACCGAACTGACGGCGCGCGAGAAGGAAATCTGCGAGCGCATTGGTCCGGCTCTCCGCGCACGGGGCTTCCTGCTCGTCGGCATCGATGTGATCGGCGATTACATGACCGAGATTAACGTGACGTCTCCGACCGGCATCCGCGAAGTGAAAAAATTCGGCGGCGCCGATATCGCAAGCCTGCTTTGGGATGCCATCGAGCGTAAGCGCGCCTGAAGCAATTCCGGCAAAAGTCTCGAGCTATTTTGTGTTTGGAATTGCGCGAAAAAGGGAAACTCAAGCAACAGAGCACAGCAGTTTGTGCCCGAAAAAGGCGTTCCGCGTTTGATCGCCTTCGTTCCAACTTTACAACCCGTCGCAATTTGATTGCAGTTGATAGGCGAATCCGTTCGCTCATCGTTCTTGTTTTATTCTGAGTTCCATGCCAAGTTGTGACCGCCTTCATAGGCGGGGTGTAAATAATACGGGGCAGGGGCATGGTCGCGCGCGTCAGTACGGTGGCGTTTCAGGGTATTGAAGGTGTGCCGGTCGAAGTCCAGGTGATGGTTGCTCCCGGCAAAATGGGAATCCAGATCGTCGGCCTGCCGGACAAGGCGGTGGCCGAAAGCCGCGAGCGGGTACAGGCAGCCTTGCATGCCTCGGGTCTCGCACTGCCAGCAAAGCGCGTGACAGTCAATCTCGCGCCTGCCGATCTTCCAAAAGAAGGCAGTCATTTCGATTTGGCCATCGCACTCGGCCTGATGGCAGCACTCGGCGCCATTCCAGCGGATGCCTTGTCTGATTATGTCGTTGTCGGCGAACTCAATCTCGATGGCACGATTGCCGCGATCGCTGGCGCGCTTCCGGCTGCCATTGGAGCGAACGCCACCGGAAAGGGCTTGATCTGTCCAGCTGAAAGCGGTGCGGAAGCCGCTTGGGCGGGTCCTGAGGTCGATATCCTGGCGCCGCGCAGCCTGATTGCGCTTGCCAATCATTTCCGCGGTACGCAGATCCTCTCGCGTCCGGAACCATCCATTCGTCCCAACGCGGCAAACCTGCCCGACCTTTCCGAGATCAAAGGACAGGAAAGCGCGAAGCGGGCGCTCGAAGTAGCCGCCGCCGGCGGCCATAATCTTCTGATGGTTGGGCCGCCCGGTTCCGGCAAGTCGATGCTGGCCTCTAGGCTGCCGTCTATCCTGCCGCCGCTTTCAGCAGCCGAGTTACTCGAAGTCTCGATGATCCAATCCATCGCCGGCCAACTGTCCGGCGGCAAGCTCTCGGATCGCCGGCCGTTTCGAACACCGCACCATTCGGCGACCATGGCAGCCCTCATCGGGGGCGGGCTGCGTGCCCGACCAGGCGAAGCCTCGCTTGCTCACCACGGCGTGCTCTTCCTCGACGAGTTTCCGGAATTTGCGCCCCAGGTGCTTGATGCTCTGCGCCAACCGCTGGAGAGCGGCGAATGCATCATCGCGCGGGCCAATCACCGCGTCTCCTATCCGGCACGCATTCAGCTCGTTGCGGCCATGAACCCGTGCCGTTGCGGCATGGCGGGCGAGCCTGGCCATACCTGCGCCCGCGGGCCGCGTTGCATGACCGACTATCAGGCCCGCATCTCCGGACCATTGATGGACCGCATCGATATCCGCATTGACGTGCCGGCCGTTTCTGCCGCCGACCTCATCCGGCCGACAACGGCGGAAACGAGCGCGGATGTCGCAAGACGCGTTGCGCGAGCCCGCGACATTCAGCGCGAGCGTTATGCCGCTGCGGGCGCCTCGGGGATTTCCACCAATGCCGGCTGTTCGACCGCGATGATCGAAAAATTTGCTGAGCCGGATGCAGCAGGATTGCAGCTATTGCGCGATGCCGCAGATAAGATGAAGTTTTCCGCCCGCGGTTATCACCGCGTCCTGAAGGTTGCCCGTACGCTTGCCGATCTCGACGGCAAGGACACCGTTGGCCGTATCCATCTGGCAGAGGCGATTTCGTATCGCGTGGCCGGCGAGAGGCTGACGGCGGCAGCTTGAAGAGAGAAGCGAATAGGGCGTGGCGAATAGCGAATAGATAAAGGTTGCCGATACCGAGCAGCTCTTCAGACTATTCGCTATTCGCTATTCGCTATTCGCTATTCGCTATTCGCTATTCGCTATTCGCTATTCGCTATTCGCTATTCGCTCAGTTCCCCAATCCCTCAAACAACGCCGTCGAGAGATAGCGCTCGGCGAAGGATGGGATGATGACGACGATGTTCTTGCCGGCATTTTCCGGGCGGCGACCGACTTCGATGGCGGCCATCAGTGCCGCGCCCGAGGAGATGCCGACCGGCACGCCTTCGAGCCTCGCGACAAGCCGCGCCTGCTGGAAGGCATCGTCATTGCTGACGGTGACGACTTCATCATAGATGCTGGTATCGAGGATCTTCGGGGCAAAGCCGGCGCCGATGCCCTGGATCTTGTGCGGACCGGGCGTGCCGCCCGACAGTACCGGCGAGTCGGTAGGCTCGACCGCCACGACGCGAATATCCGGTTTGCGGCTCTTCAGCACTTGACCGACTCCGGTGATCGTGCCGCCGGTACCGATGCCGGCGACGAAGATGTCGACCTTGCCATCGGTGTCGTTCCAGATTTCCTCGGCAGTCGTCTGTCGATGAATTTCGGGGTTGGCCGGATTTTCGAACTGCTGTGGGATGACGGCGTCGGGAAGTGAGGCAGCAAGCTCTTCGGCCTTGGCAATAGCCCCCTTCATGCCCTTTGGTCCCTCGGTCAGCACCAGTTCGGCGCCGAGCAGGGCCAGCATCTTGCGGCGCTCGACGGACATCGTTTCCGGCATGGTAAGGATCAGCCTGTAGCCCTTGGCAGCCGCAGCGAAGGCAAGCGCGATGCCGGTATTACCCGACGTCGGCTCGATCAGCACGGTCTTGCCGGGAGAGATCTTGCCTTGCGTTTCCAGGCTTTCGATCATCGCCACACCGATGCGATCCTTCACCGAGGCTATCGGATTGAAGAACTCCAGCTTGGCGAGGATGTTGGCAACTACGCCTTTTTCCTTGGCGAGTTTGTCGAGGCGAACGAGCGGCGTGTCGCCGATTGTGTCGGTAATGGAGGAATAGATGCGGCCGCGGCCCGGTTTGTGCGACATGGGTGCTCTCCCTATGAAATCCATTCTGAAATCTGCGGAGAGAATAGGGTCAAACGGGCGGTGAGGCCAGAGTGGCTTCATCCGCCACTCGCGCAAGCCAGAGAAAAAATCCTTTGAAACCCATTCGTTGCCGAATGTTTATTTCAGGCCGCACGGGTGGCGATGAAGGCCGCCGTGCCCGCCAGGATGCTTGCTGCAACGCGGTTCAGCGTCTGCAATGCGCGCGGCTGCTTCAGCATCGTGCGGGCGCGCGAGGCAAGCAGCATATAGGGAATGAGCACGATCATCAGCACCATGAAAGTGATGGCGAGCAGTATGACATATTCGCGCATTCCGACGCTGTTGAGATCAATCAGCGTTGGCACAAGCGCCACATAGAAGAGCATGGTCTTCGGATTTCCGAGCGTCACCAGCAGGCCGGACAGGAAGGACATGCCAGCGCTGCTGGATTTTTTCGCGGCGATATCCTGCGGCAGCAGGCCGGCAGTCCAGAGCTTCCAGGCGATATAGCCGAGATAGAGCGCACCGGCGATCTTGATGACGAGAAATATCTCGGTGAAGGTCTGTGCCACGAAGGCAAGGCCGAGGATAACGGCGGTCAGATAGGTCATGTCGCCGAGCACCAGACCGAGGCCCATGAAGAAGGTCTCGCGGAAGTTCGAACCGAGCGCACGTGCGACGATCGCCGTGATTCCTGGGCCGGGAATGGCGGCGGCGATGAACAGGGCGCCAGCGTAGGCGATCAGGGCGGCAAGGCTCATCTTCGGATCCAAGAGATTGTGTCATCTTCCTATAGGGCGCCAGGTGGGCTTCATCAATCGCCTCGTGCTGATCTGTCCATAACCATAAAGAATAGGTGGGCTGGACCATGATCTACTTGGCAAGTGACCCGGCCTTGCTATTTTCTCCTTGCAAGCGGCCGTAGATACGGCCTGCCGCGGCCTCCCCCAAGCCGTCGGCGCAGAAGGATTTCATCACCAAGGAGAGAATGCATGTCGCCTACCTCAGCTGAAGCCCGCAGACGTTCGCCGCTCAAGACTCCTTCCGACCTGCCGACCAACGCGATCACCGATATCTCGGCCGCATTGACCGCGATGCTCGCCGATGTCTTCGCGCTCTACGTGAAGACCAAGAATTTCCATTGGCACATGTCCGGTCCACATTTCCGTGACTACCATCTGCTGCTCGACGAGCAGGCAGAGCAGATTTTTGACATGACGGACGAAGTTGCTGAGCGCGCCCGCAAGATCGGCGGCACAACGCTGCGCTCGATCGGCCAGATCGCCCGTCAGCAGCGCATTCCGGACAATGATGCAGATTATGTCACCCCTGAGGACATGCTCTCGGAACTCCGCGAAGACAATCTTCAGCTCGTCTCCATCCTGCGCGAAGTGCATGAAGTCTGCGACGAACACAATGACGTTGCGACTGCCAGCCTGATCGAGAATTGGATCGACCAGAGCGAACGTCGCGTCTGGTTCCTGTTCGAAACGACACGCCAGCAGAAGTAATCGCTTAGCTTCTGGTCGCCGGCAGGCGAACGAGCCGGCCTGGCGACCAGCCGAGATTCATGCCTGCGGCGGCAAGCAGAATGACCACCGCCCCAGCGATCTGCATCGGCTGTAATGCGTGGCCGAAGGCAAGGCGGTCGACCAGAATGGCGGCGACCGGATAGATGAAGGATAGAGCACCCGTCAGATGCGTCGGCAGCTTCTGGATCGCGCCATAGAGCAGCACATACATGAGGCCGGTGTGGATGACGCCGACGGCGGTCAAGATCAGCCATGATCCTGCATCGACCGGAAGATTCTTAAAATCGGTCATCGGTGCCAGCATGACAATGCCGGTTGAAACCTGGATCAGCGCGATCAGATGCGGCGGCGTACCGCGCAACCACTTGGCGGCAAGTGCAGCGAGCGCATAGAAGAAGGCAGCGCCAAGCGCCATCAGGATGCCGAGACCGTAACTGCCTGAGATGGCATCAGCTTGCGGCTTCGCCTCGACGATGACAGCCATGCCGCTGAAGGAAAGCCCGAGCCAGAAGAGCTTGGTAGCTGTGATCTTCTCGCCGAGGAACAGCGCGCCAAGCGCAAGCAGCATGAAGGGCTGCGTATTGTAGACTGTGGTCGCAATCGAGATAGACGCGTGTGAATAGGAGACGAACAGCAGAAGCCAGTTGGAAACGATGGCGACGCCGCCGAAGACGGCAATACCGAACGCACGCAGGCCGATGATGCCAGGCCTGAACAGGCCAAGCGCGGCGCAGATGACGAGCAGGGTCAACGCACCGAAAAAGCAGCGCCAGAAGACCACGCTACTGACGGGCTGGCCAGACATGACGACGAACCAGCCGATCGTTCCCGAGATCAACATCGCTGCCGTCATCTCCACTGTGCCTCTTCTGATTTCAGCCTGCATCGCCATCTCCATTCGTTAGCGGGAAATTGTATTGCGGCATCGCAGCATTTTCTATAAGCTAAGAAAGGGAAAGGCTGGATAAACCTAATCTTGTTAGGAGTTTTTGCCATGTTGGCTAACGAGATGCAGGCA
Organism: Rhizobium sp. BK418; assembly: GCF_004341105.1. Classification (GTDB taxonomy): domain Bacteria; phylum Pseudomonadota; class Alphaproteobacteria; order Rhizobiales; family Rhizobiaceae; genus Rhizobium. The sequence continues at coordinate 812,793 of NZ_SLZK01000002.1, read as the reverse complement.
GTCGACGATATTGACCGCGCAATGATAGAGGCGCTGGCTGGAAATTCGCGTATTTCCCTAAAAGAACTCGCTCAGGCTGTAGGACTTTCTTCGCCAAGTGCAGCGGAACGTCTGCGACGGCTTGAGGATCGCGGTGTCGTGACGCTCTTCACCATTGATCTCGATCCGGCCGCAATTGGCTACCCGCTTCAGGCGATCGTGCGGGTGCGCCCGCTGCCAGGCCAACTCCATATCGTCGAACGGATTATCCAGGACACGCCGGAATTTATCGAATGCGACAAGGTAACGGGAGACGATTGTTTCATCGCCCGTCTCGTCGTTCGTTCCATGGGCGAACTCGACAGCATTCTCGACAAAGTGGCCGAGCGGGCGGAAACCAACACGTCGATGATCAAGTCCTCGCCGGTCAAGCGCCGTCTGCCGCCGCTGATACGGAAAAAGTGATCTCAGAAATCCGCCATCGGCGAAAGCATTGCGGGGTGATCGAGCCTCACCTCTTCCATCCCGCGCAACATCAGCCGCGTTTCGCCTCCGTAAGGAACTGCCTCGCCGGACCAGCCGAGCCTGTCTGGCCGAAAGAGCGTTTCGACAGACCTCGCCTCTACCCTGAGGCCGGCAAGGATTGCCGCAAGTGACGGGATTTCGGGCGCGACGACATCGAGAAGGATGAAATGTCCTGAAGCCGCCATCTTCCATGCAATGGCGGCTTTGCTCTCTTCCAGATAGCTGAGGCGGATATTGGGGTCGAACTGTGTGTTGATGAGAAACATCGCCGGGCTGCTGGCGACGGCGAGCGTCTGCGAAACCGGCGTTCGGCTCGCAAGCAAGTCCTGAAGCAGGGCAAGATCATTGGCATCGCGCGGCTGCAGCGGCCTTGATGTTGCGGAACCGACCGGGACAGGTGCAGCGCCGATATATTTGTGAAGCGGCAGCGAACGGAAGCCATAGGGCTCGTAGAGACCGGGCTTGTCCGTATAGAGGATGACAACACCGAAACTCTGAGCCTCGCACCAGGCGAGTGCCTTCCGCGTCACATCGCGGTACAGGCCGCGGCCCCGCCATGGCGGACGGACTGCACCGGATTGCAATGCGGCCGCATTGATAAGTCTGCCGTTGAAGACGAAGGGCATGGCAAAAGCCGAGAGGTTGGCAGCAAGCACGCCCTCCTCGGTAAACCAGCCGAAGGGCATGCTGGTCGGATCCGCGCCGCCGAGCTCTCGCAGCGGATCGATATCGATGCCGAACGTATCGTCGAGAAGGGAAACGAGAGCGGCCCAGGCTGTCGGATCGTTGAAATAGTCCTGCCGAAAGGTAAGGCCGGTCGTGTCGAAGGCGCTCATACGCCGGTCGAGCCGAAACCGCCAGCCCCCCGAGCGGTTTCGGTCGTCTCGGAGACCTCGGCAATGCGAGCCTGGATGAAGGGCGCAATCACCATCTGCGCGATCCGCATGCCGCGGGTGATGGTGAATTCCTCCTCGCCGTGATTGATGAGGATAACCTTCACTTCGCCGCGATAGTCGCTATCGACGGTGCCGGGTGCATTCAGACAGGTGACACCGTTCTTGGCCGCGAGGCCGGAACGAGGGCGAACCTGGCCCTCGAAACCCTCAGGGATTTCGAAGACGAAGCCGGTCGGCACGAGCGCGCGTTTGCCGGGCGAAAGCACCAGCGGCTTGTCCTCGTCGATAGCCGCACGCAGGTCGATGCCAGCAGCACCGCGTGTTTCATAGGCGGGCAGATCGAGGCCCTGGCCGTTCGGCAGGCGGATCAGATTGAGGGTCGGGTGGGTCTCAGTGTGAATGGTCATGGGGCATTACTTCGTGCCTCGTGCAGCAAGGTCAATTGCAATGGCGCGCTTTAATCGCTAGATACGCGGCAATTCCACAGGATTCACATCATGGCCGAAAGTCTCGCCGAGGCGGTTTCCCGCCGCCGCACATTCGCTATTATTGCGCACCCGGACGCGGGTAAGACGACGCTCACCGAGAAGCTGCTGCTGTTCGGCGGCGCCATCCAGCTCGCCGGCGAAGTGAAGGCGAAGAAGGATCGCATGCAGACCCGCTCGGACTGGATGAAGATCGAACGCGAACGCGGCATCTCGGTCGTTACGTCCGTCATGACCTTCGAATACAACGACAATGTCTTCAATATTCTCGACACACCGGGTCACGAAGACTTCGCCGACGACACCTACCGCACGCTGACGGCGGTGGATGCCGCCGTCATGGTCATCGACGCCGCAAAGGGTATCGAGCCGCGTACGCTGAAGCTCTTCGAAGTCTGCCGCATGCGCGACATCCCGATCATCACCTTCATCAACAAGATGGACCGCGAAAGCCGCGATCCCTTCGAAATTCTGGATGAGGTCGAAGAGAAGCTGGCGCTGGATACCGCTCCGGTTACTTGGCCGATCGGCCGCTCCAAGACCTTCTGCGGCTCCTACCATCTGAAGGAAAATACGGTGCGCGGTTCTGACACGGAAGTCGATGTCACCGCTGTCAACGGCCCGCAGAGCGTCGCCGACCGCCTGCCGGAAAACGAGCGCGACGCCTTCATCGAAGAAGTCGAGCTGGCGATCGAAGCCTGCCGTCCCTTCGATCGGGAAGCCTTCCTCGAAGGCCATATGACGCCGGTCTTCTTTGGCTCGGCGCTGCGCAATTTCGGCGTTCGCGATCTCATCAACGCGCTTGGCGAATTCGCGCCACCGCCGCGCGACCAGGTCGCCGATATCCGCACGGTGCATGCCGCCGAAGACAAGATGACGGCCTTCGTCTTCAAGATTCAGGCGAACATGGACCCGAACCACCGCGACCGCATCGCCTTCGCCCGCATCTGCTCCGGCAAGCTGGAGCGCGGTATGAAAGCCCGCCTGGCACGTACCGGAAAGCAGCTCGGTCTCACCGCGCCGCAGTTCTTTTTCGCCTCTCAGCGCCAGCTTGCGGATACCGCCTTTGCCGGTGACGTGGTCGGCATTCCAAACCACGGCACGCTGCGCATCGGCGATACGCTGACGGAAGGTGAAAGCCTGGTTTTCCAGGGAGTGCCGAACTTCTCGCCGGAAATTCTGCGCCGCGTGCGGCTGGAAGATGCGATGAAGGCCAAGAAGCTGAAAGAAGCCCTACAGCAGATGGCCGAGGAAGGCGTGGTCCAGCTCTTCCAGCCCGAAGACGGCTCGCCTGCTATCGTCGGTGTCGTCGGCGCGCTGCAGCTCGACGTCTTGAAAGAGCGCTTGATGGCCGAGTACGGGCTGCCGGTCTCCTTCGAAATGTCGCGCTTTTCCGTCTGCCGCTGGATCTCGTCCGACCAGCCGGCGGATCTCGACAAGTTCCTGACCGTCAAGCGCGGCGATATCGCCCGCGATCTCGACGGCGATCCAGTCTTCCTGGCGCAGGACAGTTTCTCGCTGCGTTACGAGGCGGAGCGCTATCCGGCGATCAAGATGGTAGCGATCAAGGAATATCACGCGGCCAAGGCCGCCTGATCATCCCGCCAATCGCTCGGTAAGGGACTCAGCGACTGCGCGCACGGCCAACAGCTGCCGGCGCCGATGCGGCATGAGAAGTGCCGTGGTGACATTGCCGCCCGTCCAGCCGGGCAGCAGACGAACCAGCCTGCAGTCTCGCGGGTCGTGTGACAAACCGCGGTGGGAAGGATGGTAATACCCATTCCAACTGCTGCGGCTTTCAGCAGCACATCGGTTCGTCCGCCGCCATGAAGCGCTGAGGCTTAGGCTTTACAACGACCTCCGCGCGGTGACAGGAGATAAGGCGCCATTGCTCCTCGGAGAGCCTTGGCATGACCGTTGTAACCGGCTCTATATCCTCTGGTCGCGCGGGCTTCCCATATTGCGCTACGCTGCACGAGCGTCGAATCTCCGAATGAAAAGCGGTGGCTGCGGAGCGCAATATCGAAGCCTTCCTGAACGATGTCGACGAGACGATCGGTGACATGAAACGAGACTTTCAGCTCTGGATAGTGCTGGCCCGTAACCGCGGCTGCGCACGATGCTCTCAGCCAATTCTGCTTCGATGATCGAGGCTTGAGCAGGGTCGAAGAAATCCCTACCGATGCCGTTCAGCCAAATTGCGTGATGGTAGGAATCACCCGCTCATCAGCAAGGTTGTCTGCCGGCGGGCCGCCATCAAACCGTTCAGGCAGCGAGATCACCGAGGAAATCGTCGCACCAGCGCAAAACGTCGTGCTCCAAGAGGTGCTCCATCATCCGCCCCCAGCGGTCGCGGCGCTCATCAAGCGGCATGTTGAGCCCGCGCGCCAGCGCATTGGATGTACCGACGATATCGTAGGGATTGACGAGCAGGGCGCCCTTCAGTTCGCGCGCCGCGCCGGCAAAGCGGGAAAGAACAAGCACACCGGGATCGTCAGGGTTCTGTGCGGCAACATATTCTTTGGCGACGAGGTTCATGCCGTCGCGTAGCGGCGTAACGAGGCCGACCTTGGCGAGCCGGTAAAGACCGGCGAGCACTGGCCGACTGACGGAGCGATTGATGTAGCGGATCGGCACCCAGTCGACCGTGCCGAGCGCGCCGTTCACGCGGCCGGCCTGTTCGGCGACCATCCGCTGCATCGCCTCGTATTCCGGTACTTCCGAACGGGACTTCGGCGTTATCTGCAGGTAGGTGACCTTGCGCTGATGCGCCGGATTGTTAGTGACGAAATGCTCGAAGGCATCGATGCGCTGGGTGATACCCTTGGAATAATCCAGCCGGTCCACGCCGATGATAAGGCTGCGATCCTCAATGCTCCGGCGCGCCTTCTGCACCATGCTATGACTGTCGGCGCTCCTTGCGAATTCGGCGAAGGCGGCGGTTTCAATGCCGATCGGATAGGCACCGCCGCGGAACATGCGCTCGCCTGCTGTAAAACGCCCTTCACCGATCATGTCACCCATCCCCTCGCGGCGCAGGCAGCCCGCGAAGTTTTCCAGATCGTGGTCGGTCTGGAAGCCGACAAGGTCGTAGGCAGCGAGCCCTCGCATGATTTCCTCGTGGACGGGCATCGCAAAGAGTACGTCTGCCGGCGGCCAGGGAATGTGCAGGAAAAAGCCGATCCTGTTCTTCAGCCCCATCTGGCGGAGCTCGGCGGCGAGCGGAATGAGGTGATAGTCATGGACCCAGACGACGTCGTCCGGCTCAATCAACGGCGCCAGTCGATGGGCGAAGAAGCGGTTGACACGGAAATAGCCGGCCATCTCGGTGCGCCCGTATTCCGCAAGGTCGAGCCGGTAATGACAGATCGGCCAGAGCATGCGGTTGGCAAAGCCGAAATAGTATTCGTCGACATCCTTGGACGTCAGGTCGGTCAGCGCATAAGTAATGTTGCCCCGTTCCTCGATGGAAAGCGGACCTGGCTCGCCCTCATCGCTGATCTTTCCCGACCAGCCCATCCAGATGCCACCGCGTTTCTCAAGGGCAGCTTCCAGCGCCACGGCAAGTCCGCCGGCGGACGCAGCCCCCTTTTTCTCCGGAACGGGGACGCGGTTGGAGACGACGACAAGGCGGCTCAGGATAAAATTCCTTTCATTAGAAAATAAAACGCAATCAGCTGGCAAAATGCGCGATGATTTCGCGAACCGCCTCCGCGGAAGGTAGGGAGCCGCGCGCGACAGTCCCAGCGGCCGGCGGGCCAACGCGGACGGAGTATCCTCCGAGCTGGTTCGCCACGCCGAACATCGCCTCGTCTGTGAGGTCATCGCCGATGGCGATCGGATGGCGGCCGTTGAATGGCGGAGATGCCAGAAAACTCTGCAACGCATCGCCCTTGTTGGCTCTGGCGGGCCGGATTTCGAAAACCATCTTGCCCGGCTGCAGCGTCCAGTCCGGTCCCGCATGATTCGCGAGACGCTGCATCAATTCCGCTAGTTCCGCTTGCCGCGCCGGTGCAAGGCGGAAATGGGCGGCGACAGCCGCGCCCTTGTCCTCGATAAGGATGCCGGCCCAACCTGCCGTCTCTGCCCTCAGTTCGATCTTCAGCCTCTCGAACTCGGCTGTTGGTTCCACCTTGAAAATGTTGCCGTCAGAGGTGCGGCGCTCGGCCCCATGCAGGCCGGCGATAGGAAATTGAAAGGGTGCGAAGAGGCGGTCGGCATAGGAAAGTCCTCTGCCCGTGACCAGAGCCAGCGCCCCGCCGAGCTTTTGCGACAGCGCGTCGAGCTGCGCCGGAAGCGAAGGCGGCACGGATATCTCATCCGGCGTCGGCGCAAGATCGAGGAGCGTGCCGTCGATATCGAGAAAGAGTGCACCGTCTGGGAGATAGGAAGAGAGTGTGGAGAGGGTGTCGTCCTGCCGGAAAGCGTCGCCGGGTGGCGGAGCTTCTGATAGCTGATTGCTGTTTGCCATGAATGGGAAACTAGGTCAGCCCAGCCCTCCGGCAACCCTTATCTGCCGTCAATCCGCCGGCGGACCGGCAGGATGTTCGGCATAAAAGGCCTTCGCATCCGCGGTGAATGCGGCACGCTGGCCTGCAGTCATATAGAACATGTGGCCGCCCCGATAGAGCTTCAGTGACACGCGATTGCCCGCAAGCGAGGACGGAAGATGATCGATCACATAGCGGCTGACGCCATAGGGCGTCACGAGGTCGCTGTAACCATGGGCGATCAGCAAGTGAAATGACGGATTGGAGGCGAGCATCTGCCTGATATCGTCGGTGGCGCTTGCCTGGAAGCGCGAGCCGCGTCCGCTGCCCCATTCCCAGCGCCGGCTGATATCGTTCTCGAGCAGGGTATAGGTCATCTCCGTTTTGAAGCCGAGTTCGTTACGAGCATAATCGGCGAAGGCGCCGCCGTAGGCGCGGGCGAAGCCGTCGAGGATTGGGTCGTCGCCCCGATCGGAATCGGATTCCGGATAGGGATCAGGTGTTGCGAAGGAGGCATCATAGGGGCTCATCACTTCGCCGCCCTTCTGGTTGGAATGTTTGGCGAAAGCATCGCCGAGGAAGCCGCGATTGCGGGTAACGACATCTTGCGGAATGCCTGTCAAACCGGAGATTTTGTTGTAGAAGGCGGTTGCCGCATCGCCCGTTGGCGCAGGACCGGCCAGGGTGGTGAGATATTCGCCAAGTGCGAATCTCTCGGCGTCGCGCTGGCCGGATTCACTGAAGTTTTTGCGTCGGTCGGCTTCTGCGGCTGCCAGCGAGGGAAATTCCAGTGCCGCACCGAGCGCGAACTGGTCTGCATTGAACATCAGCTGTCCTTCGAGCAGCGGCGACAGCATGACAGTGCCGGCGATGATGATGCCCTGGCTCTCCTGCAACGAGGACGCTACTTTGGCGGCACGGAAGCCGCCATAACTTTCGCCGAGCAGATATTTCGGCGAATTGGCGCGGTTGTTATGAGCGACGTAGAGCGCGATCGCCTTCGCCATCGTCTGTGCGTCAGTGCCGACATTGTAATAGTTCGAAGCGTCGTCGGCTTTCACCGTGCGGCTCCAGCCGGTGCCGATCGGATCGATCAGCACGAGATCGGTGAAATCGAGCCAGCTATGCTTGTTATCGACGAGCTTCGCATTCGCGCCGTCGCGGCCGTCGGGACCGAAATCCAGCACCTTCGGGCCTACGAGGCCGAGATGCAGGAATGCGGAAGCCGCGCCTGGCCCACCATTGAACGCGAAGGTGATCGGCCGGTTCGGCCCGGCGTCCTTGGCGACATAAGCAGTGTAGAAAATTGCGGCGTTCTGCCCGCCATCCTGGCCAAAGAGATCAAGCGTGCCAGCCGTCGCAGTGTAGGCGAGCTTGCGTCCATCGGCCGTCGTAAGTTCATGTTCGGCGACGGAATCTGCCGGCAATAATTTGAGCACGCCCTCGCGGGTCGAACTTTGTTGGGCTGGCGCGCGGCGCTCGCCGGCCTCCTGCGCGAAGGTGAGGGAAGGCGCGAGCGTGGCGGTCAGCGCGGCGAAGAAAAGCAGGGATCGAAAACGCAAGTACATCCTCCTCCGGCGGTCCGGGATGCGGCTGAGATAGGGTAGCAGCCGCGCCTTTGCGATGGAGATCAAGAGATGGTGATGCGCAAGTGAGCCTGGCTCATTCGCCCCTCTCGATGGTGCGCGCATTCACATGCAGCGCGCGCCCAGCCTGCCATCCGTTGAAGGCGGCACCAAGGCCGAGCGCGACGAAAAGCACGGCGCACCAGGCGAAGCTCCCCGTCCAGCCGCGGATCAGGCCGACGATGAACGGACCGATTGCGGCGAGCAGATAACCAACGCATTGCGCCATGCCGGAAAGGTGAGCGGCGACATGCGGATCGCGCGAACGCAGCACGATGGCCGTCATCGCCGCGGCAATAAGCCCACCTTGACCGATCCCCTGCAGGACAGCCCAGGCCCAGACGGTAGACAGTGGCGCGAAGAGCAGACCGAGAAGTGCCAGGACGGCGAAGGCGCAGAGCGTAACGTTGATAAGGCGCTGGTCTTTACCGCGCACGGCGATGTGCGGCACGACGAGACAGGCGGCGGCCTGCACCATGACGGAAGCGGAGACGATGCCGCCGGCCGTAACGCCGTCAAGTCCGCGTTCGCGCAGGATCGGTACCAGCCAGCCGAAGACGCAATAGGCGAGTGCCGACTGCAGGCCCATGAAAAGAGTCACCTGCCAGGCGAGCTTGTCCCGCCAGAGCCCTTCGACACGAAAGCCGCTGCGCCGCGCCTGTCGACTGCCCGCAATGACCTGCGGCAGCCAGATGAACCCAACAACGAGGACAGGCAGAGCCCAGACGGCAAGCGCGCCTTCCAGCGAGCCGCCAAGCGCATGTTCGATCGGCAGCGTCAGGCCGGCCGCACTTGCGGCACCTGCGCAGAGCGCCATCGTATAGAGGCCGGTCATCAGAGCTGCATTTGCAGCGAAGTCCCGCTTCACCAGTCCGGGCAGCAGCACGTTGCCAACAGCGATCGCAGCACCTGCAATTGCGGTGCCAAGAAAGAGCAGCGGAATGGAAGAAAGGCCGCGCAGTGCCGTGCCGAGCGTCAAGAGCAGAAGCACGCCGAGCAGTGTCCGCTCCGAGCCGCTGCGCTGGGCAAGCCGCGGAGCCAGCGGTGAGAAGGCACCGAGGCAGACGACCGGAAGCGTCGTCAGAAGGCTGGCACCGAGCGGCGACAGGCCGAGTTCAGTCCGGATTTCCGGCAGAAGGGCGGAAGCGCTGGAAAATACCGGCCGCAGATTGAACGCGATCAGCACGAGGCTGGCACCGAGCAGGAAACGGGCGGCCCTGCTCTGCGTCTGCGGCGGCAGCGGTGCCGGCACACTGTCGATTTCGGCATCGATCATCGTCTCGTCGACGGCGTCGAGCGCGGCGTTCTCTATGGACATGGTCATGAAAGAAGCATCCGGTCGAGGGCGGAAAGAATGGGAGCCATGAAGTCGCGCACGGCTGCATCGGCCTTGCCGGGATTGCCAGTCTGGATGGCATCGACAATCGCCTGATGTGCCTGCATGTCGGGCTCGGGGATCGCCTTGCCGAGCGTGGCGGCAATGGTCTCTGTGATCGAGGTAGAGAAGAAATCGTAAATCTCGATCATCGCCCGGTTGCCGGAGGCGGCGATGACGGCTTTGTGGAAGGCAAGATCGCGCTCGATGAAGCCTGCCGGATCGCCGCCTTCATAATTGCCGCGCTCAGCAAGCAGCGTGCTAAGGCCGGCGATGACCTTGGGCGTCTTGCGAAGTGCGGCGAGCCGTGCCCCTTCGACATCGAGTGCACAGCGGGCTTCGAACTGGTCGCGCAGACCGGCGCGGCGCGCCATGGTGAGCGGCCGGCTGACGTCTGTGGCGGAGAGTACATAAGTGCCGGAGCCCTGCCGCGTTTCCAAAAGGCCTTGCGAGACGAGAACGCGCACGGCTTCGCGCACCGTGCCGCGGCTCACCGACAGCATGGTCGAGAGCGCGGCTTCGTTCGGCAGCTTCTCGCCGACCGCCCAGCGCTTGGCCAGGATCTCGCTGCGGATCGCCTCGATTGCCGTGTCGGCGAGATTGGTCTTGTTGATTGGTTGCATGGCACTATTCATAAAGTCATCTGATGACTTTATGAATAGTGCCAATCCGATCGCACGTCAATGGATGAACAGCGGCAATAAAAAAGGGTCGCTCTCGCGACCCTTTCCATGAGGTTTGGCCTGTAACTGGCCGGACCGTCTGCGCGGCCCTAGGAAGGTGGGGTTTCAGAGCGAGGGCTGCCTCGCTTTCATCACCACTTCCATGCCCATTACGAGGTCCGAAAACTCACTAGACATTGGATCACCTTCCTTTCGTTACGTTGAACACGGGTTAAACGTAGGCCGATTCTTCTGAGATGCAAGAAAAAATGTCATGCCTCAAATTTAGCCGCCGTCCGACTTCAATGCGCCGCCTTGATAAAAGTGCCGTTCTGCAGTTCGCGCATCGCCTGTCTGATCTCCTCGTGGGAGTTCATGACGATAGGCCCATGCCAGGCGACAGGTTCTTCGAGCGGCTTTCCGGAGACGAGCAGGAAGCGAATACCTTGATCGCCTGCCTGAATTGTCACCTCGTCGCCGGTGTCGAAGACCACAAGGGTACGATTGCCGGACATGTCGCGGATATTCAGTTCCTCGCCATTGACTTCCTTCTCGACGCGCACGCCGAACGGTTTGGAGGCATCACGGAAGGTGCCGGAACCTGCGAAGATATAGGCGAAAGCGTTGCGGTAGGTATCGACCGGCAGCCGCTTTTTCTTGCCCGGAGGCACCGAGATATCGAGGTAGATTGGATCGGCCGCAATGCCATCGACAGGACCGCTCTTACCCCAGAAATTGCCGCAGATAATACGAACCGCGGTGCCGTCATCATCAACAACGAGAGGGATATCCGAGGATTTGACGTCCTGATAGCGGGGAGCGGTCATCTTCAGCGACGAGGGCAGATTGGCCCAGAGCTGGAAGCCGTGCATTCTACCGGCAAAATCACCCTTCGGCATCTCCTGATGCATGATGCCGCTGCCAGCCGTCATCCACTGGATATCGCCTGCATTCAAGAGGCCGCGATTGCCGAGGCTGTCGCCGTGCTCGACTGTGCCGGCCAGCACATAGGTGATCGTCTCGATACCGCGGTGCGGATGCCAGGGAAAGCCGCGGATATATTCGGCCGGGTTGTCGTTGCGGAAATCATCCATCATCAGGAACGGATCGGTCATCGATGGGTCGCCAAAACCGAAGACGCGGTGCAGCTTCACGCCGGCGCCTTCGATTGTGGGAGTGGCAGTGCTCTGGTGCTTTATAGGGCGGATCGACATGGCATCCTCCAAAGGGTTCAACTTGGGCAGGACTATAACGGCCGCAGGATCGGTCGCGAAGCCACCGGTCCCGGCAACGGACTGTTCACAAAGAGCGATGTGGTTTTCGTCAAAAGTGATCCCATCAGGCGTCAAGAATTTGTCATCTTCGCCCTGCAAATCGCGTGGCCGTTAAGTCGTTGTTAGCCGTAGCATTCGACAATCCAAGATGTTTTCAGCATTCCTGCCGTAGCAGGCGGCGGGCCGGAGCAAGAACATGTGTCGCTGGGCAGCCTATCGTGGAGACCCCCTCTATCTGGAGGAGCTGGTATCTTCACCCGCCCATTCCTTGATCGAGCAATCCCATTGCGCCACCCGCGCCAAGACGGCGACGAACGGCGATGGCTTCGGTATCGCCTGGTATGGTGATCGGCCGGAGCCCGGTCGCTACCGCGATATCCTGCCGGCCTGGTCCGACTGCAATCTGAAAAGTCTGGCGCGGCAGATCCGATCGCCGCTTTTCCTTGCCCACGTGCGAGCCGCAACTGGCGGCGGCACGCGGCGCGACAATTGTCATCCCTTCACGCACGAAACCTGGTCCTTCATGCACAATGGCCAGATCTCAGGCTTCGAGCGCCTGCGCCGGCCGATGGAAACCATGCTCGATGACGAGTTGTTCAATGCCCGAAACGGCACGACTGATTCCGAGCTCCTGTTCCTGCTCGCGCTGCAGTTCGGCCTTCGGGACGCGCCGGTCGCTGCCATAGCGCAGACGATTGCCTTCGTCGAAGGCCTTGCGGAGAATATTCTGGGTTCCGTGCTATTGCGTTTCACGGCCGCTTTCTCGGACGGCAAGTCGCTTTATGCAGTCCGCTATGCTACCGACCGCAAGGCGCCGACGCTCTACGCTTCGCCGCTTGGCAAAGGCTATTGCCTCGTTTCCGAGCCGTTGAACGATGATGGGGATGCCTGGCAGGAAATCCCTGATGGCAGCGCGGTAATCGTCAGCGCCGATGGCCTCGAGATCACGGCTTTCCAGCCAGAAAAGCCCTTGGCTGCAAGGCCAGAGCCCCTCTCTATCCCCGCATAAGCTGTTCGGCAATCAGTGCCGCCAGCCGCTCCGCCACCTCGTCCTTGGAAAGATCGGGCCATTGTTCGATACCGTCGCGGCGGATGAGCTTCACGCTGTTGTGCGTGCCGCCCATGATGCCGGTCGACGGCGAGACGTCATTGGCAACGATCAGGTCAGCGCCCTTGCGGTCCAGCTTGAGCTTGGCATTGGCCTCGACATCCTGCGTCTCCGCCGCAAAGCCGATGACCAGCTTCGGCCGCGTCGTGTGATGACCGACAGTCTTCAGGATATCCGGGTTCTCCGTCAGCGCCAGCGTTGGGATGGATTCGCCCGGATGCTTCTTGATTTTCTGATCGGCGGCCGAGGCAACGCGCCAGTCGGCAACCGCGGCGACCATGACGGCAACATCGGCGGGAAGGGCGGCGAGCACCGCGTCTCGCATCTCTTCGGCCCGCTCGACATGCACCGTCCTGACGCCGGCAGGATCGGGAATGGTCACCGGACCAGACACCAGCGTCACATCCGCGCCGAGCCGCGCCAGCGCTGCGGCGATGGCATGTCCCTGCCGGCCGGAGGAGCGGTTGGCGATGTAACGAACCGGATCGATCGGCTCATGTGTTGGGCCTGAGGTAACGATCGCCTTCTTGCCGGCAAGCAGTTGCGGGCCACTATCGAGCAATGCCTCGATCGCTGCGATGATCTCGAGCGGTTCGGCCATGCGGCCCGTCCCGGTCTCCCGGCTTTCCGCCATTTCACCCGCCATCGGGCCGATGAAGCGGATACCGTCACGGCGCAATGCCTCGACATTGCGTTTCGTCGCCGGATGCGCCCACATTTTCGGGTTCATAGCAGGTGCGGCGAGCACCGGCCGGTCGGCGGCAAGCAACACCGTCGAGGCAAGATCGTCGGCAAGCCCATGTGCCATCTTGGCCATCAGATCGGCGGTCGCGGGCGCGATCAGCACCAGATCGCAGTCCCGCGCCAGCCGGATATGGCCGACATCCTGCTCGTCCTGCCGCGAAAACAAGTCGGTGAAGACGTGGTCCGTCGCAAGTGCGCCAACGGCAAGCGGAGTCACGAACTCCTGTGCACCCTTTGTCATGATCGGGCGCACGGAAGCGCCGCGTTCGCGCAGGCGACGGATAAGATCGAGGCTCTTATAGGCGGCGATGCCGCCCGAAATGATGAGGAGGATGCGTTTACCGCTGAGAGCCATGGTTCTTTCCCGCCGCGTCTTTGACTGGGTAAGACCCTACAGCATCGGCCAGAAAATCGGAATCGATTTTCGGAAGGCCCGATGCGTAGATTCAAACAGTTAGAGCATCCTTAGTACGTCCGCATAGATGCACGCAGCCGAGCCTCCGGTGGAAACGTGCAATCTTCGGTACTCAGGCTTGTGCGACCCGTCTCGGCGTGAAGATCGCAATCGCCATGCCGACTCCGACCAGTTGCAGGATTGCACCGCCGGCTTCGGGAATGGTCGGCATGCGCTGCTCGAACAGGAAGCCGTAAAACAGGCCGAAGACGGTTTCCGCAACGACGAGTTGGGCCGCAAGTGCCAGCGGCAGAAGCCGCGCGGCAATCATCCAGGACAGCGTGGCAAGCCAAGAGCCGGCAATGCCCATCACGGCGCCCCAAAGCACAAAATGGAAAGTCTGCTCGCCGGTGAAGCTGACATTTTCCCACAGCGAGGTGAAGGGCAGCAGGATGACAGCGCCAATGCCGGCACCAATCCCCTGCAAAGCAGTCCAGTGCATGGCGCTCGGTGCATCCTGTGACTGCATGACGGCGGCGCTGATAAGGCTGTAAACGACCCAGAGCACGAGGCCGATCAGCGCTGCGGCGATGCCTGACAGGATTCCGGTCTGGTCTCCGGCCGATGTGGTGGCGAAGATCGAGACATTCACCCAGCCGATACCGGCGGCAATCAGCATCAGTGGCAGTGCCAGCGCGCTCCAGCTGATGGATCGGTCCTTGAAATTGGCGATGATGGCAAGCAGCACCGGCATAGTGCCGATGACCAGCGGCGGAATGGCCGTCCCTGCATAGCGCACGGCATAGGAGATGCTCATGAAGTAGCCGACATAGCCGAAGCCGCCGAGGGCAATGCCAGTCAGCACTAGCGAGCGTCTCAGGCCCACCGGGCGAAAGCGCGGATTGATCATCAGGATCAGACTGACGGCGGCAAAAAGCCCGTAACGCGCCACCGTCAGGTCGATCGTCGTATAGGGTGCGACGACACGAGGTGCGACGAAGCTGAGCCCCCACAGCGCACAGGTGGCGAGTCCACAGAGGATGCCGATCAGCATGTGTTGCTCCGAAGAGATGGGACCGTGCTCCGGCATGAAGGGGTTGGGAGCGGTCGTGGAAGAATGTTGCCAGCGCGATATGCCCAATCGCGACCCGAAACAAGGGCTCGCCTGCGACATCGCGGAGGCGGCTTTGACATGCTGGCCGTAATTGGTGCGTTTGAGTCATCAATTATGTGACGGAACCGCACTTCAGTCACATATCGATCGGCGGCATAGTGGGCCAACCCATAAGGAGTTGCCCCAATGTTTGCTATCACCGGAATGACTGGCCAGGTCGGCGCCGCTGTTGCTGATCATCTGCTGAAGGATGGCGCACAGGTCCGTGCCGTCGTCAGAAATCCCGAAAAGGCCGCCCGCTGGAAGGAGCGCGGCTGCGAACTCCTCGTCGCTGACATGAACGACGCAGCGTCGCTGACGTCTGCCTTCAAGGGTGCGGAAGCCATTTTCCTCGTCATCCCGCCGCTCTTCGACCCAACGCCCGGCTTCCCGGAAGTGAGGGGCATGTTGGCGGCGCTGAAGACCGCGCTTGACGAGGCAAGGCCCGGAAAGCTGGTCTGCCTGTCAACGGTCGGTGCGCAGGCGACAGAGCCGAACCTGCTGAGCCAGCTCGGCATCGTCGAGAAGGAGCTTTCGATGCTGCCCATGCCGGTCGCCTTCCTGCGCGCCGCTTGGTTCATGGAAAACGCTGCCTGGGATGTGGCGCCGGCCCGCGAAAACGGCGTTATCCAGAGCTTCCTGCAGCCGCTCGATCGCGCTGTCCCGATGATTGCCGTCGACGATATCGGTCTGCTTGGTGCGAAAATGCTGCGCGAAGACTGGCAGGGTGGGCGTATTGCGGAGCTGGAAGCGCAGGAGCGTGTCAGCCCCAGGATGGTCGCCGCCGCTTTTGCCAAGGCGCTTGGCAAGCCGATAACCCCGGAAGTCGTGCCGCGGGAAAGCTGGGAAGAGCTGTTCCGCGCTCAAGGCATGAAGAATCCGGAACCCCGTATGCGCATGCTCGATGGCTTCAACGAGGGCTGGATCGACTTTGAGGGTGGTCATGAGCGGTCGCTGAAGGGCGCCACAACAATCGAAACAGCAATCCGCCGCCTCGTTGCCGGAGCGTGAAGAAAGGCCGCGGTCGGAGGGACCGCGGCCTTTCTTCTTCCAGTTTGAAATCAGGTGCGGGTGATGGATACGCCGCCATCGACCAGCGAAGCCGTGCCCGTGACGAAGCTTGCATCGTCAGATGCGAGATAGAGCACCGAACGTGCGAGTTCCTCCGGCGTTGCGACGCGCTTCAGCGCATGCAGGTTGGTGATGAAGGACTGCTTCTCTGATGTGTCATTCATCTCGCGGTACATGTCCGTATCTACAGCGCCGGGCAGCACGGCGTTGACGCGGATGTTCTGTGGGCCGTATTCAGCGGCGAGCGCTTGCGTCAGTCCGATCAGGCCGGACTTGCTGGCGGCATAGGCGGCTACACCCGGGAAGGAAAAGCTGTAGCCGACAAAGGTCGACGTGAAAATTACCGAGCCGCTGCCACGCTTGACCATTTCAGCGATCTGATGCTTGGCGGCGAGGAAAGAGGCAGTAAGATTGATCGCCACCGTCTCAGCAAAGCCTGCTTCCGAAACTTCGGTGCTCGGACCGGCCTCACCGATCGTACCGGCATTGTTGAAGGCGATGTCCAGTTTACTGTAGTTTTCGACGGCAGCTGCGACCAGCGCCTTGTGATAGTCTTCCGAACGGACATCACCGGCAACGGCGACGGCATCGCCACCGGCAGCCTTGATTTCGGCGACCAGGCTTTCGAGTTCGGCCTGGCGGCGGGCGCCGACGACGACCTTGGCGCCTTCAGCAGCAAAAAGTTTGGCGGTGACGCGACCGATGCCTGAGCTTGCGCCGGTGACTATTGCGACTTTGTTGGTCAGACGGTTCATTGTTTTATCTCCTCGATTTGTGTTGGGCCGGCCCTTCCGTCCCGTTTCGATGACTGGAAGATGGCATTCTTCTTTCGTTCGGATTAGTCTCCCGTTCGCGGAGCTCGAATTCGGAAAAGCCGAACGATGATGAAGCCAGAACGATGATGAAGATTGAGGGGATTGCGGCTTTTGTTGCCGTGGTGGAGTCCGGCTCAGTGAGCGAGGCTGCACGGCGGCTGCGGCTTTCCAAATCCGTCGTCAGCGAAAGGCTCGCGGAATTGGAAAAGACGTTGGGCGCCATGCTCGTCCACCGCACCACGCGCAAGCTCACTCTGACAGAAGATGGATCGGCCTTTCTGGAGCGGGCTGCGCGCATCATCCGCGAGATGGAAGAGGCCGAGGCCGACATGGCCGAGCGACGCGGCACGCTTTCAGGCCCGCTGCGGATCGCGGCCCCCGTCACTTTCGGCCGCCTGCATCTCGGGCCTGCCCTCTATCCGTTTCTGAAGGCTTATCCGCAGATCGCGCTGACGCTCGATATGGATGACCGTCGCGTCGATCCGGCCTCGGACGGCTATGATGCGATCATCCGCCACGGCGCCATTGCCGATTCACGCCTGATCGCCTGGAAGCTCGCCCGCAGCCGGCGGCTGCTGGTCGCATCGCCGGATTACATCGAACAATTTGGCAAGCCCACCTCTTTGGCGGATCTCAACGGCCATCGCGGCATTTTCTATACCAACCGTGGCGTCGCCGACTGGCGTTTCCAGACGGATGAGGGTGCCGTTGTCATCCGCGCGATGCTGGGTCTCGGCATCAACAATGGCGACATGCTGCATGATGCGGCGATTGCGGGTCTCGGCATCGCGCTTTTGCCGACTTTCATCGCTGGCCCCGCCGTTCGCGACGGTCGCCTGAGAGAGATCGATGTCGGCGCCAAGCCAGAGCCGGAATTCATCTACATGGCCCATCCCGAGGGGCGGAATCCCTCCGCCAAGCTGCGCGCCATCGCCGACCATCTGAAAAAGACCTTCGGCGATCCGCCCTATTGGGATCCGGACTGCTAAGCCAGAAGGCTCATCAGATTTTCGGTCACGGGAGAGCGCTGGCTGCGCAGCACGGCCAATGCCAGCCGTGCCACAGCAGGCGGCCCCTCGATCGTCCGGTAGGCGACGCCGGCAAGTTTGATCTGCGAAATCGAGGCCGGTACGATCGAAACGCCGAGATCGGCGGCAACGAGATTGACGACCGAGGAAATCTGCGGCGCCTCCTGCGCGACCTTCAGCTCGAAACCTGCCTCGCGGCAGGCGCGCACCACATCATCATAGAGGCTGAGGCCGACGAGCCGCGGGAAGAGAATGAAATTCTCCCTCGCCAGCAGAGCAAGCGGCAGTGCCTTTTGTTTTGCCAGCGGATGGCTTGCCGGCAGGGCAACGACCATCGGTTCATCCGGCAGGCGCTTCAGCCTGATGCCATCGGGGTCGTCGAGGCCGGGCCGCATGAAGGTAGCATCCAGCTCTCCACGTTCCAGTTTCTGCATCAGGCCAAGTGTATTCATCTCTGTCAGCGACAGCTGCACATCCGGCCATCGGGCTTGAAAGCGGCGGATCGTCGTACTGACAATGGGATTGAACGCCGAAGAGGCGGTGAAGCCGAGCGACAATCGGCCAGTCTCGCCGCGATTGGCGCTCTGTGCCGCCAGCCGCGCCTTTTCGGCAGCCGCGAGCGATGCTTTCGCTTCGGGTAGGAAGGCCATGCCGGCCGCCGTCAGCTCCGCCCCGTGTGGGACGCGATGGAAAAGCATCGCCCCGACCTCGGTCTCCAGATCACGGATCTGCTGGCTAAGTGGCGGCTGACCTATGCCGAGGCGCACGGCCGCTCGCGTGAAATTACCCTCCTCGGCCACAGCCAGAAAATATCGCAAATGCCGCAGTTCCACTGCTATCTCCAAAACCTATCAGAATTGCCAGTCTCATATATTGGACAGATGGAGGCGTCCTGACTAGATAGGAGGCAGGAAGGAATTGATAATGTCCGACACTGCAATCCAAGACGTTGCCGACCTGCAAACGGGCGACAGAAAACAGACCAGAGATTATCTGACGCGCGGCACCGGCGCGTATCGCCGCGCCAGCCTCGCCCTCTTCCTTTCAGGCTTTGCCACCTTCTCGCTGCTCTATTGCGTCCAGCCCCTATTGCCGATCTTTTCGCAGGAATTTGCCGTCAGCCCGGCCGAAAGTTCGCTGGTGCTGTCGCTCGCCACCGGCTTTTTGGCGATCGCCATCGTCTTCGCCGCCGCCGTCTCGGAAGGGCTTGGCCGCCGCGGCCTCATGTCGATTTCGCTGGTTGGCGCCGCCTTGCTGACCATTGCCACCGCCTTTGCGCCGAACTGGCACCTGATGCTGGTCATCAGAGCGCTGCAGGGCTTTGTACTCGGTGGTGTGCCGGCCGTTGCCATGGCTTATCTCGCGGAAGAGATCGATCCGCGCGGCCTTGGCGCCACGATGGGCCTCTATGTCGGTGGTACGGCCTTCGGCGGCATGTCGGGGCGCGTGCTGACCGGCATCTTTGCCGAATATCTTTCCTGGCGGCCGGCTCTGTTCCTTATCGGCGCCATCGGCCTTGCAGCCGCGATCGGCTTCATCGCGCTGCTGCCGCCCTCGCGCAATTTCGTCCGCCGCGCCGGCTTCGACCCGCAGTTCCACCTGAAGGCCTGGTTGGGGCATCTCAGCAATCCGGCACTGCCCCTCATCTTCGCCAGCGCCTTTTTCGCGATGGGCTCATTCGTAACGATCTATAACTATGCCGGCTTCCGTCTCGTCGCACCGCCGTACGGCCTCAACCAGACCGAACTCGGCCTGATCTTCACCGTCTATCTCTTTGGTATTGGTGCATCCTCTGTCGGCGGCATCCTCGGCGACCGCTTCGGCCAATTCGCCGTGCTGATGGCCGGCATCCTCATCACAGCAGCAGGTTGTGCACTGACGCTTTCGGCTTCCCTGCCGCTCATCATCCTCGGCATCATTGTGCTGACCAGCGGTTTCTTCATGACGCATTCAGTGGGAAGCGGTCTGGTTGGCAAGCTCGCCGCCGGTACCAAGGGTCATGCCTCCTCGCTCTATATGCTCGCCTATTATATCGGCTCCAGCATCATGGGTTCGGCTGGCGGCTGGTTCTGGGCGATGGAGGGATGGGCCTCCGTTGTGATCTTCACGCTCATCCTGATGGCGCTGGCTTTTTTCTCTGCACTGACCGCGCGCAGGCTTGCCCGGCGCCCGACTTGACTTTCAATCCGTGATGATTAATTTAACTGTAAGGTTAAATACGAGTCGGAGGAGCATTGTGAAGAAAACCTATCATGGAAGCTGCCATTGCGGCGCCATCGCCTATGAGGCCGGGCTTGATCTTTCGGCCGGCACGTTCAAATGCAATTGCTCGATCTGCCGCAAAAAGCGCAGCTGGCTGGCGATCGTGCAGCCGGCCGATTTCCGGCTGGTGTCAGGCCGGGACCATCTGCGCGAATATCTCTTCGGCGCAGGCGCGATTCATCATCTCTTCTGCGAAACCTGCGGTGTGGCTTCCTTCGCCCGTAATGATAGTCAGACAATCGGCCCCTTCATCGCCATCGCCGTCAATTGCCTTGACGATGCTGATGCGGAGGAGCTTGCCGCGGCACCCGTTGCCTATTTCGATGGTCTGCATGACCGCTACGATGCCGAGCCCGCAGAAAAGCAGCTTCTTTGACAACGACTGTCAGCTCAGCCGGATATAGGGCACGTCCTTCTTCGCCACCTCATCCAGCGCTTCGTCATAACCGGCATCGGCGTAACGCATGACGCCGAGCGCCGTATCGTTGGTTAGCGCATAGTCGAGGCGTTCATCGGCGGCATCAGTGCCGTCGGCGACCACGGTGACGCCGCAGCTTGTCATATAGCCGGCGTAACCGCCGCCGCCCGAATGGACGACCACGAGATCGGCCATCGAGGAGCAGAGCATCATCGCATCGATGAGCGGCCAGTCGGCAATGGCGTCCGATCCGTCCTTCATCCGCTCGGTCATGATATTCGGATGCGCCATGGCGCCGGCGTCGAGATGGTCGCGCGAGAAGGCAACGGGTCCCTTCAATTCGCCATCCGCAACCAGCTCGTTGACCCGCCGCGCCAGCGCCGTGCGTTCGCCATGGCCAAGCCAGGCAATACGCGCCGGCAGGCCTTCGAAGGGAATATGTTCTCGCGCCAGGCGGACCCAGTTGGTGATGATCTTGTTATCGGGAAACATTTCCAACAGCAGATCGTCGATGCGAGCGATGTCGCTCTCCTCGCCCGACAGCGCCATCCACCGGAAGGGGCCGATGGCGCGAGCAAAGAGCGGGCGCAGATAGGCTTCCGTGAAGATCGGAATATCGAAGGCATTGGCAACGCCGCCCTCGCGTGCCTGTGTGCGAATGAGATTGCCGTTGTCGAAGACTTCCGAGCCGCGCTTCTGAAATTCAAGCATCGCAGTGACATGCTCGACGATCGAGGCGCGGCTGGCGGCCATCAGCTGGCCCTGACCATCATCTCGCAGACCCCTCACCTGATCGATGCTCATCCCCTTCGGCACATAGCCGTAGACGAGGTCATGCGCCGAGGTCTGGTCGGTGACGACATCGGGCACGATGCCGCGCCGGGCAATTTCGGGATAGATCTCGGCCGCGTTGCCGACGAGGCCGACGGAGAGCGCCCGCTTTTCCTTGATCGCGGCATCGATCATAACAAGCGCACTATCGAGATCGGGCGCAATTTCCTGCAGATAACCGATCTGCTGGCGCTTGCGCGCGCGTTCAGGATCGATATCGACGCAGAGGATTGCTGCACCCGCCATACGGCCGGCAAGCGGCTGCGCCCCGCCCATGCCGCCAAGCCCGGCCGTCAACACGAAGCGCCCATAGAGATCGCCGCCGAAACGGCGCTCGGCAATGCGCATGAAGATCTCGTAGGTGCCCTGAATGACGCCCTGGCTGCCGATGTATTGCCAGGCGCCGGCTGTCAGCCCGCCCCAGCAGATCAAACCCTTGCGCTGCAATTCATAGAAGACCTCGGCCTTCGCCCATTGGCCGACGATATTGCAATTCGCCATGATGACGAGCGGCGCCTTGGCATGGGTCTTCACGAGGCCGATCGGCTTGCCGGACTGGATGAGCAGCGTCTGATCCTCGTCCATTTCTATGAGGGCCTTGACGATACCACGATGTGCCGCCCAGCTACGGGCCGCCTTGCCGAGCGCGGCGTAGACGACGAGATTGTCGGGATCTTCGCCGACCGAGAGCACGTTTTCGAGCAGCCGCAGCAGCGCTTCCTGCCGCCAGCCCTTGGCGCGCAGCTCCGGCCCGCTGGGGATGAGAAATTTCGGATGGCGTGGATTGGCCTTCGGCATCTTGGGTTCCTCGTCCGTTTTTCACCTTCCTTCTCCCCGCAGGAAGAAGGGGCAATGGCATCGCTTCATTCACTTGGCAGGCATCGGTTCCACATAGGCAAGCGCGGCATCAATGAGACGCCGCCTCATGGCATCGTCACCGCAGACATCGGCATTGGCTCGCACCCAGCCATGCATGATGCGCTCGCCCGACAGCATTTGGATCACGCCCGGCAGCGCCAGCGCCCAGCCATCATTGCCCTTGCCGAGACGCAGCAACATGCCGTCATGGCGCGCGCAGCAGAGCAGGTTGCCGTTGAGCATGAAGGCCCAGCCGCCGAACATGGATTTCTCGCTGAGGCCCGGCCGCTCGCCGAGCTCATCGCGCATCAGTTCTTCCAGCCCGCGATCGCGCGCCATGGCTCAGGCCCTCGTCTCCAGTGCATAGCGTGCGATCTCGATGCCCATCGCCTTTTCGACGGGAGGATAGACGGTCGGATCGAGCACGCTGGCCGACAACGGAATAATGTCCTTCGGCACGTGCAGGATGAAGACATGCATTCCGCCCTTGAGCTGGCCGACGGAAAGCGGTTCGCCATCCTCGGAAAGCGTGGTGATGACGGCCGGGAAGGTCGCAACACGCGTGCCGCCCGCATCTTCAACCGCCATATATTCGTTCATCACATGAAGCGTCACGGCCTTGTCCCCCGCGCCGACGGTGATCGTGCCGATGTCGAAGGCCTCCTTAGTGTAGACGACGTCTTTTTTCGTGATCGTGCCTTCTGCCAGAATATGGCCGCCCGTCGTCCTGCAGATTGCGTCGATAACAGCCGATCCGCCCCTCTTTTCCGCCTCGATGATCGCCTCGCCGAGCTTTAGCGCCATGGAAATGCCACCGAGTGCGGCATTCTTGCGAACGTAGGAGGCGCGCAGCGGATTGCGGCAGCTGGCGATGAAGCCGCCGGACTGGTCGGCAGCGGCCCGCAGCACCGGCGATATCTTCGCCGTCGCGCCCTTCACGACCAGCTCGATATACCGATTTTCGGCGCGATTGCCGCCGACCGCCGTCTGGATCATCTGCTCCGGCGAGCCCGCCATGCCGATCGAGCCCATGTCGCCGGTCGGATGCGCCCGAATGTCACCGACGGCATCGACGACCTTGGTGCCGAGGATCGCCGAAGGCAGCCAGCCGTTCAGCGTCGAGGACTTGCCGTTCTGACCGATGATGAGGCCTGCCAATTTTTCGCCGAGCGCTTCCTGCAGAAGCTGCACGGCCTTCACATAATCAATGCCCTGCATTTCCCAGGGCGTCGTGGAGGCAGGCGCGCCGATCGCCGCAGCCGTCGCGATCCAGTCGTCGCCGCCAAGTTCCTCGATGGAGACGAGCTCCGGCTTGCCGACATTGACGGCCGCATAACCGAGCATGCGGCCGTGATCCGCCCAGCCGCCACCGCCGGCGGCATAGACGGAGCCACCCTTGACGGCGGCTTCCACGTCCTTCTCAACCAGTATGCGTCCCATCGGCTTGCTCCTTCCTCTGCATGATCCCGAAAAATGTGAAGCTGTTTTCGGAGGAGATCATGCGGCCAACCTAAAGTGTCTTGTCCATCTCGAGCACCGCCTCGAAAAGCACGGCGGTGCCGAGCGCTATATCGTCATTTTCAGCCCATTCATTCGGGGAGTGGCTGCGCCCTTCCTTGCAAGGCACGAAGATCATCGCAGCCGGCGCCATGCGGGCAATCCAGGCCGTGTCGTGACCGGCGCCCGAGGCCATGAATCGATATTTGGCGCCGACTGTCTCGCAGGCCCGCTCCAGTGTTGAGAGCAGGCCCTTGTCGCTCGGTGTCGGAAAATTATCCGAGATGCGGTTCGGGGGCGCGATCGACACGCCGAAGGCCGAAGCAAGTTTTTCCGCGTGGCCGTCCAGCCAGCGGCAGAAGGCCTCCATATCTGCGCGGATTTCGGCTCGTCCATCAATCAGCAACACGACCCGCGATGGCACCACATTGGCGGCGTTTGGCTCGATCCTGAATTCGCCGACGGTCGCCGCAAAATGACCTGGTGTTTTGGCTAACTCGCTTGCTGCATTGCGGATGTCGAGCACCAGCTGCGAGGCTGCGACCAGTGCATCGGCGCGCGAATCCATCGGCGTCGTGCCAGCGTGATCGGCGCGACCTTCGACGGTGATTTCGATACGGGTAATACCCGAGATCGCCGTGACGATAGCGATATCCTTGCGTTCGTTTTCAAGCACCGGGCCTTGCTCGATATGCAGTTCCAGAAAGCCGGCAATATCGGGCTTGTGCTCTTGGGTGAGCATACCCGGCGACCCGCCGACCTCGGCAATCGCTTCGGCCAGATCGCGACCCTCGACTGTGCGGGAGAGCCATGCCTGCGGCAATTGTCCGGTCATGCCGCGGCTACCGATGCAGGAGACGCCAAAAACGCTGACTTCTTCCGCGAGGAAATCGACGATCTCCAGATCGTGATCGAGGTGGATTTCCTTTTCGCGGAGCGCGCGGGCCACTTCGAGTGCCGCAGCCACACCCGCAATGCCGTCGAATCGTCCGCCATCAGGCACGGTGTCGGAATGCGAGCCGAGCATGATGATGCCGGAGCCCGGTTTTGCGCCTTCCCGCCGGCCGATAAGATTGCCGGACGCATCGATCCTAGTATCGAGGCCGATCGCCCGCATCCGCGCCTCAAGATAGGCACGGCCTTCGAGAAAGAGCGGTGAGAAGGCCCGGCGGGTCCAGGGATGATCGGGTTCCGTGATGGCCGACAAGGCCTCAATATCCGCTGATATCCGGCCGGGATTGACGGGCAGATTGCGGCTCATGCAAGCACCTGTCGCGGAAGCGGCCGCACGAAGCGCCCGGCACCAGGCTCGGCCAGCACCTTCGAACCATCTGTTATCTTCTGCCCGCGCAGCCAGGCGGCCGATACAGTCCACGGCAGTCGGATGCCGTTATAAGGACTCCAGCCGACGACATTATTGCCGCTAACCGAAGCGTCATAGACCATCTCGTTCGGTTCCAGCACGACGATATCGGCATCCTTGCCTGGTGTCAGCGCGCCCTTGATATGATGGAGGCGGAAATGCTTAGCCGGATTCTCCGCCATCAGCTTCGCTGCCCATGTCAGCGAAATGCCGCGCTCCAGCGCGCCCTTGACGAAGAGCGGCACCATGACTTCGAGACCCGGAACGCCGGACGCATTGGCAAGCATGTCCGGATTGGTCTTGCGATTTTCCGACCAGCTGACGTGATCGGTCGAAACCAGCCAGACATTGCCCTCGGCAACCTTGCGCCACAGCGTCTCGACTTCGGCGCGCGGGCGCACAGGCGGATTGATCTTCGCCTTGCCGCCGAGGCGTTTCACATCGTTTTCCTCGTCAAGCGTCAGGTAGTGGATGCAGCACTCGACGGTCGCCTGAAAGCCATCACGACGATAGGCGCGTGCGATGTCGTAGCCGCGTCCGAGCGAGCAATGCACGACATGCGATGGGCAGCCGGTATTGGCGCCGGTCTCGAAGATCGTGTGCATGGCAAGCAGCTCTGTGATCGGCGGGCGCGACAGGCCATGAGCGCGCCAGTCGGTGATGCCGCTCGCCTTCACCTGCTCCACATAGGTGCGCACCGCCTCGTCATCCTCGTTATGCACGCCGGCGGTAAGCCCGGTTGGAGCAATCGCCGCGAAGCAGGCGTCTAGCAGGGCAGGCGGGATGCGCGGGAAACGTTTGGGATCTGTGCCGAAGGTCGAGAATTTGAACGCGGCAACGCCCGCTTCCACCATTTCCGCGATGCGGATAGGACCTTCCTCAGGATCGACCGTGCCATAGAGTGCGAAATCGACGCGGGCCTGCGGGCCGGCATGATCGACTTTCTTCTTCACGGCTGCTGCCGAGCAGACGAGATTGCCTTCGTCATAAGGCATGTCGACGATGGTGGTGACACCGCCGGCTGCAGCCGAACGCGTCGACCAGATAAAGTCTTCCTGGTCCTTCTGCGAGAGCGAATGGACCTGCGCATCGATGGCGCCCGGCAGGATCAGCGCCTTGCCGAGCAGGTGCCGTTCCTTGGCCGCCGGCGGCACGCCGATCCCAACTTCCGCGATCTTGCCCTCGCGAACGGTGACATAACCGCCCTCGATAATACGCTCCGGCAGCACCACCGTGCCCTGCAGAACGAGATCGAAATCCATGCCGCTTCTCCCCCGATGGGTCTGAATTCAGATGATGACCGTTTCCTGCGTCAGTCGCTCCTCGATACGCTCGAGTGAACCGAGCGCGAAGAAATCGTCGAAAGAGGCAATCGGCACCTGCTCGATCAACTTGGAGAGGAATTCATCCGAGCCGAGTTCCTCCTCGATCGCCTCGACCTCAGCAGATAGCGGCCGGTCGACGGTATAGAAGGCCGCATGTTTGCGCACGACCTCGTAGAGCATGCCGGCCACGCCCTTCGGCGTGTCGCCGATGATATCGATCGCTTGTGCCGAAAGCAGGGCCTCCAGCGCCGCCAGACGCTTCAGCGCCCGCATCTGCCGGTCGAAACGTTCGATGACGAGCGGCAGGAAGGCCGCCTCGTCCTCAAGACCGGCTGCAACGACGAGCGATTGCGCGGAGACTGGGTTCGACATGGAGAGCACGCGCGAGAAGATTTCGCCGGCAAGCTTGATGATCGGCCCGAAACCGGTGGCGATGCGACCAGGCGGCACGAGATTGACCGGCAAGTCACGCCGCTGGCCGTTGCCGAGCAGGACGCAGCGATTGAAGGCATTGCGCGCCGCGTGCGCCATGCAAAGCGCTGCCGATTCCAGCAGGATCGTCACATCCAGCGGCAGCGAGCCGCCCGAAGTCATTACCCGTCCCTCGACGACGACGGGATTGTCATCGGAACGACCTGTGGCGGCGAGGATCTTATGGCCAGTCGAGAGCAGATTCTCGATGACGGCGCCGAAGACCTGGGCGATCATGCGCAGGCTCAGCGCATCCTGCACATGGGTTGCGACCGGCCATTCCCAATCCTCGGAGGCGTTGCAAAGCCAGGAACCGATCAAAGCTTCCCGCGCCGTACCGACATGGCGCACTGCCCGCCAGGGATCACGCGATGCACCAAGCGCGCCGGAGGCCATCATGCCGGTTGCCAGCAGCACTCGGATCGAAGCCGCGGCATTGCGTGTCGTTTCGGCGGCAGCTGCGAAGCTGACGGCATTGACGCTGAGCGAGGCAAGGCTGTCGCGCGGCGCCATCTTAACCGGCTCCATGCCGGCTGCCTGGAAGGCTTCGGCCGCCTGCATGCGATTGCCGCGATAGACCGCTTCCCCGACGCCGGTCAGCACGGCGCCTATCTGGCCCATGAGGCCGATATCGGCACAGCCGATGGAACCGGTGCGGCGCACGACCGGAATGAGGTCGGCCGAAAGCATCCGCATATAGGCTTCGATCAACTCAGGTGTGCATCCGACCTGGCCCGTCAGCGCCGTATTGACGCGCATCGCCATGGCGTTGCGCACGACATTGCAGGAAAAGGGTGTGCCGGTGCCGAAGTGATGGGCGCGTACGAGCCCGAGATTGAAGGCGTCGAGATCCTCCGGTGACCATTCGACATCCTTCATGGCGCCCACACCCGTGGTCGCGCCATAGACCGGCATGCCGGTTTCGATGGCATCTTCGACGATCGTGCGCGCGGTCTTCACCCGCTGCATGCCGATCGCCGATGCTGAAAGTGCAACCTTGCCGGAGCCGATCCTGACCATCTCGGCAAAGCTCAGTGGCTGGCCGCTAAGTTCGATTCCGGGGCGTTCGTGCTTCATGTGCTCATCTCCATGGAGGCGAGACTAAGCGAGCCTTACGTCTGGCGGGATATCCCAAATGCCGAACACATCATGCTTTTGCCGGTTCCCGATCAGCTCATTACCCAGGCAATATAGAGAAGCGTGAGCGCAATGATCCAGAGGGCTATCTTGGCCGAGCGATTGTGGCGCGCTTCCGCTTTGCCGATGGCCTCCGCCGTGTGATCATCGAAGCGCAGCCCGTGCTCGCTCATATGCAGAAGCTGATGGTGAAATTTCTCGGTCTGGGCGGCAATTTCAGGTGCCGCTTCGGCAAGCTTTACGGCCGCCTTCAGCCCGTCCTTGAGATCGGTGACGATGCGCTTCGGGCCGAGATTGTTCTTGATCCAGTCGCCGACGACCGGTTCGGACGCCTTCCACATGTTGAAGCGCGGATTGAGCATGCGCGAGACGCCTTCAACGACAACCATCGTCTTCTGCAGCATCACAAGTTCGGGCCGCGTCTGCATGTCGAAGAGCTCGGTCACTTCGAAAAGCAGCGTCAACAGCTTGCCCATGGAGATCGTTTCGGCCGGCTGGCCGTGGATCGGCTCGCCGATCGCCCGGATTGCCTGGGCAAAACTCTCGACATTGTGGTGGCCGGGCACATAGCCTGCCTCGAAATGCACCTCCGCCACCCGGATGTAATCACGGGTGATGAAGCCATAGAGGATCTCGGCGAGGAAACGGCGTTCCTTCTTCCCGAGGCGCCCGACAATGCCCATGTCGACGGCGACGATCATGCCGCTGGAGTCGACGAAGAGATTGCCCGGGTGCATGTCGGCATGGAAGAAGCCGTCGCGCAGCGTGTGGCGCAGGAAGGACTGGATCAGCGTATCGGCAAGTTTGTTGAGATCGTGGCCGGCGGCGCGCAGGCCCTCGACGTCAGACATCTTAACGCCATCGATCCATTCCATAGTGATGACGTCGCGCCCGGTGCGCTCCCAGTCGACCTTCGGTACACGGAAGCCCGGATCCCTTTCGGTATTTTCGGCGATCTCCGAAAGCGCGGCGGCTTCCAAACGCAGGTCCATCTCTACTTTGGTAGTCTGTTCCAGCGTCTTCGTCACCTCGACCGGCCGCAGGCGGCGGCTCCCCGGCATGAAGCGTTCCTGCATGCGGGCAACGAGGTACATCGCCTCGATGTCATGGGCAAATCGCGCCCTGACACCCGGTCGCACGACTTTCACGGCGACCTTCTTGGGTCCTTGTGGCGTATTGACCTCGGCTGCATGCACCTGCGCGATGGAGGCAGCGGCAATCGGGTCTCCGAAGCTCGCATAGAGATCACTGATTGGCCGTCCGAGCGAGCCCTCGATATTGGCCTTGGCAGCAGCTGCCGGGAAAAAGGCCATCCGGTCCTGAAGCTGCGACAGGTCGTCGGCGAACTCGACGCCAACGACATCGGGACGCGTTGCGAGGAATTGGCCGATCTTCACATAGGACGGCCCGAGCCGCTCGACGGCCTGTGCCAGGCGATCGCTGCGCTTCTTATATTTGCTGCGATTGCGCGCAAACATGCCGACAAAGGATTTTGCCAGGCTGACGGATGGCGGCAGACCTTCCGAAGGCAGCGCCGAAATGACGCCTTCGCGCACCAGAATCCAGCCGACCCTTACGAGCCTGAAATATGCCCCGAAAGCACTCATGCGGATCAGAGCTTCCAGCCGGAATGCAGCGCTGCGATGCCGCCGGTATAATTGGTGTAGGTCACGCGCGAGAAGCCGGCCATGCGGATCATCGCCGCGAAATTCTCCTGGTTCGGAAATTTGCGGATCGATTCCACGAGATACTGGTAGGGCTCGGCATCGCCGGTGATAGCCTTGCCGAATTTCGGAATGGCATTGAAGGACCAGGCATCATAGACCTTGTCCAGAATCGGCAGCTCGACCTCCGAAAATTCCAGCACGAGCAGCCGTCCGCCACGTTTCAACACGCGATAGGCTTCCGAGAGCGCCACCTCAATCCGTGGTACGTTGCGAATGCCGAAGGCGATCGTATAGGCATCGAAACTGTTGGACTGGAAGGGAAGGTCCTCGGCATTGGCCTCGACGAAGGTGAGATTGTCCGAAAGCTTTTTCTTTTCTGCCCGCTCGGCGCCGACAGCAAGCATCGAGCCGTTGATGTCGAGAACGGTGGCATGCGCCTGCCGGTTCGAGGCTTCGACGATACGGAAGGCGATATCGCCGGTACCGCCGGCGACGTCGAGCACCTTGTAACCCGCTTCCTTGCGCGGGTTCAGCGCTGCGATCATCGCATCTTTCCAGGCGCGATGCATGCCCATCGACATGACGTCGTTCATGATGTCGTAGCGTTTGGCGACCTTATGGAAGACCTCGTTGACGAGACCCTGTTTCTCACCGGTCGGCACTTCACGGAAGCCGTAGGATGTTTCCATGCCGCCATCGGCGGAGGTCCGGCTGTCTGACATCAAGTTACTCCGTTCACATCAAGAATTCGGCCCGGCGACCATAGCGAAAGCGAGGGCGCGGCGCTATCTGTGGGCCACGGTCCGCCCGCGGCACGTTGGCGCTATAGCGCACATCGCGGGCGGTTGAAACACGTTAGATATAGATGGGTTAAGATGCCGGAATTGCCAGAAGTCGAAACGGTGAAGCGTGGCCTGACGCCGGCAATGGAGGGCGCGCGGATCGAAAGACTGGAATTGCGCCGTGGCGACCTGCGCTTTCCTTTTCCGGAGGGGTTCGAGAACGAGGTGTCCGGCCGCACGATCATCGGCCTCGGACGGCGGGCCAAGTATCTGCTGATCGATCTCGATAGCGGCAAGACGATCATCTCCCATCTCGGCATGTCCGGCTCCTTTCGGATCGAACAGGGACCTTTGACGGCCATCCCTGGTGATTTTCACCGCGAGCGTTTCAAGGATGAGAAGCACGATCACGCTATTTTCCATCTGCAAGGAGAGGGCGGCCCGCGCCGCGTCATCTATAATGACCCGCGCCGCTTCGGCTTCATGGACATCGCCGACCGCTCCGAGCTCGATGCCAATCCATTTCTGTTCGGCCTCGGGCCGGAACCGACCGGCAACGATCTGTCTGCCGCTTTTCTGGCCGAGCGTTTCGCCGGCAAAACCCAGCCGTTGAAGGGCGCGCTGCTGGATCAGAAGAACATCGCCGGGCTCGGCAATATATATGTCTGCGAGGCGCTGTGGCGGGCGCATCTGTCGCCGATGCGTGCAGCCGGTACGCTTGTGACGAAAACCGGCAAGCCGAAGGAGGCGCTGAACCTGCTTGTGACCTCCATCCGCGATGTCATCGCCGATGCGATTGCTGCTGGCGGTTCGTCGCTGCGCGACCATATCCAGACGGATGGCTCGCTCGGTTACTTTCAGCACTCCTTTTCCGTCTATGATCGCGAAGGTCTGGCTTGCCGCACGCCCGGCTGTGGCGGTACGGTCTCGCGCATCGTGCAGGCTGGCCGTTCCACCTTCTATTGCGCCACCTGCCAGAAATAGGAGAGCGCCATGGCCTATGAAACCCTGATCGTCGAAACCCGCGGCAATGTCGGCCTGATCACGCTGAACCGACCACAGGCGTTGAACGCGCTGAATTCGATCGTCCTTAAGGAATTGAAGCTGGCCTATGCGGCCTTTCATGAAGATGAGGCGATCGGCGCGATCGTGTTGACTGGCTCC
Source organism: Rhizobium sp. BK418 (assembly GCF_004341105.1). Classification (GTDB taxonomy): domain Bacteria; phylum Pseudomonadota; class Alphaproteobacteria; order Rhizobiales; family Rhizobiaceae; genus Rhizobium. The sequence goes on along the minus strand of NZ_SLZK01000002.1, from coordinate 781,394 downwards.
GAGCGGGCCTTTGCCGCCGGCGCCGATATCAAGGAAATGCAGCCGCTCGATTTCGCGGAGGTCTATAAGAGCGATTTCATCAGCGGTTGGGACGAGATCGCCAAGGCCCGCAAGCCGATTATCGCCGCGGTCAGCGGCTTTGCGCTTGGTGGCGGATGCGAACTCGCCATGCTCTGCGATTTCATCATTGCCTCGGAGACGGCGAAGTTCGGCCAGCCGGAGATCACTCTCGGCGTCATTCCAGGCATCGGTGGCTCCCAGCGCCTTACGCGGGCGGTCGGCAAGGCCAAGGCGATGGACTTGATCCTGACAGGGCGGATGATGGATGCGGCCGAAGCGGAGCGCGCGGGACTCGTATCGCGTGTGGTTGCTGCCGAGCGGCTGATGGATGAGGCACTGGAGGCCGCCGCCAGGATCGCATCGCTGTCTCGCCCGTCGGTGCTGATGGCAAAGGAGGCCGTTAGCCGCGCCTTCGAAACGACGCTGGAAGAGGGCCTGCGTTTCGAGCGCCGTCTCTTCCAGAGCCTGTTTGCGACCGAGGATCAGAAAGAAGGCATGGCCGCCTTCATCGAAAAGCGCAGACCGGTCTTCAAGAACAGGTAAGCGCTGCGTGCGGAAAGGGGCTTTTCCTTGAAAATGCGCGTTGACGTGGGTGAGCTTTAGCGTTATATGCCCGCCCACGGTTCGGAAAGCCCTCAGGTTTTCCACTAATGCTCCTGTATTGCTGAATTGAGCGGCCGCAGGGCCAGCGCGGCAATGGCGGAGTTTGTTCGAATTCTTGAGAGAGGCATCCATGGCCAATACAACTTCGGCGAAAAAGGCGACCCGCAAGATCGCTCGCCGTACCGCAGTCAACAAGGCTCGCCGTTCGCGCGTTCGTACCTATGTTCGCCAGGTCGAAGAGGCACTCGCCGCCGGTGATGCCGCCAAGGCAAAGGAAGCATTCCGCGCTGCTGAGCCGGAACTGGCACGCGCCGCAAGCAAAGGCGTCCTGCACGCCAACACGGCATCTCGCAAGGTCTCGCGCCTCGCTGCTCGTGTGAAGGCCCTTTCGGCTTCTGCGACCGCCTGAATATCTCATTAACGAATTGCTCGTTATGATTAGCCCGGTAATTTTACCGGGCTTTTTCGATTCCGGCCCCTACCTCGGATATAGTTAATTCGGCGACGATTTCGTGTCAGGGGCATGACAGGAAAAACTGTTGAAAAACAATAAGTTACGCAAGGATCTTTTTAAAGCTTGCGACTCTGGTCACGCAACCCTCGGCATCAAATGAGTCAAGAAGATTTTTTCTTTTTTCTTTTTATGCGTGTCCAAAATAGCCCAGTCGGGGAATCTCCTTGATTCAAAAGCGATTCTTTTTTGACGTTGGTGTGACGCCCTAAATGCCTCGCCGGAGTCAATGGCCGCTTCTTAATTTTGCGTAAAATTCATCGTTGATCTTGCCTTTTGATCCTGCCTAAATGGCTTCCAGCAAAGGGCGCGGACATCATCTGCAGAAGTCAGTCCAAACTGCCATGTCGGCAGAATGATGGCGCTGTGTCACTTGCGACGGAGCGCACAGCTTCCGTTTTCTCACGCACTCGACGGCATTGTACCGTGACGTGGCTGTCACGGGACGGGATGTCTTGTGCTCTCCAGAGCCACACGTTTTACGCGAGGGCGAAGGAGAAGGGCAGGGGGAAAGTAACATTGCGTTCGGGCTGGCGGGCGGAAAACGAGGATCGACCGCTGGTCTGACATAGGGAATTTGTGACGGTTGTCGCATGAGCGCGGCCACCGAATGGTTTTTGTGTTGGTCCCGAAAGGGACGGTGTTTGAGTGAACCGGCATGCGGGCGGCTCATGAGGGTGGCGTCGGCTTTGTCAAAGCGGGGAATAATCGGGCGGCTGTCAGTGAATGACCGCCCGAGGAAATGAAAGGCGGCATTATGCAGATGAATTCGATGACGACGGGTGCGCTGGATAACGGGGAAGCTGCACCGCAGTCTTTCGGTTCCATTCACCTGAGCGCGACGGATGAAAAGGGTGAGATGAAGCATGGCGTTCTCTTTGAACGCGTCAGTGCGCGTCTGAAGGCAAAGGTTGGTCCCGACGTCTATGCAAGCTGGTTTGCGCGGCTCAAGCTCCATTCGATTTCCAAGAGTGTCGTTCGTCTCTCCGTTCCCACCACTTTTCTGAAGTCGTGGATCAACAACAGATATCTCGATCTCATCACCAGCCTGTTCCAGGCCGAAGATTCTGAAATCCTGAAGGTAGAAATCCTTGTACGCACGGCGACGCGTACCGGCTTGAAGGCGCTGGATGAGGCGGTTTCCGTCGAGCCGGCTGCCCAGCCGACGCAGCTTCGCCGTCCGGCATCTGCTCAGCCGGCGGGGCAGATCGTCCAACAGGCCGTTTCGGTGGCCGCCGCGGCCCGTCCGGCAAGCGCAGGTTCGCCGCTTTTTGGTTCGCCGCTGGATTCCCGCTTCACCTTCGACACCTTCGTCGAGGGCAGCTCCAACCGCGTAGCGCTCGCCGCCGCAAAGACCATTGCGGAAGCAGGTCAGGGCGCCGTGCGCTTCAACCCGCTCTTCCTCCATGCGACCGTGGGTCTCGGCAAGACCCATCTGCTGCAGGCGATCGCCAATGCCGCAGTGCAGAACCCGCGTGGTCTGCGTGTCGTTTATCTGACGGCCGAATACTTCATGTGGCGTTTCGCGACGGCGATCCGCGATAATGATGCGCTGACGCTGAAGGACTCGCTGCGCAACATCGATCTTCTAATCATCGACGACATGCAGTTCCTGCAGGGCAAGATGATCCAGCATGAGTTCTGCCATCTGTTGAACATGCTGCTCGACAGCGCCAAGCAGGTTGTCGTCGCGGCCGACCGTGCGCCGTGGGAGCTGGAATCGCTCGATCCGCGCGTCCGTTCGCGTCTGCAGGGCGGCGTGGCGATCGAGCTCGATGCTCCCGATTACGAGATGCGTCTCGAAATCCTCAAGCGTCGTCTGGCGGCTGCACGTCTCGAAGATCCATCACTGGAAATCCCCGCCGAATTGCTGCAGCACGTCGCGCGCAACATCACGGCGAGTGGTCGCGAACTGGAAGGCGCCTTCAATCAGCTGATTTTCCGCCGCTCCTTCGAGCCGAACTTGTCGATTGAGCGCGTGGATGAACTGCTGGCCCATCTCGTCGGCTCTGGTGAGCCGCGTCGTGTGCGTATCGAGGACATCCAGCGTATCGTCGCGCGTCACTACAACGTCTCGCGCCAGGAACTGGTTTCGAACCGTCGCACGCGTGTGATCGTCAAGCCGCGCCAGATTGCGATGTACCTGTCGAAGACGCTGACGCCGCGCTCCTTCCCGGAGATCGGTCGCCGCTTTGGCGGGCGCGACCATACGACGGTTCTGCACGCCGTGCGCAAGATCGAGGAACTGATCGCCGGAGACACGAAACTTTCGCATGAGATCGAGCTTCTGAAGCGCCTCATCAACGAATAGGCGGTGGATTGCCACTGCGATTCGACGGCCGGGAGCGATCCCGGCTGTTTTCTTTTATAAGGTTTTTATTCTATACAGCCTCCACTTGAGAAAACTGCGCCGATGAAAACGTCGGCGCTTGGGAGGAGACATCGATGAGTTTTGAACGGATTGCCGTGGTCGGCCTTGGCAAGGTCGGGCGGCTGGCGGCGACGCTTTTGCATGAGGGTGGTTTCGAGGTCATCGGCGTCGATGCGCACTTGCCCATCGGTGAACTGCCCTTCAAATGCCGGACCGGCGATATCACGAATGCATCGGTCATTGGCGAGTTGCTGTCGAGCGTCGAGGCGGTCCTGTCCTGCCTGCCCTATCATCTGAATAGCGAACTGGCACGGGCCGCCCATCTTGCCGGTATCCACTATTTCGATTTGACTGAGGATGTACCGACCACCAATTTCATCATCGAACTGTCCAAGACCGCACGTGGCCTGATGGCCCCGCAATGCGGCTTGGCGCCGGGCTTCGTCGGCATCGTCGGTGCAAGCCTTGCCGATGGTTTCGATCGTTGCCGTTCGATCCGTATGCGCGTCGGCGCTCTGCCGCAGAACCCGACCGGGCTTCTGGGTTATGCCTTCAACTGGTCGCCCGAAGGTGTGGTCAATGAATATCTGAATGATTGCGAGGTCATCGAGGGCGGCGTGCGCAAACTCGTCTCGCCAATGGAATGGCACGAGACCATCTATGTCGACGGCGTCAAGCTGGAAGCCTTCACAACTTCTGGCGGCCTCGGCACCATGTGCGACACCATGCTCGGCAAGGTCGATAACCTCGATTACAAGACGATGCGTTATCCCGGCCACATGGAGCTGATGAATTTCTTCTTCCATGAGCTGCTTATGCGTGACAAACGCCAGCTCGCGGGCGAAATCCTGACCAACGCCAAGCCGCCGGTCGATGACGACGTCGTCTACGTGCACGTCGCGGCCGAAGGAACGATCAATGGCGCGCTGCGGCGGAAGGAGTTCGTGCGCGCCTATTACCCGATCGAAATTGCCGGCGCCCGGCGCACGGCGATCGCCTGGACCACATCCGCGTCCGTCGTCGCCGTCATCGAGATGGTCCGCGATGGCCTGCTGCCAGCCAGCGGCTTCCTTCATCAGGAGCATATTCCGCTGGAGATGTTCCTCAAGACGCCAACGGGCAGCCTGTTCAAGTCAGGCGCTACCAGCAGGGATTAGGCCTTCGCCTCCGACAGCAGCCAGCGCCGGAAGGCAGCGACCGCCGGGCGCTCCAGCGCAGTGCCCGGATACACTAGGTGGTAGGCAAGCTTGCTTGTCAGACCCAGCGGAAATGGCGCGACAAGCCGGCCCTCGACAAGTTCCTTCTCGATGAAGGAGTGGCGCATCAGCGCCACGCCGAAGCCCGATTTCATCGCCTCGAAGGCGCCGTTGCCGTCACTGAAGATCGGCCCGCGAGAGGCATCCACCTTGGTGGCATCAGCTGCGGCCAGCCAGAGCTGCCAGTCGCGGCGGTAGACGTCGTGGATGAGCTGATATTCTGCGAGCTGATCGGGTGAAGGATCGGCGCCCAGCGTCGCTGCAATCACTGGCGTGCAGACTGGTACAAGCTCGTCATCCACCAATCGCTCACTAATCAAGCCCTCGTAGGCGCCGAGCCCGTGGCGGATGGCGAGGTCGATCCCGTCACGCTCGAAATCGAACATGCGATGGGAGGCGCTTATGCGCACATCGATATCAGGATGCGTGTCCTCGAACCGTTGAAGTCGCGGCAGCAACCAATGTGTCGCAAAACCCGCGGTACAGGTGAGCGCCACCGCATTGCCCCGCCGCCGTGCGGTCAGCGATGCCGTCGCCTCGCGCACGAGCTGGAAGGCTGTGCGCAGGGTTGCAAAATAGTCTCGGCCTTCCGGCGTCAGCAGAATCTGCCGGGTTCGCCGCTCGAACAGAGACACGCCAAGCGAAGCTTCGAGATCGCGGATCTGCAGGCTGACAGCGCCTGGCGTGACGTGTAACTCATGCGCTGCCTGCGTCATGCTCAGATGACGCGCCGTCGCCTCAAAGGCACGCAGCGCCGACAGGGAGGGTAGAGGACCGGCCATGTTTTAGTTAAACTCAATCATATAGGCAGAAAAGCTCGTTTGTCAGCTGCAAAATATCCTAATAAAAACCAGCGTACCTGGCAAATCCACACAGGTAAGCTGGAAAGAACGCTTTAGAGAAACTCGACAAGGGAGATATCATGTCCATTCAGAAGTCGATGGGAGCTGCAGAATGGGCCATGCTAATCGTGCTGTCGCTTCTCTGGGGCGGCTCCTTCTTCTTCAACGGCCTTCTCGTAAGGGCGTTGCCGCCTTTCACCATCGTGACCGGGCGCGTATTGCTCGCTGCCATCGCGCTCAATCTGATCGTGCGCGCCATGGGCCACACCATGCCGCACGACCGGCAGAGCTGGATCGCTTTCTTCGGCATGGGTTTCTTGAACAATATGATCCCCTTCTGCCTGATCGTCTGGGGCCAGACACATATCGCGAGCGGCCTCGCGTCGATCCTCAATGCCACGACGCCACTTTTCGCCGTCGTTGTCGCCCATGTGTTGACGGCCGATGAGAAGCTGACGGCAACCCGTCTCGTTGGCGTGATCGTCGGCTTTGCGGGCGTCGCCTATATGATCGGTTTCGATGCCTTGAGGGATCTCGGCTCGAACGTGCTTGCCCAGGTCGCGGTGTTGGGGGCGGCCCTTTCCTATTCGCTCGCCGGTATCTGGGGCCGGCGCTTCCGGCGCATGGGCCATGCCCCGCTTATTCCGGCTGCCGGACAGGTGACCGCTTCAACCGTGCTGATGCTGCCGATCGCGCTTGTCGTCGATGAGCCCTGGACGCTTGCAATGCCTTCTGCCGAAACCTGGCTTGCACTGCTCGGCCTGGCGATCCTCTCGACTGCCGTGGCCTATGTGCTCTTCTTCCGCATCCTGGCGACGGCGGGCGCGACCAATCTGATGCTGGTGACCTTCCTGATCCCGGTGAGTGCAATCCTGCTCGGCGCAGTCGCGCTCGGCGAGCAGCTGCAGTTCAAGCATCTGATCGGTATGGTATTGATCGCTGTCGGCCTTGCGGCGATCGATGGAAGGCTCGCTTCTTTCGGCAAGAGACGCGCTGCCTGACGTGTCTCAGCAGGCGAGATCCGCGACGACGGAATCGAGGATCAGCATGCCGGCCGGCGTGCAGCGCAGGCGCGAATTGCCGATCCGTTCGATAAAGCCGTGTTCCAGTAAAAAGTGCTCGCGCTTTGGATCGGGATCGCGGCCGGAAAGTTGCTGCCAGCGGGCAAGATCGACACCTTCCTTGAGACGCAGACCCATCAGCAGCAATTCGTCGGACTGCTGCTCGAATCCGAGACGCTCCTCGTCGATGATCCCGTGTCCGTCGCGCTCGACGAGGTCCAGCCACGCTTCCGGCTTGCGCTCCGTCGCAGTGGCGATCTTCTCAGCCCCGCGGGTCAGGCGGCCGTGCGCACCGGGGCCGATGCCGGCATAATCGCCGTATCGCCAGTATGTGAGATTGTGGCGGCTCTCCGCACCGGGCCGGGCGTGGTTGGACACCTCGTAGGCCGGCAGCCCTTCGCGCTCGGTGATCTCTTGCGTGGCCTCATAGAGTGCGGCAGACTGGTTCCCATCAGGCACGATCAGCTTTCCGGCCTTTTGCAGGCCGTAGAAGGGCGTGCCTTCCTCAATGGTGAGCTGATAGAGCGAGAGATGGTCGACCGCATAGGAGATCGCCTCCTTGAGTTCGCGCTCCCATTCCTCGACCGTCTGGTTTGGCCGGGCATAGATCAGGTCGAAAGACATGCGCGGGAAAATGTCGCGCGCCAGCCTGATCGCCTTCAGCGCGTCGGCGACGTCGTGCAGCCGGCCAAGGAATTTGAGATCGCGATCATTCAGTGCCTGCACGCCGAGCGATACGCGATTGACCCCGGCGGCACGATAGCCGCGGAAGCGTTCCGCCTCGACGCTCGAAGGATTGGCCTCCATCGTGATTTCGATACCGTCAGGCACATGCCAGTGCCGCGAGATGCCGTTCATGATCGCATCGACGGTTTCCGGCTTCATCAGCGACGGCGTGCCGCCGCCAAGGAAGATACTGGTCACAGTCTTCGGCCCGCTCATCAGACGGGCATTGACGATCTCTTTCAGGAAGGCGGCGACGTAGCGCTTCTGATCGACCGGCTGATGGCGGACATGGCTGTTGAAATCGCAATAGGGGCACTTCGCCGCGCAGAAGGGCCAATGCACGTAGACCCCGAAACCGGGCTCGCCGGTATCGGGCAAAAGCTTTGCATCGCGCGTCAGCGCAGGCGATTCGATCATGTTCAAAGCGTGGCCTTATGCTTCCAGGCAGGTTTCGACAAAGAGTTTGAAGGCACGCGCGCGGTGCGACAGAGCCTGCGGTTTGCCGATATTCCAGCCGTGTTTTTCCTCCGCGCTCATCTCGCCGAAAGTCACATTATAGCCTTCTGGCTGGAAGACGGGATCATAGCCGAAGCCCTGCGTTCCACGCGGCGGCCAGACGACCGTACCTTCCACCTCGCCGCGGAACAGTTCGGTGTGCCCATCCGGCCAGGCAAGGCAGAGTACGCTGACGAAGCGGGCGGCACGCTGCTCGGGCTTCGTTGCCCCAGCGTTTTCCAATGCCTTCTCGACCTTTTCCATGGCCATGTTGAAATCGCGGGTGCCGTTACCGGTTTCTGCCCAGTCGGCGGTGTAGACGCCCGGGTCACCGCCGAGCGCATCCACGACGAGGCCGGAATCATCAGAAAGCGCCGGAAGACCGGAGGCCTGAGCCGAGGCAAGCGCCTTGATCGTAGCATTTTCTTCGAAGGTGGTCCCCGTTTCCTTGGGCTCGATGAAATTGAGCTCTGCCGCGGATTTGGCGGTGAAGCCCAGTGGCCCGATCAGATCCTGGATCTCGCGGATCTTACCCTGATTATGGCTGGCGACGACAATGGTCTTGGTTTCGAGCTTACGCATAAAATATCCTTATTCCATTCCCCAAATTTTTGCCTCCGCGCATTCCAGGCTGTTGCCATCGGGATCGCGGAAATAAATGGATCGACCGCCCCGCGGCCAGTGAACCTCGGATTCGATGGCGATGCCGGCACCTTTCAGCTTCTGCGCCATCGCATCGAGATTATCTCCCGAAACCCTGAAACAGGCGTGGCCCCTTCCGACGGCGCCATGCGGCGGGACCTGCAAGCTATCAGGCGCTGGTGGCTTCACCGTTTCCTCCGGATTGAAGATCAGCAATACGCTCGGCCCGCAACGGAAGAACACATGGCGGTTGCCGGCACGCGTAATCTTCTCAAGGCCGAGCACATTTCCGTAAAAGGCTTCGGCCGCATCGAGATCGGCAGCGTAAAGCGCGGTTTCAAGAATGCCTTCGATGGGTTGCGCCATTGCCGCCTCTCGGTCCGCCTCGCCCCCGAGACGGGGACAAGGAAAAATTCATGGATAGGCCAGAACGGTTGGCCTCAGGCGATCGCCTGCTTTTGCAGGTCCACCAGTTCGGCAATGCCCGACTTGGCAAGACCCATCAGTGAGGAGAATTCCTCTTCGCTGAAAGGCGTGCCTTCTGCCGTGCCCTGGATCTCGACGATGCCGCCAGCCCCAGTCATGACGAAGTTGGCGTCGGTCTCGGCCGAGGAATCTTCGAGATAGTCGAGGTCGATGACCGGCTGGTTGGCGAAGATGCCACAGGAGATCGCTGCAACATGATCCTTCAGGACACGGTCGGCCTTGATCATATTACGCGTTTCCATCCAGCGCAGGCAGTCATAAAGCGCGATCCAGCCACCAGTGATCGAGGCTGTGCGCGTGCCACCATCGGCCTGGATGACATCACAGTCGAGCGTGATCTGGCGTTCACCGAGCGCGGTCAGGTCGACCACGGCGCGCAGCGAGCGGCCGATGAGGCGCTGGATTTCCTGCGTGCGGCCGCCCTGCTTGCCGGCAGCAGCTTCACGCTTCATGCGTTCGCCCGTTGCGCGCGGCAGCATGCCGTATTCGGCGGTGACCCAGCCTTTGCCGGTATTGCGCAGCCACGGCGGCGTCTTGTCTTCCAGGCTTGCTGTGCAGAGCACGTGTGTGTCGCCGAACTTTACTAGGCAGGAGCCTTCCGCATGCTTCGAAAAATTGCGCTCGAAGGAGACCTTGCGCATCTGGTCGGTTTTTCTGCCTGAAGGCCGCATTCTCTTCTCCTGAAACATGATGCCGAAAAACGTCAGCGCTTCCCGGGTTATGTCATGCATGTATTGTATCGTCGCCCGCTTCTACGATTGGCTGCGTGCATTTGCAAATTCCCTTTTGCCACGGGGGTGAGATTGGCTATATTTTCTGAATATCGTTCAGTGCGGGTGCGAAAAGTTCATGAGCTACAGGTCGACATCAATTTCGGATGCCGTGGCTGCGCTGGATGAACGATCGAAGGAAATCTTCCGGCGCATCGTTGAAGGCTATCTGGAGCATGGCGAGCCGCTCGGCTCCCGTAATCTGTCGCGCCTCTTGCCCATGTCGCTGTCGCCAGCCTCCGTGCGCAATGTCATGAGCGATCTGGAAGAGCTCGGCCTCATTTATTCACCACATGTCAGCGCTGGCCGCCTGCCGACCCAGGTGGGCTTACGCTTCTTCGTCGATGCCTTCATGCAGGTCGGCGATCTCTCGGCTGAAGAGCGTGCCAGCATCGATCGCCAGGTGCGGGCCGAAAGCCGCGACAATCCCGTGGAATCGATGATGAACGAGGCAAGCCGCATGCTGTCGGGCATTTCGCGCGGCGCCGGCCTCGTCATTACCTCCAAGAGCGATCCGGTGTTGAAACATGTCGAGTTCATCCGCCTGGAGCCGACCAAGGCGCTGGCTGTGCTTGTCGGCGATCACGATCAGGTCGAAAACCGCATTATCGAACTGCCCGCGGGTGTCACTTCTTCGCAGCTTACTGAGGCCGCCAATTTCCTCAACGCGCACATGACTGGCCAGACGCTGCCGGAATTGCGCCTGCAACTGAGCCGGCTGAAAGATGAAGTTCGCCACGAGCTCGATGCGCTGTCGCGGGATCTCGTTGAACGCGGCGTTGCCGTCTGGGCTGGCAGTTCGGACGAGACCAAGCCTGCGCAGCTCATCGTCCGCGGCCGCGCAAACCTGCTGGAAGGTGTAGGCGGCGCCGAAGACCTTGACCGGCTGCGCCTGCTTTTCGACGATCTCGAGAAGAAGGACAGCTTGATCGAGCTCCTGAATCTTGCCGAAAGCGGACCGGGTGTGCGTATCTTCATTGGCTCAGAGAACAAGCTCTTCTCGCTGTCAGGCTCTTCGTTGATCGTCGCGCCCTATCGCGATGATGATGACCGCATTGTTGGTGCGGTTGGTGTCATCGGCCCGACGCGACTCAATTATTCGCGTATCGTCCCGATGGTCGATTATACCGCCCAGCTCGTTTCGCGCCTTTCACGCGGCTCTCTTTGAAATATTTCACAGAACTGCTTCGAATTTTCGCTTCTTCGTCACGCAGACTTGATTTTTTCCGGCCAAACATCGATATCGGGCGCATCTGAGAAGACACCAACCGGAGACCGTCATGACCGATGAAACGACGCAGAACGGACCTGACGCAGCTGCAGCGGAAGCCGCAGCCGAAGCTGCCGCAAACGTCGAGAATGAAGCCGTGAAGGAAGCTGCTGCGAGTGAACCTGATCCGCTTGAGCTTCTGAAGGCTGAAAATGCTGAACTGCGCGACCGCTATCTGCGGCTCGCTGCCGAAATGGACAATCTGCGCCGCCGCACGGAGCGCGAGGTCAAGGACGCCAAGTCCTATTCTGTCGCAGGCTTCGCCCGCGACATGCTGGCCGTCTCTGACAACCTGCGCCGCGCGCTCGATGCTATTCCGCCGGAAGCCAAGGCTACTGCCGATGCCGGCCTGACGACGCTGATCGAAGGTGTCGAGATGACCGAACGTTCCATGCTTTCGGCTCTCGAGCGTCACGGCGTTCGCAAGCTGGAGCCGGTCGGCCAGAAGTTCGACCCGAACTTCCATCAGGCGATGTTCGAAGTGCCGAATGTTGAAGTGCCGAACAACACAGTTGTTCAGGTGGTGCAGGCAGGCTTCACCATCGGCGAGCGCGTGCTGCGCCCGGCCATGGTCGGCGTTGCAAAGGGCGGCCCCAAAATCGTCGAAGCAGATGCTAACTCCGTGCTTGACGAGAAGGACGCCTGAAGGAGCGGAACATCTGACAATTGAAAAAGGCCGCTCAGCGGCCTTTTTGCTTCCGTTGGATAATGGCGGATCAGATTCGCGCGAAGCGCTCGATCAGGAGATCGAAGAAGCCGTCGGCATCCACATGGCGCATGACCTTCGCATTACGCTTGCGGTCGGTCACGTGCCACCAGTCGACGACGGTCATTCCGACCGTCAGTTCCGATTTCACCTCGATCTCGACATTGCACTCCCGGCCCTTGAAGAGCTCGGGTTTCAGCAAGTAGGCGACCGTCGTCGGGTCGTGCAGCGGGCCGCCGTCCGAGCCGTATTTTTCGACGTCGAAGCGCTCGAAGAATTCCAGCATCTCCACCATCGCTTTGGCGGGTGCCGTGCCGATATCGGCCATACGTTTCACCCGATCCTTGCGTGTCAGAAGCTGATGTGTGACGTCAAGCGGCATCATGACAACAGGCACACCTGAGTGGAACACGATATCGGCGGCCTCAGGATCGACATAGATGTTGAACTCGGCCGCCGGTGTGATGTTGCCGCCTTCAAAGAAACCGCCTCCCATCATCACCAATTCCCGGATGCGCGGAACGATATCAGGCGCCTTCTGGAAAGCCAGACCGATATTGGTCAACGGTCCGAGCGTGCAGAGCGTGACAGTGCCTTCCGGCTCGCGTCGCAGCGTTTCGATGATGAAGTCGACGGAATGCTGCGCCTGCAGCGGCATCGTCGGCTCGGGAAGGGTCGGGCCGTCAAGGCCTGTCTTGCCATGCACGTGCTCGGCGGTAACCAGCTTGCGCGCGATCGGCCGGTCGGCGCCGGCAAAGACCTTGATGTCGGTCCGTTCGCAAAGCTCGCAGATGATGCGTGCATTGCGGCTCGTCAGAGCCAGCGGCACGTTGCCGGCGACGGTGGTGATGCCCAGCACGTCAAGTTCTTCCGGGCTGCCGAAGGCCAGCATGATCGCGGCGGCATCGTCCTGGCCAGGGTCGGTATCGATAATGATCTTTCTCGGTTCTGCCATCCGAATCGTTCCATCCTCTGGTGCGCGTCGCTACAGCATGCACCTTCTCATTGTCTTCACGCTCCCGTCGCAAATCAGCACATCGCGCCGGGCTTGTTTTGATGCGAGGCCTCGCGCCCTTTGTCAAGGAAGCGATCTCATGCGGCTTTGCCTTAAAATGTGAGATGTCTGGACCGACCGCCGTCACGCCTTGCAGCGGGCAACCGTCGTTCCCATATTGGGCGTACCCGGATGCTGCATATGAGGTCCGGAAAGGTCGCTTGCATCAAGGACTTTGGAAGATGAGCCGCATCACCCCTTTCGCCAGCCCGCTGCTTCTGGGCTTCGACGCTATGGAAAAGACGCTTGAGCGGATTTCCAAGGCAAGCGACGGTTATCCACCCTACAATATCGAACGTATCGCCGCCGCTCACGACGCACCTGAACGGCTTCGCATTACGCTTGCCGTCGCCGGTTTCAGCGAAGAAGAGCTCGACGTATCAACTGAGGAAAACCAGCTTCTGATCCGTGGCCGCCAGATCGATCAGGGCGAGCGCGATTATCTCTACCGCGGCATCGCCGCGAGGCAGTTCCAGCGCACCTTCGTGCTCGCAGACGGCATGCAGGTCTTGGGCGCAAGCCTCAAGAACGGTCTGCTTTCGGTCGATCTAATTCGACCGGAACCGGCGCGCATGGTCAAGAAAATTAACATTTCGGTTTCACAGTAGCACAACGGTTTATTGAACCGTTGGTCCCTTCTCCCGGAGGAACAGGAATGTTGATGAAAGAAGCCACGTCGCGTCTGACCAAGTCCGAACTTGCCGGCATCGGCAATGGCGAGGTCGCCTATATCCGCAAAATACGCACCGAGGAGGTTGCCAAGTGCTTCCCCGAGGCGCCGGATATCGATCCGAGCGTTGATCTCTGGGCATTGTTCGGCGCCGATGGTACGCCGATCCTGCTGACGGATAACCGCTCGAGCACCTTCTTCAAGGCTGCTGAAGACGAGCTGAAGACGGTCAGCCTGCATTGACCATGACCGGCCTGCCGCGAGGCAGAATGCATGTTGAAGAATGATAATGGGCGACGTGAGGGGCCCCTTGCTAGCCCCTTGCCCATGCATATAGCCGCCTTCCAGCGTTTCCCCATTTTCGGCGACGCGGAAGCTGCAGCCGATGCGATATTGGCCTCCTATCCGAATCCTATCTCCCGCAGAGCTGGTTAGAACCGTGCGCTATCGCTCGACAGCCCGGCGTTCCTCTCGATCCTTGAAAAACTCGCACCGACAAAGGCGACCCCATTATCGGTTGTTTCGAACGCCGTGGCGATGCGGTCTTCAACAGCGCAGTGGCGATTGAGACGGCATGCTGCCCGGCATCTATGCCAAGACAGATCAGACGCGTTTGAAGGTGAGATAGGCTGAGGAACGACCCTCACGGCGGGCCTTGGCTTCATAGCGGGTGCTCGGCCAGCCCTGATAGGGCGTGAGCCAGTCGGCGGCATTCTCTGCTGTCCACTCGAAGCCGCCATGCTCGAGGCATTTCAGCAGCGTCCAGTTTACATAGGTGTCGATGTCGGAGGCGAAGCAGAAAAGCCCCCCCGGCTTCAGCACGCGGTGGAAACGGTCGAGATTGGTCTTCGAGACGAAACGCCGCTTCCAGTGCTTCCGTTTCGGCCAAGGATCCGGATAGAGCAGGTCGATCTGATCGAGACAGCTATCGGGAAGCCAGTCGAGAAGTTGCGTCGCATCGTCGTTGTAGACGCGCACGTTGCGCGCGCCCGTTTCATCGACACGCGCCAGCAGCTTCTGCATGGAGTTTATGAACGGCTCGACGCCGATAAATCCTGTCGAGGGAGTTTCCAGCGCGCGGTGGATGAGATGCTCTCCGCCGCCGAAGCCGATCTCCAGCCGCATTCTGTCGACCGCAACAGGAAAAAGCGTCTTCAGCGGCTCTGGGGGAGCCGCTGACAGATCGACGATGAATGCCGGGAGCAGGGTAGCGAGCCTTTCGGCCTGCTGCTCACGCAGAGCCTTTCCTTTGCGGCGACCGAAAAATGCTTCGGTCGTCCGGCTCCGGCGTTCCATATCCGTCATGCAGCAGCCTTGGTCCTGACGGCATCCTTGAGCGCCTTCACGAGGTCCGTGCGCTCCCAGGAGAACGAGCCGTCGCGGCCGGCCTTGCGGCCGAAATGGCCGTAAGCCGATGTCTTGGCATAGATCGGCTTGTTGAGATCGAGATGACGGCGGATACCCGACGGCGACAGATCCATGTTCTGACGGATCGCGGCTTCGACCTGATCCTCGGAAACACCCTTGCCGGTGCCATGCAGGTCCACATAGATCGACAGCGGCTGCGCGACGCCGATGGCGTAGGAGAGCTGGATCGTGCAACGATCGGAAAGGCCGGCGGCTACGACGTTCTTGGCGAGATAGCGTGCCGCATAGGCAGCCGAACGGTCGACCTTGGTCGTGTCCTTGCCGGAGAATGCGCCACCGCCGTGCGGAGCAGCGCCGCCGTAAGTATCGACGATGATCTTGCGACCGGTGAGGCCGGCGTCACCATCCGGGCCACCGATGACGAACTTGCCGGTGGGGTTGATGTACCACTTGCAATCGTCGGCAATCTTCAGGTCGCCGAGGGCTTCGCGGATATAGGGTTCGACGACGCTGCGAACCTTCTTCGAATCCCAGCTTTCGTCGAGATGTTGGGTGGAGAGAACGATCGACGTGACTTCTGCCGGCCTGCCGTCGACATAGCGTACGGTGACCTGGCTCTTGGCGTCGGGCCCGAGCTTGGCGACTTCGCCCTCGCCCTTCTTGCGGGCAGCGGCGAGGAGTTGAAGGATCTTGTGAGAATAATAGATCGGCGCCGGCATGAGGTCGGGCGTTTCCTTGCAGGCGTAGCCGAACATGATGCCCTGGTCGCCAGCACCTTCGTCACCCTGCTGGTCAGCGGCGCTGTCCACGCCTTGCGCGATGTCGGCCGACTGCGAGTGCAGCAGCACGTCGATCTTGGCCTTCTTCCAGTGAAAGCCGTCCTGCTCGTAACCGATGTCCTTGATGGCGCGGCGGGCAGCAGCCTTGAACTTCGATGGGTTGATGACGTCCTTGCCGTCCTTGTCCTTCTTCATCAGGCTCGGCGGCAGGCGAACTTCGCCGGCAATAACGACGCGGTTGGTCGTCGCGAGGGTTTCGCAGGCAATACGCACGCCCCACGGATTGACGCCGGTCTTTGCCGCCTCGCGGTAGACCAGATCGACGATCTCGTCGGAGATGCGGTCACACACCTTGTCCGGGTGACCTTCGGCAACAGATTCGCTGGTAAAGAGATAATTCGCGCGCATTCCGGGATTCCCCTCAAAGAACAAAAGCAGCCTAGTAGGTACTCAGTTCGTGCTCGAATGACAAGCACAGAAGGACATAAATATATCTTTATATCTGCGGCGAAGTGACAAATTTTGCCCCAAAAACGCAAAAAAGCGGCCTTTTCGGCCGCCTTCGAGTTTTCCCTAGCGTGGGGGAGGCTCAGTCGGAGTCAGCTTCTGCGGCCAGCGCTTTCACCAGTTCGACGACCTTGCGACGAACCTTGGGGTCGGTGATCTTCACAAATGCGCGGTTGAGCTGGAGTCCTTCTGAAGAGGAGAGGAAGTCGACGACGTAGTTCGAACTCGAGGTCTCCGCCATGCCGGTCAAGGCACCGGAATGTTCGCCAGGAGCATCTTCGAAGAAGAAGGAAACGGGCACATTGAGGATGCTTGAAATGTTCTGGAGACGACTGGCGCCAACGCGGTTGGTACCCTTCTCGTATTTTTGGATCTGCTGAAAGGTGATGCCGAGGCTTTCGCCGAGCTTCTCCTGGCTCATGCCCAACATGGTACGGCGAAGTCGAATACGGCTACCGACATGGATGTCGATAGGATTCGGCTTCTTCTTATTCTCAATCATGGTCGTGCCCTAGCAAAGAAAAATTCAACCTTGTTCTAACCGGCATGCCCTGACCTCATTCCGTAACGCCACGTTGCAAGTCGCGATAACCCACGTTGAAGCATACGTCACTAACGCCGATTGTTACCACTATGCAATTTTAGGGGTTTTTGGTCAATTCAACCCGAAAATAAAACCCCTGCGTGAAATTAGCGCGATGATTATCAGTAACGTTTCAGTCAACCAGAAGTACGTTTGGCGGGGGTGCGGGCTTCCATTGTTTTTTTCGAATCCATTGAGAGTTGCATCAATAAAGCCAATTTGGTCCAATTTTAGACCTGAAACGATTTCGCCGCGCGCGTCTACAACCGCCGAAATTCCGTTATTCGCATCGCGAATCAGCGGCAGACCGGTCTCGACCGCCCGTACGCGGGCCTGCTGAAAATGTTGGTAAGGACCTGGTGTCGAGCCGAACCAGCTGTCATTCGTAATGTTGAGGATGGCGTTCGCTGCATCGATGTCGCCTGTCATTTCTTCGGGGAAGATGATCTCGTAGCAGACGAGCGGATAGAATTTCAGCCCGTTTGGAAGCTCAAGCAGATGACGGCTGGCGGCGGCCGAAAAACCACCCGGCATTTCCACCACATTCTGGATACCGAACGCATTCAGCGTATCCTCGAAGGGAAGATATTCGCCGAAGGGAACGAGATGCACCTTGTCCGAAGCGGCCACGATCTGCCCCCGCCCGTCGATCACATAGATCGAATTATAATAGCGGGTGGCATAACCGGGGCCGAGTTCTTCGGCGCGCACGGCTCCCGCGATCAGGATCTGATTGTCGTCGAGCGTATCGGCAATCCGCGTGAGCGCATCCTTATTATCGGTGAGGATGAACGGGATCGAGGTTTCCGGCCAGACGATGATGTCAGGCTTCTTGCCACCTTCCTTGGGGGGCGCCGCCGAAAGCTTGAGATGGGTCTCGAAGATCGCTTCGCGATCTGCATCATTGTCCATCTTGGCGGTCTGATCGATCGCCGGCTGCACAAGGCGAACGACAGGCCGCTTGTCCTCGGGTAAAGCCTCGGGTTTCGGCGTGAGATAGAGAATATAGGCACCGTAGCCGAGATGCGCCGCAAAGAGCGTGACCGCGAGACCGATACCGAGTTTCGCTCCCTGTCGGGTTCCAACGAGGGCCGGGGCAGCGAAGACGAAGACCGAGAGAGCCGTCACCCCCATAGTGCCGATCACATGCGCGGACTGCATCATCAGTGGCATGGGCATCATGGCGTAGCCGATGGCGTTCCAGGGGAAGCCGGTAAAGATGAAGCTGCGTACCCACTCAAGCAGGCCGAAGCTGGCAGCAAGTGCCGCAATCCGGCCCATGCCATCCGACCAGAAGATACGGGCAAGGGCAGTCGCCAACCCATAAAAGATGGCAAGGCAGGCTGGGAGCCCGAGGATTGCGAGTGGCAAAGCCCAGGCAAACTCTTCTGAATCAATCAGTAGCGCATGCCCAAGCCACCAGAGTCCGGCTACGAAATAGCCGAAGCCGAACAGCCAGCCGGTGACAAATGCCGGCCAGAGCCTGCCGGGAAGGCTGCTTTCCGGCGAGGCAGCCGCCCCATCGATCAGCCAGACGAGCAGGGAGAAGGAAACGAACATCGCAGCGAAGAAGCCGACGGGAGGCAGCGCCAAAACGGCAAAGGCGCCTGCTGCGATCGCAAGCATTGACCGTTTTAAACCCCAGACGAGGATAATCCTATCCGCAAGCCGCTCCATGCCCACTCCCATCAAAGCCGCGAATCAATCCAATCGCAGTCTTTCAAAAAAGCGTGCGCTTGTCGTCTTACGGAACGTTCAGTTTGCCGTGGATTCCGCCGGCCGCTCGTCGTTTCCTTCGCCAATCGGTGGTCCATCGCCGTCTGTCTTGGCGCGGCGGCGGATTGCCTGACGCTTGCGGGTGATGCGCACCCGCTTGATGCGGCGCGGATCGGCATCGAGAATATGGAATTCGAAATCCGGCAGCGCCTGCACGACTTCACCGCGCACGGGGATGCGTCCGAGCGCCGAGAAGATCAGACCACCCAGAGTATCGACCTCGTCGATCTGCTCGCTAATGTTGAAATCCGGGCCTATGGCTTCGGCAATCTCTTCGAGCTCGACACGGGCGTCGGCAACGAAGACGTCTTCCGAAACGCGTTTGAACATGACTTCTTCATCGTCATGTTCGTCGTCGATATCGCCAATCACCATCTCCACGATGTCTTCATGCGAGGCGAGGCCGTCAGTGCCGCCATATTCGTCGATGACCAGCGCCATCTGGGTGCGGTTCACCTGCATGCGACGCAGAAGGTCGGATGCCAGCATGGAGGGCGGCACGAAGAGGATCTGCCTGATGATGCCGGTTTCGGCGAGCGTCTTCTGCAGGTCGACGCGTCCGAGGTCGAAATTCGGCTTGGCCGAGCGCGGCGCCTTCTGGATATGTTCCGGCGATACGTCTATTGCAGGCGCACCTGCTGCAGGCTTGGTGCTGCTGCGGCGCTTATTGCGCGCCTGCTTGGCGACATAGGAGAGAAGGTCGCGGATATGCACCATGCCGCGCGGATCGTCGAGCGTTTCGGCATAGACGGGCATGCGCGAGCGGCCGCTTTCCTCGAAGAGGATCATCAGTTCGCCGATGGTGATAGTCTGGTCGACCGCCTCGATATCGGCGCGGGGCACCATCACGTCGGCGACGCGCACTTCACGGAAGCGCAGGATATTGTGAAGCATCGCCCGCTCGTCGGGCGAAAAGGCATCGGCAGCAGCTGGGTCGGTCATCAGCGCATCGGCAAGGTCTTCGCGCAGTCGTGAGCCGTGTTGCGGCCTTAGCATGCGCGCTGCGCGCGACCAGAAGGATTGCGGTCGGTGTCGACTACTACCACCCTCGTCTGAAGAGGAGGATTGGTCGGAGTCGTTGGCGTCTGACGCCGGCTTCGTTGAAAATTCGCTCATGGTTCCATTTTAAGGTCTTGACCCTCGTAGGGGTCAGATAGGCCGAGCACTGCTAAAATGCGAGTCTCGAGCCCCTCCATAATTTCGGCCTCGTCATTATTAATATGGTCGTAGCCGAGCAGATGCAAGAAACCATGCACCATAAGATGGGTCAAATGGTCGTCGAAACTCTTTTCGAGCTCCTGCGCTTCGCGTTCCACCGTCTCCCTGGCAATGATGATATCGCCGAGCATCGGGCCTGGCGTTTTGCCGGGTTTGACCGGAAAGGCCGGAAACGACAGGACGTTGGTCGGCTTGTCCTTGCCGCGCCATTCCGCATTGATGTCCTGAATGGAGGCATCGTCGGTGAAGACGAGCGAAACTTCCGGCGGCATCTTCGGGAAGGGCTGATTTTCCTCTTCCCGCAGGTAGGCGGCGGCTGCTCCCAGCACGCGTTCGCCAAGGGCATGCAATACATCTTCGGCGGGCCAGCCCGTGTCCTCGATGCTGATCTGTATGTCGAGCTCGGCCATCAGTCCTGCCGGCTGGCCTCTTCGTTTGCCGCCACATAGGTCGCATCATAGGCCTTGACGATGCGGCCGACCAGCGGATGGCGCACGACATCGACATCCTTGAAGCGCACCGTCGAGATGCCTTCGACGTCGTTCAAGAGATGCAGCGCCTCCACGAGGCCGGATTTGACGCCGCGCGGCAAGTCGATCTGGCTCGGATCGCCGGTGATGATCATGCGCGAGTTCTCGCCAAGACGTGTCAGGAACATCTTCATCTGCATCGACGTGGTGTTCTGTGCCTCGTCGAGGATGATGGCGGCATTGGCAAGCGTGCGACCACGCATGAAGGCGAGCGGCGCGATTTCAATGACGCCGGCGGTGATTGCTCGCTCGACCTTGTCGCCAGGGATCATGTCATAGAGCGCGTCATAAAGCGGGCGCAGATAAGGATCGACCTTCTCCTTCATGTCGCCCGGCAGGAAGCCCAGGCGTTCGCCGGCCTCGACGGCGGGTCGCGAAAGAATGATCTTCTCGACGGCGCCGCGCTCCAGAAGCTGGGCGGCGTGGGCGACGGCGAGATAGGTCTTGCCCGTACCGGCAGGACCGACTCCGAACACCATCTCCGAGCGCTCCAGCGCCCGCATATAGGCATCCTGCGTTGGCGTTCGCGCGATGATCGTCTTTTTGCGCGTCGAAATCTGCGCCATCGTCAATTTGGCTTTTCTTTCCATCGTCGGCAGCGTGAGTTGGTCGTCGGCTGCAACCGCCATACGGATTGCGCCTTCCACGTCTGAACGCTCCACACTGCCGCCTTTCTGGAGTTTTTCATAGAGGTAATCGAGCGTGCGTCGCGCCTGGTTGGTGGCCAGCACATCGCCGGTGATGACAACGGAGTTGCCGCGTGCCCGCGCATCGATATTGAGCCGCTGTTCCAGGAGCTTCAAATTCTGGTCGAACTGTCCGAAAAGTTCGCTGGCGAACCGGTTGTTCTCGAACGTCAGGACGAAGTGATTGGCGTCGCTCGCTATGCGTGGGTGGCGCGGTGAAGTAGAAACCAATTCCTGTCCGTTCAAGCGGTCGAGCTCCCTGGGTTAGACCTCAGCCTCTGCGCGTTCGGCAAACAGGCTGTTGGTTCCGGTTCCTGTGATTCGCACTTTAATAATGTCACCGATTTGCGATGCTTTTGCATCAACATTCACGGACTGCAGCCACGGTGACCGGCCAATGAGCTGGCCAGGCATCCGGCCGGGCTTTTCGAGGAGAAGGTCGATTTCCTTGCCGATGCAGGACTCGTTGAATTCCTGCGTCTGCTTGAGAAGCAGCGCCTGCAGGCGTTCCAGCCGTTCTGCCTTGATATCTTCCGGCACCTGATCCTTCAATTCCGCTCCGGGCGTACCCGGCCGCGTCGAATATTTGAACGAGAAGGCCTGCGCGTAACGCACCTCCTCAACGAGTTTTAGTGTATCCTCAAATTCCTTGTCTGTCTCCCCCGGAAAGCCGGTGATGAAATCGCCCGACAGTGCGATATCGGGACGCGCCTTGCGGATGCGCTCGATGAGGGATAGGTATTCGGCGGCCGTATGCCGACGGTTCATCGCCTTGAGAATACGGTCCGAACCTGCCTGAACCGGAAGATGCAGATAGGGCATCAAGGCGCGCAGGTCGCGGTGTGCCTCGATCAGCCGGTCATCCATGTCGCGCGGGTGGCTCGTCGTATAGCGAAGGCGCGTAAGGCCGGGGATATCGGCAAGCCGGTAGAGCAGATCGCCGAGGCTCCACTCTTCGCCCTGCGGGCCGACGCCGTGCCAGGCATTGACATTCTGGCCGAGCAAGGTGATTTCACGCACGCCAGCGGCAACGAGCTTCATCGCCTCTTCGACGATCTGCGAGACCGGCCGCGAGACTTCCGAGCCACGCGTATAGGGCACAACGCAGAAGGTGCAGAACTTGTCGCAGCCTTCCTGGACTGTCAGGAAGGAGGTCACGCCGCGGGCACGGATCTTCGGCGCCTCGGCGATCGGCAGGTGCTCGAACTTGTCCTCGATCGCATATTCCGTATCGACGACGCGATGACCTTCCTTGGCGCGGCGCAGCGCATCCGGCAGGCGGTGATAGGTCTGGGGGCCGATGACGACATCGACAGCAGGAGCACGACGCAGGATCTCTTCGCCTTCAGCCTGCGCGACGCAGCCGGTGACGCCGATCATCATCTCGCGGCCGTCGGCAGCCTTGCGCTTTTTCATCTCGCGCAGGCGCCCAAGTGCGGAATAGACTTTCTCGGCTGCCTTCTCGCGGATGTGGCAGGTGTTGAGCAGGACGAGATCAGCCTCTTCCATGTCCTCGGTCGGCTCATAGCCATCGCGGGCAAGAGCATCGCTCATGCGCGTTGAGTCATAGACGTTCATCTGGCAACCATAGGTCTTGATGAAAACCTTGCGGCTGTTGGAGCCATCGCGGAGGATTGTCTCCGGCGGCTGAAGAAGGGCGCTGTCTTGGGTCATGGCGCGCTATTTAGTGGTTTTTGAAGCGCGAGAAAAGGGCATGTCGCCTTAGGCGATATCGCGGCCGCGCAGACTGCTGTTCAACAGGTTTCGGATGCGAGCCGAGATCGTGGTGCTGACCGCCTTGCGATTTGTCTTCTCGCCATATTCGACCGCCTCGCCAAAGGAGACTTCGGCATCGATCGCGCCACATTTCAGGATGTCGATCAGATGAGGTAGAAGCTCGATATCGCCGGGCCAGGCAGCAAGCGGGCGATGATAACGTCCCATGGCGATGCCGTGGACTTGCGTATAGGCAATCGCAACCGGCTGCACCATGACGGCACCCGTCTGGGAATGCGGTACGGCCATTGCGGCTGCCCCGAAGAGCGACGATTTGACCTCCAGCAGGCGGTTGCCGTCGGAGGTCGTCCCCTCTGGAAACAGCACGACGATTTCGCCGTCCGCCATGCGGGCGGCAATCTCGCTCGCCTGATCGCCGGTGCGGCGCTTTTCCTCGCGCACCACGAAAACACTCTTCTGCAGCTTGGCGAGCGTGCCGAAGATCGGCCAATCGCGTACCTCTATCTTGGCAATGAAGGCGACATCGGCGACCGCCGACATGACCATGATGTCCATCCAGGAGGAATGGTTGGAACAGAGCATAAGAGGTCGTCGGCTTTCGAGTTTGCCTCGCACCCGAATGCGGATGCCGAGACAATAGCAGACGATGCGATGCCAGCGCCGGGGCAGGGTGCGTCGCAGCTTCCAGTCAAAAGTGAGCGCCAGCACCTGCAGCGGCATGAGCAGGATGCTGACGACAATGATGACGAAAAAGGCGAAGGCGATGCGCAGCCAGACGATCAAATGCGGCGCTCCCGGACTGCCATGATATCAGAGTTCGTCTTTTTTCAGCGGGATGCCGTAGAGTTCCAGGCGGTGATCCACCAGTTTGAAGCCATGCTCGCGGGCGATCCGCTCCTGCAGTGCTTCGATTTCCGGAGAGCGGAACTCAATGACCATTCCGCTCTTCAGATCGATCAGGTGATCGTGATGTTCTTCCGGAACCGTCTCGTAGCGAGAACGGCCGTCGCGGAAATCATGCCGGGCGATGATGCCTGCATCTTCGAACAGCTTGACGGTGCGATAGACCGTCGAAATGGAAATCTTGGCATCGACCTTCACCGAACGGCGGTAGAGCTCTTCGACATCGGGATGGTCTTCGGAATCTTCGAGAATGCGCGCAATCACCCGGCGCTGCTCGGTCATGCGCATGCCGCGTTCAGCGCAAAGCTCCTCGAGGGTCTTGGCTACCTCAGTCATGGCTGTCTTCTCGTTATTCCTGTCGAGAAGGGAACTACCGAAGAACGCGCTTCATGACAAGCGCCGTAGAAGTAGCCCCATTGGCGTCCTTATAATAGCCCTTGCGTTCGCCCGCCTGTTCGAAACCGAGCTTGCGATAAAGGCCGAGAGCGGCGGTATTGCCGTTATCGACTTCCAGGAACATGCTCTCGCCGCCGCGCAGGCGCGCTTCGCGCATGGCCGCCTGCATCAGCCGCCAACCGAGGCCTGAGCGCGCGACCTTCGCCTGAACGGCTATCGTGAGGATTTCCGCCTCTCCCGCAACCTGACGGGCGAGGATGAAGCCGGGCAAGGTCTTTTTCAGAATGGCATTGGTTTGGCGGGCAACGAAGCCGAAAACGGTGGTCTGCGTAAGCAGGCTGTGGAATTCGCCGTCACCCCAGGGGCGGGCAAAGCGCTCGCCATGCAGGACGGAAACGTCGAGGCAATCCTCCGGCTCCATGGCGACGATTTCGAATTCCGGCTTAAGCGTCAGATAGGCTTCTAGCATTGTCATACTCTTGCAATGGCGTAACCGGCCTGCGGTTTGGCATCGGGTCCACGCAGATAAAGGGGCTTCGGCTTTCCGGTATTCGGGTTCGCGGCAGCGCCGAGACGCGCTACGATGGAGATCGGGAAGGAGTTGGCGTAGTCGCCCGCTGCATCCGGCTTCAGGAGCGGCGTCGCCGAACCGGTTATCTCGCCGTCGAAGTCAGATGCAAAGGCCTGGGCCTCCGCAACACTCACCGCGCGGGCCTCATCGAGCGGCGCGCCATCAGCTGCAAAAGACTGTAGATAGATTTCATCCCGCTTGGCATCCATCGCTGCCAGAACGGCGCGGCCGGGCAATTTTGCGCGCTGAGCCGCCGCCATGACTTCTAGCGTGGTGATACCGACAGCGGGAATATTGAGGGAAAGCGCAAATCCACGGGCTGCCGCAACGCCGACGCGGATACCGGTAAAAGAGCCGGGACCGATGGTGACGGCAAGGCGGTCGATATCCGATAGCGCGACGCCCGCCTGTTCCAGCGCGCGGTCGATGACACCCATCAGATGTTCAGCATGTCCCTTGCCGATCATGTCCGATGCCTCCCCCAGCATCGTATTCCTGCCGCTATCGTAAACAGCGGCAGCGCAATCCACACCTGCCGTGTCGAGCGCCAGAACGATCATGCCATCAATTTCCGAATAAACTATTGTTGCCTATCCATAAATCCGTCGGGCCGAACCGCAGATGAACGCCCGACGAACTTCAGATTTTTAAGCGGCAATCACTTCCTGCACTTCCGGAACGAAATGGCGCAGCAGATTCTGAACGCCGTGCTTCAGTGTTGCCGTCGAGGACGGGCAACCGGAGCAGGATCCCTTCATGTTCAGATAGACCTTCCCGTCCTTGAAGCCGCGGAAGGTGATATCGCCGCCATCCTGGGCAACGGCCGGACGCACCCGGGTCTCCAGCAGTTCCTTGATGGTCAGCACGATCGACTCGTCGCCTTCATCGAAAAATTCGTCCCCGGCATCGACATCTTCGGAGAGGATCGAGGCGTCGCCCATGACCGGCTTGCCGGACATGAAATGCTCCATGATCGAGCCAAGAATGGCCGGCTTCAGATGCTGCCACTCGGCATTGTCCTTGGAGACGGAGATGAAATCGTATCCGAAATAGACGCCGGTGACGCCGGGAATTTCGAAAAGGCGGGCAGCGAGTGGCGAAGCCTGGGCCTCGTCGGCATTGCGGAATTCGGCCGTGCCGTTTTCCATCACGACCTTGCCGGGAAGGAACTTCTGCGTGGCGGGGTTCGGCGTGGCTTCGGTCTGAATGAACATCTCGCTCTCCATGCGGCGGGCTTCAGCCTTTGCCGTCTTTAGAATTCTTCAAAAGAAAATAAGCCCATTCTCCAGCCGATTCAAGAGACTGATACTCAAGAAATGACCTAACAAAGGGCGTCTATTTCCTCGTTGGTCAGTGTGTCTGGAAGCACGGTGACCGGAATGGGGAAAGCCGCGCCGCGTCCGGCAACGGAGGAAACCAGCGGTCCCGGTCCTTCCTTCGCAGAGCTTGCTGCAAGCACGAGGATCGCGACGTCCCTGTCTTCCTCGATGACGGCATTGATCTGCTCGGCCGAATTGCCTTCGCGAATGACGATCTCGGGCTCGATGCCGATCGTTTCGCGCACGATCTGAGCGGCCTTGGCGACGGTAGCTTCCGCCTCTTCGCGGGCTTCGGCCCGCATGATCTCCTCGACGCCGAGCCACTGCTGGAAATCGCCGGCAGGGATCACGTAGAGCAGAACGAGACCGCCATTGGAATTTTTGGCGCGCCGCCCGGCATAGTGGACGGCACGTTGGCATTCTGGTGTAGCATCGATCACCGCCATGAATTTGCGGCGATGACCTTCGAGCCGTGAGAGTCGCTTCGATACCATGGCGCGGACTCTGACACCTGCTGCGGAGAATTTGCAAGCCCCCGTTTTGCACGGGGGCTCTGCATGTCGATGGGATTAATAGAGGAAGCCGATGATCTCGCGAAGTTCGCGCATCGTCACGTCGGCGCGCGCCCTTGCCCGCTCGTTGCCATTTCGCAGGATCGCGTCGATATGGCTCGTATCGTTCATCAGGCGACGCATCTCAGCAGTTATCGGCGACAGAACCTGGATGGCGAGATCGATCAGCGCCGGTTTGAACACGGAGAACTGCTGGCCGCCGAATTCCGAGAGCACCTGATCCTTCGTCTTGTCGGCAAGTGCCGCATAGATCGAGACGAGGTTTTCGGCTTCCGGCCGGCTTTCGAGGCCGGCGGCTTCGCTCGGCAAGCCATCCGGATCGGTCTTGGCCTTGCGGATCTTCTTGGAGATCGCGTCCTCGTCGTCCATCAGGTTGATGCGCGAAAGGTCCGACGGATCGGACTTTGACATCTTCTTTGTGCCGTCGCGCAACGACATGACGCGTGGCGCCGGTCCGCCGATCAATGGTTCGACCATCGGGAAATAGGCATGTACCGGCTCATCGCCGACGGTGATGTCGATCCCGTAATTCGTCTTGCGGATGTGCGAAGCGTAATCGAGATTGAACTTCATCGCGATGTCGCGCGTCAGCTCGAGGTGCTGCTTCTGGTCCTCGCCGACGGGCACATGCGTGGCGCGGTAGACGAGAATGTCGGCGGCCATCAGGCTCGGATAGGCGTAGAGACCGAGTGAGGCCTGCTCGCGGTCCTTGCCCGCCTTGTCTTTGAACTGCGTCATGCGGTTCATCCAGCCGATGCGGGCGACACAGTTGAAGATCCAGGCGAGCTCGGCGTGCTGCGGTACAGCGGATTGATTGAAAACGATGTGCTTTTCGGCGTCGATGCCGGAAGCGATGAAAGCGGCTGCGATCGAGCGCGTCTGCGACAGCATGTCCTCGTGGACGAGCTGTGCGGTCAGCGCATGCAGGTCGACAACGCAATAGATGCAGTCGTTGCCGTCCTGGAGCTGCACGAAGCGACGGATCGCGCCGAGATAGTTGCCGAGATGCAGGTTGCCCGTCGGCTGAACGCCGGAGAATACGAGCTTCTTGAATTCACCCATGAAGTTGTCCTCGATTAGGCTGGTGGAGGGCCCCAGGGCCAAAGGCCCATGTTGCTAACGCGGGCGCTTATGCACGTGCTCAGGATTGCAATCAAGGGGTTCAGCCCGCGGCATGTTCGATCAGGTCGAAGGTGTTGCCGTAAGGATCCGCAAAGACCGCAACCGTACCGTAAACCTCGTGTCGCGGCTCTTCCTGAAAGCGAATGCCGGCGGCAAGAATCGCGGCGTGGTCGCGTGCGAAATTGTCGGTCTTCAGGAAGAAGGCGACGCGTCCGCCGGTCTGGTTGCCAATGGCGGCCCGCTGCGCCTCGTTTGCCGCTTGTGCCAACAGAAAGGCCGCCCCGTCCCCGTCCTTCGGTTTGACAACGACCCAGCGCTTGCCTTCCGGCTGCAATTCATCTTGAAGGCATTCGAAGCCGAGAGCCTCACAATAGAAGGCTTTGGCGCGGTCATAGTCATCAACGACGAGGGTGACGAGGAACAGGGATTGGGGCATGTGATCTCCTGGGATTAGTAAGTTTTTCCGTTTATGAGCAGACAAATGGCTGATTTTACGTCAAATTGATCACAACACTTAGCTAAAATTGAGTATAAAATTCCACAAAAAAGCTTTCTTTGAACAGAGAATCCTTCGACTGGCGTGACGGCCGCTTGAGCCGTCGGGGGAGCCAATCGGAGGGACCATGCAGAACGCCAGTTTGCTCGCTTTGGCGGGCCTCTTTGCCCTACAATCAGCAACCACAGCCGTCGGTCAAGATGGCCGACGACAGACCAACAGTCTCCCGAAACATGAGATGCGTCTTGCCTACACGGTTCAGACCGTCAGTGTTCGTGCCGGCTGCTTCCCGGCGCGATTGCGGGCGGTCCTGTCGCATATTGCGGCAAAGACCGGACGGCGCCCGATGATCACCTCAGGCTTTCGGCCGCATCCAAGCCGCCATGGCTCATTGCATGGAAAATGCCTGGCGGCGGATATCCGGATTCCCGGCGTTTCGGAGCGCACCATTATCGCCGCAGCCAAAACCGCGCCCGGAATTGGCGGGATTGGCACCTATTGCAACGGCATAGTTCACGTCGATGTCGGGCCGCAGAGGCGATGGGTGGATTGCTAAAAACTGTGCAGCCGCTTGGCGTCCGGAATTGCGTGAAAGGACTCAGACGTCCTTCGCCGGCGCCGGTTTGCGGTTGAGATTGCGCCGGATCATGCCGAGATCTGCTCCGCCGATCAGGAAAGCGGTTGCGAAATAGACGACCATCGAAATCGCAATCAGAAGGCCAAGCGTGCCAACCTTGGTCAATAGTGGCGTGCCCGAGGCAAGCAAGGATGCCCAATGCTGCTTGAGATAGATGATGACGGCACCCATGATGGCGGAAGCGACGATTAGCAGAGCGGCGCGTTTGGCTAGCGCCCATTCCCATGTCAGATGGCCCCGGCGCAGAAGCGTGGTGAAGAGCAGCACGGTGCTGATCCAACCGGCCGTTGCTTCAGCGACGGCGATGCCCGGAGCACCCATATAAGGAAACAGCGTCAGCGCCGTGGCGCAGTTGGTGGCAACCGCGATTGCCGAAAAGCGCATCGGCGTCCTGGTATCCTCGCGGGCGTAAAAGCCCGGCTGCAGCGCCTTGATCAGCACAAAGGCCGGCAGACCGATGCCGTAGATCGCCAGGATCGAGCCGACGATGAGGGTGTTTTCCTGGTGGAAGGCGCCGCGTTCATAAAGTACGCGAATGATCTCATCGGAGAGGATCCAGAGTGCGAAGGCGGCAGGGATCGTCAGGAACAGCACGAATTCGATCGATCGATTCTGCAGATAAGCTGCCTCGCGCAACGCGCCGCCCTTCAGCGCGCGCGCAAGTTCCGGCAGCAGCACGACGCCTACGGCGACTCCAACGACACCGAGGGGCAGCTGGTAGATGCGGTCGGCGTATTGCAGGGCGGCGATAGCGCCCTCCCGGGAGGAGGCGATCGCCTGGCCGATGAGCTGGTTGATCTGCGTGATGCCACCGGTGACGGCGGCCGGAACGGCAAGGATCAGCAGCCTCTTGACGTTCGATGTCATCTTCGGAAAGCGGAAGCCGATGCTCATGCCGGCATGCAGAACGCCGACGTAAACGACGGCAAGCTGCAGGATGCCGGCAACAAGAACGCCCCAGGAGAGATACCAAGCCGTCGCCAGCGGTTCGGCGCCCGTATAAAGCGCATAGAACAGCGCAGCGATCATCACCACGTTGAGGAAGACGGGTGCGACGGCCGCGGCAAAGAAATGATGCAGCGAATTCAGCATACCGCTCATCATCGCCGTCAGCGACATGCACATGAGGTAGGGGAACATCACCGCCGCCATGCGAATGGTGATGCCGAATTTCTCGGGATCATCGGCAAAGCCTGGCGCAATGACGAAGCGCACCAGCAATGGCATGCAGAGTTCCATCACAATGGTGATGAGCAGCAGAACCGAGAAGAGAACGCCGAACACTTCTTCTGAGAAGCGCTTGGCGCCGTCGGTGCCGTTCTCCTCGATCTCCTTGGCGAAGAGCGGTACGAAGGCAGCGTTGAAAGCGCCCTCGGCAAAGAGCCGGCGGAAGAGGTTCGGAAAGCGGAAGGCGGCATAGAAGACGTCGGCCATCGGCCCGGTGCCGAGTGCTGCAGCCATCAGCGTTTCGCGGGCAAAACCGAAGATACGACTGCCGAGGGTAGCGCCGCCGACGGTGGCGAATTTCTTGACGAGACTCATACTGAGGAACCGGCTTTCTTTTCGGCCGCGGTAGCGGCAGGCGCGATGATGCCGGATGGCATGCGCTCGCGCAGTTCGTCCTGCTCTTCGGCCATGACCGCTTTCATGCGGGCAGTGATATTGGCCCGCTTGCTGTCGCCCGAAATCTTCTGGCCGACGAGATCGGTGACATAGAAGGTATCGATGACCTTTTCACCGAACGTGGTAATGCGGGCAGATTGAATGTCGAGCGACAGATCGGAGAGCACCGCGGTCATTTCTGACAGCAGGCCCGGCCTGTCGAGGCACTCCACCTCGATAACCGTGAACTTGTTCGACAGGCTGTTGGTGATGGTGACCGATGGCGGGATGATGAAAGCCTTGCTCTTCTTGCGGTTCTTCGCGCGGGTCGCGATCACCTCGGGCAGGCGTTTGCGGCCGGAAAGCACGTCCTCGATCATCCTGCCGATCGTGGCTGCGCGACGAAGTTCGTCCTCATCGTTCGGAAATTCGCGGCTGACATGGATCGTATCGAGCGCCCGGCCATCCGACGTCGTGAAGATCTGCGCGTTGACGATATTGGCGCCGGCCGCCGCGCACGCGCCGGCAATGACGGCGAGCAGGCGGGGATGGTCGGGCGAAAGAACGGTGATTTCGGTAATGGCATGGAAGCTGTCGGTGCGCACGGAGGTTGCCAGGGCTTGTCCAGCCTTATCCGCCTGCCGGATGAAATGCGCATGGCGGATCTGATCTTCCAGCGGCACGGAAAGCAAATAAGGCTGGTAATGCAGCTTCGTGTAGGTTCGGCGATCTTTCTGGGGCCAGTCGGACAGCGCCCCATAAAGCGCCTCGGCGGCAGCCTGGGCGCGTTCCTTGCGGGATACTTCTGAAAAGCCGCCGGCGAGCAGTAGTTCCGTCTCGTAATAGAGTGTGCGCAGCAACTGGCCCTTCCAGCCGTTCCAGACGCCCGGTCCGACAGCGCGAATGTCACAGATCGTCAGGATCAGCAGCATCTTCAGCCGGTCCAGCGATTGAACACGGTCGGCAAAATCGGTAATCGTCTTGCGGTCGGTCAAGTCGCGGGTCTGGGCGACCATCGACATCGTCAGGTGTTCCTCGACCAACCAGACGACGGTCTCGGTCTGCTTCTGTGATAGGCCGAAGCGCGCGCAGAGCTTGCGGGCAACGCGCGCGCCGGCGACCGAATGGTCTTCCTGCCGGCCTTTGGCGATGTCATGCAGCAGAACCGCGATATAAAGGGCTTCGCGGTCCTCGATATGTGGCATCAGCTTGTTGGACAGCGGATGCAGTTCTTCAGCTTTGCCCTTGTCGATTTCCGAGAGAACGTCGATGGCGCGGATCAGATGCTCGTCGACAGTATAGTGATGATACATGTTGAACTGCATCATCGCGACAATCTTGCCAAATTCGGGAATGAAACGGCCAAGCACGCCGGCCTCGTTCATGCGCCGCAGGATCAATGCCGGATCGCGCTTGGACGTCAGGATCGACAGGAAAAGCCGGTTGGCCTCGTCATTGTCACGGAGGTCGTTGTTGATGAGAGCGAGCGAACGCGTGACACGCTTCAGCGCATCCGGGTGAAATTCCAAGCCATTGATATCGGCCACATGGAACAAGCGGATGATGCTGATCGGATCGCGCTTGAAGACATCGGGATTGGCAAGCGCGATACGGCCGCGATCTTCCACGAATTCGACGCTGCCTGGGATCTTGCGACTGCGGTGTGTAAAGCGGCTGATCACGCCCGTAAGGCCGGGAATCGACTTTGCCTGCTGGTCTTCAAGTGCGGCGCAGAGGATCCGCGTCAGGTCGCCCACGTCTTTGGCAACCAGGAAATAGTGCTTCATGAAGCGCTCGACGGCCGAAAGGCCGGGGCGGGAATGATAACCGAGCGCCTCGGCAATTTCGCGCTGGATATCGAAGGAAAGACGTTCCTCGGCTTTTCCGGTCAGGAAGTGCATATGGCAGCGCACGGCCCAGAGAAAGTCGTCCGCCTTTTCGAGAAGCCGGTATTCCTGCTTCGACAGAACCCCGAGCAGCACCAGATCGGCTGGATCGCGGACGTGATAATAATATTTCGAAATCCAGAAGAGCGTATTCAGGTCGCGAAGGCCGCCTTTGCCTTCCTTGACATTCGGCTCGACGAGATAGCGCGTGTCACCGGCCTTGCGGTGGCGTTCATCACGTTCGGCAAGTTTGGCGGCGATGAATTCCGGCCCGGTCCCGGTAACGATTTCCTTGTCGAAACGAGCTTCCAGCTCCGTCCCCAGTGACTTTAGCCCGCAAATGTAGCGCATCTCTAATATGGCAGTGCGGATCGTCATATCGGACTTGGAAAGCGCAATGCACTCCTCGACGGTGCGGGTTGCGTGCCCGACCTTGAAGCCCATGTCCCACAGTATGTAGAGCATGAATTCGA
Organism: Rhizobium sp. BK418; assembly: GCF_004341105.1. GTDB lineage: Bacteria > Pseudomonadota > Alphaproteobacteria > Rhizobiales > Rhizobiaceae > Rhizobium. Next base: position 748,710 of record NZ_SLZK01000002.1, on the reverse strand, counting down.
CGGCCTTGTGCGTCTCTTCTGCCGGCTTTGGCAGGAAGAGGAAGAGCAGGTCGATATCGGAGCCCGGCGCCAAGGTGTCGCGCCCATAACCGCCGACCGCCGTGACGGCAAACTTATCCTTCTGCTTCGGAAAGATGTGCGCAGTGGCAAACTTATAGAGAATGGTGATGATCTGGTCCTGCAGCCAGGAAATGCGGTGCGCGCAATCAAGCCCGCTACCCTCGGCATCCAGCAGTTCACGTGCCTTCCGCCGCCCATCGATGCTCGCCTTCTTCAAAACGGCAAGAAGATCGCTGCGCAGTACGTCGGGACGATTGCGGTTGGCTTCGGCAATGGCGTCGCACTGTCCCTGCAGCAGTTCTACATCGAAGATCTCCGAGAAATCGATGTCGTGCGTCACCATTGGCCGGGCGGCTTCCTGCCCGGGCCGGGCCGCTTGCTCGTGGCGCGCCTCTGATTTCGTCTGCATGCGCTAAAGCCTCTTTGGCCGCCTGATAATACAGGTGTTCATATTGCATGAACCTTTAATTTTGGCGAAATGGTGTTGGCAAGCCGTCGGCGAAGGACCCTTTGCCGCAAGGCCTCAGGGAAGCGGTTGCGTCAGCAGCGTGTCGAGGACCTGCCGTGTCTCGCTCATGATGCTATCGAGGGTCGCTTTGTCGCATTCGCGATAACCAGTATCGACGATCGCGTCGCTCAGTTCACCGATTTTCAGGCAGGAACCGGTGATCTTCGCCATACCGATCGGTGTATTCCAGCCGCGCGCCTCCAGATTACCATCCGATTGTTTCATGATTTCGAGCATCGAGACGATGACCGAGAGGCGCTGGGTTTCCTGAAGCAGCTTTTCCATAAACACGGGGACGCTGCTCCTACTTCATCTTCTTTTTGAGGTCGTAAAGCGCATCGAGCGCCTCTCGCGGCGTCATGTCATCGAGGCTCATTGCCTTCAGGGCCTCCTCGACCTTGGAGGGCCCGCGCGATGTCTCCTCGCGTCGCACCGCGACCTGGAAAAGCGGCAGATCGTCGATCAGCTGGCTCGCCGGGTTTTTGCGATCGGCATCTTCAAGACGGGTCAGTACATCGCGTGCACGAGCCACGACCGACGCCGGCAGGCCGGCAAGCCGCGCGACCTGAATGCCGTAGGAGCGATCGGCAGCGCCCGGACCGACTTCATGCAGGAAGATGACGTCGCCGTCCCATTCCTTCACCCGCATCGTTGCGTTAGATAGCCGGGCGAGCTTTTCCGACAGCACCGTCAGCTCATGGAAATGCGTCGCGAACAGCCCGCGGCAGCGATTGACTTCATGCAGATGTTCGACAGCGGCCCAGGCGATGGAAAGACCGTCGAAGGTTGCCGTGCCGCGACCGATTTCGTCCAGAATGACGAGGGAGCGATCGGTCGCCTGGTTGAGAATCGCCGCTGTCTCGACCATTTCCACCATGAAGGTGGAGCGCCCGCGCGCCAGATCGTCAGATGCGCCGACACGCGAGAACAGCCGGTCGACAATGCCGATATGTGCCGATGTTGCCGGCACGAAGGATCCCATCTGGGCAAGGATGGCAATCAGCGCGTTCTGGCGCAGAAACGTCGATTTACCGCCCATGTTCGGGCCTGTCAGCAGCCAGATCGCCCCATCCTTGCCATCGGAGACGGGGGACAGATCGCAATTATTGGCGACGAAGGGACCTGTGGACTGCCGTCGCAGCGCCTGTTCGACGACAGGGTGACGGCCGCCTTCGATGGCAAACATCTTTGAGCCGTCGACCAATGGCCGGCAATAGGCTTGCTCCTCGGCAAGCAGTGCCAAACCAGCCGCAACGTCGATAATGGCCAGTGCGCGTGCGCCGGCCTTGATCGCCTCCGCCTCGGCAACCGCAGCTTCCGTCATCCGGTCGAAAGCTTCAAGCTCGATCTGCAGCGCGCGGTCGGCGGCGTTGGCGATGCGGCTTTCCAAATCCGCAAGCTCTGTGGTCGTGAAGCGCATGGCGTTCGCCATCGTCTGGCGATGAATGAAGCGGGCCTTCGCCTCAGATGTGTCGGTCATCGGGCCGGCATTGCCGGCCGTAACCTCAATGAAGTAGCCGAGGATGTTGTTGTGCTTGATCTTCAGCGACTTAATGCCGGTCTCTTCGGCATATTGCAGCTGCAAGCCGGCAATGACGCGGCGCGACTGGTCGCGCAATGCCCGGACCTCGTCCAGCTCGGCGTTGGCGCCGTCACGCAGGAAGCCGCCGTCGCGTTTCAGCAGCGGCAACTCGTCGGCGAGGGTCTCCGCAAGCAGGGTTTCAAGGGCCGATGGCAGCGCCCGCAGTTCCATGCGGGCGCGTTCCAGCTCCTCAGGCAGCAGGGCGCCGTTCAGCTGGCCCACGAGCTGCGCCGCTGCACCGAGCCCCTGGCGGATCGCCCAGAGATCGCGCGGACCACCACGATCGAGCGCCAGGCGGGAAAGTGCTCGCGGCATGTCGGGCACATGCTTCAGCGCATCGCGCAGCTCGCCGCAGAGCGACGGTTCCTGCATCAGGAAGCCGATCGAATCCAGCCGCTCGTTGATCCGGGCGGGATCAGTGAGCGGCGACATCAGCCGTTCAGCGAGCAATCGGGCTCCGCCGCCGGTGATCGTGCGGTCGATCGCCCTCAGCAACGCGCCATTACGATCGCCGGACAGAGTGCGCACAAGCTCGAGGTTGGCGCGGGTGGCGGGATCAATGAACAGCGTCGAAGCGCCGCTTTCCCGCTCCGGGCGCCCGAGCGGCGGCCGCTCGGCAATCTGCGTCTTTTCCACATAGGCAATGGCCGCTGCCGCCGCAGCAAGCTCGGCGCGTGAAAAGCTGCCGAAACCGTCAAGCGTCGAAACGTCGAAATAGCGCGCTATGCGACCCTCCGCCGTCGCGCTGTCGAAAAGCACAGCCGGCTGTGGAACGGCTGTGCGACCGAGCACGTCGAAGACCGGTTTCAGCTCGCTGTCATAAAAGATCGTATCAGGCACGATGAGCTCGCGCGGATCGATGCGCAGGATATCGGCGAGCAGCCGCGAGGCATCCGTTTCCGCTACTCGGAAAACGCCGGTGGAAATATCGATCCAGGCGAGCGCCAGCACCGGCTCGGAGGAACCGCGAATGCGCGCCAACGTCATCAGATAGTTCGATTCCGAGGGTGAAAGCAGCTTCTCCTCGGTAATAGTGCCTGGTGTGACCAAGCGGATGACGTCGCGCTTGACGACCGATTTCGAGCCGCGCTTCTTGGCTTCCGCGGGATCCTCCACCTGTTCGCAGACCGCGACGCGAAAGCCAAGCGCGATCAGCTTCTGCAGGTAGTCGTCGGCCGCATGCACAGGCACGCCGCACATGGGAATGTCCTGCCCCATATGCTGGCCGCGCTTGGTCAGCGTTAAACCAAGCGCGCGCGAAGCCTCGAGCGCGTCCTCGAAAAACAGCTCGTAAAAATCGCCCATACGATAGAAGAGCAGCGAATCCGGATTGTTCGCCTTGATCTCGATATATTGCTCCATCATCGGCGTTGCCGAGGCGCGGCTTTCCTCAGTCGCAAGCTCGGCTGCCGAGAAGGCTTCGTTTCTGCTGTCTATTCGTGCGTTCACGGAGGTGCAGTTTTTCCCAAAAAAACAGGTGCCAACCCTATCCGCGCGCCGCTATAGATGACAACAGCTATTGGGGAAGAGGAAAACGTCACCCACAGGCGTTTGGAGGAGGCATGTCCCATATGAAGAAGAAAGAACGGCCGGCGACGTCTGTTACTGACACGGAAGCGCTTGAATTTCACGCGATGGGCCGGCCCGGCAAGCTGGAGATCAACCCCACCAAGCCGATGGCGACGCAGCGCGATCTCTCGTTGGCCTATTCCCCTGGTGTCGCAGTGCCGGTCAAAGCCATCGCTACCGATCCGGCAACGGCCTACGACTATACGACGCGCGGCAACATGGTCGCCGTCATTTCCAACGGCACGGCCATCCTCGGCCTCGGTAATCTGGGCGCGCTTGCCTCCAAGCCGGTCATGGAAGGCAAATCGGTGCTCTTCAAACGTTTCGCCGATGTCGATTCCATCGACCTTGAAGTCGACACCGAAAATGTCGACGAGTTCATCAACTGCGTGCGCTTCCTCGGCCCCTCTTTTGGAGGCATCAATCTGGAAGACATCAAGGCTCCTGACTGCTTCGTCATCGAGAGCCGTTTGCGCGAGTTGATGGATATTCCCGTATTCCACGACGACCAGCACGGCACGGCGATCATCGCCGCAGCCGGCCTGATCAACGCGCTGGAACTGACCGGCCGCGATCTCAAGACCACTAAGCTCGTCTGCAATGGGGCGGGCGCCGCCGCCATCGCCTGCGTCGAGCTCATCAAGTCGATGGGCTTTGCACCTGAGAACATCATCCTTTGCGATACCAAGGGCGTCATCTATCAGGGCCGCACCGAGGGCATGAACCAGTGGAAATCGGCGCACGCGGCAAAGACCGATACCCGGACGCTGGAAGAAGCCATGAAAGGTGCGGATGTTGTTTTCGGCCTGTCGCAAAAGGGCGCCTTCTCGGAGGAGATGATCCGCTCCATGGCCGATCGGCCGATCATCTTTGCTATGGCCAATCCCGATCCGGAAATCACGCCAGAGGAAGTTTCCCGCATCCGTGACGATGCCATTATGGCGACTGGTCGTTCGGATTACCCGAACCAAGTCAATAACGTTCTGGGCTTTCCTTATATCTTCCGCGGCGCCCTCGATGTCCGCGCCACGACCATTAACGACGCGATGAAGATCGCCGCCGTGAAGGCGCTCGCGAGCCTCGCCCGCGAGGATGTGCCCGATGATGTCGCTGCCGCCTATCAGGGCAACCGCCCGCGCTTCGGGGCTCAATACATTATTCCAGTCCCCTTCGATCCGCGCCTGATATCGGCCATTCCAGCCGCCGTCGCCGAAGCAGCGATCGAAAGCGGCGTCGCCCGCAAGATCATTTCCGATATGGCAGGTTATAAGCGCGAGCTCTCGGCTCGCCGCGATCCGATCGCCTCCACGCTTGCCAGCCTTTATGAGCGCGTGCGCCGTCATCCGAAGCGCGTGGTCTTTGCTGAGGCTGAGGAAGAGCAGGTACTGCGCGCTGCCATGTCCTACGCCAATCAGCAGCTCGGCACCGCAATCCTGCTCGGCCGCGAGGACCTGATCCGAGCGACTGCGGAGCGTGCCGGTATCGATCTCAATCGTCCGGGTCTGGAGATCGTCAACGCCCGCATCTCGACTAGGGTCGACGCCTATATCGACTATCTCTATGCCCGTCTGCAGCGGAAAGGCTACCTGCATCGCGACGTGCAGCGCCTCATCCACAACGACCGCAATCATTTCGCCGCGACCATGGTGGCGCTTGGCGATGCCGACGGCATGGTGACAGGCATTACCCGCAACTATTCGACTGCGCTGGAGGATGTGCGCCGCTGCATCGATCACAAACCGGGCCATCGTGTGATCGGCGTGTCGATCGCGCTTTGCCGCGGCCGCACCGTCTTCGTTGCCGATACCGCGGTTCACGATATGCCGACGGCCGAAGAGCTCGCCGATATTGCCGAGGAGGCAGCCGGTCTTGCACGGCGCATGGGCTACCAGCCGCGCGTGGCGATGCTCGCCTATTCCACCTTCGGCCACCCCTCGGGCGAACGTTCCGAGCGTGTCCGCGAGGCGGTGAAGATCCTCGACAGGCGTCGTATCGATTTTGAATATGACGGCGAAATGTCCGCTGACGTTGCCCTGAACCGCAAGGCGATGGAGCAATATCCCTTCTGCCGCCTTTCCGGCCCTGCCAACGTCCTCGTCATGCCGGCATTCCATTCGGCATCGATCTCCACGAAGATGCTGCAGGAACTCGGTGGCTCGACGGTCATCGGTCCCATCCTCGTCGGTTTCGACAAGGCAGTGCAGATCACTTCGATGGGTGCCAAGGATAGCGATATCGTGAATATGGCCGCGATTGCGGCCTATTCTGCCGGATCCTGATAAGACAAGAGAACGGAGCGGACCACATCTGGTCCGCTCCGCATCTAGCCCGCAAAAGCGATCAAATTCCCATCGGGATGATTAGCTGGCGAAACGGCCTGCATCGGCGCCATAATAGTTCAGATAGCGGTCGGAAATGCTTGAGATCGGCAGCACGATCAGCACGTCGGTCGTGTTGAAGGCCTGATCAACAACCGCGCTGGAGCCAACCATCGCGCCGAGGCGCAGGTAACCCTTGATCAGCGGCGGCAGCGCCATCAGCGCCTTCTTCGGATTGACACCTTCAGCCGGCATCAGGTCCATGCCGCGGGCCAGATGCGGGAGGGCGCCGACGGCCCATTCACCCTTGGCGAGCACGCTGTGATAAAGGAACGAAAGAGCCAGCGCGTGGCTTTCCGGATGAACACCCGGAAAAGAGGCGCAGCCGAACATGGCGCTCATGCCGTGCTTCAGTGCATAGGCCCAGTTGCCCTGCCAGAGCAGTTCTACCGTGCGCTTGGTGCGATATTCCGGCAGCACGCAGGAGCGGCCGAGTTCCATGAAGCGCTTGTCGGGATGGCGTGCGATCAGCTCATCGATCGCAAATTCGGAAGCCGAGTAAAAACCGCCATTAGCCATGGCAACTTCCTGCCTGAGCAGCCGGTAGGTGCCGACGATCTGGTCTTCTGCATCGCCTTCGATCGAACGATCGAGAACCAGAAGGTGGTCGCAGAAAGCGTCATAGGCATCGAAGTCCCGTCCGCGGCGCATGGCGTCCGGTGGCAGCTGGGCCTTCATTTCCTCGACAAAAACGCGGTAACGCACGGCCTGCGCGGCATCGATTTCGCGTGCGGTGCGGGCGAGGCGTGTCTCAAGATTGCCGATGCGGCCCAAAACATCGCCTTCCTTCGGCGCAGCAGCCGTCGACGGCCGCGAGGCCTCGGCAGTGGCGTCACAATTGAGGATGTCAACAGACATGGCAACTCTCCCGTCTCCGGCTTATCACAGGCCATAAAACACTTATATACGACAGGAAAGTGACATGCCAATTTCGTGCACGCAAGAAACGTGCCGGTTTCCCCAGCTTCAACGCGCCTCGGCTCGGCGTGCTGAAAGAGCGACAACCGCCTGTACTTCGGTAAGCAGCCTGACTGGATCGACCGGCTTTACCATGACGCGATTGGCACCGTTGAGCAAGACCTGCCGCCGCGATTCGTCTCTCTTGTCCGCAGTCAGGATGATGACGGGAACCGGCTGAAGATCGAGCCGCCGCTCGTGTCCGCGAAGGCGGCCGAGCATGTCGATGCCGTTGCCGCCGGGCATGGAAAGGTCGCTGATGATGATGTCGGGCCTGCCGTCACCGAGCGCGCGGTCGAGTAGAGACTCGAAATCCTCGACATGCCGGACCGAATGGCCGCCCTTTTCCAGCATGACACGCACCAGCATGGCGTTGATCGGGTCGTCCTCGCCGAGCAGAATGGAGAGCCCTTCGCCTGTCGCGGTGCGTTCGGCGACGGAGAGTCCGATGCCCGGCTGGTTATCGTTCAGCGCGTCGCGTTTCTCCATGCCACGCATGCGCCCGCGCAGCACGTCGATCAGCGACTGTTCGCGCAGCGGCCGGATCAGCCATGCGTCGAAGAGGTCGAGCGAATGCGAATTGCGCTCTTCCGGATTGACGAGCAGCACCTTGCGCAGGCCGAGCGCCGCAATCTCCGTGCGGTCGGCAATATGCAGCGAGAATTCCTCGGACATGCGGTGGTCGACGATGATATCGGTTGGCCGGTCGCCGCCGCGGGCAAGCGACAGCAGGCTTTCGCGTGCTGCCTCGCCGCCGGCGACCAGATGGCAGCGCCCGCCGAGCGTCGTAATCGTCTCGGCGATCGCCGTGCGTGCCGCACCCGCCGGAGCCAGCAGCACGATGCTGTTTCCAGCCAGCAGCGTGTTCCGGCTGGTGGCGTCTTCCTCCGGCAACTCGACCGGGAAGCGGATGGTGAACTGGCTACCCCTGCCTCTTTCGCTTGCGACGGTCAGCGATCCGCCGAACTCACGCAGGATGCGGGCAGAGATCGCAAGGCCGAGGCCCGTGCCGTTGCTCTTTTGAGCAAGCGATCCGCCCTGCTCGAATTCTCCGAATATGCGAGCCTGCTCCTCCGCCGTCATACCGGGGCCGGTATCAGTCACCGATATCAGCAATTCATTGGCGGCTCTCGAGACACGGATGAAGACACCGCCGGCCTGTGTGAATTTCACGGCATTGCCGATGACATTGAAGAGCACTTGGCGCAGCCGCGCCGGATCGAAGCTCATAAATTCCGGCACGTCGGAAGAAACGGTCGCACCGATCTCTATGCCCTTCTCATGAGCGCGATGAGCCAGCATTTCCACCACGCTCTCGAGCAGTTTACGCAGGGATTCCGACCGCGGGCGGAGCTGGAAACGGCCGACCTCGATCGTGGAGAAATCGAGCAGATCCTCGACCAGCTGAGACAGCGCATGGCCGGACTGACCGATACTGGTCAGATAGTTCTGCTGTTCCTGCGTCAGTTTCGTCTCTGAAATCAGATGCGCCATGCCGAGGATGCCTGATAGAGGCGTGCGGATTTCATGGCTGACCGTGGCGAGCAGCCGCGACTTGGCGGCGCTGTTATATTCGGCCTTTTGCCGGGCTTCCTCACGGCTTTCGGCGGCAAGTCGTTCTTCGGTCACATCGCGCGCGATGCTCTGGAGTAGCAAGCGCCCGGTTGCGGGGTCGCGAGTCACGACATCATGCCAGAGGAAGATGCGCTGTCCGGCGGGCGTTGAAATCTCCACGTCGTAACGATGCGGCTGCGGACCGGGGCGGAAGGCGAGGCCGATCTCTTCGCAGGTCTGACCTTCGGGTTTTGCACGACCCGTCAGGTTACGGAAGGTTTCGTTGGCGCCGATGATGCGCCTGTCCATCATGCGGGTGACGACAATATCGCCGAGCACGTCATGGACAGTCCCCAGAAGGCCCGTTGCATCTGCGTGTTCCAATAATTCCGGACCACGGCCGCGCTGTCTGTGTCCATTTCCGAAAAGAACGGCAAGATAGCCGGCGATGGCGGCAAGCAGGATGACACCGAGGCTGGCCAGAAGCGATCCGCTCCAATGGGAGAGAAGCAATAGCAGGATCGCCGCCAGCAGGCCCGCCCCGCCAAGCCAGTGAAAGAGCAGCGGGTGACGGGAGTGAAGAGGAATTGGCGACGCCGACTGGCTCGTCGTCCGGTCTCGATCAGACCTGACGGCGGCTCCGCCGAATGCAGCGGACAATCGTTCCTGAAACTGCGCCATACTCTGCATGCGGATCAGCTAACATATCGCCCGTTCCGAATGTTTTCAGGAATCCGCTAAAAATTTAGCGATCCGCCTTTTTTGGCTTTTGCAGCATCTCGTCGACAATGACACATCCCGCCCCCACGGTGATGAAACTGTCGGCAAGATTGAAGACGGCGAATGACCAGGTTTCCGTATGGAAGAGGATGTAGTCGATCACATGTCCATAGGCGAAACGATCGATCAGATTACCGATTGCGCCGGCAATGATCAGCGCATAACCGAGATGCGCGAGCCACCGGTCCTTGGCCGTGCGATGCCACAGATAGAGTACGAAGGCGACGATGATCAGCCGCATGCCGACAATGAACCATCCATCCATGCCTGACAGCATCGAGAACGCGACGCCGAGATTATAGGTGCGGTAGAGCGCCAGCATCGGAATGACAGGCACGGCTTCCTGCAGCGGCAAATAGTGGTCGACGGCGATCTTGACGATCTGATCGAGGATGACGGCGACCACGATGAAGATCAGGATCGGCAGAGGTCGTGAGAAGAGTGCCGGGCGCACGGTCGTCTGGTCGGTCATTTGCCCTCGGACAGTGAGAGGAGATGGCGGCGTGCCTCAAAAAGCATGACGGCGGTGGCAACGGCCAGATTGAGAGAATCGGCGCGGCCTTGCTGGGGAATACGGGCAAGCGCATCCGCTTCCTTGGCAAGCCGGTCCGGCAGGCCGGATTGCTCGTTGCCCATCAGCAGCACGACCGGCTTCTTCTTGTAGTCAATCGTGCGATAGTCGACAGAGCCGGCAAGGTGGGTCGCAACGACCGAAACGCCGGCCTGCTTCTTCCAGGCGATGAATTCCTCGGCCGTTGCGTGGGCGACGGGAACGGCAAAGACCGAACCCATCGTGGCGCGCACCGTTTCCAGCGAGAAGGGATCGGTTGTCTCGCCGACGAGGATGACGCCGGAGGCGCCGGCCGCATCGGCAGTACGGATGATCGTTCCGAGATTGCCGGGATCGCGCACGCGGTCCAGTGTCACCCAGGTTTCGCCTTCCTTCGGCCGGATATCCTTGAGCTTTGCCCAGCGTGTTTCGAATATGCCGACCACCATCTGCGGATTGTCGCGCCGCGTGATCGAAGAGAGCACCTTCTCGTTGACTTCAAGGACCAGCCCGCCTGACGCAACGGTCTTCGCCGCCATCTGTTCGACCAGCGGCTTGCCTTTTGCCGCCTTGGCATAGACGAGCGTGCGGATCGTCCAGCCGAGCTCGATCGCATCGATGACGAGCTTCAGGCCTTCGGCCATGAACGTGCCGCTCTCCTCGCGCGACTTCTTGTTGGTCAGCGCCTTGATGTCTTTGATGATCGGATTGGCGAGCGAGGTGACTTCCTTCACCTGCCCGACCCTGCGGGGGCCGCGATCGTGAAATTCGTTCATTTCGGTACCCAGCGGGAAAAGAGGGAGGTGGAGAGGGCTCGGCCCGGCGTCTTGCCGTCGAGCCCAGCCTCGCGGATCACGAGCTCGCCCGATTCGACCACGCCGCCTGCGCCCCGCATCGTCTCGCGCATCAGCTCGTGAATGGAATAGAAGCTCGCCCGGATCGAATAGGCCGTCAGCACGAGGCCGAGCGCTTTCGGCGACAGGATCTCCCGGCAGATGTCGAGCATCACAGGCAGATGTTCAAAGAGGTGCCAGACCTCGCCATTCGGCCCGCGGCCGAATTTCGGCGGATCGGTGAGGATGATGTCGTACCGGCTGCCGCGACGCTCCTCGCGCAGGATAAATTTCATCGCATCCTCGCAGATCCAGCGGATTGGCAGTTTTTCCATACGCCCCAGCGCCTGGTTCTCGCGCGCCCAGCCGATCGCCTTCTTTGAGGCGTCGACATGGGTCACCTCTGCACCGGCAGCCGCGGCAACCAGCGAGGCAACACCGGTGTAGCCGAAGAGGTTCAGCACCTTCAACGGCCGGCCGGCGCTTTCGATGTGTTGCTTCATCCAGCTCCAATGCATGATCTGCTCTGGAAAGACACCAACGTGCCGGAAGGAGGTGAAACGGCCGAAAAAATCGACGCCGAGCAGGTTGAGCGGCCAGGTCTCTCCGAGCGCTTCTTTGGGAAAGCGCCAGCGACCAGTGCCTTCTTCATCCGTATCACCAGTGAAGACCGCATCGACCTTTTCCCAGACATGGGTGGGTAGCGACGGCTGCCACAGCGCCTGCCCCTCTGGTCGGATGATCCGGTAGGGGCCGTATTGCTCAAGCTTCTGGCCGTTGCCGCTGTCGATCAGATGAAAATCGCCTGCGCCTGTGGATTCGAGCATGACAGGCACGCGCTCGACCGGCCGGTCGCCCGTACGGACCGTCAACGGACGTTCGATTGCGGCCGGAACCGCTGCCGGTGGGCGCTGTTCCCGCGCAGGCGTTGCCTTTGCTGCAGGTTTTTCCGGTTTTGCCGGCCGCGCATCGGTGCGGCGCCCGCCGGACGGACCTGAGGCCGTCTTTACTCCGGGCCGGCGTTCTCTTTGTTTCAACGTGGTCTTCCGCGTCCTGAATTCAATTGAGCCAGTGCAAATAGCATCCCGTCCGACCTTGGCAAAGCGCTTTCCAATTATGATATGGTCCGGTGATGGAAATGAGGAACTGCCGATGGATCTGATCGGGGAGGAGCGCATCGCCGCGCCGCGGGATGTCGTGTGGGCGGCGATGAACGATCCGGAAATCATCAAGCAGTGCATTCCGGGCTGCCAGAGCGTGGAAAAGCTGTCGCCCACGCAATTCCTGGCAACCGTCAAGGTCGGCTTCGGGCTGTTTTCAGTGACCTTCAACGGCGAAATCAGGCTTTCAAATGTCGATGCCCCGCGCAGCTACACTATCGCGGCGGAAGGGCGGGGCGGCATAGCCGGCTTCGCCAAAGGTGAGGCCGATGTTATCTTGGTCGATGAGGGCCTGCATACCCTTCTGCGCTATGAAGCCGACGGCGATACGGGCGGGCGGATCGCCGAGTTCGGCAGCCGGTTGATCCGCGCCACGCTGGAAAAGCTCGCGCGCCGCTTCTGGGGAAATTTCAATGCTGCGGTCGTCGAAAAGGCTGCAGGCTAGCTCGAGACTTGGTCTCGAAGACTTGGCATCCCCGATAATCCCTTTTACGCAAGACCGATGACCTGGAAAATACGACCAAACCGCCCCGAAGACGCGATGCAGCTTTCCGACATCTATCTGACCGTTCGGCGCCAGGCGTTCACTTGGGTCGATCCCGGCAAGTTTCATCGCGAGGATTTTTCCGCCCATACGAATGGCGAAGTCGTTTCCGTCTGCGAGGCACCCAATGGGAAAATAGCCGGCTTCATCTCGATCTGGGCGGCGGATGATTTCATCCATATGCTTTACGTCTTGCCTGAATTTCAAGGCAAGGGCGCGGGAACGGCGTTGCTGCAATCGCTGCCCGCCTGGCCAAAGCACAGATATCGGCTGAAATGCCTCGTCAACAACCGCCGCGCCAAAGCTTTCTATCTGGCGCATGGCTTTCAGGTCACCGGCAGGGGCGCTTCGACCGAAGGCGATTATGAGGAGCTGAGTTTTGCTCCGGCTTCAGCGGAATAGAAGTGATTATCGCGAGGGCAGCTGGCCGGCGATCTCTTCCGCCCGCGTCTTGTGGCGGTCTGCTTCGCCTTGCCAGCGAATCGCTTCCTTGGCTTCAACACGCGCACGTTTGCGGTGCTTGCCCTGGTTGAACCAGGTTACAGCCGAACCGACGAGCATGCCGATGATGAACGCGATCAGCAGGAACACGAAGAAGGGCGCGGCGAAGGATAGAACCTGATCTTCCGGCCGAAACGGATTGAAGGCGAGCGTGACACTCTGCCGGTTGGCGACGCAGAAGATGATCAAGATGACGCCAAGCGGCAGCAAAATCAAAAGGTTGATGATCTTCGTGGTCATGTCGTTCTCCGCGCCGGTTTGGCGAAGGCAAGCTTCACGGACGCCAGAATAGAAGCGCGGCGGCAAAGTTCAAGTGTGGCTTGATAGCCGATTGTGAGGATCAATCCTCTTCGTCCGCCTGTCCGGGGTTCAGGCGCTCGCGCAGTTCCTTGCCGGTCTTGAAGAAGGGAACCCACTTCTCCTCGACGAATACCGTATCACCAGTGCGCGGGTTGCGGCCGGAACGGGACGGGCGGTTCTTGACCGAAAATGCGCCGAAGCCACGCAGCTCGACGCGGTTGCCGGCGGCAAGCGCATCAGTGATCTCGTCGAGGACCGCGTTGACGATATTTTCCACATCGCGGTGGTAGAGATGCGGATTGCGTGCCGCAACAATCTGCACCAATTCGGACTTGATCACGGTCGCCCCCTTAAATTATTGATTTCTTATTCAATCCTGGCCAACCTGCCAAACTGAAAGCAGCCCGTCAAGGAGCAACTTTGGGGGCAGGATGCCGTTCAGATCCTGGCCTTTGACAAGATCACCATAACCGAGGATCGTAATCAACCGCGAAACAGCCCCCGCGAGCAGGAAGGGCGTGTTGCTCTTCTTGTCCCAATCGACCATGGGCAGGTTGTTGCTGACGTTTCGCGTGGTCAGATAGGCGCGGATTTCCGGTTCTCCACCCACGGCGTCGATGAGTTTCACCTTGAGCGCCTGCCGGCCCGTATAGATCGTGCCGTCGGCAAGCTTCAGCGCCTCGTCGTGCGGCAATTTGCGCCGGTCGGCAACAAGGTTGACGAACCAGTCATAGCTGTCGAGAACCATGCTGCGGATCATGGTCTTGGCTTCCTCGCTGGTGTCGTGGAACGGCGAGGGCTCGGCCTTGAGCGGCGAGGATTTGATCTCCTGCAGCGAGACTCCGAGCTTTTCGAGCAGCGGCTGGACTTGCGGATACTGAAAGATGACGCCGATCGAACCGGTGATGGAGCTTTCGCCGGCGATGATGGTGTCGCCTGCCGTTGCGATCATGTAGCCCGCGGACGCGGCGAGTGTCCTGACGTCCGAGACGACGGGCTTCTTCTCCGCGATCGCCCGGATCGCCTTGAATATCTTTTCGCCGCCATAGGTCGTTCCGCCCGGCGAGGAGATTGAGATCACGACTGCCTTCGCCTGGTCATTGTCCTTGATCTTTTCCAGCCGCTCGAGCAGCTCGTCATCATCGGTAATCAAGCCGGAGATCGTGACATGGGCGATATGGGGCCGCGCCGTACTGCTTTCGCTGAAGGCAAAATTATAAAGCGCAAAGCCGAGCGCAACCAGCAGCACGACCGCGACAAGGCGCCAAAAGCCAAGCCTGCGGCGCAGCAGCCGGCGGTCTGCGATGATCGAGCTGTCCATTTCAACCTCCAAAGACGAAACCCAACGGGCGGTTTTCCGCCGCTGGGGAGATAAGGCGCGAGCTCCGTCGTGAAAATGTCCGGAAACCTGCTATTTTCGGTTTAGTTGCTTGTTGCAGAAAAAAATCCATATTGGCAAGCCAATGTAATAATGCGAAACGAACTGTGATTGGCGCCCGGCATTGCTATATAAGCGGCACGATCATCACACATGGACCAGGCATATGCTCAATACCCTCAGGAACAATGGGACGCCCGCCTACGCGGGACCTAAGGACAGCGCCTATGGCCTTGCCCGGTTCCATTCCATGCGTGTCCGCCGCCTGAAGTTTTTGCTGCCGGTCACGGCCCTCGCTATTTCTCTTATCTTCATCGCCGTATCGGTGATCCGAACCTACCTGCCGGAAACCATCAAGATCGAAGGTGCCAAAATCGAAAACGGCAAAGTCGTGATGGAAAAGCCGGCGATCGCCGGGCGCAATTCCGATGGCATCAACTATTCCATGCTTGCCGAGCGCGCGCTGCAAGATATCCGGAATCCCGACTTGATAACGCTGGAGACGATCAAGGCTGCCGTGCCGATGAATGACGGCCTGATCGCCCGCGTTACGGCGGCAACCGCTGATTTCAATCGTGCGACCGACAAGCTGCACATGACGGCGCCTTTCACGCTCGTTTTGAGCAGCGGTCTCGTTGCGAATTTTCAGTCTGCTCACCTTGATATCAAGGGCGGAAACATGTCGACGGACGATCCCGTCAGAATTACCAAGGACAATACTTCGATTGTTGCGCAGACCCTCAATATAACAGATAAGGGGCGGGTGATCACATTCGAGGGGAATGTTCGCATGAATGTTGAATCATCCACCATCCATAAACAGGGCACCTAAAGAGCCGGGTCAAATGACAAAAGATTGTCGCATTTCAACGCGTAAGACTGGCGTAGTTTTCATCACTGGCGCGTTTGCGCTCGTCCTGTCGGTCGCGGGGGCGGCCGCCCAGTCGACGACGATGCCGGGCATGAAGCTTTCGAGCGATCAGCCGATCCAGATTGAAAGCAACAAGCTTGAAATCCATGATCAGGAACACACGGCGCTCTTCACCGGCGACGTCAAGGTCGTTCAGGGCACCACGACGATGCAGGCCGGCAAGATGACGGTCTATTACAAGGACAAGGCGAAGCAGCCCCAAACCGGCGGCGCTGCAGCACCTGCCGCCCAGCCGGCCCAGACCGCGGCGGAACAGACGAGCTCGCTTGCTTCGGGCAGCGCCGATATCGACAAGATCCTGGTGACCGATAAGGTCTACCTCACCTCGGGTACGCAGACGGCGACGGCGGATGACGGCAATTTCGATATGACTTCGCAGGTCTTTATCCTGACGGGCAAGAAGGTCGTGCTGACCGATGGACCGAACGTCTTTACCGGCTGCCAGTTGACCGTGCACATGGCGACTGGTCAGGCAGAGCTTGAAAGCTGCGGTGGCCGTGTCCAGATTCAGCTCGATCCAAAATCGCAGCCGAGTCAGCAGCCAAAGCAGAATTGAGAAGTCGGCCTTTCACGTGAAGTTATTCTCCTTATCCACCAAGTCTGGCAGAGCCGCGCCGGAAGTCGCCGCGGCTCCTGTCGACAGGGCCCGTTATCAAGGCACGCTGATCGCGCGTGGTCTGACCAAGACCTACGCGACCCGGCGTGTCGTCAATGGCGTTTCACTCGTAGTGCGACGCGGTGAGGCAGTCGGTCTACTGGGGCCGAACGGTGCCGGTAAAACCACCTGCTTCTACATGATTACCGGCCTCGTGCCTGTCGACGAGGGAACCATAGAGATCGACGGCAATGACGTGACGACGATGCCGATGTACCGTCGTTCGCGCCTTGGCGTCGGCTACCTGCCGCAGGAAGCCTCGATCTTTCGCGGATTGACGGTTGAGGAGAATATCCGCGCCGTCCTCGAGGTTCATGAAAACGACAAGGCGACGCGGGAACGCAAGCTCGACGAATTGCTTGAGGAGTTTCATATCTCGAAGCTGCGCAAGAGTGCGGCCGTGGCTCTCTCCGGTGGCGAGCGGCGTCGCCTCGAAATTGCCCGTGCGCTTGCAACCGACCCGACCTTCATGCTGCTCGACGAGCCCTTTGCCGGCGTCGACCCGATTTCGGTCGCGGATATTCAGAACCTCGTGCACCATTTGACGGCCCGCGGCATCGGTGTCTTGGTGACCGACCACAATGTGCGTGAGACGCTTGGATTGATCGACCGGGCCTATATCATCCATGCCGGCGAGGTGCTGACACATGGGCGTGCGAACGACATCG
Source organism: Rhizobium sp. BK418 (assembly GCF_004341105.1). GTDB lineage: Bacteria > Pseudomonadota > Alphaproteobacteria > Rhizobiales > Rhizobiaceae > Rhizobium. The sequence continues at coordinate 731,802 of NZ_SLZK01000002.1, read as the reverse complement.
TCAACAATCCGGAAGTGCGGCGGCTTTATCTGGGCGACAATTTCAGTCTCTAAACCAGTCCTGGGCGGTAGGAAATTACAGTCGCGTCATAGGTTCCGCTTGACCAAATAGGATAAAAAAGCAATTTTTGGGCCAACTCGGATTTCCGTGGCCCGAAGCCCTAGCCGGACACGGTTTCCTGGAGGAGTCGAGGGAGTTTCGCGTCCGCCATGGCCCTGTCTGCTAATCTTTTTCTGAGACAGAACCAGTCCCTGGTGATGACACCGCAACTGATGCAATCCATCCAGTTGCTGCAGATGACGTATGTGGAACTCACCCAGTTCATCGCCCAGGAAGTGGAGAAGAACCCGCTTTTGGAATTTCCGTCGAGCGAGGGGGAGTCCGGTGAACGCGAGGCTGCGGACGAACCATATCCCCAGCAGGCGGATGATGCGGGCGATGGCGAGTATGAGAACCGTGGCGAAACCCTGTCTGGCGACTGGTACGACAATGGCAGCTCGAGCCGGCTGAGCGACGAACTCGACGCCAATTATACCAATGTCTTCCCGGATGACGGCGCGCCACAGCGGCTTGATGCGCCGGAACTTGTCAGCCAGTGGAAGTCGATGCCGGGCAGCACCGACGGCACGGACAATTACGATCTCGATGATTTCGTCGCCGGTCAGGTCTCTTTGCGAGACCACCTTGCTCAGCAGATCCCCTTCATATTGCCGGATATGGCCGATCGCCTGATCGCCCAAAATCTCGTCGATCAGCTCGACGATGCCGGCTATCTGCAGGCGGATATGGCGGAAGCGGGCGAACGTCTCGGGACGGATGCCGAAGATATCGAGCGTGTGCTGGCCGCGTTGCAGACGCTTGATCCGCCTGGTGTCTTCGCCCGCAATCTCGCCGAATGCCTGGCGATTCAGCTTCGTCAGAAGGATCGCTACGATCCTGCTATGCAAGCGCTCGTCGAAAATCTCGAGCTCTTGGCAAGGCGCGACTTCGTTACCCTGAAACGCCTCTGTGGCGTCGATGAGGAAGACCTACTCGACATGCTCTCGGAAATCCGTCAGCTCAATCCCAAGCCCGGCAGCGGTTTCGAGGCTGGCGTTTCCGAGGCGATAATGCCCGACGTCGTGGTTCGCCCCTCCTCGGATGGCGCCTGGCTGGTGGAGCTCAATCCGGATACGCTGCCGCGGGTCCTCATCAACCAGTCCTATTTTTCACGCGTGGCGAAGAACGGTGAGGATTATGCCTTCCTCTCCGAATGTCTGCAAAGCGCCAACTGGCTCACGCGCAGCCTCGACCAGCGCGCCAAGACCATCATGAAGGTGGCGAGCGAAATCGTGCGTCAGCAGGATGCCTTCCTGTTGCACGGCGTCGATCATCTGCGGCCGCTAAACCTGAAGACAGTGGCCGAGGCGATCAAGATGCATGAATCGACCGTCAGCCGCGTAACCTCAAACAAATACATGCTGACGCCGCGTGGCCTCTTCGAGCTCAAATATTTCTTCACGGTTTCGATCGGCGCCGTTGAGGGTGGTGACAGCCATTCGGCTGAAGCGGTTCGCCACAAGATTCGCACGCTGATCATGCAGGAAAGCCCCGATGCGGTGCTTTCCGACGACGACATCGTCGATATGCTCAAGAGCGGTGGCATCGATCTCGCCCGCCGTACGGTTGCCAAATATCGCGAGGCTATGAACATCGCCTCTTCCGTCCAACGCCGCAGGGAAAAGCGCGCGTTGGCCAAGGTGGCCAGTTTCTAGCCGCAACTTAGGGGAGAGCCAATGTTCGCCGCTGCGAACTGTTGACCGCAGAGACGCCCCATTCCCTGGGATTTTCGCTGCACGCTTTCCGCGTGGACTGGGCCTCGCTTTGCCGGGCTCTTGACTTTCCGGGAGCCTGTCGCTAGAAGCCCGCCGCAATCGGAGCAGAACGGCATCCGGACATTATCCCCATCATCCTCAGGGCGCCAGGGACACGCAGACTTGAGCTCATCTTGCTTGAGATTGCGCGAAGTGCTTGGATGAGTTTGAGGCTTGGCGTAAACTGATACTCGCAAACTACATAAGAAGGGAAACTCCATGAGTGTGCGTGTATCCGGTAAACATATGGAAATTGGTGACTCGTTCCGTCAAAAGATCGAGGACCAAATTGGTGTAGCCGTCACGAAATACTTCGACGGGGGGTATTCCGGTCAGGTGATCGTGGAAAAATCGAGCTCTCGTTTTTCCGCTGATTGCAAGCTTCATCTCGATAGCGGCGTCGTGCTGCATGCGGCAGGCGAAGCCATGGACCCGCAGCTTGCCTTTGATGCGGCATCCGAGCGTATCGAGAAGCGCCTGCGCCGCTACAAGCGGAAGCTCAAGGATCACCATGCCGGAAACCATCTGAACGGTAATGGCTTCGCAGAAGTGGCCTACACCGTCATGGACGCGGTTCCCGATCACGAAGACGAAGTCCCGGACGATTTTGCTCCGGCAATCGTCGCTGAAAGCACGAAGCAGCTCAAGACGATGTCCGTCGCAACCGCCGTTATGGCGCTCGACATGACCGACGAGCCGCTTCTCCTGTTCCGCAGCCCCGGCAAGGAGCAGCTCAACATCGTTTACCGTCGTCACGACGGAAATATTGGCTGGATCGATTCGGCCAATATCAAAGGCTGAGACCAGGACGGGGGAACAGCGCAAGACGCCGTTCCCTCGGACGCTTGGTTTCGGCGACAGAAGGAAAAAGAAATGGCATTGGCAGATTTGCTGCACCAGGATGCGATCATTCCCGCCCTCAGGGTAAATTCCAAGAAACAGTTGCTTCAGGAATTGGCAGCAAAAGCCTCCAAGATTACGGGGCTTTCCGAGCGGGAAATCTTCGATGTGATCCTGCAGCGCGAACGTCTGGGCTCGACCGGCGTCGGCAACGGTATCGCCATTCCTCACGGCAAGCTCACCAACATCCACTCTATCGTCGGCATCTTTGCCCGGCTGGAACAGCCGGTCGATTTCGAAGCGCTGGATGACCAGCCAGTCGATCTGGTGTTCCTGCTTCTGGCGCCGGAAGGTGCAGGTGCCGATCACCTGAAGGCGCTTTCACGCATCGCTCGCGTGCTCCGCGACCACGATCTGGTTGCCAAGCTGCGTGCGACCGACTCCGCGTCGGCGATTTATGCCTTCCTGAATGAGGAGCAGACGTCGAACGCCGCCTGATCGCTGGAGATTTAGCCGAAACGCAAAAGGCGCCCGAGTGATCGAGCGCCTTTTTCTTGTCAGATAATCAGCAATCAGAACTCTTCCCAATTGTCCTGAGCAACGGCGGCCGAGCCGTAAGACTGTGCAGCGACCCGGCGCGGTGCCGGGGCCGGAGCACGTGGTGCCGGTGCAGAGGCCGGTGTGCGCATCTGCTGCGCTGTGGAACGCAGTGCCGCGGCATTTCCCTGACTGGAGATACGGAAGCGGGCGACCAGTGCCTTCAGCGTCTGAGCTTCGTCGTTCAGCGTCACGCTGGCCGCGGTGGTTTCTTCCACCATCGCGGCGTTCTGCTGGGTGACCTGGTCCATCTGGTTCATGGCCTGGTTTATTTCCTTCAGGCCGATGGCCTGTTCGCTGGCCGAGGCCGAAATCTGGCGGATGAGGCCGTTGATGCCCATCACCTGTTCGGCGATCTTGTGCAGCGTGTCTCCGGCGCGTCCGACGAGATCGACGCCTTCCTTGACCTGAACGGCCGAGGTATTGATGAGTGTCTTGATCTCCTTGGCAGCGTTTGCCGAGCGCTGGGCGAGTTCCCGGACTTCCTGTGCGACAACCGCAAAGCCCTTGCCGGCTTCGCCGGCGCGTGCTGCTTCGACACCGGCGTTCAGAGCGAGAAGATTGGTCTGGAAGGCGATCTCGTCGATGACGCCGATGATGCGCGAGACTTCCGTCGAAGATTGCTCGATGCCGTGCATGGAGGCAATTGCCTTTTGCACCACTTCGCCGGACTTCTCTGCATCCTCGCAGGCGAGGTTGACATTGTCGGCCGCCGTACGGGCGTTCTCGGCGCTGGAATTGACCTGGGCCGTGAGCTCGTTCAGGGCCGCTGCGGTTTCCTCCAGGCTTGCCGCCTGCTGCTCGGTACGCTTGGCAAGATCGGAGGCGCTGTTGCTGATTTCGCCGGTGCCTGAGCCGATATTGACGACGCTGAGGTTCATCGTGTTGATGGTTTCTTCGAGGCTTGCCAGAGCGGCGTTGAAGTCCTGCTTCAACTTGCCGTATTCGCCAGGGAAATCCTCGGTGATGCGATGACCGAGATTGCCCTGCGACAGTTCCGAAAGGCCTGCGCCGACGATCGAGACGATGTGACGCTGCAGGTTGACTGATTGCTGGCGTTCCAATTCCGAGCGACCGCGTTCGGCTTCGGCGGCAAGGCGCTGGCTGTCGGCCTCGGCCTCGAGGCGCTGCGTATCGGCGAGCGCAAAACGGAAACCTTCGAGAGCCTTGGCGACTGAGCCGATTTCGTCGGCACGGTTCTGACCGTCGACCGCCTCATCATATCTGCCGTCGCTGAGCGCCTTAACGCTGGTGACGAGGCCGCCGAGCGGACGCTGAACCAGCGTGCGGACGGCGAAGTAGAGGGCAAGCAGCACAGCACCGAGTACGATGATCCCGTTGATGATCATCATGAAGGTCTGGTCCTGAACCGGCGCATTCATTGCCGTGTGCGGAACGTCGACCAGAACGACCCATGTGGCGTTCAGGCCGGGAACCGAGAAGGGATAGATAACGCGATCGAAGGGATCGAGACCGTCGAAGCTCAGGTTCTTGACGAGGCCGATCTGCTTGGAGGAAAGCGCAGCCTTCACATCGGCAGCACCCGGGTTGTCGCCATAAGGCTTCGACATCAGGTCCGGGACCGGCGCGACGATCCAGTTGCCGTTCTGGGCGATCAGCGTCACCCGGCCGGAGCCGAAAGGACGCAGTGCCTGAACCTTGTCGGTCAGTGATTTGAGCGAGATATCGACACCTTCCACGCCGATCATCTTGCCGCCCGACATGACCGGATAGGCGATCGAGGTCAAGAGCGTCGGAACGTCCGTACCTTCGGCAAGATAAGGAGCCGTGATAGCACCTTTGCCGCTATCGGCGGCAAGCTTCCACCATTCTGCAGTATAGTCATTGTCGAAGGTCGAAAACTGGATATCGCCGGTCTTGGTCTTCGACCAATAGGGCGTGAAGGCGCCAGCCTTGTTGGTACCCTCGTCATTGTTGTTGGCGATCTCGGTGGTCTTGCCGTCGAAAGCGCCAAGCTGTTCGCAGAACCAGCTGCCGAAGGCAAAGGCGTTCTGTTCGAGGTTGGCTTTCAGAATGCTGATGATACCCTTGCGGTCGAGGATCTTGCCTTCATGTCCGCGTCCGACGACCCCCGACATGGTGCGGGCAGCGCTCGCAAGCTCGCCGACATTGGCGGCGATCTCATTGGCGATCGACTTGGCTTCCGAGTTGGCCTGATCCAGCGTGAGCGTCTGGACGCGGTTACGGGTCTGATCGATCAGGAAAAGGTTCGAAACGACGAGCACCAGCGCGATGGCGGCACCGGTGATGACAATGAGCTTCGCCGCAAGCGATTTCATTCTGAAAACGAACATGTGTTCCTCGGGGCAAGGACGCGCCGAACGGCCATTCTTCGGCACAGCGGATAAGGCACGCTCCGTCATGGAGCAGCTATAGGGTTGAACCGCCTCGAAGAGGCACGAGGTGCGATCTTGAGAAGGATCGTCAGAAACCTCTTAAATTTGAATGAAATTTGCCGGGCTTTGACAGCAAAACCGGACCACCACCCTAAAACTGGGGGTGGTGTTTCTTCGAATGTTCGCAGCTGGAATGGATTATATTCTGTCTGCGACTTCGGCTGCGAGCGGGATCGACGGCTGCGCGCCCGGTTTCAGGCAGGCAAGCGAGCCGGCGACTGCTGCGCGACGCAGGGCCGAATTGAAATCCAGACCCTCGTCGAGGCTTGCGGTGAAATAGCCGCAGAACGTATCGCCCGCGCCGACTGTATCGACTGGTTCGATGACGAGGCCCTGAGCACGGGAAATCTGACTGTCCCGGATCGCGATGACACCATCCCCCCCGAGTGTGACGATCAGGGTCTGGCCGGTCTCCGCATGCAGCCGCTTCAACGCCGCTTCACGATCGCTGGCACTCATATTCTCCTGTCCAGCCAGACGCTCGAACTCGGTCTCATTGGCAATGACGATATCGGCCAGCCGCCCCAGACGCGGCGCATCCGGGATGAGCGGAGCGAGATTGAGAATGCTGGTGATACCCTTGGCGCGAGAGACGGCAAGTGCGCGCTCGACCGCTTCAACCGGGATCTCGAGCTGCAGCATGAGGATATCGCCCTCATTCATGGCGCCGACGGTAGCCTCGGCATCGTCACCGCTGACCTTGCCATTCGCGCCGGGGATGACGGCGATCATGTTCTCACCATCGCCACCGACGAGAATGAGAGCGGTGCCCGTCGGCCCCTCGACATGGCTGACGCGGGAAAGATCGGTGCCGGCGCTGTCGAGAAGTTCAAGCGCACCCTCGGCAAATGCGTCCTTGCCGACAGCGCCCGCCATATGGACGTAACGGCCTGCGCGCCGGGCGGCGAGCGCCTGATTGGCACCCTTGCCGCCGGCAGCCGTCGCAAAGCTGTTACCTGCAACTGTTTCGCCCGGCTTCGGCAGGCGCTCTGTGGTGGCGATAAGGTCCATGTTGATGGAGCCAAAAACTGTGATCATGAAATGTCCGTCCCTTGTTTGGGTCGCGACACTGCCGAAGCGATTACTCCTCGTCAACCACTCTGAGCTTGAGCAGGCCGGTCCGGCTTTCGACTGATTTTGGTGGCGGCTCATTCTCGCGCACCGGCTTGCCGTCGCCACCCGCCTCGAATTCCAGTGCTTCGATCTTTGCGCCACGCTTCGTGAGCTTGTCCGCAGAGGTGATAATCTGGTCCACGTCGCGCTGCGTCTGAGAGAAGTGTCCCTGCAGCTTACGGACGCGCTCGTCCAGCCGGCCGAGGTCATCCATCAAAAGCGCGACTTCGCCCTGGATGACATGCGCCTGCGCCCGCATGCGCTGATCCTTCAGCACGGCTTGGATGACCTGGATCGACAGCATCAGCAGCGAAGGCGAGACGATGACGACGCGCGCACGATGCGCCTTCTGCACGATCGCTTCGAAATTCTCATGGATTTCGGCGAAGATCGATTCCGATGGAACGAAGAGGAAAGCGGTATCCTGCGTTTCGCCTTGGATCAGATATTTGTCGGAAATGTCCTTTATGTGCACTTCCATGTCGCGGCGAAACTGCTGGGCGGCAAGCTTGCTGTCGTCAGGCCCACCGGCATCGCGGATTGCGTTCCAGGCTTCGAGCGGAAATTTCGCATCGATGACCAGCGGCGGCGCGCCGTTCGGCATCCGGATCGTGCAGTCCGGACGTGAGCCGTTGGAAAGCGTCTGCTGGAAGGCATAGGCGCCAATGGGCAGACCGTCGGCAACAATAGTCTCCATGCGCGACTGACCGAAGGCGCCACGCGTCTGCTTGTTGGAGAGGATGGCCTGCAGCCCGACGACATCCTTGGCGAGCGTCTGGATATTGCTTTGGGCCGCATCGATGACAGCCAGACGCTCCTGCAGCTTTTGCAGGTTATCATGCGTCGATTTCGTTTGCTCGGTCAACGTTGAGTTCATGCGCTGCGACATGCCGTCGAGCCGCAGGTTGATTGCCTGATTGAGTTCGGCCTGCCTCGAGCCGAAGACCTCGGCCATCGTCGAGATGCGCCCCTGCATCTCGGCCTGGATCTTCAGAAGCTCGGCCATGCGCGCTTCGCTTTCCATAGCGCGAAGATTGGCCTCTTCTGCTTCCTCGCGACGAATGCCGGCATTGCGCAGCGCAAACACAATCGTCACGAGAATGATGACGGCGAGCGCGCCGCCGGCGATCGCAAGCACGCCAGGGCTCAGCATGGGCAAGGAAATGGTGAGTGAGTCGGGTGTCATGGTCATATCGCACCATAACAAAATGCCCAGCGATATCCAGATCAAAACGTGAACAATCCACGTTGGCATTTTCGCCTGCTTTCGGCTACTTCGCTGTAACAGAAGAAAAATTAGCGATGCGTTTAACGATTGCTCAACCATATTCGCCAAATCTGGCGCCGTTATCCCTCCGCATTCGCGCCAGATAGAGATCCCCCATGACTTCCCAGCAGACCGACAATGCCCTCCGGCAGCGCCTTGACTTCATTGAGCTCGACGACGAGGCACGCAAGAACCTGCGGGAACTGCGCCCGACGATCTCGGAGCTCCTCGGCGGTGCCCTGGACAAGTTTTACAACAAGCTTGCTAAAACGCCGGCTGTCTCTGGCTTCTTTTCAGACAGAGCGCATATGGGCCACGCCAAAAAGCGCCAGCAGGAACATTGGGGCAATCTTTCAGGCGGCAATTTCGACCAGAGCTATGTGAACGGCGTCACAGCTGTCGGCCGCACCCATGCCCGTATCGGCCTGGAGCCGCGCTGGTATATTGGCGGCTATGCGCTGGTCATGTCGGATCTCGTCCGCGGTCTGATGGAAAGGCAATGGCCCTCTCTCTTTGCCCGCCAACAGGGAAAGGCGCTTGCCGAAAAGCTGACGGCAGTCATTAAGGCAGCAATGCTCGACATGGATTATTCGATCTCGGTCTATCTGGATGCGCTCGACGAAAAGCGTCGTTTGCTGGAGGATGAGCGGGTTCGTGCCGAAGCCGATCAGGCCTTAGCGTTAGAGCATCTGCGCCGTGGTCTCGAAGCTCTGTCGCGTGGGGACCTCGAAGCAACGATTCCTTCCGACTTGCCGGGCAATTTCCGTGGAATGGCCGAAGACTACAACAGGGCTGTCAGCGCGCTCCGTGAGGGCTTCACCTCTGTTCGTACGACCTCCAGTCACATTCTCGAAGGCGCCGATGTGATCTCCAAGGCCGGCGACGATCTCGCCTTGCGTACTGCTCAGCAGGCAGCTGGTGTCGAGGAAAGCTCGGCGGCGCTGCAGCAGCTTTCCGTCAGCGTCAGCCAGACCGCCGCCAATGCCGAGAAGGCATCCGGTGCCGTTCGTGAAACGCAGGAGAAGGCCAAGAACTCTGGCGAGCTTGTCACCAGCGCCGTTTCCGCCATGGCAGGCATCGAGAAGTCTTCCACCGAGATCGCCAAGATCATCGGCGTCATCGACGAGATCGCCTTCCAGACGAACCTGCTGGCGCTGAATGCCGGTGTCGAGGCCGCACGTGCCGGTGATGCCGGCAAGGGCTTTGCCGTCGTCGCACAGGAAGTCCGCCAGCTCGCTCAGCGCACGGCCGATGCTGCCAAGGAGATCAAGAACCTGATTTCGGAAAGCTCGACGCAGGTGAACGAAGGTGTGAACATCGTCAGCAGCACCGGGGAGGCGCTGAGTGACATGATCAGCCGCATCGATATCATCAATCGCTTCGTCGCCGATATCGCCGCCGCTGCCCGCGATCAGGCGACGGGCGTGAACGAGGTGAGCATCGCGATCCGCAACATGGATACGATCACCCAGCAGAATTCCAGCATGGTGGAGCGTACCTCGGCCGAAACCCGCAGGCTGAAAGATGAGGTCGAAAACCTCGTCGAACTGCTGCAGCGTTTCCGCGCGCGCGCCGAAAGCCGGCAGGGTACCACTGCCGCTCGCCGCGCGGCCTGAGTAATCGAGAGAAAAATTCGGGCAGGTGCTGCAAAAAACCGCAATCCCTGCCCGGCGGATGATTCCCTAGCGTGAAAAGATGCGTTATGGGAACGCCATGACCATCAAGCCACTCATCATTCTTCCCGATCCCGTCCTCCGTCAGGTTTCCAAGCCGATCGAACGGGTCGACGCCGATCTCCAGCGTCTGGCCGACGACATGCTGGAAACTATGTATGACGCGCCAGGCATTGGCCTTGCCGCGATCCAGATCGGTCTGCCGCGCCGCATGCTGGTCATCGACCTCGCAAAGGAAGGTGAGGAGAAGCAGCCGCTCGTCTTCATCAATCCGGAGATCGTCAGTTCCTCGGAAGACCGCTCCGTCTATGAGGAAGGCTGCCTGTCCATTCCCGACTATTATGCGGAAGTCGAGCGCCCTGCGAAGGTCACGGTCAAATATCTGAACCGTGAAGGCAAGGAACAGAGCGTAGAGGCGGATGGCCTTCTGGCGACCTGCCTGCAGCATGAGATCGATCACTTGAACGGTGTGCTCTTCATCGATCACATTTCGCGGCTGAAGCGCGACATGGTGATCAAGAAGTTCACCAAGGCTGCAAAATCCAAGGCGCTCTGAACCGAATAGCAGCGGTGATACGATAGATTTCGAGCGGGCTTGATTGTAAGCCGGCAAACCGTTTGAAGACGGTTGATCCTCAATTGGCGAGATAGAATGTCTCTTCGTATCGTTTTCATGGGCACGCCCGATTTTTCCGTCTCGACGCTGCGCCTGCTCGTCGAAGCCGGCCACCAGATCGTCGCCGTCTATACCCAGCCACCGCGACCCGGCGGACGACGGGGGCTCGATCTTCAGAAATCGCCGGTGCATCAGGCGGCCGAACTGCTCGGCCTGCCGGTCTTCACGCCGGTTAATTTCAAAGACTCCGTGGAGCGTGAGCGCTTCCGTGCGCTGAGCGCTGACGTCGGCGTCGTCGTCGCCTATGGTCTACTGTTGCCCGAAGCCATCCTCAATGGCACGCGGTATGGCTGCTACAACGGCCATGCCTCACTACTGCCGCGCTGGCGCGGTGCCGCTCCCATCCAGCGGGCGATCATGGCCGGCGATACAAAGACCGGTATGATGATCATGAAGATGGACAAGGGTCTCGATACCGGCGACGTGGCGCTGACGCGCGAAGTCGAGATCGGTCCCAATATGACAGCCGGCGAACTGCATGACAGGCTTATGCAAACAGGCGCGAAGGCGATGGCTGAAGCCATGGTCAAGCTGGAGATGAACGACCTGCCGCTCACCCCCCAACCGGCCGAAGGCGTGCTCTATGCCGCCAAGATCGATAAGTCGGAAACGCGCATCGATTTTAGCCGCGACGCCAAGGACGTCCACAATCATATTCGCGGTCTCGCACCGTCCCCAGGTGCCTGGTTCGAACTTGAGAGCAACGGCAAGATGGAACGCGTCAAGGTGCTCGGCTCAGAACTCGCGACGGGTGAGGGGGCAGCCGGCACGCTTCTGACGGACGATCTTGTGATCGCCTGCGGCGCAGGCGCCGTCCGCCTCACAAAGCTTCAGAAAGCCGGTGGCAAGCCGCTCGCCGCTGCCGACTTCCTGCGCGGTACGCCGCTTGCTGCGGGTACGAGGCTCGCCTGATGCCGCGATACCGCATGATCGTCGAATATGACGGCGGCCCCTATGTCGGCTGGCAGCGACAGGACAATGGACCGTCCGTGCAGGGCGCGATTGAACGGGCGATTTTCTCGGCATCAGGCGATACCGTTTCCGTCCGTGGCGCCGGGCGCACCGATTCCGGCGTTCATGCTATGGGGCAAGTCATCCACGCCGACCTCTCGAAGGACTGGTCACCCTTCAAGCTGCAGAATGCGCTGAACGCCCATCTGAAGCTCGCTGGCGAAACGGTGGCGATCCTGAATGTAGAAGTTGCGAGCGAATTCTTCGACGCCCGCTTTTCCGCGCTTCGCCGGCATTATCTCTATCGCATCATCAGTCGCCGGGCGCCGCTGGCGTTGGAAGCAGGCAAGGCTTGGTGGGTGCCGAAGGTGCTCGATCACGAGGCCATGCATGCTGCAGCCCAGACGCTCGTCGGCAGGCACGATTTTTCCACCTTCCGCTCAGCGCACTGTCAGGCAAGCAGCCCGCTGCGCACGCTCGACCGGCTGGATGTGACGCGTAACGGCGAACTGGTCGAGATCCGCGCCACCGCTCAGAGCTTCCTGCACAATCAGATTCGCTCCTTCGCCGGAACTCTGAAGCTCGCCGGCGAGGGCAAGTGGACGCCTGACGATGTGCGGGCGGCCCTCGACGCACGCGATCGCAAGGCCTGCGGACCTGTGGCGCCGCCGGACGGGCTCTATTTCATGCAGGTTGACTATCCCGAGGTGATTACCGATCGCCGCAAAGAGGGGGATGAAAACGATGACGGTGACGATCTATCATAATCCCGCATGCGGCACGTCGCGCAATAGGTTGGCGATGACCCGCATCCGATAAACCGACCGATCGTGGTGATGGAGAGGGGCGTGAGCCTGCCACCCGCCCAAAGCCGTGCCGGAGATTTTTCCCAATCCCGATGTCGGAATATTCATCAAGGAGGACGGTGAAGTCGTCAATCCGCGCTGATTACCCTGAGGATATGCTGAGGAAGTTGAACAGATAATCCGACACGATCATCGACGGCACTATCAGCGCCAGAGTTAGCGCGCTGACCATCAGGACTTGCCCGTGGCAGATCATTCTTAGAACGCGTGTCAGCACGAAAATTTGAGCCAGCACCAAAACGAGCAGCAGCAATCGCACGATGTCGATCAAGCTCGGGATGAAGAAGACAAGTGCCAGCAACAATCCGTTGATGTAGGCGAGCGGCACGTTGAGCCAGTTGACGCCGACGACGACAGGCGCGAAACGCTCCCCCATGCGCAAAGCAAGCAGCAGCAGGCCAACAAAGATCAGCGGCACGATCCAGTTGCTAAGTTCGATAAGCCCTAGCCGAAAATAGAAGGGATAGCTTACATCAGCCTCCGGCGGCATCGATCTGAGATAGCCGTTACGCAACGCGAGCCAGGAAATTCCTGTCGGTGGCAAGCACCAGACGATTGCCCAGAAGGAACGGTTGACGCCGCGGTCCGATATATCGAGGAAGCGAAAACCGCGCGGATCGAGCTTGATTAGCAACCAGATGCCGGCGAGATAATATTGAACCTCTCTAAAGCCCGGCATTCTCAAACCCCGGCATTCTCAAACCAACGCTCGACGAAGGTCTCGTAGATCGCTGTCAGCGTCTCCAGATCCGCAACGGCGACCCGTTCATCGACCATGTGCATGGTCTTGCCGACAAGACCGAATTCCACGACCGGGCAATAATCCTTGATGAAGCGCGCATCCGAGGTGCCGCCCGTGGTCGACAGAACAGGCGATGCACCTGTGACGCTCTCAACCGCCGAGGACAATGAGGCGATCAGCGCATTGTTACGCGTCAGGAAAACGTGGCTCGGCCGATCGGCCCAAATGATCTCGTATTTCACCGGCTCGCGGCTCGGCCTCAATGCGCCATCTGCGGCGGCCGCATCAAGGCGCCGGATGATCTCGGCCCGCAACGTATCCGCCGTCCAGCTGTCGTTGAATCGAATGTTGAAGCTTGCCAGAGCCCTGGCCGGTATGACGTTCGTCGCCGGATTGCCGACATCGATGGTCGTCACTTCGAGGTTGGAGGGCTGGAAATTATCGGTGCCGGCGTCGAAGGGTGGATCCATCAACGCCTGGGTCAGCTGCAGCATGCCGCGCACCGGATTGTCGGCGAGGTGCGGGTAGGCGGCATGGCCCTGCACGCCATGCACGACGATCTTGCCGGAGAGCGAGCCGCGCCGGCCGATCTTGATCATGTCGCCGAGCTTGTTCGGATTGGTCGGTTCGCCGACGAGGCAGGCATCCCAGGTCTCGCCGCGTTCAGCCGCCCATTGCAGAACCTTGACCGTACCGTTGATCGATGGGCCTTCCTCGTCGCCGGTGATCAGGAAGGAAATCGAACCCTTCGGCGCACCATACTTTTCGATATGACGGGCAACGGCTGCTGCAAAGCAGGCAATGCCGCCCTTCATGTCGACCGCGCCGCGGCCGAAAAGCTCACCATTAGCGATCTCGGCGGCAAAGGGCGGATGCGTCCAGGCACCTTCGTCGCCGACGGGCACGACGTCGGTGTGGCCTGCGAACATCAAATGCGGGCCATCCGTCCCGAAACGGGCATAGAGGTTTTCGACATCGGGCGTGCCAGCTTCCGCCGCAACCATTCGCTCGACCTTGAAGCCGAGCGGCGAAAGCATAGCTTCCAGCGCCGAAAGCGCTCCACCTTCCGCCGGCGTCACGGACGGGCAGCGGATCAACGTCTGAAGATTGGCAACAGGATTCGTGGCGGTCATGGCGGTGGAATTATCCGGTGGGAATGGCAAAGACGTGGCAAGGCGCGGGCCGTCTTGCCCAAAAAGACGCCGACTGTTTACCGGATCAATTCCGGACTGTCATCAATCCCTGAGCAGTTCATTGATGCCCGTCTTCGAACGGGTCTGTTTATCGACGCGCTTGACGATGACAGCGCAATAGAGGCTCGGTGCGGGCTGGCCATTCGCCATCGTCTTGTCCGACGGCAGCGAGCCTGCGACGACGACGGAATAGGGCGGTACTTCACCATAGGTGATTTCGCCGGTGGCGCGGTCAACGATCTTGGTGGACTTGCCGATGAAGACACCCATGCCGAGTACCGAGCCTTCACGCACGATGCAGCCTTCAACGACTTCCGAGCGGGCGCCGATGAAGCAATTGTCCTCGATGATGGTCGGGCCAGCCTGCATCGGCTCCAGAACGCCGCCGATGCCGACGCCGCCGGAAAGATGCACATGCTTGCCGATTTGTGCGCAGGAACCGACTGTCGCCCAGGTGTCGACCATCGTGCCTTCGCCGACATAGGCGCCGAGGTTGACGAAGGATGGCATCAGGATCGCATTCGGAGCGATGTAAGCAGAGCGACGCACGACGGCGTTCGGCACGGCGCGGAAGCCGGCGGCGCGGAACTGGTTTTCGCCCCAGCCTTCGAACTTCGACGGAACCTTATCCCACCAGGTTGACTGGCCGGGACCGCCCTTGACCACTTCCATATCATTGAGGCGGAAAGAGAGCAGTACGGCTTTCTTCAGCCATTGATTGACTTTCCAGGCGCCATCGGCACCGCGTTCGGCCACACGTGCCTTGCCCCCGTCGAGCAGATTGAGAGCAGCCTCGACCGCATCGCGGACTTCGCCTTTGGTCGACGTGTTCACATTATCGCGATTGTCGAAGGCGGTTTCGATGGTCTTTTCGAGGGATGCGAGGTCAGTGGCGCTCATGAGAATTCCTTAAACTTCGATCTTTATCGTGGAGACGACGGAGTCTCCGGAATTGCGGTTGGCGGGCTGTCACCCGATCTACAGCATGCGCCCGTAAAATGGAATGATTTTTCGGACAAGATCATATCTGGATTCAAGGCGTTATAGCGACATATCCGATCACTTGTGACCGGTGATACTGAAAGGCATTTCGACATGGCGAAGGCAAGAAACGGCGGCGCGGGGCGCAAGGACAGCGTCTGGGATCCGCTGAAGAGCAGTTCGAGCGACAAGCAGCGTGCGGAAGCGGTTCCAAAAACGCCACAGACGCTCTCGCCGGCCTATCGCCTGGCCTATGTGGACGAGGATTTCCTCTGCCGTGAGGAGCTTCGCCCGATCCGCCTGCAGCTTGAACTGCTGAAGGTGGAGATGATGATGGCCGAGCGCGGCATCACGTCAACCGTCGTCATGTTCGGCGGCGCCCGTATTCCGGCCCCCGGCCAGAGCGCCTGGGCAGCCCGCAACGAGACCCAGCGTGCAAACCTCGAAGCAGCATCGGTTTATTACGATGAGGCCCGCAAATTCGCCCGTTTGTGCTCACGTTACTCGGCCGGCTTCGATTTCCACGAATATGTCGTCGTCACCGGCGGCGGCCCCGGCGTCATGGAAGCTGGTAACCGCGGCGCGGCTGATGAGGGTGCCCCTTCTATCGGCCTCAACATCGTGTTGCCGCATGAGCAGGCGCCGAATGCCTATGTGACACCGGAGCTCAGCTTCAATTTCCACTATTTCGCGATCCGTAAGATGCATTTCATGCTACGCGCCAAGGCGGTTGCAGTCTTTCCCGGAGGTTTCGGCACGCTGGATGAATTCTTCGAGTGCCTGACGCTGATCCAGACCGGCCGCATGGAGCGCATCCCGCTGCTGCTCTTTGGCTCGAAATTCTGGCGTAGTATCATCAATTTCGAAGCGCTTGCCGAATTCGGTACGATCGCGCCTGAAGACGTGAACCTGATCAGCTTCGTCGACACGGCCGACGAGGCCTGGGAGATCGTGCAGGGCGCTTACGAGCACCGGGAGCAGAGCAGTGCCACATAGGCCGGTGGCATTTGCTTCGTGAGCTTCACCTTCGAGAAACTGCCACGAAAAACCCTCTCCCCGTAGAAGGGAAGAGGGCTCTGGGTAAGGGGCAAACCCCTCGCGATATTAAGGAAGAGACAATCACTTCCTCTTAGAGAAAAGGCTGGTCCGGCATATCGTCGATCGAAATCACACCGTCCTTGTTACGGTCCATGCGATCGAAGAACTTGTTGAAGGCGGTTTCCGCCTCTTGTTTGCTGATCTGGCCGTTTTCATCCGTATCGATGCGATGCATCATCAGTGAAGCGCTCATGATCCGCATGTGCCTTCCATGACGACCGTCGCGATCGGGCCGGCCACGGTCATTGTTATCGGCCATCTTCGGAGCTGTTGCATCCGCGTCCGCATCGCCTTGTTTGGCCGAGGCAGCTTCGCGGCGAGCCTTGAACTGGGCCTGACGGTATTCGCGGATTTCCCCCGGAGTTAGGGATCCGTCATGGTTCGTGTCAATGGCGGCAAAGATCTTCTCCATGCCGTCGGTTGCCTCCTGCTTGGAGACCTGTCCGTCCTTATTGGCGTCGAACTGCTTCAGCATGCGTACAAAGGCGATTTCGCGGAAGGCGGCGCCGCGCGGTCCGCCCATCATGCCATGCTCCATCTTCCCCTGGTGAGGCGGACGATTAGGCTGATCGCCCGCTGCTGCGAAGCTGGCCCCGGCGGCTCCGCCGAGTAGAAGAACAGAAGAAAGCGCCGTCAGGATAAGCTTGTTGCGATACATATCAGTGCGTCCTTTCGTAGAATGTCCCTCGCTACGAAAGGTAGGACCGAACCGCGTCACGGCCCAATTAAACATCTGTAAGATGGATGAAATTTTGGTAAGTCAGGCAGTAATCTTCTTCAGGAAATCAGCGAGATCGTCGGTGACGAAGTCGATGTGATCGTCCTCGCCGCTCGTCCGCTCCCACCATTCGACGACAGTCTCTTCCAGATTGCGCGGCACGAGCAGAACGGTTTGCATGCCGAGCGCCTTCGGCACCGTCAAATTGCGCGGCAGATCCTCAAACATCGCCGCCTTGCCGGTTTCGAGTTTCTCGAGCGCCGTGAATTTGTCATAGGTCGCCTGTGCCGGCTTTGGCAGGTAGTCGGCCGCAACGATATCGAAAATATCGTCGAAATGATCGAGAATGCCGAGCGCGCTGGCCGTCGCCTGCGCATGCCTGACACTGCCATTGGTGAAGATGAACTTGCGCCCCGGCAGGGCCTTGATGGCTTCGGCAAGTTCCGGCTGTGGGGTCAGCGCGGAATAGTCGATGGCATGGGCCTTTTCGAGAAAATCGTTAGGATCGATCCCGTGATGGATCATCAGGCCTTGCAGCGTTGTCCCATGTTCAAGATAGTATTGCTTCTGCAGTTTGCGGGCCTCGTCATGCTCCATTTGCAGGAGGGCCGAGACATAGGCTGTCATGTTCTTGTCGATCTGGGCGAAAAGATTGATGTGATGCGGGTAGAGCGTGTTGTCGAGGTCGAAGACCCATTCGGTTACATGCTCGAAATCGTTCTTGCTGGGCGTGCGGTCAATCTTTGTCATGGCTGCCCTTATGGCATGGCTGCCGCACTAAGAAAATCACGAAGAGAAAAATAGACGCCCGATTTTCGGCGGACGGTTGAGGTTCGGGATGCTAGAAAGCGGACATGCTTTTCGAACGCCCCAATGATGATACGCTTTATGACGCCCTGATCGCTCGCAGCGCCGATTATGAGGGCCAGGCCTACGTCTGCGTGAAGACGACAGGCATTTTCTGCCGTCTGACCTGCCCCGCGCGCAAGCCGAAGCGCGAAAACACGATCTTCTTCGATACGATCGCCGCCTGCATCCATTCCGGGTTTCGCCCTTGCCAACGCTGCAGGCCGCTGGAACAGCCCGGCCGGGAGCCGATCGTCGACGAACTGCTGGCGCGGCTCGACAACGAGCCGCACGTGCGCTGGACCGAAGATGAGCTCATTCGCCGGGGCCATCATCCTTCGACTGTGCGCCGTGCCTTCAAGCGGGCGCTTGGCATGACATTCCACGATATCGTCCGTTATCGCCGGCTTGGCGAAGCTGCCCGGCAATTGGCCGATGGCGCACGTGTCATCGATGCGCAGTTCGACGCGGGATATGAGTCGCCGAGTGGCTTCCGGGTAGCCTTCCAGCGCCTCGTCGGCCAGGCACCAGCGCTCTCGCAGAACCGCGAACTGCTCTTTGCCGACTGGTTCGACACGCCCCTCGGGCCGATGATCGCGGTTGCCGACAAGACGCATCTGCACCTTCTCGAATTTCACGACCGTAGGGCGCTGCCGACTGAACTCGACGCGCTGCAGAAGCGCGTCCGTTCCTCTGTCGCAATCGGCCGCACGTCGCCGATAGATCAGATCGAGGCTGAAATCAGGAATTATTTCGAGGGGCGGCTGACCGTCTTCAAGACGCCGCTGGCTCTTGGAGGCACGCCCTTCGAAAAACATGTCTGGGCAAAGCTCATAGAAATCCCGGTCGGTCAGACACGTGCCTACGGCGATCTCGCGAGGGAAATGGAGCGGCCCGAAGTCGTGCGTGCCGTCGGCCGCGCCAACGGCGCCAACCAGCTCGCCATTATCGTGCCCTGCCATCGCATCTTGGGTGCGGATGGATCGTTGACAGGTTATGGCGGCGGGCTCTGGCGCAAGCAATGGCTGCTGCGGCACGAGGAAAAGATCAGTACACACAAGATGGAGAGGACGGCATGAATCAGGCTGAGAAGGCCGAGATTTTCGGCAAGCTGCATCGCAAGGGCAGCCCCGTCATTCTATACAACATCTGGGATGCTGGAACGGCCAAAGCCGTGACGGAAGCCGGCGCAAAGGCGCTTGCGACCGGCAGCTGGTCCGTTGCAGCCGCCCATGGTTATGGCGATGGCCAGAAGCTGCCGATGGACGTGCTCATCGAGACGGCACGGTCAATCACCGCCGTCAACGATCTGCCGCTTTCTGTCGATTTCGAAGGCGGCTATTCGACGGAGCCAGCTGGTGCAGCGGCCAATGTCGCAAAGCTGCTTGATACTGGCGTCGTCGGTATCAATTTCGAGGATCAAAAGGTAGGCGAAACCGGTCTTCATGCAGTCGAGGCCCAGACAGCGCGCATTCGCGCCATCAGGGAAATGGCGAAGGGAAGGGGCATTGATTTCTTCATCAATGCGCGCACCGATCTTTTCCTGCAGGAGGGCGATGGGTCCAGGCATGCCGGTCTGGTCGATGCGGCGATTGAGCGCGGCAAGGCCTATGCTGCGGCAGGCGCCAGCGGTTTCTTCGTACCTGGTCTCATCGAGCCGGCTTTGATCGAGAAAGTCTGCGCGGCTTCCACGCTGCCGGTCAATATCATGATGAAGGCAGGCGCCCCCGATCCGGCTGATCTCGCTAGGCTCGGCGTCTCGCGCATCAGCTACGGTCCAGGGCCATACCGGGCCATGATGGAAAAGCTGAAGGAAGCAGCGGCAGCGATCTACGCCGCCGCTGGGTAATCAGGGAACGATCAGCGTACCGACGCCATGTTCGGTGAAGATTTCGAGCAGCACGGAATGGGCGGTCTTGCCATTCAGGATGACGACGCCCTGCACGCCGGCCTTGATCGCGTCGATGCAGGTTTCGACCTTCGGGATCATGCCGCCAGAAATCGTGCCGTCGGCAATTAGCGCATGTGCTTCTGCAACGGAAAGTTCCTTGATGAGCTTGCCCTGCTTGTCGAGCACGCCGGGCACATCCGTCAGGAACAGCAGTCGGGTGGCGTTCAGCGCGCCGGCAATCGCACCGGCAAACGTGTCGGCGTTGATATTATAGGTCGCGCCGTCGCGGCCCGGAGCAACCGGCGCAATGACCGGGATCATCTCGGAGCGGGCGAGAAGATCGAGCAGCGTGCGGTCCACTTCCACGACTTCGCCGACGAAGCCTAGATCGAGCACACGCTCGATGTTGGAATCGGGGTCCTTGACGGTTTTGCGCGCCTTTTCGGCAAAGACCATGTTGCCGTCCTTGCCGCAGAGGCCGATCGCCCATTCGCCGGTCTGGTTGATGAGCGCGACGATCTCCTTGTTGATGGAGCCGGCGAGAACCATTTCGACGATCTCGACCGTCTTCTGGTCGGTAACGCGCAGGCCGCCCTCGAATTTGGATTCGATGCCCATCTTCGTCAGCATGGCGCCGATCTGCGGGCCGCCGCCATGCACGACGATCGGGTTGACGCCGGACTGCTTCAGAAGCGCGATATCGCTGGCAAAGGCCTTGCCGAGTTCGGGATTGCCCATGGCATGGCCGCCGTACTTCACGACGATCGTCTTGTTTTCGTAACGTTGCATGAAGGGCAGCGCCTGTGCGAGAAGACGTGCCTGGATTTCGCTTTCGGACTCGTTCATGGGGACCCCGCGGATTGATGGCGGCCTTTTATCTCAAGTTTTTGACAGAGGGAATAATCCGGCATGCAATAGTTTTTTGTATCTATGGCCGGCCTGGGAACCTGCCAGCTCGTATTGAAACTATTGAACCTGAAATCGTTCATTCGAGGGCGACATGACTGGCGATTTTGCAGATTTGATTGGCCGCGTAGCGCTCGGCGACCGCAAGGCTTTCGCCGCTCTCTATAACCAGACCAGTCCGAAACTTCTGGCAATCTGCCTTCGTATTCTTGGAAACAGGAACGAGGCTGAGGAGGTGCTGCAGGAAGTCTATATCAAGATATGGCAGCGCGCAGGTGCGTTTACGGCCGGCTCTTTGACATCGGCCGCCTGGCTCGCGGCAATCGCCCGCAATCAGTCGATCGATGCGATCAGGGCGCGCAAGCCAGTTGCCGACGAAGTCGACAGCATGCTTGATCTTGCCGATGCCGGTCCCGATCCCGAAGCGCAAGTCGTGATAGGGGATGAAGGAAGGCGGATTGACACCTGCATGGAAGAGTTGGAAGCTGATCGTGCGGTCGCGGTGAAGCGAGCATATGTCGAAGGACTAAGCTATCGGGAACTGGCCGATCAGTTTGGTATCCCGCTGAATACGATGCGGACATGGCTAAGACGCAGCCTGCTGAAACTGAGAGAGTGCATGGAACGATGACATCGCCCGACAGAAGCAAGGGAGACCGCTCCCGGGATGAGGTTCTCGCCGGCGAATATGTGCTTGGCGTCCTCTCTCTTCAAGATCGCAGGATCGTCGAGGAGCGCATGCGCCGCGATCGACAGTTTGCCGCCATCGTCAGCCGCTGGGAGGTCAATCTCTCCAGCTTCAATGACGAATACGGCACGGCCGCACCCGGCCGTGAGACCTTCAAGCAGATCGAAGCGCGCCTTTTCGCCGACGCAGAAAGTGTGCCGCGCTTTTCGCATGGCCTCTGGAATTCCGCCGTTTTCTGGCGATCGCTGGCATTTGCCTCGCTTGCCGTCACGCTCGGCGTGATCGCCTTTGCCTCGGGCCTTGTGCCGCAGCCTCCGGCAGCGCGGCCGCTGATCGCGGAACTTTCAGGGCAGAACAATCAGGTCAATTTGGCAGCATCTTATCAAATCCAGAGCGGCCGGCTGAAGATCGTCCCGGTTGCGGCCGGCAAGCCCGAGGAGAAATCTCTTGAGCTTTGGCTGGTACCTGGCAGCGGCACGCCTCGTTCCCTTGGCGTTTTCCAGCCGGGAATGGATGGTGAACTAGTGATCCCGACGGATTTGCGCGGCCAGATTTCCGATGGCGCGACACTTGCCGTCAGCCTGGAGCCATTCGGCGGCTCCCCCACTCATCAGCCGACCGGTCCTGTTCTTGCCAGCGGTGCGCTCCATCGGCCGTAGATAAAGATCTTTTCCTGAAACTCTTCTGCAGCGTCTTCCGTAGTTGCTGATATCCGGGCGGCGCAGGGCATTGGGCCGGCGACTGCGCCGGGTGCAGAGGAGAAAATCATGATCAAGTCCTTATTGCGTGCCATAGCACTCGCGGCCGCCTTTTCCGCAGTCGCTTTCGCCGTTGAAGCCAAGAACCCGATGGTCGGCGGTGCTGCGATGTATGCGAACAAGAATATCGTCGATAACGCAGTCAAATCCAAGGATCACACCACGCTGGTTGCTGCCGTGAAGGCCGCCGGCCTTGTCGGCACGCTGGAAGGTAAAGGCCCTTTTACCGTCTTCGCTCCGACCAATGAAGCCTTCGCTGCCCTGCCGAAAGGCACCGTCGACACGCTGCTGAAGCCGGAAAACAAGGATAAGCTCGTCAAAATCCTGACCTGCCATGTCGTTGCTGCCGATGCGATGTCTACGACCGTCGCCAAGATGATCAAGGATGACGGCGGCGAGCACGACATCAAGACGGTCGGCGGCTGCGTGCTCAAGGCAAAGGAAAGCATGGGCAAGATTACGCTGACGGATGAAAATGGCAGTGTCGCCCACGTCACCATTGCCGACGTCAAACAGTCGAACGGCGTGATCCACGTCATAGACAAGGTGCTGCTGCCTAAGATGTAAAGCCTGGTACCAGCCGCGACTGGAGGCGCTTTTCTGGCGCCTCTTTTATTTCCAGTTGCTGATGCCGACGGTCTCGGCGATCGCCTGTCGCAGCTCGTCCAGCCCCTCATTCTTTTCCGAGGAGGTAGAGAGCACGGCGGGATAGGCGGCCGGCCGCTTGCGGATCTTTTCCGACGTTTCGGCAATCAGTTTCGGCACGGCAGGCGCCTTGATCTTGTCCGTCTTGGTCAGCACGATCTGGTAGGAAACGGCGGCTTTGTCGAGCAGCGTCAGGACGTCATCGTCATTCTTCTTGATGCCGTGGCGGCTGTCGATCAGTACATAGACACGCTTCAGCGTTGCGCGGCCGCGCAGATAGTCGAAAACGAGCTTCGTCCAGCTATCCACCTGCTCCTTCGGTGCCTGCGCATAACCGTAGCCCGGCATATCGACCAGCGCCATCGGCGGCAGATCGCCGCCCTCGCCGGAATAGCCGTCGGGGACGAAATAGTTGAGCTCCTGCGTACGTCCGGGCGTATTGGAGGTCCGCGCCAGACCCTTCTGACCGACGAGAGCGTTGATCAGCGAGGATTTACCGACATTCGAGCGGCCGGCGAAAGCCACTTCCAGCGGTCCCTCCGGCGGCAGGAACTGCATGGAGGGCACGCCGCGGATGAAGATCCAGGGGTGGCCGAAGAGCGGCTTTGCGATTTCAGTCATATGAATTCTGCAATCTCCGGGTTCGGGAAGGAAACCGGCTTCGTGTTTTTAAGGGGGATTGTCAAGGTTCGCGCGGTCTGGCGATCATGAGGCCCGAAACAAAAAGCCCCGCCGGAGCGGGGCTTTCGGACTATTTCGATGGCGCCGGTTTTCGTTTGAACATGCCCTTCAAGTTGTCGAAGAGTTCGATCTTCACGCCGTGGCGCTTCATGATGACCGACTGCTGGATCACCGAGAGCGTGTTGTTCCAGGCCCAGTAGATGACGAGGCCGGCCGGGAAGCTTGCCAGCATGAACATGAAGACCAGCGGCATCCAGTTGAAGATCATCGCCTGCGTCGGATCGGGCGGGGTCGGGTTCATGCGCATCTGGAAAAACATGGTGATACCCATGATCAGCGGCCAGACGCCGAGATGCAGGAGGGTCGGAGCCTCGAACGGCAGCAAGCCGAAGAGATTGACGATCGACGTCGGATCGGGCGCCGAAAGGTCCTTGATCCAGCCGAAGAACGGCGCGTGACGCATTTCGATGGTGATGTAGATCACCTTGTAGAGTGAGAAGAAGATCGGGATCTGCAGCGCCACCGGCCAGCAGCCGGCGATCGGGTTGATCTTCTCCTCCTTGTAAAGCTGCATCGTCGCCTGCTGCAGGCCCATACGGTCGTCGCCGAACTTGGCCTTCAGTTCTTCCATCTTCGGCTGCACGCGCTTCATGTTCGCCATCGAAGCATACTGCTTGCTGGCGAGCGGGAAAAACAGCGCCTTGACGACGATGGTCGTGCAGAGGATCGCCACGCCGAAATTGCCGAAGTAGCGGAAGAAGAAGTCCATCAGCTTGAACATCGGCTTGGTGATGAAATAGAACCAACCCCAGTCGATCAGGCGGTCGAAGCGCGGGATGTTGTAGGTCGCTTCGTAGCCGTCGATGACGGGAACTTCCTTTGCGCCGGCAAATACCATATTCCGGAGTTCGATCGACTGACCGGGCGCAATCGTGAAGGCATCACCCTTGTAATCTGCCTGATAGCGTGGCTGACCATCGGTGAAATGCGAAAAGCGGGCGTCATAGGCTGTCTGCTGCGGCGGGATGATCGTGGCCGCCCAGTATTTGTCGGTGATCCCGAGCCAGCCGCCAGTGGATTTTGCAGGCGTGACGGCTTCCTTCTCAACGGCCGTATACTTGCTCTCGATCAGGCCGTCATCGCCGATGACGCCGATAAAGCCCTCATGAAGAACGTATACCGATGGCGTCGTCGGCTTGTTATAGCGTGTTACGCGGCCATAAGAAGAGAGGGAAATCGGCGTCTCGCCGGTATTCTGAATCTTGTCCGTCACCGTAAACATATAGCGTTCGTCGACGGAGATCGTACGAGCGAAGGTAATGCCTCGGTCATTGGTATAAGTCAGCGTCAGCGGTGTCTTTTCCGTGAGCTTTGCGCCCTCCGGTGCGGCCCACAGTGTGGAGGGGCCGGGAACGGTGCCTGTCGCGTCGCTGCCGACAAAGCCGAGTTCGGTAAAGTAGCCGTCCTTGGTATCAGCCGGCGAGAAGAGCGTGATGATCGGGCTCGAGTCGTCGACGGTCTCGTGATAGCCCTTGAGCCTCAGGTCGTCGAGGCGAGCGCCGACGAGGTTGACGGAACCGGAAAGGGCGGCTGTTTCAATGGCAACGCGCGGGGATTTTGCAAGTGCTTCTTCACGGGTCGCGGTCGCGGCGGCTTGGCCAGTCGGGGCGGCGCCATTCGGCTGGGTGCCCTGGCTGCGGGCTGCCGGCTGCTGCGTCTGCTCGGTCTGCTGCTGCGCCTTTTGGGCTTCCTGGGCCTTACGCTGAGCCTCGATGCGTGGGTTCATATAGAGGAACTGCCAGCCAAGGACGATCAGCACCGAGAGAGCGATCGCAATGAAGTAATTGCGGTTGTTTTCCATCATACGTTCCTGGGGCGCTCGTCTTTCGAGCGCCTATGTTTAGGCCTGGTTTTCACGCGGTTTTTCAATTCCGCGGCCAGTTCGTCGAAGGACGCTGTCAAAACGTCCCTGCGCGCGACAACCACATAGTCGTGTCCGGGCTGCATTGCAAACCCTGCATGAAGCCGCACCGCCTCTTTCAGGCGCCGTCGCATGCGGTTTCTTTCGACCGAATTGCCGTGTTTTTTGGTAACCGTGAAGCCGACACGGGCTTCGCTGTCTTCTTCCTTGCGGTTCAAGACCTCGAGAAGGAAGAGACTGCCGCGGCGCTTTTCGCCTTCGCGGACTGCAAGAAATTGCGGGCGGCTCTTCAGCCGCCCGACAATCTTTTTGTCTTCTTTGGTCTTCAAGTCGCCCGCCATTATCGGGCAATTCCGGCCTTAGGCCGAAAGACGCTTGCGGCCGCGAGCGCGGCGAGCAACGATGACCTTGCGGCCGCCCTTAGTGGCCATACGCGCACGGAAACCGTGGCGGCGCTTGCGAACAAGCTTCGAGGGCTGATAGGTACGCTTCATTTATTTAAACACCGCGGAGTGCGGCCCTTCTTGAATTTGCATAATGCAAGGAGCGTGGTTTTCGAACGGGCGAGGTCACGAAAGACCTTGAATGACCGGACGTGCGGCGGCTTATACGGATGAAGCTTTCCAAAGTCAATTAACGCTGTCGGATTCACTGGATCTCAGCGGCGGAAAGCAAGATTTCGCACTGCGGTATTAACGAATGTGGCGTTTCACGATCTGGTTGTGAATTTCGCCTCCAGCCGTCCGTACGCTTCCAGCCGTCGCTTTTATTCCTTGAAGGTGCTCGATTTTGGACGGGCCAAAACCGTTCATCAGAGTAAATAGGGGTAATTTTCTGTAGCTGTCATCATTAATATTCGAAATACAACATTAACGAATTTACCTGATCTTCTGCCTATCGGCTGGGAATTTTCTTTCCAGGCGTTGTGCAAAGCGAGGGAGCGTTCGTTGAAAATCCGTGGCAAAATCAATCTTCTTGTTTCCGTCATGGGCGGCGTTGCGCTTCTGATTGGTGCTACCGCCCTTTCTGCGATGCACAAATACAATGAAAACCTGACCGCTTACGAACATGCGGCGGCCCGCGCCTATGCTGGCGAGCGCCTCAACCGATTCGTCACCGCTGTCGTCATGGAATCGCGCGGCATCTACGCCGCAAAGACCCTTCAGGAAACGCCGGCCTTCGCCAAGGGCCTGATGGCCGATCTGGATGAGATCGACAAGGTCATCGCCGGCTGGGCGCCGCTGGTGCCCGACAGCCAGAAGGCTTCCTTCGCCAAGCTTGTGGACCGCGCCAGGGAATTCCGCACCTTCCGCACCGAGACGGCTCGCCTCGGCACGCAAGTGGGCCCGCAGGCGGCTAACGAGCAGGGCAACAACGACGCCAACCGCGCCAACCGCAAGGCCTTCCAGGCCGAGATCGATGCCATCGTCAACACCGACAAGGCAGAGTTGACGGCGGTCAACGATGAGATCGAGGATTTCCGCAGCTGGATCCTGATGCTGGTGCTCAGCATCACCGGTATCGGCATCGCAGCCGGCGTCGGCATGGGCTTCTATATCGGCACGAGCCACCTGAGCCGGCCGATCAAGAAGGTGACACACGCGATCAAGGAAGTCGCAAACGGCAATTTCCAGGCCGAGGTGCCTTTTGCCGGCCGCAAGGATGAGATTGGCGAAATGGCGGCTGCCGTTGCCGTCTTCAAGGAAAACGGTCTCGTCATCAAGCGCATGAACGCCCAGGAGGCGGCGATGCGCGCCAAGAGCGACGACTTGCAGTCCAGTATGTCCGTCGTCGTTGCCGCCGCTGCTGCCGGTGATTTCAGCCATCGTATCAACAAGGACTATGAGGACGAGAGCCTCAATCAGTTCGCCGGCAACATCAACACGCTGCTGTCGAGCGTCGATTCCGGTATCAACGAAACCCGCCGTGTTATCGCAAGCCTTGCCGAAGGTGATCTTACGCAGACCATGCGTGGCCAGTTCCAGGGCGCCTTCGCCGAACTGCAGAAAAACGTCAACAACACGCTGGCAACGCTGCAGACGACCATGCGCGAAGTGCGCGAGACGACGGAAGCGATCAACGGCAACACCAACGAGCTGAGGAATGCCAGCGACGATCTCTCCAAGCGCACGGAACAGCAGGCTGCGGCACTCGAGGAGACTTCCGCCGCTCTCGACGAGATCACTGCCGTCGTGCAGAACTCTACCGAACGTGCCCAGGAAGCGACCGTCATGGTTTCGGAGGCAAAGGAAAACGCTGGGCGCTCCGGCGTCGTCGTGCGCAACGCAGTCGATGCCATGGGCCGTATCGAGCAGGCATCCCGTGAGATCAGCCAGATCATCAACGTCATCGATGAAATCGCCTTCCAGACCAATCTGCTTGCCTTGAATGCCGGCGTCGAGGCTGCCCGCGCGGGTGAGGCCGGCAAGGGCTTTGCCGTTGTCGCGCAGGAAGTGCGCGAGCTTGCCCAGCGCTCGGCCACCGCAGCCAAGGATATCAAGGCGCTCATCACCAAATCTGGCGATGAGGTGCAGATTGGCGTCAAGCTCGTCCAGGCAACGGGTGAGGCATTGTCCGAAATCGGCACCCGGGTTATCGCCATCAACGATCATATCCATTCGATCGCGACTGCGGCGAAGGAACAGTCGACCGGCCTCAAGGAAGTCAACACAGCCGTCAACCAGATGGACCAGGTCACGCAGCAGAATGCAGCGATGGTGGAAGAGACCTCGGCCGCGACGCATAAGTTGTCGGCCGAAGCCGATGGCCTCGTGCGCCTCATCTCTCGCTTCAAGGTTTCGAACGAAGCACCGGTCGCGGTTGTCCGTCAGGACCATTATCAGCCGATCGCCTCTCCTGCCCGCCGCACAATTGGCCGTGTCACGCGTGCGTTCAGTGGCAATGCGGCTGTTGCGGAGCAGAACTGGGAAGAGTTCTGATCCCGGTCCCGAAAAGGATTCGGAGCGCCGCCTGCGGGCGGCGTTTTCATTTGTGATGATTGCCGCTCCTCGCAAAGATTTGAAAGCGGAGCATTCTCGTCTATTATAAGAGCTCATTCTGATGAGCGGCCATTCGCCGCACGGACAGGACGAGATGCCGGTTCAAGACCAGGGCGAAATTTCCACAACGGAAAACACGGCTGCGGGTGAGGCTGTAAAAGGCCCGTATCTGAGTGCCGGCAAATTCGGCGGCCTTTCGGGCAAGCTGCTCTGGCTTACCGTGGTCTTCATCATGCTGGCGGAAATTCTGATCTTCTTCCCCTCGATTGCGAGCATGCGCGTCCGCTGGCTCGAAGATCGGCTGAATACGGCCGCAGCAGCTGCCATCGTTATCGACGGGCTGCAGCCGGTAGAGCTGCCGCGCGCGCTGCAGAAGGAGACGCTGGAAGCAACAGGCACCAAGGCGATCGTGCTGCGCAAGGAAGGAACCTCCCGCCTGCTTGCCATGAGCGAAATGCCGACCTCGGTCGACGAATCCTACGACCTCAGTGACATTCCGCCATTGACCGCGATGCGCGATGCGTTGGACACGATGATCTTCGGCGGCAATCGCATGATCCGCGTCTACGGTGCGGTGGGCGAGACCGATACCGGCGTAGAGGTGGTCATGAAGGACAAGCCGCTGCGCAAGGCCATGTTCGCCTACGCCCGCAATGTTCTGCTTCTCTCTATCCTGATCTCGTTCTTCACCGCGACGCTGATCTTCTTCGCCATCAACCGCATTCTCATCCGACCGATCCGCAAGCTGACGGGCAGCATGCAGCAGTTCGCCTCCGATCCTGAAAATCCCCAGCACGTCTATGTCGGCGATGGCGGGCGCGATGAACTGGCCGTTGCCGGCCGCAATTTGACGTCCATGCAGCTCGAACTGCAGAAGACGCTGAAGCAGCAGAAAAACCTCGCCGCCCTCGGCCTGGCGGTCTCTAAAATCAATCATGACATGCGCAATATCCTGGCATCAGCCCAGCTGATGTCCGACCGCCTCGTCGATGTCGACGATCCCATGGTGAAGAGCTTTGCACCAAAACTCTTGCGCACCATTGATCGCGCCGTCGGTTACACGACCGAGGTCCTCTCCTATGGCAAGGCAACCGAATCGGCGCCGCGCCGCCGCCGCGTCCGCCTTTACGAACTTGTGCAGGAGGTGAAGGATATCCTCGCGATCGACCCGCAGAGCGGCGTCGAATTCGTCGAGCAGATGGGGCCGGATCTGGAAGTGGATGGCGATAGCGAGCAGCTGTTCCGCATCATCCACAATCTCTGCCGCAACGCCCTGCAGGCGCTGACTTCACCGGGCGAAGAGCGAACCGGGGGCGTCAGACGCATCACCGTCGCCGCTCAGCGCGTCGGCAGCGTCGTCAGCATCACCGTGGACGATACAGGCCCCGGCATGCCGCTGAAGGCTCGGCAAAACCTGTTTGCCGCCTTCCGTGGCTCGGCACGCTCGGGCGGCACGGGCCTCGGCCTCACCATCGCCCGGGAGCTGGTGCTGGCGCATGGCGGGACCATAGCCCTTGTGGAAAAGCCGTCGGTCGGCACGCAGTTCCGCATCGAAATTCCGGATCGCCCGGTTTCGCTGGAAGATTACCGCAGCCGGTCGCACGCCGAAAAGTGATGCGATTTCCGCAAATGTGCTTTGCGGAATCAAAGTCGCGATTTTTTTCGAATTGCTATTGCATTGCCCGAAAAGACCCTTTAGAGAACCGCCCACGCAAGCGGCACGGCCGCTTCTGCAAGCGCACCCGTAGCTCAGCTGGATAGAGCACCAGACTACGAATCTGGGGGTCAGGAGTTCGAATCTCTTCGGGTGCGCCATTCTTTTCCTGAAATAATATAACTCATTGTCCGCAGCGTCCGCGGTTATCTTCCGGCTTTACCGTGAAGTCTGCGAGCAAGTTTTCCATCGGATCCTCCTGCCTAGTTTCGCGCAATCTTCGGTGTCTATCTGCGGAAGCGATGGATGTGTCAGGCGAGCGGCCGGAGGATTGCATGAAGAGCGGATTTTTTGGTGCGGTAGGCCTCATCGCGATGATGGTCGCCCTAGCCGGCTGCATTGACCGTGCCAATGCGCCGGTGCTTGTACCGGTTGCTTCCCCCGTCAATCCGCCTGACATCGCACATGGCCTCTGCGTGTCCGATGCCAACGCGATGTATGACGAGTCCAACAGGCAGTACGACCTGCGTGCGCAGATGACCGGCCACCGCGATCCCGCAGAACGGGAATCGAATGCAAGCGGTGCCGCCCATCGGCAATATGTCTCCTGTATCGCAAGCCAGGGTTACCGTCCTTTGTACGCGAATTGAGAACAGTGAATTCAAACATCCGATGAATTGTCGCGGGCCTCTGCTCTCACTGCTTTGAAAGATTACATTTTTTGATTTTTTTGGCTTCGAGTCACGCCGGATCGCCTGCAATCACGAGTGTAGGAAGTCGCGTGTGACGTTGGAACTTCGCGCGCGCAGAACGCATTTTTCATACGTAAATCCAGTAAGGAGGGTTTATCATGAAAATGCTTAATCTAGCCCCATCCGCCGTTGCGCTCAGCGCTCTTCTCGCCCTCTCGTCTACCGTTCCTGCGCTGGCGGCGCCTGTTCAACAGACCCAAACCCCGGTCCCGTCGAACATGGAAATGGTGCAATATAAACAACATGCCGGTTATTGGCATGGCTATCGCGGCTTCCGCACGGAACGCCCCGGTACCCGTCGTCACTCTGATGGTTATTGGTATCCCCTCGCTGCGTTCGGGGTTGAATCCGGTACCACGGGCTCTATTGGCCGCCAGCCCTCGAACAGTCCCGAACCCAAAACGATGTGCAACCGTACGTTTGGTGGATCGATCGGTCCCGGCAGCATGCCGTGTGATAACGGCTACTGAGCCGGCAAATAAAAGGCAGCGAAAAGCCGCCTTTTATTTGTGCGCAACCGAATGTCACGTATTCGTGATCTCTGTTGCAGCGCAGTGGAATGTGACAAATCCGCTTCCTAGCTCCTTGGCGTAAATTCCAACCATCCTCCCAAGGAGACAAGAAATGACCAACGTAATGAAGAATGGGCTCGTGGCCGTGGCCTTCGGCGCAATCATCAGCGTTTCGGCTTTTGCACCTGCGAATGCAGCTCCCGCTCAGCATCAGCAGGTCGTAAAGCAGCAGAAGAGCACCAACGCTCGCCAGGAGCCCCGCGCGACCGGTTCGGTCAATGGCGCATCCAGCAGCTCCGTACCTTACCAGTACAGCCCAAAGAAGCCGCTCAACATGGATTGCAGCCTCCGCTTCAACCCGACCAGCAGCTCGGGCTGCAACTACTAAAAGCAATTTAATGGCATAAGACGGGGGAAGGGGATTGATGTCCCTGCCGCGAAAAGAGGGCAGCCTTCGTGGCTGCCTTTTCCGTTCCAGACATGTTTTCGGTTGCACTGGAGCCGGTGGCGCGGAAGTGCCGTCTAATGGACATCGCATGTCTTGAGGTCTTTCGCCGTTCGAATCACTCGGTACGAAAATACGGGGAATGGCGACGAGAAAGACGTGTGCAAAGACGACGGATTGACGTGCCTGCCTTGGAATTGCCATGCTGCGGGAGATCGTCGTAGTCGGCCACGTTTCAGACAGGTGGGATAATCATGATCGCAAAGAGTGCATGCTCCGATTTCCTGCATTTTTTCCGCTCCTGGCTGAACAACCCGCTGAGGGTTGCCGCGATTGCGCCATCCGGCGACTCGCTCGCCCGGATCATGACCAGCGAGATTGCTGCGCTGGATGGCCCGATCATCGAGCTTGGTCCCGGCACCGGCGTCTTCACCCGCGCGCTGCTTGCGCGGGGCATTAGTGAGAGCGACCTGACACTCATCGAATACGGCCCTGAATTCATCGAGTCGCTTCGGAAGCGTTTCCCCGATGCGCGCGTTCTGCAGATGGATGCCGCCCATCTGGCACAGGCCGAAATTTTCGAAGGCGAACCCGTCGGCGCCGTCATCAGCGGCCTTCCGCTGCTGTCCATGTCGCCGCGCAAGATCGCCTCGATCCTGGCAGGCGCGTTTGTCTATATGCGGGCCGGCGGTGCTTTCTATCAGTTTACCTATGGGCCCCGCTGTCCCGTCCCACGCCCGATCCTTGATCGCCTCGGCCTGAAGGCGACGCGCATCGGCGGCACGGTCCGCAACCTGCCGCCAGCCTCCGTCTATCGGATTTCGCGTCGCAAGCCGCTTGAGCTGTCGCGCGATCGCTTCAAATATCGCACCAGCGAAGCGGATATGGAGATCGCCGTTTTCTCCGATGGGGATGACTGAATGACACCTGATGGAAGTGACTGAGAAGAAACAGCCCGAGCCCGTGGAGGGCAGGCGTGAGCGCAAGCGGCGCCAGACCCGCGAGCGCATCGAGCAGGCTGCGATGGGCCTCTTTCTGGAACGTGGTTTCGATGCGACAACGATTGAGGAGATCACGGAAGCCGCTGACGTCTCAAAGCGCAGTTTCTTTGATTATTTCCCGTCAAAGGAGGAGGTCGTCTTCGCCTGGCAGGATGCTTTTGCCGATCGCCTGATGGCGGCGATTGCCGCCCGCCCGGCCAGCGAATCTCCCGTCAAGGCCGTCGAGGAAGCCCTTATCGCCACGGCGATTGCGTCGGCTGGCGACGAGCGCACCCTAGCACTCGGCGAACTGATTCACTGTACGCCTACCCTTAAGGCCCGCGACCAGCTCAAATATGCCAAGCTGGAGCAGAAGCTGACCGGGGCGCTGATTGTCCGCGAGGTTAGTGGCCCGGACGCGGGGATGCGCATGCGCCTGCTTTCGACAATCGTCATAGGCGCGCTGCGCGTCGGTAGTGAGCTTTGGCAGGAGCGGATCGCCGGCGGCTCGAAGGAAGGCGTCTCGATGGAAGCCTTCGCACGCGAAATCTTTGGTGAACTCTGGAAGATGCTGGCCGAATTCGGCGAAGAGGCGAAGGCCGGTCTCTAGTAATTCATTGTCTAGACGATCACGCTTTCAGTCGCTGGCGGCGCCTCGGAGCGATGCCGTTTCAGGAAGTCGATAAGCGCGCGCAGCTTTGCCGGCACCCGCCGCCGATCCGGATAATAGAGCGTCAGGCCCGAGAGCGGTGGGCTCCAATCGGATAGGATCCGCACCAATCTGCCGTCTTCGAGGAACCGTTCGATATAGCCGTTGATCATGTAGGAAATGCCGATCCCGTCTAGTGCCGCTTGCGTCAATGCTGCGGAATCGTTGAGGATCAGCCGCGGATGGAGCGTAATATCGATGCGCTCACCATCCTTCTCGAATTCCCAGCGTTCGACCTGGCCGCTCGTGACGAAACGGAAGCCGATGCAATCGTGATGCAGCAGGTCGCGTGGGTGTTTCGGCATGCCACGCCGGCCGAGATATTCCGGCGAGGCGATGACATGGGCGGTGATCTGCGGACCGATCGGAATGGCGACCATGTCTTTGGCCACCGTCTCGCCGAAGCGGATACCGGCATCGAAACCTTCGGCGACGATGTCGCTCATCGAGGCTTCCATCTTCACCTCGACCTGAATATCGGGATAGGCCTCCAGGAAATCGCGAAGCAGCGGCTGGATGGCGATCATATAGCCTGCGCGCAGCACATTGAGCCGCAGAAGACCGGCCGGCCGGCCGACATCTGCGTCCAGGTCCTTGCTGGCGGCCGCAAGCTCACCCAAGGCGGGGAGAATCCGCTCCAGATAGCGATTGCCGGCTTCCGTCAAGCTCACGCTTCGGGTGGTCCGATTGAACAGCGGCAACCGCAGCCGGCTCTCCAGTTTGCTGATCGTCTGGCTGATGGCCGACGGCGACACTCCCAGCCTGACGGCGGCGGCTGAGAAGCTCTTTTCCTCGGCCACGACGACAAAGGTCACCATGCCGTCAAGCATGTCCTGACGCATACTCATCTCCGTTTTCAAGTCCCAGATTAATAAGTTTCTCTAAAAAGGCCATCGCCGTTTAATGAGGTTATCGAAATTATCGGATGAGCCTATCTTCCCGCGACCAGCCAACCCGACGGAGTGAAGATTTTGATATCCAAATCCAAAATCCTTTTTATCACAGGCGTTTCCACCGGTTTCGGCCGTGCCCTTGCGGAAGCCGCCCTTGCCGAAGGCCACAAGGTGGTCGGGACCTTGCGCAATGAAGAAGCCCGAAAGCAATTTGAAGCGCTGAAACCCGGTTTTGCCTTCGGCAAGCTTCTCGATGTCACCGATACCGCCTCTATCGCCCCTGCTGTCGCGGAGATCGAAAGCAAGGTCGGTCCGATCGACGTACTCGTCAACAATGCCGGCTATGGCCATGAGGGTCTCGTCGAGGAATCGACGATGGAAGATCTGCGCCGCCAGTTCGAAGTCAATGTTTTCGGCCCGGTGGCTGTCATTCAGGCGGTGCTGCCCTATATGCGCAAGCGCCGCAGCGGCCATATCCTCAATGTCACCTCGATGGGCGGGATCATCACCATGCCGGGCATCGCTTTCTATCATGGCAGCAAGTTTGCCCTCGAGGGCATTTCCGAAAGCCTCGGCAAGGAGATCAAAAGCTTCGGCATCCATGTGACGGCCGTCGAGCCCGGCGGCTTTCGGACCGATTGGGCCGGCCGCTCGATGGTGCGTGCTGAGCGCTCGATCGCTGATTATGACCAGGTCTTCGAGCCGCTGCGCCAGCGCCGCCTCCAACGCAACGGCAATCAGCCCGGCGATCCGAAAAAGGCAGCGGCTGCAATGCTTAAGCTCATTGCATCCGACAATCCGCCAGCCCATCTCCTGCTTGGGCGCGACGCGATCAACCTCGTTCGCGAGAAGCTTGGGTCTCTCAAGGCCGAATTCGACGCCTGGGAGCAGGTTTCCAGCTCCACCGATTTTGAGTGATTTTATTGACCAAGAGAGGAAAGACGATGAGCGATTACAATGCAGCGAAATCCGGTAGCTTCAAGATCGGTGGCGATATGGAGGTCAACCGCCTCGGCTTCGGCGCCATGCGCATTACCGGCGACGGGATCTGGGGCAATCCAGCCGATCACGATGAATCGATCCGCACGCTGAAGCGTTTGCCGGAACTCGGCATCAACTTCATCGATACGGCCGATTCCTATGGTCCGGACGTTTCCGAATGGCTGATCAAGGAAGCGCTTCACCCCTACAAGAAAGGTCTCGTGGTCGCCACCAAGGGCGGCCTGACGCGCCATGGACCGAATATCTGGCTGCCGCTCGGCCGTCCGGAATATCTGATCCAGCAGGTGCATAAGAGCCTGCGCAACCTCGGTGTCGATCAGATCGATCTCTGGCAGCTGCACCGTATCGACCCGAAGGTCCCGGCCAAGGAGCAGTTCGACACGATCAAGTCGCTGCTCGATTCAGGCCTCATCCGCCATGCGGGCCTCAGCGAAGTCTCGGTCGCGGATATCGAAGCTGCCTCCAAGGTCTTCAAGGTCGCCACGGTCCAGAACCGTTACAACCTCGTCGACCGCACCAGCGAAGATGTGCTCGATTATTGTGCCAAGAATAATATCGGCTTCATCCCATGGTATCCGCTGGCCGCCGGCGATCTCGCCAAGCCCGGCTCGTTGCTCGATACGATCGCCAGGAAGCACAATGCGGCGCCAAGCCAGATCGCACTCGATTGGGTGCTGAAGCGGAGCCCCGTCATGCTGCCGATCCCCGGCACCTCCAAGGTCAAGCATCTGGAAGAAAACGTCGCGGCCGTCGACATCACGCTGTCCGATGAGGAGTTCACCGCCCTTGACGCCGAAGGCAAGAAGCTCTTCAAGGCCGCTTGATAAGGTCTAGACCGACCACGAAGCGGCCGCGGTTTCAGCCGCGGCCGTTTTCGTTTCGGGCTCGCGTCATCTCGCGTGCCACGTCCAGAAACGCACGCAGCGTCGGCGGTACATGCCGGTGGCCGGAATAATAGAGGCAGATGCCGGGGAAGGGCGGCGTCCAGTCTTCGAGTACGGTGATCAGCCTGCCTGCGGCAACATCGGCCTCCACATTCTGTCGCGTCATATAAGCAAGCCCCGCGCCGCCGACGGCTGCTTCCAGCATCAGGTCCATGCTCTGCAGCGTCATCGGCCCCTTCACATCAAGGCGGATTTCCTGGCCGTGCCGCTCGAACTCCCAGCGGTAGACCGCGCCGCTCGGCAGCCGCAGACGCAGACAGGCATGATGGAGAAGATCGCTCGGCGTCTGCGGCTTTCCGCGCCTATCAAAATAGGAGGGAGCGCCGACGACGAAGAAGCGCTCCTCCGCTTTCAGCGGCACAGCGATCATGTCCTGCGGCACGGTTTCGATCAGCCGGATGCCGACATCGAAACTGTCGGCGACGATATCGACCATGCGCCCGTCGCTGACGATATCGACATGCACGTCCGGAAAACGCCTGGCGTATTCCAGCACGATCGGCATGAGGATCCGTCGCGCTCCGCCTTCCGACGTATTGATGCGCAGCGTTCCGGCCGGCGTGGCGCGCGCCTGTGTCGCCGCTTCCATCGCCGCCGAGATATCCTTCAGCGCAGGACCGATCTTGCCGAGAAACTGTTCGCCAGCCTCGGTCAGCGAAACGCTGCGGGTCGTGCGGTTGAACAGCCTGACGCCAATCCGGCTTTCCAATGCCGCCACCGCATGGCTGAGCGCCGAAGTCGACATGCCGAGCTCGCTCGCAGCTGCGCGGAAGTTCTTCGCGGCCGCAACAGCGACGACTGCATTGAGCTCAACCAGACCGGTCTTTTGCATTGTCCTAAATCCTGCAATGGGTCATCCGCAAATATGCGGATTATAAGGACAATAGGTCGAACCTATCTAGCCCTCCGGGATCAATCTCAAAACCCATGAGGCAGATTATGAAAAAGACAGTTCTCATCACCGGCGCGTCCTCCGGCATTGGCAAGGCGGCAAGCCGGCTCTTCCACGCCAATGGCTGGAATGTCATTGCCACTATGCGCAGCCCGGAAAAAGAAACCGAGCTGACGGAGCTCGCCGGTGTCCTGGTGAGCAGGCTCGACGTTCAGGACCGCGGCAGCATCGACACCGCCGTCGAGGCCGGCATCGAAAAGTTCGAGCGCATTGATGTGCTCGTTAACAACGCCGGTTATGGCCAGAACGGCATTTTCGAAGCGACGTCGCGCGAAAAGATCCAGCAGCAGTTCGACGTCAATGTCTTCGGTGTTATGGATGTGACAAGGGCGATCCTGCCGCATTTCCGGGCAAACAAGGCTGGCCTCGTCATCAATGTCAGCTCGGGCGCTGGTCTTTTCACCTTGCCGACGCTGTCGATCTATTGTGCCTCCAAATTCGCACTCGAAGGCTTCACCGAGGCCCTGTCTTATGAGCTGCTGGCCCTTGGCATTGGCGTGAAGTCGGTGATCCCGCATGGCGGCGTCGCGGAGACCAGTTTCCGGGAGCGCGCCGGCGCCGATTTCGCCATCGATCCCGCGGGCCTGCCAGATTATAACGAATTCCTGTAGCGCGCTCAGCGCGCCTTTGCAGCCATGGTTGCTGCAAAGATGATGACCTCTTCTGATGTCGCCAAGGTGGTCTACGAAGCCGCGACAGATGGCAAGGACCAGCTGCGTTACCTTGTCGGCGATGATGCGCGTGGATTCGTGAAAGCGCGCCGCGACATGGACGATCAAGCTCTATGTGGATTTTATGCGGGCACAATTTGCGGAATAGTTTTGATCATTTGGTCAAAGATGCTGCAAAATGAGGCGGAGGCCTGACACTTTTGAGGCAAGCATTGCGTTCAATGCATTGCTGCATTGCGGTAATTTCGCTATTCTCCATCAAATGAATTGGGTATTAATAATGACGAAGGCAGCGCACTCCTCCTCCCAGCGCTCCCTTCATCGGACTGACAACACTCCTCCTCCCAGTTGTCAGTCAGGATCAAGAGCCCGACGCACCTCCTCCCGCGTCGGGCTCTTTTCTTTTCTGGATCGAATCTCTCCTTAAGCCTTCGCTCCCTCTGTGGGCGTGACAGGGATGCCATGATCGGCGGGTGCGGCGTTTCGCGCAAAGCCTTCATGGCCGCGGGGCATATCGCGCCCAAGAAGCGCATTTAAAAAATCATAGGCATCCGCTTCGTTGTGATATATCACATCTCGAACGGCAATCGACTGCCGTGCGGTGGACAAGACATGGCGAATGAAACAAATAAGACGGTGGCCGTTGTCGGCGCCGGTGTGGTCGGCGCTTCGATTGCTTTCGAGCTGCAGCGGCGTGGCTTTCAGGTCACTTTAATCGACAAGGGCGAGCCAGGCAGGGGAACTTCCTTTGGCAATATGGCGAGCATCGCGCTCGATTTCGCAGCCGGCTCCGGCCCCTCGACCTGGAAGAAGCTGCCGCGCTGGTTGATCGATCCGGAAGGTCCGGTCTGGCTGCGGCCGTCCTACGCGCCAAAAATCCTGCCCTGGTTCCTGCGCTTCCTCGCCGCCGGCCGTCCCGCACGCCTGAGGGAAATCGAGGATGCGGGTATGAGTCTCTCCAAGATCGCCCTCGGCGATATCAGTGCCATGCTCGATGCCATCGGTGCACGGGACCTGATGACCGAGGAAGGCTGCCTGGCAATCTACGAGACCGAGGCCGAATTCGATGCAGACCGCGGCCACCTCGAGCTGATGCGCCGCTATGGCATGGAATTCGAAGTGCTGAGCAATGGCGCGATCCAATATTACGAGCCGACGCTGTCGCCGAAAATCGCCAAGGCGGTGCTGCTGCCGGACAACAAGTCGATCCGTGATCCCTATAAGCTGGTCGTGAAGCTCGCCGATGCGGCGAAGGCTGCCGGTGCCGGTTTTGTTTCCGGCCAGGTAAAGGGCGTGGAGCGTAAGAATGACGGCAAGACCTCTGTCCTTCTCGAAGGCGGCAACCGCATCGAAGCAGATAAGGTGGTCCTGGCCGCCGGGGTCCATACCCGTTTCCTCGCTGAGACCCTCGGCGAGCCTATCCCGCTCGAAACCGAGCGCGGTTATCATACGCAGATCATGCAGCCCGGTATTTCCATGCGCTATTCGGTGATTTGGCCGCATCGCGCCTTCATGGTGACACCGACCGCAGGCGGTATCCGCGTCGGCGGCAACGTCGAGCTTGCCGGCCTGACGGCCGCACCTGATTTCCGGCGCCCGCGTGTGCTCGTGCGCCACGCGCAGCGCATCCTGCCAGACCTCAAGGTTCAGGACACCAGCGAATGGATGGGCCACCGTCCGGCACTGCCGGATACGATCCCGATCATCTCGCCCTCTTCGAAAATATCAGGCGTCTTCTATGCCACCGGCCACGGCCATCTGGGTCTTACCTATTCGGCAACGACAGCGCGGTTGATCGCGGATATGGTGATGGGCGTCCAAACGCCTGTCGATATTAAGCCGTTCCGTATCGACAGGTATTGAGAGCAGTCATGTCGGCACCTGTCGACGACCGGAAAATCGCGGCGATGGCGGCATCCCGCTTCATGTCTGACCTGGAGTTCGAAAGATGAGATGGAAGCGTACGATCCAGCTTCTGGATGTTCATGCTGAAGGTGAAATCGGCAAGGTCGCAATCGGCGGCGTGCCGAAGATCCCAGGCGAGACGGTCGCCGCCCAGCTTCACTGGCTGAACACCGATCCCAAGGGCCAGGAGCTCCGTCGTTTCCTCTGCCTCGAGCCGCGCGGCGCGCCGATCGGTTCGGTCAACCTGCTCCTGCCGCCGAAACATCCGGATGCAGACGCTGCCTTCATCATCCTGCAGCCCGATCAGGCGCATGCGAGCTCCGGCTCGAATTCGATCTGTGTCACGACCGCTCTCCTGGAATCCGGCATCGTCGAGATGAAGGAGCCGGAGACCATCGTTACGCTGGAAACCGCAGCCGGCTTGGTCAAGGCGACTGCGACTTGCCGCGACGGTCGATGCGAGAAGGTCAAGCTCACCATGGTGCCGTCCTTCGTTCACGAGTTGGATGTCGAGATTGACACGCCGCACTGGGGAAAGATCAAGACCGACATCTGCTACGGCGGCATTTTCTATGCGCTTGTAGACGTCGCTCAGGTCAATTTGACGATCGAGAAGGCCAACGCCGCAGCCCTGGTGCAGGCCGGCATGATCCTGAAGGAGCTCATCAACCGCCATATGCCTGTCGTTCATCCGGAAATCCCGGCAATCTCCGGTGTGGCCTATGTCATGTTCCGCGATATCGAGTCGGATGGCACCGTGCGCACCTGCACGACCATGTGGCCGGGGCGCGCCGACCGTTCGCCGTGCGGCACCGGTAACTCGGCGAACCTTGCAACGCTTTACGCACGCGGAAAGGCAAAGGTTGGCGACGTCTTCAAGTCGAAGTCGATCATCGGCTCGGAATTCGAGGTCGGCCTGCAGGCGCTGACGGAAGTCGCCGGTAAGCCGGCTGTCATCCCGACGATATCAGGCCGCGGTTTCACCTTCGGCCTGTCTCAGGTCGCGCTCGACCCCTTCGACCCGCATCCCCTCGGTTTTGCCCTGACGGATGTCTGGGGACCATCGGCGGGCGAAATCTGACAATTCAGTAAACGAAGGGATCAACTTCAGCCTTGGCTGGTTCGTCAGCGGCCGAAGGATAGATCACGCCCTTCCGCAGGATGATATTGGCATAGAGCCGCGGCTCGCTGGTCTGGATAACGGCGTGCGCCGCGCGCACCCGGACGTAAAAATCCTGCCCCACGAGTGGAATGACCTCTCGCTCCGGTTCGTATCTGGCGCAGCAGGCAATCATTTCCTCATGCACCGGATCGAGCTTGTCACGCTCGGCTTTCACGGTTGAGCGGAAGATCGCCTCGTCCACAAAATCGTCGATCGGCAGTATGCTGAGCACAGCATCGAGAACTGGAATGAGATGGTGCCCGTCGAGCCGAATCAGCCGCCGTGCATGTTCGATGCCCGGATAGTTGCCGTCGACGATGGCAATCTCGTCGCCATGGCCCATGCCGCGCAACGTCGCCAGCAGTTCGGGGCTCAGCAGCGGGTCAAGCCCTTTCAGCATTGTCGATCTCCTTGAAAAGTACATTCTGGTCGGTGAGATAACGCGCGAAGATCGGCAGGCTTGCGCCTCCGATGGCACGCGCCTGAGCACCAACCACGCCTTCGACGATATCCGGCATGACGACGCCCTGCAGGTCGAGCTTTTCGGCCTCATAGATCGTCGCCTGCACGATACGCCGGCGAACCCAGTCGGGAAAACCGCCATCGATGACGGCAGCGCTGAAGTCGATGATCGAGGCGGCCGCCACGATTGCCTGCGCCAGAGCTTTAGCCGTATCCTGGATCCAGGCCTCCATCGGTTCGCCGAAATCCACCCAATCGTCGGCCGAATACCAGAGCGGTTGCGGGTCTATGCCGCGCTCACGCAGCATGTTTTCCAAGACGAAGATCGATGCGATCTCCAGAAGCTGCAGCGTTTCGCCATTCTTGCCGCGCACCGGCAGTGGACCGATCGCGCCCGCCGTGCCGGTCTTGCCGGAAAAGATCGATGAATTCAGCACGATCCCACCGCCAATAAAAGAGCCGATGAAGAAATAGACGAAATCCGGATAGGAGGGGCCGATGCCGAACACCAGTTCGGCGCCGCAGGCGCTGGTGGCGTCGTTCTGCAGGAAGACCTGATAGGAAACTTGTTCAGCGATTTCGGCCTGGAGATCGAAGTCACGCCAGACCTCCATGGCCCCCGCAGGCGCCCCCACTTCGTCTGCCCAGTTCCAGAGCTCGAAAGGTGCTGCGATACCAAGTCCGGCGATGCGGCCGCGCTCGCGCTCGTCGAGCTTTCCTTCCAGTTCCTTGATCCCCTGGGTGACAAAGGACAGGATCTCGTGGGGCAGGGGATAGGCATAGATCCTGTGCAACTGAAGCCGGATCTTGCCGACGAAATCCATCAGCACCAGGTCGGCGCTTCGCCGGCCGATCTTCACGCCGAAGGAATAGACGGCATCCGGATTGAGCCGCATCGGAATGGATGGCTGGCCGACGCGGCCGCGGATCGGTTCGCCGCGCGACAGCAGGCCTTCCTTCTCGAGCGCCCGCATGATGACGGAAACGGTCTGGGCCGAAAGCCCGCTGCGGCGCGCAATATCGGCCTTCGATAATGCGCCGTAGAGACGCACCAGCGACAGCACGAGCCGTTCGTTATAGGCGCGCACCCTGATCTGGTTCGCACCTCCCGATGGATTCAGAATTGGTGGCGGAACCGGCATGGAATCCGGACCTTCCAAGGACGACATTGGCCACTCCTCCCGTTTAACGGCCTATGCCCTAATTTCGATCAGCATGCCATATCGAATTAATAATTCAATTGGATTTATTTATTGACAAGCCGTTTTCTTTCGCTCTTAATTGGCATCGTCAAGGCACGGGATGGCTTTGGGAGGGGCTAACGTCGCATCCTGAAAGTCTCGCCGTGCACGAATTCCGGTGCCGCCTGGGGGCGGGCCGGCCAATCTCTGGGAGGAGTTCATGAAGAAATCAGTTCTCGCTTTCGGCGCGCTCGCACTCGGCGTCGCCTTTTCCGCTCCGGCAATGGCGGCAAATGTTTCCGCTTGCCTGATCACCAAGACGGACACCAATCCCTTCTTCGTCAAGATGAAGGAAGGTGCGACCGCCAAGGCAAAGGAACTCGGCGTTTCGCTGAAGTCCTATGCCGGCAAGATCGACGGTGACAGCGAAAGCCAGGTCGCAGCGATCGAAAGCTGCATTGCCGACGGCGCAAAGGGCATCCTGCTCACCGCTTCCGACACCAAGGGCATCGTCCCGTCGGTCAAGAAGGCTCGCGATGCCGGTCTGCTGGTCATT
The DNA here is from genome assembly GCF_004341105.1 of Rhizobium sp. BK418. Classification (GTDB taxonomy): domain Bacteria; phylum Pseudomonadota; class Alphaproteobacteria; order Rhizobiales; family Rhizobiaceae; genus Rhizobium. Next base: position 688,702 of record NZ_SLZK01000002.1, on the reverse strand, counting down.
GCGCTCGACACGCCACTTGAGCCGGCCGATGCCGCCGACGCCACCTTCGCCACCGACAACCTGCTCGCCGGCAAGCTGATCGGCCAGTGGGCCAAGGAAACGCTGGGCGACAAGGCCAAGGACGCAAAGGTTGGCTTCCTCGACCTGACGCCGTCGCAGCCGACGGTCGACGTCCTGCGTGACCAGGGCTTCATGATGGGCTTCGGTATCGACCCGAAGAATCCGAACAAGATCGGCGATGAAGATGACAAGCGCATCGTCGGCCATGACGTAACGAACGGCAATGAGGAAGGCGGCCGCAAGGCTATGGAAAACCTTCTGCAGAAGGATCCTGGCATCAACGTCATCCACACGATCAACGAACCGGCCGCTGTCGGCGCCTATCAGGCACTGAAGGCCGTCGGTATGGAAAAGAACGTGCTGATCGTATCGGTCGACGGCGGTTGCCCGGGTGTCAAGTCGGTCAAGGAAGGCGTGATCGGTGCCACCTCACAGCAATATCCGCTGCTGATGGCGTCGCTCGGTATCGAAGCGATCAAGAAGTTCGCCGATAGCGGTGAAAAGCCGAAGCCGACCGAAGGCAAGTCCTTCTTCGACACCGGCGTTTCGCTCGTTACCGACAAGCCAGTCTCGGGCCTCAAGTCGATCGACACCAAGGAAGGCACGGCCAAGTGCTGGGGCTGAGCCCTGCCTGATTGACAGTAGAAAGGCCGGGGCTTGATCCCCGGCCGTTTTGGGCGGACGATACGCCGTCGCCCGACAAACCGGCTAAGCAAGACCGGAAACATATCGGCGGCGGCTTCCGCGTGGGTTCGGCGCGCGGATGCGAAGGAGGAACAATGACCGGAGCACAGGAATTTGAACGCGTCCTCGACGACAGCGACAAGAGCGTCGCCTCGTTTGAGCACGAGAGTATCTCGCTGATCAAGCGCGCGCAGCATTTTCTGCATTCGACGCCGGCCGCCGTGCCGCTGATCGTGCTGGTGCTTGCGATCGTGATCTTCGGAATAGCGATCGGCGGACGTTTCTTCTCGTCCTACACGCTGACGCTCATCCTGCAACAGATCGCCATCGTCGGTATTCTCGGCGCGGCCCAGACGCTGGTGATCCTGACCGCCGGTATTGACCTTTCGATCGGCGTCATCATGGTCATCTCGGCCGTCATTATGGGCAATGTCGCCATCACCTACGGCATACCGACACCGATCGCGGTTGTCGCCGGCCTCATTGTGGGTGGTGCCTGCGGATTGCTGAACGGGTTCCTCGTCGCCTTCATGAAGTTGCCGCCGTTCATCGTGACGCTCGGCACCTGGAATATCGTCATGGCGACGAATTTCATCTATTCCGCCAATGAGACGATCCGCGACACCGATGTCGACGAACAGGCGCCGCTGCTTCATCTCTTCGCCGCAAGTTTCAAAGTCGGCAGCGCAGTCCTGACCCTTGGCGTTATCGCCATGGTACTGCTCGTCCTGCTGCTTTGGTATGTCCTCAATCACACGGCCTGGGGTCGGCACGTTTATGCGGTTGGCGATGATCCTGAAGCGGCCAAGCTTTCGGGTATCCAAGCCAAGAAGGTATTGCTGACCGTCTACACGATATCGGGCGTCATCGCCGCCTTCGCCGCCTGGGTTTCCATCGGCCGCAACGGTTCGATCTCGCCGTCTTCGGCCGTCACCGATTACAATCTCCAGGCCATCACCGCGACTGTGATCGGCGGAATCTCACTCTTCGGCGGCCGCGGCTCCATTCTCGGCACGCTTTTCGGTGCCATGATCGTCGGCGTCGTGTCGATGGGGCTCAACATGCTCGGCGCCGACCCGCAATGGAAAGTCCTGCTGACTGGCGTGCTGATCATTGCCGCCGTCGCTATCGATCAGTGGATCAGAAAGGTTTCGGTATAATCATGGCTGTCGAACCCATTCTCACTGCTCGGGGCCTCGTCAAGCGTTACGGACGCGTGACCGCGCTCGACAATGCCGATTTCGACCTCTATCCGGGCGAAATCCTTGCCGTCATCGGCGACAACGGCGCCGGCAAATCCTCGCTCATCAAGGCAATATCGGGCGCGATCACGCCCGATGAGGGGATGATCACTCTGGAAGGCCAGCAAGTGCAATTCAGATCGCCGATGGAAGCGCGCGAAGCGGGCATCGAGACTGTCTATCAGAACCTTGCGCTTTCGCCGGCACTGTCGATCGCCGACAACATGTTCCTCGGCCGCGAGATCCGCAAACCAGGTCCGCTCGGCTCCTGGTTTCGCATGCTCGACCGGCCGGCGATGGAAAAGCAGGCGCGTAACAAGCTGTCGGAACTCGGCCTGATGACCATCCAGAACATCAACCAGGCGGTGGAAACTCTATCGGGCGGTCAGCGCCAAGGCGTCGCCGTTGCCCGTGCGGCAGCATTCGGCTCAAAGGTCATCATCATGGATGAGCCGACCGCAGCTCTCGGCGTCAAGGAAAGCCGCCGCGTGCTGGAACTTATCCTCGATGTGCGCGCCCGCGGCATCCCGATTGTGCTCATTTCGCACAACATGCCGCATGTCTTCGAGGTGGCCGATCGCATCCATATCCACCGCCTTGGGCGCCGCTTGACGGTCATCAATCCCAAGGAATACACAATGTCCGACGCCGTCGCCTTCATGACCGGCGCCAAAGCAGCCCCTGCGGAGCCCGTTGCTGCATGAGTGCAAGAATTGACGACATTGTCGGCGAGGTTTTGGACCGCGCCGGCAATTCCAGCCGCTTTCTGATCGCGATCGCCGGCCCGCCCGGCGCCGGCAAATCCACTATGGCTGAGAATGTCGTGAGCGCCCTGAAGGCGATGGGCGAGAGCGCAGCCGTCTTGCCCATGGACGGCTTCCATATGGACAATGCGGTTCTCATCGAGCGCGGTCTGCTGGCCCGCAAGGGCATTCCGGAAACGTTCGACGTGCGCGGCTTTCTCGATATCATCAAGGCTGTGCGCCTCGCTGATCAGGAAGTCCTTGTTCCCGTCTTCGATCGTGCACGCGAGCTTGCCATCGCCTCGGCCCGGCCGATCGATCCCCAAGACCGCTTCATCGTCATCGAAGGTAATTATCTGCTTTTCACACAGGGAAAATGGGCCGAGCTCGACGGCATCTTCGATTACACGATCATGCTCGCCCCACCTATGGAAGTGCTGGAAGAGCGTCTCTGGGATCGTTGGCGCGGCTATAAGCTGACCGAGGAAGAAGCGAGCGCCAAGGTCTATGGCAACGACCTGCCGAACGGCCGCCTGATTCTCGAAAACCGCCGTCCTGCCGATATGACATTGGAAATTGCGCTGGCCTGAACAGTTGTTTCCAGGCCGGTCTTGGTGCTATCGAGGCGCAATCGCATAGCTTCGGAGGCTCCCATGCAATCGATCACCATCCGCCGTCCTGACGACTGGCATCTGCATCTGCGCGACGGGGCCATGCTGGAAGGCGTGATCGGTGATACGAGCCGCACCTTCGCACGCGCTATCATCATGCCGAACCTCGTGCCACCGGTCGTCACGACATCCGATGCCGCGGCCTACCGCGAACGCATCATGAAGGCGCTTCCATCAGGTCATCGCTTCCAGCCGCTGATGACGCTTTATCTCACGGAGCATACGAGCGCCGACGATGTAGAAGAGGGCAAGAAGAGTGGGCTCGTCACCGCCGTAAAGCTCTATCCGGCCGGTGCCACGACAAATTCGCATGGCGGTGTGCGCAACATGGAAAAGGCGATGCCGGTGCTGGAGCGCATGGCGAAGATCGGCCTGCCGCTCTGTGTCCATGGCGAGGTGACGACGCCGGATGTCGATATCTTCGATCGCGAGGCTGTTTTCATCGAGACGGTGCTCGACCCGTTGCGCAAGCGCCTGCCGGAATTGAAGGTGACGATGGAACATGTCACGACGGCTGACGGCATCGATTACATCAAATCGGCCAAGGCCAATCTCGCCGGCTCCATCACGACGCATCACCTGATCATCAACCGCAATGCCATCCTCGTCGGCGGCATTCGCCCGCATTATTACTGCCTGCCCGTTGCCAAGCGCGAGAACCACAGGCTGGCGCTGCGCGCCGCCGCCACAAGCGGCGACGCCAGGTTCTTCCTTGGTACGGACTCGGCTCCGCATGTCGATCCGCTGAAGGAATGCGCCTGCGGCTGCGCGGGAATCTATACTTCGATCAATACGATGAGCTGCCTTGCCCATGTCTTCGAACAGGAGGGCGCGCTCGACAGGCTGGAGGCCTTCGTCTCCCTGAATGGCCCGGTCTGGTATGGGCTGGAGCCGAATGAGGAGCGCATCACGCTGGAGCGACAGGCCGAGCCCGTGGTCTTCCCCGCCAAGATCGAAACCGGCGCCGGTCCGGTCACTGTCTTCGATCCCATGTTCCCACTGCATTGGCAGGTCAGAACCTGAGAACGGCAATACAAGCTTAAATATTCTCTTCTTATAGTTGTGGCGTAATGTTGAATTTGTAACATTACGCTGCGCAATGCATGACTTTTTAACAGAATGCATAAGACATTCCTTAGCAGTGACGCGATAGATTTTTAGAATGTTATCGGCGCGGCAGTAGCCGCGGGGATTCAAAAGCATGATGCTTGACTATAATTTATTGCTGCTGGCGCTTGGCGTTTCCGCTACCTGCCTTGCCGTAACGCTCATGGGAAGCTGGCTCGCGCGCCGGGCCGAAACCGTTCTTCTCACGGGCACATTCGGCCTCGTTCTCGTCGTCGTCGGCATTTTCGTCTATGGCTTTTATGTGGAACGGCCCGGGCCTGTCCTCGGCACCGGCAACTTCGTGCTGTTCCATGCCGGCTTCGCCATCATCTGGGGTGCAGGCTACCAGTTCCGCACGAACAGGCTACCGATATCAGGCATCGTCATTCGCGCACTCATCGCCATGGCTGTCACTATCCCACCAATGATCGCCGGATTGAATGGCCTCGCCTTCATGGCCGATAACCTCGCCATTGCCTTCCTGCTCTTTGCCACTGCCCGGCAATATTGGCTCGGTCGCGCGGAAGCACCCGCACCCATTTCCGGCATCACCGCGCTCTATACGTTGACCGCGATTTCCTTCGTGCTTTGTGCTTCGGTTTTGATCTGGGACGGCAAGCTGGTGCTGGACGCCGCTCCCAACAACTGGGCGGAAAATCTCAGCCTTGCCATGTGCATCGCCGGCATGACTGGCATCGGTGCCCTGTCGCTGGCGCTGCATCAATGGCGGCTTGCTGCCCGTCACCGCATAGACGCGATAACCGACCCGCTGACCGGTCTGCTCAATCGCCGCGCCCTGTTCGATCGGTACGGCACCCGGACCATGGGCGTCTCCACCGCCGTCATCGTCTTCGACATCGACCATTTCAAATCGGTCAACGACCGCTATGGTCATGCCGCCGGTGATCACGTCCTTAGAGTGTTTGCGAGTGAACTCTCCGCCAATTGCCGCAACGGCGATACGGCCGCTCGCCTCGGTGGTGAGGAATTTACACTGGTGTTGAAGGAGATCATGCCCGGCCGCGCCGAACTGGTCGCCGAGCGCATCCGCAAGGCCTTCGAGGATCGAGACATCTATATCGACGATGAGGTGCTGAAATGCACCGTCAGTGTCGGCGTCGCCCCCGGCCGTTCCAAGCCGCTGGATTTCGACGCCATGCTCGGCGAGGCGGACAAGGCGCTCTATGCCGCCAAACGCGCCGGCCGCAATCGCGTCGAACTCGCCAGCCATCTGCATTCGGTACCATCGGGTGCCGCGCGATCGGCCTCTTGATCCCCACATTTGTCTTTCGTAAGCTGTCAATAGGCCGGATGCAGCCAGCCGCTCCGCGATGCGCAAGCATTATGGTGAATGCATCCATATCCACCTTCACATCCTTGCTTCTGGCAATCGATGGCGAACGGGTCAGCAGACGCGGGCACTGATCTTCCTGTTTGCCGCCAACGGAAGGATGAACTCATGCGCGATTTTCGCGATGCCAAGCTTATGGCCAAGACTTTACGGCAGGCGCTTGCCGACCGCGGCATTTCCCTCACCCATAGCGAAACACTCGAAATCGTCGCCCGACAATTCGGCTTCACGCAGTGGAACATTCTTTCTGCAAAACTGGATGAGGCCGAAGGCGTCAAATCTCCTGTGGGGATAGAACCGCCTGTGCCGATCTTCCGCATTTTTTCGGTGGAGAAAGCCATGGAATTCTATTGTGGCTTCCTGGGCTTTACACTGGATTGGGAGCATCGTTTCGGCGAGAATTTCCCGCTTTATTGCCAAGTCTCCCGCGAGAACATGCAGTTGCACCTGAGCGAGCATTCGGGGGATGCCAGCCCCGGTGCCAAGGCCTTCGTCCGTGTCGCCAATGTGCGGGCTTATCACGCCGAACTCGCCGGCAAGGACTACCGCTACATGAAGCCCGGCGTAGAGGAAGCGCCCTGGGGGCTGGAAATGACCGTCATCGACCCCTTCAGCAATCGCATCGCTTTCTGCGAGCAGACCTAGTCTAAAGCTCCGTGCGGGCACCGGAATGCGGGTCGAGGCTATAGGGATACACCGGATAGTCAGGACCGATGGCGTCGAGAACGCGGCCACACCAGGCGGCGAACGCGGGATAGGCGGTGAGAGAAAAGCCGCAATCCTCGGCCCGATGGCTATAGGCGTAGACGGCAATGTCCGCGATGGTCAGCTCTTCGCCGACAAGAAACGGGTTGTCGGCGAGGCCGCGTTCGATTGCGGCGAGAGCACGGGTTGCAGCTTCGCGTTTCCCCGCGACCATGCTCTGATTACGCTCCAGCCGTCCCGTCAGCGTCCAGAAACGCAGCGAGCCGATGACCGGCTCGACATGATATTGTTCGAAGAACAACCACTGCATGGCCTTGGCGTGCAGGTAGCGGTCCGATGGCAGAAAACGTGTGCCCTCGGCGAGATAAGTGAGGATTGCATTGGATTCGGCAATTGCACGCCCATCGTCGAGCTCGAGAACCGGAATGGCGCCGACCGGATTGAGCTTCAGGAAAGCCTCGGTACGGCTCTCGCCCTCGAAGATCGAGACATCGCGGCTGCTGTAGGGCATTTCGAGCAGGCCAAGCAAAACCCTGACTTTCCAGCCATTCTGCGACGGCAGATAATCATGAAGCGTGAACATGGCGATCCTTTCGCTGCAACTGGTCGACATTCGCATGCCGGCTCGAAACCAGCCACCCGATTCCTGCGAACGCCGCGTCGTTCGGCAAACAATCATTCAGACGATCATCAGGGCACGGACGAAGGCGACGGAGGCGAACAGCGAGGCGATCGTCCTCACATGGTTCCACCAGGTCCAGTCCCGGAGATAGGTCGTCCAGAGCGCAACCGCTTCCGGCTCGCTGCCGCTCACCTTCTCCAGCGCATCGTTCATTGGCACGTTAAAGATGATGGTGGAGAGGAAGGGCGCGACGATATAGAGCGCCGCTCCGCTTAACATCAGCGAGGAGGCGCCGCCGCGCCAATTCAGGACGGCCAGCACAGCAATGACGATGCAGAGGATCGCGGTGGGCACGAAGAGCAGCATGAAGGGCGAGCGCACGATCGTCACGTTGATGGAATTCATCGCCGCAATACCCTGCTCGGCCGGAATGCGCGAGAAAGCAGTCATGATGAAGGTCGAGAAGGCAAAAAAGATGCCGGCCACAAGGCCGCTGCCAATGGCGGCGGCAACGAGACATAGGACAAGAGCGATCTGCATGGTCATGCCCTCCATATTCCGGTTGCTGCGGTCTTCCGCGCATAGTCAGTGAAATCACGCGCCGGGTGGCCGAGAATATCGGTAACGCCGCCCATAACTTCCGAATTGCGGCCGTCGAGCACCTGGCCGAAAAGTTCCTCCAGAAGCGCGATGACTGGCCCAGGCGTTCCCACTGCCGAAAGTCCTGCTGCAAAATCCGCCATCGATACTTGCTCGTAGTCGATCGGACGCCCCGAGGCGGCGGCGATTTCGGCGACGGCTTCGCGGAAGGTGAGGGCGCGGGGACCGGTCAACTCATAGAGCCTGTTGCGGTGCCTGATATCAGTCAGTGCCGCCAGCGCTGCATCGGCAATATCGCCGGCATCGATGAAAGGCTCCCTGACATCGCCCGCCGGAAGCTCCAGTCTGCCGGCAACGAGCGGCTCGAGAAAAGCGCCTTCGCTGAAATTCTGGCAGAACCACGAGGCGCGCAGGATCGTGTAGTCGATCCCGGATGCTTTCAATGCTTCCTCACTGCGCCGCGCTCCCTCTTCGCCGCGGCCGGAAAGCAGCACGATATGCTGCAGCCCGCACTCCAGCGCGATCCTGCAAAGTTCTCCGATGGCTTCAGCGGCCCAGGAAACGGAGAGGTCCGGCTGGAACGCAACGTAGGCGCTCGTTGCGCCCTTCAATGCGCTGCGCCAGGTCGAGCGATCCTCCCAGTCGAAGGCTGGTGACGTGGAGCGGGACGCCTTGCGCACCGCAAGTCCAAGCTCCTCCAGCTTAGCGGCAATGCGCCCGCCGGTTTTTCCTGATCCGCCGATCAATACGATTTCGGAATTCTGCATGTCGAAACTCCTCCTCGGTTTGCAAATAAGAGAAACTCTCTCATTTGCAAAATGAGATAGTTTCTCTTATTTTCTTTGTCAACAGTTGAGAGGGCAGCACCGATGGCAGAAGGAATGATCGCAAGGCGCAAGCGTCAGCAGGAGCCGACCGGTCAGCCACGCCGTATCCCGACCCAGCAGCGTGGACGTGAACGCTTCGAGAAAATCCTGGCGGTCGCCTCGGAGCTCATCGAAAAGAATGGCAGCGATGCGCTGAAAATGAGCGAAATTGTTGAAAGGGCTGATCTTTCCTTTGGTGCTCTCTACCAATATTTCCCGGACAAGACCTCGATCATCCGCACGCTCGCCGAACGTTTCAACGAGGAGGGTCGTCAGTGCGTGGCCGCCGAACTGGCCAAGGTGACGAATGCTGACAATCTGCGCACTGCGCTCTGTGTCATCGCGGATGAATATTACGCCTTCTTCCGCCGCGAACCCGTCATGCGCGATATCTGGCATGCGACCCACACCGACAAGCTTCTTCAAGAGGTCGATGCCGAAGACATGGAATTCCATGCCCAGGCCCTTCTTTCAGTGCTACAACAGCTGTGGCCCAAGCGGACCAAGGTGGAGCTTCTGGCCATTTCCCGGCTGACAATGCAGCTTCTCGCTGCCGCTGTCCGTTACGCGGTTTCGCTGGAAGAGGCAGAGGGTGCGCAGGCAATCGCGCTCTTCAAGAAGATGCAGGTTGCGGATATCGGCCGTCTGCTGGGCTGACGGCCCTGTTCTGTCTGGAAACCGGCCGCTCTTGCTGCTATTGCCGCTGGAACGTCAGCCGAAGGAGAGAGCCGCATGATCCAGACCACATTTCCCGACCGCGCCACTATGGCAGAGCTGCTGGCAAAGATGCTCTGGGAGATCAAGGCGGTGCATTTCAACGCCGAGACGCCCTATAAATATGCCTCCGGCATCATGAGCCCTGTCTACATCGACTGCCGCAAGCTTCTCTCCTTCCCGCGCATCCGCTCGACCGTGATCGATTTTGCCGCCAGCACACTTTTGCGCGACGCCGGTTTTGAGCAGTTCGACTGCATCGCCGGCGGCGAGACCGCCGGCATTCCCTTCGCCGCACTGCTCGCCGATCGCCTCGGCCTGCCGATGATCTATGTCCGCAAGAAGCCCAAGGGCCATGGCCGCAATGCGCAGATAGAAGGTGACATGAAGGAAGGCGCCCGCGTTCTCGTCATCGAGGATCTGACGACCGCCGGCGGCAGCATGTTCACGTTCATCGATGCCGTCAGAGCCGCCGGCGGCATCGTCGATCACGGCATTGCGCTTTTCTTCTACGGCATCTTCCCAGAGGCACATCAGCGTTTTGCCAATGGCAAGGTCCAGTTCCACCATATCGCCACCTGGCGCGAAGTTCTGGCGATCGCCAAGCAGCAGAAGCTCTTCGACGACAGGACGCTGCAGGAAGTCGAGGCGTTCCTCGATGCGCCGCTTGCCTGGTCGGCGAGAAATGGTGGCGTGAGTGAGCTTTCGCTCTAGCCTTTTGACAAAAGCTCGCTTAATCGATTGAAGAACGCGCAAGTCCGTTGGGAGGAATTCGATGATTTTGTGCTGCGGCGAAGCTCTGATCGACATGCTGCCGAGAGATACGACTCTGGGCGAAAAGGGCTTTGCACCCTATGCCGGCGGCGCGATCTTCAATACGGCGATCGCCCTTGGCCGCCTGGGTATCCCGACCGCTTTCTTCACCGGCATCGCCGATGACATGATGGGCGAAATCCTGCTCGATACGCTGAAGGCCAGCAATGTCGATTACAGCCCTTGCGCCATCACGCCGCGCCCCTCGACGATCGCCTTCGTCAAGCTCGTCAATGGCCACGCGACCTATGCCTTCTATGATGAGGGCACCGCTGGCCGCATGATCACCACAGATGATCTGCCAACCCTCGGTGATGACTGCGAAGCCCTGCATTTCGGCGCGATCAGCCTCATCCCCAGCCCCTGCGGCGAAACCTACGAGGCGCTCCTCGATCGCGAAGCGGCCACGCGCGTCATCTCGCTCGATCCGAACATCCGCCCGGGCTTCATCAAGGATAAGGCCGCGCATATGGCCCGTATCAAGCGCATGGCCGCCAAGTCCGACATCGTGAAATTCTCTGACGAGGATCTCGAATGGTTCGGCCTGGAAGGCGACCATGACGCGCTCGCCGCCCACTGGCTGAACCACGGCGCCAAGCTCGTGGTCATCACCAAGGGTGCCGAAGGCGCGACCGGCTATACGAGCGCGCGCAAGGTTACCGTGCCGAGCGAACGGGTCACGGTCGTCGATACCGTCGGCGCTGGCGACACGTTCGATGCCGGCGTCCTCGCCTCGCTGAAGATGGACAATCTGCTGACCAAGGCGCAGGTTGCCAATCTCGATGAACAGGCCCTGCGCAATGCTCTGGCTCTTGGCGCCAAGGCCGCGGCAGTCACCGTCTCCCGCGCGGGCGCAAATCCGCCCTGGGCACGCGAAATCGGCCTTTGAGCCTCATTCGATCCGGTCGAGAAAGGCCCGGACCTCGCAATTGAAGAGGTCCGGCTGCTGTAGCGGCGCGAAATGGCTGACACCGGGCAGCAGCACGAATTCCGCGTCCGGGATCGTCCTTGCCAGATAATCGGCATGGTCCGGCTTGATGAATTCGTCATGCTCGCCGAGCACGATCGAGACCGGCACCTCGATGCCGGCCAGCTGCTCGGCCGTATAATTCGGCTCCGTCGCCATCATTTTCGAGACGTCGCCGACGAAAGCCTCGAACTGGTCAGGTGTCGCCGATAGCGCCTGGTAATCCTTCCGGTGACGGCTGAAGCAGCGGTCGATGACGGGCGTCGCTTTAAATTCCTTCGTGCCGCTGGGATCCATATTGCAGGCGAAGAAGAACACGCCGCAAACCCGATCCGGATGCTGATCGGCGAGAATCAGCGACGTGCAGGCGCCATCGCTCCAGCCGACGAAGGCCGCCTCTTCGATCCCGGCATGATCCATGACGGCCAGCACGTCGGAAGCCATCAGGTGATAGGTGTAGGGGCGCTCGTTACGCGTGCTGCGGCCATGCCCGCGGCTGTCGACCACGATGACCCGATGCCCGGCCGCGACGAGATCGGGCACCTGATAGCCCCAGTTGCCGCTATTGCCGAGCCCGCCATGCAGCAGGATGACCGCTGGGCCAGCGCCATAACTCGCATACCAGATGCGCGCGCCTTTGTTCTCGACGAAACCCTCCTCGTTTGCGGGGGGCAATGGCAGTGCGCCCTCGGCTTCGAATTTCACCAGCTCGTGATCCATGGCAGTCATCGCCTCCTCCGTTGTCATTCTCCCTATAGACGACGAGATGCGCTGCATTTCGACAGGGTCAAACAAAGAAGCCCACCCGCGCGGCGGATGGGCTTCGATAGCGGCGCAATCGCCGGGATTACTTGGCGAGCTTTGCCAGTGCAGCAACGAGCCCCTGTGTCGAAGAGTCGTGACCTGCAGCGCTTTCCTTGCCTTCGACGACCGGCAGAAGGCCGGTCGCCAGCTCCTTGCCGAGCTCCACGCCCCACTGGTCGAAGGAGTTGATGCGGAAGAGTACGCCTTCGACGAAGACGCGGTGCTCATAGAGCGCGATCAGGCGGCCGAGCGCGTAAGGCGTCAGCTTGTCATAGACGAAGGTGATCGACGGGCGGTTACCGTTGAAGACGCGGTGCGGGGCGATGAAATCGGCCTTCTTGTCGTCCATGCCCTTGTCGGTCAGCTGCTTCTTGGCTTCCGCGAAGGTGCGGCCCTTCATGAGGGCCTCCGACTGGGCGAGGACGTTCGACATCAGAAGCTGATGCTGGTGGCGCAGCTCCGGCTCGAAACCGTTCGCGGCGATCATGAACTCGGCCGGGATGATGCTCGTGCCCTGATGGATAAGCTGGAAGAAGGCGTGCTGGCCATTGGTGCCGGGCTCGCCCCAGACCACCGGGCCGGAATTGTTTTCGACGGGCGTGCCGTCGATGGTCACGCCCTTGCCGTTCGATTCCATGTCGAGCTGCTGCAGATAGGCCGGGAAGCGCGACAGGCGCTGGTCATAGGGCAGCACGGCGCGCGTCGGATAACCCAGCACGTTGCGGTGATAGAAGCCGATCAGGCCGAGCAGCATAGGCAGATTTTCGGTGATCGGCGCCTGACGGAAATGATTGTCGAGCGCGTGTGCGCCATCGAGGAACTTGCCGAAATTAACCGGGCCAACAGCGATCATCAGCGGCAGGCCGATGGCCGACCAGATCGAGTAGCGGCCGCCGACCCAATCCCAGAAGCCGAAGACGCGTTCGCTTTCGATGCCGAAAGCTGCGACCTTGTCTAGCGCTGTGGACACTGCGGCGAAGTGGTGCTGAACGGCAGCTTCGCCGAGAGCGCTGGCGATGAATTTACGCGCCGTCTGCGCATTGGTCATCGTCTCGACGGTCGTAAACGTCTTGGAGGCGACGATGAACAGCGTCGTCTCCGGCTGCACCAGCTTCAGCGTGTCGCCGATATGAGCGCCGTCGATATTGGAGACGAAATGGGCACGCGGGCCGTCATGAAACGGGGCGAGCGCCAGCGTCGCCATAGCCGGGCCGAGATCCGAACCGCCGATGCCGATATTGACGACATCGGTGATCTTCTTGCCGGTAGCGCCCTTCAGCTCGCCGGAGCGGATGCCGTCGGCAAACTTGCCCATGGCGGCAAGCACGGCGTTCACGTCGGGCATGACATCCTTGCCGTCGACCAGAACAGGCGTGTTGGAGCGGTTGCGCAGCGCCGTATGCAGCACGGCGCGGTCTTCTGTGAAGTTGATCGCCTTGCCGGAGAACATCTCCTCGCGCTTCTTCTCGACGCCGCCTTCTTCGGCGAGCTTCACCAGAAGCTTCAGGATCTCGTCGTTCACGGCCGTCTTGGAATAATCCATCAGCAGGTCGTCAAGCGATACGGAAAAGTGAGAGAAGCGCTGCGGATCGGCTGCAAATGCGGCGCGCAGATCGGTGGCCTTTGTGGCAACAGCGATGCTCTTCAGTTGTTCGACGATGGCATTCATGGAAGGCTCCTTTGGAGGCGGAGAGGGCTGCGGAAACTATTCCCTTTCTCCGGTTCAAATCAAGTTCAGCCATCTGTCGAAATATGAAAAAAGCCACCCGCGACAAGCGGATGGCTCTCAATTTCACGAGACCGTTAAATTCAGCCACGCAGGTCCTTGCGCAGGATCTTGCCGACTGGCGTCTTCGGCAGCTCGGCTCGGAATTCGATGAAGCGCGGCCGCTTGTAATTGGTGAGATTGGCCATGCAATGGGCCTTCACCTCGGCCTCGGTGAGATCAGGATCCTTGCGCACGATGAAGAGCTTCACCGCTTCGCCGGAATGCCTGTCCGGCACGCCGATCGCGGCGGCTTCGAGGACGCCTGGATGCATGGCGGCCACTTCCTCGATCTCGTTCGGATAGACGTTGAAGCCGGAGACAAGGATCATGTCCTTCTTTCGGTCGACGATCTTGGTGTAACCGCGCTCGTCCATGAAGCCCATGTCGCCGCTGCGGAAATAGCCGTCCGGCGTCATCACCTGCGCCGTTTCCTCCGGCTTGTTCCAGTAGCCGGTCATCACCTGCGGCCCACGGATGCAGATCTCGCCGATCTCGCCAAGCGGCAGAGAATTGCCGGCCTCGTCGCGGATGTCGAGTTCCGTCGAGGGAATGGGAAGTCCGATCGAGCCAGTGAATTCGGGAGAATCGAAGCGGTTGGCGGTGGCGACGGGAGAGGTCTCCGAAAGTCCGTAACCCTCGGTGATATGCGAGCCGGTCACCTTCAACCAGCGTTCCGCCACCGGTCTCTGTACGGCCATGCCGCCGCCGAGCGACATGACGAGCGATGAGAAATCGAGCTTGGCGAAATCGGCATTGTTGAGCAGCGCATTGAATAGCGTGTTGAGGCCGGGGAAGATATGAATATCGGACTTCTGGAATTCCTTCACAAGCCCCGGAATATCGCGCGGGTTGGCGATCAGCACATTATGGGCGCCGAGCGACATGCCCATCAGCGAATTCACCGTCAGCGCGAAGATGTGATAGAGCGGCAGCGCGCAAAGAAAGTTCAGCACATCAGGCTGCTTCTTCTTGTCGAAGGCGGATTTCAGCCAGAGCTGCAGCTGCAGCTTGTTGGCAAGCAGGTTCTGGTGTGTGAGCACCGCACCCTTGGCAATTCCAGTCGTACCTCCAGTATATTGCAGGAAGGCGATGTCGCTCCCGGAGAGCGCGACAGGCGCCAGCGTCTTCTTCGCGCCCTCGGCAAGCACCTGGCGGAAGCTTTTATGGTCCGGAATGGACCAGGATGGCACCAGCTTCTTTTTCCGGCGGACGATGAAGTTGACGATATGCCCCTTGAGTCCGAGCATTTCGCCGAGAGAGGTGACGACGACATGGCGCAGGTCCGTCTTGTTGATCACCTGCTCGACGGTGCGCGCGAAGTTTTCGAGAACGAAAATGGCCTTGGCGCCGGAATCGTTGAGCTGGTGTTCGAGCTCGCGCGGCGTATAGAGCGGGTTGACGTTCACCACGATCAGCCCGGCGCGCAGGATGCCATAGACTGCGACGGGGTTCTGAAGCACGTTCGGCATCATAACAGCGACACGGTCGCCCTTCTGCAGGCCGACGCTCTGCAGCCAGGCAGCCACTTTGCGGGTTTGCGCCTCGAGCTCGCGATAGGTCATTGCCTTGCCCATGCTGGAAAAGGCTTTGCGACCGGCAAAACGTGCACAATTCTTTTCCAGAAGGTCGGGAAGCGATGTGAATTCCAGCGGGGGAATCTGGGCCGGAACGACGTCCGGATAGGTAGCAAGCCATGGTTTTTCCGGTTTCGCACCGCTTGGGTGGGCGGAAATGCTGTTCATTTTCTCTCTCCCATTCGGCCGCCGAAACCGGATTTATCCGGTCTGAATCGGAAGATTCCTCCATCCTCCGTCAAAGGCAGCTTATGCCATTGCTTGAACGGTTCAAGCAACTTGAGGCTACAATAACCTTGACGTAAACGTCAATATCCCGAGGGCACACGGGGCAGCCTGCAACAGGGAACTTTGAAGCGTAGGACACGTTTGATTGGTGTGGATGAACCCACGAGGAAACAACAAAGGAGGTGCACAATGTTGAATGAGGATACCGACGCCACCCGCCGTGACCCGAATGTAAAGGATACGCCGACGCTGATTGCCAGCGACCGCGTGGAAGGCACCCGCGTCTATGGCGCCGATGGCAAACACATCGGTTCCATCGAGCGCCTCATCCTCGGGAAGCAGGACGGCCGTGTGGCTTATGCCGTTCTGAGCTTTGGCGGCTTCCTCGGCATCGGCCATGACCACTATCCGCTGCCATGGGCAAAGCTGACCTACGATACCCAGCTGGACGGCTACCGCATCGATCTCACGAAGGAGCAGATCGAAGGCGCGCCGAGCTACGCGGATGATGACGACACCTGGTACAACGACAACGGTCGCCGCGTTTATGACTACTACGGCGTGCCACCCTACTGGATGTAACGTTATCCGCGAGAACGAGCCGGCAGAGGCCCCGCCAGAGCGGGGCCTTTCAGTTTGCGTTCAAGAGATCATTGGCGGAGCGCAGTACGGTTCCAACAACGATCTCCTCGGCCGACAGCTGTTTCTCGGTCACTAGGCGGAAGACATGGCTCTCGCCGGGGAGCAGGGTTACCAGCATGGAATCGACCACCGCCGCAGGATCGAGCCGATCCGCCATCAGACAGAGGTCTTTCAGAAAAACCTTGGCGCTTACCGTGACCTCGTAGCCCCCAGTCGATCTTGCCAACGCAATATCGATCTCTGGTTCCGGGAGCTTAAGATCGACATCCTCGACGAAGTAATGGAAGGCGCGTTTGTCAAGCATCTGCACGACGATGACTTCCTCATTCACCGAACCGGCTTTCGCAACATCATCGGGCAAAGGAAATTCCCTCGCCTCGAACCGATCGCAGAGCAGCCGCCAGAATTCGAACTCCGCCAGCACAGTGCCATCAAGCCGCATGCGCTTGCCGCTGATCTTCGAGCGCCAGAACAGCGTCTGCTCGTTGACGGCGACCGCCGAAAGGCCATTTCTGCGCGGCTGGATCGTCAGCAGGCGAGGGTGGAAGGCCTGCTGCATCGCATACCAGAGCGGTTTGCGCCGTCCGGCCGAATCGAGAGCTGCCCATGATGTGACCGGCCAGCAATCGTTGAACTGCCAGACGACCGCGCCCTTGCAGATATCGCGATGCGAACGCATGTGCTCGACGGCAAAGCGGATGGCGCGGGCCTGATTGAGTTGCGTGGCGAAATGCCAGTCATCCATCGTCTGCGGCACGGGCAGATGCCCGGCAAGCCCTTTGACGAGCTTGTCATTGCCCTGGGTCGCCTTCTGATGATGAAAAACCCCACGCGATTCCGGCGTCAGCGGCTCGTCATGCACGCTCTCCTGGAGCGTTGCCCATGTGGGCGGCGCCTGCCAGCCGAATTCCGAGCAGAAGCGTGGAATGTAATTGCGATAAACCTCGTAACCGACGTCGTTCCAGACGTCCCAGATATGTTTGCAACCGTGCCGATCGTCATTCGGCTCGATCTCCATGGAGCCCGAATAGGGGCTGCCGGGATAATAGGGCCGGTCGGGGTCGAGCTCGGCGCAGAGCTTTGGCAGGACATCGAGATAATAGCCGAGCCCCCAGCTCACGCCGTCCTTGATGATCGGCCGCCAGCCCCATTCGTCGAAGCCCCAGATATTCTCGTTATTGCCGTTCCAAATGATCAATGACGCATGCGGCATCAGCCGCACGACATTGTCCCGCACCTCGGCAACGACCTCGCTCCGCAGCGGCTCTTCTTCCGGGTAGGAGGCGCAGGCGAAGAGAAAATCCTGCCAGACGAGCATGCCGGCCCGGTCGCAAGCCTCGTAGAATTCGTCCCGCTCGAAGATCCCGCCGCCCCAGACGCGCAGCAGGTTGATATTGGCGGCCTTGGCTTCCTCGATCCGCGCCGCATAGCGCTCCGCCGTTACGCGCGAGGGAAAGCAGTCATCCGGTATCCAGTTGGCGCCACAGGCAAAGATCGGTACGTCAT
Source organism: Rhizobium sp. BK418 (assembly GCF_004341105.1). Lineage (GTDB taxonomy): Bacteria > Pseudomonadota > Alphaproteobacteria > Rhizobiales > Rhizobiaceae > Rhizobium. Next base: position 671,036 of record NZ_SLZK01000002.1, on the reverse strand, counting down.
TGATGACGAAGGTGAAGGCCGAGCCATGCGCATCCGGCGACGTATCGAGCCGCAGCGACCTGAAACCGATTTTCTTCGCATAGGTGTCGAGTACGTTGCCGCTCTCGTCTTCCAGCCGGATCTCCAGCGGATAAAGCGGCTGCGCGCCGAGATGATGCGGCCACCAGAGCTGCGGCGAGGGCACGCGGACTTCGAACGAAACCTCCTCCGCATCCGCCTCGACCATGAGCGTCTGCGTGACGCCGCCGATCTCGGCGGTGATCTTCGCCGGCCCGGCATCGCCATGCCTCGCCAGCCGCATATGCACCTTGACGAGCCCGTCGCCACCGGCAAGTGCTCCCGAGACTCGCGTTTCAGCAAGCCGCGCGCGATCCCAGCTTTCCAGCCGCACCGGCTTCCAGAGCCCCGCGGTCACCAGCGTCGGACCCCAGTCCCAACCGAAATTGCAGGCCATCTTGCGCATCAGGTTACCCGGACCCGGATAGTTGTTGGGACGGTAACCGTAGTGTTTCTCCATTTCGGCGCCATAGGCATAGGCGGAATGGAAGGTGACGCTGAGCTCGTTCTCACCATGCCGCAGCAGCGACGAGACATCGAAGCGATAGGTGCGGTGCATGTTGAAAGTGCGGCCGATCTCCTCGCCGTTCAGCCAGATCGTCGCAATCGTGTCGATCCCGTCGAAGACCAGTTCCTGCACTTTGCCGGCGTCAGGCTCGGCCTCGAAATTCAGCCGGTAGGCCCATTCCGTCCTGCCGATCCAGTCATTTGTGATCTCGTTGATATCGAGATAGGGATCGGGGATCAGCCGGTTCGCCAGCAGATCGAGATGCACGCAGCCGGGCACCGTGGCCGGAATGGTCTTTGACAGAGCGCCTCTTCCTGTATCGTTACAGGAAAGCGTCCAGCCGTTATGAAGCTCTCTCCTCCCAATCATGACAAGCCTCTTATCTTATTGGAAACGACCGTGGCGCTGCAGCACTTCGATCTTGTAGCCGTCGGGATCGGTGATGAAGAAGAACAGCCCAAAGAGCTTGCCGTCGCGGTTGAGTTCCACGAGCTTGCCGGGATTGAGGCCGAGATCCGTCAACCGCTTGTGCTCGACCTGCACTTCCTGGACAGAAACGGCGAGATGTCCGTAAGCGTCGCCGAGATTATAGGGCTCGATGCGGCCCTTGTTGACTGTCAGCTCCAACTCGAAGCCGGTCTCGTCATTGCTTAGGTAGATCAGCGTGAAGGTCTCGAAATCGACGCGGTCGGCAACCTTGAGTCCAAAGACCTTGCTGTAGAAATCGACCGAGCGCGCCTCGTCCAGCACGCGGATCATGGAATGGATCATCTTGGCCAAGGCGGTCTCCCATCGCTGATATCCAAAGCAATTCCAGCAAAATGTGCAGCGGCTTTGCATCCGGAATTGCGTAAAAACAAGCAGATAGAGCACTTTCGTGATTCGAAGAAAACGAAGGTGCGCTCTATCTGCCTTGGTAGCCGCCCTCTCAAGCGGGACGCAAGCCCATTCTGCGGGTAATCGCGCCTTCGAGCAGGCCGACGACATCATAGATCAGCACCGCCATGAGGCCGACGATCAAACCGCCCTGCAGGATGAAAGCCGTATTGTCGGAGATGAGGCCGGCAATGATCACCTCGCCGAGGCCCTTTGCCGCAACGGTCGAGCCGATCGTCGCCGTGCCGATATTGATGACGGTCGCGACTTTCAGCCCTTCGAGGATCAGCGGCAGTGCCAGCGGCAGTTCGACCTTGAAGAGGCGCTGCGTGCCGTTCATGCCCATGCCGTCGGCGGCGTCCAGCACCTGCGGCGATACCTGCTTGAGGCCCGCGACCGTATTCTCGAAGATCGGCAGCAACCCGTAGAGGAAGAGCGCGATCAGCGTCGGCGTGGCGCCAAAACCGGTGGCGGGGACGGCGAGCGCCAGAACTGCGACCGGCGGAAAGGTCTGACCGGCATTGGCAATCGCCCGCGACAGCGGCAGGAAATCCGCTCCGCTCGGACGCGTGACGAAAATGCCGCCGAGCACAGCCAGCACTGCGCTACCGATGATGGAGACGAAAACCAGCTCCAGATGCCCGAGCGCCAGCGAAGCAAGGCTGTTTTGCGTATAGACCGGCGGCGCATTGTTGTTGGTGAGCGGCACCAGCATGAAGGAGAGCCACTCCGTCCTGAAGATCAGGATAAGCAGCACCACCAGTGCCAGCGCGCGAAAGAGGTTGGCGACGATGAATCTCATGCCTTGCGGCCCAATTCGAGGAGCCGCTCCATGGTGATCGAACCCACCGGCGCCTTGTTCGCATCCTGTACGGCCGCCTCGTCGACGCCCTGCCAGATCATTTCGGCAAGCGCGTCGCGCAAGCTGAGCGACTGTGCCAGCGAATAGGGCAGGCCGGGTTTGGCAGGCTGCATGCTGTCCTTCAGCGGCGTCAGCGACATCAGCTTCAGCGCCCGATCGGATGTGCCGGTGAGTTGTTGCACAAAGGGATCGGCAGGCTCCGTCAGGATCTTTTCCGGCGTCGAGCATTGCAGCATCCTGCCGCCGCTCATGACGGCGATCTGGTTGCCGAGATGGAAGGCCTCGTCCATGTCATGCGTGACGAGGACAACAGTCGTGCCGAACTGTTTCTGGATCGCCAGCAGATCGTCCTGCGCCTTTCCGCGGATGACGGGATCGAGCGCGCCAAAAGGCTCGTCCATCAAGAGGAGTTCCGGCTCGGCCGCCAGCGCCCGGGCAACGCCGACGCGCTGCTGCTGGCCACCGGAAAGCTGATGCGGATATTTTTCCGCGAACGTCGCCGGGTCGAGATTGAAGAGGCCGAGCAGTTCGGTGACGCGCTTGTCGGTACGATCAGCATCCCAACCGAGCAGCTGCGGCACGGTGGCGATATTCTGTGCGACCGTCCGGTGCGGAAACAGGCCGTGTCCCTGGATGGCATAGCCGATCTTGCGACGAAGCTCAGTCGCCGGCACGTCCATAATGTTCTGTCCGCCGACGAAGATCTGACCCTCGGTGATCGGTACCAGCCGGTTGATCATCCGCATGAGCGTCGATTTGCCGGAGCCCGACGTGCCCACGATCACGGTGATCGAGCCCTTCTCGACATTGACAGAGACATTGTCGACGACAGTGGCCGAGCCGTAGCGCTTGGTGACATTCCTGATCTCGATCATGCTCATGTGGCTGGCCCCTGGATGCTTTCGATGACCGCATCGAGGATGACGGCCGAGGAGAAGGCGAAGAAAACGGTCGGCACGGCGCCGAGCAGGACGAGGTCCATGGCCGTCTGGCCAAGCCCCTGGAAGATGAAAATGCCGAAGCCGCCGCCGCCGATCAGCGCGGCGATCGTCACCATGCCGATCGCCTGCACGAGCACGATGCGGATGCCCGTGAGGATGACCGGAAAGGCAAGCGGCAGATCGATACCGGTCAAGATCTGCCGGCGCGTCAGCCCCATGCCGGCGGCAGCGTCGCGCACGGATGGATCGACACCTTCAAGGCCGACGACCGTATTGGCGACGATCGGCAGCAGCGAATAGAGCACCAGCGCAATCAGCGCCGGCGCCGTGCCGATGCCGCGAATGCCGATATCGGCGGCAAGCGGCACATGCGCGGCAAGGTAGCCGAGCGGCAGCATCAATATGCCGAAGAGCGCCAGGCTCGGAATAGTCTGAATGAGGCTCAGCGTCTGCAGCACGACTGCACGCAGTTTGGGCACCCAGAAACAGAGGATGCCGAGCGGCAACCCGAGCACGATGGCAATCGCAAGCGAGCCGAACGCCAGAAGCAGATGGGAATAGGCCTCGGTCCAGAACTGCGCCGAACGCGTGGAAAATTCCCTGAGGATCGACAGGCTGTCGAGCAGGCCCGATGAAAGGCAGATGCCGAGCAGGGCGGTATAGGCGACAAGGGTCAGGACGCGCATCCAGGGCGTCAGCCGGATCTTCGCCAGCGCATCGGAGATGATGAGGCCGATGACCCCGAAGAGCACCCAGAAACTGCCGCCGGGCGTCATGCGCGCCACGGTGCTGCCGGGCGGTGTCGCAGCCGTTGCCACGAGCCCGATCGCCAAAATCAAGGCGGCGAGACAGAGTGTGCCGAGCCCGAGACGGACAAGAGCGCTGCGCAGGAAAAGCGTTGTCAATGCGGTGGCAACCAAAAGCACCAGCAGGATGATCACGGAAGTCTGGGGGATGAGCTGCGTCAGCAGCATCGGCTTGCCGGCGGCGATACGGTTCGCCTTCACATAGATGAAAGGCAGAAGAGCCGTCGCCGCAATGCCGCCTGCCACGAGTACCACGCCGAGCCGGTCCAGCTTGCGGACCGCTAAGGTTTCTTCCATCGATCCAACCCTGTCCGCAACAGGCCCCGCCCGAATCCCGGGCGGAGCACGACAGCGCCGCGTGCCTTTTCAGACGGGCAAAGGGCGCTGTAGCACTTATAAACGCTGCATAATTTTATCCGCAAATCGATCCCGATTTAAGGAATTAGGCAGTAGGCAATTACTTCAGGAAGCCCTTTTCCTTCAGATAGCTTTCGGCAACCGACTTCGCCGGCTCGCCATCGACCTGGATCTTGGCGTTGAGCTTGCGCAGCTCGTCTGCCGTCAGGCTCTGGAAGATCGGAGCGAGGATTTCCTGGATCTTGGGATTGGCCTGCAGCACCGCTTCACGGATGATCGGGGTCGGTGCATAGACCTGCTGCACGCTCTTGTCGTCTTCGAGAACCGTCAGCTGGGCCGCTTCGATCGCGCCGTCCGTGCCGTAGACCATGGCGGTATTGACGCCGTTGGTCTGGTCGGCGGCCGCCTTGATCGTTGCGGCCGTATCGCCGCCCGAAAGCACGACTTCCTGATCCGGCTTCAGGGTGAAGCCATAGGTGGTCTGGAAGGCGGGCAGGGCGCCGGCGGAGTTGACGAATTCGGCGGATGCCGCAAGCTTGACAGCACCGCCGCCCGAAACCCACTTGCCGAAGTCGGACATGGTCTTGAGCTTGTTCGGACCGGCAACGTCGCTGCGCACGGCCAGCGCCCATGTATTGTTGGCCGGCGACGGTGTCAGCCAGACGATCTTGTTGGCGTCATAGTCGAGTTTCTTGGCCATCTGATAGCCCTGGTCGAGGTTCTTCCAGGCAGCATCATCGGCCTTGTTGAAGAAGAAGCCGGCATTGCCGGTATATTCCGGATAGATGTCGATTTCGCCTGCGGTAATCGCCTTGCGCACGACCGGCGTGGCACCGAGCGCGATACGGTCCTGCGTCTTGATGCCGTTGGCTTCCAGGGCGAGAGCGATGACATTGCCGAGCAGCGTGCCTTCGGTGTCGATCTTCGACGAAACGACGACGTCTGCGGCGTGGGCCGCGCCGACCGCAAAAGCGGAAAGCGAGACGGCAAGTGCGAATTTCCTAAGCATGATTATCCCCTTGGTTGAACACCGTTAAACGTCGCGAAAGCCCCGGATGCGAAGCCTGCGCGCATGAAACCCTGGCCGGCAGGCTGGCTCTCAGGCCATCATGCCGGAAATACGTGCGTCATGGAAATAGTGTGCATCCTCGAAAATTCGATGCCCGAAAATCGAAGCAGCCCCCTCCAGTATTCGCTGTCGCGGCGCGATTATGGCGGCGAATGCAAAACCGTTCGCGGAATTGCATTTCCTTTTCCAAGGCCGGCGCGATTTGTTTTTGTCCCCTTGCGTGTTTCCACGATGTTCCGGTTGCTTATTTTCGGTTCTGCCGCCGACCGGACTTCTTGTTTAGGTGAACGATAGCCTGCACCCTTGTGAGCAGGGATATCTTTTTTCACGAACACGTCATATCCTCCGCCTTTTCAGTAGTTTCCGGAGAAAGCCGTGCATCTCGGCGCCCTTTTCATCGCAAGCCATGTCCTGTCCTCCGGCTCCATGCGCGAGACGGCGCGCCGCTTCGACATCTCCGTGTCGACCGTGTCTGCGGCGATCGACAATCTGGAAACGGAGCTTGCCCTGAAACTTGCCGAACGTTCTTCGGGCGAGCTGGTCATCCTGCTCGCCGGCGGCAGGGCTCTGGAGGGATTGACGCCGATCCTAACCGCAATTGAGCAGCTCGGCGGCAGGCTTGGCCATCGCGAACCGGAAGCTTACGGTCAGTGGGCCGCCCGCATTCCCGTCAAGCTCGTCACCATCGAGCGCTATCTGGAAGTTGCCGATCAGGGCAGCATCAACAGAGCAGCCCGTCGTCTTCGCCTTGGTCAGCCGCAGCTTTCGTTGCAGATTGCCAATCTTGAGAAATTCTTCGGCGCCCGCCTCTTCGAGCGCCAGGCTCAGGGCTCGGCGCTGACGGAGGAGGGCCGTCTTGCCTATACAGTGTTTTCGACGATCAGCCTCGCCTGGAACGAGTTGAAATCCGCCGCGGACGAACGTTATCAGCGCACAGCGCGTTCGCTGCGCATCGGCGCCATCATTCCCACGGGCGCGGAAAGCTGGGTCGCGCGCTGCCTCGGCAGCCTCGTTGCGGAGTGGAATGCCGGGCGCAACAAGAACGCCCTGTCGCTCGTCTCGATGACCGCTGACGATTTGCGCGAGGCCTTGAAATCCGGGCGCATCGATGTGGCAATCCTCGATTCCGTCTTCGGCCTGGACAGCTTCCGGCATCGTGAATTGCTGCGCACGGATATGGTGGCGATCGCCCCGCCCGACAGCACGGAAGCCACCGCCGCCGAGCTTGTCGCCAGTCATCCCATCTGCACGCCGAGCCCGCGGACCGGCATCGGCCATGCCGCCATGGCTTTCGGTTATGACCGCACCCTGCATCGCCGCCTCCGCGACCGGGACATCACCGCGGCGGATTCGCTTCCTGTGATCGTCGATCTCGTCGCCAATCACGGCTACGTCTCCTTCCTCGGCCGCGTCAGTGCCATGCCGATCGCCGATCGGGTACGCATTGTCGAACTCGCCGAACCGATGCCCATGTCCTACCACGTGGCCTTCAACCATCGGAAAGCCGCGGCTGACGCTTGCGACCTGCTGATTGCGACGGCGGCAAAAATTGTTCCCATGCCTGTCGAGCAAAGTCCCGCCCTCACGGGAAGCGGACAGGCAGCTTTTGGCGATAAAAACAGATAACTGCCGTTGCCGGTTAGGACTCGATCCGTTCGAGAAATGATCGCATAAGCGAAATAACCTCATCGAGGTTGGTTTCAAGCAGCCAATGGCCGCCATCCAGGAGATGCAATTCGGCATCTGGCAGGTCGCGCAGATAGGCTCGCGCTGACTCTTCGGGCATGTAGTGATCTTGCGGCCCCCACACGATCAATGTCGGCGGCTTGTACTGCTGAAGATATCGGCGGTGCTCAGGAAACCATCGGCGGTTCGCCTTGAGGTCAAACAGAATGTCTGCGGCGGCGTCCTTTCGCCGCTCGGTCACCAGCGACCAGTGCAATTGCCAAAGGTCCGGCGCGATGAATCCAACCAAATCTGCACGGACATCATTTAAGAACTCGTCGCGGAAGTTTTCTTCCGTAACAGCCTTTCTCATCGCCGCACGCATCTCTTGATCGGGCAGCGACCAGAATTTCTCGATATCGGCGTACTTCGGGCCAAGCGCATCTTCGTAAGGTATGTCACCGTTCTGAATGATCTGAGCCACAACCCTTTCAGGCCGCATGATCGCCAGCCTAACCCCGACCGGCGAGCCGAAATCGTGAAGGTAGATCACGAAGCGCTCGATCTTCAGCTGCGTCACGAACTGGTCGAGCCACATGGCATAACCGTCGAAGCTGTAGTCGAAGTCATCGGGTGTACCGCTATAGCCGAACCCGGGATAGTCAGGAGCGATCAGCCGCCATTTGTCGGCTAGTCTCGGCATCAGATTGCGAAATTCATAGGATGAACAGGGATAGCCGTGCGGCAGGAGAACGACAGGCGCACGTTCTGGTCCTGCCTCTCGGTAGAAAGTGTCCACCGGTCCGATCTGAACCCTGCAATGTCTGACGCGCGTGTCCATGTGTTCGCCTCCTTCGTAGATAAAGCGCTTTTCAGGGTCAGGGTTCCAAGGCATCTGCACAGTGCGTGGTGGTTAGATGACGGGCGGCCTGCCCGTACGCGCGATGCGCATCGAGCCCGCCGCGCGCGAAGCGGTCGATCACCTGACGCGAGAGGAGCTGGATGGCTTCTTCATCCACGTCGATGCCGACTGCATCGACGATGTCATCATGCCGGCGCTCGGAACGGCAGCGCCATGAACACGGCATAACGTCTACGTTCCAGCGAAGGGAGCGCGCTCTGAACGGTCGAGATGAGGTCGAGAGCCGCCGTTATTACGATGCATTGGTTTGATCCCGGCAAAATAATCAGGCTATAGCGTGGAATCGGCGGTTGGCGGACAATCGGCGGTGCTAGCGGAAGAAGAGGGTTCGGACCATGGCCGTTTTGCTGGAAGTATGCGTCGATAGCGCTCAGGGCCTCACGGCTGCGATCGAGGGCGGCGCCGGCCGTATCGAGCTCTGCTCGGCGCTGGAACTCGGCGGGCTGACGCCACTCCCGAGCCTGATGCGGATTGCCGCCGAAGCTCCGATCCCCGTCTATGCAATGATCCGTCCGCATGCCGGCCCCTTCATTTTCGACGCGACGGATGAGAAGGCGATGCTGGCCGACATCGATGCTGTCAGGGCCGCTGGCCTCGCCGGCGTCGTCATCGGCGCAAACCGGCCGGACGGCGCGCTTGACATGCCGCTCATTCGTCGCCTGAAGGCGCATGCCGCCGGCCTCGGCTCGACGCTGCATCGCGCCTTCGATCTCGTGCCCGATCCGGATGCCGCTCTCGAACAGGCGGTCGAGCTCGGCTGCGAGCGCATCCTCACCTCGGGCTGTGTGCCGAAGGCGATGGACGGACTGGAAACGCTGAAGTGCATCTCAGTTAAGGCAGCCGGCCGCATTTCGATCATGCCGGGCAGCGGTGTGCGCCCGAGCAATGCCGTCCAAATCCTGCGGGCGACCGGTGCTCACGAAATTCACGGCTCCTGCAGCTCACCCGTTGCCAGTGCCGATCCGCGCGCCGTCTCGTTCGGCTTCGATGTGCCGACCTCGAACCGGACGGATGTCGCGGTCGTCAGGCAGATGCGCGCCGCAATCGATACGCTTTAATCAGCGACCTTGATCACAGCCTTGATGAGGCCGCTCTTTTCGTGCGCCCAGCGGGCGAGATCGCGCGGCGCATCGGCAAGTGTCGTGCGATGCGTGATCAGCTTGTCGACCGGCACGAGACCCCCGGCGATCGAATCCGCGACGTGCTCGAAATCGACCCGCGTCGCATTGCGGCTGCCGATCACCATCATTTCCCGCTTGTGGAACTCGGGATCGGAGAAGCGGATATCGTCCTTCACGACGCTGACGAGCACAAGCGCGCCGCCGTGGGCGACGAAGCTGAAGGCTTTCTCCATCGAAGGTCCATAGCCCGTCGCATCGAAGACGACATCGAAACCGTCACCGTCAGTCTTAGCCTTCACGGCATCGAGGGTACCGTCATCAGCGACGATGCCGGATGTGAAGCCGAAGCGTTCCGATGCCATCTGCAGCCGGTCCGCGCTGGTGTCGAGCAGCGTCACGTCATGACCGGCGATACGCGAGAAGATCGCCGCACCGAGGCCGATCGGACCTGCGCCGATCACAAGCGCGCGGGAACCGGCTGATGCCATGGAGCGGCGCACGGCATGTGCTCCGATCGCCAGGAATTCGGTGGTCGCCGCGGCCTCCAGGCTGAGACCCTTGGCGGCATAGAGATTACCCGCCGGCACGACGATTTCCTCGCAGAATGCACCGTCCGTATGTACGCCGAGAACTTTGATATTGGTGCAGCAGTTGGGCTTGCCCTGGCGGCAGGCGACGCAGGTCCCGCAAGAGAGGTAGGGATTGACGATAACAGGTGTACCAATGGCCATCGCCACCCCGTCGCCGACCTCCAGCACGGTCGCCGAGATCTCGTGTCCCATCACGCGCGGATATTCGAGGAAGGGGTGCTTGCCTTCGAAGATGTGATAGTCCGTGCCGCAGATGCCGACATGGCTGACGGCAAGCCGTACCCAACCAGTATCAGGTGTTTCGGGAGAAGGGCGCTCGACGAGATCGAGGACGCCTGGTTCGCGGCAGAGCACTGCTTTCATGATAGGTCTCGCATTGCTGAAATGAAGAAAGCCGGCCTTTGGGCCGGCTTCGTTTTGCGTCCCGCTCAGCCTGCCCGGCGCCGGCGAAGCTGGTCGAAATAGACGATGACGATGATCAGCAGGCCGGTGATGATACGCTGCCAGAACGAGTTGACGTTCAGGAGGTTGGCGCCGTTGTTGATGGTCGCCAGAATGAAGGCGCCGATCAGCGGGCCGTGCACGGAACCGACTGCACCGAAGAGCGACGTGCCGCCGATAACGGATGAAGCGATCGCCTGCAATTCCCAGCCGTCGGCTTGTGTCGCGTTGCCGATCGCAATGCGCGAGGCGAGCAGCACGCCGACGAAGGCGGCAAACGAGGCCGAAAGGATATAGGCAAGGTAGATCATGCCCTTGACGTTGACGCCGGAAAGCCGCGCGGCTTCTGCATTCGAACCGACGGAGAAGAGATAGCGGCCCCAGCGGCTCAGATGCAGGAAGACGAAGGAGGGGACCGCCACCAGGATGACCATCCAGAACAGGCTCGGAACGCCGAGGAAATCGGCGCGGGCGAAATTGCTGAAACCTTCGTCCGTAATGCTGATCGTCGAGCCGTTGGTGATCAAGAGGCCGATGCCCCGCAGCGACGTCAGCGTCGCCAGCGTGATAATGAAGGGCGGCAGGCCCATATGCACGATGCCGAAGCCATGGAAGGCGCCAATCGCGACTCCGATTGCCAATGTCAGCACGATCGCCGCCCAGAGCGGTACGCCGGTCTGTAAGAGCCAGGCGATGATGACGGTGCAGAAGCCGACGATCGCGCCGACCGAAAGGTCGATGCCCGCAGTAATGATGACAAAGGTCTGGCCGAGCGCCAGGATCGCCGTCATCGCGCCTTGGCGCAGCAGGTTGGAAATGTTGAGCGGCGTCCAGAAGCTCGGGGTGACGAAGCCGAGCACGACCCAGAGGAAGATCAGCAAGCCGATCAGCGTCAGGCCGAACAGAATATTCATCTTCCGGCGCGGCGGCGGCGCGACGATTTCGGTGGGGGTGGCAGTCATGATTTTCTCCCTCTTATTCTTCTGGCTCAGACGCCGATCGCTTCGCTGAGCACTTCTTCATGCGTCGCCGCGTGGAAATCATGGCTCGCGACGAGCTTGCCGCCGCGGAAGACGTGCAGCCGGTCGGCCAGTTCGTAGACCTCAGGCAGGTAGGAGGAGATCAGGATGATGCCTGCCCCCTCTTTCAGCAGCTTGGCGAAGAGCCGATAGATTTCCGCCTTGGTGCCGACGTCCACCCCGACGGTCGGCTCATCGAAGATGAACAGCCGGGCGCCGTGGCTCAACCACTTGCCGATGACGATCTTCTGTTGGTTGCCGCCCGACATGCTGGAGGCCGGCACGCGCCGGCTCGGCGTCTTGATGCTGAGATCGCGGATTTGTTTGTCGGCATTGGCCGACTCCCGCGTATGATTGATGACCGGTCCGTGGCTCAGCCGCCCGAAGACCGGCAAGTTGATGTTGAGGCCGATCGACTGGTTGAGGCAAAGCCCCTGGTCGCGCCGGCTTTCCGGTGCCAGCGCAATTCCGAGCTCCATGGCGGTGCGTTCGTTGCGGATGTTGACGCGCTTGCCCTTCCAGTGGATTTCGCCGGCGCTTGTCGGCTGGCGTCCGTAGAGCCCGAGCGCGAATTCGCTGCGCCCGGCGCCGATCAGGCCATAAAGGCCGACAATCTGTCCTGCCTTGACGCTCAGCGACACGTCTTCGAAGCCCGGGCCGGTGAGGCCCCTGACATCGAGAATCGTCTCGCCGATCGGAATGTCTTCCTTGTGGTAGATCTGTTCGATCGTGCGGTTGATCATCAGCGCGATGAGCTCGGCCTCGTTGGTCTCGCCGATCAGCCGCGTGCCGACATGCGTGCCGTCGCGCAGCACCGAGACGCGGTCTGCCAGTTCGAAGACTTCTTCCATGCGATGGCTGATATAGACGATGGTAACACCTTCGCCTTGCAGCCGGCGGATCAGCTTGAAGAGCTGCGCGGATTCCTGGCGGGTGAGATAGGCAGTCGGCTCGTCAAAGATCAGGAACTGCGTGCCGCGCATCGCCGCGCGCGCGGTGGCGACGAGCTGCTGCTGACCGATCGTCAGCGAGCTCAGCAGCGCACCGGCTGGCAGGCCGAAGCCAAGATCGTCGAGCACAGACTGCGCCATCTTCTCCATCTGCTTCTTGCGCATCAGGCCGTAGCGATTGACCTCGTCGCCGAGGAAGAGATTGGCGGCAACAGTCAGGTGCGGGCAGAGCACGACTTCCTGGTGGACGGCATTGATGCCGCGGGCGATCGCCTCGTTCGGCGTCGACAGCCCCACCGGATGGCCGCACCAGAACACTTCGCCGGCCGTGCGGGTGATGACGCCGGTGAGCAATTTGATCAGCGTCGATTTGCCGGCGCCATTTTCGCCGACGATGGCGTGGATTTCGCCGGCAAAGAAGGTCAGCGTCGCCGGCTTCAGCGCCTGCACGTGACCGTAATTCTTCTGCAAGCCTTTCAGTTCGAGGATGGGCGATCCGGCGGGAATTCGATTGGCTTCTTTCAGCGTCGCGCTGTCATCGTGGCGATGACTGACCTCTTCCAGTCCGGTCATGGACCTCTCCTCCTCTTGTCACGTCTGCTCTCCATCCCAAACATACCATGGATGGAAAAAGCCGCGCCGGTTTTGAAGCCGGCGCGGCTCGTCTGTCGTTATTACTTGATCTTCGGGTTCAGGAGCGCGTCGATCTTCGGCTCTTTCATGTTCGCCTTGGTGACGAGGTTTGCACCCGTATCGACATTTGCCGGGACCTTTTCACCCTTGGAAACGGCAAGAGCCGTCTTCACGCCGTCATAACCCATGCGATAGGGGTCCTGAACGACGAGGCCCGCGAGTGCGCCGTCCTTGAGGAAGCCGACCGTCTTGTCGTCGCTGTCGAAGCCGATGACCTTGATCTTGTCGCCGAGCTTGTTTTCAGCGATCGCCTGGCCAACACCCTGTGCCATGATCAGGTTCGACGCAAAGACGCCGACGAGTTTCGGGTTTGCCGTGATCAGGTCGGTCATCATGTTGAGGCCGGTGGTTGCCTGGCCGTCGGCATACTTGTCGGCGATCACCTTGAGGCCCGGATACTTCGACTTGATTTCATCGAGGAAGCCCTGGCGACGCTGGTCGAGCGAGCCAACGCCCGGCAGGCTGGTGATGATGGCGATTTCGCCTTCTTCCTTGCCCGTCGCGGCCTTGATGGCGGCGGCAAGGCCGTCAGCAGCGATACGGCCACCCTGGACGTTATCCGTCGTCAGGAACGACTTGAATGCCTTGGAGTCGGCTGCCGAATCGATACCGATGACCGGAACGGACTTGGCGGCTTCATCGATCGGCTTGCCGAGTGCCTTGAATTCGGTCGGCGAAATGACGACGGCGGCTGGCTTGCCGGCAACGGCATTTTCCAGAATCGAGATCTGGCCGTTGATGTCGGATTCCGACTGGGCGCCGAGTTCCGGTACCTTCACGCCGAGATCCTTGCCGGCCTGGCGAGCGCCGGCCAGAACGATCTGCCAGTAGAAGGACGTCGTGTCCTTGACGATGATCGGGATCGTCACGTCGGCAGCAAAGGACGTGACCGGCATCGCCGTCGCAATGACGGCGGCGCCCGCAAGTGCCGTAAAGGCCCGGCGGGACAGAAGGGTTTTCACGATGCTCATAAGGGTTCTCCTCTCAAGGTGCGTTCTCCTCCAATGAAACCAGACCGCTGAACGCGAGCGGACGATTTTTATCGATAAAAAACATTTGCAGGAAGAAGCTAGCCGAGGCGCGATCAAATTGCAAGTGCGCTGATTTCGCCTTCGTAGCCCATCAAATTGCCTTCCAAGCATTTGTTTTTATTTCAAATACATAAAGACCTAAAATAAGGTCTTTAGTCGAATCGCACCTCGTGCGGATGCACGACGCCCTTCTTCAAAATAAGGTTGCCGTATAGCCGGAATTCGGTGGTCGCGACGATATAAGCGGCCTTCCGCGCCATCTCGTAGAAGGCGAAGCGCTCGACAGATGCGATGGGAAAATTTCCGGCGCGCCGGGTGACGATCTCCTGGAATTCGGCGCAGACTTCCGGCACGGCCTTGGCATCGCCGACCACTTCCATCCGCCATGCCGACTGCGGCACGAATGTATCGAGCGGCATATGGGTGAGGATCGCCTCGGCCATATCGGTGGCACTGACGCCATCGGCCCGGATGACGTCGGGTCCCATGCTGCTCGCCGGGAAATTGGCATCGGCAATGACGATATCGTCGCCATGCCCCATGCTTTTCAGCGCATAGAGCAGATTGGGACCGAGAAGCGGGTGAATACCTTTAAGCATGTTGTCTCCTCAGACCCGGACGGCTTCTTCGCCAAGCGGTGCGGCGACCAGCGTGTAGGGCTCGAATTCGGAATAGATATCGGCGGGAAGCTGCGGTTCGAAATTTTCCATGTTGCGCACGAGGCTCGAAGGCCTTGCCGTGCCGATCAGCACCGAGGAGACGATCGGATCGCGCAGCGGAAATTGCAGGGCGGGGGCGGCAAGCGGAACGCCATGACGCTTGGCCACCGCTTCCATCGCGCCCACCTTGCCGAGCACCTCGTCATTTGCCGGCATATAGTCGAAATGCGATCCCGGCACCGGACCGGTTGCCAGAATGCCGGAATTGAAAACGCCGCCGACGACCAGCGACGTATCCTTCTGCCGGCAGAGCGGGATGAGCTCGGCAACCGCCGACCGGTCGAGCAGCGTGTAGCGGCCGGCAAGCAGGATCACGTCGATATCGGCATTGCGCATCACGTCGAGGCAAACAGGCACTTCGTTGACGCCGAGACCGAACGCCTTGATCGCGCCAGATGACTTCAGCTGCTCCAGAGCCTTGATGCCGCTGTCGAGGAAATTCTTCAGATGAACCGCATTCTTGGCAGCACCGTGCGTATAGCCGCCGATATCGTGGACATAGAGAATATCGATGCGGTTGAGGCCGAGCCGCGCATAGCTGAAATCGACCGACCGCATGATGCCGTCATAGGAATAATCGTAATCGGCATCGAAGGAGAGCGGATCGACATAGCTGTAATCCGGAACGCTGCCGGTCGGCACCGGGCGCAGCAGGCGGCCGACCTTGGTGGACAGCACATAGTCATTTTCCGGCTTGCCGCGCAGGAAATCGCCGACATGTCGTTCGCCGAGCCCAAGGCCGTACCACGGCGCCACATCGTAATAGCGGATGCCGTGGTTCCACGCCGTTTCCAGCGTTTCCATCGCCTGCTCGCGCGGGCAGGCGCGGTAAAGGCCGCCGAGTGCCGCGGCGCCGAAGCTGATTTCGGTCACCTCAAGCGCCGTCTTGCCGATTCTCCTCGTCTTCATCATTCCTCCCCGTGAAGACCTTAATATCACTTAGAGCGTGGCGCCGAGATGCCACGGAACGAATTCGTTATCGCCGTAGCCGAAGATTTCGCTTTTCGTCTTCTTGCCCGAGGCCGTCTCGACGATCAGATCGAAGATCTCGCGGCCCTTGGCGCTGATCGTCGCGTCACCCGTAACGATGGTGCCGCAATCGATATCCATGTCCTCTTCCATCGAGGCATAGAGCGCCGAATTGCTGGCGAGCTTCAGCGAGGGGGCGGGGCGACAGCCGAAGCAGCTGCCGCGGCCGGTCGTGAACGCGATCATGTTGGCGCCGCCGGCCACCTGGCCGGTGGCGGAGACCGGATCGTAGCCGGGCGTGTCCATGAACACGAGGCCGGGAGCCGTGACGCGCTCGGCATAACCATAGACGGCAGTCAGCGGCGAGCGGCCGCCCTTGGCGACAGCGCCGAGCGACTTTTCGAGAATGGTCGTCAGGCCGCCGCGCTTGTTGCCCGGCGACGGATTGTTATCGAGCGAGGCGCCGTGCAGGGCGACATAGTCTTCCCACCAGGCGATCTTCTCATCGAGCTTCTTTGCGACTTCCTCGCTAACGGCGCGGCTGCGCAGCAGATGCTCCGCGCCATAGATCTCGGAGGTTTCCGAGAGGATCGCCGTACCGCCGGCGGCCGCCAGCAGGTCTGCTGCAACGCCGAGCGCCGGATTTGCGGTGATGCCCGAAAAGCCGTCGGAACCGCCGCATTGCAGGCCGATGATGATCTCGCTGACAGACATCGGCACGCGCTTTTCACGGCCGACATCGGCGGCGATTTCGCGCAGTACGCCCATGGCGCGCTCGACCGCGCGGCGCGAACCGCCGGCATCCTGAATGTTGAAATGCCGCTTGGAGGCGCCCGCGCCGCTCTGGCCGTAGAGCGTCAGCTGGTTGACCTCGCAGCCGAGGCCGATCATCAGCACCCCGCCGAAATTCACATGCCGCGTATAACCGGCGAGCGTGCGGTGCAGCACATTCATGCCGTCGCCGGTCGAGCTCATGCCGCAGCCCTGGTCGTGAACGATCGGCACGAAACCGTCGATCCCGTCATAATGCGGCAGGATCGTGCGGTTGGCCTCGTCGGCGATCGCCCTGCAGACCGTGGTGGAACAGTTCACGCTGGCAATGATGCCGATATAGTTGCGCGTCGCAGCCCGCCCGTCGGCACGGCGATAGCCCATGAAGGTGCGCGCCCTGTCTTCGGCACTGGCTTCTTCGGGAGCGGAATTGGCCGTTGCGGCGAGGCGGTCGTTTTCGAAATGCAGGTTGTGGCTGTGAACATGGTCGCCGGCTTTCACATCCGCCGTGGTACGGCCAATCGCCTGGCCGTATTTCACCACCGGCATGCCCTGCGGGATGTCCGTTATGGCGATCTTGTGGCCGGCGTCGATCTTCTGCCGCGTCGTCACATTGGCGACATCGGATCCTTCAGCGATCGGTGCCGTTGCGACCGCGACATTGTCTCCTGCCGACAGGATGATCCAAGGCTGTCTGTCCAATTTCTTCTCCCTGAGGAAGCGTCCGTTGATCGGCGCTTGTTGCCTCAATTGCGCATTGATTTTGTTTTTTATCTACAATAAACATTTTCAAGTCAACGGGAATATTGATCCTGTGGACGAGGGAGGCAAACGGCCGCATGCGACTGAAAATAAGATAAAGGTCGCTTGAAGAGGCTCCTGGTCCGGCTAGGCCCGTTCTTGGCGGCGGGCATGATGGCCGTGTCTCTTGGGCCGTATCGTCGGGCGGAAAGCGGGGTCTGATGGCAAGACAGAATACGGTCTTCAAGGAAGCCTACAATCGATATGCGGCAGCATTGCGCATGGATACCGCGCTGCCTTCGGAGCCTGAGATTGCCGCCCAGCTCGGCGTCAGCCGCAGCACGGCACGCGCTATCCTGACCCGCCTCAGCGACGAGGGCATCATCCGCTGGAACAAGCGCCAGAAGATCGTCCTGCGCCAGCCGACCGACCGCGACTTCTTCCCCTCGGAAGAAACCGATTCCCTGCACGACATCATCGAGCGCAGTTTCATGCAGCGCATCCTGTCGGATGAAGCCGCCCCCGGCATGCAGATCAACGAGCTGGAGCTCGCCCGCGAGATCGGCACGGGCACGACGAGCGTGCGCGAATTCCTGATCCGCTTCTCGCGTTTCGGCCTGATCGAAAAACGCCCGAACAGCCACTGGACGCTGAAGGGCTTTACCCGCGAATTCGCGCTGGAGCTTGCCGACGTGCGCGAAATGTTCGAGCTGCATTCGGCCGCCGAATTCGGCAAGCTGCCTGCCGGGCATCAGGCATGGGCCGATCTTGCGGCGATCAAGAAGGAGCACGTTTCGGTGCTCTCCGATATCAACAATCGCTTCAAGGAATTCTCGGCCCTCGACGAGCGTTTCCATCTCCTGATCCACCGCGCCTCGAAGAACCGCTTCATTGCCGATTTCTATGACGCGATCGCCATCATCTTCCACTATCATTACCAGTGGAACAAGGCGGCCGCCCGCGAACGCAACGAGCGCGCCATCCACGAACACCTCGATTATATCGCAGCACTCGAAGCCCGCGATCAGGCAAGGATCGAGGCCGCCTGCCGCATCCACCTTCGCTCGGCCCGCCAAACGCTGCTGCAGTCCATCCCGCAGGCGGCTGAGACTGCGTGAACTGCCGAGCGACGCCTCGGCTCACGCGACCGCCGACGCTCGTCCCTCTCTAATTCTTGATCACGTTGATGTTGACGGTCACGTCCTTGATGGTCCCTTCCCCGTAAGACACTCTCACTTTATACATATCTTTTCCAGAATAGCCGCTCTTGGAAGTATAGTATTCGGATACTCCGGGAGATTTCCTGGAATTGCACCTGCTCTGCGGGGCGTTCGTATAGTTAGCGAAAATATTTTCCCTCACGAATTCGACGGATCCGTGCTCCGGGGCTTGCATTAGTTTTACACTCGGCATTGTTCTTGGGCTGCAATCTGGATTCAGCATGTAAGACTGGCCCATTTTTGTCCGCTCTCCACTTAGAGCTCGACTATGATCTTCGGAATTCTGGATACCATTATTATTTGTGACGCATCCCGACAGACCTAACATTGTAGAGAGCACAAAAATTGAAATATGACTTTGTCTGAAAAATCCCGAAACAATCATTAGTATTTCAGCTCCCGGTTTTATTGATGCTATAATTCGCCTTATCCAAGGAATGAGCGGTTGTAAATGACCCGGGCGAGCGTCATTCCTTTGTTATTGCATTTTTGCACTTCGGGAAAAAGATCAGGTCTAATGGGAGGCTGCCTCGCTCGCCGCACCCCCACCCTGCGCCTTCACGCCGCGGCCGATCGGAATGAGCCAGGTCGTCGCAAAGGTCAGTACCGCCACGAGGACGACGCCCCAGAAGCTCCAGTGGAGTGCGGCGTCAAAAATGCCGCGTACCGTCGCATCGCCGGCGAGTTCCGAAAGACCGGTCGGCTCGTTCAGGACATTGTGCAGGCTGTTTGCCGCTTCACCCGTCGCATAGTGGTCGATCCCGGCATTGAGGATGGCGCCGAGCACGGTGGCGCCGAGCGTATTGCCGAGGCTGCGGGCAAAGATGATCGAGGCTGTGGCGCTGCCGCGCATCGACCACTCCACGCTGTCCTGCACCAGCGCGATGCTGGTGAGATTGATGAGGCCCATGCCAAAGCCCATGAAGAAGGAGCCGGCGCCCGCAACCGCCGGGTGGCTTTCCGGCGTGAGGAACAGCAGGAAGCAGGCGCCGAAGGGGAACATGAAACTGCCGACCCTGAGCGTATTGCGGATGCCGAATGCCCGGAAGAAGCGGCTCGAAAGCATCACCGACAGAGGCCAGCCGACGACGAGCATGGTCAGCGTGAAACCGGCGACAACAGGCGAGCGGCCGAGCACGCCCTGCACATACATCGGCAGGATCGTCGAGAGGCCGATCAGCGCCATGCCGGCGAGCAGCATGCAGGCATTGCTGGTCGCGACGAGCCGCCGGCTCCAGAGCGCGATGGAAATGATCGGTTCCGGCGCGCGCCTCTCCTGCAGCACGAAAAGGATGCCGGTCACGATCAAGACCACGGCAAGCGCGATGAGGATCCAGGCCGGTGCGGTCGTCTCCGTCAGGATCGTCAAGAGCGCGATGATGGAAATCGAAAACAGGATGGCGCCGAGATAGTCGATCTTCGCTTGCTTGTGCGCCACGTCCTCCTTCAGGAAGATCAGGAAGGCGATGATCGAGAAGATGCCGATCGGCAGGTTGATCCAGAAGATCCAGGCCCAGGAAATCGTATCGACGATGATACCGCCGGCAAGCGGTCCGACGACAGCCGAGGCTGCCCAGACGGTCGCCATCACGCCCTGTACCTTGCCGCGCTCCTCCAGCGTGAACAGGTCGCCGATAACAGTCATCGTCACCGGCTGGATTGCGCCGGCGCCAAGGCCCTGCACCAGACGGAAGATGATGAGCGAGGCCATCGACCAGGCCAGCCCGCAGAAGAGCGAGCCGACGAGGAAAACCAGGATGCCGCCGATCAGCACCGGCTTGCGGCCGAAAATGTCGGAAAGCTTGCCGTAGATGACCGTTGTCGTCGACTGCGCCAGCAGGAAGGCGGAAAAGACCCAGCTGTAATAGGAAAAGCCGCCGAGCTGGCCGACGATGCGTGGCATCGCGGTCGCAACGATCGTGGCCTCGATCGCCACCATGAAGGTCGCGAGCATGATGGTGGCAACGACAAACGTGCGGTTGGATTGCTTCGATGGTGCGGACATGATGGACCTCTCGAGCTTTCTCAGCGAAACGGAAAAACGGCTTTGTGCTGATGGGCCAGGTGCAATGGGGGGTGTCGGCAGTCTTTTATGCTCCTGCTGGTAGCAGGTAAAGCGCAAGTCATAGCTTTCTTCGATGTCGACGCTTTAAAGCGCTTCCGGCGCCGGCAAATTTCAAATACAAGGCGTTTTGCGAAGGAAGTTTCGGTGGCTATCCGCCGGAAAATGGAGATCTGGCAGGCTGCCTGGGCTCTCGGATGTCAGGATTGCATTTCCGCCAGGTTATTCCCAAGTGGAACCTGATGCAGGCCTGTGAACCGCTCCATCGCGGATGCGAAGGGTTCGGATCCGGGCACGGAAATGGCGAGATATGATGGCGCATGTTTTGGCTGCGAGCGGCGGCGTTAAACAGGTAATTTGCATCAACTGGGGTACAAAATACGGACCGACTTTCGTCAACCGGCTGTATGCGATGGTGGCGCGCAACATCACGCCGCCCTTTACCTTCACATGCTTCACCGACTCCCGGGACGATCTCCATCCCGGCATCCTGTGCGAGGATCTGCCGCCGCTCGACGTCGAAATGCCGGTCAATACGCGGGGCATCTGGCCGAAGGCGAGGCTTTGGGGGCCGAAGCTCGGAAGCCTGAGCGGGCCTGTCCTCTATCTGGACCTCGACCTGGTCGTCGTTGCCTCCCTCGATGACTTCTTCAAAGTCGGGGGGCCTGATGATGTCGTCATGGCCCGCAACCAGACGACGCCTTTCGAAAGGCTCGGCCAGAGCTCGCTCTTTCGCTTTCCGGTCGGCAAGCTCGTGCCGCTGCAGGAAAAGTTCAGGGCCGACCCGCAGAAAGTGGCCGATGAATATAAGTATGAGCAGCGCTTCGTAACCCGCAATGCGCCCGGAGGCGTCAAATTCTTTCCGCGCCGGTGGGTACTGCATTTCCGGCAGGATTGCCACTGGGCCTTTCCGCTGAACTACTTTCTTGCCCCGCGCCTGCCATCCAGCGCTCGCGTTGTCCTCTTCCCGCGCGGCTTCCACCCGCAGAACGCCATCGAAGGGAAATTCGGCCCGAGAGGCCGGGCCGAAACGAGGCTCGAGCATGTCAGGGGCGTCTTCGATATCAGCAAACGCGACGGCAAGCCGCCCTTCCGCTACCTGCGCCACTATATTCTCCCGACCCCCTGGGTGGCTGAGCACTGGCACGAGTGACGGCCGAAGTTCCGATTTCGGCGGAACAATTTCTCGCTTTGACTGTTGTCAGCCCAGGAAAACTCCCTGGGTGCTCTCATGCGTCCTGCTCTTTTCGCAACAGTGCTCTCGCTCACGGGCCTCGCTGCCGGCGCCAACGCGTCCGAAGCGGATTTCCTCAATTCATTGGCGGGCGACTGGAGCGGAGGCGGAATGGTCCTGACCAGGATCGGCGGCGCGAAGGTCAATGTATCGTGCAATCTCAAATCCGATGCGAGCGCTTCGGCCGTTGCCATGAATGGCAGCTGTCGCGGTCTCGCCTTCATCACGAGAAGCTTTTCGGCAAATGTGAAGGCATCCGGCCAACGGTATACCGGCAATTACACAGGCCCCTCGGGTCTGCCTTCCCGGCTTGTCGGCAGCAGGCGAGGGGATGCCCTCACCTTCAATGTCACCTGGGCGCGCGTCACCAATGGCGATCGGAGCGCAAACATGATGATCCAAAAAGTGGGGCAGAACGGCCTTCGCCTGCAGACCGTCGATCGCGATCCGGCGTCCGGCCAGTCGGTGGTGACGAGCCGCATCGATCTGCAGCGGCAGTGACTGCCATTATTGGCACGCAATCGACGCCGGCGATCACTTCACCGCATATCCATCCGACAGCCGGCCCTCGACCCAGGCATAACCGAGGGAAAAGGCATGTTTCGGATTCCCGAAGAGATAAGGCAGCGTCAGGGCCTGTGTTTGGGGCAATTCGATGCCGGCTGCCTGCAGGCGGGCCGCAAACTCTGGTGGAATGGTCGCATCGCTCGCCGTGCGGCCGCGCCAGACAATGAGCACGGGTCCGTCGGCGCGCGCGTAGCTGCTCGTCTGACGATCGGGAAAATCGGGCAAGACGGTGGGCACATCAGGCCATTGCAAGCGAATATTGCCGGCCAGGTATTTGCTGGAGGCAATCACGAGAACCGGCTTGCGGCTTTCACCCAATTTTGATGCAAATTCCGCCATGGGCACATTGAGGATCGGGTAGCTTCCAAGAAAGCCGGCCCCGACGATCCTGAGGGTCAGCACCGACATTATTATCACCATCGCCGCCGGCACGACCGGCAGAAAACGGCGAACCCCGGCCGACATGTCGAAGCCTGCGGCCTGCATTTTCAGGAACAGGTAGATCGGCAGGACGAGAAGGAACGGGTCAAGCCACCGTTCGTGAATATGACTTGCGCCGCCGATGATCACGATGACGACCGAAAGCAGGCTTGCTGCCATCATGCGTTCGATCAGCCGTATCATTGGGCTGGTTGCCTTGAGCGCGCGGAAAAAATCGCGCCGGAAGCAGGCTGCAAACAGGACGATCGGCAGTGCTGAGAAACCAATGACGGCAATGAGCAGTGAGACAAGCCCCTTGCCGATCCGCAGGATGGCGCTGCCCGCTTCGTGCCTGGCGCCCATCCGCTCGAGAGTTGCGGCTGAAGCGCTCTGGATGTTGTCGGGCAGCCACAGCGCATGCGGCAGAACGATGAGAATGGCGACGGCAATCGCCACCAGCATTCGCCAGTCAAAAAGATGGCGGCGCCATTGGCTGTCCGGCAATACCGCAAGGAAAGCCGCAGCCGGCAGAATGGCAAAATTATATTTGGAGATCAGCCCGACGCCGACGGCGATGCCGACCACCAGATAGGAGGCGAATGTCGGCTGCCGAAGCGTCCTGAAAAAGCCGTAGAGAAACAGCGAGGTCGCAACCAGCAGCGCCACGGTATGGGTAAGCTCGCGCTGCGCCAGAAAGCCGACTTGCGGCAGGATAATGAGGCTCAGCATGGCAATGGCTGCGAGCGACTTATCCTTCAGCGCTTCTCGTGCGGCAAAGCCATAGAACAGATAGCAGAGAAAAAGCAGGATGTTTTTGGGAACCACGAGCGTCCAGAGCGACAGGCCGGCGACCGAAACCACCGCATATTGCAGCCAGTTATAGAATGGCGGCTGCGGGCCGTAGCCCAGCAGGAGAAATTGCGAGAAAAATGCCTGTTCGGATTCATCGAGACCGAGCGTGTCGGGCTGTATCAGGCGAAGCGCGATGTTGAGAACGAAATATCCCGCCAGGAAAAGTCCGGCTGCCGCGATGCTCTGACCAATGCCGAAAAGCATCGGTCCGCGTTCGGCAACGACATTTTCCTCGCTCGCCGAGGGCAACGTGCTTTCAATGGTCATGGCTGGCTGACTGAATGGACAAGATTTACCGGCGGCTCCTCGCAATGTGCCGTTCAGCCTTGCCTCGTCTCATGCGATGCGGCGTCTGCGGCCTGACTTGGGCCAAGCCCGAGCCAGTCGATCACTTTTTCGTCGTCGTAAGTCCCCTCGACCTTCGCAGGTCGTTCCCCGACAGATCGCAACATGCGGTCGCAAATATCAAGCGTATCGCGGGCGGAGATAGTCCGAACTCGGCCTGGAAGTTTTCTTCTGTGTCACACCGGCCACAGGTTGACACCGTGGTGCATCGCTTTCGGTGGAATTTGAAGGGCGCCGCCCGACGCGTCTTTGCAAGCCGGTCTTGCCGGTGATTGGGCATTGAGATCCGAAAGCAAGCCATGCCGTCCGGCATCGGGCATGTATCGCAGTGAAATGCATCGCATTCATCAAGACAACCATCGTTGCGCATTCTGCTTCTGATCGGAGTTTCAGAGCAATGAGCATGACTGGCAGGCCAATCTCCTACACGCTTTTAAGCGCGAGCGACGTTCAGAAGATCGCTCCGGTGTCGAATGTGACGCTCTGGCGCTGGGTGAGGGACGGGAAGTTTCCCGCGCCCATCCGGGTCGCGAAAAACAACTTCTGGAGGTCCGACGAAGTCGGCGCCTGGATGGATGAAATGTCCACGAGGCGCGTTGCGTCAAATCCGAAAGCCTCTTCTCGGCAAAGCGCATAGGCGTCGGCCCTCGAGTTTCATCGGAAAATCCATGGATAGAATCTCGCAATATCAGCCATCGCCGGGGGCGGGTGTCTCAGGCTGCATCGAGCGGCTGCGCCGCGACGTGTCCCTGTCTTCGACAGCTGCGCAATACGGCTGCAAGCTTACTCGCAGCGGGCAGGAATTTTCCGCCTGCTGCCCCTTTCATGCCGAAGACACCCCATCGTTCACGATCTTCGCCGGCCAGGATGGGGTCGAGCGCTTCCATTGCTTCGGCTGCGGCAGGAAGGGGGATGTGCTGGATTTCGTGCAGGAGATCAGAGGCGTCGATCTTCCCGAAGCGATCCGCATTCTCGGCGGCCGCGACGACATCAAGCCGAACGTTCCTCCTCGACATATCCCGGCAGCGACCATCTACGAGGGACTGGTGCCCCTTGCCCCGCCGCACCGTCTGCTTCAGGCCGGCCGGCGCATCACGCTCTATAATCCGAAACGGCGGGGGACGCCCTCGGAATGGGGCGCCTTCACCCCATCGACGGTCTTTCCCTATCGAAATGCCGATGGCTCCCTTCTCGGCTACGTCCTGCGCCGCGATCTGCCTGATGGCGGCAAGGAGACGCCGATGGTCATGTTCGTTCGCCTCCCCGATAGCAGAAAGACCTGGTCGCGTTTCCCCTTCCCGAAGCCGCGGCCGCTCTACGGCCTCGAAACGCTTTCCGATGAAACGACCGGGAACGATGGCCCGGTGGTGATTGTCGAGGGCGAAAAGTGCCGCGACCGCCTGCACCTGTTATCAGGGCGAACCGTCGTCTCCTGGCCGGGCGGAACCCAAGGCGTCACGCACACGGACTGGTCGCCGCTCTCGGGCCGGCACGTGCTGATCTGGCCTGATTTCGACGGCCCGGGCCTCTCGGCTGCCGATGATATCGCCGCCCGCCTGGCCGCGGTCGGCGCGCATGTGCAGCGCGTCGGCTTCACCGATGCGGCGCAGGCTTCCGATATCGAGCGCTACCGTTTCGACGATTGGCGGGCCGGCCGTTTTCCACGCCGCGGCTGGGACTGCGCCGATGCCGCCGATGCCGGATGGACGCAAAGCCAGCTCGACGCCTTCATGAGCGCCACGCTTCGCGACTGGAGGCCGGAGCCCGTTGCCGAGATGGAGCCCGTTTCTGAGATGGAGGAGGCGCGCGTCGTGCAGGTCAAGCGGGAAGGGTCTGTTGAGCCCTCCGCGAGCGCGCGTCCCGCGCAGGTCCCAGATGCGTCCGGGCGTTTCGGTCGCCTGATGGGCATCGAGCGCTTCGATATCGAACTCGAACAATGGCTGGTCGATCGCCGATGGTTCATCAAGCTCAACCTGCTTTCGGTCGAATTGGAGATCCATCGCAACGGCGGCATCGTTCCCATGAGCGACGCGCGGCTGGCGGAAATCCGCTTCGAGCTCGCCCGCGCGCAGGGCAGAGAGCCGTCCAAGGACAACATTGTCGATGCCCTGGTGCTGATCGGCGAGCGGCGGGCCTATCATCCGGTGCACGACTATCTCGCCGGCCTTCAATGGGATGGAAAGCCGCGCATCGACACCTGGCTCGTCGATTATTTCGGCGCCGAGGACACGGCCCTCAACCGCGCCTTCGGCCGCAAGATCCTCTGCGCCGCCGTTCGCCGCGTCAGGGATCCGGGCTGCAAATTCGATCACATGCTCGTCGTCGAGGGCCCCCAGGGCATCGGCAAATCCTCGGCCATCCTGGCGCTCTGCCATGACAGCGACTGGTTCACCGACCAGCTCGAAATCGGCGCCGACGCCAAGGTGACCATCGAAAAAACCGCCGGCCGCTGGATCCTGGAAATGCCCGAACTCGACGGCCTGAGCCGCCGCGACACCAACCGCGTCAAATCCTTCGTCCCCACGCAGGAAGATAGCGCCAGGCTCTCCTATGGCCGCTTTAGGAGCGACCGCAAACGGCAATTCATCCTCTTCGGCACCACCAACGAAAGCCGCTACCTGACCGACACCACCGGCAACCGCCGCTTCTGGATCGTCCGCGCGACGGCGGCCGATCCCGCCGGCATTGCGGCGGCGCGAGACCAGCTATGGGCGGAGGCTGCCGAGAGGGAGGCGGGTGAGAATATTTCTCTGGATAGTCAGGCATTGCGGAATGCAGCAGCCGGCGTTGCCCATGAATCGTCGGATTTTGGCCCGTGGCTGGAGATCCTTGGCGAGCGCATTCCGGAAGGCCCGCTGAAGATCAAGGCCACGGATGTCTGGAAGCTGGTCGGCTTCGATGGCCCGGAAACCATCAATAAACTGACGAAGGCGCATCACGCCCATATGCGTGCGGCGATGACCGGCCTCGGGTTCGAGAAGAGGGACAAGGGTGTCCGCTTCCGCGACGGCGAGAAAAAGACGGCCTATGTTCGCGGCGATCCGGACGAGGCTCGGGAATGGAGCCCCGACAGGCATGAGCCGGCATATGGCTACGGGTCGATTTTCTGACGCGCACGACACCCTGATAACCCGGCCACAGAGCCGGGTTTTTTGCTTCCCGAAGCATGGCGAACCTCCTCCACGCAACCTCCTCCAGGCCTGGAACCTCCTCCGGTGAAGACAGATTTTGGAGGAGGTTCATGGAGGTGGAGGGTGTATGGAGGAGGTAACCTCCTCCGGGTCAAGTTGTTGATTCGGTATCGTTATCGTCTGCTGGAGGAGGTGGAGGAGGTTGTTTGCTGAAAGGTGCCGGAAGCGGGTTTTGCCGGCCTATTTACGACGAAATACAAGGTGCTTCCGGCTAGTCTTGAAAAATGCGTTCTAACCTCCTCCACCTCCTCCGCGGGTCGAGGACTGCGGTTTTCGATGATCCGGGCGGATGCCCTGCGAACGGTGACACGATTTTGCCGGTGCAGCAAATCCGCCGCTTGAAGACGTTGCTCAGACCCTCAGCGGTCGTTATGGGTTGACTGGGCCGCACATCGAAGTGTCGAGCGGCGGCTGTGGAACAAATCTCGGCACGGCCCGAGGTCCCACGATCGGCGGTGCCTGATGCTCCTCGCCCCTCCTCCATGCCTCCCCCCGGGACTGCACTTCCACCGCCGGTAATACATCGAAAGGACGACCCCTTCGTCCTTTGAGCAATCTGGCAAAAGCGCATCGTCAGGACCAAGCTGTAAGGGTTCGCGTTTGGAGCAGTGCCATGGAGCTAGTCGAATACTGCGTACACAAGCTGGGGAGTTTTTTTTATAACACTTATTATCTGAATGGTCGGGCAATGGCGCTCAGTTTCGCCATATCCATCGGCTTGGTTCTGGCGGTTTTCGCAGTGGAACTCACCTATGTGGGGTACGGCAATTCCGGGTTCCGTCGGGTTTTCTTCGAACGCAGCAAATCCACAATCACCGACATCGTCTATTTCGTCCTTCAGGCGACGGGAATGATTACGCTATTTGCGGCGCTCGCATCATTTGGTCTGTCCTATGCCATCACCCACGCGGCTCAGGATATCCCCCACCTGGACCTTGCCCGAAGGCTACCAGGCTGGGCACATGTTCTCTTGTTCCTGGTGCTGTCAGATTTCTTGAGCTACTGGCAGCATCGGTTGATGCACCGGCTGCCCGTCCTATGGCGGCTGCACGAATTTCACCACGCAGCCGAAGAGTTCAACGCGCTGACGTCGTCGCGGGAGCATCCGCTGGAGAAGGCCATAAACCTGGTCATTATGGTCGTTCCGGCGCTGCTTGTCGGCCTGCCGACGGCCGAATTCGCCTTCGTGACCATCACCTTCGGCGCCATTGGTCTCGTCAAGCACAGTGCCATTCCCTGGCATGGCTGGTTTGGCAAATACGTGATCCAGTCACCACGCGACCACTTCATCCATCACTCCCGAATGCGGGAACATCACGACAAGAATTTCGCCAATTATTTCCCGATCTGGGATCATCTGTTCGGCACTTATTACGAGGGCGAGGCAGACGGTGCGAAGCTCGGTCTGGACCGCGACTACTTCAACCGAACCGATCCGTTCCGCGAAAGCATCGCCACAGAAATCCGTTTCTTCCAACGCGCGGGGCAAGCTGCCAAGGCCAAGTTCGGCATAAGCCCCATAAGCGCAAAACCTGCCTCGCCGCAGGGGCTGTCGGGCTCGCAACAGCGCCGGTAGCGAAGCTGGCATCGCTCTGTTGTGATGAGCGGCAGCTTTCGTTCGCGGCGATGCGGAGGAGGCGAAGGAATGGAGCCCCGACAGGCGCGAGCCGGCCTATGATTACGGTTCGATTTTCTGACGCGCAGCGACGTCAGGACAACCCGGCCACCGAGCCGGGTTCTTTATTTCGCGTCTAGGATTTAGCACGCGGAATAAGCGTTTTGTTAACGCGCCGAATTCAAAGTTGTGGCAACGAATATCTCGTATTTAGGTTGCTGGGCATGATGGCCCAAGCTCTTCCGTGCTGCGAATTCCGATGGGGGGAATTCCGGTACCAGAGGAATGAAAATGACCGCGATCTCTTCAGCGAACAATGCTGCACTGCTTATCCTGCAGCAGACGAACGCATCGTTGCTTCCCAACAAACAGCAAGCCGGGAAATCGGCTGCCGACACTATCGCAGCCATCGCTAACGGCGTTTCCAGTCAAACGAGCGCCGTGAAGGCTCAGGCCTCATCGGCAATCAACAACGCGCTGCTCGACGTCAAACAGAGCAACGACGGGATCGTCTCGAGCGCGCTCGATTTCCTGGATTCTGGCAACTTCAAAACCAGCGATGCCGGTGTTACCGACGTCATCAAGAAGCTCATCAACGACGATGGGAACAAGTTCGCCTCGCTGGTCAAAGCCGAAAAGGCGAAGAATCCCAGCATCAGCGATGACAACGCGATCGCCAACGCCATTCAGCGCCTGATACGGGA
The DNA here is from genome assembly GCF_004341105.1 of Rhizobium sp. BK418. Classification (GTDB taxonomy): domain Bacteria; phylum Pseudomonadota; class Alphaproteobacteria; order Rhizobiales; family Rhizobiaceae; genus Rhizobium. The sequence goes on along the minus strand of NZ_SLZK01000002.1, from coordinate 641,718 downwards.
CAACAGATCCAAGTTCGGTAACGGCGAATTCGTGATCGGCTTCCAGCTTGGAAACGGTGGCGCGATCATCTCGAACATCGAAGACAAGAATGGAAACAGCACCAGCAAGACCCTTGCGGCGGGATTGAAGACGGCCCAGTCCTCACTGATCGAGGCGGGGATGATCATCAGCAGGTCGGATGGGAGCAATACGGATGAGTTGAAAATGGCATCCGCAATGCTGACCAACAGCAATTTTGGCAAAGCCTTGAACGACGTGGCGGCTTGGAATGACAAGTGGCGGGATGCGTTCGGCTTTTGAGGCCGGCTACAATTCCGATGCATACGAAGAGGCCCAGATCGACGTTCGATCTGGGCCGATTAAATTCTTCTCCCCGAAGCGGTCTATCAGGAGATGGTCGACTGAGGGACGCAGCCGCCGCGCAGGCCAAGATCGCGACCGGATTCATGTGAATTATCTTGGGATACGACGAGAATCTAGGGCATTGAGGATGCTTGCCGCTTGCCAGAATCAGCGCTTGCATGAAGCGTATAGGGTGATGGTCCACTACAACCATCACCCTAACTCAAACCAAGCCAGGGACGGCGAGGCATGAAGGCACCTCAGACTTTAATCTCGCGTGGAGGAGCGTCAACCCGTTCCGTGGCAGATCACAGGAAAATCTCCACATGGCATATAATCTCTTTGTTGCGTATGACCTGATTTCCCCGGGTCAAAACTACGACGCTGTGCAGGCGCGCATAGCGGAACTGGGGCCGCATTTTAAATTCCAGTATTCACTATTCTACCTCCATACGGATCACACCCCGCAAGAAGTGTATGGGCTGGTTCGTGCGATGATGGATCAGAACGATCGTCTCGCGGTCATTATTGCTGAGGGCGGCCTTGTTACGAACTGGGATCATCCGCCAATCGAGGCCATAAACGCGATCTGGCAAGCCGCCTAGGCCACCAAGGTTGGAGGGCGCCAGTATCGTGCGCCCTCCAAGCAGCTGCTGAATAGCGGCGTCGTCTTAGTCTTCAAGCCGAGCCAATAGAAGGCTGGTGCAACTATGTGGCGGAGTCGAACGTGCCCAAAATCAACCCCGTTTCCCTGCCGCCATTGGAGCCCATGAAAGCAGAAGTCGGAAATGGGATTGCCGCCTTTTCTCAGATCGAGTCTTTTCTTGCACTACTATATGCGCAGTTCATGCACCCTGCACCGCGAGCTCTGAGCTTGTTATCGTTCGACGCCGCACGACACATCGAGATTAAATGCAGGATGCTCAAAGTTGTTGGTCAGCAGTGCCTTTCGGGACATCATCTTTCCGATTTCGAAAAACTTATGCAGCGCGTTAAGCGGAAGACTGAAATGCGCAACAAGTTAGCTCACTGGCATGTAGCGCACTGGCATAAGAATCAGCCCGTATCGTCGGTGGAAGAGATCCGGCAGATGGAGCCGCGACTCATCCCACCCTATTTTAGTTCTGGGAACCTCGATTTTAGCCCTGATCAGCCTATCGGAATGTCGGAACTTAAAGATTTTAGTTCGGGATGTAGGAAACTGGCGACGGACCTTTCCGCCTTTTTGACCGGGAGGGCGTTTAATGCCGATTGAAATCTGCTTTCGCTCAAAGGTCGTTGGGCAAGTAGTACCCAGCAGGAGGTGCTTCAGTTTCAGTCGGTTCTCATGGGTGAAAGGGCTTAATGAGGGCGCGGTATATGAGGTTATCAACTACCTCAATTCGCAAATCACTTCAAAAATTACACTGAACGGTCGAGCAGTTTACGATCACCTCTTGCCATTCATAGTACCACAACAAACCTTGCGCGATAACAGTCGAGACCGCGACAACCAATATCATCTGTCGGAGCGTGAGAGATTTCCAAAACATCAACCGAGCTAGAAGTAGGCAGCTGGTCATCCCTGCCGGAAACATTAAAACTGGCACCCATGAAACAAGTTCTGATTCAAATCGGTTTTTCGACGAACAGCACAAGAAGTATTTGTGGTCTTCCGAAAGGCCAAGAATGACGTCGGTCAACGCTATATACCCACTCCAAACCACCGACACCGGGCCAAGAAGAAACCCCACAATAGCGACGACGATGAATGCCCCAAAAAACAGGAACGCGTCCAGGCCAAGCATAAAAACGAGTGTTTTCAGAATGAGGAAGACTGGCGATACCAGAACACAAAGCAACGTCGCCCAAGCCCACTTTTGTCTCTGAGTTGAAAGATCGACTTCGGCAGGCACATCCATGCGTGGCCCCTCAAATGTGAAAAAGCAAAACTACTATGTGGTAGTGGGGAGGGTAATTTTTGAATTTCAAAGAAAAAATGGTGCCGCTTACGTGACTCGAACACGTGACCCCATCATTACGAATGATGTGCTCTACCGACTGAGCTAAAGCGGCAATCCGGCGGGCGAAGCGTGTCGCCCGCGATTTGCATGGGGCTGATACAGGCATTGTCTCAAGATTTCAAGCACCCTCTTATGCCCCCGGGCAAAAAAGCTGAAGCCTGTGGAAGGCCTCCGCTTCAAAGCGCCAGCCGGGCGCGAGCGGCCTGATATTCCGCTTCCAGCCGGTCGACCAGCTTTGCCACCGGCTCCACGGCCTTGATCGCGCCGATGCCCTGGCCGCTGCCCCAGATGTCCTTCCAGGCCTTTGCGCCGCCCGTTGCCTGTTCGAAATCCATCTTCGAGGGATCGGCGTCGGGCAGGTTGTCCGGGTCGAGGCCGGCGGCGCGGATGGAGGGTTTCAGGTAGTTGCCGTGCACGCCGGTGAAATAGTTGGAGTAGACGATATCGGCGGCAGCACCCTCGACGATCGCCTGCTTGTAGGCGTCGGCGGCGCGCGCCTCCTCGGTCGCGATGAAGGGGGTGCCGATATAGGCCATGTCGGCGCCCATGGCCTGGGCTGCCAGAATGGCGTCGCCGGTCGCAATCGCGCCGGCGAGCAGCAGCGGGCCGTCGAACCATGCGCGGATTTCCTGCACCAGCGCGAAGGGGGAAAGCGTGCCCGCATGTCCGCCCGCTCCTGCCGCAACCGCGATCAGCCCGTCCGCGCCCTTGCGGATCGCCGAATTGGCATGGCGGTTGTTGATGATGTCGTGCAGCACGATGCCGCCGTAGGAATGAACCGCTGCATTCACCTCCGGCACCGCGCCGAGCGAGGAAATGACGATCGGCACCTTGTATTTCACGCAGAGCATCAGATCGTGCTCCAGCCGCTTGTTCGACATATGGACGATCTGGTTGACCGCGAAGGGGGCGGCCGGCCGTTCCGGATGCCTGGCATTATGATGGGCAAGATCTTCTGACATCATCGCCAGCCACTCGTCGAGCTGACTTTCCGGCCGCGCGTTCAGCGCCGGAAAGGCGCCGATCACGCCGGCCTTGCATTGCGCCAGCGTCAGCGCCGGATGCGAAATGATGAAAAGCGGCGAGCCGATGACCGGCAGTCTCAAATTATCCGTGAGGATCGGCGGCAAGGCCATGCGGTCACCGTTTTTGACGTTTACGAAAACGTCAACTGATGTATCAGAGCCGGCGCCCAAGGAAAAGAGCGCCAGAGGAAAAGAGCTCGGGGAAAAGAGTAAGAGCGAAAGCTGCGCCTTTTCCGTAATCCTGTCCACTTTCAGAATATCAAATGAAACCTTGGGAACGCCGGGCGGCATCGCTTTTCCCCCGCCCATGCGCTCCGAAGGGGCTGCAAGGCTTGCGGTTTGCCGTACTTGCCGTTACCGAATTTTGACAGACATTCAATCTCTAGAGCATGTCGCGCAAATGTGTGCGGCGGTTTTGTGGTAACGACGTGCGAAACCAGGAGCCTGAAGCATGGCAAGCGATCTGAAAATCGCGACACGCTTTTGGGGTGGATGTCGCGACGAAACGCGAAGGACCCGACGTGAGCGGACTAGAAACGGCCATCAGAACTGCGCTCGATAGTTCCGACCGCGACAGCGCGGAAGTTCGCGCACGCATCTATCAGTCTGCGCGTCAGGCGCTGGAAGCCGGCCTGCGTAAGCAGGATATCACCGATGCCGATGTCGTGGCCTATCACCGCCATCGTCTGGAAACCACGATCCATACGATCGAGAGCGAGGAGCGCGCCCGCCTTCACCCGCGCCAGGGGCCTCCGGAGGTTCCCGTCCCGCCCGTCGTCGAGATGCCTGAGCCCGTGCATCAGGTGGAAGAGCCGGCCGATCGCGCAGAAGAGCCCGCTTATCGCGCGCATGAGGACAACCATCTCGCCGTTGTCGGCGAAACGCGCGGCTATGATGCCGCCGGGTATGTCGATGATGCGAGCCTGGACGATGTTCACGCCAGCAGCGCCGATCAGCTGGGGGCGGCACCTGCTGGAGAAATGCGCGGAGAGATGCGCGCAACGCCGCAGAAGGCCGGCGGCATGGATTTTCGCCCCGAGAGGGCCGCTGTCCGCCGCAAGCCGCGCAAGTTCTTTTCGCGTCTGCTCGTCTGGTGCGTGGTTCTCGCCTTCATCGGCATGGGCGGCTGGTGGGCCTATACTTCCGGTCTGCTGAAGACGGCGGCCGAGCGCGATACCAGCGTCGCAAATCCGCCTGCCAGCACGCAGCCGGAGGATTTCAATGGCGAGGAGAGTGCCGGCAACGGCGCGTCGCCGCAGAACGATGCACCGGTCGCCATCGATCCGCAGAATAGCTTCTCGGCGGACTGGATCGAAGTCTTCAAGCCTGCCGATACCGACAAGATCCAGGCCGGTCCGCGTGCGCGCTCGGAAAACGTCACCGAAACCGAAGGCCCAGCCGTGCGCCTGACCTCCGAGAGCGGCAATACCGATGGCAACGTCTCCGTCAGCATTCCCGCCAATGTGCTGCAGCAGCTCGCCGGCAAGTCCTCGACCGTGGCGCTCACCCTGCAGTCCACTACGGACGAGCCGACCCAGATCACCGTCGAGTGCGATTTCCAGTCGCTCGGCAATTGCGCCCGCCATCGTTTCAATGTCACGCGTGAAAAGTCGGATGCGCTGCTCCAGGTGCGCTTCGACCGCTCGCTCGCGCCGAATTCTCCGGGCCGGCTGATGATCAACAGCGATGTCGACGGCAAGGCCCGCGGCATCAATCTCTTTGCCGTGCGCATCCTGCCGGGCCAGTAAGCGGCCCGGTTGCCTCGGTTTATTTCAGGAAGCCGGGACCGGAGCCGATGATCTTGTCATCGAGCGCGCCGATCGCGTCCTTGTTCTTGCCGTCATAGTCGATGGTGTCAAGCATGTGGCGGATGAGGTTCAGCCGCGCCCGGCGCTTGTCATTGGCACGGATCACCGTCCAGGGGGCGAATTCCGTGTGGGTTTCCTTCAGCATGCGGTCGCGCTTCTCGCTATAATCGCCCCATTTGGTCAAGGCGGCTATATCCATCGAAGAGAGTTTCCAGCAGGCGAGCGGGTCATGCCGCCGGTCATGGAAGCGCTTGATCTGCATTTCCCGGCCGATATCGAGATAGAATTTGAAGAAGAATATGCCTTCGTGGACGATGACCTTCTCCACCTGCGGCGCCTGGTGCAGGAAATCCTCATATTGTTTCGACGTGCAGAAGCCCATGACCGGCTCCACGCCGGCACGATTGTACCAGGAGCGGTCGAAGAGCACGAATTCGCCCGATGTCGGAAACTGCGTGATATAGCGCTGGAAATACCATTGGCCCTGTTCCCGGTCGGTCGGCTTGGCAAGCGCCACCACGCGGGCAAGGCGCGGGTTCATATGCGCCGAGGAGGCCTGGATCGCGCCGCCCTTGCCGGCGGCATCGCGCCCTTCGAAGAGGGCCATCACCCGTTTGCCCGTCGCCTGCAGCCAGAACTGCACCTTTACCAGCTCTGCCTGCAGCTGCCTGAGCTCTTGGTAATACTCGTCTTCCTTCAGCTTCTTCTTGTAAGGATAGTCGCCGGATTCGAGCGCGTGGTCATCCACCCATCCGGGCAGGACGGGATCGTCGATATCGAAGACGCGCCTCTTGCCCCTGATCTCCAGTTCCACGGCCCTGCTTTCGACATCGTTGGCCATCGCTCCCTCCGGTGCTTGATGGTTTCGTTTTGCAAGAGGCGAACATATTTATCATTGAAAATCAAATCCACTGCGTAAGCAAAGCGCAATTCGCCGTCGCGCGGCTGCGGCTTTTCGCGCAAGTTTCGCAAACGGAAAACTTCTGTCATGAAACGCGGCTATCAGGCAGAGTTTGAATGTAAAGAAAACGAATCGATGCCGTGAGAGGCACTTTGGAAGACGACATGCCGTGGACGAAAAGCCTGTTGGCGCGAATTCGGCGCGAGCGCCCGGTTTTGCTGGCGACGCTCTTGAGCGCGCTGGTGGCGCTGGCTGCGGGCATGAACAAGTGGATCGTGCTTGCCCTGCTGCTCGTGATGGCTTTCGCGTCGCTCTTCAACGAGGCCCCGGTCATCAAGCCCGATGCCGTCGAGCCGGTCGAGCCGGAGCCCGAACTGCTTCCGAGCCGCCTGCCGGAGGTCTCCGCCACATTGGCTGGGCTCGATATCCCGGTCATGGTGCTCTCGGAAGATGCCTCGGTGCTCTTTCAGAACCGCGCGGCCGAAAAGGCATTCGGCGAGGTGACGCTCGGCTCGCATATATCGGCGCGGCTGCGTTCGCCGGGCGTCTTGGACATGGTGCGCGAAACCATCGCCACAAACGCGCCGAACCAGATCGAACATTCCGAGCGGCTGCCATCCGAGCGCGTCTATATCGTTCGCAGCGCCCCCGTCGAATTCAAGGATGATGACGGCCGCGACGAACGCTTTTACATCCTCTCCTTCCGCGATATTTCCGAGGTGCGCCGCATCGATCGCATGCGCTCGGATTTCGTCGCCAATGCCAGCCATGAGCTGCGCACGCCGCTGGCCTCGCTGCGCGGCTTCATCGAAACCATCCAGGGGCCGGCGAAAAACGATCCGAAGGCGCAGGCACGCTTCCTCGGCATCATGCTCGACCAGACGACGCGCATGAGCAGGCTCGTCGACGATCTCCTGTCTCTGTCAAGGCTGGAGCTCAAATCGCATATCGCCCCCGACGAGAAGGTGGATCTCGTGCCGCTTCTCGGTCATGTCAGGGATTCGCTCGTACCCCTTGCAAGGGATGTCGGCGTCTCGATCAACCTGCACCTGCCTGAGGGTAAGGTTGAAGTTCTGGGAGACCGCGACGAACTCGTCCAGGTCTTCGAGAACCTGATGGAAAATGCCTGCAAATACGGGCAGGAGGGCGAGACGGTCGATGTCTGGCTGAAGAACGGCGCCGGCCAGCCGGTGGAAGTCAGCGTCATCGACAAGGGGCCGGGAATTCCGGCCGAACACGTGCCGCGCCTGACCGAGCGTTTCTATCGCGTCAGCATCGAGGACAGCCGTTCCAAGAAGGGCACGGGGCTGGGGCTTGCCATCGTCAAGCACATTCTGACGCGCCACCGTGCGCGGCTGATCGTCAAATCCGAAGTTGGCAAGGGGACCGAGTTTACCGTGCGCTTCTGACGCAATATGTCGCACACAATTTGATACGAGAATATTTTCACATTAAAAATCAACAACTTAACCTGTCATAAATGTTTCATCGGTTTGACATAAAAGGACGGTGCTTAAGGAGCTAAGAGAGTCCTGCCGATGAAAAAAGGCAATGCGAGGGCCTCTCTGAGGCCGCACTCACACAAGCCCAAATGCCGGGAGATTCAAATGAACACCTTTAAACTCACTGTTGCCGCGCTCGCTGCAACCGCCGCTTTCGCTGGCGTTGCTGTCGCTCGCGACCAGATCCAGGTTGCTGGTTCGTCCACCGTCCTGCCTTACGCGAAGATCGTTGCCGAGTCTTTCGGCGAGACCTTCACCAACTTCAAGACGCCGGTCGTCGAATCCGGCGGCACGGGCGCTGGTCTGAAGGAATTCTGCAAGGGCGTCGGTGAAGACACGATCGACATTGCCAACGCTTCGCGCCCGATCAACAAGAGCGAGCTGGAAGCCTGCAAGGCCGCCGGCGTAACGGACATTCAGGAAGTCAAGATCGGTTATGACGGCATCGTCTTCGCAACCGACGCTTCCAACCCGGACGTTGCTTACGTTCCGGCCGATATCTACAAGGCCCTCGCTGCGCAGGTCGTTGTCGACGGCAAGCTCGTCGCCAACCCGTACAAGAAGTGGTCCGACGTCAACCCGAAGCTTCCGGCTGTTGATATCGCTGCCTATATCCCGGGCGAAAAGCACGGCACCCGCGAAGTCTTCGAACAGAACGTTCTGGCTGCCGGCTGCAAGGCTTCCGGCGCAACCGACGTTATCGCCAAGGAAATCTCCGACAAGGCTGCCCAGGCAAAGGCTTGCGTCGCAGTCCGCAAGGACGGCGCTGCCGTTGACATCGACGGCGACTATCCGGAAACGCTGGCACGCATCGCTGCCAACAAGACCGGCGTTGGCGTATTCGGCCTCTCCTTCTACGAAAACAATGCCGACAAGCTCAAAGTTGCGACCATGAGCGGCATCGTTCCGTCGACGGAAACCATCGCTAACGGCACCTACCCGGTTTCCCGCCCGTTGTTCTTCTACGTCAAGAAGGCACATCTCGGCGCCGTTCCGGGCCTGAAGGAATATGTCAACTTCTTCGTATCCGACCAGATGATCGGCCCTGACGGCCCGCTCGCCGAATACGGTCTCGTTGCTGCTCCGGATGCAGAGCGCGATGCGATCCGCAAGGACGTAGAGGCTGGCAAGACCATGTAATGAACTTTGCCGGCGCGGCGCTCGGGGGCGTCGCGCCGGCATCGCTTTATCCGTCCGGCCCAATGGGGTGCCGAGCGGGTGATTTCTTCTCCATGATGTCGAAGCCGATGGCATGCTCCTGGAGCTGCCGGGCTCTTTGGGGGCTGTGGGCCTGGGGACGTAACGAATGAGCACATCCATCATACTCTTGTGCCTGGTAGTGATCGGCGCCGTTGCCTATGTGGCTGCGCGCAGCCGCGCTATGGCCGTTTCCGGGGGCAGATCTGCTGCCCTGCATTCGCGGCCGGCCTATTATGGCGCCTATGCCGCGATCTGGGCTGTTCTGCCTTCCCTGATCGTTCTGTGTGTCTGGCTGGCCGTCAGCCCGGGCATTATCTCTTCCTCCGTTCGCGGCGCCTTTCCTGATGACGTGAAGGCGCAGCCGGCCGTCCAGCAGGATCTCGCCTACAGCATGGTCGCCACGGTTGCCCGCGGCATGAACCTGCTGCCGCCGGATGAGCTTTCTTCGCTGTCTGGCAATCCTGCCGGCCTGCAGGCAAAGCTCAGCGAGAAGGGCGTACCGCTCGCCGGCGAGCCGCAGCCCTACATGATCGATGCCGCAAAAGCCCTGAACGCCGAGAGTATGACGAGTCGCGTCATCATGACGGCGATCGTGCTGCTCATTTCTGTTGCAGGCGCTTTCTACGCGCTGCGCTCCGTTGCTCCGCGTTTCCGCGCCCGCAACCGTGTCGAACGCGTCATGCTCTGGGCGCTCCTTGTCGCGTCCTCCATCGCCATTCTGACGACGATCGGCATCGTGCTTTCCATGCTGACGGAAGCGGGCCGCTTCTTTGCGGTCGTTCCCTTCGCCGACTTCTTCTTCGGCACGGTTTGGGATCCGCGTTTTGCCGGCGCCGGCGGCTCGTCTTTCGGCCAGTTCGGCCTGATCCCCTTGTTGCTCGGCACGCTCTATATCGGCCTGGTCGCCATGCTGGTCGCCGTGCCGGTAGGCCTCTTTGCCGCCATCTACATGGCTGAATATGCTTCTCCGAGGGTGCGCTCCATCTCGAAGCCGCTTCTCGAGGTGCTCGCCGGCATTCCGACGATCGTCTACGGCTTCTTCGCGCTCGTCACCGTCGGACCGTTCCTGCGTGATTTCTCGGCGCAGATCAGCGGTCTGCTGACCGGCAACTATACGAACTTCATCCAGGCACAGAGCGTCATCACCGCTGGTATCGTCATGGGCATCATGCTGATCCCTTACGTTTCCTCGCTGTCGGACGATATCATCACCGCAGTGCCGCGTGCCCTGCGCGACGGTTCGCTCGGTCTCGGCGCCACGCGCTCCGAAACCATCAAGAAGGTGGTTCTCCCGGCGGCCCTTCCGGGCATCGTCGGCGCTTTGCTGATGACGGCTTCCCGCGCCATCGGCGAAACCATGATCGTGGTGCTTGCCGCCGGTGTCGCCGCCCGCATTCAGCTCAATCCCTTCGAGCCGATGACGACGGTGACCGTCAAGATCGTCAACCAGCTGACCGGCGACCTCGAGTTCACGTCGCCGCAGACGCTGGTTGCCTTCGCACTTGGCATCACGCTGTTCTGCATCACGCTTTGCCTCAACATTTATGCGCTCTACATCGTGCGCAAATACCGGGAGCAGTACGAATGACGAATATTGTTTCCCCCGCCGCCGGCGTCACCGTGTCGAAGGCGCCTGCGCGTCGCGATATCGGCATCAAGCGCCGCTACGCTGCCGAGCGCCGGTTCCAGGCCTATGGCATCGCAGCCATCGCATTCGGCCTGATCTTCCTCTTCATTCTGCTTTGGACAGTCATCAGCAACGGCTATACGGCGTTCCAGCAGACGTCGATCACGCTGCCGATCGAGTTCGCCGAGAAGACGATTGACCCTGATAACAAGCGTGCGACCGACCCTTCGGTTCTGGTCGCCGCCAACTATCCGGTTCTGCTGCGTGACGCGATCGTCAAGCAGCTCGGCATCAATGCCTCGAGCCGTCCTGATGTGCGCGACGCAACCGCCATGCTGTCCAAGGGCGCGCCGATCCAGTTGCGCGACATGGTCGTTGCAGACCCGTCGATCATCGGCAAGACCGTCAATGTTACGGTGCTTGCAGATGCCAATATCGACAGCGCCAACAAAGGCCAGATCAATCTTTCGGTCGACGAGAAGAACCGCAAGGTCAACGACAAGCAGGTCGCCTGGATGAACGAACTGAAGGCGAGCGGCGCTCTCCACAAGCAGTTCAACACCGGCCTCTTCGTCAACGGCAATTCCAGCCGTCCGGAAGCCGCAGGTCTCGGCGTCGCCCTCATCGGCTCGCTCTACCTGATGCTGATCGTTCTCGTCCTTGCGCTGCCGATCGGCGTCGCCGCCTCGATCTACCTCGAGGAATTCGCGCCGAAGAACAGGCTCACGGACCTGATTGAGGTCAACATCAACAACCTCGCCGCGGTTCCCTCGATCGTCTACGGTCTGCTCGGCCTGTCGGTCTTCATCAACTTCGCCGGCCTGCCGCGTTCGGCGTCGCTCGTCGGTGGTCTGGTGCTGACGCTGATGACGCTGCCGACGATCATCATCGCGACGCGTGCAGCGCTCCGCGCCGTGCCGCCGTCGATCCGCTCGGCGGCGCTGGGCCTCGGCGCTTCGAAGATGCAGATGGTGTTCCACCATGTGCTGCCGCTCGCCATGCCCGGCATTCTGACCGGCACGATCATCGGCCTTGCCCACGCACTCGGCGAAACCGCGCCGCTGCTCCTGATCGGCATGGTCGCGTTCGTCGCCCAGGCGCCGACCACTCCGCTCGATCCCTCCACCGCACTTCCGGTTCAGGTCTACATGTGGGCCAACGAAGCCGAGCGCGCCTTCGTGGAAAGAACCTCGGGTGCCATCATCGTCCTGCTCCTGTTCCTGATCGTCATGAACATCGGAGCTATCCTCTTGCGTCGTCGCTTTGAGCGCCGCTGGTAAACGGAGTAGAGATCATGAACATGTTGACGGAAGCAGCAGTTGAGAAGGCGCTGGACCAGAAAATGAGCAACGTCCCGTATAAGATGATCGGTCAGGATGTCTCCGTTTATTACGGCGAAAAGCGCGCCCTTTTCGATGTCAATCTGAACATCCGCGAAAACACCGTGACCGCCCTGATCGGCCCGTCCGGCTGCGGCAAGTCTACCTTCCTTCGGTCGCTGAACCGCATGAACGACACGATCGACGGCTGCCGCGTGACCGGCAAGATCACGCTCGACAGCGACGACATCTACGATCCCGACATCGACGTCGTCGAACTCCGCGCCCGTGTCGGCATGGTGTTCCAGAAGCCGAACCCGTTCCCGAAGTCGATCTACGAAAACGTCTCGTATGGCCCGCGCATTCACGGCCTCGCCAAGTCCAAGGCAGACCTCGACCAGATCGTCGAGTCCAGCCTGCAGCGCGCCGGCCTCTGGAATGAAGTCAAGGATCGCGTGCATGAATCCGGCACCGGGCTTTCCGGCGGCCAGCAGCAGCGTCTGTGCATCGCACGCGCCGTCGCCGTCAGCCCGGAAGTCATCCTGATGGACGAGCCCTGCTCGGCGCTCGACCCGATCGCAACCGCCAAGGTCGAAGAGCTGATCCACGAGCTGCGTGAAAACTACACCATCGTCATCGTGACGCATTCCATGCAGCAGGCCGCGCGCGTATCACAGCGTACAGCCATGTTCCACCTCGGCAACCTGGTCGAGGAGAACGACACCGACAAGATGTTCACCAACCCGGACGATCCGCGTACCCAGGACTATATCATGGGCCGGTTCGGCTGAGTTTGGAGATGTGAAGCCTTCCCGATTTTCGAGGACAAAGCCCCATGGCATCGACACATATTTTCTCTGCTTACGATGACGACCTGAAGTTCCTGTCCCGGCGCATTGCCGAGATGGGCGGCCTTGCCGAACAGATGGGTGCCGACGCTGTTCGCGCGCTCGTCAACGGTGACACCGCGCTCGCACAGAAAGTCATCTCGGACGACGTGATCCTCGATCATGCCGAGCGCGAAATCAACGACAAGGCGATTGTCACGATCGCCCGTCGCCAGCCGATGGCCTCCGACCTTCGCGAGATCATGGGTTCGATCCGTATCGCCGCCGACCTCGAGCGCGTCGGCGATCTCGGCAAGAACACGGCCAAGCGTGTCATCGCCGTGCAGAGCACCGGCGTTCCGCGCAAGCTCGCCCGCGGTCTCGAGCATCTTTCCGAACTGGCGCTCGTCCAGCTCAAGGAAGTGCTCGACGTCTACACGACGCGTTCGGCCGACAAGGCAAAGTCGATCCGCGAGCGCGACGATGAAATCGACGCGATGTACACCTCGCTGTTCCGCGAACTCCTGACCTACATGATGGAAGATCCGCGCAACATCACGAGCTGCACGCATCTTCTCTTCTGCGCCAAGAACATCGAGCGCATCGGCGATCATGCGACCAACATCGCCGAGACGATCTACTACATGGCAACCGGTTCCCAGCCGGAGGGCGAGCGTCCGAAGGACGACAGCTCCAACACCGTCGGCGCAGTCACGGAGTAATCCGGACCTGCCCATTGCATGCGCGCCCTCGCCGGGGGCGCGCAGAAAGCATGTCGCGCAAAAGTGTGCAGCGGTTTTGCGATAACGACATGCGAAAAAAGCTTACAGCGCGGCAGCGGATCCGAAGGATCGCGACACGCTTTAGGTGCAGCCAATTCCGAGTTTCTGCATGGTCCCTTGTTTAAATCACCCCCGGTTTAAGGATCATGCATTAGGAGACTGACACGCATGATCCCAAGAGTTGCAGTTGTTGAAGATGAAGAGGCACTCAGCGTGCTTCTCCGCTACAACCTCGAAGCGGAAGGTTTCGAGGTGGATACGATCCTCCGTGGCGACGAGGCGGAAATCCGGCTTCAGGAGCGCACGCCGGACCTGCTCATCCTTGACTGGATGCTGCCGGGCGTTTCCGGCATCGAGCTCTGCCGCCGACTGCGCATGCGACCGGAGACCGAGCGCCTGCCGATCATCATGCTGACGGCACGCGGCGAGGAAAGCGAGCGCGTTCGCGGTCTCTCGACCGGCGCCGACGACTATGTCGTCAAGCCCTTCTCCACGCCGGAGCTTGTCGCCCGCGTCAAGGCGATGCTGCGCCGCGCCCGTCCCGAGGTTCTCTCCACCGTTCTGAAGTGTGGAGATATCGAGCTCGATCGCGAAACCCATCGCGTTCATCGCAAGAGCCGCGAAGTCCGCCTCGGTCCCACCGAATTCCGCCTGCTGGAATTCCTGATGTCATCGCCGGGCCGGGTCTTCTCCCGTTCCCAGCTTCTGGACGGCGTCTGGGGCCATGACATCTATGTGGACGAACGCACCGTCGACGTCCATGTCGGCCGCCTGCGCAAGGCGCTGAACTTCTCCAACATGCAGGACGTCATCCGCACCGTCCGCGGTGCGGGATATTCCATGGAAGCTTAATCCGAGTGATCGGAGGTCCAGACGGGTCGCCCGCTTGACGGGCGGCCTGTTTGTCTATGTGGAACTCCCAACTCCTAATGAAAGCCGACACCCAGCGCCGAAGCGAGCCTCGAAAGAACCTGCTTTTACAGGCGGATGCGCGCAAGAATTCGATCAAGAGCCTTTTGCAGAGCCGCCATGCCGCCGAACGCGCGAAAGTCTTCGAGCACCTGTTCATTCAATCCGCCCTTGGTCGAATGCTCACCGATGAGCTCGTCGAAACTCGCCATAGGTTTTGAACGGGCGGCATGGGCGAGGCCGGAAAACAATTGACGGAGGTAGGCGTCGCCAGACGGTCCCGAAAGCCCCTGGCTCTGCAGCCAGGTCGACGTCGCCTCAAGGATGCCGAAATAGCTGGCCATCAGGCAGCTCGCCACCGCGAGAAGTTCGAACTCAAGTTTGTTTTCAACCTGGATCGCCGTTCCGAGCGCCGAAAAGAGGGCGTGGGAAACTTCGTCGGGCGGGTAGATCGCAGTCGCCCCCTGAAGATCTGCGACGAACGGAAGTGGAATTGCCAGGCTTAGGCGAACCGGTGGATCGATCCACGCCAGCAGTTGATCCATTGGCGTGGCCGCGACAAAGCTGATGACATGGTGGCCCGGCCGAAATCGGAGCGAGCGGACGACCTCCTCGGCAATTTGCGGCCTCACGGCCAAAAACGCGAGATCGGAGCGGTCGAGGACATCCTGATTGCTTAAAGCGATCGACACATTCTCGTTTGCCGCCGCGAGACGGGCGGCGACGCCTGCGTTACGCGGTGACAGCACGATCGGTGTGTCGCGAAACGCTGTCTTGCCCAATCCGGTGACGACGGCCTCTGTAATCGTGCCCGTCCCGACGAATCCCATTGTCATGCGCTTCGGATCGATCTCCATTGGCACCCCTGAGCGACTGTTTGCGCCGTGCTACTCGACGAGAATACCGCATCTGGATCAGAAAATCGCGCTACAGCGCCATGACGACCGTTCCATGCCGGTCGAGGCTGAAACGCATCGGTGATGTTGGCCACATAAGTTCGCATTGTCAGGCATGGTGGAAGGCCGGCAGAGCTCGGCCTTCGAACGACCGTGGCCGGGAGCCGTTTTCCCGCGCTCCTGTGCCGGCTAAAAAAATCACCCCTCCGCGCATCGGCGAGGAGGGGTGACGGTACGTTTGGTCT
The DNA here is from genome assembly GCF_004341105.1 of Rhizobium sp. BK418. Taxonomy (GTDB): domain Bacteria; phylum Pseudomonadota; class Alphaproteobacteria; order Rhizobiales; family Rhizobiaceae; genus Rhizobium. The sequence goes on along the minus strand of NZ_SLZK01000002.1, from coordinate 626,331 downwards.
GTTGGAGGTCGCCGATCAGGCGACCCGGACAGCCTTGCGGCGTTCGCTGACCGGCTGATAGGCGAGGCGCGCATGATAGTTGCAGTAGGGCGATGAATCCGGGGAGTCGCAGCCGCAGAAGTAGAAGTCGTCCTTCAGCGGGTCGCCGACCGGCCACTTGCAGGTGCGCTCTGTCAGCTCCGTCAGTCCGAGGCGACGGGAGATCGGCACGACCACGTTTGCGGCCGGCACGTAGTCCATCTCCTCGACGGTTTCGATCTCGATCTCTTCCTTCAGCATCGTTGCGCCCTGCTGGCGCGTCACGGTGCGGGTGGCGATGCGAGATGTATAGTTCGGAGCGCGCGGTGCCGAGGTATTGCGCTTCGGCGCACGCGCCGTGGTTGCCGTACCGCCGGCCTTGGCGCGGCCGGGAAGACTGAGCCGGTGAACCTTGCCGATAACAGCGTTTCTACTCACCCCGCCAAGCTGCGCAGCGATCTGGCTGGCGCTCAACCCCTCCGACCAAAGCTTCTTGAGCTTCTCGACACGCTCGTCTGTCCAGTTCATGCCCTGTCTCCGCCTTTGCGTTGGTGATGGCAGAATCCCTCACCGTTGCCTCGGAAGCTTCCGAAGCAAGAAACGCCTGATAAATTTAGGTGACTAGTTCCGCCGCATGCAGTCTAGTAATTGAACTTTAACCTAGTGTGAGCCTGACTCTGTGACAAGAGTCGCAGGAATCGGATGAATCCGAATTCGTAGTTTTCCCCAACTTGCTTCCCGAGCGAGTCATTTCTGCAACATTAGCTGTTGATAGACCTGTAAAGCCGATTGCCTGCTTGACGCATGCGCTAAATCCTCAGTTTTGTTGACATTGCAGTGCGAAAAGTAAATAGTGCTCTCGGCCGCCGAAAGGCGGCATTTTTGATTTTTCGGGCCTGGTTTTGTTAGCCGGAGTCCGTTGTCTCATAACCTGTTGCAGGAGTTCGCGCCATGGCTGAAGCCTCGCCGCTTTATGATACCTATTCTCGTGCCCCGTTGCGGTTCGAGCGAGGTGAGGGCGTCTGGCTGATCACCGAAACCGGCGAACGATATCTCGATTTTGGCGCAGGCGTCGCTGTCACGTCAGTCGGTCACGGCAACCCGCATGTCGTGGCTGCTCTCAAGGATCAGGCCGACAAGGTCTGGCACCTGTCGAATGTCTATGAAGTGCCTGGTCAGGAGAAGCTTGCCAAGCGGCTGACGGATGCCACTTTCGCCGACAAGGTGTTCTTCACCAATTCCGGTGCCGAGGCTCTGGAATGCGCCATCAAGACGGCGCGCCGCTACCAGTTCTCCAAGGGACATCCCGAACGTTTCCACATTATCACCTTCGAAGGCGCCTTCCACGGCCGCACGCTGGCGACCATCGCCGCCGGCGGCCAGGAGAAATATCTCGAAGGTTTCGGCCCGAAGACCCCCGGCTTCGATCGGGTTCCCTTCGGCGATATCGAGGCCGTGCGCGCCGCGATTTCCGACAAGACGGCCGGCATCCTTATAGAGCCCGTACAGGGCGAGGGCGGTGTCCGCCCGGTGACGCCTGAATTCATGAGGGCGCTCCGCCAGATCTGCGATGAACACGGCCTGCTCCTCATTCTCGACGAGGTTCAGACCGGCGTCGGCCGTACCGGCAAGCTCTTCGCCTATGAGTGGTCTGGCATCACGCCCGATATCATGGCGGTTGCCAAGGGCATCGGCGGCGGTTTCCCGCTCGGTGCGTGCCTGGCGACGGCAGAGGCCGCCTCTGGCATGAAGGCCGGCACGCATGGTTCCACCTATGGCGGCAACCCGCTGGCCATGGCTGTCGGCAACGCGGTTCTGGATGTCATCCTGGCCGATGGTTTCCTGCAGCATGTCCGCGATGTCACCCTCGTCTTCCGTCAGGGCCTCGCCTCGCTCAAGGATCGTTATCCCGATGTGATCGAGGATATCAGGGGCGAAGGCCTGCTGCTCGGCGTCAAGGCTGCCATTCCCTCGGCTGAGCTCCTGAAGGAGATCCGCGCAGCCCATCTTCTGGCCATCCCCGCCGGCGACAATGTCATCCGTCTGCTGCCGCCGCTGGTCGTAACCGCCGAAGAGGCGCGCGAGGGCATTGCCCGTCTCGAGCGTGCCGCCGAAAGCATCCGTGCCGCCAAGGTCAAGAAGACCGCTTGAAAGGACAATGCCCCGCCCGCTGGCGGGCGTAGCAGGTAACGAACAATGGCTTCCCCCAAACACTTCCTCGATCTCTCCGCAGTCACCGCATCCGATCTCAGAACCATCATGGACGATGCGAAGGTGCGAAAGCAGGCGTTCAAGGCGGGTGCCGCCGACAAGCCGCTCGCCGGCAAGATGCTGGCCATGATCTTCGAGAAGCCGTCGACCCGAACCCGCGTGTCCTTCGATGTCGGCATGCGCCAGCTCGGCGGTGAGACGCTGTTCCTCTCGGGCACCGAAATGCAGCTCGGCCGCGCCGAGACGATCGGTGATACGGCCAAGGTGCTGTCGCGCTATGTCGATGCGATCATGATCCGCACGACCGAGCACAGCCGCATGCTGGAGCTCGCCGAACATGCGACCGTTCCCGTCATCAACGCGCTGACGGACGACACGCACCCTTGCCAGATCATGGCCGATATCATGACCTTCGAAGAGCATCGCGGCCCGATCAAGGGCAAGACGATCGCCTGGACCGGAGACGGCAACAACGTACTGCATTCCCTCGTCGAAGGGGCTGCTCGTTTCGGCTATCGCATGAACATGGCTGTACCCCTTGGTTCCGAGCCCAAGGATCACTATCTGAACTGGGCCCGCAATGAGGGCGCCGAAATCATGCTATGCCATGATGCCGACCGTGCGGTCGCCGGCGTCGATTGCGTGGTGACCGATACCTGGGTCTCCATGAATCAGGAACATCGGGCCCGCGGTCACAATGTCTTCCAGCCCTATCAGGTCAACGCGCATTTGATGGCGCAGGCCGGCAAAGACGCATTGTTCATGCATTGCCTTCCCGCTCATCGCGGTGAGGAAGTGACGGACGAGGTGATCGATGGCCCGCAATCCGTGGTCTTCGATGAGGCGGAAAACCGTCTTCATGCGCAGAAGTCGATTCTTGCTTGGTGCCTGGGCGCGATCTGAACCATAATCGGATGTCGCGAGTCCCAAACTCGCGGCTGCGCGAGCGGCCGGCGCGCTAGTCGGCTGCTCCTATAAAATAGGAGTGAAAGCCATGGCAGAAGCTGCAGCCGCTCTCGGCGAGTTCGATTTCGCCGGCGATGATCATGTCGTCCCTTTTCAGGTGGAAGGGCTTGATGTGCGCGGTCGCGCCGTCCAGCTCGGCCCGATGCTGGACGCGATTCTTGAGCGGCATCGTTATCCCGCCCCCGTCGCCCGCCTTCTGGCGGAAGTGGTGGTGCTCACGGTGCTGCTTGGCACCTCGCTGAAATTCGAAGGCAAGTTCACCGTCCAGACGAAAAGCGACGGCCCCGTCGATCTTCTGGTCTGCGATTTCTCGACGCCGGAAAATGTCCGCGCCTATGCCCGTTTCGACCAGGCCCTGCTCGACAAGGCAGTCGCTTCGGGCGAGACCGAGCCGGAACAACTTCTTGGCAAGGGCGTCCTCGCCTTCACCATCGACCAGGGTAAGTTCAGCCAGCCCTATCAGGGCATCGTAGCGCTGGATGGCGCCTCGCTGGAAGACATTGCCGGCGTCTACTTCCGCCAGTCGGAGCAGATCCCGACGCGGGTTCGCCTTGCCGCTGCCGAACTCTTCGACCGCGACGAGAACGGCAAGCCGCGTCACCGCTGGCGGGCCGGCGGTCTTGTTGCCCAGTTCCTGCCGGAAGCGCCGGAGCGCATGCGCCAGCCCGATCTCCATGGCGGCGACGGCGACACCGCAGCGCGCGCCCATGTCGAGGATGATGCCTGGATGGAAGCTCGCTCGCTCGTCGAGACCGTCGATGCCGATGAGCTTACCGATCCGCTCGTCGGTACCGAGCGCCTGCTCTTCCGCCTCTTCCACGAGCGCGGCGTGCGCGTCTACGAACCGCGCGCGGTCTTCGATCGTTGCAGTTGTTCGCGGGAAAAGATCGGCGGCGTGCTGAAGGGTTTTAGCGCCGAGGAAATCGAGGCGAGCCAGGAAAATGGCGAGATCTCGGTGACCTGCGAATTCTGCTCGACGACGTACCGCTTCCCGGTGCATGAACTGGCACCGGCGGAGTAGGTGGACAGGATTAGTTCAGCACTCTGAGCAGGCCGGGTGAATCCAAGGAGAAGGCGGGTATGTCGACATCGAACATCTCGCCTTCGTCCGTCTCCATCTGATAGTGGCCGAACATGAGGCCGGATGGCGTATCCAGCGGACAGCCCGATGAATATTCATAGGTATCGCCCGGCTGCAGCCGCGGCTGTTCGCCGACGACGCCGGGGCCGCTCACCTCGTCGATCTGCCCGTTCTGATCGGTGATATTCCAGTAGCGGTTGACGAGGCGCACGGCGATTTCGGAATTGTTGCTGATCACGACGCGGTAGCCCCAGACGTAACGATCGTCGTCCGGATCGGATTGCTCCTCCAGATAAAAGGGTTCGACAACGACTTCGATATCTCGTGTGAGAGCGCGATACATGCCTTACACCTTAGTCAGGATACATTACTCGTATCTTATAACGGGCCTCGTGCGTCAAGAAACGGTACAGTAATCTCGGCCTTGCCATCCCCGATTGGGCGGGCTTTCGTTCATTAAGCCTAACTCTCAGTGTTAATTTCAAGGCAAATGTCGCGGCTGCAGCGTTTGTTCTGCAGCCGTGCCTTGAGGATCAGGCCGAAACTTTGGCCAGAGCGCGGGCAAAATCTTCAATCAGATCATCCGTATCTTCGATGCCGGCCGAAAGGCGTACCGTGCCCGGCGAAATACCGAGTTCGGCGCGCGCCTCGTCCGTCAGGTTCTTGTGCGTGGTTGTGGCCGGATGCGTGATGAGGCTCTTGGAGTCGCCGAGATTGTTGGAGATCTTGACGATCTCGAGCGCGTTCTGCAGCGCAAACGCCGCGTCCTTGCCGCCCTTCAGTTCGAAGCAGACGAGCGTCGAGCCGCCCGACATCTGCTTGGCGATGATATCGGCCTGCGGATGGTCCTTGCGGCCGGGATAGATGACCTTGGCGACCTTGCCCTGATCGGCGAGGAAGTCGGCGATCTTTGCGGCATTCTGCGTCTGCTGCTTGACGCGCAGCGGCAGCGTTTCGATGCCCTTCAGCAGCGTCCAGGCGTTGAAGGGCGACATGGCCGGGCCGGTATGACGGAAATAGTCGTGCAGGTTCTCGTCGATCCATTCCTTGTCGGAGAGCACGACGCCGCCGAGGCAGCGGCCCTGGCCGTCGATATGCTTGGTGGCGGAATAGACGACAATATGGGCGCCGAGTTCCAGCGGCTTCTGGAAGAGCGGCGTTGCGAAGACGTTGTCGACGACCACCTTGGCGCCGATCTGGTTGGCGAGCTTGGCGACACCGGCAATATCGACCACTTCCAGCGTCGGGTTGGTCGGGCTTTCCAGGAAGAACACCTTGGTCTTCGGTGTAACAGCCTTTTCCCAGTTCTCGAGATAGCGCCCGTCGATCAGCGTGCAGTCGATACCATATTTCGGCGCCAGCGTCTCGACCACCCAGCGGCAGGAGCCGAAGAGGGCGCGCGCGGCAACGATATGATCGCCGGCCTTCAGCTGGCAGAGGATGGCGGCGGTAACGGCGGCCATGCCGGAGGCCGTGGCGCGGGCGTCTTCCGCACCTTCCAGCATGCACATGCGCTTTTCGAACATATCATTGGTGGGGCTGCCGTAGCGCGCGTAGATGAAGCCATCCGTCTCGCCTTTGAAGCGCGCTTCTGCCGCTTCGGACGTATCGTAGACGAAACCCTGCGTGAGATAGATTGCCTCCGAAGTCTCGCCATATTGCGAGCGCAGCGTACCGCCGTGGACGAGTTGGGTTGCAGGGCGCCAGGTCTTGCTCATGCCATCACCACTTTCAAACAACAAAAAAACCGGCCGCAAAAGCAGACCGGTTTCATACCCGGTCCTTTTAGCCACTTGTTTAACGTGGCTGCAAGCCGACCGGCCAAATCACCACGGGATAAATTTGCAATACTGCCGTTCTGTGCTTGCGTCAATTCCCCGACTTTGGTTTTGTCGGCGGCAGATTATGGATGGGGCATGATGGCTCGCGAAACTGGAATTCTGGCCGACCGCGCAATTGCCGCGCTGTTTGAAACGGGGCGTCTCAAAAGCGAGCGCGAGCTTGATCGTGATCAGATTCAGCCCGCAAGTCTGGATCTGCGGTTGGGTGCCAAGGCTTTTCGTGTGCGCGCCAGCTTCATGCCCGGCCCATCCCATCTTGTCTCCGACAAGTTGGATCGGCTGAGCCTGCACGTCATCGACCTCTCCGAAGGCGCAGTACTGGAAACCGGCTGCGTCTATATCGTGCCGCTGATCGAGCACCTCGATCTGCCGGCCGACATGTCGGCCTCGGCCAATCCGAAGAGCTCGACCGGCCGTCTCGATATCTTCACCCGCGTCATCACCGACTATGCGCAGGAATTCGACAAGATTCCGTCAGGCTATTCCGGCCCGCTCTACCTCGAAATCAGCCCGCGGACCTTCCCCATCGTCGTGCGTCGCGGCTCGCGCCTGTCGCAGATCCGTTTCCGTGTCGGCCATCCGGTGCTGAGCGAGCCTGATCTTCTGAAGCTGCATGAGACGGAAACACTGGTCGCCGCCAAGCAGCCGAACATCTCCGGCGGCGGCATCGCGCTGTCGATCGACCTGACGGGCGACAAGGACGGCCTGATCGGCTATCGCGGCAAGCACCACACGGCTGTCGTCGATGTCGACAAGAAGGCGCAGCACGATATTTTCGATTTCTGGGAGCCGCTCTATAGCCGTGGCCGCAACGAGCTGATCCTCGATCCGGATGAGTTCTATATCCTTGTCTCGCGCGAGGCCGTGCACGTTCCCCCTGACTACGCGGCAGAAATGACACCCTTCGATCCGCTCGTCGGCGAATTCCGCGTCCATTATGCCGGCTTCTTCGATCCGGGCTTCGGCCATGCGCCGGCCGGCGGGCGCGGCAGCCGCGCGGTGCTGGAAGTGCGCAGCCACGAAGTGCCGTTTATCCTGGAAGATGGCCAGATCGTCGGCCGCCTGATCTACGAACACATGCAGGAGCAGCCCTCGAGCCTCTATGGCTCAGGCCTCGGCTCCAACTATCAGGCCCAGGGCCTCAAGCTCTCGAAGCATTTCCGCATCTGATCTGCGGTGATGCTGCGACTTGACAGCGGCGGCCATCTGTTGGAAGTCTCAATCGGTCGGCGGGTGTAGCTCAATGGTAGAGCAGCAGCTTCCCAAGCTGAATACGAGGGTTCGATTCCCTTCACCCGCTCCAGCTGCCCTCGTCAATCTCTTCCGAAAATATTGATCGGCCGATACCGGCGGTGAGCGATCGCCAGGGTGCGATCCGGGCGGATGATGTAGGTCTCCTCGACCTGGCGGCCGTACTGATCGATGAAATTGTGCGGGAAAGTCGATCCAACAGGCGATTTCGTGAGTTTTGTGCGCGGCTGGCCATTATAGGTGATGCTGCCGGGGATGGGCTCGATGCCCGGGCCGGTATATTCGACAGCCGTGCAGCCGGCGAGCCCAAGCGCACCGATGAGGCCAAGTGCAATAAGTTTCATGTCCGGAGCCTTTCCTTCCGCTGCAGGTGTCATTGTACCCCAAATCGCGGAAAGCTCACGATGGAAACGGAGGCGATCACTTCGATCTGATCTCGCCACGAACCTTCTGTAAAAGCTGCCGGCGTCAGGATGCCACTCGATTGATCTGGTTGCCGCTCGTGGCGCGATCTGCTAGAGCGGCACTGTCGAAAAAGGCAGGACCGGATGAGGTAAGCCCGGTCCCTTCCATTATCGGAAGCTCTGCTCCGTGTTTCACACGAGAACCCGCGACGTGGCCCGCATGCGAGTGCGGCGTCCCGGCGGCATGCGGAGCGTTAGAAGACGCACTCCTCCGGGATTTTACTCTCAAAGGAGACAATCATGCGTTTGAACCATCTTGATTTTTACGTGCCTGATATCGCCGCCACGGCCGATTTCTTCCTGCGTTATTTCTCCCTGTCACAACAGGAGATGAACGAGCGGATCGGTCGGGCGATCCTTCACGACGATCACGGCACCGAGATCGTCTTGAGCCGCCCGCTGCCGAAGTTCGGCGGTGTCGATCAGGTCGAGTTACAGCGGCAGACCTATCATCTCGGCTTCATCCTCGCCGAAAGATCCGATGTCGACCGGCTTCATGGCCGGCTGGCGGCAGACAATGCGGTCGTCTCGGGACCGCCGGCTGCCATTCGTGGCGGCTGGTTGTTCTATTGCACCGCCCCCGGCAATATTCTCGTCGAGGTCGGCTGGCGTCCGCCGGCTTAAGAATAACGAAACAGAAATGGGTGGCCGAAGCCGCCCATCTGTCATTCAATCGTGTCTCCGGCTCAGAACTCCGTCCAGTCAGCCTCCTGGCTGGCGGCCGGGGCAGCGCTGCCGTTCATGCCGAAGGCGCTGGCGATCTTCTGGCCAAGCGCGCGGGCAGGGGAAGCGGCCGGGCGCGCGGTGCTCTCGGCAACACGCACCGGAGCTCTCGCTGCCGGTCGTGCGGCCGTGCGCGGTGCAGCCGATGCCGTCGAGATCGGGGCGGCCGCGACGAAGCCGCCGGTGCCCGTGAGGCGGAACTGGCCGAGCAGGTTGTTGAGGGCCGTCGCTTCCGTGGCAAGGCTATGGCTTGCAGCGGTGGATTCCTCGACCATGGCAGCGTTCTGCTGCGTGCCCTGATCCATGGTGTTGACGGCGGTATTGATTTCCTGCAGGCCGGTCGACTGTTCGCGGGACGCTTCGGCGATCGCATGGACGTGCTGGTTGATTTCCTGCACCTCGTGGACGATCGCATCAAGCGCCTTGCCGGTTTCGCCGACCAGCGAGACGCCGGTCTGCACATGCGTGCCCGAAGTGGTGATCAGCGCCTTGATCTCCTTGGCGGCGTTTGCCGAGCGCTGGGCAAGCTCGCGCACTTCCTGTGCGACGACGGCAAAGCCCTTGCCGGCTTCACCGGCGCGCGCAGCCTCGACACCGGCGTTCAGAGCCAAGAGATTGGTCTGGAAGGCGATATCGTCGATGACGCCGATGATATTGCCGATTTCGACCGAGGACTGCTCGATCTGCTGCATGGCCGAAACCGCCTTGCGGACGATCTCGCCGGACCGTTCCGCACCGAGACGGGTACGAGCGACGAGCTGGCTTGCCTCTTCGGCACGCTTTGCTGCGTCCTTCACCGTCGTGGTGATTTCTTCGAGAGCTGCAGCCGTTTCTTCGACCGAAGCGGCCTGCTGCTCGGTGCGTTTCGAAAGCTCGTCGGCAGATGAACGGATCTCGTTGGCGCCGGCGCTGATCGCACGGGCGTTGGAGCCGACCATGTTCATGGTCTCGTTGAGCTTCTCGACAGAGTTGTTGAAGTCCTGGCGCAGCGCATCGAGATGCGCGACGAAGGGCGATTCGATGCGTGCGACGAGGTCGCCGGAGGCAAGCCGGCGCAGCCCTTCGCCGAGGGCAGTGACGGCACGTTCGAGATCGGCGGCTTCCGCAGCCTTCTGTGCTTCGCGTTCGCGGCGCTCGTTGTCGCTGAGGCTGCGGTCGGCTTCGGCACGGGCTTCGAGCTGGCGGCGTTCGATCGCATTGTCGCGGAAGACCGCGACGGCTTCTGCCATCTTGCCAACTTCGTCGCGGCGGTCGAGCCCGGCGATTTCGCTGTCCGTATCGCCCTCCGCCAGGCCGGTCATACGATCGCGCAGCTTGGCCATGGGGGTGGTGATGCCGATCTGGGAGATGACGACACTGAGGCCGATGGCGCCGACGACGGCGAGGCCGATCAGGGCGAAGCAAAGGCCGATACGGCCGTTGACAGTCGCCGAAAGCGCGTCGCCGCCATCGTTGACCATGCTCATCATCGCATCGTTATTGGCCGTCATCTTCGGCGTCAGAACGTTCAGCTTGGCGTTCATCTGCGTGATGGTTTGCTGGACGGCAGCGCTGTCCTTGGCTTTCGCCTGTTCGACAGCCTTGTTGGAAAGGCTTTCGAGCTCATCGATACCTGCCAGGATTTCGTCGATTGCAGCTTTGCGGCTCGGTACCAGGTCGAGCGCCTGCTTCAGCCGGTCGCGAGCCTGCGGCAGCTTGCTCGGCGTCGAAATCGCCGTTGCGAAGGCCGGGGTATCCGCTTTGATATTGGCGAGCATGCTCGCCTGCAGCACCGAGGAGACAACCGAGGCGCTGGCGCGCGAACCCTGCATCGCAGCGACGGCTTCATGATCGATGAAGGCGCTGTAGGTTGCATCTGCACCGCGGAATTCGGAGATGATGTAAACCAGTCCGCCCATCGCGATCACTCCTAGAAGCGCGACGACCGATATGATCTTTGTACGGATTTTCAGATGTTTCAGCATGGAAAAGTCACCCGATTGGCCGGGCGTGATGCGTACCCGGTGCTTGGAAATCAATTGTTGCGGAACGATTCTTCGGTATTGCGCTGGCGGGGATACCTTAAGAGGTTCGACATGCGCATCATGCGGTCGGCAGGAGGGGCCGATGTCGTCGCCACAAGTAAGATGGGATATTGCTTAATTCCGCGCTAACGGTGCGTGCGATTCCTATTAGTTTTCGGGGGTCCCGCTGCTATCCCCGTAAAGACTGCGAAAATACAATCTGTGCTGAATGTCCGGGTAATTTGCATAGGGTCTTGCGCTTGAAGAGTCCGCTTTGAAGGTCGCGGCTTTCCTTTCGCGTCTCTCGGGGCTTGCGACGCGGCTTGGCCATATTCCCCGATGGCGTTGATTCTGTTACATCTCGACTGAGCGGCAAGCTCGCGCGCGATCTCTAGGCAGGGCATAATGGTGCAATCTAAACCGGCGTTTCTGGCTTCCGGACGGGTTTTCATCCTTTGCCTGGTTTCGATCGTATTGTTTTCGGCGTTTCCTGTTTTTGCACAGCAGGCGGGTTCGTCCGTGCCGCTGCTTTTCGATTCCCGCGAGCGCCTGGCAAAGCCTGATCTGTCCTCGCTCGTGCGCCTGCGCTTCCTGACCTCGGTGGATTTCCCGCCCTTCAATTTCACCGATCAGACAGGAAAGCTTGCGGGCTTCAACGTCGATCTCGCCCGCGAGATCTGTGCCGAGCTGGAGATTGCCGACAAGTGCCAGATCCAGGCGCTGCCCTTTGCCGACCTGCAAAAGGCGCTCGCCGGCTCACAGGGCGATGCCGTCATTGCCGGTATTGCCGTCACGCCGGAGCTGCGCCGCGAATTCCTCTTCTCCCGTCCCTATCTGATGCTGCCGGCCCGCTTCGTGCGCAACACCGCCGCCTCTGTGAAAGGGACGACGGCTGCCGGGCTCGCCGGCCATTCCGTCGGCGTCGTCAAGGATACGGTGCATGAGGCGATGCTTTCCGCCTTCTTCCCCGCTATCAAGGTACAGCCCTTCGACAACAGGGAAGCGCTGCTGGCGGCCTTGAAGGAACGCAAGGTCGATGCCGCTTTTGCCGATGCGCTGCAGCTTTCGTTCTGGGTCGCTTCGCCCGCATCGGACAAATGCTGTGCCTTGTTCGACGGTCCCTACACGTCAGAACATTTCCTCGGCGAGGGAATGACGATCATGCTGCGCCAGAACGACAGCGTGCTGACGGCGGCGATCGACCACGCGCTGGCAACACTCTCGCGCAATGGCCGCCTGCAGGAAATCTATCTGCGTTATTTCCCTTACGGGCTCTATTAAAGCAATTCCAGCAAAAGTGCGTAGCGGTTTTGCGTCCGGAATTGCGTGCAGAAAAGCAATTCCAGCAAAAGTGTGCAGCGGTTTTGCCTCCGGAATTGCGTGCAGAAAAGCAATTCCAGCAAAAGTGCGTAGCCGCGTTGCGTCCGAAATCCCGAAACCTCAGCCCTTGCGGAAGCGGGCGATCGCGCTGCGCTCGATGGCAGCACAGGTCAGCTTGTCGAGACCGAGACGGTCGCGCAGCAGGCTGAGCAGGCGCAATTCTTCAGCTTTGACGGAAAGATCGGCCGAGGCGACTTCGACCGCCAGCGCATAGGCCGTGTCGTAGAGCCGGGCAGGCAGCGTGTCACGCACCGTCTCCAGCACCACATCCAGCCCCTCCGGACCGGCCAGCAGCGAGGCGCAGTCGCGGGCGACGGAAATCAGATTGTCGTCGTCGAAATCGCGGAACACCGGCAGGAAGCCGATGAGCTGGCCGATCCTTTCCATTTCCCGGTCGTTCATAGTGCTGTCGACGGCGGATGCCATCACCATCACGTAGATCAGCGCGTCGTGGGCGGAAAGCGGCTTGTTCATGTCTGATTCCCTCTTCGATGAGCGGAGATTAGAGCCTTTCTTGGTCGGATTGAAGCATTCTGTTGACTCAAACGGAGTCCGATGGCGGCTCGATCAGGCAGCCCGTTTCGGCCAACCCGAAGGACGGTCACTACAAGGGATCACCATTATAACGGATCATTGGACTGCGGTCGTGGTGCAGCCGCCGGTCTGCGGCGCGGATCTTCGCCATGAATGCCCTGTTTTGCCTGTTTTGCCTTTTCTCCTGCGGCAGCAAGCGGCGAGCCGGGCTGAGCCTCCGCCCAGCCATTGTCCACGAGCCAGGCGCCGATATCCTGCTGCCCCAGTCGGCAGGACGCACTCGCCATGTCCTCCCACGCATCCGAAGGAAGATTACAATCGATCGTGCGGTTACGCAGATAAAGCCGCAATGCCGTCTTTGCCATCATGCCACACGGCCATTGCCTGCCTTCCGAGCCGCAGCTTTTGTCCACGGGCGTCTCGACGACATTGGCAATTTGAAGTCTGCGTTTGCCGAAGGAGAGGATTCCGGCGCTCTCCACCGTCGGCCGCAGCAACTCCACGCTGTCCTTTCCGTCTGATGTGGCTTGCTGCGGTTCAGTCGGCGCAGGAGTTTTTTGTGCTGCTCTATCCGCTGGCGCATTTCGGGGGGAAGCCCCGGCCGCGTTCCTGGACGGAGTAGCTGCCGGCCCGGCCGGCGCTGGCTCCGTTGCCCGGGCGATCAGCGCCGCATCCTCATCCGTCAGAGTTGCCGGCGGTTTTGCCGCGTCGGTATTTGCATCGGGCAGCGCCGCGGCCACGCTGTCCGCATCAGGGGCTGCTTCGCCGCCTCCATCGAGCCGCGCTTGCCCCGCCAAAAGCAGGCCGATCACCGCCGCTATCCCCGCGATACCTGTGACGAAGGCTGCAGGGCGCATGATTATTTTCCTATTGGCTGGCCCAGATGATTCGGGCAATCCATTCGACGTCGGAGAGCTCGACCGTTCGGTTAGGATGTTCGGGATTGAGCGACAGCAATTCGATGGAGCGCGGGCTCTGGCGCAGGAGCACCTTGGCCATGACTTCACCCTCGCGCGTCTTGACGACGACACGATCGTTGCGGCGCACCTGCGCACCGGGCTCCACGATCAGCACATCGCCGTCGCGATAGAGCGGCATCATGCTCTCGCCCTGCACTTCGAGCGCATAGACGCCGGCCTTCTGCGAGGGGCCGGCCGGAAATTCCACCACATCCCAGCCTTGCCCCGCGGGAAAGCCACCGTCGTCGAAAAAGCCGCCGGCGCCTGCCTGCGCAAAACCGAGCAGGGGAATGGAGCTTCCCTGTGAGGCAAAAATACTATCCGGCAGGCTGGCGGCGGCAGCACCTGCCGGCCGCATGAAGCCGAGAAACTGCTCCATGCTCGCGCCCGTTGCCTCTAGCACCTTGGCAATCGATTCCGTCGAAGGCCAGCGCAGGCGTCCGTCCACCGAGAGCCGCTTGGACTTGTTGAAAGAGGTTGGATCGAGCCCGGCCCGCCGCGCAAGACCCGACGGCGTCAGGTCATGCCGTTCGGCAAGCCTGTCGATCGCTCCCCAGATCTGGTCATGTGACAGCATATGCGTCCGGTCCCGCGGTCCATCCGGCCGCTTTCTATCGCCGGCAGATTAACCGAGGCATTTCCCCGAGTAAAGCGCAAATGAGGAATAAAATCCTGTCCTGCTGATAGGCAGCCTCAGGCGACCATAGCCATGTTGATCTTGCCGAGCTGGATGACCGCCTGCGTGCGACTGTCGACGTCGAGCTTCAGGAGGATCGCCGAGACATGCGCCTTGATCGTCGCTTCGGAAACGCCGAGCTCATAGGCGATCTGCTTGTTCAGCAGTCCTTCGCCGAGCATCGTCAGCACCCGGCTTTGCTGCGGTGTCAGCGTATGCAGCCGGTGGATGAGGTCGGCGACATCAGGGTCCTGTTCCTGTCCGCCACGATAGCTCTCCGGCATGGCAATGCCGCCCGCCAGCACCGTCTGAATGCTGCGGCGGATATCCTCGATACCCGAGGACTTCGAGATGAAGCCGGAGGCGCCAAGTTCCAGCGCCCGGCGGACCGTTGACGTATCGTCGGTCGCCGAGATGATGACGATCGGCAGGCTGATGAATTCCGAGCGCAGGGCCATCAGCCCCGAAAAGCCGCTGACACCCGGCATGGCAAGGTCGAGCAGCATGAGGTCGGCATCCGGGTTCTCACCCGCTGCCGTTCTTGCCGCAGCAAAATCTCCGGCCTCGACGATTGCCTGCCGGCCTTCCATACCGAGCACCGCTTGGCGCAGCGCGTCGCGGAAAAGCGGATGGTCGTCGGCAATGATGATGGTTTGTTGCATCGAAAACTCCCTCCCAAGAGCTCGATCCCGTCAGTCCTGCCCGGCTCCCCTGCACGAACATGACCCTCTACTTATATGAATATAACCAGATCAACTCCGCTGCGGAAGGGGATTGGCTTCGTCTTCCGCCTGGAATTCCCGCACAATTCCCATGAAACTGCGCATCATCCGTTCCATGATGCCAATCGAGCGGTCGACCTCCGCATCCGTCGGCAAGGCGGGACGGGCGGCCGCATTCTTTTCCAGCGCGCTGACACGGTCGGCAAGCCGGTCGAGTTCATCCTCGTAGACAGCGCGTTCGTCGGCCGCCATACGGCAGACCAGAGCGCCGTCCTTTTCCATGCAGAGCGACATCGCCCCCGTCTGCCGGTCGAGGCGCACGAAGTGGTCGCCGCTGCGTTCGAGCTGGAAACGTGCCGCGTCTGGTTCTGCCGCCAATGCCGCGAGCGGCAGAAGACCGGCGGCAAGCAGGATTGCAAATGCCTTCATCGTCTCATCCTCCGCAAAGCGTTGCGCCTGTCCGTTTTTGCGCCCCGAGGCGTGGACATCGCCGTCTCTTTGGGGCAAAGCCCTCCTCATGGAAGGCCAGCCAACGGGATCATCATGACCGCGACACCGACCCTTTACAAGATCGTGCCGGAGGCGCTCTGGCAGGAAGCCAGACAAACCGGCGTTTTTCATGGCGCCGGCATCGACCAGAAGGACGGCTTCATCCATTTCTCGACAGCAGATCAGGTCAAGCAGACCGCGGCCCTGCATTTTGCCGGCCAGACCGGCCTTGTCCTCGTTGCTGTCGATGGTCGCAATTTCGGCGATAAGCTCGTCTTCGAACCCTCGCGCGGCGGCGCGCTCTTCCCGCATCTTTATGCCGACCTGCCGCTTTCGGCCGTGCTCTGGGAGACAGAGTTGCCGCTCGACGATGCCGGCGTCCATATCTTCCCGGAGCTCGCACCGTGATCGATCCCTTCAAGCGCATCGCCCGCCGCGGCCTCTTCCTCGTCGATCCCGAAACCGCACATGGCATGTCGATTGCAGCGCTGAAGTCGGGCGTCGTGCCCGCCTGCCGCCTTGCGCCGGATCCGCGCCTGCGCCAGACCGTTGCTGACATCGACTTCCCCAATCCGCTCGGCATGGCTGCTGGCTACGATAAGAATGCCGAAGTGCCCGAGGCGCTGCTGAAGCTCGGCTTCGGCTTCACCGAAATCGGCACTGTTACGCCGAAGCCGCAGCCCGGCAATCCGCGCCCGCGCATCTTCCGCCTGGTGGAGGATGAAGGCGTCATCAATCGGCTCGGTTTCAACAATGAAGGCCACGAAGCAGCCTTCCGCCGCCTCTCGCAGATCGGCCGCGCCGGCATCGTCGGCGTCAATATCGGCGCCAACAAGGATAGCGAGGATCGCATCGCCGATTACGTCGCCGGCATCCGCCGTTTCTATTCCGTCGCCCGCTATTTCACCGCCAATATTTCCTCGCCCAACACGCCGGGCCTGCGCGATCTGCAGGCGCGCGAAAGCCTGGCCGCACTGCTGTCGGCAGTGCTGACCGCGCGCGATGAGGAAGCCGAGAAGGCCGGCCGAAAGATCCCGGTTTTCCTGAAGATAGCACCCGATCTCACCGAAGAGGGCATGGATGACATCGCCGCCGAGGCGCTCTCGCATGCTCTCGATGGCCTGATCGTTTCCAATACGACGCTTTCGCGCGACGGACTGAGGGATCAGGCCCAGGCGAAGGAGGCCGGTGGCCTTTCGGGCGCGCCGCTGTTCGAAAAGTCCACGACCGTGCTAGCCAAGATGCGCAAGCGCGTCGGTCCGGCCCTGCCGATTATCGGCGTCGGCGGCGTCTCCTCGGCCGAAACGGCGCTGGAAAAGGTCAGGGCGGGAGCCGATCTCGTGCAGCTCTATTCGTGCATGGTCTACGAAGGGCCGGGCCTTCCCGGCGCGATCGTACGCGGCCTGTCGAAGTTGCTTGATCGCGAGAAGGTTGCCTCGATCCGGGATATCAGGGATATCAGCGTGGATTACTGGGCAGCACGGAATGTCTGAGCCGCCCGCGGTTTGATCAGCACCACCAGGAAGAAACCGCGAAACAGCAGGAAGGCGTTCATCGCCAGCCACAGGCCGTGATTGCCGAAGAGCGGCACGAAGACGGCAAGCATGGCAAGATAGCCTGCAAAAGACATCAGCATGCGGTTGCGCATGTCGACGGACCATGTCGCACCGATGAAGACGCCATCCATTAAGAACGCAAGCGCTCCTGTCAGCCCCGTCACTGCTGCCCAGGGCAGATAGGTTTCTGCCGCTGCTTGTACTTCCGGCGAACTGGTCAGCCCGGAAATAAGTGCAGGGCCGGCGAAATAGAAGAAGGCGGAGATGATCGCCGCCAGCCCGAAGGACCAAAGGGTCGTGAGCCTCAAGCCTCGATCGAAGGCCGGTCGGTATTGCGCGCCGATCGCCCGGCCGGTGATCTGTTCGGCAGCATTGGCTAGACCGTCGAGATAATAGCCAGACAGCAGGAAGAAGTTCATCAAGACGGCGTTGGCCGCGAGCGTGATGGCGCCGAAGCTCGTGCCGATGCGGGTCATGATCGCAAAGGAGCCGATCAGCACGAAGGTGCGGATCAGGATGTCGCGGTTCAGCGCGAAGAGTTCGGCGAGCTTGTTCCGTGAAAACACCTCCATCCGGTTCGGCTGGTGTGCCCTGTCGAAACTGCGCAGCACGATGAAAAGGCCGACGATCGCGCCGGCCGTTTCACCTGCCATCGTGCCCCAGGCGACACCCGAGACACCCCAGTCGAGCGACAGGCCGAGATAGATGGAAAGCAGGATGTTGATCCCGTTGATCAGCGCCTGCAGCAGCAGCCCCGTCCGCCCCTGTCCTCGACCGAGCACGAAACCGAGAAGCGCGTAGTTGGCAAGCGCGGCCGGCGCGGCGAGAATGCGGATCGAGAAATAGGTGCTGGTTGCCTCGGCAATCCGGCCTTCCGCGCCCATCAGCTTCAGTCCGATGAAGATCAAGAGCGGTGACAGGATGAGCAGCGCCAGACCGGAGCCGAGCGCGGAAACGATCGCGCGCCAGAAGACCGCCTGCTGTTCATGCTGATCGCGTCGCCCAAGCGCTTGTGCCGTCAGCCCGGTGGTAGAAGCACGCAGGAAGTTGAAGCTGCCCATGATGAGATCGAACAGCATGGCGCCGATCGCCAGCCCCGCCAGCGCCTCGGGATCGCCCATATGGCCGACGACGGCGGTGTTGGTGATGCCGAGCAGCGGCGTGGTCATGAAGCCGAGCGTCATGGGAATGGCAATCGACAGCACGAGCCGGTGCGTTACGTCGAATGCCAATGTATTTCTGTTGCTGCCGGTATCCATATTTGCCTCATGATGACCGAGGCAGAATCGCCTCAGCTGGAAAGCACCATCGCCCAATAGGGCAGATTCTTCGAAGACGTATTATGTGCAACGGCAACGCCGATACCGCTATAGCGTCCGAGCATATTTTCCAGATGGTGGGGGGAATTGATCCAGGCGGTGACGACCGCATCGACGCTTTGCTGGCCGGACGCGATGTTTTCGGCGGCCGGCAGGGCAACACCGCTCGCCTTCACGCGGGTGCCGAAACTGTCGGTCATGCCCATCAGATGTGCCATCTTGCCGGCGCTTGCCATGCGCTTGGCCTGGAAGATGGCGGCCGCACTGGCGTGTGGATCGGCGCTGAGCGCCGGCAGGCCGTTCTTGGCGCGAAGCTGATTGACGAGGGGCAGCGCTGACGCTGTCTCGTCGACGGCATCGGACGGGGTAGTTGCAAATTTCGGGGTGGTCGTGCAGCCGGCGATGCCGGCCACTACCGCGAGACCTGAAAGCTGCAGCAGGCCGCGACGCGAAAGGATGATTGAAGCCATGTTATTTTCGATAGCTGAAAAGACGGATGATGATGAAGATCGGGATGACGATCGTGGCGCCGAGAAGCAGGTAGTCGCCGACGCGTCCAAGCGCCGCGAAGCCTTGCCGCCACAGGTGGAGCACGAAATCGCGGACGTTATAGATGAGCTCCCAGGGGGTAAGCCCGAAGATGGCCATGACGAAGCCGACGATCAGCGACACCACCAAGAGCTTGATGATCGTGCGGCCAATGGAATCGCCGAGAAACCTGTTCACCTGATCGGACATGCGCCATCTCCTGTTTGCCTTGAGATACGGTCGCGGCGATTCGCCCGCAAGCCTTTTCCGCCAAGACAGTACCGCCTCTGAGATAGGACTTGAGTTTTTTTGTGGCCGCCGCCAAATGCCGGCAAATCACAGGGCCTGATCATGCAACCAAGCCAGCTTTCCTCCGGCGATGTCATCGCCGACCGCCGTGCCGATTATGCGAAAATGCTCGATGAAGGCGGCGAAGCGGAAGCGGCCGCCGAACTGATGGAACAGGCGCTGGAACTCGTGCCTGCTTGGGCGGCAGGCTGGTATCGCCTCGCCACCTATCGCGAAAAGGCGGGCAAGGTGAACGCTGCCGTCGATGCCTATCGCCGCACGCTTGAGCTCGACCCCGAGGATATCTTTGGAGCGGGCCTGAAGCTCGTCCTGCTCGGCGATGCCGAGACGCCAAACCAGCCGTCCAGCCGCTATGTCGAGCGTCTCTTCGATGATTATGCCGATCGCTTCGAGACCTCTCTCGTCGAAAAGCTGGACTATTCCGTCCCCCAGAAGCTTGCCGCACTCGTTGCTTCGACTGGCCGGCACTACCAGCGCGCCGTCGACCTCGGTTGCGGCACAGGTCTGCTAGGCCCCGAGATCCGTTCTCGGGTCGCGCGGCTCGAAGGGTTCGATCTTTCGCAGAACATGCTGGCAAAGGCTGCCGAAAAGCATGTTTATGATCATCTGGCGCAGGCGGACTTGTCGCTATCGCCCGAGGCCTCCGGCGTTTTGGCGGACGGCGAACGGCACCGCGCCGACCTCGTGACGGCTGCCGACGTGCTGATGTATCTCGGCAATCTCGAAAGTGTCTTCGCGATCCTCGATGCGCTCGCCGCGCCTGGCGCCGATTTCGCGTTTTCAGTGGAAGATGGCGGTGAAGGAAACAGCTTCCATCTGGCGCCGTCGCTGCGCTACGCCCATTCCGAGATCTATGTGAAAGGGCTTGCGGCAGCTCACGGCCTCGAAATTCGTGAAATCGTCAAAACTACCATTCGCAAAGATGGCGGCAAACCAGTTTCCGGTATTCTGTTCCTTACGCGCAAAACCGTCTGAACGCATATTTCTTGCGATTTTTAAAATAGGTCAGCATTGCTTACGTATTTTGCTTGCGCGCAACCTTGATAGGCCTGATAATCTGCTCATTCAGCGGGAAAGCGACGCGCTCAAAAAGTGCGGCACGCGCCACATCCACCGTACATTTTCTCTTCCTCCGGCCTGACCGGAGCAGCCGCTATCGGAGATCGCGACATGAGCCAGCTCATCAGTGCCCTCGGTTTCTGGAATACCACCGCGACGCGCCACACGCCGGTCGAGGATGTGCAGGGCATATTCTCCGGCAGCCTCGTTTCCGCGCTCGGGCTCTATGTGCTCGCCAGCGCCGGCCTTCTCACCGGCAGCACCGCCGGCATCGCCTTCCTCCTGCATTATGCCTTCGGCGTGAACTTCGGCCTCGCCTTCTTCCTGCTCAACCTGCCCTTCTTCTATCTCTCGTGGAAGCGTCTCGGCATGGCCTTCACGATCAAGACCTTCATTGCCATCGGTTTGACCTCCTTGCTAACCAGCCTGCAGCCGAAGGTCATGGAGATTGCCGCCATCCAGCCGGCCTGGGCAGCACTTCTTGGCGGTCTGCTTCTCGGTTACGGCCTTCTTGCGCTCTATCGCCACCGCGCCAGCCTCGGCGGCGTCGGCATTCTCGGCATCTACATGCAGGAGCGTTTCGGCATTCGCGCCGGCCTCGTACAGCTGGCCATCGACATGTGCGTGCTGGCGGCCGCCTTCTTCATCACCACGCCGCCGGTTGTTTTCTATTCCGTGCTTGGTGCTGTCGTGCTCAATCTCTTCGTCGCCATCAATCATCGCGCCGACCGCTACATCGCTTTGTAACCTTACAAAACGGTAAGCTGTTCTAAACAAAACGTAACTTGCCTGTGATCGGTACAGGCGCGACACTTCTCCTCGCGCCGGATATGATGAGGTAAGCTATGTCAGATCTGGAAAAGCTTGTCAGACGCCGCATGCAGGAAGAATACGCCAAGGGCGCTTCCGCAGAGGAAATCGCGAAAGTCGTCCGCAACATATTCAACAGCATCGACCTCTCGGGCAGATTGCCTGACGCCGGTGCCATGAGGGCCGTCGCAAATCGCAAGTGATCGTAGTGTCAACCGACCCGAAACCTTCGGGTCGGTCGCCGGGATGAATCCCTATAAGCAGATATTTATCAGGCGGCCTTCTGCGGCGCATCGATCGGATGCTGGGCACGGAAGCCGACAGCAAGCCGGTTCCAGATGTTGATCGTGCCGATCGCAACCGTGATCTTGGTCATTTCTTCTTCGGAGAAATGCGCCTTCAGGGCCTCGTAATCGGCATCCGGCGCACCGGTTTCCGCAATCTTCGTCACCGCATCGACCCAGCCGAGCAGGGCGCGCTCGCGAGCGTCATAGACGGGCGATTCCCGCCACACGCACATCAGGTTGATCCACTGTTCGGAAAGCCCGTAATGGCGTGCTTCTTTCGAATGCATGTCGACGCAATAGGCGCAGCCATTGATCTGCGAAGCGCGAAGCTTGATCAGATGGATGAAGCGCTTATCCAGTCCGGATTCCTGCACATATTGTTCCAGTGCGGCGACGGCCTTGTAGGCATCCGGAGCGGCTTTGCCGAAGTTGAAACGTGCTTGCATGGTATGTCTCCTTGGGTTGGGGGGGGCGGCTCATCGAGCCATTTTTCTCTCGTGCATTTCCATGAAGGCGCAGCCTCTGGCGGCGATCCCGCCGTCATCATCTGCGGAAAGTTCGGCCAGGATATCGGCGACGCTGGTATTCGCGAGTTCGGCGCGATAGGCGCGCTCGGCTCTCAGCATTGCCGCCGTGATCTGGCAAGGCTTGGTGAAATAGCGCTGCGGCAACGGGTTCGGTCCGCGCTGACGGATTTCCGAGCAGCGGAAGGCCGGAGCCGGTCCCTCAACCGCGAGCACGATATCGAGCAGCGAAATATCCTCCGGCTTCTTCGCCAGCCGGTAGCCCCCCTTCGGTCCGGGTACCGTCTCCAGAATTCCGGCTCCCGAAAGCGCCTGCAGATGCTTCAACAGATAGCTCGTCGACACGCCGTGATATTCGGCAAGTGCCGCCGCCGAAAGCACGCCGCCCTCCGAAAGCCCTGATAGTACCGCCGTGCAATGAATACCCTGTTCGACACCGTCACCGAGTTTCACAGCCTATCTCCTTAATCATGGATATAATTTATCCACGATTATAGCGGAGAGTCAATAGCGCTTCTATTCGTCGGCGTTTGAACTACATTTGCCCCGTGGATCAGATTGAAACCGACGCCAGCCTCGCATTGCCCGCCCCCTTCCTCCGCTGGTTTGCGGAAAAGGGCTGGCGTCCCCGCGCCCACCAGCTCGAACTCCTGTCTCGCGCCGAAGCAGGCGAGAGTACGCTGCTGATCGCCCCGACTGGCGCCGGCAAGACCCTTGCCGGTTTCCTGCCGTCGCTGACCGATCTCACAAGGCGCGGTAAGATCCCGCCGGGTTCTGCATTTACCGGCATCCACACGCTTTATGTCTCGCCGTTGAAGGCACTGGCCGTCGATATCGAACGCAACCTTATGAAGCCCGTCACGGAAATGGGCCTGCCGATCTCGATCGAAAACCGCACCGGCGACACGCCGAACGCCAAGCGTCAACGTCAGAAGCTCAACCCGCCCGATATATTGCTGACGACGCCGGAACAGGTGGCGCTGCTCCTGGCAAACCGGGAAGCGGAGCGCTTCTTCAAGGATTTGAAATACGTCATCTTCGACGAGCTGCACTCGCTCGTCACCTCAAAGCGCGGCCACATGCTCTCGCTCGGCCTTGCCCGACTGCAAAGGCTGGCGCCCGATCTGAAGACGATCGGCCTCTCGGCCACGGTCGCCGATCCCCTGGATCTGCAGAAATGGCTGGTGGCGCAGGAGGAAGACAAGGCCAATCACGCCGGCCTCGTGCTCGTCGAAGGTGGCGCCAAGCCCGATATCTCCATCCTCAATACGGAAGAACACATTCCCTGGGCCGGCCATTCCGCCAAATACGCCATTCCGGATGTCTATCGCCTGCTGATCGACCACAAGACCACGCTGCTCTTCGTCAATACCCGCTCGCAGGCCGAAATGCTGTTTCAGGAGCTTTGGACGGTCAACGAGGAGAACCTGCCGATCGCGCTCCACCATGGCTCGCTCGATGTTGCCCAGCGCCGCAAGGTCGAAGCCGCCATGGCCGCCAACCGGCTGCGGGCCGTCGTCGCCACCTCGACGCTCGATCTCGGTATCGACTGGGGCGATGTCGATCTCGTCATTCATGTCGGGGCACCGAAGGGGGCCTCGCGCCTTGCCCAGCGCATCGGCCGCGCCAATCACCGCATGGACGAGCCATCCAAGGCGATCCTCGTTCCCGCCAACCGTTTCGAAGTCATGGAATGCCAGGCAGCGCTCGATGCAAACTACATCGGCGCGCAGGATACGCCGCCCGTCGGCCGCGGCGGGCTCGATGTGCTTGCCCAGCACGTGCTCGGCATGGCCTGTGCCGAGCCCTTCGACATGCTGGAACTCTACGACGAGATCACCAGCGCCTCGCCCTACGCCGATCTCCCATGGGAAACCTTCGAGCGTGTTGTCGATTTTGTCGCGACCGGCGGTTATGCCCTGCGCACCTATGAGCGTTATGCCCGCATCCGCAAAACCAAGGAAGGCAGGTGGCGTGTCTCCAACCCGCAGGTCGCCCAGCAGTATCGCTTGAACCTCGGCACGATCGTCGAAGCTTCGATGCTGAATATCCGCATGGCCAAACGCGGCGAGGGCGGCAGGCTCGGTCGCCCCGGCGCGGTGCTTGGCAAGGTCGAGGAATATTTCCTCGAGCAGCTTGCGCCGGGTGATACGTTCATCTTTTCCGGCAAGGTGCTGCGTTTCGAGGGTATCAGGGAGAGCGAGGCGCTGGTCAGCCCGGCCTATTCCTTCGATCCGAAAATCCCGTCCTATAACGGCGGCAAGTTTCCGCTCTCGACCTATCTCGCCGATCAGGTCCGCTCGATGCTGGATGATCCGGACCGCTGGCACCGACTGCCGGATCAGGTGCGCGACTGGCTCTCCCTGCAGAAGGAAAAATCCCTGCTGCCGAAGCACGACGAGCTACTGATCGAAACCTTTCCCCGCGGCAGCCGCGGCTACATGGTCGTCTATCCCTTCGAGGGGCGGCTGGCGCATCAGACGCTCGGCATGCTGCTGACCCGGCGTCTGGACAGGGCAGGGGCAAAACCGCTCGGCTTCGTCGCCACGGACTATTCTCTCGGCATCTGGGGCCTTGAGGATCTCGGCCTGATGATCGCCAATGGCCGCCTCAGCCTCTCCGATCTCTTCGATGAAGATATGCTGGGTGACGATCTCGAATCCTGGCTGAACGAATCTTTCCTTTTGAAGCGCACCTTCCGCAATTGTGCCGTGATTGCCGGATTGATCGAGCGGCGTCATCCGGGAAAGGAAAAGACCGGCCGGCAGATCACCGTCTCGGCCGACCTGATCTACGATGTGCTGAGAACCCACGAGCCGGACCACATCCTGCTGCAGGCGACCCGACAGGATGCGGCAACGGGCCTTTTGGATATTTCCCGCCTTGGCGATATGCTCAAGCGAATCAGGGGCCATATCACCCACCGGGCGCTGGACCATATTTCGCCGCTTGCCGTACCGGTGATGCTGGAAATCGGTCGGGAATCGGTGCCGGGTCAGGCTCATGACGCGCTGCTCGCCGAAGCCGCCGACGATCTGATCGCCGAGGCGATGGCTTGAAATTGGATTGACGAGAGTGATGAACCGCCTTGCGCTGGCGCGCGACACGACTGGGCTTGCCGCAATACCGGGCGTCGAAACCGCCATTCATGGTATTGCCGCCGTCTGCGATCCGCTTGGCGCGCTCTATCTGCCGGATGCCGGCATGCTCGTCGTGTCCGACCTGCATCTGGAAAAGGGCGCGGCTTTTGCCCGCCGCGGCATGATGCTGCCGCCCTATGACACGCTGGCGACACTGACAGTTCTTGCCGCCGTCGTCTCCCGCTACGATCCGAGGATCGTCATTTCGCTCGGCGATAATTTCCACGATCGCGTCGGCTCCGAGCATCTGCCGGATGCCTTCCGCACGCAGATCGTCCAAATGGCTCGCGGCCGCGAATGGATCTGGATCAATGGCAATCACGATCCTGACGGTACGGTGGATTTGCCCGGCAGCTGCTCGGACGAACTCTGCTATGCCGGCCTGACCTTCCGGCATGAGCCGCATGAAGGATTGCAAAAAGGCGAGATTGCCGGCCACCTGCATCCTGCCGCCACCGTTCGCCGCCGCGAAAGATCCGTCCGCCGTCCCTGTTTCGCGACGGATGGCGCCCGCCTGCTGATGCCGGCTTTCGGCGTCATGAGTGGAGGACTCGACCTTGGCCACAAGGCGATGACAGGTCTCTTCGACAAGACCTCCTTGATTGCCCACCTGCTCGGCCGCGACCGGATCTATTCGGTCCGTTATGGCAATTTGCGCGGCTGATACCCGCTCCCTTCACTGGGAGGGGAAGGGCTCAATTACATCCCTGCAACTGCTGCTGATAGGTGCCCGCCATTCGTGCGAACTTCTGCGCAGTCTGCTGCAGCTGTCCATTGTTGCGCCAGTCGCCGCGCTTGTAGCCGGTCGGGCCGGAATAATAGGCGAGGTAGAGGTTGTAGGCGTCGTTGAGCGGAATACCCGTCGCCTGGGCGTTGCTGTAGTGGTACCAGCCGATGAAATCGATCGCGTCGGCGAAGTTCGTGCGCCGCGCCGCCCAGTTGCCGGTTTCGGACTGATAGTGGTCCCATGTCCCGTTCAACGCCTGCGAATAGCCATAGGCGGTCGACGGACGTGTCCAGGGAATGAAGCCGAAGAGTTTCGTGCGCGGCGGTCGTGCATAGGGCTGGAAGCCGGATTCGACATACATGGTCGCCATCAGGATCGGCACCGGCACGCCGTATTTCTTCTCGGCACGCTCCGCTGCCCCCTGCCAGCTGGTGAAGAGGCCGTCCTTCTGATCGAAAACAGCGCAGATATTACGCGTCTGGCGCGGCGCCGTCGCGCAGCCGGCAAGCAAAGCCAGCCCGACGACCGCAAGCACGGTGGGAGTACGCATGATACAAACCTCTCATTTTCGAGAGATTACTAACTCGTAAACGTTAAAGAGCGGTTTTTATGCGAATACGAGATATTCTGGTGGTCTTTTGCCAGGCCAGGGATTGGTCCCGTCTCGCAGCCAGAGCAGGCTATCAAGCCAGAAACCAGAGGCGTGCCGCGCATGAAAAAGATCGAAATGCCCGATTCTGGAAAACCCGAGATCTTCCGGCCTCAGCAACACCTCCTCCACTTGGGCATTGCGATAGTGAGAAAAGCCGCGGCGCAGGGCTTGAACGGTGGCGATCTCGTCGTCCGAAACGGTGAGGCTGAGAACAGGCGCGCGAAAGTTCTCGAAATGCCTTGACGCCGGCTCTTTCCACCCCCGCTGAAAAGCCCAGTCGAGCGCGACATCCTTCGGCAGATCCTCGAGCCAGCCGAGGCGCCGTCCCGGAAAGTAACCGAATAGCAATGTGGTTGCCGGCATGACGACGTGCCATTT
The DNA here is from genome assembly GCF_004341105.1 of Rhizobium sp. BK418. GTDB lineage: Bacteria > Pseudomonadota > Alphaproteobacteria > Rhizobiales > Rhizobiaceae > Rhizobium. Next base: position 599,724 of record NZ_SLZK01000002.1, on the reverse strand, counting down.
CAAAAAGAGCCGCCATCGCCGCGTCTCCGCATAGTCCCGCCAATGCCCATACTGCGCGCCGATAGCAAGCACGCGCGTTATGCCTTCGGTACTGGCCGAGAAGCCGGGCAAAAAGCCCCCGATGCTATGGCCGACGACCAGCAATTGCTCGCCGGGGCGTTTGTTTTCCATGAAGAGACGCGCTGCATCGAAATCTTGCTCGCCCCAGTCCTGCCAGCGATAGCCCGAGCCTTTCAGTCGCGCCGGACGAGACAAGCCGATACCGCGATAGTCATAGGTCAGCACATCGAAGCCATGTTCCGCGAGAAAGCGCGCGTAGTAGTGATAGTAGCGCGCCACAACGCCCGTTGCCGGATTGATGATGACGCTGCCATTTCCGCCATTATCGGCGCCGTTCCAGAAATGACCGCGGAGTTCTACGCCGTCGCGGCAGCGGATCGAGACGGATTTTGCTTCTCGTGCAAGCTCGCTCTGCCTCCGTTTGGCCTCGGGCATGTACCATCTCCTCTATTGACGTTTCGCCGGGATGATAGGCGGAAGCCAGCGTTGATGACACTCACTGGTCGGTATACATTGGCCGAATGGCGAGATCAGGATCCGATACGCGCGAACGCATTGTCGCGGCTGCTGCAAAGCTCTTCTACAGCGAGGGTGTCAGGGCGGTGAGCGTCGATGCGGTGGCCGAGAAGGCCGCAGTCACGAAGCGCACCCTCTACTACCATTTCGACAGCAAGGACGAGCTGATCGCCGCTTATCTCGAAACCCGCGACCAGCCCAATCTTGCAGTGTATCGTCGGTGGTTAGCGGAAACCGATGGGGATCTGTCGGCGAAGATAAAGGGCATTTTCGAGAATCTGGCTCGCTCGGCCCGACACCCCAAATGGAAGGGCTGTGGCTATCTCAGAACATCGGCCGAACTCGCCAATATGCCCGGCCATCCCGCCATCAAAGTCGGTGCCATACACAAGAAGAATGTCGAGGCTTGGCTGACGTCTCTCTTCGAAGAACAGCATCTCGCCGAGCCACTAAAACTTGCCCGTCAGATTGTTTTGCTGCTCGACGGCTCGTTCGCCGCTGTGCTGCTGCATCGCGATCCGACCTACATGGAAACTGCGGGCGAAGCGGCCGCAGCCCTGGTGGCTGCAGCCTGCGCAGACAAATGGATCAGGCTGCCCTGACCGGCTGGTAGCGCAGGATCACGGCACCGCTCTTCGTTACCGACGAGTCGAGCAGTTTCAGCGGCTGCTGTCCAGCCGCCGGCTTGAAGTGCGGATTGCCGCCGCCGAGGATGACTGGAACGAGGCAGATGCGGATTTCATCCACCAGCCCCGCCTTCAGCATGGTATCGACAAGCTCGGCGCTGCCGAAAATGAAGATCGTTTTGCCGTCCTCTCTCTTGAGCTTTCCCAGTTCGGAAACCGGATCGCTGACGACGCGCGTGTTGTTCCAGTCGGCTTTCTCCATGGTCCTGGAGACGGCGAGCTTGGCAATACCGTTCATATAGGCCTTGATCTTATCTTCGTTCTCGGCGGTCGGCCAATAAGCGGCCATGCCCTCATAGGTCTTGCGGCCGAAAACCAGCAGGTCGCCTTCTTCGCCGAATTGCTCGGCATATTTTTCCAGCTCCGGCCCCCAGGCCAGATTGTGGAAGTCGATATCCCACGGCTTCGATCCTTCGAAATAGCCATCCAGCGTCATCAGGTTCCAGACAACAAGCTTCCTCATTTTATCCTCCATCCACTCTGCATCAAAGTTAAAACTGGTGGCATTTAGAAACTAGTTAAAGCTAGCGTGACTGATAGCGAAATGCAAGCGGTTTTGGGAGGCAGAGGAAAAATCCTTTGGCCGGGCTCCAGCTGACGTCTGAGCAGGCTTCGCCCGCCCGGAACGCTATCTGGAGCCCGCCCATTTGAAGGAACTTTCTAGTGGTCGTCAGGCGGCGAATCGAAGCCCGATCAATCCTTGCGGAAAATGAAGCTGGCGCCCCATCCCGTCAGTACTGCCAGCAACACTGCAAAGCAGCCGTAGAAGATCGGCTGCTCATGCGCTGCGTCGGTGATCGTCTGCTCGATGCCTGTCTTGATGACGCGCAGCGGCTGCGATTTCTGCGTTATGAATTTCCCGCTCTTGAAGAGGTAAGCGCGCACCGTATGCACGCCGTTCGGAATATTGGCCGGCAGCCGCAGACTTGCCTTGAACAGGTTCGAGGAGACGAAACGCACGCCGCTTGGATCGCGTTCGTAAAGTCCGCCCACCTGTTGTATGCGCCGGAAGGCGGCGCGGAATTCGTTGAGATTATTGAAATTGCCGGCAAAATCGATTGGTCGCAGCGGGATATGATCGATCCCGATACCCTCTCCGGTCAGGTCGAGCGGCGTCGTGATGTCGTCGATAGAGCGCGAGCTCGACATCGAATAGGAATGCGGCACATCGGCGAAAGTCATCGATGAGGCATTGACCCAGATGCCGAAGACCCGTTCCTTCTTGCGCACCGTGGCGTCCTCGCGCGGTCCTTCCAGGACCACGACGACATCATACTGGCCGATGGCGAGCAACAGTTCGTCGGTGTTGGTCACCGCGCCGAAAATCGTCAAGTCGGCGCCGCGAAAATCGGAGGTGATGGCGATCTCGCTGGTGGATGTGCCGATTTCCAGCCCCTCGCGCTCGGCCTGCGTTCCCTGTCCAGGTAGCAGCACTTGTGCCGAGGCGGCGGCAGGCATGAAAAGGATAAGGAGCAGCAGGAGACGAAACATCAGTTCCCCACTCCCATCACCACCGAAAAGATATCTTCGGGGGTCAGCACCAACGCAACGGCAAGGCGCAGGCCAACCGCAAGAACCAGGAGGCCAAGCAGCGCGCGCAACTGTTCGCCGCGCAGTCGCTGACCGACGCGCACGCCATATTGTGCGCCGATGACGCCGGCGAGCATCAGGAAGAAGGCGAGCACGATATCGACCGAATAATTGGTCGCCGCCTGCACGATCGTCGTATAGGCGGTCACGAAAATGATCTGGAAGAGCGAGGTCCCGACGACAACGTTTGTCGGGATGCGCAGCAGATAGATCATCGCAGGCACCATGATGAAGCCGCCGCCGACACCCATGACGGACGTGAGGATGCCGATCGCAAAGCCCAACGCCACGATCGGGATGACCGACAGGAAGATCTTCGATTTCTTGAACCGCATCTTGAGCGGCAGCTTGTGTACCCAGTGTTGATGGCCGGGCCGGCGCGGGGCCGGCGCTTCGTTACGGGCGGCGCGACGCATGGCATTGACGCTTTCCCAGAGCATCAGCCCGCCCACTGTGCCGAGGAAGACGACGTAAAGCAGGGAGATGAAGAGGTCGAGCTGGCCGATGGCACGCAACAGCGAGAAGATCCAGATGCCGACCGTTGCACCCGTCAAACCGCCGACGAGCAGCACCGTGCCGAGCTTCATATCCAGCGTTCCCCGCCGGAAATGGGTGATCGCCCCCGATATCGAAGAAGCGACCACCTGATTGGCGCCGGTTGCAACGGCGACGACAGGGGGAATGTTGTAGAAGATCAGGAGAGGCGTGATCAGGAAACCGCCGCCGACGCCGAACATACCGGACAGGAAGCCGACGGCGGCCCCCATGCCGAGAATGATGAAGATGTTCACCGACAATTCTGCGATGGGCAGATAGATTGTCACAGCCGACCCCGATTATCGCCGCTCCCGCCGGAGCGGCCCTCTCACGTCCCCACTCGAATGGCACATCCTACTGTGAAATCGTTGCCAGAGGCTTTCGAAGGAAAAAAGCCATGATCAGCCGGATGCAGGCTCCGATATGTCCCGCATAATCCGGCTTTTTTCAGGTTTTGTGACGGCCGGCCTCAAAAGCCGAAAAGCCGGCGGCCAAGGGCCGTCGAGCTGTCTCAGATGGCCTTGGCGCCGGGTTTGTTGCGCTCAAGAAGCGCCTTCACCGTGTCGTCGTTGACCTTGCCAGTCGGCTCCTGGCCGATCGACTTCTGGAAGTTCTTGATGGCGGTCACGGTCTTCGCGCCCATCTCTCCATCCGGCGGGCCGGCATCGAAGCCGTTATTGTTGAGGATCGCCTGGATGTTGCGGATCGCCTTCTTCATGTCGACGGTTGCCGTCTTCGGCGCGGCAGCGCTTGCCCATGCGTCGGGGATCTCGACGCCGTTCGCCTTGTTGTCGAGCGGTTGCGGCTTCCAGAGGTCGGCCTTGGCGCGGGCGCGCTCGAGTTGATCCGGCTTCATGGCTTTGGCCACTTCGTCGCGCTTCTGGGCGGCATCCTTGTCGCCGGATTTGGCGGCGATCGCAAACCACTTGTAGGATTCTTCCAGATCCGCCGGCACGCCGTTGCCGCGGGCGCAGAGGATGGCGAGGTTGAACTGGCTGTCGGTGATGCCGAGATCGGCCGCCTTCTGGAACCAGGAAGCCGCCGTTACGTAGTCCTGCTGGCCAAGCGCGCCGGAAGCATAGAGTACAGCGAGATTATGCATGGCGCTGGCATTACCTTGGCTTGCAGCCTGCTCATAGAGACCTTTGGCCTTCTGCACGTCCCGGTCGACGCCATTGCCCTTCTCATACATGCTGCCGAGCCGGTACTGTGCCGGTGCGAAGCCCTTGTCCGCCGAAAGCTGGTACCAGTTCGCCGCCTGCTTCTGATCGGCGGCTAGGCCATTGCGGCCCTCGGTATAGCGCGCAGCGATCTCGAAGAGCGCCAGCCCATCGCCGTTGCGTGCCGCGTCGGCGAGCGGCGGCGGCTGGATCGTGTCGGGAACGATGATCGAGGCCGCAGCAGGAGCCGTGGTCGTTGCTGCCGGAGCGGCAGGCGTGTTCGGAGCGAAGCCGGAACTATCCTGCACCGGCGCCTGATCGAAGCTTTCCGCACCTTCGCCGTCGAGCGGCGTCGCATCGGTCAGGTGATCGGGCGCTGTGGGAGCACCGGCCTCGGAACCGATCGCTTCCGGTGTGGTCGTCGGCATCTGCGCGGCCGATTCTGGGGTCGAGGTTTCCGGCACGACCGGCGTCGGCGCCATCATATTGGCCTGCGGCATCCCGGTGGCGGTGCTGGGGGTCGAGACTTCAGCCGGTGGCGGTGCCTTCTGGCCCGTCGTCAGCGTGCGGGCAAGCGGGAAGGCCATGATGGCGAGCAGCACAGCGCCGACTGCCAGCAGGATCGGCCGGCGGAAGCGCGAAAAGGCGCCGCCTTTGCCGGCTTTTTCCGGCTTGGCAGCACGCCGCTCGGCGCGCGTCGCCGGCTTTGCATTGCTGTCAATCTCCATGGCCGCAGCCTGCGCGGCTCGGCGAGCAGCGGCAATATAATCCGCCCGGTCGTTTTCGGTTGCCGGCTTGCCGCGCTGGGCGTTCTGGCTGGCGCGCACGCGCTCCAGTATCTTCTTCACGTCAGGCGCGCCGGAGCCCGGTTCCAGCAACTCGTTTGCGGCTTCGGCCGGCATCACGTCGACGGGATCGATCGATGGAGCGGGGTCGATGACGGTGCGCTCGGTCGCTGCCTTCGCTTCCGACTTGCGCGACGGCATCAGCTTCCGGCCGAGGCTAGCGAGCAGGCTGCCCTTGGCGGGAACGACCGCCTTTTCTTGTTGGCTGTTGGCTTCGATGGCGATCGCGCTGGTGCTGTCGGCCAATGCCGGTTCCGGCATACGGCTCGGCGCCTCTTCGGCAATATCGGCCGTGCGCAGCACCGGCGAAGCCTTGGGCGCCTGCATCACCGGAGCCTTGGCAGGTTCCTTGCCTGCGTCGACTAGCGCATAAGGATCGACGTGGAACTCGACCTCGGCCGCCGGCATTTTGGCGGCGGGGCGAACCTGTTCTTCCATCGTGTCCAGTCGGTCAGCGATGTGCAGCAGCGTTTCGTGAAGGGCCTGGAAGGTCTTGTGCGTACGCTCCTCGCTATCCCGGCTGAGATCTTCGAGATTTCGTAGGTCGTCGGCCAGCGCGACCAGGGCCGACATGTCGGCGGCAGCAGGTGCAGCGCCCTGCGCTCCGCCGTTGCGCGAATAGGCGTCGACCACGGCTTCGGCCGCCTGTCGTGCGGCCTCGATAATATATTCGTCGTTGGTCGCGATATAATCTTCGATCGCGCCCATGCGGCGATCGAGATCCGCGGATACTTCTGCGTTTTCGCGCGGCGTGTTCAAGAGCTCGGAGAGATTGGCAATCTGCTCCTCGAGGTTCTTCAGCGCGCGCGTGTCGGTCGGTGCAGCCGCCGTGCTTTCTTCCAGCCGCGCCGCGATGTCGCTGAGCCGCCCTTCGAGACGGCGGAACGCGCCATCGTCGATTACAGGTACCGGGGCAGGGCGGATTTCCATCTCGTCGATGCGGCGTGCGAGATAGTCGAGCCGCTTGGCGAGCGCATCATTGACCGAGCCGCTTTCCAGCGCGTCGATCTTGCGGGAAATGTCGGAGAGCGCGCCGGTCAGGTCTTGCTGAGGTGTCGTCTTCTGGGTGCGTTCGAGAAGATAGGAAAGGTGCTCCAGCCGCTCGTCGAGGCGCGAAGTTGCTTCGGCTTTGGCGAGGTCTTCCACGCGCTCCGTCAGCGCTTCTAGCCGACTGGCCATTTCGTCGGCAGGATTTGGGCGGTTCATGGCGGCCCGACCCATCAGCTCGATCTGTTCGCCGAGGGCAGAAAGACGGTTTTCCAGCCGTTGCATCAGCGCCGGGTCGGTGCCGGTCGCGCCGCGTCCGCTGGCGGCGATCGCGCGGCTGATCTCGTCGAGCCGCGTGTCCATCGCAGCGAACTGTTCCGACATGATCCGATCATGCGGCTGGATCAAATTACCGAACTGCTCCACAGCCGAGGCGATCGTGATGAGCTTGTCTTCCAGCGCCTGCACGGCCGGGCTTTCCCCCATGCCGCCGAGCTGCCGCTTGATATCGTCAAGCCGGTAAGCGAGGGATACGAGCTCTTCCTGCAGCCCCGCGGTGTCGAGCTCCGCCAGGCGGTTTTCAACGTTGTCCCAGCGCTGCTCCATGTGGCGCACCGAATCCTCGCGCGCCAGCCCGTCCATCAGCGAACGCAGTTCTTCGAATTCGTTTCGCAGACCAGTTGCTTCCGGGCCAGCTGAACGGCTCGTGAGTTGCGCAATGCTCTGCGAAAGACGCCCCATGTCGGCGCGGATGTCGTCGGCAAAATGCCGGTCCTGGGCGCTCGCCTTGATTTCGCGCAGCTCGCCGCGCAGCGCATTCATTTCGCGCGTCACGCCCTCGGAAATGTCACGCTTCAGATCCTGCCGCAGGTTGACCAGTGCCTGGGCGATTTCCGTCATCGTGTCGTCGGAGGCGCGGAAGGCCGGTGCCGCCGGATAAGGCACCGAAGCGCGTTGCGGGGCAGGGGCCGGTTCACGCAGCAGGGCCGGTGCCGGTTCGCGCGTATAGGCGCGCTCGCGATTATCTCTGCTGGCATCGAGCGCGCGCTGGCGCTGGCGGATTTCCGCAAGCGGATCGGCCGCGCGCGGCGCGTAGGAATCGCGCTCCGGCGTCGGGCTGCGTGGCCGCTGTTCGCGTCCGCTGCTCATCAGACCCTCGATCCGCGCTTCCAGACCCTCGATGGTGCGGTTTAACGCATCAAGCGAGCTCCTGTCGGAATGCCGGGAAGAATGTGATCGCGATCCGTTCATGTTCTTGCTCGCTTCGATTGCCCGGTCTGGGCCCGATCATTGCCTTTTCCGAAGCGTACCGGGGCACACAGCGGAGAGCACCATCCATAAGGAAATAGTCAATTAGACTTTCCTCAAGCTGGATAGGTTTTTGGCGGCACTCCTGGACGCAAGACAAATAAAAGGAATGCAGATCGCCAATGCTCACCGCGCACCTTTTACGAAACGTGGTAAAGAACTCGTTAACCGGAATGAGAATTTTTTAACTTTTGCCTTTCTCAGGCCAGTTTTGCGCGTCGAAGCGCTTTAGAGCGGCCGCTTGTACTGCAACTCGATCTTCACGCCCTCAGGCCCGTAGACGAACACCTGTCCGAGGGCGGTATCAGGAATATCGCGATATTCGTAGCGATAACCGCCGGCTTTGATGCGAGCGAGCGCCGGTTCGAATTCGAAGAGGCTGAAGGCCACATGATTGAAGATGCCGGATGGAAAATCACCCGCCCGCTCCGTCAGGCTCAGATGGATCACCGGCTTATCGTCGAGATAAAGCCAATGGCCGCGCGAGGGAAAGGGCGGCCGATAGCCTTCCTTCACGCCAAGAATGTTTTCAAAAAAAGCGATCATGGCAGGCGCATCGCGCGTATCGATCGTCACATGGTCCAGGCGCAGCATCGTCCCCTCCCAGGCTGTCGAAGCCGGTCCGATCCTACTGGTTTCGGCGCCTTCGGGAAAGGAGGTATGCTCTATCGAGACTGCCTGGACTAAAAGTTTTCCGTCCAAGGCCGCAGCTCGACCTCCTGCGACCAGGCGCTGCGATGCTGCAGCAGCACATCGATATAGGACTGCGCAATCGCATCGGGCGAAAGCGTGCCGTCGGGCTTGTCTTTCTTGTCCGGTCTCGTGGCGGAGCGGACCACACCGTCAATGACGAAATGCGCTACATGAATGCCAAGCGGTCCGAGTTCACGGGCAGCACTTTGCGCCAGTCCGCGCAACGCGAATTTCCCCATGGCAAAGGGCGCCGATTGCGCATAACCCTTGATACTGGCTGTCGCCCCTGTCAGTAGAATTGCGCCGTGTCCCTGCGGGATCATCCGTTTTGCCGCCTGTTGCGTGACGAGGAAGCCGCCGAAGGCGCTGGTTGCAATCGCCTGCTCCACTTCGGCAGGATCGAGCTCGGCAATCGGCCCGCGCACCCGGCCGCTGGCATTATAGATCACGATATCAGGCTCGCCGATCTCGGCGTCGACGCGTTCGAACAGCGCCGCAACCGCAGCCGGCTGCGCCGCATCGGTGGCGAAGGCCTTGGCTCCGGTTTCGTCGAGCAACGGCCCGAGCTTGCCGATATTGCGTGCCGCCAGGCCGACCTTCACGCCTCGCTCCGAGAGCTTGCGGGCGAGTGAGCCGCTGATGCCGGAACCGGCGCCCACGATCAGCGCGCTACGATAGGGAAACTCGGCCATGATCTTCTCCTTCGAGTGAACCTTCCGGAGAGGTAGGCAATCACGGCCTTGCAAAAAACCAGCGGCCCGAAATATTTCATTCTTGGGGAGCGTCGATCGAAAGCCCGCAGATGCGCGAGAGATAGGCGAGAGGCAGCCCTGTTTCCGCGGCCCAGCGGTTGAATGTCTGCTGGATCAACTGCTGGTCCTTCTTGCCAGTTCCCGATGCCGAAAGGGGCACGCCTGCGTCCCTGAGGCAGGCGATGACATCTGTTGTCATGATAAAGCAGTCGCGGCCGATGCTGCGCAGGAAATATTGACCGGTGATCCCGCCGAGCCGATTGCCGCGTTTGTTGAGCTCGTCGAGCAGGCCGATATGATCCTCGCGCGGCCAATCTGCGAAGAAGGCGCCGGCACTGCCGGCCTCTTTCGCCAGTTCGCGCACGAAGGCCGCGTTGGCGCGTACGGACATGATCTTCGCGCCATTTTTGACGATGCGGTCATCGCCAGTCAGATCGTGCCAGTATTCATCCGGAGCGATATTGAGTGCGGCAGGATCAAAGCCGTCGAAAGCTTCTTCGAAACCCGGCCATTTGTTGTCGATGACCTTGTGTACGAAGCCGCTGTAAAAGACGCGCCGCGTCATTTCGGAGAGGATGCGGTCATCGGGCAAAGCGCGCAGCGCCTCGTGGTCAGGCATCGCCGGCAGCTTCGCTTTCAGCGCATCGGCGCCGCCTTTTCTGTCTTCGGCACGTCGCCGGATGATATCGAAATCGCTCAAGGCCTGGCTCCCGAATAGATGTCGCCCGCAAGCCTATTCCGGGAGCAGCCCTGCCTTCAAGCGGTTCGGGTCCTCAAGCTATCTGAATGATGCTCAGGCGGCGACAGGTTCGCGCACGTCATCCAGCAGGAAATGCACGACCAGATAATCGGTCTTGTAGTGTCGTCCGCTGTCACTGACGCGCTCCTCCGAGCCGCCATCGGCCGGATGCCAGGGATGGTAGTGCGGATTGGTGGCGATCAGCGTCACCGCCTTGCCGGCATAGGGCCCCTCGGCCGGCCGGAAACGCATCTCGGCCAGCGGCCAGATGCGTTCATAGGTTTCCATGGAAATGCGTACCCTCAGTGCCTTGCGCGGAGCCGGCGGCTCATCATGTACAGCCAGTCTTTCGCCGTTGATCGGCTCGACAGCTACGGGTTCGATGGTCACTTCCTCCGCCGCATCGAAAACGGAATTGAACTCCGCAGGCCACGTCCTTCTCATGAAATCGCTCCTCCCAGGCTCTTTCTGCAGGTCTGAGCGAATGTAGCGCGCTTAGCCGGAGAAGGAAACGGGCAGCATTGGGTTTACCGCATCTGAATTTACTCTCATAAAATCGCGCGCGTGTAGAATTTGACGTTTACGCAAACGTCAATATTTTGTAAGAGAGTCTCACTGCCGGCGCGATCCGGTCGCCGAATTGGAGGAATTCGAACCATGCCAATCTACAAGGCCCCGGTGAACGACACGCTCTTCGTGCTCAATGATGTGCTGGGTCTCGAGCGTTACAACAATCTCCCCGGCTTTGCCGACGTCACGCCTGACATGGTCGAGGCTATCTTGGGCGAGGCGGCGAAGTTGGCCGAGGGAGTTGTGTTCCCCCTGAATTATTCCGGCGATCAGGAAGGCTGTACGCGCCTAGGCGACGGTACGGTATCGACGCCGAGGGGCTTCAGGGAGGCCTATCAGGCCTATCGGGAAGGCGGCTGGATCGGGCTTGCCGTTCCGGAGGAATTCGGCGGTCAGGGACTGCCCTATATACTGCACACCGCGGTCGGCGAATATACTTCAGCGGCCAATATGTCGCTAATGATGTATCCGGGCCTGACGCAGGGTGCCATAGCCGCGATCCTCGTCCACGGCACTGACGAGCAGAAGAATACCTATCTGCCTAAGATGGTGGATGGCACGTGGTCCGGCACCATGAACCTCACCGAACCGCATTGCGGTACTGATCTCGGCATGCTGCGCACCAAGGCGGTGCCGCAGGACGACGGCAGCTACAGGATTTCCGGCCAGAAGATCTTCATCTCCGCTGGAGAGCACGACCTGACCGATAATATCGTCCACTTGGTCCTCGCCCGCATCGAGGGTGCGCCTGAGGGCACCAAAGGCATCTCGCTCTTCATCGTCCCGAAATTCCTCGTCGGTAAGGACGGAGCGCTCGGCGCCCGTAACGGCGTTTCCTGCGGCGCGATCGAACACAAGATGGGTATCCACGGCAACGCCACTTGCGTCATGAACTACGACGAAGCGACGGGCTTCCTGATCGGCACGGAAAACCGTGGCCTGAACGCCATGTTCGTGATGATGAACGAGGCCCGTCTGATGGTCGGCCTGCAGGGCATCGCCATTTCCGAGATCGCCTATCAGAATGCCGCCAGCTACGCCCGAGAGCGCCTCCAGGGCCGCTCGCTGTCCGGCCCCAAGGCCCCGGACAAGAAGGCCGATCCGATTATCGTCCACCCGGATATCCGCCGAGCACTGATGACGATCAAATCCTTCAACGAGGCTGGCCGCGCCTTCCTGCTCTGGACTGCGCTGAAATCCGATATCGCCCATCGCGCCAGCGACGAGAAGGAACGCCAGACAGCGGACGATATTCTCGGCCTCGTTACGCCGATCCTCAAGGGCGTGATGACCGACAGGGGCTTCGATCATGCCGTGATGGCCCAGCAGGTCTTCGGCGGCCATGGCTATATCGAGGAACACGGCATGAGCCAGTATGTGCGCGATGCCCGTATTGCCATGATCTACGAAGGTGCCAACGGTATCCAGGCGCTCGATCTCGTTGGCCGCAAGCTGGCGCTGAACGGCGGCCGCGCCGCTATGGCCCTCTTCAAGGAAGTCGGCGATTTCTGCGAGGAAAACCGCAATGACGAGCAGCTGACCTTCTTCACCAAGCACCTGAAAAAGGGCTTGAACGATGTGCAGGGCGCAACCATGTGGTTCATGCAGAATGCTATGGCCAAGCCCGACAATGCCGGCGCCGGTTCAACCGATTATATGCACCTCTTCGGCCTGGTCATCCTCGGCTATATGTGGGCGCGCATGGCAAAAGCCGCCAACGAACGCCTTGCCGCCGGCGACACACGCGAGGATTATCTGAAGAACAAGCTGATCACGGCGAAATTCTTCATGGAGCGCATCATGCCCGAAACTGCATTGCGCAAGACCCGTATCGAAACCGGCGCAGACACGATGATGGAACTCGCCGCCGAAGCCTTTTGAGACGGTGCTCCCTCCCCCTTGTCGGGAGGGGTGGGGAGGGGCTTTTCTCCTCCCGTCGAGATTTGAGGCAAAACAGATTGCCGCCAGGGAGATGAGACAATGACCGAGGTTTTCATTTACGATCACGTCCGCACGCCCCGCGGCCGCGGCAAGAAGGATGGCGCGCTGCATGAAGTGCCCTCAGTCCGCCTCGCGGCAAAGACGCTGGAGGCGATCCGCGACCGCAACGGTCTCAACACCGAGACGGTCGATGACATCATCATGGGCTGCGTCGATCCGGTCATGGATGCCGGTGCCGTCATTCCCAAGGCTGCCGCTTTCGAAGCCGGTTACTCGACGAGAGCGCCAGGCATGCAGATCTCCCGTTTCTGCGCCTCCGGCCTCGATGCCGTGAACTTCGGCGCCGGCAAGATCGCACAGGGCGCCGACGATATCGTCATTGCCGGCGGCGTCGAAAGCATGTCCCGCGTGGGCCTCGGCATGTCCGGCGGCGCCTGGTTCATGGACCCTTCGGTGAACTTCCCGGCCTATTTCATGCCGCAGGGTGTGTCGGCCGATCTCATCGCCACCAAATACGGCTTTTCCCGTGACGACGTCGACGCTTACGCAGTCGAAAGCCAGAAGCGGGCCGCAAATGCCTGGAACAACGGCTGGTTCAAGAATTCCGTCATCCCGGTCAGGGACCAGAACGGTCTGACGATCCTGGCCCATGATGAGCATATGCGCCCCGGCACGGACATGCAGGCGCTCGCCTCCCTCAATCCCTCCTTCCAGATGCCGGGCGAAATGGGCGGCTTCGAAGCCGTCGCCATCCAGGCCCATCCGGAAGTCGAGCGCGTCAACTATGTCCACCATGCCGGCAATTCCTCTGGCATCGTCGATGGCGCCGCTGCCGTCCTGCTCGGCTCGAAGGCCGGGGGCGAAAGCATGGGTCTGAAGCCGCGCGCCCGCATCAAGGCTTTCGCCAATATCGGCTCCGATCCGGCCCTCATGCTGACCGGCCCGGTCGATGTCACCGAAAAGCTCCTGAAGCGGACAGGCATGAACCTTGCCGATATCGATCTTTTCGAGCTGAACGAGGCTTTTGCCGCCGTCGTGTTGCGCTACATGCAGGCTTTCGACATCCCCCACGACCAGATCAACGTCAATGGCGGCGCAATCGCCATGGGACATCCGCTGGGTGCTACCGGCGCCATGATCCTCGGCACCGTGCTGGATGAGCTGGAACGCCGCGATCTCAACACCGCGCTGGTAACCCTCTGCATCGGCGCCGGCATGGGCACGGCAACCGTCATCGAACGCGTCTAAGGGAGAGAGACGATGAGCTACACCAACTTCACCGTCGAGACCGATGCGGATGGTATTGCCCTGGTGACTTGGGACATGCCCGGCAAGTCGATGAACGTCTTCACCGAGGACGTGATGAGCGAGCTCGACGCCATCATCGATGCGACGGTCGCCGACAGCGCCGTCAAGGGCGTCGTTATTACCTCGGGCAAGTCTTCCTTTTCGGGCGGCGCCGATCTGTCGATGATCAAGTCGATGTTCGCCTTCTACCAGCAGGAGAAGGCCGCAAATCCCGACGGCGCCGCGCAAAAACTCTTCGATCTCGTCGGCCGCATGACCGGCCTCTTCCGCAAGATCGAAACCTGCGGCAAACCCTGGGTTTCGGCCATCAACGGCACCTGCATGGGCGGTGCCTTCGAGATGTCGCTCGCCTGCCACGGCCGCGTCGCCTCCAATTCGAAGAGCGTCAAGATCGCGCTGCCGGAAGTCAAGGTCGGCATCTTCCCCGGTGCCGGCGGCACGCAGCGTATCTCGCGCCTCACCGATGCCCAGTCCGCCTTGCAGATGATGACGACGGGCCAGTCGCTGAACGCTTCGCGCGCCAAGGCCATGAACCTCATCCATCAGGTGGTGGATCCAGATCAGCTGATCCCGGCCGCCAAGCAGATGATCAAGGATGGCCTGAAACCCATCGCGCCCTGGGACGAAAAGGCCTTCAAGGTGCCGGGCGGCGGCATCTGGACACCCGCTGCGGCCCAGCTCTGGCCGGCGGCTCCGGCCATCCTGCGCCGCGAAACATCAGGCAATTATCCGAGCGCGCTCGCTATCCTGAAATGCGTTTATGAAGGTCTGCAGGTTCCTTTCGATACGGCGCTGAAGATCGAGCAGCGTTATTTCACGCAGATATTGCAGACCACCGAGGCCTTCTCGATGATCCGCTCGCTCTTCATTTCCATGCAGGAGCTTGGCAAGGGTGCCCGTCGCCCGGCCGGCGTGCCCAAAACGGAACTGAAGAAGATCGGCATCGTCGGCGCAGGCTTCATGGGCGCCTCCATCGCCTATGTCACGGCCGCTGCAGGTTTCGAAGTGGTCCTGATCGACCGCGATATGGAGGCTGCCACCAAGGGCAGGGGCGTCGGCGAAGGCCTCGTCAAGGATTCCATTGGTAAGGGTCGTCTTACACAGGACGAGGGTGCCTCGCTTCTCTCCCGCATCACGCCCTCGGCCGATTACGCCGATCTCAAGGACGCCGATCTCGTCATTGAAGCGGTCTTCGAGGATCGTGCCGTCAAGAAGGCGGTCATCGAGCAGGTGGAAGCCGTTATCCCGGAAACCACCATCTTCGCCTCCAACACCTCGACCCTCCCGATCACGGGCCTTGCCGAAAATTCCAAGCGTCCGGACCAGTTCATCGGCGTGCATTTCTTTTCGCCGGTCGAAAAGATGATGCTGACTGAAGTCATTCTCGGCAAGAATACCGGTGATCGGGCACTCGCCGTCGCCCTGGATTATGTCGCAGCCATCAAGAAGACGCCCATCGTCGTCAACGATACCAGAGGCTTCTTCGTCAACCGCTGCGTCTTCCGTTATATCCACGAAGCCTATGACATGCTGATCGAAGGCGTGCCCGCGCCGATGATCGAGAATGCAGCCAAGATGGCCGGCATGCCGGTCGGCCCGCTGTCGCTGAACGATGAGGTAGCGATCGATCTCTCGCAGAAGATCCTCAAGGCGGCGGTCGCGGATCTCGGCCCTAAGGCCGTCGATGAACGCCACCTTGCCCTCATTAACAAGCTGGTCGACGAGCTTGACCGACGTGGCCGCAAGAACGGCAAAGGCTTCTACGAATACCCGGCCAAGCCCGCCAAGAAGTTCCTCTGGCCTGAGCTGAAGACCCTCTATCCGCAGAAGCCGGTCGCCGAAATCGACGTCGCCACCCTGAAGCAGCGCTTCCTGGTGACGGTCGCGCTCGAAGCCGCCCGCACCATGGAAGAGGGTATCGTCACCGATCCGCGCGAAGCCGATGTCGGTTCCATCCTCGGCTTCGGCTTCGCGCCCTATACAGGCGGTGCACTGAGCTACATCGACGGGATGGGCGTTAAGGCCTTCGTGGAACTCGCCGAAAAACTGGCCGCAGCCTATGGCGATCACTTCAAGCCAACACCGCTGCTGAAGGATATGGCCGCCAAGGGCGAGACCTTCTACAGTCGCTTCGATCCCTATCCTGCCGCCGACAAGGCAGCGTGATAGGCAAGGCGGCGCGGTCATCGGGACCGTCGCCGCCCTCACACACCGTTCATCTTTGGCCAGGCATGAGCAGGGTTTCATGCTAGGGGCACGAGGAGCGGAGTCAAAGACACTTAGCTCTTGCGCTAACTATCACATGGTGATACTTAGCCTCATGGATTACTATTCAGCTCAGCTCGATGGCATCTTCCTGGCACTTGCCGATCCGACACGCCGCGCCGTCATCAACCGTCTCGGTACCGGTCCGGCCAGTATCAGCGACCTCGCAAGGCCCTTCGACATGGCCTTGCCATCCTTCATGAAACATATCCATCTGCTGGAAGAGACAGGCCTCATCGAAACGAGGAAGCAGGGCCGCGTGCGCACCTGCACGCTGGAGAAGAAGCGTTTCGCCTTGGTCGAAGGCTGGCTTTCGGCTCAGCGCGCCATCTGGGAAGCCCGCACCGACAGGCTTGAGGCTTTCGTCACCGCCACGCAATCGAAGGAGGAAAAGTCCCAATGAATATCAATGTGAACCCCGATCTCGATCTCACCATTTCGCGCATCATAAAGGCTCCGCCGGCTGCAGTCTGGAGCGCCTGGACCACGCCGGCAAAATTCGAAAAATGGTGGATTCCCGCACCGGCGCTCTGCCGCGTCGCCACCATGGAAGTCAAACCCGGCGGAGCCCTCGTCACCGAGATGAGTGAAAATGGCGGTCCCTTCCAACATCATCTCAGTGCTTGCTACCTGGATATTCAGGACGGCCGTCGCATCGTCTTCACCAATGCACTTCTCGGCGGCTGGCGTCCCGCGCCGACACCCTTCATGACAGCCATCATCACACTCGCCGACCATCCTGAAGGCACCGATTACAATGCCCTTGTCATGCACAAGGATAAGGAGACCCGCAACACGCACGAAGAACTGGGTTTCTACGACGGCTGGGGCACGGTTGCGGCGCAACTGGCTAAGCTGGTGGAGACGTAACAGGAAGATCAGGCGATGGCCGCATGACAGACAGGGCCCTGCCGGCAGGGCGTGGCTAGCCGGCGGACGTTCGAGATGTCTCCCTCGTCTCGCGAAAGCCTCACAAATCTCTCATGAAGCGCCTATATGCCTATCCGGAATCATGACAAGAAGCGTGCAAGGCACACTTCAGTTTAGGCGGTGAAATCATGAAGAAGATCGGTTTCCTCTCGTTCGGGCACTGGACGCCCTCGCCGCAATCGCAGACGCGCTCGGCTGGCGATACGCTGCTACAGTCGATCGACCTTGCGGTTGCCGCTGAGGAACTGGGGGCGGATGGCGCCTATTTCCGTGTCCACCATTTCGCGCGCCAGCTTGCCTCGCCTTTCCCGCTGCTCGCGGCCGTCGGCGCACGGACCAGCCGCATCGAGATCGGCACGGCAGTCATCGACATGCGCTATGAGAACCCGCTCTATATGGCGGAAGATGCCGGCGCGGCCGATCTGATTTCCCGCGGGCGCTTGCAGCTCGGCATCAGCCGCGGCTCGCCGGAGCAGGTCATCGAGGGCTGGCGCTATTTCGGCTACAACCCGCCTGATGGACAAAGCGATGCCGATATGGGACGCCGCCATGCCGAGGTTTTCCTCGAAGTGCTGAAGGGCGAAGGTTTTGCCGAACCCAATCCGCGGCCGATGTTCCCCAATCCTCCCGGCCTGCTTCGGCTCGAACCGCATTCCGACGGCCTGCGCGAGCGCATCTGGTGGGGTGCGGGTTCGAACGCCACAGCCGTCTGGGCCGCAAAGCTCGGCATGAACCTGCAGAGCTCGACGCTGAAGGATGATGAAACCGGCGAAGCCTTCCATATCCAGCAAGCCAAGCAGATCCGCGCCTATCGCGAGGCCTGGAAAGAGGCCGGCCATCAGCGTGAGCCGCGCGTCTCCGTCAGCCGCAGCATCTTTGCGCTGGTGAACGATCGCGACCGCTCCTATTTCGGCTACGGCAACGAAGGGCAGGACAAGATCGGTTTCATCGACGAGAATACGAGGGCAATCTTCGGTCGCTCCTATGCGGCCGAACCCGATGCTCTCATCGAGGAACTGAAGAAGGACGAGGCGATAGCCGAGGCTGATACGCTGCTGCTCACCGTCCCGAATCAGCTCGGCGTCGAATACAATGCCCACGTCATTGAATCGATCCTGAAATACGTCGCCCCGGCACTCGGCTGGCGGTGATGACATGGGGCGACGGCATAGAGCATGTCCCACAAAAGTGTGTGCGGTTTTGCAGTAACGACATACGAAACAGGAGCTTAGAGCGTGGCGGATCTGAAGATCGCGACGCGCTTTAAGCCGTCGCTGTTTCTCTTGTCGTGCGCATCACCAGCAGCCCGGTGATGCTGACAAGCAATATGGCCGTGGCATAGATGTCCGTCGTGGTGCCGTAACCGATCGACTTGACGAGGAAGCCGGCAAGAATCGCCGGGAGGCTGAAGGCCAGGTAGCTCTGGATATAGAAGGCCGAAAGCAGACCGGCTCGCTCCTCCGGCTTGGCAAGCGGCACAATCGTACCGATCGAGCCGAGGAAATTGGTGCCGAAACCGGCGCCTGTGAAAAGCGTGCCGACAAGCAGCAGCGGCACGTTGGCGAGATGCACGCCAGCAACGACCGTTGCGATGCCGAGCGTTTGAGAGGAGACGCCGAAGACGAGATTGGCCTTGGGGCTGCGGCCACGGCGCAGGAAAACGGCAATTGCGCCTGACAGCATCAGCGCGGCGACGACTGCGCCACCCGTCAGAGGCGCCCGGCTGCCGGTGGTCGAAGCGACCAGTGAAGGCACGAGCGATAGATAGAAGCCGCCGAGTGCCCAGTTGGCAATATTGATCGGCGTCACCAGAGACAGCGGCTTTTTCACCTGTTGCGGAATGAAAATCGTTGGCTTCAGCGAGGTGAAGACGCCGGGCCGCTTGCCGCCGGTCTCCCGCGTCAGCCATACTGCAACCGCCTGCACCGCAAAACCGACAAGCAGCAGCGCATAGATGAGATGCAGCGGCTCCGGTCCGTACTGGATCAA
Organism: Rhizobium sp. BK418; assembly: GCF_004341105.1. GTDB lineage: Bacteria > Pseudomonadota > Alphaproteobacteria > Rhizobiales > Rhizobiaceae > Rhizobium. Next base: position 580,848 of record NZ_SLZK01000002.1, on the reverse strand, counting down.
TGCGCTGGTGCCAATCGCGCCGATCGCCATGCCGGAAAGCGGTGCGATAGAGTTGACGATTTGCCCCTTTGCACGGTCGATATCGACAAGGGCGGCACCCAGCGACGCACCGGCAATACCGGTTGCAAGACCCTGCACGATGCGCGCCGCGATCAGCCATTCTGCACCGCTGGCGATGGAAAACAGACCCATGGCGATGATCTCGAGCATCAGCGCGGCGAAAATGACCGGACGCCTTCCGAGGTGATCGGAGATGGAGCCCGCAATCAGCAGGGCTGCGAGCAGCGCAAAGGAATAGACGGCGAAGATCACGGTGATGAGGAAGGGGGAAACGGCGAAGGCTTCCTGATAGATACGGTAGAGCGGCGTTGGCGCCGCCGAAGCACCGAAGAAGATGGCAAGCGTCAGAGCATGGAAGCCCATGGGCGATGAATTCTTGATGGATTCGGGAGCGGCGACCATATATAGCTCCTTAAAGCTAAATCGTTGCGTTAGCTCTATCTAGGCAAGCCGAAACCTAAAAGCAAATAATTTGCATTAATGGATGTATGAAAGTTTCTGAACGATCGGTGCCGGAGCATGTCGCGCAAAAGTGTGCAGCGGTTTTGCGGTCGCGCTATGCGTAAAAGGAACCTGAAGCGTGCCAGCCGAATCTGAACGATCGCGCTCGCTTCAGGGAGGAAAAGGTTGGGTTCGAAATGGCAGTGAAAGAGAATATCCGCCCTGGGGGCAGAAGCGCCCGCGTTCAGGCCTCCGTGCATGAAGCGGTCCGCGACCTGTTGGCAAAGATGAGTCGCGCGGAGATTACCGTTCCGCTGATTGCGACGCGCGCCGGCGTGACCCCATCCACGATCTACCGCCGTTGGGGCGATCTGCAGGAATTGCTTGCCGACGTCGCCGTCGAGCGTCTGCGCCCGGACATGGAGCCGGTTGATACCGGCAGCGGCCCCGGTGATCTGGAAGCCTGGGCCGAGCAGTATGCCGAGGAAATGTCGTCCGGCCCCGGCCGTGAATATATCCGCGATGTGCTCGCGGCACAGACCGGCGACAACGCCAATAAGTGCTGCAACTTCACGCGTCAGCAGATCGAGGCGATTGCCATCCGGGCGAAGGAGAGAGGCGAGCCTTTCCCGGATGTCGACGCTGTCATGGACCGCGTCGTGGCACCCATCATGTACCGCATCCTCTTCGGCGATGTCCCGACATCGGCCCGGGTCAGCGAACTCGTCGGCCAGGTTTTCGGAGGGCGCAAGGCGGCTTGAGTGTCACTCGGCCGCAGCGCGCTTCATGCCGGAAATCTGGGTTATGTAGGCGCGTAGTGCCGCCGGGCGCACCGGCTTGTGCTGAACGGCAATACCATGCTTTTCCGCCTCGGCTCGCACTTCGAGCGTCCTGTCGGCGGTCACGAGCAGGGAAGGAATATCGATGCCGAAATGCTGCCTGAGATGCAGGATCGCTTCGATCCCGGTTCCATCGGCAAGATGGTAGTCGGCAATGACGAGATCCGGCGGCTGCCGGATGGAAAGAGCCTGCACGGCGGAGAGCGAATCGACCGCCTGCGTATCGCAGCCCCAGCCCTCTATCAGCAGCCGCATGCCTTCGAGGATCTTGGGCTCATTGTCGATGCAAAGGATGCGCAATCCCTTCAGCGGCTGGGCCGTGGCGTCGGCGGGAGGGACGGCCGCCGCAGCTTCCGCGCTCTTCGACGTATCGAGCGGCATGAGGATACGGAATTCCGTTCCCTTGCCATGCGTCGAATGAAGCTCGACCTTGTGGTTGAGCACGCGAGCGATGCGGTCGACGATGGAAAGTCCGAGCCCGAGGCCCGAGGCGGTCTGGGCTCCCTCATCCAGCCGCGCGAATTCCTTGAACACGGTCCGAAATTTCGAAGGCGGAATGCCGATGCCGGAATCCATCACCTGGATGATGACCTGATTGCCTCGCCGCCTTGCCCCGATCAGCACCTTGCCGCTGATTGTATATTTGATGGCGTTGGAAACGAGGTTTTGTACCAGTCGGCGCAGCAGGTTTGGATCGGAGCGCACCCGCAGCGACGTTGGCATCACCGTGAGCTTGAGCTTCTTTTCGCGAGCGATCGGCGCAAAATCGGTCTCGATACGCTCCAGCAGATCGGAGAGCGGCACCGCGGCCAACCTGGGGCGCATGGCGCCGGTATCGAGGCGGGAAATATCGAGCACTGCGCCGAGGATGGATTCAACCGATTCCAGCGCAGAATCGATATTGCGCACGATCGGGCCGTTTTCCGATAGCGCCATGCGCTCGACAAGTGCCGACGAATAGAGCCGGGCGGCATTGAGCGGTTGCAGAATGTCGTGGCCGGCAGCGGCAAAGAAGCGGGTCTTGCCGATATTGGCCTCATCTGCGGCCGCCCGCGCCTCGGCAAGCTCCTTGTTGACCCGGGTGAGTTCCGCCGTGCGCTCCGCCACGCGCTGCTCCAGTGTCTCGTTTGCCTGTTTCAATGCCCGGTCGGCGGCAACACGCTGGGTGATATCGGTGAAGGTCGCGACGATGCCCTTGTCCGGCATGGCGTTGGAACGCACCTCGATGATCCGTTCGCCGCCGCCGAGCACCAGGGGGAAGGGCTTGTCGAGCGTCAGGAAATGCCGCACCGCCTGAGACTGGTCGCCGGGCGCAATATCGCCGCGCTGGCTGAGAATATTGACGATCTCCGACAATGGAAAACCGACCTGGCCGGCATTTTCCGGCAGGTCCAGCAGCTGCCGGAAGCGCCGGTTCCAAATCGTCAATCGGTTGGAACTGTCAAAGACGGCAATGCCCTGGTCCATTTGCGAAAGGGCGGTCTGCAGCATGTCCTGATTATACTGCAGCGCTTCGCTCGCCTGATCGAGCAGCCAAGCCGTGTCGGAAGATGCGTCCTCGATCTTCTGCAGGATCAACGACAGCACCAGCCGCGCCGATGAGGAGCCGATGGCGCTGCCGAGAAGCTGCTCGGTGAAATGGATGAGCGCCATATCGGCCGGCTGGTCGTCCTCCAGCTTGCGGCCAGAGGTCTGCTCATAGGTCGCAAGCGAGCGCTCCATGCGCTCCTCGCCGAGATAACGGGCGATGGCCGTCTTGAGATCGCCGACGCTGATGCGGGTCTTCCAGCCGCGCGTGGCAAATTGCGAACGCGAATGCCGTTTCACGAAGATGCCGGCCTGAATTCGCTCCAGCGGCTTGGCGTTGCGGGTCAGCGAGCCGACGATGAAGGCTGCGGTGTTGACAAGCAGGCTCATCGCCGTCGCATTGACGAGCGGATCGGCATCCGGGCCGGTAAAGAGCGTCGTGCCGGGAAAGATGAAGCCGAGGAAACTGCTTGCCACATAGGAATAATCGGGGCCTCCGAATGAGGGGAGGAACAGTAGGTAGAACCAGATGATGAAGCCGGACGAGAGACCGAGGATTGCGCCGCGCGCATTCGCCCGGCGCCAGATCATGCCGCCGAAGAGGGCAGGAGCGATCTGCGCGATGGCAGCAAAGGACAGCAGGCCGATTGAGGCGAGGCCTGCCGTGCTGTCGGTCGAGCGATAATAGGCATAGCCAAGCAGCAGCACCCCGAAAATGGCGCTGCGGCGGATATTGAGCAGGCTCTTTGCGAAGTCGTCACGCTGGCTCGCAAGGCCCGCAAGCTTCCTGCGCAGGAAGAACGGCATGACGATATCGTTCGACACCATGATGGAAAGCGCCACGGAATCGACGATCACCATGGCGGTCGCCGCCGAAAATCCACCGACGAAGGTGATCAGCGAGACAACAGGCATTTGCCCTGCAAGCGGTAGAGAGAGCACGTAAAGGTCGGCATTGCCGCTGCCGCCGAAGGTGAGCAGCCCGCCGATCGCTACCGGCAACACGAAGAGATTGATGGCGATCAGATAGAGCGGGAAGAGAAAGCCGGCGAGCCGAAGCTGTTTGGCAGTGCGATTTTCGACGACGGTTACATGAAACTGACGCGGCAGCATGATGATCGCGAAGGCGGAAAGCAGCGTCAACGTGATCCAGCGGCTGAGCGGTGTCTGATAGCCAAGGGCAGAAGAGACCAGTTCATTCTCCGATCCCTTTTGCCATACGTCCGTCGGCCCGTCGAAAAGAAACCAGATGACGCAAATGCCGGCAGTCAGGAAAGCAACGAGCTTCACCATCGATTCCATGGACACCGCGAGGATAAGCCCGTCCTGATGTTCGGTCGCATCCGTGTGGCGGGTGCCGAACATGATGGCGAAGCATGCGAGCACTAGCGTGACGATCAGGGGCAGGTCGAGGAAATAGAGATTGCCGCTGCCGATGCCATAATCCGAAGGGTTGACCATGGCCGTGACCGTTGCCGAAATGGATTTAAGCTGCAGTGCGATATAGGGAATGGTGCCGATGAGGCAGATCAATGCCACGATGGTCGCGACGGTGGAATTCTTGCCATAACGCGCGGCAACGAAATCGGCGACTGAGGTCAGCTTCTCGGCCTTGGCAAGTTCGATGATGCGCTTCAAGAGCGGCATGCCGAGCGTAAAGACGAGGATCGGCCCGATATAGATGCCGGCAAATTCCAGCCCGTGGTGGGCAGCTAGGCCGACGCCGCCGAAATAGGTCCAGGACGTGCAGTAGATCGCAAGGCTGAGCGCATAGACTACAGGCCGGCCGCCTTCCGGCACGCCGAATTTCCGGCTCCGGCGGTCACCGTAGCTTGCCACTGCGAAAAGCAGCAGAAGATAACCCAAGGCAAACGCAAATATGACCCAGCCTGGAAGCATCGACCCTCCGCCGGCGGATTATCCGCCGTCCTCCCGGAACGCATTCGAGCTTAGGGCAATTCAGCAACTTTGAAAATTCCCGCGGTCTTGGTCTTAAGTTCTACGCGGAAGGGGACAGTGCCTGAATCTTTCCAATTGCCGATTGATTAATTGAGACGATGGTGTGCTAATGAAAACAATGGCATGTCTTTGAAGATGCATCAAAGGGAGACAGATCGGATGCTCAACGAATTCAAAGCTTTCATCGCTCGCGGCAACGTCATGGACCTTGCTGTCGGTGTCATCATCGGTGGCGCCTTCGGCGGCATCGTCAAATCGTTGGTTGACGATATCATCATGCCAATCGTCGGTGCGATCTTCGGCGGTTTCGACTTCTCGAACTTCTTCCTTCCGTTGTCCTCGGCGGTCAACGCGCCGACCCTTGCAGCCGCCCGCGCACAGGGCGCCGTTTTCGCCTATGGCAACTTCATCACGGTCCTCATCAACTTCTTGATTCTCGCCTGGATCATCTTCCTGATGGTCAAGGGCGTGAACATGCTGCGCGAGCAGGTCGAACGCAAGGAAAAGACTGCACCGGCAGAGGTTCCGCCGCCGCCGGCAGATGTCGCGCTGCTGACGGAAATCCGCGACCTTCTTGCTAAACGCCCGGCCGTCTGATGATGGCACGAGCCCGTCCGTTCTGGCCGGGCTCATTCATCACGAAAATCGATATGCCATCACGCATTGTCATGGGATTTGCTTTTGCAAATCCGCTATGAAAGCGTGAACCGGAGATATGCATGTCGATCATAAGCAGCCTTAGCCCGCGCGCTGTCGCAGCGCCAGAAAGCGGGATCGTCGAAGTCGTCAACTATGCCCGCGGGCGCGAAGGCCTTCTGCCGCTTTGGGTCGGCGAGGGCGATCTTCCGACTCCGGATTTCATCAATCAGGCGGCCATGCAGGCACTCGCTGCCGGCGAGACGTTCTATACCTGGCAGCGGGGTATCCCCGAACTGCGTCAGGCGCTATCGGATTATTATCTCAGGCATTTCGGCATCCGGCTGCCATCGGAGCATTTCTATGTGACCGGTTCCGGTATGCAGGCGATCCAGATCGCCATTCATGCAATAACCTCGCCCGGCGACGAATTCGTTTACCTCACCCCGGCCTGGCCGAATATCGCAGCCGCTCTCGAAATCGCCGGCGCGCGTTCGGTCGGTGTAGAGCTTCAGTTCGAAGGCGGCACCTGGACGGTCGATCTTGGTCGTATCGAGGCGGCGATCACGCCGAAGACCCGTGGTCTCTTCATCAACACGCCGTCGAATCCGACGGGATGGACTGCAACGAAAAAGGATCTGGGCGACATCCTGACGCTGGCGCGCAAGCATAATCTCTGGATCATGGCTGATGAGATCTATGCGCGTTATTTCTATGCCGGCGGACGCGCGCCGTCCTTCCTTGATGTCATGGAGCCGGGCGACAAGGTGATGTTCGTCAACTCCTTCTCCAAGAACTGGTCTATGACCGGCTGGCGCGTCGGCTGGATCGTCGCCCCGCCGGAAACCGGACAGGTGCTGGAAAACCTGATCCAATATTCGACCTCGGGTGTCGCCCAGTTCATGCAGAAGGGCGCGGTCGCTGCCCTCAACGAAGGCGATGCCTTCGTTCAGTCGAATATCGACAAGGCAACCCTTGCCCGCGATATCCTCTGCGATGCGCTGATCGCTACCAACCGCGTCCAGACGCTGAAGCCGGATGGCGCGCTTTACGCGTTCCTGAGTATCGACGGCGTTAACGACAGCCGCAAGGCGGTGATCGATATCGTCGACAAGACCGGTGTCGGCCTCGCACCTGGCACAGCCTTCGGAGCAGGCGGCGAGCGTTTCCTGCGCGCCTGCTTCCTGCGTGATCCCGCGCAGGTCACGGTCGCGGCCGAACGGCTCTGCGACTATATTCTGAAGATTTAAGCTGAGCGGCGCATCGCTTCCGGCAGGACCGGAAGCAGCGTCACATTCCGCCCCTCGACGATGATGACTTCGCCGTCTCTGAGCGGTTGGAAGGGCATGTTGGCCTCCCCCAGGCCTTTTCAGCCGCTTCAGCTTCATCATGGTCAGAGCAGCGCGCTCCGGCCGGAATGAAATCCAGAGTCCTATGCATCAGCCGGACATTGGGGCAGAAACAGAAAACCCCGCACGTGTCCGGCCGGGTTGGGTCGGGTGAAATGAACAGTTTCAGGTCACAAGCCGACGCCTCCACCGCAAAGGGTGGTCGTCACGCCCATCGTCATGGCCTGGAACGCGAAGTTGTTCATGGCGCCAATTTGCCTCGTCGCCTGCGTGATGTCGACGAACCTAGAAAGAGGGGATCGAAGCCGTTTTGCCCCGAAAATCGGTTGGTCGATAAAATTGTAGCAGAGGCTGAAATGCGCCTCTAACCACATCTCCAAACATACTGGCCGCAAAGCCTTTCCGGGGCCTTTCGATAATAAAATCGGAAAGGAAAAAGCCGTTCTGATGCTCCCGAAAAAATAAAACAGGGAATGCAGACATGGCGGTTCTGGTTACAGGTGGGGCTGGATATATCGGCAGCCACATGGTTTGGACGCTGCTTGATTCCGGTGAAGACGTCGTCGTACTTGACAGCCTCTCCACCGGGTTTCGCTGGGCCGTAGCGCCGGCGGCGCGCTTCTATCTCGGCGATATTGCCGATCCCGACGTTCTGAAGAAGATCTTCATCGAGAACGATATCGAGTCGATCATCCATTTCGCCGGCTCTGCGGTTGTGCCGGTCTCCGTCTCCGATCCGCTTTCCTATTACGACAACAATTCCGGCAAGACACGCGTGCTGTTGAGCGCTGCAATCAAGGCCGGTATCCGCAACTTCGTCTTCTCCTCGACCGCCGCCGTCTATGGTCAGCAGAAGAGTTCCGCTCCGGTCAAGGAGACGGCGCCGCTCAATCCGGAAAATCCTTACGGTCAGTCCAAGCTGATGACCGAAATGATGCTGCGAGATGCCGCCGCCGCCTATGATTTCGATTACGTAGCGCTACGCTACTTCAACGTCGCCGGCGCCGATCCACAGCTGCGCGCCGGGCAGTCCACGTCGGGCGCGACCCACCTCATCAAGGTCGCCTGCGAAGCCGCGCTTGGAAAGCGCGACAGCGTCGCCGTCTATGGCTTCGACTACCCGACCCATGATGGCACCGGCGTGCGCGACTATATCCACGTGAGCGACCTGACTGCAGCACATCTGAAGGCGCTTCAGCATCTGCGCAAGGGCAGAGGTCCGCTGGTTGCCAATTGCGGCTATGGCAACGGTTATTCCGTGCTCGATGTCCTGAACATGGTCACCCGCCTGAACGGCCACTCCTTCAAGATCAACATGGCGCCGCGCCGGCCGGGCGATGCCGCAAGCGTCGTCGCCGACCCAACGCTTGCACGCCGCGTGCTGGACTGGGTGCCGCAGCATGACTCGCTCGAAACCATCGTCCGCAGTTCTCTCGATTGGGAGCTCTTCCTGATGAACAAGAGTGTCGACGATCTGCACAGCATCCATCGCGCGCTGGCTGCGGCATCCTTCTGAGTCGCAACTGAACATTTACCTTCCGGCGTAGGGGCGGGTGGCCTGACGTTACGTGAGTAAGGAATAATCAAGATTTCTCTGGCCCGGTTCAGCCAAGGGAACAGGAATCATGAAGAACTTCATAGAATCGTTACGGCTGCAAAAGGATAATCCGAAGTTTCTGGTGGCGCAGTTCAAAGCTTTGTCATCACAGATTCCGATTCTCTACGTTCTTCTTGTTATCAATGCGCTGGCGGTGGCTATCACGCACATCAAGTCGGCGCCTCTCTGGCTTTCGCTCTACATTCCCGTCGGTCTTAGTATCGTCTGCGTTTTCCGTCTCTGCTGGTGGGAGATATTAGGCAAGGAAAATGTCACGCCCGAGCGCGCGTTGCGGCTGATGAAGGTCACGCTGATAGGCGCCACGATCCTAACGATCGGCTTCGGCGGCTGGGCTATCGCCCTCTATCAATATGGTGACGCCTCGCAGCAGGGCCAGATTGCCTATTTCCTCGTCGTAACCGGCATTTCCTGCGTTTTTTGCCTGATGCATCTGCCGCTCGCGGCGGCAATCACCACAGTCATTACCTTCACGGCCATGGTCGTGACCTTCCTCTTTTCCGGCAATCCGGTTTTCGTTGCCACAGCGGTCAGCGGCCTTTTCTTGGTGCTGCCCTTCCTGCGTGTCATCAACAGCTACTTCCAGAATTTCGCGCATCTGGTCCGGCTCGCAGAAGAGCTCAAGCAGAAGCAGGCGGAAGCGGAGGAACTGAACCTCGTTAACAGCCGCAATGCTCTGCAGGATCAATTGACAGGCCTTGCCAACCGCCGAAGCTTCTTCCTCTCGCTCGAAAAGATGCTGCAGAAAAATCCGGCTTCACCGCCCGTTATCGGCATCATCGATCTCGATGGCTTCAAGCCGGTCAACGATGTCTTCGGCCATGCCGCCGGCGATCTCGTGCTGAAAGAAACGGCACGCCGCTTCGTCTCTCTGGTCGGCGACCAAGGCATCGTGTCGCGCCTCGGCGGCGACGAGTTCGGTATCATCTTTCCCTGCAATATGACGCTCAGAACCGTTTCTGATCTCGGCTTTGCTCTATGCGCGACCGTACGCGACCCATATGAAATTCCCGACGGTTCGGTGCGTGTCTCCGGCTCCTGCGGCATCGTCTATCCGGAAGCGGGCGACTACATCGCCGAAGATCTCTATGAAAAAGCAGACTTCGCCCTCTATCAGGTGAAGAGCAAGCGCACCGGCGGTGTTGAACTCTTTTCACCCGAGCATGAAAAGATCCTGACGCAGCGATATCTCATTGAGCTCGAATTGCAGGCGGAGAATTTTGCCAAGGAGTTGAAGCTCGAATATCAGCCGATCGTTGAGCTGCGCAGCGGCGGCGTCGTCGGTTTTGAGGCGCTTGCACGCTGGGACAGCGCGCGCTTCGGCCGTATCAGCCCGGATGCGTTCATTCCCGCGGCAGAGCGCACCGCCGTGATCGGCCGCATGACCCGCATCCTATTTGGTCAGGCGCTCGACGCGGTGAAGATCATGCCGTCACACTTGCGCCTTTCCTTCAACTTGTCGGCCCGTGATATCTGTGATCACGAAACATCGATGGCCCTGCTCGCCATGATCAGGCGTTCTGGTGTCGATCCGAAGCGCATCGAATTCGAGATCACTGAGACGGCGCTGCTCTCAGACTTCGACACAGCCGATCAGGTGATCGGTGTGCTGCGGGCGGCCGGCATCTCGATTGCGCTTGACGATTTCGGTACGGGCTATTCGAGCTTGAGCCACATCCACCGCCTGGCCTTCGATAAGCTGAAGATCGACAAGGCCTTCGTGATGAATTTCGATCGCGATGCGCGCTGCATGAACATTACCCGCTCCGTCGCCAATCTCTGTCAGAACCTCGGAATCGCCTCCGTCGCGGAAGGTGTGGAAAGCGAAGATGTCGCGGACTCGCTGAAGGGCCTCGGCGTGCGCCTGGCTCAGGGCTACTATTTTTCCCGGCCGCTGCCATTGGAGCTGGCGATCGACTATGCCGTCAGACGCGACGCCAACGTTTCGCAGTCCCTCTCAGCCTGATTGAACAACCGCCCACTGGAACCTCGGCCCAACCCCGTTTATTCATAGGGCAGGAGCGAGGTGGACCATGGATAACAGGAATCAGAGCGAAGTCATCGTTGAACGACGCGGTTCAGCCGGCCTCATCCGGCTGAACCGACCAAAGGCGTTGAACAGTCTGACGATCCCGATGGTACGCGCGATTGCTGCCGCCCTTGATGAGTTCACGGAGGATCGCTCCGTGACGAGCGTTGTCGTGATGGGCGAGGGGGAGCGCGGCTTCTGCGCCGGCGGCGATATCCGCGCCATTCACCTGAGCGGACGTGCTGGCGATGGCCTGGCGGAAACCTTCTGGCGCGAAGAGTTTCGTCTCAACCACAGGATCGCTTCCTATCCGAAGCCTTACGTGGCGTTGATGGACGGCATCACCATGGGCGGCGGCGTCGGGCTTTCCAGCCACGGGCGCCACCGTGTCGTCACCGAGCGCACCCGCCTTGCCATGCCCGAAACCGGCATCGGTTATTTCCCTGATGTCGGCGCCACCTGGCTGCTGCCCCATATGCCGGGTGAAAGCGGCACATGGATGGCCCTGACCGGGCTCGATATCAATGCCGCCGACGCAATCCATGCCGGGCTCGCCGATTTCTATATGCCGTCCTCGCGTCTCGAAGAGGCGGTCCGGCGCCTCGCTGATCTGCCTGTGGGAGGTTCGTCGGACGATGTGGACGCCGCTCTGCGGGCTCTGTCGGATCAACCGGGCGAGGGCAGGCTTCAAGCCAATGCCGCGACGATCGACCGTGCCTTCCACTTCAATCGCGTTGAGGACATCGTATCGGCTCTTGCTCAGGAGGAGGGCGAGTTCGCCGCCGAGACCCGCCGCGTGATGCTCACACGTTCGCCAACTAGCCTCAAGCTCGCCTTGCGGCTGCTGAGAGCCGGGCGCCAGAGCCGCACGCTTGCCGAATGCCTGGCCCGCGAACTCGGTGCCTGCATGCATATTCTGCTCGGACCGGATTTTTACGAGGGCGTCCGTGCTGCGGTCATCGACAAGGACCGAAATCCGAAATGGTCGCCGCCGACGATCGCCCTGGTCAACGATGAAATGATTGGCCGTTTCTTCGAACCGGCCAAACCGCCGCTTTCGCTCTAAGCTTCTCTTAACGCAATTCTGCTCAGAAAACCGCCTCGTACGCCTCCCGGGGAGCGTTTTAACGCCACATCCCGCGCATGCGCGCGCCGACGTCGATACGCACCTGCCGTGCCTGCTGTGCTGCTCCCGTATCGGCCTTCACCTGCGGCCAACCGCAGACTTCGAAGAACTGCAGCAGCGTGGCCGGAATGAAGCGGCTGCGCGATGCGTAGACATGCCGGTCGCCCTGCGAATTTTGCCCGTAGGTGAAGAAGCGCTGCGGCACGACGAGATCAAGGCTATCCTTGGCGCGCGTCATCGCCACATAGAGCAGCCGCCGCTCTTCTTCGATTTCGGCCGTGGTGCCGACGGCGAGATCGGAAGGAATGCAGCCGTCGATGACATTCAGCATGAAGACCTTTGTCCATTCCTGCCCCTTGGCCGAATGTATGGTTGAAAGGATGAGATAATCCTCATCGAGCAGCGGGACACCCGCCTGGCCGGAGGTTGCATCGGGTGGATCGAGCGTGAGCTCTGTCAGGAAGCGCTCGCGCGAGACATAGCCACCAGCAATCTGCTCGAGCTGTATGAGATCGGCAAGCCGGGCGCTCGCGTCCTCATGCAGCCGTTCCAGATGCGGCTCATACCATTGCCGCACCAGTTCAATTTCGGCAGGCCAGCCGGCCTTGCCGGTTTTCAGCTCTTGCATCGTGGAAACGAAAGAGGTCCAGTCGTCGCCCGAGCGCGGCGGCGCAGGCATGGCAGCAAGCGCGTTTATCGGGCTCGCATTGTCAGCCATTTGGTCCAGCATCTTCTGTGCAGTCGAAGGGCCGACACCCGGCAGGATCTGCATCAGCCGGAAGCCTGCTACCCGGTCGCGCGGGTTCTGAGCAAAGCGCAGTGCCGCCAGCATGTCCTTCACATGCGCGCTGTCGAGGAATTTCAGCCCGCCGAACTTTACGAAGGGAATGTTGCGGCGAGTGAGTTCGACTTCCAGCGGACCGCTATGATGTGAGGCGCGGAAGAGCACGGCCTGGCTTTTCAGCTTCACGCCTTCTTCGCGATTGTCGAGAACCTTGTCGGCCACGTAGCGCGCCTGATCGTTCTCGTCGCGCACCGTTACCAGCCGCGGCCGCTCCGGCGATTCCCGTTTCGTCCAAAGGTTCTTGGTGAAGCGCTCCGAAGCAAGGTCGATCACCGCATTGGCCGCGGCAAGGATCGGCTGCGTCGAGCGGTAGTTGCGGTCGAGCGTGACGATATTGGCGGCCGGGCTGAAGGAGGCCGGAAAATCCAGAATATTGCGCACTGTCGCTGCGCGGAAGGAATAGATCGACTGCGCATCGTCGCCAACGACCGTCAACCCCAGGCCGGTGGGCTTCAGCGCAAGCAGGATCGAAGACTGAAGTTTGTTCGTGTCCTGATACTCGTCGACAAGCACATGATCGAAGCGGCTGCCGATATCCTCGGCAATCATCGGTTCCGCCACCATCTGTGCCCAGTAGAGCAGCAGGTCGTCGTAATCGAGTACATTCTGGCTCTGCTTGGCCTCGACATAACAGGCGAAAAGTTCGCGAAGCTGCTTTTCCCAAGTGGCGCACCATGGAAAAGCGTCACGCAGCACCAGCGGCAGTTTCGTTTCCGAATTTACTGCACGCGAATAGATCGCAAGGCAGGTGCCTTTCGTCGGAAAACGGCTTTCGGTCTTCGAGAAGCCGAGCTCGTGACGCACGAGATTCATCAGGTCGGCGCTGTCTTCCCGGTCGTGAATCGAGAAGGCCGGATCGAGGCCGATCTGTTCGGCATAGTCGCGCAGGAGCCGCGCACCAACGCCATGGAACGTGCCGCTCCAGGCCAGGGCATCGGCCAATATGCCGGAATTCTTACCGAGAACCTCGCCGCAGATGCGTTCGACGCGCCGGCCCATTTCGGCTGCCGCCCGGCGCGAAAAGGTCATCAGCAGGATGCGGCGCGGATCGGCGCCCTTGAGGATGAGGTGGGCGACACGATGGGCAAGCGTATTCGTCTTGCCCGAACCGGCGCCGGCGATGACCAGGAGCGGCCCGGCCACATGACTTCCGTCAATGAGAGTGCCGTGCTCCACGGCCATCCGCTGCTGGGGATTGAGTCTTTCGAGATACATCCAGCCGTCCGGTTGGGCCTCGCGAGAGAATCAGCGCCCGCGAATAAAAATCAGATGTTCTTTGGATGTTCTCGATTGGCTCTGCTGTCAAGCGGGCGTGGTGGACGCATGGTGCGCTATTGCGGAAAGTCCGGCACGACATCGCGGCGCGTCAGCTTCAGGCTACGGTCGGGCTGGAGGATGTAGGTTTCGTAGACGTGCTCGCCATACTGATTGTAAAAGTCGTTATAGACGGCGCTGCCGATCGGCGACTTGGTCAGCTTCGTCCGCGGCTGCCCACCATAGGTGATGCTGCCGGGAATGGGCTCCAACGCAGGCCCATCCGCCGCAGAACACCCGGCTAGCAGGGCAGCAGCCAAAAGAGTCGTGGCAAGAAGAGCAGGCACCAGCAGTTTCATCATCGTCTCCTCAGACGGCGATCACAGAGCGGCGGCTGACACCTCCAGCGCGCGTTCGAAGCACCACCACCCTGACGACTATGCATCGCGCCGGCAATGCGTGGCAACAAAACGTCGTCTTCTTGCGTTAAATCCCATTAGCCGATCTCAGGGACGGTCATGGTGCCGCGGTTTCACATCTCGCCAACCCAGGAGGAAGCCTGGATAAAGGGCCATAATACGGCCGCTATACGCGCGTCCGTGGAAAGCGCCCTGCATGCCGAAGCCGGTCTCGATGCTGCCGAAATCATCGTCTCCACCGTCGGTCCCTACGTCATCCTCGAGGGCTTTGTGCGGCAGTGGGGTGATAGCGAGCGGGCTCTGGCGATTGCCGAGGCCATTGTCGGAAGTGGTTATGTTCATTGCCGCATGTTGGTGAGGTAAATCACGCCTAGGAACAGGATTTTTCAAGGAACCAACTTCCCGTCTCACGTGTTGAAGAGCTGATTTCAAGACTGGAGACAATGATGCAAACGCTTATACGCCTGTGGGTTGCCGCCCTCCTGCTCGGGTGCAGCGCCTTTGCTGGCTCCGCCTCCGCCTCACTCGAGACTGATATGAATTATTCGGCCCTGCCGAAGGACCAGATCGGACTGAATGAATATACCAGCGCCGCCGTCTGTAGGCCCGCCGAACCGCATTACCTGCCGTCCTTCATCCGTACCGCCGATGGCACAATCATCGGAGTTGGATATCTTCAGATCCAGGATGAGAATACTTCGGGTTGCTGATCGAATATTCGAAGTTTCTTTCGGACGAGGCTCGCCTGCAGTCTCCCACAGAGGGTGACGAGCCCCTAACCATCATCATGATGGCTGGCGTCGTTCTATTGATGAACAGCTGAGTGGCGCAATGTCTTTGGGGACAAAGCCTCGCGCGAGCTCTGTGCAGGGTTAAGTGAAAATTAAATATTGCTCTGTTTCGGAACGGATCGGACCTTTATTGTCCAATACCGCCGTCCAAAGCTTAATGCACTTTAAGCTTTGCTTCCTGGGCGGCCGCCACGAACTCCGCGCGGGCCTCCTCAACGCTCTTGCGGCCATCGAGCGCGGCGCGGCAAACGCTGCGTGCCCTAAGATATTGCAATCCGCGTGCGGCAGGCCAGAGATCGCTAAGGCAGGCCAGTGCGTCAAACGGTCCGTTAACTGTGCGTGCTC
This sequence comes from Rhizobium sp. BK418, assembly GCF_004341105.1. Taxonomy (GTDB): domain Bacteria; phylum Pseudomonadota; class Alphaproteobacteria; order Rhizobiales; family Rhizobiaceae; genus Rhizobium. Next base: position 565,614 of record NZ_SLZK01000002.1, on the reverse strand, counting down.
CCGCCTCTTCGAAACCCACCTTGATCGGACTATTCCAGCGTTCAGTTGCCATCGACGCTCCTCCAGCATATCTCGATAGAAACATTGACGAAGCCTTCGAGTTCCCTCCGCGAAGACTTCAGAATGCTAATATTCTAGCGAGATTTTTGCCGGCAGCAATGGTGTCAGCGACTCTAAGGATTGTCTCTAGCCCCCTTGTAACCCTTTGATTCTATTTAATACCTTGTAAGTCGTTGAACTCGCTGTGTCTTTCCCAACCTCACAGGTCTGTCTCCAGTCGGGCAAGGGAGAGGTAGGCATAAAAAAAGGCCCGCAGAAGCGGGCCATTTAAGTCAGACTGTTAGAGACAAACCTAAGCGTTTGGTGGCAGCAAGCAAGCCCTCGCGAGGTCTTCAGTTCGATAGTACCGCGCGATCTTGCCCGTTGTCTCGAAGATGGGTTTCAACCCATTTTCATCGAGTTCGCTTTTCATCCAGGCGATGTTTCTCCGCCATCCACTTGCAATGCGGTGAAGCGATCGGTGGTCCCTCAAGAATGCGGCAACGCTGGACCGACGAACGAACGCCTGTGGCCGTAGCGATCTGGGATTGGGCAGAAACTCGACAGGTAGAACGCTATTCTTGACCAGCGCCGAGACCGTAACGTCCGTCGTGGCGAGCGCGTTCTTGACCTCGGTCAAATCGAGGTAGTCAGCTCGACTGGTGACATAGTCCAGATTTTGCTCGGCCGCTACAGTGAGAGGCAACTCGTGCAGGTCGACGAGAAGACTGCCCAAAGTCACCGTCTCTTCGGAGCGACCAATCCTGGTCAGGGTGCCATTCACCACCAATCCAATGATTTCAGTCTGTGTCACGCTTCGTCGCCGGCACGCGTGGTCAAGCGAGACCAAGCCATGATCACCAAAGACAAGGGGCGCGCGGCGGAAAAGACGGTCGCGAAACTCGTCGATTGTTGTACGCGAAAAGCGATGGAACGGCCTGTTGCCCTTCACGCCAGTCTCGCACGGTACAAGAATATTTCGGTCGGCCAGCTCGCGCACGCGGTCGCTGCGTACTCCCAGAATCGATGCAACTTCCACCGCATTCAAATTCGCGCTTGCGATTTTGAGATGGCGCTCCGCGTCAATGACGGAAATGTAGACATGCCGATCTGAAAGCGAGGAGACCTGCACGATTTCCGCCACCTCCAGCAGTTTCCTGACACGCTTCCGATCCATTCCGTACTCAAGGGCTGCAGAGCGGATTGAATGAAGGTGACGGTTCTGAACCGGCAGGACGAAGCGGTCGCCTGGGCCGACAGGTACATTTCGCTCTACGAGTGCCTGGAACAGTCCGACGACCTCGGCGTAGGCTGGCGCGTCAGCGTTGCGTCGAAGATGCCGGACAAGAGGTCCGAAGAATTCCCTGATCGTCTGGGCTGCGGGGCGATGACGATCGATAGCCTCCTTTACCACCCGCTCGATCATTTCCCATCCCGCGTTGATGATAAGAAATCCAGCGGCCCGAATGGTGAGTTCCTCGGCCGGCTTGCCGCCGAGGATAAATGAGGGAAGGTGGTTCTGAACGAACCATCCGAGAGACTGGAAGAGCATGAGCAGCACGTGGACCTCCTGACGGTCGATGAATGATTGGCTCTGTTTCCCGAAAATCCGCCCCTCAAGATACAGATCGACTTCCAACTCCGCGCCGTCGACTGGACACCCCGGCTGACACTCCAGGTGCCAGCCTTCAGCTACAAACAAGGCGACATCGTTCAAAGGCGCGTCCCCTCCGACCTCGACGAGAAGTTCCCGGTGGCGGGTGCAAGCAGTGACCGCTCGGGTCGACCACGAGGCACGTTCGTAAGGCCTCGATCTCGGTCGTCCGAAACCATTGTCCGTGTCCTCTACGAGACAACGGGGGCAAAAGCGGAAGTGACCTGCGACCCTCATTTCCTTGCGAAAGACGGCTCCGCCCAGCCGCCACTCTCCGGCTTCCTTGCTGGTAGGAACCGCGAAGCGCAGCAGCTGTTCGACCGGAACTCCTGACCATGACGATAGCATCTTGATCGCGTCTACTTCTCCTCGAGCAACGGCTTGAACGGTGCTGCCTCCCAGCAGGTCGGCCACGGACGAGTAGCCCATCGCGCTTGCCAACCGTGATGCCAGGCTGAGAGGCGTCTCAGATTCGGGATGAAAGAGGACGTTGACCGGGAGTCTCATGCGCTCCTCCTGCTTTTCACCGGAGGTGCGATGTCGTCGAGGGCGTTCGCGGGGACGATTTCACGCCAGTTCGGGGCAACGAACACGTTGTCGCGACGGGTGCATCCGGTCATCTCCTCGTAGACCTTCGAGAAGTCGGATAGCTTCACCTGAGACCGCCCCATCTCAGCCGCGCGGAAACAGGCTTCTTGCACAATCTCGACCAATGTGCCGAACGCTCCGCACGCCGCGATACACAGCTTTTCCCGAAACACGTCGGTCCGTGTGTCGTCGGCGCGGGTCATGCCGCAATCCTCGGAACAGGTTGTCTCGATGATCTTCTCGATCCACTCCTCATCGTCCGGATATTCCATCGGTTCGTACCGCATAACGTAGGAACGGCGAGCGAGCTGACGGTCACCTTGCAGGAAAGCTGCGAGGGCCGGCACGCCGGAATAGATCGTATGGATCGGCCAATCATCGATCTGAACGAGAGCCTTGAGGACATCCTGGATCGCCTGGATGGCCTTAGGCGTATTGTTGCGAAGGACGTCCTGCATCTCGTCGATCCAGATCGCCCTCACACCGCGCTCCTTCAACTGCTCCTTGAGGAAGACATAAACCTCGGGATCAGTTTTCCTGCCCCTTAGCGGAACGCCCATCGCGCTGAGAAGCTCGACGGCGAGCGCGCGCATGTTGCATGGTTTCGGGGGCTTGATGCAGAGAAGCCGCGTCACTGGGTCGCCCCACTGGTTCTTCACGGGTGTCCATTCGTCAATCTGCGGCAGGATGCGCTTGATCGAGCGGGTTTTCCCGCTTCCAGTTTCGCCAATGACAAACAATGATCGGCGATGCGAGCCACGCTGTCCCTTCTCCAGAGCCCTGGCGTTCTTGCGCAGCTTCTCGATAAAGCCCATGAGGACCTTGTCTCGCCCGGAATCAAAATACCGTTGGTGACTCCGCGCGCGGATTGCATCTACGTCGATCTTCCTGGCCATGATCAGTCGTCCTCCTGCTCGTCGAACTTGGAACGCGACGGCGAAACCGCGGTGGCAGCGGCAGGTGCGGCGCGATCCTGTTCGGGTACATCGCGCTGGATGAGAAGCGTCCCGGACGGAATGGCGTCAGGAGCTGCCTCCATGACCTCCTCGGCTTCGCAGTTTGCCTCCCATCCACGGACAACCTCGCGGTTGAGGCGTTCCATGTCCTCAGCCGTGGGGATGCGAGCGCCGAGGTTGGCCCGGATCGTCGCCGCTTCGCCGGTCCGGCGCATGCGGCGGATACCCGCGTACATGACCTTGAGGTCCTCCTTGGTCTTCTCGGCGATGGCGTCGCGTTCCTCCTTGAGGACGGCGAGCCACTCGTGGAAGGAGACGGTATCGTCGAGGCCGAGCGCGTTCTCGACGGCAAAATAGGTCGTCTCGTCCTTAGCCTTCACGAGGACGTGGCGCGCGTACATCGGGTCGTACATTACGTCGATCGGCTTTTGGCCGATGCGGCGACGGAGGGCGTTGAGCTTCTCGTCACGGAAGGTGACACCGAGGACGACGATGCCGTCCTTTTGGATCGTTGCGGTCGTGGGGTACCCAAAGGCCGCGATCATACGGAGCTGGCTCGGCGGATACTTGATCCGGATCGAGTTGGTGACCTCGTCCCACTCGTTGTGAGGCGTGTTGCCGCCCAGGCCGCTATGACGCTTTCGGTGATAGATGTCGCAGATCGCGAAGATGATGATTCTGGCAAACTCGTCGAGGAATACACTCGCGTGGGCCTCGGCCTCGTAATCGCCCTTTTCATCCACCGAAGCGAACGTCCGACCATCGAGGTAGTGGGTGATCGCGGGGCCGATAGTTCCGAACAGACGTTCGATGAACGGCCGTCTCGGAGCTTCTCCAGCCGGTTCGCGCACGACAGTGATGCCGATGGATTGCGCGCCGGTGATGAAGTGATCGGAGAGGAATGGTCCGCCGTTGTCCATGGACGCGAGGTCTGGCTTCACGACGGCAGACCAATCGGTTTCCGCTCCGACCATGCGCGACAGATCGGTCTTATCAGTCATCGCCATGCGCAGTGCGCCAGCGACTGCCTCGGCCGAGGGGGTGGGAGTCACCTTTACGCCGAGGACATACCTGGTGGCGACGTCGATCACGACGGTGACGCAAAGGCGGAGGGTCTTGGGGAGCGCTTCGATAAACACGTCTGGCAGATGCGCCCAGAGGCCCGTCTTCACCATCAGAGTGATGAGGTCGCCTTTCCATTCGTCAATTTCCACACGCGCGCCAGGGCGCTCGATGTCGAAGCTGGCCTTTACGTCGCGGAAATGCTTGAGGGCTGCCGGTTCCCCTTCGCGCGCGGCCATGACCTCGAACGCGTCGAAACGGTTGATCGCGTTCTTCGTTTTCGTCAGCGAAAACTCCAGCAGGTCCGGAAGGCCGGCCGCTCGGCGCTGGTCGTTCTCGCCATCGCGTTCCGCGAGATAGGCGAGATGAACCTGTGCGGGCGTCGGCCGAAGGCGGCTCATGTATTCACGAGCCATTTTTTGGTGAAACAGTTCGGAAGCACGGCAGGGGATTACCGTGCGGCTACCAGGACCGTGATGCAGCGGAACGAAAACGACGGGATTGCGTCCCGACGCGATGTACTTGTCGTAGTCGCGTTTGAACGTCTTCCAGCTCGGAGCATTGCTGATTTCTGCAATTGCTTGGCCAGTGCGTCGCCGACGACCATTCTTCGTCGTGTCGTCGACACCATGGAGTTCTAGCCACCAGGCATCCAGCTTGGCCTGAAGCTTCACAGAGAACGGCAGCTTTTTCTTTGCATCTCGGCACGCGGTCTCGTAACGCGCGATCAACTTCTCACGAAGGCGCGCCTCGAACTGTACCTCTGGGTCGAACGAGTTGAGGGTTTTGTCGCCGTGGACGGCCAGAGTCCTCTGGATCGGGGCGCTGTGATGGTAATAGATGACGTCTGCCTCGCCGGCTTTAAGCCGCCGCCAGATTTCCTCGTTCGTCAGCACCATCGTCCGTTGCCGATCGGCCTCGTGAGCGAACGTGCAGGTCAGGCTGTCCGAGAAGATCGGGATGTAGTTCTCCGATCCATCAACGAAGCGGTCGGTACGCCCCAGGGAGACCAGGGAGTGGTTGTGGGTTCTGGTCGGAAGTGGGTAGCTCTGGGACACGTACGCTCTCCTTTTCGTGTCGTTGCGGGCTGGGTAGGCTCAGACGGAATGGGGTTAGCCATGCCGCGTATGAGCCAGACCAGCTCGTCGATCCGACCGATGCCTTCTGGAGAGAGTTCGCCGAGGTCGATGAGACGCCAGATGGCAGCCCGGCGGGCGGCCACATCCTGGCATCCAGTGAGAAGAGTCATAAATGTGAAACGCCCCGTCAGGCTGCACACGATCTCACGGAGTTCGTGTTCGGCGGCGGGGTCGCAGGTCTCGCGCGATGCGAGGATTTCGGAGCAGTTGTGGAAGGAAGCGATAGTCGCGTCCTTCTCCGTCATGAGAAGAGTTTCGTCGGCAAGCCGGCCGCCGTTTTTATGCGAGATACCTGCGTCCTCGATGCTGGACAGCATGTCCAGCATCGAGGCGCGCTTGCGATTCATCTTGACGGCGATCGCCAGTCGCCGCCCGTCCTCGAACACGACGTAGTAGTCGAAGGTGTGGGTGCGCGTGCGACCATCCGCGGCGATGTAGGTGACGCGGGGATACTGCGAATGGATTTCGCGAACGTTGTGCCAGGTCTGGAGCAGGTAGGAGACGCGAAGCTCGAGAAGGCTTTCGTGCCAGAGAATGATGCCGCGGAAGATCGAATGACCGCGCGCCGTCTTGGCCTGCTTGAGTGCGGGCTTGCGGGTAGCGAGACCGGGGTGCGGGGGCGTGTAGCGGAAGGTTCCGGGATTCTCAGGAACGCTAGGCGCTGACGATGGTGCGCGGCCACGGAGATCAATCCCGATGTCGCCGACAAGCTGCGTCGAAACCACCGCTGCCATCGATGCGGCAGCGAGCGCTTCACGATTCATGTAAAGCTTGCGGGCGATGCGGTGCTTGATGTTCATGCGGCGCTCCTTCGACCTCGGTACCATGACCCATTGCCTGATCGCGGCGTCCTCCCTTGGAGAGGCTTGCCTCGACCCCGGAGTCACCCCTTGTGGGAGAGACCCAGAGAACCGGAAGACCACCTTCCGGCCATGCAAATGCTCTAGTAGCCGTCGGGACCATCCCGAAGCGGTTCGAAGGAATTGGGACACCTGTCCCTTTTCCAGACCCTCAAACCCCATATCCGGGGCAAGTCGCGTCTTGACCCCTAAATACCGGCGCATTTCTTAAAGAAAAGTTAATGCGAGGACCCGCACGCGTGCTTTTTTAACCTTTTGCCAATTGGGCAAAGGTCGGCGCTTGTCGTGCAAGTCGGGGGAGATCGACGGCTTTCAGGCCGTCACGAAATTATTCGTGGCTGGAAGGGGGAATAGCTTGGTGTGTGCCACCGCAGGAGAGAGGTGCAGAAACGGTCGGACCAGCGCGAGAAAGCGGATGGCGGGCTTGCACATCCAGATAATGGCACGTTGGGGATGCTCATAATACACTCCACGAAAGATCGGTTACTCGACGTTTTGGGGTCAGAGTGGCGAATGTATTCGGAAGAGGGAGTGCTCGCTGTTCAACATGGCGTGAACAAATAGAGAACATTCAACCTGGTGTCAAGGGGCGCGTGCGCGATTGCTAACCTACGACCACAGCATGTGCAGATAAACGTGGTGGCTTCGACCTAACGATCCGGTTTACCTCGGTCCGCGATCGGATATGGAACCACAAATCTTTGCGCAGGGTCCTTTCAATAAGGACGTCGTACCCCAGACCTACGCTCAGCTCGGCAGGACAAATCACCACCTGGCGCAGGTGGCGAACGGTCGGACCAATCAAGGAGGATGCCATCATAGAAAAGATGGAAGGGTCCTTGGATGTGCTTTGGCACTTTCTGCTTCTCGATTACCGCGACGAGCAGTGAACCCGCGGATTTTCCTTGACCATGTTAACGGCTCGATGGGCGAAAGACCGCCGGACCCCTGAGCCGATACCGATCCACTTCTTCTCGTTGTTGGAGGTCCAGCCGAACTCCTTCCTGAGAGCTTTGACGACGTACTGAATTCGCGTCGTATCAGCCCGGCCCATGGATCACCACAGGCTTGTCTGGTTTCTCTTTTTCTTTATCTGGTTTGTCATTGCCCTTGTCTGGCTTTCCCTCGTCAGGCTTTTCGGCATCAGGTTTATCGCCTTGGCCTGCTTTGTCTCCTCCTTCAGCTTTGACGGGCTCGTGGTCCGGTTTGCCCGGCTTTTCCATCCCGTTAGGTGCATCGGCCTTGTCGTGGTTTCCCCCTGCTGGAGCATGAGCATTCTTGTTTGCGAAATATGCCTTTGTCTCGCGCACAAATCTCAGCTGTGCCTTTAGCTGAGATTGAAAAGCTCTGAGGTTTGCAATCGCAATGTCCGTATAGGGCGGAGAATTAAATTGATACAGTTTCTGTATCGCCTCTTCGGCTAACTGAAATTGCAGCACAAGCTCTTCTTCCGACAATGAAGAAACGAATGTACTCACGTCCGCAGGAGGGAACGGCGGCGGGCAGAGGTTCGAACACGTGTTCCACTCCAATAGATTAATCCACGGAGCTGCTGGCCGCCAACCGACTTTCAGTACTTTCAGCCCGATATTCAAAATTCGACCAATAGAATCTTCTGTTTTCAACGGGTCCTTTTGTTCTTTGACCTCCTGGAGCGTCGTCTCTAGGGCCTTCGCGTCTTCAGCTGGTAGGTTGCTCGACAACAGCATGGTGGCGATTGCGAGCGCGGTCGTGTACTTGCAATTTGGAGTGGAGTAGCAGAATTGATCCCAGTCGAACGACTCGATCGACATTGGGCGACTATCAGAATCGAATACAATAGGCGGTGGCACACGGGTGAAAATCGAATAGAAATACGAATTGCGTCCGTAGGGCCAAATGAAGTCTGAACGCTCGCCTTCTTGATCGTGGACGGCGTTAATTTCTAAGTGTACGTCATAGTATCCGCTACCGGGCGGAAATGTTTTATCTACTTTGAGCTTAATTACCCCGTTCTCGTTTGAAATAACAACGGCGTTAATAGCTTCCTGCGCCTGATCGTCAAAAGCTTCAAGCAAATAATCCGACGTTAATATAATCTCGTTAATGGCCTGCTCGTAATAATAAATAAAATTGCTGTATTCGGATGATTTGCTCGTCCATTCGTAATACTCATTTGTGTTTGCATATTTTCCATCTGTAGAATTTCTAGCTGCCTCGTAGGACTTCCTGACTTCTCCAAGTTTATTCTTGTAGTACACGGCATCGGCAGCCCCATCCCTCAGTTGGGCCAATTTGTCTTTAAAATTTTCGCCTTTTTCTAATTTGGCATGTTTAATGCAAATCTCATACTCGTGTTTGCACATTTCTTTATGTGGCTTTGTCATGTCCTTATAAGCGGAGTTTTTCTTCGCAACTACCTTCTCCTGTTCAACATCATAAAACGTATAGTACTTGTACCAAGTCTCCTTGCAGTGAATGCTCGGCTCGACGAGGAAGCCTGTTTCAAAATTCACAAATTCATCGGGAACGAAGTCGCACTGCAATGCGCCGGCCGCGTAACCGGGTAGCGAGAAAAACGCTGCTAATAATAGCAGGATTTTCGTCCCGCGAAGGCAAGCAATGAACAGTTCGAAAACAATCTGCCAACAATGCTGCACACGTGATCCTTCAGAGAGTCGCCCTAATATATCCTCCGTGGAAACCTTCCGCGTATCAGGCATCTTCCGTTGTTTCCTGCATCTGCTTGGTCTAACCCCATTTTAGAACAGTCTACAAAATAGTACACTTATATATTGTGTGAGTTTCCGTCGAAATTTTGCTCCGGGGGCTTTAGAGGCAAACCATTTAAGCTTCAGGGACATAGCAGATGTGCATATGGCAAATCTTCGGAGCGCATGTAAAACGATGGACGTTCACGCCATAGGCTGTAAACGCTCATCAATCAGAAGCAGGGCAGTTGTGTTGATACATCGCCAGTGCAATCGATCAGCTAAACGGCCCCCATTCTGCATCAAAAGACTAAGCGCATGGAGGCAGCATTGGTAGGAACATCGATGTTCATGGACAATCGCGAGACCAGATCGATCCCACCATTCAGTGCGCCCCGAACAGTTTCATGCTGAACTGACGAACAGATCAATGGATCACCGGTAACTCTGTTAATGCTCTCGTCGAGCGTATGTCCAAGCTCTACGAAGCCGATTGCCACGCGTGTTTGCTCAAGCAACGATACACCAAGCGGCACGCTCTTGCCGTCCATATCGTGTGGCGTGTCGCTAACGACGACGTAGCGGTAGCCGGTCTTTCCGCCCATCGTACACGCAACGAAGTACGTCCCCTCGATAAACCTTTCATGGTCGCCATCGACTTCCAGGCCGCAATCGTTCCCGAAGTTGAGAAAGAAAGCCTTCGGGAGGCCAGCGCCACTGAATGGGACTGAATCACGATAGCGCGATGGATACGACGGGACCTCGATGATCTGGCCCTTGAGGGTCTTCAATGCGCGGTGGACATCGTGGATCGCAGCCCAGAGAGATTCCCGCTCAATGAGACCCAATGTGTCGTCGCGCAGGATTGCTCGCTCTCTCCCTAATACCTCGTCTTGCTCTTTCCGAGAAAGACGCATGATCGATTTGTAACGAGCGTAGCTGCCGTCGGAAACTGGAATGAAACGATCTGGATGAGAAGTGGACGACATTTGCGGCACCATGGCAAGATTGTGACTAAGCCTATGATGCGACGACGTCTCGCAAAGCACTAAGGCACATGGCGGGATTCAGAACCAGAACTCGTGATTTAAGCCATTAGAGACAAACCTGTGAGACTGGGAGAGACAAAGGTAGCTCCGTAGAGACAATCCTTAGAGTCGCTGACAAATGGCGCCGATGGGCGCGAGGGAATAATGCTAAGGGAGAAAACTGGTGCTGCCGAGTGGGATTGAACCACCGACCTCACCCTTACCAAGGGTGTGCTCTACCACTGAGCTACGGCAGCAGGACCAGACGCGTGAAGCGGAAACGCTCAATTCGCGTGAACGGGGCGCCTATTGCCACAGCTTCGGCAGGAGCGCAAGCCGCAATTTCCAACTTCTCTGGGAATAACGGATGAGGCACTTTTGGAATGGCGCGAATCCGGTTAATTCTGGGGAATGACCGAAGAGACTGAAAAGGCCCGGCAGAGCCGGAAAGCGGCCATAGAGGCCCAGGCGGCATTGCGCCGGGAACGGGCGGCCGAAAAGCTGAGAGAAAATCTTTCAAAACGCAAACAGCAGGTGCGCGCTCGCCGATCCGGCCGGGCGGACGAGACGAATGGCCTGCCCGCTGCAAAAAAGCCCGCCGCAAAAATGGACGAATCGTAATGTTCGGTCCGCGACGAATTGAAGCGTCATGGGATTTGCTCTAAAGACCCCCACCTCTTGCCTTGCCCCCACAGGCAACACTTTCAGGAAAGGCGGGCCTCGCCCGTAAGTGCACATGGATCGTATCAGAATTGTCGGCGGTAATGAGCTTAATGGCATCATTCCGATTTCCGGCGCCAAGAATGCCGCGCTGCCGCTGATGATCGCCTCGCTTTTGACGAGCGATACGCTGACGCTCGAAAACGTGCCTCATCTTGCCGATGTCGAATTGCTAATGCGCATCCTCGGCAATCACGGTGTCGACGTTGCGGTCAACGGCCGCCGCGAGCGCCAGGAAGATTCCTATGCCCGCACGATCCATTTCACCTGCCGAACCATCGTCGATACGACCGCTCCCTATGAACTGGTTGCGAAGATGCGCGCCTCCTTCTGGGTCATCGGTCCGCTTCTGGCTCGCGAGGGCCATGCCCGCGTTTCATTGCCGGGCGGCTGCGCCATCGGCACGCGCCCGGTGGATCTCTTCATCGAAGGCCTGACAGCACTCGGCGCCACGATGGAGATCGACGGCGGCTATATCAATGCCAAGGCACCGCAGGGCGGTCTCATTGGCACGCACTACACCTTCCCGAAGGTTTCCGTCGGCGCGACCCATGTGCTGATGATGGCGGCAACGCTTGCCCGCGGCACAACCGTTATCGGCAATGCCGCCCGCGAGCCTGAAGTCGTGGATCTCGCCAACTGCCTGAACGCCATGGGCGCCAAGGTTTCCGGCGCCGGCACGTCGACTATCACGATCGAAGGCGTCACCTCGCTTTCCGGTGCGCGCCATCGGGTGTTGCCGGACCGCATCGAGACCGGCACCTATGCCATGGCTGTTGCCATGGCCGGCGGCGATGTCGTGCTCGAGAATACCGATGTGGTCCTCTTGGAAACGGCGCTGGAAACGTTGCGCCGCGCCGGAGCGGAGATTTCGTCGACTAACAATGGCATGCGCATCAAGCGCAATGGAGCTGGTATCCAGCCGGTCGATATCGTCACCGATCCTTTCCCGGGTTTCCCGACCGATCTGCAGGCGCAGTTCATGGCGCTGATGACCCGCTCTTCCGGCATCTCGCATGTTACGGAAACGATCTTCGAAAACCGGTTCATGCATGTGCAGGAGCTTGCCCGACTAGGCGCGAAGATTTCGCTGTCGGGCCAGACGGCGAAGATCGAGGGTGTAGAGCGGCTGAAAGGCGCCCCTGTCATGGCGACTGACCTGCGCGCCTCCGTTTCCCTCGTCATTGCCGGCCTTGCGGCCGAAGGCGAAACCATGGTTTCCCGCGTGTATCACCTCGATCGTGGTTTCGAGCGGCTGGAAGAAAAGCTCACCCGCTGCGGCGCCATCGTCGAACGCGTCAGCGAATAAGAAAGGGCGCTTCTACGCCCTTTATCCCGGTTGCGTATTTGGACGCCGCGCCTTATTTCCGTTGTCTGACAGATCGCCGCAGTCGCGGCTTAAAGACACGGGATAGAGGCTGGATGACCGACCTGAAGCTTGTTGCGCTCGATGCCGAGGACCTCGCCGTCATTTCCGCGCATGTGCAGGATAGTGTCTTCAAGGTGGCCGATATCGACTGGTCGCCGCGCGGTAAGCAATTTGCGCTCGCCGTCAACCGCTTCGTTTGGGAAGAGGCAGTCCGCAAGCGTAAGGGTTTCGAACGCCGCCGCGCCGCGCTTGTTTTCAAACGTGTGCTCTCCGTCCGCTCGATCGGCATCGACCGGTCCCGACGAGACGATGTACTGTCGCTGCTCGCCCTGCAATTTGACCAGAAGGGCGAGGGGCCGGAAGGCACGCTCGAGCTCTCGCTGGCGGGAACGGCCTCGATTGCCCTCGATGTCGAATGCATCGAGGTGCAGCTTGCCGATATCGGCGGCGCCTGGGAAACGGGCTCCAAACCGCGCCATCCCGGCACCTGAGCGAAACAGTTCGAGTAAAGAAGGAATTCCGGTCTTGGCAATCTGGCTCAATCAGACATCCGATGGTTTCGAGCAGCGCTTCGCGGCTTTTCTCACAACCAAGCGCGAGGTCTCCGAAGACGTCAACACCGTCGTGCGCGCCATCATCGATGATGTGCGCAGCCGCGGCGATATCGCATTGGCCGAATATTCGAAGAAGTTCGACGGCATCGATTTTTCCACTGTGCCGATGCGCGTCACCGAAGAAGAAATCGAGAAAGCCGTCGAGGTCGTCCCCTCCGAGGTTCTCGGCGCTCTGAAAGTTGCCGCACTGCGCATCGAATCCCATCACCGCCGTCAGCTTCCGAAGGACGATATCTACGAAGACGATATGGGCGTCGGCCTCGGCTCACGCTGGACGGCGATCGAAGCCGTCGGCTTGTATGTGCCGGGCGGCACGGCGAGCTATCCGAGCTCGGTCTTGATGAACGCTGTCCCGGCGAAGGTCGCTGGTGTGGATCGCATCGTCATCGCCGTGCCGGCGACCAGTGGTTTGGTCAATCCGGCGGTGCTGGCTGCTGCAAAGCTTGTCGGTGTCAATGAAATCTACCGCATCGGTGGCGCGCAGGCGATTGCCGCGCTGGCCTACGGCACCGAGACGATTGCCCCGGTTGCCAAGATCACTGGCCCTGGCAATGCCTATGTCGCTGCCGCCAAACGCCAGGTGTTTGGCACTGTTGGTATCGATATGATCGCCGGCCCGTCAGAAGTGCTCGTCATCGCCGACAAGGACAACAATCCCGATTGGGTTGCCGCTGATCTGCTAGCCCAGGCCGAGCATGACGAAAGCTCCCAGGCCATCCTGATCACCGACGACGAGGAATTTGGCAAGGCGGTCGAAGCGGCCGTCGAACGGCAACTGAAGACGCTGAACCGTTCGGGAACCGCCGCTACAAGCTGGCGCGATTTTGGCGCAATCATCCTCGTATCCGATCTCAAAGACGCCATTCCGCTCGCAAACCGCATCGCCGCCGAACATCTGGAACTCGCCGTCGCCAATCCAGATACCTTCGTCGACAAGATCCGCAATGCCGGCGCGATCTTCATCGGCGCCCATACGCCCGAAGTGATCGGCGATTATGTTGGCGGCTCCAACCACGTGCTGCCGACGGCCCGTTCGGCCCGTTTCTCCTCCGGCCTTTCGGTTCTCGATTTCGTCAAGCGCACCTCGATCCTTCGGCTCGGCCCCCAGCAGCTTCGGAATCTCGGCCCGGCGGCGATTGCGTTGGCTGTTTCGGAAGGCCTCGATGCCCATGCGCGATCGGTCGCGATCCGCCTCAACCTCGAAAGGTGAGGGAATGGCGAAGGACGACTTCCGGCTCTGCGACGTTGTCCTTGACGATACGATCGGCCGTTCGACGCCCGATGTCGAGCATGAGCGGGCAGTCGCGATCTTCGATCTGATCGAAGAAAATTCCTTCACCCCCGTCGGCCATTCCGGCGGTCCTTACCGGCTGAACATCTCGCTTGTCGATTCCAAGCTCGTATTTTCCATCACCACGGAAAAGGGCGAGGATGTCGCGACCCATATCCTGTCGCTGACGCCGTTCCGGCGGATCGTGAAGGACTATTTCATGATCTGCGAAAGCTATTACGAGGCGATTCGTTCGGCTTCGCCGAGCCGAATCGAAGCGATCGACATGGGCAGGCGCGGCATCCACAACGAAGGCTCGCAGACCCTGAAGGACCGGCTCTCCGGCAAGATCGACGTCGATTTCGATACGGCCCGACGCCTCTTCACGCTTGTCTGCGTACTCTATTGGCGCGGGTGATGGCGATGGGACCGCACGTCGAAGCGGAGGATGGAAAACGACCGGGCGCCATCCTCTTCATGTGCGGGCTGAATGTCATCCGGTCGCCGATGGCGGAAGCGATCGCCCGTAGCATTCTGCCTGCCAATACCTATATAAGGTCTGCTGGCGTTCGCGCCGGCGAGCGCGATCCTTTCGTCGACGTCGTGCTGGAGGAAATCGGCCTTTCACTTGGCCGCCGGCAGCCGCAGACGCTGGAGGAGCTCGAGGACGACTATTTCGACCTCATCATTACGCTTTCACCGCAGGCTCATCACGCAGCGCTCGAACTGACACGTTCCAACGCCGTCGATGTCGTCTACTGGCCGACCATGGATCCGACAGTGGCGACCGGTACGCGCGAGCAGATATTGGATGGTTATCGCGAGGTTCGCGATCACCTGGCCGGCCTTATCGAAAGCCGGCTACTCAAGAGAAATGGCATCGCCGCACAATCGGCGTGAAACAAAAGTCGGAAAGCCCGATCTACGAGGTTCACAAATCCCCGTTGATTGTGTAGTTTCCGCGCAAATTTTCAGGCGCCTTGCGCCTTTTTACCCAACACACAGGAAGAAAACCCTTATATGCCGAAAGAAGAAGTCCTCGAATTCCCGGGTATCGTAACCGAACTTCTGCCGAATGCGACGTTCCGCGTGAAGCTCGAAAACGAGCATGAGATCATAGCTCATACCGCCGGCCGCATGCGCAAGAACCGCATCCGCGTTCTCGCCGGCGACAAGGTTCTGGTCGAAATGACGCCCTACGACCTGACGAAGGGCCGCATCACCTACCGCTTCAAGTAAGCTTGGTCTGCGAAGCTCCCAAAGAGCTTCTGCTCCCGCCTGCCGATGGTCGAGGTTCCATGGCGCTGAAATACAAGCTCATTCTGGCCTCGGGCTCGCCCCGCCGCGTCGATCTGCTCAATCAGGCCGGCATCGAGCCCTCGCGTCTGCTGCCGATGGATATAGACGAGACGCCGAAGAAGTCGGAGCATCCGCGCTCGCTCGCCCGCCGTCTCTCGGGCGAAAAAGCGGAAGCCGCACTTGCCGCCATCAAGGGCGACATCACGTGGAACGGCAGCTACATTCTGTCCGCCGATACGGTCGTCGCCGTCGGCCGCCGCATCCTCGGCAAAGCGGAATTCGCCGATGAGGCATCGAATTCCCTGCACCTGCTCTCCGGCCGCAACCACGTGGTCTATACGGGCATCTGCCTGATCACGCCCGACCGCAAGGTGCGCCAGAAAATCGTCGAGACGAAAGTGCGTTTCAAACGCCTGTCGAGCTTTGAGATCGAAAACTACATTGCCTCTGGCCAATGGCGCGGCAAGGCCGGCGCTTATGGTATCCAGGGTCTGGCAGGTACCTTTGTGCAAAAAATGGTGGGTTCCTACACAAATGTCGTGGGACTGCCACTTTATGAAACCATCGTGCTTCTGACTGGCGAAGGCTTCGATGTCCATAGCCGTTGGCCCGAGGGTTGATCTGCGGTTAGAGCGCCGTGCGTCCATTCGGACACACCAAGGACGTTCTACCTTTTTGAATCTACGCGTCATGCATCCCGAAATTCGTTCCAGTTTTCGGGCCAATGCCGTAGGAGGAAACCATGTCTGATGAAATGAAGACCGGCGGCAAGGTTGAGCCGTTGCGTAAGACACGTCCCTGCCCGGAATGCGGCAAACCGTCGAACCGTGAACACTATCCCTTCTGCTCCAATCGTTGCCGCGAAGTGGACCTGTCGCGCTGGCTGACGGGCTCCTATGCCATTCCTGTCGCCGACGACGAAACGAAGGCGGATTATCCGGATGAGGAAAACTAGGTTTTCCACGGCGAAGCTCTTATTTTTCCTCGCAAATCGCCAAAAACTTCGGGGCCGTCAAAAAACTATCATTTGATGCTTGCCATGGGCGAACAAGATGCTATAACCCCGCTCGCTTCCGGGGTGCACCAAGGCCCCGACATTCCAAAGCGGAATGCTTCTCAAGAAGCGTGGTTAGCCCAGGTAGCTCAGTTGGTAGAGCAGCGGATTGAAAATCCGCGTGTCACTGGTTCGATTCCGGTCCTGGGCACCATCTGATCTTTCTGTGTGATTAGCCATTTCCTGCGCGCCAAAAGACATTCTCTTAGACGTCGTGATAGCTGCGATGGCAGCGGCGCCAAGATCGGCCCACAGGATTTGATGAGCCTGTGTCAGCTTTTCTCCCTACGATGTTTTGCCCATTCGATTAAGCGTTCGAATTGGCCTCGATGATCGCGAAACGCAGCGTCAAACGACCCTAACAGGTAACCGCATTCATCTACGCGCGCCGGTGGCACACCTCTTGCAGTGGTTACCAATATATTTTCCCATCAGGAACCAAGTGCCATGAAATGGGACACCTCGGCCGAATTCGCTCCACTTATCCTTGTCTTCAAGGACAGGGGCGAACGCATGACTGTTCGCACGGTTGGAGAAGCTGCCAACGCCTTGATGAGAGACTGGCCGTCCGACGATGGCGAGGAGTTTCTATCTGCCGTAAAAGCCTGTCTGGATGTGATGACTGGCAAGGCGGATGCGGACCGACTCCGGGAAGCGATCATGCGAGCTGCGGACGAAGCGGACGTCACAGTTATCACCGTTCTCCAATAAACCGTGACCCGCCGCCTAACATACTGAAGGGGCTGCGTGACGCCTAGCCCTTTTGGATGAGTTGCGAATCGGTAGCGCGGCGAGGAAAGTAGCTATGCGGCGGTAGTAGGATTACTAGGACCGAACCCGATGCGGGGGGCTCGCCGAGTATTGAGTGGGAGCCCTTCATTTTGCTCAAAAGCCGCTCGTTGAATGGACGCAGTTATTTCGCCCGGGACGGGCTCGTCCGGAGATGCTTCGTTCAAACGGAAATGTCGTGCGGCTCTTTAACCGGTCGGAATTCCGGCGGGCGGAGGAATGGCGGTGGTCCGAGATCGAAGCTCGAGAACCAACCCGGCGGTCCATATTGGGCCTCGTCGTCCAAATTCGGCGGTGGAAACAATCCAGCGAATTTCGCGTAGGATATCATCGCGCCGAAAAACAATGTGAGCACGAGAGCGATCCATTTCGCCCGATAGACATCTTCTTTTCGCATTTGCTTGCCTGCTCATAACGACATGGAACCAGTTGATACCAAATCGTGTCAGGAAGTTGTCGAAGCGCATATGTGATGGTCTCACGCGCCAAGCCGTTGCTCTTCATAGCAGCTTCGCCGCTAAACCGGAATTTTTGCTCGACAGATACTTTCGGGCGGAACCTCGCGCGACTATTTCCGTTTATGGCGAATGGCCCGGCAAGCGTTCTGGAAAGGTTATCTCAAGCTCTCCCTTGTCACCGCGTCCGTTTCCCTGACGCCGGCGACGACGGAGTCGAGCAAGGTGCGGTTTCATGTATTGAACCGCGCGACGAAGAACCGTGCCGAAAGCCGCTATGTCGATAGCGTCACGCATAAACCTGTCGCCGAAAAGGATCAGGTAAAGGGTTATCCGCGCGGCGAGGATGACTATGTTCTCCTTGAAGACGAGGAGATCGAGGAAGTAGGGCTGGAAAGCACCCGCACCATCGATATCGACAGTTTCGTGCCGCGCGGATCGATCGACTGGATCTGGTACGACAAGCCGCATTTCCTGGCGCCGGAAGACAAGGTCGGCACCGAAGCCTTCTGTGTGATCCGCGAGGCGATGCGCGCCAATGACGTGGTCGGCATTGCCCGGCTGGTGCTCTATCGACGCGAACGCGCCGTACTCCTGGAGCCGCAGGACAAGGGCATCATTCTGTGGACGCTGCGTTACGGCGATGAACTCCGCGAACCGGCGGCCGAACTCGACATGAAGGCGAAGGTCGATAGCGCGTTGCTGACTCTCATGAAAAAACTGGTCAAGGAAAAGACAAAGGACTGGAGCCCATCCCTGGTTCAGGATCCGGTTCAGAAGCGGCTGAAGGCACTGATCCGTGGCAAGGAGAAGAGCTTCAAGAAAGCAGCACCAGTTCGCAAGCCCGCCCCGGTCAAATCGACGGGCAACGTCATCAATATTATGGATGCTATGAAAAAGAGCCTCGCGGCCGAAAGCGGGCGCGGAAAGCCGCGATAGGAGCGAAGCCTATCGCTTCCGCTTTCGAAGCGGCTTTGCCGCGGCAAAGAACCCATCCCACGGATCCTTGGAAAGCGCCTGCAGCCGTGCCGGCGTGTTATCAACGGTGAAATAGGCAGGACCGATTTCGGTGGTCAGTTCGCTCCATTCCAGCGGCATGGACACGGCAGCACCCGGACGAGCGCGTGCGGAATAAGCAGCAACGGCAGTATTGCCGCGACCGTTGCGGAGATAATCAATGAAAATCTTGCCGCTGCGTTTTGCCTTGGTCGCAGTTGCTAGATAGTGATCGGGATCATCCTCAGACATGCTGTCTGCAAGCCATTTGGCAAAGGCTTTCACCTCCTCCCATCCGGCTTTGGGCTCCAGTGGCGTCACCACGTGTAGCCCTTTGCCGCCGGATGTCTTGACGAAGGCTGCGAGGCCTTCGCCCTCGATGCGCTCCTTCAGTTCATAAGCCGCAGATATCACATTTTCCCATGGCACGTCCTCGCCGGGGTCGAGGTCCATGGTGATCATGTCTGGCTTTTCCCAATTGTCCGTTGTCGCGCCCCAGGGATGGATTTCCAGCACGGCCGATTGCACCAGCGCTACGAGACCATCGAAATCGGTAATGCGCAGCAGCTTTTCACCGCTCTTGTCCTTGGGGTCGGTAATTTGCTCGATATGGTCATTCATGCCCTTCCAGGCATGTTTCTGGAAGAAGCGCTGGTGGCCGGAAATGCCATCTGGCAGGCGCAGGAGCGCCAACGGCCGGTTGACGACATAAGGCGCCATGAAGTGCCAGACCTGCGCGTAATAATCCGCGAGGCCTTCTTTGGTAACGCCCTCATCCGGCCAATAGATACGGTCGGGATGAGTGAGCTGCACTGCCGATTCCGGCAGGTTTTTCGCCGTCGTCTTTTCCATCTCGCGCCCAACATCCTTTGCCGGCTTGTCCTCTCGCAATCCGCGGAAAGCCGCGTGGCGCAGATTACCATCGGCCGACCAGGCGCGGAACTCCACTTCGGCAACGAGCTGCGGCTTGACGTAATGCAGGCCGCGCCGTTCCTCTGCTGTCAGCTTATCGTCGAAGGAATTCTGTTTCATCTCCATCGCCGATAGCCGCTCGTAAAGCATCTGCGCCGTCGCGACCGTATAGCCGGTGCCGACGCGGCCGACATGCTTCAGGGCGCCGTCTTGGTAATAGCCCATGGCGAGCGACCCGATGGCATTCTTCGTCGAAGTGGAAGGCACATAGCCGCCGATGACGAATTCCTGGCGCTGCGAGCACTTCGATTTGATCCATTCGCCGTTTCGGCCGGACACATATTTGCTGTCGCGGTGTTTCGAGACGACACCTTCGAGGCTGAGCCGACAGGCGTGCTCAAGCACCAGGCCGCCATTCTCATTGAAATGCGCGCTGTAGCGCAGCTTACCACTGTCGTTGGACAGCAGCTTTTCCAGCAAATTTTTGCGTTCGAGAAGGCCTACGTCCAGCAAACTGTAACCGTCAAGATAGAGCAGATCGAAGGCGTAGAAGACGAAGCGGTCGTAACGGCCCTCGCTGAGATCCTGTTGCAGGGCGGAGAAATCCGAGGCGCCGGTATCGCGCTCGACGACGAGTTCTCCGTCGATAACAGCCGTTGCGACCGGCAGGGAGGCAAAGGCATCGACAATGTGCTTGCCGAATTTCTCCGTCCAGTCGAGCCCACCGCGCGTCAGCATCGTCACGCGCCCGTCCTTGATCTTCACCTGCAGCCGGTAGCCGTCGAACTTGATCTCATGGATCCAGCGCTCGCCGATCGGCGGCTTTGGTTTGAGCTTGGCAAGCTCCGGTTCGGTGAAGTCGGGCATGGCCGCCTTTTTCGCGCCCCTCGGCCAGTCGCGCTTTGCGGCGATACGAGGGCGTGCCTTCTGCGAGCGTGCTTCGGTCACAACCGCCTTGCCGCCCTTTGGCTTGGACTGCCACATGGCGTCCGGATTCTTTGCGACCTCCTCGAGTTGCCGCCCGGTTTTGGCCGATTCTGGTCGCTCTTCGAGGATATCGGGCGCGCCCTCGTGCCGGGCCTCCACGTCGTCCCCCTTGATCAGCAGCCAGTTCTCGCGCTTCTCGCCGGGTTTTCCGTGCATACGCACCAGATGCCAGCGCCCCCTAAGCTTCTCGCCGTCGAGCTCGAACTCCATGTGGCCTTTGCGGTAGGCCTTATGCGGGTCGCCGAGCGGCGTCCAGGTGCCGCGGTCCCAGACGATCACAGTGCCGCCGCCATATTGGCCCTTTGGAATGGTGCCTTCGAAATCGCCGTAGGAGAGGGGGTGGTCCTCCACATGGACGGCGAGGCGCTTGTCTTCCGGATTGAGGCTCGGGCCTTTGGTGACAGCCCAGCTTTTCAGCACGCCATCCATCTCAAGGCGAAAATCATAATGCAGGCGCGTGGCGTCGTGCTTCTGGATGACGAAGCTATTGCCCTTCGCGCGGCCTTGTTTGCCGCGCGGCTCTGGCGTGATCTTGAAATCACGTTTCGCCTGATAGGTTTCGAGCGCCATGGTCAGCTCGCCTTTCTGCTGCTTCTATCGGAAGTTTTACGCACAGCGGGTTTTTTCGCCGGCGCCTTGCCGCCCATCTTGGCACTTTGGCGCAGAGCCTCCATGAGATCCACCACCTTGCGCTCCGGCTCGCGCTTGCGTTTCGGCGGCGCGCGGCCTTCGATCTTGGCTTTCACGAGTTCGACAAGTGCCGCCTCGTACCGATCGTGATATTCGCTGGGGTCGAAGCTGCCACTTTTGGTTCCGATGATATGACCGGCGAGCTCCAGCATCTCCTTGTCGAACTTGATGTCGGGAATGTCTTTGAACGCGGAAGTCGCGGAGCGAACCTCGTAGTCGAAGTTCAGCAAGGTTGCGATGATGTGGTCGTCATGCGCGCGAATGAGTAGCGTGCGGTTGCGGCGAAAAAGCACCGCTTCGGCGAGTGCCGCTACCTTTCCGTCCTGCATGCCGCGGGCGATCAATGCAAGCGCTTCGGCATCATGTTCATCGACCGGCGCCAGATAATAAGGTCGGTCGAAATAGAGCTTGTCGATGCCGTCGAAGGGAATAAACCCCTTAACGTCCATCACCTTGTCGCTTTCCGGCATGATCTCGGCGATCTCATCGCCTTCGATGAGAAGATAGTCGCCACTCTCCATCCGGTAGCCTTTGACCTGGTCGTCGCGCTCCACCGGCTTGCCGGTTTCGCTGTCGACGAACTGGCGTTCCACGCGATGCCCTGTTCTGCGGTTGATGATGTTGAAGGAGAGACGGTCGGACGAGGAGACGGCCGTATAGAGGCCAACGGCGCAGGCAAGGTCGTCGATCTTCAGATGGCCCTTCCAGCTTGCGCGCGCCGCCATGCTCGTCTCCGTTCAAAGCCTGCTACTACTCTTATCTGTTTCAAGCGGCTGAAATTTCCAGCCGCTGCCATCAGGTGAGGGATAGGCAAGCAGCGCATCGCCGTTGCCGATCTTCTGGCGTGAGGCGACGTCCCTTGCGCGGTCCATCGCTTGCTCCGGCGTTGCGTAGGGTTCGGACAACGTGTCGCCGAGCTTGTAGGCCCAGCCATTGTCATGCGGAACGATCTGATAGGTAATATAGGCCATGTGTGTTCCTTCTCGTCAGCCGTTGCCGCGTGAGCGGCTACGCCGCTCGTCGAGCGCGATGATCTTTTCGAGCGATGCGATGTCCTCGCTGGTGACGACGGGTACCGGGTCGGACGCAATCGCCTCCAGCACGTCGTTGGAAATTGCACCGTTGCGGATTGCCCATTCCAATGTCTCACGTGTTTCCCGCTCGGCCCTGAGCTGCGCATAGAGCGCAACGATCAGCCGGTCGCGCGCGTCCATACGGCTTGTTGGCTTGCGGTTGATCTTGCGGATGTCGGGCATGGAAAATCCTGCCTCTTCATCAGATTGCTCAGGTGAAAAAACCAATGACTGATGGAAAGGTTCCGCTGGGCAACCAAGCGAAAATCAAATCGCCGCATTGCGGCTTTCGGCCGGAAACATTATCTCAGACCTGTACTCGATAGAGGATTTCAAAATGGCCGATCTCAAGGCTCGTCCCCGTCCCACAGGTGCAAACGCCGTTCTCGGCCGTACCGGCTTCCCACATGTCACGTCGGTAACCGGCGGAAAACTCGATATCGTCACCAGCCCGTCCCAGCCGGGTTTCAATCCGCTCGATCTGCTCTATTCCTCGCTTTCGGCATGCCTCGTTTTGAGTGCTCGCATGGCAGCAAGCCAGCTCGGCATTCTCGACAAGATTACCGAAATCACTGCTGATGTGACCGGCGAAAAGGCAACGGAAGGCCTGTCTCGTGTCGCCAAGTTCAATATCGCTTTCTCCATCAAGGGGGATATCGACGAGGAAACGCGTCGCAAGATCGCCCACATGGCCGAAGACGAGATTTGTACGGTCAGCAATACGATCAGAGGTACGCCGGAATTCGCGACCACGATCTCCGGCTGATCGGGCCGTCATGGATTATCCATAAAAAATATAGACGATAGGCTGGAAGCATTGCGCAGTCTCCGCGCTGCTTTTATGCTCGGGCATCGAATGAAATGATGCCGGCCCAGATGCAGTCCCAGATAAAGCCTTCGACGGAACAGAAATCTCATCGGCCGGTCGTCGCCATCATCGGCGGCGGCGTTTCCGGCGGTGGCGTCGCTTATCATCTGCTGAAGCTTGTCGGCAGCGACATACCCGATATCGTGGTCTTCGAGCCGCGTCCCATGCTTGGCCGCGGCCTTGCCTATGATACAGTCGACCCTGCCCATCGCATCAATGTGCCGGCTGCCAAGATGAGCCTGCAGCCGGATGATCCGGAAGAATTCCAACGCTGGATCGAGGCGAACAATGCCGTGCGCGACGATCCCGAAGCCACGCGCGAGAATGGTCAGCTTTTCCCGCGCCGCCGGGTCTTTGGCGATTATGTCGGCTCGCTTCTGCAACCCTTCCTGAAGTCGGGGGCCATCCGTCATCGTCGGTTAACCGTGACAGCCGTTCATCGCAAGACCGACGGCTGGGTGATCCTCGATGATAAGGGTGGCCTCACCGAAGCTGAAATCGTCGTAATCGCCACCAGCCATCCGCCACCAGCCGCACCTGGCAGGCTAGCCGCCACTCTAGCCGGCCATCCACGTTTCATCGCGGACACCACGAAACGAGGTGCCCTTGAAGTCGTGCGGCCGCAAGATAGGGTTCTCGTCATCGGCAATGGGCTGACGGCAGCGGACGTGATCGCGTCCCTTGCGCGAAACGGTCATGAAGGTCCAGTCGTCGCCATTTCCCGCCGCGGTCTGCGTTCACGCGGTCACGCGGAGGTCCCACAAGAGGCCTTTGGTGATTTCATCACTGAGCCTGCATTTTCGGCAACTGCTTTATTACGTAAGGTAAGGCTTACCATCCGTCAGGCGGCCGAACAGGGTTTGAGCTGGCATGCGGTGATCGATCAGGTTCGCTCTCAAGGCCACGATGTCTGGCGTGCACTGCCGGTTGCCGAACGGCGGCGCATCGTCCGGCATTTGCGACCCTATTGGGATGTGCATCGTTTCCGCATCGCCCCGCAGGTCGAGGCAGTTCTCGATATGGCGGTCGAAGGCGGCCGACTGGAGATCCTGGCGGCATTTCTCGCCGATGCAAGGATCGAAGATGAAACGATCCGCGTCACTCTGCAGCCGCGACATGCCCGCGCAAAAGTGGATCGGATCTTCGACGCAGTCATAGTCACGACCGGTCCGGCGCATGGCGGCATTTTGGAGACACAGCCCTGGCTCGGCGAGCTTGCGCGGGATGGTTATCTCGCTCTTGATCCTACCGGCCTCGGCCTTGCCTGTTCCGAACACTCCGAAGCACTAGGACCGGATGGCCGGGTGATCTCATCCCTGCTCATTTCCGGTCCGCTTGCCCGCGGTACTTTCGGCGAACTGATGGGATTGCCGCAGATAACCGAACATACGGTCTTCATCGCCCGCGAAATCACTGAAAAGCTGAAAGACGCCGCGCGGCATAATTTACGACCTATTTCTGATCGATCTGTCGTTCTTTGACTGTCGTCAGCGCGCGACTTCTGATAGTGGCGGCATAGCCGTGGCTTGCGAGTAAGCTGCGCAGAAAGCATCGAGATCTCATGTCACAG
This sequence comes from Rhizobium sp. BK418, assembly GCF_004341105.1. Lineage (GTDB taxonomy): Bacteria > Pseudomonadota > Alphaproteobacteria > Rhizobiales > Rhizobiaceae > Rhizobium. The sequence continues at coordinate 540,932 of NZ_SLZK01000002.1, read as the reverse complement.
GCCGCTTCCGCCGTTTCCGAAACTCCCTCGTCCAGCCGCCTTCCGCTCATCGCCCTCATTCTCGGCGGTGCGGCGATCGGCGGATCGCCGATCTTCGTGCGGCTTTCCGAAGTCGGGCCGATGGCGACAGCCTTCTGGCGCGTGGCGCTGGCGCTGATCCCGATCTTCATCTTCTCGGTTTTGCGCAAGGATACGGGGCCGAAACCGAAGAACCTTTCCGATTACGGGATGCTGATCCTGCCGGGCGCCGTGCTGGCGCTGGATCTCTCCGCCTGGCACCTGTCAATCACCATGACCTCGGTTGCCAATGCAACGCTGCTCGCAAATCTTGCGCCGGTTTTCGTGACCGTCATCGGCTTCCTGTTTTTCGGCGCCAAAGTGACCCGCGTCTTCGTACTCGGCCTGGTCCTGGCATTGGCCGGCGTGGTCGTCCTGAAGGGTGGACCTGCCGCTTTTGGCAGTGGCGATTTGCGCGGTGATGGCGTCGCCATGATCGCCGCCTTCTTCTACGCCTGTTACATCCTGGCGATTGGCGCGCTTCGCAGCCGTTTTGATACGATCCGCATCATGTTGTGGAGCACGGCCTCCGCTGCAGTCGGAATTTTCCCGCTCGCATTCTTCTTTGAAGGCCACATGCTGCCTGCAAGCGTCTACGGCTGGTCGGTGGTCTTCGGCCTGGCTTTTGTCAGCCATGCGGGCGGGCAGGTGGCGATTGCCTACGCGCTTGCCTATCTTCCAGCGGCTTTCTCCTCGCTGACGTTGCTTCTCCAGCCGGTCGTGGCGGCCATTCTCGCCTGGGCTTTTCTCAGTGAATCGATCACCGCAATGCAAGCTCTGGGCGGCTTGATCGTTCTTGCCGGCATCATGATCGCAAGGCGAGGGTGACCCGCTTAAAGGAAGCTTGACCATTGGCTGCTAGACCTGTCCCGAAGTTCGGACAGGATCGGCTATGGCGAACCTTAATCAAATATTTTCAGCTGAAATTCACGCGGTGGAAAAGCCGCGGGACGTTGCCGTGCGGCAGGTTTCAACGGCGCCTCTGCTCTGCTTCATCGCCGTGATCGCTATCCTCGTTGCAACCTTCAAATTTCCACCGCTCCTCGATTATCCGAACCACTATGCTCGCATGTGGCTGCTTGCCGGCGGCATAAGGGAGGCACCATTCCCCGAAATCTATGGGATTGAGTGGGACCGTGCCTTCACGAATGTCGGCATTGATTTGCTCGCGCGCTTCATCGGTCCTTTCATCGGCGTCTCGCTGCTCGCTCGTATCCTATTGTTTTTAGCGATTGTCCTGCCGCCGTTCGGTGCCATCATGCTGCACCGACACCTGTTCGGCGGCAGCTATTACTGGCAGATCGGCATGCTATATTTCGCCTGGTGCGCCACGCTGATCGGCGGTTTCATCAATTTTCAGATCGGCCTCGGCCTCGCATTGCTGTTTGCGACGCTGGATCATCGCCTGCAGTCTGGTTCCGCGATCAGGCTGTTCCTGTGGCGGGTGACAGTCTCGCTACTGCTCACCATTGTCCATCTGTTTTCGGTAGGCTTCTTCCTCGCAATTGTCTGCGGACTGGAGTTTTCCTGGCGCTTCGATGTCGTCAAATCTCGTTCGGCAGTTCTGCGCCTTGCCGGCAGGCTTGTGGCCGCAATGATCGCCTGTCTGCTGCCGCCGGCCGCGCTGGCGCTGACTGCAGCCGATCTTCCGGGAAGTCAGGTCGGCAACATCCTCGCGGACTGGAACGACAGCCCGGTGCTGTTGGTTTCCAACCTGCTCTCGGCCATCTGGACCTATGTTGCATTCATCGACGCGATTTTCCTCGTACCGATCCTGCTGGTCTGCAGCAGGGCGCTTGCCGGGAAAAACCTGCGCGTCCACGCGGGGCTTGCCGTCACTGCGGCGGGCCTTCTTGTCCTGTCCATCCTCTCGCCACGGCATGCCTTCGGCACTGGATGGATAAGCTGGCGCTTTCCGATCATGGCCGCCCTTGTCGGCATGGCGATGATCTGCCCCTTTCAAAAGGTCGGTAGGCGACAGGCCCTGATCCTGTTCCTTGTTCTGAACATCGTCGTCTTCGGCCGGACGGCGTGGATCGGTTTCAACTGGTGGCGGGGCCAGGCAGATGTTGCAAGCGTGGAGAGGGTGCTCGAAGCCGTCCCCGCGGGCTCTGCGATTCTGCCGCTGCAGCACGATCCGGCCTTTGCCGAGATTAAATCCGATCAGCGGCATTACGCATTCACCGAGGATACTTTCCGGCACCTGCCGACGATCGCCGTCCCGCTGGCGCATGCTTTCGTCCCGACCCTCTTCAGCGCGCGCGGCAAACAACCACTCGCCGTTCTTCCTGCCTGGTTGGAGAAATCGGTGCCGGAAGGAAGCCTCTTTTCGACAGGCGTGCTCTCCTGCCCAGGTCTGATGGCGCAAGCCGCAGGCTTCACACCCTATCTTGTCGACTGGCGCAGCAAGTTCGATTTCGTCCTGGTCCTCAATGCCGATGTGGTCGATCAGAATGTCGGCGAGGTGATGCCGGAAGGTGTCAATCTTGTGAAGGACGAGGGTTTTGCAAGGCTCTATGCCATCGACCGCAATGCGCCGCCAGCGACGGATATCGTGCCGACGTCTTGTCCCGACCGCTTCCACTGGTAGCTATTGAGTTTCCTGCAGTTTGTTCTCCTGCAGCAGCCATTTCTGGATGATCGGCACGTCGGCGTCGCCGAGGTCGTGACCGCCGGGGATGATATCGGAATCGACAGTCGCGCCCGAGGTCTTCAACCGCTCTTCCAGCTCGCTTGCATATTTGCCGTAAGCATCCATCTTTCCGCTGATGACGAGCAGGTCGGTTCCCTTGAGATCAGCATGCGGATAGGTGTTGAGTACCGGCATGGAGCGCAGCAGCACAGCCTTATGCACTAGGTTCGGATGCAGATAGAGCAGCGAATTCAGAAGATTCGCGCCGTTGGAATAGCCGACGTAGACGACTTTCTTCGGATCGAGACCATAGGATTTGACTGCACCTTCGATGAACGCAGCAAAGGCTTCGGCTTCGTTCTTGATATCGTCCTGATCAAAAGAGAAGGGCGTGATGCGCTTGTACCAGCGCGGGAAGCCTTCCTCGGTCGCGCGGCCGCGCACGCCGAGAAGCGTCGCGCGCGGAGCGACTTTGTGCAGCAGCGGCATCAGAGTCGTCTCGTTGCCGCCGGAGCCGTGCAGCAGCACGAAAACACTGCCGTCTGGATCGGGTGGCGTATAGAAGCGGTGGACGAACGGCAGGTCGCGATAGTTGATGCGCGGCTTGCCGGGCATGGAAAACTGCGGCAGCACGACCTTCAGATCATCGAGACTGGTAATCGAATCTTTTGGCGGAATGAAGAGCTTGGTACCGAGCGTCGCCTGCGGTTCATCCACCAGCATGCCCGGCTGGTTGGTGGCAAGCTCCACCAGGGTGCCGCCGGGCTCACGAGCATAGAGCGAGCGGAAGTATTTGCGGTCGTGCAGATTGGTTGCCGAGGCGTTTTCCTTTTCGAGCGCTTTGTGAACCGCGAGCACGGCTTCGTCGTCATCTGCTCGGAAGGCCACATGGTCGACCGTGCCGGTACCCGGTGCGCCGGACCAGAAACCGCGCGCATCGCGCACGTCAATGATGTCGCCCGACTGCGAGACGAGGCGGTCAATCGTGCCACGGTTGGCGAAGAACCGGTAAGCGAAATGGCTTTCGATGAAATGGCGGCTCTCAGTCGGCCGTTCGGTCAGCATCGTCGCGCCACGCACACGCTGTATGGCATGCTCAACCGGCACATCGGCGCCATCCCAGACAGCTGGTGATTTCAGATCCTTGGCACCGGCAAGCTTGACGATGACGTTATCCGGATCCTTCATCCGCAGCACCGGTTCGCCGAATTCGTCTGCCGGACCTTCGGAGCGGAAACCGAAACGCATGGCCCGCGTCAGCCAGTAACCGATGCTGGCGGGGTCGACTGCCAACGACACTTCGCTGATCTGGCCATAGCCTGCACGACCGGGCGCTCCGTCCTCCCAGACGAGAAAGGTGACGAGTGAGCCTGGCGTGCCCTCGGCATCGCCGTAGAAGAGATGAAGCTGGGTTGCGTCCTCGAAGCCGGCCGTCTGCTTGACCAGACGCATGCCGAGGAATCCGGCGTAGAAATCCACATTCGCCTGCACCTTCCGGGTGATCAGGGTGATATGGTGTATGCCTGAAGCCATTGACGAAAGCCCAAATTGAAAAGGCGAGGCCAGGAGAGCGAGTAAGAGTGTCGTTGCCAGCGTCATACCCGTGCCAATGATGTTTTCCTAGTTTTGTTCCGCAAAAAGCACAAGTGCGTCACCGCGCGGCAAGAGCTCCAGTGTGTCGACATCTTCAAGTGCTTCCTCCAGTTGCTGGAGCGTCGGCGGCTTGACCATATAGGCAAGCGCGCCGAGATCTTTTGCCCGTTGCATGTCGCTTTCGTCGCTTGACGTACTGAGCACGCAGACCGGAATCCGGCTCAGCCGCTCGTCGGCCGAAAGTGCGTGCAGCACCTCGAAACCATCCATGATCGGCATGTTGATGTCGAGCAGCATCAGGTCGATCTGCGGCTCGTCCGCAATGCCGGCGCGCTGCTCCAGAAGCTGCATCGCCTCGCGGCCGTTGGTGGCCACATGCAGGTTGAAGTTCACCTTCTCGCGCCGCATCAGCTTGATCTTCAGAAGCTGGATATCCGCCGGGCTGTCTTCTACCAGCAATACCTCGGCCAGTCTGCCGCTGCTTTCGCTCGTATGGTCGGATGACTTTGCCGCCTGCGGCTGCTCGGCGGCCACCGGGCGCTCGCCTGATATCTCGGCAAGCGGCACTTCGAGAAGGAAAGTCGCGCCGCGACCGATCTTTGCATCGCACCAGATCGAGCCGCCATGAAGCTGCGCGATGCGCCGACAGATTGCAAGACCAAGCCCGGTGCCTTCGATACCGCGGCCGACAAGACGCTTGAACGGTTGGAAGATCAATTCGCGATGATTGGGATCGATACCCGGCCCGTTGTCGCTGACCGCCAGACGGCACGTACCACTTTCTGTGACGGCCGAGATGCACACTTCAGGCACCGTATCATCGCAATAGCGGATCGCATTGGAGACGAGGTTCTGCAGGAGTTGGATGAGCAGCGTCGCATCGCCCATCACCTCCGGCAATCGACCTCGGATGATGATCGCCTGCCGGCTTTCGATCTGCTGATGCAGATTGTGCTCCACTTGATCGAGTACTGCCGACAGCGAAACCGGCTTGAGCTCGAGATCGCTCGAAACCTCAAGCCTCGTGAAGCCCGACACCTTGACGATCAGGTCCTCCATATGGTCGGCGGCGCTCAGGATATAGTCGAGGAGTTCGCGATCTTCGGCCGGCAGATCGGCAGAGCCGTGCAGGATCCGACTGAAGGATTTGATCGTTCGCAGCGGTTCCTTCAGATCATGCGCCATGGCGCGGGTAAAGATCTCCAGCGATTGCCGCTTCTGCTCGAGCTTTGCTTCCAGCGCGCCATGCATCACGGCATTCTGGATGCAGCGATGCAGCGTCTCGGGCGAAAGCGCGTCCTTGGTGAGATAGTCGCGCGCGCCGCTCTTCATCACTTCGACGGCGACGGTTTCGTTGCCCTGGCCGGTCAGCATCACCACATTGGCGGCGGCATCCTGCTCGAGGATTTCCGAGAGCACGCCAAGGCCGTCGCGGCCGGGAAGCGAATAGTCAAGCAAGATACAGTGAGGGCGCCTCTGGCTGTTGAGGGTAAGACCCTCGTCACCGCTCTCGGCCTCGATGATAGTATAGTTCGTGCCGGAGAAGCGCGCCAGCATGCGGCGATAGGCTTCTCGGTCGTCTATGCTGTCGTCGATGATGAGAACGCTGCAGTCTTCCGCCAAACGTCAGTCCTCTAGGGGCAGGATCGCGATTTCGAACCAGTATTCCTTGAGCCGCTGGATGGCGGCGAACAGCCCGTCGAGATCGACCGGCTTCTGTACATAGGTATTGGCGCCGAGTGCATAGCAGCCCTCAATGTCGCGCTCGTCGTCCGATGTCGTCAGGATCACGACCGGGATCTTGCGCCAATGCGCGTTGGATTTGATCGCTTCCAGCGTTTTGCGACCGTCGAGACCCGGCATGTTGAGGTCGAGCAGGATAAGGCCGGGCTTCGGTGCCATGGACGCGAGCGCGTCGAGCGCCTCCTGTCCGGAGGCGGCCCAGCGGATGGGATTGCGCAGATTGGTGCGCTTGAATGCCCGCATGGTCGCTTCGAAATCGTCCTCACTGTCCTCGACGATGAGGATCGGTTGCGTGTCACGCTGCTGCATTCTGCCCCTCGCGCTTCCTTCCCAGAGTGAAATAAAATGTCGTGCCGACGCCGACTTCGGATTCAAGCCATATCTCACCATTGTGACGCCCAATGATCTTGCGCACGAAGGTGAGCCCGGCGCCGGTGCCGTCGTCGGAATCCTGCGATTTTTCGAGCCGTTTGAAAATGCGGAAAATATCCTCGTAGAATTCTTGGGGTATGCCTTTGCCGTTGTCCTTCACATAGAAGACGTTGCGCGCCGCCGTCCCATCCTGGCCGGAATAATGGTCCAGATAGCCGATGCTGACGAGTGGCAGGGGCTTGTCGTTATATTTCACGGCATTTGTCACGAGGTTGCGAAACACTTCGGTCAGACGTGGAGCATCGCAGATGACTTCCGGCAGCACGCCATCGATGATGACCTTCGCATGCCGCTCCTCCAGAAGAAGCTCCATGGTGGACACGACGTCGCGGACAATAGTGCCGATATCGGTTCGCTTGACGGCGAGCTGCTGGCGGCCGATGCGCGAGAAATAAAGGAGATCGTTGACGAGCTTTTCCATGCGCTGGCTGAGGCGGACCAGCCGGTTCAGCCGGCGCACGCCGTCTTCGTCGAGCTTGTCTTCGTAATCCTCCAGCAGGAAACGGGAGTGATTGTGCAGACCGCGCAGCGGCTCCTTGAGATCGTGCGAGGCAATATAAGCGAACTCATCGAGATCGTGATTGGAGCGTTCGAGATCAGCGGTATATTCCTCAAGTTGGACGAGCGTTGTCTTCATCCGCTCTTCTTGCTGCACGCGCTCACTGATATCTCGCACGATGCCGACGAAGGTCTTGCCCGAGCCCGTGACGATAGCGCTAACCGAGAGGTCGATCGGAAAGATCACGCCGTTCTTGCGCCGGCCGGAAACCATGCGCGTCGTGCCGATGATGCGTTCCTCTCCAGTGCGGCGGTAATTGCCGAGATAGGTGTCGTGTTCGGAATGATAGGGTTCCGGCATCAGCATTTTGATGTTGTTGCCGATCGCCTCCTGCGGCGTGTAGCCGAACATCGCCTCGGCAGCGGGATTGAAACTTGTGATCCAGCCCGCATCGTCGATGCTGATAACCGCGTCAGGCGTATTACGCACCAGCGCGCTGAAGCGGATGCGCTCCGTCTCCAGATGCTGACTATTGCGCATGAAATAGAAGACGAAGATGGCGACCAGCCAGAGCGTCGCAGCTGTGATCGAGCGGTTGGCAGCCTCTCGCCAGAATTCGTCCTGTGGATAATCGACGGCAAAGAAACCGAGCAGGATCAGGACGGTGCAAACGAAAGCGAAGAAGATCGGGGCGTTGCGATTGCCGAACCAGAGCGCCGTCATCACGAGCGGGACATACAGAATACCGTTCGCCACGCCAAGCGGTGTATAGAGATCAACGACGAGTCCCGTAAAACAGATCGTTGCCGGTATCCAGAGGGGGATTTGCGCCCTGTTGGCTGGCAACATCCACCAGGATCTGGCGAGAAGCCCACAGCCGAAAGCCACCAGACCGATAGCAGTATGCAGTGCCATCGCGGCATAGGGACCCCAGCGATACCCCTGTTCGGCATCGGTGACATATCCGGCAAGCGCGATCATGCCGAGTGTGATCGCGATATAGCTGGTGAGTTCCTGTACAAGCTGTCCGCGCCACTCCCTCTCGTGGAGAGCGAGGAGAATGGACAGATTTGATATCAGGAAGATCAGCGCCGTGTTCGGCCCCATACCGCCGCCGATCTGCTCGGCAAAGGCTGGAGAGATGACAAACTGTGTCAGGAACACATCGACATTGTGAATCGTGCGGCCGAGCGTGATGATCTCCGTCAGGCGCACCGCGGAAAGCAGGGCGGCAAGGCCGCACGTAATGGAGGACGCGATGCGATAGCGCTTGCCCGTCTCCATCGACATGGCGAGACCGATACCCGAGAGCACGAAGCAGAGGGCGGTATTGAACGCCATGGACGGAAAGCCCGGTACGATCGAGATGATAATTTCGATCTCGAGGAACCACCCAATCAGGGCGGTCAGACCGAGCAGGACCAGCAGACAGCCGATGATAAGCGCGATCATGCGGTAGCGTTTGCTTTCCGCACCGTGTCGACCTGATCTAACGGCATCCCCCACGCGCGCTACCTCCCTGCCACATTCCTGTTGGCAAGATATTTTTTCCGAAATCGCCGAATACTCAATAGGCAGATTTTTTTGCGTGAAACATGCTTTCGACAGCAAATCCTTGAAGGTCGATATCGAATTTTAGTGAAGTGGCGTTAATGTCCCAGCGAAGGACAATGCAGGGGCGAACGAAAACAATATCCGGATTGTGGGGCCAGATGCCGATCTTGTTTTACGTCGACGACAGCAGGGATGATCTCTTCTATCTCGACTATATCCGAAAGAAACAGCAGGTGAATATTGATCTATTCTGCTTTTCCACCGCGCAGGCCGCATTCGAGGCGCTTGAGAGGCGTCTGGAAGGAGGCGAAGGCGTGCCGGATATACTGATCGCCGATCTCTACATGCCACTCGACAGCGGTAGCGGGCTGATCGCGCAACTGCGGCGGGATGACCGCTTTTCTGCCATGCGTCTTGGTGTTTGCAGCGGTTCGGATGCGGTGGAAGACCGTGAACGGGCGCTTGCTGCCGGAGCCGATTTCTACCTGGAGAAGCCACTGGATTTCGCAGGCATCGTTGGCAATCGGTGATTGCGATAACCGCAATCTCTGCGCATGCAAAGGTAGATGACCGCAAGAAAGCACAATTGACAAGCTTGGCGGTGCATTTCAAGATGCAACCAAAGAGAAGAAAAAAGCGCTGAGAGAGCCGCCCGATCCGTGTTCGCCGCCACGAACGTCAGCCAACCCCTTAGCTGAAAGACCGACCGGCTCTCCCGCGCTTACTTCTGGCACTGTCTTCCGCATCCATGGATGTTGAATGCAGAGAGATTGGGATACCTAGGTAAGAGCCACTATTCGCGTAAACTGCCCTATGCACCACCTGTAGTCGAGATGTCTCCGCCTGCGATATCGAAAGGCCCCCGTTTCGTTACCGATCATCAACTGCCTCGCAATTTTTGTAACTGTTCGCGTTTAAGACGTATATCCCAAGATTTCGGGATCGGCGGACTGGGAATTGGGGAGGAGGAAGAGTGGGAATGACCAATGCTGGCGCAGTCCCCTTTCATGCAGGTCCGGAACTTAGCCGGGCCATCAATCGCACGGATTTTTTTCGACTGTTGAAGGCGGCCGCACAGCATTACAATTTCGATAATTTTACTCTGGCGCGCATCTCGGAAGTCGCTACCCCTTTCGGCGAACGCGAAGTTGTCATCACCAATGTCGTCGAACGGCGCATGAGCCTCTTCATCAAGACCCTCAAGGAGGCGCTCGGAACCGCGAAGGCGCGGACGGCACAGTTTTTGACGGCACCGGTTCACGGGAAAAGTACGGCGATAGAAGGTTATCCGTCAGACCTCATCTTCAATGAATTCAGCGGTAGCTCATTCCTGTTCATTCCGCTGTTTACGCCTGAAGGACGTCGCTACTGTCTGGTGCTCAGCGGCCAGCGTCAGGAGCCGGACCAGGGCGAAGTGGCGGATATCCTGCTCGATGCAATGCGCATCTTCGACAAATTGTATGAGGAAATCCTGACGCAGGAAATGTCAGGTCGGCTCACGCAGCGCGAAACCGAAATCGTCAAGTGGACGAGCGAAGGCAAGACCTCCGCAGAAATTGCCATCATCCTCGGCCTTTCCGAACACACCGTCAATTCGCATATAACGGCCGCGGTCCGAAAACTCGATGCCGTCAACCGCGTTCATATGGTGGCGATTGCGTTGCGAAACGGTCTGGTTTCGTGAGCTGGCGTCATGTCAGGGAAAGATGAAACGATGAGTGCGGAAGCAACACGCAGGAATGCGGTGAAGGTACTGTTCGTCGATGACGAATTCATCGAGTTCCGTTCGCTCAAGAAGAAGATCGCGGATCTTCCCGAACCGCGCGTCGATGTCGAATATTCGCAATCGATCGGAGATGCACTGGACAAGGTGAAGGCTGCCCGCTTCGATCTCATTCTTCTCGACAACCGCTTATTGCCGAACGCAGATTTTCGCGAAACTGTGCCAGAGCTCAGGGGCATCGGCTATACCGGTCCGATCGGCGTCATCTCGACCGATATTTCAGGCAATTATTTCCAGGAATTCCCAGAATACGGTGTAGACTTCCGGATTGGTAAGGATGAGATCGACGTGCAAACCTTGCAGCACATCCTCCGCGAATACGTGACCTATGACGTGCCGGATTTCTGGAAGGACGATTACAGCGCCTAGGGCATGTCGCCCAAAGTGTGCAGCGGTTTTGCGACAACGATACGCGAAAGCCCGGGCTTAGAGCCCGCTAAGCAAATCTGTAAGATTGCTGCGCGCTTTGGTCAGGCCGGCAGACGGATCGCAAAGCGGCTGCCGTTCTCGTCGGAGTAGTCTAGCCTGATATCGCCGCCGAGCGCGCTGAGCAGTTCGCGAGTAGTCGTCAGACCCAACCCCGGACCAGATATACCGCCGGCCTTCGGCAGCTTCCAAAAGGCATCGAAGATCTTGTCCTGGTAGGCCGGCTCGATGCCGCAGCCATTGTCGCCAACGATGATGCGCCAATCTGCACCCTCCCGTGCGGCCCTTATGCGAACATGCGGCGCGGCGGTGCCGTGATGGGCCAGCGCATTGGAGAAGAGGTGCTTCATGACAATGGTCAGAAGCGCAGCATCGCTGCGGATAAGGGGTAGATTCTCCGCATCGAATGTCGCGCCGCCGGCGGGAGATTCCTCGAGCACCTGCCTCCAGGCATCCCGCACAACGTCTGCGAGGTGCACGTCACCGATGGTGACTTGCGGGGTCGTTCCCGCAAGGCTCATCAGTGCCTTGGTGAGCCGCTGTGCCGTCTGGGCCTTGTCCATGATCGTCTTGAGGCTCTGCAGCTGTTCACTGTCCAGCATCGGTTCCAGATCGTCGAGCAACATTTCCGCATACATGGCAATGTGACGGAGAGGCGATTGCAGGTCGTGTGCGGCGGTTGCGAGGAAGCGTTTGATACGCTCCTCCTGATACCCGGTGGAAACGGTTTCCGGTTTCTTCGGCGTCGGGCTGGAAGACATGTGACGGTGCTCCCGATCTCTTTAAAGCGAACATAGAAAGAGGGCGCCGGCTGTGCAACCGGCGCCCTCTCCAAGTTCAACTTAAATATCGGCGGTTCAGCCTGCCGTTTTGCGTGGCTGGCCGGCATCCGGCGGAATGATTTCCACGGCTGCATCGTTCGAAGGCGCGGCTGCCTTGGCATGACGGCGGCGCCAGTCGCCGAGGAAGAGCAGGATCGGTGCTGCGATGAAGATCGAGGACGCGGCCGCAACGAGAATGCCGAAAGCCATCGGGATCGCGAAGCTTTCGACCGCACTGCCGCCCCAGATCGCCATCGGCAGCAGCGAGAGGAAGGCGGTTGCGTTTGTGTAGAGGCTTCGTGCTAGTGTTTCGTTGATCGACTTGTCGATGATCTCGCGGAGCGGCATCGACTTATAGAGGCGCATGTTTTCACGCATGCGGTCATAGACGACGACCTTGTCGTTTACCGAATAGCCGACCAGCGTCAGGATCGCCGCGATGGCTGTGAGGTTGAAGTCGAGCCCCGTCAGCGCGAAGAAGCCGATCGCCTTGGTCACATCGAGGATGAGGGTGACGATAGCGCCGACCGCGAAGGGCCATTCGAAGCGGTACCAGATGTAGAACAGCATCGCGAGGCTGGCGATCACGACGGACAGGATACCTGCCCAGGCAAGCTCGCCGCTGACCTTCGGGCCGATGACATCAGTGCCGGTGACGATCGCGGACGGGTCGATCTTGACGATCTCGGCTTTGAGCTTGGTGACGGCTGCGGTCTGAGCCTCTTCGCCGCCTTCCTGCCGCTGCGCGCGCACCAGCATGGTGTTGTTGTCGCCGAAGGATTGCAGTGCCACTTCGCCGAGGCCAAGGCCATTCAGGCCCTCGCGGAAGCGGCCAAGATCGGCGGCTTCCTGTGTCTTCACCGACATCTGGATACCGCCACGGAAGTCGACGCCATAGTTGAGGCCCGGATAGATGAAGAGGGCGATCGAAGCGATTGACAGCAGCGCGGAGACGGTCACGCCGAAGAAGCGCGCCTTCATGAACTGGATATGCTTATCGTAGGGGCTGAAGGGGATCAGCGGCTTGATGTTCAGGACCTTCATCTTCCGGCGACGGGTGATCTCGATCATCGCCACGCGCACGAAGGCGACCGAGGTGAACATCGAGATGATGAGGCCGAGCGCCATGGTGACGGCAAAACCGCGAACCGGACCGGAGCCGAACCAGAACAGGATAGCGGCTGCGATAAGCGCTGTCATGTTGCCGTCGATGATGGTCGAGTAGGCACGGCGGAAGCCGGTGTCGATGGCCGCAAAGGCGCTCTTGCCCTTGCGGGTTTCTTCGCGGATACGCTCGTTGATCAGAACGTTCGCGTCGACCGCGAGGCCGATACCGAGCACGACGCCGGCAATGCCGGGCAGGGTCAGTGTCGCGCCGACAAGCGTCAGCGCCGAGAAGGTCAGGATCGTGTGGATGAGAAGTGCGATATTCGCCAGGATGCCCCAAGTGCCGTAGAGCACCAGGATAAAGGCGGCGACGAGCACGAAGCCGACGACGCCGGCATAGAGGCCCATGCGGATCGCATCCGCGCCGAGGTCGGCGCCGACGGTGCGTTCTTCGATGACGGTCAGCTTGGCGGGCAGGGCGCCGGCGCGCAGCATGGCCGCCAGCGTATTGGCGCTGTCGGTGGTGAAGTTGCCAGAGATCTGGCCCGAACCGCCGGTGATCGGCTCGCGGATAACGGGCGCGCTCAACACTTTGTCATCAAGCACGATCGCGAAGGGATTGCCGACATTCTGGCGGGTGATATCGGCAAAGCGGGTTGCACCGGCACTGTCGAAGCGGAACGTGACGACCGGCTGCTGGCTCTGGTCGAAACTGACGCGAGCATCCGAGAGGCGGTCGCCGGAAATCTCGACGCGATCGAGAACCGGATAGGAGTTGCCCTGGTCATCCTTCATGATCGTCACACCCGGACCGGCCTGGCCGTTCGGGGCGAGCATATGGAAGGACATTTTGGCGGTAGAGCCGAGAAGCTCGCGAAGGCGGGACGGATCCTGCGCACCCGGAAGCTGCACGAGAATGCGGTTTGCGCCGATGCGCTGGATCGTCGGCTCGGCAACGCCGACCTGGTCGACGCGCTGGCGTATGACTTCAAGGCTCTGCGCGACGGCATTGTCGACATTGGTTGCAATACCGGCCGGCGAGAAGCCAATGGTAATGTTGCCGCCGTCGGCCGTGACCGCAAGGTCGGACTGGCCGGCGCTGATGCCGCTGGAGATCACATTGCCAAGGGTGCGAAGCTGGGTGACGGCCGCGTCGCTCTGCGATGGGTCGGCAAGCGAAACAACGATATTGTTGTTGTTGCGCACGACCGACTTCGGCTGGATGTTCTTTTCGCGCAGCACCCGGCGTGCGTCCTGCAGCAGCGAATTCAAGCGCTCTTTGGTGAGGTCGGCTTCATCGACTTCGAGCACGAGGTGCGAACCGCCGCGAAGGTCGAGGCCGAGAGAAACCTGGTTGTGCGGCAACCAGGAGGGCACGCGCTGCAAAACGCTCTGTGGCAGCGCGTTTGGCAGGGCGATCAACAGGCCGAGCACGATGATCACCGAATAGGTGAACACCAGCCATGGTGAATTACGCATGTTTTAAGTCCTTGGATAATGCTTTGGCCGGCGCCATCGCGCTACGGCGTATCTATTGGATCAGAAGCGCCCGAAGGCGACGTGATTCAGGCAGCCAGCGGCGGTGCGCGGGACTGGTAGGCCCGGGCGGCGGCAGAGCGCAGCGGAGCCTCGAATTCGGATGCCGGGGCAACTTGGCGCCAGTCGCCAAATTGCAGCGCCGGAGCAGCATTGAGAGCGGCCGGGCCGGCATCCTGGAGTTGCTGTTTCGGTGCCAGCTTGCGGTCGCTGATCAGCAGCCCGCGGATAGCGTCGCGCGCCGTCACCTGCGTCTGCTGCGAATCCCGACTGGAGGAAGACAGGCTGTTCGGCGCAGACGACGGGCCAATGACGATATTGCCGCCGAAGAGCAGGCCGAGATAGGCGAAAATCGCGATGACCACGGAAGCGGCAATACGGCTTGCCAGGCGGCGCTGTTCCAGCTCCGTCTCTCCTGTCTCGGCAATTTCACTCCCACATCGGCTCAAAGGCGCCAATCTCTCATTCTTTTTCCGGCGAAGGCACCACCGGCGGCAGGATTGTACCAGCCGAGGGGCCGTCTTCATAGGGTGCACTGTCATGATGCACTTGGGCGAGCCGGTCAACCATGCCAAGCGCAATTTCCCGCTCGCCCATGATCACGGTGTCGGCGCCGTATTGCCGCAGCTCCTCCACTTCCGCATCGGAATGGGCGCGCGCGACGATCAGGATCGAAGGATTGACCGCGCGCCCCTGCTCTGCGATGCGGCAGGCTTCGAAGGCGTTCGGAATGGCGACGACGAGGCTGCGCGCGCCGGCGAGATTGGCGAGATCGAGTGTTTCGCGGGCGACCGCGTTGCCTGACAGCACTTCAATGCCCTGGGTGCGCAGTTCAGCAATACGTTTGTCGGAATCCTCGATAACGAGGAAAGGCGTGCCTGACGATTTCAGGTTCTGGCCGACAATGCTGCCGACGCGGCCATAACCGACGAGGATCGCGTGGCCGCTGAGAGTCGTCGGATGAACCTCATCGCTTTCGAGCTGCTCTTCTTCATGTGCGTGTCCGGGATCGGCCGCCGGAGCAGCGGCTTCTGCCGCCGGCTCCTCGCGCTTCGGGCTTTCCAGCAGCGGCCGCATACGGTCGCAGATGAAGAACAGCAGCGGGTTGAGAATGATCGAGATGATAGCGCCGGCAAGGATGAGGTCGCGGCCTTCCCCCGGCAGTAGACCGAGTTCGACGCCGAGCGCTGCGAGGATGAAGGAGAATTCGCCGATTTGCCCGAGGCTTGCTGAAATCGTTAGCGCGGTGCTGAGCGGCTTCTTGAAAAGCAGGACAATCAGGAGGGCGGCGACCGATTTGCCGATGACGATGATGAAGATGGTTGCAAGCACGGGCAACGGCCGCTCGATCAGGATATAGGGATCGAAGAGCATGCCGACGGAGACGAAGAAGAGGACCGCGAAGGCGTCGCGCAACGGCAGACTTTCCTGTGCTGCGCGATGGCTGAGCTCGCTTTCGGCCAGAACCATGCCGGCGAAGAAAGCTCCGAGCGCCAGCGACACGCCGAAAAGCTTTGAAGCACCGAAGGCGACGCCGAGTGCGATCGCCAGCACTCCGAGGCGAAAGAGTTCGCGCGAGCCGGTATGAGCAATGCGGTGCATGGTCCAGGGAATGAGCTTGCGGCCGAAGACAAGCATCAGAGCGACGAACAGCGCCACCTTGACCAGCGTCATGGCGATGATGCCGCCGACCCCGAGATCGAGGCCGAGGAGCCGGTTGAGACCCGCCGAAAGCGGCTCGACAGGACCGTGACCGTCACCGGTAATGCTCGCGGCTGCCGGGATCAGCACCAGCGCCAGCACCATGGCGAGATCCTCGACAATCAGCCAGCCGACAGCAATGCGTCCGCGCTCGGTTTCGACGAGGCGCCGCTCCTGAAGCGCTTTCAACAGCACGACCGTCGAAGCGACGGAAAGCGCGAGGCCGAAGACGAGGCTGCCCCCCGTCGGCCAGCCCATAAGCGCGCCAAGTCCCCAGCCGAGCAAGGTGGCGAATCCGATTTGCACAACGGCGCCCGGCACCGCGATGCCACGCACCGAAAGCAGATCCTTCAGCGAAAAGTGCAGGCCCACACCAAACATCAGCAGGATGACGCCGATTTCGGCAAGCTCAGGCGCGAGGCTCTGATCAGCAACGAAACCCGGCGTGTGCGGACCGGCGAGAACGCCTGCGACAAGATATCCCACGAGAGGCGGAAGGCGCAGGCGATTGGCGATGGCGCCTAGGATGAATGCCAGCACGAGGCCCCCGACGATGGTCGAAATCAAAGGCGTATCGTGTGGCATAGTGCTCTCCCGATCTGGAAATCCCGTTCAAAACATGACATATATGATCTATAATGACCAATATGGGTGGTTTGGAACTATGGGTCAAGGCGCAAAAGAAACAATTCTGACGCCCGCTTTATGCCGTGCAGCTCGTGGTTTGCTCGACTGGACGCAGACGGACCTTGCTGAAAAAGCAGCCGTCTCACGCAGCACGATACGCGACTATGAAGGTCGCCACCATGAAATCCATCGCGCGACAGAGGCGCAGCTGCGCCACGCCTTCGAGGGAGGGGGCGTTAGATTTATCGAGGTGGAAGGCGGCGGGACCGGGCTTTGCATGCCTGATCCCGTGAACTGATCCGCTTTAGGGGTGCCTCAAACAGGCGGCGGCAACCTTGTAGGCATAAATCGTTTTGCCCCGGTAGTTGCCATTGGTCGGCTGCCAGCTCTTCAGCATCTCCGGCGCCTCGTTCGCGCAGGTCAGCGGATTGATCGTCAGGAAGAGGACCGGCGCGTTGGTATCGGCCGGCAGGGCAAATTCCTGCTCGTAATAGCTTTCCGGTAAGTCGGCCGGCGGACGGGCATAGATCTTGTAGGGTGTGGCCCGCAACGTATGGAAGAGGTCGGCGACCATGTCCCGGTTATCGGTCACGATGACACCGGCGCCGGCCTGTGCGGCAAGATCGGCCGCTTGCCGGCTGACCTCGGAGCGGCCGAGATAGCGCTGCATGACCTCCTTGCCACCAGGCAGAACCAGCTGGTGCGAGAAGATCGTTGCGAATGGGAAGAGCAGGCAAGCGACGCCATTGATCCAGAGCGAGGTTTTGAGACCGTTCGGCCACAGGCGCTGAAGCAGCCAGACCGCAAGCACGATGCCTGCGACATAGGCGGTCACGCCCCAGTTGGCATAGGCCTTGGCAACGGTCGCCTGCAGGGTAATGAGCAGCACGACGGGGATCGACAGCCAGACAAGCATCTTTTCACGTGGCTCGCTGCGGCCGCGGATCATGTTCCAGACGGCCCAGAGCATGGCAAAGAAGATGATCGGGCCGACGACGCCGAACTGCGCGGAGAAGAATTCCAGCCCGCCGCGGAGATCGATGCCGAGATCGCTCCAGTGGGCGATATCCTGCGTGTGGCGCACCGTCGTATTGTTGTTTTGGAGGTTCCACCAGAGGTTCGGGAAAGCAACGATCGCCGAGGTAACGACCGCGATGATAAAATCGCGCACGGAAATCCGCGCTGCCGGAATGAGCAGCATCGCGATCGCACCGCCCGGCACGACGAAGAGCACCGCATATTTCGACAGGAACGCCAGCCCGACGCCCAAGCCCATGAGAAGAGCGAGCCCGATCGAGCGGCGCTGCGTCAGCTCGAAATAGGCAAAAAGCGCGATCGCGATGAAGAAGAGCAGGATGACGTCAGTGGAGAAGAATACCGAAGAGAGCGCGACTGCCGGAAGCGTGATGTAGGTCGCGCCAACCCAGCCTTCGATCTTGGAACCGACGAAGCGCTTGGCCATCTTCATCAGCACGAGCGCCGTCGCCATATGGAAGAGGGGACCGGGAAGCCGCAGCCAATAGATGTCGCTGGAACCGGCAAGCTCGGTGAAAATCCTGAGCACCCATGCGATCATCGGCGGCTTCGAATAATAGCCGAAATCGAGATTCTGCGACCAGAACCAGTATTGCGCCTCATCGACGAACAGGTCCGTCGTGTCGAAATATAGCGTCACGATGCGGAAGATCGTAAACGCCAGGATGATGATAAGACCGGTCCGAGCTGACATAAATCCCTTACTTCCGCTGACACAGGAGCGCGTGTCGATACACCAACGGTGTTGGGCTGCCAACGGGAAAGGTAAAGGGATGCTTAAGGCGCCGGACGTCTTAGAAGACGCGAAGCGTACGGTTGTCGCGGTGCGCCGCGATCGTATCGAGGAGGGCAATGGCTGCGGCGATCGTAATCGTGATCAGGCAGGAACCCATTCCGAGAATTATCATTTCTCTTTCCTTGTCGACATCATGTCTGGCTCTTTTACCTGGCTCTATAACATAGAGCTTGCGCGTGCCTTGTAGCAGCGATGCAACTTATCGCCAGTATTTACTACGGGAAGTCTCTAATTGTTTCAAAAGCTACGGGCTGGAACGGCTTATTAACCTTCAAGCAAGGAATTAACCATAAACATTGGATTACACGTCGGAATGGGAAGATGCACTCGTTCCCACCAGGCATGACGCCGTACCGCCGTACCGGTTGATCCGGTATCCATCTCTTCAGGCAGCTCCGAAACAGAATTGCTGAGCAGGAGGCTTCAGCCCATCGGTCGTGACCAATGGCGAAGGCGGTCTCCGCGTGTTGCGTTCTTCCGAAGCGGCGAAAGTTTTTGGCCGGGTTCGCCCGGAAAAGTGGTTGGGGACAGGCGTTGAGGCAGGATATGCCATCAGATCAGGCTCGAGGAGCACAGGCAGGCAGCCTGCGCGATCGCCTGCGCTTTGCCGGTCTCGACACAGAGCAGTGCGAGATGGTCCGCCGTAGCCGGCCGGCGCTTGAAGCCCACTTGAAGGCCGGCCTGCGCGATCTCTTCCATCGTTTCCAGTCTTTCCCGGATGCCGCCCGCAATTTCGAAAGCGAACGTCAGATCGAGCGCCTCCACGACATGCAATCCTCGCACTGGGACGTGTTGACGGATGCGCGCTTCGACAGCCTCTATGCGGAGCGTGTCAAGGTTCTCTCCGATACCGAAAGCAAGATGGGTCTAGACCCCCGCTGGCATGTGGCCGGTCACGGCGTCATGCTGGAACATGTGATATCGGGTCTCGCCGACGAATTGGCCGGCCGGCCGATGCTGCCCTCGGCCAAGCGTCGCGCCCGTGAGATCACCGATCTGATGACGTCGATCATCCGCCTCGTCATGGTGGATGTCGAAATCGCCGTCTCCTTACGTTTTAATTCGCTTCGCTCCGCCCAGCAGCGCGCGCTCGCCGATCAGCGCGCCCAAGGTGAGACGGAAGTCGCCCGCATCTTTCACGATGTCATCGAGGGTCTGCAGACACGTGACCTGACGCTGCGCGCTCCGGTCGATGGCGCACATGCCGATATTGCCGAGGCACTGAACGCAGCGCTCGATGGCCTCCAGACCGAATTTGCCGCAATTGCCGAACGCAACGCCAAGGCGGAAGCCGCAACGCAGTCTCTCGCCGGCGCATCCCGCAATTTTGCCGGCAATGCGTCCAGCCAGGCCGAACGCCTTCAGCTTTCTGCCGCTTCCATCGCCGGGATCGCCGAGCGTGTGCGCGAGGGGGCCGTCGGCAGCCGGGCTGCCGAGAAGGCCGCAGCGGCCACACGCGCGGCTGTCGAGGAAAGCGGCGAGGTTGTCGGCCGCGCCATCAACGCTATGGCCGATATCGAACAGTCGGCCGAAAAGATCGGCCAGATCATCGGTGCGATCGACGAGATTGCCTTCCAGACGAACCTGCTCGCCTTGAACGCCGGCATCGAAGCTGCCCGCGCCGGCGAATCCGGTCGCGGCTTTGCCGTCGTGGCACAAGAAGTCCGCGCGCTAGCCCAGCGTTCGGCGGAGGCTGCGCGTGAGATCAAGACGCTGGTGACGACCACCAAGACGCAGGTTGATGCCGGCGTCCAGATGGTCGGGCGCACACAGGACTCGATTGCCGGCATCGTCCGTCAGGTGACGGACATCAACGCCGCCATCGCCAATATCGCCAGCGAAACAGACGAACACGCCGCCGGTCTCGAAGCTCTCACTACCGACGTCAAGGATCTGGGTAGGGAAATGGCTGACAATGCTGGTTTTGCGGAGCGTTCGGCCGAAGGTGCCGATCATCTCCACACTGTCATTCTGGAACTCGGCCGGACCATCCGCGAATTTCGCATTGCTCGCGAAAGCGCCCATGCAACTCGACCGCAGCCGGTGCGTGCCGCGCCCTCTCGCCCGATTGCGATCGCGGCCCGATCGGAAGCGGCCGACGACGACGAATACCAGAATGAGGATTTCGGCATGCCGCTGCCTCTCGCCAGCGCTAGAGGTGGGCGGAATGTTTACTAACCTGTCGGAATATGACGCCGGCTCGTTTTTGCGGGGCCGGGGACAAGGGATAAGGAAAAGCTGATGGCAGCAAAGAAGAGTGCCAAGACGCTGAATTTGGCAGCGGTTCTCGATCTCAATGAGGCTTCCGCATTGCGCGACAAGCTTCTCTCCATGCGAGGCAACCCTCTGGCGATCGATGCATCCGCAGTCGAACGCGTCGGCGCTCTTTGCGCCCAGGTTCTGATGGCCGCCGAGAAGACCTGGGACCAGGACAAGCAGTCGTTCACATTCTCGAAGGTGTCCGACGCATTTACGAAAACCATGCAGCTGGTTGGCGTCGACATCGACCACCTGCTTGCCAAGGAGATCCGGTAATGAAGAAAAAAGTACTGACGGTGGACGATTCCCGCACCATCCGAAACATGCTTCTCGTGACGCTGAACAATGCAGGTTTCGAGACGATCCAGGCTGAAGATGGCGTCGAAGGCCTCGAAGTTCTCGAGGAATCCAATCCCGATGTTATCGTCACCGACATCAACATGCCGCGCCTCGACGGTTTCGGCTTCATCGAAGGTGTACGCCGCAACGAGAAGTATCGCGCGATCCCGATCCTGGTGCTTACGACCGAAAGCGACGCGGAAAAGAAGAACCGCGCTCGTCAAGCCGGTGCCACCGGCTGGATCGTCAAGCCCTTCGACCCTGCCAAGCTGATCGATGCCATCGAGCGTGTAACCGCTTAAAGCCCAGGATTTGCTCCTATGGATATGAACGAAATCAAAGAGATCTTTTTCCAGGAGTGCGAGGAACAGCTCGCTGAACTGGAATCCGGTCTCCTGAAAATGAATGATGGCGATCGCGACCCGGAAACCGTCAATGCGGTGTTCCGCGCGGTACATTCGATCAAGGGCGGCGCGGGCGCCTTTGGTCTCGATGATCTCGTCGCCTTCGCCCACGTCTTTGAGACCACACTTGATTGCGTTCGTTCCAACAAGCTTGAGCCTACTCAGGATGTCCTGAAGGTCATGCTGAAGTCGGCCGACGTTCTCGCCGACCTGACCAATGCTGCCCGCGACGGCGGCAGCGTCGATGAAAGCAGAAGCCGCGGCCTCGTCAAGGAACTGGAAGCGCTCGCCAATGGCGAGCTGCCGTCCCCGTCGGCCGCCTCCGAGGCGCCTGCACCGAAGCCGGCGCCGAAGGCTGCCCCCGCTCCGGTTGCCGCAGCCCCGGCTCCCAAGCCCACCGACGAAAGCGGCTTCCAGCCGATCCCCTTCTCCTTCGATGGCTTCGACGGGGAAGAGATGCCGATTGATCTGCCTGCTTACGAAATCATCTTCAAACCGCGCTTCGAACTCTATTCGAAGGGCAATGACGCGACCCTTCTGCTGCGCGATCTCTCCCGTCTCGGCGAAATGAGCATCTATTGCAACGCCGATGCCCTGCCGGGTCTCGAAGAGCTCGATCCCGAAGGCGCCTACCTCTACTGGAACGTCACGCTCAAGACCGACAAAGGTGAAGACGCCATCCGCACGGTCTTCGAATTCGCCGAATGGGATTGCGAGCTGACTGTCAGACCGGCGGAAGACAGCAAGCCGGGCGATACCAACGAAGAACTGCCGATGATCCCGGTTCCGTTCGATCTCTCGATCCTCGACGATGGCGCTGCTTCCGAAGCGACCGCCGCCGAAGCGAAGGCGAGCGATACCGCCGCCGCCATTGCCGCCGCGGAGACGGCGACCAACGTCACGCAGATGGCTGCCGCCGCTGCCCGCGTCGAAAAGAAGGAATCGGCCGCCGCTGCTGCCGCAGCAGCCAATGCCGCCGCTCAGAACAATGCCGCCGGTGCCGGCCAGACGATCCGCGTCGATCTTGATCGCGTCGACCGCCTGATCAACCTCGTCGGCGAGCTTGTCATCAACCAGGCGATGCTTTCCCAAAGTGTCATCGAAAACGACACGACCGGCACGTCCTCAATCAATATGGGCCTCGAAGAGCTGCAGCAACTCACCCGCGAGATCCAGGACTCGGTCATGGCGATCCGCGCCCAGCCGGTGAAACCGGTCTTCCAGCGCATGTCGCGTATCGTTCGCGAAATCGCCGACATGACCGGCAAGTCTATCCGCCTGATCACCGAAGGTGAAAACACCGAGGTGGACAAGACGGTCATCGACAAGCTGGCCGAGCCGCTGACGCACATGATCCGTAACGCCGTCGACCATGGTATCGAAACGCCTGAAAAGCGTGCTGCCGCCGGCAAGAACACCGAGGGTACGGTCCGCCTGACTGCAAAACATCGTTCGGGACGCATCCTGATTGAACTGGCAGACGATGGCGCCGGCATCAACCGCGAAAAAGTACGCCAAAAGGCAATCCAGAACGATCTCATCCCGGCTGACGCCAACCTGTCGGACGAGGAAATCGACAATCTGATCTTCCTGCCGGGCTTCTCCACAGCCGACAAGATCTCCGACATCTCCGGCCGCGGCGTCGGCATGGACGTCGTCAAGCGCTCGATCCAGGCACTTGGTGGCCGCATCAATATCACCTCGAAGCCGGGCCATGGTTCGGTCTTCACGATGAGCCTGCCGCTGACGCTCGCCGTTCTCGACGGCATGGTGGTGACGGTCGCCGGCCAGACACTGGTGGTCCCGTTGACCGCCATCGTCGAGACCCTCCAGCCGGAAGCTGCTGCGATCCATTCCTTCGGCGCGAACCACCGCCTAATCTCGATCCGCAATTCCTTCTGCCCGCTGGTCGATGTCGGTCGCATCCTGAACTTCCGCGCCACCCAGGCCAATCCGGTCGAAGGTGTCGCCCTGCTCGTCGAATCCGAAGGCGGCGGTCAACGCGCGCTCATGGTCGATGCGATCCAGGGTCAGCGCCAGGTCGTCATCAAGAGCCTCGAGGCGAACTACACCCACGTTCCGGGCATTGCCGCAGCAACGATCCTTGGCGACGGCCGCGTGGCCCTCATCCTGGATGTGGACGCGGTGGTCGGCGCCTCTCGCGGTCAGTCCCTGAAGGCGGAAATGTCTCTGGCGGCAGTAGGATAAGAGGCAATGTCGTACACGGCGAAAAATCTGACCCTGGGTGGAAACGAGCTTATCGCGTTTCGTATCGGCGATCAGGAATTCTGCGTGAACATCATGGCGGTCCGCGAAATCCGGGGCTGGACCCCGGCGACCGGAATGCCGCATTCGCCATCCTATATGGTGGGCGTCATCAACCTGCGTGGTGCGGTGCTGCCGATCATCGATCTGTCGGCCCGGCTCGGCATGAGGCCGACCGCTCCGACCGCTCGCCACGTCATCATCGTCGCCCAGGTCCGCCGCAAGGTGGTGGGCCTGCTGGTCGATGCCGTCTCCGATATCCTGACGGTCACCGACAGTGACATCCAGCCGACGCCGGAGATCTCCTCCGACCTCCAGCGCCAGTTCGCCCGCGGCATACTCTCGATCGACAAGCGTATGATCTGCCTGATCGAACTCGAAGCCTTGTTCCTCGACACTGAAAGCGAAGCCGCATGAATGCACTTGGCATAAAAGATCAGCGGCAATCCGGTGCCGACGAGGTTCTGGCGAGCGGGGAGTACCCGCTAACGCGTCGTGACCTCTCGGAAATCGCGGCCATGATCTACGCGGATGCGGGCATCTATCTCAACGAGACGAAGGCCTCGCTGGTCTATTCGCGTTTGTCGAAGCATATCCGTAGTCTTGGCCTTTCAGGGTTCCGCGAATATTGCGAGCTTGTCGCCGCGCCGGCAGGTGCTGCCGCCCGGCGTGAAATGCTGTCGCACCTGACGACGAATTTCACGCGGTTTTTCCGGGAAAACCATCATTTCGAACACTTGCGCGACCATGTGCTGCCCGATCTTTTGAACCGGGCGCGCGCAGGCGGTCGCGTCCGGATCTGGTCGGCTGCATCTTCTGACGGGCAGGAGCCCTATTCGATCGCACTTACCGTTCTGTCGATGATGCCGAACGTTGCCGACTACGACTTCAAGATTCTCGCAACCGACATCGACCCAAAGATCCTCGCGATCGCCCGGACCGGCGCCTACGACGAAAACGCGCTGGAAACTGTCTCCCCGGCTATGCGTAAGCAATGGTTTACCGAGGTCGAGATGCAGGGGCGCCGCAAATTCCAGGTCGACGACCGCGTTAAGCGTCTCATCACCTACAACGAGCTGAATCTGATGGCCCAGTGGCCGTTCAAGGGCAAGTTCGACGTCATCTTCTGCCGCAACGTCGTGATCTACTTCGACGAACCGACGCAGATGAAGATCTGGCAGCGGTTCGCCGGCCTGTTGCCGGAGGGCGGCCATCTCTACATCGGCCACTCCGAACGCGTCTCGGGCGAGGCCAAGCACGTCTTCGACAATATCGGCATCACCACCTATCGCTATACGACCAAGGGTATCGGGAGGAAGGCATGAGCGCTCCGGCAAGAGTTCTCGTTGTTGACGACTCACCTACCATGCGCGGCCTGATCTCGGCCGTCTTGAGATCCGATCCTGAAGTCAACGTCATAGGCCAGGCGGGTGACGCCCTGGAGGCCCGCGAGGCGATCAAGCGGCTCAACCCTGACGTCGTCACGCTGGATATCGAGATGCCGAACATGAACGGCCTCGACTTCCTCGAAAAGATCATGCGCCTGCGCCCCATGCCCGTCATCATGGTCTCGACCATGACGCATCGCGGTGCGGAGGCAACACTCGCAGCCCTTGAAATCGGTGCCTTCGATTGTGTCGGCAAGCCGCAGCCGGGCGAACCGCGCCCCTTCGGCGACCTGATCGAAAAGGTAAAGGCTGCTGCTCGCACGCAGCGCAATTTCGCCCAGCCCGCCAGGCCTACGGCCGTCACGCCGCCGCCCGCAGTCGCTGACTTTCGCGTCGGCCGCAAGATCGTGGCGATCGGTTCTTCGACCGGTGGCGTGGAAGCCTTGATCGCCGTTCTGCAGAAATACCCGGCGAATTGTCCGCCGACCGTCATCACCCAGCATATGCCGCCGACCTTCACGAAGAGCTTTGCCGAACGACTGAACCGCCTCTGCGCGCCGGTCGTGGAAGAAGCGACCGACGGCGCCCGTCTCGAGATCGGCAAGGTCTATCTTGCGCCCGGTGGCGAGCGCCATCTGCAGGTATCCAACGCATCGGCACCATGCTGCCGACTGGTCGAGCGAGGGCCGGTCAACGGCCATCGCCCATCGGTCGATGTGCTCTTCGATTCTGTTGCCGAGCTTGCCGGCCGCAACGCCGTGGGTGTCATCCTGACCGGCATGGGTCGCGATGGGGCTGCCGGGCTGTTAAAAATGCGACATGCAGGGGCAAGAACGCTCGGCCAGAACGAAAAAACCTGCGTTGTTTACGGAATGCCAAGAGTTGCCTACGAACTTGGCGCAGTTGAGCAGCAGCTTCCGCTGGCTGCTATCGGCGAAGAAATACTGAAAATGACAGCCGCCCGAAAGGAAGGGACCGAATAATGTCGATCGCGGAGAAAATCAAAGTTCTGATCGTTGACGATCAGGTTACGAGCCGCTTGCTGCTTAGTGATGCACTGACGCAGCTCGGCTTCAAGCAGATCACGGCCGCCGGCGATGGCGAGCAGGGTATGAAGATCATGTCGGAGCAGCCCCACCACCTCGTGATCTCGGACTTCAACATGCCGAAGATGGACGGCCTTGGCTTCCTGCAGGCTGTTCGCAGCAACCCCAACACCAAGAAGGCGGCCTTCATCATCCTCACCGCACAGGGTGACCGTGCGCTGGTGACGAAGGCTGCACAGCTAGGTGCAAACAACGTTCTGGCGAAGCCCTTCACCATCGAAAAGATGAAAGCGGCTATCGAAGCCGTGTTTGGAGCCCTGAAATGATCATCGAGGGTGCGGCCCGCCGCGTGCACATCATCCAGGGTGAATATAAGGTCCTGAACGACCCCGATGCGGTGCTCACGACCATCCTTGGCTCGTGCGTGGCAGCCTGCCTCAGAGATCCCGTCGCTGGTGTTGGCGGCATGAACCACTTCCTGCTGCCGGGGACTGGCAACACCCCGATGACCGGCGGCGATGCCACGCGATATGGCGTGCATCTCATGGAACTGCTGATCAACGGCCTGCTGAAAAAGGGCGCCCGGCGCGACCGGCTGGAGGCCAAGATATTCGGAGGCGCGAAGACGATCTCGACATTCTCGAACGTCGGTGAGCAGAACGCGGCCTTCGCGGTGCAGTTCCTGCGGGATGAAGGCATTCCGGTGGTCAGCTCCAGCACCGGCGGAGAGCATGGACGCAAGATCGAATATTGGCCGGTTTCCGGCCGTGCCCGGCAATACCCCCTGACCGGTGCCGAAACGCAGCGAACCGTCGCTCTCGAACAGCGTCCCGCCGCTCCGCAGAAGCCCGCCGAGACGAGTATCGAATTCTTTTGATGGCGAGGATTTTTATATGACTTTTACACCGATTGACCCGCCAGCGCCGGTCGAGGCGTTGAGCGACATCTTGATGCGCATTGTCTCCGAGCTTCACGACGTTGCCTACTTGATCGAGCGGATCGAACCCCAGCTGATCGAACTCGGCGGCAGCGAAATTCTGAACTCTCCCGATAGCATGAAGGTGATGCAGGGCATCGATCTGGCCGTACAAAAGTCGCGTGGTCTGGCCGAATTCATCGACACCATCACAGGCGAGATTCCACAGGGCTGGTCGATCGATGTCGCTACCGCGCTGAGCCTCGTCAAGCTTGCCGAAATGCAGAAAGCCCTTGGCGGCGGCACCCGTCACGGCCACTCGCAGCCGCTCAGCAAGGCGGCCGGTGACTTCGATTTCTTCTGATAAGTGATTCATTCCTGCAGGCGCTGAACGAAACGCTCGCACAAGTTTCGGCGTCTATTCGTCAAATGAGGCAATAAGCCTGCTTTGTCTTTGACGGATCGTGCGAGAACAGAATGAATCTGTTAAATCAATTAGTTCAGATTTTTAAGAACTTTGGTTCCCTTGGGCGGACGCGTTTGATGATCCTTGGTGGGGTCGGCGCCGCTTCCATCGCAATCATCCTGGCGGCGGCCATTTTCGTCAACAAACCGGCCCAGGAAACGCTCTATATCGGCTTGGAGACCCCTGACCTCAACCAGATCAGCATGGCGCTCGCCGAAAGCAATATAGATTTCCAGGTCGGAACGGACGGTTCCAGCATCACTGTACCGGCCGGCATGACGGGCAAAGCCCGCCTGTTGCTTGCTGAGCGCGGTCTGCCCAACAGCGCCAATGCCGGCTACGAACTCTTCGACAACGTCGGTTCGCTCGGCCTCACCTCCTTCATGCAGGAAGTGACCCGCGTACGCGCTCTCGAAGGTGAAATTGCTCGAACCATTCAATCGATTTCAGGCATCACCGCCGCGCGCGTCCACATTGTCATGCCCGAAGTTGGCAATTTCCGTAAGGCTGAACAGAAGCCCACGGCATCCGTCATGATTCGCGCCAGTGCTGCGACAGGGCGAAACGCAGCCACCTCGATCCGCCACCTCGTCGCCTCGGCTGTGCCGGGGCTTGATGTCGCTGACGTGACGATCCTCGATTCCGCTGGCCAGCTCCTTGCCTCCGGCGATGACGCCGCCAACGGCACCTTGAACCGCTCGCTCAACATCGTTCAGAACGTCCAGCAGGAAGTCGAATCGAATATCGATAAGGCGCTCGCACCTTTCCTCGGCATGGACAACTTCCGCTCCAGCGTCACGGCCAACCTGAACACTGACGCCCAACAGATCCAGGAAACCATCTACGATCCCGAATCCAAGGTCGAGCGCTCGGTTCGTTCCACCAAGGAAAACGCGCAGTCCCAGCAGCGTCAGTCCGACAACGCTACGACGGTCGAACAGAACATTCCGCAAGCGGCACCCGACTCCGGCGGCGCCAATGGTCCGCAGTCGGAGGACAAGTCCGACAAGCGCGAAGAACAGACCAACTACGAAATCAATAGCAAGACCACGGCCACGACGCGCAACAGCTACCGGGTCGAAAAACTCTCGGTCGCCGTCGTCGTCAACAGGGGGCGTATCGCCAAGATGGTTGGCGAACCGGCTGATCAGGCCAAGATCGATGCCTATATTGCCGAAATGCAGAAGATTGTCGCTTCGGCCGCCGGCATCGATACCAACCGCGGCGACGTGGTCACCGTCACGGCGATGGACTTCCTTGAAAACCAGCTTCTCGACGAGGCAAACAGCGGCATCCATGTCATGGATATGCTGAGCCGCAATCTCGCCGGCATCATCAACTCGCTGGCCTTTGTCGCAGTTGCCTTCGTGGTCGTCTGGCTTGGTGTCCGTCCTCTCATCCGCACTGTCAACGGTTCCGGCTCCATTGCGGCGCTCGGCGATGCGTCGCCGGAATCGGCTGGCCTGGAACTGCCGGATTTTGCACCGGCAAGCGCTTCCCCGGGCGGCGCCCTTATGGATGGCTTCGGTTCCGACTTCGGCTTCGACAGCACCGAGGATCTGCTCAGCCTCGGCGACGACGACGGCAATTTCAACCGCCGCGTCAAGGAAGGTCCGGAACGCAAGCTCGCTCGCATGGTGGAGATCAACGAGGAGCGCGCCGCGAAGATCCTCAGAAAATGGGCCATCGACGAAGCAGCATGATGAAAAGGTCGGGAAACCGGCCTTTTTCTTTTCATCCGTGGATCGGTCGCGTGGTCACGAAAGCGTCATCGGCAATCCCAACCGGCCCGTGAAGAGCCGGTTTCTTTGCGATAGAGAATTCGGATGTAAAGAGCGTTAGACAGCATGGCATCGGGTCCAGCGGCCATGCACAGGCCATGCGATGTAAGTATTTAGCCCTCAGAGCGACAGCGCATTGCTCTTCTGGGCTTGAAATTTGCTTCCTGCGGGCATGTGGACGCATCGTTCACCCTGTCATGACTGTGGTAATTTAATCATGCTTAATAATAATCCTCTCCGCCTTGACTCGCGCATAAGGCGAGGAACGTTGCGGCCAAAGTCAGAATCATCTTAGCTCAATATATCTTTGCGAGAGTGGAGGGTGATCGAATCACCGCACGGAAGGCCTCAAATGTAAATCCCCAGAAGTCGGAGATGGTGATTTATGCTGCTTGGCTTACCCTTAAGTGATTCGAAGTGGGATTCGCTGGGGCATGTGATTGAATCTCTTTCACAAAAACCGAACTTCTTTCCGAGAATAGATAGTTTCTCAGCCGCAGGGCACTGCCAATGGATATGGATATATTTCAGGCGAATAAAGGCGAGAAGCATATGGCAAGTTTTGCCGGAGCCAATGTGCCGGATCTTCAGCCGCGCGACGAACTGATCGATCGTCTGCGTGTCGTTGCTGAAACCGGAAAGTTGCAGGCTGGCTTGCGGGCGCTGACCGACTATGTCGGCGCCATGCATTATCTGATGGCGCGCTGCGACCTCATCCAGGAAAGCGGTCTGGATTTTATCGTCTCGTCTGACTGGCCCTTCGATCTAGTGAAGGAGGTCGCCAATGACCTGGTTGCCGGTTATGCGCGCTCGACGGAATTCGACAAGTGCATGCAGGTGCTGCAGCCAGGCTTCGCGCTCCTTCCCGAAAGCGCCGAGGTGCCGCATGACGCAAGCCGCCAATATTGCTCGCTGACCTTCAATGTCGGCCGCTCCCGGCTGGCGCTGATGTTCCTCTTCGCGGAGGGCTTCGTTCTTTCCCCGGAACGTCTGCGCGACGTGGGCCTCCTTGCCGGCTATTTCGCGAGCTTCCTTCGTTGCGGGGGCACCAAAGTTGATCGTGATTTCGAGCTGACGGAGCGGGAGCTGGAATGTCTCTTCTGGATCGCCGAGGGCAAGACGAGCGACGAGATCGCCATGATCCTTGGTATCTC
Source organism: Rhizobium sp. BK418 (assembly GCF_004341105.1). Taxonomy (GTDB): domain Bacteria; phylum Pseudomonadota; class Alphaproteobacteria; order Rhizobiales; family Rhizobiaceae; genus Rhizobium. Next base: position 510,572 of record NZ_SLZK01000002.1, on the reverse strand, counting down.
CCGCAATACCATCAATAACTACATCACCAGCGTGATGCGCAAGACTGCAACGAAGACGCGTTCCGAGGCGATAGCCTTCGCCGTTCGCAACAATCTCGTCTGAGGGGAATTATGGGGCAGCAACCGGGCAGGGCGATTAGCAATGCGGACCAGATGCGCATGGTACGTGTGAACAGGATTTCCAGCCGGTCCGACCTTTTCCCGCGCCTGATTGCCATGCAGAAGCTCGCGGATGCGCAGGGCTTCGCCGTCTTTCGCGTCAGCGGCTCCGGTGTGCCGGCAAAGCAGCGACTAATTTGCGAGCTGGAGAATTGGGGTCCCTCGAATACCGGCTTCGGCAAGGCCCTCGTCGATGCTCATGGCGAGGCGTTGCTCGACCATATCGATCGTTCGCTTTTGCCGCTGTTCTGGGCCGGTAGTCACGATCGTGCGGCTCCGGGTCCTGCCGACTTCTCTCCCTTCATGGTGAGATTGAAAGACGGTATCGTGCCTTTCTCCGGCCTTGCCTTTCCGGTGCGCCTCGGCGCTATCGGCAATGGCTTCGTTGTCTTCACCGGCGATGATATCGATCCGTCGAGCGACACGATCATCGAGCTGCACGGCCGCTGCTGCAATGTCATGATGGATCTGCTGTCGCTCGATGAGCGGCGTGCGGCGGCGACCGAAGCGCTGAGCGAACGCGAGATCGCGTGTCTTCAGCTTGCTGGCGACGGCCGCATAAGCGAAGAAATCGCCGACAAGCTCGGTCTGTCGGTGCATACGGTGAACGCCTATCTCGGTTCGGCGACCATCAAACTTGATTCGGTCAACCGGATCCAGGCGATCGCCAAGGCAATACGCCTGGGCTATATCAGCTGACACAGCAAGGCCCGGCACTTGTGGGGCCGGGCCTGATAGTCCCAACGAAAAATACCTTAGCCGGCGAGCGCCTGTGGTCCTGCCACTGTATAGCGCGCTTCGCGCAGGCTCTTTTTAAGGAAAGCTGTGTTTTCATCCGGATCGCTCGACGCGTTCTGAAAGGAAATATGATTGATCTCGATCCCGGCATGATCTTCGGCCAGCGTCAGCTGAGCATAGATGGTCACGCCGCGCGGTTTGATTTCGAGGTCGAGTACAACTTCGGGCTTGCCGCCCCATTCCAGCGTATAATTCCCACCCAGGCCGAAGTTGACAGTGCCGGGATGGAAAAACAGTTCCGCCGCAGAGGCGACGAGGTCGGTGAGATTGCCGTAATACTCGAAGCGCAGCAAAGAAATGAGATCGGATGCATCCAGGAGCCTGAGCTCGGTTGCGACCGGTATGATCGCTTCTGCAAGGATTTTTTCACGCTGGGCAGAGTAGGGGCATTTTTTCATTCGACTTATCTTACCCGTTTGTTCTTGGCCTCCGCTGCGTAAACCCGATGAATGAGTTCTGCGACGGCCTTATAGAAGACTGACGGGATGACACTATCCACCGAGACTTGCGCAAACATGGAGCGTGCGAGAGGTGGATCCTCGAACACGGGAATGTTGTTCTCTTCGGCGATCTCTCTGATTTTTAAGGCAATGAGGTCCTGGCCCTTGGCAAGGACGACCGGCGCGTCATTTTCCTCGCGCACATAACGCAGCGCCACGGCATAGTGGGTCGGATTGGCGATGACGAGGGTGGCGCGCTGGACGCTGGAGATCATACGCCGGCGGGCGCGGTCGCGCATGACGGAACGCTGCCTGCTCTTGACGAAGGGGTCACCCTGCGACTGCTTGTTTTCTTCCTTCACCTCGTGCTTCGTCATCTTCAGTTCGGTGAACCAGTGATAACGCGTCCAGAAGACGTCCGCGATGGCGACAATAGCGGTGGCGACCAGCATGACGATGATGATCTTGCGCATCGCCGTCATCATGCGAACCATGATCGTCTGCGGATCGGAGAACATCGCATCGATCGACCCGAAATATTCGCTTCTGAGGACGAAGGAGAGGATCACCCCGACGGCCACCACCTTGAAGAGCGATTTGCCGAATTCGATGAGGCCTTGAAGGCTGAAGAGCCGCGACCATCCCTTGATCGCTGAAATACGCGAGGCCTGTGGGCGAATGCGTTCGAGAACCGGCGTCGGCAAGTTCTGAAAGACGGACGAGGCGATACCGAACACCATGAACATGATGAAGGCAGGAGCCAGAAACGCGGCCACGGCCCAGCCGAGTTTCGCAAAAAGCGAGATGACGTCAGGCCCGGTCTCGATCCTCCACTGGTCCGGCTGTTCAAAAATGTCGCGCAGCGTTTCGGCCATGCGTGACGTCGCGTTCGGAAGAAAGAAGACGAGATAGATGAAAGTCGCCAGAATCGTCGCGAAGATCGAGATTTCGCGTGAGTGGGGGGTGTTACCTTTTTCGGCAGCATCAGACCGCTTTTTCGCGGTCGGGGCCTCTGTTTTGCTGTCCTTGTCTTCATCGGCCAAATGCCCGGCCTCCCGTCAAAGAAAAAGGCCACTGCTGGAGCGCGGCCTGTTTCCATGAAGGGTAACCTCGTGTTTGCTGCCGATCAATCGTTGCCTTGCCGTCGAACGGTTTTGTCAACAGCTGCGATGGCTCTACATCTAGGCGGCCGCAGGACCGCCTTCTTTTTCCTTGAGCTCGATCTGGCCGGCATTGGCCAAGCGGATCGCTTCCTGCGCGACGGCACGACGGGCGATCGCGATCTCGCGCGGATTGACGCCGGCCATGCCGCTCTGCAAATCCGATTCGATCATGCGACGCTGGCGCGGACTGATGGCCGAAAGCACCGATTCGCGGATTTCGGCTGATGCACCACGCAGCGCGACTGTGAGAACGTCGGCGGAGATATCGTTGAGCAGCATGACGCGGCTGCGCTGCGGCATGAACATGAGGTCCTCGAAGAGGAAGATCTTCGGGCGGACCTTGTTGACTGCTTCGCGGCTGATTGATTCGAGCGAGGTAAGCAGCGTATCGACCTGCGGCTTGTCCATCTCGTTCATCAGATCGGCGACCTTGGTCGAGCCAGATGCGTTGCGTTCTGCTTCGATTTCGGCAAGCAGCGTCATGACCTGGTTTTCGATGATCTGCGCAGCCTTCGGGCTGACGCCCTTCATGTTAACCGTGCGGTTCATGATGTCGGCGCGGCGATTGTCGGGAAGCTGCAGCAATACCTTCGCGCCGAAGGACGAAGGCATCATGGACAGGATATAGGCAACGGTCTGCGGATGTTCGCGCAGCAGGAATTGGGCGACGAAAGCGGGTTCAGCCTCGGCGAGGCGGTCCCAGATGGATGTCTCGTATGCCTGGAAGGCAGTGCGGCGGCCAAGCAGGCTGTCGACCTCATCAGGTGTCAGGCCCTCCTCGAGGATGGCCTCGATCGCCTTGGCATTGTCCATCAGGCCGGCGCCTTCGGTGAAGAGATCCTCGAATTCGCTGACGAGCTGCAGAAGTTCGTCCGGCGGGATGGCGCGAAGCGCCTGGGCAGATCCGATGATGGTCTGCAACTCGGCCTGCGTGAAATATTTCAGCAGTCGCCCGGCGACGCCCTTCCCCATAGCGAGAAGAACTGCCGCCGCCTTTTCAGCCTGGGTCAACGGTTTCCCGGCAAGTGCGCCGCCGAAATCGTCAAAGTCCATCATGGTCTAACCTCTCCGTCCCACACAGGGATCAGGCTTTTTTCGTGCTCAAAACTTCTATCAGTTTTACACCGAATCGCGTGTCGTCATTATCAAGAACCGTAATCTCGCCGCGCGCAATCCTGCGGCCATTCACCATTATTTCGACCGGCTCGCCGATCTTCTTGTCGAGCGCGATGGTGGCACCTTCGGTGAGGTTCATCAGTCCCGAAACCTGCATGCGGCTCGTCCCGAGCACGATCTGGACGTCGATAGGAATATCCATGATCAGGTCGAGGTTCGAGTTCAGTGCGCTGCCGAGCGGAGCCGGCGCGGACTGGAAGGAATTGCCGCCGAAGCTTTGCGTTGCACCGAAGCTCGAGGCACTTGCCCCGCCCATGCCCGCAGCACTGCCGCCGAAATCGTCTCCACCGAAATCGCTGCCCGCGAAATCGGCGCCACCGAACGAGGTTTCGCCGGCATCGCCGCCAAAAGGCGAGAGATCCGTTCCTGTTGCGAAAGCATCATTCTGCAGGTCGTCGCCGAACTGCGGAAGATCGCCGTCGGAGTCTTTCTTCAGCACGCCGCGCAGATCGTCGATAGCCTGATCCAGATCTGCTTCATTGCCCGGCATGTCCAGGGAGAGGTCACTGTTCTGCTGTGTCTTCTTCGTAGCCATGAAATCACTATTCCAGTTGAAACTTGCCTCAAACTGCCTTTACAGCGCTGAAAGCGAGAGAACCGATTAATTCATTAAGTGCCGGATCAGCTCATCATCCGAATTCATGGTGTCTTTCACTCGCACCATGTAGTTGTCGCCTGAACGCCCGAACTCGCACACATACAATTCCCGGCTGTTGGCGCTGACTTCGACGCGAACGTCACCGCTGTCGCGGAACGGAATGACGTCGCCGGCCATCAGTTTGGAAATCGTCCGCAGCGTCAGATCCTGCAGACGGATCTTCGCTTCGAGGGTCACCTGCGAACGACGGACCTGGTCACCAATCTGCTCCGTCCATTCCGGCGACTTGCTCGGCTGCTTCTTCGGCTTTGGAGGCGCAACCTTGGTCTTCAGGAGCGCTGTCTGGGGAACGATTAGGCTGAACTCGGAGACGATGCCGGCAAGCGTGATCGACATGTTGATCGCAGCCGCAAATTCATCCGGGCGGTCTTCCGGCGGGCGAACGCGGGCTTCAAGAGCGTAGGGAGCAGACAGGCTGGGTTCGAAGCCGCCCGGCGCGTTGACGGCCGAACGCAGCACCTTGGAAATCTTGTCGAACACCATGCTGGCGAGGTCGAGCTCGATCACGGAGAGGAGCCGGTCGGCCGGCTCCTCGATCGTTTCGGCGGTAGCGCCAAGCAGATGTTCCATCAGGGTAATGACGAAACCGTTGCCGCAGCCGATGGTGATGTTCTGGGACCAATTGCGCAGGGTCGCATCGACCAGCGTCATGTTGGTGCTGAGGTCGTCGATCAGATGATTCTTGTAGCCGATCTCGCAACCGAGATAGCCGACTGTCACGTCGAGGCCGGTTTCGCTCTTCAGGATATCGGGCAGGAATTCGCTGTAGATCTCGCCGAAGGAGCTGCAGAGCTTGGCAACCCTGCCCTTGTCGCCAAGACCGCCGGTCAATTTGGCAAGCAGGACCGGATCCATTGTCTGGTTGTCATGCGAAGCATTGCTCGTAGTCATTTAAGCTGCCTTGTTTTCGCCACCTGGGTTCATCATTTCCTGCTCCACTGCGTCGATCGACGGGCGTTCATATGCCGAAATCGTCTTGCGGCCGTATTCGAGGGCAACTTGCGGCACCGAGCCATTCATGTAGGCAAGCAGGGTCTGCTTGACGACGACATAGAGACGATGCTGCTTGGAGCGGACAACCTTGATCTGCGAGATCAGGGGCGCGCAGACGCAGTAGGAAAGCAGAATGCCGAGGAATGTGCCGACGAGTGCCGAACCGATGAGGTGGCCGAGCACTTCCGGCGAGTCGTTGATATGCGCCATGGCCTTGATGACGCCGAGAACCGCCGCAACGATACCGATGGCCGGGAACGAATCGCCCATGATCTGGATCGCGTGGTAGGGCTTCATCTTGTCATGTAGGATGGTATTGATTTCTTCGTCCATCAGCGCCTCGATCTCGTGGGAGCGGGCGTTGCCGATGATGATCAGGCGCACATAGTCGCAGATAAAGGCCGTCAGTTCCTTGTTCTTCAGAACCGTCGGGGCTGACTGGAAGATTGTCGATTCGGCCGGGTTGTCGATATGCGCTTCTATTTCGTTGCGCGACTTGGTGCGCAGATCGCGCATCAGCGAATAGAGTACGCCAAGCGTATCGAGGTAGTTGCGCTCCTTGGGGACGGCATGCTTGAAGGCTTCGCCGAGCGCCTTGCCGGAATCTTTCACCACTTTCATCGGGTTCGCCATGATGAAGCTGCCGATGCCGGCGCCGCCGATGATCAGGAATTCGAAGGGCTGAAAAAGAGCATCGACCTCGCCGCCCATCGCCATGAAGCTACCGACGATACAGCCGCAGACAACTACAAATCCGATAATAATATTCATCGTCAGCCCAATCTGAACGTTAGTTTTCTTTGCGACGGATAGGGTTTGTGCCTTGCGTGAGGCTGATGAGAGCGGCTTTGCGCGCTGCCAGCTTCGCGCAAGCATTTGCCTTCACATTGAACGTGACGAGTGGGCCTATGCGCGCCCATGTCTGAGATGCCGCTCAGCGGAACCCGTGGCCGAACGAAAAGGAGCCCGGTGTTTCGTCCCGTTTATCGCCAATGTGGAGCTTACCGACATGCAATCCGGTCTTTACGTTTCCCTGTCGTCGCAGATGGCCCTCGAAAAACGCCTGACGACGATCGCCGACAATATGGCCAACGTGAACACCACCGGTTTTCGCGGCACCGAGGTAAAGTTCGACGAAATGATGGCGAATAACCAGAACAAGACGAACACCAAAGTCGCCTTCGTCTCTCAGGGCAACGACTACCTGGATGGCACCCATGGCGAAATGCAGCATACCGGCAACATGCTCGACTTCGCCGTCAAGGGCGATGCCTGGTTCTCTCTCGACACGCCCGCTGGCCGCGTTCTGACGCGGGACGGCCGCTTCACGATTCGTGACACTGGCGAGTTGGTCTCCATCCGTGGCTATCCGGTTCTCGATGCAGGCGGCGCGCCAATCGTCCTCAACACCGCCGGCGGAGAACCGAAGGTCGGCACTGATGGCATCATCTATCAGAATGACCGCCAGGTTGGCTCGCTCGGCCTCTTCGAAGCCGATATCAGCAAGGGTTATCTGCGTTTCGAAAACAGCGGCATCATGACGACAGACCAGCCTCGTGCTGTGGTCGACCGCTTCAATGTCGGTGTCGAGCAGGGCTATCTCGAAAATTCCAACGTCAATGCGATGCATGAGATGACGCAGCTCATCGAAGTGAATCGTGCCTTCGAAAGCGTGTCGTCGCTGATGCGTGACAGCGAAGATTCGTTCAAGGAAGCGGTGCAGACGCTGGGCGGCAGCCGCTAAGGCAGGGTGTGAAGCATGAACACCACGCTGCTGACCGAGGACGCTCTCTCGCCGAAGCTCACACATCTCGGCGACCTGGCAAAACGCTACGCCTCGCCGGAATTCTCGGTGACCCATGGCGGTCGCGTGCACACGATCGCCGCTGGCCACTATACTGTCCGCGGCCTTTCCCGGTATGTGCGCCTCGGCGAGTTCGTGGCGCATAAATCCGCGACAGGCATCCATCTCGGCGAAGTAGTCAGGGTGGAGCCGGATCTGATCTATGTCTGCCCCATCGAGCCGGGCGAACCGATCGGCATCCATGACGTCGTCATCCGCAAGGGCGCTTTCCGTATCTCTCCATCAGATGGCTGGTGCGGCCGCACCATCAATTCCCTCTGCGAGCCGATCGACGGTCTCGGCCCGATCACCGAAGGCCTGGAGCGCCGTTCGATCTCGAATACTGCGCCGCCTTCGATGACGCGTCAGCGCGTCGAAAACGGTTTCAAGACCGGTGTGCGGGCGATCGATATCTTCTCCCCGCTCTGCCTCGGCCAGCGTCTTGGTATTTTCGCCGGCTCCGGTGTCGGCAAATCGACGCTGCTGTCGATGCTCGCCCGCGCCGACGCCTTCGACAAGGTGGTAATAGCGCTGGTCGGGGAACGCGGCCGCGAAGTCCGCGAATTCATCGAAGATACGCTTGGCGCCAATATGAAGAAGGCGATTGCCGTCGTGGCTACCAGCGATGAGAGCCCGATGCTGCGCAAGATGGCGCCGTTGACGGCCGTAACGATTGCGGAGCACTTCCGCGACAAAGGCGAAAACGTTCTCTTCATCGTCGATAGTGTTACGCGTTTTGCCCACGCGATTCGCGAAGTGGCAACCGCCTCCGGCGAGCCGCCGATCGCGCGCGGCTATCCAGCTTCCGTCTTCACCGAACTGCCGCGTCTTCTCGAGCGCGCCGGTCCCGGTCCAGAAGGTGCCGGCACCATCACCGCGATCATCTCCATCCTCGTCGATGGTGACAATCATAACGACCCGATTGCCGACTCCACGCGCGGGATTCTGGACGGCCATATCGTTCTCCAGCGGAGTCTCGCGGAGGAGGGGCGCTATCCTCCGATCGATCCGCTGGCCTCCATCTCGCGTCTTGCCCGCAAGGCTTGGACTCCCGATCAAGAGAAGCTGGTTTCGCGCCTCAAGGTGCTGATCCACCGCTTTGAGGAAACGCGAGACCTGCGCCTCATCGGTGGTTACCGCCCCGGAGCCGATCCCGATCTCGACATGGCGGTCAAGCAGGTGCCGATCATCTATGACGTCCTGAAACAGTCTCCCGGGGACCGCGAATCGCTCGATGCCTTCGCCGATCTTGCCGGTGCTCTCAAAGCCGCCGCTGGCGTACCCACTCCGAGTGCGCCCATTCAAAGGAGGGCCTGATCATGGCCGGTTACGACGACGAACAGATCGCGGCGCTGAAGGCGCGCAATAAGGGGCAGCTGCTTGACCGCATGCTGACCTTTTTGGGTCTGGCGCTTGCGGGCGCTTCTGCCTTTTTCCCCTGGTACGTCTTCTTCAACGAAGACAAGTTCGGCATCAACGTCGCCGACACGGGAACTTCGCGGACGTTGCCAGACTGGCCCGCGCGCAATGTCTTCAGCGTTTCGCCACTCGCCATGGTCAACAAGAACGAGCCCGACAAGAAGGTTCCGCCGCTCGACAATGTGACGACCGCAACAGTTTCCGAACTTGGCAAGGAGCGCGACGGCGACGCCTCGATGGAGGACCAGCCGTTCCCCGGCAAGGGCTCTTTCCGTCTGCTGCATGTGGCCAACGGCCGGGCACTCATCGAGGATCCCTCGGGCATGTATGTCGTGCGCGTCGGCTCGATCCTGCCTGACGAAAGCCGCCTTGCCACATTGGAACAGCGTGACGGCAAGTGGGTAATCGTCACCTCCAAGGGCGAGGTCTACCAGAACAACTAGTTCAGGCAAATGGATGAATCGCTGCAAGGCCCTGTCGGAGAAACCGCTTGGCGGCGGTTGATCGATGTTTGCAAATAACCCCGTAGAATGGCCTGTAAAGCCTGCATTTACCGCAAGTCCCACGCAAGATTACCGCCCTAGGTTCGGCCCAGTAAAAACGGAGAGTTCTCATGCAACCGATTCAACTTTTCGACTTGGCTTCAAAGCAGGCCGAATGGCTGACGATCCGTCAGGAGGTTGTTGCCGGCAACATTGCGAATGCAAACACGCCGAAGTTCCGTGCGAAGGACGTGACGCCCTTTCAGGCCGTGCTCGATCAGTCGGACGTGACCATGACGCGCACCAATCCGATGCATCTGAGCGGCAACGATTTCAGCACGAGTGGCGACATCGACGTCAAGGATGCAGCACTCGACCAGGAAATCGGCGTTCAGGAATCCGGCAACACCGTCGGTGTGGCTGAAGAACTTTCCAAATCCGGCGAGATCAAGCGTCAGTACGACCTGAACACCTCGCTGGTCAGCTCCTTTCATCGAATGATGTTGATGACGGTAAGGAAGTAGACGGATGGATCCGCTTTCAGCAGCAATGAAAATCGCAGGTTCCGGGCTCGAAACGCAGTCGACGCGTCTGCGTATCGTCTCGGAAAACATTGCCAACGCCCGTTCGACCGGCGACACGCCCGGTGCCGATCCCTATCGCCGCAAGACTATCACCTTCGGTCAGCAGCTCGATCGCGCCAGCGGCGTCGAGACTGTCAATGTCAAGAAGATCGGTGTCGACGAAGGCGACTTCACCAAAGAATACGACCCGAGCAATCCTGCTGCGGACGACAAGGGCATCGTCAAGATGCCGAACGTCAATATCCTGATCGAGATGGCCGACATGCGCGAAGCCAACCGCTCGTATGACGCCAATCTGCAGACGATCAAGCAGACACGCGACCTCATCTCCTCGACGATCGATCTCCTGAAGAGCGGACAATAATGATCACCAGCGTACAGAATGTCAGCAATCTCTCGATGGCTCGCGCCCTTGGCGGCATCGATACCGAAAACTCCGCATCTTCCACGACCGCGACGTCTTCGGCTGCGGCCGGCGCATCGAATGGCCTGAGCTTCGCCTCCGTTATGGGCAACATGGCGACCGAAGCCGTCAACAGCCTGAAAGGCGCGGAAAATATGTCCTTCGCCGGCATCAAGGGCACGGCTTCGACGCGCGAAGTCGTCGATTCCATGTTGCAGGCCGAGCAGACCCTCCAGACTGCAATCGCCATTCGCGACAAGGTCGTCTCGGCCTTCCTCGAAGTCACCAAGATGCAGATGTAACTGATTTGAGGACGAACACATGAGAGCGCTCGCCATCGCAGCAACGGGCATGGATGCCCAGCAGACCAATCTTGAAGTCATCGCGAATAATATCGCGAACATCAATACGACCGGTTTCAAGCGCGCCCGCGCCGAGTTCACCGACCTTCTCTACCAGACCGAACGCGCCAAGGGTGTCGCCAACCGCGCCAACCAGGCGGTCGTTCCGGAAGGCGCCAACATCGGTCTCGGCGTGCAGACCTCGGCCGTGCGTAACCTGCATCTCCAGGGCGAATTGACCCAGACCGGCAACGATCTCGACATCGCAATCGTCGGCAAGGGCTTCTTCCAGATTCAGTCGACCGATGGCACGACGCTCTACAGCCGCGCCGGTGCACTGAACAAGAATGACCAGGGTCAGCTCGTCACCATCGACGGTTATGAAGTCATTCCGGGCATCACCATTCCGCAGGGATCTACCGAACTGACGATCAGCCGCTCCGGCGAAGTCACTGCCAAGCTGCCTGGCCAGACCACGCCGACCACGCTCGGCCAGATCACGCTTGCCGACTTCGTCAACGAGGCGGGCCTGCAGCCGATCGGCGACAACCTCTTCCAGGAAACGCCGGCATCAGGTGAAGCCGTCGTCAGCAATCCAGACGAAGACAACATGGGTTACCTCAAGCAGGGTTACCTGGAATCCTCGAACGTCGATCCGGTCAAGGAAATCACTGAGCTGATATCGGCCCAGCGTGCTTATGAAATGAATTCCAAGGTGATCACGACAGCTGATGAAATGGCATCCATCGTCAGCAAGAACCTGAAGTAAGAGGAAGGGCCGAACATGACGTTTCGCCAGGCAGGATACGTCCAAGGATGGGTGGCTGCGGCCACGATCGTAATCGCCGGCATGGTCATGCCGGCAGCGGCGGAGGCCGGCATGGGTTATGCCGTCGTCCCGACGACGATCATCTACCCCGGCGATACGATTTCGAGCAGCCAGCTTCAGGAAGTCGAGGTCACCAATCCCAATCTCGCCGGAGACTACGCGAAGTCGGTCTCCCAGGTGGAGGGGTTAGTTTCCAAGCGCACCCTCCTGCCGGGCCGGACGATTTCGGTTTCGGCCCTGCGCGAGCCCTATACGGTCACGCGCGGCTCCAACATCCGGCTGGTCTTCCAGCTCGGGCAGATGACCATTTCCGCTGCCGGCACGCCTCTCGAAGATGGCGCGACCGGCCAGTTGATCCGTGCACGCAATATGGATTCCGGCGTCATCGTCAGCGGCACCGTGCTCGCCGATGGCACGGTCCATGTGAGGGCAAAATGAAGTTCTTCTTTCGCATCCTGAGCCTGGTTGCGGTTCTGGCGATGAGCCTGACCGACGTCGCGCCCGCCTGGGCGCTGACGTCCCGCATCAAGGACATTGCCTCGCTTCAAGCCGGTCGCGACAACCAGCTCATCGGTTACGGCCTCGTCTTCGGCCTTCAGGGAACCGGCGATGGTTTCCGTGCTTCGCCCTTCACCGAACAGTCGATGCGCGCGATGCTGCAGAACCTCGGCATTTCCACGCAGGGTAACCAGTCGAACGCCAAAAATACGGCTGCCGTCATGGTCACCGCCAACCTGCCTCCCTTTGCTAGCCCCGGCAGTCGCATCGATGTGACGGTCAGCTCGCTTGGCGATGCGACGTCGCTGCGCGGCGGCACACTCGTCATGACTTCGTTGTCGGGTGCCGATGGTCAGATCTATGCCGTCGCGCAGGGCTCGGTCGTCGTCAACGGCTTTCAAGCCCAGGGGCAGGCAGCGTCGGTGACCGAAGGTGTGACAACAGCCGGTCGTGTACCAGGCGGTGCCATCATCGAGCGCGAGCTGCCGTCCCGCTTCAAGGATTCGATCAATCTCGTCCTGCAGCTCCGCAACCCGGACTTCTCCACTGCGATCCGTATTGCCGATATCGTCAACGGCTACGCCAAGGCACGCTTCGGCGGTCCTGTCGCAGAAGCCAAGGATTCGCAGGAAGTCGTGATCGCGAAGCCGCGCGAGGCCGATCTGACGCGTCTGATGGCCGATCTCGAAAATCTCGTGGTCGAAACCGACACGCCAGCCAAGGTCGTCATCAACGAACGCACCGGAACGATCGTCATCGGCTCGGATGTCCGCGTCTCGCCGGTTGCCGTCAGCTACGGCACATTGACGGTGCAGGTGACGGAAACGCCGCAAATCATCCAGCCCGAGCCTTTCTCGCGTGGCGAGACCGCAGTCCAGCCGCAGACGGATATCCAAGCGCAGAAAACCGGCGGACGGGTGGCCATCATAGATGGTCCTGATCTGCGTACCCTCGTTTCCGGCCTGAACAATATCGGCGTCAAACCGGATGGCATCATCGCCATTCTCCAGGGCATCAAATCAGCTGGCGCCCTTCAGGCGGAGCTTGTGCTGCAATGATGGATATTACGAATCGGAGCACAATTATCGACCTTCTGCGCCGGCTGACCCTGCCGGCGGCAGGCTTGGTGCTGCTTTCCATTCCCGGTGCCTTCGCTCAGGAGGTGGCGCCGGCAGGCGACATCACCTCGACGGACGAGGTCAAGCAGTTCTGCACGAATATCGCCGATCCCGCCCGCGATCAGCGCTACCTTCTGCAGAAGCAGGAACTTGAGAAGTTGCGGGCTGACATCGACAGTCGCATTGCCGAAATGGATAAACGCAAGGCAGAATATCAGGACTGGCTGAAGCGGCGCGATGATTTCCTCAAGCAGGCCGAAGCCGGGCTGACGGATATCTATAAGAAGATGAAGCCGGATGCGGCCGCCCTGCAGTTGCAGGACGTCAGGCCCGAACTCGCCGCCGCCGTCATCATGCGGCTCGGGCCGCGCCAGTCGAGCCAGATCCTGAACGAGATGGATTCCACCAAGGCCGCAAAAATCGCCGGCATCATCGCAAGTGCATCTGATCCCAATACCTCGAAGGATCCTTCATGAATAAGCGTTTACCGGCTGTGATCGCCGCCGTCGCCCTCCTTGCAGGCTGCCAGTCCACGGCAGTCAGAGAGATCGGCCGCGCGCCCGCCATGAGCCCGATCGGCAGCGGTCTCGCCTATGGTCAAACGCCGCAGATGGCGCTCTATCCGAAGCAGCCGCGTGCCGTCGCACAGGGTTATTCGTTGTGGAGCGATTCTCAGGCTGCCCTCTTCAAGGATGCGCGCGCGCTTAATGTTGGCGATATCTTGACGGTCGTTATCCAGATCAACGACAAGGGGTCCTTCGACAACGAGACCAACCGCAGCCGCAAAAATTCGAGCGGAATGAATTGGGATGTTGATGCTCAGATCTTCGGCTGGACACCTCAATCCAAGACAGACCTGACCTATGGCTCCGATACGAGCACGGACGGTAAGGGCAAGATCGAGCGCACCGACAAACTCAACCTTCTCGTGGCCGCGGTCGTGACAGGCATTCTCGAAAACGGCAACCTGGTCATCAGCGGTTCGCAGGAAGTCCGCTTGAACCAGGAACTGCGCATCCTCAACGTTGCTGGTATCGTGCGTCCGCAGGACGTCAATTCCGACAACCAGATCTCCTACGACAAGATCGCCGAAGCCCGCATCTCCTATGGTGGCCGTGGCCGCCTGATGGAAGTGCAGCAGCCGCCACGCGGCCAGCAGGCTATCGATCTCTTTTCGCCGCTCTGAGGCTGAATAAGATGGCAGACAACGAAACAGGCGAAGGCAAGAAAAAGAAGTCGAGCGGCATGGTGATGACGATCATCGGCCTCGCCGCGCTGACGCTCGTCGGCGCCGGCGGCGGTTGGGCGGTGGGCAACATCGTGGCCCCGAACATCCGCAGCGCCGCGGAGGCCGAACAGGCGAAGGAGGCCGAGGCCAAGAGGAAGGCGGAGGGCGGTCTTCCGAAAATTGCCACCGAAGCCAACAATATCGTGCTGCTGGACCCGGTCACGTCGAATCTCGCTTATCCCTCGGAGAACTGGATTCGACTCGAAGTGGCGCTGATGTTCAATGGGCCGCCGGATGTCAAGGTTGCAGAGGATATTCATCAGGATATCCTCGCTTATATCAGGACCGTCTCTCTCCAGCAGATCGAGGGGCCGCGCGGCTTTCAATATCTCAAGGATGACATCCAGGAACGTGTTGACCTTCGCTCTCAAGGGCGCGTATCGAAGGTCATCTTCAGGACCTTTGTCATCGAATGATTCGACTCATAGTTTTCCTTGCTGCCATGATGGCGGTGCCGGAACTGGCGGTAGCACAGCAGCTGCCGACGGATTTATTGAATATTCCGGTCGACGGCTCCGTCGCCGCCTGGATCATCAGGACATTCGGCCTGCTGACCGTGCTTTCGGTTGCGCCGGGCATCCTAATCATGGTGACGAGCTTTCCGCGCTTCATCATTGCCTTTTCGATCCTGCGTTCGGGCATGGGTCTTTCTTCGACCCCCTCGAACATGATCCTTCTCTCGCTCTCGCTATTCATGACTTTCTACGTCATGTCGCCGACCTTCGATAAGGCCTGGCAGGACGGCGTCCAACCGCTGCTCGCCAACCAGATCAATGAGGCTACAGCCGTTCAGCGCATCGCCGAGCCGTTCCGCACGTTCATGTCGGCCAATACGCGCGACAAAGACCTGGCCCTCTTCGCCGACCTTGCCCGCGAGCGCGGCCAGAACGTTCAGACGACGGGACTCATCGACTATCGCATCCTGCTGCCCGCCTTCATGATTTCTGAGATCCGGCGCGGTTTTGAAATCGGCTTCCTCATCGTCCTGCCCTTTCTCGTCATCGACCTGATTGTTGCGACGATCACTATGGCGATGGGTATGATGATGCTGCCGCCAACCTCGATCTCGCTCCCATTCAAGATCCTCTTCTTCGTATTGATCGATGGCTGGAACCTTCTGGTCGGCAGTCTCGTGCGCTCCTTCAGCTGACCGGCAAAAGCCGGCTCGCTATTTTGCGCCGTCCCCTTTCACAAACACGAACCCCGCCAGATCGCTCGGCGGGGTTTGTGTTTGCTGGATGTGCCTCCGTGACTTTAGTCATTCGAACCGAAAGGCTGAGTGCGCGGCGGTAGCGCTGGAACGTCGATATGGTCGGGGTCGAGACCCTGCTTGGCGCGCGCGGCCATCAGCTCGTAGGCATGCTCGAGGTGGTGGCAGAAGCGCTCGGCATCGAAGAGCGGCGCGATGTACCGCTTCTCCTGCAGATGTTTCTTATAGCCGGCGATACGTCCCGGATTGAGCGCGAGCTCGACAGCCAGATCCTCGTAGGCCTGCAAATCGTGGGCGACGAGCTCCGGCAGATCGATTGCCCTGAGCAGGCTTTCGCTGACGCGCGAGGCGAAATTCGTGCCCTTCACCGTCAGCACAGGCAGGCCGCCCCAGAGCTGCTCCGAGGTGGTGGTGTGACCATTGACGGGGAAGGTATCGATACCGAGGTCGGCGGCCTGCTGGCGGCTGATATGCTGCTCATATGGCGCACGCGGGCAGAAGATGATCCGCTTCGGCGAAATACCGCCAGCCTGGAAGCGCTCCAGCAGGTTTTCCTTGTTGCGGGCCGTATTCGCCATCAGCCAGAGCACGCTGTCAGGTGCACGCTTGAGGATTCGGCACCAGCTGTCGACCACCTGCGAGGTAATCTTGCGGTTACCGTTGAAGGATGCGAAGACGAAGGCATCTTCCGGCAGGCCGAGCTCCTCGCGCGTCACTGGCTGCGGCCGTGGGCGATTTGCCGGGTCGTTCGGCTGATAGCTTTCCGGCATGCGCAGAAATTTCTCGTGGTAGAAGGGTTTGGCCACATCAGGCAGCACCGAATGATCGCCGATGACATAATCGAGATCGACGTTGACCGTGCTGCCGGGGAAGCCCAGCCAGGCGACCTGGATTGGCGCCAACGGTAGATTGAAGGCGGAAGCGCGGCTTCCAGAAGTATGACCCTTGAGATCGACCATGATGTCGATGTTTTCGGCATGGACGGCCTTCAGGATCGCCTCGTCGGACAGGCCGTAGACATCGACGATCTTGCCCCAGCGACCGCGATCTGTGGTGTTCTTTTCCAGATATTCAGGCTGCGTGTGGTCGAAGAGCGTAATTTCGAAACGGTTGCGGTCGTGAAGCTCGAGGACGCGCTGCAGCAGCTTCATCGTCGCGTGCGCATCCCAGAAGTCCGAGGACATGTAACCGATGCGGATCTTCTCGGACCACGTATGCGGCAGGCCGCGCCGGTAGGCCACCCGAGCCGGGTCGAGCGGCTTTGTGCCGATGGTTGCGTAACGATTGTAATCCTCGTTGCCGCACCAGTGCAGATGATAGAAGGGGTTATCCTTCCTTAAGATGTCGAGGTCGTTTTTGGCGAGCGCGGCGTCGATCGGCGCCTGGTGCTTGCTTACCTCGGCGAATTCGTTGAATTCACGGACGCAGACGAGATAGAGGAAACGGAAGGCCGCATTGCCCGGAAACCGCCGGAAGATATTACGGGCGAGCGTCTGGTTTGTCTCGTCCATGAGGTCGTCGCTGAGCAGCAGGGCGGCAAGACGCGTATGGTCCGGATTCTGGCTCTCGGACAGCACTTTCTTGAACGGTCGCAGCAGGTCGCGCCGGTGGCGGCGGAAATAGATCGATGAAATGATATAGGCAAGTTCCGGATCTTCCTGCGCCTTGTTGAGATGGCGCATCGCGATCAGCAGGGCTTCGTCCTCATTGCCGGCCTCGAGGTGGATCTTGGCAGCGGTCTTCAGGAATTCGAACGAGCCCTGTCCGGCATGATCGGCGGCAAGGCTATATGCCTTGGCGGCATCGCTCTTGAAGCCGAGCTGCAGCAAATTCTTTGCCAGCAGAGCGTAGGTCTTGGCGTCCTGCTGCGTATTGATGAGCTGGTTGAGCGTTGCCAAGGACTGTGTGTAGCGACCGGCCTGATAATCCCGGGACGCCGCCGAGAACGAAACTTTGCTGTTCAAAACCTAACTCCGTGAGGAAATGTTCCGGCATGAAATGGTGATTGACGGTGCGCAATCAGGCCGCCCGCAGACTACAGGTTGCCCGACGATACGATCCCGGCTTCTGCCATATTGGCATTCGAAGCTTGCTTGAAACCGGTGCAACTGGATGCGGGCTTTCCGGGAAGCTCCATCTTCGAAGGCTGATTCAAGCAACATTAACCATGGATTTGAAGCGCTTGGCCGGGAGCCCTGCTTTTAAGAAGTTGGCAAGTATTGGCTGCGAGATTGCCCTGGACATGACGGGTTTGGGCCAAGAAATAAGGCACCGAGTGGCATGAAGCTGGTCCGTCATCGCCGGTATTCATAGTCCGGTATGTCCTCCTTTTTGTATCTAGTTTTCTAGGGGACACACTTATGACGAGCATTAACACCAACACTTCCGCTCAGGCAGCTCTCCAGACGCTGCGTAACGTCAACCAGGGCCTGAACACCACGCAGAACCACGTTTCCACGGGTTACCGCGTTGGTAAGGCTGCCGACAATGCCGCCTACTGGTCGATCGCAACGACCATGCGTTCGGACAACAAGGCTCTCGGCGCTGTTTCTGACGCTCTCGGCCTCGGTGCTGCCAAGGTTGACACCGCGTACACCGCCATGGACAGCGCCATCGACGTCGTCGGCGAAATCAAGTCCAAGATCGTTGCCGCGACTGAAAACGGCGTTGACAAGAAGAAGGTCCAGGAAGAAATCGACCAGCTGCAGGACCAGCTGGTGAGCATCGCTCAGTCGGCTTCCTTCTCCGGTGAAAACTGGGTTGCCGGCGCCAACGGCACGAAGAGCGTCGTTTCCTCCTTCGTCCGCGATGGTTCGAATGGCGTATCCGTCAAGATGACCGATTACGTCCTGGACAACAGCTCGGCCGGCAACGTTCTGTTCGGCATGAGCGGCGGCCAGATCGACACTTCCACGGGTATCCTCGGCTCTTCCGCAGGTTCGATCGGCTCGGTCTATTCGCTCGACATCACCAACATGACCATCGGTGACCTCGGCCTCGCTCTGACCAACGTCGAAAACGCCCTGAAGGCCATGACCTCTGCCGGTGCAAAGCTCGGTTCGATCTCCACCCGCATCACGATGCAGGATGATTTCGTCAACGCGCTCAGCAAGTCGCTCGACTCCGGTATCGGCCGCCTCGTCGACGCCAACATGGAAGAAGAGTCCTCAAAGCTCGCCGCTCTGCAGACCCAGCAGCAGCTCGCGATCCAGTCGCTCTCGATCGCCAACTCCTCTTCGCAGAACATCCTGTCGCTCTTCCGCTAAGGGCGGGCAAGCCACATCACCGAAAATGTCGAGGCCGGGGAACCCCCGGCCTCGAATGTTTTAACATAAGGTTAATGCAAACTCTCCTAACTATCAGATATTTTTACGAAATTTCATTTTCAAGTTTAGCTTTCCTTAACCATCTTGCTGTTTTCTAGGCCCATCGAAACGGCGAGTTAACCCTAACGAGAATGGTTAACAGGCATGATGCTGATCGCTGTGGGCCGGCCCAAATCCGGAATGTCCCTTCCTAACATCTGCCAAAAGGGGCAAGCAATCTATGACGAGCATCAACACCAATAACGCTGCAATGGCAGCTCTCCAGACGCTGCGCGGCATCAACCAGGGCCTTCAGAAGACCCAGGATCACGTTTCCTCCGGCTACCGCATCGGCAAGGCTGCCGACAATGCCGCCTACTGGTCGATCGCAACGACCATGCGTTCGGACAACAAGGCCCTCTCGGCTGTTTCTGACGCTCTCGGCCTCGGTGCTGCCAAGGTTGACACCGCTTACACCGCCATGGACAGCGCCATCGACGTCGTCGGCGAAATCAAGGCCAAGATCGTTGCCGCGACCGAAAACGGCGTTGACAAGAAGAAGGTCCAGGAAGAAATCGACCAGCTGCAGGACCAGCTGGTGAGCATCGCTCAGTCGGCTTCCTTCTCCGGTGAAAACTGGGTTGCCGGCGCCAACGGCACGAAGAGCGTCGTTTCCTCCTTCGTCCGCGATGGTTCGAATGGCGTATCCGTCAAGATGACCGATTACGTCCTGGACAACAGCTCGGCCGGCAACGTTCTGTTCGGCATGAGCGGCGGCCAGATCGACACTTCCACGGGTATCCTCGGCTCTTCCGCAGGTTCGATCGGCTCGGTCTATTCGCTCGACATCACCAACATGACCCTGGGTGACCTCGGCCTCGCTCTGAGCAATGTCGAAAGCGCCCTGAAGGCCATGACCTCTGCCGGTGCAAAGCTCGGTTCGATCACCACCCGCATCCAGATGCAGGATGATTTCGTCAACGCGCTCAGCGACTCGATCGACTCCGGTATCGGCCGCCTCGTCGACGCCAACATGGAAGAAGAGTCCTCCAAGCTCTCTGCTCTGCAGACCCAGCAGCAGCTCGCGATCCAGTCGCTCTCGATCGCCAACTCCTCTTCGCAGAACATCCTGTCGCTCTTCCGCGGCTAATAGGATCGCGAAATATAATCCGCCGGGTAGCCGGCGGGCCTATACAACTCGAGCCGCGCTTCGATGGAGCGCGGCTTTTTTAATGTCCGTTAACGATTGATTAACCATATTGCTGTTTTCTGCCTCTCAACGAGACGGCGAGTTAACCAAATTTAAGAACGGGTTAACAGGCATGAAGGCTGATCGTCGTTCCCGGGCGCTATTCCCGAATGTCCCTTTTACGAATGTCTGCCAACAAGGGGCAATCATTTCATGACAAGCATATTGACGAACGTCGCGGCTATGGCCGCTCTCCAGACACTCCGCGGCATCAGCAATAATCTTCAGGATACTCAAAATCGCGTATCTTCGGGCTATCGCGTGGAAAAGGCAGCAGATAACGCCGCCTATTGGTCGATCGCAACGACCATGCGTTCGGACAACAAGGCCGTCTCGGCCGTCTCCGACGCCCTCGGCCTCGGCGCTGCGAAAGTAGACACCGCTTACACGGCGATGGACAACGCCATCGATGTCGTCACGGAAATCAAAGCCAAGATCGTCGCCGCAACCGAAAAGGGCGTCGACAAGACGAAAATCCAGGAAGAAATCAGCCAGCTCCAGGCTCAGCTGATGAGCATTTCTCAGTCGGCTTCCTTCTCCGGTGAAAACTGGGTTGCTGGCAACACGACCAAAAGTGTCGTTTCCACCTTCGTCCGCGATGGCAACGGCAATGTCTCCGTCAAGACGACCGACTATGTCTTGAACGCGGCTTCCAATGGCAACGTTCTGTTCGGCATGACCACAACCGGCACCATCGATTCAAGTACAGGCATCATCGGCAGCTCCAACGGAACGATTGGCTCGATTTACACCATGGACATCACCACCTTTGGTCAGGCGGAAATTGCAATGGCATTGACGGCAATCGAATCAGGCCTTGAAGCGATGACGAAGGCCGCCTCTCAGCTCGGTTCCATTTCCAACCGTATCGAGTTGCAGGAGAATTTCGTCAGTGCTCTGAGCGACTCGATTGACTCAGGTGTCGGCCGCCTCGTCGATGCCGATATGGAAGAGGAATCAAGCCGGCTAACGGCATTGCAGACGCAGCAGCAACTGGCCATCCAGTCGCTCTCAATCGCAAATTCCAGCGCTCAGAACGTCCTTACGCTCTTCCAGCGCTAAGCCGCGGCTGAACCTGGACCAAACCTTATGCCGCTTTCCGACGGCAGCCTGGAAACCGCGCCTAGCCGGCGCGGTTTTTCTTTTAATTTCAAATGATTGCGCGGTATCGGCAGGTATTGGCTCAATCTCTTCTTCGGCTCTTGCGGAAGTGATTGATATCGGGTTAACGTTGCTCGCAATTGATTTGTTTTGCGACACACCGGTGTGGGAAAACCTGCCGGGGCATGAAGCCAGCTCAGTCGCCGCCGGCAAAACCGGCCTGATCCCTTCACCTTTCCGAGACCATGTCGATGACCGTCAAGATTACCAACGCGGCCGCGGTGAGTGCGCTTGCAGTGCTGCGCAGCATCAATAAGGAATCTACCAACGTACAGCAGCAGATTTCGACGGCAAAACGTGTCGCGACTGCTGCCGACGATGCGACCTATTGGTCGATCGCGAGCGTTATGCGTGGCGACAGCACCAATCTTGGCACTATCGGCGATGCGCTTGGCCTCGGTGCGGCAAAGGTCGATTCGACCTACACGGCGATGAACTCCGCCATCGATCTTCTCGGCGATCTCAGAGCCAAGCTGGTTGCTGCGCGCGAGCCCGGCGCCGACAAGGACAAGATCAACGCGGAAATCACCGAGTACAAGAACCAGCTGCAAACGATGGTCGAATCGACCTCCTTCGCTGGCGAAAACTGGCTGCTGAATGGCCAGCCGGCAGCACCTCCGCAGTGGCAGATCATCGGCAGCTTCGTGCGCGCTCCCACAGGCGAGTATCAGGCGCAGACCATCAACTTTCCATCGTCCCAGACCATCCTGATCGACAAGAACAATGCCAATGGCGGCCTGTTCACCAAGGAGGTCAATGGCAACGCTGACGGTACGCCGGTCCGCAATTATTATCTGTTGAACGTAAACTCGGCGACACCGGCGACCGGCACGGAGATCTCCATCGGCAAATCAACCACCGATGCGCAGCTTACCGACATGCTGACGGCCACGGACGCCATGCTCAAGCAGCTTACCAATTCGGCGGCAGGGATCGGTATTATGAAGGCCCGCATCGACGACCAGATCGATTATACCGCAGACCTGTCCGACACTGTCGACAAGAGCGTCGGCGCCCTCGTCGACACCGATATGGATGAGGCCTCGACCCGCCAGAAGGCTATCGAAACCCAGAAGCAGATGGCCGTCGAGGCAATCTCCATCCTCAATACGGCCGCCAGCAAGATTCTCATCTTGCTCGAATAATGACAGCGCGAGGGCGGCGTCATTCATCCTCGCGCAAGTTTGGGTTTCTAGTTTCCGGCATGAAGGTAGCGTCCGAATCCATGCCGGCGACAGGCCCTGAGCCTCTCCCGAACCGGATCGGCGTGCCGGCAAGGAAGATGTCGTTTTCAAGCGGGGGCATGCCGCGTGTCTCCCGAATACTGGACGGTTTTTTATGAGCATTATGCTTTCCCGGTATTTGAAGGATTTCGGTGAGTCGAATCCCTCGGCACCGATCGTCGATGTCGACGATTTTGCGGCGGAAACAGTTTCTGCATTTGCTGAGCTGCCCCAGGAGCCCGTAGTCGACGTCGAGGCGGAGCGGCGCGAAGCCTATTCGGAAGGCTTCGCAGCAGCGACCACGGAACTGAGCGAAAAATACGAACGCGAAACCCGGGCTGCCGCCGAAGCGCACGCCCGTGAGATCGAGGAGCTGAAACTCCGCTACGAGATCGAAGCAGCTGCTGTGATCGCATCTCGTATCCGCGACATGGCTGAAGAGATTTCAGCGCTCATCAGCGAAGTGACCGCGACGGCCATCGCGCCTGTCATGACTGAGGCGCTCTCGAAAAAGGCAACCGAGAATCTTGCCGTCCTGCTGCGGGAAGCGATCCTTGACGGCGCCGCGGCTCCGATCATCGTGCGTGGCCCGGCGAACCTGTTCGATATTCTCAAAGGTGAACTCGGGGAGCATGCAGCACTGGTCCGTCATCTTGAGGCCGATGATGTCGACCTCGCCGTCGAGCTTGGCGAAACCGTGCTCGTGACCCGTATTTCCGCCTGGGCGGCTAGCTTGAAGAAAGTGTCCGAATGAGCGACGGCGAAAATCATCACCATGGCAAGAACGAGATCATCATCGTCAAGAAACATGGCGGTGGAGATCACGATGGCGCCCATGGCGGTGCATGGAAAATTGCCTATGCCGACTTCATGACGGCAATGATGGCCTTCTTCCTCGTCATGTGGCTCGTCAACGCCGCCAACGAGGAAACCAAGGCCTCGATTGCGACCTACTTCAACCCGATCAAACTCTCCGACGAAAAGCCGACTGAAAAGGGCTTGAAGAAGCCCGTCGACCAGGCCAAGGGCGAACAGAACCAGGAAAAATCGAAGGAGAAGGAAGATAACCCGAACGAGGGCAAGTCTGCCGCCGATGGCGACGACCAGACCTCGACCTCTGGCGACAAGACCAATTATTCGGAAGCCGATTTCTTCGAGAATCCCTATTCGGTTCTTGCCGAAATTGCCCAGGAAGTTGGCCAGCAGGCAAACGTCAGTGCGAAGGGCGACGGCGGTGCCGCGGATTCAGGTCCGGCCACCGGTGCCGATGGTGGCGACGCCTATCGCGATCCCTTCGATCCGGATTTCTGGACCAAGCAGGTTGAGGTGACTACCGCCGGCAAGCCGCAGCAGCCTTCGCCGCTCGATTCCAAAGCCGAGCCAAACGAGCTTGCCAAAGTTGAGAATACTCAGCCGACTACTCTGCTGAGCAAGGATGCCAATAGTGCAGCCGTGGACGCTTCAGCAGAGAAGCAGGCAGACAAGCAGCAGGACAAGAAGGCGGACAAATCCAAGAACGCCGACAAGACGAAGGATGCCGATAAGGCCGAAGACAAGAAGCAGCAGGCCGAAGAGGCCAAGGAGCTGCAGCAGGAGATCGCCCAGCAGATTTCCGGCGTAGCCGGCAAGCTCGCCGAGGGGCTGACGGTCACGGCATCCGAGGGCGGACTGCTGGTGAGCATTTCCGACCAGAACGACGACTCCATGTTCAACATCGGCTCTGCAGTGCCGCGTCAGGAAATGGTCCTCGCGATGCAAAAGATCGGCGCGATCCTGAAGCAGAGGGGCGGTGCCGTCGCCATCCGCGGCCATACGGACGGTCGCCAGTTCAAGGGTGATCTCAACGAAAACTGGCGTCTGTCGATGGACCGTGCCCAGAGCGCCTATTACATGCTCGTTCGCGGCGGCCTTGAGGAGAAGCGGATCTCGCAGGTTTCCGGTTTCGCTGACCGTCGACTGAAGGTGCCCGAGGATCCCTACAACGCGTCAAACCGCCGGATCGAGATCCTCGTTCAGGCAGATCAAGGATAGTCGCATGACGCGCAGGCAGCATCGCTATTTCAAATATGCGATCTTCAGTCTGGCGATGATGGCGCCTGCCCTCGGTCATGCTGCGGATCCGGACGATCTCGCGCCGTACAAGATGCTGCGCTCCCTGCAGTTCGTCCAAGATTCGGTTGTAACAGGCGATCACTCCGCCGGTGAGATGCAGCGCTTCATGCTCGGCAAGATCGATCAACGACTGCGAACCGTCGATCCATCGGTCTATGATGACGACCGCAACGTCGATGCGGCGCTGATCTACGTCATGAGCGGCGGCAATCCCCAGACGCTCGAATATCTCGTCTCTCATGACGTCAACGGCTATTTCGATAATCGCGTCACAGACGTGTTGCGGAAATATCTGAACGGCAAGGGGCTGCTTGTCTCCAAGACGCTGGAAGAAACCGCCAAGGAATATGAAGGCAAGAAGATCGGTCCCTATCTGGCGCTGATCGGCGGCAATGTGCTGATCGCTACGAAACCGCTTGATGCGCTTACCCTCTATGACAGGGCGCGGCTCAATGCACCCGGCACCATCGTGGAAGAGGCGGCACTTCGCCGCTCGGTCGCCATCTGCGTGGAAACTGGGCAGGTCGACAAGGGGCTCGCCTATTCGCAGCGCTACGTCCGCCGCTTCCTCCACTCGCCCTACGCCAGCCAGTTTGCCGATCTCTTCGTCAAACTGATCGTCAGCCACGACCACGATGTCAATCCGCAGACGGTCGTCGATATTCTGTCCTTCATGGATGCGCCGCGCCAGCGAGAAGTCTATCTGCGTGTCGCGCGCGCTGCCGCGATTGCCGGAAAGCCCGATCTCGCTCGTATGGCCGCCCAGCGCGTCCAATCGCTGGGTGAGGGGACCGATAATCCCTTCGGACCGCTCGCCGATTTCTATAACGGCATGGCGAATGTCCCCACTGATAATATTGACGAGGCTGCCAAGTACATTGCTAATATTTCCGGGGCATCGCTCTCGCCGCAGGACCAGGCGCTGCAAGCCGCCGCAAGATCCGTTGCCGAGCAGATATTGCGGGCTCCGGATCCGGCAAGCCTGACACAAGGCTCCACTCCTAATAATACTAATCAAGAAATTACTTCTGAACAGGCCGCAGCCGCCACGGCTGCGCAACCGGAAGGAGCGCCGGCCGCTGCTCCGGAACCTGTTGTCGAAGGCGCCGCTTCCGCTGGCACGGGGGGCCAGGATGTCGACCCTTCATTCACCTCTTTCGTGACGACCAATCGATCCAAGCTCGACGAGATCGACGGTCTCCTGGGCCAGGAAGGCAAGTAAGATGATGATGGATATCAGCGTCTCGGGCGGAGCGCCCGGTACGGATGCGTCTGCGTCCGTAAGAGCCGGCCGGGGGGCCGGCAAAGGCGAGGCTGCGGATCAGAACGGCGGCTTCTCCGATGTCCTCTCCAAGGCAGGCAATGCCGATCAGGATGCAGTCGATACGTCTGACCAACACGCCGCTGACGATAGCGCCGAGGCCGCGGCGCGCAACTCGCGCGGCCGTAATCCTAAGCCGCTGATTGACCTCGACGACACCTCGATCAAGGGGCAGGTGGACGCGCAGCCTGAAACGATCGCAAACGCAAGCAAGATCCCTGTGAAGTCCGAAAAGGACCAGGGCAAGACGGGGATTGCCTTTGGGTTGGGCAAGCCGGGCGCCAAGGATCAGGCAGCCGAGATCGTCGCGCAAGCGGTGGGCAAGCCCGCCAAGCACACGAAGACCAACGAGCTTGATGGCGATACCGATGTTGATGCAGGTGCGGACATCGAAGCTGGCGACGGCGATGTCGCCGATGTCCTCGGCCTTCTGAAGAAGGATCCCGGCGATGCCGCGGGTGTTCTCCAGGCATCCGCGCATCAGGCCTCGGCGAAGATCGATGACGCCGGCAAGAAGGACGCGAAAACCGAAGGCGTCCACGGCGCCAAGGCCGATATGCATGTATCGGATGCGTTGGCAGCCGTTGCCCCGCATCACGACGACGCGCGTGTACCGGGAACGGAGAACGCCGAAGGTGTCGAAGGCAAGACGTTCAGGATCAGCCGTGCCGATGGCCGCGGCCAGTCGATGGACATCCATATCGGCACCGAAGAGGCCGGCTCGGAGAAGTCGGCAAAGTCGGGCGTTGAAAATGTGTCCGTTCTGGAATCACGCCGCTATCTGGGCCTGGTGCAGAATCCGAATTCCGCAACCGTGACAGCGGCGCTTTCAGGTGACAGCGAATGGGCGCGGGCCATGCAGCCGAGTTCCGCTCTGTCGAACGCCGCCGAATGGACGAGCACAGGCAAGGTTGTGAATACCCTCAAGATCCAGATGAGCCCGATCGATCTTGGCCTCGTCACGGCCACGATGCGTCTGTCAGGCGATACGCTGAACGTCGACCTCAAGGTCGAGACGGGTGCTGCCTACCGCCAGCTCAAGGAAGATCACGGCAAGATTCTCGAGGCGCTGCGCAGTCAGGGTTACGCAGTCGATAACGTGACCATCAGCATGGCTCCCGTGGAGCGGGCTGATGCCGGTAACCAGGCGAACAGCCAGGGTCAGTCATCCCAGCAGCAATCACTTGCTCAGCAGGGACAGGGCCAGGGTGGCGAGGCGCGCGAGCGCCAGAACCAAACAGCGCAGCAGACGAATGGAGGCTTTAATGGTGCGGGCGGGAACGGTGTTGAGAACGCTTCTACTGTCGATGCTGGCAGCCGCAGCTCTGGCAGCGTCTACCTCTAGCGCCTCGGCTTCTACTGGCGCCTGTGAGCGTGAAATCCAGTCCGCAGCAGCCAAATACGGCATTCCCGAGGGAATTCTCTATTCGGTCGGACTGACGGAAACCGGACGCAGGGGATCGCTTTATCCATATGCGATGAACATCGAAGGGAAGGCACTGTTTCCGTCCTCCGAGGAAGCTGCGTTGCGGCAATTCGACGCCGCTAGCAGAGACGGCGCGAAGCTCATCGACATCGGATGTATGCAGATCAATCACTATTTCCACGGCGACAACTTCACCTCCGTGGAGGAAATGTTCGATCCTCATCGCAACGTCGAGTACGCTGCGAAGTTCTTGCGCAACCTTCACGATCGTCATGAGACGTGGACAATGGCGGTAGCAAGATACCACGCGGGACCGAACAATAATCCTGCGCAGAAGCAATATGTTTGCCGCGTTATCGCGAATCTGGTTGCCACCGGCTACGGCAAGTGGACTCCTAATGCGAGCAATTTCTGCGAAAATTGATTCAATTAGTAATTGAATTGGCGAATTACGACCAAAATGTGTCAGAGTGTGGCAGGAATCCGGCATGATTCCCGCCTGCAAGGCGTAATTAAGCGCTTGTTAACTTTTCCACGAAATTTTTGTGTGAATAACACTAACGGCATACTATATGTAGATCAAATCGGCACCCAATTCTTAATCAATTATTAATTTCTGCCATTAACTTTCCCGAGTTGTCGCCGATTCGCGCGATTCGTACCCATAGATCATCGATGTGCCACACTGATTCGGAGGCGGACGAATGATCGTAGTGGTTGATGAGCGTGAGCTCGTGAAGGATGGTTACACTTCTCTTTTTGGCCGGGAGGGCATTCCCTCTACCGGCTTTGATCCTAATGAATTCGGCGAATGGGTGCAGACGGCAGCCGATTCGGATATCGCCGCGGTTGAGGCATTCCTGATCGGACAGGGCCAGCGCGCTTTGGAATTGCCGCGCGCGATCAGGGATCGCTCGATGGCGCCTGTGATCGCCGTCAGCGACCAGCCGTCGCTGGAAAACACCCTTGCCCTTTTCGATTGCGGCGTGGACGACGTTGTACGCAAGCCGGTGCATCCCCGCGAAATTCTCGCGCGTGCCGCTGCCATCCGTCGCCGGCTGAAGGCGATCGCCAACTACACCGACATCGGCGCGATCCGCGTCTTCTCGGATGGCCGCGATCCTGAGATTAACGGCGAGATCTTCGCCTTGCCGCGCCGCGAACGCCGCATCCTTGAATATTTGATTGCCAATCGCGGCCGTCGCGTCACGAAGACCCAGATCTTCAATGCGATCTACGGCATCTTCGACGAGGAAGTCGAAGAAAACGTCGTCGAAAGCCACATCTCCAAGCTGCGCAAGAAGCTGCGCAAGAAGCTCGGTTTCGATCCAGTCGATTCCAAGCGCTTTCTTGGCTATTGCATTGATTGGAATTGATATTTCGGCGCGGGCCGCGCCGCGTCGGCAGGCCGTAATATTTCGATCGGCGACCCGGCAATAACAGACAGCTTCACGCAAGGCCCGCCAAATACTGTTGCACTTAGCAGGTAAAACGAGGTTTTCAGATGAGCATTTTCGGCAGCATGAAGACGGCGGTCTCGGGGATGAACGCGCAGGCAAACCGCCTCAGCACCGTCTCGGATAACATCGCCAACGTGAACACCACCGGCTACAAGGCAGTTTCGACCGCGTTCTCGTCGCTGGTCCTGCCGTCGGGCTCCGGCAACTACAACTCGGGCGGCGTGACGACGACGGTTCGTCAGGCTGTTTCGGACCAGGGCGATATTTCCTACACGACCTCGGGTTACGACCTCGCCATCTCCGGTGACGGCTTCTTCATCGTCCAGGGCGGCGATGGGGTTCCGGTTCTGACGCGCGCCGGCGACTTTACCAAGGACGACAGCGGCAACCTCGTCAACTCGGCTGGCTTCACGCTCATGGGTTATCCGTGGGGTGCCTCGGCTCCGGCTGTCGTCGTCAACGGTTTCGACGGCCTCGTTCCGATCAACGTTCTCGGCGACCAGAAGCTACAGGCCGTTCCGACCGCAAACGGTACCTGGACCGGTAACTTGAAGCCCGGCGCGAAGATCGAGACGACCGCGGCCAACCTGCCGAGCGCAAACAACGCATCGGCGACCACGGATACGCAGAAATACTCGATGGTCACCTATGACAAGCTTGGCAGTAAGGTGATGTACGACATTTACTACACCAAGGTTCCCAATCCGGCATCGCCGCCGGCAGCAGCGGGCACGACCCAGTGGGAAATGGCGGTCTACCGGAATGCGGACAAGGCGACGACGGGCACGAGCTCGTTCCCCTATTCTTCCGCGGCCGTGAATGTCACCACCATCCAGTTCAATGACAAAGGCGAGATGACGGTCCCTGCGGCTCCGTCGACGACAAACATTGTCGATCCGAAGACGGGCCTCACCATCAAGATGACCCTCGACCTTTCCCAGGTCGGCGACAACTTCTCAGGCTCCGGTAACGTCGACGGTCAGGGTGCGAATTCGCCCGTGGACATTACCATCGATGCCGACGGTATCGTCTACTCCAAATACGATGACGGTAGCACCAAGCCGGTCTTCCAGATCCCGCTCGCCAATGTGCCGAGCCCGGACCTGTTGACGCTGATGTCCGGCAACGTCTACTCGGCCAACGGCAAGTCGGGCGTTACCGTTACCGGCTTCCCGCAGACCAGCGGCTTGGGCAAGATCCAGTCTGGCGCCCTCGAAGGCTCGAATGTCGACCTCGCCGGCGAATTGACGGAAATGATCGAATCCCAGCGCAGCTACACCGCCAACTCCAAGGTGTTTCAGACGGGTTCCGATCTCATGGACGTTCTCGTCAACCTCAAGCGTTAATCAGGGTAACGGGTAAGCCATGTCGCTCACTTCAGCACTTAATACCGCGCAGAGCATATTCAACAATACGGGCACGCAGAGCAGCACCGTATCGAACAATATCTCGAACGCCGGCAACAAGGACTATGTGCGCCGGCAGGCGATGCTCACCACCTCGCTGAACGGAGCCCAGGTGGTCAAGATCAGCCGCGCACAGGAAGATGCGCTGCTGAAGCAATATCTCAGGGCATCCTCGCAGGATAGCGCTCAACAGACTCTGTTGAGCGGCCTTCAGGATCTTAAGTCGATTATGGGCGGCAACGACAACGAAACGTCGCCTGAGACTGCTCTTCGCACCTTCCGCGACAAGCTTGGAACCTTCCGCGCGACCCCCGGCGATCTGATCGCTGCCCAGGGTGCGATCACCGCGGCGCAGGACGTCGTCACTTCGCTGAACAATGCCTCCAAGGCGGTGCAGCAGCAGCGTGCCGATGCCGACAAGCAGATCAAGAATCAGGTCGACTCGCTGAACAGCCTGCTGAAGCAGTTCGAGACGGCAAACAATGCCGTTAGGAAGGCGACGGCCGGCAATGAGGATCCGTCGAACGCTCTCGACGACCGCGAGAAAGTTCTCAAGCAGATCAACCAGATCGTTGGCGTGTCTACAGTGACGCGCAGCAACAACGATATGGTTCTTTATACTGCCGATGGCACCACTCTTTTCGAGACGATTCCGCGCGCGGTAAGTTTCGAACCGACGCAGTCCTATGCGGCAGGAACCGTCGGCAACAAGGTTTATGTCGACGGTGTAGCCGTCAACATGGGTTCGGGCGCATCGACCAACGCGCAAGGAAGCCTGGCCTCGCTCCTGCAAATCCGCGATGATATCGCGCCGAAATTCCAGAGCCAGCTCGACGAGGTCGCTCGCGGCCTTGTCAATCTCTACCAGGAAGACGGCAATCCGGGTCTCTTCGTCTGGACCCAGGCAAACGGCACCGCCGGTGGGGTCCCGCCTGCAGGCACTCTCATCAATGGCATTGCCGGGACGATTGCGATCAATGACCGCGTCGTCACCGCCAAGGGCGGCGATCCGATGCGGCTGCGTGATGGCAACATCAACGCAACCAGCACGGCCGCGAACACGACGGGTTCCAGCGGCTACTCTGCTGAACTCGATCGGCTCTATACAGCGATGGACTCTGGCATTCCGTTCGATCCGACGACGGGACTCGACTCGAATGTCAGCATCCTGACCTTTGCCACCAATTCCATCGGCTGGCTCGAGCAGAACCGCAGCGACGCGACCACGGCAGCGGAAAATACCCAAGCTGCCTCGGCGCGAACTGATGAAGCTTATTCCAATGAAACCGGCGTCAACCTCGATGAGGAACTGACGCTCCTTCTCGACATAGAGCAGTCCTACAAGGCGGCCACCAAGATTTTGAATGCCGTTGACGAAATGTTGAAGTCATTGCTGGATATTGCGAGTTAAGCCATGAAGAGCTCATTTATTTCAAGTTCGGCCATCCAGAACGCCATGCGGCTAACGATCCGCCAGGCGCAGAACCAGATGACGAAGGCGACGATGGAAGCTACCACCGGTACTTACGCCGATATTGGTGTGTCGCTTGGCGGTTACGCGGCCAAGAGCATCGATTTTACTCGCGAAGTCGACCGTATCAATTCGATCAAACTGAGCAACGCTCTGGTCGGCGCGCGCATGGAATCGGCCCAGACAGGCCTCGACAAGATGAAGACGGCCGGCGACAGCTTCCTGTCGAAGCTGACCGCACTGCAGAGCAGCCACGATCCGGGCAGCGTCACGGTCGCCATTCAGTCGGCGACGAGCGCGCTCTCTACGATGATGGATACGTCGAACTCCATGGTGAACGGCGAATATCTCTTTGCCGGCATCAACACCGACATTCAGCCGCTGACGGACAAGACGACCGCGACGTCTGCGGCGATCGTTACCGCGTTGAACGCCTATGCTGTGACGCTCGGCAAGCCGGTGAATCAGATCACCGGCGACGAAATGAAGACCTTCATCGAAACCAAGGTCGAGCCGATGTTCAGCGAAACGGCCTGGACGGACCCGACGACCGGCTGGTCCAAGGCGTCCAGCCAGAACATGACGAGCCGCATCAGTAATTCGGAAGTCGTTGAATCTTCGACGAGCGCCAATTCCGAGGGCATGCGCTACTTCGCTCTTGCGACCGTGACGACAGCCGCGCTGTTCGGCCAGAACCTCAGCACCGATGCGATGAGCGCCGTCTCCTCCAAGGCGATCACCTACACGACCCGGGCCACCACCGGCATCGTCACCCAGGCGAGCCAGCTCGGCCTGTCACAGGAGCGTGTCGAGAAGGCGAATGACGCCCTCGATGCGCAGGCGAACATCATGCAGACCAAGCTCGTCGATATCCAGGGCGTTGATCCCTACGAGGCATCGACGCTCGTCAAGACTTTGGAAACACAGCTCGAAACCGCTTACACGATCGTATCGAAGATCCAGCAGCTGAGTCTCGTAAACTACCTTTGATGATCAAAGGCGCGCAATATAAAGAAGGATGCATGAATGTATCAGTTCTCTTATGCCGAGGTCATGCAAGACTCGGTTGCCGACGCGAAGGAGCGAGAATGGCAGGTTCTCGAACGTTCGATCGAACTGCTTTCGGTGGCGCGCGATAAAGAGAAGTACAGCCGGGAAGCCATTGAAGCACTTTTCTATACACGAAGAGTGTGGATCAGCTTCATTGAGGATTTGAAGCATCCCGACAACCAGCTGGAAGTCGAGCTCAGGGCGAACCTTATCTCGATAGCGATCTGGATATTGAAGGAATGCGATCGAATAAGAAAACGTCAGTCGAATAATTATCAGGGCATCATCGACGTTACCACCATCATCAGGGATGGACTTAAATGAAAAGTACACTTCGCATTTCTCTGAAAGCCGGAGAAAGAATCTTCATCAACGGCGCCGTCCTGCGTGTCGACCGTAAGGTCGCACTGGAATTCCTGAATGATGTGACGTTCCTTCTCGAAAACCACGTGCTGCAGCCGGAAGGCGCAACTACGCCGCTTCGCCAGCTCTACTTCATTGCCCAGATGATCCTCATCAATCCCGAGGGCAAGGAGCACTCGACGGCGATGTTCCGCAAGTCGATCACGATGCTGCTCACATGCTTCAAGAACGAGGAAATCCTCGCCGAGCTGAAGCGTATCGATGCACTCGTTTCGACCGGTCGCGCCTTCGACGCGCTGAAGGCCATACGCGGTCTTTACGCGATCGAAGACAGCATCCTCAACAATCACGAGCTGCCGCCGACCATGGTCGAGCAGATTCGCAGGGAGATCGCACCATGGCGGTAGACGGAACACAAGGCGTAGGCGGTGGCAGCAGCACGTATGGCTCGTCCAACGCCGCGCAGCAGAAGGCCACGCTGAACTACGATAACTTCCTTCAGCTCCTGGTCGCGCAGTTGAAGAACCAGGATCCGACCGATCCGATGGATGCCAGCGAGCAGATGTCGCAGCTCGCGAGCTTCTCGCAAGTCGAGCAGACGATCCAGACGAACTCGAAGCTCGACACCCTGCTGACGAGCTCCAGCCTGACCCAGGCGAGCAGCTATATCGGCAAGTACATGGAAAGTGCCGACGGCAAGACCAAGGGCACGGTTGAATCTGTCAAGGTTTATTCCGATGGCCTCATTGCAACGCTCGACAATGGCGGTAAAATTCTCATCCAAGCCGGCATTTCCCTTGCCGATTCGGCGCCGACCAATGGTTCGAGCGACGGCAGCGGTTCCGACAATACCTCGGGTGATGACGGCACCGATGGAACGGATGGGGTCTGACATCAGTTCATTCTGATGAAGCCGGCCAATCCCAGTCCGGCCACGGCCGGACTGCTACTTTCTGGGCGATATGAGGTTGCCTGACGATGAATGAAGCTGATGCACTCGACCTGTTCCAGGCTGCGATCTGGACCGTTCTGATTGCCGCAGGCCCCGCGGTGATCGCGGCAATGGTCGTCGGTCTCGTGATCGCGCTAATCCAGGCGCTCACACAGGTTCAGGAAGCCACGCTCACTTTCGTCCCGAAGATCGTCGCCGTTCTGGTCACGATCGGTATTTCCGCCCCCTTCGTGGGCTCCCAGATTTCGATCTTTACCAATCTGGTCTTCTCGCGCATCCAGTCCGGCTTCTGAGCCAACTTCGCGCAAGCTTCGCCGTATAGCTGTCGATCCGAACTGGGCGGATTCTGATATCCGCCTCCTCTCATGAAGAGACGGAATCGCTATGGCGCAACCACCTGCACTACCCCTTCCGAAAGTCGCTCCCAGCATGCGTGACATCGGCTTTGCCTTGGGCATCGTCGGTATCATCTGCATCCTCTTCCTGCCGATCCCGCCGTTTTTGATCGACATGGGCCTAGCGTTCTCGATCGCCTTCTCGGTGCTGATCCTCATGGTCGCGCTGTGGATCCAGAAGCCCCTCGATTTCTCGTCCTTCCCGACCATCCTTCTAATCGCGACGATGACCCGACTGGCGCTGAACATCGCGACGACGCGCGTCATCCTTTCGCATGGTAACGAGGGACATAATGCTGCAGGCGGCGTCATCGCCGGCTTCGCAAGCCTTGTCATGTCCGGCGACTTCGTCATCGGTCTGATCGTCTTCCTGATCCTGATTACCATCAACTTCATCGTCATCACCAAAGGTGCGACGCGTATCGCGGAAGTCGGCGCGCGTTTCACCCTTGATGCGATTCCCGGCAAGCAGATGTCGATCGACGCCGACTTGTCGGCCGGTATCATCGACGAAAAGGAAGCCCAGCGCCGCCGCAAGGAGCTGGAGGAGGAAAGCTCCTTCTTCGGTGCGATGGACGGTGCGTCGAAGTTCGTGCGTGGTGACGCGGTCGCAGGTCTGCTCATCACCAGCATCAACGTCTTCGGTGGGATCATCATCGGTTACTTCCGCCACGGTATGCCGATCGGCGAAG
Organism: Rhizobium sp. BK418; assembly: GCF_004341105.1. GTDB lineage: Bacteria > Pseudomonadota > Alphaproteobacteria > Rhizobiales > Rhizobiaceae > Rhizobium. Next base: position 475,584 of record NZ_SLZK01000002.1, on the reverse strand, counting down.
CCGCCGACGTCTTTGTCAAGCTCTCGGTCGGTGACGGCCTCGTCTCGCAGATGCCGGCCCTCATCGTTTCGCTGGCCGCCGGCCTTCTCGTTTCCCGCGGCGGCACGGTTGGTTCCACCGACCAGGCGGTGGTCAATCAGCTCAGCGGCTATCCGCGCGCACTGTCCGTCTCGGCTGTCCTGATGTTCGTACTCGGCCTGATGCCGGGCCTGCCGACGCTGCCCTTCGTCGTCCTCGGCAGCCTGCTCGCCTTCGGCGCCTGGTTCATTCCGCGTCAGGTCGAAGCAGAGAACAAGATCCGCCGCGAAGCCGAGGAAAAGAAGGTCGTCCAGAACAAGGAGCTCGAAAAGGACTCGGTCAAATCGGTGCTCCGAACCTCCGAGATCGAGCTTGCCCTCGGCAAAATGGTTTCGACCCGTCTGCTCGGCGCCCACCAGGAGCTCGCCTTCCGCGTCGGCAAGATGCGCAAGAAGTTTGCGACCCAATACGGCTTCGTCGTGCCGGAAATCAAGGTCACCGACGATATCGGTATCCCCGAAAAGTCGTACCAGATCCGTATTCACGGCACGACGGTCGCTTCGAACTTGCTGCGTGTCGGCGAAGTGCTCGTCGTCACCGGCGCAGGCCGCAAGCCGAGCATTCCGGGTGACGAAATCCGCGAACCTGCTTTCGGAATGCCGGCGGTTTCGATCCTCGAAAACTTCGCCGACGATCTGAAGCGCGAAGGCTTCCAGCCGATCGACAACGTCTCGGTCGTGCTGACGCATATGAGCGAGGTCATCAGAAACAACCTGCCGCAGCTTCTTTCCTATAAGGACGTGAAGATCTTGATCGATCGCCTCGACCCTGAATACAAGAAGCTCGCCGATGAGATCTGCTCGTCCCACATGTCCTATTCGGGTCTCCAGGCGGTACTGAAGCTGCTGCTTGCCGAACGGGTCTCGATCCGCAACCTGCACCTCATTCTGGAAGCTGTCGCCGAACTCGCCCCGCATGTCAGAAAGACGGAGCAGATCGTCGAGCACGTCCGCATCCGCATGGCCCAGCAGCTCTGCGGTGACCTTGCCGATAACGGCGTGCTGCGCGTGCTGCGTCTCGGCAGCAAATGGGACCTCGCCTTCCACCAGGCTCTCAAGCGCGATGGCAAGGGTGAAGTCGTCGAATTCGACATCGATCCGCGCACGCTGGAAGAGTTCAGCGAGCAGGCGACGAAGGTTATCCGTGAATTCATGGATAGGGGCCTGCCTTTCGCCCTTGTCACGTCGCCGGAAACACGCTCCTATGTGCGCATGATCATCGAGCGACTCTTCGCAACGCTTCCCGTTCTCTCGCATGTGGAACTGGCCAAGGGCATCGAAATCAAGATTCTGGGCTCGATTTCATGATTTCAGACCCGCAAGGGACAGTTCTGGCGCTGTTTCTGGTTTTCTGCCGGATCGGTGGCTGCGTACTCACCCTTCCGGGTTTTTCCTCCGCCCGTGTTCCGGAGCAATTGCGGGTCTTCATCGCAGGCGCGCTTTCGCTTGCCGTGCTGCCGGTACTTTGGGACACGGTCTATCCTTCGGTTCATACCAGTTCCGGCACCTATATCGGCCTCATTTTCAGCGAATCGCTGATCGGCGTGATGTACGGTATGCTGGCCCGCCTCTATACGCTCGGTCTGCAGTTCGCGGCCACGATCGTGTCCATGATGGTCGGCTACACCCAGCCGAGTACGACTGACATCGTCGAAGATTCGGCCGAAATCAGCCTGACGGCTTTCATCACGATGACCGGTCTGATGGTTCTCTTCATCATGGACTTCCATCACATCGTCTTTCGCGCGCTGATCGATTCCTACACGACCATGCCCTTCGGCGGGCTGTTGCAGATGCGCGCTACGCTCATTACCTTCACCGACACGCTGGAGCAGAGCACTTACATCATGCTGCGGCTCGCGAGCCCCTACCTGATCTATGGGCTGATCTTCAACATCTCGATCGGCTTCATCAATAAGCTCGCGCCGCAGATCCCGGTCTACTTCATCTCCACGCCCTATCTGTTGATGGGTGGCCTCTTCCTGCTTTATTTCTCCATCGCTGCCTTGATCAGCCAGTTCGGCCAGTCATTCGCCGGCATATTCGTGGGGAGGTGAGGGCGATGATCGAGAAGAAACGGTCCGACAAGCTCAAGCGCCTGGTCGGGGTGCAGCGGCATCTTGAAAAGATGGCCGAGTACGATTTGGCTGAGACCAGTCGCCAGCGGGCTGAGGTCAATGCGGCCATGGATGTCGCCATTCTTGCGCTGGGATCGTTGGACCCGATCCATCGCGCTTTTTCGCAGAGTTATGCCGACCGCTTCGGCAGGCTGAGCATCAAGGACCAGCAGTTGACGGGCATGCAGCAGGTGCACGAAATGCGCCTGACGCGCGAGCGCGCCAAGGGTGACCGGCTGGAAGAAAGCATGCTCGAGGCCCTCCAGGCCGAGCGTCGAGAGGCTGATGACAATGCCGTCTACGACGTAATCGATCAGCAGTTTGCAACGCCAGCCTCCAGCAAGCTTCAAAAATAATAATCGCCACGATCTTACATTAGAGGATTGTAACGTGGCTATTTCACCCCCCAGCGATCTGGTGATGGACGTCGTCAAGGCGGCCGACCCCATGGAGGTTCAGGCTGCCCAGGAAAAGCTGAAGGCCAACCGCGCAGCCTTTGCAGCAAACAGCCTGGCTGAGGCCGGCAACGGCTTTTCTTCCGCAGTCGATATTCTCGACCACGTCAAGCAGAAGACCGGCCTGCACAATATCCAGAACCGCGAAAAGACCGAGGAAGTGCCGGAAACTTACCGGAAATTCGAGGCTATGGTTCTGCAGAACTTCGTGAAGTCCATGCTGCCGAGCGATGCCGAGAATGTCTTCGGCAAGGGCGCAACGGGCGACATTTGGAAGGGCATGATGGCTGAGCAGCTCGGCAACGTCATGGCCAAGGGCGACGGTATCGGCATTGCCAAACAGATGTATGCCGAGCAGCTGCGTCGCCAGGAAGGCAAGATCGTCAATGCCTCTACGGACGAGGACGATCGCAAGACTGCCATGAGTATGATCGACGAATTTCAGCGCAAGACCTTCGGCACCCCGACTGCCGACAGTAAGTCCGCAACAAGCGACGCATAATCGAGGATAAAATGGAAATAGTTTCGAACGAATACCGGATTAAATCCGTTCTCGGGCGCCTCGAAATGATAATCGACAATGAGAATAACCGAATCGGCAGCGATCCGCAGTTCGATCTCAAGGTCTCCAATACGCACAAGAGCCGGTGCCTCTACGAGCTCTCGATGCTCTTCCGCGACACTGATCCGGCCGAGTTGGCCGCTTCGCATCTTGAGCAGCTTCACGGCCTCAAGAAGAAACTGGTACTGAACGCCCGTCGCGTCGAGGCACATCTCGAAGCTGTTCGCGCCGTAGCCGATCTCCTGAAGAATGCCGTGCAGGATGCAGACGCCGATGGCACCTATTCCCAGGAACAGTTTGTCGCGCGAGACGCCTGATGATCAAGCTCGTCCTCACAGGTGTCTGGGTCTGCGCTGTAACGCTGGCATCGGTCTATTTCTCGGTGAACATGGCCACAGCGCCGGCGCCGGCTGCATCGGATACCAGGCAGAGCGCGCTTGAGCTGGTGAAGGGCGAGACGATCACCGTGCCTGTCATCGGCAATGGTGCGGTCAACGGTTATTTTCTCGGCCGCATCTCTTTCATGATGCGCAAGGATATGATCGCGGGCCTGAACCTGCCGATCACGGAGATGACGACCGACGAACTCTTCAGCCTGCTCGTCGGCAACAAGATGGTCGATGTTTCCAACATCAAGACCTTCGATCCCGGCGCATTTCGCGAAGAGATCAAGAAGGGCATGAACGAGCGTCTCGGCGGCGACTATGTTGCCGAAGTCATGCTGGAACAGCTCGACTATCTCTCGAAGGAAGACGTGAAGGAAACGTCCGGAGGCAAGCCGGCGAAGGTTGGCGCGCCGGTCAAGATCATCGACACCGCGCCGGCTTCCGACACGCCGGCGGCATCCTCCGGTCACTGATTGCCAGCTACCGTTTGTTCGGAAACGGCGCCGCTAGGCGCCGTTTTTGCGTCCTCTCCTTGGTTAATGAACGACTTATGCGCGCATGAAAATCCAAGGCTTTTTCCTAAGGCTTGTTTGAAATCGAGCTGATACAAACGCGGCACAGGCTTGGGAGGATATCGCCACGGGGTGGGGAGGTCGCTTTAAGCGTGTCGCTGCTGGCCCTTATAAGAGCTCCGCTGCGGAAATGTCGGCTTATTTTCCGGGACGCCTGGCGCATGACGCATCCTCGACAGGAGGTTGGAATGAATCTGATTGCGAACTTCGCGGTGCTTGCATCGCGTCGGACGATTTTCGATCTGTCGGTCTGCGATCTCGCTTGGGACGATGCGCTGGTCTTCATCAACGAGCTGGCTTCCATCCCCGTTGGGCAAACCGTAGTTTGCTTCGTCAACGCCCATAACATGCTGACGGCTCTGCGCGACGATGAGTACCATCAGATTATGTCGCGTAATCTCGTACTGCCCGACGGCGTCGGTCTCAACATCGCTTCCCGGATCACGCACGGTGCGCCGTTCCCTGCCAATCTAAACGGCACCGATTTCGTGCCGGCCTTCCTGACTTTCATGGAAACGCCGCGTCGCATCGGCCTTATCGGCGGCGCGCGCGAGGTCGTTGAGAAAGCGGCTGAAAACTTTTCCAAGCATACGCCCTGGCACGAGTTTGTCGTCATCTCCGATGGCTTCTTCGACAAGGCCAGTTCCGAACCCGTGATCGCCGAGGTGGAGCGCCAGAAGCTCGATATCCTGATCGTTGGCATGGGCACGCCGCTGCAGGAAAAGTGGGTCCACCAGAATATCCGCGCGGATCACGCGCGTCTCGTTCTGACGGTCGGCGCACTTTTCGATTTCGTCTCGGGTACTGTGCCGCGCGCACCGAAGACGGTTCGCATGATGCGCCTGGAATGGGCCTATCGCCTGGTGCAGGAACCGGCGCGCCTCTGGCGCCGCTATATCATCGGTATTCCGATCTTCCTGCTCCGGGTCCTTCAATATCGCTTCAGTCGGCGGGCGCGCATCCTCGCTCAGCCGGATGAACGGTCGTCGGCGGCGGCGCATGCTACCGGCGAACAGAAGAAAATCGAACAGATGAAGAAAGCCGGCTGATTGCAGATTTCTGCAGGCTCCGGTTAACCATTTCTTTGCCATATATATTTAGAGTAGCTTAATCATCCGCGTCGGCGCGGTTGAGCGAACTCGGCTATCATGCGCATGAGATCTGACGTCAATGCACGATTCCAGGGCGAAAAACAGTTTTCATGATCGCGCAATCACCTCGTCGCGCGGCCAACAGCAAAGTCGGGTCGAAAAGAGCCCCGGTTCGCCGGAGGTTCGTCCTTCCGAAGCCGAGTTGCTGCGCGCCATAGGTCGGTTGCTCGACGAACAGCGTGCGAAGGCGCGCCAGACTGAACCGCTGGTGGACCGGATCGAAACGATCCTCGGTTCGCGCCTGCAGGCTGCAAACGATATCGCCGCTGCTCCCGCTTCCGAAGGCTCTCGCCCAGCGCCAGAGACTGCGGCGCAATCTGCCACGGTTCATCACGTTGCTCCTGCAGAGAAAGCGGCCATTTCGACGCTTTCGCGCGAAGTGCGGCGTCCGAACTGGATCAGGAGCGCCCTCATCACAGCCATCCTCTCGTTCGGCGGTGCTGCCGCTCCGATCCTGATGCCATCCTCACCGGCGCTTTACACTGCAGAAACGACGCTTGCCGTGGATGCCGGCACAGGCAATCAGACTGCCTTGGTCGGGGATACCGTCAAAAGGCTCTCATCGGTACCTGTCATCACCTCCGCCGTCGCGGCACTGAAGCTGGACCGCGATCCGGAATTTGCCGGTAGCAGCGCCAATGCGCTTGGTGTCGCCTTCGATCTTCTCTCCGGCAGCGGCGCAGCCGCCGATCCGGCATCGCGCGCAGAGGCCGCACTGAAATCTGCCGTAGCAGTTATTCCCGATGACCGTGCCGGCACGATACGCCTGATGGTAAAGACGGGGGATGCCGGCAAGTCGACGCGCATCGCCATGCGACTGTCCGATGCGGTCACCGGCGGCAGCGCTGCCGGCAAGGCGGCCGAGACGGCCATTGCCCTGAAGAAGGAAAATGATCAGGCTCAGGCAGAACTCATAGCCTTCAGCCAGAAAAACGGCGAGGGCAACGTCAAAGTTGCGACACAACTGCAGCGCCAGATCGCCAGCCTGGATGCCGATCTGAAAAATGCCGACGACAATATCCTGACTGCCAAAGAGCAGGCGGACAGGCTGAAGGCCGCCAAACTCTCGAACGTGCTGGAAGGTTCGCTCGCGCCGGATATGGTCTCGCCCGCCCTGCAGGACCTGCGCGACAGATATGCGATCGCCAAGACCACGTTGGCGCAGCTTTCGGCCGACCTTGGCCCGCGCCATCCACGCCTGCTCCAGCAGCAGTCCGAAGTCGATGGTCTGAAGGACAGCATCGGCAAGGAGCTGGCGCACCTCGCCCAGAACGCAAATACAGCTGTCAAAACCGCCGTCGACACGCGCAAGCAGCTCAGCGATCGCCGCAACGCGCTGATTGCCCAGAGCCGCGATACCGGCGTCGATCTCGCCAAGCTGACCGAACTGCGGGAAAAGGCGTCTGCTGCCCGCTCGCGGCTGCAAGAGGAAGTTTCCACGACGGGTGCCATCGCTCCGGGCCAAGTCACGGTTCGCAAGCCTCCTCTCGTGCTGCCAGCTTCCGGCGACGATGGTTTCGGTGTCCGTTCGCTGATCGGCGGTCTTGTCGGTTTGGCGATCGGTCTCGGGCTTGCTTTCCTGCCGCGTCTCTTCCGCCGGCAGCCACAACACGCGCCAGTCCAAGTTCCCGTCCTAGCTCCCTTCCCGGCCCCGGCCCCCGGGCCTATGCATGCCCCGGAGGCTACCCAGACGGCCGGCGAAGTCGATGCGCTGCGCTCGCAGATTGCCAGCCTGCGCGATCGCTTTCGCACCTACCAGGCGGCGCGATAGGCGACCGCCCGACAACAAATTGCTCTTGCATTTGCCGTTTTTAAACGGGATAGGGCGTTATCGGGAAATCATTCCCGCCGCGGGCGAATAGACTGGCGCGAAATGGGCGGAGAAGACGCGTGACGACAGTAATCGATGGCAAACAGGTTGCCGCTTCCGTAATTGAAACCGTGAAATCAGCAAATTCCGCGCTTCAGGCCGCCAAAGGCATTCAGACGGGCCTTGCGGTCATCATCGTCGGCGACGATCCGGCGAGCCATACTTACGTCAGTTCCAAGAGTCGCATGGCCAAGGAATGCGGATTCAAATCGGTCCAGCACACGCTGCCGGTCGAGACGACGCAGGAGGAGCTTGCAGCACTCGTCGCTTCGCTCAATGCCGATCCATTGATCCACGGTATCCTCGTGCAGCTGCCTCTGCCGAAACATCTCGACAGCGAGCCGATCATCCAGTCGATCCTGCCGGAAAAAGATGTCGATGGCTTGAGCGTCGTCAACGCCGGCAAGCTTGCGACCGGCGATCTGAAGACGGGTCTGGTTTCCTGCACGCCGGCCGGCGCCATGGTTTTCGTCCGCCGTACGCATGGTGCGGACCTTTCCGGCCTCAATGCTGTCGTCATCGGCCGCTCCAATCTCTTCGGCAAGCCAATGGCGCAGCTCTTGCTGAACGCCAACGCGACGGTCACGATCGCTCATTCGCGCACGAAGAACCTCGCTGAAGTCTGCCGCAACGCTGATATCCTGGTGGCCGCGGTCGGCCGTCCGGAAATGGTCAAGGCCGACTGGGTGAAGCCAGGTGCCACCGTCATCGACGTCGGCATCAACCGCATCGCGGCACCCGAGCGGGGCGAGGGTAGGACCCGCCTCGTTGGCGATGTTGCTTTTGCGGAGGTTTCTCCGGTCGCTGCAGTGATCACTCCGGTTCCTGGCGGCGTCGGCCCGATGACGATCGCCATGCTGATGGCCAATACTGTGATCGCCGCCCATCGTTCGGCAGGACTTGCGCCGCCATCATTCTGATCAAATCGAGAGCGCCGATCAGCTTTGCGGGGCAGGGCCCGTCGAGGCCCTGACGATCAGTTCCGTCTTCCAGAGCTCTTGCTCGGGGAAAGGGCCGGCTTGCTTGACAGTGCTGATGAGCCGCTGCGCGATACGCACGCCGGCGGCGCGCAGTGACGAGCGGGTCGTCGTCAGTGGCACGGAGAAATTCTCCGGCTTCAAGAGCGGCAACACGTCGTCATGGGCGATCAGCGAAATATCCTCGCCGAGCTTCAATCCTGCCTGATTGACGGCCCGGATCGCGCCGAGGGCCAGAACCGTGCTAGAGCACAGGATGGCAGTCGGCCGCTCGGCGAGTTGCAGGAAGCGCTCCATGGCAATCAGCCCTTCCTCATCCGTCATGACGGTATGGCTCGTGCAGTCCTCCGAAAGCTCCAGCCCGCGCTCGCCGAGCGCGGCAATCAGACCGTTCCTGCGGCGAATGGCGAAATCGAGGTGGGCCGGGCCGTTCATCAGCGCAAAGCGCGTGTGGCCAAGCTGCAGCAGAAGCCGCGCCGCATCGTAGAAAGCGGTCTCGTTGTCGATGTCGAGATAGGGGTAATCCGGCTCCGTGCCGAAGGAGCGGCCATGCACCACGAAGGGCATAGAAAGCGATTTCAGCATGGCGAGCCGCGGGTCGTGGCCGCGCATATAGGCAACGAAGAGGGCATCCACATTGCCGCTGATCGCCAACCGCCGAAGTGCTCCTACCTCATCATCCGGATCTGCCGGCATGATGACGAAGTGGAAGTCGTGGCGGACCGCCTCTTCGCCGAGACCGGTCAGGAACTCGCCGAAATGCACGTCGGACTGATGGCCGGGTGCTGTGGGCATGACCAGGCCGATCGAACCGGCTTTTCCGGTCGCTAGCCGCTGGGCTGCCTTATTCGGGCGGTATCCTGTCTCTTTGACGGCTCGGAGCACGCGTTCCCGGGTCGCCTCGTTGACTTCAGGATAGCCATTGAGCGCGCGGCTCACAGTGGTCTGCGAAAGCCCCAGCAGTTCCGATAGCTGTTTGAGATTCACCTGTTATGCTTCCTCCCGGCCTGCCCTGCGGCCGTAACAATAGTGGCCGCCGCCTCCCAGTGGCATCCAAAGCGCTTTCAATTATGTAGCAGCTGCCGCGCTTGACTCAAGAAAAATCGCTCCATATTTCCCATGGAGCCTTGCTGCAACGCGATGCTGCGCCGGTATTCCAGCCGTTTTCGTGAAATGGCTTGACTTCATTCCATTGAAAGTGAATGAGTTGGTGTGTCAAAGCGCTTTGAGATTTCCGTTTCAATGGAATTCGGCGCATTTGGGATTGTGATGGGAGGTTGATCACATGAAGAAATCATTTTTGATGGGCGTCGCATTTGCGGCGCTTTTTGCCGGCGCTGCGTCGGCCGCGGATTTGAAGTTTGCACCGGGCCAGGATGCCAAGTTCAACTGGAAGAGCTATGACGACTTCAAGGCTGGCCATGCCAACCTGAAGGGTCAGCAACTGACGATCTTCGGCCCCTGGCGTGGCGAAGACGAGGCCTTCTTCCAGAGCATCCTCGCCTACTTTGTCGAAGCGACCGGCATTGACGCCAAATATTCGTCCTCTGAAAACTATGAGCAGCAGATCGTCATCGATACGCAGGCAGGCTCCCCGCCGAATATCGCAATCCTGCCGCAGCCAGGCCTTCTGGCCGATCTCGCCAGCAAGGGCTTCCTGACGCCGCTTGGCGACGACAATTCCAAGTGGGTCAAGGACAATTACGGCGCTGGCGATAGCTGGGTCGGTTATGGCACCTATAAGGGCAAGGATGGCAAGGAGGCCTACTTCGCCTTCCCGTACAAGGCCGACGTGAAGTCGCTCGTCTGGTACGTTCCGGAAAACTTCCAGGAAGGGGGTTACAAAGTCCCGACAACAATGGAAGAACTGCACGCCCTGACCGACCAGATCGTCAAGGACGGCGGTGTTCCCTGGTGCATCGGTCTTGGTTCGGGCGGCGCGACCGGCTGGCCGGCAACCGACTGGGTCGAAGACATCATGCTGCGCACCCAGAAGCCCGACGTCTACGACAAGTGGACGACCAATGAAGTAAAGTTCACCGATCCGGCCGTTGTTGCCGCGATCGACGAATTCGGCAAGTTCGCCAAGAACGAAAAGTACGTCGACGGCGGCGTTGCAGCCGTGGCTTCGACCGACTTCCGCGACAGCCCGAAGGGCCTGTTCGCCGTTCCGCCGAAGTGCTACCTGCACCATCAGGCTTCGTTCATTCCGAGCTTCTTCCCGGAAGGCACGAAGCTCGGCACGGATGCCGACTTCTTCTACATGCCGACCTATGCTGCGCATGCTGACCTCGGCAAGCCGGTTCTGGGTGCTGGCACGCTCGTCTCCATCACCAAGGACTCTCCGACGGCCCGCGCCTTCATCGACTTCCTGAAGACGCCGATCGCGCATGAACTCTGGATGGCGCAGTCGAGCTTCCTGACCCCGTATAAGGGTGTGAATGTCGATGCCTATGCCAACCCGCAGATGAAGAAGGAAGGCGAGATTTTGACCTCGGCCACCACCTTCCGCTTTGACGGTTCGGATCTGATGCCCGGCAAGATCGGCGCAGGTGCCTTCTGGACCGGCATGGTCGATTTCGTCGGTGGCAAGTCCGCCCAGGACGCCGCAGCTGAAATCCAGAGCGCCTGGGACGGCATCAAGTAATTTCCTGTCAGTTCGTGCCGCCGCGACCGGCGGCGGTACCGGAATGCACGGCCGGGTTCCAGAGGGGAGACCCGGCCGTGTCGGATCCTGTGGTCAAAGACACAAGGTGGATTGACGGTATCCGGCGTTAACCCTTCAAAATAAGACAGGGAAGCAGGGGAGGACGAAATGCTGTTGCAGATAGTGTCCGCTTTGGGCGTCGTGGTCGTCGCCGTTTTCGCGTGCTCGGCCTATTTCTTTTTCTCGAACAAGATCCTCGATCTCGCCTTACCGGTGAAGGACGGTGATATCCGTCAGGCCGCGACCAATCTGAACCGGCGCGCGATGATCCGCCCCTGGCTGTTCCTCGGTCCGGCATTGTTCTTGCTGATCGTCTATCTCGTCTATCCTGTCGTCGCGACCTTCATCCTGTCCTTCTACGACCGGTCGGGAAACCAGTTCGTCGGCGTGGCGAACTATCAATGGGCTTTGACCGACCGCGAATTCCGCCAGTCGATCTTCAACAACATTCTGTGGCTCGCCGTCGTGCCGGCCGCATGCACCTTCTTCGGCCTCATCATAGCTGTAATGACCGATCGTATCTGGTGGGGCAATATCGCCAAGAGCATCGTTTTCATGCCGATGGCGATCTCCTTCGTCGGCGCCTCTGTCATCTGGAAATTCATCTACGAATATCGCGGCGGCAACGATGTGCAGATCGGTCTTCTGAACGCTATTGTGCAGACCTTCGGCGGTACGCCACAGGTCTGGATCTCCGTTCCCTTCTGGAACAACTTTTTCCTGATGGTGATTCTGATTTGGATCCAGACCGGTTTTGCCATGGTCATCCTCTCGGCAGCGTTACGTGGCATTCCGGAAGAGACAATCGAGGCGGCCGTCATTGACGGCGCCAATGGTTGGCAGATCTTCTGGCGCATCATGGTGCCGCAGGTCTGGGGCACGATTGCGGTCGTCTGGACCACGATCACTATCCTTGTCCTCAAGGTCTTCGATATCGTGCTCACCATGACCAACGGCCAGTGGCAGACCATGGTGCTGGCAAACCTGATGTTCAACTGGTTGTTCCGCGGCGGTGGTGATTCCGGCCGAAGTGCCGTTATCGCCCTCGTCATCATGTTAGCCGTGACCCCGATCATGGTTTGGAACGTGCGTCGCGCCAATGCCGAGTTGAGGGGGCGCTGAGATGACGAGAGCTGCAAGTTACTTCAAGATCGGCCCAGCCCGTCTCTTCGTTCACTTCTGCGTTCTCGTTATCGTCATCGTCTGGCTGGTGCCGACACTCGGCATCTTCGTCAGCGCGCTCCGCGACAGGGACCAGATCACCGCGTCCGGCTGGTGGACCGCCTTTGCCGGCTCCACGCAGACCGTCGCGGTGCGCCTCGGCACGCCCGATCAACAGAAGCAGGAGGGGGATATCTACGTCATCACGGGCAACGTGTTGGCAGACCAGCCCGGTCGTTCGGTCAAGGCCTTTGGCGTACGTGTGCAGCAGCCTTCAGCCTTCGAGGCCGGCCAGACCGCCGATCTCGGCGATGGCGAAAGCCTGCTCATCAATAGCGACGGCAGCTACCGCTACATGAGGAATGCAGCCTTCGCTTCCGACGAACGTCCGCGCCGTATCTATGTCGCGGCATCGGCGCCGCCCGAATTCACGATGATGAACTATAAAACCGTTCTGACGAGCGAGGGCATTGGTCAATCTTTCATCAACTCGCTGACGGTGACCATTCCGGCGACCATCATCCCCATCCTGATCGCCGCCTTCGCCGCCTATGCGCTGAGCTGGATGGAATTTCCCGGCCGCGCGCTGCTGATCGCGCTCGTCGTCGGCCTCATCGTCGTGCCGCTGCAGATGTCGCTCATTCCGTTGCTGCGTCTCTATAATGAGATCGGCGCGATGATCAATCAGCCATCCAAGACCTATCCCGGTATCTGGCTGGCGCATACCGCCTTCGGTATGCCGCTCGCCATCTACCTCCTTCGGGCCTATATCGCCGGCCTGCCCAAGGAAATCATCGAATCCGCCCGCGTCGACGGTGCGAGCGATTTCGAGATCTTCACACGCATCGTATTGCCTCTGTCCTTCCCCGCGCTCGCCTCCTTCGCGATCTTCCAGTTCCTGTGGGTATGGAACGACCTGCTTGTCGCCATGGTCTTCCTCGGTACCGACAAAGATCACCTCGTGCTGACCGGAGCGCTGAATGCGCTGCTCGGCTCGCGCGGCGGCAACTGGGAAATCCTGACGGCGTCGGCCTTCGTCACCATCATCATCCCGCTGCTCGTCTTCTTCTCATTGCAGCGCTATCTGGTGCGGGGCCTGTTGGCGGGGTCGGTCAAGGGAGGCTGATCCATCCCAAGACGCAATTTCAAACAGGATATCCCATGAGTGTGGCTTTCCAATCCGATCTGACTGCCGACAAGGACTGGTGGCGCGGCGCGGTGATCTATCAGATCTATCCGCGTTCCTACCAGGATTCGAACGGTGACGGCATCGGCGACCTGAAGGGCATCACCGCCCGCTTGCCGCATGTGGCAAGCCTCGGCGCCGACGCCATCTGGATTTCGCCTTTCTTCACCTCGCCGATGCGCGACTTTGGCTATGACGTGTCGGACTATGAAAACGTCGATGCGATTTTCGGCACACTCGTCGATTTCGACACGCTGATCGCGGAGGCACACCGCCTCGGAATAAAAGTGATGATCGACCTCGTCATCTCACACTCTTCCGATCAACACCCATGGTTCGTCGAAAGCCGGACGAGCAAGACGAATGCCAAGGCAGACTGGTATGTCTGGGCAGACGCCAAGCCGGACGGCACGCCGCCGAACAACTGGCTGTCGATCTTCGGAGGTTCGGCATGGGCCTGGGATCCGACGCGCATGCAATATTACATGCACAACTTCCTGACCTCGCAGCCGGATATGAACCTGCACAATCCGGAAGTTCAGGACCGCCTGCTCGATGTCGTCCGCTTCTGGCTGAAGCGCGGCGTCGATGGCTTCCGTCTCGATACGATCAACTTCTACTTCCACGATAAGCTGTTGCGCGACAATCCGGCGCTCCCGCCGGAACGCCGCAACGCATCGACTGCTCCGGCCGTGAACCCCTATAATTTCCAGGAGCACCTCTACGACAAGAATCGCCCGGAGAACCTCGAATTCCTGAAGCGCTTCCGTGCGGTACTGGAAGAATATCCGGCGATCGCTGCCGTTGGAGAAGTAGGCGACAGCCAGCGCGGTCTTGAAATTGTCGGCGAATATACGTCCGGCAATGACAAGATGCACATGTGCTACGCCTTCGAATTCCTGGCGCCCGATCCGCTTACGCCTGAGCGCGTCGAGGAAGTCATGAAGGATTTTGGTGCGGCCGCTCCTGATGGCTGGGCCTGCTGGGCCTTCTCCAACCACGATGTGATGCGTCATGTCAGTCGTTGGGGTTCGCTGGTCGCCGATCACGACGCTTTCGCCAAGCTCTACGCCGCGCTCTTGATGACGCTGCGCGGTTCGGTCTGCCTCTATCAGGGCGAGGAGCTGGCGCTCACCGAAGCCGATCTCGCCTATCAGGATCTGCAGGATCCCTATGGCATCCAGTTCTGGCCGGAATTCAAGGGCCGTGATGGCTGCCGCACGCCGATGGTCTGGGATAGCCAGGTCGCACAAGGGGGCTTCTCGACGGTCAAGCCCTGGCTGCCGGTGCCGGTTGAGCACATCCTGCGCGCCGTCAGTGTCCAGCAGGGCGACGAGAACTCGGTGCTCGAGCACTACCGCCGCTTCATCGCCTTCCGCAAGCAGTACCCGGCTTTCGCCAAGGGTGAGATCGAGTTCGAGGAACCGCAGGGCGACGCGCTGATCTTCACGCGCGAATATGCGGACGAGACGCTGCTCTGCATTTTCAACATGGGCGCAGCGGAAGTGAATGTCAGCCTGCCGGCGGGCGAATGGCAGGCTTTGACAGGCCATGGCTTTACCAGCAACAATTACGGCGACAAGATCGATATTCCGGCTTGGGGGGCGTATTTCGCCCGCCTCGCTTAAGGATCAGGAGGGGAGAGGAAATGACTGGACTGACGCTTAAGGATATCCGCAAATCCTATGGCTCCGTGGACGTGCTCCACGGTATCGACCTGGAGATCAACGAGGGCGAATTCATCGTTTTCGTCGGCCCCTCCGGCTGTGGCAAATCCACGCTTCTACGCATGATCGCCGGCCTCGAGAATATCACCGGCGGTGAGATGTATATCGACGGCATGCTCGTCAATGACGTGCCGCCGTCGAAGCGCGGTATCGCCATGGTATTCCAGTCCTACGCGCTCTATCCGCATATGACGGTCTTCGACAACATGGCCTTCGGTATGAAGATCGCCGGCGAAAGCAAGCAGGAAATCGACCGCCGCGTGCGGGCGGCGGCCGAAAGCCTGCAACTGACGAAATATCTCGACCGCCTGCCGAAGGCGCTCTCGGGCGGCCAGCGCCAGCGCGTGGCGATCGGCCGGGCCATATGCCGCAACCCGAAGGTCTTCCTTTTCGACGAACCGCTCTCCAACCTCGACGCAGCACTGCGCGTCGCAACCCGCATCGAGATCGCCCGGCTCAACGAACAGATGGCCGATACGACGATGATCTATGTCACGCACGATCAGGTCGAGGCGATGACGCTGGCCGACCGCATTGTCGTTCTCTCCGCCGGCAATATCGAGCAGGTCGGTGCGCCGCTGGAGCTTTATGAGCGCCCGGCAAACCTTTTTGTCGCCAAGTTCATCGGCTCTCCGGCTATGAACATCATCCCGGCAACCATCACCAATGCCGGCGAAAACACAACGGTGACGCTGACCGGCGGCAAGTCTGTAACGCTCGCCATGGCCACTGCGGCGTCCGAAAAGGGCAAGCAGGCGAGCTTCGGTGTTCGCCCGGAGGATCTGCGCATCGCAGCCGCGAATGAAGACTACCTCTTCGAGGGCGAAGTCTCGATCGTCGAAGCGCTAGGCGAAGTGACACTGCTCTATATCGAGGGCCTGGTTCAGGGCGAGCCGATTATCGTCAAGCTGCCCGGCATCTATGATGTGAAGAAGGGTCAGAAGATGCATTTCGTCGCCGATCGGCAGAAGCTGCATCTCTTCGATGCTGCGGGTCACACTTATCGGAGGTGATCATCCATTTTTGGTGGAATCCTTCTTCCTGAGGCTGTGGAGGGGAAGGATTCTCACTTTCTGTTAAACATGCGGTGCTAGCCTTTTTTCGATCAAGACTGAGGGAACCAAGGCCATGGCCGCATCGAATCCAACACCGCCGAAATCGCACTTCCTGGCCAAGGAAGAGTCTTTCATGTACGACCGCGAATCGCGGTTCAAGATGGAAGACACGATGAACGCCGCGCGCATCGAATATACGGAAAAGGGCGTCATGCATGCCGCCTCGCGCCGCTGTGATATCGTCCGTATCTCGATGAGCAGCGCGATCCTCGCGATCCTCACGCAATATACGCTGCCCAAGCAGTTCTATCTTGATATTCCGGACGCCCGCATCACCAAGGTGGGCTGCCTCTTGATGAAGACCTTTCCGAACAACACGATCGAGGTTCGCTTCCTGCGCCTGCTGACGCAGAAGGAACTGAACAAGATCTTCGTCTACAGCACGCACCCTGCTCATAAGGACTACGTCCTCGATATCCGCGCGTAGCAGCCTCGCGCCTCGCTGGATATGGAAAACCCGCGGTTTGGCCGCGGGTTTTTCTTTTGCATTGATGACGGGATGTCAGTGGGCGTGGAAAAGTACGCTGGCCCCCTGGTCGGACGGGCCGACCGCATGGCGGAACGGTGCAAAGAGCTCGCGGCCCATGCCGAATTCATTGTCCGAGAGATCGATAACGACAGGTTCGCGCTCGGCCATGTCGGCGGCATCGACGAGAACTTCGAGCGTGCCCCTGATCGCGTCGAGACGAATGATGTCGCCGTCCTTGATGCGGGCGATCGGGCCGCCATCGACAGCTTCGGGCGTGACGTGGATTGCCGCCGGCACCTTGCCGGACGCGCCGGACATACGCCCGTCGGTGAGCAATGCCACGCGGAAGCCACGGTCCTGCAGCACGCCGAGCGCCGGCGTCAGCTTGTGCAGTTCCGGCATCCCGTTGGCCTTCGGTCCCTGGAAGCGCACGACAGCGACGAAGTCGCGATTAAGCTTGCCTTCCTTGAAGGCGTCCTGCAGCTCCTGCTGGCTGTGGAAGATAACAGCCGGTGCTTCGATGATGTGACGATCGGCCTTGACCGCAGAGATCTTGAT
The DNA here is from genome assembly GCF_004341105.1 of Rhizobium sp. BK418. Taxonomy (GTDB): domain Bacteria; phylum Pseudomonadota; class Alphaproteobacteria; order Rhizobiales; family Rhizobiaceae; genus Rhizobium. The sequence goes on along the minus strand of NZ_SLZK01000002.1, from coordinate 458,494 downwards.
GACCGCCTTGCCGAGGTTGCCGCGCAGCATCTTCAATCCGCCATTCGGTTGAAAAGGTGTCTCGATGCTGGCGAGCACCTTTGGATCGTGGCTCTTCTCCGGTGAAGGCTGGCGCACGACCGTGCCGTTTTCGCCGAGTTGCGCATCAACAGTATAGGCTTCGAGCCCTTGGCCGAAAACGGTGCGCACATCATCATGCAAGAGGCCCTGCTTCAGAAGTTCCTTGATGAGGAAGCCCATGCCGCCGGCTGCCTGGAAATGGTTCACGTCTGCGAGCCCGTTCGGATAGACGCGGGCAAGCAGCGGGATCAATTCCGATAGCTCGGCAATATCCTGCCAGGTGAGTACGATGCCGCCGGCGCGCGCCATGGCGACGAGGTGCATCGTATGGTTCGTCGAGCCGCCGGTTGCATGCAGGCCGACCACGCCATTGACGATCGAGCGCTCGTCGATCATCTCGCCGGCCGGCGTGAATTCGTTGCCGAGTGCGGTAATGGCGAGCGCCCGCTTGGCAGCTTCACGCGTCAGCGCTTCACGCAGCGGCGTGCCGGGATTGATGAAGGAGGAACCCGGCATATGGAATCCCATGATCTCCATCAGCATCTGGTTGGAATTGGCCGTGCCGTAGAAGGTGCAGGTGCCGGGGCCATGATAGGACTTGGATTCGGCCTCCAGCAGCTCGGCGCGGCCGACCTTGCCTTCGGCAAAAAGCTGGCGCACACGCGACTTCTCGTCGTTCGGCAGGCCTGACGTCATCGGCCCGGCCGGAATGAAGATCGCCGGCAGGTGGCCGAAGGAAAGCGCAGCGATGACGAGGCCGGGCACGATCTTGTCACAGACGCCGAGGAAGAGGGCGGCATCGAACATATTGTGCGACAGGCCGACACCTGCCGCCATGGCGATCAGGTCGCGGGAGAAGAGTGAGAGCTCCATGCCGGGCTGGCCCTGGGTGACGCCGTCGCACATGGCCGGAACGCCGCCGGCGACCTGCGCAATACCGCCGGCCTGGGCAGCCGCCTCGCGGATGATTGCCGGATAGGTCTCGAACGGCTGGTGGGCCGAGAGCATGTCGTTATAGGCGGTGATGATGCCGAGATTGGGCACGCGGTCGCCTGCAAGTGCATCTTTCTCGGCCGGGGAACAGACGGCGAAGCCATGGGCCAGATTGGCGCAGCCGAGAACAGAACGGTTGACACCCTGGGAGGCGGCAGCGCGCAGGCGCTCCAGATAGCGCTCGCGGGTCGGCTTCGAGCGTTCGACAATGCGATTCGTGATCGCAGCAATGCGTGCGTGAGCGGACATGGAAAATCCCTGCCTTGTTCTGGTTCGTCTGTATCTGTTTCCGGGCTGTGGCGGCTCTATGGCCGGATCAGGGAGCCCAGTAGATCTCGACCGGGGAAGTGGCCCGGCGCAGAATGGCGCGGATCGGCATGTCTGCCTCGTCACCGTTGCCCTCTGCCTTGGCGAGAACGTCTTTTTTGCCTTCGCCCTCAATGTGGAGAATAAGCAGTTTCGCATCTTCGAGAGCGGAGAAGGTGAAGGTCAGGCGTGGTTCACCGGCCCCTTCCGCATCCATGGTAATGATACCGCGTGGCGTCGTTGCGTCGAGTGCCACGCTCAGATTGGTGCCGCCCGGAAAGAACGAGGCCGTATGGCCGTCGCCGCCCATGCCGAGAATGACGACATCGAAAGGGATGCCGATCTCGGCACTTTTTGCCGTTGCCAGCTTTGCAGCCTCCTCGACGGAGGTTGCCGGCTGGTAAAGCGGCACGAAACGCGCCGCTTTCGCCTTGTTCTGGAGAAGATTGGCATCGACCAGCAGATGGTTCGAGCGCGGATTGTCGGCGGGAACGAAACGTTCGTCGACAAGCGTGATCGTCACCTTGGCCCAGTCGATATCGCGCGTCGAAAGCGCCTGGAAGAAAGCTTTCGGCGTGGAGCCGCCGGAAACGGCGATGCTCGCCTCTCCGCATGCTGCGATGGCTGCCGAAAGTGCGCCGGAAACCTTATCCGCAAGGTTGGCGGCGAGTTCGGCGGCGTTTGCGAAGGAATGCAGTGTCGATGCCATATCTTCAGACCCTAGACTAGATGTCGTCATGCCAGGTTCGGCCGTCGCGTTCGATCAGCGCGATGGCCTGGCTCGGTCCCCAGGTGCCGGCTGTGTAGCCCTGCACCTGCTGGCCGGTGGATTCCCAACCCTTGAGGATCGGATCGACCCACTGCCATGCGGCTTCGACTTCGTCGCGGCGCATGAACAGCGTCTGGTTGGAACGAATGACATCCATCAGCAGACGTTCGTAGGCATCGGGATTGCGGACATTGAAGGCCTCAGCGAAGCTCATGTCGAGCGAAACGTTGCGCAGGCGCATGCCGCCCGGACCCGGATCCTTGATCATCAGCGACTGCTTGACGCCTTCATCCGGCTGCAGACGGATGATCAGCTGGTTCTGGCTGATGCGGCCGGCTGCCTGGTCGAAGACCGAGTGCGGGATCGACTTGAAGGTGATGACGATTTCCGAAACGCGACCCGCGAGGCGTTTGCCGGTCCGGATGTAGAAGGGAACGCCAGCCCAGCGCCAGTTGTTGATCTCGGCCTTGATGGAAACGAAAGTTTCCGTGTTGGAAACGCCCCCTTCAAGCTCTTCCAGATAGCCCTTGACCGGGCCGCTGCCAGACGCGCCGGCGCGATACTGGCCGCGAACGGTGGCCTGCTCGACGTTGGAGGCGTTGATCGGCTTCAGAGCCCGAAGAACCTTCAGCTTTTCGTCGCGAACGGCTTCCGAATCCATGGAGGAGGGGACTTCCATCGCGGTGAGGCAGAGGAGCTGCAGGATGTGGTTCTGAACCATGTCACGCAGCGCGCCGGCCGTGTCGTAATAGCCGGCGCGGCCTTCGAGGCCGACGGATTCGGCAACGGTGATCTGCACATGGTCGATATAGTTGGCATTCCACAGCGGCTCGTAGAGCGCGTTGGCAAAGCGCAGTGCCATCAGGTTCTGCACCGTTTCCTTGCCGAGATAGTGGTCGATGCGGAAGATTTGCTCTTCCTTAAAGACGCGGCCGATATTGTCATTGAGCTGCAGGGCTGAAGCCAGATCACGGCCGATCGGCTTTTCGACGACGATGCGGGTCGCCTTGGTGATCAGCTTGTGGTCATGGATCTTCTGGGCGATATCGCCGAAGATGCCAGGCGCGACGGCGAGATAGAAGGCGCGAACACGATCCTTGCCCTCATCGAGCAGCTTCTTCAGAACGTCCCAGCCGGTATCCGTGCGGGCATCGACGGAAACATAAAAGAGACGGGCGCAGAATTTTTCGACTTCCACCTCTTCGTATTCGCCCTTTTTCAGGTGCTCCTTGAGCGCGTCCTTGGCAAACTTGCGGTATTCCTCATGCGAAAGCGAGCTGCGCGAAGCGCCGATGACACGGGTCGGTTCCGAGAACTGGCCTTCGATCTGGCGATGATACAGCGCGGGCAGAAGCTTGCGCTCGGCAAGGTCGCCGCTGCCGCCGAAGACGACGTAATCAAAAGGCTCAACGGGAATGATTTGGCTGCTCATGAGCTTGTCTCTCAATCAGGCTTGGTTGGCGGCCGTTTTAATCTAATCGATTTAAAAAAGCCAGTGTGCGGTGCAATGAATCTGTCGGTCATCGGTTTTAAAGCGAATTTCCCGGAGAGGAAATCCGCAATCGAACTAAAACTTGTCGCGGAGGGCAAACCACGACAGGGCAAGGAAAAGCAGCGGCGCCCGCATGCGCGCGCCGCCCGGAAAGGCGGGAATGTCGAGCGCCTTGAAGAGATCGAGATCAGCCGATTTTCCCAGCAGCATTTCTGCGTAAAGCTTGCCACAGTAATTTGACAGTATGACGCCGTGGCCGGAATAACCGCCGATCGACGTGACACCAGGCATGACCTCACGCACGAAAGGCTGGCGCGGCATGGTGATGCCGACCGAGCCGCCCCAGGCGTGGGTGATTTCGATATCCTTCAGTGCGGGATAGATCTCGGCTATCTGCCGGCGGATATGCTGCGAGATGTCACGCGGGTTATCGGCAGTATAGGCCTCGCGTCCGCCGAAGAGCAGCCGTCCGTCCTTCGACTTGCGGAAATAGCGGACGACGAAACGCGAATCCGCCACCGCCTCGCCACCCGGTATCACATCAGGGAACCGCTCGAGCGGTATTGTCGCGCCGATGAAGGAGCGGATCGGCATCACATGGCTTGCCGTAATCGGTTCCAGGTTGCCGATATGGCCATTGCACGCAATCAGTGCCCTGTTGGCGGTGATCGTGCCGCGCTCGGTCTCGATGATCACCTTGCCGCTACCCTGGCCGATCGATGTCGCCTTGGTCATTTCAAAAATATCGGCCCCTGCATTGGCCGCCACCCGACCGAGACCGATCAGTAGCTTCAGCGGGTGAATGTGACCGGTGCCGGTGTCGCGCACACCGCAATGGAAGCGGTTGGATCCGAGCCGCTCCTGCGTCTCTTCGCGATCCATGAAACGAATATGCGGATAGTCGTAGCGGGCGGCCGCAATCTCCGCATTCTCGTAATAATCCCGCTTGTAGCTTTCCTTGTGGGCGACACTGAGCTGTCCGGGCATATAGTCCATGTCGATCTGGTGCTCGGTCGCAAAATCCATGAGGTGCCGCTTGGCATCCTCGGCGAGATCGAAAAGCGCCTTGGAACGTTCGTAACCGATCTTCTTCTCCAGCTCTTCCGGCCACCAGCGTTGACCGGTACCGAGCTGCCCTCCATTGCGCCCCGAGGCGCCATCGCCAAGCCGGCTGGCCTCGATCAGCGTGACCGATACGCCGGCCTTGGCGAGATTGTAGGCGGCCTGAAGACCTGTGTAGCCGCCGCCGATTATGGCGACGTCACATTGCCTCGAACCGTCGAGTGCCGGATAATCCGGGCGCTCGCCGACTGTTGCCTGATACCAGGACACACCGGGTGCGATGGGGCTTTGCCATGTCTCTTTCGTCATGGCGGCCCCCTTACACGTTCAGAAGGAGGAATTCCCGCTCCCAGGGGCTGATCACCTGCATGAAGGTTTCGAACTCGCCCCGCTTCACGCCGGCATAGAGCCCGATGAACTCCTTGCCGAAGACTTCCCCGAAGGCGGGCTCGTCTTCCAGCAGTGCCACCGCTTCCAGAAGACCGCGCGGCAGGTCGATCGAGCCCTCGTTGGCCGAATCCTCGGTCGGCGCCGTCGGCTCGATTTCCTTGGTGATGCCGAGCAGGCCAGACGCCAGCGACGCGGCAAGTGCCAGATAAGGATTGGCATCCGAACTCGGCAGGCGGTTTTCCACGCGCCGGGCCTGCGGATCGGAAACCGGCACGCGGAAGGCCGTCGTGCGGTTGTCGTAACCCCAGGCATTGTTGACCGGGCAGGACATATCCGGCTGCAGGCGCCGGTAGGAATTCACGTAGGGCGCAAGCATGGCAAGCGCGCTCGGCACGTATTTCTGCATGCCACCGATAAAGTGGAAGAATTCCTTCGACGCCGAACCATCATTGTTGGAGAAGACATTCTTGCCCGTGTCGATATCGACGACGGACTGGTGGATATGCATCGCCGAACCCGGCTGGCCCTGCATCGGCTTCGCCATGAAGGTCGCGTAGATATCGTGCTTGAGTGCCGCCTCGCGGATCGTTCGCTTGAAGAGAAACACCTGGTCGGCAAGCTCGATCGGATTGCCGTGACGGAGGTTGATTTCGAGCTGCGCCGGTCCTTCCTCGTGGATCAGCGTATCGATTTCGAGGCCCTGCTTCTCCGAAAAATGATAGATGTCGTCGATCAACTCGTCGAACTCGTTGATGCCGGCGATAGAGTAGCCCTGGCCGCCGAGGATCGAACGACCCGAGCGGCCTTTCGGCGGATGCAGCGGATAGTCAGGGTCATCATTCATTGCGACGAGATAAAACTCGATTTCCGGCGCCACGATCGGCTTCCATCCACGCTCTGCATAGAGGCTGATGATACGCTTCAGCACGTTGCGCGGCGTATAAGGCACTTCCTGCCCCTCGGAATTGACGATATCGCAGATCACTTGCGCGGTCGGGTCAGTTTCCCACGGCACTACGGACAGTGTGGAAAGATCCGGCACCAGCTTCAGGTCGCTGTCGCGCGGTTCGTAGCGGAAGCTTTCGGTCTCTTCGGGATATTCGCCTGAGATCGTGTGGCGATAGATCGCTGATGGCAGGGCGAGCGACGTGTTTGAAGTGAATTTGGAGGTCGGCATCATCTTGCCGCGCGGCACCCCGGCGAGGTCGGGGGTGATGCATTCGATGTCCTCGATCCCGCGTGCCCTCAGCCACTGCGCTGCTTCCTTCCAGTTTGCAACACCACGCGAGGATCCGGGATCGGGAGGGGTTTTCGTCGAGGTGGGCAGGTTTCTGGCAGGCTTCAGCGTCGTCTTTTTTGGGGACATGACACACCGGTTTGTGTTGATCGTAACGCCATCATAACCGGAGTTTGGCAATTGGCGAGGGGGTGGAAGGCGTTGACATCAGCCCTTTCATGGAAAAAGAAGACGCGATTTCAGCAGGGAAAACAGATTTGCAGCGCAAGAGCGATGTAATCGTCATCGGGGCCGGTGCCGCGGGCATGATGTGCGCCATTCGCGCCGGTCAACGTGGCCGCTCGGTCACCGTACTCGACCATGCCCGTGCCGTCGGCGAGAAGATCCGCATCTCGGGTGGTGGTCGCTGCAATTTCACCAATATCAATGCCTCTCCGAAGAATTTCCTTTCCGCCAACCCGCATTTCTGCAAATCGGCGCTCGCTCGTTTCACACCGGCGGATTTTATCGCCATGGTGGATCGGCATGGGATCGCCTGGCATGAAAAGACGCTCGGCCAGCTTTTCTGCAACAACAGCGCCAAGGACATCATCGTCATGCTGCTCGATGAGATGCGCGCGGCGGGCGCCGTCTGGCATCTCGGAGTGGAAATATCAGGAGTTGAAAGGTCCGAAGGCGGTTTCCGAGTCTTAACATCGGAAGGTATCTGTGAGGCCGCCTCGCTCGTCATTGCAACCGGCGGGAAATCCATTCCGAAAATGGGCGCGACGGGCTTTGCCTATCGTATTGCCGAGCAATTCGGCCTTGCGGTGACCGAAACGCGTCCCGGCCTCGTGCCTCTGACGCTCGACCCAATCCTGCTCGAAAGCATTGCGCCACTCTCAGGCATCTCCGCGCCTGCCGAGATCCGCCACGGCAAGACTGCCTTTCGCGAAGCCCTGCTCTTTACCCACCGTGGCCTCAGCGGCCCTGCCATCCTGCAGATTTCCTCTTATTGGCGAGAAGGCGATGCCATCACCGTCGATATCGAACCCGATGTCGATGTTACCGCGCATCTGAAGAAGGCGAAACAGGCCAATGGGCGTCAGTCGCCGCAGACCGCGCTCGGCGAGATCGTGCCGAAGCGCCTGGCGCAATATATCGTCGAACGCGAGGCGATCAGTGGCAATATGGCCGATCTGTCGGACAAACTGCTGGCCAAACTCGCCGACGCCGTGCAGAACTGGTCCGTCAGGCCTTCCGGCTCTGAGGGCTACCGCACGGCGGAAGTTACGCTCGGCGGCATCGACACGTCAGCCCTCGATTCACGCAGCATGCAGGCCAAGGCCGTTCCCGGTCTCTATTTCATTGGCGAATGCGTTGATGTGACCGGCTGGCTCGGCGGCTATAATTTCCAGTGGGCCTGGGCGTCCGGTTTTGCTGCCGGTGAAGCCTTGTAGGGCTGAATCTTTGTAGACGTGAAACTTTTTGAGCGATTCAAGACTTCTTAAGTTGCCTGCGCCATCCTGTCTCAATGGCAGGTTGGCAAAGCCATTCCTAAATTAAGCTTTACCGGCAAGCCGTTTTGTTGGATTGTTGTGTACAGATAAGAAGTGAGGTTTCGCAATGAACAGAAACACTCGTCGCGCCCGCGCCATCGCAATCGCCCAGGCGAAGCCTGATACGAAGCTCGTAACTCTACGTTATCTGATGCTCGCAGCCGGCGCGACCGCCGCCAGCATTGCTGCTCTTCTCTCCCACTTCATCTGATCTTTACAGCAGCTTGAAATGGAAGTTCCGGTCTCGCGACTGATAGATCGCGACTCTGCAGTGCGCAAAGTGCAACTATTGTGCAATCAAGGGTAATGCGCTCTTATCGCTTATCCGAAAATTAATATCTAATCAGACACATTGTAGACGAATATTTGGGTCTTTCCGGTCTTGCTGGAAATGGACTGGCAATGATTGCCGCCCTCTAGGGTTCCCCAACTGTTAGTAGATCAGCTGATATGCACCCGGCTGGCGCCAGAAGGCCGCCGGCGGGAGGAGTGGTGTATGAAAGGCACGGCGCGCAATGTTCATTGACAAGATTCTCTCTCGTTTCAAAATTCAGACCAAGGTTCTGATTTTTGTCCTGCCATTCGTCATCACTATTTCTGCCGTCGGTCTGACGGGTCTTTATGCTTCAGGTCTGCTGCAGGGCCGGATGGAGATTTCCAACAGCGTTCTCCAGTCGCTGAGCGGGTTCAAGGATCTCTACGCCTCGATGGATGACTTCCTGCAGACCACCAACGAGCAGGCGCGCGACAAACTTCATGCTGATATCAAGACCCAGGGGCAGACGCTGAACGCCACCATGGCGCAGATCGGCGACAGTGCCGGTCATGAAAACCTCCAGGCTGCCATTGAGGGCACCAACGGCATTTCGGATACCGTCGGCAAACTCTGGACGCTGCACGAGCAGGAAATGGCCCTTCGCAAGCAGATCGACGACGCCCAGAAGGTGATGATTACCAATCGCTTCAACGTCAGTTACGACGCCAAGCAGCTGGAAGAAAATATCCGCACCGACGAAGGCAACGCGACGGCAACGCTTCGCGCAGCCGACCGTCTCCTGAAGGGCGGCGATACACTGGCTGCCGCCATGAATGACTTCAACAAAGCGCAGACGTCGGCTGACAAGCTGAAGGTCGTGACCGACGCGCTTCCTGCGATCGTCAAGGCGCAGCGCATGATTGAAATTTCCGTGCCGCAGAACCAGAAGAGCATGACTCAGTCGATGGCGCAGACCATCAGTGATCTGAAGGCCCAGGCGGCAGCACCCGACGCCAGCACGGATGATGGCGTTGCCAATCTCGGCCGTCTCGTTTCCCGCTTCCGCCAGATGTCGACCTACACACAGCTCACCGCTACGCAGATGATGCGTGAGGCGACGACGACCTTCGTGGAACTCGACGGCCGCATCGCCCAGACCAACTCGGTGCTGGAGGATACGCGGCGCCTTGAAAGCTCCATTTATTCGCTGCAGCTCGTGCTTGCCGATTTCAATGCCAAGCCGAACAAGGAAAATCGTGTTCGCCTGAGCCAGGAAATCGCTACGCTCAACACCATGCTGAACACCCTTCAGGCCAGCGCCAAGGGTATGAATTTCGCCGGTGATATCGTCGATGCGATTACACCCGCCCTCGCTTCGATGGATAAGGGTGCACAAAGCCTCGTTGATGTGATCAATCAGCGTACGGCTGACTATGTCGCCGCGCGTCAGCAACTCGACGGTGTCTGGGGCCAGCTGACCAGCTTCGCGGAAGAGCAGAAGCAAACTGCGGGCGCGGAACGCGAACAGGCAAACAGCATCTCCGTCGGCACGACCGCGCTCGGCATCCTGGTGTCCATCGTCGGCGGCATCGCGCTGGTGCTGACGCTGCAGCGGCCGATCGCTCAGATCACCGCCGCCATGCGCCGTATAGCGGAAGGTGCGCTCGACACCAACATATCAGGCGAAAAGCGTCACGACGAAATCGGCGACATGGCTCGTGCGCTCGGCATCTTCAAGGAAAATGCCATCTCCAAGATTCGCATCGAGGAGCAGAGCGACGAAGAGCGCCAGGCTGCCGAACATGAACGCCAGCGCAACGACGCCGAAAAGCGCGAGATGGACCGCCAGATCGAGTTCGCCGTCAACGAGCTTGCCGCCGGCCTCGAGCGCATGTCGCAGGGGGATATCTCGACGACGATCGATACGCCTTTCATTGGCCGCCTCGAACAGCTCCGTCAGGATTTCAACGGTTCGATGATGCGCCTGCAGGCGACGATGAGCCAGATCCGCGATAATGTTCAGATGATCCAGGGCAACGGCAACCAGATGGCTCAGTCCGCCGAGGATCTTTCCAAGCGCACGGAGCAGCAGGCTGCATCGCTCGAAGAAACCGCTGCTGCCGTCGACCAGATCACGGTCACCGTCCGCTCATCTGCCGAGCGCGCCAAGGACGCCGACCAGATTGTCCGTCAGGCCAAGCGCAGCGCCGATGACTCCGCCGTCGTCGTCAACAATGCAATCGAGGCCATGACCCGTATCGAAGACGCGTCGCGCCAGATCGAGCAGATCATCGGCGTCATCGACGAAATCGCTTTCCAGACGAATCTGCTGGCGCTGAACGCCGGTATCGAAGCCGCGCGTGCCGGTGAAGCCGGCAAGGGCTTTGCCGTTGTCGCCATGGAAGTCCGCGAGCTTGCTCAGCGCTCTGCCGCTGCTGCGCAGGAAATCAAAGGGCTCATCAACAAGTCAACGAACGAGGTCAATTCCGGTTCGCAGTTCGTACAGGAGACCGGCACGGTTCTTGCCAAAATCAGCGCCCAGATCGTCACGATCAGCCAGCATGTTGAAATGATTGCGCGCGCCAGCCACGACCAGTCGAGCGCGCTGCAGGAAGTCAATTCCACCGTCAACCAGATGGACCAGATGACCCAGCAGAACGCTGCAATGGTGGAAGAAACCACGGCTGCCAGCCGCGAATTGGCCAACGAGGCGGATGCGCTGCTGCATCTCGTCCAGCAGTTCAAGATCGACGGCGACAGCGACATGCACTTGTACCGCGCCGCCTGACCGGGGCCGTAGGGAATGACAAGGTGGCCCCGTTTCGGGGCCATCTTATCGGCCGCCAAATCATGCAGCGGTTATACAGGCAGCCTCGCATCTGCATTCAGCTTCGTCAGGCCGAACCTTCGCGCAGCCGTCAGCATTGTCTGCCGCCAGCGTCAGCCAGGCCGCAAGTCGTATCAGAAAGCTGTTCCCAGCTTCATTGTAAAAGGCGTCTTCTTCCTTCATCCGGTCGCGTGGCCCAGCGGGCAGCAACAGTCTCGCTTGCTGCCTTCGGCCGCCGATGGCCGCCATCACGAAATAGTCGATCATGGTGATGTCCTTTCATCTTATGGACATCGCTTGATCTACACATCAAAATTCGCTTCTTGAACAGGCTAAATCCCATTATGTTTTTCAGCCATGAAAAACACCAATTGGGATTCCTATCAGCTGTTCCTGCAAGTCGCCCGCACCGGTGGCCTGACAGGCGCAAGTTCTGCCACTTCTCTCAGTCCGGCGACGATTGGCCGTCGCATGCTTGATCTTGAGCAGGAACTCGGCCGCGCGCTGTTCCACCGCAGCCAGACCGGCTATCGCCTGACATCAGATGGACAGACCCTGGTTGATCATCTGCTGGAGATGGAAGCGGCCGCCCGCAAGGTCGAGGCATGGCGGCAATCTGCCGAAGGTGGCACGACGGTGAGGATCGCCGCCGGTACCTGGATCTCCTGGCTGCTGACGGAGAATTTTTCCGCAATCCGCATGCCGGGCGATGCGTTCGGTATCTCCCTGACGATCGGCGAAGCGCGGGCGAACCTGAACTACCGGGAAAGCGATATCGGTATCCGCGCCTTTGAGCCGGAAGAAAGCAATCTCGCCGCCCGCCGGTTGGGCGAGGTCGCCTATGCCGTCTATATTCGCCGCAATGCCAACCAGGACGACATCAGATGGATCGCCGTCAGTGAAGAGGACGCCATCTCCGCCTACCTGCGTTGGCCGTATCAGCATGTCCGATCCGCGATTGTCGCAACCGTCAACCGCCCGCGCTCCCTGCCGGATCTGGTGCGTGCGGGTGCGGGAAAGGCAGTGTTGCCCTGCTTCGTCGGTGATCTCGATCCGGAGCTTGAACGTTGCGGAGGTGAGCTGCCGCAACTCCGGCATCGCCAATGGATCGTCATGAATGCCGAGGATCGTCATCGCCCTGAAATCCGCACGGTTACCGACCGCATGACGAGACTTCTGAAAAGCTATACCGACCTCTTCGCCGGCCGGCGCGCCAGCCGTAGTTAATTGGAAGTGCCCTGCGGCCGACATCCAGGGATTAATGGCCGCATAATAGCGATTGCAGGCCTCGGTTTGCGCGTTTTCGAGACCTGAGGAAAGGGAGGGCCCGCCGGTCCGCGCAGCAGCATCATGGGAGAACAGCGCGGACTTGGCGTTCGGCATCGTCGCCGTCAGCGCATCGAGTAAATTCCTGCCACGACGTCTCGCCAAAAAGCGCGTCGTAGACCAGATCGAACTTCGAGTTTTTTCATGCGGCGAACCGGGCATATGCAGTTCCGTCCGAGGGAATCCTCATTGTGCGGTGACTCCGCTGTGGCGACAACTGGGTCAAAAAGCGTAGGTCCGGCAGACTGTGTGCCGCCGGACCTCTGGCGTCAGCTCCTGTTTGCGACGATGACGGGTATCAGCAGATCGCCCCAGTTTCCTTCACCGCCGTGATGCCGCGCAGAGCGCACCAGCTCGACCGAAACACCGGCCTCGACCGCCGTCATCACTGATTGGTTCAGCCTGTGCAGATCATTGGCGAGCATACGGATTGCCGCTTGCTGATTGTCCGTCATGCTGCTTGCCTGCTCTTCCGTCCGTTCGCGGACGCGTGCAATGGATGCCATGTCACTTCCTCCTCTATTCGGCAGCCGGCTTGAACTGAGCGTGTTCGGTTGATTCTCCCATGGCCGTCGTAGAAGCGCGGCCGCCGGTGATTGCGAGCGACACGGCATCGAAATAGCCGGTGCCGACTTCACGCTGATGCTTGGTGGCGGTATAGCCGCGCGCCTCGGCGGAAAATTCCGCCTGCTGCAGCTCGCAATAGGCTTCCATCTGCCGCTCGCGATAGCCGCTCGCGAGTTCATACATGCCGTAATTCAGCTGGTGGAAACCGGCGAGCGTGATGAACTGGAACTTGTAACCCATGGCGCCGAGCTCGCGCTGGAACCTGGCGATCGTCGCGTCGTCGAGGTTTTTCTTCCAGTTGAAGGACGGTGAGCAATTATAGGCGAGCAGCTTGCCGGGATGCACCTTGTGCACGCCCTCGGCAAAACGGCGCGCCTGCTCCAGGTCCGGCTTCGATGTTTCGCACCAGATGAGGTCGCAATGCGGCGCGTAGGCAACGGCGCGTGCGATGCACGGCTCCAGTCCGTTGCGCACCTGATAGAAGCCTTCGACCGTGCGCCCGGCATCATAGTCGACGAAGGGATGGTCGCGTTCATCGATATCCGAGGTCAGAAGCTTGGCCGCTTCGGCATCGGTGCGGGCAATGACAAGCGTCGGCACGCCCATGATATCGGCCGCAAGCCGCGCCGCGTCCAGATTGCGGATATGAGCGGCAGTCGGAATCAGCACCTTGCCGCCGAGATGGCCGCATTTCTTCTCGGATGCCAGCTGGTCCTCGAAATGAACGCCGGCGGCACCCGCCTCGATATAGGCTTTCATGATCTCGAAGGCATTGAGCGGCCCGCCGAAACCGGCTTCGGCATCGGCGACGATGGGGGCAAACCAGGTTTCGACCGAAAGCTCCTTACCCTCTGCCGTCTCGATCTGGTCGGCGCGCTGCAGGGTGCGGTTGATGCGTTTGGCCAGTTCCGGCCCGGCATTGGCCGGATAAAGCGATTGATCCGGATACATTGATGATGCGGTGTTGGCGTCAGCGGCAACCTGCCAGCCGGAGAGATAGACTGCCTTCAGCCCGGCGCGCACCATCTGCATGGCCTGGTTGCCGGAGAGCGCGCCCAGCGCGTTGACGAAATTCTCCTCATGCAGAAGCTGCCAGAGGCGCTGAGCCCCCATCTCAGCCAAGGTATGCCGCAGCGTTACGGAGCCGCGCAGCCGCTCGACGTCATCAGCGGAATAGGGCCGCTCGATGCCGTCGAAACGGTTAGCCGGTGCATTGCGGATGAGTTTGTAAAAATCAGACATGGCAATCTCCTCATTGACTTCCCACGCTCGAGCGATGATGACAGGATTTACAAATTGGACGAATTGTCCAGAAATCCTTTGATTTCAGAACAGGAAAAAGGTTACGATGAGGAAAATTTACAGGTTTGTTTGTAATTTTGTAAAAATTAGTAAATAACATGATGTAAAGGATGTGACATGCCTGAACGGAAGATATTCGCAGGCCCGAAAGTCAGGCGCATCCGCAACGCGCTGGCGCTGACGCAGACGGCCATGGCCAAGGCGTTGGAAATCTCGCCCTCCTACCTGAACTTGATTGAGCGCAATCAACGCCCCTTGACCGTCCAACTGCTGCTGAAGCTTTCCGCCGCCTACCGCATCGATCTCGATGAACTGCAGGGTGAAACCGCCGGCGGCCTTGGCGAGTTGAAGGAGGTTTTCGCCGATCCGTTGCTATCGGGTGAACTGCCGGGCGACCAGGAGCTTGTCGAGGTGGCCGATGCAGCGCCCAATGCGGCAAGTGGCATGATCAAGCTCTACCGCGCCTACCGCGAACAGGCGGCCCGGCTTTCCGATCTGACAGCCCTGATGGCAGGCGAAGGTCGTGCGCCTGTCGCCACCGGCCGCTTGCCGCTGGACGAGGTCAGGGAAGTGCTGGAGCGCCGCTCCGCCTATTTCGCTGATATCGAGGCGGCGGCAGAACGCTTCACCAACGGACTTGCTGCCGGCACTGGTCTGAAGGATTGGTTGAAGAACGAGCACGGCATCAGCACGCGCATCCTGCCTGTCCATGTCATGCCGGATCTTCGCCGGCGTTTCGACCGTCATTCGATGCGCCTTTTTCTCTCCGAGCGTCTCTCGGCGGCCGATCAGGCACAGGAAATTGCGATTGAAGTGGCTAGGCTTGCCCTGCGGCCCGAGATCGAAGCCGCGCTTGAGGATCTGCCGCTCTCTTCCGACGAGGCGAGGCGCATCGCCCGCTTCGAGGTAACGCGCAGCGCGGGGCTCGCCCTGCTGATGCCTTATGGCGCTTTTTTTCTGGCTGCACAAAACACCCGCTATGACATCGATCTCATTCGCGCTCGTTTTGCCGTTTCCTTCAGCCAGGCTGCGTCACGCCTCGTCATGCTGCAACGTCCCGGCGCTGCTGGCATTCCGTTCTTTCTGATGGAAAGCGATGCTGCGGGCCATGTCATTCGCAGGGCAGGCGCCCTGGGCTTTCCGCAGGCTCGGTTCGGGGGCAACTGTCCGAAGCTCGCTATCCACGCAGCCTTTCAGGAGCCGGGCAGGATATTGGCTGAAACCGTCGCCATGCCGGATGGTTCTGTCTTCTTGACGATTGCACGCACGCTCGAAGGGCCAGTCGCGGAATTCGGTGAAAGGGTGCGGCGCACGGCCCTGCTGCTCGGCTGCGATGCCGCCCTGCGCGACGGTCTGGTCTACGGACGAAGCGATGTCGCGCCGGTCGCGATCGGCCCCGCCTGCCGTCTTTGCGAAAGGCGCGGATGCCTTTCTCGGGCCGAGCCGCCGCTGACGCGTCCACTCGCTCTGGACGAGACTTCCTCCGGCCTTGGAAGCTTCGATTTTCAGTGATTGTGAAATGATTGACACTGCAGGAATTTACGCTTGTAGGCTCTGAAATTCCTTTCTAATCTGCAGCCAAACCAGAGGGAAGAAGAGGTGTCCGGGCGCGCGATACCTCTGCAGACAGGAGATATTATGAGGTCAAGAATCGCCAACCTGACGGCAGTCGCCGTTGTCGCTCTCCTCGCCGCTGCGCCGGCCTTCGCCCAGGAGCGCGTCGTCAATGTCTACAACTGGTCCGATTATATCGACAATTCGATCCTTGAGGATTTCACTAAGGAAACCGGCATCAAGGTTGTCTACGACACGTTCGATTCCAATGAGACCGTGGAAACTAAGCTGCTCGCCGGCGGCACGGGTTATGACGTCGTCGTCCCGACCGCCGACTTCCTGCAGCGCCAGATCCAGGCCGGCGTCTTCCAGAAGCTCGACAAGTCCAAGCTGCCAAACCTTTCCAACATGTGGGATGTGATCCAGCAGCGCACGGGCGAATATGATCCCGGCAACGAATACGCTGTCGACTACATGTGGGGCACCGATGGTATCGGCTATAACGTCAAGAAGGTCGCCGAAATCCTCGGTCCCGATGTCAAGCCCGGCCTCGAGGTCATCTTCGATCCGAAAGTCGCCGAAAAGTTCAAGGACTGCGGCATCTATGTGCTCGATACGCCGAAGGACGTCATGACGACGGCGCTGCGTTATCTCGGCCTCGACCCGAACTCCACCAAGCCGGAGGATTTCAAGAAGGTCGAGGACCTGCTGACGGCCGTTCGTCCCTATATCCGCAAATTCCACTCCTCCGAATATATCAACGCCCTTGCCAACGGCGACATCTGCATCGCTTTCGGCTATTCCGGCGACATGCTGCAGGCACGCGACCGTGCGTCCGAAGCCAATAACGGCGTCGAGGTGAATTACTCGATCCCGAAGCAGGGCGCACAGATGTGGTTCGACATGATGGCGATCCCTGCCGATTCCAAGCATGTGGCCGAAGCACATGAATTCCTGAATTACATGATGAAGCCGGAAGTCATCGCCAAGGCCAGCGACTTCACCTTCTATGCGAACGGCAACAAGGCCTCACAGCAATTTGTCAGCAAGGACGTGCTGGAAGATCCGGCGGTCTATCCGACGGATGAGGTGATGAAAGGTCTCTTCACGGTGCGGCCGTGGGATCCGAAGACCCAGCGAACTGCGACACGCATCTGGACGAAGGTCGTCACCGGCCAGTAAGTCGATACCAAGCCCGGACGGAAACGTCCGGGCCTTTTAATTCCCGGCCCGGGTGGAGGCCGGCAGAACATTGTATTTCGGGGAATAATATGAAGTCTCTCGGTAATATCCGCCGCGCTTTTGCGCCTTGGACCGATCCGTCTGCAAAACCCTTCATCGCTTTCAAGAATGTCACCAAGCGCTTCGGCAATTTTACCGCCGTCAATGATCTGTCGCTGAACATCTATCATCGCGAATTCTTCGCGCTGCTCGGCGCGTCCGGCTGCGGCAAGTCCACGCTGCTGCGCATGCTCGCCGGCTTTGAACAGCCGACATCAGGCGAGATCGTCCTCGACGGCACCGATCTCGCCGGGACGCCGCCCTACAAGCGGCCGGTCAACATGATGTTTCAGTCCTACGCTCTTTTCCCGCATATGACGGTCGAGAAGAACATCGCTTTCGGGCTGAAGCAGGATGGCATGCCGAAGGATGAGATAGGCGAGCGCGTGTCGCAGATGCTGAAGCTTGTGAAGCTCGAACAGTTCGCCTCTCGCAAGCCGAACCAGCTTTCCGGCGGTCAGCGCCAGCGTGTGGCGCTCGCCCGATCGCTTGCCAAGCGCCCGAAGGTGCTGCTGCTGGACGAGCCGCTTGGTGCGCTCGACAAGAAGCTGCGCGAGGAAACCCAGTTCGAACTGATGGATCTGCAGCAGACTCTCGGCCTCACCTTCGTCGTGGTCACCCACGACCAGGAAGAGGCAATGACCATGGCCGACCGTATCGCCGTCATGAGCCATGGGAAGGTGGTACAGGTGGCGACCCCGGCCGAAATCTACGAGGCGCCGAATTCCCGCTTCGTGGCCGATTTCATCGGCGACGTGAACATCTTCGACGGCAAGGTGACCGCAGCGGCAAATGGGGCTGTCGAGATATCAGTCGAAAGCGGCTTTACGATCCGCACCGCCGCCACCGAAACTCCTACCGTCGGCAACGCGGTCGGTTTCGCCATTCGCCCGGAAAAGATGCGTGTCACGCGCGAGGCGCCCGCAAATGCCTCGGTCAATGCCGCCAAGGGCGAGATCTGGGATATCGCCTATCTCGGCGACATGACTGTCTTCCACATAAAACTGCCAAGCGGAAAATTCGTCAGAGCCTCTTCCCTCAACGCACAGCGCGCCGTCGACGACCCCTTCACCTATGATCAGGAAATCTGGGTCTCCTTCGATGAAGACGGCGGCGTGCTGCTGAAGGATTGAGATCATGGGAACGCTTGCCTCACGCTTCTACAGTCGCCTCGTTATCATCATTCCCTACGCCTGGCTTTTGCTTTTCTTTCTGGCGCCGTTCTTCATCGTCTTCCGCATTTCGTTGTCGACGACGGCAATCGCCATACCGCCTTATGAGCCGGTCTTTTCGCTTGCGGATGGCTGGAGCGGTTTTTGGAGCAAGGTCGCGACCTTCTCCTTCGACAATTACGGTTACCTCATCGACGACCCGCTCTATTTCAAGGCCTATATTTCGAGCCTCGTCATTGCGGCGATTTCGACGTTGCTGATGCTGCTGATCGCCTATCCGATTGCCTATGGCATGGCGCAGGCGCCTCGTACTATCAGGCCGACACTGCTGATGCTTGTCATCCTGCCGTTCTGGACGAGTTTCCTGATCCGCGTCTATTCCTGGATCGCCATCCTGAAACCGGAAGGGCTTCTCAACCAGCTTCTCCTGTCGCTGCACGTCATCGACAGCCCGCTGATTATCCTCAACACCAGCACTGCCGTCTATATCGGCATCGTCTATTCCTATCTGCCCTTCATGGTGCTGCCGCTCTATTCGGCGCTGGAAAAGATGGACGGCACGCTGATCGAAGCGGCCCAGGATCTCGGCTGCACGCCGATCCAGGCCTTCTGGCGCGTCACTTTCCCGCTGTCGATCCCAGGTGTAATTGCCGGCTGCATGCTGGTCTTCATTCCCGCCGTCGGTGAGTTCGTCATCCCCGATCTGCTCGGCGGCTCGCAGACGCTGATGATCGGCAAGACGCTCTGGAACGAATTCAATGCCAACAGAGACTGGCCGGTCTCCTCGGCGGTCGCGACCATCCTGCTGCTGATCCTGGTGATCCCGATCGTCTTCTTCCAGAACATTCAGGCCAAGGCCGAAGAGCGGGGGAAATAAGTCATGCTGAGATGGACCCGTTTCAACATCATCTCCGTCGTGCTTGGCTTTGCCTTCCTCTACCTGCCGATCGTGCTGCTGGTGGTCTTCTCCTTTAACGAGTCGAAACTCGTCACCGTCTGGGGTGGCTTTTCGGCCAAATGGTACATCTCGCTGCTCTCCAATCAGGCGCTGCTTGATGCTGCCTGGGTGACGATCCGCGTTGGCCTGCTGTCGGCGACCTTTGCGACGATCCTCGGCACGATGGCGGCGATCACGCTGGTGCGCTTCACCCGCTTCCGTGGCCGCCTCCTCTTTTCAGGGCTGGTCTATGCGCCGCTCGTCATGCCCGAAGTCATCACTGGCCTGTCGCTGCTGCTGCTTTTCGTTGCCATCGGTCTTGACCGGGGATTCTGGACGATCACGTTGGCTCATACGACGCTGACCATGTGCTTTGTCGCGGTCGTCGTTCAGTCACGGCTTCTGAGCTTCGACCAGTCGATCGAGGAAGCTGCGCAGGATCTCGGCGCACCGCCGGTGCGTACTTTCTTCGAAATCACGCTGCCGATCATTTCGCCGGCGGTCTTTTCTGGCTGGATCCTAGCTTTCACCCTGTCGCTGGACGATCTCGTGATCGCAAGCTTCACGTCCGGTCCGGGTGCAACCACGCTGCCGATGAAGATCTACAGCCAGGTACGTCTCGGCGTGACGCCGGAAATCAACGCGGTCTGCACCATCCTGATTGCCATAGTGACGGCTGGCGTCATCTGCGCATCCGCCATTACCAAGCGCCGCGAAGTGCAGCGTGAGCGCGACGAGCGGGCAGCGGCGGCGACCGCTTAAAGCAATTCCAGAAAAAGTGCGTAGCGGTTTTGCGTCCGGAATTGCGTGGAACAGGAGCGCCAATTCCAGGGATTGCGTACAGCAACCCTAAGGCTGGGTTTTCCCGGGCGCGGTGAGCAGCGGCACCGGCGAAATCACCGGATTCGGCCATGAGCCGCCGATAAAGAAGGGCAGGAGCGGCAGATCGACTGCTCTTGCCGGATCAGTTGCTTCCAGCGAACCGGCGAGAGCAAGCCCGTTCGATTCATAGGTGATGACGCCCGACAGGGCGAGGGTCTGCTCAGAGCCGGCAAAGCGTGCATCATGGATTTCCGCGGTGCCATTGGCAAAATCGGCCTGGAAATCCAGCCTGTTGAAGGCGAATGCGCCGTTTGCAGCGGTGCTTAAAGGGAAAAATGCCTTCTGGGCTGCCTGCGCACGAACCGCAGAGATATCGACGCCGGGAATGGAACCGGCGGAGGTCCAGAACTTCAGCTTCCCCGTGACGTCGGCCAGCCCTGTCGTCCAGATCGCCTTCGGCGTCTGCAGCGAAAGATCAAGCGAGCCGATGGCATGCGGCAGCGGCCCCTTGAGCTGCAATTTCTGTGCAAGTGCGTTGAAGTCCGCGTCGCGAATCGAAAGCTGCAGTTTACCGCCGCCATCGAAGTCACGGCGGGTTGCTTCCAGGTGGGCTGTCATTTCGCCACCCTCGAACTGGCTGTCGCCGATATCGAACCTCGCCTCCTCGCCCGACACGATCACGCTGGCGCCGACATCCGCAAGCGAGAATATCCCCATTTGCGCCTGCCGCGCGGAAAGCCGCACGTCGAGATCAAGGAGTTGCAGCGGTCCGATAGGGCTCGGCTTGAGCAGATCGCCCAGACCACCGGCGGCAAGCCGCAGCGCGAAAGCGTCGAGGAACGGCTTGAGGTTCATCTGATCGAAGGCGAGCGTCCCCCCGATCTTCGGCCGCTTGCCGGGCGCGGCAGTGAAATCCATCGCGCCGGTGGCGCTCGCATCGTTCAGCGCCATACTGAGATTGTTGAAGCGAAAACCATTAGGCGCCGACATCATATCTGACGTCATCGATGCGCTCTTTAGCGTCTCGATTCCCGGCATCGACCTGCCGGACCATTTCAGCAGTGCAGGCACATCTGGAAAGCTGGCGTTGATATTGCCTGATACAGCCGAAAGGCTCACCATGCTGCCGACGCCCTGGAAGCGCGCTGTCATGAGATTCGAGGTAATCGAGGCTTTCATCTCCGCGTTTTTGCCAGCAAAGACCAGCAGCGGCGCAGCTGAGGCGAAGTCGATCTTCAGATCCTGGCCGTTGAAACGGGCAATGAGCACGGCCGAAATCGCTTTCGACAGCTTCGGCCAGGCAATATCGGCCGCGACGCTGTCCAAGTGATAGACATTGCCCGTGAGCGTATCGGTCACCGTCAGTGTCCCATCCTCGACGGTCACGGCGCCGATCTCCGCATCGAGCTTCGGATCGAGAACCTCCGTGCCGTTTTCGTCCTTTACGCCGCTGATCGCTCGGGCCAGAAGGCCGGCATAACTCCAGTCGATCAGTCCATTCTCATCGCGCGTGAGCGCAAGGTTTGGTCGCAGCAGGTGAAATTCATGGAAGCGCGTGCGGCCGCGCAGAGCATCGATCAGGCTGAAATCGGCCGAAAGGCTCTCGATGCGGCCGAGCAGCTTGTCGCCGCTTTTGCGCGGTTGGCGGATGGTGACGTCGTTGAGGGTAATGCGCGGCGTCGGCCAGAATTCGAGGACCGGATTACCTTTGATCTCGGCGTGGTAGCCGGTCCATTTCGACAGAGCATCTTCGATGCCCGAGCGCACGAAGCCGGTTGTGATGAGATAGGGAGCAGCAATCCTGAGTGCGAGGAAGAAGGCAAGCCCGATCAGCAGCGCAATGGTGGAGACACGGGCAAAGGCCGGCAGCCAGCGCGAGGCGGGGCCGATCCTTCTTCGCCATCTGCCTTGTCTTGACGTACCCATGAGCTCCGCCGAATTTCAGCCGGTTACCCGTTATTTCCTGATTTCGCCGGATATATGAAATACCGGGCATATGCAAATCCCCACGCGCGGCGGATCGCGTCGTTGCACACTTTATAATGCAATGCAGCATGATATAACTCGTGCATTGGGGAGGAGATTGAATGCAGGAAAACCAACCGCTTTGGATACCCTCTGAAGATGGAATCGAAAATAGCCCGATCCACGTCTTCATGGAGTACTGCAACGGAGACTTCGGTCTCGCTTTGAAAGGCTTTGAGGATTTGCATGCCTGGTCGCTCGCCGATCGGGAAAATTTCTGGCTGGCCTTGTGGAATTTCTGCGGCGTGAAGGGAGAGCGCGGCGCAGATATACTTGTCGACGGCGACCGCATGCTGAAAGCGCGGTTCTTCCCACAGGCACGCTTGAACTTCGCCGAAAACCTGCTGAGCGGAAGCGGGCAGGGCGACGCCATTATTTTCCGCGGCGAGGACAAGGTCAGGGATCGCTGGTCGTGGGATCGCCTGCGCGCGCTCGTCTCACGGCTCCAGCAGGCCTTTCGCGCGCTCGGTATTGGTGAGGGCGACCGTATTGCCGCCATGATGCCCAATATGCCGGAAACGGTGGCCGCCATGCTGGCGGCAACCTCGATCGGCGCCATCTGGTCGTCTTGTTCTCCCGATTTCGGTGAGCAAGGGGTGCTGGACCGCTTTGGCCAGATTACCCCGAAGCTTTTTATCGCCTGCGATGCCTATTGGTATAATGGCAAGCTGCAGGACGTGAAGTCGAAGGTGGTCGGCGTTGCCCGGAGCCTCGGCGTGCCGACGCTGGTCGTTCATTATGCCGGCAATGCCGAAGACGTGGCGCGCGAAACCGCCGGGGGCAAGACGCTTGCCGAATTCATTGCTCCCTTCGAGGCGAAGCCGATCGAGTTTGTGCAACTGCCGTTCTCCCATCCGGTCTACATCCTGTTTTCCTCAGGCACGACCGGCGTGCCGAAATGCATCGTACATTCGGCCGGCGGCACGCTTCTTCAGCATCTGAAGGAGCATCGCCTGCACTGCAGTCTGCAGCCGGGGGACAAACTTTTCTACTTCACCACCTGCGGCTGGATGATGTGGAACTGGCTGGCGAGTGGCCTTGCCTCCGGTGCCACGCTTTGCCTCTTCGATGGATCTCCCTTCGCACCCGACGGCAACGTGCTCTTCAATTATGCCGCTGAAGAGAAATTCGCGATCTTCGGAACTTCGGCCAAATATATCGACGCCGTACGCAAGAGCGGACTGACGCCGCGCACCAGTCACGATCTGTCGAGCCTGCGATTGATCACCTCCACCGGTTCGCCGCTGTCGCCTGAAGGTTTCACCTTTGTCTATGAAGGCATCAAGGCCGACGTCCAACTTGCGTCGATTTCGGGCGGCACGGATATCGTCTCCTGCTTCGTGCTCGGAAATCCACTGCAGCCGGTCTGGCGCGGCGAAATCCAAGGACCAGGTCTCGGTCTTGCCGTCGATGTCTGGAATGACGAAGGCAAGCCGGTTCGCCAGGAAAAGGGCGAACTGGTGTGCACCAAGGCCTTTCCTTCGATGCCGGTCATGTTCTGGAACGACCCTGATGGCACCAAGTACAGGGCCGCTTATTTCGAGCGCTTCGACAATGTCTGGTGTCATGGCGATTTCGCCGAATGGACCGAACATGGCGGCCTGATCATCCATGGCCGCTCGGATGCGACGCTCAATCCTGGCGGCGTGCGCATCGGCACGGCGGAGATCTACAATCAGGTCGAGCAGATGGAAGAAGTGGCCGAGGCACTCTGCATCGGCCAGGATTGGGATGACGATGTGCGCATCATCCTCTTCGTCCGGCTGTCGCCTGGTATCGCACTGTCAGAGGATCTGGTGAAGGCGATCAAGGCCCGCATTCGCGTCGGCGCATCGCCGCGCCACGTACCGGCCAAGATCATCGCGGTTGCCGATATACCGCGTACGAAGTCCGGCAAGATCGTCGAACTGGCGGTGCGCGAGGTCGTTCATGGCCGGCCGGTGAAAAATCAGGAAGCGCTTGCCAACCCCGAGTCGCTCCAGCTTTTTGCCGGGCTGGATGAGCTAAAGGTCTGACAGCGAAAGCTAAACTACAATTTTTCGCCGTTGATCAATTCCGCGTTCTGGAAACCTTCCGTTAAGAAAGGTTTGTCAAAGGTGAAGCCAACTTGGGGGCCGTACATGAAGAGATGGCCTGGAACCGCGGTTCCCGAAACATGATGTTATCAGGCTAAGCTCTTGTTTCTACCAGCGCTAACTCTCGAAGGCAGCCTTTGGCTGCCTTTTCTTTGAAGCGCAATTCCAGCAAAAGTGTTCAGCGGTTTTGCGTCCGGAACTGCGCTAAAACAGGTACTAGCCGGCCAGAACGCGCTGCGACGGGAAGGTGATTTCCACCAGCGTTCCCTCGTTCGGCGCGGAACTGATCGAGAAGATAGCCCTGTTGGCATCCACCATTGCCTTCGTCAGCGGCAGGCCGAGACCCGTGCCATCGCCGCGATGGCGTGACTGCGTGGAGGAGACTTGCCGGAACGGCTTCATCGCCTGATCGAGCTCGCTGCGTGTCATGCCGATGCCGGTGTCGCGCACCCGCATCGCCACGCTGCCGTTCGCCTCATAGGAGGTGGAAACGACAATCTGTCCGCCTGATGGCGTAAAGCGGATCGCGTTCGACAGGATGTTCAGTGCGATCTGCTTGATCGAGCGCAAGTCGGCAACCACGTCGGGCACAGACTGCGACAGGGCCGTACGGATGATGACCCGCTGGCTGTTCGCCTGCGGCTGTACCAATGCAACGGCTTCCGAGATCGCTTCATTGAGACCGACGGAGGCGAAGTCGAGATCCATCTCGCCCGCCTCGATCTTGGAAATGTCGAGCAGGTCGTTGACGATATCAAGAACGTGTCGGCCCGAACGGCCGATGTCGTTGGCATATTCGATGTAGCGTGGATGGCCGATAGGTCCGAAGCGTTCGCTCGCCATCATGTCGGAAAAACCGATGATGGCATTGAGCGGCGTGCGGATTTCATGGCTGACGCGCGCAAGAAAATCCGTCTTGTGGGCATTGGCGGTTTCGGCTGCACCCTTGGCATTGCGCAATTCCTCTTCGGTGCGCTTCCATTGGGTGATGTCGCGGATGACGGCGCAATAGCCGTTGGATGAGGTCAGGCGACCCATGGTCATGAACAGCGGCACGAAGCCTCCGGCCGCCTCACGGCCGATCACTTCGCGTCCGTCGTTCAGCACGCTTGCCACGCCGTGGCCGGAAAGGCCGTGCAGATAGTCGAGCACCGCCTTCTGACTTTCATGCGCAAACAGCATGACGAAGGGTTTGCCGCGCGTTTCCTGTTCGTCGTAGTTGAAGAGGGCGCTTGCCGAGCGGTTCATGGAGCGGATATCGCCTTCCGTGCCGATGACGACAACGCCGTCGGTTGCCGTTTCCAGGATCGAGCGCAGCTCCTCCACCTCGACCTGCAGCTTGGCGACCTTCTCCACCATTCGGTCGGAGCGCTGATCGAACCGGATAACCTCGCCCTTGCCTTCTTCCCGGGTTTCGACCGGCATCAGCGCGAGCATCAGGGCGTTGGAATCTTCCCAGCGAACCGACTGCAGACGAGCCGTGACCGGCACCAGCCTGTCATCGGCTTTGACGAGCATCATCATGCCTGCGCCGTTTTCGAGGTCGTGGCGTTGCAGTAACGCGTCGATGCCGCCCACTTCGGAGAGGGCTTCGACCGAATCGTAGCCCGTCAGCCGCAGAAATTCCGGATTGCCATGGATCAGCCGGTCGCCGGTATGGATCAGCACGGCAACTGGCAGCAGATCGACGGCGGGCGCCGAAAGTCCGTCCGTCATCTTCACGCGTGGTGGGATGAAGCTGCTTAGAACCTCAATCTGGCTGACCGTCTCTTGCAGACCTTCGGTTACTTCATCTTCGGCTTCCGCTACTGGGATCTCTTCGGTATCCGTGGCAACTTCCGGCTCTGCAGCGGCCTCGAAGATCGTTTCCTGCGACGCTTCGATGACAGGCTTTTCGGTGCCAGCTTCTTCCGCGGCCGGTATCTCCCCTGCGTCAGATTTCGGCGGGACAACCGGCTCTTCGCGGCCCGCACCGAAAGCCTCGAGGCGTTTGGCGATCTCACGGAAATTCGCCTGCTCGGCGGCGGTGAGGCCGTTACTGGCACCGTGAAGCTGCACGATCTTGTCGGTAAAGCGGCGGTTGGGCGTTTCGGAAATGCGCAGCGCCGGCGGCTCGTCCAGTGTGTCGCTGGGCTGCGGCTCTTCTGGCTGCCCGGCAATCTCAGGTTCGAATGCGGATTGATCCTCGACGATAGGTTCCGGGGCTGTCGCCGCTTCCACTTCCGGTACGTCGTCTTCCTCGATATCAGGTTCCGGGTAAACTACTTCTTCGTTTCGCGGCGCAGCTTCGGCAATGACTTCGGGCCGTTGTTCCGGCAGTTGAGGCGCTTGCTGTGCGGCCTCTTCCGGCGCCGGTTCATTGGCCGGACCGAGATAGGAAGTGTCATGGCCGATACCCTCAGGCCCGAGCGTCAGTCCGAGCGCCAGAGGATCTTCCTGAACGTCCGACAGGCGCACGACGCCGAAGCCACGGAAACCATCGAAGTCGCGATTGCGCGTATAGGTCGGCAGGGCGGCCAGATCGACGGGGACGACAAGGCTCGTGCCCTCGATCGGCCAGTAGATCGTCTTGCCGGACCAGGTATCGCGCCGCGCTAAGGCCTCGCTAAGTTTGGCCTCTGGATCAAGATTGAAGAGGGCCGCCACGTCGGAGAAAGCGCTGCCGATGATATTGCTTGCGTGCGGGCCGACAGCCTCGGCAAATTCGTGAGAAACTTCGCTGAACCGACCTTCCGCATCGATCTTCCAGACAAAACGGGTGGCGCGGCTGTTCGGCTTGAAGACGAAGCCGCTTTCCTTCGCGGCGGCTGCCGGTGCTCCGGGCGCGACGGGTGCTGCCGCGAAATTTTCGGCAAGGGAAGTGACCGGCTCAACCCGCTCGGCGGCCGGGGCCTCTGCGCTTGCCTCTACTGTTTTTTCCTCGGGAGCAGACGCATTGGTCGGCTGCTGGATTTCGCCGCTGGCGTCTTCGACGACAGCTGCTTCAGGTTCGGGAATGTCCTGATCTGCTGACGGCTCAGATCGGATTCCAACCGGATCCTCAGTGCCGCCGGTGATTTCCTCCAGCGTCTCCTCGACCTCTTCGATGCCGGAAACTGCGTCGATCGCCTCCGCTTCCGTAAAACCTGCCGCAGGTGCGGCAATATCATGAATTCCATCTGCTGCGGCTTCTGCCCGCACCATTTCCTGCGGCGCAGCCTCTTCTTTACCGGCGGAGGGCTCGATCGTGTCAACATGACCGGTCGCCGTTTCGACGGCGAAGAGAAGATGGAGTGCCGGCTCGTCGTTGAGTTTGCCGACGGCGGCTGGCAAGTTGCCGCGGCCAGTCGCAACCGGTCGCTTCACCAGGCGATCTGGATGCGCGCCGGCAAGTGTGATGAGAGTCCTTGCCGCCTGCTGTGTGATGCCGAGCGAGGCGAAACCTGGCGAAGCGGCAATGACCTCGCCCTCTGCTCCGATCACAGCCATATGCGTATCCGGGTCGTCGAGGCCATGCAGCATCTGTGCCGCATTTGCACCCGCCGTCAGCGGGCGCGTGGAGACCGGAACGGAAAACAGGATGGCCTTCTCGCCCGAAGCGAGACGGATGAGTTCCGACGAGGCAGGCGCCTGCACGCGCTGGAACCCCCTGGCGATGCGGATGATGAAGGTTTTCTGGTCGCCGACATTGCTAAGCTGGCGGGCAGCCGCCTCAAGCTGGCGGAAGGTGATGTCGGCATGGCCGACGCCCTGATCGAGCAGGTCGTAGACCGCCGTATGGCCGAAAAGCTCAGCGCCCGCGCCATTTGCCCAGAGCAGGCGAGAAAGGTCACTCGAGAAGAGAACCATGGCTTCGCCACGCGAGAATCGTTCACGCACCCGCGCATGCACGGCAATGTCGATGAACGGATACTGGACTGCGGGCATGATCGAACCTGTCGCTTTCGGCCACTTGGAATTAACTGCTTATTAATAACTGCAGGTCTGCGACCGGTCCAGAAGAGCGGGGAGCTTTCGGCCGGAAAGGTTAACGTATTGTGCGACGCACAATGATATTGCAATGCACAATAAAATGCCCTATATAAGACATATCCAATTTAACGCCGGGCACGGGATTTGCCCACCTCAAAGGACGCTATCCGATGGCTACCATAAAGACCGATGACGTTTTTTCAATTGCTTCTTTCGACCCGAGCAAACTGGCAGAGTCCTTCCGCGACTTCGCTGAAAAGGGTGCTCAGCAGTCCAAGGAAGCCTATGCCAAGCTGAAGTCTGCAGGCGAAGAAGCCGGCAAGACGCTTGAAGCAACCGTCCAGACCGCACAGGCTGGCAGCGTTGAACTCGGCCTCAAGGCAATCGACGTGCTCCGCATCAACGCTGAGAGCTCGCTTTCTCACATGGAAGCGCTTCTCGGCGTCAAGTCCGTCGCCGAATTCGTCGAACTGCAGACCTCTTTCCTGCGCAAGCAGGCTGAACTGACCGTCGAGCAGGCGAAGTCGCTGCAGGAAACCGCCAAGCAGGTTGCCGAGAAGGTTGCAAAGCCTTCCAAGGACGCTGCCGAAAAGGCCATGGCATCCTTCAAGGCTGCCTGATCGATTGCTCTCGATAGCCAATAAAAGGCTGGACCACGCGTTCAGCCTTTTTGTATATTGAGTGCAAATCGGGACTTGAATTAAAGTTCAAGTCCTCGTATGTGACCCCCGTCGCGCCAAACGCGGCATTGTGCGGTTGTAGCTCAGTTGGTTAGAGCGCAGGTTTGTGGCACCTGAGGTCAGTGGTTCGACCCCACTCAACCGTACCATCTCCCCCATAAGTTGGTTTCCTTTGACGGCAATACGCGGCATCGGCGTTTTTTCACGTCAAAATGATGCCTGCTCGCATTTTGCTATTGCCGTTAACATTGGTTTACCTATTTATGTGCGGTGCGATGCAGCAATCGCCCGATGTTCTCGTTGCGTCGCAAAATGCTGGCGGTTTGCCGCCTGGGGGTAGGGACAGTCCACCGAGGCATTAAGGAGAATTTGATGTCCATTTCTGTTCAGAATATAGAGGAATCGACCGCGGTTTCCCCGATTGACGTGGCAGCTGCGGTTAAGGACGCACGTACTGCGGTTGGCTACAGCATTGAAGATCTCGCAGTTACCTGCGGTCTGGCCAATGGCGAAATTCTTGAAATTGAAAATGGCGAAAGCGCCGATCCGGCAAAGCTGAAGCGTATCGCTGCTGCTCTGCAGGTTCCGGTTTCGGCTTTTCTGCATATCTGACAAGGCGACAGGGCCGATCGGCATTTTTCTGATCGGCCGTCGTCCTCTTTTTAGGGGACAGGGTTGGAACTCTTGCGGCTCCCGCGCCGTTCAAACGGTCAACGGGAGTTATGCGTATGTCGAAAACCCTTCTTTACGGCGCGACGAAGATCGATGAAACGAATGCCGCCTATGCGGCTGTCGCCAGCCTCGAACAGTTCCAATGGAAGAACCGTGTTTTCGTTGTTATCGCTGATCGAGACAATTCCCGCGCCGCGCGGCAGGAAAACCTCCTGCTTGCTGATCGCACCGCTCTTGAGGAGCGAGACATCGTCATTGTCAAGCTTGTCGGATCAAGCATCAAATCGCTGTTTGGAAGCGGACACGCGTTGAATGGTCAGGCGCTTCGAGAAGAGCTGGAAACGCCCGATATGGGAGAATTTGCTGCCTTTCTGGTCGGCAAGGATGGAACGGTAAAGCTGAAGGTCAGCGAGCCGATCAGCGCCGGTGAACTTTTCGCCATCATCGACAGCATGCCGGTACGCGCAGCCGAAGCCGTCAAGCAAGACAAATAATCTGACATTGCAATCGTAAAGGAGCCGGCCATGTCCGTCCCCAACGAACCTATTCCCGATCAGCCGCCAATGCCTTCGCCGGGCTGGAAGCCGCAGCCGCCGATAAAGGAGCCGGAGCCCGATCGCCTGCCGGATGAAACACCCCTTCCCAATCCTGACGAGAACGAGGAACCGGCAAAGCATCTATTAGAGCCTTTCCTGGTTAGATTGTAGCATTCTGCCGGAGCAGGTTTGTGTCAGGGCAAAGGCGATAGGCGACGGGCATACCCCAAGGTACGTCCGAGCCGATCGCCTTTGATCCTGGCGCAAAGATGCCCGGCCCTAGCTGGTTTGCAAGCAAACCACCGGGGTTGGCTGAAACGGGCCGCCTGATCGACCGGCCGGCTTGGCCGTAGATCTGGGCTACGACGCGCGCCGGCCGGTCGACCATCCGACTCCGTTTGAGCCAACAGAATGCTGCAATCTAACCAGGAAAGACTCTAAGTGTCATAGGAAAATCTGTCGCTCCTCGTTGACGAGCTCCTGCAGGAAATCGATGACGCTGCGTACGCGCACCAGATCGCGCGCACTTTCGTGATAGGTCGTCCAGTAAGCGCGCCGGATTGAGACCTGCGGCAGGATTCGCACCAGCTCCGGATATTGCCGGGCAATATAGTCATGCAGTATGCCGATGCCGGCACCTGAGCGCACGGCCTCCGTCTGGCCGATCGCCGTCGAGATTTCGAAACCCGCGTCCCAGCTGCGCATCACCTCGCCGGAGAAATTCAGCGAGGCAGTGAAGATCAGATCCTCGACATAGCCGATGCGGGGATGGGCCTTGAGAGCATCGACATCGTCGGGCTTTCCGTGCCGGGCGAGATAGTCGCGCGATACATAGAGCCCGAGCGTATAATCGGTGAGCTTGGAGGAAACGAGCCGGCCCTGTTCCGGCCGCTCCAGCGTGATCGCGATATCAGCCTCGCGCTGCGACAGAGAGAAGGAGCGCGGCACCGGTACGAGCTGGATCTTTAGTTCCGGATGGCGTTCGATCAACCTTCCCATGCGCGGTGCGAGGAAGGAAACCCCGAACCCGTCGGGCGCGCCAACGCGCACTGTTCCGGCAATGGCCGTATCGGTGTGGCCGAGATTGGCCTGCGCGGCGAGCATTTCCGTTTCCATCCGCTCGGCGGACGTCAGGAACACCTCGCCTTCGGCCGTCAACTCACAGCCATTCGTGCGGCGAATGAACAGCCGAGTCTTCAAAGCCTCTTCCAGCGATGTCAATCGACGAGAGAGCGTGGCGTGGTTGAGCCCCAGCCGCTTCGAGGCGGCGAGGATCTGCCCGGTGCGGGCAACGGCGAGGAAAATGCGAACGTCGTCCCAGTTCATTTGGAAAGCATCACAATCGGATCGACATCGATGAGGGTCAGCGACCTCACCATGTCTGATGTGCCGTTCTTGTATTTGAGGAAATGGGCTGTCCGCAGATGCGCCTCGTAGGCTTCTTGATCGGCATAGACTTCAAGAATGCGGATCTTACTTGGATTGTCCCTGATGGAAACAGCGATCAGCGAAAGCACTCCGTCTTCCTGCGCGACGGATGCCTCGATCTCTTCTGTGAGCAATGCACGATACTCTTCGAGCTTGTCCGGATCGATCTCCAGTTCAGCCATTCTGACCATCCGTCTCCCGCTCATCGCTTTGACCTCTCATTGGGTTTGACTTGTCCTGATGTCGTGCCAAGTTTTGAAGTAATCCACCTGATGCAACGACACCAGGGCTATAATATACGCACAACGGTTGCTTATCGTAGCGCATTGATTTGTGCAAATTGAAGTGCGATTGTTGCGCCATGCATAGAGATCAGGAGGAAACCCATGCGTGAGATTGGTCATTTCATTGGCGGCAAGAAGGTTGCCGGCACAAGCGGCCGCACCAGCGACGTCTTCAACCCCGCGACCGGCGAAGTGCAGGCAAAGGTCGCGCTCGCGAGTGTCGAAGAACTCCGCGCTGCTGTGGCAAACGCAAAGGCAGCGCAACCGAAATGGGCTGCGACCAATCCGCAGCGCCGCGCCCGTGTTTTCTTCAAGTTCGTCGATCTCCTGAACCAGCACATGGACGAGCTCGCCACGCTGCTCTCCAGCGAGCATGGCAAGACAGTGGAGGACTCCAAGGGCGATGTTATCCGCGGCCTGGAAGTCTGCGAATTCGTCTGCGGCATTCCGCATCTCGCCAAGGGTGAATTCACCGAAGGTGCCGGTCCGGCAATCGACATGTATTCGCTGCGTCAGCCGGTCGGCATCGGCGCCGGCATTACGCCCTTCAACTTCCCCGGCATGATCCCGATGTGGATGTTCGCCCCGGCAATCGCCTGCGGCAACGCCTTCATCTTGAAGCCTTCCGAGCGCGATCCGTCCTTGCCGATCCGCCTTGCCGAACTGATGATCGAAGCCGGACTGCCGGCCGGCATCCTGAACGTTGTCAACGGTGATAAGACCGCTGTCGATGCGATCCTCACCGATCCCGACATTGGCGCCGTCTCGTTCGTCGGCTCTACGCCGATTGCCCGTTACGTCTACGGAACGGCTGCGATGAACGGAAAGCGCGCCCAGTGCTTCGGCGGCGCCAAGAACCATATGATCATCATGCCGGACGCCGATATGGACCAGGCCGTCAACGCCCTGATGGGCGCCGGCTACGGTTCGGCCGGTGAGCGCTGCATGGCTGTCTCCGTTGCCGTGCCGGTTGGCGAGGAAACGGCAAACCGCCTCGTCGAAAAGCTGGTGCCGAAGATCGAGTCCCTGCGCATCGGTCCCTACACGGACGACAAGGCCGATATGGGCCCGGTCGTCACCAAGGATGCCTATAACCGCATCCAGGGCCTGATCAACAAGGGGATCGAAGAGGGCGCCAAGCTCGTCGTCGACGGCCGCGATTTCAAGCTTCAGGGTTATGAGAACGGCTATTTTGTCGGCGGCTGCCTGTTCGACAATGTCACGCCGGAGATGGAAATCTACAAGACCGAGATCTTCGGACCGGTTCTCTCGGTCGTCCGCGCTCATAATTATGAGGAAGCGCTGTCTCTGCCGATGAAGCACGAATACGGCAACGGCGTCGCGATTTTCACCCGCGACGGGGACGCCGCCCGCGACTTCGCCTCCCGCGTCAATATCGGCATGATCGGCATCAACGTTCCGATTCCGGTGCCGCTCGCCTACCACTCCTTCGGCGGCTGGAAGGCTTCGAGCTTCGGCGACCTCAACCAGCACGGCACGGATTCCATCAAATTCTGGACCCGAACCAAGACCATCACCGCGCGCTGGCCTTCGGGCATCAAGGGCGATGCCGAATTCGTCATGCCGACGATGAAGTAATCCGAATAATCTTTCGTCATTTTGGAGGCGGGCCCGAGAAGGGCCCGTTTTCATTTGAAATCCTGCGGCGAGCAGTCGCGGGAAACGTGAATGTAAATTTCATATTTTGGAATTGTTCAAAACTGCGAAAGCCATTATATACCCTTCGTAAAGACGATTCAGGAGATCGGCATGCGGTTGACGAAGCAGACCAACTATGCGGTTCGCATGTTGATGTATTGTGCTGCCAATGAAGGACAGCTGAGCCGGATCCCGGAGATTGCCAGGGCATACGGTGTTTCCGAGCTTTTCCTTTTCAAGATTCTGCAGCCGCTCAACAAGGCGGGGCTGGTCGAGACCGTGCGCGGCCGCAACGGTGGCGTGCGTCTTGGCAAGCCGGCGACCGATATCAGCCTGTTCGACGTGGTACGGGTCACCGAAGACAGTTTTGCCATGGCAGAATGCTTTGAAGATGGCGCGATCGAGTGCCCGCTGGTTGATAGCTGCGGGCTGAACTCGGCACTGCGCAAGGCGCTGAACGCTTTCTTCGATGTGCTGACCGAATATTCGATCGACGATCTGGTCAAGGCGCGGCCGCAGATCAATTTCCTGCTCGGCCTGACAGGAGAGCATGATTATCGCAAGTCCGCAGTCCCGGCGCCGGCAGCCTGACATCGCAATACTTTAATAGCATCGTGAACCACGGCCATTTTTCGATGGTCGTGGTTTTTCGCTGATGGCTCACGGACAGTTGATATATCACAGTGCCTTGAAACCGGTTTCAAACCCGTTTCGCGACGCGAAATTATACCAAAAGCGACGAGAATCGGATTAAATGTGCCTCAATCTTGCAAAATTTGGCCTATTTTTGACCGAAAATTTCTAAAATCACTTTTCTGGAAAAATTTTCTGCGGATGCCGTTGCGTTCAGCAAATAAATATCGTTCCATCGGCCCGCTGATCGGGATATTGAGCGCCCGATCTAAAGATCAAAAAAGAACAAACCTGGGAAACGACATCATGAAAAAGTTCTCTGTCCTGCTCGCAGCGACAGCCCTGGCTTCGGTCATGGCCACCGCCGCGTATTCCAAGACGCTTGTCTATTGCTCTGAAGGATCGCCGGAAGGCTTCGATCCGAGCCTCTACACGGCGGGCACGACCTTCGACGCGTCTTCGCGTACGGTTTACAGCCGCCTCGTCGAATTCAAGCACGGCGGTACCGAGATCGAGCCGGGCGTCGCCGACAGCTGGACGGTTTCTCCCGATGGCACGGAATATACGTTCAAGCTGCATCCCGGCGTAAAGTTCCAGACGACCGATTTCTTCACCCCGTCGCGTGACCTCACCGCTGACGACGTCGTCTTCTCTTTCGAGCGCCAGATCAAGTCCGACAACCCGTGGAACAAGTATGTCGAGGGCGGTTCCTACGAATACGCCGCTGGCATGGGCTTCCCTGATCTCATCAAGTCGGTCGAGAAGGTCGACGACCTGACGGTCAAGTTCACGCTCAACCATCCGGAAGCACCGTTCCTGGCCGACCTCGCCATGGACTTCGCATCCATCGTTTCCAAGGAATATGCTGACAAGCTCGCTGCTGACGGCAAGATGGCCCAGCTCAACCAGCAGCCGGTCGGCACGGGCGCCTTTACTTTCGTTGCCTATCAGCCGGATGCCGTTATCCGCTACAAGGCCAATGAATCCTACTTCAAGGGCAAGGAAAAGATCGACGATCTCGTTTTCGCGATCACCCCTGATGCCGCTGTCCGCGCCCAGAAGCTCAAGGCTGGCGAATGCCACCTGATCCCGTATCCGAACGCTGCCGACGTTGCCGACCTCAAGAAGGACGCCAACCTCACGGTCATGGAACAGCCGGGCCTGAACGTCGGCTTCCTCGCCTACAACACCCAGCAGGCTCCGTTCGACAAGCCGGAAGTCCGCCGTGCGCTGAACATGGCGATCAACAAGCAGGCGATCATCGACGCCGTCTTCCAGGGCGCTGCCCAGGTTGCCAAGAACCCGATCCCCCCGACCATGTGGTCGTATAACGATAAGGTCGAAGACGACAAGTACGATCCGGAAGGCGCCAAGAAGGCTCTCGAAGCTGCTGGCGTGAAGGGCCTTTCCATGAAGGTCTGGGCAATGCCGGTTTCGCGCCCGTACATGCTGAACGCGCGTCGCGCCGCCGAACTCATCCAGGCAGACTTTGCCAAGATTGGCGTCAACGTAGAGATCGTTACCCATGAATGGGCCGAATACCTGAAGCTCTCCTCCGACACGAAGCGTGACGGCGCCGTCATCCTCGGCTGGACCGGCGACAACGGCGACCCGGACAACTTCATGGATACGCTGCTCGGCTGCGATGCCGTCGGCGGCAACAACCGCGCTCAGTGGTGCAATAAGGACTACGACGCTCTGATGACGAAGGCCAAGGAAACGGCTGACGTTGCTGAGCGCACCAAGTACTACGAAGAAGCACAGGTGATCTTCAAGAAGGAAGCTCCCTGGGCAGCACTCGACCACTCGCTGGTTTTCGTACCGGTCAGCAAGAAAGTGTCGGGCTTCCATATGGACCCGCTCGGCATTCACCGCTTCGACGGCGTTGATATCGCCGAATAAGAAAAATGATAAACTGCCCGGCTGAAACCGGGCTCGACCGGCGGTCAGGTCTCCACCTGACCGCCGGAAACTATTGGACAACCTGCTATGTTGCGATTTCTCATCGGGCGCCTCGCAGTCCTGATACCGACCTTCCTCGGCGTTTCGCTCATCGCCTTCTCGTTCATCCGCCTGCTCCCTGGCGACCCCGTCATGCTATTGTCGGGCGAACGAACCATGGCGCCCGAACGTCACGCCCAGATCATGCACGATCTCGGTTTCGATCGGCCCATGTATGTGCAGTATTTCGATTATCTCGGAAAAGTGCTGCATGGTGATCTCGGCACCTCGATCGTCACCAAGCGCCCGGTTCTTGGCGAGTTCTTCACGCTCTTCCCGGCAACACTCGAGCTTTCGCTCTGCGCCATCCTCGTGGCTATCTTTCTGGGTGTACCTGCCGGCGTCTTCGCCGCGGTCAAGCGCGGGACCTGGTTCGATCAGAGCGTGATGGGTGTCGCCCTCATCGGCTATTCGATGCCGATCTTCTGGTGGGGCCTGCTGCTCATCATTTTCTTCTCCGGCTATCTCGGCTGGACACCGGTCTCCGGTCGCATCTCGCTTATGTATTTCTTCAAGCCCGTCACCGGCTTCATGCTGATCGACAGTCTGCTCTCCGGCCAGAAGGGCGCCTTTGCCTCGGCAGTCAGCTATCTCATTTTGCCGACGGTAGTGCTTGCCACCATCCCGCTCGCCGTTATCGCCCGCCAGACGCGTTCGGCCATGCTTGAAGTGCTGGGCGAAGATTATGTGCGCACAGCCCGCTCCAAGGGTCTGGCCCCGCTGCGTGTCGTCGGCATTCATGCGCTGAGAAACGCCATGATCCCGGTCATCACCACGATCGGCCTGCAGGTCGGCGTGCTGCTCGCAGGCGCCATCCTGACCGAAACGATCTTCTCCTGGCCGGGCATCGGCAAGTGGATGGTCGATGCTGTCTTCAAGCGCGACTATGCAGTCGTCCAGGGCGGTCTTCTTCTGATCGCCGGCATCATCATGCTGGTGAACCTGATCGTCGACCTTGCTTACGGCTTCATCAACCCGCGTATCAGACACTAGGAGCGGTTCATGAGCACGGTAACTGCAAAATCCGACCAGCCCTCCGCCCTTACGGAATTCTGGTACTACTTCTCCCGAAACAAGGGCGCCGTCATCGGCCTCTTCGTTTTCCTCATCATCCTCATCATGGCGGTTTTCGCACCGCTCGTCTCGCCGCATGCGCCGAACGAGCAGAATCGCCAGCTTCTGCTCTCCGTTCCTTTCTGGATGGATGGCGGCAGCTTCTCCTATCCGCTTGGAACGGACGCTGTCGGCCGCGATATCCTTTCACGCCTGATCTTCGGCGCACGTTTCTCGCTGTTCATCGGTGTCGTGGTCGTCACATTGTCGGTGGTCGCGGGCGTGCTGATCGGCCTCGTTGCCGGTTATTTCCGCGGCCGCGTCGATATCGTCATCATGCGCCTCATGGATATCATCCTGGCCTTCCCATCGCTGCTTCTGGCCCTCGTGCTCGTTGCGGTCCTTGGTCCCGGCCTCCTCAACGCCATGATCGCGATCTCGATCGTCAACCAGCCGCATTTCGTGCGCCTGACACGCGCCGCCGTCATGAGCGAGCGTGAAAAGGAATATGTGGTGGCCTCCCGGGTGGCCGGCGCCGGCACCTTCCGCCTGATGTTCAAGACGATCCTGCCGAACTGCCTTGGCCCGCTGATCGTCCAGGCAACGCTTGCCTTCTCCGCCGCGATCCTCGATGCAGCCGCCCTCGGCTTCCTCGGCATGGGCGCTCAGCCGCCGACACCTGAATGGGGCACGATGCTTGCCGAATCCCGCGAGTTCATCCAGCGCGCCTGGTGGGTCGTAACATTTCCGGGTCTTGCGATCCTCATCACCGTTCTCGCTATCAATCTGATGGGCGATGGCTTGCGTGATGCGCTCGACCCCAAGATGAAGAGGTCCTGAGATGGCGCTTCTCGAAATTGAAAATCTCGTTGTCGAATTCCAGACGTCGACCGGACCCTTCCGCGCCGTCGACGGCGTCTCGCTGAAGGTCGATGCCGGCGAGGTTCTGGCGATCGTCGGCGAATCCGGTTCCGGCAAATCGGTCTCAATGCTGGCCGCCATGGGTCTTCTGCCCTGGACGGCGAAGGTGACGGCGGACAAGATGGTCTTTGACGGCCAGAACCTGCTTGGCATGTCCGCAGCCAAGCGGCGCGAAATCATCGGCAAGGATATGTCGATGATCTTTCAGGAGCCGATTGCCAGCCTCAACCCCTGCTTCACCGTGGGCTTCCAGATCGAGGAAGTGCTGAGAATTCACCTCGGTCTCGATAAGGCTGCCCGTCGCAAGCGCGCGATCGAGCTTTTCCAGGCGGTCGGCATTCCCGATCCTGCCGAGCGGCTCAACCACTTCCCGCATCAGATGTCGGGCGGCCAGTGCCAGCGCGTCATGATCGCCATCGCCATCGCCTGCAATCCGAAGCTCCTGATCGCCGACGAGCCAACCACCGCACTCGACGTCACCATTCAGAAGCAGATCCTCGATCTCCTGATGCGCCTGCAGACGGAGCATCGCATGGGCCTGATCATGATCACGCACAATATGGGCGTGGTCGCGGAAACGGCCGACCGGGTGATCGTCCAGTACAAGGGCCGCAAGATGGAAGAGGCCGACGTGCTTTCGCTCTTCGAATCTCCGAAGAGCGATTACACGCGGGCACTGCTCGCCGCCCTTCCGGAAAATGCGACGGGCGACCGGCTGCCGACCATCGGCGAACTTTTCAATCCAAACAAGACTGTGGAGGGAGCGGCCTGATGACGCCAGTTCTCGAAGGAAAAAACATCGTCCGCGACTATTACCTGCCGGGCGGTATGTTCAAGAAGGCGAGAACGGTCCATGCCGTCAAGGGCGTAAGCTTCAGCGTGGAAGAGGGCAAGACGCTGGCGATCGTTGGCGAAAGCGGCTGCGGCAAGTCCACTCTTGCCCGTATCATAACGATGATCGACCCGGCCACGGCAGGTGAGCTCTTCATCGACGGCAAGAAGGTCGATATCTTCCAGGGCGACCTGACGCCGGAGATCCGCCGTAAAGTGCAGATCGTTTTCCAGAACCCCTATGGATCTCTGAACCCGCGCAAGAAGATTGGCGACATCCTGATGGAGCCGCTGATCATCAACACCAATACGCCGGACGCCGAACGGCGCGACCTGGCAATGGCGATGCTGCGCAAGGTCGGCCTACAGGACGTTCACTTCAACCGCTACCCGCATATGTTCTCCGGCGGTCAGCGCCAGCGCATTGCCATTGCCCGGGCGCTGATGCTGAGGCCTCGGCTTTTGGTTCTTGACGAACCGGTTTCCGCACTCGACCTGTCTGTGCAGGCACAGGTGCTGAACCTTCTGGCAGACCTGCAGGACGAACTGAACCTGACCTATGTCTTCATCAGCCACGACCTTTCGGTCGTCCGCTACATGGCAGACGAGGTGATGGTGATGTATTTCGGTGAGGCAGTCGAATACGGTACGCGGGATCAGGTTTTCAGCGATCCGCAGCACAACTATACAAAGACCCTGTTTGCAGCGACGCCGCGGGCGGATGTCGATACCATCAAGGCGCGTCTTGCACGCAAGAATGCTGCCCTGTCTGCGGTCTCTTGAGGCCGCAGATTTCCGGCGCCGGAACGATGAGCGAGATGAGCAATGACAGAGCATAACGGAACTCTCCATGCGATCATCGTCATGGGCGTTAGCGGTTCCGGTAAATCCTCGATCGGCGAAGAAATAGCTATGGGTCTCCACCTTCGATTTGTCGAAGGCGATGCCCTTCATCCCGCTTCCAACGTCGAGAAAATGTCGAAGGGCATTCCGCTGACCGACGAGGACCGGATGCCTTGGCTCGATCGCATCGGTGAAACGATGAAGGCGTCGCTTGCAAAGGGCGAAGGCATCATCGTTTCGTGCTCGGCGCTGAAGCGCATTTACCGCAAAAGACTGCGAGCGGCTGTCGGCGGCAACCTCTATTTCGTCTATCTCGAAGGCTCGAAGGAACTCCTGACGGAACGCATGGGCCACCGCAAAGGCCACTTCATGCCGGTCTCGCTGCTGGAGAGCCAGCTGCAGACACTGGAAGTGCCGACAGGGGAAAAGGGTGTCGTGACGGTCGACATCGACGACACGATTGAAAATATTGCGGCGGAAGCCCTGAAGGCTCTCGCCGAGCTTGGCGTTAGAGCCTTTCCTGGCTAGCTTGCAGCATTCTGCCGGAGCAGGTTTTCGTCAGGGCAAAGGCGATTGGCGAAGGGCATACCCCAAGGTACGTCCGAGCCGATCGCCTTTGATCCTGGCGGAAAGATGCCCGGCCCTAGCTGGTTTGCAAGCAAACCACCGGGGTTGGCTGAAACGGGCCGCCTGATCGACCGGCCGGTTTGGCCGTAGATCTGGCTAAGACGCGCGCCAGCCGGTCGACCATCCGACTCCGTTTGAGCCAACAGAATGCTGCAATCTAGCCAGGAAAGACTCTAAGGGTTGAATCTGCCGGGAGAATAAGCCGAGATATTGATGAACGGTGTCTCGCCGGTCATCAATTCGGCCAGTACACGACCCGTTACCGGTCCGAGCGTCAGCCCGTGGTGGGCATGGCCGAAGGCGAACCACAGACCCTGATGGCGCGGCGCTTTGCCAATGATCGGCATCATGTCGGGCGTGCAGGGGCGGGCGCCCATCCACGGTTCCGGATCCAGCCGCTCTCCCAACGGAAATATGGTCCGTGCCACGGCTTCGGCCCGGTCGAGCTGCACCGGCGTCTTAGGTGCGTCGAGCGCTGCGAATTCCGCGCCCGTTGTCAGGCGTACCCCCTGGTTCATCGGCGCCAGGAAATAGCCGCGCTCGGAATCCAGCGTCCAGTTGTTGAGCACCGCATTGCCCTTGATACCATAATGCATGTGGTAGCCGCGCTTGACGCCGAGCGGGAAGGAATAGCCGAGGCGGCGTGTCGCAACCGCGGCCCAGGGGCCGAGCGCCAGCACGACATCATCGGCCTCCAGCGAACCTTCCGACGTCA
Source organism: Rhizobium sp. BK418 (assembly GCF_004341105.1). Classification (GTDB taxonomy): domain Bacteria; phylum Pseudomonadota; class Alphaproteobacteria; order Rhizobiales; family Rhizobiaceae; genus Rhizobium. The sequence goes on along the minus strand of NZ_SLZK01000002.1, from coordinate 417,669 downwards.
TGATCTTCCAGCCGGATCCGACCGGTCCAAGCGATGCCGCATCACCGATTACGAAACGGCCGCCGAGGCTTTCGAAATAGCTGCGATAGGCGCGCGTCAACGCATGCGGGTCTAGAACCGACCACGGGTCGATCCAGCGTAGGCCGCCGACGAAATCACCCGTGATGTTCGGCTCCAGACGGGCAATATCAGATGAGGTCAGGCTCTCGTAGCCGACGCCGAACTGGTTCTTCCAGACAGCGGCTTCCGCAAAGGCTTCGTCGCGCTTGGCCTCGGTACGGAAGATCTTCATCCAGCCATCCTTGCGGATCAGCGCTTCAGCGTGCGATGCCTCGATAAGGTCCTTGTGCTCAGTGATCGAATTCTCGATCAGCGGCGCATAGGCCCTGGTGATCATCTCGTGCCGCTTCGGATTGGAATTCCACCAATAGCGGGCGAGGAAGGCGAGCTGGCTCGGCAGCGCTTTCAGGTGATAATGCGCATCGATACGGTTGTTCAGCGCGTAGCGCAGCAGCAGGCCGAGCTGCTGTGGGAAGCCGTAGGGCATGACGCCTTCGCGCTGGATCAGACCGGCATTGCCGAAGGAGGTTTCGTTGCCCGGCTCCTTGCGATCGATGAGGGTTACTTGCCGACCGCGACGTTGAAGATGGATGGCCGTCGAAACCCCGACGATGCCAGCGCCGAGCACAATTGCGTTTTTCGTCATTTCCCCTGCATTCCGCTGTATTATCGGGCCTAAAATGCCCATCTCAATGCTGCGGCGCAAACGAAAAATTACATTTCATTTCAAAATCATTGCGCTTTTCAGTGCGGCATTTTCAGCCCTGATGCGGATGGTCAGGATGACGGCATTGAGAAGCGAAAAGACGAGCGCATAAAACGGCATGCCGAAGGCGAGCGGCAGGGTGGCGATCTCGCCTGTCACGATCATGTAGTTGGGATGTTTGAACAAGCGGTAGGGGCCGCTTTCGACGAGCGGCGCGCCGGGCAGGATGATGATACGCGTCGTCCATCGCTCCCCGAGCGTTACCAATACCCATAGCCTCAGCACCTGCAGCAGCATGAAGAGGCCGAACCAGAAGAGCTGGATCGGCTGACCCGTTGCCAGCACCCAGAGCCCGACGAGCCAGCTCGTATGGAGCGCCACGATGTAGGGATAATGTTCGGGCGCGATTTCGCGCGCGCCTTTTGCAAAGAGCGCCATCGTGTTGCGGCGCGCGATGACCAACTCGGAGAGCCGCTGCACAGTCACGAAAGTCAGCAAAGCGATCGATGGCCACATCATGGGATCCTCCGCAATGTGACGCAGCTTGCCGTAAAACCCGGTCCCATGGCGATCATAGCCGCCCGATCGGGCAATCCTCGGCGGATCGCGCGCTCCAGAACGAAAAGCACTGTCGGCGAGGACATGTTGCCGTATTCGGCAAGTACCGACCGCTCGATGTCGAGAGTATCAGGCGCCATGGAAAGCGCACTCTCCATAGCCGTCACCACTTTGGTGCCGCCGGGATGGCAGATGAAACGGTTGATATCGCCGCGCTTGAGGCCGGCACGCGCCAGAATGCTGTCGATTGCCGGACCGAGTTCCTTTTCCGCGAAGGGCGGCAGCGATTGCGCCAGCAGGATCCCGAAGCCGGTATCATCGATCTTCCAGCCCATGATATCGAGCGTATCCGGAAAGAGATGATCACCCGCCGATTCCACCTCCGCAATACCGCCGTCGCCGGAGCGCAGCACGCAGGCTGCAGCCCCGTCACCAAAGAGGGCGGTGGCGATGATGTTCGGCTTGGTCAATTCATCTAGCCGGAACGCCAGTGTGCAAAGTTCGATGGCGACGAAGAGTACCACGGCGGTCGGTCGGCTGCGCGCCAGCCGTGAGGCGATACCAAAGCCGGAAACGCCGGCAGCGCAGCCAAGTCCGAAGACGGGCACGCGCTCGATATCCGCGCGAAACCCGAGCCGGCCCGCGAGCCGCGCATCGAAGCTCGGCGTGGTGATGCCCGTCGAGGAAACCGTTACCACGCAATCGACCGCATTGGCCGTCAGCCCGGCCTGATCAAGTGCGCGCGTTGCCGCCTCGACGAACAGCGAACCCGCGACCTCCTCATAAGCCTCCATCCTGTCCCGCCAGCCATGCATCTCTTCAAACCACGCGAGGGGACGGGCGGCATGACGTTTCTCGATGCCGGCATTCTCGAATACGGGCGCGAGGTGGCGGAATTCCTTGAAACGATCGGCAAACAGGCGAGCGGAGGTCTCGGCGGCCTGGCGCTGAGGAATGACATGTTCAGGCACGGCGGTGACGAGACTTAACAGTCTGACGGATTGAGCCACAATATTCTCCTTGTCGTTCCCGGCGGAACAAGCGGAAAACACGCTGGCTGGAGAGTTTATTCGAAGCATCGCGTTTCACGAAGCCGTGATCGGAAAAATGCTGGAGCGTACCGAATAAAGCTTGATGCAGCGGTGTTCACTCCTCGCAACGTCATTTTTCGAGGAGTTATCCAATGACGATCAAGACTGTCCGCATCGCTTCCCTCGTGCTCGGCAGCTGCATTGCCGCCGCTGCCTTCTCCGGTCCTGTCTTCGCAATCGGCAACGACAGCAGCACCACGCCGGTCTGCAAGAAGGGCGAAATATACGACCAGAAGACCAAGAAATGCGTCAAGCAACAGAGCTCCAACGTGACGGATGAGAACCGTACCGATTACGCCTACTCGCTTGCCAAGGCCGGTCGCTATGATGAAGCGCTCGCCATGCTCGACACCGTCAAGGATCAGAACAACGCCGAATGGCTGAACTACCGCGGTTACGTCACCCGCAAACTCGGCCGCACGGATGAAGGCATTTCCTACTATCTGCAATCGGTAAAGCTTGATCCGCAATACGCCAAGGTTCGCGAATATCTCGGCGAAGCCTACGTCATCAAGGGTCAGCTCGACCTCGCCAAGGAGCAACTGACCACCATCAAGGCGATCTGCGGCACGGGCTGCGAAGAATATCAGGACCTCAACGCCGCAATCCTCGATCCGTCGAAGATCTGAGCTCTGGCCGCGGCAGGAGAGAGGCAAGGTTGATTGAAGGGTATTTCCGGATGTCGGTCGCATACACCACATTTCCTGCCTATAGTCACGGCAGAACGGAATCGCCGGCAGGACCGGCGGTTCCGAAACAGCCAATAAGCGCGGAGGCAGCCATCGCGAGCGAAGCGGATATCAGGAGCGGCCTGACGGAGCACCTCGCGCGTCTGTGGCGCTATGGCCTCGTCCTTTCGCATCAGCGTGATGTCGCAGATGATCTCGTCCAGGCGACATGTGTTCGCGCGCTGGAACGGGTCGATCAGTTCGTCGCCGGCACGCGGCTCGATCGCTGGCTGTTTTCGATCCTGCATTCCATCTGGCTGAACGAGATTCGCGCCCGCCGCGTCCGCCAGGGACAGGGCTTCGTCGATGCTGACGAGACACTCACCGTCGATGGCGCTCGCGATACCGAAACGCATGTCATGGCAAACCAGGTTTTGAAACAGGTGAACGCGCTGCCGGAGGCGCAGCGATCGGCGGTGTTCCTCGCCTATGTGGAAGGGCTTTCCTATCGCGAGGTCGCCTCCGTCATGGATGTTCCGATCGGCACCGTGATGAGCCGGCTGGCAGCCGCCCGCGCGAAGCTATCCGAGACCGTGTCGGCAGGGGGATTTGAATGAGCACGAAGCACGTAATGCCCTCCGACGAGGAACTGACCGCCTTCATCGATGGTGAAGTGAGCGCTGAAGAGGCTGCCCGCATCGAAGCGCTTGTTGAGGCCGACGAGGCTGTCGCCGACCGACTTGAATTTCTGGCTCGCGCAAGCCTGCATTATAAGGAAGCATTCGCGCCGCTGCTCGATGCCGCCCCGCAGGCAAAGCTCGAAGCCATGCTCTCAGCTATTCCCGCCGCACAGCCTGCAAGCGCGAGTGCCTTCGTGACCCGTCGCGGCTTTCTCGGCGCGCTTGCCGCTTCGGTTGTTGCTGGTATCGCTGTCGACCGCACCGTGATCGGCCTTAGTGCAAGGTTCTCGGGCAAGGATGAAAACAGCGAATGGCGCGCCGTCGTCGCCGAATATATCTCGCTTTATACGCCGGAGACGCTCGCCGGTCCCGTTCCGCCGGCAGATGTGCAGGCAGCGCAGCTTGCCCGTCTGGACGGAAGCCTCGGCCTGCAGCTTTCGCCTGAGCAGATCGCCGTGCAGGATATCGACTTCAAACGCGCCCAAATCCTGCAATATGACGGCAAGCCACTCGCCCAGATCGCTTATCTGGACCCGAAGACCGGGCCCATGGCACTCTGCATCGTCGCCTCCGATGTCGGCCCCAAGGCACCTGACATCGAAGGTCGCAAGGGCATGAATGTCGTCTACTGGTCAAGCGCCACACACGCCTTCATGCTCATTGGCCATGCTTCGGTCGACCGCATGACCGAGATCGCCGATGCGGTTCGGAGCAAGATTTCGGTCTAGAGCACGACGGCTGCCGTCCGTCTACCTCAACACATCAATTCACTGCGCTCGCAAGCCGCAGACCTGCCTGTGGCGCACCACCATCTCTGATGGGTGGCTCTGCGTTCACTTCGATGATCCCAGAGGCTTTCGGCTTGAAGGCTGGCCGAGGCGTCTTCGTCGGAACCGGTATGCTTGCCGCCTTGCCCGGCGCGCAATTGCCCGATGTACTGCTCTCCACATGCGGCTTGCCGTCGCTGGTGCTGAAATAACGGACGCTTCGGGTGCAGATGCCGTTGCCGGACATGGTCGAGACCATCGAATAGCCCTGCGTGCCGGCAGGCAATTCACCCAGCCCGGCTGTCGCCATATCGCCCGGCGATGCCTGCATCATGCTGTCGGCCTGCTGCATGATCGCCGCAGCCTCGCGGTCCATCGCCAAGGATATGCGGTCTAGATCGGCAAAGGGCGACGAAGGCCAGAAGGGATCGAAGAGGTTAGGCGCCGGATCGGGCTCGCCGTCGATGCGGACCTGCGGCGGCTGATTACCCGCATAGCGGATGCGCTCGAGCGAGCCATCCGGCAGGCGCACGATGAGCACATGGGTATCCTTGGATTTATGGGCGATAGTCTGAGCCTGCGCCAAGCTGGCAAGGCCTGGGGCAGCAATCACCGCGGCGCTCATGAGGAATGCGATACCAAGTTTTTGCACAATGACCTCCTGAAACGGGAAGAACACCATCCAACTGCCCGCATGCATACCGGCGGGCGAGAAGGATGATCATTGTGGCGCGGGCCGAATTTGTGGCGCGATGCTGCGGCGTGGCGACGCAGATGCGCGGTTCGAAAGCAGGTCGCGCAAAAGTGTCCAACGGTCTTGTGGCAACTACTGCGTCAACAAAGACTGCCAGCGTGGAAACCCGATCTGAAGATCGTAATCTGCTTCAGAACGGCTGCGTCTTGTCGGAAACCGGGCTGACCTGATTGGCAGGGACGAGCCGGTTCAGGCAGTTGACGTAGGTCGTGTACATCTGCTGGACTCGCGACAGCGGCACCACCCATTTTCCTTCGTCGCCGGAAAAATCCAGTTCCATATCCGGCGTGCCGACAAACGAATTCTTCAGGATCGTCTTAATCTGCGCCACACCCGTCTTCCCGTCGGCGGGCACGATGCGAAGCGTCTTGCTGTCGAAGCCCTTGGCCGCAACAGCCTTGGTGCCGGAATAGCCGACAAGCGTGACCTGGGTCGTCGTGCCCTTGGGGATATCCCAGCCATCCTTCGAGACGAGCCACATTACGCTGTCGAGGCTCTGGCGGAATTCGACCGTCTTGCCGAGTTCGTTGTTCCAGACCAGCCGGCAATAGGAGGGCTTCTCATCGACGAACCCGACCGACCACTGCCGCGCTTCGCCCATCCATTCCGTCTCGCCCGACGCCGTCTCGCTCCGGGCTGTCGCCGGAATGAGAAATGCTGTCAGCAAAAGGGCAGAAAAGGTCTTCATGGCTCGAACCGTCTCCAGGGAATGGGAGCGATTCTACCGGCGGAAGGTTGAGGTTTTGCTACTACGCTGTGTTGCGAATGCAGGCTGGTGGTAACTGAAGATCTGAACAGGAGGCTTTGGGCGAAACGGCGGATGATAAAGTGACTATGCCTGATGAGGGCAGGAACGAGTCTTCCAGAACGTGCGCGCGCTGTCGCGGAGGCGCTGGCCTTCCAATGGTTCTTCCTTACGGGCCGACCTGCAGGTTGCTTACGGCGCTTACGATTTTACATATCATTTTGTAAGAAAATTCGAATAATGATTTCAGTTGCTTAGCTGTCTGATTACAAACTTACCGAAATTATGGCAAAACACAGGAGAGACGGGGCGTGGGAGACTGCGGGTTATTCCTATGAGAGTTGGAAATGTGCCGTAACTTCGTAATTTCGTAAGCACACCAATTAAGGTGATGATCTCGTTTTGAAAACTTGCTTACAAACTTTGTAGGAAAAGTGCAGCGCTTACAATGTTCGGGCATCGCGCCGATCACGACCACCAGTTCCCGGGTGATGTCGACGCCGATATTCGGACGATTTTCATCAAAAGTCCTCCCATCCATCCTGCTTGACGGCGGCATTGCCGACGAAGGCGCTGGCGATCTTGCGGCCTAGCGCCTTCGTCGGCAATGCCGCAGGCCTTTCCGAGCTGCTTGCCGCGCGCACCGTAGCCGATGCCTGACGCGCTTTGCCCGACAGCTTGAACATGGTCAGAAGCTCGTTGAGCGAAGACACTTCCCCGGACAGGCTGTGTGTGGCAGCGGTGGTCTCTCCTACCATTGCTGCATTCTTCTGGGTGTCCTGATCCATCTGGTTCACGGTGGTGTTGATCTGCTGCAAACCGGAGGACTGCTCCTGCGCCGCTTCCACGATGGCGGCGACGTGGCGGTTGATCTCCTGCACTTCGGCAACGATGGTTTCCAGAGCGCGGCCGGTATCGCCGACAAGCTGTACACCCTCGCGAACCTGTTTGCTCGAAGTGCCGATGAGTGTCTTGATCTCCTTGGCGGCGTTGGCGGAACGCTGTGCCAGTTCGCGCACTTCCTGAGCGACGACCGCAAAGCCCTTTCCGGCCTCTCCGGCTCGCGCGGCTTCAACACCTGCATTGAGCGCCAGCAGATTTGTCTGGAAAGCGATCTCGTCGATCACGCCGATGATATTGTTGATCTCGCCGGACGATTTCTCAATGGCTTCCATTGCGGAGACAGCACGGCGGACGACCTCGCCAGATTGTTCTGCACCTGTCTTTGCACGGCTGACAAGCTGGCCCGCTTCCTGCGCGCGGCTGGTCGAGTTCTTCACTGTCGCGGTGATCTCTTCCAGTGCGGCTGCGGTTTCCTCAATGGCTGCGGTCTGCTGTTCGGTACGCTTGGCAAGGACGTCGGCTGCGGAACGAATTTCGTTCGAACCTGCCTCAATACCACGAGTATTCTGGGCTACCTGCATCAGGGCCGTTTCCAGTTTCTCGATGGAAATGTTGAAGTCGCAACGCAGGGCTTCGAATTCTGCGGAGAGGGGTGTATCGAGCCGGGTGCAGAGATCGCCGTTTGCCAACCGCCGAAGGCCGCCTGCAAGGGCTGCTGTCGCCTGTTCCAGCCGGATTTGCGCCGCCTCTTCGGCTTCTGCCGCCAACCGCTCGCGTTCGGCGGCCATCTGTAGATCGGCCCTCTTCGCCTGCTCGGCCATTTCGTCGGCCCTGATCTTGGCAGCATATGCTTCGTTGGTCGCGTTCTCGGCCGAACGCATCGCTGAAATAAGTGTCCGGGACAGGAAGAACAGGACGCCCGCTTCTAGAAGCAGAACGACCGCGTGGAGCGCGACGCGCGTCAGGTCCGAACTGCCCGGGAACACGGCCCAGGGCAGGAGAACATAGAGAAGCAGGTGATGCACGGCGACGAAGGCCGTGTAAGCAGCCACGGCACGCCAGTCTAACCATGCCGCGCAGATCGCCAGATTGGCGAAAAAATACATGTGCATGTCGATTTGGAGCGGCGATCCGGCGAAGGCATAGACGAGGGCGGCGACGGTCATCGCATGGGCGATCGAGGTTAGAAACCGCGTCATGGAGCCATATCGGGATTTCAGCCAGCACGCGGTCGCGGCCAGCACGACCACCAGCGGGGCAAAGGCTGCGGTCCAGTCGAATCCGCTTCCGGCAATCGCCAGCCTGCTGAGAATGAGCAGGTAATTGAGCCAGAGGAGGGAAATGATGATGATTGAAATGCGCTGGCGGATACGAGCGATGGCAGTCATTTCACTGCTTCCTGAAGGCAAGTTGCTGAAAAGGGATTGCTGAGTGCGAACAGGGCGCCTGCACGGACAAGCCGTGAGGCGAAACCGGGTTCCGATGAATAGGCGATGGAAAGCCACGGCACGCGGCCGTTGCCGACGAAGGAGCCGCCAGCCTCACCGATGATCGACAATGCCCTGCCGGGCGGATCGAAAGGATTGCTTACAACTAAAACTGAATCATTTCGAGGACTGGCAGACCAAAGGGTGATTAAGGCAAGCAAGGCCCCCAGAAAGGTGGCGGCCACAGGCAGCGGGTGGAGTGATTCCTGATCGACGGAATGGGCCTGTTTAGTAACGGCCAGCGTCAAATCTTCTTGCGATCGCGAACATAGTCCAGTTAACATGCCGACGGCCGTGGTGTCTGAAACAGATCATCTGTCTGGACAACTAAATTCTTGCGCCGATCTTCATGGTGCGGCCAAATATTGATAATCTAAAGAGTAAACGCTTAATATTAAATGTACGGCGTATTTGCGCCGGTCCTTCTCTGCCCGCACCTTTGAGAATGGAAATAACAAAGGAGGGTGGGGAATGTCGGCAGTTAACGAATATATTGAACGCGTCTATCGGAGCAGGCGACGTCGTGGCTGACCGCCTTAAGGAGTTTGCCCTCGCCTGCCAGTTGTGCCGTCGCCGCGCTTAACTGGCGTGGGGCTACAGTTCTAGGCATCAGGTCGCCAATGATGCCAAAACGGGATCCGGCACGACTGGAAAATCAAGGAATGAAGGGAATTTAGCGAGAATTGGCTGGGGAACCTGGATTCGAACCAAGATCGACGGAGTCAGAGTCCGCTGTTCTACCATTGAACTATTCCCCAGCAGCTGCGAACCGCGTCGGTTCGGCTGGTGTGCGGCGCTTATAAACAAAAGCTGGCGGATTGCAAATACCCGTTTTGAAAAATTTCGGCCCTTCCAACGCGGGTGAAAATTTCAGGTCTAAAATCCGGAATCAAAAAGAATTTGGTGATTTTGCCGGTCGCTGATATTCTCGCGCCAACGCAAAAATCGAATGAGCGCCTGCTGCATACCTTCCGGACTTGCGCGGCGCGATGGAAAACGAACGTGGAAGACCCCGAAGGCGGCGCAAGGCCGCAATTTGACGGGGCGTCGGCGGCAGGGCGCAAGGATGGCAAGAAGTCCAGGCGCCGCAAGGGCAAGCGAGGCGGGCAATCCCGCAGCGCCGCTCATCCCGCTTCGCATGATCTTGCCGGCCATGCCGGCGAGGCAGCGCGCCCGAAGGAAGACGCCGAAAGTCCGGCCCGCAAGCGGAAACGCAGGCGCCGTGGTGGACGGGGTACATCCCAGCCTGATATTGCTGCTCAGCCTCAGACCGCGGTCCAGATCGCCGCGCATGCAAATGGAGCACGGCCGGACGGCGATTCGCCCTCCAGCCGCCGCAACCGTCGCAAGCATCGCAGCAAAAGGGGCCTGCAGGGCAGGCCGCTGGCTCCCGCGCATGCGCCGCCCTCCGCACGCGCCGAGCATCGCGCTGATGCGCCTTCGCGCGTTCAGCCGCGCGAGGTGCATGACGCCGAAGCGGCAAATCGTCGGAGCCGGCAGCCGGGGCCCGAAGAGGAGCGGGCAGGTGGCGAACATCCTTGGCCTGACGAACTCTATGCAGCGCTCGATCTCGGCACCAACAATTGCCGCCTGCTGATCGCCCAGCCGACGCGCCCCGGCCAGTTCCGCGTCGTCGATGCCTTTTCCCGTATCGTGCGTCTCGGCGAAGGACTAGCCGCCAGCGGCAGGCTCTCCGATGAGGCGATGGAGCGGGCTGTCGATGCGCTCAGGATCTGCGCCGCCAAGCTCCGGAACCGCGAGATCCGCCGCATGCGGCTGATTGCGACAGAGGCCTGCCGCCAAGCGGCCAATGGCGAGGAATTCCTGCAGCGGGTGATCGTCGAGACCGGGCTCGAGCTCGAAATCATCGATCGTGAAACCGAGGCGCGGCTTGCCGTGTCCGGCTGCTCGTCGCTGGTCGGTCGTGAGGCGCGTTCTGTCGTGCTCTTCGATATCGGCGGCGGCTCCTCCGAAATTGCCGTTATCCGCATCGGCGACAACCGCTTCGCCCGTCTTGCCAATCACATCACCCATTGGACCTCGCTGCCCGTCGGCGTCGTTACCCTCTCCGAACGCCACGGCGGCCGCGACGTGACACCAGAGGTTTTCGAGGGCATGGTCAGCGAAGTCGCCGGCATGCTGTCGAATTTCGATTGCCCGGAGATCGAGATTGCCGAGGACGGCGATTTCCATCTGATCGGCACATCGGGCACGGTCACGACGCTTGCCGGCGTGCATCTGGACCTGCCGCGTTACGATCGCCGCAAGGTCGATGGCATATGGTTGTCGGACGGCGAAGTTTCCGCCATGCAGGCGAAGCTTCTCTCCTGGAATTTCGAAAGCCGCGCTGCCAATCCCTGCATCGGGCCGGATCGTGCCGATCTGGTGCTCGCCGGCTGCGCCATTTTGGAAGCGATCCGCCGCCGCTGGCCAAGCCCGCGCATGCGTGTTGCCGATCGTGGCTTGAGGGAAGGCCTGCTGACCGACATGATGGCCGATGACGGCGTCTGGCGTCGGAATCGCAACCGCCGCGGCCAACGGGGTAATAAGGGATAGGCATGACCAAGGCACCGATCGGCCGCAAGCTTGGCCAGCGCGTCAAGAAAAAGAAACTGAAGGCTTCCTCCCGCCAGTGGCTGCAGCGCCATATCAACGATCCCTATGTGCAGCGCGCCCAGCTCGAAGGCTATCGCGCCCGTGCAGCTTTCAAGCTGCTGGAGATCGATGAGAAGTACCACATCCTGAAGGGCGCAAAGCGCATCATCGATCTCGGCGCCGCCCCGGGCAGCTGGTCGCAGATCGCTGCGAAGGTGACGGGATCGACCGACGAGGATGTTCGCGTTGCCGCGATCGACTTCCTGGAAATGGCTCAGCTTCCTGGCGTCAAGATTCTCCAGCTCGACTTCCTCGATCCATCGGCTCCGGAAAAGCTGATGGAGGCCGTCGGCGGCACGCCGGATCTGGTGATTTCGGATATGGCGGCACCGACAACTGGTCATCACCGCACCGACCATCTGCGCACCATGCATCTCTGCGAAGTCGCCGCGCATTTCGCCATCGAAGTGCTTGGCGAGGGCGGGCATTTTCTGGCCAAGACCTTTCAGGGCGGCACCGAGCGCGATCTGCTCGCCATGCTGAAACAGCATTTCCGCCAGGTCGTGCACGTCAAGCCCGCTTCCTCGCGTGCGGAATCGGTCGAGATGTTCCTGCTGGCAAAGGGTTTCAAAGGCCGCAAGGCAGAGGTCGAGCCCGAGGACGCTTGATCTTTATGTCAGTCCTGTGAATGATTAGACGCCCAGGACTGGATATCCGCCGATCCCATGCTTCTTTATGTTACATTCGGCACCAACGATCTCTATCGCGCGCGGCATTTCTATGATGCCGTTCTGCCGGTGCTCGGCTACCGGTGCCAGCGCTATTCGGAAGAGGAGATCGGCTATGCCGCCGATGGCGACACGCGCTGCCGCTTCTGGGTGGTAACTCCCTTCAACCGGCGCCGCGACGAACGGCAACGGCTCCATGGTGGCTTTCGAGGCGGAGACGCGGTCGGCGGTGGATGCTTTCCATGCGGCAGCAATTGCGGCCGGTGCTATCGATGAAGGCAAGCCGGGGCTGCGCTCCTATCACGCGCATTTCTACGCAGCCTATGTCCGCGATCTCGACGGCAACAAGCTGTGCGCCGTCTGTGAGAAAGCCGAAGAACCACTCTTTATTTGACAGCCTGTTGCGCGTTGATCGTTGGCGGCACGCGCTTGGCGCGGTGCCCTGATACGGAGGCGCCGGCGTCCTTGGCCATGCGGGCAAAGGGGATGGTTGCGATGACGGTCAGGCCAGCGATGACGAAGAAGGCGATGTGGAAATCGATGATCTGCAGTTCGGCGCCGCGGAAATAGATCGAAGTTTCCAGGATCGAGGCGGCGAGGGCAACGCCGAGCGCCAGGCTGATCTGCTGCATCACCGAGGCCATCGATGTTGCCTGGCTCGCCTGTGCATCGTCGATATCGGCAAAGGCTAGCGCATTGACGCCAGTGAACATGAAGGAGCGGGAGAAGCCGCCGAGCAGCAGCACGCCGATGATGACGAGATGCGGCGTATCCGGTGTGAAGAGGCCGGTGACGGCTGTCACGACCGTCGTCACCGCACCGGCGCAAAGAAGCGTCGTGCGGAAGCCGATCGCCTTGTAGACGCGGCGTGCGATGAACTTCGTGGTGATGGCACCGATCGCGCCAGCAAATGTGATAAGGCCGGATTGAAAGGGTGTTAGGCCAAATCCGAGCTGCAGCATCAGTGGGGTCAGGAAGGGCATGGCGCCGACGCAGATGCGAAACAGTGTGCCCCCAGTCGTCGAGGCACGGAAGGTCGAGTTCTTGAACAGGTTGAGGTCGAGGATCGGCGTTGGATAGCGCCGGGCATGGCGCACATAGAGCACGCCGCAGATGATGCCGATTGCCGTGGCCGAGATGCCGATGATCGGCGGCAGGGCCGGAAGGCTGACGACCGACAGGCCGAAGACGACACCGGCCGCCGCAAGGCTGGTCAGGACGAAGCCGTTGAAGTCGAGCTTCGGCGGCGCCGTTGCCTCTATTTCCGGCAGGTAGATCGTCGCCAGCCACACGCCGATGACGCCGACCGGCACGTTGATCAGGAAGATCCAGTGCCAGCTGAAATAGGTGGTGATGAAGCCGCCGAGCGGCGGGCCGGCAAGCGGGCCGACGAGCGCCGGAATCGTCAGCAGCGCCATGGCCGAGACCAGTTCGCTCTTCTGCGTGGTGCGCACCAGCACCAGGCGCCCGACAGGCGTCATCATCGCGCCGCCCATGCCCTGCAGAAAGCGCGCAAAGACGAATTCGACAAGGCTGGAGGAGAAGGCGCAGAAAATGGAGCCGACGACGAAAACGCAGATTGCAAGCCGGAAGATCTTCTTGGCGCCGAAGCGATCTGCCATCCAGCCGCTGATCGGAATGAACACCGCAAGCGCCACCATATAGGAGGTGAGCGCGAGTTTCAGGGTGATCGGCCCGACATGCAGATCGGCCGCAATCGCCGGCAGAGCCGTCGAGATCACGGTGGAGTCCATCTGTTCCATGAAGAGGGCAACAGCGAGGATCAGCGGGACAATGCGGTTCATAGGCGAATGCCTTGATGGATGCGGATGAGGCTTGGGAGGCCCGTGCTGTGTAGTCTCAGTTGTGGGCTCTGCCAATCCCCCAATCGGTAGCATTTACCCGTTTGGATCACGACTGCGTGAGACGCGGTGTTCGGCACCTTCGTCTCTCGAGTTTGAAATATGCTTGCCCGGCCAGGGCAAGAAATCCGGGCGAACTATTCGACATCTGAGCTAGGCGCATGGCTCCCATGCGAAAGCATCTGCTCGAAAATCGAAGTCGATTTTCACTAAGCCTGACGCATAAATTCAATATGTTAGAGCGTCCTCTGCGCGACGGAACGAGTGCACGGCTCATTAGACTTGGCCGTTTGCCTGGCTTTTTTGCTATTTCCTTCCTGTCATAGACGTGTTACCAGCCCTCGCCAACTTCCATAAACTCATGCACACCGCCGGTGCGGACGATTCGTACCGGGTGGGTCGCATTTTTCTTTCTTGAGGGAATTTGGCCATGGCTCGCATCATAGAAACGCCAACCGGACTGGACGCACTCACCTTCGATGACGTGCTGCTGCAACCCGGTCATTCCGAAGTCCTCCCCGGCCAGACGAGCGTCGCAACACGCCTCGCACCGGACTTCGAGCTGAATATCCCGATCATTTCAGCCGCCATGGACACAGTCACCGAGGGACGTCTCGCAATCGCCATGGCCCAGGCCGGCGGCATCGGCGTCATTCACAAGAACCTGACGCCGGCGGAACAGGCCGAGCAGGTTCGGCAAGTCAAGAAGTTCGAAAGCGGCATGGTCGTCAATCCGGTGACGATTGGCCCCGACGCGACGCTTGCCGATGCCCTGGCGCTGATGAAAATGCATGGCATTTCCGGCATTCCGGTCGTTGAAAAATCCGGTTTGCTGGTCGGCATCCTCACGAACCGCGACGTTCGCTTCGCATCCGACCCGGCCCAGAAGATCTTCGAACTCATGACCCGCGACAATCTCGTGACGGTCAAGGAAAGCGTCGATCAGCAGGAGGCCAAGCGCCTGCTGCACGCACATCGCATCGAAAAACTGTTGGTGGTCGATGGCGAGGGTCGTTGCGTCGGTCTTATTACCGTCAAGGATATCGAAAAGGCGCAGCTGAACCCGAACGCATCGAAGGATGCGCAGGGCCGCCTGCGCGCTGCCGCTGCCGTCGGCGTTGGTGACGATGGTTTCGAACGCGCTGAACGGCTGATCGATGCCGGCGTCGACCTGCTCGTCGTCGATACCGCCCATGGTCACTCGGCCCGCGTTCTGGAAGCCGTCGGCCGCGTCAAGAAGCTTTCCAATTCCGTTCGTATCATGGCCGGCAACGTCGCGACCTATGACGGCACCAAGGCGCTGATCGATTCCGGTGCTGACGTGGTGAAAGTCGGTATCGGCCCGGGCTCGATCTGCACGACGCGTGTGGTCGCCGGCGTCGGCGTTCCCCAGCTTGCCGCGATCATGTCGGCGGTCGAGGCGGCAAAGGCGCAGAATATCCCCGTGATCGCCGATGGTGGCATCAAGTTCTCGGGCGACGTGGCAAAGGCGATCGCTTCAGGCGCTTCGGCCGTCATGATCGGTTCGCTGCTGGCCGGCACCGACGAAAGCCCGGGCGAGGTCTACCTCTACCAGGGCCGCTCCTTCAAAGCCTATCGCGGCATGGGTTCCGTCGGCGCCATGGCGCGCGGCTCGGCAGACCGCTATTTCCAGGCGGAAGTGCGCGATACGCTGAAGCTCGTGCCTGAAGGCATCGAAGGCCAGGTTCCCTACAAGGGACCAGTCTCGGGCGTTCTGCATCAGCTCGCAGGTGGCCTCAAGGCTGCCATGGGCTATGTCGGCGGCAAGGATATCAAGGAGTTCCAGGAGCGCGCCACCTTCGTGCGCATCTCCAGCGCCGGCCTTCGCGAAAGCCATCCGCACGACGTGACCATCACCCGCGAAAGCCCGAACTATCCGGGTGTCGGTGTCTGATAATGAAAATGGGCAGCTCGATTCCGCTCTGGATCATCGCGCTGCTCGCAGCCCTTTGTCTCATCGTCCTCGGCTGGACCACCTTCGGCTTCACCTTGCCTTTCGAGCATGAGACGGGGCAGGCGGTGCTCGATACTTATTTCTCGGGCTATGACGAGGCTGCCGTCTTTCACATGCAGACGCTGCTCGATCAGAACGAGACGGCAAGCCGTATTCTCCGGGCTATGTATTTCGGCCCGGAACTCATCTTTCCGGCCCTGCTGACGGCCCTTCTATTCCTGATTTTCCTGCGGCTCGGGCCGATTGACACATGGCGTGGCAGGCAGGCACCCCGCCTGCTCGGCCGGATGACCTATATCCTGCCCTTCATCTATGGTTTTGCCGATTACGCGGAAAATGTCTCAAGCCTTTTTGCCTTCAGCGATAGCGGTGCGGCGGCCCTTGCCGCGCAGATCCTGCCGTGGATGACAAAGCTGAAATTCGCAAGCCTCGCCATCTGCGCCATTCTCATCGTGCGTGGCGCAATTCTCCGCCAGACGCACCAAGACTGAGCGCCCGCAGCCCCCTTCGCGCAATTCCGGACGCAAAAACCGCTGCACAACAGTGCTGGAACTGCTCTATCGCGGCCAACGCCATGTCGGCTGCGAAAGCCTCGCCGCAAGGAAATCCCCGAGCGCTTCCACTTTTGCCGGCCGGGCACGCGCCGTTGGTGTCACGAAATAAAGTGCGCCTTTCGGCAAGGTCCAGTCGGTCAGGATCGCTTTCAGGCGGCCGTCGACAAGATAGTCGTAAGCTATGAATTCCGGCAATTCGACGATGCCGAGGCCGCGTAACGCCATCGGAATCAGGGCCTCGGAATTGGTGGCGCGCAGCGGCCCGGTCGGCACGACGATCTCCTCTTCACCCGCCTTGTTGCCGAAACGCCAGATATCCTGCCGCGGCCGATAGGCGTAACCGAGACAGTGATGGGCCGCGAGGTCCCGTGGATGCTGCGGGCAGCCGTATTTCTCGAGATAGCTGGGAGCGGCAAGAATGAAGGGCGCGACCGGCGTCAGCCTTTTTGCCACGAGCGAGGAATCGGGCAGCACCGCGATGCGGAGCGCCGCATCGAAGCCGTCACCCACGAGATCGACGACCGCATCGCTCATGTGCATGTCGATCGAAACTTCGGGATAGAGTTCGAAGAAATCGGGCAGGATCGGCGCCAGCCACTGCCGTCCGAAGACCATGGGCACGGCAAGACGAATCAGCCCGCGCGGCTGGCTTGAAAGTTCGCGTGCTGCATTCTCGGCTGCTTCCGCCTCGGCATAGATGCGCTGGGCGCTATCCACGAGCCGCAGACCGAAAACGGTCAGTGCCAGCTGCCGCGATGTGCGGTTGAAGAGCCGCGCTCCGAGCCGCTCTTCCAGCCGACTGATCGCCCGCGACACCGTCGGCACGGAAACCCCGAGCGTCTTGGCGGCACGAGCGAAAGAGCGCTCCTCCGCCACCTTGGCGAACATGGCAAGGCCCTCGAAATCCGGAAAGCTCATCGTTTCATTCCTGCAATGATGTCTTTCATTTCTTTCTATTCAGAAACAGAAGGTCCGTCCACATCTTCAGTCCGGTCGAACACAACAGGAGACGACGACAATGACCCAGAGACTGAATGGAAAGATTGCGGTTATCACGGGCGCCACCTCGGGCATCGGCCTTGCCACCGCAAAGCGCTTCGCTGCCGAAGGCGCACGGCTCTTCATTACCGGCCGCCGCAAGGAATTGCTGGATACAGCCGTGGCGGAAATCGGCGGCAACGTTACCGGCATTCAGGCTGACTCAGCAAAGCTTGCCGATCTCGATCGGCTCTACGACCTGGTGAGGGCAGAGGCCGGCCGTCTCGACGTGCTCTTCGTCAATGCCGGCGGCGGTTCGTTTGCGCCGCTCGGCTCCATCACCGAGGAACAGTATGACGATACGTTCGGCCGCAACGTGAAGGGCGTGCTCTTCACTGTGCAGAAGGCTCTGCCGCTGCTTGGGCATGGTTCTTCGGTCATTCTCACTGGTTCCACTGCGGGTGCATCCGGCACGCCGGCCTTCAGCGTTTATGCCGCCTCGAAGGCCGCAATCCGCAACTTCTCCCGGAACTGGATCCTTGACCTGAAGGACCGCGGCATCCGCATCAACACGCTGAGCCCCGGCCCGACGGAAACGACCGGCCTCGTCGAACTAGCCGGCAAGGACAAGGCACAACAGCAGGGCCTGCTGGATTATATGGCCTCGCAGGTTCCCATGGGCCGCGTCGGTCGTCCGGAGGAAATCGCCGCTACGGCACTCTTCCTCGCATCCGATGATTCGAGCTTCATCACCGGCGCGGAGATCTTCGTCGACGGTGGTATCGCTCAAGTCTGATACAGAAGACGGCCCGCTCCACGGCGGGCCGTCAGGCTCTGGCATCCGCCCGATCTTTCCGCTACTGCTCGCGCAGCAATCGCCGAAATGAAGGGAATGATGATGACCGGCTATGAGATGTTCTGGCCTCTGCTTGCCCACGTCCTGCTGGTCTATATCCTCTACGGGCTGCTCAGCTTGCGTCGCGGCAAGGCAGTTCGCGAGGGCCGGATCAAGAGATCCGATTATCGCGAGAACCGTGACGAACCGGCCGAATGCCTGTTCGTCAAGAACAGCCTTTCCAACCAGTTCGAACTGCCGGTGCTCTTCTATGCTTGCAGCATTCTTCTTTATATAACCGAGGCCGACAATCTGGCGGCCATGGTGCTGGCCTGGCTGTTCGTCATCCTGCGTTATGCTCATGCCTATGTGCATGTCACCAGCAACGATCTGCGCTATCGCAGCCCGCTCTTTGCCCTTGGCTTTGTCGTACTCGCCGGCATGTGGGCCTGGCTTGCCGGCTGGATGCTGTTTTCCTGAGCTGAAGCCGCCAGTAACACAGTTTTGTTCCTCCGTTATCAGGCGCTGGCCTATGTTCTCTCCTGCCGATTGGGCATGGGGTAGGGAACAGAGGAGGTCTGTCATGGAAAAGCCCGTCATTACGCAGGCAATGATCAACGCCTATGACGAATATACGCATCTGACGCTGGATCGCCGCAGCTTCATGGACAAGCTCACCAAGCTTGCCGGCTCGGCAACCGCGGCCGCGGCAATTGCACCATTGCTTGCCGCCAACAAGGCAGCCGCCGAGGTCGTCGCCGAAAATGACGATCGCCTGACCGGCCAGGATATTACCTATCCCGGCAGTGGCGGCGATATGAAAGGCTATCTGGTGCAGCCGAAGAATGCGCCCGGCAAGCTCGGCGCCGTCATCGTCATCCATGAGAACCGCGGTCTCAATCCGCATATCCGCGATGTCGCCCGCCGCATCGCGCTTGAAGGCTTCGTGGCGCTCGCTCCGGATTTCCTCTCGCCTCAGGGCGGCACGCCTGAGAATGAGGATCAGGCGCGCGACATGTTCAGCAAGCTCGACGCGGCCACGGTCACCGCAAATGGCGAAGCAACCGTCGTCTACCTCTCCAAGCTCGATGCGACAAACGGCAAGGTCGGCGCGATCGGCTTTTGCTGGGGCGGCGGCGCGGTCAACAACCTTGCGGTCAAATCGCCTGAGCTGAAGGCGGCCGTCGCCTATTATGGCGCCCAGCCGCCGGCCTCGGACGTGCCCAATATTAAGGCGGCGCTGCTGCTTCACTATGCCGGCCTCGATGACCGCATCAATGCCGGCATCGAAGCCTACAAGAAGGCGCTGGAGGAGAATGGCAAAAAATTCGAAATCTACATCTATGACGGCGCCAACCACGCCTTCAACAACGATACGTCGGCTGCCCGTTATGACAAGGCAGCCGCCGATCTTGCCTGGGGTCGCACTGTCGAGTTCCTGAAACAGAATCTTGCCTGACAGGGCTGAGCATTGTGCCGTAAGGCGACAAGACCGGGCAGCAAACACTCAGTCGGGCCTTGCTGAACAAACTGTTAAGGACCTGTTTCGTGAGGAGCCAAAACGGGGCGTAACGCCCCGTTTTTCATGACCTCTTGCCATTGGTTAAAATCCGACCATTTCCATTTACGACGGATGAATACCTGCATGTCATATCGGCCCGACGCGCCGGTATGACACTCCACTTCCGCCGCTCAATAACGAGACAGATGGGAACCACATGGGCGCGGAGAATTTGGATCGCATAGCGCTTCGCAGGAAGCCAAAACAGGAGCGCAGCATCCAGCGGCTGGATCTGATCCTCAACGCCGCCGCCACCATCATCGCGGAAAAAGGCGTCAGCGCCATGCGGATGACCGAGCTGGCCGCCGCCGCCAAAGTTCCGATCGGTTCGGTCTATCAGTATTTCCCGGAAAAGGCAGCGATCGTCAAAGCGCTGTTTGACCGTCATGCGCAAGCGATCCAGCAGAAGACGACTGAAATGTTCGAAGACGTTCAGTCCTTCGACGAAGCGCTCGACCTGATCGCGACAATGATCGATTGGTACTATGCCGAATACCGCAACGATGCCGCCTATCTCGGCGTCTGGATGGGCACCGAAACCGATCAGGATCTCCTGCGCCTGAACATCGAGCATAGCGGCCAGGTCGCTGAGATCTTTCAGGCTGCCGTACGCCGCCTGGCGCCGGAATCCTGCGATGAGCAAATGAAAGCGCGCACGTATCTTTTCAGTCACCTGATCGGCGCGGCCATCCGCCTTGCGGTGCTGAGTGAAGATAGTTTCGGCGAGCGCATCCTCGAGGAGTGGAAGCGCGCAATCCGTGCTTCCCTCTTTGCCCCGACATCTGCCTCGGCGGCGTAATTTACCAGCTCGGCATCATGCTGGCCGCAGCCTTGAGCCGCGGATAGTGTCGGGCGTAACCCGTCTTCACATCCTGTTCCAGCCCATCTTCGATGACCGTCGGCGTAATGTTGTCGAGGCAGGCCGTGATATGCGCCGTGATTGCATTCATCAGCGATAGCGAAACGCCGGGTCGCTTCATGATACCGATCTGCACCGGCGGCAGCGCCGGGAAGCCGTCTGCCTGGCTCAAGACCTTCATGCCCGTCCGTAGTGCCGATTCCGGCATGACCGAAACCGCCATGCCGGCAAGCACGGCCGAGGCGACCACGGTGCAGGACCAGCTCGTGAACAGGATCTGATATTCGCGGCCGACTGCGTCGAGCGCCGAGCAGGCGAGCTGGCGCCACTGGCAGTCGCGCCGGCCGACGGCAAGCGGCACCGGCGCATCGTCGCGGATCGGATGATTGGCGGAGCTGACCCAGCAGAGCGGCTCCGTGCGCACCACATCCGAAATGCGTTCGCGCGGATTGTGGGTGACGAGCGCAATATCGAGCTCGCCCTTGTGCATGCGTTCGGCGAGGTCGACCGAAGGCTCGCAGACGATATAAAGCTCGACATTCGGGTGCGTCTTGGCGAAGCGGCCGATGATCTCGGGCATATAACGGTCGGCATAATCATCGGGCGTGCCTATGCGAAGCGTGCCTTCCAGCCTGTTGTCGTCAAAGGCGGCGATCGCCTCATTGTTCAGGCGAATAATGCGGCGTGCATAGTTGAGCAGTTTTTCGCCCTCGACCGTCAGCCTGTTGCCGCGGCCGTCCTTGATGAACAGCTGCTTGCCGATGCGCTCTTCCAGACGGCGCATCTGCATGGAGACGGCGGACTGTGTCTTGTAGACCTTGTCGGCGGCCTTGGTGAAGCTGCCGGAGTCCACGATTGCGATGAAAGTCTGCAACTGGTCGATATCAAGGGGCGCCGACATGATCTTGTCCATTCATAAAGATCGCTGATGCTAATCATTAGAAACATTCGTTGGACTGATCAATAGCTCTTTGGCATCTTCGGGATGCAAATCAAGCAAAGTGAAGGACAGACACCCTGCCTGTCCGCCCTGTGACCAGCTTCACCCTTCCTGCACGACCTCGCAGGCGGGGCGGGCTGTTCTGCGCCCCGAAGAAAGGAGAGTTCGATGCGCACTCATGAACAGACACTAGAACTCGACTGCGGCAAACTCGCCCCGACGTTTACCCAGCGTCTCATGGCTGCTTTCGCGCCGCTGGCAACCGCTCTTCGCATTGTGCGCAATCGCTCGCAGGTGAATGGGCTTTACGACCTTGATGACAATCAGCTGCGGGATATCGGCCTGACGCGGGCCGATGTGACCTCCGCCTTTCTCGCTTCGACCTTCTTTGAAGATCCGTCGGAGCATCTGACGCAGGCGGCCAAGCGCCGCTGGCGTATTGCTGTCATGCGCCCCTACAGGGACTGAACGCTCGCGTTTCCCCGCAGGGTGATAGCCAATAGCCCTGCCGCTTAACCCGGAGATCGGCTTTCCCAGCCATCTCCGGGATTTTTTATTTTTCGGTCATCCTGGAGCGGTCTGTGGGGCCGGGGCCTTCGGGAGACGGCGTTGGTCTCGGCCGATAGGCTTCCAAGATTGCCTCGATGCCTTTCTGATAGCTTTTCTGCACTTCCAGACCGCTGTCGAACATGGCATTCAACATATGCGCATAGCTATCGTGTTCAGCTTTCGGATCTTCTTTCGGCTGTTCCGGAGCCTTTGCCGCCGGCTGCTGAAACCCTGCCATCATCTCCTGGAATGCCTTGGCAAAGGGGTTGTCGAGGAAGGGATTGGCGGGCTGCTGCTGGGGTTCGGGTTTTGGTACGCTGAACATCAGCTGCATAGCCTGCGTGAAAGGATTATCGAAAATGCTGGGCTCGGGAGCGGCCTTTGGTTTCGGCGCAAAGCCGGTGCTCTCAAGCCATTTCTGGATCGTCTCCCCCATGGCCGTATTGACGAAAGGATTGACCGGTGAGGCCATCTGACCCGTCGATTGCTTGAACAGCCCACCCATCAGCGTACCGGCCATGACTGGCAGCATTTGCTTGTAGATTTCCTGGCCGATGCCGGTCATCTGCGCCGCTTGCGCGGCAATGGCGCGCGAGACTTCCTTGGAACCAAAGAGCTGGGACAGGATGTTGTTGCCATCGGAAATACCCTCGGGCGTGAAGGCTTTGCTCATATCTTCGAAATATTTGGCATAGTTGCCCGAAGCCACCGCCTGCATCAGGCCCATGAAGTCGTATGGGGTGCTGGTGCTGCGTTTCAGACCGGCAGAAAAGGCCGGCATCAGCGCCGCTATCGCCTTCGTCGCCTGTTCCTGGGCGAGATTGAATTGCTTGGCGAGGGCATCCATCGCCGCCCCGTTCTGCGCCTGCATCATCATGTCGAAGAGTGGTAGCATGAACGTCCCTTTCCCCGAGTCGCGACGCATATTCGCGCCAGTATAGCCCGAAATGGAAATGCGCAAACGGCTTTTTGGAAAGGGTAAATCGCGTCTTAGTATTGATATTCTTGGAAGACCGGGTCGACTGAGCCGCTCCAGCGCCCGTGATACAGCGCCAGCAGATCTTCGGCGAGTGTTGCCTTCTTGGCCAGGACCTCGTCGAGCGGCTGAAGGAAGATGCTTTCATCGACGCCGTCGCCATTCAGCCTGTTGCGCGCCTTGAGGCCGGCGCGGGAAATATTGACGACCTCGCGCGCCGTGTCGATCAGCCGATGGCCACGGAATTCGGCCTTCAGGCCTTCCGCCGGCACCGCGTTGCGCAACGCGTTCACTTCCTCGAAGCCCCAGTCTTTCGTCAGTTCGTCCGCAGCCTCGAGGCTGGCATCGTCGTAGAGCAGGCCGACCCAGAAGGCCGGCAGGGCACAGATGCGCCGCCATGGGCCGCCATCGGCGCCGCGCATTTCGAGGAAGCGCTTCAGGCGCACATCCGGGAAGAGCGTCGAAAGATGGTTCGTCCAGTCGCCCATCGTCGGCTGATAGGCTGATATCTCGCCCTTCAGCGCGCCGTTCATGAACTGCCGGAAAGTGACATGTGTAGCCCGGTGATAGTGGCCGTCGCGCATGACGAAATACATGGGCACGTCGAGCGCCCATTCGGCATAGTCCTTGAAGCCGAAATCGTCGCGGAAAGGGAAGTCCAGCAGTCCGCTACGGCGATTGTCCACGTCGCGCCAGACGTCGCCACGCCAGGAGAGCATGCCGTTCGGCTTGCCTTCAGTGAAGGGTGATGAGGCAAAGAGCGCGGTCGCGAGCGACTGCAGTTTCATCGACACGCGCATCTTGCGGCGCATGTCGTCTTCCGACGAGAAGTCGAGGTTCACCTGAATCGTGCACGTGCGGTACATCATGTCGAGGCCGCGGGTGCCGACCTCGGGCATGTAGTTCGTCATGATCTCATAGCGCGACTTCGGCATGTGCGGGGTTTCCGCATAGGTCCATGTCGGGCTGCCGCCGATGCCGAGGAAACCGATGCCCATCGGCTCAGCGATTTCGCGCACTTGCGCCAGATGCTGGTTGGATTCCTTGCAGGTCTGATGGATGTTTTCGAGCGGCGCGCCTGAGAGTTCGAACTGGCCGCCAGGCTCGATCGAGATGGCGCCCATGCCGTTCTGCTCACCGAGGCCGATGATATTGTCGCCGTCCATGATCGGCTCCCAGCCGGACTTGGCCTGCAGGCCCTTCAGGAGCGCCGAAATGCTGGCCTCGCCGAAATAGGGAACCGGGCTGTTATCCCTGCGGAAGAACACGAACTTCTCGTGCTCGGTGCCGATCCGGAAACGTTCCTTCGGCTTGTTGCCCGCGGCAAGGTAATCGGTCAGCTCCTGAACCGAAGAGAGCGGTGTCTGGTCGGTAGTGTCGCGAGCCATGAAAGTACCTGTATTCGGGAAGGCCGGGGCCGGGCAATTGGAAGGGTGATTAGTGCCCAAGTCAGCTAAGTTGCAAGTGAAATTGTTTCAACAGGTCATCAAAAAAATAGCACCAGTTTTCGCTGGATCGATCCGCGGCAGTCAATTCCAGTCGCCAATCGCCGCTTGCATTACTGCCATTGCCGCGACTGCTGCCGTGTCGGCGCGCAGAATGCGCGGCCCGAGCGGAATGGCGGTCACGAAATCGAGGCTGCGTAGTCGTGTCCGTTCCTCCTCTGAGAAGCCGCCTTCCGGGCCGACCAGCAGCGCGAGCCTTCGCTCCGTCACCTTCGAGAGAATCGGCAGCGGGTTCTGCCCCGCATCGCCCTCGTCGCAATAGATGATGCGCCGGTCAGCAGGCCAGTGGTCGAGAAGATCGGCAAGTTTGACCGGTTCGGCCACATCGGGAATGCCAAGGATGCCGCATTGTTCGGCCGCCTCGACCACATTGGCGCGGATCTTGTCAAGATTGGTGATCTTGCCTTGCACATGCTGCGTCATGACTGGCTGCAAAAGCCCGGCACCCATTTCGACCGCCTTCTGCACCAAATAATCCATGCGGCCGATCTTCAACGGCGCGAAAAGATAGTGCAGATCGGAAGGGGCAGGCTGCGGCCGGGTTTTCTCGATGGCAGTCAGCAGGATGCGCTTGCGGGTCGGGAAGGACAGGCCGGCCTTCCATTCACCGTCGCGGCCATTGAAGAGCAGGATTTCCGTACCCTCTTCCATGCGCAGTACATTGGCGAGATAGTTGAACTGATCGGGATTGGCCTCGACGGTAGCACCCTCTGACAAGGGAGCATCGATAAAAACCCGCTGCATGCGGAAATTGGCGCGCATTCTGAAACCCCGACCTACATGAAGAGCGCGAACATAGCCCAATAAATCACCGCCGCAAGCGCGGCCGAAACCGGCACGGTGATGACCCATGCCCCGACGATCGTCATAAAATGCGAGCGGCGGACGAGATAGCGCCGCCGGGCTTCATGGACGTTTGGCTCGGGCTCGTCGATCTCGAAGGCCTCGGCCTTGCGGCGTATGAACTCGATACGGCGCTTCGAATGACGCGTGTACCATTCGCGAAAGAAACCGACGCCGAAGACAGAGCCGACGGCAATATGGGTGGTACTGACCGGCAGGCCGAGCCAGGAGGCGACGATGACGGTGAAGGCGGTCGACAGGGCCACGCAATAGGCGCGTGTCGGGTTGAGCTTGGTGATTTCCGAGCCGACGAGCCGAATGAGGCGTGGCCCGAAAAGCAGGAGACCGACCGAGATGCCGAACGCGCCGATCAGCATCACCCAGAGCGGCGGCTGGCCGATCATGCCACTGTCGGCGATGCCGGCCGAATGAACGATCGCCGAGAGCGGGCCGACCGCATTGGAAACGTCGTTTGCGCCGTGCGCGAAGGAGAGCAGGGCGGCCGAACCGATCAGCGGAAAATGGAACAACGTCCGGAGCGAACTACGGCGATTTTCGAGATTTTCCGCCTGCCGCAGGACGATCGGCCGCACGACCAGCCAGCTGACGAGGCCTATGCCGATCCCGATCAGAAGGATCGTCAGCGACGGATAACGCCCACGCGGCGCAAGCTGCAGCACCATATAGGCCATGAAACCGCCGGCCATGACGGCGATCATCGCGGGCACCCACCGACGGGCGGCGGCAACCTTGTCCTCTTGATAGACGATGAGGGTTTTCACCAGATAGAGCAGTCCCGCGGCAATCAGTCCGCCGATCAGTGGCGATGTCATCCAGCTTATGCTGATTTCCAGCATCACCCGCCAATTGACCGGTTCAAAGCCGACGGCGCCAATACCAGCACCGATCACGGCCCCGACAATCGCATGTGTCGTCGAAACCGGTGCATTCATCCAGGTGGCGAGATTGATCCAGAGCGCGGCTGCCGTCAGTGCTGCCATCATGACCCAGCCGAGCGTCGCCGGCGGGACCTGCACCGTATCGACGATGCTGGAGGAAATTGTTTTAACGACCTCGCCGCCAGCGATCGTTGCGCCCAGCACCTCGAAGACCGCGGCGATGATCAGCGCCTGCTTCATGGTGATGGCGCGGGCGCCGACGGCCGCGCCGACATTGTTGGTCACGTCGTTGGCGCCGATATTCATGGCCATGTAGGCGGCAAGCGCTGCGGCAGCTATGATCAGGATCGCGCCCGGCCTGTCGAATACATAGACGCCGGCAAAAAGCATGGCGAGGCCGAGAAAGATCAGGCCGAGCCCCGGCGTCACCAGCCGTCGCGAGACGTACCTCGCCGCATCTTCGACATAGGTAAGCTTATCGAGATCCTTGTCGAGCGTGCGTTTGGTGAGCACTGGGTTGCGTTGCGGCATTCTGGTTCCTGGCTGAGCAATGCTTTTTGAGCTGCCCTACTTAGCAGCACAAGATGGCAAGACTCATTCTGCAGGAATTTGTTTCGGCATGCCGCTGGAAAGTCGCTCCGCCATACGTTGTTTGAAGGCAAGGAAGAGGTCGCGCAGGTCAGCCTCGTTCACGCGCTTCACGGCCTCGTCGCAGGAAACCCACTCGATCGTCCGCTCGCCCTTTTCCTTGAAGTTCTTCGCCATGCCTGTCACTTCGAGGGCAAAGACCTGGACCTTGCAGGTCACTTTCAGGCCGTCGCGCAAAACCTTGGAATACGTATAGTGGCCGAGCGTTTCGGTTTCGATCGTACCGCGTATGCCGGCCTCCTCTAGGGCTTCCTGGGCGGCCACTTCGTAGGCGCACTTGCGCGCCATCGGCCAGCCCTTGGGGATCACCCAGCGGCCTGTGTCGCGGCTGGTCATCAGCAGAACTTCGAGATCGCCCGTCTTCTTTTTCACCCGATAGCAGAGAGCAGCATATTGCTGTCTCGGCGGACGCCGAAACATCAGTTGCACATCAGAAGCCAGGCGGGCAAGAAGGGTCAATTGTTGGGTCACCTTTAATGTCGAATCGGTCTTATATTAGTATCATATGAATAGCTTGCGCGATCCATGCATCCAAAGCGAGACGGACACGATTTGTTTCATCGTACATAGGAAAATTCGAAGCGGGACAGGTTCGAAAATTTCGCCATTTCCTGTCGCAAATGCACCCGTCTTGCACAGGTGTACAATATGGTTCGATCTTGCATTCTCTTCAATGCCAAGGTCAGGTGATCCACTACGATTTTCCGGAATGTGGTAACTATGAGACTCCCGCCCCTGAATGCTATCCGTGCTTTCGAAGCGGTCTGCCGGCATGGCAGCATTTTAAAGGCGGCCGAAGAGCTCGGCGTGGTGCGCGGCGCGGTGCGCCAGCAGATATCGACGCTCGAAGATCATCTGGGCCGGAAGCTCTTCGTGCGGGATGGCCGAAGGCTCGTTCCGACCGAAAAGGCGAGGGCCTTTGCCGAGGCCGCCGGAGCTGCCCTGACCATATTGAAACGTGCCGCTGATGAATTCGAGGAAGCGGGTAGGGAGCGCATCCGCCTCGGCGTGCCCTCGGCTTTCGCGATCTGGTGGCTGATGCCGCGCGCGGCCGACATGCAGGCAAGCTTGGGCAGCGTCGAGGTCGATATCGTGCCCATGAGTGTGGCCGAGCCGCTATCCCAGCATCCGGATTTCGATGGAGTCATCATGGGTGGCGAATATCGCTCCTCTGTCGGCATCATCGAGACACGCTTCATGCAGGATGAATTCGGCCCGGTTGCGACGCCCCCGCTGGCAGCCAGACTTGCGGGCGATGTCGCGGCCCTGGCGAAATCAAATATCCTGGTCAGCCGCAGTGCGCCAAAACTCTGGGCGGAATGGTTTGCCGAAAGCGGCGCTCCGCCGGTTGCCTTTACCCATCGCCGCGAGTTCGCGGATCTGCTTCTGGCGCTGGGTGCCGCCCGAGCCGGTCTCGGCGTTGCGCTGGCGCCGAAGGCCTCGATAGAGGACGATCTTGCCCGCGGCGTCCTCGTTGCTCCCTATGGCTTCATTCGCCGCCCGGCGGGTTATAGCCTCTGTTGTCGTACGCTAGATGCGAAACGGCCAGGCTTAGTGGCACTCCGAAACTGGCTGCTGCGCTCCGGCACGGCATGAGAAAGGGCAGTTTTTCTGCCCTTTCATCAGAAATATCTCCATGCCGGCCCTATCTTCCTTTCGCTAGATCAGAGGGGAACGAAAGGGCATGAGATGGAAAAGCTTGCAACACGCATCGACTGGATCGGAAATAGCTGCCGGCTGCTGAAGGCAACGGCCGCGGAATTCGAAAAGACGCGGCCTTTTGATGGCCTCTCGATCGGTACCGGCATCCATCTGGAGCCGAAGACGGTCGCTCTCCTGATGACTCTGCGCGCCGGCGGCGCGCGCCTCGTCTGCACCGGCAACCTGAACAGCACGCAGCCGGCAACGGTCGACTTCCTGCGTTCGCAGGGCATTACCGTTTTTGCGACCCAGACGACCGATCCGGTGGCCCATCTTAAGAGCCTCGAAGCCGTCGTCGCCGAAAAGCCGGATCTGCTGCTGGACAATGGCGGCGATCTCTTCGCGATCGCGGCCGACAGGCCCTATGCCAATCTGCTCGGTGGCACGGAAGAGACGACCTCCGGCCGAACCCGTCTGCTGCCGATGCGCGAGAAGCTTGGTATGCCGATCCTCGTCATCAATGACAGCCCGATCAAGCAATTCGCCGAGAATAAGCACGCCGTCGGCCAGAGCCTGTTCGAAAGCTACATGCGCTTCACCAACCGTTCCACCAATGGCAAACGCGTAACCGTCTTTGGTTACGGCGCCTGCGGCAAGGGCACGGCCGCCTGCTTCCGCAACGCTTTCTCGACCGTGAGCGTCATCGATATCGACCCCGTCACCAGCTTGGAAGCCCACCTCGACGGTTTCGTCACACCGCTACGCGAACAGGCGATCCGATCTGCCGATGTCATCGCCACGGTCACAGGTTTCCCTGACATCATCACGTCAGCTGATCTGCCATTCATCAAGGACGGGGCGATCCTGATGAATGGCGGTCATTTCCCGCATGAGATCGACGTGGCCGCTTTCCGCAGCCATCCCGATATTGTCGGTATCGATCGCTACGAGGCCGATCATATCGAGACTTTCCACCTCAGGGACGGCCGGTCATTCCACGTGCTCGGCGGCGGCCATATGGCCAACCTCGCCGGCCCGCGCCCGCTCGGCAACTCAGTCGAATCCATGGATCTCGGCTTTACCTTACAGGCCCGCTGCCTGGAGCGGGTCGCAAAGCGCGGCGTCGGTGCCGAATCCTGCATCGTACCGGTGCCCGCTGATATCGATGCGATGGTCGCCAGCGCCTATCTTGATCTGGCGCGCTAAAGCAATTCCAGCAAAAGTGCGTAGCGGTTTTGCGTTCGGAATTGCGCTAAACAAAGAAGCAATTCCAGCAAAAGTGTGCCGCGGTTTTCCGTTCGGAATTGCGCTAAAGCAGCAGTTCAGCGCTCCCAATAGGGAACCGGGCCATAAAGTTCGGCCAGAAAGTCAATGAACAACCGAACCTTGGCCGGCAGGAATTGCCGGCTCGGATAAACCGCCGAGAGCGTGACATTGTGCGAGCCTTCGTAAGCCGGCAAGACCTGCACGAGCTTGCCGTTCTTCAACTCCTCGCCAATGTCCCAGGTGGAGCGCAGCGCGATCCCGAGGCCGGCAATGACCGTTTCGCGGATCACCTCGCTGGAATTGGTAATCAGCATACCCTCGGGCCGCAGGCTGAAGGCCCCGTCCGGACCGTCCAGCCGCCAGACGTCATTATTATGCGCTGGCAGACAGCGATGCTGTTTCAGCTCTTCGATATGTTTGGGCATGCCGTGACCGGCGATATAGTCAGGTGAAGCACAGAGCACGCGGCGCACAAGTGCCAGCCTGCGTGCGACAAGGCTGGAATCGGTAAGCTCCGCAATGCGGATGGCAAGATCGAAGCCGCCGCCGACGATATCGCTGAACTCGTCGGTCAGCACCAGATTGATCGCAAGCTCTGGATGGGCGTCCATGAAGGCTTTCAGATGCGGGGCAATATGCATCCGCCCAAAAGAGGTGGGGGCGGAGATCTTCAACGTGCCATGCATCTGCGCTGAGCGGCCGGAAATATAGAATTCCGCCTCCTCCAGCCCCGCCAGGATGCCGAGAACCCGGTCGTAGAAACCCTGGCCGGCTTCCGTCAGCGAGATCTGTCGCGTCGTGCGCTGCAAAAGCCGCGTGCCGAGCCGGTCCTCCAGCCGCTTGATGCGCTTGGAAACGACGGCCGGGGAAAATCCGAGCGCGCGGCCGGCAAGCGACATGCTGCCGGTCGAAACGACCTTGGCAAAGATTTCGAGATCACCCAGATTGGTCATAAGCTTCTGTAACTTTTTCCCCTTTTGGCATAAGTGCTTAACATTTGCGCCGGTTTCGGGAAAGTGCTAAGCCGAAAGAACCGGTGGCATGGAGGATTTGTCACCGGTTTCCGTCATGTTGGCCGAGGGAAAACGCCATGTCCGACGCCATTCCGTTTCTCGCTCCGCGCCCTGATGTTCTGGCGCGCCGCAAGGAAATCGTCGCCGATCTCGCCGATCTCCTGCCGCCGGAATGCCTGATCCACGAAGCACGCGAACTCGTGCCTTTCGAGACAGATGCTTTCGTTTCCTATCGCCGCCTGCCGCTGGCCGTCGCGCTGCCGCGCTCGACGGCGGAAGTGGCAGCCGTCATGAAATACTGTCATCGCTACGGCATTCCGGTCGTCCCCCGCGGCGCCGGCACGTCGCTTTCTGGCGGTGCGATTCCGCAGGAAGATGCTGTCGTGCTCGGCCTGTCGAAGATGAACCGCATTCTGGACATTGATTTTGCGAATCGCTGCGCGGTCGTTCAGGCTGGTGTGACCAATCTCAATATTTCTGAAGCCGTCTCTGCGGACGGTTTCTTCTACGCGCCGGATCCGAGTTCCCAGCTTGCCTGCACGATCGGCGGCAATATCGGCATGAACTCCGGCGGCGCACACTGTCTGAAATATGGAGTAACCACAAACAACTTGCTCGGCGTCAAGATGGTGCTGACCGACGGCACGGTGATCGAGCTCGGCGGCAAGGCGCTGGATGCGGCAGGTTATGATCTGCTCGGCCTCGTCTGCGGCCATGAGGGCCAGCTCGGCATCGTCACCGAAGCGACGGTGCGCCTGATCGCCAAGCCCGAGGGTGCACGCCCGGTGCTGTTCGGTTTCGAAAGCTCGGAAGAGGCTGGCCGCTGTGTGGCCGATGTGATCGCCGCCGGCATTATTCCTGTCGCCATCGAATTCATGGACAAGCCAGCAATCGAGATCTGTGAGGCCTTCGCCCACGCCGGCTACCCGCTCGATGTCGGCGCTCTCCTGATCGTCGAGGTCGAGGGATCGGACGCGGAAATGGACGACATGCTGAAAAGCATTGTCGAGATCGCCCGCAACCATGGTGTAAAGACGGTGCGCGAATGCCAGTCGGCGACCGAGGCGGCGCTGATCTGGAAAGGGCGCAAGTCCGCCTTCGGTGCCACCGGCCGTATTGCCGATTACATCTGCATGGACGGCACCGTGCCGCTGAGCCAGCTTTCCCATGTGCTGAAGCGAACGTCCGAGATCGTCGCGAGATATGGCCTGCGGGTCGCTAATGTCTTCCACGCCGGCGACGGCAACATGCACCCGCTGATCCTCTTCAATGCCAATGATCCGGAGGATGCGGCAAAGGCCGAGGCGGCCGGCAACGATATCCTGAAACTCTGCGTCGATGCCGGCGGCTGCCTGACAGGCGAGCATGGCGTCGGCATTGAAAAACGTGATCTGATGCGCCATCAATATTCCGAGGCCGATCTCGCCCAGCAGATGGCGGCACGCGCCGCTTTCGATCCGCAATGGCTATTGAATCCCTCCAAGGTCTTCCCGCTCGAAGGGCGTTCGGCTGCATGATTGATCTGATGCCGGCAAGCGAGGAGGAAGCCGCGGCGGTCATCCGTGCCCATGCACAAGAGGGCAGAGCTCTCGCCATCAGCGGCGGCGATACGCGCTCGGGTTTCGGCAACGCCGTCGAAGCGGAGGATCGGCTGCGTTCTATCAGCCTATCCGGCATTGTCGCTTATAATCCGGGCGAGATGGTCATGACCGCAAGGGCGGGCACACCGCTTGCCATGGTCGAGGCGGCGCTTGCCGAAAACGGCCAAATGCTGGCCTTCGAACCCATGGACCATCGCGCCGTGATGGGCACGTCCGGCGAGCCGACAATTGGCGGCGTCTTTGCCGCCAACGTCTCGGGTCCGCGCCGTTTCGTGGCGGGTGCTGCGCGCGACAGTCTGCTGGGCATCCGCTTCGTCAACGGCCACGGCGAGATCATCAAAGCTGGCGGCCGGGTGATGAAGAATGTCACCGGTCTCGATCTGGTGAAATTGCTTTCCGGTTCGCACGGCACACTGGGCTTCCTGACCGAGGTGACCTTCCGGGTGCCGCCGCGCGCCAAGACCGAAGAGACCGTCATTATCTCCGGTCTCAATGATGCCGAGGCGGCAAATGCGATGGCAGCGGCCATGGCGCTGCCGGTAGAGATTTCGGGTGCCGCGCACCTGCCCTTGACCGTGACCTGGAAATTTCTCGGCGGCAAGCTACCGGAGGGAGAGGCGACGGTGCTGCGTATCGAGGGCCTGCCGGGTTCGGTGGACTCACGCGCCGCAAAGCTTCTGTCGGCGATGAGGACGTTCGGTCAGGCCACGAAGCTCGATCACGCTGCCAGCCGGCTCCTCTGGCAGGAAATCCGCGATGTCGCGCCCTATGCCGACGGAACCGCGCGGCCTGTCTGGCGTGTCTCCGTGGCGCCTGGTATAGGCCATCAGCTCGTTGCGGCCCTGAGGCTCGAAGCCGGCGTGGATGCTTTCTATGATTGGCAGGGCGGTCTCGTCTGGATGCGCATGGAAGCCGACCCGGAGGCTGATCTCGTCCGCCGCTTTGTCAAGGCGCTCGGCGGCGGCCATGCGACGCTGATCCGCGCGCCTAGCGATGCGAGAGCGGCACTATCGGCCTTCCATCCCGAGCAGGAGGCGGTGGCATTGCTGTCGCGCCGCGTGAAAGAAAAGTTTGATCCGGCAGGGATCTTCAATCCCGGCAAGATGGCGAGACATTGAAATGCAGACCAACTTCACACTCGCCCAGCTTGCCGATCCGCATGTAGCGGAATCAGAGCAGATCCTGCGTAAATGCGTTCATTGCGGTTTTTGCACCGCCACCTGTCCGACCTATGTCACCCTCGGCAACGAACTCGACAGCCCGCGGGGGCGTATCTACCTCATCAAGGACATGCTGGAAAACGGTCGCGCGGCGGATACGCAAGTCGTTACCCATATCGACCGCTGTCTCTCCTGCCTTGCCTGCACCACGACCTGTCCCTCGGGTGTCGACTATATGCATCTGGTCGATCATGCCCGGGTTCACATTGAAAGGACCTATAAGCGGCCGTTCATGAACCGGCTGACCCGCGCCATCCTGGCGGCGGTATTGCCCTATCCCGGCCGCTTCCGGGCAGCACTGGTCCTTGCCGGCATCGGCCGTCCCTTTGCCGGCCTGATGCGCGGGGCGGCGCTGAAACCATTTGCCGCGATGCTGGCGCTTGCGCCGCACAGTATTCCGGCGCCATCGCCCTTTGCCCGGCCCGGCCGGTATGAGCCGCAGGCCGAACGTCGCGGGCGCGTGGCGATCCTGACCGGCTGTGCGCAACCCGTTCTCGATCCGGCCATCAACGAGGCGACCATCCGGCTGTTGACCCGCCTTGGCGTCGAGGTGGTCGTGCCAGAAGGAGAAACCTGCTGCGGCTCGTTGGTCCACCATATGGGGCGCGAGGAACAGGCGCTTGCTTCAGCCCGCGCCAATGTCGATGTCTGGACTCGCGAGATCGAGGCCGGCGGCCTCGACGCGATCATCATTACCGCATCAGGCTGCGGCACGACGATCAAGGATTACGGCCACATGCTGCGTCTTGACCCCGCTTACGCCGGCAAGGCGGCGCGGGTTTCGGCGCTTGCCAAGGACATTACCGAATATCTGGCAGGGCTCGAATTGCCTGCACACATGTCAAAGGGCATCACCGTCGCCTATCATTCCGCCTGCTCAATGCAGCACGGCCAGAAGATCACCATGGCGCCGAAGCACTTGCTGAAGGCGGCCGGTTTCACCGTTCGCGATCCGGCCGAGGGACATCTCTGCTGCGGCTCGGCCGGCACCTATAACATTATGCAGCCGGATATTTCCGCAGCCCTCAAGGCCCGCAAGATCAAGAATATCGAGGCGACCAAGGCCGATATCATCGCCACCGGTAATATTGGCTGCATTACCCAGATAGGGTCGGGCACCGCCACTCCGATCCTGCACACCGTCGAGCTTCTGGACTGGGCCTATGGGGGCGCTGTGCCTGAAAAATTAAGGGATTTGCCGCTAGCCTGAGACCACCGGTTCATTGGTGGATCGGCGGGGCGATCTCAGGAGCTTTGACTATGTGGCGCGGATTGATGGTGCTTGCCGTATTGCTCGGCGCGGCTGGTGCGGCGCACGCCGATGTCAGATATTTCTGTTCTACAGACGACAAGGATGTGCGCTTCACGCTCGAAAGCGCTTTCGAAGATGGAGGCGGCCATCAGCTGATCCATTTCCGTGGCGCGCTGATGCTCAAGGATACCGGCAAATCCAAGAATTTCGGCAAGCGGATCCTCGAATCGAAGGATCTGACGAACCGTTGGTCTCGCGATGGCGACCTGCGTCTGGAAGTCTTCGCGGCGGAAGGTGCTGACACCGAAAGCGAGTCTCTGGATCTCGCAGTTCTCGCCGGCCAGCATGGCAAGACGTCGCCGAATTTCGGCGGCACTTATGCCCTACGGATCGAGGGCAGTACCAGCTTCTTCGCCGTCGAAGGCAAGGTGAGCTGCGGTACCAAATAGCCCCGCAGCGCCATCTCTTTATTTCGCGCAATTCCAGATAAAAAACTGCGGCACATGCTGGAATTGCTCCAGATTACCAGTGGTAGGAAATACCGACATTGACGGCGTTGGTGACGATGTTCGTCTTCAGGCGGTCGCCGCTGTCGATCGGAACGTCGACACGCGAATAGGTGCCCTTGTATTCAACGAAGGTCGACCAGTTGTCGGTGATGCGGAAGTCGACACCGGCCTGCGCCTGAAAGGTCACGCCACCGAATTCGTAATCGAAGGTCGTGCCCTGGGGACGGGTGACTTCGACGTGCGGAATGTTTACACCGACACCGGCACCGAGATAGGGGGTCCAGCGGCGAGCCGGGTCCTTGAAGCGGTAGAGACCGTTGACCGTCAAGAGGTTTAGGCCGTCGGTGAATTCGAAATGCGTCCAGCCCGGCGTGCGTGCCATCGTTTCGTCGTCGGCATAGACCTTGTCATGGGTATAATCGAGCGACACGCCCCAGTTCGGCAGGTTGAAGTCGCCCAGCCACCAGGTGACGCGGCCGCCGTAGTAGGGTGGGCTGCCGAAGGATTTGCCTTCCCAGCCGGCGCTGAAGGAAGTGCCGTCGGAAACATCAACATGACTGTGCGGCGCCGTCTGATAGCCGCCGTAGATGGAAAACTCCAGATCTTCAGCAGAAGCGGTGCCAGCCACCGACGCAAGCGCGGAAAACGCAATGCTCGCCAGAAGCGAGGTGGAATGACGCAATGCAGATGCCATCGAATATCCCCGAAATGCCAAAAAGCTATTAGATCGATTTTCTCGCAGATTTCCGTGTCAAAATCTCAAAATAAAAAAGGCGCATCCAAATGCGCCTGCATTTTTTCGAAAAGTGTTGCTTAACCGCCAAACATGGTGCGCAGGATATCGATGCCCTTGTCCTGGAAGGCGACGTTGCCCTGTTTGTTGCCGGGGCCGACGACGATGACCTTGGTGCCGACGGAAACGCGGTTGTAAAGATGGGTCACGTCGTCATTCATCATGCGGATGCAGCCCGATGACATGTTGAGGCCGATCGTCCAGGGCTGGTTCGTGCCGTGAATGCGGAAGATCGTGTCGTGGCCGCCCTTATAAAGATACATGGCGCGCGCGCCGAGCGGATTGTCCGGGCCGCCGGGCTGAACGGCGGGAAGATTGTGGCCTTCGCGGGCCTCGCGGGCGCGCATCTCGGCCGGCGGCGTCCAGCTCGGCCATTCGGCCATGCGTCCGACCGTCACGACACCCGACCAGCCGAAGCCGTCGCGGCCGACGCCGATGCCGTAACGCGTGGCGCGGTTGTTGCCTTCCACCAGATAAAGAAACTTGTTGTTGGTGTCGACGATGATCGTGCCGGGCTTCTCGTTGGTGGTAAGGCGAACCACACGCTTGCGGAACTGCGGCTTGATCTCCCTCGTCTGCTTGACGCCGCGCACGGCATCGGTTGCCGTCATGACCGGTTCCGCGTTGACGGCCACAACCGTACAGGACAACGCAACGGCAGCCGCCGCCGCGAGCCTAAGAAATTGCTTCATTTTCGATACCCTCTCCTTCAGGACTGCGCAGAGGCTAGTCAAATCGGTTTGAATTTCAAGCCGGAGAGGCGGGAGATACGGTTTTTTGTAGTTCGGCGGGCGGCTGTTCCTGCCGCCCGCCGATCGTTGCTCGGCTTTTACATTACGATGACGCGGGTACCGACTTTGACCCGATCATAGAGATCGACCACGTCTTCGTTGCGCAGGCGGATGCAGCCGGAGGAGACGGCGCTGCCGATCGTCCAGGGTGCATTGGTACCGTGAATGCGGTAGAGCGTGGAACCGAGATACATGGCGCGCGCGCCGAGCGGATTTTCTGGGCCGCCGTCCATGCGAGCCGGAAGATAATGGCCTTTGGCGGCTTCGCGGCTGACCATCTCCGATGGCGGCGTCCAATCCGGCCACTCCGATTTACGTGTGATCGTGTGCGCGCCTGCCCACTCGAAACCGGGCTTGCCGACACCGACTCCATAACGACGCGCCTTGCCGCCGTCCATGACGAGATAGAGGAAGCGGTTATTGGTATCGATCACCACGGTGCCAGGCTTTTCCTTCGTGTCATAATTGACGATCTGCGGCAGGAACTGCGGTTCGATCTGTCCCCGGATCACGGGGATGCCCGCGCGGACGGCGGACACGGTCTGGGGTGCCGGCTGCGGCGCGCGCTGGGTGAAGGTGCGGCGCGGCTGGAAGAGGCCGCGCTGCTGCACGACGACCGGCCGCTGGTAGACGACGGGACGAACAGGACCGCCACCGAGCTGGTTGACCCAGGGGGCGGTAAGATCGGGGCTCAGCACGACAGGTGGGCGGCTGGCATAGCGGTCGTCTGCAAGGGCGGCCGTGGACAGAATGCCGAGCATGGCTGCGGCAAGAACAAGGGATTTCATCATCGGACGAACTCTCTACAAATGACCGAAAATGCACTGGCGGAATTGTCCGCCTGCGGTCATGCTGCCACCGCGTCCGCCAGCGAATGGTAAATGCGGATTCATGAAAAGGCGAAGGACCGAATAAACTTTTTGTCAGGGTTATCGTTCGGTTTGGAAAGAAGGTTTGCAAATGGTAAAGCCGGGTTCGCAGGCAGAAAATGAGAAGAAAATATGAGCGATACCGGCATCATCATCGGCGAGGACGGCAAGAGCCGGTGCCACTGGCATGCGAATCTGCCTGATTATCTGCGCTACCATGACGAAGAGTGGGGCAGACCGGTCACCGATGACATCAGGCTCTTCGAGAAGATCTGCCTTGAAGGGTTCCAGTCCGGTCTTTCCTGGCTGACGATCCTGCGCAAGCGCGAGAATTTCCGTGCCGCCTTCGCCGGTTTCGATTTCGAAAAAGTGGCATGTTTCGGCGATGAGGATATTGCCCGTTGCCTCGCCGATGCCGGCATCATCCGCCATCGCGGCAAGATCGTCTCGACGATCAACAATGCGCGGCGTGCGATCGATCTAAGGAATGAATTTGGCTCCCTCGCCCGTTATTTCTGGAGCTACGAACCACGTCCCGAGGATCGGCCAGATATCGTCGACCGGCAGCATCTCGTCGCCAATCCGACGACCGAAACGTCGGTCAGGATATCAAAGGATTTGAAGAAGCGCGGCTGGACCTTTGTCGGACCGACCACAGTTTACGCCTTCATGCAGGCAATGGGTCTCGTCAACGATCACCTCGAAGGCTGCTTCTGCCGCGCGGAAGTGGAGGCGATGCGCGCAGCATTGGTGCGTCCATGAAGTCGGTTATTATGCTTGCCGCAGCTCTTCTCCTGTCTGCTTCTGCAAGCCTCGCGCAGGCGCCGCAACTCGATCCGGGCGAAAAGCTCGAAAAGCTGCAGTTTCCGGCCGTTACCATGCAGCTGAAAGGCTGGACCAAGTTCGGCAACAGCCATGTTTATACGCTTCCCGTGCGCGCCGGCCAACATGTGAAGATCAGCTTCGAGACAAAAAGCAAATTCGCTTTTTTGGCGATCTTCGACCTGTCGAAGCCGGATGACGAGGCTTTTTTCGGCACCGATGAGGACGGCACGAGCTATGAGACGACAGTCAAGGAAAACGCCACCTGGCTGTTGCGCCCCTATTATTCCAAGGTCTCGCCGCGCCGCGGGCTGGGTGCGCCCTACAGTATCCTGATCGAACCGCTTGCCGCGGCGCCACAGCCAGCGCAGCCGACACCTCAACGGCCGTCGCTATTTCCGCAGCGGAAGTAACTCCATCTAGCCTAAGCTATCGATTAACCCGTGCAGTTCGCCAAGATGATCGATCTTGCGAAAGCGCGGCGCCTCTTTCGGTTCTTCGACCCGCTCCAATACCCATGTCAGCTTATGCGGCACGAAGACGCCGTAACTGCCGGCGGCAATGGCCGGCACGATATCGGACTTCAGCGAATTGCCGACCATCATCGCCCGCTCCGGCCCGTCGCCGACCTTGGAGAAGATGCGCCGATAGGTGACGGCCGTCTTGTCCGAAACGATCTCGACTGCATCGAAGAAATCGCCGAGCCCGGACTGGGCGAGTTTGCGCTCCTGGTCGAAGAGATCGCCCTTGGTGATCAGCACCAGCAGATATTTTCCAGCGAGCGCCTCCAGCGTGTCGCGCACATGCGGCAGGGTCTCCACCGGGTGGGACAGAAGATCGCGTCCGGTGTCAAGGATCTTGGCGATCACCTTCGACGGCACCTTGCCCTCGGTAATCTCGATCGCTGTCTCGATCATCGACAACGTGAAACCTTTGATGCCGAAACCGTAATGGGCGAGGTTGCGCTTCTCCGCCTCCAGAAGCCGTTCGGAAATCGTCGCTCCATCGGCGAAATCGGCAAGAAGCCTGATAAAATGCTCTTCCGTTAGCCGGTAATAATGTTCGTTCTGCCAAAGCGTATCGTCGGCATCGAAGCCGATCGTGGTCAATGGTCGGGTGCTCATACACTCACCTCTAGAAATACGGCAGGCAATCTATTCCCGGCCTGTGTCGAGACAAGGGCGTTGCGGCATCTCTGAACGAGGCCGTGTTCCGTTGAAAAACGCGGGTCGGCGACCTACATCAAATTTGCCTCATCTTGCAGCCAGCCCCGGCTGTGCCTGTCACGCGCAGGCCAATAATCAAAAAATAGAGTTCAGCAGTCCGCAAGCACCTATTGCGGCAGACACAAGGGAATTTCTCGACATGCGTTACAATCAACTCGGAAATACCGGACTTTTCGTATCTGAAATCTGCCTTGGCACCATGACTTTCGGTGAAGCCAAGGAAGGTACTCCTTGGGGTGCCATCGCCGATGTCGATCAGAAGGCGGCCGATGAGATCGTCCAGCGCTCGCTGGAAGCTGGCGTCAATTTCATCGACACCGCTGACGTCTATTCCTTCGGTGAATCCGAACGTCTGCTCGGTCAGGCGCTGAAGAACCTCAACGTGCCGCGCAAAGATGTCGTCATTGCCACCAAGGTCTATGGCGTCATGGGCGACAAGCCGAATGACCGCGGCGCCTCCCGCGGCCACATCATGGATTCCGTCGAAGCCAGCCTGAAGCGCCTGCAGACGGATCATATCGACCTCTATCAGATCCATGCCACCGACCCGGTCACGCCGATCGACGAGACGCTGCGTGCACTCGACGATCTCGTCTCCCGCGGGCTTGTGCGTTACGTCGGCGTTTCCAACTGGCAGGCCTGGCGCATCGCCAAGGCACTCGGCATTTCCGAGCGCAAGGACTATGCCCGCTTTGAAACTGTGCAGGCCTATTATTCGATTGCCGGCCGCGACCTCGAACGCGATATCGTGCCGCTGCTGCAAGAAGAAAAGCTCGGCCTTATGGTGTGGTCGCCGCTCGCTGGCGGCCTGCTCTCCGGCAAGTATGGTCCGGGCGCACCGGGCAACGGCGAAGGCCGCCGCGCCAATTTCGACTTCCCGCCAGTTGACAAGGACCGTGCCTGGGCCTGCGTTGCCGTCATGCGCGAGATTGCCGAAAGCACGGTGTTAGCGTCGCGACCGTGGCGCTGGCCTATATTCTTGCAAAGCCTTTCGTGACGACTGTCATCATCGGCGCCAAGCGTGTCGATCAGCTCGACCAGAACCTTGCCGCCGTTAAGCTGAAGCTCGACGCCGACGAGATCAAGCGCCTCGATGACGTCAGCGCACTTGCCCCCGAATATCCGGGCTGGATGCTTTCCCGCCAGGCAGCCGGTCGCCGCCCCGCCGATTTCGAGCCTAAGTCCTGATCGAGCAAAGGGCCGCTGTCTGACAGCGGCCCCACATTCCGCTGGTTTATTTGGCGTGCGCCTTCAGCCAGGCATTCATCTCTTCGATTTCAGCCTCCTGCGCCTTGATGACGCCCTCCGCAAGTTTGCGGATTTCAGGATCCTTTCCGTATTGCAGCTCGATCTTCGCCATGTCGATCGCGCCCTGATGGTGAGGGATCATGCTGCGGACGAAATCCACATCGGTATCGCCGCTCAATTCGATCATCATATCCTTGTGCATCCTGTCATTGGCCTCGGTGAAGGCATGGCTGGATGGGCTGTGATCGCCCATGGGCTTGGACATGTCCATCGTCGGCATGTCCTCGGCAAAGGCAGGCGCAGCAAAGGCGATCAGGGCTGAAAGGGTGACGATTTTCAAAGACATGAGAGTTCCTTCCTCTGTCTTACAGTAGGTTAACGCAGCAGTCGATGACTGCCGTTCTGCGAAAGGGATCGTCAGATGACGCGGGGAGGCGGCGCCTGCGGTGCGGGCCTGTTTTCCCGGAGTGCCCGGTCAGGGGCCGGAGAAGGGTAGGCGAAAACGTGCTTGCCGCCATCGGCGATCGGAACGTCCGCCGGAAGCACCATGCAGGCATTGCAAAGCGGCATATGGGCAACACCGGTCGAGCAGGGGTCCTTTGCCGCGTCGCCTTTGGATGCCACGTCGGCCATGTGGTGATGTGCAGTGCTGGCTTCGGCCCCGATTGCCATATTCATCGATGCGCAGGTCGGACATCCTGCCCACGCCGACATGGTGCTATAGACCAGCCAGCTGAAAAACATCGTGACGAGAGCCAAAGCGCGCATACGAAAGACATAGGCGCATGCGGGTGAAAAGCCAAGTCTCTCACCAGCTGGCGATTACGTTGTGGACGATCTGATAGTCGCGACTTTCCTCGCCGAGTGGCGCCACCGGCCAATCCCAGCCGGCCTTTGCCGTGGGCGGCACAATGCCGTGCAGCAGATCCGCCTCCTCGTGCACTTTGCCGGTGCGGTCGATGACGGCGTAGGAAATATCCGTCAGCAGGCAGGTACGGCAGGGCAGGTCTGCCAATCCTTGAAGATGTGTCGAGATCAGTGTTCCAACGGTGTCGGCCGGCATCCCGGATGAAGCTTCAGCTTCGAATTGCCGTTTTACCCCACGCCCGATCTGCGAAAGCAGGTTGGCGGACACGACGAAATCGAGATAGGGCACGCTACGCAGGAAGCCGAGCGGCTCGGGATCTCGACCTGCCTTGACATCATCAGAGCCGGAAAGATCGCGTTCAATCAGCCGGACGTTCCGATAGGCCTTGGCCTTAAGCCACAGGCGCACCGATGCCAGATGTACGAGATCGACCAGAACGACCGTATCGAAGGTTTTCGCGAGCTCCCCAATCGGCACATCCCGGAGTAATCCCGAGCCAAGCACGACAGCAGTCCGACGCTGCGAAAGATCGCTCATGGCTGTGCGGATGGCATTCTTGCAGTTTGCCTCATGGGCCGCCCAAGCCCGGCTGCAACGGCCGGCGCGCGACCAGAGATTGACCGAATAGCGCACGAAGTGGCGGTGAGCGCTGCCCGTAAGTGCTGCTGTGGCGAGATACTGAAGCGCTTCCGCGATCATGGTGATATCCTGATGACAGGTCCTTTCCGCATCGATCAATCGATTCCGGTCGCCATATCAAGGCCCTTGCCCTTGCCGCTAACCGCCCAATCCGCTAGGAAACCGCCACTGTCACATATGTGGAAATCCCCCGAAATGAACGACAAGCAGAAGAAACCGCAAAAGCTCAAAGCCCGCCTTCCGCGCGGCTTTGTCGACCGCTCCGCAGCCGATCTCCGCGCCGTCAACGAAATGACCGCGAAGATCCGCGAGGTCTACGAGCATTATGGTTTCGATCCGGTCGAAACGCCGCTGCTTGAATATACCGATGCGCTCGGCAAGTTCCTGCCGGACAGCGACCGCCCGAACGAGGGCGTCTTCTCGCTGCAGGACGATGACGAGCAGTGGATGTCCCTGCGCTACGATCTGACGGCGCCGCTTGCCCGTCATGTCGCGGAGAATTTCAACGAGATCCAGCTGCCTTACCGCACCTATCGCGCCGGCTATGTTTTCCGCAACGAAAAACCCGGCCCGGGCCGCTTCCGCCAGTTCATGCAGTTCGATGCCGATACCGTCGGTGCGCCGGGCGTCCAAGCTGATGCGGAAATGTGCATGATGATGGCCGATACGCTGGAAGCCCTCGGCATCAAGCGCGGCGACTATGTGATCCGCGTCAACAACCGCAAGGTTCTGGACGGAGTACTGGAAGCGATCGGCCTCGGCGGTGATGACAAGGCCGGTCAGCGCCTCAATGTGCTGCGCGCCATCGACAAGCTCGACAAGTTCGGCCCGGAAGGCGTCGCCCTCCTGCTCGGCCCTGGCCGCAAGGATGAATCCGGCGACTTCACCAAGGGTGCCGGCCTCGACAGCGATCAGATCGAGAAGGTTCTCTTCTTCGTCGGCATCAAGAATTATGCCGAAAGCGCCGTCCAATTGGCCGAGCTGGTCGCCGGCACCGAGAAGGGCGTCGAAGGCGTCGAGGAGCTGAATTTCATCGGCGCGCTCGTCACCAGCGCCGGTTATCAGTCTGACCGCATTAAGATCGATCCCTCCGTCGTGCGCGGCCTCGAATATTATACGGGCCCGGTCTATGAGGCCGAACTGCTTTTCGACGTCACCAATGAAAAGGGCGAGAAGGTCGTCTTCGGCTCCGTCGGCGGCGGCGGTCGTTATGATGGTCTCGTTTCTCGGTTCATGGGCCAGCCCGTTCCGGCAACCGGTTTTTCCATCGGCGTCTCTCGCCTGATGACGGCGCTGAAGAACCTCGGCAAGCTCGGCCAGCAGGACATCATCGAGCCAGTTCTCGTCACCGTCATGGATGGCGATGTCGGGGCTATGGGTCGCTACCAGCGTTTCACGCAGCAGCTTCGCGCCGCCGGCATCCGCGCCGAAATGTTCCAAGGCAACTGGAAGAAGTTCGGCAATCAGCTGAAATATGCCGACCGCCGCGGCTGCCCGATCGCCATCATCCAGGGCGGCGACGAGCGCGCGCAAGGCGTCATCCAAATCAAGGACCTGATCGAGGGCAAACGCCTCTCCGGCGAGATCGAGGACAACACGACCTGGCGCGAGGCGCGCGTGGCGCAGGAAACTGTCGCGGAGGCCGATCTCGTCGCCAAGGTGAAGGAAATCCTTGCCGCCCAGGCGGAGGACCGGAAGAGGGCGGGCTGATGGCCCTCATCAACCTTCCAGACTTCACCAGTGAGCTTCTTGACGAATTTTCTGCCCGCAAGGCCGAACGCATCGACACGCCGGTCATTCAGCCGGCCGAACCATTTCTGGATATCGCCGGCGAAGATCTTCGCCGGCGTATCTTCATGACGGAAAGCGAGACCGGCGCCAGCCTCTGCCTGCGCCCGGAATTCACTATTCCCGTTTGTCTGCGCCATATCGAGAGCGCGACCGGCACACCGAAGCGCTACTCGTACCTCGGTGAGGTCTTTCGTCAGCGCCGTGACGGCAGCAACGAATTCTATCAGGCCGGCATTGAGGACCTTGGTGATATCAATCTCGCCAGTGCCGATGCCCGTGCGATCGGCGATGCAGTCGGTATCCTCGCCCGCCTGCTGCCCGGTCGGCAGCTCTCTGTCACGAT
This sequence comes from Rhizobium sp. BK418, assembly GCF_004341105.1. GTDB lineage: Bacteria > Pseudomonadota > Alphaproteobacteria > Rhizobiales > Rhizobiaceae > Rhizobium. The sequence continues at coordinate 373,111 of NZ_SLZK01000002.1, read as the reverse complement.
CGGCGATCAGGCCGTGTTCGAGGCCGTCGTGCAGGCGCTTGGCTTGCCGCTCGGCTGGCAGAAGCGGCTGATCCACGCCTTCGGTAATATGATCCAGCTCGAGAGCTTGCTTGCGCGCCTCGTCAGCCCGCAGTTCGTGACCGGCCTCGATGACAAGGTGGCCTCCCTGGTTGGCCAGGACGATGAAACGCCACTGATTGCCTATATCGACGAGACGATGCAGGCGACCGGCTATTCCACCAATGCCAGCCGCTCGCCCCAGGAGATCGCCCGTCGCCTCAAGGAAAAGCTCGTTCTGTCGGAGACCCGGCTGGATGACGTTGCATTCCAAGTGCTTGAGCAGTTCCTGTCGCTCAACGTGCCGCTCGTCAACGCATCCGCCGCGCTATCGCATTTCGCCGATGCGGCCGGGCTGAAGCTCGGCAACGCGCTGGCGCGCTTCGATGGCCGTGTCGCAGCACTTGCCAATGCCGGCGTCGATCTCTCGCTTATCGAATATCGCGCTGCCTTCGGCCGCCCGCTCGACTACTATACCGGTCTCGTCTTTGAGGTGATGGTGGAAGGATCCGCCGCGGTCCTCGCCGGTGGCGGTCGTTTCGACAAGCTGATGACCTTCCTCGGCGCCAAGGACCGGATTCCTGCCGTTGGCTTCTCCCTCTGGCTGGACCGTATCGAAACCGAAAGGGCAGCTGCATGACGATCACCATTGCGCTTCCTTCCAAGGGCCGCATGAAGGACGACTGCTCAGCGATCTTCGAGCGCGCTGGCCTGAAAATCTATGCCGTCGGCAATGACCGCTCCTATCGTGGCCGCGTCGAAGGCTGGGACGATGTGGACATTGCCTTCCTCTCGGCCTCGGAGATTTCCCGCGAGCTCGGTAATGGCTCGATCGATTTCGGCGTGACCGGCGAAGACCTTGTGCGCGAGGGTCTGGCGGAAGCCGACAAGCGTGTCGAATTCTGCGCCCGGCTCGGCTTCGGCCATGCCGATGTCGTCGTCGCCGTGCCGGAAATCTGGCTAGATGTCGATACCATGGTTGATCTCGTTGACGTCGCAGCCGATTTCCGCGCCCGTCATGGCCGGCGCCTGGCAATCGCCACGAAATACTGGCGCCTGACCCAGCAGTTCTTCTCCAGCCAGCACGGCATCCAGCTCTATCGCATCGTTGAGAGCCTCGGCGCCACCGAAGGTGCACCTGCCTCGGGCTCTGCCGATATCATCGTCGATATCACCTCGACCGGCTCGACGTTGCGTGCCAATCACCTGAAGGTGCTTTCGGATGGCGTCATCCTGCGCTCGGAAGCTTGTCTGGTGCGTGCCCGCAAGGATGCCCATGCCGATACGCCGACGGCGGCGGCGATTGTCGAGGCCGTGCGCTCGGTTCTCTGAGATTGAATTTCGGGCAAAGAAAAACCCGCCGTCTTTCGATGGCGGGTTTGGTGTGCTTGGGAGGATATCGATTAGCGGGCAGCGACGGTCTGCAGGCCGCGGCGAGCGTCGACCGAGTAGGCGCCTGCGCCGTTGGTGGCGAGCATGATGTAAGCGCCGGCAAGCGTGATGTTCTTCAGGAAGTTCACGAAGTTCAGGCCGTTGATCCAGCCGTTGGCAGCAGCCGGGAAGTCAGGAACGTTGACGGTCGGCAGATGGAAGACGATGCCGGTAAATACACAGAAGGCAGCGATCAGCCAGCCCGTGTAGCGGACCTGATAGCCGATGAGTACTGAAGCGCCCATGATGAGTTCGAAGATGCCGGCAAGGTAGGTCAACGCGGTGGAGGCTGGGAGGCCGGCGCCGGCGATCATGCCTGCGGTAGCTGAGGGATCGGTGACCTTGCCGAAGCCGGCAAAGAGGAACATGAAGGACAGGAGGATGCGGGCGAGAAGGATGAGGACGTTGTTCGTGTTCGACATGGACGTTGCTCCGTTGAATGGCGTTGGAGGTCTTGATGCCCCGGCACCGTGTTGGACCTCGAATGCCTCCTATTTCGCCTTTTTCCGGCGTCAGGGAAAGATAAACAGTAGCGGACAGTTTGTTCACCAATAAGAAACGATAGGGCGGCTTGCGTTGGAGTGTGGGCGTCTCATATGGTCGCCGCCTCACCCAAGGAGAAACCAATGGCAGATCTTTCCGCGTTTCCAATCACCAGCCGCTGGCCGGCGAAGAACCCCGATATTATCCAGCTGTATTCCCTGCAGACGCCGAACGGAGTGAAGATCTCGGTGGCGCTGGAGGAACTCGCGCTGCCCTATGAGCCGCACTATGTGTCTTTTGCGACCACCGATCAGAAGACGCCAGAATTCGTCTCGCTGAACCCGAACGGCCGCATCCCGGCCATCATCGATCCCAACGGCCCCGACGGAAAGCCGATCGGCCTTTTTGAGTCGGGCGCCATTCTGCTCTATCTCGCTGAGAAGACCGGCAAGCTCATCCCGGCGGATGCAGCGGGCCGTTACGAAACCATCCAGTGGGTCTTTTTCCAGATGGCCGGCATCGGCCCGATGTTCGGCCAGTTCGGCCATTTTCACAAATTCGCTGCCGACAAGGTCGCCAACAATTCCTACCCGGTGGAGCGTTATCGCGACGAAGCCAAGCGACTGCTCGGCGTGCTGGAGAGCCGCCTGCAGGGCCGCCAGTGGATCATGGGCGACCAGTACACGATCGCTGACATCACCACCTTCCCGTGGATCCGTGGCGCCGACATCTTTTATGGCGGTCGCGAGATGCTGGAATATGCGAAGTTTCCAGCCGTTATGGATTGGTTGCAGCGCTGCATCGCCCGCCCGGCGAGCGAGAAGGGGCTTAACATTCCGGTTAAGCCGGACTGATGGTCTTTGCATTGAAACGAAAAAGGCCGATATAACAACCGGCCTTTTTCTGGCGCACCTTGCGCAAATTACTGGCGGCTGACGAGCTGGTTAGCGCCTTCCAGCTTGAAGCGCGGGAATATGAAGACGCCGACCATGCTGCCGCTGTACTTTTCTTCCAGACCGTTGGATTCACCCATGCAGAAGAGGGGCTGGCGCAGACCGTTCGGCATGATGATGGTCGTTGAAAAACAGAAAGAGGAGGAAAGCGTCGCCGCCTGTTCGAAGAGCTGCAGAACGTGGTTGCGATCTCTTGCATCATAGCAGCGCACTAGGCTCAACAGGCCGCATTCCTGCGCCGAGAGGCCGTGCAGCATTGCGCTCCACTCTCCGAGCCTGATGGCTCCAGTCGAAAAATCTCCGATCCAGCTTTCAGAGACGGAAAACTGCGCCAACATATCGTGATTATGATGATTGTAATCCAGCGAGCCGGGCATCAAAGGCGCGGCAGCATTGGCTTTGGCGATCTTAAACAAGGCGTTCCCCAGTTCGGGTGCGGCTCCCCGCCGCGCTCGGCAAACAAAGAAACAGGATCATGTAGCGCCAGGCATCATGCCCGTGCTTGTACCTTATGGGAACAACCTACTCGCTCGGCACCAATGGCGGCCGCCGACTTCCCGCAAGTTTACTCTCATATGTTAGCGGAGACCTTCGATAGCCCGAATGTTCACGCATTGGCCTTTGGCGCGTTCCGGTCTCGTCTGGGGCGAGTGTTCGTCCGGGCCCAACGTCAATTGCAGCGCGGATTTATAGGAGCTTTTGCGCAAACGGCAACGGCTTTTTCGGGGGCGTTAGGCTGGCGTTATGACTGGGACTTTGAGTGAATTTGTACGCGATCAAGTAATCTCGTGAGCAAAATTCTCATTTCTGTGTCGTGTAAACGGTTTCACTCGCACCACAGCAGGCAGTTTTCGTAGATTAGGCGGCTCGGAGACCGGATTTCCTTAAGTTGGGAAAATACACGATACGCAAGCCTCGCGAAAGTTTCAGTCCAGAAGCGGCATGTAGTGACCTGATTAAATGCTTAAGCAAGGCAGCATTTTCGAATCGTTGAATAGAAGAGAGCGGAATAAAGAAAAGGGCGGTCCGAAGACCGCCCTCCATAGACCGAACCAGTTGGTTCAGATGTAAGACGACTCTAGCGTCTTACATCATGTCCATACCGCCTGTTCAGCGCGCTTGACGCGCTGAACCACTTTAGATGATGGGCGGTTTTATGAACTATGCTGTAAGACGCCTCCGGCGTCTTACATCATGTCCATACCGCCCATGCCGCCCATGCCGCCCGGCATTGCCGGAGCGTCCTTCTTCGGCAGCTCGGCGATCATGGCTTCCGTGGTGATCAGCAGCGAAGCAACCGAAGCTGCGTTCTGCAGAGCCGTACGGACAACCTTGACCGGGTCGACGATGCCCATGGAGATCATGTCGCCAAATTCAGACGTCTGGGCGTTGTAGCCGTAGTTGTCTTCGTTCTTGTCGAGGATCTTGCCGACAACGATCGAAGCTTCATCACCAGCGTTTTCAGCGATCTGGCGAACCAGAGCCTGGAGAGCGCGGCGAACGATGTTGATGCCGGCTTCCTGGTCGTCGTTTTCGCCCTTAGCGGTGATCTTCGTGGAAGAACGCAGCAGCGCGACGCCGCCGCCCGGGACGATGCCTTCCTGAACAGCAGCGCGCGTCGCGTTGAGAGCGTCGTCGATGCGGTCCTTCTTCTCCTTAACCTCGACTTCCGTCGAACCGCCGACGCGGATGACGGCAACGCCGCCAGCGAGCTTGGCAAGACGTTCCTGCAGCTTTTCGCGGTCATAGTCGGAAGTGGTTTCTTCGATCTGGGCCTTGATCTGAGCAACACGGCCTTCGATGTCGGACTTGGCGCCAGCGCCGTCGACGATCGTGGTGTTTTCCTTGGAGATCGAGACCTTCTTGGTGCGGCCGAGCATGTCGAGGGTGACAGACTCGAGCTTGATGCCGAGGTCTTCGGAGATGACCGTGCCGCCCGTCAGGATGGCGATGTCTTCGAGCATGGCCTTGCGGCGGTCGCCGAAGCCCGGAGCCTTGACGGCAGCAATCTTGAGGCCGCCGCGCAGCTTGTTGACGACGAGGGTCGCAAGAGCTTCGCCTTCGACGTCTTCAGCGATGATGAGGAGCGGCTTGCCGGTCTGAACGACAGCTTCGAGAACCGGGAGCATGGACTGCAGGTTCGAGAGCTTCTTTTCGTGCAGGAGGATGAAGGCATCTTCGAGGTCAGCAACCATCTTTTCCGGGTTGGTGACGAAGTACGGGCTCAGGTAGCCGCGGTCGAACTGCATGCCTTCGACGACTTCGAGTTCGGTTTCGGCGGTCTTGGCTTCTTCGACGGTGATGACGCCTTCGTTGCCGACCTTCTGCATGGCTTCAGCAATGTCGAGACCGACCTGCTTTTCGCCGTTTGCGGAGATCGTGCCGACCTGGGCAACTTCTTCCGACGTGTTAATCTTCTTGGCCTTGGCCTGGAGATCCTTGACGACTTCAGCAACAGCGAGGTCGATACCGCGCTTCAGGTCCATCGGGTTCATGCCGGCAGCAACCGCCTTTGCGCCTTCGCGAACGATGGCCTGTGCAAGAACCGTTGCAGTCGTGGTGCCGTCGCCGGCGACGTCGTTGGTCTTCGAAGCAACTTCGCGGACCATCTGCGCGCCCATGTTTTCGAACTTGTCTTCGAGTTCGATTTCCTTGGCGACCGAAACACCGTCCTTGGTAATGCGCGGAGCGCCGAAGGACTTGTCGATAACGACGTTACGGCCCTTCGGACCGAGAGTGACCTTCACTGCGTCAGCGAGGATATCGACGCCGCGCAGCATCTTTTCGCGCGCGCCGCGGCCGAATTTTACTTCTTTAGCTGCCATTTTGAGAACTCCTGAAAAGGGGTGTCAGCGATTACAGGTGAAAGACAACCGGCTGATCAGCCGATGATGCCCATGATGTCGGCTTCCTTCATGATGAGAAGGTCTTCGCCGTTGATCTTGACTTCGGTGCCGGACCACTTGCCGAACAGAACGCGGTCGCCAGCCTTCACGTCCAGCGGAACGACCTTGCCGGACTCGTCACGAGCGCCGGAACCGACAGCGACGATTTCGCCTTCCTGCGGCTTTTCCTTAGCGGTATCCGGGATGATGATGCCGCCCTTGGTCTTCTCTTCGGATTCAACGCGACGGACGACGACGCGATCGTGAAGCGGGCGGAAATTGGTGCTTGCCATTGTCTAATCCCTCGATCAAATGACATTCGCGGACCGGGTGGCCCACATGGAGAATGTTAGCACTCAACTCCCGTGAGTGCTAGCGCCGTGCATTTAGGGATGGCTCCGGAAGGAGTCAAGAAGAGCCTTCACGGATTTTTATGCCGGAATTGTGGAGACGGGCGGGATTCGTCAATATGGTTACCGAGCCCCAGGCCGCGTCCGGCTTTTTTATAAGCCTTGGCGGGACGGTATAGGTTCGATCCTATCGTGCTCACTATCCTTCGTCAGGCATCTTCCGATGCAGAAAATGCCTTGCCATTAAAGTCCGCCTTTGCAATGTCACCGGTGACCGAAAGCGAAGCAGGAAAGCGGAATGGCAAAGCGGATTGCGAACTTCTCCGAGATCACCGATCGATATGACGCGGTGCTCTGCGATGTCTGGGGCGTCGTGCATAACGGCGTCGATCCGTTTCCCAAGGCCGGCGAGGCGCTGCAGGCCGCCCGTGCCGCCGGCTTGGCCGTCGTTCTGATTACCAATTCACCCCGCGTCTCCTGGCAGGTCGTCGAGCAGTTGCGCCAGATCGGCGTGCCCGACGGCGCCTATGACCGCATCGTCACCTCCGGTGATGTGACCCGGGCGCTGATCGCCGAAGGTCCGCGCGAGGTTTTCCTGCTCGGCCCCGAACGCGACAGTCCAATCCTCGAAGGCCTCGATATCGAGCGCGCCGCCGCCGGCGAAGCTACCTCCGTCGTCTGTACTGGTTTCTTCGACGACGAGACACAGAAGCCCGAGGATTACAGGGACATGCTGCTGGATTTCAAATCCCGTGGCGTGCCGATGATCTGCGCCAATCCCGATCTCGTCGTCGAGCGCGGCCACCGCATCATTCCCTGCGCCGGCGCCATGGCCGCCTATTATGAGCAGCTCGGCGGCTCCACCCGTATTGCCGGCAAACCGCACCGGCCGATCTATGAGGCAACGCTTGCCGCAGCCCGTGAAGTGCGCGGCGACTTCCCTATTGACCGCGTGCTGGCGATCGGCGACGGCATGCCGACGGACGTTCGCGGCGCCTTGAATTATGGCCTCGATCTTCTCTACATCAGCGGTGGCATCCACGCGAAGGAATATACGTTGAACGGCGAGACAGACGAGGCGATCCTGCACGCCTATCTCGAACGGGAAAAAGCCGCACCCAAGTGGTGGATGCCGCGCCTCGCATAAGAGAAATGAAGCCGATGACCGTATTTCACCGCAATGAAACCCGCGATCCGCTACCCGAGCATCTGAAGGGCGGCGTCATCGCCATCGGCAATTTCGACGGCGTTCACCGCGGTCACCAATCCGTGCTGAACCGAGCGCTCGATATAGCACGAGAGCGTCGCATTCCCGCCCTCGTGCTGACCTTCGAGCCGCATCCGCGTACCGTCTTCAAGCCGGATGCGCCGGTCTTTCGTCTGACGCCCGCCCCCTTCAAGGCGCGCATCCTGGAGGAAATGGGCTTCAACGCCGTCATCGAATATCCCTTCGATTACGACTTTTCGCAGCGTTCGGCGGAAGATTTCATTCATTCCATCCTGAAGGACTGGCTCGGAGCCTCCCAGGTGGTGACCGGCTTCGATTTCCATTTCGGCCGCGGCCGCGAGGGCGGGCCGGCCTTCCTGATGGATGCCGGCAACAGATATGGCTTCGGCGTCACCCTGATCGACGCCTTCCGCGACGAGAATACCGATGTCGTCTCCTCGAGCCATGTCCGGGCGCTGCTGAAGGAAGGCGACGTCTCTGCCGTCGCCGCCATGCTCGGTTATCATTATACGGTGCAGTCGAAGGTGATTGGCGGTGAAAAGCTTGGCCGCCAGCTCGGTTTTCCGACTGCCAATATGCAGCTGCCGCCGGAGGTGGATCTTGCGGCGGGCATCTATGCCGTTCGCTTCCGCCTCGAAAACGGCAAGCTTTATGATGCGGTGGCAAGCTACGGCCGCCGCCCGACGGTGACGGAAAACGGCGCGCCGCTGCTAGAAACCTATCTCTTTGATTTCAGCGGCGATCTCTATGGCCAGACCTGTTCGGTCTCCTTCTTCGGCTATCTGCGTCCGGAACTGAAATTTGACGGGCTTGATCCGCTCGTCGCGCAGATGAAGCGCGACGAGGAAGAGGCGAGGGCTCTGCTTTCGGGTGTGAGGCCACTTGGCGAACTCGACCGGAAGCTCTGTTTCGACTGAACAATTCCAGCAAAGTGCATAGGCGTTTTGCGTCCGGAATTGCATAAACGCGAAGAACTGCTCAGGCTGCCCCGAGTGCAGGCTGCGCCTTCGGTCGCGGCAGCGGCGGGAAGGCGAGTGCAATTGCTGCCGCACCGAGCCCGACCAGAGCGGAGCCGATAAAGAGCCACGAGTAGTTGGCATAGGTGTCGTAGATCCACCCGCCGACCAGCGGGCCGAAGGCCATTCCGAGGCTGGACAGCATCGTCGCTGCCCCAAAGACCGTGCCGATGATACGTGGGCCGAAATATTCGCGCGCCAGCACGGCATAGAGTGGCATCACCCCACCATAGGCACTGCCGAAGATGACGGCGAGTGCGTAGAACTCGCCGAGTTTGCTGACGGCAAGATAGGTCGCAAGCGCCGCTGCCTGTATCAGCAGGCCTGCAACGATCACCCGCTTCACACCGATCCGGTCCGCCAACGTGCCATAGAGCAGGCGTCCGCCGAGACCGGCAAGACCCTCGACACTGTAGATGCTGACCGCGGCCATGGGGGCTACGCCGCAGAGCGTGGCATAGTTCACCATATGAAAGATCGGCCCGGAATGGGCGGCGCAGCAGGCAAAGAAGGTGAGCCCGAGCACGATGAACTGCGGCGAACGGAAAACCGTCCAAAGGTCAGCGGCGCCGCCATCGCCTGAGACGATTGCCTCATGCGTATCGACAGGCGGCGACGGCCGTTGGCGTACGAGAAGGGCGGCCGGGATCATCAGGATGAGCGCACCGATGCCGATGATCATCATCGCCGGGCGCCATTCATAGGATGTGATCAGCCAGCGCGCGAAGGGCGAGATCGTCATCGGCGCAACGCCCATGCCGGCCGAAACCAGCGAGACGGCAAGGCCGCGGTTCTCGTCGAACCACGCTGTCGTCGCGGCAATCATCGGCGCGAAAAAGGCGCTGGCTGAAAGGCCGACGAGCACGCCGTAGGTCAATTGGAACTGCAGAAGCGTTTCTGCGCGGCTGGCCAGCATCAGCGCCAGCCCGAGAATGACGGCACCGATCAGCACCACCGGGCGCGGTCCGAACCGGTCGCTGGCAGCGCCCCAGAAGAAGCCACCTATGCCCATGACGATGAAATTCAGCGTCATGGCGCTGGCGATACCGGCATGCGACCAGCCGGTCGCGTCGGCGATCGGTTGCTGGAAAATTGCGAGAGAAAACATGGCGCCGAGAGCCACGCACGTCATCAGTGCGCCGGCCGCGACGATAACCCAACGATAGGAACTGCTCATATCCTCATCACTCCTTACGGACGGGTTTGATCTGACATGATGAAATTTCATGCCTGCAAGTCAAAGACGATCGGGCAAGCCGGAAATCGACAGGGGTTTTGAATTTTTTGTATTGGAAGCAACGAAATCGCAGCCGTCTTCTGCTTGCCGACCCGTCGCCGGGGCATATTTCATTTTGGAGATAAGACGCGGATCGACTGCGCCCAAGCTTCGAAAGGCGATCTCGACATGGACAAAGGTTTTGGAACGGCAGCCTGCTGGCTGCTCCTCATCCCCTATATCGGGCTTCTCTGGGTGCCCTTCTATAATTTCCGCGACCCGGTCGTTCTCGGCTTCCCCTTTTTCTATTGGTATCAGCTTCTCTGGGTACCGATAACAGCGTTCCTGACCTGGATCGCCTATCGGAGCATGCGCCATGACGACTGAAAGCAACATGACGGCGCTTGCCATCTTTATCTTCTTCTTTCTGTTGGTCACCGTTATGGGCTTCATCGCCGCCCATTGGCGCAAACCTGAAACGCTTGCGCACATCGATGAATGGGGCCTTGGCGGGCGCAGCTTCGGTATCTGGATCACCTGGTTCCTTGTCGGCGGCGATTTCTACACCGCCTATACGATCATTGCGGTGCCCGCGCTCGTCTATACCGTCGGCGCTTATGGCTTCTTCGCGCTGCCCTATACGATCATCGTCTACCCCTTCGTCTTCATGGTCATGCCAGTGCTCTGGAAGCGGGCGAAGGATTTCGGTTACGTCACGGCTGCCGATGTGGTTCATGGCCAGTATGGCTCGCGCGGGCTGGAGCTGGCGGTAGCCATCACCGGCGCCATCGCCACCATGCCTTACATCGCCCTGCAACTGGTCGGCATGGCGGCGGTCTTCAAGGCGCTCGGTCTGCATGGCGAACTGCCGCTCGCCATCGCTTTCATCGTGCTGGCGCTCTATACCTATTCCGCGGGATTGCGCGCACCGGCCCTGATCGCTTTCGTCAAGGACATCATGATCTATATCGTGGTGATAGCCGCAGTCGCCCTGATCCCTTCGAAGCTCGGCGGTTATGCCAATGTCTTCAACGCCGCCGACGCCGCCTTCCAGGCCAAGGGATCGGGAAGCCTGCTGCTTGCCCCCAACCAGTACGTCGCCTACGCGACGCTGGCGCTCGGCTCGGCTCTCGCCGCCTTCATGTATCCGCATACGCTGACTGGCATCTTCGCGTCCAACAGCGGCAACACGATCCGCAAGAATGCGGTGCTGCTGCCGGCCTATACGCTTCTACTCGGCCTCCTCGCCTTGCTCGGCTATATGGGCCACGCCGCCAACCTGAAGCTCGACAGCCCGAATGATGTCGTGCCGGCTCTTTTCCAAACGCTCTTCCCGAGCTGGTTTGCCGGCTTTGCATTCTCGGCGATTGCGATCGGCGCACTGGTGCCGGCGGCAGTGATGAGCATCGGGGCGGCCAATCTTTTCACCCGCAATTTCTGGAAGGCCTATATCGACCCCGAAGTCTCCCCAGCGGGTGAGGCCAAGGTCGCCAAGGTGACCTCGCTCGTCGTGAAGATCGGTGCTCTGCTCGTTGTCATCTTCTTGCCTACGCAGTTTGCGCTCGATCTGCAGCTTCTGGGCGGCATATGGATCGTGCAGACGCTGCCTGCACTTGTCTTCGGCCTCTACACCGGCTGGTTCCGCGCGCCCGGCCTGCTTGCCGGCTGGTTTGTCGGCTTCTTCGGCGGCACCTTCCTCGTCTGGATCAACGGCCTGAAACCGCTGCAACCGATCAGCCTTGGGGATACGTCCTTCACCATTTATATCGGCCTGCTGGCCCTGGTGGTGAACATCCTCGTCGCCGTCATCGTCAATCTGCTGGCGCCGGCACGGGGAACGGCAAGGGCCTGAGCCCGCCTGGTGCCAAGCCGCAAGCGTCCTGCTGCGGCTTTTCGTGAAGGCGAAGGACTGAAATCCCTCTTCCTTTTCCGCTGAAAAGCGCCTATGAACCGGCGCGATGAGTAAAATCCGGCTGGCGCATTCGATACGAATTATCGGCCCGGTCTTCCGCGCGCGCTGAGCGGCCGGAAGGTCCGGGTTTTTGGCGCTTGAGCTGAGCAAGCGCTTTCCGTCACCATAGATTTGATATCCGCGCGCCCATCCGGGCCGCCAGAAACGATTGTCACACATGACCGATACAGCCGAAAAGATCGATTACTCGAAGACCCTCTATCTGCCCGAGACGGATTTCCCGATGCGCGCCGGCCTGCCGCAGAAGGAGCCGGAACTCGTTGCCCGCTGGCAGCAGATGAACCTCTACAAGAAGCTGCGTGCGTCCGCCGCCGGCCGCGAAAAATTCGTCCTGCACGACGGCCCGCCCTATGCGAATGGCAACATCCATATCGGCCACGCGCTGAACAAGATCCTCAAGGATGTCATCACCCGCTCCTTCCAGATGCGCGGTTACGATTCCAACTACGTTCCCGGCTGGGACTGCCACGGCCTGCCGATCGAATGGAAGATCGAGGAAGAAAACTACCGCGCCAAGGGCAAGGCCAAGCCTGACCTGACCGAACCGTCGGCGATGATCGAATTCCGCCGCGAATGCCGCGCCTATGCCGAAAAATGGATCGCCATCCAAGGCGGCGAGTTCCAGCGCCTCGGCATAATAGGCGATTTCGAAAACCCGTACCTGACGATGAACTTCCACGCGGAAAGCCGCATCGCCGGCGAACTGTTGAAGATCGCCAGGAGCGGCCAGCTCTATCGCGGCTCCAAGCCGATCATGTGGTCGGTCGTCGAGCGCACGGCGCTGGCGGAAGCCGAAGTCGAGTACCATGATTATGAGAGCGACACGATCTGGGTGAAGTTCCCGGTCGCAAAGGGCTCTGATGGTCTCAAGGATGCCTTCGTCGTCATCTGGACCACAACGCCCTGGACGATCCCTGGCAACCGGGCGATCGCCTATTCCTCGCGCGTTGCCTACGGCCTTTACGAAGTGACGGCCGCCGAGAACGAATTTGGTCCGCGCCCGGGTGAGAAGCTTGTTTTCGCCGACAAGCTCGCCGAAGAATGTTTCGCCAAGGCAAAGCTGCAGTATAAGCGCCTTTCCGACGTCACGGCTGCCGATCTCTCTGGCATCACCTGCGCCCATCCGCTTAAGGGCCTCGGCGGCGGCTACGAATTCGCCGTACCGCTGCTCGATGGCGATCATGTCACTGATGATGCCGGTACCGGTTTCGTGCATACCGCGCCGAGCCACGGCCGCGAAGACTTCGATGTCTGGATGGCGCACGGCCGCGAGATCGAGGCACGCGGTATCGAGACCAAGATCCCGTTCCCGGTTGACGATGGCGGTTTCTACACGGCTGACGCCCCCGGCTTCGAAGGCGCACGAGTCATCGACGACAATGGCAAGAAGGGCGATGCCAACGACCGCGTCATCAAGGCGCTGATCGAACGCAACACACTTTTTGCCCGTGGCCGCCTGAAGCACCAGTATCCGCATTCCTGGCGCTCCAAAAAGCCGGTCATCTTCCGCAACACGCCGCAGTGGTTCGTCTATATGGACAAGACGCTGGCGGACGGAACGACGCTGCGCACCCGCGCGCTGAAGGCGATCGACGATACCCGCTTCGTGCCCGCTGCCGGCCAGAACCGTCTGCGCGCCATGATCGAGCAGCGCCCGGATTGGGTTCTGTCTCGCCAGCGCGCATGGGGCGTACCGATCTGCGTCTTCGTCGACGAGCATGGTGAAGTGTTGCAGGATGATGCCGTCAACCAGCGCATCCTTGACGCGTTCGATGCCGAAGGCGCCGATGCCTGGTTTGCCGAAGGCGCCAAGGAGCGCTTCCTCGGCAACGAGCATGATCCGTCCAAGTGGTCGCAGGTCATGGATATTCTCGACGTCTGGTTCGACTCGGGCTCCACCCACACCTTTACCCTGGAAGACCGCCCCGACTTGAAGTGGCCGGCCGATCTCTATCTTGAAGGTTCCGACCAGCATCGCGGTTGGTTCCACTCCTCGCTCTTGGAATCGGCTGCCACCCGTGGCCGCGCGCCTTATAATGCCGTCCTCACTCATGGTTTCACCATGGACGAGAAGGGCGAGAAGATGTCGAAGTCGAAGGGTAACGTCACTTCGCCGCAGGAAGTGATGAAAGATGCCGGCGCCGACATCTTGCGTCTCTGGGTCATGACCTCTGACTATGCGGACGATTTGCGTGTCGGCAAGACGATTATCCAGACCAATGTCGATGCCTATCGTAAGCTGCGCAACACCATCCGCTGGATGCTCGGCACGCTGGCGCACGACAAGGGCGAAGTCATCTCACTTTCCGATCTGCCGGAGCTGGAGCAACTGATGTTGCATCGCCTCTCTGAGCTTGATCAGCTCGTGCGTGAAAACTACGACGCCTTCGACTTCAAGAAGATCGCCCGCGCATTGATCGATTTTGCCAATGTCGAGCTCTCGGCCTTCTATTTCGACGTCCGCAAGGATGCGCTCTACTGCGATGCGCCCTCCAGCCTTCGCCGCCGCTCGGCGCTCTATGTCATCCGCATGATCTTCGATTGTATGGTGACCTGGCTCGCCCCGATGCTGCCTTTCACGACCGAAGAAGCATGGCTCTCGCGCAATCCGTCGGCCGTCTCCGTACATCTGGAGCAGTTTGCTCCGGTTGCGAAGGAATGGCACAACGACGCGCTGGCTGAGAAATGGAAGAAGATCCGCGCGATCCGCAGCGTCGTGACCGGAGCGCTCGAAATCGAACGCAAGGACAAGCGCATCGGCTCGTCGCTGGAAGCAGCCCCCGTCGTCTATGTCGCCGACGCGGAACTGTTGAAGGCGCTCGAAGGTCAGGATTTCAGCGAAGTTTGCATCACCTCGGGCATCAAGGTCGAGGCGAGCGCTGGCCCGGCTGAAGCCTTCCGCTTGGCCGAAGTCCCCGAAGTCGCCGTCGTTCCGAAGCTTGCCGAAGGCGTCAAATGCGCCCGTTCGTGGCGCATCACAACCGATGTCGGCTCCGACCCTGATTATCCCGATGTCTCGGCGCGTGACGCTGCGGCATTGCGCGAACTCGGTATCCGGGCCTGAAGATATTTGCCGGGTGAATTGCCTTTGTGGCGTTCATCCGGTAAAAGCTGCCTGAAAATGGCCGGATTTTTGCGTCAGGGGGACGATTGTCCGGTGGGCAGTACTGATTCCGGCATGCGGGAAGGGTTTTCATGTTAGCGACGCATTGGTTCCGTTTGGGCGCCTGCCTGTCTCTTGTGATGGCGGGAAGCTCCTTGATGTCAGGTTGCGCCAGCAGCCCGACTTACGGCACCGACAAGACCGCCATGGAACAGCTTGCCGACGACCTCGGCCAATCCGTTTCACTGACTGGCCCAGGCCCGAAAAATGCCGGTGTGAAATACACGCCGCGTCCGACGCTCGTCATGCCCGCGAAGGACCAGAAGGAAACTCTCGTCCAGCCGCAGCAAACCGTTGCCAATAAGGACAATCCGCAGTGGGTTGAATCGCCTGAAGAAGCCCGCCAGCGTCTCGTCAAGGAAGCCGACGAAAATTCGGACAATCCAGCCTATCGTTCGCCGCTTGCCAGTTCCGCCATCGAGGGCGGACGCCAGACGACCGAAGCCCAGACCAAGGCATATCGTGAAGCGCGCGCCCTGCAGAAGGGCGCCTATATCGACCAGCGCCGCTACATTTCCGATCCGCCGACCGAATATCGCGCGGTCGATGATCCGGCAAAGCTCGACGATCTGGGCACGCCGGAGCAGAAGAAAGACAAGCAGCGTAAGAAGGACGCGGCCGTTGCCGGCAGCGGCACCAAATGGTGGCAGATCCTTCAATAAAACCCGCTATCGCTGGTCCTCAGTGAACCGGTGTGGCGTCTGCGCGACGTGAGACAGCCGCAGACGACAAGGAGCCCGGTGATTCCTAACGGGCATCAAGGCGTGTCTCGTTTCTCCGAAAAGAATGTCCTCAGCATGTCAGCGGATTCGGTCTCGTTGAAGCCGGAATAGACCTCCGGCGCATGATGGCAGGTCGGCTGCGCATAAAAGCGCACGCCATTGTCGACCGCGCCACCTTTCGGATCCTCCGCGCCGTAATAAAGCCTGCGGATACGGGCAAATGAAATCGCCGCCGCACACATCGTACAGGGTTCCAGGGTCACATAGAGATCGGCACCGACGAGCCGCTCCTGGCCGAGCCTGTCGGCAGCTATGCGAATGGCGGCGATTTCGGCATGGGCGGTCACGTCGTTGAGTTCCCGGGTGCGGTTTCCGGAGCTTGCGATCGCTTCGCCATCGACCACGACAACGGCGCCGATCGGCACTTCGCCGCGGTCTCCCGCAGCGCGCGCTTCCTCTAACGCCATCTCCATAAATCGATTTGTCTTCACGTTCGCAAGAATTTCCACTTAACCGCAGGTGCGCGACCTGATAGACAGGCCGAAAAGGCAGGCAAACAACAAATGACACCCAAAGACAAGCCAAAACGCCCGGGCGCACGGCCCCCTGCGCGTGACGCGCGGTCGAAAAGCGGCCCGAAGGCCGGTAGCGACAAGCCGGCAAAGGCCGCAGCCGCGAAAGTGGCCGCTAATGAAACGGATGGCGAAGCCAAGGCAGAACGCATCTCCAAGGTGATGGCGCGCGCCGGCGTTGCCTCCCGCCGCGATATCGAACGCATGATCATGGACGGCCGCGTCACGCTGAACGGCAAGCTCCTCGACACGCCCGTCGTCAACGTCACACTCGAAGATAAGATCGAAGTTGATGGCGTGCCGATTCGTGGTATCGAGCGCACGCGCCTCTGGCTCTACCACAAGCCGCCGGGCCTCGTGACGACGAATTCCGATCCCGAGGGCCGCCCTACCGTGTTCGACAACCTGCCGGAAGAGCTTCCGCGCGTCATGTCGATCGGCCGTCTCGATATCAACACCGAAGGCCTGCTGCTGCTGACCAATGACGGCGGCCTTGCCCGCGCGTTGGAACTGCCAACCACCGGCTGGCTGCGCCGCTACCGCGTGCGCGCCCATGGCGAGATCGATCAGAAAGCGCTCGACAAGCTGAAGGACGGCATTGCCGTCGACGGCGTTCTCTACGGCTCCATCGAGGCGACGCTCGACCGCACCCAGGGATCCAATGTTTGGATCACCATGGGCCTACGCGAAGGCAAGAACCGCGAAATCAAGAACGTGCTCGGCGCGCTCGGCCTCGACGTCAATCGCCTGATCCGCGTTTCCTACGGTCCTTTCCAGCTCGGTGAACTGCCCGAGGGTCAGGTGATCGAAGTGCGTGGCCGCACGTTGCGCGATCAGCTTGGCCCGCGCCTGATCGAGGATGCCAAAGCGAATTTCGACGCGCCGATCTATAACGCGCCGGCCGTTGCTGCCGAAGAGACCGAGGAACCGGTGCAGGAGCGCCGCGAACGCCCGCGCCGTGACGAAGACAAGCGCGAACGCGCTTTGAGCCGTCTTGATACCAAGCGCGACGATCGTCGGCGGGATGATCGTAGAGACGACCGCCGCGGCGACGATGACCGCCCGAAGCGTCCGGCTCTCGGCAGCCGTCGCAACGCCAATGTCTGGATGGCGCCAGGTGCGCGTCCGCTCGGCGAGAAGGCAGCGGCCAAGGCCGCGAAGAATGCGCAGACCGCCCGCCGTCGCGGCGAAACGGCCGCCCCGGCAAAGGAGCCGCGCTTCGACCGCACGAGCGATCGCCCGCGCCTGCAGATCAATCGCGTCCATGAAGAGGATGGCGAATGGATTCGCTCGAGCGAGGCGCCCCGCAAACGCGACGAGGATGAAGGTTTCGGCCGCAAGCGCTCTTTCGGCGATCATCCTGCACGTGAAGAGGGCGGCGATCGTCCGCGCAAGAGAAGCTTTGGTGGCGAAGGCCGCTCGGAACGACCGCGCGGCGACAAGTCTTTCGGAGACAAGCCGCGTGGCGAGCGCCGTCCGCGCACGGACGGAGAAGAGCGCCCGCGTTCCTTCCGCGACCGCCCGCGTGAGGATGGTGGCGAACGCTCTTCGCGTCCAGCGAGGAGTTTCGGCGGCGAGAGCCGTTCTGACCGTCCGCGTGGAGACAAACCTTCTGGTGCCAAGCCGCGTGGCGAGCATCGCCCACGCACCGAAGGTGAAGAGGGTTCGCGTCCTTTCCGCTCTCGCGAAGAGGGCGGCGAGCGTTCCCGTACGGGTAGAAGCTTTGGCGGCGAGGGCCGTTCGGAACGTTCACGCGGTGACAAGCCTTTTGGGGACAAGCCCCGTGGGGCAAAGGGTTTCTCCGGCAAGCCGAAAGGCGATCGGCCGGGTGGTGGCGGCAAGCCTTCGGGCGGGCCGTCCAGAGGTGGTGCGAAAGGTAAGGGAATGACGCGCGGTGCGGATCGTCGGCGGTGAGTTTCGCGGACGGCCGCTTGCCGTACCAAAATCCAACGACATTCGGCCGACTGCGGACCGGACGCGTGAGAGCCTGTTCAATATTCTGAGCCATGCCTATCCGGAATGCGTTGACGGCACCCGGATCCTCGATCTGTTCGCGGGTACCGGCGCGGTCGGCCTCGAAGCCGTCTCACGCGGCTGTCGCCATGCGCTGTTTGTCGAAAACAGTGTCGAGGGCAGAGCGCTTCTCTGGGAAAATATCGATGCGCTCGGCTTGCATGGCAGGACGCGCATCCTGCGTCGTGATGCGACCGATCTCGGCAGCATCGGCAATCTCGAGCCCTTCGATATGCTCTTCGCCGATCCGCCCTATGGCAGAGGGCTGGGCGAGAAGGCCTTGGCAGCAGCTGCCGAAGGCGGCTGGCTCAAGCCGGGCGCGATTACCGTCCTGGAAGAACGCGCAGATGTTGCAGTTTCGGTGCATCCTTCCTATGTTTTTCTCGAAAACCGAATATTCGGCGATACCAGAGTGCATTTCTTCCGGTATCAGCCGCAGTAGTCGGCGCGTTGGGGGCAGCAAATCGTGCCGCAGGCGGAAATCATCAGTCCGAAGTCACCTGCGATCAGCGATCTCCCGACGATAGCTGTCGCCTTCGGCGGCGGTGGTGCGCGCGGCCTCTCACATATTCATGTCATCGAAACGCTGGATGAACTCGGTATTCGTCCAGTGGCGATATCAGGCTCCTCCATCGGCGCCATCATGGGCGCTGGCATGGGCGCCGGCATGTCCGGCGCGGAAATCCGCGAACATGCGCTGGCAACTGTCGGCAACAAGGCGGCCGTCGTCAGCCGTATCTGGGGCCTACGGCCAACGACCGTGCGGGATGCCGTGGCTAAGGGTATCCGCATCGGCCAGTTCAATCTCGAACGCATCCTGAAGGCGTTCCTGCCCTCGGAACTGCCGCAGCGTTTCGAAGATCTCCTGGTGCCGATGAAAGTCGTCACCACGGACTATTACGGCCAGAACGAGGTCATCGTCGAACAGGGTCAGCTTTTTCCAGCGCTCGCCGCATCATCGGCCATTCCTGCCGTCTTCATGCCAGTCAGGCTGCATGGCCGGGTAATGATCGACGGGGGCATCTCCAATCCCGTGCCTTATGAATGCCTGATGGACCTTGCCGATATTGTCGTGGGCATCGATGTCGTCGGCGCACCCGAAGGCGACGGCACTCATATCCCGAACCGCATGGAAAGCATCTTCGGCTCCGGTCAGCTGATGATGCAAACGGCAATTTCGCTGAAGCTGAGGCTCTCGCGGCCGCATATCTTTCTTCGCCCCACGGTCGGCCGCACCGGCGTCATGGATTTCCTGAAGGCGCGCGACGTGCTTGCCATGTCCGTCGGTGTGAAGGACGAATTGAAATACGCCCTCGACCGGGAAATCGAGGCGCGGTTGAAGCGCTGAGTGCCGCAGGCCTTTAGGCATCCGCCGTCACGTCGGACCTGGCTGCCAGCGGATCGTCGGCAAAGGGATCGGCTGCGCGTTTCGGCTTGACCAGCGGCTCCGGACGGATCGGTGTTGAAAACAGGAGATCCCGTCCCGCCTGCAGTCCCTCGGAAACCTGCAGCACCAGCCGGGCCTCGTCGCGCTTGCGAATGTCTTCGCCGATCTCATAGGCATCCATCTCGGCAACGCCGAGCGCTTCCAGCGTCCGCCGGCCGAACAGCAAACCGGATTCCAGCGTTTCGCGCAGCTCGTAATCGACGCCCTTGTTACGCAGTTCGATCGAGTGAATACGATCATAGGAACGCACGAAGAGCGTCGTCTGCGGGTAGTCGGCCTGGATCAGTTCGACCACCTTGTCGGTGATCTCCTTCTTTTGGGTGCAGACGAGCACGATCTTTGCCCGGTCGATGCCCGCCGAGCGCAGCACATCCTTGCGTGTGCCGTCACCAAAATAGATGCGGAAACCGAAGGAGGACGCCTGCCGGATGCGGTCGGCCGAAAAGTCGATGACTGTGACGCTCCGGCCGCCGGCAAGCAGGATCTGCGCAGCGATTTGGCCGAAACGCGAGAAGCCGACCATCAGCACATCTGCGCCCGCGCCCTCGAAATCCTCATCGAGCTCCTCATGATCTTCCCCTGTCAGCATTCGCTGGGAAAGGGCAGCACCGAGCGGCGTCAGCGCCATGGAAAGCGTGACGATTGCCACGAGAAGCGAAGCGGTGCTGCTCGGCATCAGCCCGGCAACGGCAGCCGCGGTGAAGAGCACGAAGCCGAATTCGCCGCCTTGCGGCAGGAGGAAGGCGATGCGCACCGCATCGTCGTGCGAAGAGCGCGTCAGCCGGCAAAGCGCATAGATGATCAGCGCCTTGACGGCCATGATGATCGGCACGGCGACGATGATGAAGAGAGCATTGTCGATCAGCACGTCGAGTTGCAGCGACAGGCCGACGGCAATGAAGAAGATAGCGAGGAGCACGCCGCGGAAAGGCTCGATATCGGCTTCCAGCTCATGGCGGTAGGAGGATTCCGCCAGCATGACGCCGGACAGGAAGGCGCCCATCGCCATCGAAAGTCCGGCAAGCTGCATCAGGCTTGCCGATCCCAAGACGACGAACAGAGCGGCTGCGATCATCGCTTCGCGTGCGCCGGTACGGGCGATAACCTGAAAGAGGGGTGTCAGCAGGTATCTTCCCATGACGATCATCCCGGCGACGGCTGCCACCGAGACGCCGAAGTCGACAAGCGGATTGCCGCTGCCCTTGTTGCCGTCGAGAATGGTGACGACAGCCAAAAGCGGCACGATCGCGAGATCCTGAAAGAGCAGCATGGAGAAAGAGCGTTGCCCATAGCGCGTGTTCACGTCTCCATCGCCTTCTAGGATCTGCATGGCAAAGGCAGTCGAGGAGAGCGCCAGCCCGGAACCGGCAACGATGCTGCCGCGCCAGCCTAGGACGCCGGAAGCCCAGGCAAGCCCAGTCAAGGCCAGACCCGTCACCATCACCTGTGCCGTGCCGAGACCGAAGATGTCGCGTCGCATCTGCCAGAGGCGTGATGGCTTCAGTTCAAGCCCGATGATGAAGAGCAGGAAGACGACGCCCAGTTCGGCAACGTCGAGGATTTGCTCGCCGTCGGTAATGCCGTGGAAGACCGGTCCGATGACGATGCCTGCCGCCAGGTAGCCGAGCACCGTGCCGAGACCCAGCTTCTTGAAAATAGGGGCGGCGACGACGGCGCCGCCGAGCAGCAGGATGGTTTCGGTGAAAAGCGCGTTGGGTGCGGACATGCTTCATTTCTTTCGATGGCGGAGCAAGCAGGCAGCCAGGAAAAGAATCGGCATCCACGGCCTTGATGCTTTCAGGAGTGCACAATAAATGGAACTGGAAGGAAAGGCCAAATCATGTCCTCTGAAATCGATTCCTCGACACTTCTTTCCCGCGCAAGTCAACTGATCGATCTGGCGAAGAAAGCAGGCGCCGATGCAGCAGACGCCGTGGTTGTCCGCTCGCGCGCGCAATCGGTGAGCGTTCGTTTAGGCAAAGTCGAAGGAACAGAATCCTCGGAAAGCGACGACTTTTCGCTGCGTGTCTTCATCGGCAAACGGGTTGCAAGTGTTTCCGCAAATCCGGGCTTCGATCTGCAGGCGATGGCTGAGCGTGCGGTCGCCATGGCCAAAGTCTCGCCGGAAGATCCGTTCGCCTGCCTGGCTGACGAAAACAGGCTGGCAAAGACCTATCCCGACCTGCAGCTTCTGGACACGACCGAGGTCAGCGCCGAGCAGCTGCGCGAGGCTGCCCTTGCCGCCGAAGCCGCAGCGCTTGCCGTGAAAGGCGTCACCAACTCCTCCGGCGCTGGTGCCTCCGCCGGCATGGGCGGACTGGTGCTTGCCACCTCGCACGGCTTCGAAGGCAGTTATATGGCGTCGCGCTTCGGCAATTCCGTCAGCGTCATTGCCGGTGAAGGCACCGGCATGGAGCGGGACTATGATTTCGACAGCCGCCTCTATCATGCCGATCTCGACGATCCAGCCGAAATCGGCCGCCGGGCCGGCGAGCGCGCCATCAAGCGTATCAATCCGCGGCAGGTGCCAACCGGCAAGGACATTACCGTCATCTTCGATCCGCGCATCGCTCGTGGGTTCGTCGGCCACATTGCCGGCGCCATCAACGGCGCTTCGGTCGCCCGCAAGATGAGTTTCCTGCGTGACAAGATGGGCCAGCAGGTGTTGAAGGCAGGCCTGTCGATAACGGACGATCCGCTGATCGTGCGTGGACCGTCTTCCCGTCCATTCGATGGCGAAGGTGTGTCCGGCGAACGGCTCGTGATGATCGAGGATGGGGTACTCAAGCACTGGTTTCTGTCCACATCCACAGCGCGTGAGATTGGTGGTCTCGAGACCAATGGCCGCGGTGTGCGCGGTGGCACGTCGGTTACGCCAGCGTCAACCAACCTAGCGTTGGAACCTGGCGACATCTCGCCGGAAGAGCTGATCCGCAGCGTCGGCAACGGCTTCTATGTGACGGAACTGATCGGCCAGGGCGTCAACATGATCACCGGCGAATATAGTCGCGGTGCGACCGGGTTCTGGATCGAAAACGGTGAGCTGACCTTCCCGGTGTCGGAGGTGACGATTGCCTCGAACCTCAAGGACATGTTCATGCGGCTGACGCTCGCCAATGACATCGACCGCAAGTTCGGTGTGGCGGCTCCGACCTTCGCCATTGAAGGCATGACGCTTGCGGGCCGCTGACGAACGGATCGATGCGATGAGCGACGTGGAACAGTCCCGCTGGCAAGGCGATCTCATGCTGATTGCCGATGCCGCGAAACAGGCAGGCGCCGTCGCACTCGGCTTCTTCAACAAGTCGCCGGAAGTCTGGTGGAAGAACGAAGACCGATCACCCGTCAGCGCCGCCGATTTCGCTGCCAACGAAAAGCTCGAGACCATCCTGCGCAATGCGCGGCCGAACTATGGATGGCTGTCGGAGGAGACGGACGATGATGCCGGCCGCCTGCAATATGAGACGCTGTTTATCGTTGATCCGATTGATGGCACGCGGGCATTTCTGGCCGGCAAGAACCTCTGGTGTGTGAGCATCAGCATCGTCCATCGCGGCCGCCCCGTAGCTGGCGTGCTTTATGCGCCTGCATTGGACGAACTTTACGAGGCAGTGGAGGGTGGTCCTGCACTGAAAAACGGCGAGCCGATCGCCGTATCCAGGCGCGGCAAAGGCGATATCAGCCAGTTTGCTATCGGCGAGGAACTGTTCAAGGCTCTGCCGGCAGCCGTGCGAGAGCGCAGCGAGCGCGTCAAACATATCCCTTCGCTCGCCTACCGTATCGCCATGGTCGCCGATGGACGTCTGGACGCAACGTTTGTCGGGCACAACGCGCACGACTGGGATATTGCCGCTGCTGATCTCATTCTGGATCGCGCGGGTGGCCGCCTTGTCGATCTCTCGGGTCGATCGGCAATCTATAATACAGAAAAAGTCAGTCACGACGCTCTTTGTGCAGCTTCAATTACCCGTCTCCACGAATATCTTGACTTGCTCACTCAGCTACGAGACGGTTGACGTTTCCGTCAAAATCCCTCAGATGAGGAGCCGGAGGAGAATAATCGGAAAGAGAATAAAAATGACGGACTCCGGCGGTAAAAAGCAGCTCCTGCATCTCGTATTTGGTGGCGAACTCGAAAGCCTCGAAGGCATCCAGTTTCGGGATCTCAAGGATCTCGATATTGTCGGTATTTTCCCCGACTATGCTTCGGCACTGACGGCCTGGAAGGGCAAGGCGCAACAGACGGTCGACAACGCGCATATGCGTTATTTCATCGTTCATATGCATCGCCTGCTCGACCCGCAGGATACGACCGGAAGCAAGTGAGCCTCGCTGCAATCGTTGGCCTCCGCTATCCACAGCGGAGGCCTTTGCGCATCGCTCCCTTGCCCTCGATCGACGCATTCTGAACAAATTAATCGGTCATTGCGGCCGCAACGATAATTAGGGAAATTGGATTGATGTCGATCTGCATGGATCGGAGGTCTGCTGAATGAGCTCCCGGATGGCGCGGATCGGTCTGAACGCGTACCGTCTGGCGGGAACCGTAGCCTCGCCGGTCGTCGGCCTCTACATCACCTATCGCACGGCCAAGGGCAAGGAAGACCGTGCCCGCCGGCTGGAGCGGTTCGGCTATGCGAGCGCCAACCGGCCGCAAGGCCCGCTCGTCTGGTTTCATGCTGCAAGTGTCGGTGAAACCAACGCTGTCATTCCCCTCATCCGTGAAATCCGCCGCCGTGGCATCAACGTCATCCTCACGACGGGCACCATCACCTCGGCGAAGCTCGCCGCCGAACGTCTCGGCAATGATGCGATCCATCAATATGTGCCGCTCGACCTGAAGCCCGCCGTCGGCCGTTTCCTCGATTATTGGCAGCCGGACTGCGCCATCATTGCCGAGTCCGAAATCTGGCCCGCGACCGTGCTGGAACTCGGCCGTCGCCGTATTCCGCAGATCCTCGTCAATGCCCGCATGTCGGACCGCTCATTCGCTCGCTGGCGCCGCCGCCCGGCGATTGCCGAAGCGCTCTTCGAAAATCTTGCGCTCGTCATCGCCCAGTCCGATGTCGATGCCGAACGTTTCCGGGATCTCGGCGCCGTACCGGTCATAACCTCAGGCAATCTCAAGGTCGATACCGACGCGCCACCCTATGACAGCGCCGTCTTTGCCCGCTACAAAAAGCAGATCGGCGATCGCAAGACCTGGGCCGCGATCTCCACCTTCGACGGCGAGGAGAATGCGGCCGGCATTGTCCACCGGGCGCTCCGCGACCGCGACAGGCAATTGACGATCATCGTGCCGCGCCATCCCGAACGGGGGGACGAGATCGAGGCTGCCCTCGTCAAACAGGGGCTGAAGGTCGCCCGCCGCACACGCGATGATGTCCTCTCGCCCGACGTCGATATCTTTCTTGGCGATACGATCGGCGAGATGGGCCTCTATCTTCGCCTGACGGAAGTCGCTTTCGTTGGCCGTTCGCTCTTTGCCGAAGGCGGCCAGAACCCGCTGGAGCCGGCCATGCTTGGCTGCGCCATCCTGTCCGGCGGCAATGTTCAGAATTTCCGCGAGGCCTATCAGAAGCTCGCCCGCAGCGGCAGCGCCCGCATGGTGCGCGATACTGAAATGCTGGCAAAAGGCGTGCATTACCTGCTGACCAATGACGAGGCGCGCGGCAACATGATCCAGGCTGGCATCGCCACCGTGCATGAAATGCGCGGCGCGCTGAGCGCCACCTTGAAGGGGCTGGAGCCCTATATCAATCCGCTGACGGTGAAGGCGCGCCTGCTGCCCAAGGCAGCGCAGGCCTGAGGAGCAAATATGTCGGCCAAGGCGAAGATCAGGGGCATCCTTTTCGACAAGGACGGCACGCTGCTTGACTATGATGAAAGCTGGCTGCCGGTAAACCGCGAGCTTGCCCGCATCGCCGCTGAAGGCGACGCTGCTCTGGCCGACCATCTTTTGGCTGAATGCGGTATGGACCCGGTAACCGGACATATCGTGCCTGACAGCTTGCTTGCGGCCGGCAATACCCGTCAGATCGCCGAGGGCCTGGTCGCCGCCGGCTCCGGAGTTGATGTCATCGAGCTGACGATCAAGCTGGACAATCTCTTTGCCAATGCCGCCCAATTCTCCGTTCCGGTGACGGATCTCGCCGCCTTCTTCGAGAGGCTGCACAACAGCGGCATCAAACTTGGCATTGCCTCCAGCGACAACGAACGCTCTATCCGCCAGACGGCTCAGCGTTTTGGCATTTCTGAATATGTCGATTACATCGCCGGTTATGATAGCGGCTTCGGCAGCAAGCCGGAGCCCGGCATGGTGCTCGGCTTCTGCGCTGCGACCGGCCTATCGCCGGAAGAGGTTGCCATAGTCGGCGACAACAACCACGATCTCCATATGGGCAGGAATGCGAAAGTTGGCCTGACGATCGCGGTTCTGACCGGTACCGGCTCACTTGAATCACTCTCCGCTGCGGCCGATCATATCTTCGACGACATTACCGGCATTGAGGCCCTGCTACCAGATCTGCAGCCCGCCTGACCCGCAAAGGCTTGCATTTTCATGCGTTTTGGCCTCTCAATCCGCCCGATCGATTTTGGAGGATCTCGTCCTGAAGGGCGGGGCAAGGGAAACGGGACGGCATTATGATTTCAGAAGCGCCGCCTTTCTGGTGGAGGCGGGCAGGCTGGCAGGCTTGGGTTTTATCGCCCCTTTCTTTCCTCTATGGTCGTGTGGCCGGTTACCGCATGACCCATGCGCGCCGCGCCTCGGTTCCGATCCCCGTCATCTGTGTCGGTAATTTCACCGTCGGCGGCGCCGGCAAAACGCCGACTGCAATTGCAATTGCCCGTGCCGCGAAGGCCAAGGGGTTGACCCCCGGTTTCCTGAGCCGTGGCCATGGCGGCTCTCTCGATGTGACGACGGTTGTCGATCCTGCGCACCACCACGCCGTTGCCGTCGGCGACGAACCGTTGCTACTGGCGCAGGAAGCATTGACCGTCATCTCCCGCCGGCGTGTCGATGGTGCGGTCAGACTGGTCGAGGAAGGTGCCGATTTCATCATCATGGATGATGGCTTCCAAAGTGCGCGCCTTTCGATCGACTATGCGCTTCTGGTGATCGATGCGACGCGCGGTCTCGGCAATGGCTATATCGTGCCAAGCGGGCCGGTGCGCGCGCCGATCCGTTTGCAACTGCGGCAGGCGACCGCGCTTCTGAAGGTCGGAGATGGCAATGCGGCTGACCGTATCGTGCGTATCGCGGCCCGCGCGGCAAAGCCCTATTTCACCGCTGCACTGAAGGTCTCGGGCGAAAACTATCTTGAGGGCTTGAAAGTGCTCGCCTTTGCCGGCATCGCCGATCCCGAGAAGTTCTTCCGCACAGTTCGTTCACTCGGTGCGACCATCGAAGTCGCCACCGCCTTCGGCGATCACGAACACCTGAGCGAAGAGGAGATCGACGGTCTTCTGAAGACTGCGGACCAGCAGAACTTGACGATCGTTACGACCGCGAAGGACTTCGTGCGTCTCGCCGGCCACCACGGCAAGGCGCAACAGCTTGCAGCCCGCTGCCGCGTCGTCGAGGTGGAAATGGCCTTCACGGACCCGCTCGCCCCGGGCCTCATCATAGACCGGGCTTTCGAGGCCTGCCGACAACGGCGGCTCAGAGAGGCGAAGGTAAAGACTTAGCGTTGGGTCGGCAGAACACCGGCGCGACGGTCGGCTTCGAGTGCCGAGGCGACATCGGCATAGGGTTCCTGTCGCGCAACGCTCCAGTAACGAAGCTCGTCGAGCGGAACCTGCTTGCCGGTGAGCGCGCAGACAACATAGGAGCCGGGGGACAGAATCTGGAAGTCGCCGTCGAGATAACGGATCTTCGCTTCGCGGTTCCCGTGCCCTTCGAACAAGTTCATGCGCTCCATTCCCTGTGGTCTGTCATCCGCTTGCCATACTCCCCGAGAGGTCCTTTTGCCAGCTTTTTCAGCTCCGGCCGAACAGCCGTTCAATATCGGCAAGCTTGAGTTCGATATAGGTCGGGCGTCCGTGATTGCACTGGCCGGAGCCCGGAGTGACTTCCATTTGGCGCAAGAGTGCGTTCATTTCTTCGGGCCGCATCCGCCGTCCTGATCGTACCGAACCATGACAGGCCATGGTCGCAGCCACATATTCGAGCTTCGCGGAAAGGCCTGAGGCCGTATCCCATTCGGCGATCTCGTCAGCGAGCTGGCGGATGAGGCCAGGCGCGTCCACTTCACCCAGCATGGCCGGCGTCTCGCGCACGGCGATGGCACCCGGCCCGAAGCGTTCGATCGCAAGGCCGAGCTCAAAGAGTTCTGCCGCATGCACCATCAGCCGGTCGCAGTCCTCCTCGGGAATGTCGACGATTTCAGGGATCAGCAGCACCTGTGAGGCGAGCCGCTTCGAATGCAGCGCCTTACGCATGGCCTCGAACACCAGCCGCTCATGCGCGGCGTGCTGATCGACGATGACGATGCCGTCATCCGTCTGGGCAACGATATAGTTTTCGTGAATCTGCGCCCGTGCTGCCCCGAGCGGATAGCGCGCCACCGGTTCAGGGGCGGCTGATTGCGGCTGCGGTGCCTGCTCGAAAACCGGTTCCGAACGTGCCGTCGGATGGACGAGCCCATCGAAGGAGGCTTGCGGTTTTTCACCGAAACCGGCTGCCGGCTGGTATGGCCGGGAAGGGGACGTTGCCGCAGACCATGGCGCCTGCGGTCGCTGTGGTGCCGCCTGGAAGCCGGGCCGGAAAGCGTGCAGCATATCGCTTGCACCCGTCGTTGCCGCCCGGCTGCCGTCGCGCGCCAGCGCCTCGCGGATGGCGCCGACAATGAGCCCGCGCACCAGTCCCGGATCGCGGAAGCGAACGTCGGATTTCGCCGGATGCACATTGACGTCCACCAGCGCCGGATCGAGCGTGATCGACAGCACGGCGACTGCGTAACGACCGGCCGGGATCGTCTCGGCATAGGCGCCGCGGATCGCCGAGAGGATGAGTTTGTCCTGTACGGGACGGCCGTTGACGAAGGCATATTGATGGGCCGAGTTGCCCCGGTTGAAGGTCGGCACGCCGGCAAAGCCGGTCAATTGAACGTCCTCGCGTTCGGCGTCGATCGCGATCGCATTGTCACGAAATTCCTTGCCGAGCACCTGCGCCATGCGCGCCAGATGATCTTCTCCGGTTGCCGGAAATTCCAGCGTCGAACGATCCGGACCTGACAGCACGAAACGCACGCCCGGAAACGCAATCGCAATCCGCTTGACGATCTCGGTGATTGCGGCAGCTTCCGCCTTCTCCGTTTTCAGGAATTTTAGCCGTGCCGGCGTGGCGAAGAACAGGTCGCGCACTTCGACGATCGTCCCCGGATTGGCGGCTGCCGGGCGCAGATGCACGATCTTGCCGCCGGCAACAGAAATCTCATTGCCTGCAGCGCTGTCACGCTTGCGGCTCGCGATGCTGAGCCGTGCCACCGAACCGATTGACGGCAGGGCTTCGCCCCTGAAGCCAAGCGTGCGGATATCATCGAGCGTATCAGATATTTTCGAGGTACAATGCCGCCGCACGGCAAGTTCAAGATCGGCGGCATCCATGCCGGAACCGTTATCGCTGACCCGCAACAGCGCCTTGCCACCGCCGGCAGTGGCGATTTCAATACGCGTCGCGCCCGCGTCGAGTGCGTTTTCGATCAACTCTTTGGCAGCGCTCGCCGGCCGTTCGATGACCTCGCCGGCGGCGATCTGGTTGATGAGCGTTTCGGAGAGCTGTCTGATGGCCATAGGCCTATTTTCGAGGATTCGTGGTCAGGAGAAAAGGGCTTTCGTCGGGCCGAAAGCAGATGGCGAAGCCTTCTCCCCCAAAATTGGGGGTCGATATCGTTAAGCGGCCTTTAAGACAAAAACGGCATTTTATTCATATACCTCCGAAAATGCAAAAATCGGACAGATATGGGATGTGAATGAATGAGTGCCGGCTTCGAAAAGACGGACACATCATCTATGGCGAATGCGATGCCGGCTGAGGCTGAGCTTCAGACGGCGCTCTTCGACGCGGTGTGCGATAGTCTTTCGGCGGCGTTCATCATCTATGACCGCAACGATCTGCTTATTTTTGCCAGCCGCCAGGTCATGGAGTTCTTTGCCGTACCCGAGGATGTTCTGCGACCGGGCACGCGGCTTCGTGATTTCCTGGGCGCGGTCTACGATACCGGCATCCGCGAGCAGACCCTCGTCCGCCAGGCGGCTTCGCTCAGCCGCGAGGACTGGTTGTCCCAACGCATTGCTTCTCATTGGCGTGAACGTTTCGAATCCGTCGAGCGCCACGGCACCGCCCACTGGGTGCGCTTTTTGAAGCGCCGCCTGCCGAATGGTTACGGCGTGACCGTCATCTCCGATATTTCTGAGGCGCGTAAGCGCGAGGAACAGTGGCGCTACGATCTGGAGCGCGTACAGCTCACCGAGGATATTCTCGACCATCTGCCGTTCCCGCTCTTCGTCAAGGATCGCAACCTCGTCTATGTCGCCGTCAACAAGGCCTTCTGCGAGAAGTACCAGACGACGGCGGACGAGGTTCTCGGTCGCAAGAGCGGTGATCTCTTTTCGCCCGACATCGCCAAGCGCTTCGAGGAAAGCGACCGCCATGTGCTGGAAACCGGCGAAATGTCGGTCTCCCGCCAGCGTCAGGTCGCCCGTGACGGCACCGAGCGCGATATCGTCAGCCGCAAGCATAGGATAGGCAAGCCGGGACGTTACTTCCTCGTCTCGACCATGCAGGACCTGCCACGTGAGGGCGACGATCTCGACGAGTTTACTCAGGCCTCCGAGATTACCACTTCCAGCAACCAGACCTATCGCCGCGCCTACGTGCCAATGCCGAACGCATCGCAGCGCCGCGAGCCGGCAGCGATGGAAGCGATCGTCCCCGAAAACTTCTCCGGCCGGAAGATCCTCGTCGTCACCTCGGATCTTGCCGCCGAGACTGCCGCGCTGCGCACGCTCGCTAAATATGGCTTCGAATCCTGCTCGGTCCGCGGCGAGGACGAGGAGGAGCGTTTCCTTGAGATCGCCAGCTCTTCCGGTATCTCGCTCGATCTTCTGATCATCGATAACCAGATGGGCATGCGTTGCCTGGAGCTTTCCGAACAATACGGTATTCCGGCCCTCGTCATGGATGGCTTTCAGATCGCCAACGAATTGACCTTTCAGATCGCCCGCCATTTCAATCGCAACGGCCGTGGCGGCGGTGCCGAGGGGAACTGGGAAATCACCACGACCGATGACCCCCCCATGGGCCTTCAGGTCCTCGTTGCCGAAGACAACGACATCAATCAGATCGTCTTCTCGCAAATCCTCGAAGGTCTCGGTTACCGCCATCTCATCGCCGCAACCGGCGAAGAGGTCGTTCGCCTGTGGGCCGAACACCGGCCGCAGATCGTGCTGATGGATATTTCACTGCCAATCTTCAACGGCTTCGAAGCCTCGCGCCTCATCCGTCAGATGGAAGAAGGGCAGGGGACGCACACGCCGATCATCGGCGTGCTGACGCAAGCCTTCGAGCGCGATCGTGCGGAATGCGCCAAGGCGGGCATGGATGACGTCATCATGAAGCCCGTCAGCCCGGATATTCTTGAAACTGTATTTCAGAGATATCTAATCGAAGAGCCGATCAGGGCGCGAAATTAAATAGAATCCGGATCAATTCCCAGATTTGGGGAATGCTTTGGGTTGTATCGCTGCCGATTTACTATCGAATTGTTAAGATTTGCCGGTCATTCTCCGCCAGGGTGTGGAGGAAAACCTTGGGTTTCGAGTGATGGTGTCGGCGGAAATACCATTCGTGATGGTAAGTCAGAACGAGCTGCAGACAATGGCCTATACCGATCCGCTGACCGGGTTGGGAAACCGGCATCGTATGCGGGACAAGGTGATGCAGATTTCTGCCGAGCGCGCCAGCGACCCGGCACCCTTCACCATCGGCATTGCCAATCTGGATAGTTTCAAGCCGATCAACGATCTCTTCGGCTCTGCCGCCGGCGACGAAATCCTGTGCCAGGTCGCTCATCGCCTGAAGGCCTGCATCCCCGACGGGGCTCTCGTGACCCGTCATGAAGGCGACGAGTTCGCCTTCATTCTGCCGCTGGTTTTCGAGCGCGCCAGTGCCGAAAAATTCGGTCAGATGATCCGCGAAGTCCTGTCGGCGCCCTATGATCTCGGCGACCGCAACGTGCGCCTTTCCGCTTCCTTCGGTTTTGCGATTTATCCCTTTGCCGGCGAGGATTGCGACGAGCTTTTGAAAAGTGCCGAAACAGCGCTCTATCGCTCCAAACGCCGCGGTCGCGGTCAGATCACTGTTTATTCGCGTGAGATCGCGCAGGAGATGAAGCGGGCGACCCAGCTCGAACAGGCGCTCAGAAACGCCATCATATCAGACGCGATCGACGTGCATTTCCAGCCAATCGTCTCGCTCGCCAACAATCAGGTGGTAGGCTTCGAGGCGCTTGCACGCTGGAACGATCCTGATCTCGGTTTCGTCTCCCCCGGCGTCTTCGTGCCGCTTGCCGAAGAGCGCGGTTTCATCGATGCCCTGTCGGAAGCGCTGCTGCGCAAGGCTGCCGAAGCCGCACTTTCCTGGCCGCGCGAGCTCTTCCTGTCCTTCAACCTGTCTTCGGCCCAACTCATGGATCCGGGGACAAGCAGCAGCATTCTGTCGATCCTTGGTCGAGTCGGTTTCGATCCGCACCGTCTCGAGCTGGAGATCACCGAGACGGCTGTGATGGGCTCTGCAGATACCGCTCACCGGATTCTCGCCGATCTCAGGGCTGCCGGCGTACGCATTTCGCTGGATGATTTCGGTACCGGCCAGTCGAGCCTCGGACGCTTGCGCGATTTCATTTTCGATAAGATCAAGATCGATCGCGCCTTTGTCTCGCGGATCAATTCCGATCGTGCCTCCGAGCACATCATCAAGGCGATCCTTGCTATGTGCGAAGGCCTCGAACTGGAAGTCGTGGCCGAGGGGATCGAAGATTATTCGGAAGCGGTCAAGCTGCGCATGCTAGGCTGCGGGATGGGGCAGGGCTACCATTTTGGCAGGCCCGCTGATGGCATCGCCACGCTGCGGTTCCTGCACGAGAACTACTGTTACGATATCAACGCGACGGAACGTGTCAGCGCTTAGCAGCAGAGGCAAAAACGACGGCGCCCTCAAGGGACGCCGTCGCCTACGCTTTTACTCACCATACGAGTTACTTGTTGGTGGTCGAACCCGTCGCGGTATTGTCCGTCGGCATGCCAGTACCGGTTGATGCCGGAGCCTTTTCAGCTGACTGCATGGCCAGTGTCTTGAATTCGGGAGCAGCCTTCAGTGACTCGGCAGTCTCCGTGGTCGTCAGCTTGACGGAGCCGTCCTGCGTATTCTGTGCGACGGTGATCTTTGCAATCGGAACGGCGACATTCTTTTCGCCGATGCCGAGGAAGCCGCCGACACCGATCACGGCTGCAACAAGGCCGCCGTCCTTCTTCATGATCAGGTCGTTGACCTTACCAATGCTCTCATTGTTGCCGTTATAGACCGATTGGCCGATATAGGTGTTGGCGCTGATCTGGTCCGCGGCCTGCTGCGTCAGATAGCTGCCGCTGCCTGCCTGAGCTGTATCTGTGCTCGGTGCCGGGGCCGGAGCCTGTGCTGCATTACCGGCAGGCGCCATCGGTTTTGCTGGCGCCGGGGTCGCATCGGAGGGTGCAGACTGCGTTGGGGCAGCGGGGTTGGCCGGTTGCGGTGCCGTCTGCGAAAATGCCGCCGGCGCGAAAGCCGTGGCAAACAAGGCGCCAGCGGCGACGGTCGTCAGAAGTTTGCGTGTCATTTCGAACCTACCTTTCGGTTGCTTGCATAATCTCTGGCCCGGCAGCGCCCGTTTTGCAGACATCCTGCCGCGCGGTCCGAAAGTGAAATGACCGATACGCCTATTGGTTCCGGACGAAGACACGGAAAATTTTACGATTTTCACGGAACTTTGTCCGGAAACCAGCTGGAAAAGCAAAGGCGCCCCGCAATGGAGCGCCTTCTGAATTCCAGGCCTTGCCCTCAGATCACATAGGCCGGATCGAAAATGCCCTTCACGGTGATTCCGAGTTCGAGTAGCGCGCCTGCGCTCGGCTGGGCGGAGCGGGCATCCTCGTCCAGCCCTTCCCAGGCCGTCGTCACCACAAGTCGGTCAGCATTGGCGCCGATGAAGGCGGGGCAGGAAGGTTGCGCGGCCGGGACCTTGTAGCGAGCGATACGCAGACCATCGGGGCTGTAGCGGTCGACGACGCCGGCGCCCCAGCGGGCGTTCCAGATATAGCCGTCGGCATCACAGACCGAACCGTCCAGCCCGCCGGGTTCGTCCATGCTGTCGACCATCACGATCGGCTCGCCAGTGGGAAGACCGGTCTGTGGGTCGACCATGACGCGCATGAGGCGACTGATGCGCGTGTCGGTGAAATAGCCGATCGTCCCGTCGGGCGAAAAGCAGATGGAGTTCGGAATGCTGATGCCGCTGAAGATCTTCGTCACCTTGCCGCCAGCCACGTGATAGATCGCGCCCGCCTGGTTCTCGGCGCGCTTGCTCATCGTGCCGATCCAGAGCGAGCCCGACGGATGCGTCCGACCATCATTGGAGCGGTTTTCCGGCTTGTCGTTTTCCAGCGCCGCATAGAAGGTTAGGTTCCCGCCGGCGATATCCCGCACGAAAAGCCCCTCTTCTGTCGCCAGCAACTGGCGGCCGGAATCGATACGAGCCAGCACGCTTGCCATCATTGGCAGCGGATGCACCTTCTTTTCGTCGGTCGAAAGATTAAGCTCGTGAAGCTCCTTACCGAGAATATTGAACCACCAGACGGTATCGGTAATGGGATCGTAGGTGGGGCCTTCACCGAGAACCGAATTGGTATTGCAAAGTGTTTTGCCCTCGAATTCATAAATATCAGTCATATGACTACGCTCCTATGGCTGCGTCATAGGCTAAGATGGTCGCCTTGGCGCGCTCGGCAACCTCTGCGGCAGTCATTCCCGGTTTGTAAATGCTGGTGCCGAGGCCGAAGGCGAGAATGCCGGCCTTCGTGTAGTCGGAAAAGTTCTTGTCCGACACACCACCGACCGCTGCAATGACCAATTCCGGCGGCAAAATGGCGCGGATTGCGGTGATGCCAGAAGGGCCGAGAACGCTGGCAGGGAAGAATTTGAGGCCGGTCGCACCCGCGCGGGCCGCCTGCAGAGCTTCCGTCGGCGTGAAGACCCCAGGCATGGTCACCATGCCATAGTCGCGGGCGCGGATGATCACATCGGGTTCGACATTCGGTGTCACCAACAGCTGGCCGCCGGCATTATGAAGGCTGTCGACTGCATCCGTGGTCAGAACGGTGCCGGCGCCAATGAGTACCTCGGCCGGCACCATCTTGGCGGCGATCTCGATGGACTTGAAGGGCTCAGGCGAATTGAGCGGGATCTCGATCGCCGTTAGGCCGTTTTCGATCAACGCACCGACCACGGCTTCGGTTTCCTCGGGCTTGATGCCGCGCAGAATGGCAATCAGCGGACGCTTCATATCGGGGAAGGGGATACGGTTCATAGGAAATGTCTTTCTCAGTTCGGCCAGATGGCCTTGGCAGCAGCCGAAAGGCCGCCGCGAACGGCAGCATCGGCATCGATCGCGTTGAAGGATAGGGAAAGCGTGCGGAAGGCCAGCTCGTAGAGCGCCTGCAGGCGTCCGGAAGCGACGAGGGTAATCGCCGTATCCCTGCTGGCATCCTGCAGCGCGCCGGCGATTTCGAGGCCGATCAGTGTGCCCGAGAGTTTTGCCTGGGCGGCGGCGGCCGAAATACCGTGCAGAAGCTGGCCGGAACGGGCGGTGAAGATCAGGTTGGAGGCGAGTGCGGGCCGTTTGAAGGCTGCGGCGACCGCTGCCTCGAAGGCGGCCGCATCGGCCGGCTGATCCTCGGCGCCGGCGACCGCATGCATGAGGATCGTATGTTTGGTGATGGCGTCGAAAAGCTCGCCCGTCATGAAGGTGGAGAAGCCGGTGACCTTGTCATCGCTGACATGCACCCACTTCGAATGCGTGCCGGGCATGCAGACAGCCTGGGTTCCCTCGCTGTCAGGCCCCAGCGCGCCGAGAAGCTGAGTTTCCTCGCCGCGCATGACATCGGGTGTAGCCGCATCGCGCTGCGCAAGGCCTGGCAGGATCCGCACGTCTCGGCGTTCGCCTGGCACGGAGACTGCTCCTGACAGGATCGAGGAAAGCGAAGCCGGCACATCGATATAACCGGCCTCCACCCAACCCTGCCGCGCGCCCGCCATGCCGCAGACGATAACCGGCAGATCGGCTGGCGCATCGACTGCCGCAAGATGTCCTTCGAGAACCTGAGAAAAGCCGGTCTTGGCCGCGGTCGTCATGCCCTCGCTGCTGCGGCGCTCAGCGAGTATGCTGCCGTCGGTACCGATAAGCCAGACCCGGAAGCTGCTGGTGCCCCAGTCCACCGCGACATAAGCGGGAATTGCCATTAAAGAACGCCTCCATCGATGATTAGGGACTGCGCGGTCATCCCGGCGGCGCAGTCGGATGCAAGGAAAAGAGCCGGACCGACGATCGCATCTGCCTTCAAGACTACTTTCAGGCATTGACCCTGCATGGAGCGGGCAATGCTCTCCTCCGTCAGCCACAGCTTCATCTGCCGTTCGGTCACCACCATGCCCGGCAGGATGCAGTTGACGCGGATATTCTCAGGCCCAAGCCTTCCGGCCATGCTTTTCGTCAGGCCGATTACCGCGGCTTTCGCGGCCGCATAAGCGGGAAAGACGCCCATGTTCAGCTTGAAGGCGATCGATGACATGTTGATGATCGCTCCGCCACCGGCCTCCCGCATCGAAGGTGCAACCGCTTGCGAGGTGAAGAAGACATGGCGCAGATTGACCGCCTGGTTATTGTCCCAATATTCCTCGGTCACGTCATTGAATTCGTGCCGGTCGTCCCAGGCGGCATTGTTGACGAGCACCCGGATCGGTCCGGATTTTTCGACGACCTCTGTCACGGTACGCCTGATGGCATCGATGTCGCGGAGATCCGCGTGATAGAAGGTCACCGGATGCACATTCTCTCTCGAAAGCCGTTCCGCCAGTTCCCGGCTTTCAGCCTCGGCAATATCGAGGAAGGAGACCTTTGCACCTTGTCTTGCGAAGCCCTCGACGATACCGGCGCCAATCCCCGAGCCGCCGCCGGTTACCAGCACCGTGCGGTCCCTGAATTCGGGGAATTGTGCAGACATAGTATTCACCGTCTCTCCTCCCGGTATTCGAAAAATTCCATTATTTGGAACTTTATTTGACTATGTGGAATTATCGAATTAGGCTGCCTTTCCTGTCAAGGGGCAGGAAAGGCGATGATATCAGGCGGCGACCGCATGGCCCAGGTAGACGATAATGATGATGCGTCGCGTGACGCGAGCACGCCGCGTGATACCGGCACGCTCGGCAAGCTGATGGTGCTGCTCGATCTCGTCACCCATTCCGATGCTCCCTTGCGGTTTACTGATATCCTCGCGCTTGCGGGTCAGCCGCGCGGCACGCTGCACCGCCAGCTCGGCCATCTCGTGGAGGAGGGGCTTCTTGAAATCGATGCCGAGGGGCGTTACGCGCCGGGCCTGCGGTTGCTCGATCTCGCCTCGCGCAGCTGGGCACGCAACGAATTCCGCCTGATTGCGGCACCACATCTGGCCGCCTTGCATCGGGAGACAGGCGAGACTGTCCATCTTGGTGTGTTGCGCGGCTCCTCCATCATCTATCTCGACAAGGTCGAAGGGCATCAGCCGGTGCGCATGTATTCACAGATCGGCAATGCCTCACCCTGCTATTGTACCGGTGTTGGCAAGGCGGCCCTTTCGGTTTTGACAGCCGACAAACTTTCCGAACTGCTTCGCAGCCTGCATTTCAACCGTTTCACCTCGGCGACGCATATGAATGCTGAAACCTTGCTGGCGGAGATCCGCGATATTGTCTCTGTCGGTCACGCCTACGATCGGGAGGAGCACGAGGCGGGTATCCGCTGTGTTGCTGCTCCCATCTGGTCGGACGACCGATCCTTCATCGGCGGGGTCTCTGTCACCGGCCCCGCTTATCGCCTGTCGATGGAACTTCTCCAGGCATGGGCCGTTCCGGTTCAAATGACCGCGCGGAAAATCATGGACGAGATGCGCATCCGCCTCGGTCCACGGCGATGATGCCAATTTGACGATGGTCAGTTGCTGGACGTCCATACATAGCATGCTTATGATAAGTGTGTTATTGAGATTTGACGGCGAATCACGCCAACTGGGGTCGTCCGCGAAATCATCGACAATTCACCGGCCGAACGCGCTGCCCGCCGAGGCTGAATCCTATTGATCTGACGGGCGTTGTGTAACCCACCTGTACCTGACCTTTTTCCATACAGGCTGCCAGCGGTTTACCCAAAGCCCGGCTCGAAGGCGAAAAATCTGATGGCAAGCTTACCGCAAACTTCGGTGGAAGACGCCTATGTCCAGGAGGTCGCCAGTCTCAAGACCCAGTTCGACATCTTCCGCTTCATGAAACGGGTGACTGAGGCCTATCGCAGCCGGGCCTTCATGGTTTTGAACCTGCCGCCGATCACCTCCTTCGATCTGCAGGGCAATACGATCATCACGAGCTGGCCGGCAGAATTGTTATCCATCTACGATCAGGAGGGGCTGATGATGAACAGTCCGGTCCTGCGGAGACTGCGCACGTCGACCTTGCCGTTCTTCTACGACACAGCACGCGCCAACTGGCCGCGTGACGATGGCAAATCGGGCCTTGTTGCCACCCTCTTCGAACGCTTCAAAATGATGCGCTGCGCCTATTTTCCGACGCATGAACCGTCGGGCGCGCGGGGCGCGGTCTCCTTTGCCGGTGATCGCGAACCCTTTACGCCGGCCGAGATGCGCGAACTCAGCTACATCTCCATTCATGTCTTCGATCGACTTGCCGAGATCCGCAACCTCGATACACGCATGACAGACACGTTGACGGATCGCGAGATCGATTGCCTCAACTGGACGGCGGCCGGCAAGACCAGCGCCGAGATTGCCGAAATTCTCGATCTCTCGGAACATACGGTCAATCATTATCTGAATCGCGCCACCAAGAAGCTGGATACGGTCAACCGCACGCAGGCTGTTGCCAAGGCCCTGCGCATCGGCCTCATCAAGTAACGTGTAGCCAGCCTAAATTAACGTCAGCAACCGCTGGGCTGCTCAAAATCTGAGCGTACATTCCTAATTCGGCTGCCCAGATTGATAATTATCATCCTTTTTCAGCAAATTTCGCAGCTGGCACGCTTCCTGCATCGGTCCTGGCAGAGGTCCAGAGGGGACTTTGAAAACAGCGCCAGTTCAACGGTGCGACCGACATGCCGCCGCCTGACATCGTTGCCGCTTTCCCGGTATTTCGATATCAGCGGCGGTTGTTGCGTTTAGGCAACCGCGTTTAGCCGCTGTTCCGAAACCGCACGATTTCTTCAAATTTTTACTGGCCTTTTTTTCAGCTTGCGCTAACTCGCCCCGAATTGCGTCGGTTCTCGGGGAGTCCGTTGCGGTCATCAGGGTGAAAGCCCGGCGGACTTGATGGCCGCAACGGAAAGAGAACCCGCTGCCATTCCATTCGATGGGAGATTTTTTGCGCCGCCCGATTTTGTTTGGCGAAGCTGCCACCCTCCACTATTTATGCGGGGAAAAGCAGTGAGGATGGAATGACCGAGGTCACCAAGGAACAGGTTCTGGAAACGCTGAAGACCGTGCGCGGGCCGGATCTGGAGCACAATATCGTCGAACTCGGCATGGTGTCCGACGTCTTCATCTCCGATGGCAAAGTCTATTTCTCCATCACCGTACCGGCCGAACGCGCCCAGGAACTGGAGCCGATGCGGCTCGCTGCGGAGCGTGTCATCAGGGAAATGCCAGGCGTGAAAGGCGCGCTCGTGGCGCTGACGGCTGACAAGAAAGCCGCCGCCAATGCACCTGCAGCGCGACCCGCACCCCAGGCGAGCCAGAGCCATCACGGCCACTCCCACGCGCCGCAGCAACAGCAGCCGCGCACGGCCAAGATCGGCGTTCCAGGCATCGGCGCCATCATCGCCATCGCATCGGGCAAGGGTGGTGTCGGCAAGTCAACAACGGCCGTCAATCTTGCCCTCGGTCTGCTGGCGAACGGCCTTCGTGTCGGGATCCTCGATGCCGATATCTACGGCCCCTCCATGCCGCGCCTTCTAAAGATTTCCGGCCGTCCGACTCAGATCGACGGTCGCATCATAAACCCCATGGAAAATTACGGCCTTAAGGTCATGTCGATGGGCTTTCTCGTTGATGAGGAGACCGCGATGATCTGGCGCGGGCCGATGGTTCAGTCCGCGCTGTTGCAGATGCTGCGTGAAGTCGCCTGGGGCGAACTGGATGTTCTCGTCGTCGACATGCCGCCCGGCACCGGCGATGCCCAGCTTACCATGGCCCAGCAGGTGCCGCTTTCCGGCGCCGTGATCGTCTCCACGCCGCAGGATCTGGCGCTGATCGACGCCCGCAAGGGACTTAATATGTTCCGCAAGGTCGAGGTGCCGGTTCTCGGCATCGTCGAGAACATGAGCTATTTCGTCGCGCCCGACACAGGCACGCGCTATGACATCTTCGGCCACGGCGGCGCCCGCAAGGAGGCCGAGCGTATCGGCGTACCCTTCCTTGGCGAAGTGCCGCTGACCATGAATATCCGCGAAACGTCCGATGCGGGAACGCCGCTTGTCGCCTCCGATCCGAATGGCACCGTGGCCGGAATCTACCGCGCCATCGCCGCCAAAGTATGGGAGCAGATCGGCGAAAAGCCGCAGCGCGAAGCGCCCGCCATCGTCTTCGAATAGCGAATCACTTGGCCGTTTACCCCAAATTGTGGGGGAAATGAGATGAAAAGGCGCAGTTCACGTAAGGTGTCTTGATTATTCTCCGGGTTTGCTTCATATGCGCGCCGGCGTCATGATGGCGCGTCTGCAAATGCTCTGCGATGGCCGCCTGTCGATGAAGGTTACGGCCTTACTGCATATTCGGGGTTGACTTGTCGATCGAAGGATTGGTGACTGCGATGCGGTGGAGCGACCCGACCGGAAAGGCCGTATATGGCCGGAGTTGTATGAACTCTTTTTATCTGCTTCCGTTACGATCGATGCCGCGCGCGCCTGGCCCCGTCGCGCTCGCGACCGCATGGATGGGCTTTCGATGAAAAGGATTAGGATGGCCGGGCGTTGCCGGCGCCGGAGATGCGGACTGTGATCACCGCATACTGTTCCAACTGCAAATCGATCGAGATTCGCGACCTAGCGAATTCTCCGGAGTTTCCGGCGGATGTGGTATGGATCGACATGGTCGAACCGACTCGCGAGGAGGAACTGCATGTCGAGAAGATCCTTGGTATCGAAGTGCCGACCCGTGACGATCTCAGGGCGATCGAGCCGTCGGCGCGCCTCTATGTCGAAAACAACGCAGTTTATATGACGGCGTCTCTGATATGGAAGGCTGAGACGGAAGCTCCAACCCTGACGGACGTCGCCTTCATTCTGGCCGGCGACCGGCTGGTGACCATCCGCTATGCCCATCCGAAGTCTTTCGCGCTTTTTATTGCTGCTCTGCATCGCATACCCGAGCAATGGCGCAGTGGTGCTGCTCTTCTCGCCAAGCTTCTGGAAACGATCGTCGACCGCACGGCCGAAGTTCTGGAAGTCTCGGTGTCCCGGCTGGACATTCTGTCGGTCCACGTCTTCGGCGATCGCGCCAGGAAGATACGCAAGCCCTCGAACTACCTCGAAGAGAAGCTGAAGGACATTGCCGGCCATCACCGCATGATCAGCAAACTGCGCGACAGCCTCGGTTCGCTCTCGCGCCTTCTCACTTTCTTCTACACGATCCCTGCCGTGCAGCACGACCAGGAGACCAAGGAGCTTTGCCGCACGGTTTCGCGCGACATCCAGTCGCTTTCGGAACACGCCTCCTTCGTCGCCGGCAATATCACCTTTCTCCTCGACGCCTCGCTCGGCCTCATCAACATCGAACAGAATGCCATCATCAAGATATTTTCCATCGCTTCGGTCGTGTTCTTGCCGCCGACGCTGGTCGCCTCCATCTATGGCATGAATTTCGAGTTCATGCCGGAGCTGCACCTGAGCGCGGGCTATCCCTACTCGCTGGGCCTCATGGTGATCTCCGCCGTCATTCCCTTCTTCTTTTTCCGCTGGAAAGGCTGGCTCTAAGGAGCCTGTAACTGCTTCATGTCCGAAGAAAGCCATTCTCACGAGCGTCACCTAGGGCCGCGCAAGCTCTTCTATCTTGCGCTGGGCTCGGTAGGCGTCGTTTACGGAGATATCGGCACGAGCCCGCTTTATGCGTTCCGCGAAGCGCTGAAGCCGGTCGCCCACGATGGTCTCACCCGTTTCGAGGTCATCAGCCTTATTTCCCTGATGATCTGGGCGCTGACCATCATCGTCACCATCAAATACGTGCTCTTCCTGCTGCGCGCCGATAACGATGGCGAAGGCGGCACTCTATCGCTGTTGGCCCTCCTGATGAAGACCGCCAACG
This sequence comes from Rhizobium sp. BK418, assembly GCF_004341105.1. GTDB lineage: Bacteria > Pseudomonadota > Alphaproteobacteria > Rhizobiales > Rhizobiaceae > Rhizobium. Next base: position 330,947 of record NZ_SLZK01000002.1, on the reverse strand, counting down.
GCCACACTGCCCTGCTGATGCTGCTCGGCCTGATGGGCGCGGCGCTCTTTCTTGGCGATGCGATGATCACCCCGGCGCTTTCGGTGCTTTCGGCCGTCGAGGGTCTGAAGCTCGTGACCCCGAGCCTGACGGATTATATCGTGCCCATATCTGTGGCGATCCTGGCATTGCTCTTCGTCGTGCAGTCGCATGGCACGGGTGCCGTCGCCCGCTTCTTCGGTCCAATCATGGCGCTCTGGTTTCTCGTCATGGCCGCTGCCGGCATCGCTCATATTTCAGATGATTTCGGCATTCTCGCCGCCTTCAATCCCTATTATGCCGTCAGTTTCCTGCTGCATGAGGGTTTCTACGGTGTCGTCGTTCTCGGCGCTGTCTTCCTGACCGTCACGGGTGCGGAGGCGCTATACGCGGACCTTGGTCACTTCGGTCGTCGCCCGATCCAGTGGGCGTGGTTTGCCCTGGTCTTCCCGTCGCTCACGCTGAACTATCTGGGGCAGGGCGCGCTCGTTCTCGGCAATCCGGCGGCAATGTCCGATCCCTTCTATCTCATGTATCCGCAGTGGGCGCTGCTGCCGGTCGTCATTCTTGCGACCGCCTCCACCATCATCGCTAGCCAAGCCGTCATAACGGGCGCTTTTTCGCTGGTGCGCCAGGGGATCAACCTCGGCTTCTTGCCGCGCATGGAAATCCTCTTCACGTCCGAGACCAATACCGGGCAGATCTTCGTGCCCTCGGTCAATGCGGTTCTGTTCTTCGGAGTCATCTTCCTGGTGCTCGGCTTTAAGACCTCCGATGCGCTGGCCACCGCCTACGGTATTTCGGTCACCGGCGCGATGGTCGTCACTTCGGTCATGGCCTTTGAGTTCGTCCGCGTCCGCTGGAACTGGTCGCTGCCGGTCACCATCACGGCGCTATTGCCACTGGTCGCCCTGGAACTGGTCTTCCTTGGCGCCAACCTCCTGAAGATCCATGACGGTGGCTACATCCCGATCATGATCGCGACCGCTTTCACCGTCATCATGTGGACTTGGCGCCGCGGTACGGCGATCCTGACGGAAAAGACTCGCCATACCGACATTCCGCTCGCCTCTTTCGTGAGCTCCATCGAGCGCAAGAGTGAGCATTCGCCGGCCCATGTTCCGGGCACTGCGATCTTCCTGACCAGCGACCCGGATTCCGCACCTGCCGCGCTGCTGCACAATCTCAAGCACAACCACGTGCTCCATGATCGCAATGTTATCCTGACGATCCGCACGGTGAACAAGCCGCGTGTCTCGCCACAGGAGCGCTACAAGGTGGAGCAGATCTCCGAACGATTCTCCCGCGTCGAGCTGCTGTTCGGCTTCATGGAATCGCAGAACGTCTCGCAGGCGCTGGCCGCGCTGCGCAAGACCGGCCTGAAATTCGATATCATGACGACGTCCTTCTATCTCGGTCGCCGCAAGCTGGTGCCCGATGCCAAATCCGGCATGCCCTATTGGCAGGACCGCCTCTACATCGCGCTCGCCAATGCGGCCGCCAACCCCTCGGACTATTTCCGCCTGCCGGCCAACCGCGTGGTGGAACTGGGTTCGCACGTCATCATCTGACGAGAAGGAAGGAGAGGGCACGATTTCGTCCTCTCCCATTCCTGTGATAGGCACACAATGAGATGCTCCATCTCATGAAAACGTCAGCGGCATCAGAGCAATATCTTCATGGGCATATTCCGGCACAGGTCGTTAACCAGCTATCAAGGTTAATGCGAGATTTTCTTGGGACTGTCCTGCGTCCCATGCCTGGAGTCCGCGTTGCGTCGAAATGGCCGTTCCCGCAGCAAGCTGCGTCTCTTGCCCCAGAACTGGGTTTCTCCCGCGATCTTCGGCGTTGCCGGATGGCTGATCTTCCCGAGCGTCGCTTCTCATGCAGATCTCGCCACCATGCTTGCCGGTCTCGACAATGATGGCGAAAGCTGGCGCATGGTTCTGACCAACTCGCCGGCCGGCTCCATTCATCAGGCCGAACTCGCATTTGCCGATCCCGCTGTCACCGGTTCGATCGCTGCCGGTGCCGGTATGGTGTTGCCCGATGGCCGCAAAGTTGCATTCATTGCCGGCGAGAAGGGCAATGAGGCGATCCCGGATGAGGACCGCGTCAACCGTAACGCCAAGAAAGGCCGCGTCGTTGCCGTGGAAAAGGTGCAGCCGCCGAAGGATTTCTCGGCCGGTTCCATCCTCGAACGCACCAAGCTTCTTTTCCGCCCTGTCTTCGACCTCAAGGAGAAGTCGGCCTTCGTGAAGCCAGCGATCAAAGGCAAGGAAATCGAGATCGCCACGGCCTTCTATAAGAAGCAGCCGGTTCCGCAGCAGGACGATGCCATACCGGCCGTGCTGGCAAGTCTGGTGACCAGCGACAAGGCGGATGTGCTGGCAACGGCCTATGCGCCTGCCGCGCCGGATTATTCTCGCCAATCGCCTTTCGATTCGATCTTGACCGACAGGGAGGAAGGCCGTTTCGTCCCGCAGATCGGCCCGAAGGATCATGCATGGGCTGCAAGCATCCTCCCGCCCAGTGTCTTTTCCGCCCGCGAACAGCAGTGCCTAGCGTCAGGCATTTATTTCGAGGCGCGTGGCGAATCTGTGAAAGGGCAGGCAGCCGTTGCCCAGGTCATCCTCAACCGGGTCCGCAATCCGGCCTATCCCAAGACCATCTGCGGCGTCGTTTACCAGAACGAGGACTGGCGCAACCGCTGCCAGTTTTCCTTTGCCTGCGACAACATCAAGGACCGCGTGAACTCGCAATATCACTGGCGCGTCGCCCGCGATGTGGCCATGGCCGTGACCGCCGGCAGGATCTGGCTGCCACAGGTTGGCTCGGCGACGCATTACCATGCTGTCTATGTTAGGCCGAATTGGGCAAAGACCATGGAAAAAGTCGGCCGCATTGGTATGCATGTATTCTATCGCACCTACGGTGGTGGCTGGAGCTAAAGAATGTCGCGCGAAAGTTTGCAGCGGTCTTGCGATAACGACGTGCCGAAAACAAAAGCGTAAAGCGTGGAATGCGAAACCGAAAGACCGCGACACGCTTAAGGCAAAAGGGTCGCTGATTGCCAATTTTTCGCCGTCCTGACCCATTCGAAAGCGGATTCTTTCGGAGAAATCGGGTTCACGCAACAAAGTTCCGCTTAAGTATTTGATTTCTGATGGTTATTTTATGGCTGGACACAAGCTTCCTACGCCTTGACTATGCTAATCCCTAAAACTATGTTGCGCGCGACTTCAGAACGGGCCGGAAGGTTCTTTAACCTTTGCGTCCGTGGTTCGGAAAACCGGGGTAGCGGGATTGCGGGCGACGGAAGCGGAGGAGAGCACGATGGCGGATGACCGCGAAGAAAGTCTTGAGCAGCGCCGTCGGCAGCTGGAAGCGGAACTTGCCTCCAAGCGTGTCGATGACAGGAAGGAAGAGGCGCGAGAGGCCAACGCCGAGCAGAGCCGCAAAGGTTATGCCCAGGCGATGAAGCTCTCGAGCGAATTCATTTCCGCCATCATTGTCGGTGCTGTGCTCGGCTATCTCCTCGACCGTTTTGTCGGCACGGCGCCTTGGGGGTTGATTGTTCTTCTGCTTCTTGGATTCTGTGCTGGCGTGCTGAATGTACTGCGTGCTGCGGGGAGGGTCTCCCAACCCCTGGATCGCAGGCCGCCTGAGAAATAGGGACCGCTCCCGGTCCAGTGCAATTTCCGCCTCTTGGCGGGTCAAAGAGAGAGAACAACCGGTGTCAAACGATCCGACTCATCAGTTCCAGATCTTCAAGATTGTGCCGATCGAGATCGGCGGGATTGATTTCTCGTTCACCAACGCATCGCTCTTCATGGTGGCTTCGGCCGCTGTCGCCGCCGGTTTTCTCTATTTTTCGACCTCGAACCGGGCCATCATTCCTGGCCGTTCGCAGTCGCTGGCCGAAATGTCCTACGAGTTCATTGCCGGCATGCTGAAGGAAGGGGCGGGCACCAAGGGAATGAAGTTCTTCCCGCTGGTCTTCTCGCTCTTCATGTTCGTGCTGACGGCAAACCTGCTTGGTCTGTTCCCGTATTTCTTCACGGTCACCAGCCAGATCATCGTCACGTTTGCGCTGGCGATCCTCGTCATCGGCACAGTTCTCGTCTACGGTTTCTATAAGCACGGCTTCCACTTCCTGAATGTCTTCGTGCCATCGGGCGTGCCGGGCATTCTGTTGCCTCTGGTCGTCGGGATCGAGATCATTTCCTTCCTGTCCCGGCCAATTTCATTGTCGGTTCGTCTTTTCGCTAACATGCTCGCCGGTCACATCACGCTGAAGGTGTTCGCAGGCTTCGTCGCCTCGCTTGGAGCCCTTGGTGCCGTCGGTGTCGGCGGAGCCGTTCTTCCTCTCTTGATGACGGTCGCCCTGACCGGTCTCGAGTTCCTCGTTGCCTTCCTTCAGGCTTACGTCTTTGCGGTACTGACTTGCATGTACCTCAATGACGCGATCCATCCAGGCGGGCACTAAGGATAACGACAGCGACGTCAAAGGGCGTCAGTCAATCGCCGCAACAACCATTTAAAGGAGTTCAACATGGACGCGGAAGCAGCAAAGTTCATCGGTGCAGGTCTGGCTTGCTTTGGTATGGCCGGTACGGCTCTCGGCCTCGGCAACATTTTCGGTAGCTACCTCTCCGGCGCTCTGCGCAATCCGTCTGCTGCAGACAGCCAGTTCGGCCGTCTGGTATTCGGCTTCGCCGTTACGGAAGCTCTGGGCATCTTCTCGCTGCTCGTCGCTCTCCTCCTGCTCTTCGCCGTTTGATACCGGTGGATTGATGGATCACGGCCTGCGAACAGCGAGCCGTGATCCTTTGCATTTGCAGTACACCTGGAGGTGAGCATGTTTTTTGTGACCCCGGCCTACGCTGAAGAGGCCCCGGCGGGAACCGCGACGGATGCGCACGCCGCTCCGGCTGCCGGCGAGGTCCATACCGAGACCGGCGTCCCCGAAGGCGAGCACGCGCGCGGACCTTTCCCGCCTTTCGATTCGACGACCTACGCTTCCCAACTTCTCTGGCTGGCGATTACGTTCGTCATCTTCTATCTGCTCATGCAAAAGGTCATCGCCCCGCGCATCGGCGGCATCATCGAGCAGCGTCATAGCCGTATCTCGCAGGACGTCGAAGAAGCGGGCCGTCTGAAGGCCGAGGCTGACGCCGCTGTCGCGACCTATGAAGGCGAACTCGCCGCTGCCCGCGCCAAGGCAAATTCGATCGGCACTGCCGCTCGTGACGCTGCCAAGGTCAAGGCTGAGGAAGATCGTCGTGCGGTCGAGGCAAGCCTGAGCGAAAAGCTGAAGGCTGCCGAGGCCCGTATCGCCGATGTGAAGGCAAAGGCTTTTGCCGATGTCGGCGCCATCGCGGAGGAAACCGCCGCAGCCGTTGTCGAACAGCTCATCGGCGGCTCTGCTGCCCAGTCTGACGTCGCCGCTGCCATTGCAGCTGCCAAGAAGGAGGCTTGATCGATGGAATTTGCTTTTGATGCAACTTTCTTCGCCTTTGTCGGCCTCGTTCTCTTCGTGGCGCTGGTCGTTTATCTGAAGGTTCCGGGCATGATGGCAAAGTCGCTCGACGACCGCGCCGATCAGATTCGCAACGAGTTGGCAGAAGCCAAGCGCCTGCGCGAAGAAGCCCAACACTTGCTCGCTGAATATCAGCGCAAGCGCAAAGAAGCTGAAGCTGAGGCTGCTCACATCGTAGCTGCAGCCGAGCGCGAAGCCGAGATGCTGACTGCGGAAGCGAAGAAGAAGACGGAAGAATTCGTTGCCAACCGTACGGCTCTGTCAGAGCAGAAGATCAAGCAGGCCGAAGTCGATGCGATGAAGGCCGTTCGTTCTGCTGCCGTCGATCTCGCTATCGCAGCCGCTGAATCGGTTATCGGCAAGCAGGCCGATTCCAAGATCCAGTCCGAGCTTTTCGGTAAGGCTGTTGGCGAAGTGAAAACCCGTCTGAACTAAGCTTCAACTCAATAGAATTAGAGAAGCCCCGCTCAGCGGGGCTTTTTGTTTTGTATGTGTTGGTGTCTCGCCTGATGCGACAGGCTGTCGATGATGGGCTTGCAAAACGCAATAGTCCGGTCAGGAGATACGAGGTCGCGACCGGAACTACTCGTTGAGCATCTCTCCGTTCACCTCGACCTCCACGCCATCTTTGCGGAGTGGCCGGAAGGTCATTCGGTGCAGCGAACACGGCCCGTGTTTCTCGATACCGGAACGATGCTGTGCCGTGCCATATCCGACGTGCGCTGCAAAACCATATTCGGGAAATACGAGATGCGCCCGAGCCATCATCCGGTCGCGCGTTACCTTGGCGACGATGGAAGCTGCCGCAATCGAGACAGAGCGCGCATCCCCCTTCACAACGGCCTGACCCGGGCATGCGAGCCCAGTCGGCACGTCGAGCCCGTCCGTCAGTACATAGCTTGCCTGTATGGCTAGGCCGCAGATCGCACGCCGCATGGCATCGAGGCTCGCCTTGCGGATATCGGTCTCGTCGATGCGAGTGGAGCTGGAGGAGGCGATGGAAACCGTCGCGGTTGCCAGGATCTGCGTAAACAACTCCTCGCGCCTCTGTACCGAAAGCTGCTTAGAGTCGTTCAGGCCCTCGGGAATGCGTTTGGGATCGAGAATGACAGCTGCGGCAACAACAGGGCCGGCAAGCGGTCCGCGTCCAGCCTCGTCGGCGCCGGCAACAGGCCAGTGGCCGGCCTTGCGGGCCTTCAGCTCCAGCCGGAAATCCGGCACGAGAGGAACCTCTTCGAAGAGCAGAGGAGAATCGGGTGACGTGCGATGTTTCATGCGGTTGAAACTCGCACGCCAACCCGATTTCCTGCAAGCCCCCGGATCAGGGCGGCGACGGCCGGGGGCGGTCCGGCGGATGGGTGCGGTCAAGGCCATCCGCGGGAATTGCGTAAGGCAGAAGACGCAGGGCAGGTCTTCTTCACGCCTTACGCAAGCTCACAAGCAATTCCAGCAAAAGTGCGCAGCGGTTTTTGCGTCTGGAATTGCGCAAACAGAGAACCAATTCAGCAAAAGTGCGCAGCGGTTTTGCGTCCGGAATTGCATGAAGGCGATCAGTCAGAGCAGCGAAAGCTGCACGCCGCTGCCATTGGGCGGCACAAAGAGGTCGTCGCTCAGGGCAAGGCTTCGACGGGTCAGCCCCAATCGTTTTGCCGCCATTTCGAAGCGACGGGCGATCTGCCAGGCATAGGGACCAGTACCCTTCATACGCTTACCGAACTCGGCATCATAATCCTTGCCGCCGCGCATCGAGCGCACGAGCGACATGACATGGCGATAGCGGTCAGGATAGTTCTGCAGCAGCCAGTCACGGAAAAGCGGGCTCACTTCGAGCGGCAACCGCAGCAGCACATAGCTTGCCTCTTCTGCGCCTGATGCCTTGGCGGCCTCCAGAATACGCTCCAACTCGTGATCGTTGAGTGCCGGGATCATTGGCGCTGCCATCACCGTCGTGCGCACACCGGCCTCGGAAAGCCCGCGGATCGCCTCCAGCCGGCGCGTCGGGGTCGCGGCCCTCGGTTCCATGAGGCGCGCGAGCTTGCGGTCAAGCGTGGTCACCGAAATGCCAACACGAACGATGTTCTTTGCCGCCATCTCCGAGAGGATGTCGAGATCGCGCAGGATCATCGCCGACTTGGTGACGATAGCAACCGGATGATTCGCCTTATTCAGCACTTCAAGAAGTTGCCGCATGATGCGCCACTCCTTCTCGATCGGCTGATAGGGATCAGTATTGGTGCCGATCGCAATGACGCGCACTTTATAACCGGGCTTGGCGAGCTCCCGCTCCAGAAGCTTCGGCGCATCCGGCTTGGCGAAGAGCTTGCTCTCGAAATCCAGCCCAGCTGAGAGACCCATATAGGCATGCGTCGGCCGAGCAAAGCAGTAGATGCAGCCATGCTCGCAGCCCCGATAGGGATTGATGGATCGGTCGAAGGAAAGATCCGGGGACTCGTTGCGGGTAATCGCCGTACGCGGCTTCTCGATCTGCACATCCGTCTTGAATGGCGGCAGATCCTCGAGCGTCTGCCAACCATCATCGAAGGTCTCCCGCTGCATCGGCTCGAAGCGACCGCTCGGATTCAGCCCGGCGCCGCGGCCGTGCCGCCTGTCAACCTCGATGCGCAGCCCCGAGGCCGCGATCATCGCGTCGGCAATATCCGCTGTATTGGCAGGCGCAAATGCGGCCTGCCCTGCAAGGGACTGTGGTCTCATCGGATTCTCCAGCGGCGGAAAACGCTCGGCTCCGCTCGTTTTGATGATTAAATTCCTATCGACAAAATGAGAACAATGCAAGAACAAAATGAGGAAAGTCCCGCTGGCAAAATTTTGTGCGGCGCTCTATAAACAGGCAATGTTGACTGTCGTTCTTGAATGCCAGGATCAGGAACCTGAACTGGCCCAGACTTTATCCGTATTGGTGGCAGGCGCCGTGGAAGGCCTCGTCAGCGACGTGGTCGTGCTCGATCATGGCTCGCGTGACGGCACCTCGCGGGTGGCGGATGCTGCCGGCTGCCGTTTCCATTCGCAATGGGATATCAAGGACATCGTTCGTTCGGCACGTGGTGAATGGCTGCTCTTCGTCGAGCCGGGCGCGAGGCCGCAGGCAGGATGGATCGACGAGATCCTGGAATATGTCGCACTAAATAAAGTGCCGGCGCGTTTCACTGCCTCCCGTGGCTATCGCCGCCCGTTCCTCCAACGCGTCGGCCGTACCAGACCGCCGCTGGAACTCGGTTTGCTGATGCCGAAGAAGCTTGCACTTGCCACGGCAAAGAGCGGTATGCGGCTTGCCGAATTCACCAAGGGGCAGAAGCCGCGCCAGCTTTCCAGTGAGTTGATTCCTTCCTGGGTCGCCCGCGCGGCGCGCTAGCTCCTGCACCTCCAGACATGCGTAAAGATGGCGCTCAATAAAATTTCGCGCTATAATTTGAACACGGCGCCGCCGAAGCGCCTCGCTTCGTAGCGGATGGCCAATGAATGCCGGAGGACGGCAGAACAGGTCAGCGAGAATCTCCTTTCTGTCGGGTCACCGGCGAAAGGAGGTGCGTCATGCTAAGCAATATGATCCATGGTCTGTCGGCCGTCATATTGTCGATATCGATGATCGCGCATCCGCATCGGGCAGCATCGCAGATGATGCACAGTTGCGCAGGCCGATCTGAGATCGTCAATTTCCTGGACAGCAACTTTGCTGAAAAGCTCACGGCAGTTGGATTGATCAACCAGAACGCCATTCTTGAAGTTTATGCCGCCAAGAGCGGTACATGGACGCTCGTCATCACGGATGTTCACGGCATAAGCTGCGTGCTGCTGTCCGGTGATAGCTGGGAGACGCTGCCCACGCTGCCGGGCCTTGCGACTTAGAGCGCAGTGGGTCCGGCGCACTGCGCTCTACGCTTTGAATCTACACATCAGGCTTTCCGAAAATCGATTCCGATTTTCAGGCCGATGCGCAGAGGATATCGCTCTTTAGCCAGCCTACTTCGTCGCGCCACGCTTCAGGTGCTCGTCGAGCCGCGGCATGATCTCCACGAAATTGCACGGCATATGGCGATAGTCGAGCTGCGCCTTCAAGATACCATCCCACGCATCCCTGCATGCGCCTGGCGAGCCCGGCAGCACGAAGACGAAGGTGGCATTGACGACACCCGCCGTGGCGCGTGACTGGATCGTTGAAGTGCCGATCTTGTCATAGGAAATACGGTGGAACACGGCCGAAAAGCCATCCATCCGTTTTTCGAAGAGCGATTCTAGAGCGTCGGGTGTCACGTCCCGGCCGGTAAAGCCAGTCCCGCCCGTGGTGATGACGACATCGATCTCCTTGGCTTCCGTCCAGGCGCGCACACGTGAGGCGATCCTTTCCCGGTCGTCAGGCACGATATCCCGATCGATCAACTGGTGTCCTGCCTCGGCGATCCGGGCTGCGAGCGTATCGCCGGATTTATCGTCCGCCAGCGTGCGCGTATCCGAAACGGTCAGCACCGCGATGCCGAGGGGAATAAAAGCTCTTGTTTCATCCAGGCCTGCCATCATGCACCTCCCGCGAAAGTCTCAGTCGCCTGGAAATACCAGTCCGGGCGGGCGGCGTGAAGGCGCTCAGCCGCGCGGAGTGCAGCGACAGGCGTTTCAAAGATGCCGAAACAGGTTGCGCCCGAGCCGGACATGCGTGTGAAATATGCGCCTTCGGCCGTGAGCATGTCTGAAATCTCGGCGATTTCGGGAACGAGTTCCCGCGCCGGCGGCTCGAGATCGTTGCGTGTCGCCCGTATGGCTTCCATCCAGTGCAGCGTCCTGGTCAGGACCAGCGGAGGATTGTTCTTGATGGCAAGCCGCCGGAAAACCTCGGGCGTGGAAATGCCTTTCAGCGGATTGGCGAGCACCATGGCGAAAGAGGGCAGCGCATCGGCGCTCTCCAGCTCCTCGCCGATACCGCGGGCGATCAGCGGTGCGCTCCTGAGGCACATCGGCACGTCGGCCCCGAGCTTCAGCGCAAGCAAGGAGACCGTCTCAGCCGGAAGCGCCACATCCCAGAGGCGCATCAGCCCGCGCAGCGTCGCTGCCGCATCGGCCGATCCCCCGCCAATGCCAGAGGCAACCGGCAGGTTTTTTTCCAGATGGATACGAACGGGCGGAGCGACCCCTGCCGCCTCGCGCAGCAGATCGCGGGCCTTCAGGACCAGATTGGTGCCCGGATCATCCGCCAGCACATCGGCAAACTGACCGGAAAGCGTGAAATCATCGGTATCGGCGAGGGCAAAACCCAGCCGGTCGCCATGTCGCGCAAATGTCACCAGCATTTCGAGAAGGTGATAGCCGTCAGGCCTCTGGCCCGTCACGTGCAGGGCCAAATTGATTTTTGCGCAGGCATTTTCGGTAACGGCGAAATCGCCGTATCCGGAAAGGAGCATGCCCGTTTCAGGCATGCGACCTCAGGATTTCTTGTCGACCGGCGGCGGTGCTGCCGGCTGCGGGTCGGGCTGCTTCTTGTCGACGGTCTTGGAGTCGTCATCCTGGGTCGGCAGGCCGCTGGCGATCTTCTCCTTGATCTTCGGGATCTCGGCTTCCTCGGGTTGCGAGGCGAGCGCTCGGTTCCACTGATAGACGGCTTCCAGCTTACGGCCGACGCGCCAGTAGGCGTCGCCGAGATGGTCGTTGATCGTCGCGTCACCGGCCTTGATCTGGGCTGCTCGCTCCAGCTCTTCGACAGCATCGTTGTAACGGTTAAGGCGGAAATAGGCCCAGCCGAGCGAATCGATGATGTAGCCATCATCGGGGCGCAGTTCGACGGCCTTCTTGATCATCTCAAGACCCTCGTCGAGGTTGCGGTTCATGTCGATCCAGGAATAGCCGAGATAGTTCAGAACCTGCGGCTGGTCGGGATTGAGGTCGAGTGCCTTGCGGAAGTTCGGCTCCGCCTGATCCCATTGCTTCAGCCGCTCATAGGCAATGCCCCGCTGGAAGAAGACGCTCCAGTCGGCGCGGCCCGGCAACGGACCGATCACCTCGACAGCCTTGTCGTAATTATCGGCCATCGCCCGATAATCCTTGGCATCGGAAAGCACGCTGCCATAGGCGAGGTAGCTGCGGATATCCTTCGGGTCGGACGTAATCAGCGCCTGCAGGTGCTTGCGGGCCTCGTCCACCTTGCCGCCCTGGGCAAGCGCCAGGCCGAGCTGCAGTTCGGAGATGCGGCGCATCGGCGAATTCGCCGGCACCTTCTGATAAAGCGCGATCGCGCGGTCCATCTGGTTCTGCTTTTCCGCAATGCCGCCGAGCAGGACAAGCGTGTCGGCGCTGTTCGGATCAAGCGCATTGGCCGTCTGCAGATAGAGCGAGACGATGTCTTCAGCGCCGTCGCGGTTCAGCGCGCCGCCAACCGAGAACAGCACGCCGGCCGCGCCCTCTTCGGCGCTCTTGACCTGCTGTTCCTGCTTTTCGCCCTTCTCGATGCTGTCGCGCAGTGCATTCAGCGGTGCGTAGTTCGGAAGCAGATTGTCGCCGACCGAGACGGCGTCGAGTGCCTTCTGCTTGTTGCCCTGCGAGGCTTCGAGGCGGGCAAGCGCCATGATGGCGCGCATGAACGTATCAGGGGCGGTCGCGCCGCCTTCCTTGTCCAATACGGCATCGTTAAGATGCTGACGGGCGGATTTGACGTCGCCGTTGACGATGGCGATCGCACCGGCATTGTAATTCTGGAAGATGCGGACCCAATCCGGGCCCTTCATCTTCTCGACCATGGTGAGCCCCTCCTTGCCGCGGCCGGCGCCGACCCGCGCCCAAGCCAGCAGAAGGTCGTTCATCATGCGGTCGAGATCGTTCGGACCGTCATATTTCAGGATCGATTCCGCCGTCTTGAATTCGCCGCGGCGCATCGCATCCATACCGCGCACGATCGTGGTGATGCGCTCGACGGTCGGGTCGCCCTTCAGGTCGTTGGCATATTTCACGCCGTCCTTGATATCGCCGTTGAGCAGTAGCGAGATCATCAGGCGCTGACGGATTTCCGGATTGCCCGGTTCGATCTGCAAAGCTTTCTTGTAGAGCTCGATCGCGGTCGGATAGTCGTGGTCCACATCGGCTGTGCGGGCAGCGAGGAACGCGCCCGAGAAGGTGGAAACGCTGTCCGGATCGAAGGTCACGGCCTTGCCGGCATCGTCAGCCTTGGCCGCGTCTTCGGCGTTCACACCGCCGATTCCACCGAGCGAAAGGACCGCCGCCAGGGCTGCGCTCGAAAGGAGACGGGTGACAAATCTCTGCCGCATTAGAAAACCTTTCTTCAGGGACGGCCGGCTGAATGCGCCGGCCGCAAAATCAGTTGCAAACACTGATTCACAACAGGATGGCTTTTTTGAAGCGGCCCTGCAAGAAATTCAGCCCTCGTTCAAAGACGTTTGATCATGCATGCGCGCAAAAGTGCGCAGCGATTTTTGCGATGACGGCACCCGTCAATTAGTTCACGCGCTCGATGCAGAAGTCGATGACTTCCATCAGGGCCGATTTCCAGGCGGTATCGGGCAGAGGTGCGAGTGCATCCCGTGCGATCGTACCGTAGTGAACCGCGCGCTGGATCGTGTCGTTCAACGTGCCATATTTGGTGATCAGGCCGAGGGCCTTTTCCAGATTGGCATCGCTGCTGTTGCCGCCTTCGATCGCATCGCGCCAGAAGGCGCGCTCTTCCTGCGTGCCACGACGATAGGCGAGGATGACCGGAAGGGTGATCTTGCCCTCGCGAAAGTCGTCGCCGACATTCTTGCCGAGATCGGCAGCCTTGCCGCCATAGTCCAACGCATCGTCGACGAGCTGGAAGGCGAGGCCGAGATTCATGCCATAGGATTTCAGCGCGTTGCGGCCGGACTTGTTGGTCTCTGCAACGATCGGGCCGACTTCGGCGGCGGCGGCAAAGAGTGCTGCCGTCTTGGCGCGAATGACGGAGAGATAATCATCCTCGGTCGTTTCCATGTTCTTGGCGACGGAAAGCTGCAGCACTTCGCCCTCGGCGATCACGCAGGCCGCAGAAGACAGCACGTCGAGCGCTTCAAGCGAGCCGACTTCGACCATCATGCGGAAGGCCTGGCCGAGCAGGAAGTCGCCGACAAGAACGCTCGCCTGGTTGCCCCAGATGGTGCGGGCTGTTGATTTGCCGCGGCGCAGGTCGCTTTCGTCTACTACGTCGTCATGCAGGAGCGTTGCCGTGTGCATGAACTCGACCGAGGTCGCGAGCTTGATATGATTTTCGCCCTTGTAGCCGAAGAGCGAGGCCGCAGCGAGCGTCAGCATCGGCCGCAGGCGCTTACCGCCGGAGGAGATGAGATGGTTCGCCACCTCCGGGATCATCTGCACATCGGAGCCGGCCTTGGAAAGGATAAGCTGGTTCACCCGCTCCATATCAGCCTTGGTGAGGTCCACCAGCGGCTTGATGGAAGCCAATTTGTTTTTGCTTTCTTCTAGCGGTATGACCACGCCCAACGACCCGGACTCCTGTTCATTCATTGCTTTTGACAATAGAAAGGGGCGATGGAGGCGGCAAGGGGTGAATTGTCGCTGCGGGCAAATTCGGAAGGGAAAATAACGGCAAATGCATGAACTTATCCGCGCGAACGATCCCGTCCTGCTCTCATTTGCCGAGAGCCTCATGAAGGATGCGGGAATTGCGTGCTTCATTGCCGATCAGGGCATGAGCGTGCTCGAGGGATCGCTCGGCATGCTGCCGCGCCGGCTGTTGGTCGATGAAGAAATGGCTGAGCGCGCGCGCCGCATTCTGATCGATGCCGGTCTCGGCGACGAGCTTCGCGAGCGGAAGTGAAAATATGTCGCAGGCCGTGACCGACACCATAGATGCCTTCTATCGCGGCCTCTTCCGTATCGTTCAGCCAAAGGGCAGGGGACATCGCGCCGGCATGGATGCCATGCTGCTTGCCGCTCTGGTTGCCGACGATCGCCCCATAAAAGTGGCCGATCTCGGGGCCGGTGCAGGTGCCGCCGGCCTTGCCGTTGCCTCCCGTCTGCCAAAAGCTCAAGTCGTGCTCTTCGAGCGTTCGGCAGAGATGGCCAACTACGCCCGCCGTAGCATCGAATTGCCTGATAATGCTCATATGAGCGGCCGTGTCTCGGTCGTGGAAGCTGATGTGACGCTGACCGCCAAGGCGCGCAATGACGCCGGACTGATCGACGAGAGCTTCGATCACGTTATCATGAACCCACCCTTCAACGATGTCGGCGATCGCAAGACGCCGGATGCGCTGAAGGCCGAGGCTCATGCCATGACGGACGGCCTGTTCGAAAGCTGGATTCGCACTGCCGGCGCCATCATGATTCCGGGCGGTCAATTATCGTTGATCGCCCGGCCGCAATCGATCGCGGAGATCATCGATGCCTGCGGCCGGCGCTTCGGCGGCATCGAAATCACGGCCATCCATCCGCGTGAGGGGAAAAGTGCCGTCCGCATTCTGGTGACGGCGATCAAGGGGTCGCGGGCAAGGTTATCGCTGCGGGCGCCGTTCATCATGCACGAAGAGGGGAGCCACAAGTTCTCCCCTCTCGTCGATGATTTCAACAATGGCCGGGCGGCCTATGCGAGACTTCGCGCCAAGTCCTAGCCGCCGGTCACAAAGTCGAAGAGCAGCTTGACGTTCAGGCCGGCGATGAGCACGGCGATCACATAGGCGATGCCGCTGAGCCATTTCGGTGCTACCAGCTCGCCCATCTTCGCCTTGCTTGCCGTGAACATCACCAGAGGGAAAACGGCGAAGGAGAGCTGCAGGCTGAGCACAACCTGCGTGAGGATCAGCAGTTCCGCTGTGCCTTGATCGCCATACCAGATCGTCACGAAGGCAGCCGGGATGATTGCGATGGCGCGGGTAATCATCCGGCGAACCCAGGGTTTCAGGCGGATTTTCAGGAAGCCTTCCATGACGATCTGGCCGGCAAGCGTGGCGGTAACCGTCGAATTCAGGCCGCAGCAGAGCAGCGCGATGCCGAAGAGCGTCGGCGCAATCGCAAGACCAAGCAGCGGCGACAGCAGCGAATGCGCCTCACCAAGTTCCACCACATCCGTCTTGCCGTTGGCATTGAATGCGGCTGCGGCGAGGATCAGAATGGAGGCATTGATCAGGAGCGCGAAGCAGAGCGCCACGGTGGAGTCGATCGTCGCAAAGGTCAGCGCCTCCTTCTTTTCCGATACCGTATGGCCGTAGGCGCGCGTCTGTACGATGCCGGAATGAAGGTAGAGATTGTGCGGCATCACGGTCGCGCCGAGAATTCCGAGCGCCAGATAGAGCATTTCCGGATTGGTAACGACCTCGGGCGTGGGCAGGAAGCCTCTGATGACGGCGCCCCATTGCGGGTCGGCAAGAAAGATCTGAACCGCAAAACAGAGCGCGATGATGCCAAGCAGCGTGATGATGAAGGCCTCGATCCAGCGGAAGCCGAGCCTCTGTAAGAGAAGGATGAGGAAGACATCGAGCGCCGTGATCAGCACGCCGATTTCGAGCGGGATGCCGAAAAGCAGGTTGAGGCCGATCGCAGTGCCGATCACTTCGGCAATATCGGTGGCGATAATGGCAATTTCCGCAAAAGCCCAGAGCGGTACAGCCACATAGTTCGGATAGGCGTCGCGACAGGCTTGCGCCAGGTCGCGGCCGGAACCGATCGCAAGACGTGCGCAGAGCGATTGCAGTACGATCGCCATCAGGTTGGAAAGCAGGGCTACGGTCAGCAATGCATAGCCGAATTTCGATCCGCCTGCGAGCGAGGTTGCCCAGTTGCCGGGGTCCATATAGCCGACCGCAACCATGTAGCCAGGGCCGAGGAAGGCCGCTGCGCGCCGCCACGCGGAGCTGTGCCGTCCCGTACCAACCGTACGATAGACGTCGGAGAGCGAGGCTTCCTCGCGTTCGGTCCGCCAGCCGCGCTTTGCCTTCGGATTTACGATGTCCATGCGATTTTCACCTGTCTAGCCATGCTGGCACTATGCCCGATTAGAATGATAATGCAAGTCATTCGCAATAAGAAAATGGAGGCGGGATGTTTTGGAAACGTAGCCATTGCGTTTGTCATCGCAACGCATACATGCAATGCCCTTGTAATGTGCATGTGCATGCTGACGCCGCCGATCATGGTAAGGAAGAGAAATGGCTGGATTTTTGAGAAAGCTGATGCCGAAGCGGTTTCGCAAGGATGGGATCGTCATTCCCGTCGTTCGGCTGCAGGGCGCAATCATCAGCGGTGGCGGCCAGTTCCGCCCGACCCTCAATCTCGCAAATGTCGCGCCGGTCCTTGAAAAGGCCTTCTCCATGAAGGAGGCGCCCGCCGTTGCCATCTCCATTAATTCGCCTGGTGGTTCGCCCGTCCAGTCCCGCCTCATCTTCACCCGTATCCGCGAACTGGCGCGCGAAAAGCAGAAGAAGGTGCTGGTTTTCGTAGAAGATGTCGCAGCGTCCGGTGGCTACATGATCGCGCTGGCGGGCGATGAGATCATCGCCGATCCGACTTCCATCGTCGGCTCGATCGGCGTCGTCTCGGGCGGTTTCGGTTTTCCGGAACTCTTGAAGAAGATCGGTATCGAGCGCCGCGTTTATACAGCAGGTGAGAACAAGGTGATCCTCGATCCTTTCCAGCCGGAGAAGGAAAAGGACATCGAATATCTCAAAAGCCTGCAACTTGAGATCCATCACGTTTTCATCTCTATGGTGCGGGAGCGTCGCGCCGGCAAGCTGACGGACGATGCGACCGTGTTCTCCGGCCTCTTCTGGAGTGGCACGCGCGGTCTGGAACTCGGCCTTATCGATGGGCTCGGCGACATGCGCCAGGAACTGAAGAA
This sequence comes from Rhizobium sp. BK418, assembly GCF_004341105.1. Taxonomy (GTDB): domain Bacteria; phylum Pseudomonadota; class Alphaproteobacteria; order Rhizobiales; family Rhizobiaceae; genus Rhizobium. The sequence goes on along the minus strand of NZ_SLZK01000002.1, from coordinate 313,569 downwards.
ACGCTACGGCCAGAAAACAAAGCTGCAGCTCGTTACGGCCACTCGCGGTCTGCTCGGCCGCCGTATTCCAGGCGTCTCGCAGGTCTCGCTCGAAGGTGCGGCCTCCGGTCTCGCATCAGGGCTTGTCGAAGCGGCAGAGGAAAGAGCATTGTGGAGCCGCTACGGGCTTTGACGGGAGAGACGAGGGGATGGCACAGCTTATTACGTTATTGATCCTCGTCTGCGCGGCCTGGTGGCTCTATCGTCGCTTCGTCTCCGACGCGCAGAAACTTGCCGAGCGCTCCCGCCGGGCTCAGAAAGAGCGCAAGACGGGTGCCATCGGCACGTTGGTGAAGGATCCGGCGACGGGAGAGTATCGCCTGAAGCGGGAAGACGAGTAGAGCATAGCGAAACGGCGTCAAGCTTTCCGGCGACAGGGCGCAAAAGTCTTGACCCCTGCGGCGCTGCGTGGCACCTGTCGCGCTCATATTCCAAGCAATCGGTGCCATTCCATGTCTGCAGCCATTCCTGACCACATGAACCCGAAGCGTTCCTTCCAGGCGCTGATCCTGACCCTGCATAACTACTGGGCGGACAAGGGTTGCGCGGTCCTGCAGCCCTATGACATGGAAGTGGGTGCCGGCACCTTCCACCCGGCCACGACGCTACGCGCGCTTGGGCCCAAGCCTTGGAAGGCAGCCTACGTTCAGCCCTCCCGCCGTCCCTCCGACGGCCGCTATGGCGAAAACCCGAACCGCTTGCAGCACTATTATCAGTATCAGGTCATCCTGAAGCCGAACCCGCCGAACCTGCAGGAGCTCTATCTCGGCTCGCTCGCCGCCATCGGGCTCGATCCGCTGCTGCACGATATACGCTTCGTTGAGGACGACTGGGAAAGCCCGACGCTCGGCGCCTGGGGCCTTGGCTGGGAATGCTGGTGCGACGGCATGGAAGTCTCGCAGTTCACTTATTTTCAGCAGGTCTGCGGCATCGAATGCTCGCCGGTCGCCGGCGAACTGACCTATGGTCTCGAGCGTCTCGCCATGTATGTCCAAGGCGTCGACAATGTCTACGACCTGAACTTCAACGGCCGCGAAGGCGACGAGAAGATCAGCTACGGCGATGTCTTCCTGCAGGCGGAGCAGGAATATTCTCGCCACAACTTCGAATTTGCCAATACCGAGATGCTGCATCGCCACTTCATCGATGCCGAGAAGGAATGCCAGGCGCTGCTCGCCGCCGGCGCGCCCGGCGATAATGCCAACCAGCGCCTGCACAAGTGCGTCTTCCCGGCCTATGACCAGTGCATCAAGGCCAGCCACGTGTTCAACCTGCTCGACGCGCGCGGCGTGATCTCCGTCACCGAGCGCCAGAGCTACATCCTGCGTGTACGCACCCTCGCCAAAGCCTGCGGTGAAGCATTCCTGCTGACGGATGCCGGCGGCGTCAACTTGTCGAAAGAGGCCGCGTGACGCAAAAACCTGCCAGCCGCATAGTTCATATCAACGGCTGGCCAGGCACTGGGAAGTTGACCATCGGCCGCTCGCTGGCGAAAAGGCTCGGCGCGCGGCTCATCGACAATCATATGCTGCTTAATCCAGCCGAAGCTCTTTTCGCCCGCAGCAATCCTCTACATGCATCATTGCGTGAGCAGATTCGACGAGCGGTTTTCGACCATGCCGTGCGTGCCGATCCGGCTGAAAGCTTTGTCTTTACCGATGCTCTTGCCGATGACGAGCATGATAGGGCGACGTTCTCCTGGTATCTCGATTTGGCTGCCGCTAGAGGCGCGGATCTGGTCGCGGTTCTTCTCGATTGCGCGCCGGAGGAGAACGCCAGACGCCTTGTCTCCCCCGGCCGTTCAGAGGCGCTCAAGCTGACGGATACGGCGAGGCTGCAACAGCTCCGGGCAAACTATAAACTGTTGCGCGGACTGGCTGAAAACACAGTCGAAATTGATACGACGGAGCTTTCGCCGGAGCGGACGGTGGCCCGAATTCTCGCGCATATCGGCGTTTGACGACAGCCGGGAAACCTGCGAAGTCTTTGCGTAAACGCTACTTTGTTGCAGGGGATTCGCGATGTATATCGCTCTTGGCGTCATCGTTCTGATCGCGCTCTACGTCATCTTCATCTACAACGGTCTCGTCCGTTCACGGCAGATGGCTGAGGAAGCCTGGTCCGGTATCGATGTGCAGCTGAAGCGCCGTGCGGACTTGATCCCGAACCTGATCGAGACCGTCAAGGGCTATGCCGCCCATGAAAAGAGCACGCTCGAAGAGGTCGTCGAACTCAGGAACAAGGCGCAGGCCGTCCCTTCAGGCGATGTAGCGGGCAGGGCGCAGGCGGAGGGGCTGCTCGGTCAGGCGCTTGGCCGGGTGATGGCGCTTGCCGAAGCCTATCCCGATCTGAAGGCCAACCAGAATTTCTCCGAACTTCAGGCCTCGCTGGAAACGATGGAAAGCGAAATCCAGATGGCGCGCCGCTATTATAACGGTGCGGCCCGTGACCTGAACGTCAAGGTCCAGAGCTTCCCGTCTAACCTCATCGCCGGCCAGTTCGGTTTTGCCAAGCGCGAATATTTCGAAATCACCAACGAGGCCGATCGCGCCGTGCCATCCGTCAAGTTCTGACCTTTGTCTTTGCCCAAAAGCTGCTATGAGCAGTCCGACATGGCCGTGCGCGGCCGCTGCAATGGACAGAAGAGACAAGCGCAATGAGTAAAGCCAAGCTCACCATCATCCCGCCGGGCAAGCCGCTCACCGGTCGTGCCGTGGTTCCGGGCTCGAAGTCGATCACCAATCGCGCGCTGCTGCTGGCAGGTCTTGCCAAGGGCACGAGCCGGCTGACCGGCGCGCTGAAGAGCGATGACACCAAATATATGGCCGAGGCGCTCCGTGCCATGGGTGTGCAGATCGATGAACCCGATGAAACGACCTTTGTCGTGACCGGCAGTGGCAAGCTTTTGCCGCCGAAAGCTCCGCTGTTTCTGGGCAATGCCGGTACGGCGACGCGCTTCCTGACGGCGGCGGTCGCTTCTGTCGACGGTACGGTTGTGGTCGATGGCGACGAGCACATGCGCAAGCGCCCGATCGGCCCGCTGGTCGCGGCCCTCAAGTCGCTCGGTCTCGATGCCGAAGCACCGACAGGCTGCCCACCTGTGACCGTGCGCGGTAACGGGCATTTCGCCTCGGGCCGTGTCGAGATCGATGCCGGACTTTCTAGCCAATATGTTTCGGCCCTTCTGATGGCAGCACCGCTTGCCAAGCAGGGCGCCAATGCGACGCTCACAATCGCGCTTGCTGGCACGGATATCGGCGCGCGTGGTTATGTCGATCTGACACTTGCCGCCATGAAAGCGTTCGGCGCCAAGGTGGAACAGCTCGATGCCGCGACTTGGCGCGTTGAGCCGACCGGTTATATCGCAGCCGACTTCGTCATCGAGCCGGATGCGTCCGCCGCAACCTATCTCTGGGCGGCCGAAGTGTTGAGCGGTGGCAAGATCGATCTCGGCGTCGAGAACGAGGCCTTCACTCAGCCGGATGCCAAGGCCTATGAGACCATCGCCAAATTTCCGCATCTGCCGGCTGAAATCGACGGCTCACAGATGCAGGATGCCATCCCGACGATTGCCGTTCTCGCCGCCTTTAATCAGACTCCGGTCCGCTTCGTCGGCATCGCCAACCTGCGCGTCAAGGAATGCGATCGCATCCGCGCGCTGTCCACGGGGCTGAACAATATTCGAGGAGGCCTGGCGGTTGAGGAAGGCGACGATCTGATCGTCCATTCCGACCCCGCGCTCGCCGGCCAGACGTTACCAGCCGATATCGACACCTTTGCCGATCATCGCATCGCCATGAGTTTTGCGCTCGCCGGCCTGAAGATCGCCGGCGTTACCATTCTAAACCCTGATTGCGTCGGGAAGACCTTCCCGGCCTACTGGCGCACGCTTACAGGGCTGGGGGTTGCCTACAAGGACGAAGCCTGAATCGAGTCAAGGCGAAACCGCAAACGGGGAGGGCACATGGTCCGGCGGTTTTTCGGCATTTATTTCGTACTGCTGTTGGTAATGGCTGCACGGCCGGCAATCGGTGCGGAGTTCATCGCTTCCTTCGATTCCGCCATCCAGTTGGAAAAGAGCGGGGCGATGACGGTGGCCGAAACGATCACCGTCAATGCCGAAGGGGACCGTATCCGGCGCGGCATCTTCCGCGATTTTCCGCTGACCTTCGTCGATCAGAGCGGCCGACGCCGTAGCGTCGATTTCAGCGTCGTCTCGGTAAAGCGGGACGGTCGGGACGAGCCCTGGCATACGGAATCCATCTCCGGCGGCATTCGCATCTATGCCGGCTCAGAAGACGTGACGATTTCTCCCGGCCGCCACCGATATGTCTTCACCTACAAAACGAACCGTCAGATCCGTTATTTCGACGATCATGATGAACTCTACTGGAACGTGACCGGCAATGGCTGGATATTCCCGATCCGCTCGGCTATCGCGACCGTCACCTTTCCGCAGGGGGTGACGCCACTGGATGTGACGTTCTTCACGGGGCCTCTCGGGTCCAGAGACAGAAATGCCCGCTCAAGTGTGGAGGATGGCCGTCTGGTCGTCGCGACTACCGCGCCGCTCGGCGCGCAGGAGGGCCTGACCTTTGCGGCGAAACTGCCGAAAGGCGCGATCGATCCGCCAAGTGCTGATCAGCAAAGCTCCTGGTGGTTCAGAGACAACCGAGATTATTTCATCGGCTTCGGCGGTCTCATCCTCGTCTTCCTCTATTACACGCGCTCCTGGCTGAAGGTCGGCCGCGATCCGGCCCGCGAAATCGTCGTACCGCGCTGGGATCCGCCAAGCGGCATCTCACCTGCGCTCGTCAATTACATCGATAACAGGGGCTTTTCCGGCGGTGGCTGGACTGCGCTTGCGGCGACGGCGCTCGATCTTGCCGTTCGCGGTTATGTCAGGCTCGAGGATCTCAGGGACTCGATCATCATCCGCCGCGCCGACAAGCCGCTTGGCAAGGAGAAGTTTCAGGCAGGCGAGTCGGAGCTTCTGAAAGCTGTCGGTGGCGCCGGCGATACGCTGGTCATCGACAAGGCAAACGGCGAAAAAGTCAAATCAGTCGGCCAGACGTTCCGCTCCTCGATCGAGCGGGAACACCGCGGCAAATATTACAATTCCAATACCGGCTATATCATCGGCGGCGTGGTGCTGAGCGCCGTCGCGCTGGTTGCGCTTTTCGTCTTCGGCTCTCTGGAGCCGGATACGATCGCACTGATGGTCGTCCCGATCGGCATATCCGTCTTTCTCTCCATTTTCGTCGCAGGCTTCGTTAAGGCGCTGCATCGCGGCTCGCTTGTCGGCAAGATTTTCGCGGTCATCGCTATTGCGATGGCCGTTTTCGTGGGTCTCAGTATCGTTTCCACCGTCGTGCTGGCACTTGCCTCATCGCTAATGGAATTCCACGAAACGCCGATGCTCTTCGCCGTCGGCGGCATCGTTCTCTTCAACATCCTCTATTTCTTCATTATGGGCGCGCCGACGCCGCTCGGCGCCAAGATGACAGCTGGCGTCGATGGCCTCAGGCAATATCTGACGCTCGCCGAAAAGGACCGCATGAACATGGCGGGCGCGCCGCAAATGTCGCCGCAGCATTTCGAAACCCTGTTGCCCTATGCCGTGGCGCTCGGTGTCGAAAAGCCGTGGTCACGCACGTTCGAGACATGGCTCGCTGCAGCCTCGGCGGGTGCAGCCGCCGCCGCTTATAATCCGGGTTGGTATTCCGGCAATTTCAACAGCGGCAGTTTTTCGGATCGTATTGGGGGTTTCTCGTCGTCGATGGCCTCGACGATCGCCTCCACCATTCCGTCGCCGCCGCCCTCCAGTTCGTCCTCGGGTTTTTCAGGCGGCGGTTCGTCTGGCGGAGGCGGCGGTGGTGGCGGAGGCGGGGGCTGGTAAGCATTCTTGCTTGACCTTTCGGGCCTTCCCGCTTAACCGCCAAACCAGCAGGCTAGGCCAACAGGCTGGGCCAACAGGCCAGACCAGCAGGAAGGGGATCGGGCATGAAGGTTCTGTTGATCGGATCTGGAGGACGCGAGCACGCGCTCGCCTGGAAGCTGGCGCAATCGCCGCTGATGACGGAATTCTATGCCGCGCCTGGCAATCCCGGCATCGCCGAGCACGCGACGCTCGCCGCCCTTGATGTCGACGACCACGATGCCGTTATCGCCTTCTGCCGCGAAAAGCAGATTGATTTCGTTGTCGTCGGACCGGAAGCGCCGCTGGTGGCCGGCATTGCCGATAAGCTGCGCGCAGCAGGCTTTGCGGTTTTCGGCCCCTCAGCCGTGGCCGCCCAGCTTGAAGGTTCCAAGGGTTTCACCAAGGATATCTGCGCCCGCTACAATATTCCGACTGGCGCCTATCAGCGCTTCAACAATGCCCCGAAAGCCAAGGCCTATATACGCGAGGAGGGCGCTCCGATTGTCGTTAAGGCCGATGGTCTCGCTGCCGGCAAGGGTGTCACGGTCGCCATGACGCTGGATGAGGCGCTGGCCGCGGTGGACGATTGTTTTGAAGGCGCGTTCGGGGAGGCTGGCGCCGAAGTCGTCGTCGAAGCCTATCTCGATGGTGAAGAGGCGAGCTTCTTTTGCCTGTGCGATGGCAAGAGCGCGCTGCCGCTGGCAACCGCACAGGACCACAAGCGCGTCGGCGAGGGCGATACCGGCCCGAACACCGGTGGCATGGGCGCCTATTCGCCGGCTCCCGTCATGACGGGCGAGATGACCGAGCGCACGATGAAGGAAATCATCGAGCCGACCATTCGCGGCATGGCCGAAAGCGGCCATCCGTTCACCGGTGTCTTTTTCGCCGGGCTGATGATCACCGCCAAGGGGCCGGAACTCATTGAATATAATGTCCGCTTCGGCGATCCGGAATGTCAGGTGCTAATGATGCGGCTGAAGAGCGATCTGCTGCCGCTGCTGTTTGCCTGTGCCAATGGCACGCTGGATCAAGTCAAGGCCGAATGGACCGATGATCCGGCGCTGACAGTCGTCATGGCCTCGAAGGGCTATCCCGGCTCCTATGAGAAGAACACGCCGATCATCGCTCTGCCGGAAGCTGGTGAAGGCGAGAAGGTGTTTCACGCCGGCACAGCGCTGAAGGATGGCGCGCTTGTCGCGACCGGCGGCCGCGTGCTGAACGTCACGGCGACGGGCCGGACCGTTGGCGAGGCGAAGGACCGCGCCTATACCCTGCTGGACCGCGTAAAATGGGAAAACGGCTTCTGCCGTCGCGATATTGGCTGGCGCGCGGTTGAACGCGAGAATGCATAAGAGCGAGGCAGGCAATTGCCTGTTTCGTTAAATTTTTACCCTTTCTTCTGACAGGATGGAAACAAAGCTGCGCTAATCTGGCTCTCAGTGCATTGGATCGAAAAGTGTGGAGCAGTTTTCGGATAATCTGATGCTCAAACAAAAAGTTGAGAGCGGTGGACGCGACCCGTTTTTCGGTGCGCCGCTCCCAAGGGAGACGGAGTAGCTTGATGCGTCAGATTTTCTTCAGTGTGTTGTTCCTGCTGGCTGCCGGTTCTGCCATGGCTTCGTCGATCGAGGTGATCGGGCCGAGCAAGCCGAAGGAAGCAGGCAGCATCGTTACTGAAAGCTGCACGCATTGCCCGCCGCTTCAGGCAGAAGTCTCCAAGAAAGACTACGCGGTGCCGGAACTGCGGCCTGGCACTTTCCAGCAGGCCGAAGTCCGTGATATCGGCGGCGAGAAGAAAATTTATCGCACCGAAAACTGGATGGGCGGTTCTCCTGTCCTCTTCGTCAGCAAAGCCACGCCCGAGCAGATGCTGGCGCTCGCCCCGTCTGCCCCCGCCGAGGGCATCGACAACGAGGCAACGGCGGCCGTGGTTGGCGGTGATGCGAAACCGGTGATGGCTGGCATGCAGGCTTCTCCCCTCGACGCTTCTGCTTTCCAGCTCCGTTTCTGAGCCCCGTTTGGTTGATCAGAGTTTTGGTCGGGACAAAGCTCCGCCAAAGCGGATGCACGCGCTCTTTAAGAGGCGCGGGTGTGTTTTTGATTTTCTAAATAAGTATACCCTAATTTAACTGAATTGCAGTCGGCGATGACTGCAACTTACACAGGTCTGTAAGAACAGACCCGTCAATTTTACTAGGTCCGTCGAGTAGAAGCGACGCATTTGTTAAAAGATAATTTAATCATTCACTTTAATTTTACTTGTCGGGGAACCGGAGGACGCATGACTGCGCTAACTGAGCGCGCGATGCTTCGCGCGCAGGTCGGGAGTTGACCGATCCGGGATATTGCTTTTCACCTTTCCGCGAGGTCAACCATGAAGAAGCTCAAGATTGCGCACCAGCTCTTTGCGCTGGTCGGTGTTTTGATGGCTGCATTTGCAGTCGCTACCTACTTTCAGATCCGTACATCCGAACAGGCGATCTATGATGAGCGCTTCGACATGCTTCGCACGCAGGTCGAATCGGGCATCTCCGTTCTCAACACCTTCTATGAGCGCGAGAAGGCTGGCCAGATGACGCATGAGGCTGCCCAAGCCGAAGCCTTCGACATCCTGAAGCGCGTGACCTTCCAGCCATCAGGCTATCTCTTCGGCTTCGACTATAACGTCATCCAGGTCTTCCATCCGAGCCCGGTCAATCTCGGCAAAGACATGAGCGGCCAGGTCGACAAGACAGGCGCGAAATTCAGCCAGGCCCTTGTCGACCATGGCAAGGCCGGCGGCGGCCGTACCTACTACTACTGGACCAAGCCGGGTCAGCCGGAAGACCAGGTCTTCCTCAAGGGCGGCTATTCGAAGGCCTTCGAACCTTGGAAGATCGTCGTCGGCACAGGCGTTTATCTCGACGACCTGCAGGCCAAGGTCAATGAAACGATGTGGAAGGCTCTCACGGCCTGCGCCATCGTCTTCGTTGGCGGTATCGGCGCCGCCTTCTATTTCATCCGCGGTATATCGAACCCTCTGAAGGACGTTCACAACGCGCTGCAGGCGGTTGCCGAGGAAGACGTGAAGCTTACGATACCGCATACCGGCATGAACAACGAAGTCGGCATGATGGCGAAAGCGACGCAGTCGCTGCAGGAAAAGATCCGGGAGCGTCACGCGATGTCCGATCGCGAGGCTGCCCAGCAGCTGGCTCTCGAGAGCGAGCGCGAAAGCAATCTGCGCCATCAGCAGGACGAAGCTTCGTTGCAGGCCCGCGTCGTCAGCACCATCGGCCAGGCGCTGGAGCAGATCGCC
>NZ_SLZK01000002.1:0-304215 GCF_004341105.1 Rhizobium sp. BK418 | reverse complement strand
CCCCGTCTCGCATCACGGTCGCCGCGCCGCATAAGCGGGGCCACCACAGGCGGTTTTATCACCAAAGCTTTAGCGACCGCCGGATCAGAATCCGGCGGCTGTGTCGTCAGCGGCATGGCTGACGCGCTCGATGAGCCGATCGATTTCGCGGTCCGAAAAGACTTCTATACCGGCTTGCCTGAGGGCAGCAGCCGTCACGCCGTTCCCGAGCCGCCGATTGCCTGAAAATGTTCCGTCATAGATGAAACCGGAACCGCAGGACGGGCTACCGTCGATCAGCAGCGCATAGCGGCAGCCGCTATCGGTCGCGAGCCGAATGGCATTTTCTGCCGCCCGTAGGAATTCATCGGTCACATCGCCGCCGGTCAGCTCCACGACACGAGCCTTACCTGCCAGCACATCCTCACCCGATGCTCCATCCGCAATCTCGGCAGGCGGTCGTGGAACCGGCATCCCCGCCGACATTTCCGGACAGATCGTTACCAACAGGCCTTCCTGCATCCAGCGTTCGATTGCCGGATGGACAAGCGGCTTGGCGCGCCCGTCATAGCGGACAGCATGACCCATGAGACAGGCACTGACGAGGATCTTCGACACCATACGGCAGCTCTACTGCACATTCAGCCCGGCGTCTTCGCCTTATTCCTTGGTGCAGCCTCCACGACGCAATTCCGAAACCAGCGCTGCGCCGGATGTGTGTCATTGCGCCGATGCCAGGATAGCACGAAGGATATGGGATCGAGCGCGAGGGGCGGCTCCAGCAAGGTCAGTTCGTCCGAATGGCCGGAAGCCTCCACTACGCCTGCCATCAATGTGGCAATCATATCAGAGCGGGCAATCAGCAGCGGCGCGGCATACATATTGGGAAGCGTCAGTGAGAGCCGCCGTTGAAACCCTCGTTTTGCCAGAGCCGCATCGACATGGCCAAAGCGCTCGTTCTCCGGCGAGACGAGCAGATGGGGGAGAGCGAGAAATCGATCGAGATCGAGTTCTCTTCCTGCAACCGGATGATCCTTCCTGACGATACAGACGAAACGTTCTTCGAATAGAGGCTGGGTCAGGATACGTCCGGTCTTCACTGCCGGCACGCCGACCGTCACATCGACTTCTCCCGCATCCAGCAGATCGATGGCGTCATCCCGCGCACTGAAATTCCTGACCTGCAATGCCGCACCCGGAGCCGCCCCCGCCAGAAGGGTAACAAGCCGCGGCAGAAGCGCGAACGTCGGATGATCGGAGAGGCCGATCGTGAAAGTCGCAGACGAGGTCGAGGGATCGAACCCCTGGGTGAAATCGAGCGTATGCTGGATTTCGGCCAAGGCGCGCGACAAGGGTTCGGCGAGATCGAGCGCTCGTGGTGTCGGCTGCAGCCCTTGTGGCCCGCGCACCAGCAATTCATCCCGCAGAAGGCTCCGCAACCGCGCCAAGGCAGCACTCATCGCCGGCTGCGTCCGGCCGATGCGAATGCCGGCCTTCGTCACGCTCCGTTCCTTCATGAGCGCATCGAAGGCGACGAGCAGATTGAGATCGATACCATGCAAATCCATGATATGGATGAATGCATATACTTGATATCAATTACAAGCATGTTGCCAACACAGCTAGGCTTGCCGGGTCGCAACACAAACCGGGCAGGAGTTCATCATGCCATTTGCAAACTACAAGTTTCCCGAGGGCACTCTGACTGCCGAGCAGAAGGAGGACATTATCCTTCGGACGACGGCCATGTTCGTCGACTTTTTCGGAGAGGGCGTTCGCCCCTATACGATGGTGCTTGTCGACGAGGTCGTCGACGGCGGTTATGGCCGCGCAGGCGAAACCCTGACCATCGCCAAGATGCAGAAAGAGCGATGAGATGAACGGAAAATGGGGCCGAGCGGCCCCATTTTTACCTGTCGGAAATCTAGCCGGCGATCTTCGAGAAATCCGCCACAGTTCCGGTCGCCGCGCGGATCATCCGCAACAGCGCGAGGCGGTTGGCCCGGATCGCTGCGTCCTCGTCATTGACGAGCACGTCGGTGAAGAAGCGATCAACGGGTGCGCGCAGTTTTGAAAGCGCTTCCATGGCCGAGCGGAAATCTTCGTGTGCAACGGCGCCGGCAGCTTCCGAAGAAGCCTTAGTGATGGCCGCAAATAATTCCTTTTCGGCACCGAGCTTTAGCAATGCGTCCGAAACACCGTCGGCAATAACGGTGCCCTTCTTCTCCTCGGCCGCCAGAAGCTGCGTGGCGCGTTTGGTGCCGGCGAGCAGGTTGATGCCGTCTTCCGAGGTGATGAAGGCCGTCAGTGCTTCGACGCGGCGGGCGACCATCAAGAGATCATCGGATTCGGGCGTCAGCACGGCGTCGATGAGATCGTGACGCGCACCCTGATCGCGCAGATAGACCTTAAGGCGGTCATGGAAGAAGGAGAGTAGGTCGATCTGACGCGACAGGTCGTCAGCATCCACACTGGCGCCGATATCGGTATCGATGCGCTGCATATGCGAGACGATACGCGGCAGCAGCGTCACCCGGACGCGCCTCTCGAGCAGGATGCGGATGATGCCGAGGGCCGCACGGCGCAGCGCAAACGGATCCTTCGAGCCGGTGGGCTTCTCATCGATCGACCAAAACCCGATGAGCGTGTCGAGCTTGTCGGCGAGCGCCACCGTGATTGCCACCTTGTCCTCGGGCACGCGGTCCGACGGGCCTTGCGGCTTGTAGTGGTCTTCGATGGCGGTCGAAACCGAAATGTCCTCGCCCTGCAGCACCGCATATTTGCGGCCCATGACGCCCTGCAGTTCCGGGAATTCTCCGACGGCTTCGGTGCGCAGGTCCGCCTTGCAGAGGACGACGGCGCGGTCAACGAGCTTGTAATCGGCACTCGCCGGCATCGCAATCTTGGCGGCCAGCGCGCGGATGCGCTCGACGCGGTCGCCCTGTGTGCCGAGCTTGGCATGGAAGGTCACGTTCAGCGCATCGAGCTTCGCCATGCGCTGGTCGAGCGGCTTTTCGAGATCGAGGCCGAATTTCTTGGCCGAAGCGTCCAGCGTTTCGAGGTCAGGAAGGTTGCCCTGATCCCGCTTCCAGAAATGCAGCGCGTCGGACAGGCGCGCGCGCACGACCTTGCCATTGCCGTGAATGATTTCCTTGCCGCCATCAGTCGCCTGAATGTTGGAGACGAGGATGAACTTGTTCGAAAGCGTCTTTTCGCCCTGTTTGCGGGTGACGAAGCACTTCTGGTTCGTCTTGATGGTCAGGCGGATGATCTCGGAAGGGATCGAAAGATAATCGTCGTCGAAGGAGCCCATCAGCACCTGCGGCCATTCGACGAGGCCGGAAACCTCCTCCAGCAAGCCTTCGTCTTCGACCAGTTCCAATCCACTCGCAAAGGCGATGTCGCGGGCGTCGTGCAGGATGATATCCTTGCGCCGCTCCGCATCGAGGATCACCTTCGCCTTTTCGAGGTTGGAAACATAGTCGTCGAAGCGCTTCACGGTGATGGCTTCGGGCGCATGAAAACGGTGGCCATAGGTCACGTTGGACGCGACGATGCCGTCGATCTCGAAGGGGATGACAACGGTTTCTTCGTGCTCGCTACCGAAGGTGCAGACGATTGACTGCAGCGGGCGAACCCAGCGCAGCGAACCGGGCTGCGAAGAGGCCTTGCCCCAGCGCATCGACTTAGGCCACGGAAAATCTCTGATAATGCCGGGCATGACCTCGGCGACGATCTCCTCGGCGCTGCGGCCGGGCTTCGAGATGACGGCGACGTAGAAATCACCCTTTTTCGGATCGCTGACGACCTGAGCCTCGGAAACCGAGGACAGGCCGGCGCCGCGCAGAAAGCCTTCGATCGCCTTCTCGTTGGCGTCGGTGCGCGGACCCTTGCGCTCTTCGCGGATATCGGCGGAGCGGGCCGTCAGGCCGTGAATGTCCAGCGTCAGACGGCGCGGCGTCCAATATTCGCGCGCGCCCTCATAGGTCAGTCCTGCTTCCACCAGGGCATCGGTCAGCAGCTTCTTGAGATCGCCGGCGGCCTTGCGCTGCATGCGGGCGGGGATCTCTTCGGAGCGAAGTTCGAGAAGCAGGTTCGGCATTGTACTCTTTTCCTAGCGCCCGCAGGGCAGGGCGATCCAAAATGGTCGCCTCTGCTACCAAAGAATGCCGCATCTGCACAACCGCAAAAACAGGAAGAGGAAAGCTCAATCGCGCCTCAATCATGCCGCCTGAATCGGCAAGAGCACTGTCTTGCGCTGTGGAAAGCGGCGGCAGGCATTGCCTTGCCGCTTTTCACCGCTATGGTCCGCCAACCCTAATAAACCGCAGGAAATCTCATGGCCGTTGACCTTCGTTCGCTCGCAGCAAGCATCTCCGCCGAAATCAATGCCCGGCCCGATCAGGCGAAGGCAGCGATCGAGCTGCTGGACGAGGGCGCGACGGTGCCGTTCATCGCCCGCTACCGCAAGGAGGTGACGGGCGGCCTTGACGATACGCAGCTGCGTACGCTGGCCGAACGCCTCGTTTATCTGCGCGAACTCGAAGCTCGCCGCGATGCGATCATCGATTCCATTAACGGCCAAGGTAAGATGAGCGACGAGCTGATGGCAAAGCTTTCGGGCGCCGCGACCAAGGCCGAGCTGGAAGACCTCTATCTGCCCTACAAGCCGAAGCGCCGCACCCGCGCCGAGATTGCCCGAGAGCGTGGTCTCGGCCCGCTTGCCGAAGCAATCCTCGCTGACCGAGCTAAGGAACCGGCCACGCTGGCCGAGGCCTATATCACCGCCGACGTTGCTGATGTGAAGGCGGCTCTCGAAGGCGCGCGCGACATCGTCGCCGAAGGTTTTGCCGAAAATGCCGATCTGCTCGGCAAGTTGCGCGCTCATCTGCGCAATGCCGCCCTTCTCAAAGCCAAGGTGGTCGAAGGCAAGGAAGCGACCGGCGAGAAGTTTTCCGACTATTTCGACCATTCCGAACGCTGGGCGACTGTGCCCGGCCACCGCGCGCTCGCCATGTTGCGCGGCTGGAATGAGGAAGTGCTGACGCTGACGATCGAGGCCGATGCCGAGATTGCCTCGCCGAACAAGCCCGTCGAGCGCATGATCGCTGCCGCCTACGAAATCGGTTCGAGCCGTCCCGGGGACCGCTGGCTGATGGATGTCGCAAGCTGGACCTGGCGCGTGAAGCTTTCCATGTCGCTCTCGCTCGACCTAATGCGCGAACTGCGCGAAAGGGCGGAAGAAGAGGCGATCCACGTCTTCGCCCGTAATCTCAAGGATCTGCTTCTGGCCGCACCTGCCGGCTCGCGCGCTACGATGGGCCTCGATCCGGGCATCCGCACCGGTGTCAAGGTCGCGATCGTCGACGGCACCGGCAAGCTGCTCGATACGACGACCGTTTATCCATTTCCGCTGAAGAGCGACGTGCGCGGCACGCAAGCCGAACTCGCCTCTCTCATCCGCAAGCACAATGTCGAGCTGATCGCGATCGGCAACGGCACCGGCAGCCGCGAGACGGAAAAGCTGGTGGCCGATATGCTGACCGCTCTTCCGGCACCCAAGCCCACCAAGGTCATCGTCTCGGAAGCCGGCGCGTCGGTCTACTCGGCCTCGGAAACCGCCGCTGCGGAATTCCCGCAGCTCGACGTTTCCTTGCGCGGCGCCGTCTCCATCGCGCGCCGCCTGCAGGATCCGCTGGCCGAACTCGTCAAGATCGAGCCGAAGTCGATCGGTGTCGGCCAGTATCAGCACGATGTCGATCAGACGAAGCTTTCCCGCTCGCTGGATGCGGTGGTTGAAGATGCCGTGAATGCCGTTGGCGTCGACCTCAACACCGCGTCTGCTCCACTTCTGGCGCGCGTTTCCGGGCTCGGCCGCTCGATTGCCGATGCGATCGTCCTGCACCGCGACCAGAACGGCGCCTTCGAAAGCCGAAAGGACCTCCTGAAGGTCGCCCGCCTCGGCCAGCGTACCTTCGAGCAGGCGGCCGGCTTTCTGCGCATCCTGAATGGCACGGAGCCGCTCGATGCCTCCTCCGTGCATCCGGAAGCCTATGGCGTGGCAAAGAAGATCGTTGCTGCCTGCGGCCGTGACCTACGCTCGCTGATGGGCGACAGCGCCACGCTGAAGGCGCTCGATCCGCGCAAGTTCATCGACGAGAAGTTCGGCCTCCCGACGGTCAAGGACATCATCGCCGAACTCGACAAGCCCGGCCGCGACCCGCGCCCGAGCTTCAAAACAGCAACATTTGCGGAAGGCATCGATGAAATCAGCGACCTGAAGCCGGGCATGATGCTGGAAGGCACGGTCACCAACGTCGCGGCCTTCGGTGCCTTCGTCGATATCGGCGTGCATCAGGATGGCTTGGTCCACGTGTCGCAGCTTGCCGATCGCTTCATCAAGGATCCTCACGAAATCGTGAAGGCAGGCGATGTGGTCAAGGTTCGTGTCGTCGAAGTCGATGTGAAGCGCAAGCGCATCGGCCTCTCCATGCGCAAGGACGATGGCATTTCAGCAGGTTCTCCGCGCGGTGAGTCGCGTGGAAACGCAGGCTCGCGCCCCCAGCAGGACCGCCGCCCGGCGCTCGCCAAGCCGCAGAGCCAGGGTGCCTTCGGCGCAGCGCTCGCAGAAGCCATGAAGCGAAAATAATGGCTTAGCTTCAACCGCGGCAAAAATGTCACACTTTGGCAATTGAATCCGCAGAGTGCTAAATCCGGCGCTTGTAAGGCAGGCGTGAGGTATTAAGTTGATGTGACCATCCTGTCACATTTGCGAGGCGTCCATGGCGTCGGCATTCTTATCGATTGTCCAAAAAATTATCCGCAAGGGTTCTTTGACCCTTACTCTTGCCAATGGGGAGACCCATCAGATTGGCGACGGCACCGGGGAGCCGGTTGTCGTTCGCCTTGCCGACCAGGAGGCAGAGGATGCGATCCGTCGCGATCCGACGCTGAAGCTCGGCGAAATGTATATGGAAGGCCGGTTCATTCTTGAACAGGGCAACATCTACGACTTCCTCGCTCTGGTGAAGCAGAACACCACCAACGAAATCTTCGATTTCAAGATGGCCGCCCTGCTGATCGGCCGCATTGCCATGCAGCAGCTGAAGAGCCGCATACCGATCAACCACAACAAGCGTAATGTGGCCCATCATTACGATCTGTCCGAAAAGCTCTTCGAACTCTTCCTCGACGAGGACTGGCAATATTCCTGCGCCTATTTCGATCCGCCGGGCATCAGTCTGGAGGAGGCGCAGGTCGCCAAGAAACGCCATATCGCCGCAAAACTCATGCCGCAGCCGAACCAGCGCGTGCTGGAAATTGGTTCGGGTTGGGGCGGCATGGCCATGTATCTGGCGGAATCGACACCAGGCCTCGATGTCACCGGCATTACGCTCAGTGAAGAGCAGCTGAAGATTTCGCGCGAACGGGCGGAGAGACGCGGTCTTGCCGATCGTGTCCGTTTCGAGCTGCAGGACTACCGCTACCTGACCGGCAAGAAGTTCGATCGCATCGTCTCGGTCGGCATGTTCGAGCATGTCGGCATCGGCAATTATGGAAACTTCTTCAAGAAGGTGCACGAGCTTTTGGACGACAACGGCATCATGCTGCTGCATTCGATCGCGCGCCCGAAGCCGAGTTTCGCGACCAATGCCTTCATCGAGAAGTACATCTTCCCGCAAGGCTACATTCCCTCGATCGCCGAAACGCTGGTGCCTCTCGAAAAGGCGGGCCTGCTGACCCGTGACGTCGAGGTCCTGCCGCTGCATTACGCCTACACGCTACGCCACTGGCGTGAGCGCTTCGTCGCCCGCAAGGCCGAAGCCGTGGCGCTTTATGATGAGAAGTTCTTCCGCATGTGGGAGTTCTATCTGGCCGGCTCCGAAATGGGCTTCCGCTGGGATGAACTTTTCATCGAGCAGATCCAGATCACCAAGAATCAGTTCGCTACACCTGATAATCGCAATTACATCGCGCAGAACGAGGCGAAGCTGAGAGAATTCGAGGCGACGCGGCCGCCACTGGAAAAGTTCACCTTCTGACTTCAAAAGCGCGGCACGACCGCGCTTTTTTCTTTTTGGAGAACGGTTATGAGCGCATTTCCCGAATTCACCCTTGTGCGCCATGGCGAAACGGCATGGTCGCTATCGGGCCAGCATACCGGCCGCAGCGATATCCCGCTGACCGCCAACGGTGAGGCCGCCGCCCGCGCGCTTGCTCCGCGGCTTGCGGGTCTTTCCGTCTCGGCGGTTTGGTCAAGCCCCTCACAGCGGGCGCGCAATACCTGCATGCTCTCGGGTTTCGGGGAGGGGGCGATCATCAAGCCCGATCTCGCGGAATGGGATTACGGTGCTTATGAAGGCATCACGACCAAGGAAATCCTCTCGAAGCGCCCCGGCTGGCAGCTTTTCCGCGATGGTTGCCCGGATGGCGAAGCAGCAGCCGATGTCGGCGCCCGGGCCGATCGCATCATCGAAGAGCTTCGGCAGGTCAATGCGCCCGTCTTGATCTTTTCGAGCTCGCATTTCCTGCGCGTGCTCGGCGCCCGCTGGCTTGGCCTGCCCCCGGAGGACGGCTCCCGGTTCATTCTGGATACGACGAGCATCAGTGTTCTCGGCTATGAGCATGATCTGACCGAACCGGTCATTCGCCGCTGGAACCAGAAGTAATTTCACATCCCCTCAATCTCGCTGGCGTGGTTAAGATTGAGGTAACTCCATCGCTATAAATGTTCCGGTCGCCGCCGTCCGCGGCCGTTCTTGTATTGCGTTTTCTGGAGTGCGGATTGTGTTTAATCGATCAGTCGTATCGATCTCTTTAGCTGTTGCCCTTGCTTCTTTCGGCACGGCCTCTGCTCAGGAGGGCGGCCACTGGTGGTCCGGCGACTGGTATCTGAAAGTCGGCGTATCCGGCTTTTCCGCGCCCAAATTCGAAGGCGCTTCGACCAACGAGTTCAAGTTCAGTCCGCTGATCTCCGTCGGCCGCCAGGGAACCGGCCCTCGGTTCTCTTCGCGCAACGACAATCCATCCTTCGCACTTGTCGATAACGGCGGCTTCCGCGCCGGCATCGTCGGCCGCTATGTGCCTGAGCGTGACGAAGGCGACGACAGCGATCTGCGTGGTCTCAAGAAGGTCAAGTGGGGTGCAGAAGTCGGCGGCTTCGCCGAGGTCTATCCGACCGACTGGCTGCGCGCCCGCGCCGAACTGCGCCAGGGCATCCGCTCCCATGACGGCCTTGTGGCTGACGTGGCACTCGATGCTTTCACCGATATCGCCCCCGACCTGCAACTGTCAGGCGGCCCGCGTGCCACCTTTGCAACGAGCGGCTACTTCCATTCCTATTACGGCGTCAACGAAGCGCAGTCAGCCGCAAGCGGGTTGAAGCAGTATGATCCCTCGGGCGGCATCCAGTCCTACGGCGCCGGCACAGCGCTCACTTGGAATGCGACGGAAAATCTGTCGACGAGTGCCTTCGCGGAATACAAGCGCCTTGCCGGGCCGGCCGCTGATAGCAGTCTTGTGCGCGAGCGTGGTTCCAAGAACCAGTTCCTGATCGGCGTGTCCGCCAGCTACAAGTTCAATTTCACGCTGAACTGACCCAGCTGGGCGCTCAGACCCAGCCGCCGTCGACGATAAACTGTTGGCTGGTGCACATGGCGCTGTCGTCGGAAGCGAGAAACAGCGCCATGCGGGCGATGTCGGAAGGCTGCAGCCTGTCCGGCAAGCATTGGCGCTCGGCGATCTGCCGCTCGCCGGCCTCATTCAACCAGAGATTGATCTGCCGTTCGGTCATGACCCAGCCAGGCACCATGCAGTTGACGCGGATACGTTCGGGGCCGAATTCGCGCGCGAGCGCCCGCGTCATCCCCCAGATTGCCGCTTTCGCGGTGACATAGGCCGGGCAATCCGGATCTCCAACCATCCAGGTGATCGAGCCGAAATTGATGATCGAGCCGCCGCCGAGTGCCTTCATATACGGCCGGGCTGCCTGCGCGCCGAAGAATTGATGGCGCAGGTTGACCGCCATGCGGTCGTCCCAATAGGCGACGTTCACATCCTCCGTCTGGTGCCGGTCGTCGTTGCCGGCATTGTTGCACAGTACCTGAAGCGGGCCGTTCTGCTCGACGGCCTGCCCGATTGCTCGCTTCAACGCCTCGATATCGCGCAGATCGCAGGCAATGAAGAGCGGTGCGGCGTGACCGTCAGTCGCTATTGCTGCGGCGAGTTCACGGCCGCTATCTTCCGCGATATCGACGAAGGCAACGCGGCTGCCCTGCGCACAGAAATGCCGGACAAGACTTTCGCCGATGCCGCTTGCACCGCCGGTAATGAACACGCTTCGGCCCCTGAGGCTCGGATAGCTGGCACAGGGGGCGTGGTCGTTGCTGGCATCTTGGCTCATCGGCAGATCTCCGAAGGATGTGGATCAGTTGCGTAGATAGGTGCACGACTGTATCAAACAGAAGACGTCGCAGCGCTGCGACGTCTTTTTTCAACGGTATTTCCGAGAGGAAACCTGCGGCGGACTGCAGGTCCGGCTCAGAAGCTCACGTTGAAATTGATCTTACCGGCATGATCCTGGGTATCCCCTGCGATCTGGCCGGAATAGGACACGCCGATCGTCGCATTCTTCGCGAGGTTGAAGTCCAGACCGGCTTCCATGGTCAGAGCATTCTGGGCAATCGGAGCGCCGACGGAATCGAAGCTTGCACCGGTATTGAAGACCAGGTTCGAACTCGGCGTGATATCGCCATAAGCGTGACGCCAGCCGAGCATGCCGCGCACGGTCGCCTTGGCATCCTCAAGGGCGATATCGGTCGAGGCGCGGACACCGAACGTCGTAAACGCGGTATTCATGCTGGACTCATCGCTCGTCAGCGCGGCGATCGTGCCGCCCGTTTCGGAGAAACCATCGCTCTTCAGGCGGGCATAGGAGAGGTTCGCAAAGGGTTCGAAGGCGGTGTCTTCGAAGTCCATTCGGTAGGACAGTTCCGCGAAAGCCTGGGTGGTGCGGGCATCGTAGTCGGCCGATAGGGTTTCGCTGAATGCCGGGAAGACCACGTGGCGCGTGGTGCTGATGTCATGTGACGAGTAGAAGAAGCCCGTGCGGAAGCCGACCGGTCCCCACTCTGTACCGCCATAGATACCAAGATGGACGTTGTCGCTCGAACCGGACGAGCTGCGGGCGTCGACATCGAAATTGGTGCGGCTGTAGCCGGCAATAGCGCCGAGGCGCCAAGAACCTGCCGTCGCATCGGCACCAAAAACGATACCGCCGGTCGTGTGGTCGAAATCGGCCGAGTAGCCTTTTCCCTCAGTCGTACTCGTGGCGCCGATCGCCTGGCTCCAGAAGGCAAGGCTTTCGGTATTGCTGATGGCGCCGGTCAAGCCGTTCTCGTCATACGAGGTGACCTCCGACGTCGGCGTGCCCACCGCGCTGAAGGCCGAGCGGAGGCGCTGGTTGACTGCATCGTCGAGATAGATGCTGTCCTGGATAAACGCGCCCTTGACGCTGGAATGGATCTCGCCGGAGAGCGCATTGCCGTAGGGCCTGAGATAGCGGTAGAAGCCGATGTACTCGTCGATAGATGGATCGGGCTGTTCGCGGTTGATGATGTAGAGCGACCAGCCATCCTTGGTCATGCCGAAGGCGAGGCCCTCCACTTCCTGATCGCCGGGCGTGTCGAGCTGCCCGATTTCCTCCACTTCGCCGGTTGTCAGATTGGCGCGATAAAACGCTTTCGTCGCACTTTCGGTGGAGAAATACATATAGCCGTCAAGAATCTTGCCGCCCTGCGCCTGGTCGATGGTCTTTGAAAGGGGGATGTACTGCTTGAAGGATCCATCGGCGAGATTATAGACCGCGATCTCGGTGGAATTGTCATAGGCCATGCCGTAGATCAGGCCCTTCTTGGCGTCCACGGCTACCCAGCTTGCGATATCTTGCCTGCCGTGAGGCGGGTTCAGCGAGAAATACCGGCCCGTATAGCTCATGTCGCTTGCGTTATAGATCGCAAAGACTGGCGTATTGTATTGAGCGCCGGTAATGGGGTCGCGGGCGCTGGAATCCAGCGAGACATAGAGATAGCCGTCGGCGTAATCAATGTCGCCGATATGATTGAGACCTTTCGGCGCATCGGGAAACGGATTTGCGAGAGCCGGATCGATCGCGTGGTTGTCGCGCGAGATCGTGTTGAAGTTCCCGTCCGCCTTGTCCAGCGCATTGGTGCCTGAAAAGTACCAGTTCTTGCCGTCGGTGGTGACGCCCTGGCCGCGATAGGTAATGGGATCGTCGGTGAAGGTGAATTTTTCGACCATGATCCAAGGCTCGACGGCATGAGCAGGAATGGCCGTTGCACAGAGAAGAGCGGTGAAGAGGAGCGGTTTTGCCGCTTGCGCCAACGGCGCCCCGGTTGATCGATCTCTCGTCATGAATGGCATTTCAGGTTCCTTTCGCGAGGGCAAAAGCTGCGTGGCGCAGCCGAGAGGGCCCGCCGGCCTGGTGACAAGCGGCGGTGGTGAAACGGCGTGGTGAAAGCGCCGAGATCCGGCCGACAGGCTTGAGGACCGGTCGATCGCAATGCTTTCAGGGGAATGGAAGTCGAGTGCTAACTCAGCGCGCGCAATCGAGAATATCGAAAATACTGCTAAGCATCTGCGGTGTTCAATCTATATTCCGCGGTATCCTCTGGCATAGAGAATATAATCGCAGAAAAAGCAAATAGAAGCCGAGAATTAATCTCGAATATATGTCAGTAAAATCATTACAAATCTTCCATTTCTGGTTGCTTTGCTCAACTTACACATGGCTTCGGCTTTTAATTTACATATCATGAGTTGACGTAACTGAAACGCTTGTTCTATGAGAGCGGTAATAGGGGAGCGATGTGACATTAGTATGAATAGTATGAAGAATACGAAGAATGCGAGAGTGCGGTCATCGGTTCTCATGGCGCCGCTGCGCATGGAGGGGATCTCCGGCAGCAGCCTGCATACGAGGGTGCTCAACGAGATCGGCCAAAGCATCGTGCGGGGGGATCTTTCTCCCGGCGATCAGCTGCCGAACGCGGACGACTGGAGCGCCGCGCATGGGGTAAGCCGCACCGTGCTGCGTGAGGTGATCAAGGTTTTGGCCGGCAAGGGCATGGTGGAATCCCGACCGAAGATCGGCACTCGCGTGCGCCCCCGCCAGGAATGGAATTTTCTCGATCCGGACGTGTTGTTGTGGCGATATGGGGGAAGAACCACCGCCGAGGACGCCCGCTCGCTTTTCGAGTTGCGTCGTGCGATCGAGCCGACGGCTGGTGCGCTGGCCGCCGAACGTGCCACCTCGGCAGAGATCAAGCATTTGCGCGCTTTGCTCGTCGAAATGGAGCTGGCGGGCGATGATGGTGCGCGCTTTGCGGTTCCTGACCTCGCATTTCATCAGGCGGTGCTGCGCATGTCCGGCAATGAATTGATCGGTTCGCTGGCAGCGCTGATCGAGACTGCGCTGGTAATCAGTTTCCGGCTTTCCGATGATAATCCGCAGGGCCAAAGCCATTCGCTGCCGTTGCATCAGGAGGTCGTGGACAGCATAGAAAATCGCGATCCCGCTGCGGCGAGCAGGGCCCTGGTCTCTTTACTGGACGGTGCTGAGGAAGATGTGAAGCGAGCCTTGAGCGCGCGTCAGAGATAGGCGCTCCAACTGCCTTTGGCCCACAGCTTCCCTTCGCCCTCCAAGAGGCGCAAGCCCTGCAGGGTGTGGCGCCTCGATTGAACCGCATAACGAGGCTCATCGGTAATGAAGTCTTGACCATGTGAGGCGCCCATCGCTAGATGGCCGCATGCAACAGATGGACGATCTCAACGGGCGTGTTGCCGATGCGCCCTCGGAGAACTGGGTTTACCGCATCCTGCCGCCCTGGCTGTGGCCCTATGCGCAGCTGGCGCGCTGGGACAGGCCGATCGGCTGGCAGCTTCTCATGTGGCCGTGCTTCTGGTCGGCGACGCTCGCCGCCAATGCAGCCATCGAGCCGCGCGTCTTTTCCGGCGCCCTGCTGCTTTACCATCTGTTCCTGTATTTCATCGGCGCGGTTGCCATGCGCGGCGCCGGCTGCACCTATAATGACCTTGTCGACCACGAGATTGACATGCAGGTGGCGCGCACCCGGTCGCGTCCGCTGCCGTCGGGTCGTGTGACGCGCCGGCAGGCAAAGATATTCATCGGACTGCAGGCGTTGGTCGGCCTGTTCGTGCTGTTGCAGTTTAATTGGTTTGCCGTGTTTCTCGGCGTGCTGTCGCTCGGCATCGTCGCGCTCTATCCCTTCGCCAAGCGCTTTACTGATTGGCCGCAATTCTTCCTCGGCCTTGCCTTTTCCTGGGGTGCGCTCATGGGCTGGGCAGGGATTTTCGCCAGCCTGTCCTTCTCAGCCGTCCTGCTTTATGCCGCCTCTGTCGTCTGGACGATCGGTTACGACACGATCTACGCCCATCAGGACAAGGAGGATGACGAGCTGATCGGTGTTCGCTCCACCGCCCGCCTGTTCGGCGATCGCACACACCTGGCGTTGATCGGCCTCTACGGGCTGACGCTCGTATTGATGTTCCTGTCCTTCGCATTTGCTGGCGTTGGACTTCTCGCCTTCGTGGGTCTGCTGGTCGCGGCCGGCATGTTTGCCTGGCAGATCAGGACGCTCGATATCAATGACGGCGCCCAGTGCCTTGCGCTCTTCAAATCGAACACCCGCGTTGGATTGATTATCTTCCTCGGCCTGTTAGTCTCGCTGCTGTTCGCCATTCCCTGACCGCGAACTGAAAAACCCGGCAAGGCAACGGCCCGAAAATCGAACTCGATGTTTGGAAAGCCGGATGCGCAGATCAAAAAAAGAGCGCTGTGCCGGACGCACAGCGCTCTTGAGATGGGTTTGTAATGAGGTTCTGAGCCTATGGCTCAGTTGCGGGCAATGATTTCCTTGCCTTCGATCTTCATGATGACGCCGAGCTTGCCGGTCGTGCGGCGCACGAGGAAGCGCGGGCGGCGGTTTGCGAAATAGGAATGGCGGCGGCGCGGTTTCATTTCACCGGTGCGCAGACCGCCAAGATGCTCTTCGAGCGGACGCGCGACGCCGTCGGCTTCCACCATCAGCATGGGAATGCCGAAGGCTTCCGACCAGCTGCGCCAGTCGGCGGCGATATCGCCCAGATCGTGGGCGACGAGCAACGGAATGCAGAGTTCCGGATCTTCGTGATGCAGTTCGAGCGTCACCGTGACCTCCCCATTGCCATGGTCGATGGCGCGGGCTGCAACACCTTTGAAGACGCGTCGCGGCAGGGCGATGGAGAGCGGCAGGCCGCTGGAAGGGAGAACTTTTCGTAGAACCGCGCCGCGTTCGTCGATCGTTATGCTGACGTCACCGGCATGGTCGTGGATGGCATAGCTTACCTGTTGCGGAAAGCGAGACGGATCAAGACGCAATGTCGTGCCAGCCCAGACGGGCTTCAGAACGGTATTCTTCATTTCATTTCTACCCTTGTCTTACCTGAGAGCCGGTTTCCGGTCTTCTCCTTGGGACTTTTCGTCCTCTATGGCCTGACAATAGGCGGCCCCCGTTCCGTACAGCTTAAAAATCGCGGTTAAGAAAATCCTGCCTCCGGGGATGGTTAGCAAAACTGAATATGGCAAGGTTTCCGGTTGGTGAACGCGCCCTTGCGTCAACGCGGGACAGCTTCAGGTAAGCCTCGGGTAAGCTTTGGGTGGCATAATGCTCGCACCAATAGTCCGTCATACTTTAAAGATATTGCTGAAAAGGGCGCACTTATGATCACGGCATCCCTGGCATACGTCATTCTGTCTCGTGATATGCCCAAGAGTCTGGATCGCGTCGCCAATCAGGCGCAGGTCAAGAAAGACGCCCAATATTACGCCGACAATATCAACAAGGTGAAGGACGTCGACGACTTCCTTGGCGATTACAAGCTCTACAGCTACGCCATGAAAGCTTACGGCCTTGACGACATGACCTATGCCAAGGCCTTCATGAAGAAGGTCCTGGAGAGCGATCTTACGGATCCGAACAGCTTCGCCAACAAGCTTTCCGACACCCGTTACAAGGAGTTCGCTGCCGCTTTCAACTTCAATGCACCGCCCAAGGATATCCAGACGGATGCCCAAGAAGACGATCTGATCGGCCTCTACAAGCAGTCCTTTGCCGATGCGGCACAGCAGGCTGTAACTGAAACGAATTATTACAGTGCGCAGATGGACGATGTGAAGACCGTCCAGGACCTCGTCGGCAATTCCCGCCTGTTGAACTACGCATTGAAGAGCGTCGGCATCGACCCGACTTATATGTCGAAGGACTACATTGCCGGTGTCCTGACAACTGACATCAGCAAGCTTGGCGGCAATGCGCCGGACCCGAGCGATCCGAGCTTCGATCCAAACAAGACATATGTCGGCGACAAGCTCTATGCACTCGCCCAGCAGTTCAATTTCAAGCCCAACAATGGCGACGCCCAGTATTTCCGCGACAATATCGGTTCGGTACAGTCGGTCGACGATCTGCTCGCCGATCCGCGCCTGCGCACGGTGGCGCTGCAGTCCGTCGGCATTGATCCGGCAACGGCCGACGACGCTTTCATCAAGATGGTGCTAACAAGCGATCCTTCGACGCTTGGTGGCGATGCGCCGCTCAGCAATCCCGATCCGTCTCTCA
Source organism: Rhizobium sp. BK418 (assembly GCF_004341105.1). Taxonomy (GTDB): domain Bacteria; phylum Pseudomonadota; class Alphaproteobacteria; order Rhizobiales; family Rhizobiaceae; genus Rhizobium. The sequence continues at coordinate 287,539 of NZ_SLZK01000002.1, read as the reverse complement.
ACTATGTCGGCGACAAATACAAGGAGCTGCGGTCCTATTTCAGCTTCAATGCCGATGGCTCGGTCACTGGTTCTGCGCAGAATGCCGATCAGACCCAGACCGTTGCGTCGCTCTACGCCTTCCGCGCTCCCGCTGTCGGCGGTGTTGCCCAGACCGCGGCACAGAAGAGCAACGTCATCGAACAGTATAATATCAAGACTGCGCCGCAGATCGTCGACCGCGACGGCACGGCCAGCGATGTGTACTATACCAGCCCGGCGATGTCCGACCTCAACAAGGCCTACTATCTGTCCAAGATCGGCACGATCACCAATGTCGATCAGTTGGTCAACGACAAACGGCTTGCAGACTACGTTCGGTCCGCCTTCAACATGGATCCTGGCTTTACACAGCTGAAAAGTGTTCTGACCGATCCGGCCTATGCCCGTTCGGTCAATCTGGGCGATGCTTACGAAGCCTTCAATTTCAAATCAGATGGTACTGTATCTCCGACGGAGCGCGCGCAGTCCTACGACCAGCTGACGGGCATCGTGAATGGTGCGACAAACGTCTCGGGTTACTTCTCGAACATGATGATGCCGCCAGGCGGCATCAGCCCAATCGATAATGTCGATGAACTGCTTTCCGACAAAGTGCTGACCTCCTATATCAAGGATGCCTACGGGCTCGGTCAGGATTTCAGCAATTCCGAACTGAAGAACATTTTGATGGATTCCGCCTATGCAGCCACCGCAGGCCATCAGGACATCCACGATGCCTTCAATTTCAACGCGGATGGTTCGGTCAATGGCGCGATACAAAACTTCGATCAGTTTCAGGGCATCAGCCAGCTCGCTGCAAACAACTCTTCCTATTACCAGACCAAACTCGGCGATCTCTCCAACGATGGTTCGACCGCTGCCGTTGACGTCTTCCTTGCCGACAACAAGCTGGTCAGCTTCCTGCGCACCAGCATGCAGATCGGTAACGACATCGACAATGCCACGCTTCGCGGCATTCTGACCGATCCGACGGTCGCGGCTGCCCAAGGCTACAGTGACGTCTATCAGCTCTTCAATTTCCGTCAGGACGGCACGGTCGCTCAAAACACCCTCTCGCAGAATGCCGACCAGGTTGCCGCGATGAACCAGAAGGTAAGCGACGCCGCCACCTACTACGGCAGTACGATGCCTTGGATTTCCAGCGTCGATCAGTTGCTGGCTGACCAGAAGCTCAACAGTTACATCCGTTATGCCTTCAGCATTCCAACGAGCGTCTCGGATGCCGATCTGCACAACATTCTCACCGATCAGAGCGGCACCGGCCCCTACGCCAACGTGAAGGCGGCGTTCAATTTCCAGGCGGACGGCACCGCTGTCCCCGGCCTTCCGGCGCAGACTAGTACGCAGATGGCCTCTTTGAACTCGGCCGCCAACATTCGGGAGGAAGGCATTCTGGATCGGATGGGCGACGTCAACGATGTCGATCAGCTGCTCGCCGATTCGTCGCTGACAGATTATTTGAAAATGGCCTACGGTCTGAGCTTCGACACGACCGATGCGGAGTTGAAGAATATCCTCACCGACCCGGCACATGCCGCTTCCGTTGGTCAGGCCGATCTCAACGCAGCCTTCAATTTTGCCGCGGATGGATCGCTGCCAACCTCGACGTCAGCCCAGACTGGCGAGCAGGCATCAAATACGTCGGACAATTACACCGCTCGCGTCAACAATCAGGGCAACGATCTCATTGACCGCATCATCGCGAACTACAAGTCGCGAATGGACGACTCCGACGGCGTGAAGAACGTCAATGATTTCATGAAGACCAATGCTACTGCCGATACGCTTCTCGGTAACGACTCCTATCCGGATCTGTATCAGATGGCACTTCAGGCTTACGGCCTGACGTCGGACGATGTCTCGCGTTCCACCATGCGCAAGCTGCTCGTCAGTGACCCCTATGATCCGAAGGGATATGTCGCATCCTTCAAGGATGACCGCATTACCAAGATGGTGCGCGCTTTCAATTTCGGTCCTGATGGCAAGGCTGCAGAGCCTATGTCGGCTTTGTCTGCCGCCACCATGACGAAATATGCGACCGATTATAAGTCGCATGTGACAATGCTGATGAAGGACGGCCCGGCGAAAGATCGCGCTTCCAAGGCCGCCACGACAGAAGTGGACTATTTCGGCAAGACCATACCAACCATAACGTCGCTCGATGATTTCCTGGCCGATAAGCGCCTGACGGATCTCGTGCTGACTGCAAACGGCCTCGATCCGAAGAAATACGACAAGGATACGCTGAAGAAGATCTTCACATCCGATCCGGACGACAAGAAGAGCTACCTCAACACCACGGCCGATGCTCGCTTCAAGGAGATCGTCGCCTCCTTCAACTTCGACAAGGACGGCAACCTGACCCGTGCAAAGATGGGCACGATCCAAGACAAGCAGGCCGAAGCGAATACACAGCAGATGTATGTGCAGATGACCCTGGAAACCCAGGAGGGCGAAAAGAATGATGGCGTTCGCCTAGCGCTGTACTTCAAGCGCAAGGCAGGCGACATCACCTCGCTCTATGGCATCCTCGGTGACAAGGCTCTCTATCAGGTCGTCCAGACGGCCTACAGCCTGCCGCAGCAAATGTCGTCGATGGATGTGGCCAAGCAGGTCGATCTGCTAGGCCGCTTCGTAAAGCTCGAGGATCTGCAGGATCCGAAGAAGGTCGACAAGCTCCTCAAGCGCTTCACGGCCATGTACGACATCCAGAACAACACCCAGCAATCGCCGGCGCTGCAACTCCTCACCGGTGGCACCGGCCAGGCGGCATCGCTACTGTGACAATGGCGCGAGCCTTTAAAACAACTCCAGCAATCTATTCAGCAGTTTTGCGTCCGGAATGACATGAAGGAGCTAGAGGCTCACCACCTTATCGGGATTCATGATGCCGGCCGGGTCGAAGGCGCGCTTGATGCGGCGCATTAGCTCCATTTCAATTGCTGGCCGGATCGATGCCAGCTCGTCGCGTTTCAATTGACCGATACCGTGCTCGGCGGAGATCGAGCCGCCATGGGCAAGCACCAGTGCGTGCACGATATGGTTCATCTCATGCCAGCGGGCGATGAAAGCGTCCTTGTCGGCTCCAACCGGCTGCGAGATGTTGTAGTGAATATTGCCGTCGCCCATATGGCCGAAGGCGCAGATGCGTGCGCCGGGCATGGCGGCCAGTACAGCTTCTCCGGCTTCTCTCATGAAATCCGGAACCTTCGAAACCGGCACGGAAACGTCGTGCTTGATCGAGCCGCCTTCTGGCTTCTGGGCGTCCGACATGCTTTCGCGCATGTGCCAGAGCGCTTTCTGCTGTGCGACGGAAGCGGCGATTGCCGCATCCTGCACGAGGCCTGCTTCGAAACCCTGCTCCAGCACCGCATTCATCATCCGCTCGGCCGTTTCGGCGGAATCCGAGGTGGAGATATCGATCAGCACGTACCAGTCATGCGGCGTCTCCAGCGGATCACGCACGCCGTCGATATGGCGCACGGTAATCTCGACGCCGAAGCGCGGCATCAGCTCGAAACCGGTGAGCGAGGCACCGCAAAGGCTGGACGCGAGATTGAAGAACGCAAGCGCGTCCTCCACCGAGGACAACCCCGCAAAGGCCACCTGATGGCCGAGCGGCTGGGGAAAGAGCTTCAGTACCGCGCCGGTGATGATGCCGAGCGTGCCTTCTGCACCGATGAAGAGGTCACGCAGATCGTATCCCGTATTGTCCTTCTTCAGACGGCGAAGCCCGTCCCAGATCTCGCCGGTCGGCAGTACGACTTCAAGGCCGAGGCAGAGCTGGCGCATGTTGCCGTAGGCAAGAACCGCCGTGCCGCCGGCATTCGTGGAAAGGTTACCGCCAATGCGGCAGGAGCCTTCCGAGCCGAGCGACAGCGGAAACAGCCGGCCGTGTGCCTCGGCCGCTTTCTGCACCTCGGCGAGGATCGCACCGCCATCGGCGATCAATACGTTCGCGACCGGATCGACATCGCGGATCTTGTTCATGCGCTCGAGCGAAAGAATGATGTCCGCCTTGCCCTCGCGCGGCGTCTGCCCGCCAACGAGGCCGGTATTGCCGGTCTGCGGCACGATCGCCGTGCCGGTTTCGGTGGCAAGCTTCATGATTGCGGAGACTTCCCCGACCGAACCGGGTTTCAAGAGGAGAGGGGAGGAGCCGTGATAGAGGCCGCGGTTTTCGATCAGGTGCGGCGCCAGATCCGCCTCACTACGCAGCGCATATCTCTCGCCGACAATGGCGGTGAAACGGTCGATGATCTCTGCAGAAATGCTTGTGCTGCTCATGGAGCCCCGGTCCCTCTTCCTCACTCGCGCGGTGCTGCCGCACGCCGCAGTCGGTCATTGATCGCCTCTCCAAGCCCCTCGTCGGGAATTGGCGAGAAGGCGATCATGGCCGCGCCGCTGGCATCGGCTTTCTTCATGTAATCAAAAAGATTGGCGGCCGCTTCAGCAAGATCGCCGCGCGGGCTGAGATTAAGCTTGATCGCCGCATGTTCGGCACCTGCCACCATCTGCGGCCCGAAGGTGACGAGCGCTTCGCCGGGTCGAAGCTCGGTGGCATCGAGCCGGACGGCTGCACCCGGCGCATAATGCGAGGCGAGCATGCCTGGCGCTTCGATCGCCGCCGCGGCCTTCTTTAAACGCAGCAATCGCTTGCCGGCCACCCGCTCGATGTCTCTGGCCGGCAGGCCGCCCGGCCGCAGCAGCCGAAGCTCGCCGTTCTCGACCTTCACGATCGTCGATTCCACCCCGACCGCGCTGGCGCCCGCGTCGAGGATCAGCGGTATTTTGTCGCCGAGATCGGCTTCGACATGCTCAGCACTCGTGGCGCTCACCTTGCCTGACGTATTGGCGCTCGGAGCGGCAAGCGGCCGCCCGAAGGCGCGGATCAGGTCGCCCGTAAAGCCCTTGGGTATGCGGATGCCGACGCTGTCCAGGCCTGCGGTCGCCAGTGCATGGATCGTGGTGCCTGATTTCAGCGGAAGCACCAGCGTCAGCGGACCGGGCCAGAAGGCTTCTGCGAGCGCGCGCGAGATCGGATCGAATTCGGCATAATTTTCGGCCATGGCAAGATCGGCCATATGGCAGATCAGCGGATTGAATCGCGGTCGGCCCTTGGTCTCATAGATGCGGGTGATCGCCACCGGATTGGTCGCGTCGGCGGCAAGCCCATAGACGGTCTCGGTGGGGATGGCGATTGCGAAGCCTTCGGCAAGTGCCGCGCAGCCAGCCTCCAGCGCCGCCTGCCTGTCCGCATTGATGTCGATTATTCGTGCCATGGCCTGCCCGGTTTTCGTCCGGCAGTCATTAGGCCTTCGTGGCGGCGCGATCAATCCCGTCCTGAGCTCATGGGCCTATAGTTGGCGGATGATCTGGCGAAGCTGCTCGTTGCGGGCGCCGAGCAGGAGGATGTTGCGGATGGCGATCTGTGGATCGTTGGTGCGGAAGAGCAGGCCGTTGCCGCGCACCGAGCGGTCGACCACCATTCTCTCCGGCGTGCTCTCGCCCGGCTTGATTGCAACGGCGAAATACATGCGTGAATTCTGAACCGCGATATTGTCGAAGAAATTGTCGTTGTCGCCGATGTCGGAATAGAAGTTGGCGATATAGAAAGCCCAAGCTACCTCGTCATAGTGCGCAAATTTGGTGCGCGAAGCTGTGACGTGGCAGTAGCCGAGATGCGGACTGTCGGCCAGCGTCCGGTGGAAGATCATCTTCGGAAACTGGATGGCGCGGTGGAAGCCATTGATGTTCTGATGGGTCTTTTCACCGGCGGCCTGCAGTTTGCGTGCCGTCTTTTCAGCCACCTCCTCATGGGTCAGATAGCGGCGTTCCTCTGGCAGCCAATCTTCGCGGCGGCGGCTGATGCGGCCGGTGCGCAGGAACTCCGAGTGCTTCGTGAGAAGCCGTGGTTCGGCAGGCTTGGTCTCTTCCCGCTTGTCGAAATATCGAAGTTTGGCCATGGCTGTCGCAGTCTTCGCTGTGTCGGTCACTGTCAAGAATAGGATTTCGTGCTTAACGCCCTGTTAAAATAACAGGAAGAAGACGCGGCAGGTGAGCTGGGGCGTGACATGTCGCAAATGCGATAGGTATTTGCATGCGACACTGGACCTGCTCGTGTCTCAAGCTCCACAAGATGTCGCAACTGACGATAATCAAGGGCGAATGAATGATATCGGGGACCGTTCGGGTTCCTGTCGTCAATTTCGAAGCCGATGTCGCTTTACAACCAAGCCGCCGACATGCTCGGTGTTTAAATGACGCCATGACCAGTTCTCCGGAAGGAGAAGGAAGCGGGCGCGCTTCCGCTGCCTTATTCCAACAGGATGGCAGCCGCATGTACGAGGATAGGCATATGGATATTCGCAGCAACGTTTTGCGCCAGCTCAAGAGCCGCCGCGAGGGTTTCAGCCTCGAACAGCCCTTCTATACCGACGAGGATTATTTCCGGCTGGACATGGAGATGATCTATTATCGCGACTGGCTGTTCGTCGGTCATGATTGCGAATTGCCAAAGCCGGGCGCCTATTTCACCGTCCAGATCGGCGAATATCCCGTCGTCATCGTGCGCGGCCGCGACAATGTCATTCGCGCCTTCCACAATAGCTGTCGCCATCGCGGCTCGCGCGTCTGCACCAAGGAGCACGGCTCCTCGGTTCGTCTCGTCTGCCCCTATCACCAGTGGACCTACGACCTCGACGGCAAGCTCGCTTTCGCCCGCCATATGGGCGATGATTTCGACAAGAGCGGCTATGGACTGAAGCCGGTTCACTGCGAGACCGTCGCTGGCTACGTCTTCATCTGCCTTGCCAACGCCGCGCCGGACTTCCAGCCTGTGCGCGACAAGATCGAGCCCTATATGGCTCCGCACCGCATCGGTGAAGCTAAGATCGCCTTCCAGAGCACCATCATCGAGAAGGGCAACTGGAAGCTCGTCTGGGAAAACAACCGCGAATGCTATCATTGCGCGGCAAACCATCCTGAGCTCTGCCGCACCTATCCGGAAGCGCCGAGCGTGACGGGCACGGATGGTGGTGCCGACGACCCGGAAATCGCCGGCCATTGGGCGCGTTGCGAGGAAGCCGGGCTGCCGAGCAAGTTTCAGATCTCGCCGGATGGACAGTTCCGCACCGCCCGTATGCCGCTTCTCGAGGATGCCGAAAGCTACACTATGTCCGGCCGGCCCGCCGTCACGCGCCCGCTCTCCGACGACGTGAAGATCAACCAAATCGGCACCATGCTGCTGTTCCACTATCCGACGACCTGGAACCACCTGCTTGGCGATCATGCCATCTCGTTCCGCGTGCTGCCGCTCAGCGCCAATGAGACGGCAGTCACGACCAAGTGGATCGTCCACAAGGATGCGGTCGAAGGGGTGGATTATAATATCGATGAACTGACGCATGTCTGGACCGAGACCAACGATCAGGACCGCCGCATCGTCGAGGAGAATGCTTCCGGCATTCGCTCGCCGGCCTATGAGCCCGGTCCTTATTCGGCTGCCCATGAAGGCGGCGTCATGCAGTTTCTCGAATGGTATTCGAACTTCATGATCAACCGCCTGCAGGGCGATCAGGCCAAGCTTTCGGTGGTCGCCTAAGGTGTTCCTAACCGGTTAATGTTCGGTTCATTTCGCCTCCGGTAGAAACGGAGCGTAGATGCCGTCAGCGGGTTTTGGGAACAGTCTTCCGCTTAATCCGTTATCGGCGGGCTTTTTCGCTCTTTGATCGGAGATACGTAATGTTTGGGCTGAATAAGAAGGTCGCGACCGCGGTTATGGCCGCCGCCGTCGTTGTGACGAGCTTCGTGCCGTCGCAGGCAATCCAGATGCCGGCCGCCCCGCAGGTGGAAAAATCTTCGCCTTTCGAGAATGTCCAATACCGCCGCTACTATGGTAGGGGCTACTACCGCCCCGGTTACTATCCGCACTATCGTCCTGCCTATCGCCCGGGCTGGTATGGCGGTTATCGGGGTTATCCCTATTATCGTCCGGGTTACCGTCACTATAACGGTTACTGGTATCCGCTGGCAGCCTTCGGTGCCGGCGCCATCATTGGCGGCGCGATTGCCGCTCAGCCGCGCTATTACGCGCCTGCCCCGGCGCCCTCGGGCATCAATCCGAGCCACGTCGCCTGGTGCGAAAACCGCTACCGCTCGTATCGGGCCTATGACAATACGTTCCAGCCCTATAACGGTCCGCGCCAGCAGTGCTATTCGCCCTATTATTGAGGCGCAGCCAGAGATCGAGAGAGGCGCCCGGCCATTGAGCCGGGCGTTTTCATTCAGAGAATATTCACTCGCTTCAAGAGCCACCAGGCAAAGACGATGGATGCGAGGATAAGTCCTACAGCATATTCGGTACCGTAGTCTCCGACGGCGAAGGGCAGATTGGCCGTGTTCATGCCGAAAAAGCCGGTCACCAGTGTCGGCGGCAACAGAAAAGCCGTCATGATCGACAGGATGTAAAGATGGCGGTTCGTCTCCGAGGAAAGCTTGGAGTCGATTTCCTCGTGCAAGAGTCTCGCCCGGTCCTGCAGCGCATAGATATCGTGATCCACTGTCTCCAGCCGGCTTGTCAGCCGCCCGGCAATATCGTCGAAACCGAAGGGCATTTCGTCCTCGTCGGAGGCTGCCGCTCGCCGCATCAGCGCGAGGACCGTGCGCAGATGACGGTGCAGGCGTACGATCGTGCGACGGACGGGAGCAAGCCGGCGGCGTTCATCGCGCGGTGCATTGTCGTAAACGAAGTCCTCGATCAGGTTGAGCTCGTCGGTAAGCTCCATGACGACGGAGATCAGCGTGCGCTGGAACTCGGTCACAAGCAGCTCGAAGAGATCGACGGGGCGAGTGAACTTGCCGGGATTCTTCTCGATCATCACGCGTGTCCGCTCCACGCTTCTCAGCGGTTGCAGGCGCGTGGTGATGATGTACCGGTCGGAGATGGCGAAATGCAGCCAGCCGAGATCCGCTGTGTCCTGATCGAATTCGCGCTGGCAGTCCACCAGCGTGCCGTAGAGCATCTGCTCGTCGACAGTCAGGACTGCATGTGTGTCGCGTGTGATCAGTGCCGCCTTAGCATCGTCAATCACGCCGAGCGTATCAAGCAAGGCCGGCACACGGGCATCGGCGAGGTTGAGATGCAGCCAATAGAAACCGTCGTCTGCGGTCAGCTCTGCAGCCGTCGCGTTGTTTTGCAGCCGCGCAGCCTTCTTGCTTTCCGGCGAGAAACGGTAAGCCCATACAAGGCCGGGTATGTTGACGGGCAAGGTATCCATTGTTGCCTATCCTCTCGCGAAAGCGATCAATCCTAAAAAGCATGTCGCGCAAAAGTGTGTAGCGGTTTTGCGATAACGACATGCATAAACAAAGATCTGAAGCTTGGCAGCGATCTGGAAGATCGCGACACGCTTAGAGATTCTCCATCACGTCTGTTTGCGCAAGTGCACAAGGGAAAACGAGTCTTCGATAAAGGTTATCGACGGAAAGCAAATTGACGTTTACGTAAAAATCAAATAGCTCTTTTTGGAGGGAGGCACTTGCGTACCGGCTTTGCCACGCGTGAGCTGAATGTGGAGGAAATGGAATGTATAAGGCGCCTGTCGAGGAAATCGCGTTCACGCTGAAACATGTCGCGGGCATGGCCCAGGCGATTGACAGCGGCCTTCTGGGCGATCTTGGCGAGGATCTCGTCGAAGCCATCCTTGCCGAGGCGGGACGATTTGCCACGGAGGAAATCGCCCCTCTCGCCGAGATCGGGGACCGTCAGGGCGCTCGTCTTTCTGACGGCGAGGTCAGCACGCCCGACGGCTGGCGCGATCTCTACCGCAATTGGGCGGCCGGCGGCTGGAATGGCCTGACCGCGCCAGAGGACTTCGGCGGCCAGGCGTTGCCGCATATGCTGAACGTCGCAGCCCTCGAAATGTGGAACTCCGGCTCCATGGCCTTCGCGCTTTGCCCGACGCTGACAATGGGCGCCGTCGAGGCTCTGAACGTGCACGGCAGCGCGGCCCTCAAGGAAAAATATCTGGCGCGCATGGTGTCGGGCGAGTGGACCGGCACCATGAACCTCACCGAACCCCATGCCGGTTCCGATCTCGGCGTGCTGAAAGCGCGCGCCGAACGCTGCGAGGACGGCAGCTATCGCATCTTCGGCCAGAAAATCTTCATCACCTGGGGCGAACATGACGTGGCTGAAAATATCATCCATCTCGTCCTTGCCCGTCTGCCGGATGCGCCACCGGGCACGCGTGGCATCTCGCTCTTCCTCGTGCCGAAATTCCTCGTCGACGACGACGGCTCGCTTGGTGCCCGCAACGATCTCTACTGCCATTCGCTGGAGCATAAGCTCGGCATCCATGGCTCGCCCACCTGCACGATGATTTATGGTGACGGCAAATTCGGCGGGGAGAAAGGTGCGGTCGGCTGGTTGATCGGCGAGGAGAACAGGGGCCTCGCCTGCATGTTTACGATGATGAACAACGCCCGTCTCGCCGTCGGCATGCAGGGAGTGGCGATCTGCGAGGCGGCAACCCAAAAGGCGATTGCCTATGCCAGGGAGCGCACGCAGGGCAGGGCGCCTGGCTGGAACGGCTCCGGCATGAGCCCGATCATTGACCATCCCGATGTCATCAGGATGCTGCTCACGATGAAGGCGCTGACACAGGGCTCGCGCGCCATCGCCTATGCCTGCGCCCATGCAATCGACATGGCGCATCGCGCCGCCGATCGCCGCGAGCACTGGCAGGAGCGCGCCGCCCTTCTGACGCCGATCGCCAAGTCATTCGCGACCGATGCCGGCGTCGACGTCGCTTCCCTCGGCATTCAGGTTCATGGCGGCATGGGCTTCATCGAGGAGACGGGTGCTGCCCGTTACCTGCGTGACGCCCGCATTGCCCCGATCTACGAAGGCACGAACGGCATTCAGGCGATCGATCTCGTCACCCGCAAACTGCCTCTTTCGGCCGGCGGGCAGATCAGAGTTTTCATCGCCGAGCTGAAGGCGATCGCCGAGGCCGTCCGCAGTTCAAACCTCGATGGTTTCGGCACGACGGCCGAGAGGTTGGAGGCCGCAATTACAGATCTCGAAGAGGCGACAGACTGGCTGCTGACCCGCCTTACCCGGGGCCAATCGGCAGAGGCTCTGTCGGGCGCGACGCCCTATCAGCGCCTCTTCGGCCTTGCTCTGGTCGGTTGTTATCTCGCCAAAGGCGGCCTCGCCCGACCGGCCGATAGGGCAGGCGAGGGCCGCATCGCGCTCTGCCGCTTTGCCGCCGAAAATCTTTTGTCCGAAACGGCGGCGCTGAAGGACCGTGTCGTCAACGGCGCCGAAGCCCTTGCCGCCGCCCATTCTGTTTTTGCCTGAGGGGCTGAAAATGAGTGATCCCGTCATCATCGAGCGATCTGTAGAAAATCCGGCTGTCCAGATCATCCGCTTCAACCGGCCGGAAAAGAAGAACGCCTTCACCCGCGATATGTATCGCACGATGACGAATGCGCTGAATGCCGCAAACAGCGATGCCGGCATCCGGGTGACGCTCTTCCTCGGCACCGAAGGCTGCTTTTCGGCTGGTAACGATCTCGGCGATTTCCTTGCCGTGGCGACAGGGGGCAGCATGGGGCAGGAACTGATCGATTTCCTCTATGCGCTCGTCAATGCCGAAAAGCCGCTGGTCTCGGGCGTCGACGGTCTGGCGATCGGTATTGGCACCACGCTCAATCTGCATTGCGACCTGACGATCGCCTCCGATCGCAGCCAGTTCCGCACACCCTTCGTCGATCTGGCACTGGTGCCGGAAGCGGCCTCCAGCCTGATCGTCCCGCGCATCACGGGTCATCAGCGAGCCTTTGCCATGCTTGCCGCCGGCGAGGGCTTCACTGCCGAGGACGCGAGACAAGCCGGCCTGATCTGGAAGGTGACGGTACCGGAAGAGGTGCAAGGCCAGGCGCTGGCCGCGGCTGCAAAGCTTGCCGCCAAACCGCCGGAAGCGCTGAAGATCGCCCGCGACCTCCTTCGCGGTCCGCGGGATGAGATTCTCGCGCGCATCGATGAAGAGGCTCGCCATTTCGCCGTACGCCTTAAAAGCGCTGAGGCTCGCGCTGCCTTCGAGGCTTTCCTGCGCCGCTGAGCCCCTAAAAATCAGCGGTTATTATCATATGTCAATTTAAAGCTTCCCTTAAGGACGATCTAATTATTGAACGGAGGACGGATCCCCCACCGTCCGGGCGCGTGACGTGTTTCGTACGACCCCCCTTGTCCGAATTACCCACAGCCTCGCAGTTCGCAGCGCGCTTAACCCCCGCGCTGCGAAGCCGTTTCACGGTCGCGAGTCAGGAGGTGACTATTTCTCCAGCGTTGCCACGACTTCGACATGCGAGGTCCATAGGAACTGGTCGATGGGCGTGACGGAGGTGATCCGATATCCTCCCTCGACGAGGATGGCGAGATCGCGGGCAAGTGTCAGCGGATTGCAGCTCACGGCGACGACCTTTTTGACGATCGAACGCGCCAGCTCCTTGCACTGGAATTCCGCGCCCGCACGCGGCGGATCGAAGACCACGGCGTCGAAGACCTTGAGCTCTGAAGTCATCAGCGGACGGCGGAAGAGATCGCGCTTTTCGACGGTAACGGGTTTCAGACCCTGCGTATTGCGAGCTGCGTGGTCGAGGGCGGCCATCGCCTTGCCGTCACCTTCGACGGCATGCACGCGGCCGATGCGGGCGAGCTGCAGCGAAAAGGTGCCGGCGCCGGCAAAGAGATCGGCGATCCGCTTGGCCTTGCCGACATGGGCAAGCACCAGCTTCGCCATCGCCTCTTCGGCCGGCTTCGTCGCCTGTGTGAAGCCGCCCGCCGGCGGTGAAACCTGTACGCCGCCGAAATCGACGATCGGCTTCACCGGCTCGATGAGGATTTCTCCATCAAGCGAAACGCGCGCAATGCCGCGAAGGCCGAGCACGACCTCGATCGCCTTGCGCCGCTGCTGGTCCGAAAGCTTCTTCACGCCTTCGACCGCCAGGTCGAGGCCGGAGAGCGTTTCGAGCACCGCGATGCGGAAGGCCTCGGCATTGGTCGCGACCGCCGCCCCGACGGCCTTGATCGCGGGCAGACGGGAGACGATCCCCGCCGACGAGATGGGACATTCCTCGATCGCGACGATGTGGTGGCTTTCGGCCTGGTTGAAGCCGATCAACATGTCTTTCTCGGTCTTGCGCGCCGCAAAGACCACGCGTCGGCGCTCGCCTGGATGGGCGGCCACGATCTCGCCGACCTCAGGTGTCAGCCCCTTGGATTTCAGCGCATCGATGACGAGCTGCCGCTTGAAGGCGCGGTAGGGCGCATCCGCCATATGCTGCAGCGTGCAGCCGCCGCAACTGCCATTCACGCCATCAGGTCCGAAATGCCGGCAGGGCGGCTCCTGCCTGTCGGGCGAGGCCGACGTGATCGACATCACGGTGCCCTGGTTCTTGACGCGGGCGATCGCGACCGTCTCGCCGGGCAGCGTGAAGGGCACGTAGACCGGCCCGTCCTTGCTGTTGGCAATGCCGTCACCCTGTGCGCCGAGCCTGTCGATGGTAATGGTTTCCGTGCTCACGCTTTCGTCCCTGCCAAAAGAAATTCCTGATTGCCGTCGCCGCCTGAAATGGGCGAGGAGATGAGCCCAAAACTCTTCCAGCCCATATCCTGCGTAAACCAGCGCTCCAGCTCCGCCGCGACATCTGGTCCGGACGCCGGATCCTTCAGGAGTCCGCCCTTGCCGATCGCCTCGCGCCCCGCTTCGAACTGCGGCTTGACGAGGATTGCCGCAAGCGAACCGGCCTCGGCAAGATCGAGTGCCGGGGCAAGCGCCAGCTTCAGTGAAATGAAGGAGACGTCGGACACGATGAAATTGAACGGCTCGCCTACATCCTCGGCCGTCAGATTGCGAGCGTTCAGCCCCTCGATATTGGTCACGCGCGGATCGGCTGATATCCTCGGATGCATCTGCGCATGGCCGACATCGATTGCCGTCACATGCGCGGCGCCCCGCTCCAGCAGCACTTCAGTGAAACCGCCGGTCGATGCGCCGACATCGAGACAGTGTCGCCCGGCAGGGTCGAGTCCAAAATGGTCGAGTGCTGCCACGAGCTTCAATGCCGCGCGCGAAACATAGTCTTGCGCCGGGTCATCGATCTCGATGGCGGCATCCGGGCCGAAGACCGCGCCCGCCTTTGTAACCACCTTGCCGGCGACCTTCACAGTGCCGCGCGCAACGGCATCGCGCGCCCGCGAACGGCTCGCAAAGAGGCCGAGGGTAACGAGAAGCTGGTCGAGGCGCTGGCTGTGATCGGACATCGGCTGTGAATGACCGGCAAAGCCGCCGGTTGCAAGCATTTTATTGCTTGTGAAACTCGTGTCGCCGCGCGTTCGCGGGCCAGTCCATTCGAAAATAAGCAAAAGCGCTCACGGTATTATTTAAACGCATCCGTGCTGCGGCGCACAAATTTAAACAAATTTAAATCCCTGCCCGCATAGGTTCACTTTGATTGCAGCGGTTCGCGTTTTGAATCGCTTCGTGCCATGAAGGCTCCCGCGTCCTCCCCGCCGATCATGTTCCTCATCAAGAAGTCTTGTGGCTGTGCCTGCGTGCGGCCGCCCCTCGTCGCGCCTTTTGTCGCCAGGAGATATTGACCGATGTTCGCCCGAAACATATCCTTGAATGGCAAGCTTGCGGCCACCTTCGCAGCACTAATCCTTATTTTCGTATCCGTTTCCGCTTTCGTCTATTCCAAGGCCACCATATCGGCGAGTGCTTCCGCCGAGCAGGAAAAGTCCGAGCTTCTCGTCAACCAGATCGACGACGCGCTGCAGGCCATGCTCGAGCAGGCGGTCAACCTGCGCGGCTTCATACTCTTCCGCAGCGACAGCACCTACGGTGATATTTTCGCCAACCGCGAGCGCATGCTGAAGGCGATTGCCGCTGCCAAGCAGACCGCCGCTTCTCAGCCTGAACTGGTCTCGATGATCGACGACATGCAGAAGGCTGCAGACCTCTATTTCCACGAACTCGCCGAGCCGCAGGCCAAGGCCCGTAAGGAAACCGAAACGCCGATTGAAGATGTCGTCAAGATCGGTGTCAACGCTACCAAGGGCCAGCTCGACGGTTTCCGCGCCGCCTCCGCCAAGATCAAATCGCTCGCCCGCGACAAGTCCACGGCTCTCGCTGCCGCGCAGTCGGAAGCCAATAGCGACCTCAAGGCCACGCTTCTGGCTGGTGGCATTGCCGCAGCGCTCGCCGCTGCCGCACTCGCCTGGGCCCTGTCGCGTACCATCGTCCGCCCGATCGTCGGCATGACAGCCGCCATGGACCGTCTCGCCGGTGGCGACCATAATATCGAAGTTCCGGCGACCGGTCGTCAGGACGAAGTCGGCCGCATGGCTCAGTCCGTCCTAGTCTTCAAGGACGCCGCGATCGAAAAGCAGCAACTCGCCGGCGAAACCGACCGCATGCGCGGCGAAGCCGAGCGTCAGCGTCAGATCAGTGACGAGCAGAAGGCTCGCGAAGAGGGCGAAATCCGCTTCGCCGTCGAAGCCCTGGCTGGCGGCCTTGCCGGCCTTGCCAATGGCGATGTCGCAGCCCGCATCCATACACCCTTCGCCCCGCAATATGACAGCCTGCGCAACGACTTCAACAATGCCGTCGAAAAGCTGCAGGCTGCCCTGCAGTCGGTCGGTCGCAACGCGTCTGCCATCAATGCTGGTGCTGGCGAAATCCGCTCTGCCGCCGATGATCTTGCCAAACGCACCGAACAGCAGGCCGCTGCCGTCGAAGAGACCGCGGCCGCTCTGGAAGAGGTCACGACCACGGTGCGTGACTCCGCCAAGCGCGCTGAAGATGTCGGCAACCTCGTCGAACGCACCCGCCTCGGCGCCGAAAAGTCCGGCGAAGTGGTTCGCAGGGCGGTTTTTGCCATGCAGCAGATTGAAAAGTCCTCGGGCGAAATCTCCAACATCATCGGCGTCATCGACGATATCGCCTTCCAGACAAACCTTCTGGCTCTGAACGCCGGGGTCGAAGCGGCCCGTGCCGGCGAAGCCGGCAAGGGCTTTGCCGTTGTCGCACAGGAAGTGCGCGAGCTCGCTCAGCGCTCGGCAAATGCCGCCAAGGAAATCAAGGCGCTGATCAATACGTCGAGCGAACAGGTCAATTCGGGCGTCAGCCTTGTCGACGAAACGGGTAAGGCGCTGGAGGCGATCGTCGCCGAGGTCCAGGAAATCAACCGCCACGTCGGCGCGATCGTCACGGCCACCCGCGAACAGTCCATCGGCTTGCAGGAGATCAACACTGCCGTCAATAACATGGATCAGGGCACCCAGCAGAATGCCGCCATGGTCGAAGAGCAGACGGCTGCCAGCCACGCACTCGCCCAGGAAGCCTCCGCTCTCGATGACCTGCTGCGCCAGTTCAAGCTCGGCGCCGAGGCGTCGGCTCCGGTCCAGCGGACCATTGCCGCAACCTCTCAGTCCCGCCCGGTCGCCTCTCCAGCCCGCACGCTTGCAGGCAAGGTCACCAGGGCCTTCGGCGGCAAGCAGGCAACGGCCGCCGCTGTCGTCCAGGAAGATTGGACCGAGTTCTGAGCTCAGTTCTCTGACTGATGGACAGGGTAGGGCGGCATTCGGTGCCGCCCTTTCTTTTACTTTATTTTTTCACGCAGTTCCGGACGCAAAACCACTGCACACTTTTGCAGGAATTGCCTTAGCCAGCGGTAGCGCGCATCCGCTCAATATCGCGCCGCGGTGGAACATTGTGGACGCGGACATAGTCGCGGCTGAACTGCGAAGGACTGTCGTAGCCGACACGAAAACCCGCTTCGGCCGCAGTCAATCCTTCCGTCACCATCAGCCGCCGCGCCTCCTGCAGACGCAGCTGGGTTCGGAATTGTAATGGGCTCATCGCCATCACCGTTTTGAAGTGCTCGTAGAAAGACGAGGCGCTCATGCCTGCGACGGACGCCAGATGTTCGATGGCGAAGGGCTCGCTGAAATTCTTCCGCACGAAATCGATCGCCCGGCCAATCTGGTTGAGCCGGCTCTCGCCATTGGCGATCTGCCGCAAGAGTGCACCCTGCGGCCCGCGAATGAGCCGATAGAGGATTTCTTTTTCGATCAAGGGGGCCAGAACCTCGGCATCCTCAGGTGTGTCGAGCAATCGCATCATCCGCACGGCGGCATCGAGAAGATCAGGCGTCGTGGCGCTGACACCTGCCGCCGGGCTTTCCGGCAATCGCCCCTGTATGGCAGGCAGCATCTGGGCAAGCAGGCCGCGGTCAAGCTGCAGCCGAAGGCAGAGATAGGGCCGGCTGGCGCTCGCTTCGACGACGGCGCCAATGACAGGCAGATCGACGCCGACGACGAGATAATGGGCGGCATCATAAACGTGCACGCTGTCACCGATGACAGCGCGCTTGCGTCCCTGCGCCACGATGCAGCAGGAGGGCTCGTAGAGTGTGTGGATAGGCTCCGTGCGGGCGGAGGATCGTATGATGCCGACACGCGGTAACGCCGTGTCGAAACTGCCGTCCGTTCCCGCGTGACGATCGATCAGGTCTGCAAGTTCGGCAATCTTTTCCATGAATGCAGCATGGCCGACACTGCAGGAAATGCCAAGCTCTCTTCTCCGCTTTCGGAAGATCGTGCAAGAAATCCGGAGAAGCTTGCTATCGGTTTGCGCTCCTCAGGCCCAATCTCATGCGGATCGATCGACAGCATCCCGCTGCGATCACCATTGAAGCATGAGGACGAGACATGACAGGTATCAGAGACAAGGTCGTTCTGATCACGGGCGCCAGCAGCGGCATCGGCGCCGGCACAGCACGCGAACTGGGTGCCGCCGGCGCGAAGCTGATGATCGGCGCGCGCCGTACCGACCGATTGGAGCAACTCGCAAAGGAGATTCGTGCCGCTGGCGGCACCGTCGAATTCCGGGCGCTTGACGTGACCGACCGTGCCGATGTCGAGGCTTTCGCCAAGGCCGCGATCGGAGCTTTCGGCAGCATCGATGTGCTAATCAACAATGCCGGCGTCATGCCGCTCTCACTGATGTCTTCACTCAAGGTCGAGGAGTGGGATCGGATGGTCGACGTCAATATCAAGGGCGTGCTTTACGGCGTCGCTGCCGTACTGCCGATCATGAACGTTCAGGAGCGCGGGCAAATCATCAACATCTCCTCGATCGGAGGTCTGTCGGTAGTGCCGACCGCAGCCGTCTATTGCGCGACGAAATATGCCGTAAGGGCGATTTCCGATGGCCTGCGGCAGGAGAACAAGAAGCTCAGGGTGACCTGCATCTATCCCGGCGTCGTCGAATCCGAATTGGCCGAGACGATCACCGAACCCTTCTCGGCCGAAGCTATGGTGAGTTTCCGCGAGATCGCCTTGAAGCCCGATGCCATCGCCCGGGCAATCCGTTTTGCCATCGAGCAGCCGGAGGATGTCGATGTCAACGATATCACCGTCAGGCCAACTTTGAGCGTCGGGATGTGACCATGACGATCCGCACAGCTCTTGCCGGGGCGGCTGTTTCCCTCGCCGTCTCATCTCCCGTTATCTCAGAGGAAACGAAAATGCAGACGCATCCCTATCTCGGCATGTGGATTACCGGCGACGGGCACGTCCGCCAGGAGCTACTGCCCAACGGTCGTTACGATGAGGCGCGAGGCACCCGAAGAAGCGCCTATCAGGGCCGTTATGAAGTGGCCGGCGATCATATCGAATACTGGGACGATACCGGCTTTACCGCCGATGGCGATTTCATCGACGGTGTGCTGCACCACGGTGGCATGATCTTCTATCGCGACGGCAGGAAGCCGGAATAGAGAGGGCGGTCGGTGGGCTGCCTTAACCGGCCACACCGACCGCAACGCTGCGCCCGAGCGCACTGAAGACCGTCGAGACGATGCCGGCACGGTCGAGACCCGCATGGGCGATCATCGCTTCGGGCTTAGCCTGCTCCATCCAGATGTCCGGCATCACCAGCGAACGGACCTTGAGCCCGCGGTCAAGCAAGCCATCCATCGCCATGAAGTGCATCACCTGGCTGCCGAAACCGCCGACGGAGCCTTCTTCCACAGTGATGAGGATTTCGTGATGGCGTGCGAGCTGGCGGATCAGCGCGTGATCGAGCGGCTTTGCGAAGCGCGCATCGGCAACCGTCGTCGAAAGGCCCGCGGCATCGAGATCCTCGGCCGCCAGCAGACAATCCGCAAGCCGCGTCCCGAAGGAGAGAAGCGCAACCTTGGTGCCTTCCTTGACGACGCGGCCCTTGCCGATTTCAAGGATCTGGCCGCGCTCCGGCATGTCGACGCCCACACCTTCGCCGCGCGGATAGCGGAACGAGATCGGACCGTCATCATAGGCGACGGCGGTGCGCACCATATGCTTCAGCTCCGCCTCGTCGGCGGCTGCCATGACGACGAAGCCAGGCAGCGTAGCGAGGAAGGCCGTGTCGAAGGAGCCGGCATGTGTCGGACCATCGGCGCCGACGAATCCGGCGCGGTCGATGGGAAAACGCACCGGCAGGCCCTGGATCGCCACGTCATGCACGACTTGGTCATAGGCGCGTTGCAGGAAGGTGGAATAAAGTGCCGCAAACGGCTTGAAACCCTCGGCGGCAAGGCCGGCGGCGAAGGTCACCGCGTGTTGCTCGGCGATACCGACATCGAAATAGCGCGAAGGGAAGATTTCGGCGAATTTGTCGAGCCCGGTGCCGCTCGGCATGGCTGCCGTAATGCCGACCACGCGGTCATCGAGTGTCGCTTCCTGAATCAGCGATTCAGCAAAAACATTGGTATAGCTCGGCGCATTCGGCTTCACCTTTGCCTGCGCACCGGTGATGACATCGAACTTGTTGACGCCGTGATACTTGTCGGCTGCTGCTTCCGCCGGCGGATAACCCTTGCCCTTCTGCGTGACGACATGGATCAGCACGGGGCCGTTGGCGTTGTCACGCACATTGCGCAGCACCGGCAGAAGGTGATCGAAGGAGTGACCGTCGATCGGGCCGATATGGTAGAAGCCCATCTCCTCGAACATCGTCCCGCCGGTGACGTAGCCGCGGGCATGCTCGACGGCACGAGTGATAGCCCGGTCGATGTTCTTGCCGAGATAGGCTGTCAGTTTCTTGCCGAAATCGCGGAAGCCCATATAGGTGCGGCCAGAGGCAAGGCGGGCCAGATAGGCGCTCATCGCCCCGGTCGGCGGCGCAATCGACATGTCGTTATCGTTGAGGATGACGATCAGCCGGGCATCGAGTGCGCCGGCATTGTTCAGCGCCTCATAGGCCATGCCGGCCGAGAGCGCGCCGTCGCCGATGACGGCGATCACCCGGCGATCCGTCTTGTCGATATCGGCGGCGACAGCCATGCCGAGGCCTGCGGAAATCGAGGTTGAGGAATGGGCGGCGCCAAAGGGGTCGTATTCGCTCTCTGCGCGGCGGGTGAAGCCTGAGAGACCATTTTCCTGGCGCAACGTGCGGATGCGGTCGCGGCGGCCAGTCAGGATCTTGTGCGGATAACACTGGTGGCCGACGTCGAAGATCAGCCGGTCATCAGGCGTGTTGAAGACGTTGTGGATGGCGATCGTCAGTTCCACCACGCCGAGACCCGCGCCGAGATGCCCGCCGGTGCGGGAGACGGCATCGATCATCTCGTCCCTCACTTCGCGTGCAAGCTGCGGCAAATCGCGATCCTCGAGCTTGCGCAGGTCGGCCGGATAGGTGACCTGATCGAGCAGCGGGGTCTTCGGGGGGTGTGTCACGGGCGGGTGCTCTTCTTTGACTGATCGGCTCTGCTTTATTCGATTGAATTGCGGCAAAACAACTGCATTTGCATAACCGCAAGTTTTTCACCTTAGAGCACTTCAGCCCTCCGGCAAAGGCACGAATTCCTCTTCGTCGCCGGGAACGATATCGAAGCGGCCAGTGCGCCACTCCTCCTTGGCCTTCTCGATCCGTTCCTTGGAGGAGGATACGAAATTCCACCATATGTAGCGCTTGGAGTTCAGCGCCGCGCCGCCGAACAGCATGAGATGACAGCCGTTAGCGCCCGCCTCAAGCGTGACCGCATCGCCCGGCCGAAAGACGAGAAGCTGGTCTGCCGCAAACCGGTCGCCGGCGACGACGACTTCGCCCGCGAGCACGTAGACGGCACGTTCCTCATGCGCTGCGCCAAAAGGAAATTTCGAGCCCGGTTGAAGGGAAATGTCGGCATAGAGCGTATCAGTGAAGACCTGGACCGGTGAGGCCAGCCCTTCGAAGGAGCCGATGACGACACGGCCGGTCACCCCGCCATCATCGATCAGCGGCATGTCGGTCTTTTCGGTATGGGCGAAGGACGGATCGATCTCTTCCTTGTCGTCGGGCAGTGCCAGCCATGTCTGCAGGCCGGACATGGACAGCGGATGGCCGCGTAGATTGTCCGGCGTGCGCTCCGAATGCACGATACCGCGGCCTGCTGTCATCAGGTTGATATCGCCGGGGCGGATGACCTTTTCCGTGCCGAGGCTGTCGCGATGGCGGATTTCCCCGTCGAAGAGATAGGTGACCGTCGAAAGCCCGATATGCGGATGCGGCTTCACATCGAGCGCCTCATCCGGTTTCAGGATGGCCGGTCCCATGCGGTCGAAGAAGATGAAAGGTCCGACGAGCCGGCGCTGGCGCGTCGGCAGGGCGCGGCGCACCTGGAAGCCGCCGATATCGCTGGTGCGCGGAATGATCAGGTTCTCGATCGCGTCACAGGCAAAGGCATCGCCGGGCAAGGGATCTTTACCGGGGAAGAAGGACATGGCGGACTCCGATCACAAAGATTTCCGCCACAGATAGCGCCTGCCGGTCGATGGTGAAAGGGCCAGTTTCATCAAGCCGTCAGATCGCCGTAAAGCCGTTATCGACGAAAAGGTGCGCGCCGTTGACGAAGATCGATTCATCGCTGGCGAGATAGAGTGCGGCACGCGCCACATCTTCCGGCTCGCCGATTCGACCCTGCTGCGCGGCGATCGCTGCATCAGAGACGTCCACGCCACGCGCCTGCAACTCCCTCACCTCGCGCAGGCCATGCGGTGTGCGGATGAAGCCGGGGCAGACGGCATTGCAGCGGATGTTGCGATCCCGGAATTCCACCGCGATGGCGCGCGCAAACATATGCACTGCACCCTTGGTCGTATCGTAGAGCACTTCCATCGGCGTGGCCGCGACTGCCGAGATCGACGAAGTGCAGACGATCGATCCGCCGCCGGCCTCGATCATCTTGGGCAGCACGGCCCTGGTCATCAGGAACATGGAGCGCACGTTGACGGCATGCAGCCAGTCCCATTCCTGCAGCGTGGTTTCCAGGAAAGGTTTGATGACGATCGTGCCGGCATGGTTGAAGAGCACCGTCACTGGGCCATAACGTTCCTCGACGCCAGCCACCGCGTCATTGACGGCTGCTTCCTCCGACACATCGGCCGTCCAGTATTCGGCTTCGCCGCCGGCATCGCGGATCTGCTTCACGGTCTCGGCCGCAGCCTCGCCATTGCGGTCGATGATCGCAACCCGCGCACCTTCCGCCGCGAAGAGTTTCGATGCTGCGCCGCCCATGCCGGTCGCGCCGCCCGAAATAATGGCGACCTTGCCTTTTAATCTGTCCGTCATCCCTTGGTCCCCTCTTTGTTTTGAAAGGGATCATAGATCGGTCGGAAGCTTGCAGCCAAGTGTCTTGGAAAAGGGATTTGGTATTGTCTCAGGCGCCGTCGAGCGGTTCCACGCTCTGCGGTTTGCCAGCGCGATCGAGGCGGATTTTCTCGATGCGGTTTTCGGCGGCCGAAAGCAACATTTCGCAATGCTTCTTCAGCGCTTCGCCACGCTCATAGATTTCGATGGATTCATCCAGCGCCACATCGCCGCGTTCGAGGCGCGCAACGATGCTTTCGAGTTCAGCAACTGCCTTTTCGAAGGAGAGGCCGGAAACCTCCGGCTTGGCGCTATCAGTCATTCTCAACCCTTCATCATTCTGAGGATGTGCATGCCCGCCGACTCGGCGAGTCCTTCCAAATCATACCCGCCTTCGAGCAGGCTGACGACCCGGTTATTGGCGCTGCGGTCGGCAACCTCCAGAAGCCGGCCCGTCGCCCAGTCGAAATCCTCGCCCGTCAGGTTGATCTGTGCCAGCGGATCGCGGTGATGAGCGTCGAAGCCGGCGGAGATGATGATGAGATCCGGCCGGAAATCGTTAAGCGCTGGCAGCACGCGGGATTTGAAGGCTTCACGGAAATGGTCGCTGCCGACATTGGGCGAAAGCGGCGCGTTGACGATCGTGCCATGCGTGCCGTTTTCCTCTTTGGCCCCGCTGCCGGGATAAAGCGGCATCTGATGGGTGGAACAGAAGAGCACGGAAGGATCGTCCCAAAAAATATCCTGTGTACCGTTGCCGTGATGGACATCCCAGTCGACGATCGCGACGCGTTCGGCCCCATGCGCCTTCTGCGCATGACGGGCGGCGATCGCGGCATTGTTGAAGAAGCAGAAGCCCATCGCCGTCATCTTCTCGGCATGGTGACCCGGCGGACGCGCGGCGACGAAGACATTGTCTGCCTTACCTCTGAAGACATCGTCGACGGCGGCCATCGCTCCGCCGACGCCGGTCAATGCCGCCTTCAGGCTCTTCTGGCTGGCATAGGTATCGGCTTCGAGCTGGTTGATCTTATCTTCCTCTTCCGGAATCTGCCGCATGACGGCGGTCAGATGCTCCTCCGGGTGAGCAAGCAGCACGGCATCTTCATTCGCCTGCGGCGCCTGTTTGCGGTCCAGCCGCTCGAAATTCGGGTGCTCCAGCGCCACGTTGAGCGCACGGATACGGTCGGAGCGCTCGGGATGGCCTGACGGCGTCACGTGTTCGAGAAAGACAGGATGTTCGTAAAGACGGGTGCTCATGCCGGCACTCTATCGATCGCAAATGTCATGATCCACAGCAGATGGGGCGCTGGCTGTTGATTTCAACAAGCGGCATCGTCGCAGTTAACGCTCGGCATTCTCGCGTTTACGCTATTTTAATTGTTTCGTTTACATCGCCGGACCCCGTGCTAGGGTCTGATCGGTAACCTGCAAGGCAGACATGTAAATGAGTAAGACGAACCGTCCGGGTATGGTGGAGTTGCGCGTACCGTTTCGTGATGTGGATATGAACGGCCAGATGTTTCTGGCCTCCTATATTTCCTATGCCGAATCCGTACTTGCGAGCTTCTGGTCGTCGCGGCCCAACGTCGAAGATGAGCCCGTCTATACTCCCGGTAAAGTTTCCTGCATCCTTCACCGCCCGCTGCACTATCATGAGACGGTAACCTTCACGGCCGGCGTCGACAAGATCGGCGTCCGTTCCATCGGGTTTCTCATCGCCTTCGAGATCGAAGATGAGCGCGCTGCCGAGGTGGAGATCATCTGGCAGGCGCGCACCCGCGATGACGGTTCACCGGCCGCACTTCCCGAAGAAACGCGCGATTGGCTCTACAGTTTTCTGGATTAGAGCAGTTTCTGTACTTTCGGCCTGGCCCAATCTGCTGCTTCAGGATCAGTATTTGGCAACGAGACGGGAAGTGCTCACGGGCTCTACGCCACGCGCGGCTCCAGCCGGCTGGCGACGGCGACAGTGTTCCGGCCCTGGCGTTTTGCGTCATAGAGCGCTTCGTCGGCCTTCTGCAGCAACTTTTCGAGGGGGATCTCCGCCGGTACCGCCGATGCAATGCCAAGGCTCGCCGTCACCCAGCCATCACCAAGCCCGCGGTGCTGAATGCGAAGACCTTCGATCGCAGCGCGGATCCTCTCTGCCGTCGCCAGGACTTGAGCAGGTTCAAGTCCCGTCAAAAGCACCAGCATTTCTTCGCCGCCAAAACGGAATACAAACGATGTCGGATCGACTGAATCGCGGATGCATTGCGACACGGCGCGAATGCAGGCATCGCCCTCTATATGGCCATGCACGTCATTGAACCGCTTGAAATGGTCGATATCGAGGAGAATGGCAGAGACAGCCACCTGGCGTGTCGTGCCATTCCAAAGATCGTCGCTGATCCGCGCCAGCGACCGCCGGTTCAATAGCCCCGTCAACTCATCGCGTTCCGCTTTTTCCTCGAGTTGCCGATAGAGAAGACTGGCCCGCAACTGGTTGAGAAAGTTCTTTCGGTCCGATTTTTCCAGGAAATAGGCGCTGACCGCCAGGAAGATCGACAACATCGAATAAACGGTAACGATGCCGAAATAGGCAACCTGGTCGAAAGCGCCGGTAAGATACGTGGTCGTGAAATGCGATGCGGATGTCAGCGTAAGCCCCGTCAACACCGCCCGAAACCGCGGCCGGAGGGAGATGACGAAGTAGAGAAACGCAGCGGAATTGTAGGTCTGGTAGACGAAAAGGTACTGGCTCGTGCTTTTCATGGCCGGGATCATCGGCAAAGTCACGCTGAGCACGGCTGCCATGACCGTCAGACTGTCGTAAAAGCGCGCGTTCGGCCAGCGGCGGACGGCAAATATGCAGCCGAACACGAAGGGCGTGAATATCGCGAATCGAACGACGATCAGCTCCGGCAACACGTCCGGGACCATGGCGCTGTCGCCGAAATAGACCAGGTCGTAGATTAGCAGGCCAATCAGACACCAGATTATGATAAGCCTCGCACGCTCTGCCGCGTACTGCCTGAGAAACAGGGTTTCGATTTCAGGCGAAAAGCGCAGGAGAGGGAAGCCGCGCTTCAACTGCCTTTCGACCTCGTCAAGGCTTGCCAAGCTCACCGTCAATACTCCGACTGGGAATGATTTCCCCAGGCTACCCGCGCAACCTGAATATTCGGCTAAAATCCGGCTATCGAGGAGCCCAGCCCAGTGATGCGTGCCTGGTGGCAGGATTGGAGGAAGTCTGTCTGCCGCGAGGGTGTTCGGTGACCGTTGATCCTCAGTGAAGCGCCTCAGTCGAGCCACCGATTTTGGTCGCCATCGCGGCGGTGTCAGAAAATTCTGCGCCAGACGGTGCTCGAAGCGATCGGCCAGCCGCTTTTTGCCCCACCGAAGCCGCGGCGCGCAAACATGCACAGAGCTGGCGCCAGTCGGTCCTAGAACATTTCAGCGATCCGAAGTGATGTCCCGTAAGACTCGGATCATTCCTGATGGGTCCTTTTGGGAATCCGTATGGGCTTGTTAAATCAGCAGCGGCACATCACCACAGAAATTGCTCTAGAGGCGGGCCGGCAGCAGCGGATAGCCGACCATGACGGCCCGGCCGACGAGCGCTGCGACGACAGCCTTGACGACATCGCCCGGAATGAAGGCCATGCTGCCGATAAAGGCCTGCTTCAGGCCGATATTGGCGGCAAAGGCGAGATAAATGATGCCGAAGGCATAGAGCACGACGATACCGCCGATCAAGGCGGCAAGGAAGAAGCTCACCGTCTGCACCAGGCCGGATTGGCCGGCATTGACCAGCCGCTCGCTGAGAAAGCCGGTGACGAAAGCAGCAAAGACCCAGCCGAACAGGAAGCCTGAGGTCGGTGCGACGAAGGCCGCAAATCCGCCGCGGCCGCCGGAAAGCACGGGCAAGGTCATGGCAACGAGCACCAGCACGATCAGTACGGCAACCGTGGCGCGCCTTGCGCCGAGCACAACGCCAGCCATCATCACCCCGAGCGATTGCGCTGTGATCGGCACCGGAATGAAGCCGAGATAGATGGGCGGCAGCACGCCGAGCGCCACGATAATAGCGGCGAAGAGGGCGGCAAGAACGAGGTCGCGCGTGCTCATCGGGAGCTCCAGTTCAACAAATCGTTAATTGACATGCCGCCGAATGCCGCGCGCGTCAATCGCTGCGGCAATATTATCCGCATCCTTGAGAGTCAAAATGATGAGCGGGGCGAGGATCGTCGCCGGCCGCACCCTCAGTCCGCGTGCCGCATGTGCTTCGCTGATTGCATGGTATCGGGCGATTATCTCGGGCACGAAGCGCAGCACGAGACCAACCGCCAAGCCAATATCGTCGGCCTTCACCCAGCCCGTTCGTTCCAGAGGCCCGGCAAGCGCCGTTATCTCATCCATGAATTGTGTGATCGTCGTGGTCGCGGTCACGGCGGCGGCAAACAGCATCAGCGCCGTCAGCCTCAGCAGTGTCGCAAGGGCGGCGTGCCACGGATTGACGATGAGGGTGAAGAGCGCCACGATCACGATCGTCAGGAAGATCGGCCTGAGCCGGACGAGCGATTCCTTCAGCGACAGGCCAGTGCTGCGATAGACCAGCGCCGCCAGCAGCGTAACGATGGCGAGCAGTGGGAGATAGTCTCCAACGAAGAGCACGAGACCGAGCAGGAAAAGCGAAAGGATCTTTACTCGCGGCGAAAGCCGGTACAGGGCGCTATTGCCTTCGACATAGAGCGATTGCATCAGCTGGCGAGCTCCCTGTAGCGGGCGATCGCCTCTGCCGCGGGGGCGTCAGCCGCCAGTCTGCCTTCGTGAAACAGCAGCACCCGCTCGAAACCGGCGATCAGCTCCAGATCATGGGTGATGACGACGACGTTTTCTTCGAGCCCGTCGATAGTCTTCTGGACCAGCGCTCGGTTGCGCAGATCCAGCTGGTTTGTCGGTTCGTCGAGGATCAGGATATTCGGGCCGGTTACCAGCACTGAGCAGAGGGCAGCGATTTGCAGCTCGCCACCCGATAGCTCGTGCGCCCGGCGATCTGCTAGGTTTTCGGCGCTGAAGCGGGCAAGAACCAGCTCGACCTTGCGTTCGATCTCCGCCTTCGTAAAGCCGCGGCCTTTGAGCCCGAAGGCGATATCGTCTTTGACGATCGGCAGGATGATCTGGTTCTGCGGCGACTGGAAAATGAAGCCGACATCGGCAAGCGTTGTTTTCTCCTCGAGCGTATTACGCCCGTTGACCACGACCTTGCCCGTGGTGGGTTTCATGAGCCCGTTGATCATCCGCGCGAAGGTCGTCTTGCCTGAACCGTTAAGGCCGATGACCCCGAGACGCTTTTCCATGAGCGAGAGCGTCAGCGGTTCGACTGCGACCCTCGTTCCGAAACTGGCGCCTGCGCTGTCGAAGCGAATATTCAATGTGGTCCCCTTGCTTAGAGCTCTTGCTTCTATAAGGCGACGGCCATGCGATAAAGGATCAAAATCAAATCGCCCGGAATATGCTGGCGGGTAGCTAGGAAGATTTTCCGCGCTATGATGTTCACATGACGAATCTTCTCTCCAATGCCGACGCCCGCCGTGTTTTCCTCGCCAAACAGGGGCTGAGTGCTCCACCGAACCGCGCGCTGACCAAGGCCGGCCTGCTGCAGCTCATTCATGATCTGGGTTTCGTGCAGGTGGACAGCATTCAGACGGTGGAGCGCGCCCACCATCAGATCCTGTTTTCCCGCAACCAGACCTATCGGCGCGAACATCTGACGGCGCTTCTGGAAAAGGACGGCACGCTCTTCGAGCATTGGACGCATGATGCCTCCATCCTGCCGAGCGCCTTCTTCAAATATTGGAAACACAAGTTCCGCGACGAGGAGGTGGCGATCGTCGAGCGTTGGCGCAAATGGCGGGGGGAGGGCTTCGAGGCCTCCTTCGAAGAAACCTATGAGCGGGTCGTGAAGGACGGTGCGATCCTGGCGCGCGACATGAAGGCGGACGGCCATGTTTCCGGCGGTTGGTGGAACTGGCATCCGAACAAGACGGCACTCGAATATTTCTGGCGCACCGGCAAATTCGCTATCGCCGGCCGCTCCAATTTCCAGAAGATATATGACCTCGTCGAACGCGTCATTCCTGCCGAGTTCCACGCCCAAGAAGTGAGCCGCGAGGAATTTGTCGACTGGGCCTGCCGCAGCGCGCTCACCCGTCTCGGCTTTGCCACTCACGGCGAAATCGCCGCCTTCTGGGATCTGCTCTCGCCGGACGAAGTCAAGGCGTGGGTGGCTGAACATCGGGACGAACTGGTCGAAGTGCTGATCGCACCGGCACTCGACGGCAAGCCACGCTCTTCATGGGCATCAGCCGATTTCCTTGGCACGATAGATACTTATCCGGAGGCGCCACAGCGAATCCGGGTGCTTAGCCCATTTGATCCGATGATCCGCGACAGAAACCGGACAGAGCGACTTTTTGGCTTCTTCTATCGCATTGAGGTCTTCGTGCCGGAACCGAAGCGCGAATATGGCTATTATGTTTTTCCGCTGCTGGAGGGCGACAGGCTCATTGGTCGTATTGACATGAAAGCCGATCGGAAAAAGGGCACCTTGGACGTGAAGCGGCTATGGTTGGAGCCGCGTGTGAAGGCGTCTGCCGGTCGGATCGAAAAACTGGAAGCGGAGCTCGAACGCCTTGCGCGTTTCGCCGGCGTCGAGCAGGTCGTCTATCTGGACGGCTGGAGAGGCTAAGCTCTCCTCCCGGTGGGGAGAAGAGATAATCAGCAGATTTCCGTCTTGGAAATCTTGATGCCGAATCCTTCCAGGCCGACATAGTGCCGCTCGCGGCTGGTCATCAGCTTGATCGAACTGACGCCGAGATCCTTGAGGATCTGCGCACCGAGGCCGATTTCCAGCCACTCATTATCGCGCGTCTGCGCCTCGGCATGGGCCTCGCGGCCCTGGCTGCGCGCCTTTCGGCCATTGTCGTAATGACCGACTCCAACGGAGCCTTCGCGCAGATAGACGATGATGCCGCGACCATGTTCGGCGATCTTCTGCATGTAGAAATCGACCGGCTTGCGCTTGCCGAACAGATCGTCGGCAACGTTTTCCGGATGCAAGCGCACAGGAATATCGATGCCATCCCGGATATCGCCGAAGACGACGGCGAGATGCTGCATGGGATCCCAGGGCAGGGAATAGGCATGCGCCTTGGCTTTGCCGAACGGTGTTTCGATATCGAAGCTCGAGCCGAGTTCGATCAGTGTTTCCTTGCGCTGGCGATAGGCAATGAGATCGGCGACGGAGACGAGCTTCAGCCCGTGCTTTTCGGCAAAATCCACCACCTGCGGGCCGCGCGTCACCGTACCGTCGTCATTGACAAGTTCGCAGATGACGCCGATTGGCGGCAGGCCGGCAAGCTTGCAGAGATCAACGGCCGCTTCCGTATGGCCGGAGCGCATCAGTACGCCGCCTTCGCGGGCAACGAGCGGAAAGATGTGGCCGGGGCGAACGAAATCGGCAGCACCGACATTGGGGTTCGCTAGATTGCGTACTGTCAGCGTCCGGTCGTCGGCGGAGATGCCCGTCGTCGTGCCGTGTTTGAAATCGACGGAAACCGTGAAGGCCGTCGTATGGGCAGAATCGTTTTCCGCCACCATGGCGTTGAGGTTCAGCCGCTTGGCCTCTTCCTTCGGCATCGGCGCGCAGACGATGCCAGATGTGTGGCGTACGATGAAGGCCATCTTTTCGGGTGTCGCATGCACGGCGGCGACGATCAGGTCGCCTTCGTTTTCACGGTCATTGTCGTCCATGACGACGACGATCTCGCCGGCTTCGAAAGCCCTGATGGCGTCGACGACGCGTTTCTGGTCATAAGGCATGGAGTCGGTCCTATTTCAGCCGGCCGGTCTGGCCGCGGTCGCGAAGATAATGGTCGGCAATGGCGCAAGCGATCATCGCCTCGCCGATCGGCACGGCACGGATGCCGACGCAGGGGTCATGGCGGCCCTTGGTGCGGATATCGACATTGTTGCCGTCGGCGTCGATCGATTGCCGTTCGGTGAGAATGGAAGAGGTGGGCTTGACCGCAAAACGGGCGACGACCGGCTGGCCGGTCGAAATGCCGCCGAGAATGCCGCCGGCATTGTTGGACAGGAAGATCGGCTTGCCGTCATTGCCCATGCGCATCTCGTCGGCATTGTCCTCGCCGCTGGTCTCGGCGGCGGCAAAACCGTTGCCGATCTCGACACCCTTGACGGCGTTGATCGACATCAGCAGCGAGGCGATATCCTGATCGAGTTTGCCATAGATCGGCGCACCAAGTCCGGCTGGAACACCTTCGGCAACCACTTCGACGACGGCGCCGATGGAAGAGCCGGCTTTGCGGATGCCGTCGAGATAGTCTTCCCAGATGGGCACGATCTCGGCATCGGGAGAGAAAAACGGGTTCTGCCCCACTTGATCCCAGTCCCAGTTGGCGCGGTTGATCTTGTGCTTGCCAATCTGAACGAGCGCACCGCGGATGGTCACGCCGGGCACGACGAGCCGGGCAATGCCGCCGGCCGCCACGCGTGCTGCCGTCTCGCGCGCGGAAGAACGGCCGCCGCCGCGATAGTCGCGGATGCCGTATTTTGTATCATAGGTATAGTCGGCATGGCCTGGACGATATTGCCGCGCGATCTCGCCATAGTCCTTGGAACGCTGGTCGGTATTTTCGATCAGCATGGAAATCGGCGTGCCGGTCGAAATCATTGTCTCGCCGTCGGCGTCCATCATCACGCCGGAGAGAACCTTCACCAGGTCGTCCTCGCGCCGCTGGGTAACGAAACGGCTCTGACCAGGCTTGCGCTTGTCGAGCCAGACCTGCAGGTCTTCAAGTTTGAAGCGCAGTCCCGAAGGGCAGCCATCGACGACGGCGCCGAGCGCCGGTCCGTGGCTTTCGCCCCAGGTGGTTACACGGAAGAGGTGACCGAATGTATTGTGCGACATGTGTTCCCGCCGGACGCGCTACCGATCGTCACCGGCAGCGCCATTACTCGAAAAGGCGCGACACTCATAGGCCAAAAAAACGTTCCGGCAAAAGCCTTTCTTTGCGCCCACGGTACCGTCGGGGAAATGGTGTTTCCCGTATTTGCGAACGATGGAGACTCTAGAGCAATTCCATCAGAAATGTGTAGCGGTTTTGCGTCCGGAATTGGGGGAGAATAAAGGGTAAGAGCATTTCCACGTTTCGAAGAAGAATCGGAACGCTCTTAGGAAGCCAGCAGCCAGGCCGTCCCGCGCGCTTCTATGGCGAAATCGTCGAAGGAAAGAGGACGTGCGAAAGCATAACCCTGCAGGAGATCGCAGCCGAGCTCGCGCAGCAGTTCGGCATGATCAGGTGTCTCGACGCCCTCGGCCACCGTCTCGACACCGAGCGAGCGGGCGATCTCGATGATGGAACTGACGAGTGCGCGTTCCTGCGAGGAAGCGACGATCGGCTGCACGAGCTGCCGGTCGATCTTCAGCCGCTTCGGCTTCAGTTTCAGCAGCGAGACGATCGACGTGTGGCCGGTGCCGAAATCGTCGACCTCGATATCGATGCCGAGCGCCTTGATCCGTTCGAGGTTCTGCGAGACCACGTCCTCGCTTTCGTCGAGGAAGATAGATTCCACCAACTCGAAGGAAATTTCACCGGGGCGGATCTGCAGGTCGTTCAATGATTCCAGCAGGCTACCATCGTGCAGGCGCCGCGCGGAGACATTGACGGAGACTTTCGGCACGTAGATGCCCTGTGCCGCCCAGCGCATCTTGTCGCGTAGCGCGGTTTCCAACACAATGCGGTCGAGCGTTTGGACGACATTGATCTCGTCGGCGATGCGCAGGAATTTGTCCGGCGTCAGCAGACCCCTGGAAGGATGGCGCCAGCGCACCAGCGCCTCGACGCCCGTCAGCTTCATCGAGCGGGCACAGAATTGCGGCTGGTACCAGGCCGTGAACTCGTCGTTGTCGATGCCCGCCAGAATCTCGTCGGCCATGCGCTTATTGTTGATGACATCGGCCTGTAGGTTCTGGTTGAAGAATTCGAAACGGTTACGGCCGAGCCTCTTGGCTCGGTAAAGTGCGATATCGGCGTTGATCAGTACTTTGCGGGCATCGACATGAACACCGTTCGCCAGTGCGATGCCGATCGAAACGCCGCAGCGGCAGGAGAAGCCCTGGAAGTCGATCGGTTGACGCATTTCCTCAATGATGCGGCCTGCAAGCACCGCCATCTCCTCGTCGCCTACCTCGAAGGAGAGGATGACAAACTCGTCGCCGCCGATACGCGCGACGACATCGCTGTCACGCACATTTCTGGAAAGCACGCGTGAAGCATGCACCAGCATCGCGTCGCCGGCGGCATGACCCAGCGTGTCATTGATTTCCTTGAAGCGGTCGAGGTCGATATGCAGGATTGCGAATTTCTGTCGCTCCCTGCGACCGGCATCCGTCAGAGTTTCCAGCGCGATGTCGAGTTTACGGCGGTTGGCGAGCGAGGTCAGCGGGTCGTGGAGGGAATTGTGCTCGATCCTGGTCTTGGCAAGCTCCAGTTCGATGTTCTTGGCGATCGCCTCGTCCTTCGCGGCCTTGAGGCGTAGCGTCATCAACGCGTCCTCGGTCGAATCGAAGGCGATACCGATGATCTTCATCTCGCCGGTCGGCGTGCGATGCACCTTGCCGACAGAACGTACATAGCGGAAGCCGCCATCGTCGTCCGGCACGCGGCAGACGAGTGTATGGGTATCCCCGAGCCGTTTGAAATGCCGCGCGCTTTCGAGCGCCAGCCCGCGATCATCGGGGTGGATGCAGGAGAGCCAGGCGTCTTCGGTCACGAAGGCGTTGCTCTGCTTGAGTCCGTAGAGCTCGTGCATGCGTTCGTCCCAGATCGAGCCGGGTCTGCCGAGAATGGCTTCCCAGATGCCGCACTGATAGGAATCGAGTGCTAGGTCGAGCTTGCTAGACAGTTCGGAAAGCTCCGCCTCACGGCTTGAAAGCTCTTCTAACGCAAGTTCCAACTCGGCATTTTTGAGCTCGCTTGTTTCCTTGGCGAGACGGAGTGTGCTGGTGACCTGTGCATCTGCTGTCACGTCCCAGACGATACCGATCGTTTTCCCGGTGCCGCCGGCATCCGTGTAGAAGGCTCCGACAGAACGCAGATGACGAATGCTGCCGTCTTCCCGCATCACTCTGTATTGCGCGGCGCAGGCTTCGCCTGCGATGCTGCAGCCGAAGACGTGAACCTCTGCGATTTCGCGGTCTTCGGGCACGATCGTTGACAGCCACATGTCCTGCGACCGAGTATCCTCGATCGCCTCGAGGCCGTGAAGCGCGGATGCGCGCGCATCCCAGGAAAGGCTGGTGGCGTTTTCCGGCAGCTCCCAGATGCCGATCCGGGAGGATTCGAGCGCCAGATTGAGCCGCTGCGATAGTTCCAGGAGCTTGGCCTCGCGCGTTTCGAGTTGCATAATATTGCGATTGCGTTCGCCGAGCAGCAATGTGGCGAAGAAGATCGGGATAATGATCACGCAGCCCGCGGCGACAATGATCAATCGCAGTTCAGACTGATTGTCGGGGACGGCATTCCAGCCTGTGTTCGGAACCGCCGCCAGTTCCCATCGTCCGCCTGCGAAGTTGATTCTGCGGCGGAGCGGATTCTTCTCGTAGATATTGGAGGGACCGAAGAAGGGCGCGTCCGTTTCATCCGGAACCCCAATATCGCGCACCGCGATCGAGAGATGGTCGAGATGTGGATAGCGCTCCTGGTTTTCACTGTTGCGTGCGGGCTTGAGGCCTGTCGCCTCGTAGAACATGTCCTGATCAATAACCGCCTCGACCGCGCCCCAGACGCGGCGCTGGCCGTTCTCCTTGACGAAAACGGGAAAGAAGATCGCAAAGGCGTTTTCTGCATCCGTCGTTTTGAAGGGACCGTAGAAGCGGGCCGAATGGTCGCCGGTATTGCGGTTGATCGACATGCGTTGCATCAGCACTTCCCGCACATCCTTGCCGATCCGCTCTTTGCCGGATTGCGCGGGATAGACCGACTTGACGATGAAATCAGGCGCAACTGCAATATGAATGAAATGCGGGTTCTGGATCAGCAGCCAGTTGATCTGCCGCTCTATCTCCACGTCGTTCGTTTGCGTGCTGAGCGAAACCAGGTTGGAGAGATCGCGGACGGCGGTGATATCCATGTTGATCTGCGCCATCATGCGGGCGCGGATCAGGTTCGTCTCGTTTGCGGTTCGGATTTGCAGCTCGCGCAGATGCGCATCGGTATTCGCCCTGTCGAGTGCAAAGCCGACGGCAATAACGACGACGGCTACGAGGGCGGAAACAAGCAGCGAAATACGCGTATTCTTCAGAACACGCCGCAGCCGGTTGCTGTTGCTCCGCTGGAATAGCAAATCATCCACCCCCACATTCGCGTTGACCTTATTGTGCAGGGGTTAATTTACGATTGCGCGCATTCGGGACTGCTAAATCACGTAAATAGAGAGAAAAATACAGTGAATAGAGCCTCTTGATTATCCGTAAAATCCTATTCATCAATTGGGCGCCGAAAGCCATTCTTCCGGGCAATTTTCGCCATATTCAGGAGTTTATCTGTGGCCAATCGATATCAACGGCAGCGTTTCAAAGGGATTGCCGACATGCGTTTCGTTATTGCTACGCTTCTGGCCACGGCAAATTTTCTTTCGCCCATGAGCGGCTTTGCTGAGAGCGCTGATGTCGAGGCAACGATCAAGAAGGTCGACACGACCAATCTTGTCTTGACGCTGGACGATGGCAAGACCTATCAGGCGCCGGAGGAGTTCGATTTCGAAGGCCTGAAGGCCGGCGTCAAGGTTGTGATCTTCTATACGGAGGTTGATGGCAAGCGTGTCATCAACGATCTCGATATCGTCAAGTAGGTCGCCACCGGCAGGCCGGTTGGACTAGAGCCAGCCGATCATGCTCTGCGACGTCTCGATCTTCAAAATCCGGTCCTGCGGAATTTCGCCCTCGGAAGCGACGTCCTTCGGCAAGTTGGAGATCATCTTAAACAGGCTTCTGATGACACCGCCATGGGTGACGCAGACCGTCGGCCGGTCGACAGAATTAAGCCATGCGCCGGTCCGCCACGACATGATCTCGTAGCTTTCCGCATCCTCGCCTGGCGGAATGAAATCCCACTTGTTGATGTTGCGTTCCGTGACACGCTCTGTCTGCGAGACCCTGAGCTGCTTGAGCGTATAGCCTTCCCAGTCGCCGAAGGAGACTTCGACCAGACGTTCGTCGGTGCGATATTCCTTGGGCGGGAGCCCCATGGCCGATCGCATGATCTCCATGGTCTCGCGCGTGCGCCCGAGAGGACTCGCAACGAAATCGAACTTGCTGTCTTCGCCCTTCAGGATCGCCGCAAGGGCGATCCCGTTCTGTCTTGCCTGCTCGCGGCCGATCGCATTGATCGGAATATCTTTCTGCCCCTGCAGGCGGCGCTCCGCATTCCAGTCGGTCTGGCCGTGTCTGATCACATAGATAAGCACGGGGATCGGCTCCGCTTGAGAGGACCTCTCAGTCCTTGATGACGGAAATATCAGGCGCGTCCACAGCCTTCATGCCGATGACATGATAGCCGCTGTCGGCGTGATGCACTTCACCGGTGACAGAGCGTGACAGGTCGGAGAGCAGGTAGAGGCCGACATCGCCGACTTCCTCGATGGTAACAGTACGGCGCAGCGGCGCGTTGTACTCGTTCCACTTGAGGATATAGCGGAAATCGCCGATGCCTGACGCGGCAAGCGTCTTGATCGGGCCTGCCGAAACCGCATTGACGCGAATATTCTTTGGTCCGAGGTCGACAGCGAGATACTTGACGCTCGCTTCGAGAGCAGCCTTTGCGACGCCCATGACGTTATAGTTCGGCATCACCTTCTCGGCACCGTAATAGGTGAGGGTGAGCATCGAGCCGCCTTCCGTCATCAGCTTCTCGGCGCGGCGAGCGACCGAGGTGAAGGAGTAGACGGAGATTTGCATCGTCTTGGCGAAATTGTCAGGCGTCGTATCGACGTAACGGCCGGTCAGTTCGTCCTTGTCGGAGAAACCGATCGCGTGCACGATGAAATCGATCTTGCCCCACAGCTTCTCGACATTTTCGAAGACGGCATCGATCGTGGATTCATCGCTCACGTCGCAGTGGCCGACCATGACAGCGCCGATTTCGGCAGCCAGCGGTTCCACGCGCTTCTTCAGCGCATCGCCCTGATAGGTGAATGCAACTTCTCCGCCCTGCGCATGAATGGCCTTGGCAATACCCCACGCAATCGAACGATTGTTGGCGACACCCATGATGACGCCGCGTTTGCCTGCCATGAGGCCGGATGCTTGAGCCATATTTCGCTTCCCTAGGAATTCTGATGATCCTGCCTATGGCATAGGCCGTTAATCGGTTCAAGCTTGCCAAAGATCATCAACTGTTAGGGATCGTAACAAAGGGTGCGATTGTCACCGAAATTTCACAAAAATAGCCCTTCACGCATGCTGCGCATGAGATCGGTGACTTTATCGTCCGGTTTTTCCCACAACATAATACGCAATTCTACGACGAGATCGCCTTTTCCGCCGTTGTCATTGGGCAGACCCTTGTCAGGAATGCGGATCGTCTTGTCGGAGCCGGACCAGGCCGGGACCGTTACATTGACCGGTCCTTGCGGACCGTCGATCCGCGCCTCGGTGCCGAGCACGGCATTCTCGATGTTCAAGGGCAGCACCGCATGCACGTCGAAACCATTGACCGTGAAACGCGGGTCGGGTGCGATGTGAATATTGATCACCGCGTCGCCGCGCTGCATGCCCGGCAACTTGAAACCCTGTCCCTTGAGACGGATCTGGTGACCCTCTGTCGTGCCGGCCGGCAGGGCAAACCCTACTTCGCGGCCTTCCGGAAGCGAAACCGTCGTCCAGCTTCCCTTCATGATGTCTTCGATCGTCACGGTTGCGGTTGCTACCTCGTCCGGAGCTTTCTCAAGACCCGGCTGGCCGGCGCCGGTGAAGCGGCGCACAAGCGAGGTGAGCAGGCTGAGCGGCAGGGACATGTTGGAGCCCCCGGCAGCGGAGGCCTCCATATGTTCGTCCTCAGCCTTGGCGGGTTCGGATTCAGTGGTTTCCTGTTCTGGCTGCTTGGCCGACTCATCTGTGTGCGGCTTGGCCTGCGCCTGCTGTTGTGATTGTGCCTGAGATTGGGCGCCTGCGGCGCGGGCTGTCTGCGCGCCGAAGATGCGTTCGACCATTTCTTCGGCGGCTTCGGTAGTGCTCGCCTGCTGCTGTTTGGCACCTGCCGCGGCGGCCTTCTGCGCATAGGCGTTGGCACGCGCAAGCTCCTCCATTACCCGCTCGGCGTTCGCCTGCGCGGCCTTAGCGCGAGCAGCCGCCTCGCGGGCTGCCTGCCGCTGCTGCATGATCGTTTGTTCCTGCTTCTTGGCTTCGGCCATGCGCAAGGCATTGTCGAACAGGTTGCGCTTCTTCGGATCCTTCAGCGTCTCATAGGCGCGGCCGATCTCGGCAAAACGCGCAGTCGCCGTCGGGTCACCTTGATTGTGGTCAGGATGCACGGCCTTTGCCATATGACGCCAAGCCGCCTTGATTTCATCCGCTCCCGCGTCACGCGTGACGCCCAGAACCTTATATGGATCGCGCATTGTTTGCACCGCCGCTGTCGCAATCCGGGCGACATGTTCCTCGTGGCCGTTCCCGGAAATCGAAATGTCAACTCATGACGCGCCGTTCGGTCCGCTCAGGCGAAGAAGGCACGCTCGTCGGTCGATCGTGCGAGAGAGTTACTAATCACTTCTTATTTCTTGCAGCTGATAAGCGATGTTTTGTCGCGAATGGTTAGCCTTTCGCTAAACATTAAGGCGAATCAGCGCGGCCGTTAACCCGGACGTGTCAGGGCGCGTATCTCTCCGAAACAAGCGAAAAGACGGGGTCAGCTTTCAGGCTGGAAGCTCAGAAGCTGCCAGTTGCCGCCGCCGACAAGGCAGGTCTTGCCGTAAAATTTGGCGATGCCGACATAGGAATGGCGCGTCGTGCGGAATTGGCGGCAGACCTGTCCGGCGTCATTGTTCTCGACAATCGTCTCGATGACGCCAGCGCTGCCGGTCGAGGCATTGGCCCAGGGGAGGGGTTGCCCCTCGAGCTTCTGGATATCGGCGGATGTGACGGCATTGCGCACCGTCATCTCGTCGGAAAGCGTATCGGTACTGGGAGCAGGCTGCGGCACGGTGCCGGTCGCGACCGAGCGGTCGACCTTTGCCGAGCTCAGGAAATCGAATCCTCCGCCGACGCAGCCGGAAAGTGACAGAATCGCGATACCGACGATGGAGAGTCTGAGGCTGCGGCGCAGCGAACCCTTTGTATGGCGATGTGTCTTTGCTATGACTTCCACCCTGTGTCCTTCCCCAGCGTCAAGGGCTGGGTCAGCTTAATAAACCGCGGGATTTGAATTAATATGTCGGCAAACGGGTTAACAGGTAGTGACTTTACTGAAAGTGAGGAGCCCTTCAAGCTCTTCGGGGACTGGTTGAAAGAGGCGGAGGCTTCCGAAGTCAACGATCCCAATGCTGTCGCCCTCGCGACGGTCGACGAAGATGGGCTGCCCAATGTCCGCATGGTTCTCCTGAAGGGTTTCGATATCAACGGATTCGTCTTCTACACGAATTTCGAGAGCCAGAAAGGTCGCGAAATTTTGGGACAGAAGAAAGCGGCCATGTGTTTCCACTGGAAAACGCTGCGCCGTCAAGTGCGTGTCCGCGGTCCTGTCGAAATCGTGACCGATGCCGAAGCCGACGCCTATTTTGCGACCCGCGCCCGCGGCAGCCGCATCGGCGCCTGGGCTTCCAAGCAGTCGCGCCCGCTCGAAAGCCGTTTTGCCCTGGAAAAGGCCGTTGCCGAATATACGGCGCGGTACGCGATCGGCGAGATTCCGCGCCCATCGTACTGGTCCGGCTTCCGGATACGCCCGACCTCAATCGAGTTCTGGAAGGACCAGAAATTCCGCCTGCACGATCGTATCGAGTTTCGTCGCCCAACACCGGAAGGCGCTTGGGATAAGGTGAGAATGTATCCCTGATCCGCTATTTTCCAAGCAATTTCAAGGGAATGCCCGAAGCTAGCGCCGAAACGTAGCGCGGCTTCTGGTAAAAGCCGTTAAGCGAGATGCGCGGCATATAGGTGGCGCGGCTCGCGGTCGGGAAGCCAGGCTGCGTTGTGACCGCAACGGCAAAGCCGAGATCTGCCGCAAGATCTGCTTCGCGGCCCGTCGCAGCCTCCGACGTGCCATAGGGAAAGGCGATTGTCCGGGGACGAATGCCAGTGATCGACTCGACATAATCGGCCGAAATTTCCATCTCGATCCGTGCTTCCGCCTGCGGCAGGCGGGCGAGCGCCCGGTGGCTAATCGTATGGGCGCCGAGATTGGCGAGCGGGCTTGCCGAAAGCCTGCGCAGTTCCGGCGGCGCCATGACCAATTCCCGGGTAATGTCTGCCGGCTCGATTCCGTGGCGCCGGGCCAGCGCATCCACCGCCAGAATGGCACGACTTTCGTCCTGCCTGTGGATAAACTCGGCAAACCGGTCGAAGGCGTCCCATTTTTGGACTGGCGTGTCGAGCGCCAGTCGCTCTCGCCCGCGGCCGAAGTCGAACTCGATGCTGTTCTCCCTATCGAGCAGCAGCGCCAGTGTTTCCCACCAGATGCTGTGTGAGCCCTCGGCAAATCCTTGCGTGATGAAAACGGTAAAGGGCGCCTGATGTCGTTCGAAAACGGGCAGGGCATGGGCGAGATTGTTGCGATACCCGTCATCCAGCGAGAAGGCGGCGAACGAACGTTCGTCCTGCCGGTCCGACAACAGGGAGGGCATGGCATCGAGCGGTACGAACCGATAGCCGTCCCGCTTCAGCTGCCGAAGCGCTGCATCCAAAAATTCCGGCGTTATTTCAAGATGTTGGTTGGGCTTAAACGGCCGCGTAATATGAGGACGCACATGATGGAGTGTGAAGATGACAACGCGTCCACGGGCCTCTTTCATGAGCCCTGTGGCATTCGCCAGCCATGCCGCTTCCAGCCCGCCACCGATCGCCATGCGCTTCAGACGCCGCTTCCACTGCCCCATTTTTTCCCATGACCCCGCTTTGTAATCGTGTCACACAGGCTACCAGTGCCGCCGTTAAACCTTACTGAATTCTGCCTGGAGAATGGCTTCTTTATCGGTCGTTAACCAAGCAAAACAAAAGCTTGGAAAAAACGTGGGCGTTGCCGCAAAGTCGCGCCAGACTGTTGGCATGTGTCGCAATACGGGACATAACTCCGGTTGCAGCGCGTTGCCGGATATAGTGAGGGGAAGTGCATGAATAGGCTTTTGGCTGCCATTTTGACCGCGATGCTGGCGCTTTCTGCACCCGTCCTGGCCTTCGCGGGCAGCGCTTCCTTGGTCCTCGATGCTCGCACCGGCAAAGTCCTCGCGTCCGAAAACGCCGATACGCTGAACCATCCGGCCTCGCTCACGAAGATGATGACGCTCTACCTGACTTTCGAGGCGCTCAATC
This sequence comes from Rhizobium sp. BK418, assembly GCF_004341105.1. Lineage (GTDB taxonomy): Bacteria > Pseudomonadota > Alphaproteobacteria > Rhizobiales > Rhizobiaceae > Rhizobium. Next base: position 246,227 of record NZ_SLZK01000002.1, on the reverse strand, counting down.
GCGGCAAGCTCACCTGGGATACGCTAGTCACGATGTCGAAATATGCGTCGTCCCGCCCGCCGACGAAGCTCGGGGTGAAGCCGGGCGGAACGATCACCGTGCGCGAGGCGGTTTATGGTATGATCGTCAAATCTGCCAATGACGCTGCCGCCGCCATGGGTGAGAAGCTTGGCGGTTCGGAAAGCAATTTCGCCAGGCTCATGACCCAGAAGGCCCGTCAGCTCGGCATGAGCCGTACCACCTTCGTCAATGCATCTGGCCTGCCGGACAAGCGCCAGATCACGACGGCGCGCGACATGTCCACGCTCGCTGTGGCGCTGATGAAGAATTATCCCCGCGAATATCGCCTCTTTTCCATTGCGAGCTTCAATTTCCGCGGCCAGACCATTCGCGGCCACAACAATCTCATGTATCGCTACCAGGGCATGGACGGCATCAAGACCGGCTATACGAATGCCTCCGGCTTCAATATCGTCAGCGCCGTAAAGGACGGTAACCGTCGCGTGGTCGGCGTGGTGCTCGGCGGCCGCACGGCTCGTAGCCGCGACGCCCAAATGGCAGCACTCCTCGATCGTTATATCGGCCGGGCATCCTCTTCCGGTGGCGCCAAGCTGGTCGCAAGCATGAATGCCAAGGAGCAGGTCGAAGTAGCCTCGGCCGCTGATAATACCGATGTTCCGATGCCGGTGAGTGCGCCCCGTGCGGCAGATGAAGCCGCACCACCCGCGCCGAAGGCGCTCGGTTATGCCGATGGTGGCGTTATCCCGCTGGAACGTCCGGCTGCAATGGACGAGATCATGAATGCCGGCAAGGCGACGAAAGCGCCTATTGGCAAGGCAGGCGGTTGGCAGATCCAGATTTCTGCTGCCCCGAGCGCCGATGCCGCCCGCGCACTTCTTGCGCAGGCTCAGTCCGAGGCCGGTGCGCCGCTGGTTTCCGCCTCGCCCTACACCGAAGCTGTCGGCAAAGGCGCCAACACGATCTATCGCGCCCGTTTCGTCGGCTTCCAGAGCAAAGAAGACGCGACCTCTGCCTGCGATGCCCTTAAAAAGCGCTCCTACGACTGTATGCTCCTGCCGAACCAGGGCTGAACTCTCCGCTCTGGACAATATCCGGGAATCAGCGCTCTCCTTGTAAACAAAAGGAGAACATCATGCTGCAGCGTCTCGCCGACCAGTTCGAGACCTCATCTTCGAACTACGCCGCCGCCAACGGCATCGAGCGCGATGCCGATTGGTTTCTGCTGAAACTGCAAGAGGAGATGGGTGAACTGACCCAGGCCTGGAACCGCCTGACCGGTCGCGGCCGCGCCAAGGGCCGCTCGCCTGAGGAGATGGAACGCGACCTTGCTGACGAGACCGCCGACATCCTTGGCCACGTGCTGCTGTTCGCCCGTCGCCACGACATCGATTTGGCGGCGGCCATTGAACGGAAGTGGAAATTCAGGCCGGACACCTGATCCGCTGCTGGTCAGATGGCTGCGATTTTGCGCCGATAGAACTTGCTGTCTACAGCCATGCGGGGGAATGCGCGCGGCAGGTCTTTAGCGAGAATCTCGGCAAACCCGTTCTTTTCGTAAAACCGATGCGCAGCCACGAACTTGTCGGTCGTGCCGAGGAAGATATCGGTCACACCGACGTCGCCAGCATGGGCAAAGAGGGCTTCGAGCAGCCGGGCGGCGACGCCGTGCTCGCGGCCCCTGACCTCGGTCGCTACAAACATCTTCCGGAGTGCCGCCTGATTATTGCCGATATCTTTGAGGCCGATTGTGCCGACAATGACACCGTCTTTCACCGCAACCCAGAACTGACCTTTGCCCGATTGATAAAAGTCGGGAATGACTCGCAGATCGGGCTGTGCGTCAGCGGTGATGTCGATGCCGAATTCCTCACGCTGGATCGGCAGGATGACTGAGATGACGCTATCGGCATCGTCTGGGACAAAGGTTCTGATTTCGATTTCGACCATGACAGCATGCCTCAGGCCTGTGTACCGCCGACGGTGACCTGATCCATGCGCAAATGCGGCTGGCCGACGCCGACAGGTACCCACTGGCCCGCTTTGCCGCAATTGCCGATGCCGGTGTCGAGCTTCATGTCGTTGCCGATCATGGAAACACGCTTCATGGCATCCGGGCCGTTGCCGATCAGCATGGCGCCCTTGATCGGCGCACCAATCTTGCCGTTTTCGATGAGATAGGCCTCGGTGCAGCCGAAGACGAACTTGCCGGAGGTGATATCCACCTGACCGCCGCCGAAGGAGACGGCATAGATGCCCTTCTTCACCGAGGCTATGATCTCTTCCGGCGTCTTGTCGCCGCCGAGCATATAGGTATTGGTCATGCGCGGCATCGGCACATGCGCGTAGCCCTGGCGGCGACCATTGCCGGTGGGCGCCATGCCCATCAGCCGGGCGTTCTGTCGGTCTTGCATATAGCCGACGAGCTTGCCGTTTTCGATCAGCACATTATAGGCCGAAGGCGTGCCTTCGTCGTCGATCGTGATCGAGCCGCGGCGGCTGTCGATCGTACCGTCGTCGACGACGGTTACGCCCGGTGCTGCCACCATCTGGCCCAAAAGGCCCGCGAATGCGGACGTCTTCTTGCGGTTGAAATCGCCCTCAAGACCGTGCCCCACGGCCTCATGCAGCATGACGCCCGGCCAGCCCGAGCCAAGCACGACATCCATCGTGCCTGCCGGCGCATCGATCGCTTCGAGATTGATCAGCGCCTGACGCAGAGCCTCATCAGCACCATGCTGCCAGCTTCCGGCCGCAATGAAATCGCCGAAGCCGATGCGACCGCCCTGGCCGTAGGAGCCGCTTTCCTGCCGGTCACCCTCACCAACCATGACGGAGATATTGATGCGAGTCATCGGCCGGATGTCTTTCACGCGATGACCATCGGCGCGCAGGATGTCGACCACTTGCCAGCTTGCCGCGACCGAAGCCGTGACCTGCCGCACCTTATCGTTTTTGCCGCGTAGATAGGCGTCGATATCCGTCAGCAGCTTCACCTTCTCCTCGAAGGTTGGCGAGCCGATCGGGTTTTCATCAGTATAAAGCCTGCGATTCGTGCCCTGGGGTGCCGCCGCGTAAGAGCCGGAATAGCCGCGTGTTACGGCACCGACAGCATCGGCTGCCCGCTTCAGCGCCGAGACGGAAAGATCGCCCGCGTGCGCATAACCGACAGCTTCACCGGCGACCGCGCGCAGGCCAAAACCCTGTTCGGTGTTGAAGCTGCCACCCTTGAGGCGGCCATTATCGAAGGTTAGCGATTCCGCCTGCGCGTGCTCGATGAAGAGCTCTCCATCATCGGCGCCGGAAAGCGCCTCGGCGACATGCTTGCGCATGGTGGCTTCATCGGCGTCGAAAAGCGTCAGGAGATCGGTGTTCATAGTCTTTTTGCTCCGCAAGAGCGGGAATGCTCAATAGCCGATGTAGGTCTGTTGTATTGCGTGAGCAAGCCCCGACGCATCAGGGCAGGGCGTCGTAGCCTTCCGCGAAGCCCTTGAGATCGACGGGGATGCCGATGCCTTCTTCCGGTGTCTGGAAGACGATGAAGGTTGCCTGCGCGCCGCTGCGGAAGGTCTTGAGCAGCTCGTCCTCGAGAACGACCTCGGCGTAGCAGCCATCGGCAAAGCAGCGCACGAAATAGGCGCGGCCGATATCCTTGCCATCGACGTTGAGGCCGAGGCCATTCGGCAGCAGCACGCCGAGGGGTGCCAGCACGCGCAGGATCTTCGACTTGCGGTCGGCCGTCTTCAGGACGACGACGGAGAGGCCAACTTCCGGCCGATCTTCGGCTATGACGTTCTGCATCAGCGCGCATTGCTCGGTCGAGGCACCGGCCGGCTTGTCGCAGACCACGGACCATGCGCCGTGGTTGGAACGGACCGTACCCGGAGCCTGAGGCTGTGTCTGGCCGGGCGTGACCTGGTCGACGTTCGGCGTTGTGGGGGGAGCAGGCTGTTGTGCCGGTGCGGGCTTCGGGGCCGGTGCGGCAGGGCGCGACTGCGCGGGTGTCGACGGCTGCTGCGCAAAAAGGGGGCTCGTCGCGGCGGTCGCGATGCCTGCAGTCAGAATAAATGACCGCGCGAGGGAACGGAAACCCATGAAAACCTCTGGATATCGAATCATTGCCGCTATTTGTGAAGCTGCCCACGAAAAATGAAAAGCCCCACCCCGTGAAAACCGGGGGACTGCGGCAGAAATAGGACCTCCTCAAAAGAATGTGCCGCGAGCGGATTGGCCCCAAAGCGTGTTTTTCGTATGCTGATGAAAAGCTTGCAATGTTTTGCCACGGCTGACGATGCGGCCCTGGAGCAAAAATGCCGCATAGACAATTGCTTCTGCCTGTTGCGGCGGATGCCAAACTGTGGTTTGAAGCGCAGAAGATGGCAAGGATTCTGTGTCCGATTTGATGCAGATCAGCGCTCGAGGGAGATTACAAGGTGATAAAGAAGGCTTTTGCAGCTCTGACCGCGCTGGTCTGTCTGCTTTTTGCTTCCGGCACGTATGCCGATCAGCCGATGCCGTGGCAGGCTACCCTGCAACCGGCAGCGACGCCGATCATGCGGGAGATTCATTGGTTCGAACAATACACGCTGTGGTTCATTGTACCGATCACGCTGTTCGTTCTCGTTCTTCTTATCGTCGTCTGCTTCAAGTTCCGTGCTTCCGCAAACCCGGTTCCCTCCAAGACGAGCCACAACACGCTGATCGAAGTCATCTGGACTGTGGGGCCGGTTCTCGTGCTTCTCTTCCTCGCGGTTCCCTCTTTCAACCTGCTCACGGCGCAGCTGACCCTGCCGGAAAACCCTGATGTGACCATCAAGGCGACCGCGACCCAGTGGCAGTGGAATTATGAATATGAAGGTTCGGGCGAAACGCCCGTTGCCTTCGACTCCTACCTTCTGAAGGACCCGGATCGCGCCGCTGCCGGCAAGACCGATCTCTCCGTCTATCCGCGCCTGCTCGCCGTCGACAACGAAGTTGTCCTGCCGGTCAACAAGACCGTCCGCGTTCTCGTCACTGCCGCGCCGACCGACGTTATCCACGCTTTCGCCATGCCGTCCTTCGGTATCAAGATCGACGCCGTTCCGGGCCGCCTGAACGAGACCTGGTTCCGAGCCGAGCGCGAGGGCCTCTTCTATGGCCAGTGTTCCGAGCTTTGCGGCAAGGACCATGCGTTCATGCCGATCGCAATCCGCGTCGTCTCCGAGGACAAGTACAAGCAGTGGCTGACCACGGCCGCCACCGACTTGCCCGGTGCCTACAAGACACTGATCGCCGCTACCGATGGTTCTGCAAAGACCGTCGATGTCGCTGAAAACGTCGCAAAGTAAGATAGGGGATCGGGACAATGGCTGGACCTTCCGCTCACGACGATCATTCTCATGATCACCACGCTCATGACGCCCACGCGCATGACGACCACCACGATCACTCGCATGCCCCGAGCTTTGCCGACCGCTGGTTCTTTTCGACGAACCATAAGGACATCGGCACGCTCTATCTGATCTTCGCGATCTTCGCCGGCATCATCGGTGGCCTTCTCTCTGTTGCCATGCGCATGGAGCTGCAGGAGCCGGGCATCCAGATCTTCCACGGCCTGGCCTCAATGGTCTACGGCTTCGAAGGCGATGCTGCGATCGATGGCGCCAAGCACATGTTCAACGTCTTCACCACCGCTCACGCGCTGATCATGATCTTCTTCATGGTCATGCCGGCGATGATCGGCGGTTTCGCCAATTGGATGGTGCCGATCATGATCGGCGCGCCGGACATGGCTTTCCCGCGTCTGAACAACATCTCTTTCTGGCTGATCGTTCCCGCCTTCCTGCTGCTGGTCATCTCGATGTTCGTCGAAGGCCCGGCCGGTGCATATGGTACCGGCGGTGGCTGGACAATGTACCCGCCCTATGCAGTTGTCGGCCAGCCCGGTCCGGCAGTCGACCTTGCGATCTTCGCGCTCCACATTGCCGGCGCGTCTTCGATCCTCGGTGCGATCAACTTCATCACCACGATCCTTAACATGCGCGCTCCGGGCATGACGCTGCACAAGATGCCGCTTTTTGCCTGGGCCGTGCTGATCACTGCCTTCCTGCTGCTGCTGTCGCTGCCGGTTCTGGCTGGCGCTATCACCATGCTGCTCACCGACCGTAACTTCGGTACGGCCTTCTTTGCCCCGGAAGGCGGCGGTGACCCGATCCTCTACCAGCACCTGTTCTGGTTCTTCGGTCACCCGGAAGTTTACATCCTGATCCTGCCGGGCTTCGGCATCATCAGCCACATCGTCTCGACTTTCTCGAAGAAGCCGGTCTTCGGTTATCTCGGCATGGCCTACGCCATGGTCGCCATCGGCGCCGTCGGCTTCGTCGTCTGGGCCCACCACATGTACACGGTCGGCCTGTCGCTCGACGCACAGCGCTACTTCGTCTTCGCGACGATGGTCATCGCCGTTCCGACGGGTGTGAAGATCTTCTCCTGGATCGCAACGATGTGGGGTGGCTCGATCACCTTCCGCACGCCGATGATCTGGGCGATCGGCTTCATCTTCCTGTTCACCGTCGGTGGCGTGACGGGTGTCCAGCTTGCAAACGCCGGCCTCGACCGCTCGCTGCATGACACCTACTACGTCGTGGCGCACTTCCATTACGTTCTGTCGCTCGGCGCCGTCTTCGCCATCTTTGCTGCCTGGTACTACTGGTTCCCGAAGATGACCGGCTACATGTACAGCGAGTTCCTCGGCAAGCTGCACTTCTGGGTCATGTTCATCGGTGTGAACCTGGTGTTCTTCCCGCAGCATTTCCTTGGCCTCGCCGGCATGCCGCGCCGCTATATCGACTATCCGGATGCATTTGCCGGCTGGAACTATGTCTCGTCGGTCGGCTCCTACATCTCGTTCCTCGGCGTGATCATCTTCCTCGTCGGTGTCTGGGAAGCTTTCGCCAGGAAGCGCATTGCCGGTGACAACCCGTGGGGTGAGGGTGCGACGACCCTCGAATGGCAGCTGCCGTCGCCGCCGCCATACCACCAGTGGGAACAGCTTCCGCGCATCAAGTAAGATGCCGGACTTCCGGACGCCGCAGGCCTCTGCGGCGTCTGGCAATTAGGTAATTCAGGACGGAATGATGACGGTAATCGACAATCACGAGGCTCTTGCTGAAGACGGCGACTCTCGCCTGTCGGAAGCGAGTGCGCGCGATTATTTCGAGCTTCTGAAGCCGCGGGTCATGTCGCTCGTCGTCTTTACGGCTTTTGCCGGCCTCGTGCTGGCGCCGGGGCACATCAATCCGATCCTTGGCCTGATCGCCATCCTTTGCATCGCCGTCGGCGCAGGGGCGTCGGGTGCGCTGAACATGTGGTATGACGCCGACATTGACGCCGTCATGAGCCGCACCGCCAAGCGCCCGATCCCGGCGGGCCGCATCTTGCCCAAGGAAGCGTTGGCCTTCGGCCTCGTGCTCTCCTGCTTCTCGGTGACGATCCTCGGTCTTGCGGTCAACTGGCTGTCGGCCTCGATCCTCGCCTTCACCATTTTCTTCTATGCCGTCATCTACACGATGTGGCTGAAGCGTTCGACGCCGCAGAACATCGTCATCGGCGGTGCGGCCGGCGCCTTTCCGCCCATGATCGGCTGGGCCTGCGTGACCAATTCGGTTACGATCGAAAGCACGGTCCTTTTCCTCATCATCTTCATGTGGACGCCGGCGCATTTCTGGGCGCTCGCTCTGTTCAAGATGCGTGACTATGAGGCGGTCGGCGTGCCGATGCTGCCGAACGTTTCGGGTGAACGCACCACCAAGCATCAGATCGTTGCTTATGCCGTGTTGTCGGCTGTCTGCGCCGTAATGCCGACGTTCCTCGGTTTCGCCAGCGTCGGTTACGGCGTGGTTGCCGCAGCACTCGGTGCGGTCTTCATATACTGTTCCATCGCCGTCTGGCGCATGCCCGATGGCGATCTCAAAATGATCCCGGCGAAGAAGCTCTTCGGCTTCTCTATCTTCTATCTCTTCGCCGTGTTCTCCGCGCTGATGCTCGACCGGCTGGTTGCCGCGCTGGTCTTATATGCAGGAGGCTCGTTCTAATGGAATTGGTCAAACTTACCGAGGCGCAACGCAAGTCGCGCCGCAACCGCAACATTGCCCTCGGTCTCGCACTCGCTGGGCTGGTGATCCTTTTCTACGCCATCACCATCGTCAAGTTTCTGGCGCACGGAGGCTGAGGCGATGAGCGATGTCGTCAACGCACCGAAGAAACCGCGCAACAATGCCGCCGTCGTCTTCATGTGCCTGAGCTTCGTCGTCGGCATGGGAGCGGCAAGCTATGCTGCCGTGCCGCTTTATCGAATTTTCTGCCAGGTCACGGGCTATAACGGCACGACGCAGCGCGTCGATCAGGTTTCGAGCGTAATTCTCGATCGAAAAATGCGCGTTACCTTCGACGCCAACGTCGCTCCCGGTCTGCAGTGGGAATTCAGGCCGGTCGAGCGCGAGGTCAATCCGAAGATCGGCGAGACGATCCAAGTCAATTTCATCGCCGAGAACCGTTCCAACGAAACCCAGCGCGGTCAGGCTGTCTTCAACGTGACGCCGGGCGAGGCGGGCGCTTATTTCAACAAGGTGCAATGTTTCTGCTTTAATGAAACGGACCTGAAGCCGGGCGAAAAGCTTGAAATGCCGGTCGTGTTCTATATCGATCCGGAAATTACCAAGGCCGCTGAATCGAAAAGCATTCATACGGTCACGCTGTCATACACGTTCTATCCCAAAGAGGGTCCGAAGCCAGTGGCTTCGAATGAGGGTAGTGCGGGACAGGCTGAAAAGAAACTTTGATTGAGGAGTGTTTCCGGCGTCGCCGGAAGCGGAGAATTTAGACACCGGGGATCTGACATGGCCGATGCTCATCAGAAGAATCACGATTACCACATTATAGCTCCGAGCCCGTGGCCGATATTGGCCTCGCTTGGTGCATTCCTGATGGCCTTCGGCGGCGTCGGTTTTATGCGCTACCTGAACGGCGGCTCGCTGCATGTTCTCGGTGTCGAATGGGCCCAACCGTGGGTCTTCTTCATCGGGCTGGCTGTCGTTTTATACGTCATGTACGGCTGGTGGTCGGACACTGTGAAGGAAGCTGACGAGGGTGCTCACACGCGCGTCGTGTCCCTGCACCTGCGCTATGGCATGATCATGTTCATCGCTTCGGAAGTGATGTTCTTCGTTGCCTGGTTCTGGGCCTATTTCGATGCCAGCCTCTTTCCGCATGAAGCCATCCAGGCTTCGCGCCTCGCCTACACCGGCGGCGTCTGGCCGCCGAAGGGCATTGAGGTTCTCGATCCCTGGCACCTGCCGATCTACAACACCGTTATCCTGCTGCTGTCGGGCACGACTGTGACCTGGGCTCACCACGCTCTGCTGCACAACGATCGTAGAGGGCTCATTCAGGGCCTGACGCTGACCGTCCTGCTTGGCGTGCTCTTCTCCAGCGTCCAGGCTTACGAATATGCCCACGCACCGTTCGAGTTCCGCAACTCGATCTACGGCGCGACCTTCTTCATGGCCACGGGCTTCCATGGTTTCCACGTTCTGGTCGGTACCATCTTCCTGCTGGTCTGCCTGCTGCGTGCGCTGCGCGGCGACTTCACGCCTAAGCAGCACTTTGGCTTCGAGGCGGCCGCCTGGTACTGGCACTTCGTCGACGTGGTCTGGCTGTTCCTGTTCTTCTGCATCTACGTCTGGGGTGGCTGGGGTGCTCCGGTAGCAGCAGGCTGATCGAGGCCTGATAGTGATCAAAAAAGGCGGGTGCCATCGGCCCCGCCTTTTTCTTTGTCTTGAGGCTTGTCTGTGTCTCACCGCTGACCCGCCAGCTTCTCGAAAGCCGAAGGCTGCGGAATACCGAGATCCAGCTGATGGCGGATCGCCTCGGCACATTCGAGCGCGGTCAGGACGGACGTATCGACCTCCATGTCGTAGAGACCGGGGCGATGAACCTCGTCCTGCCAACGCTGCACCGGTTCCGGCACCGGTGTCTCCTCGGTGGCGCGCAGGTAGAGTGTTTCGCGCCCTTCCTGATGGATCTCGCGCCGCCGCATGATCGTCCCGATCGGGCACTTGACGCCGACGAACAACACGGGAAAACCCTCCAGCCGTCGGGCGCAATCGCCGAGAATGCCGAGCGGCTGCGAATAGCTGTCGTGATGGCCGAGATCGGCGACGACATTGAGGCCGAATCCAGCATGAATGGCGATGGATTCATAGAGCGCTGCATAGAGGAATGGTACCAGCTCCTCCAGGTCCGGCCGTTCGCCGCCGGGCCTTAAGCCGATACCGGGCAGGTAGCGCTTCGGCGTCATGGCATTATAGGTGTCGACGCCGAGGTTGATCCACGGCCCCTCGAATTCGTCCTGGATCGCGCACACAATACTGGATTTGCCGCTTCGCGGTGCGCCGTTCAGGATTATGATCTGTCCGGCATGGCTATCGTTGGTCATCAGTCTTCTTCTTCTGTTTGGCGCGAATCATTACAGCGCCGCCCATCTTTCCAGACGAGCAAAGGACGCTGTAACGCTTTGAATTGCTGCATGATTCCCTAAATCGATTCCGATTTGAGGAATTATGCGGCGGCGAAAACGCGCAGGCATTTCCATTCGGGATGCGAATACTTTATGGGAGAGTTAAGGCAGACGGCGAAAAGCCGTCGGCGGGAGATAGACATGAGTGAAGATGACGCGCAATTTCCACCGGTCGATCCGGTCAAGACCGGTATCAGGGGGTGCTGCCCGCGCTGCGGTCACGGTCAGCTCTTTGATGGGGTACTTGGCCTCAAACCGCGCTGCGCAGCCTGCGGCCTGGACTATTCCTTCGCCGATGCTGGCGATGGCCCGGCCGTCTTCGTCATCCTCATTGTCGGCTTCATCGTCATCGGTTCGGTTCTCTGGCTGCAGGTCAATTACGCCCCGCCAATCTGGGTCCACATCCTGCTTTTCGGCCCGCTGACGATCATACTGTCTCTGCTGGCGCTGCGCTGGTGCAAGGGCATCCTCATCGCCATGCAATATCGCCACAATGCCCGCGAGGGACGCTTGAGTGACTGATATCGAAAGTCCGGCCCCGCGCCGCAAGCCGCCGCTCCTTACCGGCATTGCCGTTCTCATCGCGCTCGCCATCCTGATTTCGCTCGGCACTTGGCAGGTGGAACGCCTTCACTGGAAGGAAGGCCTGCTCGCCGATATCGCCGAGCGTCGCGCTGCAGCCCCGGTTCCCCTCGCGGACATCGAGGCCATGGCGGCTCAAAATGGTGACATCGAATACCGCACGGTCACCGCCACCGGCCGCTACATCAACAATAAGGAGCGTCATTTCTTCGCCACCTGGCGTGGCCAGACCGGCTATTACATCTACACACCGCTGCAGCTTGCGGACGGGCGTTACCTCTTCGTCAACAGAGGCTTTGTTCCCTATGAGAACAAGGAGCCGGAAATGCGCATGCAGGGCGAGTTGACCGGCCAGCAGACGGTTACCGGCCTCGCGCGCGCAAAACTTCCTGGCAAGCCCTCCTGGCTGGTGCCCGACAATGACGTGGCGAAGAACATCTTCTATTGGAAGGACCTCGATGTGATGGCATCGAGCGTCGATCTCGACAGGACCAGTGTCGTCCCCTTCTTCGTCGATGCCGATTCCACGCCCAATCCAGCAGGCTTTCCGATTGGTGGCGTGACACAGGTCGATCTGCCGAACGACCATCTGCAATATGCCGTCACCTGGTATGGGCTGGCGGTGGTGCTTGCTGTCGTGGCTGCCATCTCCTGGTTCCGCCGCAAGAGTGCTGCGCAATAGTATCGCTTCAATTCCGCCCCATATTGGGTTAGAGGTCCCTCAAGCTTAACCTGGATATGTCATGAATATTGCGGCAAAACCTCCCTTGACGATCAGGCTCTGCGGCCCGCGGGGCTTCTGCGCCGGCGTCGACCGGGCGATCCAGATCGTCGTGCTGGCGCTGAAGGCCTATGGTGCGCCTGTTTATGTCCGCCATGAGATCGTCCACAACCGCTATGTCGTGGAAGGGCTGGAAGCCAAGGGCGCCGTCTTCGTCGAGGAGCTTGACGAGATCCCCGCCGAACACCGCGCCCAGCCGGTTGTCTTTTCCGCCCATGGCGTGCCGAAATCCGTGCCTGAAGATGCGAATGCCCGCAACCTCTTCTATCTCGACGCCACCTGTCCGCTGGTCTCCAAGGTCCACAAGCAGGCGATGCGTCATAACCGCCTTGGCCGTCATGTCATCCTGATCGGCCACGCGGGCCATCCGGAAGTGATCGGCACCATGGGGCAGCTGCCCGAGGGCTCCGTTTCACTGGTCGAGACTGTCGAGGATGTCGACGCCTATCAGCCCGACGATCCCGATAATCTCGGCTATGTCACCCAGACGACGCTGTCGGTCGATGATACGGCCGGCGTCATCAGGCGGCTGGAAGAGCGCTTTCCCAATCTCAAGGCGCCGGCTGCCGATTCTATCTGCTATGCCACGACCAACCGTCAGGAAGTGGTGAAGGAGGCTGCCCCCGGCTGCGATCTTTTCATCATCGTTGGCGCGCCGAATTCTTCCAATTCAAAGCGGCTCATGGAAGTGGCGCTGAGAGCGGGAGCGAAGAGGTCGATTCTCGTACAGCGTGCTTCCGAACTCGATTGGGATGCGATCGGTCCGATTGCCACCCTCGGCCTGTCTGCCGGTGCTTCCGCCCCTGAAGTGATCGTCAACGAGATCATCGAGGCCTTCCGTACCCGCTTCGATGCCCGCGTCGAGCTTGCCGAAACCGTGCAGGAAAACGAGCATTTCCTCGTCAACCGCGAACTGCGCGGCCTTGAGCTGACGACGGCTGACATGGCGTTTGTGAACGGAGAATGAGGTGAGGGGCTTTCCCTCTGCCCTGCCCATCTAATGAACACCGCCTCTACAGTGAGAGACCAACTTGGCAGTTTATACCGATATCGCCGAAGACGATCTGAAATGGTTTCTCACCGAATATGATGCCGGCGCCCTGCTCTCCTACAAGGGCATCGCCGAAGGCGTCGAGAATTCCAATTTCCTGCTGCACACATCGAAGGCACCGCTCATTCTGACACTTTACGAGAAGCGAGTGGAAAAGAGCGATCTCCCCTTCTTCCTTGGCCTGATGCAACATCTGTCCGCCGGCGGCCTGTCCTGCCCACTACCGCTGCCACGCAAAGACGGTGCCCTGCTCGGCACATTGTCGGGCCGTCCCGCCGCATTGATCTCGTTCCTAGAAGGTATGTGGCTGAGAAAGCCGGACGCGAAGCACTGCCGCGAAGTTGGCAAGGCGTTGGCGCGGATGCATCTCGCCGCCGAAGGATTCACGCTGACGCGGCCGAACGCGTTGTCGCTCGAAGGTTGGCAGACGCTCTGGGACAAGTCCGAGACACGCGCCGACGAGGTCGAACCCGGCCTGCAAAACGAGATCCGCAGCGAGCTCGATTTTCTGCGGACCCATTGGCCGAAGGATCTGCCGGCAGGCGTCATTCACGCCGATCTTTTCCCAGACAATGTCTTCTTCCTCGGCGACGAGCTCTCCGGGCTCATCGATTTCTATTTCGCCTGCAACGATCTGCTCGCCTACGACGTATCGATCTGCCTCAATGCCTGGTGCTTCGAAAAGGATGGAGCCTATAACATCACCAAGGGCACGCAGATGCTGGAAGGCTACCAGAGCGTCCGGCCCTTGAGTGACAAGGAGGTCGATGCCCTGCCGATCCTTTCCCGCGGCTCGGCCCTGCGCTTCTTCCTGACCCGCCTCTATGACTGGCTGATGACGCCAGAAGGCGCCATGGTCACCAAGAAGGATCCGCTGGAATATCTGCGCAAGCTGCGCTTCCACCGTCAGATTTCCTCGCCGGCCGAATATGGGCTGAGCCTATGAAGCACATCGATATCTTCACGGATGGTGCATGCTCCGGCAATCCTGGCCCGGGCGGCTGGGGAGCAGTGCTGCGTTACGGCGAGGTGGAAAAGGAGCTTTCCGGTGGAGAAGCCGAAACCACGAACAACCGCATGGAGCTCTTGGCTGCTATCTCCGCGCTCAGCGCCTTGAAAGAGCCTTGCGAAGTCGATCTCTACACCGACAGCGCCTATGTGAAGGATGGTATTTCGAAATGGATCTTCGGCTGGAAGAAGAATGGCTGGAAAACCTCCGATAACAAGCCGGTGAAGAATGCAGAGCTCTGGCAGGCACTGGAAGAAGCCCGCAACCGGCATAAGGTGACGCTCCACTGGGTCAAGGGCCATGCCGGCCACCCCGAAAACGAACGTGCTGATGAACTGGCTCGCAAAGGAATGGAGCCGTTCAAGAAGAGCAAGAGAGCGGGCTGATTATGCCGCCTGCTGCTGTTCGGCAGCAGCATGTTGGATCAGCTGGTGCAGGTATTCGAGCTTCGCCACGACGGGCGGAGACAGCACGAAAGGATAGGAATCTGGCTGCCCCATACTGCGCTGGATCGCATTGATCGCCAGGCTGAGCGGTACCCAGGCGCTGACGAGCTGTTCGGCGCTTTTCGCCCGATAAGGATTGAAATCCACCTCGGCCGCAATCTCCTCATGACCACGCGGCTCGATCGCCATGCCGAAGCTGCGCGCCGTCTCCAGCGTATCGACGATATGCAGGTAATGCGCAAAGCACTCCGCGAAATCCTCCCATGGATGGACAGAGGCATAGGCGCTGATGAAGTTTTCCTGCCAACCCGGGATTGGTCCGTTGGCATAGTGGTTCTGCAATGCCGTTCCATAGTCCTGACGCTCGTCGCCGAAGGCCGCGCGGAATGTGTCGAAGCCATTGCGGTCGCGCACCAGCTTGTCCCAGATGAAATGCCCCGTTTCGTGGCGGAAATGGCCGAGCAGGGTGCGATAGGGCTCGTCCATCGCCGTTCGCGCCTGCTCGCGGGTCACGTCGTCCGCCTCGGCCGCACGAATGGCGATCAGCCCTTCCTCGTGACCCGTCATGGCCGGAACGACATTGCCATCGTTTTGCACGGCATCTTCGACGAAATCGAAGACTAGCCCTCCTTGCGGGTCTTCCTGTCGGTCGGGATGCGGCAGGTTCCAGCGCAACAGCGAGTAGAAGAGGTGCCGCTGCGCCTGGCTGATCCGCCGCCAGCGGTCGATGCCATCTTGTGTATCCGTATTCGGCACCAGCCGGTTATGCCGGCAGGCGATGCAGAAGTCATTGCCGTCATCGACCAGCCAGTTGCAGATATCGAGCCCGGCATTGGCGCAAAACCGAACCAGCCGTGTCGGATCGGAGACGAGCTGCCAATTGACCTCGTCCCGCGACTCCAGCGCATGCACGGACAGATCGCCGGCAAAGAAGCCAAGGCGATGGTTGCAGCGCACACACTGCCTGTTGTCAAAATGGATAACCTGATCGCAATTGTCGCAGGCAAACAACCTCATCACAGGTCTCCATAGGCAGGAGAAGACGGAAAATGCCAGCCGCAAACAGCTGCGGCAGGCATTCAAGAGCTGATGAACAGGCCTTAAAGCCGGTCGACGGCACCCTTCAGTTTGTCCTTTGCTTTTCCGGTTGCGACCTGGGCTTTGCCCTTGGCTTCCTGCACTCCACCCTTGGTCTGCATTTCACGGTCGCCAGTGGTCTTGCCGGCCGCCTTCTTCGCCTTGCCGGCCATCTCGTTGACCTTGCCGGAAATCTTGTCGCCAGTGCTACCCATGTGTGCCTCCTCTCGGATCACGGACGGGGTGTCCGCTTGCCGACAGGGAACGCCGAAAAAACGGTTTCGTTCCGGAGTGACCCGCTTAGGCGTGGCCGGCCTCGGCCGACAGCATGGCTGGCGTCACGCCCATGCTGGCCAGCGCCCGCTCGTACTTGTCGTCGAGGCAGCGATCGAAGATCAGCTCCTCATTGGCGGCGCAATTGAGCCAGCCGTTGGCGGCCACCTCGTTTTCGAGCTGGCCCGCACCCCATGAGGAATAACCGAGCAGCATTGTTGCCCGCTTCGGACCACCGCCCCTCGAGATGGCACGCACGATATCGAGTGTCGCCGTCAAGCAAATATCGTCACTGACGGGAATGGAAGAGTCGCTGACATAGTCGTCAGAATGCAGCACGAAGCCGCGGCCGCTTTCTACAGGTCCGCCCGTCTGGATCGGGAACTCTCGCGCGTCCTTCGGCAATACGATGGAATCTTCATGCTTGATCATGTCGAGATGCAGCAGCACATCGGTGAAGGTGAGGCTTTGCGGACGATTGATGACGAAGCCCATGGCGCCGGCATCCGAGTGGGCGCAGATGTAGATCACCGTGCGCGCAAAATTACGATCTTCCATGCCAGGCATGGCGATCAGAAACTGACCGTCGAAAAATCCGCGCTCCCGTCTGTTCTTTAGCGTTGCTAGGGACATGGTTCCTCCTGCCGCCAGATCACACAAAGGCTCCGACAGGGGAAGCATGGGCCAATGTCACAGATCAATCAACCGAAAATGAAGATTTAAATGGGCAGGGCTTCTGGCGGCAAATGGCAAATTTCGGTAAACCTTTGTTCCATGAGAGTTATTTTATTGCTCCAGCGAGCCGTATTAATCATACTCATTTCGGCTGTGCCCATACTTGGCCTGTTTCATTCGGCCTATGCGGAGATGAGTGATTGGGCCGAGAACGAAAGTGGCCGGATGCGCCTCGTGGCGCTGCCGCCTGATGGCAATGGCCACATACGCGCCGGTTTGCAGATCGAGCCCAAGCCCGGCTGGATCACTTATTGGCGTGAACCGGGCAATAACGGCATCCCCCCGCAGATCACGATAGCACCGCAGAGCGGCGTGACGCTCGATGCCATTTCCTACCCCGTTCCCAAACTTATTTCCAATGGCAAAGTCGAGGATATCGGCTATGACGCGCCGGTGACCCTGCCACTATCGCTGACGGCCTCGAAGGCAGGTCCGGTTTTGTTCGATGCCACAGCCTTCATCGGTATCTGCAAGGACATCTGTATCCCATTCCAGGCGCAGTTTTCACTGAAGATCGGAGCTGCGGCAATGTCGCGGCCGCAGGAGGAAATGATCCTTCAGAGTGCGGCTGCCCGCCTTCCCGAAGCGCCGTCCGCGGATTTCGAGATCGTGGCATATGCCATGTCGCCCGATCTGAAGCAGCTTTCGCTGAAGATCACCCTGCCGGAAGAGGGGAGCGGGACGCCTGATATCATTGTCACCGGGCCGAGTGGTTATGCCTTCACCAAACAGATGAATACTGCCCGCGGCGGCAAGGCCTATGCTACCGATATTTCCATCGGCAAGCTGCCGAAGAATTATGACATCCACGGCAAGCAGTGGAGTGTGCTGATCATCGATGGTTCGCAGACCATGGAAACCACGCTTGCCTTTGAATGATCGCGTCTTATAGTCCCCTCTCAATTCCGCACGCGGCGCGGCCGCGATCAGCCAGAACCGAGGAGATAATCCATGACCATCGCGATCGGCGACAAGCTTCCTGCCGTCACTTTCAAGGAAAAGACGGCCGACGGCCCCGTCGAAACCACCACCGAGCAGCTTTTTGGCGGCAAGCGCGTTGTGCTCTTTGCAGTGCCCGGCGCCTTCACACCCACCTGTTCGCTGAACCATCTGCCGGGCTATCTGGAAAACCGTGATGCCATTCTCGCAAAGGGCGTCGACGATATCGCCGTTCTCGCCGTCAACGACTGGCATGTCATGGGCGCCTGGGCACAGTCTTCCGGCGGTCTCGGCAAGATCCATTTCCTCGCCGACTGGGACGCCGGCTTCACCAAGGCAGTCGGCCTCGATGCCGATCTCTCCGCCGGCGGCCTCGGGGTTCGTTCCAAGCGCTATTCCATGCTGGTTGAAGACGGCGTTGTGAAGTTGCTCAATGTCGAGGAATCACCTGGCCAGGCAACCGTTTCCGGCGCAGCTGCTATGCTTGAGCAGCTCTGAGATTGATCTTCTCAAGTCAGATGCAGGGGCGCCTTCGGGCGCCCTTTTATTTTTCTCAGTCTTTCGATCCATGATCGCCGAGATGCGCGCCTAGCGGATCAATCACGTTCCCTGCCTCATTCCTGCCGCAATTGTTATAACATAACAGTTACGTTATTACATATACGTTATTACATAAAAGGAATGAGCATGCGATCCGCCCCCGCCCCTGAACGTCTCGCCGTCAGTCTTCTCGGGCAATCTGCGCTTCTACGCACCTGTGGTGCCCTCGCTATCGCCGCGGTTCTCTGGCTCGCAATTTACTGGGCAGTTCTGTTGCCATGAGCCCGCCCGAGATCCGCCTCGACAATCTCACTGTCTCCTATGATCGCCACCCCGCTGTCCATCATCTCTCAGGTACTTTCCGGTCTGGCAGCATGACGGCGATTGCCGGGCCGAATGGCGCGGGAAAATCCACGCTGCTGAAGGCGATCATGGGGGAACTGCGCCCTGTAGAGGGACGTGTGGAACACCTGATGCAACGCACCGATTTCGGCTATCTCCCACAGGCGGCGGAGATCAACAGACGCTTCCCGATTTCGGTTGTGGATACTGTGCTGCTGGGAAGCTGGCGCCAGGCGGGTGCTTTTGGCCGCATTGCAAAGCAAGACGTTGCGCGCGCGGGTGCCGCACTCGCCACGGTCGGTCTGGAAGGATTCGAGAAGCGGCATATCGGCTCGCTTTCGGCCGGTCAGTTCCAGCGCGTGCTCTTTGCCCGCCTGCTGCTGCAGGATGCCCGTATTATCCTGCTTGACGAACCCTTCGCTGCCATCGATGCCCGCACGACAAGGGATTTGCTCGACATTGTCGTCCGTTGGCACGGCGATGGACGGACCGTGATTGCGGTGCTCCATGATTTCGAACAGGTGAGGGAATATTTCCCGGAGACCCTGCTGCTCGCCCGCAGGCTGATCGGCTGGGGGCCGACGCAGCAAGTCATGTCATCCGCCAATCTTCTGCAGGCTCGTGCCATGGCCGAGCGCTGGGATGAAGATGCCGAAGCCTGCGGGGTGCCGGCGACATGACAGCCTACGAGATCTTCTTCGCCCCTTTTGCCGATTACGGCTTCATGCGCCGGGCGCTCGTTGCCTGCCTCTGCCTCGGGCTCGGTTCCGGCCCCATTGGCGTTTTCCTCATGCTTCGCCGCATGAGCCTCATGGGCGATGCCATGAGCCATGCGGTGTTGCCCGGTGCGGCAATAGGCTATCTGGTCGCCGGCTCGCTGTCGTTGACGGCGATGGGTATCGGTGGACTTGTCGCGGGCCTTTCCGTCGCGCTTCTGTCGGGTGTCGTCAGCCGCATGACGGTACTGCAGGAGGACGCGAGCTTTGCAAGCTTCTATCTCGCGTCGCTGGCGCTCGGCGTGCTCATCGTCTCGCTCCGCGGTTCCAACATCGATCTGCTTCATGTGCTTTTCGGCACGATCCTCGCGATCGACGCGCCGGCGCTGACACAGATCGGTGCCATCGCCTCACTAACGCTGCTGGTGCTTGCCATCATCTACCGGCCGCTGGTTGCTGAATGCTTCGACCCTGGCTTCCTGCGTGCCGTCGGCGGGCGCGGACCCGTCTATCATTTCCTCTTCCTGCTGCTGGTGGTGCTGAATCTCGTCGCAAGCTTCCAGGCGCTCGGCACGCTGATGGCCGTCGGCCTGATGATGCTGCCGGCTGCGGTCGCCCAACTCTGGTCCCGCAGCCTGCCAATCATGATGCTCTTCGCGGCGGCAAGTGCGGCGGCTTCCGGCTATCTCGGCCTCATCGCTTCGTATCATCTCGAACTTGCCTCCGGCCCGACGATCATCATGACCGCGGCGCTGCTCTATGGCCTTTCGATCTTCTTCGCACCGTCGGGCCTTGCCCGGCGCTTCTTCCCCCGCCCGCATCTGAAGGGCTGATCACAGGAGACACCGATGATACCTCGCAAACTGATTCTCTCCGCCTCCTTGCCTGTATTGATAACGCTTTCGGCTGTGCCGGCTTCGGCCGAGACCCTGAAGGTCGTCGCCTCCTTCACGGTGCTCGCCGATGTCGTCCGCCAGGTCGGCGGCGACCATGTCAAGGTCACGAGCCTCGTCGGCCCGAATGGCGATCCCCACGAATTCGAGCCGTCGCCGGCTGATGCCAAGGCGCTGAATGCCGCAAAAGTGACCTTCGTCAGCGGCGAGGGGCTGGAAGGCTGGATGGATCGGCTGATCACCGCCTCCGGCTACAAGGGCAAGCCAGTCACGGTTTCCGAGGGTATTAACACCCGCACCATGGAAGAGGACGGTAAGACCGTCACCGACCCGCATGTCTGGAACAGTCCCGTCAATGTGAAGGTCTGGGTCGCCAATATCGAGAAGGCATTGTCCGACGCCGATCCAGTTGACGCCGCAGCCTTCAAGGCCAATGCCGAGAAATATATTCACAAACTTGATGAACTGAATGCCTATGCGCATTCCAAATTCGACAAGATCGCCGATGACCGACGCAAGGTGCTGACGAGCCACGATGCCTTCGGCTATTTTGGCCGCGAATATAATGTCAGCTTTCTCGCACCGATTGGCCTCTCGACAGAAAGCGAAGCCTCCGCCGCCGATGTCTCCAAGCTGATCGAGCAGATCAAGCAGGAACACGTGAAGACCTACTTCTTCGAAAATTCCAATGATCCGCGCCTCATCAAGCAGGTCGCCACGGCAACCGGCGCTGAACCCGGCGGCGAGCTTTACGTCGAATCGCTATCGGATGTGAAAGGTCCGGCACCGACCTACGAGAAGATGTTCCGCTACAATGTCGACCAGCTCTCCGCTGCCATGGCAAAGTCGAGCTGAGCATACTTCGGCCAGACTCAATTCCGGACGGAGAACCGCTGCACACTTTTCCTGGAATTGCTTCGTCAAGTAACGAGATCGAAGACCAGGAGGCCGGCCAGGCCTCCATCCGTCGACGAGACGATGCGCTCGCCGACGGCCACGTGTTCGGGATGCACCAGATAGCCGTCTCGGGCCTCGGGGCTCTCGAAGGTCACGGCAAAGCCGTCGACGAAACCGCCATGCAGCCCCTCGGGTGAAACATTCGGCCCGTATTTGATATCCAGAATACCCGGTATCACCTGCTTCAGCGCCACGATCGCATCGAACAGCGCCTGCTTGTCATCTGGTGTCATAGCGCTCTTCAGCCGCATGAATACGCAGTGCAGGATCATAGGGTGCCTCCTGGTTGTGTTTTTCGGCAGCATAACGGCGATGGCGATAAGGGCAATGGTATTTCGCTTCAACGGTCTCCAGACCTGTAAACACCAGCCAGCCTACATCTGGTCCGCCGCCGTCACCGGACGGTTATAGATATTGCGGACGAGTTCGCTGGACAGGACACGTGCAGCGGTCTTCTGCTCTTGCGTCATTGGACGGCAGGTATCCTTGAGGTTGGAGCCATCGATCACGGTGGCCGCGCCGGAATTGGCTATAACGATATGCCAGCTGCAAGCAGCGACCTTGTCGATGATCACAGCGCCGCGGCAACCGGTAGAGAGGCAGAAGGCCACGATGACCTGTGCACCGTGATCTCCCTTGTGGGCGAGCGCATAGGCCGCTTTGAAGTCCTTCTTCAATTTTTCACAACGCCCTGGCTCTTCTGCCGCCTGGCAGCTCAGCGCGGCAGGGTGAATTTCGGTGGCGTAGAGGGGAGAGACGCAAAAGGCGCCCATCGAGAGGGCGAGCAATAGCTTGAGCATCGGATTTTCCTTGTTGCGCTGAGTCACAGGCGCACATCGGCCGCCAATGGTCAATGACCGTCACAGGCAAGGAAGGTCATATCGATCGGATGGGCTCGAATGCCCCGGAAAAAGCCGCCGAACGCCATGGGATCAGGCCCGCTTCGTCAGCGGAAACCGTTCCCTCAGTAAACGCAGCACCGATTCCGACGGCATCGGCGGCCCGAAGAGATAGCTTTGGCCATAGCTGCAGCCCATTTTGGCAAGCTCGATCGCATCCTCGTTGGATTCGATACCTTCGGCAACCACCTTCATCTCCAGCTCGCGCGCCATTGAGATGACCGATCTCAGCACGGTCGCCTTCTTGTCGCTATTGTCACGCACCAGCGCCTTGTCGAGCTTGATCGTGTCGAAGGGGAAGCGGGTGAGGTAGGCGAGTGACGAATAACCCGTGCCGAAATCATCGAGCGCCAGGCCGAGGCCAGCTTCTTTCAGCTTCTGCAGCACGAGGCGCGCCTGTTCCGGGTTTTCCATCACCATGGATTCCGTCAGCTCGAGCTTCAGCCGCGACGGATCGCAATGGGTCTTCGCCAGCACCGAGCGAACGTCGTCATAAAGCTCGTTGTTGAGAAGCTGTACGCTCGACAGATTGATGGAAACGAAGATCGGCAGCTCGCCGGTCTGGTTCTGCCATCCCATCAGATCGTTGGTCGCCTGTTCCAGCGCGAAAATGCCAAGCGCGCCGATAATGTCGGACGCTTCGGCGATAGGGATGAATTCCGACGGCGGGATATTGCCGCGCTTCGGATGCTCCCAGCGCATCAGTGCCTCGAAACCGGCGATTTCGACATCCTCCAGCCGCGCGATTGGTTGATAGACCATCGAAAGCTCCTTGCGCTCGATGGCACGGCGCAGATCCGATTCGAGCTGCAGGCGATCAGTGCCGAAATCGCGGAAGGCCGGCTGGAAGGGTTCGACGCGGTTGCCGCCGGCGCGCTTGGCGCGGTACATGGCAAGTTCGGCATCACTCAGCAGGCCCGATGCGCTCTCCTGTCGGTCGACCCATGTGGCGAGCCCGACCGAAGCCGTCAGAATGATCTCGCGATTGGAGAAGTTGATCGGCACCATGATCGCCTTGCTGATCGCATCGGCGAAGTCAGCAATCTTCGCCGGATCGTGCTCGGAAACGAGGATGAGGCCGAACTGATCGCCGGAAAGGCGCGCCAGCGTATCCTGCGGTTTCAGGAGCCGGCGCAGGCGACGGGTGAGCGCGATCAGAATATTGTCGCCGGCCGCGACGCCGAGCGAATCGTTGACCAGCTTGTAGCGGTCGATATCGATCACCATCACGGTCGGACGCAGCGTTTCGCCGCCCGGCGCCAGCGTCAGCACCGACTGCAGGCGGTCGAGGAAGACCTGCCGGTTCGGCAGGCCCGTCAGATTGTCGTTCAGTGCATCGTGCAGCAACCGCTCGACGGAATTCTTCTGCTCGGTAACGTCGACGATCGTGCCGACGCAGCGGATGATCTCGCCATTCGAACCGAGAACCGGCCGGGCGCGGATCAGGAGCCAATGGAAATGGCCGTCTTCGGCGCGGATGCGGAATTCGTGATTCAGCCGCCCGCGGCGATGTTCCAGGAGCACGTCGAGCGTGGCGCGAAAACGGTCGCGATCGTCGGGATGCAGTCGCGGCAGCCAGTTGCGTGCCGCTCCATGCATCGTGCCCGGCGAAAGTCCGAGCTTGACGGAAACATCAGGGATGGTGACGACGCGGTCACGCGCCACATCCCAATCCCAGACCATATCGCCCGAGCCCGTCAACGCCAGCGACTGGCGCTCCAGATCGGAAAACAGGCCCTGCTGGAAAGCCCCGCCCGCGAAGGCATGCTGCATCACGGTAAAACCGATCAGGAGCACGATGAGAACGAGGCCGCCGCCGAGCGCGGGTTGGATGATGTCATTGTCGAGCCGGCCGGTAATCGTCAGCCACGCGCCGAATAGCCAGACCAGTGTCAAAGCCCAGGCAGGCACGAGCAGGATGGCGCGATCATAGCGGTTGAAGCCAAGGTAGATGATGAGCAGCAGGCCGATCGCCGCCGTCAGCGCGAAGGAAAGCCGCGCAATGCCGGCCGCAATCGACGGATCGTAGATCGCCACGCCGAACAGCAGGGCAAGACCCAGCACCCAGGCAAGCGTCGCGTAACCCAGATGCACATGCCATCGGTTGAGATTGAGATAGGTGAACAGGAAGATGACCAAGCTGGAGGCGAGCGCCACCTCCGCACAGGCGCGCCATATTCGTTGATCCGCCGAGGCGACACTGATCAGCTTTCCGAGAAAGCCGAAATCGACGCAGATATAGCCGAGCACCGCCCAGGCGAGAGCCGCCGTTGCCGGCAGCATCGAGGTTCCCTTGACGACGAAAAGGATGGTCAGGAACACCGCGAGCAGGCCCGCAATGCCGAGAACGATGCCGCGATAGAGCGTAAAGGCGTTGATCGTGTCCTTATAGGCATCCGGCTCCCACAGATAGATCTGCGGCAGGTTGGGCGTCGCAAGCTCTGCGACGAATGTGATGACCGCGCCGGGGTTCAACGTGATGCGGAAGACGTCGGCATCGTCGCTCGGCTGACGGTCTAGTGCAAAACCTTCGCTCGGCGTGATCGCGATGATGCGCTGCGAGCCGAGGTCGGGCCAGAAGAGCTTCGAATTGACGAGACGGAAATGCGGCGCGACGATCACGCGCTCAAGCTGCTCTTCCGAAACGTTGGCAAGCGCAAAGACCGCCCAGTCGCCCTGATGGTTTTCCGAACTCGAACGCACTTCGATGCGTCGGCGGATGCCGTCGGCGCCAGCGGCGGTGGAAACCTGGAAGGCCTCGCCCTGATTGGCGTAGATTTCCGTCGTGGCAGTCAGATCCAGCGCGGTGTCGTCACGGGAAATCTTCACCGGTTCGGCCGCCTGCACGGTTCCCGCCGCAAGAGCGAATACCGACAGGAGGAGGGCTGCGATCACCGCGATCAGTCGTCCGGACGGTGACGTCGGCAGCATGCGGTCTTTGGTCATCGGCTGTTGGGTTTCCTGCCTGTATCCGCGTCACTGGCCAGACGTGAAAACATCACGTGATCATGCCACTGACCGTTGATCTTCAAATATCCGCGCAGATAACCTTCCCGCTGGAACCCGGCTTTCTCAAGCAGGCGAATGCTCCGCGCGTTGTCTGGAATACAGGCTGCTTCGATACGGTGCAACTCGAGCCCTGCGAAGATATAGGGAATAACCAATTGAAGTGCGGCGAACATATGGCCCTGGCCGGCATAACGCTCGCCCATCCAGTAGCCGATCATGCAGCTCTGGGCCGCTCCCCGGCGGATATAGCCGATGGTGATGCCGCCGACGAGCGTCATATCCTTCTTCAGGAATATGAAGAGCGGGATCGCCTGTCCGGAGGCATATTCCTGCTTGCCGCGGATGACGCGGGCGCGAAACGAACCTTCCGTCAGCTCGTCGCGCCGCCATGTCGGCTCCCAGGGCTCCAGAAACCGTCGGCTGTCGGCGCGAAGCCGATGCCACTGGTTGAAATCCTGATAACGCGGCAGGCGCAGGATATATTTGTCGTTTTCGAGTTCGACCGCTTCAGGCTGTCGCGACAGGAACCGAAAAACCGATTTTGGCATCGATACCCTCCGGCGCAACGTATGTACCGGTCAGAGGCTTGCCTGTTTCGTCTTCGGTGCCGGAACCGAAAGCGAAGCAGTGATGTCTTCCATCGGGGCGAGCTGCTCGAGCGGACCGATCGCCGAAAGCGTCGGGACGGTATCGTAGAAGAGCCGGCCGGCAAGATCTGTCAGGCGCTCGATGGTGATGCCTTCCAGCCGCTCCATCATCTCCGGATTGGAGATCGGACGGCCGTAAAGCATCATCTGGCGGGCAATCTGGCCGGCGCGTGCGGCGGGACTTTCCTGGCCCATGAGAAGCTGGGCGCGGATCTGGGCGCGGGCGCGTTCGATTTCCTTCTGGTGGATGCTGTCCGCCGACTTGTGCAACTCGTCAATAATGACGGGCACGAGCTCCGGCAGGTTCTCGCCGCCGGTCGCTGCATGGATGCCGAAGATGCCGGTATCGGAAAAGCCCCAATGGAAGGCATAGACGGAATAACAGAGGCCGCGGAACTCGCGCACTTCCTGGAACAGGCGGGAAGACATGCCGCCGCCGAGAATGTTGGCGAGGATCTGCGAGCAGTAGAAATCGCGGGCATGATAGGCCTTGCCCTCGAAACCGAGCAGAATCTGCGCGTCCATGAGATCACGCGACTCGCGCACATTGCCGCCGATATAGCGCGCAGCCTCCATGACCGGCGGCGCATTGGGCGCGGTCGGCAGGCTTGCGAAACGATCTTCGACCATGCGCACGAACTCGTCGTGCTCGACGGCACCGGTCGCCACGACAAACATCCGCTCGGTCGTGTAGTTGCGGCCGAGATAGCCGCGGATCTGCTGCGGCGTGAAGGAAACGACGGTTTCCGGCGTGCCGAGGATCGGCCGGCCGAGTGTCTGCCCGCGATAGGCAACTTCGGAGAAGCGGTCGAAGACGACGTCGTCAGGCGTATCGTTGGCCGCATTGATCTCCTGCAGGATGACCTGCTTTTCACGCTCCAGCTCATCTTCCTCGAAGGCGGACTCCGTCAGGATATCGGCAAGGATGTCGACGGCGAGCGGAACGTGGTCCTTAAGGACGCGGGCATAGTAGGAGGTGGTCTCGGTGGAGGTCGCAGCATTTACTTCGCCGCCGACATCCTCGATTTCCTCGGCGATCTGACGGGCGGAACGACGTCCCGTACCCTTGAAAGCCATGTGTTCGAGCAGGTGGGCGATGCCGTGCTCGTCTTCTGTTTCGTTGCGCGAACCTGATTTGATCCAGACGCCGAGCGCAACGCTTTCAAGGTGCGGCATGGTCTGTGTGACTACTGTCAGCCCGGAATTGAGCCGGGTGCACTCAACTGTCATGTGCTATCTTTCTGCGCCTGCCGTCATCTAGCTGCGGGCGTGCTTGCCGATAAAGGTTTCAACCGCTTTAAGCTCGGGCTCGATGATCTGGAAGCGCTCCTCCCTGTGCATCAGATCAGCAAGCCACGTCGGAAGCGCCGGGTCAATACCGGAGGCGGATTTTACGGCGGCCGGGAATTTTGCCGGATGGGCGGTCGCAAGCATCACCATCGGGGTATCAGGCTTTGCCCGCTTGGCGGCAACGAAGACACCGATCGCCGAATGCGGGTCGAGCAGGTAGCCGGTTTCCGCGTAAGTCTCGCGGATCGTTTCGGCCACCTGACGTTCGCTGGCGCGGCCGGCGCGGAAGTCCTTCCTGATGAATTTCAGTGCTTCGGGCGAAATTTCGAAGCCATTGGATTGCTTGAGGCTTTCCATGGCGGCGCGCACCTTGGAGGCATCGCGGTCATACGCTTCGAAGAGCAGCCGTTCGAAATTGGAGGAGATCTGGATATCCATTGATGGAGAGCTGGTCGCCTTCACCGATTTCATGTCGTAGCGGCCGGTCTTCAGCGTGCGCGTGAGAATGTCGTTCTCGTTCGTGGCGATCACGAGCTTATCGATCGGCAGGCCCATGCGCTTGGCGCAGTAGCCGGCGAATATATCGCCGAAATTGCCCGTTGGTACCGTGAAGGAGATTTTTCGGTCCGGTCCGCCGAGTGCGATCGCCGTCGTGAAATAGTAGACGATCTGGGCCATGATGCGCGCCCAGTTGATCGAGTTGACGCCCGAGAGCTTCACTCGGTCGCGGAAAGGCGCATCGTTGAACATCGCTTTGACGAGATTCTGGCAATCGTCGAAATTGCCCTCGATGGCGAGCGCATGCACATTGCCCGCCTTGGAGGTCGTCATCTGCCGCTGCTGCACCGGCGACACCTTGCCATGTGGGAAGAGGATGAAGATATCGGTGCGCTCGCGGCCGGCAAAGGCATCGATCGCCGCGCCACCCGTGTCGCCCGACGTGGCTCCGACGATGGTCGCCCGTTCACCGCGCTTTTCCAGCGCATAGTCCATTAGCCGGGCGAGAAGCTGCATCGCCACGTCCTTGAAGGCGAGCGTCGTGCCGTGGAAGAGCTCCATGACGAAGCTGTTCGGACCGGTCTGTACGAGCGGCGCGATCGCCGGATGGCGGAACGTGCCATAGGCCTCGTCGATCATCGCCCGGAAGGTTTCATCCGGGATTTCGCCGTTGGTGAAGGGCGAAAGGATCGTGAAGGCGACTTCCTGATAGGTCTTGCCGCGTAGTGCCCGGATTTCCTTCTTGGAGAAACTCGGCCATTTGCGGGGAACGTAGAGCCCGCCATCGCGCGCCAGCCCCGTCAGAAGGGCGTCGCAAAAGCCGAGGGAAGGGGCCTCGCCGCGGGTCGAGATATAGTCCACGTTCGTTATCCTTGATCTATGGCTGGAGAATTTTCGTGCGCAAAACGGGTCGCCACAGCGCCGCCGAAAAGAGGGAGCTCGCCGGCCTGCCGGGGCGTTGTCGCAGGTATCCTATTGAAGTTGCCCGCATCCGGCGCCGAAAAGTGCATCAAAACGGTGCTTACCCAATCGATTTTTCTTTGCGCCGCTGATATAGACCATCGCCAACTGTCATGAAAGGCCTTGCGCGAAAGTCGCAAGCACCTAGAAGAAAAGCGTTCGCAAAGGGTGGAATATCGTGCTCGGCAAGGTCTCGCGTCTCATCGTTTCCGCATCGCTCGTTGCTGCCCTTGCCGGCTGCAATTCACTCGGGCTCGGTGGCGACAGCAAGCCTGAAGCGAGCGCTGCGAGCGCCGGCCCTGCGCCGCTGCAGCCGAATGGCAACGCCCAGATCATGCCGGTTGCGCCGGCCAATCCTTCGTCGAACCAGACCCCGATCGGCACCGGTGTCACCGCTCAGGGCAAGGTCGCTCCCGTCGTGCAGGGCGCCTGCCCGCAGATCTTCATGCGTGATCAGGATTCGATCTACCGCACCTATGCCAAGGGCGCAAAAACCGGCGATCCGCAGCAGGTTGTCTTCCAGGCCTCTTTCGGCGATTACAGCCGCCAGTGCACGCTGAACGATACGGCCCTCTCCATGACCGTCGTGGCGCAGCTGCGTTTGGTTGCTGGCCCCGGCGGCACGCCAGGCCCGGTCACGCTGCCGATCCGCATTTCGGTACTGGACGGACAAGACGTGCTGTCGTCCGAAGTCGTTAACTTCCCGACTCAGATCCCGGTCGGCGCGCCAGCCACTCAGGTCATCTTCCGCCATGAGGGCGTCAAGATGCCGGTCGGTTCCGGCGCACTCGTTCGCGTCAATGTCGGCTTCGACACCCAGCCAGCAAAGAACGCCAAGAATTCTAAGAAGAGCAGCTAAGACAGCTCGGCACGCAATCTCTTGCAATTGACGCGCCATATGCCGCCACGCGAAAACAATCATCCCAATGCAAGAAGCCCGCAAACTGCGGGCTTTGTACAGTTTCTATAAGGCTCGCGGGTGGCAGGGCTCCTGCTTTAGAGCGCGCCTTCCCATTCGGCCAGCGCAGCAACGACGCCCGGCAGATCGTTCATGCGCGAGATGACGGTCTCAGCACCTGCATCCGTCAGCTTGTCGGCATGCGAAGGATAGGTGTGTGAACCGCCGGTGAAGCCGATCACCCGCATGCCAGCAGCGCGCGCGGCATGGACGCCATGGGTGGAATCTTCAACGACGACCGTCTTCGAAGGTGAGATGCCCATCTGGCTTGCGCCGTGCAGGTAGATATCCGGCTTCGGCTTGGCGCGGTCGGGACCGAGGTCCTTGGCGGAGAAGGTGTTCGGAGCGAAGAGTTTCTTCAGGCCGACCTTGCTCAGCATCATATCAAGCCGTTGGCTCGACGAATTCGAGCAGATGCAGCGCTTCATCGAGAGACGGCCGACGGCGAATTCGACGCCAGGAATAGCCTGGACTTCCTGTTCGAGCCGGATGTCCAGAAGCTTCTGGGACTGATCGATGAGGGATGCCGAGAGCGGAATGCTGGCTTCCCGTTCGATCTGGAAGAGGATGTCGCGCCACGTGAGACCGGCGAAGCGCTCGTTCATCTCCTCGATGCTGATCGGATAGCCTGCTTCCGTCAGCAATTTGGATTCGACATCCGCTGCGATGATTTCGGAATCGACCAGAACGCCGTCGCAGTCGAAAATAATCAGGTCGAAGCCGTCCATATACTCATACCTTGTTCGGGATGATGCGGCTTTACACGATGGCGCGCAAAAGCTCAACCGATGGCGGGACATGGCTGGAATGCACGCTGCGGGCAGCTTTGCGGGGGGACGGATTGCATGCCACCTCGACAAGCCCCGCAGTGCTCGCTACTGGATAGCAATGAGCAGGGAACCCGAAGACAATACCATTGCCGGGCGCATCGCCCGCACGCTTGCGGAGCGCATCGTGCATGGAGCGCTTGCGCCCGGTGCCCGTCTGCGTCAGGACCATATCGCCGAGGAATTCGAAACCAGCCATGTGCCGGTGCGCGAGGCTTTCCGTAGGCTTGAGGCGCAGGGGCTAGCGATCAGCGAGCCGCGCCGTGGTGTTCGTGTTGCCTCCTTCGATCTCGCCGAGGTGCGTGAAGTCGCCGAAATGCGCGCTGCCCTCGAAGTGCTCGCTTTGAAACACGCCGCCCGTCACCTGACGCCCGCGATCCTCGATGCTGCGGAGGACGCGACGCGCGAGGGCGATGCGGCCGCCGACGTTCATGCATGGGAAGAGGCAAACCGCCGCTTCCATCGCTTGATCCTTACCCCTTGCGCGATGCCGCGCCTGCTGGCTTCGATCGACGATCTGCACGCGGCGAGTGCCCGTTTTCTATTTTCGGCCTGGCGTTCGGGCTGGGAGAAGCGCACCGACCATGACCACCGCGCCATTCTTGCCGCTCTTCGGCAAGGCAAGGCGGAGGAGGCCGCGGCCATTCTCCAGAAGCACGTGCAGTGGATCGGACGCGCGCCACAGCCCGCGCAAAAAGGCGAACGGGAAGCTTTCGCCATCGTCGGCTGATCCTCCAAAAGAATTATAGATAATTTTCGAGCGCGTGAAACGCCTTGGTTTTACGGCGTTTCCGCATGCATTCGCGATGGATTGTGATCCGGCCACATGAGAATCCTGCATGCCTGCTCTTGCGTCGTCCAAAAATCTCCTCCATCAAATAGATGGGAATCGACAATTATCTATAATTTTGAAAAGGAGAACTTCATGTCCCTCTCTGACCCGTCCCGTACCGTCGTTTTCGATCCGTTGCGCCTATCTGCACGGTCGATTGCAGTCAAATATCTCTTCGTTCTCGCCGGCACGCTGGTACTGGCCCTTGCCTCGCAGATCTCGGTGCCGATGGTGCCGGTGCCGATCACTATGCAGACCTTTGCCGTCACCATGATCGGCGCGCTCTATGGCTGGCGGCTTGGTACGCTCACCGTTCTCGCCTGGCTGGGAGAAGCCATGCTCGGCGCACCGGTTCTGGCAAACGGCTCCGGCGGCCTTGCGCCCTTTGCCGGCCCGACGGCTGGTTATCTCGCAGCTTTTCCGCTGATGGCGCTGATGGTCGGCTGGCTCGCGGAGCGCGGCTGGACAGGGGACAATGTGGTGCGCAGCTTCATTGCTCACCTTGCTGCCAACCTCTTCTGCCTCTCCCTTGGCGGCCTCTATCTCGCCTCTCTGATTGGCGCGGAAAAAGGCTGGCTGCTCGGCGTCGCGCCCTTCATCCTGGGCGGCGTGCTGAAATCGGCGCTCGCTGCAGCCGTGCTCAAGGGCATCCGTATCTATGGCGACCAGGCAGAGCTGCGTTGACCGTCAGGCTGCGCGCCCACCATCTGCTCTGCATGCTGACTTTCGTCGGTGAAGGCTACACTCCGGCCTTCACCGCCAATTACCGTCGCATCGCAGAGCGTCTCTCGGCCGGAGAGGAGATAGAAATCGTCTCCGGCCCCGACGATATCTGCGCCCCCCTGATGTCCGAGGCTTCAGCGCATTGCTTACTGCCGAGTCCGAAAGCCAGGGATGCAGCTGCTGCCGAAGCCGTTGGTAGGCTCATGGGGGTGCGGATAGAGCAGGGCGCCCGCCTCATTCCCGATAAAGCCCTGCTGAAAAGACTACGCCGCGGTTTCGCGGCCGACATCATCCGCAATGCCTGCACGGATTGCGAATGGAGCGAGCTTTGCAGCACGGTCGCTCACAATCATTTCAGGAATACGCTGGTCGCGCCTTGCTAGCTTTCCAACGGAAAAAGCTTCAGGAATTGCCGCTCGCCGTCCGGTGAAAAGATAACCGAGCGGCTTTCCGGCATCCGCCGCGCCCAGCCCTTTTCCATGAAATTCGACAGCAGCGCCCTGCCGAGGCTACCGGCAAGATGGGCGCGCCGTTCGCTCCAGTCGAGGCAGGAACGGCAGAGCGGTCGGCGCGAGGATTTGAGGCAGCCGACATCGATGCCGATACATTGCAGCTGGCTTTCGCCCTTGGCCGTCACAGCAAGTCCGTCGCCGATGGCATCGATCGACCCGGATGCAACCAGGCTGTCCAGCATGCGCACGCCGTAATCGCCGGCGAGATGATCGTAGCAGATGCGCGCCTTGCGCAGCGCCGGGTCTTTCGGACCGGGCTGGTGGCGCAGATGCCCTCGACTCGCCGCCAGCCCCATCATGCTTTCGATCAGCCGGGCCACCGCCTCGTCGGCGAGCGTAAAATAGCGGTGTCGCCCCTGTTTGCGCTGGGTAAGCAATCCACCGGTTTCGAGCTTCGAGAGATGCGCGCTTGCCGTCTGCAGCGTGATGCCGCCGGCTGCCGCAAGTTCGGTTGCCGTAAGCGCACGACCGCCTGTCAGCGCCGCCAGCATATTGGCGCGGGCCGGATCGCCGATGAGCGCGCCGATCTGCGCAATGTCAGGTCCTTCTTTCATACTTCGATCTTAACCGAAGCATCTCCGCACCACAATGTGCGAAAACTCTTCGCATACGAAAGGAGAAACCGATGATCACTTGCTTCATTCGCTATGAGATCGACCCCTTCCGCAAGGAAGCCTTTGCCGAATATGCCCGCAATTGGGGGCAAGCGATTCCGAGAAACGGCGCTGACCTGGTTGGCTATTTTGGTCCACACGAGGGCTCAGCGACGACAGCTTACGGCGTCTACAATATTGAAAATCTTGCAGCCTACGAGGCCTATCGCGCACGGCTTGCCGCCGATCCGCTCGGCCGGGAGAACTATGAATTTGCCCGCCGCGAGCGCTTCATCCTGAAAGAAGACCGTATCTTTCTGAAGAACGTTTCGACCCCGCATGCGCAACTGGTGCTGCCATGATCGCTGTCATGTTTGAAGTCATTCCCTACGTCGGCGAACGACATCGATATCTCGACCTTGCCGGCGAACTCAGATCCGAACTCGAAAAAATCGACGGCTTCATCTCCATCGAGCGTTTCGAGAGCCTGACGATGCGCGGCAAGATCCTCTCGCTTTCGTTCTTCCGGGATGAGGAGGCGGTGCGCCAGTGGCGCAATCTCGAAGCCCATCGGGCGGCCCAGAAGGCCGGCCGCAACGGCATTTTCGCCGACTATCGCCTGCGCATCGGTCATGTCGTCAGGGATTATGGCATGCTCGAACGGGTCGATGCGCCTGAGGACAGCAGGCAGGTTCACACGCCTCAGGCGGCGGAGTGAAATCGGGGCGGGCTGTGGAGTCCGCTCTTCCTCATATAGAGATCGGAATATTTTCCCGAAACGGGTCGATGCTTCAGGCTTTGGTAACCAACTTGCGTAACCATAACGGAGAGTTAAGCGTAAAGCGTATGAGTGAGTATCTATATGGCGTCTGTTTTCCCGCTTGCCGACCTGAAGACTTCCGTAAAACCGGGCTCTTGGGTCGACACGATCATCAAGGGTGATTGCGTTGCAGCCCTTGACGCTCTTCCGAACCAGTCGGTTGACGTCATCTTCGCCGATCCGCCCTACAACCTCCAGCTTGGCGGCACGCTGCACCGGCCGGACCAGTCGCTGGTTGATGCCGTCGACGACGATTGGGATCAGTTCGCCTCCTTCGAGGCCTACGACGCTTTCACCCGCGCGTGGCTGCTCGCCTGCCGCCGCGTTCTGAAGCCGACGGGCACGATCTGGGTGATCGGCTCCTATCACAATATCTTCCGCGTCGGCGCGACACTGCAGGATCTGAACTTCTGGATCTTGAACGACATCGTCTGGCGCAAGACCAATCCGATGCCGAATTTCAAGGGCCGTCGTTTCCAGAACGCCCACGAGACGATGATCTGGGCAAGCCCCAACGCCAAGGCCAAGGGCTATACCTTCAATTACGATGCCATGAAGGCGGCCAATGACGACGTGCAGATGCGCTCCGACTGGCTCTTCCCGATCTGCAACGGCAACGAGCGCCTGAAGGGCGACGACGGCAAGAAGGTGCATCCGACCCAGAAGCCGGAAGCTCTGCTTGCCCGCGTCATCATGGCGTCCTCAAAGCCGGGCGATATCATCCTTGATCCCTTCTTCGGGTCGGGAACGACTGGCGCCGTCGCCAAGCGCCTCGGCCGCCACTTCGTCGGCATCGAACGTGAGCAGGATTATATCGATGCGGCCTCTGCCCGCATCGCCGCCGTCGAGCCGCTCGGCAAGGCGGAGCTCACGGTCATGACTGGCAAGAAGGCCGAAGCGCGCGTCGCCTTCAACGTGCTGGTTGAAAGCGGCCTCATCAAGCCCGGCCAGGTGCTGACGGATGCGAAGCGCCGCTACAGCGCCGTGGTGCGCGCCGACGGCACGGTTGCCTCTGGCGGCGAGGCCGGCTCCATTCATCGCCTTGGTGCGAAAGTCCAAGGCCTTGATGCATGCAATGGATGGACCTTCTGGCATTTCGACGACGGAAAATCCCTGCGTCCGATCGACGAATTGCGATCCATCATCCGCGGTGATCTCGCAAAGGTGGACTGAGTAACACCCCTGAAGGTTGAGACGACCTCTTCTTCCAGTTTGCACCTCCAGTTACGGAAGAAGAAAAAGAAGCGCGAGGTCTTTCGGCCCCGCGCTTCCTTTTTAGCACCAGATTTCCGCCTCAGAATTCCTGATAGTCGGTCACGTCAACGCGCGTGACCTTGCCGTCCTCGTTGAAGGTGATCGTCTCTTCTCCCTCGCGGACCAACCGCTTTCCGGTCTTGCTATGCGTCGCCCGAACGGACCATACGGCTCGGCCCGAAAGCGGCGTCAGCGTTTCGACCAGCGAATTCTCCGCCGTCTGATCCGGATAATCGTCGAAGTAGCGACGGAAGGCAGCCATGATTTCGGCCCGTCCGGCAAGACTGCCGACGCCGTTGGAGACATAGGTGGCATTCTCGGCGAACCAGCCCTCGATTTCCGGAAAATCGAGCGCGTTGATTGCTGCGTGAAAGCGGTCGATAGCTGCTGCAGGATCGAAAACCATGGCTCAGGCCTTAAGGCCGTAGCTGGCGAGATCGGCGCGCAGCTTATCGGCGCCGGTGAAAAGCACGGCGTTCCAGCCGGCTGCCTTCGCGCCCTCGACATTGACTGGCGCGTCGTCAATAAAGATTGTCGCGGTCGGATCAAGGCCGAAGCTCTTCGTATGCGTTTCGTAGATCGCGAGATCGGGTTTGATGAGGCCGACATCGCCAGAAACGGTCACGCCGCGTGGCTTCTTGAGGAAGGGGAAGCGCTCCTGCGCCTCGCGGAACGTGTCCGAGGCGAAGTTCGTCAGCATCGTCACATCCCGGCCTTCATTGATGAAGTCTTCCATGATCGCGACGCTATCTTCATAGGCATGCGGCACCATCTCGTGCCAGTTCTTGCGGAAGGCGCGGATATGCTCTTCGCGGGTCGGATGCTGAGCAATAAGAAGTGCTTCTGCATCCGCCCAGGTACGACCGCGGTCCTGCTCGATGTTCCAGTCGTGCGTGCAGACATTGGCAAAAAACCAGTTGCGCTCGGCCTCGTCGGGAATGAGGCGGCTAAAGGGAATATGCGGATCGTAAT
The DNA here is from genome assembly GCF_004341105.1 of Rhizobium sp. BK418. Lineage (GTDB taxonomy): Bacteria > Pseudomonadota > Alphaproteobacteria > Rhizobiales > Rhizobiaceae > Rhizobium. The sequence goes on along the minus strand of NZ_SLZK01000002.1, from coordinate 210,519 downwards.
GAATGAGAACTTTGCCGATATCGAAAACGATGTGTTTGATGTCTTCTGCCATAGTCATCCCTTGGCTGTTTTGAACGCGAGAGGAATAGCCGCTGCGATCGCTTTTTTCATGATAGTCGGCAATGCCTGAGCTTCAAGATTTGTAACCGGCTCCCACCATCCGTCATCGATTGGAAGGCGATCGGCAATCGCCACCCGGAAGATCGAAAGTCTCAATTCGAAATGGGTGAAGACATGAGTGACGGTGCCAGCACTCTCCCATCCGGCTTTGAAAGGCGCGGCCTCGGCTGATGTCTCGCCATCCTGCCGCGCGGTCCATGCCGTCGTCGGAATCTCCGTCATGCCGCCGAGCAGGCCGCTTTCGATACGCCGCCGCAGCAGAATCTCGCCATCGGAGGTGACCGCTACGAAGGCTGCGCCACGGCGGATCGGCTTCTCTTTCTTCGCGGCCTTGAGCGGGAATTGCTCGGGATCATGCAGCCTGAGTGCTTCGCACGACCCATTAAAGGGACAGAGCGAACAGGCTGGTCGCTTCGGCGTACAGATCGTGGCGCCAAGATCCATCATCGCCTGCGCGAAATCACCGGGCCGGTCGGCTGGTGTCAGCAGCGCCACCTTCTGGCGCATCAGCGGCTTTGCGGCCGGAAGCGGTGTGGCGATGGCATAGAGTCTGGAAATCACGCGCTCCACATTGCCGTCCATCACGGCTGCCTGCCGGTTGAAGGCGATCGCCGCCACCGCTGCCGCCGTATAATCGCCAATGCCGGGCAGGGCCTTCAGCCCCTCTTCGGTATCCGGGAAAATGCCGCCATGCTCGCTCGCTACCGCCTCGGCGCATTTCTTCAGGTTGCGCGCCCGCGCATAGTAGCCAAGCCCCGCCCAGGCGGCCATGACCTCTTCACTCGGCGCTCTTGCGAGATCGGTTACCGAGGGCCATTTCGCCAGGAAGTTGGCGAAATAGGGTTTCACCGCCGGCACAGTCGTCTGCTGCAGCATGACTTCCGAGAGCCAGACACGATAGGGATCAGCCTTGATGCCGCGCTTGGCCATCGGCGGAGAAACGCGCCAAGGCAGGTCGCGATGATGGCGGTCGTACCAGTCGAGGAGAGGGGAGGCAGTCGGCGCGTCCGGTGTGCGTATCGTCATTATTTGCCGCGATCGGGGGAAGTGCTCTATACTTGACGAAGCAATGCGGCGCGATCAAGCCGGCGGCCTCGACTGGACGTCGCTTACCAAGGTTTCGATGAATTATCCACGCAAAGATGTTAAGCAAATTGCGGAGCTGACGAACGGTATCATCGATCCCGTTCTCGCTCGTCGTGCCGGCATTAATAGCGCGCTGCTCGGCTCCTGGGATGAAATTGCCGGCGAGGACTTCGCCGATTGCACCCGCCCGGAAAAAATCACCTGGGCGCGCGGTGGCGATGACGGTAGCTTCCGCCCCGGTATTCTGACCATTGCGTGCGAAGGCGCACGCGCCCTTTTCCTCAGCCACGCTCAGGGCGAACTCATCCAGCGCATCAATAGTTTCTTCGGCTTCGCTGCCGTCCACCAGATCCGCATCGTCCAGAAGCCGGTCTATCAGCCGGTCAAGCGCTTCCGCACACCGCCGCCCTTGAAGGGCGACGCCGCCCGCAAGCTGGAAGGCATGATGCAGGGCCTCGAGGACGAGAAAATTAGGCAGGCGATCGCCCGCCTCGGGACGGCCGTTCTCGGCAAAAAGCCCAGATAAAGGCACCTTTCTATTGGCACGGCCCAAGCGGTGTATTACACTGTAATGCATTCAACCAAGGTCAAGTCATGCGCAGCAGTAAGCCCATTACGGTCACACTAGGCCGCCAGCAGAAAAGTCTCGACGCTCGTCTGGAATCTGGAGCTTACGGCTCTGCCAGCGAGGTTCTGCGCGCTGCTTTGAGGGCGCTTGATCGTGAAGAAGACGCGATCAACGAAATTATGAACCAAAAAATTCGCGAAGCGCTCGACGATCCACGCCCGGATATCGACTCGGAAACGGTATTTGACCGTATCGAGCGGTTGCACGCCGCACGCGGCGGCAATGGTGACTAAGGTCGTCTTTCGGCCCAAGGCAGAAGATGATCTTCTTGCCATATACGAGTTTATCGCCCGCGATAGCCCCGTCCGGGCTATCGAATTTGTTCGCAGGTTGAGAAGCCTTTGCACCTCGTTGGAAACGATGCCTGAGCGTGGCGCGCTGCGCAACGACTTCGCGCCGGCATCAGAATCCTGGTTTTTGAACAGCGCGTTATGATCGCTTACCGCTTGCGGAAGAGCGAGATACAGATAATCAGTCTCTTTTATGCAGGACGAAACACCCCTTCTGCATTCCGGGAATGATTGATTTGTTCGCGGATCTGCGGTTTCGTCTTTCGCAGGTCACAATTCTTTGAAGAAAGTTGGCGAAGCGTGCCTTGTTAGCGGCTTCCTGCCGTTATATCGCACAACCAGCTGCCACACTTGTTTATGGGGAACCCATGCGCATCTCTGAAATGCAACTGACGAAACGCCAGCTTCTGGGTGGTGTCGCCGCCGCAACCGCATCGATCGCGGTTTATGGTACGGCGCAGGCGCAGGCAGCCCCGGAAATTCCGAAGCCGGATGGCGATGTGGATATGGCCAAGGTGTTGACCCCCGGCACGCTGCCGGAAATGGCGCTCGGAAAGGCCGATGCTCCGGTCAAGATCGTCGAATATATGTCGATGACCTGCCCGCATTGCGCCCACTTTCACAACACGACCTTCGATACGATCAAGCAGAAATACGTCGATACCGGCAAGGTTCAGTTCGTCCTGCGCGAATTCCCCTTCGACCCGCGTGCTGCCGCCGCCTTCATGCTCGCCCGTTGTAACCCGCAGAAGCCGGAAGAACTCTCCACGCCCGAGCAGTATTTCCCGATGGTCGCGATGCTCTTCAAGCAGCAGCAGCAATGGGCTGCCGCCGATGATGGGCGCGCCGCGCTGCTGCAGATGTCGAAGCTCGCCGGATTTACTGAGGATAGCTTCACGAAGTGCTTGACGAACCAGAAACTGCTGGATGAAGTGAATGCCACGCGGGAACGGGGTTCCAAGGATTTTGGCGTCAACGCCACGCCGACGTTCCTCATCAATGGCAAGCGCTATTCTGGAGACATGCCGGTTGACACCATGTCGGCCCTCATTGACAGCCTCCTCTGATCCGTACCGTTTTGCGAAGGCGGGCGGCGGCGAAAACCGTGCGCCCGCTTTTTCGTTTGATAAGGCCGCGGCATGAAGTTCAACAAGCTTCGCCTTGTCGGCTTCAAGTCCTTCGTCGAACCGACCGAATTCATCATCGAGCGCGGACTGACGGGCGTCGTTGGTCCGAACGGTTGCGGCAAGTCCAATCTCGTCGAAGCCCTGCGCTGGGTCATGGGCGAGAATTCCTACAAGAACATGCGCGCGTCCGGCATGGACGACGTGATTTTCTCCGGCTCGGGAAACCGCCCGGCGCGCAACACCGCCGAAGTTGCGCTCTATCTCGATAATGGCGAGCGCACCGCGCCAGCCGCCTTCAACGACAGCGATGAAATCCAGGTCACCCGCCGCATCGAGCGTGAGCAAGGTTCGATCTATCGCATCAACGGCAAGGAAAGCCGCGCCAAGGACGTGCAATTGCTCTTTGCGGATGCCTCCACCGGCGCGCGCTCTCCCTCCATGGTAGGGCAGGGTCGCATCGGCGAACTGATCGCCGCAAAACCGCAGGCCCGCCGTCAGCTCTTGGAAGAGGCCGCCGGCATCTCCGGCCTGCATTCCCGCCGCCACGAAGCCGAACTTCGTCTGCGCGCCGCCGAAAGCAATCTGGAGCGGCTGGACGACGTCACTTCGCAGCTCGAAAGCCAGATCGAAAGCCTGAAGCGCCAGGCCCGTCAGGCAAACCGTTTCAAGACGCTTTCCGCCGATATCCGCGCCCGCGAGGCAATGCTCCTGCACATCCGCTGGGTGCAGGCAAAGGAGGCCGAAGCCGAGGCCGACAGCGCGCTCAACCAGGCAACCGTCGTCGTCGCCGAAAAGGCGCAGATCCAGATGGATGCGGCGAAGAACCAGGGTATCGCCAGCCTGAAGCTCCCGGAACTGCGCGAAGGCGAAGCGCGGGCTGCGGCCGCTCTCCAGCGCCTGCAGATCGCCCGCAGCCAGCTCGAGGAAGATGCCAACCGCATTTTGCGCCGCCGCGACGAGCTTACCCGGCGTCTCGCGCAACTTGCCGAAGACATCAGGCGCGAAGAACGGCTTGTTGCCGATAACGCTGTCATCCTTGCTAGGCTCGATGCGGAAGAGGCCGATATCGCTGAAATCCTCGCCGATTCCGGTCGTTATGCCGAGGAAATGCGGGAAGCTTTCGAGGAGGCTGCGGCCAAACTCGCCGACAGCGAACGTATCTTCAGCGCGCTCACGGCAGAACGCGCCGAAGCCGCCGCCGGCCGCAACCAGCTTGAACGCGCCATCCGCGACCTCGCGGACCGCAAGCTGCGCCTCGAACGCCAGATGGACGAGGCCAATCGCGAACTTGCCGGCATCGAGGAGAAGATTGCCACACTGCCGGATCCGGACGAAAAACGCGCCGTGGTCGAGGCCGGTGAGATCGCCGTCACTGAGGCCGAAGCGACGATCCAGTCTGTCGAACAGGCGCTTGCAAGAGCGCGTGAGACCGAAGCGCTCTCCCGCACCCCGGTCGAACAGGCCCGCAGCAAGCTCAACGCGCTGGAAACGGAAGCCCGCACGATCCAGCGCATGCTGGCCGGTGCCGCAGCGGGCGAATTTTCGCCGGTTGCTGAAGAGCTGAAGGTCGATCGCGGTTTCGAGACGGCGCTCGGTGCCGCACTCGGCGATGATCTCGAATCGCCGCTCGACCCGAATGCACCAGCCTACTGGTCGGAAAACGGCGATGGCGCCGGCGACCCGGCGTTGCCCGCAGGCGCTGAGCCTCTGCTGAACCATGTCCGCGCACCCGCCGCGCTGATCCGCCGCCTGCGCCAGATCGGTCTGGTCGCTGCCACCGACGCGCCACGTCTGGTGAAAGAACTCAAGGCCGGCCAGCGGCTGGTCACCCGGGAAGGTGCTGTCTATCGATGGGATGGCCACGTGACCGGCGCCGATGCGCCGAGTGCTGCTGCCCTTCGGCTTGCCCAGAAGAATCGACTTGCAGAACTGGAAGGCGAGGCTGAGCTTGCCCGCGATGTTCTGAGCGAAGCCGAAGAACGTCTTGCTTCCGCTGCCGAGATGATCCGCGGCGAGGAGCGGCGGTTGACGGACGCCCGTGACTTGAGCCGTCTGTCTGCACGCCATCTGGCGGAAGCACGCGAGGCGCTTGCCGCTGCCGAGCGCGCTTCCGGCGATCTCATTCGTCGCCGCGATGTCATCGCCGAAGCCGTCAGCCAGTTGCAGGCGCAGCTGGAGGATATCTCGGTTCAGGAGGAAAATGCCCGTATCGAGCTCGAAGATGCAGCAGATCTGACTGCGCTCGATGAACGACTGCGCTTCCAGCAGGCCGAGGTCGCGACGGATCGCGGCGCCCTTGCCGAAGCCCGCGCCCGCCACGAGAGTTTGAACCGCGAAAACGACGCTCGCCAGCGACGTATCGTTGCCATCGGCCAGGAGCGCGAGACATGGCGCCAGCGGGCCGCAAGCGCCGAAGACCACATCGCCACGCTGCGCGATCGCGAGGAGGAGGCCCGCGAGGAATCCGCCGAACTGGATATGGCGCCGGACGAATTCGACGGCAAGCGCCGCGCGCTTCTGAGCGAGCTCCAAAAGGCCGAGGAGGCCCGCCGTCACGCTGCTGACCTCTTGGCAGAAGCCGAACTCTTCCAGCGTGACGCCGACCATAAGGCGGCTACTGCACTTTCCGAACTCGCCGAAAGCCGCGAGCGCCGCGGCCGTGCGGAAGAACGCCTCGTTTCTGCCCGCGAGAAGCGGCAGGAAAGCGAGCAGCGCATTCGCGAAACGCTGAACGTGCCGCCGCATGAGGCGCTGCGCCTTGCCGGGCGGCCGGGACTGCAGACGCTGCCAGATCCGCGCGAGGTCGAACGTGAGGTGGAGCGGCTGCGGATTGAGCGCGAGCGTCTGGGCGCCGTCAACCTGCGCGCCGACGAGGAGCAGAAGGAACTGAGCGAGAAGCTGGAAGCGCTCGTCAAGGAACGTGACGACGTCATCGATGCCATCAGAAAGCTGCGCGGTGCGATCCAGAGCCTCAACCGCGAGGGCCGTGAACGCCTGATCGCCGCCTTCGATGTCGTCAACGCCCAGTTCCAGCGTCTCTTCACCCACCTGTTCGGGGGCGGCACGGCGGAACTGCAACTGATCGAATCCGACGATCCGCTCGAAGCAGGCCTTGAAATCCTCGCCCGCCCGCCGGGCAAGAAGCCGCAGACCATGACGCTGCTGTCAGGTGGCGAACAGGCGCTGACGGCGATGGCGTTGATCTTTGCCGTCTTCCTCACCAATCCCGCGCCGATCTGCGTGCTGGACGAAGTGGACGCTCCCCTCGACGACCACAATGTCGAGCGTTACTGCAATCTGATGGACGAGATGGCGGCATCGACCGAAACCCGATTCGTCATCATCACTCACAACCCGATCACCATGGCCCGCATGAATCGCCTCTTCGGTGTGACGATGGCCGAGCAGGGTGTTTCACAGCTCGTCTCGGTCGATTTGCAGACAGCAGAGCGTCTCCGCGAGACTGCTTGAGGCGGCATTTTAATTAAAGACCAAAAAAGGTCACGTTCACATCGGGTACGTACCCCATTTGGGTGATGCTCTTTTGCGCGTATTGCATTAGAAGTTGTTTTATCGCAACCGCGTCATTGCCGATAAGTAGCAATCGACCCTTGCGATCAATGGAATTTGCAATGCCGCCTTCGGGTTGAGATGCGGACCGGAGGCAGCATGGCATGAATGGACCCCCCGTCCGGTTTTCCTGGCTGGACGGAAACAAGGCTTTGCGGGACCGTTGTTGCAGTCCCGCAAAGCTTTTTTTATGCGTTTATCTGGCGCCTCATGATTTTCAATCGTTTGATTCTGCATCCCGTCAGGGATTTATTGTGCGACGCAACATTTTGCCGCATTTGTCGATTTTCATTTCAACACCAAGGGATTAAGCTGATCCCCGAAATAGGTTGGGGGGAAGATGACCAAGTGGGTCTATACGTTCGGCAATGGGCAGGCTGAAGGCCGGGCGCGCGACAAGGAGATCCTTGGCGGCAAGGGCGCCAATCTCGCCGAGATGTGCAGTCTCGGTCTTCCGGTTCCTCCCGGTCTCACCATCATCGGCGAAGCCTGCAACATCTATTACAAGAACGGCCGCAAGATCGATCCTGATCTGAAAAAGCAGGTGCTTGCGGGCATTGCCGGTATCGAAGAGATTACCGGGCGCCATTTCGGCTCGAGCAATCGGCCTCTGCTGCTGTCCGTGCGCTCCGGTGCCCGCGTCTCAATGCCCGGCATGATGGATACGGTGCTCAACCTCGGCCTGAACGACGAGACGGTCCAGGCGCTCGGCCACGATGCCGGCGATGCCCGCTTTGCCTGGGACAGCTATCGCCGTTTCATCCAGATGTATGCCGACGTCGTCATGGGTCTCGGCAACGATCTCTTCGAGGAAATCCTCGAGGACGAGAAAGCGCGCCTTGGCCACGAATTCGATACCGAACTCAGCGCGTCCGAATGGCAGCATGTCGTTTCGCTCTATAAGGCATTGATCGAGGAAGAGCTGGAAGAGGCCTTCCCCCAGGATCCGGCAGTCCAGCTTTGGGGTGCTGTCGGTGCGGTCTTTTCGAGCTGGATGAGCCCCCGCGCCGTCACCTATCGCCAGCTCCACAATATTCCGGAAAGCTGGGGTACCGCGGTCAATATCCAGGCCATGGTCTTCGGCAATCTAGGCAATGCGTCTGCGACAGGCGTTGCCTTCACCCGCAATCCCTCGACAGGGGAGAAGATCCTCTATGGCGAATTCCTCGTGAACGCGCAGGGCGAGGATGTTGTGGCCGGCATTCGCACGCCGCAGAGCATTACCGAGGAGGGGCGGATCGCTTCCGGCTCCGAAAGGCCCTCGATGGAAAAGCTGATGCCGGAGGCATTCGCGGAGTTCGGCCGGATCTGCGCCGAGCTCGAATCTCATTACCGCGACATGCAGGACATCGAATTCACCATCGAGCGCGGAAAGCTCTGGATGCTGCAGACGCGATCAGGCAAACGCTCGACACGCGCAGCCATGAGGATCGCCGTCGACATGGTCGATGAAGGCCTCATCACCGAGGACGAGGCCGTCCTGCGCATCGAGCCATCGACGCTCGACCAGCTCCTGCATCCGACCATCGACCCCCGGGTCAGCCGCCAGGTCATCGGCTCCGGCCTGCCGGCCTCTCCGGGGGCTGCCACCGGCGAGATCGTCTTCACGGCGGAAGAGGCGGTCGAAGCGGAGGAAGAGGGCCGCAAGGTCATCCTGCTCCGCGTCGAGACGAGCCCCGAGGACATTCACGGCATGCATGCCGCCGAAGGCATCTTGACCACCCGTGGCGGCATGACCAGCCACGCGGCCGTCGTTGCCCGCGGCATGGGTATCCCCTGCGTCGTCGGCGCCGGCACCATGCGTATCGATGCCCGCAACGAACGGCTGATCGGCATCGGTGTGACACTGAAAAAGGGCGATATCATCACCATCGACGGTTCTGCCGGCCAGGTGCTGAAGGGCGAAGTGCCGATGATCCAGCCGGAACTGTCAGGCGATTTCGGCCGCATCATGGGCTGGGCGGATCGCGCCCGCCGCATGACCGTGCGCACCAATGCCGACACGCCGGCCGATGCTCGCGCCGCGCGCTCCTTCGGCGCCGAAGGCATCGGTCTTTGCCGCACCGAACACATGTTCTTTGAAGGCGAGCGCATCCATGTGATGCGCGAGATGATCCTTGCCGAAGACGAGAAGGGCAGGCGGAGTGCGCTCGACAAGCTCCTGCCCATGCAGCGAGGCGATTTCACCGGCCTGTTCACGGTTATGCACGGCCTGCCGGTGACGATCCGCCTGCTCGATCCGCCACTGCATGAATTCCTGCCGAAGAGTGATGAGGAGATTGCCGAAGTCGCCTATGCCATGGGCATGGAGCCTGCAGCTCTTCGCCAGCGCGTCGATGCGCTGCATGAATTCAACCCGATGCTCGGCCATCGCGGCTGCCGCCTTGCTATCTCCTATCCTGAAATTGTCGAGATGCAGGCCCGCGCCATATTCGAGGCGGCGGTCGCCGCTGCACAAGAAACCGGTGCTGCCGTCGTTCCGGAAATCATGGTGCCGCTCGTCGGCCTGCGCTCGGAGCTCGATTACGTGAAAGCGAAGATCGATGCCGTGGCGCAGGATGTCATGTCGGAAGCCAAGATGCGCATCGATTATCTCGTCGGCACGATGATCGAGCTGCCGCGCGCGGCACTGCGCGCCCATGTCATCGCCGAGGCGGCCGAATTCTTCTCCTTCGGCACCAACGACCTGACGCAGACAACCTTTGGCATTTCGCGCGATGATGCCTCTGCCTTCATCCCGACCTACCAGCGCAAGGGCATCATCGAACATGATCCCTTCATATCCCTGGATTTCGATGGGGTAGGTGAGCTGATCCGTATTGCCGCCGAACGTGGCCGGCGCACCCGCAATGACATGAAGCTCGGCATCTGCGGCGAACATGGCGGCGATCCCGCCTCGATCCATTTCTGCGAGACGATCGGCCTCGACTATGTCTCATGCTCGCCCTTCCGCGTGCCGATTGCACGGCTCGCGGCGGCGCAGGCGGTGATTTCAGGCGCTCAGTGACGGTGGTGATAATAGCGCGGATAGACGTAGGGACCGTTCAGATTATAAGCCATGTCGGCCATCACCCAGTCGCTGTCGTAGCGGGCCTGGGCACGGCGGTCGAGATCGATACGCTGCAGGCATGTGGCAAAGCCATCGGTTCCGCGCTTGAAGCCGTAACCGAGGCAGGTCTGCTCGTCGCGTGCCCGCCGCTCCTCGGGCGTCAGCGTCTGGCAGGCAGCAAGGCCTGCGGCCAGAACGGCGAGAAGCGACAGAACATATACGCGCATCGGTTTATTCCTCGAGCATCACCTTCCGAACAAGAAAAATCCATCCGCCTGGCGTCGTCAACCTACTGTGATATCAGGCTGCGCCCGCAGGGTCGCCAATTGGCAATAGCGCCGGATCGAGTGGCCGGTCTTCCGGCTTCTTCGTATCGCCCGGATCCTGTGGATTTTCCTGAATGCGGTCGGGAATACCGGCGGGCGGCTGCTGACCGGGCTGCGATTCGGCGTCGGGTATTTGATCGGGTGCTGGAATGGAATCCTTATTTGGCATGGTTGCCTCCTTCTTTGGGGAAGGAACGGCAGAATGCATGCTTCGTTCCACTTTCGTCGTCGGGCGTTCCTATGTAAGAGCAAGGACAGCAGCACTGGAAAGAGCACCATGGCGATCCGTGATCGATTTTCGAAGAAACTCACCTGCCCGCAATGCGGCAATAGCGGCTTCGCCGAAGCCTCCGAGATCGATGATGCCAAGCGCAAAACCCCTGACTTCAAGGTCGATCAGCTGCCGCGCGGCTTCTTCGTACAGCGGCCGTCGGTTCATCAGGAAACATTCATGCTGAAATGCGAATGCGGCCGCAAGTTTCCTTTCCGCTCGCTGGCGGAAGCTGCAGCCGGTAGAGACTGACGCCAGGAAAGGCTCTAAATCCGCTCGAGAACTTCGACGAAGGCATCTGCGAATCGCACCAGATGCTCGGTATCTTCATCGGGCGCCTGCACGCGGATTTCCGTGCCGTTCTGGTCGAGCAGGGCAAGAACCACCCGCATCTTCTTGTCCGAGGTCGGGATCCGCAGCACAGCGATGCGCCGGCAATCCTCCACGAGGCCTGCCGCCGGCAGGTCGAAGAGGAGTTCCCCACCGGTTTCGCCAGCCGCCTTGCGTACCGCCTCGCAGAATCCGGCCTCGCCGCCCGCATAGCCTTCCAGCGAAAGTTCGAGTTCAAGCAGTTCCAGCGGCAAAAGCGGCTCGCCGTGATCGATGCCGCCAAGCGAGGGCGACTGCTGCCTTTCCATCGTCTCGGGTGAGATCATCTGTCTCTCCTGTTTCGTGGGAAGTCTATGAAACCCCGGCAGAATGGCCTTTTTGCGGCATATCAGCAATACCTTATGGAGGTCGCGGCGCCTTTAACGTGGATTGCGTCGGCAATGCTCAGACAAGAGTTTCAATTTAGACGAATCTTGCACTAGAAAAGTCGATGGCGGCAAACGCGCTCGACGCGTCTGCCGCCGACCAACCGGTAAGTTTGATGGCCATCCGTTTCGATCGTCCCGTTTCCCGTGCTGCCCGCCTTTCGCGGCACTTCGGGGCGTTTGCGCTTGTGCTCTCGGTGGCGGTGCTGATCGCTCATCGCTTCGGCGGGCTTGCCACACCTTATCTCATCCTGGTGCTGCTCGTTTCCGTCGGCTGCGCTGTCCTCGCTACCCTGTTGGCGGCAATCGGCCTGCGCAGCCTCTGGATGACGGGTGCAGAAGGTGGGTTGAACGCGCTGGCTGCACTCATCTACGCTGCCTTTCCGCTCGGCGTCGGCGCCTTTGCGGCCGAGCGCTACTTCACTCTGCCGGCCATTTACGACGTCACCACGGATACGGCTTCCGCACCCGACTGGCTGGCGCAGCCGCAAGCCGATCAGATCTGGCTTCCACGTGATCCCGTGATCACGCCAGGGGACCGCGAGCGGCAGCTTGCCGCTTATCCGGAACTCACCGGCCGCCGTTACGACGGCGCGCTCGACCGTGTTCTCGAGGCGGTCAAGAAAGTCGCCAAGCAGAACGGCATCACCATCACCAAAAGCAAAGGCGATACAGCGCCCGGCCGCGAACTGGAGGACAAGCCCGTCCCGACCCAGCCGGAAAACGGCGGTGTCGCCGATTCTCCCGACGTCATTCCCGTGCCGATACCGCGCCCCTATGAGGATGATGTTGCCAAGCTGATTCGCGGCGCCAACGGTGTGACCTTGCAAGGCACCACCCGCACCTTCATCCTCGGCCTGCGTTTCGACATCATCATCCGTCTCAGGGAAGAGGCGGAAACCACCTTCGTCGACGTCCGCGTCGCCTCGCGTTACGGCCAGCATGATCTCGGCTTCAGCGCCGAGGTTGCCGAGCAATACCTTGGTGCCCTCGACTCCGAACTCCTGGGGATCGCGGGTGGGTGAGGCCCGGTGCTGCGGAGCAGCAGTAATCGATCCAGTGAATCGATTACAGGGCCGAACGCCCGAAGCCATGCGGAGGGCCGGCAAGCCCGGTGCTGCGGAGCAGCAGTAATCGATCCAGTGAATCGATACAGGGCCGAACGCCCGAAGCCATGCGGAGGGCCGGCAAGCCCGGTGCTGCGGAGCAGCAGTAATCGATCCAGTGAATCGATACAGGGCCGAACTCCCGAAGCCATGCGGAGGGCCAGGATACGGCGAGGCATATTGAAGCGCCTTTACCGCAAACTTATCCGGTAGATTGCTCCGGCACCCGAGACACCTGAAGGGCGGCGCACAGAGGCTTGCAAAACCGCAAGCCTCACCCCAGAAACCGCTCCCGCACCTCAGCCGTCGGCACCATGCAACTCTCCCGCCGCCCGGCAATCCTGAGCCGGTTCCGCGCAACCACCCCATAAGCCACATCCGCAATCTGCCGCGGCACGATCCTCAGCATGCCCGCGAATGCCCAAGGCATGCCAAGCCCCTCCAACATGCGGATCGTCGCATCGGACTTGTAGTAGGCGCGCCCCTTGTCGAGCAGCAGGTTGGTCTCGTAGTCCCGCGTCTCCAGCCCATAATGCCGGTAAAGCGCCTCGCCGAGCGGCGTTTGGGCGATGATGAAGCGATAGCGTTTCTCCGTATCCCGCTTCAGCAGGAACTGGACCCAGCCGGAGCAGAAAACGCATTCGCCATCGAAAAGGATCAAGGGCTTGTCGTCGGCAAAAGCGGGCACCGAAGGATCGTCGCGATAGCTGTAATCCGCATAGGCCATTCTCAGCCTCCCGCTAATCGATAGTGCGCAAAAAGAGAAGGCGACCCATCGGCGCTGACCTCGCCGCGCTCCATTAATTCCTCGATATGCGCCAGCACCGAGAGCGCTGCGGCACCATGCAGCTGCTTATCTGTATCGCGGTAGATCACTTTCACCATTTCCGGGATGGTGCTGTCCCCTTTCCGAAGACGCTCGATGATGGACAGTTCCCGCAGGCGCCTATGCGTCTTCAGTCCGCGCATAAAGGGTGCAGGCGAAGTGACCGGGCCGCCATGGCCGGGGAGCAGCAACTGATCATCGCGGGCGATCAGCGTGTCGAGCGAGGCCATATAATCCGCCATGGAGCCATCGGGAGGCGCAACGATCGTCGTTGCCCAGGCCATCACATGGTCGCCCGAAAACAGGACGCCGCTGCCTTCAAGCGCATAGGCTGCATGATTGGCGGTATGCCCCGGCGTCAGCACGCCTGTCAGCGCCCAACCGTCGCCGGAAATAGTCTCCCCGTCGCCAATGGCGATGTCGGGTACGAACTCCATGTCCGAGCTTTCTGCAAAGGGATTGATCTCGCCATCCCTTAGCGGCCGCGACGGCCGGTGCGGTCCTTCGCCGACCGTCAGCGCTCTCGTTTTTTCCTTCAGTCGCCGTGCAAGCGGCGAGTGATCCCGGTGCGTGTGGCTGACGAAAATATGCGTCACCTGCCGGCCGGCAAGCGCTGCCATCAGCGCTTCGAAATGCGCGTCGTTCTCCGGTCCGGGATCGATGACCGCGACCGACGAGCCGCCGATGATATAGCTGTTCGTGCCATGGAAGGTAAAAGGGCTCGGATTTTTTGCCGTCAAGCGCTGGATGCCGTCGGCGACGGGAATCGGCTGACCATAAGCCGGCTCGAAGAAGAGATCGAAGTTCGCACCGGACATGATTATTTATATTCGATCTCGATGAAGGACATGGGCTGGTCGCCGGCGTTGACGACATTATGCTCGATGCCGGCCTCACGGCGATAGGCAGCTCCCTTGGCGACATCCACCCGCTGGCTTCCCTCGGCATCCTCGATCAGGAACTGACAATCGGTCATCGGCACGACGACATAGCCAAATCCGTGCGTGTGAACGCCGATATCGGCACCCGGCTCGAAATCCCACTGGGTGATGCGCACGACGGCATCGTCGAGGATCGGCGTGGCAAGCGCGGGTGGACGGGCGCGATATTGGCTCAACGGTTTCTCCATTGGCTGTGTCGATGCTTGAAGTCCTACCATGCCGGCACCGCAGCCGCATACAAATATGACGTCGCAGTCAACTTAGTGATTGTGAGGCAGGCAGTCCTTTGCTAATCAGGCCACGTTTCAGTGAAGCGGGCATCCGCTTCAGCTCTGGTGGGGCGTAGCCAAGCGGTAAGGCAGCGGTTTTTGGTACCGCCATCCCCTGGTTCGAATCCAGGCGCCCCAGCCAAGTTTCCAAATATCGATCGTGCTATCGAAGGCCCTGTTAGCGGAGCGGGGCGAGGCCTTTACCCTTTTTAGGCCTGAAAAGAAAAGCCCATCGATTTTCACCGACGGGCTCGATCAAACGTCTATCAAGCAGTCAGACTTATTTCTGAGCCGGCGCCAGGAATTCGGCGCAATAGGACGGTCCGTCCACACCGGGGATATCGTTGACGGTGCGGATATCGCGGATCGTGTAATCGGAATTGGTGGTGATTTCCGCCTGGCAGCGCAGGTAGAGCGTGCGGGCGCCTGCAATCTGCTTGCCGCGCTTGCCATCAGCACCTTCGGCATATTTCGCCGGAACGCGCACCGTCTTATAGCCGCCCTTCCAGCTGTAGATCGTCGACGATCCTTCGTCGCGGTCGCTGAGCGGCGGGCCGTAAGCAGCAAAAAATTTGCCGGCCGACTGGCCGACCCAGCGTGCCTCGATCGGATCGCCGGGGGTGGGTATGGTGGTGCAGCCGGCGAGCGCAATCGCAAGCGCGGCGGCCCCGGTCATGGTGCGGAGTTTCATCGTATCGTCCCTGATAGTTAGCCAGTGGCTGCGAAGCCGCCTCGCGACGGTTTCGCCTGTCCCGCCGAGCGCTTTAGCGCGTAACCCGGCAAAAGAAAATTGCCACTTGGCCGCTTCTGCAGAATTTGTCGAAGGTGTGGCTTTTTGCTGCACAGCCGGCCGGAAGGCCCTGTCGCGAGCCTGTCAAAAATTCCGATACCTTTTTGAATTTTGGTGCTTGCGCAACATAATAGGCCGGTCTATAGAGGCGCCGCTGGTCACGGAGTGTAGCGCAGTCTGGTAGCGCACCACGTTCGGGACGTGGGGGTCGAGTGTTCGAATCACTCCACTCCGACCAGCCGAAAAGCCCGCGCAAGCGGGCTTTTTTCTTTGCGGTGTTATCGTCCGCTGCATCCCGGAACAGCTTCAGCCTTGCGATCACGATGCATCCGCCAGGCCTGACAGATCACATTCCTCCTCCTGCGAACTGATTTTCAGCGGGCAAGATTCTAAATTTTAGATTTTTCTAACGAACAAATCGGCGCTAAGTTGGTTTCTTTCGGAGGAGGAAACGTCGATGAAGCAGATGAACAACCGGCAAGTCCGCATTCCCGGCCCGAAAGATCATGACATCGCCGAGCACTGCCGAAAATTCGGGATAGGCCCGGCCGAGGAGAAGAAGCTGAAGAAGCTTCTGGGTCACAGAGCGCCGCTTCATGAGATCCAGGCGAACGCTCCCATACCTCAACCGAAGTGGCGTTAGATCGACGCCGTCTCCATCCCACACTCTCCATGTAATGGCCGGCGTCTCCGCTTTGACGCACGGGTGAGATATAGCCGCGTCCAAAGGCTCGAAACAAAAAAGCCCCGCCGGTGGCTGTCGACGGGGCAGATAGGGAAAGCCCTCCGAAAGGTGGCAGGAGAGCTTTTGTATTTCAGCAAGACTGAGAGGATGAGACGAGGGCACTTTTGCCGGATTCGGTACAGTTCGCTTCAAAACCCATAATTTTTAGTGGGAAAACACGCGATCATGGCCTGTCGCGGTTTTTTGCAGAGGCGGACGCACGGCGTAGTGCGCGTCCGCCTTCCGGAGTCCCTTAGCTGGCTGGGTTCAGCTTATCCTGGGTCTTTGTTTCGAAATCGCTGGCATCATGGCGTTCGCGAAGCTGGCTGGAGGGCTCGCCGCTGACGCGGTTGACCATGCGGCCGCGCTTGACGGCCGGTCGGTCGCCGATCATGTCGGCCCAGCGGTTGACGTGCTTATATTCCTGCACCTGCAGGAATTCGGCGGAATCACCATACATCCAGCCCTTTACGAGACCGCCATACCAGGGCCAGATCGCCATGTCGGCAACGGTGAACTTGTCACCGGCGATATATTCGCTTTCGGCGAGGCGCCGGTCGAGCACGTCGAGCTGACGCTTGGTCTCCATGGCGAAACGATTGATCGCATATTCGATCTTTGTCGGCGCATAGGAATAGAAATGGCCGAAGCCGCCGCCAAGATAAGGCGCACTGCCGACTTGCCAGAACAGCCAGGAGAAGCACTCGGCGCGTTTGGCCGGATCGGTCGGCAGGAACGCACCGAATTTTTCCGCGAGATAGGTGAGGATCGCGCCGGATTCAAAAATGCGCACAGGCTTTTCACTGCTGCGGTCCATCAGCGCCGGAATCTTGGAGTTCGGATTGACCTCGACAAAACCACTGCCGAACTGGTCGCCGTCGCCGATCTTGATCAGCCAGGCATCATATTCTGCTCCGCGATGGCCAAGTGCCAGCAGCTCTTCGAGCATGATGGTGATTTTCACGCCATTTGGCGTTCCCAGCGAATAAAGCTGCAGCGGATGGCGGCCGACCGGCAGTTCCTTCTCGTGGGTCGGTCCTGCAATCGGACGGTTGATGCTGGCGAATTGGCCGCCGTTTTCCTTGTCCCAGGTCCAGATTTTAGGGGGCGTATACTCGGACGAACTGGTCATATGAGCTCCTGACAGAATAACTTCGTGCTGTGAATGAAGGACCCAATGCTTAACGGCAATTGGCACCCATGAACATATTGGTAGCAATGAAGTTATTGTCATCGGCGGGTCGGCTTTTTTGTCGCCGCCGCTTTCGGCGTGTCGCGCAAAACCGCCTAGCGGTCTTGCGATAACGACCTCCGAGGACAAAAGCCTGAAGCGTGACGGCGTATCCGAAAGATCACGGCACGCCTGGGTCAATCAGAACCTGAGCTTGCTCTTCTGCTGGCCGTCGGCATCAAAATTCTCGGGCGAAAGCCACGCTTCATATCCCGCCTTCAGCCTTGGCCAGTCACTATCGATCATGGCAAACCAGGCGGTGTCGCGGTTGCGGCCCTTCTGCACCATATGCTGGCGGAAGATGCCCTCGAAGACGAAGCCGAAGCGTTGTGCTGCCCGCTTTGAAGGTTCGTTGAGATTGTTGCACTTCCATTCGAAACGACGGTAGCCGAGCGTGTCGAAGACGTAGGCGGCGCAGAGGTAGAGCGCTTCGGTCGCAACCCGTTTGCGGGCGATTTCAGGTCCCCAGAGAATGTTGCCGATCTCGATGACGCCGTTGGCGGTATCGATACGCATCAGCCCCTGCCGTCCCTCGGCACGTCCCGTCGCCTTGTCGATGACGGCAAAGAACAGCGGGTCCTCGCTTGCCGCAGCCTTTTCCAGCCAGGGCGTGAAGGCGGCCATATCGGCGGGCGCGCTTTCGAAGAGATAGCGGAATCGGTCTTCCGCACCCGGTTGCTGGGCCGAACGGAGTAGGTCGGCGCCATGTTTTGCTGCGTCCAGCGGCTCGAGGCGCGTGTAGCGGCCTTCAATTGGAGCGCGGTCGGGGCGGGCGACACCCTTCCAGTCGGCAAGATCCGTCGTCATATCCATATTCCCTTGGGAGCATTGAACTCGGGTTGGTCTTGCCTTGCTAATGGACTGGAGTAAAAGTCCAGTTTCGATCTTTTCAGCAGACCAGTAGAAGAATGACCTTCACGCCCGCATGGCTCGATCTCGATCGCAATGGCGGTGATCTCGTCGGCCAGATCTATCGAAGCCTGCGTGACCGCATCCTGTTTGGTCAGCTTCCGGCCGGGCATAAGCTGTCATCGACTCGCGCCTTTGCGACTTCGCTGGGTGTCGCGCGCTCGACTGTCGTGGAGGCTTACGATCGTCTGAAGTCCGAAGGATATGTCGAAGCTTCCGCCGGTGCTGCGACACGGGTTGCCGCCCTTGCACGGATACGGCCCGAACCGCAGCAGGGCGACCGCCGGCCGGTAGCGGGAGAAAGCTCCGAACAACCACCTTACCGCGCCCTTTTTCGGCCCGGCGCGCCCGACGTATCGGATTTCCCTCATGCCGTCTGGAGCCGCCGCCTTGCGGCCCGCAGCCGGTCTCTGCGCATCCATCATCTCGGCTATGAGAATCCAACCGGTATCCGCGAACTGCGCGAAGCCATTCTGGCGCATGTCTCAGTGACGCGCGGCGTGGTCGCCGAGCCGGAGCAGGTCATGATCGTGCCCTCCACGCGTGCGGCAATCGACATGCTGGCGAGGTCAATGCTGAGAAGAAGCGGCCGCGCAACCGCATGGATGGAAGACCCAGGCTATCCCGCCGCTCGCTTGCTGCTCGGTGATGCCGGTGCCGAGGTCGTGCCGGTTCCCTGCGATGATCAGGGCATCGATGTTTCAAGGGTCGAAGGTCCGCCGCCGGCGCTGATCTATGTGACGCCGTCCCATCAATACCCGACCGGTGCCACGCTCAGCCTGCCGCGCCGGCTGGCGCTGCTGGAGGCTGCGCGCCTTGGCCAAAGCCTCGTCGTGGAGGATGATTACGACAGCGATTTTCAGTATGGCTCGCGGCCGATCGCCGCTTTGCAGGGCATCGACAGGGCGGAGGTCGTCGCCTATGTCGGTACCTTCTCCAAGGTGCTGGCGCCCGGCCTGCGAGTCGCCTATGCGGTCGTGCCGCGCTGGCTGATATCGGAGGCTTCGGAGGCATTGCATCGCAGGGGCGTTGCCGTTTCCGCCCATATCCAGGCGGCCCTTGCCGATTTCATCAACGAGGGCAGGCTGCGCGCCTATTTGAGGCGAATGAACCTGCAATATGCCGCGCGCATGGCCCGGACGGTCGAGACGCTGGAGAGCCAGTTTGGCGGAAGACTCGCCGTATCGGGCGGTAACGGCGGACTGCAGCTTGCGACATGGTTTCGTGACGAGACAACGGATGATCGAATGGTGGTCGCGAAGGCGTATGCATTGGGCTATGGGCTAATGCCGATGTCGCACTTTTTCCTCGGCAGGTCCGCTCCCGGCATCCTGTTTGGCATCTCGCAGGCCGAGCCGGCCGCCGTTCAAAGGCTGGCCGCGGATCTCCGCGCTGTGCTTGACTAAAAACACGTGCGCCCGGAACTGGTCCGGGCGCAGCGCTCACGTGGATGTGCTCATGCGGCGGCGAAAGGCACAGCCACGAAGGTCTTCGCATCGCCGCGTTCGATCAAAAGCAGCACCGACTTGCGACCAGCCTTGCCGGCGTCTGCGACGGCGGTCTTGACGTCGCGGGCGTTATGGACGGGCTTGCCGTTGACCGAGATGATCACGTCGCCGGGCTGAATGCCGGCCGTAGCGGCCGGTTTGTCCGGGTTGACGCTGGCAACAACTGCGCCGACGACGTCGCGGGGCAGGTTGAGCTGCTCGCGTGCATCAGGCGTCAGGTCGGCAAGACCGATGCCGATGCTCGGCTGGCCGGCAGCCTTGCCCTGATCGTCGTTGCTTTCGGCAGCGGCCTGCTTCTGGGTATCTTCATTGCCACCGACGGTGACCTTGACATCGATGGTCTTGCCGTCACGCCAGACGGCCAGCGTTTCCTTAGCACCCGGCGACAGGTCTGCGACGAGGCGCGACAGATCCTTCGGCGTCTTGACGTTCTCGCTGCCAACAGCGGTCACGACATCGCCGCTCTTAATACCGGCTTGTGCTGCCGGCGTTCCGTCGGTGACGGCGGCAACAAGCGCGCCTTCAGCCTTGGCGAGACCCACAGCATCGGCGACATCCTGAGTGACCGGCTGGATCTGTACGCCCAGATAGCCGTGATCGATCGAGCCGTCCTTCTGCAGCTTCGCAACGATTGCCCTGGCTTCAGCCGAGGGGATAGCGAAACCGACGCCGACGCTGCCGCCGTTCGGCGAGTAGATTGCGGTATTGATGCCGACGACATTACCGTCACGATCGACCAGCGGGCCGCCGGAATTGCCATGGTTGATCGGCGCATCGATCTGGATGAAATCGTCGTAAGGGCCGCTATGCAGGTCGCGGCCGCGGGCCGAGACGATACCGGCCGTGACCGTCGTACCGATGCCGAACGGATTGCCGATAGCAAGGATCTGGTCGCCGAGCTTCAGCTTGTCGGAATCGCCCCAGGCGATGGTCGGAAGCTGATGCGGAGCCTGGACTTTCAAAACCGCAAGGTCGGACTTGGCGTCGGCGCCAAGGAGTTTGGCCGGCAGCTCCGTGCCGTCGTCAAGCGTGACCTTGATATCGCTGGCATTGTCGATGACGTGGTTGTTGGTGACGATTACGCCGTCAGGGCTGATGACGAAGCCGGAGCCGAGCGCCATGGCATGCTGCGATTGGTGCTGCTGCGGTGCCTGGTGCGGCAGAGGAATGCCCTGCTGTTCGAAGAACTGGCGGAACTGCTCGTCCATCGGCGAATTGTCGGCGCTGGCATTGGTCTCCTTCATCGTGGTGGTGATGGTCACCACGGCCGGCTTGTCGGCATCGACGACGGAAGCAAATGAACCGCTGGAGGCAAGAATGCCACCGGTCTCAGCCGGTGCAGCAAGAGCCGTCGAGGAAGAGGGGATGGCGAAAGGCAGGGAGGCCGCGCCGAGAACGATGGCCGCTCCGACAAGTGCTGCGGCCCGATGCTTGCGAAGAATGTCTGACATGGTGGAAGTCCCTTGCGAGAGCGTTGGCATGAGATGGCGTCTTGGTTCCATGAGGCGGGCCCCGGCGCCGGGGAGTATCGTCGGCATTTATTGACATCGTTACTTCAATTTCGCCTGTGTATTGAGGCGAATACTTCACTAGTCAAGAATTGTCGCTTGATACCTATATGTCTTGTTCTGTGAGATTTACAAATTAAACATTGATCATGTTTGTATTACGGTATAGTAAGACATTACTATAATTTAATCTTGCTTGGCCAAGCATCGCCGCACCTCTCCGGCACCGGCTGTCGCCGCACTGCGGGGGGCGCAGAATGGTCAACTATGTTCGGTTTTTGCTGTGATCTGCTGGCTTGCCGCTGCTTAAACGTAAGCGAACGACCAGGGACGATTGCCGAGTTGGGCGAGGGGATCGATTCCTGCTTTTCAATATCGCGTGGGCTTCGAGGCGCTCAAAGCCAAAGCAATAAAAAAGGGGCCGACCGGCCCCTTCCCTAGATGTCGCTTGCCGCGCTGGACCAGAGGTCGGCTGCTTCCGACGCCGTCATGCGACGCACCTCGGCTTCGTGGCGGCGGGTGGCGAAAAGCTCGCTTGCCATGATCTGCTCGGCAAGGTCGGCCGGCAGCGAGAGAATGACACGGGCATCGTTGCCATGCAGGCCACTGACCTCGGCGCGCTTGCCGGTCACCATGCCGCCCGCAATGGTATTGTTCGTCTCCGGATCGATCAGGATGAAGGAGCCAGTGGCACGGTTCTGCTCGTAGGGATCGAAGATCGCGGCTTCGTCGAAAACGAGGCGCACCTTTCCGATGGCATTCATGTAAAGCCGCTGGGCGGCATTCCAGGCGCCGGTCTTCAATTCGAGCTGGCTGACAGGCTCGACCTGAACACGTTGGCGGCGCGAGCCGCTCTTCAGCCAGTAACGCTTGCCGGCTTCGATACCTTCAGGCTGCAGAGCGACGACCTGCGCATCAAAGGACAGGCCGGTCTGCGGCTGCGAGTCGATCGACACGATCATGTCGCCGCGCGCCACGTCCACCTGACGGTCGAGAACGAGCGTGATCGCGTCACCGGCAACAGCCGCGTTGCGCACCAGGTCGAAGGTGACGATCTTGCTGACGTTGGCGACCATGCCCGACGGCAGGATCATGACGCTATCGCCCGGCTTTACCGAACCGCCGGCAACCGTGCCCTGATAGCCACGGAAGCTTTCGCCGGGGCGCGAGACGCGCTGAACGGAAAGACGGAAGCCGGTCGTCTGGCCCGAGCGGACGGTTGCATGTTCCAGCGTCTCGACCAGCGTCGGCCCATTATACCAGGGCATGGCGGCCTGGCCGGAATAGACGACGTTTTCGCCTTTCAGGGCCGACATCGGAATCGCAGTGATCTGCTTGACGCCGAGCGACAGGGCAAACTCCTTGAATTCGTGGCTGATCTTGTCGAAGCCGGCGCGATCGTAATTCGTCAGATCGATCTTGTTGACGGCAAGCACGAACTGCTTGATGCCGAGCAGCGAGGCGATCGTCGCATGACGGCGCGTCTGTTCGAGGATGCCGGCGCGGGCATCCACCAGCAGGACGGCGAGATCGGCGGTGGATGCGCCGGTCGCCATGTTGCGGGTATATTGCTCGTGGCCAGGCGTGTCGGCGACGATGAAGGAGCGTTTATCGGTTGAGAAATAGCGATAGGCGACATCGATGGTGATGCCCTGTTCGCGCTCGGCCTGCAGGCCATCGAGAAGCAGCGCGAAATCGGGGAGGCCGAGATCGTTCTGCTTGCCGGTGGAATCACGGCGAAGCGTCGCCGCCTGGTCTTCCTTCACTGCCTTGGTATCCCAGAGCAGGCGGCCGATCAGGGTGGACTTGCCATCATCGACGCTGCCGCAGGTGATGAGGCGCAACGGGCGCGAGTCGCGCACGGCCTTCAGAGGCTCGGCGGCGGGCACGGCGACGGCGTTTGCGGGAACTGCTGCAGTCATCTCAGAAATATCCTTCACGCTTCTTCTTTTCCATGGAACCGGATTGATCACGGTCGATGGCGCGGCCCTGGCGCTCGGAAACCGTGGCGATCTCCAGTTCCGCGATGATGTCTTCCAGGGTAGTGGCGGTCGAGCGGATTGCGCCCGTCAGCGGGAAGCAGCCGAGTGTGCGGAAGCGGATGAAGTCTTCCTGCTTGGTTTCGCCGGGCAGCAGTTCCAAACGCGGATCGGAGGCAGCGATCATCATGCCGTCACGCTCAACATAGGGGCGCTTGGCCGCGAAATAGAGCGGCACGATCGGGATTTCCTCGGCCTGAATGTAGCGCCAGATATCAACCTCGGTCCAGTTCGACAGCGGGAAGACGCGAACGCTCTCGCCTTTGCGGATCTGACCGTTATAGATGTTCCAGAGTTCCGGGCGCTGGTTGCGCGGATCCCAGCGATGATCGGGCGTGCGGAACGAATAGATGCGTTCCTTGGCGCGAGAGGCTTCCTCATCGCGCCGCGCGCCGCCGAAGGCCGCGTCGTACTGGCCGGCGTCCAGCGCGTTGCGCAATGCTTCCGTCTTCATGATGTCGGTATAGCGCGCCGAGCCATAGGTGAAAGGCGTGATATTTTCAGCTTTGCCGCGCGGATTGATGTGCTCGATCAAGTCGAGATCGTACTTCTTCACGATCTCGTCGCGGAAGGTGATCATCTCTGCAAACTTCCAGCCCGTGTTGACGTGCAGCAGCGGGAAAGGTACGCGGCCGGGATAGAAGGCCTTGCGGGCAAGATGCAGCAGCACGGAGGAATCTTTGCCGATCGAATAGAGCATCACCGGACGCTCGAATTCGGCGGCAACTTCGCGGAAGATATGAATTGCTTCGTTTTCCAGTGCCTTCAGATGGGGGTCGAGTGGCGGCTTGGCGCTCTGCGGATTGGTCAATTCCGTATCCTGACGGGTATCGGGCATTTCGTACTCCAGATTTCTTATTGCTGCGCGACGATCGAAGCCGTCTCTTCGGCGACATGCAGACCGCATTCGCGCTTCTCATCCTGCTCCCACCACCAGCGGCCTGCGCGCTCAGGCTCACCGGGCTTGATGGCACGGGTGCAGGGCTCGCAACCGATTGAGGGATAACCGCGGGCATGCAACGGATTTATCGGCACGCCATTGTCGGCGACGAAGACCTTGATTGCGTCGATATCCCAATCAGCAAGCGGATTGACCTTCAAGAGGTGACGCTCGGCGTCATATTCCGCAAAAGGGGTCTCGGCGCGGTTGGCCGACTGGCCGCGGCGCAGGCCGGTGATCCAGATCGTTGCGCCTTCAAGTGCTCGTGCAAGCGGCTTCAGCTTGCGCACGCTACAACAGGCATGCCTGGCTTCGACGCTCTCGTAGAAACCGTTCATGCCGTACTTCGCTGCGTAGGCGTCGATATCGGCCTGCTCCGGTTCATAGCGCGTTATATGGATGTCGTACTGGCTCTCGGTCTCGCCGATCAGATCAAGCGTTTCCTTGAAAAGCCGGCCCGTCTGCAGCGTCACGACGTCGATCGGCAGGCGATGCGTGCCGATTTCTGCAGTGATGACCTGGTCTTCGATTCCGAGGGAGGTGGTGAAGACGACGCGTCCGCCAAGGCCGGCAACGAGCGAAAGCCGGCCTGCGAGGTCAAGGCGTTCCAGCTTTGCAGCCAAGGCCTCAGCTTCTTGGATCGGATTGATAACAGTCATGGGGAATCCTGTCCTTGATGTTGGCCGGAGTATCGCAGCTCAACGACAGGTCGGACAGAAAAAGGGATTTCGAAAGGACTGCTTAGCGGAGCAAATATCTCTCCCATCCTGCCGCAATGCAGAAAAGCAGCCGCCGGCGCCGAAAAGTCGCCTCGACTTAATGTCTATAGAAATAGTAGTGTTACACGCCGCCTGTCAATTGGAAATCGGAAGTGATGGCGATAATGATGAAAATTGCCGTTTTTTGAAGTAAGTTATCAGCTATTGGCCGAGGGTGAAAAACAGGGCCAAAATACTTGTCTCTCAAGGCTTTTTCCGGCGCGTTCAAATTCCGTTCATGCTGGCTGTGCAATAGAGGCGATTAGCTTTCGCAGCGATGTCGGGATTCGACACCGCTCTGTGTGTGTCGACGGTCCGAGATGATTACGCAAAAGGCAAAATATGCGCTGCGGGCGCTAACGGTTTTGGCGGAAGCCGAGGCCGATGAACCCGTCATGATTTCCGACATCGCCGTGCAGCAGAAGATTCCGAAGAAGTTTCTGGAACAGATCCTGCTCGACCTGAAGCATCACGGCATCGTCGTCAGCCGTCGCGGCAAGCAGGGCGGTTATCTGCTGCTGAAGCCGGCCCACAACATTACCTTTGGCGAAATCCTGCGTATTATCGACGGTCCCATTGCACCTTTGCCGTGCCTGTCGATCACCGCTTACCGCAAGTGCGATGATTGCGATGGCGAGCAGAATTGCGAAATCCGTCATGTCTTCGCCAAGGTGGCAGACGCCACCCGTAAGGTGCTCTTTTCCACGACCATCGCCGATGCCGTCGGCACCAAGCAGGGTGCCGAAGTCACACGTCTGCTCGCCTGATCCGTTTCTCCTCCCACTCACCGATCTTCAACAATCGGTGAGTGCTCTTTTTATCTATCATCGATGCTCCACCTGCCCGTGCATGCGGGTAGGGAGAACATCATGTCTATACTTTCGGGAAAGCGAGTGCTGGCGGCTGCCATGCTCTCGGCTGCATTCGCAACGGGTGCGGCGGCGCATCATGGCTGGTCATGGGCGGAAGCCGATCAGATCGAGCTTCGTGGCGCCATACAGCAGATATCCATGGGCGGGCCGCATCCGACGCTCGACGTTGTAACCGTCGACGACGGTCTCTGGCGCGTCGAACTCGGCAATCCGCGTCAGACAGAGCGCTCCGGCTTCGTGGAGGGTGTCGCAAAACCCGGCGATCAGGTCGTGGCACTCGGAAACCGTTCGCAGGATCGCAACGAGAAGCGGCTGAAGGCCGTACGCATCACCATCGGTGAAAAGCGTTACGACATTTATCCGGAACGCATCCAGATGAACTGACGCCCCGTTATGGAGTTTCTCGAATGGCTGTCGGCCACCACGTTGGCGGTCGAGCTCCGGCGCTCCGCGGTGCTCTACATGTTCGTCAATGCGGCCCACATCCTGGCGATCGGCCTTCTGATCGGCGCCATTCTGCCCCTCGATCTCAGACTTGCCGGCTTCTTCCGCAAGCTGCCCGTGGAGATCGTTGCGCCATTCCTGTCCCGCTCGGCCGGCAGCGGCCTTGCCTTGGCCCTTGTCACCGGCTTCTGCCTCTTCAGTGTGCGCCCGGCCGAATATGCCGGAAATCCCGCCTTCCTTGCCAAACTCGGCCTGATCGCCCTTGGTCTCCTGAACGTGTTCATGCTTCACATAGGCGAGGGGTGGCGAACCGCAATCGCGATCGGCATCATCCGTCCCATCGTGCGGGTCTCGGCAGCCCTTTCAGCGATGATCTGGGTCGCTCTGGTCGCCGGACGGTGGATCGGTTTTCTCTGACGCGATTGCTCTGAGCACTCAGTTGCGCCCACGCATGAATTGCAGTGTCGCCTCGGCGACCCGCTGGCCGAGATGGCGGGCAGTTGCCAGGTCCGCTTCGGGCGGTGCGCTTTCCGGACCTTCATCGACATTCGATTGCGCCGCAGCACCAAGCCAGAAACCCAGCCGGTTCAGGTCCTCCTTCGAGCCAAGGGAGGAATTGTTTGCCGGAGGCAGGTCGAGATTGATCCAGTGCATGCCGTGCTGGGCGGCAAAGAGAGCGATCTGCATCAGTGTGGCGAGCTTGTCGCCCGCTTGGGCGCCCGAATTGGTGAAGCCTGCGGCGATCTTGTTCCTCCAGCGATAACCCCGCGCCATGACCGCGTGCGAGCTTGCCTCCTGAAACGCCTTGAAAGCGGCGGAAGGCCCGGCGACATAGGTTGGTGCACCGAAGATAATCGCCTCCGCCGCCGCCAGATCATCCCAGCGGTCCTGCGCTTCTTCTGTTGTCAGTAGCACCCCCCTCGTGGCGGCGACCCGCTCGATACCGGCTTTCACCGCCTGCGCCTGCCGCGCCGTATGGCCGTAACCGCTGTGATAGACGATGGCGATGTTTGTCATGGGTAATCTCCTGTGATTTGAGAAAAACAGATGCCTGCCCCCGCCAGTGGCTGCGGATGCTGAAAGGAAAGGCTGTGAAGTGGGTGATGCGGCCTAATGCAGGGCGTTCTGCTTCAGGTGCGCGAGCTTCTCGGGATTGCGGGTCACATAGATCGCCGTGATCCTGCCACCGTCGATCTGAAGGGCCGTGGTCTGCAGCCAGCGATCTTCCTCGATGCTGACAAATCCAGGTAGTCCGTTGACGAGGCCGTAGTGCAGCAGCCGGGACATGTGTGCGCGGAAGATCGGCGCCAGGGCCGCAAAGAGTTTCGTCACCTTGTCGCTGCCGATAACCGGCCGTCGTGGGGCTACTGCCTTGCCGCCACCGTCCGTGTAGACGGCTGCATCTTCCGTAAGCAGCGCCCGCAACGCCTCGATATCGCCGCTTCGCGATGCCGCAAAAAAGGCCGACGCGATCTGCATCCCGTGCTCGGGCGGTAGGGCATGACGCGGCCGTGCGCTTCGCACATTGGCCCGCGCCCGGCTGGCAAGCTGGCGGCAGGTTGCCGGCTTGCGCCCGATCGTAGCGGCAATCTCTTCGAAGCCGATGCCGAACACGTCGTGCAGCACGAAAACTGCCCGTTCGAGCGGCGAGAGCCGTTCCAGCGCCATCATCAGCGGCAGGGTGACGTCGTCGATGCCCTCTTCCGGCATAACGACAAGCGGCTCCGGCAACCATGGACCTATATAGGTCTCGCGCCGACGCCTGGCCGATTTCAGCTGGTCGAGGCAAAGTCGTGTCACGATCCGGTGCAGAAAGGCAGCGGGTTCGCGAACCGCATCGCGATCGGCGTCGAGCCAGCGCAGAAATGCCTCCTGGACGATATCTTCAGCCTCTGCCACCGAGCCCAGCATGCGATAGGCAACCCGCGTCAGCCGCGGGCGCAGTGGATTGAAGGCGGCAATGGCATCCGCTCCCTCTGCCGCCGTCATCGCTCAGCCTCGCTCTTGTTCAGCTTCGCCATTGCCATCTCCTTCACCTTGTCTGTTCGAGAAGGCTGGACGAGATGAGGTGGCCATTTGTGACACGCTGTCCAGTTTTTTGTGCGGCCCTACCGGTCGCTCACTGCAGCCCGCGGATTGCTCCAGGGTTCCTGATTGGAGCGCGCCAACAGCTGCTTGCCGAGAATATGATCTGCGGCCTTCTCGCCCGTCATGATCGACGGGCCGTTGAGGTTGCCGTAGGTGACGTGCGGGAAGATGGAGCTGTCGGCCACACGCAGGCCATCGACGCCGATCACGCGCGTATCGGGATCGACGACAGCCATCGGATCGTCCTTGGCGCCCATCCGGCAGGTGCCGCAGGGGTGATAGGCGCTCTCCAGATGCTCGCGCAGGAAGGCGTCGATCTGATCGTCTGTCTGGACCTTCTCGCCCGGCTGGATTTCCGGGCCGCGATAATGGTCGAAGGCCCTCTGGCCGAAGATCTCGCGGGTCAGACGCACGCAATGACGGAACTTCTCCCAGTCTTCGGCATGGTTCATATAGTTGAAGCGCAGTACCGGGTCGGCCTTCGGATCGGCCGAGCGCAGCGTCACGTTTCCACGCGATTTCGAAAGATTGTAGCCGACATGCACCTGAAAGCCGTGTGTATTGGCTGCCGCCTTGCCGTCATAGCTGATGGCCACCGGCAGGAAGTGATATTGAATATCCGGCTGCTTGAGCCCCGGGGCGGAACGCAAAAAGGCGCAGGCTTCGAACTGGTTGGAGGCGCCAAGCCCACCCTTGGAGAGCAGCCACTGAGCGCCGGCGACACCCTGCCAGAACCAGGGCAGCCAGGAATAAAGCGATACCGGCTTTGTCGAAACCTGTTGGAAATAGAACTCCATATGGTCCTGAAGATTGGCGCCGACGCCGGGCCGGTCGACCATCACCGCGATGCCCATATCCTGCAGATGCTGACCGCGGCCGATGCCTGATAGCATCAAAAGCTTCGGCGAGTTGAAGGCGGAGGCCGAGACGATCACCTCGCGGTTGGCTTTGACGATCTCCGTTGTACCACCGCGCTCGATTTCAACGCCCGTCGCGCGCCCGTTCTCGATGACGATCCTGCGGGCAAAACCACGGATGAGTTCAACGTTGGGACGCTTCAACGCCGGCTTCAGATAGGCATTTGCCGCCGACCAACGCCGGCCATGATGGATGGTCTGTTCCATTAGACCGAAGCCTTCCTGCTTCGAGCCGTTATAATCCTCTGTCGTCTCGAAACCCGCCTCCTTCCCGGCCTCTATGAAGGCACGGAAGAGTGGGTTCTTTACCACGCCACGCTGCACATGCAGCGGCCCGTCCGTTCCGCGCCACCCTTCCTCGCCGCCCTTGGAATTCTCCATGCGCTTGAAATAGGGCAGCACATCAGCATAGGCCCAGCCACGCGCGCCAAGCTCTTCCCATCGGTTAAAGTCTTCGGCATGGCCGCGCACGTAGACCATGCCGTTGATGGAGGAGGAGCCGCCGATAACTTTGCCGCGGGGTGCAGTGATGCGCCGGTTGTTGAGGTTCGGTTCCGGCTCGGAAAGATAACCCCAGTTGTAGCGCTTCATGCTCATCGGCCAGGCGAGCGCCGCCGGCATCTGAATGAATGGCCCGAAATCGGAGCCGCCTGCCTCGATGACGATGACTGTGTTCTTGCCGTCTTCCGAAAGCCGGTAGGCCAACGCCGAGCCTGCCGAGCCGGAGCCGACGATGACGAAATCTGCCTGTTGCATGCTGTTCCCTTTGGATTGTCGTGTGCAACGGATGCGTTGGTTTTGATGAGGTCAGTAAGGCGCCACAACCGGTCCCATGCCGACATAGACCGTCTTCAGCTCGCTATAGTGTTCGAGCGCTGCCAGCGAATTCTCCCGCCCGAAACCGGATTGCTTGGAACCGCCGAACGGGATCTCTACCGGGCAAAGGTTGTATGTATTGATCCAGAGCGTGCCGGCGTCGAGCTGGTCGACGACGCGATGCGCGCGAGTGAGATCGGCGGTGAAGACGCCGCCCGAAAGGCCGAATTCCGTCGTATTGGCGCGTTTGACGACTTCGGCTTCGTCATCGAAATCGAGCACGCACATGACCGGTCCGAAGATCTCCTCCCGGGCAATCGTCATGTTGTCGGTCACGTCGGCAAAGACGGTCGGTTGCACGTAATAGCCTTCTCCCGTCACGTGGTTTGGGATGCCGCCGCCTGTTACCAGCGTTGCGCCTTCGGCCTTGCCCTTCTCGATATAGGCGAGCACCTTCTCGCGCTGCACCCAGGAGACCATCGGCCCGAGCTGGCTTGCTTCGTCCATCGGATCGCCGATAACGATGGCCTCGGTGCGCGCCTTCAGTCGCTTCAGGAATTCGCTCTTGATCGTCTTCTGCACGAAGACACGCGTGCCATTGGAGCAGACCTGGCCGGTCGAATAGAAATTGCCGAGCATGGCGCCGCCGACAGCACTGTCGAGATCGGCATCGTTGAAGACGATCAGCGGCGACTTGCCGCCGAGTTCCATCGTCACATGCTTCAGCTGTCCTGCTGCTGCGGCAGCCACCTTGCGGCCGGTTGGAACCGAGCCTGTCAGCGACACCTTGGCGACGTCAGGATGGTTGACAAGCAGTGGCCCGGTGTCCCGGTCACCCTGGATGACATTGTAAAGCCCCTTCGGCAGGCCGGCCTCATGCAGGATCTCGGCAATCTTCAACGCGCCGAGCGGCGTGGTTTCCGAGGGCTTGAAGACCATGGCATTGCCGGCGACCAGCGCCGGCGCGCCCTTCCAGCAGGCGATCTGCTGCGGGTAGTTCCAGGCGCCGATGCCGACGCAGACACCGAGCGGTACGCGCTTCGTATAGGCAAAATCCTGGCCGAGCGGAATATGCGAGCCGTTCAGTCCGGCCGGGGCGACACCGCCGAAGAATTCGAAGGCGTCGGCGCCCGAGGTCGGGTCGGCCACGATCGTTTCCTGGATCGGCTTGCCGGTGTCGAGCGTTTCCAGCTCCGAAAGCTCGCGGTTGCGCTCGCGCATGATCTCGGCCGCGCGCTTCAGGATGCGCCCGCGCGCCATCGGGCTCATCGCTGCCCATTCCGGCTGCGCGCGCTTGGCTGCGGCAATCGCCTTCTCAATGATGGCGGGCGTTGCGGCATGGAGCCGGGCGATCACTTCGCCGGTTGCCGGATAAATGCTTTCGATGACGGTGCCGCCTTCATCCTCGACATATTCCCCGTCGATGAAGTGCGATGCTTTCGGCTGGGCTTTCATGTCGCTGGTCCCTGGCTTGATGTCATGGTGGTTCATGCCCCGATGCGGGCAAGCTGTGTCGCTACATAGTCCTCAGTCAGCGCAATCGAGGCCATAATGCCGATCGGCGCCGATTTCAGACTTTGGCGGATATAGAGCCCGTCGATCATCGCGGCTGCGCCCTCGGCGATGCGTTCTGCGGCATCGGAAGGGCAGAGCGCCTTGAGGGACGCAAGCAGGTTGGAGCGCAGGCGTCGTGCATAGATGAGGAGAAAGCGGCGCGTCTCTTCGGATCGCTGCGCTTCGGCATAAAAGGCGAGCCATGCGGCAATCGTCTGCGGCGCGAATTGATCGGCATGGAAGCTGACACGGATGATAGCGGAAATCCGTTCGCGCGGCGTTGCCGCCAGCTTCAGCGCCGTCACCGCGTCGTTGCGCAATTGTCTTAGAAGGAAGCGGATGGTTTCGATCAGCAGCTGTTCCTTGCTGCCGAAATAATGATGCGCGAGAGCAGGCGACACTCCGGCCTGTCGGGCGATGTCGGACATGGTAACGGTCAGCGAACCGTGATCGCCGATTACACGTAGTGCCGCATCCACAAGCGCCTTGCGACGCACCGGTTCCATCCCGACCTTCGGCATATTCTGTCCTCCGAGAACATCGGAAGCGTATTTTTGATTGACTGATCAATCAATAAAAATCTTTCGTCCGGTTGACTTGAATCACCTCTTTCCATGCAAAATTGTTGCAGCATATCTCCAACATCAGGAGGTGCGCCGATGGCTAGCATATTTAACGAAATGCCCACATCCTCGTCGCTGCGGTCGAAATGGCTGTGGTTCGTCGGTCTCGGCCTGCTGCTTCTGATCTGTGGCCTCATTGCTCTCGGCAATCTGCTGGTCGCGACCGTCGCTTCGGTCTTTTACGTCGGCATGCTGATGCTGGCAGGCGGTGTCATCTATCTCATCCACGCCTTCCAGGTACGCAGCTGGGATCATGTGCTCTTCTGGGCGTTGAGCGGCGTGCTCTATGTGCTTGCCGGCATCTGCGCCTTCATCAACCCCATCCTCACCTCGGCCCTGCTGACGCTGCTTTTGGCGATCGCCCTGCTCGTGGCTGGCATTTTCCGTCTCTTCGTCGGTATGCGCACGCGGCCGCTCAAGGGCTGGGGCTGGATCGTCACAAGCGGCGTCATCACCACTCTCGCAGGCTTCGTGATTGCGCTCGGTTGGCCGGTCAACAGCCTGTGGATCCTCGGCCTTTTCCTGGCGATCGACCTCATCGTTCAGGGCTGGACAATGCTTGCCTTCGGCCTGGGTATCCGGTCTTGAGACCGTGGAGCGCGGCGGCCGGTTGGTCGTTTCTTTGACAAGAGAGTGACGGGGTACTAAAATTCCGCCATCGAAGGCCGGCCCCGAAGAAGGGCTGCCTCCTGTGCTGAGGCACTTCGGCAGGGGCGCACGTCGTCCAAGAAAGCCGAAAATCGACCCCCGTAGGCAGTCTCTGCCGAAATAGAATGGGAGGAGAATTCCATGCCGATGGTCACCGTTTCCATCTCACCGCTCCAGGCAGCAGGCATCCGCGATGCTGTCGATCAAGGCGGATATGCATCGAGCAGCGAGGTCGTGCGCGAGGCACTGCGCCTTTGGGATGCCGCCCGGAAATCGGGCGAATGCCGCCACGACCTTTTAGTCGAGGAAAGTGCTCCGCGCGGCAGCAGATGCGTGGCCGATATGTTCGCCGATCATGAAGCGGAACACCGCCGCTCCGCCTGAGTAAGCCTTTGATTGCAAATGAAAATCTAATGATCGCCAAGCGCGTATGACGGCTTGCGCCTTTCACAAAAGTTTCACACTGACGAAAGGGTTCGTTGACCCTTCTACTCCATTGTCCGGCCGAAAAAGAAAAGGTCACAGTGGAGATTGGCATGTCTTTGGCTGCCAGCGTCGAACCGGGTGTCGTGCGTCGTTATGCCAGCGATCAGATCGTCACCCTTGCCAAACTGGTCATCGAAAATGCATTTCAGCCGATCGTAGAAGCCGGGACCGGCACGGTTTTCGGTTATGAATCTCTCATGCGCGGGCAGGATCGCATCGGTTTCGAAACGCCGGTCGAAATCCTAGACGAAGCCTATGAGCACGGGCAGCTTCTGCAGCTCGAGCAGATGGTCGCCAACCGCGCGCTCGCCAAATTCGCCACGCTCTCGAATTTCGCGACTGCGACGCTGTTCCTCAATCTCGACGTCCGTCTCATCCCGTATGGCAATCGCCTTGTCGAGAACCTGCTGCTGCAGCTGAAGACCGCGAATATCCCGCCGTCCTCAGTCTGCTTCGAATTCTCCGAACGCTTCGACAACACCAGCGTGCCAGAGTTTGCCGAACTCGTCCTGCGTCTGCGCAAGGCCGGCTTCAAGCTGGCGATCGACGATTTCGGCGTCGGTCACGGCGAGATGAAGCTGCTCTGCGATTACTCCGTCGACTACCTGAAGATCGACCGTCACTTCGTCGCCGCCATCGATCGCAGCCCGCGTAAGCGCCACCTGCTGAAGAGCATCGTCAATATGGCTCACGTTCTCGGCACTCGTGTCATTGCCGAGGGTATCGAGACCGAAGCCGAATTCATCGTCTGCCGCGATTATGGCGTCGATCTCGTGCAGGGCTGGTTCATCTCCCGCCCGTCGACGCACCTTTCGGAACTTGTACCGTCTTTCCCGCATCTGCAGGAACTCGGCAAGAACAAGGGCAACAATCAGTCGCTCGACGAAATCCTGATCCGCAAGCAGATCGAAATGCTGCCGACCGTCTATGAAAGCGACGGCATCGATACGGTCTTCGAGCTCTTCCGCCGCAACCCGCGCCAGGCCTATTTCCCGGTTCTGAACGCCAACGGTGAGCCGCGCGGCATTATCCACGAGCACCACCTCAAGGAATATATCTATCAGCCTTTCGGCCGCGACCTTCTGAAGAACAAGGTCTACGAACGCACCATTTCGCATTTCGTCGAGCGGGCGCCGATCGTCGGCCTTGACAGCGATGCCGATCAGCTCATGGCGATCTTCGCCAATATGGAAGGCAGCAACTGCCTGATCCTAACCGACAACATGCGTTATGCCGGTGTTGTTTCCGCTGCTTCGCTCATCAAGGTCATCAACGAGAAGCAGTTGAAGACGGCGCAGGATCAGAACCCGCTGACTGGTCTGCCGGGCAATCGTGCTATCAGAGATTTCATGCGCCACTCCGGCCGCGATGGCGATGAAGTGCGTCATTTCTGCTATTGCGACTTCGACAACTTCAAGCCCTTCAACGATGCTTACGGCTTCCATCTCGGCGACCATGCGATCTCGCTCTTCGCCGCGCTGATGCGCCGCTACTTCTTCGCCGAGCGCCACTTCCTCGGCCATGTCGGCGGCGACGATTTCTTTGTCGGTGTCGTCGGCTGGACGAAGGAGGAACTGACGGAAATCCTCGATCGCCTCATCAGCGATTTCCATGATGACGTGGTCGATCTCTATACGGACGAGGACCGCGCTGCCGGCCGTATCCGCGGTCACGATCGTTCGGGCGCTGAGGCCTTTTTCCCGCTTATGCGCTGTTCGATAGGCGTTCTCGAACTGCCCGAGGGTCTCGTTATCGACGATATCAATCGCGTCAGCGCCGAGATAGCGCACGTGAAGTCTGCCGCGAAGGAAAACGAGGAAGGTCTCGTTTTTCATGCGTTAGGCGAGGCGAATTGACGCCTCTGTTACTTCCGGCCTTCCCAAGCCCCGGACCCTGATTTATCTCCAAAGTTTCGGAATAGGGAGAGCCGGGTCATGTCGTTGCCGTCGCATATGCGTTTTGTCGATCTGCCATCTTTCGGCGGACCGGAGGCCATGGTCGTTGCCAACGGGCCGCTGCCGGTTCTTGGTGAAGGCCAGATTCTCGTTCGCACCGAAGCTGTCGGCGTCAACCGTCCCGACATTTCCCAGCGTCAGGGTAGCTATCCGCCGCCGAAGGATGCGAGCCCCATTCTCGGCCTCGAGCTCGCCGGTGAAGTCGTCGCGATCGGCCCCGGCGTGATCGGCTATTCGATCGGCGACAAGGTCTGCGGCCTCGCCAATGGCGGTGCCTATGCCGAATATTGCCTCCTGCCGGCCGGCCAGGCGCTGCCATTTCCAAGCGGTTACGATGCGGTGAGGGCGGCGGCTCTTCCCGAAACCTTCTTCACCGTCTGGGCGAATCTCTTTCAGATGGCAGGCCTGACGGAAGGCGAGAAAGTGCTGATCCACGGCGGCTCTAGCGGCATCGGCACGACTGCCATCCAGCTTGCCCGAGCTTTCGGCGCCGAGGTCTATGCGACCGCCGGCTCGAAGGAGAAATGCGAGGCCTGTGAGAAGCTCGGCGCCAAGCGCGCCATCAATTACCGAGAAGAAGATTTCGCTGCGGTCATCAAGGAAGAGACCGGCCAGGGTGTCGATATCATTCTCGACATGATCGGCGCAGCTTATTTCGAAAAGAACATCGCCTCGCTGGCGAAGGATGGCTGCCTCTCGATCATCGCATTCCTGCAGGGCGCGGTTGCCGAGAAGGTCAACCTAGCGCCGATCATGGTCAAGCGCCTGACCGTGACAGGTTCCACCATGCGGCCGCGCACCGCGGAGGAGAAGCGGGCGATCCGTGACGATCTTCTCTCCGAGGTCTGGCCGCTTCTGGAGGCCGGAACGGTCGCCCCCGTCATCTACGAAACCTTCGCCTTCGAGGATGTGGCCGCCGCCCACCGCCTGATGGAAAGCAGCAACCACATCGGCAAGATTATGCTGAAGTTCGCCTGAGGGACAGCGCTGCGCCTGTCGCAATCAGTCCGGGCAAGGCCATGATCAGATAGAGCCAGCTCGCCGCCGACAGCGCGCCGGTTATGCCGCCCGGTTCCACCAGGCCGGTGCCATTGGCGATGACACCGGCAAAGGCGGCGCCAAAAGCACTTCCGAGCGAACTTATGGTAGGGATGGCTGCTGATGCCTTGTCCTGCTCGTTGTCGGCAACCAGCTTCAGAACCTTGGCGACGAGATGAGCCCAGCCAAGGCCGACGCCAAAGCCCATCATGAACATGGCGATCGCCGCCGGCACGAGGATGGCAAGATTCGCCTCCGGGTTCTCGCGGGCAAGGAAGATGGCGAGAACAGCTGTCGCAACGGCCTCTGTCACACAGCCCGCGACAATGGCTGCATTGGCTTTCCGGCCGGAAAAGGAAGCGCTGAAGAAGGCCGCCACCGTCCATCCGAGCGCGACAAGTGCCACCAGATAGCCTGAGATCAGCGGTGTCACCCCATGCAGGACCTGCAGGAAATAAGGAATGAAAATATCGCTCACGAGCACGAAGTTCAGGCCGAGCATCGTCAGATACACTCGCGAGATCGGCTGACCGAGCGTCACCGCGCCAGATGGCAGCAGCCGGTTATCTCCCTTGCGTTCCATGACGAGCGTCGCGCCGACGGCGACGACCGAGATGGCGAGCAATCCGATTTTCGCCGTCATCGCCTCGACAGTGCCCGCCGTGCTGACGAGCAGCACTGCCGCCAGCAGCAGGCAGATCTGCACGACAGGCATCTTCGTCTGTTCGCGGTCGTCCTCAGCCTGAGGCAAAAGCCGCGGCGCCAGCAGTGCCATCAGCACGCCGAGCGGAACGAGCACGGCAAAGGCATAACGCCAGGCGCTGTCATGCGCGAAGAAGCCGCCGAGCGTCGGGCCTATCACGGTCGAAACACCCCAGATAGCCGCATAGAGGGTCGAAGCCTTCGGCCAGAGCGGTTCGGGATAGACAAAGCGGATGAAGGCGTAACAGAGGGCGGCAAGTGCGCCGGTGCCGAACCCTTGCACCGTTCGTCCGATCAGCACGACTGGCATCGACGGTGCAGCCGCGCAAAGCAGGCTGCCGACGCCAAAGACCACGGCCGCCAAGACATAGACGCTGCGTAGCGCAATACTTCTCGGCCGCATCGCCATGAAGATCGAACCCAGTATGGTGGCGGCAACGTAGAGCGTCGTGACCAGCGAAAACAACGCCAGCCCGCCGACGTCGCGCACGATGCTCGGCGCAATCGTCGCCGTAATGTAACTTTCGACGGCAGCGATCGTCATGCCGCCGCCAAGCATCAGAGTCGCCGGCAGTAGTGCGGGAGAAAACAGCTGAAACACGGATGTTGACGAGCCGGGTGGCTCCAATGCGGCCTCGGACATAATGGTATCCTTGCGTTTTTCCTGACCCACGATTATTTTCCAAGTTATGAATTGGAAAATTACACGGGCTTCGGATTAAAACAAGGGATAGCTTGGAAAATATGCGCCAGTCTCCCGTCAACCGCATCCTGATCCTTCTGAAAACCGAGGGACCGCAGCTCGCTGCTGCGGTTGGCGATGCACTCGGCATATCAGGCGAGGCCGCCCGGCAGCAACTTGCCAAAATGGCGGAGGGGGGGCTGGTCGAAGCCATCGCGGTTGCCGCCAAGGGCAGGGGACGACCGAGCCAGCTCTGGCGTCTGACGGCCGAGGGAAACAGCCATTTCCCGGACGGTCATGCGGAGCTGACGGCGGCCCTGCTGACGACTGTTGTCGAGCAGCTCGGCCCCGCCGCGCTCGATACCGTGATCTCTGCCCGCGAAAATGAAACGCTGAAGCGCTATCGCGATGAACTTGCCGGCATGCCGGATCTCGCCGCCCGTGTCAGGAGATTGGCGGACATCAGAAGCCGTGAGGGCTACATGGCGGATAGCTGGCAGGAAGAGGACGGCTCGTGGATGCTGGTTGAGAACCATTGCCCGATCTGTGCGGCGGCGACGGCCTGCGCCGGCTTCTGTCGTTCGGAGCTTGAAACTTTTCGCGGAGTGCTCGTCGCCAATGTCGAGCGCAGCGAACACATCCTGCTT
This sequence comes from Rhizobium sp. BK418, assembly GCF_004341105.1. GTDB lineage: Bacteria > Pseudomonadota > Alphaproteobacteria > Rhizobiales > Rhizobiaceae > Rhizobium. Next base: position 172,276 of record NZ_SLZK01000002.1, on the reverse strand, counting down.
GGGGCGCGGCGTTGCGCCTATCGGATTACGCCAAGATAGGGCAGCGCGCGGAAAAGCGGCGTCCGGTTTTCAGAATTGAAAAATGAAGATCTAGGCCGGTTGACGCACCCGACTGCTGGTTTCCAGATAAAGCAGGACCACGATCGTGACGATGCCGACGGCAGCGCCGACAAAGGCCGTGCCGGAATAATCCGTGAATCCCGTTCCCAGGGCGAATAAACCTGCCGCGACACCGATGCCGATGAAGGTATTGAGCGAGATCAAAGAACTGCCGAGGCCAGGCCGGTCGGCGATGAGATCTTGCAGGTAGGTGATTGGCAGGCTGAGGATCGCGGCCGCCCCGCAGGCATTGAGCCCGAGCAGCGCATAGAGCTGCCAGGGTGCGGTGGCGAAACCGAGCAGCACCAGATAGAGGCAGTAGAGAACAGTGCCGAAAGCCAGCACATGTACGGTATGGAAGCGCCGCTGCACGAGCCCCCACATCATCATGAAGGGCATTTCGAGGAAGGCCGTCAGGCCCGACAGGAAGCCGACATCGACGACACTGCCGCCGATCGAATGCACGATGATGAGCGGCGAAACCATGCCGTTCAGCCGCTGCAGGCCGAGCAGCAACGACATCACGAAGACGCGGATGAAAACATCGGGCGCAAAGACACGTTTTAAAGAGGCGAAAAAGCCCACTTGGGCGGGGATCGTCTCGCGTACCGGGCCGTTGCCGGGTGCGAAGAAGAAATAGAGGCAGAAGCAGATAAGGCTCGCCACCGCCGCGACTCCGTAAGCCGGCGTCATTGATGGCGATGTCACCAGCGCAAGCCCGACCAGGCCAGGGGCCACGGCCCAGGAGCCGGAATAAAGTGCGCGCACCGTCGAGGTAATGGCGACCGCTTCACTGCGGGCCAACTGGTTGGTGCGCGCCCGCACGCTGGCAAAGAGCAACGAATAGGTGGAATTGCTCATCGGCACGAGGAAAAGCACCGAAAAGATGAAGATGGCGGGACTATGGATAAGGGCGATCGATCCAAAGCCGAAAATGCCGGCAACCGAAAGCGCAAGCACCAGAGGCCGCCTTTCCCTAAGCCTGTCCGACCATATGCCGAGCGTCAGACTGACCGCGACATTGACGACGGCGGCAAAGAACACCAGCGCCGAATAGGCACCGTCGCTCATGCCGAGTTCGCTGATGCCGATGATCGACTGGTAGGGGACTGTCGAGGCATAGGTGAAGGCGAGCGCCACCAGTGTGACGGTTGGAATACGAATACGGCTATCGCGGATGATGGAAGAAAATGAAGATGGCATGAGAATGAGTCCTGATAACCCACCTTTAGCTGCATCGCGCCCACACGGAAAACGATAGTTTGCCGCACCTGCCGTCACTTCGTGTGATGCTTGTTTAGATGCTGTGATCAGCTGACATCCATCGCAAATTCCATTGGCTTTCGAAGAGCGAGGGGTTATGCCTTCGATCTTCCTGCCCACAGTCCGGATTCTTGCTCATGCCCAATCCCGTCCTCGTTGAAGTCACCCGCGGCTTGCTCATCGAAAGCCGTCATCGCGGATCGGTTGCGGTTGTGGATGGCGATGGCCGTGTCGCCTTTTCGCTCGGTGATATCGATGCGGGCGTCTTCCCGCGCTCGGCCTGCAAGGCGATGCAGGGGCTGCCGCTGGTCGAAAGCGGCGCGGCCGATACTTATGGCTTCGGCAACAAGGAACTGGCGCTTGCCTGTTCGTCCCACAGCGGCGAATACGAGCATGTGGCGCTTGCCGCCTCCATGCTATCGAGGGCCGGCCACGATGTGGGAGCGCTGGAATGCGGCGCGCACTGGTCTTCGGACCAGAAGACGCTGATCCATCAGGCGCGCACGCTGGAGAAGCCGACAGCGCTTCACAACAATTGCTCCGGCAAGCATGCCGGCTTCATCTGCGCCTGCCGCCATCAGGGTATCGATAGCAAGGGCTACATCGGCTACGACCACCCTCTGCAACAGCAGATCCGCGATGTCATGGAGAACCTGACGGGCGCTCCGCTTGGACACGACGTCTGCGGCACAGACGGTTGCTCCATTCCGACGTATGCCGTGCCGCTGAAAGCGCTCGCGCATGGGTTTGCGAAGATGGCGACCGGCAACGGCCTCGGTCCGGAGCGGGCGAAAGCCTCCCGCCGGCTGATCGAAGCCTGTATGGCGGAACCCTTCTATGTGGCTGGCACCGGCCGCGCCTGCACGACATTGATGCAGATCGCCCCCGGCCGCATCTTCTGCAAGACCGGCGCGGAAGGCGTTTTTTGTGCTGTCATTCCGGAAAAGGGCGTTGGGATCGCATTGAAATGCGATGACGGCACCACCCGTGCGGCCGAAGCCATGGTTGCTGCCACGCTTGCCCGCTTCTTCGAGACGGGCGGCGAGGAACATACCGCACTGACCGCTATGGCGAATAAATCGATGCGCAACTGGAACGGCATCCATGTCGGCGACATCAGGGTGACCGAGGCTTTCGCCTGATCGCTGCCTCGATCGGTGCATCGTTATGGATGCAAGTTATAAAATAAGGCTTTTCCTCTCATGCGCCGGAAGCGGTCAAGCTGCGGCAATTGTGACATTGAGTTCGGCATAGGGCTGAAGTCTTTCCCTAGGCATTTCCGCGGGCACGATCAATCCTGCCACCTCGCTTATCGCAAGCACTGGACAGGGTGAAACGAGGCCGAATTTCTCTGCCGTCAAAAGCACATGCGTCTCTGCTGAACGGCCGGCTATATGCCGCTTGATCGCCGCCTCCTCGAAATCCCCGGTCGAAAATCCGTGCATGGGATGGACGGCCGTCACGCCGAGGAAGAAGATATCCGGCCGCAGCGCAGAAATCGCTGCCATCGCGACGGCACCCGTTGCCACCATGGAATGCTTGTAAAGCTTGCCGCCGCAGAGGATCACCTCGGCAGTCGGGTGATGTTCCAGCTCCGCGGCGATCGTCGGGCTGTGGGTGGCGATGGTGAAAGGGATGTTGCGCGGTAGGTGTCGGGCCACCTCCGCCGTCGTCGTGCCGCCGTCGAGAAATACCATCTGTCCGGCCTTCACCATCTGGGCTGCTTTTGCGCCGAGCCGCGCCTTGACATCGGAAGCGATATCGCGGCGGGCCGTGAAATCAGGCAGGTCGGGGACAAGGGGCAGGGCGCCGCCATGGACGCGCCTCAGCAGGCCTTCCGCCGCCATCTCCCGGAGATCGCGACGGATCGTATCCTCCGACAGCTCGAAATCTTCAGCCACCCGCTTGGCGATGACCTGCCCGTCACGGCGCAGGATGTCGAGGATGACGGCTTTGCGTTGGCTGGTGAGCATGATGGATCTCTGCATGAAAATTTACGAAATATCGTGAATATGCACGAAATGACTCGACACTCAAGAAATATCGTGCATTTTCACGAAATCCCGTGCATGAGGCCGGGAGTTGATGGAGACGATCATGTTGATCTTGATTGCCGGGCCGTATCGGTCCGGAACGGGCGACGACCCGGTGAAGATGGCTGCCAATCTCAAACGTCTCGAGGAGCCGTCGCACGCGCTCTTCAAGGCAGGTCATGTACCGATGATTGGCGAATGGGTGGCCTTGCCGGTCTGGCATTCTGCCGGCGGCAAGTCGGTCGGTGACGATCTCTACGAGGAAATCTTCCATCCGGTCGCCGGTCGCCTGCTGCAGCTTTGCGAAGGCGTGCTGCGCCTGCCGGGCGACTCCAAGGGCGCCGATAATGACGTACGCATCGCCAAAGAACGCGGCATCCCGGTCTGGTATCGGCTGAAAGATGTGCCGGGTTGCGCGTGAAGGGTGTAAGGCCACGCGAATGACGAGACCTTGTCTTCCGTTGGCCATGCAGCTCGCGCTATAAGGCTCCCCGAAAGGGGAGTCTCACCATGCTCACACTCTATTTCTCACCCGGGACCTGCGCGCTAGCCAGCTTGATCACGCTGGAGGAATCAGGCCTTTCCTTCGACACGAAAAAGGTCAATACGCGGGAGAACGAGCAGCGCTCGGAAGCCTATCTGAAGATCAATCCGAAAGGCCGCGTTCCGGCGCTCGTCACCGATCGCGGCGTGCTGACCGAGACGCCGGCAATCCTCGCCTACATTGCCCAGATAGCGCCAGCCGCAAAGCTCGCCCCGCTCGACGATCCCTTTGAATTTGCCCGCTTGCAGGCTTTCAATGGGTACATCACATCGACAGTGCATGTGAACCATGCGCATCGTCCGCGCGGCTCCCGCTGGGCTGATGATGCGGCCGCGCTCGAATCCATGAAGGCCAAGGTGCCGCAGACCATGACCGAAAGCTTCGAACTGATCGAATCGACGATGTTTGAGGGGCCATGGGTGATGGGCGAGGCCTATACGGTTGCCGATCCCTATCTTTTCGTCATGACCGGCTGGCTGCCATCCGATGGCGTCGATCCCGCGCGTTTCCCTAAGGTGAACGCACATTATGCCCGCATGCTGGAGCGTCCGGCGGTTCAGCGCGCGCTGGCACGTGAAAAAGCTTAACTCCGATAGGCGGAAATCAGCTTCTTCGGCGCCCGGTACGTCCAGGCGTCGATCAGCCGCTGCTTGAGTTCATCGTCGCCGATGGCGGCAATGCGAACCGGCAGGTGCGGCCAGCCGACATAATGGTTCGTCTGAAAGTAAATGTCGGGCGCGATCGTAAGCAGGTGTTCCTTGTGATCGATCGGGATTGAGATCACCACCATTTCGTCGTTCTTGACCGCGACGAAACTTTTGCCGCCGACCTTCAGCGCAAGGTTGCCGTAGGACGTGCCTTCTTCGATGCCAGGCAGGTCTGCCTCCTTCGCCAGCCGCTTCAGTCGCGCCAGAATGCCTTCCACGCTTTCGGTCATGGTGTCCGCCCGATTGTCTCCCCCAAAAATCTATCACGTCTTCAGCTGCACTCTCCAGCTTCAGACTGACTTTTGTCTCGCCAACTGGCTGCTTGAGCAGACAATTTCAAAGCAATTCATTTCTGGTCGCTCGATTCAACCTGCAGCACTGGATCAATGACACCTTAACGGGAACATTTTGAATTCTTCAGAGTTGGACGTGCGCTCGACGCAGGGGGAAATCATGTCCGACTCACGAATCTTGATGACGCTCATTGCTGGATCTCTGTCTGCAGGGGTCTGTATTTTTGCGGTCGGAGCGTTTTCCGATCCGCTGCCTCCCGACACGACATATCGGCCGTTGCCGACGATGCCGTTCTCGCAGGCTCGTCAAATCGACGAAGCGCAGAAGCCCGAGGTCATGAAGCGCCAGCGCGACCTTCTCGAAAGGCGCTACGACCTTTCCGACAGGCCGATGGCAGGCGTGATGATGTCTGGCGGAATGAAGCCGGTTCAGGACGGCGTCCGCGTGAAACTCGCCCCTGGCACGAGCTGGGCAGATCTCGCGACGATGAAGCCGCTCGAGATCAGAGACAAAAACCTTCTGCCTGAGGGCTTCCTGCCCCTGCCTCACGTCAAGCAGGCGACTGGCGGCCAAGTGTTTCCAAACCGACAGATAGACGAGATCCACGCGCAGGAAATGCGAGATCTTCGTCGCTTCGACGTCGATTTCGATCTACCCGACAATCTCACGCCGGAGTTCCCCCCGCCGATCTTCCTGACGACCCATCCGGAGCTCGGTGACGTGTCACGAGGGCAGCTCCTCACCATCAAGAATTTCTACGAGATCATGAACGGGATCGTCACGCCCGTGCAGATGGAAGGGCTTCGCCTTCTACTGACGCCGTTTCCCCAGGAGGAGTTCAACCAGACCGAAGACCGGAAGGTGGCCGATCAGAGCACCGGTGTCGCCTGTCTTGACTGTCATTCGAATTTTCACACCAACGCTGCCTTTCATCTGACGCCGGATGTAAGGCCGCAGGCGGATCGCTTCCGTCTCGATACCACCAGCATCAGGGGCTTGTTCAACCAGCAGATCCACGGATCAAAACGCTCTTTGCGATCCGTTGAAGACTTCAGTGAATTTGAACAGCGGACGGCCTACTTTAACGGCGACCACGTCAGCGCCACCCGCAAAGGCCCGAACCTGCCGGATCGGACGAACCAGGTCGCGATGATGGCGCAGATGCAAAATATTATCGACTTCCCCCCAGCGCCCAAGCTCGACCCGTTCAATCGGCTTGATCCTTCACTCGCCACGCCGCAGGAGCTGGCAGGCGAAAAGATCTTTATGGGCAAGGGGCGCTGTGCCGAATGTCACGTGCCGCAGACGGAGTTCATGGACAACAACATGCACGATCTGAAGCTCGAGCGTTTCTATAAGGTCGGCCAGGTCTTCAACGACTTCGTCACACTCCCGGATGGCCCTATCAAGACCTTCACACTGCGCGGCATCAAAGACTCGCCGCCATACCTGCACGACGGCCGTCTGATGACGCTCGCCGACACCGTCGAGTTCTTCAATCTCGTTCTAAGCACCAAGCTGGAAGAGCAGGAGAAGAAGGACCTCGTCGCTTACATGCTGACGCTATAGGAGACGGCCATGAAAATCCGCACCACAATTCTATCCGTCGCACTCTGCGTCCTTCCGCTCGCCGCGGCGGCACAGATGGGCAATCCGGCCGGCATGGGCGTCGACACCCGTATGTCGAGGCCAGGGGTTCCTGCGCCACATCAGACCAACAACCAGGACAGGCTCTTTGCACAGTTGGCGGCCGCGGGCGGCCTCGCAGAAGTCGAACTTGGAAAGCTGGGCGGTGAAAAAGCGAAGGCAGACGCCGTGCGGCGCTTTGCCGAGATGATGGTCCGGGATCATTCTGATGCCAACGCGAAGCTGAAGGATTTAGCTGACGCCGCCAAAATCCCTATCCCCGACCAGCTCGACGCGGAGCATTCAATCGTGCGCGACCGGCTTCAGAGGCTGAATGGAGACGACTTTGACGCCGCCTACGTCAAATCCCAGATTGTCGACCATCAAAAAACCGCGCAACTGCTTTCATGGGAGATCTCCATGGGCGAGGATGCCGACATGCAGCGACTGGCCGCCGCTCTTCTTCCGAAGGTACTGGAACACCTGCGGATGGCACAGGAACTCAACAATGTCCTGACGGGTGCGGCAATCAGACTTCCGCCAGAAGAGATGGCAACGAAGGATGGGCCATAAGCTGTGTGAAGGGTATGACGGCATTACCTCGGAGCGGACATGCCGGCCTTACGCCGTCAGCCCTTAAAACTACAGCTCAATTCAAACCGATAGATCCTGAGCCTGTTTGCGTTTGCGGCGAGCGTCTTGGCGCAGGTATCGGCAACGGCAGGTCCGCGAGCTCCCGCTGCGACATCGTGGCGATATCGGGATGATCGAAGAGATCTTCATCCTCGGCATATTTGCGTTGAGCGACCTTGCCGGGGGTTGCTTGGCTCAAGAAAAACTTCAGCAATGACATCTTGCTCTCGCTTTCTGATATCAGGGCTTATAGCGCAGGGATTCAGCTGCGTCGGCCACTTTCGCGGTTTCTTGGGCTGCGGGTGGCCTTGTTGTGATATCAATATATCGGCGGAGACCGATTGGTTTTCAATTGAGATTACCGGTTCCACGATATAGGAAAGCTATATGCGAAATCTCAACTCCGTGCATCTCAATGGCCTTCGCGCTCTGGAAGCGGTCGGCCGGCTGGGCTCGCTTCAGGCGGCTGCGGATGAGCTTGGCGTTTCCGTCGGCGCCGTCAGCCAGCAAGTCATCAAGGCTGAAGCCCAACTCGGTCGGTTGCTCTTCGAGCGCACGCCGAAGGGCATGCTTGTGACGGAGGCGGGCGCGCCTGTTCTTGCCGCTCTGAACGAAGGTTTCCTCCACCTTTCGGAAGCCGTTGCCATGGCGCAGCGCAAGGATGAATGCATCCTGACCATTTCGGTGGCGCCTGTTCTCGCCGCCCGCTGGCTGGTCTGCCGGCTGGACCGTTTCATGGAGCGCCATCCGGAAATCAACCTGCGTCTCGATGCGACCACCAAGCTCGTCAATCTGGCCGCCTCCGATATCGATGTCGCAATCCGCGTCGGCAAGGGCCAGTGGCCAGGTGTCAAAGTCGAGCATCTCCTGGAACAGGAGGTATTTCCCGTCTGCTCTCCCGAAATGGCTGCGAAACTGAAGGAGCCGGCAGATATTCTCAAGCTGCCGGCCGTCATCGATGCCCATGCCATGTTCACATGGGATGTCTGGATCCAGGCAGCCGGCCTCTCAGGCCAGCCACCCACCGTGCGGCACGTGTTCAACGATGCCTCGCTTTGCCTCGATGCGGCGATCGCTGGGCAGGGCGTCATGCTCGCCTGGCAGACGCTTGCCGGCTTTTCTCTGCAGGAGGGCAGGCTCGTTGCGCCCTTCGGCATCCGCGCCAATACCGGCGACGGCTATTATTTCGTGACCGCTGAAGGCAGTCGGGAACCGAAGAAGGTGCGCGACTTCAAGACCTGGATCCGCGAGGAAATGGCCGAAACCGCTGCAATCTTCGGCTAGAGCCGTCAGACCTCGATCGGCTCCAGCGAGCGCTTGCGCTGCATTTCCAGATAGGCTGGACGCGACTGACAACGCTTGATCCAGGCATCGATATTCGGATGCGCCGCAAACAGCGCCGCTTCGCTCTGGGCGTAGCGGAGCACTTCCGCGATGTTAAGGTCGGCGACCGTGAAACGTCCGCCGACGATCCAGTCCTTGCCGTCGAGATGCTTTTCGAGAACCGAAAGCGGCCGTTTCATGGTGCGGGTCGCGACATCGATCACGGCGCGTCCCGCTTCGGTGTTTTCCTTGCCATCGTCATAGGTCGAGACGATTTTGCCGGTGTTTGAATCGAGCTCGGAAACGGCCCAGATCGTCCACATCGTCATCAAACCGTCTTCTTCGACGGTTTTTCCACCGAGATCGCCGCCATATTTGCGCGCCAGATAGAGATTGATCGCCAGCGACTCGTTCATCACGAGATCGCCATCCTTGATGGCAGGGATCATCGCCATAGGATTGATGGCTAGAAAATCCGGCGAGAGCGTGTTGATCGGCGCATTCGGCGATAGCGGATTGGCAAGCCGTTTGGCCTGCAGCACCGGCACGGACTGGAATTCGATCCCCAGTTCCTCGACCATCCAGTAAACGCGTGCGGAACGCGAGCGGTAAACTCCGTAGATTGTCAGCATGGCAATGTCCCTTTCCTCTGCGCAGACCCTAAGGCCGGCGCAGCCGTGAGGAAAGCACCTGCGGATGATATGTCGATGAAAGCTTTTGATAGCGCTCAGGAAATCCGGTTTCGCTCGACGGTCAGCTGTCCGTAGCGTGAGCTGCTGCTGGCAAGCTCGTCGGAAACCTGCTTGTCCCACTCGAAGCCCATGACCGCGCCTTTGCCCATCTCCTGGAAGATGTTGTCGGTGATGACGGCCGAACCCGCACCTTCGGCAACGGAGACCGCGCAGCCGACGGGTGATTTGCGCACCACATTGCCATTGACGACCACATTACGCAGATAGGGACCCCAGCCGATCTGCAGCCCCCAGCGCGGCGCGTCCTCGATGACATTGCCCGATACGAGCGTATCGGCCTCCGCCGCAATGCCGATGCCGAAGCCGACCTCATGCTTGTAAGGCCCTTTCAGCGTCAGGTTGCGGATGACATTTCCCGTCACGCTCGCCAGTCGGCCGCCCTGGTCGAAATTAGCAATGGAGATTCCGTTTGCCGCGCCGTCGATCATGTTGCCTGACACGACGGCGCCGACAAATTCGAACTCCACATAGATTGCCGTTTCGCCCGAGCGCCGGCATTGGTTGTTGCCGATCAGGATGTTGGAGCCGGAATTGGCGCGGACTGCGGTAAAGGCGCAGTCGGAAATCTGGTTGTTCGTCACCGTCACCCCATCGGCGCGGAAGACGTTGATGCCGTTGCCGTTTTCGCCGGTACCTCCATCATTGGCGCGGATATTGGAAACACGATTGCCGGAAATGATCGTGCCGTCGTCGGCCTTCTTCCAGCGATGCACGAGAATGCCGCCATTGCCGCAGTCGGAAACCGTATTGTCCGATATCGAAAGCCCCGCCGATTCCACCGCATAGATGGCCGATTGTCCGGCGCCGGAAATCGTGTTGCGTTCGATCCGCCCGCCGCAGCGTTCGAGTTGCAGCGCATGTTTGCGGCTGCCGCCAATCACACAGTTATCGATGAGCACCTCACCGACGCCGGTGAACTGGATGAGGCCGCCGGCATAGTCGGCTAGCCATCGGTTCGATCCGTCGATGACGAGATTGGAAAGCTCGATACGGCCGGCGTTTTCAGCCGCAAAAAGGTGGCCTTCGCCGGTATAAATGATCCGCGTTGCACCGGGCACGCCAGTGATGCGCGTATTGTCCGGCAGCGTCAGGTTGGAGATGCGGTAGGTGCCGGGCGGCAGGAAGACCGGCACGTTGTCGCGCGCCGCTTTTTCGATCATCTGCTGCAGATTGCGGTTCTTCCTGTCGCCGCTTTGAGGATTTGCCCGATACTGTACCGCATCGATCGAGCCGCGCAGGTCGGGCTGCTCCACGGTGAGCGGAGCAGCAAAAGCGCGCGGCGCCATCACGGCCGCGGTGGAGGCCGCGGCCAGACCAAGTATATCTCGACGGGTAAATTTGCTGAAATCCCTCTTCATGTCTGATCTCATGCAGGATTTATGCCAGAGGACGTGTTTCTTTTCGGCACATGTGCGCAACGAAAAAATGATCGTCGGTCGAATAACGAACGCAACTTTTCGAATATTGTCGTCTTGTTCACCTTCCCATTTAAGCAACCCGAAGGAAATGGCCGCTATCTTGGAAAGCGGTTTCAATTACGACTTGTGGATAGAGCCTGCGATTGCCGGAGAGCAGCGTCATGAATGGATTGGGCGCCGGACGTTGGGAATCTGGTGATACTTTCAGTGCTGAGACACAGCGTATCGTGGCGGCCACCGAAGCCCTGATGGCGGCGACGGCCCACCACCTTTCCGAAGGTATAGAGAATCTCCGTCTTAAGGCGATCGTCCACGAGCTTCCCGACTTTCTCTACGTCAAAGATCGAGACGGCCGCTTCGTTTTCGCCAATGCGGTGACGGCGCGCAGCCACGGACTGGAGAACGCTGCCGAGATCGCGGGTAAACGTGACTTCGATCTGTTCGATTTCGAGACGGCCCGCCGATATTTCGATATCGAGCAGGAGATCATGTCGAGCGGTGAGCCCCGCATCGACATGGAAGAACTCGTGCTGCTGCCGGATGGCGGCACGATGTGTCGCCTGACCTCCAAGATACCGCTGCGCAACGATCGCGGCGAGGTGGTCGGCCTCATCGGCGTGTCCCGTGACATAACCGAGCGCAAGCGACAGGAAGAGCTCTATCGCGGCCAGGCGAACCTTCTGGAAATGATCGCCCGCAACGAACCGCTGCCGATGATTCTCGAGGCTCTCGTGTTGATGATCGAGCGCCAGATGACCGGCATTTCCGGCTCCGTGTTGCTGCTCGACAGCGAGGGCACACGGCTCTACCACGGCGCGGCGCCCAATCTGCCCGGCGCCTACAGCCGGATGATCGATGGCGTCGCGATTGGTCCGAAGGTCGGCTCCTGCGGCACGGCAGCCTGGCGCGGCGAAACGGTCACCGTCGAGGACGTCATGACCGATCCGCTTTGGGAGGATTTCCGGACGATGGTAAGCCAGTTCGGCTTCCGCTCCTGCTGGTCGACGCCGATCTGTACCTCGCAAAAAAATGTGCTCGGCACGTTCGCGCTCTATTCGAAAGAGCCGCGACGCCCGACAGAGCAGGAGATGAAGCTGGTGGCACTCGCCACTCACATTGCCGGCATCGCCGTCGAGCGTAAACGCGTCGATGATCGCATTCATTTCATGGCCCATCACGACGACCTGACCGGCTTGCCGAACCGCGCCTTCCTGAAGGAGCGCATGGCGAAGATCCTCGATCAGGCCCGCCGTAACAACCGCAAGGTCACGGTCGCCTATATTGATCTCGACAATTTCAAGGAAATCAACGACACAAGCGGCCACGCCGCCGGCGACGACGTGCTCAAGGAGACGGCCGCCCGCATGGCAAATTGCGTGCGCGCCTCCGATATGGTCGTGCGGCTCGGCGGTGACGAATTCCTCGTCGTGCTTGTTCACCAGTCCAGCCACGATGCCGGCATCATGCGACGCCTTCGGGAATTGCAGAAGACGATTGCCCGACCGATCCGTTCCGAGGCCGGCGAGATCGTCGTTACCTCCAGTATCGGCATTGCCGCCTTCCCATGGGACGGCGCCACACCGGACGAATTGCTCACCAATGCCGACCGTGCCATGTACCGCGCCAAGCAGCTCGGCCGGAATACGCTGCAATACCACGACGGCGTCGTCAGCAATGCCGTCGACCTGCCGCTCAGCGAAGAGGAGGAACTGCGCCAGGCGATCGTCGCCAACCAGCTCTTCCTGCTCTACCAGCCACAGATCGATGTCGCGAGCGGCCGCATCACCGGCCTCGAAGCTCTGGTCCGCTGGAACCATCCGGTGAAGGGTGTGATGCCGCCCGCCAATTTCATTCCGCTTGCGGAAGAGACCGGTCTCATCGTGCCGCTCGGCCTCTGGGTATTGAACGAAGCCTGTCGCCAGGCCCGCGCCTGGCAGGACATGGGGCTGACGCCGCTGACAATTGCCGTCAACGTTTCGCCCAAACAGTTCGCAGATCCGGATTTCGCATCGCACGTCGCCGAAGCAATCGACCGTCACCGGCTGGATGCGCGCTGGTTAGAGCTGGAAGTGACTGAAAGCGTCATCATGCAGGATGCTGCCCGTGCGCTCTCCATCATGCTGTCATTGCGTGCCCTCGGCGTGCGCCTGTCCATCGACGATTTCGGCTCCGGCTATTCCTCGCTTGCGGCATTGAAGACCTTCCCATTCGATCGATTGAAGATGGACCGCTCGCTGGTCGAGGCGCTGCCTGCCGATAAGACCGCCGTCGCCATTGCATCGGCCGTCATTTCGCTCGCGCAGACGCTGAAACTCTCGGTCCTCGCCGAAGGCGTGGAAACCGATGCGCAGCTGGAATTCCTGCGTCAGGCCAGATGCGAAGAGGTGCAGGGCTATCGCTTCTCCAGGCCCGTAGCGCCGGAAGAAATCGTCGTCATGCTTTTGGCGCGTGGTATCTGATCAGTTCACCAGATCGGCGATCGTCTCGATCTCGTTTGTCCATATGCCGCCGGAATAATTGTTCGGCAGTTGTTCGAAACGTTCGGCATCGTCAATACCGGTCGAAAACCCGCCGCCATGATAGGGACCGATGACGAAGACCTGGCTATTCGCATCCCGCATGCGGTTAAGGAACCTGTCAGGCCAGCCCCACAGCCAGGGCGCGTAATTGATCGGTACCAGCATCATCACATTTCGGCAGTCGTCCGGCAGAAGACCTATCCAGCCATAACCGATATAGCCGGCGAGGCAGCCCATCAGGCTGGCACGCGAAGCCGTGCGGATATCGGGCGCCAGCTGCCTGATTCTGTCGATCGGCTCGTCGCCGCCATAGACGATGATCTTGACGCGCCGTTCCGCCGGCAGGCCATTCAGCACGGCGGCGAGCTTTTCGCCCTCGGAAGGGTCGCGGCTCTTCACATTGATGAGCAGATGTTTATCTGGAAAGGCGGAAAGCACCTCCTCAAGGGTCGGCATCAGGCCGATACCCTTGCCGCGAAAAGGAAATGTCTTGCCGTCATCGGCGGTATAGCCATAGCCGATATCGAGCATCTTCATCTCGGCCATGGAATGCTCCCGTGTCACGCCATGCCCATCGGTCCGGCAATCGAGCGTCCAGTCATGGAAGACGGCGAACTGCCCGTCCGTCGTGGGGTGCACATCGACCTCCACCATGTCGGCACCCGCATCGAAACCCGCCTGCATGGAGCGGATCGTATTCTCCAGATAGTCGTGCTTTGGCGGCAGCATGCGCGCGGCCGTGCAGGTGTCGTTCTTGAGGTCCGTCTCGTCGAAGCGCTGGGCAATGCCGCGATGGGCCAGAAGCAGTGGCTTGCCCTCGCGATGTTTGGCTAAAAAACTGGTATTGTTGAGATAAACGGCGGCGGCAAATGCGAGAATTGCCGCGCCCGCATATTTGAGCTTCCGTCCCATCATCCCCTCCGGCCGTGCCTCGACAATGGCTAGAGAGCGATTCCGGTGGTTTTTTGGCTCATTTGGGGCTTTTATGGGTTAAAGCTCGCCTTCACGTTGTAGAAACCGTATGTTGGTCCCGCAAAGCAGGGAGCTAGCGATGGCAGCGATTGCACTTTTCCACTCGGTCTACGGATTGCGGTCCCTTGAACGGGATACCGCGGCGCGCCTGCGCGCGGCCGGCCATCATGTCGTAACGCCCGATCTCTACGGCGGCAGGGTAGGGCGCACCCTCGAAGAAGGCTTTGCCCTCAAGAAAGAGATTGGCTGGGCCGAACTTTGCAGACGCGCCGAAATGGCGGTCGCCGACTTGCCGGCATCGGCCGTCCTCGGCGGCTTCTCCATGGGCGCAGGCGTAGCCGCAAGCCTCTGGCCAGGCCGACCGCAAGCGGCCGGCATTCTCTTGCTGCATGGTATCGCAGAAATTCCGACCAATGCGCGCGAGGGCATTCCCCTTCAGGTCCATCTGGCAGAGCCCGACGAGTTCACGCCGGCGGACGAGGTGACTCCGTGGCGTGCGCATGCCGCAAGAGCCAACATCGGCCTCGAGATGTTCCTCTATCCCGGCGTTGGCCATCTCTATACCGATCCGTCGCTGCCCGATTACGAGGCCAAGGCTTCCGAGGCCACCTGGAGCCGCGTCGACGCCTTCCTCGCCGCGCTCTGAGCCCGTCAGGGGCCGTTCACCAGCTTCAGGATCAGCTGCTGGATATTGCCGCCCTCGCTCATTTCCACGCGGTCGAAATCCCGGCCGCGCTGGCGCTGCCTGTTGGAGAGCTCTCCGAGCCGTACCGTCAGTGCAGGCCTGATCTTCTTGCAGCCGGGATCATCAGGCACGGAGAAGCCGTTACTCAGGGTCTCGATCTCCTTGACCATTTCGATGATCGTCTCGCCATGCCAGCGCTCATGCGTGCGCACGCCTGCAATGAAGCTCTCCCAGCTTGTCTTGGTGGCTGCCGGCAGATTGTTCGGGGCTTGCGGCAGCGTGTAGATGATAATGAGCTTCGGCTTTGCTGATGTCAGTGTGCAGGCGCTGCCTTGCTGCTCGTATTTGCGTGTCCAGGTCAGCTTGAAGGTCGTATGCGCGATGACGCGACCCAGACCGACCTGCGGCCCGCGTTCGCCGATCGATCGATAGAGCTCCATGCCGGTGCGGCCGGAGATCGCGTAAGCCTTCACTTCTTCACTCGGCTGCCAGTCGGTTGCCGAGGCCGCGGCGGGCAGCATCAGCCCGAATGCCAGTAGTCCGTATCCGAAGACAGTCCGCATGCGTCTCTCATTTGCTTTGCTGCAGCGCGGGCGAAGCTAATCGGCGTTGCAGAAGGATGCAATGGACGGGCCGCGTGGCACGGCTTCGCCCGCAAATTTGCCACCGAGTATCCCTCTGGCGCAAAACGCAATTCCCACTATCTTTGCTGCCATGAGACCTGACGCCCTGCTCTATCCCACCCCCGAAGGGCTCTATTGCCCGGAAGGCGGCTTCTATGTCGATCCGGTGCGACCGGTGGAGCGGGCCTTGATCACCCATGGCCATTCCGACCATGCCCGTGCGGGCCACGTGAACGTGCTCGCCACCCGCCAGACGCTCGACATCATGCGCATACGTTACGGTGATGGCTTCTGCGTCAGCGAGCAGCCGGTCACTTTCGGAGAGGAGTTGGTAGTCAACGGCGTGAACGTGAGCTTTCACCCCGCCGGCCATGTGCTCGGCTCCGCCCAGATCGCCATAGAGAAGGATGGCACGCGCATTGTCGTGTCAGGTGACTACAAGCGCCGTCAGGACCCGACCTGCGAGGCCTATGTGCCGGTACCCTGCGATGTCTTCATCACGGAGGCGACCTTCGGCCTGCCGGTATTCCACCATCCCGACCCGATCGACGAGACTGGCAAGCTGCTCGCCTCGTTGCGGCAGTTTCCCGAGCGGACGCATCTCGTTGGCGCCTATGCGCTCGGCAAGGCGCAACGCGTCATTCGCCTGCTGCGTGATGCCGGTTATGGCGAGCCGATCTATATCCATGGTGCGATGGAAAGGCTCTGCGACTATTATGTGAGCGAGGGCGTCGATCTCGGCGAACTCCTGCCCGCTACCATCGAAAGCCGCGACAAGTCCATCTTCAAGGGCGCTGTGGTTGTCGGCCCATCCTCGGCTTTCGCCGATCGCTGGGCGCGCCGTTTCAACGATCCGTTGCCGTCCTTCGCTTCCGGCTGGATGATGGTGCGCCAGCGCGCCAAACAGCTCGGCGTCGAACTGCCGCTCGTCATCTCTGACCATTGCGACTGGCCGGAACTGACCGAGACCATCACTGAGCTTGCTCCGCAGGAAGTCTGGGTCACCCATGGCCGCGAGGAGGCGCTGGTGCGCTGGTGCGAACTGCAGGGCATTAAGGCCAAGCCGCTGCATCTTGTCGGCTATGAGGATGAGGGGGATTGAGGATGGCGTTTGTGGCTGAAAACCCCTCCCCAACCCCTCCCCACAAGGGGGAGGGGCTTTCGTGCCGTGCCCTCCGCATTTCACTTCCAGCCATCCCGCGAGCAGCAACGAGGTTTAGGGGCAGAAGGGAGCGGCATCGTAGCCCCTCCCCCTTGTGGGGAGGGGTTGGGGAGGGGACTTTTCCATCGAGCGAAAAGTTTGGAGGGCCGACCAAACATCCCTTCTCCCCAGCGGGGAGAAGGTGGCGGCAGCCGGATGAGGGGGCTACAAAGCAAGAGCTAGCTGTTGCAGTAGCAATTCACGTCCGGCGCCGGAGGCACCTTCATCCGACCCTTCGGGCTATCTTCTCCCCAGCGGGGAGAAGGGCAGGAGGCTCGCCATGAAAGCCTTCGCCGACCTGCTCGACCGTCTGGTCCTGACCCCCAGCCGCAACGGCAAGCTGAAGCTGCTGACAGACTATTTCCGCGATACGCCGGACCCTGACCGGGGATACGGCCTTGCCGCCATTGCAGGCACGCTCGAAGTACGCGACGTCAAGCCCGCCATGTTGCGCGATCTGGTGCTGGAACGCATGGACGAGGTGCTCTTCCGCTATTCCTATGATTATGTCGGCGACCTCGCCGAAACCATCTCGCTGGTCTGGGACAACGAGCGCGATATCGACCGCTCCGCGCTCGCCCAGCCACGCCTCGGCGACGTGGTCGTCAAAATGAATTCGCTCGGTCGCACGGAGGTACGCAGCTTCGTGCGCGACCTGCTCGATCGCCTCGATTCCTCCGGCCGTTTCGCTTTCATCAAGCTCGCGACCGGGGCGCTGCGCATCGGCGTTTCGGCGCGGCTCGCCAAGCAGGCACTCGCCGATCTCGGCGGCAAGGATGTCACCGAGATCGAGACCCTTTGGCATGGCCTGCAGCCGCCCTATGAATCGCTCTTCAAATGGTTGGAAGGTGGCGAAGAAAAACCGGTGCTTGCTACGCCCGCCATCTTCCATTCCGTCATGCTCGCAAATCCGGTGGAGGAGGGTGATCTTGAAGCGCTCGATCCTGCCGATTACGCCGCCGAATGGAAATGGGACGGTATTCGCGTTCAGCTGTCACGCTCCGGCGAGACGCGCAGGATCTATTCCCGTTCCGGTGACGATATCTCCGGTGCTTTTCCGGATATACTGGAATCGATCACCTTTTCCGGTGTCATCGATGGCGAACTTCTGGTCGGCGGCACGGCGCGCTCCAACAATCCGACCCGCACCTTTTCCGATCTGCAGCAGCGTCTGAACCGCAAGACCGTGACGGCAAAAATGCTGGACGAATATCCGGCTTTCATCCGCGCCTATGACATGCTTTTCGACGGCGAGCAGGATGTACGCGGCGAGAGCTATATCGAGCGCCGCGACCGTCTCTCCGAAATTATCGAGCGCGCCCCCCACGATCGCTTCGATCTCTCGCCGCTGG
Source organism: Rhizobium sp. BK418 (assembly GCF_004341105.1). Taxonomy (GTDB): domain Bacteria; phylum Pseudomonadota; class Alphaproteobacteria; order Rhizobiales; family Rhizobiaceae; genus Rhizobium. The sequence continues at coordinate 154,232 of NZ_SLZK01000002.1, read as the reverse complement.
TGCCCTTCTCGACCTGGAAGGCGTTGGATGATCTGCGCGCCGCCCCGCCCGATCCTGTCATCGAGGGCGTGATGATCAAACGGCGCGACAGTATCTATCAGGCCGGCCGCATGAAGGGCCCGTGGTTTAAGTGGAAGCGCAACCCTTACAATGTCGACGCCGTGCTGATGTATGCCCAGCGCGGCCACGGCAAGCGCTCCAGCTACTATTCGGATTTTACCTTCGGCGTCTGGGCGGAAGGGGAGGACGGCGAACAGCTCGTTCCCGTCGGTAAGGCCTATTTCGGCTTCACCGATGCCGAGCTCGAAGTGCTGGACAAGTTCGTGCGCAACAATACGACGGAACGCTTCGGCCCCGTGAGAGCAGTGCGGGCCGATAAGGATTTCGGCTTCGTGGTGGAAGTCGCCTTCGAGGGAATCAATCGTTCGACTCGCCACAAGTCAGGCGTTGCCATGCGCTTTCCTCGCATCGCGAGATTGCGCCCAGACAAACCCTCCTATGAGGCCGATCGGCTGCGCACGCTCATTGCTATGATCGATGCCAAGGCAGAATGATGACATCTGCCTGCGCAACAATGACGCAGCCCCTCCTTTTCAACAGCATGTGTATTGGCGACAACGCGCTTGCAGTGCAGATTTTTCCCGCCGGGGAAATGATGGGTGCCGCATATGAGCTCGCAAGAACGAAACGCCTTTTTCCGCCAGCGCCGCGGCCTGCTTGCAGGCATTGCCGGCTCGCTATTGTTGCCGCGCCTCGCGAACGCCTTCGATGTTCCCGACGTCCCAAGGCTCGCCAAGCACGATTATGCCGGTGTTCGTCATCACTTCCGCACCAAGCTGCTTCAGAAGGGGCCTGCCCCGGACAAATACGAGCCGCTGACGGCCCCTGCTGATGCCGACAGGATCTTCTACCGGTCCGGATATGGCGGCGAGCTGGAATTGACCGCCTGGGTTTCGAAATACAAGCGCGAACGCAGACCTAAGCCCGGCATACTCTTCCTCCACGGCGGCAATGCCATGGGCAAAGGCCATTGGCAGCTCATGAAGCCCTACGTGGATGCCGGTTATGTCGTGATGATGCCGTCTGTGCGTGGCGAAAATGGTCAGATGGGCAATTTTTCCGGCTTCTATGACGAGGTGGACGACGTTCTGGCCGCGACCGAGCGCCTGCGCCACCTGCCGGGTATCGACCCCGAGCGGCTGTTCATCGCCGGCCATAGTATCGGCGGCACGCTGACCATGTTGACGGCCATGAGCACGCGTCAGTTCCGGGCGGCCGTGCCGATATCGGGTAACGCGGATGCCTTTCGCTTTTTCAGCCGCTACCCCGAAGATATTCGCTTCGACGATTCCAACGAGCATGAGTTCGAGGTGCGCACGGCTCTCTGCTACGCGCACAGTTTCAAATGCCCCGTCCGCGTGTTGCACGGCACGGAAGAAGCGCATTTGAACGACCGGGCCGATCTGCTCGTTTCGCGCGCCCGTGCGGCCGGTACGCATATCGAAGCCGATACGGTCGACGGCAACCACACGTCGGCGCTGCCGGACGAGATCGAACAGAGCATGCATTTCTTCCGCAGCATTGCGGCCTGACTGTCGCGGGATGCAGGTCTGGAAGCGCCTGCATCCGCTGCTATCGGGGGTATTTTGGCCTCTGCACCAGCCTCGCGCCAGCCGCGAATGCCATTCTGTAGACAGGTAATGCTGTTCGACGATTGCTGATGAGGGTGGTTTCATGAATTTTCTGCGCCAGGCTTTGCCGTTTGCCGGGCTTGCGGCTGCCGCAATGACGCTCAGCGGCTGCAACATCCTCGTTCCCGATGTCGCAGCCGATTCCCCGGCGCGCTTCGTGCAGGAAATCTCGCCGGTCTTCTACGAGCCGCCGGGTGTCGATCCGCGCCGCGTCAAGCCGATACCCGATCAGCCGGTGCCGCAGACGCGCGAACTCTACAAGACGCAGTTCCATCAGACCTACGGTCTGCCGGTCAGCAATCCGCTGCACCTCGATATGGACCGGTACGGTCAGGTCAGGGACGGCGATTTTACACTGCCGGCCATCCCCACCAGCCGCATCCAGCCGGAATATTTGCGTCAGGAGGTCGATTACCAGACCAACGAGCGCCCCGGCACGATCGTCGTCGATACCAAGGATCGCTTCCTCTATTTCGTCGAAGGCAATGGCAAGGCGATGCGCTATGGCGTCGGGCTCGGCCGCGAAGGCTATTCCTGGAAGGGCCGTGGCGTCATTCAGTGGAAGCAGAAGTGGCCGCGCTGGACGCCGCCGGTCGAAATGGTGTCGCGCCAGCCGGAAGTCCGTCCCTTCTCTGCGGCAAACGGCGGCATGAATCCGGGCCTCGCAAATCCGCTCGGCGCCCGCGCCCTGTATATTTTCAAGAACGGCCAGGACACGCTCTATCGCATCCATGGCACGCCCGATTGGCAGTCTGTCGGCAAGGCCGTCTCCTCCGGCTGCGTCCGCATGCTCAATCAGGATGTGGTCGACCTCTATGACCGCGTGCCGGCCAAGTCCGAGATCGTTGTGATGTAGAGCTGCAACAGGACTGGCGAGATCGTCTGCCCGCAGCGGGACACGTCTGCGTGATGCTATGGTTTATTCAGCATAAGCCGATAGATTTTTACTGCTGCATAATTCCTTAGACCGGAATCGCTTTAAGGATAAAATTATGCAGCAGTTTAAAGTGCTGCAGCGTCCTTTTGCGCGTCTGAAGACGCGCGCCGCTGTAGTCGATATCGGCATTGGACGAATCAGGGGCAAGCTGCGTTTATGGCGAACCCCGCATCACGAAGGAAATCAGTCCCGCGTCATGAGCCTCGATAACCCTCTCTCCCGTCGTCGCTTTCTTTCCTTTTCGGCTCTGACAGCGGCTTCTGCGCTGGCAGGCTGTGCCTCCACTTCGAATACGGTCGAAAATGGCGGCATGACGATCAGCTACCGTTCGCCCTTCCGCCCGTTCCAGACGACGAGCGTGCCCAGCGAAGCAGAACTTGCCGTCATGTACGGCCCGATTGAAGATGGCGGCTTCCTCATCCCCGCCGTTCCCTACCAGCAGATCGATCCGCGCTACTATCGCCAGCAGGTCGTAGACCCGACGGGCCAGCCGCCAGGCACCATCGTCGTCGATACGCCCTCGCGCTTCCTCTATCTCGTCGAGCCCGGCGGCATGGCGATGCGCTACGGCGTCGGCATCGGCCGCGAAGGTTTCGCATGGTCGGGCAGCGGCGTCATCCAGTGGAAGCAGAAATGGCCACGCTGGAAGCCGCCGAATGAGATGGTCGCCCGTCAGCCGGAACTTGCGAAATATTCGATCGATCGTGGCGGCATGGAGCCCGGTCTCCTGAACCCGCTCGGTGCACGCGCGCTCTACATCTTCTCGAATGGCGAAGACACGCTCTACCGTCTGCATGGGAATCCGGAATGGCGCTCCATCGGCAAGGCCGTCTCGTCCGGCTGCGTGCGCCTGCTCAACCAGGACATTATCGACCTCTACGACCGCGTTCCGAACAAGACACCCATTGTTGTTTGGCAGTGAGGAGTGATGCCGCGCAGCGGCAACAATCGATCCAGTGAATCGATTGTAACGACGAACGCCCGAAGCGTAAGCGCAGGGCCGGAGCGGTCGGGCGAAGCCCGAGCAATCGATCCCGTGAATCGATTGCAGAGACGAACGCCCGAAGCGCAAGCGCAGGGCCGAAGGGTGCCAACCCAAAAACAAAAAAGCCGCTCGTCAAACGCGCGGCTTTTTTGTTTGGCTTCGAGATCAAATCAAGCCGCCTCAGCGCAAATCCCCGCCTTGCACCCCGAAGCGAGCAGCGCCTCATCCGCCACTTCCACAAACAACCGTCGGAACCACGACGCCCGCTCATCCGCCCTATCCACTCGCCGGTACAGCATCGACACCGGGTCAGCCGGCAGATCGATCGGCGGCATCGACACCTCGAGATCATGGAGCTTCGCCATGCAGCGGCCAAGTGATTCCGGCACGATGGCGATCGACGGCATGGCTCTCAGCGCCGGCGGCAAGGCCGAATAGCGCGGAACTGTCGCCACTACATTGCGGCTCAGCCCCAGCTTGTTGAGCGCGGCGTCGACCGCCGTCGTCACGCTGCCGACGAAGGAAATGGCAATGTGCGGTGCGGCAGTGAAATCCTCTATGCTGAGCGGCGGCTTCAGCTTCAATTGCTGCGGATCGTAAATGGCAATCGAACACTGCTCGAAAAGCGGCTTACGGATATGCCAGGACGCGGGCTCTCCATGAACGGAGATGCTGAATTCGAACGCGCCATCATCGAGCATCTGCGCCGCGTCGCGCTTGTCGGCGGCAACGCCGACCAGCCGCGCACCCGGCGCAAGCTGGCGCAGCCGTGCGATCAAGGGGCCGAAGAAGGCCGTCTCCAGATTGTCGCACATGCCGACACGGAATTCGCCCTGCCAGGTCGACGGATCGAAACTCAGGGGCGGACGGATGGCCCGTTCGATACCTGACAGCGCATCCTCGATCGCCGGTGCGATGGCGAGCGCCCGCGCCGTCGGCTGCAGGCCGCGGCCGACGCGAACGAAGAGTTCGTCGTCCAGCGCCTCGCGCAGCCGCTTCAGCGCAGCCGATAGCCCGGGCTGGCCGAGCAGCAGCCTTTCGGCCGCGCGGCTGACATTGCGCTCCTGCATCAGCACCGAGAAAGCGAGCAGGAGATTCAGGTCGATTTTACGAAGGACAGCATCATTCATCATTATGAGTAATACCTGACATGGTTACTATCAATTTGCAATGGGGTTTGAAGCTGTACATTTTCTCGTTCCCTGCCGCCAACAAGCCTCCCAAAGGCGGCAGCCAAAAAGGAACTGAGATCGATGACCAATTCCCCATCTCCACGCGGAGCCGGCCTGGCGTTGCTGCTGCTTTGCGCTGCGAACTTCCTTGACGCCATGGATGTTTCCACCATCGGTGTCGCCCTGCCTGCCATCCAGACCGAACTTGGTATGCCGGCAACCTCGCTTCAATGGGCCGTCAGCGCCTATGTTCTGGGTTATGGCGGCTTCCTGCTGCTCGGCGGCCGTGTCGCCGACCTCTTCGGCCACCGCCGCGTTTTCCTCTGGTCGCTTGGTATCTTCGCGGCCGCCAGCATTGCGGGCGGCTTCGTCGACAGCGGCCCGACGCTGATCGCTGCCCGCCTGGTCAAGGGCATCGCCGCAGCTTTCACGGCGCCAGCCGCGCTCGCTTTGCTGCTCTCCGTCTTCGGAGAAGGCGAGAAGCGGGCAAAGGCACTCGGCGTCTTCGCGTCGACAGGTGCCACCGGCTTCGTGCTCGGCATGGTGCTTGGTGGTGCGGCCACCGTCTTCAGTTGGCGCGCGACGCTCGTCATGGGCGCTCCGGTCGCGATCCTCACGCTCGCCATCGCCCCTTTCGTTCTGCCCGCGGATGAACGCCGCGGCGAGGGGCGCAAGCATTTCGACTGGGCGGGCGCGCTGACGATCACGCCCGGCCTGCTGCTCTTCGTCTTCGGCATTACCAATGCCGCGGCGGCCGGCTGGAACGATTTCTTCACCTGGGGTTCGCTCGTCGCGTCCGTAGTGTTGGTTGCGCTCTTCCTGATCGTGGAATCGCGCCATGCCGATCCCATGGTGCCCCTGCACATCTTCCGCAGGGCAAAGCTCAGCCATGCCAATCTCATCGCCGCGCTGTTCCAGGGCGCCTATGTCGGCTTCCAGTTCATCGCGACGCTTTACTATCAGGATGTCGTCGGCTGGTCGCCCTTCGCCACCGGCTTCTGCTTCGCCTTCGGTGGCGTGGCGGTGATGTTCCTCGCGCCGCGCTTTGCCGCATTGGCCCAGAACCGCGGCACTACGGCGCTGATGGCCGTCGGCGTCGGTCTGCAGGCGGCAAGCTATATCATCTGGGTGGCGTTGGTCGGCCGTATTGATCCGACCATTCTGGTTGCTCTCAACCAGATCCCGCTCGGTCTCGGTTATGCGATGACCTATCCGTCAATTCAGGTTGCCGCGCTCTCCGATGTCGAAGAAGACAAGTCCGGTCTTGCCTCCGGCCTGCTCTTTGCTGCTTTCCAGATCGGCGGCGGCATCGTGCTGGCGGCTGCGTCCGCAATCTTCGCCGCAGCCCCGCATTTCGGCTGGGATCCCTATGTTGGCGGCATCGTTTTCGTGGCCTTGCTGGCCGTTCTGATCACTCTTTTGGCCGCCGTTGGCCCGAAGACCGCAACGCTTCGGTCCGAGGCCTATCAGGCTGCGGAATAACGCAAATTGCCCGCGTCGGCCTGGCGCGGGCATCCTCTTTGGGTTTCTAATCGAACCTGTGGCCTTCTATACGCTGGCATTGAGATTTGCCCGCAGCCGGGTCAGCATGTCGCGCATGGCGCCCATTTCTTCCAGCGTGCAGCCGATTGCTTCGCCGATCGAAGACATGATCGTATTGACCTCGCCCTTCATCGCCTGACCTTTCGGCGTCAACGACACGATAACCTGCCGCTCGTCGCGGGAATCGCGGGCGCGCTTGATGAGGCCACTCTGCTCCAGCCGCTTGAGGAGAGGGGAGAGCGTGCCTGAATCGAGATCGAGCTGCTCGCCGATCGTCTTGACCGGCAGCTCGGCTTTTTCCCAGAGCACCAGCATGACGATATATTGCGGATAAGTGAGGCCTACCCTGTCGAGTATTGGCTTGTAAGCCCGGGTGAAGGCATGCGCCGTCGCATAGACTGCGAAACAGAGCTGCTTCTCCAGCCGCTTTTCCTCTTCCGGTATTTCCATCACTTTCGCCGTTCTCGTTCTCATATCTGCCTTCCCTAGAGGTCTTCATTGTCCTCTTTTCAAATTCCGAATGCAATTTGCAAAATTCACTTGCGTACAATTTAATTGCGCGATATTAAAAGTCCAGCCCGAACGAACGGGGCCAACCAAAGGAGATTGTCATGCCTATTCTCTATACGACCAAAGCTTCCGCCACTGGTGGCCGCGCAGGCCGCGCCGTCTCTGAAAACGGCGTTCTCGACGTCACGCTGACTGTGCCGAAAGAGCTCGGCGGCGACGGCGCAACCGGCACCAATCCCGAACAGCTCTTCGCGGCCGGCTATTCGGCCTGCTTCCTCGGTGCTCTGAAATTTGTGGCCGGCAAGGAAAAGGTCAAGATTCCCGAGGAAACCACGGTTTCTGCAACCGTCGGCATCGGCCCGCGTGAAGATGGCAGCGGCTTCGGCATCGAAGTTGCGCTGACCGTCAACATCCCGGGCGTCGACCGCGAAACCGCCGAAAAGCTTGCAGCCGCAGCCCACATCGTTTGCCCTTACAGCCACGCCATGCGCACCTCGACCGAAGTTCCGGTCACGGTCGCCTGATCACTTTGCAGCATTGGCGAGAGAGGCCGAGGCTCCGCTTCGGCCTTTTTCGTTTGCCTCTAATGTGCCGCTTGCTGTTCCGATCCGGGCAGCTGGTCCGCATCCGTCAGCGTGCCCAAGAAGGCGACGATGTCGTCGATCTCCGATTCCGTCAGCGCCGGCGGGTCGCTGGGCTTACGTCCGAAAGGCGGGTCCTGGTTGAGATTGGCCCAATAGGCTTGCGGAACATCATCATATTTGCGGATCGTGCCGTCGGCATTCCTAGGGTACCAGCGGCCCGGATCGCTGTCGCGTGTGGCGTAGAAGGAAACGACATCGCGCAGCGAGTGGAAATAGCCATTGTGGAAGAAGCTCTTCTTCAGCGCCACATTGCGCAGCGTCGGCGTTCGGAACAGGCCGCAATATTCCGGCCGGTCCTTGAAGTCTGTCCGCTGCGGGCCGCAAAGGCCGAGATCGTGATAATCGGAATCGGCGTTGGCCGGGATTGCCATGTTGCGCGGCACCGCGAGCCCGAGGAAGCCGAAGTCGGAAAATTGCGGTGGCTCGCCGTCGTTGGCGGGCTCGCTCAGATGGCAGCTCGAACAGTTGCCCTTCGCCGGATCTTCGAAGAGGTCGCGCCCATGAAGTTCCTGTGCCGTCAACGTGCCCTTGCCGGCAAGAAAGGCGTCATAGCGGCTGGAATAGGGATAGAAGTCCGCGCCGCTCTGCTCGAAAGTACTGAGTGCCTCAACCGCACCCTGGAAGGCATCCCCGACATTGCCAAAGATATCCTGACCGAAAATTGCCCTGAAATCATTGGCATAGGCTGTCTTGCTGAGCGCTGCGACGACTTGGGCTTCGTTCTTGTTGCCCATTTCGAAAGGTGAAAGCAGCGGGATCTTCGCCTGGTCGGAGCCATGGTCCACGCGCCCATCCCAGGTCAAACCGCCAGTCGGCCCGTTGTCGACGCTCTCGTCGCCTTCATCCTCGGAATCGTAGAAATGCTCGGTGAACGAAGGGGTCGCCTGCAGATAGCGCAGCGTCGGCACGGCGCGCAGGCCAGGCTGGTCCATATCTGGTCCGCCCATTTCGACCGGCGTTGCAGTCGCCGGGGTGAAACCGTGATGAGGATCGTGACATGAGGCGCAGGCCTGCTTGCCGGAGGCTGATAGCGAGGCATCGAAGAACATCTTGCGGCCGAGTTCCGTAAGGGATTGGGCGCGGGCATAGGCTTCCGCTCGCGACATGGGACCGGGGTGTGTGCCCCCGGTAGTAGCCGCGCTGCTTTGCCGCAGGGGCAAGAGGCTGAAACCGATTGCTGACGCAGCCAAACCGAGCGCCAGACCGGATCGCAGGAGCCAGATATTCTTTGCCGTCATGTCAGGGATTCCAATGGGTTAACATTGTCCATTGTCATAATCGAACCTGACTGCAACAGATTGATGACGCGCACCTCCGAACCGTTGCGGCAAGCTGCCATATGTCACAAATTGATAGACGGCGGGAATAGCGTCGCGCTTGCGCTCGGCCATTGCATTTCCGCCGTGTGCTCCTCTAGCCACGCCCCCTTAGCCATGAGGTTTCCCGCATGACCAGACTGAAGCTCCTCCGTAATCTTTCGCTGGCCGGTTCGGCCATGCTGCCGCTGGCGTTCGCCACGGCTGCCCATGCCGCACCCGCCGGTATGGACAAGATCCAGAATATCGTCGTCATCTACGCCGAAAACCGCAGTTTCGATAACCTCTATGGCAGCTTCCCGGGCGCCAATGGTCTTTCCAACGTCAGCGAAAGCCAGGCCCGCCAGCTCGATCGCGACGGCACGCCACTCGCCGAACTGCCGCCCGCCTGGGGTGGCCTGACCGCCAAGGGCGTGACGCCCGCCATCACAGAGGCACAGTCCGCTCATCTTCCCAATGCCACCTTCTCGATCGACGATCCCAAGGGCTTCGCGCAGGCGCCAAACGTCATCACCCGCGACCTCTGGCACCGCTTCTACCAGGAGCAGATGCAGATCGATGGCGGCAAGAACGACAAGTTCGTCGCTTGGGCCGATTCCGGCAGCCTCGTCATGGGCCATTATGACGGCTCGATCTTGCCCATGTGGCAGGTCGCCAAGAAATACGTCCTCGCCGACAACTTCTTCCAGGGCGCCTTCGGGGGCTCCTTCCTCAACCATTTCGCATTGGTCTGCGCCTGCGCTCCTTATTATGCTGATGCCGACAAGAGTCCGGCCAAGCCGACGATCGCCAAGGTCGATGCCGACGGCGTTTCGCTGATTCCGGCCGAAAACGGACCGAAGTCGGCTCTCGAAGGCGCTCCGAAATTCGTCTCCGACGGCAACCTCACGCCGGATTTCTATGCCGTCAACACCATGCAGCCACCTTACCAGCCGAGCGTCAACGCCCCGGCCAAGGATGGCGATGCGGCCTATGCCGACCCGTCGCAGCCGAACACCCTGCCGCCGCAGCACGAGATTACCATCGGCGACCTCCTGTCGCTGAAGGGAGTCACATGGGCATGGTATAGCGGTGCGTGGCAGGCAGCGCTTGACGGCAAGAACGCTACGCCGGTGCCGAACTTCCAGTTCCACCATCAGCCCTTCAACTATTTCGCCAACTTCGCGCCGGGCACGGCAGCCCGCGCAGAGCACCTGAAGGACGGCGGTCTCGGCGGCGAAGCCTTCATCAAGGATATCGACGACGGCAAACTCCCGGCCGTTTCCTTCTATAAGCCGCAGGGCAATCTCAACGAACATGGCGGTTATGCCGATGTATCGAGCGGTGACCAGCACCTCGCCGATCTCGTTTCGCATCTCGAAAACAGCCCGCAATGGGGCCACATGCTCGTGATTGTCACTTATGACGAAAACGGCGGCTTCTGGGATCACGTCGCGCCGCCGAAGGCCGACCGCTGGGGGCCGGGCAACCGCATTCCGGCCTTCATCATCTCGCCTTACGCCAAGGGCGGCATGGTCGATCACACGCAATATGACACGACCTCGATCCTGCGGCTGATCACGGCCCGCTACGACCTGCCGGTGCTGCCGGGCCTGCTCGCGCGCGACAAGGCGCTTGCGCTGAACAACGAGCCGCCGATGGGCAACCTGACGGCAGCCCTCGACCTGACGCGCTGATCGTCACGACAACGCTGTGTCTTCTCCCCGAGAGGTGGGGAGAAGACTTCGTGCTTTTCGGATGTCTATCCGTTGAGCTCGCGCATGCCGATTTCGCCGTAGCGATCTCCGACAGCGCGGGGCAGGACGCTTGCGATTTCCTCGAGATCCCCAGGTGTCAGATCAACGGCGGCCGCTCCAAGATTCTCGTCCAGCCGGGTGCGGCGGCGGGTGCCGGGTATCGGCACGATATCGTCGCCCTGCGCCATCACCCAGGCAAGCGCCAGCTGCGCCGGCGTTACGCCCTTGCGGCGCGCAATCTCCTCGACGACGGCGACGAGCTCGAGGTTCCGCTGGAAATTGTCGCCCATGAACCGCGGTGAGGTCCGCCGATAGTCATCGGGTGCAAGATCGTCGACGGATTTGATGGCGCCGGACAGGAAGCCGCGCCCGAGCGGCGAATAGGCGACAAGCCCGATCCCGAGTTCACGCAGCGTCTCCAGCACCCCGTCTTCAGGCTCGCGGGACCACAGCGAATATTCGCTCTGAACGGCGGTGACGGGATGCACGGCATGCGCCCGGCGGATCGTTTCCGGGCTGGCCTCCGACAATCCGATATGCCTGACCTTGCCGGCTTCGACGAGTTCCTTCATCGCCCCGACCGTGTCCTCGATCGGCGTATTGGGGTCGACGCGGTGCAGGTAATAGAGATCGATGTGGTCGACGCCGAGGCGCCGCAACGACCCATCGCAGGAGGCTTTGGCATATTCGGGCCGCCCATTGACTGTCTGGGCGCTGACGCCAGGTATTGCTTTTATTCCGCGTACGAGGCCGAACTTGGTTGCCAGCACCACCTGCTCGCGCCGACCTCTGATCGCCCCACCCACGAGTTCTTCGTTGGTGTGTGGGCCATAGGCATCGGCGGTATCGAGCAGGGTCACGCCGCGCTCGAGCGCTTGATGGATCGTGGCGATTGCCTCGCCCTTGTCTGCTTCCGTTGCCCCATAGGCCCAGTTCATGCCCATGCAGCCGAGGCCGATCGATCCGACCTCAAGCCCTTGCCCGAGCCGGCGTGTCTGCAATGTTCCGTTTGTCATCTCTCATCCTTTCTTCCGCCTCCGCATAGGAGGCGATTTTGCCGTCGAGGACGCGAAGGCAGGCTTCGAGATCGGCCAGATTGGCCCGGACACGCTCACGATGCACTTCGAGCAACTTGCGACGCTCGCTGAAAGTGACTTTCCCGCTATCGGCAAGCTTTGCGTAAAGCAGCATGTCTCGGATCGGCATGCCGGTCGTCTTCAGACGACCAAGAAACTCGATCCAGGAAAGGATTGAAGCGTCGTAGTCACGTTGTCCGGATCGATCGCGGTCGGCATAGGGGAGCAGGCCGATACGCTCGTAATAACGCAGCGTATGAGCCGACAAACCGCACCGTTTCGCGAGGTCACTGATCTTCATGAGACACCTGTTCTCGTCACGACGCAAAGGAAGCTACGGCTTCGAGCGCACTCTAAGTCAAGAGGCTTTTTTGTGGCTTATTTTGCAGTTGTCAAATCCCAGCCTTGCAAGATCAGGCCAGGTACTGCAGGTCCCGCCGCAGCTCGTCCCCGTTGCCCTCAGGCAATTTCGCTTCCAGCGCCGCATGTGTGTTTTCCCATATCGGCAGCGCCTTTTGCAGCACGGCCCGCCCGTCCTCCGTCAGGCGGAGCAGGCGGCCGCGCCGGTCTCTCGGGTTGGGTATGATATCGACGTACCCCTTTCGCTGCAGGGGTTTCAGTGCCGCCGTCAGCGTCGTCTGGTCCATGGCGAGCAGGCTTGCGACGGGTCCCATCGGCGGCGGCTCTGGCCGGTTCAGGGACATCAGCAGGGAGAACTGTCCGTTGGTGAGGCCGACCGGCCGCAGCGCATCGTCGAACAGCCTTGCGAGTGCACGAGCGGCTCGCTGTACGTGCAGGCACAGGCATGTATCCCGCACCAGAAGCGTCGTGGAAAAAGGAATCGTGATCACGTTTGACATGATCTATTTCTATTGATATCAATATATTTAGTCAAGAAGAGGAGCCTATCTGCCGGAAAATACCGGCGCGCCGGAGGAGGGCGCAGATCATGCTGAACAAGGTAGCTCAAAATCCCGTCGTCTCCCGCGAGGAATGGCTCGAAGCCCGCCGAGCTTTGCTGCTGAAGGAAAAAGAGGCGACCCATCTGAGAGACAAGCTGAATGCCGAGCGTATGGCTTTGCCATGGGTGAAAGTGGATAAGGACTACACGTTCGACACGCCGCAGGGGCCGAAATCGCTCGCCGACCTGTTCGACGGCCGCAGCCAGCTGATGGTCTATCACTTCATGTTCGGTCCCGAATGGGAGGCCGGCTGCCCGGGCTGCTCGTTCCTCGCCGATCATCTGGACGGCACGCTACCCCACCTCAACCATCACGACGTTACCCTCGTTGCGGTCGCCCGCGCCCCGCTTGCCAAGATCGAAGCTTACAAGAAGCGCATGGGCTGGAAATTCCCCTGGGTTTCGTCCTTCGGCAGCGATTTCAATTTCGATTATCACGTATCTTTCACGCCTGAGGACCTTGCCAAAGACAAGGTCTTTTACAATTTCTCTCCGATAGCGCCCTCTGACGCCAATGACGAACTGCCGGGACTTTCCGCCTTTTATAAAAATGACAAGGGCGAAGTGTTCCATACCTATTCGAGCTATGCCCGAGGCGCGGAAGAAATCCTCGGTACGCTGATGATCCTGGATCATGCCCCCAAGGGTCGCAACGAAGATTCGACCATGGATTTCGTGAAGCGCCACGATGAATATGAGGATGCCCCCCGGGCCTCATCCTGCCACTAGCGCAGGCCCAGCAAAAGCGCTGCGCGGTCTTGCGTTCGGAATTGCATGAAGCATCTAGCCAGCCACCCATCATCCCGAGGAGAAGGACGATGAAGACTGCGGAAGTGCTGAAGGAGCATGCCTTCCTGGAGAAAATGGTCGGCCGATGGACTGTGACATCGTCCGACATGACCGGCCAGAAGCCCTGGGAAGAGGAGGTGCGTTCTCTACAAGGCATCTGGTTCATTGCTGAAGGCAGCGGCGAGATGGCGGATGGCAAGCAAGCGACCACCATGCTCACCCTCGGCTACGACCCAAGCAAGGGCAAGTATGTCGGCAGCTGGATCGGCTCCATGATGGATTACATGTGGACTTATGAAGGCGAGGTTGAGCCGTCAGGCAATGTCCTGTCGCTTTATACAAGGGGGCCAGCTTTCGATGATAGCGGCCTTGCTGACTATCGCGAGCAAATCACCTTCCTAGACAACGATGTGAGAACCTTCACATCGAGCACGAGGGAGCCGGATGGAACCTGGAAACAGTTCATGGAAGCCAGATACACCCGCAAGGGCTGAAATCGCCGGGCACATCAAGAGCAATTCCAGCAAAGGTGCGAGAGCAATTTTGGGGACCGGAATTGCGTAAAAAAAGCAGAGAGACAGAACTCAAGCGTGGACCGAGGAGGACACGATGTCCAATACGCATGGGAAGTTCATATGGTGCGAACTGATGACGCCGGACCCAGATGCGGCGGCGAAATTTTATGGTTCGGTCGTCGGCTGGACGGCGAGCAAGATGCCGGCAGCAGACCAGCCTGAATACACGATCTTTGAAGCGAACGGCGTCAGGGTCGCCGGTATGATGCCATTTCCGGCGGAACTGGAAGGCCAGGGCATTCCGCCGAACTGGACCGGTTATGTCGCCGTCGACGATGTCGACCAGTCGGCGCGCGACTTTGCGGCGAATGGCGGTACCGTTCGCCGCCAGCCGGCGGATATTCCGGGCATCGGCCGCTTTGCGGTCGTGGCCGATCCTGATGGAGCTGTGCTCTGCATCATGACCCCGCTGCCGATGGAAAATCCGCCGCCGGAGCTTCCTTTCGACACGCCCGGTCATGTCGGCTGGCGTGAACTCTACGCCAATGATGGCGCCAAGGCCTTCGACTTTTATTCCAAGCGCTTCGGCTGGACGAAGGATCAGGATTTCGACATGGGGCCTATGGGCGTCTACCACATCTTTGCCGTGCACGGAAAACAGACAGGCGGCATGATGACCCGCCCGCCGGAAGTCAAGATGGCCTTCTGGTCCTACTATTTCACCGTGCCGGCGCTCGATGCGGCGATCGAGCGCGTCAATGCCGGCGGCGGCAAAGTCGTCAACGGTCCCATGGAAGTTCCCGGCGGCTGGGTCTGCCAGGGAATGGATCCGCAGGGGGCGTATTTCTGCCTGTCTGCGGGCAAGCGGTAGCTCGACGAATGCAGCAGTGACACGGGTAAGAGGTGCCGTGCGGCCCCCTCATCCGCCTGCCGGCACCTTCTCCCCGCCGGGGAGAAGGGACGTTGCCGAGCCCGCGCATTCTTGCCTTCTCCCCAGCGGGGAGAACGTGGCCCGAAGGGTCGGATGAGGGGGCCGCACGGCACGCCGGAAGACGAAAAGCAGTCCCCAAGCCCCGTTACCCAGCCCCTACGCTTGCAAAAAATCCTTCAGGGTTCTCCACTTCCACCAGCTTCTTCCGTTCGATCAGCCAGAAGCGGTTGCCGACCGCGCGCACGAAACTGCGGTCATGCGAGACGAGCAGGCAGCTTGCCTCCTGCGCCATCAGCTCGCTTTCCAGCGCCTCCTGCCCGTCGATGTCGAGATGGTTGGTGGGCTCGTCGAGCAGGTAGAAATTTGGTTGAGTCAGCCTGAGTACCAGCATGCCGAGCCGCGCCTTCTGACCGCCTGAAAGCAGTTTTACCGGCCTGCCCTGCATATCGATCGTCATGCCGGCGCCGGCAAGCAGCGCGCGCGCCCGCTGATCGCCGACATCGAAGCGGCGGATGATCGTCTGCAGCGGCGTGTCGGCGTCGCTGAGATCGGCAAGGAGCTGGTCGCCGTAGCCGAGTACCAGCGACGGCGTTGCCTTTATGCCGGCTTTTGCCGTTTCAGGCTCGGCGATTGCTGCCCTGAGCATGGAGACCAGCCGCGACTTGCCGGCGCCGTTGAGGCCGAGCAGCACGATGCGGTCACCCTGGCAGATGAACTGCTTTCCCGTACGGAAGAGCAGGGTGCCGTCAGGCGTCGTGACTTCGGCATCTTCGAGGGTCACCAGAACCTTGGCATGCGTGCCGCGATTGGAGAGCCGGATCGCGCCGGCCGAACGCTCAAGATGAGCGGGCCTGGCAGCCTCTTCAAGCTTCTCGGCGCGCTGCTTCAGCTGCTTCGTTTTGACCACCAGCAGGTCGCTGCCGGAATTGATGCCGATATTGTTGAGCTTTGCCGCCTGTTTTCGAAGCTGCTCGACCGTCTTCATCTCCTTCTCATAGCGCCGCGCGTCGGAGGCATCCGCCTCGTCGAGGGCGGCGCGCGCCCGGCTGTAAGGCAGGGAAAAGACGGGCGATTGCTCCGGCCGCAGGAAGAGCGTCCGGTTGGTCGTTGCATCGAGGAAGGCGCGGTCGTGGCTGGAAATGATGACGGGCGTATCGCGAGGCAGCATGTTCAGCCAGTTTTCGAGCTGCGCGATCTTTTCGAGATCGAGATGGTTGGTTGGTTCGTCGAGCAGCAGCACATCAGGCTCGTTCACCCAGGTGCGGCCGATCAACGCCAGCCGCTGCCATCCGCCGCTGAGCTGCCGGAGCGGCCGCTCGCGCAGCTCCTCCGGCACGTCGAGCGATTCCAGCACGACATCGGCGCGCCAGCTTTCGCTGTCGGCCTGGTCAGGCGGAAGGGCGTGCAGGATGGCGTTGCGGAAGGTGGCATCGAAAAGCGCTGATGGCACGTTTTGTTCCACATGGCCGATCGTCAGCCCGCGCGCCCTGGTGATGTCGCCTTCGGTCGCCTCCAGCGCACCCGTCATGAGCCTGAGGAGGGTGGATTTGCCGCGCCCGTTGGCCGCCACGAGACCGATCCGGTCGCCGGCATTGACGACGAGATTGAGCTTCGAAAACAGCGGCGCGGACAGCACGATGCCGAGATTGCGGATATTGATGAGGGTCATGATCTGATCCTGGCCTTGTCAGGCGAAGACGCGGATCCGGGGCTTTCAGCCATCGACGGAAATGCGCGCCATGCCTTGCGGATTGAGAGATGCATGCGGCTGAGACGTCGAATTCAGGCGCAGCAATGCCACAAAGGGCGGACCAGGAAGAGATTTGCGAGAAACGGTCTCTGGTCAGCCCTGCAAACGCATCTGCAGGGCGTTGACTGGGCCACGCTGGCGATGATGCCGGAAGTATATATTCACGCGCAGCCCTCCTTTCTTTCTCGGTTGCAGGAGAGGAAATACCATTGCTTGGGGCTGCAGACAAGGGATGGCGGACGAGGGCTTGAGGACGAGGGATCATCATGGCGCCGGACGCGCGCAAATGCTATGAACGACCATCATCATCCGGATCGGGGGACGAGGGATGATTTCCGTATCCAGGGCAGGCAGTACAGAGGATTTCATCATCATCGCCGGCTTCTGCGATGCGCTCGGCGCATTGGATGTGGAGCTCGGCCGCGACCGTGGTATCCCCGCCGAGATCGTCATGACGCTTTTCCACGGCGAAACGCATGAAAGCCTCGCCCGGAAATACGGATCCGATGATGCCATGATGTTTCTTGCCAGATGGCAGGGCGCGCCGGCTGGCTGCATCGCGCTCGCGCCGTTCGAGGCGGATGCCATGGAGATCCATAAATTCTACGTTGATCCCGCTTTTCGTGGCCGCGGCGTCGGCAATCTGCTGATGCAGAGGGTGCTCGATGAGGCGAAAGAGAGCAAACGCACCACCATGCTCGTCAATACCGCCGCCTATTTGAAGAGTGCAGTCTCCCTCTACGAAGCCTTCGGCTTCGTTCACTGTTCGCCTTTTCACGAGGTTCCGGCCGAAATCAGCCATACCGAAGTCTTCATGTCGCGGCCGCTCTAAACCCGCCTGCATTACGACCTGACGCGTCACGCCCGCCAATTGCCGCCGCGGTTGCACAGCAATGTGTGATCGTATAAGCGGCCGTCGACAGACTGAGGCAATTCCTGATCGGGGACGAGTATCATGGCAGGCGGTGACGACGAGTATGTTTATGACGAGGCGACGGGCGAATGGCGTCCGGCTTCAGAGATGGCCGCAGCTGCGCAGGCCGTGTCCGAGGTTCGCGACGCCTCCGGAAACGTGTTGAAGGACGGCGATTCCGTTACGCTCATCAAGGACCTGAAGGTAAAGGGCGCCAATCAGACCCTGAAGCAGGGTACGGTCATCCGCTCGATCCGTCTGACAGACAATCCGGAAGAGATCGACTGCCGCCACGACACGATCAAGGGGCTGGTCCTGCGCACAGAATTTGTCCGCAAGCGCTGATCAAAGCTGGTTGCACAAGAGTGCGCAGCCGTTCTGCGATGCCGGCCGCGCCCGACTGACTTAAAGCGGCGGCGGATCCGAGAGATCGCGCCATGCTTTCCTACCGCTTCAGGCTACCCAGGATTCCGCGCACCAGTGCCCGGCCGACCTGTGTCGCCACTGTGCGTGCGACACTCTTCATCGCCGCTTCCATGACCGTTTCGCGCTGATAGCCGGAGCGGCCGCGCGGCTGAGCCTTGTCGTCATCGTTGCCGCCAAATCCGGGCAGGGTCCAGCCTGACGTGGTGTTGCCCTCCTGCGGTGCCTGTTCCTGCGCCCGCTTGGCAGCGTCGGAATCGGCCGCCTTCCGGGCACGGGCAGCGAGCATCTCGAAGGCGGATTCGCGGTCCACGTCCTCGTCATAGACGCCGAGCACGGGGCTGTGGTCCATGACCAGCTGACGCTCGGCATCCGTCACAGGCCCGACGCGGGCGGATGGCGGGCGGATCAGCGTGCGCTCGACGATCGACGGCGCACCTTTGGCTTCCAGCGTCGAGACGAGTGCCTCGCCGGTGCCGAGATTGGTGATGACGGTGGCGCAATCGAAGGCCGGGTTGGGGCGGAAGGTGTCGGCTGCCGTCTTCACCGCCTTCTGCTCGCGCGGCGAATAGGCGCGCAGCGCGTGCTGCAGGCGGTTGCCGAGTTGGGCGAGCACAGTTTCCGGCACGTCGAGCGGGTTCTGCGTGACGAAATAGACGCCCACACCCTTTGAACGGATCAGCCGCACGACCTGCTCCACACGCTCGATCAGCACCTTTGGCGCATCGTTGAAGAGCAGATGGGCTTCGTCGAAGAAGAAGACGAGCTTCGGCTTCTCGGGATCGCCCACCTCCGGCAGTTCCTCGAAGAGTTCGGAGAGCAGCCACAGCAGGAAGGTGGCATAGAGGCGCGGGTTCATCATCAGCTTGTCGGCGGCAAGAACGGAGATCTGCCCATAGCCGTTGTTTGCGGTGCGCATGATGTCGGAAATCTTCAGCGCCGGTTCGCCGAAGAAATGTTCGGCCCCCTGCTGTTCCAACACCAGCAGCGCGCGCTGGATCGAGCCGACCGAGGCCTTGGAGATGAGGCCGAACTGGCTGGAAAGTTCCGACGCGTTCTCGCCCATATAGTTGAGCAGCGCGGTGAAATCCTTGAGGTCGAGCAGCGGCAGGCCGGCTTTGTCGGCGATCTTGAAGGCGATGTTGATGACGCCTTCCTGCGGCTCGGAAGCATCCATCAGGCGGGCAAGCAGCAGCGGTCCCATCTCGGCGACAGTCGTGCGCACCCGATGACCCTTTTCGCCGAACAGATCCCAGAAGATGACCGGGAACTGCTCGAACTCGTAATCGTCAAAGCCGATCTGCTGGGCGCGCTTGGTGAGAAAATCCTTCGGCTCGCCCTTGGCGGCGATGCCCGAGAGGTCACCCTTGATGTCGGCGGCGAAAACCGGCACGCCGGCTTTCGCAAAGCCTTCCGCCAGCACCTGCAGCGTCACCGTCTTGCCGGTACCGGTGGCGCCGGTCACGAGCCCGTGGCGGTTGCCGAACCTGAGGTCGAGATATTCGCCCTTGTTGATGCTGTCATCAGGATTGCGGCTTGCGCCGATGAAAATCTTGCCGTCCTCGAGCATGAAAGAATATCTCCTCGGTCGATGCCGCCGCTCAGTTCCGAATATGCGCCTCTTTCCGCACATTCATGCAATTATCGTTTGTCTGTTATAAGCAGGCGACAGGATGCGGACAACTGTTTGCGTCAAAAGGCAAAGCGGCAATGGAAACGTCGGAACGGGCAGCTTGAGTAGTCGTGTCAATTCGATTACGTTGACGTTAACGTAAAAACAGGAGGCAGACGATGAATGAGATTGTGACTGAAATTGCCAATCGTGTGGGCATTTCGCCTGAGCTGGCCGAAAAGGCGCTCGGCATGATGCTCGGCTTCCTGCAGCGCGAGGCGGCCGACGGCCCTGTCGCCGAGATGATCGAAAAGATCCCCGGTGCCACCGAACTCGTTGCCCAGTTCAACGGCGAAGGGGCCGGCGGTGGTGGCGGCCTGCTCGGCGGCCTCATGAGTGCGCTCGGCGCCGGCGGCATCATGGGTCTCGGCCAGCAACTGATGAGCGAAGGCCTTGGCATGAGCGAGATCACCTCCCTTGCCAAGGAAACCATCGCCATCGCCAAGGAACATGCCGGCGAAGAAGTGGTCGATCAGGTCGTTGCTTCCGTTCCCGGCCTCAGCCAGTTCGTCTGAAAGCCGATCTTTGAAAGCGCAACAATTGCTTCGGCGCGAAGAAGCTATTCGCCGAGCGATTATTTACCCGCTCGAAAGATAATAATGGCGGCAGGTTCATGGGCGAGCAGCGCACCTTCTTCGTCAACGAATCGATCGCATTTTGAGAGTTGATGAATCCATCCGGCAACACCAGTCGCCGGATGGAAATCCGCGGCTACCTTTCCTAGATTAACCAGTGCCGGATTTTTTCACCGACGGCCGGATCGGCTGGAACGATGCGCTTCGAAATCTCGTTTCATATCGGCCAGATAAAAGGAATATGGTCATGCGTAACTTGATTGCAGCAGCCTCGATCATTCTCCTCGGTTTCGCCGCTCCGGCCTTCTCCCAGGCCCTCGGTGATATGGACTATTCCGGCCGCTTCGGTGGCATGCCGCCAGGCACCGTGCCGGATGCCAATGCAAGCGGCGGCGGTATCTCCATTCCGTTCGATACAGTCGGAAACGAAAATGTCACCGTCGTCGTTCCGCCCGAACGGACGCCGTGCCCAAAGCACGGCACGCGCGCCTATCGCGCGGCGGTGCGTAACGGTACGCTGCCCGCTGCCTGCCGTTGACGGGACGATCGTCGGGCCGGCGAGCAGGAACGGCTATTTGCCGCTCTTGCGCCGGAGAACTCCCAGTTCATGCCACTTGCGGCCATCGCGCTGGATCAGTTCGTCGGCGCAGGCAGGCCCCATGCTGCCCGGAACATAAGGATCCGGAATGCGGTCATCCTTTGCCCACTCGTCAAGGAAGGGCTGCACCGCTGCCCAGCCGGCCTCGATGCCGTCTGCGCGCTGGAAGAGTGTCTGATCGCCGATGAAGAGGTCGTAGAGCAGTGATTCGTAACCGGTCGTCTTGCTGATATCGAACTTGTCGGCATAGCGGAAATCCAGCGCTACCGGCACGGTATCGACGGATTGACCTGGCGATTTGATCGAAATTTCCATACTCATCCCCTCATCGGGCTGCACCTGAATGACGAGCTTGTTCGGCGGCAGGCGACGGTTGGCCCCCGTTTCGCGGAACTGCGCGAAGGGCACAGGCTGGAAGGTGATGACGATTTCCGTATCGCGCGCCGTCATCGCCTTGCCGGTGCGCAGATAGAAGGGAACGCCGGCCCAGCGCCAGGTATCGGCATAGAGCTTCAGTGCCACATAGGTTTCGGTCTTGCTGTCGGGCGAAACATCCTTCGTATCGCGATAGGCGGGCAGGTCGATGCCGTTGAGCGGACCGGCGGTATAAGCCCCGCGCACGCCATTGGCCCTGGCTTCCTCAGGCGTATAGATGCGCAGCGCCTTCAGAACCTTGCTCTTCTCGTTGCGGATCGCCTCGGCGTCAAAACTGTTCGGTGGTTCCATGGCAATCATCGCCAGAAGCTGGAAGAGATGGTTGGGGATCATGTCACGCAGTGCGCCGGTCGCATCGTAGAACTTGCCGCGCGTACCGACATCGACGATTTCGGAGGCTGTGATCTGCACGTGATCGATATAGCGGCTGTTCCACAGCGACTCGATCATCATGTTGGCGAAACGCGCCGTCATCAGGTTCTGCACCGTTTCCTTGCCGAGGAAATGGTCCAGCCGGTAGACTTGGCTTTCCGCCACACGGGCAAGAATGCGCGCATTCAGCGCTTTGGCCGAAGCTAGATCGGTGCCGAAGGGTTTTTCGATCGCCACGCGGCGGAAGCAGCCGTCGCTTTCATCCATCAGCCCGAGATCGGCAAGTTTCTCGACGATCGGACCGAAGAAGCTCGGCGGCACGGCAAGATAGAAGGCTGCATTGCAGGTCGTGCCGAGGCGCTTGCCGATTTCGAGGAAGATATCGTCCTTGGTGAAGTCACCCTGCAGATAGGAGATGCGTGGCCGCAGGCTCCCCCAGGCTTCGTCTTTCATTGTTTCTTCCTCGCCGCTGATATGGCTGAGGAAGTCATCTAGCCGCTTGCGCAGGAATTCGTCGTCACCGGGCTCGATGCCGACGCCGAGGATATTCAGATCGCTGCCGACGAGGTGGCTGCGCGTGAGATTGATGATGGCCGGAACCAGCAGTCGCCGTGTCAGGTCGCCGGTGGCGCCGAAGATGACGAGAGTGACGGGCGGGGTAGGGTGAGCGTCCATGCGTGTCATCTCCTGCTGGATTGTCCGGCCGAATATAAAGCGCTTCCGCTTTACCGCAAGAGAACCTGCCTACCAATGAGAACAAGCATTTGACAGGGCGATCGCGGTGCAGTGCCGCACCCCGAAAGCAGTTCCGGGGCTCGGAGCCCCGGAGATGTCACTGGCAAAATCTGTTTGAGAAGAGCAGCTTAGCTGCTCTTGACTGACGTGTCGGCGGTGCTGTTGGTGGCTGGCTTCTGGGTGCCGGATGTGTCCGCCGTGCCGGATTTGGTACTGTCCGACTTGCCGCCATCCGTGGCCGGCTTCGTCTCGGTCTTCACAGGCCAGGTGATATAATAATTTTGCGTTCCGACCTGGCCGAAATAGACCTCGTTGCCGGTGCCCTTCTCGATGAAGCTGCCGTTTTCGCTTCTGACGAGGCGCCCGTGGGAATCGCGCTGCAAATGGTCGCGCAGGAAATCGTTCCAGTCGTCCGTCTTGATCGCTGTGCCCTTCTTCTGCTCGACATCGGCTTCCTTGGGATCGGTCACATCCCATGCCTTGATCGAAACGCCCTGGATCGGATCGGTAACCGCCAACTGGCCCTTCTTGAAGGCGGCAAGCATGGCAGCTTCCTGGCTGTTTTCACCCTTGGCATCAGCCGCGGCCGTCATGTTCTGGCGCAGCAGCGCCATGAATGAGGCGGTGGTGATGTCGGTGCTGGCGACGGTGTTGCCGGAGGCATCCGTCGATCCGGTCTTGCCGGAATTAATCTTGTCGAGCATCACCGACAGCGCCGAGCGCGACTGCGAGGGAAGGCTGGAATAATCGTGGCCGGTCGAGCTGCTGGAGCTGCTTTCCGAGGAATTGCCCTTGATCACCTGCAGCGCGATCTGCGCCCTCTCCAGTCGTATGTTAGATACAGAAGAAACCATTTTGAAAATCTCTTTGTCAGGCCCCGCACGTGGTGGCGCAAAGGCGTTGAATGGATAGCGATCGACGCTGGCAGCGTCACAAAAGCACGTCTGGATTGAGAAACCCCAGGGCGAACCGCTACACTTCAAACTTTGCGTGTGGCTTGCGGAGAGCCGACAAAGTTTCGCCGGCAGCGGATCGCTGCCGGCGTCAGGGAATTCAGGGGTTTCCGATCAGGCCTTCACAGCTACCATGAAGAGCCGCGGAAACTTGAGCAGAACTTTGCCGTCGGACGCCTTCGGATAGACACGGTCGATTCGTTCCAGATAGTCAGCAAGAAAAGCCTCACGATGCCCTTCGCCGGCATGGTCGAGATAGGGGCGCAGCCCCGTTCCCTTGACCCATTCGACGATCGCCGCCGCATTGTCCATCGGGTGATTGTAGATCGTGTGCCAGATATCGACGCGGGAGGATTTGGCGATCAGCCGGCTGTAATAGGTCGATGGCGGTGGCAGCATGTTGCGCCGTACGCTCTTCTTTTCAAACGCGGCCTTCCATGGCCCGGCATGTGCCGTTTCCTCCATCATCAGATGGCTCGGCTCGCCGAGATTGTCGGGCATCTGCACGGCGAGCACGCCACCCGGCGCCAGCCCGTCCATCAGCCGGTCGAAAATGTCGAGATGGTCGGGAAGCCACTGGAACACGGCATTGGCAAAGAGCAGGTCTGCCGGTTCGGAAGGCTGCCAGGTGGAAAGATCGGCCTCCACGAAGGCCGTGCCCGGCAGGCGCTTGCGGGCGGCCTCCAGCATGTTGAGGTCGCTGTCGAGGCCGGACACATTGGCCGCGCCATAACGGTCGATGATCAGCTCGGTCGAATTGCCCGGCCCACAGCCGAGATCGACCGCATGGCGGAGTTCCGTCAGCGGCACCTGCGCCAGCAGGTCGCGCGCCGGGCGGGTGCGTTCATCCTCGAATTTCACATATTGGCTGGCTGACCATGCCATCATTTTTCTCCTGATATCAGGCCACGTCCTCGACGTGGCGGATGCGAACCTCGTCTATGCTGCGGCTATCCGGCAGGGCTTTGTGTAGAGGCGAAGATCACTTTTCGCAAAGCAGCCGCTCGCCAGAGTAGGGTTGGTAAGTACAGTCCGACGGCCGGAAGGAACGATAGCTGCGGGAGCAGGCGGCGATGTTGCAGGATTGCGGTGCACCTCGACCGTCGATCATTGCTCCTGTCGAGCTTGCCTCATTCGGTGCAGGCTCGGCCATTGCCTCTTGCATGAAGTCCCGCCAGATACGGGCCGGCAAGGCGCCGCCTGTGACGCCGTTCATCGGCGCGTCATCGTCATTGCCCACCCAGACGCCGGCGACAAGCGGTTTCGTGAAGCCGATGAACCAGGCGTCGCGATTGTTTTGGCTGGTGCCCGTCTTGCCGGCTGCGAACGTCCCTGGGTCGGCGCCCCGTCCAGTGCCCCGCTCGACCACCAACTGCAAGAGCCCGAGGAGATCGGACTGGTAGGGCGAAAGGTCGACATTCGGCCCAGCTTGTAAACCGACCCGAAACGCTTTCGGCTGCCCCGCGGCCTGAAAGTCGATGATGCCCCGGGGCCTGACAGGTGCCTTGCCGAGATGGACAGACGCGTAGGCGCTGGTCAGGTCAAGCAGGTTTACTTCGGATGTGCCGAGCGCCAGAGACGGTGTATTGGCAAGCGGCGCATCGATGCCGAGTTCTCGGGCGGCGGCAATCACATTGTCGAGCCCGATCTGATCGGCAAGCCTGACTGTCGCGGCATTGAGTGATCGGGCGAAAGCCTCGGCCAGTGTTACCCAGCCGTGATAGCGGTCGCCGGAATTTTCCGGCGACCAGCCGTCGATATTGATCGGCGCGTCGAGAACCCAATCGGACAAGGTAAGCCCAGCCTTCAGCGCCGCGTAGTAGACGAACAGCTTGAAGGTGGAGCCGGGCTGCCGCATCGCCGTGACGGCGCGGTTAAACTGGCTTGCCTTGTAGTCGCGGCCACCGACCATGGCAACGACCGCGCCGTCGGGTGTCATCGCAACCAACGCGGCTTGAGATGCTCCCGCGGCCTTTCCTTCCCTGTCCAAGGCTCTCTTTACGACGTTCTCAGCGATCTGTTGCAGATGCGGCACAAGGGTCGTGCGAACCGTGGTCGATCCTGGCGAGGAGCCGGCGATCTCGCCCGCCTGCGGCGAAATCCAGTCAGCAAACCAGCTTCCGGAGCGCGGTGTCGGCGTCGTCGGATGCAGCTTGGCAAAACTCGCCTTGGCTTCCTCCGCCTCCGGTCCGCTGATCTTGCCATTGGCCACCATCGCGTCAAGAACAACGGCGGTGCGTTGCCGGGCGCCTTCGAAATTATCGATCGGATTCCACTGGCTCGGCGCCCGCAGCAATCCCGCCAGCATCGCCGATTCCGGCAGGTCGAGGGCGCTGATATCCTTGTTGAAGTAGATCCGCGCGGCGGCAGGCATGCCGGTCGCACCAGCACCGAGATAAGCGCTGTTGAGATAGCGCGTCAGGATTTCTTGCTTGCCGAGTTTCCACTCCAGCCAGAGGGCGATGACGACCTCCTGTATCTTTCGTTTTATTGTCCGATCGCTGTCGAGATATTGCAGTTTGATAAGCTGCTGGGTGATCGTGCTGCCGCCCTCTACCACCGAGCCAGCTTCGAAATTCCGCAGGAGCGCTCTTCCGATCCCTCTGATGTCGATGCCAAAGTGATGCATGAACCGCCGATCCTCGATCGAGAGGACGGCGTCGATCAGTTGCGGCGGAAACTGGTTGTATTGCGCATAGGGGCCTTGATACGGCCCCTGTCTTACCAACGGTGCACCGTCAGCGGTCTCCAGCACTACGACAGGCTTCAAGCTCCCATCCCGGATCTCGCCCCAGGGAACGTCCTTCAGTGCCCACACCAGGACACTTCCCGTCAGGAGCAGAAAGACAAGAAAGGCCGATCCCAGGGCGACTTTCCACCGTCCCGCATGAAGCGAGCCGCGTCGGCGATTTTTGAAGGGCATGGCATACAGATCACCGATACCGCGCCCGGTTTTAGCCAGAGCAGTCGCGAACCACTTGCCAAGATGGCCGATCGTCGTTGTGGTTTCCGACCGGTTTGCTTTTCTGAACTCCGTCCTCAAATGGGAAGCGGCTGCGACTGTTTTGGCCTTGGCCAAGGTTAAGCCCACTCGCAAATCATGGGCTAGGGCACACAATAAATCGTGCGCTGCCTGTCTGCTTTGGCCGAAGGACTTGTGAGGCTGTTTTGGGTAGGCGGCCTGGGGGGATGAGCTGGTCTCAGCCAATGAGTCCGCGGCGGGCGCCTGCGCCCCAACATCGTCGGTCGGAAGCTTCGAATCTGCCGGGTGATTGATACCCGTGCTTGAGCTACCGGCACTTTGCGTTGAGGATTTGGGAGGACTTGGCATCGGTTACCGCTAAAAGGCTCTTCCCGAAAATAGCGCGCGCTTATACCGCGGCAATGCCAAATGTTCCATCGCAAAACGGCCTATCTAGCGCCTTCGCCGAGGATCCCCCACCCTATGTCATCGGACCTAAGTCCTTGTTCGAGCGGGACCTAGGTCCAGTGTCCAGAGACGGTGCCGATGACATATTAAGATTCAAGGCGTGGGAAGATTGCCTTGCATGGAGTGCGCGTAAATCGGAATCGGAAGAGGACATGAAGAAGTTCATTATCGCAGCATTGGCTTTAGCGACGGCGTTAACAGCGTCGCCCGCATTCTCTCAGATCTACTTCGAGTATGGGACCGGCCCTCGCTATTACGATCGCCCAGAACCACGGTACTATCGCTACCCGCCACGCTACGGCTACGATGACTACTATGGCCGCCCGAGGTATCGCCATGGCGACCGCTGCTGGACACAGAGATACTACGGATACAGGCATCACCACCGCGTGGTACGCTACAGGACCATCTGCGACTAGAGCCAAACGCGGTTGTCGTAGTAGGGAATTCAGAGCGACGCCATCCCCCGTAAACGTTGGCCCGTGCATCAACGCGAGCTTATGTGGCAGTTTTCGGAAGAGCAGATCGGTCGCAAGGATCGATCTCGTCAAGCCGCCAGGATCGTGATCCCATGCGCGTTTGCCGCTGCCCGCATGCGCGCCACCGTCTCCGGTGATGGACTGCCCTGCGGTCGTTCGGTAACGCCTTCGGTCTCGATGAATTCGGCCATGTCGCGATCAACGATGGCCGAGAAGACCGCAGGCACGGTTCCGTTGTTGGAATAGCCGTGCACCATGAAGGGGGCGATGCTGACGATGTCGCCTGCGCTCGCCTGGATCTCTTCCGGCCCGGTGTCGGTCAGCCGCCAGACCGTCAGAGTACCCTCGATGATCCGGAAGACTTCTGGGCTCGCATGCGCGTGCCGCGGCGTCCTGCCGCCGGGCTCGACGGTCACATCGAAGACGTTGAGCCAGTTGCCTGTCAGGCGAGCCCGTCGCTCGACCTTGTCGCCCAGCACGAAGAAGCTTTTTACCTCCTTCCGGGCATCTGTATTCACAAATGAGTTGGACATGATGTCTCTTTCTTGTTCTTGCGGGGCGGTCCGATAGACTTTCGCGGTCGCTTTGGCAACCGCCGCAAAACCGGGGGAGGGCGACAAATACGCGGCTTTTGCACGCTTTCAGCCCCTGAAACCCACCGCCAGCATATCGGTATGGGTCCTCCGTTCTGCAAGTGCGGCAGGTTTGCATCCACTATTTCTGTAATATCGCCGACACAGAAGAGGCGCATAGAACGCGCCGATCCTTCCCCGCCAATCCGGCATACCATCAGCGGAGCAACCCCATGTCTTCTCTTCCCGTCGTCGGCGCAGCCATGACGATCGACGAACTCGAAAACCATCGTGACTGGCTCTTCGAAAAGTCCCGCGATCTCGAATTGCAGAGCTTCATCAATGCCGACGTTCTGAACGGCGACTGGACGCCGCGCGCCGATCGCGCCAGGAAGCTGCTCGACGGCTTCAAGGGCCGCGTCGGCATCCATGGCCCGTTCTGGGGCTTCATCATCGCCTCGCAGGATCCGGATATCCGCTCCGTCGTCTCCCGCCGCATGCTGCAGGGCCTCGATGTCTGCGCCGCAATCGGCGGCACGCACATGGTCATCCACAGCCCCTACACGACCTGGGGCTATAACAACCTCGACAACAATCCAGGCGAGCGCGAAAGCATCACCGACTATTGCCATCAGACGATGCGGGAAGCCGTGAAGCGCGCCGAAGAAATCGGCTGCACCCTCGTCATCGAAAACATCGAGGACAAGGATCCGCATATCCGCGTGGCGCTTGCCGAAAGCTTCAATTCGCCGGCCGTTGCGGTCTCCATCGATACCGGCCATGCGCACTACGCCCACGGCTCGACCGGTGCGCCACCGGTTGATTATTACGTCCATGCCGCTGGCAACCGCCTCGGCCACGTGCACCTGCAGGATGCCGACGGTTATGCCGACCGCCACTGGGCGCTGGGCGAAGGTACCGTGAACTGGCGCGCGATTTTTGCAGCCCTTGCCAAGGTCGAAAGCAATCCGCGCCTGATCATCGAGATCAAGGACAAATCGAAGATCATTGCTTCGGCTGAATACCTGGCTTCGATCGGCGTCGCCCAATAACAGCGTCAAGTAATCGGAACAGGCGGCGAGACCATCTCGCCGCCGCCGATGTTCAGGCCGTTGTATCCTTCGGCCGGCGCGTGAAGGCGACTGGCAGGCAGAGTACGTAGAAAGCAGCGCCAAGCACCCAGACAAGTCCTGGGAAGGCATCGCGCGAGGCGAAGTAGACAGTGCTGATCGCCAGCGGTCCGATGATCGAGGCAAGGCTGGTCATGCTCGCAAGCAGCCCCTGTGCCCGTCCCTGATGATCGCTATCGACACGCGCCGTCACCAGCGATTGCAGGGCAGGAGCGCCAACCCCGCCGAGGCAGAAGAGCGGCATCAACAGGAATGCCATCCAGCCCTGCGTCACCAGCGCGATGATGATATAGGCCGCGCTGTCGGCGACGATGCCGATCAGAAGTGTCCGGTGCTCCCCCCATCTTTCGCTGATTGGCCCGGCAATGAAAGCCTGCACGACCGCATGGAAGAAGCCGAAAGCGGCAAGCGAGAAGCCAACCATCATGGGCGACCAGGAAAACTTGTCCTGTCCATAAAGAACCCAGATCGTACCGCCGACTTCGCCGACAAGTGCAAGGATGAAATAGGCGCCCGCGAGCGGCAGCAGTAGCCGATAGCCCATGAGCCAGCGGAAATGTGCAAGCGGTGAAAATTCCTGTTTCTCGGCTTCCGAACCGGTCATGCGCGTCTCCGGCAGCAGGAAGAGCGCCATCACCAGATTAGCTGCATTGAGTGCGGCAGCGATGACGAAGGGCAACCTCACGGAGAATTCACCTAGAACTCCGCCGATCGCTGGACCGGCAATGAAACCGATGCCGAAGCAGGCGCTGAGCTGGCCGAAGCGGCGGGTGCGCTCGGCATCCTCGGTGATATCGGTCACGCAGGCTGCGGCTACGGCGTTGCTGGCACCCGTGAGGCCGGCAATCGCTCGGCCGATAAAGAGCAGCCAGAGCGACGGGGCAGCCGCTATAAATACATAGTCGATGGCAGCACCGGCAAGTGACACCATCAGCACCGGCTTGCGGCCGAACCTGTCTGAAAGCGAACCGAGCACCGGCGAGAAGATGAATTGCATCAGCGCATAAAGTGCCAGGAATGCACCGAACCGCCACCCCAGATCGTCAGTATGGCCGACGTCCTGCAGCAGCCGTGGAAAGATCGGCAGGGTCAGCCCGATGCCGGCAGCATCGAGGATCACGGTGGCATAGACGACGACAAGCGCTATTTTCATGGGATCAACTGAAAATTTATCACTGATAAGTTCCTTATCGCTGATAAATTGGAATGGCAACCGGGAAGTCGAAGCCGATGAAAGTGGACAGGGCGCAGATCGTCGACGAAGCGCTGAAGCTCTTGAACGAAGTGGGTATCGATGCCCTCTCGACCCGCATGCTTGCCGAGCGCCTGAATGTGCGCCAGCCAGCGCTCTACTGGCACTTCAAGAGCAAGCGGGCGCTCGTGGAAGCCATGGCCGAAGAGATCATGGCCCGCGGCCACACGCATAATTGGCCTGCTTCGGTGGATGATTGGCGTGACTTCATGCTGGACAATGCCCGCAATTTCCGCCGCGCGCTTCTGAACTATCGCGATGGCGGGCGGGTGCATGTAGGTACCGAGGCCAATCCGCAGGATCTCGCCAATATTGAAACCCATATCGCGATACTCGTCAAAGCAGGCATGGGAGCGGAATTCGCCATGGAACTGCTCGTCGCGGTCAGTCGCTACACCGTCGGCTGCGTTATCGAGGAGCAGGCCGAACCGCCGCCGGAACGGGAAAAGCTCGATGCCGCGGCGGCCGATTTCACGCTGACCAACAGGGCGATCACGCATTATCGCAACAGCGGCCACGAAGCCTTTTTCGAAGCCGGGTTGCAGATGATGATCGATGGCGCCGCGCTTCGATTGGCACGACGCTCCTGAGCCTCAGTCACGCATTGCCCAGCGCACGCCGGCGGCAACGGAGAGCCCGAGCAGCGGCCATATCGCCCAGAAGACTCCGTGCCATGTCAGCATATTGATGGCGACGATGCCGACCCCGATCACGGCAAGTGCTGCAATACGTTGGTCGAACTGGTTCTGTGATCGCACCCATCTCATGGCGGCCACGAAGGCGAAGGCGAGCAGCGGCCATACTGCCCAAAATTCACCCTCCCAGGTGGCAATATTGATGACAATGAGCACAGCGCCGATGACGGCCAGGATGCCGCCGATCTTGCGCAGCCGACCCCGCGGAGGCGCAGGCGGGGCCGGCGCCGGTCGTGGCGTCACCATCTCGACGGGCCGATCGGGAGCGGCGGCTGCCGGCCTCTGCGGCTCCGTTCCGATATCGCCGATGCGAACGGCATAGCTCGGCACGGCGTCGGCGACATTCTTCATCTCCAGGGGGCCCAGAAAGTCGAATCCGACAGCCACTTTGTTGCGCACCTGATCGTAGACGGTATTCGAGATCACGATCCCGCCGGCCGGCGCCGAGGCTTGCAGCCGCGCGGCGATATTGACGCCGTCGCCATAGATATCGTCGCCTTCGACAATGAGGTCGCCGAGATTGATGCCGATGCGGAAGAGCATGCGCCCGTCGGTCGGCCGTGCCGCATTCTTGCCGGCAAGCTCGTTCTGCACGTCGATCGCCGCCCGCACGGCCTCGACCACACTCGGAAAATCGGCCAGCAGCCCGTCGCCCCAGGTATTGACCACCCGTCCGCCATGCGAAGTGATGAGCCGCGACATGGCATCGCGATAGTGCTTCAGCATCGCGAGCGTGCCTTCCTCGTCCTCGCCCATCAACCGCGTATAGTCCTGCACGTCGGCTGCAAAGATCGTCGTCAGCTTGCGCTGTGTCTCGCTCATGAAATCCCCCATCGCCGCCGGCGGACCGGTGACTTTACCACTCTATAGGTGGGATCGCGACCGTCGATCGGGTAGTCCGCACCGCGCGAATTGCCGTCCCACCGTCCTAGAACTGCGTTATCACGCTGATACCCGTACCCTCGGCCTTGTCGAGCGCCATCAGTGCCGGAACGGCCTCTTCAAGGCTGATACGCCGCCCGATCAGTTTCTGCGGCGCGATCTTGCCGGCAGAAAGCATGGAAAGCATCGCATCATAGCGCCAAGCCTGCATGCCGTGGCTCCCGTAGATTTCGAGCTCATGGCCGATCACCTGTGCCATCGGGATTTGCGGCGTCGAGTGCTCGCCGAGCATCAATCCGACCTGCACATGGCGGCCGCGCCGGCGCAGGTTCTTGATCGAGTTGAAGCAGGTGACGGGATGGCCAAGCGCATCGATCGACACATGCGCACCGCCTTTGGTGATCTCTCGCACGGCTTCCGCGACGTCGGTGACGGCGGAAGCATTGATCGTCGCCACCGCCCCGCATTCGCGCGCGAAGGCAAGTTTTTCCTCGGAAATGTCGACGGCAATCGCATTTGCCCCAAGCGCGGTCGCGATCATGATCGCCGAAAGCCCCACACCGCCGCAGCCATGCACGGCGATCCATTCACCCGGGCCGGTGCGCGCCTGATCGGCAACCGCGCGGAAGGAGGTGGCGAAGCGGCAACCGAGGCTTGCCGCCGTGGCATCGTCCACAGTCTCGGGCAGATGCACGAGATTGGTGTCGGCATAATCGATGGCGACATATTCGGCAAATGAGCCCCAATGGGTAAAGCCCGGCTGGAACTGGTTGAGGCAGACCTGCTGGTTGCCGGAATGGCATTCGGCGCAATGGCCGCAGCCGGAGACGAACGGCACGGTCACGCGGTCGCCGGCCTTGAAGCGCACCACGCCCTTGCCGGTCGCCACGATCTTGCCGGCAAGCTCGTGCCCCGGCACATGCGGCAGGCGGATATCCGGGTCGTGCCCCATCCAGCCATGCCAGTCGCTGCGGCAGAGCCCTGTTGCGCCGATCTTGATGACCACGCCATCTTCCGAGGGCGTCGGGTCCGGCACGGTGCGGATCTCGGGCGCCTGTTCGAAGGCTTCGTAATACATGGCTTTCATCTGTTCATCTCCTGGCCCGGCACGCGTTTTCTGATCGCCATGATGACATGCGGCGGTGGCATTCATCCAGTCGGCCTTCCATCATTTTCCTTTATGCACTCATCGTTTTAGCACCACCGAACGCGCATCAATATTTCAATCGCAAGGCAGTCACCGGCATTTTCTTGCTTCGATGTTTCAGCCGCCAATTTGCGCTTGACCGGTCCGGTCACGGAGGATTTTGCTTTGCCGACTTCAGAAGGAGAGCCCAAAATGCCCGTCGACACATCACCCCGCACGACCACCTGGACCTATGTCGACGGAGAGTGGATTGCCGGCAACCCGCCGCTGATCGGACCGACCTCCCATGCCATGTGGCTCGGTTCCACCGTTTTTGACGGCGCCCGCTGGTTCGATGGCATCGCGCCGGATCTCGACCTGCATTGCCAGCGCATCAACCGCTCTGCCGTCGCCATGGGCCTGAAACCAGTCAAGACGGCTGAAGAGATCGAAGCGCTTGCCTGGGAAGGTGTCAAGAAATTCGACGGCAAGACGCCGATCTACATCAAGCCGATGTATTGGGGCGAGCATGGTTCGGCAGGCAGCGTCGTGACCGTCGATGGCGAATCCACCCGTTTTGCGCTCTGCCTGTTCGAGGCGGCCATGGGCGGCCACGCCGGCTCCTCGCTCACGGTTTCCCCTTACCGTCGCCCGACGCCGGAAACGGCGATGACCGATGCCAAGGCCGGCTCGCTCTATCCGAATAGCGGCCGCGCGATTGCCGAAGCGAAAAGCCGCGGCTTCGACAACGCCCTGATGCGCGACATGAACGGCAACGTGGCCGAAACCGCCTCCTCGAACGTCTTCATGGTCAAGGACGGCGTGGTCCTTACACCGATCGCCAACCGCACCTTCCTCGCCGGCATTACGCGGCTGCGCGTCATCGGCCTCTTGCGCAAGGCCGGCTTCGACGTGCGCGAGGTGACACTCTCGGTCGAAGATTTCATGAGCGCCGACGAGGTTTTCACGAGCGGCAACTATTCCAAGGTGGTCGGCGTCAACAGGCTCGACGGCCGCAATTTCCAGGAAGGCCCAGTCACCCGCAAGGCGCTGGAACTCTATATGGACTGGGCCCACGGCCGCTCGGCGAGCGATGAGTAGGTGAGGTCCTGGCGCCGCAACGCGCCGGCAGTCGATCCAGTGAATCGATGCAAGACCGAACGCCCGAAGCCATGCGAAGGGCCGTGATGCCACTAGCGGCGAATATCGGCACCACCGGCCCTACCGCACCCCATACAACCCCACCCCATCCGGGAAGCCCTTCAACCGATGGCTTCCCAAGGATATTGCATCTGTGGGCTTCGTCTCCTCAAAAAACGCCTCGGACATCAGCAACGCTTCCCCAAGTTCGCTGCACGCACCCTGAATACGGCTGACCAGATTGACGTCTCCGCCGATCAGCGTGAAATCCAGCCGTCGCCCGGAGCCGATATTGCCGTAGCTGACCTCGCCATGATGCAGGGCGATGCCGGCTCTGGCGCCGATGCCGTCGTAATTGAAGCCGTCGAGCGCTTCGAGGATTGCCCGCGCCGCTGAAAGTGCGGAATTGCAGGTGCTGGCGGCATCATAGCCGGGGAAGAAGGCGAGCACTGCGTCTCCCATGAATTTCAGCACTTCGCCGCCTTCGCGGGTGATTGCCGGGATGACCCGGTCGAAATAGGCGTTCAGCAGTCCGAGCACGGTCTCGCCGGACAGGCGGTTGGAAAGTTCGGTGAAACCTCTGAGGTCACAGAGCAGCAGGGCTGCCTGCATGGATTCGATCTCTCCCTGGCGAATGCGGCCGGCAAGGATGCGGCTTGCCGTCATCGGCCCGATATAGGTGTCGAGCAGGCTGAGCTCGACCTGGCGCAGGATGCGCAATTCGCTCGTATTGCGCAGCGCCGGCAGGATGCGTTCGAGCATCTGCATGTCCGAGGCGGTAAAGCCCCCCGGCCGTTTGGTGCCGAAGACCGCCGCGCTGACCGGACCGTCGGCATTGCAGAGTGGAGCGATCATCAACTGCACAAGCTCACGACCGGCGAAGATATCGAGATGCTGCCAGCGACCATAAGGGCTCTGACCCGGCCCCACGATCAGCATCTCGCGTGTTTCGAATACCCTGTGCAGCGGCGTGTTGGCGATGGCGAGACGCGTGCCGTGCTCGCGGTCGTGGATCTCCACGGGTTCCCCCGGCGCCCAGGCAATGGTGCGGCCGATAAATTCCGGATGCAGCGTCATCAGATGCAGCGTCAGCCGGTCGACCGGGACGCCGAGCGCGCGCAGGCGGCGCCCAAGACCGGAGACGAGGCCGACCTCATCGAGTGCATGGCATTCGTCACCGGTCAGCCATTCGATGAGGTCGAACACAGCGGTGGTGTTGCGGCTGCGCGCGGGAGCCCTGGTTTCAACGGGATAATCGATGTCGAGCAAGTTGGACATGGGTGTTCTCCTCCTTTGGACGCGCTGACCTCAGTGAGCGCCGCCGCCGGAAATCTGGGCGGGCTTCTTGAGAAGCAGGGTGGCGAGCAGGGCGACGACGAGCGCGACGCCGAGCAGGAAGAACGTGTCGCTGAAGGCCATAATGTTAGCCTGCTTGCGCAGCTTCAGCGCGATCGCAACGATCGCCTTGTGGGTGGCAAGCGCCTGATCGCTGACGCCGTGGTTCATGAAGTAAGCGGTCATCCTTGCGACACGGTCGCGGGTGGCTTCCTCGAAGACGGAGACCGAGTTGGTCAGGATGTTCGAGTGGAACTGCTCGCGCTTCGACAGGAAGGTCTGCAGCGAGGCGATGCCGACTGCGCCGCCGAGATTGCGCATCATATTGAAGAGCGCGGATGCCGAACCGGCATTTTCCGGCTCGATGCCTGCGGTAGCGATCGCCGACAGCGGCGTGAAGACAAGCGCCTGACCGACAGCACGCACGACGTTCGGCCAGAAGAGCTGATCGCTCGCATAGTCGCCTGTCATATGCACGTTCATGAAGTTCGAAGCGGCAAAGAGCGCAAAGCCGACGATGATCAGCAGCCGGATGTCGAAGCGCTTCATCAGACGCGGCACCAAAGGGATCAGCAAAAGCTGCGGGATGCCGGTCCAGGCAAGCACAAAGCCGATTTGTTCGGAATTGTAGCCCTGGATACGGGTCAGGTAGATCGGCAGCACGAAAACCGAGCCGTAAAGCGCGATGCCCAGCAGGAAGTTTGCAAGGATGCCGAAGCCGAAATTGCGGCGGGCAAACAGCCGCAGGTTCAAGAGTGGATGGGCGACCTTCAGCTCGATGATGAGGAAGAGCGTCAGCGACACGGCGGCAATGATCGAGAGGCGGACGATGAATTCCGAGCCGAACCAGTCTTCCTTATTGCCTTCCTCCAGAACGGTCTGCAGCGCGGCGAGACCTATCGCCATGGTAATGATGCCGGGCCAGTCGCCCTTGGAAAGCAGGCCGAGGTTCATCGGCGCCCGGTCGAGCGAGGCCCAGAGCATGCCAACCATCAGCGCACCAGGCACAAGGTTGATATAGAAAATATATTCCCAGCCCCAGTTTTCGGTGAAATAGCCGCCGATGGTTGGGCCGATCGCCGGGGCAAACGTGGCCGAAAGGGCAAAGAGCGCCAGGCCTACCGGCTGCTTGGGCTTGGGCAAGAGCGTGATGATGATCGTGAAGGCCATCGGGATCAGCACGCCGCCGGTAAAGCCCTGGATGGCGCGCAGGATGATCATCTGCTGCAGGTTGACTGCGAAGGCGCAGGCGACCGAGAAGACCAGAAAGAGGATCGCGTTCACCAGCAGATAGTTGCGGACCGAGAAGATGCGCGCAAGCCATGCGCTGAGCGGAATGACGACGATCTCGGCGATCAGATAGGAGGTCGAGATCCAGCCGCCATCATCTGTGCCGGCGCCGATGGCGCCCTGGATGTCGGCAAGCGAGGCATTGACGATCTGAATGTTCAGGATCGCCATGAAGGCGCCGAGCGTGGAGCCGACGACGGCACACCACATGCGAAGCGGGCTCATGGCAGGTCTGGTAGCGGGGGCGGTCGCAGCGACAGGGCGCGCGACGGAATTGCTGTTTGCGGCGATCTGAAGCGTAGCCATGACTAATCTCCTTCCGGCTCTGCGGAAAACTCTCTCATGACGCTGTGTGGGTGATAATTGAGAAAGGAACGGAAGGATCATCCAGCAGCGGTGGATAATCCTTCCGCCGCGGCCGCGGAGGTCTGGGCGGCCTTGGTATCGATGTCGGGCACGACCGACATGCCCGAGCGCAGCAGACCGGCAAGGCGCTCGTCGTCGATGACGATCTTGACCGGAATGCGCTGGACGATCTTGGTGAAATTGCCTGTGGCGTTGTCGGGCGGCAGCAGCGAGAATTCGAGGCCGCTTGCCGGCGAAACACTGTCCACATGACCCTTGATGGCAATGTCCGGGAAGCTGTCGACCTTGATCTCGACCAGCTGGCCGGGACGCACGAAGGTGAGCTGGGTTTCCTTGAAGTTGGCGACGACATAGACCGCATGCAGCGGCACAACCGCCATCAGCTGTGTGCCCGAGGTGACATACTGGCCGACGCGGATCGAGCGGGCGCCGACCGTGCCATCAACAGCAGCGACGATCTCCGTATAGGAGAGGTTGAGCTCGGCCTGGCGGGCGGCGGCAACGGCGCGGTCGCGCTGGGCAAGTGCCTGTTCGCGCTGTGTCTGCAGCACCGGCACCTTGTTCTCGGCGGCAACGACGGCGGCCTGATCGCGCTCGACGGCAGCCGCAGCCTGATCCTTCTGCGACTGGCTCTGTTCGGCGCGAGACTGCGTGCCGGCGCCGTTGGTGATCAGGCGGCTGGCGCGCTGGGCATCGGATTGGGCGAAGGCAAGCGAAGCCTGTGAGGCATCGAGCGTTGCATGTGCCTGTGCGATGATCGACTGTTGCAGCGAAATCTGCGCGTCGAGATTGGTAACGGCGGCCTCGGCCGCCTTCACGTCGGCCTTGGCCTGCGAGAGCGCTGCCTGGAAATCACGGTCGTCGATACGGGCGAGAACCTGCCCGGCCTTGACGGTATCGTTATCGTTGACGAGCACTTCCTTGATATAGCCGGCGACCTTCGGAGCGACGGTCGTATAATCGGCCTTCACATAGGCATCGTCGGTGGATTCGATGAAGCGGCCGACCGTCCAGTAGTGATAGCCGAAGTCGCCGGCAAAGGCGGCGCCGGCAAGCAAGGCTGCGGCAAGAACGGCACGCTTGACGATCTTGCGGCCGGTTTTCCTAGGGGCTTCTACGGCCGCGGCAGCTGCAGCCATCGCTTCTGCAGTCGGTGCCCCGGCTTCGGCCGTCGGGGCGATCCCGCCCTGTGGCGTATTCTTGAAAATGTCGTTGCGGGGGAGTTCAACCATTGTCCTTCTCCATCAGTCTCGGCCCCGTTCGTGAGAGGCCTTGTTCGATGGCTGGAAGATGGACCCGGCAGTAGTTTCTGATAATCTCCTGTTTTCCGGAAGGATCATCAACTCTCATTGGATAATCGAGGAACAACATGGATCGGCTGACCAGCCTCACAGTCTTCGGCCGGGTAGTGGAATGCGGCGGCTTTTCGGCTGCCGCGCGACGCCTGAACATGTCCGTCACCATGGTGGGTAACCATGTGCAATCATTAGAGGATCGCCTTGGCGTGCGGCTCCTGAACCGCACCACCAGGAAGGTCAGCCTCACTGAAACCGGCAAATATTATTACGAACGTTCATCGCAGATCCTGGCCGATCTGGAAGAGGCGGACCGCACGGCCGGCGCATTGAGTTCGACGCCGCGCGGCACGCTGAGATTCTATACGAGCAGCGCGATCGTCCGCTTCCTGCTCCCCGTCATCAACGAGTTCATGACGCTCTATCCGGCTGTCCAGATCGATTTCAATATCGGCGAGCGCGCGGTGGATATGATCGAGGATGGCTATGATCTGGTGATCCGCTCGACACCGTCTCCGGATTCGAGCCTCGTTGCGCGCAAGCTGACGCCCTGGCGGCATTTTCTCGTCTGCTCGCCGGATTATTTGAAGACCCATGCCATGCCGACGACGCCGGCGGAGGTCGCCGAGCACAATTGCCTGCAATATGCCTATTATCCCTTCGGCGACGAATGGCGTTTCCAGGACAAGGAAGGCAAGCAGGAAAGCGTCAAAGTGGGCGGCAGCCTCATTTCCAACAGCGCCGAAACATTGCGCTACCTGGTGCTGAGCGGGCAAGGGATTTTTCTGGCGCCAAGCTTTGTCATCTTCGAAGACCTCGCCGCGGGCCGTCTCGTCAGTATGATGCCCGATTATCGCGGCGTCGAGATCCACATCAATGCGGTCTATCCCAACCGCAGCCATCTGCCGACCAAGGTGCGTCTGTTCCTCGACATGCTCGTGGAGCGTTTCGCCGAGCATCGCAAATGGATGGCATGAGAAACGTCCGGCAAGACTGTTAGCCGGCTGGACCTTGCCTCAAACCGTCCTCAAATAACCTTCAGCACGATCTTGCCCTTGGCGTGCGGGCGCATCCCTTCCAGCATCTCATGCGCGGCGATCGCCGCATCGAGCGGCAGCACATCGCCGACATTGGTTTCGAGTTCGGCGGCATCGACCATCGCGGCAATTTCATTCAACTCCTTCGTTGTGACGTTGACGAGGAAGAAGAGGGCCTCGACGCCATATGTCTTCGCAAGCTCCTGATCCGGCTGCGAGACGGCGGAAATGAGCCGGCCGCCGCGATTCAGGACCGCAAAGGAGCGCGTCTGCGTTTCGCCGCCGGCAAGATCGATCACGGCATCGACTTCATGGGCAAAGTCCTCGAAGCGCTGGCTGCGGAAGTCCACGACGATATCGGCCCCGAGCCGTCTGACGGTCTCGATGTCGCTGCCGCTTGCCGTGGCGATCACCTTCACCCCGGCTTTGCGGGCGAATTGTACCGCATAGGCGCCGACATTGCCGGCCGCACCGTGAATCAGCACCGTTTGTCCGGCGGTGAGCCTGGCGTGGTCGAACAGCGCCTGCCGCGCCGTTACCGCAATGACAGGTATCGAGGCGGCCTCGACATGGTCGATGCTCGCCGGCTTGCGGGCTATCATTCCGGCAGCGGCGATCGCATATTCGGCATAGGCGCCGATGAAGCGCGGATTGGTGACGCCATAAACGGCATCGCCGCGCGCCACCTGCGTCACGCCGTCACCAATCGCTTCCACCGTCCCGGAGAGGTCCGAGCCGAGCGTCAACGGCAGGGGCTGGGGCAGGGCGCTGTTGCCCAAACGGATCCAGCCATCCCAAGGTCCGACGCCGGCCGCATGCACCCTGATGAGAACTTCACCCTTGCCGGGTGCGGGAATCTCGATGTCTTCGGCAATAATGGCTTCCGGCGGTCCGAATGCATGAACCCGGTAAGCTTTCATGGTTTTGTCCGTCTTCGGGGCTTTGTCGGCTGTTGTGGTCATCTTTCGCTCCTTTCGGTCTCGATGGAGAAAAGATGCCGCCATCGAAGGCTTCCGATAACCCGCGCTGTCGCGGAAGGATTATCAAGCATCAAAGGATAATCCGGTCCGGCCGCGCGACCTGCCGGACCGGCACTCTATCACGGCCGGACCGGCGAGCCGATATAACCGGCGGACTGGATATAGGCGATCGGCGCAAAGAAATTCCCGCCGGCATTGAAGGCCATCAGCCCTTCCTCGCTCAGTGCCGTCAGTACTGCCGGCCGCGACGCGACACGCTTCATGAAAGCAGGAAGCGCCGGAAACTGATCGAGATCGATTTTGACCCACGGCGACCAGTTGAGGCAAACGAAGAGATAGGCATCCGCGATCGTAAAATCCTCGCCGGTGAGATAGGGGCCGGCAAGCCTGCCGTTGATCCAGTCGAGACGCTTGTGGACGACCGCGCGCATGGCGTCATGCACGGTGGTGTAGTTGGCATCGAAGAGTATCACCATCGGTTTGTGCAGTTCCGACGTGATGAAGTTCAGCAGCGACTGCACCTGATTGCGGGCGAAGCTGCCGAATTCCGGTAGCATCCGGCGCCCATCAGGCGAGCTGTCGGCGAGAAATTGCGCAATCGCCGGTCCCTCCGTCAGCACCTTGCCATCATCCAGCACCAGCGCCGGCACATAGCCATTGCCGTTGATCGCAAAATAGTCGTCACCCTCGCTGGTTATGTGCGTCTTTCGATCGACCGTGATGAGCTTGATGTCGATATCGAGCTCGCGGCAGATGATGTGCGGCGACAGCGAACAGGCGGCTGCATGCATATAGAGCTTCATGGGTTTTCTCCTCCTGCGGCGGTTCGAGAGCGGCCGCATCAATCCGTTGGACTTTTGTACTATTTCGCATAAAATTCTTTTGGTCAATTATTTTATGCGAAACGGTACAAAATGAGCGAGAAGAAGCGTGGTCGCCCAAGAGCCTTCGATGCCAGGCAAACGTTGGAAAAGGCGAGGGAGGTGTTCTGGGACCGCGGTTTTGCCGGCACATCGCTGGATACGCTGAGCGCTGCCACCCAGCTCAACCGCCCAAGCCTCTACGGTGCCTTCGGCGACAAGGAGGCTCTCTATCTCGATGTCATGGAGGCCTATCGGGCCGAAAGCATGGATGTGCTGGCCGATGCACTCGACCCGTCACTGCCGCTGCGCGACAATCTCGCGAAGGTCTATAAAAGCGCCCTGGAGATTTATCTTCACGGCGAGACGTCCGCTCGCGGCTGCTTCCTCATCAGCACGGCGACTGCCGAGGCGATCCAGCACGAGCGTGTTCGTGACCTGCTGAGCCGCAGTCTCGAGGATTTTGACGGCGCGATCGAGCAGCGCATGGCGCTCGCCGTCGAACGCGGCGAACTGCCCGGGGGCAGCGATGTCCACATGCTTGCAAGACTTGCCTCGGCCGTCATGCATTCGCTCGCCGTGCGCGCCCGGGCCGGCGATAGCCGCGAGACGCTGGAGGCCTTGGCTAAATCCGGCATTGACATGATCTGCGGCAAAACCTGACGCTCAGGCTTCCTCTTCTTTCGGCCGGACCAGCCACGCAAAGGCCGCGCCTGCAACCAGCAGGACGCAGGTGCCGAGAAAGACCGCCCGCATACCGATATGGCCGCCGACGAAGCCGCCGAGAACAGGCCCGACGACCTGGCCTACGAATTGCGAGGAAGTGGAGAGGCCGAGGATGCTGCCCGCCGCACTATCGGGCACATTGTGCCGGATCACGGCGGCGATGCAGGGCAGCAGCCCGCCAAGCGCGACCCCCATCAGGAAACGCAAGGCGATGAGCTGCCAGGAAGAGGTCACGAAAGCCTGTGGGATGAGCAGCAGCCCGGCGACGGCCAGCGCCCCGGCAATGACGGGCCAGTGGCCGATCCGGTCCGCCAGCCTCCCAAGCCGCGAGGCCGAGAGAATGCTGCCGAGCGCCGCGGCCGACATGACGATGCCGGCCACCATCGTGACCTGCCGCTGATCGGGCACAAGCTGCGCCACATAGACGGTGATGATCGGTTCGATCGACATATTGGCGAGCATCAGGAGCAGCCCGGTCGCGAGCATCGCAACCACGGGCCCCTTGTCGGGAATGGATTTCCAGCCGCCGGATGCCTTCGCCGCCTGTTTGCGCGCCGCCGATTTCTCCTCCTTGATCAGAAAGGTCGTCGCGAGGAAGGCGAGGAAGATTATGCCGCCTGCAGCCAAAAACGTACCGCGGATGCCAATGATGGGCGGCAGCGCCCCACCGATCAGCGGGCCGACCAGATTGCCGGCCATGATGCCGGATGAGAGCACGCCGAGCGCCCAGGCCGATCGGTCCTTCGGCGTCTGTGTCGCGACCAGCACCATCGAGCCGGAAGCATAACCACCCGCGAGGCCAACGAAGAGGCGCAGCGCCACGAGCTGCCAGACGCTGCCGGCCATGCCCATCAGCGAGATAGCGATGGTCATGCCGAGGCTTGCGCGCACCAGCATCAGCTTGCGCCCGTAGATATCGCCGAGCCGGCCCCAGAGTGGCGCCACGCAAGCGGCGGCAAAGAAGGTCGCACCATAGGCGATGCCCGACCATTGCACGATCGCCGCATGATCGCTCACGCCGAGTTCTTCCACATAGAGCGGAAGGAAGGGAAGCAGCAGGGTCATCGCCACGATGGTCGTGAACGAGCCCGTGAGCGAGATGACGAGATTGCGTTTCCAGTAGGCGGAGCCGGGTACCACCTTTGCGGCGTCCCATTGCGTGTCGGTCATTGCGGATCTTCTTCGTACAGTTTGGCCTTGGCCAAGATGAGGCGATCCTCACTTTATGCATCGCGCTGCGGGCTGCCAAGGACGGATTCGCCCCAATCAGACCTGCCGTAAAAAGGAAAGCGGCTTGAAAAGCACCATTTCGCCTCTAGCTGATTGCAATATGCAATCGGTAAGGAGAGGCAGACATGAGCAACAGGAATGAACACCGCGCCCAGATGCTGCGCGATCTCTACGCAGCCTATATCGATCAACGCAAGGATATCGTCGGCGCCATGCTGACGGAGGACTTTACCTTTTCGAGCCCACGGGACGATCACATAAACCGGGCCACCTACTTCGAGCGCTGCTGGCCGAATGAGCCGCTGCTGAAAGCCTTCGATATCGAGTTCCTGTCGGTTGAGGGGGACCAGGGCGTCGTGCGTTACCGCGCCGAAACGACCGATGGCAAGGCGTTCCGCAACATGGAAAGTTTTCGCTTCGCCGGCGACAAGATAGCATCCGTCGATGTCTATTTCGGCCGCAATACGGCCTGAAGCATGTCGCGCAAATTGTGTAGCGGTTTTGCGGTAACGACATGCGTCACGCCTAAATTTGAAGCGTGGCAGGCGAAACTAAGAGATCGCGCACGTCAGAAGAGCCGCATCGCCGAAGTCGCAATGATGACGATGGAAACCGCGATCATCAGAGGTTTCACCGGCAGCCGCTTGACGAGGATCGCGCCGAAGGGCGCGGCGATCACGCCACCGATAATCAGCCCGACTGCCGAGCCGAGTTCGGACCAGCCGAGCGTCAGAACGAAGGTGATGGATATGATCAGCGTCACCGCGAACTCGGTGAAGTTGGTCGAGCCGATCACCCGCTTCGGATCGTGACCGCGGCCGACGAGCGAACTGGTGACGATCGG
This sequence comes from Rhizobium sp. BK418, assembly GCF_004341105.1. Taxonomy (GTDB): domain Bacteria; phylum Pseudomonadota; class Alphaproteobacteria; order Rhizobiales; family Rhizobiaceae; genus Rhizobium. Next base: position 110,332 of record NZ_SLZK01000002.1, on the reverse strand, counting down.
TCCCCACCCGCCGCCGCCGATCGCATCCAGCACGCCGCCGCAAAGCCCGACGGGCGGCACCATCCAGTCGCTGACTTCGCGCCTGGGCGTCGGGTGGAAAGCCTTCCAGAAAATTAGGAGGCCGATAACGATCAGATAGGCGGAGACGAAGGGCTCGATCAGCTTGCCGTCGACGTTGGCCAGCAAAAAGGCGCCGACGGCCCCACCGATCATGCCGGCAGGCGCCAGCCGTGCTACGAGCTTCCAGTCGACATTGCGATGCCAGGCATGGGAAATGCCCGATGCTGCCGTGGTGAACAGCTCCGTCACATGCGTCATGGCGCTGGCATTGGCAGCCGGCACGCCAAGCGTCAGCAGGCTGGTCGTGGACAGCACGCCGAAGGCCATTCCGAGGGCGCCGTCGACGATCTGCGCGCAGAAACCGACGACGACGAAGAGGAGGAAATCCCAGGTCATAAAGGTCCCTAACGAGCAAAGGCCTGATTTGCAGATACGTTCAGTATGGAAAAACTTCCGCCTCAAGCATCTGATGCACGCCGTTTGAGGCGCATGACTTTGAAAAAGCCATTCGGGAAAACCGGCAATATTTGAACCTCATCGAAGCCGTTCCCTTTTGCCCAGTCCGTGATCCGCCTGATTCGGAAAGAAGAACTCCAGCCAACTCGCCGCACCAGCGGCGCGACAGCCTCCTCGATGGCACCCTGCAGACCGGCGCCATCGCCGAGCTTGCTGGCAAGGATAATCTCGCCGCCTGGCCGCAGCACGCGGGCACATTCGTCAAGCGCCCGCTCGGGTTCGGGAATGAGAGTGATGACGAAGGGTAGGCAGACTGCATCGAAGGACCGGTCCTCGAAGGCGAGCGCATGTGCGTCCATGACCTGCAGTTGCCGCACATGGAAAAGCTTGTGCCTGGCAACTTTTTCCCGCGCCTTGGCAATCATGTGCTCGGAAATGTCGATGCCCGTCACGCGGCTGCGACGCGGATAGTAAGAGAGCACCAGGCCGGTGCCGACGCCGATTTCCAGAATATCCGTGCCGGCGTCAGCAGCAAGCCGCGCAAGCGTGCGGTGTCCGTCGCGCAGGATGCTTCGATAGACCTGGTCGTAGACCGGCGCCCAGCGCTGATAGATTTTCTGCTGATCGTCAGCCCGATTTTGGACATGTCGCATGCGGCGCCTCCTTCATCCCCTGCCTCCAAACTCCGAAAGGCAGGCCCGAGTTCCGACTGACTGGTAAAGGACGTGTCAGACTTGCTGCTTTTGCCGTCGACGGAGAGTTTCCTCCCCGCCGAACCAAGCCTTGATCACTCTGCCGGCGTGCGCAGCGTCGCTTCGACGACCGCGAGTTCGTCGTTGACGGAGTCGGCGATCATGCCGTTGCCGCGCAACGATTTGCTGGAGATATCAATCATCGGCGCGAAGTTGGCGGCCGGCATGCGCACCTCTTCCTTCTCGGGCTCCGCGAGAGGCGGGACATCGGCGACGGCAGGACGATCGCCGCGCGCCACTTCCAGCTGACCGCTGAGGATTGCGCGCTCGGCACGCAGCTGGCGGATTTCCGACTTGGCGATTTCCAGGCTCGTGCGCAGCTGGCTGATTTCGTAGCGGTCGGTATCGAGGCGCGTATCGAGATCGTTCTTGAAGGCTTCGATCTCACGGTCGCGCTTGTTGCGCTGGCTTTCAGCCTCGCGCAGCTTCATCACGAGATCATTGCTGTGGGCAGCGAGCTCGCGGCGGGCAGCTTCGCTTTCCGCGCCATTGAGGCGAACCCGGTTGAGCTCATCCGTCATCCGTTCCAGGCGCGTCAGCGCCGTGGCAAGTTCGCTCTTCGTGCGCTTCAGTTCCGCGCGGGTCGACTGCAACTCCTCGTCCGTCATCTTGTTGCGGCTGTTGGCGGTCGACAGCAGCTTCTCGACGAGCTCGGACTTCGAGCCGATTGCCTCATGCTTGGTGCGCAGGTTGGCCAGTTCGAGCGTCGAGGAGGTTTCCAGCGTTTCGAATTCGGTTTCCAGGCGGCGATAACGCTCTTCCGAAGCAGCTAGATCCTGCTTCAGGTTGGAGATGGAGGACTGCAGGCTGCGCGTCAGCGCCTCATGCTCGGACAGATTGGTCTTGAGGTGGCTGCGCTCTTCATTGAGACGCGCGATTTCGCGAAGCTGGATGCTGTTTTCGCGGCGCGAGCTTTCGATGAGCAGCTGATGGGCCGTGGTTTCCAGATCCAGCTTTTCGCGCGTGATCGCCAGTTCCCGGCTGCGCACATCATGGTCCTGCTGTGTGCGGCGAAGGTGTGAGGAAACCTCGTCGAACTGCAGCGCCCGGTCGCTGAGCTCGCGCTCGGCATCGATCAGCCGCGCCTCGACCACGGTGAATTCCTCGCGTGTCAGCTCATGCACGCCCTGCAGCTTGATCAGCTCTTCGCGGTAGGTGCTGGCCTCGACACGAAGCTGGCTGCAATCGACCTTCAGTCCCTTGTTTTCGATCGCAAGGCGCTGATTGTCCTGATCGGCTTTGCGCCGTGCATTGCTCTCATAATCGAGCAGCGAGGCCAGGCGTGAGCATTCTGCCCGCAGAGCACCCGTTTCGTTGAGCGACTGGCTGTGTGCGCCGAGCAGCGAGGAGACACGCTCCTGCAGAGATGTCAGGCTGACGAGCAGCTCTTCGGAGGACTGCTTGTTTTCCTCGATTGCCGTGCCGAAAGCCTGGAAATCCTCAATTTCTGAAACGCTGTACTGCACCGGCGGCTTATCAGCGAGAGCGGTTTGCTCGGTCACGGACGACATCGGACGATGGCCGGATACTCTTGCACCCGGCTTCATCGGTTCTTCATTACGACGAAAAAAGCTCATGACCATCACACGCCCCGAAGTTGATGTCAGAAGTCCCTGAAATGATTTAAGCAATGCTAACTAAGAAAATACCGGAGAATGTCAGACTAACATTCTCCGGTAGCTCTGGGTTGCATCTAAGACGTGCTCCTCGCGGCCTGTCAAAAGCGCCTAAGGGAAATTAACAGGTTTTTATTGAAATCCCGGAGGCGTACCCTGAACGCGTTGGGCGAGACGCGAGCGGAGCTCGTTTTCGGCACATGGCTTGAGAAAAATAATGCTTGGCGAGGGGAGGGACTCCATTCCTTTTCATGCCATTTCCCTTTTTGCCGTCATATCGGTTTCATCTCCAGGAAGGCGTGGCACAGACTGTGATTTGTGCTTTTGAAGAGAGCCTGCCGCAGGAGGCAATTTTTCCTCGAAGTCGTTGTTTTTTGATAATTCGCCGGTTGCCACTCCGTGCTTCCCCTCCTATGTTCCGCCTCACCTGCCGATGACGCAATCTATTGCCAAGAGGAGATCTGATATGGCTTTCGAATTGCCCGAACTTCCCTATGACTACGAAGCGCTTGCTCCCTTCATGTCGAAGGAGACGCTGGAGTTTCATCACGACAAGCACCACAAGGCTTACGTCGACAACGGCAACAAGCTTGCAGCGGAAGCCGGCCTGGCCGATCTCTCCCTGGAAGACGTCGTCAAGAAGTCCTTCGGCACCAATGCCGGCCTCTTCAACAATGCCGCTCAGCACTACAACCACGTCCATTTCTGGAAGTGGATGAAGAAGGGCGGCGGCGGCAACAAGCTGCCGGGCAAGCTCGAAGCTGCCTTCAACTCCGACCTCGGCGGCTACGACAAGTTCAAGGCCGATTTCGCCAATGCCGGCGCAACGCAATTCGGCTCCGGCTGGGCCTGGGTTTCCGTCAAGAACGGCAAGCTCGAAATCTCCAAGACCCCGAACGGCGAAAACCCGCTGGTTCACGGCGCGACCCCGATCCTCGGCGTCGACGTCTGGGAACATTCCTACTACATCGACTACCGCAACGCTCGTCCGAAGTATCTCGAAGCCTTCATCGACAGCCTGATCAACTGGGATTACGTCCTGGAGCGCTACGAAGCGGCTACGAAGTAAGCACTTCGAAAGTTTTGGTTTTTCAGCACCCGGTGCCGCCAAGCGTCGGGTGTTTTCGTTTCTGCCGAAACAAATGCTGCGAAGGCCGCTTGACTCATTCATACCCATATGGCTATAAGTAAATCCATAGCCAACCAGGTATGAATTCTGATGTCGAATGTTCAGGACGCACTTTTCCGGGCGCTTGCCGATCCGACCCGACGCGCCATCTTCGAACGTCTATGCCGTGAAGGCGAGAAGACGGTCGGCGTTCTGACGGTCGGGGCCGGCGTTTCCCAACCGGTCGTCTCGAAGCATCTGGCGGTGCTGAAGACCGCCGGCCTGGTGCGCGACCGTCATGAAGGCCGCCAGACGCATTACAGCGCCGAGATCAAGGCGCTTGCTCCTCTGGCGGACTGGACGACGGAGATGGCCGGCTTCTGGGAAGGCCGGTTCGACGCTCTGGAAGATTTGCTCAAAAGGATGGACCAATGAACGACACCGCAACTGAAGTCCGCTCCGTCATCATCGAGCGGGAGATTGCTTTCCCGCCGGAGAAGATCTGGCGTGCGCTGACGCAGCCGCATCTCATCCAGGAATGGCTAATGAAGAGTGACTTCAAGCCTGTGCGCGATCACAGCTTCAAGTTCACTGCCGAATGGGGTTCCGTCGATTGCCGAGTACTGGAAATCGAGCCGAACAGGACCCTCACTTACACCTGGGATGCCTATGGCCTCGAAAGCACCGTCACCTGGACGCTGACCCCTGCCGGTTCGGGCACGCATCTGCGCATGGAGCAGGCAGGTTTCCGTCCGGATCAGGAACAGGCCTACCAGGGCGCAAAGTTCGGCTGGCAGCGCTTCTTCGACAATCTGCAGCAGGTTCTGGTGCGTCAAGACTGAAATACAGACGCAGAAGCCTGCTTGAGGAGGAAATGCCAATGAATTGGAACAAGTTTATCCGCCAGCTTCACCGCTGGCTGTCCATAATCTTCACGCTGACGGTCATTGCCAATTTCGCCACCATGGCTTTCGGCACGCCGCCGGCCTGGGTGGTCTATTCGCCGCTGCCGCCTCTTTTCCTGATGTTGTTCAGCGGCCTCTACATGTTCGCATTGCCTTATTTCAGCGACCGTCAGAGCGAAGCGCCCGCCACGAGGTGAGGGTTGCGCCGCGGTTGGCAGCACCGTCACATCGCTGTCATCCGCGGCCACTACATCACGCCGCATGTCATCAGCTGATCTTCCCTATTTCCGCTTCGGCATCATCGCCGATCCGCAATATGCCGCCATAGAACCGCAAGTCGAGATGGGGCGCTATTACGCCAACAGCCTCGCCAAGGTTGCTGCCGCGATCGAGACCTTCAATGGCGAGGACCTGAGCTTCGTCATGACGCTCGGCGATATCATCGACCGCGATTTCAGAAGCTTCGACGATATCCTGCCCGTCTATGAAAAGCTGCGTCACGAGGCGCACTTTCTGCTCGGAAATCATGATTTCGGCGTCGCCCCTCAATATCTGGAAAAGGTTGCAGAGCGTGTCGGCATGCCGGCGTCCTATTACAGTTTCCAGCGTCACGGTTTCCGCTTCATCGTGCTCAACGGCAATGAAGTCAGCATCTTCTCATCGCCGGAAGGCCATCCCTTCCGCGTGCTCGGCAGCGAGCGACTGGCGGCTCTGCTGGCCGCCGGCGCCGAGAACGCGCATGAATGGAATGCATCGCTCAGCGACGAGCAATTTGCCTGGCTCGCAGGCGAAATCGAACAAGCGAAGGTCGAGGGCGAGAAGGTGATCGTCATGAATCACTTCCCCGTCCACCCGCCCTGTGAACATGACATGTGGGATCGCGAGCGTATCGTCGAGCTCCTGTCCTCGCAGGACAATGTCGTTGCCTATCTCAACGGCCATAACCATGTCGGCAATTACGGCCAGGTCGCCGGCTGCCACTTCGTCAATTTCAAGGGTGTTGTCGATACCGAGAACGAGAACACCTTCGCCATCGTCGATGTCTATGCCGACCGGCTGGAAATCCGCGGTTTCGGCCGCGAGGACAGCCGCCGACTGAATTACTAAATCAGTTCTGTGTCCGCTGTTGCCGGCTGTGCCCGGTGCTCCAGCGCATCCTTCTTTGGCGGCGTGCCGAACATGCGCGTATATTCGCGGCTGAACTGCGAAGCACTTTCATAACCCACCTGATAGGCCGCATTGGCGGCATTGATGCCGTCAGCCACCATCAGCCGCCGCGCCTCCAGAAGCCGGAGCTGTTTCTGATATTGCAGCGGGCTCATCGAGGTCAGCATCTTGAAATGCTGGTGGAAGGAAGAGGGGCTCATCTTTGCTGCCGCCGCCAGCTGTTCCACACGGACAGGCGCAGTGAAGTTGTCGCGTAAGAGATGGATCGCATCGGCCACGCGCCGCGTCTGGCTTCCAGGCAGCGCCAGCTTGCAGACTTCGCCGCCGTTCTCGCCTGTGAGCAGCCAGAAGCTGATTTCCCGCAAGATCGCCTGTCGCAGGATCGGGATAGATTTCGGCGTCGCCAGCATTCGCATCAGCCGCAGGGTGCAGTCCTGCAATTCCGGTCCGAACTGCTGGACGAAAACACCCTGACCGCCTTCGCCGGATGGCTTGGGCGGGCTTTCCATCTCTTCGAGAACGTCCCGCAGGATGGTGACATCGAGCTCCAGGGTCAGCGCGATCATCGGCCGCTCCGGGCTCGCCTGGATGACCTGTCCGAAGGCCGGCATCTCGACGCTGATCACCAGCGCCTGCATCGCCGTATAGGTGAAAAGCCGCTCGCCGAACATGATCTGCTTGGCACCGTCGACGATGATGCAGAGCGCCGGGCGATAGATCGCCGGCTTCGGCATGGTGAGCGTCGAAGCACGCATCAGGTAAAGACCGGGCAGTGCCGTCGTGTAGAGACCGTCGCCGCCACCATGGCTCTCCATGTATTCGGTAATAGCGTTCTTGATTGCGTCGGACATCATCATTCTCCGGTGGCAGACCGTGCGGTGCTTATGCCCCGTCATCTTACTGCCTGCCGGCAAGCGGACAAGCCGGTTGGAGGAATAGGCAAGAAATTCGAGGCTTTCGGCATTCAAGGAAAGGGCTGTCAGGTCCTAGATTCCAGCCATCTGAACAAGGAGTACCGAGATGACCGATCAGAACGCACTTTCCAAAATCGCAATCGTCACAGGTGGCAGCCGCGGCCTCGGCCGAAACACCGTCGTCAGCCTCGCCCGTGATGGCGTCGACGTGATCTTCACCTATAATTCCAACCGTGCCGAGGCAGACAAGGTCGTGACTGAAGTCGAGGCGCTCGGCTGCAAGGCCGCTGCCCTGCAGCTCGATACCGGCAATGTCGAAGCCTTCGACGCCTTCGTCGGCAGCGTCCGCTCGGTGCTGAAGAGCTGGGGCCGTGACCGTTTCGACTTCCTTGTCAACAATGCCGGCACCGCCTACCACGCCTCGATCACCGAGACGACTGAGGCGGAAATGGACAAGCTCTATAACATCCATTTCAAGGGCGTCTTCTTCCTGACGCAGAAGCTTCTGCCGGTGATTGCCGATGGCGGCCGCATCGTCAATCTTTCCAGTGGTCTTGCACGCGTTGCCGTACCGGGCTCCTCGGCCTACGGTTCGCTAAAGGGCGCTGTCGAGGTGCTGACGCGCTATATGGCCAATGAGCTTGGCGCCCGCGGCATTGCCGTCAACACCGTTGCACCCGGTGCCATCGAAACGGATTTCAGTGGCGGTATGGTCCGCGATAATCCGGAGATCAACCGCCGGGTCGCCGCCATGACGGCGCTTGGCCGCGCCGGCGTGCCCGACGATATCGGCCCGATGATCGCCTCGTTGCTGACGGAAGCCAATCGGTGGGTCAACGCCCAGCGCATCGAGGTCTCCGGCGGCATGGCGCTCTGATTTGCTTCCTTGAAAGCGATCAAGAACGTACCGGTTGCGTCCGGGTCTCTCTTGCCTCGTTTCCGGGGCAGCGGTTCAGGCATTCGCTGCGACAGGCCCTTCCGTCCAGCTTTGCGTCCAAAACGTCCGCAGCGCGTCGCCTTCGCCCTTGAAGAAGGCGTCGGCCTCCGCACAGGCCTCGACCCGGTCGCTGCGGAAGTTGCGGATGGCCTGCCTGAGTTCGCACCAGGCGACGATATTAGCGGTCTGGGAATAATAGATCAGCGCGATCGGGCGGATCATCCGCTCGGTCGCACGTCCCATTTCGTCGCGATAATTGAGGCTAAGCTTGCGCTCGTCGCGGATTGCCCGGCGCACCATGGCAAGATCCATTCCCGGAGGTGCAGGAGCGATAGTGCCCCACGCAAACAGCGCCTTGTTCTCCATAGCCTGACGGAGCGGCGGCGGCACGGCGCCGGCAAGCTTCTGATTGACGCGTCGGGCGGCGAGCTTCAGTTCGTCGTCGCCGGTGCGTTCCAGCAGCGCCAGCGACAGCACGATCGCTTCGGTTTCCTCGATCGAAAACATCAGTGGCGGCAGATCGAAGCCTGGCCGCATGATGTAGCCGATGCCGCGCCCGCCCTCGATCGGCACCCGCATTGCCTGCAGCGCGGCGATGTCGCGATAAATCGAGCGCACCGTCACTTCCAGCTTTTCGGCCATGACGGCGGCCGTCATCGGCTTCTTCGCCAGCCGCAATATCTGGATGATCTCGAAAAGCCTGGAGGCCTTGCGCATTTGCCACCCTTTCTCCCACGCTCCTGACAATACATTGTCAGTTGGCCTGCCGTATAGAGCCCATCTATCGATTTGAAATTAATGTGCTTCCTGGAAAAGCACCTAGGAATACGGGACGGACAACTGACATGAATTATCACGAAAGCCTCTGGCTCTACTTCACCCTTCTCTTCGGCATCATCATCGTGCCGGGCATGGACATGCTCTTCGTGCTCGCCAATGCGCTGACCGGCGGCACCAGACGGGGGCTCGCCGCTACCAGCGGCATCATGCTGGGCGGGGCGGTGCATTCCGCCTATGGTGCGGCGGGAGTGGGCATCCTCGTCGCCATGCTGCCGGGTGTTTTCAACCTGCTGCTCTTTGCCGGCGTTGCCTACATGATCTGGATCGGCATCTCGCTGATGAGGAGTTCGATCAAGGTCGAGGCGGTCGGCCCCGGCACGGCGCGCTCCACCTGGAAGGCGTTCCGGCAGGGGGCAGTCACCTGCCTCGTCAATCCCAAGGCCTATATTTTCGTGCTGGCGGTCTATCCGCAATTCATCAAGCCGGAATATGGGCCGATCTGGCTGCAGGGCCTGATCATGGGCGCCATGACGGTGCTCACGCAGCTTGGCGTTTATGGCACGCTTGCCATGACCGCCGGTCGCAGCCGTGATCTCCTGGTTTCCAACCCGAATACGACTGCTGTCATCGGCCGTCTCGCCGGCCTGCTGCTGGTCGTCATATCGGCGATCAGCCTCTGGCAAGGATGGAAGACTGCATAATATTCCATCGATGCTTATCACATTGTTTTTATGAGGATCCGGCCAAACGTGACTATGCGGCGAGGTGGATTTTGTCATGATCGCCGTGCAGATTTGCCCCGGCCGGTTTTGCCGGCGGAACAATGGAGAGAGAAGAATGAATTGGAAAACAATAGCGACGGCTGTTGCGCTTGCCGGCATTGCCATCGGTTCGGCCATGGCGGCCGACGGCACGCATGACGCACGCGTTGGAATGATGAAGCAGATCGGTGGCGCAGCAGGTGCGCTTTCGGCCATCGCCAAGGGCACGAAGCCCTATGATGCGGATGCCGTCAAGGCAGCACTGACGACGATCGCTCAAACCGCAAAGGCTTTCCCGGAGCAGTTCAAGCCGGGCACCGAGACGGGCGACAGCGAAGCAAGCCCGAAGATCTGGGAAAACATGGATGACTTCAAGGCACGCGCCATGAAGCTGTCTACCGACGCCGAGACCGTGCTCGCCCAGCTGCCGGCTGATGCTGCCGGCGTTGGCGCGGCGCTTAACACCGTTGGCGGCAATTGCGGTGGCTGTCATCAGCTCTATCGTATCAAGAAGGACTAAGCGATAGAGCCATTCCCAGACGACCCCGTCATCCGCACCGGCCCTTGCCGCCGGTGCGGATCGCTTTATTCTCGCCGGCAGCGGGACCCGGCGAGCGAATCCCGGAATGCCCTTGATATCGATAGAAGGAGAGGCGGCGCATGGTCCGCAGGTTCGTCCGCTTTGTGCTCTGTCTCATCGGCGTCGTCGTGATTGGCGGCGCGGTTTTTTATTTCGTCACCGCGCCGGACCCGCTGCCGGAAAGCCATTGGGCCAATCTCGGTGCGCCCGACGTAGCAAACGGCGAAAAAGTGTTCTGGGCCGGCGGCTGCGTCAGCTGTCATGCCGCCCCTGGCGCGCAAGGCGATACGAAGCTGACCCTTGCCGGTGGTCTCGCACTGAAGAGCCCCTTCGGCACGTTCCACGTCCCCAACATTTCCCCGGATGAACAGGCGGGCATCGGCCGCTGGACGCTCGCCCAGTTCGGCAACGCTATGAAGCGCGGCGTCGGTCCCGACGGCCAGCATCTTTACCCATCCTTCCCTTACGGCTCCTATGCGCGCATGAGTGACAAGGATGTCAACGATCTCTTTGCCTATCTAAAGACGCTGCCGAAGAGCAGCAATGTCGTCCCGCCGCACGAATTGCCGTTCCCCTTTAACATCCGCCTGGCGCTCGGCGCCTGGAAGCTCCTTTATTTCAATGACCAGCCGCGCGTCGTACTCGCCAACGCCGATGACAGGTTGAAGCGCGGCCAGTATCTGGTCGAAGGCCTCGGCCATTGCGGCGAATGCCATACCCCACGCGATTCCCTCGGCGGCTTCGTCCGCGACCAGTGGCTCGCCGGCGCCCCTAACCCGGAAGGCAAGGGTCGCATACCCGATATCACGCCGGGCTCGAAAAGCATCGGCTCCTGGAGCGAGGCCGATATCACCAACTACCTGCAGACCGGCTTCACCCCCGATTTCGACTCCGCCGGCGGGCAGATGGTCGACGTGCAGCAGAATATCGCCCGTCTGCCGCAGTCCGATATCGAAGCGATCTCCGCCTATTTGAAGGCGGTGCCGAGCAAGTAGCGCCTGCCTCGGGCAAGCGCCACAGGCTAGATTGATGGCCATGAACCATCCGTCGCTCGAGGAAACTGACGCCGCCATCGCCCGCATGAGGGATCGCCTTGGCGCGCGCAACGCGGTGCTCGCGCGCTGGTTCACAGATACGCTTGCTGCCATGGAGGCAAAGATGGCGAGCCCTCTCGATAATCCCGGCGATCTTGCGCAGGCTCGGGCCGCTGCCTTCCTCTTCGTCAAGTCGGCACTTCACCAATGGGCGACCCGGCCGGGCGCACGAGGCGACCGCCAAGGCACGACGGCCGAAGTGATAGAGTTGCTTAGCGCGGCTCACGCCGCCTTCGGCTGATGCTCCGCGCCGAAAATCTGCACATAGGTATCTAACTCTTCGCTGCCGAAGCCGAGGGCACGGAAGATTTCCGCCGTAAAGGTGATTGGTGCCGAGCCGGGTGCGGTCACGATCATGCCTGAACGCACAGCCTGTGGTCCGTCGCGGTAGTGCGCCTGGCCGCGATAACCCTCGGCACTGGCGACAAAATCAGGCGCATTGCTGGTGTGCGGAATGTCGTTCAGCACACCGGCGCGCGCCAACGCCAATGTCCCGCCGCAGATCGCCGCCGTGAGCTTGCCGCGCCCGATAAAATCGTTGATGACGGGCGAAAGGTCGGGTGCCTTTTCGGTATCCCAGATCGTCCCGCCGCAGATAACAAGTGCATCGAAAGCGTCACCATGCAGGTTTTCGGCGACAGTATCGGCGGCCACCCGCAGCCCGCCCATGGAGCGCACCTCTGCGCCGCCGGGACTTGCCGTCACCACGTCGAAGCCGAAATGGGTGCGGGCGGAGGCAGCAAGCTGCCCCACTTCCCAGTCCGCGAAGCCGTCGGTCAGAACCACCGCCAGTCGGGTCATGTTTTCCTCCCTTGCAAGATGGCCGAGCGGCTGGTGCCGCTCACGACAGAGCCTGCATATAGCGCATGCCGGTGACCGGGCGAGGGGTGAAGTCCATTTGTTCGTAGAAGCGGTGCGCTTTGACATTGCCGGTGGCAGCGCTGACGGAAAGGTAATCGCAGCCTGCCATACGTGCGGTTTCGCGGGCGCGGTCGACCAGAAGCTGACCCGTGCCATGGCCGCGATGGCCATCACGCACGAAAAGGTGATGCAGATCCATGCCGCGCTTGCCTTCCTGCGCCCGGTAGAGCGGGACGAGGATGGCGTAGCCGATCAGACCCTCGCTGCCTTCTGCGACGATAGCCGAGATCCAGGGCGTCGGGCCGAAAAGATCGCGTTCGAGCTGCTCCGGCGTCGAGGCCGAGATGTCGCCGTGGTGAGCGGCAAGCAGGCCGATCATTTCATGGAGTTCGGCGATGTCGCGGGGTTTGGCGGCGCGGATCGTCACCACCGGCGGGCGCATGAGCGATATTTCGCTGTCTTCTAATTCAAGCACGGTTTTCGCGTCCTTTTCGAAATTATGCCGTCAGGACGCTGCCGATACAACAAAGCCGCCTGACGGCGGCTTGTTGACATTATGATCTGTCTTGGCCGCCCCTTACAGGTACAGCCAAAAATACGAGCGGTTATGGTGCGCGTTCTCGATCATGCCAAGATCAATCCTCCGAAACCGCTCATTTGTCAATGGCCGATCAGGTGGCGTTAGTTCGGACAGCGGAGCGTTCGTCAGCGCATTTCCGCTTGCTTTTGTTGCCATGGCCGCGTTCGAGGCGTTTCCCTCGAGAGCGTGTTTGAGATCGGACATGACGAAATCCGTGAGATGCGTCGCCTTGTCGCTTTCACCTTTCGACAAGAAATAGTATACCCCCCTATCCTAATTAGAGGCGATCATGTCCCATACGACCCACCAGAAGAAGAAGCTCATCGCCCGCGTCAGCCGCCTCCGAGGCCAGCTCGAGGCCGTCGAGCGCGCGCTGGAAGCCGAGCGCCCCTGCGGCGAAATCCTGCAGCTTCTCGCCTCCGTGCGCGGCGCGCTGACGGGGCTGACCGGCGAGGTGCTGGACGATCACCTGCACGAACATGTGCTGCATGCCGCCGACGAGAAGGCGAGGGCGGAAGCGGTCGAGGAAATATCGGAAATATTGCGAACCTATATCCGCTGAGGCGGATCGATCAGGAGATGGCGATGAATGCCGGAACGAATACCCACGGACATGAACATGTCTTCCTGGGGCAGGATCATGCCCGGAACGAGCGCCGCATCTGGCTGGTGATCGCGCTGACCGCAGTCATGATGGTGGTCGAAATCGCCGCCGGCACGATATACGGCTCGATGGCGCTGGTGGCTGACGGCTGGCACATGTCCACCCATGCCAGCGCACTGCTGATTTCCGCGCTCGCCTATCTCTTCGCCCGCAAACAGGCGCGCAACCCGCGCTTCACGTTCGGCACCGGCAAGCTCGGCGATCTCGCTGGCTTCGCAAGCGCCATCATTCTGGCGATGATTGCCCTGCTGATGGGTTGGGAAAGCTTCCTGCGCATCACGTCGCCCGTGCCGATCAGCTTCAGTCAGGCGATTGCCGTCGCCGTCATCGGCCTTGTGGTCAACCTCGTGAGCGCCTGGTTGCTGAGCGGCGGTGGCCACGATCATCACGGCCATGGACATGCTCACGGACACGGACACGGACATGCTCACCGTCACGATCATCACCACGGCCATGACCATGGCCACAGCGGTCACGCCGATAACAATATCCGCTCCGCCTATATGCACGTCATCGCGGACGCACTGACATCGGTGCTCGCCATTGCCGCGCTCACCTTCGGCAGCCTTTATGGCTGGCTGTGGCTCGATCCGCTGATGGGCATCGTCGGCGCGCTCATCATTGCGCAATGGTCATGGGGACTGCTGAAATCGTCGGGCGCCGTGCTACTCGATGTACTCTCCGAAGGGGAGACGCTGCCGGACGAGATTCGCGGCGCGATCGAAGGCGATGGCGACCAGATCACCGATCTGCATGTCTGGCAGGTCGGCCCCGGCCACCACGCGGCAATCGTCGCTGTGCTGACGCCGCAACCGCGCGACACGGCATTCTATAAGCAGCGGCTGGCGAGCCTGGACGAGTTGTCGCATGTGACGGTGGAGGTCACGCGCGCCGCCTGATTCCGTCAAAAGCCGAGATGCCGCCGCAATCGGGCCTTACGCCTGCGATCCTGATTCCTCGGAGGTCTTCATGAATCACAGCCTTACCCGCCGCAGCTTCATGGGCTCCGCCTTGCTGTTGCCTGCGCTGGGTTTTGCCGCTCGTGTGCGTGCAGAGCAGCAGAATGATGATATTGACAAGCGGCTTGCAGCACTGGAAGCGCGCATTGGCGGGCGCCTCGGGGTCTCCGTCCTCGACAGCGACACAAATGTCTCCTTCGGCTATCGCGGCAGCGAGCCGTTCGCCATGTGCAGCACCTTCAAAGTTCTGGCTGCCGGCCTCGTGCTCGCCCGCGTCGACAGGGGTGATGAAAAGCTCGACCGGCGCGTCACCTACGGCAAGGAAAAACTCGTCACCTATTCACCAGAGACGGAAAAGCACGCCGGCGGCGAGGGCATGACCATGGCCGAGATCTGCAAAGCCGGCATTACGCTCAGCGACAACACGGCCGGCAACCTGATGCTGGAAAGTTTTGGCGGTCCGGCAGCGCTCACCGACTGGCTCCGCTCCATCGGCGACGGCACCACGAGGCTCGACCGCATGGAAACGGCACTGAACGAGGCGGCAAAAGGCGATCCGCGCGACACCACGACGCCGGATGCTATGCTCGACTCGCTCGGCAATATCGCCCTCGGCTCCGTCCTGGCGGAAGATTCGGCCAATCAGCTAGTCGACTGGATGGTGGCAAATACGACTGGCGGCGGGCGCCTGCGCGCAGGCTTGCCATCCGACTGGAAGATCGGCGACAAGACCGGCACGGGCGACAACGGTTCGGCCGGCGATATCGCCATCATCTGGCCGCCCAACCGTGGCCCGATCGTCGCCACCGTCTATATGGCCGAAACGACCGTGAAAATGGATGAATTCAACCCCGTCTTTGCCGAGATCGGCAAGATGATCACCGAGATGGTGTAGAGCAGTTCCAGCAAGAGGTGTGCAGCGTTTTTGCGCCCGGAATTGTGTGAAAAAATGCCTAGCTCTCGGCGGGTGTTTCGTCTGCGGGTTGGGTTGCGCTGGATTGTCCGCTCGTCGAGGGTTGTTCGGCTCCGTCTCCCCCGCCTTCGATACCGGCAAGCTCACGCTTGATCTGCTCGGCAATTTCCTTCTCGATCGCCTCGCGCTGATCGGCCGGCATGGCCTTCAGGTCGTCTTCGGTCAGGCCATGTGCCTCAAGGTACCGGGCACGGATGAACTCTGCCGGGTCCATGTTGCTCCAGTCGGAAAATTCGTCGACCAGGCTGCTATGCGCCGCCTTGGTCGCCATTTCGTCTTCGGACGGCTGGTTGATATAGGTCTCGTTACCGGCCTGAACCGCCCACATCGTATTGGCGATGGAAGGCGGGGTCGTGCTCGGCTGCAGGCCGGCGCCGGATTGACTGCGCGTGCTGCCTCCGAATTCGTCGGCCTGCTTGTTCCTGGATTTGCCCTGCTCGAAAAGCGAACCGAGGCCGGAATAAATTGAAAGACTGCTACCGATTTCCATGAAAAAGTCCCCCTGAAAAACCGGCAGCATCATCCTCCCGCGAACCTGTCCGAGGCTTGCGGCTCTACCTGAACGTGAGAAAATCCTTAGATTCTCTCCGGTTCACAGGAAATCGATCAATGTCCTCGTCGCGGCGGAGAGACGGCGATGCGGGGCATAAACCAGCGAGAAGGGGCGCGAACGCCCGCCCGCCTCGGCAAGTATTTCGATCAGGCTGCCGCGGCTGATTCTCTCGCGAACGATGAAATCATAGCTCTGGCAGATGCCCATGCCGGCCTCGGCAAGCGAGACGACGCCCAGCACGTCATCATGAATCTCGATTGTCCCGCCCGGCGTCCAGTCAGCCTCCACCCCATCGACGCGAAAGAGCCAGGGCGCCGGCCGGCCAGTGCTCGGCATGATGAAGGGCAGGCATTCGTGCTGTGCCAGATCCGCAATCGTCAGCGGCATACCGGCAAGCCTGACATATTCAGGAGAGGCGACGAGCCGAAGCGGCGCATCTTGGAGCTTGCGGGCGACGAGCCCGCTGTCCGGCAGTGGCCCGAGACGGATCGCCAGATCGTAGCCTTCCGCGACAAGATCGACATTCCGGTTGGTGATACTGACCTCGACATGCACGTCCGGATGGACGGTGCTAAAACGCTTTAGTTTTTCCGGAAGACGGAAGTGGCCGTAAGTGGTGGAGACGCTGAGACGCACACGGCCGCTGATCTCCCCGTCCTGCCCCTGTATCGCGCGCTCGGCGTCCTCGATCAGCGAAAAGGCGGCCCGCGTCTGCTCCAGATAGGCGCGACCGGCGTCCGTGAGGCTCAGGCGCCGTGTCGTGCGCCGCATGAGCTGTGTGCCAAGCCGCGTCTCCAGCCGGGTGATCGCCCGGCTCAGCACCGAAGGTGTGGTGGATAAGGCGATTGCTCCTGCGCTCATCGAGCCCTTTTCCACAACCGTCGTGAAAGCCTCCACATCGCCGAGATGATCGAAACGTCGCATGATCATGGCCTTTGAAGAACAGATGATTTCCGCCGAGGCAACTTTATCATCTCAAGAGGAGCTAATAAATCCTCGTCATCGAATGAAAATCAACCTTCGACGGTCGATCGGACAACAGGAGAAAGCGATGACATCTACAGCAAAGCCCGTACTCTTCGTACTGACCAGTCACGGCGTAAAAGGCGACAGCGGCCAGCCGACCGGCTTCTATCTCGGCGAAGTGACGCACCCGCTGGCCGTCCTCGAGGCGGCGGGTATCAAGGTCGAATTTGCCTCGATCGAAGGCGGTGAGCCGCCGGTCGACGGGCTCGACCTCGAAGATGCGGCGAACGCCCGCTACTGGAACGACGAGAAATTCCGCCAGACGATCCGGACCACGGCGAAACTCGCCGATGTCGATCCCGCCGGCTATTCGGCGATCTTCTTCGCCGGCGGTCACGGCGCCATGTGGGATTTGCCGGCAAGTCCGGCCGTCCAAAGCGTCACCCGGAAAATCTTCGAGACGGGTGGCATCGTCGCGGCGGTCTGCCATGGCCCGGCGGCACTGGTAAATGTCAAGCTCAGCGACGGCAGCTATCTCGTTTCCGGCCGCAACGTCAGCGCTTTCACGGATTCGGAAGAGCGGGCTGTCGGCCTCGACAAGACGGTTCCCTTCCTGCTCGCAAGCACGCTTATTGAGCGTGGCGCCAGGCACCATCCGGCGCCTGACTGGAATGCCAAGGTCGTGGCCGACGGCAGGCTAATCACCGGCCAGAACCCGCAATCTGCCACCGGCGTCGGCGAAGCAATCCGCGACCTGCTCGCCGCCTGACAACGACAGGACGACCGGCCGGCAGCAGATCCGGTCCGGTCGTAAGCCATGTTACGGCAGCGTATAGGCGATTACATAGTCGCCCGGCTTGGTGCCGACCGAACCGTGCCCGCCGGCAACAATGACGACATATTGCTTGTTATCATCGGTCATATAGGTCATCGGTGTCGCCTGGCCGCCGGCCGGAAGCCGGGCTTCCCAGAGTTGGCGGCCGTTCGTCACGTCGTAGGCGCGCAGATAATTGTCGACGGCGGCACCCAGGAAGGCGACGCCGCCCTTGGTCATCATTGGCCCGCCGATACCGGGCACGCCGACCTTGAAGGGCAGGGGCAGCGGCGTCATGTCATGCACCGTGCCGTTCTTGTGCATATAGGCGATGCGGCCGGTGCGCAGATCGACGCCTGCCACATAGCCCCATGGCGGCGCCTGGCAGGGGATCTTCAGAGGCCCGAGGAAAGGCCCCATGAACACGCCGTAGGGCGCGCCGTCATTGCGATTGAGACCCTGTTCGCTGCCCTTCTGATCCTGCCCGCGCGGCGGAATGTCAGCTGCCGGCACCAGGCGGGAGGTGAAGGCGAGGTAGGTCGGCATGCCGAACATCACCTGCCGCTCAGGATCGACCGCAACCGAGCCCCAGTTGAAGGTGCCGAAATTGCCGGGATAGACGATCGTTCCCTGCAGCGAAGGCGGCGTATAGCGGCCTTCATATTTGTAGCGGTGGAACTCGATGCGGCAGGCGAGCTGATCGAACAGCGAGATACCCCACATGTCCTTTTCCTGCAGCGGTTCCGGCGAGAAGGTGAGATCGGAGATCGGCTGCGTCGGCGCGGTATGATCCTCGGGGATCGCTCCGCCTGGCGCCGGGATTTCTTTGAAAGGAATGATCGGCTGGCCCGTGCGCCGGTCGAGCACGTAGATATCGCCCTGCTTGGTGGATGCCACCAGTGCCGGCACCGACGTTCCGTCCTGCTTCGTCAGGTCGAGCAACACCGGCTGTGCCGGCACGTCCATGTCCCAGAGATCGTGATGGACGAACTGCTGCACCCAGCGCAGCTGTCCGGTATTGATGTCGAGCGCCACGACCGAGGAGGAGAATTTCTCGACATTCTCGCTGCGGTTCATGCCGAGCTGGTCGGGCACCTGGTTGCCGAGCGGGATATAGACCATGCCGAGCTGTTCATCGACGCTGAAGACCGACCAGCTGTTTGGCGAATTCGTCGTGTAATGCTGGCCCTCCGGCAGCGGCGTTGTCTGGTCCGGATTGCCGGAATCCCAGTTCCACAGCAACGCACCGCTGTTGATGTCGTAGGCGCGGATGACGCCCGATTGTTCCTGCGTGGAATAGTTGTCGTTTACCGCGCCGCCGATGATGAGCTTTCCGGCGACAGCGACCGGCGGCGAGGTTGAGTAATAATAACCGGCTGGATTATACTGCATGCCGGTCTGCAACTGCAGCACGCCCTGATTGGCAAAGCTGGTGCAGACCTGCCCGTTGGTGGCATCGAGCGCGATCAGCCGCGCATCCGAGGTCGGCAGATAGACGCGCTCCTTGCAGGGTTGGCCGGCAGCGGTCGCCGCATCGCTGTAATAGGTGACGCCGCGGCAGGTCTGGTGCTGCCGGTCCGGGTTCATGCCGGAATTGGCGTCATATTTCCATTTCTGCTGCCCTGTCTTGGCATCGAGCGCGATCGCCCAATTGTGCGGCGTGCAGAGATAAAGTGTGTTGCCCACTTTCAGCGGCGTCACCTGATACGTCGTTTCGCTGACGTCGTCAGGGCGCTTCACGTCGCCAGTCTGATAACGCCAGGCCTCTTTCAGGCTGGAAACATTCTGCACAGTGATCTGATCGAGCGGCGAATAACGCTGACCGTAGGGCGTGCGGCCATATTGGTGCCATTCGCCGTCAGGCACATTGCCGCCGAAGACAGGCGTTGCAGTGGCTGCCTGCGTCGGCAGATCGCCGGCGAGGTCGTGCGGATCCGTCGTCATCGAATAGACGGCGACGATGATGGCGGCGATGACCGGAATGGCGAGAGGCCAGGGGTTGGCGCCGTAATACGCGCCTGTCGGGCTGCGGAAACCGAGCGGCCGACGGATCCATGGTGTCAGCAGCCAGAGCCCGAAGAGGATGATGACGCCGCCGCGCGGGCCGAGTTGCCACCAGTCGAACCTCACCTCCCAGATCGCCCAGGCAAGCGCCACGACCACGAGCGCTGCATAGACCCAGAGCGCTGCCGCCTTGCGCATGAGCAGCAGGCCTGCCGTCAACAGGAACATCAGTCCCGCAAAGAGATAGAAAACGCTGCCGCCGAGTGTGACGAGCCAAAGCCCGCCAGTGCCTAGCGCCAGGCCGAAGATGATGAAGAGAATGGAAGTAATGACGATTGCCATAAGGCAGTCTCCCGCTGGTTAGCCGGATCGGAGGGTGGCTAAAAACATGCGCCGATCAGGCAGATAGAGCGGGAGGCCTGCCTTTCAACCGCCACATTTGGCGGCGGTTGAACTGCCGCACTAGTTCGTTTTTGCAAGCTCGCGGTCGATCGCCGAGAGCAGGCGGTTGTCATCCGCCGTCACGTCGGGGGCGAAACGGGCAACGATCTTGCCGTTACGCCCGACGAGGAATTTCTCAAAATTCCAGAGTATTTCGCTGTCGTCGCCGGCAAAGCCGGCGCCCTTCAGCCGCTCGCGCATCGGCCCTTCGCCGGTCGTTTCCACGCCCGAACTCGTCAAGGTCTTGTAGAGCGGGTGCTTGTCCGGCCCCTTGACCGAGATCTTCGAGAACATCGGGAAATCGACGCCGAAGGTGCTGGTGCAGAAATCCAGGATTTCTGCATCCGTGCCCGGCTCCTGGCCCTTGAAGTCGTTGGCCGGGAAACCGGCGACGACGAAGCCGCGTTCGCGCTTGTCGGCATAAAGCTTTTCGAGCCCTTCATATTGCACTGTCAGCCCGCATTTGGAGGCGACGTTGACAATGAGCAGCACCTGGCCACGATATTCACCGAGCGTCGTCTCGCGCCCCTGAACGGTCTTGACGGGAATATCGAGGAGGTCGGTCATCATTATCTCCAGTAGTATGGCCGGTTTGATAGGGAATTGGTTGAAATCAGGTCCCGCAGAAAGTCTGGAGCACCCGCTCTTCGGGCTTTGGCGGGTCCATATAGGCCGCGAACGCCGGCTGCTCCTCATAAGGGTTCGAAAGAACGGTCAGCAGCGCTTCGAACAGCGAGAAATCGCCGTCCTCAACCCCCGCTTCGATCGCCTGCTCGACACGATGATTGCGCGGAATGAAGGCCGGATTGACCCGCTTCATCGCCGCAGCTCGCTCCGTGGATGTCTGCGGATCACGCGAGATCCGCTCGCGCCATTGGCCGAGCCACTCGGCGGTAGCCGCCGGTTCGCGGAAGTTCGAGGCGAAAACACTTTCCGCCTCCCGATCATCGGCAAGCGTGGAAAGCCGCCGGAAGGTCAGCGTGAAATCCGCGCCCTGTGCCTGCATCAAGGCCAGCAGCGCCTGGATCAGCTCCAGATCGCCGTCCTCGGCGGAAACAAGGCCGATCTTGCCGCGCATGCCCTGCAGCCAATAGGCGTGAAAGCGTTCGCCATAGGCCTTGATGATGGCGTTGGCATGCTCGATCGCCTTGTCACTGTCGGCGTCGATCAGCGGCAACAACGCTTCGCCAAGCCGCGCAAGGTTCCATTGCCCGATGCCCGGCTGGTTGGCATAGGCATAGCGCCCGCGCTGGTCGATCGACGAGAAGACCGTCATCGGATCGTAGGCATCCATGAACGCGCAGGGACCGAAATCGATCGTCTCGCCTGAGATTGTCATATTGTCGGTGTTCATCACCCCGTGGATGAAGCCGACCTGCAGCCAGCGGGCAATCAGCGACGCCTGCCGGTCGCAGGCCGCCTCATAGAGGGAGAGATAGGGATTTTCCGCGGCCTTGAGCTCGGGATAATGGCGTTCGATGACATGATCGGCGAGCGTTTTGATGCCGTCCTCGTCTCCGGTCGCGCCGAGATACTGGAAGGTGCCGACACGGATATGGCTTGCCGCCACGCGCGTGAAGACCGCGCCGGGCAGGATATCCTCGCGCCTGACGCCTTCGCCTGTCAGAACGGCAGCAAGCGCCCGTGTCGCCGGAATGCCGAGCGCAAACATCGCCTCGCTGATGATATATTCCCGCAGGACCGGACCGAGCGCTGCCCGCCCGTCACCGCGGCGCGAAAAAGGCGTCTGCCCCGCGCCCTTGAGCTGGATGTCGCGGCGCTCTCCTTTACGGTCGATGACCTCCCCAAGCAGGATCGCCCGCCCGTCGCCGAGCAGCGGCACGAACTGCCCGAACTGGTGGCCGGCATAGGCCATCGCCAGCGGTTCGGCCCCCTCGGGGACAAGATTGCCGGAAAAGATCGCCGGGCCATCGCGTTTCAGGATGTCGACATCAAGCCCCAATTCTCTGGCCAGCGGCTCATTGAGCTTGATGAGCCGCGGCTCCGCCACCTGCGTCGGCGCCTGCATGGCAAAGAAACGCTGCGGCAGCCGGGCATAGCTGTTGTCGAAGCCGAAGGCCGTATCCGGCCGGTTTTTTTGGAGCGCGGAGGTCATGGCTAATAGGTAGGGCTGGGGGTGGGGCCACGCAAGCCGATTCTGATCTCAAATCGTTCCTTCACGAAGGGCAAAGAAGTGCAAGGAATGGTGATCTGTCTTTACCTCTCGTCAAAGCAGATTTGCCATAAAAGACATAGCGCTGCCATGATTGCAGGCGTATAGCCAATCATCTCCCCTTGGCATCATTGCCATGTCATCCCCCGCGGCCCTGTCGCCCCGTGTGCTCCGCCGTGCCACTGCGAGTGATCCCTGACGATGTCGGATCAGATTTATCATGCGCCGATGGTCCGGCGCGCAGCACCCAATTTCCGGGTGATCGCGATGATTGTCGCGAGTGCCATGCTCATGGAAAACGTCGATGCAACCGTGCTGGCGACCGCGCTGCCGACAATGGCGCGCGATTTCGGTGTCGGTGCCCCGGCGATGTCGATCGCACTGACCTCTTACCTGCTCAGTCTGGCGATCTTCATTCCGGCCAGCGGCCGCATGGCCGACAGTTTCGGTTCCCGCACCGTCTTCCGCTCGGCAATCGCTGTCTTCGTTATCGGCTCCATCCTCTGTGCTCTCGCTCCGACCCTGCCGTTCCTGGTTCTCGCCCGCCTGCTGCAAGGTATCGGTGGCGCCATGATGATGCCCGTCGGCCGGCTCGTGTTGATGCGCAGCGTCGACCGCAAAGATATGGTGAGCGCCATGTCCTGGCTCCTTGTGCCGGCGCTGATCGGCCCGATCGTCGGCCCGCCGCTCGGCGGCTTCATCGTCACCTATCTCGACTGGCGCTGGATCTTCTACATCAACGTGCCGATCGGCATCATCGGCATGATCTTCGTGTCAATCTATATCGACGAGGTGAAGGGCAAGGCCGCTGGTCCCTTCGATACGATCGGCTTCATTCTCTCGGGCATCTCGCTCGGCTCGCTGCTCTTCGGTTTCGAATTGTCGAGCCATGAAGGGGAGGCGTCGTTATCGATCCTCCTTATCGCCACTGGCCTGCTTTTCGGCATCGCCTATCTGCGCCATGCCCGCAAGCATCCGGCGCCGATAATGGATTTCTCGCTGATGAAGGTGCCAAGCTTCGGCACGTCTGTCATTGCCGGTTCGCTGACCCGCATCACCCAGGGCGCGCAGCCTTTCCTGCTGCCGCTGCTCTTCCAGATCGGCTTCGGGCTTTCGGCTGCCGCAGCCGGCCAGATCGTCATTTCAACCGCGCTCGGCGCGCTGTTCATGAAGCCGCTGGCAAAGGCCGTCTTCCGCCGCGTCGGTTTTCGTCGAAGCCTGATCATCAACGGCATTCTCGGCACGATCGGCTACGGTCTCTGCGCCGCCTTCCGGCCGGACTGGCCGATGCCGCTGATCTTCATCGCGCTGGTGCTGAGCGCCTTCTTCATGTCGTTCCAGTTCACCGCTTATAATACCATCGCCTATGACGAGATCGGTCAGGATCGCATGAGTTCGGCGACGAGCTTCTACACGACTTTCCAGCAGCTCATGCTTTCGCTCGGCATCTGCATTGGTGCGCTGGCGCTGCACGGTTCCATGGCCTTCAGCGGTGTCGAAACGCCTGAGCTAGGCGATTTCTCCGCGGCCTTCATCGTCGTCACGCTGATCTCGATCTGTGCCACGTTCTGGAACCTGCGCTTCTCGCCGACCGCCGGCGAGGAGATCAGCGGTTACAGGAGCAAACAGGCGAAAGGCGCCGCAGCCAGAAGCTGAGGCGCCTTCCTCTCTTCAGAGGCCGACAAGCTCTCGCAATCGCTTGCGTCGCGACAGGTGATGCCTCTCGCGCTGGTCCGCCTGAGGCCCGTTGGCCCTGCGGCTGTCGATGCCCTCGATGGCGTCAAGATCGATATCCTGCAACGCCAGTGGCCACTGTCTGTTATTACGAACGCCTCTTCGACCGGGAAATACAGGAAACCAATCGAAACGCCGTGCTTGCCTGGCGCCGCCGCTTTGGCCGCATGTTCCGCGAGGTCATGGAGGTTTACACGCCGCGCGAACCCGTCGATGTCGACCAGCTTGCCGATCTGGTTTCCTCGGTGCTGGAAGGCGGCAAATACGCTTGCCGAACAGGTACTCATGCTGCGCACCTTCGTGAAGATATTGTTCCTGCCCGCGACCGAACCTCCCCTCGTTGCCGTGAGGCGCGAGCAGCTCTATGGAACAGCCGGCGACAGCGATCGGCTGTAGGTGCGCTCGTTTTCTCCCCGCAGGGAACCGATAGGTGCCTGCGCGGTTATGCCCCGCAGCGCAAACCGAAGGGAGAGCAGGCAATGGCCAGCCCAATCAGCGACGATAAGACCTTCCATGATCCCCGTGGCAAATTTCCAAAGCCGCCCTTTCCGTCGCAGACCCAGCCCTTTCCGGGGCTTGCCCGCGACATGGAGCCGAAGCCGGACCATGGCGAGACGAGTTATCGGGGCAGCGGCCGCCTCAAGGGCCGCAAGGCACTGATCACCGGCGGCGATTCCGGCATGGGTCGCGCCGCAGCAATCGCCTATGCCCGCGAAGGGGCCGATGTCGCGATCAGCTATCTTCCGGATGAGGAGCCCGATGCCCGCGAGGTGATCGAGCTGATCAAAAAAGAAGGGCGTATTGGAGTCGGACTTCCCGGCGATCTCAGGGATGAAGAATACTGCCGCAAGATCGTCGCCGAAACTGTGCGCCAGCTCGGCGGACTCGATATTCTCGTCAATAATGCCGGACGACAGCAGCAGCGTCAGTCGCTTGCCGATATCTCCAGCGAGGATTTCGATGCAACGATGAAAACCAATATCTATGCAATGTTCTGGTTGACGAAGGCGGCGTTGCCTCACTTGCGCGAGGGATCGGCGATCATCCAGACGACGTCGGAACAGGCCTACGACCCTTCACCCAATTTGGTCGACTACGCCATGACCAAGGCGGCGATGATGAATTTCACCAAATCCATGGCCAAGCAGCTGGGGCCGAAAGGTATCCGCGTGAACGGCGTCGCGCCCGGCCCAATCTGGACACCGCTGCAGGTCAGTGGCGGTCAGACGCAGGAAAAGCTGGTCAAGTTCGGCGGCAATACGCCACTCGGACGGCCCGGTCAGCCGGCCGAGCTCGCCTCAATCTACGTGCAGCTTGCCGCTGCCGACGCGAGCTATGCAAACGGTCAGATCTATGGTGCGGCAGGCGGCAGCGGACAGCCCTAGCGGCCTTCCATCTGAGCTGCCATGTCGGCCAGCTTGCGCACGGTGTTGAGGTTGCGGGAGGTGCCGGTTTTTAGCGCCGGCAGCTTCAGCTTCGATCGGCCGGAACCGTTGGGATAATGCACATAGATTTCGCGGCCAGCGAGCTTTGCTTCCTCGCGATCGGGCGCCACCATCTTTTCCAAAGCATCTTTGGGTGCCGCTTGCGGCAGGAAATAGACGAGCAGGAAATTCGGCTTGGCTTCGGGGAAAGGCGCATCGGCGATGATGGCATCGAGTTCTCTACGACTGCGCACCATAACGCCGGGCCGTTTTCCCAGCTTTTTCCCGAGGGCCTCGTCGAGCTTCTCCTCGACTGCTTTTTCGGCCTCATCCGAGCGGAACAGCACATTGCCGCTCTGGATGTAGGTCTTCACATCGGCAAAGCTGAGCTCTTCGCAGATTGTCTTCAGTTCGGTCATCGGCAGGGAGCCGGTGCCGCCGACATTCACTGCTCGTAGCAGCGCGATATAGACGGACATTTCTGCCTCCCTTGATTGCGTGGCGTGCGCAGGGCACGCCACATCCGACCGTTACATCTTGCCAGCTACCTTGATTGCAAACGCATATTCGAACGCAATCTCTTCCAGCCGCTGGAAGCGTCCGGAAGCGCCGCCATGGCCAGCGTCCATATTGGTCTTGAGCAGGATCGGGGCGCTGCCCGTCGTCTTCTCACGCAGCTTCGCGACCCACTTGGCCGGCTCCCAATAGGTGACGCGCGGGTCCGTCAGGCCGCCGAGGGCCAGGATCGGCGGATAGGATTTCGCGCCGACATTGTCATAGGGCGAATAGGCGGCGATCTGCTCGTATTCTTCGCGGCTCTCGATCGGATTGCCCCATTCCGGCCATTCCGGAGGAGTGAGCGGCAGCGTATCGTCGAGCATCGTATTCAGCACATCGACGAAGGGAACGGCGGCGATGATGCCGGCGAATTTCTCCGGCGCCATGTTGGCAACGGCGCCCATCAGCATGCCGCCGGCCGATCCGCCCTCGGCGATGATACCAGCGTAAGACGTGAACTTCTCCTGATTCAGATAGTCAGCAGCAGCGATGAAGTCCTTGAAGGTGTTGGTCCTCTTGTCCATCTTGCCGTCTTCGTACCAGGCAAAGCCCTTATCCTTGCCGCCGCGGATATGAGCGATGGCATAGACGAAGCCGCGATCGGCGAGCGACAGGCAGTTGGTATTGAAGCCAGCCGGAATGGTGATGCCATAGGCGCCATAGCCATAAAGCAGGCAGGGGGCGGAACCGTCGAGTGGCGTGTCCTTGCGATAGAGCAGGGTGACCGGCACCTTCTCGCCATCCCAGGCGGGTGCGAAGACGCGGCGTGTGACATAGTCGTCGGGATTATGGCCGGAAGGCACTTCCTGCGTCTTCAGGAGCGTGCGCTCGCGGGTGACCATGTTGTAGTCGTAGAGCTGCGAAGGCGTCGTCATCGACGAATAGGAGAAGCGGATGACGTCGGTATCATATTCCGCCGCACCCGAGAGGCCGAGTGAATAGGCCTCCTCGTCAAAAGCGATCGCATGTTCCTCGCCGGTGCGCCGGTCGCGGATCATGATCTGCGGCAGGCCGTCCTTGCGCTCCAGCCACAGCAGATGGCGGGCATAGGCCATGTGGCTGATGATGAGCGTGCCCGGCTTGTGCGGCACGACTTCACGCCAGTTTTCCTTGCCCGGTCTGTCAACCGGCGCTTCCATGATCTTGAAATCCTTGGCGCCGCCGTCATTGGTGAGGATGTAGAAGACATCGCCGCCCTCCGTCAGCGAATATTCGATGCCTTCCTCGCGTACGGCGACCAGCTTCGGCTCTGCCATCAGATCCTTGGTCGACAGCAGCCGGTATTCGCTGGTCTCGTGGTCATGGATGTCGATATAAATGAAATCGTCGAGCAGCGAACCGCCGACGCCCATGAAGAAGCCGGCATCCTCTTCCTCGTAGACCAGCCGGTCTTCGCTCTGCAGCGTGCCGATGACATGGTGGAAAATTTTCGACGGACGATGGTTCTCGTCGAGCGCTGAATAGAAAAAGCTCTTGCCGTCGGGAGCCCAGACCCCGCCGCCGCCGGTATTCTCGATGAGATCGGGCAGATCCTCGCCGGTCGCAAGATCGCGCACACGCAGTGTGAAAAATTCCGAACCCTTGTCGTCATAGCCCCAGATGCCGCGGCTGTGGTCGGTGCAATGGTCGAGGCCGGCGAGGCGGAAATAGGCCTTGCCGGCGGCTTCCTTGTCGCCGTCGAGCAGGATGGTGCGGATCGTCTCGTCCTTCATGTCGCCGTCGCGCGGGATGCGGAAATAGCGCGGCTGCTCGCCACCGGTCACGTAAGACGTGCCATAGGCGTAAGCGCCGTCCTTCGTCGGCACGGAACTGTCGTCTTCCTTGATGCGCCCGCGCATCTCGGCAAACAGGGTCTTCTGCAGCGGCTTGGTGTCCTCCATCGCCGCATTCATGTAGCCGTTTTCGGCTTCCAGATGGGCGCGGATCGCGGGGTCGAGGATCGATGGATCCTTGAACATGGCCTGCCAGTTGTCGGCCCGCAGCCAAGCATAGTCGTCGGTGCGCGTGATCCCGTGACGCGTGTCGGAGACGGGTCTCTTTTCGGCGGCGGGCGGGGCGGGCAGGTTCTTGAAGGCGGTCAAGGAAAGCTCCGTAAAGGCGGTATCGGTGGGCAAGAGATAGAGGTGCTACGGGCTATGATCAAGCACCAGCGGATGAACCGTCTTGGGACAAAATGGCCTGCGCGTTGCCTTGATGTCACCACATTGTTTAAGAATGTCCGCTAGCACTGCGCGAAAATTACACTCGCATCGGGCCCCGGCAAGCTGTCGGCGGCAATATGAAGAATGCATAACAGTAAAGGTTTCTCCGTAATGCCGAAACGTCTGGTCCTGTTTATGTCTATCATGGGCCTTGCCGCCACGTCCTCCTACGCTGTGGACCCTGCCATCAAGAAGCAACTGGAAAAGCTTGATCCCGCCACCCGCCTCGAACAGAGCTGCGATACGGAAGCCATGAGCCGGATCAACAAGGACGGCACCGGCTTCCGGCCTGACAAGGTGATCGCTTACACCTTCAAGGACCCGATCCCGAGCGACGACCGCCTCGAAGCTCCAGGCGCCGTCTTCCGCAGCCAGGGCGACTGGTACCATCTTTCCTATACCTGCATCACCGGTCCGCAACACATCAATGTGCGCGACCTGAAGTACAAGATCGGTGACAAGGTACCGAAGGATAAATGGACGAAATATTACCTCTACGATTGAGACTTCGGCGTGCTCTAGGTCTTTCGTATTTCTTTGGCAGTCACAGCAATGCAGGCACACGAATGCGGGCAGATTGAGACGCGATCTGCCTTTCGCCCGGCGGCATCAGGCCACATGGCCCGCTTTATTTCTTTGCTTTAACATTACCTAAAATATCAAACGAATCTGATTCTTCATGAACCGTCTTCTTCTTGGCTCTGCGCTGCTGCTTGCCACATCGCCGGCATCTGCTACGGAAGTTCCGCCCGCTGTGCCCGCCCATTCCCCCGTCGCCACGGGTCCCAAACTGGTCGAGCCACATCTGCATATCGCTCGCTCGAACCTCGCCGGCCATGCGCGCATCGCGATCACCTTCGATGCCTGCATGGGCGAGGCCGACGAGCGCATCCTCTCGACGCTGGTCAACGAACGCATTCCCGCGACGATCTTCGTCACCGCCCGCTGGTTGAAGCGCAATCCGAAGGCCGTTGCCGTCTTCCTACAGTATCCCGATCTCTTCGAGCTGGAAAATCACGGCGAGAAACACATTCCGGCGATCGACAAGCCGGTGCTGGTCTATGGCATCCCATCCGCCGGTTCGCCCGATGCCGTCAGGCAGGAGGTGGAGGGCGGCGCTGCGGCCATGGTCGCGTCAGGCATTCCTGCACCTCATTGGTTCCGCGGCTCGACCGCCAAATATGATCTCTCCGCCATCGGCCAGATCCGCGCCATGGGTTATCGCATCGCCGGCTATTCCGTAAATGGCGACGGCGGCTCATTGCTCGGCGCGGCGGTGACGGAAAAGCGTATTTCCTCGGCCAAGGATGGCGATGTCGTGATCTCCCACATCAACCAGCCGACCCATGCGGCCGGCGAGGGTGTCGCTAAGGCGCTGGTCGACCTCAAGGCCAAGGGTACGGAGTTCGTTCGGCTGCAGGACGTCGCTGATACAGGCGACGACAAGACGACGGACTAGGCGAAATCGGCGTGTGTCGTCCGATGGTGCTTACTTAGGCAGTTGGGGCTGCGGTCTTTCGTCGATGAGCAATTCGTCGATGATGGTCATGACGACGAGCGAGAGCGGCAACGCCAGCATCGCGCCGACCGCGCCCCACATCCATGTCCAGAAGATGATCGCCAGGAAGACGATGAACGGGTTGATCTCCAGACGCCTGCCCATGACCGCCGGAAAGATCAGATTCTCCATCACAAGGTGGACGGTGAAGAAGGCCGCAGCAGGGATAAGGCCGATGATGAAGCCGTCATGGGTCAGGATGCCACCAATGGCAACGGCGACGGTCATCATCGTGATGCCGAGATAGGGGATGAAACTCGAAAGAAAGGCGAAGAAACCCCAGAGGACAGGCATGGACAGCCCGCCCGCATAGGCGATGACGGTCATCATGAATCCGAGCGCCACGTAAATCAGCGACGCGGTGGCAAAATAGAAGCCAAGCGCCTGTTCCACGGCATTGATGACGCGGATGGCCGCCAACCGCTGCGCACGGGTGCGAAAAGTCATGATGATGGTTTTGCGCAGGCTCACGCGGCTCGCGAGAAAAAGCAGCAGCGCTGCAAAGAAGATCAGCCCCTGCACCAGCGCGGGAGTCAGGTTTGTCGTTACCACATGCAGCACGTTGCCGGTGTTTTCGAGCAGCGCGTCGATGGACATCGGTCCGCTCTGGAAGGTGGCGGGCGTGATGTGCAGCCATTCGATCCGCTCCAGATAGGGCATCATGTGCTGCGCAGTACGGTCGATGAAACCGGGTGCCTCGTTGGCGAGCATCGCCAGAGGTCCGGCAAGCGAATTGATGAGCAGAAAGACAATGAGCGCGACGCCGATGGAAAGGATCGCCGCATTGGCCAAACGCGGCACGCCCATCTTCGAAAGTTTTTCCGCCGCCATACCGAGGATCATGCCGACGACGACGGCGAGGGTAATCGGAATCAGGATCAGCGACATCAGGTAGACGGCGGCAAGCCCCAGAATGCTGAAAATCCCGATGATGGCCCATGCCATGCTGACATCGAGCCCATCCTTCTCGACGCGGCGGATCGGAGCCGACGGAAGCTCTTCCGCCGCCTCCTGAAACGTTCGTGCCCATGCGCTCACATGGCGTTCGCCAAGAGGGGCCTTGCCAGACTGTCTTTTGATGCCATTGGCGATGTCCATGTGTGATCCGTCCCCGAAGCCCCATTGCCTCGCCAATCAACGCGAAAGGGCTGCTGCCGGTTCCGTGGGGCCGGGGAAAGCTACCGGTTCGGAAAATGCTCGACATACGTTTCGCCGGTGCGGCCGAAATAAACTGCGCGGCGACCCAGCAGCGAGACGAGATAGCCCATGCACCCGGCGGCCATGATCCTTTCGCAGAAACCCTTGTAGCTGTAGTCAGCCTCTGCTGCCTGCGCCCACCGCACGGCCTCGGCGATAGCGGCGGAATCGAAGACGTCGGCAACGGGCGGCGTTTCCCCGCCGGTCGCGATCTCGATGTTTCCGCCGTCAGGCAGATAATAGATTTTCACCGCCCGGCGCAGGTCGGTAAAATATCCCTCGAAGCCGGCGCCGGCGAGCGCGCCCAGCACCTGGGAAAAGCTCATACGGTCCTTTTCGGATGCGGCTGTGCATTCTTCGGCAACGATTCTCTGTTGCGCATCCATCTGCGCGCTCCTTTTCTGCGTTTGGGTATAGCTTTGACGGTCTATTCGACTGGTATCGTGCGTATGTCCCGTCGTTCGGCGATGGCCTTCAGCGTGTCCTCGATCATCCGTCTTTCGTCAGGCGGTAGATGGCCGAAATATTCCGCGTCATTGGTGTCTGCGAGAGCCGCCAGTTCCGGCACCAGCCGCCGGCCTTCCGGCGTCAGCGCCAGCGTCTGTGCCCGTCCATCATCGGGGCTGGCATGACGCGCGATCAGCGCCTTGACGATCAGCCGGTCGGCGAGCTTGCTGATCGCGCCCCGCGTCATGCCCATGCGCTCTGCCAGCCGGCTTGGGGCTAGCGCCTCAACATCGTAGAGTTCGCGCATTACGACCCATTCGGCGACGGTGACATCCTTCGCCTCCAGCTTTTTTGCGAATGCCAAGGACACCTGGTTCGAAACCATTCGCATCCAATAACCGAGATGCGACGTCAGGGCTGAAATCGACGGATATTGCATACGCGTCTCCATTTGTTGACTAGGAAACTATATGAATATTGTTTCCTAGTCAACTATCTGGATTAGCGCTGCCGTGCGATGAAGTCCACGAAGGCGCGCAAGGGCGGCGGCATCTGGCGCCGGCTTGGATAATAGAGGTGGAAGCCGGGGAAGGGCGGCGTCCAGTCGTCGAGCATGCTGATCAGCCGGCCGTCGGCGAGATAGTCGGCGACGTGATAATCGAAGAGATAGCCGATGCCGATCCCGTCGAGAACCGCCCGCAGCATCAGATCGTTGTCGGTGGTGCTGAGCGGCCCTGAAACCGACACCTCAAGCTTTTCATCGCCGCGTTCGAATTCCCAGTGATAGAGGCTGCCATCCGTCGGCCAGCGGGAGACGATGCAGGGATGGTCGCGCAGGTCGCGCGGCGTCCCCGGCATGCCGTGACGTGCGACGTAATCGGGCGAGGCAACGACGATGAGCCGCATCTCGCCGCCGAGCTTCACGCTCACCATGTCCTTTTCCACCATCTCGCCCAGCCGGATGCCCGCATCGAAGCGATCTGCGACGATATCGGCGAGTTTGTCCTCGACCACGATATCGATGACGATGTCAGGATAGGCCGCGTGAAAGGGGGCAATCAGCGGCGCCAGCCTGTGGACGATCGCGACCCGTGGCGCGTTGATGCGTAACAGACCGGCCGGTGTATCGCGCAGCGCTGAAACATCCGCCACCGCCTGGTCGAGATCGGCAAGCGCCGGCAGAAGCCGAGCCAGCAACCGCTGTCCCGCCTCGCTCGGCGCCACGCTGCGTGTCGTGCGGTTGAGCAGCCGGATGCCCATCCGCTCCTCGAGTGTGCGGATCGTCTGGCTGAGCGCCGAAGGCGATATGCCGAGGCGCGCGGCCGCACGCGCAAAATTGCCATGCTCGGCCACTGCCGCAAAAGCCTTCAATTCCGCATAGTCGCTGCCGCGCATTATGCTCTCTTTTCTAAACAAGCTATGCTGATAATGTAGCATTGTTGTTAGTATCGGCAAGGCGCATCTTCTGTCTGCAACGACAGGAGATTCCTATGACCGATACATTGTCCCTCGACCGCTACCGTCTGCTCGGCCGTTCCGGCCTGCGCGTCTCGCCGCTGTCGCTCGGCGCCATGACCTTCGGAACCGACTGGGGCTGGGGTGCGGATGAGCAGGAATCGCGCCGCATGTTCGACGCCTATGTCGATCGCGGCGGTAATTTCATCGATACCGCCAACCAATATACCAGCGGCACCTCCGAAAAACTTGTCGGCCGCTTTGCCGAAGGCCGCCGCGATGAGCTTGTCATCGCCACCAAATATACGATCACCTCGCGTCCGAAGGATCCGAATTCCGGCGGCAACCATCGCCGCAGCATGGTCCGCTCGGTGGAAGACAGCCTGAAGCGGCTGAACACCGATTATATCGATCTCTTCTATCTGCACGCCTGGGACTTCACGACCTCGGTCGAGGAAGTGATGCGCGGTTTGGACGACCTCGTGCGTGCCGGCAAGATTGTCTACGCCGGCATTTCCGATACACCTGCCTGGCAGGTCGCGCGCATGCAGACGCTTGCCGACCTGCGCGGCTGGGCACCGCTGGTGGCTCTGCAGATCGAATACAGCCTGATCGAGCGCACGGTGGAGCGTGATCTGATCCCGATGGCGCATGAGCTCGGCCTCGGCGTCATCCCCTGGTCGCCGCTCGGCATGGGCGTCCTGACCGGCAAATATAGCCGCGCCGATCTCGATATCGGTGGTGGCACGGCGAGCGCTGTCGGCACCCGCAAGAATGTCGCCGCCGGCAACGGTTCGCTGACGGAGCGCAATCTCGGTATCGCCGATGTGGTGAAGGAGATCGCCGCCGACATCGGCAGGACGCCGGCACAGGTGGCGATCGCCTGGACGCTCACTAATCCGGCGATCACCTCGCCGATCATGGGCGTGAAGACGATGGCCCAGCTCGAAGACAATCTGGGCGCACTCGATGTCGTGCTGTCGGATGAGCATCGCGCCCGCCTCGCCGAGGCAAGCGCCATCGTCCTCGGCTTCCCGCATGATTTTCTCGCCAAGCCACTCACGCGCGGCGTCATGTTCGGCGAAGTGACGATTGAGCCCCGTCGTTGAAGTCTGAGGCATGCAAATGAAAATGGCGCCGGAAGCGGCGCCATTTGTCGTCTGGATGCTGCGCTTCGAAATTCATCGTCCAAGCGCGATCGAAAGCGGGACGGCGATGTAGCCTGACGGTGGTGCCGTCTCGCCTCCGGCCGGTGCCAGCATCGGCGGCGGCAGATTTTCATCTATTTTTGCCGGGCCGATGCGGTTCCAGTCGTAGAGGAAGATTTCCTCGTAGAATTTGGCGATCTCGACATCATAGAAGATCAGGCTCGCATCGCGATTGAAGCCGGTGCCGGCTGTCGTCCAGTTATGGCTGCCCATCAGCACGGCTTCGCTGTCGATGATGATGCCCTTGGTGTGGCAGTTCTTCTGCTTGCGGATCTTATTGGTATCGAAGCCGTATTCCTTGGCGTTGCTGATGACGTCGCGGTCTTCGGAGCCGAAGCTGCGGAAGATGATGCGCACATCGAGCCCGCCCTTCTGCTTTTCGAGCAGCGCATCCAGCAGCCGGCGATAGCCGTCGCCCACCGTCTTGGTGTTGAAGCTTTGGTTCTGGAAGTAGATCCGGCTCTTGGCCGATTGAATAAAGGGCAATACCGTATCGATATAGTTGTCGGGCGTCAGGATCGGCTGCACGTCGATTGTGCGCTCGCCGGTCAGCGGCTGGAAGTAGCGGGGCTTTTCAGGCGCTTCGAGCGTGTCGATGGCGAGGTTGGCAGGCAGGAACACCAGTTGTTCCGATACGATGCCGGCCTCCGTTACCGCCTTGGCCTCTTCCAGATCGCGCAGAATATGATCCTCGTAGAGCTTGCTGAGCCCGGCATCTTCGAGGATGGCATGCCATTCGCGATTGTAGAGCCGCAGCGCTGACGCTGCGTCGTCCTTGTTTGTCAAAGGTGCCACATTGGGCTGGTTGGAGCTTTGCCAGTTGCCGCTCGAAAGCCACATGGCATTGTGGTCGCGTACGGCGACTTTGATATGATAAGCGGAGTCGAAGATGCCGTTCTTGCCGACGCTAGCCGGCGCGAAATCGAACTTGTTGCCCTTTGCCTCGCGGATCTCCGCGACCGCTTCGGCATCCGTCAGATCGCCGTCATGCACCTTGCCGCCCATCTGCAGCACCATAGAGATGGTTTCTGCCTGACCCTTGACCGCATCGAGCACGCCATTGGCGACATTCGTCGCTCCGAAATCGTACATGGCAACGACCAGCGATTTGCGGGTCTTCGACAGGAACGGGCCAAGCTGCGGCCAGCTCGCGTCAGGTCCGGTATGGATGACGAATTTGCCGTTGACCGGGCGCCGGGTCAGGGGCAGATCGTCGCGCTTCTTGTAACTCGTATGCCAGCTCGGCTGCGCAGCTTCGTCCATGTCGAGGCCGAAGAGATCCTGGGCCGAGGCGACGGTGATGTCGGTGCGCACGCCGTCGAAATAGTCAGGCAGCTTCGTGCGGCCCCGCGATTCCAGGGCACCGAGCTCGAGCTTGCGGTTGACCGCGATCACGACGGCGCGCTGATCGGTGATCTCGCCATTCTCGAAGCGATAGCCCGACTTGATGGCAACGACGTCATCCCGGTTGGCAAGCAGAGATCTTGCGGTGCGGACCGCTGCCAATACCTGCTCCTTGGTCGGCATCGGGATGGGCGAGGGGGGCAGCGGATTGGGACCGGAACCGGTCGCACTCATAACGATGGCCGGCCCCGAAGGCGCGGTCGCGGCTCCGCTTGCGAGCGAGGATTGCAGTGCCGCGGTATCCAGTTCGACGGTAATCTTTAGCGGCACGGTGAATGTCACTTTGCCGCCGCCTCCACTTCTATCGCCTTCGTTCACGGTGATTTCCTCGTTCGGTGGCGGTTGCTGGAGCAATCCCTGGGCGCGCTGCAGGCAGCGCCGCAGAAGGGCTGCCGGCACCGCATCATTCTCGATGAATTCCGTTCCGCTGTAATGAAGCCCCGTCACCCTGCCCGTGCCGATGTCGAGGAGCGGAGAGCCGGAGTTCCCGCCGAGGGTGGAGCATGAATGGGTGATACGGTTCTCGTCGGCGGCCAGCAGGTTGCCGACGGCAAGCCGCTTCTTGGTGAAGACACCGCCAAAGATCTTTTCGGCAAGCCTTTGATCGGAGAAGCGGGAATCGCTGGTGGGATAGCCGATTGCGGCAACCGGCAGGTTGCGCACCGGCAGGTCGGAAGCAAGATCGAGCTTCAGGCGGCCGACCGGCGAGGATTTCTGCTCCAGCTTAAGGAAGGCAACGTCGGGCCCACTTTCGGGCGCCACCCAGACGACGCGTTCGATCTTCACCTCATCGCTGGCGGCGTTGCCATATTCCTCCAGGAAGTCGATGTTGACGCCGATATCGTGGCGCGCATCGAAACCGATCTTGAACTTGAAGCCGGTGCCGCTTGCTTCCGCAAAGAGATTGGCCACATGGCGGTTGGTGACGACAAGACCATCATCGATCACCCACGCGGTACCGGCATAGTCGCGGTCGGCATTGGTGACGTCGACACGGCCAATCGAAACCATCGCCCGGTTCACGTTCGCAGCATTGTCGGTGAGGATACGGCGCCAGGCTTTCGCTTCCTCGCGGGCGCTGTCGATGTCGACGGCATTGTTCCTGACGAGGAAAACCGGCGTACCCACCGCAAAGACGATCGTCTCCAAATCGCCTACTGGAGGCGGGCCGATATCGACGCCTTCGTCGACCGGCTGATCCCGGTTCATCAATGCGCGCACGCCGCCGTAGCGGATATTCATGGCGCGTCCGGCTTCATCGAGCCAGCCGGGTTTTTGTGCACTGCGTAGCAGCGCGTTGATGTCCGCCTGCACATCCGGCGGGCTGGCGGCCGCAACCTGCTCTGCGACCTGCCGAACGCGCTGGGAGTCCTCCACTGTCACTCTGCCTCCTCCGTCCGATGGCGGACATTTCGTCGGTGTACGATGGGGAATGGCTGCGAAATCTATTGAGGGTTGTAAATCGGCAAGATACGTTCAGTTTATTACAGCCGCATGATAGCGTCGAGCCTGGCGCAATCGCTGCTGTGCGACCGTCCAGGCGACAAATAGAGTGCGACTGTTTTGGGAGTTCGCTGAAAACGCAAAGGACCGTTTCGGCGAATACCAAAACGGTCCTTTTCAATGCTTTAGAAGATATTCCTCAGGCGGAAAGCGTAAGTCCGATACCCCACGGATCCCTGAGGAAGACGCCACCATCGCGCTTCTCGCTCTTGATCTCCAGCTCGTCGAGCTTGGAAACGGCCTTGTCGAGCGTTTCCTTATCGTTGAACCGGATCCTATAGTCCGAAAGGCCGGTCATATTGTCGGCGCGTATGCCGGCGCCGCGGCTGTTCCAGATATTGGCTGCGAGATGGTGGTGGTAACCGCCGGTCGCAAAGAAGCTCGCGCTCGGATAACGCGCCATCACCTTCAGGCCGAGCACGTCCCGATAAAAGGCGTCCGCCTGCGGGATGTCGCCGACCTGCAGATGGATGTGACCGATCGCGGTACCGTCGGCCATGCCGCCCCAGGCATCATCAGGCGCGCTGTCATGGAGTGACTGCAGGTCGAGGCGCAGCGTCGACATTTCCACCATGCCGTCCGGATGGAATTTCCAGCTCTCATGCGGCCGGTCCGCATAGATTTCGATACCGTTGCCCTCCGGATCGGAAAGGTAGATCGCCTCGCTGACCAGATGGTCGGAGGCGCCATCGAGCGCGACATTGTTCCGAGCGGCATGACGCAGCCAGCGGGCAAGTTCGGTGCGGTTTGGCATCAGGAAAGCGGTGTGGAAGAGGCCGGCAGCATTGCGGGGCGCTTCGCGCGCATTGCTATCCGTTGTCAGCGTCAGCAGCGGCACGCCGGCGACGCCGAGAACTTCGCCGCTCGCCGTCTTTTCGAGCACTGAAAGGCCAAGCATCTTCTGATAGAAACCGGAGACCGCGGCCAAGTCTTTCACGACCAGATGCGACTGGTCGATATAGGCAGGGCGCGTCAGCGCATAAGATGTTTTTGGTGACGTCATGGGATGATCTCCTGCCTTGGAATTGAGACGTACCGGCGATGGCGGCAAGTGCCGCCCGTAGCGAGCGCGAGGAATTTTCGCCGGTCCATTCGCCTGTAAGCTCCCTCGGCTGCTGTACTTGATGACTATATGGCCCATTTTCATTGTTCACAGAAGGCCGGCTTTTGAAGATGAAGCGTTCTGCAGACGTTGACGACCACTCGCGCCCCACTTGATATCAGTCAATGCGCTTTATCTATCCAGAGACGAAGTTGACGAAGAGCAACACCTCCAGGAGGGCCAGATGTACAAGAAGATCATTGTTCCCATAGAAATCGGCAGCATCGATAAAGGCGAGAAGATTTTCCGTAAGGCGGCAAGGCTGCTCGATGACGGCGGCGAGATCATCCTGCTTAACGTCGTCGAGGATGTTCCGACCTATGTCGCCATCGAGCTTCCGGGAAACATCGTCGAGGATGCCATGAAGGAAGGGCGCGACCGGCTGGGCGCGCTCGTCGCCAAAACCGGCATTTCGGCCACTGTCGAAGTCCGCAACGGCCCACCCGCCAACGGCATCCTTGCCGCGGCGGAAGACCACGGCGCAGACCTCATCATGGTCGCCTCGCACATTCCCGATATCTACAATTACTTTATCGGCGCCACCGCCGACCGCGTGGTGCGCCACGCAAAGTGCTCGGTGCTGGTGGATCGGTAGGACGTGAAGCCATGGATACGAAACTTCAGGAAAAGATTCTGCGCGACCGCTGGCATGAACTGACAGCGCGCCTGCGCCAGATTGATACGGACCTCAGCCGCACCAAGGCGGCCGATGACGAAGACCGAGCCATCGAAAACGAGAATGACGAAGTGCTGGAAGGCCTCGGCCAGGCTGGCGAGGACGAGCTTCGCGCCATCGACGCCGCCCTCGAACGCATCGCTAAGGGCACCTACGGCATCTGCGCCCGCTGCGGCGCCGAAATATCCGAGGCGCGCCTCGCAGTGCTGCCGCAGACGCCGCTCTGTGAGGATTGCGCGGCGGACAGGTAGAGCGCCATCAAAAATGAGCATGGCCCGTCACAAAGATTTAACCTGACGCTACCAGACGTCCGGTTGCGCCTTTGCGAATTCAATGCGACCATTCCCTTGTGCTGAGCAAGGGTGCGAGCATGGGCGAGTTCAACGGCATTCGCTGGGCTTACGACAGATATGAGCTGATCGCAGACGGCATCGTCCATGGCGTCGGTCTGTTCTTTGCGCTGATCGGCGCGACCGTGTTGATCTTCTACGCCACTCTCTGGAGCCCCGCCGGCGCGGTGGTTGCCGCCTGGGTCTACGGCGTAGGATTGGTGCTGACGCTCGGCATTTCCTTTTCCTATAATATCTGGCCGGTGTCGCGCACCAAATGGTATCTGCGCCGGTTCGACCATTCGGCGATATTCATCCTGATCGCCGCCACCTACACGCCATTCCTGCAACGTGGCGCCGACGATCCGCTTTTGTGGGGCATGCTGATCCTCATCTGGCTGATCGCCGCCTTCGGCATCTTCGTCAAATGCGTCTTTCCGGGGAAATACGACCGGCTGGCGATCCTGCTCTACCTCGCCATGGGCTGGAGCGGCATACTCGTGGCCGAACCCGTTGCCTCGCGCATCCCCTATGCCTCCATGCTGCTGATCGTCATCGGCGGTATCATCTATTCGCTGGGCGTCATCTTTCACGTCTGGGAGAGGTTGCGTTTTCAGAATGCCATCTGGCACGGCTTCGTGGTGGCCGCCGCCGCCGTACATTATTCGGCCGTGCTCACCTGCTTCAGCCTCCCAGTCCCAACCTTCTGATATCTGGCGTTTACATCGGACCGCGCCCGGCGTATGCCGCGAAAAGCAAGACCATTCCGAACCGGGCCTGCCACATGACCGATACCGTTCTCATCCGGGACGCCGCCGAAGCCGATCTTCCTGCCATCAGAGACATCTACAACCACGCGGTCGAGCATACGACGGCGATCTGGAATGAAACGCTCGTCGACCTCGACAACCGGCTGGAATGGTTCAAGGCCCGCAAGGGCAGGGGCTTTCCGGTCATCGTCGCCGAAATGAACGGCAAAGTCGCCGGCTACGCCTCCTATGGCGACTGGCGCGCTTTCGACGGCTACCGACACACGGTCGAGCATTCCGTTTATGTCGATAAGGATTGCCGCGGTGCGGGCATCGGCGAAAAGCTGATGCGCGCATTGATCGAGCACGCGAGTGCCGGCAATGTCCACGTCATGATCGCCGGCATTGAGGCTGAAAACACGGCCTCCATCAAGCTCCACGAAAAGCTCGGCTTCCGCGTCGCCGGCACATTTTCCGAGGTCGGCATCAAGTTCGGCCGCTGGCTGGACCTGACCTGCATGGAACTGCGCGTACCGAAAGCCTGACAGGGTCGTCTCCGGATTGCCCGTAACCGAATTGCCCAAAGCCAGATTGCCCATGTCCAGATTGCCCATGTCCAGATTGATTGCCGGCGGGGCACTAACCATATTTTTATCGTAGTCTGCGCCTTGTAGAAAATCTCTGATGGCACGACTCGTAGAGGAGAGGTTGATGTTTGGACGCCCGGTGCTCGGTCTTTCGGCTTTCCTGGCTATAGCGGCCTATTCGCTGCCCGCAATGGCCGCCAGTTGCGGCAGTACGGCTTCGCCGAAGCTGGACTGGCAGGAATGCACCAAGAAGAACCTGATGCTTCAGGGCAGCGACCTCCAGGGCGCCAATCTCGTCGGCACGGATTTTTCTTTGACCGATCTCGGCGGTGCGAACCTCAACTCCGCGAATGCGGAAAAGGCGACCTTCGTGCGGGCCTCGCTAGGAGGCGCCACCGTCCAAGGCGCCAACTTCGCAAAAATCGAAGCCTATCGATCGACTTTTGCCGGCGCTGTCGCCGATGGTGCAAACTTTGCCGGTGCAGAGCTGCAGCGGGCGGATTTCACAGGCGCGCAGCTGACCAAGGCGAATTTCGAGAAGGCTGAGCTCGGCCGTGCCAATTTCGACAAGGCGGTGCTGACCGGCGTCAGCTTCGCGCTCGCCAATCTCTCCCGCGCCGATCTGACCGGTGCAAGTTATGATGGCCCGATCAGTTTCGACCGCGCCTTCATGTTTCTGACCCGCATCGAGGGGCTGGATTTGTCCGCCGCCACTGGTCTGCAGCAGGCGCAGATCGATCTCGCCTGCGGCGATTCCTCCACCAAGCTGCCTCCGGGGCTTTCCGTCCCTTCGAACTGGCCCTGCCCGCAGGAGCAGGACTAAGCAATTTCAGCAAACCGGTTTTGCGTTTGGAATTGCGTAAAAGACCCAGGCTCAGGCAAGTCGACCAACCGGGATAATCTCGCGCGAGCGCACGTGGAATGGGCTGCCCTCCCAGTCGCCATACCATACATCGACGGTTAGCCCGGCATCGCGCATCATGCCCGAGAGCTTGTCGCGTGGGGTATAGAGGATTTTCGAGCGGCCGGCGAAACGCTCACCCGTCGCACGAACACGATAGACGTTCTCATAGGAAAGAATGCCGGTCGCCTCGTCGTAATGCGACTCGTCCGAGGCCTCGACCGTTCCAAGCTGCGCATGTTCGAGCTGACGCACGCTGCTGTGGCGCACATCACGCTCTCCTCGAAAACCGGGATTGCGTGTATCGAACACGAAGCGGCCGGCAGGGCTGAGATGGGCTGCGATCGTGGCGAGTGCTGAGCGCTGGTCTTCTTCCGTCAGGAAAACCTGAAAGGCGTGCCCCGTCAGCACGACGAGATCGTATTTCCTGCCGAGGCGAACGATGCGGGCGTCGCCCTCGACCCATTCCACCCGGTCGCCACCCGGCCGCGATCTGCCGATATCGAGCATTGCCGCAGCCGGATCGACGCCGGTGACGATACGCGTCGCAGCAAGGGCAGCCGTCAGCTCGCCGGTGCCGCAGCCAAGGTCGAGTGCAGACTGCGCACCTTCCGCAAGCTTCACGCAGAAATCGAAATCCGGACCCCAGCGATTGGCCGCGTCGTAAAATTGCGCAAGGGAAGGGTCGCGGTAGAGGGGATCGTCGGAAACCGTGCTCATGTGCCTGATGTTTTTTCGCTGATGTAGAGATAGCGCTCGACCGTCTCGCCGGCCGCATTCTGCTTGCTGAATATCTCTCTCCTCTGATGTACCCGCTCGGCGACCTTCTGCGAGGGGAGATTTTCCAGGCTGACGATACTGACGATGCGCGACAATCCCATCACCGAGAAGGCATGGTCGCGACAGGCAGTTGCAGCCTCGGTGGCATAGCCCTTGCCCCAATGATCTCGCCAGAGATGGTAGCCGATCTCCGGCTCTGTCCTACTCGACGTTTCCTGCAGCGTGATCCCGCAGTCGCCGAGCAGATCGCCGCTCCGACGATCGATCATCGCCCAGAGGCCGAAGCCATTTTTCTCGTAGCTTCCGAAGGCAAGCCTTTCGAAGAAATCCCGCGTTGCCGCGCCATCCTTCACGGAAGGGTAATGGCGCATGCACAGCGGGTCGCCGAAGATGCGCTCGAGCGCCGGTAGGTCCGCAACGGTGATTTCGCGCAACACCAGCCGGTCGCTGCGCAGGATTTCCCGCATGGCCGTCATCGTTTCATCCCTCTGTCATGGAGCACGCCTAAGCCGCGCCGGTTCCCGGTTCGGTTCTACAGGAGGACTCCCGCCATGGCACCTGCGAAGATACGCGTCATCATTGTCGGCGCCGGCATTGTCGGAGCCTCGCTCGCCTTCCATTTTGCTCGGCGCGGAACCGAGGTCCATATGGTGGAGGAGGGCGTGGCCGCAGGCAGCGGCGTGACGTCAAGCGCCTTCGGCTGGGTGAATATCATCAATATTGCGCCGGGAGCCATAAATTACGGCCTCGTGCAGGAGGCGCTCGTCGAATATGCCCGCCTGCAGGCAGATCTGCCTGGTGTCTTCGTGGCCGCGCGCGCCGGTTCGCTCTTCTGGCTTGCAAGCCCCGCTGAAACCGAGGCCTTCGCCGCGGCCCATCGCACTGCGGGGACGGATGTCGAACTGGTCGATGCCGCGACGATCGCCGCATGGGAGCCCAATTTGCTCAAGCCTCCCGCCTGCGCCATCTTTTCGCCCCTCGATCTCGCGCTCGATCCTGCAAGGCTGGCGCGGGATCTGATCGATGCCGCCGGCATAACCGCCACCTTCGGCCGCAAGGTCGGAAGCCTTACCCTTTCAGGCAACATAGTAACCGGTGTGCGCTTCGACGATGGCGGCGTGATCGAAGCCGATCTCGTGATCCTGACCGCCGGAACTGCCGTTGACCGGCTGGCAGAAAACCTCGGCTTCCGCACCGGTGTCGAAGCCTCACCGTCGATCATCCTGCGCTACAGCTGCACCGAACCCGTGCTAAGCCGCATCCTCCGAGGCCCCGGCCTGGAAATCCG
The DNA here is from genome assembly GCF_004341105.1 of Rhizobium sp. BK418. Taxonomy (GTDB): domain Bacteria; phylum Pseudomonadota; class Alphaproteobacteria; order Rhizobiales; family Rhizobiaceae; genus Rhizobium. The sequence continues at coordinate 67,113 of NZ_SLZK01000002.1, read as the reverse complement.
CCAATCCGCGGACAACAGGCTGAACGTCGCCAAGGGCTATATCGATGATCGCGAGGAAAACGCGCCGGAAAGTGTAGGCCGGCGGATATTGAAGATCATGCATGAGCGCCTGCGCTTGCCCGAGCGCGTGTCACTAGTCGAGGCCGTCGCCGGTTACCGGCCCTTCTTCTCCGATGGAATGCCGCGGCTGGGTTTCCTGCCCGGCGTTGAGGGTGCCTATGCTGCGGTCGGCCATCCCGGCGTTATCCTCGCGCCGCTGCTCGGCCGGCTTGCCGCGGAGCATGTGCTGGAAGGCAGGCGCTCGCCGCTCATCCCGCCCGCTGGCCTGATGTAAGAAGCGAATCCGGTAGGGCCTGCTCTTAACTGGAGCACCATCTGTGGCGAAATTTGATGTTTCCGCCGCAGACTATCTGCGCGTATCAAACGGCTAATAAAGTGTCTTCTGGTAATCTTTTTCCAGCTCGTCGTCCATTTGGCGCATCTCGTCCTTATTGCTGGGCGCGCCCGTTGTTTCGTCCAGAATGATCTTCATGAGAGAGGGCATCTCGGTGCGATCTTGGAAATGTTCCGGGCTCCATAAATGAGAGCGCCGAAAGGCCTTGGCGCAATGCATGAAAACTTCATTCACTTTAACCACGATCGCGAGTTTGGGCGCGCGATCATTGACACTCATGCTCTTCAGCAGTTCAGGATCATTTACCAGAGTGGCCTGCCCATTCACGCGCAATGTGTCGTCAAACCCAGGAATGATGAATAGCAGTCCAACGCTCGGGTTGGCGATGATGTTGACCAGAGTGTCCAGGCGGTTATTGCCCGGTCGATCTGGTATGGCCAGTGTGCGCTCATCCAGAATTTTAACGAAACCGACAGGATCGCCGCGAGGACTGACATCTGCTTTTCCATCGGGATTTTGTGTGCCGATGCACAAGAACGGCGAACGCCTGATAAACTCCCGCGCATGCTCGCCAAGAGTATCCTGGCACTTCAGTATTGCCAGGGCGTGAGTGGCGTCGAAGAGACTTCGAAGAGATTGTTCATCTCCTATGGCAAATTCTGGATTAAGCTTGAACTCATTCATCATATGCTCTCGACGGTTTGATCAGCCTTGCCCGGCGTTCCGTTTTCATTCTCAGCGTCAGAAAATTCTAGCACCACTCGATGAGCCGGAGCCGCGCGAATGGCTTTATGAGGTACGTACCTCATAAATATCGATACCGTAAAACTTCGATGCGATCAAGAAGACCAAGTTCGACTAGTCTGGAAATTGTCGAATGCGGCTCAGCCCGTAAATGAGGATCAACCCCGAAAAGCGGCGGCTGTGCTCGTCGCAGATTCCAATTGAAGCGACGGTCTTGCATTGAATCTTTTTGACACCGCGAACACCGGCGTTCGCGGAAGACGTACCCGCAGGATAGCTTCACGAATTGCTTGCGGCAGCCGCGGGCGCGTTGGAGGGCTGCTTTCCCTTACTTGCCGGGCTCGAAAACCATCGAATGCCCGTTGATGCAATAGCGCAGGCCGGTCGGCGGCGGCCCGTCGGGAAAGACGTGGCCGAGATGGGCCTCGCACGTGCCGCAGCGGATTTCCGTGCGCACCATGCCATAGGTGGTATCGCGGTGCTCGGTCACGGCATCAGGCGAAACCGGCTCGAAATAGCTCGGCCAGCCGCATCCGGCATCGAATTTCGTGTCGGAGCGGAAGAGCGGGGCATTGCAGCCGACGCAGCGGTAGAGACCGGTCTCGAAAGAATCCCAATAGGGGCCGGTAAAGGCGCGTTCGGTGCCATGCTGGCGGGTGATGCGGTACTGCTCGGGAGTCAGCAGTTCCTTCCATTCGGCATCGGTCCTGTGAACTTTTGGGGTGGCGGTCGTTTCGGCCATGGAGTGCTCCTTTCGCCGGGGGCAATCTCTTTTCGTGCGCAAATGTGGTGCGTTGGGCACGATTGATCAAGTCTGGGACGAAGGGGAACGGGTCGATGCTCCCGACACAGGTGCCGGGAGCATCGTCGTCTCAGCCTGCTTACAGTCCATTGGCTTTGAGGATGTCAGGCGCGTTTTCCTTGGTAATCTTCATGGTGGGCAGGACGACGGTCTTCTCGACCTTCTCGCCATTCAGATACTTGATGGCCTGACGCAGCCCCTCCGCGCCGGGCGTTGCGTAGACGAAGGTTGCCGTCAGCTCTCCCTTGTTGACGAGCTGCACACCTTCGTTCGGCAGGCCGTCAATGCCGATGAATTTCATCTCTTTGTCGCGGCCGGCATCTTTGGCTGCGAGATAGGCGCCGTAAGCCATCGGATCATTGTGGCCGTAGACCAGATCGATGTGCTCGTTGTTGCGCAGCGCAGTCGCCATGATGTTGTAGGCCTGATCCTGCTTCCAGTCGCCCGACTGCTGATCCAGCAGATATTTTATCCCCGGCTCCTTGTCCGTGAATTCATGAAAGCCGTCGTGCCGGTCATGGGCCGGCTGCGTCCCCATGCCACCCCAGATTTCGACGACGGTTCCTTTGGCTTTTCCTTTGCCACCCAGAAGCTCAACGGCATACTGGCCGGCCGCCTCGCCGATCAGCTTGTTGTCGCCGCCGACGAACTGCACATATTTATCGGTGTCGACGTTGCGGTCGAGTACGAAGACCGGAATTTTTGCATCGATGGCTTCCTGCACCGCGCCGGTAAGGCCAGCCGATTCTTTCGGCGATACCAGCAGTGCGTTGACTTCCTGGCGGATCAGGTTTTCAACGTCCGCTACCTGTTTCTCAGTTTTGTCCTCACCATCGGTGATGATCAATTCGACTTCGGGATGTTTAGCGGCCTCGGCGATAATGTCCTTGTTGAATTGCGCACGCCAGGGCTCGATCGTTGTCGCCTGCGAGAAGCCGATGCGCCATTTCTTGTCGGCAGCCGCGGCCGAATTGACCGTGATCAGGGCCGTGGTGGCGAGTGCGGTTGTTGCGACAGCAAGCTTTAGCAAATCACGACGTTTCATTTTCGTTTCCTCCGAGGTTGTTAAGAGACAGGATCTCTTTTGACGACCGCTCCTCCGCGGACGTTGGATTTCTCACCGTCTTCGGCATCATGAGCTGGAAACGCGAGAGAATGTCACTGGCGTTGCGCTCCTGGACAAGCACGGTACCGACGATGATCAATCCCTTCAGCACCAGCTGGAGATTGGAATCGATGTTGTGCAATTGCAGGATATTGGAGAGCAGGCCGAAAATGAGGACGCCGCAGAAGGTGCCGGCTAGTCCGCCACGGCCGCCCATCAGGCTGGTGCCGCCGATCACCACTGCCGCTATGGCATCGAGTTCAAGGCCGGCGCCGGCATCGGGTTTGCCCTGGCGGTACTGCGCGACGTAAAGCACGGCGGCGATGCCGGCTAGCAGGCCGGAAAGCGCATAGGCGACAATCTTGATATTGCCGCTGTCGATGCCCGAAAGGCGCGCGGCCTCCTCGTTACCGCCAATGGCATAAATATAGCGACCAAACGGCGTCAACCTGAGCACGGCGGCATAAAGAATGATCGCTGCCAGGAAGAAGATGCCAGGCGTCGGCACGATGCCGAAGACCAGCGAACGGAGGTTCTCGAAGTCCTCCGTTGCGTTCGATCCGGTATATACCGGCAAAACGGCATTGTTCTGCCCCGCCGTCAGCCGCGCGATCCCGAGCGCGGTGACCATCATCGCCAGCGTAACGATGAAAGGCTGCAGCCGGCCGGCGACGATGACAACGCCATTGATCGTCCCGAATAGCAGGCCGACCGCGGGCGTGATCAGCAGGACGCCGATCACGCCGAACTTGCGGTCGATCTGCGGCAGAAGATAGAAGAGCAGCAAGGCGCAGAGCAGAAGGCCGACTACGGCCGGAATGCCGATGCCCCTCACCCTGTCGAGCGCTGTGTCCCGGGCTCCGGCGCCCCGTGATTTTTCGATATTGAGAAACAGAAAGCGCGTACCGGCCGCGCCGATCACCAGTGCGGCGAGACAGACGGAGGGTATGCCGATCCACACCGCTGATGTGTCGCCCGGAACGGTAAGCAGCATGGCGCAAACCACGCTGCAGATCGCCATCATCGAGCCGACCGACAGGTCGATGCCGCCCGTCAGGATGACGGCGGTCATGCCGGTTGCAATTAGTCCGGTCGTCGAAACCTGACGCAGCACGTCGAGAAGGTTGCCGGCCGACAGGAAGATGTTCTTGCCGGACGATGTCGTCGGCGACGCGAGCACCCCGATCAGGAAAATCGAGATCAGTCCCCAATAGAGCTTGGTCCTGAGAATGAGATTCATTGCACTGCCTTTTCGCGCTGTGCCGACCGCGGAGCGGCAAGCTGCATGATGCGTTCTTCCGTCGCGGTGGCGCGATCCAGGATGCCGGTCTGCCGTCCCTCCGACATAACCAGGATGCGGTCGGCCAGATACAGAAGTTCCGGCATCTCAGAGCTAACGACGATGATCGCGATACCATCGGCGGCGAGTTTGAAGATCAGCTCGTAGATTTCCCGCTTCGCCCCGACGTCGATTCCGCGAGTCGGCTCGTCGAGAAGCAGGATTCTCGGATTCGCCGCAAGGCACTTTGCAATCACCACCTTCTGCTGGTTGCCGCCGGAGAGCGTACCGGCGGCTTGATCGATGCCAGCGGCCCGAATACCAAGTGACTTGACCGCATCAGTCGCCAGCTTCTCTTCCGAACCAAATTTGCGAATGCCGAAACGTGCTAGCCGATTGACCACGGGCAGGGCGATGTTGTCGGTGATCGTGTCACGCAGATGCAGTCCTTGTGACTTGCGATCTTCGGTGAGCAGCGAGATACCGCGGCGGCGCGCTTCGACGGGAGAGCGGAGACGCACAGGCTTGCCGTCGATGAAGATATTGCCGCCAACCTGGCCGGCAGCCGCGCCATAAATGGCTTGCAGAATTTCCGTCCGGCCGGCGCCGAGCAGCCCACCTATGCCGAGAATTTCGCCTGCCGCAAGGTCGAAACCGACCTCCTTCAGCACGTTGCGCCTACCGCGCCGGCCCGTTACGGCGAGCGACAGATCCCGGACGGAAAGCAGTACTTCCTTCGCGGTCGAACTGCGTTGGCTTTCGCCATGCCCAAGATCGCGTCCGACCATGGCGGCGATGATCCGATCTTCGTCGGTCTCCGACATCACTCTGGTCCACACATGCCGGCCATCGCGAAACACCGTCACGCGGTCGCTGAGCTGCATGACTTCGTCGATTCGGTGCGAGATGTAGACGATGCCGACGCCGTGCCGCACCAACTGGCGCATGATGGCAAAGAGCCGCACGCATTCTCCAGGCGATAGCGCCGAAGTGGGCTCGTCCATGATGAGCACGCGGGCGGAGAGGGAGAGTGCCTTTGCAATCTCGACCAGTTGCTGCTCGCCGATCCGCAGCGAACCGACACGCGCCTCAGGAGCAAGATCAATGCCGAGCCGCCTCAGCAGGGCGCGCGCCTCGACCACGCATTTGCGCTTATCGATGAACAGGCCGGCGATACGCGGCTCGCGACCGAGGAAGATATTTTCGGCGACACTGAGCTCCGGAACGAGATTCAGTTCCTGGTGTATGATCGCCACTCCGGCGTCCTCGGCATCCCGTACGCTGGCGAATTTCACAGGCCGGCCATCGAGCTGGATTTCACCCTCATATTCGGTATGCACGCCCGAGAAAATCTTCATCAGGGTTGATTTGCCCGCGCCATTTTCTCCCATCAGCGCGTGGATCTCGCCGGCATGAAGGTCGAATGCCACGTCCGTCAGCGCGGCGATCCCGCCGAACCTCTTTGAAACATGCAGTGCCGACAGCAGGGGGTCGCCAGGACCACGTGGCGGGTCTACCTGAGAAACATGAGGTCCCTGTGGGACCCGAGGTCCGCTTTGCATGACACCATGGCCTCCCCTCCAGCATGTCCGCATTTATCATCTGACGCTAATCTAAACGTTTCGTTATTGTCAAGCTTTCACGCTTTCAGCAGCAGCAGAAGATTGCAAAATAGAAGGTTATTTCCTAACATCGGCTCAGAAAAATATTTGAAACGTTTCGAATCATGGACCGTATCTCAGGCAAGATAAGCAAGGCTGTCCCGACGATGCAGGACGTCGCCGTGGCGGCTGGCGTGTCGGTTGCAACTGTTTCCGCCGCAGTCAACGGAACGGCGCCGGTGAGCAAGAAGTTGCGCGAGCGGATCGAGCAGGCGATCCAGGAGATCGGCTACAAGCGTAATGCCGTTGCCCGAAGCCTGAAGATGGGCACGACGACGACGGTCGGGCTGGTTGTTGCCGATATCACTAATCCATTCTTCACCGACGTGGTCGCCGTCATCCAGGACGTGCTTCACCGTGCCGGCTATGCCGTGATGCTCTGCTGCACCGATGAAAGCGCATCCTTGCAGGAAGAGCAGATATCGCTGCTGCTGGATCGCATGGTTGACGGGTTGATCATCGCGGCGGCCGGTGACGATGACGGTCTGCGGCGTCATTTGCGCGGCGCAAATACTCCGGTGGTCCTCATTGACCGCCTATGTCATGATCTCGACGCCGATGCGGTCGTCGTGGATAACGAGGATGCGGTCAAGTCGGCCACGAAATACATCATCGACCTTGGACACAGGAACATCGGTTATATTTCCGGTTCGCTCTCCACATCGACAGGCCGGGATCGCTTGGCCGGCTATCTCGCCGCCTTGCAGGAGGCCGGCATCGACTACGGCGATGAGTTCGTCAGGCTCGGCAACTTCCGGGCAAAGGATGCCTACACCGCGACGATGCAGTTGCTGACACGGCCGGACAGGCCGTCGGCAATATTTGCCGCCAACAACCTGATGGTCATCGGTGTCATGAAGGCCATCCGCGACGTCGGTCTGGATTGCCCCGGTGATATTTCGGTGGCGGGTTTCGATGATTTCCCCTGGGCCGACGTGTTTCAGCCCAATCTCACGACCATCGCGCAGCCGGTTCAAGCGATCGGAGAACAGGCTGCAGAACTCATTCTCAGTCGGGTTGCCGACAAGAAGCGACGTGAGCCGCGGCACATCGTTCTAAAGGGCCGATTGATGATCCGTGAATCCTGTAGGCCTCGTTTAGGTTGATCTGAGAATAATCTGTCTGCGGTTCTTTTCCCTTCAGGACGATGATACAAGCCTGCGTCTGACCGGGCCGCTGAATCAGGCCGTGCCGTTTCGCTGCGCAACTTAAGCTTTACCCAATCGGCGCATGACGATGAATCACCTTTTTTCCGGCCCCTGCCGCTTGTCTTCTTCGTCCTGTACAGCTCCGTTTCCCGGCTCGCTACGCGCCTTTCTTGAACACCAAGCCTGTGAAGACAGCCGCATCCACCTCCGACAGGTGGCCGAAATTGCTTGAGGCGATCAGCCGAGTCGCCTAAGTCATGAAAACTGGCTGTTTTTACTGGCTTTCATCCGAATTCGCGGGGAGGGGACATGGCCGATGTCACGGCCCTGACATTTCTGGCCTTGTGCCTGCCGCTGATCGGTGCTCTCGCGGGGCCGGTTCTCATCCGCGTTGCCGGTGCAAACGGCGCATGGCTGCTCGCCGTTGCTCCGTTGCTGGCTTTCCTGCATTTCCTGAGTCTCGTGCCCGATATTGCCGGCGGCCGGATCGTGACGGGCGGTTATGACTGGGTGCCGAGCCTCGGCGTCCGGTTTTCCTGGTTCCTGGACGGGCTGTCGCTCGCCTTCGCGCTGCTCATTACCGGTATCGGCACGCTGATCGTGCTCTATGCCGGCGGATATCTGAAAGGGCATCCGGATCAGGGCCGGTTCTTCTCCTTCATCTTTCTCTTCATGGGCGCGATGCTCGGCGTCGTCGTCTCCGACAGCTTCCTAACGTTCTTCATTTTCTGGGAGCTCACTTCCATTACCTCCTTCCTGCTGATCGGATTCGATCATGAGCGGGAGGCGTCGCGGCGAGCCGCTCTTCAGGCGCTGGTGGTCACGGGCGGAGGCGGACTGATATTGCTCGCCGGCTTGCTTATCCTCTGGGGGCTGACAGGCGTTGCGCAATTCTCCGAACTGATGCAGTCAGGCGATGTCGTGAGAGGCAGCCCGCTCTATTTCACGACGTTGCTGCTGGTGCTTGGCGGTGCCTTCACCAAATCGGCGCAGTTTCCGTTTCATTTCTGGCTGCCGAACGCCATGGAAGCGCCGACGCCGGTTTCCGCCTACCTCCATTCCGCCACGATGGTGAAAGCCGGCGTCTACCTCTTGATGCGGCTGAACCCGGTCATGGGAGCGACTCCGGCATGGGAAGTCCTGCTTCCCATCTTTGGTGGCCTGACGCTGCTCACCGGCTCGGTGCTCGCCATCCGCCAAACGGATCTGAAGCTGAAACTCGCCTATACGACCGTCTCCTCTCTCGGCCTGCTGGTGCTGCTCACCGGCTTCGGCTCTGACTATGCTATCAAGGCAGCAGTGCTTTATCTGGTGGCGCATTCGCTCTTCAAGGGCGCGCTCTTCATGGTCGCAGGCATCATCGATCACGAGACCGGCACGCGCAACATCACGCGGCTTCGTGGCCTGCGAAAGGCGATGCCATTGACCTTCGCGATCGCCATAGCCGCCGCCTTTTCCATGGCCGGCCTGCCCCCCTTCTTCGGCTTCCTCGCCAAGGAGGAAATCTATACCGCTCTGGCCGTTGGCGATCCCTATTCCATCCTCGTCACGGCCATCGCGGTTTTCAGCAATGCGCTGATGTTTGCAATCGCCTTTGCCGTGGGGCTGAGACCCTTTATCGGCGGGCCGGTGGAAACGCCGAAACATCCGCATGAGGCGCCGGTGCTGCTGTGGTTAGGCCCGGCAACCCTCGCTCTGGCAGGCCTGCTTGCGGCGCTCTTCTCAGGTTTCACGCATGGCGGGCTATCCTCGCCCATGGCCTCTGCCGTTGCCGGCAAAGCCACCAACGTCGTCTCCGTTACACTTGCGCCGCATGTCGGCGTGCCACTTGCGCTGTCGCTGCTGACGGTGGTGCTCGGTATCGTCGTCTACTGGCAGCTCGACCACGCTCGCACGCTCGTGGCTTTTCTCCTGCGTTCCGCCCGGAGTCCGGATCGCGGCTTCGACCATGTCGTCACGGCGTTGGTCCGTTTCGCCCATCGCGCCATCGGCGTCGTTCAGCCGGGGCGGCTGGATATCTACGTCGCCTCCACCTTCGTATGCGTCGCCGCGATCCTGCTCGTGCCGCTTATCGTCCATGGCGAACTGCCGCTGCCTTTTGTCTGGCCCGCCGAGCTGCGCCCGCATGAGGCAGGCATCATGCTCATCGCGGTAGCCGGCCTTCTTGCCGTGCTGATCGCTCGCGACCGGCTGACGGCGATCGTCTCGCTCGGCATTCAGGGCTTTGCGGTTGCACTGATCTTTCTACTTTTCGGCGCGCCGGACCTCGCTTTCACGCAGTTCATGGTCGAAACGCTCGCAGTTGTCATCCTCGCCCTCGTCATGACCCGGCTGCGCCTGTCGCCGACGGATCGGCGCCACGGAGTTCGGCGCCTCTTCGATATTACCCTTTCGCTCGCCTGCGGCCTCGGCTTCGCGCTGCTGTTGATGCGCGCCACGGAAGCACCGTTCAACACGACGCTCAGCGATTTCTTTAACGCCCATTCGAAGCTGATCGCCCACGGCGCCAACGTCGTGAATGTCATCATCGTCGATTTCCGCGGCACGGATACGCTCGGCGAAATCGCCGTCGTGGCCGTGACGGGGCTGGCGATCCTCGCGCTCATCCGCGTCCGCGGCAATGCTGAACGCAAGCTCGCGACGAACGATCCGGATACGGAGGGCGCGGAATGATGTTTGCTGGCTCGGCGCGTATCCTTGACCTCCCTCATTCCTGTGCTTGTCACAGGAATCCAGCGTGCCCAAGTCCTTGGGCACAGGAGACCCTTTCCCTTTCAGAAGACGAGTCATTCACGGCGCGGACGCGCCGTGGCTGGATTCCTGTGACAAGCACAGGAATGAGGGAGGGAGGTTTGCTCCCGACCCGTTACTTGAATACTTCCAATCGGTTTTCGATTGATCCAGTAGCGCCTCTTCGCGGAGGCGCCGCATGAACACCCTCATCTTCCGCACGGTTGCACCCTTCATCACCGCGCTGATGCTGCTCTTTTCCGTCTTCATCCTGCTGCGAGGGCATAACGAGCCGGGCGGCGGTTTCATCGGCGGGTTGATCGCCGCTTCTGCGCTCGCGATATACGGCATTGCGTTCGGTGTGGAGGCGGTGCGCCGGGCGATCCGCTTTCATCCGCTGGCAATTGCCGGCTTCGGCCTGCTGCTCTCCTGCTTCGCTGGTCTGATATCCATCTTGTTTGCCGTGCCCTTCATGACCGGCCTCTGGGTCTATCCCAACGTCCTCGGCGTGGAAGTGCCGCTCTCCAGCGTCACGCTCTTCGATCTCGGCGTCTATTTCGTCGTGCTCGGAGCAGTCGCCTCGATTGCGCTGGCGCTGGAAGAAAGGGAGGTGGACTGATGGAGCCGCTCTTCGCCATCCTCGTCGGCCTGTTCTTCTCGGCCGCCATCTATCTGATGCTGTCGCGTTTCTCGATCCGCATCATGCTCGGCATTGCCATCCTCGGCAATGCAGTGAACCTCCTGATCTTCACGGCGGGAAGGCTGACCCGCGAGGTCCCGCCGATCGTCCCCGCGGGTGCCGATGCGCTGCCGGCAAGCGCTGCTAACCCGCTGCCGCAGGCGCTGATCCTGACTGCGATCGTCATCTCCTTCTCCTTCCTCGCCTTCCTGCTGGTGTTGACCTATCGCGCCTATCAGGAGCTCGGTACGGACGATACGACTCACATGCACGATGCCGAGCCCGAAGACCGGCCGATGCCACCGATGGGGTATTGAGGATGGTTGTGCGGATGCCTACCCCCCTCTGCCCTGCCGGGCATCTCCCCCACAAGGGGGGAGATCGACTCGCGGCAAGGTCCCGTTTGACAACTGTTGTTTGGGCGGGCGGGTGCGCCCAGCCAATCTCCCCACCTGTGGGGGAGATTGGCTGGGCAGAGGGGGGTGCCTATCCGCCGACCACAAAGGGAGTCGCTCCTTAATGGCCGCGCCCGTTTCCGATCTCTCGGCAGCCATGGTCACCACCCCAGTCCCGCCGGCGCACTGGCTGGCGATCCTGCCGGTTGCAATCTGCATCTGCCTCGGGGCACTCCTGCTCATGCTGCGCAGCCTTCCCCGGCTGCAGGCATGGATCGCCATCGCCAGTCTCGTCATCCTGCTGCTTCTCGACGCCGCTCTCCTATGGCAGGTCGCCCGAAACGGCCCGCTTACCATGGTCATGGGCCGCTGGCTTCCGCCCTTCGGCATTGCTTTCACCGTGGATGTTTTCAGCGCGCTGATGGCGCTCGCCGCAGCGGTCGCCGCCCTTGCCGCTGGCATCTACGCCCTGTCGGACACGACCGAAAGCGGCCGGCGATACGGTTTTTTCCCGCTTTTGATGCTGCTGATGGCCGGCGTCACCGGCGCCTTCCTGACCGGCGATATCTTCAATCTTTATGTCTGGTTCGAGGTGCTGCTCATTTCCTCCTTCGGCCTGCTGATCCTCGGCTCCGAACGGGCGCAGATCGATGGCGCACTGAAATATGCGGTGCTGAACCTCATCGCCACGACATTGTTCCTCATCGCTGTCGGCGTCCTCTATGCGAGCTTCGGCACGCTCAACATGGCAGATATCGCCGAGCGGGCGGCGGGGCTCAGTGGCACGGCGCCGCTGATGACGCTTGCCTGCCTCTTCCTGCTGGCCTTCGCCATGAAAGCCGCCGCCTTTCCGGTGAATTTCTGGCTGCCGGCCTCCTATCATACTCCTCGCATCGCCGTGTCAGCGCTCTTTGCCGGCCTGCTGACCAAGGTCGGCGTCTATGCGCTGCTGCGTGTCCTCGTCATGCTGCTGCCCACCGAGCGGGATGAACTCAGCCTGCTGATCGCCATCGTCGGTGCCCTGACCATCCTCGTCGGCGCTTTGGGTGCGCTCGCCGAATCCGACCTGCGCCGGATGCTCGGCTATGTCGTGATCTCGGGCATCGGCAATATGCTGGTCGGCGCGGCCCTCGGCACCGCCGATGGCCTCGGGGGCGCAGTCTTCTATGCATTGCATTCGGTCGTGCTGATGACGGCACTCTATCTGCTGGCCGGCGAAGCGGGCAGGCGAGGCGGCTCCTTCTCGATTGCGGCACTCGGGGGACTCTATCGCCAGAACGGCGGGTTCGCTGCGATGTCTCTCATGCTGTTCTTCGCCGCCTGCGGCCTGCCGCCTTTTTCCGGTTTCTGGCCGAAGGCGCTGTTGGTCAAGGCTTCGCTCGATCTCGGTGCGTGGTGGCTGGCAGGCGCCATTCTGCTCGGCGGCTTCCTGCTTACAATCGCGTTCGGTCGCCTTTTCCTGTTTGCTTATTGGCGTCCGTCCGTGCTGCCCCTGCCGCGGGTGCGGACGCGCTGGACAGTCGGCGTGCCGCTTGTCGTATTGACGATCCTCGTCACCGGCTTCGGTATCTTGCCGGAACAATTGCTGCAGGCTGCTCGATCAGCGGCCGACGGGCTTGCTGATCCCTACGCTTATATCTTCTCGGTCTTTCCGGAAGGAGCCGTGCGATGATCGTCCTGTTCCTGAGCCTGCCGCTCGCCGTTGCATGGGTTGCCGTGACAGGCAGCGCCTCGCCGCATAATTTCGTGCTCGGTCTGGCCCTGTCGCTGCTGTCGCTCGCCGTCGTGCGCGAGGCTTTTACCGGCCGGTCCGCGCCGCGCCGCATCCGTCCGCTGCGCATCCTCCTGCTTGCCGGTCTTTTCCTGAAGGAATTGGCGCTTTCGGCCTGGCGGGTGGCGCTGACGGTGCTTTCGCCGCGCATGCAGCTTGCTCCGGGCATTCTCGCTTTCCCATTGACGGTGAGGAGCGATTTCCAGATTACGCTCCTTGCCAATCTCATCACGCTAACGCCGGGAACGCTCTCGGTCGATGTATCCGAGGATCGCCGCACGCTCTATGTCCATGCACTGGACTGCGCCGATCCGGAGGCGGTCAGACGCGATATCGCTGGTGGCTTCGAGCGCCGCATCATGGAGGCCTTTGGATCATGACACCCGCCGCCATCGTGTCCGTCGCCGCCGTCACGGCCCTTGGCATTCTCTGCGTCGCGCTCTTCCTCACCGTCTGGCGTGTAGTGACCGGACCCAGCCTGCCGGATCGCATTCTGGCGCTCGACATGCTGACGGGCATCGCGATCGGCTTCATCGCCGTTGTCGCCGTGCGCACCGGCTTCTCGCTTTACATCGATATCGCCATTTCGCTCGGCCTCGTCGGTTTCCTGGCAACCGTCGCCTTCGCCCGTTTTGTGCTTTCGCGCAGAGCGTTGAGAGAGGCTGAGCGCGAGTCGCATGGGAGAAGCGAATGATGGACTATATGCTTGCCGTAATCACGGCGGTGCTGCTGCTGGCAGGCGCGTTCTTCGCGCTGGCGGCAGCAATCGGCATCGTGCGTCTACCGGATCTCTACACGCGCATGCACGCCGCCTCCAAAGCCGGCACCGTCGGTTCCGGCCTCTTGTTGCTTGCCGCCGGACTTTACTCGGGCGAACTTGCCGTGTTTGCCAGAGCACTGGCCGGTTTCTTGTTTTTCATTCTAACAGCGCCTGTTTCTGCACACCTTCTTGCGAGAGCTTCGCATAAAACTGGTCATTTCCCAGCTCCTATCTCAATACGTGACGATATGCGAATGCGCCGAGGATGAGGGCTATTCAGAATTTTAAGCAATTTACGCAAACTTACGCACTGGAATCGCGAGTAAAGCTTTCCAAACTGCTGACCAATTCTTTGTGATGGATTTTTTTTCTAGGAAAATCACAATTAATAATTGGCCTTTTGGGAAAACGATGCTATTTGAAAATCCAAGTAGAGTTCTGATTGTGAATTAGAATCGTACTGCTTCCAAGTCCCTCAGCCTTGATTGCCAATGTCTAACTGGGTGACTGCCTGGAAGAACATGTACTAGCTCACCTTCAGGCAGTATTGGTGCAGAAAACGGTCTTCGGAATCTAGGGGTGGATTTCCGGTTTTTCGGAACAAAGGCTGCATCCTGCTCTTTTGCTGTTTAGCTCTACGACGAGGGTTCTTTGCCTTCTGGGAGAAGGACCGTTTGAGCATGCTAACAGGAGAAAGAATATGACGGATATGGCGACCGGCAATGCGCCGGAGCTGCTTGTGGAACTGACGGCCGATATCGTCGCGGCCTATGTCAGCAACCACGTTGTGCCGGTCAGCGACCTGGCCAATCTGATTTCCGACGTACACTCGGCACTGAGCAACACGTCCGTACCGCAGCCGGTGGCAGCGGTCGTCGAAAAGCAGAAGCCCGCAGTCTCTGTCCGCAAGTCCGTACAGGACGAGCAGATTACGTGCCTGGAATGTGGCGGCAACTTCAAGTCCCTGAAGCGTCACCTGATGACGCATCATAATCTCGCGCCGGAAGAATATCGCGAGAAGTGGGATCTGCCTGCCGATTACCCGATGGTGGCCCCGGCCTATGCCGAAGCGCGCTCGCGCCTCGCAAAGGAAATGGGTTTGGGACAGCGCCGCAAGCGCGGCCGCGGCTGAAGGGTCTCACACCGCTGGACGATACAAAGAGCCGGGCCTGGTGCCCGGCTTTTTCGTATTTGCGCTCCGAAGATGGCGCGCATCTCGAATGACCATTCGCCCACTGTCATTTATCTTCGAAGAAAACACGACAAAAATGTCGGCCTGCTAATAGCCCATCCGTCTCTAGAGCAATTCCAGCAAAATGCGCTGCGGTTTTGCGTTCGGAATTGCATGAAAAGTTTGAGGACAGGCGGGCGCTCGTGCCGCCGTAATAAGAGGAGAAGAGACAATGCGCGTAATGGTTATCGTCAAGGCGACTGAGGACAGCGAAGCGGGCGTGATGCCCTCGACCGAGCTTCTGGCCGCCATGGGCAAGTATAACGAAGATCTCGTCAATGCCGGCATCATGCAGGCAGGCGAGGGCCTGCATCCGTCTTCCAAGGGCAAGCGCGTCGCCTTCGATGGTCCGAAGCGCATGGTGATCGACGGCCCCTTTGCCGAGACCAAGGAATTGATCGCCGGTTTCTGGCTGTGGCAGGTCAAGGACATGGAGGAGGCGCTCGAATGGGTTAAGCGTTGCCCTAATCCGATGCCGGGCCCGAGCGAGATTGAAATCCGTCAGGTCTTTGAAGCTGCCGATTTCGGTGAGGCCTTCACGCCGGAGCTCATCGAGCAGGAAGAGCGCCTGCGTGAAAAGATGGCCGACAGCAAATGATCTGATCGGAAATTGCGACGCGTCCGGAGGCTATTTCTCCGGGCGCGTGGCTGCCTCAGGCGGCGGCCCGCACGCGTGCTTCCTCGCGGATACGATTGACCATCGAGCGCAGCCCGTTGGAGCGCTGCGAGGAGAGGTTTTCGGTGAGCCCGATCCTGGAGAAGATCTCGAAAGCGTCAAGCGAGGCGATTTCGGATGCCATCTTGCCGGAATAGGTGGCGAGCACGATGGCGACGAGGCCGCGCACGATATGCGCATCGGAATCGCCCTCGAACGTCATGAGCGGATTGTCCGGATTGCCTGATGTATGCGTCACCAGCCACACCTGACTGGCACAGCCCATCACCTTGTTCTCGGAGGTCTTCTTTTCCTCGGCCAGCTCCGGCAGAGCCTTGCCGAGTTCGATGACATATCGGTAGCGGTCTTCCCAATCGTCCAGGAAGGAGAAGTCGTCGATGATCTGGTCGAGGGTTGCCATGCTTGTCAGGCCTTTCGCTATTACCTGATCATATAGGCGAACCGACCGCAGAATTGAACCGTCAAAAAGAAACGCCGTGAGGGATGGGCATCCTCACGGCGCAGCAAAGTGCTGAAATAAACAGGGCAGGCACGTCAGGCATGGGGCATCTCCGCGTCATGCGGACCACCGATGCAAGCTTGGACACGGGCGGATCGCCCGCAGAATTCGTCAGATCGCCGGCTTCGGCGTCGGCAGCGGGATCGTGCCGGCGGGAATGGTGCCGGTGACGACCTGTTCGGCTGAAGCGCCGTCATCGACCGGCGGGCGGTAGGGCTGCGGCATATGCGGCATCGGCTGGTTCAGCGCAGCCTGCGCCTCACGCACCGTATTGGTGACCGTTTCCGGCAGGGAAGGAGCGGCAAGCGCCACAGGCGCCGGCGGCACAGCCGACTTTGCGGAAGCCATTTTGGACGCATCGTCCTTGAACTGGCTATCGAGCAGCTCATAGGCGACACGGGCGCCTTCACGGGCCCGGTAGCCGAGAGCCGTCAAGGTCTCCGCACCCTTGGTGCAGACCTCGGGTTTTTCGGCGCACATGCCGGTCATATAGTCATAGGCGCCGCTGACCGCCGTGAAGGCGTCGGAAAACTGCAATTGTGTGTGGCCGGCATTGTCGGAGCTCTCCGAAGAGAAAACGGAGAGCGCTACGAGCACTAGGCCAAACCAGAATGATCCTTTGATCAGAAACCACATTGTCTTGCCCATCCTGTTTCCCCGTCCGGTCTTGCTGCCGAATCAGGGCCGGTTGTCCGGTGTGATTGAACCCTATCGTGAAGTTGCGAATGCCGCTTTTCGAAACTCCACGGCATTTACGGCAAATTTGATTCGAATTTTAATGATCGGCATTTTCGGGGCATTTCAGTCAAATTCTACCGATCGCTGTTAAGCATGGTGGCAGCCGCGGACTGCAATTGCTGGGCTTTTGGCCCGCCGCCTTGCCACAAGAGTTAACGCGATGCTGAAATACAAGGAAAATCCGTCGCTTACCGGCTATTAACCACAAAATCCAAAGAGCCGTGCAGATGGCCCAAAATGGGACTTTTGGCGGTTTTGGGCTGTGGAGGGCGACTTTGCCTTATCCTTTCCTTAAGCCGCGGGGGCCTATTGTCCGGGTTAATGAAAGGCCTTTCGGGCAGGTATTGCGTGCGTTTTTTGAGTGACATTGGCGGCCGGGCGACGGCCCTCGTGGACCGGGCAGCGGCAGGCTGGCTCTCCCGGACGAGTGGTGGCGAAGCTGTGCGCCAGAGCGAGCTCGCCATTCTGCGCCGCCTTGTATTCCTGTCCTCTGCCGCCCTTGTCGCCGCGCCTGTTGGCCTCTCCCTCGTCACCAGCCCCGCTGTCGCACTGCCCGCCGGCGTCGCCACCGTCTGCGCCGCGTTCCTGTTTTCGGCCGTCGGCAGTATTGCGCTGGCCCGCCAGGCTGCGCCCCAGAACGCTGTTACGACAAGCGCCGACGATCTCTTCCTTGAAATGAGCCCGGGCCTTGTGCTCTTCCTCGATCCGCACGGCAGCGTGACGGAGGCGGGTGGCCGCGATAAGCGCGACTATCTTGCCTGGATGCGCGATCCGAAAGGCAGGGGCTTCTTCGAGCAGGTTCATGTCTCCGACCGCATCCATTTCCTGCAGGCACTGGATGCCCTGCGACAGGGTGAGGAAAAAGCAATCGTCGATCTGAGGTTTGAGCGTCCCTCGGTCTCGCACGACTACCGCCAGTTCGCCTATCTGCGTATGGATATGACCGCGCGGCGGGATATCGACGGCATGCTTTCGGCTGTCATTGCCCAGCTGCACGACGTGTCGGTGGAGCAGCGGCTTCGCGCCGAAGCGCAGGCGCGCGTGACAGATGCGGAATCGGCCAACGATGCCAAATCCCGTTTCCTCGCCGCTGTCAGCCATGAGCTGCGTACGCCGCTGAACGCCATCCTCGGCTTTTCGGACATTCTGATCGGCGAATATTTCGGCAAGTTCGAGAATGAGCGTCAGCGCGAATATGCCGGCCTGATCCGTGAATCAGGCGCGCATCTGCTCTCGGTCGTCAACACGATGCTGGATATGAGCAAGATCGAAGCCGGCCGCTACGAGTTGATGCTGGAGCCCTTTGATATCGGTGCCTCGATCCGTTCCTGCGAATCGATGCTTGCCCTGCAGGCCAAGAGCAAGGGCGTGACGCTGACGAGCCGCGTCCAGCGCGGCATCGGCGAGGTCGTTGCCGACCAGCGCGCGCTGCAGCAGATCCTTATCAATCTTGTCGGCAATGCCGTGAAATTCACAGAGGCCGGCGGCGTGGTCACCGTCGATGCGGCGATGCGCGACGGTATCCTCAAGCTGACGGTCAGCGATACCGGCATCGGCATTCCGGCCGACCGGCTCGCGACGCTCGGCCAACCTTTCGTCCAGATCCAGAATGATTATACCCGCCGATTCGAGGGTACGGGTCTTGGCCTCTCGCTGGTCAAAGGGCTCGTTGCCCTGCATGGCGGCCATTTCGCCATCGCCAGCCAGCCCGGCGAGGGCACGATCATCACCATCGAGGTCGCGGCGGATGGTTCCGGCGCCTGCACTGGCGAGGCTAACAACCAGACGGGGGCGGTCGAATTTCCGCCGCGGCTGAAGAGCGCGGTGGATGCCGCGGAAGTGGAGGAGGGGCTCTTCGATGGCCGCGCGCAAGCGAAAATCGCCTAAGGGCAAAAAGGGCCGGCATCAGCAGGGCCTTTTGATGACCGGTGCGGCAGCACTCGGCGGTATCGGCGTGCAGGGCGTAGCGGCGCTGGGTGGCCTTGGATTGCAGGGCGCTGGCGCGCTCGGCGGCGTCATCGGCCGCAATCCCTCCATTGCCGGCGGCACGATCGCCTTCGTCGTCATCTTTTCTTTCGTTGCCGCCAATGCGCTCTGGTATCAGCCGGGTGCACACCCGCATCCGATCTTCCGCACCCGCGATCCGGACGCGCCTTATGCCATCGGCTTTCGTCCGCAGCCTGAGCCGCAGGGCGATGTCACCACCTTCCGCATCGAGCGGCCGGATGATGCTGCCGCGACCACCGAATCCACGCCACCGGTTGCTTCCGGCCAGCAGCCGAACCAACTCGTCATGGATATTCAGAAGGAACTGATCCGCCGCGGCCTCTATAACGGCAATGCCGATGGTGTCATCGGCCCGCGCACCAGCGCTGCCATCCTCTTCTTCGAGGAAACGGTCGGCATGGCGCAAAGCGGCGACGCTACACCGGATGTGCTTGCCGCGCTCAGGACCGATGCTGTCGGCCCCTCGACCATTCCTGTCGAAAAACCGCCGGAAGATGTGACATCGAAGGCAACGGAGGAAGATCCGGTCGCCGCCGCCATCCGTAGCGCCGAAAAGACCGTCAAGACGGCGCCGGCCTCGCCGAAGCAGGTTCCGCTATCGGGAATCGCCAATGTCGATCTGGTACTGAAGATCCAGAAGGGCCTCGCCAACATGGCCTACGCCAATGTCGGCGTCGATGGTGTCGCTGGCGAACAGACCCGCGCCGCCATCCGTCACTTCCAGAAACACTATAATCTGCCGGAAAATGGCGAGCCGAGCGAAGCCGTGCTGAAGAAACTCAAAGAAATCGGCGCGATCTGATCGTCAACTCGCGTAAATCATGAAAAGCCAAATACGAGACCGAGATCAGCCCTGCCGCGCCGGGGCTGACGGTTGGTTCGCCAGCCGCAGGGGCCGGTAATCCGTTGTCGGCGCCCGCCCCTCCACATCGACCA
The DNA here is from genome assembly GCF_004341105.1 of Rhizobium sp. BK418. Taxonomy (GTDB): domain Bacteria; phylum Pseudomonadota; class Alphaproteobacteria; order Rhizobiales; family Rhizobiaceae; genus Rhizobium. The sequence continues at coordinate 47,558 of NZ_SLZK01000002.1, read as the reverse complement.
CTTCTTCGATCGGTCCGATATTGATGGCCGCCGAACTTCGGTAGCGCCTCGGCGCAACGCCGGTTACCCGCTTGAAGGCGTTGGAGAAGGCGCTTTCCGAAGTATAGCCGAGCGAAAGCGCCAGTGAGGAGACGGGCATCGATCCCTCGCGGAGCGCCCGTTCGGCAAGGCGCATGCGCCATGCGGTCAGATAGGTGAGCGGTGCCACACCCGCGACCGTCTTGAAGCGCAGCGCAAAGCTGGTGCGCGACATGCCGGCGGCTTTCGCCAATTCCCCAAGCTGCCAGTCATGCGCCGGATCCGCATGCATCTGCCGCAATGCGGGGGCGATCTTCTCGTCGCCGAAGGCGCGCAGCCAGCCGACCGTCAGCGGCTCCGATGTCATGATATGGGCGCGCAGCACCTGCACGAAGATGAGCTGCGAGAGCTGAGCCGAGGCAAGCAGCGCGCCCGGCTTGCCGGCCGCCATTTCCCGCACGAGCTGATCGAGCAGCCAGCGCAGCACGCCGGCTTCCGCAAGTGTGGCCCGCACATGGATGACGGGCGGCAGGACATCGAGCAGCAGCGCCATGCCGGTCGGTCCGAGCGCGATATGGCCGCCGATATAGAGGAAATCCTCGCCGGCGCCGTGTCGCGCCATGCCGTTAACCTTCTCCTTGAAGGCAGTCGCGGCATCCGTCGGCTTCACTGCCAGATCGCTTGCCAGCATGAACGGGTATTGGCCGTTCAACAGGATGACGTCGCCGGCTTCGAGCAGGATCGGCGGGTTGCCATTGTCGAGCACCAGCCAGCAGCGGCCCTTGGCAACCGCACTGATCTTGATGCGGTTCGGCTGCGGGAAGGCGAGCGCCCAGGGCCCGCCGGCAATCAGCCCGCCGGCCATCAGGCAGCGCGCGTCGAGCAGATTGAGCATTTCGGAGAGGGGATCACTCGTCATGTTTGTACGATGGCGCAAGAAATCGGGATTTACAAGCATTCAGAATCCCGCTTGCCGGACATAGATGTTTCCCGACTAAAGCAATTCCAGCGAAAGTGCGCAGCGGTTTTGCGTCCGGAATTGCGGAAAAGCAAAGGTACAGAGCATTTTCGTGACTCGGAGAGAAACGGAAAGGCTCCAGAAAGGAGACATCCCATGTCCACTCCCCAAGCTCCTATCGGATCCGGTTTCGGCGCGGCTTCCACGGCGGAAGACGTGATTGCCGGCCATGATCTCGCCGGCAAGGTAGCGATCGTCACAGGCGGTTATGCCGGCCTTGGCCTCGAGACCGCGCGCGTCATGGCAGCGGCCGGCGCCAAGGTCATCGTGCCCGCCCGCAACATCGAGAAGGCAAGGGCGGCTGCAGAGGCCGTACCGGGCCTGACGCTTGATTATATGGATCTGATGGATCCGGATACGATCGACGACTTTGCAGATCGTTTCCTCGAGAATGGCGAGCCGCTGCATTTCCTCATCAACAATGCTGCCGTCATGGCGAATCCGCTGACGCGCGACAGACGCGGCTATGAATCGCAGTTCTCCACCAACCATCTCGGCCATTTTCAGCTCGCCGCCCGCCTCTGGCCGGCGCTGGTGAAGGCGGAAGGCGCTCGTGTGGTTGCCGTCTCCTCGCGCGCCCATATCCGCTCTGGCGTCGATTTCGACGATCCGATGTTCGAAAACCGCGAATATCAGCCCTACACAGCCTATGGTCAGTCGAAGACGGCCAATGCTCTCTTTGCCGTCTCCATGGATGCGTTAGGCGCAAGGGAGGGCGTTCGCGCATTCTCGCTGCATCCGGGCGGCATCGTCACGACCGATCTCGTCCGCCACCAGTCGCGCGAATATCTGCAGTCGACCGGCTTCGTGGATGCTGACGGCAACCCGGTGATCGACCCCGAGAACAACAAGAAGACCATCGCACAGGGGGCTGCGACCACCGTCTGGTGCGCAGTCAGCGAAAAACTCGAAGGCATGGGCGGCGTCTATTGCGAAAATTGCGATATCGCGAGGGCCGTGCCCGCCGATTCTGAGGAGATGCTCGGTGTGCGTCCCTGGGCGACCGATCCGGAACTTGCCGAACGCCTCTGGCAGATGAGCGAAAGACTAACGGGCCTGACGCAGAGCTGAGGATATGGCGATCCCCGGAGGTTTGCTCTTTACTCGCATGACGCAGGTGCGATCCGTGGCTTTGCGGCCGACAGCGGCATGACGCCTCCGGTCGGGTCAGCTTGCGGCTGGCAGTCAAGGTATAAGCGTTGCTGCCACTTGCCGCACAGTCTATATCCCGCTCATGAGATTGCGCACCGATATCTACGTTTCCGCTCTCGTCCGCCGTGTCTTCGCCGCGGGCAATTTCGCTGCCGTAGAGAAGAAGGGTGCGGAGGAGGCCGGTGCTATCTTCATCCGCCAGCGCTTCCGCGATGGTCTCGAAACCCTCTACGCGCCCGCCCCACAAACCTTCTTCGATGAAGAGAGCAGCGGCGATCGCCTGTTCGAACTCCGGCTCGAACGCGTCGAGCCGGACCAGGTACGGGAGATCCTGGACCGAGAACGCAAATTCGACCCCGATCTCTGGATTGTCGAGCTGGAGGCAGACGAGGTTTCGGCGCTTGTGCCGCTTGCCCGCGACCAACTGCCTTGAATTCACAGTCATTCCCGCCTAGTTTACCGCCATTCGCAATACCAACAGGATGGTGCACAATGGATTCGAACCTGATCGCAATGCCAACTCGCCTTGCCATCGGGGATTTCCATGCCTGCATCCATCACGCTTTCCAATCTTTCGTGGTCCACGCCTGACGGCCGGCCGCTTTTCTCCAATATCGATCTGAGCTTCAACGCCGAGCGCACCGGCCTCGTCGGTCGCAATGGTGTGGGCAAGACCACGCTTTTGAAGCTGGTCGCCGGCGAGTTGCAACCGCAGACGGGTTCCGTCTCAGTGTCCGGCACGATCGGCATCCTGCGTCAGAGCGTGCAGGTCGGGCCGGATGACACGGTCGCCGATCTCTTCGGTGCGACCGAAGCTCTCGCTGTCATCAGCCGTGCCGAAAGCGGCGAGGCGAGCGCTGACGAACTTGCTGCCGCCGACTGGACCCTCGAAGCCCGCATTGATGCAACCTTGGAACGGTCCGGCCTTGCCGCCGGGCCGCAGACGCTTCTTGCCGCCCTTTCCGGCGGTCAGCGCACTCGCGCGGCACTCGCCGCCCTGATCTTCGCGGAGCCGGATTTCCTCATCCTTGACGAGCCGACCAACAATCTGGATCGCGATGGCCGCGAGGCGGTGATCTCGCTTCTCGGCGGCTGGCGGCACGGCGCTCTGATCGTCAGCCATGACCGTGAGCTGCTGGAGACGATGGATGCCATCGTCGAGCTGACGACGCTTGGCGCCACGCGCTATGGCGGAAACTGGAGCGATTACCGCGCTCGCAAGGCATTGGAACTGGCCGCCGCCGAACATGATCTCGCCGATGCCAGGAAACGCGTGGCGGAGGTTGCCCGCAGCGCCCAGGAAACGGCCGAGCGGAAGGCGCGCAAGGACAGCGCCGGCAAGAAGAAGGCCGCCAAGGGCGACATGCCGCGTATCGTTGCTGGCGGCCTGAAGCGTCAGGCTGAAAATACCAGCGGTGAAAATGCTCGCCTTGCCGAACGCCGCCACGCCCAGGCGCTGGAGGATGCCGAGGAGGCGCGCAAACGCATCGAGATCCTGCAGCCGCTCTCCGTCAAGCTGCCTTCGACTGGCCTGCCGCCAAGCAGATCAGTGCTGAAGATCGATGCGGTCACGGCCGGCTATGAGGCAGGCGAACCAATCATCCGCAAGCTATCTTTCGAAATCACCGGACCCGAACGTATTGCCGTCACCGGCTCGAATGGTTCGGGCAAGACGACATTGCTGGCGCTGATCTCGGGCGATCTCCAGCCGTGGGAGGGGACGGTCCGCGTGCTGACCTCATTCTCTATGCTCGACCAGCGTGTCGGCCTGCTCGATCCCAAGATGTCGATTCGCGACAATTTCCGGCGGCTGAACCCACAATCGGATGAAAATGCCTGCCGCGCCTCGCTTGCCCGCTTCATGTTCCGGGCCGATGCGGCGCTGCAGATCGTGTCCACGCTGTCGGGCGGCCAGCTCTTACGCGCCGGCCTTGCCTGCGTTCTCGGCGGCGCGACACCGCCGGCGCTGCTGATCCTCGACGAACCGACCAATCACCTGGACATTGATTCCATCGCCGCCGTCGAAGCCGGCCTGAGAGCCTATGACGGCGCGCTGCTAATCGTCAGTCACGATGAGGTGTTTTTGGAAATGGTCGGCATCACGCGCCGGCTGGAGCTGCCGGAGCGTCAAGCATATCGCGCAAAAGTGCCAAGCGATTCTGCCGTAAGGACCTGAGACGAGAACGGCTATCCAGGCAGTCTCCGGGAAATGCTCCTAGCGCGCCCGCCTGACGCTATTGAGATCGCGCATCGGCGCCTGCCGGATGAAACGGTAAGCGGGTGCCGGCGCCTGTGTGGCGGGAGCCGGCTGGGCCGGGGCCGGCGCTTGCGGATTATAGGTATAGCGGTCTGCGCGACGCCACGCTTCCACGCGGGCATGGCATTCTTCCGGGTCCAGCGCATCGAGAACGAGGAAAGCGCGGCTGACATTCTCCCGCACTTCGGCAAGATGCGGATAGAGCTTCTCCAGCACGAAGACGGAATCGAGGAAGCCCATGCCAAGGCTCGTCAGCGTCGTGGCGAGTTGCTGGCCCGAGAGGTCGAGCATGATGCGCTCCGCAAGCCAGCGGCTCGCCGACAGACTATCGGCCAGAGCAGTGGCGAAATGCGCAGCTTCCCGCGAGCGCGCAAAACGCACCAGCAGCGCCTCCTGAATATCGGATAAGGAGCGCAGGCCAAGCCGGTCCTGATCGTTGCGGCCGAGATGTCCGGCAAGGCCGCGGATGCGCTCGCGCAGCGCCTCTTCATTTTCAAGGCGCTGTACTTCCTGTGGATCCACTTCGGGCTTGGCGGGCAAGGACGAAAGCGGCATGGCTTGCGGTTCGGCAGAGTCGGCAGCCGCGGCCGGGCGCGGCTCGGCCTGGCGCAGCGCCACCAGCGCATCGATGACCTTGGGCGATAGGGCATCGCGGCTGACGATCGCCCTCACATGCGAAGCGCCATGGGTGCGGGCAATCGTGATCAGCGTATCGTCATTGATTGCTTTGGAGGAGGCGAGGAACGGCGCGGCGACCTCGATCGGCTGATTGCCGATGAAGAGCGCAACAGCTGCCGGTATGTTCTCGCACTGGGAAAGGGCTGCAACCGCCTGGCGTCTTGCCTCTTCGGAGGAGGCCTGGAAAAGCGGCATGAAGAGTTCGGCAAACTGACGCAGCTCGGAGCGTGTCGGATGCGACAGGTTCTCGAAACTGCTGACGGTCGCCATTAACACCACGTCCTTCTTCCTGATGGCCATAGGGCCCTCTAGGTCTCGAAACCGGTCACGCACAAGAACACCCCGAAAACGCAGAACAAGCGGGAGACCGTGAGCCGACAAGCGCTGGCGGGACGCGTGTCAGACCATACGGTTATGAACAAATCCTACACCGGTACGGTTAATGCTTGCTGAAGATTCTATTAAAATGCAACAGAATTATACACGTTTTGCGTGTTGCGGCTTGATAAGCCGTCAAAATAAAATCAACGCGCCGGAAGTGGGCGATTGCCAGTTCTCATAATACCGGCATATAACCTAAAGGCCCTTGCGATCCCTGAGTGCCGCCAGCAGCTTGTCATGATCGTTATAGCCTGATTGATAGAGGTCGAGCGCAGCCGAAGCAGCGGACTGCGCTTCGACACTTCCGATGTCGACATGCTTTTCCGCGCACCACGCATCCAGCGCACGACGTAACACATCCAGATCTTTTGAGGTGAATGCGGAATTATACAGAAAGGGCATGGGTTCCTCTCCGTATGAGGGCAAGAGCACGTATCATCTCCCAAGCGGCCGTCGCCTTAACCCTCGGCCGATGAGATCACGATACACCTATCCACCCTTGCAGCAATTAATATTTCCGTGACGCATATTTGCAACACCCACGGCGAGATTGCCTCTTTGGTGGAGAAGAGCAATTAACCATTTGGATTATTTCTAATTTTATCGACTGGCTCTCAGCATATCTTTTCTTTTCTGCGGCTGAAACCAAACAACCATTCTGCGCGTTATCTCTCCGTCGCGCAGGCTGCCGAAAGCAGTGGCCGAATATTAGTAATCTGTTAACGGTCGTGTGTCTCAATTCGGACAGGAACGACGCGGTTTGGAGGTCTGGATCGTGGAAGCTCCGCAGCATCACGGTATTTCGATCAGGTGCCGTGAGAAAGGCGCGAATGCCCTCGATCCGGTTCATCCGGCGTCTGAGGACGCGCTGGCCCGCAGCATGGCGGGCAGGGTGAAATCCATCGCAAGTTCATCCGTCTCGGGCAGTGCATGGAGACGAGAATGGCAATTGTAGTCGCATTGGCGGACCGGCTGCCCCAGTCGCCGCGCCGCACGGGACATGAGCCCCGCGAAGCAAAAATCCTCTGGTTCACCGGCGTCCGTTACGAGCGGCTCGTCGAAACCCCCGACAAGAAACCGGCGCATTCTGCGCCGCGTGTCAAGAACAAGTAAAGCGAGTAGACAACTCTAGCGGGTGCCGAATTCGTCGCAGCCCGCCGCAGTCAGAAAGGCGCGCGCAGCCTCGTCGAAGCTTGCCTGCGGCGCCAGCGTACGCAGCACTGCGTATCCCTCGGGATGCGCCATTTCCACCAGGATCGTCTGCTGCAGCTCCTCCGGCAGGTTCTTGCGCAGGTCGGTCAGCTGGATCGGGCTTGCAGCAAGAACGTCGAGCGCGCCGCCGACCGAAGTGCGGTCGTTCATGCTGAAGACCTCGTTGGAGGCGCTGTCATAGATTGCGATCGACCAGAAAGGCACATTGCCCTTGGCGGTGAAATGCACCGGCGCATCGCTCACATCGAAAGAACAGACGGCCGTGCGCACGAACGGATCGCCGTTGGCAAGCCCTGCCTCGTCGTAGCGGTTGGTCAGCAGATAGAAATTGTTCGGATCGCCCTCCGCCGCGACACGCGTCGCCGCATCGCGACCGGTAAAGTGCGGCAGCGCGAGGATGATGACGAGGTGGAGCAGCGCGGCGCCGAAAAGCCCTGTTATGATCGCGAAGAACACCCTAAGCATCGCCGCACCCGATCTTGGTGAGCTTCGGCATGGAAAGATCGATCACCCCGGAACTGCCGGCCGTCGGCGTATCGAACAACGTCAGCACCAGTCGAAACGTGCCGGCCTGCGGCAGCGCCAGCCAGTTGCCTGGCTGGGCGTGCGACGAGATGTCGATCGCAAAGCTGCTATCCGGCTGGCGCAGCACCGTCCACGAATTCAGCGCCGCAGGCAGGGTCTGCTGCAGCGAGGCCGGGTTGCCGGCATTGTCGGCAGTAAACAGAGTCCACAACCGCGCTGGTGGTGTCTGGCCGATGATCCGGTAATGGCAGGCGGCATTCAGCCGTTCGCCGCTATCATCCACGCTCGCGGTAAAAGTCAGGCCTTCAGCGCTGCCATAAAGCAGCTTGCCGGCGCGCGCCCGGTGCGACTTTGCATAAGGGTCGGCATCGACGGTCTGCAGCTCCGGAAAAGCCTCCCAGGCGCCGAGCTTGATCGCTCCGAACCCCTGCGTCGCATCCAGCGCATAGAGCGAAATCATGATGCCGCCGCCGAAGGCGACGATCAGGGTGATCAGGATGAAAAGGGGGAACCGAAACACCTTGCGCCCTTGAAGATCAAATCAGTTGAGAGGGTTACCACTGATTCTGGCGAGGTGGAATGCCATGGGGCGATGTGTCCCCCATGTCTTGGTGACCCAGCCATCCCGGTTTGCTAAAATAGCGGAAACATCACTCCGCGCTTGCGACCTTCTGCACCGCGAGTGGCGCGGCAGTCTCCAGCTTCTGGCCGATGCCCTTGAGAATGTTGGTCGACTGCACCGAGAGCATACGCGGGCGAACGAGGGTCGGCGTGCCGTCCTTTGGTTTGTTGGCCTGCGCCTTGGCGATATCCTTCTCGGATGGCAGCGGATTTTCGATGCCGGGGATCGGACGCAGCGTGACGCCCTGATGGGCATAGTCCATGGCGCGCTTGAAGGTCATGGCCGGCAGCGAGCCGCCCGTCATGTTGTTCGTCGACGTATAGTCGTCGTTACCGAACCAGACGGCGCAGGTATAGTTGCCGGTGAAGCCCACGAACCAGGCGTCGCGATAGGCCTGCGTCGTACCCGTCTTGCCGGCGGTGACGATACCGTTGTCGAGCGCGGCTTTGCGTGCGGTACCGAAATAGGGCACACGTGACAGCATTTGATTCATATAGCTGTCGGCCTGTTCGGAAAGCACCCGCTGGGCTGGCGGTTCATCACGGTCGAAGTCGTAAAGGACATCGCCGCCGTAGTCGAGGATCTGCGTGATCCCGTGGCGGCGCGACTGATAGCCGCCGGTCGGGAATACCGCATAGGCGGTCGCCTGATCGAGAACGGTCACCTCGGACGTGCCGATCGGGATCGTCACGTCGTCGCGGATCGGGGTTTCGACGCCCATCGCCTTGGCCATGGCGCGGATCGGCTGGATGCCGAGCTTTTCCTTGGCAAGACGTACCGGCACCGTATTGATCGACTGGGCGATCGCCGTTTCCAATGTGATGCGGCCGGCGTAGCGGTTTTCGTAATTATGCGGGCTCCAGTTGCCCCAGGAGATCGGCGCGTCGATGATCGTCGTCTTCGGCGTCATCCCGCTCTCCATGGCCACCGAATAGGTATAGACCTTGAAGGAGGAGCCCGGCTGGCGCAGCGCCTTGGTGGCGCGGTTGAACTGGCTCTCGCCATAGTCGCGGCCGCCGACCATGGCGCGCACGGCGCCGCCATTCTCGATTATCACCATCGCGCCCTGCTTGGCATGATAGGCTTCGCCATATTCGCGCAGCGACGTCTCGATCGAATCGTCCGCCGCCTGCTGGATGCCCATGTCGATCGTCGTGCGCACGATCAGCGAGCGCTGATGGAAGCGCGGCGAGAGACGCTGCACCTCATCGAAAGCCCAGTCGAGGAAGAAGTCGGGCGATTCCACCTCGTTGCGGTCGACGACATTGGCAGGATTGCGTCGTGCGGCGATCACCTGCCCCTCGGTCATCAGCCCGCTCTGGACGAGGTTGGTCAGCACCTCGTTGGCGCGGGCGCGGGCGGCCGGCAGGTTCACATGCGGGGCATATTTCGCCGGCGCCTTGAAGAGCCCGGCGAGCATGGCGGATTCGGCCAGATTCACATCGGTGATGTTCTTGCCGAAATAGAATTGCGCCGCTGCCGCCGCCCCGAATGTGCCGCCGCCCATATAGGCCCGGTCCAGATAGGTCGCGAGGATTTCCTTCTTGGAGAGGTTCGCCTCCAGCCAAAACGCGAGGAACGCCTCGGTGATCTTGCGGTCGATGGAACGTTCGTTCGAGAGGAACAGGTTCTTGGCGAGCTGCTGTGTCAGCGTCGAGCCGCCCTGGACGACTTCGCCGGCCTGGGCATTGGTGACCATGGCGCGGAAGAGACCGATGGCATCGATGCCGAAATGATCGAAGAAGCGCCGGTCTTCGGTAGCGATGACAGATTTGATCAGCGAATCCGGCAGTTCGTCGATCGGCACGGAATTCTGATGGATGACGCCGCGATGGCCGATGACATTGCCGTAGCGGTCGAGGAAGGTGACGGCAAAATCGCCGCGGTTGCGCCAGTCTTCCTTGGTGGCTTCGAAGGCCGGCTGCGCGAGCGCGAGCATCAGCACCATGCCGGCGGCGCCGAGCGTTAGCCCTTCGCCGGCGAGTTCGAATACCGCGCGCTTCCAGCCGCGAACGCGGAAGCGACGGAAGAAGATGGTGGTATCTTCCCAGATCTCGGCGGCGCGGAAGCCGGCGTTCCAGACGGTCGAGTCGATCCATGAATCGATACGCAGCAGCAGGTGCCGGTTTTTCGACGGCTGCTTCTTGCCTTGCCCGTTTTTGGCCTCTTCTGGCCCATTATTTGGGTTGTCCGGATCCTGCACGTCCTATATTCCCGCCTGATCGCGCTCGGCGGCGGTAGAACCGGACGCCGGAGCGGGGCCTGAAAGGGGCCGCAACTCTCCGGATAGCCGGAGCATGTTGAATAATTGGTTGATTTTGCGGACAAGAACAAGAGAGTTGAACGGTCGTCACGCGAATTTGCGGGCGGCTGTTGCAAGAAGCGAACCATGAACGATCTGCCCTTCTGGAAGCGCAAGACGCTTGCCGAAATGAATGCCGAGGAGTGGGAAAGCCTCTGCGACGGCTGCGGCCTCTGTTGCCTCAACAAGATCGAGGAATGGGATACCGGCGATGTCTATTTCACCTCGATCCGCTGCAAGTTGCTCGACAGCGAGAGCTGTCGCTGTACCAGCTATGCGAACCGCTGGGACTTCGTTCCCGATTGCGTTCAGCTCACCAAGGAGAACGTTCCAGAGATCGAATGGCTGCCGCCGACCTGTGGCTATCGGCTCGTCAACGAGGGCCGCGATCTCTATTGGTGGCACCCGCTCATCTCGGGCGATCCCGACACCGTCCATGCCGCCGGCATTTCCGCCCGCGGCCGCACCGTCAGCGAAAATGACGTCGATCTCGACGATTTCGAGGATTACGTCGTCGACTGGCCGCTGACGGTCGGAGAAGATGCCGAAGAAGCCGAGGAAAAGGTCAGCTAAGGGCTACGACCAGTTGTTGTGGGGAATCTGGAATAGGTGCCGGATGCGCGTCGTCAGTGTCGTCGGATGGCTGGCTTCAGCCGATACGCCTGCACTGAAGCGATGTTTCTCGGATTCGATCCGCCGCGACAGCAGCAGGCCTAGTTCTTCTGCAAGTGCCGGCCGCTCTTGCATGATCGTGGCAAGATGGTCCTTGGCGATCTCGTAGACCACGACGGACGTGAGCGCGCGGATATTGGCCGGCTCCAGCGCTCCCATCAGCACGCCGCGCTCCCCGAACAGGTCGCCGGGCGCAATTCTGGCGAGCTCGATGATCTCATTGCCTTCTTTCCGCTCGACGACGGCAACGCCGCGCCGCACGATCATCAGCGAGGTCAGCGACGTATCCTGCGTCGCGATCAGCGCATCTTTGCGGAAAGTCAGCCGTTTCATGTCTGCTGCAAGCGACTCCTTTTCGTCTTCCGTCAGCGTCGAGAAGAGCGGGATGGCGTTGAGCAGCCGCCACGCCGAGTTCAGGTGTTTTCCAGCTTCCTCCGGCGGATCGGCAAACGGATTGACCGGCGGCGAACCGGCAGGTGAGGCGAGCTGCAGGCCCGCGGCCTTGGCATGACGATAGACGAGGTCGTAGACCTCGTTCCTGGCGGCCGTCGCCTCGCCAAGTCCGGAGACGCGGAAGGAAAGCTCGAATTCGATGGCGCTGCTGTCCAGCCCCGTGACGCTGACGACGGGCGCGGGGGATTTCAGGATGGCATTGCTGCTGAGCAGCACCGTGCGCATCGTCTCCTCGACGGCCGCCGGCGAGATAGTCGGCACGACCCGGATCTTCAGCGAAATGCCATGTGCTTCCTCGGGGCTGGTGAGGTTCGTCAGCCGCGCCTTGGCGAGCGCGCTATTGGGAACGATGACGAGGTCGTTGGTGCCGTTCAAAAGGTGGGTGGAGCGCCAGTTCGTCTCCACCACGCGGCCCTGCACGCCGTCGTCGAGCACGATCCAGTCGCCGACGCTGTAATGCCGGCCGAGATTGAGCGCGATGCCGGAGAAGACGTCGTTCAGCGTGCTTTGCAGCGCAAGGCCGAGCACGATGGCGAAGACGCCCGAGGTGGCGATCAACGTGGCAACGGGCACGCCGAAGACATAGGCTACGACTGAAAGTGCTGCGCCGACATAGATCACGGCGACGACGAGATCCTGCAGCAGACGCGCCTCGCGCGGCTTGCGCTCGAAAATCAGGAAGAGCCGCACCGAGCTTGCCAGCACCATCGCCCCGCCGATCCACCAGACCGCCTTGGCGACCCCGACGAAAATGCGCCGGAAAAGATCCGTCGCTTCGCCCATGTCTGACGTATAGGGCGCAATCTTGTTCTCGATGAGCAGCCACGTCAGCAGTGCGAAGAAGACGAAATTGGCGATCAGCCGGAAGGTCGGGTTTCGTCCGAAGATGAACCGTGCCACGGCGCTGAGCAGAACGAGAGCGATAAACTGATACAGCGGATCGTCCACCATAGTCCATGACATGCATTGCATCCTGGTTGGGGCGTTCGACCCTATATCACGGATAAAGAAGTTCTGTCCTCTGACACGAATGGATAGGGTATCACCACCAGTGACGTCGGCCGGCCGCGACCGGCCGACGTGGCGGCTATTTCGCGGCGTATGCCTCAAGTGCCTGGATGAGCTTCAGTCCTGCTTCGGCGCGTGCGTTATTCGGATAGTTCCGGTTCGCCAGCACCGTCAGCCCGATCTGCGCCGTCGGCACCAACACGACATAAGCGCCGAAGCCGTTCGTCGATCCGGTCTTGTTCATCAGCACTGATGTCTGCGGCGCAAGCGGCTTTGCCCGCTTTTTGACCGGCTGGCTTTCCAGGCTCATCTTGGCGGAATTGCCGTCGAGAAGCCGCTTGAGCGCGACCGGCCAGGCATATTGCTCCCAGACCATGTCCTGCGTGTAATAGGCCGTGTCGAAATAGCCCGTATGTGTCTTCTCGATCGCTGCCGCCAGGTCCGGGGCCAGTGTGCCAGGCTTCAGATTGAATTCCAGCAGACGAACCATGTCGCGGACGGTGGACTTGATGCCATAGGCCTCGTCATCGAGGACGCCGGGGCCGACGCGGATCGGCTTGCTGGCCTTGGCATAACCAAAGGCGTAACGATCCATGGCTGCGGCGGGAACTTCGACGAACGTGCTCTTGAGACCGAGGGCCGGGAACAGCTGGCCTTCCGCGGCCTGCTTATAGTTGCTGCCCAAGCGCTGTCCGGCGATGCGTCCGAGAAGGCCGATGCTGACATTCGAATAGGAACGCATCGTGCCCGCCTTGTAGGGCGGTTTCCAGTTCTTGAGATAGGTCATCAACTCGGCATCGTCCTTCACCGCGTCCGGCACCTGCAGCGGCAGGCCGCCCGATGTGTGGGTGGCGAGATTGACAAGCGTGATCTTGTCGAAGGCACTGCCTTTGAGCTCGGGCAGGTAGGCAGAAACCGGCTGGTTTAGAGAAAGCAGACCGCGCTGTTCGGCGAGTGCGGCAAGCGTGACGTTAAAAATTTTGCTGACGGAGCCGAGCTCGAAGATCGTGTCGCTGGTAACCGGCGCTTTCGTCTCTCGCGAGGCTTCGCCATAGGTGTAGTAGAAATCGGAGCCGTTCACTGAAACGCCGACGGCGATCCCCGGAATGTCGTATTCCTTGATCACCGGCTGAAAGACGCGGTCTGCCATCTCATGGAACGCTTTATCGGTCATTTCGGCGGCATGAAGCGGGCTCGCCGACAAGGTGAGGGCGATAAGGCAGTGTCTGAATTTCACGAGCGTTTTCTCCATCTGCATCCGGCGACATGGCCGATGCATGGTCGATAGCGCGCCCCTTTGCCCCACTACAAACGAGAAGAACTCGCAGGAGACCCTAGATAAATTTGGGCTCGGCATCCTGACGGTCAGCCGGAGGACCCAAGAGCGGCCAGGAAAAGGCGCAATTCCTGCTCCACGTAATCGGCCACCGAGCCCTCTGATGAAAAGCCCCACCAGAGAAGTGCCCCCTGCCATTGCGACAGCATCAATCGGGCGATGATCTGCGGCTCCTTCTCTTGTCCGAGGCGCTCGGCAAGCGCCCTTGTCAGCGTGGCGCCCCAGACAGCACCCCGGGCGCGCAGCACCGGATCGCGAAAATCTTCCCGCAGCAGGAGCAGACCCTCCGCATAGGCGGCAGGATTGTCGCCATAGTCGAGGGAGAGGCCGGCGAGCAGCGCAATCGCACCATCCGGTGTCTTGGGCATGGTGTCTGCAAGCCGCGCCGTTTCCGCATCCAGCCTGTCCCAGGCATAGAGCAGGGCAGCCCGCAACATGCCGGCCTTGGTGACGAACCGCTGCACCAGTGTCGAGGCCGAAAGGCCGCTTGCCTTGGCAACCGCCGCAAAGGTTGCCGCGTCTGGCCCCTCGGACTGGATCACGCCGAGGGCGATGGAAAGCAGCTGCTCGTCGGAAAGCGTACGCGGGCGCGGCATGGAATTTCCTCTTGTGTTCGCCGTGTTTATGAACGAATATTCGTTTATATTCAAGAAGCCGGTTGGCCACGATTGCTTCTAGCGAGGAGGACAGCGAAATGACAGTGGATCTGAAGGGCAAGGTGGCGCTCGTCGCCGGTGGAACGCGCGGCGCCGGCCGCGGCATCGCGGTGGAGTTGGGTGCCGCAGGCGCGACCGTCTATGTGACCGGACGCACCACCCGCGCGCAGCAATCCGAATACGGGCGTCCGGAAACGATTGAAGAAACCGCCGAGCTGGTGAGCGCTGCGGGCGGAAATGGCATCGCCATTCGGGTGGATCATCTGATTCCGGGTGAAGTTGAAGCGCTGGTTGCCCGCATCCGGGCCGAACAGGGCCGGCTGGATATCCTCGTCAATGATATCTGGGGCGGCGAGCATTTGACCGAATGGGACAAGCCTGTCTGGGAACATTCCCTCGACAAGGGCCTTCGCATGCTGCGGCTTGCCATCGACACCCATTTCATCACCGCCCATTACGCTCTGGCGCTGATGATCGAAAAGCCGGGCGGCTTGCTGGTCGAAATGACCGACGGTACGGCCGAATACAATGCCACGCATTATCGGCTCTGCCCCTATTACGATCTCGTCAAGACCGGCACGAACCGCATGGCCTGGGCCCATGCCAGGGATCTGGCGTCGCGCGGCGCGACTGCGGTGTCGCTCTCGCCCGGCTGGATGCGCTCGGAAATGATGCTGGAGATCTATGGCGTCACGGAAGAAAACTGGCGGGATGGCGTCAAGGTCCAGCCGCATTTTGTCATCTCGGAGACACCGCGATTCACCGGCAGGGGAGTGGCAGCGCTGGCTGCCGATCCCGACCGCAACAGATGGAACGGCCAATCGCTTTCGAGCTTCCAGCTGGCCGATGCCTACGGCTTCAACGATCTCGACGGTACGCGCCCGGATTGCTGGCGTTACCTTGCCGAGGTGCAGGAGGCTGGCAAGCCGGCTGATGATACCGGCTACCGGTGATTCATCGGGTCACGCCACCGCCGCCCGATGGATTGATCAGCGGAGCCTGCTGTTGCTTTTCGTCATCACCTGACTCGGGGGTGATGACGGGCTGCCCATCCGTCTTTTTCCCATCGGCGTCGCGTTTGCGGATATCGGCGGGCGAGCCTTCTTCCGGTTTCATGAAAGGTTGCGGTTTGGCCATCGTCCCATCCTCTTAATCGTCTTCTTTGGTTTTGAAGGCATCGGAGACCTTTTTCACCTTGGGGTGGTTGAGATTTTCACCGTGTGCGTCACGGGCCTTTTCCGGATCATCCTTCGCATGCAGATAACCTGAGGGCTTCGTGCCTTGCGGCCCTTCCCAGCGCGGCGACTGATCCGTGGTGCCGGGCGCACCATCCTTGGGGCTGTTCGATGCCATTACGTTTCTCCTTTGCTGTTCAAGAGGACAACAGGGCAGCAGCGGCATTGTTCCGCCGGAGAATCTGTTAGTCTCCCGCCAAAGAGGGAGAGGGTATGGCTTTGCGCATCATTTCGCTGAATGTCTGGGGCGGCAGCATCCACGCCCCGCTGACCGATTATCTCGCGACGGCAGAGGCCGATGTCTTCTGCCTGCAGGAAGTGGTGCGATCGGCCACCGATACTCCGGACTGGCTTGAATATCGTGACGGCGACACGGTCCTGCCGCAGCGTGCCCATCTCTATGACGAGATCGCCGCCCTTCTGCCCGGCCATGACGGCTTTTTCTTTCCCTTTGCGCGGGGCGATCTCTTTCACGGGGAGACGACTTTCCATACCGAATTCGGCATCGCCACCTTCGTGCGCAAATCATATCCGGTGATCGGTCAGGCAGCAGATTTCATCCATGGCCGGTTCTCCCCCGATGGTTGGGGCGAGCATCCGCGCGCCCGCAATGCCCACTGCATCCGATTATTCGACTATGCTGGCGGCTTTCCCGTCACTGTCGCGCAGCTTCACGGCCTGCGTGATCCCGCCGGCAAGAGCGACATTCCGGCCCGGCATGCCCAGGCTGACGCGTTGGTCGAACTGATCGAACGCGTCTGGCCCGGTGACGAAAGACTGGTCGTCTGCGGTGATTTCAATGTGCTGCCTGACAGCATCACCTTCGAGAAGCTTGGCCGCCTCGGCCTCAATGATCTCGTCATCGGCAGAGGTTTTATCGATACCCGCACCTCTCTCTATCCGAAGGAAGGGCGTTTTGCCGATTATATGCTGGTGACGCCGGAGGTAGCGGTAGAGCGCTTCGAGGTTGTCGAGCGACCAGAGGTTTCCGACCACCGGGCGCTTTTACTTGAATTTGCCTAGCGAAGCTTAAAATGCTTCTCCAGATCGGCGATCTGCGTAGAGTTCAGCTGCCGCACCTTCATGCCGCGGGTGATGATCGAGAGCTTCGCCGCCTCTTCCAGCTCTTCGATGGCAAAGACCGCGGAATCAAGCGTAGCGGCTGATACGATCGGCCCGTGGTTTTCCAGGAGCACCGCGCTGTGTTCACCGGCAATTTCGGCAATCAGCGGCTTCACATCGGTCGAACCCGGCCGCGTATAGGGGATCACAGGCACCTTGCCGACCCGCATCACCACATAAGGCGTCAGCGGCGGTATAGCATCCTTGGGATCGGTATCGGCGAGGCAGGAAAGGGCGGTCGCATACGTGGAGTGGAGATGCACGACAGCCCCCGTCTGCAGCCGCTTCTCATAGAAGGAAAAATGCAGCGGCAGTTCCTTGGTCGGCGCATCGCCGGAAACATGTTTGCCGTTGCTGTCGAGTTTCGAAATCCTGTTGGCATCGAGAAAGCCGAGGCAGGAATTGGTCGGTGTTGCGAGATAGCCGTCCGCGATACGCACCGAAATATTGCCGGAGGAACCGGCCGTAAGCCCACGTTCGAACAGCGATTTTCCCCAGCGGACGATGGCTTCCCGCAGTGCTGTCTCATTCATGGCCGGCAATCCTGTCGAGAGCCTTGGCGAAGAAGTCCGGGGAGCCGAAATTGCCGCTCTTCAGCGCCAGGCCGATCGGCCGCATCGGCCGGCCGCGCTCGGAAACCAGCACAGGCACGCCGGGATCGATTTCCGCACCGATGACCATCCGCGTCAGGCCGAGTGCTTCGACGACGGCGCCTGACGTCTCCCCGCCGCCGACGACGATCTGGCGCGTGCCGGAATCGGCAAGCCGCTTGGCAAGACCACCGAAGAAATCCTCAAGGATTTTTGCCGACTCTTCGCGGCCGAAGCGCTGCTGCACGAAGCTGACGACGTCGGGCGAAGTGGTTGAATAGACAATCGGATTGTCGGCCGCGTTGGAGGCCACCCAGCGGGCGGCATGCTCGATCGACATGGTGCCGCGCACGATGGCCGCCGGATCGATAGAAAGTCCCGGATGGTTCTGCAGATGGCAGGCGACCTGGTTCTGCGAGGCAAGCGAGCAGGAGCCGCAGAGGATGACGCCCGGCCCGCTGACGGCAGGCACTTCGGCGGGAACGCCGGATAGTTTGCCGCGCTTGGCGAAGTTGCGCACCAGCCCCTGCGCCAGGCCCGATCCGCCGGTCACCAGCTCATGATCGGCAGCGGCCTCGCCGATGGTCAGAAGATCGGCATCCTCGATCGCATCGACGACGACGAGGCGGTTGCCCTCAGCCAGTTCGTCACGCAGCCGGCTGCGAATGGCGCCAGAACCTTCTCGCACCGTATCGAGCGTGATGCTGCCGATGCCGCCGCGCGTCTGGTGCCGCAGCCAGCGGCGGATATCGGGATCGGTCATCGGCGTCAGCGGATGGTTTTCCATGCCTGATTCGCTGAGCAGCTTGTCCTTGACGAAGAGGTGACCCATGAACACCCGCCGGCCCGTCGCCGGAAAGGCGGGGCAGACGACCGTGACAGTGGCGCCGGTCAGCCGCTGCAAGGCCTCGGCCACCGGGCCGATATTCCCTTCAGGCGTGGAATCGAAGGTCGAGCAATATTTGAAGAAGATCTGCTCGCAGCCCTGATCCAGCAGCCAGCGCGCCGCATCCATCGATTGCCACACCGCGTCCTCGACCGGCGCCGAACGCGTCTTCAGCGCCACCACGCCCGCTTCGCAATTTACCTTGCCGCGGCCTGGGCCGACGAACTGCATGGTCGACATGCCGCCGCGCGCAAGGGTGTTGGCAAGATCGCTGGCGCCGGTGAAATCATCGGCAATGGCTCCAAGCAGCATGTCAGGTGCGCTCCGGCAGTCTGTTGTCCAGTTCGTCCTCGATATGGACGCGGATAATGTCGTCAAAGGATGTCTCGGCTGTGAAACCGAGCGAAAGGGCGCGGCTGGCATCGAAGCTCTGTGGCCAGCCGGCAATGATCTTGGCAACCCCAGCATCGGGTTCACGCCGGATCAGCTTCACGGCACTTTCGCCGGCCGCGCGCCTGAGCGCCTCGATCTCATCACCGACGGTCGCCGCCAATCCCGGCATGGTCAGTGTGCGGATCTGGCCGAGCGGTGCGGTATCGAGTTCGGCCGCCCGGAGCAGGAATCCAATGGCCGCGCGCGGGCTTGCAAACCAGTGGCGCACGCTTTCGCCGACCGGCAGCACCGCCTCCTGGCCGATCAGCGGCTCGCGCAGAATGCTGGAGAAAAAGCCGGAGGCGGCCCTGTTCGGCTTGCCGGGGCGGATGGTGATGGTTGGCAGGCGGATACCGATACCGTCGAGGAAGCCACGCCTGGAATAATCTGCCAGCAGCAACTCGCAGATCGCCTTCTGCGTGCCGTAGCTCGTCAGCGGCGTCAGATGATGCGTATCGCCGATGACCGATGGCAGCGGTTCGCCGAAGACGGCGATGGAAGAAGTGAAGACGAGCTTCGGGCAATAGGGCTGTTCGGCAAGCCGGATCGCTTCGAGCAGGAAGCGCGTACCGTCGAGATTGACGCGGTAGCCCTTCTCGAAATCGGCCTCAGCCTCGCCGGAGACGATCGCCGCCAGATGGAAGATCAGGTCCGGCCGATGGGCGATCAGCTGTTCGGCCGCGCCCGGCTGCGAAAGATCCGCCGCCAAGGCCTCCACCGCGCCGCCGAAGGCAGGCTTTTCCGGTGTCACAACATCCGCCAGAACCAGCGCATCGATGGATTTGCCATTCAGCGTGCCGCGCTCGCACAAAGCACGGACGAGCTTGCGGCCGATCATTCCGGCCGCGCCGATAACAAGGATTTTCATTTGAAGCGGTCCCTCCGACCGATGAAATGAACGCAACCGAAAACGCGCCGTCGCCTGAGTCGGCGTGCATGGCGCTGATACAGTTAAGACCAGCCGGGCGAGGCTGTCACGCAATTTCGGGGGGCCATTTGATCGTGGGTTGAAACGTCGATCCGCAAAGTATCGAAGGCGACGGCCAAGCATAGATGCTTTTCCTCCTGCAGGCCTTGCTGCGCGGCTGATTTCGCGGCAACAAGCGTTGCATGAGCATCCCGACAGACTATCCTTTCGACTTCGATCCGACCTACGGCATGACACTCGCCGGCTTGCGGGCGATCCGCCCGCCGGAAGCGCCCCCGGGATTCGATGCCTTCTGGCAGAAGCGCTATGCCCGAGCGCTGGCTGTGAAGCCTGAGCCGCGCTTGAGCCCGAGCCAGGATACCCATCCGGACTGGCAGGTGCGGGATATCGTTTATACGTCCACCGATGGCTTCAGCATCGGGGGCTGGCTGCTCACGCCCCGCAGGGGTGAAGTCAAACGCGGACTCGTCGTCGGCCATGGTTATGGGGGCCGCGACCAGCCGGACTTCGATATTCCGGTCGAGGAAACCGCGATCCTTTTTCCTTGCTTCCGCGGCATGTCGCGCAGCGCCCATCTGTCGATCTCGCCCGACGCCCCCTGGCATGTGCTGCACGATATCGACCATCCCGATCATTATGTGATCGGCGGCTGCGTCGAGGATCTCTGGGTTGCCGTCTCGGCGCTGCTATCACTCTATCCCGTGGTCCAGGGCCGTATCGGCTACAGCGGCATCAGTTTCGGCGGTGGTATCGGTGCGCTCGGCATTCCCTTCGATAACAGGATCAAACGTGGCCATCTGACCGTGCCGACCTTCGGGGATAGAAAGCAGTGGCTGACATTGCCGACGGTTGGCAGCGCCCATTCGGTGCAGGAATACGCGAAGACCCATCCAAAGGTCTTTGAAAACCTTCGCCTTTTCGATTCCGCGACGGCCGCCACCCGCATTACCGTGCCGATGCTGGCCGCCGTCGCGCTCTTCGATCCGGCTGTGGCGCCGCCCTGTCAGTTCGCGGTGGCGAACGCGCTGCCGAAGTCAAAATTTAATGAAATCTTCATCCTGGATGCCGGGCATTTCGACTATTCTGACAGTGCAGCGCAGCAAGCTTCGCTGCGTGAGCGAGTCGGGCGGTTTTTCAGGGGTCTATGAACCGAGAATATCTGCGCTGGTACAGCGATCGGCTCCATCGTGACATGGAGCTTCTGGTGTTCGGGCACACCGGCGCCAAAGTCCTGATGTTCCCAACGCGGGAAGGGCGCTTTTGGGAATATGAACATCTCGGGATCGTCGCGAGCCTCAGGGACAAACTCGAGGCCGGCCATCTGCAACTCTTCTGCATCGAGGGTCTTGCGAACGAGACCTTCTACGACTTCGGCCGTCATCCTGCCGATCGCATCCGTCGCCATATCGCCTTCGAGGAATATGTACTGAACGAGGTTCTGCCGCTGATGGAGGGCCGCAACAGCCACGAATGCACCATCGTCCACGGCTGCAGCCTCGGCGCCTTTCAGGCAGCCAGCCTCGTCTTCCGCCACCCGCATCTCTTCCGCAAGCTGGTGGCCTTTTCCGGCCGTTACGACCTGACGATGAAGGTCGAATCCTTCGGCGATCTCTTCGACGGTTATTACGACGAAACCGTCTATTTCCACATGCCGACGCATTTCCTTCCAGGTCTCGACTCCGACTGGCGGCTGGAGAAGTTGCGGCAGGTCGATATCGTTCTGGCGATCGGCAACGAGGATCCCTTCCTCGATAACAACCGCTATCTCAGCCGCCTGCTCGCGGAAAAAGGCGTCGGCCATCAGCTGCATTTCTGGGATGGCAGGGCACACCGCGCCGGAGCCTGGCGCCGGATGGCGCCACTCTACATATAAAGACTGCCGGATGGCGCTCCTCTACATATAAAAGCTGCCGGGTGGGGCAACTCTATCTCTGATACCGGCCAGCGGGGCTCTCGCCCCGCCTTACTGCATCAGCGGCTTTTTGAGGAAGCTGTTACGGTCGGCCGATTTGATACGCAGCCAGGCCTCGCGGCCATTGCGCAGCACGCGCATCGGGATTTCGGCTCCGGCGGGGCCGCTCTTCCAGACCTTGCGGTAGAAATCGGCCAATCCGTCAACTTCGCCGTCGCGGATCTCCGAGATGACGTCACCCTGCTGCAGGCCGGCCTTGGCCGCCGGGCTGCCTTTGGCAACGCTCATGACCACGACTTCGCCGTTGCTTTCGGCCGAAAAGGCGCCGAGCCAGGGGCGTGGCGGTCTGTCGATATGGCCGTGATTCAGCACGTCCTCAAGGATCGGCGGCAGAAGATTGATCGGCACGACCATGTTGATATCGGCGACCTCGTCGCCTTGGACCATCTGCAGGCGTAGCGAACCGATACCGAGCAGCTTGCCCTCGTCGCTGATGAGCGCCGCGCCGCCCCAGGAAGGATGGGCGGGCGCAATGAAGATCGCTTCATCGAGCAGATATTCCCAATAGCCCGCAAATTCCTGTTTGGCGACAATATGAGCCTCCACGAATTCACCAAGGCCATCGATAAAGAGCACGGCATCGCCGACCGCCGTCTTGACCTTGTCACCGATTTCGACGGCCGGCAGGTCGAGGGGCGCAAGCGCCTGGATGAGGCCGAAGCCGGTTTCCTGATCGTAAGCCAGCGCATGGCCGGGAACGACCTTGCCGTCCTGGCGCGTCAGCCAGATCTCATCGGCTTCGGTGATCAGGTAGCCGATGGTCAGCACCAGCCCGTTATCTCTGATGACGACGCCGCTTCCTTCCCGGCGGGTGCCCAGCGTATTCGCGGTGAAGGCATCTTCGGGGATGGAGGCGCGAACGGCCACAACTGACCGCAGAATCCTGTCGATATTCATGGTTTCATCCTCGTAAGGCGCGGCACAAAGGCCGGGAATGTTGCGAGGGCCGGCAAGGGCCGGACGCATACCATTCCCCTGATAACTATGTAACCGAACGCTCCGCTGCAAGACCTGCAGCCGGCGGTCTTTTACCCGTCGGCCCTATTTTACGTGATCTTATCTCGCTTGGCTGGCCGCCTCCCGGCCATATCGCCGCGGCGAGCGTGCCATCACCCGTTTGAAGGCGGTGCTGAAGGCGCTTTCGGACTCGTAGCCGAGCGAAAGAGCGATCGTGCCGATCGGCTCGCTGCCGTTTGTCAGCCGGTCGCTTGCCAGCATCATGCGCCAGCGGGTGAGATAATCCATTGGCGCTGCTCCAACCTTCTCCTTGAAGCGCTCGGCAAAGGAGGAGCGCGACATGCCGGCCAGGGCAGCAAGCTGCTGCAGCGTCCAGCGGCGGGCGGGTTCGGCATGCATGGCGCCGATCGCCAGGCCGATCTGCCGATCTGCAAGCGCAAAGAGCCAGCCGGTGCCTTGGGTATCGGGTGCGGCAAGATAGAGCCGCAGGATCTGCATCAGCATGATATGCGCCAGATGCTCGGTCATCAGGAAACCGCCCGGATGCCGGCTGCGCAGCTCGCGGGCCATCTGGTCGATCGCAAAACGCAGGACCGAAGCCTGATCCGAATGTTCGCTGATGTGGACGACGGGCGGCAATATGCCGACCAGCAAGTCCGCGCCAGCGCCGGAAAAGCCGAAACGGCTGCCGACCAGGAAGAAGGCGCCGCCGCCGTTGCAGGTGGCAATCCCGTCCTTCGCATGCGCATAGATATCATGGGCCGGGATTGTCGGCAGGCTGCGATCGCTCATCATGCGGAAAGGCCGGCTCTGCGTCAGCAGAAAACAGTCGCCTTCCTCCAGCCGGACAGGCTCAGCGATACCATCCATCTCCAGCCAGCAACTGCCTGAAAGCACGGCATTGAACTTGATGCCCTGAGGCGGCGGGAAATCGATCGCCCAGTCGCGGCCGGCATCGAGCCCCAGCGAGACATAGCTCTTCGGCTTCAGGAGCGCCAATACGTCGGAAAGGGGATCCACCGAAACAGAATTCATGCGAAAATCCGGACGATTGCAAACAGATTACGGACTTTAGCGCATAGATCGTATGCGCGCCACCGCATTACTCTTCGACCGAAAGCAGAAGGGAGACATCAATGGAAAACGCACAACACCCCATCGGCTCCGGTTTCGGCGCCCGTTCGACGGCTGACGACGTGCTCGCCGGCATCGATCTCTCGGGCAAGCTCGCGATCGTCACCGGCGGCCATTCCGGCCTCGGGCTGGAAACGACCAAGGCGCTGTCGCGGGCAGGCGCGCATGTGCTGGTCGGCGCCCGCCGGCCAGAGGAGGCCACCCAAACACTCGCAGATGTCGGAAATGTGGAGATCGACAGACTCGATCTCGCCGACCTTGAAAGCGTGCGGCAGTTTGCCGAGCGCTTCGTCGCTTCGGGACACAAGGCCGATATCATCATCAACAGTGCCGGCATCATGGCTTGCCCGGAAACGCGGGTGGGGCCGGGCTGGGAAGCGCAGTTCGCCACCAACCATCTGGGCCATTTCGCGCTCGTCAACCGTCTCCGGCCGGCGATTGCAAGCGGAGCCCGCGTGGTTGCGGTCTCCTCCGGTGCCCATGGCATCACGCCTATCCGCTGGAACGATGTCCAGTTCTCCAGGGATTATGACCGGTGGCAGGCCTATGGACAGTCGAAGACCGCAAACGCGCTCTTTGCGGTGCAGCTCGATAGGTTGGGCAGGGATGCCGGCATACGCGCCTTCTCGCTGCATCCCGGCAAGATCCTGACACCGCTGCAGCGGCATCTGGAGAAGGAGGACATGGTCGCCGCCGGCTGGATCGATGCCGAGGGCAACGCGATAGACCCAAGTTTCAAGACGCCCGCGCAGGGTGCCGCGACACAGGTCTGGGCCGCAACCTCGCCGCAGCTGGAAGGACTCGGCGGCCTCTATTGCGCAGATTGCGATGTCGCCGTCATCTCCGATGACGGTGCGGAAACCAGCGTGCGTGCCTATGCCGTCGATCCCGACCAGGCGGCCCGTTTGTGGGCGCTCTCGGCGGAACTGACTAATATAGACGCTTTCACTCGCTCTTAAGCGTGGATGCCGGGCGCCTCGTAGCCGGTGCGCTCGACATATTCGGTATAACCGCCGCCATACTGGTGGATGCCCTCGGGTGTCAGTTCCAGCACGCGATTGGAAAGCGCAGCCAGGAAATGGCGGTCGTGCGACACGAAGAGCATCGTGCCCTCGAAGTCGGCGAGCGCCTTGATCAGCATTTCCTTGGTGTCGAGGTCGAGGTGGTTGGTCGGCTCGTCGAGCACGAGGAAGTTCGGCGGGTCGAACAGCATCTTCGCCATGACAAGACGGGCCTTCTCGCCGCCCGAAAGCACGCGGCAGCGCTTGTCGACATCGTCACCCGAAAAGCCGAAGCAGCCCGCCAGTGCGCGCAGCGGTGCCTGGCCGGCAAGCGGGAAGGAATCCTCCAGCCATTCGAGCACGGTGCGGTCGCCATCGAGCAGGTCCATGGCGTGCTGAGCGAAATAGCCGAGCTTCACGCTCGCACCAAGCGTCACCGTGCCGGCGTCGGGATCGGCGGTGCCGGTCACCAGCTTCAGGAGCGTGGATTTGCCGGCGCCGTTGACGCCCATGATGCACCAGCGCTCCTTGCGACGGACCATGAAGTCCAGCCCCTCATAGATGGTGCGGCTGCCGTATTTCTTGTGCACGTTCTTGAGATTGACGACATCTTCGCCCGAACGCGGCGCCGGCTGAAACTCGAAGGCCACCGTCTGGCGGCGCTTCGGCGGCTCGACGCGCTCGATCTTTTCCAGCTTCTTCACGCGGCTCTGCACCTGCGAGGCATGGCTGGCGCGCGCCTTGAAGCGCTCGATGAACTTGATTTCCTTGGCGAGCATCGCCTGCTGGCGCTCGAACTGTGCCTGCTGCTGCTTTTCGTTCTGCGCCCGCTGCTGCTCGTAGAAGCCGTAGTCGCCGGAATAGCTGTTCAGCGAGCCGGCATCGATCTCGATGATCTTGGTGACGATGCGGTTCATGAACTCGCGGTCGTGCGAGGTCATCAGCAGTGCGCCTTCATAGGTCTTGAGAAACTCTTCCAGCCAGATCAGGCTTTCAATATCCAGATGGTTGCTCGGTTCGTCGAGCAGCATTACGTCCGGGCGCATCAAGAGGATGCGGGCCAGCGCCACGCGCATCTTCCAGCCGCCCGAAAGCGAGCCCACATCGCCGTCCATCATTTCCTGGCTGAAGCTGAGGCCCGCCAGAACCTCACGGGCGCGGCCTTCGAGCGCATAGCCGTCCAGTTCCTCGTAGCGCGCCTGCACTTCGCCATAGCGCTCGATGATCTGGTCCATCTCGTCCATGCGATCGGGGTCGGACATGGCCGCTTCCAGCTCGCGCAATTCCGCCGCGACGACGCTGACGGGGCCGGCGCCCTCCATGACCTCGGCAACCGCGCTGCGGCCGGCCATTTCGCCGACATCCTGGTTGAAATAGCCGATGGTCACGTGTTTCTCGACCGAGACCTGGCCTTCATCCGGTAGCTCTTCGCCGTTGATCATGCGGAAAAGCGTCGTCTTGCCGGCGCCGTTCGGGCCGACGAGGCCGATCTTTTCGCCGCGATTGAGGGCGGCAGTGGCTTCGATGAAGAGGATGCGGTGGCTGTTCTGCTTGCTGATATTTTCGATACGGATCATGTTTGACGCGGGAGCTTGGAAGAATTTGGCGCCCTTATGCCACGGGTTTTCGCTCCTGTCGCAGGTTTTCAGCGTCATGAAGCTGTGATGTTGAAAACGGCCGGTTCCGTGTGACTGGAAATCGAGGCAGCCTCCCTTATTATCCCCACCCGTGGAGGAACTCATGACCGATAAGACATCAGCCAAGCCGGCAGCGCCGAAGCTGTTATCCGGGGGCAATCCGCAGATCGCAAAAGGCGAGGGCGATGGCCCGGTGCGGGCCTATATCGCTGCCATGCCCGGCTGGAAAAGCGAGGTCGGACGCCGCCTCGACACGTTGATCATGAGCACCGTCCCCGATGCCCACAAAGCCGTCAAATGGAACTCGCCGCTCTACGGCAAGAAAGGCGACGGCTGGTTCCTCGGCATCCACTGTTTCGACAAATATATCAAGGTCGCCTTCTTCCGCGGCGCTGCCTTGCAGCCCGTTCCGCCGGGAGAACCCAAGACCGCGGAAACACGCTATTTCCACATTCGCGAACAGGATGAGATCGACGAGGCGCAGTTTACATCTTGGGTGAAACAGGCAAGCCTGCTGCCCGGCGAGAAAATGTAAGGAGAGACCATGAAGAAGGCGTCGACGACGAAGAAGGAAGCGGAACCGGAGGAAGCCTCTCCCTCCGAACGCATTGATGCCAAGATCGAGGAGCTTGGCGACTGGCGCGGCGAAACACTTGCCCGCGTCAGAGCCATCATCCGCGAGGCCGACCCGGAGGTGGAGGAAACGTGGAAATGGCGCGGCGTCCCGGTCTGGGAACATGCCGGCATCATCTG
Organism: Rhizobium sp. BK418; assembly: GCF_004341105.1. Lineage (GTDB taxonomy): Bacteria > Pseudomonadota > Alphaproteobacteria > Rhizobiales > Rhizobiaceae > Rhizobium. The sequence continues at coordinate 20,621 of NZ_SLZK01000002.1, read as the reverse complement.
CACCGGCGAAACCTACAAGGCCGTGGTGAAGCTGACCTTCGCCAAGGGCGCTTCCGTGGAAGACCCCACAGGTCTTTTCAACTCGAGCCTCGAAGGCAATACGCGACGCGCGATCGATATCCGCCAAGGGGAGGAGATCAATGAGGCGGCGCTGAAGGCCCTCGTGCAGGCTGCGGTGGCGCTGAACACCGCGCGTAAACCTGCATCGAAGAAAGCGAGCGCCTAACTTGATGCACGAAGTGGGGATCACTGCCGATACCGGGAGGCACTCCCTTTCGCCTCAGCTGACATGAGGCGCCGATGGGGCGGCTGAAGGAAATCGTCATCGATTGCGATCAACCCTTCCGCGTCGCCCGCTTCTGGGCCGCGGCGCTCGATGGTTACGAAATCTTGCCCTATGACGATGCCGAGATCGCCCGCCTCGCCGCGTTAGGTCTGACACCTGAGACTGACCCTGTGGTGATGGTGGAGGGGCCGGGCACACGCCTCTGTTTCCACCTTCGGCGCGGAGAACGGCCCGCCCGCAACCGCGTCCATCTCGATATCGCCGCCGACGACCGAAAAGAAGAGGTCGCGCGCCTGATATCCCTGGGAGCGACCTTTGTGCGCGAAACGGCTGATTACACCGTGCTGAACGATCCGGAAGGCAACAATTTCTGCATCACCTCCGGATAGCCGGTCAGCCTCAGCCGAGGAAATCGCGGATCGCAGCGGCAATTTCTTCCGCATGCGTTTCAAGCGCGAAATGGCCGGTGTCGAAGAATTTGATCACAGCATCAGGAATATCGCGGGCGAAAGCTTCCGCGCCCGGCGGCAGGAAGAAGGGATCGTTCTTGCCCCAGACGGCGAGGAAGCGCGGCTTGTAGGTACGGAAATACTCCTGGAAGGTCGGATAGAGCGCCACATTGCTCTTGTAGTCGCCCATCAGATCGAGCTGCACATTTTCAGCACCCGGCCGCGAGAGATAGAAATTGTCGAGCGAATAGCCATCGGGTGAAATCCTGGCCGTATCGGTAACGCCATGTGTGTACTGCCAAACGATTGCTTCCGGCCCGAGAAACGCCTTCAGCGCATTGCGGTTATCTTCCGTCGCATCCTGCCAATAGGCCTGGATCGGGTTCCAGCCGTCGCTGAGGCCTTCCTCATAGGCATTACCGTTCTGCGAGATGATCGCCGTGATCCGCTCGGGATGCTTTACCGCCAACCGGAAGCCCGTCGGCGCGCCATAATCGAACACATAGACGGCAAAGCGGTCGAAGCCGACGATCTCGGTGAAGCGGTCGATCGTATCTGCGATACTGTCGAAGCTGTTGGCCACAGGATCGTCAGACTGGCCGAAGCCCGGAAGGTCGGGAGCGATAATGTGGTAGCGGTCGGCCAGCAGCGGGATCAGGTCGCGGAACATGTGCCCCGAGGTTGGGAAGCCGTGCAGCAACAGAAGCTTCTGAGCGCCCTTCTGACCAGCCTCGCGATAGAAGATCTTGGTGCCATCAACAGTGGCTGTACGGTAGCTGATATTGGTCATCATCATGATTCCTTCAGTTGACGTGGTTGTGCAGTTGACATGGTTGGGATCGTGGTGTCGGGCGGGCGTCAGCGGCCCCGGTGTTGCTGTTGGCGATGGTTGAAGATTTCCGGCCGCAGATAGAGCAGCAGCGCGCAGCAGATCAGCGCGAAGCCCAGAAGCGGCAGGGCCGGGGCGGCAAGCCCTGCTGCCGTGAAGGTGGCAAGGCCGAGCAATGTCCGGCGGCGGGCCAGCCTGCGGGCCTACTCCGGCATGTCGCCTGCCTCGGCATGGGCGAGGATTTCCCGCTCGAAGAACAGATAGGCGATATTGACGAGCACGAAGACCATCGCATAGGCGGCGACCGGGACCGGCGCCAGATTCGTGCGCGCCATCCAGGCCGTCGTGAATGGCAGCAGCGACACCAGGAACAGATGCGCGAAGTTGATCCAGATGAGTTGCGGCGAGGCATAGCGCACCAACCGCAGCAGATGATGGTGGTTGACCCAGATGATGGCGATGAACAGATAGCTCAGGCCGTAGCTGAGCGGTGTTTGCCAGAGCGCCAGGATCGCGCCGACCGTTGCTTCCTCCGGCGCTTTCAGTTCCAGCGCCATGAGTGTGATGACAACGGCGATCATGCCGTCCGAAAACGCGCCGACGCGTTCTGTCGTAACCTTATGCTCGCGCATTTGCCTCACTCCTCGGAGCTCGATTGACAGGTGGATTCAGCCTGTGGCCACGCTCGCCGCCGCTCACGGATGACTTGCGGCTCAGCTTCTCGCGCCGTCGCCATCGCTATGCGGCTGCCTTCTTCTTATTTGAGCGACATAACCGTCCAAACTCACGTAGAATGGTTACTACTGAGTAAGTAACTTGTCAACTACATTTTAAACGGTTACATATAATCCGTGTATTTGGAGCGCTGCCATGCATTGCAGGCGGTAGCCTGAATAGGATTTATGATGGATAACCACTCTCCAGCTCTTTTTCTCGGCGATGCGCTGGCGCTGGATTTTCTGAATTCGGTGGCGACACCGGTCGATGTGCCGATCGATTGGATCGAGGATGGGGAAGGCCTGCTGCGCTGGCTTCAGCAGGCAAGGCTCGTCTCGCCGGAAACACTCGATGCCATCCGCGCCCAGGCGCTGCCGGGCGAGCTGGACAAGGTCGCCGATCAGGCGCGGAGCCTGCGCGAGTGGTTCCGGATTTTCGTCCGCGAGCATAAGGGAAAGCAGTTAAAGCCTGATGCGCTCACCGAGCTGGAGCCGCTGAACCGCCTGCTGGAGCGCGACGAAGGCTATAGCCGCGTCGTGGCGCGTCAGACGGGCGAAGGCGAGATCTTCGAGTTTCAGCCGATGCGCAAGTGGCGCTCGCCGGAAGCGCTGTTGCTACCGGTCGGCGAAGCGCTCGGCCGCTTCGTCTGTACGGAGGATTTTTTGAATGTGAAGGCTTGCGAAGGCCCGTCCTGCACGCTGCTTTTTGCGGATCACACGCGCGGCCACCGCAGGCGCTGGTGCAGCATGGCGCTCTGCGGCAACCGGGCCAAGCAGGCGGCGCACCGTCACCGGGTCAAGCAGGCGTAGCCGCCATTTCCTCGCAAAGCCGGTCGAAGCCGATGCCGGTGCCGCTTTCTCTGATATCGCCGTCCCTGGGGTCGCCAAAGACGGCCTGTTCGGTAAAGGTCATCAGCGTCGTGGCGCCGCGTCCGGTGAACTCGACCGTCACCAGCGATGAGGATATGCTCTTGCCCGCCGTCAGCATCGTATAGGCATAGACGATGCGCTCGCGCGGATGGATTTCGAGATAATGGGCGCGCATCGCCTGCTCGGTCCCGTCTGGCTTGCGCCATGTCATGCGCTCGGCCCCGCCGATCTCGAAGTCGAAACGATCTTCCATCACCTGCCAGTCGGGATGACAGGCCGTCCAGCGCCGCTTCAGCTGATGGTCCGACCAGAAACGGAAAGCATGCGCGACGCTGCCGGGTAGATCGCGCTCGATGACGAAGGTTCGATGATTGACGGTGACACCCATCAGTGATCCTTTTCCTCAGGGGTTTCCGCCATCAGCAGGGCAAGGCGGTCGAAGGCCGCATGCATTTCGGCCTGTCGCTGCTCGATCCACTGGTTGATGGCGCCGAATGCCTTTGGCTGCATGCGATAGGTGCGCACGCGCCCGGTCTTTTCTGAAATGACGATGCCGCTTTCTTCGAGAATGCGTAGGTGTTTCAGCACGGCCGGCAGGCCGACATCGGCGGGCTCTGCCAGTTCCGTGACGGAGGCCGGTCCCTTCGAAAGTTGCTCCACGAAGCCGCGCCGATAGGGATCGGCGAGCGCCTGAAACATCCGGTCGAATTCGGCTGGCGCCAGTTCTGCCATTCCATTGCCTCAAGATACCGCAGCTTCAAGATACCGCGCCGGCATCGCCTCCCGATAGGGAAACATCGAAAAATAGGGCTGCGCTTCCGACAGCACGCGTTTGACGGAAGAACGTTGTAACAGACGCTCCAGATAGGAGGAAAGCGCCTGCTGCTCCCCGGTGAACGGATGCACGATGGAGGCGAAGAACAGTGCGGGCAAGGCCGCGCAGTCGGCCATCGTGAAATCGTTCCCTGTTGCCCAGAGCTTTTCCTGCATATGCGCCTCGATCATCTTATAGGCTTGATCGAGCGTTGCGTGCGCCTGGGCAACGCCGTGCGGATCATGGGCATCCGCAGGCCGGATCCTGTCCGTGACGATTTTCTGCACGGGCACGCTCACATAGAGATCGTAGAAACGATCCCAGAGCCGCACCTGCAAGAGCTCTTCCGGATCGTCCGGCAGCAGCCGCACCGGCCCGGGATGGCGGGCCTGCAGATATTCTATGATGATCGACGTCTCCGGGATCGTGCGCCGCGCCGCCTGATCATGCAGAACCGGGATCTTGCCGACCGGCCACTTGTCGAGCAGCGCTGCCGCGGAGTCCGGATTGCCGAAATCGACGATCTCGCTGTCGAATGCGGTCCCGTTTTCATAAAGCGCAATCAGCACCTTATGACAGAAGGAGGCGAGGGGATGAAGGTAAAGCGTCAGCGTCATGAGTCACCTATGGTTTCCAATATTGGAAACTATATCGTCATCATAACAGCAGGGCAAGACACTTTCCAGTATCGGAAAGTTTTCACGCGTAGGTCACCCATCCCCTGAAGCTGAGGGCGGCATAGAAAAGCGTGACATCCGAAAAGCCCGCTTCGCGCAGCATGGCCTCTTCCTGTTCCGGCGCAAGGATATGCAGCCTTTCGCGCATAGCCTTGCGAGCATGATCCAACAGGGCAGGGTCCGCTCCATCGGGTGCGCCATAGGCGATGTGACGATCAATCCATATCGATCGCTCCGGCTCCGTCTGAGGGAAACTCACATGCGCAACCACGAAGGCTGCATCCGTTTTCAGCCGACGGCGAATTTGTCGAAGCGTTTCAAGCCGTTGTTCGATAGGGATATGATGGAAGGTCAGCAGGCAAACGGCCGCGTCGAATGGTCCCTCCGGCGCAACATCGATGCTGCCCTCATGAAAGCCGATGCGGCTGCCACGATCACCAACCACCTGCTTCGCCAGCTGCAGCATGTCGGCGGAGGGATCGATCCCGTCGAAGGTCCAGCCCGGATGCGCCTCGGCAAAGGCCTTCAGTTCCAGCCCGCCGCCGGCACCAAGCACTAGCACCCGGCCGTCTTCGGGTGCTCGTTCGGCAATCAGCATCGCCGCCATGCGATGCAGGCTTGAGAAACCCGGCACCTGCCGTGGCGGACCTTCGAGATAGGATTTGACGGCATCCCCGATGAACGGGGACCCCGGCTTGGGAGTGTCGGATGTGTTCGGATGCCAATCGTCTCTAATCATGTAACTTTGATTATTACATGATGCGGAGCCTGTCAAATTTCGGAGGCGAGAGCCTATTTCGCGTATTTGCGTGCTCCGGCCACGCAGAGAATGACCGCCACTGTCACGGCAAGCATCGACCAACTCACCGTTTCACGCAGCAGCGTTGCGGCCAGCGCCAGGCCGAAGAAGGGCTGCAGCAGCTGCAGCTGACCGACGGCAGCGATACCGCCCTGTGCAAGCCCGCGATACCAGAAGATGAAGCCGATCAGCATGCTGAAGAGCGAGACATAGGCAAGCCCCAGCATGGCGGGCGTCTGGATATCGGCAAAGGACGGCGGTCGGTAGGCGATGGCAGCCACCAACATGACCGGCAGCGATACGACGAGCGCCCAGGAGATCACCTGCCAGCCGCCGAGCCGGCGCGACAGCCGTGCGCCTTCGGCATAACCAAGCCCGCAGACGATGATGGCGCCGAGCATCAGCGCATCGCCGATGGGCGAGGCGGTGAGCCCCTGCATCAGCGCAAAACCAGCGACCAAAGCGCTGCCGAGAAACGAGAAGAGCCAGAAGGCAGGCTTCGGCCGCTCGCCGCCCCTGATGACCCCGAAGATCGCCGTCGCCAATGGCAGAAGGCCGATGAAGACGATGGAATGCGCCGAGGTCACATGCTGCAGCGCCAACGCTGTCAGCAATGGGAAGCCAACCACGACGCCGAGCGCGATGACGACAAGCGAGATGAGATCCTGGCGCGAGGGCCGCTTCTCTCGGAAGGCGATCAGCAGGCAGAGCGCCAGAATGCCGGCAATCGCCGCTCGCGCCACCGTGAGGAAGACCGGATCGAGCTGCATGACAGCCACACGCGTGGCCGGCAGCGATCCGCTGAAGATCAGCACGCCAATAAAACCATTGATCCATCCGGTCGCTGTGCGATCCATGCGGCACTCCTCATTGTTCGTCCCACGCTTATCAACGTTTCGCACTGGCGCAGCCAGCCACAGTTCGGTACAGTTTGCCAAAACTGTAATGGTGAAAGGACCAGTACGGATGGGCGACCGGGAGCAGGGAAATACACTGACAGCAATGGTCATGGCGACCATCCGGCAACGGATCGCCGGCCGCAGCCTTACACCCGGCGCAAAACTGCCCTCGATCCGAGGCCTCTCGGCAAGCTTGAAAGTCTCGGCCTCCACCGTGGCCGATGCCTATGAGCGGCTGGTGGCGGAAGGCGCGATTCTCTCGCGGCCCGGTTCCGGCTTCTATGTCGCGAGCCAGGCAGCACCGCTCTCGCTTGCCGATATCGGCCCGAAGCTCGATCGCGCCGTCGATCCCTTCTGGATATCGCGGCAGTCGCTGGAGGCGCGCGAAAGCGACTTGAAGCCCGGCTGCGGCTGGCTGCCGCCTTCCTGGTTTCCCGAAGACGCGATCCGCCGAACCCTTCGATCTTTGTCGCGCGCCGATCCCACAAGCCTCGCCGATTACGGCTCGCCTCTCGGCCTCCAGCCCCTGCGCCAGCTCATTGTCCGGCGCATGGCCGAGCGCGGCATCGAGGCTTCGCCGGATCAACTGATGCTGACGGAATCCGGAACCCAGGCGATCGATTTCCTCTGCCGTTTCCTGATCGAGCCCTGTGATACGGTGCTGGTCGACGATCCCTGCTATTTCAACTTTCATGCGCTGCTGAGAGCCCATCGCGCCAAGGTCGTCAGCGTTCCCTATACGCCCTCCGGCCCCGATATCGAGCTCTTCGCCGCCGCGCTCGCCGAGCACCGGCCGCGGCTCTACATCACCAATTCGGCAATCCACAATCCGACCGGCGCCACACTTTCGCCGGTCACGGCCCATCGCCTGCTGAAGCTCGCCGAGCAGCACGGCCTGACCATCATCGAGGACGATATCTTCGCCGATTTCGAACATGCAGCCGCACCCCGCCTTGCTGCGTTCGACGGGCTGGACCGCGTCATCCATATCGGCAGCTTCTCGAAGACGCTCTCCGCCTCGGCGCGCTGTGGCTTCATCGCCGCCAAGCCCGAATGGATCGAGGGCCTGACGGACCTCAAGATCGCCACCTCCTTCGGCGGCGGCCGGCTCTCGGCCGAACTGGTGCTCGGCGTGCTGAGCGACGGCAGCTACCGCAAGCATACGGAAAGCCTGCGCGGCCGCCTTTCCAAGGCGATGTTCGATGTCAGCACCCGGCTGAAGACCTTGGGCATATGCCCCTGGCTGGAGCCGCAGGCCGGCATGTTCCTCTGGTGCCGCCTGCCGGATGGTCTGGATGCCGCTGTCGTCGCGCGTGCCGCGCTCGCCCGTAATGTCGTGCTCGCACCGGGCAATGCCTTCAGCCTGTCGCAATCGGCCACCGGCTTCATGCGCTTCAATGTCTCCCAAACGCTCGATAGCAAGGTTTTCGATGTCCTGCATGATGCGCTCGAGGAGGCCGAACGGGCGGCTGAGTGATACGCTGTCGCAGACAGATGTTTTTGGATGACAGGATCGTCGCGCAACAATATACAGTCAATTCTATCTGGTTCCCACCGAACCCGATCTCGCCCCCGATCGCAGCTCGTGGATCACGACATGAAAGACTGGCATCCTGATCTCAACCGCTCATCGAGCCCCCGCTACATGGCGATCGCGGATCTGATCGAGATGGATCTGCGCAGTGGCGCGCTGGCCGTCGGCGACAGGCTGCCGCCGCAACGCGAACTCGCAAAGCGGCTCAACATCGATTTCACGACAGTGGCGCGCGGTTATGTGGAGGCGCAAAAGCGCGGGCTGGTGGATTCGCATGTCGGCCGCGGCACCTTCGTCACTGGCGGGCAGGGCAGGGAGCGGCGCGACCCGATTGCCGAAGCCGCCCCAGATCCGCGCCGCACATCCGTGGTCGATTTTTCGATGAACCTGCCGCCGGAGCCAGACGATCCGGAACTGCTCGCCCGCATGCGCGAGGGCATGTCGGTCGTGGCGGCCAACCTTGTCCCGCTGCTGCGCTATCAGGCGTTCGGTGGTTCCGGCATGGACAAGGAGGCGGCTGCCGTCTGGCTTGGCCGCCGTGGCGTGGCGCCGTCGCAGGAGCGCATCTTCGTGACGCCAGGCGCCCATCCGACGTTGCTCGCGATCTTCGGCCTGCTCGCAAAACCGGGCGAGACCGTCCTATCGGAAAACATCACCTATCCCGGCATCCGCTCGATCGCCGCCCAGCTCCGCCTCAATCTCTTCGGCCTGCCGATGGATGAAGAGGGTATCCTGCCGGATGCCTTTGCCGATGCCTGCGAGCGATTGCAGCCAAAGGCGCTCTATCTCAATCCGACACTGCAGAACCCGCTGACGCTCACCATTCCGCAAAGGCGCCGCGAGGAAATCGCTGCCGTCGCCCGCAAATATCATGTGCCCATCGTCGAGGATGATGCCTATGGCTTCATTCCCCTGGATGGACCATCGCCGCTGGCGGCGATCGCGCCTGACCTCACCTGGCATATCGGTGGTCTCGCCAAATGCATCGGCGCCGGCCTGCGGCTTGCCTATGTGGTTGCTCCGGATACCAGAGCGATCTGGCCCTTCGCCAGCGCCATGCGCACCAATAATGTCATGGCTTCGCCGATGAACATGGCCTTGGCGACCCGCTGGATCGAGGATGGCACGGCGGACGCGATCCTGCGCTTCATCCGCGCTGAAGCGGGTGCCCGCCAGCAGATGGTTGCGGATATCCTGCCGCCGGAGAGCTACAAGGCCGATCCGATCAGCTTCAATATCTGGCTGCCGCTTACCAACGGCTGGACACGCTCGACTTTCGGCAGCCATATGCGCGCCTCCGGCATTGGCGTGGTGGTGAGCGATGCCTTCACAGTGGAGAGTACGCCTGCCGAAGCCGTGCGCGTCTGCCTCGGCGGGCCGATCATCCGCGAGAGGCTGAAGGGCGCGCTGGACTTCATGGCCCACGCCCTGGAAGGCCCGCCGGAAATGTCGGCTTCGTTCTTCTAGACTACAGACTTCCGGTTCGGAGCGACCCTGCTTCGTCCTCCGTTATCGAATGAATCAATAAAGACCCCGCCCCAAACCCCTCCCCACAAGGGGGAGGGGCTTAATTTGCCGCGCCCGTCTGCTGCTTCTTCGACGTTCCTGGATGGGTGACGTGGTGCCACGGGTTAGTCCTTCCCCCTTGTGGGGAGGGGTTTTGGCGAGCGCTCAAACTTGTTCCAGCGGTGACAAATCCCGCCGTCGCCAAACCCCGTAAATCGAACCAACAACATCTCTGCGTCATTCTGACTAATAGACTGGCAATTCGCTTTCAATGTAGTTATATTGTATGCACTCATTGTTGGCATTGAATGCATATTGCGCGATGCCTGAGACCGCTGAAAGAGAGATCGTCATGGACACCGAATATCCTCCTCTCCCTCCGATGCAGACCGGCATCCGGGGGCGCTGCCCGCGCTGCGGACAGGGACATATGTTCAAGGGTTTCCTCACGCTGAAGAAGGAATGCGAAGTCTGCGGGCTGGATTATTCCTTTGCCGATCCGGCCGACGGCCCGGCCTTCTTCGTCATCTGCTTCGCCTGCGTGCCGAGTGTGCTGCTCGGCGTGTGGCTGGAAGTTGCCTTCTCGGCGCCGCTCTGGGTCCAGTTGCTGGTGACCGGTCCCTTCATGTTCGCCACCTGTATTCCGCCACTGAGGCCGCTGAAGGGATGGCTGGTCGCAAGCCAGTATTTCTACAAGGCGGAAGAGGGCAAGCTCGCCTGACGTGCGGTCGATCTATGTGATGGCCTCTGTGACTGGGCCGAGCGATCGGCGGCTTGCGGCATCATGCCGGGGCATGCACAGTCCTTCCTGATCCTCAGATCTTGAAGACCTTGTCGATCCCCCGGCGCGGAATGATGATTTCGACCAGATGGGTGGTGTTGCGCCTGAGGCATTGCGGACCTAGCACCGTCTGCCGATCGTCAGAAGCGCGATGCACGATGAGATTGCCCGCAGCTCCGACCTTCTGGGCATCGAAGTAGTGGACGTTTTTGCCCGGGTCGCTGGCCGAGAGACTGACGGCAACGACCTGGTTTTCATCCTTGCTGATGATCTTGTAGTACTTGCCTATCAGGTCTGTTCGATCGACGAAGAAGCAGCGGCGCGACGGCGCCAGGCTGTTGACGTGGACGTTATCGAGCACTTCTCGATGGAAGACGACCGATTCATCAGTACCGCGTTGATGGGGCGAGAAATATTCGATGAAGTAGTCATCGATCGATTGCCCCTGGTCATCACGGACATGGATGATGAGCTGAAAATACTGGTGAAGCGCGTTGGGATCGTCAGGCATTGCTTTGCCGATCTTCGCGGGCGTGCTTGCCGCTGTTTCCTCGCTGATATCGTACCATTCGCTGGAAATGGCGGTATATTCTCCCGCATCCTTGCAGTTTAGCGCTTGCAGGATCAGTTTGCCGAGCCGGCTTGATACGGCTGCGCCGGCGTCGCTCTCTTCGTTCGGCTTGATGATTGATCCGTGGTTGCGGTCCGGCAGGATTGCGAAGGGAAAGACCGTGTCTCCGGAGCGAATATGCCAGATCGAGACTTCGGGATTGTCCTCATCCCGGGAAAAATCCACCGTGAAGCCGCGAGCGTTGAGGTTGGCGGCGGCGCAGCGCACCGTCCCGTCCGCCCCATTCTCATTGACGATCCGCCGCAGCGCGTCGTCATAGCCCATGGTTCCAACGATGACGAAAGGCATGATCTTGTCGGTGCCATAGGGGCCGGCAGCCTGGCCTGACGGGTCGAGCAGGTCTCGCAGTGCGAGATCCCATTGATACGAGGAGGCGAGCTCCAGCCCGTTCAGCATTTCCGTACCGGTCTGGAACCAGTTGTTCCAGCCCTTGATGACACGGCCGAGCATGCTCTTGCCGGTGGAGGCGAGCCGCGAGCCGAAATTGGCCGGCGCCAGCATCACCAGCTTCCTGACCGGGCAATTGGCGCCATCGGGATAGAATCGGGAAATCCATTCGCGTGCGACAAGTCCGCCGGTACTATGCACGATCATGTCGAAAGGCGGCTTGAGCCGGCCGCTCTTGATCGCCGCATTGACGGCGATATCCATGCGCGCAGCGACATCCTCGATACGGACATCATCATAGAGGGAGATGTAATCGCCAAGCAGAATGCGCTGGGCGTTGAAGTTGTTTTGAGCAAGAAAATCGCGAAGCGGAGTGAGGGATTGGGCCGTGTCGCTCCAGCCATGAAGGATTGCAACATCCGCAGGCATCTATCCCCTCCCATGTTCCGAAATAGAGGGCCGCTCGCAATTTTATATTTCTCTTCAAGCGTCCCAAGATTCCGTATCGGATCATATACGTATAGGATGCAATTTAAAGGTTCATTCGGTCGAATATGCGCGGGGTTTGGGCGCACGCACCGCGAGTGGCACTCCTCCCAAATCCAGTCAAAATGCCGCAGACATCGAGTGCCAAGATTTGTTGCAATACTGTACCGATTAGTACAATGAATAACGAAAGGTACAGAAACGCAACGGAGATTGATCATGCCTGCACCGCTTCCCCCATTCACACAGGAAACCGCAGCTCAGAAGGTCCGCCTGGCGGAAGACGGCTGGAACAGCCGCGATCCCCAGCGCGTTTCGCTTGTCTACACCCAGAATAGCCAGTGGCGAAACCGCGCCGAATTCGTTACCGGCCGCGCCGAGATCGTCGCTTTCCTGACCCGCAAGTGGGCAAAGGAGCTGGACTACAGGCTGATCAAGGAACTCTGGGCCTTCACCGACAATCGCATTGCGGTGCGCTTTGCCTATGAATGGCATGACGACAGCGGCAACTGGTTCCGCTCCTATGGCAACGAGAATTGGGAATTCGATGCCGAGGGCTTGATGCAGCGCCGTTTCGCCTGCATCAACGATCTGCCGATCCGGGAATCGGATCGCAAGTTCCACTGGCCGCTCGGCCGGCGGCCCGATGACCATCCGGGCCTTTCCGACCTCGGCCTTTGAGGCCAGAAGGCAAGGTGAATTGTGAAGACCGTTTATGAACGTGCCGACGTCGTGCCGCTGCTCGGCGAAGTCTTCCGCGAGCTCGGCTACGAGGGCACGACGCTCAGCCGCATCACCGAGCGTACCGGCATCGGCAAGGGCAGCCTCTATCACTTCTTCCCCGGAGGGAAGGAGGAAATGGCTGCCGTCGTTCTTGCCGATGTTGACGGTTGGTTCGAACGCGCTGTTTATGAACCCCTGCGCCGCGATGATGCCAGCGCGGCGATCGAGGCGATGTGGGTGAATGTGATGGACTATTTCCGCTCCGGCAGCCGCATCTGCCTCGTCGGTGCCTTTGCGCTGGACGAAACCCGCCAGCGCTTTTCCCCCGCCATCCGGGACTATTTCGTTCGCTGGATCGAGGCGTTGCGCCAGGCTCTGATCCGCGCCGGTTGCGATGACGACACCGCGCTTGCTGCTGCCGAAGAGGTTGTCTCCGGCATTCAGGGCGCGCTGGTGCTTTCGCGGGCGCTGGATGACAGGGATATGTTCCGCAGGACCCTGGATCGGCTGGCTGAGAGATTGGCTGCGGCGAAATCTGGAGGATAACTGGATGGCATCTCAGTCGGCAGAAACGCCGCTGCGGCGAGCCCGGGAACCCGCGGGTGAGGGGTCTATGACGGCCTCACCCGGCAGAGTTGTGTTTAAGCGTCTTTCTGTGAGGGCAGGTGGACAGGGCGTGGGCTCTCGCGTTGCGTGCGTACCTGGCGCCACTCGTTTTCCATCTGGTCAACGACGTGCTGGGGGATCTTGGTCGGAGTTTCCGTGCTCGTCTGCATCTTATTCCTCTCTTCCTCAGCAAGGATGTGCTTACGGATTGATGCATCGCACAATACAAACTGCGTGTAAATGAACCGGCGTCACACTTGAAACGATTAAATTAATTTCAATCGATTAAGCGGACGTTAACCACAACAGGCCTCTGAGAAGCATATCATGACTGTCCCGCTCGACCGGCAATTCTTCTTCGACACCGTGCATACCACCCTGTTCAAGGGCAGCCTCACGCCGGCCCAGATCGAAGGCATGAACGCTATCATCGACTACTGGGACGCGAATTTGGCTACCGCAGATCGACGATGGCTGGCCTATATATTGGCCACCGCTTTTCATGAAACGGCCTACACGATGCAGCCTGTACGCGAGACGCTGGCAACAAGCGATTCGCGCGCCGTCGAGATCCTTGAGACGGCCTTTGCAAGCGGCCGGCTTTCCTGGGTGAAGACGCCCTATTGGCGGCCGGACGAGGACGGCAAGAGTTGGCTCGGGCGCGGGCTGGTGCAGCTCACACACCGGCGCAATTACGAAGCGATGAGCGAGGTGACCGGCATCGATCTTGTTGCTCAGCCTGACCGCGCCATGGAAATGGCGCCGGCCGTAGCGATCCTGATCGAGGGCATGCTGCGCGGCAGCTTCACCAGCCATCGTCTTTCCGACCACCTCAATGAGGAGAAGGAAGACTGGGTGAACGCCCGCCGCATCGTCAACGGTACCGACAGGGCGGAAAAGCTTGCCGAATATGGGCGAGCCTTCCTGGCAGCGATCCGGCCCAGAGCCTGACGCGGCACTGTGGCCCGGTTGATGGCCCGGGCAGCGCGTGTTATCGCCCCGCTTGGGCCCAGAGAGCTTAGGCCTGGAGAATTGCCACAGGAGTATCCCGCGTGATCCGCCATATCGTCTTCTTCACCGTGCCGGAGGAAAACCGCGAAGCGGTGCGCAAGGGGCTCTCCATCCTGACAGGCATTCCGTATGCGCTGAAGCTGGAGATCGGCGAAAACGTCAAGACGGACCAGTGGGGCAACGCCGTCGATTTCGTCGTTTACGGCGAATTCGAAAGCGAGGAGGCGCTCGCCGCCTACAAGGCGCATCCCGATTATGACCGTTCCACCCGCACCGTAAAACCGCTCCGCGATACCAGGATTGCGGCCGATTTCGATAGCAGCAAGGCAGTCACCAGGCCCCTGTAGGATTGACGATGATGGTTGCGTCAGTCTAATCGCCTGAAAATGAATAAGAATTTCGATAAGGCCCTTTTATGCTGGGCTAAGTCATTGATTCTGAATAAGTGACGCCTCGCGCCTAGACTTTTTTATAATAATTTTCGTTCAGCAACGCCTGCTTTGATTTGAAATTTCCTTATGCGAAATTATGAGGGAAAGTGGATCACTTATTCAGGATCAATGACTTAGCTCAAAAAACACTGCAAAAAAGGCCAATTTTGAAAATTCTTATTCAGATTCAAATGGATAGGGAATCCGGAAATGATGCCGGCTGCAGATGAATCAATCCGTGAAAGACCTGAATCAATCTTTGAGAGAAAAACTGCAAATGATTCAGAAGCTTAATGGATTGACCGCTCCGGGTGCCGCATGAGGGGGTTCGCTGCGCTGACGGCAGGGCGGCCAGCTCGATAGATATTGAGAATGGCTGATCTCGAAAGCGAAGTGAGCATGCGGCAGGCCAGCGCCGCCTTGCCCGCTGCCGGTCAGGCCGGCTGCGCGCTCGGCCTTGCGCTGCGCACCAACGCCATCAGCATCAGCACGAAAACCAAAGCGACGGCCGCAAGCAGGGCGCAGGTGATGATCGTCGGGGCGGCGCCGGCGCGGTCGAGAATGGCTGTGAAGATGACGGGCGCAATGGCGTTGGCGAGATTCTGCGGCATCGACAGGCGGGCGGCCTGCAACCCGTATTCCCTGGCCGAGAAGAGGGCGAGCGGCAGCAGCGCGCGGGCAACAGCCAGCACGCCGGAGCCAAAACCGTAGAGCAGCACGAAGGTGACGAGCAGCGGCGTCGACGGCGGGACGATGAAGAGCATCAGGAAGCTGAACAGCATGAGGCTGACGCCCATAACCGACGTGAGGATCGGATTGCCGCGCTTGCCGAGCAGCATGTCGAGCGCCCGCGCCGAAATGCCGATGACGCCGCGGGCCGAACCAAGTTGCAGGGCAAGGGCCGGCGATGCGCCGGTCTGGCGGAAGATTTCGAGCAGGGATGGCGAGACGCCGAAGGTGATGAAGGTGCAGAGCGTGGTGGAGATGGCAATCAGCAGAAAAGCCTTGCGGCGGTCGGCTGGCGAAAGCTCCACCGGCGCCGTCTCGGCGGCTGCGCCCTGCGTATGGCTGGCTACCGGTTTCGGCAGGCCGAAGAGATGCAGCGGCAGGCAGACGAGCAATTGCAGGCCGGCCGAGACGAGAAAAGTAACGCGCCAGCCGAAATTCTCGTTGAGCAGCGTCAGGACCGGCCAGAAAATGGTGGCCGAGAGACCGGTAAACAGCATGAGGATGGAAATGACCCGTTTGCCATTGACCCCTTCGCGCTCCACGACGGCCGTATAGCAGGGCGCCGAAAGGCCAAGCGCGCCGC
The DNA here is from genome assembly GCF_004341105.1 of Rhizobium sp. BK418. GTDB lineage: Bacteria > Pseudomonadota > Alphaproteobacteria > Rhizobiales > Rhizobiaceae > Rhizobium. The sequence goes on along the minus strand of NZ_SLZK01000002.1, from coordinate 4,874 downwards.
CAAAGCCGATAACGACCCAGGCGATGGCATAGACGACGATGTTTGTCGTGGCGGCAAGCAGCAGCAGGCCGATCGCGAAGGTGATTGACGAGGCGGCGAGCACTTTTGCCGCGCCATAACGGCCAAGCCAGCGCCCGGTGACCGGACCGGCAAAAGCGCTGATCACCATCATGATCGTCAGGCCGGCAAAAATCGCTTCATTCGGAAGCCCAAGTGCCGGCGCGATGACGCGGCCCATGACGCCAAGCATATCGAAGGTGGTGCCCCAGCCGACAAGCTGAGTGACGGCGAGCACGCCAACTGTCTGCGCCGTACGGATCGAGAATGATTTCTGCATGATTCTGAAATTGAATGGATGAAGGCGGGAACGCGATAGCAGCTTCAACCATACGGCGAAAGGTTCGATCGGACAAATGCAGCACGAATTTGGTGGATGCCGAGATTTCCGTTGCAATGAAAAGGCATGCGGCCATCATTCAGGATTCAAGCATATTTCGCGCAATAGTCGAGAATTATTCTAAAATTCCCGCATTACCGTGCATTCATTTGCCATTCAGGTCGCGTGAGTACATATTCGGGCCAAGTTGGATTACATTGAAAGCACAGCACATGGCCTCTCCTCTGAGCGTCGCAGCACTGGCCGCCGGACTGGCGGTTTCGGCGCCCTCACCGGACGATACGCACACGCTTGTCCTGCGTGTGGCTGGCGATTGCAGCGCCGCAGCCCAGCAGGTCGTGGAGGAAACCGGAGGCCAACTTCTCTCCGTGCAGCCGGTGGGTGACAAGTGCATCATCACCGTTCTCGTTCAGGGCAACGGCCAGCGTCCGCGCAAGGTGACGGTAAAGGTTCCGATGTAAGCGGAATCGGCTTATTCAAGGTTCCAGTGATTTGCAGCGGAAGAAGGCGAAGCGATGCGCATTCTGGTAGTCGAAGACGATGTCAATCTGAACCGGCAGCTCAGCGACACGCTGAAAGAGGCGGGCTATGTCGTCGATCAGGCGTTCGACGGCGAGGAGGGCCATTTTCTTGGTGATACCGAGCCCTATGATGCAATCATCCTCGATATCGGCCTTCCGGAAATGGATGGCGTGACCGTGCTTGAAAAATGGCGCGGCGCCGGCCGCACCGTGCCGGTGCTGATCCTGACCGCCCGCGACCGCTGGAGCGACAAGGTTGCCGGCATCGATGCGGGCGCCGACGATTATGTGACCAAGCCCTTCCATGTCGAAGAGGTGCTCGCCCGCATTCGTGCGTTGATCCGCCGTGCGGCCGGCCATGCCTCCTCCGAAATCGTCTGCGGTCCGGTGCGCCTCGACACCAAGACCTCGAAGGCGATCGTCAACGGCGCGACGCTGAAGCTCACCTCGCATGAATATCGCCTGCTGGCCTATCTCATGCATCATATGGGCGAGGTGGTCTCGCGCACGGAGCTGGTCGAGCATATGTACGATCAGGATTTCGACCGCGATTCCAATACGATCGAGGTCTTTGTCGGCCGCCTGCGCAAGAAGATGGGTGTCGATCTGATCGAAACGGTGCGCGGTCTCGGTTACCGCATCCAAGCGCCGACCAATGCGAATTAAGTCGCTCACCGCACGCGTGCTGCTTCTGACCACAGTCTGGTCGACGGTGGCGCTGGTGGTGATCGGCCTGTTGATCTCGACGCTCTATCGGCGCAGTGCCGAGCGCGGCTTTCAGGATTTGCTGCGCGCCCAGCTCTACAACGTCATCAATTCCGTGACGATCGGCGATCAGGGCGCTCTCTCCGGCAGCCCGCAGCTCGGCGATCTGCGCTTCGCTCAGCCGAAGACCGGCTGGTATTGGGTGGTAGAGCCACTCGGCACCTATACGACCGCGCCGCTCGTCTCACCCTCGTTGGGTTCGGCGACCATCCCTGTTCTGTCGGTCGTCGAAGCGCCCTTCGACAAGAATTACGAGCGCTATTATCAGGTGACGGACGCAGCCGGGAACCGGGTGCAGGTAGCGGAAACCGAAGTGGTGCTCGATACCGATGGTCGCGCAGCGCGCTTCCGCGTGACAGGCAATGTCGATGTCGTGGAGGATGACGTCCGCAATTTCTCCCACCGGCTTTATCTCGCGCTTGCCGGCTTTGGTGTCGGCAGTCTCATCGTCAACGCGCTCGCCATTCTCTATGGCCTCAAGCCGCTCGACAAGGCGCGCGCCGCTCTGGAGCGTATCCGCGCCGGCGAAAGCGAGCAGCTGAAGGGCGATTTCCCGCGCGAGATCCTGCCGCTTGCCAATGAGGTCAATGCGCTGATCGACAGCAACCGCCGCATCGTCGAGCGCGCCCGTATGCAGGTCGGCAATCTCGCCCATTCGCTGAAGACGCCCATTGCCGTGCTGCTCAATGAGGCGCGTGTGCTCGACAGGTCGCATGGCGATCTGGTGCGCAACCAGGCGGAAGCCATGCAGGGGCAGGTGCAGTCCTATCTGAACCGCGCTCGTATTGCCGCCCAGCGCGAATCCGTGCTCGCCCGCACCGAGGCCGAACCGGCGCTGGAGCGGCTGGTGCGCGTCATGCGCCGCCTGAATGTCGAGACCGAATTCGAACTGGTCGTCCAGCCGCCGCATCTGGCCGTCGCCATGGAACAGCAGGATCTCGAAGAGACCGTCGGCAACCTCCTGGAAAACGCCGCGCGCTTTGCAAAGAGCAAGGTGCGCCTCTCGGCCGTCGAGGCCGGCGAAGATGTCAAGGGAACGGAAGCAAGCGCCCGAAAGCACTGGGTGGAGCTTTCTGTCGAGGATGACGGTCCGGGTCTGGAGCCCGACCAGATCCGCGAAGCGCTGAAGCGCGGCCGAAGGCTGGATGAGAGCAAGCCCGGCACCGGCCTCGGCCTTTCCATCGTCACCGAAATTTCCAATGAATACCAGGGCCGATTAGAGCTCTCGCGCGGAGAGTGGGGCGGGCTGAAAGCCAAGCTTATCTTGCCGGGTGTGACAAAGGATGTTGCATGAGCAACTGCTTGATGTCACAAAGATAGTGGCAAATGTATAGCATGCTTTGCCTTAATGCTGACACGGGGACTCTGCACTTCGATCGGCTGATAATCCACCCCTGATCGTGGTTCGATTGCAATGACTCTACGTTGGCAAGGCATGATCGTTTCTTCCCTTATCGCCGCCGTCGCGCTCTCTGGCTGCACGACGACGAAGGGTGCCGCTTCGCGCGGTCTTTTTGGCGGCGGCAAGCCCCCGGCTTCGGCAGCCTTCATCTCGGCGTTACAGGGCGGCATCGTCGCCCGCACCGGTGTGCAGCTGAGCGATAGCGACAAGCAGCGGGCACTGGAAGCCGAATATCGAGCGCTGGAAGGCGCTGCCGTCGGCCAGCCAGTCACCTGGACTGGCCGCGAAGCGAAAGGCAGCGTCGTAGCGGCGGCGCCGTATCAGGTCGGCTCGCAGAATTGCCGACAGTACACCCATACTGTCACTGTCGATGGCAAGGATACGCTCGCGCGCGGTGCGGCCTGCCGCAACGAGAATGGCACCTGGTCGCCGCTGGGCTGAGCTCTGTCGCCCGTTATCCTTGCGGCCAAAAGCCTCAAATCTTCGTCAACATGGCATTGGCAGTTGGAATGAGGGCGCGCTTCAAGTAATTGGGCCGATATGCTGTTCTGGATTCTTGTGGCCTTCCTGACGGCGGCCGTTGCCGCCATCCTGCTTTACCCTCTTCTGCGTGGAGCGAAGGCGGCTGAGAATACGCGTGCTGGCGAGGCCGCTGTCTATCGCGACCAGTTGCTTGAACTCGATCGGGATCTGGCCGGCGGCTTGATCAGCGCTGAAGAGGCCGATTATGCGCGCGCCGAAATCGGCCGGCGCCTGATCGCCGTTTCCGGTGTTGCCCCGGCAGGGAAGAGCAAACCCCTTAGGCATCACCGTGTTACCGAAGCCTTCATCGTGCTGCTCCTGCCGATCATCGGGCTCTGTCTTTACATGAATACCGGAAGGCCCGAACTGCCATCGCAGCCGCTGCAGGCGCGGCTTGCCAATCCCGGCAATGACATCGCCGTTCTCGTTGCCAAGGCGGAACGGCATCTGGCGCAAAATCCTGACGACGGCAAGGGCTGGGATGTGCTGGCGCCGATCTATTTCAACACCATGCGGGCCTCCGATGCCGAGACCGCCTATCGCAACGCCATCCGCCTGCTGGGTCCGAGCCCGGCGCGCCTCGATGGCCTCGCCGAAACGCTGATGGCAATCGCCGAGGGCGTGGTGACGGAAGATGCCCGCAAGATACTGGAACAATCGCTCTCCCTGGAGCCGAACAATCCGCGGGCGCGTTTCTACATTGCGCTGAGCCTGGAGCAGGCGGGCAAGTCGGATGAGGCTCGTGGCGCCTTCGAGGAATTGGCGAAGCAATCTCCGGCCGATGCGCCATGGCTGCCGCTGGTCAACGAGCACATTGCCAAGAACGGCGGCACGGCGGTGGCAGCACAAGTACCGCCTGCCGCACAATCGGCAGCACCCGGCGGACCGACCGCCGAGGATGTCGCGGCGGCCGAGACGATGAGCAGCGGTGATCGCCAGCAGATGATCCGCACCATGGTGGAAAGCCTCGATGCCAAACTGTCTGCCGATCCCAACAATTTTGACGGCTGGATGCGTCTTATCCGCTCTTACGCCGTTTTAAACGACAAGGATCGCGCTGCAGATGCCCTGAAGCGCGGGCTTGCGGCCTTCCCGGCCCCAGGGGAAGAGGGCAAACAATTGCTGGCGCTGGCGAAAGAACTTGGCATTGCCGCGGACGGATCGGTGGCCAGGGAAGGAAAGAGTGAATGACGCGCAAGCAGAAACGCCTGGCGGTGATTGCCGGCGGCATGGGCTTCATTGCTGCTGCCGTGCTGCTCGTCATGTT
>NZ_SLZK01000001.1 GCF_004341105.1 Rhizobium sp. BK418 | reverse complement strand
CCAGCGACAATCACGATGATACCGTCGCCGACGATCGCGACACCAGAATCTCATCCAGATTGTCGCGCTGATCTCATCCAGATTGTCGCCCTACACATGTTTGCCTCCATAAGCCTGGAGCGTCGGCCCGTGCATCGGCACCGTTCCCGGCGTCATCCCGTTGACGTCCTCTGCACCGCGGCGCACTTCTGGCACTTTATCGAAAAGCCCGTTCTGTCGCGGCGGTGCTGTGCGCTGACGATGACGCTTTGGCGTTTGCGAAGGCCGATACGTCAAACCCATCCAAAACTGAACTCCACATCCGCTCGCCTAGTAAAGATCTGTTCTTTGGCGCAGACAACTTGAATGGTAAGCAGGATGATGGCGGCTATGGCACCGGGGGGGCTGGAGACGGCGGCGGCAAGAAGCGATATCCAGGCCGAAGGCGTCTGGAACAAACAGGTTCAAACCGTGTTGCAAGCGCATGAACGATACAGAGCAAAAAGCCAGCAATGGCATGATCCGGTACGTGCTGACGATATTCGTCATCGGGGTCATTCTTGCCGTCGCGTATCTGACCTTCTTTACGCCTGGCGAGGTGGAGACAACGCCTAGGGCGTCGGGTGTCAACGAGAGCGGCCGGTAACTGCGACGAATGGCCTTAGTATCGGGATTACGACCGGACGCATCTCTTCCATCATGCGGATTGCTGCTTATCCGCATGGACTGCCTTGCGACCCTCGGCGTGGATATCAGTCCATATATCTCGACGCTCGCAATCCCTATGCGCATTATGCGCTGGCGATCGTGTCGGCCTATATGGGCAGGGCCGGCCAGGCGATTCTGGCGGCCGAGCTGTCCATCGAGCTCGGCCCGAGCTTCGCCCTCAGGCAGTTGCGCCAAGTCGCCATTCCGCCCCATGCGGGGATCAGATCACGAATTCCTCCTCGTACGTCTGTGGCTCGGGAACGACCGTAACCTCCACCGGAACGATCCAGTTGGCCACGTAGCTCTCGCAGTCGGAACGCTGGTGGTCGGGCTGCACGCAGCCCGCCGCATCGGTTGCGCGGCATCGCAGTGTATATTGCCCCACTTCTTCAGGGGTCCACATGTACTCCCACAAGCGCCATGCAAAGGGACGTTCTGTTTCGAGGAGCCTTCCCTCGCGCCAGCCCCTGCCATCTCCAGTACAGACCTGCACCTGCCGGATAGCAGCCTCTCCGCTCCAGGCGGCTCCGAAAATCCGGTACGGTTGGCCGACGACGAGTTGCGCTCCCTGTACTGGACGCGCGATCTGCGATTTGACCTCCATCTGCGCAAGGGGGACGAGCGTGGGTTCCCCGAGGCTGCGCTCCCAACGGAAATAGTCGCGCGCCTGCCAGTAGCCAAGGAACGGTTGCTCCACAACCGTGATATGCGTGATCCACTTGACCCAGGCCATGCCGAACCAGCCACCCACGACCGCGCGCAGCGGATAGCCGTGATCGCGCGTCAACGGCTCGTCATTCATCGAATAGGCAAGGATCGTGCTGTCGGCAATGGCCTTCTCAAGCGGCAAACTGCGCGCAAACGCGATGGGGCCGGGAGAAGCCGTTTTCTTGTTCGAGTCGACGACGCCGCTGTCGGCGCCTGTGAGCAGAACCTCGCATGCGGTTGGCTTGACGCCCGCCATTTCCAAAATCTCGCGCAGGAGAACACCTGTCCACGCAGCATTGCCGACGGCTCCGTTTTGCCACTGCAACCCCTCCCGCGGCGGCTCATAGTAGACGCGCCCGTTGCCTGCGCACTCGACGACGGCGGTCAAAGTCGTGCTCCGCATCGCCTTGATGCTGTCGAGGTCAAGTTCGATCGGCCGCTCCACCGCCCCGCCAACGCGCAATTTCCAGTCTCGCGCATCGAGGTTGGGCGACGGGAAATGGTTTCGCACGAAGAACAGTTCGGTTGGGATCAGCCAATCGGAGAGCGAAGCAAACGGAAACTCGATGTTTTGTGGGGATTTCTGTCGAACTATCAGACCGGGTTGCTGTGGTGTCGGCATCTTCCTCGTCTTCCCTTTCGGGCTCTACCTAGATCTGGGGGATTTGGGGTCAGGTCAGCAATTAACCGAAGCCATCGCTCTGCCCGAACGACTTCTTGATTAGATTGAATTTCTCACGTGGAGTCAGTGCTGGCGGATACTTCCGTCCTTCGCGCTTCGGATCCTTAGCATCGGCCCTCGCGATCTCGTCACGGGCCATGATGGCGCCACCACATGCAACTCACTGAGAACAAAGCCAATCAGATTAGGCTGCCAGATTATCGGAATGCCGGCGAACCGAAAAGAGGGAATGCCGCACCGCTCCTTCGTTCGCGAGTTGGACCAAGGCAGCGAACTTGGCGAGGACGCCGTGCCTGTAGCGCGGTTTCGGCTGGCTCCAGAGGCTTCGCGTCTCGCAATCTCCTCATCGGGACGTCGAGCTGCAGAAGTTGCCGACGGGCATCGATGGTGATTTGGTCGCCGTCCTCACAGGCGCGATTGTTCCCCTGTCACATCTCCGGCAGGCCGGCCTTTCGGAAGCCGTCGACAAAGTGGTCGCGTACGGATGCATCGCGCAGCGGCTGGGAGCTGACCCAGTGGCCGATCGTGAAATGAGGGTGGGCGATCAGGAACAGTTCCGCTTCTCGCCGCGCTTCGTCATGGTGGCCCAACTGCGCAAGCGTCGCAGCCAGGAATTTGCGGGAGTTGGTGCGATAGGTGTCTTCCCTGCGGAGTGTCGCTTTCGCCGCCTCATAGTCACGCGCAGCGTATTGCGCCTGCCCGAGATGACAAAGATACCAGCAGGCTGGATAGGGATTGAGCCGCAGAGCTTTTTCGATCTGCGCCAGTCCGTCGGCAATCCTGCCGGCCAGCACGGACACGTCCGACATGGCGGCCCAGGTGTCGGCGTGGTTGGGGTCCAGCTCCAGGGCTGTGGAGAAGGCGGCCTCAGATTCCTCCCATCGCCGCTCATAGGCCAGAATGGTCCCCAGCACGTAACGGCAGCCGGCATCGTTGGGGTCGAGCTCGACTGCCTTCTGCGCCGATGTCACCGCCATCTGACGGTTCGGATCTTCGGGCTCGCCGAAATGCGTCCAGGCCAGCCAGCGGTTATAGGCGAGCAGGCCGAGCGCCTCGGCATAGGATGGCTCGAGCTGAACCGCGCGCTGGAGCAGCATATAGGCCTCACGCTCGGTCTGCGGCGACTCTTCCGTCAGGAGGCGGGCGCGTACACACAGATCGTATGCCTCAAAGTTCTTCGGCCGATTGCGCTGAACCGGGATGGTCAGCCGGCCGACGAGGGCCTCGACGATCTTGGCGTTGACTTCATCCTGCAACTCGAAAACATCTTCCACCGTCCTGTCGAACCGCTCGGCCCACAAGTGCCGGCCGCCAAGCGTGTCGACCAATTGGGCATTGATGCGGACACGGCCCATTGCGCGTCTGGCGCTTCCCTCGAGGACGTAGCGGACGCCGAGTTCCTGGGCGACCAGCTTTACGTCGACCGCCTTGCCCTTGTAGCCGTATACGGAATTGCGCGCGATGACGAACAGGCCGGCCGTACGGGAAAGATCGGTGATCAGGTCGTCGGTCAAGCCGTCGACGAAAGGCGCGTCCGTCTCATCCCCGCTCATATTCGTGAACGGCAATACAGCGATCGAGGGACATTCGGGCAGCGGCAATGTGCTCTCCAGCGCATCCGGCCAATGCCACAGGTGGACCGGGCGAGTCAGGTTCTTCAGGTAGCGTTCGCCTGCATCGAAGAACCGGTCGTCGATCTTGCCGACGATCTCGCCGTGAACGCTGGCTGAGATGCAGATGCCTCCCGGGGCGGCCTGTCTTTCGAGGCGCGCCGCGACATTGACCCCGTCGCCGAGGACGTCCGAGCCGTCGTCGATGACATCTCCCAGGTTGACGCCTATACGCAAAAGCAGGCGCCGGTCTTCGGAAGCCTCGACAGCTGCGGTGGCCCGTTGCATTTCCAACGCTGCGGCCACCGCTTCCACCGCGCTGCCGAATTCGATCAGGAATCCGTCGCCCATGACCTTGAAGATGCGACCTTTGTGGCGCGCCACGGCCGGCTCGATAATGTCAGCACGCAGTTCCCTGAGGTTATCAAGCGTTGCGACTTCATCAGCCTCCATCAGGCGCGAATATCCCACCACATCGGCAACGACGATGGCGGCAAGGCGACGCTGAAGAGATTGATCCGTCATGTGAGGACAAGCCCAACGACCAAATTAGCAAGTTATTGTTCAACCGCGGGTGAGTCAACAAGTGGTAAGAGGCCGCATCCGATTCCCATATTGGCCACGGCCGGGGGCTTGGCGAATGTCTCTGATTGGCGCAAAGCGGGCGATGCGCGGCCCGCCGCCATCATCCTACGGCGGGCACATCCCACCCCATCAGCCCGCCAGCAGCGCCCTCGCGCTCTCTTCGTCCGTCACCAGCGCGGTCGCCAGTCCCGACCGCAACGTGGCGCTGAGGATGGCGTGTTTGTGGGCGCCGCCGGAGGCGACGATGCGGCAGGGGATCTTGCGGTAGTCGGAAAGTTCGGGGGCGAGCACCTGGGCGTTCAGCGGATGGGCGACGAGGCGGCCCTCGGCGTCGATATAGCGGCCGAGCAGATCGCCGACGGCGCCGACGGCGATGAGGTCGCTGACATCGGTTCCGGGCGGCAGGCCGTAGCGCACCTGGAGGGATTGGCGTGTCACGTCGCCGACGCTGAGAAAGGAAATATCCACCTCGCAGGTCTGCCGGAAGATCCGCTCGAAAACCGATTGCGAGATGATCGCCTCGCGCGATTGCGGGCTCTCGGCATAGATCGGTGCTGCGAAATAATGGCATTGCGCCTTCAGGACCTGCGCGAAGGCGCGCACGATCTCGAACGTGTTGATCTCCGAACCGCGCGTCAGCCCACCCATCATCGAACGCACCTCGATGTCAGGCTCGCTTGCAGGTGTCATATGGGTGACGGTTTCCCTCAGCGTCGCGCCCCAGCCGACGCCGATCGAGCGGGGCCTGCGGGCCGCAATCAGCCGGTCGAGATAGGCGGCGGCACCACGGCCGAGCGCCTGGTGCAGAAGCTGCGGATCGGCAGGGGTCGGAACGACGATCGCCGCCTCCAGTCCGAAACGCTCCTGCAGGCGCGATTCGAGCTCCACCCCGGCGGCAAGCGGGGAGGCGAAGCTCACCCTGACGATGCCTTCCTCCAGGGCGGCGGCGAGATATTCGTTCACCCTGCGGCGGGTGAGGTTCATGCGCTCAGCGATCTGCGCCTGCGTCAGTCCCTCCACGTGGTAGAGCCATGCCGCCCGGATTTTCAGCTCGTGGGATTCCATAAATTCCTGTCCTGAATGCGCCACAAAATGCAGTGGCGTTACAAACATCACATAGGTGTAACAAATGTAACGTAATGCGCTGAGCATGACGATAGAACTTCTGATCTTCGATTGCGATGGCGTATTGATCGACAGCGAGCCGGTGGCCAGCGGCACGCTGGCGCAGGCCCTGCAACGCGCCGGTATTCCCCTGAGCCATGCCGAGGTCCACCGCCGCTTCACCGGTCTTTCGGGGGAGGAGGGCCGGCGCCTCTGCAGGGAAGAACTCGGCCTTGCCGATCCCGACCGCGTCTTTGCCGATGCCAAAAGCGCGCTCTACGAGGAATTCTCCCGCTCGCTGCAGCCGATGGCCGGCATGGAAAAGCTGGTGCGGGATCTCAAGCAGCGCAAATGCGTCGCATCCAACAGCGACATGGAGCGGCTGCGCCGCAGCCTAGGCCTATTCGACCTCTGGACGGAGTTCTCCCCGCATATCTACAGCGCCGAGATGGTGGCGAGACCGAAGCCCGCTCCGGATCTCTTCCTGCTCTGCGCCGAAAATCTCGGCGTCGAACCGCGCCGCTGCCTCGTGATCGATGACAGCGCACTCGGAATCGCGGGTGCGGTTGCAGCCGGCATGGCGGCGATCGGCTTCGTCGATCCGGCCGATCCGCGCAGCGGACGGCATGAGGCGCTGAAGGCGGCCGGCGCTCTGCAGACGGTCGAGGGAGCAGGGGAACTGGCGATCGCGCTCAAGGGGCTTTTGCCCCCTGAAAAGGAGCGGGCGTCTTCCGAAAGAAAACCGGCGGTGGAGACCACTGGCTGATCTCGCGCGGGCCGAGGTTTTCGCGCGCTGGACTGGCTCTTCGCGGCACCCGCGAAGGGCAGATGTAACCGAAACTTCATGAAGCCGTCGTTCGGGCGACATGGAGCTGATCCTAAGAACCAAGGCCGCGAGCCGGGGGGCCCGCCGGTCAAGACACAAGGAGTTTCCGATGCTTTCGATCAATCGACGCGGCGCGCTCGGCCTTCTCGGCGCCACCGCCGGTACGCTCATTCTGCCGCGCATGGCCTTCAGCCAGGCCAAACGTCCTTCCATCACCATCGCGGTGCAGAAGATTACCAACAACAATTCGCTTGACGTCTATCACGAGCAGTCCAATGTCGGCGAGCGCATCTTCTATCCGAACCTCTGGGAAGGTCTCATCCTGCGCGACTGGATGGGCAACCAGGGTCCGGTTCCGGGTCTTGCCACCGAATGGAAGCGCATCGACGACAAGACGCTCGAACTGAAGCTGCGCCAGGGCGTCAAGTTCCACAACGGCGACGAAATGACCGCCGAGGATGTCGCCTTCTCCTTCTCCAGGGAGCGTGTGTTCGGGAATACCGAACCTGCCGGCGGCAAGACGATTTTCGAATCCGATCACAAGCCTGCGACCGCCAAGGAACTGCCGGCGACCGTGCCCGGCGTCGGCCGTCGCCTGTGGCCGGCGCTTGCCGGCATCGAGATCGTCGACAAGTATACCGTGCGTCTGCACAACACGACGCCTGACGTGACGCTGGAAGGCCGCCTCTATTCCGGCGGCAGCCAGATCACCAACCGCCGCGCCTGGGATGAGGCCGCAAGCTTTACCGAATGGTCGCGCAAGCCGATCACGACCGGCCCCTACATGGTCGGCGAATACAAGCCCGACGTTTCGCTGACGCTCCTCGCCTTCGACGAATATTGGGGCGGCCGCCCGCCGCTCGAGCAGATCCGCTTCGTGGAAGTTCCCGAGGTCGCCTCGCGCGTCAACGGCCTCTTGTCCGGCGAATACGACTTCGCCTGCGACCTGCCGCCGGATCAGATTGCCGCCGTCCAGGCCGCTCCGGGCTATGAAGTCCAGAACTCGACGATCTGGAACCACCGCATCTCCGTCTTCAACACCCAGAACCAGATCCTCGCCAATCCGCTGGTTCGCCGCGCCATGACCCATGCCATCGACCGTCAGGCGATCGTCGATGCGCTGTGGGGCGGCAAGACGGTCATCCCGGCCGGCCTGCAGTTCGAATCCTTCCGCGGCTCCGACATGTTCATCGAAGGCTGGGCGCCTCCGGCTTACGATCCCAATCTCGCCAAGGACCTCTTGAAGCAGGCCAATTACAAGGGCGATGCGATCCCTTACCGCCTGCTCAACAACTACTACACAAACCAGACGGCCAACGGCCAGATCATGGTCGAGATGTGGAAGCAGGTCGGCCTCAATGTCGAGATCGAGATGAAGGAAAACTGGGCGCAGATCCACGACCCGGCCGGTGTCAAGGGCGTGCGCGACTGGTCGGCCTCCAACACGATCAACGACCCGATCACGCCGATGGTCGTGCAGTTCGGCCCGAATGGCGAAGTGCAGCAGAAGAAGGACTGGACGAACGAGGAGATGAACAAGCTCGCCGTCGTCATGGAAACCTCGACCGACCGGGCGCTGCGCAAGAAGGCCATCGCCCGCATGCTTGACATCGCCGAGCGCGAAGACCCGGTCTATCAGGTCCTGCACCAGAATGCCGTCTTCACCGGCATGAAGTCGTCGCTGAAGTGGAAGGCCGCTCCGGCCTTCGCCATGGACTTCCGCGCCGCCAACTGGTCGATCTGATCGGCTCGTCACTCGGTCTCCGGCGGCTGAAGGGCTGCCGGAGATCCTGTTTTTGATGCAACGAAGAGCGGGGATGAAAAATGGGCGCGACCGGCTCCAATCTCGTGGAACTGCGTGACCTGACGGTCGCCTTCGACGGCGTGCAGGTTCTCCACGGCATCGATCTCGACGTCGCCAAAGGCGAGGCGCTCGGCCTCGTCGGCGAATCCGGCTGCGGCAAGTCGGTCACGTGGCTTGCGGCCCTCGGTCTGCTGCCGGGCAAGGCCAGTGTTTCCGGCTCGGTGAAGCTGGAAGGCAGCGAGCTCGTCGGCGGATCGCGCACCGTGCTCGAAAGCGTGCGCGGCAGCCGCATCGCCATGATCTTCCAGGATCCGTCCAGCTCGCTCAATCCGGTACTGCGCATCGGCCGGCAGATTTCCGAGGCGCTGTCGGTCCATCGCGGGCTCAGGGGCGACGCGGCAAAGGCCGAGGCGCTCAGGCTGATCGACATGGTCGGCATTCCCGATGCGCGCCGCCGCTTCGATCTCTACCCGCACGAGTTTTCCGGCGGCCAGTGCCAGCGCCTGATGATCGCCATGGCGCTCGCCGGCGAGCCCGACCTTCTGATCGCCGACGAGCCGACCACCGCGCTCGATGCGACGATCCAGGCGCAGATCCTCGATCTCCTGATCCGCCTTCGCGCCGAAACCGGCATGGCGACCGTTTTCATCAGCCACGATCTCGGCGCCGTCAGCCAGGTCTGCGAGCGCGTCTGCGTCATGTATGCCGGGCGCATCGTCGAAGAGGGCAGTGTCGAACAGCTGTTCTCCGAGCCGCGCCACCCCTATACCCGCGGCCTGTTCGACGCCATTCCCCGCCTTGATGGCGGCCGCGAACGGCTGATCCCCATTCCCGGCACCGTTCCCAATCCGAAAGATCTGCCGGCGGGCTGTTCCTTCTCGCCGCGCTGTTCGCGCGCCGTGGAGGCCTGCGGGAGCGAGCGCCCGCCGCTCGTTTCGCTCGAGGGCGGCCGCAAGCTCGCCTGCATAAGGCCGGTGCCGGTCGCAGCTGCCGCCGAGACACTGACCTCCCGTATCACTGAGGGCCTGCTGCAATGACGCCGCTCATCGAAGCCCGGGATCTCGTCCGCATCTATCAGATCCGCCGCGGCCTCTTCGGCCGGCCGACGCCGGTGCGCGCCGTCGACGGCGTCTCGCTCCAGGTCGCGCCGGGCGAAACGCTCGGCATCGTCGGCGAATCCGGCTCCGGCAAATCGACGCTCGGGCGCATGCTGCTCGGCATCGACGATGCGCAGGAAGGCAGCGTGCGCTTCCAGGGACATCCGATGCCGGCGCGCAGCACGGGGGAATGGCGCGCGCTGCGCGCAAAAATGCAGCTCGTCTTCCAGGACCCGCTCGCCGCACTCGACCGCCGCGTGACGATAGCGAAGCAGATCGCCGAGCCGCTCGATATCCACAAGCTCATCCCAAGAGCGCATCAGGCTGACCGGGTGACGGAACTGATGCGGGCCGTCGGCCTGCGCGCCGACCAGGCCGACCGTTATCCGCACGAGCTTTCAGGCGGCCAGCGCCAGCGTGTGGTGATCGCCCGGGCGCTCGCCTCGCGGCCGAAGCTCATCGTCTGCGACGAGCCGGTTTCAGCGCTCGATGTCTCCATCCAGGCGCAGGTGGTCAACATGATGCGCGACCTGCAGGAGAAAAACGGCATCGCCATGGTGTTCATCAGCCACGACCTGAAGGTGGTGCGCAATATCGCCGACCGTGTCGCGGTCATGTATCTCGGCCGCATCGTCGAGGAGGCTTCCTCCGACGCCATCTTCCGGGCGCCGCAGCACCCCTACACGAAGGCGTTGGTGTCCAGCGTGCCCATCCCCGGCAAACGGCTCGAAGGCCGCGTGATCCTGCAGGGCGAGCCGCCGAACCCGGCGAACCGCCCCTCCGGCTGCGCCTTCCACCCCCGCTGTCCGCTGGCGCGCGAGATCTGCCGTTCCGTCGTGCCGGAACTTGTCGGCATCGGCGAGGGCCGTACCGCCGCCTGCCATGTCGTGGCGGGCGAAACCAGGCCGGTCGCGGCATAGGGGAGGGTTCCATGATCCGTTTCGTTCTCGTGCGCCTGTTCCGTGCAATCCTCACCATCATGGCGGTCGTCACTTTCGCCTTCGTCGTACTGCGCATGTCGGGTGATCCCGCGACCGTCATGCTCGGGCCTGACGTGCCGAAGGAGGCGGTCGATGCCTTCCGCAAGGCATGGGGCCTCGACCAGCCGCTCTGGATTCAATATCTCGCCTATATCAGGTCGATCTTCACGGGCGATTTCGGCGTCTCGATGCGCGACAAGGCTTCGGCGCTCGATCTGGTGCTGGAACGCGTGCCGGCGACGCTGCAGCTGACGGTGCCGGCGCTTATCCTCAAGCTCGTCTTCGGCATTCCCTCAGGCGTCTATGCGGCGCTGCACCGGCAGAGCTTTTCGGACCGCGGCGTCATCCTGCTCGCCGTTCTCGGCTTCACCATTCCATCCTTCGTCATGGGCCTGGTGCTCGTGCTGATCTTCTCGGTCATCCTCGGCTGGCTGCCGTCCGGCGGGCAGGATACCTGGGTGCACGGCATCCTGCCGACGCTGACGCTCAGCATCGGCGGCATCGGCATCCTCGCCCGCTTTTCGCGCAGCGCCATGATCGAGGTGATGGGCCAGCCCTATATTCGCACCGCCTCGGCCAAGGGGCTGACCTGGCGCGACGTGGTCTGGAACCATGCATTGCCCAATGCGGCGGTGCCGATCGTCACGATCGTCGGCTTCATGGTCGGCTCGCTGATTGCCGGTGCGGTCGTGGTGGAATCGATCTTTTCCTGGCCGGGCATCGGTCGCCTGCTGGTGGTCTCGGTCACCAATCGCGACCTTGCCGTCGTCCAGTGCATCCTGCTGATCATCGCCGTCGCCATGGTCGTCTCGAACCTCGTCGTCGATCTGCTCTACGGCTGGCTCGATCCGCGCCTTCGCTCGCACGCGGCCGGACATTAGAGCATTTCCGTTTTTCTTCGAATGGCGAAATGCTCTACCTCTTTGTTTTTACGCAATTCCGGACGCAAAGCCGCTGCACACTTTTGCTGGAATTGCTCTAGGAGAAAACCGATGGCAACTGTCGATCTCGCCGCCACGCCGGCTTCCGCAAAGCCCAACCGCCTCGTCTCCCTCCTGCGCCGCAACCTGCCGCTGTCGGTGGCGTTCGGCCTGCTGTGGCTTGCGGCAATGGTCCTGACCGCCGTCTTTGCTGATTATATCCGTCCGTTCAACATCACGGCCATGGATCTCAGCAGCCGGCTTTCGGCGCCGGGCGGGTTCAAGCATCTGCTCGGCACGGACGAACTCGGCCGCGACGTGCTTTCGCGCCTCATCCAGTCGATCCGCGTGTCGCTCGTCATCGCCTTTGGCGCGACGATCCTCTCGGCCGTCTTCGGCACGCTGCTCGGGTTCCTGGCGGCGCGGTTCCGCGGCTTCGTGGAACATCTCGTGCTGATGCTCGCCGATTTCCAGGCGGCGCTGCCTTTCCTCATCATGTCGCTGGCGGTGCTCGCCTTCTTCGGCTCCTCCATGCTGCTGCTCGTCTGCCTCATGGGTTTCTACGGCTGGGAGCGCTATGCGCGCATCGCCCGCGGCCTTGCGATTTCCGCCGGCGCGCAGGGTTATGCGGCGGCAGTGGTGCAGCTTGGCGCCACGCCTGCGCGCGTCTACCTGCATCATATCCTGCCGAATGTCGCCTCGACGCTGATCGTCTCCATGACGCTGACTTTCCCCGAGATCATCCTGATGGAAAGCGGTCTCTCCTTCCTCGGCCTCGGGGTGCAGCCGCCGGAAACCAGCCTCGGCAACATGGTGGGCTTCGGGCGCGAATATCTGACGCGCGCGCCCTGGATCATGCTGGCTCCATCCGTCGTCATCATGCTGACGACGCTGTCGATCTCGCTCGTCGGCGACTGGCTGCGCGACAAGCTCGACCCGACCATCCGCTAATGCCTTGAAATCGATATAGTGAAGGATATTCCATGACTGATATCACCGGCCATCGCGGCGCCCGCAACCTCTGGCCCGAAAACTCGCTCACCGGCTTCCGCAACGCCATCATGCTCGGTGTCGACGCCATCGAGTTCGACGTACACCTGACGCGCGCGGGCGAACTCGTCGTCATCCACGATGCCACACTGGAGCGCACCGCCGAAGGCTCAGGCCCCGTGCAGGATCTTTCGGTCGAGGCCCGCAAGGCGACCCTGCTGAAAGGCACTGATGAGGCGATCCCGACGCTTGCCGAAGTGCTCGGGGTGCTTGCCGCAAACAGGGACATCGACCTGCATGTCGAGATCAAGATCGACGAGACCGGCACGCCTTATCCCGAGATCGCCGCGCGCGTCGCAGCCGAGCTTGCCCGCTTCGGTGTCGGCGAGCGTTCCTATCTGACGTCCTTCGACACGTCGGTTCTGGAGGATTGCCGCCGCCATGCGCCCGAGGTTTCACGCCTCGTCTCCGTCAATGCCGCCTGGGCCGAGAAACAGGGCGGGCTTGCCGCCTTCATCGACCGCGTGGACGGGCTGGTGGAGATCGTCGCCATCCATCACGAGCTGATGGAGGCGGAATGGGACATGATCCGCAGCCGGCTGCCGATGGAGCGGCTCTGTGTGTGGACGCTCAACGACGAGGCCGGCATCCGCCATTGGCTCGCGCGCGGCATCGGCAGCCTGACCTCCGACAGTCCGGACCTCGCCCTAAACCTGCGCGCCGGCCTCGCTGCCTGAGCGGATGCGAGATTGCCTTCTCCCGCAGGGCGGGAGGAGGGCGAGGCATGCATCATCGCGCAGCTACCGCCACCCGCTCTGAATGACGATGCCTTGTCGTCGGGTCGCCGCCGCCGTGCTGTCTGCCCAGCCATCGGCCGACCTCAATCGTGATCCTGGACGTTCGAAATCGTGATTCAGGGCGTGTCGCTCCTCGATCCGCGACAAGCTGGGGCATAACCCACCGATACGAGGAGATTCGATGAAAGCGTTGATCAAAATCGCTGCAATGGTCTGTGCCGGCATCCTTCCCGCAGCGATGGCGCAGCATTCAGCCGCTGCGAGTGATTTTGTCGGCGTGCGGCAGACCACGGCGCCTTCCAAAGAGCGAGGCACAGATGTCCCTGTGATCGTTTGGTATCCGGCAGATGCCGGCGGCAAGCCTGTCACGCTCGGCGAAAGTCGATTTTTTGTCGGAACGGACGCCATGCTCGACGCGCCTGTCGCGCACGCAAGATATCCCGTGATCTTGCTCTCTCATGGCGCTGGTTTGGGGGGAACTCCTGAAGCCATGAGCTGGATTGCAACGCCATTGGCAAGGCAGGGGTTCATCGTGGCAGCGCCTGTTCATGTCGGAAACGGAGGGGCCCACAGGTCGGCAGCCGAAACGATGAAGCTCTGGCTAAGGCCTGCCGATATCAGTGCAACATTGGACGCGCTGGAAAAGCAGCCGCTTTTCGGGGATCACATCGAGCCGGGAAGGACAGGTGTGCTTGGGCTTTCGATGGGCGGCAATACAGCCCTGGCTTTGGCTGGCGGTCGTATCGATCCAATCCGTCTGGCGGGTTACTGTGACGACGGCGCTCGGAATCCTTCGCTTTGCGGATGGGTAAAGCAAAGTGGCGTCGATCTTCATGCCATGGATATGAAACTCGCCGATCGCGACAATCGGGACAAGCGGATCGAGTTTGCGATGGCAATCGACCCAGCGCCGGTCGATGTCTTTCAGACAGAACCATTTTCCAAGGTTTCGATCCCCGTCGAGATCGTAAACCTTGGCAAGCCCGGAGCGATCCCCCTGACCGTACTCGCCTCGGGAATTGCAAAGGCAATTCCGAAGGGCATGTATTCCGTAGTAGGGAATGCAAGCCACTATAGCATCTTCGGAATGTGCAAACCCGATGCGGCCGAGATGGCCAAATCCGCAGATATCGACGAGCCCATTTGCTCAGACAGCGATGGGCGCTCGCGCCTCGAAATCCATCGAGAATTGATCGATATGGTCATCAAGGCCTTCGATCAAAGGCTTAAAACATCGCCAGGTCGCTGAGGGATCGCAGGAGCGGTTACTTTGAAGCAGGTCCTTTGTCTTCCCGCTCCTTCACCCTGACGCCGGGCTTGCCCACCGGCATAAGGAGATCCTTGTCATTGATGTCGGGTCGGATCGCTTCCTGTTCGCTCGATTGACGGATCCGCGCGGGCTTGGAGTGCGGGTCGGTGCCGACCGTGTTGTCGGATGTGTTGTCTTTGCTTGCCATGTGAGTGCCTTTCCTTTTAACGAGGCGCCATGACCGTCTCGCCGGGACAATGGCAAATAGGTTTCAGGCCTTAGGGCATCGGATAACCCTCGGCGTCGGCGCGGTTCATCGCATCACGCCAACACGTCCGCCTCGGACGCCGCCGCAATGAATGCGTCCCTGGCGGCCTCTGCGTGCTCCATCTGGTTCATGGCCTCCACGCATCGTCGTCTCGCAACGTCCAGACATGGGCCTGATACCGCCGGCCACCGGCCTTCGAGGTAGCGAATTGCTTCGAGCGGGCCGTGGACGAATTCGGACGGAGCGCTGCCAATTCGAACGGCGACCGGAACCGACCACGTTATAGCGTCGGCGGGGGACTGTATCCTTCGTTCTCGTATCGCCCGATCCTGGCCTTTTCCATTGCGAAGAGCCTCAAAGCCTCGCTGGGCGCAGGCCCGTGCTTCCTCGCGATCACGGTCGGCCTCGGGCGTGTCGGCGCAACGCGCATCATCCGAACCAGGTACCGGCGATGAATGATGTTGAGAGATCATCTGCCGCCTCCTCATGCTGAGTTGTGATCTTACGGAATCAAACCGGACATTCGGCCCGAAGTTCCACTGACGGCGATGGATTCTTGTTCGGGCGGTCTGCCGGCAGGCGGATGAGGGGGCCATACGGCACGGGTTTCACCACCCTTTATTGCGGCGGCGACCGCGCCGAGGAAAGGCCGTATGCGGAGCGCTTCATCATATGGGCGTAGGGGGTACCACCCCCATACCCCAGATTGCTGTCGTCCGTTTTCTCGCGAAAGGTGCAAGAATGAAGGTCTTGTAATAACGGCCGAAAAGAGCCGGAGTTGCGGAAGGGGAGGGCGTCCTTGAAGCGTAGAATTCAGGTCACGAATGACTCGTATCTCAGTACCGTTGGCGGAATTCTGAGCGTAAGTCCGGCTCCAGCCACCTGGAGCGCAGTGATAGGAACCGCCGCTTTCGTCTCCTCGACGGGCATTGGCGGCGGTTCGCAGAGTTTTGCCAGCCAGGGCGGCGCGCTACCGTTATCCTCCTCAATCGATACGGTCACGTCGCCCATTTCCCTGCTGTCACCGGGCGCCGGGCTGTCGGGAAGCGGGCAATCGTCCTCCGCACCCTCGACGGCGACACCGGCGCCGGCGACCGATGGCGTTCTGCAGACTGCGTCGGCCACATCGCTGCTGCAGGCGCCTGCCACGACATTGCAGCGCACCGTGCTCGGCCCCGATCCGGCCCAGGAGGCCGCGACGCTGCCTGCCGCGCCCACGCTGACAAGTACCGGGACCGATACGAGCAGCGGTACGAATACCGGTACCGGCACCCAGACCGTGGCGCCGCTCAGCCTTTCCACCGGCACGACACCGCTCGCCCTTCAGACCTCGATCGCGTCCATCTCGCTGGAGCCGAACCTCAGCACGTCCGTCGCGACACCGGTGGCCACGGCGACGCTCAATACGACGACGACGCCTGCGGCTGCGCCCACGCTCAACAAGATCGCGCTCGAGAACATGAAGACGGGCAACCCGATCAGCGAGTGGGGCCTCGAGGGCGACGGCAACGGCACCATTCAGGGCTTTGCCACCGAAATCAGCACGAATATCGGCGGGACGGTCGATTTCAAGATCGCCACGGATTCCACCCATTACCGCATCGACATCTACCGCATGGGCTATTACGGCGGGGCAGGCGCGCGCAAGGTCGACTCGATCGAGCAGCAGCTGACCACGGCGCAGATCCAGCCGCATCCGATCGTCGACATGTCGCTCGGCCTCATCGACTGCGGCAACTGGTCGGTCTCGGCAAGCTGGCAGATCCCCGACGATGCCGTCTCGGGCGTCTATTTCGCCAAGCTGGTGCGCGAGGACGGCACCGAGGACGCCAGCATCATCCCCTTCGTCGTGCGCGACGACTCCTCGCACAGCGATATCGTCTTCCAGACCTCGGACACGACCTGGCAGGCCTATAATGCCTGGGGCGGCGCCAGCCTCTATTACGGCGATGTCCCGGTCGATCCCGCAAACATGATCGGCTACCTGCCGCCGAACTGCAGCTGCGGCCTGCAGGCCATCGGCCGGGCCTCGGCGATCAGCTACAACCGCCCGATCATCACCAATACGAGCCCGGTCGGCGGCTCGCACGATTTCGTCTTCGGCGTCGAGCATTCGGCCATCCAATGGCTGGAGCAGAACGGCTACGACGTTTCCTATATTTCCGGCGTCGATGCGACGCGCAGCGGCAACCTCTTGCTCAACCATCAGGCCTTCCTGTCCGTCGGCCATGACGAATACTGGTCGGCCGAGCAGCGCACCAATGTGGAAGCCGCGCGCGATGCCGGCGTGAACCTCGCCTTCTGGAGCGGTAACGAGGTTTACTGGAAAGTCCGCTGGGAAAGCAGCATCGACGGCAGCGGCCAGGCCTACCGCACCATGGTCTGCTACAAGGAGACCTACGGCACGAGCACGGACCCGAGCAATGTGGGCACTGGCACCTGGCGCGATCCGCGTTATGCCGATCCGGGGCAGGAGCCGGAAAATTCGCTGACGGGCACGATGTTCCAGGTGGACAGCTACCGCCAGGATACGATCTCCATCCCCTACGACTATTCGAACCTGCGCTTCTGGCGCAACACCGATGTGGCAGAGCTTCAGCCGGGCGAGACCTACAATCTGGTGCAGAACCTGCTCGGCTACGAATGGGATTCCGATGTCGAGAACGGATTCCGTCCGGCTGGACTGATCAACCTGTCTCTCTCCTCGGTCGCGGTTAATACCTATCTGCGCGATTACGGCTCGACGGTCGGCGATGCGGTGGCGACCCACAGCCTCACCATGTACCGGGCGGCAAGCGGCGCGCTCGTCTTCGGCGCCGGCACCGTCTTCTGGTCCTGGGGGCTGAACGATCAGCATCAGGGGCCGGCAACGCCGACCGATCGCAACGTGCAGCAGGCGATGGTCAACATGTTCGCGGACATGGGCATCCAGCCGACGACGCTCGATGCGAGCCTGATCCTCGCCACCCAATCGACCGACACGCTGAAGCCAACCTCCTCGATTACCTCGCCCATCGTCGGCGCAAGCTTCCTCGAAGGGCAGCATGTGACGATCACGGGCACGGCGCAGGATTTCGGGGGCGGCATCATTGCCGGCGTCGAGGTCTCCACCGATGGCGGCCAGCACTGGTTCAAGGCGACGGGCCGCGAGAACTGGAGCTATAACTGGGTCGTCCAGGCAAGCGGCACCTATACGATCCTGTCGCGCGCCGTCGACGATAGCGTCAATATGGAGGCGCCGTCGGCCGGCAAGCAGGTTACCGTCACGCTGCCCGACACGCAGGGACTCTGGACGCTGGCGGAAAAGCCTGCGGTCGAAACGGCCGTCGATCGCGATTCCGTCGAGCTCGGCCTGCGCTTCCAGGCGACGAAGGCAGGCCTGGTGGAGGGCATCCGCTTCTACAAGGGCTTCTATAATATCGGCGAACATGTCGTCAGCCTCTGGACCAGCACCGGGACGCTGCTGGCGACCGGGGTATCGACAGGGGAATCGCTGTCGGGCTGGCAGACCGTGATGTTCTCCAGCCCGATCCAGATTCAGGCCGGCACGACCTATGTCGCTTCCTATCACAGCAACGGCTACTATTCGCTCAGCCAGAACTATTTCACCGAGCCCTATGCCAGCGGCCAGCTGAAGGCCGTCGATGGCGGCGGCGTCTTCGCCTACGGCACCACGCCAGGCACATTCCCCGGCCAGAGCCCCGGCGGCACCAATTACTGGGTGGACGTGGTCTTCGATGCCGGCCCGAACAGCCAGCCGGTCGCGACCGCCGACAGCGGCTTCGTGATTTCCCACGACGGGACGCTCGTCGTCTCCATCGCCGCGCTGCTGGCAAACGATGCGGATGCCGATGGCGATGCGCTCACCATCACCGGTGTCGGCAATGCGCTGCACGGCACGGTCGTTCTCGACAAGCAGAACGGAACGGTCATCTTCACGCCGAGCGCCAGCTATACCGGCCCGGCAAGCTTCACCTATACCCTGTCGGACGGACGCGGCGGCACGGCGCAGGGCAATGTCAGCCTCACCGTCCAGCAGGGACCGACCGGCGAGACGGTGTTTACATCAGGCGAGGGGCCGACGGGGGGCGGCTTCAACGACAATACGCCGATGGAACTCGGCATGAAGTTCGTCGCCTCCGCAAACGGCACGATCTCGGGCATCCGCTTCTACAAGGCTGCCGGCGATACCGGCGTGCATACCGGCTCTCTGTGGAGGGCCGATGGCACGCTGGTGGCTACCGTCACCTTCACCAACGAGTCGCTCTCCGGCTGGCAGACCGCGACCTTCGCGAGCCCGCTGCAGATCACGGCGGGCACGACCTATGTCGCCTCCTACCACACGACTGGCAGCTATGTGGCGACGGCAAACTACTTCACCTCAGCCCATACCAACGGCTCGCTGACCGCACTTGCCGGCAGCAACGGCGTCTACGCGGTGGGCGGCACGGCCTTCCCGACATCGACCTACCAGTCGACGAATTACTGGGTCGATGTCGTCTACAACCAGTCGACGGGCAACGCGGTGCCGGTCGCGGCCAATGACAATGGCTTTACGACCTATACCAACACGGCGCTGTCGATCGCCGCAGCCAGCCTGCTGGCAAACGATACCGATGCCGATGGCGACCCGCTCAGCATCACCGGCGTCAACGGGGCGGTGCACGGAACGGTGACGTTCAACAGCCAGACCAATACCGTCACCTTCACGCCGACGACCGGCTATACGGGCGCGGCAAGCTTCTCCTATTCGATCTCGGACGGACATGGCGGCACGGCGTCGGCCACCGTCAGCCTCAATGTCGGGGCGCAGCCCGGCGGTTCCGGCCTGTTTGCGGCCTCCGATGCGCCGGCGTCTGCCTCCGCCGACAATTCGTCCGTCGAGCTCGGCGTCAAGTTCATCGCGTCCGCCCGCGGCGAGATCACCGGCCTGCGCTATTACAAGAGCGCGCAGGATACCGGCACGCATGTCGGCTCGCTCTGGACCGCGAGCGGACAGCTGCTGGCGCAGGCGACCTTCACCGCCGAAACGGGAAGCGGCTGGCAGACGGTGACTTTCGCCCAGCCGATCACCGTTTCGGCCGGCGTCACCTATGTGGCGAGCTACCATTCCAACGGCTTCTATTCGGCAACGGCCAACTATTTCAGCACGGATCATACGAACGGTTCGCTGACGGCGCCGTCGAGCGCTTCGAGCGGCGGCAACGGCCTCTATGCCTATGGTTCTAGCAGCCTCTTCCCGACCGCCTCCTACAATGCCACCAACTACTGGGTCGACGTGGTCTATCAGGTCAAGCAGAACGTCGCTCCGGTCGCGGCCAATGACGGCGGCTTCTCGACGAATAAGGGCGTGCCGATCACCATCCATGCCTCGGCGCTCCTTGCCAACGACACGGATGCCGATGGCGATCCGCTCACGATCACCGGCGCCAGCGGCGGGGTCAACGGAACGGTGACGTTCAACAGCCAGGCGCAGACCATCACCTTTACGCCGAACGCCGGATATTCCGGGCCGGCGAGCTTCAGCTATTCCATCGCCGACGGCCAGGGCGGCACGGCATCGGCCCAGGTCTCGCTCACCGTCAACGATCCGGCGGCCGAGCAGAACCTCTTTGCCGCCAATGCGACGCCGGATATCGTCGCCACCAACGACAACCAGCCGATCAATCTCGGCATGAAATTCCAGGCCGATACGGCAGGCTGGATCACCGGCATCCGCTTCTACAAGGGTGCCGACAATACGGGTCCGCACAACGGTTATCTCTGGACCGCTTCGGGCACGCTTCTCGGCAGCGTCACATTCAGCAATGAAACGGCCAGCGGCTGGCAGACTGCGTCACTTTCCCAGCAAGTGGCGATCCAGGCGGATACGACCTACGTCGTCTCCTATTCTACGAACGGCAACTATTCGGCAACCGGCAACTACTTCGCCAGCGATGTGACCAATGGCGATCTCAAGGCGCCTGCCGGCAATAACGGCGTCTATGCCTATGGGTCGGCCGGGCTGTTCCCGACCGCCAGTTACAACAACACCAACTACTATGTGGATGTAGCGTTCAAACCGCAGCTCGCGGCCTAGAGCATTCCAGCAAAAGCGCGTCGCGGTTTTGCGTCCGGAATTGCACGAAAACAATGGAGCGCCGTGCGGCGCTCCAGAGGCCGCGAGGATGTAAGGCCAAGCATCGAGTAATGAGTGAGAGTATCGATGGCGCGTGCAGACAACAGATTGCCGGTAACGGTTCTCGCCGGGTTTCTCGGCGCCGGCAAGACGACTGTGCTCAATCATGTACTGAGTAATCGAGAGGGGCGTCGGGTTGCAGTCATCGTCAACGATATGAGCGAGGTCAACATCGATGCGGATCTCGTGCGCGAGGGGGGTGCAGACCTCTCGCGCACGGACGAGACGCTGGTAGAACTCACCAATGGATGCATCTGTTGCACGCTGCGCGACGATCTCCTGAGCGAAGTCCGGCGGCTCTCTGCCGCCGGCCGTTTCGACTATCTCCTGATCGAGGGCACCGGCATCGCCGAACCGCTGCCCATCGCAGCCACATTCTCCTTCCGTGACGAGAGCGGGGCGGCCCTTTGCGATGTCGCGCGGCTCGACACGATGGTCTGCGTCGTCGACGCGGTCAATCTTCTCGCCGATTACCAGAGCGCCGAATTCCTTGCCGATCGCGGTGAAAGACGGGACGGGGACGACGAGCGCAAGCTCGTGGAACTGCTGGTCGAGCAGATCGAATTTGCCGATGTCGTCATCGTCAACAAGGCAGGCGATGTGTCCTGCGCCGACCTTGCCGAGGTTCGCCGGGTCGTTGCGGCGCTCAATCCGGATGCCCGTGTCATCGAGGCGGTCTTCGGCCAGGTGCCGCTGGATGCGATCATGGATACCGGCCTCTTCAGCGAGGCGAAGGCCGCCCGCCATCCGTTCTGGCACAAGGAGCTTTACGGCTGGGGCGACCATGTGCCGGAGACCGAGGAATACGGCATTTCGAGCTTCGTCTATCGCAGCCGCCGGCCCTTCGAGCCCTCGAGGCTGAAGGAATTCCTCGACCGGAAATGGGCGGGCCTCATCCGCGCCAAGGGCCATTTCTGGCTGGCGACGAGGCCGGACGAGATCGGCCTGCTGTCGATCGCCGGCACCCAATGCCGCATCGAGACCAGGGGATACTGGTGGGCCTCGGTGCCGAAGGTGCAATGGCCGCGCTTTCCGCAGTTCCGCCAGCTCATCGACCGGCATTGGGACGATGTCTGGGGCGACCGCCGCCAGGAGCTGGTCTTCATCGGCTCCGGCTTCGATCGGCAGGCGATCAGCGCCGCGCTCGACGATTGCCTGACCGGGGAGGAAACAGGCTTCGATCCGCAGACCGCCGTCGGCCTTCGCGACCCGTTTCCGGCGTGGCGGCACGATATGCACGTATCGGTCCGAAAAGCATGAAGCGGTTTTCGGCTAGCCCGACGCGTCGGCTCAAGGGTGAACGTGTTTTGCTTATCAACCAGAGGAGAGAACAATGAGCAGCGAACTTTATGCAGATGGCATCGGTGAAATCACCATCACGGGAACGATCGTGCGCATCGACCTGATGTCGCTTTCGGCGACCGACCGCGACGCCAACAACAATCCGAAGCCGGTTTTCCGCCAGCGCGTCATCATGCCGGTGGATGCCTTCGCCAATGCGGTCGATCTCATGCAGAAGGCGCTCGGCGGGCTGGTCGAGGCGGGTGCGGTCCGCCGCATCGGCGATATGTCGGCTGCTGCCGCTTCCGATATTCAGGCGACGCAGGCCGGCGCTTCGAACGCTTCGCCGAACTTCAACTGACAGCAGCCGTGGGCGCGCGCGGCGCCCATGGGAGCGTCGTGCGTCCATTCGGACGCACGAGGAGCGACGCTCCGGTGCTTTTGAATCCAAGCCTCGGTCTCGTATTGTTTCGGGTGGGCCATGAGTGGTTTTCTGCATACCAATCTGCACTGTCTCGCACTCGTCGCGCGTCATCACGGCGTCGATCTTTCGCCTGAGCGATTGCAGCACGATTATGCCGTCGGCAACGATCCGGTGGCCGTGCGGCAATTGCTGCGCATGGCCAAGGATGCCAATCTCAGGGCCACGCATCTGAAGATCACCTGGCGCGAGCTGATGGCGCTCGGTCAGGCGTTTCCGGCCCTTGCCGAGCTCGACAACGGCAACTGGGTGGTGATTGCCGGCGCCCAGGGAAGCGGGGAGGAGGAGCGGATCCGCATCCTCGATCCGCTCGCCGAGCGCCCGGAGATCATGCTGCTCAACGAGGAGCAGTTCTGCAAGGCCTGGCTCGGATCGGTGGTGTTGCTGAAGCGGAACTTCCGCATGTCGGACGAGGATCGGCCCTTCGGCTTCCGCTGGTTCATTCCCGAAATCATCCGGCAGCGCAGCTTCTTCCGCGATGTCGCGCTCGCAGCCTTCGTGCTCTATGGGCTCGGGCTGACGACGCCGATGTTCTTCCAGCTCGTCATCGACAAGGTGCTGGTGCATCAGAGTTATGCGACGCTGACGGTTCTGACTGTTGGCATCGCCGTGGCGCTCGTCTTCGACGCGACCTTCAGCTTCCTGCGCCGCTATCTGCTGCTCTACGCCACCAACAGGATCGACATCCGTGTGGCGACGCGCACCTTCGGCCATCTGCTCAACCTGCCGATCGCGCTTTTCGAGCAGGCGTCGGCGGGCGTTCTCGTCAAGCATATGCAGCAGACGGGGCGCATCCGCGAGTTCCTGACCGGTCGGCTGTTCCTGACGCTTCTCGATGGCGTATCGCTCTTCGTCTTCGTGCCGATCCTGCTTCTCTACAGCGTCAAGCTGACGCTGGTGGTGCTCGGTTTCGCCGCTCTCGTCGGGCTTGTGGTGATGCTGCTCGTCGGGCCGTTCCAGCGCCGCCTGCAGGCGCTCTACCAGGCGGAAGGCGACCGGCAGGCTCTGCTTGTCGAAACCGTGCACGGCATGCGCACCGTCAAATCGCTGGCGCTGGAGCCGCGCCAGCGCAAGGTGTGGGACGATTATTCGGCCCAGTCGATCTCGGTGCGTTTCCGGGTCGAGAAGATCTCGACCATCGCCCAGTCGCTGACCGGGCTTCTGGAGAAGCTGATGAGCGTGGCGATCATCGGGCTCGGCGCGCTCGATGTCTTCAGCGGTTCGATGACGATCGGCGCGCTGGTGGCCTTCAACATGCTTGCCGGCCGCGTCTCGGGGCCGCTGGTGCAGATCGTCACCATGGTGCACGAATATCAGGAAGTGGCGCTTTCCGTGCGCATGCTCGGCGAGATCATGAACCAGCGGCCGGAACAGGCCGGGCGCGGGCGAGGGGTGCGGCCGCATCTGCATGGCCGCATCGAGTTCGACCGGGTCACCTTCCGGTATGCTCCGGACGGGCCGCCGGCGCTCGATAATGTCTCCTTCGCCATTCCGGCAGGCTCGGTCTTCGGCGTTGTCGGCAAGAGCGGCTCGGGCAAGACGACCATTACCCGGCTCATCCAGGGGCTCTATCAGAGCCAGGAAGGGCTGGTGCGCATGGACGGCTATGACAGCCGCGAGATCGACCTCGTGCATTTGCGCACCAGCATCGGTGTCGTGCTGCAGGATAATTTCCTGTTCCGCGGCACGGTGCGCGACAATATCGCCGCCGCCAAGCCCGATGCCAGCATCGAGGAGATCATGGAGGTCGCCCGCATCGCCGGTGCCGAGGAATTCATCGAGCGGCTGCCGCGCGGCTTCGACACGATGCTCGAAGAAAACGCCGCCAACCTTTCCGGCGGGCAGAAGCAGCGGTTGGCAATCGCCCGCGCACTGATCACCGATCCGAAGCTTCTGATCTTCGACGAGGCGACGAGCGCGCTCGATCCCGACAGCGAGGCGATCATCCGCGAGAATCTCAGCCGCATCGCCGCCGGGCGCACCGTCGTCATCGTCTCGCACCGGCTTTCGACGCTGGTCGATGCCGATGCCATTCTCGTCGTCGAACGCGGCAAGGTCGCCGATATCGGCCGGCACGACCAGCTCGTGTCGCGCTGCATGACCTACCGTCATCTCTGGGCACAACAGATGAGGCAGGTCGCATGAACGCGCACGTCAGAAAATCCAGCGAAAACCTGCCCGCAGCCCCAGACAATGGTCCCTCGGGCAAGGGCGCTTCTGACAGGGGGGCGCAGGGCAGGAGCGGGCAGCTCGTCGCCCGCCTGCCGCTGCCGCCTGTCATCGCGGAATTCCAGTCCGATGCCGTCGAGCTCGAAGAACGCGCCCCGCCGCGCATTGCGCGCATGACGCTCTATTGCGTGACGGCGCTGATTGCTTCCGTCATCATCTGGGCCTCCGTCTCCGATATAGACGAGGTGGTGATCGCGCCCGGCAAGCTCGTCACCACCCAGCCGACCATCGTCGTCCAGCCGCTGGAAACCTCGATCATCCGCACGATCGACGTGAAGGCCGGCGAGGTGGTGCATGCCGGCCAGACGCTGGCGACGCTCGACGCAACCTTCAGCCAGGCCGATGTCGACCAGCAGCACGCGAAATTCGTGGCGCTTGATGCCCAGGTGAAGCGCATCGAGGCGGAGCTTGCCGGCAACGACTACACTGTCCTGGCCGGCAATACGGCCGACGAGATGCTGCAGGTGCAGCTCTTTACCCAGCGGCATGCCTTCTATACGGCGCAGCTGCAGAATTTCGACCAGCAGATCGCCGGCCAGTCTGCGGCGCTAACCGCCGCGAAGAACCAGGAGGCCGTGCTCGTCGACCGGCGCGACACGCTCTCGCAGATCGAGGGCGCGCGCACGCGGCTCTACGACAAGCAGAGCGGCTCGCTGATCACCATGCTCGGCTCGCGCGACGCCCGCCTCGACGTCGAATCCGATCTGACCGCCGTGCGCGGCAAGGCCGACGAGGCCGCACACGCCTATGCCAAGCTGCGCGCCGACCGCCAGGCCTTCATCGAGGATTTCCGCCGTGCCGCCATGGAACAGCTGGTGGAGCTGCGCGGACAGCGCGACATGGCGGATGAAGAGCTGAAGAAGATGGAGCTGCGCCGCAACATGGTGTCGCTGACGGCACCCGCCGACGCCGTCGTGCTGGATCTTGCCCAGCGCTCCATCGGTTCCGTCGTGCGCGAAGCCGAACCGATCGTCACGCTGGTGCCGATCAACGTGCCGCTCGAAGCGGAAGTGTCGATCAACACCCGCGACATCGGCCGCATCGCCGTCGGCAAGGAAGCCCGCATTAAGCTCGATGCCTATCCCTTCCAGAAATATGGCACCGCCTCCGGCGAGGTGAGGACCATCAGCCAAGACACGTTCATGTCCGGTCAGCAGCAGGAACAGACCGCCACGCCCAGCCAGCCGGCCGCGCCCTTCTTCAAGGCTCGCATCCTGCTCGCGGACACGAGGCTGAACGCTTCGGACGTGCCGGTGAGGCTGCTGCCGGGCATGACCGTGTCGACGGAAATCAAGGTCGGCAAGCGGACGGTGATGTCGTATTTCCTCTATCCGCTCCTGCGCGGCCTGGACGATGCGATCAGGGAGCCGAACTGAGGGGTCCGCCGGCGACGTGCAGGCGAGGGGCAACCTGCACACGCCAAGGGATGGGGGCGCGCTGTCACCGGCAGCGCCCCCAGACCTGTTTTTTGGGGGGAGTTTGGGGGGCAGGTCCCCAAGCTGCTGTCAACAACTATTGTAGTCTGGCCTCAAGGCGTTCTAGGAAGCCTTCAGGATACCGTAATCGACTTTGGCGAGCCCTACTTACGAAGCCATTAAGAGCACGATCCGACAAATCTGCCCATTTGTAACGGCCATGAGATATTCGCCCGATTTCATAAGAACTCGGCGCTTCTTGGACGTTGACGGCAAGACGTAGCCCTCGCCCATCTCCCCAAGCTGCCAAAGGCCACATAGGTCGGTCCGGCATAGGTGAAGAAAGTTTGCGGTCCCATGGTGCAGGAGAATTCATTTGATCAGAGATCCATCTGACTACCGGGACACTCACTGCGTTGCCAACCAGTCCCCATCGAAGACGCGCTGGCGCAGCTTCCGTCCAGCCCTCTGGGAACCCCTGAAATCTCTCAGCCGCCTCAATTGTCGGAACTTTAACGCTACCATCCGGAAACAAGACAGCAGGCGGCGAAGGGATCCCGATTGACGACCCGGTCTTTAACGGCGGTATCGCATCGGCGGTCAAGCCGTGGCCGCTCCTACCTTCCGTCCAGTAGAAGCCAATTGGCAACGATTGGTCCAGCGAGTTGGCAGGCAGAGGAATACCAGCATCCGAAAGAAGCACATCACCTGGATCCGAATCTCGTGATGCAATGAAGTAAAAGCGTCGACGTCGCTGAGGCAGTCCAAACGCTCTGCTGTCCAACGTGCGATATGCCCAAGAGTACCCAAGTTGTTCCGCAGCGTGCATGAGGTAGAAAAGAACTCGTCCGCCGTGTACGAAGCGGATCGACTGTACATTCTCTAGAATCATGTGCGACGGACGTGTCGCAGCAGCGAGACGGAAGACATGTTCCACCAAAGCCGATCGCGTCCCTGCTAAGCCACGTTGTCCACCGACAATGGAGATGTCTTGGCAAGGGAAACCTGCAATTAATGCATCGGCGGAGCTAACGTCGCCCGGTTCAATGTCTCGTATGTCCTTGATAAGCTGAACGTCGGGAAAGCGGTGTTTGAGGACGTCCTGGGCACTAATCGCAACATCGTTCAAGAGAAGGATTTCATGTGTCTCGCCGAAGCCCGCTTCGAAACCACCTGCACCGCTAAACAGACTGATAATGCGCATCAGGCAACAACAAAATCGGGTAGGTGGTAGTCTTGGGTGATGGACACCGGTGTCCGATTTGGGTTCTTTACCCAAAGCGTTGCAACAGCCATAGCCATGTTTTCGAGCCGCCTACGCTGGGCTTCGCGGAGGTTCTTTAGCCCATGCGCTCCTGACTGCGATTGGGGCCATCGGTGTGGAAAAAATTCTGACAGCACGAAGTCCATACAATCAGTCGGCAATACAGTTGCGAGCGGAAAGCGGGGGACAGCGAGCCGCACTCCGACATTTTTCTCCATGTATTCCTCAGAGAATTGAAAATGAACATGGGGCCCTAATTGATTATCGTTCTTCAAGTCTACATGAAAATGCATTATTTCATCGCCGCCGGAAGCGTCATTTATATTGAAATGCGTACACATCTCTTTCACCGGCCAAATCTTTTTCTTTTTTGTATCTTCGCAGCGCTCGAACACTGATTTGAACTTCCAATCAATGCGAATTGGGTGGGAGCCGCTTTCCTCTTTTTTGTCGTAAGATTCAGCCACAATTGTAGTAACAGGTTTCTTCAGTTCCCATATGAATGAATCTCGCTTGTTATCTATGCCGTCCTCCAGGCGTGAATGTAATTGAGGTAGTGCGGACTTGGACGCGTGATCAACAAAGGGATCAAACGCTTTGATCCAATGGTCAAATTCCTGGCGATAATTCTGCAAGTTAATTTTCATTCTTCGTCGTCCAGAAGCTCGCGATCTTCATAGATAACTTTGGCAGCCAGCTTTTTGTCTGAACGCGCTTCATCTATCCGTACCCAAGCAGGATCGATGCCCGCAGGGAAATCTTCATCAGTCACCCGGACGCAGTCCTTGGCTTCTGCAATCTCATCGGTCTCGATCAGGTCTGCGTCAGAGACCAGAACTGGTTCCGACTGTTCGAGCCATTTGATGGCGCCAGTCCCGGCTAGGGCCTCCAAGGCAGCCTGAAATCCGGCTGCGTCCTGTGACAGGTGCCATGCAAGGTCATCAATGCCAGCGCGCCACCATCTTGGCCCCAAGAAACGTGAAAGCGGCCCCTCGTATCTGGATGCGAGAAGCTTCCCTTGATGCGCTCCCCCATTACCATCGGTTCCCACCGTTTCAACGAGCTTTCTGAAACTGTCAGGCGTAATCTGTAGGCGCAGCGCCGCCTGTCTGTCGGTTAACAAGAAGGATGGATAAGGGAGGACGTGCGCGAGCAGCCAGCCAATCACAACCTGAGCTTTGAGCGTATCTGACGGTGTAGACACCTCGCGTGGTGGCCGCGCACGGTCGATATGACGCATAGCGCTCTCCGACCAATCTTCCGTCTCAGGCGCACGAAGGACGGCGACGCAAAGGTTGCGAAGATCTACAACCCCCGGCTCTCCACTTCCAGAAGAGCTCAGCTCAAGACTTTCCCCAATGCTTAGAGAGGCATCAGCCAACTGATTGATGCGATCGGCTGTGTCAGGGTCTTTTGGTCCGAGCCATTCGACGCCATGCTTTTGTGCGATCACGTGACGCCGCTCTTCACGTCCAGGAGGTTCCCCAATGGCTCGTTCAAGCGCATTACTGACTACCACCGTGGTTGGTCGCCCTCCCATGGCAGCTTTCCATTTCTGGAAAAGACTAAGACCATTTTCATCGCGGTAATCACCGTGGTCTGGGTCGATCAAGTAAAAATCAAACAGCCAGAGAGCCGCATTTTTAGCGTCTTCGAACGATTCATCGAGGCTTTCATTCTTCTGAAATTTTACGTCCTTAACTCTACCGCGAATTGCCTCAGCTTCACTGAGAAATTCTTCAGGCTCGTCATCAACATAAATGATATCGGGCATGGATTACCTAACGGGAATTCTTAAACAGACGGATGTTGCGAAACCAGGCGGAGGTGCGACGAAATCTATCTCGCCGCCATATTCCTGGACGAAGGCGCGGGTGATGGTAAGGCCCATTCCCATACCCTGCCCGAGGACGGCATCAGGACGCTCCGTTGTGGACTGGAACGCCTCGAAAAACCGGCGGGCGCGGGAGAGATCTACCGCCACGCCCGTATTGCTCATCTGCACCTCGCAGAAACCGCCGCGTTCCCGTGCAGTGACCTCGATCCGACCCCCGACATCCGTGAACTTGACCGCGTTCGACAGGAGGTTGGTGAATATGCCCGACACTTCCGACGGGAACATTGGCGGCGTCCGGAAGTCTGCCGGAATGTCGTTGACGACCGTAATGCCTTTCTGTTCAATCCTGGAGCCGAAGAACTGCCGGACGGCTTCGAAGCTTTCGCGCGGCAATATCCGTGCCCGCCGGCGTCGTCCTTCGAAGCTTGTCGCGTCGACCAGATAGGTCGCATTTCGCCGTATGCGATCGGCGAGGTCCAGTGCGCGCTGCCTCGCCTTGCGGATCGATGCGCGCGTGCGGGCGAGATCGTCCATCGTCAGGGCGTCTTCCAGATCGCGCGCCAGGACGGATATCTGAAGGCCAACGGCATTGATCTCGTGCACGAAGGCCGCGAGCTCCGTCCCCAGCGAGGCCAGAACACGCCACTGCACCGCCTCGCTACCGAATTGATCGGCCATATCCCGGATCTCGCTCAGGCTTGGTTGCAGTTCCTTAGCCTCTCGTGCCGCCGCCTGAAAATCATTGCGCTCAACCGCTTGCGCAATATTGACAAACTTGCGCTCGACCTCCATCGCATTTTCCCGCACGCGCAGCGCAGTCGGTGTCTCGTTGACATCTGATCTATTTGCCGCAGTTCTCTGAGCAAGCCGCTCTTGTGTTCGCACTTCTTTAGGCTTGTTCCGCGCCAGCGATTTGAATCTAACAATCAAATCAATGGCAACACGCGTCCAGTCGGCGATGAAGTCCAAGGCTGCTCCAGGCAGGAAGCCTTCGCGGCTCACGACCATCTCGAGGCCCGGACTGCTAGACCTGTGCAGGAAAACAGCCCCCAGATAGTTTTTATTACCCTGGGTCGTTAGTCCCTCGCTGTCGAGACCCTCTGGAACACGATCGGCATCAAGCCTTGCCAGCCCCGTCAGAGCGCGCTTTGCACGCGAGAGATAGTCATTATCCAATCCCAGCCAGTCATTTCGCGGTTCGCCATAGGGGGATACTCGGAAGCCTTCCATGAACAGGCGGACTCCTGAGATTTCCTCCGTCCAGGAATTATTTGACAGCTGGAGAATTCGTGCGCTGAAAGATGGCCCGGCATTCTTTCCGAGAAGCTTTTCAAAGCGAAATCCTTCTGCGTTCGGCGCGTCTCGAAGCTCCCTTGCGGTAGGCGCTAGTGCGATAGCAAGCTTTCCGCTGTCCCGATCAAATGAAATTTCTGCAATCCAGTTGGCTGCTGCCGCATCATCCGGCAAAAGCTGATCGCCGAGGCTCAGATCTCCGCCGAAGATGACTTCGAAACCCGGATCGCTCGACTGTTGGTCGCGGATCGGAAGAGCATCGAACAGCAGTTTCTCGGCCACCACGCCATCTGGCAATTTCTTCCAGGTTACGGGCAAGGGCGCAAGCGTGGCAGCTTCTTGAAGGAAGCTGGTGCGCATGCGGCCGGACCAGGCGGTTCGCAGGGGCGCGATGGTCAGCGTCGTTCCGCTTTCGGGCTTTGTGGGCTTCGAGCTTTCGACGACGGTCACCGCTCCGGAGGTCGGTATCTGATCGAGCGTTTCGAGCGCCTCTATCGCGGCCCAGTCTATGTGCGCATTGACCTCCGAAACGGCGGATGGCAGGGCGGCTGCACCTCTTTGCGTAGGCCCCGCTTTGCGTGACTGAACCTCGACCACCACGCCGAGTTTGTGGGAAGCAAGGCGGCCGACCCCCTTTTCACCTGTATATCGACGCCCGAAAACGGGCGACCGACGATCACCGCTATTCTTCGTTCGGCCTGCAATGGTCAGGAAGCCGCGCCGAAACTCACCGCCGTCCATACCGACGCCGTCATCGGCCACGATGATTTGGCCATGCTCTGCGTCGCCGATGTTGACACCCGTGACGGTCACCACAGTTGCGTCGGCATCGTAGGCATTCTTGATGAGTTCGACGAGGGCGATGCTCTCTTTCG
Organism: Rhizobium sp. BK418; assembly: GCF_004341105.1. Lineage (GTDB taxonomy): Bacteria > Pseudomonadota > Alphaproteobacteria > Rhizobiales > Rhizobiaceae > Rhizobium. Next base: position 1,144,920 of record NZ_SLZK01000001.1, on the reverse strand, counting down.
AGACCAGCAGTTCGCCGAGCTCTTGAAAAAGCTTGGTATCGACGCTGAATCCTGTCATTTGAAAGACATCCGAGAGGTCAAAAGGTATGTCCGTTGGACGCTCAACATTTATTCAACCCTCGGCTATATAAACGGTTTTTCTAACTGCCCTTCGGCGAACGGTATTGTTATAAGCAGTGAAGGGAAATTGCCAGAGGACGAATGAATGGAACTGCACGCAGCGATAGAGGAATTACACGATCGTTGCGCAATATACACGTCGGCCCCAATTGCGGCTCGCTTGCTCGATTTGATTGGCTGGACCTCAAACGCGGATCTCTCGCAAGCGGTTCTCCTCGAACCCTGTGCCGGGGAAGGCTCAATCCTCCTAGAAGGAGTTCGTCGCCTTCTCTATTCTTTTCGCTCTCACGGTCGAATACCTTCCTTTGGCGATCTCGAACCACGGATCAGGAGTTTCGAGCTCCATCCGGTGGCCGTAGCGACTGTGCGGCGGCTACTTCGAAAATTACTGATCGAGGAGAGCATTTCTCCACAATTCGCCGACCAACTTGTCTTAGAATGGGTGTGCGAGCGGGATTTTCTCTTGGAGAACCCCGGGCGCGCCACTCACGTTGCGGCAAACCCGCCCTACGTTCGCTGGAAGAACGTTCCTGCCATCCTGGCAAGTGTCTACCGCGAAAACCTGCCGAGCGTAAGCACCCGAGGTGATCTGTCGGTTGCATTCCTGAATAAAATGCAAGAATGGGCGAGCGAAGGCGGTTCCATCGCAGCATTGACCAGCGATAGATGGATGTTTGCGCAATACGGAGAAGCCTTTCTTCAAGACACTAAATCGCGAGGATGGACCATCACAGTGGCCGACGAGCGCCCATCCGATCCATTTCTGAAAACGGTGGGCGCTTACAGCGCGATCGTCTTGTTAACACCAAGCGGCAGTTCAGCTCATCAGCAGTCGTCAAACAAGAGAGAAAAAGCTCAAGCGATGCAGCGCGATCTCCTCTCGCGGCATGGAAGCCTCCAGGAGGCCGGGTGCACAGTTCGTGTTGGTCCGGCCCTCGGTGCTGGCCGAACATTCATACTTGATCCTGAAGACATCAGCGAAGTCGAGGATGAACTCGTTCGTCCATTCCTTGAAAGAAAGGATTTGGTCGGCTTGGCCGTCGATACCGCGCGGTTGCGGGTAATTGTGCCGTATGATCGGCAGGGCGCTCTAATCGATCCTCTGCGGTGGCCCGGTTTCAGAGCATGGTTCAATAGGCGGCGAGAGGTACTGAGCCAAAGAAGTCAGTTCAGAGAGAGAGAGCAATATTGGCGGACGATCGATGCAGTTCCCGCGCTTTGGTCGATCGGTCCTAAGCTTCTGATGCCTGAACTGTGCAACAAGCCTTTTGTCACCCTCGATCGAACAGGAGGAATTCCGGCGCATTCCATTTATGCGATCTGGCCGGGGGAGTGGCCTGTGGAAACTCTCCAACGTGTTTTGAACAGTGGCCTTCTTGAGATAACCGCAAAGGCCGAGGCACCGGCTCTCAAGCAAGGCTGGATGCGTTTCTACAAGCGATTTCTAATGAGAACGCCTCTGCCTCGATGGTCTTCATTGTCTCGTGAGGATCGTGAGGGCTTGAGTGGCGAGACGCCACGCGAATTCGAAAGGAGTTTTGAGGGTTTGTTCGGGTTTGCACCTGGCACTACATCTCTGTCATGAAAGAAAGTGATCTATTTGCGGATGTGCCTGAATCGCGCCGCCGCTTGATGGCGAGGGTTAAGGCCACTGACAGTAAACCCGAGATGTTGGTACGCCGCGCGGTCCACAGGTTGGGCTATCGGTACCGGCTTCACGTTCGAGCGTTACCTGGCACTCCTGACCTCGTCTTTCCTCGACTCAACAAGGTTATCTTCGTGCACGGGTGTTTTTGGCATCGACATTCGGGATGTGCCCGGACCACTACGCCTAAGGCGCATGCTGAATATTGGCAAAGAAAGTTCAACGACAATGTGAGAAGAGATGAAAGGAGCCAGGCGACGCTTGAGACACTTGGTTGGCAGGTTCTTGTGATCTGGGAGTGCGAGATTACAGACTCGGATCGCCTAACAGAGCAGTTGTACACCTTCCTGTCCCGGTAAGGTGGGGACCCGCAGCAACATACCTCTGCCGCCACGCTTTATGGCTTCACGGTCGTCAGCTCACCTCTACCCTCTCTGGACGACGCGAGAGGCACCTACACACGCCAAGGGATGAGGGCATACCGAGGTTTTCGGCGCTGCCCCCAGACCTTTTTTGGGGGGGACAGGTGCGTGAGGTTGGAGGGAGAAGCGGCGTTACCCATCTCCGTCATCTGCGGGCGTCACGCCCGGCTCGCCCGAACGCTCAGCCACCAATCATTGGGCTTCCCGACACACCGGCGTATCTCGCTGACGATCCAGCCGGCGTCCGTGAGTGCGGATCGCAGGGCGGGCTCGCGCCAGTAGGTTTCGACGTAGCGGCGAGGCGCTGCAGCGCCGCCGTGGGTGGATACGTCCTCGCCATCGCCCTCTCGCACCGAGGCGTGCAGCCGGCCTCCGGCGCGGGTCGCCTCGGCAAGCCGTCGAAGCACCGTGCCTAAATCGTCGCGGGCCACGTGAATGAGACAGGCGCAGGCCCAGATCCCGTCGTATCGCGTGCCGGGACGCTGCGGGTCGGCCAGGTCGTCGGTCAGCGGGTCGAGCAGGTCGGCCTCGAAGCCACTGTCGCGAAGCAATTCGACGAAGCCTTTCGAAATGTCGGTGCGCCGGATGCTGATGCCCCGCTTCTCAAGCTCAAGTGCATCTCGCCCGCCACCGCTTCCGATCTCCAGCACCCTGCCTGAGCCACCCAACCCGGCCACGAACGCATCGATCTCGGTGGCGACCCACTCGGGCATCGCGGCAGCCTCGGCAGCGTACTGCGCCGCCACTGCATCATAGGAGTGCACGGTATCCCGGTCGGTGCTCATCGTAGCGCTCCTCCTTCAAGACAAGCGGCCCGATGAGCGAGAGGCCCATCAGCCGGCTGCGCCCTTCATACTTTCGGCAGTCGTGACATCGCGGGCGAATTTGCGTTCCGACTTTAGCAGAAATGATCGGAGACACGACCACCGATTGCCATGCAGCCGGGTGGCAACGCGATCCATTCGGCCTCCGCCTTGAGGCCGCGTTTCCCATTTGCCTGGAAGCGGATTCCGTCCCAGCGGCGCCGTCACGTCGCTGATGCGCCTATACCGGAGGCAACGAGCAGTCGGTCGGGGAACGAAACCGCGCTAAAGGTTTGCCTTCAGGAACTCCCTCATGGTCTCGGGTGCCCGTCCCAGTATCCGGGCAAGTGCCGGATCGGTGGCTGCGAATTCTCCCGCACGGGCCGCGCGGTAATATCCCAGCATTACAGCGACTGTCCCGTGATGCGCGCCTGCGGCATACGCTCTGGTTTTCACGGTCTCTTCGCTCACAATCGTTCTTGATACAGGCCTACCCAGCAGCTCTCCGGCTACTTCCGCAAGACCGGCAAGGTCAAGGGTCTCGCTTCCCGTCAGGGGCGGCGTCGGGCCATCAATATCCTCCCTCCCGACCAGCAGCGCTGCGTCTGCAGCAGCGAGGTCATCGTGAGTTACCCATGCAACCGGGCCATCTTCTGGTCCTTCCAGAGAGCCGGCTTCAAAGCCGCGCTTGTTCATCATCAGCGCACTTTCGGCATAAAAGCCGTGCCGCATGGCAGTCCAGGCCAATCCTGACCGTGCTAGCATCTCTTCCGTCGCTGCGTGGCATCTGCCGGGTGGAAATTGAGAGCTCGCAGCGCTCGATATCTGGCTGGTGTAGAAGATGCGCTCGACGCCGATTTCTCGCGCTACGCGGATGGCAGTCGCGTGCTGCTCCAACGGGTCGCCACCTGTTGCGGCGGCATTGGAGGAAATCAGGAGAAGTCGCCTGGCGCCTGCCCAGGCGTCGCGCAGGCTCACGGCATCGCTGAAATCGCCTTGCCGCACACGCACGCCTCTTGCCGCGATATCTGCCACCTTCGACGGGTCACGGACGCTTGCTCCAATGCTTGTGGCAGGCAAGTGAAGCAAAAGGTTTTCAATAATCTTGCGGCCGAGTTTGCCGGAAGCGCCCGTGACGATGAACATGGCATATTCCCCTTGTTGACGCACCTGCCGGATAGCGAGCACGGAAGGAACTTAATTGGTACTCCTTTCGTTGATAATCCGCTCGATTTCGAATAGCCTGTTCTGCATGAAGAACAATGTGTCGCCGAACGATCTCCAGGTCTTTCTCACCGTGTTGAACGAGGGCGGCTTCCGCGCAGCGGCGAAGCGGCTGGGCATTGCGCCTTCGAAAGTCAGCACCACGGTTTCGCGGATCGAGAAGCAACTCGGCGTGCCGCTTCTCTTGCGTACCACCCGAAGTCTCCGGGCCACGGACCAAGGTCACAGGCTGGCGGAACGCATTCAGCCCCTGATGACCGAAATGGACGCAGCTTGTTTCGAGGCGGCGAATTCGGCGGACCACATACAGGGCTACCTGAGACTCAACGTTCCGGGTGCGGTTGTTCCGGATATCCTCCCGCCGCTGATCGCTGAATTGCAGCGAAGGCACCCGAAGGTACAGGTCGAGATCGTGGTGGAGAACAGCCTTGTCGACATCATCGCGGCGGGATGTGATGCAGGCATCCGTTATGGCGATTCCATCCAAAAGGACATGATTTCCCTCCCGATCGGTCCTCGCCTGCAGCAGATCGCGCTTGCCGCGTCGCCCTCCTATGTGAAGCAGCACGGACTGCCTAGAGACCCGCAGGAGCTGACCGACCATCGTGCGATCAGATATCGACTGCCCGACGGGATGCTCATTCCCTGGTCGTTGCGGCGTGGGGACGAAACGGCAAACATAGTAGAGTTTACGACCTCCCTTGTTCTAAGCGCCAACGCGTTGAACGCGGGATTGAACTACGTGCGAGCAGGACTGGGCATCATCGGCACTTTCCGCAACTGGCTTGAAAGCGACTTCCGGGCCGGAACGCTCACTCCTGTACTGCCCGACTGGTGGGCTGAGCTGGAGGGGCCTCGGCTATATTATCCGAGCCGTTTCACTTCCTCGGCGCTACGTGCGTTTATCGATGTCTGTCGCAGCGAGGCCACGACGGTCTGAATGGGGACGCCGCGTCCGCTTCGGTCAACAGCGCAATTGCATTCCGCTTGCGCTGACGATCCAGCCGGCGACGTACAGGCGAGGGGCAACCTGCGCACGCCAAGGGATGGGGCGCGCTGTCAACGGCGGCACCCCCAGACCTGTTGGAGATTCGGCGAGTCGATTATTCGCACCGCACGCCCCATCCAGCTTTCCCGACTGCGCGCCTTCGCTTACAATATCCCTTCCGGATGCAGAGGGTTTCACCATGAGCGAAGACGCCTTCAACATGTCGATCCGCAAGTTCCTGAAGGAAGTCGGCGTGACCTCACAGCGCAAGATCGAGGAGACGGTGCGCGACGGGGACATCAGAGGCAAAAAGCTGAAGGTCCGCATGACGCTGACGGCCGAAAGCACCGGCCTCAACCACGTGGTGGACGGTGAAATCGAACTTCCCTAGGGCAAGCGAAGCGATCACGCGGCGTGTCCCGCCGTGACGCAATGATCGGTCCCTGCGGGCATCAATAGTAAGGCGAGGCGCACTCCTGTCGCGGGCCGTAATAGGGCTGGAACGTGTTGTCATAAGCCCTGTAGGACCGGTAGCGCGCATAGCACCAGCGCGTATGTGCATCATCGCCGCCATAATAGGTCGGGCGATAGTAATAGCGTCGCGCGTAATATAGCGTCGAGCCGTAGTAGTACGGACCCTCGAAATACGGACCTTCGTAGTAGCCGGGGCTATAATATCCGGAGCCGTAATATCCGGGCTGCGCGAGCAGTCCGCCAACGATCGCGCCTGCGGCCAGGCCGCCGAGCGCCCAGCCCCAGCCGTCGCCACCATGATGGTGATAATATCCGCCGTAATAGCCGCCATAATAACCGCCACGGTAGCGCACGGGCTGGGCCTGCAGTGGCCGGGCCTGTTGTGCTACGACATCAGGGGCGGCAATGGCGGGAAACGCCAGGGCCGGCGGGGCGCTCGTCAGCGCCGTCGCGAGCGACAAGGCAACGATTGCCAACCTCTTCATTGGCTTCACCTTTTTCGTCTACATCGCAGGCGATCATTATAGCGCGGAACAGGCGACGTGGCACTCGATTTCCGCGGCTGACGGCGTGTTCCGGGAGGGCGCATGTCGATTGCCGCCGCCCTTTGCCACCAGCTCAGATGCACACCGGCTCGCAGCAAAGTCTCATCTGCTGCGAGCCGGTGGCCGCTGCCGAGGGAGGATCAGCAGGCGTTGGCGGCGTCGGGCTGGATCGAGTTGACCGAAGGTGTCGGCGCAGGGTTGCCGGTGCCGCTGTTGGTGGTGCGCTGGCAGTCATTCGGGTCGCCGCCGGAAGCGCCGGGAGTCCTGGTGCCGCTGGAGGGATTGCCCGCGCCGTTGACCGAGCCGGTCGCGTTCTTGTCCGTCGCGCTGCCATTGGTGCCGCTGCCGTTCATGTTGCTGCCGGTGCCGTTGCTGTTGCCATTGGTGGTGCCGCTGCTGCCCGAGGTGCCGCTGCTGCCCGATGTGCCGCTGCCGGACGTGCCGCCGGAGGTGCCGGAGCTCTGTGCCATGGCCGAGGTCGCCAGGGCCAGGGCAAGGGCCGAGGTTGCGAGAATTCTTGAGATCATTGGCTTCCGCCTTTGCTGTTGGACGTTGGTGATAGAGCCATCAACCTGATGGGGTTGCCGATGTTCCGTTTTTTTTGCGGGCCGGGCGGGAAGGGTGCGCTACCGTACAGAGATGAGGGGGGCCGAACGCGCGGACTCGTCGTCCTGTGACCCTTCTTCGGCGCGTCCCCGGTTGACACATGCCGCGCGTCTCATCGCCATTGATGCCGGTGCCGCCAGGCCTTTTCCTGCTCGGGCGGAGCGGCCATCACGCCTCTCAATTTGCGGCGAAATCCATGTCACAATCCTGTTCGAATTGATGGCTAAACGGGCCAAAATCGGCAGCGAGGATCAGCAGATGGCAGAAGAGAAGCCCCTGGATTTGACGGGTGAAATCGTCGACTTCGATGCCGGCCACGGCGAGGCCGCCACGGTCGAGATGGACGACTATTCCAAGAGCCTGGCGCAGGCCAAGGCAAAGTCCGTCAAGCTGGTGGATGCGATCACAGGCCACACACTGAAGAAGAAGGACGCCATCCATTTCGACGATCTGCGCCCGGCGCTTGCCGATTTCGTGCGGCAGAAACATCCCGGCATCCGCTCGGACGACTATATCAGCCGCAAGACGATCGACGACTATCGCGGCCAGTACATCGCCGAATTGCTGCGCGACGAACGCGGCGAGCTCTCCAACCTCGAGGATGAGGTCGTCGAGAGCCTGAAAAGCCACGACACGCTTGCCGAAAACATCGAAGAGGATTACGAGGAACACCGCTCGCTCGGCGATCGTATCGCCGATATCGTCGCGGCCTTCGGCGGAAGCTGGACCTTCATCATCTCCTTCTGCCTGTTCCTCGCCGTCTGGATGGGGATCAACCTTGTTCTCGGCGAGAAGAACGCCTTCGACGTCTATCCCTTCATCCTGCTGAACCTCATCCTGTCCACCATCGCCGCCCTGCAGGCGCCGATCATCATGATGAGCCAGCGCCGCCAGGAAGCGAAAGACCGGCTCAGGGCGCTCAACGACTACAAGGTCAACCTCAAGGCGGAACTGGAAATCCGCCACCTGCATGAAAAGGTCGATCACCTCCTGAACCGGCAGTGGGAAAGGCTGACCGAGATCCAGCAGATCCAGATCGAAATGATGCTGGAACAGGCCAAGGCCGCCAATCGGGCGCTGAAGCTCAGCAAGGCGCAGAAATCCAAGACCAATGCGCTGAAGAACCTCTTCAGCGGCAAGCCTGCGGCGGAGGAGACGGAAGGATAGTGGATGGCGGCTGCGTCGATCACAACCGCATTACCTCAGCCCCTGGCGATATTTCGGGAGGGACTTGCTGCGCTGCAAATGGTAAAGCTGAAATTACATTACGAGAGCGTCAGCCACCGAACCTGAAGGGCATCGACCATGACGACTGCACTCCTCATCATCGACATGCAGATGGTCATGCAGGAACGGCTCGATGCCGGCCGCGAGCGTGTGAACGGCGAGGCGGGGGAGAATATCGCCGCGCTCATTGCCGCCTTCCGCGCCGCCCGCAAGCCGGTCATCCATATCAGGCATGTCGACGCCGATCCGGCATCGGCGCTCCACAAGGATGCGCCGGGATGCCGGCCGATGCCTTGCGCCGAAGCGCGGGATAACGAGCCTGTCTTCATCAAATCCACCTCGTCGGCCTTTGCCTCCACGGAGCTCGAAGGCTATCTGCGCGAGGTCGGCATCACGGACCTGGTGGTGGTCGGCGCGGTCGCCGGCTTCTGCGTCAATACGACGGTGCGGGCGGGCTCCGATCTCGGCTTCAGGATGAGCGTCGTCAGGGACGCCGTGCTCGGTTTCGACCTGCCGGATGCCGATCTTTCGGCCCGGACGATCTTCGACGTGACGATGGCGCATCTCAAATCCGATTTCGCCGAGATCGTCGAGACGCGGCAACTGGTGGCGATGCAGCCTGCCTGACGTTGGGTAAGGCTTGGCGCATTTCAGATCACGAAAATGCTAGATCTCATTGTTTTTACGCGTTTGTGAACGCAAAGCCGGTGCACGCTTCTGGTGGATTGCTCTGGAAAGGGCCGACTTTGCCATACGACGGCTAATTGATTGTCACGCCGTTAGTCGACGTCGACAAGGGCTCATCCCTGCCATCCAAGAGTCTATCGCTCTGAACATCAGTAAGTTGCTCCATTGAATGGCCAAAATCGACCCGATGCCGGGGATTTCGATAGTAGAGTGCCGCAAAATGCAACGAAAGGTAGTCTGCCCCTCTGGACGTGGTCGAGACCGGCTCTATTTCGATATGCGGTCGATCAAGCAGGAATTATGTCTGAACTCATAGTGCTTGGTTTCGATAAAGCTGATGCAGCAGATGCGATACTTTGCGCTTTCACCCCTATCAACGGCGTAAACCTGGAAGGAAAAAGCGATGCGTTATGTTTCAACTTTTTTGCTTCTTAGCGGGGCAATCATTGCAGGCTGCACTCCAACACAGCAAGGCGCCGGAATCGGTGCTGCCACAGGCGCCGTGGTTGGCGGCGCGGTGACAAATAACGTGCGTGGCGCCGCTGTCGGGGCGGCAATCGGCGGTGCTGCAGGCGCTGTGATTGGCAATGTCGCGGGGCAACCCGGAGAGTGTTATTATCGGGATCGGTATGGTCGACGTTTCGTCGCGGCTTGCCCTCGATAAACTGCGAATGCGCTGCTTTGAAAACGGCCGTCGACGACGCGTTTCAGAGCGATACCCTTACAAAACCACTCTGGACCTGCGCTGGAGCCGCCTAGTCCTCCACCAGCCCCAGGATCGGCCCGTAGCCGCCGTGCCAGGATGTGTCGTTGCGGCCGAGGGCCGGATTGTAGAGCCCGGTGCCGTTTCCCCCGTCGAGGAAGAGGGCGTTTTCGCATCTCAGCTCGTCACGGAAGAGCCTTGCGAAATCGTGGAAGTTTACGCTGTCCTCGCTGATGACGAAGCGGAGCGTGCCATCGCTTGACAGGCCGACGCCGTTGCGGCGCGTGCGGTCGGTCGAGCCGAGTATGAAGATCGGGTTGATCTTGCCTTCTACGACCAGCATCGGGCCTGATTGCGTGGCAAGGCGCGTATTCGGCTTCTGCTTCAGGAAATCCGCAGTCGGGATAATGCGGGCGCCGGTCTCGTCGAGATAGAATATGCCGTTCGGTTGCTTGAAGAAGTTCGGCACGGGACCGGAAACCTTCGGCGGCGCCTCCCTGTTGACCGGTATCAGCGCCTCGCCATCTTCGACGTAAAGCCCCATCGGCGTGAAATCCTCGCGGTACATGCCGGCATTCATGGCGAAGATGAGCCGATGTCCTTGCCCGGTGACTGCAGCGGCGAGATTTGAGAAGCCACGGTAGGGTTTTCCCGCGGCATCCTTCCAGAACAGGCGCAGATCCGCCTTTGCGGGATCGACGCTGCAGACGATATAGGCGGCGCCTTCGAAGGTTTGGCGGGTACAGGGCTGGGAAGGGGCGGGCGCGCTGCCGGCATCCGCGGCCTGCGCTTCGGCGGCGAAGGTGCCGGCGAGCAGCAGGATGAGGGCGAATAGGTTGCGAGGCATGGATTCTCCTGACGGCGTGACGTTACAGGCAAGGGGGCTGCATGCACAACGCTCTTCGGCTTAAGATATCGCCGCAAACCCCTCCCCAACCGTGACCGGGATCGAGCCACGGGTCTCGATCCGTCCTTCGGACCCCCACAAGGGGGAGGGGCTTAACCTGCCGCACCCGCTCACAGTCATTTCGACGCTTCGGAAGGAGCGGGGGCAGCGCGTCGGGTTAGCCCCTCCCACCTGTGGGGAGGGGTTGGGGAGGGGGGTTGCGAGACGCGACCGACCGCGTCGTGTGCGATCTTTGCTGATCACGCGCACGAGAACTACTTTGCCTGAACGCCCAGCAGGTCGAACTCGTCGAGCAGGCCCACCACTTTCTCGCCGTCGAACGTCTCGGCGCCGATGATGCTCTTGCCATCATATTTCTCGGCCTGCAGGATGATCACATATTTGTTTTCCTGGCGGAAATAGCCGTATTGCGGGATTTCGATACCGAGGGGTTTTCCGTAGGCTTCGCCATCCTGGCCGGTGGCAAAGACCGCGGTGCCGTTATCGACATCTTCGGGTGCGGCACCCCGGCCGGTGAGGTAGCCCGAGCTTGGCAGGGCGGGCCATTTGGCGGCGCCGCCGAAGAGCAGGGCGGCGCTCAGCGCAATGGCGAGCGCCCGGATGGCCTTGAACTCAATTACCTTTGCCATGGTCCACTCCTGCCATATGAGGAAGGGGCGAGGGGTGCGTCATCCTATGAATTCTCCATGCAGCCGGAGGTTCCCTAAAATCGCCAACCGGAGGCAAGAGCAAGGCGCGAAAGCACCACTGCACAATTTTATTCGCAATGGCGCATATAGGCGAGCGTCCGGATGCCGCAGACCGGTAGCGTGATACCGGTAGAGGGCGCCGGAGGTTCACTTCTGCTTCGGTGTGGGCGGTTTCATGTATTCGCAGATGCTGGTGGAATAATAGGTCTGCCCGTCATAGTCGGTTTTCGATAGGCCAAATTCCCAGACGGCGAATTTGTCGTCATGGTAATAGATGGCAGCACCCAGGAACGCGTCGAGCCGGCCGCAATCGCCCATGCCGGTGCCCGTGTAGATGGATAGGGTCTTGTCCTTGAACTTCCCCTTCACCACCTTCTCGATCTCGAAATCGCCGCGTGTCATCCTTGGTGGCGGCGCTCGCCCTTGGGAGCCGGCAGCTCGACGCCGTAAGTCACCAGCTTCATGCGGCCTCTCACCACGAGATCGGCGTCGGAGTATTGTTGCTCTTCAGACATTTTAGCGCAACTGCAAGCGAGAGCCTCCGAGGCTGTCAGCTCCAGGAAAAGCGATGCAAAGACTGCGGCTGCAACATGACATGACTTCATCGAAAACCCATTTGAAAGAATGCACCAATCCGGCCGCTTCTAGGCATGATTGCAGAAAATGGCGGGTCGATGGCGGAAGAGGCCGCCCGGCTGATCTTTCTGAAGGGGCTGTCTTACTGGCCGTTACTTTGCTGTAACAGCTGTCTTCTTTCGCTCCGGCTGAATCTGCGACATTACGGCAAGTCGCAATTTCACAATTCAGAATTGACTTTCCCTAGGGTTCGGCTACGCCAGTGGCCACACGCAGGAGAAGATATCGTGAAGAAGTTCATTGCAACTCTGGCTCTCGTTTCTTTGGCCGCAAGCGCGTCCGGTCCGGCGGAGGCGGCCGACAGCTATCAACGGCAATCCGTATCCAGAACGGTCATGACGGGGGTGCGGTCGAAGCTCGGTCAGCACTGGCACATCAAAAATAACTGCAAGCTGGCAGATGTGCCGGTCACCCGCATCGTCGAGGCTCCGAAGCACGGTCGTGTCGAGATTGCGCGTGAGCGTATATTTCCAGATGCGAGCGGATCGTATGCCCACTGCCGGAATGTCGAGGTACCGGGTCTCGTTCTCTATTACACCGCCAAGGGCGGATATACCGGCAAAGACAAGTTTGTCCTGCGGGCTCCTCACGGCGACGGGTTGATCAAGGACACCACGTTCAATGTACTGGTGCTGAACTAGGCGGTTAGGGCGGGCGGGCGTTTAGCCGGCCGCCTCATCCGCTTCGCGGGTCATCTCGATCATCGTCGGGCGGAAGCCTATGGCGGCAAAGAGGCTGCGGGCGGTCTCGTTGCGGTGGGCGGTCGAGAGCACGAAGCGGTCGGCGCCGAGGGATTGCAGCCTGGCCATCGCCGCTTCGAGCAGCATTCTGCCCACGCCTTCGCGCCGGCGGCCCGGATCGACGAAGAGATCGTGGATGACGCCGGCCGGTCCGCGCAGGGCCATGTAGTCGAAGCCTTCCAGCTCCGCATAGGCATAGCCGAGCAGGGCGCCGTTCTCTTCGGCGACCATGACGATGACCTCGGGCCGGGCGAGCTGGCTTTCAAGGAAATGCGCATAACGCGCGGGCGTGCTTTTTGCCGCCTCGATGAAGCGCTTGCTGTCCAGTTTGTGATGGAGCGCCACGAGCATGGCGCCGAAGCTGCCGAGGATTTCCATGTCGCCTGATATGGCAGGGCGGATCTTGACTGCGTGTTCAACCGGCTTCGTCGGCATGGTGGTTCCAGTGGCTTGCGATCGTGGCGCCCGAGGGCGCAGATGCTTTCTACATCGCCGCCGGGTGTAAGGCCATATGCTGTGCGAGCGGCGAGCTGCCGGCAGGGGTGATCGGTCTTTATGGTTGTGCTGCGCGGGGATATAATGGGACACACCGGCCGCCGCCGCTCGTCTTGCGCGAATAATTCAACCCGAAAAATGAGTCATTTATAGAAAAAACCTACAGCCGATTCGAAGTTTTTCCGCTTACGTCTGTTGCCAAATCTAAAATTGACCTTATATTGTGCTGATCGACCATTGCTTGTGACGTCATTCAAGAGCGTTTTGCTCTCGTCAGATTTCCTTCCAAATAATCGACCCCAAGCTCGCAGGGTATCGCGGGAATTTAAACGGTTGCTTTGAAAGGAGATCGTTATGAATACAGGTACAGTCAAGTGGTTCAATGCTACCAAGGGTTTTGGTTTCATCCAGCCTGACAATGGTGGCACGGACGTTTTCGTCCATGTTTCCGCAGTCGAACGCGCAGGCATGCGCTCGCTGGCCGATGGCCAGAAGATCACCTACGACATCGTGCAGGATCGCCGCTCGGGCAAGAGCTCGGCCGACAACCTGCGGGCTGTCTGAGGATAAGTCACGGTTTCGCGCGACCACGGATGTACTGGCGCGCAGAGGCCGATGACGAGGGCCAGGTGCTGGCCGGGAAAGGTCGGGAGCAGTCCCGGCCTTTTATTTTTCATTTCACGAGGAATAGGACGACATGACATATCGTCGTTACGGGCCGGGTGATACAGTCGTGCTGAAGCATGGCGTACTGGGCAGCGCCCAGCCCTCCGGCTCCGGCAAGGTCCTATCCATTCTGCCGGCTGCGCAGGGCTTCGTCCATTATCGCGTCCGGTTCCAGAGCGAGAATTTCGAGCGCAGCATCCGCCAGGATGATATAGACGGGCTTGCATCGCCTTCGTCGTCCCCGCCATCCCAGGCGCGGGCGGCACCCGAGAGTTCGACATCGAGCTGGATCAATTCGAATTCGATCCGCACCAGGAAGTAACAGCAACAGCGCTGATTAAGGAGAAAACTTGCAGGTACTCGTCCGAGACAACAACGTCGAGCAGGCGCTGCGCGTGCTCAAGAAGAAGCTGCAGCGCGAAGGCGTGTTCCGGGAAATGAAGGAACGCAGCGCCTATGAGAAGCCGTCGGAAAAGCGCGCCCGCGAAAAGGGCGAAGCCATCCGTCGCGCCCGTAAGCTCGCCCGCAAACAGGCGCAGCGCGAAGGCCTGCTGCCGGCGCCGAAGAAGAAGGTGATTGCGCGCGGCCGCTGAGGCTTTCCCGGTCAGGGATCCGTTGAAAAGGAGGCGACATGACCGAGACGAAAAACACATTCTTCAAGCCCGAGAAGCTTTCGCCGCAGGCGAAGGCCGATCAGACGACCTCGGTTGCCAGGGACATCCTCGCCAGCGAAGTTGCCGCCCGGCAGAAGAAGACGGAAAAGCTGCGCGCCCTAAGGCTCGCCCAGCCGGTTCCCGAGGCACCGGTGAAAAAGGTCAAGGCAGCGAAGAAGCGCTAGCTAGCCGGGTGAGGCACTGCGGCCTTGCCGCGGCGCGTATCTTGCTCGTCTTCGGACTGACGAGGCCGGAGGATGGGTCGGGGCCTCTCACACCATTGCAATCGCAGAAAGGCCGGGTTTCATAGCCCCGGCCTTTTTTCTGTCTGTTGATTTCAATGCAGGGTGACCGCACGCTCCGGCACCGAGATTTCCTCCTCTGCAAGGCCGCTGAGGGCGACGACAACCTCATCAAGGGACCAACCGACGCTGAGGGCATGATCGATCATCAGATGAAATTCGTCTCCGAGGTATTCCTTGCAGTCGTCAAGACGATCTGACGAGATAATGATCGGGCGTGAATGTAGGACCTTTGTCATGGCCTTATCCTTTGCTGCGATTATAACCGGCATGACTGATCATTGTTCCCTCGTTGCAGTTTAATATTGGAAGAAGACTTAAGTTCTTTCGAATTAGTTCCCGGCGTCGGGAACAGTTGCTCTGCTTTTCGGTTTGGTGACGACGCGGATGGTATGGCGCGCCCGTACTCCGAGGAGATTCAGCATGAAAACCACTCATCTGACCATGATGCTGGCGGCCCTGTCGATCAGCGTGTCGCCGCTTGCCGCATTCCCGACCTCGGCCCAGCAGAACATGCAGGGCGGCGGCCAGCCGCAATCCGATCCCGGGCAGTCGCAATCCGGTCAGCCGCAGTCGGGCACGACGGCTTGCCCGACACCCGATGCATCGGGCGGCTGCCCGACACCCGAGAAGGGCAAACAGGTACAGCAGAATTCGGGCAAGGGCACGGAGATGCAGCAGAACGCGCAGCAGCCCCCGAAAACCAATCCCTCGGCCGGCGGAACCATCACAGGCCAGGCATCGGGTGAAACCACGATAAAAAAACCCGGATCGCAACAGAATTCCGGCAGCTCGATGACGCAGCAGAAGTCGACCACGCAGCCCAGCGGTGAAACGACGGGCAGCACCACGACCAAGAACCAGACGTCGAACACCACGGCGAATGTCAACATCACGACGGAACAGCAGACCGAAATTCGCCAGAGCCTGAAGGACGTTCACGTCGCCCCCGTCAAGGAGACGGATTTCGACATCGCCGTCGGAACAGCGGTGCCGAAGAAGGTCCACCTTGCGACCCTGCCGGCGCGCATCGTCAAGATCGTGCCGGAGTACAAGGGCTATCGCTACTTCGTGCTGGCGGACGGCCGGATCGTCATCGTCGATCCGAGCAGTCTGCAGATCGTCTATATCATCGCGGCTTAGGTCGACCGCAGATGAAAATGACAAAAGGAAGACCCCTCCCCAACCCCTCCCCAAACCCCTCCCCAAAACCCCTCCCCAAACCCCTCCCCACAAGGGGGAGGGACCTAACCTGCTGCACCCGTTTCGCCGTATTCGACATTTCCGAAGGAGCGAAGTGGTGCTCCGGGTTAGTCCCTCCCCCTTGTGGGGAGGGGTTGGGGAGGGGTCTTCACGACGGTCCACACTACTTTTCGGGCTTCGTATCTATGCGAGCCGGCGGCGCGAAGGATGACTCACGGAAACGAAGAATCTTTCCTGCCCAAGGAGTTGGGCAGGCTAGATTCCTCTGACAAGCACAGGAGTGAGGGAGTCAAGATGACCGCGCCCTACTATCTTCGATCCAAACTCCCAACTCAGTTCCGAACCTCGAAGATCATGTTGAACGGCGTCTCGCTCGCGCGGCGGAAGTGGTGATAGCCGGCATCCATCGCCACCTTGCGCAGTTTCATCTCGCCCGCCTGCGCGCCGAGCCCGAGGCCGACTTCCTGGGCCATCGATGCCGGGGTGCAGATCATCGCCGAGGCGCCGTAATAGACGCGGCCGACGGGATTGAGATTATCCTTCAGCCCGTCATGGGCGAAGGGCTCGACGATCATCCAGGTGCCGTCCTCGGCCATGGTCTCGCGGATATGCTGGCCGGCGCCGACAGGGTCGCCCATGTCGTGCAGGCAGTCGAACATGGCGACGAGATCGTAATTGCCGGCCGGGAATTCCTTGGCCGAGGCCTTTTCGAAGCTCACCCGGTCTTCGACGCCTGCCTCCTTGGCGGCCAGCCTGGCGCGCTCGATCGAGGGGCCATGATAATCGAAGCCGTGGAAATGCGAGTTCGGGAAGGCCTTCGCCATGAGGATGGTCGAGGCGCCGTGGCCGCAGCCGATATCGGCGACTTCAGCGCCGCGTTCCAGCTTTTCCTTGACACCCTGCAGCGAGGGGATCCATTCCTCGACGAGATGGCTGTTGTAGCCGGGCCGGAAGAAGCGCTCCGTGCCGCGGAAGAGGCAGGTGCTGTGCTCATGCCAGCCGAGGCCCTTGCCGGTGCGGAAGGCGTCTTCCACCTTCGGCTCGTCCATCCACATCGACTGGACGATTTCGAAGGCGCCGCCGAAGAAGGCGGGGCTGTCTTCATTGGCAAAGACCAGCGCCTGTTCGGGCGTCATGGCGAATTTGTTCGAGGCCTCGTGATAGGTGATGTAATCGGCAGCCGCCATCGCCGCCAGCCATTCGCGCACATTGCGCTCGGTGAGCCCCGTCGTTTCCGCAAGCTCCATCGAGGAGCGCGGCCGCCCGTCCATCATCGCCCTGAACAGGCCGAGATGATCGCCGAGCACGACGAGCACGCCGGATACGCTGGCGCCGAGATCGCCCACCAGACGGCCGACGAGTGCATCGACTTTCTGCATGTCAGGCTGCTGCATTTCAGGTTTCTGCCTATCGGAATTCTGCATGGCACCCTCCATAGATGCGCGCGCCCCAGCCCGATGGATCGACCTGCGCGGATTTTAGGCCGGGGCGGGGGACAGTCAATCATGCATTCGGGTGATTGCAGGGCGGCGGGTGATTGGAAACACGCGACCTCCGGCTTTCGAAAATTCTTGACGGCATGAAGCGAAACGGTCGGTGAGCCGTCTCCCTGTACCTTGGAACTAATGACGTGCGAGGCTGTTCGAGCTATGACATCGAGTTGACGCTGAGTCCCCGGCTGACGGGACCAGCGGTGCTTTTTGAGGAGCCTGTCATCATGATTTCGTCCAGATTTCGTTCAGCAGCCATTGCCGCCATCGCCGCCGCGGGAGTTGGCTTTGCCGGCGCCGCGCATGCCGACAGCGGTACGATCCGCTTTTCCGTCTACAAGGCTGCCTTCTTCGTCGGCGGCTCCGGCGGCGACGGTACGCTGACCTTCCATGGTCGCCGATATCCGATCACGATCGGCGGCATCTCGGGCGGCCTCGCCTTCGGTGCTTCCAAGACCTATTTCCAGGGTACCGTGCGCAACATTCGCCGCGCTCAGGATGTGACGGGTGTCTACGGTGCGGCGGGCGGTGGCGGCGCGGTCGGCAAAGGAGCCCAGGTGATCGTCATGACCAATAACAAGGGCGCCCAACTCGAACTGACGGGCAGGCAGGTCGGCTTGCAAGTCAACGCCGATATCAGCGGTATGAGCATCAGCGTGAAGTAAGGCCGCCGCTCGGCCTTGCGGCATGTCTCGATCATGCGCCGTGATACTGTCTGAAGAAGTTCCATACTTCGACCGCCGTCTCGATATCGTTGCTGCATCCCCCGAAACGGGGGCCATCGACCGGATCGTCGTTGCCGGAGCCGGTATCGGATCTCGCGAGACGGGGCCAGCAATGGCCGCCGTTTTCGATGCGATACAATTGAACCGCGGTCCCCGGCCGGCAGCCGGTCCACTGAACCAGGCTCGCGCGGGTCAGGTCATGCGGCTCGAGATGCGGCAGCGGTGTGACATTTTCCCCGGTGCATCCGTCGATCCGCCGCCAGTATTCCGTCGCCTCCGGCACTGACAGCAGTCTTCCGAAGGACCGGATATAGCCATCGTAGCGCTGCACGTCGTCGCTCGTGCCGTTCACCATCATGACCGGCATGGGGTGACCCGGCTTGCAGTCTTCGACTTGTCTCTCGTTGATCGCGCTGGCGACGGGCGCAATCGCCGATATCCTGTCAGGAAGCGCGCAGGCGAGCGTATAGGTCATCAGCGCGCCGAAGGAGAAGCCGGTGGCATAGATCCTTGTCCCGTCGGCAATCTTCCGGTTCACCAGATCGTCGATCATGGTGCGGAAAAAGCCGATGTCGTCGACCGGCTCGCCATTGATGACAGGCCTTCTCGATTTGATGTTCCAGGCGCCATCGATCGCTTCTGGATAAAGGGTGATGAAATCATTGCGATCGGCGACCGCATCAAATCCGCTGTTTTTCTGGAAATTGACGGCCTTGTCGTCGGACCCGTACATGACGATGACAACAGGGGCAGGGCGACCGGCCGCTCCCTTGGGAATATGCAGGATCGCCGTACGGTCTGCTCCCTGCCAACTGTAAGTCAGGATTTCATCGGCATGGGCGGCCGTCAGGCCGAGGAGAAATGTCCAGCCGAGGAGAGAGAGGAAGGCGGCAAATGGCAGGCGTCGCAATGCGCAGAACATTGGATCTCACCGCTTTCTGATGAAAATACAGCGGCGGAGCATAAGTCATTCCGCACTGCTGGCAATGATCGAAAGAAGTCGCTCCCATAGGTGTGATGTCACTACCGGCGTAGAGCGGATATTGAAGTCCGGATCATTGAATGATGGTTTTGGGCGGTCAGAAGCGGTTATTCCATGTATCGTGGCAGATTCCGATGCGCGACATCTAAGCTGACACCCATTAACGATCGTAGAGGTGACGCATGCCCCGTTTCCTTGCCGTTTACACCATGGAGCCCGAAGACCTTGCGTCTTTTCGAAGTCTGCCTAAAGCCGAGCAGGATGCTGTCGATACCATCGGCATTGCACAGTGGACGGCCTGGGAGGAAAGAAACGCTGCGTTTATCCTTGATCGGGGCGGCATGGTGGGAAAGACAACGCGCGTCACCAAGGACGGCGTCGCTGAGGCTGTAAACCAATTCTGCGGCTATCTGGTGGTTGAGGCGGAAACCGCCGATGCCGCCGCAAGGCTTTTCATCGACCACCCCCACATTACCGTCTTTCCCGGCGACGGCGTGGACATCATGCCCTTTTTGACCTGATCCCTCGGCAAGGCTCAGGGAGTCCATCAGGGGCTTTATCCGGGTGGAACCAAAAGCAAGTGCGGTCCCACCCGGATAACAGAACAGTCTTGGAAGTGTTGTGGCGATCGGACGACCGCCACAACCGGTATGATTACAGGAGAAAATCGCCTGACCCCAGGTGGACGAGGCCGTGCAGCTGGATCTCGAAGTCATGAACGCCGTCGCCATTCAGGTCGCCCTGGACGATGGTAGAGTCGTTCGAGGTTCCAGCCCTGTCGTCATAGTGCCAGGCGAGCGCGCCAGCCTTATGGTCGAACGTGGCGTTTTCCTGCGCCTGGAAATGGAAGGCTCCGTCGCCCTTCGCAGAGCCGTTCGCATCGATCGCCGAGAGGTCGATCTTATCGACGCCGTGCCGGAAGTCGGTGATGAAGTCTCGGGTCGCTCCGCGGCCGGCTTCAGACGATGCCTTGAAGGCAAATACATCCGAGCCGGAGCCGCCGGTCATGACGTCCCTTCCGGCACCACCAACGATGACATCAGCACCGGCGCCGCCGTCCAGCTTGTCCGCGCCGGCTCCGCCATTGAGAACGTTGTGGCCGGTATTGCCGGTCAGCACGTCGGCGTAGCTGGAGCCAGTCAGGTTCTCGATGCTGACGAACTTGTCGCCGGCGGCATGCCCGCCCGATGCAGCTCCAGTCGCCAGGTTGACCTTGACCGCAGCGGAGCCCGCATAGGTGGCCGTGTCGCTGCCGCTACCGCCGTCGAGCAGGTCCGCGCCGGCGCCGCCCTTCAACACGTCGTTACCGCCGAGACCCTTCCAGGTTTCATTGCCGCCATTGGCCTGGCCCGTATGCGGCATGGTGTCGTTGCCGCTGGTGCCGGTATAGACCTTCGTCCCCGTGGTCGGCGTGCTCGGCTGAGACGGCGTGGACGGCGTTCCCGAAGTCGGGGGCGTGGACGGCGTTCCCGACGTCGGCGGTGTGGTTGGTTCACCCGAAGTCGGCGGTGTGGTTGGCGTTCCCGACGTCGGTGGCGTGGTTGGCGTACCCGAAGTCGGCGGCGTGGTTGGCGTCGACGGTGCCGAGCTGGAGCCCGACTCGTAGGCACCCATATCGACGGTTCCTACGACGCGATGGTCGCCGTCGAGGTCGACCGAGCTGACGCCGTACTTGCTGGTTCCGTGGTCGATCGCCGCCGAACCGGAGGCGAGGTGGAAGTCGCCGTTCGCTGCGCCTACGAATTTCGGGTCAACGCCGAGCTGGTTGCCGTTTGCCGTGCTTGGCATCGCGTTGCCGCCGTCGGTCTTGACCGAAGCCTGGCCGGCGGTGCCGTTGTAGGTGGTGTTGTTGGCCCAGACGACGTTGCTGTTGACGTAGCCGTTGGTCGACGTGTTATCGATCGCCGTGTTGTTCTTGTTCACCGACGGGTCGGCTACGGCAATGTTGTTGACCCAGGTGTTGTTGCTCGACGCCGAGTTGCTGAGTTCGCCGCGCCAGGTGCCGGTGTTCTGCGGGTCCTGATTGTTGTGGTACGCGGTGTTGTTCGACACAGTGACGGAGTCGCTCCAGGTTACCTGGATGCCTTTGCCGCCGTTCCCGTAGACGAGGTTGTTGTCGACCAGGGTCTTGAACGTGTAGTTCGGATGACCGCTCGTCTGGGTGCTCTGGAAATCATCGATGATGATGCCGTTGCCATCGGTGTGCTCGCCCGACTTCGTGACGTTGTCGTGCGAAATGTTGTTGCGCACGATGTTCCGGTAGCCGGTGTTCGAGGTATCGCCGGTAAGGTTCCGGTTCTCGTAGAGCGAGATGCCGGAGAACCAGCCCGATGACGCGTTATGGTAGGTCTCGTTCCCTTCGACCCTGACGAAGTCTGCTCCGTTGAACTGAATGCCAGACTCTCCGGCATCGTGAACCTTGTTGTTGAGCACGGAGACGTGATGGACGTTGTTCGCTTCGATGCCGTCGCCGGGGCCACCCTTGATGTCGAAGCCGTCGATCGTCACGTAATTGGCGTTGACGCTGATTGCGTTGTACGAGCCTGCGGGCGGCCGGATCAGCGCCCCACCGGGCACTTCCGAGCGCAGCGTGATGTCGCCTGCCGCCGAGCCGCTCTTATCGATGTTGATGCTCTCGTTGTATGTCCCCGCCTTCACCACGACCTCATCGCCGGGCTTCAGGTTAGCCGACATCGCCTCGCTGATAGTGCGGAAGGGAGACGAGGTACTGCCGTTGCCGCCGCTACTGCCGGCCGTTGATACGTAGTATGTCGTCATGTTCTTGTTCCTCAACCTTAGCGTTGTGTTTGCTGATTAGTATTTTTGGTTAATCAGTCGTTACGGCGGCGGTTTATAGGGCGACAATTTCGAGGGCGCAACAGCAACGGGGCAGTAAGTGCTTGAGAAATCATAGCCTTATTGCTGCCACATTATCCAAATCACTCCGAAGTTACGTTTTGAAATATTTGCGGAAATTGGACTTGCCCAAAATGGGGCAGTATAAATGTCTCGTACTCCGCGAATTAATCTTTTCGCAACTATTGCGACAAGCGTCCGTTGAAAACATTAGGAAAATCTGATGGGCGCGACCGGATTTCTCACGCCAAATGAGGAATCGACATTTTTTCAGATTTTTAACAATTTTGGGCAGCCTCGCCTTACGATAGGCACCAATCGAGACGGCAATGGAGGGGCATTGATCGTCGCACGGAACGAATCACTGCGCTCGGATTACCCGTCAAATTGCTCTCCCCGCTCAACCCATCCGGCAAGCGCCGCGCCGGCCTCGAAAGGTCACTGTCGCCGCCGATTTTTCCAAACTCCCGGTCTTTCCAAATCAATGTCCATCCATGCACAGCAACGTTCGCAAATTTGTCATATGGGCTGGTTAGAAGCGGGCGCCGGCGCAGCCGGTCAGCGGCGTCTCGGCGGATATGGCTGCCCGCATCTCTCTTTTCTGGAACCAGACCCATGCAGAACAACAGGCCAGTGATCATCGAGGGCGCCACCGTGGTATTCGGCGATCGTCTGGAAGCCGCCTCCGTGCGCGTCGAAGACGGGCGGATCTCCGCGATCGACGGCGCGCGCGACGGAGCCGATATCGTCGACGGACGCGGCCATCTGCTCGGGCCGGCTTTCGTGGATATTCATGGCGACGCCTTCGAGCGGCAGGTCATGCCGCGGCCGGGCACCATGCTGCCGGTCGCTGCCGCGCTGCTCGAAACCGACCGCCAGCTTGCCGCCAACGGCATTGCCACCGCCTATCATGCGCTGACGCTGAGCTGGGAGCCGGGGCTGCGCTCGGTCGAAACCGGTTATGCCATCGTGCGGGCGCTCGATGCGCTGACCCCGCGGCTGACGGTGGACAATCGCGTGCAGCTGCGCTGGGAAACCTTCTGCTTCGAGGCGATCGACCTCATTCGCGAGGCGCTTGCCGGTCCGCGCCTGCCGTCGATCGCCTTCAACGACCACACGTCGATGGTGATGCTGCATCCCTCGATACCATTGCAGGAACGGCCCTTCGACCTCGATCCGGCCTTCCCGACAGTCGATCCGACAACGCCTGCCTTCGCCGAGAAGATGGGCGAGCGGGCCAAACGGGCGAAAATCCCGGTCGCCGACATGGTGGCGCTGGTGCGGGACATGTGGGCGCTCCGCCCGCAGGTGCCCGAGGCGATCGAAGAGGTGGCCGCGCTTGGAAAGGCTGCCGGCGCGCCGATGCTCTCGCATGACGACAGCCAGATCGAAACGCGCGATTTCTTCCGCCAGCGCGGGGCGCGGATCTCGGAATTCCCGATGAACCGGCGGGTGGCGCGGGCCGCGCGCGATGCCGGCGATTTCATCGTCTTCGGCGCACCGAACGCCACGCGCGGCGGCAGTCATCTCGCCTCGATCGGGGCGGCCGACATGATCCGCGAAGGGCTCTGCGACATTCTCGCCTCCGACTATTATTATCCGGCCATGCTGCTTGGCCTCGCACGGCTGAAGGCCGATGGCGTGGCGCCGCTCCATGCGCTCTGGCCGCTCGTCTCAGGCAATCCGGCGCTCGCTTCCGGCCTTGCCGATCGCGGCGTGATCGAAGTCGGCAAGCGGGCGGATCTGGTGCTGGTCGACTGGCCGGAGGGTGGCGCGCCTGCCGTTCGCCGCACCTGGGTCGGCGGCCGCGAAGCCTATCGCGCTGCGCCCGCCGGCGAGCCGGCAATGGCCTGATAGCGGCGACGAAGCGCCAGGATTCGTTTCCGGTCGCGACGGTCTCGCAGCGATGCGTGAGCCTGTCCGGCTGGCAATCGTCACGCAGGCGGCGTCAGCCGTCGCGGACCGCTCATGCTTGATCGGCGGCGTGGTCGGTGTCGTAGCGCAGGCGGTTGTCTTCAATATTTCCCCGGTTTTCAGCCGCCCAGTCGGCAAGCTGCCGCACGGTTTCCGACAGGGAGTGCCCGAGCGGCGTCAGCCTGTATTCGACCTGCGGCGGGGTGCTGGGGCGGACGGTTCTTTCGATCATGCCGTCGCGTTCCAGCGTCTTCAGCGTGCGCGTCAGCATTTGTTGGGAGATGCCGCTCACCTGCCGCTTGAGCCCGTTGAACCTTTGAGCGTCCCGGCGAAGCACGACCACCACCTGGATAGTCCACTTGTCGCCGACCCGGCTCAGAATTTCGCTGACGCCTTTGCAGTCGGTTGCCGTCGGCCTGCCAGTCATATCCATCTGACCAACTCCCAAAGATATGCTTTTGACGGGCATTTTTAGGTCACATAAATGGCTGTGGTCAACAATCCGGACCTGGTCTCGCCGAGACGGGTCACCACCGGGAGACCACCATGAACCTCATCTATTATCCGGGCGCCTGCAGCCTTGCCGATCATATCGCGCTCATCGAGGCCGGGCTTTCGTACCGGCTCATCAGCATCAATCATGGGAAGAAGACGCAGGACGGCCGCGATTTCCTCTCGATCAATCCGAAAGGCTATATTCCTGCCCTCGAGCTGGAGGACGGAACGGTCCTGACCGAGAACCAGGTCATCCTCAACTATATCGCCGAGACGAGCGGCAGGCTCTTGCCTGAAGATCGTCTTCTTCGATGGCGGGTGCTGGAAGCGCTTGCCTTCATGTCATCCGAGATCCATCCCCGCTACCAGCCGTTCTTCAGGGATTTCCCGGAGCCGGAGAAGGCGCGTGCCCGCGAAAAGCTCGCGCAGGCCTTCGCCATCCTCGCCGATCAGATGGGTGACAGGACATTCCTCGTCGGCGACGAGTTGACGATCGCCGATTGTTATCTGTTCTGGGTGCTGATGGTTGCACCGAGGAGCGGCGTCGAGCTGCCGGACAGGCTTCGCAGGTCTCTCGACCGCATGCGGGCACTGCCCTCCGTGATCCAGGCCCTTGCCGAGGAAGGGCTCGGCTGAGTGCGGAGATTTCCGGCATTTGCAGACATGAGGAACTTTTGCTCGCGTGGATTGTTGGCTTGACGGCGCGCCCATCAGGAGAACAATCATGAAGCCTATCATTCTTGCCGGACTTGTCATGCTCGTCGCATCCCCCGTTCTTGCGCAGACGGCGGCGGAAAAAACCGGTGTCAATTCCGTCCTCGGCGTCGCGCCGAAGACGGAGGATTTCGTGGCAGAGGCCGCGACATCCGACATGTTCGAGATCGAATCCAGCAAGCTTGCGATCGAGCGCGCCGATGCGCCGACCAAGGCTTTCGCAGAGCAGATGGTCAAGGATCATCAGAAAACGACGGAGGAATTGAAGGCGCTGGTTTCCGGCGGCAAGGTGAATGCGACGATCCCGCCGACGATGACATCGGGGCAGCAGTCGATGCTCGACAAGCTCAAGAGCCTGCAGGGCGACGACTTCACCAAGCAATATCACTCCGACCAGGAAGACGCCCATGAGGACGCCGTCGATCTCTTCAAGCGCTATGGCGATGAGGGCGAGAATGCGGAGCTGAAGGCCTGGGCCGCCAAAACGCGCCCGGCGCTGGAACATCACCTGCAGATGGCGAAGGATTTGAACAAGTAAAGCATGAGGTGAGGGGCCGGGATAGAGATCCGGCCCTAATCCTTCCCGCCCCGTACCCTTCTCGCTCGTGAAGAGAGACCGCGCCGAGCTGTCGTCGGTCTGCCGGCGACTTCGGCCGTTGTGTATTGCGGTCAATACTAGGTTGAAGTTACCCGGCAAATCTTTAGGCTTCGCTGAAATAAAAGCGGAGACACGCAGATAATGATTGGCGACGCCGTTTCTTCGTTCGAGACCTTCGAAGACGTTGCCAGCGATGCGGGGATTTATACCTGGGATATTGTCAGGAACCTCGTCTTCGCAGACAGCGCGCTCGCCGAGCTTTTCGGCCTCGATCCCAACGCCACGGTGCGCGGCCTGCCGCTGGAAGACTATCTTGCGCGTGTGCACCCCGACGACCGGCCGGGATTGGCAAAGAAGATTTCGGAGGTGCTCGTCGCCGATATCGCGCAGCAGAGCACCTATCGCGTCCTGGGCAGGGACGGTCGGTACCGGATGGTAGCGGCTTTCGGCCGGGCCTTTCGCGATCAGAGCGGATCACCCGTGCTCTATTCCGGCATTGTCGTGCCGGCGGCCGAGCACGAGGATAAGGGACCGTTCGCGCATTAAAGCGCGTCGCGGTTCTTCATATCCGCTCTACGCTTTAAGCCATTGTCTCTTTGCGTTTATCATCGCAGAACCGCTGCTCACGTTTGCGCGATATGCGGTCGCCGACGATAAACAATAACATGCGGCAATGTGGCCGAATTGCCCGTTTCCCGGCCTTGCCGGCGGCCTCCTGATGGATTTGGCTGGTGCCGTATCCATCAACCGGAGCGCCAGCATGACCAGCCTTGACCGATGGATTGCTCATACGCCGATGTCCGACCCCGGCCATCACGCTGATATCATCGCCTCTTTTCCCGACGAGGTCGGGCATCTCGCCGGCATCGTACAGGGCCTCCTGGTGCATTCCAGCTGGCTCGCGGATTATGGTCTCGACGCGTCGAAGCTCGGGCCGTCCGCGCGGCAGACCCTGCCGATCGCCGAACGGCTTGCCGACATCCTGCAGCGTGACGACCGGCCCCTTGCACAGGCGCGACCGGCCGACAGGCGTTCCGTCGGAACATGCCGGGATTTCGCGCTCCTGCTCTGCGCCTTCCTGCGGGGCAAGGACGTTCCCGCCCGCGTGCGCTGCGGTTTCGCATCCTATTTTTCGATCGGATGGGAGGATCACTGGATCTGCGAATATCGCGACGGCAGATCCGGTGCCTGGAAGCTCGCCGACGCACAGATAGACGCGATGCTGAGAGACAAAAGACACATCGAATTCGACGCTGCCGACATGCCGCGCGACGTTTTTCTTATGGCGGGGGAGGCCTGGCTGAAGTGCCGGCGCGGGGAGGCGGAGCCTGCAAGCTTCGGGCATGGCAGCACGACGGGCCTGTGGTTCCTGAAGGTCAACGTCCTGCGCGACCACCACGTCCTGAACGGCCGCGTGACATCCGACTGGGATCGCTGGCGCGAGGCGCCCCAGGCAAGCCGGCAGGTACCGCAGGATGAGCTGGCATGGCTCGACGACCTCGCCGCCCGCCCAGAGCAGCCGCTGGTGGCGCGCAAGCCGGACTGGCTGGTCCAGGCAGACCGGTGGCTGGAGATACCGGCGGCGCTGGACGATCAAAAGACGAGAACCTAAAAGAGGTGACCCAAACCTGCCTTTCCACGGAGGAGAAAAATGAAACGTATCGAGATGGAGGTCAGCGGCGGCTGCCAGTGCGGCGCGGTGCGCTACCACGCAACCGCCATGCTCGACAATTCGCATCTCTGCCATTGCCGCATGTGCCAGAAAGCCTCGGGCAACATCTTTGCCGCGCTCGTCGCCGCGCCCGATGACGCGCTCACCTGGACACGCGGCAAACCGGATGTCTGGAAGAGCTCAGAGCTTGTCGAGCGCGGCTTCTGCGCCAATTGCGGCACACCATTGTTCTTCCACCACCTCGAAAACGGCCGCACCAACCTGATGATCGGTTCGCTCGACAATCCGCACGCCTTTCCGCCGCTCGCCAATACCTGCACCGAAAACATGGTGGCATGGTTCGATACGATCACGGGGATAGAAAATACCGGCCGGACCGAAGACAACGGCGCTGACTGGGCCGCGGCGATCAAGGAGAGCAGCAACCAGCACCCCGATCACGACACCACCTCATGGATGGTCAAGGGGGCGGCGGTGAGGGGGCGTGATTGAACCTCGGCCTCCAACTCTGATCGCATTGAATGACGCCAGAGCGATCGGCGGCGTGGGGCGGTTATCGGCCGCCCGAAGGAGATATCGAACCTCCTGTCCAATCAATGGGCATGACGAGCCGAGATAAGCGGTGAACTTTCAGATCGCTTCACCCAAGGGTCTCATCATCTCCACTCACATCAGCGCGCGTTGCCCACTGGCCGTAACCCATGACTATGTCGCTTCCGGCGCGCCTCCAGATCCGTCGTTCGTCTGCCACCACCTCAACTGAGTCTATGCACAAGGTACTGCCGTGCGCTTTGTGAAAAGCGGCCGGAAAGTGAAAACGACAAAGGTGAAACGCTCGCCTTGTATGTCAGACAATCGGGGAGGGCCTCATGGACAGCTACCGGAAATTGCTCGTTTTAGGGATGAACGATGCGATCAAGCAGGGCAGGATATCCCTTGCTGCCCCGCCCGGTAATGGTCCAACCGACGAGGATGGCCACCTGTTTGCCGATATTGCCGGATATCCGTCGGTGGTACTCTGGCAAAGCATCAGCTACGGCGAGCTGCGCGTTTCGGTCTGGTGGAACTACGACCATTCGAAACACCCTCAGGCCGAAGCCTCAGGGAACCAACGCGAGCGGTTCACGCTCACTATGCCTTTAGCCAACAGAGTCCGGTACCGGAAATTTGTAGGCGCGACCGCTAGCGCCTGGCTCGAGCGGCAAACCGCCAAGCATCTTATGGGTCATGGAAGACGCTTTGTATTCGACACCTATCTTCGGGCTGACATGAAGGAAAAACTTCATGCTCTTCCCGTTCCGAAACCGGAAGGCTATGAAGCCGAGGGGAAATTTTTCCTGTAGATTTCGCCGCGCCCGCGGATATCAACCCTGTCAGGACTATTGCCCGCCGGCAGATACGGCCAGAAACACCGCCCTCTGCGCCTCGAAGGCGCGCTGGTAAGCCGGGCGCGCTTGCCCGCGTGCGATATAGCCGCAGAGGTTTGGATATTCCGCCAGCAGGGCCGATCCTTCCATCCTCAAGAGCACCGAGATCATCAGCAGGTCGCCGGCGCTGAATGTTCCGTCCAGCCAGTCGGCATCGCCAAGCCGCCTGGAGAGTTCGCCGAGCCGCTTGCGGATGCGCCTTTCGACATGGGCCAGGCGCTCGTCGTACCAGCTCTCCGTGCCCTCTTCGAATCTGGCGGTTTCACGGTCGACGATGACGGGTTCCATCGTGGAGACGGCGGCGAAGATCCAGGCGATGGCGCGGGCGCGGGCGTTGGCATCGTCGGGCAACAGGCCCGGATGGCGCTCGGCGATGTGCAGGATGATTGCGCCGGATTCGAAGAGGGCAAGACCGCCTTCCTCATAGGTCGGGATCTGCCCGAAAGGCTGAAGCGCCAGATGAGCGGGCTGCTTCATCTCCTTGAAAGAGACGAGGCGGACCTCATAAGGCAGCCCCACTTCTTCGAGCGCCCAGCGAACGCGCATGTCGCGCGCCAGACCTCTGCCGCGGTCGGGCGAGTTTTCGAATGCGGTAATGGTAATCGTCATGATCGTTCTCCTCGGCCTGTCTGTCTCCTAGACGGGCGGGTGGGCCGGAATCCGACAGCCGATGCCCGAAATAATCCCCGCCCGGGTTCAAGCGGAGCGGCCCCGGTCACCCTTGCGACGGTTGCCGGAAGGGGCACTGCTGCGGCAGTGGATTCAGTATCTTCGGCTACCTGCTTTGATCTGTGTCAAGGACCACCGGGCGAGCGTGCGATACATATTCTCCAACCGACTCCGCCATGCGGTCGCGATGGCGGATGGACACACATGAGGGGTTGTGGCAATCTGATCCGCAACTCTAGGAGGACTTTTGGCTCAAATCACGGATTCTGTCGCAGAGTTCAGGAGGAAGCGCAGGCGCGAGCTGCTGACCTTCGCCGTGCTCGCTTTCGGAATCTGGCCGGTGGTCGCCGTCGGGGTCGTCGGCGGTTACGGTTTTGCGGTCTGGATGTACCAGATCGTGTACGGGCCGCCAGGACCTCATGACGTCAAGGCCGCGCCTCCAGGCTCGGCAGAGTGAGGATCTCCAATGGTTCTCTCGACTCGCACTCGGCGCGGTTTTCTCACAGGCAGTTCCTCGGACGATCCGGCCGCGATCTTCCCTCCCGAGAGGATGCTTCCTCCCGGAGCGACTGAAACATCCGTTCGAAGCTGTTCGGGCTGCGGCGCCTGCGTCGAAGCCTGCCCCACGAAGATCATTTCGATCCGGTCGGGCGCTCCCACCGTGGATTTCCGGCTTGGGGAATGCACCTTTTGCGGCCAGTGCGCGGAACGATGTCCCGAGGATGTCTTTCCGGCCGGTACCGCCGACAGCTTTGCCCATCATGCTGTTATCGATGACGGGTGCCTCGCCAATAATTATGTCGACTGTCAGGCCTGCCGCGACAGCTGTCCGGTCGGCGCCATCCGGTTCTGGCCGCGGCTCGGCGGGCCGTTCGTTCCCGAGCTCGATGCGCATGCCTGTACGGGATGCGGCGCCTGCATTTCGGTCTGTCCGGCCGATGCAATCGCGATGAAACCCCGCCATCGGGAGGCAACCCATGTCTGACAGCCGCCATCACGTCTCCAGCGCCGTCGTCGTCACCCGTCCGGAACTGACCGAAGATGTCGCAGCGCGTCTGGCGGCAATCGAGGGGGTGGAGGTTCACGCTACGGGAGCGGGCAAGATCGTCATTGTGATCGAAGGGCCGCATTCCAGCGTGCTCGGGGAAACGCTCATCGGCATCTCGGCAATGGACGGCGTGCTCGCCGCCCATATGGTTTTCGAACAGGCATTGGAAATGAAGGAGACGATCGATGACGACCGAACTCACGCGGCGTGATCTCCTGAAGGCGCAGGCCGCGGCGATCGCGGCTGCGACCGCCGGTATCGCCGCGCCCGCTTCGGCCCAGTCGGTGCCCGGCGGGGTGGCGGCGCTGGAGATCAAATGGTCCAAGGCGCCTTGCCGCTTCTGCGGCACCGGCTGCGGCGTCATGGTGGGCGTGAAGGAGAACCAGGTCGTCGCGACCCATGGCGACATGGAGGCGGAGGTCAACAGGGGCCTCAACTGCGTCAAGGGCTATTTCCTCTCCAAGATTATGTACGGCAAGGACCGGCTGACGAGCCCGCTGCTGCGCAAGCGGGACGGCATCTATGCCAAGGACGGCGAGTTCGAACCCGTCACCTGGGAAGAAGCCTTCGACGTGATGGCGGCGCAGGCCAAGCGCGTGCTGAAGGAAAAGGGGCCGACGGCGCTCGGCATGTTCGGCTCCGGCCAGTGGACGATTTTCGAAGGCTATGCCGCCACAAAACTGATGCGGGCTGGCTTCCGCTCCAACAATCTCGATCCCAACGCGCGCCACTGCATGGCTTCGGCGGCGGTCGCCTTCATGCGCACCTTCGGCATGGACGAGCCGATGGGATGCTACGACGATTTCGAAAACGCCGACGCCTTCGTGCTCTGGGGCTCGAACATGGCGGAGATGCATCCGATCCTCTGGACGCGCGTCGCCGACCGGCGGCTGGGGCACGAGCATGTCAAGGTCGCGGTGCTCTCCACCTTCACGCATCGCAGCATGGATCTCGCCGACATTCCCCTGATCTTCAAGCCGGGGACGGACCTCGCGATCCTGAACTACATCGCCAACCACATCATCCAGACCGGCCGCGTCAACCAGGATTTCGTGGACAAGCATGCGAAGTTCATGAAAGGCACGACCGATATCGGCTATGGCCTGCGTCCCGACAACCCGCTGGAAATGAAGGCCAAGGGTGTCGCCGACGCCGCCAAGATGGAGCCGATCGATTTCGAGGCCTTCAAGGCCATGGTCTCCGAATATACGCTCGAAAAGGCGGTCGAGCTTTCGGGCGTCGACAGCGCCTTCCTGGAACAGCTCGCGGAACTCTACGCCGATCCCAAAACCAAGGTCATGTCGCTCTGGACCATGGGCTTCAACCAGCATGTGCGCGGCGTGTGGGCGAACCAGATGGTCTATAATCTGCACCTGCTCACGGGCAAGATTTCGGAGCCCGGCAACAGCCCGTTTTCGCTGACGGGACAGCCGTCGGCCTGCGGCACGGCCCGCGAGGTCGGTACCTTTGCCCACCGGCTGCCGGCCGACATGGTCGTCACCAATCCGGAGCATCGCAAGCACGCCGAGGAAATATGGAAGCTGCCGGACGGGCTGCTGCCGGACAAGCCCGGTTATCATGCCGTCGAGCAGGATCGCATGCTGCATGACGGCAAGCTGAATTTCTACTGGGTGCAGGTCAACAACAACGTCCAGGCCGCGCCGAACACCAGCAATGAGACCTATAAGGGATATCGCAATCCCGACAATTTCATCGTCGTCTCGGACGCCTATCCGACCGTGACCGCCATGAGCGCCGATCTGGTTCTGCCGGCGGCCATGTGGGTGGAGAAGGAGGGCGCCTACGGCAATGCCGAACGGCGCACGCATGTCTGGCACCAGCTGGTCAACGCGCCGGGCGAGGCCCGCTCGGACCTCTGGCAGCTGGTGGAGTTTTCCAAGCGCTTCACCACCGATGAGGTCTGGCCCGCCGACATCCTCGATAAGAACCCGGACTACAAGGGCAAGACGCTCTACCAGGTGCTCTTCCAGAACGGGAAGGTGGACGAATTCCCCTTGTCGGACGTCTCGCCGGACTATGAGAACCGGGAGGCCAAGGCCTTCGGTTTCTACATCCAGAAGGGGCTGTTCGAGGAATATGCCGAGTTCGGCCGCGGGCATGGGCATGATCTGGCGCCTTACGATATGTACCATCAGGTGCGCGGCCTGCGCTGGCCGGTGGTCGACGGCAAGGAGACGCGGTGGCGCTATCGCGAAGGCTACGATCCCTATGTCAAGCCAGGCGAGGGGCTGAAATTCTACGGGCAGAAGGACGGCCGCGCGGTCATCCTGGCGGTGCCCTACGAGCCGCCTGCGGAGTCGCCCGATGACGAGTTTAATTTCTGGCTCGTGACCGGCCGCGTCCTCGAACACTGGCATTCGGGTTCGATGACGATGCGCGTTCCCGAGCTCTACAGGGCGTTTCCCGGCGCGCGCTGTTTCATGAATGGTGATGACGCCCGGAAGATGGGCTTCAATCAGGGGGCGGAGGTGCGCATCCAGTCCCGGCGCGGCGAGATCATCAGCCGCGTGGAAATCCGCGGGCGCAACCGGATGCCGCATGGCGTGATCTTCGTCCCGTGGTTCGACGCCAGCCAGCTGATCAATAAGGTCACGCTCGACGCGACCGACCCCATCTCCAAGCAGACGGATTTCAAAAAATGCGCAGTCAAGCTTCTTCCCGTTGTCTGACCCGTCGCCGCTTGATCATGGCGCGCCTGATCACGAGGCGCGTCTGGGCAATCGCAGCCGTCGCCCTTCTCATGCTCACCGGCACCGTCACGCTGGCGCAGATGGTGCCCTCCCTGTCGGGCAGCGAGAACCCGATGGAGAACAAGGAGGCGAAGCCGGTTCCCAAATGGGTCGTCGATGACGTCAGGAAGATGCGGAACTATCCGGACCAGCCGCCGATCATCCCCCATTCGATCGAGGGCTATCAGCTGACGGTGAATGCCAATCGCTGCCTGTCCTGCCATCGCCGCGAGCTGACCGAAGGCTCGGGCGCGCCGATGATCAGCGTCACCCATTACATGACCCGCGAAGGGCAGATGCTGGCCGACGTCTCGCCCAGGCGGTATTTCTGCACCGCCTGCCACGTGCCCCAGGCGGATGCGAAGCCGCTGGTGCCGAACACCTTCAAGGACATGAGCGAGCTGGGCTTCAAGCCTGCGGGAAGCGAGCAATGACCGGCAGGATCAAGGCGATAGTCCTCTGGTGCTGGCGCTTGCTGCGTACGCCGGCGGCGACACTCAGCCTGGCTTTCCTGACGCTCGGCGGCTTCGTCGGCGGCGTCATGTTCTGGGGCGCATTCAATACCGCGCTCGAGATGACCAATACCGAAGCCTTCTGCACCAGCTGCCATGAAATGCGGACGAACGTCTACGAGGAGCTGAGCCGCACGGTTCACTTCTCCAACCGCTCGGGCGTTCGCGCCACGTGCCCCGACTGCCATGTGCCGCACCAATGGACCAATAAGATCGCCCGCAAGATGCAGGCGTCGAAGGAAGTCTGGGGCAAGATATTCGGGACGATCAACACGCGCGAGAAATTCCTCGACAAGCGGCTGGAACTCGCCGAGCACGAATGGGCGCGGCTGAAGGCCAATGACAGCCTGGAATGCCGCAACTGCCACTCGATGGGCGCCATGGACCTGACGAAACAAACGGTGCGCGCGGCCGAGATCCACACGCGTTACCTGCTGCCGGGCAAGGCGACCTGCATCGATTGCCACAAGGGCATCGCCCATGAGCTACCGAACATGGAAGGCGTCGATCCGGGCTGGAAGGTGCCGGCGGAACTGATGGGCAAGACGGCCGATCTTGGATGGCATGACCGGGCCAAGCTCGCGGCCTATCTCGGCACAGCCGATGCGGTGGCCGTCAACGACTGAGGGCTGCCGCCTTTGCCGGAAATTCCCGGGGAGGGCAGGGCATGCGTCATGCCCTAACCGTCTGAAAGCGGACGAATTTCTGCTGGTGAGCGGAACGTTTTGCCCCGCACCTGCGTTTCGGCGCCATGAAGTACGGGCAGCCTCTCCCTCCGCCGGCCGTTTCCCCGCAGGTCGGCAAAATCATCGAAACCGGTCGCGAGCAGATCCATATGCTCGAAAGCGGAAGCGCAGATGGAAATCCCGTCGTGCTGCTGCACGGCTGCGGCAGTATCGCCGAGGAGGTGATGATGCCGTTTGCCGAGAGCGGCTTCAATATCATCGCGCCCGACAGGCCGGGTTACGGTTTTAGCCAGTCATTGCCGGCCGGCGAGCGCGGTCCGCTTGGCCAGTCCTTCTGGCTCCAACGCTTCCTGGAGGCGCTGGATCATGAAAAGGTCGTGCTCGCCGCCCATTCGATCGGCTGCGCGCCGGCGCTGCATCTTTCGGTCCGCAGGCCGGATCTCGTGAAAGGGCTGTTGCTGATTTCGCCGTGCTGCCGGCCGGTTCCCTTCAAGCCGTTCATCGTGCTGCGCAGTGCCATGGCGCCATTCGTCGGCTCGGTCATCCGCCAGCATGTGATCGCCCGCTGGTCGTCCTATTTCCTCGAGCGCGGCCTGCGCGCCTCTTCCTGTCCCAATCCGGTGACATCGGAGCTTTCTTCCCTGCCGGCCATGCATATGGTCAATGCCGCCTCGGTCGCCACCATGGCCGAGGAGCTCTGGGCCTTCAACGGCGACATGGAGCCGCTTGAAAACCTGCCGGCCGATCTGCCGCTCTCCATCCTCTTCGGACGCGAAGACCGGGTCATCGAGCCCCGCTGGCATCTCGACTGGCTCCGCGAGAGGCATCCCGCGGCAAAGATCGAACTGCTCGATGGTGTCGGCCATATGCCGCACCATGTCTCGCGCGATCTGGCGTTGACGATGCTGGGTGATCTCGCAGGCAGGGCGCCGGCCGAAACAGGCGAGGGCGTCCTGTCTGTCAATGTAGTCGTTTAGGCCAAAAGGCAGGGTGCAAAAAAGACCCGCCGCGAGGCGGGCCGGGAGTGCCTGCCTGTGTCGGGCGTCAGGATGTCAAAGGGCGGAGAGAGCCTCGCCGTCAAAGGCCTGCGGAGCTGCGGGTCGTGCAGGAGCGCTTTCGGGGTCGCGCCGGGCTTGACGCCGGCTTGCGGAATCGAGGAGCGCGGCGAAAGAGGCAAGGCTGATCCTGTCGGCGCGCAGCATCTGGCGGATCAGCGGATCCTTCAGCATGTCCGATGCGGTCATCTCATTCATAGCAGGTCCTCCATGTCCGAACCTATGGTAGGCGTCATTTGTAAAGAATACATGTCAGGGTGGTGACGAAAGCAAGGCAAGGGCCGCGAGCGTTCGAAGGCGGCAATGGAAATCGTCATGGCTGTTCTCCTTGACCTCTCTGTCAAGAAGACGCGCGAGCGGGCGAGAATTCGACATCAGGTGCCATTTTTCGCTATCGCTCACGCAGCAAAACAACCGTCAGCCCCTAGGCGCCGAGCCGGGTCGCAGCCCGCCATGGCTCTGGCCGGGGCCATACCGCAGCTGCCGGTGCTGCGCGCAGAGCGCAACGCGTGATATGCTGCCGGATGAAGGTTCGTGGGCGGATGAGGGTTCGACTCACCGCGGAGATCGGCAAGGCCGTTGATCTCATCGGCTGTTAGCGTGGCATTTTCCAACAGAGGGAGACAGGCGTGAGCAGGATGAAGGCGGGTGTGTTTGGATTGGCGGGTGCGGCGCTGCTAATGGGGCTTGCCCCTCTCCGGGCTGAGGACAAAACGGGGATTATCTATCGCTGTGACGACGGCAAGGGGGTCACCGCCAGCTTCCTGTCCGCAAGCAACGAGGCGCTGATCACGACGGACGGTCAGAGCTTCCGCCTGCCGCAGGGCATGTCCGGTTCAGGCGCGCGTTATACCGATGGCATGGTGGTGTTCTGGATCAAGGGCAACGATGCGCAGCTGGAAGCGCCGGGCCGGTCGACCAGCTGCCACGTGCAGTAATCCGGCATTCGACCGAATGGCCGGGGGGCGCATTTGCGGGGCCGGCAATGAAATAGATACGCTCAGAGACGATGGGCAAACCGGGTGGTGGGATTGGTCTTCCGGCGTCGAGGAAAGACCCCTCCCCAACCCCTCCCCACAAGGGGGAGGGACTAGCCGCGGCACGACCTTCCCCCTCCTGAGACGTCGGAGGCTTGGAAAGCGCTGGCGGCAGATCAAGCCCCTCCCCCTTGTGGGGAGGGGTTGGGGAGGGGCGTTGACACGACGCAGGCCGGGTGGACGTGAGGATGTTCCTGTTGCGAAATCGCTGCATTTCAAGAGTCGTCTTTCAGTGCCTCTAGCACCACCCGATGTCGGCACATCGTTGAGCTTGGCGCAGCTGATTTGGCGTGGATAGCTCGTTTCAGCCCTTCAAAAGGAGATGCCGTTCCTGGCTGCAATCTCAGAAAGCGCACGAGGTACAGCGTTGGATGAACGGTCTGTGGTAGTCTCCCCTAACTTGTGGGTGCAATTTGTGCTACCACTCGGAAAACGAATGGGACCTCTGCGGCAAGTCGCATCAGCCTTGTGCGGAAAGCAATCAGCACCCTCAATCTGTTTTGACTTGATCCGGAAGCCTTGAGCCCGATCGGAGAGACGATGATAAATATCCTGCTGAAGCTGCGTTTCGTCGTGGCGCTTGCATCCATAGGCGTCATCGCCGCCGCGGGCCTGATGTTCTGGGAAGGCCTGCTGACATTGTGGGATGCCTTCGCCTATGTGAGAACCGATCCGGACCTTGCCGTCATTGCCGCCGTCATGCGGGCGACCGACAAGCTGCTGTTCGCCATCGTCCTCGTCATCTTCGGCTGCGCCATCACCCTTGGTTTCCTCGTCGATCTGTCGCCCGAGCAACGCGCCGCGCTGCCTGACTGGATGATCATCGACAGCGTCGCCGAACTCAAAAATCTCTTCATCCAGATGATCATCCTTTACCTGGTGGTGCATTTTGCCACGCTCGTCGCCGAGACGGATGAGATGCTGCAGTGGAACGCGCTGGTCCTGCCCGTCTCGATCCTGCTATTGGCCGGGGCGATGAGATTGATCGCCAGTGCGCCTGGCCATGCCGGTCGCGCCGGTCACGATGAGTCCGGCTAGCTTCCCCCGGGGCGAGGCGTGCTTCCATACTGTCTCATCTCAAAAGGCGGCTTTCAGCGCCTCCATCACCACCCTGATGGCCGGCACATCCCGGATCTCCGCATGGACGACCAGCCACACGTCCCGCGTCAGAGGCGTTTCATCCTCGATACGCTCCAGGCCCTCCGACGCCGCGAAATCGGGCAGCATGACGACACCGCCGCCGAGCCTTGCAGCGGCCGCCTGGAACTCCAGAACGGAGGAGCGGATAGCGATCGGCCGGCCGGCGGCGAGCTCGAAGAGGCGCAGTTGCTGCGGCGAGGCGTTCATGCCCTCGTCATAGCCGATGAAGGTCCATTGCGCCTCTGGCACGCTGTCGAGATAGGCCTTCGATGCATAGAGGTGGAAGGCGATCTGTCCGATCTTGGCGATGGCATAATCGCCATCGTCGGGGCGCGACAGCCGCACGGCGATATCCGCCTCCCGTCGGTTCAGCGAGGCGAGCCGCTTTTCGCCCGCCAGCGTGATCTCGATGCCCGGATGCTGCCGCCGGATCGCGGTGACGGGTTCTGCAAGGAGCACGCTCGAGAGTGCTGGCGGGGCGCTGATCCGCACATGGCCGCGCATGTCGGTGGCGCTCGTGCGGCCAAGCTGCTCGATAACAGCCGTCTGCTGGGCGATGGAGGCTGCGTGTCTCGCCACTTCTTCGCCATCAGCGGTCAGGATGACGCGCCGCCCGCGGCGGTCGACGAGCTTGCGCCCGAGGGTTTTCTCAAGTGCGGTTATGCGCCGGCTGACCGTCGCGTGTTCGACGCCGATCTGTCTTGCCGCACCGAGAAAGGTGCCTGCCTGTACCAGCGCCAGGAAATGCCTGATATCGTCCCAGTCGATCTGTGTGAATTCTTTCCCAACCATTGTGCGACTATAGGGAATTTTCACACATAGGACCAGCGGGCTAGTCTCTCCCCATCAAGAAGCTTCCACAAAGGAAATCGAGATGACCGACAAGATCGTCCTGCTGAATGCCCCCGGCGATGTCTCCCAGTTCCGGCTGCGGGATCAGCCCTGCCAATCCCCTGGTGCGGACGAGATCAAGATCCGCCATCAGGCCGTCGGTACCAATTTCCTCGATGTCTATCACCGCAAGGGTCTCTACGCGCTGCCATCCTATCCCGCCGTCATCGGCGTGGAGGCGGCGGGTGTCGTGGAAGAGGTCGGCGCCGATGTCTCCGGCTTCAAGCCTGGCGACCGCGTCGCTTATGGCGGGCCGCCGGCCGGCGCCTATTCCACGACCCGGATCGTCGCGGCCGACAGGGTGATCCGGCTTCCCGATGGAGTCTCCGCGAAGGTGGCCGCAAGTTCGCTGCTCAAGGGTATGACGGCCTATATGCTTCTGAAGAAGGTGACCAATGTCGCCGACGGCAGCACCGTGCTGATTCATGCGGCCGCGGGCGGGCTCGGCAGCATCCTCGTGCGCTGGGCCAAATCGCTTAATGCCACCGTGATCGGCACGGTGAGTTCGCCGGAAAAGGCTGATCTTGCCACCTCCTATGGCGCCGATCACCTGATCGTCGGGCGAAAGGCCGATATCGTCGCCGAAGTGCAACGGATAACGGGCGGGAAGGGCGTCGATGTCGCTTATGACGGGATCGGCGGCGACATGCTGTTGAAGAGCATCCGCGCCGTGCGCCCCTTCGGCACCGCCGTCAGCATCGGCCAGGCCGCGGGACCCATTCCGCCCGTTGACGTGGAAGAGCTTCGGCCGGGCAAATCGCTCACGTATCCGAGCATCATGGCCTGGTGCGCCGATCTCGGGCGCTACCGCGAGGCTGCCGAGACGGCCATCAGCGCCATGGAAAGGGGTATCGTTTGCGAGATTGCTGCGGAATACAGGCTGGCGGAGGTGGCGAAGGCGCATGAGGATATGGAGTCGGGGCGGGCGGCCGGCAGCATATTGCTCGTGCCGTGATTGGTGACAGAGAGAGCAGATGCTCGATCGATAGTCGGACTTTTAGGAAGGGCGGCTTCAGGCGACGCCGTATCGGATCATGGGTGCAGGCCGAGCCTCGCCCAATACCAGAGCGTCAGGGGACAAGGCCCATCAGCACACTCCCGCTCCTGAAATCGACAGGCAGGGAAATATGTTCGTGTGTGATCAGCCATTTGTCGTTGGACCGTTGGCAGCAGACGGTTGAACGCAGCCAGAACCCGCGCTCGCGCTGCTCCTCGGGTAAATTGGCATTTCCTTTGTCCAGGTGGAGCATATGCGCGAACGCAACGTCGCCGTTCATCGCAATATCCAATTCGCGGGTTTCCAGGCCGATTGGCCCTTCATATTCCTTGAACCACCGCACGAAATTGCCCGGACCGCATCGGTTCCGATGAAGCGGAGAGGGGGTACGACATCGAAGTAGACGATATCGGGTGAATAAAGCGACATGAGCCGATCGATGTCCTTTGCCCGACATGCCTCTGTCCGATGGTCCAAGAGCGCTCTGACGTCCTGTTGTGCTGAAGCCATTGCGTTCTCCTTTGTTGAAAACGAAGCGACTGCGCATGCGCCGGAAATGGTCTGCGGCTGTCTCGCGGGCTGATGAGAGTTCCGA
Organism: Rhizobium sp. BK418; assembly: GCF_004341105.1. Taxonomy (GTDB): domain Bacteria; phylum Pseudomonadota; class Alphaproteobacteria; order Rhizobiales; family Rhizobiaceae; genus Rhizobium. The sequence goes on along the minus strand of NZ_SLZK01000001.1, from coordinate 1,104,932 downwards.
GCCTCGGTATTGTCGGGTTTTCACTGACAGCTCTTGCGCTCTAAACCCAAAGCGGTTCCCCGACCGGACTACACCCGAACGCCTGCGACGCCGAAAAGTTCGCAAGTTCTTTCTGCCGCACTAACGCTGCTGCGCTCCTCTGATTCTCTGAATCGCGCCGGTCAGCCCCGAGGCATCGCAACGGATCTTGGCGCCGAGGCGATAAAAAAAACCCTCCCCAACCCTCCCCACAAGGGGGAGGGGCTTAACCTGCGGCGCCCGCTTCCCCACATTCGACGGCGCGGAAGGTGCGAGGCGGTGCCTCCGGGTTAGCCCCTCCCACCTGTGGGGAGGGGTTGGGGAGGGGCTTTTCGCCGGCAACGCGGGCTACAGACGGTTGAGGAAGTTTCTCAATAGCGCCAGACCTTCTGGCCAATCGCCCAGTTCGCTTTGGCCGTTGATGGGGCCAGCCGCGCCGATTACCTTCAACTCGCTTCCCCATTGCTCGGCCCGTGTCTCGACATAGGGCAACGAACCATAGGGATCATCGATGCTTGCCACGATGAGAGACGGAAATCGAAATCGCTTCCGAGGCACGTCCGCAAAGCCTGACGCCTGTGAAGGAAAGGCCGGAGAGGCCGGGTCCGGCACGGCCACCAGCATTGCCCCCTTTACCGGAAGATCGGAAACCTGATGCCAATGTGCGACGAGCAGGCAGGCTAGGCTATGAGCCACGAGAACGGGTGGCGTTCGCGCCGCACGCACGGCCTCTTCCAGTGCCGCAATCCAGTCGGAAAGATCCGGTTGGTCCCAGCCTCCAAACAGATCGGCCGCGAGCTCATGATGAAGGGCTGATTTCGCGATGATCGCGATAGAGTGCCGTGGCTGGGGCTGTGACGATGAGGCATATGGCGTTGCCCCGCCAGTATTCTGGTCTATTCCGCCCTCATTCGGGAATTGACCTTGCCTGTTTAAATACAGCTATGGGACGCGATAGTCTTTATCCGCGCGCCCTGAAACTTATCGCTCCGTACATCTCTGCTCGAAAGCCCGCCCTCGACATCTTGCGCAGGCGGCGGTCACAAAGCTGCCGCTCAATCGTCAGCAAATTGCCCCGCCACCGCCGCACCGTGCCCTCTTGACGGTCCATCGTTGCGACCTCGCCAGCCTGCAGTGGTTGAGCGATCGACCGAGGCGGTCCTGCTGCCGATCAAATCATGCACGTGAAAAGGAATGACTATGATCACTCGTTACACACCCGTCGCAACGATGACCGCTGCGGTCTTCAGCCTATTTGCTCTCAGCCCGGCATTCGCCGTGGACTTGGCCCAGGCCCAACAGCAGCCGCCGGCGCAGGGCCAGGCGCCGATGCAGGGGCAGACTGGCGGCAATGGTGCAGCCGCCCCTGTCAGCGATCAGAAAATCGAGGCCTTTGCCGTTGCCTATAAGCAGGTCGACAAGGTCAGGCAGGAATATTCGGCCAAAATCAGCGCGACGAAGGACGAGGCTGCGAAGCAAAAGCTGCAGGAAGAAGCCAAGAAGCAGATGGTCGACACCGTCGAAGCCTCCAACGGCATCTCTGTCGAGGAATACTCTTCGATCCTGACAGCCGCACAGAGCGACCCGGCTCTCGCCAAGAAGGTTCTGGAAAAGATCGGCACCCCGCCGCCGGCGCAGCAGCAGCAATAAGGCTGCGCGCTTCTGCATAATCCTCACATCGGAGAGGATTACAGCTCGATCACCGGGTCAGGACCATCCTGGCCCGGCTCCCTCGAATTGGCCGAATGCTCCGAAATAGCCCAAACCCGGCTGGATAAAATGGCTGTGTGAGGCCGACGCCAAGGGAAAGGGCGTTCGGCCGAAGTCACAAGGCAGCGTTCGGTTCCCTTGCGTATCGCTCATTTCAGCTTTATATACTGAACCACATGGTTCAGTATTCGACAGCCCGTCTCGATGCCTCGTTCGCCGCGCTCTCGGACGCCACCCGGCGCGGTGTTCTGGAGCAGCTCGGGCGCGCGGATGCTTCGATCACGGACCTTGCGGAAAAATTCCACATGACCCTGACGGGCATGAAGAAGCATGTCGGCATTTTGGAGCAGGCGGGGTTCGTCACCACTGAGAAGGTTGGGCGCGTGCGCACCTGCAGGCTCGGCCTGCGCCGGCTGGAGGAGGAGGCGGCCTGGATCGAGCGCTACCGCCAACTCTGGGACGCCCGCTTCGACGCGCTGGACAATCTTGTCGAGGAACTGAAACGGAAGGAGAAGGACGATGGAGAGTAAGCCTGCCCCGATGAAGAACCCCACGACCGTGGAGCGCAAGTCCGAGCGCGAGCTGGTCGTTACACGAACCTTCAATGCTCCTGCGCGCATCGTGTTCAAGGCGTGGACGACGCCCGAACTGTTCATGCGGTGGTGGGCACCGAAGTCGATAGGAGTGCCCCTGCTTTCCTGTGACATGGATGTTCGCACCGGCGGCACATACCGTCTCGAGTTCGGACAGGATGCGTCGAACTCCATGGCATTCTTCGGCAAGTATCTCGAAGTGATACCGAACGCGCGGCTCGTCTGGACCAACGAGGAAAGTGAAGACGGTGCCGTCACCACTGTCACTTTCGAGGAAAAGGACGGCAAGACGCTGCTCACGCTGCACGAACTCTATCCCTCGAAGGAAGCGTTCGACGCCAATTCCGGTGCGGAGGGCGGGATGCCCGAGCAGTTCGAGCAACTGGACGAGCTTCTCGTTACGCTTGGGGCGTGAAGGGCAACCGGGGCAGCGTGCGTGCCCAGTGAAAGAGCACGCACGATATCAATCGGCAATCAGTGGAAACCGCCGGCGGCAGTCACTCGCTCGCCGGTCAGCCAGCCGGCGTCGTCGGAAGCGAGGAAGACTGCGATCTTGGCGATATCATCGGGTTGGCCGATACGCCCAAGCGGGGTCTGAGCCACGGCCGTGCGCTCGAAATCGGAGCCGATGACGCCTATCGTGTGCGCGCCTTCGGTCTCGACAATGCCAGGGAGGATGGCGTTGACGCGGATTTTGCGCGGACCGAGCTCCTTGGCAAGCACGCCGGTGATGCCGTCCACCGCTCCCTTGGTCCCGGTATAGACGGCGGTGGCGGGCGGGGCGAGGCTGGTCACCACGGAGGAAATGTTGATGACGCTGCCGCCCTCGCCAATATGCTTGACGGCGGCCTGGGTGGTCAGCAGGAGGCCCAGAACGTTGACGTTGAACTGGCGGTGATAATGTTCCTCGGTGATCTCGCCGATCGCAGCGAATTCATAGACGCCGGAATTGTTGACCAGCACGTCGAGACGGCCGAATTCCCTGATCGCGGCGTCGACCAGGCCCTGCGCCTGATCCGCCTTCGAAACATCGCTCTGGACCGCAATCGCCTTGCCGCCGGCGGCGGTGATCGCTTCGACGACGGCGTCCGCGCCGGCCCTGCTCGAAGCGTAGTTGACCACCACTTTTGCACCTTCGGTGGCGAGCGCCTTGGCAATGGCAGCGCCGATGCCCTTGGAGGCTCCCGTCACGAGAGCGACTTTTCCAGCAAGCTTAGACATATCAGTTCCTTTCGACTCGGAGTGCCGCCGGGAGTAGCGGCTTTGTTCCGTAGTTCAGAAATTCGGAACTGTTGATCGAGATATCAAGTAGCCCTATATAAAAATTCATGAGACCGCTCTTTCACCCAGCCGTCGAAGATTTGAAGCCAGAGGCGATCCTCTATGCGCTCTCCGATCCGGAGCGCGTGGCGATCTTCGCGCAGATCGCGGGCCTCGGTTCCAGCGGCACATGCGCCGCGCTTTCCAATCTCGGCGGGCGTGTCATTCCCAAGTCGTCGCTGTCGCAGCATATGAAGGTGCTGCGTGAGGCCGGGCTAATCAGGGGCGAGCGTCACGGCGTGGAGATGCGCAACCATTCGCGTTGCCAGGAAGTGGATAGCCGCTTCCCCGGTCTGATCGCGGCCATCCTGAATGCTTACGGACGGTCGCCGGACCAGTCGGACGCGGACTGACCGGCCGGGACCTCTCACCGGCGCCTTCCCATGCTCATCGACCCAGGCAATCTCGAGCGCAAGCTCATTGAGCACGGCGCGGGCGAGTTCCGTCTCCGGCCCGCTTTCGCGGGCGCATCAAGTATGATTTGCCTTGATCGAAGAAAGAGCGCCTGTATCTGCTCCGGAACTGACGAATAATATTTTTGGTACTCCCGGTGCTAAAGATAAAGGCGGGTTATAGAGCATTTATTTACCATACAATATTAAAGTCCGCGGAGGTGTTCGCTCGGGAGGTGCATCGAGCGCGCAAACGGCGACTTGCCGCATCTCGGGGATCGATAATGAAGCTCACCATTGCCAGAAATCTCGCCGTCGTGGGCATTGCCGTTTCCGTCGGCATGTTCGCTTCCTTCGGGCTGCAGCAGGCCGCGCTCGAACGGCTCAAGGTCAACGGACCGATCTACGAGCAGATCGTCTATGGCAAGGACCTGATTGCCGATATTCTCCCGCCGCCGCTCTTCGTGGTCGAATCCTATATGCTGTCGCATGAGGCCAACGACTTTCCCGATCTGATCGATGCCAACCTTGCCAAGATCGCGACGCTGAAGGCGGCCTATGACGATCGCCGCGCCTATTGGCGGACGACCCGCCTGCCGCAGTCGCTCAAGGACGAACTCGACAAGGATGTGCTGGCCAAGGGCGACATCTTCTGGAAGGTGATGGAGGAGGATGTCATCCCGGCGCTCAAGGCCAGGAAGGATGGCGCCGCGAGCGGATCGATGGTGAAGCTGAGGACCGCTTTCCACGAACATCAGGATGCGGTCGAAAAGCTCGTGGTCAATTCCGATACCTATCTCAAGGGGCAGGAGAAGAATGCTGCCGATGAGATCATGACATGGACCTCGGCTGCCGCAGCGGCGGCGCTCGCTTCCTTCCTGCTGCTGCTTGGCGGCCTCTATTTCTTCCGCCGCCGCGCCATCCTGCCGATCGATGGCATGAAGCGCTATATGAGCGGCCTTGCCAATGGCGACTTTTCCGAGGACGTGCCCTTTGCCGAGCGCAGCGACGAGATTGGCCAGATGGCGCAGGCCGTCGTCGTCTTCCGCACCAATTCGCTCGAACGCCGCGAAGCGCACCTGCGCGAGGCGGGGGCCAAGGAAGCAGAAATTGCTAGGGAACGCCAGCTGGCCTCCGAGCGCGCTTCCGAAGAAGCCGCGCGTGACGCGGTGATCCAGTCACTCACCCAGGGGCTCGATGAACTGTCGCGCGGCAATCTCGGTTTTCGCATCGATACCAGGTTCCCATCCGCCTACGAGGAGCTCCGCGCCGCCTTCAATTCCAGCGTCGACACGTTGTCCAGCTCGATCGACGCCGTTTCCGGCGCCACCAGCACGCTGCGCCATTCGTCACAGGATATCGCCGGCGCCATGGAAGCGCTGGCGAAGCGGACCGAGCAGCAGGCGGCGACCATCGAAGAAACATCGGCCGCACTGACTGAAATCACGTCGGCCGTCGGCAATTCCTCGTCACAATCGGCCGAGGCAAGCCGGATGACGGGCGAGACCAGCAAGGCCGCGCTGCAATGCGCCGAGCTGATGCGCGAAGCCATCGCGGCGATGCAGCGGATCGAGGGGTCGTCGGACCAGATCGGCTCGATCATCAACGTCATCGACGACATCGCCTTCCAGACCAACCTTCTGGCGCTCAATGCCGGTGTCGAGGCGGCTCGGGCGGGCGAGGCCGGCAAGGGTTTTGCCGTCGTGGCGCAGGAAGTGCGCGAACTTGCCTCCCGCTCGGCCAATGCCGCCAAGGAGATCAAGGTTCTGGTCTCGACATCTTCGGATCAGGTCGGCGCGGGCGTGGCGCTCGTCAATCGCACCGGCGAAGCGCTCTCGGACATCGAAACCGGGGTGCAGCATGTCGGGCGCCTGATCGACGCGGTGGTCACGTCCTTGAACGCGCAGTCCTCGGCGATCGGCGAAATCAACGGCTCTATTCACGCGATGGACGAAGTGACCCAGCGTAATTCCGCCATGGCGACAGAAACCAGTTCGGCCTGCAAAGGGCTCAACGAGCAGGTCCTGGCGCTGGAGGAGATTGTTTCGCGCTTCCGGATCGCCGCGGTGCGTCCTGGCGTTACCGCAAGCCGTGCCGCCTGAGCCGGACGTAAAAACCGCTACGCACTTTTGCTGGAATTGCTCTCTTGTTTGACGCAATTCCGGACGCAAAAACCGCTATGCACTTTTGCTGGAATTGCTTTCTTGTTTGACGCAATTCCCGGCGCAAAAACCGCTATGCACTTTTGCTGGAATTGCTCTCTTGTTTGACGCAATTCCGGACGCAAAACCGCTATGCACTTTTGCTGGAATTGCTTCGGCTACTTCTTGGGCGGTTCGAACAATTCGATGGCATTGCCTGAGGGGTCCTCGACGAGAACCTGCTTGCCGCCAATTCCGGCCACGATGTCGTTGCGAAATCTGGCGCCTGACGTGCGCAGGCGTGCGACCTCGGCTTCGATATCATCGACCTCCAGCTGGATGCGGTTCCATCCGCCGGGCTCGGGCCGGCGTCCGTCCGGCATGGGCTGGGACGCGCCGCCTGGCCCAGTCGTTGCGTTCACCAGCAGGCGAAGATCCCCTCTGGTGAGCATGGCGAAGCTCGGCGCCGGATGCATGGTGAGAGTGAAACCGAGCGACTGCGTATAGAAGGCAATCGCTGCATCGACGTCTTCGACGATATAGCGGACGCTGACAGTAGCCATAACAATTCCTCCTCCGGATTAGGCAGGTAAGGTAGGGTGGCAGTGGCTGCTGCAAAGACCTCGGCAGGTGAGCAATGCCGCTGCTCGACTGCTTATTCATGAATTGCTTGCGCCGGCAACGTCTTCAGCCGCGTCCGGTGGCGCGGTGATATGCCTCTTTTCTTATCGGGAACCGCGATTGGAGGTGAGGAGTTCGGCCTGCAATCGCCATACGGATTGGCGGTTATCGAAACACGAACCATGAGGAGAATACCGATGGTCAGTGAAACCGATAGTGATCCGCGTCACCATACGCAGAAAATGCAGATGCGCCTCCAGGACATGATGGACCATTTGCGGTCAGACATCGAGATGGTCGACGAGCCGCAACTGAAGGCCATGTTCGAGACCGCAGCCGAAGTGCTGGGCGGACTGCAGAAGGCGTTTGGCGACTATGAGAAGAAAAACGAGCCGGCGTGGAAGTAGAGGGCGAGTGCAGGGCGGTGCCGGGGTGCGTAACGACTCCGCCCGTGTCGCTGCCGCTTGGATGCGGCGGCATCGCTGCCGTTCAATCCACCGGCTGCGGCGCGGGGAATGTCCAGCTTCCGTCCAGAATGTTCTGGTGCGGCCGGTAAAGGCGAACGGTGTAGTTCCAGCCGGCCTCGATCGGCAGGCAGTTCGCAATCTTGCCGTCGCAGCCGCCGAACTGGATGTCGACGGAGTCGTCCTTGCCCTTGTCGGCGGTGATATTGTTGACCGAATAGGCGTTGAACGGGTTCTCGACGAAATAGCCTGACGCGTCATAGCGGCTGATCGACCAGAAGCCGTCCACCGGCACGTCGCCGGGAACATGCAGCTTGTAGACCGTCTTGCCGTCGTTCCGCTGCGGCGTGACGCTCAGATAGGTGGCTTCGCTGTCCGGATTGCCGCCCCAGCCTGCGGCCGTGCCGATCAGGTGGTGAACGGGGTCGACCTCGCCCTTCCTGCCGAAGGCCTTGTTGAAACTTCCCATGGTCGCATTGAGCGCCAGCAGCGCATTACGCACGGTATCCTGGCTCGTCTTGTCCCAGACGGGCATGTCCAGCGTACCCGGCCCGTCGGGCTGATCGACCTTGATCGCATCCTGCAGCCTGTGCACCTCGTCGGCATCGCCTGCTTTGGTCGGATCGATCAACGTGCGAACCCCGACGAAGACATAGCGCGTGCCGATGCCATCCTTGGTCAGCGTGTGGCTGCCGGCGCCGTGGAAGACATCGATAACATAGTGATCCTCGTTGATGACCATCAGCGACATGAAGCGTTTGCCGGCATCCGGCATCGTGATCGTCACCGGCCCGGCATCCAGATCGAAGACGGCGCTGGAATAGAGCGTATCGCGATTGCCGCGGATGACCGTCTGGTGTTTCACGTCGAAAGGCTCTCGGTAATGGAAAAGCTTTCCGAGCCCGGCTTCCCCGGCCGAGACCGTCATGTACATGTCGGTTTCGGCGCGCGCGAAATTATCCGGCGTGACCTTGATGGCGTCAGAGCCGGATGCTGCGCCCGACATGAGGAGCAGAGCCACCGACGCAGTGGTGAGAATTGTCTTCTTCGCGGTCATAATCTGATCTCCTCACAACGGTTCGACATCCGCCAGCATCCAAGCCTTGTCGAAGAGGCGCTGGGTCGGTGCATAAAGGCGGAACATAAGCTCGAACCGGCGGCCGGGAATGGTCGGCACCCAGTTCGTTTCCATGCCTTCGGTCCGAAATAGATGTCCACCGATCCGTCGGCATTTTTCTTGACCTCGGCTGCGTTGGAGGCGCGGCTGGCGCGACCGGCACCTTCAGAAGCGCGGCAGCCGCAGTCGCCGACAGCAGGCCGATCGTCGACGCGAATACCAGGCGCAACATGCATCACCTCCAGCCCAGAGCTCCAAGGCCGAAAAGGTGTCACGGCTGAAACCGCCGGCGGAAGTACGCAACGGTAAATGCTGACGTAAATCGGATCGGTAGCGCGCAGACCGCGCGCTTCCCAGATCCTCGACACTTCTGGTGACCTCCTCTGATACCCCTCGAGCTTATGCTCGAGAACTGGATCGCGCAGGGCCGCCCGCAGCAGCTCACCATTGCAGCCACCGGCCGCAAATGCGATGATCGCCAGGCAATCACATGCATCATTTCTGGGGGAGTGGCATGGCTGATTTCAACCTTGGTTTCGTGATCTTTCCAGGCATCACCCAGCTCGATTTCACCGGGCCGTACGAGGTGCTGAGCCGACTTTCAACGCCGCCGTCGCTTTCGGCTCCATCGCGCTTTCCGGATGTCAAAATCCATGTCATCGCCAAAAGCCTGCAGCCGGTGGCAAGCGATCGGGGTTTGAGCTTCCTTCCGGGGCAGAGTTTCGAGACCTGCCCGGCGCTCGACCTGATCTGCGTTCCTGGCGGCGCCGGTGTCGTCGATGCGCTTGGCGATGCCGAGACAGTGGATTTCATCGGCCATCAGGGGCGACAGGCGCAATATGCGACATCCGTGTGCACCGGGGCCCTCCTGCTCGGGGCGGCCGGCCTGCTCAGGGGGCGGCGGGCGACGACGCATTGGGCCTATACCGATCTGCTGCCGCTTGTCGGCGCGACATATGAGAAGGCGCGCACCGTGCGCGACGGCAATGTCATCACCTCCGGCGGGGTAACCGCCGGCATCGATTTCGCCTTTACCATCATCGCCGAACTTGCCGGCGTCGATGTCGCCCAGGCAATCCAGCTCGGTATCGAATATGATCCCGCGCCACCCTTCGATGGCGGCGATCCCGACAAGGCGGGCGAGGCGGCGAGGGCGCTGATGTTGCAGCGCAATGGCGCGGCCCATGGCGGGATGCGGGCGGCGCTGGAGATGCTGGCTTTGGGGTGAATGGGTCTGCTTCCCCTTCGATGCGGAGAAGGGGGAAGGACGGTTTTCACGCTCCTCTGGCCAGCCCATGCTCCACCAGCCTGTCGATGACCTCGGCATAGGCCACACCGCTTGCGGCCATCGCCTTGGAATACATGCTGATATCGGTGAAGCCCGGAATGGTGTTCACCTCGTTGACGACGAAGCGCATGTCTTCCGTCAGGAAGAAATCGACACGGGCCATGCCGTCGCAGCCGAGCGCGCGGAAGGCGCGGGCGGCCATGTCGCGGATCTTGCTTTCGACTTCGGCGGGAAGCTCGGCGGGCACCTTAAGGGCGGCGCCGTTCTCATCGAGATATTTGGCGGTGTAGCTGTAGAAGCCGTGGCTTTCGGCGGGCGCGATCTCGCCGGGGCGGGAGACGAAAAGGCCGCCGCTGACATCCTCCAGCACGCTGCATTCGATCTCGCGGCCGGCGATGAATTCTTCCGCGAGCAGCTTGCGGTCATGGCTGAAGCCCTCGGCGAGGGCAGGCGCGAACTCCTGGCTGCCGGAGACTTTTCGCACGCCGACGGAGGAGCCCTGGCGGGCGGGCTTGATGAAGAGCGGCAGGCCGAGCGCGGCTTCCAGCGTTTCGAGCGCCGGGAGTGTCTCCTGATCGAGCGTGACCGAGCGGGCCACCGGCAGGCCGGCAGCCTTCAGGAGCTGCTTGGCGATATCCTTGTCCAGAGCCGTTGCCGAGCCGAGGATGCCGCAGCCGGCAAGCGGCACGCGCGCCACCTGGCAAAGCCCCTGAACCGCGCCATCCTCGCCATGCAGGCCATGCAGGACCGGAAAGACGATATCGACCTTGCCCCCTTCGGTCGCCTTTCCATCCGGCGCGATCGCCAGCAAGCGACCGTGCCCGCCGGGCACGAGGCAGAGTTCGGTGCCGGAGGAGGGGGTGTCGAGTTCGCCATCGGCAAAGCGGCTTTGCAGCCAGCGTCCATCCTTCGTGACGAAGACGGGCAGGGCATCGTACCGCTCCGGATCGAGGGCGCGCATGACGTTGGTGGCCGACATGATGGAAACGTCGTGCTCGCTGGAGCGGCCGCCGAAAAGCACGGCGATGCGCAGCCTGGTCTGGGAAGGGCTCATTGGAGTTCTCCTATTTTCAGAAGTTGACCGCGATGCCTCGGTTGGCGAAGAAGCGGTCGAACGTGGCAAGCGGCAGGATGACATCGGCCTGGGTGGCGCGCTCATGGCCGGAGGGATTGTGGAAGCGTACGCTCTCCTCATCGGCGGCAGTTACCAGCACCAGATGGCCGCCCTTACCGGGCGGCTCGCGCTCCGGCCAGCGGATCGCGCTGCTGACCGAGGCCATGAAGAAGCGATGGGTCGCGAGGATTCCGGGTATGGCTTCTGTCGAAAGCCCGGTACGCACATCGGCGGCAAGGCCGAAGCGCTCGCGCACGAAGGTGACGAAGGGCGCATAGATCAGCCCCTTGATCGAGGCATCGGCCTCGTTGACGACATAGCCGCCATAGCTGGTGCAGGCGCGCGCCAGCGAGATGATCGGATGTGCCTCGCCGCGGGCGGCCAGGATCATCTTCAGGCAGGCCATGCCGCAGATATTCACCGCCCAGCGCGCATATTCCTCGACCGTCTCGGCGCCGGAATTCTTCCAGTTGACGTCGCGGTGCAGGGCGACTGCCCCCTCCGCCAGCACCGGCAGCGTCATCTCGGGCGTTTCCCACTGGCTGAAATAGGGCACGTCGAGCGCTCGATGATCCATGTCGCCTCCGTCAGGCAATGCAATGCGAATCCTGTTAGAAAGTGGCTCACATTAGATTCGATTATGATCCATTTGACAGAGCCACTTGACCGTGATTCTGTGGGCCACTTGGATCGCGTACAGTGAGACGAAACACGCGAATGAATCGCTGGAATGGCTGCGGGAGAGCTGATGACTTCTATGAGAAGACGCGAGGGGCCATCGGCAGCATTCCGGCCCGAGATCGATCCGGCATCATCGGCACCGTTGCCGCGACAGCTTTACCTCTCGCTACGGAATGCCGTAGCGGAAGGGCGGCTTTCGAGCGGGCAGCGGCTGCTCTCGACACGGCTTGCCGCAACGGAATGGGGCATTTCACGCGGCGTCATCGCAGAGGCCTATGAGATCCTGATGTCCGAGGGTTTTGCGGTCGCCCGGCATGGCTCGGGCACCTATATCGCCTCGGCGATCCCCGAAGGCGTGTCCCGCGTCAGTGACATCAACGGGAAAGGTGTGCCGCCCGTCCGCCGCGGCGTGTCGGCCGCCGCCACTGCGATCCTCACGCGCGGACCTAGCCTCGAGCCGCAGAAGACCCTGCCGTTCGTCACCGGCCGCATCGCCCATGACGAGCGGACGGCCAGGCTTTTGAACCGCATCGCCATCCGCCACATGAACTATGCCTTCGAAGGTTATGGCGATATCCAGGGCGACTTGCGGCTCAGGGCCGCGATCAGCGCCCATCTCGCCGTCTCGCGCGGGGTGCGCTGCGCGTCCGACCAGATCTTCATCACGGCGGGAACGCAGCAGGCGCTCGACCTTGCCTTTCGCGTACTGATGACGCCGGGCGACAGAGCCGTCGTCGAGGACCCGTGCTATCCGCCGGCCCGGCAGTGCCTTGCCCTGAACGGTATCGAGGTGATCGGCCTTCCGGTCGATCGCGATGGGATCGATATTGCCAAGCTGCTCGATGGCAAGATCGCGCCGCCGGCTGCCTTCTACGTCACGCCCTCCAACCAGTATCCTGTTGGTTCCGTGCTGTCGCTCCCGCGCCGGCTCGGGCTGCTTTCCTATGCCGAGGAAAACAATTGCTGGATCATCGAGGACGACTACGACAGCGAATTCCGCTACCATGGCCATCCGATCGCCTCGCTGCATGGGCTGGATAAGGCGAGCCGCGTTCTCTACACCGGCACGTTCAGCAAGGCGCTGTTGCCGAGCCTGCGCATCGGTTATCTCGTGGTGCCCGCCGATCTCGTGCCCGCCTTCCGCGCCGTGCGCCCGGCCGTCGACCGCTGCCCGCCGAGCTTCCAGCAGCGCGTCATCGCCGATTTTCTGGAAGAGGGCTATTTTCCGGCGCATCTGCGGCGGCTAAGGGAAAGGCTTCGGGCCTCGCGCAACATGCTGGCCGGCTATCTGATGGAACGCCTCAGCGACCATATGGAGGTGGTGCTGCCGGATCAGGGCATCAATCTGACGGTTCGCAGCCGGGGCGGCTGGAACGACGATACCGCCGTTTCCGCCGCAGCGCTGAGGAAGGGCGTGGTGGTGATGCCGCTGTCGCGGATGAACGTGGTTTCCACCGATCGCTCTCGGCTGTTGCTCGGGTTTTCCGGGCTCTCGGAGGCCGAGGCGGATATGGGGACGCGGGTGCTTGCGGAGGTATTCGAGGGTGGGGAATTTGTTGGCGGGTAGAGCCGGGCGACTCCTGCAGATGGCCCTTCGACGACCCGAGCTTGAAACCTCGGACAAAAGGTAATACCTGATTGCAGATCGGTATTACAGGATTGCGATCATGACGACAACGGTGACGGCAAAGGGGCAGGTGACGATCCCGAAAGCGGTTCGCGAGTTCTTGGGCATCGCGCCTGGAAGCAAGGTCGATTTTCATCGGGCTGCAGATGGCAGCGTGGTGCTGACGCGGGCTGACGAGAAAAAGCCAGCCAGCCGCTTTGAGCAGCTTCGGGGACATGCCGGAAAGGGCCTCACCACGGATGCGATCATGGCGCTCACCCGTGGTGATGCGTGACGCTCATCGATACCAATGTCTTGCTCGACCTCGTAACGAACGACCCGGTCTGGGCCGACTGGTCGATAGCCCAACTCGAAGCGGCCAGTCTCACGGGACCATTGCTCATCAACGATATCATCTATGCGGAGCTCGCCGTCCGCTATGAACGCATTGAGGAACTCGACGGGTTCATCGATGAAGCGGAGCTGATCCTGGCGCCCTTTCCGAGGGCTGCGCTATTTCTGGCAGGAAAAGCATTTACGCAGTATCGCCGCGCCGGAGGGTCCCGTACCGGTGTTCTGCCGGATTTTCTGATCGGCGCGCATGCCGCGGTTCAGACGCTGCCGGTCCTGACGCGCGATGTCGGCCGGTATCGCTCCTACTTCCCGACCATCGAGTTGATATCACCAGCTCGATGACTGAAGACTGTGCGGTGCATCCGACGGGAGCGACATGGGCATCAGGAATTATTTGATCGAAGGGGTTTCCGGCACGGGCAAGACCTCGGTCGCCACGGAATTGCAGCGGCGCGGCTATCACGTCATTCATGGCGACCGCGAACTGGCCTATCAGGGCGATCCGCTGACGGGTGAGCGGCTGGACGAGGCCGCGCTTCGGCAGAATGGTCAGGATGTCAATTTCAGGCACAGGCATCATATCTGGAATGTCGGCAGGGTCAGGTCGGCCTGTGCCGACCGCAGCCATCCGATCACCTTCTTCTGCGGCGGTTCGCGGAATTTCCGTCACTTCATCGATCTGTTCGATGCGGTTTTCGTTCTGGAGATCGATTTGGAGACGCTGAAGGGGCGGCTTGCCGGCAGGGCTGACGACGAGTTTGGCGGCAAACCGGCCGAGCTGGCCCTGGTGCTGCGCCTCCATGCGACGAGGGAAGATATTCCCGCAAACGCGACGAGCATTGACGCCACACGGCCGCTAGCCGCTGTCGTCGACGATGTCCTTTGGAGATGCGGAGCGGTCGGCTAGGAGGCCGTCAGCAGCAGCCTTTGCCGTTTGCGAGATCCTTGAAGATCACGCAATCGACGTATCAGGGCAGGCTGCCAGCCTCCCGGCCATGCACCGTCAGCCAGCAGATGATCTCATGGCCGCTCCCGGTGCAAAGCATCCATCAGGATGCAGCGCCACGCCCCAGCGCCGCCGATTGCTCCAGCGTGATGGCATGGCCGAGTGGATCGGCGTGGCGATGGGCGAGCCGCCACTCTTCGCCCTCGCGCCGGTAGACGAGCGTGACACGCAGCGCCCAGTCCTGCGCGGGCAGGCCACCGACTTCCACACGGGCGCGCTCGATGACGGCGAGTACGACCATGTCGGCGCTGGCATAGGTCTCGACGACTTCCTGGGTCAGCGTGCCGTTCTTGAAGAACTGCCGCATGCCATCCCAGGTCTTTTCGGTGAAGCCGGCCTCGCGGGACGGGGTGCCGCCGAAGGGCGACATCAGCGTGAAATCCTGCGTGCGCGGCACCAGCGCCCGATAGGTATCGACATCGCCGCGCATCAGCGCGGCATTGGCCTTTTCCGATATCCGGACGAGATCGGCTGCCGCCGCATCCGCCCCGCCGCTTTGCGCGGTTTTTGCAAGGGAAACGAGGCCGGCCGTACCGGCAACAAGAACGGATCGTCTTGAAGGTGACATGGCATTTCCTCTCAAGTGTCTGGGTTGCGGCTTCGCAGCCTGAATGTCCAGGAAATGCCAGTTTTCCGATGATGAAGCCAATGATATGATTTCAGCGATATGCTGAACGAAACTGATCTCTCTCGTGCCGATCTCAATCTTCTCGTGCTTTTCGAAGCCGTCATTGAGGAGGGCCATGTCGGCCGCGCTGCCGACCGGCTGAACATCTCGCCGTCGGCCGTCAGCCACGGACTCGGACGCCTGCGGCGAATGCTCAACGATCCGCTTTTCGTGAGAACGCCCAAAGGCGTGGTGGCGACGGCGCGTGCGATGGAGCTCGCTATGCCTGTCGCCGATATCCTCGCCCGGGTGCGAAGCGTGATTGCGACCGCCGACCCCTTCGATCCGGCAAGGTCGCGCCGCCGGTTCACGCTCGGGGCGCCGGATGGCGTTTCCGCGGTTTTCCTGTCTTCGCTGCTTGCCGGACTGAAAAAGTCGGCGCCGCAGGTCGAGATCAGCATGCGCCAGCTGCTGCCGGAGCAGGGCGAAAGCGCGCCTGCGCGGGCCTGGCGCGGTGCGTTTGCCGATCTGGAAACCCGCGCCATGGATATTGCCGTGGTGCCCGCCGACGACATTCCGGCGCGCTTTCACAGCCTGACGCTTTACGAAGAAGATTTCGTCATTGCCATGCGCGCCGGCCACCCCTTCGCGCGGGAGGCGACACTTGATCGCTATATCGGGATGCACCACCTCGTCGTTTCGCTTGGTGGTGATCCGCACGGCTTCGTCGACACGGCGCTTGAACAGATGGGCTTGAGCAGGCGGATTGCGCTGACAGTGCCGAACTTCATGTTCGCGCTCGCCATCGCCGGCGAGAGCGACATGCTCGTCGCTGTCCCCCGTCGTTTCGCCGCACTTTACGCCTCGCGCTTCGGCCTGGTGACGGTGGATGCGCCTTTGCCGCTGCCGCGTTTCCGGTTGAATGCCGTTGCCCCGCGCGCCGCGATGATGGATGCCGGCCTGAGCTGGCTGTTCCAGATGCTTTTGTCCGCATGCGATGTCGCGCGTTCTGCGGGCTCCGCTTGATCCGGCCTTTTGCCCACCCCGCTACGCTCGCAGGATTTTCTCCATCGCCTTTCCCTTGGCGAGTTCGTCGATCAGCTTGTCCAGATAGCGGATCTCCCGCATGGTCGGCTCCTCGATCTCTTCGACGCGCACGCCGCAGACGACGCCCGTTATCAGCGACCGGGAAGGGTTCATCGCCGGTGCCTGCGCAAAGAAATCCTCAAGGCTGGTTTTCTGCGTCAGCTGATCGTCCAGGCTCTCAGGGCTGTGGCCCGTCAGCCAGCAAATGATCTCGTCGACCTCCGCCTTGCTGCGCCCCTTCTTCTCGGCCTTGGCGATATAGTGCGGGTAAACGCTTGCCAGGCTGATCGAATAGATACGATGCTTCGCCATGCCGCCTCCCTGACGTTGCGGATATTTCCCGGCGGAGAATAGCCGAGAACTGTGTCATGTCATCCTCCGCGGGCCGATCGGCCGCGATCTTTGCACAATCCGGCAGCAATGGCCGCCATCGTCAAATGTCACCCGCCGAAGACTTTTAGACTCGCCTCTGAAAATCGCAGATGCCGTGACTCTTTTCACCTCGCTGGAACGTCGTAGTTGCGGCCGTCGTCGAGCGGTCGAAACCGATGCGAATGAGGACTGAGAGATGGATCTGGAAGGAAAGCGTATCGTTGTTGTCGGCGGCAGCCGCGGCCTGGGGAAGGGGCTGGTCGAGGCCTTTGTGGCGCGCGCGGCCGACGTCACCGTGGTTGCCCGAAACGCTGATGCCGTGCAGGAAGCGGGCGAGCAAACGGCTGTCACCGCCATATCGGCCGATGCAACGGATGCCGACGCCGCATGGCGGATCATGGATCAGACGCGACCCGATATCGTCATCATGAATGCCGGTGCCGAACCGCCGATGGAACGGATCGACCGGATCGGTTGGGAGGCGTTCACGACCAACTGGAATGTGGACGTCAAGGCCGCGCTGCACTGGGTGCAGGCTGCCCTGACATTGCCGATGACGCCGGGTGGAATTGTCGTCCTCGTCTCCAGCGGCGCAGCCGTGCAGGGGTCGCTGCTATCGGGAGGTTATGCGGGCGCCAAGCGGGCGCAGTGGTTCATCGCGAAATATGCCGAGGCCTTGTCGCAGAAACTCGGCCTGGGGCTGCGGTTCCGGGTCATCGTTCCCCGGCAGATGTTTGCCGGAACCGGTGTGGGCGATACTGGCATTACCGCCTATGCCGCGGCCGCGGGCCGGACATATGCCGAACAGGCCGCCACATGGCCGGACATGACGCCGCGGGCTTTTGGCGATACAGTCGCCGACCTGATCGGCAAGACTGATCTCGCCGAGGCCATGGTCTATGCCGTGCGCGGAGATACGGGTGTGACGGTCATCGAATGACGCAAGACGCTGCTCTCGAAGCTGAAGAGAGGAAAAATCTGCTCGCAGCCCTGGCGGGCGAAGCGGATGCGCTTCGCCCCGAACTGCATCGCTATGCCGCTCGTCTCGTGGGGTCGGTGATCGACGGCGAGGACGTGATTCAGGATGCCTTTGCCAGGGTGTTTGCGACAGTTGGCTCGATCCCGGCTGGCACGCCGCTCAGACCCTGGCTGTTTCGCATCGTGCATAACAGAGCCATCGATGCCCTGCGCCAGCGCAGTACGCGCCGGTCGGAGCCCATCGAGGCGGCCTTCGATCTGGCCGATGCCAGCGCCGTCGGGCCGGAGGACGCGCTGATCCGGCAGGATACGGTGCGGCTTGCGCTCAGCCATTTTGCGGAATTGCCGGTGCCGCAGCGCAGCGCCGTCATCCTCAAGGATGTACTGGGAGAGTCGCTTGCCGATATTGCAGCGCTGCTGGAGCTGAGCGTCGACGCCGTCAAGGCGCATCTTGCGCGCGGCCGGGCGCGATTGCGCACCATCTCCGACGTGCGGTCCGAGGTTGCGCCGTCGCCCACTCCCGAGGTCCTGAATTTCGCAGCTCTCTTCAACGCCCGGGACTGGGACGCCTTGCGCAGCCTGCTTGCCGATGACGTCCGGCTTCGTCAGGCGCGGCGACCGGAAATCTCGGGTGCTGCCGATGTCGGCAGATTTTTCACTTATTATGCCGAATATCCGCCGGTCAGGCTGGAACCTGCCTGGCTGGAAGGCCGAGAAATATTGCTGGTATCGACCGAGCCGTTGGGCGCTCCTTCCTATTTCATGCTGCTCGAATGGCGGGGGCAGAAGATCAGCCTGATCCGCGACCATCGTTACGCGACCTATGTCATTGATGGTGCTGATGTCGCGCCGGCCGCGCCACGGTGACAGGCATTGATCAGGAAGCATTCAGCTTCGATCTCCGCTCCTTCCGCCAAGGACCAAGCTTGCCGCGATCGTGAAACCTTTCGATTTCTGATCCGTTTTCGGTGGCATGACCGACGCTAAAATCCGTCCGAAATCGGTCGACGGCGCCAGAGCCGGTGGTGCCGAGGAGAGGCGCCAGGGGAAGGCATCGACTGGTCAGGTCGCGCCGCCGCCAGAGGTTGCCGAACCCGATCCGGCCCTGACGCCTGAGGAGGCGGAGCGGGTACGCAAGAAATATTTGCTGAAGCGTTTCTGGATCAGCGCGCGGGGTTATTGGTCGCGCCGCGGCGATGGTTTTGCCTGGCCCTGCACCATCGGGCTCCTCATTCTCATCGGCGCCAATGTCGGCTTCCAGTACGGGATCAATATCTGGAACCGCAAGATTTTCGACGCGATAGAGCGGCATGATGCCGGCGTCGTCTATTATCTGACTGCGGTCTTCCCGCCGCTCGTGCTCGGCAGTGTGGCGCTCGTCACCACGCAGGTCTATGTCCGCATGATGATCCAGCGGCGCTGGCGCAAGTGGCTGACGACGGCGCTGATCGCCCGCTGGCTGGCAAACGGGCGTTACTACCAGCTGAACCTCATCGGCGGCGACCACAAGAACCCCGAGGCGCGTATTTCGGAGGATATGCGGATCGCCACGGAATCGCCCGTCGATTTCGTCGCCGGCGTCATCTCGGCCTTCGTGTCGGCCTCGACCTTTATCGTCGTGCTGTGGACGATCGGCGGGGCGCTCAGCCTGCCGATCGGCGAGATGACCATCACCATTCCCGGTTTCCTCGTTGTCACCGCGGTGCTCTACGCCGTCATCACATCGACCACGATCGCCGTCATCGGCCGGCATTTCGTGCAGGTTTCGGAGGTCAAGAACCAGGTAGAAGCCGAGTTTCGCTATACGCTGACGCATGTGCGCGAAAACGGCGAGAGCATCGCGTTGCTCGGCGGCGAAGAGGAGGAGCGCAGCGACCTCGACAAGACCTTCGGCAATGTGCTGAGGCAATGGGCGCTGCTCGCGCACCAGTATATGCGCACGACCTTCGTATCCCACGGGTCGATGCTGTTTGCCCCTGTCGTGCCGGTGCTGCTCTGCGCGCCGAAATTCCTGGCAGGCAACATGACTCTGGGGGAGGTGATGCAGGCGGCGTCGGCCTTCGCCATCGTTCAGACTGCCTTCGGATGGCTGGTCGATAACTATCCGCGCCTTGCCGACTGGAATGCCTGCGCACGGCGCGTCGCCTCGCTTATGATGTCGCTCGACGGGCTGGAGCGCGCCGAACAGAGCGATGCTCTGGGGCGCATCCAGCATGGTGAAACGAAGAGCGAGGCGATGCTGAGCCTCAACGATCTCTCAGTGTCGCTGGATGACGGTACGGCCGTCGTCAAGGAAACGCAGGTCGAGATCGATGCGGGCGAGCGGGTGCTCGTGGCCGGAGAATCCGGCTCGGGCAAGAGCACGCTGGTGCGCGCCATTTCAGGTCTCTGGCCCTGGGGCCACGGCAGCGTCGATTTCCACCCCGGCAGACGATTGTTCATGCTGCCGCAGCGGCCCTACATACCCTCGGGCACGCTGCGGCGTGCCGTCGCCTATCCCAATGCCGCGGACGGCTGGCCGTCGGATGAGATCAAGGCCGCCCTCAAGAAGGTCGGGCTCGATTATCTCCAGGAGAAGCTCGAGGAAGAGGCGCCCTGGGACCAGATCCTGTCGGGCGGCGAAAAGCAGCGGCTTGCCTTTGCGCGCCTGCTCCTGCACCAGCCCGATATCATCGTGCTCGACGAGGCCACCTCGGCGCTCGATGAGAAGAGCCAGGACAGGATGATGGAGATGGTGATCGAGGAATTGCCCAAGGTCACGATCGTCAGCGTCGCGCACCGCGCCGAGCTCGAAGCTTACCATAGCCGCAAGATCACCCTGGAGCGGCGCGAGGGGGGCGCAAAGCTTGTGAGCGACATCGATCTCATTCCGCGCAGGAGGAAAGGGAACATGCTATCGCGCCTCCTGGATTCGCGGCCGACGAACAGCAGACGTTCGAACAAGGCGGCGGCGCGGAAGAAAACCTGAAGAGCGCCCGGTGGGACCTTTACACGCAACCTTCGAAGCAGGTTGCTGGAACTCCGCGTTGGGCTGGCCCTACTTTGGGCGAGCGACCGCCGACAGGAATTCCTGCGTGTTCGACAGGATCGTGTCGCCCATGAAGCGAAGGGAGTCGACGGAGCGTCTGGCGGCGTCCGCATCTCCATAGCCGCAGGCATCTTCGATCAGGATCGGCACGATGCCGAGATCGGCGGCGTGGCGGCAGGTCGGCTCTATGCCGATCTCCATCGCAATGCCGCAGATGGCGAGCGCCGAAAGGCCGGCATCCCGCACGGCGAGTTCCAGCGGCGTTCCCTCGAAAGCCGACATGCCGAGCTTATCAAAGACGAAATCCTGCTCTTGGGGCTGGAGCTCCGGAATGATTTGAACGGCATCACTGCCGCGCAGGAACCAGGGCTTTACATCATCGGGATCATCGGTGCGCTGCCATGCCATGGCCATGCGGGTTGCAAAGAGCCCCATCCAGGATTTCGGCAGCGAAAGATGGCGGCAGAAGGCAATCCGCATTCCCGCACCTCTGGCGGCGGCGATGATGTCGGCGATGCGACGGCTCGTTTCCTCCGCTCCCGGAACCTGTCGGGCAATGCCGACCTGCATGTCGTAGACCAGCAGGGCGGTACGATCAGGAGAAAGCCAGTCTGCAAGTGTCGTGGGTATCGTCATGGGCTCGATATTCCGGACAATGGTGACCGCCTTTAGTTAGGGCACGGGCCGCCATTTGAACAGCGATCCGATGCTCGCATGCTGCAATCGCTGCAATCGGCGGCTCGCCAGTCTTTGATCGGCACATGACCGCAAGGCTCCGCCGCCAATCCGGAATATGGATCACGCGGCAGCTAGCCGCGGTAGGCGCGCTCGAGGTCGGCGATGACGATCTTCTTCATCTTGTACATTGCCTGCAGCACGCGGCCCGCCTTCTCCTTGTCCGGATCAGCGATCATCTGCAGCAAGGCCGTCGGCGTGACCTGCCAGTAGACACCGAACTTGTCCGTCAGCCATCCGCATGGCTGCTCCTTGCCGCCACCTGATGTCAGGGCATTCCAGTAATAGTCGGTTTCAGGCTGGTCGCCGGTCTCGATGAGGAAGGAAAAGGCCTCGTTATAGGGCACGCGCGAGTGGGCGTTGAGGGCGGCCACAGGCAGGCCGGCCAACTCGAAACGGACGACCGATAACTCGGGATCGGGAAGATCGATATGGCCGACGACCTTCGAGTCCTTGAAGACGGACGTGTAAAACTTCATCGCTTCCTCGGCCTCGGATGCGAACCAGAGATGGGGATAGACTTTCATTCCGCTTCTCCTTCAGCGACCGCAGCGAGCCGCTATCGATCGGCCCTGGGTCCAATTGACGGACCCGTCCCAATCGCGCTCGAAGCCGATGTCGTGCAGCCGATGATCGGAAAAACGGGCAATTCGCTGCATCGTCCACTGCTGTTGCAGGGCTGCAAACAGGTGTGCGGCTCGCTCGCGGATCGCGGCGATGAGCCCTGTCATGTTCGCGGCGGGCCGACGCAGGGGTGCCGGGGCGATGCATGGTCCGTCATAAGTATGAGAGATAGTCACAGGAACCTCCAGTTGCTTCGTGTCCTTCTTTCGGGGGCTTGATGGCCTCGTCTATAAGGTGAAGTTGCGCTGATCAGGGCTGGACGACAACCGAATATTCCTGCAGTATTTATGAGTAACACTCACAGGTAAGACGATGGCACGCCGACTTCCCCCGCTCACCACGCTCCCCGCTTTCGACGCCGCGGCCCGCCATCTGAGCTTTACGAAGGCCGCAGCCGAACTCCATGTGACGCATGGGGCCGTCAGCCGCGCCATCCGCAATCTCGAAGAGCAGCTCGGCACGCGGCTCTTCGAGAGAGGAACCCGGTCCGTTCAGCTTACGCCGGCCGGGGCCGCCTATGCCGCCGACATCGGTGCTGCGCTCGATCGGATCGGCGCTGCGACGGTCGCCGCCGCGGCGCCGCGCTCGTCCGGTATCCTTAACGTCAGCACATCGGATGGTTTTGCCGGCCGCTGGCTCGTGCCGCGGCTCAATCGGTTCCACCGCTCGCACCGCGACATCGACGTGCGGCTCTCGACATCAGGCCTGTTTGCGGATTTCCTGCGGGACGGGATCGATATCGCGATCCGCTTCGGCGCAGGCGACTATGAAGGCGTCGTGTCGGAGTTCCTTGCCGATGAAGAGGTCTTTCCTGTCTGCAGCCCGGAACTGGCTGAGGGCGAGCATCCTCTGCGGTCGCCGGCGGATCTGAAGTTTCACCGGCTCATCCATGATAATTTCCGCATCGACTGGGCGACCTGGCTCCAGGCCGCCGGCCTTGATGATGTCGATCCCAGCGGCGGCTTGAGGTTCGATTCCGCCGCTTACGCCGTCGAGGCTGCCGTGCACGGCGAGGGCGTGCTGCTCGGCAGAAGCGCGCTCGTCTCCGCCGACCTTGCGGCAGGGCGCCTCATACGCCCCTTTGATCTCGGCCTGAAGTCCAGATGGAAATATTACGTCGTCTATCCTGAGGGCGCCCTGAGGCAGAGGAAAGTCAGGGCATTCCGCGATTGGCTGTTCAGCGAAATGGCGGAAGGATAGGGCTCGCCTTCCGGCCGGAGGGAAGGCTCTGCGTCTAGCCACAGCACCTGGCGGAAGTCGCAGGCCCGCAGCAGGCGGCAGCCTGTGCCTGCTCGGCAAGCCACCGGTCACGCGGCTTGCAGCTTGCGGCACGCGGGGAAAGTTCGACATGCACGGCGCCGGCGCGCAGTACCGGCATTGCCGCGCAATACAGCTGCATCGGCCGCGCGCCGTCGCTGACTTCAAATGTGAGCTTGGCCGTATCGTCGAGTTTCACATGCTCGGTGACCTTGCGAATGATCGCGTGGAATTTGCCTGACGACATATGGGTGCGGTCATCCTCTTCGATATCCCAAAGCTGAATGAAGATCTCGCTCCAGGCTTCCGGATTGGCGCCGCAATCGAGCGCCCGGAACTGTCCGGCCTTGACTTCGGTGACGTGATAGCCCGGCTTCACCGGGCGGCCATCACAATAAAAGATCAGCGGCGAATCCTAAAGCCGGCGAGAATGGTCATGAGCTCGCCGAGGGCGATGTCTTCCTTCTGCATTTTGCTGTTGTCGATCGCGTTCATCTGCGTTATTCCTCATTTCAACGATTCAAGGATTGTTGAAATATGGACCAGCGTCAAGCCCTCATCGCATTCGGTGCGCTCTCCCAGGAAACCCGATTGCACATTATCCGTATGCTGGTCGTCGCCGGGCCTGACGGCCTGGCCGCAGGCGCGATTGCCGAAAAGGCCGAGGTGTCCCCGTCAAACGTCTCCTTCCATCTGAAGGAACTCGAGCGCTCCGGGCTGATCGCCCAGCAGCGGGAATCCCGGTCGATCATCTACACGGCGAATTACGAAGCGCTCGGCGGTCTCGTGCGCTTCCTGATGGAAGACTGCTGCGTGGGCCATCCGGAAATCTGTGCGCCTGCCGCGGAGGTTGCGGCCTGCTGCGCCCCCAAAATGGAGGAGAAACTGCAATGACCACCGATCGCATCTATAACGTGCTCTTTCTCTGCACCGGCAATTCGGCCCGCTCGATTCTGGCTGAATCCATTCTCAATGCGGAGGGCAAGGGCTGGTTCAAGGCCTATTCCGCCGGCAGCCAGCCGAAGGGCGAGGTCAATCTGCTGGCGCTGAAGGAACTCGCATTGCTCGGCTATCCGACAGAGGGCTTCCGCTCGAAAAGCTGGGACGAGTTCGCCGTACCGGGCGCGCCGGAAATGGACTTCATCTTCACTGTCTGTGATAGCGCCGCAGGCGAGGCCTGTCCCGTCTGGATCGGCCATCCGGTGACGGCCCATTGGGGCATCGAAGACCCCGCCGCCGTCGAGGGCAGCGAATTGGAGAAGGGGCGCGCCTTCGCCCAGGCAGCCCGCTTCCTCAAGAACCGCATCATGGCCTTTCTCAGCCTGCCGATTGCGTCTATCGACAAGCTGGCGCTGGAATCGCATCTGCGCCAGATAGGCATGATGGACGGCGCCAGCGTGATTCAGCCAAAGGCAAGCTGATGGACGTCGCCCTTCACCAACAGGCTGTGGAAGGCCATGACGCCGGCCTGCGCGCGGCGCTCGCCGGCGCCGGGCTTCCGGTCGATGATCTCTCGGATGCCGGCCGAAGCTTCTTCCGGTTTTCGCGCGAGGGCGAGACGGTCGGCTTCGGCGGACTGGAACTTTGTGGCGAGGCAGCATTGCTGCGTTCCATCGTCGTCCTGCCTGATCGGCAAGGTTTCGGCTTCGGCCATGCCATCACCCTTGGCCTGCTCGATGAAGCCCGCGGGAAGGGCGCTGGCGCCGCCTATCTGCTGACGGAGTCGGCCGCTCCCTTCTTCCAGTCGCTCGGCTTCCGGGCGATCGCCCGCGATGAAGCCCCGGCCGCCATTCTGACGACGCGGCAAGCCGCAAGCCTGTGCCCAGCATCGGCCGCCCTGATGATGCGGAGCCTGGCGGCATGAGCGACTTATTTCCTCTATCGCGGCGACTGGCCGCCGAGGCCCTCGGCACTCTGTTGCTGGTCGCAACGGTCGTCGGGTCGGGCATCATGAGCGACAAGCTTACGGATGACACGGCGATGGCATTGCTCGGCAACACTATCCCGACAGGCGCGATCCTTGTCGTCCTGATCACGCTGCTCGGGCCGATTTCCGGCGCGCATTTCAATCCGGTCGTGACACTCATATTCGCCCTGCGCCGCTCGCTCCTTGCCGGCGACGCCGTGGCCTATGGGATCGCGCAGATTGTCGGCGGCATCATCGGCACGCTTCTCGCCCATGCGATGTTCGATTTGACGCTGTTTCAGGTATCGTCCACCGTGCGTACCGGCGGCGGTCAGTGGCTGGCCGAAGCGACAGCAAGTTTCGGCCTCGTCTTCACCATTCTCGCCGGCATTCGTTTCCGGCAGGATGCCGTGCCGTGGCTGGTGGCACTCTATATCACCGCTGCCTACTGGTTTACCGCTTCTACCTCATTCGCCAATCCGGCCGTCGCGATTGCACGTTCGCTGACGGATACGTTTTCCGGCATCCGCCCGGTCGACCTGCCGGGCTTCATCGTCGCGGAACTCGTCGGCGCATTGCTGGCGCTGATGCTTGCCGGATGGCTGCTGATGGAAGAACGAAATCCTCAAACTCTCGCTGAGACGGAACCCACCCCATGAGCATGAACGTCACTATCTATCACAACCCGGACTGCGGCACGTCGCGCAATACGCTTGCGATGATCCGCAATGCCGGCATTGAGCCCGAAATCATCGAATATCTGAAAAACCCGCCATCGCGCGACGAGCTGATGAAAATGATCGCCGATGCCGGTTTGAGCGTTCGCGAGGCAATCCGCGAGAAGGGGACACCTTATGCCGAACGCGGGCTCGACAATCCGGACCTGAGCGACGATCAGCTGCTGGACGCGATGTTGAAAGAACCGATCCTGATCAACCGGCCCTTCGTCATCTCGCCGCTCGGCACCCGGCTGGCCCGGCCTTCGGAGCTTGTTCTGGATATCCTGCCTGATACGCATAAAGGTCCGTTTGCCAAAGAAGACGGCGAGCAGGTTCTGGACGCCGAAGGCAAACGCCTTGTCTGAACGGGTGCCGCTTCTTGCCGTGCTTGCGCTCGGCATCACGCAGATCATCGGCTACGGCACCCTCTATTACAGCTTCAGCATCCTAGCCCCCGACATGGCCGCGCAATTTGCGTGGTCGAGCGAATGGGTCTTCGGCGCGCTGTCTGCCGCACTTCTCATCGGCGGCCTCACGGCGCCCTGGCTGGGTGTGCTGTTCGACAGGATCGGGGCGGGCAGGGTGATGACTTCAGGCTCCTTTGCGGCGGCGGCCGCTCTGACTGCCTGTGCCTTCGCCCCCAACAGGGCAGCTTACGTCGTCGCATTGATCGCTGTCGAAGTCGCTGCCAATCTCGTCCAGTATGGTGCGGCCTTCGCCCTGCTTGTGCAAATCCGCCCACAGGTCGCTTCGCGCAGCATCACCTATCTGACGCTGATTGCCGGCTTCGCCTCGACGATCTTCTGGCCGATCACCACGGCCCTGCATGCGCATCTGAACTGGCAGAACGTCTATCTTGTCTTCGCCGCTCTCAATCTTACGATCTGCCTGCCGATCCATGCCTGGCTATCGCATGGCGGCAGCATGCGCCGAGCAGCCGCGTCGACCGCCGCCCCGCGCGTGGAGGGACGTTTGCCGCCTCAGCGGCGCCGGCTGGGCTTTGCCATCATGGTCACCGGCTTTTCGCTCATGTCGCTTTCGAGCTCCGCCGTCCTGGTGCATCTGGTGCCGCTGCTCTCAGGTCTCGGGCTTGGCGCGACCGCCGCCCTCGTCGGCACGCTGTTCGGGCCCTCACAAGTCAGCAGCCGCCTGATCAACATGATCTTCGGCAAGAACCTGCCGCCGCTCCATCTCGCCGTCATCGCGGCGATGCTCATTCCGGGCGGCGTGCTGGTGCTTCTCTTCTCGGCCCCATCCGTACCGGGGGCGATGATCTTTGCTGTCATTTTCGGCATGGGCAACGGTCTGCTCAGCATCGTTACCGGTACTCTGCCGCTCAATCTCTTCGGCAGTGAAGGTTACGGCAAGCTGCAGGGCAAGATGATGGCGGCGCGACTGATCCTGTCGGCGCTTGCGCCCTTCGTGCTGGCTTTTGCGATGGAGAATCTGGGCATCATGTCGTCGCTCGGCATCACCGCCGCGCTTGGCGGACTTTCCATCATCGCCTTGATGTCAATAGCGGTATTGTAATGCCTGTTCCAGGCGCGTGTCTGTCCCGCTGCATATTGAATTATAGCAATATATTGAATATAAGTCATTATTAACTGCTAATAATAAAGCATTCACCGATTTACATTATCTAGGGAGATACACGAGAGAGGGAGGGACCTCTGTTTATAGTATCTGTATTGGATGAGGGTGAAGAAAGAAACTTCGTTGCCGTAGGCTTACACATCAGCGGCGGCGAAATCTATATCGATGTCGGCGGCGTCGAGCACCGTTTCAGACTTGCTGACCTGATCGACATTCTCTCGATCGAAGATCGCCGCCCTCGGGCGATCCAAGGACGCCCGCGCATGGCTGCGCTCTGCCATTGACCACGGTTTTGCACAGCAGGAATCCGCTAGAATTGGCTGCTGACCCGGATGCCGACGGCATGGTCCTGCCTGCCGCTGCCGATGGAAGCGCGGTATTCCACGCCGACTGCCCAATTGTTCAGGAGGGCCGCATCGAGCGAGAGCCCGAGCGACGCATAGTCATCCCCCGAGTCCTCCGCTTCGAATTCGTAGGGAAGAGTGCCGGTATCGGCATATCCGAGCTGCATCCGGCTGGAACCGGCGAAATCATGGGTATATTCCGCCCGCGCGCCCGGCGTCAGCATTCCCCAGTCCGTCATGAGTGTGTAGCTCAGGCGCAGGCCAATGACGCCCGCGGCCGTATCGACAGTCTGATTGCCGTAGGTCAGGTCGTAGATGCCCCCGCCGCTCTCGGTGAACCCGTCGAGCCATGATCTGGACAGCTCGAATCGGCCATAGGGAGAGACGAGCCAGGTTCTGTTACGGAATTCGTAAGCTGCTGTGAGGGAGGCGAACATCTGCCGTCCGTCCCTGGTGGCCTCGGCAAAATCCCCTGATGAGCTGATGTAGCGGCTTGAATCGAAATCAAGCCGGCTTGCGCCGACCAGGCCGTCGAGGAACAGGTTATCGGCGGCTTTGAAGGAGCCGTAGATCGCAGCGCTATAAGCGGCGCCACGGCTTTCCGTGCCGTCATCTCCGACATCGCTCTTGTCATGCCCGTAGCCGAGGCCGAAGCCGGCGACGAAGCGATCGGAGAATCGGTAATCGACGCCGGCGCTCACGCCGACCGTGGTCGAGCCGATATCCGGACCGCTATTGCCGGTATCCGCGAAATCGACGAAGCCTCCGGACCAGACTGCAAAGGGTCCGGGATCCATCCCCTGTATCCCCGTGCTGTCGCCTTGCCGGCGGGATAGGGCGGGATTGACAAGATCGGGGGCGCTGCCGCCCGGCCAGCCGAACTGGCGCTCGGCATTGGCAATGCCGCCATTGGGGCCGCCATTGGGGCCGCCACTGGAGCCGCCGTTGTCGGAGCGGCGAAGCCCGAGGCGGATATCGAATGACCGGCGCTGTCGCTCGCCTTCATCGTGCAGCTGCTCCAAACGGTTGTTGAAGTTGCGCGTCTGATATTGGGCAAAGTCCCTGGCGGCATCCGCCTGTGCATTGAGAAGGCCGATCACATCGGAATCCTCAGTCGGATCGGGACGGGCGGCAACGGCAAATGTGATCGTCGCCTGCGCCGACGTTCCGGACGCATTCGAAAGCGTAAAACCGACCTGTGTCGAGCCTGCGAACGAAGGGCTCGCCGTGAAGGAGAGCCGCTTCTGCGCCGCGTCGAAATACAGCTTTCCTGCTTCCGGGTTCGGCAGGAAGGTGAGCGCGGCTGCGGTGAAGGGCGCCCCGGTCGCGCCCGCCGTCAGATCGACTGCGACCGTCGTTCCCGCCATCACCGTGACCGTGCGGGACGCTGCCGTGACCCCCAGAGCGGACCTGATGACATCGACATTATAGGTCTTCATCGTGCCATCCTGTGCGGTGACGACGACAGGGATCGCCGTGGAACCCACCGCAAGGGAAACGGACATGCTGGCACTGCCGGAAGCGACGGGTGAACCGTTGACCGTGACGGTCGCGTTCGGCTCGGAGACGACGGGTGTCAAGGTGATGGCGGTTACGTTGTGGGGCACCGAGATCGAATAGGACAGCGTATTCGCGCTGAAAGCCGGGCTGAGGCTGCCCTGGCTGGGCTGCAGCTGCGACAGATCGGCATTGGATGAGGCGCCGACGGTCCAGGGCGCGGAGGCCGCTGCCAGGTTGCCGTTGCCCGCATTGTTTTGAGCCGAATTTGCGGGGACATCGAGACGGAGTGTGCCTGAACCGGAAATGGCCTGGGCGAGAACCGTATACGTGATGTTGTCGGAGGTCTGGAGCGAGGTCAGTGTGGCGCTTGCGGTTCCTGTCGCGGTCAGGACCATGTCGCTCAATGTGAAGCCGGTCACGGCCTCCGAAAAGACGATTTGGAACGTCACCTGCGTCGCGTTTGAGGGCGGATTGCCGAGGACGGCGGCCGCGACGCTGGGCTGCTGCGTGTTGACGAAGACATTGCTCGTCGAAGCGACGTTATTAAGCGTGGTGTCGGCCGCTTCACCTCCGGCATTTTCGATCGTGCCGCCGTTCAGGTTGATCATGGCCCCGAGCGACACGCCGTCCAGGTCCATGTCGCCGGGCTGAACTGTGTATCCGAACGCAAGGGCACTCGTGCCGCTTCCTCCTAAATAGTTTGCCGCACGCGACGAGCTGCCGATCACCACTGAAAGGCTCGGTGTGCCGGTGACCGTTACGTTCTCGCTGAAATGGACCATAAAGGTCAGGTTGTCACCAGCCCTGTAATATCCATTCGCAGGGACCGAAACGGCGGCAACGACAGGGGCGGCTTGCGCCGAAGCGGTCGCCGCGGCCAGCAGCGCGACGACAGAGAGAAGAATCAGGGAAAGCGGGCCGAACATGAACTGGCGCATGGACGTCCTGCCGGGAAACAACCTGTGACTCCAGTGGCTTCCACCGGTTTTCGGCGTCCCAAACGATCCCCGAAACGTTGGCGCAGGACGGTGGGACAGGGACGTTGCCATGAAAAAAGCTCGCAGTGGTTTTAGAAATCTTAGGAAAACGAAAATTCTTTACACGCAAAGGACGTCTGAGGAAATGTCTTCCACGCATCAGAACAGGCATATCGACAAGGTCGAAACTTATTCGTGATGAGCGGAACCTCGCGCTGTGCCTCAAGTTTTCCCTGATGAAACCAATGAAGCACATGGAGGTATTCATGCTTCAGAAGCTCATCACGGTATCCATCCTTTCTATCGGGCTTTCCACTTCGGCGATGGCGCAGTCGACGGGTGTCGGCGGTGGCGCGGGCGGTGCGGGAAGCAGCACAGGCGGCGCCTCCGGAGGCACTGTGATCGCGCCCGGGACCTCCGGTGGCGTCGGGGCAGGGAACGGCACGGGCACTGGAACCGGAACTGGAACTGGAACTGGTACGGGCATCGGCAATACGATGGCGCCGGACACAAACACCACCAACAGTATCGTGCCCAACCCGAACACCACGAATCCTAACGTGCGCGGCCTGTCCGGGACCGGCAATGGGATGAGCCGTGGAACACCCGATTGCAACGGCATGTCCGGCACCGGCCCGTCGGCGGGACTTCCCGGATCGGATTCGTCCGCACAGATACGGCCGAACTGCCAGTAAACTCAGAAAGTAGAATACGACGGGAGGCAGAGGCGGTGTCCGCCCCTGCCGCGGGCAAGGCGGGCGCTTGCCGGTTTTCGACCGGCAGCGCGGGCGTCAGCCTGTCGATATGTGCAGGCCGACCGCCAGCAGGCTGGCGGCAGCTGTATAGATCGACGAGCTCCTTTGAATCAGATCTTCAGGCTTGGCGCGATATGAGCTCGGCATAGCGCCGCAGGTAGAGCGGCCAGCCCTGATCTCCACCCACGCCGCCGCGCACGGCTTCCCAGCCGTCGCCGTGGCGATCGAGCTTGCGGTGCTGGATTTCGACCCTGGTGCGATTGGCCGCCTCGGCGATGAAGCGCGCCTCCCATTCGCTGGTCTTTTCCGGATCCGTTTCGAGCTGCCATCGCGGGCTGATGTCCCAGCTCAGCACAACGCGGTGCGGCGGCTCGTAGGCGAGCACGCGCGCCCAGCGGCACTCGCTGCCATCGACGCCGCGATCATAAAGAAAGCCGCCGACGCGGGGCTCGAACACCGTCTCCGCGATGGCGACGGCGAGCAGATTGTGCTCTCTCGGTTTGAAATCACCGAAATTCTCGGTGAACACCTTGAATGCACGCTCGATCGGCGCTTCGACAGTGACGGAATGGGTGATGGATGTTGCGGACGGGTCTGCACTCATTTTCACGTCTCCGGTGGTTTTTCCACGGCAGCCTTGTAGGCCGCCAGTGTCTTGCTCCAGAAGCTGTCGAGTTCGGCGCGAAGCGCCTCCAATCCCGCGGGATCGATGCGGTAGATGCGATGCTTGCCGGCGGGCGTATCGACCACGAGCCCGACCTGCTTCAGAACCTTGAGGTGCTGCGATACCGCCGGCCGGCTGATCGGCAGCGCACTTGCTATGTCTCCGACCGAACACGGCTGCTCGACGAGCCGTTCGAGGATCGCACGCCTCATCGGCTCGGCCAGGGCTGTCCAGCCGTTGTTCGGGTAAGTCATCATTAACGCGTTCGTTTAGACTAACGCGTTCGGGATGTCAATGGGGAGCAGGCGGGGTGGCGATAACGTGATTGGAGTGGTTTGCATGGGCTGGCGGTGATTGGCGCGGTGAGGGCGCTGGCAGGAATGTAGAACAGGGTGCCAGTAATGTGGCGCAGGCCCCAACCTCCGTCATCCTGTGTCCTCGCGCGAGCGCGAGGGATGTCACAGGAAGCCAGCCACCGCGCGTCGGCGCGGTCAATGACGCACCACCAGCAGCAATCAAAATAGTCTCTCCTGCCCAGGACTTGGGCAGGCTGGATCCCTGTGACGAGCACATGGATGAGGGAAGTTCGGGGGATGTCGGTGTCCTAAGCAAGGTTGTGCAGCTGGATTTATCCCGCCGGCAAGGCGCGCTTATAAGGCGCCGTGGCCAGCTGCGGGCGCGGGCGCAGGGACGAGGGAAAAGGCGGGGACTCGGATGCCTTTCGATCCTCCAGCAGGCCATCCCAGAAATCAGCAGCACGCGAACAGCCGCGACAATCGCCGCGGCGCGGACAGTCGGCCGGGATGCCGGCCTCGCCGTTTGGTTTGCACATGGTTCTTCTCCGGAAGTTTCGGCGATGCTACGGGCGGAGCCTCGATCCTCCGCCCGTAGCCGTCTTCACCGGCGCACACTTGCTGCCGTTCAGGCCGCCAGCTTCAGGGCGTCGGCAAGCTTGGCGAAGTCGCCGGCCGAAAGCCCCGGACGGACGGCGAAGTCGATGACGGCCTGGAAGATTTCCGGCGGCGCATTCCGCTTCATGGCGCCGAGCATCGCCGCGCGCTCCGCCGGATTGATCGCCGGGATCATGATGCGCATGAAGGCCATGCTTTTTTCCGGCGGCAGCGAGCCGATGATGCGCATCTCGATGCCGAGCATTTCGTCGTCGGTGAAGTTGCGCCACAGGAGAGGGCCGGTCACCGCCTCTTCCTCATGCATATGCGCGAAGTCATCGGCGATATAGGCTGCAAAGGCGAGATAAAGCTTGCGGCCGCAAGCCGCCTTGTGCAGCGGCCAGGCGTTTTCCCAGGCGACGATCAATTCCTCCAGTTCGCGGAAGGCGGTGCGATGATCGTCGTGCTGCTCGTCCAGCGTGACGGTCGAGACGCCCTTGTCGGCCAGCGCCGTATGGATGTTGTCGTCTTCGTGCGTGACGTGGGAGGCGGCAAGCATCAGGTAATGGCGCAGGTCGCCGATCAGGAAGACCGTCTCCTCAACGTTCTGGAAATCGGCCGTGCCGAGGCGTCCGAGCAGGTCGCAGCCGGCCTTGCGCAGGCCCTTATGAACAGCGCCGTAAATGTCGTAACGGCCGTTGAGATCGGGGATGCTGGTAAGCGAGAATTCGTGGCTCATAATGGTTTTCCTCTCGTTGGCCGGCGTCTCTTTCCGTGCGCCGGGCTGATGAGCGGGAGATAGCCGAGGCCTTTGCGAGGCGCTTCCTAAAACCATCCTAAGCAATTGGAACGATTGCTAAGAATATCCTAACTAACTATCATCGCCTGGTATCGTGGAGAGAAGCATTGCTCGGGCCGGAACTGGTGGAATTTATAGAAAGTCCCGTCATGATACTGTTTGCGACGCGCGACGAAGCCGGCCGGCCGATGATTGGCCGGGGCTCGGGGGTGCGCGTCGACCGGCAGAGCGGGCACCTCCACTTTCTCGCCTCCCGCAGCCAATGGCCGAGAGCGGTCGGCGAAGCGCTGGTGGGCCGGCCGATTGCCACGACCTATGTACGGGCCACCGATTACAAGGCCTGCCAGATCAAGGGCCGGATCTTAGAGGCAGGGCCGGCTGATGAGGCCCACCGGGCACGGGGCGAGGCCTATGTCGCAGAGCAGTTGGCGCGGATGATGGCGCTCGGGGTTACCCGCATGCAGCTTTCCAGCACGCTGTCGGACCAGGACCTCGTCTGCCTGACGATCGAGCCGCAGGCGATCTTCGAGCAGACGCCGGGGCCGGGCGCCGGACGTAGGCTGACGCCGGAAGCTGCTGCATGATTCCGCTCGAAAGGCTGCGGGACAGTTTCGAGGGCGTCATTCCTTCCGTCATCGCCACCACCGATGCCGACGGAATGCCGAATATTTCCTACCTTTCGCACGTGCATTACGTCGACGAGACGCATGTGGCGCTCTCCAACCAGTTCTTCTCGAAAACCGCCGCCAATGTGGCGCGCAACGGGCTTGCGACCGTGATGGTGGTCGATGGCTATAGCGGCCAGCAGCACGTGCTCGACCTGACCTTCGAACGCTCGGAGACTGAGGGCGAGACATTCGAGCGAGTGGCGATCCATCTGGCGATCCTGGAAAGCCGGATGAGCGGGATCATGAAGCTGCGCGCCGTCGACATTTATCGGGTCGAAGACTGCCAGGCCGTGCCGGCAGCCCATCCGCTGGTCGAGCCGGAGCCGCTCTTTCTGCCCGATCTGATGGGCAAGGTGGCGCGCCTGACGGCACGCATATCTGATTGCAGCGATCCTGAAACGCTGCTCGACGCCACGCTCGAGGGCTTGGGCGAGCTTTTCGGCTACAGCCATTCCATGGTGCTGGTGCCGGACGGAGAACGCGGCGGCCTGACGACGATCGCCAGCCGGGGCTACGACCAGTTCGGCTTCGGCGCCGAGGTTCCGGCCGGGCGCGGCATTATCGGCGTTGCGGCCGAGCGGCGGCGCAATGTGCGGATCACCGATCTCAGCCGCGGCCAGCGCTACGTACAGGCGGTGCGGGCGATGGCGGGTGTCGAGGACGCGGCGCCGATTCCGCTTCCGGCCCTCGACAAGCCGCTCAGCCAGATCGCGCTGCCGCTCGTGGCGCGGGGCAGGCTCGTCGGCGTGCTGTTTTCGGAATCGACCGAGCGGTTCACCTTCCGCCATCGGGACGAGGAAGCGCTGAACGTGATCGCGGCGCATCTCGCCACTGCGCTCTCCTTCCTGTCCGAGGAACGCGAGCGGGCGGAGACGAACGGGCGGGAAAAGGCCGACGCGCCGGCCGGCCAGACCGGAAGCGGGCCTGCCGGCCGGCGCATCGCCGTGCGCTTCTATCCGCGTGACGGCTCGCTCTTCGTCGATGACGACTATCTCATCCGCGGCGTGCCGGGCCGGCTGCTGCTGCATTTCCTCGAAGACTATGTGCGCACCGGCAAGCAGGATTTTCAGAACCGCGAGATCCGCCGCGACCGGCGCCTGCAGCTGCCCGACTTCAAGGATAATCTGGAAACCCGGCTGATCCTCCTGCGCCGGCGGCTGGAGGAAAAGGCAGGCCCGATCATGCTCGAACGCGCCGACCGGGGGCGGTTAAGGCTGACGCTCGCGGGGCGGCCGGAGATCGAGGTGGTGGAAGAGTGAGCGGAGGTGCACGACCTCGCAAAGGAAATTGTGGTTTCTCGACAGCCGGGAATGTCATAAACACGGGGTCCTCCATTCCTGACAGAAGACAATTTTCCGATGAGACCAGAATTTCTGCGATCCGAGCTGATCGATGCCGCGCTCACCTCCGTCCGGGCCGTGGGCACGCCGCTCTGGCTCTATGAGGCCGAGTCGATCCGGGAGCGGGTCCGGCAATTGTCGATGTTCGAGTGCGTACGTTTTGCCCAGAAGGCCAATAGCAACACGCACATCCTGCGGCTCCTGCGCTCCATGGGCGTCGCGGTCGACGCCGTATCGTTCGGCGAGATCGAACGGGCGCTCCGGGCAGGCTACGTGCCGGGAACGGATGCGCATGAGATCGTCTTTACCGCCGATATCATCGACGAGGAGACGCTGGCGCGCGTCGTCGCGCTGAAGATCCCAGTCAATTGCGGTTCGCCCGACATGATCCGCCAGATCGGACGGGCAGGGCGGGGCCATCCGGTCTGGCTTCGCATCAATCCGGGTTTCGGCCATGGCCATAACCGGAAGACCAATACGGGCGGGCCATCGAGCAAGCACGGCATCTGGCATGAGGAATTCGAGGACAGCCTGCGTCTCGTCGATGAATACGGGCTCACCCTGATCGGCCTTCACATGCATATCGGCTCGGGGGTCGATTACCGGCATCTGCATCGCGTCTGCCACAGCATGCTGGATGCCGTGCGCCGCGCCAACCGGCCGCTCAAGGCCATCTCGGCCGGCGGCGGGCTCTCGCTTCCCTATCGACAGGGCGAGCCGGAGATCGATATCGCGGAATATTATGACGCGTGGAACAGGACGCGGCTGGAGGCCGAAAAGATCACCGGCGGGCCTCTGCGGCTCGAACTTGAGCCGGGCCGCTATCTCGTCGGCAATGCCGGGGTTCTCGTCGCCGAGGTTCGTGCGGTCAAGACAGTCGCCGACAAGCATTTCGTCCTGATCGACGCGGGCTTCAACGATCTCGCCCGGCCGATCCTCTATGGCAGCCATCACGACATCGTCTTCGTGACGCCCGAGGGAGCGCCGGTCGCCGGGCCGCTTTCGCCTATTGCCGTTGCCGGGCCGCTCTGCGAAGCGGGCGATGTCTTCACCCAGCAGGATGGCGGTTTTGTCGAGTTCCGCGAGCTTGCGCTGCCGAAGGTCGGCGATTTCGCTATTCTGCGCGATACCGGCGCCTATGGCGCGACCATGTCTTCAAATTACAACTCGCGGCCGCTGGCGCCGGAGGTTATGCTGGATGCGGGCAAGCTCACGCTCATCCGCAAGCGTCAGTCGATCGAGCAGCTGCTCGCGCTCGAGGCCGATCCGGGACCGCTCTGACGGTCCTGGTGCTGCACGGACGATCTTGATACGGGTCAAAGACCGCAGCCGGCCGGATTGCTAATGTTGCGACATCCAATCACGGAGGCAGCCATCATGGCCATCAAGACAGTTTTGAGCATCCTCAAGAGCAGCAAATTCGAGCAGGATCTGAAAGGCGCGGCAGACTTGTGCGCGGCCCAGGGAGCCCATCTGACCGCGCTTGCCGTTTCCATCGGCGCGCCGCCGATGCTGGGGGAATATGACGCCGCGCTCTCGACCGTCTGGATCGATCAGCGGCAGCGGCAGATCGAGGATCTCATCGGGACGGCCGCGAAAATCAAGGAGACACTTTCCCAGAGCGATCTCTCGTTCGAGGTGCAGGATCTCTACACGGAATATGCGTGGGCCGATCAGGATTTTGCCGAGCGTGCGCTTTATGCCGATATCGTGCTGCTCGGCCCTGACGTGGTCGAGGATACAGGCCTTAAGAAGCGGATCTTCGACGGCGCGCTTTTCCAGACGCCGACGCCGATCGTGATCAACCGCGGGCGAAAGGCAAGCGTCACCTCACCGAAAAATATAGTGCTGGCCTGGGATTCCAGCGACGAGGCAGCGCGCGCTGCCCGCGAGTCGCTCGATCTTCTGCAGAAGGCCGAGATCGTGCATGTGACGATGGTCGATCCGGAAGCGCGCATGGCGGTCAACGGCGAGGAGCCGGGAGCCGATATTGCAGCCTACCTTGCCCGCCATGGCGTCAAGGTCCAGGTCGATCGTCTTTCGGGCGAAGGCAAGAGCCCCGACCAGATCATCGTCAGGCACGCGGTGGATATGGGCTCGGACCTTATCGTCATGGGGGCCTACAATCATCCAAGATGGCAGCAGAGTCTGTTCGGCGGCGTCACCCGCAGGATGATCGAGGAGTGCCAGCTGCCGCTGTTCCTCGCCCATTGAGCGGGGCCGTCGAGACTAAAGGCCGCGATCGGGTGGATCGCGGCCTGCCCATTCCCCAGCACGTTTCAAATTACGGAATTCCCCTCGGCCCCTGACCCTCGGATTGCCCCAGAACCTGCGGAGTGGCCCGCAGATCGATGGTATTGGGCTTCCGACCCGGCTGCCAGGAAAACCAGATAGCGATCGGGCACCGGTAATGCCTGTTCAGGGCGTCGGCCGCATCCTTCTCGAAGCGCGTCCGTTCTTTCGGACTGTCGATTACGCTACGCCTTTCGTAGATCACAATTTCCTCCCCGGCGTTGCGATCCAGCTGCGGATCATGCGCGCAAACGCGCCTGCCTGATACGGACTAAGGTCTGAACGGTGGACGGAAAAGAGGAAGGCGGGCGAGCGGCGATATGGATAGCCGACCTGGACCTCATTTGCAGCCCCTTGGAAATCTGCCGGATCTAAGACAAAATCATCCGGCTTTGGCTCTTGGGGAGAGAGGCTGATGGACAATCACGAGCCGTTTTTACGCGAGGCGATTGCGCTCTCGAAATCTGCGATGGAACACGGCGACGAACCGTTTGGCGCGCTGCTGGTGAGGGACGGGGAGGTCATCCTGCGCGCCGAAAACAGCGTCTTCACCGGCCACGATATGACGAACCACGCCGAGCTGAATCTGATCAAACTGGCGGCACAGCAGTACGACACCGTATTTCTGGCCGACTGCACGCTCTATACCAGCACGGAGCCGTGCGCCATGTGCTCCGGGGCGATTTACTGGTCGGGCATCGGGCGCATGGTGTTTGCATGTTCCGAAACGCGGCTTGGCGAGATCGCCGGGATCGGGTTGAACGTACCGAGCCGGGCGGTGCTGCAAACCGGCGCGCGCATCGTCACCGTCGACGGGCCGACGAACCTCGAAGAGGAGGCCGCCGCAGTCCACCAGGAATTCTGGCCGAAACATTTGGGCAGGGCCTAGAGTCTAAGACATATCGGTTGGCTAGCGCAGCGCCCTGAGCGCATTCAGGATCACGGCCACATCGATCACTTCCTGCAGCATGGCGCCGGTGACCGGCGGCAGGAGGCCGGCGCCGGCAAAGATCATGGCGACGAGCGAGAGGCCGATGCCGGCGAAAATACTCTGGACGGCGATGGCGCGCGAACGTCTCGCGATATCTATCGCGGCGGCGATCCTGTTCAAATCATTGCGGATCAGGACGATATCGGCCGCTTCTGCCGCAGCCGCGAGATTGGTAGCACCGACGGCAATGCCAACATCGGCGGCGGCGAGCGCCGGAGCGTCGTTGACGCCGTCGCCGACCATCATGACCCTTCCTGCGGCGCGTTCCCTGGTGATGACCTGGACTTTCTCGACGGGCGAGAGCCGCGCCTCGACCGCATCCAGCGACAGCGAGCCGGCAATGGCGGCGGCGACGCTGCGTTCGTCGCCGCTCGCAAGCACGATGCGGCCGAAACCGATCTTCCGCAGTTTACCGACGAGCGCGATGGCATCGTCGCGCAAGCGATCTTCGAAGCCGATTTCGCCGGCAAGCTCTCCGTCGAAGAAGACCTTTGCCTGCATCCTGCCTTTCTTTCCGGCAGGGCGAGAGGGCTTGCCATCCGGGGTAAAGTAATTGTCGCCGCCGACGCTCACCCTGATGCCGTCGACAAGTCCGGAAATGCCGGCGCCTGCAAGCTCCGATACGTCCGTCGGCCGCGACAGCAGCAGTCCGCGCCTCTGTGCCTCCTTGACGATCGCGCGGCCGACGACATGCGACGAGGCCTGATCGAGCGAGGCGGCGAGACGCAGGAGCCTGTCCTGGCCTACAGGCGCTTCGATCGAGACGACTTCGGGATCGCCCGCCGTCAGCGTGCCGGTCTTGTCAAAGACCGCGACGGAGGCGTCGGCCAGCACTTCCAGCGGACCTGCGCCTTTCACCAGTACGCCAACCTTTGCCGCCTTCGAGGTTCCG
Source organism: Rhizobium sp. BK418 (assembly GCF_004341105.1). Classification (GTDB taxonomy): domain Bacteria; phylum Pseudomonadota; class Alphaproteobacteria; order Rhizobiales; family Rhizobiaceae; genus Rhizobium. Next base: position 1,065,490 of record NZ_SLZK01000001.1, on the reverse strand, counting down.
GCCGCAAGGGCGACGGGAACGGCAAGGATGAGCGGGCACGGGGTTGCGACGACGAGAACCGCGACGATCCGGGCCATATCACCAGACAGGATGGCGGCGCCGGCCGCGATTGCCAGCGTCAGGAGGAGAAAGGCGATTGCGTATCGATCGGCAAGACGCGCTATCCGCGCCTTGGACTGCCGGGATGCCTCGACCAGCTTGACGATACCGGAATAGGTGCTGTCTTCGGCACGGCTTTCCACCCGGAGCTCTATCGCGTCTCCCGCGTTCGTCGCGCCGCTCTCGATCCGCGCGCCCTTGGCGAGGTGCACCGGAAAGGCTTCGCCGGTCAGGACGGATTGATCGATCGATGCATTCTCCGAGATCAGCGTGCCATCCGCCGGCACGACATCGCCCCTGCGGATCATCAGCATATCGCCGATCGCGATATCGGGAATGGGGACTTCCTCCAGCCCGTCTTCCAGGAGGCGAAGGGCCGTTCGCGGCACCTGCGCCAGGAGGGCCGACATGCCTTCGTCGGCGCGCCGATGCGCATAGGCTTCCAGAAACTGGCCGCCGGCATACATGAGGGCAACGATCGCCCCGGCCAGATATTCCCCGAACCAGAGGGTCGAGCCCATGGCGAGGGCGGCGATCAGATCGAGACCAAAATCACCGTTCCTGAGCTTGTCGACGATGTCGATCAACAGGAAGGCAAGGGCAACGCCGGTGCTAGCCGCAAGCGCAAGCCGGCTCGCAGATCTCAAATCCAAGAGGAAAAGCACGAAAGCGCCCGCCAGACCCAGCACTGCTGCCGCCGCCATGACGGTCGAGCGCAGGCCGATGTCGGGCATCCATGCGCGTGGTTCACCGAGACTGCGAATTCGGGGCTGAACCTTTGATTCGTCCAGAACGCTCATGGCCGCACGCCTCCCATTTCCCGTCGGGCGCTCCGCGCCGGTGCTTGAACTCGTGGCCCGGCGCCCGCTATGCGTGCAGGAATTTGGCACAATCACAGGATTTCTCCTAGAGCTCTCCCGGGCCGGGCCGACTCCTCAGGAGCGGATCGGGTGTTTCCCTCGGTTTTACTGGCGCAGGCCGAGAACTCTCTGGCGAATCCGCATTGGTTTCGAGCTCTATGCCAGACGTTCCGAGAGTGCGAACAATTCGTCGGCATTCGGACAGAAGGCTTGCATCCGCTCCGGTGCATTGCCGTCGGCGAGCGCCCGGCGGCAGGCCCTTTTCGCATTGCATTGCGCGCAGGTCGCTTGAAAGTCGTTCATCAGGTGCGGGAAGCCAGCCTCCACCTTCAGGACCTCGATGCCGAGAGCGGCCATCAGCCTTTCCATTTCGACGGATGCCTTCGGGCCGGCTGCAACCAGCCTCTCCAGCTGGGTTGCCGTCAGGCGGAGCTCGTCGGCGACACGTTGGCGTTCTTCCGGAGGTAGCGCCCATAATTCGCTGCGACGACGGTGCCTGTCCGCCAGAGTATGAAATCCGTTGATGATGTCGGCGGAGCATTGCCGCAGCGATGAAGCGATTGTCATGCCTATACCTCCTGATATGGCTATCGTCGCATCATCTCCGCCGTCGTCATTGCTCCAGGTCAAATTTCCCTGATACGCCGACTGCCCCGCGGCCGCGAAACGGTCGCTTCTATCCCTTGAGTGCTTCTAGGCCTTGAGCCTGGCGACCTGCGGGCCGACGATTGCGGCAAAGAGGGCGGGCTCGCCAAGCGCGCGGGCCGATAGCATGGCGCCGTGGACGATCGCCATCAGGATCTGCGCTTCCCCCTCGGGCGAACCGTTCAACCGGAAGAGTTTCTGCTCGGCGCCGGCTTTCAGCACCGATGTCAGCCACTCGGTCAGGTTCTCGAAATGCCGTCGCACGTGTGATGCCACGGTGTCGGGCAGCATCTGCATTTCGCAGGCGAGCATGGCGCAGACGCAGAAAGGCTCCGTCGCATCGAGGATGCATTTCTGCCAGTAGCCCAGATAGGCCTGCAGTTGCTCGGCAGGGTCTGGCACGTGTTCGCGAAGCGCGTTCAGGCCGGCCTCGGCGCGCTGCGTATACCGGTCGACAAGGACCTGCACCAGTTCGGCCTTGGTGGGGAAATGGTGGTGAATGCTCGCCTTGCGGATGCCGATCGCGTCGGAAATATCGGCATAGCTGAAGCCGTTATAACCGCCCGCCACGACGAGAGACTGTGCCACATCGAGGATTTTTTCCGAGGTCGTCTGTTCCATAGCTCCGGCCTACCTGCTGGTAGGGAGGCTGTCAAGCGCGTGGATTTGGCCCGATTTCACGAACCTGTGTTGGTGTCGGAGTCCCACTCGGATTGACTCTTTAAATTTGTCTACCTACTAGTAGGTTGGCAAACCAAGGAGTCTATGATGGCAAGTCAAACCTCACCGCAATCGAGCTGGTTGCGATCCTATTATTTCGTCCGTGCGCTGTTTTCGATCGGCTGGATCATCGCCGCCATTCTCGTTAGCGGGCAGGCGGCACTCGCCTCCGTGCTGCTCGTCATCTATCCGGCCTGGGATGCGGTGGCGAACCTCGTCGATGCCAGGGTCAATGGCGGCCTGAAGGCCAATCCCGCCCAGTCGCTCAACGTCGTCGTCAGCACGATCACGACGCTTGCGGTCATCCTAGCCGCGCTCAACAGCACCTATGCGGTGCTTGCCGTCTTCGGCGTCTGGGCCATTCTCTCCGGCCTGCTGCAGCTTTCCGCCGCCGTACGGCGCTGGCGCATCTATGGTGCGCAATGGGTGATGATCCTCAGCGGCGCACAATCGACGCTCGCCGGCGCTTTCATGATCAGCCGCTCGTTCGCAGACGTGCCGCCCGGCATTCTCGACATTGCGCCCTACGCAGGGTTCGGTGCCTTCTACTTCCTGCTGTCGGCCGTGTGGATGACGGTTGCAGCCTATCGCAAGGCAGGTGTGAAAAGCACCGGCTAGTCTGCCGCTGCGTCTCATGCAACCGCACGCCCGCGTCCGCAAAGGGCTGCATGAGATCGATAAAACCCGGCCGGGCCTGCGGGCCCGACGCGGGCTGCGCTCGGGCTTCACCCGTCTTTTCAGCCGGCGGCAGATCGCGCCCGCAGCAGCGCAAGCAGGCCGGGAAGGGCGGTTCCTGCGATGATCATCGCCACGCCGCCCGCCGTTCTCACCCCGAAGGGACTGTCGAAGATCACTGCCGCCGCCGCGGCGCCGGCTGCCGGGCCGATGGAGGAGATCAGCCCGAGCTGCAGCACCGGCATCTTCGACAGCGCGAAATTATAGGCGAAGTAGCCGCCGGCAGTGGCGACAAGCCCGATATAGCAAAACGCCATCCAGTGCTCGCCGATATCATCGGCGCCGATCCCGAGGCCTGACACGATTGCAACGACCCAGGCGACGACAGCCGCTGCCGTGAGCTGCATGGTCGCCACGACAGTCCACGGCACGCTCGAGCGGGTGTGCAGCGCCCGACCCAGCAGCTGGCCGCAGGCAGCAAGGCAGAGCGCTAGCAGCGCCGTGACATAGCCTGCGAGCGAGCTTTCTCCCGTCATCTGCCGTTCGGAAATGACGAGCAGCAGGCCGGCAAAACCGACGCCCATGCCGATAAAGGTCGTGGCCTTCAGCGGCTCCCCAAGGAACACCCGGGCTGCCAGGCCGACGACGGCAGGCATGAAGGCGCTGAGCAGGATCAGCGTGACGCCATCCAGGCTGCGGCTCGCCATGGTGAAGGTGATCATGAAGATACCGGGATGGATGATGCCGACGGCAAAGGGCTTCAGCCTGTCGGAGAGCGAAACGCGCTGCCACGGCAGAAGCAGCATCACCGCCCAGAGCGCGGCCGCGCCGATCGTCATCTGTACAGCGATGATGGATGCCGGGCTGAACCAGGCCGTCAGGTATTTCTGGATGGCGAAGCCGACCGGGCCGGCGCTGAAGCAAAAGAGTGCCGCCAGCACTGCGGCCGGCGATTTCGGGCTGTTTGCGATCGAGGCCATGACAATCCTCCAGATGATGTTATCATGTAACTACACAGGTTGCGTCAATCATGCAACATTGAGAGTTACATATTTAGAGGATCTTCCTGCATGAAGCGAAACAGCCGGTTTTCCCTGGCGCTGCACACGCTGGCGCATCTGGCGGCACTGACCCCGGCGCGGCCGCTGACCTCCGGCGAGATCGGCGACCATAGCGGCACCAACCCCGTGGTCGTGCGCCGGACGCTCGGGCTCTTGCGGGAGGCCGGCCTCGTGTCCTCCGAAAAGGGCCATTCCGGCGGCTGGCTGTTGGCGCGCCCGCCGGAAGAGATCACGCTTGCCGATGTCTATGCGGCGCTCGGCGAGCGGTTCCTGCGCATGGAGATCGAGGGCGAGGAAAACCCGCCAGGCTGTGCCATCGAACACGCATTGCTCGGCAGCGTGGAGGCGGCGCTCGACGATGCAGAGGCACTGCTGGTTAGCCGGCTATCGAAGACGGCGCTGGCGGATATTCTCAAGCGGATTCCGAAGCCGGTGCCGATTTCGGGGATTTGAGGGGCAGGCTGCTGAGCTGGTCAATAAAGACCCCGCCCCAAACCCCTCCCCACAAGGGGGAGGGGCTTAACCTTCCGCGCTAGCTTTTCAAAATCCCAACGTTTCGAACGGAGTGAGGCGGATGCCCGGTTAGCTCCTCCCCTTGTGGAGGTCTCTTGGGCTCATCCGACACTTCGCCCCACCACCCACCATTGCCCGTTGGCAAACCACCGCCATGCGCCTAGTCTCGCGCCACTCCATCCCAGCCGCGTCGCAACCATCCGCGCCCGGCCACCCATCACGAGGATACCATCATGAGCACTATCGAAGCCGTTGCCGAAGAGGCCAAGGGCTGGCGCCGTCATATCCACCAGAATCCGGAGCTGCTTTTCGACCTGCCGGAGACGGCGGCTTTCGTGGCGGGCAAGCTTGCCGAATTCGGCTGCGATGACGTCACGACAGGACTTGCGAAGACCGGCGTCGTTGCCGTCATCGAGGGCACCAAGGGCCCCGGCAAGACGATCGCGCTTCGCTGCGACATGGATGCGCTGCCGATGTCGGAGCAGACCAATCTTCCTTATGCCTCCAGAAATGCCAACCGCATGCATGCCTGCGGCCATGACGGACACACCGCCATGCTGCTTGCCACCGCTAAATGCCTTATCGAAGACAGGGATTTTGCCGGCAAGGTCGTGCTGATCTTCCAGCCGGCGGAAGAAGGCGGCGGCGGTGCGCGGGTGATGATCGAGGAGGGGCTGCTCGAAAGCTTCGGGATCGACGAGGTTTACGGCATGCATAACGAACCGGGCCTGGAGATCGGTTCCTTTGCCACGCGTGCGGGCCCGTTCATGGCGGGTGCCGACCGTTTCGTCATCACCATCAATGGCAAGGGCGGGCATGCGGCCTCGCCGAACATGACGCGCGATCCTGTTCTCGTCAGCGCCCATATGGTAACCGCGCTGCAATCGATCGCCTCGCGCTTCACCGATCCGTTCGATCCGGTCGTCGTCTCCGTCACCTTCTGCGAAGCCGGCAACGATAAGGCGTTGAACGTCATTCCCGCCTCCGTGCGCCTGGGCGGCACGATCCGGACCATGCAGACGGAAACGAGAAAGGCCGTGGAGCAGCGGTTCCGCGACATCGTGCATGGGACTGCGAAGCTCTTCGAGACCGAAGCCGAGATCGACTGGCGGCCAGGCTATCCGGTCACGGTCAACGACGCCGGCAGGACGTCAGCTGTCGTTGCTGCGGCTCGGCGCGTGGCGGGCGAGGGCCAGGTGGATGCGGCTTATGAGCCGTCGATGGGCGCGGAGGATTTTTCCTATATGCTGGAAAAGCGGCCTGGCGCGATGATCCTCATCGGCAATGGAGACAGCGCCGGCCTGCATCACCCGGCCTATGATTTCAACGACAAGGCGATTGCGCATGGGGTACGCTATTGGCTGTCGCTGGTCGGGCAGGAGCTTGGCGGGAAGTAGGCGATGATCGTTGTTGGCAGAGGAGGGTGCCACAGCACGCTAGGCAATGGTATCAAACACCTGACAGCCAAGTATATACCCTGCCGCCGGCTGAAATTCCGGCGGGAATAGCGTTCGCCTTCGACGACGCCTTACCGATCGCGCTCAGTCTCGGCCACCAGCAGCGAGAAGCGGAAGAGGGCGCCGCCGTCGTCGGCATTGGTGGCATTCATGTCGCCGCCGTGGTCGTGGATGATCGACCGGCAGATGGAAAGGCCGACGCCGACGCCGTCGGGTTTCGTCGTGTAGAAGCGATCGAAGATCCGGCCAAGATCGGCGGTCGGAATGCCATCACCGCTATCGTGGATGGAGAATTGAATCCTCTGCCCGGTCAGGCAGGTGGCGATCTCGATGCGGCGCGGTCGCTTCGCACTGCAGACGGCGGCCTCGATGGCATTGACGAGCAGGTTGACGACGACCTGCTGCATCTGAATGCGGTCTCCGAGAAAGGCGGGCAAGCCCGGCTCGCAGGCGACCGAAACACAGATCGCGTGCGTATCGGTCTCATTGCGGACGAAGGACAGCCCATCGACGACGATGTCGTTCAGATCGAGGGCCACGCGCGTGTTTGACTGGCTCGCCATGCCCCGCACCCGCTTGACGATTTCGCTCGCCCTATGGGCACTCGCCGCCATGCGCGCGGCAAGCTCGCGGAGTTTGGCGAGGTTCGGCTCGTCGCGCGACAGATGCAGCATGGTTGTTTCGCAGTCCGTCACGATCGCAGCCAGCGGCTGGTTCACCTCATGGGCGATCGAAGTCGCAAGCCTGCCGAGAGTGGAGAGCCGCGCCGCATGCAGCGGGTCGACCTCATGCTCGTCAGGCTGGCGCTGCCCGGTCATATCCTGCAGCACGACGAGCAATGGTTCGAGACTGTCGGCCGGGGGGAAGGTAACCGAGAGTTTGACATCCAGGAGGGCGCCTTTGACGCTGCGCATCGTCATCGGTTCCGAAAAGTTTTTTTCTCCGTCGAACCAGGCGCGCATAAGCCTTGCGACGGTTTGCGGCGATGCTGCAAAGAGATAGCCCGCCGGCCCCGTCAGGTCGTCGCTTGATGATGCCTGCAGAAGGGAGGCGGCCAACTCGTTGGCATCGGCGACGAAAAGGCCGGCCTGCGGCAGCCCTCCGTGCCACATGGCTTTCGCCAGCAGGTCCTCGGCATTGCCCCTGGCTTTCGACAGGGCAAAGAGCGCCTTGAGCCTGGCCGCGTTGAGCTGTAGCACCGGAACCGGAAGCTGATGGATGGAGACCTCATCGCGGGCCTCGCCACGCGGGCGTCTTGCCGGTGCTTCGCCTTCGACGCCGCCCTTGATGACGACGATCGGAGCCTGCCCGGCAGAGCGCTCGTTCCGCCTGGCGTCGTTCCATCGAGCAGCAAAATTCCTCGCGATCGGCGTATCGGCCATTTGCTCTTCCTATGCTGCAGCCGATATGGTTCGGCCCATATGTTTCAGGCCACAGGTTTCATTCCCCCGTTACAGGGAGGCAACGCTTGTCCGGCACAATATCTCCTCGTCGCGGCGCGCGGCGTTTTCAGGCGCGCATCCCACCTTGCGGCCGCCACTGGCGACACCGTGTCCGTCATGATAGTAGCCATCAGGCTCTGTGAGTCACTGAAAGCTAGGGCAGTGGATAGGTGAGCACAATGCCCGCTTTCGACAACAGGGTGTTGCGCTCAGTGGAACGCAGATGATCGACCTGGATGACATCAGAAGCTTCGTGGCGGTGGTCGATAGCGGCGGCTTCAACCGTGCAGCCCAACTGCTCGGCGTCTCGAAATCGATCGTCAGCCGGCGTATCGCGCGCATGGAAACGGATCTCGGCGCGAGACTGATCAACCGCAGCACACGGGGCATCAGCGCAACGGAGGCCGGCCTTGAATTCAAGGCACGCTGCGGGCGCATTCTCGCCGAACTCGAGGACGCGCGCGATGCTGTCGCCACCTATGCCGGCGGCCATGTCACCGGCCGTCTGAGGCTCGCCGCACCGCTCGCTTTCGGCCAGCGCTATCTCGGGCCCATCCTGACCGAGCTTGCCGGCCGTCATCCGCGCCTAGAACTGGAGGTATCGTTCTCCGACCGGGCCGTCGATCTCATTGGCGAGCATTATGACGCGGCGATCCGGCTCTTCGAACTGCGCGATCCCTCGCTGATTGCGCGGCGTATTGCGCCGGTCAGGCCCTTCATCATCGCCAGCCCCGATTATATCGCCCGCAACGGCCGTCCGGAGCGGCCCGAGGACCTGCTGTCGCATGACTGCATCATCTATTCCGGACGCCACATTCCTGAGTGGACGTTCCGTGCCGGCAAACGCATGGTGTCGATTCGACCGAACGGGCGGCTGTTCACCGACAATGCCGAGGTGCATCTGAGCTGGACGCTCGCCGGGCTCGGCGTGGCGGAACTGCCGTCCTTCATCGTCGCCGAGGATATCCGCAAGGGCACGCTCATACCGCTGCTGACGGACTATTATCTGGATGAGGGCGCGATCTATGTCGTGCGCCCGCCCGGACCGCATGTGCCCGCCAAGGTGCGGGCGCTGATCGAGATCCTGTTGGAACGGCTCGGCGGGGAGGACGGCGCTGCCTATCCCTCGCTTGTCCATTCCCTGGTTCATCAGCCGGGAGAATAGCGGCGTTAGGCGGGCAGAACGCTCCGCACCACCCCCGTCCTGTCGATGACGCAGGCGAATTTGCGGCCGGAGGCATCGAGATCGACGCTGAAGCCGCCGGCCTCTACCGGGCGCGAGCCTGTCGGCAGGATTTTCGCCCGGTCGAGGCCGGCCTGTTTGGCGGCCGCATCGGCGCAGAGCAGTTGCAGGTCGGCGGGCGCGGTCTCCACCGTGTTGCGCGACATCTGGTCGGGTGTCGGCGGCGCCGAGGACTGGCAGGCGGCAAGTGCCGATAGCGACGAAAGGAGCAGGGCCGGAAGCGGCCGGCTCTTCAGTGAAATGCGCATGTCTTTCCCCCGTTTCAGACGCCCTTATAGAGGGCCGCGCCCTGCATCAGGACGATGACCTTGGCGCCGATCTTCACCCGCGAATGCAGGTCAATGATGTCGTCATTGTTCATGCGAATGCAGCCCGAGGACACGTCGAGGCCGATGGTCCAGGATTCCGGCGTGCCGTGGATGCGGTAGATCGTGTCGGCATCACCCGCATAAAGATAGAGCGCGCGGGCGCCGAGCGGATTGTCGGGGCCGCCTGGCTGGCCGGCCGCCCATTTGGCGGCATTCGGATCTCGGGCCACCATCTCGGCGGGCGGGGTCCAGGTCGGCCATTCGGCCGTGCGGCCGACGCGCACGATGCCGGCCCAGCCGAAGCCTTCGCGGCCGACCCCGATGCCATAGCGGATCGCCTGGCCGCCGGGCTGTACGAGGTAGAGAAAATGCTGGTTGCCGTCGATGATGATCGTGCCGGGCTCCTCCGCCGTGCGGAAGGTGACGACCTGGCGGCGGAAGGCATCCGGAACCTGTTTGTTGCGGGCGTAATATTTGCGGGCCGTGTTCTTGTCGTAATCGACCCATTGCCGGGTCTTCGGATCGTAGATCTGCGTCTGGGCTGCCAGCGCCACGAAGGCGGACAGCGTGACGGCGAGCGAGATTGCGAGCGAGGCGGGGGCTGAGATCTTGAACGTCCGGTTCATGGCTTGGCCCACCCATCGATGCGGGCGGCGTGATCGGCCACCCATTTTTCCGCATAATCGGCAGGCGGTATTCTCTCCACCTGCAGCGCATAGGTCATCTTTGTCACCTCCTGCGGCGTCAAATCCACCTTGTCGAGAAAGGCGGCGACATCCGCATGTTTGGCGCCGAAGGAGGCCGACCATGCGATATTGAACGAGGAGGGCGGCCAGGCGACATCGGCCTTCGAATGCTCGACCCAAAGAGGATCGCTGCCGGCGACGATCTTCCATCTGGCCGGATCGTAGGCCGGCTCCTCCAGCCGCGTCACCTTGTGCAGTTCGAAGACATTGTGCGGCGCGTAGCAGGCAAAGACCATCGGGCGGCCTGTGGCGACAGCGGCATCGACGGCGGCCATGCCGACATCCTCTTCCGCCTCGACCAGCGCGAGATTGCCGGCATAACCGAAGCTATTGGCCCGCACCCGCTCGATTGCCGTCGAGGTCCAGGTTTCGGCGCCGATCCAAAGCTCGCCGCGGCCATCGCCATCGGTGTCGAGAAGCGCGCCCTTCTTCGGGTCCGACAGATCCTTGATATCTTTGATGCCGGCCTTTTCCGCCTCTTCGGTGGCGCAGAGGCCCTGCCAGGCGGCAACGGCGCGTTTGGCGAGAACGACGGCCTTTTTCTCATCCACATATTTGGCAACGGCTGCATCGAGGTTCGGCCGCCAGACTTCCGGATGGATATCGACCTCGCCGGCTTCCAGCCCTGCGAACGCGTTGAGCTCTCCCATCTCGCGCAGATCGGCCTTGAGGCCGAATGTCTTGCCGATCGCGACCTTCAGGATATTGGCCGTTGCCTGACCCGACGGCCAGTTCGGCACGGCGATGACGAGATCGGCCGCCTCTGCTTTTTGAGCGGTGACCGATGCGGTGAAGATGCCCGAGGCGATGAAGGTCATCGCGGCAAAGATTGCGCGCGCGTGAACGCCGTGCCGTTGCGGATTGTCTTCCTGGCGATGTCTCACAGAAACTCCTCCGGTTCCGCTCCCCAGCTGGTTGAGTGCTAAACACATTACGCGCATGCGGGGAAGTACGTTACAGTAAACTCCGGGGTAAATTCGTGGGGCGAAATCGAAGGAGGAGGGTACAAGCTGCTGTTGTGATTTCCTCCTTCACTCCTGTGTCGCCTTAAAAACCAGACTTGCCCCGAATCCGCGAATAGGCTTTCGTGGCCGCGTTTCAGCAGGACCCCAGCGTGCCCATGTTTTTCTTTGCGAAGATTTTCTGGATCATTTCCCAGCCGGTGGCGATCTCATTCCTTCTGATGGCGGCGAGCGTGGTCCTGATGCTCTTTTCCTTCCGGCGGCTCGCCATCGCCGCCGGGCTGGTGTCGCTCACGCTCTTCTTCCTGATCTTCTACACGACCGCGGGTGCGCTGGTCGTGCAGGAGCTCGAAGATCGCTTTCCGCGGCCGGCCGCGCCCGCCGACGTCGCCTGCGTCATCGTGCTCGGCGGCGGCATCCCGACGCTGGTCGATGGCGCGCGCGGCGGCTACGATCTCGATGACGGCGGCGACCGCTATATTGAGACGGTACGGCTTGCGGGCCTCTATCCCGATGCCAAGATCATCATGTCCGGCGGCGATGGCAGCCTCGAAGGCATTGCCATGAAGGAAGCGGATGTGATCCGGCGGATGTTCAACGATTTCCACATCGACCCGGCCCGGATCGAATATGACGCGGAGTCGCGCGATACCTATGAAAACGCCATCAATGTCAGGCTCATCCTGCAGCGGCTGAACCTTTCCCATTGCCTGCTCGTGACGTCGGGCTTCCACATGCCGCGTGCCGTGGCGATCTTCCGCAATCTCGGCATGGAGGTGACCCCCTGGGTTTCCGATTACCGGACGACAGGCAAGGAGAGGCTGAGGTTGTCGGTCGCCTTGCCGCTCATCAATGCCGGGCTGCTCAGCACCGGCGTGCGCGAATGGATCGGCATCGTCGCCTATTACTTCGCCGGGCGCGTCTCGACCCTTTATCCGCAGTGAGCGGCGGCCGACCTGCATCGGAGCGCTCTTGCTCGCGTCGGAACACGGCTATATGTCTGCGCTGACATGCCAGGCATCGAGAGCAAGGGAGCTCACTTGAGAATATTGATCATCAGCCGCAAGGCGGACGAGGTTCGGCGGAGCTTCCAGACCCGGCAACTGGCTGCACTCGGCCTCACCTTCGAATTTTTCGATGCATTCGAAGCCGCAGACCTGTCGGCCGAGGAGTGCCAGACGGCGGCCAGCAATTGGCCGAGCCCGACGCGGCGGCAGGATATCGGTTGTTTCCTGTCCCACCGCAAGGCGTGGCAGACGGTGATCGAGCATGGCGCAAAGACACTCATTCTCGAGGACGATGCGGTGCTGTCAGACGATATCGCGGCCGTTCTCGCTGCTATCGAGGCCCGCAAGGATGCCTGGAACAGTGTCTACGACCTCGAATTCGCCCCGCGCCGCCATATCCTGAACCGCAAACGCGCCTGGCAGGACGCGGCCGGCCGTTTCGGCGCGACCCGCGTCTATCAAAACCGGGTAGGGACCGCGGGCTATGTCATCGGCCCCGAGGCGGCAAAACGCGCGCTGGCCGACACCACAAGCTATTCGCTGCTCGATGCGCATTTCTGGCACCGCTCCTGGCTCGCGGCCTATCAGATCGAGCCGGCGCCGGTCATCCAGCAGCGATTTTTGGAAGGTGAGACCGAGAGCGCGGATTTCGTGCGCCCGGAAAAGGACCAGGTCTTCCTGCCGCTCAGCAAGCTGCGCAAGCTCGCGCGCCGGCTGGAGCTCGAAAGCATCAAGGCGAGGAATCTCATTCTTGGCTTCTTCGTGGGGCAGAAGCGAGATGTCATCGTCGATCGCTCCAGGTTCCAAGCATGCGTGGCGAAATCGGCTTAGCTGAGCCGAAGCCGGCGTAATGTCATCGCGCGATCGATGCATTACGCGGGGTCGATCATACTTACCACTCTGGCTGCAATTTCATCTGTCGTACAGGTATCGAGGGTCTCCACGAAACGGGCGGTCTTATTTCTCACCCTTTCGGCGATGTCCAATCCTCTCACCTGGTTACAGAGCGCAACACCTGTTGTCTTATCGCCCGAGATGTTTACGGCCAATCCAGCCTTTCGAGCAAATACACCTCCCGTTGTGATCGGCACAACGAGGCAGATGCCAACTGCATTGATTTCGCGAGGTGTGATGACAACGCAACGATGTTCATCCTTCATCTCGTTCCCCACAACCGGGTTGAGATCGACGATGAAGACGTCGCCGCGTTTAGGAACGTTGCTTCGAACCATCAGAATGATTCATAGCCGACACGTGCGCCGCCCTGCCACGCGTTCGCCTGCTTGTTCAAGGCGGCCATCTCATCGGCACCTTCCAAAAGCTGCGCCAACGTATACCTTTTTTGGGGCAGAGCAGGTGTTGCGATAAGCGAACCGTTGTCTACAACCAAGGTCAATTCCGTTCCGACTTCCGCGCCCAGCATCTTCAGCAGCGCGGGAGGAATACTAAATACTGTTGCACCGCCTTGACGGCGAATTTTCACGGTATTGGTCATCTGACGTCCTTCAGTTTTGTGCTACATAAATAGCACATGTTCGCGATGTCGCAAGGTATCCGAAGGTGACGATTTTCTCGGCGACATCTGTTTTTCAATTCGCCTTGCGGGCGTCAAGGATCTCATCGACGGGGCATCTAGAAGCACCCACCGTTGACACCCGCCCGCATAGCCCGTATCTGCCGGCCCATGCCAGTGTTCTGGCCGTAAGCGTCTGACGTCAAGCAACGCACTTATCGATCCTCGCCGGTCGGAGTGCGTTTTTTTGTGCCCGTCGGCGGGGGAACAGCCAGGAGGTTTTCATGGCTTTCCGTCTTACTGGTGATCGCGAGCAAGCCCGGCTTTATCTGCTGACCGCGATCCTTTTCATGTCCTATCTCTGCGTGGCAATTGCGCTTCCGGTCGTGCCGGTGTTCGTGACGGGCACGCTTGGTCTCAGCAATGGCTGGGCGGGTCTCGGCGTCGGCATCGCCTTTCTCGCCACCATTCTCACGCGCGGCTATGCCGGCGGGCTTGCCGATGGCAGGGGCGCCAGGTTCGCCGCGCAGCGGGGCCTCGTCTTGTACATGGCAGGCGCGCTGATCTCGCTTGCCGCGGGGCTCTTGCAGCAGGCGCCTGCAGCGGCTTTCGCCGTTCTCGTCGCCGGCCGGCTTCTGATCGGGCTTGGCGAAAGCCTCGTTGCCGTCGGCATCATTGCCTGGGGCATCGCGTTCGTCGGGCCGCAGCGTTCCGGCCGGGTGCTGGCGCTCATCGGCGCTGCGATCTACGGCGCGTTGGGTCTCGGCGGGCCTCTCGGACTCTTGCTGCTCGATAATTTCGGTTTTGCCGGCACGATGGCCGTCAGCGCCGGGCTGCCCGTGCTGGGGCTTGCCGCAATCCGCAGCGTGCCCGCCGTTGCTGCCCATCCGGACAGGGAGCGGCCGCCGCTTGCTGCCGTCATCGGCCGCATCTGGGTGCATGGGCTGATCGTCTGCCTGCAAGGCATGGGCTTTGCCGCGATCGGCTCCTTCTTCACCCTCTATTTCCGCGATCTCGGCTGGGATCATGCCGGCCTCGGCCTGACCGCCTTCGGCTGCGGCTTCGTGCTGGTGCGCCTCGTCTGCGGCCACCTGCCGGATCGCTACGGCGGGCTGACGGTCGCCGTCGTCTCGCTCGCGGTCGAAGCGATCGGCCAGGTGCTGATCTGGAGCGCTGCCGATCCAAGCGTTGCGTTGATCGGCGCCTTCATGACGGGGCTCGGCTGCTCGATGATCTTCCCGGCTATGGGGCGTGAAGTCGTGCATCTCGTCGCACCCCATCTGCGCGGCACGGCGCTCGGGGGATTTTCGGCCTTTCAGGATGTGGCCTATGGGCTGACCGGGCCGCTGGCGGGCATGCTCGCCGATCGGGCAGGCTACGGCAGCGTGTTTCTCGTCGGCGGGGCGACGGCGGTCTGCGGGTTTATGATCGCTGTCGTGCTGCGGCGAGGGAAGGTTGTCGCGGCAGAGTGATGATCGCAGGGGACGGTGCAATCGGACACCGTCCCCGCTTCCATCCAGCGAAACAACGGAGGAGGAGTGCCCACCACCCTTGTCCCGCTCTCACCGCGACCCATCTCCCTGATGGCTTCAATCGGAAAACGACGACACATGCCAGGACAAATCCTCTTCATTCAGGGTGCCGGCGAAACGGCGCATGACGCATGGGACAACAAGCTCGTCGACAGTCTCGCCCGCGAACTCGGCGAGGATTATGCCATCCGGTATCCGCGCATGCCCAACGAGGCCGATCCGCATTATCAGGCCTGGAAGGCCGCATTGCTTAAGGAGTTCGAAACGCTCGAAGATGGCGCCATCCTGATCGGCCATTCGCTCGGCGGCACGATCCTTCTCCACACGCTTGCCGAGGAATGGCCGGCATTCGAGCCCGGCGCCGTCATTCTCATCGCGCCGCCCTATATCGGCGAGGGCGGGTGGGAGAGCGATGAAATCACCGCAGCCGACGACTTTTCCGAGAGCCTGCCGGAGGGGCTGCCGGTGCTCATCTATCACGGCAGCGATGATGACACCGTGCCCTTTGCACATATCGAGCTCTACGCCATGGCAATCCCCGAGGCGGTCGTCTGCGCGCTGCCGGGGCGCGATCACCAGCTCGACAATGATCTCGCCGATATCGCCAAGGATATTCGATCGCTGGCGGCCTAGCGCGCCGCCTCCGACCTTCGCCCGCCGGGCCATTTCATCGCTCAACCATTGGCATCGCATCCTCCCGCATCGCTGAACCCAAAGGCTATGCAGGAGCTGCCGCATGATCTCAAACCATTCCGGAGGAGGGGACTACGCGCTCTTCCGCACGCCCACACGGGGGCACGGCGCCTGCCGCCCCGATGCTATCGGCATGGTCCAGCCGCTTGCCGCTTTCCTCCTCGCCGCCGGCTTCGTGCTCTCGCTTGCCGGCCGGTATGAGGGGCAGCTCATCCGTGCGGAGCGCATCCACCAGGAGGTCGCCGACCGATGAGCGCCTTCAGCCTGCGCTTCGATTTCGACGAACTCACCATCGCCATCCTCGGCCGGAATGACAATGGCCTGCTGCTTTACGGCGCAGCCGAGCTCTCGGGCGATCATGAAGGGTTCAGCGTCGAGGCCATCCATCTCGCCGAGGGCACAGTGCTGCGTGCGGCCGGCAATGCCGAATTCGGCAGACCGTCGACCTTTGCCGATGAGCTTTTCCGGCGCATCGCCGCCGTCATCGAAAATGACAAGACGGTGCTCGGGCGCCACGCAGCGATGGAGTGGGCCGAGCACGTCGAGCGTCATAGCGAGGCGGCTTGAGCCTGGATTCCGAGACCCGCCAAGTCCCTGAAAACCTTATTCTGTGTGGTTTGTTACCGAGGA
Organism: Rhizobium sp. BK418; assembly: GCF_004341105.1. Classification (GTDB taxonomy): domain Bacteria; phylum Pseudomonadota; class Alphaproteobacteria; order Rhizobiales; family Rhizobiaceae; genus Rhizobium. The sequence continues at coordinate 1,049,384 of NZ_SLZK01000001.1, read as the reverse complement.
TAGGAATAATTTCCTTGATTGTTGTCGATGATGACGAGTACAACCGTATGACGGCAGCGAGATTGTAACAGGAGAGTTTTGCATGCATGCCTGCCCGCTCGAACCGAGCGACACCACCCTCATCCAGACGCGTGCCGGCAGCGCCCCATGTGGGCGCAAGGGGTGGCGCGCTTGAACGATATTCCCGAAGACCTGCTGCCGCTGGTGCGGGCCGCGCAGCTTTCGGGCGGCTTTTGCCAGGAGCGGGCGATTGCCTCGGCGATCGGCCGGGAGCGTGCGCGATGCCGTCAGGCCGTCGAAGATTGGCGGGCAGGGCTTTTACTCGGCGAGGCATTCGCGGGCCCGATCGACCTTTTGCTTGCCCGCATCGAGGGGCGAGGCTGATGCGCGAGCAAGCGGCCTCCGCGCTGGAAGATGACGCCGTGCTCGTTGCGCTCAGCCGCGATCTGCACGAGGCCGCAAGGCTTGCGCACCAGCGCCTGAAATCGCTGCCCGACTATCAAACCATTGCCGAGGAAGCGGCTGCCATCGAGGCAATCCTGCAGCCGGGCGAAGAAATTGCCGATCGCATCCTGTGTCTCAATGCGGTGACATCGGAAGGTATCGAGGCCCGGGAGCATGCCGGCCTCTGGAAACAGGGCGATTATATCTCGGCTTATTTCGGCGTGGTCCTGTGATCAGCCGGGGCGACGATCGTCGCCGGACATAGAAGTGCAGGGTTGTTTTCCGCCCGCACGAAATCGGTGCGCGGCACAATCGTATGACCATGCCGGCATCTGGCTAGATTGCCGGAAGCATTCCGCCATCGATCCGCAGATTGACACCGGTAATATAGCCGGCGCGCGGACTGGCGAGGAAAGAGACGGCGTCGGCGATCTCCTCCAGTGTGCCGACGCGACCGAGCGGCACCGCGGCAAAGAGCGGCAGCACGGCGCGTTCGATCGTTTCCCACGCCGCATCTTCGGCGATGCCGCGCTCGGCGGCAACTTCTCGGAAGCGGGCGTCCAGCCGGGCGCTGCGGATCGTACCCGGCGAAATCGTATTGACCGTCACGCCCTCGGCCGCCACCGCCTTGGCCATGGAAGAGGTCATGGCGTTGATGGCGGCCTTGCAGGCGGCGTAATCCGGACGTCCGGCCGGCGGCATCAGGCCGGCGAGGCTGGAAATGTTGATGATGCGGCCCCAGCCTGCCTCGCGCATGGCCGGCAGCAGCCGCGTGGTGACCCTGACGGCAGCGAGGACATTGCGGTCATAAGCCGACGCCCATGTGGCGGGCCGGCTGTTCGTCCAGTCCTCCGGCTCGCCCGAGCCGCCGGCATTGTTGACGACGATATCGATCCGGCCTGCCAGCGCCTGCGCTTCACCGATCAGGCGCTCCACCTCGTCGTCGATGGTGAGATCGCCGGTCACGGGATGGGCGCGGCCGCCTTCCGCGACGATCTCCTGGGCCACGCGCTGCGTCTTGCCCCTGTCGCGGCCGTGAACGATGACGGTGGCCCCTTCGCGGGCGAGCCCTCTGGCGATTGCTTCGCCGATACCCTTGCTGCTGCCGGTGACGAGCGCCGTCTTGCCGTCGAGTTTCAAATCCATCGCCGTGTCCCTATCTTGAAGCGGATGCGACACAAAAGAACAGGACGATGCTCGACACAATTACGCACTTAAAAGTGCCTATAGACCAGGAAGACCGCACCGCCTGCCTCGGCCCCGATGGCTCCGTCGCGCATGTGACGCGGGTCATGCGGATGATCAGCGGCCGCTGGAAGCTGCCGATCCTCTTTCGCCTGTTTGCCGAGCCTTCGATGCGCACCCTGCAATTGAAGCGGGACATGCCGGGCATTTCGCAGAAGATGCTGACACAGCATCTGCGCGAACTGGAACAGGACGGGCTCGTCGCGAGGCGGGATTTCGGCGAGCAGCCGCCGCGTGTGGAGTATCGGCTGACGGAAGCGGGCCGGGCGCTGATGCCGGTGCTGATGGCGGCGCGGGAGTTTTCGCGGGGGTATGCGGGCGAGGGCTGACGGAGCGATGAAAACCCCTCCCCAACCCCTCCCCACAAGGGGGAGGGACTAACCCCGAAGGCGCCGCCTCACTCCTCCAGTTACGGACGGGATTTGGAAGGCGGGCGCTGCAAGTTAAGCCCCTCCCACCTGTGGGGAGGGGTTGGGGAGGGGTCTTTTTCGACGTATGGACGGATCCGCATCTTCCGCACCATCCAAAAACAAAAACGGCGCCCCCCTGCGGAGCGCCGTCGCCTGCCTGAAGCAGTGAAGTCAGATCAGAAGGCCTGGATGTTGACAGCCTTCGGGCCCTTGCCCATGCGATCCGGCTCGGTGTCGAAAGAAACCTGCTGGCCTTCGCGCAGCGACTGGATGCCGGAAGCCTGGAGAGCGGAGATGTGGACGAAAACGTCCTTGGCGCCGCCTTCCGGCGTGATGAAACCAAAACCCTTGTCCTGGTTGAAGAATTTTACGGTGCCCTTGGTGGCCATGGGGATAGTCCTTTTCCCATTGGTAGTTAGTTTATCCGCACCCCCGGCGGAGGGGAGGCGGACGGCTTTAGCTTTCGCGTTTCGGCCCTGGAGCCGGACGCGAAGGGTCAGTCGAGACGTCACGTACGGGGAAAGAACATCTACGCGCATGGGTGTCACCCATACCGCCCTACCGGAATTGGCGCTCCGCCAGGGCATTACCACTTCAGTCCAGTCACCGGCATGCGAAATGCCCGAGTGTTGCAGTTCGTGCCAGCATTTCGGGCAAAAAGCAAGCGGCAATATTGTGGCATGGCTTTCTGCGTCGCCGGAAATGGTGATGATTCAAATGGTTGCCGGAGCGTTAGAATAGAATGATGGACGTGTGTCAAAGCGGGACCGGTGAGGACTACAACTTTTAGGCGATGGTCGCCACTTCCAGCTTAGGGGCGTGCAAGTCAGCTCGAGGACAGGAATGAGGGAGGAAAGAAATCCGCCCGGCACCGGGAATCGCAGCACCTTAACCTTTCATCTGTGGGAAAATCCGCCCGCCTCCACAATTTCGTCCCGAGCGGCCGCAATTATGGCAGGGTATTCGGGGCTTGATGCGGTGGCCGCCTGCGGTTAGGTCTCGGAGGGGCGAAGCAGTGAATGAAGGAAGTGCCGGCGTGATCGATCCCTATGCCATGCTTGGACTGGAGCGCGACGCCAGTGGCGAGGCGATCAAGCTTGCCTGGCGCAAGGCCGCCAAGGGCGCGCATCCGGACGCCGGCGGCGATTCGGATCATTTCAACCGGCTGCAGATCGCCTACGAGCTCTTGCAGGACCCGGTGCGCCGGCGCGTCTATGACGATACGGGCTACGATCCGCAACTCGCCGATCCCAAGGATCTCGAAGGCGTGCTGATGCTGGAATCGCTCGTCAACGAGGTGATCCTCGACGAGCGCGAGCCCGGCAGCTTCGATCCCGTCGCCGCCATGCGCCGCAAACTCTCCGACGATATCGTGAAAAGCCGCTTCCATATCCTGGAGCTCGAACGCCACCGTGCCCGCGTGCGCAAACACATAGACCGCCTCGGCCGTCGCCCCGAAACCGACGTGCTCGGCTCCATGATGCGCGCCCGCAGCGAAGCCATCGCCGACGCCATCCGCAAGACGGAAAAGCAGATCGAGACGATCGAGCATACCTATACGATGCTCGAGGGCTACTCGTATGAGGTGGAAGCTCCGGCGCCGCTGGAAGAGGTGGAGATGATGGACGTGGTTGAGCCGCAGCGCGGCGAGGCTGCGGAGTAGGGCGGTCACATCTTCCCGTGTCCCCGTACCGGCTGAAAGAGAGCATGGCCCCAAGAAAAGAGCCCGGTGGGGTTTCCGGGCTCGAGATCCGATGAAGGGCATGGCGGCTCGTTTCCGCCCCACCTCCTTACGCGGCCGTCTCCTCCTCCGGCGCGTGCAATTCCGGCAATATAGCTTGATTGAAACCTGCAGCACAGATCGCCCCGATCATTGAGCTGGGGAAAAGCTGTGGAAATACGAGTGGAACAATCAGCGTCATCAGGGGTTCCGTAAGCACCGATCAACTGATCTACCTGGGAGAAACCCATGCGTATGAAAATTGTCGCAGCATCACTTCTCGCCCTCGGCATGGCCACATCCGCCTTTGCGCAGTCCAACCCGGCCCCGACGGGCGCAACCATGGACAAGAACACCGTCGATACCGGCGGCGGCGCCGGCGTCAAGGCCAAGAAGCCCATGGCGACGGACAAGATGAAGACCGGCAGCACGAAGAAGATGACCAGCACGAAGACGCATAAGCTCCGCTGCCCCGACCACGCCAGCAGCAGCGGCACCGGCCGCGGCAAGCTGCAGACCCAGGGCGGCACCAGCAACGCCACCCCGATGGACGAAGCCTGCGCAGCGCATAATAACTGATCGCAGTGCGGGGCGAGAGGATGCCCGGTCGTTGTGTGGCCGGGCGTAACCCTCTCCTCCGTCATTCCTGTGCCTGTCACAGGAAACCAGCCGGCTTGCGTCTGCAAGCCGAGAAGACTCTTATCGGGTGCGGCAATCTCATAGTCCCATCAAGTGCCAGGAGATATCTTCCCATTTCGGATTATTCTCCTCGATGAGAGTGAGCTTCCACTGTCGCGGCCATTTCTTGATTGTCTTCTCCCGCGTGATGGCTGTCGTGACGAGATCATATTCCTCTAACCAGACGAGCGTCTTGACGCCGTAGCGGGAGGTGAAGCCAGGCGTCAGCTCGTTCTGGTGCTCGAACAGCCGGCCGGGCAAATCGCTCGTCACGCCAGTGTAGAGCGTGCCGTTTCTTTGTGATGCGAGGATGTAGACATAACCCTTCATAGTTGAAGAGTGGCGTAAACAGGCGCTGTTTTTCAAGAGTCTTTTCGGCTTGCCGACGCAAGCCGGCTGGATTCCTGTGACAAGCACAGGAATGACGGAGAGAAGGGTGGTGCCGCCCCATCATCTCTCGACGCCGTGTACCCCTTCACAAACCACGCACCCCCCATGGCAACCCGCAAATATCCCGCTATGCTCTCCCGATACCAAAACACCGGGGAGCAGAACAGGCGTGCCGCATATCTACATCGTCACCGATTGCGAATTCGACGGTCCCATTCCGGGCGCCCATTCGATGCTCTCCTTCGCCTCCGTCGCCGTCACCGAGACTGGCCTCCTCGCGGGCGAATTCGAAGCCGTGCTGCAGCCGCTGGAGGAGGCGGTGCGCGACCCGCAGACTTCGGCCTTCTGGCAGGCCCATCCGCAAGCCTTCGCGGCGGCGACCGACAGGCCTGAACCGCCAGCCGAAGTCATGGCCCGCTTCGTCACCTGGGTGAAATCCTTCGGCGCCGAGCCGATCTTCGCCGCCCATCCGCTCGCGATCGATGGCCCCTGGATCGATCATTACCTGAAGCGCTTTACCGGCCGGCCGCTGTTCGAAGGGCCGTGGATCGCCGATCGCCTGTTCCGGCATGCGCCGCTCTGCCTCCAGTCGATGGTGGCGGGTGCGACGGGACGCAAGCCGTGGGAATGCGATATCGCCCATTATCCGCGCGAATGGCTCGGCCATGTCGAGCACACGCATCGCGCCATCGATGATGCCCGCGGCTATGCCAATCTCCTGCACTTCTTCCTGACGCGGCGCGAAGCCGGTGGCGGCTACCGGCCTCTGCTGTCGTAAGCTCTCCCCATCTAGGCAAGCCGGATCAGGCCAGCCTCGGTCGGCCTGAAGCCGCAGGCGCGGTAAAAACCACTCAGATGCGGCTCGAAATCGACATGCAGCCACTCGGCCCCGCGCTCGCGCGCCACCCGCACAGCCTCCTTGACCAGGGCGGTCGCAATGCCCTGCCGGCGCAGATCCGGATGCACTGATGTATCAAGAATGAAGGCATGGATGCCGCCATCCCAGGCGACATTGACGAAGCCGATCAGCCGCCCGTCCGCATAGGCGCCGAGATGGGCAAGGCTGCGCGGCAAGATGCGGGCGAAATCGGGCGCCTGCGATGAGCCCCCAGGCGGCGGTCCAGAGGGTGGCGAATTCGGCGTGCGAGGGGAAGGGGTCGATGCGGATGTCTGGCATGGGCTGTTTCCGGGGTGTGGTCGGGCGTCTTTGTCCATGCAAAGCGACCGAAATGCCGCTGCGGGCGCTCTGCAAAATACGATCCGATGAATCGCTTGCACTGGAGGGGTGTTCTTGTTCTAGTTTTGCACCTGTTGTGTTGCCGCAGCGTTCAAGAAGACAAGCTGCGGCAAGATTCGAGAGATCAGGTCGGGTTCGTCCGAGCATCGGTCACGAAGTTTGCGCCGATCACCGGCTCGTCGGCGGTCCGAGTGGGGGTCGGTAGCTACCGCAAGCGTTGTTGGGGGGAGACAGCATGATCGTTATCGAATTCCGTCCGCAGCATCACGGATGATGACATCCGTGGAGTGAGGTAGGTAGTCTTCTCCTCCTGCTATATCTTCAACTCGGCAAGCAGCGCCGATGAACACGAATGACAGCGAGAATTGTGCCAGGAAGGCGAACATCTTGGTTTCGTGGTCGCCGTGCCAATTGTAGAAAAACTGATCGCCTATGTTTGTGTTCTGACGCTTGGTCACGATCCCATTCGGTAGCATGGGGATGACTTCGTGGACTAGCTGGTCCGCGCTTTTCTGGATTGCCTGCAATCTGTGCGTCCTGATCATATGCGTGAGCGGCATGACCTCATCCATATGCAGGTAATAAAGTGCGCATATCAAGCGGCGCTCGAAAAGTCGGAAGGCTTCGCGGTTCTTGTCAGGGAGTTCAACGATAGGGGCTTTCGCTATCGGCTGATCAGTAGGCAATGGAAAATTGTATTGTGATAGCGCTCGCTTCTTTGCGTTCGCGGACATATCCACCTTCGGGAGAAATTGAGGTGCATTGTTCCGGACGCCAGCGATAAGCTTCTCGAATTGCGAGGTCGGTCGCGTGCCGTCGTGATTTCCCATAAGCAGATAGAGCGCGACAACCTGCTCCATTGGGCCAGCACCGTTGTTGCAAGCATAACAGGCGGGAAACTCATATCCCTCCGGCCACACGCGATCCCTAAAACATTCCCTGGATGGAACGTGGTCGATCGTTGCGGACTGCCTACCGCAAAAAAAGCAGAGTGGATGCGCATCAAGGAATCGTTGTTTCCGGTTTTTGCTGGCGTCCATTCCCCCGAACCTCCAGACGAAGCTGATGCCCGCTTCACGCTGTTGCGGCTGCCTGCTCCTCCCGAGGATCCTCAACGGTGACTCCAAAGCGCGCAACCTTCTGAGCTCTGAGGGGCGATTTCCGAGCAATTCGGCGAAGCCCTTCTTTGAACGCATCTCGAATCGAGCCCGATCCAAGTGCCGTACTATTTCCAAGGTAGGAGATCGTCTCAATCGTTGGGCGCAATAGATCTCCGTCCAGCTTCTCAAACATCGTCTCGAAATCCTCCGCAGAAAGTTTTGAGATCACAGTCACGTCCGCCGCCGACCAACCCCGTTGCGAGCCCACCTTCTTCAGGACATCAAAAGGATCGCGGCTATCGACGAAAGAGGCAAGTTTCTTTTGGAACGCGGCTTCAAGATGGGGGTCGACGCCATCTTGTACGGTGAAATGGTGATTCGTAATGTCGAAGAACTCGAGTGCCTCGTCCGAGCGGGCGTCGGTATATTTTTCGATCAGCTGATCAGCTTGTTCAGAACGTCCATTTTCTCGAAGCATCTTGATAGCGCTATTCATATTTAGAGGTGTTATAACTGCTGCGTCATGGATGGCGCTTTGGAAAAGGGCATTCAAGAATGTATCGTCATCTACTGCCAAAGACCGGTGATACATCTCGGCCCAGACCCGGCTAAACTGCTCGCCTCCTTCGGCTTTGTTATTTCGTGATGCAACTACGGCCGCTATCTCAAGCAATCGAGCGTCATCGAAGTATCCGGCTTCGACTCCATCGAGTATGGCATTATCCAACTCGTCAGTTGATGAATAAGGGTAGGGGTTCAGCATATCAGCCCACTTTACCTCCGCAGCATTTTCTCCGTCCTTCGCCGTTATCGCGTCGAATAAGCCGTTGTATTGTCTGATAAAGCTTATCGGAGGCATATTCGGTTCAAACCGAGACGACATACCGAGAACAAGTGCGGTAATCGCCTGCTTGACTATGGTTTCGTCTTGATCTTTGAGGATTTCTGCAAGGCGATCCGCTGCCTTCTCGATTTTTTTGATGACGCGGATGTTGGTTATTCGCAGGATACCTACAAGTGGCTTGATCGTGCGCTGAACTTCGCTTTCATCGCCGATAAATGCAATTTGCATTGCTTCCTCGGGCAAAAGATCAAACGAGAGTATTGTATCGGCGACTTTTTCCAGTTGCTTGGTGAACTCACCTTTGTGTTCGTCTGCAAATTGCTCGTCGTTGAGTAGAAAAGCAACTTTGCAGGCGCGTTTGGTTTTTAGAAATGAGATGAGCCCCAGAACGTCCCGCACCTCAAGACCTTTTCCGGCTCGTTCAAGATCATCAATACAAATCAATTGCTCTCTGACGCTCAAGAACCCCGCTTTCAGCAAGACGTCCGTTACGGCCTTTCGATTAAAGAAGGCGGAAAAAAGCTCTATCGCTTGCCGACTTTTGCGGGCGAAATCACCGCTCCGTGCAACCAGATTGGAGAAGGACTCTAGGCTAGCACCTTTCGGAAGGTCGGCCCCAGAGACGGTATTTTCAAAGATCGAGAAGCGCAGATCTTCAAGAGAGTTGAGTCCGAATAGCGTTACATACGAGTACTTCTTCAGCGCCAATTTGCCGGAGTGAGCATGCGCGTCAGCTAACAACCGTTCCCACGTAAATGTCTTTCCGACGCCCCACTTTCCTTTAATGCACAGAACTTCGGGTTCCGAATTTGCGAGAAAGCGATTAATTTCGTTCTCGATCGTTTTTAGCGACATTGCCGCTGCCTCCGGTAACGCGATGCAAACAGCTGCACGGCTTTAGTAAAGCTACGATTTAAGCTATTCGGTTGCAGGTGCTTTGAAAACGCAATCTAACTGTTGCAAGGATGATATGCACAAGAAGACAATTTCGTCTTAGACAGACGAAAGCCGTCACTAGCCGACACCTGCTGAATTTAATGTCGGACGATAGAACCGAATCAAAAAACACAACCGCACTTCGTTCGCTCTGGAGGCGTTTGTCATCTGCAGGAAAGCAGCTTCCGAGGTGACTGCCAGTAAGAATCCGCAAGGATGTAGCGCAGGATAGTATTGAATATGATGGCTTCCTTCGGGCCTACAAACGCCTGATCAGGTCAGGCGTTTGTAGGCGACAAAGTAAACGCCTTTATTACCGCCCCGGCCGCCCGGTCTTGTTCTTCGTCCGCCCCTTGCGCCTTTGCTCGCCGGCGTCCTCATAACTCCCGACACCCGCCTTGCCGCGCACCAGCGGCCGCACATCATCCCGCTCCGGCTGCCCCTCCAGCAACGGCGAAAACCGCTTCGTGCCCATCGACGCTTCCGGCTTTTCCGGCACATGCCCGGTCACCGGCTTTTCCGTCCGGCCCACGGTCATCTCGTCCAGCGTGTTGCGGCGGAAGAGGCTCTTGCCGTCCGCCGGGGTGGCGACGTGGCGGCCCATTTCGTCGAGGTGGGGTTTGGCGAAGTAGGTGGATGTGGCACCCCCCTCTGTCCTGCCGGACATCTCCCCCACAAGGGGGGAAATCGATTTGCCGCGCCCTTTGCCTTCCATCGACTTGGCTTCCTCGCGCGCCAGCGGGTCGTCCATGGCGGCGAGTTCGACGGCCTTGAGGCGTTTGATTTCGTCGCGCAGGCGGGCGGCCTTTTCGAAGTCGAGGTCGGCGGCGGCGTCGCGCATGCTCTTTTCCAGCGCGTTGAGATGGGCCTGCAGGTTGTTGCCGACGAGGTTGCCGCCATCGGCAAAACCCTTGCCGGAGGCGCCGGAGATATCGGCGCGGACGTGGTCCCGCTCGTAGACCGAGTCGAGGATATCGGAGATCTTGGCCTTGACGCTTTCGGGCGTGATGCCGTGCTCCTGGTTATAGGCCATCTGCTTTTCGCGACGCCGCGCCGTCTCGTCCATGGCGCGCTGCATGGAGCCGGTGATGGTGTCGGCATAGAGGATGACCTTGCCGTCGACGTTACGCGCGGCACGACCGATCGTCTGGATCAGCGAGGTCTCGGAGCGCAGGAAGCCTTCCTTGTCGGCATCGAGAATGGCGACGAAGCCGCATTCGGGAATATCCAGGCCCTCGCGCAGCAGGTTGATGCCGACGAGCACGTCGAAAGCGCCGAGGCGCAGGTCGCGGATGATCTCGATACGCTCCAGCGTGTCGATATCCGAGTGCATGTAGCGCACGCGCACGCCCTGTTCATGCAGATATTCGGTCAGGTCTTCGGCCATGCGCTTGGTCAGCACGGTGCAGAGGGTGCGGTAGCCCTTGGCGGCCGTCTCGCGGATCTCGCCGAGCACGTCGTCCACCTGGCTGCGGGCGGAGCGCACTTCGACGGGCGGATCGATGAGGCCCGTGGGTCGGATGACCTGTTCGGCGAAAACGCCGCCGGATTGTTCCAGCTCCCAGCTGCCGGGGGTTGCCGAGACGGCGATCGTGTCCGGGCGCATGGCGTCCCATTCCTCGAAGCGCAGCGGGCGGTTGTCCATGCAGGAGGGCAGGCGGAAGCCGTATTCGGCCAGTGTCGCCTTGCGCCGGAAGTCGCCCCGGTACATGCCGCCGATCTGCGGAATGGTGACATGGCTTTCGTCGATGAAGACGATGGCATTATCAGGCACATATTCGAACAGCGTCGGCGGCGGGTCGCCGGGGTCGCGGCCGGTGAGGTAGCGCGAATAGTTCTCGATGCCCTGGCAGGAGCCGGTCGCCTCCAGCATTTCCAGGTCGTAGCGGGTGCGCTGTTCCAGGCGCTGGGCCTCCAGCAGGCGGCCGGCCTTTCCCAGCTCCACCAGGCGGCCTTTCAGCTCTTCCTTGATGGATTTGATCGCGGCATTCAGCGTCGGGCGCGGCGTGACATAGTGCGAGTTGGCGTAGATCTTCACCGATTTCAGGTCGCCCGTCTTCTGGCCGGTCAGCGGGTCGAATTCGGTGATGGCGTCGATCTCGTCGCCGAACATGCTGATGCGCCAGGCGGCATCTTCTAGGTGGGCGGGGAAGATTTCGATCGTATCGCCGCGCACGCGGAAGGAACCGCGCTGGAAGTCCATGTCGCGGCGCTTGTATTGCTGGGCCACGAGATCGGCCAGCAGCTGGCGCTGGTCCAGCCGGTCGCCGACATTCATCTGGAAGGTCATGGCCGTATAGGTTTCGACCGAGCCGATACCGTAGATGCAGGAGACGGAGGCGACGATGATGCAATCGTCGCGTTCGAGCAGCGAGCGCGTCGCCGAGTGGCGCATGCGGTCGATCTGCTCGTTGATGGAGCTTTCCTTCTCGATATAGGTGTCGGAGCGCGGCACATAGGCTTCCGGCTGATAATAATCGTAGTAGGAAACGAAATATTCTACCGCATTGTCGGGGAAGAAATTCTTGAATTCGGAATAGAGCTGGGCGGCCAGCGTCTTGTTCGGCGCGAGAATGAGCGCCGGGCGCTGCGTTTCCTCGATCACCTTGGCCATGGTGAAGGTCTTGCCCGAGCCGGTGACGCCGAGCAGAACCTGGCTGCGCTCGCCGCTCTCCAGCCCGCTGACGAGATCGCGGATCGCCGTTGGCTGGTCGCCGGCGGGCTTGTATTCCGAGGCCATGCGGATGGTGATGCCGCCTTCGGATTTATCCGGCCGGGCAGGGCGGTGCGGAGTCCAGATCTTGCCGTTCTTGTGCAGCGGGTTGCCGCTCTCGATCAGCTTCGACAGCGCCTCCACCGTGGCGGTAACGCCGCCGGGCGAGATCTTGTCGGCATCTTCCAGCGAGATATCGAGACCGGCGACCGGGTTTAGGCCAGCAGCCGCGCGCGTCTTGGGATCGGTCGAGCCACCGATGGAAACGCCACGCGCCGTCTTGCTGACCGTCGCCTTCTTGTTGACGCTGACGGCCTCGGTGTGTTTGCGCGCCTCGTTCTCCACCTTCTTGCGATGCTTGCCCGCCTTGGAGGCGATTTCGCGCTGGCTTTCGACGCCGGCGGCTTCCGCATCCGCCTCGAGCTGCTTCACCCAGTCGGCGACGCTGCCGGACAGGGGAGCGGAGTCTTCTGCCGGGACTCGCTTATCCTTCTCGTTCCACTCGAAGGGCGTCCCGGTAAAAGACGATTGGGGAGCTTCCTCGAAACCGGTCGAGGCGGGGGATTTCTTCGGAGATTTTGCCATGGGCGGAATATGGCTGTTGTGACAGGGAAATGGAAGGGGTTGAGAGTACAAAAGGGAAACGAATGAATCGTTCGGATTTTTGAATAGTTTCTCTGCCGCGTGATCAAAAGACCCCGCCCCAAACCCCTCCCCACAAGGGGGAGGGGCTTAAACTGCCTCATCCGCTTTCCATATCTTCAACGTTTCGGAAGAAGCTGGGAGAATGCCCCTGGTTAGTCCCTCCCCCTTGTGGGGAGGGGTTGGGGAGGGGTTTTCCTTCAGCGGTTTCTCCACTCCATCACGCCGAGCGCTGATCCGCCGGCCCTTCCGCCCGTGCAAAGTTCAAGGCACTGTTGATCAACCCGACATGGCTGAACGCCTGCGGGAAATTCCCCAGCATGCGGCCGGCGGCAGGATCGTATTCCTCCGCCAGCAGCCCGACATCGTTGCAAATCGCCAGCAGCCGCTCGAACAGGCGCAGCGCGTCGTCCCGGCGGCCGATCATGTTGAGGGCGTCGACGAGCCAGAAGCTGCAGGCGAGGAAGGCGCCTTCGCCCGGTGGCAGTCCGTCGTCCACCTCCCGGGTCTCGTAGCGCAGCAGCAGGCCGTCGCGCATCAGCCTGCGCTCGATTGCCTCGACGGTCGCGACATAGCGCGGATCGTCCGGCGCGATGAAGCCGACCATGCCGAGATGCAGCAGGCTGGCATCCATCGCCTTGGAGCCGTAGGCCTGGGTGAAGCAGCCGAGCTCGGCGTCGAAGCCCTTTGTGCAGACTTCGGCATGGATGCGATCGGCGAGCGCGCGCCAGCGGGCGGCGGCCTCCGGCTCGCCGTCCTCCTCGGCGATCTTGACGGCGCGGTCGAAGGCCACCCAGGCCATGACCTTGGAATAGGTGAAATGCTGGCGCTCGCCGCGCACCTCCCATATGCCCTCATCGGGCTGCCCCCAGGCTTTTGCGAGGAAGGGCAGGATGACGGTCGCGAGCTCGCGGGTGCGATGATGCGGCGGCAGGCCGCCCTTGCGCGCCTGCAGCATGGCGTCGGCCACCTCGCCATAAACATCGAGCTGCACCTGTTCGGCGGCGGCATTGCCGATGCGCACGGGCCGCGAGCCTTCGTAGCCCGTCAGCCAGGGCACCTGCCATTCCAGCAGATTGCGCTCGCCGGCCACGCCATACATGATCTGCATCTGCTCCGGCGAGCCGGCGACCGCGCGCAGCAGCCAGTTGCGCCAGGCATGGGCCTCCTCGTAATAGCCGAGCTTCATCAGGGCGAGCAGGGTCAGCGTGGCATCCCGCAGCCAGCAATAGCGATAGTCCCAGTTGCGCGGCCCGCCGATCTTTTCCGGCAGGGAGGTGGTCGCGGCGGCGACGATGCCGCCCGTCGGCATGTAGGTGAGGGCCTTCAGGGTGATGAGGGAGCGCTTCACCTGCTGCGTCCAGCGGCCGACGGGCGGGCAGGATTTGGCAAAGGATAGCCAGAATTCCTCCGTGTCCGGCAGCGCATATTCCACCTGCCGCTGGGCCGGCTTCGGCAGATGCGAGGGAGACCAGGTGAGGGTGAAGACCTGGCTTTCGCCGGCCGCAACCTGGAAGGAGCCGACCGTGCTCAAGCCGCGGCCTTCGAGCGGCACGGCGCAATTCAGCGTCAGCCTGTCCGGGCCGGCAATGGCGGTGATGCCGCCGTCTTCGCCATGCGTGACCCAGGGAACGGTCCGGCCGTAATCGAAGCGAAGGTTGAGTTCCATGTCGAAGGCGACGCTGCCGCTCCTGCCCTCGACGATGCGCATCAGATCGCTCGTGTTGTCGCGCAGCGGCATGAAGTCGATGAGAACCGCGGTGCCGGTCTCGGTCCGGAATTCGGTTTCGAGGATGAGCGTGTCGTCGCGGTAGCGCCGTGTGGCGGTCACATTTTCACCAGACGGTGACAGTGACCAGAAGCCGTTATCCTTCGTGCCGAGCAGGGCGGCAAAACATGCGGGGGAATCGAAGCGCGGAAAACAGAGCCAGTCGATGGAGCCGTTTTTAGAGACGAGGGCGGCGGTTTCGCAATCGCCGATGAGCGCGTAGTCCTCGATCAATACCGACACCGGAGCCTCCTTCGCATAGCAGCCGGGCTTTTAAGGTAGAGGCCGTATGCGGAGGTCAAGATTGCCGGGAGCGGGTAACAGCCACTGGGAGGCCGGGCACGTCTGTTTCATAGGCACGCACGGCGTACCGGCCCGTAGTCGGCGCGGCCCACCAAACGCCCGTCATTCCTGTGCTTGTCACGGGGATCCAGCCTGCCCAAGTCCTTGGGCAGGAGAGACTTTTTCTTTCGCCGCACATGAGCCATTCACCGCACGGACGCGCGGTGGCTGGATCCCTGTGACAAGCACAGGGATGACGGAGTGAGGAGGAGGCGTAGGTGCCCCAAGCGAGGTTTGAGCCAGGGGTTATCTCTGTTCCGCAAAGCGCCCAGCGTAGCGTCATCGGCACCTCAAGCACTCGCAATCTTGAACAGAGCCACCAGCGAAACCACCATCATCAATATCCCCGCCGCGGCCACGCTCCAGAAGGCGGTTTCGGCGCGGCGGACGGGCACTTCGACGAGGCGTTTGTAATCGTCGTCGGAGAGGAACTTGTAGAGGCTGCCGCGCCACTCGTTGCGCAGATAGGTCTGCACCCAGATATAGTGCACGCCGCTGCCGATGACCGAGAGGACATAGATGGCGAGCACGATGCCGACGAGCATGGCCGCCGGGCCGACGAACTTGGCGTTTGTCTGCAGCGTCATCCGGGCGACGATGAGGCTGATATTGGCGAAGACGGCGCCGGCGACGGCGGTGCCGAGCGTTCGCATGATCTCGGAAAGTTTCGCCGTGTCTTCGGAAACTGCCTTGCGCAGGTCGCCGAGCGCCCGCAGCGTATCCTTGTTCTGCTGGGTGACGCCGAAATTATAGGCGATGCGCGCGCCTTCGAGCGCCAGCCGCAGCGTGCTTGCCAGATCCATGGCGCTGCCGCCGCGCGTGGCGGTTCGGGCGATTTCGGCGGCCAGCAGGCCGTGGCGGTTTTCCAGCTCGCGCTCGTTTTCCAATAGCCATGCGGCCACCGACTGAAGGGTGGCGAAGAGGTCCGCGGTCAGATCCTCCTCATCCCCGACGGTGAAGCGCGTCGGCGGAGGCCCCTTGAACAGCAGCCTGTTATCCGGCTCGATTTCCTGCGCCATGGCGCGCAGCAGCCGCGAAGCCGCCCGCAGGCGCCACGGCTCGATCGCCGCTTGCTGAACCGGCGTGGCGGCCGCTTTCAGGAGCCAGCGGCCGAGGTGGTCGCCCGGCCCCTTCCTGCCGAGCAGGCGGTTGACCTTGGCAACGCTCTCGGCGCCGGCTTCGGGTTGGAACTCGCCCTGGTGCCACCAGGGGCAATAGCGGACGGATCTTGTATCGATGACATCGCTCAGGCCTTCGATCCAGACGATTGCCGATGCCGGCGGCCTGTCCAGCAGGGCCTCGAAGCCGCTGCGCGTCAGGATCGCTTCGATGCCTTCGGGTATTGCAGGTCTGCTGGCCGTGATCGTCAGGCCTTTGCCATTGCCGGCGATCAGATGGCGAGGGATCGAACCGGCCTGATCTTCGGCCGTGATCCCGGTCCATCCAGCCTCTTCGAACAGGGTGTAGAGCCTGTCGGCATCGGGGCCGTCGAGTTCGTTGACGGCGATGCCGGCAGGGGTTTCGGTCACGGCGGCGTTCCTGCCGGCGATCAGGGTGTTCAGCGCTTCAGCGAGTTTTGACTGGGAGGGTGCCATCTTCCACCAGGTTTCGCGTGCGAACGGTAAAGATCGTCTCATCGCCATCCGTCTCGCGGGTGACGCTGCGGCCGAGTTCCTCGCCGGGAAATTCCAGCCGCACCCGCTCGGCGGTGCGCACGATCAGCCGCGGCTGCATTTCCAGCGTGGCGCGGTCGGGGCGGAATTCCACATCCTGAAGCTGCTGGTTTTTCAGCTTGCGGCGCGCCACCGTATCGAGCCGGGCGAGCAGGTTCTCGTCGGCGGGACGGCCGGCGGCGTGCCTGACGGCATCGACGACATCGGCGTTGGAGACCGTGGCGCGGCCCTGAAGGGCAAGCTTGGCCTTCGACATGGCGGCGCCGATATCGGCCTCGGGCAGGATATCCTGGACTTCCTGCAGCGTGCCGCGCAGCGCCTCGTTCAGCCGGCTCGACAGTTCCGCATTGCTCTTGGCGCGCCGCACGCCGAGATAGCGCTCGAAATAATCGGTCAGATCGGGCGATTCCTTCATGCGGTCGGAGGCGCAGACCATGTCGTCGGCCACGCCGTTTCTGACGCGGATCAGGCAGAATTTCTGCACTGCCTGCCGCTCCTTGACAAAGGCCTGGACGATGGCGCGCAGGATGCTCTGGCCATTCGCATCCGAAAGCTCCACCGCCTCGCGGTAATCGTATTTGATCAGCGCGTAGAGCAGGGTATCCGCGACGGCCGGAGCCAGCTGCAGCACGAAGAAGGCGCCGGCGACGCTCTGGCGGACGTGCAGCTCGAAGAAGCGGCGGGCCAGCGCCTGCCCACCTTCGGTGAAATTCATCCGGCCGCTGGCGATGGCCTCCACCAGCTGGCGCACCTCGGAGCCGGCAACGAAGGAATGCACGCCGTCTCCGGCCTCGTTCTGAATGCGAGCGCGGAAGAATTCCTCCTGCTGGACATCGATCTCGCCGCGTGGCTGAAACGGTTCGCCCGGCTTGCCGACCAGATGGATGATCATCCGCTCCACCCGCAGGCGGGCAAGTTCTTCGTCGGTCAGGTAACCCAATACTCTCCCTCCCGGTCAGGATCAGATCGTCGGACTAGAGTGACATGGCGGCATTTCGGCAGGGTCTTGCGGGCATTGGCCCAGGGCAGAGCAGGGGCCAGGGCAAGGCGGACCCGGCGCGGTCGGCGCTTTGGCGCTCTGGAAATCGGCTCGGTCTGGTGGCGTCAGCTTACTCTGCAACCGAGACGGAACTCAAGCTGCGGGAGGGGATTAATGCTGTTATATCCAGTTCGGTGGAGATTACCGTCGCGGCATATCCAAACCTCCGTCATTCCTAGCTTGTCACAGGAATGACGGAAGAAGAGGACGGCTCGCGACCCAAAGCAGGCCTCACAGGGCGGGGCCGCTGCATTGCACCTGCCTGCTTTTCCAGGGAAAGCCGCGCACCTACAGCAACAACCGCTCCAGACTCCCCTGATCCTTCACGCCATGCTGGTAGAAATGGAGAATCTGGATTGCCAGTTCCTCGCGTTCGCCATCGGTTGCGATATGCCTTGCTTCGCAGATACGGTCATAGACGCGCTGACAAACGGCGACATCCTCTTCCTGCATCGGCGTCTGACTCGCCGACATTTTCTCTCTGATCATCGACATTCCCTCAAACGTCCCCCGAACGTTGTAGGGCGCAGATTGCGTTCTTCAATGAAACGGAGATCACGTCATCGTGCAGCCCCGGTTTCGCCCGGAGATTTTCGTCATGCAGATGCACAATGTTACGCGTGTAACAGAAACTTGCCGGCGCTTGCGATAAGAAGGAGAAAGGCAGCCCGCTTAGGAGTCCAGGCAGCCCTTCTCCACTGGTTTTGCAGCATCCAGCGTGGAGTATTGTAGGCCGGAATAATGTAAACGCCATTTCACTTTTTGAATCGCGGCGAATTATTTGAGGCAATGCTTAATACGTGCCCGGCCATGCTTTGTGGCCGGGCATTTGCATAATTTTTGCACAGTAAAAATGCCGGCTTGGCCGAGTTTCGGGGAGTTCCGCCGGCGCTCCGTTCATCCGGTTCGATCACCGCGCCCGATCCGGCGGTGACCGGGTTCCTCATGGCAGGCGGCGGCCTCCTGCAAAGGCGGCGCCGGCCTGGCTTGTCGTTCCGCGCCACGCGTCCGGGCTGCCGGAGCTGGGGGCCGCGATACCAAGATTGGATGAGGGCGGCTCCGCCATCTTCCGCCGACCGCTTCTTCCGCTTTTTCCAGCGCAATATTATGATCGGCTGATAGACCCGAGGCGGCGCGCAGCCGAGGTTTGCGGCACCGGCGCCCGAGCCGAAACTCGATGGAGGGGATCATGCTTTTCCGCCAGCTTTTCGACAGTGTTTCCGGCACCTATACCTATCTCATCGCCTCCAGGCGCGGCGGCGAGGCGCTGATCATCGATCCCGTGCTGGAGAAGGTGGATCGCTACATGCAGCTCGTGCGCGAGCTGGACCTGAAGCTGGTCAAGGCCGTCGATACGCATCTCCATGCCGACCACATTACCGGCCTCGGGGCGCTGCGCGACCAGACGCATTGCATCACCGTGATGGGCGAGCAGACCAAGGCCGATGTCGTGGCCATGCGCGTTGCGGAAGGCGACCGCGTCACCATCGAGGGGCTCAGCCTCGACGTGCTCTATACGCCCGGCCATACGGACGATTCCTATTCCTACCTGATGGGCGACCGCATCTTCACCGGCGACACGCTGCTCATCCGCGGCACCGGTCGCACCGATTTCCAGAATGGTGATCCGCGCGCCCAATATGACTCGATCTTCAATAAGCTGCTCCGCCTGCCGGAGGAAACGCTGCTCTTCCCCGCCCACGACTACAAGGGCGACACGGTCTCCACCATTGGCGAGGAAAAACGCTTCAACCCGCGCCTGCAGGTCAAATCGATCGACGAATATGTCGAGCTGATGAACAACCTGCACCTGCCCAATCCCAAGATGATGGACGTCGCCGTCCCCGCCAACATCCATGTCGGCCTTCACCAGGACGAGATTGCGCGGAAGGGCTGGGCGGTGAGCGCGAAGGATGCGCTTGATCTGCGCGGACGCAGCGATGTCGTCATCGTCGACCTGCGCGAGAGGAGCGAGCGGGAGCGGCACGGCGTGATCCCGGGCTCGCTGCATGCGCCCTATGCGGATCTGCAGGAGAACCTGTCAGAGGGCGGGATGCTGCATGAGCTGGCGGTGGCGACGGGCAAGAGGGTGGTGTTTTACTGCGCGTTCGGGGAGCGCTCGGCGATGGCCGTGCAGGCGGCGCAGGATGTTGGGATGGGGACGGCGTGCCATATTGAGGGTGGGATTGATGCCTGGAAGAAGGCCGGAGGGGTGGTGGGGGAATAAGCAACAGCTAGCTACGCTGAGATCGTTTCAATGCAGAATGAGCCAGTTAAGTGGCCGCAAGCGATGAAAGGTGCTACGCCTTCTCCACGCGTTGCAAGGAAATGCTGCCTTAGAATAGACCTTTGATCTTGTCTATAAAGCCCGACCCAACGGCCCCGACCGCCAAGCCAACCAGCCCGGTAATCGCTGAAACGGCGATAGTTTCGATGTTCCTCCTAAAGAAACCATCGACAGGTCGATAGTAAACAACCTTTCTGAAGAAGGCGGAGTAACCTGCCCACAAATGCTTCGTCACGAACATGGCAAAATAACCCATGAATATAATGTCTAATGTATAATTAACGTTATCTCCAATATCTAACTTCGCTGCAATCGGTTTCCAAAACCAGCCGAAGGCGATAAATATTAACACATATGTCCATCCGAATATTCTTGATTCCGAAAACCTGTCGAGAGGAGATTTATACATAATCAACTCTTCAAAAACTGATTTCGCAAAACTGGAACCGTTTGGTTGGTCTCCTCTTGGGGAGACCGCACCCCAACCGCGTTCAAAAGAAATAATCGCTTCTTCTAAGTATATCCGGGGTTGGCCGGCCAGAAGAGCTTTGTTAGTTTTTATATCATCGAGGCTATCAAACTCTACAGTATCTGTCTTGGCTGTGGCGTTTTTCACTCCCTTGGACTCAAGCAATTTTATTAGATCATCTACAGAAATTGATATGAGGCCGAGCTTATATCGAATATTCTCGCGTGAAATATCTCTAACCACGTTGACCTCGATTGAACTAAAATCATTCCCTACAAATTTCGCTCATCTTGAACGTGGCGATTCCTAGTCCTCATTTTCAACTGTGAAGCGATAAAAGAAAAGCCAGTTCTTCATACGGTAGACGTCATAAGCTCCCGTTCCTATTCGAAGCGCTGTCATAGCATTGATCTTCGGCTGCACCCGAATCCGAGCATGGACATCAATCGTTGCGAGGGTTTTATAACCTGCCACTGCTCTTGCAGTGGCTATGCGAGACAACCTCCAATGCCCCCGAAATCCACCCCCGAAGCCCTGAGCCAGCGTATCCACGCCCGCCTTCTCGCCCGCAGCCAAGGCCCGGCATGGAGCACCATCTCCGTCCACCTTCTCTCCCACCAGCCGCTGGAAACCAATCTCCTCGTGCCCGCTGTCGCCGAACCGCTCGTGGTTTGGATCGTCTCCGGTTCCGCTCGCATCGAGGAGCGGGATATCGGCGGGGAGTGGATGCCGGTGGAAGTCTCGGCGGGGGATTTTTATCTGACGCAGAGTGAGACGCCCTATGAGCTGAGGTGGGAGACGAGCGCCGGCGAGGCGCTTTGCGTCATGCATCTCTATCTCGGGCTGCCGATCTACCAGCGGGCGGTAGCGGAGGTTTGGAGCGCCGACAGCGCGGAGCGGTTTCGGCTGGCGGATGTTTCCGGGGCGCGGGACGAGGCGATTTCGGGGTTGATGGGGATGATCCTGAAAGAGTTGACGGAGGCTGCCGAGCCCAGCGAAATGGCGGTGCAGGGCATTGCGCAGGCGCTCGCCGTCCATCTCGTGCGGCATTACGGCAGGCGGGGTGGCGTAGCATCCGCCCGGCGCGGGGCGCTGCCGGCCTTCAAGCTGCAGAAGGTGGTGCGGATGATGGAGGCGGGGCTCGACCGGGCCTTCAATCTCGAAAGCCTTGCGGCCGAGGCCGAGCTCAGCGCCTTTCATTTTTCCCGCGTCTTCAAGCAATCGACCGGTTCTTCGCCATCGGACTATTTCATCCAGCTGAAGATGGCCGAGGCGCGCCGGCTGCTGCGCGAGACGGATCGGAGCATCATCCGGATCGCGCTCGATCTCGGCTATTCCAGCCCCAGCCATTTCGCGCAGGTGTTCCGCCGGCAGGTCGGCGTCAGCCCGCGCGACTATCGCGGGTAGACTCTTTTGCGCAATTTCTGACGCAAAACCGCTGCACAGTTTTGCTGGAATTGCTTTCTTTCACAACAAATCCGCGACAGTTTCAGCAAGCGGCCGAGCGAAGGCGCGCGGGCGTTTTTCTAGTCTGTTCCCGTCGAAACCAACCGTCTCAAGGACGGCAACGAAAGGGAAAGACCATGTCTATCGAAGGAAAAATCGCCCTCGTCACCGGCGCGTCGAGCGGGATCGGCGCGGCCACGGCCCTGAAGCTTGCGGCCAATGGCGCAAAGGTGGGGCTTGCCGCGCGCCGCACCGAGCGGCTGGAAGAACTCGTCTCCCGGATCGAAAAGGCAGGCGGGCAGGGCATGGCATTGGAAATGGATGTCGTCGATGCCGCTTCCGTCGAAGCCGGCGTCTCCAGGCTCGCGCAGGCATTCGGCGGTGTCGATATCCTCTTTAACAATGCCGGCCTGATGCCGCTATCGGATATGGAGGCGCTCAAGGTGGAGGAGTGGCACCGGATGGTGGACGTCAATATCAAGGGCGTGCTGAACACCACCGCCGCCGTGCTGCCGCATATGATCCGGCAGAAATCCGGCCATATCGTCAACACGTCATCGATCGCCGGCCGCAAGGTCTTTGCGGGGCTTACGGTCTATTGCGCGACGAAACATGCGATCACGGCGCTGTCGGATGGCATGCGCATGGAGCTCGGCAAGAAGCACAATATCCGCGTGACCTGCGTGCAGCCGGGTGCGGTCGAGACCGAGCTTTACGAGCAGATCTCCGATCCTGACGTGCGCCGGCAGATGGAGGAGCTGAAGACGCAGATGGAATTCCTCAAGGCCGAGGATATTGCCGAAACGGTGCTGTTCGCGGTTCAGTCACCGGGTCATATGGATATTGCCGAGGTGTTCGTGATGCCGACGCAACAGGCGTGGTGAGGTTCGGGCGTATTCTTGACCTTTGCACAAAGTCGGTGTCGCGGTTCGCGGCATCGGCTGTGGATGATCGTGTATTGCGGATATTATTCTCGTAATATTTGTAGGAAATATTGTGCGCCTTATGCTTTGCCTTTGGGAGATTCAACTGAATGAGGACGACTGTACTTCTCTGTGCCGCCGCGATGACACTGGCCGGCTGTCAGACTCCGACACCGCAATCCGTCATGGATTCGCAGCGTCCTCCGTCCAGCTCGGTAAAACGCGAGTATGTGGACGCCTTGCGCGGCACCATAAAACCGGGGAATTTCGTGACGGCCGAGATTTCGAGCGTGGTGCTGCTTGATCCTGAAAAGCAGGTCTACGGTTATTGCACGCGGACGACGGAACGGGCCAACCCGAACTGGTCCTATATCGATCTTACTTTAGAACAGAATATGATCATGGGCGTCTCAAAGAATGACTACCGCTGCCGCGACAAGCGGCTGCGCTACTACGATTTTCCTGAGTTGCTGAACATGAAGTCCTGACGGAGCCGGGTTCAGTCATCAATAGGGGCAGGCGGCGCTAAACCCGTCCTACGCGCTGCCTCGCACCGCCCAGGCCAAACTCTCAAACCTGCGCGGTCCATCTCCGCGCCTGCCATCCAGGTAAGCCGCCTTCAACGCCTCTCGCAGCCGCTCTTGTCTCGCTTCCGGCAATCCCTCGAAAAACGCCGAGAAGCGTCCTTGCCCATAGACCTTCGGCAGGTAGAAATCGTCGAAATCGCTGTAGTCCATCATGATCGTCAGAGTTGCCTCGGTGACATCGGCAAAGCCGGCGCCGGCAAACTGCGCCCGCAACTCGCCCTCTGATGTCATCGGCCGCGGGCCGGAAGGGATGCCGTTGCCTTCGGCTTCGGGTTCGACGGCGCGGATCGTGTTCCAGAAGAGGCGCCAGCTCGGCATGCCGTCATGGGACCAGACGGCGGCGGCGGCGATGGCGCCCGGTTTCAGGACGCGGCGCATTTCGGTGATGGCCTTGTTGGCGTCGGAGACAAAGTGGAGGACGAGGAGGGAATAGGCTGCGTCGAAGCTCTTGTCTTCATAGGGAAGGGCGCAGACGTCGCCCTGGCGGGCGCTTACCCTTGGGTCTTCGGTGCGGGCGCGCAGCGCCGCCACGAAATTTTCCTCGAAATCCAGGGCTTCGATGGCGGTGAGTTCGGGTTGGGTTGAGAGCGCCAGTGTCAGGCTGCCGGTGCCGCAGCCGGCGTCCAGCACGCGGCCATATGCGGGTATGCCGGCGAAGGCGAGAAACGGGTCTGCGAGCTTGCGGCTCCAGCGACCCATGGCGGCTTCATAGGCGTCTGCGCCCCTGGCGATGAAGGTGGATGGCATGTGGAGCCTCGGCGGTTGTGCTTGTGCCGGGCGGATATAGGGCGGATGGATGGGGTGTCTATTGCGTGGGGGCGTTCGGTTGGCATTGAATTACGTGGCACCCCCTTCTGCCCTGCCGCGCATCTCCCCCACAAGGGTGGAGATTGGCTGGGCGAACGGGTTTCCCCAAACAATCGACGTTGCAAGCTGCGCAACGTTAGTGAGACGCGAAGGTCAGGCCACTTGTGAATCTCCCCACCTGTGGGGGAGATGCCTGGCAGGGCAGAGGGGGTGTCCCACGGCACAGCGCTTCGATTGGCTTCGCATAACTCCAAAAACAAAGCCCCCCGAGCTCCTTTCGAAGCCCGGGAGGCATGACACACCGGCCGTAGGTCAGGAGTGGGTGGCTGGGGCGGTCGGTGGTGTCTCGGGTGCGGCTGGCATTTGCTCCTCAGTGACCGGCCGCTTCGTCCTCATCAGCTTCAGCACGAAGACGAAGAACGCCGGGACGAAGAAGATCGCCAGCACCGTCGCCGAGATCATGCCGCCGAGGACGCCGGTGCCGATGGCGTTCTGGCTTGCCGCACTCGGGCCGGTCGCGATCGCCAGCGGCACGACGCCGAGGGTAAACGCCAGCGAGGTCATGATGATCGGGCGGAAGCGGACGCGGGCGGCTTCGATCGCCGCATCGAGCAGCGACCTGCCTTCGGCGTAATAATCCTTGGCGAATTCCACGATCAGGATGGCGTTCTTGGCTGAGAGGCCGATGATGGCGATGAGGCCCACCTTGAAATAGATGTCGTTGGGCATATCGCGGATCATCACCGCCAGCATCGAGCCGATGACGCCGAGCGGAACCACCAGCATGACCGAGAGCGGGATTGACCAGCTTTCGTAGAGACCGGCCAGAAGCAGGAAGACGAAGAGAATCGACAGGCCGAAGAGGAAGGGCGCCTGGCTGCCGGAGGTGATTTCCTCCGCCGACTGGCCGGACCATTCGAAGCCGAAACCTTCCGGCAGCTGCGAAGCCAGACGCTCCATTTCGGCGATCGCCGCGCCTGATGATTGGCCAGGCGCCGGCGCGCCGGAGATGCGCACGGTCGGATAGCCGTTATAGCCGACGATCTGCGGCGCGCCCTTCTGCCATTGGGCAATGGCGAAGGAGGAGAGCGGCACCATGCCGCCGCTCGCATTGCGCACGTTGATCTTCATCACGTCGTCGATCTGCAGGCGGGCGCGGTCATCGGCCTGGACGATGACGCGCTGCATGCGGCCGGTATTCGGATAGTCGTTGATATAGGACGAGCCGAGATTGGCGGTGATGGCATTGTTGATGTCGGCGAAGGAGATGCCGAAGGTGTTGGCCTTTTCGCGGTCGATCACCATCAGAACCTGGGCGGCATCCGGCATGCCTTCGATGCGCATGCCCGTCAGGACAGGGCTCTTGCCCGCCATCTGCATCAGCTGGCCGGCCGCCTCGACGAGCGCCGTCTGGCCCTTGCCGCCGCGGTCCTGCAGGCGGAAGGAGAAGCCGCCGGTGGCGCCGAAGCCTTCGATCGGCGGCGGCGAGAGCGCAAACGTGGTGGCGTCCTTCAGGGCAAAGAGCTGGCCGTTCACGCGGTTGGCGATTTCCTGCACGGTATTGCCGGGGCCGCGCTCGGCCCAGTCCTTCAGCGTCACGAAAGCGAGGGCGGCATTGGCGCCGTTACCCGAGAAGGAGAAGCCCTGGATCGCCACGATATTCTCGACGGCGGATTCTGTGCGGAAGATCTTTTCCACCTGCTTGATGGATTCGATCGTGCGGTTGGCGCTCGCTTCCGGCGGGCCCTGGATATCGACGATCAGGAAGCCCTGGTCTTCATCCGGCACGAACGCGGTCGGCAGGTTGATGAAGAGATAGCCGAGGCCGACGACGAGGGCGAGATAGACGATCATCATGCGTCCGGCGCGGCGCGCCATGCCGGTGACGGTTTTCGAGTAACCGGATGTGATGCGCTCGAAATTGCGGTTGAACCAGCCGCCGATGCCGCGCTTGTGGTGGTGGCCCTGCTTGATCGGCTTCAGGAAGGTGGCGCAGAGCGCCGGCGTCAGCGACAGCGCCAGGAAGGCCGAAAAGAGGATCGAGACGACCATGGTCAGCGAGAACTGGCGGTAGATGATGCCGGTCGAGCCGGGGAAGAAGGCCATGGGAATGAAGACGCAGGAGAGAACCAGCGTGATGCCGAGAATGGCGCCGGTGATCTGGCCCATCGCCTTCTGGGCGGCCGCCTTCGGCGAGAGCCCTTCCTCGGCCATGATGCGCTCGACATTTTCGACGACGACGATCGCGTCATCGACGAGGATGCCGATCGCCAAGACCATGGCGAACATGGTGAGCACGTTGATGGAGAATCCGGTCGCATACATGACCGCGCAGGTGCCGAGCAGCGCCACCGGCACGACGAGCGTCGGGATCACCGTGTAGCGGAAATTCTGCAGGAAGATGAACATGACCACGAAGACGAGGGCGACGGCTTCGACCAGCGTGTGAATGACCTTCTCGATCGAAGCCGAAACGAAGGGGCTGGTATCGTAGGGCACGGAATATTCGATGCCGGACGGGAAGAAGCGGGAAAGCTCCTTCATCTTCGCGTTGACGGCGTTGGAGACGGCAACGGCGTTACCGGTCGACGAAAGCTGGATGGCGATCGCAGCACTCGGCTGGCCGTTGAGGCGGCTGGTGAAATTATAGGATTCCGCGCCCTGCTCGACGCGGGCGACATCCTTCAGGCGCACGGTGGAGCCATCGGCATTGGCGCGCAGGATGATCTCGCCGAATTGCTGCGGCGTCGAAAGCTGGCCCTGCACGAGCACGGTCGCCGTCAGATCCTGGGTGACCGGGTTCGGCTTGGCGCCGATCTGGCCGGCTGCGACCTGGGCATTCTGTGCGGTGATGGCGGCGTTGATATCGTCGGTCGTGAGATTGAGGCCGACCATCTTGTCCGGGTCGATCCAGACGCGCAGCGCCCGCTGGGCAGCAAAGAGCTGGGCGCGGCCGACACCATCGATGCGGCGCAGTTCGCCGATGATGTTGCGGGTGATGTAATCGCCGAGCGCCACTTCATCGCGCGTGCCGTCTGTCGAGGTCAGCGCGATGAACATCAGGAAGCCGGAGCTCGCTTCCTCCACGTTGATGCCCTGCGAGCGCACGGTGGCGGGCAGGCGGGCTTCGACGCGGCGGATGGCGTTCTGCACGTCGACCGAGGCCTGGTCGATATCGGTGCCGGCGCGGAAGGTGGCGTTGATGCTGACCGAGCCGGAATTATCCGAGGTCGACTCGAAATACATCAGGCCCTCGACGCCGTTCAACTCATCCTCGATCTGGCGGGTGACGCCCTGATAGATTTCCTGCGGCGAAGCGCCCGGATAGGAGGTGGAGATCGAAAGCTGCGGCGGGGCGACTTTCGGATATTGCGAGACGGGCAGGAAGGGGATCGCCAGGATACCGGCAATCGAAATGAACAATGCGAAGACCCAGGCCAGGATCGGCCTGCGAATGAAGAATTGTGCCATGAGCTCTTACTCCGCAGGCTTCTTGGGGGCGGAAGCGTCCGGTGTGGCGGAAGTGTCCGCCGGGGCATCCGGCTTCCAGGGCTCGGGCGCAACGGTCGCGCCCGGCTTTACCTTCTGCACGCCATCGGCGATGACTTTCTCGCCATCCTTCAGGCCTTGCTCCACCACCCATTCGGAGTCGAGTGTCTGGCCGAGCGTGACGGAGCGCAGCTCCGCCTTGTTGCCTTCCGAGAGCACATAGACCTGCGCCTGGCCGGCTTCGTTTCTGATAACGGCGCGCTGCGGCACCGTCAGCGCATCCTGTCGCACGGCCTGTTCGATGCGCACGCGCACATACATGCCGGGCAGCAGATCGCCGTGCTTGTTGGGGAATTCGGCGCGCAGCGTCACCTGTCCGGTATTGGGGTCGACATTGGCGCTGGCAAAGAGCAGCCGACCGGGCTCGGCATAGAGGCTGCCATCGTCGAAGACGAGCTCGACACGCGCTTCGCCGGGCGCGGCACTCGCGAGCTTGCCTTCGGCAACGGCGCGCTTGAGATTGAGAAGATCCTGGGCGGACTGGGTGAAGTCGGCATAGACGGGATCGATCTGCTGGATCAGCGCCAGATTGGAGGTGCCATCGGCGGTGACCAGCGCGCCTTCGGTGACCAGGGCCGCGCCGATGATGCCGGTGATCGGCGCGCGGACTTCGGTGTAATCGAGATTGATCTTGGCTTCGTCGAGGCCGGCTTGCGCACTCGCGACATCGGCATCGGCCTGGGCAAGATTGACGGCGGCCGTATCGTAATCGACGCCGGTCGCGATATTGCGCTCCTTCAGGCTCTGCTGCCGCTCCAGCTGCAGGCGGGCATTCTGCTGCGTGGCTTTGGCCCGCTGCAGCGCGGCTTCGGCGCTTGCAACGCGCACCTGGAAGAGCCGCGGATCGATGCGGTAGAGCACGTCGCCTTCCTTGACCAGCGTGCCCTGCTGGAACACGCGCTCCTGGAGGATGCCGGAAACGCGGGCGCGCACTTCCGACACACGGGTGGCGGCAATGCGGCCCGGCAGTTCGTTGACCACGGGCACGGCATGAGCCTTCATCTCAACCACGCCGACGGCAGCCGGCGGCATCTGCATTCCCCCTTCTTGAGCGAAGGTCTGCCCGGCCGTCAGTGCCAGAAGTGTCGTGGCTGCCATCATCGCCTTCAGGCGCGGCAGTTTGGTATTGCGCAACATGATATATCCCTTTTTGGCCGCCCCCGCGGCTTTCTGAGGTTCTTACTTTGGTTTATCGTTCAGGTTCCCGATCAGGTCTTCGTTTCGGGCGGCTCGGGAAAGGTCGTGTAGACCTTGCGGATATCCTCGAGCAGTTCCTGTCGTTCCGTGCCGCTCCAGCGGTGGAAATCGAAGAGTTCGGTACAGTAAAAGCCGGTCAGCGCCAGATAGGCCATCAGCGCTGCCCGCGGCTTCAGCCCGGCGGCCATCGCCGCCAGATCGTCGAGCACCCATTTGCGTATGATCTGCTGCAGGCCTTCCTCGCTCGACATGGAGGCGCTGACCGCCATCGCCACGGCGCGGTCGGTATCGTCGAGCGCCTTGTCGGCGGCAGCGATGCGGCCGTAAAGCTCCGGGTGAGGGGTGTCGGCATTCGCGTCAACGCATTCCTGCATATGGGCGATATCGGCCCCGACGCGACGGTCGACCAGCGCTTCCAGAAGCGCGCTCTTGGTCTTGTGGTCATAGACGACGCGCGACTTGCTGACGCCGGCTTCCTTGGCGACGGCATCGATCGACAACCCGGCCGCACCTGATCGTACGACGACGCGCTCGGCAGCGTCCAGAATATCGTCAGTGGTGATCTTGCGCGTTCGCGTCACGGGTATGGCTTCCAGTTTTCATGGATAAAAATACGAACGTTCGGATTTAAATGCAAGCGGTTTCGTTTTTGAATGTGGGAGCGCTGATGGGCATGGCTTTTCACGGTGCCGCTCTTTATGGTCGCGGGCCGTGAACACAGAGGGAACATGTGCGAATCAATCTAGTCCAAGCTCAGCGCTATGCCTGCATCGGAACGGCGTGGGTGATCGTCCTTATTCAGCTGTTGTCATTTGCCCAGAGCGGCATTTATGGGAGCGACTGGGTCTTTTCCTTCATCGTGGCTGCGGTGTTCGGATTGTTGGGTACGCGGCGGATCACGGGAGCGTCGGGGCCCGAAAGCTCGACATCTGGGACCACGGTGGCTCAAAGGCCTGTCGCCGAAAGCAGCACAAGCCATTCGGACGCCTTGTTCAACACCGCTCCAAATAAACCCAAGACGCTCGAAGAGCATTGGCTTTTGTTTCAGAACGGCGAGGCTCTCGGGATAGAAATTCAGTGGCGGGCAGAAGAGATCATGTCTTTGATCCCGAAGCCCTTCTTTACCAAGCCGGAGAGCGAGACCGAAGGAGGCATGTGGGCGAACAGGGAAGCTTTTGTGAACTATTGGTTCCTTAGGGAAAGGGCATGGCTGCTGACCGTGGGTCTCGTTGCGATCCGCAGGGCTCAGAGCGACGCCAACTATGTCGGATCAGTCGAGTATATAGAATTGAGGCACCGGGTTTTTCTCTACCTTGCCGACGAGTTCAATCGTGCCTGCAAAGTTCTGGGCTGGCCCGTGGAACTCGAAGCACTGACGGTGCGCCTGAGCAATGATCTGGACGCTGTCAGCAGCTTTGTCGCCGATGCCGCGCGGGCTGCGGTGTCTGGTGAACCGGGCCGTGCAAAGCCGTTTATCGAATGGATCAAGGAGCAGGGGCTCGATGTGTCCGACGAGGGCTTGGTCAAGAACGCCCTGAGGACGCCAGAGGAATGGAAATCCGATTTACCCGTGTCCGCCTATCCGGCCTAGAACATGCATCGAGACATGGGCAGTGCGTTTCCTGCAAATAGGCGCTCACCCCACCCGCAAAACCCGCGCTTCCACCGGCTGCCCGATGCCCTTCAGTGACAGCATCCGCACCTCGCCATCGCCCACAAGCCCCGGTGCCTGAAGCGCGGTTTCGGCCGAAATCATGATTTCGCCCGGTGCTGCCTGCGATTCCAGTCTGGCGGCCTGGTTCACCACGCCGCCGATCGCGGTGAAATCGCTGTGGAAGCTGGAGAATTCGCCGATCTGGACATCGCCGGTATGGATGCCGACGCCGACGCCGAGCGGCTCGCCTACGTCGACCTCGGCGAGCGCTTCGGCGCAGGCGCGCTGGATTTCGCGGGCCGCCATGATGGCGGCTGCGGCATGGTCCCTACGGATGATCGGGAAATTAAAGATCGCCATCAGCCCGTCGCCCATCTGCTTGTTGACGATACCGTCATTGGCCCAGATCGCGCCGGCCGAACGGTCCTGGAACAGGCTGACGATATGGCTCAGTTCGACGGCGCCGATGCGTTCCGACAGTCCGGTATAGTTGCGGATGTCGGCAAAGAGGATGGTAGCGCCTGAAGTAATGTGGCGCTGTTTCTTCACGTATTGGAAGGAGCGTTCGCAGATCGTGCAGATATCGGGGTTCATTTTGCTTCTGGTGATGCCGAAAGCGCGCAGCGGCAGGGAGAGCGGGCCCCCGATTGGGATCGGCATGTGCATCTGGTCCCAGCAGCCGCGGCAGATGCCTGCGGTGCCTAGTCTTGCCGGATGCCTGATCGCTGTCGTGGTCGTCATGGCCGCAATTCCCTTGACATGGCAGCTTCCGCCAGTCCGGCGTATTTGGCAACAGGGAATGCGTCCGCTCAAGCGACGGTAGGCAGGACGTTGCGCGCACCGGCCTCATGCAGGCGCTGTTCGGCGAGCGCGATGAAGGCGCGCACCAGCGGCGAGAGATGTTTGCTGCTGGGATAGACGACATGCAGCCCGCCCGCCGGCGTCGTATAGTTTTCCAGCACGCGTTGCAGCCTGCCATCGGCGATGCCGGCGAAGGCGATGCCATAGGGCAGTTGGGCAATACCATAGCCGGCAAGGGTGGCGGCCATGACGGCCTGCATTTCGTTGGCGGCGAAGCGACCCGAGACGGTGACGGACTCTCCGCCCTTTTCTCCCTGCAGCACCCATAGCGCCTGGGCGGCGGACGGTCCGGCGATGACGCATTGATGAGTAGCGAGATCGGTTGGTGTTGCGGGTGTGCCTGCACGCGCGAGATAGGCCGGGCTGGCGCAGAGCAGGCGATAGGTGGGGCCGAGCCTGCGGGCGATCAGGGTGGAATCCTCGAGCGTCCCGGTGCGGAAGGCAAGGTCGATGCCATTGTCGATCAGGTTCAGTTTCTCGTCGGTCAGGCGCAGTTCGACCCTGGATTTCTCATAGGTCGCCATGAAATCGAAGATCGTATCGGCCAGGAAATGGCTGACGAAGCCGACCGGGGCGGAAATGCGGATCGTGCCGGCAGGCTCGGCGCGGGCTTCGGCCAGGCGGATATTGGCTTCTTCGATGCGGCGCAGTGCCTGGCTCGCCTCTTCGTAATAGAGACGCCCGGCATCGGTCAGGCCGAGGCTGCGGGTCGTGCGCTGCAGGAGGCGCACGCCGAGTTCGCGCTCCAGAGCGGCAACGCGGCGGCTGACCGTCGTCTTCGGCATGGCCATGAGTCGCGCTGCAGCCGTGAAGCTGCCGGCTTCGATGACACGGGCGAAGATCGCGATGTCGTTCAGATCGATCATTGATGCTCCAAATGGGACGATGTTTTGCATTTGTAGCCAATTATGGCTCAATGCAACAATGCCCAATTCAGCTTCGTTAGCAACGATCCCCCGAGATCAGTTTTCCTTAGGGGATCACCAAGCGATCAAGGAGCTTGAGATGAGCAATAGCAGAACCATTCTCGTCACCGGGGCAACCGGCCATCAGGGCGGCGCCGTCGCCCGGGCGCTCGCCTCGCGCGGCCACCGCGTCAAGGGGCTTACCCGCAAGCCGGATAGTGACACCGCGCGGCAGCTTGCCGCATCCGGCATCGAGATTGTCGCGGGCGATCTCAACGACAAGGCCTCTGTCGTTGCGGCAGCTCGTGGCGTCGATACCATGTTTTTGATGGGCAACAGCTATGAGGCGGGCGTCGAAGCGGAAACGCGCCAGGGCATTGCGGCTGCCGATGCGGCCAAGGAGGCCGGAGTGGGCCACCTGATCTATTCCTCGGTATCGGATGCCGACAGGAAGACCGGAATCCCGCATTTCGACAGCAAATATCTCGTCGAACAGCATGTGGCCGGGCTCGGCATACCCTACACGATCTCGGCCCCGGTCGCCTTCATGGAGAACACGGTAGCGCCTTGGGCAATCGGCGGCCTGAAACAGGGCGTCTATGCCGCAGCGCTGCCGCCCGCCCGCATATTGCAGCAGATCGCGACAGACGATATCGGCCATTTCGTCGCCGCCCTTGCGGAGCGTCGCGAGCAGGTTTTCGGCAAGCGCTTCAATATTGCCGGCGACGAGCTGTCGGGTGAGCAGCAGGCGAAGATCCTTTCGGACGCCATCGGCCGACCGATCCGTTTCCAGGAGCTGCCGGTCTCGGCGTTGCGCCAGCAGAGCGAGGATATGGCGCTGATGTATGAGTGGTTCGACAAGGTCGGGTATTCCGCCGATATCGCGGCCCTGCGCCGGGATTTTCCCGAGGTCGCCTGGCATAGTTATGCCGACTGGGCGAAGGGCGTTGACTGGAGCATTCTCGACAAGGAATGAGGTTTCACGGGCTGCGGTGCTGACCGCCGCAGTCCGTCATCATCGGGCTGATCTGCGACGCTCTTGACGGCAGCCGGGCGAGCACCACTTCAACCGTCACTGAAAGCGGGGGTCCCGGTGCACCGGTTCGATCATTATCTGGTTTTCATCCTGCTGGCGCTCGGCGGCGGGCTTCTGATCGGCATTATGAGCCCGTCGGGCGAATGGTATGACACGCTCGCCAAACCCTGGTTCACGCCGCCGAACTGGCTCTTCGGTCCGGCCTGGACGATCCTCTACTTCCTGATCGGCATTGCCGGCGCGCGGACCTTCG
Source organism: Rhizobium sp. BK418 (assembly GCF_004341105.1). GTDB lineage: Bacteria > Pseudomonadota > Alphaproteobacteria > Rhizobiales > Rhizobiaceae > Rhizobium. Next base: position 1,016,229 of record NZ_SLZK01000001.1, on the reverse strand, counting down.
AGCACAGCAGGAATTCACCTGTCATGATGGTCTGGATTGTCCAGCTCGCCTTGAACTTTGCCTGGTCGCCGGCCTTCTTCGGCCTGCAGCTTCCCGCACTCGGCCTCGTCATCATCATCGCCCTGCTGGTGCTGATCTTCGTCTTTATCGGGTTGTCGTGGCGGCGGGATCGGCTGGCATCGGTGCTGTTTATTCCCTACGGCTTCTGGGTCGCCTATGCCACCGCGCTCAACGCCGCTGTTGTCGCGATGAATTAGGGGCTCGTACGGCTTGCCGCAGTGTCCGCGAGCCCTAAAAATAAAGGGGCATTGTCCTGTTTATGTCGCTTCTTTGGGGGAGGCTGCGATGGCGTCGAGTTTCAATGTCGAAAATGCGGATGGTTACGAGCGGCTGATGGGGCGCTGGAGCAAGAGGCTCGCGCCTGGCTTCATCGATTTCGCCGGGCTTGCCGATGGCGAGAGCGTACTCGATGTCGGCTGCGGCACGGGAAGCCTCACCTTCACGCTCGCGGAAAGGCCTGGTCTCAAATCGATCACGGCCATCGATTTTTCGCCCGTCTTCGTGGAGGCGGCGAGTCAGCGCAACACCGATCCGCGCATCACGATTCAGGAGGCCGATGCCTGCGCGCTGCCATTCGAGGATGAGAGCTTCGACCGGGCATTCTCGCTGCTCGTCCTGCATTTCGTGCCGGAGGCCGGCAGGGCGGTGGCCGAGATGCGGCGCGTCGTGCGGCGGGGCGGCACCGTGGCCGCTGCCGCCTGGGATCATTATGGCGGCATGTCCGGCATGCGCATGATGTGGGATACGGTCGCCATGATCGACAGCAATGCGCGGGCGATGCGCCACCGCTATTCATTCCAGCCGATGATGCGGCCAGGGGAAATGAAGGCAAGCTTCCTCGGCAACGGCCTTGTCGATGTCGAGGAGACGTCGCTGACAATCCGCATGGATTACGATTCCTTCGACGATTACTGGGCGCCGATCGCCGCCGGCGAAGGCCCGCTCGGCAAATATGTGACGGGGCTGGATGCCTATACGCGCACGAGGGTCGATACGGCGGTGCGGGATGCCTATGAGGCGGGAGAGCCGGACGGTCCGCGCTCCTTCGCCTCGGTCGCCTGGGCCTGCCGGGGCAGGGCGCCCGACTGAGGTTGGGGACGGCATCTGGCAGGGTGACAGCAGCCGGCTGCCGTCACCGGTTGGAGGCTCTCAAGTCCGGCGAGAACCCTGCGACTGGTTCTGGCCGTCGCCGCTCTGCGACTGCGACTGGCCGCCGTCACGCTCCGCCATCATCCTGCGGGCGCTGCCTTCGATCGTCTCGCTGCCGTGTGGTGCCGTTTTCGGGACGCCGACCTCGGGCTCATCGGTGGTCGCAGGCTGTCCTGTCGTATAGGCGCGTACGCGTGGCGAGCCGGTGTTGAGGTCGCGCTTGCCGACACGGAGCTTCTGCGGCTCGGATGGGGCTGTCTCGTCCGATACGGTGGAGGATTCCATTGCGCGCTCCGTAGCGCTCCTGTCCGGGGCGAAGGCGTCTTCCGTTACCGTCAGATCGTCCTCGGCGGCGGCGCGGCGGCGATCATGCGTGGGACTGGCAGCGGTCTGCCGCGAGGACCTTGCCTCCCAGCCTTCGCGCCGCCAATGGTCGGCGCGCTCATCCATGTCGATAGAGCCTTCATCGTCCAGAATGTCGTGTGCGGTCTCGTAGCTGGCATCGTCAACCTGCACGGAGACAAGGAAACCGCCACGGCGCAGGCCTTCGGCATAGGCGGCGCGGTCTTCATCGGGAAAGAGCCAGTCCTCCAGCTTCCACCAGAAGCCGGGACGGTCGTCGCTCGCGACATCGGCGCCGTTCGCATCGGCCTCATAGCCGGGCAGAAAACGGATCGAATCCGCCGGGATACCTGCATCCTCAAGCCGTGCGACGGCCTGTTCGGCGTCGTCGCGGCGGTCGAAAAGGGCAGTAAGCGTGCTCACTTGCGTGCCTGCGGCAGAGGTCGGGATGTTCTCGTTGCGGAGATTGGCCATGTGAATGACTCCCTTGGCTTCGCTTCACTGAATGCGCGCGAGGGCCGGCTCATGTCGAGAGAGGGCCCGGCTGCTCATAAGGTGAGAACAGCCACGATTCCCGAAGGTTCCATGACAAAAGCTCTTGTTTCGCAGGTTAGCGGCGGTGCGCGGATTTGCGGCGGAAATCGACGGTAATGACATTGAGGCCGGCGGGGTCCTGACCGGCCGGCGGAATGTCTCCCGGCTCCTTGGCGGCCGCTGGAATTGGCGCCTTTTGCATCTCGCCAGCCGTTCGCAGATCCCGCACGGTGCCATAGAGCTGCGCCACCAGCTTGCGATAATAATCGACGATGCGCTGATGCTCCTCGCGTGAAATGTAGCGTTCCTCAAACCACTGGATCATGACGGTCACCCGATTGGCTGAATGAAGGGAACGCTCGACCACGTGCAGCGGTTTCAGCGGGATCCAGATACGGTTAGTGCTTCATGAATGGAAATTGGGGCCGACCCGCCGCCGTTTATCCCAGCGTCGCCAGCACATTCGCCGCCGCTCTCAGATCCGGCGTGTCGCGCCCTTCCGTGAAGCGCTCGAAGACCGGCCGCAGCAGCGCCTCGGTGTCCGCCTTGCGATCCTGCCCGGCCCAAAGCAGGGCAAGGTCGGTGGCGGTGCGGATTTCCCAGGCTTTGGCGCCCTGGGCGCGGCTCCCTCTTTCGCCCGATAGCGGTATTCCCTTGTCACTCTTCTCCGCTACTTCCGCTCCAGACCTAAAACTTCTGGCAATTGCGCATCATTGATGCCGTCATGTGCGTGACGGCGGATCATCGGTTTCAGTGCTCATCAATGCGGCCCCGGCCAATCCCCAAGACTCAGCCAATCCCAAGGGAAGGAGAGTATCATGAAAGTTCTGATCGTATTGACCTCGCATGATCAGCTCGGCAATACCGGCAAAAAGACGGGCTTCTGGCTCGAGGAACTCGCCGCTCCCTACTATGCATTCCAGGACGCCGGCGCCAAAATGACGCTTGCTTCGCCGAAAGGCGGCCAGCCGCCGCTCGATCCCAAGAGCGACGAGCCTGACTTTCAAACCGAGCTGACCCGGCGTTTCAATGCGGACGAGGCGGCCAAGGCACGGCTTGCCAATACGGTGCGGCTCGACAGCGTCAATCAGGCTGACTACGACACCATCTTCTATCCCGGTGGCCACGGCCCGATGTGGGATCTGGCCGAAGACCCGCATTCCATCAGATTGATCGAATCCTTCATTGCAGCCGGCAAGGCCATTGCTCTCGTCTGCCATGCGCCGGGTGTGCTGCATCGTGTCAAGAATGCCGATGGCACGCCATTTGTCGCCGGCCGGCATGTGACCGGCTTTACCAATGGCGAAGAGGAAGGCGTCGGCCTGACGAAGGTCGTTCCGTTCCTCGTCGAGGATGAGTTGCTGAGCCTTGGCGCGATCTTCTCCAAGGTCAAGGATTGGGGCGTTCACACAGTGACTGACGGCCAGCTGATCACCGGCCAGAATCCCGCATCGTCAGGCCCCGCAGCGCGCGTTCTGATCGACGCACTGCGCAGGCAGGGCAAGTAAACCTCTCCGTGCGGCAGGCGCCTCGGGTGAAGCGCCTGTCTCACCGAGGCCGCCTGATCGCCCGCACCGTGGCGGCTCCCCCGGTGCCGGCATAAAACAGATCGCCGCCGTCGGATTCCAGCCCCGAAACACCGTCTCCTTCAGGCATGTCCAGCCGCTCCAGCACTTCGCCGGTCTTAGGGTCGATGCGGCGCACGTCGCTCGCGTCGTCCTCCCATGTCGCGTGCCACAGTTCGCCATCAACCCAGGTGACACCCGTTACGTGCCGTTTGGATTCGATCGTGCGCAGGATCTTGCCCGTCTCCGGGTCGATCTCGTGGATGCAGCGGTCGCGGTACTGGCCGACCCAGAGGCTGCCCTCGCACCAGGCAAGGCCGGAATCGCCGCCATTGCCGGGGGCGGGGATGGTGGCGACGACGGTGCCGGTTTCGGGGTCGATCTTGCGGATCTTGTCCTCACCGATCTGAAAGAGATAGCGCCCGTCGAAGGCGGTACCGGCATGGGCGGCGACATCGATGGCGCGGGTTTCTGTCCCGCTCTCGGGGTCGAGCGCATGCAGCTTGTCGCCCGAGGCGAACCAGACATGCCGGCCATCATAGCTGACGCCGTTGACACGCGGTGTGTCCTCAAAGGGGCCGTATTCGCGGATGATCTCTGCCTTTGCCGTCTTCATGGGTTCATCCTCTCTTTCGGACCGATGTTAGTCGCTCGGCAGCGGGCCGGGGAGTAACAATGTTGTCGGGAAGCCGACGACCGGCGGCATCATCCAGCGCCGCGCGCGACCATTGCCGAAGAACTGCACCTTGCCGGCTTCGCCAAGGGCGTCCAGCGCCCGCTGCACCGTGCGCGGGCTGGTGGAAAGCGCGATCGAAAGCGCCGTGCTGGACCAGGATTCGCCGTCGGCAAGAAGAGCGAGCAGCGACGCATGTTCCTCCTCGACCGGCGGGGCGAGCACGACGACCTTGCGACCGTCGAGCGGGGTGAGCGCGAAGCCGAGGCTCGTCGCCTTGACCTCGGCAAGGCTTGCAAGGGCGGTACGCAGCCGGCCGATCTCGACGCGCAGCCGCGCGCGATGAGATTCATCGGCGTGGCGGGCGCGAAAGGCGCGGGCAAGGAGCTGGGAGCGGGAGACATCTTCTGGTGCGGCCTCGGCAAGCGTGCGCGCCAATGCGAAGAGAACCGGGCGGCTGGCGAGCGGCACGATCTCGGCGCCGGCTCGCACCACGTTGCGGCAGGCATCGACGACGAGCACGCTGGACGCGAGCAGCGCCTCGACCTCTTCGAGCTGCAGCAGACGTTCGGCGCCGTCGGCAATCAGCCGGGCGGCCGGCGCGTCCAGAACCTTTGCCGCATCGCGCACTTCGATGGCAAGCGCGGGTATACCGGCCTTCGACGCCGCTTCGGCCGCCCTTGCGAGAGCCTCGCGGGCCTGTCCGGTGCGCAGCCGGCGGATTGCGACGCCGGCAACGGCGAGCTCATGGCCGGCGCGGGCGGCCGGCGGCAGCGGCGAAGGGTCGAGATCGGCAAGCAGCTTTTCGGCCGCATCGAGATGGCCTATCAGAAGCAGGCGGCGGATCTGCAGATTGCGGGCATGGGCGGCATTGACGCGATCGCCGCGTCTTGAGAGCGTGGAGCGCGCTGCTTCCAGCGCCTTTTCCGGCCAGGCGAGATCGCGCGAAACAAGGGCGATTTCGGCTTCCGCGACGATGCAGCGGGCGCGCGCCACCGCTTCCCGCGGTCTGAAGGTTTTGGCGGCACTTTTGAGCAGCGCCTTGGCGCGGCCGAGATCGCCTAGCTGGGCCATGGCAATGCCGCGTAGCGCCAGCGCCGGCGGGTCGTCGCGCAGCGCCACGCGCTTCATCGCCCCGATCGGATCACCCTTGGCGAGCGCGTGGGCGGCCGCTGTTATCAGCGAGTCCATCGGAATCCCGTCACACTTGTAACTCCCACCCCTCGTTCATCAAGACCTAAGTTATTCCTCATCGGCAGGCAACGGCCCGCCGTCACGCATGTTTCAAAGCAAGTGAGGAGAAGAACCATGATGATGCACAAGACCGGAACACGGGAAGACTGGCTCAAGGCGCGGCTGGCGCTGCTCGAAGAGGAAAAGGCGCTGACGCGCCGCAGCGACGAGATCGCTGCCAAGCGTCGGGAACTGCCCTGGGTGAAGATCGAAAAGGATTACCACTTGGAGACGGAAGCCGGCATGGTGCCGCTGTCGGCGCTCTTCAAGGGCCGTTCGCAGCTCTTGATCTACCATTTCATGTTCGGCCCCGACTATACCGCCGGCTGCCCATCCTGCTCGTCGATCGCCGACGGCTTCAACGGCGTCACCGTGCATCTTGAAAATCACGATGTCGCCTTCAGCGCCGTTTCCCGCGCGCCGCTCGCCAAGCTTCTCGACTTCAAGAAGCGCATGGGCTGGAGCTTCGATTGGGCCTCGTCCGAGCGTAGCGATTTCAACCGAGACTTCAATGTATGGTTCACGCCGGAAGAACAGCAGAGCGGCGGCATCGAATATAACTTCCGCCGCGAACCGCCGATCCCCAATGTGCTGCAGAAGCAGGAACCGGGCGCCGAACAGAGCCCGGCCGATCTGATCGCCTCGATGACCGGTACGGATATCAACACGTTCGCCCGCGAGCGCCCAGGCCTCAGCGCCTTCATCATGCAGGACGGCGACATCTACCACACCTATTCCTCCTATGCCCGCGGGCTGGATGGTGTCTGGGCCATGTACCAGTGGCTCGACCGCGCACCGCTGGGGCGCAACGAGGAGGGCGTCTGGTGGCGCCACCACGACCGCTACGAGGCAGCCTGATGTGCCCGTCAGCATCCGTATCAGAGGCCGGCAATTCTGCCGGCTTCCACCTGCCATCGGCCATCGCGCGCGGCCTATCCTTCGCGGCGGCTCCGACTTTTGCGGCCATGGCAGCGCTTTCGGCGAGCGAGCCGGCAGCCGACATGATCTGCTCGATGGGCGGCATGCCGATGGATGGAGCGTCGCTTTTCAGCGGGATGGTGCCGATGTATCTGCTGATGAGCCTATTTCATGTCGGGCCCTGGCTCAGGTGGATGGGCGGTGAGGGAGGCTTTCGGTGCTCGTGACGATATGAATACGCGACGGCATACCGTGGGAGACCCCCCCTCTGGCCTGCCGGCCATCTCCCCCACAAGGGTGGAGATCGACAAGCGGCGTAACCTTCGCACATCTTCCCCGTTTCGCCGGGCTGCTACGCCAATTGTTTGGGAAAGCAGCGCTTCCAGCTGATCTCCCCACCTGTGGGGGAGATGGCCGGCAGGCCAGAGGGGGGTGCCAAGCGCTCAGCGTTCCCAATTATTCACCAATCCCCCTAATCGCGCCAACGTGATGGAACCCGGTCAGCAACCCTGACGTTTCCGAGGCGCTGTCTTCCGACAGCACGCTCACCCTGACACCCCTTCCGACGGCACCCGGAATTGCCCCGCTTCGCCGCCGCTTTCGGACGGAGGAAATGCATATGTCCGCATTGGCAAACCTGCGCGCGCTCACGCCGCAGCAGCGCAACGCCGTTATCGCCAGCTATCTTGGCTGGACGCTCGACGCTTTCGATTTCTTCATTCTCGTCTTCGTTCTCAAATATATCGCCGAGGAGTTTCATACCGACGTTCCCACTGTTTCCGTAGCGATCTTTCTCACCCTTGCCATGCGGGCGCTCGGCGCCCTGATCTTCGGGCTCGCGGCAGACCGCTACGGGCGGCGCATCACGCTGATGGTGAATGTGCTGGCCTATTCGCTCTTCGAGTTCCTCACCGGTTTTTCGACCGGGCTCACGATGTTCCTGGTGCTGCGCGCCCTCTATGGCATCGCCATGGGCGGAGAGTGGGGTGTGGGCGCCTCGCTCGTCATGGAGACCGTGCCGGGGGACAGCCGCGGCATTGTCTCGGGCATCCTGCAGGCGGGTTATCCCTCCGGCTATCTGCTCGCTTCGCTCCTGTTCTTCCTGCTGTTTCCGGTCATCGGCTGGCGCGGCATGTTCTTCGTCGGCGTGCTGCCGGCGCTGCTGGTCGTCTACATCCGCAGCCATGTTCAGGAGAGCCCGGCCTTCGTGAAACGCCAGCAGCAAGGCCGTGGCCGGCCGTTCCTGACGGTGTTGCGCGGCAACATTCCGCTCTTCATCTGGGCGGTGTTGCTGATGACTGCCTTCAACTTCTTCAGCCATGGCACGCAGGACATCTACCCGACCTTCCTCGAAAGCCAGCGCAACTATTCTAGCTATACGGTCGGCGCGATCGCCATTGTCTATAATATCGGTGCCATCGTGGGTGGGCTGTTCTTCGGCGCTCTGTCGCAGCGCATCGGGCGCAAGCGGGCAATCGTCATTGCGGCACTGGTCGCCGTGCCCGTGGCGCCGCTTTGGGCCTATGCGCCGGGGCCGGTGCTGCTCGCGACCGGCGCTTTCCTGATGCAGTTCTTCGTGCAGGGCGCCTGGGGCATCGTGCCGGTGCATCTGAACGAGCTTTCGCCTGACGAAGTGCGCGGCACATTCCCCGGCTTCGCCTACCAGCTCGGCAATCTGCTGGCCTCGGGCAATGCAACGATGCAGGCGGGGCTCGCGGCCCGCTGGAATGGAGATTACGCGACCGCTTTGGTCATTGTGGCCGTGATCGTCGCCGTCATCGTCGCGGCGCTTTCGGGCTTCGGTTACGAGAAGAAGGATGTGCGATTCGGCACGGAGGAAGCGGAAGCACCCGATGGCGCGATGCATCGCGCCTGACTTCTTCTCGATGGAGGCCGCGCCCGGTGCGCGGCCTTCTCCATTTTTCGCGGTCGGACGGGCTCTTGGTTCATGCCGTTTCGATCCCGTACAAAGAAATCTTCCCCTAGGTCTTTCTTAACGCAATCGGTCTAATTTCATATCGCGCTGACTATATATTGCATCCCGCCGCGAGGGTTCATGGATAGTAATTTCGCCTTCCTGCTGCCGGTCATGATGCTGATTTTCGGCAGCACGTTTCTGATCGTCGGCCGGTTTGGATCGCGCGAGGCGAAACCTTGGGACCGGGTTATCTCTTTGCTGCGGCCGCCTTCGGCGTTCCGCTGATCGATGGTTTCATCGCCGACCGCACGGCCTCGCTGATTGCAGATGCGCTGTTTCTGATATCGTTCGTTTTCTATTCCGGTGCTTTGCTTTGCCGTTTTGGCCGGCCTTCCTATCTGCTGCCGCGCTTGGTTTTCACCGGAGTGATGTATGCGGGCATCCTCTACGCGGCGCTGGTGGCCGAGAGCACGCCGATCGAATTCCTGCTTGATGATCTCGGTTGCGTGTTGCTGCTCACCTTTGCCATTGTCATGAGCCTGCGGCGCGTGCGCCATGTGGCCGACAGGGCATTGCTGGTGGCAGCGACGCTCGTGGTCGCCGAGACGGTTATCCGCAATGTCGCTTTCGTTTTCATTGCACCCTCCTATGGCGGGCCGGACGGCTTTCTCGCCTCGAACTATGCCTTCGCCATGCAGGCCGGAGCCTCCATTCTGGCGCTCGTCTTTGCGCTATCGGCGCTTGCGGCCGCAACGCTCGACACGATCATCGCCCATCGCGACGCAGCCGAACGCGATCCGCTGACCGGCATGCTGAACCGGCGCGGCTTCGACCGTATGATCGAGGAAAGCAGGGGCGTGGAAGGCGCCGTCATCATCTGCGACATCGACAATTTCAAATGGGTGAACGACACGTTCGGCCACGGACCCGGCGACGAGGTGATCCGCGCCTTTGCGGAGATGCTGCAGGTGCGGTTGCCGGAAGGCGGCTTTGCGGCGCGTTTCGGCGGCGAGGAATTCGTGATCGTCCTGCCTTCGGCGCCGTTGGTGGCGGGTGCCGATTTCGCCAACCGGGTGCGGCTTGCCTTTGCCGCCATTGACCGCACGGCGATCGGTTTCGACGGCGGGCCGATCGGTTTCGACGGCGGGATCACCGCCAGCTTCGGCGTTGCCGGCGCCGATGCTGCCGATCGTTCTCTCTACGAGCAGATCGCACGGGCCGATAAAGCGCTCTATGCCGCCAAGGAGGCCGGGCGCAACAGGGTGATGGTCGAGGGCGAGCCGCCAAGCGACATGTCCGGGCCGCGTCTTTATTACGCATCCGAGAAATACGGCTGTTGAGCGAATATTAGCCAATCGTGACTTGATTGGCCGAAAGCCGCTGTTAAACGTGCGCCCTCTATTCGTTTGGGTTCAGTCATAGGATCAACAATGCCCTTTTCCCTCAACCCGGCAGCCTTCTGGCCGGTGATCATGCTCTTTGCTTCCAATATCTTCATGACCTTTGCCTGGTACGGGCACCTGAAGCATAAGGGCAGCGCAATCTTCCTCGCCATCATCGCCAGCTGGGGCATCGCCTTTTTCGAATATTGCCTGGCGGTGCCGGCCAACCGCATCGGCTCGTCCGTCTATTCGACGGCGCAGCTGAAGACGATGCAGGAGGTCATCACCCTACTGGTGTTCTCGGGTTTCTCGATCTTCTGGCTCGGCGAGAATCTAACCTGGAACCATGCGATAGGGTTCGCTCTGATCGCGGTTGGTGCTTCGTTCATTTTCCGCGCATGATCTCAACGATTTCAACAGATTACAAATCGTCCATGTCGGCAAATTGCCGCAATTCCTACAGATTGCCGTCGTAATTCACTGAGACCTTATCACCATCTAACGATGAAGAGGTGAGCGGTCATGAGCCTGTCTTTTCCGACGATGGCGGCGATCCGGTTCGGTTATGGGTTGCGGCCGGGCGAGGCGCCGCTGCAGACCAAGGATGATCTGATCGGGCAGGTGACGCGCGGTGCTGACATCGTGCCGGCCTTTCCGGTCGGCGGGATCGAGGCGCGGCATACGCAGATCCTCGATCTGCAGGACAGGCTCAGGCAGATCAGACAGGCCGACGGCGACGATCTTGCCCGCCGACAGCAGCGGCGCCTGTTGCAGCGGCGCGCCCAGGTGCTCTTTCAGATGGATGCCAATGCGCGGCTGCTGCAGGCAGTGCTTTCGCCCAATGGTTTCAACGAGCGGCTTGCCACCTTCTGGACGAACCATTTCTCCACCAGTGCGGCAAAGAGCCTGCCGATGCGGCTGATCGTGCCGCTTTACGAGGCCGAGGCGATACGGCCCTATATGGGCGGCAAGTTTGCGACGCTGTTGCGCAGCGCCACCGAACATCCTTCCATGCTGATCTATCTCGATCAGGCGCAGTCGCTAGGCCCGGATTCGAAGGGTGGCATGCGGCGCAACAAGGGGCTCAACGAAAATCTCGGCCGCGAGCTTCTGGAACTGCACACGCTGGGTGCGGGCAGCGGTTACACGCAGGCCGACGTGCGCGCTGCGGCGATGGTGCTGACGGGCTTGACGATCGACCCGAAGGAAATGGAGACGGCCTTTCGCCCGCAGATCTCCGAACCAGGCGAATATCAAGTGCTCGGCGTCAGCTATGGCGGGGCGAAGCGCACGCGCAAGGACTACCTTGCCATGCTCGACGATCTTGCCGCCCATCCGAAGACGGCTGAGCATATCAGCCGCAAGCTTGCGGTGCATTTCATCTCGGACCAGCCGCCGCAGGAGATGATCCAGGTCATGAGCGAGACGTGGAAGAAGACCGATGGCGAACTCTCCGCCGTCTACCGCGCCATGCTCGATCACCCAGCCGCCTGGGCCGACGAAGGCGCCAAGGCGCGCCAGCCTTTCGATTATATCGTCACCGGCTTGCGGGCGCTGAACAGCGGTTCGGGTACGGGCGATGTCGCCGCCTTCATGCAGGCTTATCAGGAGAATGGCGCCACCGGCGACGATGCGACGGCGCAAGCCATGTCACCTGACAAAGACATGGCACCAAACAAGAATGCGGCCCCCGACGCCGATATGCAGGCGATGAAGGCGCCGCCGAGCCCGGACGACGAGGCGCGCATCAAGCGGCGCAAGGCGTTCCAGATGGCGCGCGCGCTCGGGCAGGGCGCTCTTCGCCGCATGGGCCAGCCGACATGGCTGCCGCCGAGCCCGGCCGGTTTCGAGGAGAGTTTTTCGGCCTGGATTACCGCCAGCCAACTCTCGGAGCGGCTTGCCTGGGCCAGGCGCGCCAGCGCCCAGTTCGGTAGGGATGTTGATCCGCGCGAATTCCTGAAGGCGACGCTGGCGGATGCCGCCCGCGACGAGACGATCCGCGTCGTCTCACAGGCGCCGAACAAGATCAGCGGGCTGACGCTGGTTTTGGCGTCTCCCGAATTCAATCGTCGATAGAATCTGTTTTCACGCAATTTCGCACGCAAAACGCTCAAGCATCTGCTGGAATTGCCTAGGAGCCCGCCATGACAGAGTTTACGCTTTCCCGCCGCGGTTTTCTGACATCGGCCTGCTGCCTTGCCGCAGCCCCCATTTTTACGCCGGTTACCTTCGCGGCCATGCCCGGGGACAACCGCTTCGTGACGATCGTACTGCGCGGGGCGATGGACGGGCTCGATCTGGTGCAGCCTTACGGAGATGCCCGTTTTGCCGCCTTGCGGCCGACGCTGTCGCTGACGCCGGACAAGGGGCTCATCGATCTCGACGGGTATTTCGGGCTCAATCCGGCCGCGGCCGATCTGATGCCGCTCTGGAAGGCGAGGGAGCTTGCTTTCGTTCATGCCGTCTCCACGCCCTATCGCGACCAGCGCAGCCATTTCGATGGACAGGACATGCTCGAATCCGGCGGCGAGCATGTGGCCGAGGAAAAGACGGGCTGGCTGAACCGGGCGCTCGCCGTTATTCCGCGTCCGGATGCGAGGAAGGCGATCGACGTCAATACATCCACCGAGCTGATCCTGACCGGGCCGAACAATGTCGATGTCTGGGCCTCCGATTCCAATCTGGGACCGGCCAAGGACGAGATGCAGTTTCTCATGCGGCTCTATGCCGGCGATCCACCCTTTGCGAAGGCGATGGAAGACGCGACCCGCGCCAACAGCGCGTCGATGATGGCCGAACCTTCCGGCCAGCGCGGCGAGAAGATCACCGATGTCGCCGCCCTTGCCGGCAGCATGCTGAAGGGCGACTATCGCATCGCCAGCTTCTCGATCACAGGCTGGGATACGCATGTCGGCCAACGTGGCCAATTCAAGCGGCCAGTGCAGGATCTGGCGCAGGCGATCACGACGCTGAAGGCCACGATGGGCGCCGATCTCTGGTCGAAGACGGTGGTGCTGGCCATGACGGAGTTTGGCCGCACGGTGCGGGAGAACGGTTCTGCCGGCACGGACCACGGCACCGGCGGCTGCGCTGTGCTGGCGGGTGGTGCCGTCAATGGCGGGCGCGTTCTCGGCAAATGGCCGGGGCTTGGCGATGGCGCGCTGCTCGATGACCGCGACCTGATGCCGACGGCGGATGTGCGGGAACTGGCGGCGGCGATGCTTTACCGGCAATTCGATGTGTCTGCCGAGGATCTGACGGGGAAGATTTTCCCGGGACTGAGTTTCGATAGGGGGTCGCAGTTTTTGCGGGGTTGATGAGATGCGCGAGCGGTTTTGGGATGTGACACGGCATCCCCAACCTCCGTCATTCCTGTGACAGGCACAGGAATGACGGAGGAGAGGACGCTGCCTTATCTCAAGCTACGCGACAGGAACAGAATGTTTTCCAACACCGATCAAACAGCCTCATCCTCAACCGCGCCATTCACCTGCAGGCTGTTCAGCACAGAGAGAATGCCCTGCCAGCTCTGATAACCCGATGTCGGATCGCCAGCGCGGCCCTGTGACTCGATGTCGTCCATCGCGTTGCTGGCAATGCCGAGGAAATCCTGCGAGCTATTGTCATAGGCGGATTTTTCAGCGTCCGAGAAAGGGATCAGGCTGCCGTTCGGCCCGACCTTGCCGAGCGGCACGCCGGACAGTTGCAGCTGCAGCACCTGAGCGAGATCGAGATCGCCGGAATCATAGAGATCGCCGGTCAGATCGCGCATTTCGGCCGGTGTCATATGGGTAAAATCGTAGGAGCCGCCTTCTTCGTAGGCCGAGCTATCGGCATCGATAGGCTGGTCGAAATCGTCGAGGCTGTCGGAAAAGGCCGAGCCGGTTGTCGTGCTCTTCTTCTGGGTCGAAAAGATAGAGTAATTCGCGGTGCTTCCATCGACGCGCATTGATAGTCTCCTGATCGGGATCATCCTGATGGGACGGACAATGCTTGCCTGTACTTGCGCGAGGCTGGTCGATGGGTGCGTCTGTTCTTTCAATGTTCCAATGAAGACCCCGCCCCAAACCCCTCCCCACAAGGGGGAGGGGCTTAATCTGCCGCGCCCGCTTTCCAAGTTTCAACGTTTCCATGGGAGAGAGGCGCTGCCCCGAGGTTAGTCCCTCCCCTTGTGGGGAGGGGTTGGGGAGGGCCTTGCGACGGAAAAACCGTTCAAGTGCCTTCAAATCAAATCATAAAGCCGGAAAATCCAGGTGATTTGATAGAGCAGTCCCGCGCTCACGAACACCGCATGAAACCGCCGGTTCGCCGTCCGGGCTGCAACAATGCACAGCACTATATACACCGCATTGCGCAGCGGATATTCCCACCCGAGTGCGGCCAGATACGCCTTGCCCTTCAACAGCGTATCGAGAAAATCCACGACATAGGTCACGGCCAGCATGCCGAAGAACCAGCCGCGCCGCGAGATGTAATATTCCTCGTAGCCGCCGTATTCCTCCAGTGTTGTCGGGAAGAGCAGGACGCAGAGGAAAAAGAACAGACAGCAGAAGCTGATCAGAAAAAGATACACGCCGAAGGAGATGACGGCGAGCGACTGCAGGCGATATTCCCACCACCAGAAATGGATGATGAAGAGGAACATCGAGGCGACCCAGCCGAGATGCACCCAATAGACCCTGAACTTGCCGGGAGACTGTACGATGCCGCCGAGGCCTGTGAGCAGCCGGGCGAGCGAGAGGCCGATCACCATCGACATGACGGTGCGGATATAGACATAGACCTCCGGTGTCGCCGCCTGCATGACGTCACTCCTTCGGGACGACCTTGGGTTTGCCTTCCTCGTCCAGCGCCACCATGATGAAGGTGCCGGCGGTGACCTTTTCCTGCTGGTTATAGCGAGAGCGATGCGCCCAGGCTTCGACCCTGAGCGTGATCGAGGTGCGGCCGACGCGCTCCACATGGGTATAGATGGAAAGCGTATCGCCGATCTTGACCGGCAGTTCGAAAGCCATTTCCTTGACTGCCGCCGTCACCACGCGGCCCCTTGCGCGCTCGGCGGCGCGGATGCCCGATGCCAAGTCCATCTGCGCCATGACCCAGCCGCCGAAAATATCGCCGGCCGGATTGGCGTCTCCCGGCATGGCAAGCGTACGCAAGGTGAGTTCGCCTGTCGGCTTGGCGGCATCGGTCATCAAGGGCTCCTTATCTCGCCGGTGATTCATCTGGAATCACCGTAATGCAAAGGCCAAGCGGTGCGAAGGCCCGTAAAAATCGGATTCGCAGTGGCATTGCGGCCAGAAGGGCGCCTATTGCCTAAAATTTTCATCAAGTGAAATTCCGTTCAGATTCAGTTATTTGATCTTTCTGACGATCCTCGTTCAATTGCCTCACGTAACGTTATTTAATGATATTCTAATCAAGTTTTACCGTCCGGTAAGCGGCTCATATGAGTATTTGATGATTGTCACATATGAGAGCCGCCGGAACCCCATGCGCAACATCAGGATTTCAACTCGCCTCTACGGCCTCGTCGCCTTTGCACTTGCGGTGCTTGCCGCGACGATGACCTTCTTTCTCAACTATTCCTATTCCGAGCTGGAAGCCGAGCGCAAAGCCGGTCTGGCGCAGATGGATGCGACGGCGCTTGCCATCTTCGACAAATATTACAAGCTGGAGCAGGCGGGCACGATGACCCGCGAACAGGCACAGACGGCGGCCAAGGAAGTGATCGCTTCCATGCGTTATGGCAACGGCACCGGCTATTTCTGGATCAACGACATGCATCCCAACATGGTGATGCACCCGGTCAAGCCGGAGCTGAACGGCACGGATCTTTCGCAAAACAAGGATCCGAACGGCAAGTTCCTCTTCGTGGAATTCGTCAACACGGTGAAGGCGAGCGGGCAGGGCTTCGTTGACTATTACTGGCCGAAGCCGGGCGCCGATCAGCCTGTGTTGAAATATTCGCATGTGGCGGGCTTCCAGCCCTGGGGCTGGATCGTCGGCACCGGCGTTTATGCGGACGACCTTGCCGCGCTTTATCGCCAGAATGCGATCTGGGCCGTGGTTCTCTGTCTGCTCGGCGCCGCCGCTACGCTTTCCATCGCCTATGCGATCGTGCATAGCGTCACCGCGCCCGTCGCCCGCCTGAAGGCGGCGATGAATGCGATAGCCGACGAGAATGCTTCCATCGAAATCACAGATGCCGACCGGCGCGACGAGATCGGCCAGATGGCGAAATCACTGATCGTGCTGCGTGATTCCGTCGCCGAGCGCGCCGAGCTGCGCGTCCGCGAAGATGAACGCCAGCGGGAGATCGAGAGCGAGCGGCGCGGCAACGAGGCGAGCCTGCGTTCGTCTTCCGAACGCCAGAGCGCAGCGATGCGGGCGCTTGGGGCCGGCCTCGAGCGGTTGGCTGCCGGCGATCTGACCGTTGTGATCGACGATCTCGGCCAGGATTATGCGAAACTCCGCTCCGACTTCAATGACGCCGTCGATGCACTCAACGGCGTCATCCGCGCGATCGCGGAATCGAGCCATATCGTCAACGACAGCGCCCGAGATATCAGCGAGGCGACGGGCAATCTCTCCAAGCGCACCGAACAGCAGGCCGCCGCACTGGAAGAAACGGCCGCCGCGCTCGATGAGATCACCGCCACGGTCCGCACTGCTTCCGAACGCGCAAACGAGGCACGCAGCATGGTGGCGGAGACGAAAACGAGCGCCGGCAAATCCGGCGAGATCGTCCGCAACGCCGTCTCGGCGATGAGCCGCATCGAAGACTCCTCCAGCCGCATCAACCAGATCATCGGCGTGATCGATGAGATCGCCTTCCAGACTAACCTGCTGGCGCTGAATGCCGGCGTCGAAGCGGCACGTGCCGGCGAAGCGGGCCGCGGCTTTGCGGTCGTGGCGCAGGAGGTGCGTGAACTGGCACAGCGTTCGGCCAATGCCGCCAAGGAAATCAAGGCGCTGATTTCGAGCTCGGCTGCCGAAGTCGAGGGCGGCGTGGCACTGGTGCGCTCCACCGGTGACGCGCTGGTCGAGATCGAGGCGCTGGTCAACCGGGTCAATGCTCATGTCGATTCCATTGCAACGGCCGCCCGCGAACAGGCGACCGGGCTGCAGGAGATCAACACTTCGGTCAACCATATGGACCAGATGACCCAGCAGAATGCGGCAATGGTGGAAGAGACGACCGCTGCCAGCCAGACGCTGGCGGAGGAGAGCCAGCAGTTGCGGGCGCTTCTGTCGAAATTCCGGCTGCGTGGGCAGGCGGGGCAGGATGTGCGATACGGTCGGGCTGCATGACCGCCGTTGATGATCTGACGAAAAAAGGGCCGCGGCAGCGCGGCCCTTTTGTTTTTCCACCGAATTTAGATGAGGCTTCCGGCAGGCGTCTGGTTGCGGGTAATCAGGCGGTGGCTGTTTACCGCCGGAAACAGCGACGCCTCACGCGTAAAGCTTTCATTCACCGTTTTTAATTAAATTTGAATCGAGGTTTTCAGATCACAGGCCGCCCTGAATAAGAATGGAACGCGGAAGCGATAAGTATGGCGTTTGTCTCCCTTCTCCAGCGTACCGCCCTGCCGCTCCTGCTTTCTGCGGCATTGACGACCTGTTCGATCAGCGACGGACTGGTGCCGCCTGAAAATGTCGATAGCAGCACGCGCGTCAGCTCGATTTCACCGGCACGCGGCGGGGCCGCGCGCATGGCGCCGGTCCAGAGCCAGCAGCCCTATCCCGTCACCAGCGCGCCGGTCGGCAATACGCAAGGGCAGATCGACTATCTCAACACGCCGAATCTTGCCGGAACGGGAACGCGGCAATCGGCGCCTATGAGCACGCAGCAACAGGGGCAGCGGCGCCTGCCGATGATCGACAGCGACGAGGCGCTCGCGCAGCAAGGTCAGCAGCCGGGCCGGCAGGTGGCCTCGAATGGCAATTGGGGCGGCGTGAAGCCACTCGCGATTCCGCAAGGCGGCGTCAATATGGATGAGGAGCTCGGCGCCGGGGCGGGCAATGAGCCGGTCGTCGGGCTGGCGCAGGACGAGCAGCAGCAGATCGCCGAGGGCAATGCCACCGAGCCCGTCGTCGATGGCATCGGCACGGATAGTCCGAGGCAGCTCAACCAGCGATCCATGCCGCAGCCGGTCGCAGCCAGCCAGATGAGCCGCGCGCCTATGCGGGCAGCCGGCAATCGCGCCCAGACCTGGAGTGATGGCAGCCCGGTCGTGGCGCCGGCGCGTGTGCCTGAAGAGGATGAGCCGGAACAGGTCGCCATGCTCAGGCCGAACAATCCCATGATGAGCGAGCCGGCGGCCCCCGTCGACCCCAGCGTCATGCCGGCCTCCGAGCTTGCCTGCCGGCGTGAGCTGAAGCGCATGGGCGTGATCTTCGAGGACCGGCCGCCGATCTCCAACGGTCCGGCCTGCCAGGTGCCTTATCCTGTGTCGCTGAAAGGCCTTTCCGGCAATATCGGCGTCAAGCCGGCAGTGACGCTGAACTGTCAGGTGACGCTCGCCTTCGCCAAATGGGTGAAGAACGAGCTCGCCCCCTCGGCCCGCTTCCGCTACTGGACCGGCATCCAGACCATCGAGCCGCTCGGCGGCTACTCCTGCCGGCGCATGAACAACAGCCTGCAGAGATACAATCCGATTTCCGAACATGCGAAGGGCAATGCGATCGATGTCGGCAAGTTCGTGCTGAAGGACGGACATGAGATCGACGTGCGCAAGAAGGGGCTGTTCTCCTTCCGTGAAGGCCGGCTGCTGAAGGCGGTGCGCAGCGACAGTTGCGCCTATTTCACGACCGTGCTCGGCCCGGGCTACAATCCGGAGCACTGGAACCATTTCCACTTCGATCTGATGTCGCGCCGAGGCGGGAAGACTGTCTGCAAGTAGGCCGTATCAAGGGAAGCTATCAGTTACCTCGATCATTGATTGCCGGCGTAGATCAATTGATATTCTCAGAGCGTCTCGACATGACCGGCATCTTCCTCCGCTCGTCGGCTTTCCAGGCACCGGCAAGTTCACCATTGCCAAAAACCTGAGCCCGCTGTTTCGGCTGGCGGCCAGCTGAACGTAATGTGCGTGCCGGCAGTTCAACCAGGCTTGCCATCGTCGTCATGGCGAAAGAGACCGCTTTTATCCGTCCGCCGCGGCCGGCCGGATATCCAGAGATCTAGCGCCGGAAACAATTGGTGCGGTGAGCAGTTAGGACACGCAACCTGGTCCCGGGATCAGGTGATTGCGGGGATGGATGGAGATCGGCGACCTCGGGCTCCTGGCGGAAAAGCATCTGCTCATCGTGGAAGGCGGCAATCTAATCGCCGACGCAGTGCGGCTTGCTCTGGAGCGGGCCGGGGTCATTATCGTCGGGCCTGCGTCATCGGTTGAAATCGGGCTGGCGCTATTGGAAATTGCCAGGATCGATGGCGCCATTATGGATATCCGCATCGAAGCCGAAACGGTGTTTTCGCTCGTCGAGCGGCTGCAGGATGCGAGGATTCCCTTTGTTTTCGCTATATCGCACGCCGATGCTGATGTTGCCACGTCATACGGCGGGTACCGGCTGAGCGAGAGTCCCGCCGCCCTGGCCGAGATCGCCAGGGCGCTCTTTGGGCCGCCCGAGGACGCCGGCTAAGACCGGTCATTCAGATCCCGCATACCTGCCGATTGTGCGATATCGTACCAAGGCCTCTGTTTATGGAACGAACAGAAGGTTGCCCACTTTCCCTGAAGATCGAAGGCCCTCGATATCCGGGGGTCTCAAATCGAGGCCCTCCATATCAGGGTCGGGGAGCTGGGAGATGAAGCATTCCGACGGCATTCTTCAAGAGGAAGTGGTCAATCTCATTCCGGCGCTCAGGGCCTTTGCCCGCACCTTTTATCGCTCGCCCGCAGATGCAGACGATCTCGTGCAGGAAACGCTCGTCAGGGCGCTCGGCAATATCGAGCAGTTCAAGCAGGGTACAAGGATGAAATCCTGGCTGTTCACGATCATGCGCAATGCCTTCTGCACCCGCTTCCGCCTCAGACAGCGCGAGCCGCTTGGCGCGGAGGAATGCGTCTCATTAGAGGGCAGCGTGCCTGCCGATCAGGAATGGCATCTGCGCGGCCATGAGCTGGAAGCTGCTTGTGGACGCCTGCCGGAACCTTATCGCGCCGCCTTCGCTTACATTTTCGTGGATGGACGCTCCTATGAGGAGGCCGCAGTGCATTTCCATTGCCCGATCGGCACCATCAAGAGCCGGGTGAACCGCGCACGCCAGCGCATTGCGCATGACATAGGCTATTATCAGTAGGTGGATCGCGCTGGTCCGAACGAACGCTAAACGGTATCCGGCTGCCTGAGTTCGCCGATCAGACGGCGATATTCCTGCTCGGCGCGACCGTAGGAGTCGCCGGCAAATTCTTCAAGGCCCGTCCGGTCGCGAACAGTGACCATGCTACGCTCCGACCAGATGAGCAGCCTGCCTTCGAGCCCATGCAGCGCGGTGGTGATGCTGGCGCGCCTGACGGACGGCATGAGAGCCAGGAACTCGTGCGTCAGGTCGATACGGTCGCCGTCTATGCGGTCGTGGCACATCAGAATCCAGCGCGCCAGCCGTGGCTCGATGGAATGATTTGCGTTGGCAAGCGCGGTGAAAGCCGTCTGGACGATGAATGTCTGGACATAGCGGTTCAAGAGCCTGCGCAGCGACGGTGCGGCCCTCATGGCTTCCTGCAGCGGCTCCACGGCGATGCGAGAACCGTGCCCTTCCACCTGCATGAAAGCGTCGAAGGACGCCTGCGTGCCGTCGAGGATCGGCATCAGCGGCACGATGCCTTCTCGCCCGACGACGCCAACCTCGCTCGATAGTTTGTCCGCCGACTTCGCGATGATCGAGGCGATGCCGTCTTCGATGAAGTAACAATGTTTCACCAGATCGCCTGATGTGGACAACGCGAGGCCGCGGGGCAGGGCAAACGGCTCCAGGTGTGGGGCCAGATGCCGTCTCGCCTCGTCGTCCATCCTTCCGAGCAATATATTATGGCCCGTTGCGTAGAAGGTCTTGTCCACGATTTTCCTCTTCGTGAAACAGACGCGGAGAACAGCATATAGTTCCCGGTTGCGATCGATTTCGGTGGGCGATCCTGCGGCTCCGGCCTGTCACCAAATGGTGATCCTGGTTGGGACATTCTGCGGGAACTTTGTGCTGATCTTCGCGTTTGGCGAAACGATCGATACCGGGCGGCGGCGCTATTCATCATGCCAGATTGGACAACACCCCTGCAAATCCGGCTCCCAGGCCAGGAGAGCCTCATCACCGTGCGTGGAACGGGCCACGCGGCAGCGCTTCTCGCCGAAAAATGGCCCGTTACCCACGGTCTTGCCTTCGAGCGTGCGCTCGCTTCTTTTGCTGCCGTCACGGAAGGCCAGCTTCGGCCCGACGAGGCGCGGGAAGCCTTCATCGATGCGGCGGATGCCGCCGGCGTCCGCTGGTTGAGCGATGCCTGATCGCCGTCATGCGTCATGCCGCTGGGGCATGAGCAACGCCGCCGTGAGGAACAGGAAGCCGAATCCCTTCAGCGCCGCCACCACCATGTGACCCGTTTCCCAGCGGTGCCGCACCGCCTCGAAATCCGGGGGCAACGGCCCGGCCGTCCAGAGGGACAGGATGGCGTTCATGGGGGCAACGAGCACGAACCATGCCGTAAGCGCTGCGGCAAAAAGGGCTGTCCCGCAGAGAGCGAGCGCGAAGGCCGGTCGCTCGTCATAAAGCAGGAAGGCAAGCAGGACGCTGCAGAGAATTGCCGCAACATCGACCGGTGCGCCGATGAGGGCGAAATATTCGAACTGGCCGTTGAAGACAGTCGCTTCCCGCCAGAGCTCTGGCGACCAGACTGCAAGCCGCGGGCCAGCTTCCAGAACATGGGCGTAGGATGGGCCGAGGCTGAGGGCGGCGAGAAACAGCGTTGCAATGCCGAGGCCGGGAATGAACCGCTCTTTACCGGATGCGCCTGCGCGAGCTTCACGTAAAGACATAGAGCACCAACCCCAGCAGGACACAGCCGGCAAGGCCGGCGATGAAGATTACGCGCCGCGTTCTCGTCCGCAGGATGATTTCACCGCCGCGCGCATCCTGTGCGGAAAAGACCCTGTCTTCGGTATCACCGCTGTCGGCAGAAGCGGATTTTTCCTCTGTCATGGCCATGCCTTTCCTTTCCCGATCACGACCGAACATTGGGCGCGCTCGCAGGTTCCAGCGCGCAAGGAAAGGATCGGGTGAGGGCAGATCTTTTGGCGTCCTGTCGCTGTTTCGCGGTTGAAAGGACGCCTCAGCAAGGGTTTGCGAGGCAGGGAACCCCATATGGGAAGGGACGGGGCGGGTTCCCTGCCGTCCTGGCGGGCGACGGCGCGGGACGAGCGCCGCCTGCAGGATGTTGCCGAACAACGGTGGAGCAAAAAAGTTTCAAACGCGTATGTTTTTTCTCTCGCCGACGACGGGAGGCGCGCTTGCAGGCCCTGAGCTTGGGTATATGACAGATAGGGAAAAAATTTTTGCGTTCTGCATTTTGCATGGAACTCTCTGGTCCTTCGCGCGTTTGGCAGCATCTTCAAGGAGCGATCGGGAGGAAACAATGCAGCCGAATATCAGAACGGATGCGCCTGACCGCTGGATTGGTGCCGTGGAGCTTGCGATCGTGCAGAAGGCCTTCAACAGGCTTTGTGCAGAGCGGGGTCTGTCGCGCGACTGCAAGGAAGCGCGTGAACTCGCTCGTGTAACCATCGACCTTTACCGGCAGGGCGCCGACAGCGAATACAAGCTGCACACCATGCTGTCAGGTTCCGATTTCAAGACACCGGCCCTGTGAGGGGTGAATGGGCAATATCGTCACATTTCCGCGCCGAAACCTGCGGACGCCACGGCCATCTTATGTCGGCTCGGCAAGGCAGGTAGAAGGAAGGATCGCCATTCTGGAGACGATCGCGAAGATCACCGTTCGCGACAGCGCCTTCACTCCCTATGAACAGGCGGCGCTGCTGGCAAAGCTGAGGACCGCCATCCGGTCTGAATGCGTTACCCATAAGCTGTCGCCGGAAGAGCAGTTCGAAACGATCCGCTATGCCGAGCGGCTTCTCCACGATATCCTCGATAGCCTCAACGACTGAACAACTCCTTCCACGCCGTCTTATTTCGTCCTGACGCTTGCGGGTGCCATTGCAGTTGCGGAGCGCCATCGGCTCATGCAAACATGCGGCCATGCTGATCCGACCTGCCAGAGCGGAAGACCGCAGCGCCATCTGGATGATCCTGGAGCCTGTCATCCGGGCAGGCGAAACCTATACGCTCGATCGCGACATGAGCGAGGCCGATGCGCTCGACTATTGGCTCGGCGCAGACAAGGAAACCTTTGTCGCCGATGACGGCGGCAGCATCATCGGCACCTATTATATCAGGGCCAATCAGGCGGGTGGCGGCGATCATGTCTGCAATTGCGGCTATATGACCGCGCCGGCAGCAGCGGGGCAGGGTGTCGCGCGCATCATGCATCAGCACTCGCTTGCCCATGCCCGCCAGCGGGGCTTCCGGGCCATGCAGTTCAATTTCGTCGTCAGTTCCAACGAGCGAGCGGTGCGGCTCTGGCAATCGCTCGATTTTCAGGTGGTCGGCCGGCTTCCGGGAGCGTTTCGGCATCCGACGCTCGGATTTGTCGATGCGCTTGTGATGTTCAGGGAACTATAGGGTGCTGAGTTAAGGCCCGCCCCACAACGGGAAGGGCTTAACCTGCCGCACCTGCTTTCTAAATCCTCGACGTTTCAGGATGATCGAGGCGATGCCAGGATGAGTCCCGACCCCTTGTGGGGAGGAGTTGGGACGGGTATTCAAAACACTAAGCCAGCGGGATTCGGGTAAGAGGTCGGCAACATGGAGCAGGCTCTTCGGCGCACCGTCTTGACGGTCGCGCTTCTGAACCTCGGTTATTTCGGTGTGGAATTTGCCGTAGCGCTGGCGATCGGCTCCGTCTCGCTGCTCGCCGACAGCGTCGATTTCCTCGAAGATGCGTCGGTCAATCTGCTGATCTTCTTTGCCATGGCATGGTCGGTGAAAAGCCGGGCGCGGGTCGGCATGGGCATGGCAGGCATCCTGCTGGTACCGGCGCTCGCCTTTCTGCTGACGGCATGGGGCAAGATCGTCCATCCGGTGCCGCCGCTGCCCTTGCCGCTGTCGCTTGCGGGGCTTGGTGCACTCGCGGTCAATCTCTTCTGCGCCTATATTCTTGCAGTCCACCGCCATGTCGGCGGCTCGCTGACGCGGGCTGCATTTTTATCGGCCCGCAACGATGCGGCCGCCAATGTCGCTATCATCGCCGCTGGTCTGGTAACGGCCTATCTCTGGCATTCGATCTGGCCCGACCTCATCGTCGGGCTTGCCATTGCGTTGATGAACCTCGATGCGGCGAGGGAAGTCTGGGAGGCGGCTCGGGAGGAGCATGCGGCGGTGCCTTAGGCTGCGTTTTTTCGGACGAAGCAGCCGACACCAGAAAAAGAAAGCCGGCACAGGGCCGGCTTAGACGAACGCGGCTGAACAGGGGATACTGGCCGGTTCCAGGCATTTCGTGACTGACAATAAATTTCACTACAACGCCGAGGCCAGCGGAGAAGGCGCAACGAGATCGCCATGAGGGCGGCTCCGCAAAGGGGTGGGCGGCGGGCGGATGCCGGTGCTGTCCTCGGGTGTGTTTATGAGGGACGAACATCACCGATTGATGACATCGGCAAGGGAGAGATGATTTTCTTTTCATCAGCCGATTTGCCGTGTGGATAGGCATCCGATACCGGCTATGATCGGCGGAAAGCGCGATGGTGTGAATTCTGTGTTCAGCCCCCTTGGGATGTCAAAGGTTCACAAAGGGGCTATATAGCGGGCGAAATTCGATCTGATATCCGCGAAGAGCCCCATGGCACCAATCATTTCCGTTAAAAACCTCACGAAAACCTATTCGAATGGCTTTCAGGCGCTGAAGGGCGTCAACCTCGAAATCGAGCGCGGCGAAATCCTGGCGCTGCTCGGGCCGAACGGGGCAGGCAAGACGACGCTGATCTCGATCATCTGCGGCATCGCCAATCCGAGCGGCGGCACCGTCACGGTCGACGGCCACGATGTGGTCAGGGATTTTCGCGCCACGCGCGCGATGATCGGCCTCGTGCCGCAGGAGCTGACGACCGATCAGTTCGAGACGGTGTGGAACACGGTCAGCTTTTCGCGCGGCCTGCACGGCAAGGGGCCAAACCCCGCCCATATCGAGAAGGTGCTGCGCGCCCTGTCGCTCTGGGACAAGAAGGACAATACGCTGCGCCAGCTTTCGGGCGGCATGAAGCGGCGCGTGCTGATCGCCAAGGCGCTGTCGCACGAGCCGACAATCCTCTTCCTCGACGAGCCGACGGCGGGCGTTGACGTGACGCTGCGCAAGGACATGTGGCATGTCGTCGAGCAGCTGCGGGCCTCGGGCGTCACCATCATTCTGACGACGCACTATATCGAAGAGGCGGAAGAGATCGCCGATCGCGTCGGCGTCATCAATGGCGGCGAGCTCTTGCTCGTCGAGGACAAGGTGGCGCTGATGGCCAAGCTCGGCCGCAAGCAGCTGATCCTCGAGCTCAACGATCCCCTGGATAAACTCCCCGACTGTTTTGCCGGCAACGGCCTGTCGATCGAGGCGGAAGGTAACAGGCTCGTCTATGAGTTCGATACGCGCAACGAGCACGAAAGCGTCGCCTCGCTGCTGACGCGGCTTGGCCAGAACAACATCAATTTCCGGGATCTTTCGACGCGCCAGAGCTCGCTCGAAGACATCTTCGTATCGCTGGTGGGAGCGGCAAAATGAACTTCGAGGCGATCAAGTCGATCTATTTCTTCGAGATGGCGCGCACGCGGCGCACGCTCCTGCAGAGCGTCGTTTCACCCGTTATTTCC
This sequence comes from Rhizobium sp. BK418, assembly GCF_004341105.1. Lineage (GTDB taxonomy): Bacteria > Pseudomonadota > Alphaproteobacteria > Rhizobiales > Rhizobiaceae > Rhizobium. The sequence continues at coordinate 990,488 of NZ_SLZK01000001.1, read as the reverse complement.
ACTTCGCTCTATTTCATCGTCTTCGGGGCCGCCGTCGGCTCGCGCATCCAGGAGGTGGAGGGCGTCTCCTACGGCGCCTTCATTACGCCAGGCCTCATCATGCTGACGCTGCTCGGCCAGTGCATCGGCAACGGCTCGTTCGGCATCTATTTCCCGAAATTTACCGGCACGATCTATGAGATCCTGTCGGCTCCCGTCGCCATGGTGGAAATCCTGATCGGCTATGTGGGGGCGGCGGCCACCAAGGGACTTATCATCGGCGTCATCATTCTCTTGACTGCCAATCTTTTTGTCGATGTGCGGATCGAGCATCCCTTCATGATGGTGCTGTTCTTCCTGCTGACGGCGATCAGCTTCAGCCTGTTCGGCTTCATGATCGGCATCTGGGCGACGAATTTCGAGCAGCTCAACCTCATCCCAATGCTCGTCGTGCCGCCGCTGACCTTCCTCGGCGGCAGCTTTTACTCAATCAACATGCTGCCGCCCTTCTGGCAGGCAGTCAGCCATTTCAACCCGGTGCTCTACCTCGTCAGCGGCTTCCGCTGGAGCTTCTTCGGCATTGCCGACGTCAACCCGCTGATCAGCCTTGGCATGATCTCGCTGTTTCTGGTGATATGCCTCACGACGCTCGGATGGATTTTCAAGACGGGATACAGGCTGCGCAACTGACGCATGGCGACGGCCAGCGGTGAAATCCGCTAAAGCAGCATTTGTTTGTTCATATTCTGTTCTTAGCTGCTAGGCTGTCTCTCACTGTCATTTGCAGAGGAGGAGAGTCGTGGCAGAACAGCAGGTGAAGTTCGAGCGACTGAAGGCATTGCATCAACGGAGCGAGGCATTCGTCATTCCGAACCCGTGGGATGCTGGCTCGGCGCGAATTCTGGCGAACCTTGGTTTTGAGGCCTTGGCGACAACCAGCGCCGGTTACGCCTTTTCGAAGGGCAAGCGGGATTCCTTCGCGAGCCTGACGCGCAGCGAGATCCTCGACAACGCTGCCGAGATCGTCGGGGCAAGCGATCTTCCGGTATCGGCCGATCTCGAAGACGGATTTGGCGCGGCACCCGAGATCTGCGCCGAGACGATCCGGCTCGCCTCCGCCATCGGGCTGGTCGGCGGATCGATCGAAGACGCCACGGGCGATCCGGCAAGGCCTATTTATGATCTCGCGCAGGCCGTCGAGCGTGTGCAGGCCGCCGCGGAGGCGTCGCGGAAACTGCCTTTCCTGCTAACGGCGAGGGCGGAGAATTTTCTCTGGGAGCGGCCCGATCTCGACGACACGATCCAGCGGCTGCAGGCTTTCTCGGCAGCCGGCGCGGATGTTCTCTATGCGCCCGGCCTGCCTGACATCGACGCCATCCGAACGGTCTGCGCGGCTGTCGACAAACCCGTCAATGTGGTGATGGGGCTGAAGGGGCCGCGCTACAGCGTTGCCGAACTCTCGGCGGCAGGTGTGCGCCGGGTAAGTGTGGGCGGATCCTTTGCGCGCGCCGCACTTGGCGCGCTGCTGCGGGCGGCCGAGGAAGTGAAGTCATCGGGCACCTTCACTTATGCCGCCGATGCGATCCCGGCGGCCACCCTCAGCCGGCTCATGTCGCAGGAGAAGCAGGTCGACCGAGAGTAGGCTGCTCATCAGCCCTTCTTCTTGCGCCGCCCCTTGTCGTGCCGGGGGCGGAAATCGACGAGCAGGGATTTCAGTTCGAGTTCGCGCACGCGCCGGGCCGCTTCGTCCGGGCTCACCCAGTCGAGCACGCGCTGGCCGACTTCCCTGAATTGGCTCTGTGCGGCCTCCACCTCGATCTGGAAGATATCGACGATACAGGGAACAACGTCGCCATCATCCAGTTCCTTGAGGTAGGTGTAGCGGCCGACCGGCTGTTTTCTGACGGTTCCGCGCACGCCGGCTTCCTCCCAGGCCTCTATGGCGGCTGCCTCATGCGGCTTCTTCTTTTTCATCGGCCAGCCCTTGGGAATGATCCAGCGGCCGCTGTCGCGCGTGGTGACGACGAGGACTTCGATTTCGGGGTGATCGGTCTCCGGACCGCCTTTCCTGTAGCGGAAGCAGAGCGCGCCATATTGCTGGCGAAAGGCGCCGGAGAACAGCTTCTCCGGTCGTTCTGCAAGCTGCTTCAGCAGGGGGCTTGATGAACCGGCGCGAGACTTTGCGCCTTTTTTACTGGATTTCATGACATCCAGCATTGCCAATTTTTACTTTTTCGATCAATTGCCTGCGACGGTTTATGACACATTTATGACATTCCCTCATGACCGTCGTGCACACAGGGAAGGATCGCCTGAGATGATGAGCGTGTTTCGCAAGATGATGCCGCGGGAGGACCGCTTCTACGAGATGTTCTGCAGGCATGCGAAAACCGTCGTAGCGGCAGCCGAAGCGATGGAGAAGCTCCTGAGAGGCGAGGCGGTCGAGGAGAATTGCGATCGCATCATCGCGCTGGAAGACGAGGCTGACCAGATTACCCGCGAGGTGCTGCTTGCCATCCGCCGCAGCTTCATCACGCCCTTCGACCGCGGCGATATCAAGGATCTGATCCAGTCCATGGATGATGCGATCGACATGATGCACAAGACCGTGAAGATCATTCGCCTCTTCGAGCAATCGCGTTTCGATCCGCTGATGCAGCAACTCGGCGGCGAGATCGTCAAGGCGGCGGCCCTGATGCAACAGGCGATAGGCCTGCTCGACAAGATCGGCGCCAATGCCTCGCGGCTTTCGACCATCGCCGAGGAGATCACACGAGTGGAAGGCCGCGCCGACGAGCTGCATGACGAAGGGCTGAAGGAGCTCTATCACCGCCATGGCGCCAGCGGCAATGCCATGGCCTATATGATCGGCAGCGAGATCTACTCCAATCTGGAAAAGATCGTCGACCGGTTCGAGGACGTCGCCAATGAAATCAGCGGCGTCGTCATCGAGAACGTCTGATGGAAGCCTCTCTTTCCCTTCCGCTGCTGATCGCTCTCGTCGGTGTGGCGCTGTTCTTCGATTTCCTCAACGGGCTCCATGATGCGGCAAATTCGATTGCGACCATCGTTTCCACCCGGGTTCTGCGGCCGCATTACGCCGTCGGCTGGGCGGCTTTCTTCAATTTCATCGCCTTCCTGTTTTTCGGCCTGCATGTCGCCGAAACGCTCGGCACCGGCATCATCGATCCCTCGATCGTTTCCCCGCAGGTGATTTTTGCGGCGCTGATGGGAGCGATCGTCTGGAACATCGTCACCTGGCTGTTCGGCATTCCCTCGTCTTCGTCGCATGCGCTGGTCGGCGGGCTTGTCGGGGCGGGATGGGCAAAGGTGGGCTTCAGCTCCATCGTCTGGGGCGGGTTGTTGAAGACGGTCGGCGCGATCGTCATGTCGCCGGCAATCGGTTTTCTGCTCGCGCTGTTCTTCGTCCTCGTCGTCTCCTGGCTCTTCGTGCGCCAGACACCCTTTGCGGTCGACCGCACCTTTCGCTTCATGCAGTTCATCTCAGCCTCGCTCTATTCGCTCGGCCATGGCGGCAACGATGCGCAGAAGACAATGGGCATCATCGCCGTTTTGCTCTTCAGCCAGGGGCAGCTCGGTCCGAGCTTCCATGTGCCGCTCTGGGTGGTCATATCCTGCCAGTCGGCCATGGCGCTGGGTACGCTCTTCGGCGGCTGGCGGATCGTTCACACGATGGGCTCGAAGATCACGAGGCTCAATCCGATGCAGGGCTTTTGTGCCGAAACCGGCGGGGCGCTGACGCTGTTCGGCGCGACATGGCTCGGTATTCCCGTGTCGACGACCCATACGATCACTGGAGCGATCATCGGCGTCGGCGCCGCGCGGCGTCTTTCGGCCGTGCGATGGGGGATAGCCGGCAATATCGTGATTGCCTGGGTCATCACCATGCCGGCTGCCGCTGCCATTGCCGCCGCCTGCTATGGCATTGCAAGCCTGTTTGCCTGACAGCGGGGGCGTTCGATGCGCTCATACCCTAATTTTGCGGGTCGCTATTTTCGATTTTCTGTTGCGCTCTATTCTCTATGCAAGGAAAGGGAGAAACCGAGCGGCCTATGCATCCACCCAGGCATCCACCTGAATTGAACGCGAAAATGCCGGCGAGCGCGGGTGGCCGCAAGGTCGACCAGAGTGGCGCCATCTGCTGCCGGGTCGAGAGGGGCGGAAAGTTGAGTGTTTTGCTCCTCACCAGCCGGGATACCGGACGATGGGTGATCCCGAAGGGCTATCTGCAGAGGAAGGAAAAGCCCTATCGCTGCGCCCAGCGCGAAGCATTCGAAGAAGCGGGTATCATCGGCAAGGTCAGGAAGAGGCCCCTTGGCTACTACACCTACCTGAAGGATCAGGAGACATCGCTGGCGGTTTCGGTCCACCTGCTGCGGTTCAAAGAGGAAAGCGACCGCTTTCCGGAATGCACCCAGAGGCGGAAGATCTGGATTGCTCCGGCAGAGGCGGCTCTGCTCGTCGAGGAGCCCGAGCTGCAGGCGCTCTTCCGCTTGATCGATGCGGACAATCCGCTTACGTCGCAGGACAGGCTGAAGCCGCGCCGGATTGCCGGGCGGCGGCCAACGGCCGACGCGGCAGTCTCGCTCGCCACGTTGCCGAGCTCGCACTGACAGCATTCGACCGATGCGGAATGCGCATTGGAGTGACGAAGGCCCGACATGCGGGCCTTCGATTGTTTTACCGGGGGCTGCCTGTCGCCAAAGGTCCCCAGGAGAGCTTCCGATCCGCTGTCGTCGCAAGGTCGATCGTCACCTCGGTACCGCTCCTGATACGCCGCCGCAGGATATCGGCGCGATCAGGACTGACCTGTAGCAGGCCTTTCTCGTGGAGCGTCTGGAGCCGCGTACGCGAAAACTTGAGCTCGCATGCCAGCAGACGGTCGAGGCGTATGCTCGCAGGCAACGGCACCAGCAGTTCGATTTCCAGCCGCGTCCAGCCGACAGCTTCTCGCATCACCTGCCTGGCGATGTCGAATTCAGGGAATTCGTCGATGCGCTGCGATTTGCGTTTCAAGGCATCGAGGTTGAAGCTCTCCATCCGGATCCATTCGACATCGTTGGACTGCAGCGCTTCCAGAGTGGCCGGATCGATATCGCGGACGTTCTGGCGCTCGAAGAGCGGCCGGTTCCACGTCTTGTCGCAGGTAAGGCATTTATAGATCAGCCAGGCATCCAGCTTGCGGCCGTTGGCATTGAGCCGGGTCTTGCCGCTAGATTGAAAGGCTCTCAATCCGCCGCATCCGCCGCACGCTATCCAGGGTTGGGGAGCAGTTTTCGGCGTAACAGTCCATCGAACCCGTAAAGTATCGCACATAAGCCTTGGTCTTCCGTTCGGAAGTCCACCAAGATGGCGCGAGAGAATACCTTGAGGGCGCGGTGTGGCGATGCCTTGGGTGGTTGAAGAGCAGACACAGCGGGGCTGCACTGGCGATCGGAACAATGCCAAACCGGTCTCTTGCCACCACCCGATGAACGCATTCATACGCCGACAGCTGTCGCTGTCAGGCCGTACGGGTGAAACTGGATTGAGACCGGTTCTTACTTAGGCAAAGTCTACCTCGATGCGCCAATGCTCTTCGACAGCAGGGATAGCAAATGGTTTGGCTGAATGGGAGCGTCATATCGCAGCTCCGGCGCGGGAGCTGCGATATGCGGCATTTATGCAACTTTGTGCTGAAGGTGCGTGCGTTGCAGCCGAGAGCCGGCGCCCAAGCGAGGCCGGCCCCTTTGGTTTTAAGCGACGTGCTGAAGCTGGACTTCGCGATCGTGCAGGAAGCAGGCCTTGGTGAAGAGCCTGAGATCAAGCTGGTTCGGCAGGCGGATATCGGTCAGATCCGGTAAGCCCTTGCTCTCGGCCTCGAAAGACCGGTCGATCTGCGAGATGAAGGCCAGCACGATACCGGTTTCGCGGGCAAAGCTTCTGATGGCGGTCACTTGTTCCGAAAGGCTCGGCTTGATGCGCTGCTGGTCGAGGATCTGCAGATAGTCAATGACAGCGACCGTTCCCCGTGGGGCATCGGCGAGATGGCGCATGATGTAATCGGCGCTGATCTCGTCCGAGGTGACGATCTCCACCTTATCGCCAAGCGCTTCCCCTTCGGGCAGGGCGTGGATGCGCTTCATGGTCTGCTTTTCGGTGTATTCGAGCGTGAAGAAGGTCGCCCTTCGCTCCTTTGCGACGGCATCGAGCAGAAGCTGCAGGCCAAGCAGGGTCTTGCCGTGGCCTGGACGGGCGGCGATCAGCAACAGGTCGCCATCCGCAAGCTGTGACAGCATGGATGTTGTCGATCCCTCGATTTCATAGCGCGAGGCAAGCAGGCTCCAGGCCGGAAAACCTTCTTCCTCCGCGATACGGTCCAGCGCCTGATGGAGCGGAATCGTATCGGTCCGCGCCAGCACTTTCGCCCGGCGCTTCAATTGATAGATGGGTGCAGACAATTTCATTGAAACCTCCATTGCGAGCCGGAAACGCAACCCCTCCTTATGCGGTGCTCGAACAGATGGTTCTGTCGTGGATTACCCCGCATGGACGATGCTTCCCGGATGGAGGGAGGAGGCTTGGGTGGAGCCTTGCTCAAGAGGTAGCGGGATCAGCGATTCGCGACAAGCGGGAAATGACGGGAGGCGGCAGGGGCTGGGGCTGACGCCGATATTGCGCCTGTTGCGCCTCCCTGAGGAGCGGCCGCCAGGACCGGCATCAATCCGTCACACCTGCAATATCCTCCTGAATAAACTTGATCAGCATCAGGCTCGCGCATTGACTGAGCAGGCGGTCCCGTTCGTCGGCGAGATCGTCCTCGAAACGCCGGCAAAGCCGCTCATAGCTCTGCCGGAGCGGCGAGGCGGGCAGGTATTTCGCTTCCATGCGCAGCCGCGTTTGCTGCAATTCCGTCAGATCTGGCACTGTGCGCATGGCCGGCGTCCTCTTATGAGCTATATGCTGACATGGGAGGAATATCCTTGAAGTCGACCATACCCGTCACCTGCGAGGTGCGCTATCGCCTCGATCCGAAGAAACGCACTGAATTCGAAGCCTATGCCGAGATCTGGGTCCGGCTGATCGAACGCTATGGCGGAACGCATCACGGCTATTTCATGCCGCGAGAGAAGCCTCATGGGGCGGGCTTGAGCTTTCCCGGCGCCGGGGTGGATGGGGCGGGCAATATTGCAATCGCTCTTTTCACATTCCCGGACGAGGAGACCTACCTCGGCTACCGCGCCAGTGTTGCGACCGACCCGGACAGCATCGCGGCCAATGCGCGCTTCGGGGCCGATCCGCCATTCAAAAGTTACGAGCGCCTGTTCCTGCGACCGTTACCGCGCGGCGACTAGACGACAGCCAGCTGCCGACATAGACAGCAAACAGACAGCTTCGCCGCGCTACCCCTCTGCCGTCGCCCGACATGGGCAGCAGCAAAAGGGTCAAATCATGAAGCTGAAACTGATCGCCGCTCTTACCATCCTGTCGCTCTCGCCGGCCTTGGCGTTTGCAAGTCCAAGCTGCACGAAGGAGCCGAAATCCAAGTGGATGCCGGAGGCTTCCATGAAGGCGAAGATCGAAGCCATGGGCTACAAGGTCAAGACCTTCGAGGTCACCGGCAATTGCTACGAGATCTACGGCAAGGATAAGGACGGCGAACGCGCCGAGGTCTATTTCAACCCGGTCTCCGGCGACATCGTCCAGAAGGGCGATTGAGCCATGACGGTCATCTCGTCGAAGAAGGAGGGCCTCGAGCCCTCCGATACCGTCCGCAGGACGATCAGGGTGTGGGATCCGGTCGTCAGGCTGTTTCACTGGACTATCGTCATGGCTTGCGTGCTCAATCTCTTCATCCTCGAGGAGGGCAAATACTGGCACCGCATCACGGGTTATGTCGTCGCTGTGGCAATTGTCATTCGCATCCTCTGGGGTTTCGTCGGTACAAAATACGCTCGCTTTTCCGATTTTCTGCCAACGCCGCGCAGGGTGAGGGATCAGATTCTGGACATGATCGACGGCAGCGAGAAACGTTACCTGGGTCACAACCCCTTGGCATCGGTGATGATGCTTGCGCTGATGGCATTGCTGGCGGCAACGGCCCTGACCGGCTGGATGACGACGCTTGACGCCTTCTGGGGCGAAAAGTGGCTGGAGAAACTGCACGGCACTATTGCAAATGGTATCATGGTGCTTGCCTTCGCTCATGCGGGAGCCGCCATCATCGAAAGCTGGAGACACAGGGAAAATCTCGTCTGGTCGATGGTCACGGGTCGAAAGAAGGCATGAGGATACTGCTGATCGAGGATAGTTCCCGGCTTCGCGAGCTGCTTTGCGAAGCCATCCGCGATGCCGGCTGGAAGATCGACGCTTTCGCGTTGGCGCAGGAGGGGCGGCTTGCCCTTGCGGGAACGGACTACGATCTGCTGCTTCTCGACCTCGGTCTGCCCGATGAGGACGGGGTCACATTTTTGCGGTCGCTCAGGGCCGCCAAGGTCCAGATGCCCGTTCTGGTGCTGACGGCGCGCGGCGCGGTTGACGAACGCATCGCCGGGCTCGATGCCGGCGCCGACGACTATCTCGTCAAACCCTTTCACAATGGCGAGCTGATCGCCCGCATCCGGGCGCTGACCCGGCGCGCGCCGGTCACCGCCATGCCGGTCCTGGAATTCGCAGCGCTGCAATATGATGTCGCGTCGCGGCGGGTGACCTGCGGCGACGCCGAGATCGCGCTCGCACCTTCCGAAAAGGGTCTGCTTGAACTTCTGATGCGCAATGGCGGTCAGGTGGTGCCCAAGCCGAAGATCGAGCATGCCTTTTCGGAATTCGGCGACGAGCGCAGCAGCAATGCGGTGGAGCTTGCGGTTTCGAGACTGCGCAGGAAGCTTGACGGACACCCGACCAAGGCGCTGATCGAGACCGTAAGGGGCGTCGGCTATATGATGCGGGAGGCGCGTGGTTGAGCCTGAAATCACCGACATTGGGCGCAATCCTGACGCGGCGCATCGCTTTCTTTGCGGTGCTGGCGATGGTCGTGCAGCTCGCCGTGATCTTCTCCGACTATTACTGGAATGTCGGCGAGCTTTCGCGCCTCTTCGTGGAGCAGGAGACCGAGCGGCTCGCCGCCGGCATCACGGCGGAGGAGAACGACACTGTGCGCTACCGGCTTCCCGATAGTGTGCAGGGGCGCTATGGGCAGGCGCAGACCGGCTACGTGGCGCGTATCCGCGGGGCCGATGGCGAGCTGGTGTTCCAGTCATGCGATGCGGCCTGCGAAAGCCGTTTCCTGCCGCCCGATGTGAACCCGCCGGATTTCTGGCTGCGGTCGCTTTCACCGGGCAAGCCGCTGACACTGGTCGGAGGGCGGGCCTTCACGGTCGGCGGTCAGCATTTCTTCGTCGATGTCGCGACGATGGGCGATCTCCAGGATGTCATATCGGATGTCCTCTGGAACGAAGTGATCGCCCATATGATCGTGCCGATGAGCATCCTTCTGGTGCTGGTGCTCGGTGCCACGCTGCTCTCCGTACGCCAGGCGCTGAAGCCCGTGCGGATCGCGGCCGAGGCGGCGGAACGGATGGATCCGATGGATTCGCGCTCGCATCTGCAATTCCAGGACATGCCGCGGGAAGTCGCCCATCTCGCCGAGGCGGTCAACCGGGCCTTCGAGCGTGTCGGCGAGCTGATGAAATCCCAGAAGATCCTAACGTCGGGCATTGCGCATGAGGTGCGAACGCCGCTTGCGGCGATCAAGCTGGAGCTCGGCCATATCGACCATCCGCGGGCACGCAAGGCGGAGGCCGATCTCGACGATCTCGTGCGCTTCGTCAGCCAGATCACCGCGCTTGCGAGGCTCGATACGTTCGATCACGGCATGTTCGAGGAAATCGACCTCGTCGAACTTTCATCCGATGTCGTCAAGCAGCTGGCTCCCTGGGTCTATGAGAACGACCATTCGCTGGAACTCTCCGCGCAGGTCGATTCGGCTATCGTCCAGGGTGTGCCGGCCCTGCTGAAGGATGCCGTGCGCAACCTGATCGACAATGCCGTTCGCCACACGCCGGCACATACCGCCATCGTCGTGCGCGTGAGCCACAATCTGATCCGTATCGAGGATAGGTGTCCGGAGGGCATCCGGCAGGGCGCCGATCTCCCTGCCCATGCCGATGGAATGGGGATCGGCCTCAAGATCGTGGAGCGCATCGCCGCAATACACAGGGGTTCGCTTCGTTGCTCCGCCTACAGGCAGGGTCACGCCTTCGATCTGGAAATCGGCACATAGCCGCGTCTGCGCCGCGCCTCCTTTCGCATCATCTGTCCTTCGGAGAGTTCCATGATCAAATCCGTCGTCATTACCGGCTGCTCGGGCGGTGGGAAATCCACGCTGCTCGAAAAACTTTCCCGACGCGGTTACGCCACCGTCGAAGAGCCGGGACGCCGGATCGTGACGGAGGAGCTGGCCGGGCAGGGCGCGGCCTTGCCGTGGGTCGATCCGGTGGCCTTTGCCAGAAGGGCAATGGCGATGGCGCTCGAGGATCAGAGGCTGGCAGAGAGGCAGGCGGGCTGGACGTTTTTCGACCGCGGTCTGATCGATGCCGCCTCTGCGCTTCAGGCCTTTACGGGAGAGGCGACGCTGGAGACGCTGCGGGACCGGCACCGCTATCACCAGACGGTTTTTCTGACGCCGCCCTGGCCGGAGATCTATATCAACGATCCCGAGCGGCGGCATGGATTTGAAGAAGCGGTTGCCGAATATGAGCGATTGATCGCGGCCTATCCCGAAATCGGCTACGAAATCGTCATCCTGCCGAAGGTCGATGTCGCAGCGCGTGCAGATTTTTTGCTGAGCCGGCTGCCGGCCTGATGACTTTCCGGAACCAGATGTGACGCGGCTCGTTTTTACCGTACGTGGTGACCGCTCGAGAAGGTCGAACATCACTGGCGATCGCCGCGTTGATCCTGCAACTGAAGGCCCTCGGCTCTACTGCTGAACCGAGGGCTTCTTTCTCGGTGCCGCCGGATTTTCCGATGGCACCATCGGTTTCTCCCGTTTTTCTTCCAGTCCGGCGTCGGGCATCAACTCTCCCAGTCAAGAAGGAGACGCAGATGACGGATATCAGAATTGAAGGCGCCGAGATCACCATCGTGGGCGGCAGTTCCGGTATGGGCCTGGGGCTGGCACAGCGGCTACTCGATGAAGGGGCGCGCGTGACGATTGCAGGGCGCAATGAGAAAAAGCTCGCATCGGCGCGAGAGGCACTCGGCGATCACGGGAGGCTTCGGACCGCTGTCCTCGACCTGACACGGGAAGAAGAGGTCGCGGCTTTCTTCGGCGATCGCGGGCCGGTCGATCATATCGTCAGCACGGCGGCGGATATCGAGGGGGCTTATCAGCTTCTGCCGGATATCGAGCTTGGCGCGGCACAACGGGTGGTCGAGAGCAAGTTCTACGGGCCGCTGCTGCTCGCCAAATATGGCGCGTCCTGCCTGCGGCCATCGGGCTCGATCACCTATACGTCGGGTGTCGCGGCCTATCGGCCGGCGGCGCGGGGTACCGTGGTCGCGGCGGTCAATGCAGCGCTCGAAGGGCTGGTGCGCGCGTTGGCCGTGGAACTCGCACCCATTCGTATCAATGCCGTGTCACCGGGCTGGGTTGATACGCCGATCTGGCGTTTCGTCGCCGGCGACGCCAGGCAGGCGACGCTTGAGGCGATGGCGAAGCGCCTGCCGGTGGGCCGTGTCGGCAGATCCGAGGACATTGCCGATGCGATCCGCTTCCTGATCGGAAACGGTTTTACCACAGGCACTATCCTGCACGTCGAGGGCGGGCATCGGCTGGTCTGACCGGTCGCAGATCTTCGCTGACCGCGGTAAGCAGCAGGGAGAGCGCCGACGGCTGGACCCGCCGGCGGCGCCACAGCACGATCAGGGAGGCTGCCGGCGGATTGCCAGGCCAGGGTAATTCCGTGATGTCGCTGTGTTTCGCATCCGCGCCAAGTGCGAGGCGTGGAACGAGGCCATAACCGGCACCCGATGCGACGAGGCGGATGATCGTCGCGATACTGTCGGCCTGGGTTACGATCCGGGGCCTTGCAATACCCGTTTCGGCAAAGGCGGTCTCGAAGAGGCGGCGATAGACGCAACCGGTTTCGGTGGCAATGAAGGATAGATGACTGATCTCCACGAGACTTTTGGGGGGCTCTGCCTCCACAGCGCGGCCCGATATCAGCACCAGCGGTTCGCGCGAGACCAGCCGGCTGACGAAGCGCTCGTCCCGATCTCCGCGATCGAAGGTGAAGGCGATGTCGATTGAGCCGTCTTCCAGCCGGTGCTGCAATTCACCGCTGCCGCCGATCTTTAAAGTCAGACCGATATCGGCATGGGCCTGGCGAAAGCGCGACAGGAAGGGCGCAAGCTTTTCCGTCGCAATGGTTTCGAGTGTGCCTATCGTAAGTATCTGCTCGCCAATGCCGGCAGCAGTGCGAACCGCTGCCATGGCTTCGTCGTTCAGCGCTAGGATCTCTTCCGCATAAGCCTTCAGCATATCACCGGGTGGTGTCAGCGAAACACCCTGACGCGAGCGCTCGAAAAGCTGGACACCCAATTCCTCTTCCAGCGCCTGCATCTGATCGCTGAGGCTCGACTGGGCGAGGTGCGCCTCACTGGCGGCGCGGGTGAAATTGCCGTGCCGTGCGACCGCAAGGAAGGTTTTCAGTTGGCGTGGATTCATTCTGGGCTCCAGTTGCGGCCAGCAACGGTCGTCACCATGCTCGGGTTATCGCGGAATTCAGTCTGTTGATTGACCCAGATTAACCGGAGTAGGTGAGGATTGCGATCTCTTTACTGGGCAGGACGATCAGTTGGGCTTCAGGGACTGCCTGAAAACCGTTATTCCGCAAGACAATTGCATAGACGATTTTGAACGGCAATTATCGGATGCAGCTTCAAGGAGGAGCTGGCTCCAAGAAATACTGTTCCACCGCCGGCTCTGTGATGTTGACGACAGTCGCCGGCTTGGCCAAGCTGCGGCGGTGTTTGCAAGCGACAGGGAGCCTTGCCGATGCCGTCAGAGACATCCGTGATCGACTGGCTGCTCGCCTCCGATCCAGCCATCCGCTGGCAGGTGCTGCGCGATCTCCTGGATGCGCCGGAGCCCGTCTGGTCTGCCGAGCGGCAGAAGGTCGAGACCGAAGGATGGGGCGCCCGGCTGCTCTCCTATCAGGATGAGGACGGGCAATGGGCGGGCGGCTCTTTTGTGCCCAGCGATTTCACGCGAGAAGAGTGGCAGGCGACCGGTCAACCATGGACGGCGACGAATTTTTCGTTGACGCAGCTGCGCGAATTCGGGCTCGATCCGAAATCCGAGCGGGCGAAGGCGACTGTCGCGCTCGTCGGCGCCAATTGCCGCTGGGACGAGGGCGGCCAGCCCTTCTGGGAGGGCGAGGTCGAGGAATGCATCAATGGGCGCACGGTGGGTGACGGCGCCTATTTCGGTGTCGATGTCTCGCCCATCGTCGAGAGATTGCTCGGTGAGCGGCAGGCTGATGGCGGCTGGAACTGCGAGCGGGCGCGAGGCTCGGTGCGCTCCTCATTTCATACGACGATCAATGTGCTGGAGGGGCTCTTGGAGTTTGAGCGGGCGACCGGCGGCACGGCGCAATCGCGGGAGGCGCGGCGCTCGGGCGAGGAATATTTGCTGGCGCGACATCTGATGCGGCGGCTCAGCACCGGCGAACTGGTCGATGAGACATTCCTGCAGTTCCTGCATCCGAACCGCTGGCGCTTCGATGTGCTGCGGGCCCTCGACTATTTCCGCGCCTCGGCGATGCTGACGGGCGTCGCACCCGATCCGCGTCTGACGGAGGCAACTGAATACCTCCGCTCCCGCCGGCTTGAGGATGGACGCTGGCCGCTCGACTGGCGCGCATCCGGCCGGACATGGTTCGTGATGGATGACGGTGAGGGAGAGCCCTCACGCTGGGTGACCCTGCGGGCGCTGCGTGTGCTGAAATGGTGGGACGACTGGAAGGCTGCCGTTGCGTGATGCTTATTATGGATTTCACATTGTCGCAGTAAAACCGTGGCTTATGCCGGTGTGCTGAAAGCCGAGAGCCTCGCCTCGAACTCTTCCATTGTATCGAGAAACCAGCAATCCGTGCCGTAATTGGCTTCAAGAACAAAGTTTTGCAGCGCCTTGCTGGCGGCCAACGGGTCATCGATCCAGCCGATGATGGCGACGCGCAGCCGGTAGTTCACGAATTTCTGGATCGTCGCGCCGGCAATGCCGGACCGGAGCGTCAGGAAACCGTCTGGCAATAGAGCGATTGGCAGCACCACCCAATCGACGGCTTCGCTGAGTGCGTGACTGATAAGGTCGTCAATGCCGCTCGCGGCCGCGAGCTGTTTGCTGTCGGGGTCGCAAACAAGTACGCGAAAGCCGTGCAGAAGCCTGATATCGTTGCTCATGGAATCCCCTCCTGTCATCGGCGGTCTGTCTTCAAAAAACCGTCGAAGCTATTCGACGGTTCCGCCATATCCGGGTCAGCACGAGCTTCTCACGGGTCTGGGACTCGGGGTTTTCCCGCCAATATGCGTCAATCCGGGTGCGGATCGCTGCCGGCTTGCTTCGTCATCGAAGGACGAAGGGGACGACCTGCTGATGACCGTCATCTCCCGCCGCTACAATTGCCGGGCGGAACAGGCGTCAGGCATTGCTGACGAGGATCGCGCCGCCGATGATGAGCAGCGTGCCAACCGACAATTTCAGGAGATCGACCTGCGAGGCCTCGCCCAGAAACACCGCCCCCACAGCCAGTGTCACCAACACGTTGCAACTCCATATCGGCGCAAGCTTCGAAACCGGCACGCCATAGGAAAAGAGTGCATAGCTGATGAGGCCGGTGCCGAGCGCAAAGCAGATGCCGGCAAGGGCGGCGAAGCCGATGCCATCAGGTGTCCACGGTGCCGGACGCCAGAGCAATGCGGCGATCGCGCCTGCGATGGCGAGCGTCAGCCCGAAAGTAATGAGATAGGCGGAAGAGCCGGCGCCGGCCACCGCACTCTGCTTCTGAAAAATGGCGGTGATGCCCCAGAAGATGGCGGGAGCCACGCCGCCGACGAACAAGGGCCAGAATGCATTCATCGTCAAACTCCTGTCGCACCGGACACGCCAAGCCTTTGGAAAAGGCGATCGGGATTGGGTGCCACCAGACTAGGAGTTTCTTCTTGTTCTTTGTGGTCTTGTTGTTTTGCTGAAAATTGGCAGATTCACCGGCCATTCGCAAGCGCACCGGTGGGCGTCAGCCAGCCTTTCCGGCTCTGGCCGAAGCCATGGCGGTCTCGCCGATTTCGGCGAGCGTCACCTTCTGGAATTCCCGCTCCAGCGTCTGTTCGGCACTTTCAAAGGCGTGCTGCAGTTTGGCATTGGCGGCGCGCTCGACAGGGCAAGACGGGTGATCGTTAGAAAGCGGCGCATCGAGAATCGTTTCACCTTGCAGGGCGCGTTGCACATCGAGAATGGTGATATCCGCGAGCGGTTTTGTCAGCGACCAGCCGCCGCCGCGGCCACCTTCCGATTCGACGATGCCGCATTGGCGCAGCGACGCCATGGTGCGGCGAACGACAACGGGGTTGGTGTTTAGCATCTGGGCAATGCGTTCGCTCGTTTCCCGGCCGCCCAGCAATCCCATATGGACGAGAACATGGATCATCCGCGCCAGTCTTCCGTCTTGCCGCATCTGTGCCTCCCGATAGCGTAACAAATGATGTTACGATCTATTGACTCCTGTTTTCTGTAACGTAAAAAGATACGGAATAAAAGATTCAACACTGCCCGGACACCATTTTTCCGGGTGCGACGGCCCTGGTATCGAGGAGGCAGAGATGCAGCAGCGCGTGATTGAAACCGCAACCTTGAGGATGAACATCACTGAGGCCGGCGAAGGGCCGCTGGTGCTGCTCTGCCATGGGTTTCCGGAGACCTCACATGCCTGGCGCCATCAAATCAGCGCACTTGCCGAGGCGGGCTTCCATGCGGTAGCGCCCGATATGCGCGGTTATGGCCGTACCGAAAGCCCCCGCGAGACCGGCGTCTATACGATCGTCGATCTCGTGGCCGATATGGTCGCGCTCCTCGACGCGCTCGGCGAGGAAAAGGCTGTCATCGTCGGCAATGACTGGGGTGCAACGGTCGCGTGGCAGGCGGCGCTGATGCGCCCGGACCGGTTCCGCGGCATCGTCGCCATAAGCGTTCCCCTGATGGGCCAGCCACCCGTGCCGCCGACGAAAATCTTTCCGGCGACGCCGGATCACCTGCTCTATGTGCTCTATTTCCAGGAGCCGGGAGTGGCAGAAGCCGAGTTCGAACGGGATGTGGACGTCACGCTGCGCAAGATCTACAGCGCGGCCAGCGGTGACGCCGGTCCGCGGTTGCCGGGTGACCGAACGCCCAATCCGTTCGGGATGGTGTCGCGCGCCTCCGGTCTGCTCGCCGATCTGCCGGAAAGCGAAAGCCTTCCCGGCTGGCTGCCGCAGTCCGATCTTCAAGTCTTTGTCGATGCGTTCGAGGAGTCGGGTTTTCGCGGCGGCCTGAATTATTATCGCAATCTCGACCGGAACTGGGAATTGCAGAAAGCCTTTGCAGGCAGGAAGGTCGAGATCCCGGCGCTGTTCATGACCGGCGAACGCGATACCGGCCTTGCTATTCCCGGCATGCGGGAGATCATCGCGGCGATGCCGGCGCTCGCGCCTCGCCTGCGGACGACGCAGTTCGTGCCCGGTGCGGGCCATTGGTTGCCGCAGGAACAGCCGGAGACGGTGAGCCGCGCGATTGTGGATTTCATGCGGGGCTTGTCACCGGTCTAATGCCGGTTCTCCAGCATCCGGTCGAGCGTGGCGATCAGTTCCCGACCCTCGGTCCGATCGTCGGCGATCGCTTGGAAGATCCCGGCCATGCCCTTGAAGATGAGGGCAGCGGGATTGTCTGCGCCGAGGAATTCGGAGATTTCCTCCATTTCCGCCACCCAGCGATAGGCCTTGGGATACATGTCCGGAATTGAGTGGCGCAGGCGCTGCAAATGCTCGGCCTGGCTTTCGGCCAGTTCCACCTTCAGCGCCTCGCTGGCGCCATTGCGGGCAGCCGCAAGCAGCATCGCGGCAGACAAGCCGGTGATGCCCTTGTTGATGCCGGCGTAACACATCTTCAGGGCCGAGGCGGCACCGACCGGGCCTTTTACCGGGCGAATCTTCAGGCCGAAACGGGAGAGCAGGTCGGGCTCGCCGGCGAGTTCGCCGCTGAGGCAGATGACCGGACCGGCCTTGCCCGATACCGGCGGGCCGCCGATGATCGAACCGTCGATGATTTTGACGCCTGACGGTGCGAGTTTTGCCGCAAGCGCTTCCATCGTCTTCGGACTGATGGCATTGAGATCGACGAAGGCCGGTTTCTTCGCGGATTCCCGCAGCACGGGAGCCACGAGATCCGCCACCTTTTGTGCTTCGGCCGGCGGAACGATCGAGAGGATGATATCGGCCTCGGCAAAGGCCGAAAGCGGCGCAGCCAAGAGGCCAGCGGCGCGGGCGCGCTCGATTGTCGCTTCGCGGCCCTCCAGAAAAGTGATGACCTTGGCGCCGGACTCGGCGAGACGGCGGCCGACGGCGCTACCCATGGCGCCGGCGCCGAACAATGCGATGGTGGTGGACATTGGCGGATGAGACCTCTTTGGCGGAGATCGGCGGAGGTTAGGGCGGCTTGGTCGCTCCCGCAAGGCGGATGCGGCCGTTAGTCCCGCATCCTCAGCTCATCCGTCTGCATCTGCAGCGAGCCCAGGGTTTCGAGGAAGCTCATTCCAAGCAGACTCTGGTCAAGCCTGCCGTCTTCGGCGACGGTTGCAGCGACATTGCTGCGCAGGATCGGGCCGATCGCCACCTGATCGAGGGTAACGGGTGCTGCGCGGGCGCGGCCATTGGCGGTCATGACAGTCATGGAATAGGTGAGTTGCTTCGGATCAATGCCGATGCGCTGCGCATCCTCATGAGAGAGAGCAACCATGCTGGCGCCGGTGTCGACCAGCATCGGCACGGACTGGCCATTGATCGAGACTTCGGCCTGGAAATGGCCGTTCAGCATCTTGTGCACGATGACCTCCTGGCCGCCTTCGCTCGTCGTGACGACGACAGCGCGGCCGGGCATGAGGCCGGCGAGCAGACGATTGCCGACAGCACTCGCATCCTGGCGATAAAGATAGGCGGTGGCGAGCGCCAGGATGATGACGAGCCAGATCATCAGCTGCCGCATGGTCTGGCCGATATTGCGGCGGCTGCCCCAGATGCCGGCAGCCAGCATCAGAGAGAGCGGCAGCAGGTAGACGAAGCGGCCGAAATCATCGCTCTCCAATCCGAAAATCCGGCTCTGATCACTGTTGAAGAGCAGGATGGCAAGGCCGATGCCGATGACGGCAAGCAGGAGGATGAGGCGCATCAGCCCGCCACCTCCAGCGTTCTCATCGGTTCGGACGTTAGGGCGGCGAGGCGAGCCGGCAGGTTCTGCATGATGGCCTCGCGCTCTTCATCCGACATGCGCATCCAGCCGGCGATTTCACGTGTTGTGCGGCCGCATCCGGTGCAAAGACCAGTGAGAGGATCCAGGCAGCATACGCGGATGCAGGGTGTTCGCATGGACGATATATCGGGATTTCAGAGGGCCATGGCAAGTGCGCAGAAGGCTGCGAGCTCGCAAATCTGCTGAGTGGCTCCGAGCGTGTCGCCGGTATGGCCGCCGAGCCTGCGACGGATGAACCAGGTGAAGGCAAGCGTGGAGATGCCAGCGCCAAGAAGGGCGGCGACGAGCGGCTGAAGACCGAGCGCCGGCCAGATGAGCATTGCCGTCGCAAAACCCGCGGACACGAGGGCGATCTGCATCGCCGGCTCGGCGGGGCTTCCGGCGGAGGCAGCGAGCCCATCCGACTTTGCGGGAGGAAGGCGCTGCCAGTGCCAGGTGATCGCCCCGCGGCTGAGGGCGGCGACGGCAGGAATGGCAAGTGCGGCAGCAAAGGGCGGGGCTTCACGGGCAACCGCTGCGAGCGCGGAAGCCCTGAGTGCGAAGGAAAGGATGAGGGCAATTGCACCGTAACTGCCGATGCGGCTGTCTTTCATGATGATCAGGCTCTGTTCGCGCGATTTGCCGCCGCCTATCCCGTCCGCCGTATCGGCAAGCCCGTCCTCATGGAGCGCACCGGTCAGGATCGTCTGCACGGCAAGCGCCACGAAGGCCGCCATCAGGCGGTCGGCATGAAACACGAGCATGAAGAGGAAGACGAGAGCGGGCAGGGCGCCGATGACGAGACCGGCGAGCGGGAAGACACGCACGAGCCGGCCAAGCTTGCCGTCATATCCGGCAAACAGCCATGGCGGTAAGGGAATGCGGCTCAGGAAAGCCACGGCGCGGGCGGTATCGAGCACTGTATTCTTGATCATTCTCTGCAGTCCCCGCTCTCACCAGCGCTTTTGTCATTACGCGGCTTTTTGACATTGTGAGCCCGGGCCGGTCGCTTTAAGAGAGTCGCCAAGCAAAGAACCCGATTTGCCGGGAAAAGACAAGAATACAAGGAAAGCCATTCAGATGAGCGTTTCAGGCCTGCCGTTCGACGATTTTCGCGCCCTTCTTCGTGACCTGCCGGGACCGGACGCCCGCGCGCTGGTCGCCGCCCGGGAACGCGACGCGCAACTGACGAAGCCGCCGGGTGCGCTTGGCCGTCTGGAGGAAATCGCTTTCTGGCTCGCCGCCTGGACGGGCCGGTCGCCCGCCGTCAACCGGCCGCTGGTGGCGATCTTCGCCGGCAATCACGGCGTCGTGCGGCAGGGCATCACGCCGTTCCCCCCGGAAGTCACGCAGCAGATGGTGGAGAATTTTGCCGCCGGCGGGGCGGCGATCAACCAGATCTGCGTCGCCAATGATCTCGGCCTCAAGGTCTTCGACCTGGCGCTCGATTACCCGACCGGTGACATCACTCAGGAAGCGGCCCTTTCCGAGCGCGATTGCGCTGCCACCATGGCTTTCGGCATGGAAGCGATTGCCGGCGGCACGGACCTGCTCTGCATCGGCGAAATGGGCATCGGCAATACGACGATTGCAGCCGCGATCAATTATGCGCTTTACGGCGGAACGGCGCGCGACTGGGTTGGTCCGGGCACGGGCTCGGAAGGCGAGATGCTGGAGCGCAAGATCGATGCCGTCGAGCGTGCCGTGGAACTGCACAGCGATCACCTGGGCGATCCGTTTGAGATCATGCGCCGGCTTGGCGGGCGCGAGATCGCAGCGATGGCCGGCGCCATCCTTGCGGCGCGCATGGAGCGTATTCCGGTGCTGATCGATGGTTATACTGCGACCGCTGCCGGCGCGATCCTGCGGGCGGCCAATCCTTCCGCGCTCGACCACTGCCTGATCGGCCACGTGTCGGCTGAGCCCGGCCATCTGCGGGCCATCGAACAGCTCGGCAAGACGCCGCTTCTGGCGCTCGGCATGCGGCTTGGCGAAGGCACGGGTGCCGCCCTTGCCGCCGGCATCGTCAAGGCGGCGGCCGCCTGCCATTCCGGCATGGCGACGTTCAGCCAGGCCGGCGTTACCGGCAAACACTAAGGGTCGAATTCCCCTCGGAATCGGGAGCGAAGTCCGTCGGATCGCTCCCGCCGCACCGCTCCACGCAGGTGGATTCGGGCGGCGCCAATCAGGCGAGATGACCGGTATCGTTACGGCATTGTTGACCTGAATCAAGTATGATCGGCAGGAAACCGTCTACCGTCAGACGTGTCGTCTTGGTCGCATGGACAGTTTCAATGATCGCAACTATCTTCGATTTCATCGGCCGGCGCTTCGGCTGAGCAGGGGAACGGAGCCGCAAGCAAAGGAGAAACGACATGAGAATGACGAGCATTCCAAACGCAGTCCTGCTGGCCGCGCTAATTGTGACCGGCGGAGCCGGTTCCGCTTTCGCGCAGACGAACGAGACGGATCCCCATCATCCCTTGAATATGTCGCAAGCGGCCCCGCAATCGGGAATGGGAGGCATGATGGGACAAGGCCAGGGGGCAATGCCGGAAGGACAGGGCATGATGTATGGCGGAATGACGGGCGGGAATATGATGGAGCCCGGCATGATGGGTGGGCACATGATGCAACCGGGCGGCGGGATGCCGATGATGCGCGGGTTTATGATGAAGGTCATGTTCGCGATTGCCGATACCGATGAGGACGGCGCTCTGTCGTTCGAGGAAGTGACGGCTATCCATAAGCGGATATTCGACGCTGTGGACGCGAACAATGATGGCAAGGTTACGCCGGAAGAGATACGGGCGTTCTGGCTGCAATAGGTCCCGGGTCCGGATCGATAATCCCCAGGCTTTACGGGAAAATGCGTCGGAGGTTATCCGCCGCTCTCGGGCAGGAATCGAAGCCCGGCCGGCGCATTGCTTGCGCTGAGACCGGGGAAGCGATATCTGCGTATCCGCTCATGAATGAAAGCGCCGGCAAGAAGGCCGGCCTGGAGGAAACGAGGCGCCGTTGACGCAACCTGGGACGAAACCTGCCGTAACCAAGGAAACGGGATTTCGCCACTTCATAGCTGCGGCCGGCTATTCCTGGGCGGGGTTCCTGCGGGTCTTCAAGGAAGCGGCCTTCCGGCAGGAACTCGGTTTTTTCGTCGCGGCACTGATCGTGCTTTTCCTCATCCGCGCCGATGCTGCCGAATTCGTCGTCACGACGCTGCTTTTCCTCGGGCTCTTTTCCATCGAGGCGATGAATACGGCTGTCGAGGAAGTGATCGACCGAATTTCACCTGAAATTTCCATCGTCGGCAAACATGCCAAGGATCTCGGCTCCTTCGCCGTGACCTGCATGATTGCCGCATGCTGCCTTTATCTCGGCTTCGTCATCGTAAGGCACCTGTTCTTCTGAACGAGTACGTTGACTAGGCGAAGCTGCGGCGCTTCTTGACGACCGGCTGCGCCTCTTCCACGGCCGGAATGCTCTGCAACACGCGCTTGGCCGGCAGGATGGCGATGACTTCGGTGCCTTCGCGCAGCTTGGATTTCAGGACGAACTGGCCGTCATGCTTGGCGAGGATCGCCTGGACGATCGGCAGGCCGAGGCCTGTGCCCTGTTCGGCGCTCTTGATGGCGATCGAACCCTGGCCGAAGGCCGAGAGTACAATCGGGATCTCATCTTCGGGAATGCCGGGGCCGTTATCCCTGATTGAAACGTACTGGCCGCCGCCGGCAGTCCAGCCGACCTTGACGTTGATTTCTCCACCCTGAGGCGTGAATTTCACGGCGTTGGAGAGGAGATTGAGCACGACCTGGCGAATGGATTTCTCATCCGCCCAGATTGCTGGAAGCTGGCGTTCGACCTGATCGTGAATGATGATGTTCTTGGCCCGCGCCCGAAGTTGCACCATACCGATGCAGTCTTCGGCAATATCGAGCAGCGAGACCGCTTCTTCGCTCAACTCATACTTGCCGGCTTCGATGCGCGAGAGGTCGAGGATTTCGTTGATGAGATCGAGCAGATGCTGGCCGGAACGATGGATATCGCCGGCATATTCCTTATAGGTCGGATTTGCGAGCGGCCCCATGACCTCCGCCGACATCACTTCGGAGAAGCCAAGAATGGCATTCAGCGGCGTGCGAAGCTCATGCGACATCGAGGCGAGGAAGCGCGACTTGGCGAGGTTTGCTTCCTCGGCGCGGCGCCGCGCCTCGTCCGACATGGATTTTGCCACTTCCAGCTCGGCGATCAGATCGTCCTTCTCCGACTGGAAGGAGAGGATCTTCAGACTGGACTGAAAAAGCCGATCGCTGATGTAATTGAAGAAGACCACTGTCGTGGTGAAGACAGCGGCCAGACAGACTTCCAGAATGTCGCGTGACAGGCCGCTTTTTGCGGCGAGCGCCACGACCGCCGGCGCAAAGCCGACGAGCACGGCTGGGGTCAGCATGAAATTCGACATGGTGGTGACCGACAGCGCGATCAACAGCGTGGCGCCCTTATAGAGCGTGAAGCTGGAGGGTTCGCAGGCCGAGCAGCTCTGCAGGGCAAAGATTGCCCAGCAGCAGCCGATCAGAAACTGGCCGGCCAGCAATAGTTTGCGCCAGCGGCGCACGCTATCTGCAGTCATTTCCTGCTTCCTGGCACGACGCGCCAGAAGGATATTGACGGTATGACAGGTCAGCGTCAGCAACGCCCAGAAGAAAAGGCTCGTATCCTCGGTGAAGTAGGTACCGAGTGCCGCGACGATGATGACGAAGAGCGGCATGATCGCTGCGCCCTGCAGCACCGCAGCGACATACATCCGCAGCACGTCACGATCGAAAGCAGAGCGGGAAGCATGGCCAGATTGCAGGCGTTCGCGCGTCTGCCGCACAGCCCTGGATACCGCTTTGTTGCGGTGGCCGCGCGACTTGTCGACAATAATCTTGTCGGTTGATGTGCTGACGCCGGTACTCATGTGCACGTTGAAACTTTTCCTGCAGATGAATAAGAGCTTAACCGGAAATTCTTAAGAAGATGTTTGCCATCTTTGCCAAGGGTTTGTTTTTCAAGGAGGCAAAAGCGTGGCACGGCTATTCTCGTTGATCCGAGACGGGACGATCGCGTTCGCTTTTCTTGTTCTCGTTGCATTAATTGCCGCCAAGCTGAACGACAGGCCCGACATCCAGCATCAAGGCGCCTTCCGTGCAGTTGATGGCGACAGCCTCGTTCTTGATGGCGAGCGCATGCGGCTCAAAGGCATTGATGCGCCGGAACTGACGCAGACATGCGAGCGGGCGGGGCAGGAATGGCCCTGCGGCAGGCTGGCGCAGCATACGCTGCAGCAGCTCGTCTCGGATGATGATACGCAATGCGGCGGAAGCGAGCGCGACCGTTACGACCGGCTTCTGGTAATTTGCCGCAATCGTGCCGGCGATATCAATGCGCGTATGGTGGCCGGCGGCATGGCGGTTTCCTATGGCGGCTATCGGCGCGAGGAGGAGCAGGCGAGGGTGCAGAAGCTTGGGCTTTGGGCCGGTCGTTTCGAGATGCCGCGTGACGTCAGGGATCAGGCACGGCATGAAAGCTCCGGCTTGCGGCGGCTGATTAGTGAGTGGACAGGAGCGCAATGAACAGCATCTGGAGCGACGATCGACTGGACGGGCTGCGGGCAGAGATTGCCGCCTGCCGTATCTGTCGCGATGCGCCTCTGCGCGGCATGGAGGATCGCCTGCCGCACGAGCCGCGGCCGGTTGCGGTGCTCTCGTCGAGTGCGCGGGTGCTGATCGCCGGCCAGGCGCCGGGGCTGCGCGTCCATGAAAGCGGCCTGCCCTTCGACGATGCCTCGGGCGACCGGCTGCGCCAATGGCTGCAGGTGGACCGGCCGACCTTCTACGACCGGGATCGATTCGCGATCGTGCCGATGGGTTTCTGCTTTCCAGGTTACGATGCCAAGGGCAGCGACCTGCCGCCGCGCCGGGAATGTGCGCCCGTCTGGCAGGGCCGCGTGCTCTCGGTCATGCCGCAGATCGAACTGGTGCTGGCTGTCGGCGGCTATGCTCAGGCATGGCATATGGGGAAAATGCGGCGCGAGAACATGACAGAGACGGTGCGGGCCTGGCGGGACAGTCTTGCCATGCCGGGCAAGCCGGCCGTTCTTCCGCTGCCGCATCCGAGTTGGCGCAACACCGGCTGGATCAAACGGCATCCGTGGTTCGAAGAAGAACTGCTCCCGGAACTGCGCCGGCGAATCGAAATGCTTACTTCCTGAAACAAAATTCTTTTCGTTGGCCGGAATCGCGCTATACAGAGAAAATAATTCGAAAGGGACTTATTTTCGCATGGACCGCCTCGACCGAAAGATACTGCGCCTGCTCCAGGAAGATTCGACGCTCGCCGTTGCAGACCTCGCCAAGAAGGTGGGCCTTTCGACGACGCCCTGCTGGCGGCGGATCCAGAAGATGGAGGAAGACGGTGTCATCAAGCGCCGGGTGGCGATCCTCGATCCGGAGAAGGTCAACACCAAGGTCACGGTTTTCGTGTCTATCCGCACAGCGACCCATTCGATCGAGTGGCTGCGCCGATTCTCGGAGGTCGTGGCAGACTTCCCCGAAGTCGTCGAATTCTATCGCATGAGCGGCGATGTGGACTATCTGCTGCGCGTTGTCGTGCCCGACATTGCCGCCTATGACGCCTTCTACAAGCGGATGATCGCCAAGATCGAGATTCGCGATGTTTCGTCTGCCTTCGCGATGGAGCAGATCAAGTATTCGACACAGCTGCCGCTCGACTACATGCTTCTCGAAAACGCCAAGTCCAACGAGGACTGAATTGGCCAGGCGCGCCTCATACGGCGCTGACGATTCCTGGCAGGCGCGAACGAATCGTGCCTGCTGAACAGGAGAGCGAATGCGCTTCCGCAGACGAGGCGACTCAGAGTTCATCCACGATTTCTAAGCCCGCTCGTGAAGCGCCAGGCCCTTGACGGCGGTACAAAACCTTTCCAAATTGTAATCTTCCTGTCATGGAACTATGCGATCCACGCGGTCATGAGTTGGCCGCACGTTGGGAGGCATGAGTACCGGCTCAGGACGTGGTCCCGGGGGTTCCAGGCACACTGAATCAATGCTGGTGCGGCGCAATATCGCGCGATGCACGATTTTTTTGCATTTGGCGAAGCGTTTAATCGACGTCAAATTGCGAACCTGCGGTTGTTTATACAACAATAAGCAGGCCTCAAATCGATTAATGGTCGCGATCCGCACCATTAGGTTCGATTTCAGAACACCATGTCCTAAATTCCGATCTTTATATGGTCTTTAGCCGGCGCTAGAGTTCGGTTGCTTCGCGAAATCGTTGAGCTCTGCTCCATTTTGCGGTGCCTGGGAGGATCATTTCAGCCGCCTGCGAAAACCACGGGTTATCGCGGCGGCATTCGCGCGTTGACCATCCAACTTATTGAAATTGTTGTATAAAAATCACGCTCCATGCAGAAAGCATGTGCGCGATGAGCGTTGGCTCCCTTCACGAATTGCTACAGTCTGATGTCTGTGGAATGAACGTTTGGCGGTTCGATCGATCCGCACGCCGTGAGGCTGTTCAAACGGGTCGGCTTTGGATCTTCGGAGACAGAGAAAGCCCCGATCGACAAAGGAGTGGAATTCTACAATGAACATCAAGATGGTATTGCTTGCGTCGGCAGCAGCATTTGCTGCATCGACCCCGGTACTTGCAGCAGACGCAATCGTTGCTGCCGAGCCGGAGCCGGTTGAGTACGTTCGCGTCTGCGACGCTTACGGCACCGGCTACTTCTACATCCCGGGCACGGAAACCTGCCTGAAGATCGAAGGCTACATCCGTTTCCAGGTTAATGTCGGCGAAAACGTTGGCGGCGACTCGGATTGGGATGCTGTAACCCGTGGTCAGGTTCAGTTCACCGCCAAGAGCGACACCGAATACGGCCCGCTCACCGGCGTCATCGTTCTCCAGGCCAATGCCGACAACGCATCGACCCAGGAAACGAAGCTCGACTCCGCTTACCTCGACGTCGCGGGCTTCCGCGCTGGTCTCTTCTACTCCTGGTGGGACGATGGTCTCTCCGGCGAAACGGACGATATCGGTTCTGTCGAAACGCTGCATAACTCCATCCGTTATCAGTACGAGACCGGTTCCTTCTACGCTGGCCTCAGCGTTGACGAACTGGAAGACGGCGTCTTCAAGACTGACGAAGCTCCGAACAATGTCGGCGTAGCCTTCGGCATCGGCGGCACGGCTGGCGCCTTCAGCTACCAGGTCACCGGCGGCTGGGACTTCGACAACGAAGACGGCGCAATCCGTGCAATGGGTACGGCTGAACTCGGCCCGGGCACGCTCGGCCTCGCAGCCGTCTACTCCAGCGGCCCGAACTCCTACTACTCGCAGGCTGAATGGGCAGTTGCTGCCGAATACGCCATCAAGGCTACCGACAAGCTGAAGATCACTCCCGGTGTTCAGTACTACGGTAACTACTGGGGCACCCCGGCCAAGCTTGGCGCTCCTGACGACTTCGATGGTCTCGGCGATGCCTGGAAGGTCGGTCTGACGGTTGACTACCAGATCGTTGACAACTTCTACGCCAAGGCTTCCGTCCAGTACCTGGATCCGGAAGATGGCGACGACGTCACGACCGGTTACTTCCGTCTGCAGCGCTCGTTCTAATTTGAACGACGGAACCCCCGGCCTCGTGCCGGGGGTCTCCTAATCCCAAGAGTTTCTGATCAGAATGACCTCCGATCAGTAACGAGGGACTGGTCCGGTTTTCCCTGCTGGGCCAGTCCTTTGCAGTTCAGAACCGGTATGAAGCCAGAAGCGCCGCCACGCTTACCGGTTTTGTTGGTCAACAGGTTTTCCTCCGGAATTTCTCCTGATTTCGAGCACATTTCAAAACTATCAGCGCATTCATTGCCTTGGTTGATTGCGCCATATTTCGTTGTGCGACATGCATCTTGCGGTTGCGTCATCCCGTCCGGCAAGCTTCGCGTCAGGCCAGGTTCTATCCTCTCGGATTTGATGCCAATAATGTGACTGTAACGTCACAGGTGGAACATCCTAGGGGCTGGCATTCATTACTACTCTCGGGTAGGTTTCGATTATGGACGATCTTAACGATTACTTCTATTTTGCTGCCGTCGTCTCCAGCGGTGGCTTTGCCTCCGCAAGTAGAACTTTGAAAATACCTCGGTCCAAGCTCAGCAGACGTGTCAGCCGTCTGGAGGAGTGTCTTGGGGCGAGGCTGATCGAGCGATCCACACGTCACTTCCGGGTGACGGAGATCGGTCAGGCCTTCTACGAGCAGTGCCAGACGATTCTTCGGGAAGCCGATCGTGCCAAGTCGATCGTCACGGAAGCTCAATCCGATCCGCAGGGGATCGTGCGCATGGGTTGCCCGCTCGGTCTTGTCGATAACTCACTCGGCGCGGTTCTGCCTGAATTTCTGGAGCGCTATCCCAAGATCAAGCTGCAGATCATCGGCTCCGATCGGCGTACCGACCTCATCAACGAGCGAATCGATGTCGAAGTGCGGGCAGCAAGCGAGCCGGAAACGCAAACGAGCCTGGTGATGCGCAAGCTCGACCGGGCGCGGCGCATTCTCGTTGCCAGCCCCTCGCTGGTCGAGCGCATGGGTGAACTCAGCTGTGTCGATGATCTCGCCAACGGACCGACGCTCGCCATGTCCACCTGGATGTCCTTCCATACTTGGGAGCTGGTTGGTCCCAATGAGGAGAAGAAGGTCGTGCGGCATCAGCCGAGGCTGACCTGCCGCAGCATGACGGCAATCCTCGATGCGGCTCGTGCCGGTGTCGGTTACGGCCTCATCCTCGAACGTGCCTGCGCGGAGGATATTCAGGCCGGCCGCTTGGTTCGCGTGCTGCCGGACTGGCAGACGGCGGAGAGCCAGTTCTATCTGGTCTTCACGACGACCAAGGGCATGCCGCCGGCGGTGCGCGCACTAATCGATTTCCTCGTCGAGAAATCCAAGCAGCATCAGATCGTTCCAACGAGCGCAGCGATCGCGGCGCAATAAGGTTAGAGCCGGGCGAGCAGCTTTTCGCTCGTCAATTCCCTGACCGCATCCTTGCCGATCCAGCGTGCAGTCTTATCGGCACTTGCTCCAAGGCGTTCGGCAAGAGCCAGCGCCGGAGCGTGGCAGGCGCGGCTGCGCTTTCCGATATTGCGCAGCGCCCAGTTAACGGCCTTGCGGACGAAATTGCGCGGGTCCGTCGCGTGGGCTTCGATCAGCGGCAAGTAGCTAAGCAGGCTTTCATCCCGGTCCTTCTTCCGGTGCACGGCTGCACCGGCGATCATGGCGAAGGCGGTTCGCCGGACGAATTCACGTTCGTCGGCTGCAAAGTCTGCGATCAGCTTATCAAGGCCGGCTTCGACGAAAAGGTCGGCGGCACAATCGACGATCTCCCAGGAATTGAAGTCCGCGGCCAGTGTTCTGGCCTCGGCTGCCGTCAGACTTTTCGGGTCGAACGTGTAGAGCGCCAGCATTCGCGCTTCGCGGATGCCGCTTGCCCAAAGCTCTTTCGCCCTGACGTGATCCCTCTTGGCGAGTCGGGCGATCTTCTGCAGGACGGGATTGGAGATGCCGATGGCGGTTTCGGTCACGATGCCGAAACGCGCCATGCCGGCGATATTGTCTTCGGAGCGCAGCGTCTGCAGATGCTCGATTAGCTCAGTTGCGCTCGAAGAGGGGCTCATATTCCTGGGCCAATCACTTCTCGAGGCGGGCGAGCAGCGAGGACGTATCCCACCTGTTGCCGCCGAGCGCCTGGATATCGCCGTAGAACTGGTCGACGAGGGCTGTCAGCGGCAGCTTGGCGCCATTCTGGCGGGCTTCCGTCAGGACGATGCCAAGATCCTTGCGCATCCAGTCGACGGCAAAGCCAAAATCATACTTGCCCTGGTTCATGGTCTTGTGGCGGTTTTCCATTTGCCAGGAACCAGCGGCCCCCTTGGAGATGACATCGACCACCTTTTCGATGTCGAGGCCGGCGCGTTTGCCGAAATGCACGGCTTCGGCAAGGCCCTGGACGATGCCTGCGATGCAGATCTGGTTCATCATCTTGGTCAACTGGCCGGAACCTGCCGGTCCCATGAGGCCGACCATGCGGGCATAGGCATCGATGACGGGACGTGCCTTTTCGAAGACGGCTTCATCGCCGCCGCACATGACGGTCAGCACGCCGTTTTCGGCACCCGCCTGACCACCGGAGACGGGCGCGTCGATGAAATCGACGCCCTTCGCCTTGGCAGCCGCATAGAGTTCGCGGGCGACCTCGGCGCTTGCGGTTGTGTTGTCGATCAGCACGGAACCGGGTTTCATGCTCTTCAGCACGCCGTTTTCGCCTGATGTCACCGAGCGGAGATCATCGTCATTGCCGACGCAGACGAAGACGAAATCGCAGCCATCAGCAGCTTCGGCCGGGGTAGGGGCGGACTTGCCGGAGAATTTTTCCGCCCAGGCGGCGGCCTTTTCGGCCGTGCGGTTATAGACGGTGACATCATGGCCGCCCTTTGTTTTCAGATGGCCCGCCATCGGGAAACCCATAACGCCGAGACCGATGAAAGCGACTTTCGCCATATATTTGTCCTCCATAACTGCTTGCAAACAGGCTCAGAGGATTAAAGGAAACAGCCAGGGACGGAAAGCCATGGCAGCGGTGGAAGTGGCCTGCCTTGGAACAAAATTTCTTCAATCTGCGAAAATCGGGGTTGGGAAAGTTTCAGATTCCGCGAATATGATAAATTCTGTTGTCGATCTAATTTATAGAAATCATCATAAATCCATCGAAGGGTCGAGCGGGGCAGCAGGAGCACCCGCCAGCCAAAGGAAGGGGATAGAGATGATTACACGCCGACAGACACTGGGACTTTTCGGGGCAGCGGCCGCCACCACCATTCTGCCATCCGTCCGTGCGGCGCGAGCCGCGGCAACAGAGTTTCGCATCGGCTGGCAGAAGAACGGCGTGTTGGCACTTGCCAAGCGACGCAGCGCTCTCGAAAAGCGGCTTGCCGATCAGGGAATTACGGTCAGCTGGTCAGAATTCACGTCAGGCCCGCCGCTTCTGGAAGCACTTGGCGCCGGTGCGCTCGATTTTGGCGCCACGGGCGATGTGCCGCCGCTCTTTGCCCAGGCGGCCGGCGGGGCGCTCTATTATGTTGGCGTCTACAAGGGTAGCCCGGCTGGCTCAGCCATTCTCGTGCGCAAGGATTCGCCAATTAAGACGCTGGAAGACCTGAAGGGCAAGAAGGTGGCCTTCAAGCGCGGCTCCAGCGCCCACAACGTAACGGTCAAGGTCTTGCGCAAGGCGGGGCTGAAGCCCGACGATGTCCAGCAGATCGATCTCGCGCCGCCGGATGCAGCGGCCGCCTTCAAGAATGGCAGCATTGATGCCTGGTCGATCTGGGATCCGTATCTCGCCATCGCCGAGGCCGATCCTGATACGCGCATCCTGACGACGGCCGAAGGCATCGTCGATTACTACAGCTTCTTCCTCGCCAACAAAGATTTCACCGATCAGAGCGGCACCGTCATCGTCAGTGTACTCGACGAGCTCGCCAAGGTGGGGCGCGCAGCACAGGACAATCTCGATGCGACGGTCAAGGAGCTCTCGGAAATTACCGGCGTCCCTGAAAACATCACGCGAGTGACGCTGCAGCGGCCCGGCGCCGATCTCGGTAGCGTGACGACCGTCACCGATGCGGCCGCAAGCTATCAGCAGGCGCTAGCTGACGAGTTCTACAATCTCGGCATCGTGCCGAAGAAGCTCACCACCGGCGATATCGTTTGGCGGCCGAAGGCGAGCTGACGCCGTCAGCTCTTGGCGCCTACACCTTGGGGCAGAGGTCTGCGGGCCGCGGCATGGGAGCGTGGCCATGCCGCGGAACCGGGCAAAATTATTCTCCACACCAAGCCAGAATCGCAAATTGATATTGTCGATATAATTTGTGGTCTATGTCACGATATGCCCAGTGAAGCTGATTTCAGATATCCATAAGAAGGAACGCGCTTATGACCGCCTCATCCGATCCGATCAATTTCCTCTGGTTCATCCCGACGTCCGGTGACGGAACCTATCTCGGCTCCACCGATCTCAATCGCGCTCCCGAAATCGGCTATCTGACGCAAATCGCCCAGGCGGTGGATCGCCTCGGCTACTCCGGCGTGCTGCTGCCGACTGGTGTCGCCTGCGAGGAATCCTTCGTGATGGCATCGGCGCTGGCGACCCAGACCGAGAAGCTTCAGTTCCTCGTGGCGATCCGTCCGGGCACAGCGTCTCCGGCCTATTATGCGCGCCTTGCCACGACGCTCGACCGCATCTCCAATGGACGCCTGTTGCTCAACATCGTTGTTGGCGGCAGCCCGGCGGAGCTTGCCGGCGACGGCATTCATCTCGAGCATGACGAGCGTTACGCCCATGCCGACGAGTTCTTCCATGTCTTCGAAGAACTGCTCGAAAAGGGCGTGGCGAGCTATGACGGCAAATATATCAAGGCGACCGAAGCACGCCTCGGCTTCCCCTCGGTGCAGTCGCCGCGCCCGCCGCTCTATTTCGGCGGCTCCTCGGATGCCGGCATCGATTTCGCCGTTGGCCGCGTCGACAAGTATCTGACCTGGGGCGAGCCGCCGGCGCAGGTTGCCGAAAAGGTGCAGAAAGTGCGCGCAGCCGCCGCCGGCAAGGGCCGCGAGGTTTCCTTCGGTATCCGCCTGCATTTCATCGTCCGCGAAACGGACGAGGAAGCGTGGGAAGCCGCCGATCGCCTGATCCGTCATCTCGATGACGAGACGATCGCCGAAGCGCAGGAGCGTTTCGTCAAGGAATCCGACTCCGTCGGTCAGAAGCGGATGGCGGCCCTGCATGGCGGCCGCCGCGACAAGCTCGAAGTGTCGCCGAACCTCTGGGCCGGCATCGGCCTGGTGCGTGCCGGTGCGGGCACCGCGCTCGTCGGCTCGCCGAAGACGGTGGCAGCGCGCCTGCGCGAATATCAGGAGGTCGGCATCGATACGGTGATCGGCTCCGGCTATCCGCATCTGGAAGAGGCCTATCGCGTCGCCGAACTGCTCTTCCCGGAACTCGGCATCACGAGGGACGAACAGCGGCTCAGCTTCAACAACGAGTTCGGCCGCAAGAAGGTTTTTGCCGGCGGCAGCCATGGCGGCAACCTGAAGGTCGTTTCCGGCTCCTGATCGAGGCCGCTTACCAACGCAATTCCGGACACGAAGCTTCGCACAGTTTCCCGGAATTCCCCAGAACTGAAGCGCGAGGAAGATATCCATGTCGACTTTCGATACGTTTGCGCGGGCTGCCGCCGCGACGCGCAAGGCAGGTGTCAGAGGGGGCAGGGCGGGTTTCCGCCTGCCGCTGCCCGGCAGCGATAAGCTTTTGCCCTACCTGGTGCCGGTTGCGATCATCACGCTCTGGCAGCTCGGCTGTTCGGTCGGCTGGATTTCCTCGCGCATCATGCCGTCGCCCGCCGATGTCGCCTCGGCCTTCTGGACAACGACGATATCAGGGCAATTGCCTGAGGACGTACTGGTCAGCGCCGCGCGCGCTTTTGCCGGCCTTCTCGTCGGCGGGTCGATCGGCTTCCTTATCGGAATCGCCAATGGCGTATCGAAGCTCTCGGAGCAATTGACGGATACGACGTTGCAGATGCTGCGCACCATTCCGCACTTGGCGATGATCCCGCTTGTCATCCTTTGGTTCGGCATTGGTGAAGAATCGAAACTGTTTCTCACTTCGCTCGGCGTGCTCTTTCCCGTCTACCTCAACACCTATCATGGCGTGCGCAACGTCGACCGCGACCTGATCGAGATGGGCAAGGTTTATGGCATGAGCGGCTGGACGCTGTTTCGCAAGGTGATCTTCCCCGGCGCGCTGCCATCGATCTTCGTCGGCCTGCGTTATGCACTCGGCATCATGTGGCTGACGCTGATCGTCTCGGAGTCGATCGCCGCCTCCTCGGGTATCGGCCATATGGCCAACAATGCCCGCGAATTCATGATGACCGATGTCGTGGTGCTGGCGCTCGTCATCTATGCAGTACTCGGCAAGCTTGCCGACGTTGTTGCCCGCGCGCTGGAGCGCCAGACGCTGAAGTGGAACCCGGCCTACGCGAACTAGAACAATCCGGCAAAAGTGTGCAGCGGTTTTGCCTCGGAATTGCGCGAAAATAGAGAAAGACAAGCCATGACCGTCATCACACATGAGCGTTTCCACGCCTCCGAAGAAGTGGAATTCGGCGAGGGGCCAGCCGCTGCGGCAGGTACCGGTGCTGCGGCCATTACACTTTCCGGCCTCGAAAAGAGCTTCGGCGCCAACCGGGTGCTGCGTGGCATCAATCTCCATATTCCAGCCGGACAGTTTGTCGCCGTTATCGGCAAGAGCGGCTGCGGCAAGAGCACACTGCTGCGCATCCTGATTGGTCTCGACGGGCCGACATCGGGCGAACTCAGTTTCGAAGGTGCCGACGGCAGAGAAATCGAGCCCAACGCACGCATCGTCTTCCAGGAGCCGCGGCTTCTGCCCTGGCTCAGCGTCGCCGACAATGTCGTGGTCGGTCTTGGGGAAGGTATCGAAAAGAAGCAGGCGCTTGCGGAAGCGAAAGCCGTGCTCGACGAGGTGCAGCTCACCGAAAAGGCCGATGAATGGCCGACACGCCTTTCCGGCGGCCAGCGCCAGCGCGTGGCGCTGGCGCGCGCGCTTGTCAGCAAACCTGGTGTTCTGGCCCTTGACGAACCGCTCGGCGCGCTCGATGCTTTGACGCGCATCAGCATGCAGCAATTGCTGAACCGCGTCTGGCGCGAACTCGGCTGCACCACCGTACTCGTCACCCACGACGTCAGCGAAGCGGTGCATCTCGCCGACCGGGTAATCGTGCTGGAGGAGGGCCGTGTCGCGCTCGATCTCGCCATTCCCTATCCGCACCCGCGCCGCCATGGCAATCCAGCGCTGGCGGAGCTGGAGGGCAGGCTGCTGTCGGCGATTCTTGGCAGCGATGGCGGACATTGACGCATTATGTTCGCTCGCCCTTATGGTCAGCGGATTTCCGGGATGCAATCGATCTTGATAGGGCCGGAGAAAACATACTATGGCCGAAACTCTTCCGGCAGATCTTCCTTGTAGGGATAGAACTTGAAATAGGGCAGCGCCTCTCTTAGCACGCGGGCGAAGGAAGGGCGCTCCAGCAGGCGGCGGTAATAGGCTTCGAGGCCTGGGCGCTTCTCGGTGAAGGGTACCAGCGTGCGGGCATAGAAGAGGGCAGGAGCGGCGGCGCAATCGGCCATGGTGAAGGCGTCGCCAGTGATCCAGGCTTTGCCTTCGATCTGTTTCTCCACCATATCGTAGGCGAGCGACAGCATGTCGCGCGCCTCGTTGACGCCATGCGGGTCGGCCGAGCCTTCCGGGCGCAGGCGGTCGATGACGATCTTCTGCATCGGCACCTGCACATAGAGATCGAAGAAACGGTCCCAGAGGCGCACCTGCAGGGCGGCGTTGGTTTCCTCCGGCACGAGCGGCACGGGGCCGGGATAGTGCCGGTCGAGGTACTCGATCATGATGCTGGTTTCAGGAACGGTGCTGTCGCGCGTCTCGTCGCGCAGAAGCGGGATCTTGCCGACCGGCCAGAAGCGCAGGAGATCCGCGCTCGATTGTTCGTCGGCGAGATCGACGAAGCGGTTTTCGAAGGGCGTGCCGTTTTCGTAGAGCGCGATCAGCACCTTGTGGCAGAAGGAGGCAAGCGGATGCTGGTAAAGAACGAGCGCCATGCGTTGACCTTTCCTGAAGAGATCAGGTCAGGAAACTAGTAAGACGCCCGCAAAATGCCAGATGGCCTTCAGCCCGTGTAGCGCGCCGTCACCAGATGGCCCGGGCTCGGCTGTCCTTCCTGCATGCGCACGTTGATTTCGAGCATCTCGAGGAGTTCAAAGCCGGTGGCGGCCAGTCGCTCGCGGATATAGGTCTCGGTGTGGATGAAGCGTTGGTGCGGGCCGACCATGTAGGGGCGGCCGTCCGCCAGCTTTTCGGGCAGGGTTTCCGAGGAGAAGACGAAGATGCCGCCGGGGTTCATATTCTCGGCGGCGCCGAAGAAGAGCGGTTCCAGTGCGCCGAGATAGGGCAGAACGTCGGTGGCGGTGATGAGGTCGAAGGGCTCCTCGTCATTGTCATCGAGGAAATCCTCGACCTCGGCGACGAAAAGCGTTTCATAGACTTCCTTCTCGTCGGCGATGACGACCATGTTTTCGGAAATATCGATGCCGACCATTTCG
Source organism: Rhizobium sp. BK418 (assembly GCF_004341105.1). GTDB lineage: Bacteria > Pseudomonadota > Alphaproteobacteria > Rhizobiales > Rhizobiaceae > Rhizobium. Next base: position 954,675 of record NZ_SLZK01000001.1, on the reverse strand, counting down.
TCGCAAAGATCGTTGAGCGCGCTGCCGGTAAGGCCCGTGCCGCAGCCGAGATCGAGCATGCGCTTGAAGGGGCCCAGTTTCAGATCCTGCAGGCGCTGGCGCACGAGCATCGGCACGTGATAGCCGAGCTGTTCCACCAGCACGTCCTCGAAGACTTCGGCATGCTGGTCGAAGAGGGTTTCGACATAGGCGTCCGGTGCGCGAACAGGCGTTTCGCCGCGGCCCATGGAGGCGATCCGGACGGCCGCGCCGCCGTGATCGTCGGGATCGATTGCCAGGACTTCCTGATAGGCGTCCACGGCTGCATCGATATCACCGGACTTTTCAAGCGCAAGAGCGCGATTATAGGCTTCCGCGAGAGCCTCTTCGTCGATCTTCTTTTTGTTCATGCGGGCGTTTTAGAGCCCGCAGCTTACCATCGCAACTGCAATCTCAGTGCAATATGAATTCGCCCTTAAGGGAGCGCCACTCGGTTGCCGAAATGAGCCTGCGGTGGGTATAGCGGACCGAATGCAGCGGCCCGTCCAGTTTCTCTTGCCAGAATTTTAAAAAGCCGCGCATCTCCGGAAAATCCGGGGCGAGGTCGTAGTCCTGCCAGATATAAGTCTGGAGAAGGGCCGGGTGATCCGGCATGCGGTAGAGGATCTGGGCGGTTGTCAGTCCATAACCCTGAAGCTGCTTTTCGATATCCTTGTGCATTTTGTCTCACTTCTTCTTGTTCCCACTCCGCGCTTATTAGCGCAGCATGATATGAAATCATGCCGTGGTTAACCGAAGCTTGACAGATGCGAAGCAAAAGAGCCATTTATTTTTGATTTCAAGGACTTGGCAGCAGCAATGGGAGAGTGCTGCCAAATCTTTCAGCGCTTCAGATGGCGCGTCAGGCGTCGCTCGATGGCAGCCCATATATGGCGAAGCGCCTCCACGATCGTCAGGTAGAAGATCGCAGCCCAGAGATAGGTCTGGTAATCGAAGGTGCGTGAGAAGGCATAGCGGGTCTCGCCCATCAGGTCGAGAACGGTGATGATGGCAACGACCGCCGAGCCCTTGATGAGCAGGATGATCTCATTGCCATAGGGACGCAGCGCCACGATGAAGGCCTGCGGCAAGACGATCTTACGAAAGGCAATAGCCTTGTGGATGCCGAGAGCTGCGGCTGCCTCACGCTGGCCATGCGGGACGCTTTCGATTGCGCCGCGCAGGATTTCCGCCTGGTAGGCAGCCGTATTGATGGTCATGGCGAAGACGCCGCAATACCACGCGTCCCGGAAAAACCACCATATGCCGATGGCTTCCAGCTGCGGGCGGAACACGCCGAGCCCGTAATAGACGAGGAAGAGCTGGGCGAGCAGCGGCGTGCCGCGGAAGAAATAGATATAGCAATAGGCCAGCCAGTTCAGCAACCGGTTGTTCGACAGGCGTGCCATGGCGAGCGGCAGCGACAGAATGGCGCCGAAGAAGACAGACAGTGCAACGATGCTGAGCGTCACCCAGAGGCCATGCAGATAACGCGGCCCGTAGCGCGTGAACTTGTCCGGATCCCAGCCGGCAATGACGGTGTAGACCAGCAGCGCGGCAAGCAGTGCCCAGAAGGCGACGAGCATGTAGCCGCCGAGGCGGGAGGCCGTCATTGGCTTGGCGATTGCGCGGGGTGCGGGCTGCGGCGGGATCAAAGTTTCGGCATAACTCATCGGCGGACCTCCGAACGCTTGGCCCAGCGGTCGATATAGACGAGCGCGAAGGAAGAGAGGATGGCGAGCACCAGATAGAGAACGCAGGCGATGCCATAGAAGAAGAAGGGTTCCTTCGTGACGCGCACGGCGACACTGGTTTGGCGCAGGATATCGGCAAGGCTGATAATCGAGACGTAGGATGTGTCCTTCAGCAGCACCATCCAGAGGTTCGTCAGGCCGGGCAGCGCAATCCGGATGAGCTGCGGTAGAACGATGAGGCGCAGAGTGCGGGAGCGATGCAAACCCAGCGAATCTCCCGCCTCATATTGTCCCTTTGGGATGGCGCGGAAGGCAGACAGCAGCACTTCCGAACAGTAAGCGGAAAAGACGACCGAGAGCGCGATCACGCCGGCGAGGAAGGCATTAATCTCGACCGGCGGGCCTTCATAGCCGGCGAGATCCAGCAGATACTGGATGAGGATCTGCATGCCGTAATAGATGATGAAGAGCGTCAGAAGCTCCGGCAGGCCGCGAAAGATCGTCGTGTAGATGCCGGCTGCCAGCCTCAGGGACTTTTCCTCCGATTGCTGGCCTAGCGCCACGAGGAAACCGATGACGAGACCGATCGGCAAGGTGACGATCGCCACCGATACGGTGACCTGCAGACCGAGCGCGATCTCATCGCCCCAGCCGCTATCGCCACAGGCAAGAATCGTCGACTGACCAAACCAGGTGAAGAGGCCGACGGGTCCGCACAGTGGATCGAAAATGTGCACCAGTAAGCTCCAGAAGGAGCCGAGCGCGGAAAACAATCCGCCCATGCCAGAAGTCCCCTCACGGCTTTTGCCGTTTTGATCTTGCCACCTTTGTCAAACAAAAATGGCGGAAGAGCAAGCCTTCCGCCATTTCCTTCATCGGCCAGATAGCGAATTTATCATTCGCCGTAAACGTCGAAATCGAAGTACTTGTCCTGGATCTTCTTGTACTCGCCGCTGGCGCGGATTGCAGCGATCGCAGTGTTCAGCTTCTCCTTCAGCGGATCGCCCTTGCGGATGGCGATACCCGCGCCGTTGCCGTTGATTTCCTTGTCGACCGGCAGGGTCGTCAGGATCTTGCAGCAGGAGCCGGCGTCGGACTTGACCCATTCGGAGAGAACGACGACATCGTCGATGACGGCGTCGACGCGGCCGCTGGAAACGTCGAGCTTGTATTCGTCAGCCGTCGGGTAGAGTTTCAGCTCGGTGTCGGCGAGATGCTTCTCGGCATAGTTGGCGTGCGTCGTTGAGGTCTGCGCACCGATCACCTTGCCCTTGAGGCCGGCGACGTCTGTGATCTTGGAGTCCTTCGGCACGGCGATTGCCGGCGGGGTGTTGTAGTACTTGTTGGAGAAGTCGACGAGTTTCAGGCGCTCCGGGGTGATCGACATCGACGAGACGATCATATCGAACTTCTTGGCGTTCAGCGCCGGGATGATGCCGTCCCAGTCGGTGGACACGAAGGAGCATTCGGCCTTCATTTCGGCGCAGAGTGCCTTGGCGATATCGATGTCGAAGCCCTGAATGGTGCCACTGGCATCGACGAATTCGAACGGCGGGTAGGTCGAGTCCGTGCCGATCACATATTTTTCACCGTCGGCGAGAGCCGCGCCGGCGAAGAGAGACATTGCTGCGAGCGAGGCTGCAGCAAGGAGCTTGGTGGAAATGCGCATGAGGATCCTCTCTGTTGGTGGCGCCGGGTCTTTTTGTTGTTCGCCGGCGACCGCACACCTCGACGGTGCCACCACCGTCTTGCGGCGATAATCAAACTTTTTTTCACAAAATTGCAACAGGAATCCCGCCGCAATTGTGCGGTGCAACCGATGGCCGGGCTGAGACCGACATGAATGTCACCCGACTGCGATGTTCAGGTGAGGTTAATCGCGCTTTTCCTAGCCTTCGGAACAAACCCGCATTTTACCAAGTTGGGCTTTGCTTGGTGCACAAAAAGCCGTGATTGCCGGGCAGTCAGCCCCGGTTGACGTTGAGACAAGAAAGAGGAAATCCCTGATGGGCATGAAATCCAGACTGTTTGCCAGTGCAGCCTTTCCGCTACTTTCCCTTGCCCTTGCGATGCCGCCAATGGGCGCTTACGCCGCAGTCAGCGGAGGGGTGCAAGGCGCAGTCCAACCCGTTGTCCAAGGAAGCTACGAGGTGGCGCAGGATGCGCCATCGGAAGAGGAGCTTCTGAAAAAGAAGAAGAAGCTGGAAGAGCAGCAGCAACAGCAGAAGGAGGCGCCAGCGGAAAAGCCCAGGCAGAGCGAAGCGCCTCAGGAAAAGCCGCAGATGCGTGAGGCACCTGCCGAGAACGCTCCGGAACAGAAACCCAAGCGTCAACGCGAGCCCGAACCGCAGGCCGCACCGGAGGCACAGCCGCCTGCCGCTGAAGAACCCGCCCGTCCGCGCAAGCGCCAGGCACAGCCTGAACAAGCAGCACCCGAGCAGCAGGCACCTGCCGCTGAGGAGCCGCAACGTCCGCGCCGCCAAAAGCAGGCACAGCCTGAGCCTCAGGCAGTACAGCCGCAAACCGAACAACAACCCCAAGCCGAGCAACCGAAGGCAGAACAGCCGAAGCGCCAGCGCGACCGTAAGCAGAACACCGAGCAGGCCGCGCCGGAAGCACAACCGCCGGCCGAACAAGCCCCGACAGCGGGCGAAGCTCAGCAGCCCGCTGAAAAGCCGCGCCAGCGCCAGAAGCCCACAACCGCCGAACAGCCGGCAGAGCAGACCCCGCAACAGTCTGCCGAGCCGCCGCAAGGTGGCAAGCAGGCGGCGCCCGGCGGCAAGAAGCTGCCTGCCACCGAGCAGCAGTCGGCACCATCAGGTGAGGCGCCCAAGCCGGCCGAGAAACCCGCAACGGCTGAACAGCCGGCCCCGGCGGAGAAGCCTGCGACAGCCGAAAAACCCGCCCCCGCTGAAAAACCTGCGACTGCCGAGAAGCCTGCCGCTGGCGAACAGCCGGCCACCGGTCAGGCCGTGCAGCCGGCACCCGGCCAGCAGCCGACAGCAATTGCGCCTCAGCCGGGAGAACAGCCGGCCGCCGGCGCGCCTCAGCAGACCGAACAGGCAATTCCAGCGCCCGAAAAGATCACGCCGCAGGAACTGCAGCGCCGCAAGGAGATCGCCAAGGATCCGGCCAAGAGCAACGAGACGATCGTTCTGCCGGTTGAGAACGGTGCCGCTGTTCTTGACAGCGACAAGGATGCCGATCGCAGCCAGGGCCAGCAAGGCCGCCGCAACCGCGACCGCCAGCGCGCCCAAAGCCAGGAAGTGCCACTGCCCAAATCGGATGCCCAGGCCCAAGTGTTCAGTGGCGAAGCGCAGCGTGCGCCGGTGCAGATGGAAGCCGTCACGCGTGAGGAGGGCCGTCGTATCGACAGCCGCCCGCAGTTCGCCCGGCCGGAAGGCGCAAATTACGGCGAGCAAACCAACGATAACCGTGTCATCATCCAGTTCGGCGACCGCACCGTGGTTCGCAGCGATGACGACCGCCGCTTCCTGCGCGACGGTGAACGGCCGACCTACGAGGAACTTTCGGGTGACCGCTACCGCGAGACGATCATCCGGCCCGAGGGCTATCGTATTGTGACGATTCGCAACCGCTACGGCGACATCATTCAGCGCTCGCGCATCGATGCCCGCGGCCGGGAAGACGTGCTCTACTACTCGCCCGAGCTCTACGAGGATCCGAATCGTGACTACTTCGAAGATCCGGGTGCAGACCTGCCGCCGATGCGCCTCAGCGTGCCGCTGGACGACTATATCATCGACACCAGCACCGAGCCGGATCGCGACTATTACGAGTTCCTGAGCGAGCCGCCGGTGGAGCCCGTCGAGCGTATCTATTCGCTGAATGAGGTGAAATATTCCGCTCGTATCCGCGACAAGGTGCGCCGTATCGATCTGGACACGATAACCTTCGCAACCGGCAGCGCGGAAGTTCCGATGAGCCAGGCCCGCACGCTGCGCAAGGTGGCCGATGCGATTAAGGAGATCCTCGACAAGAATGCCAGCGAGACCTTCCTGATCGAAGGCCACACGGATGCCGTGGGTTCGGCCCAGAGCAACCTGATCCTGTCCGACCAGCGCGCGGAATCAGTCGCCAATGTCCTGACGGATGTCTATGGCATTCCGGCTGAGAACCTTGCGACCCAGGGTTACGGCGAGCAGTATCTGAAGGTGAACACGCTGGGGCCGAACCAGGAGAACCGGCGCGTGACCATCCGGCGTGTGACGCCGCTGGTACGGCCGGTAGCGCAGAACAGGTAAGAATACCGATAAGTCGTGAGGGGCGGGGTCGTGAGGCCCCGCCCTTTTTTTTGGATTCTCTGGAAAGAGGCGAGGCTATGGCGTGAACAGAAAACGACACAGCCGATTCCGGAGGCCGTCTCACACCTGTCTCTCAAACACCAACCGGAGCCCCAAGCCCGACCATACGCGTCACGAAATCCGCGATCCCAACCGTATCATCGAGATCGAACACGGCCAGCTCGCCAGCATCTTCCACGGCATGATCTGCGGCAATCGCTACGATATGCGGATCCTCAGGCGCCAGAGGATCCCGCCTTGCCGCCTCCAGCCGTCGGGCCTCGATCTTCGGGATCGGCTCGCGCTTATAGCCTTCGATCAGCACGAGATCACACGGCGCCAGCCGGGCTAATATCTCCTCGCAGCTCGGTTCCGGCTCCCCGCGCAGCTCGTGCATGATGGCATAGCGGGTGCCGGAGACGATCGTCACCTCATGGGCGCCGGCCTGGCGGTGGCGGTAACTGTCGGCGCCGACCTTGTCTATGTCGAAATCGTGGTGGGCGTGCTTGATGGTGGAGATGCGATAGCCGCGGCGGGTGAACTCCTCGACGAGGCGGACCGCAAGGCCGGTCTTGCCGGAATTCTTCCAGCCGGCGATGCCGAAGATCTTATGTGCCATCCGCCCATCCTCCCTCATATGCCCATCTTCGTTATCCTCCGAGTGCCTCCAGCCAGCGTTCCGCCTCCATTAAATCATCCGGCGTGTTGATGTTGAAGAAGGGATCGAGAAGGCTGGCGCGGGTCGGATGCAGCGGGAAGGGTACTTCCGTGGCGTGATGACGTAAGAGGAAGTCGCGAACGCGGCGTTTGCCGTCATTCTCCACCCATTCTTCCAAATCGGTGGCGAGCGCGGTCGGCCAGAGGCCAAAGATCGGATGGCTGCGGCCCTCGGAAGCGGCAATGGCGATCTGCTCCGGATGATCGATGGCAGCGGCAAGCCGGCTGACGAGATCGGCCGGGAAGAAGGGGCAATCGACTGAGACAGTAACGACATGGGTGGCGGGGAGGCCTGACCCATAGACCATCGCAGCATGAATGCCGGCCATCGGCCCAGCCTTGCCGGGAATGCGGTCGGAGATGACAGGCAGGCCGTGGCCAGCGTCGTCATCGGCATTGATGGCGATGTGGGCCGCCTGTGGCGAAAGGCGGGAGACGACATGATCGAGCAGGCTGCGACCGCCGAGTATCACGGCTGCCTTATCGCGGCCCATGCGGGAGGAGCGGCCGCCTGCCAGCACGACGCCCGGAATGGCCGATCTGTCGAGCGTAAAATCAGTCATGGCGATACCTCGATCCTACACGGGCGACATCTCATACAGGCGAGCGGGGCGCCGATTCCTGGGCGACCGGCGGCACGTGGCGCTTGGCCTCACGATAGAATGTATAGAGGCCGGAGGCGATAACGATGGCGGCACCGACAAGCGTCCAGAAATCAGGCACTTCCGCAAAGAAGAAAAAGCCGAGCAAAGCGGAGAAGATCAGACTCGTATAACGGAAGGGCGCCACAAAAGAGATTTCGCCGGTGCGCATGGCAACGATGACCGACTGGTAGCCGACGAGCACGAGCACGGAGGCAAGAAGCAGATGCGACAGCGAGGTGGCGCTGACCGGCTCCCAGCCGCCGAGGAAGGGTATCATCAGCGCGCCGAATATCCCGACCGATATGGCCGTCACCGTCGTGATCATCAGCGAGGGGATGTCCTTGCTAATGCTGCGGGTAGCGAGATCGCGGCCAGCCGTCGAAGCCACACTGCCGACGCAGAGCAGCGCGGCGGCGGTAAAGCCTTCCGGTCCGGGGCGAATGATGATCATGACGCCGACGAGGCCGACGAGGATCGCCATCCAGCGCCGCCAGCCCACCGGCTCCTTGAAGAAAAGCGCAGCGCCGAAAGTGACGACCAGCGGCAGAGATTGCAGGATCGCCGAGGCGTTGGCGATCGGCATCATGCCGAGCGCGGTAATGTAGGTGACGGCAGCGATGATCTCGCAGGCGATACGCAGCGCAATTACCGGTTTGACCATGATGCGCCAGGGACGCAACGCGCCGAACTTCCAGGCGATGAGATAGACGAGGATGCTGGTGAAGAGGCCGCGCAGGAACATGATCTCGCCGGCATTCATATAGGCTATGACGGATTTGGAAAGTGCGTCGCTCGAGGAGAAGCCCGCCATCGCCATGCTCATAAAGATGGCGCCTTCGGTATTGCGTGATCGCGGCATGCTGGAGAATCCCTTACCTTACAGGCTCTTTTAGAAGGGAACGACGGCCAAGGGAATCGGAGGAATGCCACACCTGAAATAATTCGTTGCTGCAGTGCGGTGCAACCGAACGTGAGGGAAAGCAGATGCGGCAAATATTAGAAAAATAAGGATGATTCCCAGATCTGTCGGTTGCGGATTAAGGTTGTATCAACCGATTCAGCCAAAGATACGACCACTCTCCATGATGGAGTGTGCCGCCGAGCCATCCGGAATGATTGTGGAATGGACGGTACCATCGTTTCAAGGCGCCGCTCCCCATGCACTTCATCGACCGTCTCCTGCAAAGCCGTCGTATCGTCACCAAGGTCCTGCTCTTCGTCATCCCGCTCGTCGCGCTGATCGCCGGCGTCGGTATCCTTGGTTACCACACGGCCAATATCCTGAACGGTCATATGACGGTGACCCGCGCAACGATCGAAAACATTTCCGATTTCGAGAACCTCCAGGCCGCGCTGCAGGAATTCGTCTCCGATCCCTCGGATGCGAGCAAGGCCGATTTCGGCAAGGCGATCGATGCGCAGGAAAACGGCGTGGTGCGTCTGAACGGCCTCCTGAAGACCGACAACCAGCGCAGCCAGCTCACCGAAGTCAGCAGCCTTGCATCTGCCATGCGCAGGCAGCAGGAAACGCTGTGGAGTCTGCGCCAGAATGAGAATGCGAGTGTTGCGACGATCACTAGGACGCTGCAGACAATCTCGGCTGCGGCCGACGAAGCCGGCGGACAGGCCGATATCGTGCGCAAGGATTTTACCGACAAGGAAGTCTTCGCCAAGGCGCTGCTTTACGATACCGTCGCCTTCAAGTCGCTGACCGACATCATGGGCGCGATGCGCGTCGATATCCAGATGGGCTTCACGCCCGACGAGCAGGTGGAGGCAGCCCAGCAGCATATGGCCGAGATCCGGAAACAGCTCGGTGTCGCAAGCGGCATGGTCTCCAAGGACGGCATGCCGCTGATCGAGCAGCTCGCCAGTACCGCGGACAAGCTCGATGCACTGCTGAAGGGCAATGGCACGCCGGATGAGAAGGCGACAAGCATGGCGCCGCTTCTTACCGGCTTCGTCAATACCGAAGGGCAGATGACGCTGCAGTCGGCCAAGAACAGCGATACGGCGTCCGCCCGCTTCGTCAGCCTCGACAAGAGCATTGCCGAACAACGCGAATTGCTGAACGCGGTCGATCAAGTGCGCGACATCGCCGATCGTCTGCAGGTGCATGTCAGTCAGATGCTGAGCGCGCGTGTCGGTGCTTCGCGTGACGTGGTTCTCGCCGATCTCAAGACGCTCACCGAAACCGCAAAGAAGATTTCCGCGCTCGGCGCCAAGGACAACGTGCTGAAAGCCTTCGCTGACAAGATCGCCCCGGCCGCCGCCTCGCTGGCCTCAGGTTCGGCCGACATGCTGAAAGCAGCAGCCGACTGGAAGGCTGCCCGCCAGCAATCCTCCGAAATCCTCTCCGGCGCCATGGCCTCGCTGCGCCAGTTCGTCAGCCAGGCGCAGGAGCTCGGCAAGGAAGACAGCGAGCGTTCGGCCCAGGTTTCCGTCTTTGCAATGATCCTTGGGACGCTGCTTGCGATCGTCGGCGGCCTAATGCTGGTCGAGACGCTGCGCGGCCCGCTGAAGCGCGTTTCCGACGTGATGACGCGGCTTGCCGATGGCGATCTCGAAGTCGCCATCGAAGGCCGCAACCGCGGTGATGAAATCGGCGACATGGTGCGCTCGGTCGCCGTTTTCCGCGATGCGGCGGTCGAAAATGTCAGGCTTGAGAAGGAAGCCGAAAGCGCGCGTGCATTGTCTGCCGACGAGGCCAACCGCCGCGCCGCCGAGCGCGCCCGCATCGAGGCCGAACAGAAGCACGCGTTGAACGCGCTCTCCGACGTGCTTCAGCAGCTTGCCCAAGGCAATCTGGAGACCGGCATGCGCAACGATCTTGCCGCTGATTTCGTCGAGATGGCCGATACCTATAACCACGCCGTCGAGGCGCTGCGCCAGACACTGTCGGATGTTCGCTCCGCGACCGTCGAGATCAAGGGCGGCACGGGCAACCTGGCATCCTCGGCGGACGATCTTGCCCGCCGGACCGAACAGCAGGCGGCAGCATTGGAAGAAAGCTCACGGGCGCTGCGTCACCTGAGCGATGTCGTGCGCTCCACCGCCGACCGCGCCAAGCAGACGGCGCAGTCCGTCGATGCGACCCAGGCTTTCGCCAGCCGCTCCGGCGAGATTGTCGCCAAGGCGGTCGATGCCATGGGCGAGATCAACCGCTCCTCGGAAAAGATCGCGACCATTATCGGTGTGATCGACGAGATCGCCTTCCAGACGAACCTTCTGGCGCTGAATGCCGGCGTCGAAGCAGCGCGCGCCGGCGAGGCGGGCCGCGGCTTTGCGGTCGTAGCACAGGAAGTGCGGGAACTGGCGCAACGCTGCGCCAAGGCCGCCCGCGAGATCAAGGAACTCATCTCGGCAAGCTCCGGCCAGGTTCAGAGCGGCGTGCAGCTCGTCGAGGAAACCGGCCAGGCGCTCGCCGAAATCATCGCCCATGTCGGCGGCGTGCAGCGGCTCGTCGCCGAGATTTCGGCGGCCACCGGCGAACAGTCGACCGGTCTGCATGAAGTCAGCAAGGCGGTTCATGACGTCGAACTCATCACCCAGCAGAATGCAGCGATGGTGGAAGAGAACAATGCCGAGATCCAGGGCCTGCGCCAGCGTGTCGACATGCTCTCGGAAAAGGTCGACCGCTTCCGCACCGGCGATGACGGCGAGGTGCATGGCAATAGCCGCGCCGAGGGCCGCTGGTCGGGCCGGGCTGCGTAAGCAGTCGCGTCAGGAATGATATCCGAGAACCCGCGGTGCTCGCATCGCGGGTTTTTCTTTTGAACAATTAGGCGGTCCGGTCGTTTTCAGATCATGTCCAACGAAGGAGAAGACCGTGATGGATTGGAACCGTGTTGAAGGCAACTGGAAGCAGATGAAGGGCAAGGTCAAGGAACAGTGGGGCAGGCTTACTGACGATGACCTCGACCAGATCAACGGGCGTCGCGAGCAGCTCGAAGGCAAGCTGCAGGAACGCTATGGCTACGAAAAGGACCGCGTCCGCAGTGATGTGGACAGCTGGTACAGCCGCCAGACCTGGCACTGATACAATTGGATTTCAGAAGAACCCCATCTGTATGATCTGGCCCCGCTTTTTGCGGGGCTTTTTCGTGGAAGACAGAGCGCCAAAGCGGGAGGTCGCTCTGCCATCGATCAGCCCCCGGTCACACTCATATGCCGGGCGACAGCAGGCCGCTTGTGGGTGCGGTCGATGATGAAATCGTGGCCTTTGGGCTTGCGGGTAATCGCCTCGTCGATCGCCGCATGCAGCAGGCCATCGTCTTCGGTGGCGCGCAGCGCCGATCGCAGGTCGGCGGCGTCGTTCTGGCCGAGGCACATGTAGAGCGTTCCGGTGCAGGTCAGCCGTACCCGGTTGCAGCTCTCGCAGAAATTATGGGTAAGCGGGGTGATGAAGCCGAGCCGGCCGCCGGTTTCCGCGACCCTCACATACCGGGCAGGGCCGCCGGTCTGGTAGTCGATATCGGCGAGGGTGAACTGCTGTTCCAGATCGGCTCTGAGTTTCGACAGCGGCAGATACTGGTCGGTGCGGTCTTCCTCGATCTCGCCCATCGGCATGGTTTCGATGACGGTCAGATCCATGCCGCGGCCATGCGCGAAACGCAGCATGTCGGGTATTTCCGTCTCGTTGAAACCTTTCAGCGCCACGGCATTGAGCTTGATCTTCAAGCCCGCCTTCTGGGCGGCATCGATGCCTTCCATCACCTTGGCGAAATCGCCCCAGCGAGTGATCTTGCGGAATTTGTCCGGATCGAGCGTGTCGAGCGAGACATTGATGCGGCGCACGCCGCACTCATAGAGTTCTTCGGCATGACGGGCGAGCTGCGAGCCGTTGGTGGTGAGCGTCAGCTCGTCGAGGCCCGAACCAATCTGGCGGCCGAGCTGACGTACCAGATACATGATGTTCTTGCGCACCAGGGGCTCGCCGCCGGTCAGCCGGATCTTGCGTACACCCTTGGCGATGAAGGCGGAACAGAGCCGGTCGAGCTCTTCCAGCGTCAAGAGATCCTTCTTAGGCAGGAAGGTCATATTTTCCGCCATGCAATAGGTGCAGCGGAAATCGCAGCGGTCGGTGACAGAGACGCGCAGATAGGTGACCGCACGTCCGAAGGGATCGATCATCGGAGTTTTATCCGAAACCATCGGGTAGGCATCACCAATCGTTCCAACACTCGTATTCACGTCCGTCTCCATACTCATTTCAATGTGGCATATGCTATTGTGGCGTCAAGGGAAACAGGCCGCGGGGCCAAGCCAAATTGAGCTTGCGCTGAAAAAGATCAACGCCTACTCCTCGCATGAGAAGAGGACATAATGATGAGCGATATCTGGCCGACCGAAATCAGGGTTTCGAAAGACCGCCAGAGGCTGGTGGTAAGCTTCAACGACGGGCAAAGCTTTCATCTTTCGGCTGAGCTTCTGCGCGTCTTGTCGCCGTCCGCCGAAGTGCAGGGCCACGGGCCAGGGCAGAAAGTCACGGTGCCGGGCAAGCGCAACATCACCATCATCTCCGTCGTACCCACGGGCAATTATGCCGTGCGCATCGGCTTCGACGACATGCACGATACCGGCATCTATACGTGGACCTATCTGCGCGAACTCGGCGAGCGCGCATTCGAGCTCTTTTCAGCTTATGAGGAAGAGCTGAAGGCAAAGGGGATGAGTCGGGACGTGGCGGAAAAGCCGCGCTGATATCAACTGGCACGACGGGGGAAATGGGGCACATGACGGAAACGCACAACGAGAGCTGGCTGAGAGCCCATGGGCATACCGGCAGCAGGGTCACATTCCTGGAACTCTTCTTCGATCTCGTTTTCGTCTTTTCCGTCTCCCAGCTCTCGCATGCGCTATTTGCGCATTACACGCTGCTCGGCGCCGTCGAAGCGGCTCTGATGATGTTTGCCGTCTGGTGGGTCTGGATCTTCACCGCATGGGTGACGAACTGGCTCGACCCGGAACGCATGCCAGTGCGATCCATGTTGATCGTGCTGATGCTGCTCGGCCTTGTTCTCTCGGCCTCCATTCCGGAGGCCTTCGGCGATAAGGGCCTGCTTTTCGCCTCGGCCTATGTGCTGATGCAGGTCGGCCGCTCGGCCTTCACCACCTATGCGATGCGGGCCGCAGGCCGCTCGGCCACGATCAACTTCGTGCGCATCACCACCTACCTTGCCGTAGCCGGCGTGTTCTGGATATCAGGCGGGCTTCTGGAGCACGAGGCGCGGCTGACCTGCTGGGTGATCGCGCTTCTGATCGAATATTGCGGCCCAGCCTTAGGCTTTGCTGTGCCGGGCCTCGGCAAGTCGAAGACCGAGGAATGGGACGTTTCCGGTGCGCATATGGCGGAGCGCTGCGCGCTCTTCATCATCATCTGCCTCGGCGAAGCGATCCTGGTGTCCGGCCGCACCTTCTCCGAAATGGAATTCTCGGTCATGACCGGCGTCGTCTTCCTGATCGGCTTCGTCGGCACGGTCGCCATGTGGTGGCTCTATTTCCGCTTCGGCCATCAGCGGGCGGCCCACCGCATCGAACATGCCGATACACCGGGAAGCCTTGCGCGGCAGGCCTTCACCTATGCGCATATCCCGATCCTGGCCGGCATCATCGTCCATGCGGTGGCGGTGGAGTTCATGTTCGAACATCCGCATGAGACCGGCAATCTCGCGATCGCCGCCTCCGTGCTCGGCGGCTCCGGACTCTTTCTGATCGGTAATCTCTGGTTCAAGGGGGCGACCAGCGGACGGATGCCGCTCTCGCATCTCGCCGGCATCGTCATCCTGATCCTCTGCGCCTTCGCGGCTCCGTTCGTGCAGGTCTATGTGATGGGCATTCTGGCGGCGCTGGTGCTGATCATCGTAGCCGCTTGGGAATACCGATCGCTGACACGCGGTCCGGCCGGACCGGTGCTGCACTAGGGTTCGGCGTCCCGAACCGGGCCTGCCACCCGAACGATGCAGGCGACAAGCCCATCGGCGAAGCGTGGTATCGCTACAGCATCGGCCCGAAAATCGGAACCGATTTCGGATTCAAAGACTTAGAATCCTTTCTGCATCCAAATGGACGCATGGCGCGCTAAGTCTCGACGCATTCCTATTTGAATTCGCCATATGTGTAGGCTTCCTCGTAGATGTCGGGACTGGAGGAATCGACCATCTCCCGCAGTTTCTCGATGTGGCTCCGCAATTCGGCGCTTCCCATGATTGCTTCCTGGGCTTCGACCGATTCAAATTGGCTGACCAGGACCGCCTTCGTGCCTTCCCGGTTGCGATACATCCGGCCTCCCACGAGGCCGGCCAAGCATCGCGACATCGCGAACTCTCTCTGCAGGGAAATGAACTCGTCCATCCGCCCCGATTTGATTCCGAATGTCCCAATCGTAGCAACTCTTGTCATATTCGCCTCCATGCTCTTGCGAACATACAGTGCAGCATCACATTCGTTCTTGCCAGTTATGTTTCATGAGGGATATGCTCACCAACCGTGAGCTTAACCCATATCGATCTCAACCTTCTCGTCACTCTTGACGCGGTGCTTACCGAAGGCAGCGTGGCGCGCGCCGCAGAGCGCCTGCATGTGACTCCCTCGGCAGTCAGCAACGCGCTCGCCAGATTGCGAACATTCATTGGCGATCCGCTCGTTGTCCGCAGCGGGCGTGGGGTTGTGGCGACGCCGCGTGGTTTGGAGCTTGCGCCTGCACTCAAGAGCGCGCTTGAGGAGCTTAAACGCGCGGTACAGAGCCAGGCCTTCGATCCGGCGACAACCACACGTCAGTTCACAATCGCAGTTTCCGATGCCGGGCAGATTTCTTGGCTTCCTGCTTTTGGTCGACTGATGTCCTCCGAAATGCCTCGTGCCCGACTTCGTATCGTCGGCATCGACACCTACCTGTCCCTTGGCGGCCCTCCAAGCACCGAGGTAGACGTTGCGATTGCCGCTATTGAAGACACGGCGCCAGGGGTTCACATCTCGCCCCTTCGCAGCGAGACAAGCGTGCTCGTAGCGCGGCGCAGCCATCCGAGCGCAGGAGAACGCATCACCAAGGCTCGGTTGTCGAAGCTCGAGCATGTCGAGGTACAGGTGGCGCCGGGTCGCGGTTACCGCGGACTGGCACGACTTTATGCCGATGCCGGCATCGAGCGCCATGTCGCCATGACAGTCCCGAGCTTTGTCGCAGCCGCGGCTGTCGCGGCTGAAACGGATTTCGTGGCCACGCTTCCGGCAAACTTGGTCGATGTCTTTCAAGAGCAATTCGGCCTCAGCGTTCTTAAAGCGCCGGCGCCGACACTGAAAACTGCCGTAAACCTGATCTGGCACGACAGAACGAACGACGATCCGGCCTCCCGTGCATTTCGATTACTCATAGGCAGGTCGTTCGGTCGATCGTAATCCTGCGGGCGGCGATTGACGACCTCGGTGGCGGAGCGGGGTGTCATCCGAAATCCCATATGATCCGGCATCCCGCTCCAGTTTCTAGCTATTCCTCGTCCCTCAAGTCCTGCAGCAGCACACCGATGATGCGCTCCATCGAATCGGCGGTTGCCATGCATTGCTCGATCGGCTCGGCAGACAATGTGCGCTCGATGAGGGCCGTCTGGATGGCCATGGCCTCTTCGGTCAGCTTGCGGCCTTCGGGTGTGAGGTGCAGGCGCAGTACGCGCTTGTCGCGCTCGTCGTCGCGGCGGATGATAAGCCCGCGCTTTTCCATCTGTGGCAGCAGCATGCTCATGTTGGAGCGGCCGACCAGCAGCTTTCTTGCCAGTTCCTGCTGCGAAATGCCTTCGAAGCGGTAGAGATTGACGAGAATATCGAGATGCGGCGGCTTGATGTCGAGATCGGAAAGCGAGCGGGCCAGGGACTGCTGCATGAGCTGGCAGGCGCGAGCCACCGCGATCCAGCTTCTAAAACGCGGATGATCCCAGGGCAGGGATTGATTTTTGTTCATCGTTGTACTTTATTGTTCAGTGTTGAACATTATCGGATTCCCATCATGGCAAACTTTACGCTTGAGGTCACGCGCCTCGGATTTTCGCTCATGCAATCCGTTTCTCCGCGTCTGGCCGGCGAGGCGGCCTTCCGGCTGTTCTGCCGCACACCCTCTGCAAGGCCGAAAGGAGGGAAGGCGAAGGCCGCCCATGCTGCTGGCGTCGCCAAGCTTGCCGGTGCTGAACAGTTCACGTTGCCGGTCGATGGCAGGCGTGCCCATGCTTACCGGCTGAACGGCGGAGCACTCGGCCGGCGCAAGCGCTATCTCGTCACCCATGGCTGGGGCTCCGGCATGGCCTATATGGCCGATCTCGTGACGATGCTGGCGGCCACGGGTGCGGAAGTGATCGCGCTCGATTTTCCCGGCCATGGCCGCGCCGGCGGTCGCTTCCTGCATATGGCGCTGGCGGTGAAAGCAATCGCTGCAGCCGAGGGGCGGTTCGGCCGCTTCGATGCGGTCATCGGCCATTCCTTCGGCGGGGCGGCGCTCATGGTTTCAGCCTCCGCCATCCTGCCTGACGTCAAGCCGGTCTCGGCCGAGCGTTTGGTGCTGATCGGTTCGCCGAGCGAAATGCAATGGTTGTTTACGGATTTCGGCCGGATGCTGCGGCTGAAGCCGGCCGCGCAGGCAGCCCTTGAAGATGTCGTGCAGCGGATAACCGGGCGGAGACTTGAGGATTTCGACGCCGGCAAGAAGGCGGCAAACATCGGCAAACCGGTGCTCGTCATCCATGCAGAGGACGACAAGGAAGTCGGTGCCGCCCATGCACGGCGCTATGCGGCCTCGGGCAATCATGTTCGGCTTTCCTGGGCGAACGGCTTCGGCCATCGCCGCATCATCTCGGCAGGGCCGGTGCTCAATGAAGTCGTTGCCTTTCTTGCCGAAGAAGACATCAAGAAAGATGCTGAGATCATTCCGATTTTTGAGCTTCCGGCGCGCCGCGCATCGGTGTAGCGTCCGCCCGGTCGCAGGTCAGGCGGCGGGCAGCATGGCGGGATATGGATGAAAATCATCAGCACGATCGAAGAGCTCAACGAAATCTATGGCGGGGGGCTTTCACAGGCGTCCGTCGATAAGGTAACGAAGAAGCTGACACCGCTCTATCGCGGGATGATCGAGGCTTCGCCCTTCGTGGCGCTGGCCACCGTCGGCCCGGAAGGGCTCGATTGTTCGCCGCGCGGCGATATCGGCGGCGTGGTACGCATCATCGACGATGCGACCCTGCATCTGCCCGACTGGCGCGGCAACAACCGCGTCGATTCGCTCTCCAACATCGTACGCGATCCGCGCCTGTCGCTGATGTTCCTCATTCCCGGCTCCAATACGGTAATGCGCATCAACGGCCGCGGCGTCGTCTCCAATGACGAGGCGCTGCTCAAGAGCTTCGAGATGGAGGGCAAACATCCGCGCACGGTCATCGTCATCGATATCGTTGAGGTTTATTTCCAGTGCGCTCGCGCCGTCATACGTGCCGAGTTGTGGAATACCGATCATTTCGTCGACCCGGCCAAATTGCCGACGCCCGGCCAGATGCTGAAGGACGCGGTCGGCGATTTCGATCATGAGACCTACGACCGCGAATGGCCGGCGCGCGCAGCCAAGACGATGTGGTGAGGTGAGGGCGTCACCGTATGGTGACGCTGGATCGTGCTGATCACGGTTCTGTTCGCCGAGCCCGTGGCGGCGGCGAGAGGCGAGGTGGTCCCGCATCTTCCGCCTCCGGTTATTTTTCCGGCACGACGAGCGGCGAGCCCTTGGTGACGATATAGGTCGCCAGTTCCGAAGCCTTGCCATTGCCGACATTCCTTGCCGAATGGGCAACGCCCGAGGGGATGAAGAGCGACTGCCCGGCCTGAAGCGTCACCGGTGTCTCGCCATCGAGCTGATATTCCAGCGAACCTTCGAGGACATGAGCGATCTCTTCGCCCGGATGGTGATGTCTGGGGGCGAGGGCGCCAGGGGCGAAATCGACGCGGACCTGGACGGCCTCATGGCCGGGCACGTCAATATCGTTCTGCACCAGATCGGTACGCTGAATGGGCTCTTCGGCGCTGGCCTTGGTCAGCTGCATTGCGCCGGCAACAATCAGTGCGCCCGCTGCCATGATCATGATGGTCCTCATCGGTCTATCCTTCCGTCAGATTGGTTGAAACCCCTTGGGGCGACGAGGGCCATTTGAACAGGGGAATGAATGGGGAATGTTTCCGCCATCAGGGCTTTTTGTATCGCAATGTATCTGCGCGAAAACCAATGGACCGGTGCGGGATGCCGCGACAACAAAAGGGGACGGTGGTAAAACTGGGCGTTGGTTGCTCGTCTTGTGGGGAGATGCAGCATGGGCAAGCTTGCGGAAGGACCTTCGGTTACCCCGTCGTCTTCAGCAGGAAGGGTCATCATGGACGAGGTCCATCAATCGCCTCTTCTTGCGCTGATCGTTTTCGTACCTGTCGTCATCGTGCTGGAACGGCTTAGGCCTGACTCGCACACGCTGTTATTCCTGTTATCGGTGGTGGCGATCATACCTCTTGCCGCTCTCCTGAGCCGGGCAACCGAGGCGGTTGCCGCGAAGACGGGAGACGCGGTCGGCGGACTGCTCAATGCCACCCTCGGGAACCTGACCGAGCTCGTCATTTCACTGGCGGCACTGCAGGCGGGGCAATATCTGCTCGTCAAGGCGTCCGTGGCGGGCGCGATCGTCACCAATACGCTGTTCATGCTGGGCGGTTCGTTCCTGCTCGGCGGACTCAAGCATCACGTTCAGGAATTCAACAGGGTCAACGCGCGTTTCCAGGCCTGTATGCTGTTCCTGGCAACGATCGCGGTTCTCGTCCCGTCGCTGATCAGTGAAGTGGATCAACCGCCGGCCCCCGCGGTTTCACAGACACTGAGCCTCGGGCTATCGATCCTGCTCATCGTCGTCTACGCACTCGGCATGTTCTTTTCACTGCGCACACACAAGGAGCTTTTCGCCAGCATCAGCCACGGCGGCGAAGAGGAAGAGAAGCCCTGGCCGATGACACTGGCTCTCGTGCTCCTCGTCGTCGTCACTTTGCTAGTGGCGCTGGTCAGCGAAATCTTC
Organism: Rhizobium sp. BK418; assembly: GCF_004341105.1. GTDB lineage: Bacteria > Pseudomonadota > Alphaproteobacteria > Rhizobiales > Rhizobiaceae > Rhizobium. The sequence continues at coordinate 935,227 of NZ_SLZK01000001.1, read as the reverse complement.
GTCGGATCGGTGCAGGTCGCTGCCGAACATCTCGGCATGACGCCGGCCTTCGTTGGCTTCATCGTCGTGGCGCTGGTGGGCGCAGCTGCGGAAATGACGACAGCCTTTTCAGCGGCCCGTACCAACCGGCTGGATCTCAGCGTCGGGATCGCGCTCGGCAGTGCTGCCCAGATCGCGCTCTTCGTCGCGCCTGTGCTGGTGGTCGTCAGCTATTTCGTCGGCCCGGAACCCATGACGCTGCAATTCTGGCGCGGCGCGGTGACGATGATGATCGTTGCCACGCTCGCCGCTACGCTCCTGTCCAATGGAGGACGCGGCGCCTGGTATGCGGGGGTCATGGCTCTGGCGCTTTACGGGATTTTCGCCTTCACGCTGTTCGTTCTACCGCCGGCAAATCCGTCCTGATCATTCGCCCTGCCGATCGGCAGCTGGGGACAGGTTCCGGTGGATTGCGGAAAGAGAAAAGCAGGGACATGACGACAAAAATCGGCACGACATTTCAATCGAGTACACGGATGAGACGGCTGTTCTTCGCGGCGCTTTTCCACCAGATCCGCATCCTCTGGCCAATTTATTCCGGCGTGCTGATCGTCATGCTCGGGGCCGGCGCCATCATCGGCTGGATCGAGGGCTGGGGCGTCGGCGAGAGCCTGTATTTTACCTTCGTCACCGGCCTGACGATCGGCTACGGCGACCTTGCGCCCAAGGCCACGATGGGGCGCATCCTGATCGTGCCGATCGGTCTTTGCGGCATTATACTGACAGGCCTTGTCGCCGCCGTCAGCGTGCAGGCGCTCGATGCGGCAGGCCGCGCCCGAACCGAGCCGGATGATCGCACCGACACCAGATCGTAAGGCATCACGCGCGTTGCTCCGCGTTTTTCGATGCGCAACACATTCAATAGTATTGACTAATTGATTAGTGTTGGCTATTTGATTTTCCATGATCGAAGCCGAAACCATAACCGCTGTCATGCGCGCCCTTGCCGATCCCACCCGGCGGGCCGTGTTCGAGCGCATCGTCAATTCCGAAGAAATCACGGTGGTGGAGTTGACCCGCGGCAGCAATGTTACGCAGGGCGCCATCTCCCAGCATCTCAAATCATTGAAACAGGCGGGCCTCGTCAGCGAGCGCCCCGAGGGCCGCAAGGTTTATTACCGCGCCGAACCCGGTGGCCTCGAGCCGCTGGCCGACTGGATGAGCCATTACGGCATCTTCTGGCGCGAACGCTTCACCGATCTCAGAAAGCTGTTGAAGGAAATCGACCCATGAACCAAGCCATTAATCCCGGAAGGCACGCCGCCGACACACAGGCCATCGTGGTCGACGAAGTCTTCCCGCATGCGCCCGAGATCATCTGGAAGGCGCTGACCAGCGGCGAGTTGATCGGCCGCTGGCTGATGGCGCCGGACGGATTTGCACCTGTCGTCGGCAACCGCTTCACCTTTCAGACCAAGCCGGCCGGCGAATGGGACGGCACCATCCAGTGCGAGGTGCTCGACGTCGTGCCGAACGAACTTCTGTCCTATGCGTGGAGGGGCGGCCACGAGAGCAATGATGATGGCTACGGCTCGAAGCTGGAGACGGTGGTCACCTTCACCCTCGCCAGGGCCGATGCAGGCACACGCCTGCGCCTCGTTCATTCCGGCTTCGTGCTTCCGAAGAATGACATCGCCTATCGCAACATGGGCGAGGGCTGGAAAACGGTGGTCAAGAGGCTCGACGCCGTGGTCTCCGAACAGGCCTCTTCCCAGACCCAGCATTAAAAGAACAGGAGAAAGATATGAGCAAGTCCTACACGGGCGGTTGCGCCTGTGGCGCGATCCGCTACGAAATCGCAGCCGAACCGGCCGTCATGGTCGATTGCCAGTGCCGGCAATGTCAGCGCTCCAGCGGCACCGGGCACCAATCGCACCTGACGTTTGTCGCTGCGGACGTAAAGGTCGAGGGAGAGGCATCCACGTGGCAGACGGTCGGCGACGACGGAACCGTCAAGGACCGCGGCTTCTGCCCGACATGCGGCTCAGCGGTCTACATGACGTTCCCTGCCATGCCCGAGGTCTTCATCGTCACGCCGGCAAGCCTCGACGACCCGAGCCGCTACCAGCCCCAACTGGTATCCTGGACGGCAGCCGGATACGCGTGGGATCATCTCGATCCAGCAGTGCCAAAATTCGAGAAGATGCCGCCGGCATAGGGGAAAGCGAAGAGGCCGGCGGCAACCTGCTTGCCGCGCGGCTCCGATTGACCTGATAATGACGTTACCGATGCTGCCAACATGCTGGTGACGTCTTGCCCTTTGCCGTTTTTATGGAGCTGGATCCGTACAGCGCCGCAGAGCTTCAGCCGATCGTCGAGCATGTCGAGCGTGTTTCGCCCAATGCCAGGACCCCGCGTCGGCTGAGCATCGAGCCGCATATATCGCTTGCCGTCTATGACGGGCTCGACCCCGAGCCTCTTATCGGAGCGCTCGACCGGTTCAGCGACGGCATGCGCACGCCTGTCGTCAAGCTTGCGAGCCTCGGTCTTTTTCCCGGGCCGGCACCGGTCCTCTTCGCAGCACCCGTCGTCTCCGCCGAGCTGCTTGCCCTGCATCGGGATTTCCATGCGGCCGTCGACTCGGCTGGGGCGGCCTGCTGGTCCTATTATCTGCCCGGAAACTGGGTGCCGCATGTGACGCTCGGGGAGCAACTGACCCCGGAGGAGGCGGGAGCAGCAGTGAGCGGGGCGATGGGCCTCTGGCAGCCGATGAGCGCAAGCCTGCACCGGATTTCGCTGGTTGCCTTCCATCCGGTCGAGCTCTTGTGGCATCGGCAATTGCCGGCATGACCTCCTCTTCAGCGACTACGCGCGCCAGAAAGGCCGATGGCTCTGCTCGTAGGCGGCTTCACGGGTCATGCCGAAATCCCGAAGCGTCTCGTCGGGGAGCATATCCAGCTCGCGGGCGAAAAGGCGGCGTTCAGTCCAGCGTTCGCGCCACAGGCGGAGTGTCTCTGTCATATGCATGATGAAATTTCCTTTCTCTGTTGGCAAAACTCACCTATAGTTAACGGAGACCTGAAATCGTAATTCCACTCGTTTTGCTGATTTGTAATGGTTTTATGTCGGTTTCAGACGTTGGAAAAGCGCATTATCTTGACCTTGATTGTTACAAAAGCTCACATATGAGGAAGCCGTGGCCCGCAATCTGCCGCCCTTGTCCTATCTCCGGGCCTTCGAAGCCACGGCACGTCTCGGCTCGGTGACACGGGCCGCCGATGAATTGGGGCGTACCCATGGGGCCATTTCCAAGCAGCTGCAGCTTCTGCAGGAGCAGCTTGGTATTGCCGTCTTCGAGAAATCGGGGACGGGGCTTCGGCTGAACGAGGACGGAGCGGCCTTCTTTGCCACCGTGTCGCGCGCCTTCGATCTTCTGGAAGAGCGCTATCAGGAGCTGAAAGCGAGCCGAAACGAGGCGAGTGTGCATATTGCCTGCAGCGCCACCTTCGCCATGGTCTGGCTCGTGCCGCGTCTGGCGGAATTCTACAGCCTCCATCCGAACTGCCGTGTGCAACTTTCCATGTCGTCGAGCGCGCGTGACGGTGGCACGAACCGGGCGAGGGATGGCGTGGATTTCACGCTGAGCTGGGATCGTCTGTCACGGCCGCGGGTGGAGGGCGACCATGTGCCGCTCGCCTCCGTCTCTTTCGGTCTGGTGTCGGCGCCGGATTATCCCGTTCGTGCGGAAGGCGATGGATTCAGCTTCCAGACCCGCATTTCGCCCGACCATATGAGCGAACAATGGACGAATTGGCAGGCGGCGACAGGGCACAGGATCTCGGCGCAGTCGGAGCTCTATTTCCCGCATATGCATCTCTGTGTCAGCGCTGCCGTGACCGGGCTTGGCGTCGCACTGGTGGAGCGGCGTTTTGCTCTGAATGAGCTGAAAAGCGGGAAGCTGGTGGAGCGGTCGGAGTTCCTGACTTACGAGGATGGTTTTGTGGCGATCATGAAGCCCGGCCGAACGCTCTCACCGGCTGCGAATCATTTCCTCGACTGGCTACGCAGCGCCTTCGTGCGGGAGCAGGCCCGGTGAAAGCGTGGTTCCGCGTCAGCGATGCCACAGCTTCCACACAAACCAGATACCGAGGGCGGCCAGGAGCAACCAGATCAGCACGATCGCGACAAGGCCCGAACGACTGACTGGGCGCTGCGCCCGGTGTGCGGCCCTTTCCCTGAATTCCGCCATCAAAGGCACTGGAATGAGGCGGATGGCGATGAGGATGCCGAGCGGAACGATGATGAGATCGTCGAGATAGCCGAGCACCGGCACGAAATCCGGGATGAGATCGACGGGCGAAAGCGCATAGGCGGCAACCGCCCCTGCAACGATCTTGGCCATGGTGGGTGTGCGACTGTCCCGCGCTGCAATCCACAGCGCGACCACATCGCGTTTCACGGTTCGCGCCCATTGCTTCGCCGCCGTCAACCATTCACTCATTATCGCGCCGCCTGTCTGCTTGGGTATTCGGACCGGATCATCACAGGCGCAGTTTAACATTTGATCTATTAAAAGGGGCAGCGGAAACGGCCGAGATGTTTTCTGTTTGTTCTTTTTCGCCGTTAAGTTACATTGTCCTCGTACACGATGCCCAATTCGCGAAAAGGAGTTTGCATGAAGGCGGTTTTCTTTGGAATTTTCATGCTCACTGCCGGGAATGCGTCTGCTTCCTGCGAGCTGGTTTCGGCTCCGTGCTCCACTGACAGTTCAGAGAACACCTATATCAGAGAGCAGAATCTCGGCGGCGGCTACAACACGTATCGCAATGGAGATCTATACTCGCAGACGCATCAGCAGCTCAATGGCACCTATCGAGAGACCTTTTCAAGCGGCGGATACCGGACCTATTACAGCGACCCCAACCGCCGCGACCCTTATCGGGATGATCCCAAGGGCATGGTCGGCCGTTGAGGCGCGGCGATCCTCCCGCGGCATCGCTCTAGTGATGTTTGAAATACTGCACCTCGCGCTCATGCTTCTCGGCGGCTTCGCGTGTCTTGAAGGTGCCGAGGTTCTTGCGCTTGTGCGTTTTTGGGTCGGGCTTGCGGGAGTAGAGTCGATATTCGCCTGATTTCAGCTTACGGATCATGGGGACCTCCTGTTCCTGCGTGATAAACCTCCTTCACACGCACCCGGTTCCCTTATCGATCAACTGGGACGAAGCTGCGATCGGTCGTCACCGTACGGCGACAATAGGCCGAAGCGCGTTGATCAACTCGGTCGTGCCATAGCGGACATCACGCGCATTCGGTTCGACATCGATGAGACCACCCTTGCTGTGAACGTCGTAAAGCTCGGTCAAAAGATCCGCGGCGCTGGCGCTCACCATCCGGCCCAGGATTTCGCGCCATTGCGAACGGGGCAGCGCTCGAGCGGTGATCGTGCGCCCCGATAGCTCGCTCAGTGCGGCCGCCACATCGCTCGCGCTATAGCGGCGCGGACCTTCCGCGTGGATGATCTGCTCGCGCATTTCGATGTCGGGCCGCAGCAGGAGATCGGCGGCAATACGGCCGACATCCTGTGCAGAGACATTGGGGATCCGCTTTTCGACCGGGTCATGAAAGCTCGGCAGAATGCCGGTTGCGATCGCTGCCGGCGCAACGCGGCCCCAGCCTTCCATATGCTCGGCCGAGCGCAGGAATATCCGGTGCATATCCAGCTGGCGAAGGCGCTGCTCGAATATGTGGAACATGCTCGGCATCGCGAAGCCTTCGCCGAGATGGGCGCCGTAATCGGAAATGGCCAGTACGAGGGCGGGGCGCGCCTCTTCCAATGCCTCGGCGATGCTTTCGATGGAGCGGCGCATGTCGCCCTTTATATCTTCGGCCCGCGGGTTGGCTGGCAGAATGACCTGAACACGCTCCGCGCCCGATATCGCTGCGGCAAGTGCCCTGGCGTCCTGCAGATCGGCAAATGCGACGTCGCAGCCGGTGGCGGTCAGCCGGCCAGCCTTCGACGGATCGCGCAGAATGGCGCGCACGGGCACACCTGCCTCGCGCAGCACCCCGGCGGTCGAATAGCCGACCTTTCCGGCAGCTCCGAGGATTGCAATCATGTCCTTCTCCTTGCTGATGATGCGCAAGGACTAGAAGGCCGCACCGGAGGCGTCGCACAAATTCAGGCCAGTCTTTGCAATTTCGGGCGGAATTCGCCGACTTCGCGGAGGATTTCGCCGGGCGTCTGGCCAGTGAGCCGGCGCATCGTTGTTGCCATATGGCTCTGATGGGCAAAGCCTGCGGCGAGCGCGATCTCGCTTGCAGCCATATCGGTCGTTGTCATCAGGGCGCGGGCATATTCGACCCGGCGGCGCATGACATATTGGTGCACCGGAACGCCAGTGCTGTTCCGAAACAGGCTCTTCAGCCGCGTGACGCTGAGACCGGCAACGATCGCAAGGTCCGCCAGATGCAGCTTCCGGTCCAGGTTGGTTTCTATGAATTCCGTCAGCACCCGCAGCTGTCGTGCGGAAAGCTTCTGAGTGTTGCGAGTTTCGGGCATCCTTGAAGCACCGCTCGCCGTCTCGATCAGCCGGATGGCGAGAGCATTGGCGAGAAGATCGATATAGAGCGGATCGGACGGGATATCGGCTTCCAGATCCGCCTTGATCGCCCGGCAGATCGCCTCGATGCCGGCGTCTCGCAGCTGGAATCTCGGCTGCAGCTCGATCTGGCCGGCATCCCGCCCGAGTTCTCCGGCGACCTGAGCAAGCCGCCCGGGATCGAGCCCCACACGCAGGATCCGGCAGTCGGCATCATCCTCCCAGGACCCGTCGAGACCGGCGGGAATGACATCGATATCGCCGGGTTTCTGCACGCGGCGCATGCGCCGGCCGCCGCAGCGACAATCCGCATTGACGGGAGGACCGAAATGGATCCCCAGACGATGCATGTCACCGCCCGGTACACGGGAGAGGCCGCGCGGAATATGCAGGAATTCGGCCGCGAGCCCGCTCCACGCCCGCCCGGAACTGGTCAGCAGGATTTGCGGCGAGGTTTGCACGGATGACGCTGTCATTATCGGTCTCGGCTTTCGGTTTGAGACCGGAATGCTATGCTTCGAAGGCGGGATTGCCAACCGGGTTACCTGAACGCTCAGATGATCGCTTCGATGAGAAACGGTCCGCGGCGCCTGAGCGCACTTTCGAAGAGATCGGCAAATTGCTCGCAGCTATGCGCGCCCGCGGCATCGACGCCCATGCCCTTGGCGATCAGCACCCAGTCCCAGGCGGGGTGATCGAGGTCCATCATCCGCCGGGCGTTCTCGCCGATTCCGTGGACGCCGACATTGCGCATTTCGGCATGCAGCACGGCGTAGGCGCGGTTGGCGAAGATGATCGTCACCACGTCGAGATTTCGCGCGCCTGCGTCCACAGGCCCTGCACCGTGTACATGCCGCTGCCATCGGCCTGCAGATCGATGACCTTGCGATCGGGACAGGCGATCGCCGCACCCGTTGCAAGCGGTATGCCGCAACCGATGGAGCCGCCGGTGTTCATCAGGTAGTCGTGCGGCGCCGAAGCCGCCGAAAGTTCGAAGAAGCGGCGGGCCGAGGTGATGCCCTCGTCGCAAACGATGGCATTGTCGGGAAGTCTTTCCGCCACCATCACTGCGATCGCATCTTCGGTCAGATGCCCGAAGGGCGTGATATGGTCGGAAGCTGCACTTGCCCGTGGCAGGGGTTGCGACGGCCTGACGCCGAGTTCGTCGCTGAGTGCTTCGAGCGCGCCTTTCAGATCCTCGCCATGTCTTGCGAGCGTCAGGACCTTGCAGCCTTTGCGCACAAGCCGTCCAGGTTTGCCGGGATAGGCAAAGAAGGCGACCGGCTCGGGGGCGCCAACCAATACAAGCACATCGATATCGGCCAGCAGGTCCAGGGCGGCGTCGACCGGGTAGGGGATGCGGGTTACGGCGACACGGCCGCGGCCGCGCTCGATCCTCGGCAGTTGCATCTCGCTGAAGAGACGCACATCCCTGGCGGCCGCAATTGCTCCCGCGATCTCCAGACAATCGGCGCGGGCAGCCCTACCGCTGACGACAATTCCGGCTTCGCCGGGCGTGTCTCTGATGGCCGCGGCAACCGCGCGTACGGCGTCCATGTTCACCGCCGGCGGCACCGGCAGAGGCAACCTGATCGGCTGATCCGCTTCGACCTCGCCCCAGGCCGCATCTGCCGGCAGGATGAGCGTTGCCACACCGGGCGGTGACAATGAGGCACGATAGGCGGCCTCCGTCGCCCCGGCAATCTCTTCCGGGCTGCGGATGCGGTGCACCCAGTTGGACATAGCACCCGCCAGGCTTTCGATATCCGATGTCAGCGGCGCGTCGAGCTGAAGATGGTAGGAGGCATGATCACCGACGATGTTGATAACGGACTCGGGCGCGCCGGGCATTGTGGAGATTGGCAAGGCCATTGGCGAGACCCGGCCCAGTGTGGAGCAATGTTGCAGCCGGGCGGTCGGTCATGCGCGCATAACCATCGGCCGCGCCCGTCACGACGCCCTCGGAAAGGCCAAGAACGCAGCGCATCGCGGGCTTGCGGTCGAGCGCTGCGACAAAATGCATTTCCGACGTACCGGATTAGCAAAACATACGCTGACACTGTTTGCCAGAAGCGTATCGCACAGGCTGTCTGCACCGTTCATGACAGTTACCTCCCGCTTGCGGCAGCCTTGCACGGGAAGAGTATGAGCACAACCTTGAATAACGCGTCCGGCGAGCTTTCGTGGCTGAGCGGGAGCCGCCCTCAAAGGCGCTGGTTAGGCGTCTTTATGCGGGGGCAAGATGGTTCAAAAGGCTGCGGGCATGGAGCGACAATTCCGCCCGCTCTGCCGTGCAGACCACCAGCTGCCGCGTCGCCCAGCCATCCGACAAGCCGACAGTGACAATTCCCGACCACCGTTTCGCACGGTGAGCGGCTATTTCGGGCACGATGCCGATCCCGGCACCTGCACCCGCCAGCCGGCAAACGGCCTGAAAATCGCGCAGCCGCACGCGGGTCTTCAGCCTGATGCCGAGGCGGCCTGCCTGCGCATCGATATGATCCTGCAGGGCGCCGGCGGCAAGGCAGACGAAATGCTCGTCGACGAGATCGGCGAAACGGACGTTGCGCTCCCGCGCCAGGGGGTGTCCCTTGCTGACAGCGACGACGAGCCGATCGGTGGCGAATGGCCTTGCCGTCAGCCCGGCCATGTCAGCCGCGGCAGAGAGGATGCCGATCTCGGCACGGCCGGCCGCAACACTTCCGGCAATCTCGACGCTCTGCCGTTCCTTCAACTGCAGATCCACCTGCGGGTTGGCTGCCATCCAGTCCGCCACCTTCTCGGGCAGATGTTCCGATATGGCCGCCGTGTTGGCGAGAATGCTGATCGTCGAGCGCAGCCCGCGCGCATATTCGCCAAGCTCGCCATGCATCTGCCTGATCTGGCTGAGGATGATGCGGGCGTGGTGGGCCAGGGCTTCTCCGGCCTCTGTCTGCGAGACGCCGCGGCGGCTGCGCTTCAGCAGAATGACCTCACCGAGCGTCTCCATATCGCGCAGGCGCTCGCTTGCTGCAGCCAGAGACAGCCCTGCATCTGCCGCCCCATGAGTGATGCTGCCGGCATCGACGACGGCAAGAAACAGGCGAAGGTCGGTGAGATCGAAACGCATTTTGCGAGAGTAGGCCATTTTCTGCCTTCGGACCAGCCGAAGGAAGGCTGAGGGACTTCCGCATTGTGCCGATCTCTGAAGCTGCTAGCAATGCGTCATGTCCGATCTTTCCTTCACCTTCCTGTCAGCAGTCACCGCCACCTTCTTTGCCGCCGGTATCGTCAAGGGTCTCGCCGGCATGGGACTTCCGACGGTCGCCATGGGCATATTGGGTATTTTGACCTCGCCGCTGACGGCGGCAAGCCTGCTTATCGCGCCGTCGTCGGTCACCAATATCTGGCAATTGCTCGCAGGCCCGAGCTTCGGCGCTCTCCTGCGGCGGTTCTGGCCGATGATGACGGCCATCGTTGCGGGGACGATGCTTGGTTCGGAATGGCTTGCGAGCGGCGATAGCGGCCTGACGACGCGGGGCCTCGGTGCTGCGCTGGTGCTCTATGCTGCCTATGCGCTGTTTGCCCGTCAAATCCGCGTGCCAGGCGCGATGGAGCTCTGGCTTTCGCCAGTCATTGGTGCAGTAACGGGACTGGTGACCGGCAGCACCGGCGTCTTCGTCATCCCCGCCGTACCGTATCTGCAGGCGCTGGGGCTCGCCAAGGATGATCTTGTGCAGGCGCTCGGCTTGTCCTTCACCGTCTCCACCATCGCGCTCGCAGCGTCTCTCGGCTTTCGCGGCGCATTCGACGGCGGCAATCTTGCATTCTCTGTGCTTGCGATCCTGCCGGCGCTGGCTGGCATGTGGGTGGGAAAGGTGTTGCGCGATCGGATTGCGCCGTCAACCTTCCGCCGCGGGTTCCTCGTCTGCCTGCTGCTGCTCGGCGCGGAAATGTTTCTGGGGCCGCATTGAACTCTGCTAGGGCTCCACGCCCGTCACGTTTCCGTCGGCATCGGTGGTGAACGTACCCTTGCTTTGATCCAGCATAGTCAGAACATTGCCGAAGGGATCACGCACGACAGCCGCTATGCCGATCGGCAGTTCGAAAGGTTCGCAGACCCGTTTCCCGCCGAGTGCCTCGAAACGCTCGAGGGCGGGAGCAAGTTCGGGTACCAGAAGATCCACCTCGGGGCCTGCTTTGGTGTGCAGCACCAGTTCGGCGTCCGTATCGGCCATGGCAAGGCCGGCCGCATCGGCTGTGCGCCAGAGCAGTCTATGGCCGAGGGCATGCTGGTAGAAGGCGAGGCCTTCGCCGAGGTCCGGCACCTTGAGGATGACGCAGTCGACTTTCTGGAACATGGATCTGTGCTTGCCTCTTGAGCCGCCGCATGCCGTGGAAATAGCGGTCGGTGCGCGACGGGCAAGGTTTGTAAAGCTGCGGCAGTAGGCGACAATCCGCCGCCTTTTTTTAGCCTCGCTCGCTTCTCACAAACAGTTTGCCAGGCGAAGGGCGATTCGTCCGTTGTAACAGGTTTGAAAAATGATCAACAAAATGACGATCACGGCAGCCGTGATGCTGCTCTCGGCTCACTATGCCGGCGCCTCCAACGATGCCGCGTGGAATGCGCTCTTCGCCAAGGTGAACGGCACCTGCATCGGCCAATCAGGCATGGATACGCCGGAGGCTACCGCTCCCATCGTCTTCGACGATGCGACAGGAAAGGTTGCGGTGCTCCTGCGCGGCTCGATGGGCAAGGGCAAGAGCAAGGTGAAGAACGTCAACCTGATCTGCCTCTACGACAAGAAGACCGGCAAGGCTTCGATCCAGGAATACCGCTGGCTCGGCCGGTAATGGGGTACCGGCGGGCCAGCGTCCTTGTTGGCGCTGCCGGGCACTGACGCCGGTGGCTTAACTAGGTAACGATCGCGGTGCCGAAGAGGGCTAGCCGTCGTCTGCTGAGCGAGCAGTTCATCGCCGTCATAGGCTGACGGCGGTTTTCGCTGATATCATTGGTACTCGAGCTTCAGGCGCGTCCTTTGTCCACCTGCGTTTCGCCCATCTGCCTTCGCGGTCCTAAATAGGGCTGGCGCTCCGTCTCGGTTGCCCTCAGCGAATGGCGCAGCCGCAGCAGATCCTTGCGGGCGACGAGGCCGTGCAACTGCCCGGTTTCCGGGTCGACGATCGGAATGCGGCCGGCATCGGTCGCCAGCATCAGATCGGCGACATAACCGACCGTATCGTCGGGATGGGCTGCCGGCAGTGACGTATCCGAGACGAAATCGCCGAGCATCTGGTCGGCGAGCGTGCCATCCTGCTGCCAGCGCAGCGCATCGCCACGCGAGACCAGCCCCCTCACGATCCCCTTGGGATTGACAACCGGATAGACCCGATGGGTCTTCGGTGTAGTAACGAAGAAATTGATCGCTTCTCCGACCGTCATGTGCGCCGGGAAGGTATCAACCTCCTTGATCATGATGTCGCGGGCCCGGGAAAACTCGAAAGGATCGATACCGTATTCGCGGGTGATGTGCTGGCCGCGGCGGGCGATTTTCTCGGTCAGGATCGAGCGGCGCAGCAGCAGCACCGTGACCGCATAGGCGGAGACGGTCGCGGCCAGCAGCGGCAGCAGCGATGAGACATCGCCCGTCAACTCCACGGCGAAGAAGGTGCCGGTCAACGGCGCTCGCATGGTGCCGCCCATCATGGCGGCCATGCCGAGCAGGGCCCAGAAGCCGGGATCACCCGGAAGGAAAAGGCCGACCAGCCAGCCGAGCGCGCCGCCGAAGATCAGGAGTGGCGCCAGAACACCGCCCGACGTACCTGACGACAGGGCGATAAGCCAGATCGCAGCTTTCACCAAGAGAATGGTCAACACGGCGGCGGGCAGGATGGAACTATTCAGCAGGGCGTCGATGATATCGTAGCCGACGCCGAGCGCGCGGGGCTCGATCAGGCCGCCGAGGCCGATGAAGAGACCGCCGAGGGCTGGGCACCACATCCAGTGGATTGGCAGCGCCTCGAAGAGATCCTCGATCTTGTAGAGCAGAGTCGTCAGAAGGCCGGATTGCAGGCCGGCGATGATGCCCATCGCCGCGCAGAGCAGGATGCCCCACCAGGGCAGGTCCATGTGAAATTGTTTGGGGAAGAGCGGGCCGGCCTGGAACAGGAAGGGGCGCCAGCAGATCGATACGCAGGCGGCGACCGCGACCGGGATAAAGCTGCGCGGCTTCCATTCGAATAGCAAGAGTTCGACGGCGAGCATGATGGCGGCAATCGGCGAGCCGAAGATCGCCGTCATGCCGGCGGCAGCACCTGCGACCAGCAGCGTCTTGCGCTCGGCCGAACTCAGGTGGAAGCACTGGGCAAAGAGCGAGCCGATCGCTCCGCCCGTCATGATGATCGGGCCTTCCGCACCGAAGGGGCCGCCGGTGCCGATCGAGATCGCCGAGGAGAGCGGCTTCAGCACCGCCACTTTGGGCGACATGCGGCTGCCGCCGATCAGGATCGCCTCGATGGCTTCTGGGATGCCGTGGCCGCGGATCTTTTCCGAGCCGAAACGGGCCATCAGCCCGATGACGAGGCCGCCGATGACAGGAATGAGCACCATCCAGACGGAGCGTGGCGCCAGGGCCAGCGAAACGGCCGTTATGCTGAAGCGGTGGAACCAGACGAGATTCGTCACCAGCGAAATGAGGCTGACCAGAACCCAGGCGGCAAAGGCACCGCCGGTGCCGACGATCAGTGCCATGCCGACGAGAGCAAGAACACGTTTGTCCGTGGTGAAATCCCCGGCTTCGCGCCGGGAGAGGCCGCCCATGAAATCATGGGGGCGATGTGCATTTTTCTGAGGGGGCATTGCAGGTCCTGTTGACGGCTTCACTCAATCGGCAAATATATCGCAGTACGATATAAATCAACAGCCAAAATCGGGAGCTGGAACCATGCAGAATAATGATCGCGCGCTATCGGAAATCGAATATGAGGCGCTCGCCAATCTCAGATACAGGATCCGCAAGTTCCGCCAGTTCAGCGGCAAGGCCGCGGAAAAACTCGGCCTGACGCGCCAGCAGCATCAGGCGCTGCTAGCGATCAAGGGGCTCGGCGTCGGCGGGCGAATGAGCCTGTCGAACCTCGGCGACAAGCTCATTCTTACCGCAGTTGAGAATGCCGAATTGGCCGCTTCGCTGCGGGAGGCCGGCCTTGTCTCCATAGATACGAAGCACAAGCGCCGGCAGACGCTCATGTTGACAGAGCAGGCAGAAGAGCTATTGCGTCGACTGACATCAGCCCATCTCTACGAGATCCGCGAGATGGCGCCGGAACTGATGCAGGCACTGCGCATGCTGCAGGATCACCGGAGGATGGAAGTGGCTGCGTGGATGCAATGAGCGCACTGAAGGCGCCGGGAGTAGGGGACGTATGGGGAAAAAGCCGAAGGACGATCTGACGGATGCCGATTACGAGGCGCTCTCCAACCTACGCTATACGCTGCGCCGCTTCATGGATTTCAGCGCTTCCGCCGCGCAGGAGGAGGGCCTGCCGGCGCAGCAGCATCAGGCGTTGCTCGCCATCCGCGGCCATCGCGGAGAAGATGCCATGACGATCGGCTTGCTTGCCGAGCGTCTGCTGATCGCGCCGCATTCGGCGACCGAACTCGTCGGCCGGCTGGTTGCAGCGGGCTACGTCTCCCGCCGCGCGGATCCTGCCGACAAGCGCCGCCAGACGCTGGAACTGACCGAAAAGGCCGATGATGTGCTGAAGCGATTGACGGCCATTCACCTCACCGAAATCAGAGAAATGGCGCCGCAGCTCATCGCTATCCTGCAGGGTTTGCAGGCGGGCGACGAGCTCGAAGCCGACCCCTGGCCGCGCTAGAGCCCTTCCAAGCCGGATTGAATCATCCTGTGCCTCAAACGGAAGCGGCCGATCGACGGGCGCGCGTCGTAGCCCAGTTCTACAGCCGGAATGGTATGATGATGCCAGAGCACTGAAACACCGGATCGGCTGTTTCGAGAAAGTAGAGCTGTTGTTGGAAAAGAGCTTTCCGCGCGGTTTGCAGCACAGCTTCGGGCACGGCAACAGCACGTGAGATAAAGACCCCGGACCGTTAACGGGGCCGTTTACGCCTGACGTTTACCGTAACGTACTTCCGTGACCATGGAATTTAGCGGAGCATTCGCGCGCAGGTTTGATCTCAAGGAGGAATTCGATGAAAGACGTCGAAAATCAAAAGCAGGATGATAGGTTGGCATCCGTCAGTCGCCGCAATCTTCTGCTCGGCGGCACGTCGCTTGCGATCACGGCTCTCGCCGTCTCATCCGCGGTCAATGAGGCCGCAGCACAGACGCAGCAGACGGCGGCCAGCGGCGGTTCGGGAAAACTGCCCAATATCCTTGTCATCTTCGGCGACGATATCGGCATTCCGCAGATCAGCGCCTACACGATGGGGCTGATGGGCTATCGCACGCCGAATATCGACCGCATCGCCAAGGAAGGGGCGATCTTCACGGATTCCTACGGTCAGCAGAGCTGCACGGCGGGCCGCGCCTCCTTCATCCTCGGGCAGGAGCCGTTCCGCACCGGCCTTCTGACGATCGGCATGCCGGGCGACCCGCATGGCATCCAGGACTGGATGCCGACCATTGCCGACGTGATGAAAACCAGGGGCTATGCGACCGGCCAGTTCGGCAAGAACCATCTTGGCGACCAGGATCAGCACCTGCCGACGAAGCATGGCTTCGACGAATTCTTCGGTAATCTCTATCACCTGAATGCCGAAGAGGAGCCGGAAGGCTATTTCTATCCGAAGGACCCGGCTTTCCGCCGGCAGTTCGGTCCGCGCGGCGTCATTAAGTCCACGGCCGACGGAAAAGTCGAAGATACGGGCGCGCTCAACACCAAACGGATGGAGACGATCGACGAGGAATTCCTGGCTGCCGCCAAGAATTTCATCGATAGGCAGGCGAAGGCTGACAAGCCTTTCTTCTGCTGGTTCAACTCGACCCGCATGCACATTTTCACTCATCTGAAGCCCGACTCGCTCGGCAAGACCGGCAAGGGCATCCATGCGGACGGCATGGTGGAACATGACGGCCATGTCGGCCAACTCCTTGACCAGTTAGATCAGCTCGGCATCGCCGACAACACGATCGTTCTTTACACGACCGATAACGGCGCCGAACTCGCACTTTGGCCGGACGGTGCCCAGACCATGTTCCACGGCGAAAAAGGCACGACATGGGAAGGCGGCTTCCGCATTCCGATGATGGTTCGCTGGCCGGGCGTGGTAAAACCGGGCACGGAGATCAACGAGATCGTGACCCTGATGGACTGGATGCCGACATTTGCGGCCGCCGCCGGCATCGACGACCTTAAGGAGCAGATGAAGGCAGGCTTCAAGTCGGGCGCGAAGGAGTTCAAGGTGCATCTGGACGGTTACAATCTGCTGCCGATGCTGAATGGTGACAGCACGAGCGGGCCGCGCGATTCCGTCTATTATTTTGACCAGGGCGGCAATCTCAACGCCATCAGGTGGAACGACTGGAAGCTGAGTTTTGCGGTCAACAGCGAGGGCAATATCGCTACGGCCACCCGCGAAGTGCCGGCCTGGGCTAGCATCGCCAACCTGCGCATGGACCCCTATGAGCGCGGATTGAAGGAGGGTGGCGGCGCCGTCGAGTTCCTTGCCCGCAATATGTGGCTGATCGTGCCGGTGCAGGGCAAGATCAAGGATTTCTTCTCCGACTTCAACCAGTACCCCTATCAGGAGGGCAGTTCGCTGAATGCGAGCGGCATCAACTACGGCCTTCTGCGGCAGGAGGCGGCGCTGAAGCGGCTCAACGAGCTGGAGCGCCTGACGCCACAATAACCTTCCAAAGCCGCCGCAGGAGTGCGGCCGGAGCTCCCGCGGCGGCAAGATGTAAAACCGCAATATTCACCTGATGCGTTCAGGGCCGATGCTGGGGAGGCCTCGATGAGCTCGTTTCTGAAGGTGCTGTTCGTGCTGCTGCTCGCTGCCGTCTCGCTGGGGACAAGGCCGGCGGCAACCGAGGAGGCGGGTTCTCCCGGCCTCATTCAGAAGCATGTCATTGATCTCGGTGCGATGAAGGAGCGCCGTATCGTGCGAGTGCTGGTGCCCTACAGCAAAACGATCTACTTCGTCGACAGAGGGCGCCAGTTTGGCACGGCGGTGCAATTCGGGCTGGAGCTCGAAAAGGTTCTCAACAAGGACCGCAAGAAGCAGATCGACCATATCAATATCGTCTTCGTGCCGATGCCACGTGACAGGCTGTTCGACGCGCTGAACGAGGGCTATGGCGATATCGTCATGGCGAACCTGACGATCACCGACGAGCGGCTGAGCCAGGTGGATTTTACCGATCCGCTCTATGACAATGCCGAGGAGGTTCTGGTCGCTGCGCCAAACAGCCCGACGGTATCCACGCTCGACGATCTCTCGGGCCAGCACGTCGCCGTGCGCGCCTCCAGCAGCTATCATGAGCATCTTCTGGCGCGGAACAAGGAACTCGCCGCGGCCGGCAAGGCCGAGATCGTCATCGACCTCATGGATGAGAGCCTAGAGGACGAGGATCTGATGGAGATGGTCAATGCCGAGCTTCTGCCCTTCACCGTCGTCGATGCCTATAAGGGGGATATCTGGACGCATGTCTTTGCCGACATGAAGGTGCGACACGATATCGTGCTGTCATCTCAAGGAAAGATTGCCTGGGCGATCCGCAAGAACAGCCCCGAGCTAATGGCCGAACTCAACGCCTTCGTCGCCAGCCACAAGGTGGGCACGACCTTCGGCAATATCCTGCGCAATACCTTCTACAAGCAAGACAAGATCATCAAGCGTGCCTATTCGCCCAACGATGTCGCGCGCTTCCAGAAGCTTGTCGAGATCTTCCGCAAACATGGCGGCAGCTATTCCTTCGACTATCTGATGTTGCTTGCGCAGGGCTATCAGGAATCGCAGCTCGATCAGTCCAGGCGCTCACCGCGCGGTGCCGTCGGAATCATGCAGATGCTGCCCTCGACGGCAAAGGACAAGGTGATCGGCATCAGCGGCATCGACAAGGACCCCGACCGCAATGTCGAAGCGGGCGCCAAATATCTGCGCCATCTCATCGACACCTATATCGACGACGAGGGGCTTACGCCCAAGGACCGGCAGCTTTTCGCCTTCGCAGCCTACAATGCCGGGCCAGGCAACCTGCGCAAGTTCCGCGACAAGGCAAAGGCGATGGGCCTCGATCCCAATGTCTGGTTCGGCAATGTCGAGAATGCCGCTTCCGAGATCGTCGGGCGGGAGACGGTCCAATATGTCAGCAATATCTATAAATACTATGTAGCGTATTCACTGCTCGTCGCGCGGATGGGGGCACACGCGCAGGCCGGTCATTCCGTCCAGTGACAGGGGTATTCGGGTCACGCTGCCTGTCGGCAACATCGTCATTGGTCGGTGACAATGATCGAAGGCAATCGGACACTCGTCACTGCGATTCTGCCGGCGGCAAGCCCATCCCCGAAAATCCCTGACGCGTCCATTCGTAGACGGCGGCATTGGTGCGGAAATTGCCGACCCTCGGCGATGCCAGATCCAGAATATTGACGATTACGGCGGTCCAGACCACCGTCAGAAGAAGGATAAGCACACGGACTGGCCGGCCGCGCAAACCGAACTGATAGCCGAGAGAGGCCATACTGAGCAGCATGACGCCCGTGAGGAGCCAGAAAATCTGCGACGGCAGGCGGATGCCCATGGCGAAACGCTCGGCTGTGCCGGCATCGAAGGCCTCGTTGACCGCCGACATCAGCGAAACCGAGACGGGGTCCGGACGATCGCGAACGATGGCGCTGACACCGCGCCATATCGATTGCTGCAGCCTGGACGTATCCTGGTTTGCGCTGGCAATCGCGTCGTTGTCGAGCCCGGCATCGACGAAGGCTCGTCGCGCCTTCAGGTAATCTTCAAGCAGCCGTGCGACCTCGACCGCCTGCGGCGAGCCGATCGCGCTTGCCCGCAGAAAGGCGGTACCGATGGCATTGGCTTCGTTCAGCGTCCCCTGGCGCCGCTCGCTGAAGCGGGCAGTCGAATAGGAAAGCGTGAGCGCCAGAACGAAAGCCAGCAGGCCGAGCATGCCGGCGACGACCACGCCGACGTTTTCCGCCTGGCCCTGAACGCTCGTCTTGCGGCTTGAGCCGATACGATAGCCGATCTCATGCGCAAGGAGCTGCACGATCAGCAATATCGCAGCGACGGCCAGGGTGCTCCACCCGGCAAGATCGCGAAGGAAGTCCATAACGACAGCTCCGATTGCGGCTGGTCATTGCTTCTTGGTGAAGACGCCGAGATTGTAGAGCTGGACGCGCCTGTTGTCGGCGGCTTTCGCATTGGAGCCGTCGATCGGAAAATATTCGCCGACCCCGACCGTGTAGAGACGCCCGGCATCGACGGCAAAGGTCGTCGAGAGGATTTCCTTGATGGCTTCCGCCCGCTGCTGGCTGAGTTCGAGATTATGCTGGTCGCTGCCGGTCGAGCTGGTATGACCGACGACGAGGAACTTATAGGCCCAGAGGTTCGGGTGGTGCAGGGCATCGGCGATCATGCCGAGCGTGCGATAGGATTCCGGTTCGATGGCAATGGAGTCGTTGGCAAAGGCGATCTCGACCACCATCTGCGGCAGGCGCGCGACCTTGCTCCAGTTCGGCAGACCCGACATCTCCTTTCCGGATCCGTTCATGGCCTCTTGTCTCAGCAGTTCGACATCGACAATCGGCGCTGCCCCCTGGAGCTTTCCGAGACCGGCGACGATCCGCTCCTGGGAGACCTGTTGCGCAAAGGCGAAGGTGGGCAGCAGGAAGGCGGCGGCAAAGCCGGCGAGGGCGGTTTTTCGCATAGTCATGACCTTACCTCCATCCTGCATCTGATATCGCCTGATTGCACTGGGCACTGATCGTGTTCTGCTTTTTGGCCAGGCATGCAAGAATGTAGCCGTCGCCGACGACGCCATTGCAGCGCCGGGCCATGTCGGTGGCGCAGACCTTGCTGTAGGCTGTCTGCGCCTGCTCGCGCTTCTGGATCGATGCCACGACACTCGCAAGCGAGGATGTGCAAGTTGGCGAGACCTTGGCCGCATTCTGAGCGAGGCAATCGGCGATCCTGTTGTTGCCGAGGTTCAGCCCCTTGCAGAGCTTCTTGATATCGGTGCCGCAATCCTTTGCCAGTACGCTCACCGCATCGGCATAGCTGATCGTGTCTGCCTTCGCTGCACCCGTCCAGGCGATGACGGCGATCACCGCCGCGCCAACCGGTCTCCATACTCCAGGCATGCATTACCCTCCTGTTGTGGCCGCCGGAATGGCGCCCCTCCGGGCTATGGAATGCAGATCAGGAGACTTTGGTTAAGTACGTTACTGTAAACTCACTGTAAATCGGCAGGTAATGCCGTTTAGGTGCTTGCCCGCCGGTAGAGCGCCAGCGAGCCGGCGAGCGTCAGCAAGACGCCGCCGCAGATCCGGTCGAGCCAGAGCGCGCCCGATTTCCGCAACAACCGGACGGCCTGCGAGCCGAGAGCCGCATAGCCGAACATGACCATGAAATCGATGGCGGCGAAGACGAGGGCAAGCATGGCATATTGCTCGACCTGCGGACCGCGTGGATCGATGAATTGCGGCAGGAAGGCCGAAAAGAACAGATAGCCTTTTGGATTGGTGACGGCGACGAGAAAGCTCTTCAGGAAGATCGCCACCGCTGAGCCGGATGCGTTCTCTTCGGAGCGCAGCGCGACATCCAGCGTTCCCTTCGACCGCAGCAGCATGACACCCAGGAAGGCGAGGTAGCAGACGCCGACCCATTTGATGACGGTGAACCAGAATTCCGAGGCGGCGAGCAGGGCACCAAGACCCAATGCGACGGCACCGATCAGCACGAAATCCGACATGACGGCACCGATCATGCCAGATGTCGCCCGGCGCACCCCGAATTTGGAGCCGTTCGTCAGGGCGAGGAGCACAGTCGGGCCGGGCGTGGCGATGCCGACGAATGCCACAAGCGCAAATGCAAGAACCGTCATTTCAGTCATATCGTTCTCCTCCGTTGCCACCACCTATGACACCGACGGGATATTTCCGGAAGAGCCTTCGTCGCCGGTCTCAGTTGCATTCCCAATCGTCGATAGTTCGGTCTGCATCGAAGCATTCAGCACCCGTTGCAGCTAGAGAGAAGCACAGGCTGTCTGACTAGGACCGGAATACGATGGACAACAAGACTGACATGACACGGGAACTGGTGCTGCTGCTGGCGCTCTCCGCACTCTGGGGAGCGTCCTACACATTCATCAAGATCGGCGTTGAGACCATCGCACCGGTGACACTGGTCGCCGCGAGGACGCTGATTGCCGGCCTGCTGCTTCTCGCCGTCATCCGGTGGCGCGGCCTCAGGATGCCTCGCGACCGACAGACCTGGATCTACTTTCTGTGTCAGGCCTGCCTGAACAGTGTCTTGCCCTTTACGCTGATCGCCTGGGCCGAGCGCACGACCGATGCCGGTCTTGCCGCGATCCTGAATTCCACGACGCCGATCTTTGCCTTTCTGATCACGGCACTGATCACCCGGCACGAAGCGATGACAAGCCGCAAGCTGTTCGGCGTATCCTCGGGATTGATCGGGACCGCCCTGATCATCGGCCTCGGTGCGCTCGACAATATCGGACAGGCGCTCCCGGCACAGCTTGCGATCGTGGCCGCTACGATCTGCTATGCGGGCGCGGCGGTCTTCGGCCGGAATTTCAGGGGGCTCGATCCCATGCTGCCGGCTGGCGGCTCGCTGATCTCGGGCGCGGTGATCCTCATACCTGTTAGTATCGTCGTCGATCACCCCTGGACCTTGAGCCCGAGTCTGCATTCCTTGCTCGCGCTCCTTACCCTCTCTGTCTTCTCGACGGCACTCGCCTTCGTGATCTATTTCCGTCTCATGCAGACGCTCGGATCGGTGGGGGCCACGGCCCAGGCCTATCTGAGGGTCCCGATCGGTGTTGCGATCGGTGTCATCTTCCTTGGCGAAACGCTGTCTTCCACGGCGGGGCTTGGTCTTGTCTTCGTCATGGCCGGCGTTGTCGCCATGACGTTGCCCGCACGAGCGCGTGTCCGTCATGTTGTCTGATCCGCACCTTCACGAGATCTGTGCCTATTCGACTGACATCGAAAATCACCTGTTGTCATCGTGCCGTCATTGATGGTGAGGATACGGGTCGGCACAATGGGGATGTTGGCGTGGATACAGGAAAAATGACCGAGGAGAAGACCGCTATTGCGCCGGCTGGCACGCCCGCGGAGGTTTTCGGCGCCTTCCTGAAGCTTGGGCTCACCTCGTTCGGCGGACCGATCGCGCATCTTGGCTATTTTCGCGACGAGCTCGTGACACGGCGCAAATGGATCGACGAGAAGGGCTATGCCGACCTCGTCGCCCTCTGTCAGTTTCTTCCCGGTCCTGCATCCAGCCAGGTCGGCTTTGCCATGGGCTTGTTGCGCGGCGGACCTCTGGGCGCGCTTGCGGCGTGGAGCGCCTTCACGCTTCCCTCCGCGCTGATCCTGTTCATCTTCGCAACCGCCGCCACCGCGCTCGACAATCCGGCCGGGCAAGGCCTGCTGCACGGGTTGAAGCTCGTTGCGGTCGCGGTCGTGGCACAAGCCGTCTGGGGCATGGCACGATCACTGACGCCCGACAGGCCGCGCGCCGGCATCGCACTGGCCGCGATTTTCCTGGTGACATCAATAGGGGCACTCGGCCAGCTCGCAGCCATCGTGCTGGGTGCCGTTTCGGGACTCGTCCTTTGTCGCGGGGCCGCCGCCGAGCACAAGGCCGGTTTCTCGTTCCGAATATCGAGATCTGCAGGCCTTACCTGTCTGCTGGTGTTCCTGCTCCTGCTGTTCGGATTGCCGCTTGTTGTTTCCATCCTGGATTCGCAGGGACTGCGCCTTTTCGACGCTTTCTATCGCTCCGGCGCGCTCGTATTCGGTGGCGGACATGTCGTCCTGCCGCTGCTCGAGACGGAGGTGGTGAGACCGGGCTGGGTTTCTGAGAACGCATTTCTCGCCGGTTACGGCGTTGCGCAGGCGGTGCCTGGCCCTCTCTTTACATTTTCGGCCTATCTCGGTGCGGTCATGGGGCCGTCGCCCAATGGGGTCACGGGGGCCGCCATCTCCCTGGTCGCGATTTTTGTGCCCGGCCTCCTTCTGCTGCTCGGCACTCTGCCTTTCTGGGACAGGCTCAGCGCCTATCCGCTGGCGCAGGCGGCCATGCGTGGCGCAAACGCGGCCGTGGTCGGCGTGCTAGGAGCTGCCCTCTACAATCCGGTATGGACAAGCGCGGTCCTTACCCCAGTCGATTTTGCTCTTGCCCTGTCGGGCTTCCTGCTGCTGGTCGTCTGGAAGGCGCCGCCGTGGATTGTCGTGCTGCTGATAACGGCGAGCGCCGTCCTGCTGCAGCTCGCCGCCTGAACCACGTCACGTCAGGTCGGTCAATCCTTCACCGGCAAGGCCGCTTTCATCGCCGTCCATGCTGCCCGGCCAAGCCTTACATCCGCAAGGTCGGTGCCACCATGAGCATGAAGGCTGGAGCGAGGCGTGGTTTCGCCAGGGAGCAGCACGCGATGACGAGAAACTGCGCGAAATGCTCGCTCGCTATGCGTCTTCGGGAAAACTGAGTTTCGCCGCCAAGAGAAAACTGGTTTTGGGGGGTCGATCAGCCGTAATCGGCTTGTGGGCAAAGCAGTCGTCAGACTTGCCCGATCGCCTGACGTTCACAGCCGCAGGCTGTCATCCAACCAGACCCGGAAACCGCCGCGGAAGGCGTTGTCATTGCTGCCGCGCCGGCACTTCGGCGGCATTTCCTTGAGGCGGTCAACATTGCCGCCGCCGATGACGATATAATCGGGCTGCAGGGCGGCAGCCAGGCGATCGGCGACGTCGAAGACCGACTTTCGCCATCTGCCTTTGCCGCGACCCTCGAGGCCGCGTTCGCCGACATAATCCTCGAAAGTCGCTTTCCTGTAAGGCATATGCGCCAGTTCGAGCGGAATGCAGACATTCTCGGCAATCATGGCCGAGCCCAGTCCCGTGCCGAGGCCAAGGAAGAGCATGCGACCGCCCTCGTAACTGCCGATCGCCTGCATCAGCGCGTCGTTGACCATGCGGACGGGCTTGCCGAGCGCCTTCTCGAAATCGAAACCTTTCCATCCCGACCCGAGGTTGAACGGATCGGCTGCGGGACGGTGGCCAGCGACGGGACCGGGATAGCCCATCGCGATCAGGTCATAGTGCCAGTCGGCCGTGAGATCGCGGAGCCCAGCGACCATCGCTGCCGCCGTCATCTTTGAACCGGATACGACCTTGCGCCGTTCGCTGCCGCTGCTGAGCTCTGCTTTCACATGCGAACCGCCGATGTCGACAGCCAGAACCACGGGCTTGGCGGATGCCGCCTTCGCCTTGCTGTGTTCACGCGTCTGTTTTGCTTCAGATATTTCCGTCATGTCAGCCATGCTGGCACTCCTCCTGTGCGATGCTCGCTTCCCCGCATATTCTTATCCGGCGCAAGATCGTAACCGGTCAAGGTCGGTATATTGCGGATCGCTGAATTTCGTCTCAGGATGGTGTGCTCAATGAGGAGCCTAGCCCGAGCGGAGGAACTGCACTTGGCCGTTGCGATATTGCCACCCGGTTCCGTCGTGCCGCCGGGCGCGCCGGGCATCGAGCCCCGCTGGACCTCCAGCGACAAGAGCGCGGTCGGGACCGCCGTGAGTGCTGCGAGCTGTGTCTGGTTTACAGTGAGTCATGGCATCCTCAATGAGATCTATGCGCCACGGCTCGATATGGCCTGCGTGCGCGATTTCGGCTTCATCGTCACGGCAGAGGACTATTTTTCTGAGGAGAAGCGCGATGCCGAGCACCGGGTGGAGGCGATCGAGGACGGCGTTCCGGCCTTCCGCCTCGTCAATACCGCCGGCGACGGCCGCTATCGTATCACCAAGACGATCTTCTCGGATCCGGAGCGCGAAGTGGTGCTGCAGGACATTCGCTTTCAGGCGTTGAAGGGCAATCTCTCCGACTACCGGCTGCATGCGCTGGTCGCCCCGCATCTCGTCAATGGCGGCGCGAACAACACCGGCTGGTACACCGATTTCAAGGGCAGGCCGATGCTCTTTGCCGAAGGGTCGGGGCGCTCTCTCGCAGTTGCCAGTTCGGTGCCGTGGCTTGCCCGTTCCGTGGGTTATGTCGGTTTTTCCGATGGCTGGCAGACATTGTCGCGCGGCGAAGGGCTGAGACAGGATTATTGCTGCGCCGCTGACGGTAATGTCGCGCTATCGGGCACGCTCGATATTCAGGCGGGAATGGGGCGCGCGCTGATCGTCATCGGATTCGGCACTCAGCCGGAGGAGGCGGCCTTGCGGTCGCTGCTCAGCCTCGAACAGGATGTCGAGCCGGCACTGAAACACTACCGCAACGGATGGCGGGAATGGCAGGCCGGTCTGCTTGCGCTCGACGAACCGCATGATCCGACCCAGCTGAACCGCTACCGCGTCAGTACCAGCGTGCTTGCCACCCACCGCGACGATGCCTCGGGCGCCATCATCGCCAGCCTTTCCATCCCCTGGGGCTTCAACAAGAGCGACGATGATCTTGGCGGTTATCATCTGGTATGGACGCGTGATCTGGTGGAGACGGCGGGCGGTCTGCTTGCCGCCGGGGCGGCCGCGGACGCACGTTCGGTGCTCGACTATCTCACCGTCATCCAGGAGGCGGACGGCCATTGGGTGCAAAATGCCTGGCTTGACGGGCGGCCCTACTGGTACGGCATACAGATGGACGAGACGGCCTTTCCGATCCTGCTCTATGACATGCTGCTGCGGTCGGGCGAAATCGGCACGTCGGAGGCCCACCGCTACCTGCCGATGATCGAGGCGGCGGCTGGCTACATTGTCAAAAACGGCCCCGCCACGCAGGAAGATCGCTGGGAGGAGGATGCCGGCTATTCGCCCTTCACGCTCGCCGTCGAAATTGCCGGCCTGCTCGCAGCAGCCGATGCCGTCGAAGCGGCCGGGCGGCTCGATGCGGCACACTATCTGCGCGAGGTGGCCGACGGCTGGAACGAGCGGATCGAGGAGTGGACCTACGCCACCGACACGGAACTGTCGCGCAGCCTGGGCATCGAGGGCTATTACGTGCGCATCGCTTCGGCCACCAATGGCGCCATGTCACTGAGGCGTGACTTTATTCCGATCCGCAACCGCGACGATCTCGGCGAGGTGCTTGAAGCGGACCTGCTGATCAGCCCGGATGCGCTGGCGCTGGTACGCTTCGGCCTTCGCGCCGCCGACGATCCGCGCATCCTCGGCACGATTGCGGCGATCGACGCGCAGTTGCGCCGGGAGCTGCCGGCCGGCCCCTATTGGTATCGCTACAACGACGACGGCTATGGCGAGCGCATCGGCGGCGCGCCGTTTGCCGGCAGCGGTGTCGGCAGGCTCTGGCCGCTCCTGACCGGAGAGCGCGCCCACTATGAGCTCGCCGCCGGTCGCGCAGACGAGGCGCGGCGGATGCTGGCCGCGCTCGAAGCCTCCGCAAGCGAGGGCGGGCTGTTGCCGGAGCAGATATGGGATAGCGAGGACGTGCCGGAACGAGAGCTTTTTCTCGGCCGCCCCTCTGGCAGCGCCATGCCGTTGGTCTGGGCGCATGCCGAGCATATCAAGCTGCTGCGATCGCTGCGCGACGGCGTCATTTTCGATATGCCACCCCAGACTTTTGCCCGCTATGTTGCGGCGAAGCCCGCGTCGGCGCCCTTCGCATGGCGATTGACCGGTCGGCGCGACCAGATGCCGGCAAGCCGGCGGCTTCGCATCGAACTGCCCGCGCCCGCACTGGTGCGCTGGTCCGCCGACGGCTGGGCAAGCGCCACCGACAGCCCATGCCGCGACACCGGCTTCGGCATGCATGTCTTCGACCTGCCGACTCAGGCACTCAACCCTGGCAGGATCGATTTCACGATCTTCTGGACGGATGTGAATCGCTGGGAGGGCGAAGATTACCGGATCGAGGTGGTTTGAGCCGATCTATCACAGCCAATCTTGTCGCGATGGGTAATGATGGGGCCGCCGACCCGTTTCTGTGTGGCCTCAGACATGATATCGGCTATGTCCGAGGGCGTTGCCAACACCGAGGAGCTCGTGAATGTTCGTTTCAAGCACGCTGATCCCGTTTTTCCTGGCGCTTCTTGCCCTGCAGCTCTCGCCGGGTCCGGATATGCTGCTGGTTATCGGGCGCGGCATAGGGCAGGGCCGGCGTGTAGCCTTTCTGACAGCCGTCGGCGGGACGCTCGCGGCAGGGCTGATCCAGCTTCCGCTTCTGGCGCTTGGGGTCGCGTCGATCATCCAGAGTTCGCCGCTCGCCTTTGCGGTTCTTCGCTGGGCGGGGGCTGCCTATCTCATCTGGCTCGGCCTGAAGCTTCTGCTGAAATCACGTGGAAAACTCGATCCGACCGTCGAACGCAGTCCTGTCTCCAATGTGACGGCGCTGCGCGATGGCATGGTCAGCAATCTGACGAACCCGAAGGTATTGGTTTTCATGCTGGCGTTTCTCCCGCAATTCGTAGATCCACACAATGGCTGGCCCGTTGCCGCTCAGCTTCTGATCCTCGGAGGGATTCAGAAGCTTTCCGGCTTCGTCGTGCTTGCGCTTGTGGCTCTTGGCGCTGGCGGTCTCGGCGATTGGCTTTCCCGTCGCCCGCATTTGCTCATCTGGCAAAAGCGCTTCACCGGGCTTGTGATGCTCGGCCTCGGTATTCGTCTGGCGCTGACCGGGGAGGCGCGGCCGGTCACGGCATAGTACCGGCGCAGGCGGCGGGCGCCTGAACCGTTTCCTGAACGTACTCCGCCGATATCACGACTTGTAGATCAGCCAGCTCTTGGTGAACTCCTTCTGCATTCCATCCTCGTAGACGACGGTGCAGTTGCGGCCGGCATTCTTGGCGCTGTAGAGGGCGATGTCGCTCTTGGAATAAAGCTCGCCGGAATCTTCGGCGTTGGACGCCATGCAGATGCCGATGGAGACCGTGACCGGGCCGTAATTGACGCGCGTCCGGGAATTCTTGAAGGGCGTGGCCTCCAGCGTCCGGCGGATGCGCTCGGCGATCGCCGTCACTTCCTCCAGCGTATTGCCGTCGATGATGAGGGCAAATTCCTCGCCGCCGGTGCGGGCGACGAAAACATCACGGCGGACGTTACTGCGGATGACGGAGGCGACCGTGGCCAGAACCTTGTCGCCGACCGGGTGCCCATAGGTGTCGTTGATCTTCTTGAAATTATCGATGTCGGCAAGCACCAACGCGGTGACCGGGCGTAGCGCCGGATTGTTGAAGATGGCGGCAAGCCGGTCGTCGAAGGCGCGGCGGTTGGAAAGGCGTGTCAGCGAATCCGTATTAGCGATGCGTTTGTATTCGTCGAGTTCCTTGCGAACCTCGTCCATCTCCTGCGAGCGCTGGACCATGTCCTCGACGGTCTTTTCGCCATGGGTGATAGTGTCGCCGGTGGCTCGGGTCAGAAGGTCGATCGCGTTTTCGATCAGGTCGGCGCTCGTCGTGCTTTTCGAGCTGATGCGCTTGCAGGTCTCGCTGAGCAATCGGTTATAGCTTTCGAGCGATGTCTGCTCCTGGCGAAGCACACGCAAGAGGCCTTCGAGCTCGCCGGCAATGCGGCTGTGGGCATCGTCGAAGATTTTGGCGGGTGAGGTGTGTGCGCAGTGCTGCGCGCCGAGCGCATCGAGCTCGGCCTGCGTCGCCTGGCTGCCGAGAGCCGCAAGATCGCGGGTGAGCGCGGGATTGGAGCCGATATAGGCTTCATAGAAGAGTTCGTAGTTGCGGGGAATTGGCGCAACGCCCATAGCGCGCATGGCATAGGTAATCTGACCTGCCACATCGGGAACCTGCACCTTGGGCGCAACGGCCGTATTCATTCCGGCAACTCCTCATCCAATTCTTAAGCAATCTTCTATTTGTTAGCTTAGATTTCTTGGGAAAAGATTAAAGCGACATATACCAAAGATTACATACGATAAGTTTGACGGGCATCATTACTAAGATCAGCCCTATGATTTCTCTCGGGATTTTGTAAGTACGACTGAGAGTGAGACACCTCTTATGCGCGAGGCGTCTCAAAAAAGTTCAGTCGTTTTCTCTTTTCAGGGATCGTTTTTGTTTTGTCGACGGTCGGTGTCTGTTCTCTGATCTACTGGCGGACAGGGCGAAATGACAGATTCTATTTCATCAAACCTGGTTTACGGGAACCGGATCGCGGCTCCCTGCCGAAGGCATGAGTCATGGAATCGTCTCGCCATACTTCGCCAGCCATTCTTGCATTCGCCGTCGTTGCCGGCGGCGTCTTTCTCCTGCAGCAGAGCGGCTTCTTCAACGGCATCTTCAGGACCGACATTCTCGCCAGCGTGAAGGCTGAGGACGTTTTGAGCGCATCCGATATCGCCGCGATGGAAAAACCAGTGGCGGCCGACATCGATACGGCGCAGACGGCGTCCCTGCGGTAGCCAGGCGCCTTCAGTCTCAGCCGAGGTTCAGTTCCTGAAAGAAGTCATTGCCCTTGTCGTCGATGACGATGAAGGCGGGAAAATCTTCCACTTCGATCTTCCAGACGGCTTCCATACCGAGCTCGGGATATTCCAGCACCTCGACCTTTCGGATGCAGTCCTGCGCCAGGCGCGCGGCCGGCCCACCGATCGAGCCGAGATAGAAGCCCCGATGCGTCTTGCAGGCTTCGCGCACGGCGCGCGAGCGGTTGCCCTTGGCGAGCATCACCATGGAACCGCCGAAGGACTGGAACTGGTCGACATAGCTATCCATGCGGCCAGCTGTTGTCGGGCCGAAGGAGCCGGAGGCGTAACCGGCGGGCGTCTTGGCAGGGCCAGCGTAATAGACCGGGTGGTTCTTCATGTAGTCAGGCATGCCTTCGCCTTTTTCCAGCCGCTCGCGGATCTTGGCGTGCGCAAGGTCACGGGCCACGATGATCGTGCCCGTCAGCGACAGGCGCGTCTTGACCGGATGCCTGGAAAGCTCGGCGAGAATATCGGCCATCGGCTGGTTGAGATCGACGCGTACGACGGATTCAGAAAGCTTCGCCTCGTCGATCTCGGGCATGTATTTCGACGGATCGGTTTCCAGCTGCTCAATGAAGATGCCGTCGCGGGTGATCTTGCCCTTGGCCTGACGGTCGGCGGAACAGGAGACGCCGAGACCGATCGGCAGCGAGGCGCCATGACGGGGCAAGCGGATGACGCGCACGTCATGGCAGAAATATTTGCCGCCGAACTGGGCGCCGACGCCGAGGCTCTGCGTCAGCTTGTGGATTTCCTTCTCCATCTCGATATCGCGGAACGCGTGGCCGCTTTCGGAACCCTCCGTTGGCAATTCGTCGAGATAGCGGGTGGAGGCGAGCTTGACCGTCTTCAGGTTCATCTCGGCCGAAGTGCCGCCGATGACGACAGCCAGATGGTAGGGGGGACAGGCGGCCGTACCCAAGGTGAGGATCTTCTCCTTGAGGAAGTCCAGCATGCGGTCATGCGTCAAAAGCGACGGGGTGCCCTGGTACAGGAAGGTCTTGTTGGCCGAGCCGCCGCCCTTGGCGACGAAAAGGAAGTCATAGCTGTCGGTGCCTTCCTCATAGATGTCGATCTGCGCCGGCAGATTGTTCTTGGTGTTCTTCTCCTCGAACATCTTGATGGGCGCGAGCTGCGAATAGCGCAGGTTCTTCTTTTCATAGGCGTCGAGCACGCCCTTCGAAAGGGCAGCCGTATCGCCGCCTTCTGTCCACACACGACGGCCCTTCTTGCCCATGATGATCGCAGTGCCCGTATCCTGGCACATCGGCAGCACGCCGCCGGCGGCGATATTGGCATTCTTCAGAAGGTCATAGGCGACGAAACGGTCGTTATCGGTCGCTTCGGGATCGTCGAGGATCGCGGCGAGCTGCTTCAGATGGCCGGGGCGCAGCAGATGGTTGATATCGGCAAAGGCGGTTTCGGCGAGGAGGCGAATGCCCTCCGGATCGACCGTCAGGATCTCCTGGCCCTTGAACGTATCGACAGAAACATAGTCGCTGCTGATCTTGCGGTAAGGGGTGGTGTCGGCGCCGAGAGGAAAGAGATCGTCAGCCATCGAAGTGACCTTTCTGGTGGGATAGTTTGGAAACGGTCTAAATGTGGCTGGGGGTAAAAGCAATTGGGGAGGGTGAGGGATTGGCGGCGAAAACGCCGCGGTCCTTTTTGCTCCTCCCCAAGTCGGACAAGAAGCACCGCAGCCCCTTGAGGCGCCGAACTTACCTCGAAAATCAAAAAGGCCGGCATAGGGCCGGCCTCCGAAACTCATGCAACCCGATCACTTCGGGCTGATCATCGTCTCCGGCCGCACGATCTCATCATATTCCTCAGATGTCACGAGCCCGCTTGCCAGTGCCTCCTCCTTCAGCGTCGTGCCGTTCTTGTGCGCCGTCTTGGCGATCTTGGCGGCCGCGTCGTATCCGATCTTTGGCGCAAGTGCGGTCACCAGCATCAGCGAGCGTTCGAGACCGGCCTTGATATTGTCTTCGCGGGCCTCGATGCCGACGACGCAATTGTTGGCGAAGGAGACGGCGGCGTCGCCGAGCAGCTGGACCGACTGCAGGAAGTTGTAGGCCATCATCGGGTTATAGACGTTGAGCTCGAAATGCCCCTGGCTATCGGCGAAGGTCAGCGCGGCGTTGTTGCCGAAGACGTGAATGCAGACCTGCGTCAGTGCCTCGCACTGCGTTGGGTTCACCTTACCGGGCATGATCGATGATCCGGGCTCGTTTTCCGGCAGCGCCAGTTCGCCGAGGCCGGAGCGCGGGCCGGAGCCGAGAAAGCGAATGTCGTTGGCGATCTTGAAGAGGGCAGCCGCTGCCGCGTTGATCGCGCCGTGAGCGAAAACCATCGAATCATGCGAGGCGAGCGCCTCGAATTTGTTCGGCGCGGTCACGAAGGGCATGCCGGTGATGGCGGCGATCTCTTCGGCGACCTTCTCGGCGAATCCGACGGGCGCATTGAGGCCGGTGCCGACGGCCGTGCCGCCCTGGGCGAGTTCGCAGAGGCCGGGCAGGGTCATCTCGATGCGCTTGATGGCGGAGCCGACCTGCGCGGCATAGCCCGAAAATTCCTGGCCAAGGGTCAGCGGCGTCGCATCCTGCGTATGCGTGCGGCCGATCTTGATGATGTGGCTGAATTCCGTGACCTTCATGTCGAGCGCAGCATGCAGATGCTTCAGCGACGGCAGAAGGTGATGGGCGATCTGCTCGGCGCAGGCAATGTGCATGGCCGTCGGATAGGTGTCGTTCGACGACTGGCTCATGTTAACGTGATCGTTCGGGTGCACCGGCTTCTTGGAACCCATGACGCCGCCAAGCATTTCTATAGCGCGATTGGAGATCACCTCGTTGGCATTCATGTTGGATTGCGTGCCGGAGCCGGTCTGCCAGACGACCAGCGGAAAATGGTCGTTCAGTTTGCCGTCGATCACTTCCTGGGCGGCATCCACGATAGACTTGCCGATGTTGGGATCAAGCTGGCCGAGCGCCATGTTTGCGCGCGCCGCTGCCTGTTTGACGATGCCAAGCGCACGTACGATCGAGAGCGGCTGCTTCTCCCAGCCGATCTTGAAATTGCCGAGAGAACGCTGCGCCTGCGCGCCCCAATATCGGTCGCTGGCAACTTCAATCGGGCCAAATGTGTCGGTTTCGGTGCGGGTGGAACTCATGGCTTCGTGCCTTCCTGTCGCATGCTGTTAAGAGCAGTCCTTGAAGATGAGAGACTTATAGGATGGAACGCTTACCAAGAAAACCGGATCCCACGCGAAATATTGAAAACGGGGCTCATGTTTTGCATCGCCTACCAGCGCTTCGCCAGGCGTGTTCTTTCGGCCACGCCGGAAAATTAATGCAAAGAGCGTCAGAAAGCGCACTTTCTCGCGGAGGAAAATTCGGTAAAAAATTAACTAATAATTTCATAATTTTGTGTGAACTGCTGCGTGGCGTCGCGTTCGATTCCGTCACACGAAGTTGAGCGCTGAAAGCACTGGCATCGCCGGCCGATTTCTGATGAATGGGCCGCGGCTGCCGGGAATTCTGGAAGAATTGATCTGAGCCTTTTTGCTCGACAACAGCATGATACTGGAACTGGAAAACAGATGAAGTTCATTTTGAAAAGCGCGGTTTCCGCATTGGCACTTTCCTGCGTGATTGGCGCGGTTCCTGCGCATGCCTATACGCTGATGGACATGCTGCGCGGCGACCGGGCAAGAGGCCAGAGCACCATCATCATGGACCCGTCGGCTCCGATCCGCGGCAATCCGGGAAATCGCAACGGCGGCCTTGGCGGCGATCTCGATCCCGAAGCAGCACTGCCGAAGGTTTCCAGCCCGCGCTACTATACCTATAAGGCCGAGGCGCTGCAGCTCGTCGATACGACCAAGTTTGCCGATCCCGTCGTGACCGGCGCCGTTGCCGATGTCTCGGGTACGGCGACCACCGACGGCGCTCCGCAGCGTCACTTCCTGACGGAAGCCAAGGTTCGCGCCAACGCCGATGTCGCCAAGGCCCTGCAAGCCTACTATGGCGACGGCAAGAATCCGCTCGTCTGGGTCTCCGGCGAGGGCGTCAATGAGCGCGGCAAGGCGGCGATGAGCGTACTTGCCGATGCTGCAAGCGTTGGCCTCGATCCGGCCGACTATGCCGTCGCCGAGCCGACAATCGATCAGGCCAATCCGGACCCGGATGCTCGCGACCGCGCACTGACGCAGTTCGAACTGGCGCTGTCCTCGAAAGTTCTCGCTTACGTGCAGGACACGACACGTGGCCGCGTCGATCCCAACAAGCTGTCCGGCTACCATGATTTCCAGCGCAAGGTCGTGAAGCTCGATCCCGTGCTGAAGCTTTCCCGCCTGAGCCCTGACGTTGCGGCCTATCTCTCGAGCCGCAATCCCGACAGCATGCAATTCCTGGCGCTGAAGGCCGAGCTTGCCAAGCTGCGCGCAGCCGACGGAGGCAATGAAGAGAGGGTCACCATTTCGCTCGATTCCCTGCTGCGTCCAGGCGACAGCTCGCCGGAAGTAGCCAACATCGTCAAGGCGATCCAGATTCATGGTTCGGAAGAGCTGAAGACCGCACATGCCGCCACCTTCTCGGCCTATGCCGGCAGCAGCGATTATTCGCCTGAGATCGTGTCACTGGTCGAGGACTTCCAGAAGGAGCGCGGCCTGAAGCCCGACGGCGTGATCGGCCAGGCAACCGTGCGCATGATGACCGGCGGCGACAACAATGCCTCCAAGATCGGCAAGCTTGTTGTCGCGATGGAGCAGCTGCGCTGGCTGCCCGCCGACCTCGGCCCGCGCTACGTGATGATCAACCAGCCGGCCTTCATGGCCTACTATTTCAACGACTCCAAGCAGCAGCTTGCGATGCGCACCGTGGTCGGCGGCAAGAATAACCAGACCTATTTCTTTGACGACGAGATCGAAACGGTCGAGTTCAACCCGTTCTGGGGCGTGCCGCAGTCGATCATCATCAACGAGATGCTGCCGAAGCTGCGTTCCAACCCGGACTATCTCGATCAGCTGGGTTATCAGGTCGAAGTCGGCGGCCATGCCGTCCCGTCTTCCAGCGTCGACTGGTATGGCTCGACACAGAACATCTCTGTGCGTCAGCCGCCGAGCAGCGACAATGCGCTGGGTGAATTGAAGATCCTGTTCCCGAACAGCCACGCCATCTACATGCACGACACGCCCTCGAAGAGCTTCTTCAAGCGTGACATGCGGGCGCTGAGCCACGGTTGCGTGCGTCTTTCCGATCCGCGCGCCATGGCAGCGGCGGTTCTCGGCACGACGGTCGATGAGGTCGCCAAGCAGATCGCCACGGGCCAGAACCATGCCGTTAAGGTGCCGCAGAAGATCCCTGTCTATGTATCCTATTTCACCGCCTGGCCGAACAAGGATGGCATGATCGAATATTTCGACGACGTCTATGGCCGCGATGCTTATGTGGAAAAGGCATTCGATGTGACGACGAAGTCGCGCGAGGCGCAGATCTGACGGTTGGTGTTTGATAGGAATTTGACGGGCGGTCTTCGGGCCGCCCGTTTTGTTTCTGGGGTTGGCTAACTGCGGGAATTAGGAGGAGAGGCATACCGTGTGGCCCCCCCCCTCTGGCCTGCCGGCCATCTCCCCCACAGGTGGGGAGATTAGCTGGCAGCGCGGGCTTTCCCAAACAACCAACGTCTCAAACTGCGCGACGTTGGTGATGTGCGAAGGTCAAGCTTCTGGTCGATCTCCCCACCTGTGGGGAGATGGCCGGCAGGCCAGAGGGGGGTATCACACGCTACAACAGCAACGGTGTGAGAGCGTCCGCCTCAAACAGCAATTTTCGCCGCAGATTCCCGCAACAACATCTCCACCAGTTCCGGTGTCAGCTCATCGAAATGCGTGATGATCACATCCGGATCGAGGCTCGACACCGGCACATCCGAATAGCCGAAAGGCACGGCGATGGAGGGCACGTTGGCATTCTTCGCGACCGCAATGTCATTGATGCTATCGCCGATCATCACTGCACGGGAAACATCGCCCCCGGCGCGTTCGATGGTACCGGTCAAATGCCGTGCATCGGGCTTGCGGTATTCGAACGTGTCGCCCCCGGTGATCGCGTCGAAATAATGCATCAAGCCAAGTTTCTCGATGAGGCCGGCGGCAAGGCCTTCCAGCTTGTTGGTACAGACAGCAAGACGGTAGCCCGAGGCCTTCAGCCGGTCCATGGCGGCGATGAGGCCGGGATAGGGCTGGGTATGGCCCGGCATGTTGGCATTATAATGGGCGACGAAACGCTCGACGAGATCCGGAACCTCCTTTGATGTCAGAGGGTGACCCTGCAGCCTGCAGGCACGCTCGATCATCACGCGGGCGCCCTGGCCAACCAGGTGCGTGAGGTCATCATAGGTAACGGGCTCAAGCTTCAGTGCTGCGATCGTATGGTTCAGGCTTTCGACCAGATCGACATGGGTGTCGAGCAGCGTACCGTCGAGATCGAAGACAACGATGGCCTTATTCTCAGGAAGAGCTTGGCCGGCATTTTCGGGAGCAGGGGTCACGGTGATGCCTCTTTGCGGAGTAGGATTTTTAGGGAGTAGGCGATGAACTGACGAAAAGCAACGCAGCGAGATCGGATAGAAAAGTCGCAGCCAAAACGCGTGGCTTTCAATTGCAGGACGATGATTTTGGCTTTCGTTTGCAATACGAGCCGTGTAAACAGCACATCCAACGAAAACATCAGGAGCTGGCGGCGCATGGATGCCCGCGAAATGAAGATCAAGGCCGCCGAGGCCGCACTTGTTCATGTTGAGTATGGAATGCGCCTCGGGATCGGTACGGGAAGCACGGCGGAAGAATTCGTTCGTCTGCTTGCCGAAAAGGTCGCAGCCGGCTTCAAGGTCGAGGGCGTTCCGACGTCCGAGCGTACGGCGCGCCTCTGCGTCGAACTCGGCGTTCCCCTGAAATCGCTTGACGAGCTGCCGGAACTCGATCTCACCATCGACGGCGCCGACGAAGTGGATCCGGCTCTGAGGCTCATCAAGGGCGGCGGCGGCGCGCTGCTGCGCGAAAAGATCGTCGCTGCTGCTTCGACGCGAATGATCGTCATTGCCGACGAGAGCAAACTGGTGCAGACGCTCGGCGCTTTCGCCCTGCCGATCGAGGTCAATCCTTTCGGCCTCGTTTCGACGCGCATCGCGATCGAAAGAACTGCCTCGCGCCTTGGTCTTTCCGGCGAATTGACACTTCGTCAGTCCGGTGACGGGGAGTTTACCACTGACGGCGGCCACCACATCATCGATGCATCTTTTGGCCGCATTCCTGATGCAGAGGCGCTCTCGAGGGAGCTGAATTCCATACCCGGTGTCGTGGAGCACGGGCTTTTCATCAACATGGCGGCGCTTGCGATCATTGCTGGTCCTGCAGGTGCCCGCACGCTGCAGGCAAACAGATAACAGGAGCATAGAAACTCATGATGAATATTGCAGGTCTTGGCCGTCTTGCCGCTGCGACCATCGTTCTTTCCGGGCTTGCCTTCGGCTCTGCCGCAAGAGCGCAGGAAGTGTCCGAAGAGCAGCTCAAGGCTGCACGCGCAGCCATGGACGCGATCGGCGCAACCACCCAGTATGACAACATCCTGCCGGGTCTGGCCGAACGTCTGAAGGCCGGCCTGATCCAGGATTCGCCGAACTATCAGGACATCATCACCGCAACCGTCGACAAGCAGGCACTGGCCCTGGCGCCGCGCCGCGCCGACCTGGAAAAGGAAGCGGCACTTACCTATGCCAAGGCCTTTACAGTCGATGAACTGAAGGCGATCGCCGATTTCTACAATTCCGATGTTGGCAAGAAGCTGCTGCGTGACGGCCCGGTCGCCTCGCGCGAAACTGCCAAGGCTGCCGATATCTGGGCGCAGGGCATTTCCCGTGATCTGGAAAAGCAGAGCAATGCCGAGCTCTCCAAGGTCATCAAGGCTCCGCCGCCGGCCACCGACAGCCCGGTAGCGCCTGCTCCGGCAGCAGCACCGGCTGCCCCGGCACCTGCCAAGAAGTAAGACCATCCTTGATTTCGGCAAAAGCCCGGCCTCGTCCGGGCTTTTGTTTTTATGGGGCTGCCCTTATCTCTTTGTTCTGACGCAATTCCGGACGCAGAACCGCTGCACACTTCTGCTGGAATTGCTCTCTTTGCCTAACGCAATTCCGAACGCAGAACCGCTGCACACTTCTGCTGGAATTGCTCTATATGTGAACGACCCATCCAGCGATTCCCTCCGGAGATCATCATGCCTTCCTACGACTACGACCTCTTCGTCATCGGCGGCGGTTCCGGGGGGGTGCGCAGCGCGCGCGTCGCCGCTTCGCTCGGCAAGAAGGTGGCGATCGCCGAAGAATACCGCTACGGCGGCACCTGCGTGATCCGCGGCTGCGTGCCGAAGAAGCTCTTCGTTTACGCTTCACAATTCCACGAACATTTCGAGGATGCCGCCGGCTTCGGCTGGACGGTTGGCGAAAGCTCGTTCGACTGGAAGAAGCTCGTCGCCGCCAAGGATGGCGAGATCGCGCGCCTCGAAGGGCTTTACAAGAAGGGGCTTGCCGGCGCCAATGCAGAAATCCTGGAAACACGCGCCGAGCTCGTCGACGCTCATACGATCAAGCTCCTGAAGACAGGGGAAACCGTCACCGCAAAGACCATAGTCATTGCCATCGGCGGCAGGCCGAACCCGCATCAGGCACTGCCCGGCCACGAGCTCTGCATCTCCTCTAATGAGGCCTTCCATCTCGAAGAGCTGCCGAAATCCATCCTGATTGCCGGCGGCGGCTATATCGCCGTCGAATTTGCCAATATTTTCCATGGGCTCGGCGTCGAGACGACGCTGATCTATCGTGGCACCGAAATCCTCTCGCGCTTCGACGAGGACCTGCGCCGCGGGCTGCATGAAGCCATGGTTGCCAAGGGCATTCGCATCATCTGCCAGGATGTGATGGAGAAGGTAACCAAGGGCGAAAACGGCCTCGTCATCGAGACGATGAAAGGCGAGACGCTGAACGCCGGCGTCGTCATGCTGGCGCTCGGCCGCGATCCGAATACGCAGGGGCTGGGGCTCGAAAAAGCGGGGGTCGCGCTGAACGAGCGCGGCGCCATCATCGTCGACGATTACTCGCGCACCAACGTCGAGAATATCTATGCACTCGGCGATGTCACCGATCGGGTACAGCTGACACCGGTCGCGATCCACGAGGCCATGTGCTTCATCGAAACCGAGTACAAGAAAAATCCCACAAAGCCGGATTACGATCTCATTCCGACCGCGGTCTTCTCGCAGCCGGAGATCGGCACAGTCGGCCTTTCCGAGGAAGAGGCGGGCAAGCGATACAAGGAGCTGGAAGTCTATCGCGCCCAATTCCGGCCGCTGAAGGCGACACTGTCCGGCCGGGCGGAAAAGATGATGATGAAGCTGATTGTCGATGCGGAAAGCCGCAAGGTGGTCGGCGCCCATATTCTCGGCCACGATGCAGGCGAAATGGCGCAGATTCTCGGCATCACGCTGAAGGCTGGCTGCACCAAGGACGATTTCGACCGCACCATGGCACTGCATCCGACGGCAGCCGAAGAGCTGGTGACGATGTATGCGCCGAGCTACAGGATCAAGGACGGCCAACGTGTTTAGTTTGGGCCTGTGATTCTATCACAAGGCCTACCGAATAAGCGACAGGCGCGGATGCTTAGCTCGTTATGCGCGGTGCTCGGATGACCTTCAGGAACAGTTCCTTCATCGCATCGGCGATGCCCTGCGTCGGTGACACCTCGAAATAGAGTCCGGGCGAGGCGCAGGCCGCCATGCGCGTGGGGATCTCGCTCTGGAATGGCTTGATCCAGTCATTATACCAGGGGTTGCTCGGCAGCGGCAGGTAGGTGGTGTAGAGCACGGCGATCTTGACGCCGCGATCCTTCAACGGCTTACAGAAAGAGGTATCTATCGGCTCCTGACAGCGGCCGCCGGTCGTCTTCTTCGTGCAGGTCGAAGGCTTGTAGCTGTCGCCGACGCCATCCGCCACGAAGAACAGAATCTTTTCCGGGCTGATATTCGACGTTCCGTCACCGGCCGGATCGATGATGGTGTTCATCTGAGTCATGGCGCCGTCGAAGCTGGTGAGCTGGTCGCTGTTGTAATTCTGATACGGAATGGTCATCAGATCGACGGCGTCGGTGTAGTTCTTCACTTTCGTCAGATCCGAGGTCAGGCCTGATATTGTCGTCAGCTTGGCATCCTCGGCCTTGGTGCCGAACGTATAGACACCCATGCGGAACTGGTCGGCGCTGACGCGCTCGTTCTTGGCGGTATCAGTCAGCGCCTGTGTTGCCTGGCGCACCACGTCGATGCGCATCGCGACACCGAGGCTCTTCGCAATTGTATAATTGTTCGTGCTGGCGTCCATCTGGTGGCAGGCGAAGGCGCAGCCGGTCTTGGCCTCCAGCTTGGAAACGTCGGCCGGGGTCGCGCCGACGCCCATGGAGGGAGTATTGTCGAGCAGGATGTAGAAATCCATGAAGGAGGCAGTCTGATATTCCGCCGTCGCCGTACCCGATATGGTGATCGTATCCTGGCCGAGAACATGCATGAAGGTGGTAGGCACGGAGGCGGTGAAGGAGACGAGCGAATTGAGCTTGTTGGCCGTCTTGGTGACGTCGATTTTCAGCTCTACCGGGATCGAGGTCAGTTCACCTGACATTTGCGAGAAGAAGATGTTGCGGGCGTCCGTCTGGGCGACCGAGATGGTGCCATTGCCCGGCATGGTCATGGCGGCCTGGACGGCATCGGCTTTTTCGGAAACGGAGCCGACAGCTGCGGCATCGGCGGCAGCATAAAGCTGGGTGCGCAGGCTCAGCGCATGGGCATAATCGAGGGCGAGGCCGGCTGTGCCGACCAGCGGCACCATCAAAAGTGCCGTCATGATCCCGAAATTGCCTGATCGGTCCGCCAGAAAAGTAGACGGAAGGATGCCCATGCCGTGTCCCCTTATTATTTAGGGTCCGCTTTACATAAGAAATCTAAAAAATCTGGCAAACCGGATAGTATATGTCGGTTTAATGGTTGTAACGGCAGGGTATTTTACCCGTTCACCGGGCGCTAGCAGCAGCGGAGAAATGGCTGCCGGAGCGCGGTGAAACCATTCGCACGTCTCGGCTTTTCGAATTTGAGCATTAGGCCTTTTGAAAATCGATTCCCATTTTCGGGCCGGCGCTTTAGGGCGCCGAATGCGCTAGGCAAGGGGAGCCGAAAGGTTTATAAGCCGCCGGACTATTTAACGGGCAGGCATCCGGGGCAAACCGGATGGGGAAGCAGATGAGTGACATGGCACAGAATTGGACCCCGAGCAGCTGGCGGAACAAGCCAATCCAGCAGGTTCCGGAATATCCTGACGCGGCCGCGCTGGCGGCGACGGAAGCCATGCTTGCCACCTATCCGCCGCTCGTTTTTGCCGGTGAAGCCCGGCGTCTGACGAGCGCACTCGCCAATGTCGCCGAAGGCAACGCCTTCCTGCTGCAGGGTGGCGACTGCGCCGAGAGCTTCCTGGAACATGGCGCCGACAATATCAGAGACTTCTTCCGCGCCTTCCTGCAGATGGCCGTCGTCCTGACCTTTGGCGCCCAGCTGCCAGTCGTGAAGGTTGGCCGGATCGCCGGCCAGTTCGCCAAGCCGCGTTCGGCGCCGATGGAAACGCAGAATGGCGTTTCCTTGCCGAGCTATCGCGGCGATATCGTCAACGGTATCGAATTCACACCGGAAGCCCGCATCCCGAACCCGGAGCGCCAGCTCGACGCCTACCGCCAGTCGGCTGCGACGCTGAACCTGCTGCGCGCCTTCGCGATGGGCGGCTATGCCAATCTCGACAACGTGCACAAGTGGATGCTCGGCTTCGTCAAGGATAGCCCGCAAGGCGAGCGCTACAGCAAGCTTGCCGACCGCATCAGCGAAACCATGGATTTCATGAAGGCGATCGGCATCACCTCCGAAAACAATCCGAGCCTGCGCGAGACCGATTTCTTCACCAGCCATGAAGCATTGCTGCTCGGCTACGAAGAGGCGCTCACCCGCGTCGATTCCACGTCTGGCGATTGGTACGCGACGTCAGGCCACATGATCTGGATCGGCGACCGCACGCGCCAGCTCGACCATGCACATGTGGAATACTTCCGCGGCATCAAGAATCCGATCGGCCTCAAATGCGGCCCGTCGCTGCAGCCCGACAATCTGATCGAGCTCATCGACGTGCTGAATCCGGCCAACGAAGCCGGCCGCCTGACGCTGATCTGCCGTTTCGGCCATGACAAGGTGGCAGACAACCTGCCGAAGCTCATCCGCGCTGTCGAGCGCGAAGGCAAGAAGGTCGTCTGGTCCTGCGACCCGATGCACGGCAACACGATCACGCTCAACAGCTACAAGACCCGTCCCTTCGAGCGGATTCTCTCGGAAGTAGAAAGCTTCTTCCAGATCCACCGCGCCGAAGGCACGCATCCGGGCGGCATCCATATCGAAATGACCGGCAAGGACGTGACCGAATGCACTGGCGGCGCCCGCGCCGTCACCGCCGAGGACCTGCAGGACCGCTACCACACCCATTGCGATCCGCGCCTCAACGCCGACCAGGCGCTGGAGCTTGCATTCCTGCTC
Organism: Rhizobium sp. BK418; assembly: GCF_004341105.1. Classification (GTDB taxonomy): domain Bacteria; phylum Pseudomonadota; class Alphaproteobacteria; order Rhizobiales; family Rhizobiaceae; genus Rhizobium. The sequence goes on along the minus strand of NZ_SLZK01000001.1, from coordinate 893,346 downwards.
GCCGAGCGCATGAAGGGCGGCCGGGACGAGAAGCGGATGGCTGCTAGCGCGTAAGACGCGGTGACTAGCAAACAGGGTTGAAAGCCCGGCGCTCCAGCGCCGGGTTTTTCGTTTGTGGAGCGACCTGTTGAGCGTTCGCCATGCTCGGGTTTATCCCGCGCGCCAGGCCGAAGAGCCCTGACTTCTTCCGGACTTTAGATATCACTGAACTTGAACATGAAGATGGTCGTCGTGACGTGCGGCGCGGCATCCCTGGAAGCGCACATGATCATCGGTGATACCGAGCTTGTTCGTCAGATGCGGCTCCAGGAAGATCTTCTCCACTGCGAATCGGGTCACACCCTCGGTCGTCAGCCAATGGATGGCCGCGACCATCCGCTGCTCTTCGAGCCGATAGTCTGGAAATAGCGGCTGGATCGCTTTCAGATCCCAGCGTCCAGTCAGCCAGTCATTCCGCCCCTTGCACCGCTGCTCGTCACTGGCGGCGGGTTGTTCGAAGGCGAAATAGCCGATCGGAGATCGGGTGACACCGTCAAGGAAGCTGCCGTCGGCATCCTTGTAATAATAAGCAAAATCGATCTTCCTGCCGTCGGCATGCGTCAGGTGCGGCAATAATGGAAATCCACTCAGGAACGGAAAATTCGCATCGAGCGCGACGGTGGTCGTGCCGGGAAATTCCTTGTCCATCTCTTCGGCAAGGGCATATGCCAGTTCACCTACCTGCGGGGTGACATAGTTGCGATTGAAGGCGCAGTAGATCGGTGAGCGCACGACGAGCTTGTTTGCGTCACTTGCCAGGCAGGGCAGGGAAACGCGACCGAATATCGGCGCGATCAGGCCGGTCGCGAACGTCAGGCCGACATAAACAAACAGGAAAAGTGCTGCTCTCAGCCAGAATCGCCGCACTGCCCAAAGACGCGATATCGCCAGCGCGATCAGATAGGCGATCCCGCCGATCTGGGTGAGGAGCGTCAGGAAGAGCACAATGGCGACGTGGAAGATGAAGCGGAGCACGGAGTGACTTTGCGAACCGGAGTTGCGATTTCTCACCTTGCCATTTTCTTGGGCCACGATACAAGGAGACGTTCCCGGCGATACAGAAAGACAAAACTCCTTGTCGGCATGCTGTACGCCATGTATGCATGACGCATGACCTGTGTACCGACCCTTTCCGGCCTGTATTACGCGCTGCTCCCATAGAGCGGCGACGGTCATCTTTGAAGCCCGAAACGCCGCACGGTCGGCGGCGTCGTGTTTCAGCAGAAGGTCTCCGGCCTGTTCGGCCCTTATGGAGACCCTTATGAGCATCAATTTTCAATCATTCCCCCGGCTTCGATCGGACTTCCTGCGCATTCTCTCGGAGCGCGGCTTTATCCAGCAATGCACCGACCTTGAAGCACTCGATAACTGGCTCAGCGCCGGGATTGGTACGGGCTATAACGGTTTCGACCTGACGGCGGACAGCCTGCATGTCGGGCATCTCATTCCCATCATGATGCTGCGCTGGTTCCAGAAGACCGGCAACAGGCCGATTGCGTTGATGGGCGGGGCGACGACGAGGCTCGGCGATCCGAGTTTTCGCGATACGTCGCGTCCGTTGCTCAACGAAGAGCAGATTGCCGGCAATCTAGCCGGTATCCGGCGCATCTTCGAACGGTTTCTGACTTTCGGCGACGGGCCGATGGACGCGCTCATGGTCAACAATGCCGATTGGCTGGGCAGCCTCAGATATCTGGATTTCCTGCGCGATGTCGGTCCTCATTTCTCGGTCAACCGCATGCTGACGTCCGACAGCGTGCGTCAGCGGCTGGAGCGGGAGCAGTCTCTCTCACTGCTCGAATTCAACTACATGGTCATGCAGGGATATGACTTCCATGTGCTGGCCGAAAACCACGGCTGCCTGCTGCAACTCGGCGGTTCCGATCAGTGGGGTAATATTCTCAGCGGCGTGGAATTCGGCCGGCGCGCCGGCGGGCGCACGCTGTTCGGCCTGACGGCGCCGTTGCTGACAACGGCCTCGGGAGCAAAGATGGGCAAGAGCGTGTCGGGTGCGGTCTGGCTGAATGCCGAGCGCCTGTCGCCCTACGGGTTCTGGCAGTTCTGGCGCAATACCGAGGATGCCGATGTCGGCCGATTTCTACGGCTCTTCACTGAGTTGCCGCTCGATGAGATTGCCCGGCTGGGGGCGCTGCAAGGCTCCGAGATCAACGTGGCGAAGAAAGTGCTAGCCGATGAGGTGACGCGGCTCTGCCATGGTGCGGACGCGGCGGAGGAAGCCTCGGAAACATCGCGGCGCATGTTCGAGGAGGGCGAGACAGCGGCGGGCCTGCCGACCGTCGCAGTCGGCAGCAACGCTCTGCGCGACGGACTACTTCTGCCGGATGCCCTTGTGATGGCAGGGCTTGCAAAGTCGAGAAGCGAAGCACGCCGGCTGATCCTGGGCGGCGGCGTGCGGGTCAATAGCCGCGCCGTCTCGGATGAGGCGATGCGGATCGGTCATGCGGACATGGAGAACCGCATTATCCGCCTGTCGGTCGGCAGGAAGAAACACGTACTGTTGCGGCTGGAACCGTGATGTCATCGGAAGCGGGCGCCGATGTCGCTGCGCAAGCGCGCTGCGCCATGACCTTATACGGCCTGACGCTTGCGAAAATGCTGCTGCAGGAACGTCTGGGCCTTGAGAAAGCTCCATGTCCTGGCAGAGCCGGATATAAAACCTTCATCATTCAGAATGTCACTCAATGGTGATGCGAAGAGTTCGGCGGCTTCGTTGCGGTCGGGCGCGTTTTGCCCGAGCACCGCGCCGAGGGCCTTGAGCATGGTGCGACGCTGCTCCTGCTACTGCACCAGTACCGATTGCTGGCAGCGCACATCCGTGACCCGCACATCGGCTTCGCCGATCTTGATGCCGAGCAGGGTCAGCGTGTTGTAGAGCAATTCGTCGAGCGGCTGGGTGAGGCCGGTCAGCGTATCGGCGACAGCGCCCTGGATGACCGATTTCGGCAGGCCGATGCCGAGGCCGAAGATGGTGACCTGGGCATCGGTGTTGCCGAGCAGGGTGGCGACGGTCGAGGTCAGCGTGTCCTTGGTCGAGACATTCTTGATGGTCTTGGCGGCAATATCCTGCGGATGAAAGGTCAACCGGGTTTTGCTCTGATTGGTGACATTGACCTCAGCGAGCGCGGAGACGCTGAGAAGGGTGGCATCGATGATCTTGGCTCTAGTGACGCGCGGCTTGCTGCCGAAATTGGCAAAGGCGCTGGTGTCGACATCGCCGAGATCGACTTCGGCTACACCGGGAACGACATCGATGCCGACATCGGCATTTTGGGCAGTGGCTCCAAGGCAGGAAATGCTCGCGAGCTTGGCTTCCGCATAGGCGACCTCGACATAGAGCGGCACGCGCAGCTTGATGCCTGCAACAGAGCCGATGCCGAGAGCATTCACCTCGATTGCAAGCCGCACCTGGGCGGTACGGACGACGGCACCCGTCGTCCCGACCCTGTTGGAGGCCATTTCCTTCGGAGGCTCGCCGATCGCTAGCGTGAGTTTCGCGGCGGCAAGACCGGGGACGGCGGTATTCAGATTGACGGCGACCTGCTTCTTCTGGTTGGCGGCGATAGCGGCGGCCGAGAGTATATCCATCACGCTGGCATCGACGGAAAGATGCGAGCCGCTGCCGATCATCCTTTCGCCCGCGGACCCGAGGTTCAAAAGATCTTCGAGCTTCAGCTTGACCTGCGTGGTGCCGAGTGCCTTCTCGATCGCATCGAGCGCCTTCGTTGTCGTAGATGTCAGGCCGGTGGTCTTCTTCAGCGTTGTGAGCAGGCGAGGGTAGGAGATCTCCGTCGCCAGTACATCGTCATAACTGCCGGCGGTGAGATTGAGATCGGTCGCCAGAGTATCGAGGAAGGAGAGCAACTCGACATTGGCAGCCGCCAGTGCGGTGTAATCGGCGACCTTGAGGGAAAGTGTGGTTCCGAGCAGGCTTCCGAGCAACGCATTCAGCACACCGTCATTGAGGCTCGCAAGCCGCGAGCCGATGGAAAAGGCGGCGAGCTTCGCGGCGGAGGCCGTGCCCGTGGCGCTCAGGGTCGGCGCAGGGGCAAATACAGCGGCAAATGTCAGCTCGGCCTTCTGGCTAAGGTTCACTCTCGCTGCATCGTAAGGTTGTGCGCCGGGCGAGAAACGGCTGCCGAGCGCCATGGACGTATCGGCAACATAGGTACCGGGCACCAGGTTTGCGATCGCATCAAACGTTTCGAGATCGGCCTCCGAAAGCTGCCTTTCTCCCTGTTTCGTTTCATAGCCACTTGCGGTTTTGACCGCGACGTTCAAGCCGTTCTGGCTGAAATTGGTCACCAGGTTCTTAGCCGCATGGTTGATGTCGGAGGCAGCGACGATAGCGCCGACATCGCTCAATTCCTGCAGGCGGCGCTGCTGCAGCGTCATCATGCCGTAGTCGATGCCGAGGCCGAGCGTATAGAGTATGAGCGGCGCGCAAAGGGCCGAGATAATCGCGATGTTGCCGCCCGTATCGGCTGCGAAGCGGGCTGGCCAGGCACGAAATGTCGACATGTCAGATGCCTCCCATCCGGATCGTCGCGAAACGGCGGATCATGTGGTCGGGCAGGGGAAATGTGTAGAGATTCCAAATCGGAAGGTTCGAGGCGTCATAAGTCGCGGAGACAGTGAACTGGTTGGCATTGGCCGGATCGGTGGTAACGCTGACCTGCAGCTTCGAGCGGTCGAGCAGCGGGTGGTCGATCGTCGATCGGGAAATGAAGTCGTTGACGAGCTGCGTGCGCTCCTGGCTGGTAAGACCCGCGACAGCCGTGCGCGCGGCATCCGCAGTCAACTGCTGAACGGAATGGGCTGCGCTGAGATAGATACCATAGGCGATCATCGTCAGCAGGATCAGGATGAAGACGGGTGCGATGATCGCAAACTCGATGGCGGCGGCGCCCGCATTATTAGCGTGAAAATTGCGATACAGCTTCATATTTCACCTCGCTTGCTGCCGAGCCCTGTTCCCGATCAGCTGCAGCGACTTTAAATCAGAATTTGTTAATTTTGATTTATCTAATAAACGTAATGGCTGTATTTGATGAGTGATACCATCCGGGCGTCGTCATAAGCCTCTATGATCGAGCCTGCAGTTCGGATCTCTGCTTTTCCACTGGATCAGTTTTCCTGAAACCTTAGATCAGCGTTTTGGATTTGACCCACGATTGCGCCGACGCCACTCTCCCGAATGGTTTCGGAGATGGCAATGAGTGAACGTTATACGGGTGGGTGCCTGTGCAGTTCGGTGCGGTTCGAAGCGCGGGAAAAGCCCGATGTCGTGGTTGGCTGTCATTGCTCGCAGTGCCGGCGGCAGACCGGGCTTTATTATGCCTCGGCCGACCTGCCGGCTTCGGCTGTCTCCGTCACCGGCGAGGAAAACCTGCGCTGGTTTCAGTCGAGCGATGCGGCAAGGCGCGGTTTTTGCTTACAATGCGGCTCGGCGCTCTTCTGGCAGCGGATCGGCGCGCCGAAAATTTCTATCCTGGCCGGCGCCTTTGATCAGCCGAGCGGACTTACGTTCGGCTATCATATCTTCTGTGCCGACAAGGCAGATTTCTACGAGATTCCCCCAGGCGTACCGCAATACGTAACGCGCCCTTAGCGTCTGTTATCGTACGTCGATCCACTCATGACGGAAGAAAAGGGTCGATACTGAGAGCACCTTTCCGTCCTCGTCTCGCACCTTGACCGAAATTGTCGCCCGATCCGTTGTCGGCAGTTCGTCGCTTGCGAGCCCCACCAATATCTTGGTGACCTCATGTACAATATCGCTGCGTGTGCCGATTTCGATACCATGTTCGTCTCGCAGAGGTCCGTCGCCATTGCGCAGGTCAAAGTAATACCGGCTCATTGAAAGCTCCTCATTTCTGCTGGAGCTAAAGCCTCGCATTGAAAAATGTTCCTTTCGACCAAGTTTTCATTGGAGCACGAACAGATCCAACGGACTCCCATGATTGAGGCACTTTTGCTGAATCTTCGAAGCCGCGATGTTCTCTCTGCGGCGGAATGTACCCGCTTGCGCGAGATGATCGTCAATGGCCGCACCTTCGTGCCAGGTGAAGACATCGTCGTCGAGGGTTCGCGTCCAAGCTACAGTACGTTGATGATCGAAGGGCTGTCCGCCCGGTATAAGAGCTTGAGCGATGGCTCAAGGCAGATTACGGCGCTGCAGGTCCCAGGCGACTTCGTTGATCTGCACGCCTTTCTACTGAAAAAACTCGACCATGGCATCGTCGCCTTGTCGCCTTGCCGGGTCGCATTCGCAGATCACGCCGACTTGAGGAATATTTCCGAGACGATGACACATCTGGCGCGGTTGTTGTGGCTGACGACGATCATCGATGCCGCCATCAATCGCGAGTGGATCTCGTCAATGGGGAGGCGATCAAAACGGGCTCACATCGCTCACCTCATTTGCGAATTGTACCTCCGCCTGCGGACGGTGGAGCAGGTTGACGACTGGTCTTTTCGACTGCCATTGACCCAAGCGGAACTCGCCGATGTAATGGGAATTTCGCTTGTCCACGTCAACAAGACGCTCCAGACGTTGCGACGCGAAAACGTCTTCACCTGGGAAAACAGGACACTGAGAATCATTGATTGGAATCGGCTGCAGGAAATTGCCGAATTCGACGACTCATATCTGTCGTTGAGAGTGGAACCGCGGTAAGAAACGTCTGCCGCAATTGCGTTGTCTCTTCACGGCCGGCCTTTTTTTCCGTCATACTCGGAGTCTTAAACTCTATCCGTGACGGCTCCTCGACACGACTGGATGACGTTGCGTCAGCGTCGGCCGTTTATAACAAACGATGACGCGCCAAGTGGCGCGCCTCGCATTGCGTTTCAAGGAAAAATTCAGCCCTGGATGAAGGCCAGCAGATCCGGATTTATGATTTCCGGATGCGTGGTGCACATGCCGTGCGGCAGTCCGGCATAGGTCTTCAGCGTGCCGTTCTTGAGCAGCTTGGCAGAAAGCGGCGCAGAGTCGGTATACGGAACGATCTGGTCGTCGTCGCCATGCATGACGAGAACCGGCACGGTGATCTTGGTCAGATCGTCGGTAAAGTCGGTTTCGGAGAAGGCCTTGATGCAATCGTAATGGGCCTTGGCGCCGCCCATCATGCCCTGACGCCACCAGTTTTCGATCACACCCTGGCTGACCTTGGCGCCCGGACGGTTGAAGCCGTAGAAGGGCCCGGTCGGGACATCCAGGAAGAACTGGGCGCGGTTGGCAACGAGCGCTGCACGGAAACCGTCGAAGACTTCGAGTGGCAGGCCGCCCGGATTCTTGTCGGATTTGACCATGACGGGCGGTACGGCGCCGATGATCACAGCCTTGGCGACGCGGCCTTCCTTGGCGCGGGCAACATAGTGGACGACTTCGCCGCCGCCGGTCGAATGGCCGACATGGATAGCATTCTTGAGGTCGAGCGCATCCGTCAGTGCGGCAACGTCCGCAGCATAGGTGTCCATCTCGTTGCCTTCGAAGGTCTGGGTGGAGCGGCCGTGACCGCGGCGATCATGAGCGATGACGCGGAAACCCTTGTCGAGGAAGAACATCATCTGGTTGTCCCAATCGTCGGCGCTGAGCGGCCAGCCGTGATGGAAGACGATCGGCTGGGCGTCCTTCGGACCCCAATCCTTGTAGAAGATTTCAGTTCCGTCCGTGGTCTTGATGAAAGGCATGGTCTGGCTCCGATTTTTTGAAGTTACTGGATTGGTTGCGGCAAATGTGGCTTTCGGCAGGGCGAGAGCTGCAATGGGCTCAGGCCCGTCTGCGGAAGGAAGTTCCGCCGTGTAGTCGTCAATGCAATGCTGTGTTCATTCATAAGTGTGGCATCGTCACCTCGGTGTGGCATCTCCGCGCCTCTTCGACGAGAACAAGCTCACTCACTTCCGCAGCGATACGAATTAACCCTCGTAAATTGATGCAAAGCAAAAATGACGGCAATGCGCCATTAGACGTAATAGGCTCACAAAGACAGTATGTTATCCGCAAACTTTTTCTTTTCGAAGCCACGGAAGCTGCCGTGTGCGAGCGGCGCGAGCGTGGCTGCGAAATAGGCAAGGCCCGTCACGAGCAATGCCGCGGAAAGCCCCCAGGCGTTGATCAGCAGACCGCCGACCAGCCCGCCAACAGGCAGCAATGCCCAGCAGAATGCGGCATTCAGCGACGTAACGCGGCCGATCAGCGGCTTTGGCGTACGCTCGAAGAGCACGGCCGAGAGAATGGGATTGAGGAATCCCGAGGCAAAGCCGCCGATGGCGAGCGTGACAAAGATGAGGGCGAGCGGCGAATCGAGCGCAAAGACGAGGAAGCGCGGGAAGCCGGTCAAAAGGAAGGCCACCGTGTAGACGGCAAGGCGCGGCAGCCGTTCGCCGATCATGGCAGCAATGACCGCGCCGGCAATCGAGGCGCCGGAGAAGATCGCAAAGAGTGTTCCGAGCAGGACGGGGCCATGGCCGGAGCCCTGTATCCAGACGGGCAGGAGTACGGTGGCAAGCGCCTGATCGAACAGATTGGTTGTCGCCACCATCAGGGTCATTGCAACCAGGACCGCATCCCGGCGCAGGAAAAGCCAGCCCTCCGCGAGTTCCCGTCCATAGGCGGTAATACCAGCAGCTTCAGCTTTTGGAGCGTGCCGCAACCTCGGAATGCCGGCTGCAACCATCACGGCGGCAGCGGCGAAGGTGAGGGCGTTGACGGCAAGTGCCTGGCTGGGTCCGATCAGGGCGATCAAAGCACCGGCGCCGGCCGCACCCGCCGTCGATGCCAGGCGCTCGATGGCGCCGACGACGCCGGTCACGCGTTCCAGCGGCACGGAGGCAAGCTTGGCGATATCAGGCACCATGGATTGTTTGGCGGCATCGGACGGACCGCGCAGCAGGCCCATGACAAAGACGATCGGCAGCAGGATCGGCATGGTCAGCATGCCGATGAGATGGAGCACAGGCACAAGGCCGACTGTCATAACCGAGACACTGTCGCAGATGAGAGCGATGCGCTTCGGACCGAGGCGATCGATCAAGGGGCCGCCGAGCGCCTTGGCGACGACATAGGGCAGCATTTCCATCATGGCGACGAGGCCGGTCAGCATCGGGCTGCCGGTCGTGCTCAGCACGAGCCAGGGGACCGCGATACCCGACAGCCGCGTGCCCGAAATGGACAGCGTTTCCGCAATCGCGAGCGCGACGAAGGGGCGGCGGCTCATGGCTCGTTCTCGTCCTCGTCGTGCGGCAGGCGGCCCGGATAGGGGAAGGCGTGCAGCATGATCGTGAAGGGCACCGTCGCGGGCGGCAGGGGCTCGCCCAGTGGCGGTGCCTCGCTCATTGCTTCGAGCAGGATATCGTTCAACCGCTTCGTGAGGGCCTCTGCCTTTTCAGAGGTCAATGGAATGATGATGTCGCTTGCGGTGCTCGCCTTGCGCCATTCGAGCGGCAGCTCGGCATATTCTTCCGCGGCCTTCTGCATCTGGCTAACCTGCTGCGAGAGGATTGCCTGCGCAAAGGCAACGTCCATATCAAAAGCCTCGCCTTCGGTTTCCGCGGGGCGAATCGAAGTCAGCTCGTGGCATGCCCTCCACCGGCGGTCGCGGCGCGATGGTCCGGGCGCATCCTCGATGAAGCCGTATTGGGCGAGCTGGCGCAGGTGATAGCTGGTCGCGCCGCTATTGAGGCCGAGGCGTGTTGCAAGTTGCGTCGCTGTCGCCGGCCCATCGATGCGGAGCATGCCAAGCATTCGCAAGCGGACGGGATGGGCGAGCGCCTTCAGGGCGGTGACATCAGGAGCAACCTGGCTAACGCTACGGGATATCGGTGACGCAGGTGGAGGAACAGGTGTTTTCATGGCGGCAGTCTAATACCGCAAACAAATCTTTGCAAAGTTTTCTTGCAAAAATAAAAACATGAATTTCCTCGGCAATTTTAGATGTTTAATTCTTTCCGTTTCAACGGCCTCAGGCCTGCCCGCGCTCCGCAAGGACGGCATTCAGCCGGGAAACATCCTCGCGCAGAGCGGTCAGTTCCGTCAGCACTCGCATATCGATCTTCTGGTGCAGAGACAGCACTTCCAGCTCGGCCTTCAGGTTCACCTCATAATCCTTGGCGGCCTCGAAACGATCGCGCTCGGCCTGCCGGTTCTGCGACATCATGATGATCGGCGCCTGGATGGCGGCGAGCATGGAGAGGATGAGGTTCAGGAAAACGAAGGGATAGGGGTCGAAGGCGCGGGTCATCAGGAGCACGGTGTTGACGATCGTCCAGAAGATCAGAAAGGCGAGAAATGCGATGATGAAGGACCAGGAGCCGCCGACGCGGGCGATGCTGTCGGCCAGCCGCTCGCCGAAGGAGGCTTCGGCGGAAAAGGCGGCATTGACGTCGGTGGAGATGATCTTGCGCTCATGTGCCTTGGCGAGCACTCGCTTTTCTATATCACCCAGCTCGTCTGCCGGCTTGCCGAAATGCAGATGAACGAAATTCGGAAAATTAGACATGGCACTGTCCCATAAATGGATCGCTGTGGCGCGCAGTATTTCGCCGCAGCGGCAAATTGCAATGCATATTGCCATCGCGCAAGGTAAACACAGAGGTAGCAGTGCCGTTCATCAAAAATTCGTCGCTGCCGGCTACGGCTTTTGAAGCGGCTTATTGCGGTGCACGAAGGGGCGGATTAAATGAATGACATGACACAAGAAAACGCTCTCTCCCATACGTTCAACATCGCCATCGCCCAGCTGAACCCGACCGTTGGCGATGTCGCCGGAAATCTTGCTAAAGTGCGCGAGGCGCGTGCCGATGCCGCGCGGCAGGGCGCGCATCTTTTAATGATGACCGAGCTTTTCATCTCCGGTTACCCACCGGAAGATCTGGTTCTAAAGCCGGCCTTCATCCGCGCCTGCTGGAAGGCGGTAGAAAGCCTCGCTGCCGATACTGCAGATGGCGGGCCGGGCATCGTCATCGGCTTCCCGCGCCAGGACGAGACGGGCCGCTATAATTCCATCGCCGTACTCGACGGCGGCAAGGTGATCGCGGTCCGTGACAAGATCGACCTGCCGAACTACGGTGAGTTCGATGAGAAGCGCGTCTTCGACCAGGGCGCCATGCCGGGACCTGTCAATTTCCGCGGCGTACGCATCGGCATTCCGATCTGCGAAGATATCTGGGGCGACCTCGGCGTCTGCGAGACGCTCGCCGAAAGCGGGGCGGAAATCCTGCTCGTTCCGAATGGCTCGCCCTATTATCGCGGTAAGGTCGATATCCGCCATCAGGTGGTGCTGAAGCAGGTGATCGAAACCGGCCTTCCGATGATCTATGCCGCCCAGCTCGGAGGCCAGGACGAACTCGTCTTCGACGGCGCAAGCTTTGCCTTCAACGCCGACAAGTCGCTCGCCTTCCAGCTCAGCCAGTTCGAAACGGCGCTTGCGGTCACCACCTGGAAGCGCACCGACAATGGCTGGCATTGCTCGGAAGGGCCCATGGCACGCATTCCGGAAAGCGAAGAGGCCGATTACCGCGCCTGCCTGCTCGGCTTCCGCGACTATGTGAACAAGAACGGCTTCAAGAATGTCGTGCTCGGCCTTTCGGGCGGTATCGATTCGGCAATCTGTGCAGCGATTGCCGTCGACGCGCTCGGCGAAGAGCGGGTGCGCACGGTCATGCTGCCGTACCACTATACATCAGAGGATTCGCTGAAAGATGCGGCCGATTGTGCCAAGGCACTCGGCTGCCGCTACGATATCGTGCCGATCGAAGGACCGGTGACGGGCTTTTCCTCGGCATTGTCGAACCTCTTCGAGGGTACCAACAGCGGCATTACCGAAGAAAACCTGCAGAGCCGTGCGCGCGGCACGATCCTGATGGCAATCTCCAACAAGTTCGGCTCGATGGTGGTGACAACAGGCAACAAGTCGGAAATGTCGGTCGGTTACGCCACGCTTTACGGCGACATGAATGGCGGCTTCAACCCGATCAAGGACCTCTACAAGATGCAGGTCTATGCGCTCGCCCGCTGGCGCAACGAGAATGTGCCGCCGGATGCGCTCGGTCCTTCCGGCGTGGTCATCCCTCAGAACATCATCGACAAGGCGCCGTCGGCAGAGCTTCGCCCCGACCAGAAAGACCAGGATTCGCTGCCGCCCTATCCGATTCTGGACGACATTCTCGAATGCCTGGTGGAGCGGGAAATGGCAGTCGAAGAAATCGTGGCGCGCGGCCATGATGTCGAGACGGTGCACCGCATCGAGCATCTGCTCTATCTCGCCGAATACAAGCGCCGCCAGTCGGCGCCGGGCGTGAAGATCACCAAGAAGAATTTCGGCCGCGACCGGCGCTATCCCATCACTAATCGGTTCCGGGATCGCTGACAGGTTCAAAGTCCGGGAGGGGAGGAGATGCGCAGCTCTGTTGAAATCTACAATGTCAGGCGAGGCGAAAGCCGCGTCGTCTGGCAGACGGAGGCGCTGGTGGAGGCGCCGAACTTTTCCCGCGACGGCGCCTATCTGCTCATCAATGGCGACGGGCTGCTCTATCGCCTGCGTCTCGACGGCAGCGACTTGGTGGAGCGGGTCGATACCGGTTTCGCGGTCAACTGCAATAATGATCATGGCATTTCGCCCGATGGCGAGGAGATCGTCATTTCCGACAAGACCGAGTTCGGCAAGTCGGCGATCTACATCCTGCCGATCGAGGGCGGCAAGCCGCGGCTGATCACGAAGAACCTGCCATCCTATTGGCACGGCTGGTCGCCCGACGGGCGCGAGCTTGCCTATTGCGGCATCCGCAACGATGTCTTCGATATCTACACGATCTCGGTCGATGGCGGCGAGGAGAAGCGGCTGACGCATGGCGAGGGCCGCAATGACGGGCCGGACTGGTCGGCGGACGGGCAGTGGATCTATTTCAACTCCAGCCGCACCGGGCTGATGCAGATCTGGCGCATTCATCCCGACGGCACGGGTCTTGAGCAGGTGACATCGGACAATTACGGCAACTGGTTCGCCCATCCGTCGCCCAACAACGACAAGGTGCTGATCCTCTCCTACGACCCAGACGTTTTCGATCATCCTCGCGATCTCAATGTGCGTCTCAGGATGATGGATATGGATGGCGGCAACCTGACGGAATTGTTCGAGCTCTTCGGCGGGCAGGGCACGATCAACGTGCCGAACTGGTCGCCCGAAGGCGATGAATTCGCTTATGTGCGGTATTTCCCGGTGACAGCTTGAGAAGGCGCACCGCAATTTGATGAGCGGGCGGTGTGAGCTCACTGATTAGTGGGATCCGTTTTCCGCCGGGCACGGTGTTTCAGAAGCGCGGTTCACAGTAATTCTTGAGTGCCCTCCGACACTTTGCAGCTGCACGGATACAGACTCGCCTCGGGAAGGGGCGAATTTTGAATCGATACTCGACACTGTGGTCTGTCCGAGGGGAAACGCCACGACGGTCGTCTCAGGTCGACCATACCTTGATGTGAATGAATAGAAGACGGTCGAGGCGAACTCATCAACGCCTCCATCTCGAGTTTTCGCCACGCTGGCGATCTTGTTGTTGTTATCGCAAACGAAAAGACTGACCTCCGCGCCATTAACATACCATTGACCGGGAAGATCAGGTGAAAGCACTCTCACCTTCCAACCCCGCTCGCTTGAGATGCGACGGGCCTCATCTAGTGAGCTACCGAGTTTAAAAACACTTGGGCTATCAGCTGTGTCAGCGTTGGCAAGCTCGGCATTGAATTCCAAAGCTGATGCTATACAGCAGGCAAAAAGCAAACGAGCACGGGCGGCAATCAAGTTTCTTGTCCTTAAAATATTCAGTCGTAAGGTGTTACGATTGCATCGATGCCGCCGGCTCCACAAGCCATTTTGTGAATAGGCGGCGGGCTTTGCCCGCCGCGACTGATGCAGCGACTCAGGCAGCAACAGCAGCCTTGCGGCGGTCGCGGACGGCCTTTGCCAAATCCTCGAGCACATCGACAGACATGTCCCAACCGATGCAGCCATCGGTGATCGACTGGCCGTAGACCAGCGGCTTGCCGGGAACGAGATCCTGGCGGCCGGCGACGAGGTTGCTCTCGATCATCATGCCCTTGATATGGTCGTTGCCGGCGACGATCTGGCCGGCGACGTCGTGGACGACCTTCGGCTGGTTCATCGGGTCCTTGCCGCTATTGGCGTGGCTGGCGTCGATCAGCATGCGCGGGTTGATACCGAGCTTGATGGCCTCAGCGATGACGGCCTGGACGTCGGCTGCCTCGTAGTTCGGGCGCTTGCCGCCGCGCAGGATGATGTGGCAGTCCTCGTTGCCGCGGGTGGAGGCAATCGCTGCCTGTCCGTCCTTGGTGACGGCCGGGAAATGGTGCGGCTGGGAAGCGGCGATGATCGCGTCGAGCGCGACACGCGCACCACCATCCGTGCCGTTCTTGAAGCCGATCGGGCAGGAGAGACCCGAGGCGAGCTGGCGGTGGATCTGGCTTTCGGTCGTGCGTGCGCCGATGGCGCCGTAGCTGACGAGATCGGCGATGTATTGAGGCGTGATTGTGTCGAGGAATTCACAGCCGGCCGGCAGGCCCATGGCGTTGATGTCGAGCAGCAGCCGGCGAGCGATACGCAGACCTTCCTCGATGCGGTAGCTGCCGTCGAGATGCGGGTCGTTCACCAGACCCTTCCAGCCGACGGTGGTGCGGGGCTTCTCGAAATAGACGCGCATGACGATTTCGAGATCGCCTGACAGGCGTCGTCGCTGCTCCATAAGGCGGGATGCGTATTCGCGGGCGGCTGCCGGATCGTGGATCGAGCAGGGGCCGATGATGACGAGCTGGCGGTCGTCCTTGCCCGTCAGGATATTGTGGATCGTATCGCGCGTGCTGGTCACCGTCTCGGTGACGGCGGCGTCACGCGGGATTTCCGAGATGATGTCGGCAGGCTTGGTCAGCGGGGTGATCTCGACGATGCGCAGATCATCAATAGTATCAGTCACGGTATGCTCTCCTGTTTGGTCATACCGTGCGGAACAAAAAAGCCGCCAGGTAGACTAGCGGCTGTTCGGGTTGTCGTCGCGTTAGTTTCGGTTACGCACAGACCCGCATCCGCTGGGAGCAGCGGTACGAATAAAATCGCGATGCGTAAACGGACGAAATCGACATGCGGCCTATGTAGCCATGCCGATGCAGATTGTCACGCGGAATCTGTGAGGAAAAATGACAGG
The DNA here is from genome assembly GCF_004341105.1 of Rhizobium sp. BK418. Classification (GTDB taxonomy): domain Bacteria; phylum Pseudomonadota; class Alphaproteobacteria; order Rhizobiales; family Rhizobiaceae; genus Rhizobium. The sequence goes on along the minus strand of NZ_SLZK01000001.1, from coordinate 878,076 downwards.
TCCGTGAAGTTTTCAGCGGCTTTCCGCCAATGCCTCTTCTTGTGCCTCTTCCCGAACCTCTTCCGGCTCCGCATGCCTATGTTTGCGACGCCGCGTCGTCAGCTCCTCGCCGGCATTGGCGGGCAGGCGCAGGAAGGTGATGCAGGCAAGCGCGGAGATCGCCGCCACGATGAAGAAGGCGGTGTGGAAATCTGAAACCAAGAGCTTGCCGCCGTGGAAGCTCGAGGAGATTTCCAGGATCGTGCCGGCGACTGCAACGCCCATGGCCATGGAGATGCGCTGCGCTACCGCATTGATGGCGGTTGCCTGGCTGCTGTCGGCATCATCCACATCGCCGAAGGCCATGGCGTTGACGCCTGAGAAGGCCATGGAGCGCAAGAGACCGCCGACGAGGAGACAGCCCATGATGACGGGGAGCGGCGTTTCGGCGGTGAAAAAGCCGTTCACGCCAAGGAAGATTGCGGCCAGGAAGGTCGTTAGCGCGATGACGTTGCGGAAGCCAAAGGCGTTGTAGGTGCGCATGGCTGCGAATTTCGAGCCCATCGAGCCGAGCGCGCTGATGAAGGTGATCGAGCCCGATTGCAGCGGCGTCAGGCCGAAGCCGAGCTGCAGCATCAACGGCATGAGGAAGGGCAACGCACCGAGGCCCATGCGGAAATTCGAGGCACCGAGGATCGAGGCCCTGAACATCGGATAACGGAACATCTTGGGGTCGAGCAGCGGATGCCGCGTGCGCCTGGCATGGATGAAATAGAGGATACCGGAGACGATGCCGACGGCGACGGTAATATAGCCGTAGACCACGGGAACGGCCGGCAGGCTGATGACCGAGACGCCAAAGACGAAGCCGGCAAAACCTATCCCTGAGAGGAAGAAACCTCGAAAATCCATCGGCTTCGGGCTGCGCGGCTCGATCGCCGGGAGGAAGCGGGTGACAAGGATGATGCCGATAATGCCGATCGGCACATTGATCCAGAAGATCCAGTGCCAGCTCAAATAGGTCGTCAGGAAGCCGCCGATCGGCGGGCCCATGATCGGGCCGATCAGCGCCGGAATCGTCAGCCATGCCATGGCATTCACCAGCTGGTGACGTGGCGTGCCGCGCACCAGCAGCAGGCGCCCGACCGGCGTCATCATCGAGCCACCGGCACCCTGTATGAGGCGGGAAACGACGAAGGCGGCGATCGAATTGGAAAAGGCGCAGGCGACGGAGCCGACCATGAAAACGAAGATGGCCAGGCGGAAGATGTTGCGCGCGCCGAAGCGATCCGACATCCAGCCGCTGACCGGAATGAAGATGGCAAGCGCCACGAGGTAGCTCGTTACCGCAAGCTTCAGCGCGATCGGCGAGGTGCCGATATCGGCAGCAATCGCCGGCAGGCTGGTGGCAATCACGGTCGAATCCATCTGTTCCATGAACAGGGCGACCGCAAGGATCATCGGCGTTAGACGGGACAAAGGGCAACCGGGATGCAAGGAGACAGGATTCGGCGCGCCAGCGGCGTCGATTGGATTTGATTTTCGTTCTAGGCCAGCATTTTCAACCTGTCCACGAAATGAATGTCGCATGCCGCTTGCTGCCGTGGCGTTTCCGCGCCATAGATCGCCCGTCAGGTGCCCGCTTTCACAAGCGGGAGAATCGGGAATCCGGTGCGAGACCGGAACGTGCCCAACGCTGTAAGGCCGACGCCCGCCGCCCAACGACGCCACTGGCCGCAAGGCCGGGAAGGCTGCGGCGAAGCGAATGACGCCAAGTCAGAAGACCGGCCTGACAAGATAGACCCAACCCGCGCGGACGGCGGGCGGTTGCGTTGTTGGGGATTTGACGATGCGACCCATTGATGATGCCGTTTGTCCGGCATCCAGTTTTTCTGCGGCCGAACGCGAGGCTGTCTATCACGCTATCATGACGCGGCGCGATGTGCGCAGCCAGTTCCTGCCCGATCCCTTGCCGGATGATCTCGTCACGCGATTGCTGACGGCAGCCCACCACGCGCCCTCGGTCGGCTTCATGCAGCCGTGGAATTTCATCCTGGTGAAAAACGCCGAGGTCCGGGCGCGGGTGCGCGATGCCTTCGCGAAGGCCAATGAGGAGGCGGCCTTGATGTTTACCGGCAAGCGACAGCAGGCATATCGCTCGTTGAAGCTCGAAGGCATCGTCGAGGCACCGCTCGGCATCTGCGTCACCTGCGATCCCACGCGCGGCGGCAGCGTGGTGCTAGGGCGCACGCATAATCCGCGGATGGACAGCTATTCCACCGTCTGCGCTATCCAGAACCTGTGGCTTGCGGCCCGTGCCGAAGGCGTCGGCATCGGCTGGGTCAGCATATTCAGGGAGGGCGATCTGAAGGCGATCCTCGGCATTCCCGATCATATCGAAGTCGTGGCTTGGCTCTGCGCCGGCTTCGTCGACCGGCTCTATGACCAGCCGGAACTGGCGGTCAAAGGCTGGCGGCAGCGGGTGGCGCTGGAAGAGCTGGTTTATCACGACGGCTGGGGGCAGGTGCAAAGCGAGGCCGCGCCGGTTTGAGCCGGCGCGGGTATGTGTCATTCGGCGGGCTGGGTACTGCAATCCCTGGCGCAGGCGGGTGCCTTCCGATGGCCAAAAGTAAGGAAACTCACAACAGCGAGAAGCCAGACGCCGATCGCTCCATAGAGCATGACGCCGCCAAAGCCCGCGACCAGCGCATCATGGACCGTCTCGGCCGGAATATCGGGCAGGGCGGCGATGTTGCCGGCGGATATCCGTTCGGCAAGCAGGCGCAGCTCGCCGGCACCCATCGAGTTTGGCAAGGCATTCTTCAGATTGGAGAGCACGCCGCTGTAGAGGATGAAGCCCATGACGGCGATGTTGATGGCGAGCGAGATCATCCGGGCGCTCATGTCGATGCCGGAGGCCATGCCTGCGCGGTCGCTGGAAACCGCACCGGTCGTCGTGTTGGTGACCGGAGTGTTGGTGAAGCCAAGCCCGATGCCGGCAAAGAGAGCACCGGGCAGCATCGTCAGCCAGCTTGGCGCGGCGGCAGCACTGCCTGACTTCATCAGCAGGAAGCCGAGCCCGATAGTAAAGAGGCCGCCAGGAATGATGATGCCAGGTCGGTAGCGCAGCATCAGCCGTTCGGCCAGCGGCGGCACGACCAGCGTCGGCAGCGTATAGGCCAACAATGCGATGCCGGCGGCCATACTGCCGTAACCGAGGCCGGCTTCATACCAGATCGGCAGGTAGATCATGAAGGGCCAGAAGCTGATGTTCATGGCAGCCGACCCGATGATCGCGCCCGAGAAGGCGCGGATGCGGAAGACCGAGGCATCGAACATCGGCCGCGGGTTCAGCCGCTCGGCAATGATGAAGGCAATGAGACTTGCTGCGGAGAGGGCGATGATGCCGAGTGCGGCGGGACTGGCGAAGCCCAGAGCCGGTCCTTGGGTGATGAAGAAGGCAAGACAGAAGACAGACAGCGAAAGGGTGGCAATGCCGACAATATCGAGCCGGCCTGCGCCGGGATCGCGCGATTCCTCAATGCCTGGCAGAGCGAGCGCTATGGTTACGGCAGCCAGCACCGCATGGATGAGGAACACCCATTGCCACCCAGCGGCCGCCACAATGGCAACACCGATGATCGGACCGAAGCCGAGGCCGAGGCCGAAGATGATGCCCCACCAGCCGAAGGCTATGCTGCGAGCGCGGCCCTCCTGGAATTGATGGGACAGGACGGCTACCTGGCAGATCAGCATCACGCCACCGCTCATGCCTTGCAGAAAGCGGGCGGCAATCAGCAGAGAGGCATTCTGTGCGAGACCGGCAACGAGCGAGGTGAGGCCGAAGGCGGCAATACCGATCAGGAAGACGCGCTTGCGGCCGTAACGATCGGCGATGGTGCCCGCCGCCATCAGCACCGTGGTGACGGCGATTGTGTAGGCATTCATGATCCATTGTAGGCTGCTGAAATCGGCATGCAGCACCTTTTCCAGTGTCGGCAGGATCGCCGGTACGCTCGATATTTCGAGACCGAACATGAGGGAGGACAGACAGGCGGCTATCAGGGCAACGATGCCACGTGTGCGAGAGGATAGAAGAGAAACAGGACGCATGCTTTGGCCTTTCGACGTTGAGGCGGAAAAGGGTGACATGCCCTTCCGCCCGTTTGCGTCAGCATAGGCGGGACTTGATCATTACAGAATTGGATGATTAAGTATTTCAGTCATAACAAATCTGGATGACTGGCTTCACCATGCTCGATGTCGATTCCGTTCAGGCCTTTGTGGCCATTGCCGATAACAGGAGCTTCACCCGAGCCGCCACCGCGCTCGACAGCACGCAAGGCGCAATCAGCGTCAAGCTGAAGCGGCTCGAGGAGCGGCTTGGCCACCGCCTGATCGAGCGCACGCCGCGGCTGGTGCGGCTCTCGGCGCAGGGCGCAGTGTTTCTCGACGCTGCAAGGGAATTCCTCGCTGCCCATGACCGGGCCGTCGCAGCCCTTTCCTCGTCGCGCCGTCGTTTCAGGCTGGGCATAGCGGCCCACGTCGCCGGCCCGGAAGTGCCGACGCTGCTTGCACGCCTCAATGCGCATGATCCGGGGCTGACGATCGAGGTGCGGCTCGACAATTCATGCGCGCTGCTCGACGCTTTCGATCGCGGAGATCTGGATGCGGCGATCATTCGCCGGGAAGAGGATCGGCGCGACGGCGAGGTTCTGGCGCCGGAGCATTTCAGCTGGTTTGCCACGCCGCAATTCGAATACCGCCGAGGCGAACCGCTGCGGCTTGCGGCGCTTTCGCCCGATTGCAAGGTGCGGGATATCTGCACCCGCGCGCTCGATGCCGCCGGCATCCCCTGGATCGAGGTCTTCCTTGGCGGCGGCTCTTCGGCTGTGACCGCCGCCGTGTCTGCAGGGCTTGCCGTCTCGACCTTCTCCCATCGCCTGGCGCCTGTCGGCACGGTGGATGTCGGCGAGCGCTTCGGCCTCCCACCGCTGCCATCTTCGGAAGTCGTGCTGCATTCGACGCTGACGGATGCGAAATCGCGCGCGGCGCTGCGCACGCTGGCGGCAGCCTTCCGCGAACATCATCGCTCGTCGACCTGAAGAAAAGCGCGTTTTGGTGTCGACTATGGCTGCTGTTGGGGCTGCGGACCGGATACCGCTGGATTGGCGAGGTCGATCTTACCCTGATCGCCAGCAAGGAATTGCGGGCCGACTTGCCGGACCCTGGTTGCAGGATCGTAGGGGCGGTCGGGCACCTGTGCCTGTGGAGCGGGCGGGGCGCCTGCGCTCTTCGGCGCTTGCGTCTGGATCGTGGTGATCGAGCCCTTCGGCTCGGTCACCGGTGCAGAAACTGACTGGCTCTTGCGAATCTCGTCGTAATAGGCCGTCAGATTGCAGGAGCAGGCAGATTTTTCGCCGGGTGCGCGGGTCTTGTAGGCGAAGGCGTTTTTCATCGCGCTATAGGGTGCGCCGGTTGCCGCCGAGATCATGTTTGCGGCATCGCCGCTCGAAATGTCACGATAATAAAGCTCCGTCTCCACGCCGGGGCACATCTTTGAGCAGGTTGCGGCATCGCGGCCGAAATCGACCGAGGTCGCATTGTTGCTGATCGGGAAGAAGCCGCCGTCGCAGGTGCGCACGCAAATGGTGCTGACCGGAGAAAGCATTTCTGCGCGCGGCAAGCCGTACCGCTCGCCGCCGCCAAGCGGGATGAAGGTATCGCCGCGCATGGCCTGTTCCTCGATGGAGGGAGCAGGCGCATAGGCATCACCCTGTACGGGTTCGCTAAAGCTGTCGCTGTTGCAGCCATTATCCTCAAGGGCGGCCAAAAGGCCTTCGCGGGCCGGATCGGCACCGGAGTCGCGCAGCTCGTTGCGGCGGTCCTGCAGGTAGCGGATATTGTCCACCATCTTGGCTTCGGATTGTTCGAGCTCGCTGCAGAAGCCGGCATTCTCGCCACCGACCACAACCATGCTGCCGGAGGTGCAGCCATATCGGCGCAGGTCGCTGCGTACCTTGCGCAGTTCGAGATTCTGTTCGGCAAGCGCACCTGCATATTGGCGCATCTCAGCCCCATTACCATTGCCGATCGATTGCGGCAGGTCGGCAAGGCGCCCGCGCAGATCCTCGCAGATCGCATTGGTCTCAGCGGCTGCAGGAGCCGCGAATGCCAGAAAGAAGACGAGATACAGGTTTCGGCGCTTCACGACGTCGTTCCGGAATGAGAAAAGGCATCCATTGGCGAATTGCGGCTTCAGTTCGCCGAGCACTATCCTAGCGTATTTCCCTTAATAACCCCGGAGTCATTCCTATCGCATTTTCGCGATGTTATCCAGCAAGTCTGATGCTTCCACTTCCATCTCTTGCGCAGTTACGCGGGAGCTCCTTAATAGATAACCGCCTGACATGACAAGTTTTTCTGACAACATCCCACTTCCTGAAACGACATCGGAAATGCCGCAAACCCGGGACGGCCTTCACGTTTTCGTGGACGGTTGTTTCGAGCCGCGTTCCTGGCACGGTGGCTGGGCCTTCGTCGCGTATCGCGATGGCGTGGAAATCGCTTCGGGTTTCGGCGGCGCTGAGAATTCTGCCAATAACGCGATGGAACTAACCGCGGTGCTGAAGGCAGCAATCTGGATCAACTGCACGGCAGCGGGCGAGGCAGCAGTTATATGGTCCGATTCAGTCTACGCTGTCGAAGGCAGCAATCACTGGCGCCCGATCTGGAAGAACAATGGCTGGAAGAAGAGCAACCCTGGCGGCAATGCCAGAAACCGGGTGGTCGCCGATGCCGAACTCTGGCAAGCCGTCGATATCGAGCTATTACAAAATCCGCAGATCAGCATTGCCTGGTGCAAGGGCCATTCCGGCGTCGCCGGCAACGAACGCGCCGATGAACTGTCGGATCAGGGAAGCCGATCGCTACGGCGTGCCTGATCCAATGGATGCGAACGCTCTGCAGGCGGCTTAGGCCGGCTGTGAAGCTTCTACGACAGCCAGAGCTGCCATATTGACCACACCGCGCGAGGTAACGGACGGCGCCAGAATATGTGCCGGCAGTGCCGCGCCGAGCAAGATCGGGCCAACATGCAGCCCATCTGTCATCGACTTCACCACGCCGAGCGTAATATTGGCGGCATCGAGGTTCGGGAAGACCAGCAGGTTGGCTTCACCATCCAGCGTGGTGTGCGGCATGACGCGGCGGCGCAGATCCTCGGAGATCGCGCTCTCGCCGTGCATTTCGCCATCGACTTCGAGATCAGGCGCCGTCTCGCGCACCAACTGCAGCGCATGGCGCATCTTTGTGGCGCTTTCGGATTCGCGTGAGCCGAAATTCGAATGCGAGACGAGGGCCGCACGCGGGGTGATGCCGAAGCGCTTGATTTCCTCCGCTGCCAGAACTGTCGCCTCGGCGATCTCTTCCGCCGTCGGGTTGAAAGTCACGTAGGTATCGGTGAAGAAGGTGGCACCGCGCTGCGAGATCATCAGGCTGAGTGCTGAGAAATCACGTACATTGGGACGCTTGCCGATGATCTGGCGTACATCGCGGAGATGCTTTTCATAGCGCCCTTCGAGGCCGCATATCAATGCGTCAGCTTCGCCACGCTTCAGCGCCAAGGCCCCGATGACCGTCGTATTGGTGCGCACGATGGTGCGGGCGGCTTCCGGGATGACGCCGCGGCGGCCGACCAGCGAAAAATAAAGATCGACATATTCGCGGAAGCGCGGATCGTCCTCGGGATTGATGACATCGAAATCCGAAAGCGGGCGGATGCGCAAGCCGTAGCGCTTCAGGCGGGTCTCGATGACCTGCGGACGGCCGATGATGATCGGCTCGGCAATGCCTTCCTCGAGCAGCACCTGGGCGGCGCGCAGCACACGCTCGTCTTCACCTTCGGAGAAGATCACGCGTTTACGCTCGGCCACCTTGGCCGCCGTGAAGATTGGCTTCATCACGAAGCCGGAGCGGAAAACGAAGCGATTCAGCTGGTCGAGATAAGCGTCGAAATCGGCAATCGGGCGACGCGCCACGCCACTTTCGGCCGCAGCCCTGGCGACGGCAGGTGCGATGCGCAGGATCAGGCGCGGATCGAAGGGCGAGGGGATGAGATAATCGGGACCAAAAACCGGTGTCTCGCCGGAATAGGCGCGGGCGGCAACGTCGGACGGCTCCTCGCGGGCGAGCGCTGCGATGGCGCGCACAGCCGCCATCTTCATTTCCTCGTTGATCGTCTCGGCACCACAGTCCAGCGCGCCCCTGAAAATATAGGGGAAGCAGAGGACGTTGTTGACCTGGTTCGGAAAATCGGAACGGCCGGTGCAGATCATCGCATCCGGGCGCGCGGCGCGGGCGAGATCCGGCATAATTTCGGGCGTCGGGTTGGCGAGCGCCATGATGAGCGGCTTTTCAGCCATCTGCGCCAGGAGTTCCGGCTTCAAGACGCCAGCGGCGGAAAGGCCGAGGAAAACATCGGCTCCGCCGATATTTTCGGCGAGCGTGCGCGTGACGCTCTTCTGGGCGTAAATGGCCTTCCATTCGTCCATCAGTTCGACGCGGCCTTCATAGACGAGGCCCTCGAGATCGTGAACCCAGATGTTTTCGCGCTTGGCGCCGAGCGTCACCAGAAGGTTGAGGCAGGCGAGCGCCGCAGCGCCGGCGCCCGAGGCGACGATCTTGACCTCGTCGATCTTCTTGCCGGCCAGTTCGAGACCGTTGAGGATTGCAGCAGCGACGATGATGGCGGTGCCATGCTGGTCGTCATGGAAGACCGGGATCTTCATCTTCTCGCGCAGCTGCTTCTCGATGCGGAAGCATTCCGGCGCCTTGATGTCTTCGAGATTGATGCCGCCGAAGGTCGGCTCCAACGAAGCGACGGTGGCGACCATCTGGTCGACGTCGGTGGCATCCACTTCGATGTCGAAGACGTCGATATTGGCGAATTTCTTAAAGAGAACAGCCTTGCCTTCCATGACGGGTTTGGAGGCAAGCGGGCCGATATTGCCGAGACCGAGCACGGCCGTGCCGTTGGAGATCACGGCGACGAGGTTGGCGCGAGATGTATAATCGGCCGCAGTTTCAGGATTGTCGCGGATGGCGAGGCAGGGGGCGGCGACGCCGGGGGAATAGGCAAGCGCCAGATCGCGCTGGTTGCCGAGCGGCTTGGTCGCCTGGATTTCCAGCTTGCCGGGGCGCGGATAGCGGTGGAAGAAAAGAGCCTGATCGTCGAGGCTTCCGCCGGCCAGATCCTTTTCCGTCTTGGCCTTTTCCTGGGATTTATCCTGGTGATCCATAGCCGCTTCCAATCGTCCTTCGAAGTCTTTTGAAGACTCCTCCATACATCAATCGACCGGCCTGGACAGTACGGAAATGGCCGCAGTGGAACTTTTTGATCACATGGTAACGGCGAGCTGACATTGGCTGTTGGATCGAGCGGTCTTGCAGGGCTTTCCTGCCCTTTGTCATCTTCCTGATACACGAGTCTGATTTTGGAAAGCCAGACGAAGAACGATGGGACACGAGCGGAAAGGCTTGTGACAGACATGATGGAACCCCGGCGCTTCCGCACCCTCTTCATTTCCGATGTGCATCTGGGCTCGAAGGCCGCCAAGGCGGATTTCTTGCTCGATTTTCTCAGATATCACGAGGCGGAGACGATCTACCTCGTCGGCGATATCGTCGATGGCTGGCGCCTCAAGCGCAGCTGGTACTGGCCGCAGGTCTGCAACGATGTGGTCCAGAAGCTGCTGCGCAAGGCACGCAAGGGTACCCGCGTCGTCTATATTCCCGGCAATCACGACGAATTCCTGCGCGCCTTTCCCGGCACGCATTTCGGCGGCATCGAAGTCGTCGACCGCATCGTCCACCATGGCGCAGACGGCAAGAAGTACCTGATCCTGCATGGCGACGAATTCGACGTCGTCGTGCGTAACGCGCGTCTGCTCGCCTATCTCGGCGACTGGGCCTATGACATGGCGATCCGCATCAATATCGTGCTCGCTGCCGTGCGGCGCCGTCTCGGCATGCCCTACTGGTCTTTCTCAGCCTGGGCCAAGCTGCAGGTAAAACATGCCGTCAACTTCATCGGCGAGTTCCAGCGCGTGGTTGCCGAGGAAGCGCGCAAGAGCGGTGCCGACGGTGTCATCTGCGGCCATATCCATCACGCCGTGATCGAGGATATGGAAGGCATCCGCTACATCAACACCGGTGACTGGGTGGAAAGCTGCACGGCCATCGTCGAACATGAAGACGGCACGTTCGAACTCATCACCTGGCGTGCGCTGACCAGCAACGTGCCGGCACCAACCTCCCTGGAATTGCTTGAAGAGGGCGATCTCGCCCCGCAGGCTGCCTGAATATTGCGCGCGTACCGTGCCGGCAGGCTTGCTGCCGGGACACCAGGAATTTAGCCCGTTGCCCTCAGGCGACAGGCCCTATTTATTTTTTAAATCGTTTTGGTTTATTTTTTGAATCGTTTCGATCGGGCCATTTCTCGCCATAGTCGTGTCTGATTGGATGTGTTAGGCAACGCAGAGTTTCCTTCAGGTCCATCATGATTCCCGCACAAAATCCCTTAACGGGTGAAGGAGCGCCGCCGCGCTTCCGGCTGCTCAGCGCGCTTTGCTACAGCGCGCCGCTGCTGGTCAACGGTATCGTCCTGCCCTTCTTCCCCGTCTGGCTTTCGACTCACCAGTTCAACGATCATCAGATTGGCACCATCCTCGCCGTGCCGATGGTGGTGCGCGTTCTGGTGGCGCCGATCGTGGCGGTTTTTGCCGACCGGATGCAGGAGCGGGCGCATGTGCTCCTGTGGTCGGGCATCCTGTCGCTAGTGACGGCGATCGCGCTCTACTGGACGACGAACTTCTGGCCGGTGCTGTTCGTCTTTGCGCTGCAGGGCGCGACCTTCGCGCCCTATGTGCCGGTCGTCGAATCGATCGTGATTTCCGGTGTGCGGCGCTGGGGGCTCGATTACGGTTCCATGCGCGTCTGGGGCTCGATCGCCTTCATTGTCTCGACGCTTATCGGTGGCCAACTGGTCGGACGCTGGGGTGGTGGTATGGTTGTGCCCGTCATGATCTTCGGCTTCTTGCTGACCATCACGATGGCGATCTTCTGCCCACGCATCGGGCCGACGCGGCGGCGCGGTCAGCCGATCAATCTGCCGGCGACCACAGGAAGTGGCTTGCGCGAACCGCATCTGCTTCTCTTGCTGCTCGGTGTGTCGATCCAGCAGGCAAGCCATGCGCTGCTGAACGCTTTTTCCTCGATCTACTGGCATCAACTCGGCTTTTCCGGCACTGAGGTCGGTATTCTCTGGAGTGCGGGTGTAGCCTCAGAGGTGACGGTCTTCTTCCTGTCACGGCGTCTCAATCGTCGCTTCAATGCCTGGACGCTGATCCGTTTCGGCTGCGCCGTCAGCATCTGCCGCTGGGTCTTCTTCCCGACGGAGACGAGCTTCATCGGTTTCTTTGCGCTGCAATGCCTGCACGGCTTCACCTATGCTTTCGTGCACACGGGCGTGCAGCGGCGCATCGTGGCGACCGTACAGGAAACGCAGGAGGCCTCGGCCCAGGGCGCTTATTTCTTCTATATCGGCATGGCCTCGGGACTGATGACGATCGCCTCGGGCTATATTTATTCCGCCCTTGGCCTTTACAGCTATTACATCATGGCGCTCGTTGCCGCCTTGGGGCTCAGCCTCGTCATCATCGCCTATTATCTTCAGCCCCAGAGGCTGGCTTCGGGCGGGAAGACGAGGGAGCCGGCATAGGTCAGTCCGGGCTCGCGATCGCGGGCGAGCAGAAGCGGGCCGTCGAGATCGACGAAATCGGCGTCCTGCGCCAGAAGCACGGCCGGCGCCATGGCAAGCGAGGTGCCGACCATGCAGCCGATCATGATCGAAAAGCCGAGCCGCTGGGCTTCGGCCTTCATTTCCAGCGCCTCGGTCAAGCCGCCTGTCTTGTCTAGCTTGATGTTGATGGCGTCGTAACGATCGGCGAGGCTTGCCAGATCGCCGGTGTGATGCACGCTCTCGTCGGCGCAGACGAGGACATGACGGGCAATCTCCGCCAGCATGTCGTCGCGGCCGGCCGGCAGCGGCTGTTCGACCAGCGCGATATTAGTTTCGGCTGCGATCCGCAGATGATGTTCCAGCCGCTGCTCCGGCCAGCCCTCATTGGCATCGAGGATGATGGCAGCGTTCGGGGCGGCTTCACGCACCGCCCGGATGCGGCTTTCATCGTCGCCCGTACCGACCTTGACCTTCAGCAACGGCCGCTGCGCATGCTTGCGAGCCTCGGCTGCCATCACGTCGGGTTCACCGAGCGAGATCGTATAGGCCGTCGTCAAAGGCTTCAAATGGCGTAAATCGAGGCGGGAGGCAACACTCTTGCCCGTCAGCTTGGCTTCGAGATCCCAGAGGGCGCAATCGACGGCGTTTCGAGCAGCGCCAGGGGGCATGGCGTGCTGTAGTTCGGCACGCGCGATGCCGGCTTCGATCAGCGGGCGGGCGGATTCGATCTGGGCGACCACGCTTTCCATCGTCTCGCCATAGCGGCGATAGGGCACGCATTCGCCGCGTCCGGTAGTACCTGATTCGGTCAGGATGCAAGTAGCGACTTCGGCTGATGTCTTGGCTCCCCGCGAAATGGTAAAGGTGCCCGCAATCGGGAATGAATTCATCTGGATATCAAGATGGCGCGGCATATTTGCTCTCCTGCGAGCATGGAAATTGCGCGTTCGTTCTGTATATTAACGCGCCGGCGACGAACGATGTGTTCGCGAGTCGGAACTGTCGCTGCAAGCACTGAAAGACACAAGTATTTTGAAGTCCGAGAAACGCAACGCCGCCTCGCTGCATGTGGACGACCGAGCCGAGGGCTCGGCCCAGCATGTGCATCTTGAAGGCAACTGGCGCAGCGCCACCATCCATCTCGTCCTGCAGGACTTCGAGAAGCTGGCGCGCAACAATAGCGGCGACCTCACACTCGACCTTTCCGGCGTCACCGATATCGACACGGCCGGCATCTGGCTACTTTGCCGGCTAAAGAAACAACAGGAAGCCGCCGGACGGACGGTTCGTTTCGAAGGCACGAACCAGCATATCGACGAGCTGATCGCCACTTTTTCCAAGGAGCCGGAAAAGCAGGAGCCGGAACAGAAGGTAAAGCTCTCGCTTGTGGAGCGCATCTTCGCGCCGATCGGGAGGATGACCCTCGATGTCTGGGACAATGTCGCGGCCTCCATGTATATCCTGGGCTCGGCCGTGCGCGGCGCGCAGATGAAGTTCGGCCGCGGCAGCGGTGTTTCGCCGGCCTCGATCGTCAATCAGATCGACCATATGGGCGTGCGCGCCGTTCCGATCATCCTGCTCATGTCCTTCCTGATCGGCGCGATTATTGCGCAGCAGGGCGCCTTCCAGCTGCGTTATTTCGGCGCGGAAATCTTCGTCGTCGACCTCGTCGGCATCCTGCAACTGCGCGAAATCGGCGTGCTTCTGACCGCCATCATGATCGCCGGCCGGTCCGGCAGCGCGATCACTGCCGAAATCGGTTCCATGAAGATGCGCGAGGAAGTCGACGCACTGAAGGTGATGGGACTGAATCCGATCGGTGTGCTGATCTTCCCGCGGCTGGTGGCGTTGACCGTCGCGCTGCCGCTTCTGACCGTGATTGCGAATTTCGCCTCGCTCGCCGGCGCTGCCGGCGTCGCCTATGCCTATTCGGGTATCACGTTCGCCACCTTCCTGTCGCGCCTACACGAAGCTGTGACGCTGTCCACCGTGCTTGCCGGCATGATCAAGGCGCCCTTCATGGCGCTGGTCATCGGCATTGTCGCAGCCGTCGAGGGGCTGAAGGTCGGCGGCAGCGCCGAATCTCTCGGCCAGCATGTGACGGCCTCCGTCGTGAAAGCGATTTTCGTCGTCATCCTGATGGACGGGCTTTTTGCGATGTTCTATGCAGCGATCGATTTCTGACATGGCGGGCAACGTGGATCAGCAACCGATCGAAACGGGCGGGAACGGGGCCGAGAAGGGCGCCGACAACGGGACCAAGGGTCATGGGCGCGACATCGTGCTTTCCGCCAAGGACGTCACGGTCGCTTTCGGCCCCAAGGTCGTGCTCGACAGGCTCAATCTCGATATCTACCGGGGCGAAATCCTCGGTTTCGTCGGGGCCTCGGGGACCGGCAAATCGGTGCTGATGCGCACCGTGTTGCGCCTGCTGCCGCGCCGCTCCGGCACCATTAAGATTCTCGGTCAGGATTTCGACGAGCTGGACGAGCCGGAACGCAATGCGCTCGACATGCGTTTGGGCGTTCTCTTCCAGCAGGGTGCGCTCTTCTCCTCCCTGACGGTGAAAGAGAATATCCAGGTGCCGATGCGCGAATATCTGGATCTGCCGGCCTCATTGATGGATGAGCTGGCGCATCTGAAGATCCGTATGGTGGGGCTGGCGGCGGATGCAGCCGACAAATATCCGTCAGAGCTTTCGGGCGGGATGATCAAGCGTGCGGCCCTTGCCCGCGCACTTGCTCTCGACCCGGAACTCGTCTTCCTCGACGAGCCGACATCGGGCCTCGATCCCATTGGTGCGGCGGAATTCGACGAGCTGATTGCCAATCTGCGAGATAGCCTGGGGTTAACCGTCTATATGGTGACCCACGACCTCGACAGCCTGTTTTCCGTCTGCGACCGTATTGCCGTGCTCGGAAAGAAGCGGGTAATGGTGGAAGGAACGATCGACGACATGCTGGCCTATGACGATCCGTGGGTTCAGGCTTACTTCAAGGGCAAGCGGGCGCGTTCGATCGTGCCGCAGGAACACGCGCCGGCACAGGCGCAGCATGACAGCGGGAAGTGACCGGAGACGATGGAAACCAGAGCCAATTACACGATCGTCGGTTTTTTCACCGTTCTGGTGATCGCAGCCGCATTTGGCTTCGTCTACTGGATGGCGGAATATGGCCGAAGCGGCCCGATGGCCGAACTGATTGTGCGCATTCCGGGCTCCGCCAACGGTCTGAGCGTCGGCTCGCCCGTGCGCTTCAACGGCATTCAGGTCGGTTCGGTGCAGTCGCTCTCCATCGATGCCGACGATCCGCAATATTCGCTGGCTTTCACCGAAGTGCGCTCGGATGCGCCGATTTATCCGTCCACCAAGGCTGCCCTTGAAATCCAGGGCCTGACGGGTGCGGCCTATATCGAACTTTCGGGCGGCCGCAAGGAAGAGAAGAACATTCTCCAGCAGGCACTGGAAAGCGGAAAACGCGCCGTCATCGTCGCGGATCAGTCGAGCGTCACCAACTTGCTTGCAACCGCCGACAAGATCCTCGACCGCGCCAACGACGCCGTCGGCGATGTGCAGGGTTTCGTACGCGATGCGCGCGGGCCGCTGACCAAAACATTGCAGAATGCCGAAACCTTCTCGGATGCGCTCGCCAAGAATTCCGGCAATATCGACAGCTTCCTGCAGAGCGTCGGTGATCTCTCCAATACGGTGCGCAACGTTTCCGGTCGCGTCGATTCGACGCTTGCGGCCATCGAGGATCTCGTGAAGGCCGTCGATGCGCAGAAGATCAATACGATTCTGACCAATGCAGAAAAGGTCAGCCGCGACGTGGCGGATGCCTCAGGCAATCTCAAGGGCTTGGTTGCCAAAGTCGACCAGACGGTCACGACCTATAACGAATTCGGCAAGAAGGCGCAGCTGACGCTCGACCGCGTCGATACGCTGATGGCCGCCATCGATCCCAACAAGGTCAAGGGTTCGGTCGACGACATCGCCCAGGCGACGAAGGACGCGCGCGCCGCCGTTGCCTCGATCCGCGATGTCTCGAACACCGTCGCAGACCGTCGAAAGGACATCGACCAGACGATCAAGGACGTCCAGCAGATGGCGAACAAGCTGAACTCGGCCTCGACGCGCGTCGACGGCATCCTCGTCAAGGTCGATGCGCTGCTTGGTTCGGACAATACCAACTCGCTCTTCACCGAGGCGCGCGCCACATTGGCATCCTTCAAGCAGGTCGCCGACAACCTCAATGGCCGCATCGGACCGATTGCCGACAATCTGCAGAGGTTCTCGGGCGGCGGGTTGCGTGATGTCGAGACGCTGGTCAACGAACTGCGCGGTACGGCCAATAACCTCAACAATGCCATCACCAATTTCGACCAGAATCCGCAGCGGATCATCTTCGGCGGACCGACGGTCAAGCAATATGACGGGCGCACGCGGCGCTAAAAGCAATTTCAGTAAAAGTGTATAGCGGTGCATCCGGAATTGCGGAAACAAAGAAACAGGAGTCAGGGGTAGCGTATATGGGTCTATCGCATTCGATGTCGCGCCGTTCCTGGATCCGTGGAACGGCGATTATTTTGCCGCTGGCGGCAGCCCTTTTGACAGGCTGCGGATCGACTGCCAAAAACGACACCTTCGATCTCTCGGCAGCATCCGTTGACGGTACCGGACCTTCGGCAAAGAACAAGCAGCTCCTGATTGCCGATCCATCGGCCTTGAAGGCGCTGAACAGCGACCAGATCGTCATCCGCGTTTCGCCCTCGGAAATTCAATATCTCTCACGCGCCCAGTGGAGCGATACGCTGCCGCGCATGGTGCAGTCGAAACTCGTCCAGGCGTTCGAAAATTCCGGCAAGCTCGGCGGCGTCGGAAAGCCGGGGCAGGGACTGGCGATCGACTATCAGCTGGTTACCGACATCCGATCCTTCGAGATCGACGCGTCCTCCGGCAACAGGGCGGTGGTCGAGATTTCCGCCAAGATCCTCAACGACCGCAACGGGACGGTGCTCACTCAACAGGTCTTCCGCGCAACGGCTGCTGCCGGCGGCGACAATACCGGCTTCGTGAAGGGGCTCGGTCGCGCCTTTACCGAAGTCACCGACCAGATCGTCGGCTGGACGCTGAAGTCGATTTAGAGCCTTCTCCTTTCACAAAGAAGCCCGAAACCGTGGGACGGTTTGGGGCTTTCTTTATTTTTGGCTTATCTCGACGGTTTACTTCGTTGGCTGGGTGTCCGTCATCGTCGGGTTGCCGCCGCTTGCCGATGCCGTGGCAGTCGCAGCGGCCGGCAGGTAACTGTCGAGCAGGCTCGCCATCTTGTCGTCGCGCAGGTTGGCGGTTTTTTCACCCATGACGACGCCGACCACACGGCGACCGTCCTTGGCGGCCGAAGTCACAACATTGTAGCCCGATGCATCGGTGAAACCGGTCTTGATACCGTCAACGCCATTGTAGCGGTACATGAGGTTGTTGTGGCCGCGCAGCTTCATGCCGCGGAACTGGAAGCCGCGCATGGAGAAGAGCTTGAACTCCTCCGGAAAGTCGCGCATCAGCGCAACGCCAAGGGTCGCCATATCTCGCGCCGTCGTCACCTGCTCGGGATCCGGTAGGCCCGACGGATTCTTGAAGACGGTGTTCGTCATGCCGAGCTCATGAGCCTTTGTCGTCATCAGCGTGCCGAAAGCCTGTTCGGAGCCGCCGAGTTGCTCGCCGAGCGCCACAGCGGGGTCATTGGCCGAGAGAACCACGATGCTTTCGACGGCTTTCTTGACGGTGACCTTGCGGCCGGCGCCGACGGCGAGCTTGAAGGGTTCCTTGCTCTCGGCATTTTCCGACATGGTGAGTTTCTGATCCCAGGTCAGGCGTTTGTCATGCAGCGCCTGGAAGGTGAGGTAGAGCGTCATCATCTTGGTCAGCGACGCCGGATAATTCAGATCATCCTGATTGGAAGCCTCCAAAACCTGGCCGGACTGCACATCCACGAGAAAGCTTGCCTGGCCGGCTTCAGCCCGAATGAACGCGCTCAAAAAGAATACGGACGAGAAGGCGGCGGCCATAAGCCGGGAGGTCGTCTTGGTCATCAATGTCTGCGGTCTCTGTCGTGGCAAGCGATGGCGTTGCCTATCGGCTTGGCAAGTGGTCTGGGCAAAATGGTCTGGCGGATCGCCGTCTGACGTATCGTCCGGCAATCCGGCTTGATGAATGCGGATCGGGAATGTTTGTGACGGAATGAAGGAGTAGGGGCAATAAAAAAGGGCCATCCACAGATGACCCTTTTTGTCTCACCATCTTTTCGTGCCCACTCAGCTCAGACGGCCCGCCGCATGCGCAAGCATCGTATAGACCTTTCCGGTATCCGACGTCAGGTAGGATTGCGTCACCGTGCGGTTCGGATCGGTGCGGGCGACATCGGCGAGCAGCTTTTCGAAGTCGCCGATATAGCGATCCACGGCGGTACGGAATTCCGGCTCGCGATCATACTTGCGCTTGATTTCGTCGAAGGTCTGCTGGCCCTTCAGCGTGTAGAGGCGACGGGTAAAGACGTCGCGCTCGCCGCGCTGGTAGCGGCGCCACAGATCGACCGAAGCATCGTGATCGATGGCGCGGGCGATATCGACCGAGAGCGAGTTCAGCGATTCAACGACATGGCGCGGGTTGCGGCTGTCATTAGCGCGCTGGGCGGGAGTAGGGGCCGGAGCGGCTGCTTCCGCGGCAGGGCGCGCCGGAGCGCGCTGAGCTTCCTCGGTTTCTTCACGCGAGGCGCCGCGCAGGAGATCGCTGATCCAGCCGCCGCTGCTGGCTTCGGTGCGCGGAGCCTCCTGCCTGACCGGCGCCGGCGCAGGCTGTGGAGCGACCGGACGCTGCGGAGCAGGCGCAGGAGCTGCCGGGGTCGGTGCGATAGTGCCGCGCAGGCCCATGGATTCGATCGACTGGCGCGCCGTCGGTGCCGGTTGCGGGGCGGGTGCCGTCGGGATCACCGGCTGAGTGACGCGCGGTGCGGGCTCGGCCTGGGCGAGCGTGCGAGCGACCGGCTCGGAGAGTTCCAGCCGCTGGCTGGAGCGGCCGACGATCTGCGAGATATCCTGCAGGGCCTTGATCTGCTCGGCGACAGCGCGGCGCATGGCAGATGCGCTCTCCTTGGCTTCCTCCGGCAGATCGAAGGCGCCACGCTTCAGTTCGGCGCGGGTCGAGTCGAGTTCGGCACGGATATCGGCAGCAGAGCGACGGATATCCTCCGTTGCACCTGCAAAGCGGGTGACCGCCTCGTCGATCGCGTCACGTAGCGATTCCCGCAGGTTCTGCGCTGCATTGTCGGAGGCACGGCCGGCTTCGCCGAGCATGCGCTCGACTTCCGACAGCGAAGCCGTCAGGCCGCCACGCAGGCGGTTGGTGAGGTCGCCGGAGCGGCGCTCGACATTGGCAAAGCTGTTGTCGATCGTCGCATTGGCTTCCTCTCCGGCGCGATTGATCGCCTCGCGCATGTTTGAAGCGGCTTCCTCGGCGCGCTTTTCGGTATCCGAAAGCACCCGGCCAATATCGGCAAACGAGGCCTGCACACTCTGGCGCAGCGTACCGGTCACCTGGTTGGAGCGCTGCTCGGCACGTTCGAAGACGGTCTCGATCATGCCGCCGAGGCCCCGCATGGTCTTTTCGATTTCACTCGAACGCTGGACGAGGCCGGCTGCCAGCGTCTGCAGAGCATCTTCGCGCTCTTCCAGTGTGGACACGAGGCCGGACTGGGCGGCTGCAAGAAGCTGCGAGGCCTGGCCGAGAACCTTCGAATGGTCGTCGAAGCGGCCGATGATGCTGCCGACCTGGGCGAGCGTCTGGCCGGAAATATCCGACAGGCGGTCGACCTTGCCTTCAAGCAGACGGGTGGAGGCAGACACCATTTCGGCAGCCTTGGCGGCGGAGTCGGTGAACCGCGTGGTCGTGTCGCCGAGTCGGTTGTCGACGTCGCTCAGCTGATCGGCGGCGCGCGTCATCATGACAGACATGGCAGCGCTGCTTTCCGACAGGCGCTGGACGAGGCCGTTGACGTTGTTCGTCAGGCTGTTCTCGATGGCGGCGACGGCGTTGGCGACGTTTTCGGCGCGGGCGGCGACGGCCTGGGTCAGCGCTTCGTTTTCGGCGCGCAGGCGATCGGCGCTGAGGCTTGCGGCCGCAGTGATGCGGGCTGCGGCCTCTTGGCCGGCATCGGTGTAACGATCGATGATCGGGCGCGCCGTCTCGTCCAGGATGCGCGTCAGCTCAGTAGAGCGGCCGGCCAGCATGGAGTTGAGATCGCGGGTGCGCTCGTCGAGCGTTGCGCGGATCGAGTTGCCGCGTGCTTCCAGCGCCTTGTCGATATCGGTGAGTGTCGCATCGATCTCGCGGGCACGCTGCTCCAGACTGGAGCGGATGATGCTGGTGCGGGCTTCGAGCGCACGGTCGACTTCGGCCATGCTCAATGTGATCTGGCTGCCGGCATCCGTCAGCGTCGAGCGGATGGAGTTGCCATGCACTGCCAGCGTCTGGCCGGCATCGGCAAGCGCGTGATTGATGGCGCTGACCTGGCTGCTGACGATATTTTCCGCTTCCGCGACCTTGTTGACGATGACATTGCCAGCCTCGGAGAAGGTCTGGGCAACGGCGGCCGCCTGGCCGGCGAGGCGGTTCTGGGCCTCGGCGACGCGATTGACGATCTGCGAGGAGCGCTCGTCCATGGCTTCGGCGAACTGCTGGCCGGTGCGGCTCAGCAGTTCCGAGGACTTGGTGGCTTCGCCATCCATGCCTTCGGCAGCCTCGGCGACGGCACTGCGCAGAGTCGCTGCAAGACCGGCAGCCTTGCCTTCGATCGTGCGGTTGACGGCATCCAGACCGACAGTCAGAGCGCGATCCATGGTCGAGAGACGCTCTTCGATGCGCGCGTTGCCGCGATCCATCATGTCGCTCAGTGCCGCGGTGCGGCCGTCGATCGACTGCGCAATGGTCGCGCTGCTGCTGTCGAGCGTTTCGGCAAGATGGGCCCGGCGGCTGTCCAGAGCCTGGGTGAGGTTGGCGCTGTGACTGTCGAGAGCGCGGGTGAGGTTTGCACTGCTGTTATCGAGGGCCTGGGTGAGATTAGCAGTGCCGGCTTGCAGTGCTTCCGTTAGGCTGGTGCTGCGGCCGTCGAAAGCCTCCGTCAGGCTGGCGGCGCGGCTATCGAGGGCCTCGGTCAAGCTGGCGCTGCGGCTGTCGAGCGCATGCGTCAGGTTTGCGGCGCTGTTGCCGAGTGTTGCGGCGATGCGCTGGGCTGTGTCGTCGCCGATCGCGCTGAGGCGGGAGATGCCATCGTCCAGTACACCGGAGAGATGGTTGCCCGCAGCGTCGAGTTTATCCGCCACACCGCCAACACCATTGGCTATGCGCGCCTCGATTGCGGCAAGGCCAGCTTCGACGCGGCTGCCGGTTTCAGTGAAGCGTCCCGTAAGACTGTCAATGGAATGATCGAGATGGCCGGAGAAATCGGCGGCGGAACGCGAGATCGTATTGGCGGCGTCCTGGAAGCGGCCGGCGATCTGGCCGGCTCCCTCGCGCATGCGATCCTCGAGCGTCTGCGCACTCTTGTCGATCGCCTCGCGGATCGCGTTTTCGCGATCTTCCAATGACATTTCGAGCATGCCGATGCTGGTTGCCACCGATGTACCGATCGACGTCGCCTGTTCGGAGAGCGTGTCGTTGATGAGGTTATGGGCCTCGGTCAGCGACAGCTTGATGGCATTGGTACGATCGTCGAGCGTGGCGCGGATGCGGTCATGTGCGGCTTCAAGCCCACCTTCGATGTTGCTTGCCGCATCGCTCGCAAGGCTGCCCAGACGCCGCTGAGCGTCGGTGAGGCTATCCTCGATGCGGCCCGTCATGCTGCCGATGATGCCTTCCATGCGCATGCCGCCCGCATCCAGGGCTTCCGAAAGGGTAGCACTGTGCTCGGCAAGGGCGGTTTCGAGACGGGCCTGATTATCCGTATAGGCGGCGCGGATTGCTTCCGTACGGTCGGCAAAGGCTCCGGCAACCCGCTCTTCGGCGCTGGCAACGGTGTCCATGATGGCATTGCTGCGGTTTTCGAGAGCGGATTCAAAGCGGCTCTGACCGTCATCGAGCGAAATGGCGAGCGCCATGGTCTTTTCGTCGAGCGTATCGGAGAGGCGGTCGGCACTGTTCGTGACGGCATGGACGATGGACTCGGCGCGATTGGTGAGCGCTTCCTCGATGCGAAGCTGGCTTTCGCCGAGTGCTGCGGCGATCCGCTCATGCGTGCCGGTGGCCGCATTGATGAGCGTGCTGGTGCCCGCCGTCAACGTGTCTTCCAGGCGGCTCTGGCTTTCGTTCAGCGAAATGGCAAGTGCCATTGCCTTTTCGTCGAGCGTTTCGGCGAGGCGATCATGCGTGCCGGAGACGGCACTGATCAGCGCTTCCGAACGGGTCGATAGCGTATCCTCGATGCGAGCCTGCGTTTCGTTCAGCGAGATGCCGAGCGCCATCGCCTTTTCGTCGAGCGTTTCGGCAAGACGGTCATGCGTGCCCGAAACGGCATTGATGAGCGATTCCGAATGGGTCGACAGGGTGTCTTCGATGCGTGCCTGCGTTTCGTTCAGCGAGATCGCCAGCGCCATTGCCTTCTCGTCGAGGGTTTCGGCGAGACGGTCGTGGGTGCCCGAGACTGTATTGATTATGGCTTCGGAGCGGCTCGCGAGCGTATCGTCGAGACGGGCCTGCCCTTCGTTCAGCGCGATGGCAAGTGCCATCGCTTTTTCATCCAGGGTTTCGGAGAGGCGGTCGTGCGTGCCCGAGACGGTGTTGATGAACGATTCCGAATGAGTCGCAAGCGTGTCTTCGATGCGCGACTGCGTCTCGTTCAGCGAGATCGCCAGCGCCATTGCCTTCTCGTCGAGGGTTTCGGCAAGACGGTCGTGGGTGCCCGAGACAGTATTGATAATGGCTTCGGAGCGGCTCGCAAGCGCCTCGTCGAAGCGGCTGTGATGGTCAGCGAGTGCGCCGATCAGCGCGCCGCCGCGTTCGGCCATCACGCTGTCGAGGCCGGTATGGGCGCTCTTCAGCGCATCGGTGATTTCAGCGGCGCGGGCGGCGAGAACGTTGCTCAGCTCTTCGGCGCGACCGCCGAATGCGCCCGTGACCTTTTCGGTGCCGCTATCGACGGCAGCGGCGAGTTCGGTCGTCGTCGCCTGCAGCGTTTCGCGGAATTCGGTCGCCCGGGCGGCGAGATTGTTCTTCAAATCGGACGTGCCGGACGCGAGCGCCAGCGAGATTTCCGATGTGGCGTTGCCGAGGGTCGAGCTCAGCTCGCCGGTGCGGGTCGTCAGCGCCGAGGTGATTTCGTCGGCACGGTTGGCGAGCGTGCTTTCCAGCACTTCCTGGCCGGTAGCGAAGGCGGCTGCCAGTGCCAGCGACTGCTCCGTCATCGATGAGCCAAGACGATCGATGTTGGTATTGAGAATGTTATCGATGGAATCGGCATTGCCCGACAGTGTCTCGTTGATGCGCGTGAGGCTTTCAATGAGCTTGGTGTCGAGGGAGCCGGCGCGCTTGTCGAAGGCATCGGTGAATTCGGCGACGCGTTCGTCAAAGGCCGTCGAAAGCTGGGCCACGGTCGTCTGCAGGCGTTCCTCGAAGAAGCCGGAGCGCACGTCAAGATCCATGACCGCGTCATCAGCCGTCGACTGCAGGCTCTGGCGGAAGCTGGCGCCCTTTTCGTCGAGCGCCGCGTTCAGCCTCGAGAGCACGTCATCGAGCGTGCCGCCGATCGTTCGTTCGCCGGAAGTCAGGCTTTGATTGATATCGCGGGTGCGGGAAATCAGGATCTCATTGAGCTGCTGGGTGCGCTCCTGCAGGGCAGCGTTCAGGCGCTCGGTGCTGGCGTCCATGGTCGAAGCGCGCGTCTCGAATTGGGTGAGCAGACGCTCGCCATGTTCGTTGATCGTGTTGGTCAGCGCGTCCAGGCGATTGTCGAATTCATTGCCGATCGCAAGCCCCGAAGCGGTCAGCGTATGGAGCAGCGTATCGGTCTTGGCAGCCAGCAGCGTGCCGAGCGACTGTATGGCGCTGTCGGACTTTTCCATGATCGCAGCCGCGCGCGTATCGATCAGCGAGGCAAAGGCTTCGCCCGAGGTCGCAAGGCGGATGGCAATTTCTTCCGTGGCAAGCGACAGCTCTTCCTTGAGCTGGTCGTGGACGCCGGCGATGGAGGAGCGGATGCGGTCGGCATGGTTGACGATTGCCTCGCGCTCGGAGCCGAGTTCGTGGACGAGGCCGCGTACGCGCAACTCATTATCCGCATAGGACCGCTCCAGCGCATTCACTTCGGAATGCACAAGCGTTTCGAGTTCGGAAGCGCGTGCAATGGTGCGCTCGATGCCTTCGTTCATTGCCGAGACTTCGCGGCGGACGGCCTGGCCGACCGTCATGATACGTTCGGAGGCGATGGTTTCCGGCTCAGCCAGGCGCAAGGCGACTTCAGCCATGGAGCGGGCCGCATTGCGCATGTCCTGCGCGCGCGAGATCATGATGGCGAAAGCATAGAACATCATGACCGGGACGATGATGCCGACAATGCCTGCGATCACGCCCGGCAGGGCGGCAAGATCTGTCAGCGAGCGGATCTGGGCAATCTGCGACGCATAGAGCATGAACATCAGCCCGAGGCCGATGACCACCCACAGGATGGAGACGAGAGTGGCCGTACGCAGGGCAGGGCGGCTGGAGCCGTTTTCCAGCGACTTCAGAAGCGAGGCGGGCGAATTGCGGCTGGCATCGTTGGCGGGGGCAAAGGCCGGTGACCTCGGAGCCTGCTGATCGCCTGTACGGGCAGCGCGGCCGCGACGGCGTTCAGCGTCTTCCTGGGACTGATTACGGGCATTGGATGGGTCAGTCACATTTGCCTCCGGGGCGTGGGACGCGCTACCGCGGCGAGACGGGGCGTCCTCCTGGCCGAAATCGATCTGAAGCGCTTCGTCCAATGCCTTGAACGCCTTGTCCTCGATCGATTCATTGTACTTGTTATTCGCCATTCCGATATGCCTCGCAATTTTCGGCAAGTCCGGCAGCGCATCCGGGCCACCGCCTTTGCCCGGAAAGAACCTTCGCCGTTCCAGCCTTCCATCCCAAGACGGACGGATAAGCATGTCATTTCAGAGTAGATAGCCGATTTTTCAAACGAAAGGTATCAAAACACTACCATTATCCACTCTGTCGGCAAAGGCGCGCGGCATGAGCCCGCCTCAACAGTATCGTAGTGACACATCTGAGGGGCTTACACAATTAATGAACCCTTGCGTTTCGACCTCTCTTAACTCGTTGTTAACACCTTTAAATTTCAGAAGCGGCTCAAAAGCCGATGTTTTAGCGATATTTAAGGGACGTTAACCATACGGCTAGATTTCCGCCCCTGTTGTGCCGGAATTTAACGGGATGGCCATTCTCCAAACGCACAACAGTATCAAAGCGCGGGCGATATAAGACCGGAGAATTGGCACATGGCGGCAGTGAGTATTGCGTTCGAAGCACCGGACAATTCGAAGGGGCCTTCGCCCTCCAAGGTTCAACCGATCGACCTTGTCCATCTTGCGCGCCAGACCATGGGCGACAAGACGGTGGAAATCGAAGTTCTCCAGATGTTTGCGCGCCAGGCGCGCGCCTGCCTGCAGGAGATTGCAAGCGGTGAGACAAAGAAGGTCGGCGCGGCCGCGCACCGCTTGAAAGGGGCTGCCAGTGCTGTCGGCGCCTTCCGGATTTCGCAATCGGCGGAAGCCGTCGAGAAGAATAATGGCGATGTCGCGGCAATGGCAGCACTCGGTGCAGCCGTTGTCGATGCCGAGAATTTCATTCTGAAACTCTGCCGCGGATAAGGCAGGACAGACTAAAGACGACCTCAGGCCCGCTGTTCCATTAGGGAACGGCGGGTCTTTTTGCGACCTGCTCGATGACGCATTGAGAATGGCGGAGTCTTGCCCGATCTGCGAGGTTCGAGGGTGACCCGGCAATGTTGACTGACGCGCCGAATTGTCGGAAGAAAATCCGCCCATCTGTAAGAAACCGGAAATACTCCTGATGCCCAAGCTTACCATCGTCGCCTTTGACGGAACGCGCTTCGACCTCGATGTCGATCAAGGCTCCACCGTGATGGAGAACGCAGTCCGCAATTCCGTGCCCGGCATTGAAGCCGAATGCGGCGGCGCGTGCGCCTGCGCGACCTGCCACGTCTATGTCGACGAGCAGTGGACCGAAATCATCGGTCCACCAGAAGCGATGGAAGAGGATATGTTGGACTTCGCCTTCGACGTGCGGCCGACCTCGCGTCTCTCTTGCCAGATCAAGATGAAGGCTGCCTATGACGGACTGATCGTGCACGTACCGGAACGGCAGGCTTAAACTCTCGAAGAAGTCGCCGGAGAAACCGGGCTGGGAAGACGTCGGAAGGCTTTTCAAAAAGAGAGCCTCGCGCGCCGGAGGCGGGCGAGGCGAGGCGGGCGCATTACCTACGGATGAGGGAGGAACACCCGCGGCTTCGGAACGCGCCAGGAGAACACAGTCACGAAAGCCAGCTACCTTACTGCACTTTCTAATATATTCATAATACCGCGTTCCGGTTGAGTCCACCAGAATGAAAAATGATCGGTAAAAGGCTGGGAAGCGCACAAGTTTCGCACAAGTTTCATTGTGCAGCTAACGGTCTCTGCTCGCCTTTCGCGCGAAAAAAGCTTATCTTTCGCCGCCGTTGCCCTTGAGTCGATTATTGAGCAGTCTCAGCATACGGTTCTGGAAATTGACCGCCTCGACGCGATCGAATCGGGCCTGCAGCTTGTCATGCTCCTCTATTCCGCGAGCCGATTCGTTCGAGACGAGTTCCTGCATGGCCTCGCAATCGCGCTGCGATGGCAGCGCTTTGAGTTCGCGCTCCATGACGCGGGCCTGGGTGCGCGCGATCTCTGCATGGCGCTCCTCGTGGCGCCTGATATCGCTTGATAAAGCATCCCAGATCATCGACAGCTCGCGACTCGCGCCCTTGCGGTCGCTCCAGCGCGGCATGATGATCTGCGTGTGGACGGTGACCTTGACGTTGCCGACGCGGCAGCGGCCGTTCTCCTGGATGTAGGTCGCCTCGCCACCGAAACGGATCTTGGTGGCGCCGGGATGGCGAGCGGAAGAGCCGTTAGCCGTTGGACCACGACGGCTCAGCTCATCGTCCAGTTGGTCCGCCGTCTTTCCCTTGATATCGAAGTAGGAATAGCTTTTCGTTGCGACGACTTCGGCTGCCGCGGGGCTGCAGAGAAAAAAGGCAACCATGGAAAAGGCGATGGAAAGGCGCATATAACGCAACGCAAGCGGCATTCTGAACTGAACCCGTGTTGAAGTTTGGCGGAGCTTGGGGCATAGCCACGGCAAGCGCAATATCGGACAGCGGTTTTTTCGCTAAAGCATGCCGCGCAAAAGTGCGCAGCGGTTTTACGATAACGAGATGCGTGAAACAAAGGCTTAAAGCTTGGCAAGCAGATCCTGGAGATTGCAACCGGGCTTTTGGCGACGGATCAGATTGGTGAAGCAGTTCGGCAGCAGTTTATGGCGTGTGGCCCATGGCCGCGAGATCGAGCTCGGCAAGCGCTCGGTGATCATGGCGATCGTCAACGTAACCCCGGATTCCTTTTCGGACGGCGGGCGTTACCAGAACGTTGACAAAGCCGTCGAGCATGCGCTGCAGGCGGTCGCAGACGGCGCCGAGATCCTCGATATCGGCGGTGAGTCGACGCGGCCTAATGCGGCCTTCGTCGGCCCGGCGGAGGAACAGGCGCGTGTGCTGCCCGTCATCGAAGCCCTCAGTAAACGCACGCAAGCGTTGATTTCCATCGATACCTATCGCGAGGAAACGGCGCGGCTTGCCATCGGTGCAGGCGCCCATATCGTCAACGACGTCTTCGGCCTGCAGAAGGAGCCGGCCATTGCCGCGCTCTCGGCCAAGACCGGGGCAGGGCTCTGCATCATGCATACGGGCCGCGACCGGCAGAAGCTTGCCGATATCATCGAAGACCAGGCCTTCTTCCTCGAACGCTCGGTGGAGATCGCTTCTGCCGCCGGCGTCCTGCGCGACCGGATCGTGCTCGATCCCGGCTTCGGCTTTGCCAAGGAAACGCCGGGCGAGAACCTGGAACTGATGGCACGTTTCGAAGAACTGCACCGCTTCGGGCTGCCGCTTCTTGCCGGCACATCGCGCAAGCGGTTCCTCGGCGCCGTCACCGGCCGGGAGCCGGCGGAGCGCGATGTTGCGACGGCAGCCACAAGCGTGCTCCTGCGGCTGAAGGGTGCGGCTGTTTTCCGGGTACACAATGTCGCAATCAATAGGGATGCACTTGCCGTAGCCGATGCTATGCTTGCCGCCCGGAATGACCTTCAAACAGCGGGTAGCGATCTCCAGAATCTGTCTGCCACGCTTTAAGTCTTTGTTTTTACGCATGTCGTTATCGCAAAATCGTTGTACACTTGCGCGACACGCTTTCAGTCTTTTGTTTCGCATGTCGTTACCGCAAAACCGCTGTTTTGCGCGACACGCTCTAGGGGGAGGCCGTGATGAGCACCTATACGATCCTGATGCAGAATTGCGCCTTCTTCGCCCGCCACGGCGTGCACGCTGAGGAGGAATTTCTCGGCCAGCGCTTCTTCGTCGATGCGGAACTGGAAGTGGAAGCGGGCAGTGCGCTGGAAAGCGACTCCATCGACGAAACCGTGCATTACGGCACCGCCTTCACCATCATCGAGGAGATCGTCGTCGGCCAGCGGCGCTACCTGATCGAGGCGCTGGCGCTCGATATCGCCAAGGGGCTTTGTAAAAAATTCCCGCAAATCATCAGGGCCAAGATCACCGTGCGCAAGCCGAATGCGCCGATCCCCGGAGTGCTCGACTTCGTGCAGGTGACCGTTGAGCACCGTGCCCGATAATTCGTTCCGTCTCGCAACGCTGGGCCTGGGCGGCAACATCGGCGATCCGGTCAAGTCCATCGCGTCAGCGCTTGCGGCGCTGGCCTCCCATCCCGATTGCCGAGTGGCTGCCGTGTCGCGGCTTTACCGCACGCCGCCATGGGGCAAAACGGACCAGTCCTATTTCTTCAATTCCTGTGCGGCGGTGGAAACAAGACTTCCTCCTGAGGCGCTGCTTGAATTTTGCCTGTCGATCGAGCGGGAAATGAAGCGAGAGCGCATCGAGCGTTGGGGGCCACGCACGCTCGATATCGATGTGCTGACTTATGAGGGCGTCGAGCAAGATGCGCCAAGGCTGGAACTGCCGCATCCGCGCATGACTGAGCGGGGCTTTGTGCTGATGCCGCTCGCCGACATCGCGCCGGAACTCCTGGTCCGGGGCAGGACCGTTGCCGACTGGCTGGCTGGTGTCGACATCGCGGGAATCGAGATCGCAGACGAGAGCAGCAATTGGTGGCACAAGGCCTGAAATGGCCGAAGCTCTTGAACTTTTTGTGAACGGAACATTCTGGAAGCGCTCCGGTTGAACCTTGGTAAGAAACCCAAGGAGAAAATCATGCGCATGAAAATCATTGCAGTATCGTTGCTCACTCTCGGCGTGGCAACGTCGGCCTTCGCACAGTCGAGCAGCGGTACTGGCGGCGCCGGCAGCAATTCCGGCGGCAACGGTACGGGCATGTCCGGCAATACGAATAGCCAGAGCGGCACGGGTTCGCAGAACGGCAACGGGACTGACAACAATTCGACCGGTTCTGTCAATGGCGGCAACAATGCGGGCAACAACTCGCTCGGCAACAGCAATGCCAATGACGACAATTGCCGGCCGAAGACTGGCACCTCGCCGACGCAGAACGACAACACGGCGCAACTCAGCCCCAACAGGCAAGGGGAATGCCAATAAAAGCGCACTGCAGCCACTCAGGCATGCTAAAAAAGCCCCGTCGCGCGGGGCTTTTTGCAATTCTCGAAGTGAGCTGCAACATGAGCATCTTTCCGAGGGGTGAGGGGAAGCGGATCAGAGACTGGAGAGGAATGCGTCCGTTTCGGTGATCTCCACCTGAACCGAAAAACGACCGCCCAGCAATTCGAGCGTCGCGTCATGCGTTTCGTCAGCACTGCTGCAGACGGCGTCTTTCAACAGGATTACCCGATAGCCGAGATCGACCGCGCCCAGTGCTGCAGCGAGCACGCAGACATCGGTTTCGCCGCCAGTAATGACAATGGTCTCTACCTCTTCCCGGGTGAAGATTTCATGCAGCCGCCCGTCGAACCAGGGAGAATAGGTTCTCTTGCTGAAGATGCGGGCTGGCGGGACGAAAGATTTCAGATCAGCGACGATATCCATGAGTTCCGGCAGCAAGCGTTCGCCGGTCATCATCGGCCATTTTTCGTAGTAGTTCCTCCACATGCCCGGCATGGCGTCAGCGGTCGGCGGGGGCATGAAGCGCGTGAAAACCGTTCGCTCCGGATATCGGCCTGCAAGGTCGACGATCTGCGGTGACACCGTCGCCATCCATGGCACATGCCACGGCGTCTGCTCCGCGAACATTCTCTGCATATCGATGCAGAGATGGATCCAGCTGTCGGACATCGGGCCCTAACTTCCAGCTTTCAAGGCGAGTTGATGGTAGGAAGGAAGTCCTCGACCTGCTTGCGGTCGGCGGGGGATAGGGGCTGTACCTGTTCCTGCCAGAAGCGCTCGGCCTCCGGCGGATCCTCCTCCCACTGGCGCACGGTGGTGATGTTGTCGTCGATCTTAGAGCGGCGGTGACCGCCGAGGCGCAGATATTCCTTGGCGAGCTTCAGGCTCTTGGTTTCCGTATCCGTATTGGTCGCGTTCATCGCATTGATCTCCGTTGCTTTGCATGGCCATGAACAGGTTTTATTTTGTACCCGAACCCGGCTCAGCCATTTTCGCGTGCTGGTGGGCCAGCATGCTGGCGGGGGTGACGTTGGCGACGGCGGCTTGCAGTTTATTCTTCCAGCCGCTGACGACATCGCCTTCGCCGTCTAGCATGGCATCATAGCCGATGCGGGCCACGTCGACCGGGTCATCTTTCTTCGCTTGGCCGATAGACGTATCCATCAGGTCCGCCCGCCTGAAGAACTCGGTTTCGGTCGGACCAGGCATCAGGCAGCTCACCGTGACGCCGCTGTCCTTCAGCTCTTCGCGCAGAGCAAATGAGAAGCTGTTGATGAAGGCCTTCGTGCCGTTATAGACGGCTTGATAAGAACCCGGCATGAAACCGGCAATAGAGCCGGTGAGAAGGATGCGTCCTTGCCCGCGCGCCCGCATGTGATTGCCGATCTGCTGGACCAGATAGATTGTGCCGGTGATATTGGTGTCGACGACCTTGCGCGCCTCGGTAAAATCCTGATCCAGAAATCCCTTGCCGAGGCCGCGGCCCGCGTTCGCCATCAGCAGATCGACTGATCGGCCATCGGCTTCGACGCGTTCCATCAGCTTGTCGACGCCCTGAACGGTCGATAGATCGGTATCGAACGCCTCGACGCTCACGCCGAATTCCTTGAGGTTTGCGCCTGCCTGGAGAATGCGGGATTCATCGGCGGCAATGATGAGATCGTAGCCATCCTGTGCCGCACATTTGGCAAGCTCGTAGCCAATTCCTGTCGAGGCGCCCGTGACGACGGCGAGACCCTTGGT
This sequence comes from Rhizobium sp. BK418, assembly GCF_004341105.1. Taxonomy (GTDB): domain Bacteria; phylum Pseudomonadota; class Alphaproteobacteria; order Rhizobiales; family Rhizobiaceae; genus Rhizobium. The sequence continues at coordinate 846,621 of NZ_SLZK01000001.1, read as the reverse complement.
CGATGCAGTATCAGCCATCTTGTTCTCCTTATGGCTTGAGGACGACCTTGATGCAGCCGTCCTGTTTGTCGCGGAATGTCTTGTAGAGATCAGGTCCATCTTCAAGGGACGCCCGATGCGTGATGACGAAGGATGGATCGATCTCGCCCTTTTCAATGCGCTCCATCAGAAGCGGGAGGTAACGCTGCACCGGCGTCTGGGCCATCTTGAACGTCAGGCCACGGTTGATGGCGGACCCCATGGGAATCTTGTCGAGAAAGCCACCATAGACACCGACGATGGAGACGGTGCCGAAGTTCCGGCAGCAATGGATCGCCTGGCGAAGAACATGCGGCCGATCCGTGCCCATGAAGGTGGCGACCTTGATGCGGTCGAGCCTTGAATCCCAGCTAGCGGCAGCCTCGGCCTCGGTTCCGACAGCATCGATACACGCGTCGGCTCCGCGGCCGTTCGTCAGATCCATGAGCCTGTCGTAGATATCTTCGTCCATGAAATCGAGGACGATGGCGCCTGAAGCTTCGGCCAGCGCAAGCCGCTCCGGCACGGTATCGACAGCGATGACGCGTTCGGCGCCGAGAATGAAGGCAGATTTGATTGCCATCTGACCGACCGGGCCGCAACCCCAGACAGCGATCGTATCGCCAGGTTGGATGTTGCAGAAATCGGCTGCCATGTAGCCTGTCGGGAAAATGTCGGAGAGGAAAAGAACCTGTTCGTCGGTCAGCCCATCCGGAACCTTGATGGGGCCGACATCGGCATAAGGCACGCGCAGATATTCCGCCTGTCCGCCGCTGTAGCCGCCGAGCAGATGCGAATAACCGAAGAGGCCGGCAGGCGAGTTGCCCCATAATTTGCGCACCTTCGATGCGTCAGGATTGCTGCGCTCGCATCCCGAGAAGAAGCCACGCTTGCAGAAGAAACATTCGCCGCAGGAGATGGTGAAGGGCACGACGACACGATCGCCGACCTTGAGCTTGTTGTTCTCTTTGCCGACTTCGACGACCTCGCCCATGGTTTCATGCCCCATGACATCGCCGCTGCGCATCTCAGGCATGACACCATCAAAAAGGTGAAGATCGGAGCCGCAGATCGCGCAGGCAGTGACCTTGATGATCGCATCGCGGCCATCCTGAATGCTAGGATCGGGGACGCTCTCGCAGCGAATATCGTGTTTGCCATGCCAGGTGAGGGCCTTCATCGCATTTCTCCATTGTTGCTGTCGCAGAACGGCGCAGATGCGGAAATGATCCTGTGGACTTCACGAAATATTAAAATCGGGAACGAGAGCGGGCTCGCATAGTTCTCCTTACCGAGGCGGCGATGAGCCGATCTCACAATCATGAGAAAGGAGAATTGATCATGGCAAACCAAGGCGGTTCACACGAACAGCACGTCAAGGCAGGTCAGCAAAGCCACAAGAATGCCAGTTCACAACAGGCTTCGTCTGCCGGCAATCAATCCAGTTCGGGTACCCGCGGCGGCACGCATGAACAGCATGTGAAAGCCGGTCAGCAAAGCCATAAAAACTCGTAGTAAAAGATCTGACCAAATGGAAAGGAGCCCGCAGAAGCGGGCTTTTTTCACGTCTTCGTTCCAAGAAAAGCAAAAGCGGCGGAAAACCGCCGCTTCAGGAAAATCCGTTGCGGCAAATGGCCTTATTCGATCGAGCCAACCGCCATTTCGTCGACCTGGCGGGTCAGCGTCAGGCCGATGACCGGGATCATCTGGCTTTCGACCTTGACCGAAACGGTGACGTTCATGGTCTTGTCGTCGCGAACGCGGGCGATCATGGCGCCATTCAGCTTGGAGCGATTGATGCCGACGACGACTGTGTCATCGGTGACGGCGCCCGAGACGATGTCGAGGCCCTTGCCTTCGGCACCATCCAGGAACTTGCCCTTATAGGTGGAGCCGGACTGGGAAATCACGGCGGTCATCGGCTGCTTGAAGACGCCGACCCGGCAGGTGCCGTCAAGCTTGATGCCGGCAGTGGAATCTTCGGCCGGCGAACCGACGAGATTGCAGGTGAATTTCGTGCCTTTGTACTTGCCGGCAACGATTTCGCCCGGACCTTTCCAGGTGCCGGCGACGGATTCGAAGAAGGCTTTGTCGCGGGTTGCCGCTGTGGCGTTGGACGTGACGTCTGCGACCGGAGACAATGCCGCGGCGGCCAGGCCGCATACGAAAAGAAACTTGCGCGAGTACATGAATTTTCCTTGGCAAACACCACTCGGGAACTGACAGGAAGTTTTGCCGGAGAATGGTTAACGCTTTCTTTCCGGCGCGCCGAAATGCGTTGAGATCCAGGGCTTTCGTAAGGCAAGGCTTCTCAGCCTGCGCCTTCAGCACATTGAATCCGCTGGAATTTTTAACGCCGTGAGCAAGAAGGCGTGAATATGTCGAAATCAGGAGTTCGGTTTAGGGATTACCGTTGCGCGCAGTCATCGAAGGCGTCAGGTCGCCGATGAAATCGCCGATTCCCGGCCGTTTGAGCGCGCGGAATGTCAGCGGGCGGCAGAGATCCATGGCGGCAATGCCAATGCGAGCCGTCATCAATCCATTGACGACACCTTCGCCCAGTCGGGCTGAAAGCTTCGAGGCGAGCCCATGGCCTAGTACTTGCTGCACAAGGCTGTCGCCGACGGCAATCGAGCCGGTCACGGCGAGATGCGCAAGCACGTCGCGCATCAATCTCAGCATGCCGAGCGTGCCAGGCCGACCGCCATAGAGCTCGGCCATGGCGCGAATCAGACGCGCGGCCTCAAAGAGCACATAGAGCAAATCAACGACTGCGCGCGGGCTGACCGCCGTGACGATCGAGACGCGCTTGGAGGAATTGACGATCAGCGCGCGGGCGCGCCGATCCAGCGGGCCAAGCAGTTCACGCTCGGCAAGCGCAATCAGATGCGGGGGATCGATGACCTCGCCTTCGGTCGCCTTCAGTGTGGCGCGGCCCTTGGCGGTTTCCGGCTTGTCGCCCAGCAGGCCAGTGAGACGGGAAACGACGGCACGGGCCTTGGCCGGGCGGGTTTCCAGGATTGCGGCGTCGGCTTCAGCCTTGATGGTCTGCACCGCGGCAAGCCGCATCATGCCCGCCGTCTCCCGGATGACGATGGCGATGACGGCGAGGATGCCGATCGCAAGGACGGCAAGTGCAGCATAACCCAGCCAGTCGGCACGGCTGAAGAGATCTCGGATCAGCCGGTCGGTCCACAGGCCGAAGGCGAGCGACAGCAGAATGCCGAAGGCGCCTGCGGCAATGCCGGCAAAGGAGGTACGGCGTTTGCGCGGGGCTGCGACCGGTAGCGGGCTCAGATCCTGCTCCGGATTAAGGAAGGGATCTTCCTCATCTGGCGTCAGCACTACTTCGCCGGAGAAACTTGCCGGCTTGCGACGCTCTGCACGCGGGGTTTCTGGGCGCGGGGTTTCGGTCGCCGCATTGTCTTCCTCATAAGTGAAGGCGGCTGGCGCCCGGCGCGGCGGATTGGGCTGGTCGATCGGCGGCTTGCTCATGCGAGGCGATCTCCAAACAGGAACTGCATGGCGCGGTCGAGGCGGATATGCGGCACCGAGAGTTTTATGCCGCCGCCGGTTTCCTCGAGTTGCGGCGGGCGAAAGCGCACGACATTGACATCGGGCAGTTCGACAGAGCCATCGCCGGCTTCGATGCGCTCGAACAGGGTCTCGGGGTTTTCCGGCAGATCGCCGGGAAAAATTGCAGTCTTGCGCTCGCCGTCGAAGGTCTCGCCAGCGATCTTTTCGCCTGCCATGGGCGTGCCGACAATGACCGGCAGGTCGTGGCCATCCCGGCGCACGGTGGCCTCCCGCGTGGCGCGCACCGAGGCAAGCGCCATGACGTCGATGCCGGCGCCGGCCATGCCGATCCGGTCGATGGCGCGATCGACGAGGCGGCGCGTCAGCCGGTCCAGCCGGTCATGGCTTTCATGGTGCAGATGGTCAGCCTTGGTGGCGGCAACCAGTACGCGGTCGATGCGACGGCCAAGCAGCGAGGACAGGATGGAATTGGTGCCGGGGCGGAAGCAGGCGAGCACATCGGTCAGCGCACGTTCCAGATCCTGCACGGCTTCCGGGCCGCGGTTCATTGCCTGCAGCGCATCGACCAGCACGATCTGCCGGTCGAGCCGCGCGAAATGCTCGCGGAAGAAGGGTTTGACCACAACGGACTTATAAGCCTCGTAGCGGCGCTCCATCATCGCCCAGAGCGAACCGCGGTCGGGCCGGCCCCCCGGGGGCAGGGCAAGCGGCGCAAAGGTCAGCGCAGGCGAGCCATCGAGATCGCCGGGGAGCAGGAAGCGGCCGGGGGGAAGGGTGGACAACGATCGCTCGTCGGCCTTGCAGGCCTTCAGATAGTCGGCGAAGCTGGTCGCGAGGTCGCGGGCGACCATTTCGTCGGCTGACGCGTTGATATCGGTTGCTCTGGTCAGCGCCAGCCATGCGCTCGACAGTTCAGCGCGGATGCCGGTCGCGGCAAGTGCGATCGTCTCCTCGCTGAAGCTGCGGAAATCCTTGCCGAGCAGCGGCAGGTCGAGCAGCCACTCGCCGGGATAATCGACGATGTCGATCGACAGACGGCCCGGCGAAAACATGCGCGTCCAGGAACTGGCGCTCTGATAGTCCAGCGTGATGCGCAGTTCGGAGATCGCGCGCGTCGAATCCGGCCAGATGCGCTCTTTCACCAGCGCACGGATGTGATCCTCATACTGGAAACGCGGCACGGCATCATCGGGCTGCGGCTCGAGACGCACAGCCGAAACGCGACCGGACTGAACCGCCTCGAAGAGCGGTAGGCGGCCACCATGCAGGAGGTTATGGACGAGCGAGGAGATGAAGACGGTCTTTCCGGAGCGGGAAAGGCCGGTAACGCCAAGCCGGATGGTCGGATTGACGAGACCGCTGGCGCGGTCTGCAAGATTATCCAGCGCGATCAGCGCATCGTCGGCAAAGGATGTCAGGCGTAGCGGCAAATCGGGATCCCTGATGGCAGTGCCCACAATATAGGCCCGCAATATAGGAAATCGCCGCAGCCTGAAAAAGAAGCGGCGCAAAAGAGCTTGGAGCTCCTAGTCGATGACGAAATCTGCGAGACGCCAGGCCGAAGTCGTGGCGACGTAGTCGATGACGGCGAGACCGGCCGTCGGGAATCCCTTCGGCACAGAGCCTGCCATAGCCTTTTGGCCGATCAGCGCCGACAGGACTTGTTCCATTGTCGGGTTATGGCCGACGAGCATGACGCTCGTCGCATCCTGCGCGTCGAGGATTTCAAGATAGGTATCGACCGAGGCGTTATAGAGCGTATCGACGAAGCGCATGTCGAGCGTTTCGCCCATGGCGCGGTGCACGGCCTCTGCAGTGTCGCGGCAGCGAAGCGCCGTCGAGCTGATCAGAATATCCGGACGGTAGCCTTTGTCGGCAGCACGGTCGGCAACGATCTCGGCGTCGCCGAAACCCTTCTCGCTCAGCGGGCGGTCGAAATCGCGCTGTCCGGGCTCGGCTTGGACAGCTTGGGCATGACGGAGGAGGTAGATCCGGTGCGGTGGAGGCAGGAGGGCGACCATGGGCAAATCCAGCTTCGAGCGGAGCCTTTTAAGTAGCGGCTGCGGTCCGGCGACGTCAACTGTCGAAAGGCTTTCACGAGCGCAAAAGGGCGGTGGCGACACGCCATTTTGAATGCGAACCGCGAATCACCACTCCGAATAATGGTGAGAAAATAGACCGTTAGCTCAAATTTATGACAGATTTAAAAATCTGTTTACCTGTCTTATTTGGCTTGAATCGCTGATAGCGCTTGGGATATACACCCCGCCAGATGAGATGTTCTTCAGGAGAATCGCGTTGAGTGAGAAGATCGATCTTAGCAATTATGTTCCCTCGGAAGACGAGGAGTTCATGAACACGAACCAGCGCGCTTATTTCAGAGCCAAGCTGGTCGCCTGGAAAAACGATATCCTTAGAGAAGCGCGCGAAACACTCGACCATCTGGCCGAAGAAAGCGCAAATCACCCTGACCTCGCAGACCGCGCATCCTCCGAAACCGACCGGGCCATCGAACTTCGTGCCCGCGACCGCCAGAGAAAGCTGATCTCCAAGATCGACGCAGCCTTGCAGCGCATTGAAGATGGCACCTACGGCTACTGCGAGGAAACCGGCGAACCGATCGGCCTCAAGCGTCTGGATGCCCGCCCGATCGCCACGCTGTCGATCGAGGCGCAGGAACGCCACGAGCGCCGTGAAAAGGTTTATCGGGACGAATAGGCGCTTCCAAAAACGGACATGAAAAAGGCACTGCGAGACGAAACGCAGTGCCTTTTTTGTTTGCATAGTTTTACCTGGGGCTCAGTGGCCCCGTTCCTTATTTGTCGCGGTTAACGCTCATCTCGCCGAATATGCGGGCAACTTCCTTCTGAAGCGCTGCATCCGCACCTGTGATCGGCGCCATTTCAGGGTCGCGGCGCGGCATCGAACCGGGCTGCTGAGAGGGGCCGGGCTGCTGGGCAGGGCGGACCGGAGATGCGTTGGGTGCGGGAACCACGCGCTCGGCGGCCGGATTAGCCAATATCTCCTCATCAAGCACGCGCTGGAAATCCCGGCGGATGGCAGCAGATTGCGCTTCGCCATCCTCCGCTGCTACCGGCGCTCCGCCCGATACGGCGGGGATGCTCTGTGCCGGCGGCGCGGAGACCTCCGGCTCGATGCGCTGCTGCGGCAACACGCGCTGGCGGGCTGCATCGAGAATATCGGCGGCGTTTGCCGTATCGGGCACCGGAGCGGACCGTTCCGGCTGGCGCTGCTGAATCTGAGCCAAACGCTGCGGGTTGTCACGCTCGGCTGTGAGCGGCGGAGCGAAGACCTGCGGCGTCGGCACCTGTTGGGCAGAGACATGCTGGCCCGACATTTGCTGCGCAGACGTTTGCTGGGCCGACATCGGCGGGGCGACCGCCGGCGCAACGACCGGAGGCTCGGGACGCTGGCGAACGGGCTCGGCTGGCGGCGCGATGACAGGGGCGGGCGCCGGGCTGTAGGCTTCTAAATCGGGCTCGGCGCTTGCGGCTGCAGGCGGCGCAATCGGCTGCGGCCGCAGTTGCGGGGCAGGCGGAGGTTCACGCCGCGTCTGGATGGCGGCGGCCGGGCGCTCCCGGACGGCTGGGCGGTCCTCGACCGGCTGCGGGCGGAACTCAGAAGCCGTCTCTGCTTCGGATTCCGGCAGGATGCGGCTTTCGATGACGATGTCGGTCGGGCCGCCAATCATGACGAGATGTTCGACATTGTCGCGGCGCACGAGCACCAGGCGGCGTCGGGCATCGACGGCTGCGGCGTCGAGCACCTGCAGGCGAGGCTGGCGGTTGCGGCCGCCGCGAACGAACGGCGAAGGCGCGCGGCCGCGCAGATACCACAGAACGAGAATGAGCAGGACAAGCGCAATGCCGACACCACCGGCGGCAAGCAGGAAGCGGCTACCGTAAGCCCCTACAACATCATCGAACATAGGCACTCACTCCATTTCGCATCATGGCACAACAGACGACTTTTCCGCTCCTTAGGCAAGAGCCGGCGGGTCTGTCCAGTCACCGGCGGACGCGATTTCCTGTTGTGCAACCTATTTGGTAGAACGGGGTTACGGGGCAAACTGGCGCGTTTGCCTGTGAATTCAAGCAGTCTGACGAAAGCCTGCTGTTTTTGAGGGCGCAGCAAGTTGGTAAGAAGAAAAAGAATGCCTGATTCCCGCTTCGCAACGGTGTTACAAGCGCGGCAGGTCAGGCTTATGCGAGGAATAGATGACGAAATCGCGTCAGGTCGATGACTATAACGCGCCGCTTGTGGATCGCGGGGGGCGTTCTGGCACGGCGCTACGCATCATTCTGCTGGCAATCGTGCTGATTGCGGCAGCGGCAGCCTTCGTCCTCTTCAAGGATTCGCTCGGCAATGAATTGGTTCTTGGCGGGCTTGGCGTGCTTGCCATGGTCGGCATCTTTTTCCTCGTCTCCTCGGTAATCGGCTTTATCGAAGTGATGCCGCAGCGCCAATCCGACGGCCTGGCGCGCGCCTTTCTGAACAGCCATCCCGACGGGACGTTGATCACGGACGAAAAAGGCCGCATCGTCTATGCCAATGCCGCTTACGGCGCATTGACCGGCGCCCGCAAGGCGACCGAGGTGCAGACCCTGGAAACCCTGCTGTCGCGCCATCGCGAATCGAATGAAGCGCTTTACCGGCTGGTGAACGGTCTGCGCGAAGGCCGGGAAGGCCGCGAGGAATTCCGCCTGTTGCGCGCCGTCGGACCGGGGGGCAGCGCCGGCGCGCACTGGTATCGCCTGAAGGCGCGGCTGCTGAAGCCGGAAGACGGCGACGGCAAGCCGCTGCAGATCTGGCAGATTACCGATATCACCACCGAGCGCGAAGACCAGGAGCGCTTTTTCAAGGAACTGCAGAACGCGATCGACTATCTCGACCACGCGCCGGCTGGCTTCTTCTCGGCCGGACGCAAGGGCGAAATCTTCTATCTCAATGCCACGCTTGCCGAATGGCTGGGTCTGGACCTGACGAAATTCATGCCAGGCTCGATGAATATCGGCGATCTCGTCGCGGGCGAAGGGCTGGCGCTGATCCAGTCGGTGCAGGCCGAACCCGGCCTGAAGAAGACCGTGACGCTGGACCTCGACCTGCGCAAATCGAACGGCCAAAGCCTGCCGGTGCAGATCATCCATCGCGTCACCTCCATGCGCGACGGTGCGCCCGGCGAAAGCCGCACCATCGTGCTGACGCGCGATGCGGGCCAGGAGAACGAGCAATCCGCCTCGGCCGCCGCCATGCGTTTCACGCGTTTCTTCAACAATACACCGATGGCGATTGCTTCGGTCGACGGTCGCGGCAAGATCCTGCGCACCAATGCGCCCTTCCTGAAACTCTTTTCCAATATCGTCTCGCGTGACGATCTTGAGCGCGGCGCACTTCTGGAAACCATCGTGCAGGAGAGCGACCGGCCGCAGATTGCTGCAGCGCTCGCCGCCGCAAAGGACCGGCAAGGCGATATCGCGCCGATCGATTCCCGCACGCCGACCGATGAGGCGCGTTTCTTCCGCTTCTATGTGAATGCCGTCATCGACCAGTCGGACGAGGCGCCGGAAGAGGCGGCAATCGTCTATGCGGTCGAAGTGACCGAGCAGAAGGCGCTCGAAGCGCAGATGGCGCAGACGCAGAAGATGAATGCGGTCGGTACGCTCGCCGGCGGCATCGCGCATGACTTCAACAACGTGCTGACGGCAATCCTGCTTTCCTCCGACCATCTGCTGCTGCAGGCGAGGCCTTCGGATGCAAGCTTCGCCGATCTGATAGAAATCAAACGCAACGCCAACCGCGCGGCGGTACTGGTACGCCAGTTGCTCGCCTTCTCGCGCAAGCAGACGATGCGGCCGACGGTGCTCAACCTCACCGATGTCGTCGGTGATCTGCGCATGCTGGTCGACCGGCTGATTTCGGGCACCAATGTCAAACTCGACGTCGAATATGGCCGCGATCTCTGGCCTGTGAAAACCGATCTGTCGCAATTCGAGCAGGTGCTGATCAATCTCTGCGTCAATGCCCGCGATGCGATGCCCCAGGGCGGCACGCTGACGCTGCGTACCCGTAATTTGCCGGCCGCCGAAGTCGCCGCCTTCAACTATTCCTACATGCCGCATGAGGACATGGTGCTCGTAGAAGTGACCGATACCGGCACCGGCATTGCGCCCGAGATCATGGACAAGATCTTCGAGCCCTTCTTCACCACCAAAGAAGTGGGCAAGGGCACCGGTCTCGGCCTTGCCATGGTCTATGGCATCGTCAAGCAGTCCGGCGGCTACATCCAGCCGGAATCGGAAGTCGGCAAGGGCACCACCTTCCGCATCTTCCTGCCGCGCCATATCGCCGAGCCGGCCGTTGCCACGGAAGCGGAAGCTTCGGATCAGGCAGTTGCTTCAGGCGGTGCAAATGTAGTGGAACTCGTTCAGCCGAAGCAGCCGGAAGACCTGACGGGTTCGGCCGTCATCCTTCTCGTCGAGGACGAGGAAGCAGTGCGGCGCGGCGGCAAGCGCATGTTGGAGACGCGCGGCTATACCGTCTATGAGGCGGGCTCGGGTGTGGAAGCGCTCGACATCATGGATGAACTCGAAGGCAAGGTTGATATCGTCGTCTCCGACGTTGTCATGCCCGAGATGGACGGGCCATCGTTGCTGCGTGAGCTACGCAAGAAATATCCGGACCTGAAATTCATCTTCGTGTCCGGTTACGCTGAAGACGCATTCGCCCGCAACCTGCCGCCGGAAGCCAAGTTCGGCTTCCTGCCGAAGCCGTTCTCGCTGAAGCAACTGGCTGTGGCGGTGAAAGAGACGCTGGATAGCTGAGACGAACAAGGGGCGCTGTGCGCCCCTCACGTCTTTCCACGATGTAATTGCTGGCGAAACCCGTCCGCCCTGGCTTTATTCGCCGAGTGCGACGGCGATTTCGGCCGCCAGGCGAGCGTTGTTCTCCACCAGCGCAATATTCGTCTTCAGGCTCTGACCATCCGTCAGGTCGAAGATCGTGCTCAGCAGGTACGGCGTTACCGCCTTGCCGGTGATTTCGTCACGCTCGGCGCTGTCGAGGGCGCGTTCGATATAGATTTCCATTTCCTCGCGAGCAATTTCGTCGGCTTCCGGGACCGGGTTGGCGATCAGCATGCCGCCTTCGATGCCAAGCTGTTCGCGCGTGGTCTGGAAATTGGCGATCGCCGCCGGACTGTTCAGCGTCAACGGGCTGCGGATGCCCGACGAGCGCGACCAGAAGGCCGGGAATTCGTCGCTTTCATAGGTAACGACGGGTACGCCACGCGTTTCCAGCACTTCCAGCGTCTTCGGAATATCGAGGATCGCCTTGGCGCCGGCGCAGACGACAATGACGCCGGTGCGGGCGAGCTCTTCGAGGTCGGCAGAGATATCGAAGGTTTCTTCAGCACCGCGGTGCACGCCGCCGATGCCGCCGGTGGCGAAGACCTTGATGCCGGCAAGCGCCGCCGCAATCATCGTGGCGGCTACTGTCGTCGCCCCGGTGCGGCGTTCGGCGATCGCGAAGGCGATATCGGCGCGCGAAACTTTCATGACATCCTTGGCCTGGGCAAGCTGCTCCAGTTCGGCAGCCTCGAGGCCAATATGCAGCCTGCCATGAATGACGGCGATGGTGGCGGGAACGGCACCCTGATCGCGGATGATCGATTCGACGCTGCGCGCCATCTCGATATTGCCGGGGTAGGGCATGCCATGGGTGATGATGGTCGATTCGAGCGCCACGATCGGGGCGCCGCGCTGCTTGGCGGCGGCCACTTCCTTCGAATAGGAAATCGGCAGCTGAGGTGAGATGGGTTTGGTCATGATCCGTATCCGTTTATCGATTTAGCGGCTTCAATGCAGAATTCTCGCCGCCGGGACAAGCGAAAGCATGTCGCGGAGCAGGTCAGGCGAAAGATTTTCGTTCACGGCATGCGATGACTGGACGGTCAATGCTGCGGCAGCAGCGCCATGACGAACCGCTTCTTCGAGCGGCAAGCCGAGCATCAGGGCGGAGAGCGTACCGGCTGCAAGCGAATCTCCCGCACCGGTGACATCGGCGACAGTGTCGGAAATCGGCGGCTGCAGGACGAGCGCACGGCCTTCCTTGAAGGCGACGAGCTCGCGCTGGCCGCGGGTGACGACCGCTCCGCCAACACCGATGTCACCGAGCAGCGACGGCCAGCCGGCAGCATCGTCCGGGCGGTCGCCGACAAGGGCCGCAGCCTCGGCCTCGTTGAGGAAGAGATAGTCGATACCGTCGAGGCAGGGCAGGAGGCGCACCACCTTTGCCGGCGAGATGGCGATAGCCGCAACCGGCCTGCCGAGTGCCTTGGCTTTCGCAACGATGGCGACAGCTGTTTCCTCGGGCAGATTGGCATCGAAGAGGATGAAATCGGTGGCGGCGAAAGCGTCACGCACCCAGCGGATCGACAGCCGCCGCGGTGCAAAGAATCGATAGAGATCCATATCGGCAAGCGCGATGACCAGATTGCCGTCCCTCTCGATGATCGCCGTATAGCTCGGCGTCTTGCGGTCGAGGAAAACGAAGGGGCGGTCGTTAATCCCGGCAAAGTCCGCCGCCTCGCTCACCATCTCGCCGATCGGGTCGCCGCCGCGCGGTGAAATCATCGTCACGTCGAATCCGAGGCGGGCGAGATTGCGCGCCGCATTGAAGCCGCCGCCGCCGGGTTCCTCGAACCATGTGCCGGGATTGCTGGCGCCCGGCGCCGTCTCGCCGGAAATGCGGCCGCGGCGATCGATATGGGCGCCGCCGAGAACGAGAATCTTAGCGCTCATTTCTGCACTCCGGAAGCGAATCGAATGGCGGGCAAAGTGGCCGCATTCACGGGGCGAAGCACACTAAGCCGTTGCTTTGCATCGATAAAACAAAAATAGAACACAGGCCGTTTTACCTTTTTCTTTCAATTATTTGCAACCCCATTGCGAAATAAGAACAAATGGAGTACAAACTTCGCATCAGCGGCGACATTGCTTGAGCAGCGTCAATAACCTAAAGGTGGATCGAATGTCTCAGAATTCATTGCGGCTCGTAGAGGACAAATCGGTGGACAAAAGCAAGGCGCTCGAAGCGGCACTCTCACAGATTGAGCGGTCGTTCGGCAAGGGCTCGATCATGAAACTCGGCTCGAACGAGAACATCGTCGAGATCGAAACGGTTTCCACAGGTTCTCTCAGCCTCGATATCGCGCTCGGCATTGGCGGTCTGCCGAAGGGTCGTATCATCGAGATTTACGGTCCGGAAAGCTCCGGTAAGACGACGCTCGCTCTGCAGACCATTGCCGAATCCCAGAAGAAGGGCGGCATCTGCGCGTTCGTCGACGCCGAACATGCGCTCGATCCGGTCTACGCCCGCAAGCTCGGCGTCGATCTGCAGAACCTGCTGATCTCCCAGCCCGATACCGGCGAACAGGCACTCGAAATCACCGACACGCTGGTGCGCTCCGGCGCTATCGACGTTCTCGTCGTCGACTCGGTCGCAGCGCTGACGCCGCGCGCCGAAATCGAAGGCGAAATGGGCGACAACCTGCCGGGCATGCAGGCCCGCCTGATGAGCCAGGCGCTGCGCAAGCTGACGGCCTCGATCTCCAAGTCCAACTGCATGGTGATCTTCATCAACCAGATCCGCATGAAGATTGGCGTCATGTTCGGTTCGCCGGAAACGACGACGGGCGGCAACGCCCTCAAGTTCTACGCCTCCGTCCGCCTCGACATCCGCCGCATCGGCCAGGTGAAGGAACGCGAAGAGGTGATCGGCAACCAGACGCGCGTCAAGGTCGTCAAGAACAAGATGGCGCCTCCCTTCAAGCAGGTCGAATTCGACATCATGTATGGCGAGGGCGTTTCCAAGACCGGCGAACTCATCGACCTCGGCGTCAAGGCCGGCATCGTCGAAAAGTCCGGCGCCTGGTTCTCCTACAACAGCCAGCGCCTCGGCCAGGGCCGCGAGAACGCCAAGATCTTTCTGCGCGACAATCCGGATCTCGCCCGCGAGATCGAAACGGCGCTGCGCCAGAATGCCGGCCTGATCGCCGACCGCTTCCTGCAGAATGGCGGCCCTGACGCCGGTGACGATGCAGGTGACGCCGGCGACATGTGATCGGCCATAACTGAATCGAATTCCAACCGGCCGCATTCTGTGACGAGAATGCGGCCGGTTTTGTTTGTTCGCTGGACAGTGGCTAGGTCGAACGATAAAAGCCGATGGATTTAATTTTACCTGCCTGCTGGCAGCATCGAAGGGCATGAAATGAGCGGTGTAAACGATATCCGGTCGACCTTCCTCGACTACTTCAAGAAGAACGGCCACGAGATCGTTCCATCGAGCCCGCTCGTGCCGCGCAATGACCCGACGCTGATGTTCACCAATGCCGGCATGGTCCAGTTCAAGAACGTCTTCACCGGCTTGGAAAAGCGTCCCTACTCGACGGCGACCACCTCGCAGAAGTGCGTGCGCGCCGGCGGCAAGCATAACGATCTCGATAATGTCGGCTATACCGCGCGCCACCTGACCTTCTTCGAAATGCTCGGCAACTTCTCCTTCGGCGACTATTTCAAGGAGAATGCGATCGAGCTTGCCTGGAAGCTCGTCACCGAAGGTTTCGACCTGCCGAAGAACCGCCTGCTGGTGACCGTCTATTCCGAAGACGAGGAAGCAGCGACGCTGTGGAAGAAGATTGCCGGCTTCTCCGACGATAAGATCATCCGCATCCCGACGTCGGACAATTTCTGGCAGATGGGCGATACCGGCCCCTGCGGTCCGTGCTCGGAAATCTTCATCGACCAGGGCGAGAAGATCTGGGGCGGCCCTCCCGGCTCGCCGGAAGAGGATGGCGACCGGTTCCTGGAATTCTGGAACCTCGTCTTCATGCAATTCGAACAGACCGAGCCCGGCGTGCGCAATCCGCTGCCGCGCCCGTCGATCGATACCGGCATGGGCCTGGAGCGTATGGCCGCCGTTTTGCAGGGCGTCCAGAGCGTCTTCGACACCGACCTCTTCCGTACGCTGATCGGCGCCATCGAGGATACGATGGGCGTCAAGGCTGAAGGTTCCGCAAGCCATCGCGTCATCGCCGATCACCTTCGCTCGTCGGCCTTCCTGATCGCCGATGGCGTGCTGCCGTCGAACGAAGGCCGCGGCTACGTGCTGCGCCGCATCATGCGCCGCGCCATGCGCCACGCCCAGCTTCTCGGCGCTAAGGAGCCGCTGATGTACAAGCTGCTGCCGACGCTGGTGCAGGAGATGGGCCGTGCCTATCCGGAACTGGTGCGCGCCGAAGCGCTGATTTCTGAAACGCTGAAGCTCGAAGAAGGCCGTTTCCGCAAGACGCTGGAGCGCGGCCTGTCGCTTCTGTCGGATGCGACCGCCGACCTGACCAAGGGCGACATGCTGGACGGCGAGACCGCCTTCAGGCTCTACGACACCTACGGCTTCCCGCTCGATCTGACACAGGATGCCCTGCGCGCCCGCGAAATCGGCGTCGATATCTCGGGCTTCACCGATGCGATGGAGCGCCAGAAGGCCGAGGCACGCTCGCATTGGGCCGGCTCGGGCGAGAAGGCGACCGAAACCGTCTGGTTCGAGCTCAAGGAAAAGCATGGCGCGACCGAGTTCCTCGGTTACGACACCGAGACGGCCGAAGGCGTGGTGCAAGCGATCGTCAAGGACGGCGCCGTTGCCGCTGAGGCCAGGGCCGGCGACAAAGTGCAGATCGTTGTCAACCAGACGCCGTTCTACGGTGAGTCCGGCGGCCAGATGGGTGATACCGGCGTCATCTCCACCGACCACGGCAAGATTGAGATATCGGACACGCAGAAGAAGGGCGAAGGCCTGTTCGTGCATTCTGGCACCGTTGTCGAAGGCGCGTTCAAGACCGGCGAGGCGGTTGTCCTGACAGTCGATCACGCCCGCCGTTCCCGCCTGCGCGCCAACCACTCGGCAACGCATCTTCTGCATGAGGCGCTGCGCGAAGTGCTCGGCACCCATGTCGCCCAGAAGGGTTCGCTGGTCGCCCCCGAGCGCCTGCGCTTCGACGTTTCGCATCCGAAGCCGATGACGGCTGAGGAGTTGAAAGCCGTCGAAGAAATGGCCAATGAGATCATTCTGCAGAATGCGCCTGTTACGACCCGCCTCATGAGCGTCGACGACGCGATCGAAGAAGGCGCCATGGCGCTCTTCGGCGAAAAGTACGGCGATGAAGTGCGTGTCGTATCGATGGGCACCAGTCTGCATGGAGCCAAGGCCGGCAAGCCTTATTCGATTGAGCTCTGCGGCGGTACGCATGTATCTGCCACCGGCCAGATCGGTCTCGTTCGCATCCTTGGCGAAAGCGCTGTCGGGGCTGGCGTTCGCCGTCTCGAAGCCGTCACCGGCGAAGCGGCGCGCGAATATCTTGCCGAGCAGGACGAACGCGTGAAAACGCTCGCTGCCTCGCTGAAGGTTCAGCCGTCCGAGGTCCTCTCGCGAGTCGAGGCGCTGATGGACGAGCGCCGCAAACTCGAAAAGGAACTGGCCGATGCCAAGCGCAAGCTCGCCATGGGCGGCGGGCAGGGCGGTTCTGCCGATGCCGTGCGTGAGGTCGCCGGCGTCAAGTTCCTCGGCAAGGCCGTGGCCGGTGTCGACCCGAAGGATCTGAAGGGTCTCGCCGATGACGGCAAGGCCAGCATCGGCTCCGGTGTCGTGACGCTGATCGGCGTTTCGGAAGACGGCAAGGCAAGCGCAGTCGTCGCCGTCACGCCTGATCTCGTCGACCGTTTCAGCGCGGTCGATCTGGTGCGTGTCGCCTCTGCAGCGCTCGGCGGCAAGGGCGGCGGCGGCCGTCCTGACATGGCCCAGGCCGGCGGCCCCGATGGCGCCAAGGCTGACGAGGCGCTTGAGGCCGTTGCGGCGGCACTCGCAAGCTGAACTCCAACATGGATTGATTGCAAAGGCGGGACATGTTCCCGCCTTTTCTTTTTGGGCGAGCGTCGCTTTTGTTCTGCATGAGGTTGTTCCGAGCGCGACAAGGCGCAGACCTCCTGCGTGTCATGAGAAGTCCGCAGGATTTGTCAAATGAGGCTATGCTTTGCTGCAGCCGATCGAATAGCGGGGTTTGACATGGTGGCTGAAATGGTATGGGCGCTTTACGAAGACCGTCTGAGACGGGTTTCGGCCTATATTCATGATCATCTGGACGAGGATCTGGATATGGAGCGGCTGGCCGAGATTGCCTGCCTATCAAGCTATCACTGGCATCGGATCTACAGGGCGATTTACGGCGAGACGCTGGCGGCGACCGTCAAGCGGCTGCGGCTGCATCGCGCGGCGGGCGACATCGTCCGCACGGATCTTGATGTCAGCGAGATTGCGAAGCGATCAGGCTATCCTAATCTCCAGTCCTTCAACCGCATCTTCAAATCGGTCTACGGAATGCCGCCGGCACGTTACCGGAAAGAGGGAAGCCACACGCAGTTCGAACTCTCAATCTCCGGAAAGGCGCAAGCCATGTTTGATGTCACCCTGAAAACCATTCCACCGCTCGAATTGGTCGGCGTTCCTCATACCGGCTCCTATATGGAGATCGGAAAGGCCTTCGAAACGCTGTTCGGCATGCTTTACGCCCGTGGACTTGCAAAGCCCGACATGCGGATGATCGGCGTCTATCTCGACGACCCCGATCTGGTGCAGCCCGAGAAACTGCGCTCGATAGCCTGTGTGACAGCTGGTAGCGAGACGGCAGTCAACGCACCGCTGGAGCGGCTGAAGGTGGAAGGCGGCGACTATGCCGTTCTGCATCACAAAGGACCTTATGCCGACATGTACAAGGCCTATCAGTGGCTCTATGCCCAGTGGCTGCCGGCATCCGGCCGGCAGCTCCGGGATCGCATCATGTTCGAGGAATACCTCAACAATCCGCGCCAGGTCGCGCCGACTGAATTGCGGACGGACATTTATATGCCGCTTGCGTAGGATGCTCAGGCAGCCTGCATCGCTTTCGCCGCTTCTTCGTCCAAGGCCGTTGCCCGCTTATAGGCATCACGTTCGGACAGCCGGCCAAAATAGTCGACGAAGACCTGGCGTTTTTCGATGCTGCCGAAGGCAAGCCCCCAGCCGATATGCGAGCCTACATAGACGTCGGCCGCTGTGAAGCGCTTGCCGGTGATATAGGGGGAGGCGGCCGAAACTGCCTTCTCCAATGTGCCCATCACATCGCCGAAGGAACCGCAGCCGGCCATGCGCAGCCGTTCCTGCGGAATTTCGAAGCCGAGCGCCTTCAGTGTGACGGCGGCTTCCAGCGGCCCGGCGGCGAAGAACATCCAGCGGTAATAATCGGCCCGTTCATCGGGCGGCGGCGCGAGGCCTGCTTGAGGAATGGCGTCCGCAAGATACGCACAGATCGCCGCGCATTCCGTCACGATCGTCTTCCCGTGACGGATCGCCGGCACCTTGCCCATCGGGTTGACGGACAGATAGTCCGGTTCCTTCATCGTCCCGCCGAAAGTCAGGATTTCGGTATGATATGGGACGCCGGTTTCTTCCAGCATCCATCGCGCTATTCGGCCGCGCGACATCGGGTTGGTGTAGAAGGTGATTTCCTCGTTCATCCTGTTCTCCTTTATCCCATGCTCTTTTCGTAGCATTGGCGCGGGAGATTTCAACCTTCGGGGCGGGCGGCATCTTTACGGCAGCGCGAGGAATGATCTCGGTCGACGGCGGTATTTCGCCAATTGCCGCCTGACCGTGAGGCGAACGAAACCGTTGATTGTAATGTTGGGTCTGGGTCTCGAGCAGTGCGAGATCGAGATAGAAGACAATCATATCCTGACCCTCCCGGCGAGCGAGCAGCCTTACAAGTTGCAGGAATTCGGGGACGAAACTCTTCTTGGCCATCAGAACCTCCATGCCTGGGCGAGTAGGTTGATAGACCTTGCAACTTACGCGAGGCTTGTGTTTTGCAGCTATTGCTAATTTAGCAGCAACGTCGAAGCATTGGAGCAACAAAAAACCCGGCGCAAAGGCCGGGTTTTCGAATTCTATCCGAGCAGGCTCAAGCCATCGCGGCCTGCAGGTTCTGGTCGATCTTGTCGAGGAAGGCAGTGGTCGAGAGCCAAGGCTGATCCGGGCCGATGAGCAGCGCCAGATCCTTGGTCATGAAGCCGGCTTCGACGGTGTCGACGCAGACCTTTTCCAGCGTCGAGGCGAACCTTGCGAGCTCGGCATTGTCGTCGAGCTTGGCGCGGTGGGCGAGGCCACGGGTCCAGGCGAAGATCGAAGCGATAGAGTTCGTCGAGGTTTCCTGGCCCTTCTGGTGCTGGCGGTAGTGTCGGGTCACCGTGCCGTGAGCGGCTTCGGCTTCAACCGTCTTGCCGTCGGGCGTCAGCAGGACCGAGGTCATCAGGCCGAGCGAGCCAAAGCCCTGGGCAACCGTGTCGGACTGGACGTCGCCGTCGTAGTTCTTGCAGGCCCAGACATAGCCGCCGGACCACTTCAGGGCAGAGGCGACCATATCGTCTATCAGGCGATGTTCGTAGGTGATGCCGGCTTCCTTGAACTGATCCTTGAATTCGGTTTCGAAGACTTCTTCGAAAATGTCCTTGAAGCGGCCGTCATAGGCCTTGAGGATGGTGTTCTTGGTCGACAGGTAGACCGGCCACTTGCGCATCAGGCCGTACATCATCGAGGCGCGGGCGAATTCGCGGATCGACTCATCGAGGTTATACATGGCCATGGCAACGCCGGCGCCCGGGGCGTTGAAGACTTCCTTCTCGATGACCGTGCCGTCTTCACCGACGAACTTGATCGTCAGCTTGCCCTTGCCGGGGAACTTGAAGTCGGTTGCGCGGTACTGGTCGCCGAACGCGTGACGGCCGACGACGATTGGCTGCGTCCAGCCGGGAACGAGGCGGGGAACGTTGCGGCAAATGATCGGCTCGCGGAAGATAACGCCGCCGAGGATGTTGCGGATCGTGCCGTTCGGGCTCTTCCACATTTCCTTGAGGTTGAATTCCTTCACGCGGGCTTCGTCGGGCGTGATCGTCGCGCACTTGATGCCGACACCGTACTTCTTGATGGCGTTGGCGGCGTCGACCGTAACCTGGTCGTTGGTGGCGTCGCGGTTTTCGACCGAAAGGTCGTAATAGTCGATGTCGAGGTCGAGATACGGATGGATCAGCTTATCCTTGATGAGCTGCCAAATGATGCGAGTCATTTCATCGCCGTCGAGATCGGCGACGGGATTGGCGACCTTGATCTTCTTCATGTATCTGCCTCGTAAGCTTAGGAGAGGGACAGAGCTGTCCCGGGTGGGTGATGTGGGTCCGCAGCGCTATAGCATTGTGAGCCGGGAACGCAAAGCAGAACGGGCGGGACCGTGACGTTTTTGCCGCCATTGCCAAGAGCGGGAAAATGGCTAACCTCCGCGTCAACAGCCCCCCGAGTCCCGGACATTTTGCCATGAAGAAGATCGCCGTTCTGTTCGCCGGCCTCGTTGCCGCCCTGGCTGTCGCACCCAGCCTTTCGCTTGCGGCCGACGCGACTGCGCCGGTCAAGGAGATCATGAAGGACACGCAGAAGAACTGGGCGGGCGACAATAGCGACTGGATCGATATTTTCGAAGAGAACACGCTCGGCCGCCTCTACAGCAAGGATTTCGGCGAGAAATACAAAGCTGCGGCTCAGAACCCGGCTGCGGACGAGGATGGTATTTCGCCCTTCGACTATGACGTGATCGTCAACGGTCAGGATGCCTGCCCGCTGCAGGACCTTTCCATCGACCCCGGCCAGCCGGCCAACGGCACGACCGAAGTGACGGTAAAATTCAAAGCAGCAACCTGCATGGAAGGCGCGCCCAACAAGGATGCCTTTACGACCGCGCGTTTCGAGGTGATCGATGAGAATGGCAAACCCGTGATCGACGACATCATGATCCAGGGCGAAGAGGGGCAGGGGCCGATCTCGCTCAAGGAAGCCATGATACAGATCGCCAACGGCGAATGACTCTTCCGCGTGCCTTGATTGACGACGCCATAGTGGTGACACCTGGTGATCACCATTCTGGTGACACCGGGTGCGATTTGATTATTGTCAGGGCGGCGGTGTCTCGCTCTTGGGCAACGCAGCCATTGGCGCGCAAAAGGACTGGCAAGAGTGATTTTCGGCTTTGAGTTCCGAGACTGGTTGCTTGCCAACGACCCGGCGCTTTCGCGTCTGCGCATGGGTTCGCGCGTCACGCTGTCGATCATGCTTTCCTTCCTGATCCTGTTTGCGATCAGCACGCTCATCGTACCGCTGCCAACCGCCTCCTACGGTCTCGGCATTGTGTTGTCGATCGAAGGCGGGGTCGCGGTGCGCGACAAGGGCTCGACGCGCCAGCTCATTACCCGGCTGCTCGGCTGCATTGCGAGCGTTGTCGTCGTCGGCATTGCAGCAGCTCTCGAGTCGCATCGCATACTCTCGGATTTCATTTTCCTCCTGGTTATCTTCCTCGCCTCGTCCGGCCGCGTTTACGGTCCGCGTGGATTTGCGATCGGCATGTTCGCTTTCACCTCCTATTTCATGGGCTCCTATTTCCAGCCGAAGATTGCGGAACTGCCTCTCGTGGTGATTGGCCCTGTTGTCTCAGCGCTTGTCAGCCATTGGGTGAGGGCGGTGCTCTTGCCCGATAATTGGCGGCGCGACCTGCTGCGCTCGCTGGAAAGCGTGCGGGTCCGCATTAATCAGATCCTCTTCAAGCTCGCTGCCGTCGCGGCCGATGGAAAGGTCGAGGAAGCCGACCGGCAGGAACTGCGACAGCTGGAAGACCGGCTGAAAGAAGTGGTGCTGATGGCCGAGAGCTTCATTCCGCGCCCGCCAGGCGGCGTCTTCGATGGAGCTTCTGCACCAGCTGCGGAACTGGCGATCCGGCTTTTCGATGCGCATCTGGCAACGGAAAGCGCCATCATGGTGAGCTTCCAGAGTCCGCCATCCTTTGCGCTCGTGCACGCCGTGATCGAGGATGACAGGGCGGTGCTGTCGGCAGAAGAAAAGGCAGTCGCTGATATCGAGGGCCAGCTGCAGAGCGAGACGGCGCGTGCGGTGCTCTGGCTTGGTGCAGCGCGCCGGCAACTGATGGAAACGATCGACGCAGGACGCAGGACGGAGTTTGCCGAGATCGCCTCAATTGCTGAAACGAGCACACCCGAGGCTGTCGATTTTTCGTTGAAGAATCCGCTGATGCGCTCGGCCTTGCAGATCACACTGGCCTCGGCGATTGCCATGACGCTCGGCCTGGCGCTTTCTCGTGAGCGCTGGTTCTGGGCGGTGCTCGCGTCTTTCCTCGTCTTCACGAATACCAATTCGCGTGGCGACACTGCCATCAAGGCACTGCAGCGCTCGATCGGCACGCTGTTCGGCATTGCCTTCGGTCTGGTGCTGGCGACAGTGCTGACGGGACAGACGGCAATTGCCGTTGTCGTTGCTGTCGTCTGCATCTTCCTTGCTTTTTACTTCCTGCAGATTTCCTATGCGACGATGACGTTCTTCATCTCCATCGTGCTCTGTCTCATCTATGGCATGATGGGTGTGCTGACATTTGATCTCCTGAAGCTGCGGCTTGAGGAGACCGTCATCGGCGCGGTGGCGGGCGCACTGGTTGCCTTCCTGGTGTTGCCGTCGCGTACGCGCGAAACGCTCGATACGGCGATCGACAAATGGTTCGCGACGCTGAAAAAGCTGCTCTCGGCCGTATCGGACAAGAAGAGCCAGCCGGAACTCATCGTCATCGCGCAGGAGGTCGATGCCTGCTACCGGGACATCACGCTTGCCGCGCGCCCGCTCGGCTCGTCGTGGTCGATTGTCACCAGACCGGGACAGATTCGCCAGACGCTGGCGATTTTTCTTTCCGTTACCTATTGGTCGCGCATTCTGGCACGCAACCACACGGCCGATGCCGTGGATGATGATCTGAAGCGCCGGATCGCCGCTGACATCGCCCTGCTGGATGTCGTGGCACCCCGCGGCTCCGAATGTTTCCTCGTCACCCGCAAGCAGATGAAGCCGACTGGTCGCCACCTGCCGCTCTGGCGGGGAGGGGCACGGCTGGCGGTGGAAATGATCGGCTCGACGCTGGACCGCCTCTACCCGCACGAGACGCAGGACTTGCCGTTTGCGGCCGGCAAAGCTATTGCGCCCCTGAATCAAGAATAATGGGCAATCAGGAATAGGAACACGAATAGGCACCATGGCCGGCACCAATAGCGAGCGTCAACTTCTGGCCGAAGGGCCTGTCATCATTCTGGTCGAACCGCAGATGGGCGAGAATATCGGCATGGTGGCGCGCGCCATGGCGAATTTCGGTCTTGCCGATCTTCGCCTCGTCAATCCGCGCGACGGCTGGCCGAATGAGAAGGCGCAGGCGGCGGCCTCTAAGGCCGATCATGTCATCGAAGGCACCAAGGTCTTCGATACATTGGAAGAGGCGATCGCCGATCTCAACTTCGTCTACGCGACGACGGCGCGCAGCCGGGACAATTACAAGCCTGTCCGTTCTCCGGTTTTTGCCGCGCAAACGCTGCGTACGAAATTCCGGGCAGGCGAGGCGACCGGCATCCTCTTCGGCCGCGAGCGCTGGGGGCTGACGAACGAGGAAGTGGCGCTTGCCGACGAGATCGTCACGTTCCCGGTCAATCCGGCCTTCGCCTCGCTCAATATCGCGCAGGCCGTGCTCTTGATGTCCTATGAGTGGATGAAATCGGGCATGGAGGATCTGGAAGCGGTGCCGTTCCAGGCGCTCGAACAGCGGCCCTCGACCAAGGAGCAGTTGTTCGGCCTGTTCGACCAACTCGAGGAAGCATTGGATTCGCGCAACTATTTTCATCCGCCCTCGAAAAAGCCGAAAATGGTCGACAATCTCCGCGCCGTTCTCTCCCGCCGGGCATTCACGGAGCAGGAAATCAGCGTGTTGCGCGGTGTCATCTCCTCCCTCGACCGCTTTTCGCGCAACAGTCCGCGCAAGGGCGGTTTCACCAGATCCCGCAAGGAAGCGCCCACAGATGACAGCGCCGACGAATGAGCTGAAACCCGTCCTCGTCTTCGATTCAGGCATAGGCGGGCTGACCGTGCTGCGCGAGGCGCGCGTGCTGATGCCGGAACGCGGCTTCATCTATGTCGCCGATGATGCCGGTTTTCCCTATGGCGGATGGGAAGAGCAGGCGCTGAAGGAGCGGATCATCGGGCTCTTTGCCAAGCTGCTCGCAGACTACGATCCGGAAGTCTGCGTCATCGCTTGCAACACGGCCTTCACGCTCGTCGGCGCGGATCTGCGCGCAGCCTTCCCGCAGATGACCTTCGTCGGCACGGTACCGGCCATCAAGCCTGCGGCCGAGCGCACGCGCTCCGGCCTCGTCTCCGTGCTTGCGACCCCCGGCACGGTCAAGCGCGCCTATACACGGGATCTCATCCAGTCCTTTGCGCAGCAGTGCCATGTGCGGCTGGTCGGCTCGGAAAACCTGGCGCGCATGGCGGAGGCCTACATCCGTGGTGACGCCGTTTCCGACGACGCCGTGCTTACCGAAATCGACCAGTGCTTCGTCGAGAAGGACGGACGCAAGACCGATATCGTCGTGCTCGCCTGCACACATTATCCCTTCATGGCCAACATGTTCCGGCGGCTCGCTCCATGGCCGGTGGACTGGCTTGACCCTGCGGAAGCCATCGCGCGGCGGGCGCGCTCGCTGGTGCCGCAGGTTGCGGATGCGGTTCATCCCGATAATTTCGACTTTGCCGTCTTCACGTCCGGCAATCCGGATTTTGCCACGCGACGGCTGATGCAGGGGTTCGGGCTGAGCGCCTGACAGGGCGGCACAATCTCTGTGGGTTGCCTCAATCCGCTCCTGATATCAGTCGGATTCTTTGATAGACGGAAGGCCGCCATTTCTGGAAGGATGGCACGTCGCTGATTTGAGTCTCTGAAGAGGTTTCGCATTGCAGGTTGGGATCGATATGGGATTGGCGTCCGGCGCTCCGGCGACACTCGATATCGAGGAGTTGCTGGCGACGCGTCTGCTCGTGCAGGGCAATTCCGGTTCCGGCAAATCGCACCTGTTGCGGCGCCTGCTGGAACAATCCGCCCAATGGGTGCAGCAGGTCATTATCGATCCCGAAGGTGATTTCGTCACGCTGTCCGATCGCTTCGGCCATGTCGTCGTCGATGGCGAGCGCACCGAGGCCGAGCTTGCCGGCATTGCCAACCGTATTCGCCAGCATCGTGTTTCCTGCGTCCTGACGCTGGAAGGGCTCGATATCGAGCAGCAGATGCGGGCGGCAGCGGCCTTCCTCAACGGCATGTTCGATGCCGATCGCGAATATTGGTATCCGGTTCTGGTCGTGGTCGACGAAGCGCAGATGTTTGCGCCTTCTGTCGGCGGTGACGTGTCCGAAGATGCGCGCAAGGCTTCGCTCGGCGCCATGACCAACCTGATGTGCCGTGGGCGAAAGCGCGGCCTTGCCGGCGTCATCGCCACGCAGCGTCTCGCCAAGCTTGCCAAGAACGTCGCGGCAGAAGCCTCCAACTTCCTGATGGGCCGAACCTTCCTTGATATCGACATGGCGCGCGCGGCCGACCTGCTCGGCATGGACCGCCGTCAGGCGGAAATGTTTCGTGATCTCAAGCGCGGCCATTTCGTCGCCCTCGGCCCCGCACTTTCACGCCGCCCGCTGCCGATTCAGATCGGAAGCGTCGAGACCTCGGCGCGTTCCTCCAGCCCCAAGCTGATGCCGCTGCCGGAATCGCCGCAGGATGTAGAAGACTTGATCTTCACGCCCGACCCAGAAGAATTCCAGCGTCCGGTCGTACGCCGCGCGCCGCCGGCGCCGCGCCCGACCACCGATATCCTTGCTGAGCTTTCACGCTCGACGCCGGCAGCCAGCCCCATCCAGGCAGAGCCGCGGGTGGTGCAGCCGGAGATCTCGGCCGAGGAGCGCGAAGAACGGCTTGCCGGCGTGCTGTCGGAAATCCTCGACGATCCGGGCTCCGGTTTCCGCACCGATGCGGTTCTCTACCAGGATTTCCTGGTACGGCTGCGCATGCGCCGCGTTCCCGGGCCTCCAATGTCCCTGCCGGAGTTTCGACGCCGCGTGGCAGTTTCGCGCTCCGGCGTCGATGCCGAGACGGCTGCTTCGGAAAACTGGTCGACGGCGCTGTCGCTCTCTGCCTCTGTGACCGACGATCTGCAAGGCGTATTTCTGATGCTCGCCAAGGCCGCAGTCTGCGGCGAGCCTTGCCCGTCGGATGCGCGGATCGCACGCGCCTACGGCACGCATTCAGCCCGGCGCGCTCGCCGGCTTCTCGGCTATTTCGAGGAGCAGGGGAGCATTGTTGTGCATACCGATTTCTCCGGCAAACGGATCGTGGCTTTCCCCGATATCGGCTGCCAGACGGCTCCCGGCGATGCCAATGCCCCCGATGACAGCAACGGCCGGGAAGCGGCGGAATAAAGGCTTTCAGCGCCTTGTCGCTGTTGACATTTTCATGATGCCCGACTAAAGACCGCGCCAGCACCGGGCAGCAATGTCCGGTGTTTCATTTGACATGTCCCGTGGATCAGATCCGTTCGCGTAATGGAAAGATCCTGTCGGCTCCCGGAAACGGGATCAAAGGAGGGCGTGTTTCCTTCGCGCGGTTTGGCAACAAACCGTCACAACACCTTGAAAGGAAATACGATGAGCAAGCGCGAATCGTCCAAGTACAAGATCGACCGCCGTATGGGCGAAAACATCTGGGGCCGTCCGAAGTCCCCGGTGAACCGCCGCGAATACGGCCCGGGCCAGCATGGCCAGCGCCGCAAGGGCAAGCTTTCGGACTTCGGTGTGCAGCTGCGCGCCAAGCAGAAGCTGAAGGGTTACTACGGTGACCTGCGCGAGAAGCAGTTCCGCGCCATCTTCGCCGAAGCCTCCCGCCGCAAGGGTGACACTTCCGAAAACCTGATCGGTCTTCTGGAGTCCCGCCTCGATGCGATCGTCTACCGCGCCAAGTTCGTTCCGACGGTCTTTGCCGCCCGTCAGTTCGTCAACCATGGCCACGTCACGGTCAACGGTGTGCGCGTCAACATCGGTTCTTACCGTTGCAAGGTCGGCGACGTCATCGAAGTTCGTGAAAAGTCCAAGCAGCTCGTGACTGTTCTGGAATCCGTTTCGCTTGCAGAGCGCGACGTTCCTGACTATGTCGAAGTCGACCACAACAAGATGGTTGCCACGTTCGCACGCGTTCCGACGCTGTCTGACGTTCCGTACCCGGTCGTCATGGAACCGCATCTGGTCGTCGAATTCTATTCGCGCTAACGCATAACCTCGACAATCGATTCGATTGTCGGAAAGGCTTATGCGTCTCTAAAGTGCTACTGCGTCCTTAGCACATTTTCGATGTGCGGCGCAGCAGAGCGCGAGGCGTTTTCGCATTCTGGAAAAGCCGCCTCTCGGGGCGGCTTTTTCGTATCCGGAGGGGAAGATGGTGGATTTGCAGGCAGTCCTCGACAGCATCTACAGGGAATTGGCGCCCCGTATCGGCGAGGGCAAGGTCGCGGATTATATTCCCGAGCTCGCCAAGATCGATCCGAACCAGTTCGGCCTGTCGATCGTCACCGTCGACGGCAAGGTCTACAGTGTCGGCGAAGCCAATATACCCTTTTCCATCCAGAGCATTTCCAAGGTCTTCATGCTGACTTTGGCCCTCGGCAAGGTGGGTGAGGGGCTGTGGAAGAGGGTCGGCCGCGAACCTTCAGGCTCGGCCTTCAACTCCATCGTCCAGCTCGAGCATGAACATGGAATTCCGCGCAATCCCTTCATCAATGCCGGCGCGATTGCCGTCACCGATGTCGTCATGGCCGGCCACGCGCCGCGCGAGGCGATCGGCGAACTGCTGCGCTTCGTGCGCTACCTTGCCGACGACGAATCCGTCACCATCGATGAGAAGGTGGCACGCTCGGAGACGGCGACCGGCTACCGGAACTTCGCGCTTGCCAATTTTATGCGCTCCTATCGCAATCTCGATCATCCGGTCGATCATGTGCTCGGCGTCTATTTCCATCAATGCGCGTTGTCCATGACCTGCGAGCAGCTGGCGCGCGCCGGCCTGTTCCTGGCGGCGCGCGGCGGCAATCCGCTGACAGGCCATTCAGTGGTATCGCCCAAGCGTGCGCGACGCATCAACGCGCTGATGCTGACCTGCGGCCATTACGACGGGTCTGGCGATTTCGCCTATCATGTCGGCCTGCCGGGCAAGAGTGGCGTCGGCGGCGGCATCTTTGCGGTAGCACCCGGCATTGCCTCGATCGCCGTCTGGTCGCCCGGGCTGAACAAGGTCGGCAATTCGCAGCTTGGGGCGGTTGCGCTGGAAATGCTGGCGGCGCGCACCGGCTGGTCGGTTTTCGGCGATTGAGGCTGGGTTGGACTGCCGCTTTCTGTTAGAGAGGGCAGGCATATCGAACGGATGAAACAATGAATATCGCAGCCAATATCGCCGATGACCTGGAAACGGCGGATGCGGGCATCGGTCATGCGCTGTTTGCCGATGCGCCGCAATCGGTCTCCTTCAACAAGCTGCGTAAGCGCCTGCTGCGCCAAGTACGTCAGGCTTTCGAAGATTTCGACATGCTGAAGGACCAGAAGCGCTGGCTGATCGGCATTTCCGGCGGCAAGGATTCCTACGGGCTATTGGCGCTGCTGCTCGACCTGCAATGGCGCGGGCTGCTGCCGGTGGAGCTGATTGCGTGCAATCTCGATCAGGGTCAGCCGAATTTTCCGAAGCATGTGCTACCTGAATACCTTTCGAAGATCGGCGTCAAACACCGCATCGAATATCGCGACACCTATTCGATCGTGAAGGAAAAGGTGCCTGAGGGGGCGACCTACTGTTCGCTCTGCTCGCGCCTGCGCCGCGGCAATCTCTATCGTATTGCCAGGGAGGAAGGCTGTGATGCGCTGGTGCTCGGCCACCATCGCGAGGACATCCTCGAAACCTTCTTCATGAACTTCTTCCATGGCGGCCGGCTTGCCGCCATGCCGGCGAAACTTCTGAATGACGAAGGCAACCTGATGGTGCTCAGGCCGCTTGCCTATTGCGCCGAGGACGACATGGCGAAGTTTGCTGCTGCCATGCAGTTTCCAATCATTCCCTGCGATCTCTGCGGCTCGCAGGACGGTCTGCAGCGCAATGCGATGAAGGACATGCTGGCCGATATCGAGCGCCGCATGCCCGGCCGGAAGGACACGATGCTGCGCGCTCTCGCGCATGTAAACGCGTCACATCTGCTTGACCCAAAACTTTTCGACTTTTCCGCGCTCGCAGTCACCCAAACGTCATAATGGACTTGCTATGAACCTCAGCAGTTCCATGCAACGAGTCCAAAATGATTTTCTCAGACAGAGACATAGAGTTTCTCGGTGATTGCCTCCGGCATGTCGCTGAAGAAGAAATCATGCCGCGCTTCCGCAATGCGGCCGCGGCCAATGTTTCCGAAAAGACATCTTCCATCGATCTCGTCACGCAGGCCGACCTGCGCTCCGAAGCTTACCTGACAGCCGCCATCCGCGAGCGCTTTCCGAGTGCGCTGATCGTCGGCGAGGAGGCCTATGAGGCGGATCGTTCCGTCGTGCCGGCGCTGGCCGATGCCGATCTTGCTTTTGTCATCGACCCCGTCGACGGCACCTTCAATTTCGCGGCTGGCCTGCCGGTGTTCGGCACGATCCTGGCCGTGACCGCGAAGGGCGAGACGGTTGCGGGCATTATTCACGATCCGGCGCTTGGCGATACGGTCGTTTCGCTCAAGGGCGCTGGCGCCTTCCTGCAGAAGCGCAATTGTGAGCCTGTGCGCCTTGCCGTGGCAGAGCCAATCGAACTCGGCCGTATGGTTGGCGCCATGTCTTTCAGCCACATGGACGAGCCGGACCGTTCGCGCATTGCCGGCAATATGGCCAAGACCCGCATGACCTTCGCCTTCAATTGCTCTGCCTATGAGTATTGGATGGTTTCATCGGGCAAACTGCATTTCATCGGCCATGAGAAGCTGATGCCCTGGGATCACCTTGCCGGTGTGCTGACGCATCAGGAAGCCGGCGGCCATACCGCGAAATTCGACGGAACACCCTATCGGCCCGGCGAGATTTCCGGCGGCATCATCTCGGCTCCCGACAAGGAAAGCTGGCAGATGATCCGCAAGGAGATCGTCGGCTACCGATAAACCGAAAGGAACGAGGCCATGACGACTGCCATAGAGACGATGAAGCTTGCCGATCTTATGCGGCAGGCAGCGAAAGCGGAAATCCTGCCCCGCTTTCGCCGGCTGGGCAGCAGTGATGTGCGCGCCAAGACGGAAGCGACCGACCTCGTGACCGAGGCGGACGAACAGGCCGAACGCTTGATGAAGTCGGAGGCCCAGCGCCTCTGGCCGGATGCGCTCTTCATCGGCGAGGAATCGGTTGCCGCCGATGCCTCGCTGCTGGACAAGCTCGCAGGTGCGGATCTCGCCATTATCGTCGACCCCGTCGATGGAACCTTCAATTTCGCCTCGGGTATTCCGGCCTTCGGCGTCATGGCCTCGGTTGTCTCAAAGGGCGAGACCGTTGCCGGCATCATCTACGATCCGATGGGCGACGACTGGGTCATGGCGGAAAAGGGCGGGGGCGCCTGGCTGCGCCGGCCTGATGGAGAAGCGCAGCGGCTGCGGGTGGCCGAGCCTGTCGCGCTCGACCAGATGGTCGGCATGGCCTCCACCGGTTACCTGCCGCAGGCAAAGCGCGCTGAAATCCTCGGCAATCTCGCCAAGGTGCGCTTCCTCACCAACTACCGTTGTGCGGCCCACGAATACCGCACCTTTGCAGGCGGCCATGTTCATTACCTGATATACAACAAGCTGATGCCCTGGGATCATCTGGCCGGCACGCTGATCTCTCAGGAAGCAGGCGGTTATGCCGCCCGCTTCGACGGCTCGGCCTATCTGCCGCATCATGTTACCGGCGGATTGCTGATCACGCCTGATAAGGAGAGCTGGGACATCCTGCGCCGCGAGGTCGTCACAGTCTGAGCCGTCAGGCGAGAATCTGCTTCAGCGCGTCCAGAAGCTTGTCACATTCGGCATCGGTGCCGATGGTGATGCGCAGGAAATCCTGGATGCGTTCCTTGCGGAAATGCCTGACGAGGACAGCCTTCTTGCGCAGCTCCGCAGTCAGTTCCGCACCGCCCCGTTCGGGATGACGGGCGAAGACGAAATTGGCAGAGGAGGGCAGGACCTCGAAGCCGAGCTCATTAAGCTCGACAATCAGGCGCTCGCGGCTTGCAACGATCAGGTCGCAATGTTTCCCGAACCAGTCCCAATCCTCCCAGGCAGCCACGGCGCCAGCCTGGGTCAGCCTGTCCAGCGGATAGGAATTGAAGCTGTCCTTGACCCTTTCAAGCGCATCGATCAGCGGCCGCTGGCCGACGGCGAAACCGACGCGCAAGCCGGCGAGGCCGCGCGATTTCGAGAAAGTCTGGATGACCAGCAGGTTCGGATATCTCCTGACCAGCGGAATGGCGCTCTCACCGCCGAAATCCACATAGGCTTCATCGATGACGACAACCTGATCCGGATGTTCCGCGATCAGTGCCTCGATCGCTGCAAGCGGTAGCGCCGTACCTGTCGGCGCGTTCGGGTTGGGTAGGATTATGGCGCCGCAGGGCTGCCGGTAATCCTCTATGCGCACCTGCATCTTCTCGTCCAGCGGGACCTCACGGAAATCGATGCCGTAGAGGCCGCAATAGGTTGGATAGAAGCTGTAGGTGATGTCGGGATAGAGCAGAGGCATCTCGTGCTTCAAGAGTGCCTGGAAGGTGTGCGCCAGAACCTCGTCCGAACCGTTGCCGACGAAGACTTCGCCCGGATCGAGATCGTGGGTGGAGGCGATCGCCTTGCGCAGCTTCAGGCCCGTCGGCTCAGGATAGAGCCGCAGCGTGTCGTTGACCGCTTCCGAGATCGCCGCGAGCGCGCGCGGCGATGGACCGTAGGGGTTCTCATTGGTGTTCAGCTTGACGAGCCCATCGATAATGGGCTGTTCGCCCGCCACATAGGGCGTCAGCACATGGACAACGGGGCTCCAGAAACGGCTCATGGCAAACTTCCAGTCTAAACATGTCGCGCAAGAGTGCGCAGCGGTTTTGCGAAAGATCGCTGCACGCTTTAGGTCTGCTGCAGCATTACATGTGAACGGCGCCAGGGTCGATCTGTGGGCTGTCACCGGGATGGGTGAAAAGCTTGCCTTTTTCCGCCCAGAGGACCACGACGACAGTGATGGCACCAAAGAGCGCAAAGCCACCGAAAAGGGGCTGGACCGTGCCATTGAAGAGCTGGCCCACACCGCCGCCGAGAATGGCGCCGAACGTCGTCGAGACGAAACCGGTGATTGCCGTTGCCGTACCAGCGAGGTTGCCCATCGGCTCCAGGCTGATCGCGGTGAAATTGGTGGCGATCACGGCAAACATCATCAGGAGGATCGAGAAGAGCGCATAGGAGAAAGCGAACGCTGGCGTGCCGCCGAGTGCGACGACAAAGCCCAGCGCCGAAATGATGGTGAACAGCAGCATGGCGGCATGCGAGATGCGGCGCATGCCGAAGGTGCGCACTAGCATGCCATTGGCGAAATTGGCGACGGCAATGCCGCCGGCCGTTGCCGCAAAGGCGATCGGCAGCCAGTCGCCAAGACCATAGACTTCACCGAAGACCTGCTGCACCGAGATCACATAGGCGCTGATGACCCCGGTGAACATGGTCAGCCCGATCATGTAGCCGCAGGTGATGCGGTTGGTGAGAACCGTCTTGAAACCGTCGGCAACAGCAGCGACCGACAAGGGAATGCGCTCTTCCGGCGGCAGGGATTCCTTCAGGCGCAGTAGCGCCCAGACGAAGAGAATCGTGGCGACGATGCCGAGCAGGATGAAGATCCAGTTCCAATGGGCATAGGTGATGATGAGCTGGCCGACAGAGGGGGCGACGATCGGCACGATCATGAAGACAATCATGACATAGGACATGACGCGGGCCATCTCGCGGCCGCCAAAGCAGTCGCGCACGATCGACATGGTGGTGATGCGGACAGCCGCACCGCCGATGCCCTGAACGAAGCGCATGATCAGCAGCATTTCAAAGCTGCCAGTGGCGGCGGCCGCAAACATACCGATCATATAGCAAACCAGGCCGCCGAGCAGAATGTTGCGGCGGCCGAAAGCATCCGAGAGGCTGCCGAAGATGATCTGCGAGGCGCCGAAGCCCAAGAAGAAGACGCCGATGACGAGCTGCGCGTCATTGTTGCTGGTCACACCAAGCGAATGGCCGATATTGGGCAGCGCCGGTAGCATGCTGTCGATTGCCATGGCGATGCTGGCCGTCATGATGGCGATGGTGACAACGAATTCGACGAAGCCCATGCCGATACGGGCCGAGCCCTGGTTTTCCGTGTGCGGTTTGTGTGTCAGAGTCATTCGAACCCCCTGAATGACGGAAGAGCGGCCGGAAACCGGCCGAATATTGTGCGGGAGGGCGGCGAGCCCCTACCAAGATGCGCCGCCGCCTGATGTGTCTGTAGGCTTCAGTCCAGATATCGGCGCCCGGTATCAGTGCCCGACATCGGCGAAGCTTGAAATCGAATCGTCGTGCGAGAGCGGCGCGTGCTGCGCCCTGAACAGCCGACCTTTCTCGGCGATCAGCACGAAGACGATGCCGATCAGCGAGACGACGAAATAGCCCGCGATCATCGGCGTCGCCGTGCCGTCAAAGGCCTGTCCGATCAGAGCTCCGATCAAGGCGCCGCCGATCGTGCTCATGAAGCCGATCACCGAGGAGGCGGTGCCGGCAAGGTGACCGAGCGGCTCCATGGCGAGCGAGTTGAAGTTGGAGCCGATCCAGCCGAACTGGAACATGACCAGCGCGAAGAACACAATGAAGATCACGAAGGGCATCGGCTGCGGCCCTGATATCTGCACCACCAACCAGATGAAGCTCAATGCGCAGAAACCAAGGACTGATGCGTGCGACAGGCGGCGCATGCCGAAGCGGCCGACCAGTTGCGAATTGATGAAGGACGAAAAGGCCATGAACAGCGCCACACCGGCAAAGGCGACGGGCATATAGACACCGAGCCCGTAGATGCCGACATAGACCTGTTGGGCGGAGTTGATGAAGCCGAACAGCGCGCCGAAGAGGATCGTGCTGGCAACGGTGTAACAGAGTGCGATGCGGTTGGAAAAGAAGATCGCAAAGCCCTGCGCCACCGAGCGGACTGTGAACGGACGGACATTGGCAGGATCCAGCGTTTCCGGCAGGCGCAGATACATCCAGATGCCGACGGCCGTCGCCATGGTGCCGATGAAGACGAAGATCATGTGCCAGGTGCTGACGAGCATGATGATCTGGCCGCTGCCCGGCGCAATGACCGGCACGACCATGAAGACCATCATGATGAGCGACATGACTTCGGCCATCTGTCTTCCGCCGTAGACATCGCGGACGATGGAAATAGTAATGACGCGGGTGGCGGCCGAACCGAGACCCTGGATGAAGCGCAGTGCCAGAAGCCCCGCGAAGGTCGGGACGACAGCGATGCCGAAGGCGGCAACAACGTAAACGCCGAGGCCGATCAGCAGCGGAATACGGCGGCCGAACCGATCGGAAAGCGGCCCGTAGAAAAGCTGGGCGAGACCGAAGCCGAAGAGATAAGCGGAAACGACATATTGGCGATGATTTTCGTTTTCGACACCAAGGCTGGCGCCGATCTGCTGCAGGGCAGGCAGCATGATATCGATTGCCAGCGAGTTCACGGCCATCAGGAAAGCCGCAAGCGCGATAAATTCCAGCTTGCCCATGGGCAAGCGGCCCGCGGACATGGCTTGTGATGAATGTGTCACAATGAAAATCCCATAAACAGGTCAAGGCGCTGCTTGGTGCAGCGCCTCGAACTCAAGATATAGATGTGGAAACCGGACGGACGCCCGGTGACCGATCAGGCGGCGCCCTTAACCGTGACGCC
Source organism: Rhizobium sp. BK418 (assembly GCF_004341105.1). GTDB lineage: Bacteria > Pseudomonadota > Alphaproteobacteria > Rhizobiales > Rhizobiaceae > Rhizobium. The sequence goes on along the minus strand of NZ_SLZK01000001.1, from coordinate 812,019 downwards.
GTTTTCCTGGAGATGCTGCTGCAGCTCACCGGCCTGGAACATTTCCCGGACGATGTCGCAGCCGCCGATGAACTCGCCCTTAACGTAGAGCTGAGGGATGGTCGGCCAGTTGGAATAATCCTTGATGCCCTGGCGGATTTCCGAATCGGCGAGCACGTTGATACCCTTGTAGTCGACGCCGAGATAATCGAGGATCTGCACGACCTGGCCGGAGAAACCGCACTGCGGAAACTGCGGCGTGCCCTTCATGAAGAGGACGACGTCGTTGCTCTTGACTTCGTTGTCGATGAATTCGTTGATGCCGCTCATGGGACCTAATCCTTTCAACAGGCGGGTTAAAGGCCCGCCGTTTCAATCGTTTTTCTTAGATAGCATGTGGGGGCGGGAATTCCACCCGCCAAAACCAAAAAAAGACCAATCCGCGACACTCTGTGACTCGGATTGTTGCCCAAGCGTTACGGCTGCTTGGCGAGGTAGGCCTGGATCTGTTCGATCTCGGCATCGGTGAAGTGGCTGAAATCCCATTGGGAGACTTCGGTCATGACGCCGAGATCGCGTCCGCCCATGCCCTTGCCGGTGCGCAGCAGCGCCTTGAATTGCTCGGGCGGGTAGGATTGCGCCAGCGGCCGAAGGGCAGGGGCCTTGAATGCCGGCGACTGCTTTTCGGTATCGAGATTGTGGCAGTGGCTGCAGTCCGTCTTCCACATATATTCGCCGATATCGGCTGGTCGGGCGGCAACCGGCTTGAAAGTCGGCGCGACGTCGTCGGCCTCGAAGGGAATCTGGTCGAGAGCCAGACCGATCCGGCCGACCGGACCCCAGCTCGTACCGCCCTGCACGGCATCCGGAAGCGGCTTCAGGCTGCGCAGCCAGGCAATGATGCCGGCCATATCCTCGTCCGAGATGTTCGAGAGATTGCTGGCGGGCATGATTACGACGCCGGTCCCGTCCCGCTTTATGCCATGGCGGACGAGGCGCACCAGTTCTGCATCGGTATAGCCGGGAACCACGCGCGTCAGGTTCGGCGCGACGATGCGGCCAAGGGCCGGATCATCCAGAAGGACGTTGCCGGCATCATGATGACAGCCGCCGCACATGAAGGTGCGGGCGCGCCGTTCCGCCTCATCAGGCGACAGCACCGTCTTCACGGCAAAATCGGTGGACGCTTGATCATATGTCTTGGCAAGCCGCCTCTCGGACAGCGCATAAATCGCGCCGACCGAGACAAGACAGAGCACGACCAGCGTTGCGAGAATGATTTTCAGAATGCGAACCATTTCTTGAGACCCCCCGGTAGAATACAGATCAGGCGACGCCCGGGCTGAACCTTACGGAGGCAGCCCGTTCGAATTGACTATAAGGCTTGAGCCGCGACACTCCCTCAGCGTTGCAAGCCAGTGTGTGACATTGGGGAAAGCGGAGAGATCGGCATCAGCGAAAGCGCGTGGGGCATCCTGGCATCGTCGTCCTGCCGAACGTCCTCTTCAGGAAATCCGTCAGCACGCGGCCGACGAGGTCGGACACCTGTTCATGCACGAGTTCGGCTGCAAAATCCCCTCAATCCCATCGAAACGAACCGTTCCCTATTGAATTCCGGAGGAGTTCGATTAGCAAGGCGGCTCGAAGATTTTATCCGGTTTTTCGCCGTATTTTCAGGCGAACCCGTCATCAGGTAGCGGCGCTCCCAACCCGCCGGAAAGAAGAAAAAGACTATGAAACTCGTCAATAAGCGGGTTGTGCTGCATTTCCCCGGCTTCGAGCCGCTTGATGGTGCAGCGCATCGGGCGCGGTATGAGCGTACCGCCCGGCAGAGTGCATCCGTCTGGGGCTATGATGTCGAAACAGGTGCAGCAGGCGAAGGGCACTATGTTTCCTTCGATGTCGGCACTGGCGCCGATGGCTGGCAGACGCGGACGCGCGTGCATGTGTTCGATCATAACGAACTGGTGCAGCAGTTGCGCATGGGCAATACGGCGAGCCGCATCGCGGCAGGCTTTCTAAGCTTCTTGCAGGTGGTGCGGGAAGGTGGCATGGCCGGCTATTTCCGCCACGCCTGGCGTTTCGGCCTGTTCTTTATCTTTCCCTTCCTGCTGACGGCATTTGCGATCCTCATCACGCTGCAGATCCTGACGCTGCCCTACTGGCTCGGACTTTCCGGCTGGCATTTCGGCTGGAGTGCGCCGCTGGCGGCGATCTTCTTCACCTTCGGCTTCCTGCCGTTTTCGGAACGTTTCCATACCCTGCATCTTTTCGCCGACTGGGACATGGCGGTGGCGCTGGCGCGCATGGACAGGACAGACTTCAACGACTGGCTCGAGCAATGCGCGACGTCGATGCGCGAGGCGCTCAACGAGGAGGCCGATGAATATGTCATCTCCTCGCACAGCATGGGATCCAGCGTCGCAGCCCATGTCGTCGGCATTCTGCTGGAACGGGAACCTGATGTCTTCAAGAGCAAGCGCGTGGTGTTTGCGACGCTTGGCTGCGCCATCCTGCAATGCGCGCTGATGTCATCGGCGACGCTGCTGCGCTCGCGCGTCGGCCTGATTGCACGTTGCCCGAATATTTTCTGGCTGGACGTACAGTGCCTGACGGACTCGATCAACTTCTACAAGGTGCCGGTCGTCAGTGTTTCCGGCCATCCGGATGCGCCGCAGGCCAGCATGATCCATATCCGCGTGCGGCAGATGCTGACACCGGAGCACTACAAGAAGATCCGTGCCGATCAGTTGCGTGTGCATCGCCAATATGTGCTGGGGCCGGACATGAAATCCTCCTTCGATTTCACGCTGCTGACGGCTGGACCCATGCCGGCCTCGGTCTTTGCCTATCCCGATGTGAGCAAACTGCCAGCCCGGGAGCACGAGGACAAAGAGGCGAGGGGCGCCGACCATTTCGTACCAATCGCTTCCGCTCCAAAATAAAGACCCGGCGGGATTTCCTGCCGGGTCGGTTCATTTCCGATCTTCGATCGGCCGAAGCCAGGATGTCGGCTCAATCCGGCGCCGAGGTCTGCAGAGCAAGCGCATGCAGAATGCCGCCCATATTGCCCTTCAGCGCCTCATAGACCATCTGGTGCTGCTGCACGCGGCTCTTGCCGCGGAAGGCTTCCGCCACGACTTCTGCGGCGTAATGGTCGCCATCGCCGGCCAGATCGCGGATCGTTACCTTGGCACCGGGAATACCGGCCTTGATCATATCTTCGATATCGCCGGGTTTCATGGCCATGATCGTTACTCCTTGCGCATCATTCCGCGGCGACAATTTCGCCGCGGTTATCCATGAAATCAGGGAACCACGATTCATAGGCATCGCGCAATTGCTGAATCGGCAGCGCAATCAGATCGTCGACGACAAGCGCATCGCCCTGCACGGTGCCAAGGCGGCGGAAGGGCACGCCGGCGCCTTCTGCGTTGGCGCAGACGAAATCGGCGACATCCTTCGGAACCGACAGCACATAGCGCGCCTGATCCTCGCCGAAAAGCAGGGCATGCGGCGCGCCCTTTCCTTCACTGAGGCTGATCTTGAGGCCCTTGCCTGATGCCATCGCCATTTCGGCAAGCGCGATCGCAAGACCGCCGGAGGAAATGTCGTGGCAGGCAGTCGCCTGGCCGTTGCGGATGACTGAGCGAACGAAATCGCCGTTGCGGCGCTCGGCAAAGAGATCGACGTGCGGGGCCGGGCCATCGGTGCTGCCGACGACATCACGCAGATAGACGGACTGGCCGAGATGGCTGCCATCGGAACCGATGAGCAGGACCCTGTCGCCTTCGGCAGCGCTGCCGATGCGGGCCATCTTGCGCCAGTCGGGCATCAGGCCGACGCCGGCAATGGTGGGGGTCGGCAGGATCGCGACGCCATTTGTTTCGTTATAGAGCGAGACGTTGCCGGAGACGATCGGGAAGTCCAGTGCGCGGCAGGCTTCGCCAATGCCCTTCACGGCGCCGACGAACTGGCCCATGATCTCAGGCTTTTCCGGATTACCGAAATTAAGGTTGTCGGTCGCAGCCAGCGGCTCAGCGCCGGTCGCGGTGATGTTGCGCCAGCATTCGGCAACGGCCTGTTTGCCGCCTTCGAAAGGATCGGCCTCAACGTAGCGCGGCGTAACGTCGGAGGAGAAAGCAAGCGCCTTCAGCGGATGGCCTTCGACGCGCACGACCCCGGCGTCGCCGCCCGGCAGCTGTAGCGAGTTGCCCTGGATCAGCGTGTCATACTGTTCGTAGACCCAGCGGCGGCTCGATTGATTGGGGGAGCCAACGAGCTTGAGCAGCGCTTCGTTGTAATCCTGCGGGGCTGCGACGAGGTTTGCCGGCAGTGGCGCCCGCTTGTCGGATTCGCGCCAGGGACGGTCATATTCCGGAGCCTGATCGCCGAGATCCTTGATCGGCAGATTAGCGACTTCCTCGCCCTGATGCATGACGCGGAAGCGCAGGTCGGCCGTGGTCTTGCCGACGATCGCGAAATCGAGGCCCCATTTCACGAAGATCGCTTTGGCTTCCTCTTCCTTTTCCGGCTGCAGCACCATGAGCATCCGCTCCTGGCTTTCCGACAGCATCATCTCATAGGCGCTCATGCGCTCCTCGCGTACCGGCACCTTGTCGAGTTCGAGCAGGATGCCGAGATCCCCCTTGGCGCCCATTTCAACAGCCGAGCAGGTGAGACCGGCCGCACCCATGTCCTGGATGGCGATGACGGCGCCCGTCTTCATCAGCTCGAGGCAGGCTTCGAGCAGGCACTTTTCGGTGAAGGGGTCGCCAACCTGAACGGTCGGGCGCTTTTCCTCGATCGACTCGTCGAATTCGGCCGAAGCCATCGTCGCGCCGCCGACCCCGTCACGGCCGGTCTTGGCGCCGAGATAGACGACAGGAAGGCCGACACCCTTGGCTTCCGACAGGAAGATCGCGTTCGACTTTGCAAGGCCGGCAGCAAAGGCATTGACGAGGATATTGCCGTTGTAGCGGGCGTCGAACTCCACTTCGCCGCCGACAGTCGGCACGCCGAAGGAATTGCCGTAGCCGCCGACACCGGCGACGACGCCGGCAACGAGATGGCGGGTCTTCGGATGATCCGGCTCGCCAAAGCGCAGCGCGTTCATGGCAGCGATCGGACGAGCGCCCATGGTGAAGACGTCACGCAGGATACCGCCGACACCGGTCGCAGCACCCTGATAGGGCTCGATATAGGAGGGGTGGTTGTGGCTCTCCATCTTGAAGACGACGCAGTCGCCGTCATCGATATCGACGACACCGGCATTTTCGCCCGGCCCCTGGATGACGCGCGGTCCCTTGGTCGGCAGGGTGCGCAGCCACTTCTTGGAGGATTTGTAGGAGCAGTGCTCGTTCCACATGGCCGAGAAGATGCCGAGCTCCGTGAAGCTCGGTTCGCGGCCGATCAGATCCAGAATGCGCTGGTATTCATCCGGCTTGAGGCCGTGTGAGGCGATGAGTTCCGGCGTAATCTTGATAGTGTTGGGAATGGTCATGAGCTCTCGAAAATCCCTGCCTAGAGCAATCCTGCAAAAGTGCGCAGCGGTTTTGCATCCGGAATTGCGTGAAAACAAAGAGATAGAGCATGACAGTGATTGGAAGAAAAACGGACATGCTCTAGCGCGTTTGCCGTGTCTTTAGCCTATGTAGGAACTATGCGCGACAGGAAAATGCCTGCCGTCAACAGAGGGCAGGCACCGCGAGTTCCGTACTGGCAATTTGCAGGGCGCAGCCTTCAGAATTTGTAGCCGACCATCAGTCCGGCGCGAGTCATGCCGTCGTTCGGACCGTCACAGAGGTTGGCGTTCGAGGAATGGGCGAGCTGCGCCATAACATTCCAGTTGCTGGTGAAGCGATAGCCGGCGCCGAGATATTCGTGAAACAGCACACGACAGCCGAGATCCGGCCCATCGTCATTGCCATCGATGTCACCGGTATGGATGACGCCGCCGAAACCGGCCTCCGCGAAGATCTTGTCGCTGAGGTCGACCGTCCAGGTGAAACCGGCGAAGAATTGCGTGGCTTCGCCAGCCGTACCGATCGAGGTGCCCAAATGAACGCGGGGATGCAAAAGCTGCTGCTTCCAGCCGGTTGCCTGCTCGAAGCCGAAGGGGTCAAAAAGGGCCGTTATTTCGGGGAAAACGCCGTCTTCATGCGAATGGCCGCCTTGAACGGAAGCGGATGCGCCGAAGCGCAATTCGTCGAAAACCTTATCTCCGGCTTGCGCCGCTGATGACATTCCCAGGCTGCATGCAAAGACTGCGACCGACGCGATACCTGACAGGCGCAGCAGGAGTGAACGGAATTCGAATTTCATCTGCTGTCCTTTGATTCTCGCCTAAACAGCGGAATGGGACAGAGGTAACATGCGAGAGGTCTCGGTAAAGCGCTATGTTTCGATTATGACCTTTTCCACAATGCTGACACCGATCTGCAACAGTTCAGATCTCGCCGTCATAGGCGGAGCCACCATTTTCCAGTAGGCGTTTCAATACCATAAGACCTGCGGCCAGCTCGTTTCTATCCTTCGGTGAGGAGAAGCCGATGCGCACGCGGTGATAGACTTTCTCCCCACGCGCCGCCTTGAACTCATCCTCGTCATCGACAAGCACGCCATCGCGGAAGGCAGCATTCTTGAAAGTGCCGGACAGCCAGGGCTCCGGCAGTTTCAGCCACAGGAAGGGGGCGTGCGGGTGGGATTCGAACTCGAACCCGCGCAATTGCTCGCGGGCGAGGCGAACGCGGGCCGATAGTTCGAGGACGCTGGCATTGCGGATCTCGTGCGCCTTGCCACTCTCAACAAGACGCGCACAAGTTTCGGCCAGAATGAAGGGCAGGCCGCCGGTGACCATTTTGTGCGTGACCTTGATGCGCTGGGCGAAGTGCGGCGGGCAGGCAACCCAGCCGCCGCGCACGCCAGCCGCGACCGACTTTGACAGGCCGTTGACGAGAAAGGTGCGATCAGGCGCGATCGAGGCGAGCAGAGGCGTATCGTCGTTAGCCATGCCGCCATAGAGGTCGTCCTCGATGATCCACACGCCATGTCGCCTTGCGATATCGGCAATGGCCACGCGCCGTTCATAGGACATGATGGCAAGTGTCGGGTTGTGGACGGTCGGCATTGTGAAGACGAGCTTCGGATGCTGCTGCTGGCAGAGCCGCTCGAAATCATCAGGGATGATGCCGTGTTCATCAGACTCGACGATCAGTGTGCGCCGGCCGAGCAGGCGCACACTGCGGCTCACCTGCGTATAGGTGAGGTTTTCGAAGACGATCTTGTCACCGGGCGCCGACACGGCGGCGATGACGGCGATGGCCGCGGCGTGTGCGCCGAGCGTCGGCACGACGTTTTCGACCTCCGGCGACCAGCCATTGCGTGCCAGCCACAGACGTCCGGCCTCAAACCAGTTCGGCGGAAAGCTGCGAGAATAAGAGGAGATTTCCGCCAGATGCTGTTCGCCGATCTCGGCCATGATGCCAGCGATGACCTTGCCTTGACCAAGATCGGGAGCAGCTGTCGTATCGAAGCGAAGCTTGTTCGGGGGCGCATCCGCGACGCGCGTGCCGCTTAGCGAAAGAGTGACGGGATCGACCTGCTCGCTAGGCGGCGTATTGGCGCGGTCAAGCACATAGGTGCCGCGGCCGACTTCGCCGGCGACAAGACCACGCTCATGCACAAGCGCATAAGCGCGGCCGATTGTCCCGATTGTCACCCCGATATCATAGGCGAGATTTCGCTGCGGCGGCAGCTTGCTGCCTGCCGGCAAGGCGCCGGAAGCAATGGCGGATTCAATGTTGTCCGCAAGCCGCATGTAGACCGGGCCGGAGCCCTGCGAAAGATCGGGGAGCCAATTTGTCATGGTGACAATGAATAAATTGTCACCCTATACCTGTCAAGACTATGAGACAATCCTGTCAGCGGAAGCAACAGGAGTCAAAGATGTCCGCTATACCCCAGGCCAAAGGTCATATTGTATCGATTGTCTCTATCGATAGTCCGCACGAGATCGTACTGCCCAGGCACAAGCCGGCCACGACACGGCTGATGCGTCTCTGGGTCGCCATTCTCATCTGGCATCAAAAGCGTGAGGGACGGCGCGCGCTTCGCCATATGACCGCAGATCAGCTGAAGGATATCGGTCTGTCGCAAACCGATGCCGCGCGGGAAATCAGCAAGTCGTTTTTCTGGGATTAGGCTCGTGATGTGGAGCCTTAGCTGCAGGCGCGGTTGCCGCCCGACCAGCGGGTGACGTCAGCGGCGATGCGGCCTGAGACCGGCTCGGACATCATCGGGCCAAAAGCCTGCATCTTGGCAGGACTGCCCTCGGCCTGCACGACGAGAAGCGGGCGGCTTTCAGGACTGCCCTTGTGGACGACAAGGATGCGCGGCCGGCCGGAGAAGGAATTGAGCTCCGGCGCCAGCCTATATGCGGCGAAAGCCGGGTCGCCCGACTTGAACCAGCAACTGTTGGCGCCGAGCGCCACACGCTCCATTGTCGATAGCGCGCTGCGGTCCGGCCCCTTTGCAGGTGTCGAGGACTGGCAGGCAGCAACCAGCGCAGAGAGGCCGGCAAAGGCTACAGCGTTGGCAGTAGCAGCAAAAAGGCAAGGGCGCATTCAGCTTGCTCCAGTGATCCGGCGACGGGCTTTCTGATGAAATGAATCAGGCAGCGACGACGTCGAGCGCCGAAGCGAAGAGGCCGCGGCCGTCCGACCCCCCGTGAGCGGCTTCTATAAGGTTTTCCGGATGCGGCATCATGCCGAGAACATTGCCCTTGGCATTCATGACGCCGGCAATGTCGTTGACCGAGCCGTTCGGGTTGGTGCCTTCGGCATAGCGGAAGACGACCTGGCCGTTGCCCTCGATGGCAGCGAGCGTCTCGGCATCGGCAAAATAGTTGCCGTCGTGATGAGCGACCGGGCAGCGGATGATCTGGCCCTTTTCGTAGGCGCGAGAGAAATCCGTGTCGGCATTGACGACTTCGAGTTTGATCTCGCGGCAGACGAATTTCAGCGAGGCATTGCGCATCAAGGCGCCCGGCAGAAGGCCGGCCTCGACAAGAATCTGGAAGCCGTTGCAGACGCCGAGAACCTTCACGCCCTTGTTCGCCTTCTCGATGATCGCCTGCATGACCGGCATGCGTGCTGCAATCGCGCCGCAGCGCAGGTAATCGCCATAGGAGAAGCCGCCGGGAATGACGATCAGGTCGACATCGGGGATTTCCGTCTCCGTCTGCCAGATCGTCACCGGCTGGCGACCGGAGATTTTGGTGAGAGCGGTGATCATGTCGCGATCGCGATTGAGGCCCGGAAGTTGAACGACGGCTGATTTCATGGGGTGCCTGCGTTTAGCGAAAGATATTGAACTGGAACGCTTTCGGCGAGCCATACTCCATTGTCCGAGACAAAGAAAGAATGTCCCTCTGAAAACATGCGGGCTGCGTCTATACGCAGGATAATATAGTCGCCCTTGCGGCGGGTTGCGACGATCTTCGCGGTATCGATATCGGCAGAAAGGTGAACGTGATGCCGTTCCATCTTCTGCAAGCCTTCGCGCTCGATCGCAGGCCAGCTTGCCCGCGACGTGCCGTGGAAGAGGATTGCCGGCGGCTCGACCGGCTTCAAGGCTAGGTCGATACCGACGCTGTGGCCCTGATTGGCGCGAATTCTGTCCTCGACAAGAGCAAAGCGCTTCTTCGGACTGTTTTCGATGATGCCGATAATATCGGCGCGCGAGACGTCATATTTCGACGTCAACGCCTTTTCGAACGCATCGAAGGAAACCCACCCTTCGGCATCAAGCGTCAGACCTGCGGCTTCCGGCGCATGGCGTAAGACATAGCTCATATATTTCGAGACTTCCGTCTCCAGCTTTGCTTCCATCATGACGCTTCATCCTGGAGGCTCGCCAGGTGGCGAGCCTGTGATCGTCAGTCGATCGCGATCGCGTAGTTCTCGATGACCGTATTGGCGAGGAGTTTCTCGCACATGGCCTTGAGATCCGTCTCGGCCTTGGCCTTGTCGGTGCCTTCCAATTCCAGATCGAAGACCTTGCCCTGGCGGACATGGCCGACGCCGCCGAAGCCGAGGGCGCCGAGTGCGCCTTCGATGGCCTTTCCCTGAGGATCGAGAACGCCGTTTTTCAGCGTGACGGTGACGCGAGCCTTGATCACTTGTTCTTCCCTGCCTTTTACTTGACCAAAACGGGGCCGGTGCCGCGCACGGGCTCGTTTTCATTGATGATGCCGAGACGGCGCGCAACTTCGGAATAGGCTTCCAGCAGCCCGCCCATATCACGGCGGAAGAGGTCCTTGTCCATCTTCTTGTGGGTCTCGATATCCCAGAGGCGGCAGCTATCCGGCGAGATTTCATCGGCCAGGATGATGCGCATCATGTCACCTTCGAAGAGGCGGCCGCACTCGATCTTGAAATCGACGAGCTGGATGCCGACGCCGAGGAAGAGGCCGGTCATGAAGTCGTTGACGCGGATGGCGAGTGCCATGATGTCGTCGAGTTCGGCCGGATTGGCCCAACCGAAGGCAGTGATGTGCTCCTCGGAGACCATCGGATCCTCAAGCGTATCGGACTTGTAATAGAATTCGATGATCGAGCGCGGCAGAACGACCCCTTCCTCGATGCCGAGGCGCTTGGCGAGTGAGCCGGCGGCGACGTTGCGCACGACGATCTCGAGCGGGATCATCTCCACTTCCCTGATCAGCTGCTCGCGCATGTTGAGCCGGCGGATAAAGTGGGTGGGAATGCCGATCTTGTTCAGATGGCTGAAGATATATTCAGAAATACGATTGTTGAGAACGCCCTTACCATCAATGACTTCGTGTTTCTTCTTGTTGAAAGCGGTGGCATCGTCCTTGAAGAACTGGATCAGTGTGCCCGGTTCAGGCCCTTCATACAGTATCTTTGCCTTGCCCTCGTAGATACGGCGGCGACGGTTCATTGTAGTTATTCTCTGCTGTTGGCGCTCTTGGGATAGCGCGCGTGGATCGATCTCGTGGCGTCCCCTTAAAGGAAAAGAGAGAGTTTCACAATCCGCCTGTCACTCCTTCCCCGGTTTCCGGCCGTAGCGGGAAAACCGCAAAGAGAATCGAATGTCTTCGCAAGAGGAGACTACCGCCTTTTTCTTTACGGTGAAATGAAGGCAAAATCTCGGAGCGGTTATACAGGTCTCTATCTGGAGGTCGTCACCTGGAAACCGTGCGGCCGACGGAACGGCGCAGGTCAGTCTGCAGCGCACGGGCCGCACTCTCCGGTTGCCGCCAGCTTTCGCTTTGGATGAAGGCCGGGATCTGCATCGCTGGCATCGGCCGTGCAAGTGCATAGCCTTGCAGCATATCGCAGCCAAGCTCCTGCAGGATGTGGACGTGATCGGCAGTCTCCACACCTTCGGCGGTGACGAGAATGTTCAGCGAGCGGCCGATCTCGATGATGGAACGGACGAGCTTGCGTTGCTCTGCCGATTGCGGCAGCTGGCTGATCAGCTCGCGATCGATCTTCAGCGTCTTCGGGCTCAGCCGCATCAGGCTGACGATCGAGGCGTGGCCGGTGCCGAAATCATCGACTTCGATGTCGATGCCGAGCTTCTTCAGTTTCTTGAGATTGGCGGTGACCGCGTCGTCGCAATCGTCGAGCGAGATGGATTCCAGCAGCTCGAATGACACCGTGCCCGGTTCGATCCTCAGCGAACGCAGCTTCTTGCCGAGCTGCGGATCGGAAAGTCTCCCGGCGGAGACATTGACGGAAATGCGGGGAATGGCGAAGCCTTCACGGACCCAGGTTTTGCGGTCGGCAAGGGCCCGCTGCAGGATCAAGGCATCGATCGTCGAGACGACGTCGAGGTCTTCAGCGATGTCGAGAAAACGATCGGGAGCAAGCACGCCGCGTTCCGGATGCTGCCAGCGGGCCAGGGTCTCGATGCCGGCGATATCCAGCGTGCGGGCATCGAATTGCGGCTGGTAGAAGGGTACGAATTCATTGCGCTCGAGACCGATCAGAATTTCATCGGCAAGGCGCTTGGCCGTCAGGATCGTTCGCCGTACAGCCTTGGAGAAGAATTCGTGGCGGTTGCGGCCGGAGGCTTTAGCCCGGTAGAGCGCGATATCGGCGTTGAGAAGAAGCTGCTTTTCATCGAGATTCGAGCCGCTATCGATGGCTATGCCGATACTGGCGCCGAAGCGGCAGTCATGCCCCTCATATTTGATTGGCTTCCTCAGCTCGCGGATGATGCGCTCGGCGACTGTGGCGATCTTCTTCGAAGCGGTGTTGACGACGCAGAGGACGACGAATTCATCGCCGCCGATGCGCGCGACGAAATCCGTGCTGCGAATGGAGTCGCGTAATACCCGAGCGGCATGTTTCAGCAAGTGGTCACCGGCGCGGTGGCCGAGCGTATCATTGATCTGCTTGAAGCGGTCGAGATCGATGTGGAGGATGGCAAGCGCCAGATCTTCTTCGCGGCACTGGGCGGAACGTTCTTCCAGCATCTTGTCGAGATAGCGACGGTTCGGCAGACCGGTGAGATAGTCATGAAGAGCCAGATGCTCGATGCTTTCCTTGGCGGCTTCGAGTTCGCGGTTGCGGGCTTCGGCAAGATCCTTGGCGCGCTGCAATTCGTTGCGCAGCGCCACTTCCTCCGTCACGTCCCAATTGGCGCCGATCAGTTTGCGGTAACCGTTGCCGTCGACGAAGAACGCCGCGCTGGCGCGGATGATGCGCTCGGCGCCATCACCCCTGATGATGCGGAATTCATGGTGAAAGCCGGTCCCGTTGTTGACGGTGCTTTCGACTGTGTCGAGCACCCGCTCGCGATCGTCAGGATGAATCCTTCCCGGCCACGCCGCGCCTGCCGTCAGGCGGTCGACGCCCTGCAGCCCATAGATGGCAATGAGGCGGTCGTCCCATTCGACGGTTCCGTGGTCGATATCGGCTTCGAATACGCCGATATCGCTGATCTGCAGGGCAAGGTCGAGGCGGCGGGAGAGCTGCGCCAGCATCTCCTCCGTCTGCTTGCGTGCGGTGATGTCAGTGTCCGTGCCGACGACACGCTGGGCCGCACCGTTTTCATCCCACTCAACCGGTGCGCCACGGCATTCGATCCAAACCCAATGGCCATCCTTGTGGCGCTCGCGATACTGGAAGATATGGTAGGCCGGGTCACCGGCATTCTGGCGCTCGATGGCATTAATGACGAAATCGCGATCATCGGGATGGATGAGCTGCAGCCAGGCCTCGTAATCACCATCGGCCGCCTCATCAGGCGCCATGCCGCGAATGGTCTTCCAGGTCTGCGAGTAATATTTCTTGTCGAGACGGTAATTGTGGTCCCAGACGCCGAGACCGGAGCCGACGAGCGCGTAGTTCCAGCGGCTTTCGCGCTCGGAAAGATCGGAATCATCCGTATAGCTCACCGGTCCATTTGCGGCCGGTGCGTCGCGGTCCGGGTCAGCGGCGTCTTGCGGATGGCTCTGCTTCACGGGCGCGCGCTCTCGCTTTTCTGGCATCAGCGCAGTCTGCGGTCTTTCCATTAAGAAATGCTTAGAAAGCGATCGCTCAATTCACTGGAAATACCGGAGTTTCCGGTTCTCAACCGGGCAGGCGGCTCAGAAACTGAGCAAAGACCATCGTGCCCTCGGGCCAGGGCCCATGACCAGAATCCGCATTGATGTGGCCGGATTCGCCGGCATCCACCAGGAAGGACCCCCAGCTGTTGGCGATATCGTCGGCATGTTCGTACGTGCCGAAAGGATCGTTGCGGCTTGCCACCGTAATCGAGGGGAAGGGCAGTGGATCGCGCGGGTAGGGACCGAAGGTCATCAGATGTTTCGGACGGATATCCGGATTGGCGACATCGGGCGGCGCGACGAAGAAGGCACCGGCAACCCGCTTTTCAAACAGCGGGATCGCATGAATCACCGAGGGTACGCCAAGGGAATGGGCGACGATCACGACGGGGCGTGTGGCGGCATTCACCTCCTCGGCGATGCGGGCGATCCAGTCCTCACGCACGGGCTTCGACCATTCCGCCTGCTCGACCCGGCGCGCGGTGGAGAGCTTTGCTTCCCAGCGGGTCTGCCAATGGTCGGGACCGGAGTTGGTGTAACCGGGAACGATGAGAATATCTGCTTCTGACGCTTTCATGGTGTCGCCGATGTGAGAAAGCTTGACGGCGATGTCAAGGGAGAGAGCGACTTGGCCTGAGAAATTTGCTATAGTCGCTGCCTGCCGGTTGCGTTTGCGTGTCGGCTTGTCGTTACCGACACGTTCGCCTCCGGCTCATCTTGGCTGAGGAGGAGAAAGCCATGGCGGCATTCCATATCATGACAGGTGCTGGCGACAGCTTCGCACGGCCTGCGATCAATCGCATCAGCATAGCAGACGTCTTCGACGCGCTCAGGCTCGGTTTCGAGGATTTCCGGGAAAAGCCTTCACATTACGTTTTCCTATGTCTCATGTATCCGATCGCTGGCATCTTCCTGACGATGTTGAGCTCGGGCGCCAATCTCGCGCCGATGATCTTTCCGTTGATGTCGGGTTTCGTGCTGATCGGCCCGCTCGCCGCGATCGGCCTTTATGAAATCAGTCGTCGACGCGAGGCCGGTCTCGACACCTCCTGGCAACATGCGCTCGATGTACGCCGCTCGCCGGCCCTGCCGTCGATCATCGCCGTCGGCCTCCTGCTGTTCGGGATCTTCGTCGTCTGGCTGGTCACGGCGCAAACCATCTATACGAGCCTTATCGGTGAGGTCTTCCCGCGCTCCATGTCGCTCTTCATGCAACAGGTCTTCGGCACGACTGAAGGCATACAGCTCATCCTGTGGGGCAATCTGGTCGGCCTCGGATTCGCGCTCGTCGTTCTGGCGATCACTGTCGTGACATTTCCGATTCTACTCGACAGGGATTGCGGAGCAGTGGCCGCGATGGTCGCCTCGATCCGGGCAACCTTCGCCAATCCTGTGCCGGTGCTCACCTGGGGTTTGATTGTGGCCGCATTGCTCGTCATCGGCACACTTCCGCTCTTTGCCGGCCTTGCACTCGTCATTCCGATCCTCGGCCATGCGACCTGGCATCTCTACCGGAAACTGATTGCCATGTGACGGCACCATTCCGGGTGTCGCAAGATTCCGCGATACCCGGAATTTTTTCTGCATACGGAACCGCGGAACGTTCCTTGGAGTTTGTCTTTGGCCGACTTCCAAGGAGGATTTCAAGGTGACGTTACGCCATGTGTTTGCCCGCTTTGCAACCAAGGTATCGGAGTGGGCGGGCAAGCCGGTGACCTTCATTCTGGCGCTTATCGCCGTCATTATTTGGGCCGCTCTAGGTCCCTTGTTCGACTATTCGGAAACCTGGCAACTCGTGATCAACACCGGCACGACGATCGTCACCTTTCTGATGGTCTTCGTGCTGCAGAACGCGCAGACGCGCGACACGCGCGCTATTCAGGCAAAGCTCAATGAAATCATCCTGACGAGCCACGCCGAGAACCGCTTCATCGGCATCGAAAATCTCGACGAAGAAGATCTCAAACATCTTGACCGGCTGGTGGCCAAGGCGGCCGAGGGCCGGGGCAGGACAGAGGCTTGCGAGGTAGCGGATTTACAGGCCGACATCTCGATTGCAAAAAGCGAGACGAAAAAACGCAAGACGCCAGTGGCTTCCACATCGCGCAAGCGGAAATGAAAACGGCGCCTCGTGGGCGCCGTTTCATGAGATATCTTCGGTAATTACACCTCGCCGAAGACGCGACGGAAAATCGTATCGACGTGCTTCGTATGATAACCGAGATCGAACTTCTCCCGGAGATCCGCCTCGGAGAGTGCGGCGCGGACTTCGGCGTCGGCAAGCAGTTCCTCGAGGAAGTCCTTGCCCTGTTCCCAGACCTTCATGGCGTTGCGCTGCACGAGGCGATAGGCATCCTCGCGGGAGACACCGGCCTGAGTTAGCGCCAGCAGAACGCGCTGCGAATGTACGAGACCACGGAACTTGTTGAGGTTCTTCATCATATTCTCGGGATAGACCACGAGCTTTTCAATCACACCGGCGAGACGGTTCAACGCAAAATCCAGCGTGATCGTCGTATCCGGGCCGATGGCGCGCTCGACGCTCGAATGGCTGATGTCGCGCTCGTGCCAGAGCGCCACGTTTTCCATCGCGGGAACGACGGACATGCGCACGAGGCGGGCGAGGCCGGTCAGGTTTTCGGTCAGAACCGGATTGCGCTTGTGCGGCATGGCCGAAGAGCCCTTCTGGCCTTGCGAGAAGAATTCTTCCGCTTCCAGAACTTCGGTGCGCTGCATGTGACGGATTTCGATCGCGACATTTTCGATCGAGGAGCCGATGACGCCGAGCGTGGCGAAAAACATCGCATGACGATCACGCGGGATGACCTGGGTGGAGACCGGCTCGGAAACGAGACCGAGGGCTGCGCAGACATGCTCTTCGACAACAGGATCGATATTGGCGAAAGTGCCGACGGCACCGGAGATCGCACCCGTGGCGATTTCAGCGCGAGCGGCGACCAGGCGCGCACGGTTGCGGCTCATCTCGGCATAGAAGCGGGCAAAGGTCAGACCCATCGTCGTCGGCTCGGCATGGATGCCGTGGCTGCGGCCGATGCGGATCGTATCCTTATGCTCGAAGGCGCGGGTTTTCAGCGCAGCGAGAACACGGTCCATATCGGCAAGCAGGATATCGGCAGCGCGCACGAGTTGGATGTTCAGCGTGGTGTCAAGCACGTCAGAGGAGGTCATGCCCTGATGGACGAAGCGGGCATCGGGGCCGACGATCTCGGCAAGATGCGTCAGGAAGGCGATGACGTCATGCTTGGTAACGGCTTCGATCTCATCGATGCGGGCAACATCAAAAGTTGCCTTGCCGCCCTTTTCCCAGATGGTGGCGGCAGCCGATTTCGGGATCACGCCGAGCTCTGCGAGCGCATCGCAGGCATGCGCCTCGATCTCGAACCAGATACGGAACTTGGTTTCTGGAGACCAGATGGCGACCATCTCGGGCCGGGAATAACGAGGGATCATGGGCGAGCGCCTTCATTTGTGACAGTAGCTGCGGCCCCTGTAGCAAAGACGGCCGGCAATCTCAACGCATGCGTTTGGCAAGAGCCAGGCTGATGACAAGCAGACAGACCAGTCCGACGGGCAAAAACAGCCCCAGACCGATAACGAGGAACTGATAGATGGCGCTGGCGCCGGTAAAGACGAACTGGAACATCCAGATGACAGAGCCGAAGGGCGCATGCCAGCGAGAATAGAAAATCCGGTAATCCATGGCGAAAAGAAAGGCCGTCATCAGCACCGTGCCCGTCGTCAACGCCAGGAAGAAGGCGGCAAAACGCGCCTCCAGCTCATGACCAAGCGCAAGATATCGTCCGGCAAGCAGATTGAAGGGCCAGGAGAGCAGCCCGCCGCCGAAATAGAGGAGGGCGAGATCAAGCACATGGCTCGTCTCCATGCCATTGCGCAGATAGAGGCCAACCATGGCCGAGATCAGCATCAGCACGCCCCAGAGGGGGGCGCCGATGAAAAGCTCTGAATAGGACGGCCATGCCACCCGCAGACGGTTCATTTTCAGGGCTTAACCGGAACGGCAATCCAGCGGCCGTTGCGACCGTCAGGCGCAGCGCTCAGCGCCAGAATGAGGGCGATGTGGACGGGTCTTCCGGCTTCCGGCTGATAGACGAGGGCGCCGCCCATCCGATATTCCACCGGGCAGCCGCGATCAGCGGGAATTGCCTTGTCCTGATGGACGATCTGGCGGTTTGGCGCGCCGTCCTTCTCGATGAGTTGGAGAGTGAAGCCAACAACGTGGTTGTTCAGGGTTTTGCAAGCATCGGGTGTCGCGACCTGCGCATCGCCGAGCAGCAGCGTGTAAGCGCCGCGCGCGAGGCCGTCAGTTGCAAGCGTCGTATAGCGGATCGTCTTCATCGGCGAGCCGAGTTCGGTCGGCGGATTGAACGCGGCGATCAGGCCGGGATTGGTCAGTAGGTCATATTTGTCCATTTGCTTGCGGGCCGCTGTCAGGTTCTGGCGCCGCGCTTTGGAGAGATCAGCATCCTTGTCTGTCAGCTCCAGATGAAAGGGCGTCTCTTCGAGATTTTCACCGGTGTCGGTATTGATGAAATAGGTATCCGAATAGGGGACCTTGCCATTCTTCATGCCGAATTCCTGGAAGGCGAAGACCTTGCCATCAGCTGAGAAACCGACAGGCTGGATATTGGCGATATCGCCGGCAAAGGCTGTGGCGGATATTCCCGTCAGCAGGGCGGCGAAAAGGCTGCCCATGAACATGCGCTTCGTCATTTAGCGAGCTCCCTCAGCCGCGTTGCGAAGGGCCGTGATCGCCTGCCGATAAGCCTCGAGCGAGCCGCCCTTGAAAATTGCCGACCCGGCGACGAGCACATTGCCGCCGGCCTTTGCCACGGCAGGAGCGGTATCCACCGTCACGCCGCCGTCCACCTCAAGCTCGATCGGACGGTCACCGATGAGTGACTTCGCCGCTGCGATCTTGTCTACCATTGCCGGAATGAATTTTTGGCCGCCGAAACCGGGGTTGACGGACATGATGAGAATGAGGTCGACATCGTCAAGCACGTTCTCGACGACCGAGAGCGGCGTTGCCGGATTGAGCGTGACGCCAACCTTCTTGCCGAGATGGCGGATCGTCTGCAGCGAGCGATGCAGATGCGGTCCGGCTTCTGCATGGACCGTGATGCGGTCGCACCCGGCCTTGGCGAAGGCCTCCAGATAGGGATCGGCAGGCGAGATCATCAGATGGCAGTCGAAGGTCGCATCGGTGTAGGAACGCAGCGACTTGATGACATCGGGGCCGAAAGAAATGTTCGGCACGAAATGGCCGTCCATGACGTCGAGATGGATCCAGTCGGCGCCGGCCGCGGTGACGTTGCGTACTTCTTCGCCGAGCTTTGCAAAATCTGCCGCCAGGATCGATGGCGCGATGCGGATGGGCAGTGTCGTCATGGGTCTCGGTCTCCGTCTCAAACCGGAAGCGGGTAAGCCGCCTTACGGCATGGTCAATAGGTCAGTCCGTGCCGCCAGCGGGCGGGACGAACGCGTCGCCGCGCCATTGGAGCAGGCGATAGGGATTCTGCGACAACTCATGGGCCGGTGTGAAGATAACCGGGCCGATCGGCGTATTGAATTGCGTTCCGATCAGCTTTTCTGCGATTGGCTTGCCCTCGGTCACCGCCGCCTGCACGGCCTGATCGGCAATCAGTGCGGCGGCTGCCGCAGGCAGGGCATAACCTTCGGGCTCTACTCCTGCCGCCCGCATCGCGTGGACGGTCGAATCTGCCTCCGGCAGAAGAGCGTATTCCGGAATCGCGACAGCGCGTACGCCGTCCGCAAGCGCAAGCGGCTGGTTGGGAGCGCGCATCGCATCGCCGCTCAGGATATCCAACGAGATGTTTTCAGCCTTGGCGTCACGCGCGATGGTGGCGACATCGTTCCTGTCGCCGCCGATGAAGACCTTGGTGGCACCTGCTCGCTTCAGGCGGCGCACGAGACCGATCTGCTGTTCCTGCCCCGGCCGGTAAGTATCAGTGAAGACGGGCTTGAGACCATTTTCTTCCAGTGCGTCGCGTACGGCTTCCGTCAATTCGCGGCCGTGGATCGTGCCGTCCTCGATGAGGGCGATCGGGAAAGCCGTCCATTGCTGCAGGATGATCTGGATGATCTTCTCCGCCTCATCGCCGTCCCGCGGCGCAAGACGGAAGAGGGGCCAGCCGTTCTTCAGCGAATCTTCCATCAGGATACGCGAGCGCACCGACACGGTAATGGCAGGGATGTTGGCATCCTTGAGCTTCGGCAACGCGCCTTCAAGCGTTTCGCTGCAGAGGAAACCGATGGCGATCTGAACTTTGGCGGCAATCAGCGCATCGGCGATCGCCGGGCCGCTATTGTCCTCACAGCTTTCGCTGATCGGAACGATCGTATCGCCGGCCTGCCCAATCTGGAAAACTGCGCCAGCACGAACTTGGGCGCCGAGCGAGGCGAAGGTGCCGTCTTGCGGGGCCACAACGCCGATCGTCACGCCGGCCGCGCGGCTTTCGGCCGTCAACGCCAGGAGCGACAGAAGGGCGGCTATGACACGCAGCGTCATCATGAAAGGTGCAGGTCTCTCGTCTAGTCCATGCCCTTTTATCTGCACGGCGGCAATCGTCAAAGAAAAACAAGCATATTCTTCAGCTTTTAGCGGCTGCTATTGTAGAAAAGGTAACTGATGCCCGCCATATTGGCGAAATAACAAAAACAAGACACTGATTGCGGAGAAGCATGTGTTGAACAGGCAGCATATTGATCCTGGCCTATATCGCGACGCCATGAGTCGCTATGCCGGCCACGTGCAGCTGGTGACGACGGCTCTCGGTGAAGCCCGCCGCGGCGTCACCATCACGGCCGCCTGCTCGGTGTCGGACAATCCGGCTTCCGTTCTCGTCTGCCTCAATAACACCAATGTGAAAAACGAGATCTTCTGGCGCAGCGGCATTTTCGCACTGAACTCGCTCGGCGCTCATCATCAGCGCGTGGCCGACGCCTTTTCTGGACGCACGCAACTGGAAAACGAAGAACGTTTCCTGAGTGCCCGTTTCGAAACGCTGGCAACGGGTGCGCCGGTGCTCGCCGATGCACTTGCCGTCTTCGACTGCCGGGTGACCGATATCAAGGAAATGCCGACCCATAACGTCATCTTCGGCGAGGTCGCTGCCGTCCGTTTCACCGAAATCCACCCGGCGCTTCTCTATCTGCACCGCGGTTATCATTCGATATAGCCTTACCCCGCATCGGCCTGAAAATCGGAATCGATTTTCGAAAAGCACGATGCTTAGATTCAAAGAGTTAGAGCGTCGCTTTGTGCGTCCGAATGGATGCAAGGCGCTCCAGTCAGAGGAGCGACCAGCCATGGACAATGCCGGCATCGAGGAAATGTTTCAGTCGCTTGGTCCCGTCACCATCAAACGCATGTTCGGCGGCAAGGGCATCTATCATCTCGGCCGTATCCTGGCGCTCGAAGTGCGAGACGAAATCCTGCTGAAGGCCGATGAGAAGAGCGCGCCAGAATTTGCGGCGGCGGGTGCCAGCCAGTGGTTTTACGAGGGCAAGAAGGGCGCGCCGGTAAAGATGCCTTACTGGAGCATTCCGGAAGAAGCCTATGACGATCCCGATATCATGGCCCGATGGGTGCGGCTTGCCTATGAGGCGGCGTTGCGCGCCGAATGATCAGCGCAATTCGCCCGCCGGAAGGCTGGCAATCGCTGCTCTGGTGAAGGCCGACAAAGGCTCCGGCAGGTCGGCAAGGCCGAACCAGCCGAAATCCGAAAGCTTGTCCGGCTCGGTCAACTGCGGCTCGCCCGTTACGTCGCGGGCGATGTAGAGCAGGGAAATCCAGTGCTGGCGGTCGGCTTCGATGATCTGCTCGGTCAGGCCTATGCGTTCGATACGGCCGATCGCGAGGCCGGTTTCCTCTTCCGCCTCGCGGCGCGCAGCCTCTTCGGCCGGCTCCATATGATCAACCTTGCCGCCGACGATATTCCAGTAGCCGGCTTCAGGCGGACGGATGCGCTTGTAGAGAAGGATCTTGCCGTCGCGCAAAATCACCAGGCCTACACCGAAGCCTGGGAAGTCGATGCCGGGCTTGCCCATGGGGCACTCAGATCTTGGCGTTGGCGGCAATCAGCATGAAGGCAGGGATATCGTCGCCGAAACCAATGGGCGTGGGGCCGTCATCATTGTCGCGATGGCGGCGGCGATCGCGGCTGTCGTCGTTCGCGGGGTAAGGCCGATTGCCGCGCGCGTTGTTCTGCGGCTTCTGTTCTGCTTTGCGCTCGTTCTTCACGCTGGCGGCCCTTGCTACTGCTTCCACGACTTCTGCACCATTATCTTCGGCGTTGATATCAGATTTATGACTCGAAGACCGACGCTCGCGGCCACGATCCTTATCCCGCTCACGACCCTTGCCGCGACGAGGAGAACGCTCGCTGTCACGGCTTTCTTCGGCCGGCGGCAGGGCGGAGAGGTCGCCGTTCAGCCATTCGACCTTTTCGCCGATCAGCTTTTCGATCGCGTCGGCATATTTTTGGTCGTGGCGGGTGACGATAGTGAAGGAAGCGCCGGAACGGCCGGCACGGCCGGTGCGGCCGATGCGGTGAACATAATCTTCCGAATGGATCGGCACGTCGAAATTAAAGACGTGGCTGACATCGGGAATATCGAGGCCGCGGGCGGCGACGTCGGAAGCGACGAGCAGCTTGATGTTGCCGTCCTTGAAGTTGGCGAGCATTGTCATGCGCGAGCGCTGGTCCATGTCGCCATGGAGCGCGCCAACGGAGAAACCGTGACGGTCTAGCGAACGGAAGAGTTCGGCGACATCCTTCTTGCGGTTGCAGAAGATGATCGCGTTCTTGAGGTCTTCCTGGGCGCGGATCAGATCGCGCAGCACGGCGCGCTTCTCGTAATCCTTACCGTGCGAGGCGACGAAACGCTGCACGATGGTGCTCGACGCCGAAGCCGGCTTGGAGACTTCGATACGCTCAGGGTTCTGCAGGAAGCGGTCCGCAAGCTTCTGGATTTCCGGCGGCATGGTGGCCGAGAAGAACAGCGTCTGGCGGGTGAAGGGGATCAGCTTGGCGATGCGCTCGATATCGGGGATGAAGCCCATGTCGAGCATGCGGTCTGCTTCGTCGATGACGAGGATTTCAACGCCGCTCATCAGAAGCTTGCCGCGTTCGAAATGGTCAAGAAGGCGGCCGGGGGTGCAGATCAAGACGTCTGCGCCACGCTCGAGCTTACGGTCCTGCTCTTCGAAGGAAACGCCGCCGATCAGCAGGGCGACGTTCAAGCGGTGATTCTTGCCGTATTTCTCGAAGTTTTCGGCAACCTGGGCAGCCAGTTCGCGGGTCGGCTCCAGGATCAGCGTGCGCGGCATACGGGCACGGGCGCGGCCTTTTTCCAGAAGCGACAGCATGGGAAGAACGAAAGATGCCGTCTTGCCGGTGCCGGTCTGCGCGATACCGCAAATATCGCGGCGCTCAAGCGCGAAAGGGATTGCCCCGGCCTGAATGGGGGTGGGGGTCGTATAGCCCGCATCGGTAACAGCGGAGAGCACTTTGGGGCTCAAACCAAGGTCAGCAAATGTCGTCAAAGGGAAAACTGTTTCCGTTTCGTTCGGCCGGTCTCTGGCGAGTCGGCAGGATTGCATGCCGCAATGGTGGGCGACATAGTCCTAAACGGCCGGCAAGTCAAGGGAGAGCGTCTCCACCCCAGGTAGCGAGGTGAAGCATTCGTTACCGCGACCGGCTATTTTATATAAGTGGCAAGTTTAAGGCCGGCATTCATGAAATAAATCGGATCGACGGCGTGTCCATCCTGCCGCACTTCGTAATGCAAATGCGTGCCGGTGGAACGGCCGGTGCTGCCGGCAAGTCCGATCACATCGTTGCGGTCTACGGTGTCGCCAACCTTGACCAGAATTTCAGACATATGGCCATAGCGCGTCGAAATGCCATTGCCGTGATCGACCTCGACCATATTACCGTAGCCGCCGGTCCAGCCGGCAGCGATCACCTTGCCGGGCGCAGTGGGACGGACCCTTTCGCCGGGCGAGAAACGGAAGTCGATGCCCGAATGCAGGGCAAGGCGGCCGAGGAACGGATCGCGCCGGTTGCCGAAGGGGCTGGTGATTTCCTTGCCAACAGCCGGATTGCGGAACGGCAGGGACTCGGCAGTGCTACGCACCGCTTCCAGCCGCGTCAGCGCGCTGTCGAGCTGCACCAGAGAATTGTTGAAGTCGTCGTTGCTTTCAGGCTCGACATAGGGACCGCCGACGGCGTCTTCGTCCTCTTTCGCCGCTGATGTCTCCGACGGGACCGGGATATGGAAGCGGCCGAGCACGCCTTCGATCGCATCGGCGGCACTGCCGGCGTCACTCGTCAGTTGGTCGACGCGGCTCTTCTGATCCTGTTCGACATTCTTCAGCGAGAGAGTGACCTTAGAAAAGATGCGGTCGGCACGGTCGCCGACCGTTTCCTCCGATGGAACATAGGCGAGGGTGGAATTGTCGGGAGCGCCGGCATCAGCCGGCTTGTTATCGCCTGCCAGAAGCTTGTCGATCGCCTGCACGCCGCCGGAAAGCGACGCACGTTTGTCCTTGATGTCAGGCGCATAGGCCTGCGCCGGCACGTCTACGGTAGGCGCCTCCTTGCCCGTCAGGCCAGAGCTTTCGGCGCGGTCGAGCAGGTTGTCGAGCTTCCCATGACGCGAGGTCAGCGCCATCTGCTGCTCCATGAGCTTGTCAACCTTGTCCTCGACGACCTGCTGATCGAGAAGCTGGCGGGATGTGATGCGGTCGACCTGTGCACGCAGTGCCGCGATGCGGTCTTCATAATCGTGCTGCATGCGTGCCTGCCGGGCCATGGTCGCGCCAATCAGGTCGTCGCGCAGGACAAGGTAGGAGGTGGCGAGCAGATAACCGATTGCGAAGACCCCAACGAAGCAGAAGGCCAGCGCCGCCATCCACGGCTTCACCGTCATGTGGCGCACCTTGTCGCCGCTGGCGAGAATGAGGACATACTCCTGTGCCCTCTTGCCGAATACCCGACTGTGATGTCCGCTCGTCACGGAGGGTCTCCCAAAGATTCGCTTTTCAGCGCCCGCCTCATTGGGAAACGATTACATACATTTATGGTTAATAGTCGGTTTACGCAGCCCTGTTGGAGCTTGGCGGTCAGCTTTGGCTGGTCGACGTCAGCGCGCGGTAAAAGGAGGGCGTCAGCCCGGCTTCGGCGCGCGCCACATCATTGAACGGAGCCTTCAGCGGACTGCGGAAATTGGCACGCACCAGCTCCTGGAATGTCCTTGCCGGATCGCGTTTTTCACGGGCGCAGAGGAAGCGGAACCATTTGGCGCCGACGGCAACATGGCCCTTTTCGTCGTTATAGATCACATCCAGAACCGCGGCACTTTCGAGATCGCCGGTCTCACGCATCTTGGCCTGCAGCGACGGTGTGACATCGAGGCCGCGGGCTTCGAGGATCAGCGGCACGACGGCAAGCCGTGCCGTGAGAGCGTTGCGTGTCGAATGCGCCGCCTGCCAGAGACCGTCATGGGCGGGAAGGTCACCATAGTCGGCGCCGAGATCGTTGAGCCGCTTGCGCACCATACGGAAGTGCTTGGCCTCTTCGTAAGCCACCTGCATCCAGCCGTCAAAGAAGGAGTTTGGTACATGGGCGGAGGCGAATCGCGCCACGATATCGAGCGCCAGATCGACGGCGTTAAGCTCGATATGGGCGATAGCATGCAACAACGCGATGCGACCGGGCAGGGTGTGCAGCGAGCGCTTCTCGACCTGGGTCGGGGGCACGAGAACCGGCTTCGCCGGGCGGCCGGGACGTTCCGGCAGAGGTGCGTCGAGCGGCGAGCGCAGGGAGATGCGACGGGCGAACCATCTGTCGGCGCTTTCCTGCGCCAGTTCCGTCTTGCGGTCGAGGTCGGCGGACCGGATCGCATCGATCGCGCCGCCGCGCAGCGAGGTGATCGTCATCACGCGGCCAGATTTCTCACGGCTTCCAGCACCGTTGCGGCATGACCCGGCACTCGAACCTTCTGCCATATGGTGGCGATGGTGCCGTCCTTGCGGATCAGGAAGGTCGTGCGCTCGACACCCATGAAGGTGCGCCCATACATTTTCTTCTCCTTCCACACGCCATAGGCCTGCAGCACGGTCTTCTCCTCGTCGGAGGCCAGAGCGACCGTCAGCTTGTGTTTCTTGATGAAGCGATCGTGGCACGCCGCCGAATCCGGCGACATGCCGACGACAGCAGCACCCGCTGCTGCGAAATCATCGGCAAGCGCTGTGAAATCCAGCGATTCGGTCGTGCAGCCCGTCGTATCATCCTTGGGGTAGAAGAACAGAACCACCGGCTTGCCATGGTAATCGGAAAGCGAAATGCGGCCGCCGCCATCGCGCGGGAGGCTGAAATCAGGAGCAACGGAGCCAATACCGGGAGCGGACATCACAGAACTTTCTTTTGCCGGGTTTAGGAGAGATACTATATCGAACGAACCGGTATATAGTGGACGACCCGGCGTCCCGCCCAGCTGTTTCAAACGAAATTGGGGCGATTCGAACAAGTTCAGGAGTTTCCCAACGCGCATGTCAGCCATCCGCGGCGAGAAGGTTACGTTCCGTAAGAAGGACATCGTCGCCTTGCATAACCTGCCTTCAGCGCAAGTTGAGGATCCTCTTATCGTGCACTGCCCGCCGCCGCGCTCGCGCGTTCGCCGCACGGCGAAGGCTACGGGCGGATTCTGCGCGGTCATCCTGTTCATCCTGGCGGCAATCGTTTTCACGATTGAAAGCGGGGTCATCGACGCGCCGCTGTCACAGCAGGCGCAGTCGGCGCTGAACAGCGCGCTCGGTCCACGCTACCGAGCCGAAGTCGGCTCCACCGCCATCCGCTTCACCTCAGGGCTGCGGCTGGCGCTGGAAGCGCGCGACGTCAACATGGTCGACCAGCAAAGCGGCCAGCATCTTTCCACGACATCGTCCATGCGTATGGCGCTCGATCCGCTGCAGCTCTTCCGCGGCCGGATCGCTGTGACATCGTTGGAAGCTGACGACATTGCGCTGGATACCTCG
Source organism: Rhizobium sp. BK418 (assembly GCF_004341105.1). Classification (GTDB taxonomy): domain Bacteria; phylum Pseudomonadota; class Alphaproteobacteria; order Rhizobiales; family Rhizobiaceae; genus Rhizobium. The sequence goes on along the minus strand of NZ_SLZK01000001.1, from coordinate 785,353 downwards.
CTGCTTCCCTCCGGTAATCCGGTGAAGCTTGACGATCTCAGGGTCGATGCCATTCCAGCGGCCGCGGAAACGATCTTCTCGCATCTCGACATTTTCGAGACCTTCGTCGAGCGGGGCGGCACCGACACGGTGCGCATTTCAGGCATCGACATCAAGCTGGCAGATACAGCGAACGGGCCGGTTTCGCTTGTCGTGGACAATCTCGCCTTCGAACGTGTCGGGCCGAACTCGCTGCAGCTGAACGGCGAGATTTCCATCAATGGTGAGACAGCTAATCTCAATGTCGTCACCGAGCAGGCAGGCGGACGGGCATCCAGGCTCGTCGCGACACTGTCGCATGCCGACCTGACACCCTTTGCACTCAAGCGCAACGAACAGGGCGAGATCCGCCAGGGTCTCAACACGTTCGGCGATCTCACCATCTCCGCGGTCAGGGCCGCCGACGGCGTCAAGCCGTCGCTCGATGCGGCGCTCAGACTCGATCCGGGTCTCATCTATGTCGACGGCGACTCTCAGGAGCTGACGGACGGGCAACTCAACCTTGCCTATGATTTTGACAAGCAGACGCTCGAGATCGCCAAATCGCAGCTGCATCTTGGCGCGACCATACTGCCGTTCAGCGGCGCGCTGATCGATCTCGACAAGCTCGACCCCAATGCCGGCAAAGGCTTCGGTATCGACGCACTGATCAGCGGCGGCACGGCAGCACCCAATTCCGGCGAGCAGCCGCTTTCCTTCGACCTTCAGGCGACCGGACGCTATCTCGTCGCCGGGCGCGAATTCCAGTTCACCAACATGGTGGCTTCCTCGCCGCTCGGTTCCCTCTATGGGGCGCTGCATATACGGCTGAATGAAAAATCGCCGGAAATCAGCTTTGCCGGTCAGTCGCAGCAGATGCAGACGACGGCGGTCAAGCAGCTCTGGCCATTCTGGATGGCATCCAAAGCGCGGGTCTGGGTGCTCGCAAACCTCTTCGGCGGCACGGTAACCGACGCCTCAATTTCCGTCTACATTCCGCCAGGGCGTCTGGATGAGGCGGCGGGAGGACGCGGTCTACGGCTGGATGAAAACCAGCTCCGCATTGCCTTCGATATTGCCGGCGCACGCATGAATGTGGCAGGCGATATTCCGCCGGTGCGGGATACAGCGGCGCATTTCGACCTGACGGGCGGAAAGGCGACGATCTCACTCAAAAGCGGCACCTCTTATTTCCAATCCGGGCGTGCGGTAGCGCTGCAGCCGGGTACCTTCATAATGCCGTCAGTCTACGACAAGCCGCTGATGGCCGATGCCGACATTTTCGTTTCAGGCTCAGCCGATGCAGTAGGCGAGCTTTTGACCTACAAGCCGATCAAGGTTCTGCAGCGCGCAGGTTTCGTGCCCGACGACCTCAAGGGCAATATCGAGGCGCATGTGCAGGCGCATTTCGGCCTGCTCTCCTCGCAGAACCCGCCGCCGCCTGAGTGGAAGGCGCAGATGAAGCTCACCGATGTCGCGCTCGCCAAGCCGTTTTCAGGGCGTGTCATCACCGATCTCGACGGTATGCTCGATGCCGATCCGCAGCAGGTGAACGTCAAGGGAAAGGCTGCCATCGACGGCGTTTCCGCCGATATCGATATGTTGGAGCCCGTCGACAAGTCTTCCGGCATCGAGCCGCAGCGCGTGATTACGGCAACACTCAACGGCGAGCAGCGCGACAGGCTGCTGCCTGGCCTGTCCGATATCCTCGGCGGCAGCGTCAAGATGGTGCTGACACGCCTTGATGAAGACCGGCAGGACGTGCAGCTCGATCTCGGAAAGGCATCGCTCGATCTGCCCTGGATTGGCTGGTCGAAGGGCAGCGGCATTCCCGCTAATGCCGAATTCGAGGTTTCAGGTCCGGCTGACAACACGCAGATCAAGAATTTCCGCCTGAAAGGGGATGGCTTTGGAGCAACCGGGGCGCTCGCCATCGGCAAGAGCGGCCTGATCTCGGCAGATTTCGACAGCGTAAAGCTGTCTTCGGTCGATGATTTCGGGCTGTCGCTGAAGCGCAGCAAGGGCGGCTTCGATATTTCCGTCTCCGGCGCCAGCGCAGACGCACGGCCGATCATCGCTCGGCTGAAATCAGATTCGAGCAGCGGCGACGGCAGCGACAGCAGCAGCGTCACCGTGAAGGCGAAACTGCAGAAGATCATCGGCTTCAACGACGAACAGATTGGCAATTTCCAGGCGCAGATCGCCATGAGCGGCAGCCGGCTGCAGTCACTGAATTTCTCCGGCATCACCGATAGTGGCGAGGCGGTCGTCAGCAAGATGCAAGGCGGCGGCGTCATCAACATCACCAGCGGCGATGCCGGCTCCGTCTCGCGTTTCGCCGATCTCTACCAGCATATGCAGGGTGGCCTGCTCAACCTGGCGATTCGCCTCGGTGCCGGCGGCGGCTGGGACGGCTCGCTCGATGTGCGCCGCTTCTCGATCATCAACGAACAGCGGCTGCGGTCCATCGTCTCGACGCCGGTTGGATCGGATCAACGCAGCCTGAGCGAGGCGGTCAAACGCGACATCGATACGTCCTCGCAGCACTTCCAGCGCGGCTTTGCCCGCGTCGTCTCACGCGGCGGAGCAGTCTCCATCGAAAACGGCGTACTGCGCGGCGACCAGATCGGCGCCACCTTCCAAGGCGTGGTGCGCGATGCGAGAGGCAACATGGACATGACCGGCACCTTCATGCCGGCTTACGGCCTCAACCGGCTGTTTGCCGAATTGCCGCTGATCGGCGTCATCCTTGGCAATGGTTCGGACCGCGGCCTGATCGGCATTACCTTCAAGCTGACCGGCAAGTTCGACCAGCCGAACCTGCAGATCAATCCGCTCTCGGTGATAGCGCCCGGCGTCTTCCGGCAGATTTTCGAGTTCCAGTAAATCGCGGATGCTCCAATGAAGAGCTCGATCCTGATCAGGCCCTATAGGCCCACAGATAGCGATGCGACGATCGAGATTTTTCTGCGCGCCATCCGCGAGGTCTCCTCGAAAGACTATTCGCCCGACCAGATCAATGCCTGGGCGCAGGTGGAAGATCCTGCCAAATGGGCCGAGCGCAGGATCAGCCGCCCGGCCTGGATTGCGGAGATTGGCGGCAAGCCAGTCGGCTTCTCCGATCTCACGCCCGACGGCTGCCTCGACATGATGTTCGTGCATCCAGAATTTCAGGGGCTCGGCGTTGCTGGCCGCCTACTGACGCGCGTTGAGGAAGAGGCGCGGCGATTGGGAATGGAGCGGATCTACACGCAAGCCAGCCTGACGGTGCGGCCATTTTTCGAGCGCAAGGGATTCCGGGTCTTCACACGGCAAACCGTCGAACGGCGCGGGCAGCGGCTCGATAATTTCGTGATGGAGAAATTCTACTCACGGTGCTGCTGAGCTTTCGGCTCAAGGCAGACAAGCAAAAAGCCGGCGCGAAGGCCGGCTTTTTGCTTTGTATCCTTGTGCGGCTCAGGCTGCGCGGCGGATCAGAATGTGCTTCTTCTTGCCGAGCGACAGCTTGATGACGCCATCCGCCGTGATTTCGCCGCTGCCGATGACCTTGCGCTCGTCGCTGACGGCTTGGTCGTTGATACGCACGGCACCGCCCTGAACGTGTCGGCGGGCTTCACCGTTCGAGGCGGCGAGACCAGCGCGCACAATCAGGGAGAGCAGGCCGATGCCGGCGTCCAATTCGGAGGCGGGAACGTCGACGGAGGGGAGGTTCTCGGAAAGGCCGCCTTCTTCGAAAGTCTTGCGGGCCGTTTCGGCCGCCTGCTCGGCGGCTTCACGGCCGTGCAGGATCGCCGTGACTTCGGTCGCCAAAATCTTCTTGACCTCGTTGATTTCGGAGCCGGCAAGGGCGGAAAGGCGAGCGATCTCATCCATCGGCAGCGTGGTGTAGAGCTTCAGGAAGCGCGAGACGTCGGCATCCTCGGTGTTGCGCCAGTACTGCCAGAAATCATAGGCCGAGAGCATGTCGGCATTCAGCCAGACCGCGCCCGTCGCAGACTTGCCCATCTTGGCGCCGGAAGAGGTGGTCAGCAGTGGCGAGGTCAGCGCATAGAGCTGTTTTGTCCCCATGCGGTGACCGAGATCGATGCCGTTGACGATGTTGCCCCACTGGTCGGAACCGCCCATCTGCAGACGGCAATCATAGCGCTTGGCAAGTTCGACGAAGTCGTAGGCCTGGAGGATCATGTAATTGAATTCCAGGAAGGACAGCGACTGCTCGCGATCAAGGCGTGTCTTGACGCTGTCGAAGGACAGCATGCGGTTGACCGAGAAATGCCTGCCGACATCGCGCAGGAACTCGAGGTAGTTCAGCGAGCGCAGCCATTCGGCATTGTTGATCATCAGCGCGTCCTTCGGACCTTCACCATAGGTGAGGTAGTTGGAGAAGACGCGCTTGATGGAGGCAATGTTACCTTCGATCGTATCGACGGTCATCATCTGGCGGGCTTCCTCCTTAAAGGAGGGGTCGCCGACCATGCCGGTGCCGCCGCCCATCAGCGAAATGGCGCGATGGCCGGTCTTCTGCATCCAGTGCAGCATCATGATCTGGATGAGCGATCCGGCATGCAGGCTAGGCGCAGTCGGATCGAAGCCGATATAGGCCGTCACGGTTTCCTTGGCGAAGAGGTCGTCGAGGCCGCGTTCATCGGAGATCTGATGAATGAAGCCGCGCTCTTGCAGCGTGCGGAGGAAATCGGACTTGAACTCGGACATGGGCTTCGTCTCTTGAACGTCGAACGGGATTTGGAATTGACGCTTGTTGAACCGTCGCGGCGCGTTTAGCACTGTTTTTCCCAAAGTGCATCCGGGAATCGCATGAAAGGCTCGCGGCGCAATGGATATCGTCAGGACTGCGATCGGCTTGATGAGCGGCACCTCGATGGACGGCATCGATGTGGCATTGCTCAGGACAGACGGGCGAGGCTTCATCGAACGCGGCGCTTTTTTGGGCGTGCCCTATGATGGCGGTTTTCGCGAGCGACTGAAGCGCGCGCTCGATCTGGCGCGGCCGCTGACGGATCGTGCTGCACGGCCGGACGAACTTCGGCAGATCGAGATTGAACTCACCGAACGTCATGCGGATGCCTTGACGGCATTTCTCGATAAATTCGGGCTCGGCAAAGACGAGATCGACGTGCTCGGCTTCCACGGTCAAACGGTGCTGCACCGGCCGGATGATGCGCTGACGATCCAGATCGGCGACGGAGCGCTGCTGGCCGAGCGATCGGGCATTCCTGTTGTCTGTGATATGCGCGCCAATGACATGGTGCACGGCGGGCAGGGCGCGCCGCTGGTGCCAGCCTATCATGCCGCACTCGCCGGCCGGTTCCAGAGGGACGGGCAGAGCGTCTGCTTCGTCAATATCGGCGGCATCTCCAACCTCACCTATATCGGCGCGGAAGGACGCATCGCCGCCTTCGACAGCGGCCCCGGCAATACCTTGATCGATCAGTGGGTGGAGATGCAGACTGGCCAGACCTTCGATCCTGGCGGCAAGATCGCCGGCCGTGGGCAGGTGGTGCCTGATATCGCAGCCCGTTATCTCGGCAGCCCATTCTTCGGCGGCAATATCCGCCGCTCGCTCGACCGCGGCGATTTCAGGCCACTTGCCGATGGCGAGGCGAGCCTCGAGGATGGCGCTCGCACGCTGGCGCATGTCGCCGCTGCCTCTATCATCAAATCCGCCTCCTATCTGCCGGAAAATCCGTCCGTCTATATCGTCTGCGGCGGCGGACGGCTGAATGGTACGATCATGGCGGAGTTTGCCGATATGGCTGCCAGGAATCGTTCATCGGTCATGAGCGCCGAACAGGCCGGTTTTGACGGCGATGCCATGGAAGCGGAAGCCTGGGCCTATCTTGCCGTGCGCTCGCTGGAAGGCCTGCCGCTCACCTATCCCGGCACGACGGGCGTCAGTCATCCAGTCACTGGCGGTGTGTTAGCGGAGCCGGTGCGATGAGCGGCGAGGTCATTTTCGAAACGCCGCGCCTTGTCGCCCAAATGTGGGAAGACGGTGATGCCGATCTGATCCACGATCTGCATTTAACGATCGAGACAACGCGCTACATGTCCGGCGCCGCATCCTGGTCACGCGAAAAGGCGGAGGAACGGCTGCGGTCCTATCTCACCGAGCAGGCACGCGACGGCACCACGAAATACAAAATGCTTAGCCGCGAGGACGGCCGTTATATCGGGCGTGCCGGCATATCGCTCTTTCATACCGGCGAATACGAGCTTGGTTATGCCTTCTACGCCCGCGAATGGGGCAAGGGCTATGCGACGGAGATCGCGGCAGGTCTCGCCGACTGGTTCTTTGCCAAGGGGATTGCGCAGCATTTCGTCGCCTTCACCCACCCCGACAATCTTGTCTCACAGCACATTTTGAAAAAGATCGGCATGCGGGAGCGCGGGCCGATCTTTATCGAAGGTGTTCAGGGTGTGGAATTCGAGATAACGGCCGCCATGCGGCAGGCCGTTACCTGATTCGCTTTGCTGCCGGCTCCGGCACCAGTTCGCCGTTGAGGCGGCGGTCGAGATAGTCCTCACACTCGGCCATCAGCGTTTCCACCTGGCCATTGAAGAAGTGATTGGCACCTGGCACCGTGCGATGGGTGATAAGGATACCCTTCTGGGTCTTCAGCTTCTCGACGAGGCCGTTGACATCCTTTTCCGGTGCCACCTTGTCCGCTTCGCCATTGATGATCAGGCCGGAAGACGGGCAGGGCGCCAGGAACGAAAAGTCGTAGGTGTTCGGCTGCGGCGCGATCGACATGAAGCCTTCGATTTCCGGACGGCGCATCAGAAGCTGCATGCCAATCCAGGCGCCGAAGGAATAGCCGGCAACCCAGCAGGTCTTCGAATCAGGATGCAGGCTCTGCACCCAGTCGAGGGCGGAGGCGGCATCCGAAAGTTCGCCAGCGCCATGGTCGAATTCGCCCTGGCTGCGACCGATTCCGCGGAAATTGAAGCGCAGTGTCGTAAAACCGCGCTTCTGGAACATGTAGAAGAGTTGGTAGACGATCTGGTTGTTCATCGTGCCACCAAACTGCGGGTGCGGGTGCAGAATGACGGCAATCGGTGCGCTTTTTTCCTTGGAGGGCTGGTAACGACCTTCAAGACGGCCGGCTGGGCCGTTGAAAATAACTTCGGGCATCGGTACTCCGGGTTTTATTTCGCGTTCGCACCACGTTTGGCGACAACATGACTTGACGACAGTTGTCAACTTTTCTAAAACGCAGTTTAGAACAATTCGAAACTTGCATGGCAATCCACGCAGCGTGGAACGTGTCATACGGCAAGCCCGGCGGAAATTTCAAGGAAAATGCGCCGCCACGCCAGAGCAAGCTCGTCAAGCGCAGGACCAAAGACAATGGCGCCGTCACGCCTTTATCTCGATTGGAACGCGACATCGCCGATGCATCCCGCGGCGCGTGAAGCCGTCATGCGCGCCGTGGATATCTTCGGCAATCCCAATTCCGTGCATGGCGAGGGCCGTGCTGCGCGCGCAGCCATCGAGGGCGCGCGCCGCAAGGTGGCGCTACTGACCGGCACCGACCCGGCCAACGTTGTCTTTACGAGCGGCGCGACGGAAGCTGCCAATATGGTTCTCACGCCTGATTTCAGCATGGGCCGCACGCCACTGAAACTCGGCCGTCTCTATCATTCCGCCGTCGAGCATCTGGCTGTCCGCGAGGGCGGCCGGTTCCCGAAGGACAAGACGACCGAGGTACCGGTGACGGATGCCGGCATCGTCGACCTGAAGGCGCTTGCAGCACTTCTCGACGCTCATGACAAGGCGACGGGCCTGCCTATGGTGGCGATCATGTTCGTCAACAACGAGACGGGCATCGTCCAGCCTGTCGAAGAAGCAGCCAGGATCGTGCGCGCCCATGGCGGGCTCTTCGTCGTCGATGCCGTGCAGGCGGTCGGCCGTCTGCCGATCGAGATCGAGCGCATCGGCGCGGATTTCATGATCATCTCCTCCCACAAGATCGGCGGTCCGAAGGGTGCAGGGGCGCTGATTGCCCGTGGCGAGGCGTTGATGCCGAAGGCGTTGATCCGTGGCGGCGGACAGGAAAAGGGTCACCGCTCGGGGACGCAGAATTCACTGGCGCTAATCGGCTTCGGGGCAGCGGCGGAAGCCGTGACGCAGAATATCGAGGAACGGAACGCTGCGATTGCAGCACTGCGCGACCGGCTGGAAGCCGGCATGCGCGCTGCAGCGCCCGATGTCATCATTCACGGCGCCAGTGGTCCGCGTGTCGCCAATACCATCTTCTTCACGCTTCCCTGCCTGAAGGCGGAAACCGGCCAGATTGCCTTCGATCTCGAAGGTGTGGCGCTTTCGGCGGGCTCCGCCTGCTCCTCCGGCAAGGTCGGTGAAAGCCATGTGCTAATGGCGATGGGGTGCGACCCGAAGCTCGGGGCCTTGCGCATGTCGCTCGGTTTTTCGACGACGGAAGAAGACGTGGATCGGGCGATTGCCGCCTTTGCGAAAATTGCCTCTCGGCGAAAGCCGGCGGGCGAGGCGGCCTGAACGCCTCATATAATCTTGCGGAAACGCAATTTTCTGCTTGCTATCAGGGCTGAAAAGTCCCTTTTGGCCGCTTATATCAGGGGCAAAAGAAAATTGCCCGCACGACAAGCTGCCGGACCTTTTCTCCGGCGAGATTGGAGAACGACATGCCTGCTGTCCAGGAAACAGTCGATCGCGTTCGTCAGATCGATGTGGACCAGTATAAATACGGCTTTGAAACCGTCATCGAAATGGACAAGGCACCCAAGGGCCTGTCCGAAGACATCATCCGCCTCATCTCCGCCAAGAAGCAGGAGCCGGAATGGATGCTCGAATGGCGCTTGGAAGCCTACAAGCGCTGGCTGACGATGGAAGAGCCGACCTGGGCCCGCGTCAACTATCCGAAGATCGATTTCAATGAGATCCACTATTATGCGGCACCGAAGAGCACTTCGGGTCCGAAGTCGCTGGACGAAGTCGATCCCGAAATCCTCAAGGTCTACGAAAAGCTCGGCATTCCGCTGAAGGAACAGGAAATTCTCGCCGGCGTCGAGAAGTCGAAAATCGCCGTCGATGCGGTCTTCGATTCCGTCTCGGTCGTGACGACCTTCAAGGAAGAGCTGAAGAAGGCCGGCGTGATTTTCATGTCGATCTCCGAAGCGATCCGCGAACATCCCGAACTGGTGCAGAAATATCTCGGTTCCGTCGTTCCGACGACCGACAACTATTATGCGACGCTGAACTCGGCGGTCTTCACCGACGGCTCCTTCGTCTTCGTGCCGAAGGGCGTGCGTTGCCCGATGGAGCTTTCTACTTATTTCCGTATCAACGAGAAGAATACCGGCCAGTTCGAGCGTACGCTGATCATCGCCGAGGAAGGCGCTTACGTGTCCTACCTCGAAGGCTGCACTGCGCCGCAGCGCGATGAGAACCAGCTACATGCCGCCGTGGTCGAGCTGATCGCGCTTGATGATGCCGAGATCAAGTATTCGACGGTCCAGAACTGGTATCCTGGCGACAAGGACGGCAAGGGCGGCATCTACAACTTCGTCACCAAGCGTGGCGATTGCCGTGGCGACCGCTCGAAGATCTCTTGGACGCAAGTCGAGACCGGTTCGGCAATTACCTGGAAATATCCGTCCTGCATCCTGCGCGGCGATGACTCCAGAGGCGAGTTCTATTCGATTGCCGTGTCCAACGGCCATCAGCAGATCGATAGTGGCACCAAGATGATCCATCTCGGCAAGAACACGTCGAGCCGCATCATCTCCAAGGGCATTGCTGCCGGTGTTTCGCAGAATACCTATCGCGGTCAGGTTTCGGCCCACCGGCGTGCCACGAACGCCCGCAACTTCACGCAGTGCGACTCCCTGCTCATCGGCGACAAGTGCGGCGCGCATACAGTGCCTTATATCGAGGCGAAGAATTCGACGGCGCAGTTCGAGCACGAGGCAACCACCTCGAAGATCTCCGAAGATCAGCTCTTCTATTGCCTGCAGCGCGGCATTCCCGAGGAAGCGGCGATCGCGCTGATCGTCAACGGCTTCGTCAAGGAAGTCCTGCAGGAACTGCCGATGGAATTCGCCGTCGAGGCGCAGAAGCTGATCAGCATTTCGCTGGAAGGCTCGGTCGGCTAAATACGGCTCCGTCATCCTCGGGCTTGTCCCGAGGATCTGCTGCGGCCGAAGGCCTCTGCGACGGATCGATGAAATCGAGAATATCTATCGGCCATATCCCAACACATGGGGGTGGAGCGATTACAATTGAAGGCTTAGATCCTCGAGACAAGCCCGAGGATGACGGATCGAGACCGGTGCGACGGTCAATTGGGTGGGTCTTTGAAACCTGCCGGATAACAGGAAAGAATAAAGATGCTTGAAATCAAGAACCTTCATGCCCGCATCGCCGAAGACGGCACCGAGATCATCCGTGGCCTGAACCTTAGCGTGAAGGCCGGCGAAGTTGCCGCCATCATGGGCCCGAACGGCTCCGGCAAGTCGACGCTCTCCTATATCCTCTCCGGCCGCGAAGACTATGAAGTGACCGAAGGCGATATCCTCTATAATGGTGAGAGCATCCTCGAGCTTGACGCTGCCGAACGTGCTGCCAAAGGTATCTTCCTGGCCTTCCAATATCCGGTCGAAATTCCAGGTGTTGCCACGATGCAGTTCCTGAAGGTTGCGATGAACGAGCAGCGCAAGGCGCGCGGTGAAGACGAGCTGACGACGCCGGATTTCATGCGGCGCGTCAAGGACGCTGCGGCCAAGCTGCAGATCAACCAGGATATGCTGAAGCGCCCGCTGAATGTCGGCTTCTCCGGCGGTGAAAAGAAGCGCGCCGAAATTCTGCAGATGGCACTGCTCGAGCCAAAGCTTTGCGTGCTCGACGAAACCGATTCCGGCCTCGACATCGACGCGCTGAAGATCGTTGCCGATGGCGTCAACGCGCTGCGTTCGCCCGATCGCGCTGTCGTCGTCATCACGCACTACCAGCGCCTGCTCGACTATATCGTGCCGGACACCGTCCACGTTCTCTACAAGGGCCAGGTGATCAAGTCCGGCGACAAGACGCTGGCGCATGAGCTGGAAGCCAACGGTTATGCCGATATCATCGGCGCCGCAGCCTGACCGTGGCGGAAAGGACGACGTCCATGAACATGCAAACGACGAGCCGCCTGACAGCGGCCGAAACGGCGCTGATCGAAGCGTTCAACGAAAAGATCGGCGAACTGCCGGGCAATGGCGCGGTGACTGCGCTGCGCGACCGACTGCTCGACGATCTGAAGAAGCAGGGCCTGCCGACACGCCGCATTGAGGCCTGGCACTATACGGACCTCAAGAACCTGCTGCGCACCGTTCCGGCTCCTGCCGGTGACGCCGGCTCCGAAGCGCTGGAGCCGCTGGTCGAGGGTTCTCCGGTTCTTGCCGTCATTCAGGGCAGGGCTGTCAACAAGGCCTCAGTCGGCGAGTTGACGGTTTTCCCCTATTCGGAACAATTGACGGACGGCTCGGCTGTCGCGGGCCTCGACGCGCTCGGTCGTGACGATGCGGTCGGCCGCATCAATGGCAGCTTCGTCAAGGACGGATACGCCGTCGAGGTGCCAGATGGCGCCGAGCTTGAAGAGCCGCTGGAAATCCAGTTCGTGCATGCCGGGGGCGATGTTCATACCCGCCTGCCGGTTGCCTTCGGCGCCAATGTGAAGGGTGTCGTCATCGAGCGTCACCAGTCGATGACTGGCGATGCCGCGCTCGTGTCGCATGTCAGTGACATTACGGTCGGCGAGGGCACGGAGCTGACCTGGATCATCCTGCAGCAGCAGGGGACCGAAGATACGCATCTCGGCCAGATCCGCGTCGATCTCGGCACTGATGCCAAACTGAAGCTCTTCGTCATCAACGCCGGCGGCAAGCTGGTCCGTCAGGAGCTGAACCTCAAGGTCACAGGCGAAGGCGCCGATCTCACACTACGCGGCATAAATCTGCTCGGCGGCGACACGCATACCGACGTGACGATGGTGCTCGGCCACGACGTGCCGCACACCGGTTCGACCGAAGTGATCCGCAATGTCGTCTTCGATCGTGCCAAAGGGATCTTCCAGGGCATGATCCGTGTCGCACCCGATGCGCAGAAGACCGATGCCAAGATGGCCTGCAATACGCTGCTGATGTCGGACGATGCCGAGTTCTCGGTCAAGCCGGAACTCGAAATCTTCGCCGACGACGTCCAGTGCGGCCATGGTGCGACGGTTGCCGATATCAACGACGACCATCTCTACTACATGATGGCCCGCGGCATCCCGGAGAAGAAGGCGCGCGCCATGCTGGTCAACGCCTTCGTTGCCGAGATCGTCGAAGAACTGGAAGACGAAGCCCTGGTCGAGGCGCTGGAAGGCGTCATCTCGGCCTGGCTGGACAAGCACGCCTGATCGGACAGCGCCATGGACAAGATCGTACCGGCAACCGCCTATGATGTAGAAGCCATCCGCAGGGATTTCCCGATCCTTGCGGAGAAGGTGCATGGCAAGCCGCTGGTCTATCTGGATAACGGCGCATCCGCCCAGAAGCCGCAGGCGGTGATCGATGCGATCTCGCATGCCTACGGCCACGAATATGCCAATGTGCATCGCGGCCTTCACTACCTCTCCAATGCGGCGACGGAAGCCTATGAAGCAGCGCGCGAAAAGGTGCGCCGCTTCCTAAATGCACCTGATATCAACGACATCGTCTTCACCAAGAACTCGACCGAGGCGATCAACACGGTCGCTTACGGCTGGGGCATGCCCAAGATCGGCGAGGGCGATGAGATCGTGCTGACGATCATGGAGCACCATTCCAATATCGTGCCCTGGCATTTCATCCGCGAGAGGCAGGGTGCCAAGCTCGTCTGGGTGCCGGTCGACGATGAAGGCGCCTTCCATATCGAAGAATTCGAGAAGAGCCTGACCGACAGGACCAAGCTCGTCGCGATCACCCATATGTCGAATGCGCTCGGCACCATTGTTCCTGTCAAGGAAGTCTGCCGCATCGCCCATGAGCGCGGCATTCCGGTCCTGATCGACGGTTCGCAGGGCGCGGTGCATCTGCCCGTCGACGTGCAGGATATCGATTGTGACTGGTATGTCATGACCGGCCACAAGCTCTATGGTCCCTCAGGCATCGGCGTGCTCTACGGCAAGAAGAATCGGCTGAAGGAGATGCGGCCGTTCCAGGGTGGTGGCGAGATGATCTTCGAAGTGACCGAGGATATCGTCACCTACAACGATCCGCCGCACCGTTTCGAGGCCGGCACGCCGCCGATCGTGCAGGCGATCGGGCTTGGTTATGCGCTCGACTATATGGACAAGATCGGCCGCGGGAATATTGCAGCCCACGAGGCGGATCTGACGGCCTATGCGGAAGAACGGCTGCGGGCGGTCAATTCGCTGCGCATCTTCGGCAGTGCACCGGGCAAGGGCGCGATCTTCTCTTTCGAGCTTGCGGGCATCCACGCCCACGACGTCTCGATGGTTATCGACCGCCGGGGTATCGCCGTTCGCGCCGGCACGCATTGCGCCATGCCGCTCTTGAAACGCTTCGGCGTGACCTCCACATGCCGGGCATCTTTCGGCATGTATAATACCCGCGCCGAGGTGGATGCGCTTGCCGATGCGCTCGACCATGCGCGCAAGTTCTTTGCTTGAGGAAGAAGCCATGAGCCTGAATGAAGAGAAGATCGACGTGCGCGAAGGCATCGTGCATTCCAGCATTCCCGAAGAGGAACTGGCGCGTCTCAGCGATGACGTAATCGGCGCTCTCAAGACGGTCTACGATCCGGAAATTCCGGCAGATATTTTCGAGCTCGGCCTCGTCTACAAGATCGACATCGAAGACGACCGCATGGTCAAGATCGTCATGACGCTGACGGCACCGGGCTGCCCGGTTGCCGGCGAGATGCCGGGCTGGGTAGAAAATGCCGTCGGCGCCGTCGAAGGCGTTTCGGGCGTCGAAGTCGAAATGACCTTCGATCCGCCGTGGACACCGGACCGCATGTCCGAAGAGGCGCAGGTCGCGGTTGGCTGGTATTGATCGATTAAGGTCATCGCCTTACATTTGAATCACGAAGCACCGGATCTTGAACCCGGTTGTGGAAGGAGAAGAGCCGATGGGCTTTGCAGTGATGAGCATGACGACAGCCGCCGCAGACCGCGTGAAGGCGATCGTTGCGAACGGCGGACCGGATGCCAAGGGCATTCGCGTCGGCATCAAGAAGGGCGGCTGCGCCGGGATGGAATATACCATCGACATGGTGACCGAGCCCAATGCCAAGGATGATCTGATCGAGCGCGATGGCGCCAAGGTCTGGATCGAGCCATCGGCCGTTCTCTACCTCCTTGGCACCGAACTCGGCTTCGAAACGACCACGCTGCGGTCCGGCTTCACCTTCACCAACCCGAACCAGACCTCGGCCTGCGGCTGCGGCGAATCCGTGGAACTCAAACCTGCCGATCTCGCAGCGCTTGCTGCACGCGGCGATGCTGTGGTTCCAGCGCAGCATTAAGCATTTTTTCGTTGAATTTGCCTGATGGCCGCCATAATTGGCGGCCTTTTGATTTTGACGAGCCTGTCCGAAGACCGACAAGCGACCAAGAAGAAGAAAAGCGGACAATGCTCTTTCTATTCCTGAAAGGCGCCCTGCTGGGTGTCATCATCACCGCGCCGCTCGGGCCGATTGGAACGCTCTGCATCAATCGCAGCCTCGAGAAGGGCTTCTGGTTCGGCTTTTCCGGCGGGCTCGGAACGGCACTGGGTGACGCGACCTATGCGCTGGTCGCGGTTGCCGGGCTTGCGGTCTTCTCGGAGACCATGTCGACGGCCACCATTCCGCTGGCACTCGGCGGTGGAATGATGCTGCTCTGGCTCGGCTGGCGCGGACTGCAGAACAGGGGGATCGTGAAGGCGGCAAAGATCGATGCGGCCGACTTTCTGCATACGACCATTTCAACCTTCCTGCTGACCATCTCAAATCCGGCGACGATCCTGTCTTTCGGCGCATTGTTTGCCGGGTTTGGCCTGACAGAGGAGACACGCCGATACAGCTCGGCCGTGATCGTCTCCGGCGTCTTTATCGGGTCGCTGCTCTGGTGGTTCTGTCTGAGTGCAGCCGTCAGCGTTGCACGGGACCGGTTATCGAGCGATTTCACGGCCAGGGTTGGCCGCGCGACGAGCTATATGCTGATCGCTTTCGGCGCCGTGGCACTCGGCTCCGTGGCCTATTCGATTGTCTGAAAGCCCGAGGCGCTTTAGTCGCGCTTGATGCTCATCAAGACGTCCCAGAGATCGGCGCCCGTCTCGAAAACCGTGGCATTTGCCTTGTAGCTCTGCTCGGTCTCGATGAGATCGGTGAGCTCTGTCGCAAAATCCACGCGCTGATCCGTCTCGGTGACATCAGCCTGAACGCCTGCGGGTTCGAAGGACTGGAAGCTGGTGTTCAGCCGGCCATAGCCCGGCGTGCTCGCATTGGCGACATTGTTGGCGACCGCGCCTGCGCGCCTCGTCTGTGCGAGCATTCCCGAGAGAGCCGTATGCGTGATTGCAGAAATGCTCATCGACCGTTTCCCTGTTTCCGGACACCAGGTGTTTTACCGGCAAGGATTTAGGGAAAGCTGAAAGGCTTCGGTTAGCGAAAGGAGAAGGAATTGAGAACGGCTGTGCCGTAATGGTACGAAGCCTCAGCGGTTGGCTTTCATGCCCGCAATCAGGATATCGATGAGCTGCCGTGCCGCCTCCCGCCAGGCGGGGCCACAGCTGATGCTTGCGCCACCGGCGAGCGCGCGCAGAAGGTCGAGCGGATCCATCGTCAGGCGGATTTCACCGGACACCGTTGCACGGTCGATCAGCAGATTGACGGCATCGGTGATCGGGGCAACGGACTCCGCATAGAGCTCGGATGTGCCGCCAACAAGCGAATCCAGCAGCTCGGACATGCCCTTTTTCGCCACAACATAGTCCACGAACTGCACCAGCCACAGCCGCAACGCCTCGACGGGCGGATGCATCTCGGTAAGGCTCTTTGCAGCAGCAGCAAGCTGCGCCGTCTCATTGCGGTAGACGGCAGAAACCAGAGCATCGCGGGTCGGGAAGTGGCGATAGAGCGTACCGATGCCGACACCTGCGGAACGGGCAATTTCCTCGAGGCTAGCGCTGGAACCCTTGTCGGCAAAGACAATCTTGGCCGTTTCGATCAGCAGAATTCGATTGCGTTCGGCATCCGCGCGCGGCTTTCGGGCGGCGGACCCGTCACTTTTTTCGGCCATTTCCGGGACGTCCCCTTGATAAACGGAGGCACCCTCCGTATTTATCTGGAGGCATCCTCCTTTTATTCCATTAGAGGCCGGTGGGCAATGGTCCACCAGCTCGGAGCGGTGCGTCCATTGATCAAGGAGATAATCATGAATGGACATTTTGGCGCAACATCGACGACCGACGAGGTGCTCGCCGGCGTCGACCTCTCGGGCAAGCGCGTCCTGGTGACGGGCGTTTCCGCCGGCCTCGGCGTAGAAACCGCACGCGTACTGGCCGCCCATGGGGCTCAGGTGGTGGGCACCGCCCGCGACCTTGCAAAGGCGAGGGCGGCAACCGAGGTCGTGCGCGCCGAGGTGGCCAACGGCGGCAGCCTTGATATCGTCGAGCTCGATCTTGCGTCGCTCGCAAGCGTGCGCGCCGCTGCGGATGCGCTCCTTGCCGATGGCCGCCCCTTTGACGTCGTCATCGCCAATGCCGGCGTCATGGCCGCGCCTTTCGGCCGCACTGCCGATGGTTTTGAGACGCAGTTTGGCACCAATCATCTTGGTCATTTCGTACTCATCAATCGCATCGCGCCGCTCATCAAATCGGGCGGGCGCGTCGTCATCGTCGCGTCGTCGGGTCACCGCATGGCGCCCTTCAGCCTCGACGACCTCAATTTTGAGAACAGGACCTATGAACCTTGGGCGGCCTATGCCCAGTCGAAAACCGCAAATATCCTGTTCGCAGTCGAACTCGACCGGCGCCTCAAGGAGCGCGGCATCCGTGCGACGGCACTGCATCCCGGCGGCATCCATACCGAACTCGGCCGCCACCTTGACCCCACCATGATCGAGGGCATGATGGCACAGATCAACGCGGCCCTTGCCGCCGAAGGCAAGCCGCCTTTCGAGTGGAAGACGGTACCGCAGGGCGCGGCAACTTCGGTCTGGGCCGGTTTTGTTGCCCCGGCAGACGAGGTCGGCGGCAAATATTGCGAGAACTGCCACGTCTCTGAAGTAACGGACGCGGAAATCAGCCCGATTTCCGAGGGCGTGCGTCCCTATGCGCTCGATCCCGAGACGGCGAAGGCATTGTGGGTCAAGAGCGAAAATATGGTCGGCGAGCGCTTCTAAGTTGCGAACCGGCATGCTTCAGCGTTGAAGAAGAGCAGGGGGACCGGAAAACTGGTGCCCCTGCCGAGGAATTGAACCTGGATCGGCTGCAAACCAGACAGCTGCTCTTGCGTTGAGCTACGAGGGGCGTGATGTCTCTATGGCAGAAATGACGCTCGCAAGCGAGCGAAGCTTCGATCGACGGTTAGGGGGTAAGGTTAACCTCTGCTGCAACAAGGCTGATGAAGGAGAAGGGCGCCCAGTACAGGGGCAGGCAACCCTTCTCCATGCTGGCTGTGCAGCATCCAGCAAAGCTACTTACGCGGCGGAGCCGAAATAGTTCACCGGCCCTCGTAGAATCTCGAAAAAATCTGCCTGCATTCCGTCATTGCCACCATTGCGGGCGTGTGGCCATTCAGCTCTTGATATCGAGGCCTGCTTCAACTGCTGCCGCGATGAATGCCCTGCGTGCATCTTCGCCGGTGCGCTTGCCCTTGATGACATCGGCGCAGACCAGCAGCGCCTGGTCGAGCGCGGCGCCATCCTCGATCGGCCAATCCTCGATCATCGCCCAAGACGCAGCCTGGGTGGTATCGATTGTCACATACCGGCCGGGCTCGTCGAGGGCAACGAGCACAGGTTTCGACCAGGGCGCCTGCATTCTTGCTTCGCTTTGATCCTGGGTCATGGGGTTTCCTCTTGCATTCTCTATCAGAATTAGAAAGCCCCTCCCATGATGGAAGGGGCTCGGATTGCTCAGCCGTTGGGCTTGGCCCGATGGTTACTCGGCAGCCTCGGCATAAGCCTCGACCGGCGGGCAGGTGCAGATCAGGTTGCGGTCGCCATAGACGTTGTCAACGCGGTTGACCGGCGACCAGTACTTGTCCACACGGAAAGCGCCGGGCGGGAAGCAGGCCTGCTCGCGCGAATAGGGGCGATCCCATTCGCCGACGAGGTCTTCGACCGTATGCGGGGCGTTCTTCAGCGGGTTGTTCAGCTTGTCCGAACGGCCTTCCTCGATGTCGCGGGCTTCCTGACGGATCGCCAGCATCGCCTCGCAGAAGCGGTCGAGTTCGGCCTTGGTTTCGGACTCGGTCGGCTCGATCATCAGCGTCCCCGCAACCGGCCAGCTCATGGTCGGCGCATGGAACCCGCAGTCGATCAGACGCTTGGCGACGTCATCGACGGTGACGCCGGCGCTGTCGACCAGCGGGCGGGTATCGATGATGCATTCATGTGCCACGCGGCCGGCAGCCGACTTGTAGAGCACGTCGTAGGCGCCCTTGAGGCGGGCAGCGATGTAGTTGGCATTCAGGATCGCCACCTTCGTTGCCTGCGTCAGGCCTTCGCCGCCCATCATCAGGCAGTAGCTCCAGGAGATCGGCAGGATGGAAGCCGAGCCGAAGGCTGCCGCGGAAACCGCACCCGAACGGCCGTCCGTTTCCGGATGGCCGGGCAGGTAAGGTGCCAGATGCGACTTGACGCCGATCGGGCCCATGCCGGGACCGCCTCCGCCATGCGGGATGCAGAAAGTCTTGTGCAGGTTGAGGTGCGAGACGTCGGAGCCAATGTCACCGGGGCGAGACAGGCCAACCATGGCGTTCATGTTGGCGCCGTCGAGATAGACCTGGCCACCATGCTTATGCACGAGGTCGCAGATTTCCTTGACCGTTTCCTCGAACACGCCGTGCGTCGAGGGATAGGTGATCATGCAACAGGAGAGATTATCCGCATACTGCTCGGACTTGGCGCGGAAATCGTCGAGGTCGATATCACCGTTTTCACGCACCTTGACGACAACCACCTTCATGCCGACCATCTGAGCAGACGCCGGGTTGGTGCCATGCGCCGAGGTCGGAATGAGGCAAACGTCGCGGTGCCCCTGGCCGTTGGCAATGTGGTAATTGCGGATGGTCAAGAGGCCAGCATATTCGCCCTGCGCGCCGGAGTTCGGCTGCATCGAGAAAGCGTCGTAGCCGGTGACGGCGCAGAGCTTTTCCGTGAGATCATCGATCATTTCACGGTAGCCGAGCGCTTGGTCGGCTGGCACGAACGGATGGATGTCGGAAAATTCCGGCCAGGTGATCGGCAGCATTTCGGCTGTCGCGTTCAGCTTCATCGTGCAGGAGCCGAGCGGGATCATGGAGCGGTCGAGCGCCAGATCGCGGTCGGAGAGCCGGCGGATGTAGCGGGTCATTTCGCTTTCGGCGCGGTTCATATGGAAGATCGGATGCGTCAGGTATTCGCTGGTGCGCAGCAGATCCTTCGGCAGACGATAGGACGGTTCGAAATCGGCGATCTGGAAATTGCCGCCGAAGGCGCGCCAGACGGCTTCCAGCGTTGCCGGACGCGTACGCTCGTCGAGCGACATGCCGATCTTCGTCTCGCCCACCTTGCGCAGGTTCACACCTTCGGCGACGGCCGCGCGCAGGATCAGGCCCTGCATGTGGCCAACATCGACGGTGATCGTGTCGAAGAAGGTTTCCGGCTCGACCTTGTAGCCAAGCTTTTCCAGTCCCTTGGCCATCAGCACGGCCTTCTGGTGGACCTGCTGAGCGATCGCCTTGATGCCCTTGGGACCATGGAAGACGGCGTACATAGAGGCCATGACGGCGAGCAGGACCTGCGCGGTGCAGATGTTCGACGTCGCTTTTTCGCGGCGGATATGCTGCTCGCGCGTCTGCAGCGACAGGCGGTAGGCACGGTTGCCGCGGGCATCGACAGAGACGCCGACGAGACGGCCGGGCATGGAGCGCTTGATAGCATCCTTGACCGACATATAGGCCGCATGCGGGCCACCGTAGCCGACCGGAACGCCGAAGCGCTGCGAGGAACCGATGGCGATATCGGCGCCCATTTCGCCCGGCGACTTCAGCAGCGTGAGCGACAGGATATCGGCAGCGACAACGGCGATCGCACCCGTCTGGTGCAGGCGGGAAATCAGGCCAGTATAATCATGCACATGACCGTGCGTGCCCGGATACTGGAAGATCGCGCCGAAGACGTCGACAGGATCAAGATCGGTGAAGGGATTGCCGACGATAACCGTCCAGCCGAGCGGTTCGGCGCGGGTGCGGATCAGCGCAATCGTCTGCGGATGACAGTCGGCGTCGACAAAGAAGGACTTTGCCTTCGACTTGGCGACGCGTTCCGCCATGGCCATCGCTTCGGCAGCAGCCGTCGCCTCATCGAGCAGCGAGGCGTTCGCGACATCGAGGCCCGTCAGGTCGCAGATCATCGTCTGGTAGTTCAGGAGCGCTTCGAGACGCCCCTGCGAGATTTCCGGCTGGTAGGGCGTGTAGGCCGTGTACCAGGCCGGGTTTTCCAGGATGTTGCGCTGGATGACCGGCGGCGTGATCGTGCCGTAATAGCCCTGGCCGATCAGCGAGGTCAGAACCTTGTTCTTGTTGGCAGTTTCCCGCAGCTTGTCGAGCGCCTCGCGCTCCGTCATCGGCGCGCCCCAGAGGAGCGGCGCCTTCTGGCGGATGGCAGGCGGCACAGTTGCATCGATCAGCGCATCGAGGCTCTTGTAGCCGATGACACCGAGCATATCCGACATTTCAGACGGCGAGGGGCCGATATGACGACGGTTGGCGAAGTCATAGGGCTGATAGTCGGTGAACTGGAATTCGGTAGGCGTCGTCATTACGCAGTGAGCTCCTTATAGGCCGCTTCATCGAGCAGGCCGTCGATATCGGAGAGGTTCTTCAGCTTGAGCTTGAAGAACCAGCCGGCGCCCTGCGGATCCGAATTGACGAGCGAGGGATCGGCAACGATCGCCGGATTGACTTCGACGATCTCGCCGTCGAGCGGGCAGTAAACTTCCGAGGCAGCCTTGACGGATTCGACGGTCGCCGCATCGTCATTCTTGGAGAAGGTGGCGCCGACCTCAGGCAATTCCACGAAAACGAGGTCGCCGAGCTGCTCGACAGCGTAGGTGGTGATGCCGACGGTCGCGACGTCGCCTTCGAGCTTCAGCCATTCATGTTCCTGGGTAAACTTCAGCATGGAAAAATCCTCTCGCAATTAAGGTCAGCGTTTGTAGGTCGGCGTGATGAACGGAAGGGCAGAGACCGTCACGGGCAGGTACTTGCCGCGCACTTCGGCATAGATCTGCGTTCCGGGTGCGGCGTGAGAAACCGGCACATAGCCCATGGCGACGGGACCTTCGACGGAGGGACCGAAACCGCCCGAGGTGACTTCGCCGATCTCGGTCTTGCCCTCGGCGTCGGCATAGAGCTTGGCGTGGCCGCGCACCGGCGCCTTACCCTCGGGCTTCAGGCCGACACGCTTGCGGGAAGCGCCCTTGTCCAGTTCGCCAAGAATGCGTTCGGCACCCGGAAAACCACCGGCGCGGGCACCGCCGGTGCGGCGAGCCTTCTGCATGCCCCATTCGATGGCGGCTTCAACCGGCGAGGTCGTCGTATCGATATCATTTCCATAGAGGCAGAGGCCGGCTTCGAGGCGCAGCGAATCACGGGCGCCGAGGCCGATCGGCTCGACATCGGGATGCTCGAGCAACCGGTTGGTGACATCTACGGCCTTGTCGGCGGGAATGGAGATTTCAAAACCATCTTCGCCGGAATAGCCCGAGCGCGAGACGAGACAGGAAACATCGTGCAGGCGGCAGTGGCGCACATCCATGAATTTCATGGCAGCGACATCGGCCCAGAGTTCGGCCAGCGCTTCCACCGCGCGCGGCCCCTGAAGGGCGATCAGCGCGCGGTCGAGGACGGTGATATCGCAGGTGTCGGAGATATGCTTCTGCAGATGCGCGACGTCCTGCTCTTTGCAGGCGGCGTTGACGACGACGAAAAGATGCTCGTCGAGATGGGTGATCATCAGATCGTCGAGGATGCCGCCATTCTCGTCCGTGAAGTAACCGTAGCGCTGACGGCCTTCGGCAAGACCCAGGATATCGACCGGCACAAGGCTCTCAAGCGCAAGAGCTGCATCTTCATACTTACCGGACTTCGCCTTGATGACGACCTGACCCATATGGGAGACATCGAAAAGACCAGCAGCGTTGCGGGTCTGCAGGTGCTCCTTCATGACGCCGGCCGGATATTGTACCGGCATGTCGTAACCTGCGAACGGCACCATGCGGGCGCCGAGCGACAGGTGAAGCGCATGAAGCGGGGTTTTCTTAAGGGCAGCAGTATCGTCCAAACGACGCCTCCGGGGTTTGCGCCGGAAATCCGGCGCGGGCTCAAAACTGAAGGCGCGGCTGCGCCTTGTCTCCTTGAGCCCCCTCTGTCCCTGTGCCTGAGATTGTTATCCCTTCGGCGGACGTTCCGAGAACGTCTCTCTCCAGAGTTCCGTCTGCCCCTTGTGGTCCTTTTGCCTGAGAGTTTCCGGGGCGGTTGCTCCTTCGGCACCGGTATCGCGAACCGGCTTCTCCCAACAAGGTTGCGGCAATTATCCGGGGGCAGCGGGCCTTGGCAAGCGAAATGTCGCGACCGTACAAATTTTTGTCGCGGCTCAAAGAAGCCGGTTGCGATCAGCGGCAAATGGGCTTTTGCATTTGCGGGCAAAATTGGCTAACGCGGCGCAGAGCGAGGAGATATTTGGATGAAGATTGCCAGAACGTTCGGTTTTACTGCCCTATTTTGCGTTTGCGGCTTTGCCGGATCCGCGCTTGCCCAGGACCATCACAACATGCAGGGCATGGACATGGGCAATATGGGCTCCATGAACATACCCATGGGTGGCGACGTGGTGAAGCTCGGCGATCTCGAAATCTCCGGCGGTTTCGCCAAGGCGATGCTGCCCGGCCAGCCCGTTGGCGGTGGCGGCTTCACGGTAAAGAACAACGGTTCGGCCGATGACCATCTGGTTTCGGTCACGTCGCCTATGTCAGGCGAAGTGCAGATCCATGAAATGGCGATGCAGGACAATGTGATGAAGATGCGCCAGTTGAAGGACGGTATCGTCGTTCCCGCCGGCCAGACCGTCGAACTTGCGTCCGGAAACCTGCATTTGATGTTCCTCCAGGTAAAATCGCCCTTCAAGCAGGGCGACAAGGTGCCGGTTACGCTGACTTTCGAAAAGGCGGGCAAGGTCGATCTGGTGCTGAACGTGCTGTCGGCGCAGGGCAAATAAAAGCGCCAGACAAAAAGCCCGCGGCATCGCGCGGCTTTGCTCCTCTGAGCAGGAACTAGCTCTCAGACGTCTTCGTAGGACTGAAGGGCCTGCTTCAAGCCCGCCTGCGGCTGGTGAAAGCCCTTGGTCATGAGATCGAGTGCCACTTCGGTATTCTGGATGACGCTGGTAGGTTCTTCCGGATCTTCGCCGCTCTGATTGAGCTGGCGGTCCGCCAGCTTGCGGGCCTCGCGCGCAGCCGTGCCGGTCGCCACACGCTGAGGAATGCGCAGGGACTCGAAAGCGAGGGCGGCAGTGCTCGCGGATATGGAAGCAAGTTGTGTCATGGGGCTGTCATACCGCCACAACCCTCGTGTTCCGCTTAAGAAAATCCTTCATATTTTACTGGATGGTAAGAATTCCACAGACGCGATTCTCGGCGGTTTCACCACCTTCTCCGCTTTCTCGCTGGATGCGATCTCGCTCTTCGAGCGCGGCGATGTTTTTGCCGGCGGTACCTATTGCCATAGGCGTTGGGTTTTCGATGGCGGCCGTCATGGCCGGCCTCGACCTGATGCGCGTATTGCTCTGAATTCGATTCCGATTTCCGTTTTCTGAAAAATGCTCTAAAGGCAGCGGCAAGAGAGGCGCTGGCTTTGATCGCGCCCGTATTTTCCGAAAGTATTCCATGGCAGGCATAGAACACATCAAGGTGGATCCCGACGAAGCGGGCATGCGGCTCGACCGCTGGTTCAAGATCCATTATCCGGGTCTGGGCTTCGGCCAGCTTCAGAAGCTCTTGCGCTCCGGCCAGGTTCGCGTCGACGGCGGACGGGTCAAAACCGATGCGCGCGTCCAGCCCGGCCAGATGGTGCGCGTGCCGCCGCTCGATGTCGACTCCAAGGTCAAATCCGGCCCGATCGCCGGCAGGGATCTCAAACATTCCGGTGATGCCGAACTTCTCGCGCGCATGGTGCTGCATGAGGATGCCAAGGTGATCGTGCTCAACAAGCCGGCCGGCCTTGCGGTGCAGGGCGGCTCAGGCGTGGCGCGCCATATCGACCAGATGCTGGAAGCATGGACCAGCCCCAAGGGCGAGAAGCCCCGGCTCGTTCACCGCCTCGACCGCGATACGTCGGGAGTGCTCGTCATTGCCCGCACACGCGGTGCGGCCCAGAAACTGACCGCCGCCTTCCGTGAGCGCGACACCAAGAAGACCTATTGGTCGCTGGTGAAGGGCGTGCCACGCAAGCGTGAAGACAAGATCTCGACCTGGCTCGTCAAGGAACAGACGGCTGACGGCGACCGCATGCGGATTGCCAAACACGGTGAGGACGGCGCTGATCATGCGGTGTCCTATTACCGCATTATCGAGACGGCGGCCCAGCGTCTCGCCTGGCTGGAGATGGAGCCCTATACGGGCCGCACGCACCAGCTGCGCGTCCATGCGCTGCATATCGGCCATCCGATTATCGGCGATCCCAAATATTTCGACGAGGATCCGAACTGGGATTTTCCCGGCGGCATCCAAAAGCGGCTGCATCTGCACGCCCGCCATATCGACATCCCCCATCCCTCCGGCGGGCGCCTGCGCGTCACCGCGCCTCTGCCGCCGCATATGGTGCAGAGCTGGAACCTGCTCGGTTTCGATGAGAATTCCGCCCCGATCCTGGATGACGAAGAATGAAACTTGCGCTTTTTGATTGCGACGGCACGCTGGTCGACAGTGCCGGGCTGATCCACGAAACCATGCGCCGCACGTTTGCGAAATTCGGGAAAGCGGAACCGCGGTTCGAAGACACAAAGGCGATTATCGGCCTGACGCTCGATATCGCGATTGCCCGCATGCAGGGCAGGCCACATGTCGAGCAAGAAGATATCGACATGACGGCACATTACAAATCGCTGTTCACGGTCGTGCGTCAGGATCTCGATTACCGGGAACCGCTGTTTCCCGGCATCCGCGAGATGATCGACGCGATCAGCGGGCGTGAGGATCTGCTGATCGGCGCCGTGACCGGCAAATCCCGGCGAGGGCTGAAGCTGGTGATGGAGACGCACGGTTTCGACAAGCATTTCATCGTCGCGCGCACCGCCGACGATTGCCCCTCCAAGCCCCATCCGGCCATGGTGAGGGAATGCTGCGACGAAACCGGCATGAATGCGGTCGATGCCATTGTCATTGGCGACGCGGTTTACGATATGCAAATGGCAAAGGCTGCCGGCGCCAAGGCGATCGGCGTTGCCTGGGGCTATGCCAGCGTGGATGAGCTGATCGCCAACGGCGCCGATGCGATCGCCTACCATCCAAATGAGATATTGCGCCATTTTTCCTGAGGTGAGCCCATGCGCGACCTGCTGAACGACCTTTCCGAAGATCTGAGCCATCCCGATCCTGTGCGCCGCGCGCAGATCCAGATGAAGAAACCGCTGCCGAAGCGTTTCTATCAGACGGTTTCCGTGGCTCCGCACGAGGAAGGCTTCGCCATTGCGCTCGATGGCAAGGCCGTGCGCACGCCCGCAAGGCAAGTGCTGGCCGTGCCGAATGAGGCACTGGCAAAGCTTATCGCCACCGAATGGGATGCGCAGGCTGAGGTGATCGACCCGACGCTGATGCCGGTCACGCGCCTCGTCAATACGGCGATCGACGGCGTGGCGACCGACACGCAGGCCGTGTTCGAAGACATCCTGCGCTTCTCCTCGAGCGATCTGCTCTGCTACCGCGCCGATAGTCCGCAAGAGCTGGTAGAGCGGCAGACCGAGCGCTGGGATCCGGTGCTCGACTGGGCGGCAGCCGATCTCGGTGCGCGCTTCATCCTCGTCGAAGGCGTCATGCATCACGAGCAGCCGCGTGAGGCGATCGCCGCCTTCGGCTCAGCGCTGCGCAGGCATGATAGCGCCCTCGAGCTTGCATCTCTCCATACGGTGACAACGCTGACCGGTTCGGCACTTCTGGCGCTCGCGATCGCCGAAGGGCAGATCACGCCTGCAGAAGCCTGGTCGCTCGCTCATCTCGACGAAGACTGGACCATCGAGCACTGGGGAAGCGACGAAGAAGCCGAGCAGCGCCGCGCCAAGCGTTTTGAAGATTTCAAAGCAGCAACGGATGTTTTTTTCGCGCTAAGGGCCTGAATCATATTGCTTTGATGGGCTTTATGACGAAATCTGCGATTCCAGACGGGATATGCAGGAATTTGGAATGAACTGGCCGAGGTCGAGATTTTGCCTGATAGCGCTTGTTTGCGTGGCGCTGACGGCCTGCGCCAACCTTATGCCGAAGAAGCAGGAAAAGCCCGTATATGACGTGCGCAGCGCCGTCGTGCTATCCAGCACGACGATGTCGGCAGAGTTGCTCTCCGGCATCAGCGACCGCGTCAACGCCGCCATCCGTGCCACAGTCCGCACGACCGAATTGCCGCGGGTGGTGCTGACCATCCGCATTGTTTCCGTCCAGAAGGGGCTCGGCTTCCAGAAAGACCGCAACGTCGCGAAGGTCAGCATCGATGCCGCTTCCGTGGAGGACGGATCCGTCATCGCCGTCACCTCCTTCGAAGTCACAAGCTTGACCGCCGATCCTAATCTGGCAGATGAGATTCTGGCGGAAGATATCGCAGCGCGCATACGCTCCGCCTTCGCACTCAGCGGACGGTAGCTTTATTCTTCCGGACGCGAAAACCGCTGCACACTTTGCCGGAATTGCTACATACCGCGGAAAGCGGCGAGGGGAGATCATGAAGGACATTCTGGAAGAGCTCGAACGCCGCCGTGATATCGCCCGTCTCGGTGGCGGGCAGGCACGTATCGACGCGCAACACCAGCGCGGCAAGCTGACGGCGCGCGAACGCATCGATCTCTTCCTCGACGAAGGCTCCTTTGAGGAGTTCGACATGTTCGTCGAGCACCGCTCCACCGATTTCGGCATGGACAAGAGCCGCATTGCCGGCGATGGCGTGGTGACCGGCTGGGGCACCGTCAACGGCCGCACCGTCTTCGTCTTCGCCAAGGATTTCACCGTCTTCGGCGGTTCGCTCTCGGAAGCTCATGCCGAGAAGATCATCAAGGTGCAGGATATGGCGCTGAAGAACCGTGCGCCGATCATCGGCATTTACGATGCGGGCGGGGCGCGTATTCAGGAAGGTGTGGCGGCGCTTGGCGGTTATGCAGAAGTCTTCCAGCGCAATGTGCTGGCCTCAGGTGTTGTTCCGCAGATCTCCGTGATCATGGGGCCGTGTGCCGGCGGCGACGTCTATTCACCCGCGATGACGGATTTCATCTTCATGGTGCGTGATACGTCCTACATGTTCGTCACCGGTCCCGACGTGGTGAAGACCGTCACCAACGAGACGGTGACCTCAGAGGAGCTTGGCGGCGCGGTGGTTCATACAACGCGTTCGTCGATCGCCGACGGCGCCTATGACAATGATGTCGATACGCTCCTGCAGGTGCGCCGGCTTGTGGATTTCCTGCCGCAATCCAACACGTCGCCGGTGCCCGAGATCGAATGTTACCAGTCGGTGACTGACGCCGATAATTCGCTGGATACGCTGATCCCGGCCAATGCCAACAAGCCTTACGACATCAAGGAACTGATCCAGAAGGTTGCGGACGAGGGGGATTTCTTCGAGATCCAGGCGAGCTTTGCCAAGAATATCGTCTGCGGCTTCGGGCGCATCGAAGGCTCCACGGTCGGTTTCGTCGCCAACCAACCGATGGTGCTCGCTGGCGTGCTCGACAGCGACGCTTCCCGGAAAGCTGCACGCTTCGTGCGCTTCTGCGACTGCTTCAACATTCCGATCGTCACCTTCGTCGATGTGCCGGGCTTCTTGCCGGGTACGGCGCAGGAATATGGCGGCCTTATCAAGCATGGGGCCAAGCTGCTGTTTGCTTATGCAGAGGCGACGGTGCCGAAGCTGACAGTCATCACCCGCAAGGCCTTCGGCGGCGCCTATGACGTGATGGCCTCGAAACATCTGCGCGGTGACCTGAATTATGCTTGGCCGACGGCGCAGATCGCCGTCATGGGCGCCAAAGGTGCGGTCGAGATCATCTTCCGCAAGGACATTGCCGATCCCGAGAAGATTGCCGCTCACACGAAAATGTACGAGGACCGCTTCCTGTCGCCCTTTGTGGCCGCCGAACGCGGTTATGTCGATGAAGTGATCATGCCGCATTCGACGCGCCGGCGACTGGCGCGTGGCCTGAAGATGCTGAAGAACAAGGATCTCAGCAATCCCTGGAAGAAGCACGACAACATTCCGCTCTGAGCGAATAACTGTCTCTTCAGGTGTTTGCCCACTGTCGAAGTTGTGAACACCTGTCAGCAATCCGTGTCTTCAATCCCCCCTGGAGACGCGGTAACGCTCGGCAGTACATCCTTAAGGAGAGTCTTAATGTCCACTTTCGAGCGTCTTTCTGCCTACCGCCCCTATGGTCTGGCCGCTCTCAGAATCATGACCGCGCTTCTGTTCATCGAGCACGGTATGAT
This sequence comes from Rhizobium sp. BK418, assembly GCF_004341105.1. Classification (GTDB taxonomy): domain Bacteria; phylum Pseudomonadota; class Alphaproteobacteria; order Rhizobiales; family Rhizobiaceae; genus Rhizobium. Next base: position 756,379 of record NZ_SLZK01000001.1, on the reverse strand, counting down.
GAAGCTTTTCGGCTTTCCGGCCGCCCAGGGCGATGGTCCGCTGCCCACACTGTTCGTGGTTGCGGGATTACTGGAACTCGTCGGCGGCCTTCTGGTGCTGATCGGTTTCGCAACGCGACCGGTGGCCTTCCTGCTGGCCGGTGAAATGGCGATAGCCTATTTCATGGCACATATGCCACGCAGCTTCTTCCCGGCGATCAACCAGGGCGATGCCGCCATCCTGTTCTGCTTCGTCTTCCTCTACATATTCTTTGCGGGCGCAGGTGCATGGTCTGTCGACAATAGAAACGCGGCGGCCTAAAGCATCTCAGAGACAAAAGGGGCTGCGGGTTCAGCGCCCGCAGCCTTTTCATTCAGATTGCGCCTTGTCAGGCCGTCAGTTTGAGGCCGGCAATACCGGCGACGATCAGCGTTATGCAGATCAGGCGGGAGGCGCTCGTTGCGTCCCCCAGAAGCCAGACGCCAAGCAGCACGGTACCGACCGTGCCGATACCGGTCCAAATCGCATAAGCGGTGCCAATCGGCAGGGTTTTGACGGCAAGACCAAGCAGCACGACACTCACCACCATCGAAACGACCGTGAGGATCGTCGGCATCGGGCGGGTGAAACCATCGGTATATTTCAGACCGATTGCCCAACCGCATTCAAAAAGGCCAGCGAGAAAAAGCAGGAACCAGGCCATCATACTCTCCTTGTTAAGAGCGAGGCCGTCCCCGCGACTTTTGCGACCCGGAACGCCCGAGCGCCGCAGTCGTCTGCGTCACAGCTCATATGGACGAGGGAACGGCTCACTTCAAGCTAGGAATTGGCATGGCTGCCATGCCACCCGATTTCCGCTTGAGGCTCAGGCGCTTTTCGCCCTGCGGCAGAGACGATCGAAGGTTTCGAGGAAACGTGAGCGATCCTTCGGGCTGAAGGCGGCATTGTAGCCCTTGCTCTCGCCGGTTTCGCGCAGGTGCGCACCGAGATCGCGCATGGCACTTGCCATGCCGATAGTAGTCTCATCGAAGACGCGACCAGTCGGACCTGTGACGAAGGAGCCCTTGGCGACGCAGCGAACCGCGAGGGGCACGTCGGCGGTTACGACCACGTCTGTCGGGCCGGTATGTTCGGCAATCCAGTTGTCGGCGGCGTCGAAAGCGTTAGAGACGATAACGTTGTGCACCATCGGATCGCGGGAGGGACGCAGGCCTGAATTGGCGACGAAAGTCACTTCCATGCCGAGACGTTCGGCCACTTTCAGGATTTCAGGCTTTACAGGGCAGGCGTCGGCATCGACATAGATCATGGCGATATCCTCACGCTGGCTGGGTAGCCAGCTGGCGAACCATGTCGATATGGGGAATGCCGTCTTCCAGATATTCCTCCGAGGTTTTGACGAAGCCGAAAGATTCGTAGAAGCGGCGCAGATGCGCCTGTGCCGACAACGCAATGGAATTGGCCGGGAAGAACTTTTCGCAGGCTGCGATCGATTCCTTCATCAACGCCTCGCCGAGCCGCTTGCCGCGATGGGCAGGTGAGACGACGACGCGGCCGATCTTTACCGGATGCTCGACGCTGTAGGGCTTCAGGAGCCGCGTCGAGCCGATCAGTTCGTCACCGTCCATGAGCCGCAGATGCAGGGCATCGATATCCTTGCCGTCGAGTTCCGGATAGGGGCAGTTCTGCTCGACGACGAAGACGTCCACGCGCATCCGCAAGAGATCGTAGAGCTCCCGTGCGGAGAGCTCATCGAGGCTTTTGAGATCGGCCGTGTAGGCAACAGCAGCCATCAATAGAGGACCACACTGCGGATGCTCTTGCCGGAATGCATGAGTTCGAAGCCTTCGTTGATCTTTTCGAGCGGCATGGTGTGGGTGATCATCGGATCGATCTGGATCTTGCCCTCCATGTACCAGTCGACGATCTTCGGCACATCGGTGCGGCCGCGCGCACCGCCGAAGGCCGTGCCCATCCAGGTGCGGCCGGTGACGAGCTGGAACGGACGGGTGGAGATTTCCTGGCCGGCGCCGGCGACGCCGATGATGACCGACTTGCCCCAGCCGCGGTGGCTGGCTTCCAGCGCCTGGCGCATGACCTTGGTATTGCCCGTGCAGTCGAACGTGTAATCGGCGCCGCCGATCTGGTCGGCACCACGCTTGGTCATGTTGACGAGATAGGGGACGATATCGGCACCGACTTCGGACGGATTGACGAAATGCGTCATGCCAAAACGTTCGCCCCAAGCCTTCTTGTCGTTGTTGAGATCGACGCCGATGATCATATCGGCGCCTGCAAGCTTCAGGCCCTGAATGACGTTGAGGCCGATGCCGCCGAGACCGAAGACGATCGCCGTCGCGCCCATTTCGACCTTGGCCGTATTGATGACGGCGCCGATACCGGTCGTGACACCACAGCCGATGTAGCAAATCTTGTCGAACGGCGCGTCCGGATTGACCTTAGCGACGGCAATCTCCGGCAGAACCGTGAAATTGGCGAAAGTCGAGCAGCCCATATAGTGGTGGATCTTGTCCTTGCCGATCGAGAATCGCGAGGTGCCGTCCGGCATGACGCCTTGGCCCTGGGTCGAGCGAATGGCGGTGCAGAGATTGGTTTTGCGCGACAGGCAGGAGGGGCATTCGCGGCATTCCGGCGTGTAGAGCGGAATGACATGGTCGCCCTTCTTCACCGACGTGACGCCCGGGCCGACATCGACGACGATGCCCGCGCCCTCATGACCAAGGATCGCCGGAAAGAGACCTTCGGGATCGGCACCGGAGAGGGTGAAATCATCGGTGTGGCAGATGCCGGTCGCCTTGACCTCGATCAGCACTTCGCCGGCCTTGGGGCCGTCAAGCTGAACGGTCATAACCTCGAGCGGTTTTCCTGCCTGAACGGCAACGGCGGCGCGAACATCCATCTTCGATCTCCTCATGATTTGTGAGCGCGACTTTTGCACGCTCCGCGAGGACGGCTCAAGGGGAAAAAGCCTCAGGCAAATTCCATGATGACGGCATCGACGGCGAGGCTCTCGCCGGGAGCGGCCTTGATCTTCCCGACAACGAGGTCGCGCTCGGCGCGCAGCACGTTTTCCATCTTCATGGCTTCAACGACGGCGAGCGTTTCGCCCGCTTTGACCTCCTGGCCTTCTCCGACCGCAATCGAGACGACGAGGCCGGGCATGGGGCAGAGCAAGAGCTTGGACGTATCGGGTGGCAGCTTGACGGGCATCAGGCGATCAAGCTCGGCATGACGGGGCGTAAAGACGCGCGCCTTGACAGAGAGGCCCTGCCAGTCAATGCGCAGACCGTTCAGGATCGGACGGATCTGCGCCGTTACCTGTCGGCTGGCGATTCTGCCGTGCCAGACCGCATCCCCCGGTCTCCAGTCGGTGATAACGGTTTCCGTGCGGCCGCCGACTTCCATTTCCATCTCGAAAGGAATGGTGACGAGGCCATCGACCAGCTTCACCGGAACATAGTCGCTGCCGAGCTTAACGACCCATTCTTCGCGTAGGGGGCCGTTCGGATGGCGCAGGCGATCGGCGAAGCCTTCACGCCTGATGGTATCGATCAGGGAGCAGGACAGCGCGATGGCAGCAAGGGCTGCTTCTTCCGAGGCGTCAGGCGCCATCGGGGCGAAACCGTCTGGATATTCCTCTGATATGAAGCCGGTGGAGAGACGACCTTCGCGCCAGCGCGGATGTTTCATCAGTGCTGCGAGGAAGGGAACATTGTGCTCAATGCCATCGACGACGAAAGCGTCGAGCGCCTGTCCCATGGCCTCCACTGCCTGCAACCGGCTCGGAGCCCAGGTGCAGAGTTTGGCGATCATCGGGTCGTAATACATGGAGATTTCCGCACCTTCGAAGACGCCGGTATCGTTGCGGATGACCACATCGCCGTTGCGGCCTTCCGCCGGCGGGCGGTAACGCGTCAGACGGCCGATCGAGGGCAGAAAGTTGCGGTAGGGATCTTCCGCATAGAGACGGCTCTCGATCGCCCAGCCGTTCAGCCTGATATCCTTCTGAGCGAAGGGTAGCGGCTCGCCGGCGGCGACGCGGATCATCTGCTCAACGAGATCGATGCCGGTCACGAGTTCCGTCACCGGGTGCTCGACCTGCAGGCGGGTGTTCATTTCGAGGAAATAGAAATTGCGGTCGCGGTCGACGATGAACTCCACCGTGCCGGCGCTCTGATAGTCGACGGCCTTCGCCAGCGCCACGGACTGTTCGCCCATGGCGGCGCGCGTCTTCTCGTCGAGGAAGGGCGAGGGTGCTTCTTCTGCCACCTTTTGGTTCCGGCGCTGTATGGAGCATTCGCGCTCGCCAAGATAGACCACATTGCCGTGAGCATCCGCCAGCACCTGGATTTCGATATGGCGCGGATCGACGATATATTTCTCGATAAAGACGCGGTCGTCGCCAAAGGAGCTTTTCGCTTCCGAGCGGGCCCGGTCAAAACCATCACGCACTTCCGCTTCGTTCCAGGCAATGCGCATGCCCTTGCCGCCGCCGCCGGCAGATGCCTTGATCATCACGGGATAGCCGATCTCGGCGGCGATCTTTTCGGCATGAATGGCATCTTCGATCACACCGAGATAGCCGGGCACGGTCGAAACCTTGGCAGCGTTGGCGAATTTCTTCGATTCGATCTTGTCGCCCATCGCCGTGATCGCCTTGGGCTTCGGGCCGATGAAGATGATTCCTTCCTTCTCGAGCGCCTCACAGAAGGAAGCACGCTCGGACAGGAAGCCATAGCCGGGATGAACGGCTTCGGCGCCGGTCTGCTTGCAGGCGGCAATGATCTTGTCGGCAACGAGATAGCTTTCGGCAGCAGGCGCTGGACCGATATGGACGGCCTCATCGGCCATTTCGACATGCAGGGCATCCCGATCCGCATCAGAATAGACCGCAACGGTGGCAATGCCCATGCGGCGCGCGGTTTTGATCACGCGACAGGCAATCTCGCCGCGATTTGCGATCAGGATTTTCTTGAACATCGAGACTCCACCCAGGAAATGCGTTCCGGAGTTTTACGCATAAAAAGCCGGAACGTACAATTGGCTTGAAGAATCAGAGGGGTCTGGAGGCTCGACCGGTCAGGCAACAGCTGCAGCGACGACCGGCTCTTCGTCAATGATGCGCAGCCAGCGGCTCCGCCTCGGCTGGGCATAATCCCGGAGTTCGACCGCAGCCATGATCTCGCCCCAGCGCTGATGATTGGCGCCGGGCTGGGTTTCTGCCTCGATGCGCTGCAGGACGCCGTATTCGACCGGCGATACGCCGATAATGCCGCCTTCGCTGACGCTTCTCAAAACCCGCATGACGTAATCCACGTCCTGCCGCGTAATGTTCTTGCGGTCGGTGGCGCGGGTCAGCCTGTAACCGCCGATATTCTCCGATAGCGCCAGGCGGAGCTGGTCGAGTGCCAGTGCCCGGAGTTCGTCGGGAACATGGGCGGACAGCTCCATGACGTGCAGGATGAGCTCGAGTTCGAGGACGGAGTTGACGACGCCGTCAGTCGTGAACATGCGCATGATCCACGCGACATTGATCTCGTCCAGCGAGCCCTGCGGATAGGTGTAATCGACGATGAAGCCTGCCAGTTGTTCGACGAAGAACGTGTTCCATTCGGAGCATTTTTCGGGGCAGGAATTATTGAGCGCCAACATCACCACGACATGATCGGAAGTCCGGATTCCCTCCGGGAAGGTGTGTTTGCGCAAAAGCACGATGTCTTCGGCCGTCAGCCGATGCTTCCCGGCAATGACACACGCCGGAAACGCGAGACGGAACTCACTCATGTTTTATCTCCAGACTTCATCATGAAGCCGGAAATGGCTTTATCGGCGCCGAATTGAATATCCGTCAAGAAGCAGGGTTAACTGTCGATGCGCCGTTTTGTGTGGATTTTAGCAATCGCGCCTGCAGCCGCTCGCGCCAGATGATGAAAAGGCCGGACGCGACGATGATCGCGATGCCGATCCATTTGGAAACATTTGGAAAATCTCCGAAGAGGGCGTAACCGAGAACGGTTGCCGAGATAATTTCGAAATATTGGAAAGGAGCCAGCAGCGAGAGTGGTGCCAACCGGAAAGCCTTAACAACCAGCATATGTGCATAGCCGGAAATCGTGCCGAGGATCAGCAGCAGGACGAGGCCGAGCCAAGAGGCGGGCAGGGAGGGGGTGAAGTCCGCACTGCCGAGGCTGTTTCCGACGAAAAGCGCTCCGGCCATGAAGATCGTGCCGCCGATGCCCGACATCGTTTGCATCGTCAGCGGCGAATCCGCCTCACCGATCGCGCGGTTCAGAAAGAGATAGAGCGAGAAGAGGAAGGCGCAGAAGACCGGCAGCAGCGCCTTCAGGCCGAAGATCTCGTAGCTCGGCTGAATGACGATCATGGCGCCGCCGAAGCCGACGACGATTGCCATCCAGCGCCGCCAGCCGACCCTGTCACCCAGGAACAGCGCCGAGAGCGCCGTCAGCATGAAGGGCTCGACGAAATAGATGGCGAAAACATCGGCGAGCGGCATGTATTTGACGGCGACGAAGAAGAGCAGGCTGGCTGCGCCATGCAGCGCGCCGCGCAGCAGGTTCATCCACGGGCGCCTAGCCGAGAGCGCCTGCATACCGAACATCGCAAAGAGGATCGGCAGGGTACAGACGAGCTGAAAGAAAAAGCGGTAAAAAGTTACCTGTCCGGGCGACATGCCCTCGAAGGTCGCCATATATTTGGCGATTGCGTCCATCGTTGGCAGGATCGCCATGGCGCCAGCCATGATGGCCATGCCCTGGAGCGGATTCTGGGTGGAGGGAGATTCGGACATGACGGCTGCTTCCCGCGGATGATGTCATCAATCACAGGACGTTCAGCGGATCAAGGCCAGCAATCAGGGACAGTGCGCTCTATCGTTGACGGTTTGCCCGAAGACTTCTTCGAAGGCGGCACGCAGGCGGATATCGGCATCGGCCATCGTCACCAGCAGACCAAGATCGACGAGGCTGGTGACGCCATAGGCCGAGATGCCGCAAGGCACGATGCCGTTGAAATGATCGAGATCAGGATCGACGTTCAGCGACAGGCCGTGGAAGGTCACCCATTTGCGCAAGCGAATGCCAAGAGCAGCGATCTTGTCTTCGGCCATCGTGCCATCAGGCAGCAAGGGCCTTTCCGGCCGACGGACCCAGACACCGACGCGATCCTCACGCCGCTCGCCGCGCACATTCATCGAATCGAGCGTGCGGATGATGACTTCTTCAAGGGCGGCCACGAAGGCACGCACATCTTGCCTTCGGCGCTTCAGATCGAGCATAACATAGGCAACACGCTGGCCGGGACCATGATAGGTATATTCGCCGCCGCGGCCGGTGGCGAAGACCGGGAAACGATCCGGCTGGACGAGATCCTTGGCGTCTGCGCTGGTGCCGGCCGTGTAAAGCGGCGGATGTTCCAGCAGCCAGACGAGCTCATCGCCGCCTTCGGCAATATTGGCGACCTCCCGTTCCATAGTCTCCACCGCTTCCGCATAAGGAATGAGCCCATCGGAGATTCGCCAGCGAACGGGGCGCGAGCCAAGTTTCGGGAGCATGGAGAAATCGAGATCGGTGCGTAGCATGGCAGTCCTTGGCGCCATCATGCGGAGAGGAGGGCCGGGCGCGGGCTTCTATATGGACTTGGGCGAAGAGCGATTCAATCGCTCTTTGCGGCGGGCAGCCATCTCAGATATGCAATCAATCCATGATGAAATGCGGGACGAAGCGGGAGAGGTCCTGCGTGATGGGCGATTTGTCCTCGCGGATGCAGATGCCGCAGGCCTCTCCTGCCACCACCCAGGAACCGACGACGGCATAATCGTCGCCGAATTGCGGAAGCAGACAGGCTTCCTGCACGATATAACCTTCTTCGCCGTATTCACCGTCCACCGCGATCGTCTTTCCCTCCGATGTCAGCGTGACGTTCGCGCCTTCGCGAGACAGGAGCGGTTTTCTTACGGAGTTTTCCAGGCGCTGTGACCGGTGATCGTCAGCGAAATAGGCCGGCAGCAGGTTCGGATGGTTGGGCGCCATTTCCCAGAGGACGGGCAGGAGACCCTTGTTCGACAGTGTCATCTTCCACAGGGGCTCGTGGATCTTCGTGCCCGTGGAGATGAGATGTGCGCCAAAATCCTCGTGGACCATGAATTCCAGCGGATAGAGCTTGAAAAGGTTCTCCATCCGGCGGTCTTCCAGATCGGTGAACCATTTTTCCGGATCGATACCGATCTCTTCCATGTCGAGCAGCACTACTTCGAAGCCCGCCTGGAAGGCGACATCGGCCAGATATTTGGTCGTCAGATAATCTTCCTCGTTGTCGGTGATGCAGCCGAAATGGAAGACGCCGCTGTCGCTGGCATTCTTGAAATACTGGAAGGCACCGATAAGCTTCTCGTGGATGGAGTTGAACTGATCGGTATCGGCGCTAAACCGCCCCAATCGTTTCATGTCCTGAAGCCATTCCCACTGGATCACAGCGCTTTCGAAGAGGGAGGTCGGCGTATCGGCGTTGAATTCGAAAAGCTTCGCCGGGCTCTTGCCATCGTAACGCAGGTCGAAACGACCGTAGATGTCACGGTCGGACCATTTCCAGGATTTCCTGACAGCCTCGTGGAATTCGGTCGGGATCGCCATGCGCGTCATCAATGCGGAATCAGCGCAAATGCGATCGACTGCCTTGTAGCAGAGCTCCAGGATCTCATTGGTCGGATCTTCCAGATCGTCTTCGATCTGAGTGAGCGTGAACTGGTAGGCGTTACACTCGTCCCAATAGAGTTCGCCATACATATGGTGAATGGTGAAATCCAGCGCTTCGAGCTTCTGGATCCAGTCCGGCCTTTCGCCAGTCGCGATACGCTTCATCTTGGAGCCCTCAGGACGCGGAAGAGTGGCGCGTGCCGAAGCCAGAGCGGGCAAGTGTCGTCGTAGTGGCATCAGGCCTGACGAGCGCTCCATTGCCATAAGTCATCTTAAAGCCGCCGACCTTGTTAGTGACCAATACGCCAGCAGCATTGACGAAGCCCGAGACGTGGCTGCTTTCGTAAAGTGCCGATGCCGGTACAGCCGGGTAGTAGACGCCATTGACGTCCTTTTCGGGCTGGCCGATGAGATAGCCTGATTGATAGGGGACGTAATGTCCTCCACCGGCACCATGCATTGAACTTGTCTGCTCACAGTGGCCGGTGCCGAACTCCTCCTCGCAATCCTCGCGGTTCTGATAGGAAGGTGCGTTTTTTAGATGCTCGGCACGGGCAGTCTCGAAGCTGCTCTTGCAATCGTCCGGACCGAACTTGCTATCCTTCAGACACTCGTCAAGCGTCCTATAGGCGGCCGTCTCGGTCTCGCCCATGGAACGCTCGACGAGATAAATCGCGAAAATAAACGTTCCGAGAATGGCGAGCTTCACACCTCCCTTTGTGTATCGGTAGCGATCTTCCGGTGTCATGCGATCCCCAATCGTTAGATGCCATGCAAGTGCGCAGGTAGAGATGAGCGCCAGGCCAAGACGTCCGGCTTGTGTTCGAGTGCGTGAGGAGACTGGATGCCGGCGCGCGTTAGCCGCACAGACCGATGTGGCAGCCGATAGTTCTTCTACCGACCCATCAAAAATTGCTGATCAAAATTATCTTCATGAAAATGAACACCCCTGAACCCTTAACTGTTCCAGTTATGTTCTCAATTCCAGATGCAAGTCAAGCAGGAGATTGCGCATCAGACTTGTGGTCGTTGCGGGAAGGTAACGCTCTGTCATCCGCGATCGACGAAATGAGCGGCAAGGGGGCGCCAAGCGCGTTACGGCTTATGGCAGACAGATCAAGGCACTAAGCGTTTGGCCGAAAAAGAAAAAACCCGCCGAAGCGGGTTTCTTGGTGCGGTCGAGAAGACTCGAACTTCCACGGGTTGCCCCACAGCGACCTCAACGCTGCGCGTCTACCAATTCCGCCACGACCGCATCGTGGTAGGGCCGATTTGCGTCGGCGAGGCAGCATGTAGCAAAAGCCTCAGACGGACACAAGCACGATGTGACAGTTTTTTTTAAATGCTTGATCGAGGTGTGGATTACGCCGTGCGAAGCGTTGAATTTAAAGAGGAAAACCGGAAATCCGAAAAAAGAAAAGGGCCGGAAACCGGCCCTTTCTCAAGGCATGTCAGTGCGTTTCGCGGCAAGCTTCGGTGCGAGTGGCACCGCTGTCGGCACCTTTCTGGCGAGAACCCTTCGGGCCAACCATGCTGTGGCAATCCGGAAGCGGCTTGATGCTGCCGGTTGCGGCGGTGTCGACCTTCGCCGGCTTCGCCATCGCCGTCGGCGCGAAACCATCACTGTCATTCGTATAGTCGCTGGAATAGGCCGGACGTGTCACATGGGTCGGATAGTGAACGGACTTGGATGGTGCGACCGGAGTTTGGTAGAGGCCATCACCGCCGTTGGAATAGTCATCCGAGTATTTCGGCGCGGCAAAAGCAGCACTTGCCATGCTGGCGGCAAATAGGGTGGCAGCGACTGCGAATTTCATGCGCATGGATCTATCTCCTCAATCTGTTGTTGAATTCAACAACGCAGAACCGACCCCCGGCAAGATTGAGTCCGCGCCCCAATTAGGGCAATTTTGAGAGAAAGATGACGGGCAGCGTGCGACGTTTCGTCCGAATAAAATCACATATTTGTCAATGATCTTGAGGGGTTCGTTACCTTAGCCGGCATAGTTAATTGCCTGAGGTTCCGACGCTTTCGCCAAGATTACACATCTGCAATCTTTAATTGATTAACTATTTGTAATTTTACACACTTGGAAACCGGAAAGCAGACGCTTCCCGGTTTTCAAATGTGGCGATTTCGTGTTTTTTGCCTCAATCCTCGTTGGGGATATGGGCGTCGACGCCGGTCACCTCTAGGCGGTTTCGAACATGATGGACCCCGTCCACCGACAGCGCACCGAGTTCGACCTTGCGGGCGATGCCGATCGTCTCTACGGACCCCTCCAGCGTCACGATATGCCCATCGGCATGAACCTCCACACTGTCGATATCGACGTCGGGAATATTTTCCAGATTGTCATGCACGCGCGCTTCGAGCTCGTCGCTGTCATCGCGGTCGATCGTATCCGGCTCGAGTGAATCCTTCAGGCGGTTTTCATTGCCGTCCTCGTCGGTCCCGTCAATGCGAAAACCGCTGTTGCGGTCGCGGTCGAAATTGGCGGCGGTTTCGCCATATGGGCGGTTTTCGCTGCCCGCAGACTTGGCGCCGCTATCATCGGCATAGGGCCAGCCATCGTCCAGATTGCGTTCCTCGAAGTCGCGATAATCCTCTTCGCGAGAGCGCGAGGACTTGTCTTTATTCCCAGGCATTGCGGTCTCCTTCCGGGTTACCGTTCTGCAAGACAAACGCCCGAAGGGTGCTGTTGGTTCGCCCGACGGTGGCCAGGCCTCAGCTTTTCGCCTTTTCCCATTTCCTGATCAGCCGGTCGCGCTTCAGTCGTGACAGGCGCTGCAGCCAGAAAATCCCGTCGAGCTGATCGACCTCGTGCTGGACGCAGATGGCGAGGAAACCGGAAGCCTCTTCCTCGTGCTGTTGGCCGTCGAGGTCCTGATAGCGGAAGCGGATCGCGTTTGGGCGCGTGACCTCGCCCGTGGCGCCCGGCATGGAGACGCTGCCTTCCATATGAACCATCGTCTCGTCCGAAAACCATGTGATCTGCGGATTGACGTAGGTGCGTACGCCGTCCGCCTTGTCGAGCTCCAGCACCGTCAGGCGTTCAAAGACGCCGATATGAGCCGCAGTGATGCCGACGCCGGGCGCTGCACGCATCGTCTGCAGCAGGTCGTCCGCCAGTCGTGACAGAACCGAATCGAATGCCGTCACCGGCGCGCAGAGCGTCTTCAGGCCGGGATGCGGGTAGCGGAGAATCGGGCGGATCGGCACGGGTGAAGTTCCTTTCGACTGATGGCGGCGGAAACTATAGCCGACCACAGACATTGTCATCAGAAAGCACGGGTTTGCGCTTTACGGCAGTAGTGCTTTCGGCTAGCTGGTCGGTGCGGATTCCGGCGGCGCAGGGCAGGGCGGAGTTCGCGTATCCGCTTGTTGACAATGCATTTTCAGCCGACATTCTCGAATGCAGCTCGATAGTCTAAATCAAACTGGGATGCGAGGGCGGCAGATGACGACGACCGACACCGAAGACCGCAATCGCAAACGTCCATCCGACGAAGACGTCGATATCTATAACGAAGACGGCAATGTGCGCAGCGACTTCCTGGCACGGCTCGGTGCAGCCATTGCCGATCGCGACACGCTGTTTCTTCGCCAGAACGTCGCGCGCCTGCACGAATCGGAAATAGGCGACCTGCTCGAATCGATCCAGCCGGATCAACGCCTGGCGCTGGTGCGCCTGCTCGGCGACGATTTCGACATGACGGCGCTGACGGAGGTCGACGAAACGATCCGCCGCGAGATCGTCGACCAGCTGCCGAACGAGCAGATTGCGGCTGCCATCGGCGAACTGGATTCGGACGACGCCGTCTACATTCTCGAAGACCTCGACAAGGAAGACCGGGAAGAGATTCTCGCGCAGCTGCCGTTTACGGAGCGGGTGCGCCTCCGCCGTGCGCTGGATTATCCCGAAAGCTCGGCCGGCCGACGCATGCAAACGGAATTCGTCGCCGTGCCGCCATTCTGGACGGTCGGGCAGACGATCGATTACATGCGCGAGGAAGAGGATCTGCCCTATTCCTTCTCGCGGATCTTCGTCATCGACCCGACCTTCAAGTTGCTCGGCGCTGTCGATCTCGACCAGATCCTGCGCACCAAGCGGCAGACGAAGATCGAAACCATCATGCGGGAAACGAACCATCCGATCCCTGCCGAGATGGACCAGGAAGAGGCCGCCCAGCTCTTCGAACAATACGACCTTCTATCCGCCGCCGTCGTCGACGAGAACGAGCGGCTCGTCGGCGTGCTCACCATCGACGACGTGGTCGACGTGATCCATGAAGAAGCGGATGAGGATATCAAGCGCCTCGGCGGTGTTGGCGACGAAGAACTTTCCGATAACGTCATTTCGACGGTGCGCTCGCGCTTTCTCTGGCTCTTGATCAATCTCGGCACGGCAATGTTATCTGCCAGCGTCATCGGCCTGTTCGACGGCTCTATCGAGAAGATGATCGCGCTTGCGGTGTTGATGCCGATCGTCGCCTCGATGGGCGGCAATGCCGGCACGCAAACGATGACCGTGACGGTGCGCGCGCTCGCGACCCGCGACCTCGACATTTACAACGCTGGCCGCATCATTCGAAGGGAGGCGGGCGTCGGCATTCTGAACGGGATACTCTTCGCCATCCTCCTCGGCGCAATCGCCGGCATCTGGTTCCACAATTACCAGCTTGGTGCGGTCATCGGGGCGGCCATGATCATCAACCTGATGGCGGCAGCGCTTGCCGGCATCCTGCTGCCACTGCTGCTCGATAAGATGGGCGCGGACCCGGCGATCGCCTCGTCTGTCTTCGTCACGACCGTAACAGACTGCACCGGCTTCTTCGCCTTCCTGGGTCTCGCAACCTGGTGGTTCGGCATATGACGGATGGCGAAATTGACTATTACGTAAAAGTCAATATTATGTCAGGCCGATGACGGGGATGAGATACTGGTGAACAAATACTATACCATAACGGAGCTGACGCGCGAATTCGGAGTGTCGACGCGCACGCTTCGCTTCTATGAAGACGAGGGATTGATCCAACCGGAGCGCCGCGGGCGCACACGCCTGTTCCGCCCTGCCGACAGGCGCCTCATTCAGGAAATCCTGCGCGGCCGGCGCATCGGCTTTACCATCGCCGAAATCCGCGAAATCATTCAGGTCTACAAGGAGCCGCCGGGCGAGCTCGGCCAGCTCAAATTGTTGATGAAGCGTGTAGACGAAAAACGCGAAGACCTGCGCCAGAAGCGCAAAGATATCGACGAAACGATCACCGAGCTCGACAATATTGAGGAGGCCTGCCTCGGACGCCTCGCCGAAATCGGTGTTACCACCTGATCATTGCTGGGGCCGCGGTTCAGACTGCGGCGCCGGCTCAGGCTCTATTTGAGCGCTGCACTGGCTGGCAAGCGCCATGATCCGCTCATCATCCGCCTTCACCTGTCCCGCCTGGAACTGCGTGAAGAGCTGCTGCGCCTGCAATTGATCGAGCGTGCACTGGCAGAAGCTGCGGCAGACCGCTTCGCCCTGTTCGACCGTGCAGGACGTGTTGCACTGGCGCAGATAGGTCGCGACCGGATCGGGCTTCGGCGGCGCCACCACGAAGGTCAGGCCATAGGCGACCGTGATCAGCACCGGCTGATGGATAAGATAGAAGGCGAGGCTGTGGCGGCCGAGCCACGCAAGCCATGTGCCACCCGTACCCAATGCGGCGAGACGTTGCGGCAGGCTCGTGAGAAAGGTCAGCCGCGTAAGGACTATGCCGAGGAAGAAGGGCGTCGCCCACGGAAAAAGCGGCACGAAGTCGTTCGACCGGTCGGGCGTCGCCGCAAAACCGAGCCAGGCGAGATATTTCGGATCGAACAGATGAGAATCGAGCACGCCCGGCATCACGAACGTATCGGCGATCCAGCCGACAAGCAGTGCCAGCGTGACGAGCAGCGTCACCGGCAACGGCAGGCGCAGGAAGACCACGCCGATCAGGCTCAGAACCGCGATGGAATGGAGAATGCCGAAATAAATCCATTCGCCGGGCACGAAATACATGGTGGCGGCTGATATCAGCACGGCGGCGCCCGCGATCATCCCGAAACGCTTCCAGAAGGCACGCCAGCGGATTTCCGGCCGGCTTGATAGCACGAGACTGACGCCGACGATGAACAGGAAGGTGGTGGCGATCGCCCGGGCGTAGATCTTCAGCCAGCCGGTCTCGGCCGTTCCGGGCGCGAGGTAGCCCATGAATTCAAGATCCCAGCTGAAATGGTAGGTGGCCATGGCAATGAGGGCCGCGCCGCGCGCCGTATCCACGAGCCCGATACGCGGTGGTTTTGCGTAAGCCGTCGCTTGCGTTGTCGGCGATGTCATTCAAAGTCCCCCCGACAGTTCGTCACCGTCGCTCACCGACGGCTTATCGGGCAGGACAGGAGAAAGATGGAGATTTGGTGGCAGCTGGGGTTCCATGATCGCCAGGCGCTCTGCCGAAAAGAACTGTCTGCGGGTGAGCACGAAGACGACGATCGATGTCGTTCCAATGAAAAAATAGGGATTGATGAACCAGCCGAGATAGCCGATCGACAGGAAGATCGCCCTGAGACCTTCATTGAAATGGCTTCCGGCAAGGACATTCATGCGGATGACACGTTCTGCGGCGCGCTCGGCGGCGATGATGTCCTTGTCAGTATCGTGCATCATCGGTATCGCGCCGAACAGGATGGTGCAATAATTGAACAGACGGTAGGACCAGCCGAATTTGAAGAAGGCATAGCCAAAGAGGGCAGCAAGCCCACCGACCTTCATTTCGAAGGCGGCATGGCCGCTGTGAAAGACGAAAGGCAGGTCTGCAAAGACCGCATCCACCTTTTCCGTCGCACCGAGCAGGGCAAAACAGCTGCCGATCGCGAAGATGGATGTCGAGGCGAAAAACGCCGTGCCATTCTGCAGCCCGGCCATGATCTGGGTGTCGATCATCTTCAAATCGCGGCGTAGGGAATTATATATCCATTCACGCCGCCGCTGCGCCATGGCATGCGTGAGACTCGTGCGGCCGAAAAAGGTTTGTCCGTGCAGCAGCCACGAATAGCCCATCCAGATAAAGATAAAGAAGGCAAGCGCGATATAGTCCGCCGTCGTCATCATCAGCGAGTCAGTTCCCGTATAAATGCGGCCACTCTACAGATGCGTTCGAATGCTGCAATGACCGGCAAGACGAGAATTGCTGGCAAGACGGGCCGCGTCCAACTAGTGTCCAGCGCTATGTCGCACCGGTTCAAGGTGATGTCGGTCCGCCACGCGGATGCCGAACCGGGTTCGCATAATCTGCATCATCAAGTTTAGAAGGCGCCTCCATGTTTCTTTCGGTATTCGATGTGTTCAAGATCGGTGTCGGGCCGTCGAGCTCGCATACGATGGGGCCGATGACAGCTGCCAACCGGTTCCTCGAGCTCATCCTGTCCAACGAATGGCCGCGCCCTTCCACCGGCGCGCAGGTGGCGGCCATCAACGTCAGCCTGCACGGTTCGCTCGCCCATACGGGTATCGGCCACGGGACGGGCAGGGCGGTCATCCTGGGCCTGATGGGCGAGGCGCCCGATACAGTCGATCCGGATCGCATGGATGCCATTATCGACGAGGTGGAGAAAAGCGGCCGTATCGCACCCGAGGGACATCCGGCCTATCAATTTCAGCCGAAGACGGACCTGTTCTTCGACAAGAAGCAGCCGCTGCCCGGCCATGCGAACGGCATGACCTTCTCCGCCTATGACAAGGACGGCCGGCTGCTCGTCAAGCGCATCTATTATTCCGTCGGCGGAGGCTTCGTCGTCACCGATACGGAACTGGAGCAGATGCGGGCGCGCAAGAAGACGGCGCAGGGCAATTACAAGGTGCCTTACCCCTTCGCCACCGCCAGACAGATGCTTGAAATGGCCGAACGTTCGGGCTTGTCGATCGCGCAGATGAAGCGCGCCAATGAGGAAAGCCAGCGCAGCCGCGAAGAGCTTGATGCCGGTCTCGACCGCATCTGGGAAGCGATGCGGTCGTGTATCGAGCGCGGGCTGAAGGTCGAGGGCATCATGCCTGGCGGTCTCAACGTCAGGCGCCGCGCCAAGCATATTCACGACAAGCTGCAGGAGGAGTGGCGCAGCAACCGCATCAATCCGCTGCTCGCCAATGACTGGCTGAGCGTCTACGCGATGGCCGTCAACGAGGAGAATGCCGCTGGCGGGCGTGTTGTGACGGCGCCGACCAATGGTGCAGCAGGCGTCATTCCGGCGACGATCCGCTATTACGAGCATTTCCATGAGGATTGGGATCAGAAAGGCATCCACGACTATCTGCTGACCGCAGCGGCGATCGGCGGCATTATCAAACACAATGCCTCGATCTCAGGCGCGGAAGTCGGCTGTCAGGGCGAAGTCGGCTCGGCCGCCGCCATGGCAGCCGCCGGCCTTGCAGCCGTCATGGGCGGCACACCGGCGCAGATCGAGAATGCCGCCGAAATCGCACTCGAACACCATCTCGGCATGACCTGCGACCCGGTCGCCGGCCTGGTGCAGGTTCCCTGCATCGAGCGCAATGCGCTGGGGGCGGTCAAGGCAGTCACGGCGGCCTCGCTCGCTGTGAAGGGCGACGGCCAGCATTTCGTGCCGCTCGACGCCTGCATCGAGACGATGCGCCAGACGGGTTATGACATGAGCGAGAAGTACAAGGAAACCTCGACCGGGGGCCTTGCCGTCAACGTCGTCGAATGCTGAGTTTGTGGAAGTATAAAGCTTCTTGCTTGACGCTGCCGGCCAAAAGGATTTCAACGGCAGCATGGCACTAAATCTCATCAAACTCTGCGTCGGCTGCGATTCGATCGAAGACCTGCGTGAATGGGTGGCCGAACGCTCGCTGCGCGCCATTGCCGCCGGACTGGAACCGCACTCGGTCCATACGACGCGCATGGTGCCGAAGCGCGTGGAAGAACTGCTCGACGGCGGTTCGCTCTATTGGGTCATCAAGGGGCAGGTGCAGGCCCGCCAGAAGATTCTCGATATCCAGACATTTACGGATGGAGAGGGGATCGGCCGCTGCCATCTGGTGCTCGGTCCGGAGGTGATCGAAACCTCAGTCCAGCCCAAGCGCGCCTTCCAGGGCTGGCGCTATTATCCCGATGAAGACGTGCCACGTGACCTCGACAGTCTCGGCGCTGGCATTGCAGAAATGCCCGCGGATCTTCGCCGCGAGCTTTCGGAATTGGGATTGCTCTAAAGCCTTTCCTTCACTCTATCGCAGGCGCAGCACGACCGGGGAATTGCCGTCGGGCGACGTGATGTGCAAATGGATATGCGCTTCCGGCTGGGAATAGCGCCAGGCACGTGCGCCGTGGC
This sequence comes from Rhizobium sp. BK418, assembly GCF_004341105.1. Lineage (GTDB taxonomy): Bacteria > Pseudomonadota > Alphaproteobacteria > Rhizobiales > Rhizobiaceae > Rhizobium. Next base: position 738,303 of record NZ_SLZK01000001.1, on the reverse strand, counting down.
AAAGCAACAGATTGATGAGATCACGGGTCTTCGGCGATTTCGCCTTCGGGCGCTGCAGGCCGATTTCGGCAAGGCGAAGTGCCGCTTCGTGCAGCGGATGCAGGCCGGAGCGGCCCTTGTTGACCGCCCGGCGCCCGGCAGGCGCATTTGGGACATTCTCGTTGATCGACATCATCTTCCTCGTACGCAATACAAATCGAACTAGGATCGACTGCCGGCGGCGCGAACACCGCAACCGGCAGGCAGGGGCGCCGCCAAATCAGTCATAGGCAGCGCCGGATATCTCATTGGGCAGCCGCCCAGCACTTGACGCCGGCCTTCTTGAGCGCCTTGCACGCGTTGACTGCATCACGCTGGTCCTCAAACCCGCCGAATCGGGCGCGGAAGACCTGGTCGCCGCCATTGGCAAAGGCGACGGCGAAAGGCTTGGCAGCACTCAGTGCTTTGCCGCCCTTGGCCTTGGCGCTCTGCAGAAGATCCATCGCCGATTCACGGCTGGAAGAGACGCCGATCTGGACAACCCAGCCGGATGGCTGCGGCACCTCTCTGGCGGCAACTTCCTTGGCAGGAGCCGGCTTGGTGGAAGCTGTGGTCAGGTCGTCAACCGAGGTGTCGCCCTGTTCCGGCGGCACGTAGGCAGATGCCGACTTCTGAACGGATGCCTGTTCCTGCTGCTTGATCGCCACGGTCTTGACCTTGCTCGGAGACGGCATTGGCTGCGTCAGGAGAGGATTGTCGGTCTTCGGTGCCGCGGTTTCCGCATAGGCAACCTCGGTGTTCGCCGCCTGATAGCGGCGGTCCGGAAGCGGCCCCTTGTGCGGCAGGCCGACATCGGTTGCTGCTGCGGCCGCGACGGGCTGCTGATCGGACGTGATCGTCTTCTTTTCCGCCACTTGGGCAACCTTGGCGGGGGAGACCGGGGCAGGCGTTTCGATCATATCAGGCATCGGCTTCGACTGGGCAACGAGCGTGCCGCCGCTGGTGGAAGCCTTGGGCAGATAGGCGTCGAGCAGCCGGCGCATCTGTGCGTCGCGGGCAGGAGTGGAAGCGCCACCCAGAACCACACCGACGATCGATTTGCCATCGATCTGCAGGGAGCTGACCAGATTGAAGCCGGCAGCGCGTGTATAACCGGTCTTGATGCCATCGACGCCGCGCACGGAGCCGACGAGACGGTTGTGGCTGCGGATCACGCGGTTACCAAACTTGAAGGCACGCGCCGAGAAATAACCGTAATACTGCGGGAAATGCTGACGAAGGGCGATGCCGAGGCGAGCCTGATCGCGTGCCGTCGTCATCTGCGCGGTGTTCGGCAGGCCATTGGCATTGCGATAGGTGGTGCGTGTCATGCCGAGCGCATGCGCCTTTGCGGTCATCATCTGGGCGAAGCGATCTTCCGAGCCGCCGAGCAGTTCACCGAGCGCGGTCGCAGCATCATTGGCCGACAGCGTCACGAGCCCGAGGATACCCTGTTCGACGGTGATCGTGCCGCCGGCGCGAACGCCGAGTTTGGTCGGTGCCTGGGCTGCGGCGTGAGCGGAGAAGGGGACGGGTGTATCAAGACGGATACGACCCTGCTCAAGGGCCTCAAAGGTCATGTAGAGCGTCATCATCTTCGTGAGTGACGCCGGGTATTGAAGACGGTCGGCATTCTCGCTGTAGAGAACATTTCCCGTTCGGGCATCGACGACGATACCGGCATATTTCGGATTCGCCGCTTCCGCTTCGGCATTGACCGAGTCGACCGCGACGATCGCGATAGCCATCGAGAGGATCGTCAGCACCTTTGCGAGGAAACCGGCAGACCACGGCGATGATACGGAGGAAATTGACCTTGACACTATTCCACTCTTCGCTTGCATTTCAGATGTTCGACGGGCTACGCACCCCCTACCGCGTAACCGGCTGTCCCGGAAAACTACAGGTTGGGCGTTACCAATCCGTTTATGATGAATCGTTTCTTCAGACATTGGGCGGGATTTTAGCGGCTGTCGCAGACCGGCTCACGAGCCGGGTTTCCACAAAGGTCCTGATCGCGGCATCAATATGGTCCCAGTCGGCCAAATGACGGCTTGAGAACCGGTAAAGCACACTTAAATCCTTCCCGACCTTGATATCGCGCTGGCAATCTCCGCTGGTCGCCGTTTCCACCGACGAGGGCAGCACGCAGCGCACGACATAATCGACGGCACCTTGACGTGAGGCCGTCAGCAGAACCTCGCCGTTGTAGCCGGCATTGGCACGCAGACGGTGCAGCGTCAGGTCATGCGCAAACGGTTGCGGCGCGCCATCCATGAGATGCGAATAGATCGGCTCGAGCCGGCCCGACATGTCGCGTGACATCGTGCCTTGGGTAATCTGCAGGAAAATCAGATCCGACGATTGGGAGATGTCGTCGAAACGCTGACGCATGTCCTTGCTATAGCCCTGCATTTCCGGCCAGGCGAGGTAAAGATCGACCCGCTCGGCCGCGCCGTCATGCCGTTCGCTGGGGAAGCGAATCGTATTGGCGGGCAGGCCGAGCGTATCGCGGCCGATGATCACCGTGATCCCGGTGGTGTTTTCCGTATTGCCGGCGAGTGAGATGTGACGGCCGAACCATCGCCCGGCAACGCTGATCGCAACCGTCAGCAAAGCCAGAACAGCAATCGTCGCGGTAACACGAAGCAGGAAGCGAGTCGAAAGAAGGGGCTGCTCACCAGGATGGCCCACGGCGGAATGGCTCATCGTCGTCCTCGAATATCGGGCCGCCGTAAGAAAAACGCGAGTCGTCGGTGCCGGTGATGAATCTGGTGAGTATGATGAGATAGCGAGAGTTAATGGGCCGTTAACTCAACCAAAAGGACGTGCCAGAAAAGAAGCGAGCCGTTCCCGGGACAGCGGGAACGGCTCTGGGCACCGGTCGGGACGGGGATGCGGGACGGACCGGGGCCGGTATGCCTGTTACTTGACGCTACCGACAGCGACGGCGCGGCCATCCTGCAGTTTGGTCCAGCGGGCCGGATCGTCGGCGGACTGGCGCTTCAGGTAGGTATATTCGGTATCCGACCACAGCAGCACCTTGTTGCGCATGTTGTCGAGCACGAAGTCGCCATGATCAGTGCGAACCGTCAGTACGGCATGACCTTCGCCATTCGGCTGCAGCACGACGGTCATCAGCGTATCGGACGGCGAGAAGCCGGCATCGATCAGCATCTTGCGCTTCAGAAGCGCGAAATCCTCGCAGTCGCCGGCGGTTTTCGGATAGGCCCAGCGCTCTTCGACACCGTAGATCTCCATGTCCGTCATTGGCTGGATCGTCGAATTGACGGTATAGTTGACCTTGAGAATTTCCTTCCAGCGATCCTCGGTCAGGATAGCCGGGCCGGCATCGCCGCCGGCAAAGGCGCATTCACGCGGATTGGCCTGACAGAATTCATAGTGTCCGATCGGTGGGCTCGCATTGCCGGCAAGCGTCATGCTGGCGGCGGGTGATGCCTGTCCTGCGCCCGCCATTGCCGCTGTCATGCCGAGGGCCAGAAGGCCGCCCTTCAGAAGGTTTCGAATTGACATTATCGTCTCCCCGTTGTGAGGGCGACAATGACACGGACGTTTTTATCTCACGCAAAATTACGCAATCAAATTAATGGCTTAGTTTATTCAAACGCACGATAAACTTGAATCAAATGCATCTCGAATACGCGTTAAATTAAAGACGTATTCGTCTCGAATTCGATTAAAATTGGAGGAACTGGAAAAAGGCTTTCGGGCCGGAAATGGCCAGAAAACGGACAGGCCGTTAACGATTTTCGATAAGTCGTCTAAATTTCGACGATGACCGGCAGCGGGAATGGCAGCTGGGGCAAATCTGACCGAGGCTCACAAGAGCACGGAATCGCTGCTCTGAAAGCCGATTCCGGCTCATGTCCGGATTGGCGGCCGAAAAAATAATTTCGTCACAGATCGCGAAATCTGTTCGTCGCTGCGACAATCGCGGCGGCAATATCGGCATTTGCAGTGGAATGAGCCGCTTTTGGCAGCACCACAAGCTCCGCGCCCGGCCACGCGCGGTCAAGTTCCCATGCGGTGACAAGAGGGGCCTCTATATCGAAACGTCCGTGGATGAGGATCCCCGGAATGCTGGCGAGGCGACCGGCATTCTTCAGCAGTATCCCGTCCTCCAGCCATGCATCCTCCCGGAAATAATGAGTGATGATGCGAGCGCGCGTCAGAAGGTAGCGCGGATCGGACCAGCGCCGCGGCAGGCCGGCAGGATCGGCAAGGAGGATCGTGGCCGCTTCCCATTCATGCCAATCGCGCGCCGCCTTCAGCCGTACCTGCTCATCGGGATCGTTGAGCAGCTGATGGTAGGCGTTCACCCGGTCGAGGTCGCGGAGTTCTGATGGCAGCGCCTCGCCGAAACGATGCCATTCCTCTGGAAAGAGCGGCGCCATGCCACGATAGAGCCAGTCGATTTCGGAGCGCCGTGTCGTGGTGACACCGGCAATGACAATGCCGCTGACATGATCAGGATGGGATTGCGCATAGGCAAGCGCCAGCGTCGAGCCCCAGGAATTGCCGAAGATGGTCCACTTCTCAACGCCGAAGAGGGTTCGCAGTCTCTCAATATCCGCGACGAGATGGTCAGTCGTGTTGCGGGAGAGGTCGGTCGCGGCGTCGGCGGCGTTCGGCAGGCTGCGACCGCAATTGCGCTGATCGAAGAGGACGGTGCGATAGACAGACGGATCGAAGTAACGGCGTGATGCGGTGGAACAGCCGGAACCCGGTCCGCCATGCAGGACGAGCGCAGGCTTGCCCGCGGGATTGCCGCAAGCTTCCCAATAGATGAGGTTGCCGTCCCCGGTATCGAGCAGGCCGTGATCGTAAGGTTCGATTTCAGGAAACAGGACTGACATTGACCGCGCCATTCGTTGAGGCGCGCTGTATCTTTCGAGTTTGTGACGGAGAAATGACGGACGTAGGATTTCAGGTCTCTGCCGTACAGGATGCATGGGCGGCAGGGGCCGATTCCGACCTCCGCGCGGAAATCTCAGGCGAAATGAAATTGACATTTGCCAGGGCGTGTCTGAACTGGCTATGCAGCCTATTCATCCTATGCAGGCCACACAGTATCGGCCGGAAGATCGGCTCCGCTTTCCACGCAAGGGGCGCCTGGAACGATGAAAGCGGCGTTTGTGAATCCGAACGGGCGCACGGCGCTCTGACCGGGAAAGGTGCTGGACTAGAGGAATTCGCGCAATGTTTCGCGCGACTGGACCGACAGGAACTCGATCGCAACGCCTTCCGAGAAGTGGCGGACGACGCGGCCACGCATGTTGCCGAGACGAACGGGCGTGCCGAGCGGCGGACGTACCTCGCAATCGATGGCTGCGCCCGAGAGCGAAAGGTCCATGATGCGGCAGGCATAGCGTGTGCCGTCATCGAGGGTGAGTTCGGTCTTGGTCTCGCGTGGCGTCAGACGATCATGACGGCGATCTTCCGGCAGGCCGAGCTCGTGTTTGTTGGCGAGCCAGGTAAGCTGGGCCGCGAGCTTCTCGCGCTTACGCTCCGTGGCGTTGATCGACATTGTGAAACCACGCATGTCGACCGTCTGCACATGACCTTCGACGCGGCCGAGATGGTCGATATAGGCGACGACGCGTTCGTTGGCGCGCGGGCGGCCGGAGCAGGTGACATACATGTCGCCGGGCGACATATCGATCACCATGCACTCGAATTCCTCGTAGTTCGCAAGCATCAGGCGGCCCTGCATGTTGATGGGCACGCGCTGGAACACTCCCTGTTCAGGGCGCTGCGCAGGTCGGTGCGTCTGAGCGGTCTGGAACGAGTGCATCAAAGGGCTTCTTCATGAAATCGCTATATCCAATCCTTATCCGCAATCCATTAACAGAAGGTTGTAGAAGCCAACCGCGGTATAACCCTAAAGTACTATGGGATACCCAGGCAATTGACCCGAAACGGGACAATCAGCGGGCGTCCGTGCCATGCAGGAAATGCGACATGGCACGCACGACCCGACTGAAAGTACCATGTTTTTCGGCAGTGATTTCGACTGGGCCACGAGGCTCGGCCTGGACCGCGCGGGCGAACATGTCGTGCAGCAGGCGGCTGCGGTCGAGGGCGAGAAGCTCCAGCGGCACGACCTCCAGCCAACTCGCGGCAACGGCAGGCGCGATGGCGCCAAGCAGTCGACCGCAGCCGCCTTCGGGCGAGCGCAACGGCATTAGAATGATCTCGAAGGCCGCGTGATGGCCGGCGATGCTGTAGCCGGTCGCATTGAAAAGCGTCGGGATGGCGTGATCCATGACGCCCGCTGCCGTCCTTTCAATATCCTCCTGCTGACCGTTGGCCCACAAGGCGGAAAAGCGCTCGCTGCCTAGGTCGCGGCCGAAGAGATCGCAGATCTTCGTTCCGGCGAGGCGGAATCGGATATGCCGGTCTGCCTTGGTCTCCAGCATGAAGAGGCTCGACAGGAGATGACGGATCGCGCGGGGCTCGATCTGCGTTTTCAAGGGCGCATCATGTTCACCGCGCAGAGCATTCCAGTAGTCGAAAATATCGATCGTGGTCTGAAGGCGCATGACACTGTCTCATTTCGGTTCATTGGCGGGCGGTTTTCGCCCCTTCACCTTCTACCTTGCGGATTTCATGCCAAATCCGGTGGGTTAAGGTTAAGAAACGGTTCCGCTTGAGCGGAGAGGCCCATCATGAGACTGTCTATTCATGACTTCGAACAGTGAAGTTCTGCACAAGACTGCCAGAGGAAGGATCATCCCTAGAGCGCCGTGCGTCCATTCGGACGCACAAAGGACGCTCTAACTCTCTAAACGGGAGCATCGTGCTTTCCGAAAATCGATTTCGATTTTCGGACCGATGCGGGGGGGAGCCCAGGCACGCCGTCCGGCCAAGTCCGGACGGCTTTTTTTTTGAAGCCCGCTCCTGTATGGCTGAGGCCTCCAACGAGGCGAGAAGCGCATGAACGAAAAGATGTCCGGGCCTGATCAGGCAGTTGAGCCTTCGCGGCCCGAACCGCCGGCCCGGCCGCCGCGCCAGCCGGTCTTCAATCTTCCGCCGCCACTCGTGGCCACGCTGTTGCTTCTGATCCTGATTTATGCCGTGCAATCGCTTCTGCCGGTCGATTGGTTCAACTGGTTCCTGTTCAGCTTCGGCTTCATTCCGCTGCGTTATGCGGTTTCGCTCGCAGAGCAGGGGCCAGAACTCTATTGGACGCCCGTCACCTACTCGCTGCTGCATGGAAGCATCGAGCATATCGTCTTCAACGGGCTCTGGCTGATGGCTTTCGGAGCGCCGGTCGTGCGCCGCATCGGCACGGCGCGTTATATCATCTTCTGGATCCTTTCCTCTGTCGCCTCGGCGGCACTGCATGCGGCCCTGAACTGGGGAAGCGAGGGGCTGCTCATCGGGGCTTCGGGTGTGGTGTCCGGCCTGATGGGTGCGGCCTGCCGCTTTGCCTTCCCCTCCGGCCGTCAGATGTTCGGTCCCGCGCATCTCAATCCACGGCTATCCGTGCTGCAGGCGATGCAGAGCCGCACGGTGATCATCTTCATGCTGTTCTGGCTGGTCGGCAACGCGTTGATCGCCGTCGGCATCCCGCTTGTCGGCGACGGCAGCCAGGAAATCGCCTGGGATGCGCATATCGGTGGTTTCGCCTTCGGCTTCCTCCTCTTTGCGCTCTTCGACCGGAAGCCGCCGGAGGAGCATTTCGAGGTGCCTTTGCCCGGCGACGAGTTGCAATCCTGAGCCAAGAAGTGCACCATTGACCTATTCCGCGATGGGAGGAGAGACCGCCGCGGAGCCTGTGTTTCCGAAGTGCTTCATTTCGCCATGGGAGGTCCAAATGGCCAGTTCCGTCAAAGCAATACTCGATCTGAAAGGTCGCAACGTCGTTACCACCGAGCCGAACACCACGGTCTCGGAAGCGGCAGCGATTCTCAGCAAGAAGAAGATCGGCGCGATCGTCGTTGTCGGCATGGAAAACAAGATTTCCGGCATGTTCACCGAGCGCGATCTCGTGCATGTCATTGCAAAATACGGCAAGGACGGGCTTGACCAGACGCTTTCCTCCGTCATGACCTCGAAGGTGTTGCGCTGCAATGAACAGACCTCGGTCAACGAGCTCATGGAGCTGATGACGAGCAAGCGCTTCCGCCACGTACCGGTCGAAGCCAACGGCAAGCTCGTCGGAATCGTCTCAATCGGTGACGTCGTGAAGTCGCGCATCGCCGAAGTCGAGCGCGAGGCTGAAGATATCAAGGCCTATATCGCAAGCTGAATAACTCGTTGTTCTACGCAATTCCGGACGCAAAACCGCTACACACTTTTGCTGGAATTGCTTGGGCGTCAGGGATGCCTGGCGTAGATTTCCTGCATGCGCTGCAGTTCGGGCAGCCTTGCCCGAGCCTCTTCATAGCCACGTTCGATGGCTTCCCCGGCGCGGTGGAATTCCGACAGGCCGATATCCGACAGGCGCGGCTGCAGCGAAACGTCAGGCGGATCGCCGGCAAGGCGGGCACGCGCAATACGATCCTGAATGATGTTGAAAGCCTGCACCATGACGCCGGTCATGCCGAGCCTTGCAGCATAGGGCGCGTTCTTCTGCTGCTGCACCTCGGCAGGCGAGAGGCTGGCATTGTGGCGCACGACGGCGGAACGGCCGTAGAGATCATAGTTGAGATTGACGGCGACGACGAGCGGCTGTTCGTAGCTGCGGCAGACCGAAACCGGCACGGGATTGACGAGCGCGCCATCGACCAGCGTGCGATTATTGCTGCGGACCGGCTCGAAGATGCCGGGCAGGGCATAGGATGCGCGGATGGCCGTGATCAGCGAGCCGTTGGCGATCCAGACCTCGTGCCCAGTGTTGACTTCGGCGGCGACAGCGACGAAGGGCTGGTCGAGATCCTCGATCGTCAGGCCTTCCAGATGTTCCTGCATGCGCTTGGTCAGCCGCATTCCGCCGAAGAGGCCGGAACCGCCGATCGTCAGATCGAGAAGGCTTGCGATGCGGCGCATGGTGAGCGAACGGGCGAAATCTTCCAGCTCGTCCAGCTTGCCGGCCAGATAACAACCGCCGACGAGCGCGCCGATCGAGGTGCCGGCAATCATGCCGATTTCGATTTTGGCCTCATCGAGCGCGCGCAGCACGCCAATATGTGCCCAGCCGCGTGCAGCCCCGCCGCCGAGCGCCAATGCGAGCTTTGCTTTCTTTTCGGATGGGGATTGAACTGGGGGAATGGCCGTATCCTGAAGCGCTGCCGTGCCGGAACTACCGCCTTCGGCGCTTTGACGGTGCATATTCCAGCCCAGCATGGCGTTCCTCCCTCCCGGCAGAACACTCGGATTGCTAATTAGTCGCCCCGAACCCTTACTAAATTGTACATAGAGGCGACTTGTGTCGCAATAAGGGGCAGGCGGCCGGGATTCGGGCTATTTATCGTAGACATCCTTGGGGTCGAAGTGCAGATCGTCATCGATGATGGTCAGCATCGGCTTTCCATCTTCGAGCGTAATTGTGCGGTAGAAGCAGGAGCGGCGGCCGGTATGACAGGTGGCGTCGTGGCCGGCAACCTCCACCTTGAGCCAGATGGCGTCCTGATCGCAATCCGTACGGATTTCCTTGACGGTCTGGAGATTGCCGGAGGTTTCGCCTTTCTTCCAGATCTTGCCGCGCGAGCGGCTGAAATAGTGGGCGATGCCGGTCTGGATGGTGAGCGCCAAAGCCTGCGCATTCATGTGGGCGACCATAAGGAGTTCGCCGTCGCCGGCATCGGTGACGATAGCCGTAATCAGGCCGCGATCGTCAAAGCGCGGCGTAAAATCGCCGGCATCCTCCAGCTCGGATTTGTCTTCCGACGGCTGATTGAAAATCAATTCACTCATGGCGGCCTTCCTGAGGGAGCCGGTATCAGCGGCCCCTTACCATTGTCATGAATCGGACTTGATCGGCCGGTTCACTCTTGAACGTTCCTGTAAAGGTTGTCGTCAATGTGGTCGAGCCCTGCTTCTGAACGCCGCGCATGGCCATGCACATATGTTCGGCTTCGATCATGACGGCGACGCCGCGCGGACGCAGCGTTTCGTCGATGGCCTTGGCGATCTGCGAAGTCATCGTCTCCTGCGTCTGCAGGCGGCGACCATAGATTTCAACGACGCGGGCAATCTTGGAAAGGCCGAGAACACGACCGTCAGGCATATAGGCGACATGCGCCTTGCCGATGATCGGCACCATGTGATGTTCGCAATGGGAGAAGAAGGGGATATCCTTCACCAGCACCATGTCGTCATAGCCGGCAACCTCTTCGAAGGTCCGGCCGAGCACATCTTCGGGGCTCATTTCGTAACCGGCAAAGAGCTCGCGATAGGCCTTGGCGACACGGGCAGGCGTATCCAGCAGGCCTTCACGTTCCGGATCGTCGCCAGCCCAGCGTAGCAGGACGCGAACGGCATCCTCTGCCTCCTGCTGGGAGGGGCGATTGGTTTCACGGGCGGTCTGCGGAAAATTCTTGACGATGGCGTCCATATTCAATGGTCTCCTGGCCCGCAACGCGGACCGTATTCGGACTAGCCACTGGTACCCCAAGAGGGAATTCTTGCACCTGGCAGGCTCCGGGGCTTTCCAGGCTCCTTCCTCGAACCCTTCCGGCACGGTTTCCCAATCAATCTCATCAGAGGCCATTGCATTTTCATGGCCCTCGAACGACATACATATAGGAAGACGACCCGGCTATGTAAGTATTCTGTCGTGAGACTGTGTGTTTTTTGTTTACACGACAATCACATAGGAATTAGCGTCGTTTCAGGCGTTTTGGAGCCAAATCCGTCATGGATGATATCTATAACAGCAAAATTCTCGAATTTGCCGGCAATATTCCGCTGACTGGAACGCTTGAAGACGCCGATGCGAGCGCACAGGCACATTCCCGTCTCTGCGGCTCGAAAGTACGCATCTGGCTGAAGATGGACGGCGATACGATCAGCGCCTTTTCACATGATGTGAAGGCTTGCGCGCTCGGCCAGGCCTCCTCCTCGATCATGGCCCGCCACGTCGTCGGCGCGACATCAGGCGAAGTGCGCAAGGCGCGCGAAGATATGCTCGCCATGCTGAAAGCAGACGGCGAGGGGCCGGATGGACGATTTGCCGATATGCGCTATCTTCTCCCCGTGCGTGATTACAAGGCGCGTCACGCCTCCACCATGCTGACTTTCGACGCGGTCGTCGACGCCATCGGCCAGATCGAGGCTCGCCGCGCCGAAGCCGTCGAGGCGTGAACCATGTGCGAATTCTGCTTGCTGCGTGAAGAGGAAGAAGAGGGTGGGGCGGCGGCACCAAAGCCTCGTCCAGCGCCGCGGCAGAAATTTTCCCGCAATTACCGCGGACCTTTCCGCAAGACACCGGACCGCCTTTTCGGAATGGGGCTGATTCGTCTCTATCAGCTGACGCTTTCCGGCTTCGTCGGCAACTCCTGCCGGCATATCCCCACCTGTTCCGAATATGGCTATGAGGCTATCGCCCGCCACGGGCTCTGGGCCGGCGGCTGGATGACGCTCTTTCGCGTCGGCCGCTGCTGGCCGGGAGGGACGAGCGGTCTTGACCCAGTTCCTGACAGTCTCGACTTGCGCTTCCGCTGGTTTACGCCCTGGCGCTATTTTGCACTCGGGCGCAAAGCGGGGTAGGTGCCATGACGATACCCGGCGAATACAGGCGTGCCTCCGAAGATTTCGAGCGCTATCTCGACGACGTCAGAAGGCACACGCTGATCGAAAGCCGGAATGTCGTCTATACGATGACGCAGGGTGTCTTCCAAACATTCCGGCGCCGGCTCGATACTGCCGATGCCCTGCGGTTCGCCGACATATTACCTCCGGTGCTGCGTGCAATCTTCGTCGCCGACTGGAATCCTGACGAGACTAAGCATTCCTTTGAAGACCGCGAAATCATGACGCGCGAAGCACAGTCACTGCGCGGTGACCACAACTTTTCTCCCGATACCGCGATACGCGATGTGGCAACGGTTCTACGCAAACATATTGATGCAGCGGCACTGGAACGCCTGCTGAAAACCCTTCCTGAGGGAGCGGAGGAATTCTGGCGGCCATGAGCACCTTTATCGCACTTCTGCACAGTATTGTCCTGACATCCGAGCGTCGCGTGATCATGGAGGATCTGCGAAAGCTTGCCGAAGGACTCGGCTATCGTGAGCCGCGCACGCTGGTCTCGACCGGCAATCTCGTCTTCGAGGCGGATGAGGTGCGGCCACATGAAGTCGAAGAACGCCTCGAGGAGGCCTTCGAGGAAAAGTTCGGCAAGCATGTCGATATCATCGTGCGCAGCGAATGCACATGGATGGCCCTATGCAGCGCCAATCCGTTCAAGGACGGCAAGGGCGACCAGGTGATCGTGCGCGTCAACAGACTGCCGATCGATCCGCAAAAAGTCGAAGCGCTGAAGCCGCTTCTTTCCGAAGGGCAGCGGATGGAGTTGATCGGCTGCGATCTCTGGATTGATTTCCACGGCAAACCGAGCCAATCGAAGCTGCTGTCAGCACTTAGCACCAAACGCATGGGTGTCGGCACGCTGCGCAACTGGAACACGGTGCGCGGGCTTTTCGAAATGGTGGTCTAGCGCCTTTTCCTTTACTCAGGCACCAAATATCAGTATCAGGCGGCAGCGCATTCCCGAGCGGATGACGCTTCCGTTTCAACCACCCGCATTCGTTGGCGGGACTGGACAAGGAGAATTTCGATGTCCCAATCCGTTTCCCTGACATTTCCCGATGGTTCGGTCCGCAGCTTCCCGGCTGGCGCGACCGGCAAGGATGTCGCCGAATCCATTTCAAAGTCGCTTGCCAAGAGTGCCGTCGCCATTGCGATCGACGGCACCGTGCGCGACCTTTCCGATGCCGTCACCGACGGCAAGATCGAGATCATCACGCGCAAGGACCCACGCGCTCTGGAACTCATCCGCCATGACGCCGCACACGTGATGGCCGAAGCCGTGCAGGAACTGTGGCCCGGCACGCAGGTGACGATCGGCCCCGTGATCGAGAACGGCTTCTATTACGACTTTGCCAAGAACGAGCCTTTCACGCCGGACGATCTGCCGAAGATCGAAAAGAAGATGAAGGAGATCATTGCTCGCAATGCTCCCTTCACCAAGCAGATCTGGTCGCGCGAGAAGGCCAAGGAAGTTTTTGCCTCCAAGGGCGAGCAATACAAGGTCGAGCTCGTCGACGCCATTCCCGAAGGGCAGGATCTGAAGATCTACAATCAGGGCGAATGGTTCGACCTTTGCCGCGGCCCGCACATGGCCTCCACCGGCCAGATCGGTACCGCCTTCAAGCTGATGAAGGTTGCCGGCGCCTATTGGCGCGGCGACAGCAACAACGCCATGCTGTCGCGCATCTATGGCACGGCATGGGCTGATCAGGCCGATCTCGACAACTACCTGCACATGCTGGCGGAAGCCGAAAAGCGCGACCACCGCAAGCTCGGCCGCGAAATGGACCTGTTCCATTTCCAGGAAGAGGGCCCGGGCGTCGTGTTCTGGCATGGCAAGGGCTGGCGTATTTTCCAGACTCTCGTCGCCTACATGCGCCGGCGGCTCGCCGTCGACTATCAGGAAGTCAACGCGCCGCAGGTGCTCGACACCGCACTCTGGGAAACCTCCGGTCACTGGGGCTGGTATCAGGAAAACATGTTCGCCGTGAAATCGGCACATGCCATGACGCATCCGGAAGACAAGGAAGCGGATAACCGCGTATTTGCGCTGAAGCCGATGAACTGCCCCGGCCACGTGCAGATCTTCAAGCATGGCCTGAAGTCTTATCGCGAGTTGCCGATCCGTCTCGCCGAATTCGGTCTCGTGCATCGCTACGAGCCGTCGGGCGCGCTGCATGGGCTGATGCGCGTACGCGGCTTCACCCAGGACGATGCGCACATCTTCTGCACCGACGAGCAGATGGCTGCCGAATGCCTGAAAATCAATGACCTGATCCTGTCGGTCTACGAAGACTTCGGCTTCAAGGAAATCGTCGTCAAGCTTTCCACTCGTCCGGACAAGCGCGTCGGCACGGACGCTCTCTGGGATCGGGCGGAATCAGTCATGACCGATGTGCTGAAGACGATCGAGGCGCAATCCGAAGGCCGTATCAAGACCGGCATTCTGCCGGGCGAGGGCGCTTTCTACGGGCCGAAGTTCGAATATACGCTGAAGGATGCCATCGGCCGCGAATGGCAGTGTGGCACGACGCAGGTCGACTTCAACCTGCCGGAACGTTTCGGTGCCTTCTATATCGATAGCAATTCCGAGAAGACGCAGCCTGTCATGATCCATCGCGCCATCTGCGGCTCGATGGAGCGCTTCCTCGGCATCCTGATCGAGAACTTCGCCGGCCATCTGCCGCTGTGGGTTTCGCCGCTGCAGGTCGTCGTCGCCACCATCACGTCCGAAGCTGATAGCTACGGCCAGGAAGTGGCGGACGCGCTGCGAGACGCCGGCCTCCATGTCGAGACCGACTTCCGCAACGAGAAGATCAATTACAAGATCCGCGAACATTCCGTTACGAAAGTTCCCGTCATCATCGTCTGCGGCAAGAAGGAAGCGGAAGAGCGCACGGTCAATATCCGCCGCCTCGGCAGCCAGGAACAGACGTCGATGTCGCTCGATTCGGCGATCGAAAGCCTTGCCCTGGAGGCAACACCGCCCGATATCCGTCGCAAGCTCGAGGCAAAGAAGGCGAAAGCTGCCTGATCGATCGCTTCTGAACAATGACAGCGCCGGCCGGGCGCTGTCAGAAATGCGACATGTAACCGTTATATAGCCGCCACAAACAGGGACGGGTTCATCCCGACAAGCATTCAGTGCGCTTCAAAGAGCTTTCCTACGCGAACGAACGGGATCCACGGTTGAAGCGATGGCTCATCCGCTCCATCGAGGGGCTTTCGGGCCGTGACCGTTACGTGCGGCTCTATGACATCTGGCGCTCTGATATCGTCGGTAAGAGCGACCGCGTCTTCGGCAAGATGCTCGACCTCATCGATGTCGAGATCAGCGTGAAGGGCAATTGGCCGCTGGAGCCGGTGCCGGCCGAGCCGATCGTCATCGTTGCCAATCATCCTTTCGGCATCGGCGATGGCATTGCGGTGCTGGCGCTTGCCGAACAGCTCGGCCGCCCGTTCCGCGTGCTGATCCATAACGATCTTCTCAAGGTGCCAGAAATGGCGCCTTACTCGCTACCGATCTCCTTCGAGGAGACCAAGGAAGCGATGGCGATGAACATGAAGAGCCGGCACGAGGCGGTTCGCCTCCTGAAGGAAGGCACGACGATCGTCGTTTTTCCAGCTGGTGGTGTCGCCACCGCCAAGAAAGGCTTCGGCCGTGCCGAAGACCTGCCGTGGAAGATGTTCCCGGCAAAGCTCATCCAGGCGGCGCGTGCCAGTGTGTTGCCGATCTATTTCGAGGGCCAGAACGGTCGTCTCTTCCATCTTGCCAGCCGCGTCTCGATGACGTTGCGCCTGTCGCTGCTCATCCGCGAGTTCCGCCGCCTTTCCGGCACGACGATAACGGCGCATGTCGGCAAGGTCCTGTCCTTCGAAGAATTGAGCAGCGGCAGCGACCGCAAGGATCTGCTCGCCCGTCTCTTTGACGCCGTCTTCTCGATGGCGCCGAGGAAGAAGGCCTTCCTCAAGCGCGCAAGCTGAAATTTCCCGATATTGCAGAGGCGGTGTCAGTCGAGGCTGTCGCCGTCGCTGTTGTTCTGAAGATCGTCGTATGAGGGCAGGGATTGCTGCGGTGGGATGGTGCCGCCCGGCTGGGGCACGCCCTTGGGTGCCGCCGCAGTCTGTCCCGACGGCAGGGCCGTGGCAGCAGGGGCAATCGGCTGCTGAGCCTGCTGGTCCTTCATCAGCACTTCGACATCAGTATTGACGCCGGCAGCGACCGTGAAGTCACGCTGGTAGATCTTGTCCTTGTTGCGGGCGACAGCCGTATACTCGCCTTCAGACAGGACCATGGTCGGAAAGGCGCTGACACTTTCGCCGACGCTATCGCCTGCCGCCGTCAGGATCGACCAGGCGGTATCGGCAATCGCTTCGCCGCCCGTTTCCGACACGAGCTTGAAATTGATCTGTGCAGCCCTGTGCTGGATGGTCGCTTCGGTGAGCTTGCCGGCCTCGACCTGGATATCGGCGCGGATGCTGGCGTTGACATTGCCGTATTCGGAAACGATGTGGTAGGTGCCGGCATTGAGGCGAACCACGGTATTCGGCGGCACGTCGGCCATGACGAGGCCGCGCTCGCCGTCGTCACGCACCTCGGCAGAATAGATCGAGAAGCTCAGCTGATCCGGGCGAATGCGGACATCGGAACCGGAAACCGCATTGAGCAGCAGGCCACCGGCATCGAGCACCATCACCTGCTTGTCGACCCGGCCATCATCCGGCACCGTCAGCTTCTTCGTCACGCCGGCGCGGCCGAAGGAGACGTTGACGAAATAATCGCCGGCAGCGAGCTGGAAGGCTGCCGAGCCGCCCTTGGAGCTGGCGATAAGCGGCAGCTTGCCATCGGTTCCGGCGACTGGGCTGAATACATACCAGGTAAGCCCGTCCTCGACAGGCGCACCATCGGCCGTGAGCTTGGCTTCCAACGAAACGTCGCGGAGGCGGACACCTTCCTGTGTCGAACCCGGCGCGATGAACGCGTTGAGCTTCGGCATTTTCGGCGTCGATTCAAGCTGCTTGAATTCCTTGAATGCATCCTGAGCAGCAGCGCCAAACGGCGTCAGCATGAGAAGCGCAATAGCAAGGCCGATCCGTGCAAAAGGCAAAATGCCAAACATCCTGTTCGTGAACCGATTGACTTCTGAAATCGCAGAGTCCACTTCAAGACCAATGCCATGGCAAATTCAAGACCTATGGCCACCCTCTGCATACAAATGAGAGTTTCTCCCGTATGAAATCCGACATCAAGCTGATCGATTATCTCGCCGTGCGCCGCTCCATCCCCGCGTTCCAGATGTGTGAGCCGGGACCGGAAAGAGCTGAAATCGAAGAAATCCTGCGCCTTGCTTCGCGCGTTCCCGATCACGGCAAGCTCGCCCCCTGGCGCTTCATCGTCTATCGCGGCGAAGAGCGCGTACGGCTCGGCGGAGAGCTGCTGAAGCTCGCACTCGAAGCCAAGCCAGACCTTTCCGAGGAAATGATCCAGGTGGAGCGCACCCGCTTTACCCGTGCGCCCGTCGTCGTCGGCATCGTCAGCAAGGCCGGCCCGCATATCAAGATCCCCGAATGGGAGCAGATCATGTCGGCTGGCGCGCTCTGCCTCAACGTCATCCTGGCTGCCAATGCGCATGGCTATGTCGCCAACTGGCTGACGGAATGGTTTGCCTATGACGAGCGCGCCTATCCGCTGCTCGGCGTCCAGCCGGGTGAGAAGGTTGCCGGCTTCATCCATATCGGCTCCAGCACGTTCCCGCCCGTCGAGCGTCCACGCCCCGAGCTGACCGAGACGGTCACCTGGGTCGGCGGCGAAGTGTGATGTTCTATACGACGGATACTAACCAGCACGGACTGGCGCACGATCCCTTCAAGGCGATTGTCGCGCCGCGCCCGATCGGCTGGATCGGCAGCAAGGGCAGGGACGGGTCGATCAATCTCGCACCCTATTCCTTCTTCAACGCGGTCGCCGACAAGCCGAAGCTGGTGATGTTTTCGTCGAGCGGGCACAAGCACAGCCAGCGAAACGCCAGGGAAACCGGCGTCTTCACCTGCAATTTCGTCAGCCGCAATCTGGCGGAAAAGATGAACCTTACCTCAGCCGCCCTGCCTTATGGCACGAGCGAATTCGAATTCGCCGGATTGACGCCAAAGCGGGCGGAATTGATCGATGCGCCCTATGTGGCCGAGGCTTTCGCCGTGCTGGAATGCAGGGTGACCGAGATCATTGAGCCGAAGACGTTGTCTGGTGAGGCGACCGAAAATGTCTTCGTTTTCGGGCAGGTCATCGGCATCCATATCGATGAAGCCATCATCAGAGATGGCCGGTTCGATGCGGCATTGGCGCGGCCGGTCGCACGCATGGGCTATATGGATTATTGCGAGGGCAGCGACGTCTTCGAAATGTTCAGGCCGAAAGTCTGACAGCTGCCACGTAAGGGCGGATAAATCCTAACGGATATGGTGAACCAATCATAAACTTTTTCCGGCTACCGTCCTCGTATTGAGTAGGACGCGAGGGAATCGCGTCCAGTGCTGGGGCGTGGTCGTGATCATTGAGGCATTTCTTCGTTGGGCCGAAACGGCCAAGGCCGCTGATAGGGCGGCCGCTGCAAATGCTCTTGGACGAGTCTATCTCAGATCCGAAATGTCAGACGAGCGGCGCGAGGCGGCTGAAAAGGCGATGACCTATCTGCTCGATGACCCGTCGCCGCGTGTGCGACTTGCGCTCGCCGAAGCGATCGCCTGGGCGCCGCAGGCGCCACGCAACATCATCCTTTCACTCGCCGAGGATCAGCCTGAGATCGCCTGCCATGCGGTGACCTGCTCGCCACTGCTGACGGATGCCGATCTCGTCGACCTCGCAGCACGCGGCAGCGGCGCAACGCGCATGCTGATTGCGGCGCGCGCCCAGGTGAACCGTCCGGTCTCGGCAGCTCTTGCGGAAGTCGGTGACGAAGATGAAGTTCTCTGCCTGCTGGAAAATGATGGTGCTGCGATCTCCGCCCAATCGCTGAAGCGCATCGCCGAACGGCTTGGCGATGTCAGCGATATCAGAAACCTGCTTCTCGACCGCAACGACCTGCCGGCCGATGCACGCCAGCTTCTGACCCAGCATGTCAGCAATGCACTCGTCGGCCTGCCGCTGGCACAGGCTGCGATCGGCCTGCAGAGGCTGCAGCGCATCAGCCGTGAGGCGACGGAAGCGGCAATCGTTTCCATTGCGGGCGACATCGCGCCGATCGAGGTTCCTGACCTCGTCGAACATCTCCGCCTGAACGACCGGCTGACGCCATCCTTTCTTATGCATGCGCTCTGCAGCGGCAAGGTGGAGTTCTTCGCCTGCGCCATCGTCAATCTGTCGGGCTGCAGCGATCGCCGCGTGCGGGCCATTCTGGCAACCGGCCGTATGCACGCGGTGCGCGCGCTCTATGAATCCGCCGGCCTGCCGCGCGATATCAGCATCATATTCGTGGAAGCGACGCTCCTATGGCGTGATGCGTCGCGTAGAACACCGGCCTCGGTGCTCGGCAGCATATGTGGGCGTCTGCTCCAGAGATTCGATAGCCGGATAGGGCAGCACGATGCCGTTGGCGAACTGCTCGACATCGTGGAGAAGCTGCATGTGGCCGAGCAACGCCGTTCGGCTCGCGTCTATGCGTCGCTTGCGGCCGCCTAATCGGCAAACCGCGCTGCGGCCCAGGAATAGCTTGCGGAGACGAAATGCAGCGGCTTGGTCAGCGTGTTTTTCACATCCTGGCCGGACGGAAAATTGGCGCGAACGCGCCCAGCAATATTGTCCACAAAACCGCCGAGACCATTCCGCTGTTTCGTCAACTCGGGCGCTCCGACAAGTTCCAGGCTAGGAGCCGGCTTAGGCGGTTCGGCAGCGGCCAGCGACTTCGGCGCTTCGCAGACGGCGATGACTGTCGGATAGCTGGCATTGGCATAGGTCTTCAGCCGCTGCTCGGCCTCGGCATCGCAGGCGACGACGGTTTCCCAGTGTTTGTCCACCGTGGCGACGTAATTGCATTGGCTGACGGAATCGTCGCAACCGAGGATCGTCATGGCGATGAGGACGGCTTGCATATTCTGCCTCCATGGCTATTGAGCGTGCCATCATCTTCGAAAGCTGAATTTCAACGGAATGAAGGCAAGGCCACCAACTCATCGTCAGCCAAACAAAAATTGCGTGGCCTTCACAGGAACTGGAGTGAAAATGTCCGTCACCATTGCCCTCGAACCGCCGCGTCAGGATGGCGTCATCCGCCTTCTCGATCTCTCGGATGCCTATGCTCAGTCACTGTATCCGCCTGAAAGCAATCACCTTGTCGATATTTCCACGCTCGAGAAGCCATCCGTGAGCTTCCTCGTGGCGCGTAATGGCGGCGAGATCGTCGGCTGCTGCGCGCTGGTCGAGGCGGGCGACGGAACGGCCGAGATCAAGCGCATGTTCGTCGATCCGGAGGCGAGGGGACTGAAGGTCGCAAGCCGGCTGATGGACCGGCTGGAAGAGATTGGCAGGGAAAAAGGGCTCGTGGCAATCCGTCTGGAAACAGGCATCTACCAGCCGGAGGCGATCGGCCTCTACAGGAAGTATGGATATCTTGAGATCGAGCCTTTCGGCTCGTATCAGCCGGACCCGCTGAGCCTTTTCATGGAAAAGCGCCTGATCGCGTAACGGCCTTCGACTGGCGGGAGATCATTCGGCAGCGCGATGCACCGGCGGCGCCTGTTCGTCGAGGACGATTTGCGGGCCTGCATCGGCGGTACGGACTTCATGTATCCATTCGCGCCAGATCGCGACCAGCAGGGCCATCAGCACCGGGCCGATGAACAGGCCGAGAAAGCCCATCGTCTTCACACCGCCAACGAGGCCGAAAAAGGTTGGCAGGAAAGGCAGTTTGATCGGTCCGCCGACGAGCTTCGGACGCAGTGTCTTATCGACGACGAAGAGTTCGACGGTGCCCCAGACGAACAGGCCGATGCCGGCGACATGCGCGCCGCTCGCGAGTAGATAAACAGAGACGAGCGTGAAGCAGAGCGGTGCTCCGCCGGGGATCAGCGCCATGACGCCGGTCAGCACGCCAAGGGTGACCGGCGAGGGAACACCGGCAATCCAGTAGGCGAGGCCGAGCACGATGCCTTCGCCGATGGCAATCAATGTCATGCCCATGACCGTCGAGCTGATTGTGGCAGGCACGACACGGGAAATCCGCTCCCAGCGGTTCGGCAGGATACGCTCGCCGAGCATGTCGATCTGCTTGGAGAAGGAGAAGCCGTCGCGATAGACGAAAAACAGCGCGATCAGCATGAAGAGCAGCGTCAGAAACAGGTGGAAGGCGCCGCCGCCGGCAGCCAGGACCGCGCGGTAGATACCGCCGATATTGGCGCCGCTGACGGCCTGGATGAGCTCTCCCATCGTACCGGGGCTGCCGATATATTTCGTCCAGAGCTCGTCGAGATAGGGACCAGCGAGCGGCAGCGCGATAATCCATTGCGGCGTTTCAGCGCCGAAGCGATTGGCATGGATCGCCCATGCGACCCAGGTGCGTACTTCGCCGGTCGTATAGGCGACCGCAAGGCTGATAGGAATGACGAGAAAGGTGATGATGAGGATGATCGCGATCGTGGCGGCGACCGTCGTATTGCCGCCGACGCGGGCAAGGAGCTTGCGGTAAAGCGGCCAGCTCGCAAAACCGATGACGAGGGCTGCCAGTATCGGCACGACAAAGCCGTAGAAGAAATAGACGCCGGCGGCAGCGACGAGTACGAGCAGCCAGCGGGCAGCCGAAATCGAGGGGATCAGCGGCGTACGTATCGTCGCCGACGGCCCCAGCCATCGCGGCTCGATATTGGTTTTCTGACGATCAAACACACCCACGCGCGCCTCTTTTTATTGTTGTCCTGTTTTATGGGCTATGAACCGGGCGGATTCAAGGTCCGCCCGGATAAAGCGTATACAGAGCGTGGTTGTCTCAGCCTCTGATCGCCTCGTTATTATTAGGGCCGACGGTTGATCTTGAAGGCATAGAACTGCGTCTTCTGGCCAGTCGAAAAGTTATTGTCCGAGCCAAGGACCAGGACGCCGGTGCCGTCCTTCGCCTTGCCAATCGCCATGGCCTCGATGTTATCGGGCGTCAGGCCGATGGCGCGGAGATCCAGCACTTGGCTCTTGCGTACTGGGACAACGCGCTGGTCGGTCTTGACAAGCGATGTGATGCCGGAAACATCGGTTGCACCGTCAAGGTCCATCATGAACAGTTTGACGTTGTTGCCGAAGCCCTGCGCATAGCTGCGTTCGACGGCGAGCAGGCGGTGATCGTCAAGAGCGATCATTTCCGAGATGCCGTTGTCGTTGCCGCCGTCGGGTTTGCTGGCAGCCTGCGGGATCGGCGACACCGTGTAGACATATTGTGCCTTCGGTTCGCCGGTTGCGCCGTCATAGCGAATAATGCGCGACAGGCTACCGGTGGTCAGGTTCGGGTTCGGGCCATCCTGATAGAGGGCTGCTTCGACGCCCACGAAAACGTCACCGGACGGAGACACGGCGAGATCCTCGAAAGCGAGGTTGTCGCGGATGCCGGTCGACCTGTCGGCGGTCGGTGCAAGTCCGTCAGGCAGCTTGAACTCGCGCACGAAGGCGCCGTCCGGCGAGGTGACCCGGACGAAGGGGGCGATCAACGCCTTGCCGTCGCCTTCGCTGCCCCAATAGATGCCGTCCTTGCCGAGGCGGATGGATTCCGGATCGACGGTGCGGATGGCGAAGGGCTGGCCGTTCTTGTCCTGGAAGATGGTGTGCTTGACGATGGTGACGCCTTTCAAGCCGGCGGCGCTGACATCGATATCGAGATCGTAGAAGCGGGCGGGGGCCTTTTCGGAGCGGTCATCGCTGATGGCGATATAGTGGCCGGTGGCAGCATCGAAATCGAGGCCGGAAATGCCGCCGAATTCGACACCATTTTCCATCTGGCCGGTCGGGATGACGAATTCACCAAGATAGGACAGCGAAATAGCCGCTGCGCAATCACCGAAGGGGCAGGCGGTCTCGACTGTCGCACCAAGATCGGTGGCATAGACGGAGGCGGTGCTGGACAGGAGAACAAGTGCGACAGTCGCAAGAAAACGCTTGGTCATGGCAAATATCCGGCAAAGGGTTGAAACAAAACGGCCGGCGCCTACGAAACCCTCGGGAGAGGCCTCAAGCGCCGGCCGTTCTATTGCGCCGGTAATTTGACGGACTTGTAACGGTTCTTCGTCAGTTCGATGAATTCGCTGTGGCTTAAATATCCAAATCTTCCGCGAAAGCCGCACGTTCCTGGATGAAGCGGAAACGGGCTTCGGCCTTGGTTCCCATGAGGTCGTCGACGGCATTGCGCGTGCCCTCGAAATCCACCTCGTCAATTAGTACCCGCAGCAGCGTGCGCTTGGCCGGATCCATGGTGGTTTCCTTGAGCTGGGCAGGCAGCATTTCGCCGAGACCTTTGAAGCGACTAATCTCGATCTTGCCCTTGCCCTTGAATTCCGTCTCCATGAGCTCGGCGCGGTGATCGTCGTCGCGGGCATAGGCGGACTTTGCGCCCTGCGTGATCTTGTAGAGGGGCGGCACGGCGAGGAAGAGGTGGCCGCCGCGCACCAGCTCCGGCATTTCCTGATAGAAGAAGGTGATGAGCAGCGAGGCGATGTGCGCACCGTCCACGTCGGCATCGGTCATGACGATGATGCGTTCGTAGCGCAGGTCCTCTTCCCGGTATTTCGAGCGCGTGCCGCAGCCGAGCGCCTGGATGAGATCTGATATCTGTTGGTTGGCCGACAGCTTTTCGCGGCCAGCGCTGGCAACGTTGAGGATCTTGCCGCGCAGCGGCAGGATCGCCTGGTTGGCGCGGTTTCGCGCCTGTTTGGCGGAGCCACCTGCCGAGTCACCCTCGACCAGGAAGAGCTCGGCGCCTTCGGCGGTGTTCTGCGAGCAGTCTGCAAGCTTGCCGGGCAGGCGCAGCTTGCGAACCGCAGTCTTGCGGTTGACTTCCTTTTCCTTGCGGCGACGCAGGCGCTCTTCGGCGCGCTCGATCACCCAGTCGAGAAGTTTTTCGGCTTCGGCCGGATTGTCGGCGAGATAATGGTCGAAGGGGTCGCGCAGCGCGTTTTCGACGAGGCGCTGAGCTTCGACGGTCGCAAGGCGATCCTTAGTCTGGCCAACGAATTCCGGCTCGCGGATGAAGACCGAAAGCATGCCGACCGCGGAGATCATCACGTCATCGGTGGTGATCTGCGCGGCGCGCTTGTTCTGCGTCAGCTCTGCATAGCTCTTCAGGCCCTTGGTGAGCGCGACGCGCAGACCCGCTTCATGCGTGCCGCCTTCGGGCGTCGGAATCGTATTGCAATAGGAGTGGACCTGCGGATCGCCGCCATACCAGGTGATCGCCCATTCCAGCGCGCCGTGGCCGGCGACCTTCTCGCTCTTGCCGGCGAAGATTTCGCGGGTGACCGTGAACTCCTTGCCCATCGTCGCCTGCAGATAATCCTTCAAGCCACCCGGGAAGTGGAAGACGGCCTTGTCGGGCACGTCAGATCCTTCCGGAAGCACGCCTGGATCGCAGCTCCAGCGGATTTCGACACCGCCGAAGAGATAGGCCTTGGAGCGAGCCATGCGGAACACACGGCCCGCATCGAACTTCGCATGCTCGCCAAAGATCTGCGGGTCGGGATGGAAGCGAACCTTGGTGCCGCGGCGGTTATGCACGTCACCCAGATCTTCGATCCCGCCCTGCGGCAGGCCGCGCGAGAAGCGCTGACGATAGAGCTTGCGGTTTCGCGCCACCTCGACTTCGAGATAATCCGACAGCGCATTGACGACGGAGACACCGACGCCGTGCAGACCGCCCGAGGTCTCGTAGGCCTTGCCGTCGAATTTGCCGCCGGCATGCAGCTTGGTCATGATGACTTCGAGTGTCGACTTGCCGGGAACCTGCGGATGGTTTTCGACTGGAATGCCACGGCCGTTATCTGTCACCGTGAGATAGCCCTGGATGTCGAGATGGACATCAATGAAATCGGCATGGCCGGCCACTGCTTCGTCCATCGAGTTGTCGATGACTTCGGCAAAGAGGTGGTGCAGCGCCTTTTCGTCGGTGCCGCCAATATACATGCCCGGGCGCATGCGCACCGGTTCCAGACCTTCCAGCACGCGGATCGAGGATGCGCCGTAATCATCGCCGTTCGAAGCCGCAGGCGCCGGGCGAGGGGTGGCGGGTGCCGCGGGCGCAGCAGGCTTCGCAGCCTCCTCCTGCTTCTGCGTCAGGGGCATTCCGGAAAAGAGGTCGTTGCTATCTTCCATGGAACCGTTCAGATCTTATTCTCGTGAAGGGCCGCTGGCCCACAATATCAGCATTCGGCATCGCGTTTGCGAATCAGGGGGATTCTGACAGAAAGCGCCCCGATACGCGACGCGCCCCGTATTTGCGGAGCTTTTCAAGATGTGATTTGCGTTGCCGGGCGACGAATGGCAAGTCGCGGCAGCTCTCTGGGAACCATCTCGATGCCGATGTCCACAAGTCATTGCACCATAATCACAGCAATTGCGGCCTTTTTCCTGTCCGCGGCCGTCGCCGCTGCCGATGCGCTTCCGCCCTACAAGGACGATCTGTTTTCGAAGCAGACGGTGTTGCAGACGGGCGATGACGGTGCCTTCGAAGTCGTTGATTACGACGAGATGCGCGACATCAACGGGCGCGACCAGATCCCTGAAAAGCGGGTGCAGCAGAAATATGTCACTCTCGGTGTGAAGAAGCTGCAGGCGGATGAGACACTCTCCCTCGATGGCGTCAGGCTCGATGTCACCAGGGTGGGACCGGCGCAGAATGCCGCCTTCACGGTCATCTTCATCCACGGCCGCGACGGCGACCGGCGGCTCGGCGCCAACGATTATACGTTCGGCGGCAATTTCAACCGGCTGAAGAATCTCGCAGCCGGCAATGGCGGCGTCTATTATTCGCCGAGCGTCAAAACCTTCGACGCCAATGGCGTCGCGGCGATTGCCGGATTGATCCGCTATGCGAGCGTCCAGTCTCCCGGCCGCCCCGTCATTCTGAGCTGTGCTTCGATGGGCAGCCAGATCTGCTGGGGCATCACGCGCGATGCAGAAAGCGTCAAGCGGCTGAAGGGCATGCTGGTCATGAGCGGTGTCTCGGACCCGGATTTCGTGAAAAGCCCCTTCTACAAAGCAAAGCTGCCGCTCTGGTTTGCGCATGGCAGCCGCGATCCAGTCTATGCTGCAACCGATCAGCAGTCGCTGTTCGACAAGCTCTACAAGACAAAATACCCCACGCATTTCACGCTTTTTGAGAGCGGCAATCACGGCACGCCGATCCGCATGATCGACTGGCGCAAGGTGCTGAACTGGATATTGGCGTCCTGAACGAGCAAATTCGACGCTGTCTGGAACTTTCAAACGATCATATTTCCCCGACGTTACGTGGGCGCTTTCCTTTGCTGCAGGCTTTTGCTAAGGCCGCCCGAATATGCGGATTTGGAGGAGCAGCATGACACCTGACATACGCCCGCTCGTGGCGGGGAACTGGAAGATGAACGGCACGCGCGCCTCATTGGACCAGATCAAGGCGATTGCCCAAGGCGTCAGTTCCCCCTTGTCGGAAAAAGTCGAAGCTCTGATCTGCCCGCCGGCGACGCTGCTTTATGTGGCAACCGCACTCGCCACCGACAGCCCGCTCGCGATCGGCGCGCAGGATTGCCACCAGAAAGAATGCGGCGCGCATACCGGCGATATTTCAGCTGAGATGATTGCCGATTGCTTCGGCACCTACGTGATCGTCGGCCATTCGGAGCGGCGCATCGACCATGCCGAGACCGACCATATGATCCGAGCCAAGGCGCAGGCCGCCTACAAGGCGGATCTGACTGCAATCGTCTGCATCGGTGAAACCGGTGACGAGCGCGACGGCTATCAGACACTCGAGGTGCTCAAGCGCCAGCTTTTCGGTTCGTTGCCGGAAGAGGCAACGGCTGGCAATACGGTCATTGCCTACGAACCCGTTTGGGCGATTGGCACCGGACTCACACCGACCGCAAAGGATGTGGAAATCGTCCACGCCTTCATCCGCGACGAACTCATCTTGCGCTTCGGCGACGAGGGCAAGGGTATGCGCGTCCTCTATGGCGGTTCCGTCAAGCCCGGCAATGCCAGCGAGTTGCTCGCCGTCGACAACGTGGATGGCGCGCTGATCGGCGGGGCGAGCTTGAAAGCCACCGACTTCCTCGCCATCTACGGCGCATACGAAGCGCTGCTCGCCTGAGGCGATTGCATATTCCTGGCCGAAGGGCTTGGAATAGCAGATGACCTCATGTAAAGAGCCGCCAGATTTCTATTTTATGTCCGTCCTGCGACGGGCAGGACTGGACCCATGCAGACAGTATTGATTGTCATCCATCTCATGATCGTGCTCGCGCTCGTTGGCGTCGTGCTCATCCAGCGCTCCGAAGGCGGCGGCCTCGGCATCGGCGGCGGATCGGGCTTCATGTCGGCCCGCGGCACGGCCAATGCGCTGACGCGCACGACCGCGATTCTCGCGACGTTGTTTTTCCTCACCTCGCTCGGCCTCGGTATCCTGACCCGTTACGAAAGCCGCCCGACGGATATTCTCAACCGTATTCCGGCAACGAGCGGCCAGGGCAACGGTATTCTCGATTCGCTGGGCGGCGGTAGCACGCAGGCCCCGGCTCAGCCTGCTGACAACAGCGGCATTCCGAATAGCGGCGCTGCTGCTCCGGCTCCGGCCGCTCCGCAGGCACCGGCTGCTCAGGCTCCGGCAACACCTGCGCCTGCTGCACCGGCAACGCAGGCACCCGCAACACCGGCTCCAGCTGCAAGCGCCCCTGCGGCGACTGCGCCGGCAGCTCCGTCGACGACTGCTCCGGCTCAGCCCGAGGCCCCGGCCACAACCCAGCCGGCCCAGCCTTCCGGCGTCCCCACGGGACAATAAGCCGGGCCATAAGATCAACCGCCGGCAGGCCCTCGGGTCTGCCGGTTTTCTTTTGTTCAGATTCCTGCGCCACGCGCCAAAAATTCCGGAAAAGAATTTTTGGGCTGGTGGAATCGTTTTTGAAAAGGTATCCGGTGACTCCCATGGCGCGATACGTATTCATCACTGGCGGCGTGGTTTCCTCCCTCGGAAAAGGAATTGCGGCCGCAGCTCTCGGAGCGTTGTTGCAGGCCCGTGGTTATCGGGTGCGGCTTCGCAAACTCGACCCCTATCTGAACGTGGATCCGGGCACTATGAGCCCGACCCAGCACGGCGAAGTCTTCGTCACCGACGACGGCGCGGAAACCGATCTCGATCTTGGACACTATGAGCGCTTCACCGGACGCTCGGCGACCAAGACCGACAACATCACCACCGGCCGCATCTACAAGAACATCATCGACAAAGAACGCCGCGGCGACTATCTCGGCGCGACCGTTCAGGTCATTCCGCATGTGACCAACGAGATCAAGGATTTCGTCACCGAAGGCAATGACGACTATGATTTCGTCATCTGCGAGATCGGCGGCACGGTCGGCGACATCGAGGCGATGCCCTTCATGGAAGCGATCCGCCAGCTCGGCAACGACCTGCCGCGCGGCACCGCCATCTACGTCCATCTGACGCTGATGCCCTATATCCCGGCCGCCGGAGAATTGAAGACTAAGCCGACGCAGCATTCGGTCAAGGAGCTGCAGGCGCTCGGCATTCATCCCGACATCCTGCTGGTACGTGCCGACCGGGAAATCCCGGAAGCCGAACGCCGTAAGCTCTCGCTGTTCTGTAACGTGCGTCCGTCCGCTGTCATCCAGGCACTCGACGTTGCCAATATCTATGACGTGCCGATGGCCTATCACAAGGAAGGCCTCGACGACGAAGTGCTGGCCGCCTTCGGCATCGAGCCGGCGCCGAAGCCGCGCCTGGACCAGTGGGAAGAGGTCTGCAACCGTATCCGCACGCCGGAAGGCGAGGTGACGATCGCGATTGTCGGCAAATATACCGGCCTCAAGGATGCCTATAAGTCGCTGATCGAAGCGCTGCATCATGGCGGCATCGCCAACCGCGTCAAGGTCAAGCTCGAATGGATCGAGTCCGAGATCTTCGAGAAGGAAGATCCGGCGCCGTATCTCGAGAAGGTTCACGGTATCTTGGTACCGGGCGGTTTCGGCGAGCGCGGCTCGGAAGGCAAGATCCATGCGGCCCGCTTCGCCCGCGAGCGCAAGGTGCCGTATTTCGGCATCTGTTTCGGCATGCAGATGGCGGTCATCGAGGCTGCCCGTAACCTCGCCGATGTTGCGAATGCTTCCTCGACCGAATTCGGCCCGACGCCGGAACCGGTCGTCGGCCTGATGACCGAATGGGTGAAGGGCAACGAGCTGCAGAAGCGCACGGCATCGGGCGATCTCGGCGGCACGATGCGTCTTGGCGCCTATAAGGCAGCGCTCAAGAAGGGGACGAAGATTTCAGAAATCTACGGCTCGACCGATATTTCCGAACGTCACCGGCACCGCTATGAAGTCAATGTCGACTACAAGGACCGGCTGGAAGATTGTGGCCTCGTCTTCTCGGGCATGTCGCCAGATGGTGTGCTGCCGGAGACGATTGAATATCCCGACCATCCGTGGTTCATCGGCGTCCAATACCATCCGGAACTGAAGTCCCGTCCGCTCGACCCGCATCCGCTCTTTGCGAGCTTCATCGAAGCGGCAACGGAACAGAGCCGACTGGTCTAAAATATGGGCCGCTTCTTCAGGACGAGGAAGCGGCCTTTCTCTTTACGTCATGCTGCTTCGGGCAACGGCCCGACATAGACCGAGCGCGGACGGATGAGGCGGCCTTCCAGCGCCTGCTCGCGGGCGTGCGCAATCCAGCCGACGGTGCGGCCGATCGCGAAGACGCCGGTGAAGGCCTCACGTGGGAAGCCGAGGCTTTCCAAGAGAAGCGCCGTACAGAATTCCACATTCACATCCAGCGGTCGGTCCGGTTTGCGTTCCCTGAGGATGGCAAGTGCTGCCTGCTCCACGGCTTCGGCAAGCGCGATTCTGGCGGCATCGATCTGGCCGGCGGCAACGAGAGGCTTTAGAGCGTTTTTCAAGGCATCAGCGCGCGGATCACGGACACGGTAGACGCGGTGGCCGAAGCCCATCAGCCGTTCGCCGCGATCGAGCGCGGAACGCAGCCACAGGCCGGCATTGTCTTCGCTGCCAATACCATCGAGCATATCGAGCACCGGCCCGGGTGCACCGCCGTGCAGCGGCCCCTTGAGCGCACTGACTGCCGCCAGCACCGAGGAGGTGAGGCCGGCACGCGTCGAGGCGATGACGCGCGAGGCGAAGGTCGAAGCGTTCAGGCCGTGATCCGAGATCGTTACAAGATAGGTGTCGAGTGCACCGATCTGCTCCGTGCTCGGCAGCACACGTGAAAGCATCCGTAGGATATCGGCTGACTGCGAAAGGCCTGCATCAGGCTTCACCGGCTTTTTGCCGCCCTGCAGGCGCAGTACCGCCGGCAGGAAGACGGCAGGTGCGGCAAGCAGGCGAAGCACGGTATCGATATCCTCTCCATCAGGCAGTCGGGCGACAAGAGCGCGCATGGCATCGACCGGCGGCAGCGCCAGCAAGCGGGAATCAGCGGCTTCGATTTCCGCGAAGACCTCCCTTCGCGCCCGGCCAAGCCGGCGGCGCAGTTCCTGCGCGTCGAGATGCGGCTCGATCAGGCCGTCCAGCAGCAGGGCAGCAACATCCTCGTAGGTGCTGCGTCCTGCCAGATGATCCAGCGACACACCGCGGATGATCAGCCGGCCGGCTTCGCCGTCGACATCCGAGAGCTGTGTTTCAGCGGCAATGACATCTTCCAAACCATTTTTCATGGGTCTTTCTCCTTTACCGGACGAAAGATCGGACCTAGTTTAGTTGACGTCAATCTTGACGCAATCGATCAATGTGAGGCTGATGTGACCTGGCTAACGGCAGAGGAAGCACTGGCAGAGCTCGGTACCAAGCCGCAGACCCTTTATGCAAATGTCAGTCGCGGGCGGATCCGCGCCAAAGCGGACCCAGCCGATCCGCGCCGCAGCCTCTATCAGGAAAGTGACGTCAAACGGCTTGCCGAACGACATGCGGGTCGGCGCAAGAGCGAGACAGTCGCGGCCGAAGCGATCAGTTGGGGCGACCCGGTGCTGACATCGTCCATCTCCACCATCTCCGCCGGACGTTTGCTCTATCGGGGGCAGGATGCGGCGAAGCTTTCAACTCATGCGACGCTGGAGGAGACTGCTCTGCTACTGTGGAATGCGGAGAATTTTGCCTGCGCACAGGCCTCTGCTCCGGAGCCGGCATCACCTTCCATTCAGGCGGTGCTTCTGGCGCTGGCAGGACGGGCGGGCACTGATCTGCCATCTCTCGGACGCGCGCGCCCCGCCTTGCAGATGGAGGCATGCAGCGTGCTTTCCACCGTTGCCGATGCGCTGGCGCCGGGACCTCCGAACCATCCACTGCATTACCGTCTCGCCGCATGCTGGGGCAGACCGGAGGCTGCCGATTGCCTGCGGCGGGCGCTTGTCATGTTTGCCGATCATGAGCTCAATGCCTCCACCTTCGCCGTACGTGTCACGGTTTCTACGGGGGCGGCACTTTCTGCCGCCGTGCTCTCTGGCCTCGCAACCCTGACGGGCCCGCTGCATGGTTCGGCGTGGCGGAGTGTCGATGCCCTTGCCGAAGCCGCCTCCGAAGCCGGGGCGGAACATGCGATCCGCCGCCTGCTGCTGCGGGGAGGCCAACCAGTGGCTTTCGGACATCCGCTTTATCCTAATGGCGATGTGCGGGCGCACGTGCTGCTGTCCTCCTTCGACGTGCCGCCGGTTTTTCTCGATGTGCAGCAAGTTGGCGAGGAGATGGTAGGCGAGAAGGTCAATGCCGACTTCGCGCTTGCCGCCATGACCGCCGCCTTCGGTCTGCCTGAGGAGGCACCAATCATCATCTTCGCGCTGGCACGGACGACCGGCTGGCTGGCGCATGCCATGGAGCAGATCGAAAGCGGCCATCTGATCCGCCCGCGCGCCCGCTATGTCGGACCTTCGCCTGCCGATTTGTGACTGTCGCGCGTCTTGCCGAACAGCTTGCACAGTCTCACGTTTTTGCATAAGGAAACGGGCGAGTTCAGCTAGTATGGGGCTAGCCGACGCATTCGAGGATGCCCGGCGAGTCACGAGGGGCGGACCATGAAAGCCATGTCAGCAATCTCCTGCAGCCTGTTTTCCGCCGTGCTGATCATCGGCATGCTGCCGGATGGCGCAGCCCACGCCCAGTCGGCCGGCTGCGCCATTTCGCGCGCCTCAGACGGCAATCAGATTTTCCGTTGCCCCGGCGGCGTCAACATCACCGCCGAACGTGGCGCATCTTTCACGCTCACCGACCGCAATCGCGACGGCAGTCCGGATTCGCTGTCGCTGCGCAGAAAGGCTGCCCTCGTTGACGTCGACAGTAACCAGCATCGCGGCGGATTCCAGGTGGTGACACCGCAGGCGATCGCCGCTGTCCGCGGTACGCAATGGGCCGTCGATGTCAAAGGCGACACGACTTCCGTGCTGGTCACCCGCGGTCGTGTCGGGGTGCGCCGTCCAACAGGCTCGGCCGTCGTGCTGGGACCGGGCGAGGGCGTGGATGTCACGAGCGGAACCGCAGCACTCATCGTCCGCACATGGCCGGCACCCCGCGTCGCGGCCCTTCTCTCACGTCTCGGTCAATAAGTCGTCTCATGAACCATCGCCTCCAGACCGTGATCGCGCTACTGCTCGCCGGTCTGTGGGGCGCGGCACTCGGCTATTTCCATCTGCAGTCGAATTCGGACCTCTTGGAGCGCATGGAGGCCACGCTTGCCGATCTGCGCAGCACGATCGTCGGCGTCCGGCCTCCGCCCGACATCGTTTCCATTATCGCGATCGACGACCGTACCGCCGCAGCGCATGGCTATCCGCTCAAGCGGGATATCCTTGCGCAACTCGTCACGTCCATCGGGGCTATGAGGCCGAGGGCACTGGCGCTGGATATCCTGCTTGTCGACGCCGCCACGGAAGAGGGCGATGCAGCCCTTGAAGCGGCCCTCAAGGCCACGCCCAGCATCATCGCAGGTGCAGCGACCTTCCCGAAAAGTCTCCAAGTGGTGAAAGAAAATGCAGAAGATCCGCTTGCCGGAATTCCCGAAGCGCAGCAGCTTCTTCTGCCACAGCCGCGCTTCGCAGAGGCTGCAGCGCTCGGCATCGTCAATGTCGCGACGGACCAGAGCGGTGTGCCGCGTTTCATTCCGCTGTTTTCGCGCGCCGCCGAACGTCTGGATGCCGCCTTTCCACTGCGGGTCGCCTCGATTGCGCTCGACGCCGAACCCTTGATCGAAAACGATGGCATCCGGCTCAGCACCCGGCGCATCCCAACTGATACGGGCCAGCGCCTGCCGCTGACCTTCTACGGACCTGCAGGCAGTATTCGCACCTTCAGCGCTACCGATGCGCTTGATGGCAAACTGCCGACGGATGCCATCACCGGAAAGGTGGTGGTGATCGGCGCCACCGTGGCCGGCGGCGGCGATGTCTTTCCCACACCGTTTGATCCCATCCTGCCAGGTGTCGAAGTGATGTCTACGGCAATCACGCATCTGATCGCCGGCGACGGCATGGTGCGCGACACCAGGACACGACAGGCGGATGCCGGTATCGCGATAGCCTTGCCTATTCTCCTGGTCGCACTGATCGCATGGCGCCGCAGTGCGCTCGGTTTCGCCGTCATCGGTCTGACGGTCATCGTCTGGGCGATGCTCAACCTTGCCGCCTTCGCCAACGGCTACTGGCTGAGTGCCGCATTGCCGATTGCGGCCGCCCTTCCGCCCGCGCTCATTTTCGGTGCTGCAGAACTCAGGCGGGACCGTACCCGTGCGCGGCATTTCGCCGATCAGTCCGACCGGCTGCAGCGCATCGAGGCGCCTGGCCTCGGGGAGTGGCTGGCGCGCGACCCGGCATTCCTGGCCGAGCCGGTGCGGCAGAATGCATCCGTCGTCTTCATCGACCTCTCGGGTTTCACCGGCCTCAGCGAAGCCGTCGGACCGGCGGCCGTCAGGGAAATCCTCAGCGGCTTCTTCGAACTGATCGACGACGAGACGCGCCAGCATGGCGGAGCGATCACCAGCTTCATGGGCGATGGCGCCATGATCCTCTTCGGGCTGCCTGAACCGGCCGACGACGATGCCGCGCGTGCGGCAGCCTGCGCCGTGCGGCTTGCCGACCGCACCCGCAGCTTCCTTGCAGGCCATCCGGAGCTTCGCCGCAGGAAGATAGGATTCAAGCTCGGTGCCCATTGCGGGCCGATCGTCGCTTCCCGTCTCGGCAGCGGCGACCGCCAGCAGATCTCCGCGACGGGCGATACCGTCAATGTCGCCCAGCGGCTCATGGAGGTGGCGGCAAGCCGCCGCGCTGAACTGGCGCTCAGCGCCGATCTGTTGCGAGAGGCCGGAGCAGATGCCGCACCATCGCAGGCAGGCCAATTGACCGGTCCCTTCGAAACGAAACTGCGCGGACGCTCCCACGGCATCACTATCTATGCCTGGCGCGGCGAGGGGCTTTGACATTCGCAGCCAGAGCGAGTAGGAACTCCGCGACTCTCCGGCCGGAAAATTCCGGCTCCGGCGCGTGACGCGCCTGAACGCTCCGAAAGATCGAACAAAAATGACTGAATATAACGGCGTCGTTCCGGCGATCGCTAAGGCGTTGCAGAAGCGCGGCTACACCGAGCTCACTCCCGTCCAGAAAGCAATGCTCGATCCGGCGCTCGCAGCGTCGGATGCTCTCGTTTCCGCGCAGACCGGCTCGGGCAAGACCGTCGCCTTCGGTCTGGCGCTTGCGCCGACGCTTCTTGACGGCGTCGAACGTTTTGCGCCGGCAGCCGCACCCCTGGCTCTGGTGATAGCGCCAACGCGCGAACTGGCGCTGCAGGTCAAGCGCGAGCTGGAATGGCTCTATGAAATGGCAGGCGCAACCATCGTCAGCTGTGTCGGCGGCATGGATATCCGCAGCGAACGCCGGGCGCTGGAGCGCGGCGCTCATATCGTCGTCGGTACACCTGGACGTCTCTGCGACCACATCCGCCGCAACGCACTGGATATGAGCGAACTCAAGGCAGCAGTACTGGATGAGGCGGACGAGATGCTCGATCTCGGTTTCCGAGAGGATCTGGAATTTATCCTCGAATCGGCGCCCGACGATCGCCGGACGCTGATGTTTTCTGCAACCGTACCCGCCGCAATTGCGAAGCTGGCGAAAAGCTATCAGCGCGACGCCGTGCGAATCAGCACACAGGCGGAAGAAAAGCAGCATATCGACATTGAATATCGCGCACTCGTCGTCTCACCGAGCGACCGCGAAAATGCGATCATCAACGTGCTGCGCTATTACGAGGCGCGCAACGCGATCGTCTTCTGTTCGACGCGAGCAGCCGTCAATCACCTGACGGCGCGGTTCCACAATCGCAATTTCAATGTCGTGGCACTGTCAGGCGAGTTGACCCAGAACGAGCGCAGCCACGCGCTGCAGGCGATGCGCGACGGACGCGCCCGCGTCTGCATCGCAACCGATGTCGCTGCCCGCGGCATCGACCTGCCGGGACTCGACCTCGTCGTGCATGCCGATCTGCCGACCAATCCGGAAACGCTGCTGCACCGCAGCGGCCGTACCGGGCGTGCCGGACGCAAGGGGGTTAGCGCCCTCATCGTGCCGCTCAACGTTCGCCGCAAGGCCGAACGCCTGCTCGACAATGCCGGCATCGCCGCTACCTGGGCGCGGCCGCCCTCGGTCGAGGAAGTAACGGAGCGTGATGACGAGCGGCTTTTGGCCGACCCGATCTTCGCGGACAAGCCCCAGGAAGAAGAGCAGGGGCTGGTGCAGAAGCTCATCGCAAGCCGTGGCGCCGAGACACTCGCCGCCGCTTTCGTTCGTCTCTACCGCGCCAACCAGTCGGCCCCGGAAGACCTTATCGAGGTTTCGGTGCAGGACGATCGCGCCCGCAAGCGCCGCGACGGCGAGTTGCGCGAATTTGCGCCGGCGCAGAAGGGACCACGCGACGATTTCGGCCCCAGCGTCTGGTTCTCGGTCTCCGTCGGTCGCAAGCAGAATGCCGAACCGCGCTGGCTGATCCCGATGCTCTGCCGCAATGGCAACCTGACCAAGCGGGAAATCGGCGCGATCAAGATGCAGCCGGACGAAACTTTCGTGGAAATCGCCGCCGACAGCGCCGACGGTTTTCTCGGTGCCCTCGGTCCGAACAAGACGATGGAGCGCGGTATCCGCGTGGCCAGGCTGAACGGCACGCCCGATTTCAGCAAGCCGGCCGCCAAGCCGTATGCGAAGAAGTCGTTCGAAGATCGCGGTGATGATCGTTTCCGCGGTGACAAGCCGAAGGGCAAGTTCGGCAAGGACAGGGCCGCCGGCGCCGAACGTCAAGACGACAGGCCCTGGACGAAGAAAGGTCCGAAGCCGAAAGTTGAAGGCGCTAGGTTCGAGGGTGGCAAGAACAGGTTCGAAAGCGGCAACAAGTTCGACGGCCCTAAAGTTGATGGCCCCAAGGGCAAGTTCGGCAAGAAGAAGGACCGCTGAAACGGTCTGCCGGCCGCACCGGTAAGGCGATGCGGCCGGCGCACACCAAAGGTCTCAGCTGCGATCGCTGTGGCCGGCTGCTGCGAGGATGAGATTGGCAACGGCGCGGGGCTGAGAGATCAGCGAAACGTGGCTGGCGTCGAGTTCCACCGTCGTTGCGTTCATGCGTTTTGCCATGAAACGTTCAAGATCGGGATTGATGGTGCGGTCGTTCTTTGAGACCGCGTACCATGACGGCTTGGAGCGCCAGGCAGCGACCGTCGTCTTGGCATTAAACAACATATCGGAAATCCGCCCCTGGACGGCATAGAGCGCCTTGGCACGGGGCACCGGCAGGTCGCCGGCAAAATCTCTCACGAAAGCTTCTTCACTCAATTGAGCGTAACCGCCGTTGTGAACGAGGCCGGCGCTGGCTGGTGGCGTCGGATACTGTTTGGCGAGTGCTGTATAATCCTCGCCGGCATCAGGTGCGCGGGCGGCGATATAGACCAACGCCGTTACTTTCGGATCGACGCCGGCTTCGGTGACGAGCATGCCGGAATAGGAATGGCCGGCAAGCACAGTCGGGCCGTCCATCAGTGCCAGAACGCGCTTGGTGGCTTCGACATCGTCGGCAAAGGAGGTGAGGGGGTTCTGGACCGCCATGACATTCAGGCCGGCGGACTGGAGATGGGGGATGACATCCAGCCAGCAGGATGCATCTGCATAGGCGCCATGGACGAGAACGACATTATTTGCCTTGGCGACGGCGGCGGCCCGGCCGGCGGCCGGAAATATGCTGAGTGTGGCCCCTGCAACGAGCGCGGCCGAGAATGAACGTCTGGTGATCGATTACATCATGGAGTCCTCCAGCTTCTAGGAAATTGGAGCGAACCCCTCCGGGGTCGCTAGGGAAAAGTTACGCCGAGACCCGGGCCTCGATAACTATACAAAAGTCCAGCGAGGTATTATGCCGTGCCAAAGGCCGGATGCCTGTCGCAACGAGGGCAATCGTTACCAGATGAGTGCGGATTCCGCAGATGATCGTCTCGACCTGAAGGCCTTCATCGAGGCAAACCTGCCGCTCGCCAGCGCGCCTTCCATCCCCAACGTAAGGCTGCATATGGCGACACCGCAAAGCGGCCTCTATCGCCTTGCAATGGCTGATGATTCCGATCTTGTGCCGCCGTACTGGGCCTACCCTTGGGCGGGCGGCGCGGTGCTCGCGCGCTATCTTTTCGACCATCCCGAAATGATCTCGGGCAAGCGTGTCCTCGACCTCGGCACCGGCTCCGGTCTCGTCGCCATCGTGGCGATGAAATGCGGTGCGCGCCACGTGCTGGCCGTCGATATCGATGCGAAGGCGATCGCCGCGGCACAGCTGAATGCTGCGGCCAATGATGTGGTGATCGAGACGCGGCTCGGCGACATCATCGAGGACGCACCACCGGCCGCCGATATGATCCTGGCCGGTGATGTATTCTATGACGAGACGCTGGCGGAGCGTATTTTGCCTTTCCTGCAACGGTGCCGTAGCGCCGGCCTCGATGTGCTTATCGGCGATCCGGGGAGGGCACCTCTTCCGACGGATTTCCTGCTGCAGGTTGCGGACTATCCGGTGCCGGATTTCGGCGGAGGCAACGGCAGCGCCAACAGTGCCGTTTTCCGGTTGAAATAAGCTACGCAAATCCCTCTGCTCAGGCTATCTGCCGATTATCTTTTCGGCTTGCGCTGAAATAGATGACATGTCATTTATTGTTATCCCATCGATGTTCCCATGACCGACGACAAGATCACAACCTCGTTCGGGAGCCTTGTCTCCCAGACCGCGCGCTACTGGCGCCGCGTCGCCAATCTGCGCCTGCAGCCTTTCGGGCTGACGGAAGCCGCATGGCTGCCGCTGCTGCGCATCGCCCGCTCGCCAACACCGATGCATCAGAAGGAGTTGGCAGCCTCGCTCTCGCTCGACAATTCCTCGGTCGTACGCCTGATCGACAATCTGGAGAAGGCAGGGCTGGTCGAGCGGCGCGAGGGCGAGGATAGGCGCGCAAAGGAGATCCTGCTGACGGAGGAGGGCAGGAAGACCGTGGAGGAGGTCGAGCGCGTGGCACAGGGTATCCGCGAGGAGGCGCTTGCTCTTATCCCGCGCGAGGACATCGAAACTACATGGCGCGTGCTCAACCACGTCAGCGACGTTCTTGCCCGACAGCTCGAGGAGCCTGAACAGTGAATCCGCATCCCGGCCCGATGACCGAAGCCCGACGGTTCGGTACCAAGCTTCATATACCGATCTGGCTGCTCGGGCTCATCACTTTCAGCGGCACGCTCGCCATGCACATCTTCGTGCCGGCACTACCGGCGGCGGCAACCGATCTCGGCGCATCGATCGGCGAGATGCAGCTGACCGTCAGCCTCTACATTTTCGGCCTCGCCGTCGGCCAGCTGATCTACGGACCGCTTTCAGACCGTTACGGACGGCGGCCGGTGCTGATGAGCGGCCTTGTGCTCTATACGATCGCCGGCGTGGCAGCGCTAATCTCGCCCGGTGTACATGCGCTTATCGTGGCCCGGCTCTTCCAGGCCTTCGGCGGCTGCGCCGGCCTGGTGATTGCCCGCGCCATCGTGCGCGACACCTCCAGTCCCGATGAAACGGCCAAACGGCTTGCCATCATGAACCTGATGGTGACGGTCGGGCCGGGACTTGCACCGATCCTCGGCGGGGCGCTTGCTTCCACGCTCGGCTGGCGCTCGATCTTTGCGGCGCTGTGCGCCCTCGGTGTCGCCAACCTGCTGCTGACTTGGCGCAAGGTGCCGGAGACCGGCACACGCAACATAGAGACTTCGCTGAAGTCACTGAGCCGTGACTATCTTGGCCTCCTCGCATCCCGCTCTTTTGTTGGCTATTCGATCGGCGGCGGTTGCGCGACGACGTCGATGTACGCCTTCACCGCGTCTGCGCCCTTCATCGTGATCAACGAGCTGGGCCGGCCGGCGACGGAAGTCGGTATCTGTCTGGCCCTGCTTATCTTCGGCTACTGGATCGGCAGCATGATCGCCACCCGGCTGATCGGCCGGATTGCGATGAAACGGCTGATGGTGATTTCCAACCTCGTGAGCATCGCAGCCGCGCTCGTCTTCTTCGGTTTTGCCGCCACCGATCATCTGACGCTGCTGCCGATGATGGCCTCGATCATGATCTATACGATCGGTGCGGGCGTGGCCTCGCCCAATGCACTGACGCTCGCCGTCAGCGTCAATCCGAAGGTTACCGGTTCGGCGTCCGGGCTCTACGGCTCGACGCAGATGGCTATCGGGGCCGTCTGCAGCGCTCTGTCAGGCATTGGCGGCGATCCGGGCCTTGCGGCAGCAACCGTCATTCTCGGCGCAAGCGTGCTGGCACAGATCTGCTTTTGGATCGCCGTGGCCGCGGGAAACGTCAGGCGAGAAGGTCTGGCCGCAGAAGCATGACCGGGCAGGTCGCCCCTGCCGGCAGTTCGGGCGCATGCGGCGGGCGGATGATGAGGCAATCCGCACGGGCGAAAATCTTCATCATCGATGAATCCTGTTTATCGAAGGGTTCGACAAGCCAGTTGCCAGCAGCGGATTTCGAAAGCTTGGCGCGGACATAGTCCTGACGCTGGTCATTGGCGCGCAGCGTGACGGCGGCTTCCACCGTCGCCTCGCGCTGGACCGGCGGCAAGGAAGCGAGTTTGCGGATCAACGGCTCG
Organism: Rhizobium sp. BK418; assembly: GCF_004341105.1. Classification (GTDB taxonomy): domain Bacteria; phylum Pseudomonadota; class Alphaproteobacteria; order Rhizobiales; family Rhizobiaceae; genus Rhizobium. The sequence continues at coordinate 698,194 of NZ_SLZK01000001.1, read as the reverse complement.
AGGAAGAGAAGCGAACAGACGAGGCTCGAGACCGGATTGCCAGGAAGGCCGAGCACATGGATTTCGCCGAAGCTGCCGACCATCAACGGCTTGCCGGGACGCATGGCGATGCGCCAGAAATCGAGCTCCATGCCCGCTTCAATCAACGTGGCCTGCACCAGATCATGATCGCCGACCGAAGCGCCGCCGAGCGTGACGATAACATCGGCGTTGGCGCTGCGCGCCTTATCGATCGCCGCGGTGATCCTGGCCTTATCGTCGGGCACGATGCCGAGATCGAGTACATCGGCGCCAGCTTTGCGGGCAAGGGCGGCAACACCGAATGTGTTGGATGCAATGATCTGCGATGGACCGGGCGTGCTTCCCGGCGGCAATAATTCATCGCCGGTTGCCAGGATTGCAATCAGCGGACGGCGCAGTACCTTCACATCAGGCCGGTTCATGCCGGCAGCAACCGTCAACCGCGAGAAATCGAGTACGGTGCCGGCCGGCAGCACGGCTTCGCCTTCGGCAAAATCCTGGCCGCGGGGACGTATATGCTGGCCCTGACGGACTGCGAATTTGGTTCGGATGCCGCCCTCAATCTTTTCGGCGTCCTCCTGCAGCAGCACGCTATCGGCGCCTGACGGAACAGGCGCTCCAGTGAAGATGCGCACAGCCTCTCCGCGGCCGACGGTTCCTTCGAAGCCGTGGCCAGCTGAAGACGCGCCGATGACTTTCAGCACGGCACCCGGTTCCGGCGCGTCTTGGCGGCGCAGCGCATAACCGTCCATGGCGGAGGAATTGAAGGGCGGCTGAGTAAGGCCTGCCGTCAGATCGCCAGCAAGCACGCGACCTTCGGCCTCGGCCAGCGGCAACATTTCGGATGCCGTGATGGGCTTTGCACGAGACAGCAATCGGCTCAGGGCCTCAGCAACCAGAAGAAGATTCATTTCGCCTCCGGATGACGGAAATCGCCGGATTTGCCGCCGGATTTTTCGAGCAGTCTGACGCCACCGATCTCCATTGCCTTATCGACTGCCTTGGCCATGTCGTAGATCGTCAGGCATGCGACGGAAACGGCAGTCAGCGCTTCCATCTCCACACCGGTCTTTCCGGTGAGCTTGACGGTCGCGGTGACACGCAGGCCGGGCAGGGCGACATCTTCCTCGATCTCGACCGTGATCTTCGTCAGCATCAACGGATGGCAGAGCGGGATGAGATCCGCGGTGCGTTTGGCGGCCATGATACCAGCAAGGCGGGCCGTGCCGATCACATCGCCCTTCTTCGCATTGCCTTCCCGAATGAGATCAAGCGTTTCCGCCGCCATTTTCACGTGACCTTCGGCAGTGGCGATGCGAACGGTCTCAGCTTTGTCGGCGACATCGACCATATGCGCCTCTCCGGAGGCGCCGATATGAGTGAGGCTTGGCTTATCGCCACTCATATCATTCGGCCGCGATGGCGGCTTCGCCGAAGAGCAGCGCGCGGGTGGCGGCCGTCACATCGTCCTTGCGCATCAGGCTCTCGCCGACGAGGAAGGTGTTGATGTCGGCAGCCTGCAGACGCTTGCAGTCTTCGTTGGTGAAGATGCCACTTTCGCCGACCAGCAACCGGTCTGCCGGAACCATTGATGCCAGCGTCTCGCTCACAGTAAGGCTGACCTCGAAGGTACGCAGATTGCGGTTGTTGATGCCGACGAGCGGCGACGACAGCTTCAGCGCGCGTTCCATTTCCGGCGCATCATGGACCTCCACCAGCACGTCCATGCCAAGCGAGAAAGCTTCGTCCTGCAGGCGTTCCGCATCGTCATCACTGAGCGAGGCCATGATGATCAAAATGCAGTCGGCGCCCCAGGCGCGCGCCTCATGGACCTGATAGGTCTCGAACATGAAATCCTTGCGCAGGGCGGGCAGGGCGCAAGCAGCGCGGGCTGCCGTCAGGAACTCCGGCGCGCCCTGGAAGCTCGGTGCATCAGTCAGCACCGAAAGGCAGGCGGCGCCACCGGCTTCGTATGCCCTAGCGAGCGCAGGCGGATCAAAATCCGGACGGATCAGGCCTTTGGATGGGCTTGCCTTTTTGATCTCGGCAATCAGGCCGATCTCTCCGGCATCGCGCTTGGCAACGAGCGCCTTGTGAAAGCCGCGCGGCGCAGACTGACCGGCCTGCATGGCCTTCAGATCCGCAAGCGAAGTCTTCGCCTTGGCGGCGGCGATTTCCTTACGCTTATAGGTTTCGATCTTCTTCAGGATATCGGTCATGAGGCGATCCTAGTCGATATCGTTGGAAACGGCGATCAGTTTGTCGAGAGCAGATGCCGTGGCGCCGCTATCGAGCGATTGGGCTGCGAGCTTCATACCGTCGCGGATCGTTTCGGCCTTGCCGGCAATCACGAGCGAAGCAGCGGCGTTGGCGAGCGCAATATCGCGATAGGCGTTCTTTGCGCCGGCAAGCACCTCACGAAGTGCGGCGGCGTTCGCAGTGCCGTCACCACCCTTGATGTCGGCAAGCACGCAGGGCGCCACGCCGAAATCGGCGGGCGACAGTTCGAAGGTGCGGATCTGGCCGTTTTCGAGGGCTGCGACGCTGGTCTTGCCCGTCGTAGTGATTTCATCGAGGCCGTCGCCGTGAACGACCCAGACACTTTCGGAGCCGAGATCACGCATGACTTCGGCTAGCGGCACGACCCATTGCGGCGCGAAGACGCCGAGAAGCTGGCGCTTGACGCCAGCCGGATTGGAGAGCGGGCCAAGCAGGTTGAAGATCGTGCGCGTGCCGAGCTCGACGCGCGAGGCGCCGACGTGGCGCATGGCCGAATGATGCTGTTGCGCAAACATGAAGCCGACACCGGCCTCGGCGATGCAGCGGGATATCATTTCCGGGCTGACTTCGAGATTGACGCCAAGTGCGGCAAGGCTATCGGCCGCACCCGATTTCGAACTCAGTGCGCGGTTGCCGTGTTTGGCGACAGGAACACCTGCACCGGCGACGATCAGCGCCGCCAGCGTCGAAATATTGTAAGTGCCGCTGGCATCGCCGCCGGTGCCGACGATATCGATCGCGTCTTCAGGCGCTTCCACCCGCAGCATCTTGGAGCGCATCGTCGTGACGGCGCCGACAATCTCGTCGACCGTCTCGCCACGAACGCGCAGCGCCATCAGGAAACCGCCGATCTGAGAAGGCGTTGCCTGGCCGGACATCAGGATATCGAAGGCCTGACGGGCCTCGTCACGGGTCAGCGGCTCACGGCTTGCTGCCTTGGCCAAAAGCGGCTTCAGATCGGTCATGGCGTCGCTTCCCCCTAGCGGACGGTCGCCTGCTCGGCGAGTTTCTGGTTGACCTGCATGCCATACTGGGCCTGCAGCACGTTGACCATCTGATCCAGAATATCGTCGCCGGCAGCATTTGCCATGGCAGTGATCTGCTGGTCACGATTGTTCAAGGCATCGGTCGTTGGCTGGTCGTTGACCTCGGTCACCTTCAGCAGGATCTGTGTGCTCGGGTCGGCGCCAACGGCGGTTGCAACAGTATCGACAGGGCCGGAGAAGGCGGCATTGATGCCTGCGCGGCCGAGAACAGGGTCGTCGGTGGAGCGGGTAATGCCGCTCTTGCTTTCGACAGCGATGCCGAGCGGGGTGGCGATATCGGCAAGCGAAGTGCCCTTTTGCGCCTGGGCCTTCAGCTCGTCTGCCTTCTTGGCAAGTTCGGCCTTCTGCTGCTCGGCGGTCCAGTCCTGCACGGCCTTGTCACGCACTTCGGCGAGCGGGCGATCACGCTCCGGCATGATATCGCGGACATCAAACCAGACATAGCCGTCATTGCCGACGGAAATGGCGACCGCATCGGCGCCGACATCGGTCTTGAAGGCTTCCGGCAGAAGCTGCTGCTGGGCTGGGATATCCTTGACCGGATTGCCATCCTTGTCCGCGCCCGCCATGTCGATGGCGTCGATGACGACGGCCTTCAGCTTGAGCTGATTGGCAATCTCTTCGAGAGACGTGCCGCCGGCGCGCATATCCTCGATGCGGTCATGAACGTTGATGACTTCCTGCGAGGCATTGGCAACCGAAAGCTGCTTGCGCAGTTCTTCCTTGACCTCGTCGAAGCTCTTGGTGGTTTCCGGCTTGATATTGGTCACGCGCAGGATGACAGGTCCGAAGGTGCCGTCGATGACCCCGGTCGTGCCGCCATCCGTCTTCACTGCGAAAGCGGCATCGGCGACGGCCTGATCCGGAACTTTATCCTTGGTGAATTCACCGAGAAGCACGTCGCTTGCAGTCTTGCCCTGATCGGTGACGAGCTGATCGAAGCTCGTTCCGCTCTTCAGCGCAGTCTCCGCCGCATTGGCTAGGTCCTTGCTGGCGAAGGTGAGCTGTTCCAGCGTGCGGCTTTCCGGCGTCGTGTAGGTCGCCTTGGCCTTGTCGAAGGCTTCCTTGATCTGCTCGTCGGTAACGGTCGCGGGATCGGCAATGTCGTCCGGCTGAAGCTTGAGATAGGCGATCTTGCGGTATTCCGGCGCGCGGTAGCGCTGTTTGACACCTTCAAACCACTTGGCGAGCACGTCGTCGGCCGGCGCCTTGATCGGCTCGATATTGGCGTTGGTCAGCAGCAGGTAATCGACGCTGCGGCTTTCATTGCCGTAGAGCTTGAGTGCGTCGATGAGCGTTGCCGGAGCCTGGAAGCCATTGGCAACGGCATCGACGATCTGGCCGCGAACGGCCTCCTTGCTGCGTTCCTTGATATAATCGTCTTCGCGGATGCCGGCATTGCGCAGGCGCGAAGTGAAGAGCTGGCGGTCGAACTGGCCGTTGATTGCCTTGAAGGCCGGATCGTCACCGATCAACCGTGCGAGGCGGTCTTCGGAAAGTCCGAGCCCCATATCATCGGCGAGCTGATCGAGCGAGGCACCAGCCACGAGCTGGGCGAGAACCTGCTGTTCGACACCGAAGGCGCGGGCCTGTTCGGGCGTCAGGCGCATGCCGAACTGCTGGCTCAAAGCTGCAATCCGACGCTGATAGGCGAGGCGGAACTCGTTGACGTCCACGTGCTGATTGCCGACGGTGACGACCGTCGTGCTGCTGCCGCCGTTTACAAGCTCACGCGACACACCCCAGATACCGAAGGAGGCGACGAGCAGGAGCAGGAGCAACTTGGCAACCCAGGTCTGAGCAGCTCTTCTCAGAAAATGGAACATGGAAAGGCAAACCTCACATTATCATTGGCCCAGAGGGCAGACATTCGTCGTTCCATAAAACAAAGCTGCAAGGAAATGAAGGCTTGTCGCGCGAAAAGCGTATAGGCCTTGCACGCGCTTTCGCTAACCTGCCCTGAGCGACAAAAGATGCTTGATTGCGGAACCTTTCCAGCCTTCATTTCGTTGATGCGGCATTCCATCTAAACAGGAGCAGACCATGGCCGAACTGAAACCCGCTTCCGCCGAATCCGCCGCTGCGCGCGTCAAGGCTGAAGCTGCCGCCGACGATCTGTCCGCGCAGGTTGCCGCGCTTCGCGAAGATCTGGCCCGCCTTTCGGAAAGCGTGATCGCGCTGGGGCAGGGCGCCAAGACGGCAGTTGCCGACGAGGCTTCGGTCATGACCGAACGCTTCCGTGACAGGGTGCGCGAAGAACCGCTGACCGCGGTCGCTATTACCGCGGGTATCGCTTATCTCTTCGGCCTCCTCAGCCGTCGCTAGGTGAAAAGAAGCCGGACGCGTGACATCCGGCTTTCAACCTTTCCCCGCAATCTTTCCGTGTTAGGTCAGCGGCGGACAAGGCGTCCGAGCGCTATCAGTATGCATGCGCCGACAAAGCCCGTGATCAGGTATCCGAGCCAGCCGCTGAGTGGCTGGATGTGAAGGATACTAAGAATCCAGTTGGCGACAATCGCGCCCACGATACCGAGCACTATGTTCATGAACACGCCCATATTGCTGTTCATGAATTTCTCCGCCAGCCAGCCGGCGATGCCGCCGATAATGATGGCTGCAATCCAACCTACGCCTGCACTTTCCATGGCAATCTCCCCTCCTGGGCAAAACGTGAGATGAAACGCGCACAATCGAAATAAGTTCCGCCCTAGCAGCGGCTTAGCGCGGTCAGGAACGAAGCTGTCCTGAAAACGCCACCGCGGCAAAGCCGGCGGGCATCGGCAAACTCCTCTTGAAGATCAGATTTCCCCTTTGCCGGACTAACCATAGTTTATCGCCTCAACTGCGCAAGCCCTGCCGGAATGGCTGACAGCGGGACGTCATGACCTCGCATCGATGGCTGTAGCTTTACTGACGGTCCGCAGATAAGACATGTTCTGCGATGAGCCTCGCGATAGAGACTCCCCATCGCAAAGTCAGGCGCTGCGAGGTTTGGATGAATTCCGAAAAAGTCGAATCACGGCCGCTGGCAGGCATAGCGCTCGCCTGCGCCGGTTACGCCTGCTTTGCCATGCAGGATGCCTTGGTCAAGTGGCTCGTGGCCGACTATGAAGTTCCTGAAATCCTGTTCATGCGCAGCCTGGTCATCGTTGTCGTCACCGGCGTTCTCGTGCATTACCGGCGCCATCCTTCGATCCTCAAAAGCCCCTATAGAGGCACGGTCGTCCTTCGCGCGATGCTGATGCTGATCGCCTGGCTGCTATTCTACAATGCCGCGCGATATCTGGGTCTTGCCGAGCTGACCACGCTCTACTTCTCGGCGCCCATCATCGTCATGTTCCTGTCAATCCTGGTTCTCAAGGAAGCAATCGGAACGGGGCGCTGGATTGCCTGTATCGGCGGCTTCATCGGCGTTGCCATCGCTGCCAACCCCACGCATTCACCCAATCTCGTGCCGGCTGTCATGTGTCTCATCGCTGGTTTCTGCTGGGCCTGGAGCACGATCCTCATCCGGCTTGTCAGTCGCAGCGAGACAACGCTGACGCAGATGTTCGCAACCAGCCTGCTGTTCGGGATTGCCTGCACCTTGTCGTTCCCCTGGATCTGGAAGACGCCCGACGTCATCGGCTGGGCCTTGATGATCGGCCTCGGGCTCGTCTCCACGCTCGGGCAATTCCTTCTCTATGAGGGATTCCGATACGCGCCGGCCTCGGCGCTCGCACCCGTCGAATACAGTGGGCTCATCTGGGCCTTCGTTTACGGCTATGCCATTTGGGCGGAAGTCCCTGAGATAAATGTCTTCGTCGGTGCGCTCATCATCATTGCCTCAAGTTTGGTACTGGTCGCCTGGGAACGCCAGGGCGTACTCGTCCGAAAGAAGCGTGCGCCCTGCTGACGCGACGTGATCAGGCGGGTAACCGGCCGCTATCGGGGCGGACCGAAAACGCTTTGTCTCACCCCGCAAGTCGCGCAACCTTCTGCCCGATCGCCAGCGAAGCGGTGAGGCCAGGGCTTTCAATTCCATAGAGCGCTACATAGCCAGGGTGACGGGTTTGCTCCGGCCCCTGGATCACGAAGTCACCGCCGCCGCCCGCAGCCGGGCCGGCGATTTTCGGACGTATGCCCGAATAGGCAGGCTGCAGCGCGCCATCGACCAGATCGGGCCAATAGCGGCGGATTGCGGAATAGAATTTATCGGCGCGGCTCGGATCGACGTCATAATCGATTGCCTCCACCCATTCGACATCAGGACCGAAGCGCGCCTGGCCCGCCAGGTCGAGCGTCAGGTGCACACCGAGACCGCCGGGTTCAGGGACCGGATAGATCAGCTGCTTTGCCGGCGCACGGCCAGCCAATGCAAAATAGCATCCCTTGGCGTAGTAACGTGGCGGGATGGTGCTTGCATCTAGGCCCGACAATCTCTCGGAAAGGGTCCAGGCATTCAAACCGGCAGCATTTACGACGAGGCCTGCTTCAATTCTGACCGGATCGCGGCCACCAACGGACAGACGGATCTTGTCCGCAGTGAATTCACCTTCGATGACAGGCGAATTGCAGACGATGGTTCCGCCGTCGGCCTCTACGTCCGTAATGTATGCCTGCATGAGGCTGTGGCTGTCGACGATACCTGTCGACGGAGAGACAAGAGCGGCCACGCCCCGGATCTCGGGCTCCCGGCGAAAGAGTTCCGCCGCATCGATCAGATAGCAGTCCTCTACTCCATTTGCTTCAGCCTGCCTCGACAGCTTTTCGAGATAGCCAAGCTCCTGCTCGCTGGTGGCGACGACGAGTTTGCCACAGGCTCTGTGGGGGACGCGTCGCTCTCGGCAATATTCGTAGAGCTTGTGTTTTCCGACAACGCACAGCTGCGCCTTCAAACTGCCGGTGGCATAGTAGAGCCCGGCATGGATGACCTCGCTATTGCGGGCCGAGGTAATGCTGCCGGTCATAGGCTCCGCCTCGAGAAGAACCACCTGGCGGCCCTTCATGGTAAGTTCGCGCGCCACCGCGAGCCCCACGACGCCTCCACCCACGACTACGCAGTCGAGGTCCAGTACCTCCGCCATGCGATTCCCCTCTCGTTGTCCAACTGCGCAGTGAGGGGCTTCCAATCTTTTGGTGCCCCGAAACGCAATTTAGCTTCGGGTATCGTCGGGTGAACCTATCTTCAAATCAAGAGGGTGATGGGGTCGTGGCAGGCTGAGGATGGCGGAAGAGGTGGGATTCGAACCCACGGTACGGTTTCCCGCACGCCGGTTTTCAAGACCGGTTCCTTAAACCACTCGGACACTCTTCCATCCAATTGGCCTGGCTCGACTTTGCTGGAAGGCGCTCGTGCGTGACGAAAGCTACTTCCGCCGATGGCCAAATCGCGGTTTCGCAGGCTTTATAGCGGTTCGCACTTCAGCGTCAACGTGCTCTGATCGATCGAGCAACAATTGAGCAGATTAAACTGCTTTAATGTGTCTCGCCGCGGGGCAAGGCGGCGGCGGCCGCCGGCAGGGCTGTCACGATCCGAAACGGTCCAAAAATGGGAAAATACATTTGGGATTTCATTCCTGCACAGGTTAAAATCAACCAAGCATTAACCATAATCATTAGAATTCGCGCTATCGCCCCGAAATCGTTCGCAAATTCGCCACGATATCCACAAGATTAAAGTCTCGTTAGGCAGGCAGGGCATAAGGCAACTCCAACTCATTCACGAGTGAGTTCCTTAACCATAACGGTCTTGAGTGGCGTGGGGCATATGAAACTGATTTACGGGGCGACGTCTTTCGCAACGGCAGCACGGTGGCTGGCGATATCGGCTATGTGCGCAACAGTGGCGGCCTGCGGCACGACACAGGCAGTTCCCAAGAAGAAATCCCACGGCAAGGAATATTTCTCCGAAAGCGAATATGGCGTCAAAGCCAGCCCGCGCGTTGCCAACGGCAACAATATTCCCAAGGGCGGTGGCCGCTACATGGTAGGCGATCCCTATGTGGTGAAGGGGAAGATGTATTACCCCAGGGAAGACTATTCCTATAACAAGGTGGGCATTGCTTCCTGGTACGGTTCGGCCTTCCACGGCCGCCTGACGGCCAATGGCGAAGTCTACGATCAGATGCATCTGTCCGCGGCGCACCCGACCTTCCCGCTTCCGAGCTATGCGCGGGTGACCAATATCGAAAATGGCTCTTCCGTCATCGTGCGCGTCAATGACCGCGGTCCGTATCATGAAGGCCGTATCATCGACCTCTCCAACAAGACCGCCTCCATGCTCGACCTGCAGCACAGCGGCACCGGCAAGGTTCGGGTGCAATATGTCGGCAAGGCGCCGCTCGACGGTCATGACATGCCCTATCTGATGGCCTCCTACATTCCGAAGGGCAGCCGCCTTCCGGGCATCAATCCGGGTGAAGGTCAGATCGCAACCGGCGTGATGGTGGCTTCCAACAGTAAGAAGATTACCGGCGACCAACTCCAGAGCCTCGGCGACTATTCCAGCCCGTCGCCTGACAGCGTTCCGGTACCATTCTCTTCGACCGCCTATGCGGGCTCGACGCCAAGCGCCAAGTATCCAGGCTCCTCTGTGCAGACCGCAAGGTATAACGCGGCGCCGGCTCGGCAGCTGGCGCCCGTACCGATGCAGGCGCCGGCAGGCGGCCATTTCCTGACGCCGCCGCCGGCTTTCACCAATGGCGGGCAGGCGATGGAGCAGATGGTCGTTTTGCCGGAAATCGGTCCCATTCCCTATGAGCGCCCGAACGGCTGGTCGAAAGGTACATCGCTTGCGATGAATTATCAGGAGGCAGTGACTGTGAAGGTTCCGCTCGCTTTCGATGCGGTGATGGTGCGCAATGACGGCCTGACGCAGGAATCGATCCTCGCATCCTTCAAGCGCCAGAATGGCGGCAGCGCAAAGGCACGATAAAAGCGTACAACAAAGTATAATTGCATCGGCTTACGGCTCGCTTTACCCTCCTGAATCAACCCGCACGATCAATGGGATTAGCGATGTTGAAGCCGTTGCTTCGCCTCCTTGCATGCCTCCTTTTGCCTGCTTCCGCAGCCGCTGCCGCCGAAGGCACCGAGGCTGGTTTCGTCACCAAGGCCGCACAGGCCTATATGATTGAAGCCTCAACCGGCACAGTGCTTCTCGCCAAGAACGAGAACCAGGTCTTTGCCCCAGCCTCGCTTGCCAAGCTGATGACGATGGACCTCGTTTTCGATGCCGTCAGCAAGGGGCAGATTTCACTCGATACCGAATATCCCGTCTCCGAATATGCCTGGCGTACCGGCGGCGCACCTTCACGCGCGGCGACCATGTTTGCGGCGCTGAAATCGAGGGTTCGCGTCGAGGATCTCATCAAGGGTGTAGCGATCCAGGGGGCCAATGACGGCTGCATCATCCTTGCCGAAGGCATGGCCGGCAGCGAGGACCAGTTCGCCGCATCCATGACAAGAAGAGCACGCGATCTGGGTATGGATAAAGCCGTTTTCGGCAATTCCACCGGCCTTCCTGATGGCAAGAGTAAGGTGACGGCCAAAGAGCTAGTGACGCTGGCGACCGACCTGCAGACATCCTACCCCAATCTCTATTCCTATTTCGCCCAGCCCGACTTCGAGTGGAATAAGATCTTCCAGCGCAACCGTAATCCGCTGCTCGGCATGGACCTCGGCGCCGACGGCCTGGCGACGGGCTTTACGGAAGGCGAGGGCTATTCGATCGTCGCCTCTGTACAGCGGGATGGACGGCGGCTCTTCGTGGCACTTGCCGGCATAGCCTCCGACAAGGAGCGCACGGAGGAGGCCAAGCGGGTACTGGAATGGGGATTGACGGCCTTCGAGAGCCATCAGGTCTTTGCCGACAATGAAGTGATCGGCGCTGCCAGCGTCTATGGCGGCACAGCACGCACGGTCGATCTCATCGCCAAAACACCGGTCAGCGTCTATGTTCCGATCAACAATCCGGACCGGCTCGCAGCCCGCATTGTCTATCACTGGCCGCTGAAGGCTCCTGTGAAGGCCGATACGGAAGTCGGGACGCTGCGCATTGTTTCCGGCAACAGGATGCTGCGTGAAGTACCGCTCTATACGGTGCAATCCGTCGATGTGGGATCGCTCAGCAGCCGGGCGGTGGATGCGCTACTGGAGCTTGGCGAATCGCTGTTCTTCTCCTGGCTTTGGGACACATCCGAACAGAGCTAAGCCTCTTGTCAGGATCGAATTTTCCGGCAATTTGCCGGGGAAGGTGAATATGTCGCCGCGGCAAAAGGTTTCGCTCCGCACTATCTTCGGATAGATAGAGGAAGAGCGTGTCGCTCAGAATGCGGGAAAGTATCATTGTCGTCCGGTACGGGATTGTTCGTTACGTTTGAAGGCGGAGAAGGCGCTGGGAAGTCCACGCAAATCCGCCGCCTTGCCGAGGCCCTGAAGGCCGAAGGTCATGACGTGTTGCTGACCCGAGAACCCGGCGGCTCACCGGGAGCCGAAGCGGTGCGCCATGTGCTTCTTTCGGGTGCCGCGGAAGCCTTCGGCACGCGCATGGAGGCGATCCTCTTTGCCGCCGCCCGCAACGATCACGTGGAAGAGGTCATTCGGCCGGCGCTTCACAAGGGCAAGATCGTACTCTGCGACCGCTTCATCGATTCCTCCCGCGTCTATCAGGGCGTCACCGGCAATCTGGAGCCGGAATTCATCGAGACGCTGCAGCGCATCGCCATCAACGGAGTCATGCCTGACTGTACGGTGATCCTCGATATTCCCGCAAAGCTGGGGCTGGAGCGTGTTATCAAGCGAAATGCCGGCGGCCCTGACCGTTTCGAGAAGGAAACGCTGGAAACGCACGAGAAGCGCCGCGAAGCTTATCTCGATATCGCCGCGCGCGAGCCGGAGCGCTGCAATATCGTCAACGCCACGCAGCCGGAAGAGGCGATTGCCGCGGAAATTCTAGGCATCGTCAGGCAATTGCTGAAGCCAACGACCGAAGAGCGGATGCCGGAAGCGGCGCATCATGAGTGAGGACAGGCATGGACTGCTCGACGGAGCCATATGGCCAGCCGAGAACACGAAGCTCTTCGGCCATGAAGGGGCCGAGGATTTCCTCGCGCAGTTCTACCGTTCTGGTAAAGGCCATCATGCGATCCTGATCGAAGGCCCCGAGGGTATCGGCAAGGCGACGCTCGCCTTCCGCTTCGCCAATCATGTGTTGTCGCATCCCGATCCGGCGAGCGCGCCGTCCCAGATTGGAGATCCGGACCCCAACTCTGCGGTCAGCCGGCAGATAGCGTCAGGCGCCTCGCATAATCTCCTGCATCTGTCGCGGCCGATCGATGAAAAGACCGGGAAAGTGAAATCGGCGATCACCGTCGATGAGGTGCGCCGTGCCGGCAAGTTCTTCTCTCAGACCTCGGGCACCGGCAACTGGCGTATCGTCATCATCGATCCGGCTGACGATATGAACCGGAACGCGGCAAACGCCATCTTGAAGATCCTGGAGGAGCCGCCGAAGCGTGCGATGTTCCTCGTTCTCTCGCATGCGCCGGGCAAACTGCTGCCGACGATCCGTTCACGCTGCCTGCCGCTGAAGCTTGCGCCGCTCGACGATCAGGCGCTGGTTTCCGCTCTCGCTCATCTCGGCATTCAGGGGGAGGGGCAGGCCCTGCTCTCCGCCGCCAAGGGCAGTGTCGGCGAGGCGCTGAAATTGCTGAATTATGGCGGCGGCGAGATCATCGAAGCTTATAACGCGGTTCTGTCCTCCGAAGGGCCTGCGGCGCGCAAGGCCATGCACAGGCTTGCGGATGCACTTTCCGGCAAAGAGAGCGATACGATCTTCGATTTCTTCGTGAGCCATGTCGGCGACGACGTGATGAACCGCGCACGCATTGCTGCGGGCGAGGGGCAGATCGCAGCCGCCGAGCGACTGGCGCGGCTCTATTCCGAAATCACCGAGAAGCTGACCGTCTCCGCCGCTTACAATCTCGACCGCAAGCAGACGATCATGGAAGTGCTTTCCGAGATCAAGCAGCCGCGCGCCTGATCAACCGGCCAGCAGTTTCCAGGCGACGATCGCAAGTGTGACGGCCAGCACGATGCGGATGGTGCGCTCGTGCAGTCTCGGCGCAAGAAGGCTGCCGATAATGATGCCAGGAATGGAGCCGACGAGCAGGGCGAGCAACATCGCCCAGTCGATCTCTCCGATAAGCCAGTATCCCATGCCACCGATCAGCGTCAGGGGAACGGCATGGACGATATCGGAGCCGACGATTTCGCGCACATCGAGCCGCGGATAGAGGACCAGCAGAATCGTGACGCCCATGGCGCCGGCGCCGACCGAAGTCAGGGTCACCAGCACGCCGAGCACGATGCCGAGAATGACGGTAAAGACGGCGATAGTCGCCGGTTTCGGCGGCATGCGTTCGCCGATCGCCCGGCGAGCAAATTGAAGGATCTGGCTACGGAAGACTAACATTATCGCGGTCATAACCAGAAGCCAGCCAAGCGCTATTGTGATGGAACTCGTGACGCCGATACTCTTGCGATCGACACCAGCCATCACCCAGAGCATCAGGAGCGCAGCTGGTACGCTGCCGGTGGCAAGGCTGCCGACGATCTTCCAGTTGACGCGTCCGTGCATGCCGTGAACTGCCGTACCCGCCGTCTTGGTGATCGCCGCATAGAGAAGATCGGTTCCGACCGCGGTTGCCGGATGGACGCCAAAGAGGAGCACGAGCAGCGGCGTCATGAGCGAACCGCCGCCGACGCCAGTGATGCCGACCAGCGCTCCCACCATAAGACCGGACAAGGAATAAAGAGGCTCGAACGTCAAATATGCGCCCCCAATGGCGCGCGGCCCCGACGATTCAAGATCAAGAAAAATGGCACTTCGCTTCTGTCCCGCCCTGTTGCCGGACAAGAGGTAGATTGCGTCAGAACGCGAGTCAAGTTCACGACCGATGTCCGCGAAATCGTAGGCGGTTGGCAAACTTGATGTTTCGCTTACCCGAGACATGCGCTAATAGCGGCTGACGATTTTTATAGAGTAAGCCGGAATTGGCCGCCATGACAGACAAGACCCCCTTCTACATCACAACCGCGATCTCCTATCCCAATGGCAAGCCGCATATCGGCCATGCCTATGAGCTGATTGCGACCGATGCCATGGCGCGCTACCAGCGCCTCGACGGCAGGGATGTCTTCTTCCTGACGGGTACGGACGAACACGGCCAGAAGATGCAGCAGACGGCACGCGCCGAAGGCATCACGCCGCAGGCACTTGCCGACCGCAATTCCGGTGAATTCCAGGCGATGGCGAAGCTGCTCAACGCGTCGAACGACGATTTCATCCGCACCACGCAGGAGCGCCATCACGAAACCTCGCGCAATATCTGGAACCTGATGGCCGACAATGGCGACATCTACAAAGATTCCTACGCCGGCTGGTATTCCGTGCGCGACGAGGCCTATTATCAGGAAAACGAAACGGAGCTGCGCGCCGATGGCGTGCGCTACGGGCCGCAGGGCACGCCTGTCGAATGGGTGGAAGAGGCGAGCTATTTCTTCAAGCTCTCGGAATATCAGGACCGTCTGCTGAAGCATTACGAGGAAAATCCTGATTTCATCGGCCCCGCCGAACGTCGCAACGAGGTGATCTCCTTCGTCAAGTCGGGCCTGAAGGACCTGTCGATCTCGCGCACCACCTTCGACTGGGGCATCAAGGTACCGAACGATCCCTCGCATGTCATGTATGTCTGGGTCGACGCGCTGACGAACTACATCACCGCGACCGGCTATATCGAAGACCGCAACGGGCCGCGTGCCAAATACTGGCCGGCCGATGTGCATATCATCGGCAAGGACATCATCCGCTTCCACGCAGTCTACTGGCCGGCCTTCCTGATGTCGGCAAAGCTGCCGCTGCCGAAGCGCGTCTTTGCCCATGGCTTCCTGCTCAACAAGGGCGAGAAGATGTCGAAGTCGCTCGGCAACGTCGTCGATCCGGTCAACCTGGTGAACCATTTCGGCCTCGACCAAGTGCGCTACTTCTTCCTGCGCGAAGTCTCCTTCGGCCAGGACGGCAGCTATAGCGAAGAGGCGATCGGCACGCGCATCAATTCCGACCTTGCTAACGGCATCGGCAACCTCGCCAGCCGCTCGCTGTCGATGATCGTCAAGAATTGCGACGGCAAGATACCGGACTGCGGGCCGCTGACCGACGAGGACAAGGCGATGCTGGCGCAGGCCGATGCACTGCATGCCTCGACACGCGAAGACATGGGCAAGCAGATGATCCACCGCGCTCTGGCTTCCATCATCGCCGTGGTGTCCGAAACCGACCGCTATTTCGCCGGCCAGGAGCCTTGGGCGCTAAAGAAGACCGATCCGGCGCGGATGGGCACGGTGCTCTATGTGACCGCAGAAGTTGTTCGCCAGATCGCCATTCTGCTGCAGCCGTTCATGCCGGAATCGGCTGGTAAACTGCTCGATCTCGTGGCCGCGCGTGCCGACAAACGCAATTTCGCCGCACTCGGCGAAGCCGGTCGTCTGGTGCCGGGAACGCCGCTCGAAGCGCCGAAGCCGGTCTTCCCGCGTTACGTGGCCCCTGGGGAGGCTTGAGGACGTGCTGATCGATACGCATTGTCATCTGGATTTCGCCGATTTCGATGCGGAACGCGACGAAATCGTGGCACGCGCCCATGAGGTTGGCGTGGCACAGATGGTGACCATCTGCACCCGCGTGCGGAAGCTCGACGGGCTGCTCGCGATCACCAAGAGATATCCTTCGGTCTTCTGTTCCGTCGGTACGCATCCGAATAATGCAGGTGACGAACTGGATATTCAGACAGAAGATCTGGTGCGGCTCGCCGATGCTCATCAGAAAGTAGTTGCGATCGGCGAGGCTGGTCTCGACTATTTCTACGACACGCAGACGCCGGAGGACCAGCAGACCGGTTTTCGGCGCCATATCGCCGCTGCACGGGAAACGCAGCTTCCGCTCGTCATTCATAGCCGCAGCGCCGATGCCGATATGGCTGCGATCCTGACCGAGGAAACAGGGAAGGGGGCCTTCCCCTTCATCCTGCACTGCTTCTCGGCCGGCCCGGAGCTGGCAAAGACCGGCGTGGAGCTCGGCGGCTACATTTCCTTCTCGGGAATCCTGACCTTCCCCAAGTCGGAGGAGCTGCGCGAGATCGCCAAGACCATTCCACATGACAGGCTGCTCGTCGAGACGGATGCGCCATATCTGGCGCCGAAGCGCTGGCGCGGCAAGCGCAACGAGCCGTCTTACGTGGTGAATACCGCTGAGGTCCTGGCCGATACGATCGGCCTTCCTTACGAGGAGGTTGCGCGGATCACCACTGAGAATGCTTTCAGGCTGTTTTCCAAGATGCCAAGGATCTAGCGGCGTGGCACGACGGCAGCGGTTCACTATTCTCGGCTGCTCGTCGTCACCCGGCGTGCCGCGCATCACCGGTGACTGGGGCGCCTGCAATCCGGACAACCCGAAAAACCGCCGGACGCGCGCTTCCTTCATGATCCAGCAATTCGCCGATGATGGCGCTTCGACGACTGTTGTCGTCGATACCGGTCCGGATTTCCGCGAACAGATGATCAGGGCAGGGGTGGACCATGTCGATGCGGTCCTCTACACCCATCCGCATGCCGACCATATTCACGGCATCGACGATCTTCGTGGCTATTTCCACAATACCCGCCGGCGCGTACCGATCTTCGCCGAGCCGTTCACCATGGACAGGTTGCGGGAGGCCTTCAGCTACTGCCTAGAGACGCCGCCGGGCAGCAACTATCCGCCGATTGCGCTGCCGATCGTGATCGAGGATCTGGAAAAGCCCGTCGAAATCCACGGACCCGGCGGAACGATCGCTTGCGTGCCGCATCTGCAACAGCACGGCGACATCCATTCGCTCGGCTTCCGCATCGGGAATGTGGCTTATTGCAGCGATGTCAGCGACTTTCCGCCGCAAACGGTGGAGAAGTTGCAAGGTCTCGACATGCTCATCATCGATGCCCTGCAATATGCTTATCATCCCAGCCATCTTTCGCTGGAACAGTCGCTGGACTGGATCGATCGCCTCAAGCCCCGGCGAGCGATCCTGACGCATATGCATACGCCGCTCGACTACGATGTGGTCATGGCGCAAACGCCGGACCATGTGGTTCCGGCGTTCGACCAGATGAGCTTCGAAGTCGAGGTTTAGGCGCCGATGAACGGCGCGACCTCGAGATATCCGCGATGGATCATGTCGATTGCGACATAGAGAATGATAGCAAGGCCGACATAGGCGATCCAACGATGCTTGTTGAGCAGGCGGGCGATGAAGTTTGCAGCGATGCCCATCAGCGCGATGGAAAGGCCGAGGCCAAGGACCAGGACGCTCGGATGCTCTCGCGCTGCCCCCGCAACGGCAAGAACATTGTCCAGCGACATGGAAACGTCAGCAATGACGATCTGCGTCGCCGCCTGGAGGAAGGTCTTTCTCGGCGCCGATGCACCGGCCTCGGTCGCGTGTTCTTCGCTGTTGTGACCGGCGCGCAGCTCACGCCACATCTTCCAGCAGACCCAGAGCAGCAGCAGGCCGCCGGCGAGCAGCAGCCCGACGATTGCCAGAAGATAAACAGCGACAGACGCGAAGAGAATACGAAGCACCGTTGCCGCCAGAATGCCGACAATGATCGCCTTGCGGCGCTGCGCGGCTTCCAGGCCAGCAGCAGCGAGGCCGATGACGACGGCGTTATCGCCGGCGAGAACAAGGTCAATAGCAATGACCTGCAGCAAGGCCGTCAAGCCGGCCGCTGTGAAAATATCCATATTGCATTACCCCCAATAAGCTCCGAGGGTGCTACCGTCTTGAGCCTTTTCCGTCAACCGGCGAAGGGATGCATTTGCGGCCGCTTCCACGGCCATTTCGCGCAATCTGGGCCGTGCAAATCCGGCACGCTACACTAGATGCGGTGTCGCGCGGCGGCGGATCCATGTAGATTATGGAACGATTCTTTTTCTATCCGCAGGCTCATGGAAACGTCGCTTTATCTGCCCGTCAAAGGCTTCCTCGAAAAGGCAGGTTACGTCGTCAAAGGCGAAGTCGGCGGCTGCGATCTCGTGGGCCTAAGTGATGGTGATCCGCCTGTGGTCGTGGTCTGCGAGTTGAAGATGAGCTTCAATCTCGAGCTGATCCTGCAGGCCGTCGATCGCGCAGCTGTCTCAGACGAAGTCTGGATCGCAGCCAGGATATCGGCCAAGGGCAAGGGTCGCGAGGCCGATAAGCGCTACCGGGATCTCTGCCGCAGGCTCGGCATCGGAATGCTCGGCATTTCGGACGCCGGCGATGTCAGCGTCATCGTCGGCTCCGTATCACCAATGCCACGCACCAATCCGAAGCGCCGTTCGAGGCTGATGCGCGAACACCAGAAACGGCGCGGTGATCCGGCGCTCGGCGGCAGCACGCGCGCGCCGGTCATGACGGCATACCGCCAGCAGGCGCTCAGCTGTGCCGCTGCGCTGGCATCAGGACCGCTGCGGATGCGCGATGTCAGATCCTACGTACCGGAGGCCGGGAAGATCCTGCAGTCGAATGTCTACGGCTGGTTCGAGCGGCACGACAGAGGCATCTACGGCTTGACGGATGCTGGACGAGAAGCGCTGCAGCGATGGCCGCAGCCGGAAATGCAGGCGGCACAATAGCTTATCGGGCATGCGTTTAAGTTCCATAATCTATCTTATGCGATCTGCGTGTGTAAGGGGGGTACATTCTATTTCCAAGTGCGACATGCCAATGATTTCAATGGCTTCACTTTGGAGATTTTGGCATGTCCCGATGCTATACGCAGCTTGCTCTCGCCGACCGACGACGCCTACAGCAGCTGATGGCGGCAAATGTTCCCGTCCACGAAATGGCCCGCCAACTTGGCCGTCACCGCTCCACCATTTACCGCGAGATCAAGCGCAACACGTTTCATGATCGCGAACTGCCGGACTATGACGGCTACTACAGCACGGTCGCGCACGATATCTCTAAGGACCGACGACGCCGGCTGAGAAAGCTGCGGCGGCACCCGAATTTGCGCCAGGAGATCATCACCTAGTTGGAGGCACGCTGGTCTCCTGAGCAGATCGCTGGTCGCCTGTTGTTGGAGGGGCGCAGCCTCGTGCGCGTCTGTAAAGAGACAATCTACCGGTTCATTTACAGCAAGGAAGATTACGGGCTTGGCCTCTATCAGTATCTCCCGGAAGCGCGCCGCAAACGTCGTCCACTGCGCTCCAGGAAGCCGCGCGACGGTGTGTTTCCGGCCTCGCATCGTATATCTCAACGTCCTGATTTTATTGGAGATCGATCGCAATTCGGGCATTGGGAAGGCGACCTCCTCATCTTCGAACGTCCACTCGGCCATGCCAATGTGACATCTCTGGTGGAGCGCAAGAGCCGCTATACCGTTCTCATCAAGAACCAAGCCGGCATTCTCGCCCGATCATGGACAAGATCATCAGAGCTTTTTCTCCTCTGCCAGCCTTTGCGCGTCAAAGCTTCACCTTTGATCGCGGTACCGAGTTTGCCGGATTCAGGGCTTTGGAAGAAGGGATCGGCGCGCGTAGCTGGTTCTGCGACCCGAGTGCACCGTGGCAAAAGGGAACTGTCGAAAACGCCAACAACGGCGCGGTCTGATCGCCCTGACTTTAGTTCGCTGCACCACAGGCGACTCCCTCGCCCCTCTGCCGATGGCAGCCAGTCTAGTCAGCGCGTACGGCAATCGCTGGGTCGTCTTTCAGTCTTGGAAACGCCGCGCCCGACTGTGTGTCGAATACATGGACGCGATGTTGCTCGACGACGAGTTCTAGAATTGACCGATCTGCGATCGCTACATGATCGGGAAGATGGACGACCGCGGCGGTTTCGCTGGATTCGACGGTCCCGTAAACATAGGTTTCCGTTCCGATGCTTTCGGCATAGTCGACGTGAAAGCGAACGCGAAGACCGTCGCGGGCTCGATCACGTGCCAGGCCGAAATGACTTGGGCGAACGCCGAGCGTGACCGTCTGGCCGATCTTGGCGTCCGGAGCCTCCATCTGCACGTTAAGCGCACCGAAACCGGGTACCTGCAAGGCTACCCCACCCGGGCCGCAGGAAATTAACTCGCCTTCGAAAAAATTCATCTGAGGAGATCCGATGAACCCCGCGACAAACCGATTGGCCGGCGTCTCGAAGAGTTCGAGCGGCGTGCCAATCTGTTCGACGCGGCCGGCGTTCAGCACGACGATGCGGTCCGCCATCGTCATCGCCTCGATCTGATCGTGCGTGACGTAGATCATCGTTGCGCCCAGGCGCTTGTGGAGACGGCTGATCTCGCCTCTCGTCTGGACACGAAGCGCTGCATCAAGGTTGGAGAGCGGTTCGTCGAAAAGAAACAACTTGGGGTTTCGAACGATGGCGCGTCCGATCGCGACGCGTTGCCTCTGCCCCCCCGACAGCTGTTTTGGACGCCGGTCAAGAAGCGGTTCGATCGCCAGCATTCGTGCCGCTTCCATGACACGGGCATCGATTTCAGCCCGCGTCATTTTGAGGTTTTCGAGGCCGAATGACAGGTTTCTTGCGACTGTCATATGCGGATAGAGTGCATAGGACTGAAACACCATCGCAATTTCCCGCTCGCCCGGGGCTGCCTGCGTAACATCCTTGTCGCCGATCAGAACACTTCCGCCTGTCACGCTCTCAAGTCCTGCGATCAATCGCAGAAGTGTCGACTTCCCGCAGCCGGACGGGCCGACCAGAACGACGAATTCACCCTCGTTCACTTCGAGATCGATGCCATGCAAGATATCGAGGTGACCGAAGCTTTTTCTGACATCGTTCAATCTCAAGCCCGCCATGTCCACGTTCTCCTAGTAAGCTATTTCGAGCGAAGGTCGCTGATCGAGGTGTAATCCAGCTGGCACTTTGCGGGGATTGAATTAGTTCGTCAAGATGACGAACATGAACTTTGCGTTGATATGTGCTCTCCGTGCGGGGTGCATTCGCTCCAAACGCCTAGAAGTTCCAGTATATTTGCATCCGGAACGGCTGGCCTTTGTGGCTGCTCGGGAATCGAATGTCGGCCCTAGATGGGCGGACGCGCTACTGCGCATTCGTTCAGACCGGCGGCGGGAGGCGCCGTTGCTCGGGAAGAGCTTGCGGAGAAAAGAGAAGGTTGTGCAGGTGGTTGAGACCGATCGCGAGCGCCCCGACCAGTGTTGCGCGATTGCCAAGGGCGCTTGCTTCGACCGCTATCCTGCGCCGGCTGGCCTTGGCGATGCCTTCGCGAATGCGCTCGACCATCAAAGGGTGGCTGCCGATGCTGCCGCCAATGATGACAATGGTGGGATCGACGATGGCATTCACGGACACGACCAGTAGTGCCGCAATATCCCCCACCCTCCGGATAACTTCGGTGGCAATCGGATCTTTCTCTTCGGCAAGCCTCAGAATGTCTCGAACGGACGTATCCTTTGCACCGCCTGAACGGTGGTAGAGGTCGCGGATTCCTTGTGCTGCAATAGCGCATTCCAGCGCGCCGCGTTCCAGGCTGTCCTCGGCATAGGGATCGGCACCGAACGGCAGGTAAGAGATCTCGCCGGCCGCGCCGCTCGCTCCCCGCATCAGTTTGCCATCGTGAAGCACGCCAAGGCCGATACCTGTGCCAAGCGAGATAAATGCCATCGTATCGATCGCGACAGCGTGGCCCTGCCAGGACTCGCCGATAACGGCTGCGTTGACGTCGTTCTCCAGGACTACCGGACAAGCAAGCCGGTCTCCGAGCGTGCGGACGATATCGATGCCGTCGAGATCGACAAGGTTCGGCGCCATCGACAGTGCGCCGGTCGTAGGTTCGACGACGCCAGGAGTAGCAATAGCGGCCACGAGGACATGCTCGCGCGCGACTCCGCTGTCGTCAAGGATCCGAGCAAGTTCTGTCTGAACCTGTTCCAACTGATGATAGCCGCCACGACGATCTGAGGGATACTCCACCTCCCCGACGACGCGGCCCACGATGTTGCCGAGCACGATCCGCGTCGTCGTTGCGCCCATATCGATGCCGACGGCGTAGCCGGCAGCGCCGTTCACCTCGTAGGTAATAGCGCTGCGGCCGATGCGGCCCGTCGTAACGCCTTTTTCCCGAACCCAGCCGGCCTCTTCCAGGTTCCGGATAACCTCGGACATTGTCTGCTTTGAGAGCCCGGTGATTTTCGACAGGTCTGCCCGCGATGTTGGACCGGTATGCAGCAACACGTCCATGACGGCGCGAACCGAAATTTGTCGCAGCACCGGGGGTGCGTTCTCAGTCAATGCCATGGGCCAATATTCCCGGTGATGTACGTTCCGCTTTTCGTCTGCTTCTGCCTTTTCCTCGAATGACCGTCAATTTCAAACTGGTTGTTGACAGACCAGAGGCTCGGCAATAATAAATTCGTCAACCTGCCGAACAAATATATGAAAAGAGCTGCGTTTGTCAAATATTTCAACTATCGCGCCAGATCTGCGGCCGGCGGTTGGCAATCGTCGCACGAAAGCCTTGGGTCTGGTTGCTGGCGTTGATCTTGGTGGCACCAAGGTGCTCGCAGGCCTGTCCGACCTTGACGGTGAGCTCCTGGCAACAATGGAAGAGCCAACCGCACACGGCGAAGGCGCTCCTGTTCTCAAGCAGATTGTGCGCATGATCTTGACGCTCGCGGAGCGACACGACGTTCGCGGCCCCCTGCTCAAGGCAGTCGTTGGCGTGCCAAGCGCCGTTTCGCCTTGCACTGGTCTTGCCTCGTTGTCGCCGAATCTCGCAATCCCCGCGGACCAGCCGCTGGCTCGGCTCCTCGGGGCCGGGTTGCCGTGTGGCGTGATTGTCGAAAATGACGTCAATCTGGCGGCATTTGCCGAGGCTACCCTTGGAAAGGCGCGCGATTGCAGGTCCCTCGCCTTCATCGCCTTCGGAACGGGGGTTGGCATGGGGCTCGTTATCGATGGCCGACTTTTTCGCGGTCACCACGGCCGCGCCGGGGAGCTTGGTCTTCTGCCGCTCGGAGCAAATCCGCACGATGCCGCACCGAAAGCAAGGGCTGGCCTCTTCGAGGACCAGGTCGATTCACCGGCCGTGCGTGCCCTCTATCGGGATGGAACTGTGCCGGTGAGCGAGATCTTCCGCAGAGCAGGATCGGGGGATACCGAGGCGTCCGCCGCCATTGCGATGCTTGCAAAGTCCGCATCGGTCGGCCTCGCGTCCGTTCAGGCGGTATTCGATCCGGCATTGATGGTGCTCGGAGGCGGTATCGGCTCGCGCCCCGAATTTGTCGAACTCGTCTCGCAGCACGTATCGTCCTTGCTGCCGTTTGCGGTCCAGATCGAACCGACTTCTCTCGGCCCGGAGGCAGGAATGCGCGGCGCCCTCATGCTTGGTTTGCACGAACTTTCCATCCGGACAGCCCCATGAACACAGGAAGCTCGCCCATGACGAAGCCAAGTGTAAAGCCGCGTATCCTTACTCCGATTGCCGACGGGCAACTCGTCTCGGAAAAGCCGGTATTGCTGCCGTTCATGGCTCCGCGCCTACAAGGGGACTGCTGGCCCGACGGGAAGATCGAGATTTCCCTCTGGGGCTGTGGAAAGATCGCAAACCTCACCTTCAGCGGTTGGCGTCGGCCGTTCACCTATGCTCCGAACCGCGTCGAGACCGGCGGCGGCGGCCTTTATGTGGCCCAATCGGCGCCGGCGCTGTTTTTGAAGGGAGCGAGACTGCGGACAATCGTAGCCTCGCAGCGCTGTGCCTGGTGGGGAAGCACGACGAAGCGGGAACCGGTCGAGCGGCTCAGTGAACGACGGATTGTCCGAACCGGATGGGGGGTGGTGATCGCCGAACAACGGCCGGACGGAATATTTCTCAGCGCCGGCGCATCGATCGAAGAAGCCACCCGGGCTCTCGACCTCACTCCGGAGGACGTGATCGCCGAAGCGAACGCCTACGTGGCGCGCTGCGACGAGATGCCTGAAGCCCCCCCGCTGATGCGCAGCATGATCTCGCAGAGCCTTCATGCCGCCCTTTCAAGCATTCGTCAGGACCAGCATGGTGATTTTGGCGGCCTTGCTGCCGGCCAAGCCTACAGCGCACCAGCACGAACCTATTATCGCGACGGATACTGGACACTTCAGGCCTTGCTGGAACGGGCGCCCGAGGCCATACGCTCGCAGATCGAGCTGCTTGCGCGTGGCATTCAGCCAGATGGGGAAGCCCCGAGCGGTGTCATCCTCACCGGCCCGGGTCAAGCCGAAGAATGGGAAAAGGTTCGCCGAACGGATCCTCGCATCAAGGAGGAGCATCTGCGACCCGGCGATTGGTGGAGCGACCATTTTGATAGCCCCCTATTCTTCATTCTGACAATCGGTGATTATGTCCGCGCGACTGGAGACTGTGCCCCGTTGTCGGCCCATTGGGACAAGGTCGTCGCAATCTTCAACCGCTATCGCGATTTGGCCGTGAACGGAAACGGCCTGCCGGTCAAACCGAACCACGACCGCGATTGGGCCGACAACGTCTATCGGCACGGCTACGTCTCGTACGATATCGGCCTTTGGATCGGCGCGCTCGATGTCATCGTCGAATATGGCGCTGCAATCGATAGCGAAATTGCCGCAAAGGCGGCAGCGACGGTTGCGACGGCGCGAGCTTCGGTCGATGAAGCCCTTCTTCAGCCAGCCGGAACTTATGCAGATTACGGCATGAAGGATGATTTCGTGGAGGACCACCTGACGTTGGACAGCCTCACCCTGCTTCGCTATCGCGCCGTTTCGCCCGAGCGCGCGCGAACTGTTCTTGGCAAGGTGGAGGCATTGCTGGAAAGCCGCAACAACAGCGAGCAGCCCTACGGCGACTGGGGCGTGATGTGCGCCTTCCCGCCCTTCAAGCGGTCCAAAGACACCCGCTCGAAGTCGGCCTTCGCCTATCGCTATCACAATGGATCGGATTGGCCCTACCTGTCCGGTCTTTATGCGGAACAGCGCCTGACGCATGGCCTTGCAGGTGCGGAATACCCGTTGCTGCGCTGGTGGGAAACCTGCCTGGAAGAAGGGTGGATGGGCGCTGTCGAATATTTTGCGCCGCCATGGGGCCGTGGCTCGCTGCTTCAGGGATGGAGCAGCATGCCTGCCATGGCCGCCCTCGCCCACAAGGACAAGCTCCGCTCGGCGGCGCTGACCTAAAGGCCAGACAATCAATGAAAAAGCCGCCCGGAGGCGGCTTTTTCATTGATCTGGATGCTCTCTTTATTCCTTGGTCGCTCCGGCCATCAGCCCGCTCATCAGCATCCGCTGAAGCGCCGTGAACATGACAAGCACCGGTAGAACCGAGAGGACCGACATCGATAACAGCCGGGGCCAGTTGATGCCGAATCGTCCAACCGTATTGGCGAGCGCGACCTGGACAGTCCATTTGTCCTGATCGGTGATGATTAGGAACGGCCAGAGATAGTCGTTCCAGCGCCAAACGAGATTGAAAGCCAGAAGCGTGCCGATCGCCGGTATGGAGAGCGGCACTATGATCCTCAGCAGGATGCGCCACTCCGGCGTCCCATCGATCCGGGCAGCCTCCAAAAGGCTATCGGGAATGTTGGTGATGTATTGCCGCATCAGGAATACCCCTGTGGGCGTGGCGGCTGGAGCGATGATAATGCCCGCGAGCGTATCGAGAAGGTGCAGATCGCGTAGAACAAGAAATACCGGGATCATGACGATCTGCAGCGGCACCATCAGAGACGACATGATCAGCAGGAAAAACAGGGTGTCGCCTTTGAACCTGAATTTCGCGAGCGCATAACCCGCCATGACACTGATCGTGACGGACAGCAGCGCCGAGAGCACAGAAACGATTGCCGAATTGCGGAAGAAGACGAGAAATTTCGCCCGCGACACTGTTTCAATAAAGTTCTGCAGCGTTACTTGGGCCGGAAAAATGGTCGGCGGCCACTGGAATATTTCCTGTTGCGATTTCAGCGATGACAGGAAGAGCCACACCGGCGGCATGAGAAAAATGAAGAGTGTCAGTGCCACGAAGACAAGCCGCCAGGGCGAATAAATCCGTGTCATTTCTCGCTCCTCGACAAGCGCAACTGGACAATCGTCAGCAGCAGAAGAATGACGAAGAGAACCATCGACTGGGCAGCGGCGACTCCGGCCTGCATCGGCTTTTGAAATGCCGTGTCATAGATCGTCTGAATGAGATACACGGTCGCCTTGCCGGGCCCTCCCCCGGTCAATGACACGACGAGTTCGTAAACCTTGAAGGCTTCGATCGACGACAGAACCAGAACCACCGCCATCGTCGGCTTGAGAAGCGGCAATGTGATATGCGTGAACTGCCGCCATTTGCTGGTGCCGTCGATCGAGGCGGCTTCATAATAGTCCGACGAAATCGCAGTCAGGCCGGCGATGAAGATCATCATATTGAAGCCGGCTTGAGCCCAAACCCAGGCGATGATCATTGCAATCTGAGCCATGGTATCTTGTTCCAGCCACGGAACCGGAGCAATTCCCACTAGTGACAGCAGATAATTGACGAGGCCGTTGTTCAGGCCGAAGAGCCAGCGCCATGAGACTCCGATGATCAACAGGCTGATCATCGAGGGGAAAAAGACGATCGTCCGGACAACCGCGAAGAACCTCGTCTGAGGCGACAGAAGCAGCGCCAGCCCCAGGGAGGCGACGATGTTCAGCGGCACGGCAATGACGACGAAGAGCACCGTCTTTACGAGCGACGTCTGAAAGTCGGCATTGCTCAAGAGCCCCAGAAAGTTATCAAAGCCCACATATTGCGGCAGGGTGCTTGGCACCTGCGGAACCACCACCACGCCTCGCCTGAAGAATGCCATCAGGAGGCCTTGCACCAGTGGGTAAAGCGTGAAGGTGACCAGCAATACGATCGTCGGCAGCATGAGCAGATACGGCCAACTGACATTGAAAAGGCTATTGCGTCGGCCTTTCGGCACCGGGTGAAAACCCAGTGCCGAACTGCCTTGCTGCGGGATCACCGCCGTCACTTGCTCGCCTCGAGCGAGTCGTCGGCAGCCTTCTTGATCTGCGCGATGGCATCGGCTGATGAAATCTGGCCGGCGACGGCTTGAGTGACGGCTGACTTCACCGTGCCCCAAACCGACTGCATCTGCGGCCAGGCCTGGTCCGTTGCCGCATAGGCCGGGCTCGCGTTCAGTTCATTCTGCATCGCGGTGATCGCGGCTGTCGCAGCCGGATTGTCATACTTGACCGGCGGCGCCTTGAGGTTGGCGGGGATCATGCCGAAGGTCTTGGCATATTGGGCCTGGATCTCCGGCGACGTGATCCACTTTATGAATTCCACGGCTTCCGGCAGATGCTGGCTGGTGTTGAAGGCGACGATATAATCACCCCCGTAGATCGATGAGGCGACGGTCCCGCGGGGCGTCGGTCCGGCCTGCCAGGCGAACTGCGCATTGGTTGCCAGCCCGGCGATCTGCCAGCTGCCGGACATGTAGGCCACCGCCTGACCGGCCGTGAACAACTCTTTCGGATTGTCCGAGCTTGCCCCGCTCCATAGGCCCGGCGGCATGGCTGCCTTGGTGATGTCGATGAATTTGTCGAGGGTGGCAGTCCACGCCGCCTCGTCCATCACGACCTTCACGGGTTCCTTCTCGGTGTAGATGTGATTGCCGTATTGATATTCATGAACGATCCAGCGGCTCGCAGAAACGTCCCAGACCAACGGATAACGGGTGCCGGATTTCTCTGCGACTTCCTTGATTTTCGGAATGAACTCTTCCCATGTCCAACCGGTCGCCGCATCAGGGATAGCAACGCCTGCCTTTTTGAAGGCGTCAGCGTTCAGGAAGATGCCCGTCGAGGTGACGCGCAGAGGGGCGGCGATCACCTTGTCGCCGAGCTTGGCCCCATCGCCCCACCCCTTGACGAAGTCGTTGATCCACTCCGGTCCGATCTCCTTGCCGAGGTCAACTAGGAAGGGCCTGATGACTGGCTCCATCGAGGAGGTCAGCGACAGGTCCGGCATGATTCCGGATGCAGCGTATTGCTGGAATTTCTGGACCATCCCGTCATAGGGCGTGATTTCCAGATCAAAAGTCGTTTCGGGATGCAGCTTCGTGTACTGATCGAGCAGAGCGCGCGTATTCGCCTCTTCCTGATCGTTATCGACATACCAAACGAGCTTGAGTTCAGAGGCTGCGGCGAGCGACATCGTCATCGCCATGGCGCTAGCGGCCATTAGAATTGTCTTTAACGTTTTCATAGTTCTCCCTCTCTGGTTTGTCTTTCCGACATTCTACATGAACCGCCTGTAACCATTACTCCCGCAGGCTTTGTTCGTAACCATGACGAATTAAATACGAGTTTTACCGACTGTCAACATAACACATTCGGTTCGATGCTATTTAGTTCGTCCTGTTGACGAATAAATTTCGCACGCCTATGAAATGTGGAAAATAGACGGGAGGCGCGTGATGGAAATATTCGTTGAAGCGATGGACGGCGGTATCCAGACGGCGCTCGACAGGATCGCTTCCGCAGGCGGCGGAACGGTCTTCCTGCGACCCGGCCGCCACTCGGCAGGTGCGCTCCGATTGAGAAGCGATGTTACCTTGCATATCGAGGAAGGTGCTATCCTCACATTCATCGCTGATTATGAACGCTATTCCGAAAACACCGTCAGCGTGCTCGCAGAGTCCTCAAACTGTGCCTATATCGTCGCGCAGAACGCCACGAACATATCCATTGTCGGCAAAGGCACAATCGACGGACATGGCGATGCCTACCACACTGGCTTTAACGATAAAGTCGGTACCTTCACTCCGGTAGCCGCACGCCCACGTGTGATCGTTTTTGAGGATTGCACGAACATTCGTTTGGAAGACATCCATATCGCGGATTCACCGATGTGGACGATCCACCTCGTGCGTTGCCGCCATATCGTCGCACGACGATTTCGGGTCGCCAATAACCGCCAGCTGCCCAATACGGACGGGATCGTCATCGACAGTTGCAGCGATGTCGCTATTTCCGAGGCGGTCATTCGCACCGCCGATGACGGTGTGTGCCTGAAGACGAGCTTGAGCGACAAAGGAATTGGGCGCTGCGAGCGGATCGAGATCTCCGACAGCGTGATCGAGAGCAAGAGCTGCGCTCTCAAAATCGGCACGGAGAGCTTCGGCGATATATCTCAGGTCCGCTTCCTGCGCTGCAGGATCGAGAATTCCAACCGTGGCCTTGGCATCTTTTCGCGCGATGGCGGCAAGGTTGAAGATGTCGTCTTTCGCGACATCGAGCTCGATTGCAGCGAGACGCCTGACGGGTTCTGGGGCTCTGGCGAACCATTTACAATCACCAAGCTCACGCGCCGTCCGGAGCGTCCTGCAGGAGCGGTCCAAACGGTGTTGGTCGAGAACGTCTCAGGGCGAAGTCACGGTGCCATCAATCTTTTTGCGGAGGAAGCTGGCGGTATCGACGGTATCGTTCTGCACGGTATCGATATCAAAATGGACGAGGGACCGCTTGGAACAGCGAAGCAGTACGACCTGCGACCGACAAATGCTGATCTCGCGCCGCCGAAAGGGGCTGAAGGGCGCGG
Organism: Rhizobium sp. BK418; assembly: GCF_004341105.1. Lineage (GTDB taxonomy): Bacteria > Pseudomonadota > Alphaproteobacteria > Rhizobiales > Rhizobiaceae > Rhizobium. The sequence continues at coordinate 668,225 of NZ_SLZK01000001.1, read as the reverse complement.
CAACGCCTGGGTGCGCGGACAGGATGGGAAGATCGTCGGGCTTTTCGACTATCCGGGTGGATTGCCGGGCGTCTTTGCGCAAAATGTGACAGGACTCGAGCTGCAAGACGTGACGATCCGCCGGCCCGAACCGCTGCCTGCAGGATGGAATCCGGCAACAGTCGCGTTGATCTCCTGAAGACGGCCAAGCCTCCGTTCCGCGGCAGGTGGCGCGCGCGCTCATCTCGAAGCCGCGGCTTCATTCTGCCATCAGAGCTAACGCCGATAAGTGTCCCCTCGCCTCGCTTCTGTCAAACGACGTATATTGTTTTACGCAAGCCGGTCTTATAAGCCTTGCACTTTAGGTTTGGTCCAGTGCCCGAGTTGCGGTGATCGCCCGTCAGGGCGGTTGGAATTGACATGATTTCATTTGCGGATACAGGCAAGGCAAAAAGTCTCCATTTTGGAGATCTGACAATCGATGAAGCTTGCATGTTTGCCCATCGCAACGGGCAGACACTCCAGTTCACCAAAAACGAGCGCGCCCTGTTGCTCGCTTTCACCAGCAATCCGCAACGTCTTATGACGCGCAGCCGTCTGCTGGATGAAATCGCTCAACCGGGCTCCGATTCCTCCGATCGCAATATCGATTTTCTGGTCAACAGGTTGCGGCTGAAGCTGGGTGATAATGCAAAATCACCGATCTACATCGCGACCCAATACGGCGAGGGTTATGTCTGGATTGCCACCCCATCTCGGCCCGGTCCAATCGATGCATTCCTGATTATCGGCTCGAGCTTCGAGATTCAGAAACATCCCCTGGGTCAACAGGGCCTGTCCTTGATGAACAAGCTGCGCGACTTGATTGCTGTCGGTATCGGCGGAAGTCGCAAGGTCGCTATTGCCGACAGAAATCTTCTCTCTGCCTACGACAAGTCGCGCTATTTTCTGCAGGTGAGTTTTCACGCCGACACCGACCGGCTCAACTGTGCGGCCACTCTGCGGGAAATGCCGTCGAAGCGCATCGTGAAAGCGTTTCGTCTGCATCTCGATGTCACTGATAATATCTCATTCGTGAACGAGGCGACGCGCGTATCCCAAGGCGTCGTCGATGCGTTGCAACAGGCCCTCGAAGAGGCTTCGAACGGGCTCGGCATACTTTTGGATGAAACGCCTGAAGCCCGGCTCCGAAGCGCCTCAAATCTGCTGTCGACCTCGAATCCGAAATGGCTGGCAAGCGGCGAGCGGCTTGCCGAAGGCCGCTCGCAGGACCCCCTCAATGCCGACGCCGCGATTCAGTGGGGTTTGCATCTCTTTGCACGCCTTGTCCTGACCAGTCCGTTCGATGGCGGCATGAGCCTGGAAGAACGCGATCGCATCGAGGGCGAGATCGAAGCAACCGTCCTGGAGTGCCTGCCTGAAATCGAGGACAAGCCTCTGCTGATGCTGGGGGCTGCCAAGCTTCTCTACTTCATCAACCGGGGCCATCTTGATCTCGCCGAGGAAATTGCCGAGCGCGCCCTCGCCCGCACACTGGATTCCACTGCCGGCCTGCCCATTCTCGGGCAGTTGCGATATGCGCGCGGGCGTTTTGATGAAGCTGTCGGAATCTTCGATCAAGGCATCAGAGCGGCCGAACCGGGTTCGGAGTTTCACCGCCACATGAGAGTTCTTAAGTATATCGCACTGCTGGCTGCGGGCCACAGCGCGTCTTCGGCAGCCCGGGCCACCGACATGGCTGATCTCGGTTCGGATTGCCCGCCTCAGATCCGGCTGATGATCGGCTGGATGGTCGCTGCGCCGGATCAGAAATTGCCGGAAGCGTCGGAGCACGCACTTGCGGCACTTGGTCCAGATCACGCTGCCAGGGCTATCGAATATCTCTACTTCACCTCCGCGCGCCACGTCACCCTGGAACAGGGCCGCGCAAATGTCATGCGCAACATGATTGCGCATGTGTCGCGATTGTACGGCAAACGAGTCATTCCTGATTTTGTGCTTCGCAGCATCGGCTCTGTCGCCGCCCTCTAGGCCACCAACGGCCAAATCAGAAGATCTGTAAAAGCGCTCTGAGAGTCAGCGGCGCCCGCCGCTCGCTCCGGCCAATTACGACACTGTTTTTTCAATTCTCAAATATTGCACAAACAATTGCCTGATAGCGACGACCGCAGTTGCCCATCCGAATATCACGTATTGGCTGAGAACGGGGACGTCCGGGCAACAACTGGTTGAAATCTCACGGGCGCGATGCGTCGAACAAAGTCCGCGCACCAATCTTTTTTGAGGGCCATATCACATGCCAATTCAAGTCGGGCGGATCCGATATATCGTCGTGCTTTCAGCAGTGCTGTTAAGCACAGCAACGCTCCTGCAGGGTTGCGCGCGATTTCAAGAAGAGCTGGATAAGTGGGCGAAGGAAAAATCCCAAAAGGGATCAGCGGACGCAGCATTTGGGCGAAGTGAAGCAAACGGCAGTTCAAGCACATCGCCGAGCGCGAGTACCCCGACTGCTGCGACGACCCCTACCACGCCGACTACTCCGAGCGGCACACCCACTACCGGCACCGGTGGGGTTACGCACTAGAATCCTCACATTTTGGCAACGGCGTCGCCAGTAATATTGAGATAATTGGCCGAATGCTCGATTGAACAAGGGCTCTGATGCAACGCTGCGCGTCTTCAATGGTGCGTTTCTGCTCGGCCTTATTCAATGCCAGGCTTCTTTGCTTTCGCGATCTTGGCTGTCGATTGGCGGCGGCCAAGATTGTCATATTACGATGACAGTATAGTCAGTTTCCTCACTACACCCCGCTCCTCCTCGCAAACCGTACCGAGAGCGGCCTTCAGCACGCCGCCTCCGAGCGGAATCGCCGTCATGTCGAGGTTGGCGAAGGTAATGGACGTGCGCACGGCGATGATTTATGGCGAAGCGCCTATCCGGGAAAATATACGTTGATGTGAGATGCAACCTGTCTGATAGTGTGGCCCACATCACACCCATGCCCACCTGCAGAACAGAATGCTTTAAACCCATGAGATCTCCCAGTTTTCCGCGATTCCTGATGGTAATCGCGCTTGGCGCAACAGTTATGTCGGGGTTGTCGGCCCGTGCTGAGAGCCCGTCGGCACCCTGGCCACAGACGCTGAGCGATCTTCCGGCTGAACCTGGGGTCCGTTTCGGTACGCTCGAAAATGGTATGCGGTTTGCGATCATGCGAAACGCTACGCCGTCGGGCCAGGCCGCAATCCGCTTCCGCATCGGTGCCGGCTCGCTTGATGAGAACGACAATCAGCAAGGGCTGGCGCATTTCCTCGAACATATGGCCTTCAAGGGCTCGACGCATGTCGCGCAGGACGAAATGATCCGTATCCTGCAGCGCAAGGGCCTTGCCTTCGGGCCGGATACCAATGCCAACACATCTTATGACGAGACCGTCTATTCACTCGATCTGCCCGAGGTCGATGCGGATACGCTTTCCACCGGCCTGATGCTGATGCGCGAAACGGCGAGCGAGCTGACGCTCGATGCCGATGCCTTTGAGCGCGAGCGTGGCGTCATTCTATCGGAAGAGCGGCTGCGCGACACACCACAATATCGTGCCGCAATCGGCGTCACCAATTCCCTGCTCGCCGGAAAGCGCGTGGCGTCGCGCACACCGATCGGCAAGGTCGACATCATTAGCCACGCGCCCGTCGATCTGCTGCGCGCCTATTACCATTCCAACTACCGGCCGGAACGCGCCACGTTGATCGTCGTCGGCGATATCGATCCCGCGGCGATCGAGACCCAGATCAGGCAGCGCTTCGGCGATTGGAAAGCCGCAAGCCCTGCCCCGCAGAAACCCGATCTCGGCACGCTAAGAGAAAAAGGCGAAAGCGCCGAGGTCATCGCGGTTCCGGGCAGCACGACGAGTGTGCAGATCGCATGGACACGTCCCTATGACGCCTCGCACGATACGTTCGCCAAGCGCCGCCAGCAGCTCGTTGAAGATCTCGGTCTTCTGGTGCTCAAACGCCGGCTGGGCGCTATGGCAAACAGGCCCAATGCTCCCTTCATCAGCGCTGCTGTCGGCTCGCAGGATCTTTTCGATTCTGCCCACATCGTCGTCGTGATGGCGAATGCCGAGACTGACAAGTGGCAGGCAGCGCTTGCGGCGATCGATCAGGAACAGCGCCGTTTCCAGCAATTCGGGGTTGATCAGGCCGAGCTCGATCGCGAAATCACCGAATATCGCTCGCTTCTCCAGGCAGCGTCTGCCGGGGCTGCGACACGCACCAGCACCGACATCGCATCCATGCTGGCAAACAGCGTCGATGACAATCAGGTCTTCACATCACCAGCGGACGATCTCTCGATGTTCGAGACGATAACTAGGGGACTAACGGCGACAGAGGTCAACAAGACGCTCGCGCGTCTCTTCTCCGGCAATGGCCCGCAACTTGTGCTGCAGACGGCACAAACACCGCAGGGCGGCGCAGATGACGTCCGGCAGGTTTATGACGCATCCCGCGCCGTTCCGGTCACGGCGCCGTCCAGTGCGGCAGCCGTGGTCTGGCCCTATACCCATTTTGGCGAACCCGGCACGGTCTCCGAACGCCGTATCGTCGAGGATCTCGGCCTGACGATGGTGCGCTTTGCCAACGGTGTCAGGCTCACCGTCAAGCCGACCAAGCTGCGTGACAACGAAGTGCTTGTACGCACGGATATCGGCCGTGGCAGACTGGATTTGCCGAACGATCATGCCCTGGCGATCTGGACATCGCCCGCCGTCGTCCTGTCCGGCACCAAGGCGATGGATTATCCGGATTTGCAGAAAGCGCTCGCGGCCAAAATCGCCGGGATAGACTTCTCGGTCGATGACAGTTCGTTCCAGTTCACCGGTCGGACGCGGACCGAGGATTTGGCGACGCAATTGCAGATCATGACCGCCTACACGACCGATCCAGCCTACCGGCCGGAAGTATTCAAGCGCGTCCAGCAGGCCTATCTCAACAACCTCGATCAATATGAGGCGACTCCGGGTGCCGTCATCAGCCGCGATTTTGCCGGCCTTGTCCATTCCGGCGACCCGCGCTGGACCTTCCCCGACCGGGCACAACTCTCCGCTACGAAAAAGGAAGATTTCGAAGCGCTGTTCGGGCCGCAAGTTTCCACCGGGCCGATCGATGTCACAGTTGTCGGCGACATAACGGCGGATGAGGCAATCCGCCTGACAGCCGAAACCTTCGGCAGCTTGCCGGCCCGCGCGGACATGACTCAAGCCACGGCAACAGACGACATACGTTTCCCCGCTCCCACCGAAAAACCTGTCATGCGAACCCACAGCGGCCGAGCCGATAACGCCGCAGCCATCGTCGCGGCTCCCGTCGGCGATATGCTTTCGGACATCCAGCGGGGCTTTGTCGCAAATGTCGTCGGTCAGATCTTCGAAAACCGGCTGATCGACCAGTTCCGTATCGCTGAAGGCGCGACCTACAGTCCGCAGGGCGATATGGATCTGTCGTGGGACATCCCAGGCTATGGCTACTATTATCTCTATGTCGAAACGACGCCGGCCAAGATCGAGAATTTCTATGCGCTCGTTGACAAGATCGCTGCCGATCTCAGGTCGAACGACGTCTCGTCTGACGAACTCGTGCGTGCCCGCGCGCCGATTATCGAGACATTGAAGCGCCAGCAGCAGAGCAACGAATATTGGGTGCAGTATCTCAAAGGCGCCCAAACGGACCCTCGCCGTCTTGAGCGGATACGCGACAATCTAAGCGGCTATGACAAGGTCACCGCCGAGGACATTCGCCGGTTCGCCACGACCTATTTCCAGCCGGACAAATTCTGGAAATTCGAGGTGTTGCCGGCAGCGATAAGATAGGTTTCAGACTGGATCCCGAAGCGATTGCACGCTTCAGGATCTGCTTTCAATTTTGTTTCGCCCGTCTGCGTCAAAACGATAGAATCGTTTTGATGGCGGAGCTGGGGTGGGCCGGCTAGATTCGCAAGCAAATTTCACCGGTCTCCACATGCCTTCCGATCGTTCTTATGCCCGCTAGGAATATGCGCGCATCGTGCGCGAGAAAAACCTCCTGAAACTTCGTCTTCTTTCCGTCGATCCAGCGGCGCGCCCTGTCCTTTTGCATGGTTTGCGATTTTCGCCCGCAAGGCGTCGCTTTCGGGACGGCGCATCGATCTTTCTGGTCTACTCTGTAACAGGCGACCGCTGCGGGAGGAGCTGCTAGCGCGTTGGCCCGATTTCAACGGAGGAGACGGAAATGAGCAAGAACCGTGGCGTCGTCTATTTGCGGCCCGGCAAGGTGGAAGTCCGCGACATCGACGATCCGAAACTCGAGGCACCGGATGGGCGCCGTATCGAACATGGCGTCATTCTGAAAGTCATCTCCACTAACATTTGCGGTTCGGACCAGCACATGGTCCGTGGCCGCACGACGGCCATGCCAGGCCTCGTACTTGGTCACGAGATTACCGGCGAGATCATCGAAAAAGGGATCGACGTGGAAATGCTCGATGTCGGCGACATCGTGTCGGTGCCCTTCAACGTGGCCTGCGGCCGCTGCCGCTGCTGCAAATCACAGGACACCGGCGTCTGCCTGACAGTCAATCCATCGCGCGCCGGCGGCGCCTATGGCTATGTCGACATGGGCGGCTGGATCGGCGGGCAAGCCCGCTATGTCACGATCCCCTACGCCGATTTCAACCTCTTGAAACTGCCCGACCGCGACAAGGCGATGGCCAAGATCCGCGATCTCACCATGCTCTCCGATATCCTTCCGACAGGTTTTCATGGCGCCGTCAGAGCCGGGGTTGGCGTCGGATCGACCGTCTATGTCGCAGGGGCCGGGCCCGTCGGCCTTGCCGCCGCGGCCTCCGCGCGCATCCTCGGCGCGGCCGTGGTGATGATCGGTGATTTCAACAAGGATCGCCTCGCCCATGCCAGCCGCGTCGGCTTCGAAGCCATCGACCTGTCCAAGAGCGACCGGCTCGGAGATATGATTGCGCAGGTGATCGGCACCAATGAAGTGGACAGCGCGATCGATGCCGTCGGCTTCGAAGCCCGCGGACATTCGGGCGGCGAGCAGCCGGCGATCGTGCTGAATCAGATGATGGAGATCACCCGCGCCGCCGGTTCCATCGGCATTCCCGGCCTCTATGTCACGGAAGACCCCGGCGCAGTGGACAATGCGGCCAAGCATGGCAGCCTCTCCTTGCGTTTCGGACTAGGCTGGGCGAAGGCACAATCGTTCCACACCGGTCAGACGCCGGTGCTCAAATATAATCGCCAGCTGATGCAGGCGATCCTGCATGACCGTCTTCCGATCGCCGACATCGTCAATGCCAAGGTGATTTCGCTGGAAGACGCTGCCGAAGGCTATGAGAGCTTCGACCAGGGTGCCGCGACGAAATTCGTTCTCGACCCGCATGGCGAGGTCGCCAAGGCAGCCTGATCGGGATTAAGTGCCGGGGCGGTAGTGCCCCGGCACAGCCATTGCGAAGATCCCTGCTCGCGCAGGGAAATTCACTGCTCGCGGAACGTATGGCTGATCTGATCCATCAGCGGCTTCGTCATGTATGAAAGGACGGTGCGATCCGCGACTTTGATAAAGACCTCGGCCGGCATGCCGGGGTAGAGCGCCAAGTTGGTAAGCTTTGCCAGGCTGGCCGGTTCAGGCTTGATGCGCACGGGGTAATAATCGGCGCCGCTGCGCTGATCGGTCACGACGTCGGGCGAAATCGATACGACGTCGCCCTGCACCTCTGGTGTCGTTTTTTGATCGAAGGCGCTGAAACGGATATCGACTTTCCGGCCAATCGTCAGCTGGTCGATATCGCGTGTGGCAATCTTCGCCTCGATGGTGAGGTCGCGCTGATCTGGCGCCAGCAGCATCAACACCTCGCCCGGATTGACGACACCGCCGACAGTATGGACTGTCATCTGATAGATGCGGCCGCTCATCGGTGCGCGCAGCTCCAGCCTATTCATCTGGTCGACGGCTGCGATGCGACGCTCCTGCATTTCGGAGGTCTTGGCGTCGACATCCGTCAAGTCCTTCGAATTCTCGGTCCTGCGGTCTTCGTCGAGCTGCAATATTTGCAGGTTGATCTCGGCGATCTTGCCTTCCGCCTGCGCCCGTGAAGACAACCGCTCGCCACGATTGCCGTCGAGTTCGACGCGCTGGCGTTTGAGGCCGTTAACCTTCTGCATGGTGACGATCTTCTGATCGTAGAGCTTGCTGGCAGCATCATATTCCTGATCGACGAGTTTTGTGGCTTCGTCGATCGATGCGAGCTGCAGCGTATCGCCCTGTATCTCCTGAGAAAGCTGCGCTTTGCGTTCTTCGAGCTGTTTACGCATCCCGACAAGTGATGACTGGCGGGCATTGAAGAGTTGGACCTCGCCGTCGATCAGACTTTTGCTGATGGCGATACCCAGGTCGTTTGCGGGAATATCGTCGGCGGAGAATTTCGTTGCACCGATGCGTTCGGCCTGCAGGCGAGCGCGACGGACATAGAGCTGGGCAAGATTGCTGTCGATAATGGCGAGATTGGCTTTCACAGAGGTGCTGTCGAGACGCAGAAGGACATCGCCGGCCTGGACGTGAGCCCCCTCCATCGCCTTTAATTCCGACACGATACCGCCGGTAAGGTGCTGAATCTTCTTTACGTTCTGGTCGATAATCACGGTACCTTGGCCGACCACGGCGTTGGAAAGCGACGTCGAGGCGGCCCATCCGCCCATGCCGCCGACAAGTGCGATCGACAGGACCCAGACAGACAGGATGTGGCGGTTCAGCGAATGTTGAGATCTCTTCATTATCGACCCTGCTCCTTGCTATCGCCGACGACCTTCAGCGATCCATGTCTTGGCTGCTCTGTCAGATTATCGGCGCGGAGCACCTTGGCGAGCACTTGATCCTTCGGCCCGAACGCGAGCGCCTGCCCCTCGCGCATTGCCAGCACGAGATCGACGCTGGAGAGTGTGCTTGGCCGGTGAGCGACGACAATGACGATGCCGCCGCGCTGGCGGACACTCAGGATCGCGCCGGCGAGCGCCGACTCTCCGTCAATGTCCAGATTGGAATTCGGCTCATCGAGCACGACGAGGAAGGGATCGCGATAAAGCGCACGGGCAAGTGCGATGCGTTGACGCTGGCCGGCCGAAAGCATGGAGCCGCCTGACCCTATTTCCGTCTCGTAGCCCTTCGGTAGCCGCAGGATCAGCTCATGAACCCCGGCCTTTCGGGCTGCCGCGATGATTTCTGCTGCCTGCGCATCGCTGCGAAAGCGCGAAATATTTTGGGCGACGGTGCCGGCGAAGAGTTCCACATCCTGCGGCAGATAGCCGATGTGGCGCCCGATCGAGATATCGTCCCATTGGTCGAGTGCGGCGCCATCAAGGCGCACCGATCCGCGATAGGCCGGCCAAAGGCCGACGATAGCACGCACCAGCGAGGATTTTCCCGAAGCGCTCGGGCCGATGACGCCCAGCGCGTTCCCTGCCCGGAGCGTGAAACTGACACCCTGCACGATAAGTTCCTGCTTGCCGGGCGCGCCACTCGACAACGCCTCGATGGCAAGCTCGCGGGTTGGCGCAGGCAGCTCGAGCGGCGAAACAGTCTCCGGCAGCAGGGCAAGGGTCTGGCGCAGCCGCTTCCAAGATTGCTGGGCTGAAACAAAGCCCTTCCAGCTGGCGATCACCTGCTCGACAGGTGCGAGCGCCCGTGATGTCAGGATCGAAGCAGCAATGATGATGCCACCCGAAGCCAGGTTTTCGATGACCAACACGGCACCGGCGGCGAGTACGCCCGACTGCAGTGCCATGCGGAAGACCTTGGAGACAATCGAGTAGCCATTGACCGTATCGGCGTTGCTGGATTGAACTTCGCGATAGGCATCGTTGCGCGCCGACCAGTTATCCGAGAGCTCGTCGGCCATGCCCATGGCCTGGACCACTTCCGCATTGCGCTGCGCTGCACCTGCGAGCGCATTCCTCTCGGTCGCAAGTTCGTAGGCCTTTTTGGCTGAAGCCTGCGAGCTTCGGTTCGTCAGATAGGTCAGCACCATCAGGATAAGCGCACCGCAGATGGCAATGATGCCGATGATCGGATGGAACAGAAAACAGATGCCGACGTAGAGCGGCACCCAGGGCAAATCGAAAAAGGCTGAGGGGCCGGGGCTGGAAAGGAAGCTGCGAACCTGATCGAAGTCCCGCAGCAGGGAGAGACCGTCACCGGCCACCTTGCCCTTGAGCGGTGCTTTGAGCGTTGCCTTGAAGATGCGGCGACTCATCACCTCGTCGAACACCCCCGATATCCGGACGAGAATGCGCCCACGCACGAGGTCGAACCCGCCTTGAAATGCATAGAGCAGGAGTGCCAGAAGAATGAGCGCGATCAGCGATGGAATGCTGCGGCTCGGTATGATGCGGTCATAAACCTGCAGCATGAAAAACGAGCTGGTAAGATAGAGCACGTTGACCAGCGCACTTGCAGCGCCGACCGCGATTAAGCCTCCGCGGCTGCGTCGCATCGCTTCCGCGCTGAGGTCTTTCCCGCCCTTTTGAGCTGGCGAGATGCCAAGTCCGTTCAATATCAAATCTCCGTGGAATGTTGAGGACTGATTGTACAGACAAATCAGTCACAGCTTCGCGAATATGATGCGCGCACTATGATATGGTAAATGCATCATAACTTTGGCAGAGCCGACTGTATAAAGACAAATTGCATTCGGAGAGAATCGCTATACCATCAAAGTAATAAATTCTACTTCCAGGCGAGGTTCGAGATAATGGCCCAAGCTGCTAGAATTAATGATGTTATTTCCTCTTTCGGGATCGATACACACATCGACTACACCGACGGGAAGTACTCAAATCTCGCGGAAGTTGTTAAAACCTTGGGATACCTCGGCATTGATACAGTTCGCGATCATGCGCCTACCCCGGCCTCCGACTCCTACGGTCAAGGCCATCTTGGGGACGCGGCCGATGCCGGCGTGAAGTTCGTTTTCGTCTCGGGACGCGACGACACTCCCGATATCGTGGTCCAACGGCTGCATGCCTTCCTGGATGCCCACCCCGGTTCGATCGTCGGCATCGAAGGGCCGAACGAGGTCAATAACTGGCCGGTCTCCTATAATGGCCTGTCGGGAGAGGCGGCAGCGCTCGCCTATCAAAAGGATCTGTTCAATGCAGTGAACGCTGATCCGCTATTGAAGAACATTCCGGTTCTCGGCTTTACCGGCTACACGGTCGCCTCTTCCAACGATTACACGACAATCCACACCTATGCGAAGGATGGCGACCAGCCCTTCACCTGGCTCCAGCGCGAATCGGGCGAGCAGATGAATGCCGACACCGGCAAGCCGTTCACGATTACGGAAACCGGCTACCATACGTCCCTGACAGCCGACACCAATGGCGGATGGGAAGGTGTCGACGAGACAACGCAGGCAAAACTGCTCCTCAATACGCTAATGGATGGCGCCTTTCTCGGATCGAAGGGTACGTTCATCTACCAGCTGCTCGACGCCTATTCGGATCCGCAGGGCTCCGACCAGGAAAAGCATTTCGGGCTCTTCCGCCTGGATTACTCCCCCAAGCCGGCCGCGACGGCGATCCATAATCTGACGGAAATTCTGGCCGACGATGGCGCGACGCAGGCGACTTTTGCTCCCGGGGCGCTCAATTATTCGATCAGCGGGCTGCCGTCCACCGCGCGCAGCTATCTGACGGAAAAATCAGATGGCAGCTACCAGATCATCATCTGGAACGAACCCGATATATGGAACCAGACGACCGACAAGGCGATCCAGGTGGCAGCGGCCAGCATCAATGTCAATCTGGGCGCGACGTTCGGGACGGTGCAGGTCCACGATCCGCTGAAGGGCGACACACTGATCAAAAGCTTCAGCAACATATCATCCTTGAATGTTGATGTGATCGATCATCCGATCATTATCAATGTTTCAGGTGGGGGCGGCGCACCACAGGAACCCGGCCATATTTACGGCGGCACCGGAGACGACGTCTTCACCATCACTTCCCCAACCGAGATTGTCGACGAAAGCCGCGGGGGCGGAACCGACACCGTCATCTCCTCCATTTCCTTCAATCTGGCGAATACGTTAGGCACCGTTGAAAATCTGACACTGTCGGGTTCGGCGCAGCTCAACGCCACTGGCAACGATGCGGACAATATCCTCACTGGCAACAGCGGCGCCAACATCATCTATGGCGGCCTCGGAAACGACCGGCTGATTGGTGGCGGCGGTATAGACACCCTGAACGGCGGGGTTGGAGCTGACTATTTCATATTCAACACGAAGCCGAGCAAGACGAGCAATGTCGACAAGATAGAGGATTTCTCAGCTGCTTCCGGCGACAAGATCGTGCTCGACCACAATGTCTTCACCGCAATTGATCCGGCAAGTTTCTCATCGGCCAATTTTGTTGTCGGCATCAAAGCAATGGATGCGAATGACAGGCTGATCTACAACCGGTCTAGCGGCTCTCTTCTTTATGATGCCGACGGTAACGGTAGCGGCGCGGCGGTCCAAATTGCAACACTCACCAACCTGGCGATGCTTCATCACGACGATTTCCTGTTTCTCTGAGATTTTGTTCGTCTGAGATCGGAACCTGACGTCTTTAAGCAGCAGGCCTGCACGGGGCTCCTCTCACGGAGTTCTTATTCTGCTTGTCGCATAGCGATCCTGCGCCACATAGTCGATACGCCCCCCAAGCAGCGGAGAGACCATTGCCCTGGATCGCCTATGTCGTTCACTTCATCGCGGCCGCATGCCTCACCAACGGCGTGCCGCATTTCGTCAGCGGTGTCAGCGGCCGGCCGTTTCGCACACCTTTCGTCCACCTGCAGGGAACGAATCTCAGTTCACCCGTGACCAATGTCGTTTGGGGCTGGTTCAACTTCCTCATCGCCTTTCTGCTCTTTGCTAATATAGGGCCGCTCTATATCGGCACGCCCGGCGATACGATTTTTGTCGCGGCAGGCAGTCTTGTGGCGGGCGTTCTCCTGGCGCGGATCTTCGAGCGGGATCAGCCCTGAACTAGTGACTTGCATCATGCAAGTTACTTCGATAGTGACTAGCATCATGCGACGGACGAGCTTTGCCAATTTCAAATGCCCCGCCGCCCGCGCGCTCGACAGCGTGGGCGACTGGTGGAGTATGATGATCCTTCGTGATGCCTTCCACGGGCTTACGCGCTTTGACGAATTCCAGAAAAGCCTCGGTGTGGCGCCGAACATCCTCACACGACGGCTTGCGCATCTGATCGACGAGGGGCTTTTCGAGAAACGCCTCTATAATGAGCGCCCTGCCCGCTACGAATATGTGCTGACTGACAAGGGACGTGATTTCTTCCCGGTGCTCATGGCCCTGTTTTCGTGGGGGCGTCGGCACGTTCCGCAAGACGATCTTGCCTTCCTGCTCGGCGATACCGCCTCAGGCAAGGAACGGCGACCGGTGGTGGTAGACGCAGCCAGCGGTGAAGAACTGAAGCCCGAAAATACCTGCCTGCTGCCTGGACCGGCCGCTAATGATGGCGACCGCGAACGGATCGCCCGCATGCGCGCCTATTACCTCGGTATCGACGCCTAGGGCATTTCCGCTTTTTCTTCGAGTTGCAAATATGCCCTATCTTTTTGTTTTTACGCAATTCCGGACGCAAAGCCGCCGCGCACATTTGGCGGAAATACTCTAGAAAGGACAAAACCATGGAACGCATCGTTGTCACCGGCATGGGACTCGTTTCGCCGCTCGGAGTTGGGGTCGAGACGGCATGGAAGCGGCTTGTGGATAGCGCCTCTGGCCTGCGTGTTCTGCCCGAGGATATGGTGGGCGATCTCGCGGCCAAGGTCGGTGGGGTCGTTCCCTCCATCGAAGAAGATACCGAAGCCGGTTTCGATCCCGACCGTGCCGTTCCGCCCAAGGACCAGAAGAAGATGGATCGCTTCATCCAGTTCGCGATGATGGCGACAGACGAAGCCGTGCGTCAGGCCGGGTGGACGCCCGAGGGCACGGATGAGCGCGAACGCACCGCAACGATCATCGCCTCCGGTGTCGGCGGTTTTCCCGCAATCGCCGATGCTGTCCGCACGGCTGAGACGCGCGGCGTTCGGCGGCTCTCGCCCTTCACCGTCCCCTCCTTCCTCGTCAATCTGGCAGCCGGCCAGGTGAGCATCCGCTACGGCTTCAAAGGGCCACTCGGAGCGCCGGTTACGGCCTGTGCCGCCAGCGTTCAGGCGATCGGCGATGCAGCCCGGCTGATCCGGTCGGGTGAAGCTGACGTTGCGATCTGCGGTGGCTCGGAAGCCTGTATCGACAAGGTGAGCCTTGGCGGTTTTGCTGCCGCGCGGGCGCTCTCGACCGGTTTCAACGACAGGCCTGAACTTGCCTCACGCCCCTTCGATACAGCGCGTGACGGTTTTGTGATGGGTGAAGGCGCCGGCATTCTCGTCGTCGAGACGCTGGAGCATGCACTGGCGCGCGGTGCAACACCACTTGCCGAGCTCGTCGGCTACGGAACGGCGGCCGATGCCTATCACATGACGGCGGGACCGGAGGATGGTGAGGGCGCTCGCCGGGCGATGGAAGCGGCTCTGCGGCAGGCGGGGGTTCCAGCCTCCGAGGTCAGGCATCTCAATGCGCACGCAACCTCGACGCCGGTGGGCGACAAGGGTGAAATCGCGGCAATCGGCACAGTCTTCGGCCGCGATGGCGGCATTGCCGTCAGCGCCACGAAATCGGCGACCGGCCATCTCCTGGGTGCTGCCGGCGGACTGGAAGCGATCTTCACGATCCTCGCGCTGCGCGACCAGCTCGCCCCGCCGACGCGCAATCTGGAGACGGCCGATCCGGCCGCCGAAGGTATTGATCTCGTCGGCAAAGTGGCCCGCAAGGTAACGGCGGAATATGCGATCACCAATGGTTTCGGTTTCGGTGGGGTGAATGCCAGCGCCCTCTTCCGCCGCTGGTCGTAACCCGCCTCTTTCCTTGCGCGCAAAATGGCCTACACTTCTCCGGATATTGCCGGAGATGATCCCATGCGCGCTTTCTTCGCAGTGCTGGTTCTATGTGCCGTATCCGTGATGTCAGGAGCGGCAGTGCTCGCCGAAGATCCCGTACAGGCGACACAGACGATGATCGAGGAGCAGATTCGGGCATTCCTGAAGGATGACGCTGATACAGCCTATTCCTTCGCCGCGCCCGGCATTAAGGCGATGTATCCGGACAAGAACGTCTTCTTCGCGATGGTGAAGAGGAGCTACGAGCCGGTTTATCATCCCGGCAACTATGCATTCGGGCGCAGCCGGTCGATCGACAACGGCGCCTTGATCTATCAGGAAGTGTTGATTTCCGCCCGCGACGGCAAGGACTGGACGGCGATCTATCAGGTCGCCCGCCAGCCCGACGGCAGTTACAAGATCAATGGCGTACAGATCGTGCCGAATACCGACAGCAAGGGCATCTGATCAGACGGGTTCGAGGTCACCTTTCGCCCATTCTTCAATCGTCTCGGCCATGAAATCGGCGAAGCGGTCTTCGGCGATCGCCTTGCGGATGCTCTGCATCAGTTCCTGATAGTAGTTCAGATTGTGCCAGGAGAGCAGCATGCCACCGAGCGCCTCATTGGCGCGCACGAGATGGTGGAGATAGGCGCGGGAATAGTCACGCGTTGCCGGGCAGTTCGACTGCTCGTCGAGCGGGCGCATGTCTTCCGCATGGCGGGCGTTGCGAATATTGACCTTTCCGCGGCGGGTGAAGGCCAGGCCATGGCGGCCCGAACGCGTCGGCATCACGCAATCGAACATGTCGATGCCGCGGGCAACCGATTTCAGGATATCGTCGGGCGTGCCGACGCCCATGAGATAGCGCGGTTTTTCACCGGGCAGCACCGGAAGCGTCGTTTCCAGCATCTTCAGCATCACATCCTGTGGCTCACCGACGGCAAGACCGCCGACCGCGTAACCCTTGAGATCGAGCTTTGCGAGTTCTTCGGCCGAGCGGACACGCAGGGCCGGTACATCGCCACCCTGAACGATGCCGAACATGGCCCTGCCCGGCTGGTTGCCGAAAGCGACCTTGCAGCGCTCGGCCCAACGCAGCGATAGTTCCATCGCACGTTCGATTTCCTTGGGCTCGGCCGGCAATGCCACGCATTCGTCAAGCTGCATCTGGATATCGGAGCCAAGCAGACCCTGGATTTCGATGGAGCGCTCCGGCGACATGTGATGCAGGCTGCCATCGACATGCGACTTGAAGGTTACGCCCTGCTCATCGAGCTTGCGCAAGCCGGAAAGCGACATGACCTGGAAACCGCCGGAATCCGTCAGGATCGGATGGTCCCAGCGGATGAGTTTGTGCAGCCCTCCAAGGCGGGCAACGCGCTCCGCCGTCGGGCGCAGCATCAGGTGATAGGTGTTGCCGAGGATGATATCGGCGCCGGTCTCGCGTACCTGGTCGAGATACATGGCCTTGACGGTACCGACCGTGCCGACGGGCATGAAGGCCGGCGTCCGGATCGTGCCGCGCGGCATGGAAATTTCACCGAGGCGAGCGCCTCCATCGGTCTTCTTCAGGGTGAACTGGAAGTTCTCGGTCATTTGTCTTTCCGGAAAAGAAGGCTCGCGTCGCCATAGGAGTAGAAGCGGTAGCCTGTCGAAATGGCATGTTGGTAGGCCGCGTGCATGGTATCGAAACCAGCGAAGGCCGAGACCAGCATGAAAAGCGTCGAGCGGGGCAGGTGGAAGTTGGTCATTAATATGTCGACCGCCTTGAAGCGGTAACCGGGTGTAATGAAGATCCCGGTGGCGCCCGCCCAAGGCTTGATCTCGCCGCTCTCCTCGGCAGCGCTCTCGATCAGCCGCAGCGAGGTCGTGCCGACGCAGACGATACGCCCGCCCCTTCCGCGCACGGCATTCAGCCTTGCAGCGATGTCGGCGCTGACATAGCCGCTTTCCAGATGCATTTTATGGTCGTCAGTGTCGTCGACCTTGACCGGCAGGAAGGTGCCGGCGCCAACATGCAGCGTCACGAAATGCCGTTCGATCCCGGCCTTATCGAGCGCCTCAAACAGGGCGGGCGTGAAATGCAGGCCGGCGGTCGGGGCGGCAACAGCGCCCTCCTCCCGCGCATAGATTGTCTGGTAGTCGGCGCGGTCGCGCTCGTCCTCCGGCCGCTTGGCGGCGATATAGGGCGGTAGCGGAATATGGCCGACCGCGGCGATCGCTTCGTCCAGTACAGGGCCGGAGAGATCGAAGGCGAGCGTCACTTCTCCCGCCTCACCTTTTTCTTCGACGGTCGCATCGAGCGAGCCGATCATGCAGCTTTCGCCACCATGACCGAAGGCAATGCGATCGCCTTCCTTGATGCGCTTGCCGGGTTTGGCAAAGGCTTTCCACTTGTTGGCGCCTAGTCGCATGTGAAGAGTGGCCGAAATCTGCTGGCCGCCGGCGCCTTCGCGATGGCGAATGCCTTCAAGCTGGGCCGGTATAACCTTGGTGTCGTTGAAGACCAGCGCGTCCCCTGCCCGCAGGAAGGACGGCAGGTCGAAGACGTGATGATCGGATAGAACTGGCTGCCCGTTCGGATCGACGAGAAGCAGGCGTGCGCTGTCGCGCGGCTCGGCGGGCCGCAACGCAATGCGTTCATCCGGCAGGTCGAAATCGAAAAGGTCTACGCGCATTAATGTACTTTCAGACAAAGCGAAACCCGCCCCGCGCTCGCACGCAAGGGCGGGTTTCAGCAGAAATCACAATCAGACGTCGGCGGCAACCCGCATAGAGACGATCGAATCTGGATCGGAGACGGGCTCGCCCTTCTTGATCTTGTCGACGTTTTCCATGCCTTCGATGACCTGGCCCCAGACGGAATATTGCTTGTTCAGCCACGGAGCGTCGGTGAAGCAGATGAAGAACTGCGAGTTGGCCGAGTTCGGGTTCTGCGAACGTGCCATAGAGCACGTGCCGCGAACATGCGGCGTTGCGGAGAATTCAGCCTTCAGGTCGTCCTTGGAAGAACCACCCATGCCTGCGCGGCCCGGGTTAAAATTCTCGCCGCCCTTCTTGCCGAACTCGACGTCACCGGTCTGTGCCATGAAATCGGCGATAACGCGGTGAAAAACAACGCCGTCATAGGCCTTCTCGCGGGCGAGTTCCTTGATGCGCTTGACGTGTTCGGGGGCGACCTGCGGCAGAAGCTGGATGACAACCTTGCCCTTGGTGGTTTCCAGAATGATGGTGTTTTCCGGATCCTTGATCTCGGCCATTGTCGTTCTCCTTCTCGTCTTGAACTTACTTCTTGCCCATCGTGACCTTGATCATGCGGTCAGGATTGCTGACTTCGCCGTTCTGGCCTTCGCCCTTCTTGATCTTGTCGACGTTTTCCATGCCCGACACAACCTTGCCGACGACCGTGTACTGGCCGTTCAGGAAGGAGCCGTCAGCAAACATGATAAAGAACTGCGAGTTGGCGGAATTCGGATCCTGGGCACGCGCCATGCCGACCGTGCCGCGGACGAAGGGCGACTTGGAGAATTCGGCCGGAAGGTCTGGAAGGTCGGACCCGCCGGTACCTGCGAGGCCCGCATCAAAGTTCTTTTCCATGTTGCCGTACTTCACGTCGCCAGTCTGGGCCATGAATCCGGGAATGACGCGGTGGAAGGCGACATTGTCATATTCGCCTTTCTTCACCAGCGCTTCGATCTGTGCGACGTGCTTCGGCGCCACGTCGGGCATCAGCTGGATGACGACCGGACCGCTCTTCAGCTGGATGGTGATGTAGTGATCGGCAGCCTGCGCAAAAGCGTCGCCCGCGAAGGAGGCGAGATAGAGCACGCCGGCAAATGCAAGATAGAAGAGTTTCATGTGAGCTCCGTTGAGGCGGTATCGACCTAGGCTTTGCGCTTGGATTTCAGGGCTTGCAAGACGGCCGCAGGCACAAAAGCGCTGACATCGCCGCCCATGGCTGCGATCTGGCGTACTAATGTGGCGGTAATGGGCCGCGAGGCCGTGCCCGCCGGCAGAAAGATGGTCTGGATGTCGGGCGCCATCTGCCGATTCATGCCGGCCATCTGCATTTCATAATCCAGATCGGTGCCGTCGCGCAGGCCGCGGATCAGAAGGCTTGCGCCATGTTTGCGTGCGGCGTCGACAACGAGGTTGTCGAAGGAGACGACGTCGATATGTGCACTCTTTTCCGGAAGCGCCTCGGCAAGAGACGCGCGGATTAGCGCCGCTTTTTCTTCGAAGGAGAAGAGCGGTACCTTGCCGGGGTGAATGCCGATCGCGACGATTACCCGCTCGGCGACGTTGAGCGCCTGGACCAGTACGTCAACGTGTCCGTTGGTAATCGGGTCGAAGGACCCCGGATAAAAAGCTGTCGTCATCTGGCCCGGCCGGTTGTTTCACGCCTTTTGTCACGGAAGACCGTTTCCCGCAAGTCATTTAGCCATGCCGGCGGGCGCGGCTGAACGATGAATGAACGGGGCGTTCAAGGCCCGCTCAGATGCGGTCTGCTTTACTCCTGACATCAACGCAGGCGCCGCCGATCCTGGCAGCGTCTCCCCCGGAAAGACCTCGATCATGCTGATCATCCTGATTGCAATAGCCGTTACTTTCTCGCTCGTTGGCGAGCTTTTCTACAGCTGTCTCGCAAATCGGCGCCAGCTTGGCTGGGTACGACCTGACATCAATGAACATGCGGCCATCATGCGTCAGCTCGGCCGCATGCGTTCTAATCGATTTGAATTCTGAACGGCAGATGAACAAGGCATTCAAGGTCGCTTCAGAACACGATTGCTAAACACCCCGCAACATCCGGCGGGAACCATTTTAAGACGGATGCGTTCACTTGATCGAGACATATGAGATGCGGAAGCGCGGCAGGAAGGGAATGAACATGCCTGACAAAATCACCATGATTAACGTGCTTTGGATGGTAATGGTTACGGGCATGCTGACTGCGACAGTCGCTCTCTATGACAACCAGAAGATCGATGCTTCCAAAGTATATGGCCCCTACGCTTCGGCTCGCTCCGTAAGCGTACTCGGCCAATACTAAGGAGCTTGACCGCAGCTCTCTTCAGAAAGGAACGCCACCGTGTTCACGATCCTGACAGTCCTCACAGCACTCATCAGCGTCATGTTCATAGTGTCGGTGACTTCGACGATTTCCGCGCTACGCCGTGAGAGCAAGGAAGGAAAATCGCTGAACGAGAAGCATAGCGTATTTTAACTCCGCCTACCGC
This sequence comes from Rhizobium sp. BK418, assembly GCF_004341105.1. Taxonomy (GTDB): domain Bacteria; phylum Pseudomonadota; class Alphaproteobacteria; order Rhizobiales; family Rhizobiaceae; genus Rhizobium. The sequence continues at coordinate 647,967 of NZ_SLZK01000001.1, read as the reverse complement.
AATACAATCAAGAGAAGGCCGGGTGTTCTGCATCCGGCTTTTTCTATGCCTGTCGTGTAGGATGCGGAGCCAAGTCGCCGCATCGGCAAGTTCTTCTAGAGCAATAAAAAAACGGGCGGCAGAGCCGCCCGGTCTGTGATGTATAACTGGGAAATTATTCGCCCGATGGGGTTTCGTCAGCTTCGCCCACGGCAGGCGCTCCGCCTTCGGAAGCCACGGCTTCTTCGCCGTTCTCCGTCGTCTCTTCGTCTTCCGGCTCGCTGATGCGCTCGACCGAGACGACCTTCTCGTCCTTGGCGGTGGAGAAAATCGTGACGCCCTTTGTTGCACGGCTGGCGATGCGGATGCCGCCAACGGGCACGCGGATCAACTGGCCGCCATCGGAGACGAGCATGATCTGGTCGCCATCGTCGACCGGGAAGGCGGCGACGAGTTCGCCGATTTCGCCCGTCTTCGAGGTGTCAGTGGCACGGATACCCTTGCCGCCGCGGCCGGAGATACGGAAGTCGTAAGAGGACGAGCGCTTTCCGAAGCCCTTTTCGGAAACCGTCAGCACGAACTGCTCGCGTGCCTTCAGTTCTTCGTAACGATCGTCGTTAAGCTGTCCCTCTTCGGTGACTTCCTCGCCGACCAGGGCGATGTCCTCTTCGTCCACGCCCGTCGCGCGACGTTCGGCGGCGGAGCGCTTGAGGTAAGCAGCGCGTTCCCACGGTTCGGCATCGACATGGCCAACGATCGTCATCGAAATGATGCGATCGCCATCACCAAGATTGATGCCGCGTACGCCGATCGAGTTGCGGCCCGCGAAGACGCGGACATCATCGACCGGGAAGCGGATGCACTGGCCGAGCGCCGTCGTCAGCAGAACGTCGTCCTGGTCCGTGCAGGTCTCGACGGAGAGGATTTCATCGCCCTCTTCGTCCAGCTTCATCGCGATCTTGCCGTTACGATTCACCTGGACAAAGTCGCTGAGCTTGTTGCGACGGACAGTGCCTCGCGTCGTCGAGAACATAACGTCCAGGTTATCCCAACTGTCTTCGTCCTCCGGCAGCGGCAGGATAGTGGTGATGCGCTCTCCGGGTTCGAGCGGCAGCATGTTGATAAGAGCCTTGCCGCGTGAGGTCGGCGTGCCGATCGGCAGGCGCCAGACCTTCTCCTTGTAGACGATGCCGCGCGAGGAGAAGAACAGAACCGGCGTGTGAGTATTCACCACGAACAGCCGGCTAACAAAATCTTCATCGCGCGTGGTCATGCCCGATCGGCCCTTGCCGCCGCGGCGCTGCGCGCGGTAAGTCGTCAGCGGCACGCGCTTTATGTAGCCAAGGTGCGAAACGGTCACGACCATGTCTTCGCGGGCGATGAGGTCTTCATCGTCCATTTCCAGGCCGCCGTCGACGATCTCGGTGCGGCGCTGCGTGCCGAACTCGTCGCGGATGGCAGCGAGCTCGTCCTTAACGATCGTCTGGATGCGGACGCGCGAGGACAAGATATCGAGGTAATCCTTGATTTCCTCGCCTATCTTATTGAGTTCATCACCAATTTCGTCACGGCCGAGAGCCGTCAGGCGAGCGAGACGCAGCTCGAGGATCGCGCGGGCCTGCTCTTCCGAGAGATTGTAGGTCAGATCGTCATTGATGCGGTGGCGCGGGTCGTCAATGAGACGGATCAGGCTTTCCACATCTTCCGCCGGCCAGCGGCGAGTCATCAGCTCTTCGCGAGCGGACTGCGGATCCGGCGCCTGGCGGATGACGCGGATGACTTCGTCGATATTGGCAACCGCGATGGCGAGACCAACCAAGACGTGGGCGCGCTCACGTGCCTTGCGAAGGAGGAACTTCGTTCTCCGGCTAACGACTTCTTCGCGGAAGGAGACGAAAGCGCGGAGCATGTCGAGCAGCGTCAGCTGTTCCGGCTTGCCGCCATTCAGCGCCACCATGTTGCAGCCGAAAGAGGTCTGCAGCGGCGTATAGCGATAGAGCTGGTTCAGGATGACGTCGGCGTTGGCGTCGCGCTTCAGCTCGACGACAACGCGGTAGCCCTGCCGGTCGGATTCGTCGCGCAAGTCCGAGATGCCTTCAATGCGCTTTTCGCGCACCAGCTCGGCCATTTTCTCGATCATCGTCGCCTTATTCACCTGGTAGGGAATTTCGGTGATGATGATCTGCTCGCGGTCGCCGCGCATCGGCTCGATCGTGGCAACGCCACGCATGACAACGGAGCCGCGGCCGGTTTCATAGGCCGAACGGATGCCGGCACGGCCGAGGATCTTGGCGCCAGTCGGGAAGTCCGGACCGGGGATGATCTGCATCAGTTCCGGCAACTCGATCGCGGGATCGTTGATCAGCGCGATGCAGCCGTCGATGACTTCCGAGAGGTTGTGCGGCGGAATGTTGGTCGCCATGCCGACGGCGATACCGCCCGCGCCGTTGACGAGCAGGTTCGGGAACTTGGCAGGAACGACGACCGGCTCAGACAGAGTGCCGTCATAGTTGTCGCGGAAGTCGACCGTTTCCTTGTCGAGGTCGTCGAGCAGTGAATGCGCGGCTTTCTGCAGCCGGCATTCGGTGTAGCGTTCGGCCGCCGGCGGGTCACCGTCGACGGAGCCGAAATTGCCCTGCCCGTCGATAAGCGGCAGGCGGAGCGACCAGTCCTGCGCCATGCGGGCGAGCGCGTCATAAATCGCAGCGTTACCGTGCGGATGGTATTTACCCATCACATCCCCGGTAACGCGGGCGCATTTGACGTATTTCTTGTTCCAGTCGATGCCGAGCTCGGACATGCCATAGAGGATGCGCCGGTGCACGGGCTTCAAGCCGTCGCGCACGTCGGGAAGCGCACGGGACACGATCACGCTCATCGCGTAATCGAGATACGACCGCTGCATTTCCTCCATAATGGAGATCGGCTCGATGCCTGGCGGGAGCTTCCCGCCGCCGGGGGGTGTTTGCTCAGTCAAAACGGTTCACGTTCTCTTCTAGAATCACTCGAAGATTTATAGCGGAAAGCCTGTTCCCGCGCCAATTTGCCTCGCAGTTTTGAACAGGCTTTTGCGGTCTAAAGAGGGCAAAAGACAGCATTTGCCGGTCGCAAAAGACGAAAGGAGATCATGTATTTGCCAAATCGGAAACCGCGCATCACAATCATCAAAAAGCAAGCACTATATGGGGTTCTGGAGAGCCGATGACAAGCTCCGACCAATTGATCAACGCGTTCACGACGCTGCTCGTCACCATCGATCCTCCAGGCCTTGCGCCCCTCTTTCTCGGCCTCACTGTCGGCATGAGCCGGCCGGAGCGAAAACAGGTGGCGCTGCGTGGCACCACCATCGCCTTCATCATCCTTGCCGTCTTTGCGCTGTTCGGTTCCAGCGTGCTCGGCGTGCTCGGCATTTCGATCGGCGCCTTCAAGCTCGCCGGCGGATTGCTGCTTTTCTGGATCGCTTTCGAAATGGTGTTCGAACGGCGGCAGGACCGGAAGGAAAAAACCACGGAAGTGGCCATCACCAAAGATCATATCGAGAATATTGCCGTCTTCCCGCTGGCGCTGCCGCTGATTGCCGGGCCGGGAGCGATCTCGGCGACAATTCTACTTGGCGGCACCCTGCCCTCCACGGTCGAGCGCGCGCAACTGATCGGCGTCATTGCCGGCTGCCTGCTGATCACCCTGCTGGTGCTCTTCCTCGCCGACCGCCTGGATCGCTTCCTCGGCGTCACGGGCCGCGCGATCCTGACGCGCCTGCTCGGCGTCATCCTAGCGGCCCTCGCCGCGCAGTTCGTTGTGGACGGCGCCAAATCCGCCCTCAACCTGATCAGCGCCACGCCGGCATAAAAACGGCGCCTGAAGGCGCCGTCCTCGAACCAATCGAGCAGGATCGATCAAAACGGGATGTCATCGTCGAGGTCGCGCGAGAAGTTGCTACCACCGCTGTTGTTGCTGCTGCCGCCTCGACCACCACCGCTGCTGCGGCCACCGCCGGAGGACGAACCAGAGCCGTAATCGTCCCCATAGCCACCGCCGCCGAAATCATCGCCACCACGACCGCCGCCGAAGCCGGAACTTGCGCCGCCGCCTTCGCCACGCCCGTCGAGCATGGTGAGGGTCGAATTGAAGCCCTGCAGCACAATTTCCGTCGAATAACGGTCGTTGCCGTTCTGGTCCTGCCACTTGCGGGTCTGCAGCGCGCCTTCGATATAGAGCTTGGCACCCTTCTTTACATATTGCTCAACGACCTTGCAGAGGCCTTCGTTGAAGACGACGACGGTGTGCCATTCGGTCTTCTCGCGGCGCTCGCCGGAGTTGCGGTCGCGCCAGGTTTCCGAGGTCGCGATGCGGAGGTTGGCGATCGGCCGGCCATCCTGCGTGCGGCGGATTTCAGGGTCAGCACCCACGTTTCCGATCAGAATTACCTTGTTCACACTGCCAGCCATATCATTCACCTTACTGCCGCCCTGCCCGGCGACGTTCAAAATCATCGGCGCACCTTAAACCATAGAGGACTGGCGGTGCGTATCCAGGTCCTCTTAATCCACAAAGGAATTTTGTTCTTTATTTGTTCTAATTATCCGCTATGATCCTGTCAACAGAATCGAAAACCTTTGTTGTTCCGGACATTCAGCCTCGACTCGCCCGTTGGCATCACTAAATAAGGGCTGTTATTCCCCAAACGACTGAAGCAGAGACGATGAGCGAACTGAAGACGATCTCCATCCGCGGCGCGCGCGAGCATAATTTGAAGGGCATTGATCTCGATCTGCCGCGCAACAAGCTGATCGTCATGACCGGCCTGTCCGGTTCCGGCAAATCCTCGCTTGCCTTCGATACGATCTATGCCGAGGGACAGCGCCGCTACGTCGAGAGCCTTTCGGCCTATGCACGCCAGTTCCTGGAAATGATGCAGAAGCCCGATGTCGACCAGATCGACGGGCTTTCGCCGGCCATTTCGATCGAGCAGAAGACGACGTCACGTAACCCGCGCTCCACGGTCGGTACCGTCACCGAAATCTACGACTATATGCGACTGCTGTTTGCACGCGTCGGCGTTCCCTATTCGCCCGCCACCGGCCTGCCGATCGAAAGCCAGACGGTGAGCCAGATGGTCGACCGGGTACTCGCCTTCGAGGAAGGCACGCGCCTTTATATATTGGCGCCGATGATCCGTGGCCGTAAGGGCGAGTACAAGAAGGAACTGGCGGAGCTCATGAAAAAGGGCTTCCAGCGCGTCAAGGTGGACGGCCAGTTCTATGAAATCGCTGATGCACCCACGCTCGACAAGAAATACAAGCACGATATCGATGTCGTTATCGACCGTATCGTCGTGCGACCGGACATGGCCTCGCGCCTGGCCGACAGTTTCGAAACGGCGCTGAAGCTTGCGGACGGTCTTGCTGTTGCCGAGTTTGCCGACAAGCCACTGCCGGCGGAGGAAACCGCGGCCGGCGGATCGGCCAACAAATCGCTCAACGAAACGCATGAGCGCGTGTTGTTTTCGGAAAAATTCGCCTGCCCGGTCTCCGGCTTCACCATTCCGGAAATCGAGCCGCGGCTCTTCTCGTTCAACAATCCTTTCGGCGCCTGCCCGACCTGCGATGGTCTCGGCTCGCAGCAGAAGATCGATCCTGACCTGATCGTCCCCGAGCCGGAGCGCACGCTGCGCGACGGCGCTATTGCGCCATGGGCCAAGTCGACCTCGCCCTATTACAACCAGACACTCGAAGCGCTCGGCAAACATTTCGGCTTCAAGCTCGGCAGCCGCTGGAATGATCTCTCGGAAAAGGCCAAGGACGTCATCCTGAATGGCACCGAAGAAAAGATCGAATTCCACTATGCTGACGGCGCGCGGTCCTACACGACCTCGAAGAATTTCGAGGGGATTGTGCCCAATCTCGAGCGGCGCTGGAAGGAAACGGATTCCGCCTGGGCGCGCGAGGATATCGAGCGCTTCATGTCGGCAGCTCCCTGCCCGTCGTGCAATGGTTTTCGCCTCAAGCCAGAGGCGCTCGCGGTCAAGATCAACAGGCTGCATATCGGCGAAGTCACGCAGATGTCGATCCGCGTCGCTCGCGACTGGTTCGAGGCGCTGCCGGCCACCTTCAATGCCAAGCAGAACGAGATTGCTGTTCGCATTCTCAAGGAGATCCGCGACCGCCTGCGCTTCCTGAATGATGTCGGCCTGGAATATCTCAGCCTGTCGCGCAATTCCGGCACGCTGTCGGGCGGCGAGAGCCAGCGAATCCGTCTTGCCTCGCAGATCGGTTCCGGTCTGACGGGTGTCCTCTACGTGCTCGATGAACCGTCGATCGGCTTGCACCAGCGTGATAATGCCCGGCTGCTCGATACGCTGAAGCACCTGCGCGATATCGGCAATACGGTCATCGTCGTCGAACACGACGAGGACGCGATTCTGACGGCTGACGATGTCGTTGATATCGGTCCTGCTGCCGGTGTGCATGGCGGTCAGGTGGTGGCGCATGGCACGCCACAGGAGATCATGGCCAATCCGAAGTCGCTCACCGGCAAATATCTGTCGGGCGAACTCGGCGTGGGACTGCCTGATGAGCGGCGCAAGCCGAAAAAGGGCAAGGAGATCAAGGTCGTCGGCGCCCGCGGCAATAATCTGAAGAATGTCACCGCAGCCATCCCGCTCGGTGTCTTCACAGCTGTGACCGGCGTATCCGGCGGCGGCAAGTCCACCTTCCTCATCGAAACGCTCTACAAGTCGGCCGCGCGCCGTGTCATGGGCGCGCGTGAAATCCCTGCCGATCATGACCGAATCGACGGCTTCGAGCATATCGACAAGGTGATCGACATCGACCAGTCGCCGATCGGCCGCACGCCGCGCTCCAACCCGGCGACCTATACCGGCGCCTTCACGCCGATCCGCGACTGGTTTGCCGGTCTGCCGGAGGCGAAGGCGCGCGGTTATCAGCCGGGCCGTTTCTCCTTCAACGTCAAGGGCGGCCGCTGTGAAGCCTGCCAGGGCGACGGTGTCATCAAGATCGAAATGCACTTCCTGCCCGATGTCTACGTCACCTGCGACGTCTGCCATGGCAAGCGCTATAACCGCGAAACGCTCGACGTCACCTTCAAGGGCAAGTCGATTTCCGACGTACTGGATATGACCGTCGAAGAAGGCGTCGAATTCTTTGCGGCGGTTCCGGCGGTGCGTGACAAGCTGCAATCGCTCTTCGATGTCGGCCTCGGCTATATCAAAGTTGGCCAGCAGGCCAATACGCTGTCGGGTGGCGAGGCGCAGCGCGTCAAGCTTGCCAAGGAATTGTCGAAGCGATCGACCGGCCGCACGCTTTATATCCTCGACGAGCCGACCACCGGTCTGCATTTCCATGACGTTGCCAAGCTTCTGGAAATGCTGCACGAACTGGTTAATCAGGGCAATTCGGTCGTTGTCATCGAGCACAATCTCGAGGTCATCAAGACCGCCGACTGGATCCTCGATTTCGGCCCCGAAGGCGGCGACGGCGGAGGAGAGATCGTAGCCGTCGGCACGCCCGAGACGATCGTCAAGGAGAAGCGCTCCTATACAGGCCAATTCCTCAAGGAATTGCTGGAGCGACGTCCGGTCAAGAAGACGGTCGCGGCGGCGGAATGACCATGCGGCTTGCCACGATTGCGGAATTGCCTGTGGTCGTGGCGCTGACGACGGCTGCCTATCAGCCTTATACTGACCTGTTTGGCTATCCGCCGATCCCGGTGACGGAAGATTATGCGCCGCGGATCGAGCGTAGCGAAGTCTGGCTGCGGGATGCCGGTGGCGCTGTGGCCGGGCTTTCGGTCATCGAGCGCCATACCGATCACGTGATGCTATTCAGCATCGCCGTCTCGCCTGAGTTTCAAAGAGCAGGACATGGCGTTGCGATGCTCACCTGGCTTGAAGACAAGGCGCGGGAATGGGCCGTGCCGGAGATCCAGCTTTACACCAATGCGCGGATGGAGCGGAACATCGCTCTCTATTCTGCTTTCGGTTTTAAGGAAACGGGTCGCCGGCCCAATCCCTATCGGCCAGGATGGACCATCGTCGATATGACGAAAAAGGTTGGCGCGACCTGAGGGATCGCAAGCGAGGAGGAACAGATGAGCAAATCGGGCACAATCCGCGTAGGCATTGGCGGCTGGACCTTCGAGCCGTGGCGCGGTCATTTCTTTCCTGACGACCTCAAGCAAAAGGACGAGCTGCACTATGCCAGCCGCCAGCTCAAAGTCATCGAGGTCAACGGCACCTATTACAGCACGCAGAAGCCCGCAGTCTTCGCCAAATGGGCTGCGGACGTGCCCGATGGCTTCATCTTTTCGCTGAAAGCAACGCGCTTCACCACGAACCGGCGCGTACTGGCCGAGGCCGGTGAATCGATGGAGAAATTTCTCTCCTCCGGCATCAGCGAACTCGGAGACCATCTCGGTCCCCTGCTCTGGCAATTCGCGCCGACGAAGAAATTCGATCCCGATGATTTCGAAGCCTTCCTGAAGCTGTTGCCGGAAAAGCAGGATGGGCTGAAGCTTCGCCACGTCGTGGAAGTCCGACACGATTCCTTCAAGGTGCCGGAATTCATCGCATTGCTCGAGAAATATGGCGTTGCGCCTGTCTGTGCCGAGCATTTCGATTATCCGATGATTGCCGATGTGACGGCTGATTTCGTCTACACACGTCTGCAGAAAGGATCGGATGATATTCCGACCTGCTACGCGGAACCGGAACTGAAGGACTGGGCAAAGCGCCTTGAAATCTGGGCCGAAGGCAAAGTGCCTGATGATCTGCCACTGATCGACAAGAACAGGAAGGTCAAGACCGAGCCGCGCGACGTCTTTGCCTTCATGATCCACGAAGGCAAAGTCAACGCGCCGCATGGGGCAATCGCGCTGCAGAAACTGATCGATAAATAATCTTTCAGAAGGGCAGGACGTGCGCGGCGAGCTCTTCCGCCGTCAGCCCTTTGCCGGCGCGATGCCCTGCCTCGCCATGCAACCAGACAGCAGCGGCCGCCGCCTCGAAGGCTGGCAGGCCTTGGGCGAGCAGGCCACCGATTATGCCCGCCAGCACGTCGCCGGAACCGGCGGTCGCCAGCCAGACCGGCGCGTTAGTGTTGATCAGCGCACGACCGTCCGGTGAGGCGATGACGGTATCGGCGCCCTTGCTAATGATCGTGGCATTGGAGCGGCGGGCAGCGGCCAGAGCCTTGTCCACCTTGCCTGCTTTCTTGTCGGCAGCGATATCGGGAAAGAGGCGTGCAAACTCGCCATCATGCGGTGTCAGCACGAGGCGTGGCTCTCCCTTGAATAGGTCGAACAGCGCTTCCGGATTCTCCTTGAAGGAGCTGATGCCATCGGCGTCGAGAACCAAATGGCGGTCACTCAGCAGTGACACGAATTTTCGGGCCTTCTTTCCAATGCCGAAACCGGGGCCGAGAACGAACGCCTGAAGGCGCGTATCTTCAAGCCACTTCTTCAATGCGGCTGCGTCATCAATGGCATGGAGCATGATTGCGGTCAGATGGGCGCTGTTGGCAGCGAGAGCCTCGGTCGGCGCGGCGATCGTCACCAGCCCTGCTCCTGCCTTCAGAGCAGCCATAGCAGACATGCGGGCAGCCCCCGTCTTGCTCGCTTCTCCCGAAAATACGACAAGGTGGCCGCGCTTGTATTTATGGGTTTCCAGTTGTTCCGCCGGCATGGCAGCGCGCCAGGCAGCTGGGGTGTTTTCTGCTACCAAGCCCCTCGTCTGCCCCCTGACGATACGGCCGGGAATGCCGATGTCGAAGACTTCAAGGGTACCGCAGAGTTCTCTGCCCGGCATCAGTAGATGGCCGGGCTTGCGGGTCATGAACGTCACCGTATGGGCAGCGCGGAAGGCGGCTCCGAGGATAATGCCGGTGCGTCCATCAAGGCCTGAGGGCAAGTCGATCGCGATGACCGGAACTCCTGCCTCATCTACCCTGCGGATCAGATCGGCCACATCCGGCGGCACCTCGCGCGCAAGGCCGGCGCCGAAGAGGCCGTCAATGACGATATCGCCCTGCCGCGGATCATAGTAGCCGAGATCCTGCCCCTTCACCGTAACGACCGCCCTCGCGCGCGCCGCGTCACCCTTTAATCTCTGCGGATCACCGAGATGGAAGATCTCCACCCGTGCGCCGCTTTCTTGCAGGAGCCTGGCGACGACATATCCATCGCCGCCATTGTTGCCAGGGCCGCAGAGCACGATAAAGCGTGAACCACCGGGATAAAGGCGCAGCGCCGCTGCCGCGGCCGCGCTACCTGCCTTCTCCATCAAGCCATAGGAATCGATGCCGGACCGCGCGGCAGCCTTATCGGCTGCGGCCATCTCGGCAGGTGTCAGGAGGAGATCGGAAAGACGTTCGCTCATGACTCCATTCAATTCAAAAAGAGCCTAAAAAACAACCGCATGATCGCAAAAACAGAAGGCTATATTTTATGCATTTGCCTATTTTTGCATCGAATCGAAGCGGCTGTCAGAAAATCGAATCCGGCAGCATTTTTTCAATTTTCGGATCATTTTTGCGAAAAACATCGCCTTGTTCACCTCGTTTTTTACTGAAACGACACCTAAACGTTGGCAAACAGGGCTCAGAGGATAAATTTCCGCGGTTTTTTGGCGGAGACGGATTTCAAACTGGCACGATATCTGCATCATATCCCGCGAGCGGGACAGTTCCTGCTATAACGGGAGAAGCGGAGAGACATTTTCTCATGAAAAAGATCGAAGCGATCATTAAGCCTTTCAAGCTGGACGAGGTGAAGGAAGCCCTTCAGGAAGTCGGCCTGCAGGGTATCACGGTCACGGAAGCGAAGGGCTTCGGTCGCCAGAAGGGCCATACCGAGCTTTACCGTGGCGCCGAATATGTCGTCGATTTCCTGCCGAAGGTGAAGGTCGAGGTCGTGCTCGCAGACGAGAATGCGGAGGCCGTCATCGACGCGATCCGCAAAGCCGCGCAGACAGGGCGCATCGGCGACGGAAAAATCTTCGTTTCCAACGTCGAAGAGGTTATCCGCATCCGCACCGGTGAAACCGGTATCGATGCCATCTGACCAGCTTTACCTTCCGGCAAAGCTCACCCAATCCTCATCGCACATATCGTAACGTCATCACAAAACAGAGGAAGCATTTCATGGCGAGTGCAAGCGAAATCCTGAAGCAGATCAAGGACAACGACGTAAAGTTCGTCGACCTGCGCTTCACCGATCCCAAGGGCAAGCTGCAGCACGTAACGATGGACGTAGCCTGCGTCGACGAAGACATGTTCGCCGACGGCGTCATGTTCGACGGTTCCTCGATCGGCGGCTGGAAGGCCATCAACGAGTCCGACATGGTGCTGATGCCCGACACCGAAACGGTGCACATGGACCCGTTCTTCGCTCAGTCGACCATGGTCATCGTTTGCGACATTCTCGATCCGGTTTCCGGCGAAGCCTATAACCGCGACCCGCGCGGCACCGCCAAGAAGGCCGAGGCCTATCTGAAGGCATCCGGCATCGGCGACACGGTCTTCGTCGGCCCGGAAGCCGAGTTCTTCGTTTTCGACGACGTCAAATACAAGGCTGACCCCTGCAATACGGGCTTCAAGCTGGACTCCACCGAATTGCCCTCCAACGACGACACCGATTACGAAACCGGCAACCTCGGCCACCGTCCGCGCGTCAAGGGCGGCTACTTCCCGGTCCCCCCCGTCGATAGTGCCCAGGACATGCGTTCTGAAATGCTGACGGTTCTTTCCGAAATGGGCGTCGTCGTCGAAAAACACCATCATGAAGTGGCTGCTGCCCAGCATGAGCTCGGCATCAAGTTCGACACGCTCGTTCGCAACGCCGACAAGATGCAGATCTACAAGTATGTCGTTCACCAGGTCGCCAATGCCTATGGCAAGACGGCAACCTTCATGCCGAAGCCGATCTTCGGCGATAATGGTTCGGGCATGCACGTGCACCAGTCGATCTGGAAGGGCGGCAAGCCGACCTTCGCCGGCGACGAATATGCAGGCCTTTCCGAAACCTGCCTCTACTATATCGGCGGCATTATCAAACATGCAAAGGCAATCAATGCCTTCACCAATCCGTCGACCAACTCCTACAAGCGTCTCGTCCCGGGCTACGAAGCACCGGTTCTGCTTGCCTATTCGGCCCGTAACCGCTCTGCCTCCTGCCGCATACCGTTCGGCTCCAACCCGAAGGCAAAGCGCGTCGAAGTCCGCTTCCCGGATCCGACCGCTAACCCCTATCTCGCTTTCGCCGCGATGCTGATGGCCGGTCTCGACGGCATCAAGAACAAGATCCATCCCGGTAAGGCCATGGACAAGGATCTTTACGATCTGCCACCGAAGGAACTGAAGAAGATCCCGACCGTCTGCGGAAGCTTGCGCGAAGCGCTCGAAAGCCTCGACAAGGACCGCAAGTTCCTGACGGCCGGCGGCGTCTTCGACGACGATCAGATTGATGCCTTCATCGAGCTGAAGATGGCTGAGGTGATGCGCTTCGAGATGACGCCGCATCCTGTCGAATACGACATGTACTACTCGGCATAAGACAACAAGAAGAGCCCTGGTTCGCCGGGGCTTTTTCGATCCGAAGGTCATAAAGCCCCACGGGCACATGTGACAGTCATGTGACGAAAACCCGCAAAAATCTTGATTTAGGCGGGACCGATCACCAAATCAGGTGAGAAAGGAAGTCGTACCATGAAAGAAAGAGTTGCAAAGTTCAGTATAGGCGAAGTGGTCCGGCACAAGGTTTTTCCGTTTCGCGGCGTCATCTTCGACGTAGATCCGGAGTTTGCGAATACGGAAGAATGGTGGAATTCCATTCCCGCGGAAGTCCGCCCCAGCAAGGATCAGCCGTTCTACCATCTGCTTGCCGAAAACGATGACAGCGAATATGTCGCCTACGTTTCCGAGCAGAATCTGGTGAGCGACGAAAGCGACACACCGCTTCGCAATCCGCAGGTCGAGCAGATCTTCGACCGCAGCCCGACGGGCCAGTTTAAACCCAAGATGAGCTTCGCCCACTAAGTCGGATCATATAACCTCCATGACAAGGCCCCGCATGTCGGGGCCTTTTTCATTTGGCAATAAAAAACCCGGCTCAAAGCCGGGCTTTCATGAATTCATCAAAGGCTCCTATTACTGGGCCTTAGCTGCCTTCTGCGCGTCTTCCAGCTTCTTGCGGGCTTCCTCAGCCTTCTTCTGCATGCTGTCCTGCAGGCTGCGCTGGCTTTCGGCGAGCTTCGATTCGGAAACCGGTTCACCATCATAAGCGCCGGTGAAGCCTTCGAGTGAAACCTTGATCGGGTTCGGAGCGCGGCGGAAATTGATCGAGGTGAAGACTACATCGCTGCCCTTCTTGAGGCTGGCGATCATGGCATCCGTCAGCGGGATTTCAGCTGTGCACTTGTCCGGCAGGCAGACAGCGTAGTCGAGCTTCTGGCCCTTGCCGCCATCGATCTGCATGCTGATGCCTGGAGGGATCAGGCGCGCGGCCGGAACTGAAACCTGGAGAATCTTGCGGTTGATCTTGCCGGAAACCGAGATCAGGCCAACAGCCGTAACGAGTTGGCCGCCATTGGCGAGAATCAGGTTCTGAACAACGCAGATGTCGTTGTCTTCCTGCTTGCTGCAGGTTTTGTACCAGCCGAGACGCGGGGCACCCACGGCCTGTGCGGGAGCGTCAGCCGACGCCGCCGGAGCCTGGGCGGCCGCATCCTGTGCAAAGGACGAGACCGGAGCCGAAGCGCCGAAGATCACTGCCATAACGGACAGTGCTGCCCGCATTTTCTTTTCAGACTTGAACATCATAACGAATTCCGTCTCCTGATATCCGTTGCGGGGCTACGTTCGGCCCCAACCACCGGGTTCGTTCGGCACTTCACCTCATGGAAAATTAAGGCAAATGCATGACCCCAAAAACTTCGGGTCACGTGTTACATCGCACCGTTGAAGATATCCAGCATTTCTTTGGCAATTTCGGGGGCATTTTGGCACATAGGTAAAGAAAGCGGCGGCTGCGGTTGGAATCGAGCTGTCACATGCTACCCTGCCGGCGAATCGTGCCCATTGCCGCGCATCAAGGAATTTCAGCAATGCTCCGGATCGCCCTTCTCGCCGCTTTCACGCTGATCAGCGGTGCCGCCGCAGCAGAACCCGTTCATGGCATCGCCATGCACGGTTCACCGGCACTGCCCGCCGACTACAAGCACTTCCCTTACGTCAATCCTGATGTGAAGAAGGGCGGAAAGGTCAACTATGGCGTGGTCGGCACGTTCGACAATCTGAATCCCTTCATCATCAAAAGCAACCGAACGACGGCGCGCGGCATGTGGGATCCGCAGTTCGGCAATCTGGTCTATGAGGCGCTGCTGCAGCGTTCCAGCGACGAGCCCTTCACACTCTATGGGTTGCTGGCAGAGACGGTGGAATGGGACGAGGACCGGACGTTCGTTCAGTTCAATCTCAACCCCAAGGCCAGGTGGTCGGATGGACAGCCTGTAACGCCCGAGGACGTGATCTTCTCGTTCGAGCTATTGCGCGACAAGGGTCGTCCGCCGTATTCCAAACGCCTCGATCTCGTTTCAAAGATGGAGAAGGTCGGCGAACATGGCGTGCGCTTCACCTTCAACGAGAAGGCCGATCGCGAGACACCGCTGATCTTCGGCCTGTTTCCCGTGCTGCCGAAGCATGCGATCGATGCCGATACCTTCGACCGCACGACGTTGACGCCGCCTGTTGGATCCGGCCCTTACAAAGTGAAGAGCCTCAAGCCTGGCGAGAGCATCACCTATGAGCGTGACCCTAATTATTGGGGCAAAGACATTCCGTCCAAGGTGGGCATGGATAATTACGACCAGATCAGCGTGCAATATTTCCTGCAGGATACGACTCTGTTCGAGTCCTTCAAGAAAGGCGACATCGATATCTATCTCGACGGCAATCCCGGGCACTGGGCCAATGCCTATGATTTCCCTGCCGCTACGTCAGGCGCGATCGTGAAGGATTCGTTCGAGCCAAAACTACCGAGCGGCATGCTGGGCTTCGTCTTCAATACGCGGCGACCGATCTTTGCCGATATCAAGGTGCGTGAAGGCTTGTCGCTGGTTTTCGATTTCGAGTGGGCCAACAAGAACCTCTACTCCGGCGCCTATAAGCGTACGCAGAGCTTCTGGCAGAATTCCGATCTTTCGAGCTTCGGGGTGCCGGCAGATGCGCGCGAGCTGGAACTGCTCGGCCCCATCAAGGATCACATCGACCCTGCCATTCTCAATGGCAGCTACAAGCTGCCGGAAACCGACGGCTCGGGACGCGACCGCAAGGTCTTGAAGCAGGCCGTCGATCTTCTGAAACAGGCGGGATACACGATCCAGGGCGGCAAGATGGCGGATGCGAGCGGCAAGCAGCTTGCCTTCGAGATCATGACGCAAAACCCGGATCAGGAAAAACTCGCCGTTGCCTACCAGCGCTCGCTGCAGACAATCGGCGTTGCCGCCTCCATCCGAACCGTCGACGATTCGCAGTACCAGAGTCGAACGAACAGTTTCGACTACGATATGATCATGAAGGCCTACACCTCGTCGCTGTCGCCGGGCGCCGAACAGATCGGTCGCTGGTCCTCCGCCAACCGGTCGGTTCAGGGTTCGGACAGCTTCGCCGGGGCCAACGATCCCAACATCGATACGCTGATCGATCACCTGCTGCGGGCACGCTCGACCGAGGATTTCACAGCCTCGGTGCGCTCTTATGACCGGCTGCTGATCTCCAATCACTATGTGCTGCCGCTCTACCACATCGATCAGCAGTGGGTGGCGCGCAACAAACGTATCGGCCGTCCCGACGTGATGCCGCTCTATGGCTACCAGCTGCAGACCTGGTGGGATACGAGCGCGCAATAGGGCATCATTCGACGCCTGGTTCTATTTCCTTCCTCTTGCCTCGACCTTCCTCTAAAGATGTCGAAAACATCCTCTACGAGATTGGGCCGGCCGTCATCGAAAGCCGGCGGAAGAAGGAAACAGCAATGGAACGGATCACCATCGACGTTGTGTCAGACGTCGTCTGCCCCTGGTGCTATCTCGGCAAGGCACGGCTGGAGCTGGCGATCGCCGAGGTGCAGGATGAAGTCGGAGTCGATATCAACTGGCGCCCCTATCGCCTCAACCCGGACTATCCGCCCGAAGGCGTCGACCAGAAGAAGATGCTGGAACAGAAGCTCGGTGGTGCTGAACGCGTGGCGGAAGCACACAAGATGCTGACCGAATACGGCCGCGAGGTCGGTATCGCCTTCAATTTCGAAGCTATCAAGATCGGCCCGAACACGCTTGATGCGCATCGACTGATTCATTGGGCTGTCATTGAAGACAGACAAAAGCAGGAAGCCGTTGTCTCTGCGCTGTTCAAAGCGAATTTTGAGGAAGGCCGCAATGTCGGCGACCACGAAGTGCTGCTCGATATTGCTGAGAAGGCTGGTCTGCAGCGCCAGGTCATTGCCGCCCTGCTCGCCTCCGATGCCGATAGCAGCGTCATTCTTTCGGAAATCGATGCGGCGCAGCGCATGGGCGTGAACGGCGTGCCGTTCTTCATCTTCGACCAGCAATATGCCGTCAGTGGCGCGCAGACGCCGGACGTGCTTGCAGGCGCATTGCGTGAAATCGCCAAGGCAAAGGCCGAAGCACGCGCCGGCATGAACTGACTCTAGCGCGATAAAGAGACGCGAGTTAGGGGCAGCCTGGAGAAGCCGGGCTGCCCTTAGCTTTTTGCAAGCTCCGCAAGCTGAGTCATGATGACGGCCGCGCCCTGCAGGCGCTTTTCCGGGGTCGGCAGGTCACGCGTCAGAAATAGGCTATGGTCGGAGCGGATTTTCGCCATCGTGCCCTGCTTGCCAATATAGCCAACCAGATTGGCCGGGTTCGGGAATTCCTTGTTGCGGAACTGCACGACAACGCCCTTCGGGCCGGCATCGAGCTTTTCGACATTGGCGGTGCGGCAGAGCGACTTGATGTAGACGATCTTCAGCAGGTGCTGCACTTCTGATGGCATTGGCCCGAAACGGTCGATCATCTCAGCGCCGAAGCTGTCGATTTCCTTGAGATCGGTGAGTTCGCCGAGGCGGCGATAGAGCGCCATGCGCAGATGCAGATCCGGCACGTAATCATCGGGAATCATGACCGGTGTGCCGACGGAGATCTGCGGCGACCAGCCGGTATCGGCGATCTCGTCGACACCCTTCACCTCGGCAACGGCCTCTTCCAGCATCTGCTGGTAAAGCTCGAAGCCGACTTCCTTGATATGGCCGGACTGTTCCTCCCCGAGCAGATTGCCGGCGCCGCGGATATCGAGGTCGTGGCTTGCCAGCTGGAAGCCGGCGCCGAGCGTGTCCAGCGACTGCAGCACCTTGAGGCGGCGCTCGGCAGTCGCCGTCAACACCTTGTTGACCGGCAGAGTGAAGAGCGCGAAGGCACGCACCTTGGAACGGCCGACGCGACCGCGCAGCTGATAGAGTTGGGCAAGACCGAACATATCGGCGCGATGAACAATCAACGTGTTGGCGGTCGGCACGTCGAGGCCGGATTCGACGATGGTGGTTGAGAGCAGCACGTCATAGCGGCCTTCGTAGAAGGCGTTCATGATGTCTTCCAGTTCGCCGGCCGGCATCTGGCCGTGGGCGACGGCAACCTTCAGTTCCGGCACGTCGGACTGCAGGAAGGCATGCACATCGGCAAGATCGGCAAGACGCGGGCAGACATAGAAGCTCTGGCCGCCACGATAGTGCTCGCGCATCAGCGTTTCGCGGATGACGAGACTGTCGAAGGGCGAAATGAAGGTGCGCACCGCCATGCGATCAACCGGGGGCGTGGTGATGAGCGAAAGCTCGCGCACCCCGGTCATGGCAAGCTGCAGCGTGCGCGGGATCGGCGTTGCCGAGAGGGTCAGAACGTGTACGTCGCTCTTCAACTCCTTCAGCCGTTCCTTGTGCTTGACACCGAAATGCTGCTCCTCGTCGATGATCAGCAGGCCGAGATTGGCGAACTTGATGCCTGCGCCGAGCAATGCGTGGGTACCGACGACGATATCTGTCTTGCCTTCGGCTACTTCCTTCTTCGTCAGCGCCAGCTCTTTGGAGCCAACAAGGCGCGAGGCCTGCTGGATGCGGACCGGCAGACCGCGGAAGCGCTCGGAAAATGTCTTGAAATGCTGGCGGGAGAGCAGTGTGGTCGGAACGACGACGGCGACCTGTACGCCGTTCATCGCCGCCACGAAGGCGGCGCGCAATGCGACCTCGGTCTTGCCGAAGCCGACGTCACCGCAGACGAGGCGGTCCATCGGGCGACCGGCGCCAAGATCGCCGCGCACAGCCTCGATGGCATTTTCCTGATCTTCCGTTTCGTCATAGGGGAACCGGGCGGCGAACTCGTCATAGAGCCCTTCCGGGGTCGTCAGAACAGGCGCATGGCGCGTCAGGCGTTCGGCAGCGATGCGTATCAGCGCATCGGCCATATCCAGCAGCCGCTTCTTGAGCTTGGCCTTGCGCATCTGCCATGCGCCGCCACCGAGCTTATCGAGAGGAACCTCGGTGCTTTCGCCACCGAAACGCGAGAGCAGATCGATGTTTTCGACCGGCAGGAAGAGTTTTGCGTCATCGGCATATTGCAGCTCGAGGCAGGCGTGCGGAGCGCCCGCGGCCTCAATGGTGCGCAGGCCGACGAAACGGCCGATGCCATGTTCGGCGTGGACGACGATCGAGCCTTCATCGAGGCCGGAAACTTCTGAGATGAAGTCAGCCGCGCGCTTCCTGCGGCGAGAGCGGCGCACCATGCGGTCGCCGAGAATGTCCTGCTCGCCGATGACGATCAGATCGCCGGTTTCGAAACCGGATTCGAGGCTGAGCACTGCCGCCGCCACCTCGCCCTTCGCAAGCCCTGCGATATCTTTAAGCGCTGCGATTGGCTTGACCCGATCGAGACCATGTTCGTTCAGCACCTGCAGCAGGCGTTCCAGCGATCCCTCGGTCCAGGCGGTGATAACAACTTTTGCGCCGCTGGCGCGCCGGTCGGCTACGTGCTTGACGACAACATCGAAGACGTTGATCCGCTCAACATCGCCGCCGCTCTCTACATTGGAACGCGCCCAGCGCTGGCCCTGACGTGCATCAATATTGACGACGCGGCGAGCTTCCCCTTCATGCTCGTTGAAGGGCGACACGCGGATGACATTGATCGCATCCAACGTGCGCGCGAAGGTCTTGCTATCGAGATAAAGCTGGCCTGGCGTAACAGGCTTATAGGGTGTGCCCTGCGCCATCTGGCCCTTGCCCTGCTGCTGGCCGGAATTCAGGCGGGCATCGTAATAGTCGTAGACGAGTTTGGAGCGCTCTTCAGCCGCTTCGCGCACCGTATGATCGGTAACGATGCGGAAGCCGGAGAGGTAGTCAAACACCGTATCCAGCTTCTCGTAAAAAAGCGGCAGCCAGTGTTCCATGCCTGGATATCGGCGGCCCTCGGAGACGGCGAGGTAAAGCGCGTCATCGCGCGTGGCTGCACCGAAGGTGGAGAGGTAATTCTTGCGGAAACGGCTGATCGTATCCGGTGTCAGCGTTACCTCGCTCATCGGATTGAGGTCGAGGGAGCGCACCTGCCCGGTGGTGCGTTGGCTCGCCGGATCGAAGCTGCGGATGCTTTCCAGCGTATCACCGAAGAAATCGAGGCGGACCGGCTCCTCTGAACCGGGCACGAAGACATCGAGAATGCCGCCGCGCACGGCATATTCGCCGACTTCGCGCACGGTTGCGACGCGCTCGAAGCCGTTGCGCTCGAGCCGGCCGGCAATATCGTCCATACGCACCTGATTGCCAGGGCGCGCAGAGAATGCCAGACTTTCGATAATATCCTGCGGCGCCACCTTCTGCAGCATTGCATTGACCGTGACCAGAACAATCGCCGCGTGCGGCTTCTTGTGATGGGCGATCAGGCCGGAAAGGGCGGCGAGACGGCGTGCAGAGGTATCAGCGCTCGGCGAGACGCGGTCATAGGGAAGACAGTCCCAGGCAGGCAGCGTCAGAACTGGGATATCGGGCGCTATGAAGCCCAACATCTGTTCCAGATCGGCCATGCGTTGGCCATCTGACAGCACATAAGCGACCGGTTCGCCGTTGCGGGCGAGCTCGGCAAGCAGCAGTGGCTCCATGCCCGCAGGCACGTTGCCGATCGTCAGCGGCTCAGCGGCGGCTGCAAGCTTCCTAGCATCAAATCCAGGGATCATTCCGGCTTCCTGGGCAGGTCGAAATCAGGCTTGTAGGCGGTGATGCGGGCAAACATGGGTGTCTGTAAATGCTCGGGCGTCGGCCAGGTTCCCATGATCCAGCGCACCAGGTCGTTATCCTCTTCGGCCATGATCCTCTCGAACTCATCAAGCTCAGCCTCGCTCATGGAGGGAAGTTCGTTCTCCGCGAATTGACCGAAGACAAGGTCCATCTCTCTGATGCCGCGATGCCAGCAGCGGAAAAGGATCCGGCGGCGGCGGGGGTCGAGACCGGCGCTCGTGAGTGTTACACCTGTCATGGCATCACCTTCCTTGTTGATGCGCCTCTATAGACCCTCGAAAGCGGCTTGTCAGCCTTGCCAAGGCCCTATTGTTCATCGCATTTTGGCGTCCATGCGCCCCACCATTCTCGATCCGCTGTTTTCGCCCGTTTCCGGGCTTCCAGGCGTCGGCCCGAAGATCTCTGAGCTCTTCGTCAAGCTGCTCGGGCGCGACTCTCCCGAGGATTGCCGGATCATCGATCTCTTGTTCCATGCGCCCTCCTCGCTGATTGACCGGCGTAATCAGCCGGGCATTGCTCGTGCGCCACAAGGCGCAATCGTAACGATCACGGCGCGTGTCGACCGACATCAGGCGCCACCGCGCGGCAATCGCAACGTCCCCTATCGTGTGTTCCTGCATGACGAAACCGGCGAGCTTACGCTTGTCTTCTTTCGTGGCCAGGCGGCATGGCTGGAAAAACAGCTTCCGGTCGATGAAGAGGTAACCGTTAGCGGCAAGGTGGACTGGTTCAATGGCCGCGCTTCGATGGTCCATCCTGATTATATCGTCAAGGTCAGCCAAGGCGAGAACCTGCCGCTGGTCGAACCGATCTATCCGCTGACGGCGGGGCTTTCCCCCAAGACATTGCGCAAGATCATCGAGGTGGCATTGCCACGCATGCCGGACCTGCCGGAATGGATCGATCTTTCGCTGGCGCAAAAGCAGGGCCTGCCTTCGATCCGCGACAGCTTCCATATGCTTCATGAGCCGCGGGATACGTCCGACATCGACCCGCAGACTCCTGCCCGCCGCAGGCTTGCCTATGACGAATTTCTAGCTGGCCAGCTATCGCTGTCGCTGGTGCGGCAACGACTGCGTAAAGTGGCCGGCCAGCCCGTACATGCTACTGGAGAAATCAGCAGCAAGATATTGCAAAGCCTTCCGTTTTCTCCAACGCGTAGCCAGACGGATGCCGTTGCCGACATACTGAAGGATATGGCCGGCGAGGAGCGCATGCTGCGGCTCCTGCAGGGCGATGTCGGCTCCGGCAAGACGCTGGTTGCGTTGCTGTCGATGGCCGCCGTCATTGAGAGCGGCGGACAGGCCGTACTGATGGCACCGACGGAAATCCTCGCCCGACAGCATCACGCGACGATCTCGAAATTTGCGGCTGTCGCCGGCCTTGGTCTCGAGGTGCTGACGGGGCGCACCAAGGGCCGCGAGCGGGAAGATATTCTCGAACGCATCGCCTCGGGCGAAGCGCAGATCATCATCGGTACGCATGCGCTCTTCCAGGATAGCGTCAACTACAAGAACCTGATGCTAGCGGTCGTCGACGAGCAGCACCGCTTCGGCGTGCATCAGCGCCTTCGGCTCACGGCAAAGGGCATCTCGCCTCATATGCTGGTCATGACGGCAACGCCGATTCCCCGCACGCTGGTGTTGGCCGCCTTCGGCGATATGGATGTCTCGAAACTGACAGAGAAGCCCGCGGGGCGAAAGCCGATTCAGACCATCACCGTGCCGACTGAGCGAACCGGTGAAATTGTCGGACGACTGAAGAGCGCGCTTGCCGAAGGTAAGAAAGCCTACTGGATTTGCCCTCTGGTCGAAGAATCCGAAGAGGTCGACCTCATGTCCGCGGAGGAGCGGCATTCGACGCTGGTCTCGGCGCTTGGCCCCGGCATCGGCCTCATCCACGGGCGCATGAGCGGGCCCGAAAAGGATGCGGTCATGCTCGCCTTCAAGAACGGCGAATTGCGACTGCTGGTGGCGACAACCGTTGTCGAAGTTGGCGTCGACGTGCCGGATGCGACGATCATGGTGATCGAACATGCAGAGCGCTTCGGGCTGGCACAGCTGCATCAGCTTCGCGGGCGCGTCGGGCGCGGCGATGAGGCTTCGACCTGCATCCTGCTCTATAAGGGACCACTCGGCGAGACGGGCCATGCGCGGCTTTCCATCATGCGCGAGACGGAAGACGGCTTTCGGATTGCGGAAGAGGACTTGAAGCTGCGCGGGGAAGGCGAAGTTCTCGGGACGCGTCAGTCCGGCACGCCGGGCTTTCGCATCGCCAGCCTCGAAGCGCATGCCGATCTCCTGGAAATCGCCCGCAAGGATGCAGCCTATCAGATCGAACGCGATCCGGAGCTGACGAGCGAGCGCGGGCAGGCAATACGCACCCTGCTCTACCTGTTCCGCCGTGATGAGGCGATCCGCTTCCTCCGGGCTGGTTAGTCGACTTTGGATACCGCCTTCGGCTTGGGGCGCATGACAGGCAAGTGTTCCGGGGCGACGAGGCCACCCGAAATCAAGAATTTAGCCGCATCCTCCGGGCTCATGTCGAGCATGACAATCTTTTCGCGCGGCACGAAGATGAGGAAGCCCGCCGTCGGCACCGGCGTCGGCGGCATGAAGACAGCGACCATGTCCTGTCCCATCGCGTTGAACTTCGATGCGATCTCGCCCCTGGCATCGGTCGCGACAAAGACCAGTGCCCAGAGGCCCGGTCCCGGATATTCGATGAGGCCGACCTTCTTGAAGGAGTTCGGCTGCTCCTTCAGCACTGTTTCGAATATCTGCTTGACGCTTCTGTAGATAGTCCGCACCAGCGGCATGCGATGCACGATGGATTCGCCGAAGCGGACGATGCTCTGCCCGATAAGATTTTTTCCGAGAAAGCCGACAATGGTGATCAGCACCACGGCAATCAGCAGGCCGAAACCGGGAATGGCGAAGTTGATGTAGCTCTCGGGATTCCAACGCGCCGGGATATAGGGCCGCACCCAGCTGTCCGACCAATGGATGAAGGTCCAGGTCAGCCAGATGGTAATTGCAATCGGCGCGCAGATGATCAGTCCGGCGAGAAAATTGTTCCTCAGCCGCATTGCGACCGGCACTCGGGGAGCCTTCTCGGTCATCTTTTCTGATGAACTCCGTTTCAGTCTTCAGACAGGCCGTCGAAACGGCCTTCCCCCTGTGTCCGTGAGCACAAAACTGCCAGAATTCGCCTTGTCGCACAACATGTTTCAGCCCGTTTGGACTTACTCCACAGTTACCGATTTTGCGAGGTTCCGTGGCTGGTCGACGTCCGTCCCCATGAAGACTGCAGTATGGTAAGCGAGCAGCTGGATCGGCAGCGAGAAGATCATTGGCGCGATGATCTCATCGACATTGGGAAGCGTGATCGTCGCCATCGTCGGCAGCTTGGAGGCAGCAGCGCCGGCCTCATCGGTGATGAAGATGATGCGCCCGCCGCGGGCCGCGACTTCCTGCATGTTGGACACCGTTTTTTCGAAGAACCGGTCATAAGGCGCGATGACGATGACGGGCATGTTTTCGTCAATCAGCGCAATCGGCCCATGTTTCAGCTCACCGGCAGCATATCCTTCGGCGTGGATGTAGGAGATTTCCTTGAGCTTCAGCGCGCCTTCCATGGCAAGCGGGAAGCTAGTGCCGCGGCCGAGATAGAGCACGTCCTTGCACTTGGAGAGCTCGCGGGAGAGGCCTTCCATCTGCGGCTGGATGAGATTGAGAACCTTGCTCATGATGCGCGGCATTTCCGCCAGATGGCGCACCATCGCCTTCTCGTCGTCAGCGCTAATCGCGCCGCGGGCGCGACCGGCGCCGACTGCCAGCGAGGCAAGCACGGCAAGCTGGCAGGTGAACGCCTTGGTGGAGGCCACACCGATTTCCGGGCCTGCCATGATCGGGAAGACGGCATCGGCTTCGCGGGCGATGGTCGATTCCCGCACGTTAACGACGGCGCCGATCTTCAGGCCGTTATCCTTGCAGTAGCGCAGCGAAGCCAGCGTGTCGGCAGTCTCGCCCGATTGCGAAATGAAAAGGGCTGCCTGGGAAGGCTGCAGCGGCATTTCGCGATAGCGGAATTCGGAGGCGACGTCGATTTCGACCGGCAGGCGCGCGTAGCGCTCGAACCAGTATTTGCCGATCAAGCCGGCAAGATAGGCGGTGCCACAGGCAGAGATCGCAAGGCCGGTCGCTGCCCTAAAATCAATGGCGGATGCATTGGGGCTGATCGTGTTGGCAGCGAAATCCACATAATGACTGAGCGCGTGGGAAATGACCTCCGGCTGCTCGTAGATTTCCTTTTCCATGAAATGACGGTGATTGCCTTTGTCGACCACATAGGCGGTCGCCTGTGAAATCTGGCGCGGACGTTTGACGACCTTGCCAGAAAAATCGAGCACGGTCGCGCCGTCGCGGGTGATGATCGCCCAGTCGCCGTCGACGAGATAAGTGATCTCGTTGGTGAAGGGCGAAAGAGCAATGGCATCCGAACCCAGAAACATTTCGCCCTTGCCGTAGCCGACGGCTAGCGGCGGGCCGGAGCGGGCCGCCATGATCGTACCGGGATCGTTCTTAAGCATGACGGCGAGCGCATAGGCGCCGGTGACGCGGTTCAGCATCTTCAACATGGCTTCGCGCGCAGAGAGGCCCTCACGCAGATATTTCGCCATGAGATGGGCGACGACTTCCGTATCGGTCTGGCTATGGAAGGCAGCGCCTTCATGGCTCAGTTCATCGCGCAGTTCTGAAAAGTTCTCGATGATGCCGTTATGGACGACCGCGACACCTTCAACGAAATGCGGATGGGCGTTGGTCTCGTTCGGCACGCCATGGGTTGCCCAGCGGGTATGAGCAATGCCCGTCGTTCCCGGCAGCGGCTCGCTGTCCAGCCGCTTTTCGAGGTTGAAGAGTTTGCCCTCTGCCCGGCGGCGATCCATGACGCCCTCATGAATTGTGGCAACACCGGCGGAATCATAACCGCGATATTCCAGCCGCTTCAGCGCATCGACAAGACGGCCCGCAACCGGCGCATTTCCGACGATCCCCACAATTCCGCACATGCAACTATCCCCTCAGGCACCAATATCGACGCCAGTCCTAGCGATTCTCGTTTATTTCTCAATTGGTAGAGCGGTCACTTTCAGTTTCCGCACGTTAAGAAGAAGGCTCAGCCCTTGGCCTTCTTCGCCGCCTTGACGGCGAGCGCCCTTTCGCGCAGGAGCTTGGCCCGCTCGGGCTTGATTTCTTGCCGGGCGCGCCCCAAAGCAAGCGCCTCCGGCGGTACATCCGCCGTGATAACGCTGCCCGAGGCAATATAAGCGCTATCGCCGATCGTCACCGGGGCGACCAGCGAAGAATTCGAGCCGATGAAGGCATCCTTGCCGATAACAGTCTCAAACTTGTTCACCCCGTCATAATTGCAGGTGATCGTACCAGCGCCGATATTGGTGCCTGATCCGATGGTAGCATCACCGATATAGGTCAGATGATTGACCTTGGCGCCCTCGCCGATCCTGCCATTCTTGACCTCGCAGAAATTGCCGACCTTGGAACCGGCGGCGAGATCCGCACCCGGACGCAGCCGCGCGAACGGCCCGACGGCTGCACCTTCGCTGACATGCGCACCCTCGATATGCGAGAAGGCATGGATAACTGCGCCGCTGTCGATGACGGCGCCGGGGCCGAAGACGACGTTCGGTTCGATCAGCGCATCCTGGCCGATGACAGTGTCATAGCAGAGGAAAACGGTTTCCGGGGCGATCATCGTCACGCCCGAAAGCATGAGCTCGTGGCGGCGGCGCTCCTGCCAGAAACGCTCGATCGCGGCGAGTTCGGCGCGGTTGTTGCAGCCGGTCATCTCGACCTCAGGCGCATCGACGGCGGTGACGCGGCCGCCAAGCGCGCGGGCGATTTCCACGAGATCGGTCAGATAATATTCACCCTTGGCATTGCTGTTGCCGATGCGCGACAGGAGGTCGAGCGCCTTTCGGCCGTTGATCGCCATGAGGCCGCTATTGCACCAGTTGACGGCGCGCTCGGCATCCGTCGCATCCCTTTCCTCGCGGATGGCCATCAACTCGCCATCCTTGACAAGCAGGCGACCGTAGCCCGTTGGGCGGTCGGTATGGAAACCGATGACGACAATGTCGCTGCCTTCGGCGAGCGCCTTGCGGGCCTCGAGCAGCGGGCCTGCCGTTTGCAGCGGCACGTCGCCATAGGTCACGATGATATCGTCGTAGCCCTCGGAAATCGCTTCGCGGGCGGCGAGAACGGCATGGCCTGTACCGAGGCGCTGCTCCTGGACATAAGATTTGATCGTCACACCGCCGACATCGGCAGCCTTCGCCACCTTCTCCGCATCCCGACCGACGACGAGGGCGATGGAGGAAACTCCTGTTGCCGCTACGGCATCGACGACATGGGCGATCATTGGCCGGCCGGCAACTTCATGCAGCACTTTCGATTTTGCGGATTTCATTCGCGTGCTGTCGCCGGCGGCGAGAATGACGGCAAGGCAGGTGCGTTCCATGGCAGACTCCGAGAATCCATTGCTAGGCGGCTGTTCTGCCGCTCATAGCAGCAAGGCGAGGCTTCAAAAAGACGAAATCGGCAGGGAAATGGTGGGCTCAGCGAGCGCGGAGAAGGCTTCGTGGACGTGCTCCCTGCCCTCGATAATGACATCTTCCATCGCCTTGCGCGCCGCCGCGGTATTGCCGGCGGCGATGGCCTCGACGATACGCATATGAGTTTCGGCTATGTTGGCGAAACCGTTCTGCGTGGGCGGCGTGCTCATGCGGAACATGCCGACGAGGGCTGCCTCGATGAGCCCGCCGAGCGTGCGCATGAAGGGATTGTGGGATGCTTCGGAAACCGCAAGATGAAAGCGCAAGTCTGCGAGTGCCAGGCTTTCAGACGTGTGGCCGCTTGCGGCCATGTCGAGCGCCAGGCCGCGCAGCAGTTCGATCTCCGCCGGGTTTGCACGTTCGGCCACAAGACCAGCAGCAAACGGTTCGAAAGCGAGGCGGATATCGTAGAGCTGCAGGAGGAATTCTTCGCTCACGCCGCTTGCAAAATGCCAGGAGATGATTTCGGTGTCGAACATGTTCCAGAAGTTCTTTTCCGTCACACGTGTACCGACGCGAGCCTTCGCGACGACCATACCCTTGGCGGCAAGCGTCTTCATCGCTTCGCGAAGCACCGTGCGAGAGACCTTGAAGCGCTGAGCGAGCTCTCCGTCTCCAGGCAGGATGGTACCGACGGGATAGGTGCCGGCAACGATTGCCCGGCCGAGTTCATCAACGACATGCGCGTGGCTTGTTCGGGTTCTTCGCCCTGCCCTACGGGTTTCAAGCGATCTATTGCGCAATCCGTCACTCCTCCTAACCGTATCTCCTGTTCAGACTGGAAAGGAAAAGGATAGCCTTCTGCATAACCATGAATGCAAAAAGCAGCAGGCCAATCAGGATTTTCGTCCACCAGCTCGACAGCGTACCGTCGAAGGTGATGTAAGTCTGAATTAGCCCCTGGATCAGCAGACCGATGAAGGTCCCTGCCACGAATCCCGCTCCTCCTGTCAGCAGCGTCCCTCCGATGACGACTGCCGCAATGGCATCGAGTTCGACGCCCACCGCCGCAAGAGAATATCCGGCAGACGTGTATAGGGAAAAAACGATTCCGGATAGGCCCGCCAGGAAACCCGACAAGGCATAGATCTGGATCGTCGTGCGTGCCACCGGTACGCCCATTAACTGTGCTGTCTGCACCCCGCCACCCAGTGCGTAGACATTGGTTCCGAAGCGGGTGCGGTGGGCGATGAAGACGCCGGCTGCGAAAACGACCAGCATGATGCCGCCGATCAGCGTCAGGCGGCCGCCGCCGGGTAGACGGTAATAGAGGCTCGTCAGCGTCGAATAAAATTCGTGATTGATCGGAATGCTGTCGATCGACAGGACATAGGCCATGCCGCGGGCGAGGAACATGCCGGCCAAAGTCACGATGAAGGGCGGCATCTGCAGGAAATGGATGATCATGCCCATAACTGCGCCGAAGGCCGTGGTGATGATGAGAACGATCGCGAAGGCAGCCAGCGGATGAATGCTGGTGTTCTGCAGGATCACGGCCAAAAAGACGCCAGTAAAGGCGATGACGGAGCCGATCGACAAGTCGATGCCGCCGGAGATGATGACGAAGGTCATGCCGACGGCGGCGATGCCGAGAAAGGCGTTGTCGGTCAGCAGGTTGCCGATGACACGCGTCGATAGCATGTTCGGATATTGTAGGGTGCAGACCGCATAGGCGAGCACGAAGATGACGATCGTCGCAAGGAGCGGCAGGTATTTGGAATTCATTTGCGCCCTCCAGTGTCCGTCCGGCGGGTCAGGAAGCCGGTCAGCGACGACATCGCCGGCGACTGGATGACGAGAATGACGATGATGATGATCGCCTTGATGATGAGATTGAATTCCGGCGGGAAGCCGGACAGCAGGATGCCGGTGTTTACCGACTGAATGATCATGGCGCCAATCAGCGAGCCGATGATGCTGAAGCGGCCGCCAAGCAGGGAATTGCCGCCAACGACCACCGCAAGGATCGCATCGAGCTCCAGCCAGAGACCGGCATTGTTGGCATCAGCCCCCTTGATGTCGGCGGCAACGATGATTCCGGCGATGGAAGCACAGAGGCCGCTCAGCATATAGACAGCCATCAGCAGCACCGGCGTCTGCACGCCGGACAGCGTGCTGGCACGCCTGTTGATGCCGACTGCTTCGATAAGCATGCCGAGTGCGGTGCGGCGAACCAGCAGGATGACCAGCAGGCCGACGATCAGCCAGATGACCACAGGCATGGGCAGGAAGGCGAAAGAACCGCTGCCGAAAAAGATCAGCCCGTCATCGTTGAAGGTCATAATGGCGCCTTCGGTGATGAGCTGGGCGATGCCGCGGCCGGCGACCATGAGCACGAGGGTCGCAATGATCGGTTGGATATTGAGGACGGCGACGAGGAAGCCGTTCCAGACACCGCAGAGCAGGCCAATGATGACAGTCAGCACGAGCGTGTAAGCAAGCGAATTGCCTTCAACGATCGAGGAGGCGGCAACGGCGCCACAGATAGCAATGACAGCACCGACCGACAGGTCAATGCCCTTGGTGGCAATCACCAGCGTCATGCCGATCGCCAGCAGGGCTACCGGCGCGCCACGATTGAGCACATCGATGAGGCTGCCATAGAGGCGTCCATTTTGAGCAATCACATTAAGAAATTGCGGGAAAAAGCTGAAATTCAAAAGAAGAACAACCAAAAGCGCAATCAATTGTGGCGCAAGACGAAAGCCAAGCGCCTTTAGCGAGGCAGTCATGCATCCTCCGTTCGTTTGTCGGCTGCAGCAATGGCGTCGACGATGCTGCCAGCGCTGATATGCTCACCGGTCAGCTCCGCAATATGCTCGCGATCACGCAGCACGATGACGCGTGAGCTGTAGGCGACCAGTTCCTCCAGTTCCGAGGAGATGACAATCAGCGACATGCCTTTGGCGCAGAGTTGCTCGATGAGCTTGATGATTTCGGCATGCGCGCCGACATCGATGCCGCGCGTCGGCTCGTCCAGGATCAGGAAATCCGGATTGGTGGCGAGCCAGCGGGCAAGGATTGCCTTCTGCTGATTGCCACCCGAGAGGAGCCGGATGGGTTTTTCGCGGTCCGTCGTGCGGATATCGAGCGCCTTGATATATTCGTCGGCAATCGCATTCTGCTCGGCGCGAGAGAGCGGCCGTGCCCAGCCACGCCGGGCCTGCAGGGCGAGCGCGATATTCTCGCGAATCGACAGGTCACCGATGATCCCGTCGGTCTTGCGGTCTTCCGGGCAGAAACCAAAGCCCCTGGCGATTGCCGCACGCGGGCTCGACAGCGTCACCGGCTTTCCATCGATGCTGGCGACACCACTATCGGCGCTTTCTATGCCGAACATCAGTTCAGCGGTTTCCGTGCGTCCGGAACCGAGAAGTCCCGCTATGCCGACGACCTCGCCGACGCGAACTTCGAGATCGAAGGGCCTTACCTTGCCGCGTTTGCCATATCCTTCGAAGGCATATTTCACCGCGCCGGCGTCAATCGTGCGCTCCTTGGCGGCGTGCTCGGTCTGCGCCAGTTCACGCCCGAGCATCATGGCGATCAAATTCTGGCGCGGCAGTTCGGCGGCGTCATGCGTTCCCACCAACCGGCCATTGCGCAGCACGGTGATGCGATCGCTGATCGCATATACCTGCTCAAGAAAATGCGTAATGAAGACAATGCCTAATCCGCGCTTCTTCAAGTCGTTCACAACCCGGAAAAGCATCTCTACTTCGTGCGTGTCGAGACTCGCGGTGGGCTCATCGAGAATGAGGACCTTGCCGGAGAGATCGACGGCACGGGCAATCGCCACGATCTGCTGGACGGCAACCGAGAAACGGTCGAGTTGAGCGGTCACGTCGATATCGAGGCCGTAGCCCGCCAGAAGCTCGCGGGCATTGCAGTTCATGGTTCGGGCATCGATCATGCCGAAGCGCTTCGGCTGACGGCCGAGGAACAGATTTTCCGCAATGCTGAGATTGGAGAGGAGGTTAACCTCCTGATAGACGGTGCCAATGCCGAGCTTCTGAGCCGCCAGCGTGTCAGCCGGATCGATCTCGTTGCCTTCCAGCGTCAGACTTCCGGCATCGCGGCGATAGGCACCCGTAATGCATTTGATGAGAGTCGACTTGCCTGCGCCGTTTTCGCCGAGAAGCGCATGTACCTCGCCGCGCCTCAGCGTGAAATCCACCTTATCCAGGGCGATGGCACCGGGGAAGAATTTCGATATGCCCGAAGCTGCGAGAATATTCTCGAAATTGTGAACCATGAGGGCTGCTGTTTCCTGATATTGCGCCGAAGCCTGTACCAGAACGGGCATGATGCCTTGATGGTACTGGCAGTTCCGCACCGGTCCATGATGGACCGGTGCGGTTCCGGCATCAATCAGTAACCCTGACCCTTCTTCTCTTCGTAAACCTTCATCGGATCGTCAGCCTGCGTGTAGAGCTTGGATTCCGTCTGGATCCACTTCGGCGGAGCTTTCTTGTCCTTCAGGTATGCGTCGAGGGCGTCAAAGGCCGGGCCGGCCATGTTCGGCGTCAGCTCGACGGATGCGTTTGCTTCGCCTGCGGACATGGCCTTGAAGATATCAGGCACGGAGTCGATGGAGACGACGAGGATATCCTTGCCGGGCTTCAGACCAGCTTCCTTGATCGCCTGAATACCGCCGACAGCCATATCGTCATTATGGGCGTAGAGAGCGCAGATATCCTTGCCGCCGTTTTCAGCCTTCAGGAAGCTTTCCATGACTTCCTTGCCCTTGGTGCGGGTGAAGTCACCGGTCTGGCTGCGGACGATCTTGAAGTTGTCGTGGCCCTTGATTGCATCCTCGAAGCCCTTCTTGCGAGCGATGGCCGGTGAAGAGCCGGTCGTGCCCTGCAGCTCGACGACGTTGCATTTCTTGTCGCCGACGGTCTTGACCAGCCAGTCGCCGGCGACCTTGCCTTCATGGACCTGATCGGAGGTGACGGCCGTCAGATAGAGGTCTTCAGGAGCCTTGATCGTACGGTCGAGAAGGATGACCGGGATATTGGCTTCCTTGGCTTCCTTGAGAACAGCATCCCAGCCAGTTTCAACGACGGGAGCGATAAGGATGGCATCCACGCCCTGGGCAATGAACGAGCGGAGAGCCTTGATCTGATTTTCCTGTTTCTGCTGAGCATCGGCAAATTTGAGGTCGATGCCGCGCTTTTCAGCCTGCTGCTTGGTGACGGTCGTTTCAGCCGCGCGCCAGCCCGATTCCGAGCCGATCTGCGAGAAGCCGACGGTCAAGCCGGCGGCCGAAGCCGAACCGAACATGCAGGCAGCCAAAATCGTGGCACTCAAAAGTGCAGTCTTCAATTTCATGATGTCCTCCCAATGCCGCGTCTCGCGGCGCAGGATCAAAAAATCATATAGTAATACTTTTGTAAATGAGCATTTTAGCATGCATTGCAGCAAAAAGGCGCCCTTTTCAGAGCGCCTTTTCGCAACTGCGAGTTACAGGTTTGGCCTTATTGCGCAGGCAGCTTGTCGTCTACGCCTTCGACATAGAAGTTCATGCCAAGCAGCGTGCCATCATCAGCCTTTTCGCCGGCCTTCAGCCAGGGCGTGCCGTCCTGCTTGTTGATTGGGCCGGTGAAGGGATGCAGTTCGCCGGACTTGATCTTGGCTTCGGTTTCCTCAGCCATCTTCTTCACGTCGTCGGGCATGTTGGTATAGGGCGCCATCTTGAGGATGCCATCCTTCAGGCCATCCCAGCTCTGTTCAGACTTCCAGGTGCCGTCCAGAAGCGCGTGGACGCGCTTTGAATAATAGTTGCCCCAGGTATCGACAATTGCCGTCAGCTGCGCTTTCGGGCCGGCTGCGATCATGTCGGATGCCTGGCCGAAGGCGTGGATGCCGCGCTCTTCGGCAACCTGCATCGGCGCTGTCGTGTCGGTGTGCTGCGTCAGCACGTCGACGCCCTGGTCGATCATCGCCTTGGCGGCATCAGCTTCCTTGCCCGGATCGAACCAGGTATTGACCCAGATGACCTTGAGCTTGAAGCTCGGGTCGATCGACTTGGCGCCCTGTTCGAAGGAGTTGATGCCCATCACAACTTCCGGGATCGGGAAGGAGGCGATGTAGGCGGCACCGTGATTTTTCGAGGTCTTGGCGGCGATCTGGCCGAGGATGTAGCGGCCTTCATAGAAGCGTGAATTATAGGTCGCGAGGTTAGGGCCGGACTTGTAGCCGGTGCCGTGCTCGAACTTGACCTTCGGGAATTTGGCGGCAACCTTGACCGTCGCGTCCATGAAGCCGAAGGACGTCGCGAAAATCAGCTGGCAGCCGGAGCGCGCAAGGCGCTCGATGGCGCGCTCGGCATCCGGGCCTTCCGGCACGTTTTCGAGATAAGGCGTTTCGATCTTGTCGCCAAACTCGGCCTGGACCTGCTGACGGCCGACATCGTGAGCCTGGGAATAACCGCCGTCGTTGTGCGCTCCGACATAGACGAAGCAGACCTTCGTCTTTTCTGCTGCCTCGGCTGCGGAGGAGATGCCGATCACGGCTGCGGCCGATGCGGCAAGTGCTAATGCGAACTTCTTCATGATGACCCCTGTTGGTTTGAAGTTATTCCGGAAACCCGTCTTGGTATTCTTGTTTTATCGCTCCGGGACGAAGGCTTTTCCAAGCGACGCGGGCGTATTGATCAACGTCGTGCGCCGATTATGAGAAATGATGATGAGAACTACAATAGTCGCGACATAAGGCAACATAGAGAGGAATTGCGCGGGGATACCGAGGCCGAAGGCCTGCGCGTGGAGCTGCAGGATCGTGACCGCTCCGAAGAGGTAACCGCCGGCAAAGACCCGCCACGGGCGCCAAGAGGCGAAGACGACCAGCGCCAGCGTGATCCAGCCGCGGCCGGCCGACATGTTTTCCACCCATTGCGGCGTATAGACGAGCGAGAGCTGCGCACCGGCGAGACCCGCGCAGGCACCACCGAAGATGACCGCCAGATAGCGCGTGCGGATGACGTGAATGCCGAGCGCGTGGGCCGAGCCGTGGCTGTCGCCGATCGCTCTCAGCTTCAGGCCCAGGCGGCTTCTGAACAGGAACCAGCTGACGCCAAGGAGCAAGGCGATCGATAGATAGAAAATCAGATCCTGCTTGAAAAGAACCGGACCGATAACGGGGATATCGGACAGCAGCGGGATGGCGATCTCTTTCAGCTGAATGCCGGGCACGCTGACATAGGGTTCGCCGAGCTGGCCGGATAGGCCGAGACCGAGAAGGGTCAGCGCCAGGCCCGTGGCCACCTGGTTCGCGACCAGCGTCAGCGTCAGGAATGCAAAGAGCAGCGAGAAAAGCGCGCCCGCGAGGATGCCGCAGATGATGCCGGCATAGGGCGACCCCGACATCTGCGCGCCGGCAAAGGCGGCTACTGCCCCCATGATCATCATACCCTCGACGCCAAGATTGAGGACGCCGGAGCGCTCCGTCACGAGTTCGCCAAGGGCTGCGATGACGAGCGGCGTGGAGGCGGTGATAACGGTCAGAAGAATGGCTTCGAAAATGCTCACGCCGCGCCACCCCTTACCCGCGACAAGACGATACGGATTTTGTAATAGATCAGCGTGTCGCACGAGAGCACGAAAAAGAGGATCAACCCCTGGAAGACGCGGGTGACCTTGTCCGAAACACCGATCGATAACTGCGCCGCCTCACCACCTAGATAGGTCAATGCCAGTACCAAACCCGAAGCGATAATGCCGAGCGGATTGAGACGGCCGAGGAAGGCGACAATAATGGCGGTGAAGCCATAGCCCGGCGAAATCGCGGGCTGCAGATGACCAATCGAGCCCGACACTTCGCAAATGCCGGCAAGCCCGGCCAGCGCGCCTGAAAAGAGGAAGCTGAACCAGATCATCTTCTTCGAAGAGAAGCCTGCGAAGCGCCCCGCCCGTTCCGACTGGCCGAGCACGACAACCTCGAAGCCCTTCAGAGTGAAGCGCATCATAAACCAGACCAGGATGGCCGCGACGACGGCGAAAATGAAGGCCCAGTGGGCACGGCCAGATTCCTCCCATATCGCCGGCACGATCGCCTCTGGAGCAAAGTCCCGAGAGACCGGAAAGTTGAAGCCCTTCGGATCGCGCCATGCGCCACGGATCAGCCAATCGAGAAAGAGCTGGGCGATATAGACCAGCATCAACGATGTCAGAATCTCGTTGGTATTGAAATGCGCCTTCAGCAGCGCCGGAATGGCCGCAAAAAGCGCGCCGCCAAGCGCGCCAAGGATCAGCATCAGCGGCAGCACCAACGGCGAATGCCAGTCGTAGAAGACGATCGGGATATAGGAGCCGGTGATCGCGCCAATGGTGAACTGGCCTTCGGCGCCGATATTCCAGTTGTTGGATCGGTAACAGACGGCAAGGCCGACAGCGATCAGGATGATCGGCGCGGCTTTGACTGCCAATTCATGCAGCGACCAGATTTCCAGAAGCGGTTCGAGGAAGAAGGCGTCGAGTGCCTCGACCGGATCCTTGCCGAGCGTGGCGAACATTATCGCGCCGACGACCAGCGTCAGAACGAGGGCCAGGAGCGGCGAGACGAAAGCAAAGAGCTTCGAGACCTGCGGGCGCTTTTCCAGTTCAATGCGCAAGTGCGGGCTCCCCGGCGTGTTTGCCTTCATGCAGGCCGCCCATCAGCAGACCGATTTTTTCCCGCGTCAGCTCACCGGCCGGATAGGGCTTGGACAGCCGTCCTTCAGAAATTACGGCGATATCGGTCGCCACCTCGAAGATCTCGTCGAGATCCTGGCTGATGACGACGACGGCAGAACCGGCCTTTGCGAGATCGACGAGCGCCTGGCGGATACGGCTTGCGGCACCCGCATCCACACCCCAGGTCGGCTGATTGACGACCAGCACCGCCGGCTGTCGGTCAAGCTCTCGGCCGACGATGAATTTCTGCAGATTGCCGCCGGAGAGCGAACCTGCGGCTGGATCATCGCCGCTCTTGCGCACGTCCATGGCCTCGGAAATGCGGCGTGCTGCGGATTTCACCGCACCATACCTGATAATACCGAGGACACCCAGAAACGCCTTGCGATCAGACTGGCTGCGGGCCAGCACCAGATTGTCGGACAGTTTCATCGCGGAAACAGCGGCATGGCCATGCCGCTCCTCCGGCACGAAGCCGGCGCCGAGCAGACGTCGGGCAGTGATGCCCTGCCTGCCGACGGGCTTCTTGCGAATGACGATCGCTTCGGCCGAAGAAACTGGATACTCGCCCGACAGTGCATCAAAGAGCTCGCTCTGCCCATTCCCCGCAACGCCGGCAATGGCCAGGATTTCACCGGAGCGCACAGCCATGGAAACATCGCGCAACGGCATGGCAAAGGGGGTGCGGGCGGCGACCGAGAGGTTCGAGACGGCAAGCTGCACCTCTCCCTTGTCGCTGCGCTCGGGATGGGTGACAGCCGCCACTTCGTTGCCGACCATCATGCGGGCGAGAGAGGAAGGCGTTTCCTGCTTCGGATCGCAGGCGCCTGTCACGCGGCCATGTCGAAGCACGGTAGCGCGGTCGCAGATGCGCTGCACCTCTTCCAGGCGATGGCTGATATATAGAACCGAGCGGCCTTCGGCGCGCAGCTTGAAGAGCGTTTCGAAGAGCCTGTCGGCTTCCTGCGGCGTCAGCACCGAGGTCGGCTCGTCGAGGATGATGAGCTTCGGGTTCTGCAGCAGAGCGCGGACGATCTCGATGCGCTGGCGTTCGCCAACCGAAAGATCCGCGACATGCGCATGCGGGTCGAGCGGCAGGCCATAGGCCTGCGACAGCGCCCTCGCCTCCTCTGCGATCCTGCCGATCGGAATGCCGTCATCGAGAGAAAGCGCGATGTTTTCGGCAACGGTCAGTGCCTCAAACAGCGAAAAATGCTGAAAGACCATGCCGATGCCAAGCTTGCGGGCCTCCCCGGGAGACGTGATCGTGACCGGCCTGCCCTCCCAGAGAATTTGCCCGTCAGTCGGCTCCAGAACGCCGAAAAGCATCTTGACCAACGTGGATTTGCCTGCGCCATTTTCGCCGAGAAGCGCATGAATTTCGCCCGGCGCTATATCGAGATCGATTTCATTGCAGGCGGCAAAGCTACCGAAAAATTTCGTCAGCTTCTGAACCGATAATAACGCGCCGGAATCCGGCACATTCAATGGCGACACGTTCCCCTCATTTCTTCTGCCGACCGGTCCGTTTGGATCTCATGGAATCAGCAGCGTCGTTCCGGTTGTTTTTCTTGTTTCCAGATCTGCGTGGGCCCGCCCAACCTCACGCAGCGGATAGGTTTGATTGATATTGATACGCACTTTGTTGCTGCGCACAACATCAAATAGATTGTTTGCACAATCGGTAAGTTCTTGGCGCGTGGCAATATAGGTAAAGAGCGTCGGGCGCGTTGCATAGAGCGAGCCCCTTTGGGCGAGATGGCCCATGGTGAAATTCTCGATCGCGCCGGAGGATTGGCCGAAGGACGCAAAGAGCCCGCGCGGCTTCAAGCAATCCAGCGATTGCGGGAAAGTGTCGCGGCCGATCGAGTCATAGACCACATCAACCCCCTTGCCGCCGGTGATCTCCCGCACACGTTCGGCGAAATTCTCGGTCCTGTAGTTGATGACATGGTCATAGCCGTGTTCGAGCGCCAGCTGGACTTTGTCGGCGGAGCCTGCCGTGCCGATGACGGTGGCGCCGAGCGCCTTTGCCCACTGGCCGGCAATCAGGCCGACGCCGCCGGCTGCGGCATGGAACAACAACACCGTCTCAGGGCCGACCTTAAAGGTGCGGTTCAAGAGGTACTCGGCCGTCATGCCTTTCAGCATCATGGCGGCTGCGGTTTCGAGGCTGATGCCTTCGGGCACCTGGACCAGATGTTTCGTGTCGATGTTGCGCTCCGCGCTATAGGCCCCATCAGAGCCCGCATAGGCAACGCGGTCGCCCACGGTAAAATCGGTTACGCCGGAGCCTACTGCCGTAACGACACCTGCGGCCTCCTTGCCAGTCACGAAGGGCAGATGCGGTGCTTTGTAGGTACCATCACGGAAATAGACGTCGATGAAATTCAGACCGACCGCTTCCTGGCGGATCTGCACCTGGCCTTCCGACGGGGGCGGCAGATCGATATCGACATAGTCGAAAACCTCGGGTCCACCGTTCCTGGAAAAAGAAACCGCCTTCGTCTTTGCCATAGCTCTCTACCTCACTTGCGTCCAAGCGCCGGAAAGAATTGGAGCACCGCGCCGATGACGTAAAGATAAATGCCGCTCACGATGAAGAGAGCGACCGCCCATTGCGGCATATCGAAATACATCAGCAGCGAATAGGCGCCGAGCGCCGACCACAGCAGGAAGACGCCAAGGTTCAGCGGGCGCAGACGCTGGACCCGCACCGGATGCAGGAAGTTGACCGGCAGGAAGGTCAGGATCACGGAGACGGCGACGACGATAAAAGCGGTCATCTCGCCTGCATGCATGACGAAGAGCGTGAAGATCACCATGTTCCAGACGACCGGAAAGCCCGAGAAGAAATATTCCTCCGTCTTCATGCCTGTATCGGCATAATAGATGGCGCTAGATACGACGATCATGCCGGCGGCAACGAAGGACCAGGGCTCGCCGATCATGCCGCTTTGATAGAGCGCGAAGGCCGGCAGCAGCACGTAGGTGACGTAATCGATGATATTGTCGAGCGTATCACCAGACCAATTCGGCAGCACTTCCTTGACGCGCACCTTGCGGGCGATCGGTCCGTCGATGCCATCGACCAGAAGCGCAAGGCCCAGCCACCAGAACATATCGACGAAACGGTGCTCGGCAGCAGCGACCACACCGAGAAAAGCGAGAAAGGAACCGGAGGCCGTCAGAATATGCACGGAGAATGCGCGCATTTCCGCGTAAGGAACACGCTTATAATTGAAAATTTTCATGTTCCCCCGTACTACCTGTTACGCCCCGCGCCGCGGCGGGCGTTTTTTTGCCTAATATGCATCCTTTGAAGAGCTTAGCCAGCGCAAAAGCGACAGGTCGCCACCGCCAGCAAATCCTGACCGTGACATGCATATTTCGCTCCTCAGCCGTGCGATGGAATGGATTGCCTTTAATTTAGCGGGGTTTTGTAATATCTGCCTCGCATGTGATGATTATCTTGCGAACGACGAGCCCGATATCTAATGAACGCTCCTGCAAAGACCGAAGAATTCGCCTCCGCCATTCCCGCCGGCGTCTATGCCGAGACGGTGCTGAGCGTGACGCATTATACCGACCGGCTCTTCCGCTTCACGATGACCCGGCCCGATGGCTTCCGTTTCCGCTCGGGCGAATTTGCAATGATCGGCCTCATGGTCGATGGCAAGCCGATCTTCCGCGCCTATTCGATCGCAAGCCCGGCATGGGCCGAAGAGCTTGAATTCTTCTCCATCAAGGTGCCGGATGGTCCGCTGACTTCGCATTTGCAGCTCATCAAGCCGGGCGACCAGGTGCTGATGCGCAAGAAGCCGACGGGCACGCTGGTTCTCGACGCACTCACTCCCGGCAAGCGCCTCTACATGTTCTCGACCGGCACAGGTATTGCACCTTTCGCGAGCCTTATCCGCGATCCGGAAACCTATGAGAAGTTTGACGAAGTCATCCTCACCCATACGACGCGCGAGATCTCCGAACTAAAATACGGCTTCGATCTTCTCGACGAAATCCGGAATGACGAACTTCTCCAGGAAGTGGTCGGCGACAAGCTGCGCCACTATGCGACCGTCACCCGCGAGGATTTCGAATATCGCGGCCGCATCACCGACCTGATTTCCTCCGGTAAGCTCTTCACCGATCTCGGCGTCCCGCCAATTGATCCGGCGGTTGACCGCGGCATGATCTGCGGTTCTTCCGCGATGCTGAAGGACACCAAGGAGCTTCTGGAAAAGGCCGGCCTCGAAGAGGGTGCCAACAGCAAACCCGCGGAGTTCGTGATCGAGCGCGCATTCGTCGGCTGAGGCTGCGAAACGATTTTCCAGGCAACGGCTCCGGAAACGGGGCCGTTCTTATTTCTGGCTCAGATAATCGATCAGCGCCGCCATCGTCACGCGTGCTTGATCGACCTCGCCCTGATGAATGGCTGTGATCACTGTGACATGGAGAGAAATGGAGCGATCCATCTTTTCCGGATTAGCAGTCGAATACCACAGACGCCGGGAGTGGGTCTGCACGGGCCCGAGGGCCGCGGTGATGAAGCGGTTCGGACACGCATCCTCAAGAATCTCGTCGAAAGCCTTATCCGCGGCGAAAAAACCTTTCAGATCGCCGCCGACAGCGCATCTCTCCATAGCGGCAGCACATTGGATGAGCCGCGCCCTCTCTTCGTCATTCGCCGCGTCGGCGACCAATGCCGCCGCTGCCGGCTCAAGCTTGCGACGCACTTGCATGACATTCGCATGGTCTTCGGCGCGGATCTCGGCGATCTGCAAACCGACACGCGGCTTCACCACGATCAACCCCTGCCAGGCGAGTTTCTGGATCGCTTCGCGCACCGGTGTGCGGCCATGGCCTGCAAGATCGATGAGCTGCTTTTCCGTCACCAGAGCACCGGGCGCCAAAGCCAGCGTCACTATGGCATGCTCGAGCGCCAGATAGGCGAGATGGCTAAGCGATTCCTGCATGCGGGCGGATCCGAGGCTGATATATCAATACTGGCACGGTTGAACGCCAAAGACAAGTTATCCTGATATATCAAAAGCATGCAGCATGCGAGAACAATCCCTTATTCGTGGCGCAATGCCTCGATGGGATTAAGCTGGGCTGCGCGTCTCGCCGGAAAGAAGCCGAAGATCATACCGATGGCCGCCGAAAAGACGAAGGCGATGAAGATGATGAGCGGGCTGACGACGAAGGGCACATTCAGTAAACTGACCGTACCGTAGGCAAGCGTCAGGCCAAGCATGATGCCGGCTATGCCGCCGAAGAGCGACAGGGCGACCGCCTCGACGAGGAATTGCGTCAGCACCTGATTTTCGAGCGCGCCGATGGCAAGGC
Source organism: Rhizobium sp. BK418 (assembly GCF_004341105.1). Classification (GTDB taxonomy): domain Bacteria; phylum Pseudomonadota; class Alphaproteobacteria; order Rhizobiales; family Rhizobiaceae; genus Rhizobium. Next base: position 606,993 of record NZ_SLZK01000001.1, on the reverse strand, counting down.
GAATACCGATCTCACGGGTGCGCTCGGTCACCGATACCAGCATGATATTCATGATGCCGATGCCGCCGACGAGCAGGCTGACGGCGGCGACCGCACCAAGCAGACCAGTCAGCAGTGTCGTCGTGCCGGTCATCGCCTCAGCGATCTGCGTCATGTCATTGACGTTGAAATCATCCTGGCGGCCGGGAATGATTTTGCGGCGTTCACGAAGAAGGTTCTCGACATCGGCCTGCACCTTTGAGGTTGACACGCCGTCGCGCGCCGAGATGAGGATGGTCGGGACATTGGAGCTACCGCTGATGCGGCGCTGGAAAACCTTTACCGGCATGATGACGACATCGTCCTGGTCATTGCCCATGCCGGACTGACCGCGCTTTGCCAACACGCCGATAACGGGGCAGGAAACTTTGCCGACACGAATCTGCTGGCCGGTCGGATCGGCGGCGCCAAAAAGTTGCTCGCGCACGGTCTCACCGATGATGCAGCGCGACTGGCCGCGCTCTTCGGCCGGCGTGAAATTGCGGCCAAGCGCCAGATCCCAGTCCTGCGCGATGAAATAGTCGTTGGTCGTGCCGTAGACGGTGGTGGAATGATTCTGCCCGCCGAAGATGACGGTTGCCGTCGACTGGTTGGACGGCGCCACGGCGCGCAGACCGGGAACCTGATCGCGGATCGCCTCGACATCTTTCAGCGTAAAGCGCCGCGCCTCGGCGCTGGCGCGGCCGGGACCGAACTGACCGGGACGCACAAAGAGCATGTTGGTGCCGAGGCGCGACAGCTCGGTCGAAACCTGCGCCGTCGTGCCGTTGCCGATCGTGACGAGCGCGATGACGGCGGCAACACCAATGACGACGCCGAGTACAGTCAGGAAGGAACGCAGCAGATTGCGGCTGATGGCGCGCAGCGCGAGCTTCAGCGTTTCAAAGAACATGCTCCGCCCTCCGCTGATGCTCCACCTCGGTTTCCAGCTTGCCATCGACAAAGCGCAACAGGCGTCCCGCATAGGCAGCGATATCAGGCTCATGCGTGACCATGACGATGGTGATGCCCTGCTCGCGGTTCAGCCGCGTCATCAGATCCATGATCTCGATGCTGGTCTTGGTATCGAGATTGCCGGTCGGCTCATCAGCGAGCAGCAGTGCGGGTTCGGTGACGATGGCACGGGCGATCGCCACACGCTGCTGCTGACCGCCGGAGAGTTCCTGTGTCTTGTGATGCTCCCGGCCAGACAGGCCGACGAGGCCGAGTGCCTCTTTCGCGCGCTTACGCCGCTCGCCGACCGCCATCCCGCGATAGATCAGCGGCAGTTCGACGTTCTCGACCGCCGATGTGCGCGACAACAGGTTGAAGCCCTGAAAGACGAAACCCAGCATATGGCGGCGCAGAAGCGTCAGCTGGCTGCGATCGAAACCGCCGGTCGAAATGCCCTGGAAGACATAGTCGCCAGAGGTCGGCACATCGAGACACCCGAGAATATTCATCGCCGTCGACTTGCCGGAGCCGGAAGGTCCCATAATCGCGACGAATTCATGCGTGCGGATCGAAAGGTCCACATGGTCGAGGGCGCGGATCGCCGCAACGCCTTCGCCGTAGATTTTCGAGACCTGCCTGAATTCGAGAAGCGGCGGGCGTTCCATCATCGGCTCCCGTCAATTCGTCCGCGCCGCGGCATCGGTGATAACAGCATCCTTTTCGGTGATCTCGCCCGAGGTGACTTGCGTGAATTGGCCATCGGACGACCCGACCTGGATCACGACCGGCGCGGGGTGGCCGTTACGGAGCACCCAGACCCGGCGCTGCGTGCCGCTCAGCGTCGAATCGGCACCACCACTGCGCGACGGACGCGGCGGGCGGAACAGGCTGAAAATGCCGCGGCCGCCGCGCGCTTCCGTTTGCGGCGGCGCATAACGCAGAGCCGCATTCGGGACCATCAGCGTATCCTTGACGGCTTCGACGGTAATATCAGAGGTCGCCGTCATTCCTGGGCGGAGAAGCAGATCGGCATTGTCGACCGAGAGGACGGCTTTGTAGGTGACGACGTTGTTCACCACCTCGGAAGCAAAGCGGATCTGCTCGATGACAGCAGGGAAAGTGCGATCCGGATAGGCATCGACTGTAAAGCTCGCCTTCTGGCCGACGGCGATCTGACCGACATCGGCTTCATCGACATCCACCTGCAGTTCCATCTTTTTCAGATCGCCGGCAATTGTGAACAGCACCGGTGCCGAGAGCGAGGCGGCAACGGTTGCGCCGGGATCGACGGAGCGCGTCAGGATCACGCCATCGATCGGCGAGACTATCTTCGCCTTGCCGAGATTGACTTCGGCAAGCTGGAGGTTGGCTTCGGAGGCCAGCACGTCGGCCTCGTTAATATCCTTGGCGGCGACAGCCGAGTCATATTTGTAGGTCGCGTCGTCGAGGCTCTGCTGGGTGGAAACGTTGCTCTTGACGAGGCTTTTCAGACGGTCGAGCGAGGTCGCAGCCGATTGCAAATCGGCGTTCGCCTTGACCACGTTGGCCTTTGCCGAATTGAGCTTGGCGCGAGAACTCTTCACGTCGGCTTCCAGCTTGTTTGTATCAAGAACGGCGAGAACATCGCCTGCCTTAACGGTGCTGTTGTAGTCGACATTGACGTCGCGCATCGTGCCCGACAGTTCGCTCGATATATCCACCTGTTGGGTCGGCTGGACTGAACCTGTGGCGGTGACGAGCACTGTCAGGTCGCCGCGCTTGACCGGCTGGGTCGTGTAGCTGAATTCGGCACGGCTTCGGCCCATGTAGAAATAGGTAGCAGCGGCTGCGGCAAGGATCAAAAGCACCAAGAGGATCAGCCGGCCACGCCAGCGACGCCCCCTGCTCCGCCGGCCGGCGGCGAGCACGGCAGCTAGGTCGGCGTTTGCGCCTGCTACGGAACCGGTCTCTTTGCCAGCCTCCAAATTGTCCATCTAATCCTCGATATATGCTTCGCCATGTTGGGTCTGCTTCACGCCGAAATAATCATAATGAAGATGAACCCAACATTACCGATGCCCCCGTGATGGTACGGAAATGCGGCTGAAAAACATGAAATATTCGTAAGGAAACAGCTGGATGGCGCAGTCGGTGCAAGCTGTTCCGCAAGAAGACCACAGGGTCGACGAGAGTGTTCAGGGTTGGATCAATGTGGCAAATTCGGCGCAGCTCCCGATCAACTTAGAGCGATCTGCGGCTGTGGAAAGGCCGCGGCATTGTCCAAGCTTTACCGGGCGGGCAGGATTGCGGCGCCGCCTGCAGCCTGAACCGCGAGGCTGCCCATGGCAATACCTTCGCGCAGGCAGATATCGAGGCTCGCGCCGCCAAGCCAGGCGTCGATGAACCCGGCATTGAAGGCATCGCCCGCGCCGGTCGTATCCACGACCTTGACGGTCGGGGCGTTCTGATGGAGGCGCATATCACCGGCGGCATAATATGCACCGCCAGCGCCTGCCTTCAGCGCCACCATCGGGAAGCGCACCGCAAGCCTGTCCAGCGCTTCGGCCGGGTCAGAGTATCCGGTGATGGCAACGGCTTCTTCGACATTCGGCAGGAAGAGATCGACGCCTTCGCAGCGATCGAGAAAATCATGCTGGTAGATCAGCGTCTCATCCCAACTCGGGTCGAGCGATACGGTCAATCCATTCTCCTTGGCTTTTCCGATGAGCCTAGGGATTTCCGCCAGTGTCGCGAATTCGGCAATGTGCAGGTGGCGCGCCTCGCTCCAGGTAAGGGCCTCACCAAGCGTTGCCGGCTCCGCCCCTCCGGCGCGGCGGGAGAGGAAGGCCCGCTCCTCACCATTGTTGATTGCGACGGTGACCTGCGGACCGGCATCGGCGGCCCGATCGAGAAAACGTAAATCGACGCAGCTCGCCTGCAGTTCCGTGGTCAGGCCATTCGAAAGCCCATCGGTTCCGAGGCGAGAGAGCAGAGCGGTCTTGCGTCCGATATGGGCCGAATAAGCTGCCATGATGAAAGCCCCGCCGCCTGCAGCAATGCGCAGGTTATCGGCAAAAATCTCACGCCCGAGAACGGGCATGGTCTTCAGTCCTGTGAAGATCAGGTCGCAATAGATCCGGCCGATGCTGAGCACCGCGGACCGCATGTCATTATCAGATGTCATTGGCGCCCGAGGGCCTTTTCCGTTTTTGCATCGAAAACATAGAGAGCTCCGGACGCCGCATGGGCGTTCACGACGCTGCCGACGGCCGGTATCACCTTACCGGGTGCGGTTGCAATCACAGACGCGCCCGCGACATCGAAATGCACCAGGGTTTCGGCACCGAGCGGCTCGACGGCACTTACCATGCCCGACAATGACAGGATACCGGTGCCCTCGCCGATGACGAGATCATGGGGGCGTATGCCGACCAGATGCGGACCGCCCTCGCCGATGCGGATGCCATCGGCTGCAGCGGTACCCGGCAGAAGGTTCATCGACGGACTGCCGATGAAGCGCGCGGTGAAGACGTCGGCGGGATTTTCATAGATATCCATCGGTGTTCCCGCCTGCAGAATATGGCCGTCCTTCATGACGACGATCCGGTCGGCCATGGTCATGGCCTCGACCTGATCATGGGTGACATAGACGATCGTCGTGCCCAAGCGCTGGTGCAGGCGCTTGATCTCGATGCGCATCTGCGTGCGCAGCTGTGCATCAAGGTTCGACAGCGGCTCGTCGAAGAGGAAGGCGGAAGGATTACGCACCATGGCGCGGCCAATCGCGACACGCTGGCGCTGGCCGCCTGACAGGGCTGCCGGACGGCGGGCGAGATAGTCCGTCAGGCCGAGGATCTGTGCGGTTTCGTCGATGCGCTTATCCTTTTCCGCCTGCGAGAGCTTCGAGGTGTAAAGGCCGAAGCCGATATTCTGGCGTACGCTCATATGCGGATAGATGGCGTAGTTCTGAAACACCATGGCGATATTGCGCTGTTTCGGTTCGCGCTCGTTCACTACCTCGCCGCCGATCTTCAGCGTGCCGCCCGAGATATCTTCGAGACCGGCGATCATGCGCAGCGTCGTCGATTTGCCGCAGCCGGATGGGCCGACGAAGACGACGAATTCACCATCGGCGATCGCGAGATCGATGCCGTGCACGACATTGAGCTTGCCGTAGCGTTTGACGAGCCCCTGCAGTTCGATATTTGCCATCAGGCGGTCCCCATCAATGCCTTGAATCTGGTTTGAAGTTCTTCAGCAGCGGCGGCTTCGCGCGCTGCATTCTCCTGCGCTTGTGCGGCGAATGCGGCAGCCTTTTCCCGGTAAGCTGCAAGCGCATCCGCCATCGGCGCCAGCGCGGGACCGCCGAAGCGGGCACGGACGGCAACGAAATGTTCCGGCGAGACGATCTCGGCAAACTGCGCCTTGTCGACACCGGGTTTGCGGCCGGCCAGTTCCTCGAAAGCGGCAAGGAACGGCTCGTACCCATCATCCGAAAGACCGCCGCCCTTGGCGACCACGGCGCGGGCAACCGTTGCGGCAATCTCATGCGCCTGCCGGAAGGACAGCCCTTCAAGGCGCACCAGCGAATCCGCAAGCTCGGTGATGGTGATGCAAGAGCGACGGATATTGTCTGCCACGCGCTGCGGATCGATGCTGATCTGGGCGATGAAGGCGGCGAGCAGGTCGAGCACGCGGCCTGCCGAGTGGAAGGCTTCGTAGCCCATGCCTTGCGTTTCACCCTCGCTGTCGTTCATGTCGGTGAAGGGCGTGTTGTGCATGACATCGAGCACGGTGCGGGCGCGGCCGAAGGTCTGGCTTGCGAGGTGGCGCATATGCTCGATCGGCACCGGGTTGCGCTTCTGCGGCATGATTGAGGAGATCTGTACCAGCGCGTTCGGCACATAGATCTGACCGACCTCGAAGCTCGTCCAGAACTGGAAGTCCTGGATCAGGCGGCCGAGATGCAGGAACATCAGTTCGATCGCACTATAGGTCGAGGTCGTGTAGTCGACGGCTGCGATGCAGCTGTAGGAATTGCGCAGTGGCGCTGCAAAGCCGAGCAATTCGGCAACGCGAGCACGGTCGATCGGAAAACCCGAGGTGGTGATCGCCGCAGCGCCCATCGGGCTGAGATTGACGATACTGCGAGCCTCCGCGAAACGCTCGATATCACGGATCAGCACTTCGATCGCCGCCGAAAGATAGTGGCCGAAGGTGGTCGGCTGGGCCGGCTGACCGTGAGTATAGGCAACGATCAAGGTCTCCTTTTCCCCGTCGGCGGTGGCAATCATCGCGTGGAGCAGCTTGCGCGCCTTGACCATCAGCGCATCGAGGCGCTCCCTCAGGCCAATTTTGAACAGCGTATGGTCGATATCGTTGCGCGAGCGCGCCGTATGCAGGCGGCCAGCAATGTCGACGCCGATACGGGCTTTCAGCTCCTTCTCGATGAGGAAGAAGAAATCCTCCACCTCGCCAGTATAGACGAGCTTTTCCGGATTGATGTCGTGATCGATCGCTTCCAGTGCGCTGGCGATCTTGCCGGCCTGCTCGCGGTCGAGGATGCCGGTTTCGACGAGCATCACCAGGTGAGCACGGTCAATGCGGCGGAAACCCTCGACGTGGTGTGACTTGGTGCCATCGAAGAGCGGCTTCAGCACCGTTTCCTTATAGACCGGATCAGGAAAGACGCTTTTGTCGGCAAGGCGTGGATTGGATTCGGTCATCTCTTATCCCTTCAGGCCGGCCAGCATGACGCCGCGCACGATGTAGCGCTGCAGCACCAGGAAGACGATGAGCGTCGGCAATGTCGCAAGCGCCGCACCGGTCATGATCATTTCCCATTGAATGGATTGCTCGACGGCAAAGCTCGATAGGCCGACCGGCAGCGTGTAGAGTTCCCGGCTAGTGGTGACGATCAGCGGCCAGAAGAAGGCCGTCCAGTTGCCGAGGAAGGTGAAGATCGCCAGTGCCGAGAGCGCAGGCGTCACCAGCGGCATGGCCACCTTCCACCAAATCTGGAACTCGTTGAGACCATCGATACGCGCGGCTTCCAGAAAGTCGTTCGGTACGGTCTCGAAAAACTGCTTCATCAGGAATGTGCCGAAGGCTGTCATCATACCGGGGAACATGATGCCCCAGTAGCTGTCTAGCCAGCCGAGCTGGGCCGACATGAGGTACCAGGGGATGACGAGCATTTCCGTCGGGATCATCAGCGTCGAGAGGATCGCCAGGAAAATCAGATAGCGGCCGCGGAATTCGAACTTGGCGAGCGTATAGCCGACCAGACTGTCAAAGAAGACGTTCGAGAGCGTCACGATGCAGGCAACGATCGTCGAATTCAAGAACCAGCGCATGAAGCGGCCGTCGGAGAGAACGGCGATGTAGTTCTGCAACGTCGGCTCAGCCGGAATGAGACGCAAGTCATAGACCTGGCCTGCCGTCTTCAACGAGGTCGAGAACATGAAGAGCAGCGGAGAGACCATGATGAGGCCGCCGATGAAGAGCAGCGTCCAGATGATGATCGCGCCGGGGCGGATATTGGCTTTCGGCAGCGGTGCTGCCGTATTGGACATCACGGCACTCATTTGCGCTCCCTCAGGATCCAGAGCTGCAGCAGGGAGACGCAAAGCAGGATGGCGAAGAGCACCACGGTCTGAGCTGCCGCATAACCCATGTTGTAGGATGAAAAGGCCGTCTGATAGATCATCAGAACCAGAGGCTTGGTCGATCCGAGCGGGCCGCCGGGATCGTTGGTCGTCATGTTGTAAACCTGGTCAAAGATGCGCAGGAAGCCGATCGAGGAGAAGACGACGAGAAAGACGGTCGTCGGTTTCAGAAGCGGCAGCGTGATTTTCCAGAGGATCGGCCATTCGCCGAGGCCATCGATCTTCGCTGCCTCATAGAACGTGTTCGGAATGGCGCGCAGGCCCGCCATGAAGATGATGATCTGGAAGCCGAGACCGGCCCAGATCGATGTGACCATGATCGAGGGCAGCGCCTGATCGACAGAGCGGATGAACTGCTGCTGCGGCAGGCCGATCATCCCGAGCACGTCGTTGATGACGCCGATCGGGGCCGGCTGGTAGAACCAGCGCCAGACCCAGGCCATGGCAGCCGCCGTCGTCAGGAACGGCAGGAAATAAAGCGCTCGGATCAGACCGTGCAGGAAACGGACGCGATCCAGGAAGAAAGCGACGACGAAGGAGACGACGAGGCTGATTGGCGTGCCGATGATCAGATAGGTGAAGGTATTGCGGAAAACTTTCCAGAACTGCGGGTCATTATAAAGTTTCACGTAATTGGCGACGCCGATAAATTTTGGCGGCTTCATCAGATTCCAATTGGTGAAGGACAGGTAGAAGGCCTGCAGCGTCGGATAGAAGCGGATCACGCAGTAAAACAGGATCGGCAGGGCGAGGAATGTCCAGACCCAGACGAGGCGCTTCTGGCGCATCGTCAGCCGATCCCAGAACGATCCGGCGGGACGGCTGATAGCCGTCCCCTCCGTATTCGCGGGTGCGGAGCTCATGGCCGTCCCTTATTTGCTCTTGGCGTTGTCGATGATTTCCTGCTCGGCGGTTGCGGCCTGAGCAAGGGAATCCTCGGGCGACTGACCTTCCAGAAGAACTCGGTTGACCATATCGATGGCGTTCTGGCGCTGGCCGGCTTCATCCACGAAGAGCGAGGTGTGGGAATAAGCGAGGGCCTTCAGGAAGGGCGCATAGATCGGGTTCTTGAGGTTTTCATCGGTCAGAGCTGCTTCGCGACGTGCCGGCAGTTCGCCGACGGTGCCAAGCCAGATCTTCATGGCTTCCGGCGAAGTCACGTAAGCGAGAAACTTCTTGGCAGCTTCCAGCTTTTCGCCGGAGACCTTGGCGCCGATACCATTGGCGAAATAGCTCGCATAGTTGGAGCGCATGCCGTCAGCATTGGCCGGAAGCTCAGTGACGCCCCACTCGAAATCCTTGATGCTGCCGAAGGAGCCGAGACGGAAGGTGCCGTCGATCGTCATCGCTGCCTTGCCGCCGCGGAAGGCAGCCTGGCCTTCATCCATGAAACCGGTCTGGCCGACCTTCTTTTCCGTCTGCAGGCTGGTGTAGAATTTCAGCGCCTTCAGGCCGGCATCGCTGTTATAGGTCACCTTGGAATAATCGGCGGTGTAAGGCTCGCCGCCATACTGGCGGATCAGCACTTCGCGCCACCACTGGTGATCCTGGCCACCCATATCGAGCGTCGTGCCTTCGACGGCAATGTTGCCGGCGGCATCGCGCTTGACCGTCTTTTCGGCGGCAGCCACGAATTCGTCGATCGTCTGCGGCGGCTTGTTCGGGTCGAGGCCGGCCTCCTGGAAGAGCTTCTTGTTGTAGAAGAGCGCCAGCGAACGGACGGCGGTCGGCAGGCCGTAATAATCGTCGCCGCGCTTCATGGCGGTCACGATCGGGAAGAAATCCTTCTCGATCTGATCATGCGGGAAAGCGTCTGTCGGCAGCGGTTGCAGCAGCCCGCCGGCGATGAACTGGTCGAGCCAACCGTAGAAAAGCTGCATCACGTCAGGGCCATTGCCGGCAAGATTGGCGGCAACGACGCGTGTCTGATAGTCGGCGTAAGGAAAGGTCGTCTGCTTGACGGTAATGTCGGGATTGGCCTTCTCGAAATTGGCGATGAGTTGATCCATCGCCTTGACGCGCGTGTCGTAGACATACTGCCAATATTCGATTTCGACGGCCTGGGCGCTGTTGACCGCAACCATGCTGATGCCAGCAAACAGCCCGGCAAATAAGATTCCGCGACGCATATTATCCCTCCATTGCCGAGCCAGCCTTCATGCCGCTCGCGCTCATCCAGTTCCCCAGGGCATCCCGCAGATCAGCGGCGCCCCGATTTGATTGGCTCGGGAAGATGGAACTGAGGCTCCTCCTTCCTCGGCATCGCATTGCGACCCCTTCAGGCTGGTTCGGACAGGGCGTTTTGTCAATAAGATAATTTAGTTTAATTATTGTATTGCTCATTTCGTGATATTGGCGCTATCCATATCGGCAGAGGCGAGGGCGGAGAGATGACACGGCAATCCGGCAAGCAGCAGATCGCGATGGGGAAGAATCCCGAGCGCAGCCGCGATCACAATCGCCGTGTGGTGCTCGATGTCGTGCGCATGCACGGTTCGCTTGGCCGCATGCATATCGCCAAGCTCACGCATCTGACTGCACAGGCCGTCGCCAATATCGTCGACGAACTCGTCAGCGAGCAGTTGCTGATGGAGATTGGCCGGCTGCGCTCCGGCCGCGGCCAGCCACCGATCCAGTTTGCAGTCAATCCTGACGGCGCCGTAACCATCGGCGTCGAAATCGCTGCCGACCATATGGTAACGACGGTGCTCGACCTCTCCGGCAAGGTGCGCTCCGAGACCATCATGCCGGTGGAGAATACCAGCCCTGAACATATCGTTCCGCTCTTTGCCGGCGAGGTGAAGAAGGTCCGAAAGCGTTTCCCTTCCAAGTTGCTTGGCATTGGCGTTGTCATGCCCGGCCCTTTCGAAATCGAGGGCATGAGCTCGGTCGGTCCCACCACCCTGCCCGGCTGGAGCCGTATCAGTCCGGCTGATGTGCTGAGTGACGCCAGCGGCGAAACCGTGATCGTCGAAAACGATGCGAATGCGGCCGCCGTCGGCGAAAGGCTGTTTGGGGCGGGACGCGCGATCTCCAATTTCTGCATGATCTATTTCGGCGTCGGCGTCGGTCTCGGCCTCATCCATGATGGCGCGCCCTTCCGCGGCGCATTCGGCAATGCCGGCGAAATCGGCCATGTGGTCGTCGCCCCGCGCGGAAAACCCTGCCCCTGCGGCCAGCGCGGCTGCCTGGAACGTTACGCCTCACTACATGCGCTGAAGGAAAAGCTTGCCGAGGCCGGTTATGAGAATGCCGATTTTGCGGCGATCGAAGAGCTGCACCGGAACGGCAATCCTGTCGTGAAGGAATGGATCGCAGAGACGGCCGACTATCTTTCGCCGATGGTGGGGATGCTGGAAAACGTCCTCGATCCGGAAACCGTCATCCTTGGCGGTGCGCTCCCTGATGCGGTCATTGACGAGATCGTCGCCGCCATGCAGGCGCTTCCGGTTTCCGTGGCCAGCCGGCGTACGCGTGCGCTTCCCCGTGTCATTCGCGGCCAGACGGGCCAGCTGACCGCCGCACTCGGCGCGGCTGCCCTGCCGCTCTTCGAAGCCGTCACCCCAAAACTCGACATTTCACCGACCGCCGTCGCCGATAACGCAGCCTAAGAAAGCGCGCCGCCCGGTCCGCCCCAATGGAGGAACCATGCTGACCGATCGAGATCGTATTGAGAAACAGAAGCAGAGCCTTTCGCTCGTGCGGCTGCATCGAGCGCTGTCGCGTCTGACCTCGACCGTCACCATGATGAACACCGGCGCGCATCCGGACGACGAGCATAACGGCCTGCTCGCCTATCTGCGCCTCGGCCTTGGCATGCGCGTCATCGTTGCCTGCTCGACACGCGGCGAAGGCGGGCAGAATGCGCTCGGACCAGAGCGGCTCGGCGCACTCGGCATTGTGCGCAGCCGGGAGATGGAGGAAGCGGCGCGCGAGCTCGATGCCGATATCCACTGGCTCGGCCACGGTCCTGAAGATCCGATCCATGATTTCGGCTTCTCGAAGAATGGCGACCGGACGTTTGACCGCTGGGGCGAAAAGCGTATTGTCGAGCGGCTGGTGCGCGCCTATCGCGCAGAACGTCCCGATATCGTGTTGCCGACCTTCCTCGATGGTCCGGGCCAGCATGGGCACCACCGTGCCATGACGCGTGCGGCGGAAACCGCGATCCATCTTGCCGCTGATCCCGTCGCCTTTTCTGAACATTTCGGCGAGGGGCTGACACCCTGGCAGGTGGCAAAATTCTACCTGCCGGCATGGCCAGGCGGCGGCGATACCTACGATGACGAAGTGCCGCCTCCGGCCACGACGCTGCCACTCGACGCCGCGGGCCTCGAATCCGTCAGCGGCGTCAGCTACGCGCACATCGGCGAATGGTCGCGCTATTACCATGCCTCACAGGGCATGGGCCGCTGGCATGATATTGGCGACAATGAATGGCCGCTGCATCTGAAGCTCAGCGCCAGAGGCTCCGTTACGGAGACGTCCATCCTCGAATCTCTTCCCTCGACGCTCGCCGATCTTGCACGGGAGGCGGACCTGCGGCAAACCGTCGTCGATGCACTGATGAGAGCAGATGGCGCGATCAGCAAGGCGATCGAGCGTTTCCCGGAAAGATCCGCCATCGTGGATGCGCTCTTGAAGGCGGCTGCGGAAATTGAAAGAGCTCTCGCAGAGGCGCCTGCAGCATTCCTCGATGCACACGGCCATCGTCTGCGGCGCAAGCTCGTAGAAATCGATGTAGCACTTTGCGAGGCCGAGCACGTCTTCGTCCGGGCTGTTGCCGACCCCGCGGACCTTTCGCCGGGCTCAATCGGGAAACTGACGCTGCACCTCAGCGGCGATGCATGCACTGCGATATCAGATGCAGATATGAGATTGCCAGAGGGCGTTTCGGCGAGCCTGAAGGAAACCTCGCCGCACCGGATCGTTTACGAACTGAAATCGGCGGCAGATGCCCCCCTCACCCGGCAATTTCTGCCGGTATGGTCGAGCCTCGGCGGCAACGGCAATGCGTTCGTCGCTGTCAGGGCTCAAATCGGCAGCCGTCTGGCAGAGGTGGCTGTTGATCTCGAGGAACTACTTGTCGTCGCACCGCAGCACTCGCTGAGCCTTCAGCCCAATGCCTTCATTGTTCCCGTTGAAGGCGACAGGCAAGAGCTGCTGGTCAAGGCGGCATCAGCAGGACGCATCGGCTTTTCCGCTCCCGCCGGCTGGACGATCAAGGAAGAAAACGGTCTCCTCAGGTTATCGCCTCCGGCAATGATAACAGCTGGCCTCGTCGCGATCACACCGCTTGTAGACGGTCAACCGGCCATGCGGACATCGCCGATCGCCTATCCGCATATCGGTCGCACCAGCTTTCGCGAGCCGGAATTGCTGCGCGTTCTGGCGCTCGATCTTAAACTGCCTGATGGAGCGAAGATCGGCTATGTTGGTGGCGGCGCCGATCGCGTTGGCCTCTGGCTTGATCGTATGGGGCTCGATGTCACCGAGCTCGATGCACAGACTTTGTCGGGCGATCTCTCTCGCTTTACGACAATCGTCATCGGTATATTTGCCTTCGGCATCCGTAAGGATCTCGCCGCCGCGACAGCCCGCCTGCATCGCTTCGTCGAAGAAGGCGGACATCTGCTGACGCTCTATCATCGCCCGAGTGACGGCTGGCGGCCGGATGCCACACCGCCGCGGCGGATCGATATCGGCTCACCCTCTCTCCGCTGGCGCGTGACCGATCCGACATCGGAGGTCACCGTCCTGGAGCCCACGCACCCGCTGCTGCAAGGGCCGAACAGGATCACATCCGCAGATTGGGATGGCTGGGACAAGGAGCGCGGCCTCTATTTCGCCGCCCGCTGGGACGATGCCTATGTCCCGCTCGTTGCCATGCACGACCCCGAGGAGCAGCCGCTCAAGGGGGCGCTTTTATCCGCCGAAATCGGCAAGGGCCGGCATACGCATACGAGCCTCGTGCTGCATCACCAGCTCGACAAGCTGACATCGGGCGCCTTCCGGCTGATTGCCAATCTCGTGCAGCCCGCTTGAGGCAATCGAAATGGATCGCTCTGTCGCAGCCAGGGACAGCCATTTCGGCATCGTCTGGCTGCTTTCCGATACGACGCTAGTGACTGGCATGACAGTGCTGGTGAAGATGCAGGGCGCATCCTATCCGGCCATCCAGCTCGTCTTCGTTCGCGCGCTGATCGGGCTGATGCTCATCCTGCCGTTGATCTGGCGCCATCGCCGGCAGCTTGCCAGTTCCAGAGATCCGTTGCGCAACATCATGCGCATCAGCTGCAATGCGGTTGCGCTGACCAGCAATTTCGTCGCGCTCCCGATGCTGCCGCTGGTGCTGGTTAATGCGCTCGGCTTCACGCGACCGCTGGTCTCTATGCTAATGGCGGTCGTCATGCTCGGCGAGAGGGTCAGCGGCTGGCGGTGGATCGGCGCGGTGTTCGCCTTTGTCGGCGTGCTGATCATGCTGGCGCCAGATACGTTCGCGTGGAACATCGGGCTGATGGCAGTGCTGCTCTCGATCGTCTTCGGGTCATTGGCGACGATCCAGACGCGGATGCTGCATTACGAGAATACCACCGTCATGATGGTCTTCTACACGGCTGGCCTGACTGTCATCACCTTCATTCCTGCCCTCTTCGTCTGGCAACCCGTGCGCAGCGAAGACTGGCCCGCCCTGCTCGGCATCGGCCTTCTGGCGCAGCTTGGACAATTCTGTTTCCTGCGGGCCTATCAAGTTGCGAGCGCCAGCCTGCTTGCCCCGTTCGGCTATCTGTCGATCGTCTTTGCGACCGCCAGCGGCTACATCTTCTTCGATGAGGTGCCCGATCTTCGAACGCTTTTCGGCATCGCCGTGATCATCACCACCTTACAAGCGGTCGCTCTATTGGAGCGGCGCCGGCGCTAGCGCCTTTCGTCTATTTAGCGCAGCGTCATATCCAGCCAGTCGCCGACCAGGGATACCGAAAGCGTGGTGACGACGATGATGATAACTGCCGGCACCAGCACGATGCAGGGTTCGGACGCCGATCGTCGGACGAGCGGATCAAGGCTGTCGCCTGGGCTTCCGGCGCGCCAAGCGATCCACAAATCGTTATCTTTACTGCGGCGAAAAGAAAGGGAGTTATGGTGAGAGCGTCGGGGTTCGAACCCGAGACCTACTGATTAAAAGTCAGTTGCTCTACCGGCTGAGCTACGCTCTCCCGCTCCGCAGGTGCGAAGCACCCCGGCTGGAAGTGCGCGGAACATATGCAGGCGACCTATCGCGGTCAACCGAAAAATTTTTTCGTTCATTGTATTGGACACATTTCTTTGGCAGACATTTTCACAACCCGCATTCCTAACCCATCTCGATAAAGCGCACGGGCGATTATAGCTAGTGCGCACGTACGAAACGTTCTGTATCGCTGTCTTTGTGAGAATGATGCACCTTTCGGTGCTGGAGATTGAAATGACGAAAAAGACTAGAGAACCGAAACTCGAGCACTCCGATTTCTCCGGCGAGTTCGAAGACGGCGGCGTAACCGTGCTAGTCGATATATTTCGGCCGGCGGGCACCAATGGAGATTGGACCCTTGAAGTCATCTCCCAAACCGAAGTCGTAACGATCTGGGAAGATAAATTCGCCACAGATCTGGATGCATGGGAAGAGTTTCTGGCCACCGCTGAACGAGATGGCGTGCGAAGCTTTCTCGAAGAGGACGAGAATGAGCCGCAGCTGCACTGATAGCCGCTGCCGGGCTGCAAATGAGCGAGACGATGTTTTACGCGGCTCGCCGCAATCCCAGCAGGTCGATGTTTTGTCCGGTTACCATCAATAGCTGCAGGAACGGCCATCATTCGGCCTGAAGCCATCCCTGCAAGCGAGGTTCATCGAATCTCCCGGCACGTATCCCGATGCGGAGCCGTATGAATTCGGGGGAGTTGCACATGCCGTCAACACCGAAATACCAATCAGCGCTCCGGCTGCCACAAATGCCCGAAATCTGCTCATAAATACATCTCCTTATGGATCTCCGACGGCAATCTATCACGCGATCACCGCAACTTAATGCGCTTTATACCGGAAAAGTCTTACAGCCAATTCCTCGGCGCTGACCCCTGTGACCATTACGTATTTGCACCCCATGGCCGGGCATCGGAACTGCCAGTCGCAACTTCCAGCTTCACATCGTTAGTAGCGCCAGTAACGGGCTGGCGGCGCAGCGGGAGATCCGGCATCGGCCTCTCGCATACCTGGCCGGACCTCCCGGCATTTGCGGTGGGGTGTTCGCAAATGCCCGGCCATACCAGCGAGAGCGCCCGAGTCGATCCATAGACAGTGCCCGTTATGGTTTATGCCCAGTTAATATCCACATGTTCTGTCCCGCTTCGGATCGTACAGAGCCGCCGGCCAGCTCCGATCAGCGCAAAAAGGTGATTGGCAATCCCCCCGCTGCGGCGTTAGGAACATCACTCGATTGCTGCCGGAGAGAATGCGTGTCGATTGCCGATATTTCCCTTTGGAGCGCACTGCTTGCCGGGGCGCTTTCCTTCCTCTCGCCTTGCGTGCTTCCACTCGTTCCGCCTTACCTCTGTTATATGGCGGGAATTTCCGTCGAGCAGTTCCGCGGCGGCGGTGCCGTTGCCGCTGCTCCGGATGTCCGGCGCGGCGTACTTTTTTCAGCACTTTTCTTCACGCTCGGCTTTGCGACTGTCTTCGTGGCGCTCGGCGCCGGCGCTTCCACAATCGGAATGGTGCTGCGCCAGCATCTCGACCTGCTTGCCAAGATCGGCGGCCTCATCATCATCATTATGGGTCTCAATTTCCTCGGGCTTTTCCGTATCGGCATCCTGGCGCGGGAGGCCCGCTTCCAGGGCAGCTGCAAGCCGGCGACGGTGACGGGCGCCTACGTCATGGGGCTGGCCTTCGCATTCGGCTGGACGCCGTGCATCGGGCCCGTGCTCGGGGCGATCCTCGGTGTCGCGGCATCGCGTGAAACTGTCGGCTCCGGCGCTGGGCTTCTTGCGGTCTATTCGCTCGGCCTTGCCGTGCCCTTCTGGATTGCGGCCGGCTTTTCAGGGGCCTTCATGCGCTTCCTGGCTCGCTTCCGCCGCTATCTCGGCACGGTAGAGAAGATTATGGGCGTCTTCCTCGTGCTGACAGGCCTCGCCTTCCTGCTCGGTTGGGTGAGCTATGTCGCAATCTGGTTCCAGCAGACTTTTCCGATCCTGATGCAAATCGGCTAGGGGTAAGTCTCTCCGCTCCGCGAAATGCCTAAGGTAGTGAGCAGGAACCTGCCGCGGCTACGAGCTCCCATCTGCCGCGGTACTCCGGCTGCGATAAAATCAGGCTTTCTTTCGCTTAAAGTATCCCGTGATCGCATCGGGAATGTCGCGAAAGCCTTGGCCCGGCTGGATGCCTTCGCGCATGACGATATTGCGCAGCGGCGGAACGACCGAGAGGACATGCAGGCCAGCGGCGCGCAGCATCTGCATCGGCAGGAAATCGGACAACAGAGATCGATTGAGGAGATCGACGCTAGCAGTGCGCGTCATGATGTCGGCGCGGCGCTTACGATCGAAGCTGCTGCCGGCGTCGGCAGGAATGGGCAATTCGGCTCGCGCGCACAAAAGGTCGGTCAACGCCATGATGTCGCGCAGGCTAAGATTGAGGCCTTGCGCCCCAATGGGCGGAAAGACGTGGGCAGCCTCACCGATCAGCGCGATGCGCCCCTTGCCGAAACGATGGGCCATCGTGCCTGACAGCGGCCAGATCTGTACGCCCTCCTCAACCTCGACCTTGCCGAGAATGGACTGCATGCGCTCTTCCACGACATTGCCGAGCTCGGCGAGCGAAAGCTCTATACGCGCCGTCGCATCTGACGGATTCTGCACCCAGACGAGGCTGGATCGGTTTCCCGGCAAGGGCACCTGCGTGAACGGGCCGTGCTCCGTGTGGAACTCTGTGGAGGTATTTTGGTGCGGCAATGTATGGGCGAAATTCAGCACCATGGCTGACTGCGGATAGGACCAGGTGCGCACATCTATGCCGGCGGTTTCCCTGAGCTTGGATTTGCGGCCGTCGGCACCGACAGCGAAATCGGCGCTGATCTCTTCGCCACCGGCAAGCATGATCGTCACGCCTTCTGAGGCGATGTCGATCGCTTCAGCCATGCCGGTGAAACAGGTGATATTGCTTTCGGCCGCGACTGCTGACTCAAGCACGTCCATCAATGCCTTGTTCGGAAAGTTATAGCCGAAAGCATCGAGTCCAACTTCTGTGGAGCGGAAGGTCGTGGTCGGCGCACGCAACAGGCGGTTGGTGCCGTCGATGATGCGCATGCTGGCGAGCGGTGCGGCTGCGGGACGCAGCTTTTCCCAGAGTGTGAGGCGATCCAGGAATCGAATCGACTGGTCCATCAAGGCCGTGGTGCGGCGATCTTCCTTGGGAGATGGAGGGGCGACCAGCGCCACGTCGCGACCGCCGCGTGCCAGGGCGACCGCAGCGATCATACCGGCGAGACCGCCGCCGATCACCGCCACTTCGAATTTGCTCATGCTATCATTCCGTCATCAAAAAGACGGCAACCCGGCAGCCTCAGGCAGCCGGCTTTGCCTGACGGCGCCAACTATAGCCCTTGCCGGCTTCGGCGTCACGCACCGCCGGCTGATAATGATGCGGAATGGACGGCAGGCGCTTTTCCGACAGACGGCGGATCGCCGTCTCGTTGGTGACAGCGAAACTGTCGATACCGACGCGCAACATCAGTGGCACCTGGTCGATCAAAACGTCGCCGACTGCGCGCAATTCGTTGGTGTAACCAAGGCGCTGACGCAGCAGCGAAGCATGGCTGAAGGCACGGCCATCGTTGAAGGCCGGGAACGCCACGGCTACGATTTCAAGGCGATAGAGATAGGGCTCGAGCTTCAGAATATTGTCGGCCGGCTTGATCAGCACACCAAAGCCACCATCATTGCTTTCATCGGCCTTGGCGATCAGTTCGTCGAGCGTCAGAAGCGGCTTCTGATCGCCCGTCGCCTTCACCTCGTCCGTCTCGATTACCCAGGGATCGTTCTCGACAAAACCGGTTTCTCTCCAAATCTTCGTCATCATCCCCTCCTTATGCCGCTTCCGCTGCCGAGCCATAGAGCGCATCCTTGAAAGGCTGCGGCCCGACGCGGCGATAGGCGGCGAGGAAGCTTTCTGACGGATCGAGGCGCAGGCCGAGATAGGTATCGACGATCGTCTCGATCGCATCTGTCACCTTGTCCGGCTCGAAGCCTCGACCGATGATTTCACCGATCGACGTATGTTCGTCACCAGAACCGCCGAGCGTTATCTGGTAGAGTTCGGCACCCTTTTTCTCAACACCCAGAAGCCCAATATGGCCGACATGGTGGTGGCCGCAGGCATTGATGCAGCCGGAGATCTTGATCTTCAGTTCGCCGATCTCGGCCTGGCGGGCCGGATCGCCAAAGCGGCGGGAGATTTCCTGCGCGACGGGAATGGAGCGCGCATTGGCGAGCGCGCAATAGTCCAGACCCGGACAGGCAATGATATCGGTGATGAGACCGGCATTGGCCTCGGCAAGACCAATAGCAACGAGGCCGCGATAGACGGCTTCGAGATCGGCGAGCGCGACGTGCGGCAGGATGAGATTCTGCTCATGGCTGACGCGAATCTCGTCAAAAGCATATTCCTCGGCGATATCGGCAACGGCGTCCATCTGCGCATCGGACGCATCACCCGGAATACCGCCGATCGGTTTCAGCGAAATCGTCACCATGCCGTAATCGGGGTTCTTGTGCGGCTGGACATTCTGCTGGACCCAGCGAGCGAATGCCGGGTCTGCCTTCTTCCAACGCGCCAGATTTTCCCAGCCCTCGGCACGCTCCGGCAGTGCCGGCGGCGCGAAGTAGGCGGCAATCGCCTGCACGTCCTCTTCGGGCAGCTTCAGCTCGGAATCCTTCAGCTGTGCGAACTCGGCCTCGACCTGGCGGGCGAGCTCTTCGGCACCGGTCTCATGAACGAGGATCTTAATGCGCGCCTTGTACTTGTTGTCGCGGCGGCCATGCAGATTGTACACGCGCACGATGGCGGTCGTATACGAGAGCAGGTCCTCCTCGGGCAGAAAATCCCGGATCAGCTTGGCAATCATCGGCGTGCGGCCCTGACCACCGCCGACATAGACGGCAAAGCCGATTTCGCCCTTGTCGTTCTTCTTCAGATGCAGGCCGATATCGTGAACCTGGATAGCGGCGCGGTCGCGCTCTGCGCCGGTCACGGCAATCTTGAACTTGCGCGGCAGGAAAGAGAATTCCGGGTGAACGGACGACCATTGGCGCAGAATTTCGGCGTAAGGACGCGGATCGGCAACTTCATCGGCAGCGGCGCCGGCGAAGTGATCGGCTGTCACATTTCTGATGCAGTTGCCCGAGGTCTGAAGGGCATGCATCTCAACGGTCGCGAGGTCGGCAAGCGCATCGGGTATTTCGGACAGCTTCGGCCAGTTGAATTGCAAGTTCTGACGCGTGGTGAAGTGGCCATAACCCCGGTCATACGTGCGGGCAATATGGGCGAGCATGCGCACTTGGCGCGAGCTCAGCGTGCCGTAGGGAATAGCGATGCGCAGCATATAAGCATGGAGTTGCAGGTAGACACCGTTCATCAGCCGCAGCGGCTTGAATGCATCCTCAGTCAGTTCGCCGGAAAGGCGGCGCTGGACCTGGTCGCGAAACTGCTCGACGCGCTCGGCGACAAAGGCGTGGTCAAATTCGTCGTAACGGTACATCGTCTTCCTCAGACTGCAATGAATTCTGGATCAGCCGGCTTGTAGCCCGGCGCATATTCCATGGTCGGCCCCTGGGCGCGGATGCGCTCGCGCAGGCGCAGCGGCCAGAGCTGACCGTTGGTTTCCTGGACGTCGACGACTGCAACGTCGACGACCTTGTTGTCGGCGTAGGATTTCTTGCCGATCTCCTCCAAGGCCGCAACGGCTTCGGCATGGCGAGCGACGAGCGCCTCCTGCAACGAGAGTACCCACTCGCCGTTGGCATTCAGCCAGACGGCAACACCGTCCGTCAGGCGGTTGGCGGTCAGAACCTTGTCTACCATGTCAGCTCCTTGCAAGTTCATCGAACCGGACGCGTTCTCGCACCAGCGGTTCGGACAGTTCGAAATTGGCGCCTGCGACTGCATCGCCGATAATGACCATGACCGGTCCGGTCAACTCGTCGCGATGTTGCAGGTCGGGAAGATCGCGGAGAGTACCGTGCAGCAGCCGACGATCGGCGCGGCTGGCATTCTCGATGACGGCAACCGTGGTTTCGGCGGGAATGCCCGCCTGCATCAGCCGCTCGGCGACGGAGGCCGCGACTGTTCGGCCCATATAGACAGCTATCGTGGCACCGGACACAGCAAGGCTTGCCCAATCCGGCAGAACGTCGCCGGTCAGATCGTGACCAGTCGTGAAGACCAGCGAGGAGGCAACACCGCGCAGCGTCAGCGGCAGCTCGAAATCGGCGGCAGCCGCAAAGGCAGAGGTAATACCAGGCACGATCTCATAGCAGATGCCGGCGGCGCGCAAAGCGGCCATTTCTTCCCCTGCCCGGCCATAAACAAGCGGATCACCGCTCTTCAGGCGCACGACGCGCTTGCCCTGGCGGCCGAGATCGACCAGGAGATCGTTGATCTCTTCCTGGGACTTCGAATGGCAGCCCTTGCGCTTGCCGACCGAAAGACGCTCGGCGTCGCGGCGGCCCATATCGACGATCGCCTGCGGCACCAGCGCATCATAGACAATGACATCGGCTTCCATCATCACGCGCTGGGCGCGCAAGGTCAAAAGATCCTCGGCACCGGGGCCGGCACCGACGAGCCAGACATGGCCTTCGACGCGATCCAGTGAGCGCAGCAGGCCATTAGCAGATCGGCGGGCCTGCGGGAGATTGCCGTTGGCAACGGCATCAGCGACCGGGCCGGAAAAGAAACGACGCCAGAAGATGCGGCGGGAAACACCGCGCGGAACGAGATGCTCGACCGTCTTGCGATAGCTGGTCGCAAGCGTTGCGAGGCGCCCCAGGGACGGCGACAGAAGCTGATCTATCTGGGCGCGGATCATCTGGGCGAGCACGGGACCCGCACCTTCCGTACCGATCGCAACAGCAACAGGCGCCCGATTGACGAGAGCCGGTGTATAGAAATCGCAATAATCGGGCTGGTCGACGGCGTTGACCGGAATCCGCGCGGCGCGCGCAGCTTCGACAATTCGGCGGTCCTGCTCAGCCTCACCAGTCGCGGCGAATACCAGTGCCGCGCCTTCGACCTGTTCGGGCGCGAACACTTCGCGGACGGTCTCGATGCGGTTAGCTATCAGAAACGCGTGGTAATCGGCTTCCGGGCTATCGGCATGCACGACGATACGCGCCTTCGTGTTCAACAGCAGGCGAACCTTGGCGAAAGCTTCATCGCCATTGCCGAAAACGGCCGCGATCTGACCTTCCACGCGAAAGAAGGCGGGAAACACCGAAAGCTGTTCAGTCCTGGAGGGCATTCTCAATCCACTTCGAAGATGGCCGAATATGCATTCTCCAGGCAAGCGAATGAAGAAACAGAATTCCAAAGGCCGGCCAGCGGCGTATTCTTTTACCCGGTTGATCAATGATTTGAGAAAACTGACCCGTGCGACGCAAAAAGCACATATCTTGAGGCCGCCGCGCCGGTTTCCCGAGAGGAACCTCGACCGCGAAGGGGATAAAGCCTGTGGCAAATTTCCGAGTGCCGGACTTATGCATTCCGCTTCATTCCAGACGGCGATAGGATGGACAAAACAGGAGATTTTCATGCCGGAAAAGACAATCGCCAACCGCCTCCTGCAGGTTATGGAAGACAATATCCTGCCAATGACAGAACTCGGCGTCGCCTCCGGCAACAAGGTGTTCGGCGCCGCAATCCTGCGCAAGTCCGATCTGGCGCTCATCGTTGCCGAAACCAATAACGAACTCGAAAATCCGCTCTGGCATGGAGAAGTGCATACGCTGAAGCGCTTCTACGAGCTTAACGACAAGCCGGCGACGAAGGACCTGATCTTTCTTTCGACGCACGAACCCTGCACCATGTGCATGTCGGCGATTACCTGGGCCGGCTTCGATAATTTCTACTATTTCTTCAGTCACGAGGATTCGCGTGACAGCTTCGCGATCCCGCACGATCTAAAAATCCTGAAGGAAGTCTTCGGGCTCGAACCCGGCGGCTACCGGCGGCAGAACGCCTTCTGGAAGAGCTTTGCAATCGCCGATCTGGTCGAGACCGAGGATGAACGGCTCAAAGCCGAACTCAAGGAGCAGACGGCGCGGATCAAGTCGCGCTATGCCGCCCTTTCCAACACCTATCAGGCCACCAAGAGCGCCAACGACATTCCGCTGAACTGAGAGACCATGGAACCTTCGAACGACATTTCGCGCCTGATCGAGATCATGGCGGCACTTCGCAATCCTGTGACCGGCTGTCCGTGGGACATCGAGCAGGACTTCGAGAGCATCAAACCCTACACGATCGAAGAAGCCTATGAGGTTGCTGACGCGATCGAACGCAAAGATATGGACGATCTTTGCGATGAGCTGGGCGATCTGCTGCTGCAGGTCGTCTTTCACGCGCGCATGGCCGAAGAGGCCGGCGAGTTCTCCTTCGGGGATGTCGTGGAGGCGATCACCCGCAAGATGATCCGCCGGCATCCGC
Source organism: Rhizobium sp. BK418 (assembly GCF_004341105.1). Lineage (GTDB taxonomy): Bacteria > Pseudomonadota > Alphaproteobacteria > Rhizobiales > Rhizobiaceae > Rhizobium. The sequence goes on along the minus strand of NZ_SLZK01000001.1, from coordinate 583,641 downwards.
ATGTCTTTGCGCGTTCGGATGCGGACACGCCCGATGCCGTCAAAAAGCAGTGGGACGAGATCAAGCAGGCTGAAAAACGCGAGCGCTCGGAGCGCCGGGCACGCCGCGGCATCAGTGAAGATTTCAAGGCCGGTTTCCTCGGCTCGGTGCAGCGTAGTTTTCCGGCCCTGACCGAAGCACTCAAGCTTCAGGAACGGGCAGCCAAGGTTGGCTTCGACTGGTCGGCGCCCGAACCTATCCTCGACAAGATCGAGGAAGAGGTCGGTGAGCTGCGGGTTGCGCTGCGCGAAGGCGATAAGTCAAAGGTCAGCGATGAACTCGGCGACCTGATCTTCGCTGTGGTCAATATCGGGCGGCATGTCAAGGCCGATCCGGAACAGGCGTTGCGTGGCACGAATACGAAATTCAGGCGCCGATTCAACCTTATCGAGACGGTTCTTGACGCGGAAGGCGAGAGTCTCGAGGCAGCAAGCCTGGAGCGGATGGAAGAGATCTGGCAGGCAGCAAAAGCGATCGAGCGCGCCGTCGTAGCCGGGGCGGAATAACTCCGCCCAAACGGGCTTATCGCTCCCAATCTTCCTTTGCGGGCTTCGGACCGTTGCCGATGCGACGCTCAAGTTCGGCAGCCTCGGTTTCCGACAAACGCAGGTCCAGGGTCACCGAGCCGTCCTCGTTGTCCTCACGGCCGTCGACAACAGCGTGGTCGTAGAGCCATGGCAGCAGCGCCAGCTTATCGACGGGCAGCGTAATCGTCGTTTCCGTCATAACGCCGGAGAGACGACGGCTGATCTCGTCCATCAGCCTGTCCACGCCCTCGCCGCTGATGGCGGAAACGGCGATGACATTCTGTGTGCCCGAAGCCTTCTGCACGATGGCGTCATGGCTTTCCGGCTCCAGCCGGTCGATCTTGTTCCAGACTTCGAGAATACGACGCTGGCCTTCGGCTTCATCGATGCCGAGGTCGTTCAAGATGCGCAACACGTCGGCGCTCTGAGCCTGATTGTCCACATCGGACATGTCGCGCACATGCAGGATAAGATCGGCTTCCAACACCTCTTCGAGCGTCGCTCGGAAGGCGGCGACCAGATGGGTCGGCAGATCGGAAATGAAGCCGACGGTATCGGACAGGATGACGGTGCGGCCATGAGGCAGCTTCATGCGGCGCAGCGTCGGGTCGAGCGTCGCAAAGAGCATGTCCTCCGCAAGAACCCCTGCCCCGGTGATGCGATTAAAGAGCGTCGACTTGCCGGCGTTCGTATAGCCGACGAGCGCCACGATCGGATGCGGCACCTTCCTGCGCTTGGCGCGGTGAAGTTGCCGGGTACGGACCACCTGCTCAAGCTCGCGCTCCAGCTTGATGATACGATCCTGCAGCAGGCGCCGGTCGGCTTCGATCTGGGTTTCGCCCGGGCCACCCATGAAGCCACCGCCGCCACGCTGGCGCTCAAGGTGGGTCCAGCTTCGGACCAGCCGACCCTTCTGGTAGTTCAGATGCGCAAGATCGACCTGCAGCGTTCCTTCTTTCGTGGAGGCGCGGCGGCCGAAGATCTCGAGGATCAGGCCCGTCCGGTCAATAACCTTGGCGTTCCACTCCTTTTCCAGATTGCGCTGCTGCACCGGCGTCAGCGGATGATCGACAATGACCAGACCGGAATCGCGCTCATCGAGCAGGTGCTTAATCTCCTCGATCTTGCCTGTACCGAGAAGCGTTGCAGGACGCGGATCGTTGACCGGCACGATGGATGCATTGACGACGTCGAGGTCGATCGCCTGCGCAAGACCTGTCGCTTCGTCGAGACGGCTTTCAGGTGTACGGGTCGATGCCGACTCGGTCTGTCCACCGCGCGAGCGTGACTTTAGCACCGGCACGACGACTGTCGCGCGCATGTCATCCCTGTGCTTGGCGGCTTCAGGGATGATGGAATCGTTTTTTGTATCGCGTGTCGAAATGACGGCTGACCTTACTTAGGACGCAGCTTCTTCACTCTCGAACATCTGCATCGGCTGGCCTGGCATGATAGTCGAGATCGCATGCTTATACACCAGCTGCGAATGGCCGTCACGGCGAAGCAAAACACAGAAATTGTCAAAGGAGGTGACAACACCCGTCAGCTTTACACCGTTAATCAGAAAGATTGTCAGGGAAATCTTTTGCTTGCGTACAGTATTGAGAAATAAGTCCTGCAGATTCTGAGAACGTTCCGCCATCGCGCCGCTTCTTTCTTTATTGCCGACCTGATCAAGCCGGTAGAATATCAATCAACCTCTCCAGCAAGGCAGGTGGCACCCTCATTCCTCCAGCCCAGCAAATCTTGGTATCAAATCGCAATCTTTTCCGCAACGTCGAAAAAGGCTTCCCGAATATTCTGTGACAAGCTTCCCGGATGACCGTTGGCAATGGCCTGTCCGTCAATGGAAACCACTGGAAAACAAATGCTTGTGGCCGCGGTGATGAAGACCTCTCGGGCGGCCATCATCTCCGAAACGGAGAACTTCCGCTCGACGATTTTCACCCCCAGTTTGGCCGCAACATCGATGAGAGTGGTCCGCGTGATGCCGCGCAGGATGCCATGTTCGGCAGGCCGCGTTACCAGTGTACCATCAGCATCGACGATCCAGACATTGGTCGCCGCCCCCTCCTTCACCATGCCATCGACATCGATATAGATCGCTTCCTGAGCGCCGGCTTCCTTCGCCTGCTGGCGCGCAAGGGCGTTCGACAGCAGGCCGACGGACTTGATGTCGACACGGTCCCAGCGATTGTCGGGAACGGTGATTGCCTTGATGCCGGTGGCGTTCTTCCTGGCGATGACTGAGGGATCGGTGCTTTTGGCGGTCACGACGACCGAAGGCGGCGTGCCTTCGGCCGGAAAGACATGGTCGCGGCGGGCAACGCCGCGCGTCACCTGCAAATAGAAGAGACCGTTGCGGACATGGTTGCGGCGCAGCGTCTCGCGAATCACCTGCGTCAGAGCCGCACGGCTCATCGGCCAGGCGATGCGCAATTCACCCAGGGAACGATCGAGGCGGTTCAGATGCCGGGTGAGATCAACAATCTGGCCGTGGCGGACCTCGCATACCTCATAAACGCCATCGGCAAACTGATAGCCGCGATCCTCGACATGCACCATGGCGTCTGAATGCGGCAAGTAACGTCCATTCACATAGGCAATTCTTGGCATTGAAACCCTGTTTGGAAAACCTGCTTGGGGCAAAAGGAGGAGCCTGCGCGGCCGACCGCGCCGGAGAAAGTCAGACGCCGAGCGACTTCAGCTTGCGGTGCAGCGCCGAGCGCTCCATGCCGACGAATTCGGCCGTGCGGGAGATGTTGCCGCCAAAGCGGTTGATCTGGGCGATCAGGTAATCCTTCTCGAACATCTCGCGAGCCTCGCGCAGCGGCAGCGTCATGATGTGGTAATCGTTCTTGGCTGAAACCTTCGGCAGCATGTCGCCGAGATCGGTCGGCAACATATCTGCCGTGATCGGCGCATCCGGGCCGTCGGTGCGGGCAAGAATCATCAGCCGCTCGATATTGTTGCGAAGCTGGCGGATATTGCCCGGCCAATCATGGGCCTGCAGCACCGCCATGGCGTCATCGCCGATGCGGCGCGGCCGGATGCCTGCCTGTTCCGAAATCTGGCGCATAAGCTGATCGACGAGGAAAGGGATATCTTCGCGGCGCTCGGCAAGCTGGGGCACGCGCACCGGCACGACCGCAAGACGATGATAGAGATCTTCGCGGAACCAGCCCTCGGCGATGCGGCTTTCCAGATTATAGGCGGTTGAAGAGATGATGCGCACATCGACCTTTACGCGCTTGGAACCGCCCACACGCTCGAACTGCTGATCGACCAGCACGCGCAGGATCTTGTTCTGCGTCTCCCGCGGCATCTCGCCGACTTCATCGAGATAAAGGATACCACGATGGGCCTCTTCGAGGGCACCGATCTTGCGCGCCTGTCCTGGCCCGCCTTCCGTGCCAAAAAGCGCCACTTCCATACGGTCAGGTGTAATGTTGGCGGCATTCAGCGCCACGAAGGGACCGTTGGCACGAGCCGACTTCTTGTGGATCATGCGCGCCACCAGCTCCTTGCCGGAGCCGGATGCGCCGAAGATCATGATGCGGCTGTTGGTGGGGGCAACCTTTTCGATCGTCTGGCGCAGCTGCGAAACGGCAACCGACGTGCCGATCAGTTCCAGAGCATCACCGGTCCGGCGCTTCAGCTCGGTATTTTCACGCTTCAGCTTGGAATTCTCCAGCGCCCTTTCGGCGATCAGGATCAGACGGTCGGCCTTGAACGGTTTTTCGATGAAGTCAAAAGCGCCGCGCTTTATGGCGGAGACAGCCGTCTCGATATTGCCGTGACCGGAAATCATGACAACCGGAAGGTCGGGATGGCGCGTCTTGATCTCGTCCAGCAGCGAGAGCCCGTCGAGCTTGCTGCCCTGCATCCAAATATCGAGGAAGACGAGACGCGGCACGCGGTCAGAAATTGCCGCTAACGCGCTGTCGCTGTCATGCGCCATGCGGGTTTCGTGGCCCTCATCCGACAGGATACCGGCGACGATCTCGCGAATGTCATGTTCATCGTCGACGACGAGAATATCAGAGGCCATAAACGCTTTCCTTGTCACTAGCTGACGGGGTAGAGGAAGTCACATCCCGGCGCGGCAGATGCACGCGGATCATGGCCCCTCTTCCCTGGTCAAAATCTGCGGGCGCATCATGCAGTTCGAGCTGCCCGCCATGTTCCTCGATGATCTTCTTGACGATGGCGAGGCCGAGGCCGGTGCCCTTCTCGCGCATCGTCATGTACGGCTCCAGAATGCTATGGCGATTCTCGACCGGCAGGCCGCGGCCGTTGTCGATGATATCGACCGTGAAGCGGTCGCGCGCTTCATCCTTGGACGTGCGGACGAGGATCTTGCGCTCTTCGCGCTCCTCACTCGGCACGGCTTCGATCGCCTCCACAGAATTCTTGATCAGATTGCCAAATGCTTGCCCCAGCATGCGGCTGTCGAACAAACCTTCCAGCCGCTCTTCGCCAAGTTCCTGCAGGAAGGTGATATGGTTATTGCCCATCTCGCGCAGGAAGATTGCATCATGAAGAATGGCGCGCAGGTCGCTCGGCTCCTTCGTCGGCTTCGGCATGCGCGCAAAGGCCGAGAATTCATCGACCATGCGGCCGATATCGCCAACCTGTCGGATGATGGTGTCAGTGCACTGGTCGAAGACGGCGCGATCGTTCTGGTCGATCTGCTTGCCGTAACGACGGCGGATGCGTTCGGCCGAAAGCTGGATCGGCGTCAGCGGATTCTTGATCTCGTGGGCGATGCGGCGCGCAACATCGCCCCAGGCGGTGGAGCGCTGGGCAATGACGAGATCGGTAATGTCGTCGAGCGTAATCACATAGGATTCGCTGAGATCGCGCACTTCCTCGCGGGTCACCTGGACGCTCAGCGTGCGAACGGTGCCGCCACGCACCAGCGCTATCTGCTTGCGGAAATCACCGCGATAGCGTGAGGCAGCTTCCGTCAGCACCTGATCCACTTCGGGGGCGATTTCCGACAGCTGCTTGCCGAGCATTTCGTCGGCCTTCAGCGCCATCAGCGTCTCGGCCGAACTGTTGACGATGGTAATGCGCCGATCCTGCTCGACGCCGATGACGGCAGCCGTCACGCCCGACAGCACGGCCTCGATGAAGCGGCGGCGGTCATCCACTTCGTCCTTGGCCTCGAGGATCTCGTCGCGCTGCGTACGAATTTCCGAGATCATCTTGTTGAAGGTGCGCGACAAGCTGGCAACGTCACCGTCGACGGCATGGACGGGCACAACGATATCCATATTGCCCGATGCAACGCTGTCGGCAGCGGTAATCAGCAGGCGAATCGGCCGCACGATACGGTCGGCGACGGCAATCGCGGTCCAGATCGCCGCCAGCAGCACGATCAGCGCAAAACCGATATAGAGAACCGCAAAGGCGATCTGCAGCGAGACGCGACCGGCCTCCATCGAACGGTATTCTGTGGCGTTCTCCTCCATCATACGCATGGCGTTCATGACCTTGGGGTCGACTGCACGCACCGTATAGAGGAACGTTCCGGGGATCGCTTCGAGCCGGATAATGGCGCCGACAAGGTTGGTCACGCCGGGCGGAATCAGCGTCGGCTGACCGGCCGCGGCCTTTTCCAGCGCATCCTGCGGAATGGCGGGCAGCGGCTTTTCCGTCGTGATGTCGGCCTGAACATTGACCGAGCCGTCGCGCTCGACAAGGAAGGCGCCGAGCAGACCACGGCCCCTTGCCTGGCGCGTCATCAAGTCGGCAAAGCCGGTCTTGTCGAGGCTGTAGAGCGCGCGGTTGCGCTCCAGATCATTTGCCATCGAAACCGTCTGGCCCTGCAGATAGCTGGCATTTTCCAGCATGTAGGCCTGGCCGATATTGCGGGACGAGCTGACGATCGCCTGGGTTCTCAGCGCAAACCAGCGATCGAGACCGGCATTCAGCGTGATACTGGCAAAGATCGCCACCAGGATCGCCGGCGTAATTGCGACGATCGAGAAAAGCACGACGATACGAATGTGAAGGCGTGCTGCGGCGCGGCCACGTGTGCGGGCCTTGAAAAGCCGCGCGACCTCGCGACCGATCAGCGCGATCAGCCCGAGCACGAAAAAGGAATTGATGACGACGGAGCCGATGACGACATGCGACGTCGGCGCGATCGGTGTGACGCCGAGCAACACGAAGAGCGTGACGGTCGCGCAGACCAATGCGCCGCCGGCAAGCACCAGGCCAGGTACGGCAAACAGGGCACGACGGTCGGTCACCGTTGTCACCGCCTCGTTCGCCGATTCTGGCGATAGCCCTTCTTCGTCCATTCAGCCTCTCTTCGAACGGCATTTCTGCCGCCGCGCCCAACGGGAAATCGAACGGCATCGGCTTACGAAAACCGGCGTCCAAACGACTCGATCGTGGGCGAATGTCCAAACCTTATGCGTGACCTTTAAGCAACGCATTGTGGCGAAAATGCAACGCGGTCTGCCACAATGTCAAGGTCGAAGGTCAGGCAGTGCGCGAGCTTCTGTAGACGGAAACACCGAGTTCTCGGATCTTTTTGCGCAGCGTATTGCGGTTCAGACCGAGCAAATCGGCAGCCTTGATCTGATTGCCGCGGGTGGCCGTCAACGCCGCAAGTATTAACGGATATTCCATTTCCGTCAGCACTCGATCGTACAGGCCAGGCGGCGGTAGATTTTCGCCGAAACTTGCGAAATAGGTGCGCATATTTTCTTCGACCGCCTGGGCAATCGTCATCGTTCCGCTGCGGATCGGGCCCTTGTCGATCGGGCTGTCGGGAACGTCGGAGCGCAGCTCGGCATCGATGATTTCGCGGGTGATGACATCCTGTGGATAAAGCGCCATCAGGCGGCGGATGAGGTTTTCGAGCTCACGCACGTTGCCCGGCCAAGCATAGGCCTTCATCAGCTCCAGCGCTTCCTGATCGAAGCGCTTGGAGCCAAGACCCTCCTTCTCTGCCTGCTGGACGAAATGGCGAACGAGATCCGGGATGTCCTCGGCGCGGTCGCGCAGCGGCGGCAGACGCAGCGGCACGACATTGAGGCGATAGTAGAGGTCTTCGCGGAAGAGACCTTGATTGATCGCCTGCTTCAGATCCTTGTTGGTCGCCGCAACGATGCGCACATCGGTGCGGATGGGGGTGCGCCCGCCGACAGTCGTATATTCGCCCTGCTGCAGCACGCGCAGAAGGCGCGTCTGGGCGTCCATCGGCATGTCGCCGATTTCATCGAGGAAGAGCGTGCCGCCTTCAGCCTGTTCGAAACGGCCGGTCGAGCGGGTCTGCGCACCAGTGAAGGCGCCCTTCTCGTGGCCGAAGAGTTCGGATTCGATAAGGTCACGCGGGATGGCGGCCATGTTGATGGCGACGAACGGCCCGTTGCGGCGCTTGCCGTAGTCGTGCAGCGCGCGGGCGACAAGCTCCTTGCCGGTGCCGGACTCGCCAGTGATCATCAATGTCAGATCGGTCTGCATCAGGCGGGCGAGAACGCGGTAGATTTCCTGCATGGCGGCCGAGCGGCCGACGAGCGGCATGCCATCCTGCATGTCCTCGTCGAGCTTTGCAGGCTTCTTCTTCGGCTCGGCGAGCGCCCGGCCGATGATGCCGATCAGCTCCGTCAGGTCGAAAGGCTTCGGCAGATAGTCATAGGCACCTTTTTCAGAAGCCTTGATCGCCGTCATGAAGGTGTTCTGCGCGCTCATGACGAGAACCGGCAGTTCCGGCCGCGCCTTCTTGATGCGGGGCAGAAGATCGAAAGCATTCTCATCGGGCATGACAACGTCGGTCACGACGAGATCGCCCTCGCCGGCCGAAACCCAACGCCACAGCGTAGCGGCATTGGAGGTAATGCGCACATCATAACCGGCGCGGCTCAAGGCCTGATTGAGCACCGTGCGGATGGCCGCATCGTCATCTGCAACGAGGATCGTGGCTGTCATCTATTGGGTCCTGTCGAGCTTGCAATACCAGCATCATCAAGCGAGGCATCCTTGGAGGCCGGCATGAGGACGCGAAAAATCGTGCGGTTGTTCTGGCTGTCGCATTCGATGATGCCGCCATGATCGCCGATGATCTTGGCAACGAGGGCAAGGCCGAGGCCGCTGCCATTCGTCTTTGTGGTGATGAAGGGGTCGAAAAGATGCGGCAGAAGGTCCATCGGCACGCCGGGACCATTGTCGATGACGCAGAATTCCAGCGGCAGCGAGATCTTCTCGCGCGTACCGGCAACGGACAGCCGGATGCCCGGACGATAGGCCGTCGTCAGGATGATCTCGCCGTCCGGCCGGTCGCCGACGGCTTCGGCTGCGTTCTTCACCAGATTGAGGAAAACCTGTACGAGCTGATCGCGATTGGCATAAACAGCCGGCAGCGACGGGTCGTAATTCTCCGTCATACGGATATTGCGGGCGAAGCCTGCCTTGGCAACGGCCTTCACATGGTCGAGCACGGAATGGATATTGACAGGCACGCGATCGACCGGGCGCTCGTCGGAAAAGACTTCCATGCGATCGACCAGCGAGACGATGCGGTCCGTTTCGTCGCAGATCAGCCGGGTCAGGGCGCGGTCATCGTCAACTACGGATTGTTCGAGAAGCTGCGCAGCGCCGCGGATGCCGGAGAGCGGGTTCTTGATCTCATGTGCCAGCATGGAGGCCAGGCCCGTCACTGAACGAGCAGCCGCCCGATGCGTGAGCTGCCGGTCGATCTTGTCGGCCATCGACCGTTCCTGGAAGACCACAACGACCGAGCCTGGTTCGGTAATGACGGGGGCGACATAGATATCGACGAGCTTGTCCTGGCCGAGACGCGGCGAGCTCAGGTCCACGCGATATTCATTGACCGGTGCCTTGCGTTCGCGCACCTGGTCGATCAATGCCAGAAGCGGGCTGCCGAAGGGAATGAAGGTTGAAATGCGATAGCGGGAAAGGTGTGCGGCGCTGGCGCCGAAGAAGGCTTCGGCTTCCCAGTTGGCAAAGGCGATAAAGCCACCCTCATCCACCATGACAACAGGGTTCTGGATAGCGTTCAGCACCGACATTGCGACGGCATTGACTGCGCCCTCGGAAGAAGATGTGCCGTCCGTGCTCATGCTGCCTCCCGCTGTTCCCCTGTACCTGCCGCCATTGCATCGCCGAAGCGGGCAATCACATCGTCAGGATCGCGCGATGTCATGATGGCAGCCTTATGTTCGCCCGACAGGTCCGGCGCAAAGCGCTCCAGATACCAGCCGAGATGTTTGCGGGCGTGCCTGACGGCAACGGTCTCGCCGTAAAATTCCAACATCATGCGGTAATGCTCGATGGCAATTGCGACGATCTCCGAGCGCAACGGTTTGCGAGCGCCGGCAAGAACACCGGCATGCCACGGCCTGCCCTGACAACCGCGGCCAATCATGACCGCATTGGCGCCTGAACGGCGCAGGATCTCTTGCGCATCATCAGCCGTTTCTACATCTCCATTGGCGATCAGCGGCACGGAAATGACGTCGCGCACGGGACGGATTGCATCCCAGTCCGCCCTGCCCGTATAGAATTGCATGCGGGTGCGGCCATGGATTGTGATGAGCTGAATGCCCGCCTCTTCCGCGCGCTTGGCAATATGCGGAGCGTTAAGGGTGTTCTCGTCCCAGCCAAGGCGCATCTTCAGTGTCACCGGGATATCGACCGCCTTGACGGTTGCCTCGATCAACTCGAGTGCATGATCGGGATCGCGCATCAGGGCCGAACCAGAATAGCCACCGATGACCTTCTTGGCCGGGCAGCCCATATTAATATCGATGATGTCGGCGCCATTATCGGCGGCGATTTTCGCAGCTTCCGCCATCCAGTAAGCCTCGCGGCCGGCGAGTTGCACCATATGCGGACGGAAACCAGCGGCGCGCAGGCGCGCCCAGGATTCGGCGGTATCGTTTACCAATTCCCGGCTTGCCACCATTTCGGTGACGACGAGCCCGGCGCCATGGCGCCAGGCAAGTTCGCGGAACGGCATGTCCGTCACGCCGGACATCGGTGCAAGCACAACGCGGTTGCGCACGGATACGGATCCGATTCGAAAAGGCGTTGCGAGGTCCTTGGATATCAAATGATTATCTTTCAGGCACACGATGTAACTGCATTATTTTTAGCCATAGATCCATGACTTGCCAAGAGGGTCGGGCTCGAATTGATATTTTTTGGGCAGATGCTGGAAAAGGGCCGAGCAAGACGATAGAGCAACTGACATCCATTCCGCATATTTCAGGGATTTATGCTGCAAATGCATAGTAAGCAACCGATATCGGCTGGAATTGTTGTCGTTGCGGCGGGCCGCGGCGAACGCGCCGGATCGCCCGAAGAAGGCCCTAAGCAATACCGGATGGTCGGCGGCAAACCGGTTATCGTCCATACGCTTGAAAACTTCATGACATGGGAGCCGGCAACTCGCATCGTTGTGGTCATCCACCCGGATGATGAGACGCTCTTTGCCAGAGCCTCCCGGCACATCATCTCAGCAATCCCGATCGACACCGTCCATGGCGGTCCCACGCGCCAGCAATCGGTGCTCGCGGGGCTGAGGCATCTCAAGGATAAAGGCATCAGCCATGTGCTGATCCATGATGCGGTGCGCCCCTTCTTCGATCACCAGCTTCTTGATCGGATCGCCGATACGCTTTCGGCGGGCGCACCCGCAGTCCTGCCTGCAGTCCCGGTGGCCGATACGCTGAAACAGGCCGGCAGCGATGGAACCGTGATCAAGACCATTCCGCGCAGTCAGCTCTACGCGGCCCAGACGCCGCAATCCTTCGATTTCCGCACCATTCTCGCAGCTCATGAAAAGGCAGCCGCCAGCGGCCGGACGGATTTCACCGATGATGCCTCGATCGCCGAATGGCTCGATATCCCCGTTGTTATCGTCGAGGGTGCTGCAACAAACGTGAAGCTGACGGTCAGGAGCGATATTGCCATGGCAGACGACAAGCTCTCGGGCGCCCGTATTCCCGATGTGCGCACCGGCAACGGCTATGACGTGCATCAACTCGAGCCCGGCGACGGCGTGACCCTCTGCGGCGTCTTCATTCCGCATGACCAGAAGCTCAAGGGCCATTCGGATGCCGACGTAGCGCTGCATGCGCTGACGGATGCGCTGCTCGCCACTTGTGGCGCCGGCGATATCGGCGACCATTTTCCGCCATCCGATCCGCAATGGAAGGGTGCGGCTTCTCGCATCTTCATCGAACATGCGGCAAAGATCGTGCGTGAGCACGGCGGCACGATTACCAACGCCGATATTTCGCTGATCGCGGAGGCACCAAAAGTCGGGCCGCACCGCGAGGCTATGCGCGCCAATCTGTCCGAATTCCTCGGCATCGATATCGAACGCTGCTCCGTCAAAGCGACCACCAACGAGAAGATCGGTTTCGTGGGCCGACGCGAAGGGATCGCCGCGATCGCGACCGCAACCGTCGTCTATGGAGGCATGAAGCGATGAGCCTATTCCCCGCAGATATCACTGCGACGGCGGAGAGCATCATCCGCGACTTCACGGCTGCGGGTCTGATGGTCTCGACGGCAGAATCCTGCACTGGAGGGCTGATCGCCGGAGCGCTGACGGAAATCTCCGGATCGTCTGCCGTCGTCGACTGCGGCTTCGTGACCTATACGAATACCGCTAAGATGCAGATGCTCGGCGTGCAGGAAGAAACGCTTGCCCGATTTGGGGCGGTTTCGGAGGAAACGGCGCGCCAGATGGTGCATGGCGCCCTCTTCCGCTCACGGGCTGATCTTGCGGTTGCCGTCACCGGCATTGCCGGTCCTGGCGGCGGATCGACGGATAAACCTGTCGGCCTGGTGCATCTTGCAGCGAAATCACGCTCAGGTAAGCTCGTACACAGCAAGATGCATTACGGAGACATCGGTCGCACAGAAGTGCGGCTGGCGACAATCCGGACGGCACTTCAAATGCTTATTAGAATCGCGTGAGATAGGGTAAAGAAATATAAGGCAGAAATTCCGATTTCTGCTCCGTCTAAAGCAAGATCCGGTTTGGGGACCATTCAGATGAAATATCTTGCATGCATCGGTGTTGTACTTAGCCTCGCCTGCGTATCGGCAGCAGAAGCCCCCTCCAATTATCAGGTCCGTGGCGGCGTCCGGGTGGATTCCGATCCGGTTCTGCTGCGCAAGTATGACCACGCACTCGGCCGCTGCGAGCCGGAAGCCATGGGCAAGCGCGGTTCGCCTGACACGAACGGTCTGATCTACAACGCCGCGCTCAGAGGCTGCCTCTATCGCCACGGCTTCACCGATCGTGGCGCCTTCGCTTATCCCGCGAACCGTGTCTTCGATCATTTCTTCGATCGCTGACCATCAACTGTAGATCGTCGCCGCCCGCTTTTCGAAGGCTTCCGTGAACATGCGGAAAGCCCTATCGAACATTGATCCCATAAGCGCACCGAGAATGCGGCTCTTGAACTCATAGTCGATGAAAAAATCGACCGTACAGCCGCCACCCTCTGCCTCGACGAACCGCCAGCGGTTATCAAGGTAGCGGAACGGGCCGTCGATATATTTGACGTCGATGATACGCTCCGCCCTGTTCAGCAGAACCTGGGTCGTGAAGGTTTCGCGGATCGCCTTGTAACCGACGGTCATGTCGGCAATCAGTAGTTCTTTGCCGTCGCGCTCCTTGCGGCTCTTCACGACAAGGGCCTCGCACAATGGCAGAAACTGCGGATAACGTTCGACGTCGGACACTAGGTCGAACATCTGGTCGGGCGTGTGCGGGACGGAGCGATGCGTTTCGAATTGCGGCATGAAGCGCAGTTAAGCCGGCACACCGAGAAGATCAAGAAGCGCGCGCATCTGGCGGCGGCATTTCACCTGCAAAACCGGCACCTGCGGCCCGTGGGCAGCAATCGCGGCAGTGATGCGCGGCGTAAATTTTTTCTCGAAAGTCCAGATGAACTCCAGAAACTGCCAGTCGACTTTTTCGACGCAGCCGAGTGCCATCTCCGGACGCGTGCGGCCAAGATGCTTCAGCCAGCGCGTCAGCACGCCCCAAACGCAAAGCAGGCGCGGCATTCGCACCCAAATGACGATATCCGTGCGCGGCAGGCGGATATCGAACGTGGACGTATTGGTGCCATCCATAATCCAGCGCTCATCGGCAATCCTATCAATGATACGCTGGCGCTGTTCCTCTTTGCTGCGTTGGACCCAGCCCGGCAGCCACAGGATGTCGCGGTCAATGGACAGGTAAGTCAGGCTGAAATGGCTTGCCAGCTTCTGGGCAAGCGTCGACTTGCCGCCGCCCGAACAGCCGATGACCATGATACGCTCGGCATGTGGAATGATATCGGCAGCCTCGGCAACAGAGACCGCACGAATGGGTTCAGGCGACGTCGTCACTTGATGCATGGCAGGCTCGCTTTCGACAGGATCGCCTTCGCGGACTGATCTATTTGCGAAGAGCGGCGTGCTGGCTAGCTGCTTCGCATGACCTAATGATGACAGTGAAGCGCACAAAGAAAAACCGCGGCGAAAATCGCCGCGGTCCTGTTAAAAACTGGGGGTAAGCTTTTACTCGGCTGCCATCAGCAGCTTCTTCTCGCGCGCAGCCTTCAGGCGGGCGAAATCGTCGCCGGCATGGTGCGAGGAGCGGGTCAACGGGCTGGAGGCCACCATCAGGAAGCCCTTGGTGTAGGCAACTGTCTCGTAGGACTTGAACTCTTCCGGCGTGACGAAGCTCATGACCGCATGATGCTTGCGGGTCGGCTGCAGGTACTGGCCGATTGTCAGGAAGTCGACATCGGCGGTGCGCAGGTCGTCCATCAGTTGCAGGACTTCGTTCCGCTCCTCACCGAGACCGACCATGATGCCCGATTTGGTGAACATAGTGGGATCGAGTTCCTTCACGCGCTGCAGCAGGCGGATGGAGTGGAAGTAGCGAGCACCGGGGCGAACCGTCAGATAGTTGCCGGCGACCGTTTCCAGATTGTGGTTGAAGACGTCGGGCTTGGCAGCAACGACCCGTTCCAGCGCGCCAGGCTTCTTCAGAAAGTCGGGGGTCAGGATTTCGATGGTCGTCATCGGCGAGGCGGCACGGATCGCCCAGATCACCTTCTCGAAATGCTCGGCGCCGCCATCTTCCAGATCGTCACGGTCGACGGAGGTGATGACGACATGCGACAGGCCCATTTCCTTGACGGCCTTGGCAACATTTTCAGGCTCTGCCATGTCGAGCGCATTCGGTTTGCCGGTGGCGACATTGCAGAAGGCGCAGGCGCGGGTACAAATCTCGCCCATGATCATGAAGGTGGCGTGTTTCTTGTCCCAGCACTCGCCGATATTCGGGCAGCCTGCTTCTTCGCAGACGGTGACAAGCTTGTGCTCCTTCACGATCGAGCGGGTTTCGGCGTAGCCTTTCGATGTCGGCGCCTTCACCCGGATCCAGTCCGGTTTTCGCAAGACTTCCGTATCGGGGCGATGCGCCTTTTCCGGATGCCGCACGCGCTTAACATCGGGATTGATCGTGTCGAGAATGGTGACCATGTCAGTTCAACTTTCCGCCGCCCCATGCGGCCCGGCTTCTCATATTGCGCATCGTCCCTTAATTCAAATCTTCGATCCGGAGGGATGCGCGCTATCTTCGCACTTCATCTTCGAACGAGCCGTGCAAAGAATATAAGCAGGCAGGCGCCGATGAAGCCCGTCACGAAATAGCCGAACCTTCCGCCGGCGACCTCGATATGGAACTGCGCCAGGATAGCGGTAGCGACAACCGAACCGACAATGCCGAGCACAATGTTCAGCAAGACGCCGTAACGCGCTTCCATCAGCTTGCCCGCAAGCCAGCCTGCAAGTCCGCCGATGATGATTGCCGAAATCCAGCCGACGCCTTCCATCCTATCTCTTGCCCTACGCTATCGCCCTTGCAATCAGCACCACGACAATGGCGCCGACTGTTGCATGGATGATCTGAACCACCAATGCATTTTCAATGCCCAGCGATATCCCCAGCGCATTGAACAGAAACCCGCCCACGAACGCGCCGATGATGCCGCTCAGGAGGCATCGTATCAACCCACCCCCGCCGACGACCAGGCTTGCGAGAAAGCCCGCGACCAGGCCGATCAGCAGAAAGATGAGAAGCGACTGCGTGCCCATAGACATGATGATTTCCTCTCGTTTTTTCCAGCCCGGGAAGGGATCGATTTCTCACCCCGGGCAGCGGCTTTCCGCCCCGCCCGGATAGAGGGCAGCTTAGGAAATTATCAAGCGTTCAGCACGCGGCCGTAAGCATCGAGCACGCTTTCCTTCATCGTCTCTGAAATTGTCGGATGCGGGAAGATCGTGTGCATCAGTTCTTCTTCGGTCGTCTCCAGATTCATGGCGACCACGAAGCCCTGAATGAGTTCGGTGACTTCAGCGCCAACCATATGGGCGCCGAGCAGTTCGCCGGTCTTCTTGTCGAAGATCGTCTTGACCAGCCCCTGATCCTCGCCGAGCGCGACAGCCTTGCCGTTGGCGCTGAAAGGGAAACGGCCCACGCGGATATCGCGGCCTTGCTCCTTGGCCTTGGCCTCCGTCAGTCCGACGGAAGCCACCTGCGGGTTGCAATAGGTGCAGCCCGGGATCTTCAGCTTGTCCATCGGATGAACATTCGGCAGACCGGCGATCTTTTCGACGCAGATGACGCCTTCATGCTCGGCCTTATGAGCCAGAAGCGGCGGGCCGGCAACGTCGCCGATCGCATAGATTCCGGGTACGTTGGTCTTGCCATAACCGTCGACGGCGATGAAACCGCGATCGGTCTTCACGCCAATAGCTTCAAGGCCGATGCCTTCGACGTTGGCCTGTACGCCAACGGCCGAGATCATGCGGTCGGCAGTGATCGTCTCGGTCGTGCCATCCTTCTTCTCGATGGTGGCGGTGATCGAGTTTGCCCCCTTCTCCACCTTGGCGACCTTGGCTTCCAGATGAATCTTCAGATCCTGGCGCTCGAACTGCTTCTTGGCGAAGGCAGAGATTTCCGCATCCTCGACCGGCATGACCTGGCTCATGATTTCGACCACGGTGACGTCGACGCCCATGGTGCGGTAGAAGCTTGCGAATTCGATGCCGATTGCGCCCGAGCCCATGACGAGCAGGGACTTCGGCAATTCGTCAGCCTTCATCGCTTCGAAGTAGGTCCAGATCAGCTTTCCATCCGGCTCGATGCCCGGCAGGGCACGCGGACGGGCACCGGTCGCGACGATGATGTGCTTTGCGGTGTAGGTGCCTTCGCCCAGCGCATTCTTCGGCACCGGACCCATCGGCTCCATCGGCTTCTTCGTCGTCTTGGAAACGACGATCTCGCCGGGTTTGGTGATCTTGGCTTCGCCCCAGATGACATCGACCTTGTTCTTCTTGAACAGGAAGCCGACGCCATTGTTCATGCGATGTGCGATGCCGCGCGAACGGGCGACGATCGCCTTGATATCAGGCCTGATCGTGCCTTCAAGCGTCAGACCGTAATCCTTGCCGTGTTGTGCGGCATGCAGGACGTCTGCGGAGCGCAGCAATGCCTTGGTCGGGATGCAGCCCCAGTTGGAGCAGATGCCGGCAAGATGTTCGCGCTCGACGCAGGCGACCTTGAGGCCGAGTTGTGCGGCGCGGATGGCGGCGATATAACCGCCGGGACCGGAACCGATGACGATGACGTCGTAGGATTGAGCCATTGCTTCCCTGCCTTTGTTACGCTCCCGCGCGGGTCATCAGAACCCAGGCGTGCTTCTTGCTGTTATCGAAGAACGGCACAGCGTCCATGCGCGCCGCTTCCGAAAATCCGTTTCTTCCGTAAAGCGACAGAGCCGCTTCATTATTATCGGAGGTGATCAGGCTGACCGGCAGCCCACTTGCCCTCTCTATCTGGTCCCCAAGCAATCTCTTGCCGATGCCGATACCGCGCATATGGCGATAGACCGCGAGACTGCCAATAAACCAGTGTCCAATCACCGATCTCTGCATCGCCAGCATCGGCGCTATGGCCGGATGCCGCGCTTCGAGATCGCGGATGCCTTCATCCACTTCATAACCGATCGCCATTCCGGCGATCTCGTCATAGGCCTCGCCGATGACCGCATTCTTCCAGCCGCCCAGCGCCTCGTCGCTCATCTTCAGCCGGCCCCGCTCGAGCGGCGTATCGCTCATGCCGCTTGCAACATCGGCAAACCAGAGCCACGAGGCAAAGCCATGTGAGGCAATGTCCGCCAGGATCGCCAGCTCCGAGGCATCCCTTCGGGAAGCTGTTCGGAGGGCGAGGAAGGCCACCACCGTCAGAGACCCAGCATCATCCGAACGATTGGCTCGAGACCGCGACCGAGCGCACGCGTATTCTCGGCATCGAGGTGGATACCGTCGAGCGGCGTGGTCCTTGCGACGGAATTGCCGTCGAAGAAGCCACATCCGAGTTCGTCGGCAAGGTCACGGTAAAGCGTCGGAAGCTTTGCCGATTCCTCGATGCCGCCGGGAAATGATGCTGCGAAGGGCACGTTGCCCGTCTCGCAGATCGCCGGCGGCGCCACGATCAGGATCTCCGGCCCGTCGAATTCGAAGGGCCAGGCATGGTTGCGGATCAGACGCACCAGACGACCGATGCCCTGGCATGCGGCAAAGGCGGAGCCGGCGACGACCGGCTTCATGTCATTGGTGCCGAGCAGCAGGATGACGAGATCGAGCGGCGCATGCGTCTGCAGTATAGTCGGCAGGATGCGTGCGCCGTTGCGATCACAATCGGCAAGATGGTCATCGAAAGCAGTGGTGCGGCCATTCAGGCCTTCCGCGATGACGCGAGCCTCGCTTCCGAGCGTTGCCTGAAGCACGCTCGGCCAGCGGTTCTCGTAGGCATGACGGCCGATCGTGTCGGCGTCATAGCCCCAGGTCAGCGAATCACCATAGCAAAGAACAGTCTTCGTCATGTCCGCCCTCCCGCGTCTTGCTTAGACCAGCATGCCCATCGGATTTTCGATGTAGCCCTTGAAAGCCTGCAGCAGCTCGGCGCCGAGAGCGCCGTCGACGCAGCGATGGTCGGTCGAGAGCGTCACGGTCATGACCGTTGCAATCGCCATTTCGCCATTCTTGACAATGACGCGCTGTTCGCCTGCGCCGACTGCGAGGATTGTCGCATGCGGCGGGTTGATGACGGCTGCGAAGTTCTTCACGCCCATCATGCCCATGTTGGAGACCGAAGTCGTACCGCCCTGATATTCCTCAGGTTTCAGCTTGCGGTCCTTCGCTCGTTTGCCGAGATCGCGCATCTCGTTGGAGATGGTCGACAGCGTCTTCTCCTCGGCCTTGCGGACGATCGGCGTGATCAAGCCGCCGGGGATCGAGACAGCCACACCGACATCGGCGTGCCTGTGCTTGACCATGGCGCTTTCGGTCCACGAAACGTTGGCGTCCGGAACATCGCGTAGCGCCAGGGCCATGGCCTTGATGACCATGTCATTGACCGAGAGCTTGTAGGCCGGAGCACCGTCCTTGCGGGGAGCGGCATCGTTCAACTGGGCACGCAGAGCCATCAGTGCATCGAGCTCGCAATCGACCGACACATAGAAATGCGGAACGGTCTGCTTGGATTCCACGAGGCGGCGGGCGATCGTCTTGCGCATACCGTCATGCGGTACGAGTTCGTAAGAACCTTGCTCGAAGAGCTTGAGGACGGCTTCGTCCGAAGCGCCCTTCGGAGCGGCAGCGGCCGGAGCCGGTGCAGCGGCCTGCGGGGCAGCCGCAGCAGCGGCGGCCGGGGCGGGCTTGGCTCCGCCGGCAACGGCGGCTTCGATATCGCTCTTGACGACACGTCCATGGGGACCAGTGCCGGCAACAGCGGAAAGATCGATCCCGGCTTCCTTGGCGAGACGACGGGCAAGCGGCGACGAGAAAGTGCGCGCGCCGCTGGACGAAACGGCAGCCGGTGCCGGAGCAGTTGTCGGAGCCGATTGCGCCGGCGCAGGTGCTGCCTCAGCCTTCGGCGCCTCGGCCTGCACCGGAGCAGCTTCTGCTTTCGGCGCAGGGGCGGCCGAACCAGCACCGCTTGCAGCAGCGGCGACATCTTCGCCTTCGCCTGCCAGAACGGCGATCAGGGCATTGACCTTGACGCCTTCGGTGCCAGCGGGAACGACGAGCTTGGCAACAGTGCCTTCGTCGACAGCTTCGACTTCCATCGTCGCCTTGTCGGTCTCGATCTCGGCGATCACATCACCAGATTTGACCGTATCGCCTTCCTTGACCAGCCACTTGGCCAGGTTGCCTTCTTCCATGGTCGGAGAGAGGGCGGGCATCGTGATATTGATCGGCATCGAAAGGCCCTCCCCTTATTTGTAGCAAACGGCTTTCACCGCATCGACCACTTCGCCGACATTCGGAAGCGCGAGCTTCTCGAGGTTGGCGGCGTAAGGCATCGGAACATCCTTGCCGGCAATCGTCAGGATCGGCGCATCGAGGTAATCGAAGGCCTGCTGCATGACCCGCGTGGCGATTTCCGTGCCGACCGACGACTGCGGATAGCCTTCCTCGACGGTGACCAGACGGCCGGTCTTCTTGACCGACTCGATGACCGTCGGAAGGTCCATCGGGCGGATGGTGCGAAGGTCGATCAGTTCGACGTCGATGCCGATCTTTTCGAGCTCGGCAACCGCCTTCGTCGCATAGGTCATGCCGATGCCGAAGGAAACGACCGTGACATCTTTGCCCGGACGGTGGATGCGGGCCTTGCCGATAGGCAGGACGAAATTGTCGAGCTTCGGGACATCGAAATGCTGGCCGTAGAGAATTTCGTTCTCGAGGAAGATGACCGGGTTCGGATCACGGATAGCAGCCTTGAGAAGGCCCTTAGCGTCGGATGCCGTGTAAGGCATGACGACCTTGAGACCCGGGACATGGCTGTACCATGCGGCGTAATCCTGGCTGTGCTGGGCCGCAACGCGAGCAGCAGCGCCGTTCGGACCGCGGAAGACGATCGGAGCACCCATCTGGCCGCCGGACATATAGAGCGTTTTGGCAGCGGAGTTGATGATCTGGTCGATCGCCTGCATGGCGAAGTTGAAGGTCATGAATTCGACGATCGGCTTCAGGCCGGCCATAGCCGCACCGACGCCGACGCCGGCAAAACCATGCTCGGTGATAGGCGTATCGACGACGCGGCGTGCACCGAATTCCTGCAGCAGGCCCTGGGTCACCTTATAGGCGCCCTGGTATTCGGCGACTTCTTCACCCATGACGAAAACGCTTTCGTCTGCGCGCATTTCTTCGGCCATGGCATCGCGAAGCGCCTCACGAACCGTGGTCGAGACCATCTCGGTGCCAGCCGGAATTTCCGGATCGTTCGGTACGAATGCCTTGGGCTCAGCCGGGACGGGAGCAGCGGCCGAACCGGTGTTGGTCGGCTTCTCTTCCTGGGCAACCTGTGGGGCAGCGGCCGGAGCCGGCTGAGCGGCAGCCGGCGCGGCGGAAATCGCGTCGGCGGATTCGCCGTCCTGCAGCAAGACGGCGATCTTGGCATTGACCTTTACGTTTTCGGTACCGGCCGGAACCAGGAGCTTGCCGATGATGCCTTCATCGACGGCTTCAACTTCCATCGTCGCCTTGTCGGTTTCGATTTCGGCAATCACGTCACCTGATGTGACCTTGTCACCTTCCTTCTTGAGCCACTTGGACAGCGTGCCTTCTTCCATCGTCGGAGAGAGGGCGGGCATGAGGATATCGATAGGCATGGGTTCCCTCCCCGATTAGAGCAGAATGTCGGTGTAGAGTTCGGATGCATCCGGTTCTGGATCGGCCTGGGCGAAATCGGCGCTGTCGGCGACAATATCGCGGACTTCCTTGTCGATCGCCTTCAGATCGTCTTCGGTCGCCCAGCCCTTTTCCATGACGCGCACGCGCACCTGCTCGATTGGATCCTGCTCGGAGCGCATCTTCTGCACTTCTTCCTTCGTACGGTATTTCGCCGGGTCGGACATGGAGTGACCGCGATAACGATAGGTCAGCATTTCCAGGATGATCGGGCCCTTACCGGAGCGGCAATGCTCAAGTGCTTCGTCGGCAGCCGCCTTGACGGCGCGAACGTCCATGCCGTCGACCTGAACGCCGGGAATGCCGAAGCCGGAACCGCGCAGCGAGTAGTTCGATTGCGCGGTGGCACGGGCCGTCGAGGTACCCATGGCGTAGCGGTTGTTTTCGACGATATAGACGATCGGCAGCTTCCAGAGAGCAGCCATGTTGAAGCTCTCGTAGACCTGCCCCTGGTTGGCCGCACCGTCACCGAAATAGGCGACAGCGACTGAATTGTTGCCACGATACTTGTTGGCGAAGGCGAGACCGGTGCCGAGCGACACCTGCGCACCAACGATACCGTGACCGCCGTAGAAATGCTTCTCCTTGGAGAACATGTGCATCGAGCCGCCCTTGCCGCGCGAATAACCGCTGCGACGGCCGGTCAGCTCTGCCATGACGCCGCGGGCTTCCATGCCGGTAGCCAGCATATGACCGTGGTCGCGATAGGCCGTGATGACCTGATCGCCTTCCTTCTGCGCCATCTGCATGCCGACGACGACAGCTTCCTGGCCGATATAAAGGTGACAGAAACCACCGATGAAACCCATGCCGTACAGCTGGCCCGCCTTTTCTTCGAAACGGCGGATGAGCAGCATCTCGCGATAGGCCTTCAGCTCCTCATCGCGATCGAAATCGGCGATGGGACCGCCATTCGACGCCTTGGCTGCAGATTTCGCACTGGTTTTGCGGCTGGAAACGGTCGCGGTTTTGCGCAACGCCATTCAACCCTCCCTATGGATTTATCGGTTCTCAGGTGGCGCGTACCATAGGGAAGAAAAATGACCACAGCAATGCCATAATTGCATGGCTCATATTCACCAGTAAATTATTGATAAAAAACAAAAATATTAAATTAACTTGAATTCGGTTAATTGCGGTAATGATTGTAAATGACAATCTCGTCCGCGCGCGACATATTGAGCTGATACCGGGCCTTTTCGTCAAGCATATCCTTGTCCAGCGAGCCGTCACTGAGCAACGCCACCTGCGCCTCCAGATGCTCGCGTTTGGCCTTTAACACGGCCAATTCCTTCTCGCGCGCGATACGCTGGCGCTCGAACGCCTCCGTCGCACGCAGACCATAGTCACCATGGATACAATGATAGCCGAAATAGGAGAGGAAGGCGACCGTCATGGCCGGAATGACGAAGCGACCGGTCTTTCTCTTCTTATGATGCTTTGTCCACATACACGCATGCTCTAACGCATTACCAATCATCTCAATTTAACGCGCAGAGATTAACCGTTCGTTGACTCTGAAGCTCTCCGGCACAGACTCAACAAAAAACCCGCGCCGGAGCGCGGGTTCCAAATCCCTGATTTAACAGTTCGTATTAGCCGCGGATGATGGAACGGCCGGCATACTGTGCCTGCGGACCAAGACCTTCTTCGATGCGGATAAGCTGGTTGTATTTGGCAAGACGATCCGAGCGCGACAGCGAGCCGGTTTTGATCTGGCCGCAGTTGGTGGCAACTGCGAGATCGGCGATCGTGGAGTCCTCGGTTTCGCCCGAACGATGCGACATGACGGCGGTGTAGGCAGCCTTGTGCGCGGTGTTGACCGCATCGAGCGTTTCCGTCAGCGAGCCGATCTGGTTGACCTTGACGAGGATCGAGTTTGCGACGCCCATGCGGATACCGTCGCGCAGACGCGCCGAGTTGGTGACGAAGAGGTCGTCGCCGACGAGCTGGCAATTCTTGCCGGCGAGATCGGTCAACGTCTTCCAGCCTTCCCAATCGTCTTCGGCCATACCGTCTTCGATGGAGATGATCGGATATTTGGCAACGAGTTCGGCAAGGTATTCAGCCATGGCGCCGGATTCGAGCGTGCGGCCTTCACCTTCCAGCACATACTTGCCGTCCTTGAAGAATTCCGTCGAGGCGCAGTCGAGGCCGAGGCAGATGTCATCACCCGGCTTGTAGCCGGCTTTCTCGACCGACTTCATGATGAAGTCGAGAGCCTCCGGAGCGCTCTTCAGGCCCGGCGCGAAACCGCCTTCGTCGCCGACGTTGGTATTGTGACCCTGGGCAGCCAGTTCCTTCTTGAGCGTATGGAAAACTTCCGAACCCATGCGGACAGCTTCGCGGAGCGAATCTGCGCCGACCGGCAGAATCATGAATTCCTGGAAGTCGATCGGGTTGTCGGCATGCGCACCACCGTTGATGATGTTCATCATCGGAACCGGCAAGACGCTTGCGGAAGCGCCGCCAACGTAACGATAGAGCGGCAGGCCGGCAGCCTGCGCGGCAGCCTTGGCGACGGCGAGCGAAACGCCGAGGATGGCGTTGGCGCCAAGGCGCGACTTGTTCGGCGTGCCGTCGAGTTCGATCATGATCTTGTCGATCTGGATCTGGTTTTCAGCGTCGATACCGCCGATCGCATCGAAGATTTCCGTGTTGGCGGCTTCCACAGCCTTTTCGACACCCTTGCCGAGATAGCGCTTGCCGCCATCGCGCACTTCGACGGCTTCATGCGCCCCCGTCGACGCACCCGAGGGAACAGCTGCACGGCCCATGCTACCGTCTTCGAGATAGACATCGACCTCGACGGTGGGGTTACCACGGCTATCGAGAATCTCGCGGGCGATGATATCGGTAATTGCAGTCATGGTTTTTTCCTGCTCGGTGGGTGGATAAATCGTTTGAAACCGTCTTAATCGAAGGTGCGCAAATTACAATGGCGGTTTGCGACACGTTCGACCTGCATCTCTGATCGTCGCTATAGCACGATCATGTCAGGCTTTTGACTGTCAGCGCTTGGCAACCGCGTCGAAGGCCAGGAGCTTTTCCAGAAGCCGCGGCATGTCCCTGAGGTAGACCATGTTGGGGCCGTCGCAGGGCGCATTGTCGGGATCCTGATGGGTTTCGATGAAGACGCCGGCGACGCCGACAGCCACGGCCGCACGTGCCAGCGTTTCCACGAATTGCCGCTCTCCCCCGGACGTTTCCCCCTGCCCGCCCGGCTGCTGGACCGAGTGCGTGGCGTCGAAGATGACCGGCGCACTCGTTGCTGCCATGATCGGCAGGGAACGCATGTCGGAGACCAGCGTATTATAGCCGAAGGACGCGCCGCGTTCGCAGAGCAGGATGTTGGGATTGCCGCTCTGGTTCAGCTTGCCAAGGACGTTCTTCATATCCCAGGGCGCCAGAAACTGGCCCTTCTTGACATTGATAACGCGGCCGGTCTTGGCGGCGGCCACCAAAAGATCCGTCTGGCGGGACAGGAAGGCGGGTATCTGCAGAATATCGACGACCTTGGCCACTTCGACGCATTGTTCTTCATTATGGATGTCAGTCAGAACCGGAATGCCGAGTTCCTTCTTCAGATCGGCAAAGATTTCCAGCCCTTTCTCAAGGCCGACGCCGCGCTTGCTCGACAGGGACGAGCGGTTCGCCTTGTCGAAAGAGGTCTTGTAGACGAGGCCGATGCCGAGCTTGGCGCAAAGCTCCTTCAGGGTCCCGGCAACCATGAACGCGTGATCGCGGCTTTCCAGTTCGCAGGCACCAGCGATCAGCGACAGGCGGCCGGTGTTGGAGAAGGTGACCTTGCCGGCACCCTCGCCGACCGTCACCACGGAATTGGTATTGGTGCTCATGATGTTTCCTCGAAAGCGAAGAGCACGCCCTGGCCGGGCGCGGGCTCCACCAGAATACGGTTGCCCTTGCGTGTATAGGTCACCCCGTTAGCAGCCAAATGCGCTTCTGTCACTGTCCGATCGCCGACAGCAAAGAGGATCGCCCGGCCACGCAGGCCGCGATCCGTATCCGGCGTGACCAAATCGAAATAGGCCTCCAACCCCTCCGGGGTCATCAGACTGATCTTTGCGTTATCGGTGGACACGTCGAGCCCAAAACTCGTTTCCTCGACAGAGGTGGCTTTTACCGTCGCAGTAACGAATTCGCTGAAGGCCGTAGGCTCCGGCGCCCCAAGCACAATTTCGGCAATGCCGGTCACGCCGTTGGCATGCGCCTCCAGCGCACCCCGGTCGGCTGGCAGCGGGTTGATGCGTTCAACGGCGAAGAGGAAGAAATCCGGCGCCCTGAGATCGCCGGCGAAGGCAAGCCGGAAGCCAGCAACGCTTTCGGCATCATCAGGCATTTTTACGGGGCGCTCGAACTGCAACACGGATCCGGCACTGACGCCGCCCTTAACGAATCGAGCATGATCGTGCTTGGCATCCCTTGTACTGAAGGCGATGGCAGACAGTCCCTCGCTGCCGCACCGGAAGCGAAAAGCCTGGTTGCGGGCGGTGAAGACGTTGCCTCTCCGCGCCGTCCTCTCGCTCTCTTCGACACTCGCAACGCCCAACGGCTCGAGGTAGGTTTTGTCCGCGAAGAAAACGCAGGCATTTTCCGTGCCGAAGGGATGACGTGCATCCGGCGCGACGGTGAAGCCCAGTTTGCCCAGCCTTTCGCGTGCGAGCGCAATGTCGGTAACCGGCAAAACGAGATGATCGATCGGATACGTGTCTTGGGTCATCAGCTGCTCTCCTGCCATCGTCAGGATGATGTGCTTCGACAGGCGTTCCGAAGCAAGGCCGGATGGCTTTTCCGGCGATAAAAATAAAATTCTCAGCAGAATGAACAGAAGTTTTACGAAAATTTAGCCACTTGCGGAACACATATGGAACATATAGTGTCTGTTCTGGATTTGTTTCAATACTGGGGTATACGCCATGCTCACGCGCAAACAACAGGAACTTCTTCTTTTCATTCATGAAAGGATGAAGGAATCCGGCGTTCCGCCATCTTTCGACGAGATGAAGGATGCCCTGGATCTGGCATCGAAATCCGGCATTCACCGGCTGATCACCGCGCTCGAAGAACGCGGCTTCATTCGCCGGCTTCCGAACCGGGCGCGTGCGCTCGAAGTCATCAAATTGCCGGAAGCCTATAACCCGAGCCTGCAGCCGCGGCGCGGCTTTTCGCCAAGCGTCATAGAAGGCAGCCTTGGCAAGCCGCAGCATGTTGCGCCTCCCGCTCCGGCAAAGCCGGCACCTGTTGCCGACAATGGCAATGCCGTCTCCGTGCCGGTCATGGGTCGGATCGCTGCCGGCGTGCCGATCTCGGCAATCCAGAACAACACACACGACATTACCGTTTCCTCCGACATGCTGGGCTCGGGCGAACATTATGCGCTCGAAGTTCGCGGCGACTCGATGATCGAAGCCGGCATCTTCGATGGCGACACGGTCATCATCCGCAACGGCAGCACAGCCAATCCAGGCGATATCGTCGTGGCACTCGTCGATGACGAGGAAGCGACGCTCAAGCGCTTCCGCCGCAAGGGCGCATCGATTGCACTCGAAGCTGCAAACCCTGCCTACGAGACACGCATCTTCCCGCCGGATCGCGTCAAGGTACAGGGCAAACTCGTTGGGCTTATTCGCCGCTATCACTGATCGGTGACGGTCTGTCGTCAGCAAATGTATCGCTGCGCCAATCATAGGCGCGGTGGCGCATCCAGGGTCGCAGTAAGGTATCGAATGCGGTTGCTACCTGCAGCCCCTTATCAGTGAAACGAAGTTCAACTGAACCCGTTTTGCGCAGCGTCTCGCCGGTGAAAAGCATTGCGCCGGAGCGGCAGCGGTCAAACCGCAGGTGAACAGGCGTGACGACGATATCCGCCGTATCGCAGGCAGGTCCGAGATAGGCTGCGTTATTGATGACCGTTAGTTGCTTCCCATTCTTGAGCGAGACTGTACACCAGGCACCCTTCAGGCAGGTGAAGCGCAACGGCGGGCCGGTGGCCACAGCCTGTATCATCACCTCTCTGGATTCATCCAGCTGATCTGGCGAGAACTTCAATCTTTTGCCTTCCGGCGCAGCGGGCGCGTTGGCATCCGTGATCATGATCGGCTTCTGGTGCTCCTCGATCGCAAGTGCCCGCTGCCATTGCTGAAAGATGAAGGAAGGCGGTTTTTCGCGGTTCGAAGCCATCGCCTCACCATCAACGACAGCGACCAAACCGCCGTCTTCGGCGATGGCGACATCAGGTGCAGAGTTTCCCGGCAGCAGCGCAACAGTTAGCGTTGAGGCCGCGACGATCGCCGTTCCGGCGTGCCGCAGCCGGCTTTTGAGCAGCGTCAACAGCAGGAAGCCGAAGACTGCCGTCGGGAAGTACCAGCCGGGCAAACGGCCTACATCTATGTTGCCGCCCCAATCCGATACCGTCTTTGCGATCTTGATCACAAGATCGAGACCGAATCCCGTGATCTGCCAAAGCGGACCGTCGAGGCCGAAGGGCATCAGCAGCATCGCCATCATGCCGGACGGCATGACAATGAAGGAAATGACTGGCATGGCCGCAAGGTTTGCGGGTAATCCGTAAGTGCTCAGCCGATGGAAATGTTCGATCGAGAATAGTGCGGTCGAGAAGCCGCCAATCAGCGAGGTCAGAAAGATGCCGCCAAAAAAGCCCCCGATCATGAAAAGAGGTTTCATGATCGGCAATTTGGCGAGGGCATTCTCTCGCATTGGCCGCCCTTTCCAGAGATCGTAGCCGGCAACCAGGGCAAGCGTTGCGGCAAAGGACATCTGGAAGCTTGGCCCGAGCACTTCAGATGGCGAGACTGCAAGAATTACGAGAGCGGATAGGGCTACGTTTCTGAGGCTGATCGACGGCCGATCAAAAAAGACGGCAATCAGCATGATCGCCATCATGATGAAGGCGCGTTCGGCGGATACGGCAAAGCCAGAGATCAGATAATAGGCCGTCACTGCGGCAAGCGCACCGGCTGCGGCGATCTTCTTCGTCGGCCAGGCCTGGGCAACGCTCGCAAACAGGCTGAGAATGACGCGCAGACCGACATAGAAGATTCCGGCCGACAACGCCATGTTGAGGCCGGAAATTGCAACGATATGGGCAAGCCCCGATTGCCGCAGCGCCTCGGTCGTTTCATCGGAGATTGCGCGTCGCTCATCGGTAACAAGAGAGGCAGCAAAGGCGCCGGTATCGCCGGGCAGGACGGAACGGATGCGATCGCCAATGCCACTTCTGAGACGAAAGAGCCATTCAAGGACGACCTCACCAACCGATCCCTCTTGCACCGGTTGCGATGCAACCTCCTTCGGCGCACCGTAGAAAAAGCCGTTGGCACCTATCCCATCGTAGTAGGCGCCGAAGGCAAAGTCATATAGCTGCGGGAGGGCTGGTCCCGCCGGAGGCGTCAGGCGTGCCCGGCCCTCGATAACGGCGCCGAGCTCGAAAGCCTCTTTGGCACCGCGTACGAGCACCGAAATGCGTTCAGGCGGACGCTTGACCTCAGGGGCATCCGTTCGGCTGACGCCAAGAATATAACGCCAGCGCCCCGGCCCATCACCTTCGCGGCGTTCGACACGGCCAGTGACGGTCGTCGTCACCGCGGAATCGAGGATGACTGTCCGAGCCCGCCAAGTTTCGATCTGTGCCGAAAGCATTCCTCCAACAAAGAGAAGGACGGCCATCAGCGTCGCCTGTAGCTTTGGGCGCTCATATCCGCAGAGCGTAACAGCAATGACGAGAACAAGCAGGCAGAGCAAAGCCGACGTGGCCGGAAAATCCGCAGCCATCAAAAACCAGGTTGCGGCACCTGCCCCGAGAAAGACCGGCGAGAACAGGACAAGGCGGCCATGCCCCGCCTCTTCCGACACCATCCGCATCGACGACTCGACGCATCGTTTCGCAGCGGCTGACAATCGCCATCGAAACGGGACTGATGCCTGCGTCCGCGCCGGTTGCGTGACAATGGCGCGCGGACCGACAGCAACAAAATCCATCTTTTCATCGATGGACTGGGCCTGCCGTTCTCTTGTCTCGAACCCCGTCATAATCGTCTGGACCCGCCCCCGGATACCAGCAGAATGCAACCTGGGATGAAAACGCGCAAACAATAATCGATTGAAATAGGAGGAAAATTCTGCTGGAGCAAAAAAACCAGCCAAATCATAGTGTTCTGATATGCATGCAGATCATCGCTGCAGTGCCTAAAAGATGATGCCGCGATGCACAAAATGGCATCAGGGTAACTTGGCATTAGCTTCCCGATCATATAGCTATCGGTTAGGACGCTTAACCCTTATGGCGCTTTTGCGGCGCCAACCGCCACCCCGGAGGATCAGCATGACGGATCAAAGCGCTACAATCAAAATCGGTGACAAATCAGTCGACCTCGCCGTTCGAAAAGGCACGGTCGGGCCCGACGTCATCGACATCGGTGCACTCTACAAGAACACAGCCTCCTTCACGTACGACCCGGGTTTTACGTCGACCGCATCCTGTGAATCGAAGATCACCTATATCGACGGTGACGAGGGCGTTCTGCTGCATCGTGGCTATCCGATCGAGCAACTTGCCGAGCACGGCGACTTCCTGGAAGTCTGCTATCTGCTGCTCTACGGCGAACTGCCGACGGCCGCTCAGAAGAAGGACTTTGACTACCGGGTCACGCACCACACGATGGTGCACGAACAGATGAGCCGCTTCTTCACCGGCTTCCGCCGCGACGCGCATCCGATGGCTGTCATGTGTGGCTGTGTCGGCGCGCTCTCGGCATTCTATCATGACTCGACAGACATCACCGATCCGCACCAGCGCATGGTTGCCAGCCTGCGCATGATCGCCAAGATGCCGACGCTTGCCGCTATGGCCTATAAATACCATATCGGCCAGCCCTTCGTTTATCCGAAGAACGATCTGGATTACGCATCTAACTTCCTGCGCATGTGCTTTGCCGTCCCTTGCGAAGAATATGTCGTCAATCCGGTGCTTGCGCGGGCCATGGACCGCATCTTCATCCTGCATGCCGACCATGAGCAGAACGCATCGACCTCGACGGTCCGTCTCGCTGGTTCGTCGGGTGCAAACCCGTTCGCCTGCATTGCCGCAGGTATTGCCTGCCTCTGGGGCCCGGCTCACGGCGGCGCCAATGAAGCAGCCCTCAACATGCTGACGGAAATTGGCTCGGTTGACCGCATTCCGGAATATATCGCCCGCGCTAAGGACAAGAATGATCCCTTCCGCCTGATGGGCTTCGGTCATCGCGTCTATAAGAACTACGATCCGCGCGCCAAGATCATGCAGAAGACGACGCATGAAGTTCTCGGCGAACTCGGCATCAAGGACGATCCGCTTCTCGAAGTCGCAATGGAACTGGAGCGCATCGCTCTGACCGATGAATATTTCATCGAGAAGAAGCTCTATCCGAATATCGACTTCTACTCCGGCATCACCCTGAAGGCCCTTGGCTTCCCCACGACCATGTTCACCGTACTCTTTGCTCTGGCCCGCACCGTCGGCTGGATCGCACAGTGGAACGAAATGATCGAAGATCCGGAACAGCGTATCGGCCGTCCGCGCCAGCTCTATATCGGCGAACCGAAGCGCGATTACGTGCCGGTTTCCAAGCGCTAGGCGCTGCGACAAAGCAAAAAGAAAACCCGGTCAGTTCAGAAATGGCCGGGTTTTTTGTTGGCTAGAACATCGAGGAGGATCTGCGCCGCGTGTTCGCCAGGCGGCCTCTCAGTCTGCATGCGCTGCCAGATGAGCTCGTAGCCTTCCTTCATCGCTTTGAGCTGGTAGGTGTCGGCCGACAGTCGTTCCATCCAACGCGCAAGGCTTGCGCCGCGAACAATATCGTTCAGATATTCCGGCACGACCGCGTAGTCGGCAATCAGGTTCGGCAGCGCGCCAGTCCAGGTCTTGATGCCCGATGTCAGCATGCGCATGATCCAGTCCACCTTGTAGGCAGAAACGACGGGTACATCGGCAAGCGCCAGTTCGAGGATAACGGTGCCGGATGCCGCCATGGCCGCATCGGCTTCTGCGAAAGCTTTCCACTTCGCCTCGGCACCGACGACGATGTCAGGCTTGACCGTCCATCCCGCCGTTATTTCTCGCACAAGGGCTTCCTTGTGCGCCACGGTCGGCAGAATGAACCGCATCGGGCCATTGCGGGCGACGAGTTCCTGGGCTGCAACCTCGAAATAGGGCAGAAGCTTCTTGATTTCAGAGGAACGCGAGCCGGGAAGAAGCAGGATCGTGCCGTTGCCGGGCTGCCGACCGTCACGCAGGCGACGCGTCTCCAGAAGGGCTGGATCAGCAATCAGGCGATGTCCGACATAAGTGGTCGCCGGTCCATTGAGGCGCTGCATTGCTGCTGGCTCAAACGGGAGCACCGCCAGCACATGATCGACATAAGCGAGCATGCGCTGGGCCCGATATTCCTTCCATGCCCAGACACTCGGACAGACATAGTTGACGACGGGCAAGTCAGGCAGTGCCGTGCGCACGCGCCTTGCAACCCGATGGGTAAAATCGGGGCTGTCGATGATGAGGAGGATATCCGGCTTCGCCGCAATGATCGCGGCCGTCGTCTGGCGAATGAGCGACCAGAGCTTCGGCAGCTTTGCCAGCACCTGCGTGATGCCCATGATAGAAAGCTCGGAAAAATCGAAGAGCGATTTCAATCCTTGACTTTGCAGACCCTCGCCGCCGACACCAACCAGCTCTATCGATCCGGGGCGGATTCTCTTGAGCCCGGCAATGAGATCAGCGCCTAAGAGATCGCCGGAGACTTCGCCGGCAATGACGGCAATCTTCAGCGGTCTGTCATTCATTGAAGTCCCCATCCCGGTAAGCCCTTGTCGATACCGCAGACAAAAAGAGCGTTCTCGTCCGCCGCCTTGATGAGAGCGTCGCGATCGAGCACCAACGACCGACCGGCTTCGATTGCCACGCCTGCAAGCCCTGCGGCTTTGGCATTGAGCACGGTGGACACACCGATCGCCGGCAAATCAGCTCGGATATCCTGCTGCGGCTTGC
This sequence comes from Rhizobium sp. BK418, assembly GCF_004341105.1. GTDB lineage: Bacteria > Pseudomonadota > Alphaproteobacteria > Rhizobiales > Rhizobiaceae > Rhizobium. The sequence goes on along the minus strand of NZ_SLZK01000001.1, from coordinate 551,196 downwards.
AAAGCTTGACCAGCACGCCGCGCCGGCGTGGCGAAATACGGCCTGCTGCTCTGAGCATCGCTACGCGGTCAAGCATGCCGTCTGTGCCCTCGACGCCCTCGACTGCGACGATGCGTCCGCCTATCGAGACCGCGCCCTGGCCAATATCCAGACCACCAAGCACCTCCGCCGCATTGGCTGCGCGTTCTATATCACGACGATCCTCTTCGTTCGGCGAAACAGCGCCAAGGGGACCTGCAGCTGCCAGCAAATCCGGTGCAATCTCATGGGCACCGACGACGCGCAAACCTCGTCCCTCTATCAGCTTGATCACCATCTGCAGAACGGTATCGTCGCCTCCGGAAAGCAGCGTGCGGATGGCTGCTGGTACTTTGGCCAGTATGCGCAGCGTCGGCCGTACCTCACGCCATTCGGGCCGGCGGCGCACGCTGCCCGACATGACGACGCGGTCTATGCGATATTTCTTGAAAAGCCCGTCCAGGGCGGCGAAATCACCAATACCGATCGTGGCGTGGTCAAAGCCATCCCAGCGACGATCGCCTTCGTCCTTCAGAACGACGATGACAGGGTTTTCGCCAGCTGAACGTGCAGCCTCGGCGACATAGGACGGGAGAAGACCACCCCCGGCAATGATCGCCAGCCGGCCTTCAGCGGAGTCGCCAGCGGAAGCCACAGATCAGCCCTTCTGCCCCCGGCTCGGCGAAGACAGCGCGCGATCGCTTTCGGCGGCGATGAAATCAAGGATCTCGATCACCTGCTCGCAATCGGCATACTCATCGCGAATCTGGGCAGCATTCTCGCGGATCGAACCGGCACCCTCAAAGATCGCCTTATAGGCGCGGCGAACCGTATGAATGACAGCCCGATCAATGCCGGCACGCGTCATTCCGACAACGTTGAGACCGCCGAGGATACCAGGGTTGCCGTTCAGCATGCCATAGGGGATGACATCGTAACTGACGGCGGAAAGGCCACCGACGAAAGCGTATTTGCCGACGCGGGTAAACTGATGCACGGCCGCGCCACCGCTGATGATCGCGTGGTCGCCAATGGTCACGTGGCCAGCCAGCATGACGTTATTCGACATGATGACATGGTTGCCGACCCGGCAATCATGCGCGACATGCGAATAGGCAAGGAACAGGCTGTTGTCGCCGACAATGGTAGAGCCACCATGTTCAACGGTGCCGGTATTCATCGTAACGCCTTCGCGGATGGTGCAGTTACGCCCGATGATCAACGTCGTATCGACGTGGCTATGGCGAGCGCTCTGCGAGTCGCCGCCGATCACAGCCGAAGGAAATATCCGCGTGCCGGCGCCGACGGTCGTCACGCCGAGAACAACCACGTGGCTGATCAGTTCGACATTGTCGTGAAGCGTAACCTTGGGACCAACATGGCAGAACGGGCCGATGACCACGCCTTCACCGATCGTCGCGCCGTCCTCGACCACGGCCATCGGGTGAATTCTGGCGCTTTCGGCAATCATGCTCATGCGTTGTCCTTACGTACGATCATCGCGCCAATATCAGCCTCGGCGACAAGCGCGCCATCGACCTTTGCGTCGCAATGGAATTTCCAGATATTACCGCGTTGTTTGATTTTCTGAACGTGAAATTCAACGCGGTCGCCCGGCACGACCGGCTTACGAAAGCGGGCGTTGTCGATCGTCATGAAGTAAACGAGATTGCCGGTCTGACCTTCCTTCTTGGCACAAATCGCACCCGCAGTTTGTGCCATGCCTTCGACCAGCAGAACACCCGGCATAATCGGCGCTTCCGGGAAGTGGCCGGTGAAATGCGGCTCGTTGACTGTCACATTTTTGATACCCACAGCGGCGTTGTCGCCGTCGATGTCAATGATCTTGTCGACCATCAGAAACGGATAGCGATGCGGCAGCAGCTTCATGATCTCCATGATGTCCGCCGAAGAAAGCGTGCTGGCTGTTTCCTCAGTCATTCTTGCTCCCCTTTTTTCCGCGCGCTCCGGATTTTGCCATGAGCTGGGCGACTTCTTTCAAATATTCATTTAGAGGACGTGCAGGTATTCCGCCATAGCGGCCACCCGCAGCAAGGTCTGTCATCACACCACTTTTTGCAGCGATCTGCACGCCGTCGCCAATGGTGATATGGCCCTTCAGGCCGACCTGACCACCGATCTGCACGCCATCGCCGACAATCGTGCTACCAGCAAGACCGACCTGTGAAACGATGGCGCAATGACGGCCGATGCGCACGTTGTGTCCGACCTGAACCTGATTGTCGATCTTGGTCCCCTCGCCAATGACGGTGTCGTCCATAGCACCGCGATCGATTGTCGTATTGGCGCCGATCTCGACATTGTCCTGAATGATCACGCGACCGATCTGCACGATCTTGATCATGCCACGCGGACCCGGCGCATAGCCGAACCCGTCCTGGCCAATCCGAACGCCGTTATGGATGATCACACCATTGCCGATGAGTGCGCAGAGGATGCTTACACCCGTTGCAATCGATCCATTGCGGCCGATCTTGACATTGGGGCCGATGATCGACTGAGCGCCGATACGCGTGCCTTCCCCGATCTCAGCACCGGGGCCGATAATCGCCATCGGCTCGACAATCACGCCCTTCTCAAGTCGCGCGGTCGGATCGACGATGGCACTGGGTGCAATTTCCGTCTCCCCGGACGAAAAGGTCACCGGCTTCAGAGCGGCGGGATAAAGATACCCGCCGGCCATCGCGAAGGCCGCATGCGGATTGGAGGAAATCAGCACAGGGATATGCGACGGCACCAACTCCGCCAGTGCCTTGTCGCAGATCACGGCCGAAGCTTCACAACTCAACAACTCGTCACGGTTGCGACGAGAGAGGATATAACAGATATCGCCCTTCCGCGCTCTCGCTATCGGAGAGACAGAGCGGATGATGACATCGCCATGTGAGGAATTGCCAAGCTCTGCCCCAAGAAATTGTGCTAGCTCAACAAGCTTCACACCTTCATGGGGCAGAAAAAAACTATTTTGCTCCATCGGCAAAACTCCAGAACGGAATTGAAATTTACAGTTCCGGACTGCCGATATCAGAATTGATTGTTAATGCCAAACTTGAAGCGCTGGGTCTTGTCGAAGTCTTCCTTCACGACCGGGATGGCGTAATCGACACGCAGAGCACCGAAGGGCGACTGCCAGATCAGGCCAAGACCGACAGAAGCACGCAGCTGCGCGTCCGTACCCTCTGCAGTATCCGAACCAAGAAGCTCGACATCGTTGCCGAACAGCGTGCCGGCATCCGCGAAGACGGCGCCGCGCAGGTTGAAGTCGCGCGGGAAGCCCGGCATCGGGAACGTCGCTTCAGCAGACGCCGTGAAGTAAGTCGTACCGCCCAGCGGATCGTCCGGGTTGGTGATGCGTGGGCCGATGCCCTTGTTCTCGAAGCCGCGGATATCGGAATTGGTCAGCGTAAACTGGTCAAAGACATTCAGGTGATCGCCGAAGCCCACGACGTAACCCGCCGATGCGGAGAGCGAACCGATAATGTCGGCGTCGTCAGCGAGCAGATGGTAATAACGGGCTTTACCATAAATCTTGTAATATTGGGAGTCGCCGCCAAGGCCGGCAATTTCCTGCGTCGCGGTAGCGTAGATACCCTCACGCGGCAAGACGGTGTCATCCAGTGTGTTGTAAGTCAGCGTCTGAGACACCGACGAACGAGTCCACGGGCTGTCCTCGACCAAGTTTTGATACGTAGCGGACAGATCGCTCAGATCGCCGCTGGAATCATACTTCATCTGTTTGTAGTTATAGCGGAACGTCGTCGCCAGATCTTCCGTGATCGGCGCCGTTACGCGCAGGACCACGCTGGTTTCCTGATAGTCGTAGTTGTCGTTGCTCGACGTTTCACTGTGATTGACGTCGAAACCGGCGGCGAGGCGATAACCGAGGAAGTAGGGCTCGGTGAAGTTAATACCGTAAGCACGGGAACCTTCCTCACCACCACCGGCGGAAACACGGATATACTGGCCGCGGCCGAGGAAGTTCTTTTCTTCGATCGAAGCTTCGAGAAGCAGACCGTCGCCGCCCGCTGCATAACCGGCACCAATACCGAACGAGCCGGTCGACTGATCCTGCACATCGACAACGATGACGACACGGTCAGGCGAACTGCCGGGCTGGGTCGAGATATTGACCGAGGAGAAGTAGCCGAGCGCTTCGAGGCGGCGCTTTGCGCGGGTGATCATCTGCTGGTTGAAGGCATCGCCTTCGCTGAGATCGAACTCGCGGCGGATAACGTAGTCGCGCGTGCGGCTGTTGCCGCGGATTTCGATACGTTCGACATAGGCGCGCTCGCCCTGATCGACGAGATATTCGACACCGATCGTATTGTTATTCAGGTCGCGGTTGCCGCGTGGCGTGACGCGCGCGAAGGGATAACCGGCCGAAGCAACCTGATCCGAAATCGCCTCGATGGACTTCTGGACTTCCTTGGCGCTGTAGACCTGACCTTCGCGAGTCTTGACGAGCGACTGCAGCTGCTGGGCATCGACACCTTCAACAGTCGACTGGACGCTGACCGCGCCAAAATCGTAACGCGGGCCTTCCTCAATATTAAAGGTCAGCGTGTACTTGTTCGTCGCTTCGTCGAAAGCGGCATCGGAAGAGACGATGCGCATGTCGGCATAACCGCGATTGTAATAGAACTGGCGCAGCGCGTCTTCGTCAGCGTGCAGCTTGTCCTCGTTATAAACGTCCTTGCGGGTAAGGAACGAGAGGAAGTTCGAACGCTTGGTCTGGATGACGGCGGCAAGACGGCCGGCACTGTAGGCATGATTGCCGACGAAATTGATAGCATCAATCTTGGTGCGGTCGCCTTCATTGATGACGAAAGCAAGATTGACGCGGCCTTCACCGAGCGGAACGACCTGCGTCGTCACTTCGACTTCACTGCGGCCGGTCGCGGCATAGGCTTCCTTGATGGCGGCGATGTCGGACTGGATCTGCGCATCGCTATAAGGACCGGCGGCATGCGTCTTGACGACAGCTGCCAGCTTGTCGTCCTTGACCTTGCGGTTGCCGTTGAAGACCACCTGATTAACGAGCTGCGCTTCCTGAACGTTGACGACGAGCGTGCTACCGGAAACCGAAATCTTGACGTCGGAGAAATAACCGGTGCCGTAAAGCTGCTTCACCGAGTCATCGATATCGGTATTGGAGAAGCTCTTGCCGGGGGTAATGGTAAGGTTCGACCGAACAGCTTCGGCACCGACGCGATTTGCACCATGGACGTCAATCCGCTGAATGACAGCAGCTTCCGCAGCCGTAGCCGAAACGAAAGTCAGAGCACCTGCGCCAGAAACAACAACACCAGCAGACAGCGCAATCGCCGATACTGCGTTCAAAAACCTTGAACCAGCCTTCATTTCACCCATTACCTTTTTCCCTCGTCTCCGGTCTCGGGGAGCCCCGATTCCGGCCACGTGTGTCGTTTTACCCGCTTTTGACATACAAGCAAGGGAGCCAGTTAATTTCTGTTTACTTCATTTCGAAGCGTGACCCATTCGCCACTACAGCTTTGAAACATCGTAAATAAACAGTAATTTTCTCTCACTCTTACGCGCTAGCCGATGAGCGCGCTAATGTCATTCCAGGTCGCAAAAACCATTAATGTAAGCACCATGGCCAGGCCAATGCGAAACGCAATTTCCTGAGCCGAAGAACCAAGCGGCCTTCCCCTGACCGCTTCCACCGCATAGAACATCAGGTGGCCGCCATCAAGTACCGGAACCGGCATCAAATTCAGCAATCCAATCGAAACCGACAAAACCGCTGCAAGCTGCAGTAACGCGCCTATTCCAAGCGTAGCCATCTGGCCCGAAGCTTGCGCCACGCGGATCGGACCACCCAATTGATCGGCTTTCATCGATCCAGTGAGCAGATTGCCGATATATTTGAAGGTGCCGGTCACGATGTGCCAGGTCTGAGTCACACCCTCATGCAGCGCTTCAAGCGGCGTGAAGGTCTGTAGACGGAAGTGCCCCACCTCTTCGTTCGTGACGATTCCGATCAGGCCGACCTCGATCTTGTTGCCGAACTGGTCGGTGATATCGGTGCGCTGCGGCACCATCGGCAAATCCATCTTTTCGCCGTTGCGCTCGACAGTCACGACGATGTTCTGGTTCGGACGGATGCTGACATAACGACGCACATCGTCGAAGGTCTGAACCTTGGTACCGTCGATCGAGACGAGGAGGTCGCCCGGAAGTACGCCGGCTGCCGCCGCGGCACTATCCGGCTTCACTTCGGCGACGACAGGATCTGACACCGTGCGGCCATAGATCGCGAAAAGGACCGTGAAGATGGCAATGGCGAGGATAAAATTGGCAATCGGACCGGCTGCGACGGTTGCGGCACGTTTCCACAGCTTTGCGCCGGCGAAGGAACGCTCGCGCTCCTCGTCCGTCATCGCGGCGAGCCTGTCCGTATCCGGCTTGCTGGAGGCATCCTCGTCGCCGAAAAAACGCACGTAGCCGCCGAGCGGAATGGCTGAGATCTTCCAGCGCGTTCCGTGGCGATCGGTGAAACCGGCAATCTCCGGGCCGAAGCCGACCGAGAAGGCGAGGATACGGATGCCGCTCCAGCGCCCGACGAGATAGTGGCCCATCTCATGCACGAAGACGAGCAGTGACAGCACAATGACGAAGGGGACGATGTAACCCGTCAAAAAACCGAATATGCCGGTCACCGCTTCCATGAGTTCCTTCTTCTATCTGGCCGTAATGATCAAAGGCCGAACAATGCCGCACCGAGCGACGTCGCTCCACTCCCCTTTATCAGCGAAAAAAGGCCAGCAAGCAAGAACGCTGAAAAACAGGCGAAAATCAGTCCATCGACACGGTCCATGACGCCACCATGCCCCGGAATGAGACGGCTGGAGTCCTTCACGCCGAATTTTCGCTTGATGAAGCTTTCGAAGAGATCGCCCGACTGACTGAAAGCGGACAGAATGAGCGCGATCACCGCGGCGCGATCCAAGGCTTGCGGAATCAGGAAATGGACGAGGATGGCTCCGGCAATTACGGCCGAAATGGCGCCACCCACCGCCCCCGACCAGGTCTTGCCGGGCGATATGCGCGGAGCAAGCTTTGGCCCGCCAACCGCGCGCCCGACAAAATAGGCGAGAATATCGGTCGCCCAGACCACGGCGAAGATGAAGAGCATCGCATAGAGGCCAACGATATCATCACCGCGGATTGCGGCAAGCGCCAGCCCGGTGCCGCCGGCATATAAAAGCCCCGGCGCGAACCACCGGCTGGCACGGTGCAGGAAGATCATGGCGATGCCGACCGCGGTCAGAGCAATCAGCATCCCCAACGCATATTCGAACACGCCGGCCAGAACGAGCAGGGCGACCAGCACCTCACCCGCCCAGCCGAGCACGTTTGTGGCCGGGTCGCGCGCGATGCCTGTGATCGTCGACCATTCGTAATAGATCAGAAGCGCGATCACTGCCGCCAGGATGCGAAAAACGAAGCCGCCATACCAGGTGGCGGCAAGAACGATGATCGCGAGAATCAGGCCTGAAACGATGCGGAGCTTCAGTTCCTGCTTCATCAGGTGTTCACTGCGGCAGCCTGCGCGGACAGCCCGCCGAAACGGCGATCACGCGAGGCGAATTTCTCAAGCGCCGAAAGGAAGAGCTCCCGGCTGAAATCCGGCCAATATTCTGGCAGAAAAACGAATTCCGAATAGGCAGCCTGCCACAGCAGGAAATTTGAGAGCCGCTCCTCGCCGCTGGTGCGGATGATGAGATCGGGATCGGGGATGCCGGCCGTATCGAGCCGGGCGTTGATCAGCGCCGGCGTAATATCCTGCGATCTGAGACGCCCCGCCTCCACATCATTGGCGAGACTCACCATGGCGCGGGCGATCTCGTCGCGGGAGCCGTAGTTGAAGGCGATGACGAGTGTCAGCGCCGTATTGGCCTTGGTCGTCTCCTCGGCTTCGAGCAGAAGCTTGAGGATGTCGCTGCGCAGGTTGACACGGTCGCCGATCACCTTGATGCGCACATTCTGCCGATGCAGTTCGGCGAGATCGCTGCGGATGAAGGCCTTCAGCAGGCCGAGAAGATCACTGACCTCGGCCTCCGGACGACGCCAGTTCTCTGACGAAAAGGCAAAAAGCGTCAGATACTTGATGCCAAGATCGCCGGCCGTGCGTACGGTCTGGCGAACGGTCTCGACCGCCCTGCGGTGTCCCATCGTCCGCGGCAGGCCGCGCTGCTTTGCCCAACGACCGTTGCCATCCATAATGATCGCAACATGTTCTGGCGCAGTCAAAAATGAGGTTTCCGACATTTTCCGTCCGGTCTTTCTTGGCGGGGACGCAAGTATACTAGACTTGCATGATTTCCTTTTCTTTCTCGCCAAGCAAGCGGTCGATTTCCAAAATCGTCTCATCCGTCATTTTCTGGACGCGGTCCGACTGTGCCCGGCTTTCGTCCTGACCGATTACGCCATCCTTTTCGGCTTTCTTAAGGCCGTCCATGCCGTCGCGACGAACATGGCGAATCGCAACCTTGCTCTTTTCAGCATAGTCGTGCGCCACCTTAACGAGCGACTTGCGGCGCTCCTCGTTGAGCTCCGGCAGCGGAATGCGAAGGTTCTGGCCGTCGACGATCGGATTCAGGCCGAGATTCGATTCGCGGATCGCTCGGTCTACGGCGCCGACCATGCTCTTGTCCCAGACGGATACCGTCAGCATGCGCGGCTCGGGCACGGTAATATTGGCAACCTGATTCAGCGGCATGCGCGAACCATAGGCTTCGATCGTCACCGGATCGAGAATATTTGCCGAAGCTCGGCCAGTGCGCAGCGATGCAATGTCGCTCTTGAACGCGGAAACGGCACCGTCCATGCGGCGCTTCAGTTCCTTGACGTCGATACCTTCACTCATGTCTATGCTCCCGTCTCAGAGGATTTGCGCCTGCAGCGGCACAGCCCCCTATCAGTTGTCGGATACGATGGTCTTGAGACCACCGCCCGTCAAGATTTCACCAAAACGCCCCTTCTCGTGGATCGAGAAAACAATGATCGGAATGGAATTTTCTCGCGCCAGCGCAACGGCTGCGACATCCATCACGGCAAGGCCCCTGTCCAGAACTTCCTTATGGCTCAAGTGGTCGAAACGAGTCGCAGTCGGATCCTTCTTCGGGTCGGCGGTATAAATGCCATCCACCTGCGTGCCCTTGAAGATCGCCTCAGCGCCCATTTCGGCGGCGCGAAGTGCCGCAGCAGAATCAGTTGTGAAGAAGGGATTGCCAGTGCCGCCTGCGAAGATCACCACCCGGCCAAGCGACAGGTGATAGAGCGTGGCGCGCTGCGAGAAGCTTTCGCAAATTTCCGGCATGGAGATTGCCGACAGAACCACCGTGTCAATGTTCAGCTTGCGCAGCGATGTTGCCAGCGCCAGCGCGTTGATGACGGTGCCGAGCATGCCCATGTGATCGCCAGTGACGCGATCGCCGCCCTTGGATGCAACGGCCACGCCGCGAAAGATGTTACCGCCGCCGATAACCACGCCGACTTCGACGCCCATCTGCCTTGCATCGGCAATGTCAGACGCAATACGGTCTGCCACCGCAACATCGATCCCGAAACCCTGGGCACCCATCATGGCTTCCCCGGAAGCCTTGAGTAGAACACGTTTATAGATTGGTTCCGACGTCATGTTGGCTCCTCGTAAATTGCCGCAAATGCCCGATACACGAAGGGCATCGCGTTGTCACGCGATGCCCTTCGGTTTTCCCAAATATGGCTGAAGGATCAGCCCTTGGCGACAGCCGCGACTTCGGCTGCGAAGTCGGACTCTTCCTTCTCGACACCTTCGCCGAGAAGCAGGCGAGCCATGCCGACGACCTCGATTGCAGCGCCGGCTTCCTTTTCGGCTGCCTTGATGGCAGCTCCAACCGTCAGGTCCGGGTTGATGACGAAAGACTGCGAGAGAAGAGCGACTTCCTCGAAGAACTTGCGCATCCGGCCCTCGACCATCTTCTCGATAATGGCTTCCGGCTTGCCGGATTCGCGGGACTGCTCAATGAAGACGTTGCGTTCGCGTTCAGCGACGGCAGCATCGACTTCTTCAGCACGGATCGCCAGCGGGTTGGTCGCAGCAATGTGCATGGCAACCTGGCGGCCGATCGAGCTCAGAACAGCCTTGTCACCGACCGACTTCAGCGCGACGAGAACGCCGAGCTTGCCGATGCCGTCGCCGGCAGCGTTATGGATATAGGTCGCCACGACGCCGTGCTCGACTTCCAGCTTGGCCGCGCGACGAAGCGTCATGTTCTCGCCAATGGTTGCGATCGCTTCCTTGATGGTGTCGGCGACCGGCTTGCCGGATGCCGGATAGGTCGCAGCCGAAATGGCTTCGACCGTGCCGTCGGTGGAGAGCGCAACTTCGGCAATGCCGCGAGCGAGATCCTGGAAGGCATCGTTACGGGCAACGAAGTCGGTTTCGGAGTTGAGTTCGATGACAACAGCCTTGTGACCGGCGCCGGCGATGGCAACCAGGCCTTCAGCGGCGGCGCGGCCGGATTTCTTGTCGGCCTTGGAGATCCCCTTGGCGCGCAGCCAGTCGATCGCTGCTTCGATATCGCCGTTCGTTTCGGTCAGCGCCTTCTTGCAGTCCATCATACCTGCGCCGGACTTTTCGCGCAGTTCCTTCACCAGTGCAGCCGTAATCTCGGTCATAAGCTTCCTCTTGTCGGTTTATACGGTGGCCCGCAGAACGCGGTGCGGCACCGGATTGAGGCACGAAATGTACCTGTATGTATGACAGCGTTATGAAGACGCGTCATAACAGAACTCACGTCGGCAAAAGCAGTCACAGCTTCCGCCTGAAACAGGCAAGGCCGCCGAACTTCTGAGAGTCGCGAGCGGCCTTCCCCAATCTCTGCAAGCTTGGGCGGAGCTTTGCTCCACCCGCTTTTATCAGGCTTCGGCTGCCTCATCGAGCGCCGGCTCGAACGGAACTTCCGTCGATGCGCCGAGGTCGCGGCCAGATCCGCTCTGCTGACGAGCAATACCATCGATCGCAGCGCGGGCGATGAGATCGCAGTAGAGAGCGATGGCGCGCGAAGCGTCGTCGTTGCCCGGGATCGGATAGTCGATCAGGTCCGGATCGCAGTTCGAGTCGATGATGGCGACGACCGGGATGCCGAGGCGCTTGGCTTCGTCGATCGCGATCTTTTCCTTGTTGGTGTCGATGATGAACATCAGGTCCGGCGTGCCGCCCATGTCCTTGATACCGCCGAGAGCCTTGTCGAGCTTTTCGCGCTCGCGCTCGAGGTTCAGGCGCTCCTTCTTGGAGTAGCCGGACTGCTCGGAGGCGAGGATTTCGTCGAGTTTGCGCAAGCGCTGGATCGAGTTGGAGATCGTCTTCCAGTTCGTCATCATGCCGCCGAGCCAACGCGAGTTGACGTAGTACTGGGCAGAACGCTTGGCCGAGTCAGCGATCAGCTCGGAAGCCTGGCGCTTGGTGCCGACGAAAAGAACGCGGCCGCCACGGGCAACGGTGTCGGAGACGACCTGCAGGGCGCGCGACAGCATCGGAACGGTCTGAGCCAGGTCGATGATGTGGATGTTGTTACGATCGCCGAAAATGTACGGCTTCATCTTCGGGTTCCAGCGGTGCGTCTGGTGACCGAAGTGGACGCCTGCCTCAAGCAGCTGGCGCATAGAAAAATCAGGCAATGCCATGCCTTGTTACTCCTTTTCCGGTTGAACCTCCGCAAGGCGAACAGCATCCTCTTCGAAGATGCCACCGGGCGGAAAAGCCGGATTTCTCCCGGACGATCCCATGCCTTACGTGTGGAATGCGCGTGGCCTTACATTCGATTTTCTGCAAAAGCAAGGCTTGCGGCAAAAAATCTGCCTGGATCCGTGTGGCAACTATATAGACGCTAGCGCCTCAACTTGCCAGCATGTTCAATAGCGACAGCATCACGCCTACATCCGGAATCGGCAGCACGGCATCGATCTCGACCGGCAGGGAAGCATTCTGGACAGTTGCGAGATCGGTACCGCTCGTCTTTCTCGGCTTGTGGCGCAATTAGTCTAACGAATTACAAACCCATTGTCGGAGCAAATGGGCCTTCCACTATGCAGGACCGGAAAGGCAGATTTCCACAAAGGCCGGCCCGCGAAGACTCATCTGCGGGGCGACAGCTTAGCTGACCTAGAAATACTGTTTTATAACAGGTGCTTAAGCTTATCGCAGAAGCTGCCTTACTGGCAGGTCGGCGCGGGCTTTTTGTCGAGGAGCTCGAGTTTCGAGAGCTTGCCAGTCAAGACGAAATCGCCGTAATCCATCGTCAGATCCCGCGTAATGCCATTCTCATAGAGCTTGAAAGACATGCGGTAGACGGGCAGCGTATCGGATTTGGCGTTCTCGTTGAAATAGGAAATCGTCACCGGCCAGAATGCCGTCTTGGAGAACTGGCCGGCATTGCCGGCATCGGCCTCATCCGTAACCGGGGTTTCCAGCTTGCCGACGATGGTCGTGGTCACCAGGGATTTGTCGCCATCGTCGGAACCGTCGAAAACGCGAGCCTCGAAGAAGCGCTTGCCGTCCTTGGCGTTCTGGATGACATCGAGCATGTGCTCCGTCGGAAAGCGGCTTTCGGCGAGCTGCAGTTCGCGATTGGCCGGCTGCGTGAGATCGACCTTCACACCCTCCGGCTTGTCCTCGGCTGCGCCGTTGACTTCCTTGTCGAGTTGGTCGTCGGTGAAGGACTTGGTATCGAAGGTGAACTTGCCATCCTTCAGGCTTTCGAAAGTCTTTGTCTGCTGATCACTGACGCGCACGCTATCGCCGGTGTCAATTTGGGTGACGAAGCGGAAATTGGTGGTGAAGCCTTCGCAGTAGTTGCCGTCGAACTCATAGACCATGCGGCCGTACATGGCGGAAATGCCGGAGCGCTCCGAAGCGTCCTTCAGCTCCAGGTCATAGACGGCGCGGTGAGCGACGAGCCCGGTCGCGATCGCAGCACTCGTCGCCGGCGCGGCCGCCGATGCATTGGCGTAAACGCTTGCGAGGAGAAGAGCGGCAAGTGACGATCGGAACATTCATTAACTCCTGTTGAACTCGTCCGCGATGTTATAAGAACTGTTTCGGCCAAATCGAGGCGGCCAAGTCGAGGCTCGAAACTGTCACATTAAAGATTCTAGTCTTGATGCCTAATTTTTGAAGAATTGACAACAAAAGCGGAGACGAAAATGTCCGATCAAATCGCCGCGCGACTGTCGGAAATGGGGATAACCCTGCCCGAAGCTGCAGCACCTGCCGCCAACTATGTCCCCTATGTCATCAGCGGCAATCTTCTGACCATTTCCGGCCAGCTGCCGCTCGAAGCCGGCAAGGTCGCCGTGTCGGGCCATCTCGGCAAGGATGTCGATGTTGCTGCCGGCCAACGCGCCGCCGAGCTTTGCGCCATCAACATTCTCGCGCAGGCAAAGGCAGCGCTTGGCGGCGACCTCGGCCGCATCCGCCGCGTTATCAAGCTCAACGGCTTCGTCGCCTCGGCGCCTGAATTCATCGAGCAGCACCTTGTCATCAACGGTGCCTCGAACCTGATCGCCGGCGTGCTCGGCGAAGCCGGCAAACATGCCCGCGCCGCGGTCGGCATGGCAGCCCTGCCGCTCGGTGCCGCAGTCGAAATCGATGCTATCATGGAAATCGCATAATGACGAATGCCGCATGGATCAAAGAGCTGCCGATTGCACATCGCGGCTACCACGACCTCAACAATGCCATCTGGGAAAATACGCTGTCGGCTTTTTCACGCGCCGTCGAAGCGGGCTTTGCCATCGAATGCGACTTGCATTACGCCTCTGACGGCGTTCCGGTCATTTTTCACGATGAAGATTTGGAACGTCTCTGCAATCTCAAGGGGGACGTACGTGAGCGGACTTCTGGGGAGCTCGGACTGATCGCCGTCGGCGGCACCAAGGACAAGGTGCCGACGCTGAAGCAGCTCCTCGATCTCGTCCAGGGCAAGGTCCCGCTGGTGCTGGAACTCAAGGGGCGTGATGCCGACGATGAAGGCTTTGCCGAAACCGTTTTGGAAGTGCTTGAGGGCTATGAAGGCAAAGTCGCGCTGATGAGCTTCGACCATTGGCTGCTGAAGGACCTCAAGGATCTCAACGCGCCCTACCCGGTCGGTCTGACGGCCAACGGCAATACGCCGGAGGAATATGCCACGCATGAGAAGGCGATGAGGCTCGGTCTCGACTTCATCTCCTATTACTATGGCGACCTGCCGAACCCGTTCATCACCACTCAGCGCGATTGCGGCGTTCCGGTTATCACATGGACGGTGCGCGACGAAGAGGCACGCAAGCGGACTTTCGACCACGCCGACCAGATGACTTTCGAAGGCTTCGATCCGCGCGCGGCAGTTTGACGCTCGCTTTTTCGACAAGATCATGCGCAGACTAGGGAGGGAGCCCGCTCCCTCCTCCCAACGGCTTCGCATTGCTTCATGACAGACGAATCGTCAGACGAACTTTCCATTCGCATCGAGCGATCATTCACCGAAATCTCTCCCGAGCGCTGGTCCAGGCTTTCGGGGGCGTCGAGGGGCTGCGATACCATCGCGTATAACCCCTTCGTTTCGCATGCCTTTCTCTCGTCGCTGGAAGAATCCGGCTCGGCCACTGCGCAGACCGGCTGGCTCGGCCATCATATGCTTCTGGAGACGGGCAAGGGTGAACTGGTCGGTGCCCTGCCCGGCTATCTCAAGAACCACAGCCAGGGCGAATATGTCTTCGACCACGGCTGGGCCGACGCCTTTGAACGCGCCGGCGGCAGCTATTATCCGAAGCTGCAATGCTCGATCCCCTTCACGCCCGCAACCGGCCCTCGCCTGCTCGTGGCAGAAGGCTTTGCGCGCCTTCCGCTTCAGAATGCCATGGCGGAAAGCCTTAAGGAGGTCGTGCGCCGCCTCGATATTTCCTCGGCCCATATCACCTTCGTGCCCAAGGAGGAGATGTCGGTCTTCGAAACCGACGGCTATCTGCATCGCACGGACAAGCAGTTCCATTTCATCAATGAAGGGTACGCTAATCACGACGCGTTCCTGGAAACGCTGGCCTCCCGCAAGCGCAAGGCGCTGCGCAAGGAGCGGCGGGCAGCCGTCGAAAACGGCATTACCATCGATTGGTTGACGGGCAAGGATTTGACTGAAGGCATCTGGGACCAGTTCTTCGCCTTCTACATGGATACGGGAGGCCGCAAATGGGGCCGGCCGTATCTGACGCGTAAATTCTATTCGCTGATCGGCGAACGCATGGCCGACGACGTCCTGCTGGTGATGGCTAAACGCGATGGCCGTTATATAGCCGGCGCCATTAACTTCATCGGCGGCGATACGCTCTACGGACGGCACTGGGGCTGCATCGAGGATCACCCTTTCCTGCATTTCGAGGTCTGCTACCATCAGGCGATCGATTTCGCCCTTGAAAAAGGCCTGAAGAGGGTGGAGGCGGGGGCGCAGGGCGAACATAAGCTTGCGCGTGGTTACCTGCCGGTGACAACACATTCGGCGCACTATATTGCCCATGCGGGGTTGCGCCGCGCAGTTGCCGACTATCTTAAGCGTGAGCGCGAGGATGTCGAATATATGAATGAGATGCTGAGCGAGCATACACCTTTCCGCAAGGGCAAGCGTCTGCAGGAGGATTGACGCGATTGCCCCCGCCGCGCTACGCGATCAAGGCAAACACGAGGAGATTTCGCCATGACCAGCGCCGCCTATGACGACAACAACATCTTCGCCAAGATTCTGCGCGGCGAGATCCCGTCGCATCGCGTCTACGAAGACGACAAGACCCTTGTCTTCATGGATGTGATGCCGCAGGCGCCGGGCCATGTTCTGGTGCTGCCGAAGGCGCCTTCCCGCAATATCTTCGATGCCGACCCGGCCTCCCTTTCCCATACGATCACGGTCGTCCAGAAAGTCGCGAATGCGGTGAAGGACGCCTTCGACGCCGATGGCGTCTTCATCGCACAATTCAACGAGCCGGCAGCAGGTCAGACAGTCTTCCATCTGCACTTCCATGTCATTCCACGGCATGAGGGCGTGGCGCTGAAGCCTCATTCCGGCAGGATGGAAGATGGCGCAGTGCTGGCGGCCAATGCCGAGAAGATCAAGGCCGAACTCGCGTAACGCAGATACCGCCAGATTTGCGCGATATGTTTTAACGCAAATAAAAAAGGCCGCTTTCAACGGCCTTTTTTATTCTCTAGCGTCGAAGGCTTACTTCTTGCGCGGGACCTTCGGAACCGTCGAGCCCTTCTTGGGGGCGTCGCGAACTTCCGGTTCAGGCCGTGGCACGGTCTTGGCCTTTGTCTTCTTGACCGGCTTGGTCTTCAGCTCACCATCTTCATCGACCGCTTCCGGATGAACCAGTTCGGCTTCCGGCTTCGGCTTGATAGGCGCCGTATCCGGAATCGCTTCCAGGATGAGGCCAGGCTTGCCGTCTTCCTTCGGACCAACGGTGACGTTGACGACGCCGCCCTTCTTCAGCTTGCCAAAGAGGATTTCGTTCGCCAGCGGCTTCTTGATGTTTTCCTGGATCACACGGGATAGCGGGCGGGCGCCCATCTTCTCGTCGTAACCCTTTTCAGACAGCCAGGCGATCGCATCCTCGTGCAGGTCGAAGGTGACGTTGCGTTCGGAAAGCTGAGCTTCCAGCTGCATGATGAACTTCTGCACGACCTTGTGGATGACGGCCGTCGGCAGCGCCGCGAACGGGATGATCGCGTCGAGGCGGTTGCGGAACTCCGGTGTGAACAGGCGAGTCAGAGCCTCTTCGTCCTCACCGGTGCGCTTGGACGAACCGAAGCCGATGGCGGCCTTAGCCATTTCCGAAGCACCCGCGTTGGTCGTCATGATCAGGATGACGTTACGGAAATCGATCTTCTTGCCATTGTGGTCGGTCAGCGTGCCATGGTCCATAACCTGCAGCAGGATATTATAAATATCCGGATGCGCTTTCTCGATTTCGTCGAGCAGGACCACGCAATGCGGATGCTGGTCGACGCCATCGGTCAAGAGGCCGCCCTGGTCGAAGCCGACATAGCCGGGAGGTGCACCGAGCAGACGGGAAACCGTATGCCGCTCCATGTATTCCGACATATCGAAGCGGAGTATTTCGACTCCGAGCGAGGCAGCAAGCTGCTTGGCGACCTCCGTCTTGCCGACGCCGGTCGGGCCGGAGAAGACATAGGCGCCGATCGGCTTGTTCGGCTCGCGAAGACCCGCACGCGCCAGCTTGATCGAGGTGGACAGGGCTTCGATTGCCACATCCTGACCATAGACCACCGAGCGCAATTCCTGCTCGAGATTGGCAAGAACGGCTTCGTCGTCCTTCGAGACGGTTTTCGCCGGAATGCGCGCCATCGTCGCGATCGTCGCTTCGATCTCCTTTTCGGTGATCAGCTTGCGGCGCCTGGACGGCGGGAGCAGCATCTGGGCGGCACCGGTCTCATCGATGACGTCGATGGCCTTGTCCGGGAGCTTGCGGTCCGAAATGTAACGGGCCGAAAGCTCGACGGCAGTCTTGATCGCCTCGTTCGAGTAGCGCAGATGATGGTATTCTTCGAAATAGGGCTTCAGGCCCTTCATAATCTCGATCGCATCATCGATGGACGGCTCGTTGACGTCGATCTTCTGGAAGCGGCGGACCAGAGCCCGGTCCTTCTCGAAGAACTGGCGGTATTCCTTATAGGTGGTCGAACCGATGCAGCGGATCGCACCCGAAGACAGAGCCGGCTTCAACAGGTTCGAGGCATCCATTGCGCCGCCAGACGTCGCTCCGGCACCGATGACGGTGTGGATCTCGTCGATGAAGAGCACGGCACCCGGATATTCTTCCAGTTCCTTGACGACCTGCTTCAGACGCTCTTCGAAGTCACCGCGATAGCGGGTGCCAGCGAGCAGCGTGCCCATGTCGAGCGAGAAGATCGTTGCGTCGGCCAAAGCCTCGGGTACCTTGCCTTCGACAATGCGCTTGGCGAGGCCTTCGGCAATAGCCGTCTTGCCGACGCCGGGATCACCAACATAAAGCGGGTTGTTCTTGGAGCGGCGGCACAGGATCTGGATGGTACGGTTCACCTCTGCGTTGCGGCCGATCAGCGGGTCGATCTTGCCGCCTTTGGCCTTTTCGTTGAGGTTCACGCAGTAAGCCTTCAGCGCATCCTGCTGCTTCTTCGACCCGCCTTCCTCCTCGTTGCCACGTGCGGTCGGCTTGGATTCGGACTCTTCTTCCGCACCGCGCGGCGGACGACTTTCGGAGGCGCCGGGGCGCTTGCCGATGCCGTGGGAGATGTAGTTGACCGCGTCGTAGCGGGTCATTTCCTGCTCCTGCAGGAAATAAGCAGCATGGCTTTCGCGCTCGGCGAAGATCGCGACGAGCACGTTGGCGCCGGTCACTTCCTCGCGGCCGGAAGACTGGACGTGGATCACCGCGCGCTGGATGACGCGCTGGAAGCCGGAAGTCGGCTTGGAGTCCTCGTCATAACCGGTGACCAGGTTGGAGAGTTCGTTATCGACGTATTCCAGGAGTGTTTTACGGAGTGCGTCGAGGTCGACATTGCAAGCACCCATGACCGCGGCCGCATCGGCATCGTCGATCAGGGCGAGCAGCAGATGCTCGAGCGTCGCATATTCGTGATGCCGCTCGTTGGCAAAAGTCAGTGCCTGATGGAGCGCCTTCTCAAGACTAGGCGAAAATGTTGGCACGTTCAGTTCCTCACTTCTTTTCCATGACGCATTGCAGCGGATGCTGGTGCTGCCTGGCAAAATCCATCACCTGACTCACCTTTGTTTCCGCTACCTCGTATGTGAATATTCCGCATTCGCCGACGCCGTGGTTGTGGACATGCAGCATGATGCGGGTGGCACTTTCTCGATCCTTCTGAAAAAAACGCTCCAGGATATGGATGACGAATTCCATTGGGGTGTAGTCGTCATTCAAGAGCAGTACGCGATAGAGATTAGGTTTCTTGGTCTTCGGCTTGGTGCGTGTGATGACCGAGGTTCCGCGATTTCCGTTGTCCCCGTTCCTTTCGCTATCGTTCTGCATCCGGATCGGTCTGGCGATCATTGTCATTCATTCCTCAATCAATCCGGCAGGCAGCATGGGAGGTGTGCTTTCCCGCCGAATATCTGAAACACTAAGGTAGTTCATAATGGAGCGATTTTAAGCCCCTTGTTTTTGACTGCAATCACAATTCCGCAGGACTTGACGCAAAGGCCAAAAAAGTCTGCGTAAAAACCGGGAGTGCTTCAGGAAACAAAAAAGACCGGCCGCAAATGCGGTGCCGGTCTTTGATTTTCAATAGGCGGCGCGCAGTGCGCCACAAGATTTATGCGGCTGCGGGGGTTACCGGAGCGGCCTTCGAAACTTTTGCCGCAGCAGCGGCCATCGGTGCTTCGTAGGGCTTATAAGCATTTTTGGCAAGGTCGGCATACATTTCGCCGAGCTTGGTCGCCTCGGCAACGAAAGCCTCATAGGACGACTTTGCATAGTTGCTCTGCAGTTCGAAGGCAGCCTCGAAGCTCTTTACGCCCGACAGCGTCTCGAAATGGGTGACAGCATCCTGGAAGGACTTCTTGGAATAATCGGCGGCCTCAGAGGCGATCGCCTGGAACCCCTTGGCGGTATCAGAATAGGTTTTGAGCATGGTATCCACTGCTTCCTTGCTCTTCCGGTTTGCGTCTTCGAAATTGAACATGGCCACACCATCCTCCAGTTGGCTGTTGTGAGCAAAGGGTAGCTGCAACGCACAAAGAGTCAAGTAGTCTTGTGCGACGCAAAACATCCAGTAGTTGCGCCAAGCATCGGCGTGAAAGACCGGTTTTCCGGGCACGTTCGTCTTTTATTGATTTTGCTAAAATATATCAGGTGGCTGCAACCAGAAGATTATCAGAAATTTTAACACCGGGATGGATTAGCATTCCATAACGCTAAAAAAGCCGGACATCAGCTAGCGATGCCCGGCTTTTCGATGAGGTCATAAATGGTCAGAGATCGACGTCGAGGATAGCCATCGAGAAATTGTAGGACCGGTCGCCGTCTTCATCATCGATATAGATGACGCCGAGAAATTCTTCGCCGAGATAGACTTCCGCGGAGTCATTTTTGCGCGGACGCGCCTTCACCACCATCTGCGGGTTCAGCGTGCGTTTGAAATAGGCGTCGAGTTTCTTGATTTCTTCAGGCTTCACTCTTTCATCTCCGTAAGCGATCTCGTTGGCCGCTTCTTGCACAGGTAAAGCAGCGCTGTAAAGGTTGCGAGATCGTATTAGCAACCACGCTCCCTGCCAGGATTTAGGCAGTTTTTCCCATTTTTCCAATGAAAGTTCAGATATCGGCGCCGATTACCTGATCCATGATGCGCGCTGGTTCTGAGCAGCCCGCCTCACCGACGACCTTGGCAGGCACGCCTGCTACCGTGGTCTTCGGAGGAACCGGCTTCAGCACGACGGAACCGGCGGCAACGCGCGAGCAGAAGCCGATCTCGATATTGCCAAGTATCTTTGCGCCTGCGCCAATCAGCACGCCCGTGCCGATCTTCGGATGACGGTCAGCGCCTTCCTTACCGGTACCGCCGAGCGTCACGCCGTGCAGGATGGACACATTGTCGCCAATGACGGCCGTTTCGCCGACGACGAGGCCGGTCGCGTGGTCGAGGAAGATGCCCTTGCCGATGCGGGCGGCGGGGTTGATGTCCGTCTGGAAGACGCTGGAGGAACGGCTCTGCAAGTAAAGTGCAAAATCGCGACGGCCGCGGTTCAGCAACCAATGTGCCAGCCGATGCGTTTGCAGCGCGTGGAAACCCTTGAAGTAGAGAACGGCTTCCATGAAGCGCAAGCAGGCGGGGTCGCGGTCATAAACTGCTTGGATGTCCACGCGCAGGATCGAGCCCCATTCCGGCCAATCCTCAAGCATTTCCTCGAAGGTCTGGCGCAGGAGATTTGCCTGCATATCGGGATGGTCGAGACGCTCGCATATGCGGTGAATGACGCATTCTTCGAGCGAGCGATGATTGATCACCGTCGAATAGAGGAAGGCGGCCAGCACCGGATCGCTTTCCGCGGCAAGGCGCGCTTCTTCGCGCAGGCTATCCCAGATGGGATCCATCACCTTCAGCGGATGGGCTGCGTCCAGCGTGCGGATATCCGTCTTCGCGACCATTGCCGGTCTCCTCATTTCCCGTTGGAATGCGATTATATAGAGGAAAACGCCGATAACATAAATGGGTGCCTCGGGCACGCAAGTTTAGCGCGTTTTTCCTGAAATCACGTTTATGTCACCTGCCGGTGACATCAGCCAACGGCAACCCTGGCGTAGAACTCCAGCACCGCCTTCTTGAATACTCGGTCACCGACGGCGAGCATGTGGTCACGGCCCGGAATATCCAACGCTTCGGCATCCGGCATCAGCGCCGCAAGCTCCTGAGGAGAACCGGCAATGTCGTCTTTCGTTCCAACGCCGATCAGCGTGGGCACGTCGATCTTGCCCATGTCGGCGCGGGCAACCAGATCGCGCGAACCCTTGATGCAGGCGGCAAGCGCCTGGCGATCACTCTTCGTCTGGTCGGCAAAGGCGCGGAACATCTGGCCGCGCTGATGGGTGACGTCGGCCAGCGAGGGCGCAAGCAGCGCATCGGCGATCGGGTCCCAGTCACCCACCCCGTCCGTCATGCCGATACCGAGACCGCCGAGCACCAGCGAACGAACGCGATGCGGATGGGCGAGCGCTGCAAAGACGGAGATGCGCGCGCCCATGGAATAACCCATCAGATTGGCTTCGGGAATGCCGAGATGATCAAGCAGAGCGATCGCATCGCCTGCCATCAACCACGGCCTATAAGCTTCGGCGTCGCGCGGCTTGTCGCTGGCGCCATGCCCCCTGTTGTCGATGGCGATTACGCGATAGCCGGCGTCGCCGAGCGTCTTCAGCCAGCCCGGATGAACCCAGTTGACATTGGCCGAGGAGGCAAAACCGTGGATCAGCAACACCGGCGGGCCGGATGGATCGCCTTCATCGAAAAAGGCGAGTTTTAATCCATCGTGAGTGAAGCTTGAAAATGCAGGCGTATTAAGGTTCATTGGGCCGTCCTTTTTGCGGCGACCATAGTCGAGCGGCCTTTCAGCGTGAAGCCAAAAACTCGCAACTGAGCCATGCTTTGGCACTACACTTTTGCTTCGAAGGCCTATAAGGTCCGCGCAGAATTTCAAAGCATTCGGAGACAGACATGGCCGGCCATAGCATTCCCCACTTCCAGAACGACGGCGGTCACCGGGTTATCGAAGTCGGTGTCAAGGAATTCATGTGCACCGGCGCATCCGCTCCCTTCGACCATCCACATATCTTCATCGATATGGGTGATGACAACGAGAAGGTTTGCTCTTACTGCT
The DNA here is from genome assembly GCF_004341105.1 of Rhizobium sp. BK418. Lineage (GTDB taxonomy): Bacteria > Pseudomonadota > Alphaproteobacteria > Rhizobiales > Rhizobiaceae > Rhizobium. Next base: position 528,730 of record NZ_SLZK01000001.1, on the reverse strand, counting down.
CGACCCTTTATCGCTACAATGCTTCGCTGAAGTCCAACCAGACCAACCCGCCCGGCTGCGTCTTCCACGTCAAGGCAGCGTAAAGTCGCCTCGTTAGATCGGACGTCCAATGCCGGTCGAACATGCCGCCATCATCGGCGCTGGAATTGCGGGCCTGACGGCCGCTCTTGCGCTCGCAAGACGCGGCATCAGCTCCGATATTTTTGAACAGGCGCCTGAGCTTGCCGAAGTCGGCGCCGGCTTGCAGATTTCCCCCAACGCATCGCGCGTGCTTTCCGAGCTTGGCGTGCTCGAAGGGCTGACGAGTCTCTGGCTCGAGCCGCAATCCATCCGGCTGATGTCCGGCAGCTCTCTGCGTGAGCTCGCGGCAGTGCCTGTGGGAAGTTTCGCCCGGAATCGCTGGGGAGCGCCCTACGGCGTCCTGCACCGTAAGACGCTTCAGAAGGCCCTTTTGGATGCAGTTTTCGCCAATCCGCTGTGCACGCTGCATCTCGGCACGCGTTTCGAATCGGATCTGCCGTTGGGTCGACGCCCGGCCGATGTGATTGTCGGTGCGGATGGCGTCTGGTCGAGATTACGGCAGGCAATAGCGGGCGCCCCTGCCCCCCGCTTTTCCGGAAATATCGCCTTCCGCTTCACTATCGCGGAGGCCGCGGCACCGGGCCTTGTCGACAGGGCGAGCGTTTCAGCGCTGCTCGGCTCCTCGGCGCATATGGTCTGCTACCCGCTCAAGGAAACCGGCGGCTTCAATATGGTGGCGATCACCGCCGGCAATATCGCGCCGGAGGCCTGGCAGGGTCAGCCGACGCTGGCGCAGCAGGAGCTTCTGCAGTCCCGCTTCCGGCGCTGGCACCCAGCGATTGTGGAGTTATTGAGAGACCGGAATGACATTACCTTCTGGCCGCTCTTCGAGGCGACACCAGGCAGATGGCAGGATGGAGACAAAACCGTGCTGATCGGCGATGCTGCGCATGCAATGATGCCCTTTGCAGCGCAGGGCGCGGCGATGGCGATCGAGGATGCCTTCGAGCTTGCGGCCTTCCTTGCCACCCGCCCGGTTTCGGAAGCCATTTCTGTCTTCGAAAGACATCGCACGCCGCGCATCACGAAGCTGCGTCAACGGGGCGCCTTCAATCGCTTTGCCTATCATGCGCGCGGCCCGATCCGTCTCGGCCGTGACATCGTGCTGTCGCTGAAACCACCGCAGAGCCTCGCGGCGGATCTCGACTGGATCTACGGTTACCGCCCGATCGGCTGACCAGATGGCGGCTAATCAGACGGCGTTGGCGGCGGCAAAACCGCGCTCGATATCGGCCTTGAGGTCAACGATATCTTCGAGCCCGATCTGCAGGCGAATAACCGGACCTTCGGCAGGCGCCTTGGCGATTTTCCGGTCCGAGAGATTGACCAGCACGGCAAGGCTTTCATAGCCACCCCAGGAATAGCCCAGTCCAAAATAGGAAAGCGCATCGAGGAAGGCGTGCGCCTTCGGCTTGGCCTTCTGCGCATCACCGGCCTTGAGCACGAAAGAGAAGATGCCGCTGGCACCCTTGAAGTCGCGCTTCCAGATGTGGTGCGACGGGAAGCTCGGCAGGGCCGGATGTAGGACGCGGGCAACTTCTTCGCGATTTTCCAGCCAGGTAGCGATCGCCAGTGCGCTTTCGTAGTGGCGCTCCAGCCGGATGCCCATGGTGCGAAGGCCGCGCAGGATCTGGTAGGAATCATCTGGCGCTCCACAGAGGCCGAGCGTGCCATGCGCGTCGATCAGTCGCGGCCAGTGTTCGGCGTTGGCGGAGATGGTCCCCATCAGAATGTCGGAATGACCCGATGGATATTTAGTCGAGGCATGGATGGAGACATCGACGCCGTGATCCAGCGGGCGGAAATAAAGAGGCGTGGCCCAGGTATTGTCCATCAGCACGACGGCATTGTGCTTGTGTGCCACAGCCGCGATGGCCGGGATGTCTTGCATTTCGAAGGTATTGGAGCCAGGAGCCTCGGTCAGCACGACCGTGGTATTCGGCTTGATCAGCGTTTCGATTGAAGCGCCGATCGCCGGATCGAAGTAGTCAACCTCGACACCCATACGCTTCAACATCGTATCGCAGAAATGACGTGTCGGGCCGTAGACGGAATCGACCACGAGCATATGATCGCCCGTCGCCGCATAGGCAAGCACTGCGACCGTGACGGCGGCAAGGCCGGAGGGCACCAGCACCGTGCCGGCAGAGCCTTCGAGCGCGTTGATCGCTTCGGCAAGGGCATCGGTCGTCGGCGTACCGCGCGTGCCGTAGGTATACTTCTTGTCGCGCGTCTCCATGGACTTGGCATTGGGAAAGAGCACTGTAGAAGCGCGCACCACCGGCGGGTTGACGAATCCGTGGTAATCGGTGGGATCGTAGCCGATGTGGGAAAGACGGGTGTTTACGCCGGCGCCCGGCAGGAGACTGTCTAGATCTTTCATGTGGGAAATGGCCTTTTGGCGAGGGTATGCAAAGGCCGAACTTTTGAACCCCGTCGCCATCGGGGTCAACCCCTACAACTTGACGTCATATTTCACCCTATGAAACCGGCGGCCTTTATTTCGGGATTTCCGCGCTATTTTTCGTCACCTTGGCGCTCAATTTCTAGCCAAATGCTCGTGCGTACGGCGTAATCTACCAAAATGCTGAAATTTCCCGCAATTATCGGCCGCGACACTTGACCATAGTGACATTTGCGACTGTGATAGACCCACTCGCGCCGGGAGGGTTGCGGGGAAACGGGGAGGTAAGCGGGTAATTTTAAGCCGGCCACTCCCCGAAAAGATAAAGATAAGACAACGGAAAAAGGTTGGGAAAAATGAAGTACAAGCTCCTGTCCGCAGCAGTCGGCGCAGCAGTTTTCGTTCTTGGCGCTTCGGCCGCTTCGGCCACGACTCTCGCAGACGTAAAGGCAAAAGGTTTCATCCAATGCGGCGTCAACACCGGTCTCGCCGGCTTTGCTGCCCCTGACGCGTCCGGCAACTGGTCGGGCTTCGACGTCGATTTCTGCCGCGCAATTTCCGCTGCAGTCTTCGGTGACCCCAACAAGGTGAAGTTCACCCCCCTCAGCGCTGCAAACCGCTTCCCGGCCCTTCAGTCGGGCGAAATCGACGTGCTCGCTCGTAACACGACGTGGTCAATCAACCGCGACACCGCTCTCGGCCTGAACTTCCGCTACGTCAACTACTATGACGGCCAGGGCTTCATGGTTCGCAAGAGCCTGAACGTGAAGTCGGCGCTCGAACTCTCCGGCGCATCCGTCTGCGTTCAGTCGGGCACCACGACCGAACTCAACCTCGCCGACTACTTCAAGGCCAACAACCTGCAGTACAACCCGGTGGTCTTCGAGAAGCTTGACGAAGTCAACGCCGCCTACGACTCCGGCCGTTGCGACGTCTACACGACCGACCAGTCGGGCCTCTACTCGCTGCGTCTGACGCTGAAAAACCCCGACGAACACATGATCCTGCCGGAAATCATCTCCAAGGAGCCGCTCGCTCCGGCCGTTCGCCAGGGTGACGACCAGTGGTTCGATATTGTCAGCTGGGTCGGCTATGCGATGATCAACGCCGAAGAGTTCGGCATCACAAAGGCCAATGTCGACGAGATGAAGAACTCACCCAACCCGGATATCAAGCGCTTCCTCGGCGTTGAAGCCGATACGAAGATCGGTACCGACCTCGGCCTGACGAACGACTGGGCCTACAATATCGTCAAGAACGTCGGCAACTATGGCGAAGTCTTCGAGAAGAACATCGGCCAGGGCAGCCCGCTGAAGATCGCACGCGGCCTCAATGCTCTTTGGAATAAGGGCGGCATTCAGTACGCTCCGCCGGTTCGCTAGTCGGCGCGACGCATGAAAAGCCGGAAAGGCGGGCGACCGCCTTTCCTCCTCTATAAAAAAGCTCCGAAAAGGAGCGCATAACGTGGGGAATTGGCCAGGCATGACGCATCAGGTTGCGGATCGAACACCTATACCCAAGAGCGGCTGGAGTTTTCAGTCCGCCCTTTACGACCCGAACGTTCGGGGCATCTTCTTCCAAGCTCTTACCATCATATTGCTGGTTGCCTTCATTTGGTCTGTTGCACACAACACGGCCGTCAATCTTGCACGCGCCAACATCGCATCGGGTTTCGGCTTTCTGAATGGCCGCGCCGGTTTTGAAGTCGGCCAGTCGCTGATCGCCTATTCGAGCGATTCGACCTATGGCCGCGCGCTTCTCGTCGGCTTCCTGAACACGCTGCTGATCGCGGTCACCGGCATCATCACTGCGACGATCATCGGCTTCATCGTCGGTATCGGCCGCCTGTCACGGAACTGGCTGATCGCCAAGCTCTGCACCGTTTACGTGGAGGTCTTCCGCAATATTCCGCCGCTGCTTGTGATTTTCTTCTGGTATTCTGGCGTTCTGGCGGTCCTGCCCAATGCCCGTGAATCGCTGCATCTGCCCTTCGGCTCGTACCTCAACAATCGCGGTCTTTCCTTCCCGAAACCGATCTTCGGAGAGAACTTCTGGTTCGTGGGTATTGCCTTCATCATTGCGATCATCGCCACAATCGTGATTGCCCGCTGGGCACATCGCCGGCAGGCTGCGACCGGCCAGCCGTTCCACACGATCTGGGCCTCGGTCGGCCTCATCATCGGCCTGCCGCTCATTGCCTTCCTGCTCGCAGGTGCGCCGCTTTCCTTCGATTTTCCAGTCGCCGGCAAGTTCAATCTGAGCGGCGGTTCCGTGGTCGGCCCAGAATTCATGTCGCTGTTCCTGGCGCTTTCCTTCTACACGGCTGCCTTCATCGCCGAAATTGTGCGCTCTGGTATCCGAGGCGTGCCGAAAGGCCAGACGGAGGCAGCAGCCGCACTTGGCCTGCATCCTTCATCGATCACACGGCTGGTGGTCATTCCGCAGGCCTTCCGTATCATTATTCCGCCGCTGAGCAGTCAGTATCTGAACCTCACCAAGAACTCGTCGCTGGCGATCGCCATCGGTTTTGCCGATCTCGTTGCCGTCGGCAGCACGACGCTGAACCAGACCGGTCAGGCCGTCGAAGTGATTCTCATCTGGATGGTCATCTATCTCGCCATCAGCATCGTGACCTCGCTGCTGATGAACTGGTTCAACGCCAAGATGGCATTGGTGGAGAGATAAGATGAGCGACAGTTTCGTCAGAACCACCATGCTGGCACAGGAACCGCCTCCCCCGGGCGAAAAGGGAGCGGGCGCCTGGATACGCCGCAACCTGCTTGCGACGCCGAAGGATATCATCTTCACCATTTTGGCACTGGCCTTCCTCGGCTGGGCGCTGCCGCATGCGATCAACTGGTTGTTCGTGCAGGCGGTCTGGAGCGGTCCGGACCGCACCTTCTGCGCCACGACTGTACAGGGTGGTATCCAACCGGATGGCTGGAGCGGGGCCTGTTGGGCCTTCGTCAACGCCAAGTTCGACCAATTCATGTATGGGCGGTATCCGCTCAACGAGCGCTGGCGGCCGACATTGGTCGGCATTCTCTTTGTGCTGTTGCTCGTGCCGATGCTCATCCCATCGGTGCCGCGCAAGGGCCTGAACGCCGTCCTGCTTTTCATCGTGTTGCCGATCGTCTCCTTCGTCCTGCTCTACGGCGGCTTTGGCCTCGAAACCGTGGAGACCCCGCTCTGGGGCGGACTAATGGTAACGCTGGTGCTTTCCTTCGTCGGGATCGTCGTGTCCTTCCCGGTCGGCATTTTGCTGGCGCTTGGACGACGCTCGAAAATGCCGGTCATCCGCATGGTCTGCGTCATCTTCATCGAAGTCGTGCGCGGGGTGCCGCTCATCACCGTACTGTTCATGGCAAGCGTCGTGCTGCCGCTGTTCCTGCCGGCGGGCTGGACGGTGGACAAGCTGCTGCGTGCGATCGTGGGTGTATCGATCTTCGCCTCCGCCTATATGGCCGAGGTCATTCGTGGCGGACTTCAAGCCATTCCGAAGGGTCAGTTCGAGGGCGCAGATTCGCTCGGCCTCGGCTACTGGCAGAAGATACGGCTGATCATCATGCCGCAGGCGATCAAGCTGGTCATCCCCGGCATCGTCAACACCTTTATCGGCATGTTCAAGGACACCTCGCTGGTGTCGATCATCAGCATGTTCGACCTGCTCGGCATCGTTCGCCTCAATTTTACTGATGCGAACTGGGCAACCGCTGTGACGCCGCTGTCCGGGCTGATTTTCGCCGGCTTTACCTTCTGGCTTTTCTGCTTCGGCATGTCGCGCTATTCAGCATTCATGGAACGTCATCTCGACACCGGCCACAAACGATAAGAACAGGAACACGCAATGGCAGAAGCCCAGACAAAGAAGTTGACCGTGTCGACGACCGAAGTTGCCGTCGAGATCATCAACATGAACAAGTGGTACGGGGATTTCCACGTTCTTCGTGACATCAACCTGAAGGTCATGCGCGGCGAGCGCATCGTCATTGCCGGTCCGTCGGGTTCGGGCAAGTCGACGATGATCCGCTGCATCAACCGTCTGGAAGAGCATCAGAAAGGCCAGATCATCGTCGACGGCACGGAGCTTACCAACGACCTCAAGAAGATCGACGAAGTGCGCCGCGAAGTCGGCATGGTGTTCCAGCACTTCAACCTCTTCCCGCATCTGACGATCCTGGAAAACTGCACGCTCGCGCCGATCTGGGTGCGCAAGATGCCGAAGAAGCAGGCGGAAGAAATCGCCATGCATTTCCTGAAACGCGTCAAGATCCCCGAGCAGGCTAATAAATATCCGGGCCAGCTGTCGGGTGGTCAGCAGCAGCGCGTCGCGATTGCACGCTCGCTCTGTATGAACCCGAAGATCATGCTGTTCGACGAGCCGACCTCGGCACTCGATCCGGAAATGATCAAGGAAGTATTGGACACGATGGTGGGCCTTGCCGAGGAAGGCATGACCATGCTTTGCGTCACGCACGAAATGGGCTTTGCCCGTCAGGTCGCGAACCGGGTTATCTTCATGGATCAGGGCCAGATCGTCGAGCAGAATTCGCCGGCCGAGTTCTTCGACAATCCGCAGCACGAACGCACAAAGCTATTCCTCAGCCAGATCCTGCACTGATCGAACATATATGGAATAAAGCCCGCCGGCTGATGGCCGGCGGAAGCTAAGAGCGTGGCAGCTACGGCTTCCTGAAGCGGCTGCGACGGTCACAAGCATCTCTGTCAGTTGCTTCCGTCATTCGCACGGGACTTCCGCGCCTCGGTACTACTGGAAGAGGCTGTTTTTCCGTCCGGCTGCTGGCCGAAATAAGTCCCGCCAAGGTGTCCTCCGGCACTGGTATTCTCCACCTGCCGCTCCGAGCGCTTGCGGATGTCGTCTACATTGGTCTTGCTCATTCCGATCTCCATTGTTTGAAATGGACATCTGGACAACCGATGCAGGCGGATACGGTTCCATCAAAGATGCCAGCGGCAGCGTCGCACAGGCAACAGCTGGAACCAAAATGAAGGCAGATAATTTACCGCCTTGGTTATGACAAAGCCGGCGCTATATCTTTCGTGCCATATCCAAAGGAGACGGAAATGAAAAAGATGATCGCGACCACAATCGCAGCAGCTTCGTTGCTTCAGGCATTCGCGATGAGCGCCAGTGCAGCGGATCTGGTACGGAGGAGCCCGCCTATCGAGCCTGATGTGAGCGGGGGCGTCAAGATCGGCTACCTCGCTTGCGATATCGGCGGCGGCATCGGTTATGTGCTCGGCTCCGCCAAGCAGATCGATTGCGTCTTTCAGCCGACGAGCAATAGCGAAGCGCCTGAACATTACACCGGCGCGCTGCGGAAGTTTGGCGTCGATCTCGGCTTCACCACGCGTGGTCGCCTGCTCTGGGCGGTCTTTGCACCGACAGCCGGCTATCATCGCGGCTCGCTGGCCGGTCTCTACCAGGGCGCAACCGCGGAAGCCACGCTGGTTGGCGGCATCGGCACCAACGTGCTATTCGGCGGCACCTCCGGATCGATCCATCTGCAGGTCATCAGCGTCACCGGCCAGCTCGGTGTCAATGTTGCCGCAACAGGCACGTCCTTGACGCTTACACCCGCAAGCTAAGTCGGCAAGGTTGGAGAACCGCAGGCTGGCCGCACGATATAGTGATCGTGCGGCCAGCCGTCATTTATTCCCGAAATCGTCTCCCGCCGCGAAGAGAAATCCGCAGCTCATATTCAGGAAACTGCAAACTTTTGAGTGCCCGGCCTGAGAGATAGGTGACGATTTGTACCGGAGACATGGGTAACACTTTTCGTTTTTTGCGGGAGGTGTTGATGCCGTGGAGAGAGACTTCGGTCATGGATGAGCGTCTTCGATTTGTCGCCCGGTTGCTGGAGGGCGAAGAGATGAGCGAGGTTTGCCGGTCGTTCGGGATCTCGCGCAAGACCGGCTACAAGATCTTCAATCGCTACAAGGAGGACGGGCTGGAGGCCCTGACGGACCGGTCGCGGCGACCGGTGCGCTATGCCAATCAATTGCCCGAGCCGGTTGAGGCGATGATCGTGCGCTGCAGACAAGACAAGCCGCACTGAGGCGCGCGCAAGATCCGCGAGCTCCTGGTCCGCCGTCTGGCCGGCGACGTGCGCATCCCGGCCAGAAGCACGGTGCACGCGGTGCTCGACCGATACGGCCTTGTGAGCCAGGCCCGCAAGAGGAACCGGGCGCACGACGCTCTCGATAGCCGTCGGCCCCAACGATCTTTGGTGCGCCGACTTCAAGGGCGAGTTCAAGCTGGGCGACGGCAGATATTGTTACCCCCTGACGATCACCGACCAGGCTTCGCGCTATCTCCTGTGCTGCGAGGCCTTCGAGACAACCCACGAACGCGGCGTCTTCGATGCCTTCCGGCGAGTCTTTGCCGAGCGTGGGCTTCCGCTTGCCATTCGTTCCGACAACGGCCTGCCATTCGCCAGCCCCAAAGGGCTCTACAATCTCTCGAAATTGTCGGTCTGGTGGCTCAGGCTCGGTGTCGCCTTCGAACGCATTCGCCCCGGCCACCCGCAGGAGAATGGCCGCCATGAACGCATGCATCTGACGCTGAAGAAAGAAGCCACCCGTCCGCCAGGACGCAATATTCTCCAGCAGCAAATGCGCTTCGACGCGTTCGTCAGCGAATTCAACACCGAAAGACCGCATGAGGCCCTGTCGATGAAGGTCCCGGCCGACGTCTACAAGGCTTCGCCGCGACCCTATGAGGGGCTGCCCGAGACCAGCTATCCCTTCCACGACCGCGATGCCATCGTCACCAACTGCGGCCGTCTGTGCATCCATCGCAAGAAGATCAACATCTCAACCGTCATGGCCGGTCAGAGGCTCGGCCTCAAGGAGGTCGACGACGGCATTTGGCTCGTCAGCTTCTTGCGCTATGATCTCGGATATATCGATCTGGAACAGAGGACATTGCAAACCATCGACAACCCGTTCGGCACGAGGTTGTCACCCATGTCTTAGGGACAATCTGTTACCTATGTCTCCGGGTCGGACAGAGGAACGGTGGCGACCCCTGCAGGACTCGAACCTGCGACCTGCTGCTTAGAAGGCAGCTGCTCTATCCAGTTGAGCTAAGGGGCCATCTGCATGTCGCCTAATTGCGACATCGGTATTTCTATCTCGAATCCGCAGGCGGATTAGTGCGTCCAGGGCTGGGTACGGGTATAGCGGAAATTGTCTGGATACGCGACGACCTGGCGTGCGGGATCCTTCGGTGCGATTACGCGATATTCGATGCCGTTGCGCTTGGCATAGGCTTCGGCAAGTTCCTGCGATTCGAAGGTCAGCTTCAGCTGCTGGCGCATATCGCCCGAAGACGTGTAGCCCATGATGGGATCGATCTTTCGCGGCTGCTCCTGATCGAATTCCAGCACCCAGAGATGGGTCTTTGCCTTACCGGACTGCATTGCGGTCTTGGCCGGACGATAGATCTTAGCAGACATGACTGCAGTGCCTCCGATATGCGGGCAACGCCCGCTTGTGCTATACTCAGCCTGGGTATGGCTTGCTTCCATACCAAAGATGGCAGCGGGAAGTGAATTTTTGCTTATCCGCGAATCCCCGTTTTTTCAAGGAAAAAGCGCCACTCAGGCAGCATCGGCCGATAGGGAAACCGAATGCTGCACCGCGCGTTATTATACGCAAAGCGCGTAAGGCGCAGCCCTATCGCAGCCGGGTGCGGATAAGCGGGCAATCCTGTCGCACACTCCGAAATGTTTCGGATTGTTGCATGTTTTGATTGCCTTCCAATTGTTATGACCGGTATAGGCGACTAGGGTGTCGGCCAACCGTTATGACACGGGTGCAAGCTATGAGATCCTCTGCAGAATTCCATGCCATCATGATAGGAGCAAGCATCACTGCGTTTTTCTACGCAGCGATCAGCTATGCTCAATATCTCGGCCTGCTTGCCCAAGGCTGAATCACGCCTTTGCAGGCGTGTTTTGCGGCGTGAACGGCTACGAATCTTCCTGACCGAAAAGCTTCCTGAGCAAAAAAACGTCCCGTAAGCAGAAGGCACGACGAGCGGCAAAGCCAATCTCAAATTGCGGAAGATATCGGGAAAATGGTCGGAGTGGAGAGATTCGAACTCCCGACCCTCTGGTCCCAAACCAGATGCGCTACCAGACTGCGCTACACTCCGAGCCTTTGATGGCAGCGGGAATACACGCTTCCCTCTGCCCTAGCAACCCCATAAATCCACCTTGGCCGGCAGTTTTCACAGGCTTATTTCGCCTTTTTTGTCGTGGTGGCGCTAACAATGCGATCACCGGGGCGGATATTCAGCTTGCGGGCAATACCGGCGTTCAGTTCGACCACATAGCGAACCTCACCCATCGAATCGATGATGTCGCGGGAAAAGGGCGTGGCGTCTTCCTTGATATGGGTGATAACGCCTCGATCGTCGGCAAAGAGCATATCGAGCGGCAGTACGGTATTTTCCATCCACATGGTGACGCGCCGCGATATGCCAAAATCGAAAATCATGCCGGCGTCTTCGGCCATCGCCTTGCGAAACATCAGGCCATGGGCTCGCTGGTCATCCGTGGCGGCGATCTCTACGCTAAAATGCAGCATCCTGCCGGCAGCCGTCTGGATAATCAGCGGCTCTCTATTGAAGTGCATATCCTGCTGGGCGAATGCCGGCAGGGCGACCATGAAAAAAAGCGCCATCAAGGCGCTTCTGATTATCGCAACAGAGAATAGGCCGCTCATCAGTGAGACCGACCCACCGGACTCGGAACGTCAGGATGAATCTCGGCGGCCATCAGGCCCTTTTCGCCATCGCCGAAGCGCACCAGCACCACCTGCCCGGGGCGCAGTTCGGTAAGGCCGAAACGGCGGAGCGTTTCCATGTGTACGAAGATATCTTCCGTGCCCTCGCCGCGCGTCAGAAAGCCGAAGCCCTTGGTGCGGTTGAACCATTTCACCAGTGCGCGCTCGAGGCCACTGGTGGCCGTGACCTGTACATGGGTGCGGACCGGCGGCATCTGCGAGGGATGGACGGCCGTCGACTGATCCATCGAAAGAATTTTGAAGGCCTGGTAGCCGCGCTCACGACGTTGGATAAGAGCGACGATGCGGGTGCCTTCGAGAATGGTCTGGTAGCCGTCGCGGCGCAGGCAGGTAACGTGCAGCAAGACATCCTGCATGCCGTTGTCGGGAACGATGAAGCCAAAACCCTTGGCAACATCGAACCATTTCACCACGCCGGTGATTTCAACGAGGTCGACCGGTTCCCCCGACAATTCCTCAAGGTCGGTAAAGCCGTTCGATGAAATCCTGTCAGCCATGTCGCCAGCCCCTCAATACGCGTCACACTGTTACGGTTAACTGATTCTTGAAATCAAGATTAACATCTTGGTAACGGATAAGCGCAAGTCCTAGTTTTCGGTTATTCCCAACTGTACATTTTATCGCGATGACTTGCCCGAAACTGGCGTCTATTACCCAGACGGGCTAGCCTGAAAAGAGAGAGGAAACAAAATGCGTTATCTCCACACCATGGTTCGCGTCAAAGATCTCGACGCCTCCCTCCATTTTTACTGCACCCTGTTCGGTCTCGAGGAAATCCGCCGCCATGATAACGAAAAGGGCCGCTTCACGCTCGTTTTCCTGGCTGCTCGGGACGATATCGACCGTGCCCGTAGCGAAAAGACTCCCTGCCTCGAACTCACCTACAACTGGGACGCGGAAGATTATACTGGAGGACGCAATTTCGGTCACCTCGCCTATGAGGTGGATGATATCTACGCGATCTGTCAGAAGTTGATGGACAACGGTATTACGATTAACCGCCCTCCGCGCGACGGCAACATGGCTTTTGTGCGCTCACCTGATGGCATCTCGATCGAGATCCTGCAGAAGGGCGAGAAATTGGCTCCGGCCGAACCCTGGCTCTCCATGGCCAATACCGGCTCCTGGTAAGCCAAGCTGCAGGCAAGCTTCACAGGGCATTCTCCGGCTCTGTCTTAACGGAAGCGCGCATTCTTGCGCCTTCCGCATTCACCGGAGATTTCTCGGTTGACCAGAAATAATAAGCGGATTGCCCTTCCGAGCCGGCAGGCTGTCGGTGCTTTGCTGATCGCCGGCTCTGTCCTGGCGCTTTCCAGTTGCGTTTCCGACAAGAAGGCACTTGATTCGGCCGCGGTCGCCACGCCCGCCGCATCAGCGGAACAGCCAGCGCCGCGCCTGGCAGCGGCAATGCCAGCCGCATCCTCCACCATGTCGAAACAACCCTATCGCGACCCGATGCTGACGAATGTCTCCGGTGTCGATCCGCAGGTCGCAGCGCAGGATCCGAATGCGGCTCCTGCGGCCGCGCCCGCCGATCCGGCCATGCAACCGCAACAGCCGGCCAATATCGGCGGACTCGTCATGCAGTCGACGCGAATCAACGCGCAGGCGATGAGCATCTTTTCCGATCATCAGCCGATGCCGCAGAACAATTCCACCTCGACGGTCATTCAGCCGAGTGCTTATGCACCGCAGGGTGCCGGCCCAAGATCGAGCGTGTTCAGCATGCCTCCACAGCCACAGCAAGGCGAGATGCCGCCGCAGCAATCATCAGAGAATACAAGCACGAAAGCTGCGCCCTTGCAGACCGCCTCGCTTGCCGGCGAAAACATTCCGGGATCGACGACGAATGCACTCTACAGCGCGCCCAAGCAGAACCTGCTCAGCAGCCTTTCCGGGCTCCTGCAGAAGGCATCACTGCCGGGTATGACACGTATTGCACCGAATGGCCTGCACGTGCAGAACGACAGCGTCCAGGTTGGCTGCTTCAAGCCCGACCTCATGCGGATCATCAAAACAGTCGAGACTCATTTCGGCAAGCCGGTCGTCGTGACATCGGGCTACCGCGATCCGCAGCATAACCGTGAAGTCGGCGGCGCCGAAGAATCGATGCACAAGAGCTGCGAAGCCGCCGATATCCAGATCGACGGCGTCAGCAAATGGGATATCGCCCAATATATTCGCTCCCTGCCGGACCGTGGCGGCGTTGGCACCTATTGTCATACGGATTCGGTCCATCTGGACACCGGCAATGTCCGCGACTGGAACTGGGGCTGCGGCCGCAAGAGCACGCCGATTGCTTCGGCAAGGGCCATTTGACTTTCAGCTCTTGAACAGCATGACGTAAGGGAAACGGCTGGCACCTGATTTTCAATGGTGGCCACAGCCCTTTGATTTGGCTGCAATAATCTTTATTCTCCACAAGCGAGAACGGACTGTCATTTTTTTGAAAAATTTCGAATTTGCCGCTTGCGGGATCGGAAGTGCCTGACTATAAGGGCGCCACCACAGCACGCGCCCTTCGTCTATCGGTTAGGACGACAGATTTTCATTCTGTAAAGAGGGGTTCGACTCCCCTAGGGCGTGCCACTCCTTCCCATCCAGTCAGACGTTATATCAGCGGCTTGCGGACCATGCTTCTCGTTCCTATCTGAGCTAGAGCGTGCGCCCTTCGTCTATCGGTTAGGACGACAGATTCTCATTCTGTAAAGAGGGGTTCGACTCCCCTAGGGCGTACCAACATCAGCCGCTGACGGCACCGTGAAGGACAATAAGGCGACTGTCTTCGGCTTTTCCACAAGCTCAGAAAAAAACTGCATAATCCCATAAAAAATTCTCATTTTGCCGCTTGCGGCGCACAAAGGTGCTGACTATAAGGGCGCCACCACAGAGCACGCGCCCTTCGTCTATCGGTTAGGACGACAGATTTTCATTCTGTAAAGAGGGGTTCGACTCCCCTAGGGCGTGCCACTCTCCTTCATTATATCCCTGTCTTTTCATAAAGTTGTTTAGTGGCGCCCATTATTGTGCCATGCGAATAGATGAGCGGAGGTCGTGAGCCGACCTACATCAGGCACCGTTTCCGCAGCGCGAAAATCCGCACCTTCCCCCGCACCGTTTCGGAAGGTCCAGGTTTGAGGGCTGGTTACTCGCCTTCGCAGAAAAGCGCCCCTTTCCCGGCCACCACCGGCCTGATCTCTGTTCAGGCCAAGGATTCTTCGCCGGTCACTTGGCCGGGGCGCCGTCGCTGATACGCAGCTGGATGCGGCGCGAGCCCTGGTAATGCTCGGCACCGAGCGAGCCTGCAACATGCAGGTTGGCGCCGCGAGAATTGAGAAGCAGGTTGCCGAGCGGGGTTTCGGCGGCCCTGAAGGCGATGCCGTCGAGACGCGCGCCATCCATGGCTTCAAGGGTCACCTTCACATGCCGCTCGCCGACGAGGCGGGAATCACGCACACGATGCGCCGGCACGGCAAAGACCGGCTGGGAATGTCCAGAACCATAGGGACCGGCTGTTTCCAGACGGTCGATGAGCTCGATCGTTGCGCCGCTTGCGGCGATGGCACCATCGATTTTCAGCGTTTCGTTGGCGACAAGGGCGGCCACCGTCTTCTGCGCCTTCTCGGTGAAGAAAGCCCGTAGCAGGCCGAGCTTGCCACGCTCAACGGTCAGGCCGGCCGCCATGGCATGGCCACCGCCTTTGATGAGCAATCCTTCATCGACTGCCGATCGTACCATCCTGCCCATGTCGAAGCCATTGATCGAGCGGCCTGAACCGGTGCCCCTGCCCGACGGATCGAAGGCGATGGCGAACGCGGGACGCTTGAACTTCTCTTTGAGACGCGCAGCAATCAGGCCAACGATGCCAGGGTGCCATTTCTCATGCGCGGTGACGATGACGGAAGCGCCCTCGCCGTCTCCATATTCGGCAAGCGCTTCGGCCTCAGCCTCCTGCAGCATGATGGCTTCCATAGCCTGGCGCTCGCGATTGAGCTCGTCGAGACGCTGGGCGATGTCTTCGGCCTGCGCAGCGTCATCCAGCGTGAGCAGGCGGCTTCCGAGTGCCGCGTCGCCGATTCGCCCGCCGGCGTTGATGCGCGGGCCGATCAGGAAGCCGAAATGATAGGGTGTCACCGGCCCTGCCAGACCCGCTTTGCGGAAGAGTGCCGCAAGACCGGCATTGCTCTGGTGACGCGCAGCGACCAACCCCTTGACCACATAGGCGCGGTTGAGCCCTTTGAGAGGCACGACATCGCAGACAGTCGCGAGGGCAACGATATCCAGCCACTGAAGGAGATCGATCGCGAGAATGCGCTTGTCGCCAGCTTCGCGCAGCAGGCGCAGCGTCGCCACGAGCACCATGAAGACGACACCCGCCGCGCAGAGATGCCCCAGTCCGGAAAGATCGTCTTCGCGGTTTGGATTGACGAGGGAATGGCAGGGCGGCAGCTCGTGCGCCACCTGGTGGTGATCAATGACAACGACGTCGATGCTGCGATCCGCGGCAGCCGCCAGCGCCTCATGACTGGTGGAGCCGCAATCGACCGTTACGATCAGCCTCGCGCCGTTATCGATCAGCTGATTGATGGCAGTCGGATTGGGGCCATAACCTTCGAAGATGCGGTCGGGGATGTAGATATGCGCCTTGACGCCGAAATGCGTCAGGAAGCGATACATAAGCGCCGAGGATGCAGCGCCATCGACGTCGTAATCACCGAAAATCGCCACAGGTCCGCCCGCACGGATCGCTTCTGCAAGGCGCCTCGCAGCCTTTTCGCAGTCGGTTAGCCTGTGGGGATCGGGCATAAGGCTACGGATCGTCGGATCGAGGAATTCGACAGCCTCATCCACCGTCACGCCGCGCCCGGCGAGCACGCGGGCGATCAGGTCCGGCAGTCCGTGCATCTGCGACATGGCGAGCGCCCGGTTCTGCCCCGCCTGGTCGAGACGTGAAACCCAGCGATTGTCGAGTACGGATTTTTCGACCCCCAGAAAGGCGCGCGGTACCGGATCGACCAGATCTGCCATGCCAAACTCCGCTTTCATCATCTGCCCTTTTTACAGATGCGGACCGGATAGCAAAGCGGTGATTTCAGGCCTGTGGATTACCAGAAAATGGCCCAGATGACGAAGCCGATGATAAGCACCTGGACGAAGACGATCGAGAGCAGGATCAGGAGTGTCGCCCAATTCCGCCCCCGCTGCCCCTCGCACTCAAGGGCTGCTCTAAGCGCCGGATCAGCCGTGGGCAAGCCGGCTCGCGGACTCTCGATCTCCGTTCGAACATGATCATGCGTATGCTCTATATTCCTCAACCCACGACTCCAGCCGCTCCCAGGTTGAATATATCTATATCTGCACAGCTGTTAATATATTTTTTGGCAAAGTGCTTTGATTAACAACAGAAAACCTGTCCGGCCGACTCCAGATGGGCTTACCTGCTCCACACTGAAACAAAGCGTCAGGTTTCTTCCTTCGGGCGTTCGATGCGGATGACCTGCGGCTCTCCAACGAGGTAGCCCTCTTCCTTGATTGCGGCGACAGCCTTGCGCACGGAATCCTCCATCGTCGCATGGGTGACGAGGATGATCGTCTGGTGGTGCGACGGCGCCAGATGCTGTTTGGAACGCTGGACGATCGATTCCAGCGAAATGTGGTTTTCCGCCATGCGCGTGGCGACACTGGCGAAAACGCCAGTGCGGTCGAGAACGGTCAGGCGGATGAAATAGCCTCCCTCGTGGCTCTGGATCTGTGCCTTGCGATAAGGCTCCAGCGATTTCGCCGGATGGCCGAGGGCGGGAACGCGCTGGGCGCCGGGCTGGCTCTTGGCGATGTCGGCGATATCACCCAGCACCGAGGATGCTGTGGCATTGCCGCCGGCTCCCGGGCCAACCATCAGGAGTTCACCGAGGATATCAGATTCGATTGCGACCGCATTTGTGACACCATCGACCTGGGCGATGACCGAATCGACGGGCACCATGGTCGGATGCACGCGCTGCTCGATGCCGGTATCCGTGCGCTGGGCAACACCAAGCAGCTTGATGCGGTAGCCGAGATCAGCTGCCGCGCGGATATCCTCGATCGAAATATTGGTGATGCCTTCGAGATAGATATCGTCTGCAGCGATCCTGTTGCCGAAGGCGAGCGTCGTGAGGATCGAAAGCTTGTGGGCGGTGTCATTGCCTTCGATGTCGAAGGCCGGATCAGCCTCGGCGTAACCGAGACGCTGGGCTTCCTTCAGGCAATCGGCAAAAGACAGGCCTTCCTTCTCCATCTTGGTGAGGATGTAGTTGCAGGTGCCGTTCATGATACCGTAGACGCGCGAGATCGTGTTGCCCGTCAGCGATTCACGCAGCGCCTTGATAACAGGGATACCGCCGGCGACAGCCGCTTCGAAGTTCAGGAGCGAACCCTTTTCCTCGGCGATCGTTGCGAGATCGACGCCGTGATAGGCAAGCAGCGCCTTGTTGGCAGTCACCACATGGAGACCGCGGGAAAGAGCCGTGCGAACGGCGATGTTGGCAGCACCTTCAGCGCCGCCGATCAGCTCGACGAAAACGTCGATATCGGCCTTCTCGGCCAGTTCTTCAGGACGCTCGTACCAGGTGATGCCGGTCAGATCGATGCCACGGTCCTTCGTGCGGTCGCGCGCCGAAACTGCCGTAATCATCATCGGGCGGCCGCAGGTGACTGCAAGTTCGTTGCTCTTCTGCTCGATGATGCGAACAAGCGAGGCACCAACGGTACCCAAGCCCGCAATGCCGATTTTGAGGGCATCTGCCATGGATCGATCCTGAAATGTCTGGTGAGAGACAGCCGCAGATTCTGCGGCTGTCTTCAAGGTTGGAATTAACGGTGGGCGTTGAGCGAGATGACGTTGTGCATCGTCTCGTCTGCCGTCGACATGAACTTCTTGATGTTGCGCGCAGCCTGACGGATGCGGTGTTCGTTCTCGACAAGCGCCAGACGGACGTAGTCGTCACCCTGCTCGCCGAAGCCGATACCGGGGGCCACGGCGACGTCGGCCTTCTCGACCAAGAGCTTCGAAAATTCCAGCGAGCCGAGATGACGGAACTTCTCCGGGATCTTCGCCCAGGCGAACATGGTGGCAGCCGGCGGTGGTACTTCGAAACCAGCCTTGCCGAAGCTTTCGACCATGACATCCCGACGGCGCTTGTACACGTTGCGGACTTCCGCAATGTCGGATCCGTCGCCGTTCAGAGCGTGGGTCGCCGCAACCTGAATCGGGGTGAAGGCACCATAATCGAGGTAGGACTTCACGCGCGTCAGCGCCGCAATCAAGCGTTCGTTGCCGACTGCGAAGCCCATGCGCCAGCCGGGCATGGAGAAGGTCTTGGACATGGAGGTGAATTCAACCGTCACATCCATTGCGCCCGGAACCTGCAGAACCGACGGTGGCGGCTCGCCATCGAAATAGATTTCCGAGTAAGCGAGGTCCGAAAGCACGATGATGTCGTGCTTCTTCGCGAAGGCCACGACCTCCTTGTAGAAGTCGAGGGTTGCCACGAAAGCCGTCGGGTTCGACGGATAGTTCAGGATGAGCGCCAGCGGCTTCGGGATCGAATGACGTACGGCGCGCTCGAGCGGCGGGAAAAAGCTTTCGTCCGGCTCGACCGACATCGAACGGATCACGCCGCCGGCCATCAGGAAGCCGAAGGCATGGATCGGATAGGTCGGGTTCGGGCAGAGAATGACGTCGCCCGGCGCGGTGATCGCCTGCGCCATATTGGCGAAGCCTTCCTTGGAGCCGAGAGTGGCGACCACCTGCGTGTCCGGATTCAGCTTCACGCCGAATCGACGGGCATAATAGGCAGCTTGGGCACGGCGCAGGCCGGGAATGCCCTTGGAAGACGAATAGCGATGGGTGCGCGGGTCCTGGACGACTTCGCAGAGCTTGTCGACGATCGCCTGGGGCGTCGGAAGGTCAGGGTTCCCCATGCCGAGATCGATGATATCGGCCCCGCCCGCTCGCGCGCTCGCTTTCAAACGGTTGACCTGTTCGAAAACGTAAGGCGGCAAACGCCGGACTTTGTGAAACTCTTCCATCTCTTTCCCCATGGAAATGCGGCTAGTCGACCGCGTCGAAGCTCGTTCCGTCTCCCGGCATCTGCGATACGAGCTTCAGACTCGCAGCGCCGTATTCCTCTTGAACTCAAGCTGCGCGGCAAATCTTTGACGGAGAGGCCGCGCGTGAAGCGCATTATCGGGAAAATTGAATCTTCCGATCCATCCGGAAGGCTTTGCGTCCAAATCGCCTTAAAGGCAAGGCTTATTTGGTGATTTCAGAGAGCGTGTCGGCCCCATGCTCGGCGGCCAGCTTTCGCATCTCGGCAACGCGGCGCTGATATTCCGCTTCCGAGATGGTGCCTGCCCGACGCTTGGCGCTAAGGGCCGTCAGCTGATGCTGAAGTTCGGCCGCCTGCTCGTCGCTCATCTGCACGTTGGCGGCCGTCAGCGGAGCGCCGAATGTCGGATAACCATCCGGCGCCTTGTTGAGACCGCCTTCGACGGGTTCGCCCTTGGAGGCCGGCATGACAACTGCAGTCGGCGCAGCCATACGCTGGGCGAAAGCCTTCTTCTCCTCGGCGGTCTTGTTGCACCCGGCAAGCGCGAAGGCCGTGGCCGCGGCCGCCGCGCAGATTGCTGCGGTGCGGGTGAAGGTCGCGATTTGCCCAATGCCTGTCGTCGTCATGCCTGATGATCCAATCCTGCCTGCTTCGACTGTTAAATTCGTCGCAGCGACAAAGCAATAGCATGAGAGCGGGCGAGCGGAACTTGTTTTCTTCAACGCAGCAGATGTACAACGAATAAACAATGGGTGCTGCCGCCGGAGGAAATGCGTGACCGACAGCAAACAGGAGAATGGTGCCAAGCTGGGTTTCGACGCCAAGGATCTCGATCCCTATCTCCTGAAGGATCCTGAGGCCATGGCAATGAACTTCGCCCGCGCTCTCGAAAACCTCGGCAAGGCAGCTTCGGCGTGGCTCGCCCCACGCGAGCGCGGCGAAATCTCCGATACGGTCGTCGAGCCCGTCACCGACATGGTGAAGACGCTCTCCAGGGTGACGGAATACTGGATCTCCGATCCACGCCGCACGTTCGAAGCGCAGACGCAGCTCATGACCTCCTTCTTCGGCATCTGGATGCGCTCGATGCAGCGCATCCAGGGCGAGACGGTCGAACGGGAGGTCGAGCGCAAGGACAAGCGCTTTGCCGATGAGGACTGGCAGAAGAACCCCTTCTTCGAATTTCTAAAGCAGGTTTATTTCGTCACCGCTGACTGGGCTGAAAAGCTCGTTGCCGAAACCGAGGGACTGGACGAGCACACGAAGCACAAGGCCGGCTTCTATGTGAAACAGATCACAGCCGCGCTCTCGCCCACGAATTTCGTGATCACCAATCCGCAGGTCTACCGCGAGACCATAGCGACCAGCGGCGAGAATCTCGTGCGCGGCATGAAGATGCTGACCGAAGATATCATTGCCGGCCACGGCGAATTGCGGCTACGCCAGACCGATATGACCAAATTTGCCGTCGGCCGCGATATGGCGCTGACGCCGGGCAAGGTAATTGCTCAGAATGAGATCTGCCAGATCATCCAGTATGAGCCGTCAACGGAAACTGTGCTGAAGCGGCCGTTGCTGATCTGCCCGCCGTGGATCAACAAGTTTTATATTCTCGATCTCAACCCAGAGAAATCCTTCATCAAATGGTGCGTGGATCAGGGACATACCGTCTTCGTTATCTCCTGGGTCAATCCCGATAGCCGTCATGCTCTCAAAGACTGGACTGCTTACGCAAGGGAAGGCGTCGATTTCGCGTTGGAGACGGTGGAGAAGTCGACCGGTGAGAAAGAGGTCAACGCCATCGGCTACTGCGTCGGCGGCACGCTACTCGCTGCCACGCTGGCCCTGCATGCGCAAGAGAAGAACAAGCGTATCAAGAGCGCGACGCTCTTTACCACGCAGGTCGATTTCACCCATGCTGGCGACCTCAAGGTCTTCGTCGACGAGGAGCAGCTTCAGGCATTGGAAGCGCATATGCAAGAGCTCGGCTATCTCGACGGGTCGCGCATGTCGACGGCCTTCAATATGCTCCGGGCGAGCGAGCTCATCTGGCCCTATTTCGTCAACAATTATCTGAAGGGCCAGGAACCCCTGCCCTTCGACTTGCTGTTTTGGAATGCCGATTCTACGCGCATGGCAGCGGCCAATCATGCCTTCTACCTGCGCAACTGCTATCTCAGGAATGCGCTGACAAGGGATGAGATGGTCCTCGACGGCAAGACCATCTCGCTGAAAAACGTCAAAATCCCGATCTACAACCTTGCGACGCGCGAGGATCATATTGCGCCGGCCAAGTCTGTCTTCCTCGGCAGCCAGTTCTTCGGCGGTAAGGTGCAGTTCGTCGTCGCTGGCTCCGGCCATATTGCAGGCGTCGTCAACCCGCCCGACAAGAACAAGTACCAGTTCTGGACCGGTGGTCCGGCCAAGGGCGACTATGACGCCTGGCTTGCCAAGGCAAAGGAAACGACAGGCTCCTGGTGGCCGCACTGGCATGCCTGGATCGAAGCGCAGGAAAACAAGCGCGTTGCGGCGCGCAATCCCGGCGGCACTGCGCTCAATGCCATCGAGGAAGCTCCCGGCAGCTATGTGATGGCGCGGAGCTGACACCGAATCGCCTCTCACCGAGCGACGATAATCGGGCAGCTGCCCGCCTTTGAAAAATAGCTTTTGCTAAAATATTCCGTCTCTTTTTGCGACAATCGAAGCCGAACGCCGCGCCTGTAAACCAATTGGAAACCATAGTTCGTCATCCTTAAGAAACGGTCGCATGACGCGGAAAGGCCCAAATTCGGCCTTTTTGGGCAGTTAGCGGCTCCGGCATTGATCAGTTGTCAGTGTTGCCGGCCTGCGTAGCGAGTTCTGGAAGACGAGTAGAGTATGGCGTTTGCAGTAGGGACGTTCAATGACGTCGCCCCTTTTGGCGGATCCGCTGTTCGTTTGGGCAGATCTCGCAGCTTTCTTACCGGCATCGCAATCGCCGGACTTTTGACCTCCACGTGGCTTATCGGCACTGTTGCAACGATGCAATCCGTGTCGGTGCCGTTCTCCTCACAAAAGGAGATTGCTCGCGTCACGGCGGCACCGAGGGCAACACCTGTTGCCGTCGTGCATAAGCGCCTGATCCACGTGAACAAAGCGTCACGCCTGGCGGCATTCGATGCCAAGCCGGTTGTGCCTCTGACGGCACAGTTGATCCAGTCGCATGCCGAGAAGACATCGGCTGCCTCGAATGCAGCCCTGGCGCTTGCGAAGACCAACCGTCTGCCCGTTGCCGTCGCGCAACTTCAGCCGGTTGCCGTCTCCGATAATCCGCGCTTCCACAAGGAAGACACGCTAAAGGCGCCGGCAACCGTCGTCGAGACCGCTTCTGCCGACGATGATGCCGACCGGATCATCATTCCGTCCAAGGAAGCTGTCGCTGCCGCAGAAATGCCGGCCATGCTCGCCCTTGCCGAAGCCGGACCCCGTGTAATGCCTGCTCCCATCGAGCCGACGCCGGTCAACCGCGCTGCCGCTCCTACCGCCGATAAACCGACAGAGGTGGAAGTTGCCGAGGCAGACGGCAGTCCACAGCCTTTCGATTTGGTTCTTGCACCCGATGAGGATTCCGTACCGCTGCCGATGGCGCGGCCTGACGGCCTCGTCGGCAAACCGGCGCCGGCCTCCAGGGGTTCTCAGCGCGCGGCTGAGCCTGTGCTTGCCTATGCCAAGCCGAATTCGCCGATCGAGGATGACGACGACGATGCCGTGCCGCGCTATGACAAGCCGGTCTTTTCACCGCGCCTGCGCGCCGGTGTCGCGATATACGACATCGAAAACGCTACCGTCTATTTGCCGAACGGCGAGCGGCTGGAGGCCCATTCTGGTCTGGGAAAGATGCGTGACAATCCGCGCTATATTGATCAGAAGATGCGCGGACCGACGCCGCCGCACACCTATAACCTGACGATGCGTGAAGCTCTGTTCCATGGCGTCGCGGCCATTCGTCTAACACCGGTGCAGGGTTCGGACGCGATCTTCAACCGCGTCGGTCTGTTGGCGCACACCTACATGCTTGGCAAGAACGGCGATTCCAACGGCTGCGTTTCCTTCAAGGATTATAAGCGCTTCCTCGCCGCCTACAGGCGCGGCGAAATCCGCCAGCTCGTCGTTGTGCCGCGGATGAACAACAAGCCGGCTTCGACACTCGCTTCGCTCTTCTCCTCGCGCTCCTAAAGATTGTCCGCGAGGAAATCGGCAAGCGATCGGCTCTCCGCCGAGAGGCGCAGCTTTCCCCTGACAAGCGCAAGTTCGGAGGCCGGTTGCGGATCGAACCCGTCGACCGCGGCAAGCTGGCGATGTTCCGGCAGGACCGCATCCGACGGCAGCAGGCTTATGCCAAGGCCGGAAGCAACTGCGGCCTGAACGCCCATCAAACCCTGGCTCGTATAGGCGATGCGCCAACGCCGACCACTGCGCTCGATGAAGCGGATCGCCCGTTCACGATAGATGCATCCCACAGGAAAAACCGCAAGCGGCACCGTCGCATCCTTGATGGGCCGGCTCATGCTCTCGACCCAGACCAGCTCCTCCGTCCAGCTGGCCAGACAGGCGCCATCGCCAGGTTCTCGTTTGATCAGTGCCAGATCGATGTCACCGGCGTCGAGAAGGCGGCGAAGCGCTATGCTCCATCCGCTGACGGTGTCGAGCCTTATGTGCGGCGAGGCAGCCGAAAAGCCGGAGAGAAGATCGATAAGCCTGCGGCCGGCAAAGTCCTCGGGAACACCAAGGCGCACGGTCTTGGGTGCAGAGGGCTTACGCATGACGTCCATCGCCTCTTCCGCCGTCGCCAACAGACGCCGCGCATAACTCAAGAGCACTTCACCCTCTTCCGTCGTCTGGACGCCGCCGGTCGACTTGTCCCGCAAGAGCAGGCTGTGGCCGATATTAGCCTCAAGTTTCTTGATCTGCTGACTGACAGTGGACTGGGTCAGATGAATGCGCTCTGCCGCACGCGTAAAGCCGCCGGAGTCGACCACGACCGCGAAGGTGCGAAGAAGATCGAGGTCGAAAGCGAAGCTCATTCGATTTTCCAATGCCAATGATTTCGACATTTAATTTCTCAATGAGCTGCATCTTTGTCAACATGAGGCAAATCATGGAGACGAGAGATGACACTTCCCGGAAACCGGCCGACCTGGCTGACCTTCGATTGTTACGGTACGCTGATCCAATGGGATGAAGGGCTGCTCGCCGCCATGGATGCGATCCTGTCCGCCAAGGGTGGCGACATCGACCAGACCGCCTTCATCGCCGTCTATGATCGCCATGAACACGAGTTGGAAGAGCAGAAGCCGCACCGGTCCTTCAAGCAGGTGGCAGCGCTTGCGCTCGAGTTGGCAATGAGAGAATTCGGACTGCCGTTCGATCCTGCCGATGCCGATCTTTTGACGTCCTCGATTGGCGGGATGCCACCCTTCCCCGAAGTCGTCGCTACGCTCGGCAAGTTGAAAGGGGCCGGTTTCCGCCTTGCCATCATTTCCAATACCGACGACGCGATCATTGCCGGCAATGTCGCCCAGCTCGGCGGCTTTGTTGACCGGGTGATCACCGCGGAACGGGCTGAAGCCTACAAGCCGTCGCCACAGATCTTCCGGCATGCCTGGAAGACGCTCGGCATTGGCATGGATGATCTCGTGCATATCTGCGCGAGCCCGCATCTTGACCTTGCCGCGGCGCGCGAACTCGGTTTTCGTACGATCTGGGTGGATCGCGGCACCGGCCGCAAGCCGCTCAGCGACTACCGCCCCAACGAAATCGTGCCGACGCTCGACAAGGTACCTGGCCTATTTGCCGCAAACGGCTGGATGTAATTGACGCTATTGGAGACAAGACATGGCCCATGAACTGAACCTGGCGACGGGACATCAGACGACCCTGCGAAACCTGCCGCTCGATACGGAAGAAATCTGGCAGGCACGTGTCGAGCTGGCAGCGTGCCTCAGGATGGCTGCGCGGCTCGGGCTCGAGGAAGGCATCTGCAATCATTTCTCCGCCGTCGTGCCAGGCCATTCAGATCTCTTCCTGGTCAACAGGCTTGGCTGGGCCTTTCAGGAGGCCACCGCCTCGTCGCTGTTGATCTGCGATTTCGAAGGCAATGTCGTCGCTGGCGACGGTGTGCCTGAAGCAACCGCCTTCTTCATTCATGCCCGCCTGCACAAGATGTCTCCACGCGTCGGTGCAGCGTTCCATACCCACATGCCGAATGCCACAGCGCTCAGCATGGTCGAAGGTGACCCCTTCGTCTGGGCCGGACAGACGGCCCTGAAATTTTACGGCCGTGTCGCCGTCGATGAAAACTATAACGGACTGGCGCTCGATGAGCGCGAAGGCGACAGGATTGCCACGGTACTCGGTGACAAGGACATCCTGTTCATGAAGAACCATGGCGTGATGGTCTGCGCACCCAATATCGCCGAGGCCTGGGACGACCTCTACTACCTGGAGCGTGCCGCGGAGGTTCAACTTAAGGCGATGAGCACCGGGCGGTCGCTGATCTCCGTGCCGACCGAAATTGCCGAACAGGCGGCCAGGCAGATGCGCGAAGGCGATCCTGAAAGTGCGCGCCTGCATCTCGAAAGCGTCAGACGCGTCCTCGACCGGCAAGCGCCGGAATATCGGACCTGAATCGTGCCTATTTCAGCCAGGCGCCGATGCGCTCCAACGCCTCGGCGATCTCGGCCTCCGAACCAGCGTAAGACATACGCAGGGTGCGCGGCCCTTCAACCGGGTCGAAATCGAGGCCAGGCGTGGCGGCGACATTGATCTCCGCCAACATGCGCCGTGCGAAGTCCATGCTGTCATTGGTGAAGCGCGAGACATCGACATAGGCGTAGAATGCACCGTCCATCGGTGACGCGGTCGCAAGGCCCATCTTCGGCAGGCGGTCGAGCAGCAGGTCGCGGTTGGCGGCATAACTTGCCTTGACGCCATCCAGCTCGTGGCTGGCACCAAGCGCGGCGGTAGCGGCGATCTGCGAAAGCTCCGGCGGAGAGATATAGAGGCTCTGGGCGACACGCTCGATCGGACGCGACAGCCGCTCAGGCAGCACCATCCAACCGATGCGCCAACCGGTCATGCAGTAATATTTGGAGAATGAGTTGATGACGATCGCCTCATCCGTCAGCTCCAGCGCGCTCGTCTCTTCCCCGGCAAAGGTCAGGCCGTGATAAATCTCATCCGAGATGAAGGCGATGTCGTTGGCGTCGCAGTAGATAGCAAGTGCTTTCAGGCCTTCGCGGCCGGTCACCGTGCCGGTGGGATTTGCCGGGCTTGCAAGCAGCACGCCCTTCAGCTTGACGCCCTTTTGCGCCTGGATCGCTTCGAGGCTTTCTGGCGTCAATGTGAAATGCGTTTCTGATGTGACGGGCACTTCGACCACATCAAGGCCAAGGGCACCGAGGATGTTGCGGTAGGCGGGATAGCCCGGCCGGGCGATCGCGACGGCATCGCCAGCGTCGAAAAGCGACAGGAAGGCGAGATTGAAAGCAGCCGACGAACCGGTGGTGATCGCAATACGCGCAGGATCGATCTCAAGACCGTGGCGGTCGCGATAGTGCTTGGCAAGCCCGTGTTTCAACTGGGCTGTGCCGAGCGCATCCGTGTAACCGAGCCTCCCTTCGACAAGCGCGGCGCGGGCGGCTTCAAGGGCTGCTTGAGGTGCTGGATGCGAGGGCTGGCCGACTGCCATGGAAATGACAGGGTGACCGGCCGCTCGTCGTTTCGTCGCTTCGGCCAGAACATCCATGGCGTGGAACGGTTCGACTTCGCTGCGTTTCGAGATGGAAAACAAGATCACTTCCTGAGTAGCTCAAACTAACGGCCAGACAATTGCCGCAATAATCGGCTCATCACAATCCCGCGAGGGCTTGGATCGGAGGAAAATTCCTGTTTGATGGCGGCCCGACGCGCCGTACTTTGATCCGACGCATCCAAGCCCATTAACCCGGCGATGGTATTTCCGCTTCGAGAATCCATCAGCCGACGACGAGGATACCATGGCCTTCTTCTCCAAAACGCTCACTGCGCTCGCGCTTGCAGCCTCCATCGTCCTTCCAGCTCAAGCGTTCGCATTCGATGATCAGCAGAAGAAGGAACTTGGCGAATTCATCAAGCAGTATCTGATCGAAAATCCGGAGATCATGCTCGACGTGCAGGACGCGCTGCAGAAGAAGCAGCAGATGGCCCAGCAGGTGAAGGCCACCATGGCGATCGAGAACAACACCGACGGCATCTTCGATTCCAAATATGACGTGACGCTCGGCAACCCGAAGGGCGATGTCACGGTCGTCGAGTTCTTCGATTATAACTGCACCTATTGCCGCCACGCCCTGCCCGACATGCAGGCGCTGTTGAAGCAGGACAAGAATGTCCGCTTCGTGCTGAAGGAATTCCCGATCCTCGGCCCGGATTCGGTTGCCGCGCACCGCGTGGCCGATGCTTTCCGCCGGCTTGCGCCGGAAAAATACGGTGATTTCCACGTCGCACTGCTCGGCAGCGATGGCCGCGCCTCCGAAGACACCGCAATGCAGGTCGCCTCTTCCCTTGGCGTCAGCGAAGACAAGATCCGCGCTGAGATGAAAAAGAACCCGAACGACGATATCGTACAGACGACCTATCAGCTTGCGGCGAATCTCGGCATCAGCGGCACACCGTCCTATGTGATCGGCACCGAAATGGTGCCCGGCGCCGTCGGCCTCGACGATCTCGAAGCCAAGGTGAAGAACATGCGGGCCTGCGGCAAGACGAGTTGCTAACCGCCTGATCGCGCGGAGCGTGAATTGCGGCTCCAGCCAGCACCCGATCAGTATGTATAACCTCCTGAACGGCATTACGCAGAACTCTCACGTTCTGCGGACGGAAGACTTCGGCTTGTCCAAAGCTGGCCGAGGTTTTCGGTCACAACTCGGTTGGGGCTTTGAAACAAGTAATCGCCTGAAAGCTAGTTGAAAGCTTCAACCCCATAGAAAAAGGCAGCATCGTGGAGGAGACACGGTCAAGGTGACGAGACGACGATGCATTTGGATCATCAGGAGGAGATTTCCATGCGTTCTTCACGCAGCCTTTTTCACACCGTCGCTTTTTCCGCTCTTCTTGCCGCGTCATCCTTTGTTGCGAGCGGCGCAAACGCAGCCGACAAGATCACCATCATGGTCGGCGGCTATGAGAAGCAGATCTATCTGCCCGCCAAGCTCGCCGAATCGCTCGGCTACTTCAAGGACGAAGGACTCGATGTCGAGCTGCTGAACGAAGCGGCCGGCGTCGATGCCGAAAACCAGCTTCTGGCCGGCGCCGTCCAGGGCGTCGTCGGCTTCTACGATCATTGCGTTGACCTGCAGGCCAAGGGCAAGTTCGTCGAATCCATCGTCCAGTTCAGCCAGGCACCGGGCGAAGTAGAGATGGTCTCGAGCAAGCATCCCGAGATCAAGTCGCCGGCCGATTTCAAGGGCAAGAGTCTCGGCGTCACCGGTCTCGGCTCGTCTACCAACTTTCTCACTCTCTTCATGGCGTCCAAGGCTGGCCTGCAGCCGGGCGACGTCGTCACCGTCCCGGTCGGCGCCGGCGGCACCTTCATCGCCGCCATGCAGCAAGACCAGATCCAGGCCGGCATGACGACCGAGCCGACGATCTCGCGCATGGTCAAGACCGGCGAGGCAAACGTTCTCGTCGACATGCGCACCGTGGAAGCGACCCGCCAGGCACTCGGCGGCACCTACCCGGCCGCCTCGCTCTATATGGAAACCGCCTGGGTCGATGCGCATAAGGACGAGGCTCAGAAACTCGCCAATGCCTTCGTCAAGACACTGAAATACATCAACACGCATTCTGCCGCCGATATCGCCGACAAGATGCCGAAAGATTTCTACGTCGGTGACAAGGACGGCTATATCAAGGCTCTCGACGAGGGCAAGGGCATGTTCACGCCAGACGGCGTCATGCCGGAAGATGGTCCAAAGACCGTGCTTGCCGTGCTCTCGGAGTTCTCCAAGAACGTGAAAGGCAAGCAGATCGACCTTTCCAAGACCTATACGACGGAATTCGTCAAGAACGTCAAGTAAGGCCGTCGCGCTGCTTCCGGCTCAAATCGGAAGCGGCGTCCGTTCGATCATGGGCATCGCGTGCACGCGCCCTGAAAGCACGCCTCAGGTTTCACCATGCAACAGGACAACAACCAGATTCCGGCGATCGAGCTGATCAATGTCAGCCGTCGTTTCGTCTCGCCAACCGGCAAGTCGCTGACAGCCTTGCGTGATTTCAACATGACAGTTGCCCGTGGCGAGTTCGTCGCCGTCGTAGGCCCGACCGGCTGCGGCAAATCGACGACGCTCAATCTCGTGACAGGCCTCGCCCGCCCCTCGGCCGGCGAAGTTCGCCTCATGGGCGGACCGATCACCGGCATCGACCCGCGTGTCGGCTTTGCCTTCCAGACGGATGCGCTCTTTCCCTGGAAGAACGTCATCGAGAACGTCATGGCCGGCCCGCTGTTTCGCGGCAAGTCGCGCACCGAGGCAGAAAAAAGCGCCCGCGATTGGCTCGCCCGCGTCGGTCTTTCGAAGTTCCTCCATCACTACCCCCATCAGCTGTCAGGCGGCATGCGCAAGCGGGTCTCGCTGGCGCAGACCTTTATCAATGAGCCGGAAATCCTACTGATGGACGAGCCCTTCTCGGCGCTCGACGTGCAGACCCGCACGGTCATGCATGAAGAACTGCTGAAGCTCTGGGCCGAACGCAAGGCTTCCGTGGTCTTCGTCACCCACGACCTCGAAGAGGCCGTGGCGCTTGCTGACAAGGTCTATGTACTCACTGCTGGCCCTGCCACGGTCAAGTCGGTCTACCCGATCGATCTTCCCCGCCCACGCGTCGTTTCGGAGATCCGCTACGAGCAGAGCTTCATCGACTACTGCAAGACGATTTGGGAGGACCTGCGCGAAGAGGTCGAAACCAGCTACCGCCGCGCAAGCGAAGCGGCTTGACGGGAGGATATCATGGCACACACGACTTTCGAGGCCGGTTCGGCCACCCTGTTTCGCCCGGGCACCTCAGATGCCGAGATCGAAGCCTCCGCAATGAAAGCGATACGCCGGCGCAACACGCTCGTGCGCTTCTGGCAGATCGCTATCCTGGTCTTCGTCATCGGCATGTGGGAGCTCTCTTCCAACATGCAGTGGATCGATCCGTTCTTCTATTCCAGCCCAAGCGGCGTGCTTCAACGCCTTTACGAATGGGCGACCGAAGGCACGACGGAAGGCTCACTCTGGTATAATCTTTGGGTGACGATGGAAGAGGCGCTGATCGGCTTCTTCGCGGGCTCGATCACCGGCGTCTTCGTCGGTATCGGCCTCGGCCGCAACCGTTTCCTGTCGGATATCTTCTCCGTCTACATCAAGGCCATCAACTCGATCCCGCGCGTCGTGCTTGCGCCGATTTTCATCATGATCATGGGTCTGGGCCTGCCGTCCAAGGTGGCGCTCGCCTTCATCATGGTCTTTTTCGTCGTC
The DNA here is from genome assembly GCF_004341105.1 of Rhizobium sp. BK418. Classification (GTDB taxonomy): domain Bacteria; phylum Pseudomonadota; class Alphaproteobacteria; order Rhizobiales; family Rhizobiaceae; genus Rhizobium. The sequence goes on along the minus strand of NZ_SLZK01000001.1, from coordinate 497,783 downwards.
TTTGCGAACGCCTTCCAGGGCGTGCGAGAAGCCGACCGCAACATGATCGCCAATGCACGAATCCTTGGTGCTTCCGACTGGCAGGTCACGCGTACGGTCGTCATTCCCTCGGCGATGAGCTGGATATTTGCAAGCCTGCACGTTTCTTTCGGCTTCGCCATCATCGGCGCAATCGTCGGCGAATTCGTCGGTGCCCGCTTCGGCATCGGCCAGCTCATCTCGATCGCCAAGGGCACGTTCGACGCGGCCGGCATGTTCGCAGCGATCCTACTTGTCATGGTCGTCACGCTCTTTGCCGAGTTCATCATGACGCTGATCGAGAACCGTCTTGCGAAATGGCGTCCGCAACAACACATAGACACGCAGTAAAACGATCGTCGTCCTCCCAAGGCAGATCGAACGAAGCGAAGGCCGGGCTAGTAGTTGCCCGGCCTTCTTTCATTTCTGACTCGGTTGTTTTTCAGGCTTGGCTTCATTTGATCGGGAGTCGCACGGTAACGACGAGACCGCCGCCGTCGGCTTCCGAGAGCGTGACATTACCGCCAGCACCATCGACAACTTCGCGAACGATGGAAAGACCGAGACCGCTCCCCTCGGCTTCTGTCCCGATGATCCGGTAGAATCGCTCGAAGACCTGCGCACGCTCGGCCTCCGGAATGCCCGGTCCATTGTCTTCGACCGTGACGATCGCCTGCCCGTCCGCCTGTCTCACCGCAACGGTGACCCGGCCGTTCGGGCGAGTATACCGGATCGCATTGTCGATGAGGTTGACCAGCATTTCGCGCAACATCGTCCCGTCGCCTTCAACGACGACAGGGCCGTCTGCTTCGAGACCTACATCGATATAACGCCTCAGCGCCTCCTCGGCATACACCTCCAGGATTTCGCGAGCCGCCCTGCTCAAATCGGTCGCGTCGGCCCGCGGCCGGCGGCTTCCCGGTTCTGCGCGCGACAAGGTCAGAAGCTGGCTTGCGAGACGCGAAATCTGCCTGGTGCTATCGCGCAGGGCGGCAAGCGCCTCATCGCGGCGATCGGCATCCTTCTCGCGTGCGGCAACACTTGCCTGCGTCGATATCAGCGCGAGAGGTGTACGCAGCTGATGAGCGGCATTCGACACGAACCGGCGTTGCGCCGCCATTTGGCCCTGGACGCGCTCCATATGATCGTTCAACGCGTGGACCAGCGGTTGGAGCTCCGTCTGCACCATCTCGGGCGGCAGGGGATCAAGGCGATTGCGGCCGCGCTCGCGCACGGCATCCCTTAGCCTGAGGGCCGGGGCAAGGCCCCTTTGAAGCCCGAGTATGGTGACGAGGCTCGCGACGAAGACGAGGATGAACTGTTTCGAGAAATCGGAAAGCCAGAGCTGCCGTCGCATGGCGTACTGGCTATTGTGCGTGACCGCGACCGTAACGGAGATTGCGCCATCGCCCGGCAGGCCGACGACCGGATGGTCGAGCATCATGATACGGACGTCGGCGCCGTGGAATATTCGATCCTCGCCGACACGCTGGATAGCCGGCAACGGCATGTCGGGAAAGCCGCTCACCAGGCTGCCCCATGGCGTTATGACCTGATAGAAAACACGATCGCCAAAGCCGGTATCGAACATTTCGAGCGCGGCAGGCGGTACGTCCACCTGCGTGTTACCACCCTCATCGACACGGACAGCCTCTGCGATCGCGCGGGCCGAAGCCAGGAGCGTCCGATCTGTAACGAGCTTTGCCGTCGCATCCGCCGTCCAGAAGCTGTCGTAGAGATTGAAACCAATAGCTCCGAACAAGGTGAGCAGAACCCAGCAGAGCAGTTGCACCCGAAGACTTTTGCTGAGTTGAACGACGGTCGCACCGACCTTCTGGAGCAAGCTACTGGACATATCTGAGCAAGTAACCAAGCCCGCGCAAAGTTGCGATCTGAACCGAGCTGCCTTCAAGCTTTTTTCGAAGCCTATGGACGTATATCTCGATGGCGCTCGGGTCAGCCTCATCATCGAAACCGAACACGCCTTCGGACAGAGCGGCTTTGGAAACGGTAGTACCTGCCTTCATCACAAGCTGTTCAAGGACGCCATATTCCCGCGGCGTCAGTTGCAAAGGCTCGCCCGCGACGAAAAACTGCCGCGTGCCTCCCGAGAAAAGCAAATCGCCGATGACGATCTCGGACGATGCCCGGTCCTGCCCGCGGCGTACGACCGCACGGATCCGTGCTTCAAGCTCCGCGATCTCGAAAGGCTTGGCGAGATAATCGTCGGCGCCGCTGTCCAACCCACTCACACGGCCATCCAGGCTCGCATTCGCCGTGAGGATAATGACCGGCAACTTGCTGCCTGATTGCCTCAGCCTTTTCAAGAGCGTCAGTCCGTCAAGCTTCGGCAGCGAAAGATCGAGGATCATCGCGGAGTATTCGGCCACCTTCAGCATATGCTCGGCGTCCTCGCCGTCATGGGCAATATCGACCGCATACTGTGCCTGCCGCAGGGCTTTACCCAGCCAGGCCGCAAGATCCTTGTTGTCCTCCACCACGAGCAGTCTCATTCGTTCTCCTTAGCACGCGGAAGCAGTGTGCTGAAGCTCGGAGCTTCGCCGTTCGAACCGGATGCACGATTGCCTCGCCGCCAGGAAGTATCCGGCGATGGCCCCTCCCACCCAGTTCAACAGATCGCATTGCCAAACCTCTCCCAACGAACGCTTCGGGGAGCGCTCATCAATTCGCCTGAATCGAAGCGTTTCAGCCATGTGGACAAACATAGCCCGAGGTTTGCTGCCGATTCTGTAAGGGCTTTCAATAAGCCCGCGCGGAGTCTATAGGTGGCGCTCGCGCATTCCCGTGCCTTTGCCGCCGAGAGGCTGCCACAGGGCACGATGAATACAGTGAACCGCGTGACGGTTGCCTGATCCAGAGAGGATCCAGAGCCGGTGCGCCAAACGGAACATTCGATGACGCAAACGATTTTTGTCCTGAACGGGCCCAACCTGAATATGCTGGGCAAACGAGAACCTGGCATATATGGCGGCAAGACGCTCAAGGACATTGAGACGGACTGCAAGGCCGCAGGCCGCGAACTCGGTTTCGACATCGATTTCCGCCAAAGCAATCACGAGGGCACGCTTGTGGACTGGTTCCACGAAGCGGATGAAAAGGCCGTCGGCGTTGCCATCAATGCGGGCGCCTATACGCACACGTCGGTCGCGCTACATGATGCTATCCGCGCCATTTCCATTCCCGTCATCGAGCTGCATATATCGAACGTGCATGCTCGGGAGGAATTCCGCCACAAGTCAATGATCGCGCCGGCGTGCAAGGGCGTAATCTGCGGCTTTGGGCCTTACAGCTACATCCTGGCGCTCAACGCGCTGAAGAACATCACAGCATAAAAAGAAGACAGGGCAACACTCATGGCTGAAAAGAAATCCGGTATCGATCAGGCACTGATCCGCGATCTTGCCAACATCCTGAAGGACACGGATCTAACTGAGATCGAGGTCGAGCAGGAAGATCTGCGTATCCGCGTTTCGCGTGCAGGCACGACCCAGTATATCCAGGCGCCGATCGCAGGCCCTGCCTATGCAGCGCCGGCTGCGGTTGCAGCAGCTCCGGCTACGGCGGCTGCCCCGGCTGCGACGGCAGGCCGTAACCCGGCGAACACGGTCAACGCGCCGATGGTCGGCACAGCCTATATGGCACCGGCTCCCGGCGCGAGCCCGTTCATCGAAGTCGGCGCCACGGTCAAGGAGGGCCAGACGCTGATCATCATCGAAGCGATGAAGACGATGAACCAGATCCCCTCGCCGAAGTCCGGCAAGGTCACGGAAATCCTCGTCGAAGACGGTTCGCCCGTCGAATACGGCCAGCCGCTCGTCGTCATCGAATAAGGCTTCAGCCATGATCTCGAAGATCCTCATAGCCAACCGCGGCGAGATCGCCCTTCGCGTGCTGCGCGCCTGCAAGGAGCTCGGCATTGCAAGCGTGGCCGTGCATTCGACGGCCGATGCAGATGCCATGCATGTGCGCCTTGCCGACGAAAGTGTGTGCATCGGCCCGCCGCCGTCGCGCGAAAGCTATCTCAACATCCATCAGATCGTCGCGGCGTGCGAAATCACCGGCGCTGACGCCGTGCATCCGGGCTACGGGTTCCTGTCGGAAAATGCCAAGTTCGCCGATATTCTCGAAGCCCACGGCATCACCTTCATCGGCCCGACGGCTGAACATATCCGCATCATGGGCGACAAAATCACTGCCAAGACCACCGCGTTGGAACTCGGCATTCCAGTCGTTCCGGGCTCCGACGGTGAAGTGAAGACCGAGGAGGATGCGCTGAAGACGGCTGCTCTGATCGGCTATCCGGTGCTGATCAAGGCGACGGCCGGCGGTGGCGGGCGCGGCATGAAGGTTGCCAAGACCGAAGCAGATCTGATCGTGGCCTGGTCGACGGCCCGCACGGAAGCGCTTGCCGCTTTCGGCAATGACGCCGTGTATATGGAAAAGTACCTCGAAAAGCCCCGCCATATCGAAATCCAGGTATTCGGCGATGGCGAGGGCAATGCGATCCATCTCGGCGAACGCGACTGCTCGCTCCAGCGCCGTCACCAGAAGGTCTGGGAAGAGGCAAATTCTCCTGCCCTCAATGTTGAACAGCGCATGAAGATTGGCCAGATCTGCGCCGACGCCATGAAGAAATTGAAATATCGCGGTGCCGGGACTATCGAATTCCTCTATGAAAATGGCGAGTTCTATTTCATCGAAATGAACACCCGTCTGCAGGTGGAGCATCCAGTAACGGAAGCGATCACCGGCATCGATCTCGTGCATGAGCAGATCCGTGTCGCCTCCGGCGGCGGTCTTTCGGTCACGCAGGATGAAGTAAACTTCCATGGCCATGCCATCGAATGCCGTATCAATGCCGAGGATGCACGCACCTTCGTGCCCTCGCCCGGCACGATCACACATTTCCACGCACCGGGTGGCCTTGGCGTACGCATCGATTCGGGCGCCTATCAGGGCTATAAGATTCCGCCTTATTACGACAGCCTCATCGGCAAGCTGATCGTCCATGGTCGTACACGCGTCGAATGCATGATGCGACTACGCCGTGCGCTCGATGAATTTGTCGTTGACGGGATCAAGACAACGCTGCCACTGTTCCAGGATCTCGTTTCCAACCAAGATATCGCCAATGGCGACTACGATATCCATTGGCTGGAAAAGTATCTCGAGGACAGCAAGCCGGCGGCATAGGACAGGAATGGCGGGAGTGCGCAGGAAATCACCGGGCATTACCCCTGAGATTCTCCTGCGCGCCTATTCGATTGGCCTCTTCCCAATGGCCGAATCCGCAGACGACCCTGAGATCTTCTGGGTCGAACCTGATGTCCGCGGTGTCTTGCCGCTCGACGAGCGTTTTCACGTTTCCAAAAGCCTTCGAAAGACGATCCGTCGGAAGCCATTCGATATCCGCTTCAACAGCGATTTCGATGCTGTCATTGTTGCTTGCGCACAGGAGACATCCGATCGTCCGAGCACCTGGATCAACGAAACCATCAAGACCCTCTATTCTGCCCTGCATCGAATGGGGCACGCCCATTCGGTCGAAGCCTGGGACGATGAAGAACTCGTCGGCGGGCTCTACGGCGTTTCGCTTGGTTCGGCTTTCTTCGGAGAGAGCATGTTTTCACGGCGAACCGATGCTTCGAAGATCTGTCTCGTTCATCTGGTAGAGCGTCTGCGAGAAAAGCACTTCACGCTGCTCGACACGCAATTCACGACAGAGCATCTGAAGACGTTCGGAGCAATCGACGTGCCCAAGGCGGATTATGCTCTGCTGCTCGCCGAGGCGATGGAATCACCGCACCTGCAGTTTTAAGGTTGAATATTTCATCCTTACGTTGATTTTTCGGTCGAACTGATTAAGGTCGAAATACATTGGAGGATGGAATTTTGAAGCGATATTTTGCGGCAGCACTGCTTTTCGCCCTGGTTGCCAGCGTGGCCAATGCCCGCCCCTACCGGGAAATGTTTCCGAACAAGACCGATTTTTCCGATGAGGAAAAGCAGGTTCTGGGAAAGCTCGATTTCCAGCAAGGAGCGATCAGGCTGCCGGCTGCCAAGGCGACACTGAACGTCCCCGCTGGCTTTTATTACCTCAGCTCCGAAGATACGAAGACGGTGCTCGTCGATATCTGGGGAAACCCTCCGGGGTCGGCTGCTGATGCGCTCGGTATGTTATTTCCTGCACAATATGCCCCGACTGAGGCTGGCGCATGGGGTTCGGTGATCGAATACAGCGCAGATGGCTACGTGTCGGATGCCGACGCACAGACGATCGATTATGATGAGCTGCTGCAGAACATCAAGGATTCGATCGCCGAGAAAAATGCCGAGCGACAGAAGCAGGGCTTTCCCACAGTTACCCTCTTCGGGTGGGCCTCTGCCCCGCATTACGACCAGTCCGCGCATGCCTTGCACTGGGCGCGCGATCTGCTGTTCAATGAGAACGGAAACGCGCAGCATACGCTGAACTATTCCGTTCGCACGCTGGGCCGTGAAGGCGTATTTCAGTTCGATTTCGTTGCGGGCCTCGAACAGCTGAAAGAGATCGAGACTGCCATTCCTTCCGTGACGAAGCTCGTGCAGTTTGACAAGGGAATGGCCTATAACGATCACGTGGATGGCGACAAGATCGCTGCCTACGGGATGGCGGGGATGATCGCAGCAGGCGCCGGTGCCAAGGTTGCAGCAAAGGTCGGTCTGCTGGCAATCGCTGCTGCCTTCCTCAAAAAGGCGTGGATCCTGGTATTTGTGGTATTCGGCGGCGCGGTGAGCTTTGTGAAGAGGCTCTTTACGGGCAAGAAAACGCCCAACGCATAAATTACAGCCTGTGGTGTGTCGCATTGAACAGGTGTCGTGCGAAACGCGGCCCGCCGATCATCTCGCCGAAATATCTTGGGCCGAAAGTGGCTGATGCCGCGCCTCCGCTTTTACTTTACGCCGGCGCTATCCGGCGGAGGGACATCTGAGTTCTGCTTGCAATCCTTCAGCCACACGTCGTAGATCGGATGCTCGACGGCGTTAAGGCCGGGGCTGTCGGCAAACATCCAGCCCGTAAAGATTCGGCGGATCTTGCGGTCCAGCGTGATCTCATCGACTTCGACGAAACCGTCAATCTTCTGGGCTTCCGACTGGTCGCGCGAATAACAGGCCTTCGGCGTCACCTGCAGGGCGCCGAACTGGACCGTTTCGTTGACATAGACGTCGAAGGTTGTGATACGCCCAGTGATCTTGTCCAGGCCGGAGAAGACTGCGACTGGATTGTCGATGCGAGCCGCGTTTGCCGGAGTGGAAAGAAGCCCGGCGGAAAGCGCCAACAGCGATACAGTTCCCGCAGCCGGCAGGACCATGTTTCGCAGGGAAAGCTTCATATCTACCCGTCTCCAGCACGTATCAGGTTCATGGCCGCAGCAATTGCGGCCACCCTGCGGGTAAAGGTCAATTGTGGCCAAAGCGCGGGGCGGGCCCCCGCAATCCAATGCTTGATGCTCAGTTGCCCGGCGTCCACGCGTCGTAGTCGCCGGTTACGCGCGGACGTTCGCCGGTCGCAGCCAGAGAACCCGGAGGGCGGTAAGCCTGCGGCGAACCCGTCGGGTTCGCGCGGTGCGGCTTCTGCCATTCCCTGGCAACGTAATTTTCCTTCGACGGCGGAACGTCGGTGCGGTGATGCATCCAGCCATGCCAGCCCGGAGGAATGGCGGAGGCCTCCGCATAACCCTTGTAGATCACCCAACGCTTCGGCAGGCCGTAAGAGGAAAGACCGCCTTCATAATAGACATTGCCGAACTCGTCTTCACCGACGCGCTTGAAACCGCGAAGGGCGAACAGCGTGCCAAAAGTGTAGTTGTTCCACCAGGTGAAGGTGTGCAGAAGGAACTTCATCATGTCTTTATCCTCGTGGCCGCAGGACGCGGACGAAAGCAGATAGGCTTTTCCGCTTATGCCGCCGCCAAGCCGAATTGTCCAGTGATTCCCGCCTAAACTCGGGTCATTTCAGAGCCATCTTGAAACCGAGATGCGACGGTTTGAAACCCAGCCTTTCATAGAAACGATGGGCGTCCTTACGCACTGCATTCGATGTCAGCTGGACGAGCCGCACGCCGCGACTTTTCGCCTCGGCAATGGCAAATTCGATCATCTGAGCACCGATGCCCTGCCCCCGCATATCAGCCCGGGTCTGCACGGCCTCGATGATCATGGCGGATGAACCGCGCGCGTTGAGCGAGGTGGTGACAATTGTCTGAAAGGTGCCGACGACATCACCATCCCGTTCGGCGACATAAAGCATCTGATCGGGCGAGGCTGCGATCGCCGCAAAGGCGCGGGCGTATTCCGGATAGGCCTCTGGATCGGTCGTATCCCCATGGCCACCGAGCGGATCGGCAGCAAACATGGCGATCAAAGCCTGCAGATCGGCTTCACGCGCCTGGCGGATGATGATGTCACCGAATGTCATATCAGTGGAGCTCGAGCGCCTTTTCGAAAACCAGCGTCGGAATACCGGATTGGCCGGGACCGCTGTTCTCGTTGCGGCCGGCTTCGACGAAACCGAGCCGTGTGTAGAAATGGACGGCTTCGTGATTCTGAACCTCCACTTCCAGCCGCATGATCTCGGCATCCGGAAAGCAGGTTTCGAGCTCGGCGAAGATATCGCGGCCGATGCCCTGGCGCTGCAAATCCGGCTTCACATAGAGAAGGTGCAGCATGACTGTCTTCGTCATCTCGGATGACATCGCTGCATAACCCATGCCGCCGATATCCCGGCCGTCGTCGGCAACGAGGAATTCGGCATTTTTCTTCGTGAGCCGCGCCTTCAGAGCCGCCGGCGAAAAGAGATTGGCAACGAGTTCGTTAACTTTTGCGACGCCATGGCCGGCGTCATAGACAGCATGGAAACTCTCGACCAGCAGGGCGCGGACTTTTTCCAGATCGCGCTCGCTGGCCGTACGGACGAAATAAACCAAGACCTTCTCCTTGCGGCATCAGTATCCCGAAACCGCTTCGCGCCGTTCAACCGAGCGGTCGTCGACTATTCTTCCTCGATACCGAGCTTGGCCTTGACGAGGGCCTGCACCGCCTGCGGGTTGGCCTTGCCGCCGGTCGCCTTCATGACCTGACCGACGAACCAGCCGGCAAGCGTCGGTTTCGCCTTGACCTTGGCGACCTGATCCGGGTTGGCCGCGATGATCTCGTCGACGGCCTTTTCGATCGCGCCTGTATCCGTCACCTGCTTCAGGCCGCGGCTTTCGACGATCTCCGCAGGGTCACCGCATTCGTTGAGAATGATCTCGAAAACATCTTTGGCGATCTTGCCGGAGATGGTCTCGGCCTTGATGAGGTCGATGATGGCACCGAGCTGGGCCGGAGAAACCGGCGTTTCCTCGATATCCTTTCCGGTTCGATTCAGGGCGCCGAGCAAATCGTTGATGACCCAGTTGGCAGCCGTCTTGCCGTCGCGACCTTCGGCAACGGCCTCGAAGTAATCGGCAATCGCCTTTTCCGAGACGAGCACGGAGGCATCGTAGATCGAGAGTCCGAGCTCGCGAACGAAACGCTCCTTCTTGTCGTCAGGCAGTTCCGGCAGATGCTGGGCGAGATCGCTGATGAAGGCGTCATCGAATTCGAGCGGCAGAAGGTCCGGATCGGGGAAATAGCGATAGTCATGCGCATCTTCCTTGGTACGCATGGAACGCGTCTCGCCCTTGTTTGCGTCGAACAGGCGGGTTTCCTGATCGATCGTGCCCCCATCCTCGAGAATACCAATCTGCCGACGGGCTTCGAATTCGATCGCCTGACCGATGAAGCGGATAGAGTTGACGTTCTTGATTTCGCAGCGCGTGCCGAAAGGCTCGCCCGGGCGGCGCACCGAGACGTTGACGTCGGCGCGCATGGAGCCCTCGTCCATGTTACCGTCGCAGGTGCCGAGATACCGCACGATGGAGCGCAGCTTCGTCATGTAGGCCTTGGCCTCGTCGGAGCTGCGCATATCCGGCTTGGAGACGATTTCCATCAGTGCCACGCCGGAACGATTGAGATCCACATATGACATGGTCGGATGCTGGTCGTGCATCGACTTGCCGGCATCCTGTTCCAGATGCAGGCGCTCGATGCCGATTTCGATATCCTCGAACTGGCCCTGACGATCCGGGCCGAGCGAGATCACAATCTTGCCTTCGCCGACGATCGGGTCCTTATACTGGGAGATCTGGTAGCCCTGCGGCAGGTCCGGATAGAAATAGTTCTTACGATCGAAGACTGAGCGCTTGTTGATCTGCGCCTTCAGACCGAGGCCGGTGCGCACTGCCTGCTTGACACATTCCTCGTTAATGACGGGCAGCATGCCGGGCATGGCAGCGTCGACGAGCGATACGTTCGAATTCTGCGGCCGACCGAATTCCGTCGAAGCGCCGGAAAACAGCTTGGAATTGGAGAGCACCTGGGCATGGACTTCCATACCGATGATGACTTCCCAATCGCCGGTGGCGCCGGGGATATAACGTTTCGGATCAGGCGTGCGAACGTCGACAATGGTCATGAGATGCTCTTCGAAGGCTGTTCTTTTCAACTGGTGAGGTAAAGGAAATGGCTTGCCGGTGCAAGGCTTTCAGCGGTTAGAAACCGGGACCATAGGCTTCCGGTTCCTGCGGGCCGAGATGTTTCGTGAGCCCTACAGAGGGCACGTCACGGTCCAGCTTCGGATTGTAGGCGACCGAGAGCCAGTGGATCGCGTAACCATGCTTCTGGAAGAAGGCGATTGCCTCGGAATTTCCCGAATGGGTCTGCATCGCCGCTTTCTCGAAACCTTGCTCGAAAATATCGGTCTCGATGCGCTCCAGCAGCGCAGTGCCCAGCCCCTGTCGGTTGAAGGTCGGGTCGATCCAGAAATCGGAAATCGTCTCGTCCAGCCCTTCGCGCGCAGCCCAACCGGCAACCTGTCCGTTCTGCTCGATGACGGTGACGGTCAGCCAATTATTGTCCACAAAGGTCCGGAAAGCGCTGCGGGCTCCGTCCGTCATGGCGTCCGATTCACCGATCAATGCCATCGCTCTTTGCCAGGCTCGCAAGCCGATTTCACTCAAGAGTTCCGTTTCGCCTTCGCGGGCATTGCGAATGTGGATCAATGGCATCTCCGCTCTACAACAGGGAGTAGACCATTGAGTCGGGCAACTTTCCAGTCCCTCCAATGAGATATCGAGCCAAAGCGCATTTATCCGCGGCTTTTCAAATCCTGCCTTCCGCTTGACCGGACTGCGGCTGATGATAAAAACCACGCCAGAGGTGTTTTATGTCTAACCTGTCTGAGTCCCGGTAAAGGCCCTGCCCGCGAGCACAGCCTCGCGTGCATGGGCCTGAAAAACGAAGCCGCGGCGTATCGGCTAAGCCCGATCGCCAAATCGTTTTCGTGCGCCTCCATGGAGGCGCGTTTCCGGATCAACAGCAATGGACATCTCGCGCGCAGAACAGCGCATCCTGCACCTTATGGCCCAGGGTGGCCGTATCGAAATTACCCGCGACGACAACAAGAAGATTGAAACGGTGAGCTGCTTCACCCGTGATGGCTGGGTCTATCCTGGCTTCGGTCTGGAGCTTTTCCGCAGGCTGAAGCGGCTGAAGGCGATCAAGTCATCTGCCGGCCAGCCTTATCGGATTACCGAAAGAGGGCTGCAGCTGGTCAGGTCGCAACTCGATAATCGATAGAATGACAAGAACCTGGCCGCGTGACGAAATCGTTGCGCGGCCAAGGCGATTTCAAAGCTTTTCCGAAAGTTCTGTGCGCATCGCTGCCCACTCTTCCGCGATCGTGCCGGTGCCGATCGTCTTGCCGGCGCGGCGATACCAGTAGCCGGCATTCCAGTCGTCACCTTCGACCCGATGACAGAGTGCATGCCCCCAGTCGAACCGCTGTTCGCCCTCGTGGTTCTGGCAGATCTCATGAACTGCCTCCCACTCCGCACCCATTTTGAAACCTTTGGCCGCGAGGCGATCAAAGGCCTCGATCAACCGCGCAAGATCCTGTTTCGGCATGAGGCCCTCCCTGCAAAGTCCTCATTCTATAACAGTCGCCGCCTCGAAATCCGAGACGGCGCCCGCTTTTCTTCAGTCGCGGAGATTGATGATGTCGTTCATCAATCCGCCGTGTTGAGAAGCGAACGCGTAGCGTTCATCAGCAGAATCAACAACGCCGACCATCTTCTGGTCGGCGTCAGCAATCTCTACGGATCGTTAGGCTTGCTACCACCACTTGGCCGGCGTAAACTTGCCAGCCGCCTGTTCGATAACATGGGCAGTCTTGAAGAGCGTCTCCTCGTCGAAAGCCTTGCCGATGAGCTGCAAGCCGAGCGGCAGACCCTTGTGATCGAGGCCGGCGGGAACGGCAATGCCGGGCAGCCCGGCCATGTTGACCGTGACTGTGAAGATGTCGTTCAGGTACATCTTCACCGGATCGGAAGCCAGGTTCTCGTCGGCAACGCCGAAAGCAGACGATGGGGTCGCCGGAGTCAGGATGGCGTCGACACCGGCATCGAAGGCGAGTTCGAAGTCGCGCTTGATTAGGGTGCGCACCTTCTGGGCGCGCAGGTAATAGGCGTCGTAGTAACCGGCGGACAGAACATAGGTGCCGATCATGATACGGCGCTTGACTTCCTGGCCGAAGCCGGCGGCACGTGTCTTCTCATACATGTCGACGATGTCCTTACCGTCGACGCGTAGACCATAGCGAACACCGTCATAACGGGCGAGGTTCGAAGAAGCCTCAGCGGGTGCCACGATATAATAGGCCGGCAGCGCATATTTGGTGTGCGGCAGCGAGATGTTGACGATTTCGGCGCCGGCATCCTTCAACCAGGCAATGCCTTGCTGCCAGATGGCCTCGATCTCGTCCGGCATGCCGTCGACGCGATATTCGTTGGGAATACCGATCTTCATGCCCTTCAGCGACTGGCCGATGGCAGCTTCGTAATCCGGAACCGGCAGATCAACCGAGGTCGTATCCTTGGCATCGACGCTTGCCATCGATTTCAGCAGGATTGCTGCGTCGCGAACGTCGCGGGCAATCGGGCCGGCCTGATCGAGCGAGGAAGCGAAGGCAACCGTGCCCCAGCGCGAGCAGCGACCGTAAGTAGGTTTGATGCCGACGGTCCCGGTAAATGCTGCAGGCTGGCGGATCGAGCCGCCAGTATCGGTCGCGGTGGCGCCGGCGCAGAGATGGGCGGCAACGGCTGCAGCCGAACCGCCGGAAGAACCGCCAGGTACCAGCTGCTGGTTCGAGCCAGCGGCACGCCAGGGGTTGATGACAGCGCCATAATGCGAGGTCTCGTTAGAGGAGCCCATCGCAAACTCGTCCATGTTCAGCTTGCCGAGCATGACGGCGCCGTCGTCCCAGAGGTTCTGGGTCACGGTCGATTCGTAGCGCGGCTCGAAACCATCGAGAATATGGCTGCAGGCCTGGGTATGCACGCCGACTGTTGCGAACAGGTCCTTGATGCCCAGCGGAATGCCTTCGAGATCGCCTGCCTTGCCAGCCGCGATGCGCTCGTCGGAATTCTTCGCCATGACGCGCGCAAGGTCCGGCGTGACCTTGATGTAGGCGTTGAGCTGGCCATTGGCCGCGTCGATCGCCGAAATATAGGCTTCGGTCAATTCGGTTGCGGTGATTTCCTTGGCGCGCAGCTTTTGGCGGGCTTCGGCAATGGTCAGGCTGGTAAGTTCGCTCATCGTGTTTTCGCTTCAGATCTGGAAATGGCAACAGGGGTCGGAAAGAGGCGGTCAAAGCCTTATTCGACGACTTTCGGCACCAGGAAGAAATTGTGGTCGCTCACGGGGGCATTGGCAACGATATCGGCAGCCTTGTTGCCGTCATCGACGACATCGGCGCGCTTCTTCATTTCCATCGGCGTCACCGAGGTCATGGCCTCGACGCCTTCGACATTTACCTCGGAAAGCTGCTCGACAAAGCCGAGGATGCCATTCAATTCACCGACCATGCGATTTGCCTCTTCTTCCGAGACGGCAATGCGGGCAAGGCGCGCGACGCGCTTAACGGTGGCGAGATCGACGGACATGGCATACTCCGGATAGGAATTTTCCTATCGCTATAAAGACCATGTCCGTCCTGTGCAACGGGTTTGCCTTTTCGGCAGCGCAGAATTCCTCCCCTCAAATCGACCTGGATTCGAGGAGTTGCGCATCAGAGCAGCAGGCTTTCGCCGGGCTTCGGCGCCTTTACTTGCGTCTTCGATGCTTCCATGCCGGCTATGAACTTTTCCGGCGTCTGGTCGATAATCGGGAAAGTTCCGTAGTGGCAGGGAACAGCGGTCTTGAAGTTGAAGTAGCGCTGGCAGGCAAGAGCCGCCACCGCGCCGCCCATGGTGAAGCGGTCGCCGACCGGCACGATACCGATATCCGGCTGATGCAGTTCGTCGATCAGCGCCATGTCGGAGAAGATATCTGTATCGCCCATATGGAAAAGGCTCGGTTCATCGTCGAAATGCAGCATCAGGCCGTTCGCGTTGCCGAGCGAATGAGAGACTCCATCCTCCGTCATCTGAGCGGAGGAATGCAGCGCATTGGTGAAGGTCGCGGTAAAGCTGTCGAGCGAGACCGTGCCGCCGGTATTGCCCATTTCCAGCTTCCCGACACCCTTGGTGCCGAGCCAGGAAGCGAGATCGGCGTTGGCGAGAACGACGGCGCCGGTCTCTTTGGCGATCAGCACCGTATCACCGAGATGATCGCCATGGCCATGAGTAAGCAGGATATGGGTGATGCCGTTGGTCACATCCTTGATGTCCTGACCGGCAAAGGACGAATTATGGGTCAGGAAGGGATCGATCAGGATTTTGGCGGCTTTTGTCTCGATACGGAAAGCAGAATGGCCGAGCCAGGTGATCTTCATGAAAGTCTCCTTTATTACGTGATGCAAAAGACGATTTCGGGGTCGGACTGGTTTAAAGCAGTCCCGGTCGGAAACCGCTTCGCACTTTTTCTGGAATTGCTCTAAGGACATAGCCGATATGGCCGCAAAGAAAAGCGGCAGGAACTTCAATTTCTTTTGACGGGATGACACGGTAATGACGGTGCTGACGATCGAGGAACTGGCCGGAACGCTCGGCCCCGGACAGGCAATCGCCGGCCTCGATCTCGGCACGAAGACCATCGGGCTTGCCATGTCCGATCTCGGGCGCCGCTTCGCGACACCGCGTCCGGTCATCAGACGCGAGAAATTCGCAATCGATGCCGAGACCCTGCTGGCCTTCGCCGCGAAAGAGAAGGTCGCGGCCTTCGTGATCGGCCTGCCCATGAACATGGATGGATCAGCGGGGCCGCGAGTGCAGGCCACGCGCGCCTTCGTGCGTAACATGGAGCAGAAGACCGCTCTTCCCTTTGTCTATTGGGATGAGCGGCTATCGACGGTCGCGGCAGAACGGGCCCTGCTGGAAATGGATGTTTCGCGGGCAAAACGCGCCGAACGTATCGATTCGGCGGCTGCGAGCTTCATTCTTCAAGGAGCGCTCGACAGGCTTTCCTTGCTGGCGAGATCGGCGGACGACACCGAGGCGTGACGTGCCTTCCACCATGCCGAAATCCGATGGCGTTTGCGGAAGCCCATGATGGCGAAGACGACGAGGCTGTCGACGGCGATGGCGCGGGCAACCAGTGGCGGAATTTCCTCCGGCGGCAGGCCGAGCACCTTGCCGTAAACCTGGAAGGTCAGGTCGTGGACCTGCCGCGTCAGCATGAAGATGCCGAAGTTCAGATCGTAATAGGAAAGCCAATACCAGCCCGCCAGGAAGACGATCGGACCGGCCCAGAAGATCAGAAACCACTTCATGCGGCCTCTCCTTCGTGCTTGCGCAGGACCGGCATATCAAGAGAAACGAGCCAGACCGACGATGCCATGATGCAGAGAACGAGCGCGGGCACGGCAATATCCAGCGCCAGCACAGCGAAAAACATCATCGCCGCGACAAGCAACGCGGTTCTGGCGATTTTGGTTCCCATGGCTGAACTCGGGTCCACACTCGTTACATTTCTACTGAGGACCACACTGGCCGGTTACCCCTGACCACGCAATGTAAACCATTTGTTAAGGTTAACAGGCAGACGCCGGCTGTGGATTGTTCAGCCGTAAACGCCGCGCACCAACCGCTTCAACGCACCTGCCGCCTTCTCCCAGTCCTTGCCGTTCTTCAGGACCAGACCGGCGCATTGCCCGCCGGCTGCGGCGGCGAGCACGAGATGCTGTATAGAAGCGAAGATCAGCGCGTTGACGGCGGCGGTATCGACGCCCTTCGGCGGCGTCAGCGAACCACGCATGCGATCGAGCCACTGGCCCAGCGCCTTCGAACGCGCTTCTGAAAGACGCTTGACCTGTTCGGTATTTTCGGACACCTCCCAGGCGACGATGCGGCGCATCAGCGGATCGTCGCGGAGCGCTTGCAGGAAAAGCAGCGACAGGCGCTCCATGAGATCACCATAGGTCAAGAGGAACATGCCGCCGGTATCTTCGGGGATGCGGTCCTTGACCCAGTTGCCGAGATCGGTGCCTATCGCGTCTACGAGACCATCAAGACCACCGTAATAGCGGTAGATGAGCTGCTTGTCACAGCCGGCGCGGCGTGCAACGGCATTGATGCCGAAATTCTGGAAACCCTCTTCGGCCAGCAGGTTCTTGGCGGCCTTCAGGATGGCACGTTCCGTGGCGCTTCTGTCACGGATACGCTTTTCGGGCTCAGCGGCATTCGTCTGTTCGAGTGCGGCCACGGCAGTTTCATTCAGCATTCGGTCAACCCCGGTCTGTCACCAATCGGTGAGTACCAGTGGAATTTTCCGCCTACAATCCTATCTAATTGAGAAGACTGTGGATATTGATGGTACACTACTGTGCTGACGCTGGCCGGGGGCCTGGCGGCATTATTCATCCGGTATAGTGCGCCCGAGAAATCTTACCCATGCGGTTGATCGCGATGGACGAACCCGGCGTAGCTGCATTATGAAAAGAGACGACAATTTCTGCTAAGGCCTTGCTATGGTAAATTATATCGAAGCCGCAATCGCGCCACCGAAAAATACCGGCGCCATCAGGCTTTATGGAACTGAAGCATTCGAGGGGATGCGCAACGCGTGCCAATTGACCGCACGTTGCCTCGATGCGCTCGCCGATGTCGTCAAGCCCGGCCTCGCAACCAATGAAATCGACCGCTTCGTTTTCGAATTCGGCATGGATCATGGCGCCTATCCGGCAACGCTGAACTATCGCGGCTACACGAAGTCCACGTGTACTTCGATCAACCACGTCGCCTGTCACGGCATTCCCGATGACAAGCCGCTGCGCGAAGGTGATATCGTCAACATCGATGTGACCTTCGTCGTCGATGGCTGGCATGGGGATTCGAGCCGGATGTATCCGGTCGGGCAGATCAAGCGTGCTGCCGAACGTCTGCTGGAAGTGACCTATGAATCGCTGATGCGCGGGATCGCCGCAGTCCACCCTGGCGCACGCACCGGTGCGATCGGCGAAGCGATCCAGACCTATGCTGAAGCCGAGCGTTGCTCGGTCGTGCGCGATTTCTGCGGCCATGGTGTCGGCCGCCTCTTCCACGATTCGCCGAATATCCTGCATTACGGCCGCGCCAATGAAGGGCCGGAAATGCGCGAAGGCATGATCTTTACCATCGAGCCGATGATCAATCTCGGGCGGCCGCATGTGAAGGTGCTGGCAGACGGCTGGACCGCCGTGACGCGCGACCGCTCGCTTTCGGCGCAGTACGAACACACGGTCGGCGTCACTGCGAACGGTTGCGAGATCTTTACGCTTTCGCCTGCCGGTCTCGACCGGCCCGGCCTGCCGCCGCTCAACAGGTGACATCATCAATGGCGAAAGGCCCCGTTCCGCAGACCGGCGATGATGAATTGCCTTTGAACGTGGATGAGGATGTCGTCATCGACGAACGGGCATTTTTCGCAAAACCCGCCATCGGCAAGAAGAGCGCCCTGCCCGCGCAGCCTGCGAAGGAAGAGCATTATCACGGCCACCGCGAGAGGCTGCGCAGCCGCTTTCGCGAACACGGTGATGCGGCGCTTGCCGATTACGAAATCCTCGAACTCCTGCTTTTCCGACTGATCCCGCGCCGGGACACGAAACCGATCGCCAAGGCACTGATCGAGCGCTTCGGCTCGCTATCGGGTGTGTTCGGCGCACCGATAGCACTGCTGCAGGAAGTAAAGGGCGTCGGAGAGACCGTGGCGCTCGACCTGAAGCTGATCTCAACAATCGCCCACCGTACATTGAAGAGCGAGCTCAAGGGCAAGGAGGTGCTTTCTTCCTGGTCGTCGGTCATCCAATATTGTCATGCGGCCATGGCGCATGAAGCGCGCGAGCAGTTCCGTATTCTCTTCCTCGACAAGCGCAACGCACTGATTGCAGATGAGGTGCAGGGGCGCGGAACGGTAGACCACACCTGTCTATCCGCGCGAGGTGGTGAAGCGGGCACTCGAGCTTTCGGCGACGGCGCTGATTCTGGTCCACAATCACCCGTCGGGTGATCCGACGCCGTCGCGCGCCGATATCGACATGACGAAGACGATCATCGACACGGCCGCGCCTCTGGGCATCGCCATTCACGATCACATTATCATCGGCAAGAACGGCCACGTCAGCTTCAGGGCGCTGCGGCTGCTCTCGTAAGACACGTTGCGAGGACCGCGTGCACTGTCACCGAGTTTGCCCCAGCTTCATCCGGAGAGGCTGAATTCAAGCTACCACTGCCAAACCCGGCGCAGCGCGCAAGCGGGCTATGTCGCGCGCCGGTGGTTCTCCAAAATGGCGGCGATATTCGCGACTGAACTGCGACGGGCTTTCGTAACCCACGTGGAAGGCGGCAGTCGTGACGTCGAAGTCCTGAACCAGCATAAGGCTGCGCGCGTCCTGCAGCCTGAGTTGCTTTTGGAATTGCAGCGGCGTCATCGCCGTCACGGCACGAAAATGTTCATGCAGGCTCGACGGACTCATGCCTGTTTCGGCGGCAAGCCGCTCGATGCTGAACCGTTTCCGGAAGTTCTGTTGGATCCAGGCGATGGCGCGGCCGACTTGGGCCACCCGGCCCTGGCCGGATGTGATGTGGCGCATTCTGGCGCCATCCGGGCCAGCGAGCAGATGATAGAGAATTTCTTGCTCGGCTAGCGGCCCGAGCACAGGCAGCGCTGCTGGATTGTCGAGCAGACGCAGCAGGCGTAGCACCGCGTCGAGCAGATCGGTGCCGGCGTCGGACACCGTCTTGGCTATGGGCGGGGATGGCGCCCCCCGCGGCGGCGGCACGCGCAACGCCAACTCCCCCAGCATGACCGGATCGAAATCGAGATACAGGCACAGATATGGCTTGTCTGGAGTCGCCTCGATCACATGGCCTATCGCCGGCAGGTCGTGGGTCACGATCCCATAGCGCCCCGGTGAATAACTGAAGACGCGGTCGCCTAGCGTGACCTGCTTGTGCCCCTGCACGACGAGGCACAGTTGCGGCCTGTAAACATTCGGCATCGGCATCGTAACCGTGGAGGATCGAACAAGCGTCACGCGTTCGATGGGTGTGGCGTGGAAGCCATCCTTCGAGACGTGCCGGACAATTGCGGCCGCGATTTCTGTGAGCTTTTCCATGAATAGGACCATCGCACGCGCGTGGCAGGACGGCAATGCAAACCGCGGCTTCTGGAGGATTGGGCAGGAATTCTGGCGCATCAGGCTAACGGCTCGGCGTCGCCGCGCACCACAATGTCAGCGGCGCCTGGGTCACAGCAAACCGGGTAGCAGAACAAGTATGGAGCGAACATGACATCGGATAGTCTGAAGACCCCCACGGTTGCGCTAGGCACCTGGGCCTGGGGCGACAGCGGCGAGACTGGCGACGGCTACTTTGGCAGCAACCTCACGCAGGCTGGCCTGCAGGAGCTCGCGGACAAGGCACATGCGGCCGGGTTTACCTTGTGGGATACCGCCCTCGTGTACGGCATGGGCCGTTCAGAAACCGTACTCGGAGACCTACTGAAGCGCTATGCCCGCAGGGACTACCAGCTCTCCACGAAGTTCAACCCGCGGATCGCGGGAACCGGCGACGATCCGGTGGCGGACATGCTGGAACAGAGTCTGGCCAACCTCGGCACCGATTACATCGACCTTTACTGGATTCACAATCCAGCGGATGTGCCGCGGTGGACGCCGCACCTGATTCCGTTGCTGAAGAGCGGGAAGGTCAAACATGTCGGCGTCTCGAATCACAATCTGAGCGAAATCAAGCTCGCCGACCGGATCCTGGGCGAAGCCGGATTCCGGGTCGAAGCCATCCAGAACCACTATAGCCTTCTCTACCGCAGCTCTGAGCAGGCCGGAATCCTGGATTACTGCCGCAACCGCGGCATTCCGTTCTTCGCCTATATGGTGCTGGAACAAGGCGCGCTGACCGGCAAGTATAGCACCGAGAACCCGCTGCCGGAAGGCAGCAGCCGAGGGAAGATTTACAATGGAATGCTGGCTCAGTTGAAGGCCCTGACGGATAAACTCACTTCGATCGGCGAGAGCCAGGGTGCAGCAGCACCCGATGTCGCGACTGCATGGGCCATCGCCAAGGGCACGACGCCGATCATCGGCGTCACTAAGCCCCATCATGTCGATGGTATGGTCCGAGCCATCAGCATTACGCTCACCAGCGACGACATCGCGGAACTGGAAGCTCTTGCTGATGCCGCAAACGTGAATACGCGCGGCTTATGGGAGCAAGAGATGCAAGTCTAAGCCTCGACCGCCGCTCTCGGCAGGTGCGGATCTGGCCGCTTCCCGTGGGAAGCTGCCCGGCCGCTATTTCAGGTCATCGGTTTCCGCAACAGCAAGACAGCACGGTCTTTGCGTCTCTAAAGTAAGCAAGACGCTGCCGCAGTGGCGTATCCACCGATCCATGCTCATATTATCATCGGCAAAAACGGACAGGCGAGCCTCAGAAGGCTGCATCTGATATAAGAATCCGGCTAAGGCTTGAAAAAGCCATTTTTGGCGTTCTCCAAACTGGATCACAGTCAACCTCGTGGGGCAATTATGGGCTTTTCTCCGGGTCGTTTATACAGGCCAACTCTGCGAGGGCTGATGCGGCTGACGCTTCTGCTGCTGGCTGTGACCGGTGTCTATCTCGCCTATCTGCAGCTTTCCACCAATGTGCATGCAGTCGTCGAAGGCCAGGTTTATCGCTCGGCCCAGCCCTCTCCTGCCAAGCTTGGCGAATTGGTCAAGGAATATGGCATCAAGTCCGTATTGAACCTGCGCGGTGACAGCAGCGGCAAGGCCTGGTACGACGATGAAGTTGCGGCAGCCAAGGGGCTCAATGTCCAGCATATCGATTTCCGCATGTCGGCCACGAAAGAGCTCAGCGTCGAGGAAGGTCGCCAGCTCATGGCGATCATGGCGGCTGCGCCGAAGCCGCTGCTCATTCATTGCAAGGCTGGCGCGGACCGGACGGGCCTCGCTTCAGCCATTTATGTTGCCGGCGTTGCCAAGGGTGGCGAGATGGCAGCGGAATCGCAGATTTCGCTGACCTACGGTCATCTGTCGCTCTTCTTTATCGGCGCCTATGCAATGGACGAGACCTTCGAAAGACTTGAGCCACTATTCGGCTTTTCGAACTCGTAAACGTCATCGGAGTACAAACTGTAACATTGACCGGCTACCGATGAACGCGCGACATTTCGCGTCGCAAATGATTCCAATTCCAACTCGGGGCTAAAGGATGTTCCAGTACGATCTCGTGGTAGTGGGCAGCGGCCCGGCAGGGCGCCGTGGCGCAATCCAGGCTGCAAAACTCGGCAAGAAAGTGCTGGTCATCGAGGCGGGAAAACGCGTCGGCGGCGTGTCCGTCCACACCGGCACGATCCCTTCGAAAACGCTACGAGAGACTGCGCTCAATCTTTCCGGTTGGCGCGAGCGCGGCTTCTACGGCCGCAGCTACCGGGTGAAGCAGGAAATCAGCGCCGAAGACCTGCGCCGCCGTCTGCTGATCACGCTTGATCATGAAGTCGAAGTGCTTGAACATCAGTTCGCCCGCAACCGCGTCCAGCACGTCCGCGGCAAGGCAAGTTTCATCGACGCCAATACGCTGCAAGTGATCAAGGACGACGGTGAAACGATGACGGTGAGCGGCGCCAGCATTCTGCTTGCCGTCGGCACGAAGCCCTTCCGGCCGGATTACATACCTTTCGACAACAGGACCGTGCTCGACAGCGACGAATTGCTCGATATCGAGGACCTGCCGCGCACGATGGTCGTCATCGGCGCCGGCGTCATCGGGATCGAATATGCAACGATCTTTTCGGCTCTGGATACGGCCGTGACTGTGATCGATCCCAAGTCGACCATGCTCGACTTCATCGACAAGGAAATCGTCGAGGATTTCACCTATCAGCTGCGCGACCGCAACATGAAGCTGCTCCTCGGTACGAAAGCCGAAAAGGTGGAGCGGCTCGAGAACGGCAAGGTCCAGCTGACGCTCGATAATGGCCGTCATCTCGTGACCGACATGGTGCTTTTTGCCGCCGGCCGTATGGGCGCTACCGATACGCTGAACCTCCAGGCGGTCGGCATCGAAGCCGACAGCCGTGGACGCCTGAAGGTCAATCCTGAGACTTTCCAGACCTCGGTTCCGAACATCTATGCCGCCGGCGATGTTGTCGGCTTCCCGAGCCTTGCCTCGACCTCGATGGAGCAGGGCCGGATTGCCGCCCGCGTCGCCATCGGCGCGGTTGCGAAGGAGCCCCAGAAATATTTCCCTTACGGTATCTACGCCGTGCCGGAAATTTCCACCTGCGGTCTGACGGAAGAGGAAATGAAAGAGCGCGGCATCCCCTATGAATGCGGCATTGCCCGTTTCCGGGAGACATCGCGCGGCCACATCATGGGCCTCGACACGGGTCTGCTGAAGCTGATCTTCTCCCTGAAGACGCGCCGCCTTCTCGGCGTGCACATCGTCGGCGAAGGCGCCACCGAGCTCGTACATATCGGCCAGGCCGTGCTGAACCTGAAGGGCACCGTCGAATATTTCGTCGAGAATACCTTCAACTACCCGACGCTCGCCGAAGCCTACAAGATTGCCGGCCTCGACGCGTGGAACCGCATGGGCGACATAAAATCTGAACTCTGAGAGAGCAAGAGCTTACCCTCGCCCCTCGGCTTACACACATTAAATTCCTGATATATAATATTTATTAGAAAACAGTGGATCTTTTGGCCAACTGTTGTGTGTGCCTGTGCCAACTACCTATATCCTATGCCAAAAGATATTGGTAAGCTCCGGCTACCCGCACCCCGGCTTCGTTCTATTGCGTTTTCGTTATTGCCTTCCCAAGTATGGGTGCACGCCTTTCGACAGTCGATGTCTTTGACCGGTCTGCGGTACCGCGGGTACACAGCCCACAACGAAAGATAGATATTTTGCCCGATATTTCAGCGGCTGCTCGCAGGCGGTTCCAGCTCATCCTGATAAAGCCGTCGCACTATGACGACGACGGCTATGTGATCCGCTGGTGGCGGGCGATGATTCCCTCCAATTCGCTGGCAGCCATTTATGGGATTGCCGCCGACTGTGCCGAACGGCAAATTCTTGGCGCCGATACCGCGATCGACATCACAGTCATCGACGAGACCAATACACGCATCGATTTTGAGGCGCTGCTCTCCCGGTTCAAGCGCCATGGCGACTTCGGGATGGTTGCGCTCGTCGGCGTTCAATCCAACCAGTATCCCCGCGCGCTCGATATCGCCCGGCCGTTCCGCGATGCCGGACTGCCTGTCTCGATGGGTGGCTTTCATATCTCGGGATGCCTGTCGATGCTCGACGGCGATGCGATCGGCCTCGAGGAATGCCGCAAGATGGGGGTTTCGATGTTTGCCGGCGAGGCCGAAGGACGGCTGGAGCTCGTGCTGCGCGATGCGGCCGCCGGTGAATTGAAACCGCTTTATAATTTCATGAACGATCTTCCGGGGATCGGCGGCACGCCGGTGCCTTTCCTGCCGAAGGACAATATCCAGCGCACGCTCGGCCTCAGCACCAGTTTCGACGCGGGCCGTGGCTGTCCTTATCAATGCTCCTTCTGCACGATCATCAACGTACAGGGCCGCAAATCCCGTTTCCGCTCGGCCGACGACGTCGAGAAGCTGGTGCGCATGAACTGGGCGCAGGGCATCCATAAGTTCTTCATCACCGACGATAATTTCGCCCGCAACAAGGATTGGGAAGCGATCTTCGATCGGTTGATCGAGCTTCGGGAAAGGGACGGCATTCCGCTCGGTCTGATGATCCAGGTGGATACGCTTTGCCACAAGATCCCGAACTTCATCGAAAAATCGAAGCGTGCCGGCGTCACTCGTGTTTTCATTGGCCTCGAAAACGTCAATCCGGACAATCTGACCGCTGCCAAGAAAAATCAGAACAAGATCACCGAATACCGCAAGATGCTACTGGCCTGGAAGGCGCAGGGTATCATGACGCTCGCCGGCTACATTCTTGGCTTCCCGGCCGACACCCCGCAATCGATCCGCCGCGACATCAGGATCATTCAGGAAGAACTACCGCTCGATGTCATCGAATTCTTCGTTCTGACACCCCTTCCCGGCTCGGAAGACCATCAGGTTCTCTGGAAAAAGGGTGTCGAGATGGACCCCGATCTCAATATCTACGATGTCGAGCATGTCTGCACTGCCCATCCGAAGATGAGCAAGCAGGAGTGGGAAGACATCTATCAGGAGGCCTGGTCGCTCTATTACTCGCCTGACCATATGAAGACACTGCTGCGCCGCGGCGCGGCAACCGGCATCAGGCTGAGCAGCCTCGTCAAAGTCCTGGTCTCGTTTGCGACCACTGTGCCGCTTGAAAACGTTCATCCGCTACAGAGCGGCCTTCTGCGCCTGAAGCATCCTTCGGAGCGGCGCCCGGGCCTGAAGCGCGAGCACCCGCTGCTGTTCTGGCCGCGATTTACCTTCGACACGATCCGCAAGCACGTCTCGCTCGCCGGCACGATTATCAATCTCAGCGTTTCGGCCTTCCTGATTGCGCGCAAAACCGATGCCAAGACCTACGCAGACAAGGCCCTGACGCCGGTTGGTGACGATGATGAGGACGTTCTCGACCTCTTCACCAAGACCGCCGGCGGCACTGCTGCCGTCAGCCACATCAAGAAAGTTGCCGAACTGACTCACGCTCACAAAGCCATCTGACCGGTAGATCGCCTGCCTGGTTTCAAAGGGTCAACAAAAAAGCCCTGCCGCAAGCGGCAGGGCTTTTTGATCTCAATCCGGAAGAGCCGATTATTCGGCGCTGTCTTCGGAAGCCTTCTTCTTCGGAGCGGCCTTCTTCTTCGGTGCAGCTTCTTCGCCTTCAGCAGCGTCTGCAGAAGATTCAGCCTTGGCAGCCTTCTTCTTCGGAGCGGCCTTCTTGGTGGCAGCCTTTTCAGAAGCTTCGCCTTCTTCATCGGCGAGCAGTTCTTCCTTCGTCACCTTCTTGTCGGTGACGTCGATTTCGGTCAGCAGGTGGTCGATGACCTTTTCTTCGAAGATCGGAGCGCGGATCGAAGCGGCGGCACCCGGCTGGCTGCGGAAGAACTCGAGGATCTGCTTTTCCTGGCCCGGGTACTGGCGCAGCTGCTCATAAATCGCGCGCTGCATTTCGTCTTCGGAAACTTCGACGCCAGCCTTTTCGCCGATTTCGGAGAGAACGAGGCCGAGACGCACGCGGCGCTCGGCGAGCTTCTGGTACTCTTCGCGAGCCTGCTCTTCGGTCGTGTCCTCATCTTCGAAGGTCTTGCCGGACTGGGCGAGGTCGTTGCTGACCTGGCTCCAGATGCCGTTATATTCGGCTTCGACGAGCTTGGACGGGGTTTCGAACTTGTACATCTCGTCGAGCTGGTCGAGGATCTGGCGCTTCAGCTTCTGGCGCGTCAGCGAACCGTACTGGGATTCGATCTGGCCGCGGACGATTTCCTTCAAACGGTCGGCAGATTCGAGGCCGAGCTTCTTGGCGAGTTCGTCGTTGATCTCGACGTCAGCCGGAGCAGCAACTTCCTTGACGGTGACATCGAAGGTGGCTTCCTTGCCGGCGAGGTTTTTGGCCGGGTAGTCGGCCGGGAAAGTTACGGTGATGGTTTTCTCGTCGCCCGCCTTGACGCCGACGAGCTGGTCTTCGAAGCCCGGGATGAAGCGGCCGGAGCCTAGAACCAGTTCGGCGTCCTGATCGGTGCCGCCGTCGAAGGCAACGCCATCGACCTTGCCGACATAATCCATCTTAACGCGGTCGCCGTTGGCAGCCTTGCCCTTTTTTTCGGCGTAGTCGCGGGCGCTTTCAGCGACCTTCAGAACCTGCTCGTTAACTTCGTCGTCGGAGATATCGACGACTTCACGCGTGACCTTGATGCCCTTGTTGGACTTCAGTTCGATCGGCGGGAGAACTTCATAGGACAGGGTGAATTCGAAATCCTGCTGGGCAGCGAGGATCTTTTCCGCCTCGTCCTTGTCTTCCGTCATGTTGATTTCCGGCTGAGTAGCCGACTTTTCGCCACGGCTGGACAGGATCTGGGTCGGTTGGTCGCGAACGATCTCGTTGACGAGATCGGCCATGAGGGACTTGCCGTAGACCTTCTTGAGGTGAGCGGCCGGAACCTTGCCCGGACGGAAGCCGTTGATGCGAACCTTGTCCTTTACGTCGGCGAGGCGCTCGTTCAGCTTGCTTTCCATGTCCTTGGCCGGGATAACGACCTTGATTTCGCGCTTCAGCCCTTCAGCGAGCGTTTCGATAACCTGCATGTCTTCCTACCTTCATTTCCGTGGCGGCCGTGCCCAGACGCCGTTCGTTTCGGTGAGCACGACGCCGGCCAACTGCCGCGCGTGGCTTTTTCTCAATTCCTGTTCGTTCCGTTCGAGACGGAACCGCACTCGCTTTCCGGGTATCCGGGACAACTAAGTTCCAGTCCTCCCGCCCTGCAAGGCAGCTTGGTGCGGGTAGAGAGACTTGAACTCCCACGCCTTGCGGCACCAGAACCTAAATCTGGCGTGTCTACCAATTTCACCATACCCGCGTTCCCAAAACCGCATGCATATGCCTGCGCATGAGGCCTTCCGGAGCGCGGCGTCTCTATATCACCCGATTTAGAACAGGCAAAGGAAAAATGAACAGTAAATGACAGGGATTTGCGGGCTAAAGCGCGCCCTTCCCATCACCCGCCTCGCCTCTCAGTAGAGCGGCTCTTCATAGGCCGGCTTACCGTCCACCATCAGGCTGCGGATCTGTGCAGTACCTGACGATGAAACGCTGACGGTAATCGAAACGGTGCCATCATTGCGGGCCTCCTCCAGCGGCTTGCCCTCGCCCTCCGGTACGTAACAGCGCTCGATTCCGTATTCGACGCGTATGGTTTCCCCGTTGTTGGGACCGTAGCTGTAGAAAGGCAGGCTGCGCAGAACGACCGTCTCTGCTGCTGCCGGCAATTCCTTGAACGACGATTCGACGATACCCCAGAAGCCGTCCGGCTGGCGTTTGAGGCGAACCCACAGGGTCTGCTCGCCCGCGTCCGCCGGAATACCGCCTGTCACTGTCGAAACCGGCACAGAGGATATGTCGTAGTTCAGCACCACATAGTCGCCGCGCAGGAAATCACGCGGATCCACAGGCGCCGTCTTGAGCTGCACCTCGGTACCATTTGCCAAGATCGACGCGCGGCTCTGGATGCTGTAACCAAGGATAAGCGTCTGCAAGCCGGCGACGAGGATCGCAGCGACAATATAGAAGCGACCGCCTTGTGGTCTTGCGAAGGTAAAACTCATGCGCGTTCCTCCACGCGGCCCGATGCAAAGCGTTTTTCAAGGCGGATGACGACCCAGGCGACGGCCGCGACCACAAGGCCCGAGAACAGGAAGAGGCTAGACGTGCCCAAAATTGTGCCGACCGTCACCGAGGCCAGATACAGCATTTCGCCGGCGAAGGCGCCATACGCCAGGTAGCGAACCGCACCATTGTCCCGGCCATGCACGACGATCGCCACCACAGCGGCCGCCAGCGTCAGCAGGCCTATCACGACCATACGACTGCCCTCGTCCATTTCAGCATGCAGCAGGAACAATCCCATGATGGCGACAAGAAAACTATAGAATGCCGGCGCAGCACCCGCCGTTCGCACCAGTGTGGAAATCGCGTGGACGGGCAAGGCGGTCAGCAGGAAAGCCGCCATGCCGAGAACCGCGAAGCTGATCGCAACGGAGACCTCGTCAGTCACCACATAGAGCCAGGCGAGCCAGCCGACCACCAGCAGATAAGCGAGATGGCGCGCCCTGTCTGCGCCAGTATAGCGCACAAGCCCGATGACTACGGCGGCCATCACAAGCGGCGCATAGGGGCCAACTCCATACCAACGCGTATCGTAATTCTGGAGATAAACTGCAAAGGAGCCCCATGAGAGGAAGCCGGCGACAACCGTCACCGCAGCCGAGCGGAACAGAATCGCCGAAACGGTCGCCACGCCAAACCAGAGATACATGACCGTCTGTTCGTCGCCCGAGAGATGATACATCTGGCCGACAAGGGAAATGGCGCCGCCGAAGCTCAGCGCACCGATGATGAGCAGACCGTTGGCGGTGGCGAGCGCGCCGCGCATAAGAAGAAGTGCAGCACCAACATGGACCGACCAGATGAGCGTCAGCATCAGGCCGACGCGCACAAGGCGCGGTATATACTCCCAGTTTGAAGCGACGAGCAGCAATAGGGCGGCGCCAAGCAACACAGCCGCCAGCCCCATGAGCACGCGACCGAGGCTGAAACTTGCCGGACGCGCATCATATTCGGCTAGCAGGGTCCCTACCGTATCTTCCTGCAGAAGCCCCTTCTCCACCCAGAGCGAAAGATCCCGCTCCAACCTGCCGCGATACATGCTCTCCCCCGCAATGATCCGCCATCTTCGGCTTACGCATTTATAGCGCAGGATCGGCGCACGGAAACGCCGGTATTTAAAATATGCAGATTCCTCATTGGTCTAACTTGGATCAGCCGTTAACGAAACACTAACCGCGTCGGCGCTACTATATGATCAATGCAGGATAGGCATGCATGAATCGCATAGCCCTCATGATTATATTGCACTGCAAAACAATCAAAAGTCATACTATTTACCTGATGTCGAAGCACGGGGATGGCGCCCCGGCCCGGTTTTCCGGCTGCCTACGGACGATATGTCCGTGACGAGATTCGCAGACGCGCACTCCTCCTCCCAGCGCCCTGCGATAGACTGGCAACACTCCTCCTCCCAGTTGCCAGTCACCATCATGACGCCCGCCGGATCCTCCCCCGGTGGGCGTTTTGCTTAACAGGTGGTTAAACGATTAGCTCGTTGCGCTCCAGGGCTCTCAAGGCCATAAGAGGTTTGGCAATCGTTAAGCCGGGCCAAGGAGCCGGTAGGACAGATTTTGAACTCACTTTGCCATCCATCGCCGGGGCATGAGGGAAAAGGCGCGATCGGGAGAAAAGGCCGATCACGACGATTACGGCCGGCCAAATATCGATCCGCGAAACGCGGGAACCGGGAAAAATCATTCTGCCTATTCGTTGACCAGAAAATGGCCAAAGCGTGTAAATTCCAGCCTGAGCTCTGCGAATTGCGCATAGGTGGCTTGAAATCTTGGCTCTGTTAGTTCTTCGCGGCGCAACATATATTCTGGTCATCAAATAGAGGTCAGCGCCGAAGGGTTGGCTGCTGGCAGGACCAAGCCCTAGGAAAGGGGATTAACATGAACTTCACTCGCTCTTTCAACAACTGGCGCAAGTATCGTCAGACCGTTACTGAACTCGGCCGCATGACCAACCGCGAATTGCATGACCTCGGTATCGACCGCTCGGACATCCATCGCGTTGCTCGCGAAGCTGCCGCCCGCTAAGTACAGGTAATCGCTGCTCCTCCCAAGCAGATTACCTTCCCAAAACGCCTGCTGCCCTTGCAGCGGGCGTTTTCTTTTTCGCGTCCGCGAAAGTGCCGCAAAGGTTGCGGATGTATTAATTGATCTGCCTCGCTCAAAAATCGCGCTCTGCATAATTAGCGAGCACCAGATTGCACAATTGCATAGCAGACGCCTTTTATTTGCACTGCACAATACGGGGAACCTCGATTATATAGATATCAACCGCAGAGACAGCGATCCCGCTGCCTGCAGAGAGACATTCGAGGAAAAAACTATGAACCCGATCCGCATTGCAAAGAGCTGGATTAGCTACCGCCGCACGCTCAACGAACTTGGCAACCTGTCTAACCAGACGCTCGCCGATATCGGCGTCAGCCGTTACGACATCCGCAACATCGCGTCCCGTTCGTTCCGCTAATACAGCGAACGAATTGTTTTCTAAGACGGCGCCATCAGGCGCCGTTTTCGTTTTTGGGTGTGCCCGCATCTTCGTCGGAACCCTACCGCGTTCTGACAGTTCTCCTTCACGAAAGGAGACCAGCATGGCAATCAAACTCAATGCCGGTTTTACTGGCCGCCCCGAGAACAAGCCTGAGGGCATTCGAAAAGCGGCGTCGAACACCGCGTCTGCCGTCAGGCGCGAGGTGCAGGCCGTCGCAACGGGGGCCGCCGACCATCCCCATACTGCAAGCTCCGTCGTTGTCGGCATCGGCGTGCTTGCGTTCGGCATCGGCTATCTGCTCGGACGCCAATCCGTCGATACACGCCGTTTCTGGAGGTGACATCATGGCCAGAGCTATTTTGGAAGAAGCAACTGACGATGCCCGGGCAGAAGACAGTCCGGCAGCGGATGCGCGTCGGCGCGAGATTGCGGACGAAGCCTCTCGACGCCTGAACGCAAGGCGCAAGGGTGCACCGTCGGCAAAAGGTGAGATCGATCGTTTCAACGAACATACGGAAGAGACCGCCCCGGACGATCTTCCAAACCTTGCCGCGCGGCGTGAGGCGGCGCGAGAGCACGGTGATTCCTACATTGTCGACGCCGATCTGGAAGATGCGGATCAGCGCGAAACATCACCTGGAACGCGCGAACAAAGTTGATCACGTTGCGGCGCAGGCTGGCGCGGTCTTCGATTCCGCTGTTGGATCGTGCTCCCCGGCGTGATATCAGCCGCCAATGACCCAGAACTCCTCCTACTCTCCTGTTCACGTGATCGGCGGCGGGCTTGCCGGCTCGGAAGCCGCATGGCAGATCGCCAACGCCGGCGTGCCCGTCATCCTGCATGAAATGCGTGGCGTACGCGGCACGGATGCGCACAAGACCGACGGTCTTGCTGAACTCGTTTGCTCAAACTCCTTCCGCTCCGACGACGCGACCAGCAATGCGGTCGGTGTGATCCATGCGGAAATGCGCATGGCGGGCTCGCTGATCATGGCCTCCGCCGACAAGCACCAGGTCCCTGCTGGTGGCGCACTCGCCGTCGATCGCGATGGCTTTTCGGAGGCAGTGACAAAAGCGATCCACGACCATCCGCTGATCACGGTCGTCCGCGAAGAGATTTCGGGTCTGCCGCCGAAGGAATGGGACCAGGCCATTATTGCCACCGGCCCGCTGACTGCGCCGTCGCTGGCGAGCGCCATTCAGGCCGAAACCGGCGAGGATTCGCTCGCCTTCTTCGACGCCATTGCTCCGATCGTCTATCGCGACAGCATCGACATGGATATCTGTTGGTATCAGTCGCGCTACGACAAAGTCGGTCCCGGCGGCACGGGCAAGGACTATATCAACTGTCCGATGACCGAGGAGCAGTACAATCGCTTCGTCGACGCGCTGATAGCGGGCGACACAGTCGGCTTCAAGGAATGGGAGGGCACGCCCTATTTCGACGGCTGCCTGCCGATCGAGGTGATGGCCGAGCGCGGACGAGAGACGTTGCGCCATGGGCCGATGAAGCCGATGGGGCTTACCAATGCGCATAATCCCGCCGTGAAGGCCTATGCCGTCGTGCAGCTCCGCCAGGACAATGCGCTCGGCACGCTTTACAACATGGTCGGCTTCCAGACGAAGTTGAAATATGGCGCGCAAGCCGAAATCTTCCGCCTGATCCCGGGCCTGGAGAATGCCGAATTCGCCCGGCTCGGCGGCCTGCACCGCAACACCTATATCAACTCCCCGACTCTTCTCGATCCTTCGCTGATGCTGAAATCGCGCCCGGGCCTGCGTTTTGCCGGCCAGATCACCGGCTGCGAAGGTTACGTCGAAAGTGCAAGCGTGGGCCTGATGGCTGGCCGCTTTGCAGCCGCCGAACGCAAGGGCGAGACGGTTTCGCTCCCTCCTGCGACGACCGCGCTCGGCTCGCTGCTCGGCCACATTACGGGCGGCCATCTCGTGACTGACGAGGAGCCCGGCAAGCGCTCGTTCCAGCCAATGAATATCAATTTTGGGCTGTTTCCGGAATTGCAGCCGGGTTCGATCGTCAAGCCCGAAGGTGTCAAGCGCTTTCGCGGCAAGGACAAGACAATCATGAAGCGGCAGCTGATTGCCAAGCGGGCGCTTGCAGATTGCGCCGCCTGGCTGGGCCACGATATCAAGCTCGCAGAGAGCGCTTGAGACAAAGGATTTAGTAAAAACTGCTAGGCAGCTGGATGTGCTTAGTGACCGTTCGCCGCCGACGTGTTCGGCGCAGGCAGCTCCTTATCCGGCTCGGCAATATAGTTGCCGAGCAGCCAGAGCGAAACTTCTGAGGCCTCCTTGGCAGAGGCGAACTCGTAAGTGCCGTTGTGATGAGAGGCGTTTACAAATTCGATGCTAAGCCCCCTGCCGGTTTCAGAGGCCAAAACCCGCACCGTGCCCGGCTCGATCAGATGGCAGGCAAAATGCCGCGACATGTTGCGCATGAAGCCCGCCTTATTGTCGTGCAGACGCACGAAGACGGCCTGACCGTCCGCAGTCGCCTGAAGCTGGCGGATCGCTTCATTCGGGAATGCGCGGCCGAACTCGATAATGGCAAGGCCCGTGTCGTGCAGACCATCTTCCTTGTTCTGGGCCGCCATGCGCGTTGCCACGAAGGCTATGAAGATGACGATGGCGAAAAGAACGCACCAGACGATAATGCCCACGCGGTTTCTCCGTTCAAGATGGGGTTTTGCCTGACATAACGCGCGAGACTTGCGCGAGTTTGACCGCCGTCAGATTTTCTTGCGCATGCCGGCAAAGGCCATCCGCATCTGGCGGCGCCATTGCGGCTCCTGCAACGATGCCTCCAGAATGGCAGCGCCGCGTTTCTGCGCTTTGATCAGCACCGGCTCCGCAAGCGCCACTGGCAGGAAAGCGGGGAGCACCGACGCCGGCAGGACAGACGCCCTCGCCTTTGCAAGATGATCGCGGCCGAGCCCCGCAAAGGCTTCGATCGCTGCAGATATGCGCGGCTTGTCGGAGCCGGCGAGGAAAGTCTCCCGGTCGAGGCCTGTCGCCGAGAGAATTTCGAGTGGAATATAGACTTGGCCGCGGCGCTGATGGAGCGGCATCAGGAGCAGCATGCCAGAGATCGCCTGCGCCACTCCGGCGTGACCGGCGGCATCGGCGGATTTCATCGCCTCTTCCGGGGAAAGAATGAGACCAGCAAGCTGGATGAGTGCCGAGGCGGTTTCGCCCGCGTAGCCCTCCAGCGACGTGCGGCTTTCCATCGGATCGTCATAGAGATCGAAGATCCGGGCTTCGATCATGTGGACGAGCGTCTGCCGGGGAAGCCGATACATCTCGACGGCCGAAAGAAGGGCTGCGGCGAGTGGATTGGCGTCGGTCGAGCCGTGCGCATTGCCTTCCAGAAGATCGCGCCAGTACTGCATGCGGATTTCGCCTGGCAGCGGCTCGTGGACGAGATCACGGATGCGAGCGAGCTCGGCATTGAAGGCATAGAGCGCGGCGAGCGCACCGCGCTTGTCTTCAGGCGATAGGAGGCACGCAAGATAGCGGTCACGATCGGTATCGCGCAGCATCGCCAGGCTGATATCCTGGTTCGTCTTCGGATCGGCCATGATCAGACCGCAATGAGGGCGGCTGCGACGGCACGCTGTTCAGCAAGCATGATGTTGAAGGTGCGCACGGCGGCACCCGTGCTCATCGGATCGGAAGAGATACCCCGTGCCCTGAGGGCGGTGCGCAGTTCCTCTGGC
Organism: Rhizobium sp. BK418; assembly: GCF_004341105.1. Taxonomy (GTDB): domain Bacteria; phylum Pseudomonadota; class Alphaproteobacteria; order Rhizobiales; family Rhizobiaceae; genus Rhizobium. Next base: position 463,606 of record NZ_SLZK01000001.1, on the reverse strand, counting down.
AGGCGGCGAAGTTCCGTGCCGGTACCGACCAACAGCACTTCGATATCGGCGGCTTCGTCGAGCACACGGCGGAAATTCTCGACCGACAACGGCTTTTCCATGTCCATATCCCAGCCGTGAATGCCCGACGGCAAGCAGAGGATGGAGCCGCGATGCGACATATCCGCAAAGCGGAAGCCGCCATTGCCATAGGTGTCGATGGGTGCGCGCCCCGGGAAATGGGCGTCGCGGATTTCAATGCCTTTTGCCATGTGCCTATACCGCCGGCTTGCCGGATTTCATGCTGACATCGCCCTCATCCTCATCGTTCATGTTCCGACGAAGCCGGAAGATGATGAGGACGGGCGCTGCTATATAGATGGAGGAGAATGTTCCGAGCGCAACGCCGAAGAGCATGGTGAATGTGAACGAGCGGATGACAGCGCCGCCGAAGATATAGAGCGCAAGCAGCGCAAGCAGCGTCGTGGCGGCCGTCAGAATGGTGCGTGAGAGCGTCTGGTTAATCGCCGCATCGATCAGGATCGGCAACGGCATCTTCCTATAGCGCTTCAGGTTTTCGCGCATGCGATCATAGACGACGACGGTATCATTCAGCGAGTAGCCGACGACGGTCAGAAGGGCTGCGACACTCGTCAGATTGAATTCCATGCCTGTTATCACGAAGAGACCGAGCATGATGATGACATCGTGCAGCGTGGCGACAATCGCGCCGATCGCAAACTGCCATTCGAAGCGGATCCAGATATAGATCAGGATAGCAAACAGCGAGGCGAGGATACCAATCGTTGCCAGCATCGTCAGCTCGCCGGAAACAGCCGGCCCGACGACTTCGACGCGGCGGAAATCGTAATCCTCGGCGAGCTCGCCACGGATGAAGGTCGCGACCGATTGCTCGGCATTTTCTCCGCCTTCCTGCGAGCCGACACGGATCAGAGCACTGGTCGCATCGCCCGTGCGCTCGACGCGCACTTCGCCAAGGTTCAACTCGTTTAGGCGGGCACTCAGATCAGCAATGTCAGCGTTGCCCTGCTTCGCCTTGACCTCAATCAGCGAACCGCCGGTGAAGTCGATACCGAGTTGCAGTCCGACCGTCGCAAAGGCGAGCATAGCGGCGATGCAAAGCACAGCCGATGCTGTGAAGACATAGCGGCGAATGCCCATGAAACGAATATGGGCGTGTTCGAACAGGCTGGTGAGCGCGCTCTTCGGCAGGTGGCGCGGATGGCGCTGCGCCAGCCATGCGGCCACAAAGCCGCGCGTCAGCGTGAAGGCTGTCAGGATCGTCGTGAGAATGCCGACGGCCAGGGTCACGGCGAAACCACGGATAGATTCGCTGCCGACGAAAAACAAAATGACGGCGGCAATGAAGATCGTGACATTGGCATCGACGATGGTATGGAACGCGCGCGAGAAGCCTCTTTCAACGGCCTGGGCAAAGGTCGTATGCGGCGCCCTCTCCTCTTCGCGGATGCGTTCGTAGATCAGAACGTTGGAATCCACCGCCATGCCGACAATCAGCACAAGGCCGGCAATGCCCGGAAGAGTCAGTATTGCACCGGCAACACTCAGCACCGCGACGATCAACACCAGATTGAAGGCGAGCGACACGACAGCAATGATGCCGAGCATGCGGTAGAGCGCAATCATCAGCGCCGCGACCAGCACGACAGCGACAATGCCGGCAATCAGGCCGGAGACAACAGATTCCGAGCCGAAGACCGGGCTGACGGTACGCTCTTCCACTGAGGTCAATGTTGCCGGCAGCGCGCCGGCGCGAAGCATCACGGCCAGGTCCTGAACGCCCTCCTCGGAGAAATTGGCCGATATCTCACCGCCTCCGTCTGTAATCGGCGCCTCGATGACCGGATTTGCCATGACCTGATCATCGAAGACGATGGCGAGGTGTTTTCCGACATTGGCGGACGTTGCCTGCGCCAGACGCTTCGTCGCCTCGGCATTCAGACGATAGACGATTGCGCTGTCCTGGGTCTGCGGGTCGGTCTTCGTATCGACTTCGACAAAATCGGCGCCTGTCGCTATCACCGTGCGATCGACGAGATAGGGGACCGGCGGATCGTCCAGCGAATAGAGCACCTGCGATGTCGCAGGCCAGCGACCGGCAAGCGCCTGCTGGCCGCTCATGCTTTCATCGATCAGATGGAAGGAAAGTGAAGCCGGTTCATTCAGCAGGTTTTTCAGCCGTTCGGCATCGACCGAGCCCAACACCTGCACCGCAACACGATCGTTCCCATCAGGAAGAACGGTGAAATTCTCCTTGCCGAAACCGGCAATGCGGCGGCCGACAATATCGAGCGAGCGGGTCTGCGCTGCGGCGGTATCGGCATCGATCGCCTTATCAGAGATCTGCAGCGTCAACTGGCCGTCATTGCTCTGCTGCAGCAAGATATTTGCCGATGCCAGCGGTTTCAGGAGATCGGCTGCAGTCTGAAGCTGGGCCGTATCGGTGACCTTGACCGTTACTGTCTGCGCGGTTCCGGTGAGACCCGTATAGCGGATGTCGGCGCCACGGAGCTTGTCGCGAACGCTGGCAACCGTTGCCTCCAGTCGGTTCCTGATAATGTCCGAGCGTTCGAGGCGCAGTACGACACGAGAACCGCCCTGCAGATCGAGACCGAGAGTAACGCGGTCGTGCCGGAGCCAGGCCGGCAAAGAGGAAGGCTGCGCCGGGCTCAGAAGATTCGGCGCAGCAACGACGATAGCGGCAATCGCGATCAGCCAGATCAGAAGTGTTTTCAAGCGCGAAAAATGGTGCATTCTCTCGACTATCTTCCGATCCGGCGGGGATTGCTATCGCATATTACGCAGCGTCAGCCTTCACAGGCTCGCCCTTCACGCGGACTTCGGAAATGCCGGTACGAACGATGCGCACGCGCACGCCTTCAGCGATTTCGACTTCCACTTCCTTTTCGTCGACGACCTTCGTGACCTTGCCGACGAGGCCACCGCCGGTGACGATCTGGTCGCCGCGGCGGATCGCCTTCAAGGTTTCCTCACGCCTCTTGGCCTGCGCACGCTGCGGGCGGATGAGCAGGAAATACCAGACCACCATGAGCGGCACGAAAAGGATGATCATTTCAAAGCCTGAGCCGCCGAAAGCGCTCGTGGCGTCAGTTGCGCTCTGGGCAAATGCCGGGGTGATAAACATGCTAAGCTCCTCAGGCTGTGGGCGGCGGAACCCCGCCTCTCTTTTCAAGTCGCCGGAATATAGTTGCAGCCCTGATGAATGCAACAAAAACAGCCGGAAACCGTACCAATTCCGCTGCCTCATAACCTTTCCGCTGTGGAAAGGCCATGCTACCCGGCATCAAAAAAACGAAAGCGGATTATCGCTGCAATTTATGAAGGAGGCACCCGATGGCCGAGGAAATCAATAGTCTTCTGTTTGAGGAGCTGAGGAGGCTTGCGGATGCAGTCGAACGGCTGGCCGGACCCGCACCTGCGGCCAACGATTGGAACGCCGCTGACTGCTTCGTCTGGTCCCCTGCCCGCCAGCATCTGCAGCCCGTCAAGCGCCCCAATCGCGTGGCGCTGAAGCTCATTCGCGGCGTCGATCATGTGCGCGACATTCTGCATGAAAATACGGTGCGTTTTGCCGAGGGCTACGCGGCCAACAACGTCCTGCTCTGGGGCGCGCGCGGCATGGGCAAGTCCTCTCTCGTCAAGGCCGTGCACGAAGACGTACGCCGTGAGAGCGGCGTGTCGCTGAAGCTCGTCGAAGTGCATCGCGAGGATATTGCCAGCCTGCCGACGCTTCTCGACCTGCTCAAGGACACGCCCCACCGGGTCATCGTCTTCTGTGACGACCTCTCCTTCGACCACGATGATACTGCCTATAAATCACTCAAGGCGGCGCTCGACGGCGGTGTCGAAGGCCGTCCGGACAATGTGCTGTTCTATGCCACCTCCAACCGGCGCCACCTGCTGCCGCGTCACATGATGGAGAACGAGCAGTCGACGGCGATCAATCCGTCCGAAGCCGTCGAGGAAAAGGTCTCGCTCTCCGATCGCTTCGGGCTATGGCTCGGCTTCCACAAGTGCAGCCAAGAGGATTATCTGACGATGGTCGACGGTTATGCCGAGCATTTCAAGCTCGACCTCGAGCGCGAAAAGATGCATGCCGAGGCGCTGGAATGGGCGACGACCCGAGGCGCCCGCTCCGGCCGTGTCGCCTGGCAATATATCCAGGATCTGGCCGGTCGTCTGCGCATTCATCTCGATCGCGCCTGAACATCCCTCTGAGCGGCAAACCGTGCGCGATTTGCGTCGAAACGACAAAAGCCCGGCTGATGACCGGGCTTTTGCACTTTCCTGAGACGCTCTACCTGCTCAGGAAATGTCAGCTATTCAAGAAAAATCCCTACTCGAGGAATGTCATGGGGTTGACCGGAGACGCATCCTTGCGGACCTCGAAGTGGACCTGTGGCTGCTTGACGTTGCCGCTCATGCCCGACACGGCGACGGTCTGGCCGCGTTGGATCTTCTGGCCGCGGGCGACGCTCAGCGTGTCGGCATTGCCGTAGACGGTGACGGTGCCGTCGTCGTGGCGGACGAGAACCGTATTGCCGAGTTCCTTCAGGCCGTTGCCGGCATAGATGACGACGCCGTTTTCGGCGGCCTTGATCGGCGTGCCCTGCGGAACCGAGATGTCGATACCGTCGTTGCGGCTGCCGTTGACGTTGGCACCGTAGGCGGCGATCACCTGGCCGCGAACCGGCCAGCGATACTTGCCGATACCGGTGGCTTCCGGAGCGGCTGCGCTGACATCGGACTTCTTCTCGACGTCATCGACCGTCTGTGTGGCGGCGGGAGCCTTATAGGGCGCCGGCTGTACGGAAGCCGTCTGGACCGGAGCGGCAGCCGGTTGGTCAGGCTTCGCCTGCTCGACCTTCTGTGCCGGGATAGAGGCGGTCTTGATCGTGTCTGCAGACCCCTGGCCGTTCGGGATCTTCAGTTCCTGGCCGATGCGGATCGAGCTTGCCGACAGATTGTTGGCCGTCTTGATATCGTCGATGTTGGCGCCCGTCGCCTTGGCGATCTTGGCAAGCGAGTCACCCTGCTTGACGGTATAGGTGCCGACAGCGCCATTCGGGTTCTTGCCGCCTGCCGGAGGAGCTTTCCCTGTCGGGTCAGCACTTGCGACAGTCTTGTCGCGGGCAGAGTTGGCGCCGGGAATAACAGCAACCTTCTGCTCCTGGCCCTTCGTCGGCTGCGGCAAGTTGCCGGGCTTGGAAAGATCGGCGGACTGGGACGAGGCCTTGGCGGGATTGTTACCGCCATTGAAGGTCGGAATGAGGATCGCCTGGCCGGGCTGGGCGGCGGAAGCCGTCTTCAGATTGTTGACGCGCAGGATTTCTTTTTCCGGGACGCCATAACGGCGGGAGAGGACAGCGATGTTTTCACCCGGACGCAGCGTGACCGAGGGTGCATTGGTTGCCGACCAGCCGGAAACCTTCGGCGTCGTGCCTGTTGTCAATGTATCGGGAGTAATTCTCGGCGCATTCGCGCCTGCCGGAGCAATACGGTCGGGCTTCGGCGCGGCGGGGAAGGGCTGGGCGAGAGCGACCTCCCGTTCCCGCTGCCGCGGAGAAACAGGTCCAGCGCTCGGCGGCGCAAGTTCGGTGCGCTGAACGGAAATCGGCGCGGATGCCATGCGTGCACTGGAGCCTGGGGTAGCGATCGGATTGTAGCTCGGGCGCCCCTGATAAGGCTGATTTATCGCATTATTCTGAGCATAGGCGGGCTGCATGGCCGAGCCGCCAAGATCGGCGCGCGGCACAGGATCGCCCTGCGGCCCGTTGAAGCTCCTGTGCGGGATCGAATTCGTCGTGATCTGATCCTGCCCGGAGGAGGAAAACAGACTGCCGAAACGTGTGACATCGGAGCTGCAGCCCGTTGCTGCACTCGCCAGCAAGGCGACGACCAGAAAATTACCGGCCGACTTCCCGAACTTCGGCGAAAGACTGAAACGCATGACTCGACCCACTTAGAACGCAACCATTTGTGAATCTATTAAAGCGCGTTAGTGTTACCATGCGGTTAAGGCGCTGGAATCAGTGCTATATTTTTGAGAACTTGATAACCATAAGTTTGCGGGCGAAAACTTATAACCTGCCGGGCTTTGCGGACGGCAGGTCTAAGGCATGTCGCGATCCTTCGGATTCGCTTGCGCTTTCTTTGTTTGACCGCAAAATCGCTGCACCTTTGGGCGGCGTGCTTAAAGCTGCGACGCGAGGCGGGGAACGATCGGCAGATAGGGAGCATCGAAGAGCTCTTCCCGCTCAAAGCGGCTGCCGGTCTTCGTCAGTCGCACCATGCGGCATTCATTCTCGGAGATCATCAGCGGCGCAATCATGGAGCCGCCGGATACAAGCTGATCGGCATAAAAGCGCGGCATGGAATTGAAGGCAGCCGTGACCAGGATGCGGTCGAAAGTGCCCTCGCCTTGCATACCGTTGCTGCCGTCGGCCTGACGGATGATGACGCTACGCAGGCTGAGGGCTTCCATGCGACGCTGAGCCGAGAGCGTCAGTGTCTTGTAGCGATCGACCGTCAGCACGCGTTCCGCAATACGACCGATGATAGCCGCGGTGAAGCCGCTCCCAGTGCCGATTTCGAGGACGCGCTGGCCGGGGCGAACCTTCAGATGGTGCAGAAGACGGACAGCGAAATCGACACCTTCGAGAAAGGAACCGCACTCGATGGGAATCGTGCGGCTGGAATAGGCGTTTTCGACGAATTGCGGCGGCACGAAGAGCGAGCGCGGCGTCTGCTCGACAGCCGTCAGCAAATCAATGTCGGAAATACCTTCCGCGCGCAATCTCAAGACGAGCGCTGCGAAGCCTTCCTTCTCGGCCAGTTTTGCCGTCAACCCTTTCCTCCGTGTCCGAGGGCCCGCGCCACGCGGTCCATCACGGAATAATCGGTCAGATCCAGTTTCAAAGGTGTTACCGAAATCTTCTTATGCTTGAGAGCGTGAATATCGCTTCCTTCGGTAAAGGCACCGGCGCGTTCACCGAATTTCAGCCAGTAATAGGGAAATCCGCGGCCATCGGTGCGTGCATCAACCTGCAGGTTGAAGGCAAGCTTGCCCTGCGCGGTCACTTCAACGCCCTCGACTTCGTCAGGACGACAGTTCGGGAAGTTGAGGTTCAGGAAGGTGCCCTCCGGCTGATCGACCGTCAGCAGCTTTTCGAGCAGCGCCGGGGCATGCGCCTCGCACACATCCCAGGGCAGGATGCGGGTGCCGTTATCATAGATGTAGGCCTGGCTCAGCGCAAAGGAGCGCACGCCCTGCATCGTGCCCTCGATGGCACCGGCAATCGTGCCGGAATAGGTCACATCGTCGGCGACATTGGAGCCGGAATTGACCCCCGACAATACGAGATCCGGCTTGATATCGAGCACCTGCTTGATGCCCATGATGACGCAATCGGTCGGTGTGCCGCGCAACGCATAATGCTTGTCCGAAATCTTTCGGAGCCTGAGCGGCTCCGAAAGGCTGAGCGAATGAGCAAGGCCGCTCTGGTCGGTTTCGGGAGCGACGATCCATACATCGTCCGACAGCGCCCCTGCGATCCGTTCCAGCACACCCAAGCCTTCGGCATGGATACCATCGTCATTCGTCAGCAGGATGCGCATTGCTTCAGGCCGCCCGTTCGATCTTCGTCAGGCCGCCCATGTAGGGCAGCAAAACGTCCGGAATCGTGACCGAGCCATCCTCGTTCAGATAATTTTCGAGAACTGCGATCAGGCAGCGGCCGACCGCCGTGCCGGAGCCGTTCAGCGTATGAACGAACTTCGTCGCCTTGTCGTCCTTGCCACGATAGCGGGCATTCATGCGCCGTGCCTGGAAATCGCCGCAGACAGAGCAAGACGAGATCTCCCGGAAGGTGTTCTGTCCGGGCAGCCAGACTTCGAGGTCGTAGGTCTTACGCGAGCCGAAGCCCATATCGCCGGTGCAGAGCGTCATGGTGCGGAAATGCAGGCCGAGGCGCTTCAGCACTTCTTCAGCGCAGGCAGTCATGCGCTCGTGCTCGGCAATCGAGCTCTCGGCATCGGTGATCGAAACGAGTTCGCACTTCCAGAATTGGTGCTGGCGCAGCATACCGCGGGTATCGCGGCCGGCCGAACCCGCCTCCGAACGGAAGGAGGGAGTGAGCGCGGTAAACCGCAATGGCAGTTTTTCCTGGTCGAGGATTTCCTCGCGCACCAGGTTGGTGAGCGTCACTTCCGCCGTCGGGATCAGCCAGCGGCCATCGGTGGTGCGGAATAGGTCTTCTGCGAATTTCGGCAGCTGAGCCGTGCCATAGACGGCTTCGTCACGGACCATCAGCGGCGAGGATACTTCGGTATAGCCGTGTTCGGTCGTGTGCAAATCGATCATGAACTGACCGAGCGCACGTTCAAGCTTGGCTAATTGGCTGGTCAGGACCGTGAAGCGCGAACCGGAAAGCTTGGCGGCACGTTCGAAATCCATATAGCCAAGGGCTTCGCCGATCTCGAAATGCTCCTTCGGCGTATGGTTCCAGCGCGGCTTTTCGCCGACGATGCGGGTGACGACATTGTCGTGCTCATCCTTGCCAACAGGCACGTCGTCAAGCGGGATATTCGGAATGCGCGAGAGCTGGTCATTGAGTTCGGCCGAAAGCGCACGCTCTTCCTCTTCGGCAGCCGGCAGCGTTTCCTTGATCTCGGCGACCTCGGCCTTCAGCTTGTCGGCAAGCTCGGTATTCTTCTGCGCCATGGCAGCACCGATCTCCTTGGAGGCGGCGTTGCGGCGGGAAAGCAGGTCCTGGGCCTTCTGCACGGCGGAGCGGCGCTTCTCGTCAAGGGCGATGAGAGATTGCGACAGAGGTTGCGCGCCGCGCTTGGCAAGAGCGGCATCGAGAGCCTCGGGATTCTCACGGATCCATTTGATATCGAGCATCGTCGTTCCAGATCGTTTCAACAGACATGAACCGGTCGGAGAAAACCCCGACCGGATGGGAAACGGCAGAACTCAAGAAAGGATCGCGAACCGCTCAGACGCTGTCCGTCTTGGCGACATCAGAGGATTCGCTGGCCTCTTCAAGCGCCTGCTGTGAACGCTGACGCTCCACGAGTCGTGCCGCGTAGATGGAAATCTCGTAGAGAAGGATCGTCGGCAGCGCAAGACCGATCTGGGACATCGGGTCGGGCGGCGTCAGGACAGCCGCCACCACGAAAGCGAGCACGATCGCGAATTTGCGCTTTTCGGCGAGCCACTGCGACGTCAGAAGGCCGACACGAGCCAGAAGCGTGGTGATGACCGGCAACTGGAAGACGAGGCCGAAGGAGAAGACCAGCGTCATGATGAGGCTCAGGTATTCCGAAACCTTCGGCAGAAGCGAGATCGCCACTTCATCGTGGCCCGGCGCCTGCTGCATCGACAGGAAGAACCACATGACCATCGGTGTGAAGAAGAAATAAACCAGCGCGCCACCCATGAGGAACAGGATCGGCGAAGCGATCAGGAACGGCAGGAAGGCCTGACGTTCGTTCTTGTAGAGGCCGGGAGCCACAAATTTGTAGATCTGCGCGGCGATGATCGGGAAAGCGATCACGAGGCCGCCGAACATGGCGACCTTGACCTGCGTGAAGAAGAACTCCTGCGGCGCGGTATAGATAAGCTGCGCCTTCTCGACATCGAGATGAGCCCAGCTGACGGCTAGCTTGTAGGGATAGACGAGGTAGTTGAAGATGTGCTTGGCGAAAATGAAGCACACGATGAAGGCGATGAAGAATGCAGCAATCGACCAGATGAGCCGCGTGCGCAGCTCCATCAGGTGTTCGATCAACGGCTGCGGCTTGTCTTCGATATCACCGCTCATGCCTCATCCTTCTTCTTTTTGGCGGCCGGCTTTTTGACTTCCGTCGGCTTCTTGGTTGCCGCGACACGCTTCGGCTTCTCGACGGGTGCTGCGGCCGACGCAGCCGCATCGGCCTTGTCTGCCGCCTTCACGCGCGGCTTGCGTACCGCCTTCGGCTTTTCAACCACGGCGACCGGTGCCGCGGCCGCAGCAGCGACCGGCTGCGGTGCTGGGACGACCGGCGGCGTTTCGGGCAGGCTCAGGGACGGCGCCGGCGCAGAGACGTCTGAGAGTGGCATTTCCGTCTTGTTCTCAGCACCCTGCTCTGCCGGCGTGTCGACCCTCGTCGCGTTCTGCAGGTCGGCCTTGATCTCGTTGCCCATCTGGCGCAGCGGGTTCATCGCCTCGCGCAGGCTATTGACCGGATTGAGTTTCTGGGCGTCGCTAATCGTGCGGCGCACATCGTCAAGCTCGGCTTCGCGCAGCGCTTCGTCGAACTGGGCACGAAATTCACCCGCGACCTTGCGGGCACGGGCCGTCATCTTGCCAAAAGCGCGCAGCATCGGCGGCAGATCCTTCGGACCGACGACCACGATCAGTACGACCGCGATAACCAAGAGTTCGGTCCAGCCAATATCGAACATGCAAGGCTCCTGAACGGGCGGCGCGGGGGCTGCGCCCTTTCCCGTACGTGGTTATTTCGTTTCGTCGGCCTTGTGATCGACGGTCTTTGCGGTTTCCGGCGCGTCTTCGTCGTTCATGCCCTTCTTGAAGCTCTTGATGCCCTTGGCAACGTCGCCCATCAATTCCGGAATCTTGCCGCGACCAAACAACAACAGCACGATGACCAGAACGATCAACCAGTGCCACATGCTAAAAGAACCCATTACGCATACTCCCTGTTGCGGTGTTCCCTCGATGTAAGAATTTCCGATCCGGTTTCCAACATCAATCCTTCTGGATTGAGCTTAATGTCACGGTATCGGCCTTTGTGACAAGCCATTCGTCTATCGAAAAGTCGTGATCGACATTGTTTTGCGCGGGCGTGGCAAAAGCAAGACCAACCTTCGCTATTCCTCTGAGGCGCCGCCGGGCGCAAGCAGCCCGAGTTCCTCGAGATCCATCTGTGTGATCGGATCCTCGTCCTCAGTCAGTTCATCGTTCATGAGCGGCGAAGGAATGTTGAAATTGGCGGGGATGCGGCCGGACAGCAGGCCGGCGCCTTTCAGCTCTTCCAGGCCCGGCAAGTCGCGCAATTCCTCCAGGCCGAAATGGTCGAGAAAATCTCGCGTGGTGCCAAGCGTGACCGGACGGCCGGGCGTGCGGCGGCGGCCACGAAAACGCACCCAGCCCGCCTCCATCAGCACATCAAGCGTACCGCGGGAGGTCTGAACGCCTCTGATATCCTCGATCTCGGCGCGCGTCACCGGCTGGTGATAGGCGATTATGGCAAGCACTTCCAGCGCAGCACGCGAGAGCTTCTTCACCTCGTTCTCGTCACGACGAATGACGAAGGAGAGATCGGCGGCGGTACGGAAAGCCCATGCATTGTCAACCTGTACGAGATTGACGCCACGGGGAGCATACTGCTCCTTCAGGCGCAGCATGATCTCATGCGCGTTGAATCCTTTTGGCAAGCGCTCGGTGATGAAACCTTCGGATACCGGCTGGGCGGAAGCGAAAACCAGCGCCTCGGCTATGCGTTCAGCCTCTATTTCTGCCTGCAGATCGCGGGCAGAGCCCTCGCCTTCCATCTCATCATCTTCCGCGTCGATCAATCCGACTGCTCCTGTTCAACCACCCGCAGGGTGGCATGTTTCGCCCCTCGGCGCATATAGATCGGCTCGAAGGCGCCGTCCTGACGTATTTCGAGCTTGCCTTCGCGCACGAGTTCCAGTGAGGCGGCGAAGGCGCTGGCGACGGCGGTGACGCGCTCGGCGGGACTTGCGAGATAGCGCAGCAGATATTGTTCAAGCGCCGTCCAGTCGACGATATCGCCTATCATCTGGGTCAGCAGTTCGCGAGCATCGGTGAGCGACCAGACATTGCGCCGCTCGATCGTTACCTGGGTGATCGCATGGCGCTGACGCAAGGCCGCATAGGCGCTCAACAGATCGTAGAGATTGGCGTCATAGGCGGATTGCTGGCGGTCCGGAATATGCTCGGGTGCGCCACGGGCGAAGATATCGCGGCCGAGCCGGTTGCGATTGACGAGACCGTCGGCCACCTGACGCATCGCCTCCAGCCGCTTCAGACGGAAGGCAAGCGTTGCGGCCATTTCCTCGCCCGAGGGGCCGTCATCCTTGACCTGCTGCGGGATCAGCAGCCGCGATTTCAGGTAGGCAAGCCAAGCTGCCATGACGAGATAGTCGGCGGCAAGCTCGATGCGGATACGCCTCGCGCTTTCGATGAACTGCAGATATTGTTCGGCAAGGGCCAGAACCGAAATGCGCGATAGATCGACCTTCTGGTTGCGGGCCAGATAAAGCAGCAGGTCGAGCGGACCTTCGAACCCAGCGACGTCGATCACCAGCGCCGGCTCATGGCTGGCGCGCTCTGAACCGTTCTCCTGCCACAGTTTGTCCATCGGCGTTGACGCCGCCTGAGACCGCTCCGTGCCCTTGATCGTGTTCACCTTACCCTGCCTCTCCGGCCTCTGCTCAAGCTGACGCAAACATGGCGTCGAATTCTGCCCTTATCGTCGCCTCGTCGGTTGCATCCGGTGTGGGGAACCCTTCCTCGACCGCCTGCGCACGCTCGCGGGCAAGACCTGCCAGCTGCGGCACATTTGCCACGACCTGACGCATCTCGTCCATATCACCATTGCAGTGCAGCACGATATCGCACCCGCCCGCAATGATATTCGCCGCACGTTCGCCGATCGTGCCCGAAAGCGCATTCATCGAAGTATCGTCAGAGAGCAACAATCCCTTGAAGCCGATTTCGCCGCGGATTACCTGATCAATCACCTTGCGAGAGGTTGTTGCCGGGTTGTCCGGGTCGATCGCCGTGAAGACGACATGGCAGGTCATTGCCATCAACTCATCTTTCATCGCGATGAAGGGCGGGAAGTCATGGGCTTCCAGTTCTTCACGAGAGACCGTGACGACGGGCAGTTCAAGATGCGAATCCGCAAAGCCGCGTCCGTGGCCCGGCATGTGCTTCATGACCGGCAGCAGGCCGCCGGCTTTCAGCCCTTCGGCGGCCGACCTGCCCATCTCCGTAACGGTCGCCGGATCGCCGCCGTAGGCCCTGTTACCGATGACATTGCTGCTGCCCTCAACCGGCACATCGAGCACCGGCAGACAATCGATATTGATGCCGAACCTCTGGAGATCGAAGGCATGCAGGCGCGACATCAGCCATGCGGCGCGCAAGCCAAGAGCCCGGTCGCGGCGATAGAGATCGCCAAGCGCCTGCCCAGGCGGATAGTGCTGCAGGATCGGCGGACGGATGCGTTGGACGCGCCCCCCCTCCTGATCGATCAGCACGGGAGCGTGCCAGCCGACGCAGTCGCGCAATTCGGCAACGAGATCGCTGATCTGTCGTGCTTCGGAAATGTTTCGTCCGAAGAGGATGAAGCCCCACGGCCGCTCGGCCCGGTAAAAGGCCTTTTCTTCTTCGGTCAGCTTGAGGCCGCTGCAGCCAAGGATCATTGCTTTTGATTCGGTCATACCCGAATCATAAGGGCCATTCGGCGAAATGCGAGCGAGGTCAAGCGCGGCCCCACAAAAAAAGAACGGCGAGACAACCCCGCCGTCCTGATGAAGAAAGCCAAAGTGCTTATTTGGAGATCAGGCAGCTACCACCGGCGGAGCGATATTGCTCGCAAAGAGCTGCAGCTTCGTCCTTCGAGCCGGCCGGGATGCGGACGCGATAGAAGGTGCCCTTGCCGGCGATATCCGCCTTACGGATTTCGTACGCGCGGCCACTGAGTACGCCGGCGAACTTCTTCGACAGGCTGGCATAGGATTTCTTCGCCTCATCCTCTGACGGCAGCGATGCGATCTGGATGCCATACCCGCCGGCTGCTACGGCGGGAGCCGGCTGTGCAGCGGCGGCTGGCGGCGTTGCGGAAGCAACCTGTGTCGGCTTCTGCTGAGCCGTCGGGCGAACGTTGCCATTCTCGGTCACTGTGCCGACGACATTGACCGGCTGATCAACCGGGCGGGCCGTCGGAACGGGCGCGGTATCGGTCGTCGCAGCCGAGGCTGCGTCGGTGACCGGCGTCGTTTTCACCGGGCGAACCGGGGGATCGACCTGGTTCGCATTGGCGGCGTTCACTTCGGCTACCTTTGCCGCCGTCTGAGCCGGCTGGCCTACAGGCGGCGTCCCGACAGGCGGAAGCGCTGCGGAAGCGGTCTGATTGCCGGTGCTTGCCGGGAAGCTCGCGGCAGATGGCGTCGTAGCTGGCTGGGCGGGATTGGCCGCCGATGCCACTTCATTAGCCGGGGCGGATTTTTCGGCGGGCGCCGGCTCTTCGCGGGCGACCAGCGTGCCGTCCGGCTTGACGATCATCGTACGGACCTTGCGGGGCGAAACGGACGGCGCCGCATCGTCACCGGAAGCGGAGGCATCTGCAGTCGCACTGTGATCGGGCAGCAGGCGCGGATCCTGCGTTTCGCCGACGGCAGTCGGCATGATCGGGTCAGCACTGCCTTCATCGTCATCGGGCGAGACTTCGGGCGTCAGCGTACGCTGGACGACATCAACCGGCGCCTCATCGGAGGAGACGAGTGCCTTCTGCTTCGGCTCTTCGGCAGCACCTGCGACCCGGTCGTAGACGGCCTTATCCTGGTTCGGCACGGTCTTGCCGCCCGGATTCTCGGGAACGACCTTCACCGGATCCTTGTCGGCGGCGATGACGCGCGGCTCGCCGGAGCTGACGATGCTCAAGCCGGGACCGTTGGAGACCCAACTATAGACACCGTAGGCGCCGCCGGCAAAAACGACCAGCAAGGCGGCTGCGGCCAAGAGACGGCGCATAGAGCGCGCACGGTTGAAATCCGCCGTCTGGCTTGCGGACTCGATATGGACTTCGGAAACATTTTCACGGCGCTCGACCGGCTCACGCACGCTGCGGCGAAAGTCTTCTTCCAGGGCACGTTCGAAATCATCAAGGCCGTCGGCAAAGACAGAGTTTGCCGGCTTGGCGACAGCGGCAGCAGCCGGAGTGGCCGGGGGCGCCCAAGCCGGAGTGGGTGGCGTCTTCTCCTGCCGTTTGGCGGGCTCGAAGAAGCTCGCAATCTCCGCATCGAGATCGAAATCGAAGTCGGCGGTCTTAGCGACCGGTTCCGGGTGCTCCACTGGCGGCAGCGTCGGAACATGCATGTCCTCGACCGTTTCGGGACGATCTTCCGGATCGGAGATCATCGACGGATCGAAGGGCAGATCGTCGGTGGACTCACCTGCCGGTGCCGGCTTGGCATAGCTGACTGGAGCAGGCTGCGGCTCCGGAACGAAAACCGGCGCCGGCTGAGGACGCGGCGCAGGCTGGGCTGCGACCACAGGCGCAACTCGAACGGGTTCGGCCGCGGCCTCCGGCTGCGGAGCCGGCGGCTCGGAGAAGTCGAGATCGGCGAGCTCCAGTTCGATACCGGCAAGATCCAGCTCGAAATCATGACCGGCGAAGGAATCTTCAGTTTCCTGTTCCGGCTGGCGGGCGACGACAGGCGCAGGTGCGATGGGCGGCGAGATCGGTTCCATCGGAGCCCGAACCACCGGCTTCGGCGCTTCGGGCTGGCGAAGAACCGGCGTCGCGCGGCTCATCGGCACAGGCGCAATGACTGTCGGCTGCACCGGAGCGCGAGCAGCGGGCGCCTCAAAGACAGGCGCTTCAAATACGGGGGCCTCGAACACTGGCGATTCGAAGACGGGAGCAGCAGGAACCGGCGCGGACTGCTGTGCCGGCGGCGCGACGACAGGCTCAGGTACAGTGGCGACAGGCTCAGACCCGACGGGTGACGAAGCGCGCTGCGGTACCGGATAACGAGAAACATCTGCCAACAGATCATCAAGATCGAAGGCGTCGGCATCGAAGGCAGGCTCCGGCGGTGCTTCGGTGAGCGCGGCATCCGGATGAACATCACCTTCGGCTGCAGCCGCGATCAGATCGAAACCGGAGTTAGCCGGCTCGGCCGGCTCTTCGAAGGCTGCAACCTCTTCGAACGATGCGACGGGCTGCTCCGGGAGGGGGACCATCTCATGGCGATCGATCTCGGCCGGAAAGCCGAAGGATGCCGCAGCCGGCTCGAAATCCGCAGCTTCGGCGGCGGCGATCGGCAGAGGCTCTTCTGCGACATCGGGCGCAACCACTTCGGGCTCGACCGTGAATGCCGGCTCGGCTACGAAAGCTTCAACCGGAGCCGGCTCAACAACCGGCGCCTCAACGACCGGCTCCTCGCGGCGCGGCGCGTGGAAATTGGCAAGCGGCAATCGAATGCTGGCAGCCGACCACTGCGGGGCCTTCGCCGGCGGCTGAACGACCGGCTCGGGAGGAAGAGCACCGCCGATGGAAAGCTCCAGCTCCTCGATCAGATCGCGGGCGCCGCCATAGGCTGTGAAAGTAACCGGAGGCTCCACTGGAACAGCGGCAGGCTTGGACGGGGCGGGCGTCCAATCGGTTGCGACAGGCACGTCCCAAGCGGGCGCAACCGGCTCGGGCGCCTCCACCTCAGGGGCGGCAGCAGCTGCTTCCGGAAGCTCCGGCTCGACGATGGGCGTCTCGAAATCGGTCGCGACGGACCGATCGAGTTCCTCGCCGATCGAGGGTACCTCATCCTGGACGGGCTCAACATAGTCGTAGGTATCAACTTCCTGGGCAACTGGATCTGCCGGGTGATCGAGGGCTGCCAGGGGACGCGGCGTATCATAACGCTCAAATTCGCGGAGAAGCTCGTCCTCGAGATCAAGAGCCGGCTCCTGCCGTTCGGGTTCGCTTACCGTATTGGCCGCGACGCGGGGTTCAAAGCCAACGATTCGAGCGAGTTCTGCCAACGGATCATCGTCGGCAAACATTTCGTCTTTTCCACGCGTGTCATACGCAAGTCGTTTATCAGCCATGCCCATCCCACTCAAAAACGCAAACACCCAAGTGCCAGCGCATTGTGGGGAAATGGTGACGTTATCGCATTTCGTCCGGTGCGGCAGTGCCTGTAATGGCAAGTCCCGACTTCAAAACCGACGCGACGGCGTACACCAGCCCAAGTCTGGCAATACTCGATTCTCGGTTCTTATCGTTAACAAATCGTAATTCTGTCTGATCTTTACCTTTGTTCCAGTGTGCATGGAAGGCGCTGGCAAGATCATACAGGTAAAAAGCGATACGATGCGGCTCCTGAGACTGGGCTGCACTTTCAACAATACGCGGGAATTCCGCAGCCTTGGCGATTAGCTGCAATTCGGCCGAATCCGTAATGCCTGCAACGGATTGTGCCAGAATCTCCGGTGTCGACACGAGATCGGGGAACGCCTCCCTCGCCTGCCGGAAGACAGACATGCAGCGGGCGTGGGCGTACTGCACGTAAAAGACCGGATTATCTTTGGACTGCTCCGTTACTTTGGCGAAATCGAAGTCAAGCGGCTCGGAATTCTTGCGATAGAGCATCATGAAGCGGACCGAATCACGTCCGACTTCTTCGACGACATCGCGCAATGTGACAAAATCGCCCGAACGCTTCGACATCTTCACCGGCTCGCCATCACGGTAAAGCTTGACGAGCTGGCAAAGCAGCACCGTCAGCTTCGCCTTACCGTCAGAAACAGCGCGCGCGACCGCCTCGAGGCGCTTGACGTAGCCGCCATGGTCGGCGCCAAGCACGTAGATCATCTCATCGAAGCGGCGGTCGAACTTGTTCTTGAAGTAGGCGACGTCGGCGGCGAAATAGGTGTAAGAGCCATCCGACTTGATGAGCGCGCGATCGATATCGTCACCGACCTCGGTCGAACGGAAGAGCGTCTGTTCGCGGTCTTCCCAGTCCTCGGGCAACTGGCCCTTCGGCGGCGGCAGCGTGCCCTTGTAGACATAGCCCTTGAAGGTCAGGTCATTGATGGCGGTGCGGATCGCGGCCGCGCCGTTGGCATGCAACGTGCGCTCGGAGAAAAAGACGTCATGATGAACATTGAGGGCGTCGAGATCCTCGCGGATCATCGCCATCATCATCTCGATGGCCCGATCTTTGACGATCGGCATCCACTGCTCTTCCGACATATTGTGAAGGCGCACCCCATATTCCGAGGCAAGCGATTCGCCGACTGGGACCAGATAGTCGCCGGGATAGAGGCCGGACGGGATCTCGCCGATCTTCTCGCCCAGGGCTTCGCGGTAGCGCAGGAAGACCGAGCGCGCGAGCACGTCAATCTGTGAGCCGGCGTCGTTGATGTAGTACTCCTTGACGACATCGTAGCCGGCAAAGGCAAGAAGGTTCGCCAGCGCGTCGCCGACGACGGCGCCACGGCAATGGCCGACGTGCATCGGGCCGGTCGGATTGGCCGAAACATATTCGACATTCACCTTCCGCCCCTGCCCCAGACCCGAACGGCCATAGTTGGTGCCGGACTGGATCATCGAGCCCAGCAGGCGTTGCCAGTAGCCGACGGAAAGCCTGATATTGATGAAGCCCGGACCGGCGACCGAAACCTCGGCGACGTCAACGTCTTCCTGCAGCTTGGCGATGATGATTTCAGCCAGTGCACGCGGATTGGTACCGAGTGGCTTGGCAAGCACCATGGCGGCGTTGGTCGCGACATCACCATGGCTCGCATCACGCGGCGGCTCGACAGCAATGCGGCCGAAATCGAGCTCGGATCGCTTTTCCTTGACCAGATCGAGCTGTTCAAGGGCGTTTTTAATCCTGGCTTCAAAATCGGTAAAAAGGTTCATCGCACTCTTCCATGCACAGGCTGTGCCAATAGGGTTGCCGGCGGCTGCCGGGCGCCCGCTGCCTATCGCAAATCCGGAGTGTGGTCAAACAATCGCCTGTGGGCACTAATGGCATAGGTGTCTGTCATGCCGGCCAGATAATCGCCCACATGCCGCGCTTTCGGTGCGTCCGACAGACCGGCGATATGATCTACCCAGTAATGGCTTTGCATTTCCTTCGGATTGGCCATGTAGGCACCGAAGAGATCCTTGACGATCTGGGCTGCACCGGCGCGGATACGCATGATGTCGGGATTTCGATAGATACGCTTGAAGAGCATCGCCTTGATCTGCCTGTCGGTTTCGGCCATCTCGTCCGAAAACGTCGCGATCACGTGATCCGCTTTGCGGATATCGTCGGCGCTCTGCGGTTTCAGTGCTGCGAGGCGCTTTTGCGCCACGCCGATGACGTCCTCGACCATGCGTGTAATCTGGCGGCGCATGATTTCATGCGTGAAGCGGCTGGGCTCCAGATGCGGATAGCGCTCTCTCACTTCGGCCATCAGCCCGGAGAGGAACGGAATTTCCTCCAGCATTTCGAAATTCAGATAACCCGAGCGCAGGCCGTCATCGATATCATGCGTATTGTAAGCGATGTCGTCGGCGATCGCTGCCACTTGGGCCTCCAGGCTTGCATAGCTCGCAAGCTCCAGATCGTGCAACTCGCAATAGTCTAGGATCGGCTGCGGTACCGGCCCGCGCGTGCCGACGCCATCGGCTGTCAACAGCGGACCATTGTGCTTGACGAGACCTTCGAGGCTTTCCCAGGTCAGGTTAATGCCGTCGAATTCGGCATAACGCCGCTCGAGTTTGGTGACGATGCGCAAGGATTGAGCGTTGTGGTCGAAGCCGCCATAGGGCAGCAACTCTTCGTGCAGCGCATCCTCGCCGGTATGGCCGAAGGGTGTATGGCCGAAATCGTGGACAAGCGCCACACCTTCGGCGAGGTCCTCGTCGATCTTCAAGGCGCGGGCAAGTGCACGCGCGATCTGTGCCACCTCGATCGTGTGTGTCAGGCGGGTACGGTAATGGTCGCCGTCCTGGGCGATGAAGACCTGCGTCTTGTGCTTCAGCCGGCGAAAAGCCGTTGTATGGACGATGCGGTCGCGGTCTCGCTGGAAGTCGGAGCGTGTCGGGCTGCCGCTCTCGGGATAGAGGCGTCCACGCGAATTCCAGGGGTCCGCCGAATAGACCGCTCGTTCCCCATAGCCGAAACCCAATGCCTGCCTGTCGAAGGTCATTCTTCACCGTCACTAACGCTTCGCGGCCTTGCCCATTGACGCCGCCTTCCGCTCTTCATACCTATAGCTCATAGAAACGGCAAAGAGGCGCTTTTTCGGCCACTTCGCTAGATCCTGTTCTTTACCGAAGGAACATGATAAGTCTCTTTGATATCATGCGTTTGAACATCAAACGTCTAAAATGGATTCTCTCCGGATCTTGACCCCGGCAGGAGGAAAAATGACTGAAGCGAATGTAACTGTTTCCGATGCCGCGGCAAAGCGGATTGCCGCCATTGTCGGCAGCGATCCCGGGAAGAGCGCCTTGCGCGTCTCCGTCGAAGGCGGCGGCTGTTCCGGCTTTTCCTATAAGTTCGATCTTGCGGATGCTGCCGCAGACGACGATCTCGTCATTGAGAAAAACAGTGCCAAGGTGCTGATCGACAGTCTCTCGCTGGTCTATATGGCCGGCTCCGAGATCGATTTCGTCGACAACTTGCTCGGCCAGTCCTTCCAGATCAAGAACCCGAATGCAGTGGCAAGCTGCGGCTGCGGCACCAGCTTCGCGATCTGATCCGACGTCCCTTCTTTCCACATAATAACCGGTCGAAGATTTTCTTCCGACCGGTTTCCTGTCTTGTCCGCAAGCGCTGGACCGCGATACAAGAGCGGTCAAGACAGTGAGCAGGATGGAAACCATGAAGATCGCGACCTGGAACATCAACGGCGTCAAGGCGCGGATCGACAACCTCACGCAATGGCTGAGGGATTCCAATCCTGACATCGTCTGCCTGCAGGAAATCAAGACGGTTGACGACGGCTTCCCGCGACTCGAAATCGAGGCGCTGGGCTACCATGTGGAAACGCATGGGCAGAAGGGCTTCAACGGGGTCGCCATTCTTTCCAAAAGCTCGCCATCCGAAGTCAATCGTGGACTGCCGGGCGATCCGCTCGATGAGCAGGCGCGATTCCTCGAAGCCGTGTTCTCGCTGCCCGACAATAAGGTGGCCCGCGTCTGCTGCCTCTATCTGCCAAACGGCAACCCACCGGAAACGGAAAAATATCCCTACAAACTCGCCTGGATGGAGCGTCTGCGCAAATTCGCGGTTGAACGCCTCGAATTCGAGGAAATTTTTATTCTCGCCGGCGACTACAACGTCATTCCCGAGCCGCATGATTGCTTCGACCCGAAGGTCTGGGCAAGCGACGCGCTGTTCCTGCCGCAAACACGTGCATCCTTCCGCCGGCTGGAAAATCTCGGGCTCGTGGACGCGGTGCGTTCTACAACCGATGCAACGGCACTCTATTCCTTCTGGGACTATCAGGCTGGCGCCTGGCAGAAGAACAATGGTATCCGCATCGACCATCTGATGCTGTCGCCGGAAGCCGCCGACCGCATGACGTCAGCGGCAATCGAAAAGCATGTGCGCGCCTGGGAAAAACCATCCGACCACGTGCCTGTCGTGGCTCACTTCGATTTCGCTGCCTGAGATCAAAGAGTTTCGATTTTACGAGATTTCGGACGCAAAAGCGCTGTGCACTTTTGCTGGAGTTGCCCGCAAGCTCAGTCGTCCGAACCGGTCGCGATGGAGTGCGACAAGGATATGGCCGTGCGGCGATCCGCTTCGCTGGCGACCGAGAAGGCATCTTCCTGCAGCGACTGCATCCAACTGCAATCCTTCGGCTTGCAACGGTCGAGAGCCGCCGTCATCAGCGCAAGACCGCGAGCAGACTGGCCTTCATCGAAAAGGATGTTGCCGAACACCGCCATGGCACCGGGGTGGCCACTCTTGCGGGCCTGGTTGAGCCATTTCTTGGCCTGATTGATGTTGGCGCTGCCGCCCTCGCCTGCGAGCATCATCTGCGCAAGCTGGAACTGCGCCTCGGGCACGCCGAACGTGGAAGCAACCTGGAAATAGAGCTGGCGGGCCTGATTGAGATCGATCTTCACCGGGCTGCCGGCAATGCCGTGCTTGTAATAATTGGCAAGCGACAGTAGCGCATTGATGAAGAAGCCGGTGTCTTCCGAACCAGGCTCCACGCCCTGCTGTGCGATCTCGCTGTAGATCTTGAAGGCTTCGAAATCATCCTGCGCCACGCCGTCACCGTCGGCATACATGTTGGCGAGCGCCCAGCGCGAACCGGTATGGCCCTTTTCAGCGGCGTATTTGTAAGCCTCGACCGCTTCTTCCTTCTGACCGTTCTTGTATGCCTTGAAACCGAATTTGAAGAGATCGAAGGGTCCTGATTCCTTCGTAACGCCTGTCTTGATATCGAATGCCAGGACCGGACAGGCTAAAGCCAGGGAAACGGCCATCGACATGCTGACCAGCATGAATTTGAACAATCTGAACTCGGACGTTACCATCTCTACCGGTTTCTTTCGTTCATCCCAGACGCCTGGCGGCGGCTTTTTTTGCCGTTCTGCCCGCGTGGATGCATTCCTTCCAGGCGAGCGATCCCGCGGCGGGCTCCATGGCCCCTTTACCCGCTTCGCTTCCAGCCCCATGCCCCTTATTCAAAACCAGCACATCTTTGCGAACCATCCGGCTTCCGACACGGTCCGCATGCAATGCCTGCGGTACTCCCTCTGCGACCCGGGTCTCCGCCCGTTCGCCTTTATCGTCTTCGTAAACAGCAAATGTGACCAAACCGGTATCGCTACCATCCGCAGTGGACAATGCGTCATGCCGAGGGAACGAAAATGACCGAAAGTCGTGAATCTGCAACACTACCGAGGATACGGATTCCTGGCCGGAAAGGCCTTCGGCGGAAAGCAAAACGGTCGCTGCCGCTGGCTTTTCACCCCTGCTGTCGCAATGTCTGGCGTTACCGGAAAAAATTCGAACCATGCTACTGCTTACGCACACTCTACGCTTGTCATCTCCTCGCCCGCTAATATCGCTGCGCCCTCTTTGTGGCGGGAAATGGACAAATTCGCCCGGGAGACACCATATGCGAACCGTCGTAAGAAAGTGTTGCTGAATCGTCACAAAACGAGATCGAGAAGATGGAATGATTAATGACGCCGGACAAAGAAGAGCCCGGCCTTGCCGGGTTCCTCAATTCTTCAAGTTGGAGAATTAAAACTTGACCTTTATGCTAGTCGACAACGCAGCAACCAGATCGTTGCCGAAGGAATAATGAACATCGTCGCCGTAGGTGATGCCATCGGAAACAACTGTTCCGGACGATCCGCTCGTCAAAATGCCTAGTGCGCCGGCCACGCGCCATTCGATATTATCCGTCGGAGTGTAGGCAGCGCCGAGACCGATCGTCCAGCTATCGGTCTGAGACCCGTATCCTTGGCTTGTGCCGCGATCCCAAGTCAGGCTCAGGGCACCGGCCCACTGATCGTTGAACTTGTGACCAACGCCCCCCGTGAGCGTCCAGCCATCACGGTAGTGAAGATCCAGCGAAGCCAGACCACCTGCGGGGCATGGAAGGAGGGCATTGGTCGGGCAGAATTGCACGGACTGCAGCACGCTCCAGTTCGTCCATTTTACCGAACCGAATGCCAGCCAGTCCGGAGCGATACCTGATTGCAGCTTGAACTCGAGGGAATCGGGAGCCTCGGCAGCACCCGATACATCGGTAATGACTCCACCATAAAGCGGGACGAGCGCGGCAGGAACCTGACGGAGATCGACGGTACCGGTCAAATTGTCGTAATCGACACGGCTATTATAGACGAGGCTCGCGCGAAAGGCATATTCCGGGATCTCATAGGCGACACCTGCTCGCCAGCCCCAGCTTTCATCACTCAGTTCCAGGCGGCCGGTTCCGTTGCCGGGAAGACCGAAGAGAGCCGGGTTGACGACATAGCGTTCCTTGAAGCCTTCCACTTCCTGATAGAACGCACCGCCGATGATGCGCAACTGACCCTGACCGACATCAAACCTGTAGGAGCAGGTTGCACCGTAGTTGTCAGTGGTAATTTTTGTTTCGATGTTGTTCTGTGCACCAACCCAGCCTGCGCCAGGATCGGAATGACCGCCGAATGGCTGTGAATAGTCGACAAGGCAGTCCACCGGCCCATAACCGCCTTTGATCCCGACATAAGGAATGGCGTAGTCGGCTGTGTCATCTGCAGAGGTCGAGCCGCCGCCGAGGCCGTTATTACCCAATCCGTTTGAGGGATCAACGTCCTGCGCGTTCTTCAACTTGCGTTGCGGCATCACATAGATGACGCCCGACTGAAACGAAAATGGCGACGTATCAAACAACTGATCGATATTATAGCCGCCGCGCTCCAGACCACCTGCAAAGGACGGTGAAGCGAGTGCCGAAACAATGATGAGCGATGTTACGCCCTTGAAAAACATACGCGATGCCATCGTGTCTCCCCCACTCCAGCAATTGATCTAACCACACTGTGCTAGTGAACTTAATAAATCGCAACGAAACGGCCCGGCGCGCCACGAAGTTGAGTTATGGCTAATTTACGTAAATGATTGACGGGCACGTCAAAAAATCACATAGATAAAATTCTATTCTTCTACCCGTCATTTTTCAGGGGCCGATTAGATTCTCATTCCATCAAGGGTAGAAGCTGTATCAAACTGACAACAGTGGCAGTTTTCGCGTCTGACCTCCTCCAAACGGGTGATATCCACAGGCCGCGCTGCCACAACGGCTCATTTTTCACGAATCATCATACTTTTGGAACGCAAAAGGCGCGCCCCATGGGAGCGCGCCTCGAGATGGTTTACCCGTTAACCGCGATTATCCCGCCTCGCTAACTCGCGCTAAAGCAGTCTTCAGACTTTGGATCTGGCCCATCAGTTCAGAGTGGCGTTCGCGCTCGGCTTCCACCACTTCCGGATTGGCATTGGCGACGAACCTCTCATTCGACAGCTTGCCATCAATGCGCGCGATTTCGCCATCGGCCTTGGCGATCGCCTTTTCAAGACGGCTCTTTTCCGCCGCAAGGTCGATCAGATTACCGAGTGGCAGGCAGGCGGTCGCCTCCGCGACGATGATCTGGGCAGCACCCTTCGGTGCAGTTTCCGCCAGCGAAATGGCCTCGACACGCGCTAGGCGCTTGATGGCTGCGTCGTGACGGAACAACCGTTCCCGGGTCAGGCTGTTGGCACCAACGACTACGAGCGGCGCGGTGGCCGACGGCGGTACGTTCATTTCCGAGCGGACAGAGCGGATGCCGGAAACGAGGTCGATCAGCCAATTGATCTCATCAGCCGAGGCATCGTCGGCGTAAGAGGGCGACGGCCATTCGGCATGGCAGAGAAGACCGTCCCGTTCTGCCCCCTCACCCGCCGTATGCGCCCAGAGTTCCTCGGTCATGAAGGGCATGAAGGGATGCAACAGCTTGTAGATCTCTTCCAGAACGTAGGCGCTGCAGGCCTGAGCTTCGGCCTTGGCGCCGTCATCCTCACCGCTGAAGACCGGCTTCAGAAGCTCCAGATACCAATCGCAAAACTGGTTCCAGACGAAACGATAGAGCGCACTGGCGGCATCGTTAAAGCGGTAGGCTTCGAGAGCTTCCGTAACGTCACGTTCCGTTCGAGCAAGCTCCGTCAGAATCCAGCGATTGATGGTGAGCTCTGCGGCTTCCGGCACGAAATGCGGATCGCTCTTGGCACCGTTCATTTCAGCAAAGCGTGTGGCGTTCCAGAGCTTAGTGCCAAAGTTGCGGTAACCGGCGATGCGCGCCGGGTCGAGCTTCACGTCACGGCCCTGTGCGGCCATGATCGCCAGCGTGAAGCGTAACGCATCCGCACCATATTCGTCGATCAGTTCGAGCGGGTCGATGACGTTGCCCTTCGACTTCGACATCTTCTGCCCGTTCTTGTCGCGCACCAGGGCATGGACGTAGACGGTGTGGAAGGGCTCGACCGGGTTGTCTTCTTCATCCTTCATGAAATGCAGCGACATCATCATCATGCGGGCGACCCAGAAGAAGATGATATCGAAGCCGGTGACGAGCACGCTGGTCGGATAGTAGCGCTCGAGCTCCGGCGTCTTGTCTGGCCAGCCGAGCGTCGAGAATGGCCAGAGGGCCGAAGAGAACCAGGTGTCGAGTACGTCTTCGTCGCGCGTCAGGATTTCTCCAGGCTGGAAATTCTCCAGCTTGTCCTGAACGAAGGCCTTCATCGGGCCTTCATGCGAGAGATAATGCTGAATGGCGGCCTGCAGCGCCTCTTCCTCGGTCTTTTCGACAAAGACCTGACCGTCAGGACCATACCAGGCCGGGATCTGATGGCCCCACCAGAGCTGGCGCGAGACGCACCAAGGCTGGATGTTTTCCATCCACTCGTAATAGGTCTTTTCCCAGTTCTTCGGCACGAAATTGGTGCGGCCTTCGCGAACGGAGGCGATCGCCGGCTCGGCCAGCGTCTTGGCATCGACGTACCATTGCTCGGTCAAGCGCGGCTCGATCGGCACGCCGCCACGGTCGCCATGCGGAACCATGTGCTTGTGCGGCTCGATCTTGTCGAGCAGGCCGGCTTCCTCGAAGATTTCGACGATGATCTTGCGGGCATAGAAACGATCTTGACCTTCGAGGCGATCCCAGGCGCCGTGCAGGGCGGCCGGATGATCGAGTCCTTCGAGGAAATCTTCGTTGTCCTTGATGGTGATTGTACCGTCGATGTTCATGATGTTGATCGCGCGCAGGCCGGCCCGCTTACCGACTTCAAAGTCGTTGAAGTCATGCGCAGGCGTAACCTTGACAGCACCGGTACCGGCATTGGGGTCGGCGTAGTTATCAGCGACGATCGGAATGCGGCGGCCGACGATCGGCAGCATAACATGCTTGCCAACTATCGACTTGTAGCGCTCGTCGTCAGGATTGACCGCAACGCCGGTGTCGCCAAGCATCGTCTCTGGACGCGTGGTTGCGACAACCAGATAATCGCGGGTTTCCCATTCGGTCGGCTTGCCCTCTTCATCGAAAGCGATGGGATACTGATAGGTGACTCCCGGCTCCAGTGGATAGCGCAAGTGCCAGAGATTGCCCTTGATCTCATGCTGTTCGACCTCAAGATCAGAGATCGCCGTCAGGAGCTTGGGATCCCAGTTGACGAGGCGCTTGTCCTTGTAGATCAGCCCTTCCTTGTAGAGCGTGACGAAGACTTCGAGTACTGCCTGCGACAAGCCCTCATCCATGGTGAAGCGCTCACGCGACCAGTCGCAGGAAGCGCCGAGACGCTTCAGCTGATTGAAGATCAGGCCGCCCGATTCGCCCTTCCACTCCCAGACCTTTTCGATGAAGGCGTCGCGGCCCATGTCTCGGCGGCCGGGAAGCTGCTGCTCCATCAGCTTGCGCTCGACGACCATCTGCGTGGCAATGCCGGCATGATCCATGCCCGGCTGCCAGAGCACGTCCTTGCCCCGCATGCGCTCGAACCGCACCATGACGTCCTGCAGCGTATTGTTGAGCGCGTGGCCCATGTGCAGCGAACCGGTGACATTCGGCGGCGGAATGACGATGGTGAAGCTTTCGGCGCCCGGCTTTGCATTGGCGCCGGCGCGGAAGGCATCGGCCTCATCCCATTTCGCGGCGATTTTCGGTTCGACGGCGGCGGAATCGTAGGTCTTTTCGAGCATTTTCTGACCAATTCGAGGTTCGAGGATGGGCGTTTTGTAAATAGGATGGCTACGGCCAAGTCAATAAAAAAGCCGCCCCGGAGACCGGAGCGGCTCTTGTCTGGAAAAAGCGGTTCCGATCAGCGGCGCGGGCCGCGCGCCACCCGTTCGATTTCCTCCCGCACGAGGCGTTCGACGAGCGTCGGCAGATTGTCGTCCAGCCACTCGCGCAGCATAGGACGCAGCATGTCTTCGGCGATCTCATCGAGCGAGCGCCGCTCGGCGGCACCATCGATGGCCGCAGCAAGCTCTTCAAAAGAGCGGGCGACCTGCAGGCCTGTGTTTTGTGACAGAAGCGACGGCTGAACCTCTTCTGCGACGCGCGCAGGCGCAAGTTCGGCAGGCTCGAAAGATACCGGCTCGACGCGCTTCTCGACAACGGGAAGCGCAGGCGCCTCCTCGACGATTTCAGGCTGCGGAACCTCGGGCAGGCGTGGCTCCGCAAAGACCGGGGCAGACTCCGGTGCATATTCGTATTGGGCGACGGGAGCAATCGGGGCAACGCGGGGAGCGTGAGCCGGCTCGACCGGGCGCGGGGCGGCAGCTGCGCGCGGCGCTTCGTAGGCCGACTGACGCTCGAATTGCGGCTGCGGCTCACGGAACTGCTGGGGTATCTCATGGAGAGCCTGACCGGCCTGGACTGTGCTACGCTCGGAAGCAGCGCGGACTCGGGCTGCGACATCGGCAAGCGACATGGCACGGGCTGGCATTTCCGGCTCAGGCGCCGTTCCGGCAGAATTTGCAGCGACAAATCGCGGATCGGGACGCAGTGCGGGCGGCTCCGGAAACTCGACACCAGCATAGGCGTCGTCAACCGTTAGATGGATTTCAGAGTCATTTTCTTCTTCCGCACCGTAAACGGGAGGAAGCGAAGCGGAGATCGCCTTTCCAGCGCCTGGCTCATTGCTTTCGATGATCTGGCGAATGGAGGCCAGTATCTCTTCCATGGACGGTTCACGCGCTACACCTGGCTGAGCCATATCTATCCCCGTTATCCCTTAAACAACGACCGGACGGCGTGGAGCATGCATCCGAATCACCCTGACCTTAGAATACCCCAAGGGGGAAAAAAATCAGCGCGAATCAAACAAATGCAGCCATGCACAGTTTTGTTACCCAAGTGTAAGCGAAGTCTGTGAAGGCTTTTTTGACTGCCGAAAACAAAAACGGGCGCCCACGGCGCCCGCTCAATAAGACCGCCGTGGAAACGTCTTAAAATACGAATTCGCGAGCTTTGGCGAAACCGGGCAGCGGCTTGACCGAAGCATTGAAGAACACGTTTTCTGAAACAGCACCGCGCTCGCTGACGAAGACCTTGGCGCGGGCCGCATTGCCATAGCCCTGTACAGCGACCAGGCGACCGCCATCCTGCAACTGGCTGAGCAGCGCCGCGGGGACCTCTTCGACCGAACCGTTGATGAAGATCAGATCATACGGAGCGCCGGCGGTATTGCCCTTTTCAAGCGCGCCGGTCACAACCTGCACATTGGGATAACCAGCGAGATTTGCTTTGGCCTGAGCAGCGAGGGATTCGTCCGATTCAAGCGCCACGACGGAGCCCGCGATCTGCGACAGCAGCGCGGAGGCATAACCCGTGCCCGCACCGACTTCGAGAACGGCATCTTCCTTGGTGATGGCGGCAAGCTGCAGCAGCTTGGCGAGCGGAGACGCCTCCATGAGGAACCGGCCGGGATTTCCGGCAGAAGCCGGTGCGATTTCGATATCATTGTCGATATAGGCCAGCACCTTCGCCTTTTCCGGGACGAATGCCTCGCGCGGGACGGTAAGGAAGGCCGTCAGCACGGAATGCGAGGTAACGTCCGTGGTGCGGATCTGGTTGTCGACCATCTTTGCGCGTGCTGCTTCGAAATCCATCATATCCTCTCGCCGATGAAAGCGGTTCTGTCTCTCGTCTCTTAATCGCCGGCACGGATGCTTTCAAGGCTTGCCGGAGCGCCGCCTGAAGAATCCCGCAGACCCCTCCCCGCATGCAACAGGTGAAAAGCGGAAGCTGCAACTTCTGCGTGGAACAAACAGGGACTCCATGATATTATTGTGATTGGAGGAAATGAGGAGGAGCAGGCCATGTCTGCCGTTCTGGAATATTTCACGCTGTTCGACTTTTTCATCGTCGCAGCGCTTGTCGGCATATTCTGCTGCGGGCTGCTGGACGGCAGGAAGACCTGAACGGACCGCACAGTCCGCATAAATCCCGGCTTGCCGCGTCGGATCAGGCGGGACAATCGATTGCGTCATTAACTTTATATCAACCATATTGTTGCGCCAGCCCTGGCTTTCGCTAGGTTGGCAGCATGCAAACATTCGCCATTCACTCGCCAGACATTGAAGCGCTTCACTACAATCCGGAAGCGCGGTTGCTGCTTGTGAAATTCAAAAGCGGCGACATCCGCAATTTCACGCGTATCTCAGTCCAGTCGCTGCAGCGACTGCTCGGGCCTGAAGTGCGGATAGAAAATGAAATGGCCAGTGACGATACGGGCTATCTGGCGGGGCTGCGTAGCGGCGGATTGCGGGCGCTGTATTCTCTGATCGGTATCAACCCAGCCCAATTCGATTTCACCCAGCTCCCCGGCATCTGGTAAATAGAATTGCGAGGCCGCTGCGGCGTCTTATTGAGAAGCGCGGCAGAATTCTCTGTCGTTGGGAAATTTTGGAGGCCTCGCCCGGAATTGAACCGGGGTACAAGGATTTGCAGTCCTCTGCGTCACCACTCCGCCACGAGGCCTCACAGGCTATCAACCTAGCCGTGGCGAGCGTTTAGAATGATCGCAACGAAATCGCAAGAGGGCTTTCCAAAAACATTTTCTGTAATTTCAAACTCTGGCCACATCGGGCTCGTACAAATGAGGGTCAATTGAGCGCCGAAGGTGGCGACGCAGCCGCCCTCGTATCTGATGGCAAAAGGCCCGTTCCGCCGAGTATTCGAGCCGGTCGAAACAAAAATTAGGCTAAAATTCGCTCGAGCGGGCTTCCCGGCGCTCCAGATTGTGCAATAGGCGAAATGCAGCCTATCACCTATACTATTCTTCAAGCGTCGCTTGCGGTGATGGCGACGATTTCTCTTGAAATATATTAGATAATTCGGAAATTCTTCTGAAGCGTTATCAAAAAATTCTTACCTTGACTTTCAGCATCGTCATCCCATCCTCCTCCTGGGAGAGATAGGAGCGGAAATGAACTGGGTGCCTTTGAATTCCAAACAGATTCGGGCTGCATCCTACGACCCGGAAGCCCAAGTCCTCCATATCAAATTTGCCGGTGGCCGATCGGTGCGGCATGACGGGGTGCTGCCTCATGTCTACGGCAATCTCGTCGAAACAGACGATCCGGAATTTTACTATAAGTATTATCTGGAGCCGTCGCGCGTCCAATCCCGCTGGCGGAGGAAAGCCCCCTCCAGTTCTCATAGGGTGAAGCTCTTGATATTTATCATCGGCGCACTCGTGATCACGGCAACGGCACTTGAGGAAAATGGCGAATTGCCAATCAACCTGTCTGAGATCACGGCGTCTGGAACAGGCGCTCCTGCCTCTATCGAAGGCCCTGTTGTCTCTCCACAGTGACGAACCAAAATGCCGGACGACCGGTCGCTGTTATTCTGCCGGCACGCCCCATCGCCGGCTTGGCGATTGTGGCGTTCTCTGAAGACGTCAGGCAGGGTCCTTTCGGCGATGCCACCAGACGGCAGCACGTCGGCGCCATCTGCGTGCGATCGGCAGGTCGTGCGACAATAGGAGGAAGCCCAGCGGCAGCATCCAGAAGCCAAGAACGGGCAAAAAGCCAAGAATGCCACCGAAAATGAGCAGCGTTCCGGTTGTCATGCGTGCAATGCGCGAGCGCGGCATAGGTATCCGCAACGAGCCGAGAACCAGCTTGCCCTGCTGGTGATCGATCCCGAAATGCGTTTTTCCGGCCTTTTTCGGCCTATTTTCCCTGCTAGTCATCCACAAGAGATGGGCGCAAGCGCCGCAAATACAAGCTCATTTCATTTTTTTGAAAAAACTGCTTGGCAAATCGGGAAAGCATTTGTATTACCCCGCTCACGCCGCGGCCAAGCGGTGATCCCTGGTAGCTCAGCGGTAGAGCATTCGACTGTTAATCGACAGGTCGCCGGTTCGAATCCGGCCCGGGGAGCCAGTTTCTCAGATAAGCGCCTGTTTTCGTTGAGTAATCCGAAGCAGGCGCTTTCTTCCCCACTTCCCATCCCGCTTTTGAAACGCATTTTTCGTGGCTTGGCTCCTCTAGATAAGTCATTAGGTCGCTATCTACTGGCATCGACCCTGCACCTGAGGCCGCTGGCATCCGATTTTTCGACGGCAATTACTCGGGGCAGGCCGCCCTGGCGTCCGGCTACGTGAGCAGCAGTACCGATACCTGCCCTCGGCCAAGGCGGAACCAACAAGTCCGAATCTGGTTTAACCCAAAGGCTTGTCGCCAGCGGAGGCTACGATGTGGGCTGTCTTGATCGGTGCCGCTCTTATAATTGGCGGACTACTCTTTTTCTTTTCATCGACGCTTCATCGACGATCGAGTGAGCCGCATCAAATGTCCCGAGGCGGCAGCACGCTAGAGCCGCGGCACCAAGGCATCCGGTTCCTAGGAATATCCCAAAACTGGCAAGCCCTCGCGATCATAGTAGTCGGCGCACTTCTCTTGGCTTTTGGTGCCTATTCATGACGCTCTTGATCGCTTGACCGGTCTCTTATTGCGGGCAAATGCCGCTTCAATTTATTTGTTAGAGCGTTGACTTATCCTCCCAAACTATTCGGTACAAGGCGACCAGGTGATATGCGGCGACCTCAAGTGCTCTAGCACTGACGCCTGGCACTTCCTTCAGTGACGTTGAAGCACTTGTCCGCAGGGGCTGAAGCCACCAAGATGCTGGCAGTACCACTTTGGGCTACGACACTTGCACTCGCTTGGTTTTTTTTGTCAAAATCCGGACTGCATGCCAGCGCCTGGCAACCACAGCTTTCGCTGGAGAATATTCATTATAGAACTTCAGGCTGATGCAGCGTGGCGGCAGCAATCGGCCGCCGATACTGATTAATTCAAATTTTTCAGGCCTATCTTCAAGGCGAGGATGCGACATGGATTTCGACGCATCGCAAGGGGACAGAAAATATCGGACCAGTGAGCGAGTGGGCGGGCTTGTCGACTGCTCGGGGCTGCAGGTCGAGCTCCGGCGTTTCGATCCGGGCTGGCAGATCGACCTTACACTCGAATGCACGGAAATAGCCGTGCTCCTCTCCGGGCAGTCGAAGATCAGGTGGACTGGTGACGGCCGCGGTCGGGAGGCTATCGCCCGCCCGGGCATCGCATGGGTCTGTCCAGCGGGAGTCAATGAGAGCGATGTGGAAATCGTTGGCACCATGCCTGAGTCCCTTCACATCTTCCTGCCGCCGTCACTCGTCGGTGAGACAGCGCTTTCGAATTTCGACATCGATCCGGCGAGAGTGCGCCTCGCCTACGCAGGCGGAGTTCCTGATCCGGTGGTTTTACAGCTCGGTGAGCTCTTTCGCGGTGTGCTGAACCGAAAACTCGAAGCGACAGACCGGATGTTTCTCGACGGGATCCAGCTGGCTCTGGCGGCGCATTTGCTCGGCACCTATTCGTCAGTCCGCTGGCGTCCGCCTACGCGGACGCCAACCATCGATCCGAAAAGGCTGAGGCGCGTCCTCGATTTCATAGAGGCGCGCATCGCGGCCGAAATCTCGCTCGATGATCTTGCAGCGGAGGCCTGCCTCAGTCCCTTTCACTTTTCCCGCGTGTTTCGCGCGGCCACCGGCTTTGCCCCACATCGCTACGTCACCGAGCGACGAGTCGAGGCGGCTAAGCAGAAGCTGCGGCTCACGCAGTCTTCGCTTGTACAAATCGCTATCGACACAGGCTTCGGCTCGCAGGCCAACTTCACCCGCGTCTTCCGCAAGATGACCGGCCTGACACCTGGCCAGTACCGCACGCTATTCACCTCCTAGCGATATCCGTCCTCCTGACGCGTTCGCCGATCCACTCTGCGCGTCCATCCGAGCGCAAGATCTGCGCATAGTGCAGCAAGAGATGGAAATACGGCAACGCCCCTTACGGCCTACACCTGTCTCGCCGAACGGGGGAGCCCCCGGACGAACGGAGGAGACAGGGATATGATTACCGCTGAAGAAGCCCGGAGCGTGATCGCGGCAGGCGAGGCGCGGGCAAAAGAAATCGGCGTTGCGGCCAATATCGCCGTGCTCGATGCCGGCGCTCACATGAAGGCTTTCGTGCGCATGGATGGCGCCCTGCTCGGCTCCATCGACATCGCCGTCAGCAAGGCCCGGACGGCTGCGCTGTTTTCCATGCGTACCGAAACAATCGGCGAATTCTGCAAACCCGGCGGCACTTCGTTCGGCCTGGAGCAGACCAATGGCGGCCTCGTCGTCTTTGCCGGCGGCATTCCTCTCACCGATGGACGCAAAATCGTGATCGGGGCTGTCGGCGTGTCCGGAGGAGCCGTCGCTCAGGATCTCGAAATTGCCCAAGCTGCCGCGGCCGCCCTCGCGGTCTGAACGACCTTTTTCAACCCCAAGCACATCGAAAGGAAGTTACTATGACCAAGACCATTCTCATCACCGGCGCAGGCTCCGGCTTCGGCAAGGCGGCCGCCATCGGCATGGCCAAGAATGGCCATAACATCATCGCGACGACGCAGGTTTCGTCGCAGGTCACGCCGCTGCGCGAAGAAGCTGCGGCCCTCGGCCTGAAGGATTTCCGCGTCGAGCGCCTCGACCTCACCGATCCCTACGACATCAAACAGGCGCAGGGCTTTGACTTCGATGTGCTGTGGAACAATGCCGGTATGGGTGAAGCCGGCCCGGTCTGGGAAATTCCGGTCGAGCTCGTGCGCAAGAATTACGAAGTCAACCTCTTCCTGCCGCTCACGCTGACCCAGGGCGTCGTGCAGAAATGGGTGCGGCAGGGCAAGAAGGGCAAGGTGGTCTTCACCTCGTCGATGGGCGGCCTGTTCACCCCGGCCAACTGGGGCACCTATGTCTCCACCAAACACGCTCTGGAATCGATCGCAGAAGCGCTGCAGCAGGAACTCGGCCCCTACGGCATCAAGGTCCAGACGATCAATCCGGGCGCCTATTACACCGGCTATAACGAGACGATGGCCGATAATCCGTTCCGCTGGCTGGACGACAGTAAGAACTTCACCAAGCGAGCCGATCTGCGCAAGGGCTTCGACGACTTCTTCGCCACTCCCGAAGGCAAGATGGACCCGAAGGAAATGATCGACCGGATGATCGAGATTGTGCCTGCCGATACCGGCAAGTTCCGCAACGTCGTTCCGAAGGTCATCGAGGACATGCTGAAGGACCACCAGCTGAAAGCCTGGGAAAACCGGATCTGAAGCGGAGCACCGTGCACGGCACCCCACCACCGGGTGCCGTGACACCGATCCAACTCCTGGAGGAAAGCCAAGTCCATTACCGCAAACGCAACCGTCCGCAGCCCGGCATCTCCTGCCCGCCGCATCTTCAACGCTACCCTCGGCATCGCCGCCGCCATCCTCGCGCTTTTTGGGCTTGAAGCCCGCGCTGCGTCGCAGACGCCGACCGAAACCGAACGCCGCAACAAGGCGACCGTCGAGGCTGGCTTTGAAGCCTGGGCGGCCGGCACAGGCAGCCCCTATGACCTGCTCGCCGACGATGTCCGCTGGACGATCGAAGGTTATTCGCTGGCATCGAAAACCTACCCGAGCCGCGAGGCATTCCTGAGCGAGGTGATCCGCCCGTTCAATGCCCGCATGAAGGCGCCGTTGAAGCCAGCGATCCGCAACGTCTATGCCGACGGCGACACTGTGATCGTCTTTTTCGACGCTCGCGGCATCGCCCGCGACGGCAAACCCTACGTCAATACCTACGCCTGGTTCCTCGACATGCGCGACGACCGTATCATCCGAGCCTCGGCCTTCTTTGATTCGGTCGCATTCAACGATTTCTGGACCCGCGTGACGCCGTCTGAATAGGCCGGCAGAACTTGATCTCGCTCGAACGATACGAATTAAAAACGGCGTAATCTCCATTGGGAATCAATGGAGATTACCTTGCCTACAGATATCATCACCATCGTGGTCGGCGTGTTGCAGCATTTGCGTTTTTCGCAGCCGGTCTCGCCGACGCAAGCATCACTTCCAGCAAACAGGGAATGAAAAAGCCGTACGGGTCGAATATGGATTTAGCGGCGCGCCGAAAAACGCCCCGGAAACCGAGGCGTCTTTTGATTCAATCATAGCATCAGCGCAGGAACGAACTCATGCAGACGGCTGCTTGGTCTTTCGGAGATAGGGCAGAACCGTATCAAAGGAACCGAAGCGGGCAATCGCATCCTCGTTGGTGACGGCTGCGGTGATGATGACATCGTCGCCCTGGTTCCAGTTGGCCGGCGTCGCAACCTGGTGTTTGGCGGTCAGCTGGATGGAATCGATGGCGCGCAGGATTTCATTGAAATTGCGACCTGTCGTCATCGGGTAAGTGAGGATCAGTTTGATCTTCTTGTCCGGGCCGATGACGAAGACCGATCGCACGGTGGCGTTGTCGGCAGGCGTGCGGCCTTCGGAGCTGTCGCCAGCGCCGGCGGGCAGCATGTCGTAGAGCTTGGCGACCTTGAGGTCCTTGTCGCCGATCAGCGGATATTCGACGTCGAAGCCGGTCGCCGTCCTGATGTCGTTTTTCCATTTAACATGGCTTTCGACTGGATCGACGGAAATGCCGATGATCTTGACACCGCGCTTTTTGAACTCGCCCTCGAGGCCAGCCATGGTGCCAAGCTCGGTCGTGCAGACCGGCGTGAAGTTCTTCGGATGCGAGAAGAGCACGGCCCAGCCGTTGCCTATCCAGTCATGGAACTGAATGGGGCCTTGTGTGGTGTCGGCGGTGAAATCGGGAGCGATATCGTTGATACGTAAGCTCATGGTGTGCCCTCCAGCTGGCGCGTTATTTGAACACTCGCAGGCAAGTCTGCGCGCTGTCAACTATCTACAGAGCTGTGCTTACCCAGGTCAAACTAAAGCCTTCCCAGAAACGGGCGGCCTTGGAATATTATTCCCTGCAGGCAAGAATCGCATGAAACCCAATCGGATTAGTACTTTCAAAAATCCAGGGATTGCTGGGCAGACGGCGGCGGGCCGACATGCACGCCTTCGAGTTCCAACATGCGAAGCTTGGAGGTCGAACCGCCGGGTGCCGAAAACCCACCGATCTTGCCGCCGGCGGCAAGCACGCGATGGCAGGGAATGATGAGCGCGACGGGGTTCTTCGCCATCGCCTGGCCCACATCTCGCGCCGCTTCCGGTCCTGCGCCTAGCTCCTTCGCCAGCGTGCCGTAAGTCGTCGTGCGACCCCAGCCGAGGCGGCGTGCGGCTACATAAATATCTCGGAAAAATGCGTCCTGACCGTCGAGATCGACGGCTACGCTAGAGAAATCGACTTCCTCGCCTTCGAAGTAGCGCTTCACCGCAGAAACCGCTTCCAGAATTTGCGGCGTCGGTGCGCCAGGTTCAGCAACTGGCAAACGGCGCAACAACAGGCGTTCGGTCGACTCGGCGCTCTTCGTCGGCAGCTGGAATCGTGTCACGCCGCCATCGCTCCAGGCAATGCCGCAAAAGCCGCCGGCGGTTTCGAAGATCAGATATTGGTGCACTTTCTGAGCCATGGTGAAGCCTCGCATTCCGTCGGATACAAGAATCGTACCGCGGAAGCTTAAGTTCAACCCATTTCTTGCGCGTGTCTCGATAAAGCATCACGCAGATGCGGCAGTCGCAGCGAGCGTGTATATTTGTGGCCTCTTTGCCTTCGCCTTGCCTTTTACCGCATCGAGCAATGCATAGCCGCCGGTCCAGCGGCCAAAACCGCTGGCGATGTTGATATGACCTGCGAGACCGATATTGCGGACCTCGGTTTTCCAGAGACGGGCATAGAAGCTCAAGCGGTCGAGCGACATGTATTTGTCGTCGAGACTGCCGACGGTGAGGCTCGGAAACGGAAGCGGGGTTGTCGGCATGGGGCCGAAGGCGAGCGAGCCGGGATGCAGTCGCTCCGTTGCCGGAAGATCACAAGGGGCGACCAGAAGTGCTCCCTTTACTCGATGACCAAGCGGCCTGCCGGCGAGCCTCGCCGTCAGGATGCAGCCGAGGCTATGGGCAACGATATAGGCTTCTCCAGCCTCCAACAGCGCCTGCTCCAGCCGGTCCATCCAATGGTCCAGGCGCGCGTGGTTCCAGTCGTCCTGTCCGATCATCCGGCTCTGCGGCACATCGCTCATCCAATAGTGCTGCCAATGCCCCTCGCCGGAACCGAACAGGCCCGGCACGATCAGGATTTTTGTCATGGCTTTCTCCTGGCGAAAGCGCAGCAATCTGCCGCTTCGCATCCTCGCCAGAATTATCCATAGTTTTTATAGACTAAAAGGAACAAAGCTCCAAAACCCACGTCAAAGCTGGAAAATCCATCGCAGAAGTCACTATCGCCTCAACCGCTCCGATCAAATTTCGGAACAAGCAGTTCCCTGAGGGGTTAAGGAAAGGCCACCAAAAGATGAAAATCGAAGGAGGATAGTCCTCATGCCTAAATCTCTTATCGCCGCATCGCTGCTTGCCATCGGCATGGCGTCATCGGCATTTGCCCAATCCAATCCGGACACTATCGGCCCGACCAATGGCGGTTCCACGGACCCGGGCTCGGGCAATTACTCGTCCGATTATACGAGTGACAGCAATGGCATCCATCCGGTTCCCACCAGCCCGGTAGACCCGACCACTACGCAGAGCATCGGCGGCGGTCAGGCAATCGAATGCCCGGGAATGCCGCAGCAGAATACGGGCGTCGATACGCGCGGCGGCGAAAGCGGCGCTTCGATCAGCGAGGTATGCCGTGAACACGACAATTGATCGGGCAAAGACCCGATCCTGGAGAGAGGCCGGCTCGACCGGCCTTTTTCGTGTCCGCCTCATGAAACTCCTGGTCCGATGATCCACCGTCGGCCTGCTTACAGAAGCCGCTGGATGAATCTAGCGTTCGTCGTTCGAGGACCGGTTCAAGCGGCTCTGGGAATTCTACCTGTTCTATTGCAAGGCAGGGTTCCGCGCCCCACGATATCGATGTGCGGCAGGTGCTCTTTTCGTGCAACTGATCATTCCGCTGGATGCGCCGTCACCGTTCGGTGACCAGTGTTCAACGGCCGATCACGCCAGCCGGTGAAGCGGTTCACCATTGCGAAATAGAGACCATAAGGCAAAATCCGCAGGAGCTTCAGTACATAGGTGAAGCGCCTTGGGAAGGCGATCTCGAAAGCCTGAGATTTGAGACCCGCTGCAATGCGCTCGGCGGCCGTCTCCGGCGAGATCAGTGCTGGCATCGGAAAGCCGTTCTTTCGTATCGCAGGCGTGTCAATGAAGCCCGGATTGATGAGCTGGATGCGGATGCCGATCTTGTCGAGATCGAACTTCAGGCTTTCGGCCATGTTGATCAGAGCCGCTTTGGTCGCGCCATAAGCTGCACTGGTCGGTAATCCGGTGTAGCCGGTCGCCGAGGAAACGATGGCGATCTGCCCCTGCCCTTTCGCCTTCATATGGCTGATGGCCGGCAGCAGACAATTGACGACACCAGATAGGTTGACCGCGAATGTCTGTTCGAAATCGGCTCGGTTCAGATCCTCGCCGTGGACAGGGCGAAAGACGCCCGCACAGAGGATCGCCATGGCGAGCGCACCCTGTTCGTATTCGATCGAGGCCATGACATGTTCCATGTCCTCGGCATCAGTAACATCGCCATCGAGAACGATGATGCTGCCGGGCAAGCCGGCTGCCTCGACTTGCAATTCCACCAGTTTTGCGTGATTACGGGCAGTGGCCGCGACCCTGTATCCCTCGCCTGCAAGCTTTAGCGCCAGCGCGCGCCCTATTCCCGAGCTTGCACCGGAAATCCAGACGATGCCATGTTCCGGGCGAGCGATAAAATTGCGCATGACACTTCCTCCGGTCTGCCGATATGAGCTCGAAAACAGGCCCGGAAGCTCCTCATCTCTCCCGGGACCATGGCTCTATCACAGCATTGTGGCTGCTTTCAGCCGATGAGGTCGCCGATGATCTGCCGGAAGGGGCCAGTGAGGTTGATCGGTCCATCCGAAACGGCAAAGGCAATGCAAGGCCGCTCCTTTTCCGCGACAGGACGATGGTTGACGGCCGCGTCGGCAACCGAGATATCTCCCGGCCCACGACGTGACGGCAGCGTTGGAAGAGCGGCTGGAGTCAATCTTCGGATCACCGCTTGCGCGGAGACGACGAAAGGCTGGAAATGGAAGACTAATTTTATCGCGGGCTCCAGAGGCATGGAATAGGATTTCTTGCCAATGCCGCCTTGTGAAGGGAAAAGACCGTTCCTAAACTATGCGTAAACGAGGCAGATTCCATGACCTTCCACCCCTCCGTAATCGAGGCTATCGGCAATACGCCCCTCATCAAGCTCAAGGGTGTTTCCGAGGCGACCGGCTGCACTATCCTCGGCAAGGCCGAGTTCCTGAACCCCGGACAGTCGGTGAAGGACCGTGCGGCGCTCTACATCATCCGTGATGCGGAGAAGAAGGGGCTGCTCAAGCCCGGCGGCGTCATCGTCGAGGGCACGGCGGGCAACACCGGCATCGGCCTGACGGTCGTCGCAAAGGCGCTCGGCTATCGCACCGTCATCGTTATTCCGGAGACCCAGAGCCAGGAAAAGAAGGACGCGCTGCGCCTGCTGGGCGCCGAGCTCGTTGAAGTTCCGGCCGTGCCTTACAAGAACCCTAACAATTATGTGAAGGTTTCGGGGCGCCTCGCCGAACAGCTCGCCAAGAGCGAGCCGAACGGCGCGATCTGGGCCAATCAGTTCGACAATGTCGCCAACCGCCAAGCGCATATCGAAACCACCGCACCTGAAATCTGGAAAGATACTGACGGCAAGATCGACGGCTTCATCTGCTCAGTCGGCTCCGGCGGCACGCTTGCCGGAGTTGCGGCCGGTCTGAGGAGCTTCAACAAGGACATCAAGATCGGCATCGCTGATCCCGAGGGTGCGGCGCTCTACGAGTTCTACAAAAACGGCGCATTGAAATCCGAGGGCTCATCGATCACCGAAGGCATCGGACAGGGACGCATTACCGCCAATCTTGAAGGCTTCACGCCCGATTTCTCCTACCACGTCACCGATGCTGAATCGCTTCCCTACCTCTTCGATCTGGTCGAGCACGAGGGGCTTTGCCTTGGGGGCTCTACCGCAATCAACATTGCCGGCGCGGTGCGTCTTGCCCGGGACCTCGGTCCCGGCCATACGGTTGTGACGATCCTCTGCGACTATGGCAATCGCTATCAGTCCAAGCTCTTCAATCCGGACTTCCTGTTATCCAAGGGTCTTCCCATTCCTGCATGGATGGTGGGCTCGACGGACATCAAGATACCCTACGAACCTGCAGCGTGAGAACCGATGCCAGTCAATGCCCTCTACCGTGACGACTTCTATCTCTCCACATGTGAAGCGGTCGTCACGGCCGTTCATGAAGACGGCGGCATCGAACTGGATCAGACGTGCTTCTACGCAACATCTGGCGGACAACCGGGTGATACCGGCTTCTTCGAACGCACCGACGGCTCTAAGATAGAGCTTACTCTGGCAAAGCATGGCGCCACCAAGGACATGGTCATTCATGTACCGCTGGAAGGCCAGGCGCGACCGGAAACCGGCGAAAAGCTGGTGTTGCATATCGACTGGCCGCGCCGCTACAAGCTGATGCGCATGCACACGGCC
Organism: Rhizobium sp. BK418; assembly: GCF_004341105.1. Taxonomy (GTDB): domain Bacteria; phylum Pseudomonadota; class Alphaproteobacteria; order Rhizobiales; family Rhizobiaceae; genus Rhizobium. The sequence continues at coordinate 422,175 of NZ_SLZK01000001.1, read as the reverse complement.
TGCCATCTGCTCTCCGTCGTCTGCCCCTATCCGATTACCGGCGCTGCCGTCGGCGAGGATGAAAGCCGTGTCGATTTTGACATGACCGACACGATCGATAAGGATGAAGTGACGGCCAAGCTGATGGACCTCGTCAACCAGAACCATCCGGTCTATGTTCAATGGATTACGGATGAGGAACTTGCCGCCAATCCTGGTATCGTCAAATCGAAGAATGTGCGCCCGCCTGTCGGCCTCGGCCGTGTCAGCCTCGTTTGCATCGGCGAAAATTCCGCTGTTGACAGCCAGCCCTGCGGCGGCACGCATGTTTCTGAAACACAGGAAGTTGGTCAAATTCATATTGCCAAGATCGAGAAGAAGGGCAAAGAGAACCGGCGCTTCCGCATTCGCTTCGGCACACCCGGCGATGAAGCTTGATATCTGGGGGGATCATCATGAGCGAGATCAAGAGCCGTTTTGTCGTCGCTGCCGACTGGCTGCAAGCTGAACTCGGCAAGCCCGATCTGCGCGTCCTCGACGCATCCTTCTATCTTCCGGCGCAGAAACGCGATGCCGATGCCGAATATGCCGCCGGCCATATTCCGGGCGCGATCCGTTTCGATCAGGACAAGATCGCCGACCACTCGTCGAACCTGCCGCACACGATCCCCTCGCCCGATTATTTCGCCGCGGAAGTCGGCAAGCTCGGCATCAGCGAGAACGACCGCATCGTCGTCTATGACGGTATCGGCATGTTCGCCTCGCCGCGCGTCTGGTGGCTGTTCCGGGTAATGGGCGCGAAAAACGTCTTCGTGCTCGATGGCGGCCTCGACGGCTGGAAAGCTGAGGGACGGCCGCTCGAGACAGAAGTGCCGCACTATGTCCCGGCAACCTTCACGACAAATTATGATGCAAGCCGCGTCGTCTATCTCGACCAGATGCGCGATATCGTTTCCAGCGCTGCCCTGCAGATCGCCGATGCCCGCAGCGCCGGCCGTTTCGCAGCAACCGAGCCGGAACCGCGTGCCGGCATGCGCTCCGGTCATATGCCCGGCGCCCGCAGCCTGCCATCAGGCGTCTTTGCCAATCAAGGCCGCTTCAAGTCACTGCCCGAACTGAAGCAGACGATCGAGGATGCTGGCATCGACCTTTCCAAGCCAGTCGTCACCTCCTGTGGTTCGGGCATTACGGCTGCCATCATCACGCTGGCGCTGGAATCGCTGGGGCATACCGACAACAAGCTCTATGACGGCTCCTGGAGCGAATGGGGCAGCCGAGAGGATACGCCTGTCGTTACCGGACCGCCGGAACCGGTCAAAGCCTGACGCCCATGGGAAAGACGCCCGCCTCGCTCAAGGCCCATATCACGCGGCTTGAAATGGTTGCACCGCCGAAGGCAAGCCTGCCTGTGCCCGTCAACATCCAGACTGCGATCATGCGGGCGCCGGGCATTCCGCTCGCCTTCTATCGTTATCTCTATCGGCAAGTCGGTGCGCGCTGGCAATGGGTCGATCGGCTGAGGATGAGCGACGAAGAGCTGGCCGCAGCGCTGCATGATAAGCGCAACAATATTAGCGTCCTCTACGTCAATGGCGCACCGGCCGGCTTCTACGAATATCTTTGCGAGGACGCGGATACGATCGAGCTCTCGCATTTCGGGCTCATCGAGCACGCGCTCGGCCTCGGCATCGGCAAATGGTTCCTGCTCCAGGCACTCTATGCCATCTGGACGTTGAACCCGAAGAGGGTCACGACGACGACCAATAATCTTGATCATCCGCGCGCATTGCAGCTCTATCAGATGTTTGGCTTCTCTCCCGTCTCCACTGGGACCGCAATCGTCAGGCCGCTGAGCGACAAGGAATTGCTGGAACTAGCCAGAAGAGGCTGATTGCATTGCACCCGAACCCAGGCCTTGCCGATTCAGGCAAGAATCGGGTGGCTCGGGTGAGTTTCAGCGCAGACACTATGGCAAAGCTCATAAGGAGATTTGCCATGACCAGCATCCGGTTTTCCGCAATGCCGACAACAGATGCAGAAACGCTCTGGAGCGGCGGCCGCGACGCCTATGATCGTTTGCCGGAGACCATGATCTCCGATGGTCCGGGCCATCCCTGCCGTCACTGCCTGCGAAATATCGGCGCCGGAGAAGAACTGCTCGTCTTTGCCTATCGGCCCTTTTCAGAGCTGCAGCCCTATGCCGAGACCGGACCGATCTTCCTGCATAAGCAGCCTTGCCAGCGCTATTCCGCCGACGAGATTCTGCCTCCCGTGCTGACCACGAGCCCGGATTTCATCGTCCGCGGTTATGGTGAAGACGACAGGATCGTCTACGGCACCGGAGCGGTCACGCCAATCGAAAGAATTCCTGCCTATGCGGCTGATCTGCTCGCCCGGACCGGCATTGCCTATGTGCATGTGCGCTCAGCGCGCAACAATTGCTATCAGTGCCGGATCGACAAAGTAATGGCGCCGGCCCTTGTGGAAACCGGCGCCCTCACCTGACCTTGAGTTAGTTGCCTTACGCGACGTTGAGCGCGCTTTCCGGAGCGATGGCTTCATAACCAAGTGCATCGGCGACCGGCTTGTTGGTGATGCGCCCCCGGTGGACGTTGAGGCCATTGCGCAGGTGCTTGTCCTCGGCGATGGCGCGCAGACCGCGATCGGCGAGCGCCAGACCGTGGACCAGCGTCGCATTGTTCAGCGCATGGGCAGAGGTAACGGGGACAGCGCCCGGCATGTTGGCGACGCAATAATGTACGACGCCTTCGACGACATAAGTCGGCTCCGAATGCGTCGTCGCATGCGAGGTTTCGAAGCAGCCGCCCTGGTCAATGGCGACGTCGACAATGACGGACCCCTTCTTCATACCGGAGAGCATTTCGCGGGTGACGAGTTTCGGCGCGGCGGCACCAGGGATCAGGACAGCGCCGATGACGAGATCGGCGGAGAATACTTCTTCCTCCAACGCCTGAATGCTTGAATAGCGCGTGTGGATGCGGCCGTTGAAGATATCGTCGAGCTGGCGCAGGCGCGGCAGCGACTTATCGAGGATGCTGACATCGGCGCCGAGACCGGCGGCCATCTTGGCCGCATGCAGACCGACGACACCGCCGCCAATAATCGCGACCCTGGCCGGGAGAACGCCGGGCACACCGCCTAGCAGGATGCCAAGGCCACCATTGGCCTTCTGCAGCGCGGTCGCGCCGGCCTGGATCGAAAGACGACCGGCGACTTCGGACATCGGTGCCAACAGCGGCAGACCGCCTCGGTCGTCGGTCACCGTCTCGTAAGCGATGGCCGTAACGCCCGACGCGAGCAAGCCCTTGGTCTGTTCCGGATCCGGCGCAAGATGCAGGTAGGTGTAAAGGAGCTGACCGTCACGGAGCTGCGCCCATTCCGAAGGCTGGGGCTCCTTGACCTTGACGATCATATCGCACTTTTCGAAGATATCTTTGGCGGAGGCGGCGATTTTCGCGCCAGCAGCCACATAGGCGGCGTCATCGGCACCAATGCCGGCACCAGCCTTGCTTTCCACCCAGACCTCATGGCCGTGGGCGACATATTCTCTCACCGAAGCCGGCGTCAGACCGACGCGATATTCATGGTTCTTGATTTCCTTCGGGCAACCGACACGCATTCGCGTTCCTCTCATTTTATGTCCGCATTGCGCGGAACGTTTTCTTGGCCCTGAGATCCAACCACCGCGGCCGCGAAATGTCCTTGCAAATAGGATTTGCGCGACAACCAAATTTCGAAGATTATTGCGTTGATTATCTATTTTTCGAAGGTTCTTCGAATGTCCGACCTCGATAATATCGATCTTGCGATTCTGAGGGCGCTGCAGATCAATGCGCGTATCACCAATACGGAGCTTGCGGACAAGGTGGGGCTATCGCCTTCTGCCTGTTCGCGGCGGCTTGATATTCTTGAAAAGAGCGGCGTCATCGGCGGTTATCATGCTCGGCTTTCGCACAAGGCGCTGGACTACAAGATGATCGCCATCGTGCACATATCGCTATCCGGTCAGTTCGCCAAGACCCTATCGGAATTCGAGATGGCGGTGAAACGCTGTCCGAACGTTCTCGTCTGCTATTTGATGTCAGGCGAGTACGATTATATCCTGCGGGTTGCCGCCCGCGATCTTGAAGACTACGAGCGCATCCATCGCGACTGGCTTTCGGCGCTGCCGCATGTGGTGAAGATCAATTCGAGCTTTGCGCTGCGCGAAATCATCGACAGGCCGAATGTTGGCCTCTGAGCCCTTGCAAAGCCCGTGAAATCCTGCCCTAGCTTGATGTTGCGGCCCTCTCCCGCTTCGACGGCAAGACATGAAATCCAAGACCCACGGTTATATCTTTCTGCTCCTGGCGCTGACGATCTTTTCGGCGCAGGATGCGATCTCGAAGCATCTGGCTTCCTCCTATTCGCCTATCTTCGTGACGATGGTGCGCTATTGGGCCTTCGGCCTCTTCACCCTGGTTCTGGCTTCGAAGATGCGTGGCGGAATCGCCGCCACCTCCCGCACAAAACACCCCTTTCTTCAGATTTCGCGCGGCGTTCTGCTTGCCGCGCAGGTGGTGCTGGCAATCACCTGCTTTGCGCTGATCGGCCTTGCTCACTCGCAGGCGATCTTTGCCGCCACCCCCATCATCGTCGCGCTGCTTGCTATTCCGCTCCTTGGCGAGCGAGTCGGCTGGCGCCGCTGGACCGCTATTGGCGTCGGTCTTCTCGGTGTGCTGCTGATCCTGAAACCGGAAGGCGGATTCTTCGATGTGAATCTGCTAGTCGCGGTCATCTCCTGCTTCAACTTCGCGCTCTACGTGATCGCAACACGTTTTGTGAGCCGGCAGGATTCGGCGATGACGAGCTTCTTTTATACAGGTATCGTCGGTGCCGCGGTCATGACGCTTGCCGGCCCTTTTTACTGGACGCCAATACATGGATGGGACTGGATGTGGATGCTCGCTGTCTGCCTGACCGGCACGTCGAGCCACTATTTCCTGATCCGCGCCTACGACATGCTCGATGCCGCCGCAGTTCAGCCGCTCACCTATATCCAGCTCGTCTATGCCTCCATCCTCGGTGTGCTGATCTACGGGGAAACGCTGACCCTTAACATGATCGTGGGTTCTCTGATCGTTGTCGCAGCCGGCATCTTTACAGTCTGGCGTGAACATGTCGTGGCGCGGCGTGCGGCCGTGCCGAATTGAGTTTTCGCAGCAATTTTAAGTAAGCGCCTAAAGGCATCTCAATCTTCCGCTCCTATGCTTTTCCCGAATTCGTCACAGGGATAAGCATGACACGCAATCTCAAGATCATTGCCCGGAAGGCCGACCGAAGGAGCTGCCGTGTTTTCGGCAAGATCCGTTATCTGAACAACCAAGTGGATGCCCGCATCCTCGATATTTCCGCAACCGGTGCGGCACTCGAGGTCAAAGCGCCGCTTTATGCGGCCTCGGGCAGCAAGGTGCGCATCGAAGCCGAGAATCTCGGCCTGCTCGAAGGCGTCATCCGCTGGACGCATAATGGCCGCGTCGGCATTCAGTTCGACGTCAATTCCAATGCACGTGCGCTCGTAGCCTCCTACTTCCGCTTCTTCCATCGCGACGTGCCGCGCGTCCGCTAAGGCTCTCAAACGGTGCAGCTTTCGCGGCACCGTTGCTCTTCTGTCATTTTCGCGATGTACTCCTTTGCCGATCGTTCTAAGTTCATCGAACCGGATGATGCATGATGTCCAAAGGAGTGTTTCCATGTCTTCCATTTTCGATGTGCCTGCAATGAGCCGCCGTTCTCTGCTCGGCGGACTCGCCGCCACTTCCGCTCTTGTTCTGCTGCACCCGTTCAGCGCCCGCGCTGCTGCCAACCAGGCACATTTGCGGCTGATGGAGACGACCGACATTCACGTCAACGTCTTCCCTTATGACTATTATGCCGACAAACCGAACGACACGATGGGCCTGTCGCGTACGGCAACGATCATCGACACGATTCGCGCGGAAGCGATCAACTCGCTGCTGATCGACAATGGCGACGTGCTGCAGGGCAATCCGATGGGCGATTACATGGCCTATCAGCACGGCATGAAGGACGGCGACGTCCATCCGGTCGTCAAGGCGATGAACACGCTCGGTTATACCGTCGGCACGCTCGGAAACCACGAATTCAATTACGGCCTGGACTTCATGTTCAAGGTGCTGAACGGCGCGAACTTCCCCTTCGTCTGCGCCAACCTGACCAAGGGCCAGCTCGCCTCCAATCCGAGGCAGGACGACCTGTTCTTCAAGCCCTACATCATCGTCGAAAAGCAGATCAAGGATGGCGCCGGCAATGAAAGCCCGGTCAAGATCGGCTTCATCGGTTTCGTGCCGCCGCAGATCATGCTGTGGGATATCAAGAACCTCGAAGGCAAGGCGCAGACCCGCGATATCGTCGAGGCGGCCAAGGCCTGGGTGCCGGCCATGAAGGAAGCCGGCGCCGATATCGTCATCGCACTTTCGCATTCTGGCATCGATGGCTCCGGCCCGTCCGAGAAGATGGAAAATGCCTCGCTGCACCTTGCCGCCGTCGAGGGGATCGATGCGATCTTCACCGGACACCAGCATCTCGTCTTCCCCGGTCCGAAGACCTGGGATGGCATTGCCAATGCCGATCCGGTCAAGGGCACGCTGCACGGCAAGCCCGCCGTCATGGCTGGCTTCTGGGGCTCGCATCTCGGCCTGATCGATCTTCTGCTGGAGAAGGACGGCAACAGCTGGAAGATCGTCGACTTCACCTCCGAAGCACGGCCGATCTACCACCGCGACGACAAGAAGAAGGTCGTTGCCGATGTTGCCGACAAGAAGGAAGTCGTCGCCGCCGCCAAGGCCGAGCATGAGGCAACACTCGCCTATGTCCGCACGCCTGTCGGCAAGACCTCGGCACCGCTCTATTCCTATTTTGCCCTGGTCGCCGACGACCCCTCGGTGCAGATCGTTTCACAGGCTCAGACCTGGTACATCAAGCAGATGCTTGCCGATACGCAGTTCAAGGATTTGCCGGTTCTGTCGGCGGCAGCGCCGTTCAAGGCCGGCGGCCGCGGCGGTGCAGACTATTATACGGATGTTCCCGCCGGCGATATCGCCATCAAGAATGTCGCCGACCTCTATCTCTATCCGAACACGGTTCAGGCCGTCGCCATTACCGGCGCGCAGGTGAAGGAGTGGCTGGAAATGTCGGCCGGCATGTTCAATCACATCGAACCCGGCTCGAAGGACGCAGCCCTCCTGAACAATGATTTCCCGTCCTACAATTTCGATGTGATCGATGGCGTGACCTATCAGATCGACCTGTCGCAGCCGGCGAAATATGATTCGTCAGGCAAGGCGGTCAATCCGAACGCGAACCGCATCCAGAGCCTCGCCTTCGAGGGCAAGCCGATCGATTCGGCGCAGAAATTCGTCGTCGTCTCCAACAACTACCGCGCCGGCGGTGGCGGCAACTTCCCGGAAATCGCCTCCGACAAGGTGATCTTTCAGGCACCCGATACCAACCGCGATGTCATCGTCCGCTATGTTCATGATCAGGGCACGATCAATCCCTCTGCCGATGGCAACTGGACCTTCAAGCCCCTGCCCGGTACGACCGTCATGTTCGAAAGCAGCCCCAAGGCCAAGCAGTACCTCGCCGACGTCAAGAGCGTGAAGATAGAGGATGCCGGCGAAGGTGCCGAAGGTTTTGCGAAGTTCAGGCTGGTTCTCTAATCAGAAAGAGCGCGGCTTCGGCTGAAACCGCGCTCCATTTCCATCTGTCGAACGCTAAAGCCGGCGAAGCGACCCTATTCGGCAGCCTCCGGCATCGCGTGCACCCCGTCGATACCAAGCATGTTGATCATTTCGCCATGGCTTGGGCACATGGCAAGCCGGCGACGGAAGGCCTCGATCAGCCATTGGCCGGCAGGGCCTGGGGGATTGGCGGCCTTGCGCATGGCGTAGATCGGATATTCGCCCTGCTCGTAGGCATCAAGCTTGAGGGCAACCAGATTGCCCTTCATGATGTCGTCTCCAACGACCGCAACCGGCAGGCCGCCCCAACCGAGACCACCCTTGATGAGCTGATGCTTGGTCGCTATATCGCTGACGCGCCATGTCCTATAAGACAGGACATTGAAATCCCTGCCGTTGGTCAGACCTGAAGCATCCGAAACCACAAGCTGGATCTCTTCGCGCACATCGGCGAGCATCAGCGGGCGGCCGATACTCGCCAGCGGATGATCGGGGGCCACCACGGGCACCATGAACGAGTAGCCGATCTTTTCGGCAATGAGCGAATCGTCCTGTCGCAGCAACGCGCCGCCGATCCCGATATCGGCCTTGTCGTTCATGACCATGTCCATGACCATGCCAAGCTCACCGACATTCAGGTTCAGCGCAACACCCGGGAATTTTTCGCGAAATTCGCGCAACACCATCATGACGGCATTGGCAGGCACCATGGTGCTGGTCGCCAGAGAAAGCTCGGCTTCCAGCCCCTGCTTCATGCTCTTCACGCGGGCGCGCATGACTTCGAGGTCAGCCATCAGCCGGCGGGCATCCTCCAGCATCGCCTTGCCGGCATCCGTCAGTTTCGGCTGGCGGGCGCCGGAACGCTCGAAGAGCGTCACTTCGAGCTGGGCTTCCAGATTGGCGATCGTATAGCTGATGACCGACTGTGCGCGATTCAGCACGCGCGATGCCGCCGAAAAGCTGCCGGTTTCGGCGACCATCAGGAAAACCTGCAATTGATCCAGTGTCGGGTTGGGAAGCATCTTCCATCCAATACATCGATAGTTTCGATCGACATTATCCCAGTTTTTTCGATATCACGCCAGCCTTATTTGTTCTCTCGAACACAGCGGTTTGCCGCTCCCAAGCGGCCGCTGAAACCCAATTCGAGAGGAAATTCAATCATGTCTTCCATTCTTCTTCTGACGTCCAGCCCACGGTCGGAATCTCTTTCCACTCAGATCGCTGCCGAACTGGCCGACAAACTCAAGAGCCAGAACCCGGGCAGCGTCATCGTTCGCCGCGACCTCGCCGCAAATCCGCTGCCGCATATCGATGACCTGTTCACCGCCGCCATCCGTAAGCCGCCGGAAGCCCGCACTGCCCAGGAAGCCGCCGCCGTCAGGACCTCCGACGAACTGGTCAGCGAACTCCTGGCATCCGACAGCATCGTCATCGGCACCGGCCTCATCAACTTCAATATCTATTCGTCGCTCAAGACCTGGATCGATAATGTGGCCCGCGCCGGCCTGACCTTCAAGTACACGGAGAGCGGCCCGGTTGGGCTGGCCACCGGCAAGAAGCTCTACATCGTGCTTGCTTCGGGCGGTGTTTACTCTGAAGGTCCGGCTGCTGGCATGAACCATGCCGTTCCCTACCTGAAGTCGGTTCTCGGTTTCCTCGGCATCACCGATATCGAAACCATCTATGTCGAAGGTCTGGCTTTCGGTGCGGAAGCAGCTGAAAAGGCGATCGGCGCTGCCAAGTCGCGCGTCGAAGAACTCGCGCTCGCTGCCTAATCGACAAATTCAAAAGTTCCACTCGAGGGGCCAGCGCAATGCCGGCCCTTTCATTTTGCCGCGAAGTCACCGACGAAGGAACGAACCGTCTCCAGGATTTCGTCGGAGAATTTTTCGTCATCGACAATGCGCGCAAGGCCGACTGCGCCGATCATAGATGGCGGCATGACGAACGCGCCCTCCGGCGCCAAGATCTTTCGCGCGGCGTGACCGCGGCTAGCTGACTTTGACCACTCCAGAGCGACCGACGACACGATTACGGCCGCTCTTCTTTGCCTCGTACAGGCGCCCATCCGCTGCCGAAAGCAGCGCCGTGAAGCTCTCACCATCTTCGTCGGCGGTTGCGACCCCTATGCTGACCGATATCGGCGCATCGTTGGGTGTTTTTACACTGGTCGCGATCGTCCACCGCAAGCGTTCGGCAAGCAGCAGCGCTTCCTCATGGTTTGTGCCGGGGCAGACGGCCACGAACTCTTCGCCGCCAAAGCGGAAGACACGATCGCTGGAGCGGAGCGTCGTTCCAAGCCTGGAGGCAATGGCCCTCAGAACCTCGTCACCTTGCAGATGGCCGAAGCCGTCATTGACGTCTTTGAAATGGTCGGCATCGATGATGAGAACCGTCGCATACTGACCCTGCCGAAGTGCTTCTTGCACCATCAACGGCGCCTCAAGCTCCATCCGGCTGCGATCATAGACGCCGGTCAGCATATCGCGGCCGGTTCGTTCCAGAAGATCATTGTAGCGCTCTCGGAATGTCAGATCACCAAAGAGATCGCCGATCGAGCGGGCCGAGGCAGCAACGCCGTCCCGGCGGACATGATATTCGTAGATCGCAAACATCAGAGAATAGAGGCAGACCGCCAGCATCTTCGCTTTCCAACCGGCCCAGAAGGCCGTCGTCGGCACGCCTACGAAATAATGGAGGCCACTGAAGAAGCAGATCTGGTCAAACGTCAGAAGTACGAGGCCTGCAATCATGAAGCGCAGCACCACCCGCCGACGCATGTAATCACCGAGCTTCTCATAGAGCAGGATGATACCGAGCGAGTCGAGGTATAGGATTGCCGTACCCCAGACCATCAGCCAGCCCATATCTTTCAGGAAGTTGACGTCTGCCGGATGACCAGGCGACAGTTCCAGCGGCTGATGAAGCTGCAGTACCCAGGCAATGCCGACGGTTAGAAGATTGCCGATAAAGAGACCGTAGATCGGCTGACGGACCGTCGCCGCATCCTCCTGCCGGTAGAGCATGAGGATCATCATCAGCTTGCCGGAAAAGAAGATCGAAGACCCCGGCGAGACATCCCCGAAAGGCAGGGAAACATAGAAGACCGCGGCAAGGTAAGTTTCCATGAAATGCATGACGCCGAGCGCCGTCAGGAAAACACCCAATCCAAGGCGCAGGCGAAAATGCAGGAGGCTGACCATCAGCACGAAGTAACCGACGGCTTGGACGATGAAGAGAGCGGCGTTGAAGAGCTCCATCACGGCCCTCCGACTACAGGACCGCGCCAAAGAGCCATAGCCGCCGCGGCGGGTCTTCTGGTCGATAGTCCGGAAAGCTCAAACACAAGCGGCACCCTGCAAACCCTGCAGGCGCCACCTTCGCTACAATCCTTTAAGATTAGGTGAGCAAGCCAGCGGTTTCCGTCACGGAAATGCTGTCATAGTTTTGAAAAACAATGGGAAACGCCAGGCCGACGGGGCTTGTCCGGCTAATCCTCAGACCTGCCGAAGCTTCTCGCCGTCGCTGAAAAGCGATGGACCATGCTGATCGATAATCTGCTGCGCCTTGCGCACGGTGCATTCGATTGCATCATCGGATGAAGAGAAGAGATCGGCGCGGATGAACTTGCGCACCAAAACGTCCTCGCCAACTTTCTTTTCAATGCGACCGGCCAAACGATACTGGCCGCCTTCCTTTTGCGGCTCCGCGTAGATGGTGCAATCGCCATAGAGCTGCGGCTCGCCGGAAGGACCCGCAGCCGCCTCGCTCGAGGATTTGCTGCCCCCGGTGAAGACAGAGAGAATATTTGAAAGGAACGAAGCCATGATCCGCCTTTAGCACGCAGTGCAGTTGACGCAAAGTCAAATGATCAGATTTGCGAGGATCTCGTTTTCGGTGATGTCCTCGAAGCCCATGCCGGCGCTTTCGAAATTCGCGACCAGCGTCGTGAAATTCTCTGGAGTCGTCGTCTCGATGCCGATCAGGATTGAACCGAAATTGCGCGCCGATTTCTTGAGATATTCGAAGCGGGCGATATCGTCATGCGGTCCAAGAAGATTGAGGAAATCGCGCAGAGCGCCAGGACGCTGGGCGAGGCGCAGGATGAAGTATTTCTTCAAGCCGGCGTGGCGCATGGCCCTTTCCTTGACGTCCGGCAGCCGCTCGAAATCGAAATTGCCGCCCGAGACGACTGCAACGATCGTCTTGCCCTTTATGGCCTCGCGATCCATCGCGGCGATTGCCGTCAGAGACAGAGCGCCGGCAGGCTCCAACACCACGCCTTCAACGTTCAACATCTCCTGGATGGTGACGCAGATGGCGTTCTCGGGCATCAGCCTGACCTGATCGACCGAAAAGTCTTTCAATGCTGCGAAATTCAGGTCGCCAATGCGGGCGACCGCTGCGCCATCGACGAAATTGTCGACCTTGGGAAGCGTGACCACCTGCCCTGCCTCAAGGCTGCGGTGCAGGCTCGGCGCGCCGGCTGGCTCGGCAAAGACGAAGCCGGATTGCAGCACAACGCCGTCGAGAAAGCCGGTGATACCGGCAGCAAGACCGCCGCCGCCGACTGGCAGCACGACCAAATCGGGTACGACGCCCTCGGGGAGTTGCTGCATGATTTCCGCGGCGACCGTCGCCTGACCCTCGATGATATCGGCATGGTCGAAGGGCGGCACCATGACGCCACCGATTGCCTCGACGCGATCGCGGGCAGCCTGATAGCACTGGTCGAAGAAATCGCCGATGAGTTCGATGGTGATAAAGCCGGCGCCGAACATGCGGGTCTTGTCGATCTTCTGCTGCGGTGTGGTGACCGGCATGAAAACGACGCCGGGAACGCCGAAATGGCGGCAGACGAAGGCAAAACCCTGCGCGTGATTGCCGGCGGAGGCGCAGACGAAAGTCTTGTCGCCCGCCCCTTCGGCGATCGCCTTGCGGAAGAAATTGAACGCGCCGCGGATCTTGTAGGATCTCACCGGCGAAAGATCCTCGCGCTTCAGCCAGATATCGGCTCCATAACGCGCGGACAGATGATCATTGAGCTGCAGCGGCGTCGCGGGGAAAAGGCTGCGCATCGCCTCTTCGGCGCCTTCGACATCGTGTTTCGTCACGGGCGTTCGTCCATTCTTCAAAAAAATCCAGCCGCCGCTATGACACAGCCAGCCAGCGGAAAGAAGCCCGTTTGCGCCTTTTGTCGTTCGCTCGATGAAAGGCTTCCTTAAGCGAGTCATCAGATTACGCCGGTGTGAACCGCTTTTAACTTGATGGCACATAGCATTCGCCAATATGAACGTCTAATGACACCCAAGATCGTAAAGCCGCTGGCGTGGCTTCTTCTCGCCTTCATCCTGTTCGTGACAGTTTCGCCGATCGAATTGCGGCCGAACACGATAGAGACACCCGATATCGATCGGGCCGCGGCTTACTTGGCCGCCGGACTTGCTTTTTCTTTGGCCTATCCGAAGCACTGGAAAACAGTCGCAGTGCTGCTGATCTTCGGCGCCCTGGCGATCGAATATCTGCAATATCTGTCGCCGACCCGGCATCCGCGCCTTCACGATGCGGGCGTCAAGGCCATGGGCGCCGCACTCGGCCTGCTCGCCGGCTGGGCTTTCAATAAATGGCGTGAGACAAAAACGGTAGCGAATGCCGCTGCGGGGTTTGTTCGACGCTAAAGCTAGACAGGGACGTCTGAGCCTACGCAGTTGCACGGCCAGCGGCACCGCGGCGTTTCTGCTCCAGCTCGATCCGATCGACGTCAAGTCTGCCTGACCGCAGCTTTTGCTGCTTGCCGACTCCATGCGCGGCAGCTGTCCACTTTCCGCTCCGGACTAGAGTCCGCGCTTCCAGTGCGGGCCTCTTTTTCGTTTGAACGGGGACTCCGTACCAGACCAAGGTCTGGTCGATGCTGTGTACCATTCCCATGGGTGAGACGACGAATTATGGTGCGCTGGCGGCTAATTTGGGCACGCGCGATGCCCGAGACGTAACCGAAGCAATTGCTTCAAACCCGATAGCCATTCTCGTGCCATGTCACCGCGTCATCAAGAAGGACGGCTCGACCTCCGGCTACCGCTGGGGCTTCAAGCGAAAGCGCGACCTGCTGGCGCGTGAGCATCGGCTCAGTCACCTCAAATCTGTTTAGTATCCGCGCAACTGCAAGGCCCAGAAGAAGAGGGGCACCGCTGCCACCGCTGTTCCCAAGAGTAGAAGCGCGCTCATCTTGAAAAGTCTGATGCGCCGCGTCCTTGCTCCATCCCAGTCGTAAACCATCGCCTTACTCCCACTAAGACAATACTTACTCAACCGCACAGTGCCTACATTTTTTGCACCGTTGAGGCCATAGACAAGCGCTGCCTATGGTTTATTCACATTATACAAGCATATTCGAACGGATTTATAAAGAGAGTGCAAGCGACGGGGATCGAACCGTATAGCCTAAGGCTGAGGGATCTTAAGTTAGCATGGTATAGAACCGGACGGATTAAGCGGGTCCCCGGTGTTTTCAATCGTCCCTGATGCGGGGGCATCTCCGCCTTGATGGAGTTATTACAGACGCGCGAGGCTCTACTTAAGTCAGCGCTCAGTAGATGTGGAATTCAGCCAAGGTTCCTGCGTTTTTCCAAGTCGCTGGCCGCTGAAACGAACTCGCCGGCACCCGCCTTGATGAGCCCCTCGCGAATATGCTGCGTATCGGATTCTTGGGTGTAGTGCAGCGTAGCAAGGAACGGCTTGATGCCGAAGTCGGGCGCAAGCGCTTTGACCTGCTTCAAATGTGCAGATGCGGCAATATCGTCGCCAAGCCAGCCATAGCAGGCCGCCACGAAAGCGTGCTGGACGTGGTCCATGGCGGAAAGATGCATGAATGCCTCGATCGCCTCGCCATATTGCCGGGCGGTGAAGTGGGCCTTTCCGAGGTGGCTCCAAAAACGTGCCGGATGATGCGGGTTGAGCCGCATGGCCTTGCGGATCCATTCGACTCCTTCTTCCGGCCGGCCGAGCCAGGTCAGCAACTCACCCTGCTGAACCACCACCAGGTCGTAATTGGGGTTGAGCGAGAGGGCGCGCTCCTGATGATAGCGTGCCGTCGTCAGTTGGTTGTTGTTGACATTGACCGCGGCGAGAATGCGATGCACGTCGGCGTCGTTGTCGTCGAGCGAAAGCGCCCGCTCCAGCTCGGAGTTGACTTGCGCCCAGACCGCATCCTTGTCACTGCACCAGTCGTTCACCCAGGCCTGCCCGAGGATGCAAGCCCGCCAGGCATGAGCATGCGCATAGCCTGGGTCGATCTCTATGGCCCTGCCGATCAGCGTCTGGGCTTGCTCATTGTCCGGGGCGCTGCTTCTATGGTGCAGCACCTTGGCCGCGAGCACACATTCGTAGGCGGCCATGTTTGCCGGCTTCGTGCGGGCGAGTTGGTCTCGCTGGGCCGCTTCGACGCGGCCGGGAAGCGTGGCGGCGATCGCGGCAGTCACCTCGTCCTGGATGGCGAAAATGTCGTCGAGTCTGCGGTCGTATTTGTCCGCCCAGACATGAGCATCGTTGACAGCATCGATCAACTGGACCGTGACGCGCACCCTGTCGCCGATTTTCCTTACGCTGCCTTCGACCAAGTACTGGGCGCCGAGCTTCTCTGCCACCTCGCGCACATTGACGGGTTGGTTCTTGTAGACGAAGCTGGAGTTGCGCGAGATGACGAAGAGCTCGTGGCGGCGCGACAGTTCGGTGAGGATATCCTCGGTCAGACCGTCGGCAAAGAACTCCTGTTCGGGATCACCGCTCATGTTATTAAAGGGAAGAACGACGATCGTGGGTTTGGAAGCGGTCCGCTTGCCGTCCGCGGCATCCGCCGCGGCCGCCAGGACGGTGTCGTCGACCCCGACCCGATAAAGGTGAACCGGACGGCTGATATTCTTCAGTGCCTTCTCGCCAAGGTCCTCGATGGCCACTTCAAGTCGGTCGGCGATTTGCGTCGCTACCGCGGCCGTGATGCAGATACCTCCGACATCGGCCATTTGTTCGACGCGCGCGGCTATGTTCACACCGTCGCCGAAAATGTCATCGTCGTCGAAAATGATATCGCCGACATTGATGCCGATCCGGAATTCGATCCGTCGATCCTGCGGCACGTCGGAATTGCGCCGTTTCATGCGCTGCTGGATTTCGACGGCGCATCTGACAGCGTCGGTCACACTCTGGAATTCGACCAGCATGCCGTCGCCCGTCGTCTTGATGATGCGGCCCTCATTTTTGGCGACGGCAGGGTCGATCAACTCTATGCGATGGGTTCTGAGGCGAGCGAGCGTGCCTGCTTCGTCCGCCTCCATCAGTCGGCTATAGCCTGCCATGTCGGCGGCCAGAACTGCTGCTAGTCTTTGTTTCATAGATTTGCCAGCAAAGGGTTCGCCGTGACCAGACCGGAATTGGCGGCCTCAAGCCATTTTACCGCAGGCCGTTGCGATCGCCTATCTAAATTAGCGTCCCCTGATGATATGAGCAGCCAGCGCTTCGGATGCCCCCCTGAGGAAATAGCGGGATTTCTGTTCGAAGGAGGATAAGCTACTTTTTGAACGATAATTCAATGTGGTGCGAGCGACGGGGATCGAACCCGTATAGCCTAAGGCCGAGGGATTTTAAGTCCCTTGCGTCTACCAGTTTCGCCACGCTCGCGCGCCGTCCAGATCAACGACTTAGGCGGATTCGTCAAGTTTTGTTTTGCGGGCGATCCCTGCATTGCTTCGAAATAAAACGGCGGCCTGGAGGACCGCCGTCTCAGAAAGCGATTTTTGGCTAAGCTTAAGCGAGCTTTGCAGCAATTTTGGCGACGTGTGCGCCCTGATACCTGGCCGCGTCGAGCTCGATTGCCGACGGCTGGCGAGAGCCGTCGCCGTTGGTGATGGTGGATGCGCCGTAGGGCGAGCCGCCCTTGACCTCTTCCGTGCCCATCTGGCCCTGGAATGCATAGGGAAGGCCGACATAAGCCATACCCTGATGAAGGAAGGTCGGAACGAAGCCGAGGATCGTCGATTCCTGGCCGCCGTGCTGCGTCGCGGAGGAAGTGAACATCGAGCCGACCTTGCCGACGAGCTTGCCGGTGAACCACAGGCCGCCCGTCTGGTCCCAGAAGTTGCGCATCTGCGATGCAACCGTGCCGAAACGCGTGCCGGCGCCGACGATGATCGCGTCGTAGTCGGGCAGTTCGTCGACGGTGGCGATCGGCGCTGCCTGATCGAGCTTGTAGTGGGAAGCCTTGGCGACTTCTTCGGAAACCAGTTCCGGAACGCGCTTAACGACGACATCAGCGCCGGCGGACCTTGCGCCTTCGGCTACGGCGTAAGCCATGGTTTCGATGTGACCGTAAGCCGAGTAGTAGAGGACGAGAATCTTCGCCATTGTTATCTCCATCAGGACTGGTTGAATTTCGTGACCACGACCGTTCTAGCAGGGCATCCGGTTCAACATAGTCCCGCGTCGAAGAACTCACTGTTCACCGTCTATAGACGAAATTTCACTTGCCGTTTTGCTTTCGATTGGACGGGTTTTCCGCTTTGCCGTTTGCAAAGCAGTCAAACGGCGCTACCTATCTGCGAGCTTCACACCACGGAATATCCCCATGAGCAATGAGACCGTCGTTACTGCCGCCATGCTAGCCATCGGCGACGAGCTTCTTTCCGGCCGCACCAAGGACAAGAATATCGGCCACCTCGCCGATATGCTGACCATTTCCGGCATTGACCTGAAGCAGGTGCGCATAGTCGCCGACGAAGAGGATGCAATCGTCGAGGCGCTGAATGCGCTTCGGGACAAATACGACTATGTCTTCACCTCTGGCGGCATTGGGCCTACGCATGACGACATCACTGCGGACGCGGTCTCAAAGGCATTCGGCGTGCCCTGCGAGCACGATCCGGCGGCGATGGCGCTGCTTGCAGAAATGTATAAGCGCCGCGAAATGGAATTCACAGAGGCCCGCCAGCGCATGGCCCGCATGCCGCGCGGTGCCGCACATATCGCCAATCCGGTCTCGACTGCACCCGGCTTTGTCATCGGCAATGTCTATGTGATGGCCGGTGTCCCACAGGTCTTCCAGGCGATGGTCGACAATGTGCTGCCGACGCTAAGGACCGGCACGCCCGTCGTCTCGCTCGCCATCGCCTGTCCCTACGGCGAAGGCGAGATCGGCACGCCGCTGGCGGCGATCCAGAAGGCGCATCCGGAAACCAGCATCGGGTCCTATCCGCGGTATGTTGGGCAGACATTTTCCACTGAAATCGTGGTGCGCGGTCGCTCGCAGGAGGTGG
The DNA here is from genome assembly GCF_004341105.1 of Rhizobium sp. BK418. Lineage (GTDB taxonomy): Bacteria > Pseudomonadota > Alphaproteobacteria > Rhizobiales > Rhizobiaceae > Rhizobium. The sequence goes on along the minus strand of NZ_SLZK01000001.1, from coordinate 404,126 downwards.
TCGAGGCCGCCGGTGCAGATGTTCGTGCCATGATCGAGGATATCAGACGCAGAAAGGACATTGCCTAGAACCATCAGGCAGTGAGCGGTCTTGATCCCGGTCAAGGAACCGCCGCGCTGCCCGACGCATTCATTCCTCGCCGGCCATCATTTCAGCCGCAAAGGAGAATTGATATGTCTTATAAAACCATTCTCGCCATTCTGGATACAGCAGATAATAGCGGCGCTGTCGCCGACTTCGCTTTTGCCCTTGCCGCGGAAAGCAGCGCCCATGTCATCGGCCTGCATGCCGAAACGATTGCCGCTGTGCCGCTGGTAGCACCGATGGAAATTCCCGATCCGGTCGCCGTCCAGGCGCTTCAGGATATGGCTCATTCCGAAACTGTCGAGGTCGAGCGGATCTTCCGCGCCCGTGGCAACGCTTCCGGCGCGTCCTTGGAATGGCGTGCCTTTGCCACATCGACGGGATACGGCTCGGCGCCGCTGATTGAAACCGCTCGCAGCGCCGATCTGCTGATCGCCTCGCAGGCCGACCCGGCAAGACCTTCCGACAGCCATGTGGATGTCGACGAGTTTCTGTTCGAAAGCGGCAGGCCCGTTCTGATGATCCCCTACATCATCCGCCAGCCGAAACCGATCAAGCGCGTGCTGATTGCCTGGAACGGCTCAAAGGAGGCCACACGTGCCACCTTCGATGCCCTGCCGATCCTTCGGACTGCCGAAGCAGTAGAGATTTTCTCCGTCGATCCGGTCGAGACGGCAAAACATTCGGCGACGGGCGCCGATATTGCCGCCACACTTGCCCGCCATGGCGTCAACGTGACACTCGCCACGGCCGAAAGCGGTGACAGGCACGCCTCTCATGTGATCGAAAACCGGCTTTCGGACAACAGCATCGATCTTCTGGTCATGGGCGCCTATACGCATTCCCGGCTCTGGCAGGCGATCTTCGGCGGCACGACAAAGACCTTGCTGCAGTCGATGACGGCACTCACATTGCTGTCGCGTTAAACGCTGCTCTTGCGTTTTGCCCCGAAATTCCGCTAATTGCGGCGACCGATGACATTGGCTTCGGCATCCATCGCGCAGTTCCGGCTGCGCGATTTGCGTTCTGCCTGTCGACGTTCATACGGTCGCCGGCAAACGGCGTGTGTTCTTTCATGCCGCGGAGCAGCCCGATGTCCCTTCCTGATAAAGCCTTCCCCGTTTCCTGGGATCAGTTTCACCGCGATGCGCGCGCACTCGCCTGGCGGCTCGCCGGCCTCAACCAGGAATTCAAGGCGATCGTCTGCATTACCCGCGGCGGCCTTGTTCCGGCGGCGATCATTTCGCGAGAACTGAATATCCGTTTGATCGAAACCGTCTGCATTGCCTCCTATCATGATTACACCAACCAGGGCGACATGGTGGTACTGAAGGGCATTGCGCCGGAACTCGCTGATAATGGCGGCGAAGGTGTGCTTGTCGTCGACGATCTGACGGATACCGGCAAGACTGCCGCCCAGGTTCGCGGCATGCTGCCGAAGGCGCATTTCGCCTGTGTCTACGCCAAGCCGAAGGGTGTACCAACAATCGATACTTTCATCACCGAAGTCAGCCAGGACACCTGGATCTATTTCCCATGGGATATGGGCTTCACCTACCAGGAACCTATTGCCAAGGGCGCACGCGGTTAAGTCACTCGAAGACACGCTGTACGGATAATCCTGCAGTCAGCCGGTAACGTTCGCTTTATTTTATCAGCATAGGTTCGGACAACTACCGGTCGCAAAAGACTGGGCAAGGGTTGAGCTGAATGCGGTTGGGGAAGCGCAATGGCATGCTGGGGCAAGTTTCGAACGGCAGCCGCCCTCGGGCTTATCGGATGTGTGTTTCCCCATGTGCCCGCTGGGGCGGAGCCGGCCTATGTCAGTGTCGTGCACGACTATGTGGAGACGCTCATCCGGCCGATGGTCGGGGCTCCTGTCGTTGTAAAGGCGATCGAGGAACAAAACGCAAAATTCCGCGATGTCAGCGAAATGGACATGCTCGTGCTCGACGAGACCTATCGGGCGGAGGTCGCACAGGGCGACTTGCAGATGGTCAAGGCACTGATGGCGAAACCCATCTCGCATTACCTCAAGTCGAAGCAGGACGATTCGCAGGGGACGATCCTCGAGTTTTTCGTCACCGACTGCCACGGGTTGAATGTCGGCCAGAGCATCGTCACCACTGACTATTGGCAGGGTGACGAGGATAAGTTTCTGAAAACCTTCGCCGTTGGTTCGCGGGATATCTATATCAGCCAGGCTGAGCGTAACGAGTCGACTCAGCGCCTCGAGACTCAGGCAAGCTTCGTGGTCACCGACGAAAGAGGCGAGCCGATCGGCACGGCGACCGTCACGATCGCCATTGACGCCCTCTAGAAGGCGCTGATTTCCTTGAACGAATCGGCATGCGCAATTCCATCGCAAAAGCCATCCTAACTTTTGACGCAGCCGATTTTTTTGACAGTCGGCCCTTCGCCTTGGCAGACCGTTCCCGCAAGTCCTTGTATTTTCTGGCTTACTGGGACTTTCCCCAGTCTTCACACGCGCATCCACAAGATGTTGTGGTTAGCATTCGGTTACATTCCACCCCTTGACGGAATCAGCTGATTCAAACTTAATGGCAAAGATGTTGCGGCGGCGACTGGACCGGAAGTAACGAGCCCGGTTCTCTTTAAGAAAATTGGACGCGGAATCAGGGTGTTGTGCCGTCAGGGGGCGGTCGCGCCGGATAGATCTTTTGCGCCTTTTTCCAGCCTCAAAAAGCGGCATCGGGGACTGGTAAAAATTAGCTGTTAACACTATATTTAGCGTTTGCAGCCAGCCTCACCACAAGATACAGGAAAGTGATCTCCGGATGACATCCTGTCACAAGACGGAACGAGCACCGGCTGCACGAAGGGACAACGTGTAGCCGGAAGGGAACTTTGCGCCCTTTCGGGTGCCAACACGAGGTTAGAGAAAATGCGCATCGAACGTCGGTTTACGAAGGCTGGTCAAGGCGCCTATGCGGATATCGAATTCCGCAAGGCGACGAGTGAGATCAAGAACCCGGATGGGTCGATCGTCTTCCGCCTCGAAAATATCGACGTGCCCGCGCAGTTCTCGCAGGTCGCAACCGACGTTCTGGCGCAGAAGTATTTCCGCAAGGCCGGCGTCCCTGCCCGCCTGAAGAAGGTCGAAGAGAATGATGTCCCCTCTTTCCTGTGGCGCTCCGTTGCCGATGACGCGGCGTTGAAAGGCCTGCCGAAGGATGAACAGACCGGCTCGGAAACCGACGCCCGCCAGGTTTTCGATCGTCTTGCCGGCACCTGGACCTACTGGGGCTGGAAGGGCGGCTACTTCTCTTCCGAAGAAGACGCAGCAGCCTTCAAGGACGAGCTTGCCTACATGCTCGCCACCCAGCGCGTCGCGCCGAACTCCCCGCAATGGTTCAACACCGGCCTGCACTGGGCCTATGGCATCGACGGCCCCGGCCAGGGCCATTTCTATGTCGATCCCTTCACCGGCAAGATCACGAAGTCCAAGTCGGCCTACGAACATCCGCAGCCACATGCCTGCTTCATCCAGTCCGTCGAAGACGACCTCGTCAACGAAGGCGGCATCATGGACCTCTGGGTGCGTGAAGCCCGACTCTTCAAGTACGGCTCGGGCACCGGCTCCAACTTCTCCATGCTGCGCGGCGAAGGCGAAAAGCTTTCCGGCGGCGGCCGTTCCTCCGGCCTGATGAGCTTTCTGAAGATCGGCGACCGCGCTGCCGGCGCCATCAAGTCGGGCGGCACGACCCGTCGTGCGGCCAAGATGGTCGTCGTCGACATCGACCATCCCGATATCGAGGAATATATCAACTGGAAGGTCAAGGAAGAGCAGAAGGTCGCCGCTCTCGTGACCGGCTCCAAGGTCGTTGCCAAGCATCTGAAGGCGATCATGAGGGCCTGCGTCAATTGCGAAGCCGACAATGGCGATTGCTTCGACCCGGCCAAGAACCCGGCCCTGAAGCGCGAAATCCGCGCTGCCAAGAAGGACCAGGTTCCGGAGAACTACGTCCAGCGTGTCATCCAGTTCGCCCGCCAGGGCTACAAGGACATGGAGTTCAAGACCTACGACACGGACTGGGATTCGGAAGCCTATCTCACCGTCTCCGGCCAGAACTCCAACAACTCCGTCTCGATCAAGGACGACTTCCTGCGCGCCGTCGAAGAAGATGGCGACTGGAACCTGACCGCCCGCAAGGACGGAAGGGTGATGAAGACGCTGAAGGCCCGCGACCTCTGGGAAACGATATCTTACGCCGCCTGGGCATCGGCCGATCCGGGCATCCACTTCAACACGACGATGAACGACTGGCACACGTCGCCGGCCGGTGGCCCGATCCGCGGCTCGAACCCGTGCTCGGAATATATGTTCCTCGACGACACGGCCTGCAACCTTGCCTCGCTGAACCTCCTGCAGTTCAAGGACAAGGCCACCAAGCGCATCAATATCGGCGATTATGAACATGCCGTTCGCCTGTGGACCGTCGTGCTCGAAATCTCTGTCATGATGGCGCAGTTCCCGTCGAAGCGCATCGCCGAACTCTCCTACGAATATCGTACGCTCGGCCTCGGCTACGCCAATATCGGCGGCCTGCTGATGTCCTCAGGCATCCCCTATGACAGCGCCGAAGGCCGCGCCATTGCGGGCTCGCTGACGGCGATCATGACCGGCATCTGCTACGCAACCTCGGCCGAAATGGCTGCCGAACTTGGCCCGTTCCCGAACTACGAGCCGAACCGCGAGCACATGCTGCGCGTTATCCGCAACCATCGCCGCGCCGCTCATGGTGAGAACACTGGTTACGAGGCTCTCTCGGTCAACCCGGTCGCGCTGATCCATCAGGAAAACCCGGATCAGGATCTTGCGGCTCATGCCATGTCGGCCTGGGACAAGGCGCTCGAACTCGGCGAGAAACACGGCTACCGCAACGCGCAGGTCTCGGTCATCGCCCCGACCGGCACGATCGGCCTCGTCATGGATTGCGACACGACCGGCATCGAGCCTGACTTCGCGCTGGTGAAGTTCAAGAAGCTCGCCGGCGGCGGCTATTTCAAGATCATCAACCGCGCCGTTCCGGATGCGCTGCGCACGCTCGGCTATTCCGAAAGCCAGATCGCCGAGATCGAAGCTTATGCTGTCGGCCACGGCAACCTGAACCAGGCGCCGGCCATCAACCCCTCGACGCTGAAGGCCAAGGGCTTCACCGACGAGAAAGTGGAAGCCGTCAATGCGGCTCTGAAGAGCGCCTTCGACATCAAGTTCGTCTTCAACCAGTGGACGCTCGGCGCCGACTTCCTAAAGACCATCCTGAAGGTCTCCGACGAGCAACTCGCCGACGTGAGCTTCAGCCTGCTCGAGCATATCGGCTTCTCGAAGAAGGACATCGAGGCCGCCAACATCCACGTTTGCGGTGCGATGACGCTGGAAGGCGCACCCTTCCTTAAGAAGGAACACCTGCCGGTCTTCGATTGCGCCAATCCCTGCGGCAAGATCGGCAAGCGTTACCTCTCGGTCGAAAGCCATATCCGCATGATGGCGGCTGCCCAGCCCTTTATCTCCGGTGCAATCTCCAAGACGATCAACATGCCGAACGAGGCAACCGTCGAGGATTGCAAGAATGCCTACATGCTGTCCTGGAAGCTCGGCCTGAAGGCGAATGCCCTCTACCGTGACGGTTCGAAGCTGTCCCAGCCGCTCAACGCATCGCTGATCGAGGACGACAACGACGAGGATGCGCTCGAAGATCTGATCCAGCAGCCGCTCGCTGCCCAGGCCGTGACGGTCACCGAGAAGATCATCGAGAAGGTGATCGAGCGTGTTTCCCGCGAACGCGAGAAGCTGCCGAATCGCCGTCAGGGCTACACCCAGAAGGCTGCCGTCGGGGGTCACAAGGTTTACCTCCGCACCGGCGAATTCGGCGACGGCCGCCTCGGCGAAATCTTCATCGATATGCACAAAGAAGGTGCGGCCTTCCGTGCAATGATGAACAACTTCGCCATCGCCATCTCGCTCGGCCTGCAATACGGCGTGCCGCTGGAAGAATATGTGGAGGCCTTCACCTTCACCAAGTTCGAACCGGCCGGCATCGTTATCGGCAATGATGCGATCAAGAACGCCACGTCGATCCTCGACTACGTGTTCCGCGAACTCGCCGTCTCCTATCTCGGCCGCCACGATTTGGCCCATGTCGATACGTCCGACTTCTCCAATACGGCGCTCGGCAAGGGTATCCAGGAAGGCAAGACGAACCTCGTCTCGACTGGCTGGACCCGCGGCTACAAACCGACGCTGGTCTCGAACACCGGCAGCGACCGTCAGCTCGGCGAGCCGAAGGGTGCAGCAACGGCAGCCCCTGCCCGCGCCTCCTCGACCGGCTCGGTAACCTCGTTTGCGGGTGCAGCCGCCCGCAAGCTGGAGCCGACAGCCGCCATCTCCACCTCCGAAATCGTCGCCTTCAAGCGCGATTATGAAGAGCGCGCCAAGGAACTGGCCGAGGAGATTGCCGAAGAAGTGCTCGAAGAAGCCGGTAACGACGCAACCGCCCTCTTCTCCGACAAGGCTGCAGCCGACGCTGCAACCGCCAAGACGGAAGCCAAGAAGGTGGAAGCCGAACGCCGCGCCCGCTCGATCATGCAGGGCTACACGGGCAATATGTGCAGCGAGTGCCAGAACTTCACGATGGTGCGCAACGGCACCTGCGAGAAGTGCGACACGTGCGGTGCGACCAGCGGCTGCAGCTGATTTTTTCGGAAATCCTTGGCCGCCACTGGTTTGAAGCGCGGTCATTGAAATGAGATAGAAATTGAAATGGCCGGACCCAAAAAGTCCGGCCATTTTCGTATCGGTGTCGTGCCCACTCAAACATCATGGGGGCGACGACCGATCACCATAGCGAGAAACATGACTGTAGGGTGATGCAGCTATGTTCACCGCCGGCTGATTTCGGCGACCGAATGGCGGGCGGTGAACGGAGAATTCATCCTGCATCAGTCCGGCATTGCCAAACAATCAGACATGCGCTTCACCATGGGGAAAATCACCGTCGTCCAACTTGCGGCGTAATGTGCCGTAGAGAATAACGGCATAGAAGATAACCACGATCGCGATCACCGGCCAGCCGGGAATCGGTCCGAGTGCCGCATTGTCGACAATATAGCTCCACGAATGTGCCAGCTCTTGCGACGCGCCTTCCGCCTGCAGCTTTGGCGTCGAGATCTTCAAGATCCATGCCATCAGCAGGATCGCGTACATCCAGCAATAATTCCGCCGCAGTCGCCGCTGCATAGCCTCGAAATAGCCGAGGAGAAGCCGCGGTGCACGCAGGCTCTTGGCAATCGATTGCGCCCAATCGGGATTGAGCTCGGCTTCGGGCATCAGAATCTGCGCAAAATAGCTGCGCTCCAGTTGCCGCACCCGCGCCCGATAAACATCGAAGAAGCGATAACGCCGCGCCTCGATCATCAGCAGCAATGTGATCAGCATCATGCCAAACAGCAACACGCCATGATGAGACGTTGGTGTCGACAAGGACACGGAGAGCAGCGCCGCCACGACGGTAATCGCCCAGTTCGACGTTCGGTCGATGCGGTCCCGCCAACTGGTCATCCGCGCGAGTTCGCCACGATAATAATGGTTCAGCGTGTTGGTGATCTCCCCCGTCGTCGTGGGTAGCGGCGGCGGTTTGATGTCCATGGCACTATCCAGGAGATGGGATGTCGTGAGCTCGGTGGCCATCGTCGTTTCCTCCTCGCATATGCTTCTTTCTCGCAACGGTCTTATGGCCCGCCGCTGCTGGGAATAAATATCTTGCTCCTTCAACCCAACGATCGCAAAAGCCATTCAAGCGCCTTAAGCCGCCACTCGTTTCAAGCGCGGTCACTGAAGCGTGCTGGAAATTGAAATGGCCGGACCCGAAAGGTCCGGCCATTTTCATATCGGAATACTGAAGGGGCCGGATAAGCTTGGCCCCGTCCAAGAGGATTAGAAACGACGCGGTGCTTCCGGCTTGTTTCCGACGATGCTGTCGATCCGCTCCAACACGTCTGCCGTTATCTTGTCCTTGTGCGAGAGGGCCGCGAGGTTGTCCTGCAATTGGCTCGCGCGCGAAGCCCCGAGAATGACGGTCGAGACGTTTTTGTTGGCGAGGCACCACAGAAGCGCGAGATGGGTGATCGAGAGACCGATCTCGTTCGCGAGCTTGGCCAGCTCGCGAACCTGGGCGAGCTGGGCGCGGGCGGCGTCGGTGGACCACCGTTCCTTCAGCCATTCATAGCCAGGCAGATTCATGCGGCTGTCGGCCGGAATGCCATCATTATATTTGCCGGTGAGCACGCCTGAGGCGAGCGGCGACCAGATGGTTGTGCCGAGGCCGATCAAATCGTAGAGCGGCAGATAGTCAGATTCGACCTTCTGGCGTTCGAAGATATTATACTGCGGCTGTTCCATGGTCGGCGGCGTGACGCGGAGGTCTCGGGCAACGGCATAGGCTTCCGTCAGCTGCTGCGCGGACCATTCTGACGTTCCCCAATAGAGCACCTTCCCCTGGGCGACGAGATCGTGCATCGCGCGGACGGTTTCCTCGATCGGCGTATCGATATCCGGGCGGTGGCAGAAGTAGAGGTCGAGATAATCGACCTGAAGCCTTTTGAGAGCCGCGTGGCAGGCGTCTGTCACGTGCTTGCGCGACAGGCCCCGCTGCGTCGGCTTCTGTCCTCCCCAGAACACCTTGCTGGATACGATGTAGCTATCGCGGCTCCAGCCGAGCGACTTCAGCGCCTCACCCATGACAATTTCGGACTTGCCGCTTTCATATCCTTCCGCATTGTCGAAGAAATTCACCCCATTGTCGTAGGCAAGCCTCATGAGGTCGATGGCGTCGCCGCCATTGACCTGCTTGCCGAAGGTGACCCACGATCCGAAGGAGAATTCACTCACTTGCAGACCCGACTTCCCTAGACGACGATAATCCATCATGCAGCTCCCATAGGTTATGAAAATGTGCCGCCTCTGGACCGAGGTCGGCGTCGTGTGATCGAGTGATTATCGATTTCTTGCACTATATGTCATCGGCAACGATATGCGAAGCTCCGCATGAAAGGAAACTACGTCCTTTCGCATCGTCTCTGCTCATCTGGCAATATCATATTATTTTCAACGGCTTCGATGGCAACATCCGCCGTCCCGCTTCCGGTTCCGCGCCGATCCAGCGCCCGATCATTTCCGGAAGCTCATCTGACCGCCAAGCTATTTGTCAATAACTGCAGGGCCTATCGTTGCCGAATCCGCCCAGGCACGCCGGTCGGAGCCCGAAGTCGGCGCTTTGCCCGTAACCGACAGAGCCGGTCTGGATCGAACTATCTGAGCTCGTCGTGCAGGACGATATCGTAGCCAGCACGATGACAGCCGCCCCTGCTGCCAACAGTTTTCGAAATTGGAACATCTGATCCACCCCCATCTAATCGGCGACCGGAACGCGGCGCATATCCGCTCCGGCTAATAAAATAGGCCAGTCCGGCGCTCCGAGAACGGCGTTGTCGATCAAGATTTCGTCATTTGCACAGGCCCGCAGAGATTAGACTTCCGGTATTTCATGTCAGGGCGATGGCAGCGGAGTGGCTGGTGTTTTTTGAGCGATGCCGAGATCTTCGACGTGACCGCAGCGGCGGCGGCGCGCTGTTTCTTCTCGAAGATGCTGGATGCACTGGGGGCTGCGCCCGATCACGTCTATGCCGAACGGCTCGATCCCAAGTTGCGACAAAGTTTGACCATCGGCCGGCCGATCGAAGGGTTGAATTCAGGCCACTGAGCAGGCGTTGCGAACTATCCGGACGTGCGCCCGCGGCCTACTCCTCCGGTGGATCCGCAAAATGCGCGACCGCGAATTCGGCGATCTTCTGGCCCGCCTTGTCGGCGTCTTCAAGCAGGGATGGGAAAAGTTGCCATTGATGCGGCATTCCTGGCCAGACTTGCGTCGTCACATCGACGCCCGCCTTCTGCGCTTTGTCGGCAAACCTCAGCGTATCGTCGAGCAGCAACTCGTCGGAACCGACCTGCAGCAGCAAGGGCGGAAAACCGGAGAGACTGGCATAAAGCGGTGAAACCTCGGGATCCGTCGCGGAATTGTTGCCGAGATACGCCTTGCGCAGTGCCTCCAGCACAGTCTTGTCCACGACCCGATCCTTGGCGGCATTGGCCGTGACAGATGCACCCGATAGCGACAGATCGGTGATCGGGCTGAGCGCCACGACGGCTGCTGGCAGCGGCTGTCTGGAGCGCATCTGCCGCAGCACCGTCTCGAGCGCGAGATTGCCGCCCGCGCCGTCCCCGACAATAATGATGTTTCCGTTGCTGTAGCCGCTGTCGAGCAGGTAGCGGTAGGCGCTCAAGGCATCATTGGCTTGCGCGGGATAGCTGTATTCCGGCGCCCGCCGGTAATCGATGAGCAGCACATCGCTGGAAGCGGCCTTCGCGAGTGAGCCGGCAAGCAGGCTGTGGGTGCGGATGGAGCCACTGTAGAAGCCACCGCCATGGATAAAAAGGATCGCGCGGCGGCCGATCGGATGGTGAAGGCGCGCCGGCCACATGAGTTCAGCATCGACGCCGCCGGCATCGACATGCCGGATCTGGATGCGTGTCGGCTCCGGCAGCGAATCCATTAAATCGCGAAAGGCGGTGCGACGGTCCCGCAGCGTCTCAGCATTCTTGAAATGTTCTTTCCAGCGCGAAAGCAGCTTTTCGACCTGCTCCTGGGAAGTCGGCGATTGTGCCGGCATTTCCTGTGCCGATATTTCCAGCGGAAAAGCAGACAGCACCATGCCGGCAAGCGCCGACAGCAGTCCTATACGACATTCCGCTTTCCATCGATCCCAAGCGGAAAAATACGGCTTTCTCATTCGCCCCTCCGGCGCTGATCTTGCTTTTCTGCGGCGCATCTTCGCCAGTTCGCCACCGAGAGTCAAAAGGGAGTTTTGACAGATCACCGGGAGCCTTTTCGTGATCAGATTGAAGCATTCTGACCAGGAAAGGCTCCGGGTTCATAATCCAATGACGTGCGCCGCACCGATCCGACAATCGGAGAGGATGTCATCTACCCGCTGGAATTTCGGACGCTTTGACGCTCAGTCGCCCCGGATCGCATCGATCACCGTGCGGAAGCCCGCGGAGATATGCCGGCGGCTCGGATAATAGAGATACAGCGGCTCTTCCGGCTGACACCATTCGTCCAGCACCTGGATGAGCTGACCGCTTGCAATCAGCGGCGCCACCCTGCCCTCCCAGACATACGCGAGCGCGACGCCGCTGAGTGCTGCCGAAGTCATCAGCTCGTGGTCGTCGAGGGCGAGCGGACCGGTCGGATGGAAGGTAATCGCCTGGCCATTCCTTTCGAAATCCCAGGGGTAACGTGCGCCCGAAGGGAACATATTCTGGATGCAGATATGCCGCTTCAGGTCATGCGGCGTCTGCGGCTTTGGCCGGGTTTCGAAATAGGCGGGTGCGCCGACGACGACGAGGCGCAGGCGCGGCTTGATGCGAACGGCGATCATGCCCTCCGTGACGCGCTCACCGAAGCGGATGCCGCCATCGAAACCTTCTTCGACGATATCCACCAGCCTGTCCGTTGCGGCGATTTCGAGCTGCAGGTTGGGATTGTTCATTAGAAGCGGTCCGATGATCTGACCGACGACGAAGGGCGCGATGGAATTGCCGACATTGATGCGCACCCGGCCGAAGGGCGTTTCCCGATAGCGGTTCAGCGCATCGAGCGCCGAGTTGATCTCACCGAAGGCCGGATCGAGATGTGACTGCAGAAGTTCACCGGCTTCCGTCAGCGAGACGCTGCGGGTCGTGCGGTTCAAGAGACGGATGCCGATGCGATCCTCCAGATTGAGGACCGCGTGGCTAATTGCAGAGGCGGTAACGCCCCTCTCCTCCCCCGCCTTGCGGAAGCTCTTGTGTCTGGCGACAGCGGCGAAAGCTGCCATTTCGGACAATTCGGTCGCTCTCATTGCTGAATGCTGCTCATCATAATCTCATAAATAACAAATCTTATACATGAGCTAGATTTGCGTCAAATTCCTCCTGTCAGCAACGAACTGCTGAAACAAACAATCGAAGGAAGGGAATTGTCATGAAAGTCTGGTTGATCACAGGTGCATCGCGCGGTTTCGGCGCGCTGATGACCAAAGACGCTCTTGCTACTGGCGACGCTGTCGTTGCCACCGCCCGCAATCCGAAGGCCATAACCGAACAGTTCGGCGATCATCCGAACCTGCTCGCCATCGCTCTGGACGTCACCAATGAGGAACAGGCCAGGGAAGCAGCAGCAGCAGCCGTTGCCCGCTTCGGTCGGATCGATATCCTCGCCAACAATGCCGGCTACGGCCTGCTCGGCGCCGTCGAAGAGGCAACGGCCGAGGAGATCGAGAAGATCTACGCCACCAACGTCTTCGGCCTCTTGAAGGTCACCCGCGCCGTACTGCCCTACATGCGCCGTCAGCGTTCGGGCCATATCCTGAACTTCTCGTCGATCGGCGGTTATGCCGGCTTCCCGGGCTGGGGTGTCTATGGCTCCACGAAGTTTGCCGTCGAGGGCCTGTCGGAATCGCTGGCGACCGAAGTCGAGCCTTTCGGCATCAAGGTCACGATCATCGAGCCCGGCTTCTTCCGCACTGACTTTCTGCATGACACCTCGCTGGCGATCAGCCCGGCCTCCATCCCCGATTATGTTGGAACGCCGGCCGGCAACATGCGCGACTTCGCAGCCAGCGCCAACCATGCCCAGCCCGGCGACCCGGCGAAGCTGACCGCAGGAATCATCGAAATGGTCAACGCCGCCAACCCGCCGCTGCGCATGCCTTTCGGTAGCGATACGGTCGCCAAGATCGAGGAAGAACATGCCAGTGTGGAAAAGGAACTTGCCCAGTGGCGCGCGCTCGCCGTCTCCACGGACTTCGGGCCGACCGCTTAAAGAAGCTCTGATCTCTCCGCAACGACAAGCGCGCGCCGGCGCGCTTGTTTTCATTTTGGCGTGAAGATTGTCGAGATGGCAAGATTCTCATTCGCCCCTAGCACCGCAATGGCCTATGTCTACCGCGTCATCACGAACAGGAAGAGGCAGGCATGGCGAGCACATCTATCTGTATCTATGGGGCCGGTGCCCTGGGAGGAGCGATTGCCGTCAAGCTTGCAAGCCGGCTCGGCGACGACGCGACTGTTTCCGTCGTTGCGCGCGGCGCGCATCTGGAAGCGATCCGCAAGAACGGGCTTTCTCTGCATGAAGCCGATGCTGACAAACCGATCAATGTGAGGGTTACAGCAACCGATGATCCCACTACGCTGCCGCCGCAGGACCTCATCATCACCGGCCTCAAGGGCCATCAGCTCGGCCCGGCAGCGGAAGGCATGGCGGCGCTGCTGAAGGACGGCACCCGTGTCGTCATGGTGCTGAACGGAATACCCTGGTGGTATTTCCACCGTGATACGCAAAGCGGCCAAGCCGAGCTGCAGTTCGACGAACTCGATCCCGGCGGCAAGCTGTGGCGGCTGATTGGGCCGGAACGGGTGATCGGCTGCGTGGCGCTGCAGGGCGCGGAGGTCGTCAACCCCGGTGAAATCCGCCTTTCCAACAACGGCCGCTTCGTGCTTGGCGAACCCTCCGGCGACATGTCGGCTGATCTCGAAACCATTGCCAGTCTCTTTGCCAAGGCCGGCCTCAATGTCTCCACCACGCCGCGGATTCGCGATGAGATCTGGAGCAAGCTGATGGGCAATGCGGCATTCAACCCGATCAGCGCCCTGACGCGGGCCTTGATGACCGATATCATGGCCGATCCCGCGCTGTTCGACATGGTCGGCAAGATCATGAACGAAGTGCGCGCCGTCGGTGGTGCCCTTGGTGCAACATTCAGCATCACGATCGAAGAGAGACTGCAGCAGTCACGCCACATCGGCCCGGTGCGCACATCAATGCTGCAGGATCTGCTGGCCGGCAAGGCTTTGGAGATCGTGCCGCTCGTGGGCATGGTTGTCGCGCTCGGACGCATTGCCAACGTGCCGACACCCGTTTCCGAGGTGATCATGGCGCTCGTCACACAGCTCGACAAGGAAAACCAGCGCGGCGGTTGATGGCCGCCTCTTTATGCGATTCGGCGGTCTCTTCATCAACGAAGCCGCGGCCCTCCATTTCACTGCGGAAGAGTGCGACCACAATCCGGATGAGATCTGCCGCGCGACCGCAGGCATGGTGCTCGATTTTGCACCTCTTGCGCGTAGCGCCGGTAACATCCACTAAATACGGTGCCGTTCCTGCCATTTTGAGACAACGGGAACGGCAACACGACGGGAGTTTCCAACCTTTCCTTAACTGCCGCGCTGATAGAGTCTCACCTGCAGAGACTTCATATGCCGCGAGACCGATGCCGAAACCAAACTTCCGCTTCACCCATTATGATCTTAAGGAACAGCGCGCTGGAACGATCATCGAGGTGTCGCTGAGCGCCGTGAACAATGTGCGGCTGATGACGGCGCCAAATTTCCAGCGCTTCACCGAAGTGCTCGATTTCAAGTATATCGGCGGTGTCGCGCGCAAGTCACCCGTCAAGCTCGCCATTCCCGAAAGCGGTCACTGGCATGTCGTCGTCGACATGGAAGGCCATCATGGGTTGGCGGATTCCTCCGTCAAGCTGATCAACGCCCCCAGCGCGCAGAGACGCGCCTGAATTCACGCGGTCCGCTCTCAGCGCGGATTGCGCTCCTTGCGAAGCTTCGCCCACCAATCCAGCCGCTTGCGGATCTCGCGTTCGAAACCGCGTTCGGGCGGATCGTAGAAAGTCTGGCGGCCCATTTTCTCCGGAAAATAATCCTGGCCTGAAAAGGCGTCCGGCTCGTCGTGGTCGTAGCGGTAGCCTTCGCCATATCCCTCGCCCTTCATCAGCTTTGTCGGCGCGTTCAGGATGTGCTTCGGCGGCAGGAGCGAACCATTCTGCTTCGCAGCCATGGTCGCAGCCTTGAAGGCAGTATAGACCGCGTTCGATTTCGGTGCGGTCGCGAGATAGACGCAGGCTTCTGCCAGTGCCAATTCACCTTCCGGCGAACCGAGATAGTCATAGGCATCCTTGGCGGCATTGCAGATTACCAGCGCCTGCGGATCGGCAAGACCGATATCCTCCACCGCCATGCGTACCAGCCGTCGGCCAAGGTAGAGCGGGTCCTCGCCGGCATCGAACATGCGGGCGAGATAATAGAGCGCGGCATCCGGATCGGAACCGCGGACCGATTTGTGAAGTGCAGAGATCAGATTGTAGTGACCGTCCTGTGCCTTGTCATAGACGGGCGCGCGACGCTGG
This sequence comes from Rhizobium sp. BK418, assembly GCF_004341105.1. GTDB lineage: Bacteria > Pseudomonadota > Alphaproteobacteria > Rhizobiales > Rhizobiaceae > Rhizobium. The sequence goes on along the minus strand of NZ_SLZK01000001.1, from coordinate 388,721 downwards.
ACGATGCGCGTCAGGCCCTCGGTATCGAAGGTCTCGCCTTGGCGGGCAGCGCGCCAGACTTCCTCGGCCAACGTCAGCACGGCGCGACCATCTCCGTCGGCCATGCGGATCAGGCTGGCGCGCGCATCCTCGGTCAAAGGCAACGATCTGCTCTCGGCAGCCTCTGCGCGCTTCAGCAGTTCCTCAAGGCTCTGCTCGTCATGCGACTTGAATGTCAGCACGCGGGCGCGCGACAGCAGAGCGGCATTGAGTTCGAAGGATGGGTTCTCTGTTGTCGCGCCGACGAGGATGACGGTGCCGTCCTCCATGACCGGTAGGAAACTATCCTGCTGAGCGCGGTTGAAGCGATGAATCTCATCAACGAAGAGCAGCGTCTGGCGGCCATCCATGCGGCGCATGCGAGCTGCTTCGAAGACTTTCTTCAGATCGGCGACGCCGGAAAAGATCGCCGAGATCTGTTCGAATGCCAGACCGGCTTCTCCGGACAGCAGCCGCGCGACCGTCGTCTTGCCGGTGCCGGGCGGGCCCCAAAAAATCATAGAGCCGAGCGAACCGCTGTCGATCATCCGGCGCAGAACGCCGTCCTCACCGGTCAGATGCTCCTGACCGGTGACCTCTCCAAGCGTCTTCGGCCGCAGGCGATCGGCAAGCGGCCGCCGACTGGCGACCTCTTCCGGAACACGCGGCGCGAAGAGATCGTCACTCATCGGAAGAACTGCCTGATACGCTGACCATCGCGCTCGATCTCGACCCGCCAGAGGCCGGGGTCGGAATCGGCGATCTCCTGCAGGTCACGGCTGGTTTTCACTTCGGCCCCATTGATAGAAACGATGATATCCTTCGGCTCGAAACCGAGCCGGGCAGCGGGAGAATCCGCTGCAACGTCGGAAATGACGACACCCGTTGAATCGAGCGGCATCCTCAGTTCGTCGGCCACACGCGGCGAAAGGTTTTCCACGACCGCGCCGGTAAAGGGCGTACGTCCACCGATCGTGCGCTGATCGCGAGGCTGGGTCTCCGGCGCGCGGACAAGAGCGAGGGCCACCTGCTGCGCACGCCCATTCTCCATGACCGTCAGATTGACAGTCTTACCGAGGCCGGCCGTCGTCAGGCGGTAGAGGAGCGCATCTGGATGCTCTACGGCGATGCCGTCAACGGCGGTAACGATTTCGCCCACCTTGAGGCCTGCCTTGGCTGCCGGGCTATTTGCCGTAACCTTGGCGATCAGTGCGCCGCGCGCCTTATCAAGGCCAAGTGCGTCGGCAACCTCCGACGTCACCGGATCAAAGCTTGCGCCGATATAGGGTCGTTCGAAGGATTTGACGCCGGAATCGGCCGAGGCGAGGAAGACCTTCACGAGGTTGGCGGGAATGGCAAAGCCGATACCGTTCGAACCACCGCCTCGCGAGAAGATCGCCGTGTTGATGCCGATCAGCTCGCCCTTCATGTTCATCAGCGCGCCGCCGGAATTGCCCGGATTGATCGAGGCATCCGTCTGAATGAAGAAGCCGAACTCGTTCTTGACGACCTGATTGCGGGCAAGAGCAGAAACAATGCCGCTCGTCACGGTCTGGCCGACACCGAAGGGATTGCCGATCGCCAGTACGAGGTCACCGACCTCCACCGCATCGGAATTGCCGATCGGCAGCGTCGGGAAATCGGCCTTGCTATCGATCTTCAGCACGGCCAGATCGACGCGATCGTCGCGAAGAACGACCTTGCAGGGAAACTCGCGGCCATCGGACAGGGCCACCTTGATATCGTCGGCGCCTTCGATGACGTGGTTGTTGGTCACGACAGTGCCATTCGCCTCGACGATGACGCCGGAGCCGAGCGAAGACTGCTTCTCGGAGCGGTTCGGCATCTGCTGGCCGAAGAACTGCTCGAAGAAGGGATCGCCGGCAAAAGGCGACTGTCGCTGAATGGTCTTCTCAGCATAGACATTCACGACGGCGCCCGTGGTCTGTTTGACCAGCGGCGCGAAGGAAAGCTGCATCTGCATCTGGCTTTCCGGCACGGTCTTTGTCTGCGCCAAAGCTGCCGCCGGCAGCAGAAGCGTCAATGCCAGAAGGGAAACGGAGGCGTGTTTGAACAGGCCTTGCATGGGAATCCTTTTGAAATGCTCTCTAGAAAAACGTTGTAGCGCCCGACGCTAGAAAGGAAAGAGGGCGGAAGCATGGAAGATCGTGCAATACGGCTATGGGAATCTGAATCAGGAAAGTGAAGTAGGTTACTGATATTTAAGTCTAAAAGCAGCGAGCAGTCACCGACCAGAGACACCGCCTTGAAGGCCGCGAATGGGTTTGATCCTTGCCACAGAACCGACCTGCATCATCTTTGCCGTAAAGCGGAAACGAAGTGCCCTTGCAGTGGGAGAGATCATGAAGACCATCATTCAATCCGCCGCAGTCTGTGCGATGCTTCTCGCGTTTGCGCCGCACGGCGCGCTGGCAGCGAGCTTCGACTGCGATGCAAAGGAGCTGCAGCCGGATGAGAAGGTGATCTGTGAGAACCGATCGCTCAACGACGCCGATATAAAGATGGTGACGACCTTCGAGTTGTTGTCCGGCCTGCTGGCCATGGGCTCGCGCGGTACACTGCAGGACGAGCAGACAGCATGGCTGAAGAAGCGGCAGGCGTGCGGCGGCGATGCGGCCTGCATTGGTGCCGCTTATCAGGAGCGGTTGAAGCAGCTGGACGAGACCTACAAGAACATCAATCGTCCGCTCTGAGGACGTTTGGTCCTAATCTCTGCTGCCCTGGAAACTGGCAATTATCTGGTTGATGAGGCTGGTGGCGTGGCGCAGCCGCTCCTCGCCACAAGCGGCACCGTGTGCGTTTGCCCAAACCGCCTGACGGGCGGAGATATCGGCAAGCACTCTCTTTCCCGCATCAGTCAATTCCATCAGCTTGGCGCGCTGATGGACCGGGTTGGCGCGATAGGCAATCAACCCCTCGCCTTCAAGAAGATCGGCGATCCGTTGCACGCCTTGGCGCGCAAGGCCGAGGGTACGCGCTGCATCGGCAACCGACATGGGGGCGTGGTCAGCCGCAGCGAGCACCTGCCAGCGCGCGCTGGTCTGCCCAGCGGGTTTGGCAAGCGCATCGCCTTCTGCCTGCAGATGGGCAGAAAGGCGGAGCACTGCGATCGACAGTGCGGCAAAGGCATCGCCCTCAGGCGTACGTTCTTTCGACATATTGACAACATATTGTCATTCATAGTTAATGACAATATGTTGTCATATGATGCAACGATACGCAAGGAGGTGCGCATGAAGAAGACCTATCACGGAAGCTGCCATTGCGGCCGGATCCGCTACGAGGCGGATATCGATCTTCAGGCCGGGACGGGAAAGTGCAACTGCTCGATCTGCTGGAAGCGCCGCTATTGGGGTGCCAATATCAAGCCCGAAGATTTCCGGCTGCTTTGCGAAGAGACCGGCATCAGCGACTATCAGTTCGGCACATTCTCCGGCCATCATCGCTTCTGCGCCAATTGCGGCGTCGCGGCCTATGGCGATGGTTATGTCGAGGCGGTTGGCGGCGCCTATGTATCGATCAATCTCGCATGCCTTGACGATCTCGATCCCGCCGAGCTTGCGGAAGCGCCGGTGCAATATTTCGACGGCCGGAACAACAGCTGGTGGACCGTGCCGGCCGAAACACGGCATCTCTGAAAACGAAAGACCCGCTGACTTAATCAGCGGGTCTTAGATCTGAGCAGCTATTCGACTCAGCGAGCGTTCAGGTCACGAACGGCGCCGCGGTCGGCGCTGGTTGCGAAGGCTGCATAGGCCTTGAGCGCTGTCGAGACGTTGCGCTTGCGCGCTTCGGCCGGATGCCAGCCCTTCTGATCCTGTTCGGCACGGCGCGCGGTAAGTTCGGTATCGCTGATGCGCAGGCTGATCGTGCGGTTCGGGATATCGATATCGATCATATCGCCCTGGCGCACGAGACCGATCGTGCCGCCGTTGGCCGCTTCCGGCGAGACATGGCCGATGGAAAGGCCCGAGGTACCGCCCGAGAAGCGGCCATCGGTGATCAGCGCGCAAGCCTTGCCGAGGCCCTTCGACTTCAGGTAGCTCGTCGGATAGAGCATTTCCTGCATGCCGGGGCCACCCTTCGGGCCTTCGTAGCGAATGACGACAACATCACCGGCGACGACCTCATTGCCAAGGATGCCCTTGACGGCCGCATCCTGGCTCTCGAAGACCTTGGCCGGACCGGAAAATTTCAGGATCGATTCATCCACACCGGCGGTCTTCACGATGCAGCCGTCGAGGGCCAGATTGCCCTTGAGAACGGCAAGGCCGCCATCCTTCGAGAACGGATGTTCGACCGAGCGGATGACGCCACCAACACGGTCGGTATCGAGTTCGTCCCAGCGTGCCTCCTGGCTGAAGGCAATCTGGGTCGGGATGCCGCCCGGAGCAGCGCGATAGAATTTGCGGACCGTCTCGCTGTTGGTGCGGGTGATGTCCCAGCGGTCGATCGCGTCGCCCAGCGTCTCGGCATGGACGGTCGGGCAGTCGCGATTGAGAAGGCCGCCCTTATCCAGTTCGCCGAGAATCGACATGATGCCGCCCGCGCGATGGACGTCTTCCATGTGGACGTCGGACTTGGCCGGCGCGACCTTGGAAAGGCAGGGAACGCGGCGCGACAAGGCATCGATGTCGGCCATGGTGAAATCCACCTCGCCCTCATGGGCAGCCGCCAGAATATGCAGAACCGTGTTGGTGGAGCCGCCCATGGCAATATCGAGCGCCATGGCATTCTCGAAGGCCTGCTTGGAGGCAATTGCGCGCGGCAGGACCTTCTCGTCCTCCTGCTCGTAATAACGACGAGCGAGATCGACGATCAGGTGGCCGGCTTCGACGAAGAGGCGCTTGCGGTCGGCATGGGTGGCAAGTGTCGAGCCGTTGCCGGGCAACGACAGGCCAAGGGCCTCGGTCAGGCAGTTCATGGAATTTGCGGTAAACATGCCGGAGCACGAACCGCAGGTCGGACAGGCCGACCGCTCGATAACCTTGACGTCGTCGTCGGAGATCTTGTCATCGGCCGCAGCGACCATGGCGTCGACGAGATCGAGCGCATGGGTCTTGCCATGCAGGACGACCTTGCCGGCCTCCATCGGACCGCCGGAGACGAAGACGGTGGGTATGTTGAGGCGCAGCGAAGCCATCAACATGCCGGGGGTGATCTTGTCGCAATTGGAGATGCAGACCATGGCGTCGGCACAGTGGGCATTGACCATGTATTCAACGCTGTCGGCGATCAGTTCGCGCGAAGGCAGCGAATAGAGCATGCCGTCATGGCCCATGGCGATACCGTCGTCGACGGCGATCGTGTTGAACTCCTTGGCGACGCCGCCGGCCGCCTCGATTTCGCGGGCGACGAGCTGGCCGAGATCCTTGAGGTGAACGTGGCCGGGCACGAACTGAGTGAAGGAATTGACCACGGCGATGATCGGCTTGCCGAAATCCGAATCCTTCATGCCCGTTGCGCGCCAAAGGCCGCGCGCGCCCGCCATGTTACGGCCGTGGGTCGTGGTTCTGGAACGATAAGCTGGCATCGGTGTCTTCCCTCAATATCCAGGAATTTTCAGGCGATGCGGGGCGGCAAAAGGATTTGCGAAGGCCGGACGATCGCCGCTTTTTGGAATTGTCCTAATCCAATCGTTTCAACCTGTCACTACCGGGATGGCCAAAACCGGTACGGGTGCGCCATCAGTCGTATACGGATGCCAGCGCATATTTGTTACGGTCTATTCCATCACGGCCGAACACAAAAAATTGGCTTTTCGCGCCTAGGATTCAAGGCATACACACTAATGCGAAACGCGTAATCTGCGTTTAGGGATTCACACGGGCCACCCCCGCCCAAGAGGAACTCGCTATGGCAGCCTATCGTCCACCCAAGATCCGCTCGTCGGATATCACGCCGCGCAATGTCTATCTGAAGCGTCGGGAGTTTCTCGGTGCCGCAACGCTTGGGGCCATATCGCTTTACGGCGCCGGCAGGGCGAGCGCGGCCGCGCTTTCGACCGTCAAGAGCAAGTACACGGTCGATGATAAGCTCACGCCGATCAAGGACGTGACCAGCTACAACAATTTTTACGAATTCGGCCTCGACAAGGGCGACCCCGCAGCGCTTTCCGACAAGTTCAAGCCGCTGCCATGGACGATCAAGGTCGACGGCCTGGTCAACAAACCTGGCACCTTCGATATCGAAGCGCTGATGAAGGAATTCCCGATCGAGGAGCGCGTCTACCGCATGCGCTGCGTGGAAGCCTGGTCGATGGTCATTCCGTGGAACGGCTTTCCTCTGTCAGCGCTTCTCGACAAGGTGGAGCCGCAGGGCAGCGCCAAATATGTTGCCTTCGAAACCATTGTGCGGCCGGAGGAAATGCCGGGTCAGGGCGGCTTCTTCCAGTCGCTCGACTGGCCTTATGTCGAGGGGCTGCGCATGGACGAAGCCCGTCACCCGCTGACGCTGCTTGCCGTCGGCCTCTACGGCGAAACGCTGCCAAACCAGAACGGAGCGCCGGTGCGCCTCGTCGTTCCCTGGAAATACGGTTTCAAGGGCATCAAGTCGATCGTCCGCATCTCGCTTGTCGAGCAGCAGCCGAAGAACACCTGGCAGGTGACGAATGCTCAGGAATATGGCTTTTATGCCAACGTGAATCCTGACGTCGATCATCCGCGCTGGAGTCAGGCTACGGAACGGCGGATCGGCGAAAGCGGCTTCTTCGGTGCCAGCCGTCATCCCACCCTGCCCTTCAACGGCTATGCCGACGAAGTTGCCAGCCTCTACTCGGGCATGGATTTGAGGGCGAATTTCTGATGGCGGCGTTTTCGCTTGCCATTCCGAAGCGCTGGCAGCCGGCTTCCGTCTGGCTGCTCTACGCGATTGGGCTCGTGCCCGCGGCCTGGAATTTCTATCTCGGCGCGACAGACCGGCTTGGCGCCGATCCGGTCAAAACGTTCGAGCTCTTTCTCGGCATCTGGACCATCCGCTTCCTGATCCTGACGCTTGCGATCACTCCTGCCCGCGATCTTCTGGGCTGGAATTACCTGCGCTATCGCCGCGCGCTTGGTCTTCTGACCTTTTACTACGCGCTGATGCACTTCACCGTCTATATGGTGCTAGACCAAGCGCTGGATATTTCTGCCGTCATCGACGACGTGGTGAAGCGTCCGTTCATCATGTTCGGCATGGGTGCGTTGGCAATGCTCGTTCCGCTTGCCGTCACCTCGAACAATTATTCGATCCGCAGGCTCGGCAAGAACTGGATCTGGCTGCACCGCCTCGTCTACATCATCGCGGCCTCAGCTGCGGTACACTTCGCCCTGTCGACGAAGATCCTCGATCTCGAGCAGTATATCTATGTTGGCCTGATCATCGCTCTGATTCTCTACCGTTCTTATAAGCCGATCGGGCGGAGCCGGAAGAATGGCCAAGGACGGGCGCGTGGCAGCCGCGCCGTGGCATCATCGGCTTCGTGACGACTTGCGGATCGGATCAAGCATGCAGGCGGCCGCGATCCCGATCGCATATGCTGCGATATTCCAGGGCGAGAAGACCCGCCCGAGCAGCAAGGCACCGGTCATTGTCAATCGAAAGCCGTCGAGCCAAGGCGTGTGGTAGAGCCGGAACAGCTCAACGCCTGTGGCGACGAGCAATGCCATGACGGCAATTGCTGCGGGCCGAACGCTTGCGAGAGTTGCAACTGCAAAGGCCACCAGGAAATAAACCATCGATCCCCAAAGCAGTGAGCCCCCATATTTGACGATGGAGAACGGCAGATCGACCGCATAACCGAAACGCCTTAGCGTCAAGCCGCAAATGATGATGAGCAGCAGCGCCATAAAACGCTGGAACTGTAAGCCTTGAATCATTCTGCGCAACGCCGGTTGACCACCACAATCTCAACTGATTTGAACGGCTAATTGCGAAGCAGCAAGTTATCAAGCCTGCGCCATCCTTGCGCAGCCGCGATTGATAGCTTCAACCGGTCTGGGGGTCTCGCAGAACATGCCAAAAGCCGCCACGCTTCAAGGATTACTTCCTTTACTAGACAAGCACCTGATCGATCCACCGGCCGATTTTAAATGTAGTGGGATCGAACGCTTTGTCGTCGAACTCTTCTATTTTGTCGCCAAGGAAGCCCGGGCCTGCCTTTTTGCAGGCCTCTTTTTTCTGTCGATCTTCCTGGTTCCGCGTGCCGGTATCGTTGGTATCCCGCGCTATGATCTGCTGCTGGTCATCGCTCTTGCGATCCAGGTATGGATGGTTTGGGCAAAGCTCGAAACCATCGACGAATTGAAGGCGATCTCGGTCTTTCATCTGGTTGGTTTCGCGCTTGAGGTCTTCAAGACATCGAGCGGCATCCAGTCGTGGAGCTATCCGGATTTCGCCTATACGAAGCTGTTTGGCGTCCCGCTCTTTTCCGGATTCATGTATGCGGCCGTCGGCAGCTATGTCATTCAGGCCTGGCGCCTTTTCGATCTGCGCGTGAGACATCATCCATCCTACTGGATGGCCGGGCTCATGGCACTGGCGATCTACGCCAACTTCTTCACCCACCACTATATCGGCGACTACCGTTGGTACATCGCCGCATGCACGCTTGGTCTCTATGCGCGCACCACCGTCGTCTTCAGGCCGTATGATCAGGATCGGAAGATGCCGCTGCTTCTCGCCTTCGTCCTGATTGGCTTCTTCATCTGGCTTGCGGAAAACATCAGCACATTCTTCGGCGTGTGGCGCTATCCAAACCAGATCGGCGCGTGGTCAAGCGTCCATATCGGCAAATGGAGTTCATGGTGCCTGCTGGTCATCATGACGTTTACGATCGTCGCAAACCTTAAGCACATCAAAAGCAAGATTCACGTGCCGGAATGAACTCAAAAAATGGGCAACGAGCCAGCGCCTCTGTAGATGCAACCGCCGAATCCGGGCAGAGCCCGTCTATATGCAGGTCGCCGCTGCTCGCCCACAGTCGACGGTCAGGACACCTCCTCCAGCGAGGTGACAGTCGTCGAGTGCGCAGGTGGCGTAGTGGCGCGGTCTGAAATCTTCAGCAAGGCATTGAAGGGCACCGTTGGTCGGGGACGCAATGCCGTTGTGGGAAGCACCTTAGCAAAGCCCTGCAGATCGGCCGACTCTATTCCCTCAAGATCGTGTCACGCATCAAACGATGCCCTATGGTCCGCGCACCCGTCTTGTCGCCTGCGCGGATCAAGCTCCTGAAAGCGGCGTGTCGATTTCGGCCAGTCGCCTTCGACTAAGGGTGAGCCAGTCGAAGAAAGAGAGACAACTATGGTTTCCGTTGAGCACTCCGAACAAGTCCAATTACAGTCGCAGCACATCAGTGTCGTGCGCACCATGCAAGCCGTTTGGATACTGCTGAAGCATCAGCGAAGGTACCGCCGAAGCTTGAGCAAACTTTCGCGGTTTGACGCTCGTCTGCTCCTTGACGTCGGCTTGGTGTCCCCGGAAATCTCGACCGGGAAAACCGCAGAATGGTTTGCTCTCTGTCCAGACGATCAGAGGGCTGGGGCCAAAAGCCCCGGAGACGCGAGCCGGAGCCCAAGTGAGTCCGTGGCAGGATTCTTTTTTGCCCTTTGTCGAAGCGTGGCCTCCCAAAGCGACTAACATCGACAGCACCATGGAGAAACCAATGCGCTACCTCTGCCTCTTCTATATCGATCAAACTCTTGCTGATGCCGCCAGCAAGGAGGAATGGGCCGAGATCGACCGGGCGTCCCTGGCTTCCAATGAAGACCTCAAACGGTCAGGCCACTATCTCGCCTCCAACGCGCTTGCCGACCCAAAGTCTGCAAAGACACTGCGCGTTCGCGCCGGCAAGGTCAGTTGGAGTGACGGGCCCTTCGCAGAGACCAAGGAGCATCTGGGTGGTTTCCTGCTCATTGAAGCGAAGAACCTTGCGGAGGCAATGGAGATTGCAGAGCGGGACCCACTCGCTCGGATGGGGGCGATCGAGGTGCGAGAGACTGCTGGTTTTTAGATTCGAAGCGCCCGGCTACTTCTGTAGGCTATGTCGTTCGAGTTCTGAAATGAGACGCCGCTATGGCGCGGCTGGGATCGTTGCGGCATGCGCAATGTCATTAAGCCGCCCTTGATGCCAGGTCGGCGACGATCGATCGGTTGTGCTACCTGAGCGAAAAACGGTCTGCCAGTATTCTATTGCCTACGAAAAAGCCGGGCTCAGGGCCCGGCTTTTCTGCTTTCCGAAGACGGAAAATATCAGGCGGCGACAGACTGCTCTTCAGCAGCGACGCGGGCCTTGTCGGCTGCGCCCTTCGCGTAGGTGTCGCGATCAACGAATTCGATGACGGCAAGAGCAGCGTTGTCGCCCTGGCGGAAGCCGGCCTTCATGATACGCAGGTAACCGCCATTGCGGGTTGCGTAGCGCGAAGCGATCGTGTCGAAGAGCTTCGAAACGACAGCAGCGTCCTTGATCTGCGAGATCGCCTGACGACGAGCGTGCAGGTCGCCGCGCTTGCCGAGGGTGACGAGCTTCTCGACGATCGGGCGGATTTCCTTCGCCTTCGGCAGTGTCGTTACGATCTGCTCATGGGTAATGAGCGAAGCAGCCATGTTGGCAAACATTGCCTTGCGATGGCTTGCGGTTCTATTCAGCTTGCGGCCGGCCTTTGCGTGGCGCATTGCTATTCTCCTTTAATGCAGTGCCCTTACTTCGTTACCGGGCCTGCCGTTTCCTGGCACATGCAGGCGATAGGCCTGCTGTTTGACGGGGAAAGGCAGCCGTAAAGAGCCTGCCTTTTTGTTATGTTCTTGCGATCGGCGTGCGGGCGGGAAACCGCTTCACACTTTTCCTCACGCCGCTCAGTACTGGTCTTCGTAACGCTTTGCGAGATCTTCAATGTTCTCGGGCGGCCATGCCGGCACTTCCATGCCGAGGTGCAGGCCCATGGAAGCGAGAACTTCCTTGATTTCGTTCAGCGACTTGCGACCAAAGTTCGGGGTGCGGAGCATTTCTGCTTCGGTCTTCTGAATAAGGTCGCCGATGTAGACGATATTGTCGTTCTTCAGGCAGTTTGCCGAACGAACAGACAGTTCGAGCTCGTCCACCTTCTTGAGGAGCGCCGGGTTGAAGGCCAGTTCGGTGACTGCTTCTTCTTCGGCTTCCTTCTGCGGTTCGTCGAAGTTGACGAAGACGCCAAGCTGGTCCTGCAGGATGCGAGCCGCGAAAGCGACGGCATCTTCGCCGGAAACAGAGCCATCGGTTTCGATGGTCATGGTCAGCTTGTCGTAGTCGAGAACCTGTCCTTCGCGGGTGTTTTCAACCTTGTAGGACACCTTCTTGACCGGCGAATAGAGGCTATCGACCGGGATGAGGCCGATCGGAGCATCTTCCGCACGATTGCGCTCGGCCGGGACATAGCCCTTGCCGTTATTGACGGTGAACTCCATGCGGATTTCTGCACCCTCGTCGAGCGTGCAGATGACATGCTCGGGGTTGAGGATTTCGATATCGCCGACCGTCTGAATGTCGCCAGCTGTTACAACGCCTGGACCTTGCTTGCGCACGACCATGCGCTTTGCATCGTCGCCATCCATCTTGATGGCGATTTCCTTGATGTTGAGCACGATGTCCGTAACGTCTTCGCGGACGCCCGGGATCGAGGAGAATTCATGCAGCACGCCGTCGATCTGCACGGCCGTAACAGCGGCACCGCGCAAAGAGGAGAGCAGAACGCGACGCAGCGCGTTGCCGAGGGTGAGGCCGAAACCGCGCTCGAGCGGCTCTGCAACGAGAGTCGCCTTGGTGCGCGAGCTCGAAGAGAACTCCACCTTGTTCGGCTTGATCAATTCCTGCCAGTTCTTCTGAATCATGATTTTGCCTTCCGTTCGTTGCCACCATCCAATCGTGGCAACCGAGCTTGAAAACCACCGGGAGCGCTGTGGCGCTCACCGGTGACGATAGCGATGATCAGACGCGGCGCTTCTTGCGCGGACGGCAGCCATTGTGCGGAATCGGGGTCACGTCGCGGATGGACGTAATCATGAAACCGGCAGCCTGGAGCGCGCGCAGAGCCGATTCACGACCGGAACCCGGGCCGCAAACTTCGACTTCCAGCGACTTCATGCCATGTTCCTGAGCCTTCTTGGCGCAGTCTTCGGCAGCGATCTGGGCAGCGAACGGGGTCGACTTGCGCGAGCCCTTGAAGCCCTTGGCGCCAGCAGACGACCAGGCAATCGCATTGCCCTGCGCGTCAGTGATGGTGATCATCGTGTTGTTGAAGGTCGAGTTGACGTGAGCGACACCCGACGAGATATTCTTACGCTCGCGACGGCGAACGCGGACGGCTTCCTTAGCCATAGTATTCCTTTCTTGGATCTCTTCACCGCCGTAATCCCAGCGGCTACACCGGAACGGCCCCTGTATGGCGCCGCTCCAAACTCAAAAGAGGCCGGCGCAGACCGCCAGCCTCCCCTCTCCGGTTTCCCGGAAATTACTTCTTCTTACCAGCGATCGCCTTTGCCGGACCCTTGCGGGTACGGGCATTGGTGTGCGTGCGCTGACCGCGGACCGGAAGGCCACGACGGTGACGCAGGCCGCGATAGCAGCCGAGGTCCATCAGACGCTTGATGTTCATCGCGGTTTCGCGACGAAGATCGCCCTCGACCTGATAGTCACGGTCGATGGTTTCGCGGATCTGAAGGACTTCAGCATCCGTCAGCTGATGAACGCGGCGATCAGCCGGAATACCGACCTTTTCAATGATCTCCTGCGCGAATTTCGGACCGATCCCGTGAATGTAGGTCAGCGCGATGACGACGCGCTTTGCAGTCGGGATGTTGACGCCAGCGATACGTGCCACGCCTGTTCTCCTTGCATTCCAGTTGCCATCCGGCAATAGGGCTTCGTTATGCAGCCTAGGGCCGCTCGTTCAAATTCGGGTTCTCAACATCACAAAACGATCGAACCCGGATTTCCTTCGGGAAATCCGCGCCGATCGCAGGGAATGTCGCGAGTTGGCGCGGTTTAGCGGAATCAGTGCAAAAAAGCAACCGGCCCCGCCAAGTTTATTTTCTAAGCCTTTAAAGCTTGGAAAGAATGCCTTCGATCTCGGTCGTAACCTGATCGATCTCGGCCATACCATCGACGGACTTGAGCTTGCCCTTGGCGTAGTAGTAGCCGATCAGCGGCGAGGTTTCCTTGTAGTAGACCTCGAGACGCTTGGTCATGGTCTCGGCATTGTCATCGGGCCGACGCTTGAAGTGGGTCGAACCGCACTTGTCGCAAACGCCTTCCTTGACCGGGATCTTGTCCGTGTCGTGGTAGACGGTGCCGCACTGGGCGCAGGAGTAACGGCCTGCCACGCGGCGGACCAGTTCCTTGTCGTCAACACGGAATTCAATGACAACCGAGAGATCGATACCTTTGGCTTTCAGCATCGCCTCGGTGGCATCCGCCTGCACCAGCGTGCGCGGGAAGCCATCGAGGATAAAACCGTTGGCGCAATCGGGTTGATCGATTCGCTCGGAGACGATGGCGTTGACAATCTCGTCAGAGACCAGATTTCCGGCGTCCATGACAGCCTTGGCGCGCTTGCCGACTTCAGTACCGGCCTGGACGGCGGCGCGCAGCATATCACCCGTGGAAAGCTGCGGAATACCGTACTTTTCCACGATCCGCTGAGCCTGGGTCCCCTTACCCGCGCCCGGCGGCCCCAAAAGTATAAGTCTCATCGCCCCCTCTTTCCTCCTCGCAACTTCGATTTCTTGATCAGGCCTTCGTACTGCTGTGCGATCAGATGGCCCTGGATCTGCGCCACCGTATCAAGAGTTACGCTAACCACGATCAAAAGCGAAGTCCCACCAAGGGATAATGGAATGCCGGTTTGCGACACCAGAATCTCGGGAAGGATGCAGACGAAGACGAGATAGATTGCGCCGAGCACCGTGATACGGGTCAGCACGTAGTCGATATATTCGGCGGTACGATCGCCCGGGCGGATGCCGGGGATGAAGCCGCCATGCTTCTTCAGGTTATCGGCCGTGTCCTTCGGATTGAAGACGATAGCCGTATAGAAGAAGGCGAAGAAGGCGATGAGGCACGCATAGAGCACCATGTAGAGCGGCTGACCGTGGCCGAGGGCAGCAACAATCGATGTTGCCCAGGCAGGCATCGCCGTCGTGCTGGCAAAGCCTGCAACCGTCGCCGGCAGTAGCAGCAGCGAGGATGCGAAGATCGCCGGAATAACGCCCGAAGTGTTCAGCTTCAGCGGCAGGTGCGACGTGTCGCCCTGGAACATGCGGTTGCCGACCTGACGCTTTGGATACTGGATCAGCAGACGGCGCTGCGCACGTTCGACGAAGACGATGACGCCGATGACGGCGATCGCAACGACGATGACGGCCAGGATAAGCGTCGTCGACAGTGCACCGGTGCGGCCGAGTTCCAGCGTACCGGCAAGAGCGGTCGGCAGACCTGCCGCGATGCCGGCGAAGATGATCAGCGAGATGCCGTTGCCGATGCCGCGCGAGGTGATCTGCTCACCAAGCCACATCAGGAACATGGTGCCGCCGAGCAGCGTCAAAACGGTCGAAATGCGGAAGAACCAGCCCGGATCGACAACAAGGCCATTGCCACTCTCGAGACCGACGGCAATGCCGTAGGCCTGCAGCGCGCCGAGGATTACCGTGCCGTAGCGGGTATACTGGTTGATGATCTTGCGCCCCTGCTCGCCTTCCTTCTTCAGGTTTTCGAGCGCCGGCACGACCGAGGTCATGAGCTGCACGATGATCGAGGCGGAGATGTAGGGCATGATGCCGAGCGCGAAGATCGCCATGCGCTGCACGGCGCCGCCCGAGAACATGTTGAAGAGGCCGAGAATGCCGCCGGCCTGCCCCTGAAATGCCTGGGCATAGGCCTGCGGATTGAGGCCTGGAAGCGGGATATGGGTGCCCAGCCGGTAGACGAGGAGAGCTGCCAGTGTGAACCACAGGCGCTTCTTAAGATCCTCGGCTTTGGCGAAGGTAGAAAAATTGAGGTTTGAAGCCAGTTGTTCCGCTGCAGAAGCCATGCGTTTCTCCGCGCTACCAATTCCGGGCGCTCTCGAGTCGGCCGGCACCAGAATCAGTATGAATTTCTTTTAAAAACCGGGCTTCGGATGGATCGCTGGCGCAACCCGATGCCTCACCCTCGTTTCCAGTCTTACCGCCCCGACGCGGATGCGTTCAAGAAGGTTTTTGTGAGGCTCACATATGGGAGCAAAATCGCCCGGTGTGAAGCACCCCGGGCGATATATCATCAGTTTATTATTCTGCCGCTGCGGCAGAAAGAAGCGTTACCTTGCCGCCAGCCTTTTCGATCTTCTCGACGGCAGACTTGGAAGCGCCTGCAACTTCGAGCGTGATCTTGGCCTTGAGATCGCCATCGGCGAGAACGCGAACGCCGTCCTTGGCGCGGCGGATGACGCCGGCGGCCTTCAGAGCAGCTGCATCAACGGTCGCCTTCGCGTCGAGCTTTCCGGCATCGACGGCAGCCTGGATGCGTGCCAGCGATACGACAACGTAGTCGGCTGCGAAGATGTTGTTGAAGCCGCGCTTCGGCAGGCGACGGTAGATGGGCATCTGACCGCCTTCGAAGCCGTTGATGGCGACACCCGAACGGGACTTCTGACCCTTTACACCGCGACCGCCGGTCTTGCCGGAGCCCGAGCCGATACCGCGGCCGAGGCGCTTGCGGCTGTGGGTAGAGCCTTCGTTATCCTTGATTTCATTGAGTTTCATGAGCGTTACTCCGGTCTCACTTCTCGTCGACAACGCGAACGAGATGCTGGACTGCACGGATCATCCCGCGAACAGCCGGAGTATCTTCCAGCGTGCGACGACGGTGCATCTTGTTCAGTCCGAGACCGATCAGCGTGCGCTGCTGGACGTCCGGACGGCGAATCGGGCTGCCGATCTGTTCGATCGTGACAGTCTTCGCTTCAGCCTTCTTGGTAGCCTTGGCCATTGGTCAGCTCCTCTTATTCTTCAGAGGCGTTGCCAGAAGCGGCACGGCGAGCCTGGAGCGTAGCATACTTGATGCCGCGCTGTGCTGCGATGTCCTTCGGGTGAACCTGGTGCTTCAGAGCGTCGAAGGTGGCGCGAACCATGTTGTAGGGGTTCGACGAACCGGTCGACTTGGCGACGACGTCGTGGACGCCGAGCGTTTCGAAAACGGCGCGCATCGGACCACCGGCGATGATACCGGTACCGACCTTGGCCGAGCGCAGCAGAACCTTGCCCGCGCCATGACGGCCATGAACGTCGTGATGCAGCGTACGGCCGTCACGCAGCGGTACGAAGATCATGTCGCGCTTTGCGCTTTCCGTAGCCTTGCGGATAGCTTCCGGCACTTCGCGCGCCTTGCCATGACCGAAGCCTACGCGGCCCTTCTGGTCGCCAACGACGACGAGAGCGGCGAAACCGAAGCGACGGCCACCCTTGACGACCTTTGCGACGCGGTTGATCGCGACCAGCTTGTCGACGAATTCGCTATCGCGCTCTTCACGGCTCTGGCGGTCTTCCCGCTGCGGCCTTCTTTCCTGTGCCATTGTCCTCTTCCTTTTTCTTTTCCGGGTGCAATCGGCAAACAAAACGAGGACCGCATCGGCTTCCCAGAGGGAACGATCTGCGGTCCGTGAAATCCGGCCGAGGCTTTTTGAAAGTCTCGGCCGGAAACTGATTAGAAGGTCAGACCGCCTTCGCGGGCTGCTTCTGCCAGGGCCTTGATACGGCCGTGATAGATGAAGGCGCCACGGTCAAATACGACCTCGGTGACGCCTGCCTTGGAGGCGCGCTCTGCAACCAGCTTGCCGACGAGGGCAGCTGCTGCGGTGTCGGCACCGGTCTTCAGAGAACCGCGCAGATCCTTGTCGAGGGTCGATGCCGCGGCAAGCGTCTTGCCGGCAACATCGTCGATGACCTGTGCGTAGATGTTCTTCGACGAGCGATGAACCGACAGGCGCGGACGGCCATTGGCCACCGACTTGAGATGACGGCGCACGCGGTTGGCGCGACGTGCAAGTGCTTCTTTCCTGCTAGCCATTTCGCGTGATCCTTACTTCTTCTTGCCTTCTTTGCGGACAATCCGCTCTTCGGCATACTTGACGCCCTTGCCCTTGTAGGGTTCCGGACCGCGGTATTCGCGGATTTCGGCGGCAACTTGACCGACCTGCTGCTTATTGATGCCGGTGACGACGATTTCCGTCGGCTTCGGCACAGCGATCGTGATGCCCTGCGGCGGCTCATAGACCACGTCGTGGCTGAAGCCGAGAGCCAGTTGCAGGTTCTTGCCCTGCATAGCGGCGCGGTAACCAACGCCGTTGATTTCGAGCTTGCGCTCGTAGCCGTCCTTGACGCCCTTGAAGATGTTTTCGATCATCGTGCGGGACATGCCCCACTTCGAACGAGCATCCTTCGTCTGGGAAAGCGGCATTACGACGACCGCATTGTTTTCGAGCTTGACGCTGATTTCATCATTCGCGACGAAAAACAGCTCGCCCTTCGGGCCCTTAGCGGAAACCTTCTGGCCATCGACCGTAGCCGTGATCCCAGCAGGCACCTGAACGGGCTTCTTACCGATACGAGACATGTTTCTATCCTGTCTGTTCGCTATGGAGACCCTGCCCTGTCTTAGAAGACCGAGCAGAGAACCTCGCCACCAACGTTCTGTTCGCGAGCCTGGTGATCGGCCATCACGCCCTTCGGGGTCGAAAGGATGGTGATGCCGAGGCCGTTCGCGACCTGCGGAATGGACTTGACCGAGACATAAACCCGGCGGCCCGGCTTGGACACACGGCCGATCTCGCGGATCACCGATGCGCCTTCATAGTACTTGAGTTCGATGTTGAGCTCGGACTTGCCGTTGCCGAAATCGACGACGGAGTAGCCACGGATGTAGCCTTCGGCCTGGAGCACATCGAGAACACGCGCACGGAGCTTGGAAGCAGGTGTCGAAACCGACGACTTGCGACGCGAAGCACCGTTGCGGATGCGGGTGAGCATATCGCCCAACGGATCAGTCATTGTCATCTAACCTGCTCCTTACCAGCTCGACTTGACGATGCCCGGCACCTTGCCGAGATTGCCCAGTTCGCGCAGCGCGATACGCGACATACGCAGTTTACGGTAATAAGCGCGCGGACGACCGGACACTTCGCAACGGTTGCGAATGCGGGTCTTCGATCCGTCGCGCGGCAGGGATGCCAGCTTGATCGAGGCCTTGAACCGCTCTTCGATCGGAAGAGCCTGGTTCATGATGATCGCCTTCAGAGCTGCACGCTTGGCAGCCTGGTTTGCGACCGTATTACGGCGGCGCTTGTTCTTTTCAACTGCGCTTGTCTTCGCCATGTCAGGTTCCTTTTCTACGCTCGTCGTTACGGTTAGTGACGGAACGGGAAGCTGAACTCCGTGAGGAGCGTGCGAGCTTCGTCGTCGGTCTTGGCCGTCGTGCAAACGATGATGTCCATGCCCCACATCTGATCAACCTTGTCGTAGTTGATTTCAGGGAACACAATGTGCTCCTTGATGCCCATGGCGAAGTTGCCACGGCCGTCAAAGCTCTTCGGGTTCAGGCCGCGGAAGTCGCGAACGCGCGGAAGCGCGATGTTGACCAGGCGATCCAGGAACTCGTACATGCGGGCGCCGCGCAGGGTTACCTTTGCGCCGATCGGCATGTTTTCGCGGACCTTGAAGCCTGCGATGGAGTTGCGTGCACGGGTGATGACCGGCTTCTGGCCAGCGATGGCAGCCAGGTCGGCAGCAGCAACGCTCGGCTTCTTCGAGTCAGCCGTGGCTTCGCCAACACCCATGTTGATTACGATCTTGTCGAGCTTCGGGATCATCATCTCGTTCGTGTAGGAGTACTTCTCCTGCAGCGCCTTGCGGATCCGCTCAACATATTCCTTCTTGAGCCGCGGCTCGTACTTTGCCTCAGCCATCGATCACATCTCCCGAACGCTTGGCCACGCGGACCTTCTTGCCGTCAACAACCTTGAAACCGACGCGGGTCGGCTTGCCGTCCTTGTCGACGATTGCGACGTTGGACAGGTGGACCGGAGCTTCCTTGGAAATGATACCGGCTTCCTGGGTCTGCGTCTGGCGCTGGTGGCGCTTCACGACGTTAACGCCGCGAACGACGGCGCGATCTTCCTTCGGCAGAACCTGGAGCACTTCGCCAGTGCGGCCCTTGTCCTTGCCTGCGAGCATGACGACCTTGTCGCCCTTACGAATCTTCTGCATCGTTCTCGCTCCTTACAGTACTTCGGGAGCCAGCGAGATGATCTTCATGTGGTTCTTAGCGCGCAGTTCGCGCGGAACCGGTCCGAAGATACGGGTGCCGATCGGCTCTTTCTTGTTGTCGATGAGGACTGCTGCGTTGGTGTCGAAGCGGATGACGGAGCCATCCGGACGACGGATGTCCTTGGCGGTGCGAACGACAACCGCCTTCATCACGTCACCCTTCTTCACACGGCCGCGCGGAATAGCTTCCTTGATCGAAACGACGATGACGTCGCCGATCGAGGCATACTTGCGCTTCGAGCCGCCCAGCACCTTGATGCACATGACACGACGTGCGCCGGAATTATCCGCCACGTCGAGGTTTGTTTGCATCTGAATCATATCAGGTCGCCTTCTTGTTCTTACCGGAATGGTTGGGCAAAGCCCCCTCTTCCGGCTTATGAAAAATGTCTGCCGGCCGCTCGTCACAAGGACAGCGAAAACACGGCAATAGCTTGAATAGCGCGGGGTAGATCGTTGCCAGGGTGGTTTCCCAAACGGGACCTTCCGTGCGCTCAAAGCAAAAGAACGCCCGGCATTCGAGCGTTCCGACGCTGCTTCATACAGAAATTTCCGCGAGACGCAAGGCCTCGCGCGAAATTCTTACTTCACCTGGGCGGAAACGACCGTCCAGCGCTTGTCCTTGGAGATCGGTGCGCACTCCTCGATGGAGACGATATCGCCGATCTTGTACTGGTTGTTTTCGTCGTGAGCCTTGTACTTCTTGGAGCGACGAACGGTCTTCTGCAGCAGCGGATGAGCGAAACGACGCTCAACACGAACTACGACAGTCTTCTCGTTCTTGTCACCAACCACGACGCCCTGCAGAATGCGCTTCGGCATGTTTTTCTTCCTTTAAGCCTTTGCTTCTGCCGCCTTCTGGCGGGCAATGGTTTTGACGCGTGCGATGTCCTTGCGGACTTCGTTGATGCGCGAGGACTTTTCCAGCTGGCCGGTTGCCTTCTGGAAGCGCAGGTT
This sequence comes from Rhizobium sp. BK418, assembly GCF_004341105.1. Taxonomy (GTDB): domain Bacteria; phylum Pseudomonadota; class Alphaproteobacteria; order Rhizobiales; family Rhizobiaceae; genus Rhizobium. Next base: position 368,417 of record NZ_SLZK01000001.1, on the reverse strand, counting down.
GAACTGCTCCTTCTTCAGGTCAGCAAGCTTGTCCTTGAGCTGGTCGGCCGTGAGGCCGCGTACTTCTTCGGCTTTCATCGTGCCTTCTCCTTACTCTGCGATGCGCTGAACGAAGCGCGTCTTGACCGAGAGCTTGGCCGAGCCGAGGCGGAGCGCTTCACGCGCGATTTCCTCGGAGACACCGTCGATCTCGAACATCATACGACCGGGCTTGACCTTGCATGCCCAGTATTCCACGGAACCCTTACCCTTACCCATACGGACTTCGGTAGGCTTTGCGGTTACCGGTACGTCCGGGAACACGCGGATCCAAACACGGCCGGCGCGCTTCATGTAACGCGTGATCGCGCGGCGGGCCGCTTCGATCTCACGTGCGTTAACGCGGTTCGGCTCCTGAGCCTTCAGGCCGAATTCGCCGAAGGCCAGGTCAGAACCGCCCTTGGCTACGCCCTTGATGCGGCCCTTGAACTGCTTGCGATACTTAGTACGCTTTGGCTGCAACATTTTCTAACTTCTCCGAGCTTATCTTTCGCCAGCGCTAATTACGCGTTGTCGCGTTCGCGGCGACGATCGCCACGGTCGCGTTCGCGGCTTGCCGGGCCCTGTGCGTCGCCTTCCAGCGCGCGGCGTTCGGAAGCCATCGGATCGTGCTCAAGGATTTCGCCCTTGAAGATCCAGACCTTGATGCCGCAGATACCGAATGCGGTTTCGGCTTCAGCCGTACCGTAGTCGATGTCAGCGCGCAGGGTGTGCAGCGGAACGCGGCCTTCGCGGTACCATTCCGTACGAGCGATTTCTGCACCGCCGAGACGGCCGGCGCAGGTGATCTTGATGCCTTCGGCGCCAAGACGCATCGCAGACTGAACGGCGCGCTTCATGGCGCGGCGGAAAGCCACGCGGCGCTCGAGCTGCTGGGCGATCGACTGAGCAACGAGCGTTGCGTCGATTTCCGGCTTGCGCACTTCAACGATGTTGAGGTGCGTTTCGGAGTTCGTCATTTCCGACAGCTTCTTGCGGAGCTTGTCGATGTCGGCGCCCTTACGGCCAATGATCAGGCCCGGACGGGCCGAGTGGATCGTGACGCGGCACTTCTTGTGCGGACGTTCGATGACCACCTTTGCGATACCAGCCTGCTTCAGTTCGCTCATGATGAACTTACGCATCTTCAGGTCTTCGTGCAGGAGCTGGCCGTACTCGGCATTGTCCGCAAACCAGCGGCTATCCCAGGTACGGTTGATGCCAAGACGGAAACCAATCGGATTGATTTTCTGACCCATTATGCGGCCTCCTCTTGTGCCTGCACTTCACGAACGACGATCGTCAGGTGAGCGAACGGACGTTCGATACGCGATGCGCGGCCGCGGCCGCGAGCGTGGAAGCGCTTCATGACGATCGACTTGCCGACATAGGCTTCGGCGACGACGAGGGCGTCGACGTCGAGGTCATGGTTGTTCTCGGCGTTGGCGATCGCAGATTCGAGCGTCTTCTTGACGGCGCCTGCGATGCGCTTGCGGGAGAATTCCAGCTCGGCGAGTGCACGATCGACCTTCTTGCCGCGGATAGCCGCGGCAACCAGGTTGAGCTTCTGTGGGCTGACGCGGAGCGTACGGGCGACTGCTTGCGCCTCGTTGTCCTTCAGCCGGCGTTCGGCTTTTGCCTTGCCCATTGTTACTTCCTCTTTGCCTTCTTGTCCGCGCCGTGACCGTAGTAGGTACGGGTCGGAGAGAATTCACCGAATTTGTGGCCGACCATGTCTTCGTTGACGCTGACCGGAACATGCTTGCTGCCGTTGTAGACGCCGAAGGTGAGACCGACGAACTGCGGCAGGATCGTGGAGCGACGGCTCCAGATCTTGATTACTTCTGCACGTCCGCCTTCACGAACCTTCTCAGCCTTCTTGAGAAGATAGCCGTCAACAAACGGACCTTTCCATACTGAACGAGCCATTGAGGACTTCCTCTCTTACTTCTTGCGCTGATGACGCGAACGCATAATGAACTTGTCGGTCGACTTGTTCGACCGGGTGCGCTTGCCCTTGGTCGGCTTGCCCCAAGGGGTCACCGGATGGCGACCACCAGAGGTACGGCCTTCACCACCACCGTGCGGGTGGTCGACAGGGTTCATGACGACACCGCGGTTGTGCGGACGCTTGCCGCGCCAAACGGTACGACCGGCCTTGCCGTCGTTGATGTTGGCATGATCGGGGTTGGAAACGGCACCGATTGAAGCAAGGCAGATGCCATTCACGAGGCGCTGTTCGCCAGAGTTCAGGCGAAGGATAGCCATACCTGCGTCACGGCCGACGAGCTGTGCGTAGGAACCGGCGGAGCGAGCGATCTGGCCACCCTTGCCCGGCTTCATTTCCACGTTATGGATGATGGAGCCGACCGGAATGTACTGCAGCGGCATCGTGTTGCCAGGCTTGACGTCGACAGCCTTGTCGGAAGCGATGACCTTGTCGCCGGCAGCAAGACGCTGCGGAGCAATGATGTAGGCCTGCTCGCCATCGGCATAGCTGATGAGCGCGATGAATGCCGTACGGTTCGGGTCGTATTCGATACGCTCGACCGTGCCTTCAACGTCGAACTTGCGACGCTTGAAGTCGACCAGACGGTAGCTGCGCTTGTGACCGCCGCCGATGAAGCGGGCAGTGATGCGGCCGAGGTTGTTACGGCCGCCGCTCTTGGTCAGACCTTCGGTCAGTGCCTTAACCGGCTTGCCCTTGTAGAGCGAGGAGCGATCAACGATGACCAGCTGACGCTGGCTCGGGGTCGTCGGATTGAAAGTTTTCAATGCCATCTTTTTATTCCTCAGAGACCGGTGGAGACGTCGATCGACTGGCCTTCAGCCAACGTCACGACAGCCTTCTTCACGTCCTGCTGCTTGCCGACAAAACCGCGGAAACGACGGGTCTTGCCCTTGCGCAGCAGGGTGTTGACGGCCGTGACCTTGACGCCGAAGAGCGCCTCGACTGCAGCCTTGATTTCCGGCTTCGTCGCCTTCTTGGCGACATTGAAAACAACCTGGTTGTTTTCCGATACCAGCGTGGACTTTTCGGTGATCGCAGGAGAAACGATCACATCGTAGTGGCGAAGATCGGTCACTTGAATCGCTCCTCTAGCGCTTCAACGGCAGCCTTGGAAAGCACGAGCTTGCCGCGGCGGACGATGTCGTAAACGTTGATGCCCTGGATCGGCAGAACATCCACGTTCGGGATGTTCTGGGCCGCGAGCTTGAAGTTGCCGTCGAGCTCGGCGCCGCCAATGAAGAGGGCGTTGGTCAGGCCCAGCGACGCGAATACGCCGGCGAGAGCCTTGGTCTTTGCTTCCTTGGCGACGAGATCATCGATGATGATCAGTTCGTCAGCCTTGATCTTGGCAGAAAGCGCGTGGCGCAGGCCGAGTGCGCGAACCTTCTTCGGAAGGTCGTGCTCGTGGCTGCGAGCGACCGGGCCGTGGGCCTTACCACCGCCGCGGAACTGCGGAGCGCGAGCCGAATGGTGACGAGCGCGGCCCGTACCCTTCTGCTTGTACATCTTGGCGCCGGTGCGCGAAACGTCCGCGCGGCCCTTTGCCTGGTGCGTGCCCTGCTGCTTCTTCGCAAGCTGCCAGCGAACTACGCGGGCAAGGATGTCTTCGCGGGGCTCGAGACCGAAAATCGCATCAGAAAGGGAAACCTTCCCAGCGTCTTTTCCCTCGAGGGTCTTGACGTTCAATTCCATTGGTCTGGCTCCCTTACTTCGCTGCCGACTTGACGGCGTCGCGCACGATGATCCAGGCACCCTTGGAACCGGGTACTGCACCCTTGATCAGGATCAGACCGCGATCTTCGTCGGTCGAAACCACTTCAAGGTTCTGCGTCGTCACGCGCGTCTGGCCCATGTGACCAGCCATCTTCTTGTTCTTGAAAACCTTGCCCGGATCCTGGCGCGAACCCGTCGAACCATGCGAGCGGTGCGAAACAGACACACCGTGCGTGGCGCGCAGACCGCCGAAGCCGTGGCGCTTCATGGCGCCGGCAAAGCCCTTACCGATCGTCGTGCCGGTGACATCGACGAGCTGACCAGCAGCAAAGTGACCAGCCTTGAGCTCAGTGCCAATGTCGAGCAGGTTGTCTTCCGAAACACGGAATTCCTGCAGCTTGGCCTTCGGCTCAACGTTTGCGACGGCGAAGTTGCCGCGCATGGCCTTGGACGTGTTCTTTACCTTGGCCTGGCCAGCACCGAGCTGAAGCGCGGTATAGCCATTCTTTTCTACGGTGCGCTGGGCTACGACCTGGCAGCCATCCAAACGCAGTACCGTTACCGGGACATGCTCGCCGGCGTCGTTGTAGACGCGGGTCATTCCCACCTTCTGTGCAATCACACCTGAACGCATCGGTTCAATCCTTCCAACTCAGCTCGAGCAAGCTCAGAGCTTGATCTCAACATCGACACCGGCGGCGAGATCGAGCTTCATCAGCGCGTCTACCGTCTGCGGGGTCGGGTCTACGATGTCGAGCAGGCGCTTATGCGTGCGCATCTCGAACTGTTCGCGGCTCTTCTTGTCGATGTGCGGGGACCGGTTGACCGTAAACTTCTCGATGCGGGTCGGAAGCGGAACGGGGCCCCGGACGCTTGCACCGGTGCGCTTCGCCGTCGACACGATCTCGCGCGTGGAAGCATCGAGAATCCGGTGATCGAACGCCTTCAGGCGAATGCGGATATTTTGGCCGTTCATTCGACGTTATCCTTGTGTTTGTTTTCCTCATGTCTCTCAACAAGACACGGGTTGTTCTTTCTTCCTAAGGCGGACCACCGGTTTCAAAGATCGAGAGGGCGCCGACAGCGGCGTCCCTATCCAGTCTTCAGGGCCTTTTAGCCCACCTTATTGGTTGTTGTAGTCGCCGCCTCGTTATCCAAAGCGGTACGCAAATCGCGCTCGCGCGCCATTTGCAACATTTCTGTGTAATAAGCAAGCGGCTTGCGCCGCTTGCATCATAATAATGTCATCGAATCGGCTGCCCGCCGGAGCAGCCGAAGGAATTATTCGACGATAGCAGCGACGATGCCTGCACCGACGGTGCGGCCGCCTTCGCGGATGGCGAAGCGAAGCTTTTCTTCCATCGCGATCGGAACGATCAGCTCGACGTCAACCGTGACGTTGTCGCCAGGCATGACCATTTCCGTGCCTTCCGGAAGCGTCACGATGCCGGTGACGTCCGTCGTGCGGAAGTAGAACTGCGGACGGTAGTTCGTGAAGAACGGCGTATGACGGCCGCCTTCTTCCTTCGTCAGGATATAGGCTTCGGCCTTGAACTTCTTGTGCGGCTTGACAGAGCCCGGCTTGCACAGAATCTGGCCACGCTCGACGCCGTCACGGTTCACACCGCGAACCAGAGCACCGATGTTGTCGCCAGCCTGGCCCTGGTCGAGCAGCTTGCGGAACATTTCAACGCCGGTCACCGTCGTCTTCGACGTCGGACGGATGCCGACGATCTCGACTTCTTCACCAACCTTGATGATGCCACGCTCGACACGGCCCGTCACAACCGTACCACGGCCGGAGATCGAGAACACGTCTTCGATCGGCATCAGGAACGGCTGGTCGATCGGACGCTCAGGCGTCGGGATGTAGGCGTCAACCTGAGCCATCAGCTCGCGGATCGCGTCTTCGCCGATCTTCTTGTCGCTGTCTTCAAGAGCTGCAAGGGCCGAACCCTTGACGACCGGGATGTCGTCGCCCGGGAAGTCGTAGGACGACAGGAGTTCGCGAACTTCCAGTTCGACGAGCTCGAGCAGTTCGGCGTCGTCAACCTGGTCGACCTTGTTGAGGAACACGACAATCGCCGGAACGCCAACCTGGCGGGCAAGCAGGATGTGCTCGCGCGTCTGCGGCATCGGGCCGTCAGCAGCCGAGCAAACCAGGATCGCGCCGTCCATCTGCGCCGCACCCGTGATCATGTTCTTCACATAGTCAGCGTGGCCGGGGCAGTCGACGTGCGCATAGTGACGGTTGGCCGTCTCATACTCGACGTGAGCCGTCGAAATGGTGATGCCGCGTGCCTTTTCTTCCGGCGCTGCGTCGATCTGGTCATACGCCTTGAATTCACCGAAGTACTTCGTGATCGCTGCCGTCAGAGACGTCTTGCCGTGGTCAACGTGGCCGATCGTGCCAATGTTGACGTGCGGCTTGTTGCGCTCAAACTTACTCTTTGCCATTTTCGGCTCTCCATTCTTTGGCCCCGAGGGGCGCTAATTCTTGTTGTCGGTCAATTGGTATTCCGGTCACTTCTGACCGGAATACTTTGCCTGGATTTCGGTCGCGACGTTCGACGGGACCGGCGCGTAGTGGTCGAAGGTCATCGTGTACTGTGCGCGGCCCTGCGACATGGAGCGCAGGTTATCGACGTACTTGAACATGTTCGCCAGCGGAACGTTGGCGCTGATGACGATCGCGATGCCGCGCTGTTCCTGACCCTGGATCTGACCACGGCGCGAGTTCAGGTCGCCGATAACGTCACCGACGTAATCTTCCGGGGTGACGACTTCGACCTTCATCATCGGCTCGAGGAGCTGAGCGCCGGCCTTCTTTGCCGCTTCACGGAAGCAAGCGCGGGCTGCGATTTCGAACGCCAGGACCGACGAGTCAACGTCGTGGAAGGCGCCGTCGACGAGCGTCGCCTTGACGCCGAGCATCGGGAAGCCAGCCAGCGGACCGGAGGACAGAACGCTTTCGATACCCTTCTGAACGCCCGGGATGTATTCCTTCGGAACAGCACCACCGACGATCTTGGATTCGAACTTGAAATCTTCGCCATCCGGGTTCGGTTCGAAGATGATCTTGACGCGCGCGAACTGGCCGGTACCGCCGGTCTGCTTCTTGTGCGTGTAGTCTTCTTCGGTCTGGCGCGTGATGGTTTCGCGGTAAGCAACCTGCGGCGCACCGACGTTTGCTTCAACCTTGAACTCACGACGCATGCGGTCGACGATGATGTCGAGATGCAGTTCGCCCATGCCGGCGATGATCGTCTGACCTGATTCCTGGTCCGTCTTCACGCGGAAGGACGGATCTTCGGCTGCCAAGCGGTTGAGCGCGAGGCCCATCTTTTCCTGGTCGCCCTTGGACTTCGGCTCGATAGCGATCTGGATGACCGGCTCCGGGAACTCCATGCGCTCGAGGATAACCGGCTTCAGCGGGTCGCACAGCGTGTCACCCGTAGTGGTTTCCTTGAGGCCTGCGAGAGCAACGATGTCGCCTGCAAAGGCTTCTTCGATATCTTCACGCGAGTTGGAGTGCATCTGCAGCATGCGGCCGACACGCTCACGCTTGTCCTTGACAGTGTTCAGAACGGAAACGCCCTTTTCGAGCTTGCCCGAATAGATGCGGGCGAAGGTCAGCGAACCGACGAAGGGGTCGTTCATGATCTTGAACGCGAGCATGGAGAGCGGCTCGGAGTCATCTGCATGACGCTCGATTTCGGCTTCGGTCTTGAAGTCGATGCCCTTGATCGCGGGAATGTCGAGCGGCGATGGCAGGTAGTCGACAACGGCGTCGAGCAGCGGCTGAACGCCCTTGTTCTTGAAGGCGGTGCCGCAGAACATCGGATGGAACTTGACGTCGATCGTGCCGCGACGAACGAGTTCGCGGATCTTGTCGTTGTCCGGCATGACACCTTCGAGGTAGGCTTCCATCGCAGCTTCATCGATTTCGACAACCGTCTCGATCAGCTTTTCGCGATATTCTTCAGCCTTGGCCTTCAGGTCGTCCGGGATCTCAACGACGTCCCACTGGGCGCCGAGAGATTCGTCGCGCCAGATCAGAGCGTTCATCTCGACCAGATCGACAACGCCCTTGAAGTCGCTTTCAGCGCCGATCGGCAGCTGCATGACGACGGCGGTGGCGCCGAGACGGGTCTTGATCATTTCGACAGAGCGGTAGAAGTCCGCACCGGTCTTGTCCATCTTGTTGCAGAAGATCATGCGCGGAACATGATACTTCTCAGCCTGGCGCCAGACGGTTTCGGTCTGCGGCTCAACACCAGCGTTGGCATCGAGCAACGCGATGGCGCCGTCGAGAACGCGCAGCGAACGCTCGACTTCGATGGTGAAGTCGACGTGGCCGGGGGTGTCGATGATGTTGAAGCGGCGGGTCTTGCCGTCACGGCCCTTCCAGAAGGTCGTGGTCGCAGCGGACGTAATCGTGATGCCGCGTTCCTGCTCCTGCTCCATCCAGTCCATCGTGGCTGCGCCATCGTGGACTTCACCGATCTTGTGCGACTTGCCGGTGTAGTAAAGGATACGCTCGGTCGTCGTGGTCTTGCCGGCGTCGATGTGCGCCATGATACCGAAATTGCGGTAGTCTTCGATCTTATATTCGCGAGCCATAATGGACTGCCTTTCGATATCGTTCGGGATTACCAGCGATAATGCGAGAACGCGCGGTTGGCGTCTGCCATCTTGTGCGTGTCTTCGCGCTTCTTAACCGCGGAACCGCGATTGTTGGATGCGTCGAGAAGTTCGCCCGAAAGACGATCGATCATGGTGGTTTCATTGCGCTTGCGAGCGGCAGCGATCAGCCAGCGAATAGCAAGAGCCTGACGGCGCTCCGGACGAACGTCGACCGGAACCTGATAGGTCGCACCACCGACGCGGCGCGAACGGACTTCTACGTGCGGAGCAATGTTGTCGAGCGCGGAATGGAAAACCGTCAGCGGTTCCTGCTTCGACTTGTTCTGCACGGAGTCAAATGCGCCGTATACGATGCTTTCAGCGACAGACTTCTTGCCGTCCAGCATGATGGCATTCATGAACTTCGTAACAACGAGGTCACCGAACTTCGGGTCCGGATTGATCTCGCGCTTTTCTGCTTTATGACGTCGGGACATACTTCTCGTCTCTTCAACTGTTAAGGCGCTCTACCACGCGGAGGACCTCGCGCAGCGCCGGGATTTCACGTTCAAGCCTATCCGGGCGGTATCGCCCGGGGCGAAATTACTTCGGACGCTTCGCACCGTACTTGGAACGGCGCTGCTTGCGGTTCTTGACACCCTGGGTATCGAGAACGCCGCGGATGATGTGGTAACGGACACCCGGAAGGTCCTTGACGCGGCCGCCACGGATCATAACGACGGAGTGTTCCTGAAGGTTATGACCTTCGCCGGGAATGTAACCAATGACTTCGAAGCCATTGGTCAGGCGGATCTTTGCGACCTTACGCAGAGCCGAGTTCGGCTTTTTCGGCGTCGTGGTATAAACGCGGGTGCAAACACCGCGCTTCTGCGGGTTCTCCTGGAGAGCGGGAACCTTATTACGCTTTACGTTCGCCTGACGAGGCTTGCGGATCAGCTGGTTTACGGTAGGCATTCAACCATCCCTTACGTTTGTCTCAGTACCCTTGCGGGCTCGAACTTCGCCGTTTCCGGCATTGCCACACATATTTTCCCTCAATGCGCAAAATATGGCCCGATCCGCTTCCGCAGATGGACCACATAGAGCAGAGGACGCAAAAGGTGCGTCATGCGTGCAGCATCATGACTTCAACGTGCGTTTAGAACCTTGTTTGAGGCGATCTTCAGGGCGCGTCGCCCCGAACAGCCAAACCTCACATGGGATCCGATGGCGGGCGTACTACTGGTTTCCGCCCTGCTCGTCAAGGCCGGTTAAGAAATAATCTCCGGCACCAAGGCGCCAGAAGCCCTGGAAACGCGTTGTTTCGAGGCTCTCTAGTTGGATTGAGGCCGCCCGGCAAGATAAACTTGGGCATTGCGGCAAAAACAGATAGGAATCGGTGACTGCAGATATCAAGCCCCTATATGGATTCTGCATAGTGCGATTCTCAGAGAGCCGAAGGACAATAGGATGATCGGGACACCGGATAACGATAACAATTTCGACGGGCCGATGATCTTCATCATCATCGGTAAAGGCTACGAATCCGATACGAGCGAGGGTGTGGATCTGCACGTCATGTTGAAGGCCCCCGATGATGACAGCGCTGTGCGCGAGGCCTTGAACGCACTCGCCGAAGAGGGCTTCATCGAAGCCGATCTCGACCAGATCGGCATGCTGACCGAAGTGCCCTCCGAAGAACCGCATGCCTCAGCCTATCAGGGTGCACTCGAAGGCGAAGTCTCGATCATCCGCTTCAGTTAAGCCTGTATATAAAGAAGGGGGCCTGCGCACCGGCGCGGGGCCTCGCCCTCCTGCCCTCACCCCTCCATTCTGGTCGACATCAATGAGGGCGGCGAGCCCTTCATCTGCCTCGGCTATTTCGTCCCGACCACCATTGGGGCCATGCCACACAACTGCCTGACGTCCCACTCTCAGTGACATTCCCGGATAAGGAAAAGCCGCCCGGATTTCTCCGGACGGCTTCGTATGTCGAAATGCAGGGCTGCCTGTTATTCGGCAGCCGGGGCGTTTTCGTTTGCCATATCCTGCAACATCGGGGTTGCGGCGCCTGCACCCGAGCCCTTGCGGCGCTCTTCCAGGATTAGGTCGTCGCGAGCCGTCGCGATGCGGCGGATCTGGGTCATGGTGCCACCGGTACCGGCCGGGATCAGGCGGCCAACGATGACGTTTTCCTTCAGGCCCTGCAGGCCGTCGGTCTTGCCGGCGATCGCAGCTTCCGTCAGCACCTTGGTCGTTTCCTGGAAGGAAGCGGCCGAGATGAAGGACGGGGTCTGCAGCGATGCCTTGGTGATGCCGAGCAGAACCGGCTCGCCACGGGCAGGCTTCTTGCCTTCCTCGATGAGCTGGTCGTTGACGTCTTCCAGTTCGATGCGGTCGACATTGTCGCCGACGATATAAGTCGAGTCGCCTGCATCGGTGATTTCCACCTTCTGCAGCATCTGACGGACAATCACTTCGATGTGCTTGTCGTTGATGACAACGCCCTGGAGACGATAGACTTCCTGGATTTCGTTGACGAGGTAGGAAGCCAATGCTTCCACGCCCTTGATCGCCAGGATGTCGTGCGGAGCCGGGTTACCGTCGAGGATGTAATCACCCTTTTCGATATAGTCGCCGTCCTGAAGATGGAAGGGCTTGCCCTTCGGGATCAGGTACTCGACAGGCTCGACACCGTCTTCTGCCGGCTCGATGATGACGCGGCGCTTGTTCTTATAGTCGCGACCGAGGCGGATCGTACCATCGATCTCAGCGATGATGGCATGGTCCTTCGGACGACGGGCTTCGAACAGCTCTGCGACGCGCGGCAGACCACCGGTGATGTCCTTGGTCTTGGCGCTTTCCAGCGGAGAACGGGCAAGAACGTCACCCTGCGAGACCTTCTGGCCCGGCTCGACGGAGAGGATCGCATCGACCGAGAGCAGGAAGCGGGCTTCACCACCGCGGGACAGCTTCGCGACATTGCCGCTGGCATCCTTGATGACGATTGCCGGCTTCAGATCCGAACCGCGCGGGGTCGAGCGCCAGTCGATAACCTGACGCTTGGTGATGCCAGTGGATTCGTCGGTCGCTTCGAGAACCGAGAGACCGTCGATGACGTCTTCGAACTGAACCGTACCGGCCACTTCCGTCATCATCGGACGGGTGTAAGGATCCCACTCCGCCAGACGCTGACCGCGCTTGACCTTGTCGCCTTCGTCGACATGCAGCTTCGAACCGTAGGCGACACGCTGCGAAGAGCGTTCCACGCCACGCTCGTCCAGGATCTGGACGGTCATGTTGCGGCCCATGGCAACGAGGCTGCCTTCGGAGTTGCGCAATACGTTGCGGTTCTTGATCTGCACCGTACCTTCGTACGAGGCTTCCAGGAATGACTGGTCGACCACGGTTGCCGTACCACCAAGGTGGAACGTACGCATGGTAAGCTGCGTGCCCGGTTCGCCGATCGACTGAGCGGCGATAACGCCAACAGCTTCACCCATGTTGACCGGCGTACCGCGAGCAAGGTCGCGGCCGTAGCAGACCGAGCAAACGCCCGTCTGGATTTCGCAGGTCAGTGCCGAACGAATGCGGATCGACTGGATACCAGCCTTCTCGATCTCGGCGACATCGGGCTCGAGGATCATCTTGCCGGCATCGACGATACGTTCGCCGGTGACCGGATGGTCGATGTTGTCGAGAGCCGTACGGCCGAGGATGCGAGCGCCGAGCGAAGCAACGACCTGACCGGCATCGACGATGGCGGTCATGGTGAGGCCGGATTCGGTACCGCAATCGATGTGCGTGACGATGCAGTCCTGCGCGACGTCCACGAGACGGCGAGTCAGGTAACCGGAGTTTGCAGTCTTCAAGGCGGTGTCTGCCAGACCCTTACGGGCGCCGTGCGTCGAGTTGAAGTACTCGTTGACGGTCAGGCCTTCCTTGAAGTTCGAGATGATCGGCGTCTCGATGATTTCACCCGACGGCTTGGCCATGAGGCCGCGCATACCGCCCAGCTGACGCATCTGGTTCGGAGAACCACGCGCACCCGAGTGCGACATCATATAGATGGCGTTCATCGGCTTCTGGCGACCAGTCTTATCGTCGAACTCGACGGCCTTAATGCGGGCCATCATGTCTTCGGCGACCTTCTCCGTGGCCTTGCCCCAAGCGTCAACGACCTTGTTGTACTTTTCGCCCTGGGTGATCAGACCGTCGTTGTACTGCTGCTCGTATTCCTTCACCAGGTTTTCGGTGTCGGCAACGATCTTCGCCTTCGTTTCCGGAATGACCATGTCGTCCTTGCCGAACGAAATGCCGGCGCGGCAGGCATGGGTGAAACCGAGCTGCATGATGCGGTCGCAGAAGATGACCGTGTCCTTCTGGCCGCAGTGACGATAGACCGTGTCGATCATCCTGGAAATGTTCTTCTTAGTCATTTCCTGGTTGCAGATGTCGAAGGTCACCTTGCCATTCTTCGGCAGAAGTTCGCCGATGAGCAGGCGGCCCGGCGTCGTCTCATAGATCTTCGAGTAGGGCTTGCCGTCCTCACCGATCGACTTGAAGCGGCCGCGGATCTTGGTATGCAGCGTGACGACCTTGTTTTCGAGCGCATGATGCAACTCGCCGAGGTCTGAGAAGGCCATGCCTTCGCCCGGCTCGTTCTGGTTCACGATCGAGAGGTAGTAGAGGCCGAGAACCATGTCCTGCGACGGGACGATGATCGGCGCGCCGTTTGCCGGGTGCAGGATGTTGTTGGTCGACATCATCAGGACGCGGGCTTCGAGCTGGGCTTCGAGCGACAGCGGCACGTGAACGGCCATCTGGTCACCGTCGAAGTCGGCGTTGAAGGCGGTGCAGACGAGCGGGTGCAGCTGGATAGCCTTGCCTTCGACCAGGATGGGTTCGAAGGCCTGGATGCCTAGGCGGTGCAGCGTCGGCGCACGGTTCAGCAGAACCGGATGCTCGCGGATGACCTCGTCGAGGATATCCCAGACTTCTGGCTTTTCCTTTTCAACCAGCTTCTTGGCCTGCTTGACGGTCGAGGAGTAACCCTTGGCGTCGAGGCGGGCGTAGATAAACGGCTTGAAGAGCTCGAGCGCCATCTTCTTCGGCAGACCGCACTGATGCAGCTTCAGTTCCGGACCGGTCACGATGACCGAACGGCCGGAATAATCGACGCGCTTACCGAGCAGGTTCTGACGGAAGCGGCCCTGCTTGCCCTTGAGCATGTCGGACAGCGACTTCAGCGGACGCTTGTTGGCGCCGGTGATGACGCGACCACGACGGCCGTTGTCGAAGAGCGCATCGACAGATTCCTGCAGCATGCGCTTTTCGTTACGGATGATGATGCCCGGTGCGCGCAGTTCGATGAGGCGCTTCAGACGATTGTTACGGTTGATGACACGACGATAGAGATCGTTCAGATCAGACGTCGCGAAACGACCGCCGTCCAGCGGAACGAGCGGACGCAGATCCGGTGGGATCACCGGAACGACCTTCATGATCATCCATTCCGGACGATTGCCGGATTCCATGAAGTTCTCGACGATCTTCAGACGCTTCATCAGCTTCTTCTGCTTGAGATCCGACGTGGTGTCGGCAAGCTCGGAGCGCAAATCGCCAGCGATCTTTTCGAGATTCATCGATGCCAGCATCTCGTAGATGGCTTCCGCACCGATCATGGCCGTGAACTGGTCTTCACCATATTCGTCGACGGCGAGCATGTACTCTTCTTCCGTCAGGAGCTGGTGCTCCTTGAGAGCGGTGAGACCCGGCTCAGTGACGATGTAATGTTCGAAGTAGAGGACGCGCTCGACATCCTTCAGCGTCATGTCGAGCAGCGTGGAAATGCGTGATGGCAGCGACTTCAGGAACCAAATGTGGGCAACGGGAGCGGCGAGCTCGATATGGCCCATGCGCTCACGGCGAACGCGCGACAGCGTAACTTCGACGCCGCACTTTTCGCAGATGATGCCCTTGTACTTCATGCGCTTGTACTTGCCGCACAAGCACTCATAGTCCTTGATCGGTCCGAAGATGCGCGCGCAGAAGAGACCGTCGCGTTCCGGCTTGAACGTACGGTAGTTGATGGTTTCCGGCTTCTTGATCTCGCCGTAAGACCAGGAAAGAATCTTCTCCGGAGAAGCGATCGAAATCCGGATGGAATCGAAGTTCTGTGCAGGCACCTGCGGATTGAAAAGATTCATGACCTCTTGGTTCATGCCTGTCTCCTTCATGGGCGAAAGCGCCCTTAGCTTGCGAGGTTGGCGGCAAATTCCCGGGAGCCGCGCCATCGCTTAAACGACAATAACCGCAGAATGCGGCGGAGCGTTCCCTGCCCGGCCGACACGTTACGGGGCCATGGCGGGAACGGTGTGCGCTCTTCCAAAGAGCGCACACCCTATCAGTTGGTTATTCGGCAGCGTCCGGCAGCTGGCTCGCGGGCTGCACGTCCTCGACCTTGGAATTTTCGAGCTCGACCGAGAGACCCAGCGAGCGCATTTCCTTGACGAGAACGTTGAAGCTTTCCGGAATACCAGCCTCGAAGGTGTCGTCGCCACGGACGATCGCTTCGTAAACCTTGGTGCGGCCGGCCACGTCGTCCGACTTTACCGTCAGCATTTCCTGCAGCGTGTAAGCTGCGCCGTAGGCTTCAAGCGCCCAGACTTCCATTTCGCCGAAGCGCTGGCCGCCGAACTGTGCCTTGCCGCCCAGCGGCTGCTGGGTAACGAGCGAGTATGGGCCGATCGAACGAGCGTGGATCTTGTCGTCGACCAGGTGGTTCAGCTTGATCATATACATGTAGCCGACAGTAACCTTACGGTCGAAGGGCTCGCCGGTACGGCCGTCGTACAGAACCGACTGACCGGACTCGTGCAGACCTGCCTTCTTCAGCATCGAGGCAACGTCCGGCTCATGCGCACCGTCGAAGACCGGCGTTGCGATAGAGACGCCCTTGCGGGACTGTTCAGCCAGCTTGACGAGCGATGCATCATCGAAGTTGGCGACTTCGTCCTTGGCCTGGGAAGCATACACGTCCGTCAGCTCGCGCTTCAGGTCGGTGATGTCCATGGTCTTGCGATACTCTTCGAGCAGCTCGCCGATCTTCTTGCCCATGCCTGCGCAAGCCCATGCAAGATGGGTCTCGAGGATCTGGCCAACGTTCATGCGAGAAGGCACGCCGAGCGGGTTCAAGCAGATATCGACATGCGTGCCGTCTTCGAGGAACGGCATGTCTTCGACCGGAACGATGCGCGATACGACACCCTTATTACCGTGACGGCCTGCCATCTTGTCGCCAGGCTGGATCTTGCGCTTAACAGCGACGAAGACCTTGACCATCTTCATGACGCCCGGAGGCATTTCGTCGCCGCGCTGGACCTTTTCGACCTTGTCCATGAAGCGCTGTTCGAGGCGCGACTTGGATTCGTCGTACTGGCCGCGGAGTGCTTCGAGTTCGCTCTGGACCTTTTCGTCTTCGACGGCGAACATCCACCACTGCGAGCGGGGATATTCGGACACGACGGCGTTCGAGAGCTCGGTGCCCTTCTTGAAGCCCTTCGGGCCGGCAATGGAGGTCTGACCGCGCAGCATGTCGATCAGACGGCCGTAGACGTTACGGTCGAGGATCGCCTGTTCGTCGTCGCGGTCCTTTGCAAGACGCTCGATCTCTTCGCGCTCGATTGCCATCGCGCGCTCGTCCTTTTCAACACCGTGGCGGTTGAAGACGCGCACTTCGACGATCGTGCCGTACGTGCCGGGCGGCATGCGCATGGACGTGTCGCGTACGTCGGATGCCTTTTCACCGAAAATGGCGCGCAGGAGCTTTTCTTCCGGCGTCATCGGGCTTTCGCCCTTCGGCGTGATCTTGCCGACGAGGATATCGCCCGGCTGAACTTCGGCGCCGATATAGACAATACCGGCTTCGTCGAGATTCTTCAGCGCTTCTTCCGAAACGTTCGGAATGTCGCGCGTGATTTCTTCCGGACCAAGCTTGGTGTCGCGTGCCATCACTTCGAATTCTTCGATGTGGATGGAGGTGAACACGTCATCGGCAACGATCCGTTCCGACATCAGGATCGAGTCTTCGTAGTTGTAGCCGTTCCAAGGCATGAACGCGACGAGCGCGTTGCGGCCGAGAGCCAAGTCGCCCAGGTCCGTGGACGGACCGTCGGCGAGGATGTCGCCGCGGTTGACCACGTCACCGACGGTGACCAGCGGACGCTGGTTGACGCAGGTGTTCTGGTTCGAACGCTGGAACTTCTGCAGGCGGTAGATATCGACACCGGACTTGCCGGCTTCGAGGTCTTCCGTGGCGCGGATAACAATACGCGTCGCATCGACCTGGTCGACAACACCGCCGCGGCGTGCACCGATGGCAGCACCGGAGTCGCGGGCGACGACCGGTTCCATGCCGGTGCCGACGAACGGCGCTTCAGCGCGCAGCAGCGGAACGGCCTGACGCTGCATGTTCGAGCCCATGAGAGCGCGGTTGGCGTCGTCGTTTTCCAGGAACGGGATGAGGGCGGCAGCGACCGAAACGACCTGCTTCGGTGAGACGTCCATCAGGTTCATGCTGTCGCGCGGGGCGAGCATCACTTCGCCGGCGTGACGGCAGACGACAAATTCGTCGACGAAGGAGCCGTCCGAAGCCAATTCAGCGTTGGCCTGGGCAACGTAGTACTTCGCCTCTTCCATGGCGGAGAGGTAAAGCACGTCATTGGTCACTTTGCCATCGACGATGCGGCGGTACGGGCTTTCGATGAAGCCGTACTTGTTGACGCGTGCGAAGGTTGCCAGCGAGTTGATCAGGCCGATGTTCGGGCCTTCCGGCGTTTCAATCGGGCAAATACGGCCGTAGTGCGTCGGATGAACGTCGCGGACTTCGAAGCCGGCGCGCTCGCGGGTCAGACCACCCGGGCCAAGAGCCGAGAGACGGCGCTTGTGGGTGATTTCCGACAGCGGGTTCACCTGGTCCATGAACTGCGACAGCTGCGAGGAGCCAAAGAATTCGCGGACGGCCGCAGCAGCCGGCTTGGCGTTGATCAGGTCCTGCGGCATGACCGTGTCGATTTCGATCGAGGACATGCGTTCCTTGATCGCACGCTCCATGCGGAGCAGGCCGAGACGGTACTGGTTCTCCATCAGCTCGCCGACCGAGCGGACGCGGCGGTTGCCGAGGTTGTCGATGTCGTCGATCTCGCCCTTGCCGTCGCGCAGTTCGACGAGCATCTTGACCACGGCCAGGATGTCGTCCTTGCGCAGGATGCGAACGGTATCCTCGACGTTGAGGTCGAGGCGCATGTTCATCTTTACGCGGCCGACGGCGGAGAGGTCGTAACGCTCCGCATCGAAGAACAGCGAGTTGAACATGGCTTCGGCCGATTCCATGGTCGGCGGTTCACCCGGACGCATGACGCGGTAGATGTCGAACAGAGCGTCCTGGCGGTTCTCGTTCTTGTCTGCTGCGAGCGTATTGCGGATGTAGGCGCCGACATTGATGTGGTCGATGCCGAGAACCGGGATTTCGTCGAAGTGGTTGGCGAGGATGATAGCCAGCGTCTTCTCGTCGATTTCATCGCCGGCTTCGAGATAGATCTCACCCGTCTGGTAGTTGACGACGTCTTCGGCCAGGTAGTTGCCGTAGAGATCGTCGTCGGTCGCCTTGAGGGCCTTCAGACCCTTGTCGGAGAGCTGGCGGAGCAGACGCGGGGTCAGCTTCTTGCCGGCTTCGACAACGACCTCGCCGGTATCGGCGTCGACCATTTCGGTGATCGCCTTTGCACCCTTCAGCGTTTCCGGCTTGAAGGGAATGCGCCAGCCTTCGCCGTCGCGCTTGTAGAGCGACTTCGTGTAGAAGGTATCGAGGATTTCCTCGCCATCCATGCCGAGGGCCATCAGCAGCGACGTCACCGGAATCTTACGACGGCGGTCGATGCGGGCATAGACGATATCCTTGGCGTCGAATTCGATATCGAGCCAGGAACCGCGATACGGGATCACGCGGGCAGCAAACAGCAGCTTGCCGGAAGAATGACTCTTGCCCTTGTCATGATCGAAAAAGACGCCCGGCGAACGGTGCATCTGGGACACGATCACGCGCTCAGTGCCGTTCACGATGAACGTACCGTTGTTCGTCATAAGCGGCATGTCGCCCATGTAGACGGACTGTTCCTTGATGTCCTTGATCGACTTCGCGCCGGTATCCTCATCGATATCGAACACGATGAGACGGAGAGTAACCTTCAGCGGCGCGGCATAGGTCAGGTCGCGCTGACGGCATTCGTCGACGTCGAACTTCGGCGGTTCGAATTCATAGGACACGAACTCCAGCATGGAAGCGCCGGAGAAATCGGTGATCGGGAAAACGGACTTGAAAACAGCCTGAAGGCCCTCGTCGGGACGACCGCCCTTGGGCTCTTCAACCATTAGAAACTGATCGTAGGATGCCTTCTGAACCTCGATGAGGTTCGGCATTTCTGCGACTTCGGGGATTTTACCAAAAAACTTGCGTACGCGCCTGCGACCATTGAACGAAAGGGTCTGAGCCATCGTCGCTCCTTCAAAAATTGCATCCGGGCCTGCAACGGACGGGAACCGATGGCCAGTCGACCCCGTCAATCAATGAGTAGTTCAACCTCGTCCCACCTCCCGAGACGGCCAGGCCGGATTGCCTTGGCGCCTCGGTTCGAGACCATGCTCTTGAAGAACCCATTACCCAAAAGCCGTTTTCACGCGGCTTTTGGGTAATTCGTTCAGAAAAACGGCAAATGGGAGGCAGTAAATACCGCCTCCCAAGTGCAGTTCAAGATTACTTGACGTCGGCCTTTGCGCCAGCGTCTTCAAGCTTCTTCTTGATGTCAGCGGCTTCAGCCTTGGAAACGCCTTCCTTGACAGCCTTCGGAGCACCTTCGACGAGGTCCTTGGCTTCCTTGAGGCCGAGACCGGTGATGCCGCGGACTTCCTTGATGACGTTGATCTTGTTGGCGCCGGCATCCGTGAGGATGACGTCGAACTCGGTCTTTTCTTCTTCAGCCGGAGCAGCTGCACCGCCTGCACCACCGGCAACGGCAGCGACAGCTACCGGAGCAGCGGCGGAAACGCCCCACTTTTCTTCGAGCAGCTTGGAAAGCTCAGCAGCTTCCAGGACGGTCAGCGAGGAGAGGTCTTCAACGATCTTTGCGAGATCAGCCATTTTTCTAGTTCCTTTTGTTCGGTTCGAACTGTTGAGTATGTACAGCGAAAAACCGCCTTAAGCGGCTTCGTCCTTCTTGGCGTAGGCCGAGAACACGCGAGCAAGCTGGCTTGCCGGTGCTGCAACAACGCCTGCAATGCGGGTAGCCGGAGTCTGGATCATGCCCAGCAGCTTCGCACGCAGTTCGTCCAGCGAAGGCAGGGTCGCAAGCGACTTGACACCTTCGGCGTTCAGCGTTGTCGTGCCCATGGCGCCGCCGAGAACCACGATCTTGTCGTTGGTCTTGGCGAAATCCATGACGACCTTCGGAGCGGTGACCGGATCGGCGCTGTATGCAATGAGCGTCTGACCCTTGAAGAGATTGGACATCCCTTCCGCTTCCGTACCCTGAAGGGCAATTTTGGCCAGGCGGTTCTTCGCGACTTTGACGGTGCCGCCAGCAGCGCGCATCTTGGAACGAAAATCGTTCATCTGCGCGACTGTAGCACCAGCATAGTGGGCCACGACAACCGAGCCCGAAGCCTTGAAGACTTCGTTCAGTTCCGTGACGAATTCGCGTTTTTCCGCTCTTTCCACTGCCTATCTCCAGTTGGCGGGACCATTTGAACGGACCCGCCGGGTTGCCTTTTGCCTCCCGGGATCAGAAGCGATCCCAAGCGACGCTTGAGGATCCTGTCCCCTCGCGCTCCGCGCCACTTAAGGCAAGGAAGACACAAGGCATCCAAGGCTCGAACCGATTTCCTAGAAGCAGAACTTCATGCAATTCGGGTCTTACCCGTCTCATGCAGGCAAAAGTGATTAAGGGATAACCACCTGCAATCTCGGACAGGATTCCGGATTTCTCCGGAATATCCCGGCCCCTTACGAGGCCGGAATTCTTTACAATCGGACTGACGCCCGATGAAACTTAAGCAGCCGGCGCTGCGGTGACCGAGCCGACTTCGATCTTGACGCCCGGACCCATGGTCGAGGAGAGCGCTACGCGCTTGACGTAGTTGCCCTTGGCGCCAGCCGGCTTTGCCTTGATGACGGCGTCAGCGAAGGCGCGGATGTTTTCTTCCAGAGCCTTGGCATCGAAGGATGCCTTGCCGATGCCGGCGTGAACGATACCAGCCTTTTCGACGCGGAACTCGACGGCGCCGCCCTTGGAAGCCTTGACGGCACCAGCGACATCCATCGTAACCGTACCGACCTTCGGGTTCGGCATCATGCCGCGCGGGCCGAGAACCTTACCGAGGCGGCCGACGAGCGGCATCATGTCCGGGGTCGCGATGCAGCGATCGAAGTCGATCTTGCCGCCCTGGACGATTTCAACGAGATCTTCTGCGCCAACGACGTCTGCGCCGGCAGCCTTGGCTTCGTCAGCCTTGACGCCACGGGCGAAAACAGCGACGCGAACCGTACGGCCGGTGCCATTCGGCAGGTTGACGACGCCGCGGACCATCTGGTCTGCGTGACGCGGGTCAACACCGAGGTTCATCGAAATTTCTACGGTTTCGTCGAACTTCGCGACGGCACGTTCCTTGACCATGCCGATGGCGGTCGTCAGAGCGTAGAGCTTGGTCGGATCAACACCTTCGTTGATCTTCTGAGTGCGCTTGCCTGCCATGGTCTTAACCCACCACTTCCAGGCCCATGGCGCGGGCAGAGCCCTCGATCATCGCCATTGCACCTTCGATATCTGCTGCGTTCAGGTCCTTCATCTTGGCTTCGGCGATCGTCTTGATCTGAGCCTTGGTGAGGGAACCAGCCTTTGCGCCCTTGCCCGGCGTCTTGGAACCGGACTGGATCTTGGCTTCCTTCTTCAGGAAGTAGCTGACCGGCGGCTGCTTCATGACGAAGGTGAAGGACTTGTCCTGGTAATAGGTGATGACGACCGGGATCGGCATACCTTTTTCCATTTCCTGCGTAGCCGCGTTGAACGACTTGCAGAATTCCATGATGTTAATGCCACGCTGACCAAGTGCCGGGCCAATCGGCGGGGACGGGTTTGCCGATCCTGCCTTGACCTGCAGCTTGAGCTGGCCTGCAACTTTCTTAGCCATATCTCTCTGCCTTTCACTGACGGCCGGTCGCCCGGCCCTTGATGCCGGATCGCTCCGGCGGCTGCGGTTGCGTGGTTCGGATCCTTGAGGCCCGGCTAAGACCCCTCACCTTCCACGCGATGCGGCATTTGCCGCCCGGACATCAGCAAACACTTACCGATGCCCGATCTCGAAAAATCAAACCTTCTCGACCTGAGCGTATTCCAGTTCAACCGGGGTAGCGCGACCGAAGATCGACACTTCCACTTTCAGGCGGGAACGCTCTTCGTCCACATCCTGAACCGTGCCATTGAACGATGCGAACGGACCATCGGAAACGCGAACCTGCTCGCCGATTTCGAAGGTAACGGAAGCCTTCGGACGCTCGACACCTTCCTGAACCTGACCGAGGATGCGCTCGGCTTCAGAATCCGGAATCGGAACCGGCTTATTGTCAGAGCCAAGGAAGCCCGTGACCTTCGGCGTATTCTTGATCAGGTGATAGGCCTCATCCGTCAGGTTGGCGCGAACCATGACATAGCCCGGGAAGAACTTGCGCTCGGAATCGACCTTACGGCCACGGCGCACTTCCACCACCTTTTCGGTCGGCACGAGGATCTTTTCGAACAGATGCTCAAGCCCCTTCTGGCGAGCCTTGTTCTCGATGTCTTCAGCGACCTTCTTTTCAAAATTGGAATATGCGTGGACGATGTACCAACGTGCCGCCATTTTCATCTCCACCCGTATCAGTTGCCGGTATTGAGCACGTAGCTCAGCGCCCAGCCAATGAGCTGGTCGGCGGCAAAGAAAAACAGCGCAGCAAAAACAACCATAACAAGCACCATGACCGTCGAGATCATGGTCTCGCGGCGCGACGGCCAAGTAACTTTAGACGTCTCCGTGCGGACCTGCTGCAGAAACGCGAATGGATTGGATTTGGATGCCATCGACTGCCCACGCAATTACGGCGCGTAAAGCTGAAACTATCAGCCCCACGCACCGCGTGTCTGTTGAACCCTAAATAAACATCGATTTCCGAATACACAAGAGGGAAACCGCCGTTTAACGAAATTTGTTGCCATATACGCAATCCCCGCCGGAACGCTGCGTTCACGTCCGCGCTGTCCGTTCAAGGAAAATGGCAGGGGCAGAGGGGCTCGAACCCCCGACCTGCGGTTTTGGAGACCGCCGCTCTACCAACTGAGCTATACCCCTTTACGCTTTGCATTCAGCCGTTTGGCCTTGCGACCGTCAACCCCGTGTAAAGCATGGCGCTCCCTTTAAGACGGCGGCTCAGGATATGCAAGAGCGATTTTCGATTTTCAGAACCATTCTCCGCGAGCAATCGGAAGAAGCGGCTAACAATGGCGCATTTGGCGGTCTGACGCGAATTGAGCGCGTCAGGTCGCGACGCCTTTTCCAAGTGAAATCTCAAACTTTCACGTATTTGCGCCAGTCGTGCTCTTCCTTGAAGCCGAGCACTTCGCGAATCTTTCTATTAGACAGCAGGCCTTCATATTCGCCGATCTCGCGGGCGAAAGGCACGTTCGGGAAGAAGCGCTTGGCGAGTTCCTTCGATGGCGTGTTTGCAGAGACAGTGTCGTTGGCCGCGTTGAAAACCTGGAAACCCAACCCATCCTTCTGAATGCAGAGATGGACGATCTGGCCGAGATCGCGCGCATCGATATAGCTCCAGGCGATGCGCTTGCGCATTTCGGGATTGGCGAAATAGGTCGGGAACTTCTCGTACTCATGCGGCTCGATGACATTGCCGATGCGCAGAGCGTAGATATCAAAACCCGAACGTTCGGCAAAAGCGCGCGCCGTCTTCTCGTTCAAAACCTTGGAGAGACCGTAGGAATCCATCGGGTTGACATCATAATCTTCCTCGAGCGGGAACTGGTGGAAGTCCCGGTGACCTTCGGCAAAGCAGACACCGTAGGTAGTCTCGCTCGAGGCGACGATGATCTTCTTGATGCCGAGCTTCACCGCCGCCTCGATGACATTGTAAGTGCCCATCGTGTTGATGCGGAATGTCTCATTGTCGGGCCTGATGAGGATGCGCGGCACCGCAGCGAAATGCACGACGGCATCGAAGGGCTGCACGCCCTTCCCCGCATCCAGATCCGGAAAATCCCGATGCATGGAGAGCGCGTTGAACATCTGGCCGCTATCGGTGATGTCGGCGATGAGATTGGTGACGCCGGGGCTTTCCAGCGGCACGAGATCGACGTTGTGAACCTCGTAACCGGCATTGACGAGCCACGGCACGGCGTGGCGTCCGGCCTTGCCAGAACCGCCGGTGAATAGGATGCGCTTCTTCATGGAATATCCTCCGCGTCATGAAATCGGAGGCATAGATAAACTCTTCCGCGTGAAGAGCAAGCGAGCGTCTCGTCGGCAGGTTCAAACCTACCCCGGCCAGGCACTCCCACCGGAAGCACCTGTCCTGCCATTTCAATCATCGCCGGACGCCCCGGCGATTTGCTACGCAGTTACTTAATGACGCTTACTTCGTCTATCTGCGCGCCAGCTGCCTGAACTACTTCCTGTGGAATTGCAGCGATGAAAAACATCGTAAAAACATACATCGCGAAAATCGTCGCAACGAATGTGGCTTTGTGAATCATCCTACTCTCCTTTCTACAGGAAGGAGTCTGAACCAAAAATGCCGGATCACAAAACGCTTTCTGAACGTGAGATGAATAAATTGTCGCGTGAGCTAATTTTAACGATATTTTTACAACATCTCATGAACGGGCGGACAGTCATTAGAAACGAAAAAACCCCGCCGTTTCCAGCGAGGTTTTTCCTTAATCAGGGTTATCCCGAGATTACTCGACGATAGCAGCGACGATGCCTGCACCGACGGTGCGGCCGCCTTCGCGGATGGCGAAGCGAAGCTTTTCTTCCATCGCGATCGGAACGATCAGCTCGACGTCAACCGTGACGTTGTCGCCAGGCATGACCATTTCCGTGCCTTCCGGAAGCGTCACGATGCCGGTGACGTCCGTCGTGCGGAAGTAGAACTGCGGACGGTAGTTCGTGAAGAACGGCGTATGACGGCCGCCTTCTTCCTTCGTCAGGATATAGGCTTCGGCCTTGAACTTCTTGTGCGGCTTGACAGAGCCCGGCTTGCACAGAATCTGGCCACGCTCGACGCCGTCACGGTTCACACCGCGAACCAGAGCACCGATGTTGTCGCCAGCCTGGCCCTGGTCGAGCAGCTTGCGGAACATTTCAACGCCGGTCACCGTCGTCTTCGACGTCGGACGGATGCCGACGATCTCGACTTCTTCACCAACCTTGATGATGCCACGCTCGACACGGCCCGTCACAACCGTACCACGGCCGGAGATCGAGAACACGTCTTCGATCGGCATCAGGAACGGCTGGTCGATCGGACGCTCAGGCGTCGGGATGTAGGCGTCAACCTGAGCCATCAGCTCGCGGATCGCGTCTTCGCCGATCTTCTTGTCGCTGTCTTCAAGAGCTGCAAGGGCCGAACCCTTGACGACCGGGATGTCGTCGCCCGGGAAGTCGTAGGACGACAGGAGTTCGCGAACTTCCAGTTCGACGAGCTCGAGCAGTTCGGCGTCGTCAACCTGGTCGACCTTGTTGAGGAACACGACAATCGCCGGAACGCCAACCTGGCGGGCAAGCAGGATGTGCTCGCGCGTCTGCGGCATCGGGCCGTCAGCAGCCGAGCAAACCAGGATCGCGCCGTCCATCTGCGCCGCACCCGTGATCATGTTCTTCACATAGTCAGCGTGGCCGGGGCAGTCGACGTGCGCATAGTGACGGTTGGCCGTCTCATACTCGACGTGAGCCGTCGAAATGGTGATGCCGCGTGCCTTTTCTTCCGGCGCTGCGTCGATCTGGTCATACGCCTTGAATTCACCGAAGTACTTCGTGATCGCTGCCGTCAGAGACGTCTTGCCGTGGTCAACGTGGCCGATCGTGCCAATGTTGACGTGCGGCTTGTTGCGCTCAAACTTACTCTTTGCCATTTGAATGCTTCCTGTGGACGTAAATGGGTGACCCCGGCGAACCGGTTTAGTGCCGCCGTTTAAGGCTTTCGGCGAAATTGCGCAAGACTTAATTGCAGACGCCATTCTAGGCCTGTCAGCGCATATGGGCGATAATTCGCAACTCTCAAGGTGATTCGGCCGCGGCCTTCCCAAAACAACTGAAATCCCAAGGGAAATCGACAGAAGATCCGGGCTTGCATCTCATCCAAGCTCGAGCGGACGGTGCTCATTTTGGCTATCATCACGGGATGCCGGCAAAGCAAACCGTCCGGTTCGGGTGCGAACCGATACGATAAGTATTCGACGAGAGGGAAACAGATGGAGCGGGTAGCGGGAATCGAACCCGCGTATTCAGCTTGGAAGGCTGCTGCTCTACCATTGAGCTATACCCGCGGGATGGTCCGATCCAGTGACGAATGGTGGAGAGAGTTGGATTTGAACCAACGTAGGCTGAGCCAACGGATTTACAGT
The DNA here is from genome assembly GCF_004341105.1 of Rhizobium sp. BK418. Taxonomy (GTDB): domain Bacteria; phylum Pseudomonadota; class Alphaproteobacteria; order Rhizobiales; family Rhizobiaceae; genus Rhizobium. The sequence continues at coordinate 342,326 of NZ_SLZK01000001.1, read as the reverse complement.
CCGTCCCCTTTAACCACTCGGGCATCTCTCCAGTCGTTTCGTCCGGATCGTGAGACCAAGTTCGTCAGACGTTGAAGCGTTGCCGCCCCGTCGTCTGCGCCGCGTATATGACCGGACGATTTCAGTCTGTCAACACGATGACAATGGAAAAGACAGGAAAAATTTCAACGCCTGTTGAAAGCCGGCATACGAAAGAGGGCCTATGCGGCAACAAGCGCCATCGTTATAAAGCCGCATGAGCAAAGATAACAAATCCGGCGGAAAGCCCGCCACCGACAAGTCCGCAAAGGACACGCATTACGCAACGCTCCGGCGCGCGCACCGCGACGCCAAGCGCGAGCGCGGTGAAATTCCGACCCCCGCACCACAGAAGCGCAAGCGCGGAGCGGACGACTGGAGGCCGCCGGCGCTCGCGCCCGATCAGGTTTTCCTTTACGGTCTTCATACCGTTCGCGCCGCGCTTGAAAACCCCGAGCGCAAGAACATCAAGCTGTCGGTGACACAAAACGCGCTTGCGCGACTGGAGATCAATCCGGACGCAATCGGCATTCCTGTCGAAGTGGTTTCGCCTCATGATATCGACAAGGTGCTCGACCCGGAGGCAATTCACCAGGGCGTGATGCTGGAAACGCGGCCGCTGCCCGTCCGGCGGCTGGAAGCGCTGAAGGACAGCCCGCTGCTTCTCGTGCTCGACCAGGTGACCGATCCGCACAATGTCGGCGCGATCATGCGCTCGGCAGTGGCGTTCAGTGCCGGCGCGGTTATCACCACCCAGAGACATAGTCCGACCGAATCCGGCGTGCTTGCAAAATCCGCATCCGGCGCCTTGGAACTCATACCTTATATACAGATCACCAATCTTTCCGATGCGCTCGGTGAGTTGCACAAGCTTGGCTTCTTTACCATCGGCCTCGATTCGGAAGGGCCGACGCCGCTTGAAGGCACTTTCTCGGGAGATCGGGTTGCCTTGGTGCTCGGTTCGGAAGGCAAGGGCCTGCGGCAGAAAACCCGCGAGACCGTCAATGCGCTCGCCCGTCTCGACATGCCTGGCGCCATCAAATCGCTGAACGTATCAAATGCCGCGGCGATAGCCCTCTATGCAGCACGCCTGCATCTGAAGGCATAGGTACAAGCGCCGGCTTTTCTCAGGCAGCGACCGCTAATATGTCGTGGAAACAGGCAAGGATTCCCGCGCTTGCGGTTGAACGCCTCTACTCATGGTCCATATTTGCCTTGGAAAAGCCGGCCGATCAATGCGCTCGGCGACACTTCTTTTCCAGGGGCGCAGGTAAGAAGGAAATCCGCATTATGGCACTTCGGCCGCTGATCTTCGGAGTTCTCTTCATCGCGGTCTTCGTCTTGATCATTCTGAGTATCATCTGGGTGGACAAATCGCACCCGATCCGGCAGCCGGACCCGCTGGCACCCACGGCGCCAGCAAATACCTCCCAGCCGGCCCAGTAGCCAACACGGAACCCTCAAAAGCCGTCCGACGTTTAATCCCCTCAAGACAAACAGGGATTTGAACGTTCATGCGTCTGATGATTGCCGTCGTTGCCGTCATGATAGTCTCGGTGCTCAGCATCGCGATCATGTCTCCGTCCGGTGCCGGACAGACCGGCAACGGCACCAAAATCGAATCGAGCGTGAACGAGGCCGCGCAGAAGTGAAACTTGATGTCAGATCGCTTTATCGAAAGAGGCGAAGGACGCGCAGGCTTTTGCCCCGATCGCTAGCTTGCCTTCCCAGTCACCGGAGTCCTGCTTGCCTACCTCTTTTACGATTCCGGCTCATTGGCTGACCACCAGTCAATAATATTTGCATACGGCAATTGGAGAACACGCGAAAATCCCGTCGCAAGACGTCAAGCTTGCGACGGGATTTGTTCGGATTCGAAAATGGCCAGTCTGCGTCAGCCCTCAGCCCCGATAGAGCCAATAGGGTCCACCCTGATGGCGCCGCCAATATTGACGTTCACGCCAGCGCTCTTCCTGCCACGGGCTCCAGCGGCGCTCATAGCCCCAGGCCGGGCGCCAGTAGCGACGTTCACGCCAATGGCGACGCTCGCCCCAGTCATAGCGATCATCCCAATCGCGATCATCACGATCGCGGCCTCCCCAATCCCGATCACCGCCGCGGGTCTGGATTACGTCGCCATGTAGCGAGATGGCTTGACGGTCGAGAGGGACAGCCGCAGCCGGGGCGACGGCGGAAAACAAAGTACCGGCCGAAAGGACGGCTGCTAGGAGAAAACTGGAGATCCTCATGGCTCACTTCCTCATTTCTGATGAAGTGAGAATGGCCGAGCGCGTCTGAATTGCCCCTGAATCGGCTCTTCAGTCTCTGTTCATATCATGAAGTTTGCCTGGAAAGATGGTGCCCCCGGCAGGGTTCGAACCCGCGACCCCCTGATTACAAATCAGGTGCTCTACCAACTGAGCTACAAGGGCAATGGCTGCGAAGTAGCAGATTCTGATCTTTTGTAAAGAAAATTTGGCTTATCCGGCGCCTCGATGAGGCTATCCACAGTCGGATATTAATTGGCGCTGCGGCCTGCTAAAACATGCCTCGCCCCACGCCGACCTGTTCCCGATCAAAATCGACGGCAGATTTATCCGCGCCTGGAGATCGTTCGAACTTCATCGCAACGCAAAACGTCTTGTCGTACAAGCCCTTTATCCTTTAGCTAGAGCAGCATAACAAAGGGCATTGCATGGGCCGTTCATTTCAGACGCTTTCTTTTATCGCCTCGCCGACCGCAGAAGCCCTCGCCGCGCGGGACGAACTGATTCGCCTCTATGGCGATGTCCCCGCCAATGAGGCCGATGTGATCGTCGCGCTCGGTGGAGACGGCTTCATGCTCCAGACGCTGCACAGCACGATGAACAGCGGTAAGCTCGTCTATGGCATGAATTGCGGCTCGGTCGGCTTTCTGATGAATGACTATAAGACGACAGATCTGCAGGACCGCATCTGTGCCGCTGTGGAAAATGCGTTTCATCCGCTGAAGATGACGACCACCAATGCCGACGGCAGCAAATCATCTGCGCTTGCGATCAACGAGGTCTATCTTTTCCGCCAGTCGTATCAGGCGGCGAAGCTCCGCGTGGAAATCGATGGACATGTGCGGCTGGAGGAGCTCATCTGCGACGGCCTGATGGTGGCAACCCCGGCCGGCTCCACCGCCTATAATCTTTCGGCCCATGGCCCGATTCTGCCGCTGGAGGCTCCCCTGCTTGCTATGACGCCGGTCAGCGCCTTCCGTCCGCGACGCTGGCGCGGAGCGTTGCTTCCCAACCGGGTGACTGTCGATATTGGCATATTGGAAGCCGACAAGCGGCCGGTAAATGCCGTGGCTGATAATACGGAGGTCAAATCCGTACTGCATGTGCGCATCGCCCAGTCCGAAGACATGACGGCGCGCATCCTTTCCGACCCCGACCGCTCCTGGTCGGACCGGATTCTGGCAGAACAATTCGAGGACTGAGACGATGGCGATGCGGCGAGCATTCATGGCGACGCTCATTCTGGCTGGTAGTATGACGGGAACGGCCGCAACTGCCGGGGCGCAGCCCGTTCACGACGACATCCTGCCGGCATCGATCATCTTTGCGACCAGCACCGGCTATTGGGAAGATGACGGGAACTCTCTGCCGGTGGAGCGCGCGCCGACAACCACGCAGAGCGTCAGCACCGAAGATGCCAAGCCGCAGCAGCGGCACGGCTACTACAAGCTCTTCGCCGTGCGCCAGCCTGACAAAACCTCCAAGGTCTATCTGCAACAGACCGAACTGAGTGAGGCCGGGCCTACTATCATCTCGACGGTCGAACTGCAGGAAATCAATGATCTCAAGCCCTACGTCACGGACATCCGGCCCGAGAATTCGAGCGGCATGATTAAGGAGCCGGGCCTTTTCGCCACAGTTTTCCTCAAGACTGATCCTGCAGCTGAATCCGACGGCTGGACGGTGCTGATCGATGAGTTCGGCGATATTACCGTGGAGAAAGCGACCAACTGAGCGTCGCGGGACGATCATCAAGGCCAGGCCATGAAACTCGGCTTTCGCGAAGGTGTTCTCCATGACGAGACACGCCCGGATTGGGAGGGGACCGGCCCGAGACCTGTCCGCTGGTCTCTCTGGTACCCGGCAGCCGAAGAGGCGGTTGAAACCGAGATTCCGGGACGAAGCTGGTTCCGGAGGGTTGCGGTCGCCCGTGATGCGCCCATTCGGCCGGCGGCAAAACCCTATCCGCTGGTCCTGCTGTCGCATGGGACCGGCGGCTCAGCCGCCGGGCTGGAGTGGCTTGCTCGCCGCCTGGTCAGGCAGGAGTTTATCGCGCTCGGCGTCAACCATCACGGCAATACCGGCGGCGAGCCTTATCGCGCCGAGGGTTTTGCCTGCCTCTGGGAGCGTGCGCCCGACTTGAGCCTCATGCTCAATCGCCAAAAAGACTGGCAGGATGATCTCGCCGGGCATTTCGACACCGACAGCGTGTTCGCCGCCGGATTTTCAGCTGGCGCCTATACGGTGATGCTGCTCCTCGGCGCTGTCGCGCAGTTCTCGCAATTCGAACAATCGAGGCTGAAGCCGGGAGGGCCGCGCGGTCCGATGGAGTTTCCCGACCTCGCGGATCATATTCCGTCGCTGCTTCGCACGAGCACGGTATTTCGCCAATCTTGGTCACGCATGTCGCAATCCTATCGCGACGACAGGATCAGGGGTGCGTTAGTCTGCGCGCCGGGTCGCTCCGTCCGCGGCTTCAGCGAGGAGAGCCTGAAAGCCATCCGTAGACCTCAGCTTATTCTGGTGGGCGATGCCGACAATACGGCCCCAGTGGAAGAATGTTCGTCGTGGCTGCATGCGCGCCTTCACCGAAGCGCCTTGAAAATCCTGCCGGGTGGCCTTGGACATTATGTCTTCCTGCCGGAAGGCACGGCATTGGGACTTTCCTTTGCGGAGCACTTGTTTACTGATCCGGCCGGGATAGAACGCGCCGATGTCCACGAGAAGATCGCCAATTTGGCGGGGGCGTTCTTTCACGACATCGATATTTCCGCAGACGCCTGAAAAAAGAAGAGCCCCGTCTCCGGGGCTCCCTGTGTCAGGCTGTCTCTGCTGCTCAGTCGATGTCATCCACGACGGCATCGGCTGCGCCGCTGATGCGGTGAGCGAGTGCTGCTTCCATAAATTCGTTCAGGTCGCCGTCGAGCACGTCGTCGGGAGCCGTGCTCGCAACGCCGGTGCGCAGGTCCTTGACGAGCTGATAGGGCTGCAGGACGTAGGAACGGATCTGATGACCCCAGCCGATGTCCGTCTTCGAGGCGGCTTCGGCATTGGCGGCCTCTTCGCGCTTCTTCAGCTCGGCTTCATACATACGCGCACGCAGCATTTCCCACGCCTTGGCGCGGTTCTTGTGCTGCGAACGCTCCTGCTGACAGGCTACGACGATACCGGTCGGAATATGCGTGATACGCACCGCCGAGTCCGTCGTGTTGACGTGCTGACCGCCGGCGCCTGACGAACGGTAGGTATCGATACGGCAATCGCTTTCGTTAATCTCGATATTGATCGAGTCGTCGACGACCGGATAGACCCAAATCGACGAGAAGGACGTATGGCGGCGCGCGTTGCTGTCGTAAGGCGAGATACGCACGAGGCGGTGTACGCCCGATTCCGTCTTCAGCCAACCATAGGCATTGTGACCCTTGATCAGCAGGGTCGCGGACTTGATGCCGGCTTCTTCGCCGTCATGCACTTCCATCAGTTCAACCTTGAAGCGCTGCCGCTCGGCCCAGCGGGTGTACATGCGCAGCAGCATGTTCGCCCAGTCCTGACTTTCCGTGCCACCCGCGCCGGAGTGAACTTCCAGATAGGTGTCGTTGCCATCGGCCTCGCCTGACAGCATCGCTTCGACCTGTCGGCGAGCAGCCTCGGCCTGCAGGCTTTTCAGTGTGTCCTCGGCTTCCTTGACGACGCTCTCATCGCCTTCCTCTTCCCCGAGTTCGATGAGCTCGATGTTGTCGGAGAGCTGCCGTTCCAACGTCCTGACGCCATTGATGCCGTCATCGAGCTGCTGGCGCTCGCGCATCAGCTTTTGAGCTTCCTGCGCATCGTTCCAGAGGTTGGGGTCCTCTGCCTTGTTGTTCAACCAGTCCAGTCGTCTTACCGCCTGGTCCCAGTCAAAGATGCCTCCTCAGCAGGGTGATAGCCTGCTTGGTTTCATCGACTACGTTCTGGATTTCCGCTCGCATTTTCCTGCTTCTTTGCCTCGGTATTCTGTCAGGCTGGTGACATAGAGACGCCAGCCACGGATGTAAAGAGCCGTGGCTGGCGCAATGGAGATCGGTCGTGATCAGAAAAGGCCGGGCGTGTTGGTCTGAACCGCCTGGTTTGCCTGCGGCGACGTGCGCAGGATTTCCTCCGGCGCCATCGTGCCATCCATTCCGATGACCGAGAGGCTGGTGGCGGGGCCGGTGCCGGGCTTGAAGGCTTCGATGATGGTGCCCGGTTCGCCGTCGACCGCGGCCATGCCGGTCTTGCGGTTGATCGCAACCATGTTCATGCCGGCCGGGACGACGAATTTCGATTCCGGCATGTCCTTGACGGCAGCCTGCATGAATTCGTTGAAGATCGGCGCCGAGAGGACGCCGCCGGTGCCGCCGCGACCGAGCGGAGCTGGCGTATCGAACCCCATGTAGAGGCCTGCGACCAAATCGGGCGTGAAGCCGACGAACCAGGCATCCTTCTCATCGTTGGTCGTGCCGGTCTTGCCGGCAACGTCACGGCCGTCGAGATTGACCTTGCCGGCAGCCGTACCGCGCTGGATGACGCCCTGCATCATCGAGGTGATCTGGTAAGAGGTCATCGGATCGAGAACCTGCTCACGGTTATCGACGATATTGGGTTCTTCCTGGCTCTGCCAGTCACCGGCATTGCAGCCTTCGCAAAGACGTTCTTCATGCCTGAAGATCGTCTTGCCGTAGCGGTCCTGAATGCGGTCGATCAGGGTCGGCTTGATCTGTTTGCCGCCATTGGCGATGACCGAGTAAGCCGAGACCATGCGCAGCACCGTCGTCTCGCCCGAGCCGAGCGACATGGCAAGCAGCGGCGGCATTTTATCGTAGATGCCGAAGCGTTCGGCATATTCGGCAACGATATTCATGCCGAGATCGTTGGCGAGGCGCACCGTCATCAGGTTGCGCGAATTTTCGATGCCCGAACGCAGTGTCGAGGGGCCGGCGACTTCGCCACCGTAGTTTTCCGGCTTCCAGACCTGGCCGCCCGAAACGATCTCGATCGGCGCGTCCATGATGACCGAGGCCGGCGTGTAGCCGTTGTCCATGGCGGCAGCGTAGACGAAGGGCTTGAAGGAGGAGCCCGGCTGACGCATGGCCTGCGTGGCACGGTTGAATTCCGACTGGGCGTAGGAGAAGCCGCCGACCATGGCAAGAACGCGGCCGGTCTTCGGGTCCATGGCGACGAGGCCGCCCTGCACCTTCGGCGGCTGGCGCAAACGATAGGAGCTCGAACCGTCACCACCGATCCGCTCGACATACACGACATCGCCTGCCGAGACGACGCCGACCGGCGATTTCGTCGTCTTGCGGTCGCCTGTGGCGGAGCGGAATGCCCATTGCATGTCCTTGGCGGCAATCGAGCCCCGCTCACGTACGTTCGAAACTTTGCCGCCGCCATCCTTTGGCGGCTGGAGGCCGATATCGACGCTATCGCTGGAGACGGCGAGTACGACCGCCAAGCGCCATTCAGGCACGTCGGAAAGGGCCGGGATGTCAGCGAGCGCCGGTCCCCAGTCACCCGACATGGCGATCTGCTTGATCGGGCCGTGGAAACCGCGACGCTCGTCATAATTGATCAGACCGTCCTGCAGCGCCTTTCGGGCCGCAAGCTGCATCTGCGGATCGAGCGAAGTTCGCACCGAAAGACCGCCCTCATAGAGCGCCTTCTCGCCATATTGGTCGATGAGCTGGCGACGGACGGCTTCGGCGAAGTAATCGGAGGCAAAAAGGGATGGGCCGCTGTTGCGGGCGGTGACGCCGAGCGGCTGCTTCTTGGCGTCCTCGCCGTCGCTCTGGCTGACATAGCCATTTTCGACCATGCGATCGATGACCCAGTTGCGGCGCGTGATGGCGGCATCGGGATGACGGAAGGGATGGTAATTCGCCGGCCCCTTCGGCAGCGAGGCGAGATAGGCTGCCTCGGCAATGCTCAGCTCGCTGACGGACTTATTGAAATAGGTGAGCGAAGCGCTGGCAACGCCGTAGGAATTCAGGCCAAAGAAAATCTCGTTTAGATAAAGCTCGAGAATCTTGTCCTTGCTGTATGCCTGTTCGATGCGGAAGGACAGGATCGCTTCCTTGGCCTTGCGCTCCATGGTCTGTTCGCTGGACAGAAGGAAGTTCTTGGCCACCTGCTGGGTGATGGTCGAGCCGCCTTGCGTCGGACCGCCGGTCAAATAGGCAACCACGGCGCGCATAAATCCGGTGATATCGATACCCGGATGCTGGTAGAAATTCTTGTCTTCGGCAGAAAGAAAGGCCGCCTTCACGCGGTCGGGCACGGCCTGGATTGGCAGGAACAGGCGCCGCTGCTTGGCATATTCGGCCATCAGCGCGCCGTTGCCGGCATGGACACGCGTGGTGACCGGCGGCTCGTAGCTGCTCAATACAGCATAATCCGGAAGATCCTTCGTGACGCCGGCAAGGTAAACGCCGACGACAGCCGCAGCGGCCAGGAAACCGACACACGCTATTCCGAAGAAATATCCAAGAAGTCTAACCATATTTTTTCAGCTACCGGTATTTCTAATCATTAGATCGGCGCAGCCGCACAATCGCACAGATCATATCTCTTTGCACGCTGCGCGGCTTACTCCATGCGCGTTGGCGCCACAAGCCGATTTCGTCTTGCTTGTGCGAAACATATAGACCGGAGTAACGGCGCGAATGTGAGCAAAATAGGGCTCGATCCGCCACTTTCCCCTTCCCTACCGGCGCGAGGTTCGGTTTCGGCCCGGGTGTCACTTCCGGGCCACGCCTGATCTAGCCGCCGTTAGCCATAAGGCCCGCGCGATAACGCTTCACTGCATCCGTCAACAGATCGGCCATCTTTCTGCGCCAGTTGTCGTCAAGCAGGAGCTTCTCGTCATCGACATTGGAGAGGAAGCCGAGTTCGAGCAGGATGGAAGGAACGTCCGGCGCCTGCAGCACACGAAAACCGGCATGACGATGTGGATTGTTGATCGTGCCCACCTGATCCTTGAAGGAAGCGAGTACATTTTCGGCGAGCGAGATCGAGAAGGCCTGCGTCTCCCGTCGCGTCAGGTCGAGAAGGATATCGGCGACTTCCGGCGGCTCGGCGACCGTTTCCTTGCCGGCGATCTGATCGGACAGGTTTTCACGTTCGGCAAGATCGGCGGCGAGCTTGTCCGAGGCCTTGTCGGAAATCGTGTAGACGGTCGAGCCGCGAATGTCCTTCTGTTTCAACGTATCGGCATGAAGGGAAATAAAGAGACCGGCGTGGTTTTGACGGGCGATCAGCACACGCTGCGAGAGCGAGAGGAACTCGTCGTCATCGCGCGTGAGGAAGGCCTTGATGCCCGGCTCCCTGTTCAAGCGATCGGCCAGGGCCTTGGCGAAAGCAAGCGTTACCTGCTTTTCTGCGGTCTTCGTATCGACGCCGATGGCGCCCGTGTCGATACCGCCGTGGCCGGCATCCACAGCAATGACGAAATCTCCAGGCGCGCTGTTTTCCGGCTGTGGAATGGCGCTCGTCGTCTGCGCCGCATCAGCCTCGTCGGTCCAGGACTGGGTTTTCACCAGTTCGGCGAACTTCTGTTTGTCGATCATCTCGGCATCGAGCACCAGCCGGTGGCTGTTGCCGTTCTCATCCGTCTGCACCTCGGCCATCGCGAGTTGAACCGGGCGCGCTGCCGTCAACACGATGCGCGCGCTTCCTTCTTCCATGGCGCCATAACGAATATCCTTGAACAGGCCGCGTGCTGCGAGGTCCTTGGCCGGAAAGCCGAAAGCTGTTGCCGGCAGGTCGACGACGATGCGCTCGGGATTGGCGATATAGTGGACGGAGAAACGCGGCTCACGGTCGAAATCAATGACGATACGGGTTCTGGCATCGTCGCCAACGATGCGCGCCCCGTAAGCCAGCAGGGGATCCTTTATATCGGCGGCACTGCCCGGAACTGCGCAAAGCGCCGCCAAAGCGAAAAGACACGCCGCAAAACTCAGTTTTCGCCCTGCGGACAATTCCGCCGCGATCCGCAACCTCTTAAACAATAGCCCGCCACACCCTATATATTTCCGCGATGGACTCGACATCGTCCCCGCCGACACCCGCTGAAGTCGAGCACGCATGCGCCGAGGCGCGAATCAGGGTCGCTTGTCCCCGAGCGTTTATGCGATGCGAAATCCATCAATATTATGGCACATTTGGCTTTTCCCTTGCTATTGTGACAGAGAAAACATACAACGAATTTTAGGGTAGAAGTGTTGACGGGATAGAGTCGCCGCGAGGCAGCCAGCCGCCCCCGGACCTGGCGCCACAACCGGTAATCGTCCGCCGTCTAATGCATTTCCGCCCGAGAACTGGATCCTGATTTTCCGGCTTCATGCTGGGATTTCATCGGTGGATCAGCCACCACGCTCTCAGGGAGCAAACTCATCGGACCCGAACTGGGTCTTCGTCATTGTCGATCACGCTTGGTTGTTGATGGTTTCGCAGCAGGTTTTATCTGAAGTGTACAGGCCCCGGAACGAAACGGTTCCGGCTGCTGTCTGGCTGCTGCCCTCCCCCTCGCACCAATCGCGACTTTCATTATCCGGCGCGGCCACGGCGGACCGCATTCTTCCTGTGTCAATAGCAGTCGGGAATGCGCTCTCGCGGCCTCGCCGAGGAGCTCAGCTTACATGGCAGACAAAATGCTTATCGATGCGTCTCACGAGGAAGAGACGCGCGTCGTTGTCGTTCGCGGGAACCGCATAGAAGAATTTGATTTCGAGTCGCAGCACAAGAAGCAAATCCGCGGCAACATTTATCTTGCAAAAGTGACGAGGGTCGAACCCTCGCTGCAGGCCGCCTTCGTCGATTACGGCGGCAACCGGCACGGTTTCCTGGCCTTCGCCGAAATTCATCCCGATTATTATCAGATTCCGCTAGCCGATCGTCAGGCCCTGCTTCGCGCCGAAGCCGAAGAGCATCGCCGCGACGAAGATGTCGAGCATGTCGAAACTGCTCCGCTGGTCGATCTGTCGACACAGGAACAGCCCGATATCGGTATCGTTCCAATCGAGCAGCCCGAAACAGCCGCTCCGGAAGTGGAAGCTGCCGCAGCTGAAGAACAAGCGCCCGTTGCTGAAGAAGCCCCTGCCAAGAAGCCCCGCGCCCGCCGCAGCCGCAAGAAGGTAGCCGAACCGGTCGCCGAAGAAGCAGCGGCACCGGAAGCATCCGAGGCATCTGTTGCTGACAATGACGACGAAGGTTCCTCCGGCGGCGAAATGGCCGCGATGGTCGAAACCGACTCCATTTCCGAAGACGTCGACGTCTCCAAGCGTCGTCACGATGATGACGACGACGATGATCACGACGACCATGGCGAAGAGGAAGTCATCGAATCGGTCGGCGCTGAAGATGCGATGGAAGAAGTTCCGGACCGGGTGCAGCGCAAGCTGCGCAAGCAGTACCGTATCCAGGAAGTCATCAAGCGCCGCCAGATCCTGCTGGTGCAGGTTGCCAAGGAAGAGCGCGGCAATAAGGGTGCTGCTCTCACCACTTATCTCTCGCTCGCCGGCCGTTACTCGGTCCTGATGCCGAACACGGCACGCGGCGGCGGCATTTCCCGCAAGATCACCAACCCGCAGGACCGCAAGCGGCTGAAGGAAATCGCCCGCATGCTGGAGGTGCCGCATGGCATGGGTGTGATCTTGCGCACCGCCGGTGCGAACCGCACCAAGGTTGAGGTCAAACGCGACTTCGAATACCTGATGCGCCTGTGGGAGAACGTCCGCACACTGACGCTCGCTTCCACCGCTCCTTGCCTCGTTTACGAGGAAGGCTCGCTCATCAAGCGCTCGATCCGCGATCTCTACAACAAGGATATCAGCGAGATCATCGTTGCCGGCGAAGAAGGCTATCGTGAAGCGAAAGACTTCATGAAGATGTTGATGCCGAGCCACGCCAAGGTGGTTCAGCCCTATCGCGACATCCATCCGATCTTTTCGCGCTCCGGCATCGAGGCTCAGCTCGACCGTATGCTGCAGCCACAGGTGACGTTGAAGTCGGGCGGCTACCTGATCATGAACCAGACGGAAGCTCTGGTTTCGATCGACGTCAACTCCGGCCGCTCAACCCGCGAGCATTCGATCGAGGATACGGCGCTCCAGACGAACCTTGAAGCAGCGGAAGAAATCGCCCGTCAGCTTCGCCTGCGCGACCTTGCAGGCCTGATCGTCATCGACTTCATCGACATGGAAGAAAAGCGCAACAACCGCGCTGTCGAGAAGAAGCTGAAGGAATGCCTGAAGAACGACCGTGCCCGTATCCAGGTCGGCCGCATCTCGCATTTCGGCCTTCTGGAAATGTCGCGCCAGCGCATCCGCGCTTCCGTTCTCGAATCGACGACGCAGGTCTGCTCGCATTGCGGCGGCACCGGTCACGTCCGTTCGCAGTCTTCTGTCGCCCTGCATGTGCTGCGCGGCATCGAGGAATATCTACTCAAGAACACGACGCACAATATCACCGTGCGCACGACGCCCGACATCGCGCTTTATCTGCTGAACCACAAGCGCCAGACGATCGTCGATTATGAAAGCCGCTTCGGTGTGGCGATCATCATCGATGCAGATGGCTCTGTCGGTGCGCAGCATTTCGCGATCGATCGCGGCGAGCCGGTGGAAAACCCGGTCAAGATCGAAAGCCTCTTCAATTTCGCAGCCATCCCGGATGACGATGACGACGATGTCGTTATCGAGCATGACGAGGAGGAAGACGAAGAACTGGAAGAAAAACCTGCCGTTGCCGAGCGCCCTGCTGCTCGTGCGGAGAGCGAAGGCGAAGGTGGACGCAAGCGCAAGCGCCGTCGTCGCCGCCGTGGCCGCAACGGCAATGCCGAACAGCAGATCGCCGCCGACGCCGTGTCCGGCGAGGCTGACGACAGCGATGAAGGCGAGGAAGACGGCAGCGAAGGTGATAGCGATGCCGTGGAAACACCGGCCGAGGCTCGCGCCGAAGGTGACGACTCCCAGCGCCGCAAGCGCCGCCGTCGCGGCAAGCGCGGTGGCCGCCGCAACCGCGGTGAAGAAGGCGCTGAAGCCGGCGCCGTTTCCGAAGGTGATCACGCTGACGAAGGCGACGACAGTGCAGCCGACGAGACTTCCGAGACCACGGTAGAAGTCATCGAAGCCGTCGCGGCCGAAGCGGTTGAAGATCAGCCGGCAATGGCCGCTGTCGAAGCTGGCGAAAGTGTCGTCGAAGAGGTCAAGCCAGCACGCGGCCGCGGCCGCCGCAAGGCTGCTGCTGCACCTTCACCGGTCGAAGAGCCCGTGATCGAAGTGCCGGTCGCCGAGACCACGACCGAAGCCGAGCCGGAAGCAGCGGAAGCGTCTGCAGATCTTGCAACCCCGGCACAGGAAGAGGCAAAGCCAGTCCGCGCCAACCGCGGATCCAATGTCTCGTCGTCCGAGCCGACCGTTACCTCGACCCGCACCGAGAGCGCGGAAGCGGAGGGCGAAGGCAAGCCGAAGAAGGCAGGCTGGTGGCAGCGCCGCGGCTTCTTCTGAAAGCTGTTTTTTGGCGATAAGTGACACGATCCGGCTGCGGCAACGCGGCCGGATTTTTTTGTCCATTGGAATGACGTGCCTTACCCTGGTAGCCGATCGGAAGAATGCCTGGGGCTAGAGTGTACGGCCGAACCAGACAGTGGTTTCGGATGGCGACACTAATGGCGGGACGAGACGCGTGAAGCCGCGCGAGGACCAGAAGCGGGCCGCCGTGATTTCCGTCATTAACCCCGAGATGAATGCCGCTCACGCCAGCCAGCATATCGGGCACGCAGAACTGGCCACCATTCGCGTTCCAGCCGTGCTTCGAAGGCGGCGTGTCATAGGCGCCAACGATATAGCCGGCAATGCCCTGCCCGTCCTCCACGACGACAGTCGCTTCGGGGCTCAACACCACCTAGGGCGCAGAATAGCTGTGGCCGATTAGCCTTGTGTCGCGATAGAGATGGCTCGATCCTGCCCGCCATCACCGGTCGCAAACGAGATGGCGTAGATCTGATCAGGATCGTCCTGCCGCGCGTTGCGGATCGGCAGCATTCACGCTGCCGGCGGATAGAGCAGGTCGACGATGTAGCTCGCGTCGAAACGGGAATCGAGCATGCCATAGGTGGAGCGCCAGCCACCCGCAAGACGGGTCTCAATGAAAGCGTCGGCGATGCGCCCTGCTCCAAGGCGATAAAGCTCGGCGGCGCCGGCAACGAGCGCCAGCTGCTCGACGAGAAGGCGAGCAGCGCCTTCATCCTGTTCACACAACGCGATTGCTGCGCGCAGCACATCGATCGTCTTCTTGCCGGCGGGGCCGAGATCACGCGCAAAGCCTGCAAAGACCGTCTCGAAGAGATCCTTGCCGCGGTTGAGTACGCGCAACACATCGAGCGCCATCACGTTGCCCGAGCCTTCCCAGATCGCATTGACCGGGGCCTCGCGATAATGGCGCGCGATCGGGCGCTCCTCGATATAGCCGCTACCCCCGATGCACTCCATCGCCTCATAGATCAGCGACGGGGCGATCTTGCAGCACCAATATTTGGCGACAGGCGTCATGACGCGGGCATAGGCGGCATCTTCCGCATTGCCGCGCGCCTTGTCGAAGGCATCGGCCAAGCGGAAGGAAAGAGCCGTGGCGGCAGCAACATCGAGCGCCATATCGGCGAGCACGCGGGTCATGATCGGCTGGTTGACCAGCATCTTTCCAAAGACGCTACGACCACGGGTATGGTGAACGGCCTCGGCGAGCGAAGCGCGCATGATGCCGGAAGAGGCCAGAGCGCAGTCGAGCCGTGTCAGCGTTACCATGTCGAGAATAGTGCGGATGCCGGCATCGGGACCACCGAGCAGGAAGCCGAACGTATCCGTGAACTCTACTTCGGAAGACGCGTTGGAGCGGTTGCCGACCTTGTCCTTCAGCCGCTGGAATTGCAGACCGTTGGCAGAACCGTCCTCGAGCAGACGCGGCACCAGGAAGCAACCCATGCCCTCCTTGGTCTGCGCCAGCATGATGAAGGCGTCGCTCATCGGCGCGGACATGAACCACTTGTGGCCGGAGAGCCGGTAAATGCCCTCGCTCACCTTCTCGGCCGCGGTCGTGTTGGCACGGACATCAGTGCCGCCCTGCTTTTCCGTCATGCCCATGCCGATCGTCACGGCGGATTTCTGCATGGCCGGACGGTTGGACGAGTCGTATTTGCGCGAGAGGATCTTCGGTGCCCAGTCCTTCTGGACTGCCGGTGAAGCCGAAAGGGCGGCAACGGATGCGCTCGTCATCGTCAGCGGGCAAAGATGGCCGGATTCGAGCTGCGCGGTCAGATAGAAACGGGCTGCGCGAATATGATGGGCCTGATCCTTGGCCTCCGTATCGGCCTGCGGGTCCCAGACCGAGGAATGCAGGCCCGACGCCATCGAACGGCGCATCAGCGCATGCCAGGCTGGGTGGAATTCGACGATGTCCAATCGCTCGCCGCGCGGGCCGTGAGTGCGCAGCTGCGGCGTGCCCTGGTTTGCCATGCGCGCCAGTTCCTGCGCTTCCGGCGAGGTGACGAAGCGGCCCATGTTTTCAAGGTCTTCACGGATGGCGCGCGGCAGCGAGGCGGTCAGGTCGACGATCAGCGGATCGGATCGATAGGCGTTGATTCCCGACCAGAGGCTCGGCTGGTTGAGTTCGGCGAGTTTATCTTCGGTCCGGTTTGCGGATGTCATTGTTCGCTTCTATTTCATGAGCCCGGCAAAGGGAAACCGGAAGTTCGTGATTCGCAGATTTCTGCTCTACAGCGCCGCGCGTCTTTTCAGACGCGTAGAGGACCCTGTAGCACTTTAAATTGCTGCATAGTTTTATCCTTAAATCGATTCCGATTTAAGGAATCATGCAGTAACGAGATTCGACGGAAAATGCATGGGGAACATAGGGATTTGCGTATAGGACGCGCTTGCCCCTTCCCCCCACACTCTTTATAGACCCCGCGAAGACAAGAAGAGGCAGGGTCATGGTCTTTTTCCCCCACCGCCACCTCATTGGCATCAAGGGCCTCACCGAGCAGGATATAACCTATCTTCTCGACAAGGCCGACGAAGCGGTCAAGATCAGCCGACAGCGAGAGAAGAAGACGTCGACCCTCCGGGGGCTGACGCAGATCAACCTCTTCTTCGAGGCGTCGACGCGCACGCAAGCTTCCTTCGAACTTGCCGGCAAGCGTCTTGGCGCCGACGTGATGAATATGTCGGTCGGCAACTCCTCGGTGAAGAAGGGCGAAACGCTGATCGATACGGCGATGACGCTGAATGCGATGCGGCCTGATGTGCTAATCATCCGCCACTCTAGCGCCGGTGCTGCTGCGCTTCTTGCCCAGAAGGTCTCCTGCTCCGTCGTCAATGCCGGCGATGGCCAGCATGAACATCCGACACAGGCGCTGCTCGATGCGCTGACGATCCGCCGCGCCAAGGGCCGGCTGTCGCGCATCATCGTGGCGATCTGCGGTGACGTGCTGCATTCGCGCGTGGCGCGCTCCAATATTCTGCTTTTGAATGCAATGGGCGCGCGTGTGCGTGTCGTTGCGCCGGCGACGCTGCTGCCGGCCGGCATCGCAGAAATGGGTGTCGAGGTCTTTCATTCGATGAAGGAAGGGCTGAAGGACGCCGACGTTGTCATGATGCTGCGGCTGCAGCGCGAGCGCATGTCGGGCGCCTTCGTGCCGTCGGTGCGCGAATACTATCACTTCTACGGCCTCGACGCGGAAACGCTGAAGGCAGCGAAGGAGGATGCGCTGGTCATGCATCCGGGACCGATGAACCGTGGCGTAGAAATCGCCTCCGAGGTCGCCGATGGTCCGCAGAGCGTAATCGCCGAACAGGTGGAGATGGGGGTCGCCGTGCGCATGGCCGTCATGGAAGCGCTGCTCGTTTCCCAAAACCAGGGACCCCGCACCGATGGAGTGGGCGCATGAGCAATCTCGTCCTCAAGAACGTCCGCATAATCGACCCCTCCCGCAATCTCGATGAGATCGGCACTGTCATCGTCAAGGACGGTCGCATCGTCGCGGCCGGCAAGGATGCACAAAACCAGGGCACTCCCTCAGGGGCTACCGTGCGCGATTGCACCGGCCTCGTCGCAACGCCCGGTCTCGTCGACGCCCGAGTCCATATCGGCGAACCGGGCGGTGAGTATCGCGAGACCATTGCCTCGGCAAGCCGCGCTGCGGCGGCGGGCGGTGTGACCTCGATCATTATGATGCCCGACACACACCCCGTTATCGACGACATTGCGCTCGTCGAGTTCGTCAAGAAGACAGCGCGGGATACGGCCGTCGTCAACGTCTATCCGGCAGCGGCCATCACCAAGGGGCTCGCCGGCGAAGAGATGACGGAAATCGGCCTATTGATGGAGGCTGGCGCCGTCGCCTTCACCGACGCGCAGGCCACCATATCCGATACACAGGTGCTGCGCCGGGTGATGACCTATGCACGCGAATTCGGCGCCGTCATTTCCTGCGCCACGCGTGACAAATATCTCGGCGCCAATGGCGTCATGCATGAAGGCCTGCTCGCAAGCTGGCTCGGCCTTTCGGGCATTCCGAAGGAAGCGGAGCTGATCCCGCTGGAGCGCGACCTGCGCATCGCCCAGTTGACCCGCGGCAACTATCACGCTGCGATGATCTCCGTTCCGGAATCGGTCGAGGCGATCGAACTTGCCCGCTCGCGCGGCGCGAAAGTAACCTGCGGTATATCGATCAACAACCTGGCGCTTAACGAGAACGACATCGGCGAATATCGGACCTTCTTCAAGCTCTATCCGCCGCTGCGCTCCGAGGATGACCGGGTGGCGATGGTGGATGCGCTGGCCAGGGGCGCGATCGATATCATCGTCTCCTCGCACGATCCGCAGGATGTCGATACCAAGCGACTGCCCTTCGGCGAGGCCGAAGATGGCGCAGTGGGCCTCGAAACCATGCTCGCCGCAGCCTTGCGGCTCTATCACAGCGAGCAGGTCAGCCTGATGCGGCTGATCGATGCGATGTCGACGCGGCCGGCGCAAATCTTCGGTCTCGATGCCGGCACCCTGAAACCTGGTGCCAGAGCCGATATCGCGCTGATTGATCTCGAAGAACCTTGGCTTGTCGCCAAGGACATGCTTCTTTCTCACTCGAAGAACACGCCGTTCGAGGATGCACGTTTCAGCGGGCGAGCCGTGGCAACCTATGTCAGTGGCAAGCTGGTTCACACATTGCAGGGCTGAGGGCCGCCCAGCGCTTGCAGGTGGCCTTTCGGCAGAGGATTGGGGAACAAAATGATATCTGATCTTGTCACCTGGCAGATAACGCTGCCACTGGCGCTTGCCGCGATCGTCGTGGGCTACCTGCTCGGCTCCATCCCGTTCGGCCTCATCCTGACGCGTGCCGCCGGCCTCGGCGATGTGCGAAGCATCGGCTCCGGCAATATCGGCGCCACAAATGTCCTGCGCACAGGCAACAAGAAGCTTGCGGCTGCAACGCTGCTGCTCGACGCGTTGAAGGCTGCCGTAGCCGCCTGGATCATGGCCTATTTCGCGGGTGAGGAAGCGGGCATCATCGCCGGTTTCTTCGCTTTCATCGGCCATCTCTTCCCCGTCTGGATCGGCTTCAAGGGCGGTAAGGGTGTCGCCACCTATATCGGCACACTTCTCGGTGTTGCACCGCTCATGGTCCTGCTCTTTGCCGCCGTCTGGCTGGGAACCGCCTTTATCACGCGCTACTCCTCGCTTTCCGCGCTGATCGCCATGCTTGTCATTCCGGTTGCATTGTGGATATTGGGCGACGAAAAGGTTGCGGCGATCATGGCGATCATGACCGTCATCTCCTATTGGAAGCACAAGGCCAATATTTCCCGCCTGATGAATGGCACGGAAAGCAAGATCGGGGCTAAGGGATAATGGACGCGCTCAGCGCAAAGCCAAAGGGAGTTGCGCTGACCGACAAGCAGAGGATCGCCTGGCTGCGGCTGATCCGTTCCGACAATGTCGGCCCTGCAACCTTTCGCGATCTCATCAATCATTTCGGCTCGGCGGAAGCGGCACTTTCCATGCTGCCGGAGCTTTCGGCGCGGGGCGGTGCCACACGCTCCATCCGCATCGCAACGGAAGCCGAGGCCTATCGCGAACTGGATGCGGCACAGCGCTTCGGCGCCCGTTTCGTCGGCATTGGCGAGCCTGAATATCCGCATGCTTTGCGCCAGATCGATGGCGCGCCGCCGCTCTTGGCGGTCAAGGGCGATCTTTCCGCGGCAAATCGGCCGGCCATCGGCATCGTCGGGTCGCGCAATGCCTCCATCAGCGGCTCGAAATTCGCGGCGATGATTGCGCGCGACTGCGGTCGGGCCGGCTACGTCATCGTCTCCGGGCTTGCCCGCGGCATCGATACGGCCGCCCATCGGGCAAGTCTTGGCACCGGCACCATAGCCGCCATGGCCGGCGGGCTGGATCAACCCTACCCACCTGAAAATGTCGGTTTGCTGGACGAGATATGGAATGGCAATGGCCTTGCCGTCAGCGAGATGCCTTTCGGCTGGGAACCGCGTGCCCGCGATTTCCCCCGTCGAAACCGCCTGATATCAGGCATTGCGCTTGGCGTCGTGATCGTGGAAGCAGCGGTTCGTTCCGGCTCGCTGATCACGGCACGAATGGCAGGCGAATTCGGGCGTCTGGTCTTTGCCGTGCCGGGCTCGCCGCTCGACCCGCGCTGTCAGGGCACGAACGGGCTTTTAAAAGACGGGGCAATGATCGTCACCTCACCCGAGGACGTCGTCGAGGCCTTGGCGCCGCTTTCCCAGCCCGATCTCTTCTCTCTGCCATCAGCCGAGGAACCAAGACGTGAGGGCGGCAAAATATCGCTTCCGCCCGATGAAACGGATCGCTCGCTCATCATCGATGCACTCGGTCCGACACCAGTGGAGGTCGACGACATCATCCGTCACACCGGTCTTTCGGCTTCCGCCGTCTATCTCGTTCTCCTGGAGCTGGATATGGCAGGCCGGCTTCACCGTCATGCCGGCGGATTGATTTCAATTTCCATGACCGACTGAGCCGCCATGCATGCGCGACTGCAGGTCCCCAGCCTCGACATAGGCCATTTCGATGAGATAACACAGCATCTCCGCCTGTTCGCGCTCTGCCATCTGGTGCAGTTCTCCAAGCATCTGACGGATGAAAGCAACGTTCTCGAGCGACGCCGCGCGATCGATGTCTTTTTCTGCAACGTTCAGCGCCATGATTGTCTCTGTGAAATCGGAGAAGGCTGCCTTACAAGGAGCCGAACCACCTTTCAAAAACGATAGCGCATCCATCCTGAATTGCAATAGTTTCAAAGTCTCTCATTGGTTGCGATGCCCGGCAAAGAGGTAAAATTGCAGCAAACCTCTTGACCACAGCGAATTCCCTGTCCATGTCGGAGGGCCGGTATTCATATTGCAGTACGTGTTGCGCCTGCCTGATTGCCGGATTGACATCTTTTTTAGAGAATCATCATGAATGTTGTAGTGGTGGAATCGCCTGCCAAGGCCAAGACGATCAACAAGTATCTGGGTCCAGGATACAAGGTGCTCGCCTCTTTCGGCCATGTGCGCGATCTGCCTGCCAAGGATGGATCAGTTCTTCCGGATCAGGATTTCGAGATGCTTTGGGAGGTGGATGGTGCCTCGTCAAAGCGCATGAAGGATATTGCCGACGCGGTGAAATCCTCCGACGGCCTCATCCTTGCGACCGACCCTGATCGCGAAGGCGAAGCGATCTCCTGGCATGTTCTCGACCTTCTGAACAAGAAGCGCGTCATCAATGGCAAGCCCGTCAAGCGCGTCGTCTTCAACGCCATCACCAAAAAGGCCGTGCTCGATGCGATGGCCGATCCGCGCGATATCGACGTCTCTCTGGTCGACGCCTATCTGGCGCGCCGCGCACTCGACTATCTCGTCGGTTTCAACCTCTCGCCAGTTCTTTGGCGCAAGCTGCCCGGCGCGCGTTCGGCCGGCCGCGTGCAGTCGGTGGCGCTGCGCCTCGTCTGCGACCGTGAATCCGAGATCGAGCGCTTCATTTCCGAAGAATACTGGAACCTCTCTGCGCTCCTGAAGACACCGCGCGGCGACGAGTTCGAAGCCAGGCTCGTTGCCGCCAACGGCAAGCGGCTGCAGCCGCGCTCGATCGGCAATGGCGAAGAAGCCGGCAAGCTGAAGGCTCTGCTAGAGGGCGCAAGCTATGTCGTCGAAAGCGTCGAGGCAAAGCCCGTCAAGCGCAATCCGGCACCGCCGTTTACGACTTCCACGCTGCAGCAGGCCGCCTCCTCCAAACTCGGCTTCTCGGCATCACGTACTATGCAGATCGCGCAGAAGCTCTACGAGGGCGTCGATATAGGCGGCGAAACTGTCGGTCTCATTACCTATATGCGTACGGACGGCGTGCAGATGGCACCCGAGGCGATTGATGCAGCGCGGCGCGCCATCGGCGAGCAGTTCGGCGATCGTTATCTGCCGGAAAAGGCCCGTTTCTACTCGACCAAGGCGAAGAACGCCCAGGAAGCACACGAAGCGATTCGTCCGACGGATTTCAACCGCTCACCCGATCGCGTGCGCAAATTCCTGGATGCCGACCAGATCCGCCTCTACGACCTGATCTGGAAGCGCGGCATCGCCAGCCAGATGGCATCGGCCGAGATCGAGCGTACGACGGCCGAAATCATCGCCGACAATAATGGTCAGAAGGCCGGCCTGCGTGCCGTTGGCTCCGTTATCCGCTTCGACGGCTTCATTGCCGCCTATACCGACCAGAAGGAGGATGGCGAGCAGAGCGACGACGCTGACGACGAGGATGGCCGCCTGCCGGAGATCAATGCGCGCGAGAACCTCGCGAAGCAGAAGATCAATTCCACGCAGCATTTCACCGAACCGCCGCCGCGTTACTCCGAAGCTTCGCTCATCAAGAAGATGGAAGAACTCGGTATCGGGCGTCCATCCACCTATGCCGCGACGCTCGCGACACTGCGCGACCGCGATTATGTGACGATCGACAAGCGCAAGCTGATCCCGCAAGCCAAGGGGCGTCTCGTCACCGCCTTCCTCGAAAGCTTCTTCACGAAGTACGTGGAGTACGACTTCACGGCAGATCTCGAAGAGAAGCTCGACCGGATTTCGGCTGGCGAACTCAATTGGAAGCAGGTTCTTCGCGACTTCTGGAAGGATTTCTTCTCGCAGATCGAAGATACCAAGGAACTGCGCGTCACCAACGTTCTGGACTCGCTCAACGAAGCGCTGGCGCCCCTCGTTTTTCCCAAGCGTGAAGACGGCAGCGATCCGCGCATCTGCCAGGTCTGCGGCACCGGCAACCTATCGCTGAAGCTCGGCAAATACGGCGCCTTCGTCGGCTGCTCGAATTACCCGGAATGCAATTACACCCGCCAGCTCTCCTCCGAGAATGGCGGCGAGGCCGAAGGGGTTGCACTGAACGAGCCAAAGAGCCTCGGCACCGATCCGACCACCGGCGAGGAACTCACGCTGCGTTCGGGGCGTTTCGGACCTTATATACAGCGCGGCGACGGCAAGGATGCCAAGCGCTCCTCGCTGCCCAAGGGCTGGAAACCAGAAGATATTGACTACGAGAAGGCGATGGCGCTGATTTCACTGCCGCGCGATATCGGCAAACATCCGGAAACCGGCAAGATGATCTCTTCCGGGCTCGGCCGCTATGGGCCGTTCCTGCTGCATGACGGCACCTATGCCAATCTGGAGAGCATCGAGGACGTCTTCTCGGTCGGCCTCAACCGCGCCGTGACGCTGATTGCCGAAAAGCAGGCTAAGGCGCCGGGCGGCAACCGCGGAACGCCGGCCGCGTTGAAGGAGCTGGGCGATCATCCTGACGGTGGTGCGATCACCGTTCGCGACGGCCGCTATGGTCCCTATGTCAACTGGGGCAAGGTCAATGCGACGCTACCCAAAGGCAAGGATCCGCAGACCATCACCGTCGAAGAAGCGCTGGCGCTGATTGCGGAAAAGGCCGGTAAGACGCCCGCTGCCAAGACCAAGGCTAAGACGGCTGCTAAGGCCAAACCAGTCGCGAAGCCGAAGACTGCGGCAGCCGAAGCCAAGACGACGAAGACTGCCGCAAAGCCGAAGGCAGCCAAGGCAAAAGCAGCGGCGAAAACGAAAAAGAGCTGAGAGTGGCCAGAGAACCGCGCGAGACTACGAGAGCCACGGGCAAGCGCCCGGGAAAGTTCGGACGCGCGAGCAGAGAAGCCGCGCCCGAGCCGCTGAATATCGTGCATGGCGCCCTGCCGCCGCGCGAGGTTATCCTGCGCTTCATTGCCGAGCATCCGCAGAAGGCTTCCAAACGCGAACTCGCAAAGGCCTTCGGGCTGAAGGGGGAAGGCCGCGTCGAGCTCAAGCATCTGCTTCAGGAGCTGGAGCAGGAAGGTATGCTGCAGAAGAGCCGCAAATCGCTGATCCGGCCGGGTGCCCTGCCGCCCGTCACCGTGCTCGACATTACCACGCGCGATAAGGACGGCGAGCTGATCGGCCGCCCGGCCGAATGGCCTGAGGATCAGGGTGTGGCGCCGGCCGTCGCCATCCGTCAGCAATCGCCTGCCGGCCGTCAAGGCAAGGGCAAGGCGCCTGTTGCCGGCATCGGCGACCGGATCCTCGCCAAGA
This sequence comes from Rhizobium sp. BK418, assembly GCF_004341105.1. Classification (GTDB taxonomy): domain Bacteria; phylum Pseudomonadota; class Alphaproteobacteria; order Rhizobiales; family Rhizobiaceae; genus Rhizobium. Next base: position 318,364 of record NZ_SLZK01000001.1, on the reverse strand, counting down.
TATTCCCGGCCGTTGACCGTGGCGGCCCGGCCTATACGGCCCGCATCATCAAGGTAATCGACAAGCGGCGCGGCGCGACCATGGGCGTCTTCAAGGATGTGCCGGGTGGTGCCGGACGCCTGCTGCCCATCGATCGGCGCGGCGAAGAAATGGTGATCGACCCCGATTACAAGGGCGATGCCAAGGATGGCGATCTGGTCGAGGTGGAAATCGCCCGCCTTGGCCGCTTCGGACTCGCCCGCGCCAAGGTGCTGTCGGTCATCGGTTCCGTCGGTTCGGAAAAGGCGATCTCGATGATCGCCATTCATGCGCATGGCATTCCGCATGTCTTTCCGCCGGCGGTCGTTGCAGAAGCCGATGACGCCAAGCCTGCCACCATGTCGCATCGGGAAGACTGGCGCGACATACCGCTGATCACTATCGACCCGGCCGATGCGAAGGATCATGACGATGCCGTCTATGCCGAGGACGATCCATCCGAGGACAATGCCGGCGGCGTTATCGTCACCGTCGCGATTGCCGACGTCTCCTGGTATGTGCGACCCAACTCGCCGCTCGACCGCGAAGCACTGAAGCGCGGCAATTCGGTCTATTTCCCTGATCGTGTCGTGCCGATGCTGCCGGAGCGCATCTCCAACGATCTCTGCTCGCTGAAGGAAGGCGTTGACCGCCCTGCCCTTGCCGTGCGCATGGTCTTTTCGAAGGAAGGCCGCAAAATCGGCCACACCTTCCACCGCATCATGATGAAGAGCGCTGCCAAGCTCTCCTATCAGCAGGCGCAGGCGGCTATCGACGGCAAGCCCGACGACAAGACCGGCCCGATGCTAGAGCCGATCCTGAAGCCGCTCTGGCACGCCTACGAGACGATGAAGCGCGGTCGCGAGCGGCGCCAGCCGCTCGAACTCGACATGCCCGAGCGCAAGATCCTGCTGAAACCCGACGGCACCGTCGATCGTGTCTTCGTGCCGCCGCGCCTCGATGCACACAAGCTGATCGAAGAGATGATGATCCAAGCGAACGTCGCAGCTGCCGAGACGCTGGAGAAAAAGCGCCAGGCGCTGATCTACCGCATTCACGACTCCCCGACGCTTGCCAAGCAGGAAGTGCTGCGGGAGTTCCTCGCTACCCTCGGCATCTCGCTTGCCAAGGGCGGCAATGTGCGCGCCAACAGCTTCAACGGTATTCTCGCCAAGGCTGATGGCACGCCGCACCAGACCATGGTGAACGAAATGGTGCTGCGTTCGCAGAGCCAGGCAATCTACAGCCCTGACAATATCGGTCACTTCGGCCTGAACCTGATGAAGTATGCGCACTTCACTTCGCCGATCCGCCGTTATGCCGACCTCATCGTGCATCGGGCGCTGGTCGGTGCGCTCGGCTTCGGCGAAGGCGGCATCACGCCGGATGAGGAGGCAACACTCGACGATATCGCTGCCGAGATCTCCACCTTCGAACGCCGCGCCATGGCCGCCGAGCGAGAGACGGTCGATCGCCTGATCGCCCACCATCTTGCTGGTCGCATCGGCCAGGAATTCGACGGACGCGTTTCAGGCGTCACCAAATCCGGTCTGTTTATCTTGCTTCCGGACTATGGCGCTGATGGTTTCATCCCTATATCTACGCTCGGCACCGACTATTTCATCTATGACGAGGCGCATCAGGCGCTGACCGGGGAGAAAACCGGGCTCGGCTATCGTCTCGGCGACGATGTGACGGTGCGGTTGGCAGAGGCGATCCCGCTTGCGGGGGCCCTGCGATTTGAAATGCTGAGCGAGGGACGCAAGATGCCGACGGCTGTGCGCTCCTTCCACAAGGCGGGACGGCGCGACGCAAGCCGCGCTCGCAAAAAAGTCGGAACGAGGCCCCCGCGCGGTAGGCGTTAGTTCCGGAAAGGGAAGAACCATGAGCACACCGGCAGACGAGATCGTTCGCTACGGGGATACGTCCGGTGCCGAGCGGCCGCTCGGACGCTCCATCACGCGAGGCTTCTTGAATCGCTGTCCGGCCTGTGGCAGCGGCAAGCTATTTCGTGCCTTTCTCAAACCCGTCGATCATTGCGCCGCCTGCGGCGAGGCGATGTACCACCACCGCGCCGACGATCTGCCGCCCTATCTCGTCATCCTCGTGCTCGGCCATGTCGTCGTCGGCGGCTTCATGTTGACGGACATGACGTTCGTGCTGCCAGTCTGGGTGCATCTCGCCATCTGGGCACCGATCACCGTCATCACCGCGCTCGTCTCGATCCAGCCGATAAAGGGTGGCGTCATCGGCCTGCAATGGGCGTTGAGGATGCATGGTTTCGGCGGTGACGACGACGAACCGGACGATCACGACGCACCCGGCCGCCAAGCTTGAACACCTTCACCTTACAGACATATTTCGCGTGTAGTGGCAGCGGCCAGAGCGCCGTGGCCTGTAGCCGACTATCTGCAGTACATCGTCACGGTAATCATTTCTTGTACGGGGAACTCAAGAACTCGTCGGGAGACGCCGGAAATACTATGAAACCCTGCCCGTCACTTGGATTTGGCACGCCTATGTCTTTCTATGTGACACCAGACGGACGATTCGTCCGCATACTTCTCTAAGGATGGATAAATGTCTCAGCCGAAGAACGGCACACCGGGCGATGTCGAGGAAATCCATTGGCCTTCTCTGGTGGCAGCCGTCTCTTCCATTTCCGCTGTCGGCATAGCGATAGGCCTGGGACTGCCTCTTCTCAGCATCATTCTCGAAAAGCGCGGCATCTCTTCCACCCTTATCGGTCTCAATACCGCGATGGCCGGTATCGCGGCGATGGCGGCAGCGCCGATCACGACAAAGCTCGCGCATCAGTATGGCGTCGCACCCACCATGCTGTGGGCGGTGCTGATCTCGGCGCTGAGTGCGCTCGGATTCTATTATGCGCAGGATTTCTGGATGTGGTTTCCGCTGCGCTTCGCCTTCCATGGTGCTACGACCACGCTCTTCATCCTGTCGGAATTCTGGATCAACGCTGCCTCGCCACCTTCCAAACGCGGCTTCGTGCTCGGCATCTACGCAACGGTTCTTTCACTCGGCTTTGCCGCCGGGCCGCTGATCTTCTCGCTGCTCGGCAGCGAGGGCATCCTGCCCTTCCTAGTCGGCGCCTTCGCGATCCTGCTCGCTGCGATCCCGATTTTCATCGCCCGGCATGAGAGCCCGGTCCTGGACGAAAAGCCGGAGTTGCATTTCATGCGCTACGTCTTCCTAGTGCCGACCGCGACAGCAGCCGTCTTTATTTTCGGTGCGGTCGAAGCCGGCGGCCTCTCGCTCTTTCCGATCTTTGCCGTGCGGGCGCATTTCACCGAATCGCAGGCCGCCCTGCTTCTGACCATGATGGGTGTCGGCAACGTCATCTTCCAAATCCCGCTCGGGTTGCTTTCCGATAGCATCAAGGACAAGCGTCCCCTGCTCGTGCTCATGGCGCTTACCGGCTTCACCGGCACGATGATGCTGCCGATCCTCGTCAACAACTGGCTTCTCATGGCCGGGCTTCTGGTTTTCTGGGGCGGTTGCGTCTCCGGTCTCTACACTGTTGGACTGAGCCATCTCGGCTCGCGACTGACAGGTTCCGATCTTGCGGCGGCCAATGCGGCCTTCGTTTTCTGCTATGCCGTTGGCACCGTTGCCGGTCCGCAGGTGATCGGCGCAGCCATCGACGTTGCAGGAAACAACGGCTTTGCCTGGTCAATTGCTTGCTTCTTCGGGCTTTATGCTCTTCTCGCGGGCATAAGACTGCTTTTCCTCGGAAAGCGGGCTTGACTTTTCGGGCAAGATTCGTAGTTTCGCGCCAGAATTTGCCGTGGAGCCTATCCGGCTTTCCACGGCTTTCATTTTCTTAAAGGCAGGACGACCATGGCCAAGGCTACCACTATCAAGATCAAGCTTCTGTCGACGGCCGACACCGGTTTCTTCTACGTCACGACGAAGAATAGCCGTACGATGACGGACAAGATGACGAAGACCAAGTATGACCCGATTGCTAAGAAGCATGTCGAGTTCAAGGAAACCAAGATCAAGTAATTACTGGATCTCACGTTTTTTTAAAAAAAGCGCGCGCCTTCGGGTTGCGCGCTTTTTGTTTATGCCGGGCTCACGTAAGGTCAATGTTAGCGCAAACAGAAAAACGCCGCCCTTCCATCTTCGGGAAGGGACGGCGTTTTTATGAAAAGGGGGTCGGCCAGCAAGCAAAACGGCACGAGGAACCGTTTAAAGTTGCGTACCAGCCGACCGACCCCACGACCCAGGAGATGCGGCGGACCTGAGCATCATGGGGTATCGACAGCTCCTCCACCGGAGCGCTTTCTGTTCTGAGGCGATAATTTGCGCAAAAATGAAAGAAAATCAACAAATTCTTAATGATAAAATTTCAAGGCATGATTCTATGGTTAAAAGTCCAATTTTGGCACGTGTAAAGAACCGTGCAATTCTCTTTTACCAATCGGACAATATTTAATTTTACCAAGAATTTTACAAATATATTGCAATAACGCCATCATACCTGCCCTTACGTAAAGGGACGGCGTTACATCTGCTGAAATACGATTGACGCGGACAGATTGCTCGGGATGCACTTATAGTCCGCTCTTCTTTGCTCAATTCCTGCCTCTGGTTTTCGCGAGCAGGCGATACGTGTTATCAAAAGAAACGCGCTTTAAAGTCCATTTTGGGGCTATCGGGTTGAAAAATAAGCGGCCTTGTTGCAGCCATCAACATTAAATGTTCGTAAGGTTCAGCTAGCCCAGTGGATAACCGAACGCGGAATGTTATGAAACATCCTGTCGTCAGGCGGCTGAGGCCACGACGCGGTTGCGTCCGGTGTTCTTCGCCTCATAGAGTGCAAGGTCTGCCTGCTTCATGAGTTGGTCGGGCGTTATGACCGAAGCAATACGCGAAGATATGCCGAAAGAGGCCGTAATATTCAGCGTTTCGCCCGACGACTTCAGCAGGAAGGGCGTGCTTTCAACGGCCATGCGCAGGCGCTCGGCAACGGCCGCGGCGACTTCGGGCGAGGTGTCCGGCATGACGACGACAAATTCCTCCCCGCCGTAACGGCAGGCGAGATCGGCACCGCGGACGGTCGAGCGCACGCGGTTTGCAAATTCCTTCAGCACCTGATCGCCGCCGTCGTGGCCATAGGTATCGTTGACCTGTTTGAAGCGGTCGATATCCGTGATCAGAACCGAGAGCGGCCGGCCGCGGGCCATCGAACGGTTGAACAGCACATTGAGATGATTGTCGAGGTAACGGCGATTGTTGAGGCCGGTCAGCGGATCGGTGACTGCGAGCTCGATCGTCTGCTTGACATTGGCGCGCAGGCGGTCGTTGTAGCGCTTGCGCCGAATCTGCGTCAGGCTGCGGGCGACCAGTTCGTTCGGATCGACGGGGCGCACGATATAGTCGTTGACGCCAAGATCGAGTGCCCGGATGACCATGTTGTCGGCGCCCTGCTCGGTGATGATCAGGATCGGCAGGAAACGGGTCCGCTCCAGCGAACGGAACTGCGAGCAGAGCCGCAGCGGGTCGTAATCATCGAAATTGGCGTTGACGATAACGAGTTCGAAAGTGCTCTCGGCCGCTTCGAAAAGGGCAGCCTGTGGATCTGAAATGGCAACCACATCGGCGACAGGCTTCAGCGTCTTGATGATGCGCTCCTGCGAGTTGGCACGGCTGTCGACCAACAATACCTGGCCCGCTTCGTCTGAGCGTTCGTCGCCAGCATGCATCAGCTCATCCATGCCCATCGTCTGAGCGGTCTCGGCGCGCGTGCGCAGTTCGTCGCTCAGCGTCTTCAGGCGCAGCAGGCTCTTCACGCGGGAGATCAGCTGCAGATCGTTGACGGGCTTGGTCAAGAAGTCATCTGCACCGGCCTTCAGGCCGCGCACACGGTCGGCCGACTGGTCGAGCGCGGTGACCATGACGACGGGAATATGCGAGGTCTTAGGATTGGCCTTCAGCCGCTCGCACACTTCGAAGCCATCGATGCCGGGCATCATGATGTCGAGAAGAATGAGGTCTACCTGGTTACGGTCGCAGATCGCCAGCGCCTCGTAGCCGTCGGCGGCTGTCAGCACGTCGAAATATTCGGCCAGCAACCGCGCTTCGAGCAGTTTCACATTCGCCGGAATATCGTCAACTACCAGTATTCGCGCGGTCATTAATCTTTCCGATGCTCAGGCGTCGCCCAAATAAGTCTTGATCGTCTCAATGAATTTCGGAACGGAGATCGGCTTCGAGACATATGCCTCGCAGCCGCCCTGGCGAATCCGTTCCTCGTCGCCCTTCATGGCGAAAGCGGTGACTGCAATGACCGGGATCGCATGCAGTTCATCATCTTCTTTCAGCCATTTGGTGACTTCGAGACCGGACACTTCCGGAAGCTGAATATCCATAAGAATAAGATCGGGGCGGTGCTTGCGTGCAAGATCAAGCGCTTCCATACCGTTGCGGGTCTGGATCGTAGTATAACCCGAGGCCTCGATGAGGTCCCGAAAGAGCTTCATGTTGAGCTCGTTATCTTCTACAATCATTACCTGTTTGGGCATGACAAGCTGTCCCTACGTCCGCTCTTGAAGCCAGATGTCCCATGACAAGACATCAGCTGACAAATGGCTCCATGAAACCGATAGTGCAAGCTACCGGTATTTGGTTGAAAAAAAGGTAACTCGACCGCCGCAATGCAAAGCAATTTCAAGACTTCGAAACAACTTGCGGCGGCAGCCGATCCGCAAGAAACGGCTATCGCCGTCCTCGGTTGGCTGGCAAACGATCCGGATCTCTTCGGCCGCTTCCTGGCGCTGACCGGCGTCGAGCCGAGCCAAGTGCGCAACGCTATCAACGATTCCGGCTTTCTCGGCGGCATGCTGGATTTCCTCATGAACCACGAGCCGACCGCGATCGCCTTCTGTGAGGCGACAGGCACGACGCCGGAAGCGCTGACGGCTGCATGGCGCCACTTCTCTCCACCCGGCCTCGATTCCGGAGAATACTGATCGTGAACGACAGCGCCGAACTCGGCATCTCGCATATCCGGCTCGGCGACAGGCCGCTCATCGTCTGCGACGTCGATGATGTCGTACTGCAATTCATCGATCCCTTTCAGTTGTATCTGCAGAGCCTCGGCCACGAATTCCTGCCGCGCTCCTTTCATCTTCACGGCAATATCGTCTCGCTGGCCGACGGGCAGGTGCTTGAGGATCAGCACGTCAGCCGGCTGATCGCGGAATTCTTCGAGGCCCAGGAGAGCTGGCAGACACCCTTCGATCCGGTCGTGTCCATCCTTGAGCAGCTGTCCAGGAATGCCGACATCCTGTTCCTCACCGCGATGCCGCCGCAGTTTTCCGCCCACCGCCGCCGCCTGCTCGATAGCACCGGCCTAGCGTTCCCGATGCTTGCCAGCGAACAGCCGAAGGGACCGGTCGTGCAGGCGTTGCACGGCGGCCGCGACCTTCCAGTCGTCTTCATCGATGATATGGCGCACAACCTGCGTTCGGTGAAGGAGCATGTAGAGGATTGCCTGCTCATCCACCTCATGCCGGATTCACCCGTGCACCGTTTTGCGCCACCTGCCTCCGAGGACATCGCGCGAGCGCGAGACTGGGCGCATGCGGCCGAGCTGATCGACCGGCATCTTGCGGCAGACTCCATCAAACGTGCAAATCCAGCCGCATAAGCGGCCGGCCATCCTTACGCCGCGCAATCGTCTCAAAACCGGCAGCGTCAAAGATCGCTGTCGAGCCGATGCAGAGCGTCACCGATTTCGACTGCTTCACATGGTCGATGGGACAGGCATCCAGCAGGCGTGCGCCCTCGCGGCGGGCGTATTCGACCGCGCCGGCAAGCATCCGGTGGCTCAAGCCCTTTCCGCGTAGCTTCGGCAGCAGGAAGAAACAGCTGATCGCCCAGATCGAGGGATCATGCGCATCACCTTCATCGACGGGCCGCGAAACTGTGCGCGACGAATTGAACTGGGGCACGTCATGACGCGGCCCGACCTGTACCCAGGCGACCGGCTCTCCTTCAGAATAGCAAAGAATGCCGGGCGGCGGCCCGGCCGCAATGCGCTCCTGCATATGGGCCCTACGCTCAGCGGGCTCCATCCTGGTGCGGACGGCATGCGGAAGGCGCAGCGCGACGCACCAGCAATTATAGAAGGCGCCCTGCGGGCCGAACAGCGTCTCGAAGTCGCCCCAGCGTTCGGCCGTGACAGGCTCGAAACGAAAATCGATATCCACGGCCAAGCTCTCCTCCCTCTCTTGAGACTCAAAAGCTTAGGGCGTAATGTTCCGATGTTCAACCTTTGTTCCCGCCATGGCGCCTGCATCTGACAAGACACCCGGCTTCTGTCGCGACTGCCTTGCCGAGCAGAAGGGAGAGGTGCGCCGTTGCCATGCCTGCGGCAGTCCCCGTCTTGTGCGCCACAAGGAGCTCTATGACCTGACGCTCGCGCATATCGATTGTGATGCTTTCTATGCGGCCGTGGAGAAGCGCGACAACCCGGAGCTCGCCGACAAGCCGGTGATCATCGGCGGCGGAAAGCGCGGTGTCGTCTCCACCGCCTGCTACATCGCCCGCATTCACGGTGTTCGCTCGGCCATGCCGATGTTCAAGGCGCTGGAAGCCTGTCCGCAGGCGATCGTCATCCCTCCCGACATGGAGAAATATGTAAAGGTCGGCCGGGAGGTCCGCGCGCTGATGCAGGAACTGACGCCGCTCGTTCAGCCGCTCTCCATCGACGAAGCCTTCCTGGAGCTAGGCGGTACCGAACGCCTGCATCATGATCCGCCCTCACGCACGCTGGCGAAGTTCGCCCGCCGAGTCGAAAAGGAGATCGGCATCACCGTCTCGGTCGGGCTCTCCTATTGCAAGTTCCTCGCCAAAGTCGCCTCCGATCTGCAGAAGCCGCGTGGCTTTTCCGTCATCGGGCGGGAGGAAGCCGTAGAGTTCCTGGCACCTCGTCCGGTGACGACCATCTGGGGCGTCGGCAAGGCCCTCGCGGCGACGCTCGAAGCTGATGGTATTCGCATAATCGGTCAGTTGCAGGGGATGGAAGAGAACGACCTGATGCGCCGCTATGGCAGTATCGGCCAGCGCCTCTCCCGTCTGTCTCGTGGCATCGACGACCGCGAGGTGCATATCAACGATCCCGCCAAGAGCGTTTCAGCCGAAACCACCTTCTTCGACGATATTTCGCGTTACGACGATCTCGTGCCGATCCTGCGCAATCTCTCCGAGAAAGTCTCCTGGCGGCTGAAGAAAAGCGGCATTGCCGGGCAGACGGTCGTACTGAAGATGAAAACGGCCGATTTCAAATCGCGTACCCGCAACCGCCGCCTGGAAGATCCGACTCAGCTTGCCGACAAGATCTTCCGAACCGGGGTCGAGCTTCTGGAAAAGGAAACGGACGGTACGAAATTCCGTTTGATCGGTATCGGCGTAACGGATCTCGGCGATGCCGGCCGCGCCGATCCGCCCGACCTCATCGACCATCAATCCGGCCGGCGCGCCGCGGCGGAAGCCGCCATGGACAAACTGCGTGACAAGTTTGGCAAAGGCACGGTCGAAACCGGCTATACGTTCGGCGGCAAGGGCAACCGGTAGCCCTTTGCTTCAGGCCGGCACAGTCTCCGCTTCCAGCAACGCGGCATTGCAATTCTTTACCGCCTGATCATGCCATGCTCGAATATTCCACGATCTTGTGATCGCCGCGCGATCGCCCATTCAAGCCTTCGTTAAACTTCGCGTGCTTAACTCCAGGCGTTTTTGTGCATGTGGTGTATTGCGTCATGTCTGTGCGTGTAAGCGTCCTTATCGGGTTGCTGTCGGCAACCGCTCTCGTTCATCCGGCATATGCGGCCGATCCACGCACGCTGCAGATATTCGTCTCCAAGGATAAGCAGTCGCTCGCCGTCTATGATGGCGCGGAGATCGTCGCGACCTCCAAGATATCGAGCGGCAAGGACGGGCATACCACTCCGAGCGGCATCTTCTCCGTCATCGAGAAGCAGAAGTACCACGAATCCAATATCTATTCGAATGCGCCGATGCCCTTCATGCAGCGGCTGACATGGTCCGGCATCGCACTGCACGAATCCAATTCCGTGCCGCGTTATCCGGCCTCGCATGGCTGCGTGCGCATGCCCGGCGATTTCGCAAAATCGCTCTACAAGATGACCGAGATGGGCGTGCCCGTCATCATCACCGGCAGCGAGCTGACGCCCGAGCCAATCGATCATCCGACACTTTTCCGACCGGATCGGCCCGAGCCGGCGCCGCTGCTTTCCGACGTGGAGCTACGCCCAGCCATCGGCTATGCGAAGACGCAGGTGCAGGTTGCCATGAACGAGACGACGGTGGCCCTGCCGATACCGCTGATCCAGGCACCGGCACCCGCTGCGGAAACCTCGCCCATCAGCATGCTAATCACGCGCCGCACACAGCGTGAAAATGTCACGGACATCCAGACCCTCCTGAACCAGCTCGGCTTTGCCGCCGGCGAGCCTGACGGGCTGGCTGGCCCTGCGACCGTTCAGGCCATCAACGCCTTCAAGGCGCTCCGGCCGAAGGAATTCGCCCGTGATAAGGGCTTCATCACCGACGCTCTGATTAGAGAAGTTTACGCCGCGGCAGGTAAAGGCGAACCACCAAACGGCGTCATCATGGTGCGCCAGGATTTCAAGCCGCTTTTCGAGGCGCCCGTTACGATTACCGATCCCGGCCTCGCGCTTGGTACACATTTCTTCTCGCTGCATGCCGTCGACGAGGCGGCCGGCACGGCCGACTGGCTGGGCGTGACGCTAGAAAACAACCTGTCCCGTGAGGCGATGAAGCGGCTGGGCATTACCAATCAGGAAAGTTCCATTATCAGCGGCCGTCCCATCGCGACGGCGCTCAGTCGCATCTCGATATCAGAGGACGTTCGTCACCGGATCGACGCGCTGATCTCGCCCGGCTCGACGCTGACGATCTCGGATATGGGCCTTGGTCCCGAGACTACCGAAGGCACCGAATTCATCACGATCACCCGCGAAAGCTGACCTACCAGAGCTTCTCGCTGGCGCGTTCGTCGTAGTCTCGGCGAGCGGCGATGATCTTTGTCTGGTTCGCCTCCGTCCAGGCAACGAGCGCCTTGATCGTATCATGCAGCGTGCAGCCGAGCTCCGTCAGTGCGTAATCGACCCTCGGCGGCACCACTGGATAGACCGTCCGCACGATCAGCCCGTCGCGCTCGAGCTGGCGCAATGTCGTCGTCAGCATTCGTTGGCTGATGCCGTCGATGCTCTTGCGCAATTCGGTGAAACGCAGGGTGCGCTTTTCCAGCAGGGCAATGACCAGTAGCGACCATTTGTCGGCGATGCGATCGAGTATCTGGCGCACCTCGCACTCCTCCCGCGCATCCCACTGGTGGATGTCGTAGTCGCGGTCGGTGCTGCAGCAGTCACTCGGTGAGTTTGAAGTGCCTTCTTCCATGGGTTCGAACCATGCCTTATGTCAGACCTGGTTACAATAGGGAACCGAAGATCAATATGTAACCATTCTCGCTCTTCCCTACTTCATGGACAAGGAAATCATGATGTCTACAAGTCCTCCTCTGGCAGCGGATAGCGGAAGAATGAGCCTCGGTGCCGCCGGCATGCTCGCCGTTCTTTGCGGTGCGATCTTTCTCGAAGGCGTCGATGCGGCCATGCTCAACATCGCCCTGCCCTCGATCCGAGCCGAACTCGGCCTTTCGACCACAACTCTGAGCGCTGTGGTTTCGGCCTATGTTCTTGCCTATGCCGGCCTGATGCTACTTGGCGGGCGAGTCGCCGATATCTACGGCAAACGCAAGGTCTTCCTGACGGCGCTCACGGTGTTCCTGCTTTTCTCCGGGCTCGGCGGTTTTGCGACCGAAGGCTGGATGCTGCTGACGGCCCGCTTCGTGACCGGCGCGGCGGCCGCCTTCATGACGCCAGCCGGCCTCGCCCTCATTAACGGCAGCTTTCCCGAAGGACCGCAGCGCAATAGGGCGGTGCTCATCTATGCCGGCACCGCTTCCGCCGGCTTTTCGCTCGGTCTCGTCATCGGCGGGCTTTTGGCCGCCGTGGGCTGGCGCTGGGTGTTCTTCGCGCCCGTCATCTTCTCCGCCATCCTGCTTCTCATCGGCATGAAGCTGATCGTGGAGAAGAAGGAGAAGGACGCCCCACGTCAGAAATTCGACATCGCGGGCGCGGGAACGCTGACCGGCGCCATGCTGCTTGCCGCCTATACACTGACGCGACTGGAGCATGCGACCAACAATCTGAATTGGACGATTGCGGCGGCAGGGGCGAGCGTAGCGCTCTGGCTTGCTTTCATTCTTATCGAGCGCAATTCACGTGCGCCGCTGGTGCGCCTCGGGATATTCCGGTCGTCAGAACTGGTGCAATCGAACCTCGGAGCAATGCTTTTTACCGGCGCCTTCTTCGGCTTCCAGTTCATCGTCTCGCTGTACCTGCAGGAATTGCTCGGCTGGTCGTCCTTCCAAACCAGCCTCGCACTGATCGTCATTGGCATGGACGCCATTCTTGCCCCGCTGCTGACGCCCTTGCTCGTCGAACGCTTCGGGAATGGACGCGTAGTCCTCGGCGGCTTTGCTTTCGCTATCGCCGGCTACGCGCTCTTCCTGGGCATGGGCCTCGACTGGACCTATGCGGCCATGCTGCCGTCAATGGTGTTGCTCGGCCTCGCCTTCTCGCTCGGCTATGGACCGCTGACAATCATCGCGACCGAGGGTATTGCCGAAGACGAACAGGGGCTGGCAAGCGGCCTAGTGAACACCTCGTTCCAGTTCGGCGCAGCCTTGGGCCTGTCAGCCGTCAGCGCCGTTAGCACGCTTGCTCTCGGTGATGGCGACAGCCCGTCCGAACGGCTGGAAGCGCTACGGGCCGCCCTGATGGTGCCGGTCGGAGCGACGCTGATCGGCATGGCCATCATGGGCTTCGGCAGAGGCCGCTGTAAGGACGCCTCGTGCCGGCTGCAGGCCGGCTGAAAAGAAGGGCAACCGGGTTCGTCCCGGTTGCCCTGTTCGTCAGACGAGTTCGACGTCGACAACGCCGGGAGCCGCGCGCAGGGCGGCGGCGATCTCGGGTGTGATCCGGTACTTATCCTGCAAGACCACCTCGACTTCCCGCTTGCCTTCCTCCTTGATGACGATGAAGGAAACGAGGCCGTCACCCCTGGCGTTCAGATGCGCCGCGACGGCGCGCAGAGGACCGGAATCGCGGACGTAGACGCGTAGCGCCTTCTGCATCTGCAGCGATTTTTCTTCCAGCGACTGGATGGTCTGCAGACGCAGACTGACACCTTCCGGCCGCTCTTCGCCAATAGCGGTAATGACGAAGGATTTTCCAGGCTCCAGCACATCACGATACTGGTTCAGCATTTCCGAGAAGAGCACGGATTCGTACTGGCCTGAGGAATCGGAGAAGACGATGATGCCCATCTTGTTGCCAGTACGCGTCTTGCGCTCCTGCTTGGAAATCACCGTGCCTGCCAGTCGCCCGTTTGCCGCGCCCTGCTTCACGGCGGCGGAGAAATCGGCGAAGGTCTGCACACGCATCTTCTGGAGGATGTTGTTGTAGCTGTCGAGGGGATGGGCGGTCAGGTAAAAGCCCAGCACCTGGAACTCCTTGAGCAGGCGCTCGGAGGCAAGCCAGGGCGAGAACGGCGGCAGGGCGATCTTTTCCGGACCAGAGGACAACGCCCCGCCGAAAATATCCGACTGACCGCTCAGCTTGTTTTCCTGGGCACGCTGTGCATAGCCGAGCACGCGATCGAGGCCAGCGGAAAGCTGGGCGCGATCGAGATTGAAGCAATCGAAGGCGCCGGCATAGATCAGGCTTTCCAATACGCGGCGGTTGACCTGACGCGGATCGATGCGCAGGCAAAAATCCTCGATACTGGCGAAGGGCTTGTCGCCGCGCACTTCAACGATGTGATCGACGGCGGATTCGCCGACACCCTTGATGGCCGCAAGCGCGTAATAGATGCGGTTGTCGCCAGTCTCGAAATGGCGGAAAGAGGTCTGAACGGAGGGCGCAATGACTTCGATGCCGAGACGCTTGGCATCCTGCCGGAAGTCGTTGACCTTTTCTGTGTTCGACATATCGAGCGTCATCGAGGCGGCCAAGAATTCGACCGGATAATGCGCCTTCATGTAGGCCGTCTGGTAAGAGACGATCGCATAGGCCGCCGCATGCGACTTGTTGAAGCCGTAGTTTGCGAACTTTGCGAGCAGTTCGAAGATGTTATCGGCCTGCGGCTTCGAGACGCCGTTCTTGACCGCGCCATCGACGAAGCGCTCGCGCTGCTGGTCCATTTCCGCCTTGATCTTCTTACCCATGGCGCGACGCAGAAGATCGGCTTCGCCGAGCGAATAGCCCGACAGGACCTGGGCGATCTGCATCACCTGTTCCTGGTAAACGATAACGCCCTGCGTTTCCTTGAGCAGGTGGTCGATCATCGGATGGATCGATTCCAGCTCTTCGTCGCCATGCTTGCGCGCGTTGTAAGTCGGGATGTTCTCCATCGGGCCTGGACGATAAAGAGCCACGAGCGCGATAATGTCCTCGATGCAGTCCGGTTTCATGCCGATCAGCGCCTTGCGCATGCCGGCACTTTCAACTTGGAACACACCGACGGTCTCGCCGCGCGAGAGCATCTCATAGGTCTTCTTATCGTCGAGCGGGATCTTGGCGAGATCCACTTCGATGCCGCGCTTCTTGCAGAAGTCAACGGCGACCTTCAACACGGTCAGCGTCTTCAGGCCGAGGAAGTCGAACTTCACCAGGCCGGCCTGCTCCACCCATTTCATGTTGAACTGGGTGACCGGCATGTCGGAACGCGGATCGCGATACATCGGCACCAGCTTTGACAGCGGGCGGTCGCCGATCACGATGCCGGCGGCGTGGGTCGAGGCGTGACGATAGAGGCCTTCGATCTTCTGGGCAATATCAAGCAGACGCGCGACAACCGGTTCCTTGGCTGCTTCTTCCTGCAGCTTCGGCTCCTCCTCGATCGCCTTGGAGAGCGGCGTCGGGTTTGCCGGGTTGTTCGGCACCAGCTTGCAGATCTTGTCGACCTGACCATAGGGCATTTCCAACACGCGGCCGACGTCACGCAGTGCGGCGCGCGCCTGCAGCGAACCGAAGGTGATGATCTGCGCCACCTGCTCGCGCCCATATTTGCGCTGCACGTAACGGATCACCTCTTCGCGGCGATCCTGGCAGAAGTCGATATCGAAGTCCGGCATCGAGACGCGTTCCGGATTGAGGAAGCGTTCGAAGAGCAGCGAGAAGCGCAACGGATCGACGTCGGTGATGGTCAGTGCATAGGCGACCAGCGAGCCTGCGCCCGAACCGCGGCCAGGGCCGACGGGGATATCGTGCTGCTTGGCCCATTTGATGAAATCCGAAACGATCAGGAAGTAACCTGGGAACTTCATGCGCTCGATGACGCTGAGCTCGAATTCCAGCCGCTCGCGATAATCCTTCTCCTCGTAGCCGGCCGACATGCCGAGCGTGGCCAAACGCATGTCGAGCCCCTCCTGCGCCTGGCGGCGAAGTTCGAGCGCCTCGGCGCGTTCGGCCTCCTCAGGATCGGCGGTGGCGCCGGTGAAGCGCGGCAGGATCGGCTTGCGCGTCTTCAGTACGAAGGAGCAGCGCCGGGCGATCTCAACCGTATTCTCCAGTGCCTCAGGCAGATCGGCGAAGAGCTTTTCCATTTCGGCGCGGCTCTTCAGATAATGATCCGGCGAGAGGCGGAAACGGCTGTCGTCAGAGACGATGGCGTTGTGCGCTACAGCCATCAGTGCATCATGCGCGTCGTAATCATCACGCGTCAGGAAGAAGGCTTCGTTGGTGGCGACCAGCGGCAGGTCGTGCTTATAGGCAAGACCGATAATCTTCTGTTCGTGCCGCTTGTCATAGGTGCCGTGGCGCTGCAGCTCGACATAGAGTCGGTCGCCGAAGATGCGTTTCAGCGTCAGCAGCCGTGTCTCTGCCTGTGCGGCATGGCCGTCCTTGAGCGGCATATCGATGGGGCCGGTCGCAGCCCCCGTCAGGGCGATCAGACCGTCCGTACCGACCTCATCCAGCCAGGAGGAACGGATATGGATGGTCGAGTTGCCTTCGCCGCCGAGATAGGCGCGGCTGACAAGATCGACCAGCCGCTCGTAACCTGCGTCGGTGGCGGACAGAAGCACGATGGAAGGCAGCTTGACCAGCGCCTGCTGACCTCCCCGTTTTTCGGTTTCGAGGCCGTCTTCCATATCGATCGATACTTGGCAGCCGATGATCGGCTGCAGGCCCTCGTCCATCGCTTTCTGGGAAAACTCCAGGGCGACGAAGAGATTGTTGGTATCGGTAATAGCAATCGCCGGCTGCCCGTCGCCGGCTGCCTTGTAGAGGATCTTTTTGAGAGGCAGCGCGCCTTCGAGCAGCGAATAGGCGGAATGGACCCTCAGATGAACGAAGCCCGGCTTTCCGCCGATCGCACCTTGTTCCGCATCCGCCATGATATGCCTTTCAGATCACCTCAATGAAGAGCGCGTATTGTCGGCATTGAAGGCGATTCTGTCCAGAAAAAGTCCCGCTTCGGGACCGCATGGCTGCCATGCGATCCCCTGAATTCTTACATTGCCATGACGATCAGCGAGAAGCTCGCAATGAACATTGCGATGGAGGTGAATGCTGCGATATCACGGATCATGTCAGTCATTTGGCTCTCCTTTGCTCTTATGTTTTTAATTTGTTCCATGTATGTTCTGTTGTCAACAGGATTCCACCCCGCTTCTGCGGGGCATGGTTAACGTCGGAGTTGAGGAACGATGGACGTGCTGGAACTCAATAGCTTCATTGTCGAAGCCAAATCGCAGACATATGTCGCCGGTGCGAAGGCGCAGCCTTCCTATCGGATCGGCGCCCACGATCTTAGCTACAAGCGTGGTATCTGGCGCTATCTCGACAGCTATTTCGGCGGCACGGACTTTGCCGGCCAGGAAGTGGTGTGGCTAGAGGAAAAGCCGGTCTGGGCGATGAATTATTTCGGGAGGATCATTGAACCCGAGATCATCGATGCCGCTATCGCCGGCACCATCATTCGCGCCGCGCTGTCACAGCTCTACAGTCAGGGCCGTTTTCTCGGCGGCATGGTATTCGATCATGCGCTCGGACGTTACGTCGATACGAGCGATGGCGACTGCGCGCATTTCCGTGGACACGAATTCATCCTCGTGAATGATCGCAAGGCTTACGAGCTCGATTATCGCGGCGGGTTCATCGTCGCCTGACGATCAGAAATCCACGACCTTGCCGTCGGAAATCGTGACACGCCGGTCCATGCGCCCGGCGAGCTCATGGTTGTGCGTGGCGATCAGCGCAGCAAGACCGGACTGCCGTACCAGCGCTTCCAGCGCGTCGAAGACGTAGCTTGCGGTTTCCGGGTCGAGATTGCCGGTCGGCTCGTCGGCGAGAAGCAGGCTCGGCGCATTGGCGACGGCACGTGCGATCGCCACACGTTGCTGCTCACCGCCGGAGAGTTCGGCCGGGCGATGCGTGCCGCGATGGCCGATGCGCATATAATCCAGAAGCATCTTTGCCCGTTCGCCCGCCTCTTTCCAGGAGAGGCCGGCGATGAGCTGCGGCATCATGATGTTCTCCTGGGCCGAGAATTCCGGCAGCAGGTGATGGAACTGGTAGACGAAGCCAATCTCGCTGCGGCGGATCGCCGTGCGCTTTTCATCAGAGAGACCATCACAGGGGCGGCCGTTGATCGTCACCTCGCCGCCATCGGGATGTTCCAGCAGGCCGGCGACATGCAGCAGCGTCGACTTGCCTGTGCCGGAGGGGGCAACCAGCGCGACCATCTCACCGCTCGTCAGCGAAAAATCCGCACCCTTGAGGATGGTCAGCAGCGTTTCGCCCTGCCCGTAATGGCGCTCGACGCCCGAAAGCTTGAGAACGACGTTGCGTTTCATGAATGCGGCATTCCTTGGATTTGGCCTTGGATCGTGCATGACCTTGGATCCCGGCCTATTCGTAACGAAGGGCCTGGACGGGGTCGAGGCGGGAGGCGCGCCAGGCAGGGAAGATCGTCGCGATGAAGGAGAGCGTCAGCGCCATGACGACGACGGAAACCGTTTCGCTGATATCCATTTCGGCCGGCAGCTGGCTCAGGAAATAGAGCTGCGGGTCGAAGAGCACCGTGCCCGATACCCAGGAGAAGAACTGCCGGATCGACTCGATGTTGACGCAGACGAGAACGCCGAGCAGGACGCCGGCAATCGTGCCGACAATGCCGATTGCGGCCCCCGTCATAAAGAAGATGCGCATGATGGCGCCGGCGCTTGCACCCATGGTGCGCAGGATGGCGATATCGCTGCCCTTGTCCTTCACCAGCATGATGAGGCCGGAGATGATGTTGAGCGCTGCGACGAGCACGATCAGCGTCAGGATCATGAACATGACGTTGCGCTCCACTTCCAGGGCGGAGAAGAAGGTCTGGTTTCGCTGGCGCCAGTCGGTAATGAGGATCTGTCTGCCGGCCGCCTCTTCGACCTTGGGCTTGAGATTGTCGATGTCATCAGGGTTATTGACGAAGAGTTCGATCGACTGCACTAGTCCGTCGGCATTGAAATAGAGCTGTGATTCCTCGAGCGGCATGTAGATGATCGAGGAATCGTATTCTGACATACCGATCTTGAAGAGGCCGGAAATCTTGTAGGATTTGATGCGCGGATTGACACCCATCGGCGTCACATCACCTTCCGGTGACGTCAGTGTAATCAGGTCACCGACGCGCAATCCGAGCTGGTCGGCCATGCCCGTGCCAACGAGAACTCCGTCGCCCGCGGCAAAGCCTACCATATCGCCGGACTTGATGTTGTCGGAGACCGTCTTGAGCTTGCTCAGATCTTCGGCACGCGTGCCGCGCACCAGAGCACCGGTGCTGCCACCCGTCTGCGAAGAAGCAAGGACTTGGCCTTCCACCAGGGGCAGCGCCATCTTGATGCCGGGTACGGCTTCGAATTTCTTCACGAGATCGGCGTAATCAGTGAAGGGACCATCGACCGGCTGGATGATCATGTGGCCGTTGATGCCGAGGATGCGAGAGACGAGCTCCGTGCGAAACCCGTTCATCACGGCCATGACGATGATCAGCGTCGCGACACCCAGCATGATACCGACGAAGGAAAAGCCGGCAATGACCGAGATGAAGGCCTCCTTGCGGCGGGCGCGCAGATAGCGCCACGCCACGAGGCGTTCGAAGGTGGAGAATGGCTTGCCAGCCGGACCCAAGCCGGATTTTGAACTCCGGTCCACTGCTGCCTCTGCCATTTCGCCTCCGTCTTTCTTAAGCCACGAACCTATTGATCGCCGCCTCGATGGTCATCGTTTCACGGGCGCCGGTCTTGCGGTCCTTCACTTCCACTTCGCCGTTCGCGACTGCGCGCGGACCGGCAATGATCTGATACGGCACGCCGATCAGGTCGGCGGTCGCAAACTTGGTACCGGCGCGATCGTCCGTGTCGTCATAGAGCACATCCTTACCCGCCTTGGTCAGCGCTGCGTAGATCAGCTCGCAGGTATCGTCGCAGGCCTCGTCGCCAGCCTTCATGTTGATCACAACGACATCGAAGGGCGCAACGGACTCCGGCCAGATGATTCCGTTCTCATCATGCGATGCTTCGATGATGGCGGGAACAAGGCGCGTCGGCCCGATCCCGTAGGAACCCATGTGAACAAAATGTTCCTTACCGTCAGGACCCTGCACCTTAGCGCCCATCGGCTCGGAATATTTCGTACCGAAGTAGAAAATATGGCCGACTTCGATGCCGCGCGCAGAAAGACGCTCGCTTTCCGGAATGGCGTTGAAGGCTGCCTCGTCGTGCATCTCAGAAGTCGCTGCATAGAGCGACGTCCACTTGTCGAAGATCGACTTCAGGCCTTCAACGCTGTCGAAATCCGTGTTCTCCGAGGGAATGTCGAAATCGACGAAATCCTTATGGCAGAAAACTTCGGACTCGCCGGTCTCGGCAAGGATGATGAACTCGTGGCTGAGATTGCCGCCGATCGGGCCGGTATCGGCGCGCATCGGGATAGCACGCAGGCCGAGACGATCGAAGGTGCGCAGGTAGGCGGTGAACATCTTGTTGTAGGAATGCTCAGCGCCTTCGCGCGTCAGGTCGAAGGAATAGGCGTCCTTCATCATGAATTCGCGCGAACGCATGGTGCCGAAGCGCGGACGGATCTCGTCACGGAACTTCAGCTGAATATGATAGAGATTGAGCGGCAGATCCTTATAGGACTTGACGGAGGAACGGAAAATATCCGTCACCATTTCCTCGTTGGTCGGACCATAGAGCATCGGGCGGTCCTGACGATCCTTGATGCGAAGCATCTCTTTGCCGTAGGCGTCGTAACGGCCGCTCTCCTGCCAGAGCTCGGCAGACTGCAGCGTCGGCATCAGAAGCTCGATGGCGCCTGCGCGGTTCTGCTCTTCGCGGATGATATTGTTGACCTTGTCCAGCACCTTTTTGCCCAGCGGCAGCCAGGAATAGATGCCCTGCGACTGCTGACGTATCATGCCGGCGCGCAGCATCAGCCGGTGGGAGACGATTTCCGCCTCCTTGGGATTTTCCTTGAGGATGGGCACGAAGAAGCGGGACAGACGCATGGCGGATTCCGGTACAGTTGAGACGCCGCTTATACCCAAGCGGAATCGACGGTCTTTGTTAAAGATGAGAGCGTTCATAGCCGCTTCGCGGCAGGAAGGAAACCCGCGACCGGCGCGAGTGGCCTCCCGCAGACGCATGTTAGCGCCCATAAATTCAGAAAGCGCGAAAAAGCGCGTATTTATAAGGACTTGTAGGCAAATCTTGTCAACAGAAAAATTTTGCGCGAGTGTAGCAAAAATGCAAAAAAAGCTGATGACAAAGCACAATCTTTGAGCTAGTTTTAGCTCACAAAACAGGCAAGAAGGCTAAATTCTTGCCGAATTCGCGGTCAAGTCTTGGGAGGATCAGATCTTAGGCGCGCTCGTCGCTGCCCCGGCAACGGTTAAGGATCACGCGATACTTAAAACAAGGCTTTTAGCCTTGTTTTTTTTTGCTTTTTCGGCTCTCACTGCCCCTGAAAAACAAGCCGCCCTTCCCCTAGGTAAGCCCGCATTCCGTTAGGCAAGCTCTTTGCCTCACTTGCATGACGTGCGTATGACAAGTTTTTTCGGGGTTGCATTTACATCTGCTCAAAGTTCGAGCAAAAGCCATTCCTAATAGAAGCTAGGCCCTATTTGTGGAAGTGCATCGAAGCCGAGACCGAAATAGGTAGAGCCGACATACCAGATCCCGTAGATGGCGCCTGAGATCAGTGTCGTCAGCGAGAAGACGAAGACCGGACGGAAGCGGGTCGGCGCGCTAGGCACGGTGCCAAGCACGATATCATTGTCATCCGCCTGAGTGCGCAGGCCGATCGGCAGGACCGCAAAAAGCGTGATCCACCAGATGATGAAATAGACTGCGAATCCCTGGAGGAAGGCCTGAAACATGTTGGTTCCCGTCGTATAGCGCCTTGGCGCTTCGTTTGCGTGCTTATAAGCGGGAATGACGGCCAATTCAAAGGCCGTGGACAATTTAGGTCACTCTGCCGCAGCGATCAGACCTGCTCCAGCTCGATGAGCGTACCGAAGAAGTCCTTGGGATGAAGGAAAAGCACCGGCTTGCCATGGGCACCGATTTTCGGCTCGTCGTTACCAAGGATCCTTGCTCCATCTGCCGCCAGTCTATCGCGGGCGGCTAGGATATCGTCCACCTCGTAGCAGATGTGGTGCATGCCGCCGGAAGGATTTTTCTCGAGGAAGGCGGCAATCGGCGAGGCGTCGCCGAGCGGTTCCAGCAATTCCACTTTGGTGTTCGGCAGTTCGACGAAGACGACCGTCACGCCATGTTCCGGCAGTGCCTGCGGCGCGGAAACCTTGGCACCCAACGTACCACGATAGCTTGCAGCGGCAGCGGCAAGATCCGGCACTGCGATAGCGATGTGGTTCACCCGGCCAAGCATCGGTCAGACCCTGGTGACGAAAACGGTGACGACGGGCTTCTTGCCCCAGGCATGATTTGCAGCGGCACGCACGGCGCGGCGAACGGCCTCCTGCACCATGTCGATATCCTTGCGGCGGGCACGTGGAATGCTTTCGATCGCGCCGATTGCGGCATCGAACAGAGCATCTTCCATATCCTCGCCCTCATCGTCATAGGCAGGCAGTCCGATGGCCACGAGATCAGGCTCGCCTATGATGTCGTAGCGGCTGTCGAGCACGATGCTGGCGGCGACGTGGCCGACATAGGCAAGCTTCTTGCGCTCACCGATCCCCATCTCATCAAAGTCGCCGATCAGCGACCCATCCTTGTAGATGCGGCCGTGCGGGGCCTCGTCGATCACCTCGGCAGGACCGGGCGCCAAGCGCAGCACATCGCCATTGCGCACACGCGGCACCATCGGGATGCCGGACTGTTCGGCAAGTTCCTTGTGTGCCGTCAGGTGCGTCTCCTCGCCGTGCACAGGCACAACGATCTTCGGGCGCGTCCACTCATACATCTTCTGCAATTCATTGCGGCGCGGATGGCCGGAGACATGCACCAGCGCCTCGGAATCGGTGATCACATGGACGCCTTGCTCCACCAGTCCGTTCTTGATGTCCTGGATCGCCTTCTCATTGCCGGGAATGGCGCGCGAGGAGAAGACGACAATATCGCCGGCGGCAAAGGCCACGTTGCGCATCTCATCGCGGGAAAGCTTGGCAAGGGCGGCGCGCGGCTCGCCCTGGCTGCCGGTCAGAATGACAACGACCTTGTCGCGCGGAATAAAGCCGTAATCCTCTTCGGAAATGAACGGCTTTATGCCCTCCATCAAGCCGATGTCCTGAGCAACATCGCACACGCGCTTCAGCGAGCTGCCGAGCAGCAGGACGTCGCGGCCAGCCGCTTCGGCGGCTTCGGCGATGGTACGGATACGGCCGACATTCGAGGAGAAGGTGGTGATCGCCACGCGACCTTCGGCATCTTCGATGATCTTGCGCAGGCTCTCCGAGACATCCTTCTCCGAGGGCGACACACCGTCGCGCAGCGCATTGGTGGAATCGCAGAGAAGCGCCAGCACCCCTTCATCACCGAGCTGACGGAAACGTATCTCGTCTGTCAGCGGCCCGAGCGACGGTTCGTGATCGATCTTCCAGTCGCCGGTGTGGATGACATTGCCGAGCGGTGTGCGGATCATCAGCGACATCGGCTCGGGGATCGAATGATTGACGGCCACACCCTCAATGCTGAAAGGGCCGGCATTGATCGTATCGCCCGCCTTGAAGATGGTCACCGGCACCTCGCCGATCGCATCCTTCTCGAAATTGCGCTTGGCTTCCAGGAGCCCAGCCGTAAAGGGCGAGGCATAGACCGGCACATTGAGGCCCGGCCAGAGATCGGCGAGAGCGCCGTAGTGATCCTCATGGGCGTGGGTGATGATGATCGCCTTGAGGTTCTTGCGCTCATTGGCGAGGAAGCGGATGTCCGGCAAGACGAGATCCACGCCCGGCAGATCCGGCCCCGGAAAAGTGACGCCGCAGTCCACCATGATCCACTGGCGATGATCGGAAGGACCGAAACCGTACAGTGCGAGGTTCATGCCGATCTCGCCGACGCCGCCCAGAGGCAGGAATACCAGTTCGTCCTGTTTCGCCATAATGTTTGTTTTTTCCACTATCCAAAGAATACATCGCCGGCCGCAATCGGCATCATCCTGCCTGTGCCCGTATCGAGCATCAACAGGCCATTATCATCAATTCCGGCGAAAAACCCGGAAATCGACCTGTCGGGCAAGTTCACAGTTATCTTTTCGCCAATACCACAGGCAACCGCACGCCATCGCGCAGTGATCTCGGCAATGCCCCGACCTTCGTCCCAGACATTCAGCGCCTCGGTCATGGAGGCAAAGAGATGGGCGAAGAGCTCCTCAGGCGAAGCTGCACTTCCCTGATCGCGCAGGCAAGTGACGGGATAGAGTGGGTTCTCGGGCATGACGGACACGTTGATGCCGATACCGATCACGACGGCATGGCGTCCATTCGCCAGCCGCTCCCCCTCGACGAGGATACCGCAGGTCTTCTTGCGTCCGATCAGGATATCGTTCGGCCACTTCACCTCCAGCGGCTCGGCGCCCGGCGGCAAGACGCTGCGGACGGCCTGATGAACCGCGACGGCGATTGCGAGCGGCAGGGAGGCAAGGCGCTCCATCGGTGCCGGGTCGATGAGGAGAAGAGAAGCGTAGAGATTGCCGCGCTCGGAAACCCAGGGACGGCCACGGCGGCCGCGGCCGCCGGTCTGCCTTTCGGCGGTCACCCAGAGGAGACCGGGGTCCCCTACCCGCGCGCGGGCAAGGCATTCCGTATTGGTGGAGGACGTTTCCGACAAGGCCTCGTGCCTGACATCGCCGAGCGATATCCGGCGCCGCTTGTCGGAAGCCATCAGAAGAGCGTTGCCGCAGCGAGTTCGGCCGCGCCGCCGATCGGACCGCCGATGAGAACATAGGCGGCAACGAAGAGACCGGAGAGACCGAAGACGAGACGCATCGAGCCGGAGACACGAGCGAATTCGTCAGTCGCCTCATCAAACCACATCAGCTTGATGACGCGCAGATAATAGTAAGCACCGACGACCGACGCCAGGACGCCGATGACGGCAAGCGCGTAAAGCTTGGCCTCGATGGCGGCGACGAAGACGAAGTACTTCGCGAAGAAGCCTGCGAGCGGCGGAATGCCGGCGAGCGAGAACATTAGTGCGGTCAGAACCACAGCCATGAAGGGGTTCGTCGTCGACAGGCCAGCAAGATCGTTGACGTTTTCAACGACCGTGCCGTCCTTGCGGCGCATCGACATGATGATTGCGAAGGAGCCGAGCGTCATGACCATGTAGATCGCCATGTAGAGCATGACGCCGGTGACGCCCGTCTGGTTGCCGGCTGCGAGGCCGACCAGTGCATAGCCCATGTGACCGATCGAAGAATAGGCCATCAGTCGCTTGATGTTCTTCTGGCCGATCGCAGCAAAGGAACCGAGCAGCATGGAGGCAATCGAGATAAAGACAATGATCTGCTGCCACTCGGTCAGTATCGGCTGGAACGCGGTGATGACGATGCGGGTCATCATCGCCATGGCGGCAACCTTCGGTGCGCTCGCGAGGAACGCAGTGACCGGGGTCGGCGCGCCTTCATAAACGTCGGGCGTCCACATGTGGAACGGAACGGCCGAGATCTTGAAGGCGATACCGGCCAGGATGAAGACGAGGCCGAAGATCAGGCCGAGTGAACTTCCGCCTTCGACAGTCAGAGCCTGGGCAACGTCTGCGAAATGCGTGTGGCCGGTGAAGCCGTAGACCAAGGACATGCCATAGAGAAGCATGCCCGACGAGAGGGCGCCGAGGACGAAGTATTTCAGACCCGCTTCGGTCGACTTCACGCTCTCACGGTTGATCGCCGCGATGACGTAGATCGCCAGAGACTGCAGCTCGAGGCCGAGGTAAAGTGCAATCAGGTCATTTGCCGAGATCATCAGCATGATGCCGAGCGTGCAGAGCACGAGGAGAACCGGGAACTCGAACTTGTCGAGCTGGTTTTCCCTCGCCAGGCCCATCGACATGAACAGGGCGATGAACGAGCCGATCAGCGCCAGAACCTTCATGAAGCGTGCGAAACCGTCGGCGAGGTAGACACCGCCATAGGCGAGGCCGTCGCCCGGAACGAAGACCAGCCACAGTCCGGAGATCGCAATCACGATCATCGCCAGCACGCTGACGAGCGGACCGGACCGCTCGCCCGAGAAGACGCCGATCATGAGCAGGACGAGCGCACCGATCGCGAGGATGATTTCCGGCGCGGACAGGTACAGGCTCAGGGATATTGTTTCAGCGGTCATGTCCTAAAATCCCGTCATTTCATCGACAGCGCAACATTCTGCGCTGCCTGCACTGCGGCCGAATAGCTGTTGATCAGATGGTCTACGGAAGCTGCGGTCGCATCGAAGACCGGAGCCGGATAGACGCCGAAGAAGATCGTGAGCGCGATCATCGGGTAGAGAATGATCTGTTCACGCGGCGAGAGGTCGAGCAAAGCCTTCAGCTTTTCCTTCTCCAGTGCGCCGAAAATAACCCGGCGATAGAGCCAGAGCGCATAGGCGGCCGAGAGGATAACACCGGTTGCGGCAAAGAGCGCAACCCAGGTATTGGCTCGGAAGGCGCCGATCAGGGTGAGGAATTCGCCGATGAAGCCCGAAGTGCCCGGCAGGCCGACATTCGCCATGGTGAAGACCATGAAGGCGACGGCGTATTTCGGCATGTTGTTGACGAGGCCGCCATAGGCCGCGATCTCGCGGGTGTGGGTGCGGTCATAGACGACGCCGACGCAAAGGAAGAGCGCGGCGGAGACAATGCCGTGCGACAGCATCTGGAAGATCGAACCCTGCAGACCCTGTGCGTTGGCCGCAAAGACTCCCATCGTCACGTAGCCCATGTGGGCAACCGAGGAATAGGCGATCAGCTTCTTGATGTCGTCCTGCATCATCGCAACCAGCGAAGTGTAGATGATGGCGATTACGGACATGGCGAAGACGAGTGGCGCGAAATAGTCTGATGCGACCGGGAACATGCCGAGCGAGAAGCGGATCAGACCGTAGCCGCCGAGCTTCAGGAGTACGCCTGCCAGGATGACGGAACCGGCCGTCGGCGCCTGGACGTGCGCGTCCGGGAGCCAGGTATGAACCGGCCACATCGGCATCTTCACCGCGAAGGAGGCAAAGAAGGCCAGCCACAGCCAAGTCTGCATCGCCGGCGGGAATTTGTAGTTCAGAAGCTGGACGATATCCGTCGTGCCGGCCTGCCAGTACATGGCCATGATGGCAAGCAGCATCAACACGGAGCCGAGCAACGTGTAGAGAAAGAACTTGTAGCTCGCATAGACGCGGCTAGCACCACCCCAGACGCCGATGATCAGGAACATCGGAATGAGGCCGCCTTCGAAGAAGACGTAGAAGAGAACGATATCGAGCGAGACGAAGACACCGACCATCATCACTTCGAGGATGAGGAAGGCAATCATGTATTCCTTCACCCGCTTCTCGATCGAGAGCCAGCTTGCGAGCACGCAGAAAGGCATCAGGAAGGTCGAAAGGATGATGAACAGCATGGAGATGCCGTCGACGCCGACATGGTAGCCGATGCCAGTGCCGAGCCAGTTATGCTGCTCGATCATCTGGAAGCCAGGATTGGCGTTGTCGAAACCGATCCAGATGAAGAGCGACAGGATGAAGGTGAAGACCGTGGTGATCAAAGAGATCCACAGCACGTTCTTACGGCCGTTCTCGGTTTCGCCGTTCATCAGCAACAGGAGCACCACGCCGACGAGCGGCAGGAAGGTGACCGTTGAAAGAATGGGCCAATCGGTCATCAGAAGGAACTCCCGAGCATCATCCAGGTAACGAGCGCCGCAACGCCGATCAGCATCGCGAAGGCATAGTGATAGAGGTAGCCGGTCTGCAGGCGTACGACGCGATCGGTCACGTTGACCACGCGGGCAGCGACGCCGTTCGGACCGTAGGTATCGATGACGCCGACATCACCCTTCTTCCACAGGAAGTTGCCGAGCGCCTTGGCCGTGCGGACGAAGAGGAAGTCGTAGAGTTCGTCGAAGTACCACTTGTTGAGCAGGAACTGGTAGAGCACACGATGCTGCTGAGCGAGCTTACGCGGCGTCGAGGGCGACCGGATGTACATATACCAGGCGGTCACGAAGCCGAGCAACATGGCGATGAAGGGGCTGAGGCTGACCCAGGCCGGAACGTGGTGGAATTGTTCCACCAGCTCGTTTTCGGCGCCAGTGAAGAGCGCGCCCTTCCAGAACTCGGCATATTCTTCGCCGTAGAAGCGGCCTTCAAAGAGCACGCCGGCAAATACTGCGCCGATGGCGAGGAGGTAGAGCGGCACCAGCATGACCTGCGGCGATTCGTGGACGTGATGCATGACCTCATGCGAAGCGCGTGGCCGGCCATAGAAGGTCATGAAGATCAGGCGCCAGGAATAGAAGCTCGTGAAGAGAGCGGCAATGACCAGCAGTGTGAAGGCGAAGCCTGCAGCCGGCGAATGCGACGCGTAGGCAGCCTCGATGATGACGTCCTTCGAGAAGAAGCCTGCAAAGCCGACCGGGGTGAAGGGAATGCCAACACCGGTGATCGCCAGCGTGCCGATGATCATCATCCAGAACGTCATCTTGATGTGCGGACGCAGGCCACCCATGTAGCGCATGTCCTGCTCGCCATCGACGGCGTGAATGACCGAACCGGCGCACAGGAACAGCAGAGCCTTGAAGAAGGCGTGGGTGAAGAGGTGGAAGATTGCCGCGCCATAGGCACCGACGCCGAGAGCAACGAACATGTAGCCGAGCTGCGAGCAGGTCGAGTAGGCAATGACGCGCTTGATGTCGTTCTGCACGAGGCCGACGGTCGCGGCGAAGAAGGCAGTGATCGCACCGATGATCGTCACGACGACAAGCGCATCCGGCGAGTGTTCGAAGATCGGCGACATGCGGGCGACGAGGAAGACACCAGCGGTAACCATGGTTGCGGCATGGATGAGAGCCGAAACCGGCGTCGGGCCTTCCATGGCGTCCGGAAGCCAGGTGTGCAGCAGGAACTGCGCCGACTTACCCATCGCGCCCATGAAGAGCAGCAGGCAGGCGCCTGTCAGCGCATGAGCCTTGTCAAGATGCATGCCGAAGAGGTTCAACACGACTTCACCGGCCGCACCGCCACCTTCCGCTGGAGCGAAGGTCGCAGCATTGGCGAAGATCGTATCGAAGTTGATCGAACCGAACAGCACGAAGACGGTCGCGATGCCGAGCACGAAGCCGAAATCGCCGACGCGGTTGACGATGAAGGCTTTTATTGCCGCGGCCGATGCCGAGGGTTTCTTGTACCAGAAGCCGATCAGCAGATACGAGGCCAGACCAACGCCTTCCCAGCCGAAGAACATCTGGGCAAGGTTGTCGGAGGTCACCAGCATCAGCATGGCGAAGGTAAAGAGCGAGAGATAGGCGAAGAAGCGCGGGCGGTGCGGATCGGTATGCATGTAACCGATCGAGTAGATGTGCACCAGCGTCGAGACCGTGTTGACCACGATCAGCATGACCGAGGTCAGCGTATCGACACGCAGCGACCAGGATACGTCGATCCCGCCGGACTGGATCCAGCGCAGAACCTCGACCTTGATAGCGCCTTCGGGATGGCCGAGCGCAACCGTGAAGAAGACGACCCAGGAGAGAACGGCGGCGATGATCATCAGGCCGCTGGTGACATATTCCGACGCCTTGGCACCAATCGCGCGGCCGAAGAGGCCGGCGATGATCGCGCCGATCAGGGGAAGGAAGACGATAGCCTTATAGAGGAACATGAGCCGCTCAGCCCTTCATCATATTGACGTCTTCGACCGCGATCGAACCGCGGTTGCGGTAGAAGACAACGAGAATTGCGAGACCGATCGCCGCTTCAGCAGCAGCAACGGTCAGAATGAACAATGCGAACACCTGGCCGACGATGTCGTTGAGGAACGACGAGAAGGCGACCATATTGATGTTGACCGACAGCAGGATCAGTTCGATCGACATCAGGATGACGATGATGTTCTTCCGGTTCAGGAAGATGCCGAACATGCCGATGGTGAAGAGGATGGCGCTGACCGTGAGATAATGGGAAAGTCCGATGACCATGTTCTTTTCTCCTTGACCTCTCGGTTCAGTTCACGCCCTGGCCCGCCTTGACCTTGACCACCTCGACGGCGGTCGCGGGCGTACGGGCAACCTGGCGGGAAATATTCTGCCGCTTGATGTTGGTGCGGTGCTTCAGCGTCAGCACGATTGCGCCGATCATGGCGACCAGCAGGACCAGACCGGCGATCTGGAAGAAATAGACGTAATTCGTGTAGAGCACGTCGCCGAGTGCGGCCGTATTGGTACGTTCGGTGAGCGCCGGGATCGGCATGGCGACCGTCTTGGCGACCTCGGGCGAGATCGCGCTGCCGCCGATCACGACGATCAGTTCGGCTGCGAGAATGAGGCCGATCAGCGCGCCGATCGGCGCATATTCGAGGACACCGGCGCGAAGCTCGGCGAAGTCGATGTCGAGCATCATCACCACGAAGAGGAAGAGAACCGCGACCGCGCCCACATAAACGACAAGCAGGATCAGCGCCAGGAATTCGGCACCCAGCAACAGGAAGAGACCGGCCGCATTGAAGAACACCAGGATCAGGAACAGAACCGAGTGAACCGGGTTCTTCGCCCAGATGACCATGAACGCCGACGCTATCGCGACAAAGGCGAAAAGATAGAAAAATAGAGCCTGCAGACCCATGTTGGTGCCTTTTTCATCTTCCCCCGGGCAGCCGGGAGTTTCCCTGCCCGATAGGACTTCACACAGCTTACGCCGGCAAAGCCCCGGTGCATGTTGACCGCAGCGGGCAAAGCGCCCTTCCGCGGCATTTCAAATTTCAATCAACGGTACGGCGCGTCCATCGCGATATTGCGAGCGATTTCACGCTCCCACCGATCGCCGTTGTCGAGCAGCTTCTGCTTGTCGAAGTAGAGCTCTTCGCGAGTTTCGGTGGCGAATTCGAAATTCGGGCCTTCGACAATCGCATCGACCGGACATGCCTCCTGGCAGAAGCCGCAGTAGATGCACTTAACCATGTCGATGTCATAACGCACCGTGCGGCGGGTGCCGTCATTACGGCGTGGGCCGGCTTCGATGGTGATCGCCTGAGCGGGACAGATTGCTTCGCACAGCTTGCAGGCGATGCAGCGCTCTTCACCGTTGGGATAGCGGCGCAGAGCATGCTCGCCGCGGAAACGCGGGCTGACCGGACCTTTTTCGAACGGGTAATTGATCGTCGCCTTCTGCTTGAAGAAATAGCGCATCGACAGGAAAAAGGCGCCGACGAATTCCTTGAGGAAAAGCGAGTTGATGGAGGCGGATAGGCTTCCCATCTTCAATCTCCAATTTTGCCGGAAACGAGGTTGGACATCAGCCTGCCCATCCCGTCAGTTTCAGCACGAATGCAACGATGACGACCATGGCGAGCGACAGCGGAAGGAAGACCTTCCAGCCGAGACGCATGAGCTGGTCGTAGCGGTAACGGGGCACGAAAGCCTTGACCATGGCGAACATGAAGAACACCAGGCACGCCTTCAGCATGAACCAGATGATGCCAGGCACCCAGTTAATGAGCCAGAAATCGACCGGAGGCAGCCAGCCGCCGAGGAAGAGAATCGTCGTCAGCGAACACATCAGCACGACGGCCGCATATTCGCCGAGCATGAACATCATATACGGAGCCGAGCCGTATTCCACCATGAAGCCGGCGACGAGTTCGGATTCTGCTTCCGGCAGATCGAAAGGCGGGCGGTTCGTCTCGGCGAGCGCCGAGATGAAGAAGACGACGAACATCGGGAACAGCGCCAGCCAGTGCCAGTCGAGGAACGAGTTCGGCAGGCCGATCATCGTACCGAGGCCGGTGCGCTGGGCATTGACGATATCCGTCAGGTTCAGCGAACCGACGCAGAGGAGAACGGTGACGATGACGAAGCCGATCGAGACTTCGTAGGACACCATCTGCGCGGCGGAGCGCAGCGCACCGAGGAACGGATACTTCGAATTCGAAGCCCAGCCGCCCATGATGATGCCGTAAACCTCGAGCGATGAGATCGCGAAGATGTACAGAATGCCGACGTTGATATTGGCGATCACCCATCCGTCGGCGAGCGGCACGACTGCCCAGGTCGACAGCGCCAGGAGCACAGTGACAAGCGGGGCGAGCAGGAAGATTGCCTTGTTGGCGCCGGCCGGAATGACCGGTTCCTTGAATACGAATTTCAGAAGGTCGGCAAAGGACTGGAACAGGCCGAAGGGACCGACGACGTTCGGACCGCGGCGCAGCTGAACGGCGGCCCAGATCTTGCGATCGGCAAGAAGAACGTAGGCGATGAAAATCAGCAGGCAGACGAGCAGCAGCAGCGACTGACCGATCATGATGATCGCCGGCCAGACATAGGTCGAGAAGAAAGAATCCATGAGTTCCTGCCCTTACTCTGCCGCGACTTTGAAATTGTTGCGGGCCAATGCCGAGCACTCGGCCATGACAGCCGAGGCACGCGCTATCGGGTTCGTCAAATAGAAGTCTTTGACCGGCGACGCAAACCCGGATTTGTTCATCTTACCGGCTTTTTTCGCCAGTGCGGCAATTTGGGCGCTGTCGCCCTCAGCGATCTCGTCGATGGCCGCAAAATGCGGGAATGCCGCATAGAGCTTGGCGCGCAACTCGCTGAGAGAATCAAAGGAAAGTTTCTTGCCGAGCACATCGGAAAGGGCGCGAATGATAGCCCAGTCCTCGCGGGCGTCGCCCGGTGCGAAACCGGCGCGGTTGCCCATTTGGACGCGGCCTTCGGTATTGACCCAGGTGCCGGACTTTTCGGTGTAGGCAGCGGCCGGCAGAATGACGTCCGCGCCATGTGCGCCATTGTCGCCGTGCGAACCGATATAGACCGTGAATTTCGCAGCCTTGGCCGAGAAATCGAGCTCATCTGCACCGAGCAGGAAGAGCACGTCCATCGCCTTCAGCATTTCGGCGGCATTGACGCCCTTGGCGCCCGGGACGAAACCGAGATCAAGGCCGCCGACGCGGGATGCAGCAGTGTGCAGCACGGCAAAACCGTTCCAGCCTTCAGCGATTGCACCGACATTGACGGCGAGCTTGGCAGCCGTTGCGAGAACGCCAGCGCCATCCGTGCGGGTCAAGGCGCCCTGGCCGATGATGATCATCGGCTTGGAAGCCTTGGAGAGGACTTCGGCGAAGGCGTGGCCGCCATCGAGAATATCCTTCAGCGTATCCGGACCAGCGCCAAGGTAGTCATACTTGTAGCGCATCTCGCCGCCCTCCCCGATCACACCGATCGGGAAGCCGCCGCGACGGTAGCGCTTGCGGATACGGGCGTTCAGGATGGCAGCTTCAAAGCGCGGGTTCGCGCCGATGATGAGCAACGCGTCGGCCTGTTCGATGCCCGCGATGGTCGGGTTGAAGAGGTAGCTCGCACGGCCGAGCGACGGATCAAGTGCCGCCCCATCCTGGCGACAGTCAAGATTCTCGGAACCGAGCGATTTCACCAGTTCGGAAAGGGCATACATTTCTTCGACCGAAGCGAGGTCACCGGCGATCGCACCGATCTTGTCGCCGGACGTTGCCGAAACGGCGGCCTTGATGGCGCCGAAGGCTTCGCTCCAGGTTGCCGGCTGCAGGCGGCCGTCCTTGCGGACGTAAGGACGGTCGAGGCGCTGTGTCTTCAGGCCGTCCCAGACGTGGCGGGTCTTGTCGGAAATCCACTCTTCGTTCACAGCTTCGTTGACGCGCGGCAGGATGCGCATGACTTCGCGGCCACGCGTATCGACGCGGATCGCGGAGCCGACGGCGTCCATAACGTCGATCGATTCGGTCTTGTTCAGCTCCCACGGACGCGCCGTGAAGGCGAAGGGCTTGGAGGTCAGAGCACCGACCGGGCAGAGGTCGACGACGTTGCCCTGCAGCTCGGAGGTCATGGCCTGCTCGAGATAGGTGGTAATCTCGGCGTCTTCGCCGCGGCCGATCAGGCCGAGCTCGGAGATGCCGGCAACCTCTGTCGTGAAACGGACGCAGCGCGTGCAGTGAATGCAGCGGTTCATCACCGTCTTGACGAGCGGGCCAATATATTTGTCTTCGACGGCGCGCTTGTCTTCCTGATAGCGCGAGGTGTCGATGCCGAAGGCCATGGCCTGGTCCTGCAGGTCGCATTCGCCGCCCTGGTCGCAGATCGGGCAATCGAGCGGATGATTGATGAGCAGGAATTCCATCACGCCTTCGCGGGCCTTCTTGACCATCGGCGTGTTGGTGAAGACTTCCGGCAGTTCGCCGTTCGGGCCGCCGCGGATATCACGCACGCCCATGGCGCAGGAAGCCTGCGGCTTCGGCGGACCGCCCTTAACCTCGACGAGGCACATGCGGCAATTGCCGGCAACCGAAAGGCGCTCATGGAAGCAGAAGCGCGGAACTTCAGCACCAGCCTCTTCGCACGCCTGCAGCAGCGTGAAATGATCCGGAACTTCGATCTCGTTGCCGTCAATCTTCAGTTTAACCATCGTCACTCAGTCCTGTTTCCCATTCGCCGGGTACCGGCAAACAAACCTATTTTTGCAACATCCATATTGCCAAGGCGGTCATTTCATTCCGTCCTGGCGCTGGTATTGCCCAAATTTTCCTTCGCCGGTTCCGAGACCCGAAACCCGCCAGCGGCATTGCGATCCGGAGCCCCTGCCCCACTGATCGATCCGCCATTCCTCCGGCCGTCACATGTGGCCGGAAATCTAGTTCTTCCTGCGACCCCGCGTCGCCAGTACCTTCGCCTGGCCGACCCAATCGTCGCGGAGGATGCGGCCTTCGAAGCCGAGTTCGGCATCCAGGCTCGCAATGTCCTGATCGCTCCAGGCGGCGATATCGGCGAAGGCGCGGATACCTCTTGCGTTCAGCACCTGTTCGAGCTTCGGACCGATGCCGGCGATCAGCTTGAGGTCATCAGCCTTCCTGGACCTTGCGGCCGGCTTGCTCTTGGCAGCCGCTACCGGCTTGGTATTCTTCTCCGCCGGAGGCTTGGTGGAAACTACCGTCAGCTTCGGCTTTGCCACCTTGCGTGCCGGCTCGGTCTTCTCAGCTGGCCGGCGGATATTTTCCGGACGGATATCGATTTCCGGCACTTCTTCGTCCGGCGGCGTTTCGTCGAGTGCTGCGGCTGCCATGTTCGCCGTTTCGAGTGCACCCTGCAGCGCGCCGAAGAAAATGCCGGCCATCTGTCTGGAAAGGCCGAAACCGATCGCCGTTGCCGCGGCAAATGCCGCAGCTGGGTGGGCCATTAGCGGATGAATAGGCATTACACGCGCATTTTCCAGCATACCGGCAGCAAGTCGGCCGAAGTCAGCCGCGAAATCGGCTGCCCCTTCCCTCACCTTGCTATCGGATGTGCTGGTCGTCATGCGCTTA
Source organism: Rhizobium sp. BK418 (assembly GCF_004341105.1). Classification (GTDB taxonomy): domain Bacteria; phylum Pseudomonadota; class Alphaproteobacteria; order Rhizobiales; family Rhizobiaceae; genus Rhizobium. Next base: position 283,179 of record NZ_SLZK01000001.1, on the reverse strand, counting down.
CTCCGCCGCCTCCAGAACCGCCCCATGATCGAGGGCATTGGCCGTGTACTGGTCGATACGGGCTTCGATTTCCGGACGGAAGTTGCGGATCAGACCTTGGACCGGCCATGCGGCAGCGTCGCCGAGCGCACAGATGGTGTGGCCTTCGATCTGCTTGGTGACCTGGAACAGCATGTCGATTTCGCGCTTCTGCGCGTTGCCGCGGGCCATACGCTCCATCACGCGCCACATCCAGCCCGTACCTTCGCGGCATGGTGTGCACTGACCGCAGCTCTCATGCTTGAAGAAGGCCGAGATGCGGGCAATCGCTTTGATGACATCGGTGGACTTGTCCATGACGATCGAGGCGGCCGTACCGAAGGAGGAGCCGACAGCGCGCAGGCCATCGAAGTCCATCGGGCAGTCGATGATGTCCTTGGCCGGAACGATCGGGCACGATGCGCCACCCGGAATGACGGCGAGCAGGTTGTCCCAACCGCCGCGGATGCCGCCGGCGTGCTTGTCCACCAGTTCGCGGAACGTAATGCCCATGGTTTCTTCGACTGTGCACGGGCGGTTGACGTGGCCCGAGAGCATGAAGAGCTTGGTGCCGACATTGTTTGGACGGCCGAAGGACGAGAACCAGCCGGCGCCACGGCGCAGAATGGTCGGAGCAACGGCGATCGATTCGACGTTGTTGACAGTCGTCGGGCAGCCGTAGAGACCCATATTCGCCGGGAACGGCGGCTTCAGGCGCGGCTGACCCTTCTTGCCTTCAAGGCTTTCGAGCAGTGCGGTCTCTTCTCCGCAGATATAAGCGCCGGCGCCGTGATGGACGTAGATATCCATGTCCCAGCCGAGCTTGTTGTTCTTACCGAGAAGACCGGCATCATAGCATTCGTCGATTGCAGCCTGCAGGGCTTCGCGCTCGCGGATATATTCGCCGCGCACATAGATATAGGCGGCATTGGCGCCCATGGCGAAGCTTGCGACCACGCAGCCTTCGATCAGCGTATGCGGATCGTTTCGCATGATGTCGCGGTCCTTGCAGGTGCCGGGCTCCGATTCGTCGGCATTGACGACGAGGTAATGCGGGCGGCCATCGCTCTGCTTCGGCATGAAGGACCACTTGAGGCCCGTCGGGAAGCCTGCACCGCCACGACCGCGAAGGCCGGAAGCCTTCATCTCGTCGATGATCCAGTCGCGGCCCTTTTCCAGGATCTGCTTGGTACCATCCCAGTGGCCGCGGCTCATCGCGCCTTTCAGGGACTTATCCTTGAGGCCGTAGATGTTGGTAAAGATGCGGTCTTTATCTTGCAGCATGTCTCACACCTCTTACCGCGGCTTCTTACCGAAGACCTTGATATATTCCGCTTCGCCGCCCTTGGCGAGCGCCTTGGCCTGCTTGACCCAGTCGTCACGCTCGATGCGGCCGCGGAAATTCAAGAAACCATCGACCCATTCACGTTCAGCCTTCTTCCAGCCCGCGATCTGCGCGAAGGTGAAGATGCCGATCTCATGCAACGTTGCCTCGATCTTCGGACCGACACCGGAGATCATCTTGAGATCGTCGGGAGCGGCTGGCTTCTCGATGCCTGCCGGGCGATTCTTGTCGGTCAGCGACGGTTTGACAGCGACATCAGCGGCAGGCTTTGGGGCCGGCTCGGAAGCGGCAGTGCCCGACAGAGGCTGAACTTCGGCAGCCTTCGCATTCTTGGCCGATGCCTTGGGCGAGGTTGCCGGCGTCTTCAGCGACTGATTGGTTTCAGCGTCGGTGCTCTTCGGACGAGCGGCCTCGGAAGGAGGAACCGGTGCGCCGTCGGCCGGTGCCTTTGCCGGGGTTTCGTCAACCCAGGTGCGCGTGACGGGAACGTCGTCCAGAAGCGTCGTCGGCCCGCCTTCGGGAGAAGAGAGGTGACGATCGATCTGCGGACCGACCTTGACGCTCGCGCCGTTACCGGCAGCAAATGCATCGATGATCTCTTCCAGGCGCTCCGGCGTCAGGTCCTCATAGGTATCCTTGCCGATCATCACCATCGGCGCGTTGACGCAGGCCCCGAGACATTCAACCTCTTCCCAGGACAGCGTGCCTTCGGCATTGCGTTCGAAAGGATGCTGATGAATCTTGCTGCGGCAGACGCCCATCAGCTTTTCCGAGCCGCGCAGCATGCAGGGCGTCGTGCCGCAAACCTGCACGTGAGCGCGGGAACCAACGGGATGGAGCTGGAACTGGGTGTAGAAGGTCGCGACCTCGAGGACACGGATATAGGCCATGTCCAGCATGTCGGCGACCTTTTCGATCGCCGCGCGGGTGACCCAACCATCCTGCTCCTGCGCACGCATCAACAGCGGAATGACCGCGGACTGCTGACGGCCTGCGGGATATTTCTGAATCGTCTTTTCCGCCCAGACCGCGTTTTCATCGCTGAAAGCGAATGCGGCCGGCTGGAATTGATCTTCGGCTAATCGACGAACGGACATTCTTCCTCACGCCTTGTCAGTTTAGCGTTCCACACCGCGAAGCAGTCAAAGACTGCATTTCACAGGCATAGGCCGACTGGTCTTTTTGCATAAATACCACAAACTTGCCGCCGTTTGGCACGGCGGCCTTGATCTGATAGCCCTTGGACAAAAGCTCGCCCATGGACGACTGCTCCGCCGGCGGCTGCGCCTCATCGTGGCCCAGCGGCGTGCCGAGCTTGCCCGCTTCCTGCGCGAAAGCGCCGGAGGCTGCAAAGAGAATGGCAGCTGCGAGCGGCAGAGCCTGCATTACCGGTCCACCTCGCCGAACACGATGTCGAGCGAGCCGAGAACGGCCGCGACGTCGGCGAGCTGGTGGCCACGGCACATGAAGTCCATCGCCTGCAGATGCGCATAACCCGGAGCGCGGATCTTGCAGCGGTAAGGCTTGTTGGTGCCATCGGAGACGAGATAGACGCCGAACTCGCCCTTTGGCGCTTCGACGGCGGCATAAACTTCGCCGGCCGGAACGTGATAACCTTCGGTGTAGAGCTTGAAGTGGTGGATGAGCGCTTCCATTGAACGTTTCATCTCGCCGCGCTTCGGCGGAACGACCTTGCCGTCGATCGAGGAGAACGGTCCCGTCTTGGCATCACCGAGCAGGCGGTTCACGCACTGCCTCATGATCTTCACGGATTCGCGCATCTCGATCATACGGATCAGGTAACGATCGTAGTTGTCGCCGTTCTTGCCGACCGGAATGTCGAACTCAAGATCCGAATAGCATTCATAGGGCTGCGCGCGGCGCAAGTCCCAGGCAGCGCCCGAACCACGCACCATGACGCCCGAGAAGCCCCAGGCCCAGCAATCTTCGAGCGCGACAACGCCGATATCGACGTTACGCTGCTTGAAGATACGGTTGCCAGTCAGAAGGTCGTCGATATCGTCGAGCTTGCCCGGGAATTCGTCGCACCAATTGCCAATGTCCTGCACGAGCTGTTCCGGCAGATCCTGGTGAACGCCACCCGGTCGGAAATAAGCCGCATGCATGCGCGCACCGCAGGCACGCTCGTAGAACACCATCAGTTTTTCGCGCTCTTCGAAGCCCCAGAGCGGCGGCGTCAGCGCGCCGACGTCCATGGCCTGCGTGGTGACATTCAGGAGATGCGACAGGATGCGGCCGATTTCCGAATAGAGAACGCGGATGAGCTGGCCGCGGATTGGGATCTCGATGCCAAGCAGCTTTTCGACGGCCAGCGCATAGGCATGCTCCTGGTTCATCGGCGCAACGTAGTCGAGGCGATCGAAATACGGAACGGCCTGCAAATACGTCTTGGTCTCGATCAGCTTTTCGGTGCCGCGATGGAGAAGACCGATATGCGGGTCGACGCGTTCCACAATTTCGCCGTCAAGCTCCAGGACAAGACGAAGCACACCGTGCGCCGCCGGATGCTGCGGTCCGAAATTGATGTTGAAGTTGCGGACATTATGTTCGGTCATGCTGCGTGCTCCATGCCAAACGCGGTGCCAATCAAGCGAATAGCGAATGGCGAATAGCGAGTAGTTTCGTTCAGTATCATCACTTCTCCTGGAGACTCCGTATTAGCGCGCGAATCATTCGTCCGATCTCGTCGCATTTTCCGGTCATCTGCCTGAACTCACTCTCGTCGATCATGCTGATGCGGTGAGAGATGAGCATATGCGTTTCCAATTCCTTTAACGAACCCTGGGAGATCCGCAGAAACTGAATGAAGCTTCCCGTGACTTCACGTCCGTGCCCTTCAGCGATATTGGCTGCGATAGAAGTCGCCGCCCTGCGTATCTGAGCTGTCAGACCGTAAACCTCTTCTTTCGGGAATCTTTTGGTTAGCTGATAACAATCCACCGCGAGATCGATTGCCATCTGCCATACCTTAAGGTCTTTATAAGAGTTTATCGTCTGAGCGCCCTTCCAACTATTCGCTACTCACTATTCACTATTCGCTTTACTGCTTCGCTTTTTCGTCGCCGGGCAGCACGTATTCGGTGCCTTCCCAGGGCGACAAGAAGTCAAAGTTTCGGAACTCCTGCTTGAGTTCCACCGGTTCGTAAACGACGCGCTTTGCCGCATCGTCGTAGCGAACTTCGACGAAACCGGTCGTCGGAAAGTCCTTGCGCAGCGGATGACCTTCGAAACCATAGTCGGTCAGGATGCGGCGCAGGTCCGGATGACCGGTAAAGAGCACGCCGTACATGTCCCAGGTCTCGCGCTCGAACCAATCGGCGCCCGGATAAACGGCACAGGCAGATGGAACCGGCGTATCTTCGTCGGTCGCCACCTTCACACGAATGCGCAGGTTCTTCTTCGGCGACAGGAGGTGATAGACGACGTCGAAGCGCTGTTCGCGCTGTGGCCAGTCGACGCCGCAAATATCCGTCAGGTTGACGAATGCGCACTTAGCATCGTCGCGCAGGAAGGTCAGCAGCGGGATCAGATTGTCGCCAGTCGTCGTCAGCGTCAGCTCGCCATACTTAAGCTGCGAGGCGGCAATCAGATTGCCGCGCGCTTCCGAAACGTAGGACGAAAGCTCTGTGAGGGCTTCGCTCATAATTTTCTGTCCTTGCCCTTAGCGTTCGATCGTGCCGGTGCGGCGGATCTTCTTCTGCAGCAAAAGCACGCCGTAAAGCAACGCTTCTGCCGTGGGGGGACAGCCCGGCACGTAGATGTCGATTGGCACGACGCGGTCGCAGCCACGAACAACCGAATAGGAATAGTGATAGTAGCCGCCGCCATTGGCGCACGAGCCCATGGAGATGACGTAACGCGGCTCAGGCATCTGGTCGTAGACCTTGCGGAGCGCAGGCGCCATCTTGTTGGTCAGCGTGCCGGCGACGATCATGACGTCCGACTGGCGCGGCGAAGCGCGCGGAGCGAAACCGAAGCGCTCGACGTCGTAACGCGGCATGGAGAGCTGCATCATTTCAACAGCGCAGCAGGCAAGACCGAAGGTCATCCACATCAGCGAGCCGGTACGAGCCCAGTTGATCAGCTCGTCGGTCGAGGTGACGAGAAAACCCTTGTCGGCGAGCTCATTGTTGATCTCGCCGAAAAACGCATCGTTGCTGCCGATCGGCTTACCAGTCGAGGGATCGATGATCCCCTTCGGCTGTGGCGCGACGAGCGTCTGATTGCCAGCGGGGACTACTCCCATTCCAGGGCTCCCTTCTTCCATTCATAGATAAAGCCGATGGTCAGCACGAGAAGGAAGACCATCATGGACCAGAAGCCGAACCAGCCGATGGCACCGAAGGAAACGGCCCACGGGAAGAGGAAGGCGACTTCAAGGTCGAAGATGATGAAGAGAATCGACACGAGGTAGAAGCGGATGTCGAACTTCATGCGGGCGTCGTCGAATGCGTTGAAACCGCATTCGTAGGCCGAAAGCTTTTCCGAATCAGGCGCCTTGAAGGCAACGGCAAACGGCGCAATGAGCAGCGCCAGGCCGATAACGAGCGCGATACCGATGAAAATAGCGATCGGAATATAGGAACTGAGCAGTTCAGTCATCATGTTCATCCCTGCTTGCGGGCGGCGCCGGGCGGCGCGACTGGGCAAATGCCCGACAAGCGAACGTGCGTTGCAACAAGCCGTGGTTAGCGCAGCCAGAGCCCCGGCGCAAGACTTTTACAGAAGCTATTCGAACAGTGTGGGACGGACTTTATCAAGCAGATGCAACGATGTCGCGACAAATCCCGCAAAGTTGCTGAAGGCCGCATGGCTGACCCTCGGAAACTGCATGGCTTTTCGGAAGAAATGGCGCGAGTGACGGGGCTCGAACCCGCGACCTCCGGCGTGACAGGCCGGCACTCTAACCGACTGAGCTACACCCGCGCACTGGACCTTTCGGACCTTGAGGATAACACGAAACCGGATCCGCGGCGACGATTTGCCGCCTGCTCAAAAGTGGCGCGAGTGACGGGGCTCGAACCCGCGACCTCCGGCGTGACAGGCCGGCACTCTAACCGACTGAGCTACACCCGCACTCTTTTAAGCAATCCGGTGCCTGAGCACCCCCTCCGAACGGGCTGGCCGTTTGGATGAGCGGCTAACTAAGGGGTTCGCCTTTTAGTGTCAAGCAGGTTTGGAGACAAAACCATGACAGTCCTGAAATTGTTTCGGAAAGCCTTTGCCAATCTTCCGCCGGACCCCAGATCCGCATCCAGGGCACAACCGCTCCCCTGCCGCTGCGGCAGGTCGTTGCTTGGACTTCACGACCCTTCCGCCGACGGATGAACTTTTCCACAGGCTGGCAAGTATAAGCTTGCCGAAAGCCATTCCCGCGCGCGGCGCTCGCGCCCTTCGCCGAATCATACCGCACGGTCACCCCTGTGAAAGCTGCGTCGTCTCAGGCCTTGCCAGCATATTGCTCGTCACTGACCTGCTCCAGCCACTCGGCGACGCTGCCGTTCAAAGCTTCCTGGATGGCGATATGGCTCATGGCCGTCTCTGCACTTGCCCCATGCCAATGCTTCTCGCCCGGCGCGAACCAGACGATGTCGCCGGCACGGATTTCCCTGATGTCCCCGCCCCAGGTCTGCGCGAGCCCTCTGCCTGACGTAACGATCAGCGTCTGCCCGAGGGGATGGGTGTGCCAGTTCGTGCGCGCGCCGGGTTCGAATGTTACGTGGGCGGCCTGCACGCGGGCTGGATCCGGCGCATCGACAAGCGGATCCAGCCGTACTGAACCGGTGAAATAGTCAGCCCGACCTTTGGTGGAGGGGCGCGAGCCTGCGGTCTTGATATCCATGATTTTTCCTGTTCCTCCATCGTCTGCGGTTGAAGCCGTCCCGGACGAGGATATTTGATCGCAGCAGACGAGCCAAGCGGCATCGGCGATTGCCGCCCCACCCGGCGCCTGCTACTGCGAGGGCCTTTTATTACGAACGGAGGATTTTTCATGAAACATCATGCTTTCGGCCGCCTGCCCTTCACCGTCACCGATGTCGGCTTCGGTGCCTGGCAGATCGGCGGCTCCTGGGGCGATGTCAGCGAAGCGGACGGCCGGGCCGCGCTGAACGCCGCACTTGATGCCGGTATGACCTTCATCGACACCGCCGACGTCTATGGCGATGGCCGCTCGGAAAAGATCATTGCCGACGTGCTGAAGGCGCGTGGTGGCGAGCGCCCGATGGTCGCAACCAAGGCCGGCCGTCGTCTCAACCCTCATGTCGCCAGTGGCTACAACAAGGCCAATCTCGAAGGCTTCATCGACCGTAGCCTCAAGAACCTGCAGGTGGACAGCCTCGACCTCGTGCAGCTTCACTGCCCGCAGACCGAGGTGCTCTACCGCCCCGAAGTCTTCGCAGGCCTGGACGAGTTGCAGAAGGCCGGCAAGATCAAGGGTTATGGCGTCAGCGTCGAGAAGGTCGAGGAAGCCCTGAAGGCAATCGAATATCCCGGCGTCGTCAGCATCCAGATCATCTACAACATTTTCCGTCAGCGTCCCGATCACCTGTTCTTTAGCGAAGCCCGCCGCAAGAACGTGGCGATCATCGCCCGCGTGCCGCTCGCAAGTGGTCTGCTCTCCGGCAAGATCACCCGCGACACGAAGTTCGCCAGCGACGATCACCGCAATTTCAACCGCCATGGCGAGGCCTTCGATGTCGGCGAGACCTTCTCGGGCGTACCCTTCGAGGTCGGTCTGCAGGCGGTCGAAGAAGTGCGCAAGCTCGTCCCCCAAGGCGCCAGCATGGCTGCCTTTGCACTGCGCTGGATCCTAATGGCGGACGCCGTCACCGTCGTCATTCCCGGCGCACGCAATGCCGAACAGGCTAAGGCGAACGCGGCCGCTGCCGACCTTGCGCCGCTCTCTGCCGACGTCATGGCTGCGACGCGTGAAATCTATGAGCATCTGATCGCGCCGCATGTGCATCAGCGCTGGTAAGCCCTGACCGACCCCTCACGGTCGGTAAAGTTCAAACAGAAAAGGCCGGGCACGAGCCCGACCTTTCCATTTCAAGGGGACGATAGATCAGTTGGTGGCGGTCAGGTTGACCGGGAAGAACAGGGTCTCGCCCGAGGAATCGCTGACACCGTCATTGTCGGTCACCGCATAGGGCTTGCCCGATGCGTCGAAGGCGAAGCCTTCCAGCTTGTCGAGAACGTAGCCGTTGGTTGCCGACTTCAGGTCGCCGATGAAATCATGGGCTTCCGTCTTCTTGACGACAGGCAGTTCACCGCCGAGCTTGGCCGGCTTCAGGTCCGATATTGCGACCTTGTAGAGCTTCTTTAGCTTGGCTGCGTCGCCGATAAGGTTGTCGCGCTCGATGATGTACACACTGTCACCTTGCGCGCTGATTTCGGAAAGGCCCACCCAGCCGCTCTCGCTCTTGTCGAGGGGGTACCGTACGGCGCCCCATTCCTTCTTCTTCGGGTTATAGGAAACGAGCTTGACGAAGCCTTTCTCGTCGTCGTTCCACTCGCGCTGAACGGCCATCCAGAGCGTCGCATCGTCGCCGGTGCCGACGATCGTCACGCCTTCGAAGCCATAGCGGATTTCGTTGGCGAGCAGTTCTTTCGGCAAGGCGATCTCAGTCTTGATGTCGCCCTTGGCCGTGAGGTTATAGAGCGCATGAGGAACGAGGCGCTCGGTATAACCTTCCGAAGCTAGCCAGAAGGAGCCATCCGAAGCAACGGCGATGCCTTCGATGTCGAGCTTCTGGGCCGGGGCTCCGTCACGCTTGACGACGAGCGCATCGGTGATGACGGCCGGCTTCTTGGTGGTATCGATCGTGTAGATCGTCGGCTGCGAGCCGAGGACGCTGTCGCTGACGGCATAGAGCATGCCCGGTTTGCCCGGAACGGCCGCAAGACCCGAAAGGGCTGCGAAGCCGATCGGGTTGCCGTCCTTTTCAGCGGATACGATCTGAGGGTAGGCCTTCTCGCCTTCGCTGCGCTCGTAGATCATGACGTGCGAACGCGGACCACCGTCTTTGCCGAGGTCGAGTTCGTTGGCAGTCGCCAGCAGGTTGCGCTGCGGAATGGCGATAGCGCCTTCCGGGGACGTGCCCGACGGCAGGATCTGCAGCAGCTGCGGGTCGGCACCCGTATCCTTGTAGACGCCGACGACGGAAGCGCGCTCGGCGAGCAGGAAGAACAGGTTATCGTCGCCGAATTTGGCGGCTTCGAGCCCTTCCGGCTCGACGCCCTTCGATGAGGAGCGACCTTCCGGATAGTGGCCGACAGAGGCAACGGCGCGCTCGAAGGAACTGCCCGATTCGAAGAGAACCTTACCGGTCTTGTCGAAGATGGTGAAGCCGCGCGAGCCGCCTTCATAATCGCCCTCGTTGGCGACGACGAGACGGTTGTCATCCAGCCATTTCACGGCGTCGGGCTCGCGCTTGACGCTCTTCTTCTCGCCGGTGAACTTCAAGGCGCCGTCACGCTTGGTATCGATGCCGGTGAGGTCCACGGTGCCGGCGGAGAAGTGCGTCTTCACCGTGCCTGTCGCACCGTCGAGAATGATGATCTCGTTGTTTTCCTGCAGCGTGAGAGCGATTTCGTTCTGGCCGTTGAAGGAAACGAATTCAGGCTCCGGATCTTCCGGTGCAATACCCGCGAGGCCAGTGAGAGCGACATGCTTGATCGTGCCGCAATCGACGGTGCCGTCGGTCTTGACCTGGAAGACGACGAGGTCGCCTGCCGGCATCTGCGGGATCTTGCCATCGTTGACCTCTTCGTCGCGCTCGTTTTCGATCGCGATGGTGCCGAGTGTCCTATCCTTGTTGAGGGCAATCGAATCGGGCTGACCGCCGAGATCGCAGCTCGCGTCGATCTTCTTCGTGGCGATATCGACGATCGCCAGACGACCGGACGGCTTCTGCTTGCTTTCACCGGTGTTGACCGCGACGAGCGCCTTGCCGGCTGCAGTCGTGACCGAGGTCGGCTCGCCATCCATCATCAGCGCGCCGCCGGCCTTGGGGGCCTTGGCGTCGGTGATATCGATGAACCCGATCGCGCCGAGCGGGCTGTCGCTATAGATCAGCATATTGCCATCCTGCGAAGCGGTGACGATTTCGGCAGAAGTGGCCGAAAGCTTGTCCTTGCCGGCCGGCAGGTTGGTTGCGACCGGGAAAGAGGCGATGCGGTTGAAAACCGGTTCAGCCGTTGCCGGGAAGGCAACGGACGTGAGAAGCACGGCAGCGAGGGCTGCCTTGCGTGAGTACGACGTCATTGAAAATCCCCCAATGTCGAAAAATCGAACAGAGGTTTTTTGCGGGACTGGCATGACAGAGACATGACAGGCTGCGACATTTTGTACAGCTTGCGTCAGCTCGTTTGCTTCTCCCGACGCATTTCGTTGCGCATGATGAAAAGCGAGGCACCGAGAATGAGCGCGGCGCCGAGCCACAGATAACCGGCCGGCGCATAACCGAAGAAAATCCATCCGGCGAGCACGTTCAACGGGAGTTTCAGGTCGTCGAAGGGCTGTACATAGGCGGCGTCAGCACTGGCATAGGCAAGGGTCAGCAGATATTGCGCCACGACCGTCAGGAGGCCGGCCAGAAGAAAGAGAGCAAGCGTTGCTGCTGTCGGCGCGGCAAAGCCTGCGGCAAGTGCCAGACCGCCATTGATCGGCGTCAGCAGCACCAGCAGCCAGACGGTGATCGTCTCGGGCTTCTCGATGCCAGTCAGGCTCTTGGTGATCAGCGAGGAGGCTCCCCAGAGCACAGCTGAGACGACCGGCAGGAGCGCTGCCCAGGTAAAGCTGTCGGACCATGGCTGGAGAATGATCATCGCACCGGCAAATCCGACACCCGTCGCCGTCCAGCGGGCAGCGCCGACCCGTTCGCCGAGGAACAGGCGCGCGCCGAGAATGATGAAGAAGGGAGAGGTCATGACAAGCGCGATCGCCTGCCAGATCGGCACCGAAGCCAGGCCGGAGACCCATGCCTGGACGCCGAGCGCGGCAAAGGCAACGCGCACGACATGGCGCCACGGATGGTCCGTGCGCATGGCCGAAAGGCCAGCCCTGCGCAGGAAGGGCAAGGAGAAAAGGAAGGCAAAGCCGTATTGCCAGAAGGCTGCGGAAGCCGCCGGAAAGGCGAGCGTCATGGCCAGCCACTGGGTGACGACATTGAGGAGCGAGAAGGCAACGCCTCCGAGCACCATAAAGGCTGCACCGGCAAGGGCGCGCGAATACGGCATTGCAAGGGAACTCTGATTCATGTCTTCCATCCAATAGGGATCACATAAATCAGGACGCATGAGGCAATGACACGCAAACGCCAGCAGTCCCCTGCCCGCGCGCGGCCATGCTCATTCTCTTTCATCCGGACTTTAACCGTCGGCTCCGGAATTGCACCGGATCTGCTGACCCTTCCTTCGCCCACGGCTTCGGAAGGCGCTCGCGGACTTGGGCCAAGGCCCTTACCGCCGGTGGGGACTTTCACCCCGCCCTGAGAACATCATGGTCGTAAAACAAAGGGCTGCGTGCGGCAAGCGGCAAAACAAAAAGGGGTCCGGCGATGCCGAACCCCTCAAAATCCTGCGCGGCCGTTCTCGTTTGCGGCCGGCGGACTATCTCGTATCAGCCGTTGACGGCGTCCTTCAGGCCCTTGCCGGGCGTGAACTTCGGCACGTTGCGTGCCGGAATATCAACCTCGGCGCCGGTCGACGGGTTACGGCCCTTCGTGGCAGCGCGATGAGAAACCGTGAAGCTGCCGAAGCCAGCGAGGCGGATGTCGCCCTTGTTCTTCAGTTCAGCCTGCACAACGTCGAAAACTGCGTCGACGGCAGATGCTGCGTCAGACTTCGTCAATCCAGCCTTTTCGGCTACTGCAGACACGAGTTCATTCTTGTTCATGTTTCCACCCCTTTCTAAATGGTTTGAAACAACTCAATCTGTAAGCTAGGCGCGGAAATCGCTTTCATCAGGCCCGCCGGGAACTCAAAAACCCTGCAAATCAAGGAAAAGCAAGCGGCTACATGACGTTTTCACAAAAAAGGCCGGCGTTTCCGCCGGCCTTTTTTCCGATTTGCAACATTAGGGCATAAATGTGGCAGCCAAGCCTCAATGAGCTATGGTCGCACCCGCATCGTCGAGTCCTTCAACGGTAGCGATGACAGGCGTGTCGACAGTGCCATCCCACTCGATCGGCTCTGGGCGACGGACCAAGGCATGCTTGATGACTTCGCCCATGCGGGAGACCGGGATGATCTCCATGTTGTTCTTCACGTTGTCAGGGATCTCAGCCAGATCCTTGGCGTTCTCTTCCGGAATCAGCACCTTCTTGATGCCGCCGCGCAGTGCCGCAAGCAGCTTTTCCTTCAGGCCGCCAATCGGCAGGACACGGCCGCGCAGGGTGATTTCACCCGTCATTGCCACATCCTTGCTGACCGGAATACCGGTCATGATCGAGACGATCGCCGTTGCCATAGCGACACCGGCCGATGGACCATCCTTTGGCGTGGCGCCTTCCGGCAGATGCACGTGGATGTCGCTCTTGTCGAAGCGCGGCGGTTCGATGCCGAAGTCGACGGCGCGCGAGCGGACATAGGAGGCCGCTGCCGAGATCGATTCCTTCATCACTTCCTTCAGGTTGCCGGTGACCGTCATGCGGCCCTTGCCGGGCATCATGACGCCTTCGATCGTCAGCAGCTCGCCCCCGACCTCCGTCCAGGCAAGACCCGTGACAACACCGATCTGATCTTCGCGTTCGGCTTCCCCGTGACGGAAGCGCGGAACGCCCAGATAGTCATGGATGTTCTCGGCCGTGACATGAACCGACTTCGTCTTACCCTTGATGATCTCGGTGACCGCCTTACGGGCAAGCTTCATCAGTTCGCGTTCGAAGCTACGGACACCGGCTTCGCGTGTGTACTGCTGGATGACCGCCATCAGGGCGTCGTCGCTGACCGAGAATTCAGTCGGCTGCAGCGCATGCTCCTTGATGGCCTTCGGCAGCAGGTGCCGCTTGGCGATCTCACGCTTTTCATCTTCGGTGTAGCCGGCGATACGGATGATTTCCATACGGTCCATCAGCGGAGCCGGGATGTTCAGCGTATTCGCCGTCGTGATGAACATCACGTCGGACAGATCGTACTCGACTTCCAGGTAGTGGTCCATGAAGGTCGAGTTCTGAGCCGGGTCGAGCACCTCGAGCAGAGCCGAAGACGGATCGCCACGATAGTCCTGGCCGAGCTTGTCGATTTCGTCGAGCAGGAAGAGCGGATTGGACTTCTTTGCCTTCTTCATCGACTGGATGACCTTGCCGGGCATCGAGCCGATATAGGTGCGGCGGTGACCGCGGATTTCGGCTTCATCACGAACGCCGCCGAGAGCCATACGGACATACTCCCGGCCGGTCGCCTTGGCGATCGACTGGGCGAGCGACGTCTTGCCGACGCCCGGAGGGCCGACGAGGCACAGGATCGGACCCTTGATCTTGGTGGCACGAGCCTGGACTGCCAGATACTCGACGATGCGCTCCTTGACCTTGTCGAGGCCAAAATGATCGGCTTCGAGGATCTTCTCGGCATTGTTGAGATCGGCCTTGATCTTCGACTTCTTGCCCCAGGGAATACCGAGCAGCCAGTCCAGATAGTTGCGCACGACGGTGGCTTCGGCCGACATCGGGCTCATCTGGCGCAGCTTCTTCAGCTCGGCGTCAGCCTTTTCGCGGGCTTCCTTGGACAGCTTGGTCTTGGCGATGCGCTCTTCCAGTTCGCTCATCTCGTCGCGGCCTTCCTCGCCGTCGCCGAGTTCCTTCTGGATCGCCTTCATCTGCTCATTCAGGTAGTACTCGCGCTGGGTCTTCTCCATCTGGCGCTTGACGCGCGAGCGGATACGCTTTTCGACCTGCAGGACCGAAATCTCGCCTTCCATGAAGCCGAGCGCCTTTTCCAGGCGAGCCTTGACGCTGGTGGTTTCCAGCATCTCCTGCTTTTCGGTGATCTTGATCGACAGGTGCGAAGCGACCGTATCGGCGAGCTTGGAATAGTCGTCGATCTGGCTGGCCGCACCGACAACCTCGGGCGAAATCTTCTTGTTGAGCTTTACGTAGCTTTCGAATTCCGACACGACCGAACGCGACAGAGCTTCCAGCTCGACCGGATCGTCATGCGGCTCTTCGAGCACATGGCCAAGGGCCTCGTAGAAATCTTCGCGGCTCGTATAGGTATCGATCTCGGCGCGTGCGCGGCCTTCGACCAGAACCTTTACGGTGCCGTCGGGCAGCTTCAGGAGCTGCAACACGTTTGCGACAGTACCGACGCGGTGGATCGCGGACGGATCCGGGTCGTCGTCGCTCGCGTTGATCTGTGTGACGAGCATGATCTGCTTATCAGAACCCATGACTTCTTCGAGCGCACGGATCGACTTTTCCCGCCCAACGAACAGCGGCACGATCATGTGGGGGAAAACCACGATGTCGCGCAGGGGGAGAACAGGATAGGCGGTGCTGCTCGCTACAGACGTTTTCTTCGTCATTTTTATTCCTTTCCATCGTCCCGTTACCGGGCTCTTTGGTGCGGCCGCTGGGTCCGGCCGGCACTCTCACTTGCTCTTACAAGTGGAGGTTCTGACTACGCTTTTCAAGCCACGTTAACGCTCGCGTTCCACGGTTGTGACAGCTTTATTACAATGGAACGCTAACACAATGATGCGCCTGACTGGAGCGACGCTTACCATTTCCGAACCGCCTAAAATAGCAACGCCAGCAACACGCTACGGAATCACAGCATCATTGCCAAGGGGCATCGAATGCGCAATATCGGCAAAAGCTGTTTTCAACCTTGCCCGCAACTATTAACAGCGCCCGGCACCCGTTTTCAAATAGAAAGGGGCCAGCGCAAGGCAAGCCCCTTAAAATTACGGTCTCAACTCACGCTTCAGGCCGAAACGTTTGTCTTCTCGTCCTGGCGATCGGCGTAGATATACAACGGGCGGGCCGAACCGCGTGCGACCTCTTCGGAGATGACGACTTCGCGCACGCCTTCCAGTGCCGGCAGTTCGAACATCGTGTCGAGCAGGATCTTCTCCATGATCGAACGCAAGCCGCGTGCGCCGGTCTTGCGGACAATCGCCTTGCGGGCGATTTCGCGCAGCGCATCTTCGTGGAAGGTCAGTTCGACGTCTTCCATCTCGAACAGGCGCTGATACTGCTTGATCAGGGCGTTCTTCGGCTCGGACAGGATCTGGATCAGCGCATCCTCATCGAGGTCCTCAAGCGTTGCCAGAACCGGCAGACGGCCGATGAATTCCGGGATGAGGCCGAACTTGACCAGATCTTCCGGCTCCAGCTCGCGCAGCACTTCGCCGACACGGCGGTCGTCGGGTGCCTTGACCGTCGCGCCGAAGCCGATCGAGGTTTTCTCGCCGCGGGCGGAGATGATCTTGTCGAGACCTGCGAAAGCGCCGCCGCAGATGAACAGGATGTTGGTCGTATCGACCTGCAGGAATTCCTGCTGCGGATGCTTGCGGCCGCCTTGCGGCGGTACGGAGGCTACCGTGCCTTCCATGATCTTCAGAAGCGCCTGCTGCACGCCCTCGCCCGATACGTCGCGGGTTATGGACGGATTGTCGGACTTGCGGGAGATCTTGTCGACCTCGTCGATATAGACGATGCCGCGCTGAGCGCGCTCGACGTTATAGTCCGCAGCCTGCAGAAGCTTCAGGATGATGTTTTCGACGTCTTCACCGACATAGCCGGCTTCGGTCAGCGTGGTCGCATCGGCCATCGTGAAGGGAACGTCGATGATGCGAGCGAGCGTCTGGGCAAGATAGGTCTTGCCGCAGCCGGTCGGGCCGACCAGCATGATGTTCGACTTCGCCAGTTCGACATCGCCATTCTTGGAGGCGTGCGCGAGACGCTTGTAGTGGTTGTGAACGGCGACCGACAGGATCTTCTTCGCCTGGCGCTGGCCGATGACATATTCGTCGAGGACCTTGATGATGTCCTGGGGCGTGGGAACGCCGTCACGGGACTTGACCATCGAGGACTTGTTCTCCTCGCGGATGATGTCCATGCACAGTTCGACGCATTCATCGCAGATGAACACGGTCGGTCCGGCAATAAGCTTCCGGACTTCGTGCTGGCTCTTTCCGCAGAACGAACAATAGAGGGTGTTCTTGCTGTCGCCGCCGTTGCTGCCGCTGACCTTGCTCATATCACTTTCCTTCCAGCACGCCGCATTTCCAACGCGAAATCGCGGTCCACTCAATCAGCTCCCTGACAGCGCTCCCTACCCGGAGTTCCTGCCGACAAGGGCTTCAGGGGGTACGAACCGGGCCCAATCAATCATGTCCGGGTACCGGCGGCAACGAATTCCCCTTCGAATGCCGAATGCTATGTCATAAAAATTCAACATAGCATTAATAGCTACTATTAGCGTCTCCGCCGCCAGTTGAAACCCCTTGTTCAATCACAAATGGGATAGAACTGTGGCAGCGAAAACACCATCCCTATTAATTACTAGGCCTGATCGCCTTCGATTTCGATGCGCGATGTCAGAACCTTGTCGATGACGCCCCAGGACTGCGCCTCGTCCGCATCCATGAAATGGTCACGATCGAGGGTCTTTTCGACTTCCTCATAGGTGCGGCCTGT
The DNA here is from genome assembly GCF_004341105.1 of Rhizobium sp. BK418. Classification (GTDB taxonomy): domain Bacteria; phylum Pseudomonadota; class Alphaproteobacteria; order Rhizobiales; family Rhizobiaceae; genus Rhizobium. The sequence goes on along the minus strand of NZ_SLZK01000001.1, from coordinate 266,151 downwards.
GTGCTTCACATAGACTTCGTTGAGGCGGCGCTTCATCTTCAGGATGTCGCGGGCGTGACGCTCGATATCCGATGCCTGACCCTGGAAACCGCCCGAAGGCTGGTGGACCATGATGCGGGAATTCGGTGTGGCAAAACGCATATCCTTGTGGCCTGCGGCCAGAAGGAGCGAGCCCATGGAAGCGGCCTGACCGATGCACAGGGTCGAGACGGCCGGCTTGATGAACTGCATCGTATCGTAGATCGCCATGCCGGCGGTGACGACACCACCCGGCGAATTGATGTAGAGCGCGATTTCCTTCTTCGGGTTTTCGGCCTCGAGGAAGAGAAGCTGAGCGCAGACGAGTGTCGCCATATGGTCCTCGACAGGGCCCGTCAGGAAGATGATGCGTTCCTTGAGCAGGCGCGAATAGATGTCGTAGGAGCGTTCACCGCGATTGGTCTGTTCCACAACCATCGGCACGAGTGCCATAGCGGTATCGACTGGGTTTCTCATGTGCGTCCTTTTAACGTCTTTCCGGCGAATGCCGGGAATCAAAGAAAAATGCCTTGTCTCTACATAGAGTGTCCCAGCCCCCCTCTTCAAGACACGCATAAGGATAACGTTAAGAAGCGAGCGCGGCATATGGCTTTGTCATTCCCCATCCCGTTTCTTCCAAACGCCTGTTAACGGCGAGGGTTCGCTTTTGCCTCTCACAGGTTTTCTCCGTGACAGGATGAAGGAAGGCTTACCGTATTCGAGACATTTTGCGGTCATTTAATCGGTCGGAAAGCTTACCGGCAGATATGCGGATCGCAGATTTGTGCCATTAATCAAACAGCGAGCTTCTTCGGCAAGAATGCAGGCAACACTCAAGGGGTTGCTGCTGTGTTCAATGTCACTACAGGTTTGTCCATCTGGTGCTCCGAAGCCCTGACGCTCGCTCTGATTCTGTTCGTGGCCTGGCGCCACAACCGGAAAAGCGCCGCCTATCTTTTTTGGGGGCTCGGCTTCCTGTTCAGCGGCGTCGGCTTTGCGCTCGCTGCAGCCCGCGGCGAAATCCCCAACCTCCTTTCCATTGAAATCGGCAATGCCGTCGCTCTGCTCGGGCAAAGTGCCTGGGTCGCCGGCTTCCTGGCGCTCGACCGCAAGAAGATGGAGTGGTGGGCGCTGCTGCCGCCGGCAATCTGGCTCGCAGGCGTCTTCCTACCGTGGATCAACGAGGTTTATTCCAACCGCGTCATTCTCTACAATCTCTCCTCCGCGACCGGCGCCACTGCGCTTGCCATGGCGGTCGCCGCCGGCGACATCCATCGCGAACGCACGCGCATCAAGCTGATGGCGATTTTCGTGCTGCAGGCCTTACTCTGCTTCGGCGTGGCGCTGACAATGGCGCTCACTCTGCCTTCAGATCGAGACGCGATCAATTTCGGCGGCGCAGCCGCCATGGCCACCGCCTTCCTGCTCATCATCGCTTTCGCGCTCACTTGCCGCCTCATCATGGAACGGTCGGAACGCCACCTGCGCTTCCTGACGCTCACGGATTCGCTGACGGGCGTGCTGAACCGCCGCGGCCTGCTCGGCTATTTCGACAAGATCCAGAATAAGGCGCACGAAGATCAGCACCAGGTCGGTGTCATCCTCTTCGACCTCGACCATTTCAAGCGCGTCAACGACCGCTTCGGCCATCAGTCGGGCGATGCGGTGCTGACCGCCTTTGCCCACCTTGCACGCCAGTATATTCCCAACAATATCTTCGGCCGCATGGGCGGCGAGGAATTCGCAGCCATCGTGACCGTCCGCGACCAGACGGAAGCGGAAGCGCTGGCGGAATCGATCCGCGCTGAATTCTGCCGCCTGCCGGTCAGCACCGGCGAGGCACTGATCCCCGCCACCGTCAGCGTCGGCATCGCGTTGTCCTCGGCGATCGAGGCCAATATCGACCGGATGGTATCGGCCGCCGACCGGGCGCTCTATTCAGCGAAGGCTGCCGGCCGCAACTGTACGGTTGTCTTCGGCGAGGAAGAGACCGCTGCGCCGGCGCCGGGCGAACCGAACATGCACGCCGGCGAACTCGTGCCGACCCTCGACGACCAGGTAGAAGCACTGCGCCGCATGGGGGTCCTCTCGCGTGCAGGTTAAGTGCCCATCTTTCCGAGGCCACGCAAATCCGCTAAGCCTCTGGCCATGATGATACCGCCCTTTCTCAAGATCGATCCTGCAATCCGCCATGTGTCGCTCGACGGCAGCGACCCGGCTTTCTACAGCAACCCGAACGCGGTCTATGCAGCGCTTCATGCCCATTGTCCCACCTTCTACTGGGAACAGCAGAAGCAGTGGTTCGTCACCAGCTATGATCACGTAAATGGACTGCTGCGCGACCGCCGCTTCGGCCGGCAGATCCTGCATATCGCCAGCCGCGAGGAACTCGGCCTGCCTGAACCCGAGCCGCATCTCGCCGCCTTCGATCTCGCCGAGCGTTATTCGCTGCTGGAACTGGAGCCGCCGGAACACACGCGGCTGCGCACCCTCGTCAACCGCGCCTTCGTCTCGCGACATGTCGAGAAAATGAAGCCGGAAATCGAAGAGCTCGCCAATAGGTTGATCGACGGCTTTGCTGACCGGGGTGAAGTCGAGCTTCTCTCGGCCTTTGCCGATATCATTCCAGTGACGATGATCGCCCGCATGATCGGCATTCCCGAAGAAATGGGGCCGCAGTTGCTCAGGTGGTCGCATGCCTATGTGCGCATGTATATGTTCGGACGCACCCGCGCGGACGAGGATGCCGCCGAGCAGGCGGCGCGGGAATTTTCCGATTACGTCAAGACTGTCGTTGCCGAGCGCCGTGCCGAACCGCGCGACGACCTCTTGACCCACATGATCCATACCGAGCACAAGGGCCAGTACCTTACGGAAGACGAGCTCGTCTCGACGGCCATCGTGCTGCTCAATGCCGGCCATGAAGCGACGGTTCACCAGATCGGCAATTCCGTGCGCATCATTCTGGACAGCGGTTATGATCCGGCCGAGCTTTTCCGCGACGAGACCGCCACCGAGCGCACCGTCGAGGAGTCGTTGCGCATCTGCGCGCCCGTTCATATATTCCAGCGCTGGGCGCTCGAACCCGCCGAGATCGACGGCGTAGCGTTCAAGCGCGGCGACAAGATCAGCATGATCCTGGCCGCCGCCAATCTCGATCCGGCCAAATTCAGCGATCCCCTCACCTTCAGGCCTGACCGTAACGAGGCGCCCAACCTCTCCTTCGGCGCCGGCATCCATTTCTGCATCGGCGCGCCTCTGGCGCGCCTGGAACTCAACATCGTGCTGCCGATCCTTTTCAAGCGCCTGCCGGGTCTGAAGCTTGCGAAGACGCCCGTCATCAAGGACGTCTATCACTTCCACGGCCTCGATCGCCTGGATCTCGTCTGGTAAAGCAGCGGTCCGACACCTGAAAGTAAAAAGGCCGACACGCTCTTCGCGTGCCGGCCCTTTCTGTTCCGAAAGGGAAAGGCGTATCAGCCGTAGCGGCCAGTGATGTAGTCCTCGGTGCGCTTGATTTTCGGCGACTGGAAGATCTGCGCGGTCGGGCCGTATTCGATCAGCTCGCCCAAATACATGAAGGCGGTGTTGTCGGAGATGCGGCTTGCCTGCTGCATGTTGTGGGTGACGATGACGATCGTGAACTCGCCCTTCAGCTGTGCGACCAGTTCTTCGACCTTGGCGGTCGAGATCGGGTCGAGGGCCGAGGTCGGCTCGTCGAGAAGCAGGACTTCCGGACGCAGCGCCACGCCGCGGGCAATGCAGAGGCGCTGCTGCTGACCGCCTGAAAGGCCGAGGCCACTGCCCTTCAGCTTGTCCTTGACCTCATCCCAGAGGGCGGCCTGACGCAGTGCCTGCTCGACGCGGATATCCATATCGGCCTTGTTAAGGCGCTCATGGTGGCGAATGCCGTAGGCGATGTTGTCGTAGATCGACATCGGGAACGGCACAGGCTTCTGGAATACCATGCCGACGCGGGCGCGCAGCTCGTTCATCGAGAAGCCCGGGTCGAGAATATTCTTGCCGTCGAGCTTGATCGAGCCGGTGGCGCGCATCTTCGGATACAGCATGTAGATGCGGTTCAGGATGCGCAGCAGCGTGGACTTGCCGCAGCCGGAGGGACCGATCAGGGCGGAGACCTGACGCTCAGGGAAGCTCAGGCTCACATCTTTGATCGCGTGCGCGTCGCCGTAATAGAAATTGACGTTTTCGAGAGCGATCTTGTCTTTAGCCATGGGCTTTTCGGACTTGCTGGCAGTTTCGAAAGTGTCTTGGGACTGAAGCATCATTTCCCACCTTTTCGGTTCAGGACGGAGCGCGATACGACGCTCAGGATTAGAACGACAGCCGTCATCACGAAGGCGCCGGCCCACGCGAGATTCTGCCATTGCTCATAGGGGCTCATAGCGAACTGGAAGATGACGACCGGAATGTTCGCCATCGGCTGCGACATATCCAGGCTCCAATACTGGTTGTTCAGAGCGGTGAACAGGAGCGGCGCGGTTTCGCCTGAAATGCGGGCGATGGCGAGCAGGATACCGGTGAGGATACCCGTAGAGGCAGCGCGATAGAGGACGTTGAGCGTGACCTTCCAGCGCGGGATGCCGAGCGAGAGTGCGGCTTCGCGCATGACATCCGGAACCAGCCGCAGCATCTCGTCGGTCGTGCGCACGACGACCGGCAGAAAGATGAAGGCGAGCGCGATGCCGCCGGCAAAGCCGGAGAAACGCGCCGTCGGGCGGACGACGAGTTCATAGACGAACAGGCCGATGATGATCGACGGAGCGGAGAGCAGGATATCGTTGACGAAGCGGATAACCTCGCCGAGCTTCTTGCCGCGGGCAAATTCCGACAGATAGGTTCCTGCCAGCACGCCGATTGGCGTGCCGATGATGACAGCCAGAACGACCATTAGCAGGCTGCCCATGAAAGCGTTGGCGAGACCACCGCCATCTTCGCCAGGCGGCGGGGTCATTTCCGTGAGAAGCGTGGGGCTCAGCGCCGCCAGGCCATGTACCAGCGTCGTCCAGAGGATCCAGACCAGAAAGACGAGGCCAAGGACGGTGGCGATGCCGCAAAGCGTCAGCGCGATGATGCTGCCAATCTGGCGGCGGCGGTAGAGAGAACCTGAATAGGTAGCCATGGTTACTCTCCCCTCTGTCTTGCCATGCGCACGAGCATGAGCTTGGCGGCTGCCAGAACAATGAAGGTGACAACGAAGAGGATGAGGCCAAGGGCTGCGAGCGACGACCTGTAAAGGTCATCGGAAGCCTCGGCAAACTCGTTGGCGAGCGTCGCGGCAATCGAAGTACCCGGCTCCATCAGCGACACCGCGATGTTATGGGTGTTGCCGAGTACGAAGGTCACCGCCATGGTTTCGCCGAGCGCGCGGCCGAGGCCAAGGAAGATGCCACCGACGACGGCGGTGCGGGTGTGCGGAATGACGATGTCGCGCACCACTTCCCATTTGGTCGACCCCAGCGCATAGGCCGATTCCTTCAGCTGTGCGGGAACGACCAGGAAGACGTCACGCATGACCGAAGAGACGAAGGGAATGATCATGATCGCCAGCACGATGCCGGACGTCAGCATGCCAATGCCGAGCGGGGCGCCGGAGAACAGGGCGCCGATCACCGGGATCGGGCCGAGCCAGTCGATCAGCACCGGCTGGACGTAATCGGACATGAAAGGAGCGAACGTGAAAAGGCCCCACATGCCGTAGATGATCGAGGGAATGCCGGCGAGGAGCTCGACGGCGCCACCGATCGGTCCACGGACGGAGCGAGGCGCAACTTCAGTAATGAACACTGCAATACCGAGGCTGACGGGAACGCCGATGATCATGGCCAATGCGGAGGTAACCAGGGTGCCATAAATCGGCACGAGTCCCGCAAACTGCTGGGCAACCGGATCCCATTCCGTGCCGGTCAGGAAGCCGAAGCCGAAGGTGCGGAAGGCAAGAAGCCCGCCCATGGCCATGGAGATCGCCGCTGCCAAAAGGGCGGCAAGAACAAACAGGCCGCAGCCCAAAACTATCCAGTAAAAAATACGATCGCCTGCGGCGCCATCGCGGCGTTTAACGCCCGCGGTGTTGGCGGGCAGCGATGCCATTGCTTCGCTCATATCCGTACGCTCTGCTGCTTTGAGGGGGTGTCAAAGGCATTCGGGGCGGAAAGCCAAGCTTCCCGCCCCGACCGCAGTTTCGTCAGGATCAGCCCTTGAAGGAGGCCGTCCAGTAGTCTTCAATCTGCTTCACGAGAGAGTCCGGAAGCGGGACGTAATCGAGCGACGAAGCTTCCTTCTGACCCTTTTCGAGAGCCCACTTGAAGAAGGCGAAAGCAGCCTTGGACCGAGCAGCGTCCTTCGGCTCCTTGTACATGATGGCCCAGGTGGTCGCCGTGATCGGCCAGGCCTTTTCGCCCGGAGCGTTGGTCATGATCAGGTAGAAATCCTGAGCTTTGCCCCATTCTGCGCTAGCAGCGGCAGCGGAGAAGCTTTCAGCGTTCGGCTTCGGATACTGGCCGGCAGCGTTCTGGACGAGAACGTAAGGCAGCTTGTTCTGCAGGGCGTAGGCGTATTCGACGTAACCGATCGAGTCCTTAACGCGGGTGACGTAAGCAGCAACGCCTTCGTTGCCCTTGCCGCCGATGCCGACCGGCCAGTTGACGGCGGTGCCTTCACCGACCTTGGACTTCCAGTCCGGATTGACCTTCGAGAAGAAGTTCGTCCAGTTGAAAGAGGTGCCCGAGCCGTCCGAACGGTGAACAACGGCGATCTGGCTGTCGGGCAGCTTCAGGCCCGGGTTTAGGTCGGCGATGGCCTTGTCGTTCCACTTGGTGACGTTGCCGAGGTAGATGTCAGCGAGAACCTTGCCCGAGAGTTTCAGTTCGCCCGATTTGATGCCCTTGACGTTGATGACGGGAACGATGCCGCCGACAACGAGCGGGAATTGGCCGAAGCCGCCAGCCGTCAGATCTTCCGGCTTGAGCGGGGCGTCAGAGGCGCCGAAGTCAACCGTTGCAGCCTTGATCTGGGCGATACCGCCACCCGAACCGATCGACTGATAGTTCAGCTTGTCACCGGTTTCCTTGTTGTAGTCTGCCGACCACTTCGAAAGAACCGGATAGACGAAGGTGGAGCCAGCGCCGGTAATTTCGGCAGCAGAAGCCGAGACTGCCAGAGCGGCAACCAGGCCAGCGCCGAGGCAGGCCGAAAGAAGTTTCTTGGTGAGCATTCGCGACTCTTCCCTGATGGAATGAAAGGACGACAAGGCTCGGCGCCATGGAGGGGGTGTCCACTATCGAGGGCGCTGATTTCCTCGTCACGGGAAGGGGGCTAGGCGTCTATTATTACAGTTTGATGACAGTTTGTGACATCGAAGCAGAATGCAAAGGTGTGCATAAGTTGCTGAAGTCACTGAGTTTCCGAATGAATCGCGCGTTAACAAAGTCTTAACGAGGAGGTGCGGCCCGAATGCCGCAGGACTGCGGTTGATTGCCGCAGCCCTTTTAGGAAATGTCGCAATCAGGATTTCGAAATGCCGTAACGGACGGCCGGCTTGTCGTGAGAAAGGTTCGGGCCGAGGCTGTGGCGAGCAGCCGTGAATGCGTCGAAATCGGCGACTTCAGGCAGCGAGGGAATGGTGATCAGTTCTTCCTGGTCGAAGCCGGCGAGAGCGGCATCCACCATATCCGTCACATCCATCACCATGGACGGTGGAAAGCGGTCGAAGGAGCCGCCGACACGCTCGAAGATCTCGGTACGGGTCAGCCCCGGCAAGACTGCCTGGAACTTGACGCCCTTCGGGCCGGCTTCGGCATTCAGCGCATGAGTCAGATTCAGTACGAAGGCCTTGGTGGCGCTGTAGGTGCCGTTGAAACGCTCGGGGATGAAGGCAACGACGGAGGCGATGTTGATGACTGCGCCCCTGCCGCGTTCGGCAAAGGTCTGGGCGGCAGCAACGGCAAGCCGGTTTGCGGCGATGACGTTCAGTTCGATCATAGTTTCGAGATAGTCGATGTCGTCTTCGAGCAGCGTGCCCTTCGGGCCGATGCCGGCATTGTTGACGAGAAGCGTGATGGCCTCATCTGCACGCAGGCGCTGTTCGACCTTGCGTACATCCTCACGCTTGGTGAGATCGGACGGCAGCACATCCACCTTTGATGCCCTGCTCTGCCGAAAGCTTTTCAGCAAGCGCATTCAGGCGCGTGACGTCGCGAGCGACGAGCAGAAGATCGTAGCCGCGTTTAGCAAGCCGGTCGGCATAGGTTGCGCCGATGCCCGAAGAGGCGCCGGTAATAAGGGCAGTTCCGGGAGTAGAGGCAGACATGGTTCCATCCTTTCGCGATTGGAATTTACTGGCATATGCCACTATATGAGGAAGAAAGCCGATCTTGCGCAAGAGGCGCAATGAAAAATAAACGGCAGCTGAGATTGACGGCCCGTCGATATGCTGGAGACATCGGCCGCAGGAGAATGGTGATGAATGAACGGACGAAGAGCTTCGAAGGCTGGCAGGTCTGCAGCAATAGTGCGCTGAAGCGCGCGACACGGCAGCTCGGTCAGCTCTATGACGACCTCATCGATGCGAGCGGTCTCAGGGGCACGCAATATACGCTGATGACGCAGATCCACATGAATTCCGGTTCATCGCTGAAGGTTCTGGCCGAGAGCATGGTGATGGACTTGTCGGCCCTCGGCCACACGCTAAAGCCGTTGATCCGCGACGGAATGGTGGAACTCGTGCCCGACGGGAAGGACCGCCGCGTCAAGCGCGTGAAGCTGACGGAAGCAGGCATCGAAAAGTGGCAGGAAGCGACCCGGCTCTGGCGGGAGGCGCACGAACGCTTCGAGCGCCTCTTCGGCGAGGAGCAGGCAAAGGCGCTGCGCGACACACTGAACCTGATCGCCTCGAAGGATTTCGCCGGCCGTTTCCGGGCCGGCTCGGACAAAGACTGATGACGCGACGTTAGAGGCGGACCACATAATCCTTGCGAGTCGTTTCAACGACTTCCCAGGTTCCCTTGAAGCCCGGTCTGAGGATCAGGCGGTCGCCGGCTTTGAGATGAATGGGCTCGCCGCCGTCTTCGGTGACGATGGAGTGGCCGGAGAGGATGCTGAAATATTCCCATTCCTCATAGACAATACGCCATTTGCCCGGTGTCGCCTCCCAGATGCCCGCGTAGAGACCGCCTTCGGCCTCTTCGAGATTCCAGGTGCGGAATTGCGGATCGCCGGAAATGATGCGCTCTGCAGCGGGAGCACCCAATTCCGGTTCGAGGCTCTTGATCTCGAAGGGGATCGCGTTTGCCATGGTCACCCTGTTCCTCAATGTCCTTCGCAGGCGCATGGCGTGTCGCCCCGGCGCAGTATTAGCACAAATGGATATATGTGCGAGAGCCTTGCTCTATGGGACAATGCCTGCCTTAAACCACAAGGGAGGCATCCATGAAGCCTTTTTGTGCCGCATTGACGATTTGCATGCTGTTCGGCATGTCGCCAAGTCGCTACATCTCCCTTCCAGGTTATGCGTTCAGGACGGACCCAACTTGCCACCGCACCGTCTCCAAACTCCAGTTTGATAGGAGATGCGATTGGCCGAGGATCGGGATAAAGGACTTTTCGCCACCGAACCAGTTTGGCATCTGGCTCTGAGAGGCTAACAAGGCACAGGCGGTCGCCGCTTTTGCCTGACATATGCTATACATCGCCCCAGCGTTTAAATTCTCAGACGGAGGGGGAGCCGATCTGGCGAAACTTGCATAAGCCACTGCAAAAAGCGCCTCGTTCCGCCCCCTACATCTCCGCATTCCCTGCCCTCAATAGGGTCCTAAGCACTGGCGACGGGGGCCGTAATAAGGCTGGTAGGTGTTGTCGAATGCCCTGTACGAACGATATCGCGCATAGCACCAACGCACGTGGCTGCCTCCTGCGTAGTAGGCCGAAGGTGCATATCGATACGGCCGGTAATAGTAAGGCTGGTAATAGCTATAAGGCCGGCCGTAATAGCCGTAGGGAGAGCCATAATACGTGTCATAGTACGAGCCGTAATACGGCTGTGCCAACGCGCCACCAATAATCGTACCAAGAGCTAAGCCACCCAAGGCCAAGCCCCAGTTTGATCCATGGTGATGGTGGTAACCACCGTGATAGCCGCCGTTCCAGTGGCCATCCCCTCCGTGACGCCATTGCACGGGCTCTACCTGTTGCTGTACTTCGATCCTGGGTGGGTTAATTGCCGGAAACGCCTGAGCTGGCGTGACGCCGGGAACAACTATGACCAAGCCGAACGCTGCCGTGGCTAGCTTATTCATGACTGTTCTCCTCTGCTCCAAATGGCGGAAATTTTCCTCCCCGCCGCCTGAACTAAAGGTGAACGCAATATGACGACAAACGTTCCGCAGAGCCATCGAATGACCTATGCCGTGCGGAGACCTGACTGATTTTTATATCGTTGCAGAACGTCTCGAAGAAGGAGATTACCAGAGCGGCCTTCGATGGTAATTGTCTCGCGCCCGAACGGGAATCCGAGCGTGTGTCGGATTTCCTCAACATCGCGGTTCAGAGATCCAAATAGCCTAGACGAAACGCGGCTTGACGATCCCTGACAGCATGGAACGCGGTCAGAAAGAACGGCCCGGATTTGGGTGCCGATGAGTTCTGTGGGCCGTAAGTCTGATGCTGGTTCACTTCTCCCTGACCGAGAGAGTTCCGTCGACATTGAGGTCTGGCGGCGCTTCGTGGACGAGCGAAAAGGAAATAATGCCTGCCTCGCTCGCAGCCCGCAGCAAAGCCTGCCGGAACTGTTCAGGACCGACTTCGCCGGTGATTGCGTCGACGCAGGCCTTGACGGCAATAACGTACTCCTCGCCATCGTCCGAGGGCCAATCCTGGAGAAGAACGCGCGCGGCGCCGGCGAGATTTCGGACCACCGTGCGCGTTTGCTTGCCATGAAATTTGAGACCGATCGGCGCAAAGGCCGAAAATCTATTCGTGGTCATGCCCTCAACCCCAGTCCTTGAGCAAACACTCATACACCAATATGCCACGGTCGTAGTTTCAACATTTATAATTGAGTTTCACAGGATGCGATCCGGTCGCTTCGGCAGCTTCGGCGAAATCGGCATTTGTGGATCGCCTGAGCGCCCGCCGCGTGGCAGCTGCGATGATGTGTTCGATCGCAAGATAACTTTCAAGCCGCCGACCGCCGATGCTGATCGTCTCGTCGACAAGCTCAGTGTGGGCACCTTCGAGAGCATTGCCGTTGTTATTGCGCCGCGACCACCTCGATCTCCAGCAGCCAGGCGGAATCGACGAGCTCGGCGACGACGAGCGTGGAGGCCGGAAGCAGCGCGCCCAGATATTCGCTGCGAACTTCGCGATTGACTGCCAAATAACCGCGATCGGCGATATAGGTGTTGATCTTGACGATGTCCGATTTGCCCATACCCGCGGCCCAGAGTTGGGCATCGATGTTCAGCCACACCTGCCGCGCCTGCGCGGCAAAATCCTCCGGGATCGCCTGCCCCGACAAGACCGGAACCTGGCCGCTGACGAACAGCAACCTTTCGAAATTCTCCAGCCTCACGGCCTGGGAGTAGCCGCGCGGCTGGGGCGCATCCAAGGCATTGATCGCTTCCCGTTTCATCTCTTCCTCACACCCTAAACGCACCAAAAAGCGTTTCTTGTTCGACAACATATCAGATTGAAGTCCGATTTTAACATCGGCCGCCAGCCCCTTGGACAATCGTCACCTGGAGAACCCTTGTAAACGGTGGAAAATACAATCGAGAACTGGATTTGCGAACCACGTCCATCCACACCGAGGCCGCGTCGTGTGGCTCTCCATCGCTTTAATGGTGATCGTTCTGGAAGCCGCGATCCTCGATGGAAATCAACGACGCGCTAAAGTCGAAAACCGGTTGGTCACATCGCTCTGCTTGCATCGCCGCAGCTGTCGCAGAACGGGACAGGCCGATAGGTGTCTGGCCAATGCTGCCATGGCTGAAGTCCAGTGATTGGAGCCGGCTGACCTGCCCGCACGGGGGTGCCTTCAATTGGGCATGCGGGCAAATCAACCGTTACTGCATTTTAGAACGTTGCCACGGGCTGCCCAATCCCCCAGATATCGGGTGACAATACTGCCTCGGGCGCCGGCACACCCGTTTACGAAGAAGAAAGCCATTTAAATTAGGATGGGCGCATAAACTGTTCCATGGGGACCGTTATGCCAGCCAACGACAACCGCCCAGTCAGCCCCCCTCCTCTGCTCGACGCGAAGGAGCTGGAAGAGATAATTAGGAGGTCCGGCAGTATCAAAGAAATGCTGGATGCGGCTGTCGATGCCGTGCGACGACGAGCAGAACTTCAGAAGCGGTGAAGGCCACTCGCTAGAATAACGCGAAGCCTTCGAAGAGGCAGGCGTGACGGGAGCCGTATGTTCAAGGCCAATCGGTCACTTTGCTTACGAAAAACCAGGCACCAGCAATAGCTATCAGGTTGCGGTTCATGTGATCCTGAATGATCGGCTCGCAGATCACTATCCCGAACAAAGCATCCGAGAGCGTGGATGTTCGCGCTTGCCGATGCCGTTAACATGGTCGTCCATCCGTAAGTTCAGAGGATGCTTTCCGCGCTGCTCGACGTGTATCGTCCGCAGTAAGAACGTCACGATTTCGATCGAGGGGCCCGATCCCTTACTTTTCCTTTTTTCGTGCGGTCGAACGAAATTGCCGCCCGGCTCTATTCGAACCGGACGCTGATCCTATGCCCGACAAATGTCGTCTGCGAGTTACAACGTTTGCTGCGAACAACGCTCAGATCTTCGACAGCGACTGCTCGAGATCGGCAATGATATCCTTCACATCCTCGAGGCCGACGGAAAGGCGCACCACATCTGGCCCTGCGCCAGCGGCGCTCCTTTGCTCGTCGGTGAGCTGCCGGTGTGTGGTGGAGGCAGGGTGGATCACCAGGGAGCGCGTGTCACCGATATTAGCGAGATGCGAGAAGAGCTCCAGACCCTCGACGAGCGTCTTGCCGGCCTCGTAGCCGCCCTTGACGCCGAAAGTGAAGACAGAGCCCGCGCCCTTCGGCGAATAACGCTGCTGCAGAGCGTGGTTCGGGTCGTCATCGAGGCCCGCATAGTTCACCCAGGTGATCTTGGAATGAGCCTTCAGCCATTTGGCAACATCAAGCGCGTTGTCGCTGTGGCGCTGCATGCGCAGCGGCAGCGTCTCGATGCCGGTCAGGATCAGGAAAGCGTTGAAGGGCGAGATTGCCGGGCCAAGATCACGCAGGCCGAGCACGCGGCAGGCGATCGCGAAGGCGAAATTGCCGAAGGTCTGGTGCAGAACGACGCCATTATATTCAGGGCGCGGGCTTGATAGCATCGGATAGTTGCCGGTCTTAGACCAGTCGAAGGTGCCGCCATCGACGATGATGCCGCCCATCGAGTTGCCGTGGCCGCCGAGGAATTTTGTCAGCGAGTGCACGACGATATCGGCGCCGTGCTCGATCGGCCGGATGAGATAAGGTGTCGCCATGGTGTTGTCGACGATCAGCGGCAAATCATGGCGGTGGGCGACTTCGGCGATCGCGGCTATATCGACGAAGGTGCCACCGGGGTTGGCAAGACTTTCGACGAAGATCGCTCTCGTCTTGTCATCGATCTTGCTCTCGAAATCATCAGGACTTTCCGGATCGGCCCAGCGCACCTGCCAGCCGAAATTCTCGAAGGCGTGACCGAACTGGTTGATCGAACCGCCATAGAGACGGCGGGCAGCGACGAAATTCTCGCCGGGACGCATCAGTGTATGGAAGACAATCATCTGTGCGGCATGGCCGGAGGCGACGGCAAGCGCTGCCGTGCCGCCCTCAAGCGCTGCAACGCGTTCCTCCAGAACCGCCTGCGTGGGGTTCATGATGCGCGTATAAATATTGCCGAACTGCTGCAGGCCAAACAGGGCTGCGGCATGGTCGGCATCGTTGAAGACGAAGGCCGTCGTCTGGTAGATCGGCGTTATGCGCGCGCCGGTCGCCGGATCGGGCTGGGCTCCGGCATGAATCGCCAGCGTATTGAATCCCGGATCGTTTTTGGCCATGTCGTCTTCCTACCCTGTTGTTGAACAGGGCGATCATAGCCACTCGAAGGCGAAAGTTAACCGCGATCTTTTTCAACCTTGGCACGTTCCGGGGAAAATCCGTCCTGCCGGATGGCGTCAGCCGAGAAGACGCGGATATTCAATAGCCGGGCAATGGTTCATCACAACCTTGATGCCGCCGGCTTCCGCCTTGGCGGCGGCTGCATCATCACGCACGCCGAGCTGCGCCCATACAACCTGCGGGCGGGGCTCTAGCGCCAGCGCCTCGTCAACGTCTCCAAGATATTCGGAGGCACGGAAGACATCGACCATGTCGATCGGCTCGGGAATGTCAGCAAGCCGGGCATAAACGGTCTGGCCGTGGATCTGCTTGCCGGCCTGCCCGGGATTGACGGGAATGACCTTGTAGCCGCGCGACAGCAGGTAACTCATAACACCATTGCTCGGCCGAGCCGGATTGGGCGAAGCCCCGTCAGCGCAATGGTTTTCACGGATTTCAGGATCCCGGAGAGATAGTCGTCGGCATAGGCATCGTGATTCATATCTGGCTTTCCCGGAAACAGATTTCATGTTTGCCGGTCATTGAAACCGGCGGCTTGTTTCAACGTATATATAGGTGCCGGAAAATATCAGGGAGAAATTGTGCCGTGAAAAAAATCGCCCTTACCCTCGCGCTCGTGCTAGCCGCCTCGCCGGCGCTTGCAATCTCGCGCTACAATCCGCTTGCCATGAGCTGCCAGAGCGTACGGGCGGCAATCCATAACGAAGGCGCCGTCATCTTTCGCTACACTTCGCCGCGAGGCCTTCCGCTCTATGACCGCTACGTGCGCAACAGCAGCTACTGCGACGCGACCGATTATGCGGAATGGACAAGCATTCCTTCCAAGGACAATCCAAGATGTCGGGTGCTGAACTGCCAGAATATGGACAACCTAGACGGGATGATGTTCATTCCACACTATAGCCTCTAGTCGGTATCCAATCGGAATTACGGATGTTAGCGGTCCTTTCGCATCTGCGAAAGGACCGATGTTCAATTTGCAGCTACAGAAATTCCAATCAAAATTCCTTTTAGTTGTGAATTTATAATCATTTCAAAGTTATAGAATAATGTCTATATTTCAGCATCATAGGATCCCCGACATTTCCTTGAATAAAAAGACTTTCACCTTCCATGCATAATTTGATCGCGTTATGTTCACGCGTCCATTAGAGACATCTCATAGTTGAGTGAGGTGGGCGCGATTGAACGTATTTCGAGCGCACGCAGAAATTGCCACAACTATGGGCAATTGTTCGCCAGATCGATCCATGCTATCCGAAATTTGAACATGCCGGTACGGCGGTGCCTTAAATCGCGCAAACACAGGTTGTCATTTTAAGGTCCGTTCTAAACGGGAAAGCTGTAGTGTTTTCCCATGTCTTGTTGCACTGCTCCGGAACATTCATCTTGGCTCTCGACGTCGTTCTTCTCGTCCTTTTCGGTGCTCTTCTGCATGCGACATGGAATGCGATCATCAAAGCCGGCACCGATAAGTCGCTTGATGCTGCGCTGATCTCGGCGGGCGGTGCGGTCGCATCGGTGCCTTTCCTTCCGCTGCTACCTTTGCCGCAACCACAGGCCTGGCCCTTTATCGGCGCCTCCGCCATCCTACAGTTTGCCTATTTCCAGCTGGTCGCCGCAGCCTATCGGGCGGGCGATATCGGCCTCGTCTATCCATTGATGCGCGGCGGCGCTCCACTGCTGATCGTCGCGACCAGCGGCTTCATCCTCGGCGAAAATCTAACGGGTGGGGCGATTATCGGCACGATGACGATCTGCGCCGGCATTATGACACTTGCCTTCGAAGCTCGCCATGGCAGCCGCCACGCCATTGTGCTCGCCCTGATGAATGCCTGCGTCATCGCCACCTATACCTATGTGGATGGTATCGGCGCACGGCTTTCCGGCAATGCGGTTTCCTATACGCTCTGGATGTCGTTGCTGCCGCCGGTTCTGCTGTTCGCCTGGGCGATCTCGCAGCGTGGTCTGCCGACCGTCGGCAAACATATCCGCCGCAACTGGTGGCGGGGGCTGATTGGCGGCGCAGGCTCGATTGCCTCCTATGGGCTGGCGCTCTGGGCGATGACGAGGGCACCGGTCGCGACGGTGGCGGCGCTGCGCGAAACCGCCATCCTTTTTGCTCTCGTCATCTCGGTTGTGGTGCTGAAGGAAAAGGCCAGCGTCTGGCGCTATCTCGCCGGTGTCATCATCGCGCTCGGCGGACTGATCCTGAAGCTCGCCTGATCACTCGTCCTTCCATTCGGGCGTGCGCTTGCCAAGGAACGCACTGATCCCTTCCTGTGCATCGCCGGTCAGCATGCTGTCGACCATGATGCTTGCGGCATAATCGTAGGCTTCCGCAATCGGCATCTCCAATTGCCGGTAGAAGGCTTCCTTGCCGATCCTCAGAGCCTGCGGCGATTTCGAGGCGATGACGGAAGCATATTTGCTGACCACCTGCGTGAGATACTGCTTCGGCACTATACGGTTGACGAGACCGAAGTCCTTGGCAGTGGAGGCGTCAATCGTTTCGCCTGTCAGCAGCATTTCCATTGCCTGCTTGCGATGAGCGGCGCGCGAGACGGCAACAGAAGGCGTCGAGCAGAAAAGGCCGATGTTGACGCCCGGCGTGCAGAAGGTGGACGTATCCGTGCAGATCGCGAGATCGCAGCTCGCAACAAGCTGGCAGCCTGCGGCCGTCGCGAGACCGTCGATCTCTGCAATGACCGGCTTCGGCAGGCGAGTGATCTCCAGCATCAGGTCGGCGGCCAGCGCAAAGGTTTCCTCGAAGAAGGCGACGCCACCATCCTCGTCGGCGCGATGAGCCGTCAGCTCCTTCAAGTCATGACCGGCGGAAAAAACGTTGCCGGTCGAAGCGATGACGACGACACGCACATTGTCGTCGCCGCCGGCCCCCTGAAGTTCGCCCATCAGCGTTTCCATCATCGATATCGACAGGACGTGGGCCGGCGGATTGTTGAGCGTCAGACGCAATATGCCGCCGGAAAGCTGGCGAAGCACCAGGGCGCCCTCGCCCGAATTGTTGTTGTCCTTGCGGAAGGATACGATCTCGGCCATGGCATAGTCCTGTGTGCTGTCTCCGTTCGGCTCTTGTGCCATAAGGGTGCGGCGATTTCGAGCCGAATACGGCGCAGCAGTGCCTATGAAGGGTAAAACTTCGAGCTTTCGGGCGCATTAAAGTGAGGTATGTCAATACCTCATCTCTAAATAACTGTTTTTGCTTGTTTATTTTTCTTGTTGCCGAAAGCGTTTGTATTGACCCTATAGGTGATTGCCGTTATAAGCCGCGCCAGAAATGCAGCCTCTCGGGGCTGCTTTCTTTTTGGTCGTCTTATGGCTGACCAAAGCCAAGCAACAAGAAACGCCCCTTCGCCTTCGGGCATGGGGATCCAAGAGAGAGTAACAATTATGGTAACCTTCTCCCAGAAGCCTGCAGAGGTGGAGAAGAAGTGGGTCGTCATCGACGCCGAAGGGCTCGTCGTCGGTCGTCTCGCTTCCATCATCGCTATGCGTCTGCGTGGCAAGCACAAGGCAACTTTCACGCCTCACGTTGACGACGGCGACAACGTTATCGTCATCAACGCTGAAAAGGTCGTTTTCACCGGCAAGAAGTATTCTGACAAGGTTTACTACTGGCACACCGGTTATGCAGGCGGCATCAAGGAGCGTACCGCTCGTCAGATCATCGAAGGCCGCTTCCCGGAGCGCGTCCTCGAGAAGGCTGTTGAGCGCATGGTTCCGCGCGGTCCGCTCGGCCGTCGCCAGATGAAGAACCTGCGCGTTTACGCCGGCCCGAACCATCCCCACGAAGCACAGCAGCCGACCGTCCTCGACGTCGCAACGCTGAACAAGAAGAACGTAAGGAGCGCCTGATAATGGCTGACCTTTCCTCCCTGAAGGATCTCGGCACGTCGTCGGAAGCTGCTGTTGCCGCTCCGGCTCACGTCCGCAAGGTCGACTCGCTTGGCCGCTCCTATGCGACCGGCAAGCGCAAGGACGCCGTCGCCCGCGTTTGGGTCAAGGCCGGCTCCGGCAAGATCATCGTCAACGGCAAGGACTTCACGGCTTACTTCGCCCGTCCGGTTCTGCAGATGATCCTGCGTCAGCCGATTGTCGCGGCTGCCCGTGACGGCCAGTTCGACATCATCGCAACCGTTGCCGGCGGCGGCCTCTCCGGCCAGGCCGGTGCTGTTCGCCACGGTTTGTCCAAGGCACTCACCTACTTCGAACCGGGCCTGCGCTCGGTCCTGAAGAAGGGTGGCTTCCTGACCCGCGACAGCCGCGTCGTTGAACGTAAGAAGTATGGTAAGGCCAAGGCCCGCCGTTCGTTCCAGTTCTCGAAGCGCTAATCGCTTTCTGGATATGCTTTCATGGAGGCCGGGCTCACGCCCGGCCTTTTCTTTATTCCGGCTTGTTGAAGAAGGCTTCGAGCCGATAGCCGTCCGGATCGATGACGAAGGCTGCATAATAGAACTGCCCGTAATCCGGGCGGATGCCGGGCGAACCGTTATCCTCGCCGCCATTGGCAAGGGCTGCGGCATGGAAGGCTTTGACAGCCTCCTCGCTCGTGGCAACAAAGCAAAAATGCAGGCCAGAGCCGCGATCTGCCGGCACCGGGCGCTCCACTTCGCTGACCCAGAAGGCCGGCCGTTCGGCGCCATATCCCATCGTTCCATCGAAATTCGACAGCCGCTCGTAACCGAGCGGTGCCAGTGCCGCGTCGTAGAATTGGCGTGATCTCTCGAGGCTTTTTACCCCGATTGAAATGTGATCGAACATTGCCCGTGGCTCCTTCCTGGTTCGGTCGGCGCAGCTTCTTGGAAGCAATTTGCGAAGTCAACGCATTGGCGATCACCTATTGTCGTCGATGCCCGACACTGGTAAAGCGGTACCATATTCAGACCAGACAAGACAGGACCTGAGATGGGAGCCACCCCGTCCGCAGACAGATTCGCCGCAGCAACCTTTTGATGTTGTTGCGGCATCTGTCCGACCAATCCACACAGTGATGAGAAGGCAGATCGCCGTCGAATGAACTCATTCGAGCGGATGAATATCCATGCCTTCCGAAAACAGAAACTGGACTTGCTCCCTGCCGGCCGCGCTGCTGCTGCTGGCGCCCTTCGATATCCTAGCCTCGCTTGCCATGGATATCTATCTCCCCGTCGTTCCGAAGATGCCTGAAGCACTCGGCACCTCGGCGACAGTCGTTCAACTGACGCTGAGCCTTTACATGCTCATTCTTGGTGCCGGACAGATGCTCTTCGGGCCTCTGTCGGACCGGATCGGTCGGCGCCCAGTGCTGCTTGGCGGCGCACTGCTGTTTGCGGCTTCCTCACTGCTGCTCGCAGCCACCTCGTCGGCCGCACTATTCCTCATGCTGCGACTGCTGCAGGCGACAGGCGCGTCGGCGGCACTTGTGGCGACCTTTGCAACGGTGCGCGACATCTATGCCGTAAGGCCGGAAGGCGCCGTCATCTACAGCCTGCTTGGCGCGATCCTCTCCTTCGTGCCAGCGCTTGGACCGATCGCCGGCGCACTGGTTGCCGATCATGTCGGATGGCGTGCCATCTTCCTGCTGCTCAGCGGGCTGATGGTCGCAGCGATCCTCAATGCGCTGCGGGGCTGGCACGAAACGAGACCTGAGACATCGGCCAAGACGCCGATCAGCATAGGCACGATCCTGGCGAATGCACATTTCTGGACCTACACGACAGGCTTCAGCGCGGCGATGGGAGCCTTCTTCGTATTCTTTTCCACCGCACCTCGTGTGCTCATCGATCATGCCGGTTTTTCGGGTCTCGCCTTCAGCCTCTCCTTTGCCACGGCAGCGGCGGTGATGATCATCTCAGCACGTTTCGCTGGCCGCTTCGTCGCACGATGGGGAATGGCCGGTAGCCTCGCCCGCGGCATGGGCATGCTTCTTGTCGGCGCATTGTTCCTCGGCATCGGTGAAGTGCTGCTTGCTCCATCGTTCGTCAGCTTCGTCCTGCCCATGTGGATCATTGCTGGCGGTATCGTGCTGACGACCGCGGTCACAGCGAACGGTGCGCTGGCGGCCTTTGGCCAAACAGCCGGAACGGCTGTCGCGCTCTATTTCTGTGTCGAAAGCCTTATCGTCGGCTGCGTCGGCACGCTCTTCGTGCTGCTACTGGACGGCAATACGGCATGGCCGCTCGCCGGCTATTGCACGATGATGAGTATCATCACCCTGCTTGCGTTACGCCTCATCCGCGCTCGCGGCTGAGACCAAAAGGGCGGCGGAGAAGATCCGCCGCCTTGCCCTGAAATGTGATTCCTTGAAATCTGTCAGAAGCTCACCTACCCCTTCCTATAGTGACAAGGAACCCGCACATGTCGACCGCCCAGCCCTCGCCCTTCGCCGCCACACCCGAGCCTCCATATTACATCGTTACCTTCTCCTCTATTCGCACCAAAGGCGATAACGGCTACGGCGCCATGTCCGATCGGATGGCGGAGTTGGCGTTGCAGCAGCCGGGCTGTCTGGGGGCCGAAAGCGCCCGAGATGCCGATGGCTTCGGGATCACCAATTCCTATTGGGCGGATGAGGAAAGCCTGAGGGCCTGGAAGCAGGTGGTGAGCCATCTGGCCGCCCAGCGGCTTGGCCGCGAGCGCTGGTACAAGCAATATAAGGTTCGCATTGCGCGGGTAGAACGCGCCTATGAATTCACCGCGGAGGAAGGTCCTGACCATGGCAAATAAGTCAATCGACCATGCCTTCACCGCACAGAGCCTGACATCGATCGCCTCCGACCCGACCTTTGCCGGCGCGCTTTCCTTCATGCGCCGCCGCTTCACCAAGGATCTGACCGGCGTCGATGCCGTCGTCTGGGGCATCCCTTTCGATGCGGCGACCTCTAACCGGCCAGGCACACGCTTCGGGCCGCAGGCGATCCGCCGGGCGTCGGCGATCTTCGACAATGATCCACAATATCCGTTCCAGCGCGATCTCTTCGCCGAGATGGCCGTCATCGACTATGGCGACTGCCTGCTCGACTACGGCAATCATCAGGATACGCCCGCCGCCATCGAGCGGCAGGCGGGCGCCATCCTCGACAGCGGCGCCTTCCTGCTCACGCTCGGCGGCGACCATTATGTCACCTGGCCGCTCTTGAAGGCGCATGTCGCGCGGCACGGCCCGCTGGCGCTCGTGCAATTCGACGCACATCAGGACACCTGGTTCGACGAAGAGCGGCGTATCGACCACGGCTCCTTCGTGGCGCGTGCGGTGCGCGCCGGCCTTATCGATCCCGACCGTTCGATCCAGATCGGCATCCGCACCCATGCGCCCGAGGATTTCGGTATTCACATCCTCTACGGTCATCAGATCGAGGAAATGAGCGCTAGCGATATCGCCTCTGCAATCATCACCCATACGAAGGGCTCGCCCGCATACCTGACCTTCGATATCGATTGCCTGGATCCGGCCTATGCGCCCGGCACTGGCACGCCGGTTTCGGGCGGCCCTTCCAGCGCGAAAATTCTCTCCACATTGCAGCGGCTGAAACAGCTCGATGTCAGAGGCGCCGACGTCGTCGAAGTCTCTCCGCCCTATGATCACGCCGATATCACCGCCATTGCGGGGGCGACGGTCGCGATGTATATGCTGGGCCTCCACGCCGAACGGCGCGCGACGGCAATTTGAATGCCGTTATCAAATTGATTCAACTTCGTGGCAAACTGATTCCGGAAACAACCCGAACCCGCTGAAAGTGCAGGATAATCATGGCAGCAAAGATCTTCATCGATGGCGAAGCTGGAACGACGGGTCTGCAGATCCGCGAGCGTCTGGCGGAACGTCGCGATCTTGAGCTGCTGTCGATCCCGACTGAAAGCCGTAAGGACAAGGCCGTGCGCGCCGCCCTGCTGAACGAAGCCGATATCGCCATCCTTTGCCTGCCTGACGATGCCGCGAAGGAAAGTGTCAGCCTGATCGAGAACGGCAGCACCAAGGTGATCGACGCTTCGACGGCTCATCGTGTCGCAGAAGGCTGGGCTTATGGCTTTCCGGAAATGAGCAAGGAACAGGCCGGTATCATCGCCTCGGCCAAACGCGTCGCCAACCCCGGCTGCTGGCCGCAGGGGCCGATCGCCATGCTGCGCCCGCTGATCGAAGCCGGTCTGGTCCCGGCCGATTTTCCCGTCACGGTCAACGGCATCTCCGGCTATTCCGGCGGCGGCCGTACGATGATCGAGGACTACGTCGCCAAGGGCGAGGATGCGCCCGAATACATGCCTTACGGCCTGACCTTCAAGCACAAGCACCTGCCGGAGCTGCAGCGTTATGCCAAGCTTGGACGCGTGCCGTTTTTCCAGCCGGTCGTCGGCAATTTCGCGCAGGGCATGGTCGTGACCGTGCCGCTGCAGCTCTCGCATCTGCCGAAAGTGCCGAAGGGCGCCGACCTCCACGCTGCGATCGCCGATTATTATGCCGGCATCAAGGGCTTCGTCGAGGTCGCTCCCTTCGAAGCCTCGGAGCGCACGCCGGAACTCGACCCGGAAATCTACAACAACACTAACCGCATGCGCCTGCACGTCTTTGCCAATGACGATGTCGCGCAGGCGCTGCTAGTCGCCGTCTACGACAATCTCGGCAAGGGTGCCTCGGGCGCCGCCGTACAGAACATGGACCTGATGCTGGGCGTCTGACATCAGGCATTTGCCTGTTTCAGACGATTTAACGAAGACAGGGCGTCCTGCCCTGTCCTTCCATCCGGAATGCGGAGCCGACCGATGACGCTCGAAGCGGTGCTGACCGGCCTGCGCGCCTGGTTTGATGCCGCGCTGCCCGATCACGGCATCTCCGCGCTGATCGCCTTCGCTTTCGTGGCTGGCCTGGCGCGCGGCTTTTCCGGTTTCGGCGCAGCGCT
Organism: Rhizobium sp. BK418; assembly: GCF_004341105.1. GTDB lineage: Bacteria > Pseudomonadota > Alphaproteobacteria > Rhizobiales > Rhizobiaceae > Rhizobium. Next base: position 243,079 of record NZ_SLZK01000001.1, on the reverse strand, counting down.
CATCTTCATACCGTTGGCTGGTGCCGTCATCGGGCCGAAGCTCACTTCCCCCGTGCTGCTCTTGATCGACGGGCTTGCCACACTCGGCATGATCCCTGCCGCCTGGCGAGCCGCGGACAGGCAGGAGGTCTTCACAATGGCCGTTGGCGCAGCAATTGGGGTCCCCGCCGGAACAGCAGCGCTGGCGCTTTTGGATCCGCTCGCCCTGCGCTGGGCCATCTCAGGCATTGCGATCGGTTTGCTGGCACTGCTTATTTCCGGCTGGCGCTATCACGGCAGGCCGGTGGCACCGCTCACTGCCGCAATCGGCCTCATCGCCGGCCTCTTCAGCGGTGCGGCACAACTCGGCGGTCCGCCTGTGGTCGCCTATTGGCTCGGGGGTGCCAGCAACTTCACCCGTGTGCGTTCGAACGTCATTCTATACTTCTCGATCTCCACCATCTTCAGCTTCGTCAGCTATTATTTCGGCGGTCTCTTCGTCTCCGCGGTCTTTGCGCTGACGATCACCACACTGCCGGCGTACGCGGTCGGCCTCTGGAGCGGTTCAAAACTGTTCGGGCTCGCGAAGGAAAGCACCTTCCGCATGGCCTGCTACATCCTGATTGCGGTCTCGGCGATCGGCGGCTTGCCCGTCTTCGACAGTCTGCTTCGATAGCGCCCGACTACGATTGCCCGCCCGCCACGAAGGCCATACACTCCCCTGCGAGGGGAATTTCATGATATCGGTTCTGATTGGCATTGCCATCATCGGAGGAACGACCGCAACCGTGCTTGCGGCCTATTATGTCATGTATCTGGTCATGGGCGGTGACCCGGGCGGGCGAGACAGGGAACTGGCAAGTTCTGTCATCACCCGCATTGCCAGCCTGCACGCACTGATACTTGCCCTCGTTTTCGCGCAGGAAATGATTGAATATCAGGCCTTGCGGACGGAAAGCGCGGTGGAAAGCAATGCGGTCGGCGATGTTTTTTATGATGCCGAGCGCTACGGTCCGGAGGCGCAAGCACCGATCCAGAGGGCGCTGAAAGACTATGTCCGCATCGTCATCGAGCAGGAGTGGAGCGAACTCGGGCGCACCGGCGAGCTTTCTTCGGCAGCGTGGGATCAGTGGAACATCGCCTATCTGAAGATTCTCGAACTGGCTCCCACCAATGCCAAGCAGGAGAGCCTGCGCAGCCACATGCTCGAAGAGATCCATATGATCTCGGAATCCCGCGACCGGCGGGAAAACAGCGGCACCGACTCCCTTAGCCCGATCTTCTGGTTCGCGGCGGTTTCGGGTGTGATCTTCACCGCCATCGGCTACTACCCTTACGCGCCCGACGGCCGCAACCTGCTGCTGCTATCGATCTTCGGCATCTTTACCGGCATCATCCTCTTCTTCATCTATGCCTTCTCCAATCCCTACAGTCCGCCCGCCACGCTCTTCCCGACAGCCTTCGAGCGATTGCAGGAGGAGATCAGCGGACCTGATCCGTGAGTAGAACCGATTGCAATCGCGGCCACATGCAAAAGCCTATCGCCTTGCGCTGCATTTTGCGGTAGAAGCAGCACGCTGAAAGCGACATCGGCGCTGCCTGATTAGCGCGCTACCCATTGTTCCGTCCCAACGGGAGGCATTCATGAAAACGATCCTGAGCAACCAAGAAAACAAGATCAACACTCAGGATATCCGTCTTCATGTCCAGTTTGCTTTCACGCGCGAGGAAAAACCCGCCGCGTCTTAACCTTAACTTCTCAACCGCCTCACAGCCCCAAAACAGGCGTCGGCTGCGCCTGTACAAGTTCTTGTCCTATTTCCGGCCGCATCTTCCGCTGCTCATGGCGGATATCGGCTGCGCCATCGTCGTCGCTGCTGCGGCGGTGGCCTTGCCGCTCTGCGCCAACATCGTCATGAGCCAACTTATCGAGCTCAAGGATATCTCTTCGGCCTATTGGCAGATCCTCGGTATGGGCAGCCTTATGCTGGCCATCGTGGCGATCGAGACAGCCGCCATCTTCTTCGTCGATTATCGCGGCCACATGATGGGCGCGCATATCGAGGCCAATATCCGGCAGGAACTGTTCGACCATTGCCAGAAGCTGTCCTTCGGCTTCTACGACCGGCACCGGACAGGACAATTGATGAGCCGCATCGTCGGCGATTCGTTCTGGCTCGGCGAACTCTTCCATCACGGGCCGGAAGACTTGCTGATCGCCATGCTCAAATATAGCGGCGCCATGGCGGTGCTGGTCTTCATCGATCCGCAGCTTGCATTTCTGATCCTGCTTCTAACGCCTTTTGCCGTGGCCTATGCGCTGCACTTCAACCGGCGCATGAGCCGTGCGCTCGATGCGAGCAAGCAGGAGATCGCCGCCGTCAATGAAAGAGTTGAGGATGCGCTGGCGGGTATCCGCGTCGTCCAGTCCTTTGCCAACGAAGATCTGGAGCGGAAGCGCTTTGCCGTCCTGAACAGGCGCTTCCTTCAGAGCCGCGCCGACGGCTATCGCAGCGAAGCCTGGTTCTCTGCCGGCGCGGAGACCTTCGCCCAAATCATCACGCTTCTGGTCATCATCCTCGGCGGGCTGCGCATCCTTGCGGCGGAGCTCACCATTGCCGATCTTCTGACCTTCCTGCTCTGCGTTGGCGTCCTGGTCGATCCGGTCAAGCGCATGGCCAACCTCGCCCGTCTTTGGCAGGAGGGCTATACGGGCTTCGTGCGGGCGATGGAGATCCTGGAGATCGACCCCGACGTGGTGGATCGCCCTTCGGCCGGCGAATTGCACGCGCCGAAGGGAGAGATCCGGCTCTCGCATGTCGATTTCAGCTACGAGGACGGCGCGGAAGTGCTGAGCAATCTGTCGCTGACAATCCGGCCGGGCGAATTCGTCGCACTTGTCGGCCCGTCTGGTGTGGGCAAGAGCACGCTTTGCGCGCTGCTTCCGCGCTTCTACGATGTCACCGGCGGTTCGATCGAAATCGACGGCACCGATATCCGCGATGTAACGCTCGCCTCGCTGCGCCGCCATCTCGGCGTGGTGCAGCAAGATGTCTATCTCTTCGCCGGCACGGTCGCGGATAACCTGCGTTATGGCCGTCCAGATGCGACGGACGAAGAGGTGGAAGCTGCGGCCCGCGCTGCCCATGCACATGAATTCATCATGGCATTGCCGCTGGGCTATCAGACCGATATTGGCCAGCGCGGCGTGAAACTGTCGGGCGGGCAGCGCCAGCGGCTGACGATCGCCCGCGCCTTCCTCAAGAACCCGGCCATCCTCATCTTCGATGAAGCGACGAGCGCGCTCGACAATGAAAGCGAGCGTGCCGTGCAGCAGGCCTTCCTGACGCTTGCCAAGGGGCGCACGACCCTCGTCATCGCGCACCGTCTTTCGACGATCCGCCATGCCGACCGTATTCTGGTGCTCACCGGTGACGGCATCGTCGAGGAGGGCAATCACGACAGGCTGATGGAAAGCGGCGGCATCTATGCCAATCTCTATGGGCTGCAGGCCAGTATCTGAGGACTGAGACGACGACATGCGGAACGATTCGGCAGACGAGACCTGAATTGTTCCGCAAATCGATCAACTAATAGTTCTATTCAGCCGGAGGAAGGAACATCATGACAGTGCTGCGCATCGTCCCGAATATCGCCACCGATTCCATTGAAGAGGTGGGAAATTTCTATTCAAAGCTGTTCGACCTTAATATCGTCATGGATCATGGCTGGATCGTCACCCTTGCGTCCGACCAGCGAGCACTCACCCAGATCGGAATCGCGACGGAAGGCGGATCGGGAGCCGCTGTGCCCGACATTTCGATTGAAGTCGATGATGTGGACGAGATCTATCAACGCGCTGTGACGGGCGGGCATGCGATCGTATATGGGCCGGCCGACGAGCCCTGGGGCGTTCGTCGTTTCTTTATTCGCGATCCCAGTGGAAAGCTGCTGAATATCCTCTCCCATGCGGGCTGATGAGGCTGCGCCTGTTCCTCGCGAACATTCTGACCGGTCAACTGCTGGCCATTTCGGTCTTTGTCGGAAGCTGGTAGCGGTATCCACTCAATAGGTGCATGGGCGATTGTTGCTCGGACGGAAACCGCCGGCGCAGGCCGGGTTGAGCGACGTATCCTCGCCATAGTCATACCGTTCCGTCGATGTGCAGCCCGAAGCAATTGCGGAAAGCGCGATCAGCACGCCGGCCATTACGAACGTGCGAAATCTGCTCATCTGAACACCCCCGTCATAGGATCGCCCATACGCCAGATCATAATCTAGCATGTCACGGCGAAAACAAGCGAGGACTTATCGCATTGATCTCGTTCACTCTTCTGCGATCCGGGAGCAGCTGCCCCCTGCTCAGTCGCGCTCGGCGATAACAGTTGTGCGGGAATATTCGCCGTAAAAACCGCGCCAGTTGGCGACGGCAAAACCGAAGACAACGAGGGCACCTGCCTGGTGCAGCAGGCCCCAATGCAAGGGCACCTCGAGCAGCAGCGTCGTGATGCCGATCGCCGCCTGGATGGTGACGAGCGCAAAGAGCACTACAGTTCGGCGCGCATGGGTGGTCCAGGATGCGGCGCGCAACGCAATCACCATGTTGACGAGCGCCAGCGCAAAGAGCGTATAGGCCCCCAGACGGTGGATGAACTGCACCGTCTTCGGGTTCTCGAACAGATTGATCCAGAACGGCTGCTGGATGAAGAGATCCGAAGGCACGACGGCGCCATCCATCAGAGGCCAGGTATTATAGGTGAAGCCCGCGTCGAGGCCGGCCACCAGCGCGCCGAGATAGATCTGGAAGAGCGAGAAGATGGCGATCGCAGCAGCCCAGCGGTGGGAATTCTTCGTCGGCGCCGGATCGTCCGCATGCGGCGAGAGCCCACGCATGATCCACATGCAGGCGGCGAAGATCAGGCAAGCCATGACGAGATGAGTGGCAAGGCGGTATTGGCTGACGTCGGTACGCACCGCAAGGCCGGAGGAGACCATCCACCAGCCGATGAAGCCCTGCAGGCCGCCGAGCGCAAGAATGCCGGCGAGCGGCCAGCGCAGGCGCTTCTCAATCCGGCCGGTCGCCCAGAAAAAGATCAGCGGCAGTGCGAAGATCACACCGATTCCGCGGGCGATCAGCCTGTGTGCCCATTCCCACCAAAAGATGCCCTTGAACTGCTCCACGGTCATGTCGCTGTTCAGTTGCTGAAATTCGGGGATACGCTGGTAGAGCTTGAATTCCTCTTCCCACTCGGCAGCGTTGAGCGGCGGGATGACACCGTGGATCGGCTTCCATTCGGTGATGGAGAGACCGGAATTGGTAAGCCGCGTCGCGCCGCCCACCAACACGAGACAGAAGAGCGCCAGAAGCACGAAACCCAGCCAGATGCGAACCGCGCGGCGGTTATTGTTCTGCCTACGCACCTCAGTGCGGATCGCCTGCTCCGGGCTCAGGTTCGCGACGGCCATGATCTCTCCTTTTATCCGGCAGTTGATTTGCCCCACCGGCTGATGCAAAACAAGCCCCGAACCTTTGCGGCATGCCGTCGCGCCGGCTCAGTCCCATCCGTTCGAAAGTTATACGATGCCCGTCCGCCTTCGCAAATTCATCGGCACGATCCTGATCATCATCCTCGTGCTTTTCTATGCGATTGTGGCCAATACCATCGCGGTCGCGACGCTCGGCAATGCACCCTGGTGGGGGCATCTGCTTTACTTCGCGCTCACCGGCCTGCTCTGGGTGCTGCCAGCCATGGTCATCATCAAGTGGATGGCCGGTCCGAAACAGCAGTAGGACCCGATTAACGGCGGGATAACCCTGATCTGCGGAAAACCTCGCCCTGACGCGGCCGTTAAACCAAATATACGTCTGCCCGCTCTAGCTTCCTCTGCAGCAATCTCTCGACCGGAGAAAAAACCGTGCAGACGCAGAGGCTCGATGTCCTTGAACAACCGTTCGACGCTGTGGCGCAAGCCGAAGCCGGCATTTCCCGGCTGCGACAACTCAGCGTGAAACTCGCCATGGCCGAACTCGACATCCAGCTTTTCGACAGAATGGAGCCACTCGAAGAGGAATGGCGCGCGTTTGAACGCGACAACCTTTCCTCGCTGCACCAGAGCTATGATTGGTGCGCAGCCTGGGTGGCCGCCTTCCGCCGTCCGCTCGCCATCCTGCGCGGCACGAGCGGCGGCCAAACCGCCTTCATCCTGCCGGTGGAGATCGTCGCCTTGCGCGGTGTGCGGATCGCCAAATTCATCGGCGCTGATCACAGCAATATCAATACCGGCCTCTTCTCGCAGGCCTTTGCCGAAAACAGCGAGAAGGTGGATCACCAACACCTTGCCGACCACCTTCGTGCAGCACTCGCCGGCAAGGCCGATCTGCTTCTCCTGCAGAACATTCCACTAGAGTGGCGCGGCCGCCGCAATATGCTTGCCGGCCTGCCCTTGGTGCAGAACCAGAACCATGCCTACCAGCTCCCGTTCCTCGATACGTTCGAGAAGACGTTGCAGCAGCTGAACGCCAAGAGCCGACGCAAAAAATTCCGGGCGCAGAGCCGGCGGCTCGAAGCCATCGGCGGCTTCGATTATATCGCGCCGGAAACGTCCTCGGAGCAGCACGAACTGCTCGACATGTTCTTCCGTCTGAAAAGCGCCCGCTTCGCCTCGCTCGGCCTGCCCGATGTTTTTGCGGATACGGAAACCAAGGCCTTCCTGCACGGCCTGATCGACAGGGGGAATGGCGACAATTTCGGCCTGCGGATGCGTGCCCTTCGCCTGAAGGGCGACTATGAGGGGCGCATCGCCGCGCTGTCGGGAATTTCCCGGAAGGGTGACCATGTCATCTGCCAGTTCGGCGCGATTGATGAGGATTTGGTTGCGGATACCAGCCCCGGCGAATTCCTCTTCTGGCAGATGATCTCAAGCCTGCATGACAAGGGAGTGGCACTCTTCGATTTCGGCCTCGGCGATCAGACCTACAAGCGCTCCTGGGCGCCGGTCGAAACGGATCATTACGATGTCGTTTTGCCACTCTCCGGCGTCGGCATCGCAGCCGGTGCGGCGCACCGGGCGATCACCCGCGGCAAGGCCTTCATCAAGGCCCGGCCTGCTCTCTACAAATTCGCCCAGAACATCCGGGCGAAAGCCGGGTAAGTAGGCCGCGCAAAAGTGCCCGGCGGCAGCTTAAAGGATCAGGCCGCGTGGCGCGCGGGGCTGCGCATCGCGGCCTCTTCACCACCCGACATCAAAACCACCCGCTCGTAACCGGCGCTCTGGAAGTTCTGCATCAGGCCGACGAAAGCACTCTCGTCGATCTCCGGTAGCGACAGGATGACCTCGATTTCCTTGCTGCGCGTCAACCGCGAAACGCCCGCAACATCGGCCGCGCCGCATTCCACGAGCACAATATCGTAAGCAGAGGACAGTGCATCGAGCAGCAGCGAGAGCCTGTCGACGCCCCGCATCGCGCGGCGCACGTCGCTGACACCCTGCGGGATCAGATGCGCATCGGAAAGCCGGTCGCCGTGGATCGTCTCGCCGAAGGCGGCCTCGCCGCAGAGCAGATCGGTGACGCCGAGTGCCTCGGGATTCTCGGCCATCAATTCGGTCGGATAACCCGAGCCCGTCATGTCGATCAGGATCACGCGGCGTCCGTCATCGGCGAGCAACCGCGCCAAGGCAACGGTTGCAGCAGAGCCATTGTCACCGGTCGGAGATATGGAAACAGCAAGCGGTGCGCGGCTGTCGGCGAGATAGGTCGCGACAGAGGAGACGGAGAATTCGTTTTCGTCGACAGGCGGTTCCTCGGCCGGCTCAGCTTCCGGCTCCTCATCATCGATGGCTGCCGTCAACATGCTGGGCGTGACAAGCTTTGCGGCGGGAGTGGGGGCAGTTCCCGCAGGAATGGGGGCCGCGTTGCCCTGCCCATCTTCCTCCACCCTGTCTTCGATCATGCGAGGTTCGACCGGGCGAAGCGCGCGGCCGCTGAAGAGTTCGGAGAGCATGATGACGATCGCGCTCATGATGAATGTCGCGACGGCGGCAACGATGACGATCGGCACGACCTTCGGGAAATAGGGATCGACCTGCTCGATCGCCTTCGAAACGATACGGGCGTCTGCCGGACTGGAATTGCGGTCGGCGCGGGAAGCAGCCTCGCGATAACGAACGAGATAGGTTTCGAGAAGCTGGCGCTGGGCGTTTGCCTCACGCTCCAGCGCGTTCAGGCCGACTTCGTCCTCGCCTGCCTTGGCACTATTGGCCTGCAGCCTGTCGGACTGCTGCTCCAGCTCCTTTGCGCGCAGATCGGCGACCTTTGTCTCATTCTCGATACTTGCCAGAATCTTCTGCGTTTCCTGGCGGATCTGCGTGCGGATATCGGCAAGCTGGGCCCGCAGACTCTTCAGCCGCGGATGATTGTTGAGCAGACTCGTCTGCAGGTCCGAGATCTGCGACTGCAGGCCGGATTCAGTTGCCTTCAGGCGCTGAATCGACTGCGAGGACATGATGTCGGGCAGCGTGTCGGAAGCTTCGCCCGATGACAGCGCATTGCGCACGGCCTGTGCCCTCGCCTCGGCATTCGCTTTGTCGGTGCGCACGCGGGTAAGCTCCACGGAAATATCGTTGAGCTGCTGTGCGGGAAAGGTCGTCGTGCCATTGGTCTGCAGCAGACCATGAGTGGTGCGGTAGTCGGCGACCTTCTTCTCCGCCTCGTTCACCTTCTGGCGCAGGCTGTCGATCTCCGGTTCCAGCCAGCGAGTGGCTTCCGAATTGGAATCGAGCTTGGCACCGCTCTGGACCGCGAGATAGACTTGTGCCATGGCATTCGGAATGCTGGCGGCGAGCTTGGGATCTTTCGACGTGAAGGTGATACCGATCACTCGCGAACCGGGGACCTGATAGACCTGCAGCCGCTCGGTGAAGGCGTCAATGACGCGCTCCTCCGGCGGATTTTCGAGCGGGTTCTTCTTCAGGTGGAGCTTCACCAGGATATCGCCGAGTGCCGAACCGTTCGCCGCGTCATCGAATTCCGGCAGGTTGTAGAGCTTCAGATTGCTGATGACCTGCTTGATGAGGTCGGCCGATTGCAGAAGCTGCACCTGGCTCGCGATGTTCAGCTCGTCGAGCAGCGGTCCGGCATTGGCGTCAGTCGTCTGTGTATTGGCGAAGGCTGGAGCCCGCGGCTCGATGAGAAGACGCGTTTCACTGCGATATTGCGGCGAGATCATCTTGGCGCCGGCAAAGGCAACAGCCGCACCCAATGCGGTGATCGACAATATTCTCAGACGACGTGCCCAGACCGCGCGCGCAAGCTGGCCGAGGTCGATGTCCACATCCTGATCACTCGCTACGCGGGACATGCTCATACTCCGATACAAACTGCCTCAAGCGTAAACGATCATGGTAACTCAACGGTTAATGGCAATTCCCATCTCAAATGAGGTGCCTCCGATGAAGGAATTGCGGAAATCGGCGGATTTTTTACCAGGCATTAACCCTAATAGATCGATAACGGCTCGACTGAATTATCTTCCTGCGAGCAACCCGGATGCCCTTCGTCCAGCCCAAAATCCTGATGGCTATGAGCCTGGCCGCCACAATGGCTGCATTGGCGGGCTGCACCACCTATCAGCCTGCGCCGAAGGCCTTCAATCAGGCAACGATCCAGCCTTATTCGCTCGACAGCGGCGACCGCCTGCGCATAACAGTCTTCGATCAGGCGACGCTGACCAACACCTATACGGTGGATCAGGCCGGCTATATCGCATTCCCTCTTATCGGCCAGGTTCCTGCCCGCGGCCGCACCTTGCAGCAGCTCTCCGGCCAGATCGCCCAGAAGCTGCAACAAGGCTATCTGCGCGATCCCGACGTCACCATCGATGTCGACCGGTATCGTTCCATCTTCATCATGGGCGAAGTTGGTCAACCCGGCCAGTACGCCTACGTGCCCGGCATGACTGTGCAGAATGCCATTGCAGTCGCTGGCGGCTTTACCAGTCGCGCCAATCAGAGCATGGTCGACGTCACGCGCAAGATCAACGGACAGGTATTGACGGGTCGCGTCAATATTTCGGGCCCGATCGTCGCCGGCGATACGATCTATGTCCGCGAACGGCTCTTCTAGCCGATGGCAGAGCAGAGGCCTCTTCGCATCCTTCACTGCTTCAGGTCGCCGGTCGGCGGAATCTTCCGTCACGTCCGGGACCTGGTGGAGGAGCATAGCCAGGCGGGTCACGAGATCGGCATCATCTGCGACAGTTCGACTGGCGGCGAATACGAGGACCGTCTTTTCGACGATATCCGCCCCTTTCTTTCGCTCGGCCTGACGCGCATTCCTATACGGCGCTCGATCAGCCCGTCAGATGCCATGGTGCTCTGGAACACATTCAAGGAAATCAGGAGCTTGCGGCCGGATGTGCTGCATGGGCACGGCGCCAAAGGCGGCGTGCTCGCGCGGCTTGCCGGCTCAGCCCTGCGGGTCAACAGGTATCGCGTAGCCCGCCTCTATACCGCGCATGGCGGAAGCCTGCACTATTCGCGCGCCTCCCTGCTTGGCCAGTTCGTGCTGCGCATGGAACGGCTGCAGGAATATTTTACCGATGCGCTGGTCTTCATCTGCGAATATGAGCGACAGACCTATTCGACCAAAGTGGGTCGGCCGCTGGTCAAGAACCGGCTGATCTATAACGGCATCGGGGCGCGGGATTTTTCTGACGTTCCGACGCGCTCCGATGCAGTGCACTTCATTTATGTCGGCATGCTGCGCGACCTCAAGGGTCCCGATCTCTTCATCGATGCATTCGCCAAGACCGAGCGCCTGCTCGGGCGACCGCTTTCGGCGCTGATGATCGGCGACGGACCGGACCGCGATCGATACCGCGAAATGATGGTCGAGCGCGGCCTCGGCAAGCGCATCGGCATGCTACCGGCCATGCGCGTGAAAGAAGCCTTCGCCATGGCGCAGAATCTCGTCGTTCCCTCCCGGGCCGAAGCCATGCCCTACATAGTGTTGGAAGGGCTTGGTGCGGGCAAGACCGTGATCGCCTCGCGCGTCGGGGGCATTCCCGAGGTACTCGGCGCCGATAGTCCCGCTCTGGTGACACCGGGAGATTCCGACGATCTGGCGCGGGTGATGGCCGAGGCCCTGACGGTACCCGGCTGGCACGACAAGGTCATGCCCTCTCCCGACGCGGTCCGATCGGTCTTCTCTGCGCCCGTCATGGCCGGCGAGGTGCTGAAACTCTACCGGGAACTCGTAAATCCCGTTGCGGCACAGGCAATCCGGGCCGCCTCGTAAAAGTTTTTTAGGGGCTTCATGTTATCCCGCTCACATCAACGAGCGATGAAGCCCCATGAACAAGCTGGAAAAGAGCGGACAGTTCGACGTGGAAGTCCTGCGCAAGCAGGTCTCCGACACAGAGACGCGCGGCGAGGCCTACACATCTGCGGTCGGCGAAACGCCTGATATCAATCCCTATGCCCGTCAGATTGCCGAACAGTTTCGTGATGGAACCTATTCGCCTGCCATCATCATCGGCCAGTTGCGGCTGCTGGAATTCCTCACACAATTCGTCATCGGCCTTGCCGCCTTCTATTTCGCGCCCGGCGATGGCAACGACACCTTCCTGACGCGGGCCGTCACGGCGGCGATCGTTTCGGCATTGACCGTCGTGGCACTTCAGTTCGCCGATGCCTATTCCATTCCGGCGCTCAGAGCCCGCGTGCGATATCTGCCGCGTGCGGTCGCAGCGTTCGCCATCGCGTTCGTGCTGACGGCAGGCGTTTTCTCGCTCTTCCTCGGCCTCGGTACTGCGACTGCGGCATCCTATGCTATCTGGTTTATTGCAGGCACGCTCTTCCTGGTTGTCGAGCGCTTCCTGGTGGCACAGGGCATACGCAACTGGGCGCGCAACGGCATCATGGAACGCCGCGCCGTCATCGTCGGCGGCGGCGAACCCGCCAAGGAACTGATCCGTATGCTGGAGCAGCAGGCGGATAACGATATCCGTATCTGCGGCATTTTCGACGACCGCGGCGAGAAGCGCTCGCCGATCATGGTCGCCGGCTATCCGAAGCTCGGCACGGTGAGTGAACTCGTCGAATTCGTGCGGATGACGCGCATCGACATGCTGATTATCGCCCTGCCGCTGTCTGCCGAAGCACGCATCTTCGAACTCTTGAAGAAGCTCTGGGTGCTGCCGGTCGACATCCGTCTTGCGGCCCACGCCAATCGCCTGCGCTTCCGTCCGCGTGCCTATTCGCATGTGGGCGCAGTGCCGATGCTCGACATCTTCAAGAAGCCGATCCGCGACTGGGATTCCGTTGCCAAGCGCGCTTTCGATATCTTCTTCGCCACCATCGCTCTCTGCCTGCTCTGGCCCATCATGCTGGCGACGGCGATCGCCGTGAAGGCGACTTCGGAGGGGCCGGTCTTCTTCATGCAGAAGCGTCATGGCTTCAACAACGAGATCATCAACGTCTTCAAATTCCGCTCGATGTACGCCAACATGGGCGATCCGACGGCGCGGGCTGCCGTCACCAAGGGCGATCCGCGTGTCACCCCTGTCGGCCGCTTCATCCGCAAGTCCTCGATTGACGAGTTGCCGCAGCTCTTCAACGTGCTGAAGGGCGAACTTTCGCTGGTCGGCCCGCGCCCGCACGCCGTGCTGGCTCAGGCGCGCGACCGCGCTTTCGCCGATATCGTAGACGGCTATTTTGCCCGCCACCGCGTCAAGCCCGGCGTCACCGGCTGGGCGCAGATCAACGGCTGGCGCGGCGAAGTGGACAATGACGAGAAGATCAAGTTTCGCACTGCGTACGATCTCTATTACATCGAGAACTGGTCGCTCTGGTTCGACCTCAAGATCCTGTTCCTGACGCCGATCCGGCTGCTCAACACGGAAAACGCCTATTGAGCGCCGTCGCCGCCTCCCATCCGCGCGTGGCCCAGCCGCAACGGCTGACGCTGCGTCTCATCGGCTCGGCGGCGGTCGCTTTCGGGGTCTTTCTTTCCGGCTTCGTCATCGATGAACCAGCACCTTATGAGTTGTGGATGGCAGGGCTGATCGGCCTCTGGTTCATACTCGGCCTGAAGATATCCCGCACGACCGCGCCGCTGATGGCACTGCTGCTCACCTTCAACATCGGCGGCATGCTATCGCTCACGCAGATGCGGGATCTGGCGACCGGCCCGATGTATATTGCCGTCTCCACTTTCCTGGCGCTGACCTCCATCTTCTATGCTGCGATCATCGAGGACAGCCACAAGCGGCTGCCGCTGATCTTCAATGCCTGGAATTTTGCGGCTGTCATCACTTCCCTTCTGGGCATCCTCGGCTATTTCCATGCCTTTCCGGGCTCGGAAGTCTTCACACTTTACGACCGCGCCAAGGGCGCCTTTCAGGATCCGAACGTTTTCGGGCCCTTCCTCGTGCCGCCGGGCCTTTACCTCGTCCATGGCATTCTCGCCGGCAATCTCAAGACGTCACCGATCAAGGCGGGAGCGCTGCTCATCCTGGCGCTCGGCATCTTCCTTTCCTTCTCGCGCGCGGCCTGGGGGCTTTTCGCCTTTGGGGTGGTAGTGCTGATCTTCATCATGCTGCTGAAGGAACGCAGCGGCGCGTTCCGACTGCGGGTGCTGGTCCTGTCGCTGGGCGCGATCATTCTGATGGTGGCCGCGCTTCTGGTCGCGCTGCAGGTTCCCAAGGTCAGCGAGCTTTTCTCCACCCGCGCCCAACTCGTGCAGCAATATGACGGTGAGCACCTTGGCCGTTTCGACCGCCATCGCATCGGCTTCCAGATGATGATGGAACGGCCGCTCGGCATTGGTCCGCTGGTTTTCGGCACCATGTTTCCGGAAGACGAGCACAATATCTGGCTGAAATCGCTGACCACTTATGGCTGGCTGGGCTTCATCAGCTATGTCGGTATGCTGTGCTGGACGCTTTATCTCGGCTTCCGCAATATGCTGCTCGACCGGCCATGGCAGCCCTTTCTCATGGTCGCCTGGATTTCCGTTCTCGGTCATGCTGCAATCGGCAACGTGATCGATATCGACCACTGGCGGCATGTCTATCTGTTGTTCGGCATCGTCTGGGGTTGTGCTGCGCTGGAAGTTCGCCACCAGCGCTCAGGCCGCTCACAAAGACTTGAGAAGTTCGGTAAAAGCGCTAAATTTCCCGCATGATTACAGGGACACAGATACGCGGCGCACGCGCCATGATCGGCATGAGCATCGAGGACCTCGCGGCTCATGCAGGACTTTCCGTCGAAACAATCCAGGCGCTGGAAAACGGCGAATGGACGGGCGAAACGCGCGCCACGATCGACGTGCGCAACACACTGGAAGCGCATGGCATCATTTTCATCGCCAGCGGGAACCAGGACGAAGGCGGCCCTGGCATACGCCTGCGCGCCCGCAGTTCCAACGATGACGGCATAAGGCCGGAAAACCTCAACGCTGCCAACGACGACTGACGGAACCGCCCGATCTCTGAGCTATCCCGTTGGGGACAGCCTGTGTCTAAGACCGCCAGGAACGGTGTAAAGAGCGAGGAGAACCGAGCTTCAAAGATAGGTCTTGGCGAGAACGGTCAGCTTGCCGCTGTCCTTCACGCCCTGCTTGTAAAGCTGAATGAGGGCCGCGCCGATCCGGTCGGCTTCCGGCGTGCGGGGAGCGATGCCACCGTCATCGCAAACCCGGCTTAGAACCTGCGACAGCAGGTCGATATCTTCCGAAAAGAGCGGTAAATCCTGGGGGTGAACTGACGATTTCAACATCGCGCCACATTTCCCTTAGAGGGCACAACGCATCATCATTGTTGCGCAGCCGACGCCCTCCCTGCCAGCCTCATTCGCATTATGCGCGTAGCCCCAGATTTTAGCAACCGCGTAATCATTTCGCCGGGAACAATCTTCTGCCTCATGCGTTGCGGGCGGTTTTAGGAATGAAATGGATGGAGCCGTGAGCGAAAAACGCTTCCCCTCGCCCATGAGAACTAAATTTCCAAGCAGCAGCTTCATTGTCGCAACCGCCTGGGAAGCAGTTGAATATCTCAAACGGTGGCCCGCCAAGCGTGGCCGCAAACATCGCATAGCTCAGCACTGCCTTGATGGACTGAGAAGCGTATGTGCAGCCCAGGTCTCATTCGCGAAGGCTGCTAGGACCGCCGACCTACTGGTGTAAGAACTGAACGGCCGGTCAGAATTCAGCTTAGAATTTCACCCGGCCAGCTGCTGCGTAAAGCTGCGATTGGTTGAAGCCTTCGACAATTACCTTGGCGCCGACTTCGGCCACGTGTGTTTCGGCGAGCTCCGCAAGCGCAAGAGCAACCTCCCCTTCCGGCCAGCCAGCGTTCACAGCCTCAACGGAGAGGGCCTTGAATGCAGCAGCAAGGCTCTGCCGGCAATCCTGTTTGTTATTGCAGATCGTCATAAGCCCGAAATTAAGCTTTCCCACGATTTCTCTTCTTTACACGCTCAGCAGCAGAAAGGCGATAAATTCCAATCACAAATTTGGAATAACGCGGACATCCGCTTCATTCATAGTTATATGTCAGATAAACATGAAATAAATTACCGCTCAAATCGGAAATATTATGGAAAATATTAATAGAATAGTTTACCTTAAATTTAGCATATAAAGAATCGCAACCGAAAATCTATATTCGGCTCGAAAAATGCCGCATCAGCTTAGCGCAGAATCTTTGGAAGGACGGAAGGGTCTCCATTCCGCACCGACATGCGCAAGGATTTTTGCCACCTTGCATACACTTTTTTCGGTATTCATTGCCGGGTTATAAAGGCTCCGGGCCGTACCGAGGGAGACAGGACAAAGCTATCCCTTGGATAAATTCCGTTTTATCATCGTGACGGCATTTTTCCCTTGCGTCCAAAAACCGAAAAGTCTAACAGAAGCAAGCCGTTTCGGCAGGTCGGGGCGTAGCGCAGCCCGGTAGCGCACTTGACTGGGGGTCAAGGGGTCGCTGGTTCGAGTCCAGTCGCCCCGACCATTTAATCCCTTGAAATCTCAGTCATAATATCAGGACGATTTGACATCCGGTCGATGGCTCAAAATGACGCTCCGTGCCGCCGAGCTATGGCCGGTGATATTTTAACCGCTCCACACTCTGCTTGAATTGCCCTAGTGCAATGTACCCCATCGGGCATCCCACTCAACGCCTTCTGAGAGTTCGATCAGGATCTCACTCGCCCCATGCAGGTGGCTGCGGGCGATTTGGAGCGCGGCGGACGGTTCCATCTCCTCGCCGGGAAAAACGCTGTCATCCTTACCCTGGCTCGTCACCTTGCGGACGAAACCGCGGATCTCCTCACCGGAATGGTAAAGCTTGATGACCAGATCGCCCGGCTTTTCCTGACCTTTTTGAAGGCGTCGATAAATAGCCAATCTATCCTCCTGCGCACGGCAATCAGCCGAGTACGTTGAGCCCGCAACCGGTCACCTTTGTTCAAACGTGCCGGTCAGAGAGGCTTCCGCGATCGTGTGTTTCTGTGCCTCCCGCCACATCGCCTGGATGCCCGCCGAAGGCGGGATTGACAGGCTCGGCACATCGAGCGCCGCCAGTCTGAAGTGGTAGTGATGTATGCCGTGGCCCTTGGGCGGCTGGGGACCATCATAGCGGCCATTGCCGAAATCGTTGTCGCAAAAACGCGGCCCTCCATTCGGTGCCGTGTCGCTGCTTTCCGGCAAGGCGTTGCGGTCACCCGGTATGTTGAAGACGCCCCAATGACGAAAAGTTCCGTTCGGCGCATCCGGATCTTCGACGATGAGCGCAAAGCTCCGTGCCGCGTCCGGTGCTCCGGCCCATGTAAGAGGTGGCGCGATGTTTTCGCCGAGCCGCGTATACTTGATCGGAATAGCTACCCCGTCAGCGAAAGCGGAACTCGTGAGTGTGAATGACATGAAGGCCTCCTTAGGCGGTCAGGACCGGCAATGCCTGTTTGCCGTTCCACAATCTGAGGATTGTTTCAAACCTACACGTCCAACATGGGCCGGGCGTCAAAGTTCCCGCTTCGACCGTGCTTGATCGATGAACAGGGAACCTTTTCCGGCAGATGTTGTTCGAATGTCGAGAAACCTGTCCTTACCCACAACCTGAAAGGAAATGCGATGCGCGCCGTCCGCATTCATCGCTTCGGCGGTCCCGAGGTTCTAAAAATCGAGACGGTGGACGAGCCGATCCCCGCCGGTCACGAAGTTGTCATCCGCGTTCTTGCCGCAAGCGTCAATCCGGTCGACGCCAAGATAAGGGAGGGTAAATACCCTGTCGTAACGGAGAAGGAACTTCCCCATGTGCTCGGCCGTGACGTCTGCGGCGAGATCGCCGATCTCGGCGATGACGTTGCCGGCTTCCTAATGGGCGATCAGGTATTCGCCTTCCTGTCGCCGAAAAACGGCGGGTATGAGGAATTCGTAATTGCCGGATCAAATGAAATCGCGATGAAACCGAAATCACTCGATCCGATCACCGCCGCCGCTGTACCACTCGCCGGCATAACCGCATGGCAGGGTCTCTTCGATCACGGCGATCTGCGGCCCGGCCAGCGCGTATTGATCCATGGTGGGGCGGGCGGCGTCGGCCACCTTGCCATTCAATTTGCCAAGGCCCGCGGCGCTTGGGTCGCGACGACGGTATCAGGCACAGACAAGGCCTTCGTCGAAGACCTGGGCGCCGATCAAGCCATCGACTACAAGAGCGAGCGTTTTGAAGACCAGGTCGAACCGGTCGATCTCGTCTTCGACCTCGTCGGCGGCGACACTCAGCAGCGTAGCTTCGATCTCATCAAGCCGGGCGGCGCTCTGATATCGACCCTGACGGAACCCGATGCCGCAGGGGCCGCCCAGCGAAAGATCCGCGTCGGACGCTACACCGCCCAGCCGAGCGGCGCTCAATTGCAGGAGATCGCCGATCTGATTGACGAGGGAAAGGTCAAGGTCGTCGTCGACAAGACATTTGATCTCGGCCAGGTCGCAGAGGCACAGAAAGCCCTTGAGAACACCCATGTTCGCGGAAAACTCGTTCTTCGCGTGCTTGGGTGAACATGCGCACCGAAATGTCCTGAGCTTCGTGCCGAATTGCGACTGCGCCATCTGAGGATTCCACGCAGACTTGCCGGATACAGGAGGTCTCTCATGAACCTAATCCGCGACCGCGACCGCATGGTGGAGCAGCATCTTATCCGCCGCGGTATTCGGGACAAAACCGTCGCCCGCGCAATGCGCATCGTACCGCGGGAGATGTTCGTAGATCCCGGCTTCGAAGAATTCGCCTATGAAGACGCGCCGCTTTCAATCGGCCAGGGCCAGACGATCTCGCAGCCTTTCATTGTTGCGCTGATGATCGAGAAGGCCGATCTCGATGCGGGAGACAAGGTGCTCGAAGTCGGCACCGGCTCCGGTTATGCGGCCGCAGTCGTCAGCCGCATAGCAAGACATGTCTACACTCTCGAACGACATGAAGCGCTTGCCCAACAGGCGCGAGAACGTTTTGCCCGGCTTGGTTACAGCAATATCGACGTTCGCATCGGCGATGGCAGCAAGGGATGGCTCAAGGCAGCTCCTTTCGACGCAATCATCGTCTCGGCCGGGGCGCCGGAGGTACCCCCCTCTTTGAAAGAACAGCTCGATCTTGGTGGACGATTGATCATCCCCGTCGGCCGCAACGACCAGCAGCGTCTCAAGCGCATTACTCGCATCAGCGCGGACGCATTCGAAGAAGAAGATCTTGGCGGCGTACTCTTTGTTCCACTGATCGGCGAGGATGCGTGGACGGCGGCGCATCCGCTCTATACCCCTGCCGCGCGGACCGAAAGAACGCCCGCGCAACTGATCTCAGACACCGCCGAGACATTTTCGTCAGTTGATGACGAAAGCTTCACACGGCTCTTCGATCGCTTTGCCGACAGCCGGGTCGTCCTTCTCGGTGAATCTACCCATGGCACGGCCGAATTCTACCATGCGCGCGCCGCCATCAGCCGGCATCTGATCGAGCGCCACGGCTTCGACCTGATCGCGGTCGAAGCTGATTGGCCGGATGCAGCAGCCGTCGATCGGCTGATTACCGGGCGAGATTTTCCGCAGGGCCGCTCCTTCGAACGTTTCCCCGCCTGGATGTGGCACAATGCGGAATTCGTCGAGTTCGTTCGGTGGATGCGTGCGGAAAACGCCCGGCGGCAGGCATCGCGAGTGGATGCCATCCGCTTTTATGGGCTCGACCTCTACAACATGACGGAGTCCATCCGCATGGTGATCGATTATCTCGATCGCGTCAGTCCTGATGCCGCCGTGGTCGCCCGTGAACGCTATGGCTGCCTCAGCCCCTGGCAGAACAATCCTGTGACCTATGGGCGCGCGATTCTGACCGACGCCTATAAATCCTGCGAGGAGGCCGTAGCGCAACAATGCCAAGAGCTTCTAACCAGGTCTCTCGGCGAGAGTGATAGCGATGATGATGGTTTTCTTGACGCGACACAGTCAGCAAGGCTTTTGGCAGCGGCAGAGCGATATTACCGCATCATGTATTATGGCGGCTCTAAAGCCTGGAACCTGCGTGACACCTACATGGCCGAAACCATCGAGCATCTCCTCGATTTCCATGGGCCGGACGCCAAAATGATCGTGTGGGCGCACAATTCTCATATCGGTGACGCGCGCTTTACCGAGATGTCCGCCGCGCGTGATGAACTCAATCTCGGCCAGCTCTGCCGGCAGCGTTTAGACGGCATGACCAGCCTCATCGGCTGCGGCACACATTCCGGCGAAGTTCTGGCGGCAAGCAACTGGGACGGGCTGGCCGAGAAGAAGAAGATCAATCCGGCACTTGCGGACAGTTACGAGGATCTGTGTCATCAAGTCGGAAAGGAACGGTTTTTCCTCGATTTCGACCGCAACCAGGATCTCCATGCAGGACTTATCGATCGACGGCTTCAACGTTTCATCGGTGTCATCTACAGGCCGGAAACCGAACGCCTGAGCCACTACATGCTGACCTCCCTGCCCCAGCAATACGACGCCTTCCTGTGGTTCGACGAGACCCATGCCTTGACGCCGCTCTACCGGCAAAAAGCTGCCGGAGGCAGTCAGGAAACCTTTCCCTTCGGTCTTTGACGAGTGACAGGCTCATCAAAGTCGCGATCGATTGCCTAGCAGAGATCGGGAAGGCGTGCATCGGCGCTGCCCTCAGCGTGATTCATCCGTCCATATGCGACGCTGGCCGCGGTAGATGTATTGACCGGAGCCTTGGCGCATGTTGTCACGATAATAATCGCGACGATTGCGGTTGCGGTCGTCGCCGGCGCAGCGCTCAGGAAAGCGGCGGCAATCCTGGCGGTTTTGGCGATCGACGCGCGGATTTGTCGGATCGACAGCCATTGCATTACCGGCAAGCATTGCTAAAGCTAGGGCAAGCGCAACCCTGATCATTTTACTCTCTTCGATTTCCTGCAGACCGTTACCGTTGCCTGGAGTTTACCATATGCTGCCAAGCCGCTCACTTCTCATCGGCGTGATCGTGACGCTGGCGTCCTCGCATATCGCATTGGCAGAAAACGTCCAGTTCCGAAACGCCAGGGAAAATGAGATCCGTCAGCTCCTGAAGGGCGCCAGCGACCTGCAGAGGGCCCCGAACGGGTATGAATACCGCAAGGGCAATCCGAACGGCTACAAGATTTCGAATGGCCAGATCTGCGTTCTTTTCCCCAACAAGCAGACGGACTGCATCACCATCAAGACGGATGGCAAGGTGCTGCAGATGATCGACAATCTGGGCAATCGCATCAGGCTCTGAGCCTTGCCGGTCTTTGTCCTACCACCGGACCGAATCCATCCAGCGGGCAGATCCATGTCGGGTGTCGGCTATAAATTCTGCCCCCTCACCGCCAACTTTATAGGGCCGACAAAACAAGCTTTCCATCCGGCGCCACACGCGACTGCCAGGAGGCATAATTGGAAATCGTGAAATGCGGCGTCTCGAAGGGCGTCGTATGGGTTTCGGTAATGACGGCAACATCGGCACCAGCGGCTTCACCGGCGAGAATACCGGCAACCGCATCCTCGAAGACCAGGCAGCAAGCCGGATCGACGTCGAGACGGCTGGCACCCAGCAGATAACATTCCGGACTGGGCTTGCCTGCCGATACTTCCTCACCACTGACGATCATTTTCGGCATTGGGATACCCGCGGCCGCCATACGGCGGCGAGCGAGTTCGATGGGCGCGGAGGTGACGATACCCCAGCGGTCGGTTGGGAGCCCATTCAAGAAGCTGATGGAACCTGGAATCTCGATGATGCCCTCGAAATCCTCCATCTCCTCTTTCAGAAGAAGCTTGGCCTCAGCGATCGGATCAACACCGGGAAGACCGAGCTGACGGATGGCATCGGCTGCGCGAACGCCATGAATGGTCTTGAGAAGGACTTCAGGTTCGAAACCGTGGCGGATAGCCCATTCGCTCCAGACGCGCTCAACAACGGCGATGGAATTCAGCACCGTGCCGTCCATATCGAAGAGGAAGGCATCATAGGTCTTGCCGAGAACGCGATGAGATGAGGACACAGGATGTTCCTTGCGAAGCGGGGCGTCGGGCCTCCGCGACTAACCGAGAGCGGAAGCGGCGTCAACCTAAAACACGTCGCCAAACGTGCGCGGTTTCGAGATGAGGACATGTCAGACAAAGAGCGGAAACGCAGCGGCGAAGATCGCTATCGCTTTAGTCGTTGACCTCGGGATGGGTGACGCTCCTCACATCCGCAAGCCCGCGCGCGGCATCGCGATTGCCGGTTGCGGCCGCAGCCTCGAAAACTCGCGTAGCATCGCCATACATCTTCAGATTCATGTAGCTGTAGCCGCGCAACACCATGAGGTCGACGCGCTCCTGCTGCAACTGGGCGCGCTGGTCGAGATAAATGAGCGCTTCACGATAGCGGCGGCCTTCGAAGGCGGCAAGCGCGCGATCGGCAAGGATTGCAACCTGCAGCTCGGAGGCACGGTCGCGGCTCTGAGGTGCTTTGGTGGCTGCGATCGCAGCGTTGTTTGAAAGGCCTACGCGCAAATAGGCGAGGCTCTGGCCGTAAGCGGCATCCTCACGTTCCTTACGCACTGGACTTGCCAGCGCAGCCTCGAAAGCCTTCACCGCCTCCATCGGCCTGTTGATGTCCATCAGGCACCAGCCGCGCGCCAGCGCATCGCCGGGGCGGAGGCGGGCGGGATCAACGGTCGTGGAGCAGCCTCGAAACTCGCGCGGGCCGCGCTCGACCGCAACGGTCTGCATGACCCGCTCGGACCTTGCCGGTGCAACTGGCTGCGGCTGCGCTTGCGAGGGCTGAGATTGAAATTGCGCTGGGGGCCGAAGCGCCGGACCGCTCTCGGTCGGCGCAGTCTGGGCTTTGGCTGCAGCAGCTTGAGCTGCCGGCGGTTGCTCGACCACCGGGCCTGGGGCCGGCAATGGAGCGTTGGTTCGGGAAGCGGCAGACACGTCGTTCAAGGTGGCTATACGCGGCGAACGACCAGCCCAGAGACGCTGGATTTCCGCCACGCCGGCCCGATCATTCAACTGCTGGCGGGTAACGGCAAGCCCGTAGGCTGAGGGTTCGTCATCCGGCTTCCAGCGTAGTCCCGTCTCGAACCAGCGGGCAGCCGTCTGGAATTGGTTCAACGAACGGGCATACCAGCCGAACTGCTGGGCCGTGGGAACGTATTTCTGCTCGATGACCGCAGCCGCGATGCGGCCGAGCACATCCTCGCTCAGATCAGCCGGCGGCTGCAGTGCCATCAGATTGGCGGTCGCGGCAAGATAAGTGGCGGTTGCATCCTTGGAATCGTCGCGCCATTTATACATGACATCTTCCGCTTCCTGCGGAGATTTGCGGGCGATAAGAGCCAGCGCCAGGCCCTGCGAAGCAGCGGCCGAATCTTGCTTCTCGTGGGCGATGCGGAACCACTTTTCGGCATCCGCGTCGTTGTTGCGGCGAAGCTGATACCAGCCGAGCAGCAGCGCGTCTGAGGGCAGCTGCCGCTCTTCGGCAAGCTTTTCGACGCGAGAAATATAATCCGGAGCGACGTCAAGCTTAGCGTCGTCATTACCATCGGCCACAAAGCGGCGGGCGAGATCGTCACGCAGGCTGTCGAACTCCCTGGCGCCACTGGCGTCGGCAGGCTTTTCAAGGGAAAGCAGCGCCTGCATCGGACCGTATGGAAGAAGAGCAGCCGCCTTCTGGATCGTCGCCAGACGTTCGGCCGGCTCAGTGCAATTCTTCAGAATGTAGGTATAGGCATCCTGCCCGCGTTGCTGCCTGTTCGTGCCAACAAAAGCTTCGGCGACACGCCAGAGCACATCTATCTCGGCACAAGTCAGCAGGCTCGGCGTTTCGGCCGCGATATTGACGACCGTCGCATATTGCTTGAGATCGGAGGCATTGATCAGTCGGGCGCGGGATTCAGCGACATCGAGGCGATCGAGCAGGTCCGCCGGCGGTTGCCAACCGTTTTCGCCAGCCTGACGGTCGGCGATCACCTTGCGCAGCTCGGCGTACCGGCCCTCCGAATAAAGCCGCCACATGTTTTCGAGCTGCCGGTCACCATTTTGTGGGATAGCGAGCGGATCGGCAGGCGGCACCCAGTTCGGATAGAGCGCCTGAAGGCGGGAGATTTCCGCCTGCAGGCGGAGCTTGTCGCCTCGGGTTGCGAAATAACGAAGGGCACTTTCATCAACGACCGGCTGCTCCGCCGCGCCAGCCTGTGGAGGATTACTGGGTGTCGTAGCGGCGTCCGCCGCCGTCGATATCGTAGCTGGCGGGACGGCCGGAACCGGTGCTGTTTGGACGGGCGAACTCGGCGTCTGGTTCGTTGAAGGCGGATTTGCCGGAGGCGGGGTCGTCTGGGCAACGCTTTCGGTCCGCTCTGAGGAATCAACCTGTCTCGCCGCCTGGATTCGGTCCGAAACGGCCTGCACGTCAACAGGCTGATGATCGCTGTCCGGCCCCTTGATGCGGCCCATCATCATCATCTCGGGCGTCCTGCCACCGAAGCCGAAACGTTCCTGCAATGCTTCGCGGTCCTTCAGCCCAGTGATGAGCGTCGCCACGAAAGCTACTGTCGTGACTGCCACGAGAGAAGATTTCACAAACACTCTGGATGCTTCTCCCCGACATAGGCCAGCCCCAAAAGCTGAAGCGTTGATGGATAATAATAGACAGGTGCAAATTGCAGCGCTTCGGCCGGCAGCTTCGTTCCGTCCAATACACAGGCTACAACGTGGTTAATAATTTCATAACCAGGGTCGGAAAGCTCCGTCTTCGACCGCCCGGTGGACAGATCAATGGTGGCTGGCAGGCCGTTTGCGGCCATGCCTTCCTTGAGGCGCGTCAGCAGTGCCCCATCGGTCACGCCGCCTCGGACCAGATAGAGCGGGATCCGGATCGCGTTATAGCCGAACTCCGCGTCGAAACCTTCGGCCGGCTGCGGTTGGCGCTTCAAGCTCACCCATTCGGCGGGCAGCTTGCGCGGGCCGAACTGCATGGCCTTAAGCAGCGAGAGACCATCATCGGCGAGTTTCTGCCATCGATCGGAAGGTGCAAGTGCCGCCATGACGGGAAGCGCTTCATAGATCCAATAGGATGGGTTGATAACGGGACCATCATCACGATCCGCGCCAGCAAAGCCTTCCGCACCGGGCATCAGCAGAGTACGGCCAGCAAAATCGACCACGGTCTCAGACAGTGTCGACTGCGCCAGGCGGGTGGCCGCTGTGATATAGTCGGCGCGGTTCCAGGCGGAGCCAGCCAGCGCAAGCGCATAGGCAATCAGTATGTCGCCATCGGAAGCATTGTTGCTATCAGTCACATGGGGGGTGGCGGATGGATCCCATTTCCAGACCGCAAGTCCATCGTTGCGCAACAATAGTTCTGTGCGGGTAAAGTACCAGATCTGCTCGAAATCGGCTGGGCTTGCAGCAAGGTAGGCAAGCAGCAGACCATAGCCCTGGCCTTCGCTATGGCTGATGTTGCCGTTGCCATTGTCGACGATGCGGCCGCTCGGATCGAGGAATTTCGCCTTGTAGGCTGTCCAGGCCTCGCCGCTGATCCGCGGCTGCTGAGCAAAGGCTGGTTCACTGGCGGATGCCAACATCATCGTGCCTGCGAGCAATATGGTGGCCCAGCCCTTCATTCCGACCTGCCGAGCTTTAAGAGCATCCTGGAAGTGGCGAGACCAATCAGCAGCGACAGGACGACCAAAAGGAAAGAATAGGAAAGAATATTGGTCGAAAGCCAGTTAGCCGCGATCAGGCGGTAGTTAACAATCGACAGGCCGTCAGTGGGCACGAAATCGAAGCGCGTGACCGGCACGCTCTCGATCTTGCCGGTGAGGCTGGAATAGGTGGTGACATGGCCCGCAATCTGCGGCCAGTTCATCTGGGCCGTCAGGGAACTCAGCCCCTCGCGCAGGTCCTTGGCCGAGGGCGCTGTCACCACAGTCCACGTACCACCACCAGCCGGGCTCTTGCCCTGGGCGACCATCAGAGACGCCGCATTCGATGGCGTGAATACTTGTTCGGCATTTGGTACGAACTGCAGTGAGCCGGCAGTGATGTCGAAGCTGCGGCGCAGCCATTCGCGGAGCGCTTCTATGCGCCCCTGCAGCGCACCGCCGCTGATGCGCGAACGCCACTCCTCCAGCGCTTTACTATTGTCGATTTCCGTCGGCTGCGAATCCGTTACCGGCCGCCAGGAGGCCTGGCTGGCTGTTGCGACATTGACCTGTGTGAGCGCCGTTGCCGGCATCTGCGAAATCGAGCCGATAAAAATCGCGTTGCGGTCCCCTATCACACCCGGCGAGGCCACCGTTTCCATCGCGATCGGATGGCCCGCCATGATCGCGAGTTGGCCTAGCAGGGTCGCAGTGGCAGAAAGCGTGTCGGCATCGGTGCGATCGATGAACAGCGGCGTCGGGTCTGGACTGCGTCCATAGGGGTAGGATGTGCCGGCCATGGCCGCGAGGTTCGGTCGCTGCCCGACGCGCGCGAAATCCGGCATATGGAATTTAGACGTATCGAAAAGCGCAAAACGCGGCGTAGGCGACGCGGTCGCGCCGGGGACGCAGGCAGCATCGTCATCGGTCATCAAAACTGCTTCTATGGCGATCGAATTCAGCCCAGGCTTGAAATGCCGCATGGTCACGCGGATCGGAAGCTGACGGACAATCCCGCCATTGGTCGTCGCGATCGGCACGGTGGAGGCAATATTGCCGTTCACGTAGACATCGATATGGCTGCCGGGAAGTACCTTGCTGGAATAGGCGGCATCGAGCAGGATTTTCGCCTCACCATAGGCATTGGCATAAAAGTCAGCCGGCACGCCGATATTGAAGCCGGTGCGAAAGCGGCGGCCGGAAAAGTCGATGGTCCGCAAGCCGAGCTGCGAAAACGGAATACTCGCATCAGAAAAGAAAAGCGGCGCGTCAGGCGCTGTCCAGCGCTGAGTAGTCAGCACGTCGCGACGAACCTCAGGGGCGCGGTCGGTCGGAGACACGATAGTATCGATCGCCGTCGAAACCGCCTGCCAGGATGGACCGCTGATCAACAGGACGGGCGAACCACTGCGGGGGTCAATGACAAAGGCCGCAAGCGGCGCGCTTTCAGCGCCCTGGGGAAGGCTGGGGAAGATCGGACGCAACTCAGTGGCGGTACCGACGAAAACAGCCATCTTGCCGGGACCACCTGCTGGCGGAGAGGCGGCACTAAAGGCAAAAACCTGGTTCGGCATGCCGCTCAGGAGCGACAGGCCCTGCGTCAGACGCAGAAGCGGTTTGGTGGTACCGGGTTGCTCCATCGCCGGAACGACCAGATCAAATTCCGTCTTGCCCGCGCCATCGACACCGATGGCGCGGATCGCATCCGTGCCGGAAAGCTGGCCGGCATCGCCGCCGGCAAAGCTCAGATAGGTGCCGGCCGGATCGATGTTCGACCAGAGCTCATAGGTGGAGTCGATGCTGCAATCCGTGCGGTGGCGTTGATTAGCCTCGAAGGTGACGAGATTGGCACCGGGTTGGAGGAGACCCGGAGGAACATCGAAGCTGACTGCCGAAGGACTGTCGGGCGAACCGACCTGCTGCTGACCGATGATACGGTTGTTGATGAAGACGGTCAGCTGCGATGCTTCGGGAGCGACGACGATGGCGTTCTGATAGGTGAAGGTGAACCGCGCCTTTGCCGCCGCCTGCTCCCTTGTCAGATAGATCGACCATGACCTGCGGTCGTACTCACCACCAAGGCCGAGATCGGAGAAAGGCACGATATAACGCCTGGAATCGCCGGTCTGTGGAGCGGCCGCGGCAGGACGGACGACAGGGGTGGCCGACTGCGGCTGGGCCTGGACCGGGTTGGAGGGCACCGCCGGCGCGGATTGAGGTGAAGGCGAAGGGGCTGCGGGAATGACGCTGACCGGCGGCGCTGCGGTCGTAGGTGCCTGACTCTGCGCGGGCGCGGAAGGCTGCACCCTCTGCGGGGCAATCGTCTGCGGAACGACGGGAACGGGGGCCGATGCCGGCCGGGAAGGCTGCGCGGGCTGGGTCGGAAGCGTCAGGCGCGGCTTTGCCGGCGGCGCACCCGCCGGGCGCTCACCGGACATGTCGAACGGAGCGGTCTGCGCAAAAGCGAGAACCGATGTGCCGATCAGAAGAAGGGAGGCAGCGAAGAACTTTCTCATCCGGCGTTCGCCTTTGCCGTCTGCTGCTGTCGATGCTCCTCACGCTCCGGCCGCATGCTGCGGAAGAAATAAACCAGGCCACGGCTCGTCTGATAGAGCGAGAGGCCGAGGAACCAGATGGTGCCTCTGATGAGGCCCGGATTACGGCGGCGCGAGATCTGGAACTGCGTCCATTGATCCGAATTGGCAAAGATCAGGTCGGCGATCAGGCGGTGATCCAGCGCGCTCTTGGGCTGATATTGGCAGCCGACATTGGTGATATCGCCCGACGGTTCGATGTTGCGGACGATGAGCGGCAGGGTTTCGAGATCGGCGCCGCTATAGGGGCGGAAGCGGATCTCACCAAGCGTTCCAACCTGCACCGCATCGAAATGCTTGCTGAAGATGTGCAGGCGCGCGCCGTGGACGGAAACGTCCTCGATCGAGGCGGTGTACCATTGGTCGCCGACACCGAATTCACAGCGACGATTAACGCGCACGCGCCGCGAGGATGCCCTTTCCCCTCGCTCCGAGACCACGCCGAGCGCGCAGCCGGCAAGGATCAGGTTGATGATATTCCAGCCGCCGACGACGAGCGTGACATCGGCCTTATAGGGTTCGGCGTAAATCTTATAGATGGTGATCGCAACGGCGATGATCTGCACCGCGAAGATGACGAAGAAGGGCCTGCTGATTTCCGACAGGCGGCTGACGGCGATGGATTCGTCCTTGGCGGTGACCTTGAAGGTCGGCTTGCGCGGATTGAGCATTACCGAGACGACCGCCGGCAACAGGTGAACCGTCTGCACATACTCATAGAGTTCGGAAATCCACGGCCAGCGGAACGATCCGTAGAGATAGTTCTGCATCATCAGGTTCACGATCATGTAGGCGAGCGTATAAGCCAGGAACTCACCGCCTGAGGCCGTGAAGATCTCAAGATCGAAAAACAGGTAGAAGAGCGGCGCGAACAGGAAGATCGTACGGGGGAACGGGAACAGCCAGAACAGCGACGAAGACATATAGCAGAGGCGTTGCGGCAGCGAGAGGCCGCGCTTGAGCAGCGGAAAGCGAAAGCGCAGGATCTGCATCATGCCCTGCGCCCAGCGGCTGCGTTGGCCGATGAAGCTTGCGAAAGTCGCAGGCTGCAGACCTGCGATCAGCGGTTTGTCGAGATAGATGCTGTTCCAGCCGGCGCCGTGAAGGGCAAGAGCGGTCTCGCAATCCTCGGTGATGCTGACACCGCTGAAGCCGTTCGTGGATTGCAACGCGCGGCGGCTCAAGACTGCCGCCGAACCGCAGAAGAAGGCGGCGTTCCACTTATCGAGGCCACGCTGGATGATGCCGTAGAACATTTCGTTCTCGCTCGGCATCTTGTCGAACGTGCGCAGGTTGCGCTCCAGCGGGTCCGGATTGATGAAGAAATGCGGCGTCTGGACCAGGAATAGCTTCGGATCGTCGTCGAAATAACCGACGGTTTCGAGGAGGAAGTCGCGCGCCGGCGCATGATCTGCGTCGAAAACGGCGATCAGCTCTCCGCTCGAGTGCTGCATGCCGTTATTCAGGTTGCCGGCCTTGGCATGTTCGTTGCGGTCGCGTGTCAGGTAATTGACATCGAGATCGATGCACAACTGCTTGAGCTCGTGATGGCGTGCTGCGGCAGCCTGCGCCTCGATCAGCTTGCCGGAATTTCGCTTCTGTAAGGTCCCCCCGTCATCCAGCAGCCAGACATGCAGCTTGTCGGCCGGGTAGTCCATCGCCTTGGCGGCGGCGAGGGTATTTGCCAGCAGGTCGGCCTCTTCGTTATAGGACGGGACGAAGACGTCGACATGCGGGAAGCGCTCGAGCTTGGCGGCGCGCGACGGGCGCGGCGGCAACGGCGTGGCGATGATGAAGAGCGACAGCGCCAACATCATCACGCTGTACATTTCAGCGAGATAGAGCAGCAGGCCGGGAATGAAGTTTTCGAGCTGGTTGACAGGTGGCAACGTATTGGTCGTGCGCCAGTAGACATAGCGCAGAACAATGGACGTACCGAAGGCGAGCGCCACCAAACGCCATGTGCCTTCCCACTTCAACACCTTGATGAGTGCCATGAGCGTGACGACGGTGATGCTGGCGATGAGCTGGGTCTGCAGATTGACGGGCAGCGTGATCAGGGCGATCACACAGAGCGAGACCAAAGCCCATATGAGAACACTGCCAGCCTTACGCATAAACGTTCCTTCGAAATGGCTCGCCCTGCGCTCCCGCGCATTGGGGCTATTTGCTATTCCCGGCAGTCGGCCGTCATGGCCGCATCACCTATACAATCAGGCGAAGGCACGGTCACACCGATCGGCCTTGCCGTTTGTTGGATCATTGCCGGCGCCTCTGACGAGCGTTCTATCGCATTCGTCTGCGTGTCGTCATTTGGCAGCGGCACGTGCGGTCCGACAGGTGCTTGCGACACTGGCGCCCCTGCTGCGGCATACGGCTGCACACGACGCACGGCCACGGTCCGCTGCTGGCGAACCACGGCCGGAGCAGGCTCATAACCGATCGGCATGGTATTCGGGCGATAACCGCCCTCGTCGGGATAAATTGGCGCGCCGGTCTGACCGAGCGTTGGATTGGCCGGCGGCGGAGCGCCATAGGGATTCCAGATATCGCCATCGAAAGTACCGGTGACGGTATAGCCGTAGACGATACCGAGAAGCTGGCGCTCGGTGGCGCGGGCATCGCAGAGGCGCAGACGAATCTGGATCATGCCGAAGTTGCGCGCTTGCGTGTGGGCTGACTGGCTGGAGCGAATCTGCTGCCAAGCATAGACGCAGGTATCACCGGCGCGGCTGCGGCCAGAAGCATAGCCAAAGGGACCGTAACTATTTTGAAGGAAGGTAGCTGATGTTGCCATCGGAACGCCGGGGACCGAACGCGCCATCTCGCGGGCAATATCCCCTTCCCGGATCATCCTATAGGTATCGTTGCCGGCGCCGGGATTGGCACCGGTCGCGCCGAGAAATTGCGCCTTTAAGAAATTCTGGCCTTGAACCGATGAAGAGGTGAAGAGCGATATCGTCTGTTCCACACCATTTCCGCGTTTTCGCTCAACGACGCTGACGATCGACGGCCCTCCTGGAGGCGGCAGGACCAACGCCTTTTCCGGCTCCACAGTCTCAGGCCCGGCAGGCCGACGCACTCCCCCTGTCGACGTGCAGCCAGTCATCATGGCCGCAACTGCCACCAGCGATATCGTCTTCAGAAAATGCATATCCTGGCCGTTGCTATCGTATTTTTAATCTCCGCCTGAAGGGACAGAGAGCGACGAATTTGCGAATCAACAACCCCGATGTCGTTCATCATGAACAAACGATGCCCATGGTTAACAAATGGTCAACACCTTACCCATAGTCGTACCTAGAAAAATCCGCGATGCCCCACCTCCGCGGATGAGGTCTCGATCTTGTCCGGCTTGCTTCGCTCCTCGGAGGATATGGGAATGTGAGGCGCCCCCGCTGAGGCGAGAAGGATCAAGCTCGCCGGACGATCAGACCGATTGCAAGTGGGGCACCGCCACGCAGGAACTATGAAGCATGGCTGGCGTTCTTTCTGATGGCTGGGTAGGAAAAGGAGAATATCCATGCGCAAGACCATGCTGGCCGCGGCCGCCCTCATGCTGACCGCAAGCTCCGCCTTCGCGCAGAGCAGCGTCATCGTTACCGACCCGGCCCAGACCGGTTCGACCGTTGTGCTTCCGGGGGAAGTACGCACCTACGTGATGGAGCAGAACACTCCCTCCGTCGTCTATGACGGCGACATTACCGTCGGCGCCACGCTTCCCGATACCGTGGAAGTCCATCCCGTCCCCGACGCGGATGGCTACGCCTATACGGTCATCAACCAACGCCGCGTGATTGTGGAGCCGCAGACGCACCGTATCATTCAGGTTCTGGAATAGGGCTTTCGGCAAGGCGATGAGGCCTTTCCCGCCTCATCGCCATTTCCCAGAGCAGGTGTCGATGCGGCCCGGAACGAGAAATTCGACGCGGCTATCCTCGCATAACGCCGGTTCGCTACCGGTCGCAACTGCTTGAAGCGTCTGGCAAGTCCCATGTCTTTGCGACGAGCTCCGAACTCGAAAAAGTGCTGAAGATTTGCAGATCTAAGGTGAAACTCGATCGTTGAGATTCGCTTCACGCTTTAGGTTCCTGTTTCACGCATGTCCTTAACCGCAAACCCGCTGCGCATTCTGCGCGACATGCCTTAGCGCACCTGATCGAGCAGGCGCTTGCATTCCAGGAGATCGTAAAGCGCTTCCTGGAGAAGCGCACGATCCTCCTTGCCGACGCTCGACTTGCCAATCGAGATTTCCGGCTGATCATCCTCGCCGCTGACGAAATTGAAGAAGCGGCGCGTGATCGGCGGTTTGGCGCGGCCGACGATCTGGTCCTCTTCCGCCATAGCGATGCGCGGTTCACCTGCGACCGTATCGTTGACGTTGGCGGCAAGCGCTTCGACGCTCGCCAGATCGCCATGACCGACCGCGACGACAAACTTGTTGCCGTTTGTCTTCAAGAGCTTCTGCACGCCCTTGATCGTATAACCATGATCGTAGAGAAGATGGCGAATGCCCTTCAAAAGATCGACATCTTCCGGCCGGTAATAACGCCTGCCGCCGCCACGTTTCATCGGCTTTATCTGCGGAAAGCGGGTTTCCCAAAAGCGCAGCACATGCTGCGGCAGGTCGAGATCATCAGCAACTTCGCTGATGGTGCGAAAGGCATCCGGGCTCTTGTCCAACGTCATACTGCTACGCGACCTCGCGGATCGATCCAAACGGCGACTCATCATATTTCAACGGTTTGGAGCCGCGAATTCAAGTCACGTCTTCGCGTTGCACACAGCCGGAGGAGCTATGCGGCAAAAAATTCCGTTCAACGGGAAGAAGATGATCAGGCAGCCGGGTTTTGCGGCTTGGCTTTGCCCTTACGGGCAAGGTGGGACTTGAGAATGCGCGTCTTAAGCACATTCGAGGCCTTGAAGGTCATGACGCGGCGGGGCGAAATCGGAACTTCCTCGCCGGTCTTCGGGTTACGGCCGATGCGCTCGTTCTTGTCGCGCACCTGGAAGGTTGCGAAGGATGAGAGTTTGACGGTCTCGCCGCGCACGATGGCGTTGCAGATCTCGTCGATAACCGTTTCGACGAGCTCAGCAGATTCTGTCCGGGAGAGACCGACCTTTCGAAAAACGGATTCCGCCAGGTCTGCTCGCGTCACTGTCTTTCCGGTCATGGTTTCCCCGCCAAATAGAAGATATTTTTTGAAAGCGCCCGAAGAGTATTTGTCTTGTGCCTTACGGTCAAGCTCTTGTTCGCCGCCAGTTTTTTAGGATTCGTGCCTACCAGCGCAGCAAAACTGCGCCCCAGGTGAAACCACCGCCCATCGCTTCCAACATCACGAGGTCGCCCTTCTTGATGCGTCCGTCGCCGGCAGCCGTCGCAAGTGCCAACGGAATAGAGGCTGCGGACGTGTTGCCGTGAAGATCGACAGTAACGACAACCTTTTCCAGGGCAATGTTCAGTTTTTTTGCCGAACCGTCGATGATGCGGCGATTAGCCTGGTGGGGGACCAGCCAGTCGAGATCCTCTGATGTCGTTCCGGTCGAATCGAAAGCTGCCTGGATAACGTCGGTAATCATACCCACAGCATATTTGAAGACCTCGCGGCCTTCCATGCGCAACTTGCCGACCGTACCCGTCGAGGACGGACCGCCATCAACAAAGAGCTTGTCCTTGTGAGAGCCATCGGAACGCAGATGCGCGGTCAGCACGCCGCGGTCAGCCGTCGTTCCCTCGCCTTCGGCTGCTTCCAGCACGATCGCACCAGCGCCGTCGCCGAAAAGCACGCAAGTCGTGCGGTCATTCCAATCGAGGATGCGGGAGAAGGTCTCGGCGCCGATCACGAGCACGCGCTTGGCGAGCCCGCCGCGTATATAGGCGTCAGCGGTGGTAACCGCATAAACGAAGCCGGTGCAAACTGCCTGAACGTCAAAGGCAAAGCCATGTGCCATGCCGAGACGGTTCTGGATGTTGACTGATGTCGCCGGGAAGGTGTTGTCAGGCGTAGAGGTCGCACAGATGATCACATCGATATCATCAGGCGTCAGACCGCCGTTTGCCAGCGCGGCACGCGCTGCCGCCTCGCCGAGCGACGCCGTGGTTTCGTCGTCACCGGCAATGTAGCGCTGCCGGATGCCGGTGCGCTGGACGATCCATTCGTCCGACGTATCGACGATACCTTCCATTTCGCGATTGGTCATCACGCGTTTCGGCAGCGCTGCCCCGAAACCACGAACCACTGATCGGATCATATTGCTTGAACCCCGTTGCTCACGCGGCTTCCGGCCCCATCGGGGGCAGCCGCTTGGCATGATATTTCTTGAGATCGTTTTCTATTTTCTGGGTCAGGCCATTCTTGGCCATGTCATAACCGACTTCGATAGCCGCGGCGATGCCTTCGGCATTCGCCCCACCATGGCTCTTGATGACAATGCCATTGAGCCCGAGAAACACGCCGCCATTCACCTTACTCGGATCGAGCTTCTCACGCAGCATGTCGAAGGCGCTCTTGGCGAAAAGATAGCCGATGCGGGCAAGCAGCGTGCGCGACATGGCGGCGCGCAGATAGGCGCCGATCTGGCGTGCCGTACCTTCGGCCGCCTTCAGCGCGATATTGCCGGAGAAACCTTCCGTCACCACCACGTCGACTGTGCCTTTGCCGAGATCGTCACCTTCGACGAAGCCGAAATATTCGAGCGAATCGAGATTGGCTTCGCGCAGCAGGCGACCGGCTTCCTTGACCTCTTCCTGGCCCTTGATTTCCTCGACGCCGACATTCAGCAGGCCGACGGTCGGGCGTTCCAGTTCAAAAAGCGCGCGCGCCATGGCGCCACCCATGAGGGCGAAATCCATCAACTGCTGGGAATCGGCACCGATCGTGGCACCGACATCGAGCACGATGCTCTCGCCCTTTATCGTCGGCCAAATGGCGGCGATTGCTGGGCGTTCGATATTGGCCATCGTGCGCAGACAGAACTTGGCCATCGCCATAAGCGCGCCGGTATTGCCGGCAGAAACGGCGACATCGGCCTCGCCCGACTTCACTGCTTCGATGGTGCGCCACATGGTGGAGACATAGCGGCCGCGGCGAAGCGCCTGGCTCGGCTTCTCCTCCATGCTGACGGCAAGCTCGCAATCGTGAAAGACAGATCTTTCCCTCACCTTGGGAAACTTCGCCAGAACCGGGTCGCACTGTTCCTTGATACCGTAAAAGACGAAGGAAATATCCGGATGCCTGTCCAGCGCCTTGGCAGCGCCGGGGATGACAACCTGGGGACCAAAGTCGCCACCCATGAGGTCGAGAGATATTTTGATCACGCGTCCCTGATCCTTTTTTTTCGCCTGAGGGGGCGAAATTTCGGCCAAAATACCGGTTTTGGCGTCGCTTACAACTGAATTATATCAAATGCCAGAGAGGCTTCAGTCCTTTTTCCAATCCTTGAGCGCAGCGAATGCAGAGGGCTTTCCGTCATTTTCGCCCGTATCTTCGATATGCGCTTGGAACTCCACGCCTTCCTTGCGCGGATAAGGATCAATAGCGAGTGCCGCGAATTCCGCGACAATCTCGCCGGCGTCGATCGTATCGCCGGTAAAGGTTTCCGGCAGGTCGGGACCGTCGGGATCGAGTACCATTTCGCCGGCATCATTGGCGGGATGACGGGCAAGCTTAGAATTTTCAGGCACGAATATCTGTTCGAACGTCTCGTCGATCTCCGATTCGACCGGCTCGAGCGTGACGACGCAGGACTGGACGATCTTCACCTGGACGCGCCCTTTGACGCGTATGCCGTCGCGTTTCCACCTGTTGATCTGCAGATCGGCATGGAGATTATCCACCGACACGACATTCCAGCTTTCGGCCAGCGCCTTCAGTTCATCTTTGTCAGCGGTGACGCGGACCTCGACAGGATTGGCGGAGATATGGCCGACCTTGACCGGGTAGGAAAAGGGAATCGCGTTCAGATCTTTCTTCATGATTCTACTCCTCAGGCGACCTCAGGAATCGTCGCCGAGCCGGTAGCGATCGCTTCTTCTGCAATGGCCGACAAGTGGACCTCTGCCGCCAACATCCATTGTGCCAGCCCGGTCATGTCGGCAGGCTCAGCCGCTCCCGGATAGATATTGCGCTGAAGGGCTGCGGAAAGAGTGACAGCATCGCCTGCATCCATCGCCTTCGAATAGGCTTCCAGCCGGCCGTAAAACATGCCCGCAAGCTTCTTCATGCGCTTCGGCACGCTGTTGTCGCCGATGCCGAGTTCACGAATCGAATAGTCGATATCCTGGAAAAATGCGTCGACGATTTCCTGGGCGATTTCCTGGCCACTCGTCCCGGATGTGCGGGTGCGGCGGAAATACAGAATCATGACGATCGACAGCATCTCGAAGCGGCCCATGACGGTGTCGGGCACATTCAGGCGCTCATAAAGCTCCGGCATGCGGGCGGCAGCCGTCAGCGTTGCATATTGCCGATCGACGATCGCCTGATTGCTGTTTCTCTTACCGAAGAGCCCGAAGATCATTTGTTTTTTCCGGAAATGCCTCATTCTTGGCACCGAGCGACGCCGGGCCTTGTTGCATGATTTCGAAAGCTGGTTTACCGAAGCAGGCGCGAATTGCAATGCTGTTCGTGGCCGGTTTCGGGACAGGTGCGCTCCGGTGCACGACGAGGCAGATCGGGAGAATTCGACCCCGGAATGGCCACAATGGTTTTGCAGGAGGGAGCACGCAGTGTTTGGAATGGCTGCTATCGATACTCAAGGGAGTAGATGTCGTTGAATAAACGGTATTTCAAGTCTGATAAGAAATTCTTCAGCAATGCGGCCATTGCCATCATCATCGCCTCCGCCACCGCCCTCTCCAGCTGCCAGACGAGCACCGTACTGAACGGCGGCTATATCGTCGACGAGCAGTCGTTGGCGCTGGTGCCTGAAGGATCCAGCCGTGAGCAAGTGCTGCTGTCGCTCGGTACGCCCTCGACCACGGCAACATTTGACGGGGAAGTCTTCTATTATATCTCGCAGCGCCGTCAGCGCTCGATGGCATTCCAGAAGCTGCGCGTCACCGACCAAAGCATTCTCGCCATCTATTTCGATAAGGACGGCGTCGTCACCCGCCGCGCCAACTACACCCTGAAGGACGGCAAGGTGTTTGACACGATTTCGCGCGTTACGCCGACTGGCGGGCGCGAACTCACCTTCCTGCAGCAGATGCTGTCTGGCGGCAGTGCAGCAAATGCGGCCAAGAGCCTCTTCGGTGGCGGTGCCGGCGGCACGCCGCAGAACCCATCCAGCCTGCGCTAAGGCAAGCTGTTTCTCATACAAAAAACCCGCCGGAGCGATCCGGCGGGTTTTTTCATCTCTTCAAAGTGGTTCAGCTTGCAAGAATCGCCAGCAGCAGCAGCGCCACGATATTGGTGATCTTGATCGCCGGGTTGACGGCAGGACCTGCCGTATCCTTGTACGGATCGCCGACAGTATCGCCCGTTACGGAAGCCTTGTGGGCCTCGGAACCCTTCATGTGGCGCACGCCGTCCTTGTCGACGAAGCCATCTTCGAAGCTCTTCTTGGCGTTGTCCCATGCGCCGCCGCCCGAGGTCATCGAGATTGCTACGAAGAGGCCGTTGATAATAACGCCGAGCAGCGATGCACCAAGGGCTGCAAAGGCGGATGCCTTGGAGCCCGAGATAACGAGCACGCCGAAATAGACGATGACAGGCGCCAGGACCGGCAGCAGCGACGGAATGATCATTTCGCGGATCGCCGCCTTGGTCAGCAGGTCGACCGCCTTGCCGTAGTCAGGCCGTTCCTTGCCTTCCATGATACCGGGTTTTTCGCGGAACTGCTTGCGCACTTCCTCGACGATCGCGCCGGCAGCACGACCGACGGCGGTCATGGCAATGCCGCCGAAGAGGTACGGAATCAGTCCGCCGAACAAGAGACCGGCCACGACATAAGGGTTCGACAGATCAAATGAGATCGTGCCGATATTCTGAAAATACGGATACTGGTCGGGATGCGAAGCGAAATATTGCAGGTCGTTCGCATAGGCAGCAAAGAGGACCAGAGCGCCGAGACCGGCCGAACCGATTGCATAACCCTTGGTAACGGCCTTCGTCGTGTTGCCGACGGCATCGAGCGCGTCGGTCGATTTGCGCACCTCCGGTGGCAAGTGGGACATTTCGGCAATGCCGCCGGCGTTATCCGTGACCGGACCGAAGGCATCGAGTGCGACGATCATGCCGGCAAGGCCGAGCATGGCAGTGACCGCGATGCCGATGCCGAACAGGCCGCCGAGCTGATAAGTGGCAAGAATGCCGCCGACGATGACCAGTGCCGGAAGTGCCGTCGATTCCAGGGATACCGCGAGGCCCTGGATGACGTTGGTGCCGTGGCCGGTGACCGACGCCTGGGCAATCGAGACGACCGGGCGCTTGCCGGTCCCGGTGTAATATTCGGTGATGACGACGATCAGCGCCGTGACGATGAGGCCGACGAGGCCGCAGACGAAGAGCCTCGCGCCGGTTACGTCGAACCCGGCCACCTGGCCAAGTGAACCCCAGCCGACAGTCATCGAGGTTGCAGCACCAAGACCGATGATCGACAGAAGGCCGGTGACGATAAGGCCCTTATAGAGGGCGCCCATGATCGAGCCGTTCGGGCCGAGCTTGACGAAGAACGTG
Source organism: Rhizobium sp. BK418 (assembly GCF_004341105.1). Classification (GTDB taxonomy): domain Bacteria; phylum Pseudomonadota; class Alphaproteobacteria; order Rhizobiales; family Rhizobiaceae; genus Rhizobium. The sequence goes on along the minus strand of NZ_SLZK01000001.1, from coordinate 204,627 downwards.
CCGATGATCGAGGTGATGATGCAGGCGCCGCAGATTGCCAGCGGATAGATCATAGCCGACTGCAGGATAGGCGCGCCGGCAAAGAAGATCGCCGCCAGAACCATGGTCGCAACGACGGTCACCGCATAGGTTTCGAACAAGTCTGCCGCCATGCCGGCGCAATCGCCGACATTGTCGCCGACGTTATCGGCAATGGTGGCCGGATTGCGCGGATCATCTTCCGGGATGCCCGCCTCGACCTTGCCAACGAGATCGCCGCCGACATCGGCACCCTTGGTGAAGATGCCGCCGCCGAGACGAGCAAAGATAGAGATCAGCGATGCTCCGAAGCCGAGCGCCACGAGTGCGTCGACGACGTCACGCGAGCCATTTTCATGGCCGAGTACGACTGTCAGCATATAATAATAGATGGAAACGCCGAGCAGCGCGAGGCCGGCGACCAGCATGCCGGTAATCGCGCCTGACTTGAAGGCAATGTCCAGGCCGGCCTTGAGGCTGGCGGATGCTGCCTGGGCGGTGCGCACGTTGGCGCGGACGGAAACATGCATGCCGATGAAGCCGGCAGCACCCGAGAGGACTGCGCCGATCAGGAAACCGATCGCGGCCGTGGCGGAAAGGAGCAGCCATGCTGCAATGAAAACAACAATGCCTACGATGGCAATAGTTCTATACTGGCGCGTCAGATAGGCCTGGGCGCCCTCGCGGATATAGCCCGCGATCTCCTGCATGCGGCTGTTGCCCTGGTCGGCAGCAAGCACCGACCGGGTTGCCCAGATGGCATAGACCACCGAGAGCAGGCCACATGCGATTACCAATAAAAGAATGGTCATTCGCTCTTTCCTCCCATAAGCCGGAGCTCACTCCTTCTCCGGCGACGAATGCTGCTGAATCGACTCCTCTCCACAGAAACGCCCAGCAGGCGAACGGAGATTGCGTGGTCGACAACGTCGCGTCAAGACTACAAAACTTCAAAAGCCTTGCAGTTCCGCAGAAAGAAAGGGAGGGATTGTTTGGTGGCTAAGTGCCTATTTCTTCTGATCGCCGCGCACCTGCTTGGCGATGCGGTCCAGGACGGCATTGACGAGCTTCGGCTCATCATCATCGAAGAAGGCGCGGGCAATCTCGACATACTCGGTGACGATGACGGCGACCGGCACGTCCTTGCGGTCGACGAGTTCGAAGACGCCGGCACGCAGGATGGCGCGGACAGTGCTGTCGAGACGCGACAGCGCCCAGTCATCCTGCAGGGCAGAGGCGATCAGGGGGTCGAGGCGAAGCTGGTCGCGCACGACGCCCGAGACGATCGAACGGAACCAGCCCGCGTCGGCCTTCAGATAAGTCGCGCCGTCGATTTCCTGGCCGAGGCGATGCGCCTCATATTCCGCCACGATTTCCAAAACGCCGGTGCCGCCGATATCCATCTGATATAGAGCCTGCACAGCCGCAAGGCGCGCCGCGCCCCGCTGGTTGGCAGCCTTGACCGGTCGTTCGGTATTTTCGTCGCTCATTCTTTATGCACCCAACTTCTTCTTCAGCTCGATCATGGTGAGAGCTGCACGGGCGGCGAAACCGCCCTTGTCCTTGTCCGAACGGCGCGCACGCGCCCAGGCCTGTTCGTCGTTCTCGACGGTCAGGATACCGTTGCCGATGGCAAGGGACTCGCTGACGGCGAGATCCATGAGAGCGCGCGAGGATTCGTTCGACACGATGTCAAAATGATAAGTCTCGCCGCGAATGACCATGCCGAGCGCAACGAAACCGTCATACTGCGTACCGTCATTATCGGCGCCATCGAGCGCCATGGCAATTGCCGCCGGAATTTCCAGCGCGCCGGGCACAGTAACGACGTCGAAAGTGGCGCCGGCCTCTTCGAGAGCCACGGTCGCGCCTTCCAGAAGAGCATCGGCCATGTCGTCATAGAAACGTGCTTCGACGATCAAAATATGGGGAGCGGTCTCTCTCGGCATGGGTCACCTACGTTTGGAGGGGCATTTTCCACTCGGGCAGGCGCGGTCAAAACACGCCTTCGAGCGAATGGCAAGCAAATTCGGGAGGCGCCTCGAAAGGAAAGACAAAATATACGCAATGGGATAGCAGGCGGTGCCGTTCAGTGGCGCAAGTAGGCTCAGAACATGCTTAGCCGGGTGACGCAATAACGGCAAATCCAAGGCAAATTTCGTGAAGAATTATTAATGCATTTTCAGTGACTTAGGCCATTGAAAGGGGAATGCTGCAGTGCCAGATCCCAATCGTAACGCAGACGATCCCCTCATTGACAGCCGACCGTCACAGCAGACGAAAGGATACCATCATGAACCGCGTTGCTAAAATCGCTATTGCCGCCGCTTTCTCCTCCCTTGCATTTGCCGGCGTCAGCCGCGCAGAAAGCCTCGGTATGAATACCGCTCAGGGCATCGAACAGACGCTTCGTACCTTCCAGGGCAACTTCAATGTTCAGCCGGTCTATAACTGGCGCAATCTCGATGATGAGAGCACCGGTCCGCGCTCCGTCCTTCAGCGTCCCCAAAGCGCTGTCCACGCCATCCAAGCCTCCATCGACGCCAACAGATCGCTGGCACGCAAGCTCAACGATGATGGTGTCAATGTTCGTAACGTGGTGAACGCCGAGCAGGCCGCAGACGGCAGCATTACGTTCTACGTTCGCTAAAGCTGCCAACTTGGGAGGCGAGCATGGGCGGCTGATCTCCTCACCGACCATGCTGCCATTTTCTGGTTGCATTTTCAGCCAGATGGGATTGTCTTTCCGCAAAAAGGAGGACTCTATGGCGATGAACGCAAAGCCTGTCATCAATACGGCCGATCTATCCCTTGATCACTGGACCAAGGGAAAGCTCTTCGAAAGCCGCGATGCGTCCTTCGGAAAGGACCTCGGGCTTGCCAATCTCGGCATCAGCTATAATGAAGTACCATCGGGCAAGTGCGGCTGTCCCTTCCACAATCATCATGTCGAAGACGAGCTCTTCTACATTATCGAAGGTACGGGCGAATATCGCTTCGGCGATCAGCGCTATCCGATCAAACAGGGCGACGTCCTTGGCGCGCCGGCAGGTGGCCCGGAAACGGCACATCAGATCATCAATACCGGATCAACGCCGCTGATCTATTTGGGTTTATCGACGAAGGCGAAGACTGAAATCTGCGAATATCCCGATTCCGGCAAATTTCTCGCCAAGACCAACCGCGACGGCGGTTCCTTCCGCCATATCGGCCGGGGCGAGAATGCGCTCGATTACTGGGAAGGTGAACCCGGCTCCTGATGTCCACCCCATCATCGGAACACGTTTCAAGGCCCCTTATTCATGATCGATATTCCGACACTGGAGACCGGACGGCTCATCCTGCGCGCGCATCGGCGTGACGACTTCGACGCGCATTTCGAACTTTGGCGAGACGAAGATGTCGTGCGCTTCATCAGCGGCGTGCCCTCCACCCGAGAGCAGAGCTGGGCACGGCTGCTGCGGATTGCCGGCATGTGGCACCACATGGGCTTCGGCTTCTTTGCAATCGAGGAGAAGAAAAGCGGCCGCTTCATCGGCGAAGCGGGCTTTCTCGAAGCCAAACGGGAGATGCAGCCGCCGATCGAAGGCACGATGGAAGTCGGCTGGGCGCTGATGCCGTCCGCCCATGGCAAGGGCTATGCCACCGAAGCGCTGAAGGCGATCATCGGCTGGGGCGAGGAGACGTTTCCGGGGCGGCCGATGACCTGCATCATCAACCCGGACAATGCGCCGTCACTGAAGGTTGCCGAAAAGCTGGGCTTTAAGGAAATGGCGCGGACGGACTACAACGGCCCGATCATTCAGTTTTCGCGTTAGGCCGATGCGGTCGGAAACTCGGCGAGGCGAGCGGCATAACGCGCCATCGTATCGACCTCGAAGTTGACGAAGTCGCCTGCCTTGCGCTCGCCCCAGGTGGTGACCTCAAGCGTGTGGCGGATCAGGAGTACATCGAAATCAGTGCCTTCAACGGCATTGACGGTCAGCGATGTGCCGTCGAGTGCGATGGAGCCCTTGGGTGCCACGAATTTGGCGAGATGGTTGGGTGCGCGCAGACGGAAGCGCGTGGCATCACCCTCCTCCGTCACCGAGAGGATCTCGGCCTTGCCGTCGACATGGCCGGAGACGATGTGACCGCCGAGCTCGTCGCCGATCTTCAGCGAGCGTTCGAGATTGATGTGACTGCCCGGCTGCCAGGTGGAAACGGTGGTGAGGCGCAGTGCCTCTTCCCATGCCTCGACTTCGAACCAGCGGCCATTGCTACCTTCCTGCGGCAGGCCGGTCACGGTGAGGCAGATACCGGAATGGGAGATCGAGGCGCCCATATCGATGGTCGCCGGATCGTAATTCGTCGCAACACGGAGCTTGATGCCCTCCTTCAACGGCGAAACGGATTCGATCGTGCCGATATCAGTGACAATTCCGGTGAACATCAATTCTCTCTTTCGTATTCATCCAGGCGATCCGCGCCGAATATATAAGTGCCCCTATGGGCAAAACCGGATGGTATGTCGGTTGTCTGCAACGGGGATTCAATACCGCCCTCGCCGATGACGACAGGCGCCTCATAGAGCTGGATGCGATCGACAAGACCTGCTTCAAGAAAAAGCCTCGCAGTCTTTGCGCCGCCTTCGACCAGAAGCGAGGAAATACCGCGCGTGGCAAGCGCCGGCAGCAGGACTTCGGGGTGGTAGGGATTGCAGTAGAGGATCTCGACGCCGGCGGCTTCGAGCGCGGTGCGGCGGGAGTCCATCTCTGTGGGGTTGGCGGGTGAAATACCCCCCTCGGACCCTAATGGCGACACTTCCTCACTCGCCACCACGATAACAGGCACTTCCCGCGCCGTCTCGACGAGCTTGCTCGTCAGCGGCAGCGCCAGCATAGGGTCGAGCACGATACGAACAGGCGATTGCGCCTCAAGGCCCGGTGTCCGCACCGTCAGCAGCGGATCGTCAGCAATCGCCGTGCCGATGCCGACAAGAATGGCATCGGTTTCGGCCCGCAGCGCCTGCACCTGGGCGCGGGCTTCCGGACCTGTGATCGCCACCTGCCCTACCCCTTCCCTACCGATCATGCCATCGGCGGAAACGGCAAGTTTGAGAGTCACATAGGGGCGGTTTTTCGTTTGGCGGGTGAGATAGCCAGCAAGCGATTGTCGGCCCTCCTCCTCCAGCACGCCCGTCGTCACCTCGATGCCGGCATCGCGCAGCATGGAAATGCCGCGGCCGGACACTCTGACATCGGGATCGGTCACGCTGATGACGACGCGGCCGACGCCATAGGCGATCAGGGCCTCGGCGCAGGGCGGCGTCTTGCCGTGATGCGAGCAGGGCTCGAGCGTGACGTAGGCCGTCGCACCGCGGGCAAGTTCGCCCGCCTCGGCGAGCGCCTGCGGCTCGGCATGCGGGCGCCCGCCCAGTGCAGTCACGGCGCGGCCGACAATGGCGCCATCGCGAACGATGACGCAGCCGACGGAGGGATTGGTGGACGTCTGGCCCGTATGCCATCGCGACAGGCGGATTGCGGCGGCCATGAAGCGTTCGTCCTCAGGCTGAGCGATCCCCTCGCCCATGATTATACGTCCAGTGGATCGCCGGCGATCTTGGCGTTCAGCTCGGCGATCAGTTTTTCGAAATCCTCGGCATGCGAGAAATCGCGATAGACCGAGGCGTAGCGCACGAAGCCGACATCATCGAGGCTCTTCATGGCTTCGAGGACCTGCAGACCGATCTGCTCGGAGGAGATTTCCGTCTCGCCCGAACTTTCCAGCCGGCGCACGATACCGGAGACGGCGCGCTCGATACGATCACGATCGACGGGGCGTTTGCGCAGCGCCACGTCGAAGGATCGAACCAGCTTGTCACGATCGAAAGGAACCCTGCGGCCGGTCTTCTTGATGACCATCAGCTCGCGCAGCTGCACGCGCTCGAAGGTTGTGAAACGGCCGCCGCAATCCGGACAGATGCGACGGCGGCGGATGGAGGTATTATCCTCTGCCGGGCGGGAATCTTTGACCTGAGTGTCTTCCGAACCGCAATACGGGCAGCGCATGCCTTCTCCTTCAGCATCGGCCCGAAAACCGGTATCGATTTTCGGAAAGTCTAATGCGCATATTCAAAGAGTTAAAGCGTGTGCGCCCGAACGGGCGCACGGGGCGCTCTAGCCCATATAATCATACATGGGGAAGCGATCGGTCAAATTCAGCACCTTACCGCGGACAGCGGCCTCGACGGCGGCATTGCCCTCGTCAGAATTGGCAACCTTCAGGCCATCGAGAACTTCAACGATAAGATTACCGATCTCGCGGAATTCGGCTTCCTTGAAGCCGCGCGTCGTGCCAGCCGGGGCGCCGAGGCGCACACCGGAGGTGACGAAAGGCTTTTCGGGATCGAAGGGAATGCCGTTCTTGTTGCAGGTGATGTAGGCGCGGCCGAGGGCTGCTTCGGCGCGCTTGCCGGTTGCGTTCTTCTTGCGCAGGTCGACCAGCATCAGATGGTTGTCCGTGCCGCCGGAGACGACATCAAGGCCACCAGCGACAAGGGTTTCAGCAAGCGCCTTGGCGTTCTTGACGATCTGAGCGGCATAGTCCTTGAACGACGGCTGCAGAGCTTCACCGAATGCGACTGCCTTGGCGGCGATAATGTGCATCAGCGGGCCGCCCTGAAGGCCGGGGAAGACAGCCGAGTTGAATTTCTTGGCCAGATCCTCGTCATTGGTGAGGATAACGCCGCCGCGCGGGCCGCGCAGAGACTTGTGAGTCGTGGTCGTAGCAACATGGCAATGCGGGAACGGCGACGGATGCACGCCACCGGCAACGAGACCGGCGATATGGGCCATGTCGACCATCAGATAGGCGCCAACCGAGTCAGCGATCTCGCGGAAACGCTTCCAATCCCAGATACGGGAATAGGCGGTGCCGCCGGCGATGATGAGCTTCGGCTTGTGTTCCTGAGCCTTGCGCTCGACTTCATCCATATCCAGCAGGTTGTCGCCGTCGCGAACGCCGTAGGAAACGACGTTGAACCACTTGCCGGACATATTGACCGGCGAACCATGCGTCAGGTGACCGCCGGAGTTGAGGTCGAGGCCCATGAAGGTATCGCCCGGCTGCAGCAGCGCCAGGAATACGGCCTGGTTCATCTGCGAACCGGAGTTCGGCTGAACGTTGGCGAAGTTGACGCCGAAGAGCTTCTTGGCGCGTTCGATCGCGAGTTCTTCGGCGATATCGACGAACTGGCAGCCGCCATAATAGCGCTTGCCTGGATAACCCTCGGCATATTTGTTGGTCATGATGGAGCCCTGGGCTTCCAGAACGGCGCGGGAAACGATGTTCTCGGACGCGATCAGTTCGATCTCATGCCGTTGACGACCGAGTTCCTTTCCGATCGCGCCGAAGATTTCCGGATCGACGTCTGCAAGCGAACGATTGAAGAAGGATTCGGTGGAAGCATTGGTCATGAGCGGGCTCCTACGGTGGAATGCGGCAAGGTATTAGCGTTCCGCAGATGCGAGGGCAATACGAAGAACGACATTTGCTGGGCTAAGCGCGCGGGGACAGCACTTTGCGTTGGGCATGGCCTAGCTGAAATGAAAAAGCCGCGCACTTGGCGCGGCTTTCGAGATCGTTTGCTGTCCGGATTACTGGACCGGCTGCTCCATGCCGGCGGTCGTGTCGAGTGCCAGTTCGGCATTGCCGTCCATCTGGTAGATGTCGTCGCGGAACTGGACGACGCCGTCAGGCATGCCCCAGGCGGAGATGTAGACGAAATAAACAGGAACTTCGACGGCAAGCTTGATCGGCGTGTTGACGCCGCTTGCGATCACCTGCTCCATCTGCTGACGGCTCCAGCCAGGAGTCTCGCGCAGCAGCCAGGTCGACAGGTCGCGCACGTTCTGGACGCGTACGCAGCCCGACGATTCGAAGCGCATGAGCTTGTTGAACAGGCCCTGCTGCGGCGTGTCGTGCATATACTCGCCGTTCTTGTTGTAGAAGTTGATCTTCGTGGAGGCCATGGCGTTGATCTTGCCCGGATCCTGACGGAACATCAGATTCGGCGCCTCGCCATTCCAGTCGACGGTTTCCGGGGCGACCTCATTGCCCTTGCCGTCGATCAGCCGGATCGCATTCTTTTCGAGGTAAGTCGGATCCTTGCGCATCAGCGGCATGATGTCCTTTTCGACGATCGAGCGCGGCGCGGTCCAATACGGGTTGAGGATGACTTCATAGACCTTCGAGTTGACAAGATGCGTCGGACGGCTCAGGCGGCCAACAACCGCGGTATGGCGCGTCGCAACGCTGCCGTCTTCAACGGCTTCCACATAGGCGGCCGGAATGTTGACCATCAGGTGGCGGCGGCCGAGATCTTCGGGGAAGGTCTGCAGGCGGATCAAGTTGGTATTCAGCTGCTGCAGACGGACGTCAGCCGGAATGTTCATCGCCTTCAGCGTGAATTCGCCGAGCACGCCATCGGCCGGCAGGCCGTGACGGGCCTGGAAGCGCTTGACGGCGCCGTCGACATAGGAATCGAAGGCGCTCGAAAGGCCGGCCTCGCGCGGCAGGTCGCCGGTAATCGCCAGACGCTGGCGCAGCGCCTGAACCGCCGGATGGCTGACGCCGAGCTGCAGGCGGGCATCGCCCGGATTGACCTCCGGCCAGCCACCAGCCGAAGCGATCTGCTGATACTGCATGATCGCCTGCTGCGTGCTCGGCACCGACTGCGGGCTGAGGATCGGGGTATTGGAAAGGACGGCCGTCGCCGTGCGCGAGGCGGCTTTAGCATCGAACTGGTCGTCCCAGTTGCCGCGTCTCGGGGCATTCAGCAGGCCATCGAGCGCCGATTGCGCGAATGCTGGTGCGGCAAGCGCGCCGGCACCAACCGTTGCCGCCGACGCCAGGAAGGCGCGACGCGAAAGAGCTTCAATTCCGTTCTTCTTAGACATTCGTCCCAACCACTCAATGCCGCGGTGGAGGAAGCCGCGGCTATTTGCGATATCCCCGCGCTTTAACGCAGATCCCTATCCGTTCGTACTGCCGGCGCACCTGGAAATTCCGCCAGTCCCATCACAAGATCGCGAGGAGCAACCTAAGATGGCGCCAATGGTCCATCGAGGACGCCCGCTATCGAATATTCCGCTGTCACATCAATATGGCCAATTCGTGTTGCCGGGCCGGAGACAGACTGCCGGTTGCCGGAAACCGCATGCAACGAACCATATGACGGGTAAACGGTGCTGGTTAATAACGGCTAAAAAACGGCTTGAATACCGGGCTTTTCGCTTGTCTGCCATGCGTTGCAAAGATGCCACGCAGGCGCGAACGGCAAAACCGGACGCGCAGGGAACGCATCCGGTTTTCATCAACCCTGAAAGGAGGTTTCGGGTCTCAGAGGCGATACAAAATCTGGTCGTTCCAGAAGCGATCCAGACGCTGCAGCAGCTTGTTCATCTGGGTGAACTCATCCGTGCCGATGCCGCCGACCTTGTCGATCGAGGTGATATGGCGTTCGTAGAGGCGAGCCACCGTTTCGGCGATATCCTGGCCGGTTTCGGTCAGGCTGATCCGGACCGAGCGGCGGTCGATGCGCGAGCGCTGGTGGTTGATGAAGCCGAGGTCGACCAGCTTCTTGACGTTGTAGGAAACGTTCGAGCCGAGATAGTAGCCGCGGGAACGCAGTTCGCCGGCGGTCAGTTCGGAGTTGCCGATGTTGAAGAGGAGAAGCGCCTGGATGGCGTTGACGTCGCTGCGGCCCTGACGGTCGAACTCGTCCTTGATGACGTCGAGAAGACGACGATGAAGACGTTCAACAAGATGAAGGGATTCCATGTAAAGATCACGGATGGCCTGATCCTGTGCGTGGAAAGTCGATGCCGCCTGCGGCTTAATTTTCGTGTTCATTTGACTGCCTCACTGTTTTGTTTGGCGGTGTCGTTTTCTTCCCGCCTTGAGTGAGACCCTATCGAATACATATAAAATTCGACTTAAACCGCAGGCTTAACAGAGGCTTACGAAAACCCCTTGATGTATCAGGGTAAATCAACGCTTACTTGACGACGCTGTCGGCGCCGCTCCAGCCACAGGGAAAGCCTGAAAATCCAGTAGATGACGGCCACGATCACGTGGAGCAGGATGATCAGGTGGTTGGGTCCGAAGATCTGCGGAAGCAGGCCATACATGAGGATCTGGCCTCCGGCGGCCAGCACCCAGATGACCGGCCCCCAGGAAACCGTGAGCCAGAGGCCGAGGGACGCGACGGGGAAAAGAACGGCAAGGCAGGTGCTCGCGACCTTCCACGGCAGGCTCAGCAGATCGAAGCGGCCGGCGCCGACCAGCGAATAGCCGACGAGCATCGCCCAGTATTGCAGGCCGAACCAGAAGCAGGAAACGGCAACCAGCCGCAGGAAGAAGATGAAGAGGATGTCCGTCAGCGTCCGTTTCGGCATCGTCGGAGAGTCTGGTTCCATGGCGAGACCTCACGTTCCAAGTCGCGAATTCAATTTTCCGGGTTTCATCCGCCGCGGCCAATCGTCCGGTTTGGATTTTCCGGAGCGCATGATAATGACCGCTCCGATAAATGGAATGGCCCAGGGATAGATATCATGCAGGACAAGACGCATCTCGTGGATGAAATCACCGGCCACCGCCGCATGCGGCGCAACCGCAAGGCAGACTGGACGCGCCGGCTGGTGCAGGAAAACCGCCTGACGGTCGACGATCTGATCTGGCCGATCTTCATCGTTCCGGGAACCGGTATCGTCGATCCGATCGCTGCCATGCCCGGCGTGAACCGCATGAGCGTCGACAAGGCGGTCGAGGCGGCAAAGGAAGCCGCCGATCTCGGCATTCCGGCCATTGCCACTTTTCCCGATATCGAGATGGAACTTCGTGACGAAACGGGTTCCAACAGCCTCGTTGCCAATAACCTTATCAATCAGACAACGGCGGCCATCAAAAAGGCGGTGGCCAATATCGGCATTATTACTGATGTGGCGCTCGACCCCTTCACCAGCCATGGGCATGACGGCATCTTGCGCGACGGCGAAATCGTCAATGACGAGACGGTCGATCAGGTGGTCAAGGCGGCAATCCTGCAGGCCGATGCCGGGGCCGACATCATCGCCCCCTCCGAAATGATGGACGGGCGCATCGGCGCAATCCGCCGCGGGCTCGATGCCGCAGGACACCAGAGCGTCGGCATCATGTCCTATGCCACGAAATTCTCTTCCGGTTTCTACGGTCCCTACCGCGAGGCAATCAATACCAAGGGTCTGCTGAAAGGCGATAAGAACAGCTATTACATCAATCCGGCAAACGGCACGGAAGCAATCCGCGACGCCGCCCTCGATGTCGAGGAAGGCGCCGACATGCTGATGGTCAAGCCGGGTCTTGCCTATATCGACATCTGCTGGCGGGTGAAGGAGGCTTTCGGCCTGCCGACCTTCGCCTATCAGGTGTCTGGCGAATATTCGCAGATCAAGGCTGCGGCAATGAATGGCTGGATCGACGGCGAGCGGATCATGATGGAGACTCTGCTGGCCTTCAAGCGTGCAGGTTGCGACGGTATCCTGACGTATTTTGCGCCGGAAGTGGCGAAAATCCTCGCAAAAAGGTGATTTTCGGGCGATTTATTGTATTTCCCCTCGGCGATACCATATCAGCGGCATCGTCTTTCGAAGGGAGATATGGATGAGCTACAACCCAAACCCGCTTTATGCCGCACCGGAGGACTGGCGCGCCTATAGCGGCGTGCTCAGCCGTCGCGTCTTTGCCTTTGTCCTCGATTATATCATCGTTGCCCTGCTCTGCATTCCGGCGGCGATCGTCGTCTTCTTCCTGGGGATCGTCACGCTGGGGCTCGGCTTCATTCTTTATCCGGCCCTCTTCGTCATCGTCGCAGGCCTCTATTTCGGCATGACGGTCGGCGGCGCCACACAGGCCTCGCTCGGCATGCGCGCGATGGGCATCGCGATCATGCGTGTCGACGGCCGGCCGATGGATTTCCTGACGGCGATCGTCCATCTGGCGCTGTTCTGGATCCTGAACTCGGTCCTGACGCCGCTCATTCTGCTGGTCGGCCTGTTTACGGAGCGCTCGCGCCTGCTGCACGATTTTCTCGTCGGTACAGTGACGGTTCGCACCGTCTGATCCAGCTTATGCGGAGACGAAATAAAGTCTCCGTCGGCCCTTTGACGGCCACAAAAGAGCGCCATATCCAAGAAATGGAATATTCGATTGCGCGGCACCGAATGCTGCGCAGTTGACGTTTTCTATTCTTACGTCATGCTGTCTGGATTGATAGCGCCCCGAAAGGAAATCTCCGCGAGAGATGAATACGCAGACCACGCCATCCCCGCAGTTTTATCTGACGGCCCCGGCTACCTGTCCGTATCTGCCGCACGAGATGGAGCGCAAGGTCTTCACCCATCTCGTCGGCCCGCGAGCGGCGGAGATGAACGATATCCTGACCCAGGGCGGCTTCCGCCGTTCGCAGAACATCGCCTATCGTCCTGCCTGTGAAGCCTGTCGCGCCTGCGTGTCCGTGCGCATCCTGGCGCAGGAATTCGAACCCACCAAATCGATGAAGCGGGTGCTGGCGGCCAATTCCGATGTCATTTCCACGGAGTTTGCGGCCCAGCCGTCGAGCGAGCAATATTCCCTCTTCCGCCGCTATCTCGACTTTCGCCACCAACAGGGCGGCATGTCCGATATGACCGTGCTCGACTACGCAATCATGGTGGAAGACACGCACGTAAACACCAAGATCATCGAATACCGCCGGCGCGAGGAGGGCTCGGGGCTGGAAACACGGCCGAAGGGCGAGTTGCTCGCCGCCGCGCTGACCGACACGATGAGCGACGGTCTTTCCATGGTTTATTCCTATTTCAATCCCGATCTTGACCGGCGCTCGCTGGGCACCTTCATGATCCTCGATCATGTGCGCCGCACGAAGGCGCTCGGCCTTCCGCATGTCTACCTCGGTTATTGGGTTCGGGGATCGCGGAAGATGGATTACAAGACACGCTTCCAGCCGCAGGAACATCTGACGCCGCGCGGTTGGGAACGCTTCGATCCCTCTTCCCTCCAGGACGATCCGCAGGACTGATGCTTCCTGCCCACCTTTCCGATCACCGGAAGGGCCTGTTGCTGACGGCAGTCGGCGGACTGGCGCTTTCCATGGATATTCCGCTCGTTCGTCTTGCCGATGGCGATATCTGGTCGATCCTGACCGCACGAAGCCTGGCGACGGTTCTTGCCACATTCGTCATCCTGATTGCGATGCGCTTTTTCTCCGGCAAATGGCCGCCGCTCGTGCTAGGTCGCCCTGGACTGGTTGCCGGACTGCTCTACGGCCTCTCTTCCGTGACCTTCGTCTTGGCAGTCTTCAACACGGCCACCGCCAATGTTGTCTTCATCGTCGCCTTCAATCCGATGTTCGGAGCGCTGCTGTCGTGGCTGTTTCTCAAGGAGAAACCGCAGCCGGTAACTTTGATCGCCATGCTGTTCATGATCTTCGGCGTCGGGCTGATCGCGCGCGAGGGACTTTCGAGCGGCCACGTCTTTGGCGACACCATGGCGCTTTTGAGCGCACTGGTGCTTGCCGCCGCCATCACTGTCGGACGGGCCTCGCGCCGGGAGATGGGTTTCGTTCCGCTGCTTGCCGCAATCTTGCCAGCCGTACTCGGCCTAGCGCAGGTCCTGCCTTCAGGACTTTCAATCGCCCATCCCGGCTGGATCGTCTTCAATGGTGCCATCATGATGCCGGTGGCCTTTTGGTGTCTTGCGACCGGACCGCGTTACCTCTCCGCACCCGAAGTCGGCATGTTCTACCTGCTGGAGACGGTACTTGCGCCGATCTGGGTCTGGCTGATCTTCGCCGAAACACCCGCCGCCATGACCCTCCTCGGCGGCGCGATACTCGTTGCGGCGATTGCGGTGCACTCGGTCTTGATGCCCCGGAGCAAAGCCGTTCAAATCGCTTGATTGGCCACTGGTTGTAGCGTATCTTTCGGTTATAACCCTGTTACAACAAGAGGCGATGATGAACGTCACCATTCGTAAGATCGGCAATTCGGAAGGCGTGATTATTCCGAAGGAAGTGCTGGACCGTTTTGGGTTGAAGGCGGGAGATATTCTGGAGCTTCAGGCCGAGGACGGTCGCTTTTATATGCAGCCTGTTGATGAGGATATCTCCGAAGAGCTTAATGCCGCCCGTCTCTTCATGGAGAAGTATAAGGTCGCGCTCAAGAAGCTTGCCGAATAATGACATTGAAGTTTCTGAGCAGACGGCTGGTCGAGCAGATGCACGCGATGCAGATCGAACGGTTTGGCGGCCTCGCTGGCCTTCGGGATGAAGGTTCGCTGGAATCCGCTCTGGGGCGCCCCATCAACAAGGCAAACTACGGATGCGATGACATCATTGAGCTTGCCGCCGCATATCTTTTCGGTTTGGCGCGCAATCACGCGTTTCTTGACGGAAACAAACGGATCGCCGTTGTCAGTTGCGGTGTCTTTCTATTGCAGCACGGCTATTCGATAGAGACGACCGACGCTCACCTGTACACTTTTGTTATAGGTGTGGCAGCAGGCGAAATCGACGAGGACGGCGCAACCCGCTTCCTGCGCGATCACACACTTCCGCTCACGCCGTAGCGCCTGCAGACTGGCCTGCTTCGGGATTCGATCGTTTCGAACCAGCGGAAAGCTCCAGTTCCCGATCCAGCCCTTCGACGATATGCGTCCAGCCCTGACGGGTCTTTTCCTCATATTCCGCCCACTCAGCGCACATCTCGTGCGTGAGGGTCAGGCGGCTGCCGCTGCCGAGCGGTTCGATGTCGATTTCGACACGATCACAATTATGGTCGTGCTCCTCGACCGAAAAGCAAAAGACGATGTGTCTAGGGCGCTTCAATTCCAGGAAGACGCCGTGATGAAAGGCATCGCCAGTCGGGCGGCGGTCGACGATGATGAAGCGGCCGCCGACGCGCGGGTCGATATCGGCGCGGATGACATGGCCGTCGTCGGTCGCAAATAAAAAGCGACGGGCGATTTCGGGATTGAGCCAGGCATCATAAACCGTAGCGGGCGGCGCCCTGTAGCTGTGGGCGACATGCAGTTTGATGGTATTGGCGGCAGGCATCGACGTTCCTCCATCGTTCGCACGCTTTAAGCGGACGGTTCACGGCCATCCCGTCCGCCCACAGAACGACATTGCCCTTCTTTATAGGCTCTTATTTTGGGTGACAGGACGGAGATAGAGGAGTTGCCCCGCCTGCCAAGGGCGGAGCCTCAAAATTCCGGGATCAGCCGGCGAATTTACCGCTGCGCGGGAAGCCCTTCGGCACGGTACGGCCGGCGGTAGCGCGGTCGGCCAGCCATTCGGCAAGCTCGTCCTTGTTCTTCGTGAAGGTGCGGCCGGCGCTGTCTTCCCAGTTCAGGCCATCGGTGATCGCAAAGCAGCGAATGTCGGAAATGCCGCCATCCTTGTAGCGTTGCAGGCGCACGCCCTTGCCTCGCGTCATTTCCGGCACCTGGCTCAGCGGGAAGACCAGCATCTTACGATTTTCGCCGACGACCGCAACGTGATCACCGTTCGCGGGAACGAGAAGCTTCGTCTCATCAGGCATGGAGACGTTCATGATCTGCTTGCCCTTGCGGGTATTGGCGACCATTTCCGCTTCCGGCACCACGAAACCATTGCCGGCAGTCGAGACGAGCAGCATCTTGCGCGCCGGGTCGTGAACGAAGGCAGTCAACACGTCCTGATCGTTATCCATGTCGATCATGATGCGCAGAGGTTCGCCGTGGCCACGGCCACCGGGCAGCTTATCGCCGCCGAGGGTGAAGACCTTGCCGCCGGTCGTGACGATCAGGATCTTGTCGGTCGTTTGCGCCGGGAAGGCAACCTTCAGGCCATCGCCTTCCTTGAAGGCCAATGTCGACGTATCGGAAATGTGGCCCTTCAGTGCGCGGATCCAGCCCTTTTCGGAGACGACGACGGTGATCGGCTCCTTCTCGATCATCGCGTGCTGGATGGCCTCCTCGTCGGCCTCGGGCGCTTCTGCGAACTGCGTTCGGCGGCGGCCGATTTCGGTCGCCTTGGCGAATTTCTTCTTCACCTCACCGATTTCCCAGGAAACTGTCTGCCACTGCTTCTCGTCGGAAGCAAGCAGCGCCTCGATATCGGCCTTTTCCTTGGTGAGTTCGTCGTGCTCCTTGCGGATCTCGAATTCTTCGAGCTTGCGCAGGGCGCGCAGCCGCATGTTGAGAATCGCCTCGACCTGAACGTCGGTCAGGTCCCAGCGCGCCATCATGACGGGTTTCGGCTCATCTTCTTCGCGGATGATGCGGATCACTTCATCGATATTCAGGTAGGCTACGAGCAAACCACCGAGGATTTCGAGGCGCCTGTCGATGGCGGCGAGGCGGAAGCGCGAGCGGCGCTGCAGAACCTCGCGGCGGTGGTCCAGCCACTCCTTCAGCACCTCGTTCAGCGCCATGACGCGCGGGATCACACCCATCGACAGCACGTTCATGTTCAGCGGGAAGCGGCTTTCAAGTTCCGTCAGCTTGAACATCGATTCCATAAGGATGGTCGGATCGACAGTGCGGCTCTTCGGCACCAGGACGATGCGAATATCCTCGGCCGACTCATCTCTGATGTCTTCCAGCAGCGGCAGCTTGCGGGCAATCAAAAGCTCGGCGATCTTTTCGATCAGGCGCGACTTCTGCACCTGGAACGGAATCTCGGTGACGATGATCTGGTAGCCGCCGCGGCCGAGATCTTCCGTCTCCCATTTCGCACGCACGCGAAAGCCGCCGCGGCCAGTGCGGTAGCTCTCGATGATGCTTTCCTTGTTGTCGATGATGATGCCGCCGGTCGGGAAATCCGGGCCGGGGATGAATTCAACGAGCTTCTCGACCGTAGCATCGGGATGCTTGATCAGATGCAGTGCCGCGTCGCAGACCTCATGCACGTTGTGCGAGGGAATTGACGTCGCCATGCCGACCGCAATACCCGAGGAACCGTTGGCCAGAAGGTTTGGGAAGGCACCGGGAAGAACGATCGGTTCGGAATTGGATTCGTCGTAGGTGTCGCGGAAATCGACGGCGTCCTGATCGATGCCTTCGAGCAGCAGTTCGGAGACCGCGGTCATCTTCGATTCGGTGTATCGCATGGCGGCGGGACTGTCGCCATCGATATTGCCGAAATTGCCCTGCCCGTTCACCAACGTGTAGCGCTGCGAGAAATCCTGCGCGAGACGCGCCAGCGCGTCATAGATCGACTGGTCGCCATGCGGGTGATAGTTACCCATCACTTCGCCGACGATCTTGGCGCATTTCCTGAAGGCCGCATTCGGCCGCAGGCCCATGTCGTTCATCGCATAGACGATGCGGCGATGGACCGGCTTCAGGCCATCGCGCACGTCAGGCAATGCACGGTGCATGATGGTCGACAGCGCATAGCGAAGGTAGCGCTCTTCGAGCGCCGCCTTCAGATCGACCGGATGAATATTGTCGCCGTCTCCGCCGGAAGGCGGTAAAATCTCTTGTCCCATGGAATCCTGACTAGCTCAGAAACCCCTGTGGGGCAAGGAATCCGGGCATTCCGGCTGTGGATGACGTCTTGGTGTTGACATGAAAACCATAAAAGGTGGCGCCCGAATTTGGAACTTCGTTTGCCGATCCTCTCAACAAATATTTAGGGGTCTGCAAATATAAAGCCGGACCATTCCACAGTAGCTTCATTGCAATATTCAACGGCACTTGCCACCAGGGGGGCTTTCTCATGACCTTTTACCGCACGACGCGGCTGATGCTGTCGAGCGCAGCTATTCTCTCGTTCGCCGGTTCGGCTTTCGCGCTCGACGGCCAGGATCTCCTGAAAAAGATCAATGCCGCCTATAGCCAGCAGGGCGGAACGGTTGCCGCCGATTCCGTCGATGTCGACGGTACGACGGTCACACTCAAGAACGCCAGCTTCAAGCCAAATGCCGGCGAGGCGATCTCCATCGGCGAAATCACCCTCTCCGGCGTGGAAGAGCAGGATGACGGCAGCTACTATATCGAAGAGGCTGCTTTCCCTGATATCAACACGTCCAAGGATGGCGTAACTCTGAGCGCCCAGGAATTGACGCTTGGCGGCATCTCCGTTCCGGCCCAGCCCGGCGACACGATTGATTCCATGTTCTTCGCCGAGAGCGCCCATACAGGCGCGGTCAAGATCGTCAAGGATGGTACTGAGGTCTTCTCAGTGTTGGAAAGCGACGCAAACGCCACGCTGCGCGAAGACGAGTCCGGCTTCGATTTCGACGGCACTTTTAAGAGCATCAAGGCCGATCTCAGCCAGGCTGGGGACACTCCGGACAGCAAGGAAGCGATCGAGAAGCTCGCACTACAGCATGTCCAGGGCGACATCACCATGAAGGGTGCCTGGGATCCTCAGCCGGGTACTGTCGATCTTTCCGAGATTTCCCTCGACATCACCAATGTCGGCAAGCTGAATTTCGGCTTCAAAATCTCCGGCTACACGATGGCCTTCATCAAATCGATGCAGGACGCAATGAAGCAGTCGGAAGCCAATCCGAACAAGGAAGAAGCACAGCAGGCACTTGGCCTCGCCATGCTCGGCCTTGCCCAGCAGCTCAACTTCGAAGGCGCACAGATCCGCTTCGAGGACGCCTCGATCACCAAGCGTACGCTGGATTATGCCGGCTCCAAGCAGAACGTTTCCGGCCAGCAGATGGCGGAATCACTGAAGGCCATGACGCCGATCATGCTCGCGCAGCTCAACATTCCGGAACTGCAGAACGCAATCGCCGCTGCTGTCAGCACCTTCCTCGACAATCCGAAGAGCCTGACCGTCAAGGCCACGCCTGAGAAGCCGGTCGTCTTCCCGATGATCGTCGGCGCGGCCATGGGGGCACCGAACACTATACCGCAGATGCTCGGCGTGAAGGTTTCGGCGAACGATTGAGTTCGTTTCCGATCCAACAAAAAAGGCCCGGCGATGGTATCGCCGGGCCTTTTTTTGCTGAGTAACCCTACACCTCAGTCTTTCTTCTGCGGCGGAATCGGACGGATCGCCAGTTCGCGCAGCTGGGCGGGCGTTGCCGGGGTCGGCGCGCCCATCAGGAGGTCCTGGGCCTGCTGGTTCATCGGGAAGAGCGAGATTTCGCGCAGGTTCTTCGCGCCGACGAGCAGCATGACGATGCGGTCGATACCGAAGGCGGCACCACCATGCGGCGGCGCGCCATACTGGAAGGCGCGGTAGAGGCCGCCGAAACGATCCTCGACATCCTGCTGGCTGAGGCCGACCTTTTCGAAGGCGGCGACCATGGTTTCCGGCGACTGGTTACGGATCGAGCCCGAGGCGATTTCGAAGCCGTTGCAGACGGCGTCGTACTGGAAGGCTTTGATGGTCAGAGGATCCTGGTTCCGCAGGGCATCGAGGCCCCCCTGCGGCATCGAGAACGGGTTGTGTGCGAAGTCGACCTTCTTCTCTTCTTCGTTCCATTCGAAGAACGGGAAGTCGACGATCCAGCACAGCTCGAAACGGTCGCGGTCGATAAGGTTCAGTTCGTCGCCCGCGCGGTTACGCGCTTCACCTGCGAACTTGTAGAACTTCTCGGGCTCGCCGGCGACAAAGAAGCAGGCGTCGCCGTCATCGAGACCGAGCTGCGTGCGGATCGCATCCGTGCGCTCTTCGCCGATGTTCTTGGCGAGCGGACCTGCGCCTTCGAGCTTTTCGCCTTCCTTGCGCCAGAAGATATAGCCGAGGCCCGGCTGGCCCTGGCTCTGCGCCCAGGCGTTCATACGATCGCAGAAGGCGCGCGAACCGCCGGTCTTGGCCGGGATCGCCCAGACCTGAACCTTCGGGTTGGAGGCGATCATATTGGCGAAGACCTTGAAGCCGGAGCCGGCGAAATGATCGGTCACCGCTTCCATGACGATCGGGTTGCGCAGATCAGGCTTGTCGGAGCCGTATTTGCGGATCGCTTCGTCGTAAGGAATACGCGGCCATTCCTTGGTGACCGGCTTGCCTTCGGCGAACTCCTCGAAAATTTTTGTCATCAGCGGACCCATCGTGTTCCAGACGTCTTCCTGGGTCACGAAGCTCATTTCGAGGTCGAGCTGATAGAATTCGCCCGGCAAGCGGTCGGCACGCGGGTCTTCATCGCGGAAACACGGCGCGATCTGGAAGTAACGGTCGAAACCGGCAACCATCAAGAGCTGCTTGTACTGCTGCGGGGCCTGCGGCAGGGCGTAGAAGGTACCGGGATGGATGCGGCTCGGCACGAGGAAGTCGCGTGCGCCTTCCGGCGAGGAAGCCGTCAGGATCGGCGTCGTATATTCGGTGAAGCCGACGCCGTTCATTTCGCGGCGCATGGCCGAGATGATCTGCGTGCGCTTGACGATGTTCTTGTGCAGCGTCTCGCGGCGCAGGTCGAGGAAGCGGTACTTGAGGCGAACGTCTTCCGGATAGTCCGGCTCGCCGAAGACCGGCAGCGGCAGTTCCTTGGCAGCAGAAAGAACTTCAATCTCCTGCGCGTAGAGCTCGATCTCGCCGGTAGGCATGTTCTTGTTGACGGTATCTTCCGTACGGGCTTTGACGAGGCCGTCGACGCGGATGACCCATTCGCCGCGAACGGTTTCCGCCTGCTTGAAGGCAGGCGAATCCGGATCGGCAACGATCTGCGTCGTACCATAATGATCGCGAAGGTCGATGAACAGCACGCCGCCATGATCTCGGACACGATGGACCCAGCCGGAAATACGGACAGTCGAGCCGACGTCCGATTTACGAAGAGCGGCGCATGTGTGGCTGCGGTAGCGGTGCATAATCTCAAATCCTGGTATTTGGCTTAAGACGGCGGCATGGCCAAAGGCCTTCTCGCCGACAAGAAAATCGGGCGGACAAGCGCACGGACGCTCTGATTTGTCAAGGCTTGGCGCGGCCAACGGGCCGTTTGCGTCAGCGTTTCCTGGAGAGTTGCAGGACTCGCGCTGCGGCAGTTTGGTCGAAGGCGCCATATTGATGATGGGGATGGTCAACTTTAAAAGGAGGCATCATCAAAGACGGAGTTTCCGATGCCCCTGATAACACGCCGCAACCTCATCAAGGCTTCCGCCGTTGCCGGCGCCTATGGTGCAGGCATGGCGATCGCGGGGCGGTTCGGGCTGGCGGAAGCGGCGCCCGAGCCACGTATATTGGCGGCGCGAAAGACCGAAGCGCAGATCATCGAAGGTCCACCGACCCGGGACATCATGACCTGGGGCGACGGAGGCCTGCCGCCCATTCTCAGAATGCCGCGAGGAAAGCCCTATGCGGCGAGGCTGAGCAACAATCTCGACGAGCCGACGACGATCCACTGGCACGGCCTGCGCATCGACAACAAGATGGACGGCGTGCCTTTCATCACCCAGCCCTATGTCTATACGGGCGACAATTTCGACTATGTCTTCACACCGCCGGATGCCGGCACCTTCTGGTATCATCCGCACTGCAACACGCTGACCCAGATGGGTCATGGCATGACGGGCGTGCTCGTGGTGGAAGATCCATCCGATCCGGTTTTCGACGCGGAAGTCGTGCTCAACCTGCGCGACTGGCGGCTCGGCAGTGACGGACAATTCATCGCGCCCTTCCGCCCGCGCGATGCAGCCAAGGCCGGCACATATGGCACGATACGCACTGCAAACTGGCAGCAGGAGCCGAAATACGATGCGCCGGCCGGTGGGCTCATCCGCCTGCGCATCGTCGTCACTGACGTGACCCGCATCTTCTCGCTGAAGATGGAGGGCGCCGATGCGACCGTCATCGCCATCGACGGCAATCCGGTGCCGAAGCGCTTCCCGCTGGACCTCCTGCAGATCGGACCGGGGCAGCGGCTCGATCTTGCCGTTCGCATGCCTGACGGCGAAGGTGCGGTTGCAACGCTGGAAGACATTCGCGGCACGACACCCAAAGTGATCGCGAGTCTGCGCGCCACCGGGCAATCATTGAAGCGCGACATCGGCGATCTCGGCGCGCTTGCAGAAAATCCGGTGCCGAAGGCCGATCTCTCGTCTGCGGAAGCAATCCCACTTGTGCTATCCGCGACCGCAGAGAACGCCGCCGTCGAAAGCATCTGCGGCACGCTCGGCTACAGCTTCTGGGCCATCAACAAGGTGCCGTGGCCGGGCGACACATCGGATCCGACCGCGCCGCTCGCAGAGCTCAAGCTCGGCAAGAGCTACGTCTTCAATCTGGAAAACGTCACGCCGCACGCCCACCCGATCCATCTGCACGGCATGAGCTTCACCGTCATCTCCTCCTCGACGCGGGAAGTCGTGCCGCTCGTTTCCGATACCTATCTCGTACAACCGGATGAGAAGGTGCAGCTCGCTTTCGTCGCCGACAATCCCGGCGACTGGGTGCTGCATTGCCATATCATCGAGCATCAGAAGACGGGCATGACGAGTTACGTTCGCGTGGTTTGATCTGATGTCGGCGATAGTCGCCATCGGCGGATGGGTTGCCATGCTTGCCAATGAACGCGGCAACCGCAGAAAACATCGCCTGCATCCCGGCGAATAAAGCTTCACCAAGGCTAAGGCTGCTCACTGTATTGACATATCTCTTCGAAAGAGGAAGGAAGGTTCAACCGACCTTTTCCTTGCGAATGAACTGATATGATCGAAACCACCGCCGATCTGGCGGCCGCCTGCAAAGAGCTGGCCAAGTCCGATTTCATTACCATCGATACCGAATTCCTGCGGGAAACGACCTTCTGGCCGGAATTGTGCCTGATCCAGATGGCAAGCCCGACAGTCGAGGTACTGGTCGATCCGCTGGCGAAGGATCTCGATCTTTCGCCCTTCTTCGAACTAATGGCCAATCCCAACGTGCTGAAAGTGTTTCATGCGGCACGGCAGGATATCGAAATTATCTTCAATCGCGGCAATCTGATCCCTCACCCGATCTTCGACACGCAGGTCGCCGCCATGGTCTGCGGCTTCGGCGACAGCGTTTCCTACGATCAGCTCATCAGCCGTACGAAGAACGTTCATATCGACAAATCCTCGCGCTTCACGGACTGGAGCCGCCGGCCGCTGTCGGACAAGCAGCTCGAATATGCGCTGGCTGATGTCACGCATCTGCGCGACGCCTATCTTTATCTGAAGGCGGAATTGGAGCGCGAAGGCCGTGCCTCCTGGCTGCGCGAGGAAATGGACGTCCTGGAATCGCGCGAGACCTACGATATCCATCCTGACGACGCCTGGCAGCGGCTGAAGCTGCGCCTGCGCAAGCCGCAGGAGCTGGCCATCCTGAAATATGTGGCCGCCTGGCGCGAGCGCGAGGCGCGGTCGCGAAACGTGCCGCGGTCGCGCGTACTGAAGGACGATGCGATCTACGAAATCGCCCAGCAGCAGCCGAAAGACGCCGAGGCGCTCGGTCGCCTGCGAACCATTCCGAAGGGCTGGGAGCGCTCGGGCGCCGGCACGGCGGTGCTCGAAGCGGTCAATACGGCGCTTGCCCTGCCCCGCTCCGAAATGCCGCAGGTACCGCGTCAGGCGCAACCGCCGGAAGGTGCGGCGGCCGCCGTCGAGCTTCTCAAAGTGCTGCTGAAACTGATCTCCGAAAAGCATGGTGTCGCGCCCAAGGTGATTGCCAACAGCGACGACCTGGACAAGATTGCGGCCGAGGGTGAGAAAGCCGATGTCGGGGCGATGCATGGCTGGCGCCGCGATCTTTTCGGCGAGCCAGCGCTGCAGCTCATTCGGGGCGAGATCGCTCTGCGTTTTGCCGGCCGCAAGGTCGAGACGGTCGCCCTGCCTGTCTAAAGCGCATCGCGATCTTTCAGATCCTCTTGCCAGGCTTTGAGCCTCTGTTTCGCCATATCATTATCGCAAGACCGCGGCAGACTTTGCGCGACATGTTCTAAATTCGAAATCGCTTGACCACTGCCCAGCGCCGGAAACAATAGCCGGATGAAGTGCTTCGGCGAAAGGGCGGAATGAGAGAGATATCCCCGACGCAGAACTGGATCCTGATTACGCTCGTCCTGGCGCTCAGCGGCGTGGTCTACGATCTCTATTTCTTTACAGGCCAGACGCCCGTCATCGGAGCGATCTTTGCGCTTTTCATCGGCATGCCCATCATCGCCTTCGAGCGTATGGTGTTTCTGCGCGGCCTCTACCGGCGCATTCAGAAGTTGCCAACACTTCTCTTCATCGCCTCAGAACTCGTCATCTACGAAATCCTGATGAGTATCGGCTTTGCAGCGGCGGGTTTGCTCCTTGCGCTGATTGGCGTGCTGAAGCCGCCGGAGATGATCCATGTGCTGATCATGCCGTTTGACGTCTTCCTCTATGCACTTGTGGTCTGCGCCACGATTATCTTCCTGCTCAGGGTGCGCGAGTTGCTGGGGCGCGAGGTCTTCATCAGCATGATCGTCAGCCGCTACCGAAATCCGGTCAAGGAAGAGCGGGTCTTTCTCTTCATCGATCTTGCCGAGTCCACCGCCTTTGCGGAAAAGCACGGGGATCTCAGAGCGCAGCAGCTTCTGAGCTCGCTGTTTGCCGCCTTCGCCGAGCCGGTGCGGCGCC
Source organism: Rhizobium sp. BK418 (assembly GCF_004341105.1). Classification (GTDB taxonomy): domain Bacteria; phylum Pseudomonadota; class Alphaproteobacteria; order Rhizobiales; family Rhizobiaceae; genus Rhizobium. Next base: position 180,024 of record NZ_SLZK01000001.1, on the reverse strand, counting down.
ACAAGGGCATGATCAACGACTATGTCGGCGATGCGGCGATCATCACTTGGCCGCTGGAGCGCGGCATCCGGAATGCGTCCTGCGTTCGCTGCCTTTTCGATATCCTGGCGGATATCGAAGCCAACGCCGCAAGCTGGAAGAAGAGCTATGGCCATGTACCAAAACTCAGGGCCGCTCTTCATGGCGGCAGCGTCATTACGGCTGAAGTCGGCGTCGACCATCACAAGATCAGTTTCTTCGGCGATACGGTGAACACCACGGCGCGGCTGGAATCGCTTTGCCGGACCCTGAACAGGCCGGTGCTGATCTCTGCCGACCTTGCAGAGCGCATGACGCTGCCCGAGGAGATCGTCAGCGAAAACCTTGGCAATCACGCTGTCCGAGGACGCGGCCAGGGGTTGGATGTCGTCGCCCTTTCCTCGCGCGCAGTGACCGTTCTCAACCAGGCTGTAACGCTGCGGCGCGGTTGAATTGCGGCTTTGTGCACACGTCACCAAAGCTTCACCCAATCGTCAATTTAGCGACATGAATGCCCTGCTAAGCGGATGGCGCTTTTGCACTCCGTTCTATGGGGACATCATGAAGAACGTTCTTTTTGCTTCCGTATCCATTTTCATGCTCGCCGCAGGCTCTGCCTCTGCCGACCAGCAGCTCTTCCCGGCAAAGCTGACCAGCCAGGTGATCCTGCCTGCCAACACGATCGTTCCGGCTCCGGCCGACGCGCCGGCTTTTCTCAAGACCTCCGGAAAGTTCACCACGCCGGACCGCAAGCGCACCGACAAGCTCGGTACGGTTGACGGCAAGGACGGCGCCCGTGTGACCGACGTCAAACTGCCGCTCGACGGCCAGCCAATCCAGGGTTTTTCCGGCATCAAGACCATGCCTGACGGCACGTTCTGGACACTCTCCGACAACGGTTTCGGCGGCAAGACCAACTCCATCGACTCCATGCTCTTCCTGCATCAGCTGAAGTTCGACTGGAATGCCAACAAGGTTGACGTCGTCAAGAACGTCTTCCTCTCCGACCCGAACAAGATCGCTCCCTTCCCGATCGTTGCGGAAGCATCCGATACCCGTTACCTCACCGGTTCCGATTTCGACATCGAATCCGTGCAGCCGGTTGCCGATGGCTTTTGGCTGGGCGATGAATTCGGTCCGTACCTGCTGAAGATCGACACCGAAGGCCACCTGACGGACGTCATTCCGACCACACTCGACGGCAAGCCGGTCATGTCTCCCGATAACGCGCTGCTGCAACTGCCGGCCAACCCGGCTGCCAAGATGCCGGCCTTCAACCTGAAGCGCTCCGGCGGCTTCGAAGGCCTTGCCATGTCGAAGGACGGCTCCAAGCTCTACGGCCTGCTCGAAGGCGCCATCTACGTTGACGGCCAGATGGAAACGGTTGACGGTCACACCGCCATCCGTGTCATCGAATTCGACGTCGCTTCCAAGAAGTGGACCGGCCGCAGCTGGTTCTATCCGTTCGAAGACAAGGGTGCTTCAATTGGCGACTTCAACATGCTCGACGATTCCACCGCTCTCGTCATCGAGCGCGACAATGGCGCGGGCACGAAGGATAAGGCTTGCGCCGATCCCAAGCAGCCGAAGCCGGACTGCTTCGAAGCTCCAGCGGAACTGAAGCGCGTCTACAAGATCGAATTCAACGATGCCAACGTCGGCAAGGCCGTTCGCAAGATCGGCTACATCGATCTCCTGAACATCCAGGATCCGGACAACAAGAAGAAGGCCGGCGATATCCCTGGTGTCTACAACATGCCGTTCGTGACGATCGAAAACGTCGATCGCGTCGACGCCACGCACATCATCATCGGCAACGACAACAACCTGCCGTTCTCGGCCGGCCGCACTGTCGACAAGGCTGACAACAACGAGTTCAGCATTCTCGAAGTCGGCGAGTTCCTGAACGCGAAGTAATTCGCAGTCCGGTGTGAAATGAGAGGGCGGTGCAAAAGCGCCGCCCTTTTTGTGCCGGTACTGTGTATCGGTCCGCCTTTGCTGAAACAGGCCTATTCGAAGCGGAACGCCAGCCGCTTATTCGTCAGTCTCGCCAATTGCTGGAGGCGGCCCTCCAGCCGCTCGCCGGCGAAATCGTGATATTCGTGCGGGACGACGAATTCCAGATCGAGATCCGGGGACGAAGCCTTGCGGAAGGTGAGGTTGCGCACGATGCCCGGCATCGAAGCCGAGAAGAGATAGACGACGCGCAGCATGCCGCCGAGCAGCTTAGCGCGTTCGACGAATTGCGGGCCGGCGATGGAAGCGAGCGGCGCCGTAGAGCCGTCGTCATGCAACCCTTCGAAGCGGTAGTAATTCGTCAGCGCGATGAAGGCGCGGCCGGGATGGCTGATGCCGACAAAGGAAGAATGGGCGATGATGTTCAGCGCCTGAGCGCCACGATAATCAGGATGGGCGCGCCAGCTGATATCGGCAAGCAGGCAGGCGGCCTGACGATAACGACTTTCCTCGTCGGTTTCCTGAACTCCGAAGAAGGGCATCATGCGACCGGTCCATTCGGCGAGTTCGCGAGCATGTTCCGGCGAGCGGGCGCGCAGGATGGCAAGCTCGCCGGCAGCAGCCAGCAGCGGATCGGTGCGGCGTTCGGATTCGGAAAGCAACGAATAGAGATAACCTTCGCGAACACCTTGTGCGGAGAAGGAGATCACCGAAGGCTTCATGGCGTTCAGCACTTCCTTCATGGCGATGGCGCCGAAGGGCAACAGCGAACGACGATGCTTGGACACCGCCTGAAGGGCCGGCTCCTTGGAATCTCTGGCCGTGACGACCTGATCGAGGAACTGCGTCATTCCTTCGAGGGAAACCTCGTAACCCTGCATCATGTGCAGCGGATAATGGGTGATCTCCATGTGCAGCTTGGCAATGTTTCGCCAGGTACCGCCGACCGCATAGAAGACGCGCCCTTCCCCCTTTGAGAGAAGCTTAGCGGTCTTGACCTGTTTGCGAGCAAAGGCGCGCGCCTTGGAGAGGGAGCCGCCAGCATATTCGGAGAGGCGCAGGCCGCCGAGCGGCAGGGTGATGCCACCGCTCGTATCCTTGCCCTTGATATCGATCAGTTCCAGAGATCCACCGCCGAGGTCGCCGGCAATGCCATCGGGGTTGTAGAAACCGCTGATAACGCCGAGCGACGCAAAGCGCGCCTCTTCCTCACCGGACAATATGCGAACGTGGCGCTGCAGGATCGTCTCGGCCTGATGGATGAAATCGGGGCCGTTGCTCGCCTCACGCGCCGCAGCCGTCGCCAGCACATACATGGTGGCAGCGCGTGCCTGGTCGGAGAGAGCCTTGAACCGATGAAGGGCCTGAAGCGCCCGTGCGACGCTTTCCTCATCCATCTTGCCGGTGAGAGCTATGCCCTTGCCGAGGCCACAGAGGACCTTTTCGTTAAAGAGAATGGTCGGAGAACGAGATAAGCCTTCGTAGACGACCAGACGGATGGAGTTCGATCCGATATCGACAACGGAGACCGGGGCGATACCCGGAAGTCGCCCCTGGGCTTCTGATTCAACCATACAGGTCCAGTTTATTTGTTGTTCCGGCCTTCAAGCAGACCAGCGATCAGCTTTGGCGCACTCGATTTCAGAGCTTCACCGCGGCCGGACAGGCTGGGATTGGTCATGAAATATTGCTGCGCGTTAAAAGGTTCTTCGCCCTTGCGCACTTCCATGCGCCGTGACGTACCGTCGGGCAATATCTCGTAGCTTTGTTGATTGTCAATCACGTTCCCGAGCATAATCTGTGACAAAACCTGCTCGTGGACAGTCGGATTCGTCAGCGGAACAAGGGTTTCGACGCGGCGATCGAGGTTTCTCGGCATCATGTCGGCCGAGCCGATATAGACCAGAGCCTTGTCGGACGGCAGGCCGTAACCGTTACCAAAGCAGAAGATGCGGCTGTGTTCGAGGAAACGGCCGACGATTGATTTCACGCGGATATTGTCGGAGAGACCCGGAACCTGCGGACGCAGGCAGCAGATGCCGCGAACGACGAGATCGATCTCGACGCCGGCGCGGCTCGCGGTATAGAGCGCGTCGATGATGTCGGGATCGACAAGCGCGTTCATCTTCATCCAGATCGACGCCGGACGACCGTTGCGGGCATGCTCGATTTCTTCGTTGATGTGTCGAAGGATCCGCGAGCGCAGCGTATAAGGCGAAACGGCAAGCTTCATGCCTTCTTCCGGCTCACCGTAACCGGTGATGAAATTGAAGATGTTCGCCATGTCGTGAGCGATCACAGGATTGCACGTGAAGAAGGACAGGTCGGTATAAATCTTCGCGGTGATCGGATGATAGTTGCCTGTGCCGAGATGGCAGTAGCTGCGCAGCTTGCCCTCTTCGCGGCGCACGACCAGCGACATCTTGGCGTGGGTCTTCAGTTCGATGAAGCCGAAGACGACCTGCACGCCGGCGCGCTCCAGATCGCGTGCCCAGCGGATATTGGCCTCTTCGTCGAAGCGAGCCTTCAGCTCGACCAGTGCCGTTACCGACTTGCCGGCCTCGGCGGCGTCGATCAGGGCGCGCACGATCGGGCTATCATTAGAGGTGCGGTAGAGGGTCTGCTTTATCGCCAGAACGTCAGGATCGCGCGCAGCCTGGAGAAGGAATTGGACCACCACGTCGAAAGACTCGTAGGGATGATGGACCACCATGTCCTTTTCGCGGATGGCGGCGAAGCAATCACCGGCGTGTTCACGGACACGTTCTGGAAATCGCGCATTGTAGGGCGGAAAGCGCAGGTCGTCGCGTGGCGCCTTGGTGATTTCGGAGAGCGTATTGAGCGCCAGCAGGCCGGGCAGAACGGCAACACGGTTATCCGGAATGCTCAGCGCCTGGACCACGAACTGGCGCAGCGAGGCGGGCATTTCGGAATCAGTCTCGATGCGGATGACCTTGCCGCGACGGCGGCGCTTCAGCGCGGTTTCGAAGAAGCGGACGAGATCTTCGGCCTCTTCCTCAACTTCGATATCGCTGTCTCTGATGACGCGGAAGGTACCCGACCCTTGGACCTCATAGCCGGGATAGAGCCGGTGGATGAAGATATTGGCAACATCTTCCAGTGTGATGTAGCGGATCGTGTTGCGGTCGTCCGGCAGGCGGATGAAGCGGTCGAGCGCCGGCGGCAGGCGCAGCAGTGCCGTCATCGGCTCGCGGCCATTGCGGCTCACGAGTTGCAAGCCGATCGAGAAGCCGAGATTCGGAATGAACGGGAACGGATGGGCAGGGTCGATGGACAGCGGCGTCAGAACCGGGAAGATCGACTGCTCGAACTCGTTCGCCAGCCACTGGCGATCGGCATCGCTCAGCGCACCCGGACGCACGATCAGGATATCTTCTTTGGCGAGGTATTGCTGCAGCACGGCAAGCGAGGCCTGCTGCTCCATCTGCAGGTGATCGATCTCGCTCAGGATCGAATCCAGCTGTTCGGCCGGCGTGCGGCCGTCGGGGCTCTTGACCAAGATGCTCTGGCGCACCTGCCCTTCGAGGCCGGCGACGCGCACCATGAAGAATTCGTCGAGGTTGGCGGCCGAGATCGACAGAAAACGCACCCGCTCCAGGAGCGGATGCTCGGTGTTCAGCGTCTCCTCGAGGACGCGGCGATTGAACTGCAGCCAGGAGAATTCGCGGTTGATGAAGCGCTCAGGGCTGGACAGCAGCTGTTCCAGCGGCGGCAGGTCTGCACTGTTGTCCGGGGTGGATTCCTGATGTTCCTGATATGCACTATCCATGATCCACACCCTGCTTTTATCCGCCTCGGCGAATATATCAGTTTCACGACGGAACTGTGACAGTCAATCGCTCGAGCCGGAATTGCCCAACTCATTCAATACTTCGGCGGCAAGCGAACGAGTGATCCCCGTGCCTCTGGAAAGCGCAAGCCTATCAAGCCTTTCGACAATCGTTTGGGCGGCGTTGAGCGAGCGCTCCATGCGGTTGACGATATAAAGGACGAGTTTGTCATCTATATAAAGCTGGCGGTCGGCAAAGAGCTTGACGATGACCTGTGACAGCAATTCTTCGTCCGGCTCACCGATCTCGACAACCGTTGCAGCCTTCAGGCGCGAGCGCAGATCAGGCAGCATGACCGGCCAGGACATCGGCCAGAGACGGCTCGTCATCAGCAGGCTGGTGCCGTTTTCCCGCACGCTGTTGATGACGTGGAAGAGCTTTACGTCGTCGAAGCCCACACGATCGACATCCTCGAAAAGCACGGGACCACTCGCGGCCACGACTGCGGCATCGGAGCCATCTGTGGGATGGATGATTTCCGCCCCGCTCAAATCCTTCCAGATGCCGGCGAGATGCGACTTGCCGGAGCCGACGGGACCGGCAAGAATGACGACCGGCGACGGCCAATTCGGCCAGGCATCGACGATCGAAACCGCGGCAGCGAGGCGCTCCGAGATCAGGAGATCGTCGCGGCCGGTTGCGGCGTCATGCGAAAAGGCCAGGGGAAGCTGTTCTCCGGCCTTGCGCTTCGGATCAGCGTTCTTCACGTCATTCATCGGAAACAGATTTCGTCTTCCCGGCACGGCCGCCCGGCGACCTGCCATAGTAGAGATCGCTTTGAAGGTAGCGCGAAAGCGCGAAGCGGACAAGGACGCCGACGGCCGCGGCGGCGGGTACGGCAACCAGCAGACCGACGAAACCGAACAGCGCACCGAAGGCAAAGAGCGCAAACATCAGCCATACGGGGTGCAGCCCGACGCTGGAGCCGACGAGCTTCGGCTGCAGGATGTTGCCTTCCAGGAACTGGCCGGAAAAGAAGACCGCGAGAACGGCGACGATCCAGATATAGTCGGGCCAGAATTGGACGATCGCCACGCCGACGGCAAGGACGAGTCCAACCAACGAGCCGACATAGGGGATGAAGCTGATCATGCCAGAGAAGAGGCCGATGAGCAGGCCGAAGTTCAGGCCGACGATCGAGAGACCCGCCGCGTAATAAATGCCGAGGATAAGGCAGAGCGAACCCTGCCCGCGGATGAAGCCGGCAATCGCCTGATCCATTTCTGTGGCGATCTGACGAACGTCTTTCACGTAATTGCGCGGCACCCACTCATCGACCTTGGCAACCATGCGGTCCCAATCAAGCAGGATATAGAAGGCGACGACTGGTGTGACGATGAGCAGCGAGATGACGTCGACGATCGCCTTGCCGGAGTTCCAGATCTGCGAGAAGAGCCCGGTCAGGAAGCCCATCCCTTCCGACAGAATGGTCGAGAAATTGTTCTTGATGGTCCCGAGTTGGCTCTTGATCCAGCCGGGCAGCACAGAATCCTGGTAATGGGCGATGAATTCCTGAAGCTGGCTGATATAACCCGGCACGCGCTGGGCAAAATCGTTGAACTGGTTGATGAGAACCGGGATCAAGATCACCAGCGCCAGCGCAAAGACGATGACGAAGGCAACCAGAATCACGATGGTCGCCATCAGCCGGCTCAAGCCGAGGCGCTCCAGTCTGTCCGCTATGGGATCGAGAAAATAGGCGATTGACATGCCGGCGATGAACGGCAGCAGGATCGAGCTGAAAATATAGAGGAAGGCGATGAAGATGAGCAGAACCGCCACCCAGAAGATGACCTGGCGCTTCAGTATCGTTCCGCTGACCTGTTGTGGCATCGCTTCCCCGCTGACCGCACGCCCTGCCCGTGCGCATCCAGCACATAGGATGGAGGCGCAAAGATGGTCAACCCTGTTGCACCAAATCCGGAAAGCGTACGGGGATTAGCTGGAAAATGGGGGCTTTTCCCTTGCAACGCTTGCATAAAGCGCACTCTCATGCAATTGCGACCGGCATGTGACGCGGTCTTTTATCCGCAGCTTCAAATCCTCCGGAGATCATCATGAGCCAGTCTGGAAAAAACGGCCTGACCTATAGCGATGCAGGCGTCGACATCGATGCCGGCAACCTGATGGTGGAGAAGATCAAGCCAGCCGTGCGTTCGACGCGCCGCCCGGGCGCGGACGGCGAGATCGGCGGCTTTGGCGGCCTCTTCGACCTCAAGGCTGCGGGCTTCACCGATCCGGTTCTCGTTGCGGCCAATGACGGCGTCGGCACCAAGCTGAAGATCGCCATCGACGCTGATTATCACGACACAGTCGGCATCGACCTCGTTGCCATGTGCGTTAACGATCTGGTCGTGCAGGGCGCTGAGCCGCTCTTCTTCCTCGACTATTTCGCGACCGGTAAGCTCGATCCGGATCAGGGTGCTGCCATTGTCGGCGGTATCGCTGCCGGCTGCCGCGAGGCAGGCTGCGCTCTGATCGGCGGAGAAACGGCTGAAATGCCGGGCATGTATTCTTCCGGCGATTATGACCTCGCCGGCTTCGCAGTGGGTGCTGCCGAGCGCGGCAAGCTGCTGCCGTCTGGCGATATTGCCGAGGGTGACGTCATCCTTGGCCTTTCCTCCTCTGGCGTTCACTCCAACGGTTTTTCGCTGGTGCGCAAGATCGTTGCGCTTTCCGGCCTCGGCTGGGATGCGCCGGCCCCTTTTGCCGAAGGCAAGAAGCTTGGTGAGGCGCTGCTGATGCCGACCCGCATCTATGTGAAGCCGCTCCTGAAGGCGATCCGCGAGACCGGTGCGCTGAAGGCGCTCGCCCACATCACCGGCGGCGGTTTCCCGGAAAATATTCCACGCGTGCTGCCGAAGCATCTTGCCGCCGAGATCGATCTTGCCGCCGTCAATGTGTCGCCGGTCTTCTCGTGGCTTGCCAAGACAGGCGGCGTCGAGGCGAAGGAGATGCTGCGCACCTTCAACTGCGGCATCGGAATGATCGTTGTGGTCGCGCAAGAAAATGCCGCCGCCGTCTCCAAGGTGCTCGAAGCAGAAGGCGAGACAGTCGTCACGCTCGGCCGCATGGTCGCCCGCGCCGAAGGCGAAGCCGGCACGATCTACAAGGGCACGCTCGCCCTATGAATTCGCCGCGCAAACGCACCGTCGTCTTCATTTCCGGCAGCGGCTCCAACATGATGGCGTTGGTGCAGGCGGCAAAATCGGCCGATTATCCGGCCGAGATCGTCGGCGTGATCTCTGACAAGGCGGATGCGGGCGGGCTTGCCAAGGCGGCTGCCGAGGGTATCCCGACCTTCGCCTTCGTGCGCAAGGATTATGCGAACAAGGACGAGCACGAGGCGGCAATCCTTGCCGCGCTCGATGAGCTTTCGCCGGATATTATCTGCCTCGCCGGCTATATGCGCCTCCTGTCAGGCGCCTTCATCCAGCGCCACGAAGGCCGGATCATCAATATCCACCCTTCCCTGCTGCCGCTCTTTCCGGGGCTGCATACGCATCAGCGGGCGATCGACGCCGGCATGCGGATTGCCGGCTGCACCGTGCATTTCGTCACCGAAGGCATGGATGAAGGCCCAGTCATCGGCCAGGCCGCCGTGCCTATACTTGCGGGCGACACCGCCGAGGTGCTGGCAGGACGCATACTGACCGTCGAACATCAGCTTTATCCGCAGGCGCTCAAGCTCTTTGCCGAAGGCAAGGTGAAGATGGAAGGCCGGAAGGCCGTCGGAACGACAGCTTCCGCCACCGCCCCCAAATCGCAGCTTATTTCGCTGATCGGCGGCTAAAGCAGAAATGTTCTGACTTCAGGCCGCAAGAGCCTGAAGTGGATGCAGCGTACCATCGCTATAGACGAACTGGCCGCCGCGGAAAGTGGCGCGGATGCGATGGACATCGCCCGGCTCGATGACAACGAGATCGGCACGCTGGCCGATTTCGATCTCGCCGCGGTCCATCAGGCCAGCTGAACGGGCGGCATTCGACGTGGCCATGGCGACGGCAGCGGGAAGACCGCCTTCGACCATTTCCGCCAGCTTGAAGATGCCGGGTACGAATGCAGCCGGATGGTAATCGGCAGCAATCACCGTCAGCAGGCCGGCCTTAGCGGCATCGAGCGCGCTCAGATTGCCGGACATGGATTTGCCCCGCAGCGCATTCGGCGCGCCCATCAGGGTCCAAAGGCCGCGGCGGCGAGCTTCTTCGGCAGCCGGCAGCGTGACCGGGAACTCGCTGATGGTGACGCCGAGATCGAACATTTCGGCGACCTTCTCGACACTGTCATCATCGTGCGAGGCGAGCGACAGGCCATGCTTCTTGGCGAGCGCCACGATATCCTTCAGCTTGGCCTCGATCTCGGGATTGTCGCGCATGGCAATACGCTGGGCGACGATCTCTGCAGCCATTTCCTCCGATACGGCGCGGCGTTCGGAAATGCTCAGGATATAGCTCTTGATGTCGTTATACTGGCCCTGCCCCGGCGTGTGGTCCGTCAGCGAGACCATATTGATATGGCCGGCTTCCAGCAGGCGCTCCAGCGCCGGGGCTGCGCCGGTATTGGTGATTTCGTAGCGGGCATGGACGCGATGATCGATCAGCAGATTGTCGCGCAGCGTGTTGATGCCCTCGATGACCGCTGAGGTCGTCTCCAGCGAACGGACATGGCCGTAGACACTTTCCGTCGCGAAGGAGACGGCGGCAAAAGCTGTCGTGACGCCAGCAGCGGCAAGCTTCTTGTCGAGTTCGTGGATGCCGAAGTCGATCGGCATATGGGCGTTCGGGCGCGGGGCGATTTCCCGTTCGATCATATCTCCATGCAGATCGACGAAACCCGGCATCAGCAGACGCCCTCCGCCATCGATAACGGCGTTGGCAACCGGCTCCGGCCTGATTTCGGCGATCAAGCCGTCTTCAATCCGCACAGAACCTTCATTCACCACCTCGTTGGGCAAAACGAGGGTGAAATTACCGAGCCACATGGGCTTTCTCCTGACCGCATCTGATGATTGTTAAGGGGCAGCGCTTAGTCTCGCTTCGTGACAATTGCATGAAGAATTCCAAGAAATTCAGCCGAGGCGAATCTATCTCGGCCATGACGTTGCAAGGTCGGACTTTTAGGTGCCAAGCAGGCTTTTGTTCGCTACCGCCCATTGCACCAGCATGATCGTCTTGAGATCGATGATTTCTCCCTTTTCGATCATCGCGAGAGCCTGCGGCAGCTGGATTTCCAGCACCTCTATATCCTCGTGCTCGTGCTCCAGACCGCCGCCATCGGATGTGCGGTCGGCGGTATCGATTGCCGCTGCAAAGAAATGCACGATCTCGGTGATGGAGCCCGGCGCGGTGTAGGATCTGAAGAGGAAGCGGACATCGCGAATCATGTAGCCGGTCTCCTCCATCGCCTCGCGACGGATGGCGGCTTCGGGTTCGTCGCCGTCGAGCAGGCCAGCCGGAACTTCGATCATCCAGGCGGGGTCGCCGTTCAGATAGACCGGCAGGCGGAACTGCTTCACCAGCACGACGACGTCGCGCTTCGGATCATAGAGCAGGATGCAGGCGGCCGGCGTGCGGTGGTAGACCTCGCGCGACAGGCGGTGCGTCTCGCCCTCCCGGTCGGTAAAGTCGAGCTCATAGCCGACCAGCTTCGTCCATCCGTCGGACAGGGTTTCCTTGCCGACAATCTTCACGTTTGCTTTCGATTGCGTCATAGGGCTTCCTTGGCGGCATCCTTGCGAAGCCAGACCTTGTTGTCATGAACGGCGGCGCCGCCATAGGGCGCCACGGGATCGGCGCCAGTGAGAATGTTGATGCCTTCGCCATCGACATGCGCCTTGTTGGGCCAAAGACCTTCGGCAATCAGCACGCCGGGCTTTACCTCGGTCGTGATACGGGCATGGATGCGCAGCTCGCCGCGCATATTGCCGATGCGGACGAGATCCCCGTTGCCGATGCCATTGGTCTCCGCATCGACGGGATTGATCATCACTTCCGGGCGGCCTTCCTTCTGGCGCGAGGTCTTGGTTTCCGAGAAGCTCGAATTCAGGAAGTTGCGCGCCGGCGAGGTCGCCAGGCGGAAAGGATGCTCGGAATCAGCGACTTCAATGACGTCGACCTGATCCGGGAACGGCGGCAGCTCGGCATAGGGGCCGAGCGCGCCGACCGACGCCGGCGGTTTGTTCGGGGCAGCGCCGTCCACCCAATCCGGCCGGAAATGAAACTTGCCGTCGGGATGAGCAAAGCCGTTGAGATAATGCGCTTCCTCGAAGGCCGGCTGTCGGTCGAACCACTTGTGTTCGAGGAAATAATCGTAATCCGGCAGGTTGCTCGCCGCCAATACGCGGTCGATCATTTCGCAGGCCGTGAAACCGAAGCCGGGGCGATCGGCGACGCCAAGGCGTTTTGCCAGTTCCTCGATGACGAAGAGGTTGGTGCGCACGGTCGGCGGCGGCTCGACGAGCTTGGGTCCAAGCAGAATGTGGTTCTGCCCGCCGGCTCGATAGATGTCGTCATGCTCGACGAACATGGTGGCAGGGATAACGATATCGGCCATTTCGGCCGTCTCGGTCATGAACTGCTCGTGGACAGCGACGAAGAGATCGTCACGAGCAAAGCCGCGTTTCACCAGCCGCTGTTCGGGCGCGATGTTCACCGGATTGGTGTTCTGGATGAGCATGGCCGTGATCGGGCCGCGGTGGCGAAGGGCCACGGCATCGCCCGTCAGCGCCCGGCCGATCTGCGACTGGTCGATCATACGGATGGCCGCATCCTTCATCGACTTGCCGGTCAGCTCCGCATTGTTCATGCGGAAGATATCGCTGTTGGAGTGGAAGGCGCCGCCGCCTTCATATTGCCAGGAGCCGAGCACGGTGGCGACCGAGGCGGCCGCATGCATGGCGACAGCGCCGTTGCGCTGGCGGGTGAAGCCGTAGCCGAGGCGGAAGAAGGTTTTTTTCGTCGTGCCGACGAGCTTGCCGAAAGCTTCGATCTCTTCGACCGAAAGGCCTGTGATCGCGGCCGCCCATTCCGGCGTCTTTGCCTTCAGATGCGCTTCGAGACCCGAGGGATCGTCGGCATATTTCGCCATGTAAGCATGATCTGCATAACCGTCGCGGAAGGCGATATGCATGGCGGCGCAGGCGAGTGCTGCATCGGTGCCGGGCTTGACGATCAAGGCCATGTCGGCCTGCTTCATCGTCGGATTGCCGTAGATGTCGATGACGACGATTTTGGCGCCGCGCTCCTTGCGCGATTTGATCGCGTGGGTCATGACGTTGACCTGCGTGGCCACCGCGTTCGTGCCCCAGATGACGACGCAATCGGTACGCGCCATCTCGCGCGGGTCCGGACCGCGCAGCATACCGGTCGCCATAGTGAAACCGGTCCAGGCTGGATTGGTGCAGATCGAGGAAAAGAAGCCGGAATAGCGCTTGGCGTGGCGCAGGCGCTCGATCGAATCACGCTGTACCCAGCCCATGGTGCCGGCGTAAAAATAGGGCCAGATGGCTTCGCTGCCGTCCCTGGCCTCGGCCTTCACGAAGGCTTCGGCGATCTCGTCCAGCGCATCATCCCAGGAAATCTGCTGCCATTGCCCTGCCCCCTTGGCGCCGGTGCGGCGCAAGGGATGCATGAGACGGTCAGGATGATAGAGGCGCTCGGCATAACGAGCGACCTTGGCGCAGATGACGCCCGACGTATAGGAATGGCCGTTGGCGCCGCGGACACGGCCGATACGGCCGTCTTCCGTAATATCCACCTCCAGCGCACAGGTGGAGGGACAGTCGTGCGGACAGGCCGTATGACCGATCCTGGATTTGGCGTGGATGGGGGTCGCAATGTTCATGCGATTTCTATATGCCAAGGCTCAGGCGGCCAAAAGGCACAAAAACTCCCTGTCATCCGAATTCATAACAGGCATCAGCGAAAATGAACTATCGCCACATCTATCATGCAGGCAATTTTGCCGATGTCCTGAAGCATGCGGTGCTGGCGCGGCTCATCCGCTACATGCAGAAGAAGGACGCCGCATTCCGCGTGCTCGACACGCATGCCGGCATCGGCCTTTACGATCTTTCCTCCGAGGAAGCGCAGAAGACCGGCGAATGGCAGGGCGGAATCGGCAAACTGCTCGAAGCCGATCTCGGGCCGCAGGTTTCCGAACTGCTGGAGCCCTATCTCTCCGTGATCCGGGAACTGAACCCGCAGGGTGGCCTGCGCTTCTATCCCGGCTCGCCGAAGCTTGCCCGTATGCTGTTTCGCCCGCAGGACCGGCTTTCGGCGATGGAGCTGCATCCAGAGGATTTTGCCCGGCTGCATCGGCTCTTCGAGGGCGATCATCATGCGCGCATCACCGAGCTCGATGGCTGGCTGGCGCTCGGCGCGCATCTGCCACCGAAGGAAAAGCGCGGTATCGTGCTCGTCGATCCGCCGTTCGAGGAGGACGGCGAATACGAGCGGCTGGTGGATGGCCTTGCCAAGGCCTACCGGCGTTTTCCCGGCGGCACTTATTGCCTCTGGTATCCGCTGAAGAAGGGCGCGCCGATCAAGGAATTCCATGATGCCCTGCAGGCGGCGGAGATACCGAAGATGCTCTGCGCCGAGCTTGCCGTGCGTAGTGACCGCGAGACGACGGGACTGACAGGCTCCGGCCTCATCATCGTAAACCCGCCCTTCACACTGAAAGACGAGTTGCATCAGCTGCTGCCGGCTCTGAAAGACCATCTGGCGCAGGATCGTTTCGCCTCGCAACGTGCCTTCTGGTTGCGCGGCGAGACGAAGGCCACCAAGAGCGATTGACCGAATCTCGGACGACGGGGAATAGTCCAGCGTCATCCGTAATTCAAAAGGTGCCCCATGAAGCTTCTCTGCTCCCCGACCTCGCCTTTCTCCAGCAAGGTGCGTATGGCCGCCCGCCATCTCGCCCTCGAGATTACGGAAATCCGGGTCGATACGAATGCGGGCCCGGCGATCCTTGTGGACAACAATCCGCTCGGCAAAATCCCGACGCTACTGACGGATAACGGCACTTCCGTTTTCGACAGTGTCGCGATCATGCATTATTTCGACCGGCTGACGAAGGGCGCGCTTTATCCCTCCAAGAAGGGCAAGCGCACAGATGCCGAAGTGCTGGAGGCGCTTTGCGACGGTGTCTGCGACTGTCTGCTGGCGATTGTCTACGAGCGCCGCTTTCGCGACGAAGAGAAGGTGCATCAACCCTGGATCGACCGGCAGTGGAAGAAGGTAGAGACCGCATTGAATTACCTGGCAGCCAATGCGCCGAAGCTCCGCAAAAAGCTGCATGGCGGGCACTTCGCTCTGGCCGCAACAATCGGCTACCTCGACCTGCGCTTCAAGGGTCAGTGGGAAGAGGAACACGCCGAGCTCATCAGCTGGCTCAAGGAATTCGACAAGGCGTTCGACGGCTACGATCAGCTGAAACCCCAGGCCTGAAAAATCCCGCGATCAACAAAGACAAAAAAGCCGGGCACGAGGCCCGGCTTTTTGTGCTGGATGCAATCCGTATCAGAACTTGACGCCGATACCCACCTTGACGCTGTTTTCGTCGAAGCCGCGCGAAACGCTGCCGGAGTCGAGGTTGTAGTCCTTGCTCTGGTAGTCCGTGTAGCGGTATTCGAGGCGCGTCGTGATGTTGTTGGTCACAAAGGCTTCGACACCGGCGCCAACCGTGTAACCGTAGGCGGTCTTGCTGTCGGAAGACGTGCCGTCGGAAACCTTGGTGTCGGCGAGCGCCAGACCTGCGGTACCGTAGAGCAGGAAGGGGTTCAGGTCGTAACCGACGCGGCCGCGGACAGAGCCGTTCCAGCCGGTCTTGTTCTTGATGCCGCCTTCAGTGACGTCAGCATCGCCATAACCGAGATCGGCTTCAGCGCCGTAAACGATCTGGCCCTGCTGAAAATTGTAGCCGGTGAAGAGCTGGCCACCCCAATCATAGGTGTCGCGGTCGTGACCGAAGCTACCCATGTTATAGGTGGCGGCGCCGCCGAGATAGAAGCCCTGCCAGTTGTTGACCGGAGCCGGGGTTTCCTCAGCGACCGGCGCCTGCGGGACCTGGTCCACGGCATCAGCTGCCTGCGCGACCGAGAAGCCACCAACGGCGAGAGCGGAAGCCATGAGGCCAGCAAAGAGTATACGCATACTTATCTCCTTTCAGTCCCGCGCGCTCGTCAACTCAAACTCGGCGAAGCATTCACGGGGGATTACTAAATGTCCCTTCCGGATCGAGAGTGAAATTGGAATGCAAATGCGGATTTGAAAGAGCCAAATTGTGATATCATTGTGGCTGAGCGGAGGCAGAAATTCGATGTTGCTTGGTTGCAACATACCGTTTATTAAGGATAACGTTCCGTTAAACTGAAATTACACGTTTTTAATAAAACGTTTCGCCAAATAATACATAGAATATCGACATCGCGTACGCACCGCTTTCAGCTATTTATATAATCAGGTCCCGCCCTTATATAGGCAGAAGCAGACTCGAAGGACCAGAAGGCAGGATCTTGACCCAGAAAAGACTTCGCGCGGCACTTGTAACCGGTTCCGCCAAAAGAATAGGCCGGGCAATCGCCGAAGACCTTGTTGCCAATGGATTTTCGGTCGCAATCCATGCCAATGGCGCGATGGCTGAGGCCGGAGACTTTGTGGCGGAATTGCGGCAAGCGGGCCATCGTGCGGCTGCGATCAAGGCTGATCTTGCCAAAATCGACGAGGCGAGCGGGCTTGTCGAAAAGGCATGCGAGGCGCTTGGACCCATCGATCTACTCGTCAACAACGCGTCGATTTTTCTCGAGGATTCGCTCCCCAAATTCGATGCGCAAGTGTGGGACCAGCATTTCGCCATCCATGTTCGGGCGCCATCGATCCTTGCCGCCAAATTCGCAGAACAGCTGCCGGAGACGTCCGAGGGGCTAATCGTCAATATTGTCGACCAGCGTGTTTGGGCACTGCGGCCGAGTTTCTATTCCTATACACTGTCGAAATCGGCATTGTGGACGGCGACGCAGACCATGGCGCAGGCCCTGGCGCCGCGTATTCGCGTCAACGCGATCGGGCCTGGCCCCTCAGTGCCGAGTGAACGGCAACTACAGGAAGACTTCCAAGCACAGGTCGCAGCCCTTATCTTGAAGCGTGGGCCTGAGCTCAAGGAATTTGGCCGAACGATTCGTTTTCTGTTCGAGACTCCTTCGATCACGGGTCAGATGATTGCACTCGACGGCGGCCAGCATCTCGCGTGGCAGACGCCTGATGTGCTGGAGATCAAGGAATGAATGCCAGGAAGCTGCCTGATGGCGGCGTTCTTTACGACGAGACCGATGAAAATGACGACGATATCATCGAGGTGGAAGGCGATGCGGCCGCCTCGCCGATATCGGCTGCGATCGACTGGAATGAAGGCGGTGTCAATGAAACGGGCCTTGTCGGCGCCGATCTGATCGCTGAATTCGTCAAGCGCCTGCCGAACAGTCCCGGCGTCTACCGAATGTTCAACGAGGCGGGCGACGTGCTTTATGTCGGCAAAGCCCGCAGCCTGAAGAAGCGCGTCAGCAATTATGCTGTCGGCCGCGTGCATTCCAACCGCATCGCCCAGATGGTGCGCCAGACTGCCAATATGGAATTCGTCACGACGCGGACGGAGACCGAGGCGCTGCTGCTGGAAGCGAATCTGATCAAGCGCCTGCGGCCGCGCTTTAACGTGCTGCTGCGCGACGACAAGTCGTTTCCCTATATTCTGATAACAGGCGATCACCGCGCGCCTGCTATCTTCAAACATCGCGGCGCCCGCGCCCGCAAGGGCGACTACTTCGGACCTTTCGCGTCAGCCGGCGCCGTCGGCCGCACGATCAATTCGCTGCAGCGCGCCTTTCTGATCCGAACCTGCACCGACAGCGTCTTCGAGACGCGCACCCGGCCCTGCCTGCTCTACCAGATCAAGCGCTGTTCGGGTCCCTGCACCCATGAGGTCAGCGACGAGGGCTATGCGGAACTCGTGCGGGAAGCCAAGGATTTCCTGTCCGGCAAGAGCCAGAAGGTGAAGGAACATATGGCGGAAGCGATGAATGCTGCCGCCGAGGACCTCGATTTCGAGCGCGCCGCCATCTATCGCGACCGTCTTGCCGCGCTCTCTCATGTGCAGAGCCATCAGGGCATCAATCCGGCCGGTGTCGAAGAGGCTGACGTTTTCGCCATCTATCACGAAGGCGGGATTTCCTGTATCCAGGTCTTCTTCTTCCGCACCGGGCAGAACTGGGGCAACCGCGCCTATTTCCCGAAGGCCGATCCACAGCTATCAGCCGCCGAGGTGCTGAGCGCGTTCCTCGCTCAGTTCTATGACGATAAACCGGTGCCGCGGCAGATCATGCTGTCGGAGACGGTCGAGGAACTGGAGCTGCTGGCTGCTGCCTTAAGCGAAAAGGCCGGGCACAAGGTCTCGATCCTCATTCCGCAGCGTGGCGAAAAGCGCGACCTCGTCGAGCATGTCATCGCCAATGCCCGCGAGGCGCATGGCCGCAAGCTTGCCGAGACGGCATCGCAATCACGGCTACTGGAAGGTTTCAAGGAGACTTTCGGCCTGCCCTACGTGCCGCAGCGTGTCGAGATCTACGACAACTCGCATATCATGGGCACAAATGCGGTCGGTGGCATGGTCGTCGCTGGGCCCGAAGGCTTCGTGAAGAGCCAGTACCGTAAGTTCAACATCAAATCGACCGAGATCACGCCGGGCGACGACTTCGGCATGATGCGCGAGGTGATGACGCGGCGCTTTTCCCGCCTGCTGAAGGAAGAAGGCATCCCGGATCGCAGCACGCAGATTTCTGCCGCTGACGCGGCCGACATGCCCTTCCCCGCCTGGCCCGATGTGATCCTCATCGACGGCGGTCAGGGACAGATGACTGCCGTGCGCGCCATTCTGGAAGAGCTCGGCATTACCGACAGCGTGATCGCCATAGGCGTCGCCAAAGGCGTGGACCGTGAGGCCGGCCGCGAGCGTTTCTTCGCGCCGGGCAAGGGAAGCTTTACGCTGCCGCCGCGCGATCCGGTTCTCTATTTCATCCAGCGCATGCGCGACGAGGCGCACCGTTTCGCCATCGGCTCCCACCGGGCACGGCGCAAGAAGGAGATGGTCAAGAACCCGCTCGACGAGATCGGCGGCATCGGTCCATCCCGTAAGCGGGCGCTGCTACAACATTTCGGCACGGCGAAGGCTGTGTCTCGCGCTGCCCTTTCCGACCTCATGGCGGTAGAAGGCATTTCCGAGACTGTCGCAAAGCAGGTCTATAATCACTTTCACGACGACGCCGCGAAATAGTCGGTGACGGTCGCAAATTCCGCGCAAAGGCGGCGAAAAAACAGAAAGAATGTTGACGGTCGAAGGGCAAAGCCGTCATCTACCGCCGCATTATCAAAGAGAACCGCTTCATGGCATCGCGCGCGTATAACATCCCCAATCTCCTGACTTACGGTCGCATCCTGGCAGTGCCGCTGATCGTCGTCTGCTTCTTCATCGAAGGACGCCTGAACAGCAGCGATACGGCGCGTTGGGTGGCGCTCTGGATCTTCATCATCGCCTCGATCACCGATTTTCTGGACGGCTATCTCGCGCGCATCTGGAACCAGACATCGAATATCGGCCGTATGCTGGATCCGATCGCCGATAAGCTCCTGGTTTCCGCCATCCTGCTGCTGGTCGCAGCCGACGGCACGATCGCCGGCTGGTCGCTCTGGGCGGCAATCATCATCCTCTGCCGCGAAATTCTGGTGTCGGGCCTGCGTGAATATCTGGCGGGACTGAAGGTCAGCGTGCCGGTGACACGCATTGCCAAGTGGAAGACGACGCTGCAGCTCGTGGCCATCGCCTTCCTGCTCGCCGGTCCGGCCGGCGACGCGATTTTCCCCTTTACAACCTGGACCGGGATTGCGCTTCTCTGGATCGCCGCAATCCTGACGATCTATACTGGCTATGATTATTTCCGCGCCGGTCTGAAACACGTGGTGGATAACGAAGAATGACACGGCTTGTCTATTTCGCCTGGGTGCGCGAACGCATCGGAAAGGGCGAGGAGGAGATCGAACTCCCCTCCTCCGTTGTCAACGTTGCCGATCTTCTGAATCATTTGAAGGGCCTGGGCGAAGAATATGAGATGGCTCTTCAATATCCCGATGTGATCCGGGTCGCGATCGATCAGGAGCATGTGGAACATGACGAGCCTATCGCCGGGGCGAAAGAGATCGGTATTTTTCCGCCGATGACGGGTGGTTGAGAACGGCAGTACCGCCGGGCTGAGGAGCCTGCTGTGACCATTACCCCTACCATCCGCGTCCAGCGCGAGGATTTCGACCTGCAGGCGGAAGTCGACCGGCTTTCCAAAGGCAAGCCCGGCGTCGGCGCCGTCGTTACATTCTCCGGGCTCTGCCGCGATGAAGGCGGCACGCTCTCGGCGCTGGAACTCGAACATTATCCAGGCATGGCCGAAGCGGAGATGAAGCGCATTGGCGAGCTCGCCATCGCTCGTTTCGCGCTTAGCGGCCTGACCGCTATCCATCGCTTTGGGAAGATCGCCGTCGGTGAGAATATCGTGCTGGTCGTCGCCGCTGCGCCGCACCGGCAGGCGGCCTTCGACGGCGCGAACTTCGTTATGGATTTCCTCAAAACATCCGCCCCCTTCTGGAAGAAGGAGCATCACAAGAGTGGGCATGCCGGCGATTGGATCGCCGCAAAGGATGCCGACGACAGTGCGCGCGATCGCTGGAAATAATCACAGCGTGACGCGTTCGCGGCGGCTCATCACCAGCAGAAGGACCAGCAGCGAGAAGATGGCGAGATCGCGCCAAATGAAGGAGCCGTAGGCGCCCCAGAGTGTTTCGACGAGCGCCAGGCCGGCAGCGCCGCCTGCAGAGCGCAACGGATCGGAATAACCGCCGACGGCTGCGATCATCAGCACCTTGAGGCCGAACATCAGCCCGGCGCCGAAATCCATCGATCCGTAGTAGAAGGTCGCGAGAATGCCGCAGCAAGTGGCGACGAGCGCGGCTGCCGCATAGGAGACCAGAAAGACACGGCTGGCACTGGTGCCGCAGAGTTCTGCGGCAAGCGGATCGTCGATAACGGCGCGCCACAGACGCCCCCAGGCGGTGCATTTCAAGACTATGGCGCCGATCGCGATGATTGCGCACATCAGGATCGTGTCGAGAAGCTGGATATAGGTAAGCGTCACGCGAAAGACGCCGTCGCTCCAGAACGTGACGGTGTCGTTCAAAAGTGGCGGCAGCCAGATGGCGCGGGTATTGGCGGCCAGACGCGCCGTTTCCATCAGCACGATCATCATGCCGAGTGCCGCGACCATGACCGTGTTCGGCGATTTGCTGGCGAGCGGCTGCATGATCGAGCGGCCGATCCAGACCCCTGCTCCCACCGAATAGATTAGCGAGGCGCAGATGCCGATCGATATTGCCGCCGGCAGCACCAGCCACAGCCGGTTATAGGCCATGTCCGTGAAGAGCAGCAGGATTTGGCCGGCAAAGGCGATTATTGCCCCATAGGTGATGTCGGCCCTCTTCGTCACGCCGAAGGCAAGTGAATAGCCGAAGGCAAGCGTGGCGTAGAGCGCCGCGAGCGGCACCGCATTCGCCAGTTGCTGCAGAAGATAGGCCATTCCCGAAACTCCGGATCGGTTTAAAATAATAACTGGCAAAACACGTTTTACCAGTTATATTTTTCTTATGAGCTTTTCCTGGACCCCCCACCGTTTTTCCGGCGGCGCGCTGGCGCTCGATGTCGCCAACAGCGTCATCCTGCGTCATGATACGGCGCGCCGTATCGACCGCTTCGAGGCCGAAGGGCAGTTGGAGCGCTTTCCTGCGGCGGCGCAAGAATTCTGCGCCGAACGGGCGCTTTTCGGCGACATAGCGCCTGTTGGAGCGCAGAATAGAGCGAACTTCATCGAACTGCGCGAAGCCACGGACCGCTACTTCCGGCAGCGCGTGCTCGCGGGGAGCGACGATCGGCTGCTGGCCGAACTGCTGGAGACGCTGGCGCGGACGTTGCGCGGGGCAGCGAAAAAGGGGCTCGATGCGGCAACCGCCCATTCGGTTCTGCGGCTGATCGCCATGCCGGATCCGGAACGGATGAAGATCTGCGGCAATTGCGGCTGGCTGTTCATCGACCGCAGCAAGAACAAGAGCCGGGCCTGGTGCGACATGGCCGTCTGCGGCAACCGCGCCAAGGCTATCAGGCATTACCGGAGAAAAAAGAAGGAGGAGACGCCATGAAGCGGAGCTCAATCATCACGGCTTTTGCGGCAGCGGGACTTTTGCTTTCCGCCTGCCAGCGTCAGGCCGAAAGCATGTTGGAAGTGACGGGCCATCTCTTCGTCTTCAACTATCGAAACGCCAGTGCCACCTACTTGCTGACGATGAAAAAGACAGCGCCCATTCCCGACGGATCCACCATCGTCGTCGAGTTCGAAAACCCGCAGGGTGGTGCGCCGCTGGTGCTGAACCAGAAAGTCTTTCCCATCGACGACAAGATTTCGGTCCAAAGCGAAAACCTGCACTGCGTGGTCAAGGACCGGCCCTATGCCGTCACAGTCAAGCTTGTCGACAAGGATGGCAAGCTGCTGCAGGAATTGAAGACACAGTTCAAATCCGATCTCGATCAGACGGTACTCCCGAGCAAGCCGCTGGTGGTCGGCGCGGGATACGAGAAGAACCCGGAGGTTTTCAAACCGGATGGGACGACGGATTTTTCTAATACTGACAAGTGTCCAGCTTGAATCCGCAAAACAAAAAAGCCGGGACGAACCCGGCTTTCATGAGTCGATTCAATGCATTCGCGTGGAATGCTCTTGGGCTGAATTAGCCGACGATTTCGGTGTCGGAGAACCAATACTTGATTTCCTGGGCAGCCGTTTCCGGAGCGTCAGAGCCGTGAACCGAGTTTTCGCCGATCGAGAGAGCATGAACCTTGCGGATCGTGCCTTCCGCAGCATTTGCCGGGTTGGTTGCGCCCATGATCTCGCGGTTCTTCAGGATGGCGCCTTCGCCTTCCAGGACCTGAACGACGGTCGGGCCGGAGGTCATGCCTTCGACGAGTTCGCCGAAGAACGGACGGTCCTTGTGAACGGCGTAGAAGCCTTCTGCTTCGCGCTTGCTCATCCAGACGCGCTTGGAGGCGACGACGCGCAGGCCGGCATCTTCGAGCATCTTGGTGATAGCGCCAGTCAGGTTGCGCTTCGTTGCGTCCGGCTTGATCATTGAGAAGGTGCGTTCAATCGCCATTGTCAGGTCCTCATACTCATAAGGGAAAAGTGGGCGGTCTTTACCCGCCTCACCGCCTGAAAACAAGGGGTCTCCGGCAATTTCACGCCGCTGTCACAGTCCGGCCCCGGCTTTCATGGAGATCGAGGCAGCGTTCGAACCAGGCGATCACGGGGTCATCCGGGGCCAGCATGGCGAGGCCGGCAGCGACGCGCAGCCATTGCAGCGCGCCGAAGAGGATGTAGTCGGCAAAGAGCGGGCTCTGCCCGCCGATGAAAGGCTGAAACTTCAGCACATGGCGCAGCGGCTCGAGCTTGGCGGCGAAGGCTTCCCTCTCCGCGTCGCGTCCGGCGGCGAATTCCTCCAGCGACTTGCCCAGGCGCTCCTCACGGCTGGTCCTGAAATAGGCCTTATCGCCCTCATCGAGGATCGAATGGATATCGAGAAGGGCGATCCGCATGATTGCCGGATGAATGATCATCTGAGAATATCCCTCGATCATCCGCGACAGGGCCTTGCCGCCCTCACCCTTGAAGAGCGACGGACGGTCGGGATAGGCCTCTTCCAGATAAAGGGCGATGTCGAAACTGTCCGATACCAGCCGGCCATTGTCATCCAAGACCGGCACGGTCTTGGAAAAACCACCGCCGATTGCGGCGATACGGCTGTAGGTCGTCGGCACCTCCTCGAAATCGAGGCCCTTGTGGGCAAGCGCCATCACTGCCTTCCAGCAATGCGGCGAGAAGAAGTGACGCTCGTCGGCGCCGCACAGTGAATAGAGAGCTCTGGTCATATCAGTCCTTTCGAGATCGCAGCGGGTTCATTCCATGCCAGAAAACCGGCGCGATCAAATCAGGAATTTTCATGGCGCCATCACGGCCGCTGCTGAAACGGATAGGGCCATTCCTGATCGGGGACTAGCAAGGGCGCATTAACCTGTTTTGCTGCTTCCCGCCCTACTAACCTTGAAAATTCAATGTCTCTTAAAAGCTTGCCTGCATAGCGGAAGCAGAAGAGGCGATGGCCCAAGGGAACCAATGGCAATGAGGGGATTATCATGTCGACTGCCGTTGCAAATGCATTGAATGGGCGTGGGGCGATCCGGCCAGCGCCGGCAGCCGACGTGCGGAAAGTTGTTCAGCACATGATGCGGCTGAACGTGGCGGGCCTGCCGCGCAACTATGAACTGTTCCATGAGGCACTGATCGGCCTGAGTGCCGGGCTGGCGCAGGATATCGCTGCCCTCGGCCCGCATCCGCGTCAGGAGGCTCTGGACGAGATCGGCCTGCGCTACCGGCTCATTGGCCACTACGGGCTCGCCGATGACCGCTCGCGCAACGAAGCGAGCCGCATGCTCAAGGAGACAGCAGAACGACTCGCCGAAGGTCGCCTGCATCACCAGGCATTCGCACGCGCCTGCGAGGCCATCCTCAAATCCGTCTCAGACCAACAGGACCAGCAGAGCCTTGCCGACTTCATTGCCGAGGTCGAATATCTCTCCGCTTCCCTTTCAGCCGTTCTCGCAGCGGAGCGGACGATCGGCACGAGGCTGGAAGAGGATATCGAGCGGCTGACGGCGCTGGAGCGCGGCATTTCGGCGGTGCAGGCTGCGGCCATCACCGACAAGATCACCGGCCTGCCGAACCGCCTCGGCCTCAACCGTGCGCTCAGCGACCTCTATGGTCAGGAAGAAGGCGCGGCCGGCAGCGCGCTGATCGTGGTCGATATCGACGATTTCAAGGCGCTGAATATCCGTTACGGCATGCAGACCGGCAACAAGCTTCTGAAGAAGCTCGCCAGCCTCTTCCGCAAGATGGTGAAGAAGAGCGATTTCATCGCACGGACAGAAGCCGATGAGTTCGCCTTCCTCTTCGCCAACGTCCGCATGCAGGATGCACTAGCGATCGCCGAGCGGCTGCGTAGTTCGGTCGAGGACAATCTTGTGTTCGCGGCGTCGGACACTTCAGATGCGAGCGGTTTGACGATCTCGGTCGGCGTGGCGTTGAGCGGCGATGCCGCAACGCCCGGCCAGCTTCAGGCCAACGCCCGCGTGGCGCTGCTTGCCGCCCAGACAAATCCGCGCCAGCCGGTGCAGGCCTTCGGGCGCTGACGCGCTTGTCAGAAGTCGCTTGATGGCAACCAGCGGCCGAGGGGACGGCGGACCCATCTTGCCTTAGCGGCGGCTTTCGGCCAAAACCGCGCGCATGATCACGATTTCAGATATTTCTGCCCGCATCGCCGGCCGCCTGCTCCTCGACCATGCCAGCGTCTCTCTGCCTGCAGGCACGAAGGCCGGGCTCGTAGGGCGCAACGGCGCCGGCAAGTCCACACTGTTCCGCGTCATAACAGGCGATCTGGGAGCTGAAAGCGGGACGATATCGATTCCCAAGAACGCGCGCATGGGCCAGGTGAAACAGGAAGCGCCAGGAACCGAGGATTCACTGATCACGATCGTGCTTTCGGCCGACAAGGAGCGCGCGGCGCTGCTTGCCGAGGCGGAGACGGCAACCGATCCGCACCGGATCGCCGAAATCCAGATGCGCCTTGTCGACATCGACGCTCATTCGGCAGAAGCGCGTGCCGCCAGCATTCTCTCGGGCCTCGGCTTCGATCAGGAAGCGCAGGCGCGGCCTGCCTCCTCGTTTTCGGGCGGCTGGCGCATGCGCGTGGCGCTCGCCTCCGTCCTCTTTACCGAGCCGGACCTGCTGCTGCTCGATGAACCGACCAACTATCTCGACCTTGAAGGCACGATGTGGCTGGAGGATTACATCCGCCGCTATCCGCATACGGTCATCATCATCAGCCACGACCGCGACCTCCTCAACAACGCGGTCAATTCCATCGTGCATCTCGATCAGAAGAAGCTCACCTTCTACCGCGGCAATTACGACCAGTTCGAGCGGCAAAAGGCAGAAGCCGACGAGCTGCAGATGAAGGCCAAGGCCAAAAACGAGGCAGCGCGCAAACATCTGCAGAGCTTCATCGACCGTTTCAAGGCCAAAGCGTCCAAGGCAAAACAGGCCCAATCCCGCGTCAAGGCGCTGGAACGCATGGGCACGGTCGCGGCCGTGATCGAGGACCATGTTCAGCCGATCACTTTCCCGGAGCCCGAGAAGCAGCCGGCCTCGCCGATCGTCGCGATCAGCGGTGGCGCTGTCGGATATGAGCCCGGCAGGCCGATCCTGAAAGGACTCAATCTGCGCATCGACAATGACGATCGCATCGCGCTGCTCGGTTCCAACGGGAACGGTAAGTCGACCTTCGCCAAATTCATCTCGGGGCGACTGGCGCCCGAGAGCGGCGAGGTGCGTCTCGCACCGGGCCTGAAGATCGGTTTCTTCGCGCAGCATCAGCTCGACGATCTCGTGCCGAACGAAACACCGGTCGAGCATGTGCGCCGGCTGATGCCGACTGAGCCCGAAGCCAGGGTGCGCGCCCGCGTGGCGCAGATGGGCCTAGCAACCGAGAAGATGGCGACAGCTGCGAAAGACCTCTCCGGTGGCGAGAAGGCGCGTCTGCTGATGGGACTTGCCGCCTTTCATGCACCGAACCTGCTGATCCTCGACGAGCCGACCAACCACCTCGATATCGACAGCCGCCGGGCGCTTATCGAGGCGCTGAACGACTATAATGGTGCGGTCATCCTGATCTCACACGACC
This sequence comes from Rhizobium sp. BK418, assembly GCF_004341105.1. Classification (GTDB taxonomy): domain Bacteria; phylum Pseudomonadota; class Alphaproteobacteria; order Rhizobiales; family Rhizobiaceae; genus Rhizobium. The sequence continues at coordinate 153,269 of NZ_SLZK01000001.1, read as the reverse complement.
GGCATCTGATCGAAGCGACCGTCGACCGTCTCTGGCTTGTCAACAACGGCACGGTGACAAGTTTTGAAGGCGACATGGATGAGTATCGCGACCTGATCGTCGCCTCCGGCAAGAAGAAGGAAGAGCCGAAGCAGGCCGAAGACCAAACCTCGAAAGCCGATCAGCGCAAGCTCAATGCCGACAAGCGTGCCTCGCTCGCCCCGCTCAAGAAAAAGATCAACGAAATCGAATCCTTGACGGGCAAGCTGGAGAAATTGATTCAGGCACTTGATATGGAGCTTGCCGACCCTTCGCTCTATGAAAAAGCGCCCGCCAAGGCAGCCGAAAAGGCCAAACAGCGCGGGGAGGCTGCCGCCAAGCTCGCCGCCGCCGAAGAGCAATGGCTGGAACTGTCCTCGGAATATGAGGAAGCGATGGCGAGCTGAAGGATGTTAGCCAGACTTCCGAAGGCCGGACGTCCCACAGACCGGGCTTTTCATGTCTAGGATCCACCCTTCTTGGTGCGCGGCGAAGTGCCGCGGAACGGCACGGCTCAACCCGTTCTCAACCGATCATTAACCATAATCAGAAAGGTTGTCTCAACTTTCCTCGCTGATTTGTTGAGCCCTTTCATGTATCGTCTCATTGCCTTATCCAGCATTGCGCTGACCGTTGCCCTTGCCGGTTGCGCCACCACCAAGCAGCAAGAGCCGGACAAGACGATTAAAACGTCTTCCGTCATTGCGCCTGAGGGCAAAAGCCCCGCCAAAAAGGACGAGGAAGAGGCAGGCGTCCCCCAATATGACAGCTGGCATCACCTGGCCGGCCGCACACTTGAAGTTTCCTCGCTCTCCGAGCTGAAGCTGCACGACAAGGAAGTAATTCTAAGCTTCGACGACGGCCCGATCCCCGGACGTACCGACAAGGTTCTGGCGATTCTCGACAAGTTCGGCGTCAAGGGTGCCTTCATGATGGTCGGCCAAATGGCCGAACTGCATCCGGAGCTCGCCCGCAAGGTAGCCGAGGATGGCAACGCGATCGGCAGCCATACCTACCGGCACGCCGATCTCGCGACACTCGGCTTCGATGCCGCGATGAAGGAAGTCGTCAAGGGCCAGCTGGCCGTGACCAAAGCAACAGGCGAGGATGTGAATTTTTTCCGCTTCCCCTATCTCGCCGAAAGCCACAAGCTTCGATCTGCCATCGCGATGCGCGACATGGTCGTCATGGATGTGGACATCGATAGCAAAGATTATTTCAACACGACACCGGTCGCCGTCGCCAAACGGACGATGGACCTGCTGCACAAGCGCGGCCGCGGCATCATCCTGATGCACGACATTCACAAGCGCACTGCAACGATGTTGCCGACGCTGCTTTCGAAACTCGAAGCAGAAGGCTACAAGATAGTGACGCTGAAGTTCAAAAAGAGCTCCGCACCGATGGAAATGGCTTCGCTCTGACCAGGGTGGCTTGCCCGCGGATCGCTTTCTGATAAAACGGCGCGCCAATAAGTCATACTTTTAGCAAACACCGAACGCGAGCTTCACCATGTCAGCCATCAACCTCGCCATCGTCGGCGTCGGCAAGATCGTCCGCGACCAGCACCTCCCCTCCATCGCCGCCAATGCCGACTTCAAGCTGGTGGCGACGGCAAGCCGCCACGGCACGGTCGATGGCATTGCCGCCTATACGTCGATCGACGACATGCTGGACGCAGAACCGTCGATTGATGCCGTTTCTCTCTGCATGCCGCCGCAGTATCGTTATGAAGCTGCTTACAAGGCGTTGGTCGCCGGCAAGCACGTTTTCCTCGAAAAACCGCCGGGCGCGACGCTGAGCGAAGTGGCCGATCTGGAATACCTCGCGGCCAAACAGGGCGCGACGCTGTTTGCAAGTTGGCACTCGCGCTACGCAGCGGCCGTCGAAGCCGCAAAATCCTTCCTCGCCTCGACCGAGATCAAGAGCGTGCATGTAATCTGGAAGGAAGACGTGCGCCACTGGCATCCGAACCAGGAATGGATCTGGCAGGCGGGCGGCCTCGGCGTTTTCGATCCCGGCATCAACGCGCTCTCGATCGTCACGCACATCCTGCCCAAGGCGATTTTCTTGAGCGCCGGTACGCTGGAATTCCCTGAAAACCGTGACTCGCCGATCGCCGCCGACCTGCATTTCCGCAATGTCGATTATGTTCCGGTTCATGCCGAATTCGACTGGCGCCAGACAGGCAAGCAGAGCTGGGACATCATCGCGGAAACGGCCGCCGGCCAGATGGTTCTGTCTGAAGGCGGTTCGAAGCTCTCGGTCGATGGCGAGCTGCGGTTCTCCGCGCCCGAAGCCGAATATCCGGCGCTCTACCGCCGTTTTGCCGAACTCATCAAAGATGGCAAGTCGGATGTCGATCTGGCGCCGCTGCGTCATGTGGCCGACGCCTTCATGCTCGGCAAACGGAAGTTCGTGGAAGCGTTTTACGACTGATCGATCTCGCGGCAGATGCTATCTCTCCTGCACAATGATAGAATAGCGGCACCGACATCTGAGGGGCCGCTTCCATGCAGCAGGAGCAGGACGAATCGTTTGGATTGGGCGTTCGGCATCTGACGGTCAGGCTTGCCGACGCCAATGCGAAATGGCGGGAAGCCTATCTACTGGAAGAGGTCAGAATTCGCGAGGCACTTGGCCCTCTGGCCATCGACATCCAGCATTTCGGCAGCACCGCCATTCCGGGCATCAAGGCAAAGCCGATCATCGACATCCTGATCGGCGTACCTCGCTTCGAGGACGGCCTTGCCTGCATCGAGCCGATGGAAAAGATCGGCTATGACTATGCAGGAGCGGATATCGTGCCCGACGACCACCTCTTCGGCCGCGGCATTACAGGCGAAACGCGCACGCATCTCGCCCATGTTGTCGAATATCAGGGCTTCAACTGGAGGCGGAATATTTTCTTCCGTGACAGGCTCAGAGGCGATCCGGCTCTCGCGCGGGCCTATGAGGATTTGAAGATCGGCCTTGCGCAGCAATTTGCCGAAAGCCGCGCGGCATATACCGGCGCGAAGAAGGATTTCATCGACCGGGTGCTGGCCGAAGCCAGCCTTGCCTGACGATCGACTCAAGCCTTCTTTTCCCAGCGCCCTTCCGGCGTCTGCTGCCAATAGGTGAGGTTATGGCCCTCGCCTTTAAGCTTTTTCCACTGCGTGCGAGCACCTTCGAGCTGTTCCTGATCGTAGCCATCGAACATGAAGACGATCCGCTCATAATCTGCAGCGGGCGGCGGCTCGGCCCCGTCGACGATGAAGCGGACGGTGGCAGCATTCGCATTATCACTCGAGGTGGTCAGGAGAATGGGCTGATCCCCAGCGAAATCGGCCTCGTCCGTGCCATGCGGCAGGAAGCTGTCCTCCCGATAGGTCCACAGGTGCGTGTCCAGCGCGTCGCGTCGCACAGCTTCCTTCATCTGGACGGCGACGCGCCAGCCGCGCTCGACACTCTTGTCGAGCAACGGCGGAAGCGCGTCTTCCAGCTTCGATTCCGTCAGATGGTAGAAGAGGATTTCCGTCATCGTGTTTCGTAATTCGTACGCACCAGCTCATCGAGCAGGCGCACGCCGAAACCGGAAGCCCACGACTGGTTAATCTCGTCCTGCACGGACCCCATCGCCGTACCGGCAATGTCGAGATGCGCCCAGGGCGTATCCTGTACGAAGCGCTTCAGGAAATGCGCCGCGGTGATCGATCCGGCAAGACGGCCCCCGGTATTCTTCACGTCAGCGAATTTGCTGTCGATCATCTTGTCATATTCCTTGCCGAGCGGCATGCGCCACAGCTTCTCGTTCGTCACGAGACCGGCCGCGGTCAGCTGTGCCGACAGCGGATCGTCGTTCGAAAAGAGGCCGGCATAGACGTTGCCGAGTGCAACCATGATAGCGCCGGTTAACGTCGCAAGGTTGATCATGAACTGCGGCTTGAAGCGGTCATTGCAATACCAGAGCGCATCGCAGAGCACGAGGCGACCTTCGGCATCCGTGTTGATCACTTCAATCGTCTGGCCGGACATGGAGGTGACAATGTCGCCCGGGCGCTGAGCGTTGCCGTCGGGCATGTTTTCCACAAGACCGATAATGCCGACGGCATTGACCTCCGCCTTGCGCGCGGCGAGCGTGTACATGAGGCCGGTGACGGCTGCCGCACCGCCCATGTCACCCTTCATGTCCTCCATGTTGGCGGCCGGCTTGATCGAGATGCCGCCGGTATCGAAGACCACACCCTTGCCAATGAAGGCAATCGGCCGGTCCTTGTTCTTGCCGCCCTTCCACTGCATGACCGCAAGGCGCGGCGGACGAACGGAACCCTGGGCAACGCCGAGCAGCGCGCCCATGCCGAGGCGGCGCATCTCCCGCTCCGTCAGGACTTCCACCTCGACGCCGAGCTTTTCCAGTTCCTTGGCTTTGGCTGCAAATTCAATCGGACCAAGAACGTTCGGCGGCTCGTTGACGAGATCGCGGGCGAGATTGACACCACCGGCGATCGCCTCGGCATCCGCAAAGGCTTTCTTGGCGGCAGCCGCCTCAGCCGTGACGACCGTCACTTTGACCGATTTCGGCTGCTTGTCCTCATCATCATTCTTCTTCGTCTTGTAGGTATCGAAACTATAGGCGCGCAGCAGCATGCCGAGGGCGAAATCAGCCGCAGCCTTGGCGCTGACCTCTACACCCGGCGCGTCGATGAAGACCGTTGCCTTCTCGGTATTCTTGATCCGCGAGGCGGCGCTGCCACCGGCCTTCAGCCAGTCATGAACGGCAAGGTCTGCCGTCTTGCCTAAGCCGATGACGATGATGCGCTCGACAGGCGCGCCTTCCGGCGCCACGAGATCCAAGGCTGCCATCGATTTTGCCGAGAAACGTGCAATCTTCGATGCCTTGGCGATCACCCCCGTCGGATCGGCAATATCAGCCCCGGCCGCGGCATCGGCGTCTGATGTCTTCAGAAGGACCGCGAGGCCGCCAGTCAGCTTTGCCGATTTTGAGAATGAAATTTCGAATTTTGCAGACATGTCTTCTCCGATGGGATTCATCAAATCCGTTCCGGAGGGATAATTTCGCGTTTGGCGGGTCTGTCAATGGCCGACGACAGTTGTTATGTTCCGCGCGGCCGCCCGGCCAAATGGTTTTCGTCAGTTTCGTAGATGTTTGCGTTGACAGTTTTTTCGAAAAATCGATGGCGGGGTCCGGCAATTCGCCTGCCGCAAACGGCATTCGGCGTATTCGTGCTGCTCTTCTGGGTCTGGTGGCTGCTGCTTGCCCTCTTTCGGGCCTTTCCCGAGATAGATATTTACTTTTCCCAGCTTTTTTTCGTGCGGGAGGCATGCGGCGCATCGGCGCCTGCGACGCAGATCTGCGGCGCCTTCCCCTATCGGAGCGAGGCGATTCTCGGTCTCTTGCGTACGCTCTTCTTTTACGTTCCCTATGTCGTTACCGCCGTCATGCTGTGGAAACTCGCCGAGTGTTATCAACAGCATGGCGCGACATTCAACGCTTCGCGCGCGCGTGACCTGAAGGTCGCGCTCGGCACGCTGCTCATCGGCCCCGTTCTTCTCGTCAATGTGGTCCTCAAGGACCATTGGGGCCGGCCGCGCCCGGTCCAGACGGATATTTTCGGCGGCATGCTGCACTTTGCCGAGGCTGGCTCAATGGCCGGCAAATGCGTCTCGAACTGTTCCTTCATCTCCGGCGAAGCGGCAAGCGCAGGCTGGCTGTTCTGCCTGCTCATCTTCGTTCCGAAATCCGTGCGCTATGCGCTGGTAGCACCCGTTGCCGCCGTTTCGATCTTGACGCCGGCCATGCGGCTTTCCTTCGGCGCGCATTATCTCTCCGACGTCGTTCTCGGATGGTTGTCTTCGGTAGTGATATTCGCAGCGCTGATGGCCATCGCTGAGTCGCCACAGCGCCAAAAAAATTCTGAAAATTGAATGAATTTTTGACACTAGCTTGTCGCAAAAGCGCGACAAACAGCGTAGAGGGAATCTCCTGTCGGCCATACCGGCCTGCAGGTGCTTTCAAGGGCGAGCATGAAACTACTTGAGACATACATATTGCGGCGTGTCGGCCAGATGTTTCTTGTGGCCCTGCTCCCGGTGCTCGCGATCATCTGGACCACCCAGGTTCTGCAGCGCATCAATCTGGTGACCGATAGCGGCCAGTCGATAGGCTCTTTCGCAATGCTTGCGACGCTGATCCTGCCGTCGATCATTCCTATCGTGCTGCCCTTCGCCCTCGTCATCGGCATCACCCAGACGCTGACGACGATGAATAACGATTCCGAGCTGACAGTGATCGACGCAGCCGGGGCTCGCCGCACCATCCTGGCGCGACCGATCCTGCTCCTGGCGATCCTCGTCAGCGTCTTCTCGTTATTCGTCGACAATGTCGTCGAGCCACGCGCGAAGACGGTCGTGCGCGAGATGATCGCCGCCACCTATGCCGACCTTCTTTCATCCGTGATCGAGGAAAAGACCTTCCGCAAGATCGACGAAGGCCTTTATGTGCAGATCTCGCAGCGGCTCGCCGGCCGCACGCTGAAGGGCCTCTTCGTCGCCGACGAGCGCGATCCGAATTACGAGCTCATCTATTATGCGCGGGAGGGTGCTGTGGATGATGTCGGCACGTCGCTGATCATGCATGACGGCGAAGTCCATCGCAAAACGACCGATGGCAACGTCTCCGTCATCAAGTTCGATTCCTATTCCTTCGACCTTTCGGACATGACGGAAAATAACGGACAGGCCACGCTTCGCGCCAGCGACCGTGATCTCGCCTTCCTGCTCAATCCCGATCCGAAAGATCCCGACTATATCGCCAAGCCCGGCAGCTATACTGCCGAACTGCATCGCCGCCTGACCGACTGGATGCTTCCCTTTGTTTTTGCGCTTTTCTCCCTTGCCATAGCCGGAGATGCGCGATCGCATCGCGAGGCGCGATTGCATCCGATGATTGGAGCACTGGGCCTCGCATTCGTGCTGCGCTGGGCGGCGTTTTACGTTGCCAACCAGATCGACAAGAACACGGCCTATATTCCGATCCTCTACGCGATCCCGATCGTGACCAGCCTGGTTTCGATTGTTTTCCTGAACATGCATAAGCGGCTCGCCATGCCGCTGGCCGTGAGAAACCGGACTTCGACAATGTGGAAGCGCGCGCAGAAGCGGGTTCTTGCCGCGACCGGCCGGACCGGCGGAGGCGCTGCGCAATGATTTTCGGAACATTGTCGCGGTATTTCTTCCGCCGCTATGTCACGACCACGATGTGGTTCCTGATCGGCATGAGCGCCATCACCTTTCTGCTCGACTTCAGCGAGACGGCAAGCCGCATCTCCAATTTTCCCGGCTACACGCTGGGTGGTGCCGTACTGCTTACCGCAGTTCGACTGCCGCTGATCCTGCAGCAAACGATTCCCTTCGTGGCGCTGTTCGTCGGCATCACCGTACTGATAGGCCTCAATCGGAAATACGAACTCGTCGTCACCCGTGCGGCCGGTATCTCGGTCTGGCAGTTCATGCTGCCCTTTATCGCCGGATCGCTGATTCTCGGCGTACTGACGGTGGTGGCGCTCAATCCGCTCGCCGCCTGGGGCCAAAGGCAGGCAACACAATTCGAAACGGCGTGGCGTGGTCAGGACAATGCCATGATCAAGGCGCTGCAGGTTCCGTGGCTGCGTCAGATCAGCGGTCGGGACGATGTCATCATCGGCGCCAAAACCGTGCTGGAGAACGGCACACTGCTCGTCGACGCGGTCCTTATCCACTTTGACAGCAGCGGTGAGGTCATTCTGCGGCAGGACGCCTCATCTGCTAAATTGGAAGATGGTTACTGGCAGCTTAACAACGTCATCGAACGCAAGCCTGGGGAAATCCCGGTGCGTAAGGTTTCGGAACAGCTTCGTACCAACCTGAAGCAGGACTTCATCAAGGAGCGGCTGACCGCGCCGGAAACAATTGGTTTCTTTGATCTTTCCAACCGCATTGCTGCTGCCAAATCCTTTGGAATTTCCACCAAGGCGCTTGAGACTCAGTTCAACTCGCTGCTATCGCAACCGCTGCTGTTGGTGGCCATGACTCTCATTGCTGCAACAGTGTCTCTGAAATTTAGCCGGTTCAACCAATCACGCTCTGTGATTCTGGGTGGAATCCTTTCAGGCTTCATGCTTTATGTCGTCACCGTGCTTGTAAAAGCATTCGGAAGCAGCGGTGTCGTGCCGCCGTTTGTGGCGACTTGGATACCGGTGATCGTGGCGCTCGCTTTAGGCGCAACGATTTTGCTTCATCAGGAGGATGGCTAGTGGCGGTAGGCGACCGCGAGAATTTTAGTAAGCAGTTGGTTGCCCTGCTCTTAGGCGCAGCTCTGTGTATCTATTTTGAAAGTGCTCCTGCGGCCTACACCCAGGAAAACACTGCAGGCATGCCTGCGATCGGCAGCAATATCTCGCCGGACGCAAAACTGATGCTGTCGGCAAACGAACTCGTTTATAACAAGGACCAGCAGATCGTCTCCGCGATCGGCGGCGTGCAGATCAATTACGGCGGCTACAAGATGGTCGCCCAGAAAGTCGACTATAACCAGCAAACCGGCCGGATGATGGCGACCGGCAACATCGAAATGGTGACCCCTGACGGCAACCGTATCTATGCCGACAGCCTCGATGTGACCGACAACTTCGCGGACGGCTTCTTGAATGCGCTGCGTGTCGAGACCAGCGACAATACCCGCCTCGTTGCCGAAACCGGCCAACGTGTCGGCGGCACCCAGATGATTCTCAACAAGGGCGTCTACACGGCCTGCCTGCCCTGCTCCGAGAAGCCTGACAGCGCGCCCTTGTGGCAGGTCAAGGCCGAAAAAGTCATTCAAAACGGCGAGAAGCACACGATCCGGCTCGAGCACGCGCGCTTCCAGATGTTCGGCCATTCGCTCGCCTACGTTCCGTGGATCGAAGTCCCCGACAATACCGTGAAGCGCAAGTCGGGCTTCCTGTTCCCGACGATGAGCGTGTCGCAAAATCTCGGCTACGGTCTTCACGTTCCCTATTATTACGTCATTTCTCCGAGCTCGGATTTCACCGTCACAGGTACCGGCTATACCTCGCAAGGCTTCATGCTCGAGGGGGAATACCGCCGCCGTTTCGAAAACGGCACGATGACGATGCACCTCGCCGGCATCGATCAGATGAACCCTAGCAATTTCAGCGAGGGTACAAGCGATGCCGAAGCCAAACAGCGCGGCATGATCGCGTCGGCGGGGCATTTCAGGATCAATCCCCGCTGGAGCTTCGGCTGGGATGTCATGGTGCAGAGCGACAACAACTTCTCGCGCACCTACAAGATCGATGGCTACGACAACTCGCCGCACGCCAACACCGTCTATCTGACGGGTCTCGGCAAGCGTAATTACTTCGATCTGCGCTCTTTCTATTTCGACGTTCAGGATGCCGATCGCAACAATACCGCGGAAAAACAGCAGGCGATCGTCTATCCGACGCTTGACTATCACTATGTCGCGCCACAGCCGCTTGCTGGCGGTGAGCTTTCCGCCGATGTCAATCTGACCAATATTTCGCGCACTCACGACGACTTCTACAATGTCGCAGGTTTCGACCGCTTCCGAGGCCTGGAAGGGCAGACGACCCGTTTAAGCACGGAAATACAGTGGAAGCGCACCTACGTAACACCTACCGGGCTGGTTATTACGCCGTTGCTCGCGGCACGCGGCGATGCTTTCGCGCTCAATATGGACAGTCCCGTCGATGCCAATGGCGTTCCGTATGCCGGCAATTATCTCGACGATAATGCGGCAACGCGCGGAATGGTGACGGCTGGGCTGGAAATGCGTTACCCGATCCTGTTCACGACAAGCAACAGCACGCATGTCCTGGAGCCGATCGCGCAGATCTACGCACGACCGGATGAACCTCTCGCCGGCCGACTACCGAATGAAGATGCGCAGAGCTTCGTCTTCGATGCGACCAACCTTTTCGATCGCGACAGATTCTCGGGCTACGATCGTATCGAGGGCGGCACGCGCGCAAATGTCGGCTTCCAGTATACCGGCACCTTCGACAGCGGCTATAAGCTGCACGGCATCTTTGGACAGTCCTATCAGCTCGCCGGTCAGAATTCATTTGCGACCGACGACCTCGTGAATGTCGGCGCCGATTCCGGTCTTGAGACCGACCGTTCCGACTATGTCGGACTGGGTGGCATCGAGATGCCTTTCGGCCTCTCCGTGGCAGCATCCTACCGGCTGGATGAAAAGGATTTCTCCTTTAATCGCGGCGACCTGACAACGGCCTATCAGAACGACACCTTCTCGGGCCAGGTGACCTATACGCACGTGAGCGCGCAGCCGGCCTACGGCTTTGCCGAAGACCAAGATGAGGTTCAGGTAAGCAGCCGGGTCAAGTTCCAGGATTACTGGTCGATCTTCGGAGGCATCGCCTGGGATTTGAACAACGACGTCGTTACAAGACAGACGCTCGGCATTTCCTATGAGGACGAGTGCACCATCTTCACCATCGCCTACGTGGATAGGCGCGATACGACGGATCAGACGGCAAGCGACTGGACGATTGCTGCACGCCTGACCTTCCGCACGCTCGGCGATATCCGACTGGGCACGGGTGACTCTGCAAACAGCCTTTGACGACAGATTGCTCGGCCGGAATCTCCGGCCGAGCCATTCTTTCGCCGTAACCCTGTGCAGGACATTGCGACCAGTTATTATGTGAGGCATAGGGTGTCGCAGAGTAAGAGATGCGATTTCCGCTCGTCTCGGTCTATGGTAAGAACGCCGCGCGCCGGGTCGTGCGGCGCTATCGGGAGGTCAATAGATGATTGACGCGAAGAAATCCGTAACCGCACTTGTTGCAGGCGCAACCCTGATGCTTGTTGCCTTCAGCACCCCCGTCGTCGCCGCCAGCGAAGTCAAGGCAGTGGTAAACGGTACCGCCATTACCAGCGGCGATGTTGCCAAGCGACAGGCCTTCATGCGCCTGCAGCGCTTGAAGCCCGATGCCAAGGCTGCCGAAGAACAGCTCGTCGACGAGACGCTGAAGCGGCAGGAAATCTCCCGCGTGCGCATGTCGGTTTCGCAGGACGACGTCAACGCTTCCTTCGCCCGTTTCGCCGCCAGCAACAAGCTTTCCGTCGAGCAGATGTCACAGATCCTCGACCGCGCCGGTGTCGGCGTCGATCATTTCAAGAACTTCATTGCCGTGCAGATGAGCTGGCCGCGTCTCGTCAATGCGCGCTACGGCTCCAGTGCGCGCATCTCGAATTATGATCTGGTCAACCGTATGATGCAGAACAATAAGCAGAAGCCGGTGACGACGGAATACATATTGCAGCAGATCATCTTCGTGGTCCCCGCAGCCAAGCGTGACGCGATCACGGCCAAGCGCAAGGGCGAGGCCGAGGCGTCGCGCTCCAAATATCCCGGATGCGATCAGGCAAAGACTTTCGCCGCCACCATGCGGGATGTTTCCGTGCGCGATCTTGGCCGCATGCTCGCCCCGGAAATTCCAGCAGAATGGAAGGACCTCGTTGCCCAGGCCAAGGGCAATACGACGGCAACACGCGTAACCGATAAGGGCGTAGAATATTTGGCAATCTGCAGCCAGCGCCAGGTTTCGGATGACCAGGCGGCAGAAATGGTGTTCCGTCAGGAGGATCTCGCCAAGGCCAAGTCGGACAAGACTGCAGCGCCGGAAAACGAAAACAGCACCAAATATCTGGATGAACTGCGCAAGCACGCGCAGATCATCTATCGCTGACTTCCATGGCGACATCGTTTTCGCGACCGCTTGCACTGACGCAGGGCGATCCGGCCGGCGTAGGACCCGATATCACCCTGGCGGCATGGCTCCGCAGACGCGAGCTTGGGCTGCCGCCATTTTTCCTGATTGGCGATCCTGATGTGCTAGCCGTGCGGGCGCGACAGCTGAGGCTCGATATTCCCCTGAGCAGTATCGGCAACGCAGCGGAAAGTCTCAGCGCATTTGCAGACGCGCTGCCGGTGATGCCCATACCGGCTGGCATTGATGTTGCGGCGGGAGAGCCGCATGTTGCGACCGCCAAGGGCACGATTGCCTCGATCGAGACAGCTGTGGCGCTGGTGATGCAGGGCGAAGCCCTTGCGGTCGTCACCAATCCAATCGCCAAGTCGGTGCTCTACGAGGCAGGGTTCAAGTTTCCCGGCCACACGGAGTTCCTCGCGGATCTCGCCATGCATGCGACTGGCCAGTCGGTGATGCCCGTCATGATGCTTGCCGGACCGAAACTGCGCGCCATTCCGGTCACCATCCATATTCCGCTCAAGGATGTGCCGCAGGTCCTGACGCTCGGCCTGATCGTCGAGACCTGCCGAATCGCGGACAGGGATCTGAAGCAGCGGTTTGGCATCGCCGCTCCGCGGCTTGCGATCGCAGGGCTCAATCCACATGCCGGCGAAGGCGGTGCGATCGGCAAGGAGGATGAAACCATCATCCATCCTGCGGTGCAGATCCTTCGCGATGAGGGCATCGATGCGATCGGTCCCCTGCCAGCCGACACGATGTTCCATGACGAGGCGCGCGCGCGTTATGACGTTGCCGTCTGCATGTATCACGATCAGGCGCTGATCCCCGCCAAGGCACTCGGCTTCGATGATTCCGTGAACGTAACGCTCGGCCTTCCCTTCGTACGCACCTCCCCCGACCATGGCACCGCGCTCGGCATTGCCGGCAAGGGGCTGGCACGTGAGGCAAGCCTTGTTGCTGCGCTCAAGCTCGGCGCGCAGCTTGGCCGTACCGCTGAAAGCCATCGTTAATGGCTGCACTCGATGGTCTGCCGCCGCTTCGCGAGGTCATCCAGCGCCACGGGCTCGATGCGCGCAAGGCACTCGGACAGAACTTCCTGCTCGATCTCAATCTGACGCAGAAGGTTGCCCGCACAGCTGGCGCACTTCAAGATGTGACAGTCCTTGAAGTCGGTCCCGGCCCCGGCGGATTGACGCGAGCCATCCTGGCGCTCGGTGCGAAGAAGGTCATCGCGGTCGAACGCGATGCGCGCTGCCTGCCGGCGCTGGCCGAGATTGCCGACCACTATGCTGGCCGGCTTGAGGTGATCGAAGGCGATGCGCTGAAGATCGATTTCGAGGAACTGGCGTCGGAAGGCCCCGTCAAAATCATTGCCAACCTGCCCTATAATGTGGGCACCCAGCTTCTCGTGAATTGGTTGCTGCCGAAAACGTGGCCGCCCTTCTGGCAATCACTGACGCTGATGTTCCAGAAGGAAGTCGGCGAACGCATCGTTGCTTCCGAGGACGATGATCACTATGGCCGCCTCGGCGTGCTCGCGGGCTGGCGCACCCATGCCCGTATGGCCTTCGATATCCCGCCGCAGGCTTTCACGCCGCCGCCGAAGGTCACCTCGACAGTGGTTCACCTGACACCGAATGAAAATCCCATTCCCTGTTCAGTCGCCAATCTGGAGAAGGTCACGCAGGCCGCCTTCGGCCAACGCCGTAAGATGCTGCGCCAGAGCCTGAAGCCGCTTGGCGGCGAAGGCCTGCTGACCAAAGCTGGCATCGATCCGGCCCGGCGGGCGGAAACCCTGTCGGTTGAAGAATTCTGCCGGGTGGCGAACAGCCTTTAGAGCATTTCCAGGGCGCAAAACCGCTGCAGCTCTTGCTAGAATGCCTTAGAGAACCGGCGTCTCCTCGAGCAGTTCACGAACGAAGTCGAACATGCCGTGGCGGCGGTCGCGCCGCAGGCGTTCTGCCTTGACGATCGATTGCACCGCATCGAAGGCAGCGTTCAGGTCGTCATTGATGATGACATAGTCATATTCGCGCCAATGCGCGATCTCGGCACGCGAGTTTGCAAGGCGCGTCTGGATGACCTCCTCGGAATCCTCGGCGCGGCGATGCAGGCGGGACTGCAGTTCTGTCATGGTCGGCGGCAGCACGAAGATCGAAACCACGTCGGCCTGCATCTTCTGCTGCAACTGCTGAGCACCTTGCCAGTCGATATCGAAGAGCATGTCGCGGCCTTCCGACATCGCCTGCTCCACAGGCTCGCGGGGTGTGCCGTAGAAATTGCCATGAACTTCCGCCGATTCCAGCAGGGAATCCGAATCGCGCAGCCGCTCGAATTCCCGCACCGTTTTGAAATGGTAGTGCACGCCTTCCACTTCGCTAGGCCGGCGCTGGCGGGTCGTGACGCTGACGGAAAGGCCGATCTGCTTGTCGGTTTCCAGCAGCGTGCGCGCGATGGTGGATTTGCCGGCGCCCGAGGGCGACGAGATGACCAGCATCAGACCGCGGCGGGCGATCTGGATGGGCGATGTTTTCGCCGGGCTCATGTCCTACTCCAAATTCTGGACTTGCTCGCGGAACTGATCGATCACCACCTTCAGCTCGATGCCGGCTGCGGTGACGGCCGAGGCGTTCGATTTCGAGCAGATGGTATTCGATTCTCGGTTAAATTCCTGTGCAAGGAAATCGAGCTTTCGGCCGACTGGGCCACCTTTCGCCAGGAGATCGCGCGCGGCGGCCGCATGAGCCTTCAGCCGGTCGATCTCTTCACGCAGGTCAGCCTTGGTGGCGAGCAGAGCGGCTTCGGCGTGCAGCCGGTCGCGATCGAGGGAGCCGGTGCCTTCCATGAGTAGGGCAACCTGTGCGGACAGTTTTGCCACGATCTCCTGCGGAGAACGCGAAGGATCGGCCTCGATCGCGCCTGTCAGGCCTTCGATCGTCAAGATATGACCGAGCAGCACGCGAGCAAGTGCTGCGCCCTCCTGCTCCCGCATGATCTTGAGACCGGCAAGAGCAGCCGTCAGTCCTGACAGAATATCGGCATCGCGGGCGGCAACCGTCTCTTCGCTATCCTGCGTCTCTCGGAAATCGACGAGACCACGAATGGACAGAAGTGTGTCGAGCCTCAGCGGCGCCGGATCGATCAGGCCTTCCAGCTTCTCGCGCATCGCGAGAACGGCAGAAAAGGCGTCCTGATTGAGCACGGCCTCAAGTTGGCTTTCGCCTGACGTCAGCGTCAGCGTTGCCTGCAAATTGCCGCGGCTGAAATTCTCACCGGCGATGCGGCGGACCTCCGTTTCGAGCCGCTCCAGGCCGGGTGGCAGGCGAAGTCTGACATCGAGGCCCTTGCCGTTGACCGAACGCAGTTCCCATGCCCAGCGCCAGCGGCCGCTCGTTCCCTCGTGCCGCGCAAACCCGGTCATGGACTGCAATGCCATCAAAGGCCTCCCGATATCAGTTGATCTTCTTTTTCTTGGGCGGAACCGCGGATGTATTGTCCACAGGCTGCTCCTCCGGCTGTCCGTCGACGGCTATCTCCGGATCGGCGCCCTTGTCGGCTTCCAGCTTACGCCAGCGCTTGACGTTGGCATTGTGCTCTTCGAGTGTCGCAGCAAAGACGTGACCGCCGGTTCCGTCGGCGACGAAATAAAGGTCCTGCGTCTTCCAGGGATTGGCGACGGCTTCAAGAGCATCCTTGCCGGGATTGGCGATCGGCGTCGGCGGCAGGCCCTTGATGACGTAGGTATTGAAGGGCGTCTCTTTCTTCAGGTCCGACTGGTAGATCGGCCGGTCGGCGGGTTTGCCCTCACCACCGAAGAGACCGTAGATGATGGTGGGATCGGACTGCAGGCGCATGCCTTTACCGAGACGGTTCAGGAAGACAGAAGCGACATGAGCGCGCTCATCCGGCACGCCGGTCTCCTTTTCCACAATCGAGGCGAGCGTCACGAATTCTTCCTTGCTCTTCAGAAGCAGAGAAGGATCACGCCGTTCCCAGATCTGGTCGACGAGCTTCTGCTGGGCGGCGGCCATCTGATCGATGATCTCGGAACGTTTGGTGCCGCGCGAGAACTTGTAGGTATCAGGCCGCAGGCTGCCTTCCGGCGGCAGGGCGGCCGGCAGATCGCCTTCAAGAACCGGATCGTCCAGCATGCGATCGAACATCTGCCGTACCGTCAATCCTTCGGGGAAGGAGACGGAATAGAGGATCGACTTGCCGGATTTCAGGAGCTCCATGATCTCTCTCATGGACGCATGCGCCTTGATCTCATATTCACCGGCTTTGAGGCTTTCGCCGGCATTGAGATGCGTCGCCGTCAGATAGCGGAAGACGCGGGCGTCCGAAATGATGAGATTGCGCTCAAGGTTCGAAGAGATTTCGGCAAGGCCTGCGCCATTGCGGACGATGAAGTTGGTATTGGTCTGCAGCGGCCCAGGGCTCTGATAGGTCGTGATGGCATAGTAGACGCCGACGAGACCGGCGATGCAGACGATCACCGCCATGGTCATTACGAAATTCAGAAAGAGGACGACCTGGCTGCGGGCATTCCTGGAGCGCTTCGGCGGCTCGGGAACGCGCTCCGGACGCAGGGCTTCGTTCGGCGACTTCGGGATGATCGGCCCCTTCTGCGCCGACTGACCGTTCTGGCCGTTATCGCTGCTCTGGTTGGTCGTGTCGCTCACCGGCAATCCTCTAAAACTAGGCCCCGCTTCGCTATTTCGCGAAGTAATGCGGCAAAAACAGGTTCTGCCGCGCTTCATGACGCCGTTTGACGTTCGCCCGGGCTCGTGAACCGCCTGTTACGCCACGTAGCGGCGCAGCACCAGCGATGCATTCGTGCCGCCGAATCCGAACGAGTTGGATAGCGCCACGTTGATTTCTCTCTCACGAGCCTTGTGCGGAACAAGATCGATTGCGGTTTCCCGCTCAGGGTTATCGAGATTGAGCGTCGGAGGGGCGACGTTATCCCGGATTGCGAGGGTCGTGAAGATCGCCTCGATGGCGCCGGCAGCGCCCAAAAGGTGGCCGGTCGCCGATTTGGTCGACGACATGGAAATCTTCGACGCCGCATTGCCGACGAGGCGCTCGACGGCACCCAGCTCGATCGTATCGGCCATGGTCGACGTACCGTGGGCGTTGATGTAGTCGACATCGGCAGGCGTCAGACCTGCGCGCTTCAGCGCCATGGTCATGCAGCGGAATGCGCCTTCGCCGTCTTCCGAGGGAGCGGTAATGTGGTAGGCGTCGCCGGAAAGTCCGTATCCAACCACTTCGGCATAGATCTTGGCGCCGCGCGCCAACGCATGGTCCAGCTCTTCGAGAACCACGATGCCAGCGCCCTCGCCCATGACGAAGCCGTCGCGATCCCTGTCGTAGGGGCGTGAGGCCTTCTGCGGGTCGTCATTATGCTGCGTCGACAGCGCCTTGCAGGCGGCAAAGCCGGCGAGCGAAATGCGGCTGACCGGTGATTCCGTCCCCCCGGCGACCATGACATCGGCATCGCCGAGCGCGATCAGACGGGCAGCATCGCCAATGGCATGCGCACCGGTGGAGCAGGCGGTGACGACCGAGTGGTTCGGGCCGCGCAGCTTGTGGCGAATAGAGACCTGGCCGGAGACGAGGTTGATCAGTCGGCCAGGAATGAAGAAGGGGGAAATGCGGCGCGGGCCCTTGTCGCGCAGCGTGTAGCCCGCCTCGACAATGCCTTCGATGCCGCCGATGCCGGAGCCGATCAGCACGCCGGTGGCGATCTGGTCCTCATCGGTCTCGGGATGCCAGTCGGCATCCTTGAGCGCCATGTCGGCGGCAGCCATGCCGTAGATGATGAAGGGGTCTACCTTGCGCTGCTCCTTCGGCTCCATCCAATCATCAGGATTGAAGGTACCATCAGAACCATCGCCAACGGGAATGCGGCAGGCAATCTTGGCGGGGAGATCGTCGACCTCGAATTCGGTCACGAGGCGGGCGCCGTTTGCTCCCGCAAGCAGGCGGGACCACGTAACTTCTGTTCCGCATCCCAAGGGCGATACCATACCGGTACCTGTAATAACGACCCTTCTCATCGACTGCTTTCCCCCGTCTGTTATGTTTTATGGAGAAACATGCTCAAAAGAAAAGGGCGGACTCTTGGCCCGCCCTTTCTCGAATGCGCAGAATCAGGCCTGAGCCTTTTCAATGAACTTCACAGCGTCGCCGACCGTCAGGATCGAGTCAGCGGCATCGTCGGGAATTTCAACGCCGAATTCTTCTTCGAAGGCCATGACCAGTTCGACCGTGTCGAGCGAGTCTGCGCCCAGATCGTCGATAAAGCTGGCGCTCTCGACGACCTTGTCGGCATCGACGCCAAGATGATCAATAACAATTTTCTTTACGCGTTCTGCGATATCGCTCATGTCGGTTTCCTCGACTTTATGTCCTGATCGGAATGTCTTTTTGACACCCCTACCCTGTTTCAGCCTGCGATGTTGTCAGACATCCTCGGCAAACTCGTTTACCCGGCTTTAGAGAAGTCCCAGGCTTGCGAAAGCCCGCCGGTCCGTCTGCTTTTTACGGGACGACTGCACACAGTCATGGCCCGCTTAACATGCTTTAAGTCTGCCGCAAAGCCAGAAAATCAACCGTTCGTGATTGGTCAACACGCTATTGGCTGGAATCGGCGACTGCGGCAGCTAATCGCTTCAGATCATGGCCATTCCGCCGTTCACGTGCAGCGTCTGGCCCGTCATGTAGGCAGCCTCGGCGGAGGCGAGGTAGAGGACGGCGGACGCGATCTCGGCGCCGGTGCCCATACGCTTCATGGGAATCGCCCCCATGATCGCTTCTTTCTGCTTGTCGTTCAGCTTGCCGGTCATGGCGCTTTCGATGAAGCCCGGAGCGACGCAGTTGACCGTCACATTACGGGTGGCAATTTCCTGTGCCAGCGATTTGGAGAAGCCGATCATACCAGCCTTGGAGGCACAGTAATTGGCCTGACCCGGATTGCCGGTGACGCCGACAACGGAGGTGATGTTGATGATCCGACCGTAGCGACGGCGCATCATCGGGTGGGTAAGCTCGCGGGTCAGGCGGAAGGTTGCCGTCAGGTTCACTTCGAGCACAGCATCCCAGTCCTCGTCGCTCATGCGCACGAACAGGCCATCCCTGGTGATGCCGGCATTGTTGACGAGGATATCGACGCCTTCTAGATCGGTTTCCGCCTTCTGGCCGAGAGCCTTGACCTCGTTGCGATCCGACAAGTTCGCCGGGAAGATCTTGACGCGCTCGCCGAGCTCGTTTGCCAGGGCTTCAAGCTTTTCGACGCGGGTACCGTGCAAGCCGACTATGGCGCCCTGCTTGTGGAGAAGGCGGGCGATTTCCTCGCCGATGCCGCCCGATGCGCCGGTGACGAGAGCCTTGCGGCCGGAAAGATCGAACATGAGAACGTTCCTTATATAAAGTAGAGCTATCAGGCCGTGAGAGCGGCAATGGCGGCGTCGATATCGGCCGGACCATTGACCGCGACACCATTGATATTCTTGTCGATGCGGCGTGCAAGGCCGGTCAGCACCTTGCCGGCACCTAGTTCATAAAGCGTGGTGACGCCATTTGCGCCAAACCATTCCACCGTTTCGCGCCAGCGGACCTGTCCGGTGACCTGCTCGACGAGAAGCTTGGCAATCTCTTCGGCATCCGTGACAGGCGCGGCGCGGACATTGGCGATGAGTGGCACGACTGGGTTCGCCTTCTTCACGCCGGCGAGCGCTTCGCGCATGGCATCTGCGGCCGGCGCCATCAACTTGGAATGGAAGGGAGCGGAAACCGGCAGCAGGATAGCGCGCTTGGCGCCCTTGTCGGTCGCAAGGCCGGCGGCCTTTTCGACGGCCGACTTTTCGCCTGAAATGACGAGCTGGCCGCCGCCATTGTCATTGGCGATCTGGCAGGAGCCGATGGCTGCGGCTTCTTCGCAGACGACCTGCACGTCAGCATGTTCAAGGCCGATGATGGCGGCCATGGCGCCGACGCCGACCGGAACTGCAGCCTGCATGGCATTGCCGCGAATGCGCAGGAGGCGGGCGGTATCGGCGACGGAGAAAGTGCCGGCCGCACAAAGGGCCGAATATTCGCCGAGAGAATGGCCGGCGACACAGGCGACCTTCGACTTCAGATCGAGGCCCTTGGCTTCCAGAACACGGATGACAGCCATGGAGACGGCCATCAGTGCCGGCTGGGCATTGGCCGTCAGCGTCAGCTTGTCCTCAGGACCATTGAACATGACATCGGAGAGCTTTTCACCGAGCGCTTCATCGACCTCTTCGAAAACGGCGCGGGCTTCCGCAAAATTCTCGGCGAGCTCCTTGCCCATGCCGACGGCCTGGCTGCCCTGGCCGGGAAAAGTGAAAGCAACGGTCATTTTTTCGGTCCCTCGATAGTGCCTATTGGGCGATTTCGCCTCCAATTGACGTTCTTTCCTTCGGAGTCAAGTGGCGACGGATTCTCTCCAAAGCCTTTCGCCGCAGCGGGAAAGCCAGGTTTTTTCTCTTGCGCTTCATCAAATCCGGCCTAGATTTGCGCGGCCCTTCCCAAGCCCTTCCCTCCCTAGCTGACGTCCAAGGTTCCCGATGAAATACAATAAACTAGGCCGCACCGACATTTCCGTATCCGAAATTTGCCTTGGCACCATGACCTGGGGAACGCAAAACAGCGAGGCGGAAGCCCATGAGCAGATGGACTACGCCGTCGAGGAGGGCATCAATTTCTTCGATACTGCCGAGCTCTACCCGACGACGCCGGTTTCGGCCGAAACGCAAGGGCGCACGGAAGAATATATCGGCAGCTGGTTTGAGAAGACCGGCAAGCGCAAGGACATCGTACTTGCCACCAAGGTTGCCGGCACTGGCCGCTCCTATATCCGCAATGGCGAAGGCGCCGATGCCAAGAACATCCGCCTTGCGCTCGAAGCCAGCCTCAAGCGGCTGAAGACCGACTATATCGACCTCTACCAGATCCACTGGCCGAACCGCGGTCATTTCCATTTCCGCCAGAACTGGCACTACGATCCTTTCAAACAAGATCGCGCCAAAGCCATCGCCAATATGACCGAAATTCTGGAGACGGTGGGTGCGCTGGTAAAGGAAGGCAAAGTCCGCGCCTTCGGCCTGTCGAACGAAACGACCTGGGGCACACAGAAATATGTGACGCTTTCCGAGCAGTTGAACCTGCCGCGCGTCGCGAGCGTGCAGAACGAATACAATCTTCTCTACCGTCACTTCGATCTCGACATGGCGGAGCTCTCGCATCATGAAGACGTAGGTCTGCTCGCCTATTCGCCGCTCGCTGCCGGCATCCTGAGCGGGAAATACATCAACGGCGAGAAGCCCGAAGGCACGCGCGCTTCGATCAACGGCGACCTCGGCGGCCGCCTGCAGCCGCTGCAGGAAGCGCCGACCAGGGCCTATCTGGAGATTGCCGCCCGCCATGGCCTCGATCCATCGCAGATGGCGCTTGCCTTCTGCCTGACCCGCCGCTTCATGACGTCGGTCATCATCGGCGCGACGTCGATGGCGCAGCTGAAGACGGATATCGGCTCGGCCGATGTGAAGCTCAGCAGCGATGTGCTTGATGACATCGAGAAGGTTCACCGGCTCTATCCGATGCCGATGTGAGGGCTCGAGGGAACAGGCGCTACACCACCGGCGTCTTCAACTCGTAAGCGCATTGGCGGGCTTTTCTGCCATATGCGCTTGCCTTTCGCGGAAAAATCCGTATAAGCGCGCCTGTTCGTTAACCCGGTCTTCTGGCTGGTGGCTGAACGGAGGGCCGGTTTGCTTCTTGCGAACCGTTCGGAACGGAAGCGTTCCAGCCTCCCGTGTCTCCGCTCTCGACCGTCTCGGAAACGCTTTTCTTGCTTGGCGCTTATCGCCTCTCAGGAGCAGTCGTTGAGGCTTAGCCGCCGAATGCCGGGTTCTGATCAACGCAAGAAAGGCAAAGCTGTCATGGCTCTTTATGAACATGTATTCCTTGCCCGACAGGATATTTCCACCCAGCAGGTCGATGCCCTCGTAGAACAGTACAAGGGCGTGATCGAAGCTAACGGTGGCAAGGTCGGGCGCATTGAAAACTGGGGCCTCAAGTCCCTCACCTACCGCATCAAGAAGAACCGCAAGGCTCACTACGCCCTGATGGACATTGATGCACCGGCGGCTGCGATCCAGGAAATGGAACGCCAGATGCGCATCAGCGAAGACGTTCTTCGCTACATGACCATCGCTGTTGAAAAGCACGAAGATGGCCCGTCTGCCATGATGCAGAAGCGCGATCGTGACGACCGCGGCCCGCGTGAAGGCGGCGATCGTGGCCCGCGCCGCGAATTCGGCGACCGTCCGCCGCGTCGTGATGGCGATTTCCAGCGCGCTCCGCGTCCGGATCGCGCTCCCCGCGAAGACCGTGCATAAGGAGAAATAAGAATGTCTGAATCTTCCTCCGCTCCGGTCCGCCGTCCGTTCCACCGTCGTCGCAAGACCTGCCCGTTCTCCGGCGCAAATGCTCCGCGCATCGACTATAAGGACGTCCGTCTTCTGCAGCGCTACATTTCCGAGCGCGGCAAGATCGTCCCGTCCCGCATCACGGCCGTTTCCCAGAAGAAGCAGCGCGAACTCGCTCAGGCGATCAAGCGTGCACGCTTCCTCGGCCTGCTGCCGTACGTCGTAGCCTAATTTGATACCGAAGCCTCGGATCTTCGGATCCGGGGCTTCCTCCCTTCCGCGATGGGCGCGGATCGGAACTTTAAAACCCATGTTGAGGCATCTCCCGCACTTGCCCGGGGAAATCCTCTAACTGCTTTGTGAAGCAGGACAGCGAAGTGACACGATTGAACCTGAAAACGCTTGCGACCGGCGCACTCGCCGGAGTGACCGCCGCCTTGCTGGTGCTTGGCGCGAGCATGCAGCCGTCGTTCAGTGCCGTGCTTTACGCCGCTTCTGCGCTTCCGATTCTGCTTGTCGGCCTTGGCTGGGGCAATATTGCTGCCATTTCGGCCGTCATCACCGCCGCCGCGGTTGGCGCGATCGCCATCTCCCCCTCCTTCGCACTGGTCATGACGCTGGTGACGCTGCTGCCGGCAGGATGGCTCAGCCATCTTGCGAACCTCGCGCGGCCGGCTTCCGAACTCGGCGGCCCGGACAATCTGCTCGCCTGGTATCCGCTTTCCGATATCCTGCTGCATCTCTGCGGCCTTGTGACGATCGCCGTCATCGTGACCGGCATCATGATCGGTTACGGGCCTGAGATCACCGACCGGATGGTCGATGCACTGATGAGTTCGCTGCAAGAGCAGCAACCGGATTTCATTCCGGACCCGGCCGCGACCGCACAGACGAAGTCGCTGGTCGTTCTGATGTTGCCTGCGCTGCAGGGTGGCATCTGGGTCGTCATGCTCTTTGCCGCCTATTATATCGCCACACGCATCGTTGCGGCGTCTGGCCGGGGCCTGCGTCCGCGCGAGGACATTCCCTCGTCGCTGCGCATGAACCGCAATTCGATCTTCATCTTCCTCGCCGGTCTTGCCGCCACGTTCATGGGCGGCGTTCCGGCGATGATCGGCGCCACGGTGGTCGGAGCCTTCGGCGCCGGCTTCCTGATGTCCGGCTTCGCCGCCCTGCATTTCCGCACGCGCGGCAAGGACTGGCGCTTGCCGGCCCTCATCCTCTGCTACCTGGCATCCACCATGATGCTGCCAGCACTTTTCATCCTCGTGCTCGGTCTAGCCGATACCCGCAAGGCGATCGCCCTGACCCCGACCAAGGATGCCGATGCCCCCAAACAAACCGATACCGAAATCTGAGAACAAGAAAGGAAAAATACCATGGACGTCATTCTTCTCGAACGCATCTCCAAGCTCGGCCAGATGGGCGAAACCGTAAAGGTTCGCGATGGCTTTGCTCGCAATTACCTCCTGCCGCTCGGCAAGGCACTGCGCGCCAACGCTGCCAACAAGGCCCGTTTCGAAGCCGAGCGCGCAACGCTCGAAGCCCGTAACCTGGAGCGCAAGTCCGAAGCCCAGAAGGTTGCCGATGTTCTTAACGGCAAGTCCTTCATCGTCGTCCGTTCCGCTGGCGAAACCGGCCAGCTCTACGGCTCCGTCGCTGCCCGTGACGTCGTCGACGTTCTCGCCGCAGAAGGCTTCAACATCTCCCGCAACCAGGTTCACCTCAACACGCCGATCAAGGCGATCGGCCTGCACAAGGTCGAGCTGCAGCTTCATGCCGAAGTTGAAATCAACATCGAGCTGAACGTTGCCCGCTCCACCGAAGAAGCCGAACGTCAGGCCAAGGGCGAAGAGCTCACCTCGGTCGATGCCATCTACGGCGTTGACGAAGATGCCCTGCGTCCGGAAGACTTCTTCGATCCGGAAGCCGAAGGCCTCGACGAAGAGGAAGCATGATTTTTTCGAGAGGTTCCTCTCGACATGGACTGAAGCCCGGCTCGCGCCGGGCTTTCTGCTTATTTGGCTGCCGTGTTCTGTCTCGGCGCAGCGCTCTTGTCGACATCGACAACGACCGAGAGCCCTGGGCCGAGATCCTTGACCGCCGGCTGGTCTGGGTCGAAGCGGATGCGCACGCCGACGCGCTGGGCGATCTTCACGAAGTTGCCGGTCGCATTATCGGCCTTGATAACTGCGAATTCCGATCCCGCGGCGGGGGAGAAGCCCTCGATGTACCCGCGCAATTGCTGCCTGCCGAGCGCATCGACTGTGATGGTCACGGGCTGCCCCACCTGCATGCCGTACAGCTGGGTTTCCTTGAAATTCGCGACGACCCACACATCTTCGGGCACGACTGCCATGAGCTGCGTTCCGGCGGCCACATATTGCCCGAGCCGAACCCCGACTTCACCGAGATGACCATCGCGCGGCGCTACGATCTTCGTGTTCTGCAGGTCGATTTCCGCGAGCTTTACGACAGCTTCGGCGCTCGCGACATTCGCCTCCAGCAGCGAGCGATTGACGATGATCGTCGCTAAATTCTGGTTAGAAACCTCCAGCGCAGCCTTTGCCTGGTTCACGGCGGCCTTAGCCTGATCGAGCGTCGCCTGCGCAGCCTCCGTTTCACTCTGCGATGCAATGCCGCGGTTGCTCAGATTGTTGACGCGATCCCAAGCCTGCTGCGCCCGCGTCAGCGCTGCATTTGCGCTATCGACCTGCGCCTGGCTAGAGGCGATGCTCGCCTTCGCCGCGAGTTCGGATTGGCGGGAGTTCTCCAGCGACGCCTTCTGCCCATCGAGCGCGGCACGCGCCTGGGCAAACTTCTGGAGGTAGATGCGGTCGTCGATCTGGGCGAGCGTATCGCCCTGCTTGACCTGCTGATAGTCCTTCACCGGCACATCGACGACATAGCCGCTAACCTGTGGGCTTATGATCGTGACATAACCTCGAACATATGCATTGTCCGTCGTCTCTACCGAGGTGACGAACGGCGGCAGGCGCCATGCGTAGAGAACGAGGAGGACGCCGGCAATGCCGGCAAGCACTGCGATGATAGTCGAGGGGGATCGAACGTATTTCAACATGCCAGGCCCTCGACATCACGATTGAGCGGGAATTGCATCGGGCTCGCCTCTCCCTGACCAAGGCAGACGGCGCCATGCCTGATGCAGAAGAATGATGATCAGACCGAAGACGGACGAGTAGCCTATCACAAGGAAAGTATCGTTGTAGGCGAGAATATACGCCTCGCGACTGACCTGCTGGGCCAGCAAGGTCAGCGCTTCCGCATTGAGCAGCGTCTTGTCGCCGAGCACCTTGCCATATGCACCGCTCATCTGAGAGATGCGCTGCGCCACGATCGGGTCCTGCAGCAGAACATGCTCGACGAGAATGCTCGAGTGGAATTTTTCCCGGATCGTTACAAAGGTGCCAAGCATCGCGGAGGCGAAGAGCGAGCCGATGCTCTGCGTGAAAATGAAGATCACGAGGAAATTGACGATATATTGAATGCCGCGGGCGGTCGCCGCCTTAAAGCCGTTCGCCATGACAGGCGGCAGGAACATCGCTGCGCCTGCGGCGACCATTGCCTGGCTTAGATACATCTGAGGCGGCCGGGTGAGACTCGTCGACTGACTATCCAGAAAGGCGCCGCCTGCGATAAGGGCGAGCGCCAGCACGTGAGCGGTCTCGACATAGCGGGTAGTCATCAAAAATGCGCAGAAAAGACCACCTGCCAGAGAGGCGAGAAGGATGATCGCATAAAGCGTCACGGTCTGATCGTTCAGAAGCCCCAGTTGCTGATAGAAATTGGCGGCGGTCGACGACTGCTCGGAGGAGACGAAGCGGAAGAGCAGCAGGACACCTGCCATCCGCATGTTAGCGCCGGAGAACAGCCAGCGGAAATCGATCAGAGGATTGGCGCGCGGCAACTCCAAGGCAAGCATGAGCGCAAGCGCCCCTACCGATACTGCCAGCAGCACACCGATCCATGGCGCCTCGAACCACCAATAGAGCCGGCCGAGCGTCAGCACGACGGCGAGACAGCCAAAACCGACAGCCAGCAGAAGATAGCTCAATATGTCCTGCCGCTGAATGACCGTGGCCCGCGGCGGCGGCGTCAGCGGCAGCAGATAGATCACCGGAAAGGCTATAAGAGCGAGCCCCATCTCGAACGTATAGAGTGCCTCATAACCGCCGAACTGGAGCAGCGAGGGCGAGATGATTCGCGCGACCGGTGCGGCAAACAGCGTGCACATCAGGGCAAGGCTGAGCCCCAACGAGCGCTTCTCTTCCGGCGGAAATGGCTCCAGCATGTATAGGAAGCCAAGCGACGAAAGCGGTGCGGCGGCCATGCCGCTCAGAGTGCGCACGACGATCGCGGAGTGCAGGTCGGTGATGAAAAGATTGAGCGCGGCCGCGACGACAAAGCAGATAATGCTGAGTTCCGCGAAACGGCGGAGGCCGTATTGGCTGCGGATCTTGAAGAGCGCAATCGACATGCTGGCATAGGGTGCCATGTACGCCGCCGAGAGCCACGAGATTTCAGCTGTCGTTGCGGAAAACGAGCCCTGCAGCTGATTGATGTTGGCTGTCAGCAGGTTCATGCCAAGGCCCTGCGTCAGAAAGAGCAGGAGCGACGCCGCCATATAGAGTGGCCTTTTCCAGATGGGCATCAGCACGCCCCCCGCTGGAGGCGACGAAGATGTCTGTTGCGTGTCCGGCTCCCCAGCGGGCCTTAGCGCCACATTGTCGTTAGCGTTCTCGGCTAGGCTCATCGGCAGGATCTCAAACTCTCCAATGCCCTGCAGGTCGGTATGCATGGCTCATGTCAGGTCTAAATTAGTCTCTGGATCGTTTTCGGGAATAGCGAAATGACCTGCGCCCACACCTTCATTGCCATGCCGTGCGTCTCGCCTACCACGACCTCGCCATTTATTGTTTTCCAATGTTTGCAAGTGCCGACGGTCTCTGCCCGGATGCATGTCTCCTGCAACTGGCCTAAACTGCCGGACAAGGCCGATGGAAGTGAGTCGTTTTCGGCCGTGCTCTGCAGGTAACACCCCCGGTATTTTTGTACTTGCCAAAGTGTGACTGTGGAGAAGTCGAACAATGTGCACAGGGCAGCCGATTTGACGAACGCCTGAAAGCTGTTGCTGCAGGACACTTGATTTTATCTGGGCTGCCCTGCAAATCCCGGTTTTGGATAAAAGACAGTACGGATGACGATGAACGAAGCCGCACGAAAGATTGCCGCCGTTGCTCCTGCAGAGCAGCACTATCGCGAAGCGCCGAACAACATCGAGGCCGAACAGGCGCTACTCGGCGCCATCCTGATGAACAACGACGCCTATTATCGCGTCTCGGACTTCCTCAAGCCCACTCATCTCTACGAGCCGCTGCACCGGAAGATCTTCGAGGTCGCCGGCGACATCATCCGCATGGGCAAGATCGCCAACCCCGTCACCGTCAAGACCTTCCTGCCGGCTGACGAGAAGGTTGGCGACATCACCGTTTCGCAATATCTTGCAAGCCTCGTCACAGGAGCGGTGACGATCATCAATGCCGAGGACTATGGCCGGGCGATCTACGATCTGGCGATCCGCCGCGCGCTCATCACCATCGGCGAGGATGTCGTCAATATCGCCTATGACGCGCCGCTCGACATGCCGCCGCAGGCGCAGATCGAAGATACCGAACGCCGCCTGTTCGAGCTTGCCGAAAACGGCCGTTACGATGGCGGCTTCCAGTCGTTCAACGATGCCGTGGCGCTCGCCATCGACATGGCAGCCGTCGCCAAAGAGCGTGACGGCGGCCTATCGGGCATTTCCACGGGCATCCACTCACTCGACGCGAAGATGGGCGGATTGCAGCGATCGGACTTGATCGTGCTCGCAGGACGCCCGGGTATGGGCAAGACCTCGCTTGCCACCAACATAGCCTATAACATTGCCGCCGCCTACGAGGGCGAGGTGCAGCCCGATGGCAGCATGAAGGCGAAGAACGGCGGCGTCGTCGGCTTTTACTCGCTCGAAATGTCATCCGAACAGCTCGCCACGCGTATCATCTCCGAGCAGACGGAAGTTTCCTCCTCGAAGATCCGCCGCGGCGACATCAACGACGCCGATTTTGAAAAGCTCGTCGCCTGCTCAATGATGATGCAGAAGGTGCCGCTCTACATCGACCAGACGGGTGGCATCTCGATCGCCCAGCTTTCGGCGCGCGCGCGCCGCCTCAAGCGCCAGCGCGGTCTCGACGTGCTTGTCGTCGACTACGTCCAGCTCATGACCGGCTCCGGTAAATCCAGCGATAACCGCGTTCAGGAAATCACCCAGATTACCACAGGCCTAAAGGCGCTCGGCAAGGAACTGAACGTGCCGATTATCGCGCTGTCGCAGCTTTCGCGTGCGGTCGAAAGCCGCGAAGATAAGCGCCCGCAGCTTTCCGATCTTCGTGAATCCGGTTCGATCGAGCAGGACGCCGACGTCGTGCTCTTCGTGTTCCGCGAGGAATATTACGTGAAGAATATGGAGCCGCGCGATATCCACGATCCGAAATATCCGGAATGGGAAGCGCTGTTCGACAAGGTGAAGGGCACGGCGGACGTCATCATCGCCAAGCAGCGTCACGGACCGACGGGTACGGTAAAGCTCGCCTTCCAGTCGGAATTCACGCGCTTTGCCGATCTCGCCGATCCATCCTTCTCGCAATATGAGGAACATTGACGCGGGTTTTCCGCGTCAATCCTCCCTTACAAGCCTGCAGCCCGCAGCAAAGCCACTGTCGCTACGCCAATGACGACACTGACGAGCATCGGCAGACGGCGCGCGGCGATTGCCGTTGCGACACAGGCTAGCGTCTCCGCCCAGCCGGTCGCAAAGGCGGTCGGGGCAATGACGGCCATCAGCACGGCCGGCGGAATGGCTTCGATCGCCGTCTTACGGCGCTCATCGATCTCGACGTGACGGATCAGCACGAGACCACTGACGCGGGTGAAGACCGTGGCAACAGCCATCGCAAGGATGGCGATCAGGGTGTTGAGATCGAGCGTCATGCCGCCTGCTCCCTCGCCCTGCCCTGCCAGAGAGCGGTCGCCAACCCGGCCAGCGCGCCGGCCGCGATATACCAGACCCCCGGCACAAGATGGTGGACGGCAACGGATGCGACTGCGCTTGCTGCGAGCACAGCACCGGTTTGCGGCCCCTTCCAGAAACCCATGAGCAACACGACGAAAACGGCGGGAAACGCGAAGTCGAGGCCGATGACGGCGGGATCGCCGAGGAAGGCGCCAAGCAGCGCCCCTGTCAGCGACGAGCCGACCCAGGTGAGGTAGAAAGGCGTGACGATGCCGGCATACCAGGCGGGTGTCAGCCGCGTGCTGCCAGCGCGGAATTCCGCCATGGCCCACAGCTCATCGGCAAGAAACAGCATGGCGGCGTAGCGTTTGACCCCGGAGAAGGACTGCATCTTCGTACCGATCGAGGCGCTCATCAGCACATGGCGGATATTGACGAGCAGGGCCGCGAAGCCGACACCGATCCAGCTTGCGGGATGGGTCCAGATATCCATCGCCACGAATTGCGAGCCGCCGGCAAAGACGAGCGCGCTCATCAGCGCTGTTTCCAGCGGAGAAAGGCCCTTGGTGGCCGCAACCGCACCGAAGACGAGACCGATCGGCCAGACGGCGACGATCAGCGGAAAGATGGTGCGCATCCCCAAAAGAAATTCACCGGCAAAGGATTCGCCGGCCGGCCGGCTTCGCTGCAACATGGCAACCTCCACATCAATATGGCGGAGAGGTAACCGAGGCTCTTAACGTGTGTATTGAACGAAAGTGATCAACCGACGCGGAACTGGCCGGGGGTAACGCCGGTGCGCGATTTGAAGTGGCGGGTAAAATGCGCCTGATCGGCAAAACCGCATTCCACGGCGACATCAGCCGGCATACGGCCTTCCCTCAGCAGCCGTCGGGCGACGAGGATGCGCCGGTCCGTCAGGAAGGCATGCGGGGTGATGTGATATTCCCTGCGGAAGGCGCGGATCAGGTGAGCACGGCTTAGCCCCGCCACCCCAGCCAGTTCCTCGAGATTTACGTCGCTGTCGAAATTTTCGATAAGATAATCGCGAGCGCGGGCAACGGCGCTGCGTTCCTTCGTATCGACCGGCACAACGATCGTGCTGCCGTAACGGGCGAAGATCGCTGCCAGCACCGAAAACATGTTCTCATCCGATTCCAGCGCGCCCGCGCCGCTTTCGAGTGTGCGGTGGGCTGCATGGAAGGCTCTGGCAAGCTGCGGATCGCGGGGCAGCGCGCCGGCAAAGGAAGGTGTCGCATTGAAAGCCTTGCCACTAACATCTTCCAGAACATCGATGAAGAGCTTCGTATCCGGGTAGATCATCCGATAGCGATAGCCTTCGCCGCCGGGAGCGCCGTCGTGAACGACGCCCGGATCGATCAGATAGAGGTCGCCAGGCCCGGTTTCCTCCCGCCTGCCGCGGAGCGTGGCGATCTGGCTGCCGCTCTCGATCGCGCCGATGCTGAACGTGTCATGAGCATGCGGCGCATATTCGTGCGTCAGGAAGCTGGCGCTCAGGCACTCCATGTCGCGGAAACGGCGATCCCGCCAGAAGCGGGCCGATTCCACCTTGGCAAGCGGCATGGCGTCTGCCGCCTCTTTCTGGGATACGTTCTGCATCACGCCAGATTAGCGCGGTGGCTTCCTCACGTCTTGAACAAAAGTGATCGCATGTGGGGAAAGGCTGGTATGTCGCCCCTCATGCTTTCTCTTTGCCACAATGCTCTCTAGAGTATTGGCAGCATTTTCCTTTCCCTTTCAGCGCGGCGATTCATGACAGATTTTTCCCTCCCCTTCGAAGACGACGACCTTTTCGCCTCCGCCGGCCTGCGGCTGACTGTCGACCTGACGGCGCTGACCGACAATTGGCGGGATATGGCGCGACGTTCCGGGAAAGCGCGCACGGGCGCCGTCGTCAAGGCAGATGCCTATGGGACGGGGATCGAGGATGCCGGCGAAGCGCTCTATCTCGCCGGCGCGCGGGATTTCTTCGTGGCGACCGTCGATGAGGGCGTGACGCTGCGCATGTTTGCGCCCGAGGCGCGCATCTTCGTGCTGGCTGGCATCTGGCCCGGCACGGAGCGGCGCTTCTTCGAAAACGATCTGGTGCCGGTCATCGCCTCGGAAGAACAGCTTGCCTTCTGGATGGCGGTGCTGGCCGATTATGGCGACTATCCTTGCGCGTTGCATGTCGATACCGGCTTCAATCGGCTCGGCCTGACGGTGGACGAGGCGATCGCGCTCGCCAACGACGTGTCGCGGCCGGCGAGTTTCGCGCCCGTGCTCGTCATGAGCCATCTGGCCTGCGGCGACGATCACTCCTCTGACATGAACAGGCAGCAGCTTGAATCATTCCGCGGGGTTAGCGCCGCCTATGAAGGTATCGATTCAAGCCTGGCTGCGTCCGGCGGCATCTTCCTTGGCGAGGATTATCACTTCGATCTCACTCGGCCGGGCATCGCGATCTATGGCGGACAGGCCGTCAACGGCATGGTGAACCCAATGCGCCCGGTGGCGACGGCGGAGGCGCGGATTATCCAGATCCGTACGGTCAAAGCCGGCGAAACCGTGAGTTATGGGCGGGCGCTGCAGCTTCGCCGCGACAGCCGGCTGGCGATCGTTTCAGCCGGTTACGCCGATGGTTATATGCGCAGCCAGTCGAGCGGCGGGGTGCCGCTACGCCAGGCCGTGCCGCAGGGCGGACAGGGCTTTATTGCCGGCCATAAGGTGCCGGTCGCGGGCCGCATCACCATGGACCAGACGATCTTCGATGTGACCGACCTGCCGGAAGGTGCGGTGCGCGCCGGCGACTATATCGAACTCTTCGGCAAGAACATCCTCGTCGACGATGCGGCCAAGGCTGCGGGCACGATCGGCTACGAGATGCTGACGAGCATCGGCCTGCGCCATGAGCGCAAGTACGAGATGGATGAGGAATAGTCTCAGCGCGTGGTGAGCGCGAGGCGAACGCCGAGCGTCACGAACAATGCGCCGAGACCGCGATCGAGCCACAGGCCGATCTTGACATTTCGCTTGAAGAGATTGGCGAGCCGCCCTCCCGCCAGGATCAGCGGCGGCTCGATGAA
Organism: Rhizobium sp. BK418; assembly: GCF_004341105.1. Lineage (GTDB taxonomy): Bacteria > Pseudomonadota > Alphaproteobacteria > Rhizobiales > Rhizobiaceae > Rhizobium. The sequence goes on along the minus strand of NZ_SLZK01000001.1, from coordinate 120,832 downwards.
GAAAGCTACGACGATGATGAGGCCGCCGTGGACGGCGAGCTGCAACCATGCCGGGCCGGCGCCCTCGACGACGAATTGCGGCAGGAAGGCGAGGAAGAAGATCGCCACTTTCGGGTTAAGCAGCGAGACGAGCACACCTTGCCGATAGATCCGCCGCCACCCGAGCGTCTCGCCTGCCGCACGAACAAAACCACCCTCGCCTTTCGAGCGCAGCGCCTGGATGCCAAGCCAGACAAGATAGATCGCGCCTATCCATTTGACGGCGGAAAAGGCGATCGCCGAGGCAGCAAGGATTGCCGACAGGCCGAAGGCGGCGAGAAGCACGTGCATGCAGGCGCCGGTCCAGATACCGAAGACGGCCGAGAAACCGGCCCGCGTGCCGCTCTTGATCGTGTGGCCGAGAATGAAAGCCATGTCGGGACCGGGCGACAGATTCAGAAGAACCGCTGCCGTAAGGAAACCGATCCAGTGAGCGAGCGAATAATCGAGCATGGCCTAATCCTTGAAAGCCCGCTGATATTGCCAGCCCGGCCGCTGATGGGAAAATCATTAGTTTTGATCAGTGCCGGAAGCCATTATCTAGGGCAGAAATCCGATTCGGGCGCTTGAGCGCCCCTACCTGAAAGCAGTCATCGATGGCCAAGGCCAGAACACAATTCATCTGCCAGAGCTGCGGCGCGGTGCATAACCGCTGGGCCGGCAAATGCGATAATTGCGGCGAATGGAACACCATCGTCGAAGAAGACCCGATGGGCGGCATCGGTGGCGGCCCTGCGAAAACGCCGAAGAAGGGCCGACCTGTCGCGTTGACAGCTCTGTCAGGCGAGATCGAGGAAGCGCCTCGCATCCATACCGGCATTTCCGAACTCGATCGTGTGACCGGCGGCGGCTTCGTGCGCGGCTCGGCGGTGCTTGTCGGCGGCGATCCCGGCATCGGCAAGTCGACGTTGCTCATGCAGGCGGCCGCTGCATTGTCGCGACGCGGACACCGGATCATCTATGTCTCGGGCGAAGAGGCCGTGGCACAGGTGCGGTTGCGCGCCCAGCGCCTGGCAGCGGCCGATACCGACGTGCTGCTCGCCGCCGAAACCAATGTCGAGGACATTCTCGCAACGCTCGCGGAAGGCAAGCGCCCCGACCTCGTTATTATCGACTCCATCCAGACGCTCTGGAGCGAGCTTGCAGAATCCGCGCCCGGCACAGTGACACAGGTACGCACCGGCGTGCAGTCGATGATCCGCTTCGCCAAGCAGACGGGTGCGGCCATGGTGCTCGTCGGCCATGTAACCAAGGACGGCCAGATCGCCGGCCCGCGTGTGGTCGAGCATATGGTCGATGCCGTGCTCTATTTCGAGGGCGATCGCGGCCATCACTACCGCATCCTGCGCACCGTCAAGAATCGCTTCGGACCGACCGACGAGATCGGCGTCTTCGAAATGTCGGACAAAGGCCTGCGCGAAGTCGCCAACCCTTCCGAACTCTTCCTCGGCGAGCGCAACGAGAAATCGCCGGGTGCGGCCGTCTTCGCCGGTATGGAGGGCACGCGCCCCGTGCTCGTCGAAGTCCAGGCGCTGGTCGCGCCAACCTCGCTCGGTACGCCGCGGCGCGCCGTCGTCGGCTGGGACTCCGCGCGCCTTTCGATGATCCTTGCGGTTCTGGAGGCCCATTGCGGCGTCCGGCTCGGCCAGCACGATGTCTATCTCAACATAGCCGGCGGCTTCCGCATCTCGGAACCGGCGGCCGATCTTGCCGTCGCGTCGGCCCTCGTTTCATCGCTTGCCGGTATTGCCCTTCCGGCCGATTGCGTCTATTTCGGCGAAGTCAGTCTGTCGGGCGCCGTCCGGCCGGTTGCGCAAACCGCCCAGCGCCTTAAAGAAGCCGAAAAGCTGGGGTTTTCGGCGGCTCTTCTACCATCCGGCTCCGCCGAACTGCCAAGGGGCAGCGGTCGCTGGAGCGAGATCGAGAGCCTGCCGGATTTGGTCGCGCGTATTGCCGGGTCGAAAGGGGCGCTGCAGCGTGTGGAAGAAGACGTTTGATCCTTCATCACCAATAGCGGGGATGCTATAGGATCAGCCAAACAAGGCGCGACGCGGCCTGCAAGGCGGCAGTCTGGAGTGGAATTTACATGCCCATTACGATTTTCGACGGTATTGTCATCGGCGTTGTGCTCTTCTCCGCCGTTTTGGCAATGGTCCGCGGCTTCTCGCGCGAAGTTCTTTCGATCGCGAGCTGGGGCGGTTCAGCCGCCGCCGCTTACTATCTCTACCCCTATCTCGTGCCTTATGCGAAGCGATATACGGATGATGACCGCATCGCGATCGTTGGTTCGGCCGCCGTCGTCTTCCTCATCGCGCTGATCGTCATCTCCTTCATCACAATGAAGATCGCCGATTTCATCATCGACAGCCGCATCGGCGCGCTCGATCGCACTTTGGGCTTCCTCTTCGGTGCGGCGCGCGGCATACTTCTGCTCGTCGTCGCCGTGGCCTTCTGGAACTGGCTGGTCGATGCCGATCACCGCCCGGCCTGGGTCAACAATGCAAAATCGAAACCGTTCCTGGATTCCCTCGTCGTTCGCCTGCAGGCGGTCCTGCCGGATGAATTTGCCCAGATGATCCAGAAGAGCATCACCGAGAAGCTTGGCGGCGCGAAACAGACGGATGAAAATGCACCGGCTAACGATCAGGCGCCGGCGGAAGATGCAGCACCCGCGCCTAACAATGGCGCACAGCAGCCATCGAATTGACGCAGTGTTCACTAGCTTGACCCGCGGCCTGGCAATTGCCATTTGAGCGGGACGTAAGACCAAAGGTCCGGCCGGGCATTTCGCTTTGCCGGGCCTCAGCCGTTTCAGAGCCGGTGAGCGGATTTTGAGACAGGTGCCGTTCAGCGTGAGACTATCGGAAAGCTCAGAGATTTCCGCTATCATGCTTTTGGAAATGCCGATCCATTCTTGTGAGAGCAGAGGCCCGCAGAAATGAACCAGTCCCATTCCTTCCCGACCGACGATCCGCTGGACGGAGATACGCTGCATGAAGAATGCGGCGTTTTCGGAATCCTGGGACATCCCGATGCCGCCGCACTCACCGCGCTCGGTCTGCACGCCCTGCAGCATCGCGGCCAGGAAGCGGCCGGTATCGTCTCGTTCGACGGCAAGCGCTTCCATCAGGAACGCCATATGGGCCTCGTCGGCGACCACTATACAAACCCGATGACGCTGGCGCGCCTGCCCGGCAGCATTTCGATGGGCCACACGCGCTATTCCACGACGGGCGAAGTGGCGATGCGCAACGTGCAGCCGCTGTTTGCCGAGCTGGAGGAAGGTGGCATCGCCATTGCCCATAACGGCAATTTCACCAATGGCCTGACGCTGCGCCGCCAGATCATCGCGACCGGCGCCATCTGTCAGTCGACATCCGATACCGAAGTCGTCCTCCACCTCATCGCCCGCTCCCGCCACACGTCCACCGCCGATCGCTTCATCGATGCCATCCGCCAGATGGAAGGCGGCTATTCGATGCTCGCCATGACACGCACCAAGCTGATTGCCGCGCGCGACCCCACCGGCATCCGCCCGCTCGTCATGGGCGAACTCGACGGCAAGCCGATCTTCTGCTCGGAAACCTGCGCGCTTGACATTATCGGCGCCAAGTTCGTCCGCGACGTCGAAAACGGCGAAGTCATCATCTGCGAAATTCAGCCTGACGGCTCGATCAGCATCGATGCGCGCAAGCCCAGCAAGCAGCAGCCGGAGCGGCTTTGCCTGTTCGAATATGTCTATTTCGCCCGTCCGGACTCGGTCGTCGGCGGCCGCAACGTCTATACGACGCGCAAGAACATGGGCATGAACCTCGCCAAGGAATCGCCTGTCGATGCCGACGTCATCGTGCCTGTTCCGGATGGCGGCACGCCCGCTGCCCTCGGTTATGCGCAGGCAAGCGGCATTCCATTCGAATATGGCATCATCCGCAACCACTATGTCGGCCGGACCTTTATCGAACCGACGCAGCAGATCCGCGCCTTCGGCGTGAAGCTGAAGCATTCCGCCAATCGGGCTATGATCGAAGGCAAGCGCGTCGTGCTAGTCGACGATTCCATCGTGCGCGGCACCACTTCGCTGAAGATCGTGCAGATGATCCGCGAGGCCGGTGCGAAAGAAGTGCATATCCGCGTTGCCAGCCCGATGATCTTCTTCCCGGATTTCTACGGTATCGACACGCCGGATGCCGACAAGCTGCTCGCAAACCAGTATGCCGACGTCGAAGCCATGGCGAAGTATATCGGCGCGGATTCGCTGGCTTTCCTGTCGACCAACGGCCTTTACCGCGCCGTCGGCGGCGAAGACCGCAACCCGGCTCGTCCGCAGTTCACCGACCACTATTTCACCGGCGACTATCCGACCCGCCTGCTCGACAAGAATGGCGAGTCCATGGGCAACAAGATTTCCATGCTTGCCAGCAACGGCTGAGCCGTTCAGCTTTGACTTTCCTATCGGGGGCGCTTATTGCGCCCCTTATCTTTTCAAGCACATCCGGGATCGGGCAGATGAATATCAATCTCGAAGGCAAGATCGCGCTGGTCACAGGCGCATCGCGCGGCATCGGCTATTTCACGGCCCTCGAACTCGCCAAGGCCGGCGCGCATGTGATTGCCTGCGCCCGCACCGTCGGCGGCCTGGAAGAGCTCGACGATGCCATCAAGGCCGTGGGCGGTTCCGCAACCCTCGTCCCCTTCGATCTCGCCGATATGGAAGCGATCGACCGCCTCGGCGGCTCGATCTTCGAGCGTTGGGGCAAGCTCGACATTCTTGTTGCCAATGCCGGCGTGCTCGGCGTCATCTCGCCGATCGGCCATATCGAGGCAAAGGTCTTCGAGAAGGTGATGAACATCAACGTGAACGCCACCTGGCGGCTGATCCGCTCGGTCGATCCGCTGCTGACCCGCGCCGATGCCGGCCGCGCCGTCATCATGTCGTCGGGTGCCGCCCACAAGTGCCGTCCCTTCTGGAGCGCCTATTCCGCGTCCAAGGCCGCCGTCGAGGCTCTGGCGCGCACCTGGGCCGGTGAGACTCAAACGACGCCGCTGCGCATCACCAGCGTCGATCCGGGCGCCACGCGCACCGCCATGCGCGCACAGGCCGTCCCCGGCGAAGATCCGATGAGCCTGCCGCATCCCTCCGAAGTGGCGAAAGCGATCCTGCCGCTACTTGGGCCAGGTGTGACCGAAACCGGCAAGCTGTTCATCGTGCGTGAGAACAAGCTGGCCGATTACCAGCTGCCAAGATGAGGCTGAGTCCTCAGTTCGTAGCAACGGCCGGGAAGAGATGTGCAAAGCCCGTTTCCGATGGGCACAGTGCATTAAGGTCCACGGCCCCCTTAATGCCGTCCACCGTACCATTGTCGGCAAATTGCCAGATCGACCAGCGACCGCAGCTTTCCTGCGCAGGCTCCTTGAATACACTTCGAAGCCAGAGGTAATGATCGGGAAAGCGCGTTTCATTACCTTTCAGATATTGATCGAAAAATTCCTGCGTGACGTAAAAAATCGGCTTTTCGGGAAAGCCACTCTTCAGCTCGGTGACGAAGGCGTTCACTTCCATCGCCATTTCCTCGAGCGTTGGTACTTTGTCGCAATTGCCGACAAATTCCAGGTCGATGGCGATGGGCAAGGCGTCCGGCGTTTTCGGCACAGTTGCCAGGACATTCTGCGCCTGATCTCTTCCCGGGCGGCAGAAGGTGAAAAAGTGATAGGCGCCTCTCACCAGCCCCGCATCTCCCGCGCGCTGCCAGTTCTCGGCGAACCGGGAATCCCGGTGATCGCCGCCTTCGGTCGCCTTTATGATCGCGAAACGCACGTTCAGCTGCGCAGCCACGGTCTTCCAATCAACGGCACCCTGGTGATGACTGACATCGATGCCTTGGATCGGATAACGGGTCAGTGACGGATTGTTGAAGCGAAGCATTCCAAAATCGTATGCGAAATATGCAGCGGATGCGACTATTAGAATTGTAGTCGCTCCGATCGCCCACCGGACCAATCTTCCCACTCGTTCCCCCAATAATTTATAGCAGCGTCCGCTGGTTAAAGACGATTTGCGCCGCGAGAATGGCGGAAGCTTCAGAGCCTGCACCATATTTTCGCCTGACATCGGTCCCTTCAGTCAGCGCCTCGCAGGGATCGGTCGAGTTCCCGCCGGATGGGCTGTCGCCCTCTTGACCAAACGCCGATCCCACGCCATAAAACGCGTCATGAAAACGGTTACCTGCATTATTTGCCGGAAGATTATTCGCTAGCCCAAAGCTGGCCTGGCCGTTTTCGTCTCCCAAATGTCCAAAGATGCGAAACGCCCCGGCCTGCCGGTGGTGGTATTTTCTGCATATGCATTTTAGGAGAGTAAAATGGGCGGCACGCCGGAACTGAAGCTGTACAATACGCTGACGCGGGAGAAATCGGTTTTCAAGCCGATTGATGCCGAAAACGTCCGCATGTATGTGTGCGGCCCGACGGTCTATGATTTCGCCCATATCGGCAATGCACGGCCGGTCATCGTCTTCGACGTTTTGTTCCGCCTGCTGCGCCATGTCTATGGCGAAAACCATGTCACCTATGCGCGCAACATCACCGACGTCGATGACAAGATCAACGCACGGGCGCTACGGGATTATCCGGGCCTGCCGCTGAATGCGGCGATCCGGGCGGTGACGGAAAAAACCGAGAAACAGTTTCTCGACGACGCCTTGGCACTCGGCTCACTCGAGCCGACCGTGCAGCCGCGTGCCACCGACAATATCGCCCAGATGGTCGAGATCATCGAGCGGCTGATTGCGCGCGGCCATGCCTATCAGGCATCGGGCGAGGTGCTGTTCGATACGAAGTCGATGGCCGATTACGGACAGCTTTCCAAGCGCAATCTCGACGAACAGCAGGCCGGCGCCCGCGTCGCGGTCGATGCTCACAAGAAGAACCCCGGCGATTTCGTGCTCTGGAAACTCTCCGACGAGAACGAACCCGGTTGGGAAAGCCCCTGGGGCCGCGGTCGTCCGGGCTGGCATATCGAATGCTCGGCCATGAGCGGGCGCTATCTCGGCGACGTCTTCGATATCCATGGCGGCGGTCTGGACCTGATCTTCCCGCACCATGAAAACGAGATCGCCCAGTCTCGCTGCGCCCATGGCACGGACGTGATGGCGAATGTCTGGATGCACAACGGCTTCCTGCAGGTCGAAGGCCGCAAGATGTCGAAATCCGAAGGCAATTTCGTCACCATCTACGAGTTGCTGCACACGGAGACTTTCGCCGGCCGGCAATGGCCGGGCGAAGTGCTGCGTCTTGCCATGCTGATGACGCATTACCGCGAGCCCATCGACTTCTCGGTCAAGCGGCTGGAGGAGGCTGAACGCCTGCTTGCCAAATGGCCGGCAGCCGAACCCGGTAACGCCAAGCCGGACGAGACGGTGCTGAATGCGCTGGCCGACGATCTCAATACGGTCGCCGCCGTCCAGGCGCTGCATGCGCTGGCACAATCCGGCAACGATGCGGTCTTTGCCGCCAGTGCCGCGCTCCTTGGCGTGCTGCCGAAAAAGACCGAGATCGACGAGGCAGTGGCGATGGAAATCGATGCCCGGGTCAAGGCACGCCTCGAGCTCCTGAAGGCGAAGAATTTTGCCGAGGCCGACAGGATCCGCGATACGCTCGCCGCCGAGGGCATTCAGCTCAAGGATGGCAAGGATCCGGCAACGGGTGAGCGCGTGACGACGTGGGAGGTGAAGAAATGAACACCTATACTGGCGGCTGCCAATGCGGGGCGATCCGGTTTCGGGCACGCGGCCTGTCTCATCACGCCTCCATCTGTCATTGCCGCATGTGCCAGAAGGCGTTCGGTGCCTATTATGCGCCGCTGGTTTCGGTGCGCCAAATGGAGTTCGAGTGGACCAGGGGAGAGCGGAAGATCTTCCGGTCCTCCAACCTCGTCAGCCGCGGTTTCTGCGGCGATTGCGGCACACCGCTGACCTATGAGGCGCCGGATGGAATGGCGGTTGCGGCCGGTGCGTTCGATGATCCCGCGGCCTTTCCGCCGAGCATCCAGTGGGGTATCGAAGCCAAGATCGATTTTGTCGATCACCTGCACGAACTGCCGGGAGAGCGAACAGAGGCGGATCAGGAGGCTGAATCCTTCCTCCACGAGATCGTGTCCAATCAGCATCCCGACCACGATACACCCGACTGGCCTTCAGGAGCTCATCCATGACAGAGACGACAAGAACAGGCGGCTGCCAGTGCGGCGCCGTGCGCTTCCGCATCACCGGCAAGCTCGGACGCCCGTCCATCTGCCATTGCCGCATGTGCCAGAAACAATTCGGCGGATTCTTTTCTGCGCTGGTGACGGCGCCGGAAGAGGGCATGGAGTGGACCCGCGGCGAGCCTGCCTATTTCCAGTCCTCGGTCAACATCGACCGCGGCTTCTGCCGGGATTGCGGCACGCCGATGACCTATCGCCATCCGGGCGGTCTGGAGCTTGCGATCGGCACCTTCGACGACCGTAGCGATCTCGCGCCGCAGATCCAGGTCAATTACGATTCCCGCCTGCCCTGGGTCGAGACGATCTTCGACGCTCCCGTCCACAAGGATCCGGATTTCTACGCCCGGCAGGAGGCGATCATCTCTTTCCAGCATCCCGATCACGATACCGCTGTCTGGCCCGCGAAAGGCGTGAAGATATGACCGAAGTGCTGCGCACGCTCTATCCGGAAATTGAACCCTATGCGACCGGCCACCTCGACGTCGGCGACGGCCATGTGCTCTACTGGGAACGCTGCGGCACATCAGGTGCCAAGCCGGTAGTCTTCCTGCATGGTGGCCCGGGCGGCGGCATTTCGCCCGCTCATCGCCGCGCATTCGACCCCAAGCTCTATGATGTCCTGCTGTTCGATCAGCGCGGCTGCGGCAAGTCCACACCGCATGCAAGCCTCGAGGCCAATACGACCTGGCATCTCGTGGCCGATATCGAGCGGTTGCGGGAAATGGTCGGTGTTGAGAAATGGCAGGTCTTCGGCGGCTCCTGGGGTTCAACATTGGCGCTAGCCTATGCCGAGAAGCACCCGGAGCGCGTCTCCGAACTCATCGTGCGCGGCATCTATATGCTGACGCGGGCTGAGCTCGACTGGTATTATCAGTTCGGCGTCTCCGAGATGTTCCCGGACAAATGGGAGCGTTTCGTAGCCCCCATCCCGCCGAAAGAACGCCACGAGATGATGCTCGCCTATAATCGTCGCCTGACCGGACCCGACCGGGCCGTCGCTCTGGAGGCCGCGCAGGCCTGGAGCATCTGGGAGGGCGAGACGATCACGCTGCTGCCGGAAAAATCGACCAGCGGCAAGTTCGAGGAGGCCGACTTCGCCTATGCGTTTGCCCGCATCGAGAACCACTTCTTCGTCCATGCCGGATGGATGGAAGAAGGCCAGCTGCTGCGCGATGCTTACAAGCTGAAGGATATTCCCGGTGTCATCGTCCACGGACGTTACGACATGCCCTGCCCGGCCAAATATGCCTGGCTTCTGCACAAGGCATGGCCGAAGGCCGAGTTCCACCTGATCGAGGGGGCGGGTCACGCCTTCTCGGAGCCCGGCATTCTCGACCAGCTGATCCGGGCAACGGACCGGTTCGCAGGCAAACAATAAAAGCCGCAAGCGGCGACAGGAAACACCACCATGACACGCGAAAGAATCTACCTCTTCGACACGACGCTTCGGGACGGGCAGCAGACACCCGGCATCGACTTTTCAGTCGAGGACAAGATTGCGATTGCAGGCATGCTGGACGAGTTCGGGCTCGATTATGTCGAGGGTGGCTATCCGGGCGCGAATCCGACCGATACCACCTTCTTCGCCGAAAAGCGCACCAGCCGGGCTACTTTCGTCGCCTTCGGCATGACCAAGCGTCCAGGTGTTTCCGTCTCGAACGATCCCGGTATCACCAGCCTGCTGCAGGCGCGCAGCGACGCGATCTGTTTTGTCGCCAAGAGCTGGGACTATCATGTGCAGGTCGCGCTCGGCTGCACCAATGAAGAAAACCTCGAATGTATCGCCGAAAGCGTCAAGGCCGCGGTTGCCGCCGGCAAAGAAGCGTTGGTCGACTGCGAGCATTTCTTCGATGGCTACAAGGCCAATCCGGAATATGCGCTCGCCTGCGCCAAGATTGCTTATGAGAACGGCGCGCGTTGGGTGGTGCTCTGCGACACCAATGGCGGCACGCAGCCGCCGGAGATCCGCGCCATCGTCGAAGCCGTGATCGCCGCAGGCGTGCCGGGCGACCGTCTCGGCATCCATGCGCATAACGATACCGGCCAGGCCGTTGCCAATTCGCTTGCCGCCGTCGAGGCCGGCGTGCGCCAGATCCAGGGTACGCTCAACGGCATCGGCGAGCGCTGCGGCAATGCCAATCTGGTGACGCTGATCCCGACGCTGGCCTTGAAGAGCGCCTATAACACCCGCTTCGAAACGACGATCGATGCGGAGCGACTCACGAACCTCACCCGCCTGTCGCATGCCTTCGACGAGCTCCTCAATCGCTCGCCCGATCATCAGATGCCCTATGTCGGCGCCTCCGCCTTTGCAACGAAGGCCGGCATCCATGCTTCGGCGCTGCTGAAAGACCCGCGCACCTACGAGCACGTGCCGCCGGAAAGTGTAGGCAATTTCCGCAAGGTCATGGTCTCGGATCAGGGCGGCAAGGCGAATTTCATCAACGCGCTGAAGCGGCGCGGCATCGACGTCGCCAAGGACGATCCGAAGCTTGATCTCCTGATTTCCATCGTCAAGGAGCGCGAGGCGTCCGGCTATGCCTATGAGGGTGCGGATGCAAGCTTCGAGCTTTTAGCGCGGCGCACCATGGGCACCATCCCGGATTTCTTCTCGCTCGATGGCTTCAGGGTGATGATCGAACGGCGCTTCGATTCCCACGGCCGTATAAAGATCGTCTCCGAAGCCGTGGTGAAGATCAGCATCGACGGGCAGACGCTGATGTCGGTGGCGGAAGCCGAAGGCCCGGTCAATGCGCTCGACCTTGCGCTACGCAAGGACTTCGGCAAATACCAGCATGAAATCGACGATCTCGTGCTTGCCGACTTCAAGGTGCGTATCCTCAATGGCGGCACCGACGCCATCACGCGCGTTTTGATCGAATCCACCGATTCCAGCGGCGTGCGCTGGTGGACTGTCGGCGTTTCCGACAACATCATCGACGCCTCGTTCCAGGCATTGATGGATTCTGTCATCTACAAGCTGATGAAGAACCGGCAGCTCGCGGGCAAGATCGCCGCCGAGTAAGATGAAGCAGTGCAAAAGCGGCCGCGGTTTGCGGCCGCGATTGTGTGAAATATTCTATAGGAGGCCCCAGTCCTCCTCCGAATACCATTCGTCCTCTTCTGTTGGTGTCTTCCAGCGCAGCCGCGTGACCTCGTCCATGCCGCCACGCCGGAAGCTGGCTTCGAGCGTCTTGTAAGTCTCGAGCGTACCGGTCGCTCCATGGCCCCAGACGAAGACGGTAGAGCTCAGATAACGCGCGCGATAGTCACCCGGCGTGCGCTGGATCAAGAAAAAGCCGCCGCGGGCGCTGAGCGGACGCAAATTATCCCTGCCATCACGGGAGGGGGCGCTGAGCGGAAAGATCAGCCTGCCGCCGACAGCAAGATGGTCGATCCAGGTTTCGGCCGGTCTGTGAACCGCGAAATTGACGTAGATCACGTCGGATGACGACTGCGGCCATTCCAGACCGTTGCCGCAGATGACCTCGACATTGCCATAGGGAGCCAGACTGGCGGCGGCGCGGGCGGCGAGATCGCGGTCATACTCGATCGCCACGACATGGCCGTCGTGACCGACTAGATGCGACAGCATGGCGGTATAATAGCCACCGCCGGCACCGATATGGCAGGCCGTCTCGCCGGGTTTCGGCGCGAGCCAGTGAAGGCCGAGCGCATGCAGCGAGGGGCTGCCGTTGTTGACCTGCCGGTCCTCCTGCAGCGCAATCAGGACATCTTGATAGAGGATGACGGGATCGGTCGACGGCATGTCCTGATAGCCGATGCCGCTCGCCATACGCCATGGCGGCGGATCCAGGAAATCCTCGCGCGGCACCGTGGCAAAGACCTGCCGCAGCCGTTCGTCGCCCGCGATGCCCATCTTCGCGAGCATCTGAATGGCATAGGCTTGCCGGCAAATCAGCAGTTCCTGTTCGTCCATGGTTTGCCTCTGCCCGTCGCCGGGCAAGTGCCGATCCATTCACTGAAATGAATTGGCCTATTCACGCCGCTTAAGCTAATGCGGATCAGAAACAGAACAAAGATGGAAACACCCGATGTCTGTCGATGCAAGCGCCTCCTTGATCAAGAACGAAGACAGTCCACGCGGCTTTGCCTTCGCGCTGACGGCCTATCTTCTGTGGGGCTTTCTGCCGATCTACATGAAGGCGGTCGCGCACATTTCGCCGGCCGAAGTCATCGCCCACCGTATTCTCTGGTCGCTGCCGCTTGCCGGCATCGTGCTCCTGGTCCTGGGACGCACGCAGGATGTCGCGATTGCGCTACGTTCACCGCGCATGCTCGGCATGGCGGTCATGACTGCGGCGCTGATCACCGTCAACTGGGGTACCTATGTCTGGGCGATCGGTGCCGGCCATTCGCTCGATGCGGCCATGGGTTATTTCATCAACCCGCTCTTCAGCATCTTCCTCGGCGCGGTGCTGCTGAAGGAAAAGCTGCAGCCGATGCAGATCGCGGCGATCTGTCTTGCCGGCCTTGCAGTCGTCGTGCTCGCCTTCGACAGCGGCGGCATTCCCTGGGTGGCGCTGACGCTGGCGATCAGCTGGGGCTTCTATGCGCTGTTTCGCAAGACGCTGCCGCTTGGGCCGAACCAAGGTTTCTTTCTGGAGGTGCTGATCCTCAGCCTGCCGGCTCTGCTCTACATTCTCTATCTGGAGTTCGTCACCGGCGAGGGGCACTTGTACCGCACCGGCCTCAGCGATACCGTGCTCCTGCTCGGCTGCGGGCTGATCACCGCCGTGCCGCTGATGATCTATGCCAATGGCGCCAAGCTGCTCAAATTATCGACCATCGGCATCATGCAATATATCGCGCCGACGATGATCTTCGTCATCGCCATTTTCGGCTTCGGAGAGGAGCTTGATACGGCGCGCATGATCGCCTTTCCGCTGATCTGGGCCGGCCTCTTCTTCTACACCTGGTCCATGCTCAGGACATCACGCGGGCGTTAGGCTCGCGAGTATTTCTGACGCAATTCCGGACGCGAAACCGTTACACACTTTTGCTGGAATTGCTCACTACATCTTCGAGATCACGTCGTCTTCGCCGCTGCGGTCGGCGGCAAGCTCTGCTGCCTGTGCCATGATCGCGGGAATGATGCCAGAGATCTCGTCGACGACAAGCGGCTGGACGCGATGGGCGGTGTGCAGGAAGCCCTCGCCCGTCATGTGACGCAGGAGCTCCATCATCGGATCCCAGAAGCCGTTGATGTTGGCGAAAACCATCGGCTTCTCGTGACGGCCGAGCTGCGCCCAGGTCATGATCTCGACGATCTCCTCCAGCGTGCCGATGCCTCCAGGCAGGGCAACGAAAGCGTCGGAGCGCTCGAACATCGCGTGTTTGCGCGCATGCATGTCAGGAGTTACAATAAGCTCGTTGAGCTGGCCTAGGGAATGGCGAGTCGCTTCCATATCGATCAGGAACTCGGGAATGATGCCCGTTACCTGACCACCATTGGATAAGGTCCCGCTGGCTACAGCCCCCATGATGCCTTTCGTGCCGCCGCCATAGACGAGGCGAAGGCCATATTCGGCGATCTCTTTTCCGAGTGCGCGGCCGGCGGCCATATGGGAAGGATCGCGTCCCGGTCGAGAACCGCAGTAAACGCAGATGGATCGAATCGATACAGATTGTTCGCTCATAGGGGAAAAACAACTATTCCATTTCAATGCAGTCAAGAAAATTGACTGAAAAGCGGCGCGCCGGGCTTGTGTAATTGCTTTGAATGCTTGTGGAAAGCAAAGGGAATCGCTAGCAATTTCTGGATACTACGGCAATTTGCCGCCTTGGGAGACGTAATGATGAAAAACCGTGCCGGCTTGCTGGCCCTCGCAGTGCTCGTAATCGCAATCATACTGATGGTGTTTTTCGTCATGCCCCGTCTCGGCTCCGATGTGGCGAAAGTGGGGGACGCCATCAACCAGGCCGGCACCGAGGTCAACAATACGGTTAACGAAGCGTCTAAGACTTCCCGCTCGGCTGTCGCCGATGCCACGGCTGTCACCCAGAAGCTCGCCAGCCTCACCGCCGATGCCGGCCAGACCATCTCCGGCCTGAAAGCACTGTTTGCCGATGGCAAGGCGCCTGCCGCCGATGCGCTTGCAGGCGCCAAGACGGCAGCGGTGAATGCGCTGACCGCGATCGTCGATTTCGCCGCCCCCGAAGGCCTCGACACCGGAACCGCAGGCCTCGTTTCCAAGGCCAAGGACGGTGCGGGCAAGGCACGCGGCATCATCCAGAATCTGCCTGAAAATGCCGCCGATGCCCTGGCCGCGCTTGGAAAAGCTGAGGCCGCTCTAACCGGCGCGCCCGAGCCTGCGGGCACTGCCGATAGCGCTTCCAGCACTGGCCCGAAGATCCCGGCATTCGACGTGCTGCGCGTCGAGCCCGACGGCTCGACCGTCATCGCCGGCTCGGCCGAGCCGCATGGCAAGCTGGAAGTCCTCGACGGCGACAAGGTGGTCATGACGACCGATGTCGACGGCACCGGCGATTTTGCTGCCGTTCTCAACAACCCGCTTCCCGCGGGCGACCATCAGCTGGTGTTGAAGGTCACGGGCAAGGATGGCAAGACTACCCTCTCTGAAGAAGTCGCGACCGTTTCCGTGCCGAAGGACGGTAGCGGCAGCGAGCTGCTTGCCATGGTCTCCAAGCCCGGCACGGCAAGCCGTATCATCACAGCGCCGAAGGCTGAGATCGCCAGCGCCCAGCCGCCGACCGCCAATGATGCCTCTGCGTCTGGATTGAATGCTGCAGCAAACGACGAAGTCGCCATACAAACCCCGAATATGCCCGCAAGCTCAGGCGATGGTGCCAAAACGGCACCAGCCGTTCCCGGCACCCAGCAGGGCGGCGATAACACGGCCGACGTGGTGGTCAGCGCTGTCGAAATCGAGGGCAACAAAATCTTCGTTGCCGGTACGACGCGCGCCAATGCGAAGGTCGTCGGTTATGCCGATGATGCGATGATCGGCAAGGATACCGCAGGGTCGGACGGTCACTTCGTCATCGAAGGCGTGATGGATCTGTCGGTCGGCGACCACAAGATCCGCGTCGACGTCGTTGATGGCGCCGGCAAGGTGCTCGTGCGCGCCTCTGTCAATTTCAACCGTCCTGCAGGCGATCAGGTCACCGTTGCGGCCGGGCCCGGCAACAATGCCAACAGCAATCAGGCGATTGCGGCGGTTGATGAAGGCGAGCTTGGCAAACTCAAGGGTGACGCGACGAAAGCTTTCGGCCTACTGAAGGGCCTGTTTGCAGATGGCAAGATCCCAGGCACGGAACAGCTTGCGGCAGCCCGCTCGGCGACCGAATTTGCACTGCGCTCGCTCGTCGATTTCCATCCTGCCGTCGATGCGACCGACGCCTTCAAGCAGGCATCGGCATCCGCCTCGCAGGTCGCCTCGAATGCACTGACAGTGCTGCAGGGTCTGCCGAAGGATGCTAAATCAGTCGGCGCGGCGCTCGACAAGCTCGGCGCGATCATTGCCCAGCTGACGGTCCCCAATGCCACGCCGTCGAACGAGGTATCCGCCGCCGGCCAACCGAAGACGATCGAACAGGCACCTCTGACGGCAAACAACAATGCGGTCATCATCCGCCGCGGCGATACGCTGTGGCAGATTTCCCGCCGCGTCTATGGCGCCGGTGTACGCTACACAACGATCTACATCGCCAACGAAGACAAGATCCCCAATCCGGACCGCATTCGCCCTGGCCAGATCTTCGGCCTTCCGAAGGATGCGCTGCCGAATGCCGAGGAGCTTCACCGCAAGCGGCTCTCCGGCGGCCATCTCTAGAAACGATAAGCGGCGGCCTCCGGGCCGCCGTTTTGTTAGGGCCGGTCCGCAACACTGCGCTTATAAAGTTCCTATCAATGTTGTATTCCGCCAGCCGGTAACATATCTCGCTGGAACGGCGACAGACCGCGGCAATAGCGGCCCTCCGGGCTGGAGATAGGCATGGCAAACGGCAAGACAGTTTCGGATTCCAACCTGCTCGGAACACTCTACAATCTCTGGCCCTATATGTGGCCGCAAGGACGGCCGGATCTGAAGATGCGGGTCGTATGGGCCTCGGTCTACCTTCTCGTGTCGAAATTCGTCCTGCTGCTGGTGCCCTATTTCTTCAAGTGGTCCACGGACGCGCTGAACGGCAGGATGGATCTGCAGGGGTCGTCCCTGCCGCCGCTGCTCATCGGCGCTACTGCCCTTGTCATCGCCTATAACCTGACGCGTCTCATCCAGCTCGGCCTCAATCAGCTTAGAGACTCGCTGTTTGCCAGCGTCGGCCAATATGCGGTGCGTCAGCTTGCCTACCGCACCTTCGTGCATATGCACGAACTTTCTCTGCGCTTCCATCTGGAGCGCAAGACGGGCGGGCTTTCGCGCATCATCGAACGCGGCACCAAGGGCATCGAAACGATCGTGCGCTTCACGATCCTGAATTCGATCCCGACAGTCATAGAATTCCTGCTGACGGCTGCAATCTTCTGGTGGGGCTACGGCTTCTCCTATCTCGCCGTCACCGCCTTTACCGTTTGGGCCTATATCTGGTTCACGATCCGCGCTTCCGACTGGCGCATCTCAATCCGCCGGGCGATGAACGACAGCGATACGGACGCCAATACCAAGGCGATCGACTCGCTGCTCAATTTCGAGACCGTCAAATATTTCGGCAATGAGGAGATGGAGGCCAAGCGCTTCGACAAGTCGATGGAGCGCTACGAGAAGGCGGCGACCGATGTATGGACTTCGCTCGGCTGGCTGAACTTCGGCCAGGGCGTGATCTTCGGCATCGGCACGACGATCATGCTCGTTCTCTCCGCCTGGTCGGTCCAGCGCGGCGAACATACGGTCGGCGATTTTGTCTTCGTCAATTCCATGCTGCTGCAGCTTTCGGTACCGCTGAACTTCATCGGCTTCGTCTATCGTGAAATCCGCCAGGGGCTGATCGATATCGAGCAGATGTTCGATCTTCTGGAAGTGAAGGCCGAGGTTCTGGACGCGCCCGATGCGAAGGCACTTGCCATCGGCCAGGGCGCCATCTCCTTCAAGGATGTGCATTTCGCCTATGATCCGGCCCGGCCGATCCTGAAAGGCATTTCTTTCGACGTGCCTGCCGGAAAGACGGTCGCCGTTGTCGGCCCCTCGGGTGCCGGCAAATCGACGCTGTCGCGCCTGCTCTACCGTTTCTATGACATCCAGAGCGGTTCGATTACCGTGGATGGGCAGGATATCCGCGACGTCACGCAGAAGAGCCTGCGTTCGGTGATCGGCATGGTGCCGCAGGATACGGTGCTCTTCAACGATACGGTGGCTTACAATATCCGATACGGCCGGCCTTCAGCCAATGAGGCCGATGTTCGGCAGGCCGCCGAAATTGCCCAGATCGCGCATTTCATCGATACATTGCCCGAGGGTTTCGAGACCAAGGTCGGCGAGCGCGGCCTGAAGCTTTCAGGCGGGGAGAAGCAGCGTGTCGCGATCGCCCGCACAATCCTGAAGGCGCCGCCGATCCTCATTCTCGACGAGGCAACCTCGGCGCTTGATACGACGACGGAGCGGGAAATCCAGACGGCGCTCGATATCGTCTCCAAGAACCGCACGACGCTTGTCATCGCCCACCGCCTTTCGACGGTCATCGGCGCCGATGAAATCATCGTTTTGAAGAGCGGCGAGATTGCCGAGCGCGGCACGCATGCCGCCCTTCTCGAAAAGAACGGTCTTTATGCCTCGATGTGGAACCGCCAGCGCGAGGCAACACAGGCCGAAGAACACCTGAAGCAGGTTCGCGAGAGCGATGAGCTCGGCATCGTCAATCGGCTGGCGCCGGCAAGCTAAGCGCCGAAACGGGCAAACTGGCCCGTTTTGTTGTTCAGAACCAGCGCAAGGAAGGCTGCCTGAGGTCCGTGGCATTGCTCCTCAGGTCGTTTTTATGTAACCAGCGGATACGAAAAACGACAGGAGCCTGGCACACATGAGCTTGTTCGATACGGTTCGCAACACGATCGTTCCGGTGCACAAGGAAGGTTACCCTTTCGTCGCCGCCTTCTTCGTCGCGTCGCTCGTATTGGGCTGGATCTTCAAACCGCTCTTCTGGATCGGCCTCATCCTGACGCTCTGGTGCGCCTACTTCTTCCGTGACCCGGAGCGCGTGACGCCGCAGGACGACGATCTCGTGATTTCGCCCGCTGACGGCAAGGTCTCGTCGATCCAGATGGTGACGCCGCCTGCCGAGCTGAACCTTGGAGCCGAGCCGATGCTGCGCATCTCGGTCTTCATGAACGTCTTCAACTGCCATGTGAACCGCGCGCCGATGCGCGGCCGCATCGTCAGCATCAATTACCGCCCGGGCAGCTTCGTGAACGCCGAACTCGACAAGGCGAGCGAAGACAACGAGCGCAACGGCCTCGTCATCGAAACCCGTCATGGGCAGATCGGCGTGGTGCAGATCGCCGGACTCGTGGCGCGGCGTATTCTCTGCTTTTCGCATGTCAATGAACCCGTCGATGCGGGCGAGCGTTTCGGCCTCATCCGCTTCGGCTCGCGGCTCGACGTGTTCCTGCCGGCGAATGCCGCACCGCGCGTTTCGCTTGGCCAGACGGCGGTTGCCGGCGAGACCGTCATTGCCGAATTCGCTTCGGCGAAGGGTCCGGTCATCAGCCGCCGCAGCTAAGTTTCAGGAGAGCGCGATATGGAACCACCCTTTCCGCCCTTCGAACCGAATGGCCCGGTCGACGATTCCGCCCGTGGGCCGCGCCTGCGCGAGATTCCGATCCGACTCGTCGTTCCGAACCTCATCACCATTCTCGCTATCTGCGCCGGCCTGACCGGCATCCGGCTCGCCTTCGAGAGCCGCTATGAACTGGCTGTCGCCATGGTGCTCGTCGCCGCCTTCCTCGATGGCGTCGACGGCCGCGTGGCGCGGCTGATGAAGGCCACGTCGAAATTCGGCGCGCAGATGGATTCGCTTGCCGACATCGTCAATTTCGGCGTCGCCCCTGCCCTCGTGGTCTATGTCTATGCGCTTGACGAAGCGCGCTCGCTCGGCTGGATCGCAGCACTCATCTATGCGATCGCAGCTGGTCTGCGGCTGGCCCGCTTCAACGTGATGTCGGAGCGCGAGAACCGCGCACCCTGGCAGTCAGAATATTTCGTCGGCGTGCCGGCGCCGGCTGGCGCAATGTTGGTATTGCTGCCGGTTTATCTGGGCTTCCTCGGTCTCGCCACCGACCGAACCTTTGCCTTCCTCGCCTCGGGCTACACGGTCCTCATCGCCTTCCTGCTCATCAGCCGCCTGCCCGTCTGGTCCGGCAAATCCGAGAGCCGCATGCGGCGCGATCTCGTACTGCCGGCCATGCTCGGCGTCGTCATCTACGTCGCGATGCTGATGAGCTTCACCTGGGAAGTGATGGTCTTTACCGTCTGCGCCTACCTCATTTCCCTGCCCTTCGGGGCGCGAAAGTGGAGGCGCAAATATGGCACCCTGACTATCGAGGAGCCGGGTGTCGGAGAGGACGATATCGGTCGCCACATCTGAGCGTCTATTTTATTAAGTAAGTGTTAACGTACGCAGGCTTCGGTTAAGCCTCGCGAATTATGCTCCGTGGTTATATTTCCTGATAAGCAATGCCTCGCTTTTGTCGTTATTGAAGACAAAAGACCAAGATACATAAAACTCTAGGGAACCACGTGAGGAGAGTATCGTGACCTCGAAGAAGACCACGGAACAGCAGCAGGCAGCCAAGCCGGATCTCACTACCAACTATCGCCCGCTCGGCCTCAAGGCCGTGGCTGCGGCCTCGATGATGGCAAAGCCTGTAAAGGTCAAGAAGACCGCCTAAGCGGGGTTGAAGAAGCGGACGAGCAGGCTGATCCCCAGCAAGCTCATGACGATGCTGATAATGACATCCAGAACCCGCCATGCCGCGGGTCTGGCAAAAACGGGCTGCAAGAGGCGCGCCCCATATCCCAGCGCGAAGAACCAGACAAATGACGCCGTGGCGGCGCCGACGCCATAGGCCAGACGATCTGCGCCGTGATAGGCGGCCGACAGGCTGCCGAGCAGCACGACCGTATCCAGATAGACATGCGGATTGAGGAAGGTGAAGGCGAGGCAGGTTGCGACCGCCGCCTTAAGCCCCAGAGCCTGCGGCGCACCCGCCTGCATGGCGGCCGGACGCAGCGCTCGGCGCGAAGCCATGACGGCGTAGGAGCCTAGGAATATAGCGCCGCCGATCGTCACCACCGAAATCAGCATCGGCGATTGCGACACCAGCGTGCCCAGCCCGCCGACGCCTGCGGCAATCAACACGGCATCCGAAAGCGCGCAGATCAGGCAAAGAATGAAGACATGCGAGCGCAGCAGCCCCTGCCGCAGGATGAAAGCGTTCTGTGCGCCGATCGCCACAATCAGAGAAGCGCCAAGCAAGAAGCCGGCAAGCGCCGCGGATGGAGAAATCATCATATTTTCCGGTAGATGGGGAAGCGTTCAATTCTCGTTTTCACGGATCGTTATGGCGAAACCGCGGCATACTTCCGCGCGACATGCGTCAGAAGAAGCTGAGCTGGCCGCCATC
This sequence comes from Rhizobium sp. BK418, assembly GCF_004341105.1. Classification (GTDB taxonomy): domain Bacteria; phylum Pseudomonadota; class Alphaproteobacteria; order Rhizobiales; family Rhizobiaceae; genus Rhizobium. The sequence goes on along the minus strand of NZ_SLZK01000001.1, from coordinate 99,935 downwards.
GGGTGGCGTTTTCTTCTGGGGCGGCTTCGGCGGCTTTTCGAGCGGCACCGGTTCGTGCAGATCTGGCCCCATATTGGCGACCTTGTTGACCTTGTCGGAAACCGGGATCGCCTCGAAAAAATCATCCTGTACCGGCTGCATGAGGTCGATGACCTCACGCGGCTCCTGCGTCTTGCAGTCGAGCCAGCGGGAGAAATCCTCCGGCTGGATGACGACGGGCATGCGGTCATGGATCGACGAAATCGCGCTATTGGCCCTGGTCGTCAGGATAGCCCCTGTATCCACTTCCGAGCCATCGGCCGAGGACCATGTTTCCATGAGACCAGCAAAGGCGATGACGCCACCGCGGCGCGGCCGGATCCAGTAGGCCTGTGCCTTCTCGCCGCTTTCCTTCGAAGGGCGATGCCATTCATAGAACCCGGAGGCCGGGATGAGGATACGGCGATGGCGCATGGCGGCGCGGAAGGACGCCTTGCCGATCGCGGTTTCGGCGCGTGCATTGATCAGCAGCGGAAACTCCTTGGGATCCTTAACCCAGCCCGGCGTAAAACCCCAGCGCACCAGCAGGGCACGTCGGTCCGGAAGGTTGCTGCCCGGCTCCTGCCCCTCGCCCGAGATGACGACGAGAATCGGCTGCGTCGGCGCGATGTTGTAGCGCTCCGGGAAAGCATCGATATCAAGCGTCGAGAAAAACTCCTGCACAGCGGCATTGGAGCTCGTCAGGGCAAAACGTCCACACATGGGGATTTCTTTGCATCCTGCCCGGCATCGGTCAAGGCGCTTTGCTCCCGGGCATTCTCGCTGCACATCTTTTGCGGAACTGCCCTAGCTGCGTGGCGCAAAGAGGATGACTGCCGAGCCAGTGAGGCAGATCAGCGCGCCGCCGATATCCCAGCGGTCGGGAATGCGGTTTTCCACCAGCCAGAGCCAAAGCAGCGAGGCGACGATATAGACGCCGCCATAGGCTGCGAAGGTGCGCCCCGCTGCCTCGCTCGGCACAAACGTCAGCAACCACGCAAAAAGTGCCAGTGACACCAGGCCCGGCGCGAGCCACCACACCGGCTTTGCCAGCCGCAGCCAGGCCCAGAAGGCAAAGCAGCCGGCAATTTCGAAGACGGCAGCAAGAAAATAGATCAGATAGGTCAAGAGCATCTCGCAGGAATCGCAAAGGTCATATTCCACGCAATGCCGGCGGTTGCGCAAGGCGAGCGGAGCGTGAGATAAGGCGGTATTGCAGCAAAGCGTACGAAGCCATGATTTCCGAAGCCAGACCCGCCTCCTCCGCCATCCTCGAACGTGACGGCCGGTTTCTTCTCGTATTACGGCGAAACCCGCCCTCGGCCGATATGTACGCCTTTCCCGGCGGGCGCGGCGAGCCGGGCGAAAAGCCCGAAGAGACGGCATTGCGAGAATTCTTCGAGGAGACCGGCATTCAGGCCCGCAACCCCCGCCTCTTCTCCACTTACGACCTAAAGACCCATGCGCCGGACGGTAGCATCAGCAGCCATTTCTTCCTGTCCGTCTTCCGCGTCGAAGCAGACCGTCATCTTGTTGCCGAAGCTGCCGACGATGCGGCCGCGATCGGCTGGTACAGCGTAGAAGAGATCCGGCGCTTGCCGGTGCCGCAAAGCGTACTCGAATGTGCAGAACGGCTTGCGGCGGGAAAATGACGCGGCAACCGGGACAGTCTGCAGAATAGAAGTGGAAAGTGCGGCATTCGCCTTGTTCCCGTCATGCTCGCTGTATCAACTGTGAACATGATTCCCGTTGGACGCGTTGTCTTGTCATCTTTCGTCTTTATCGGCCTTACCTGGGCTGGTCCCACAATGGCGCAAGGCGGCAAGAATGCGGCCCCTCCGCCGCCGGCAGAGGTCGCACCGCAGGTTGTGACCGTGCCCTACGACGACAAGCTGGCGCGGCTGGCGGAGGTCCTGGGTTCGGTGCATTACCTGCGGACGCTCTGCAAGGCACCGGGCGCAGACGAATGGCGGACCGACATGCAGCAACTGCTTGATTCTGAAACGAATGGGGAGCCGCAGCGCAAGGAAAAACTGACCGCAGCTTTCAATCGCGGATACCGGGCATTCGCCTCGGTTTATACCGATTGCACACAGGCGGCCATCGTGGCAGAAGAGCGCTACCGTAACGAAGGTGCAACACTCGCCACAGAAATTACTTCGCGCTTTGGAAATTAACGATTAATTAACCTGTTTTCGCATGCGGACGTGTCGTTTTGGGAAAAGGCTGTTAGTCTTGTTAACGCAGCGGTAAGACATCAGAAGTTCTGAGGAAAAGACAATGGAACCAAGCCTCAACGACATCGACGACATGATCGTCCACGAAAAGATGCAGGCGGCTCTGGAATACCAGAACGAGGCTTGGGCCGACGGCATGGCCGATGGCATCGAGCCTGAAATCATTGCCGATGCTGCAATTGCGCATGCGCTGCGCGAGACGATCAGGCTGCATGGCGAGGGCAGCGCCGAGGCCTTGCTCGATTCGCTGCGCGATCGCATGCTGGCAGGTGAATTTTCCACCAACCGCACCTTGCAATAAGGGCATCACAGAGAGTCTCATGCGTACCGGTAAAGATATGTCCTCGCGAATTTCACTCGCGCCGGTTGTTCTTGCTGTCGGTCTCGTCGCTGGCAGCGTACTGTCCGCTTCTTCCGCCTACGCGCTTTCCGAACTTCAAAAGATTCCGGGCCAACCCGATGCGCCTGCTGCGACGGCGCAACAGGGTCAGACGCAGCCGGCTGCACCGCAGAACGGTTCTCCCGGCGTTCCCCAGCCTGATCCGCTCGTCAACAAGAACAGCGGCCAGGGCGTCGACAAGACGCCGGGCGCATCCGACGATTCGAAACCCGTCGAAGTCATTTATGACATTAGCAAGGTGCCGGAACCGGTTCGCAAAATGCGCGAACAGATCGTCGAGGCCGCTGCTTCAGGTGATCTGGAACGCCTGCGCCCGCTGATGGGGACCGGCGCCGACCAGACGCAGGTGACCGTCGGCGAGCCGACCGACGATCCGATCGGCACGCTGAAGGATCTCTCAGGCGATCCCGATGGCGATGAAATCCTCGCGATCATGCTCGATGTCATCTCGACCGGCTTCGTGCATGTCGGCCAGGGCACGGCGGACGAGATGTATGTCTGGCCCTATTTCGCCGAAAAGGACCTGAAGTCGCTGACGCCGCCGGAGCGCGTGGAACTGCTGCGCATCGTGACCGCTGGCGATCTCTCCGACATGCAGGAGTTCGGCGGCTATAATTTCTATCGCCTCGGCATCGCGCCCGACGGCAAATGGAAGTTCTTCACCGCGGGTGACTGACGCCGCAACGCTTGCACCGTCAACGTCAAAGACTTACCTCTGAGCGATCACCAACGCGACAGGTTTCGCCATGCCAGCCGTATTCCTGAAAGACCGCTCGCTCATTGCCGTTGGCGGCGCGGAAGCAGAATCCTTTCTGCAAAATCTCATCACCACCGACATCGTCTCGATGGGCGCCGATGAGGCGCGGCCGGGTGCGCTGCTGACGCCTCAGGGCAAGATCCTGTTCGACTTCGTGATCTGGCGCGACGGCGACGGTTTCATCATCGAAACGGACGCGGCCCAGCGCGAAGCCTTGCTCAAGCGGCTGACCATGTACCGCCTGCGTGCGCCGGTGACGCTGACGCCTGTTGCCGAGGATGGCGTGACCGTTTCGTGGGACGAGAATGCGACGGAAGGCGTCAAGGATAGCCGCTTCGCCAAGGCAGGCGTCACGCTTCTTCGCCGCGCCGGCCATCATGGCAACGATAGCGCGAGGTCCTACGATGCGCTCCGTATCGAGAATGGAATTGTCACGTCAGGGCCAGATTATGCGCTTCAGGACGCTTTTCCGCATGACGTGCTGATGGATTTCAATGGCGGCCTCTCCTTCAAGAAGGGCTGCTATGTCGGTCAGGAAGTGGTGTCCCGCATGCAGCATCGCGGTACGGCGCGCCGTCGCGTCGTCATCGTTTCGGCGGGGGCAGCACTGCCTGCCGGCGGCACCCAAATCACCGCCAGCGGCAAAGCGATCGGCACGCTCGGTTCCGTCGAAGGGCAGAGAGGGCTTGCGATCGTGCGCATCGACCGTGCTGGCGAGGCGATGGCCTCGGGAATACTGCTGCTCGCCGGCGACGTTTCCGTGACGCTCAGTCTGCCGGCCTGGTCCGGCCTCAGCTTTCCGACGTCTGCCGACGAGGCGAGCGCGTGACCGCTGCGAAGGCTCCACGCGCCTGGCAACGCATGCTGTCCGGCCGGCGGCTCGATCTGCTCGACCCCTCGCCGCTCGATGTCGAGCTGTCCGATATCGCCCACGGGCTTGCACGCGTTGCCCGCTGGAACGGCCAGACGTCGGGCGACCATGCTTTTTCCGTTGCGCAGCACTGCCTCGTCGTCGAATTCATCTTCCGGCATTTCAACGAGGCCACCCCGAGCGATTGCCTGATGGCGTTGCTGCATGATGCGCCGGAATATGTGATCGGCGACATGATCTCGCCCTTCAAGGCCGTTGTCGGCGGCGGATACAAGATGATCGAGAAGCGGCTGGAAGCTGCCGTGCACCTGCGCTTCGGCCTGCCGCCGCATCCCTCCCGCGAACTCAAGGACAAGATCAAGAAGGCCGACACGATCGCCGCCTATTTCGAGGCGACGGTGCTTGCCGGCTTCACGCCTGCGGAAGCACAGAAATTCTTCGGGCAGCCGCGCGGCATTTCCAGAGACATGCTGCTGATCGATCCCTTGCCGGCGATCGAGGCGCAGCGGCTGTTCTGCGAGCGCTTCGCCGAGATCGAGGCGGCGCGAGGCACGAAGCCGTGACCTTGATCGTGGTTTCTCCGCTGGCGCGTGTCGGCGAAATGGCGGTGCGGCACAAAGCGCGCGAGATGATCAGCCTGATGGCAAAGGAGCAGGCCTTTCACCGGCCGGGCGTCATCCGGGCCGACCGGCACCTGCTGCTCACCATGAACGATATTGCCTTCAAGGGCACCGGTGATCTCGTCGCCCCCGACGAAAAACATGTGCAGGCGATCATCGATTTCGCTGCCGGTTGGCAGCAGGAAGCGCCGCTCCTGATCCACTGCTGGATGGGCGTGTCGCGATCGCCCGCAGCGGCGCTGATTGCGACGCTGTCGCTCGCACCCGAACAGGATGAGCTAGCGCTTGCCCGCCGGCTGCGGGCGGCATCGCCCTATGCGACGCCGAATGGCCGAATCATCGAAATCGGCGATGCGCTGCTTGGTCGTTGCGGGCGGCTCGTCGATGCCGTCAGGGCCATCGGCCGCGGCGCGGAGGCTGACGGCAACGCGCCTTTCCTGCTTTCCGTTCGGGACAATTCAATCGGTTGACGCTCCTGGCCTCTGCTCCATCTAGCTGTCGACGAGGCATTTGTGGAGCAAGTGATGGAACAACAGGCCACCGACTTCATCATCGCAACGCGTTCAGCGCTCGGTCAGGCGAGTGCGCTTGCCGTTCAATATTCCTTTTCCATCCTTGGGGCGATCATTCTGCTCATCGTCGGCTGGGTGCTGGCGAGTCTCGCTAGCCGCTGGGTCTATGAAGGTATCTCGCGCGTGCGCGGCATTGATGAGACACTTGCCCGCTTCTTCACCAACGTCGTGCACTATGCGCTGTTGATGCTGGTGTTCATCACCGTGCTTGGACAATTCGGCGTGCAGACGGCATCGATCATTGCCACTCTCGGCGCCGCCGGCCTCGCCGTCGGCCTCGCGCTCCAGGGCACGCTGCAGAATATCGCTGCCGGTATCATGCTGCTGGTACTGCGGCCCTTCCGTGTCGGCGAATATATCGAGACAAGCAGTGTCAGCGGCACGGTGCTTGAAATCGGCCTTTTCGCCACGGAACTGAAGACGGGAGATGGCCTCTACCGGCTGGCGCCCAATTCGACTTTATGGAATACGCCGATCACGAACTACAGCCGCCAGCCGACCCGGCAGAACGACTTGAAGATCGGCATTGCCTATGAGGACGACCTCGATCTGGCGATGGAAACGTTGATGGGTCTCGCCGCCGACGATAAGCGCGTGCTCAAGGCGCCGGCGCCCACTGCTTTTGTCGACAGCTTCGGCGAAAGCGCGATCTATGTAACGCTGCGCTATTGGGCCAAGACCGGCGATTGGTGGGACCTCAGCCGTGACATGATCAAACGCGCCAAGCTTACCTTTGACGAGAAGGGGATAACGATCCCCTACCCGCAGGTGACCTACAATCCGGCGCAGGCGCCAGCGTCCAATGCTCCGGACCTTCACGCCACCCCGGAGGAGACCCCGGCCAAGGCTCCGGCCCGCAGGAGAGCGCCGAAGGCGTCCGCGCAAACCCAGCCATAGAGCTTTCCTGGTTACTTGATCACCCCGCAGGCGATCCTGTCGCCGGCGCCGCCCGATGGCTGGCTGCGGTAATCATCGGATTCGGCATGCACTATCAGCGCACGTCCGCGCACGCCATCCTCCTTGCCGTCGAGAGAGACCATGCTGTCGAAAATCTGGGCGCGCAGGATGCCGTCCTGTCCGACGTACTGGTTCGGCATGTCGCCCGCATGCGGCCCCTTGGCTGCCAGGAAGCCGTGTTCGGCCTTGGTCGGGTTGAAATGGCCGCCCGCCGTTTCATGATGGGTTGCGGCATCGCAGCGGCCAGTTTCATGGATATGGAAGGCAACCCATTTGTTGGCCGGCAGGCCGGAGATTTCGGCTTCAATGAAGACGCCGCCGTTGGCGGCAGCCGTCAGCGTGGCACGGCCGGAATCCTTGCCGTCAGGGCCGGTAAAATTTGCCGTCGCTGTCTGTTTGTCCTGGGCAAGGCCTTGAGACGCCGCCGCTAAGAGGCCGAGGGCAGCGATGGTGCATACGATTTTCATCAGGTTTCCTTCCGTTTCGGGGACTGTGTCCCAACGTCTCATGGAAGAAGGTGTTCCTGCTTGCCTAAAAGGCAAGAAAAAGCCGACCGGCGGCCGACTCACTTGCTGAGACAGGTGCGTAACGCTCAGTCGGCGATACCGAAATCGAATTCGCCATAGGTATTGCGATAGACCTGCATCGGCTGATCATTGGCATCGGGAGTGATCTGCTGCAGCGCATAGGGAACCGTCGAGCCTGTCAGCGATCCGTTGTCTTGATATTCCATCATCAGGGCAGCCAGATTGCTTCGATATTGCGTCTGGGCGCTGCCGGCATCGTCCACCTCAAGAAATTCACGGATGATGCCAGGCTTTTGATCTGCCGCGCGTTCGCTTCGGCTGAGCACGCCGTCGCCATTGGCATCGAGCCGTGTGAGCGTTGCCAAATATGCATAGGAGACGTCGGAAACCGATGAAAGATGAATCATACAAACCTCCGTTCACCGCTTCTTCCGGTGACAGTCTGTACGCAGTACGCGGGTGGAAAAGATCAAGGTCGATATGCTGGGTAAACTGATTTGCGATTTCGGTCAACAAGCTGTTAACTCCCGATTAACCATGGTTGACAAACTGTAACTGCGCCTTCCGACGGCGCTTTCAACCTCCGTCGGAGACCCCGTTTTTCTCGCTATTTCAGGAGTTTGCGAGATACAGACAAATTGCCGGCTAGGTATAAAGCATCACCCGGCTGCAACCGATTATTAATCGGAGCGGTAGATGATGCCGCTTGAGAGTTGCCGGAAACGGACACTTGCTGCTTATAAAAGTCGGTTCTTGTATTCATTTTAGAAAGGTCTTTTTTATGCCCGGCGCGATATGGCACTTTTGCCAATCGAAGACGCCTTTGCCTTTTGCTATGCTTTCATCGCAACCGTCCCTCAGGGGAAGTTGAGCGCATGAAAGCTGAGACGCTTTTCTGGCAACAGTGCACGCAAGCCGTCAGCGAGGATGGATCGATCGATGCAGAGCGCCTGATGGAGCTCGTCATCACGACCTATCGCAGCCATGAAAGCGAATATGATGAGCTCAAGCGCAACGCCGAAACGCTGCTCGTCGAAAACCGCGAACTGAAGAACACGATCAGTTCCGCAACGCAGGCGCTGGCAGAACAGCGCAAGCTCATCGAGATTGTTCTCAACAATCTGCCGCTCGGCCTCAGCGTCTTCGATGCGGATCAATGCCTAACCCTTTCTAACCTGCGCTTTCGCCAGCTCTTCGGCTTCACCGAAAACGATGTTTCGCCCGGTACCGCAATTGCGGAGCTGATAAGCAAGACGCGCGGCACGGAACAGGCCAATAGCGGGGCGCGCCGCAAGAAGGAGGGGCGGGAAACCTCCTCCAGAGCAGGGCGCATCCGCCGGCGCGAATGGCTGATGGATGACGGCCGCATCATCCAGAGCGTGGTTACTATCCTGGCCGACGGCAGCAATATCGCCATTCATGCCGACGTTACCGAAGACCGCAAGGCGGCCGAGCGCATTACCTATCTTGCCCATCACGATCCGCTGACCGGGCTGCCGAACCGCATTCGCTTCCGCGAGCAGCTGGATGCCGCCCTTGCCGAGCGCAAGGAAGGTGAGCAGATCGCGCTCGTGCATCTCAACCTCGACCGGTTCAAATCGATCAACAATACGTTGGGTGTTTCAGCCGGCGACAAGATTCTGCGACAGGTGGCAGAGCGCATCCGCGCTTCAGCCGGCTCGGAGAATATCCTTGCGCGTCTCGGCTCGGACGAATTCGCGATCCTGCAGACGCGCCGCCAGCAGCCGTGGAACATCACGGCGCTCGCCGACCAGATCCGCCGGGAGCTCAGCGAACCCTTCTTCCGCGGCGATAAGCAGGTGGAACTCAGCGTTTCCATGGGCATTTCGATCGCCCCTGACGATGCCCTCGAGACCGACAAACTGCTGCGCAACGCGGCCGTCGCACTTTCCCATGCCAAGGCGGACGGGCGCCGCCACGAGCGCTTCTTCATCGGCGAAATGGACGAGAAGATGCAGGCCCGCCATGCGCTGGAGGCCGATCTGCGCGCCGCCGTCCAGAACGAGGAATTCGAGCTTCACTACCAGCCGCTTTACGACCTGGCTCAGCATCGCATCTGCGGTTTCGAGGCGCTGATCCGCTGGAATCATCCGGTGCGCGGCCGCGTCTCGCCGATGGAGTTCATTCCGCTGGCCGAAGAGGTCGGCCTCGTAGTCGATATTGGCCGCTGGGTTTTGCGCCGGGCCTGCAACGATGCAGCGCAATGGCCCGAAGATATCAAGATCGCCGTCAATGTCTCGGCCATCCAGTTCTCGAGCAGCGACCTGCCGCAGGATGTCAACGAGGCGCTTGCTGCAGCCGAACTCTCGCCCTCACGTCTCGAACTCGAGATCACCGAAAGCGTGCTAATGGAAAATCGCGATGAGGTGCTGCCGATCCTGCATGCGCTCAAGGAGCGCGGCATCCGCATTTCCATGGACGATTTCGGAACCGGTTATTCGTCGCTCAGCTATCTCTCGAGCTTCCCCTTCGACAAGATCAAGATCGACAAGTCCTTCGTGAACGACATCGTCGAGAACAGGGAAGCGCATGCGATCATGCGCGCCATCATCCTGCTCGGCGATGCGCTCGGCATGCGCGTGACCGTGGAGGGCGTCGAAACCGCCGAGCAGATGGCGCTGCTGGAGCGCGAAGCATGCGACGAGATCCAGGGCTATCATATCAGCCCGCCGAAACCATTCGGCGAGGTGGCCCTCATGCTCTGCATGCCGCCGAAGAAGCAGGGCAACGTTACGCCGCTCACCAAATCCGGCGCTGATTTCGGCACATTGCGACTCGCCGGCCAAGCCGTTATCGACGGAATAGGATTTCTTTGAAAACCGGTGACAACGATGTTCAAGGCCGAAGCCTTCTCTCCTCACGAGGCGCTTGCTGTGGAGCTCATTCCACATGCGAGTGACGGCGACGACGGGTCGCATGACCTTGCCCATATTCTGCGTGTCTTCCGCAATGCCATGCGCATCCATTCCGCGGAAGGCGGCAAAGGCCGGGTGCTTGCGGCTGCCGTGCTGCTGCACGATTGCGTCGCAGTCGAGAAGAACTCGCCGCTGCGCGCCCAGGCCTCGGCGCTCGCCGCAGAAAAAGCCTCGCGGATATTGAAAGAACTCGGATGGGACGACGAGGATATCGCTGATGTCGCCCATGCGGTGACGGCGCACAGTTTTTCGGCCAATGTGCCGCCGGAAACGTTGGAGGCAAAGATCCTGCAGGATGCGGACCGGCTGGATGCCATCGGCATGGTGGGCGCTGCACGCTGTTTCTATATCGCAGGGCGCCTCGGATCGGGCCTCTACGATCCTTTCGATCCCGCCGCCGAGAGCCGGCCGCTCGATGACAAGCGTTATGCAATTGACCATTTCCAGACGAAACTGTTCAAACTGGCGGATGGTTTCCAGACCCGGACCGGCCGTGAACTGGCCGCGACCCGCGACAGAAGCCTGCGCGATTTTCTCGCGGCATTCATGGACGAAATCTAATTGGAACGAAAATCTAGGAGGAGCATGGGATGCGTGTCAGTGATCTCTTCATTTATCCGCTCAAGAGCGCCCGCGGCATTGCCCTGCCCTTTACGGAGATTGACGCCTATGGCCTGCCCGGCGACCGGCGGGCGATGGTGACGGATCCGGACGGACATTTCATAACGCAACGCGAACTTCCTGCGCTCGCCCGTATTGAGGTGCGGCCCGAGGCCGGCGCCTTCCGGCTGCTGATGCAAGGCAAGGCCGATATTGCCGTGCCGCCGCCGCATCCGGACCGGCGGCTCGACGTCATCGTCTGGAAATCGGCCGTCAGTGCCGCCGTTGCCGACGATGAAATCAATGCCAGGCTTTCGGAATGGCTCGGGCGCGACGTGAGGCTCGTCTTTTTCGATGGCCAGGCGCGGCGAACGGCCAATGCCGAATGGGCAGGTGAAGGTTCGCCGGTGGCCTTTTCTGACGGCTACCAGATTCTGGTGACGACGACGGGATCGCTGAAGGCGCTGAACGCAGATCTTGCCGCCCACGCCGAAGGCAGTGTCGGCATGGAGCGTTTCCGGCCGAATATCGTTATCGAAACGGACGAAGCCTGGGCGGAAGACCGCTGGGCGGCCATCGAAATCTCCGGTATCCGCTTCGATCTCGTAAAACCCTGCGCCCGTTGCATCATGACCACGCAGGACCAGTTGACGGGCTCCCGCGAGGTACCAAGCCCCATACCAGCCATGGGCAGGATCCGCATGTCGGGCGACCGGCGCGTGCCCGGCCCCCTTTTCGGCTGGAACGTGACCCCGCGCGGCAATGGCAGGGTCACGATCGGCGACGAGGTGAAAATCATCGAGTCGCGACCGGAGGGTTGGGCCTTCAAGGTTCGCGCCCGGGCATAGTCACACCCGCGCCAGCGCTGCGTCGATCTCTGCCATCACATTGTTGGGCAATGGACCCTTTTCCAGTGCGCCGGCGTTCTCCTCGACCTGCGCGACCGTCCGGAAGCCAGGAATAGGCAAGGTGCGCGACGAACGCGCCCAGAGCCAGGCGAGAGCACCCTGCGTCAGGGTGCGGCCCTCAGATGTCAGCAGGCTGCGCAAGGCATCGAGCCTTGCCGCAAATTCCGGCGCGATCCGGCCGTCCTTGAAATAGACCATCCAGTCGAGTGCGGCGCCGCGCACATCCTTGGCGCCGACCGCCTTGTCCGGCGTGAATTTGCCGGTCAGCAGGCCCATGGCCAGCGGGCCGCGATTGATGGAGATGAGTCCGTTCCTCTCGACGACATCGATCATTTGCGGCACGGGCTCGAAGACATTCATCGTATGCTGGATCGAAACAAAACCGGACCGGCCGACATGGCGGGCGGCACGATCTGGGAAATCCGTGCTCCAGCCGAAGGCATCGATCTTGCCCTCCGCTCGCAGCGCCTCCAGCGTATCGAAGACTTCGTCGGACTGTGCCAGCGGAAAATCGTTGAGATGAAATTGCAGGAGGTCGAGACGCTCCCGCTTCAGCCGGCGCAGCGATGTCTCGACGGACTGGCGAATGAAGGCCGGATCGGCAAAGGCACCGGTCGCCTGCTTCGTCTCCGGATTGGTGGCAAAGCCGAACTTGGTGGCGATGACGATATCGGCGCGATTGCCAATCGCCTGTCCCAGGACCTCTTCCGAATGGCCGGCGCCGTAATTCGAGGCCGTATCGAAGAAGCGGATGCCAAGGTCGATGGCACGGTTGATGGCCGCTATCGATTCATTGTCATCCACCTCGCCCCAGCCGAGCGGCGTGTCGCCTGCAAAGAAGGGACCGCCGATCGCCCAGCAGCCCATGCCGAGGCGCGGAATCTCCTGCCCGTTCCAGAGCGTGATGGTAGTCGATGTTTCGGGTCTGCTCAGCATGGCTTCCTCCTTGAGCGCTCAGTTCAAGGAGACATAGGGGCACGGCGCGTGGGGGTAAACCGCCAAAGCTGAAGGATGTTTTGCACGAATGAAAAGCCGTTCAAGCGGAAAGCTCATCCGGTCGCAAAAGCGTCCGCGCAGCCGGGTTCAGGGCCTTGAGCGCAGCCTGAACGAAGCCTTCACGCGCCGCAGAAGCCTCGAGACCACGCGGTTCGTAGACATGACGATGCAGAAAGAATCCAGTCAGACGGAATGCCGCCGTGAGGCTTTCGAAATCGGCTGCCTGGTTTTCCTGCACACTCAGGAAGGCCGGCAAAAGCAGCATCTTATCGGCCCAGGGCTCTCCGGCGCCGCGACTGACGGCGCGGCCGGACTTCGGCGAGACATAGGCGAGATCGGTGCGGGCTCCAGTCGCCGCACATTCAGTAAGGTCGAGCCCAAAGCCAAGATCGTTCAGCACTGCGAGCTCGAAGCGCACGAAAAGCTCACCGGCATCGGCAGGATTGTGGAGGTGATCGAGGATGATTTCCAGCGCTTCGAAGAGATGCGGGTGCGGATCACGCTCCGGCAGCAGGCGCAGAAGCGCGCCCATGGCCTGCACGCCATAGACGGCGGTTGCCGTCTCCATCAGCCGCGCCGCGCGCAGCTTGACCGGTTCGATGCGGAACTCACCGAGATGCTCGTCCAGCCGGGCACGCCAGATGACTTCCACCTCGTTGCCGGGTTGCAGCACTGGCTGCATGGTGCGCGAACGGCCGGAGCGGACGAGACCGAGGTGACGGCCGCGCTCGCGCGTCATCACCTCGGCGATGACGCTCGTCTCGCCGTGGCGTTTGACGCCAAGAATGATCGCCTGATCCTGCCATTGCATCGGAAAACCGTCCTTCAGCCTGCGGATTCACTCTAAAACCTTTCCGGGTCAGATTGAAGCATTCTGAGCGGGAAAGACTCTAAAGCAGGCTGAGGCCTCAAGTCATTCAGCTGGCGACGGGAAAAGCTTCTGGAGAAAGTCGCGCATCGCGTCCTCGTCGAAAGGCTTGACGAGAAGCGGCACGTCCTGAAGGTCGATCGGGAAATCCTGCGTATCGGAGTAGCCGCTGACGAAGCCAAAGGGGATATTGGCCTGCGACAGATCACGCGCGAAATCGAAGCTCATCGCCTCGCCGAGATTCACGTCGAGGAGCGCAAAATCATAATTTGCAACGCGGATCGCATCGCGCGCCTGATCGAGGCTGTTGGCGATATCGATCACGTCCGCGCCCACGACGCGCAGGATATCCTCCGCCTCCATGGCGATAATCATGCTGTCTTCCAGGACCAGGACACGGGTCTTTGCGCTCATGATCTTCATGCCCCTCGTGAAGCGCAAATTTTGCCGCACCTCTGCCATATCGTAAATATCATTTCCTGCGGTTCCCGCCTGGACCGTTGGGGATGGTTGCCCATCGCTATTGAATAGCCACATTTTTGCCTCCGGTCGATACGAACGAAAATCGAAGGAAAGATGACGTGACTGTATTTTTTCCGGCGTCACTTTGCATTTAAAAAAGACATTCAAGCTCATCGTCTGGCAAGGAACGACTTTAGACGAAAGGACGCTTTTCCTCGCGCAGCCCTTCCCAGCCAGCCATCTGCTTCAGACCTTCCCCATCCAGTACCTCGCAACCACGCTCCTGCCAGCGGATAAGGTCGCGTGCTGCAAGCTTTTTCAAGGTCTTGTTGGTATGAACAATCGAAAGCCCGAGCGTGTCGGCAATATGCTGCTGGGTAATCGGAATGAGATTGCGGCCGTTGAAAAGATTGAGCTTTTTGCCGCGCTCGAAGAGGAAAGCGATCAGATAGGCGGCTCTTTCGAGCGCGGTGCGGCGGCCGATGCTGAGCAGGTGTTCATCGAGAATACGCTCCTCCTGCGCCGCGATCCAGGTGATGTCGAAGGCAAGCGAGGCATGCCGGATATAAAGGCTCATCAGCTTATCGCGTTCGAAGATGCAGAGAGAGACCGGCGACAGGGCCTCCACGGAATGCTGCATCTCGCCCATGATCGTGCCCTGCAGGCCGATCAGGTCGCCCGGCATGACATAATTCAGAATCTGCCGACGGCCGTCTTCCAACATCTTGTAGCGGAAGCCCCAACCTGACAGCACGGTAAAGAGGTGGGCGCTGTGAGCACCTTCGACCAGAATGGTTGCACCGGCATCAGCCGCCAGTTCCCCTCTCTTGAACTTGGAGACGAATTCCAGTTCGTCTCGACTGAACTCCCGGAAATGCGGCAACGGCCGTAACGGACATTGCTCGCAGGGCGTCTTGAAGGAATGGGTGGGTTTTGCCGTCGGCATCTTGTCCCCGCGGTGCCAAAAACCGGCGCTCGCAAATCAATGCGCAGGCAGACCAATTCGTTCCTCGGAACAGACAGTGATTTTTACGCGGAAACAAGGAGCTGGACGCCGCTTGCCAGTTTCGTTGCCACTTTAAGGCTTGCATTTCCGCATGTCGTTACCGCAAAACCGCTGCACACTTTTGCGCGACATGCCTTTTATATTTGCCGCATGTCGTTACCGCAAAACCGCTGCACACTTTTGCGCGACATGCTTTAGTGCGGGAACTCGAGGCCCATCTCGCGGAAGCGTTCGGGATCGTCGCCCCAGTTCTCGCGCACCTTGACGAACAGGAAGAGATGCACCGGCTGTTCAAGGATTTCAGACAGTTCACGGCGTGAGGCCGACGAAATCGCTTTGATGGTTTCACCCCCCTTGCCGAGCGCAATCTTCTTCTGGCTGTCACGCTCGACATAGATGACCTGTTCGATGCGCACGGAACCATCCTTGCGCTCTTCCCATTTTTCCGTCTCGACATGCGAGGAATAGGGAAGCTCCTGGTGCAGGCGCAGAAACAGCTTCTCGCGGGTGATTTCGGCGGCAAGCTGGCGCATCGGCAGATCGGAGATCTGATCCTCAGGATAGTACCAGGGACCCTCCGGCAGGGTCTTTGCCAGATAATCCATTACGTCGTCGCAACCCGAACCGTTTTCTGCCGAGATCATGAAGGTCTGGTCGAAGTCGACCTTCTGGTTCGCCGTAGCAGCGATCGCCAGAAGCAATTCGCGATTGACACGGTCGATCTTGTTCAGAACGAGAATCTTCTTCTGCGGAACGTCCTTGAGGCCTTCGAGAATGGCTTCCGCATCGCCGCGCAGGCCACGCTCGCTATCGATCAGCAGCATGATGAGATCGGCATCCTTGGCGCCACCCCAGGCAGACGTCACCATGGCGCGATCGAGACGGCGGCGCGGCTTGAAGATGCCGGGCGTGTCCATGAAGACGATCTGGGCATTGTTGTGGATGGCAATGCCGCGCACGATGGCGCGCGTCGTCTGCACTTTGTGGCTGACGATCGAGACCTTGGCACCGACGAAGCGATTAACGAGTGTCGATTTTCCGGCATTCGTCGGACCGATCAGCGCGACGAAGCCCGAATGCGTCGGGTTGCTTTCAGCAGCGCTCTTGGCCGCCATTTCGTTTTCTTCTGTCATTAATCCCGTCAATTTCCGGCAGATGCCTGCTGCCAAATGCCTTCGCGCTCGAGCATTTTCGTGGCGGCGACCTGTTCCGCAGCGCGCTTGGAGCGCTCTACGCCCATCTCCGGTGCGACGCCAGCGACTTCGACAGTCACCTTGAAGCGCGGATCATGATCCGGTCCGCTGCGTTCTTCAACCCGGTAGACGGGTGTGACACCATATTTGGCGTGCGACCACTCCTGCAGCTCGGTTTTTGCGTCACGGCGGGCACCATCGGCGCGCACCGCCCTGCCCTCCCAGTAACGCAGGATGAAGCGGCGGGCGACTTCCAGTCCGCCATCGAGATAAAGCGCGGCGATCAGGCTTTCGACGACATCGGCGCGCACATTCATCATGCGCTTGCCGGTGAGTTTCTTCACGTCTGCGCCAGTGCGGATATAAAGATGAAGATTGAGTTCGTCGGCGACGGCCGCACAGGTTTCGGCACTGACCAGCTGGTTCAGGCGTACCGAAAGCTCGCCTTCCGTCGCAGCGCCGAACGTGCGAAACAGCAGATCGGCGATGCAGAGCCCGAGTACCCTGTCGCCGAGAAATTCAAGCCGCTCGTAATTGCCCTTGTCGGTGCGCGCGCTGGCATGGGTCAGCGCGCGATCCAGACGTTCCTTCTCGACAAATTCATGGCCGATCAGGGTTTCAAGCTTAGCGCGGTCCGCCGCTGAGAGCGTCTGCGCCTTGCTCATTCAACAACCTTGAAGAGGCGATCCCAGCGCATGTTGGTCGGCCACTTCCAGATTTCGCGGAAGGACGTGTCGTTGCCAAGCGAGAAGAAGATGACGCTGGCGCGGCCGACAAGGTTTTCCGCCGGAACGAAGCCGACATCGAAGCGGCTGTCGAGCGAGTTGTCACGGTTGTCGCCCATCATGAAGTAATGGCCTTCCGGAACGATGAACTCGCGGGTGTTGTCGCCGCGCGATACCGGCGACTGATCGAGCGTATCGTAGGTCTTGCCGTTATCGAGCGTCTCGCGGAATACCGGCACGTCCTGGCCCGGATCGAGCTTGTAGTCGGAATTGAAAGTGCCATCGGGCACCTTCGGAACCGGCTTGCCGTTGACGAAGAGAACGCCGTCGGTGACCTGGATATGGTCGCCCGGCAGGCCAACGACACGCTTGATGTAATCGACGTCAGGATTCGGCGGGAAACGGAAAACCACGATATCGCCGCGCTTCGGATCGGAACCGAAGATGCGGCCGCTGAAAATATTCGGCGAGAAAGGCAGCGAATATTTCGAATAGCCGTAAGCAAACTTGTTGACGAAAATATAGTCACCGACCAGCAGTGTCGGCATCATCGAGCCCGACGGAATGGTAAAGGGCTGGAACAATACGGTCCTGATAATCATGGCCAGGAGCAGAGCCTGGATGATGACCTTGATATTTTCCCAGAGGGCGTTCGGCTTGGTTTCGACTTTTTCGGACACGCAGTCTTATTCCTTCAAGACGCCGTAAAGGCGCATTTCTTTCTGACGTTCTCTCTAGCGGCTTCGGCTGGTGGCGGCAATAACGACAGCATTAAAAGCGACGAGAGGTCGCTATCATACGGCATCCGGCAGCGCTTCGATGATCACAAAAGCCTGAGCCAAGGGATAATCATCGGTTATTGTCAAATGAATGGCGGCCTTGTGGCCCGCCGGCAGCATGGCCTGCAGGACGACGGCGGCACCGCCCGTCAATTGCATTGTCGGCTTGCCGCTCGGCAGGTTGACGACGCCCATATCCTTCCAGAAGACACCCTGCGAAAGGCCTGTGCCGAGGGCCTTGGAGCAGGCCTCCTTGGCGGCAAAACGCTTGGCGTAAGATTCGGCGCGGTTGGCGCGGCGATCCGAACGGGCGCGCTCGATCTCGGTGAAGCAGCGATGCGTGAAACGGTCACCGAAACGCTCGATGGATTTCTCAACGCGGCGGATATCGATGAGATCGCTGCCAATGCCGATGATCATGCGAAGGGAGCCTTTCCGGATAAATTCAGCTCAGACGGTCGGCAAATTGCCGGCCGGATCGGAAAGCCGAAGACGCGCGCGCTCCATCAGCCGGGCGCGGCGGCGCGTCTGAAAGCCCTTGACGGTGTAGAATGTCAGCGCATAAAGCGCAACCGAACTGATGGCCCCTGGCGGAATGGCACCGATCAGCATCGGCTCCAACACCGGCTTCCATAGTTCCGTGAAATGCAGCTTGTGAAAGAGTTCGGCGAGATCGATCGCTTGGCCACCCGTCTGAGCCTGGCGGCTGAGCAGCAGATGGCCGACTTCCCAAGTAATGCCCCAGATGAACGGATAGGTCAGCGGATTGCCGAAGGCTGCGCAGCCAAGGGCTGCGGCCACCATATTTCCCGACAGGAAATAAGCGATGACGAAGGCCATGATGAAATGCACGCCGATAAAGGGTGTCCACGAAACGAAGACACCCGCGGCAAAGCCCACCGCAACGGCATGCGGTGAGGCAGACAAGCGCAGAACGCGCATCATGATATAACGTGCAGGGCGCAGAAAACCTTTACGGGGCCAGACAAGCTCCCGTAGTTTTTCCTTAAATCCTGCTGGTTTGCGACGGCGAAATAACATGGCGCGTATTTAGTGCAGCGCACGTCATCATGACAAGAGCGGCAAATGGAACCGCTTAAACAGACCGTCTACTCTTTTCTTCTTCCAAGGGGCGCGGTTCATGCATAACGCCCCCTTCCTTACGTCAAGTATATCTCAGGCGATTAGCGATTGCGGAACAAGCCGCGATCGACCTGGCGCTGACGATATTCAAGATCAATACGGTCATGCGAGCCGTTGAGATATGCCATTTCACGTTCCTGAGCGGTCGGAGCGCGAAGGGCGCGGGCGAACTTTCTGATCGGTTCAAACATTGCTTTGCCTCATCTTCGTTTCATTTCTTGATGACCAGAAGATAATCGCGGCAAAGGTCAATTACCATCGCTGTAACCTGAACGCAGCCATGCAAGTGACGCATGACTTGCCATTTCAATATGCCTTTTCGGCCATGAAATGATCACAAAATATGCAAAACGCAAATTTGCGTTCGGCAAAACTTTAACAAAAGCCTACTCGTAGAGCCGTCGGACCGTCGCGATGCAGTCCAGATCCTTCAACTGGGCGAGCAGCTGATTGAGCTGACGCAGGTCCCAGACCTCAACTTCCAACACCATTTCGGTGAAGTCGGTTGCCGCACGTACCGTATTCAGCATGCGGATATTGACGTCGAGACTCGCCACCGTCTGCGCCACCTTCGCGAGCGTACCGGGCTCGTTCAGCGCGTTGACCAAGATGCGGGCCGTGAAGCGGGATTTGTTGGCCTCATCCAGATCCCAGCGCACATCGATCCAGCGGTCCGGCTGGTCATCGAAGCGCTGCAGTGCCGGCGACTGGATCGGATAGATGGTGATGCCCTTGCCCTTTTCCATGATGCCGACGATACGATCACCGGGCACGGCGCCGGTTGGCGAGAACTTGACGTCGACATTGCCGGAAAGGCCGCGGATCGGCACGATATCGGGATCGCTCTCGGTGGAGGCACGCTCACCATCGAGATCGGCCTTGCTCTTGCCGGGGATCTTGAAGATCATGCCCGCGGCGCTGCGGACATTGAACCAGCCCTCGTCGCCGGCGGGCTTGACCGTGACGCGCTCATCCTGATGATCGGGATAGACGGCGCGCAGCACGTCGAGCGACGACATTTCACCGCGACCGACGGCGGCGATCGCATCTTCCACATCCTTCTGCCCCAGACGGTGCAGCGCCGGCTTCATTGCATCGCGCGAGAAGATTTTGCCGGCGCGTTCGAAGGTGCGTTCCAGGATGCGGTGGCCGAGACCGGCATATTGCTTGCGGATCGCCATGCGCGTCGCACGGCGGATGGCAGCGCGCGCCTTGCCGGTGACGACGATCTCTTCCCAGGCGGCCGGCGGCACCTGCACGCCGGAGCGGATGATCTCCACTTCGTCGCCATTGTTGAGGCGGGTCACCAGGGGCATGATGCGGCCGTTGATCTTCGCACCGACGGTCGTATCGCCGATATTCGTGTGGACGGCGTAGGCGAAGTCGATGGGCGTTGCGCCGCGCGGCAGAGCAATCAGCTTGCCCTTCGGCGTGAAACAGAAGACCTGGTCCTGGAAAAGCTCGAGTTTGGTATGTTCGAGGAATTCTTCCGGGCTGTCGCCTTCGGCAAGTGCCTCGATCGTGTGGCGCAGCCAGGAATAGGCATTACTTTCGCGCGAGAGAATATCGCCATCGGCATTGGTGGCGCCGTCCTTGTAGAGCGTATGAGCGGCGATACCGAATTCGGCAATCTCGTGCATGCGCTTGGTGCGTATCTGCAATTCAATGCGCTGCATCGACGGGCCGACGATCGTGGTGTGAAGCGAGCGGTAATCGTTCTGCTTCGGCGTCGAGATGTAGTCCTTGAAACGACCTGGCACGACGCGCCAGCGGGTATGGACGATGCCGAGTGCGCGGTAGCAGGAGGGGATATCCTCGACGATGATGCGGAAACCGTAGACATCGGAAAGCTGCTCGAAAGAGAGCGACTTCGACTGCATCTTGCGGAACACCGAATAGGGCTTCTTCTGGCGGCCTTTGACATAGGCGCTCGTCAGCCCATTGGCGATCAGGAGGTCGCGCAACTCGGCCTCGATCTTTTTGACCAGGCCTTCATTGCGCTTCGACAGTTCCTCGAGGCGCTTGGTGACGGTCTCGTAAGCCTCCGGGTTCATGTGCCGGAAGGAAAGCTCCTCCAGTTCCTCACGCATGTCCTGCATACCCATGCGGCCGGCAAGCGGCGCATAAATTTCCATCGTCTCTTCGGAAATGCGCGCGCGCTTTTCCAGCGACATGTGGTCGAGGGTGCGCATGTTGTGGAGGCGATCGGCGAGCTTGACGAGCAGGACGCGCACGTCATCGGAAATGGCAAGCAAGAGCTTACGCAGGTTTTCTGCCTGCTTGGCCTTCTTGGTGACGAGGTCGAGCTTCTTGATCTTCGTCAGGCCTTCGACCAGACGTCCGATATCTTCGCCGAAAAGTTCATCGATTTCGGCGCGGGTCGCCGTCGTATCTTCGATCGTGTCATGCAGGAGGGCGACAGCAATCGTCGATTCATCGAGATGCATGTCGGTCAGGATGGCGGCCACCTCGAGCGGATGCGAAATGTAGGGATCGCCGCTCGCCCGCTTCTGCTGGCCATGTTTCTGCATGGCGTAGACATAGGCTTTGTTCAGCAGAGCTTCGTTGGCATCGGGCTTGTATTTCTGAACCCGCTCCACGAGCTCGTACTGCCGCATCATTCCAAAGCCACTCCAATAAAATAAAAGGGCGCCAATCGCAGATTGGCGCTCACATGGGCAATATTATGCCTAAGCTCTACAGGCGCAAGATTGATGATTGGTAATCGTCAATCTTTTCCCGCGCGGGAAGCACAGCCCTCCAAGGGCCGAGGATGCGCTTAGTAGTCGTCGCTCTTTTCTGGCGGGACGAGACCTTCGATACCGGCCAAAAGCTCTTCTTCCGACATCTGGTCGAAGGTGATCGTTTCCGGCAGATCGTCCTGCTCTTCGCTGTCGGCAGCGGCTGCGGCACCGGCGGCGATCAGGCTTGCCGGATCGGGCTCGGGCTCATCCACTTCCACATGCTTCTGCAGCGAGTGGATCAGGTCTTCCTTGAGATCGTCAGGCGAGAGGGTCTCATCAGCGATTTCGCGCAGAGCCACAACGGGGTTCTTGTCGTTGTCACGATCAATGGTGATCGAGGCACCCTGAGAAATCAGCCGGGCGCGATGGCTGGCGAGCAGAACCAGCTCGAAGCGGTTCTCTACCTTGTCAATGCAATCTTCTACTGTGACACGGGCCATTGCCTGTCCTTTGCGGTCGTCTTTTCGGGATTAAGACGCCCGATACAATTAAAACCGGGCAAATTCAAGTTTTTCGTTAGGGTTCCCTCGCCTTTATCCGCGGCTGGTCTAAATTTCCATGCACAATATGACATTTCCACCGACGGTTGCTTGGAATAAGTCGAATCGTGCCCTAAATCTTTTATATATGAATAATTCATAAAGTACGGAACAGCTCGACGCCACCTCCACAAGCCGCTGTTTTTATTGGCTAAGTGGCTTATGGATTTAGATTACTCTCTTTGGATTGGTAAGCGATGTTTGACCCACGCGAGAAAATTGCACTATTCATAGACGGCGCCAACCTCTACGCTGCATCCAAAAGTCTGGGCTTTGATATCGACTACCGCAAACTCTTGAAAGCATTCCAGAAACGCGGATATCTGCTGCGTGCTTACTACTATACCGCGCTGATCGAAGACCAGGAATATTCCTCGATCCGTCCCCTTATCGACTGGCTGGATTATAACGGCTACAAGGTCGTTACGAAGCCTGCCAAGGAGTTTACCGACTCCATGGGGCGCCGCAAGATCAAGGGCAATATGGACATCGAGCTCGCGATCGATGCCATGGAGCAGTCCGAAACGGTCGACCATCTCGTCATCTTCTCCGGCGACGGCGATTTCACCACTCTGGTCGAAGCGCTGCAACGCAAGGGACGTAAGGTTTCAGTCATTTCGACCATGTCGACCCAGCCGCCGATGATCGCCGACGACCTGCGTCGCCAGGCCGATCACTTCATCGATCTACTGTCGCTAAAAGCTGAGATCGGCCGGGATCCTTCCGAGCGCCCTCCGCGTCCTGCTGAAGTGGCACCAGCCAGCGATTTCGAGGACTGAAGCCTTATTCGCGAATAGCGAATGCTACAGGAAATGATCAGCCGTTGCCTTTCAACAGACGGCTCTTCTGCCTGTTCCAATCGCGCTCCTTCTCGGATTCGCGCTTGTCATGAAGCTTCTTGCCCTTCGCGAGTGCCAGCTCAAGCTTGGCGCGGCCGCGATCGTTGAAGTAGATCTTCATCGGGATCAGCGTCATGCCTTCGCGGTTGATGCCCGCGCGCAGGCGGTTGATCTCGCGTCCAGACAAAAGAAGCTTGCGGCGGCGGCGCGGCTCGTGGTTGAAGCGGTTCGCCTGCAGATATTCCGGCAGATAGGAATTGATCAGCCAGATTTCGCCATCCTCATCCGAAGCGTAGGATTCGGCGATATTGGCCTTGCCTTCGCGCAATGACTTGACCTCGGTGCCCTTCAGCACCAGGCCCGCCTCATAGGTATCGATGATCTCATAGTTGAAGCGGGCCTTGCGGTTTTCCGCGACGACCTTCTTCACGATGCGCTGGCTGCCTTTGGGGGCCATGACGATAATTCCATTCAGGGGCGCGAATTCCGCACCCTTATTTCCTGTCATCTATGTAAGAGAACGGCCCGATCTTGTGAAGATGGGCCGGTTATCAGCCTCAGTTGAGCAAGCCGGCGTGACGCATGGCAGCGTCGATCGCCGCCTCCGTCGACGGCTCCAGTGAGGACATCAGCGGCGAGCGTACGTTGCGGCTCATTCGGCCGAGCTTCGACAGGCCGTATTTCGCGCCGCAGACGCCGGGCTCCATGAAGACCGCCTTGTGCAGCGGCATCAACCGGTCCTGCAGTTCCAGCGCCTTGGCATAGTTGCCGGCAATCGTCGCAGCCTGGAACTCCGCACAGAGACGCGGCGCGATATTGGCCGTCACTGAGATGCAGCCGACGCCGCCGTGAGCATTGAAGCCGAGCGCCGTCGCATCCTCGCCGGAGAGCTGCTGGAACTCCTTTCCGCAAGTGATGCGCTGCTCGGAGACGCGCTCGATCTTGCCGGTCGCATCCTTGACGCCGACGATATTCTTGTGTGCTTTCGCAAGCGCGCCCATCGTCTCCGGTGTCATGTCGATAACCGAACGGCCGGGGATATTGTAGATATAGATCGGCAGCTTAACAGCTTCGGCGATTGCCGAATAATGGGCGATCAGACCCTTCTGCGTCGGCTTGTTGTAATAGGGGGTAACGACGAGGACGGCGTCGGCACCAACCTTTTCGGCATGTTGGGCAAGCTCGATCGCTTCGCGCGTATTGTTCGAGCCGGCGCCAGCCATGACCGGCACGCGTTTGCCCGCGACTTCGATGCAGAGTTCCACTACCCGTTTGTGCTCGGCATGCGACAGCGTCGGTGACTCACCGGTCGTGCCGACCGGAACGAGGCCGCTGCTGCCCTCCCCGATCTGCCACGAGACATGAGCGGCGAAGCTGTCTTCGTCAATCAGGCCGGCGTCGGTGAAGGGAGTGACGAGAGCGGGGATGGACCCATTGAACATGCAAAGCTCCTCACGGCTGATAACCTTGCTTCAGCCGCATTCCATGAATAAGAGTTGTGCACCATAGAGCGGCAATATGGCCGCGACAAGCGCGCATAGATCGGTTTAGGGCAAATTCCGATAGCAAATGTGAATGAATTTTACCGGATTTGGTAAGGTTTCGTTAAGGTGCCTCCAGCCAAATGGAAGGGCATGTTTTCGTTGCGGGTAACCTAATGAAGAGAGCCGTTTTGATCCTGTCTGCCTTCGGTCTGGTGGCCGCGGCCTGGGGCAGCGCTGCATCGCAGCTGCCCGGCGAAGGCGCTCCCGTACCCACCGTCAAGCCGCTGGCTTTCGTGCCGGAAACCGCCTCTTTCCCCGAGGCGATCACCACCGGCGCAATCCCGCGCAACCCGGCGATCGCGCCCGTCAACAGCGATTTGAAGGCGGGCCTCGATGCGCTCTCCAACAAGGATCCGCAGCAGGCGCTCGCCATCCGCAACACCATGACGGCGGGAACGCTCGACCGTCATATCCTGACCTGGGCAATCGCCACGTCCGGCCTAAAGGGCGTCCCTTCGTATGAGATCGCCAGTGCCTCGGACGAGCTGAAGGGATGGCCGGGTCTGGAACGTCTGCGCGGCAATTCCGAACGGGCGCTTTATGACGAGAATCCCGCCCCTGCGGCGATACTGAATGCCTTCGGCGATACGGCGCCCGAGACGCCGCAGGGTGCGATGATCCTATCGCGTGCGCTAGTGGCGACCGGCAAGTCTGCGCAAGCAGCAAAATATATCGGCAAGATCTGGCGCGGGCAGGTGCTCGACAAGGCAACCGAAGACAAGATCCTGGCCGAATTTGCCGGCCTGCTGACCGTCGCGGACCATAAGACGCGGATGGATTACCTGATGTATCGCGGGCGGGTGGCGCAGGCCAAGCGCTTCGGCGACATGGGGCAGGCGCAGTCGCTCTACAAGGCCTGGGCTGCCGTCGACAACAATGCGGGTAATGCCGGTGCATTGCTGAATGCTGTCGAAGCCAAATGGCGCAGCGATCCAGGCTTTCTCTTCGCGCGCATCGAATATCTGCGCAAGCAGGACAAGTATCTCGAGGCCGCCAAGCTGCTGCAGCAGATGCCGCGCGACCGAACCGAACTGATGAACTCAGGCGAATGGTGGAACGAGCAGCGGATCGTCAGCCGCGGCCTCGTCGACCAGGGCCAGTTCAAGGCAGCCTACGAGATCGTCGCCGCCTCCGTCGCGACGGTGCCGGCGGATATCGTCGAAGCACAATTCCATGCCGGCTGGTACGCGTTGCGCGGTCTGCAGGACCCGACGACGGCTGAGACACATTTCCGCAAGATCCTGCAGGTTTCCAACGGCCCGCTGTCCGTCTCCCGAGCCTGGTATTGGCTCGGACGCGCTGCGGAGGCTGGCGGGCCGGGCAAAGCCAGTGAATTTTTCGCCAAAGCCGCGAATTTTCCCGGCACTTTCTACGGTCAGCTTGCCGCCGAAAGGCTCGGGCGCAAGACATTGAACGTCACCTATCCGGCGCCGACAGCTGCCGACCGTCAGAACCTGCAGCAGCGTGAGGCCGTGCAGGCAATCGGACGGCTGGAGGCAGCAGGTCATGGTTGGCGTGCGGCAGCCATTTACCTGGCACTTGCCGACCAGCTTCAAAGCCCCGGCGAGCTGGCGATCCTGACGGCCAAGGCCGAGCAGGCGGGCGACCATCACCTTTCGCTGCAGATCGGCAAGATCGCCTATGGACGCGGCATCGATGTCGCAGCACTTGCCTTCCCAGTCGGTGTCATACCCGCCAATGCCAATATTTCCGGCTCGGGCAAGGCACTCGCCTATGCGATCGCCCGGCAGGAAAGCGCCTTCAATCCGGCTGCCGTTTCCGCCGCCAACGCCCGCGGCCTGCTTCAGCTTTTGCCTGGCACCGCTCAGGCCGTCGCCAAGCGGCACAACATCACCTATTCCAAGGACAAGCTGACGGCCGACGCCGGCTATAACGCGACGCTCGGCGCGCATTATCTCGGCGAACAGATCGAAGCCTTCGGCGGTTCCTATATCCTGACCTTCATCGCCTATAATGCCGGACCGAAGCGCGTGCCGGAATGGATTGGGCGTTATGGCGATCCGCGTGGCAAGCCGGTCGATGAGATCGTCGACTGGATCGAGCGCATCCCCTTTCCCGAAACGCGCAATTATGTGCAGCGGGTGATGGAGAATTACGAGGTCTACAAGGTTCGCCTTGGCCAGACCCCGGATATCGAGCGCGATCTGATCGGCGGGCGCAGCGCGACCTAAGGCCGATTGGCAGGCCTGCCGAAAGCACGTTACATCTCCTCTGGCACACCGGATGGAGATGTCATGCGCGACGAAGACAAGAACGCATTCACCGAAAAATTCTTTACTTCGACTGATGGGTTGAAGCTTTATGCCCGCGACTACCGGGCGGCAAGCCGAGACATCAATCGATTGCCTGTCATCTGCCTGCCGGGCCTTACACGCAATTCTCGCAATTTTCATGAACTTGCCTTGCTGCTGTCACAGGACGCGGCCTCCCCGCGCCGTGTCGTCGCTCTCGATTATCGCGGGCGCGGCATGTCCGAGCGGGATGCGAACACGACGAATTACAATCTGGCGGTCGAATGCGCCGACGTGATTGCCGCCTGCGCCGCACTCGGCATCGACCGCGCCATCTTTATCGGCACATCGCGCGGCGGGCTGATCCTGCATCTGCTGGCGGGAATGAAGCCGGAACTGCTGGCGGGCATAGTTTTTAACGATATCGGACCGGTCATTGAGCCGGTCGGGCTGATGGCGATCAGGGACTATCTCAACCGGGATCGCAAACCTCTTTCCTGGAGTGATGCGGTTGACATCCTCAAGGAGAACTATGCCGCTGCCTTCCCCGTGCTCGCCGTCAACGACTGGCTGAATATGGCGCAGGCCATCTATAGGGAGCAGAACGGCGTACCAGTTGCCGATTGCGATCCTGATATTGCCGAGCAGCTGAAAACAATCGATTTCAGCAAGCCCCTCCCCGACCTTTGGGCGCAGTTCGAGAGCCTGCGTGCCATGCCGCTGCTGGTTATCAGGGGAGCGAATTCCGATCTGCTATCGCCGCAGACAGTGGATGAAATGGCGAAGCGGCATCCTGATATGGTGCAGATCATGGCGAGAGGCCAAGGCCATGCGCCGCTTCTGCATCTGGGAGACATTCCGGACACGATCAGGATGTTTATCGGCAAGCTGAGTTGAGCTTTCGTGATGCCGCCTAGCGCGGACATCAAAACACCACTCGTTATAGTGAAGGCGTCGACCATAAAAAAAGCCCGGCTCAAAAGCCAGGCTTCTCTATGACCGAAGTCAACTCGAATTAGAACGAGCGCTGCAGACGGAAGTAACCGGTCGTGACGTCGTCGCCATCTTCCGGATCCAGGTACTGGACGGAAGCTTTGGCGTAGAAGTTGTCAACGATCTGGTAGTCAACCGTCAAACCGACCTTCCAGGCATCGCCAAGACCGTCGAAGTCGTCAGGAGCGCCAAGCTTGGCCGGGGTGCCCCAGTAGTTACCGTAGTACTGAACACCGGGAGTGATCTTCAGCTTGTCGGTAGCCTTGATGGCGTATTCGGCAGCAACTGCCCATTCAGACTGCGAGTAGTAGGAGTTCGGGCCGCTGGAGTAGACAGCTGCGAGGCCGAGCGTGCCCGGGCCGAGTTCAGCCGTACCCATTGCGCGGATTGCGCCGTCTTCGTTGTCGAAGTCCCAGCCGCCGGTGACCTGGTAGCTGAAGGCGCCAGCCTTGCCGCCGATGCCAAAGGCAACGCCGACGTTGTTCGGCTCTTCGCCAGTCTTGAAGACGCCGTCTTCCAGTTCGTCGACGCTGAGGCCAGCGTAGAAGGAACCGGTTTCGTACTGATAACGGATGGAGTTATGCAGCGTTACGACGGAACCGATATCGTCCGTCTCGCCGGAGAGACCATCGTCCCACCAGGAGTAGAAGAGACCAGCGCGGAAGCCCGCGACGTCGAGGTAAGCGGAGTCGAGCTTAGCAACTTGGGTCGATGCGTTGTCGGCATTGGTCTGAAGAACGATCACGCCAGTGAGCGGGCCGTATTCGGTGTCGCTCTTGGCGGTGAACTGAAGCTGACCGCGGGTTACAGCATCCCAATCCGAGTCGCCGCCGACGTTTTCGCCAGCGTTAACCTGGAAACGGATGTAACCGTTGATCTTCAGGCAGGTTTCCGTGCCAGGGATGTAGAAGTAGCCGGTGCCGTAAGCGTCGCAGACGCGAACGTATTCAACCGGTTCCGGCTCGGCTGCAACGATTGCGTCAGCAGCCTGAGCGCCGGAAACTACTGCCATAGCGGCAGCAGAGCCAAGAAGAAGGCTCTTGATGTTCATAATGACCTCCAATTCAAGTTTCGATCGGAGGTAAGATCACGCCTTACGGCGTTTCCCTGCCCTACCCCCGGTGTTTGAAGAAGTCGGGCGGTCAGGCCCTTGCTTCCGAGGCTGAAAATACAAGACGGCGGCTGTCACGCAATCACCAACTTGTGTTCAAGAGGGGTTTACGAAAGCCTTACCGAAACGCTGTTGCTGAAAGGCCACAAGTTGGGCAATGGGGCCGCCGTTTGTTTAAGCTTTGTTAAGAAAGTTCTTATTTTCCCAGCGTTTATCGGGATTTCACAAGGCGAAGAGGCGCCTACTCGTGCCAAATTGGCACCACTTTCCAGCCAGATTCGGCTTTTCAAGGTGACCGGTTGAGGACTGACGGACGTTCCGCCGTATGAAAAGCCGAAACCGATTTCAGCTTTGGCCGACGCGGGACAACTGATTCCCATACGCGATTCGCCTGGCGAGCATCGCGATGCTGGGACGGCGCGTGCGCCAGGGAGAATTTCGAACAGGGAAAATTGGCAGCGGAAACAGAAGCCGTGCAAAAAACCGCGGCGTTATCAATGGAGAGCAATGGCGGAGAAGATGCCAGCAAGCCGGATCATCATCGTTCCCACTGTGGCCGGCTGGCTGGCGACTCTGGGCCAGGCGATTCCAGGCCGCCGATCGACGAAGTCCGTTCATCGAAGGTTCAGCCCTGAAAGCTCAAGGTGAAAACCTGAGAGGATACGTCGATGAGGAAGCTATTATCAGCACTCGCAGCCGTTGTCCTGGCTGCATCTTTCGCCCTGCCGCTAAAGGCAGCCCCGATCTTTCCGCCGACTCCCGAACAAGTGCAGATCGGCAGTGTCGAGCTGATCCGACACCGGAGCCATCATTGGCGGGCAGATCGCTACTGGAACCACCGTTACGCTTACCGTTCCTGTGGATATTATGGCAGGTGCTACAACAGATACCCTCGGTATTACGGCTATAGGTACCCTGGGTATTACGGCTATCGATATCCCGGGTACTACGGCTACCGCGATTATCCCGGGTATTACGGCTATCGCGATTATTACCATCGCCGGCCAGGAGTGAGTTTATATTTCCGCTTCTAGCCGGTCCTAGCATTTCGCAGGAGGCGGCATGCTTCAACCTCCGGCCTTCAGGACCGATGGCGGTCGCCAACGCCGCCCAAGGCATCTGCCTGAATGCTGCCTGCCCGCTTCAGCGCGGGCGGCATTTTTACGTCCAAAGACGCACCAAAATTCAAGAGAAAAAGAAAAATTACAGCACAAATTCAGCCTAACCCGGCTGCGGCAGGCGAAAATTGTGTGATGGCAACTGTCATGGTCTGATCGGCATCCGCTTCCATCTATCTGATTTCCTTTAATCAAAAGATAGATGGCGGAGAAGATGGGATTCGAACCCACGATACGCTTTTGACGTATACTCCCTTAGCAGGGGAGCGCCTTCGACCACTCGGCCACCTCTCCGGTGGGAGCCCTGATATGGGTATTCTCCCGTACGATCAAGCTTTTTTTGAAGTTTTCACATGTCCTTTATCTAGGTCATCGATAGAATGATGACAGTGCAAAAATACAGGCGCCTCAGAGGCCCTTATGCGGGCAGGCGTCAGACCAGCAATTGCTTCAGATCCGCTGCGGGATCGGCGAGAATGGCGCGGTCGGGATTGATGTCTGATTCCAGCATCTTCTTGCCTGACACGTAAGCTTTCGCATCGTTGATGGCATCGACGGCGATCAGCCTGCCTTCTCGGAAGTACCAGACCGAACTTGCGCCGTCGCGTGCACCGGGTCGCAGCAGCGTGTCGTCATAGCCCATATTGAAGCCGGCGATCTGCAGTTTCACATCATACTGGTCGGACCAGAACCAAGGTTTGGGATCATAGGGATCGTTGCCGCCGGCAATGAGGGCCGCCGCTGCCTCGGCCTGATCCACAGCGTTCTGGACGGATTCGAGCCGAATGCGGCCGCCCCGCCAGGGCAGGCTGGCGCAATCGCCGGCCGCATAGATCGACGGATCCGACGTGCGGGCGAACTCGTCGACGATGATTCCGTTGCCGACGTCGAGCCCCGCCTCCTTGGCGAGAAGATCGTTGGGCACCACGCCAATGCCGACGATGACGAAGTCCACGTCGATGGTGCTCCCATCGGAGAGTTCGGCACCTGCAACGTGGCCGTTCTTGCCGATGAGATGTTTCAGGCCGGTCTTTTCGCGAATCGTCACATCATGGCTCTTATGAATCGCGCGCATGATGTCGGCGGTTTCTTTCGCGGCAACGCGCTGCAGGATGCGGTCGGCCATTTCGATGACGGTCACTTCGAGACCGAGATGGCGGGCGACTGCTGCGGCCTCAAGGCCGATGTAGCCGCCACCGATGATGAGCACGCGACGGCCGGGGCGCATCTCCGCGGCCAGCAGATCGGCATCGCGCTTGTCGCGGGCGATATAGACGCCTTCCAGATCGCCGCCGATCGCTGCCGGCAGCCGGCGAGGCGTCGAGCCTGTTGCGAGCGCCAGCGTGCCGTAATCGAGAACAGAGCCGTCCTGCAGCAGGACCTGTTTGCTCTCGCGCTTGATCTGCTCGGCCCATGTCGACAGGCGGATCTCGACATTATTATCGGGATACCAATGCTCGGGGCGGAACAGCAGGCGGTCGAAGGCCATCTCGCCGAGCAGATATTTCTTCGACAATGGCGGGCGCTGATAGGGAAGCACGTCCTCCGCGCCGATCAGCGTGATCGGACGCTCATCCTTCAGCGTGCGCAACTTGGCGGCCAATGCGAAGCCCGCCTGCCCCGCGCCGATGATTACCAGTCTGTCCGTCACGATGTCACTCCCGAAATATGCGGCCCTTCACCAGAGGCAAGGCCTATCCCCTACCCCGAACGCCGTCAACGGAAGCGAGATCTGTGCTTCAGCCGATCTCGATCCACCGGCGCTCATGGAAAGACTGTGCCATGGCGTGAACCGACTTCTCTATCCTGAGACCGTCTTCGAATGTCACGATAGACGCCGGCTCTCCGGAAATCGCCCGCATCAGCTCGCGGCATTCGATGATCTTCAGGTCATTGAAGCCGAGGCCGTGGCCGGGTGCCGGAATGAAGCGATCATAGGGCTGATGGGCGGGTGCCGCCAGTATCTTGCGGAAGCCCTGTTCGGAGCTGCGCCCCTCGGCCTGGTAGAGCTCGAATTCGTTCATGCGCTCTTGATCGTAGAGGATCGAGCCCTTGGAACCATAGATCTGCAGAGCGATGCGGCCCTTGCGGCCCCAGGCAGCACGGTTTGCCATCAAAACCGCGGAAATGCCGCCACCGAGGCGCATCAGGACATTGGCCGCATCGTGATTCTCCACCGCGCGGCGGCCGCCTTCCTTCACAGGGCGGTCGCCATAGGGCTTCACCATATCGGTGGTGACGGCCTCGACGTGGCCGAAGAGATACCAGAGCAGCGACAGCGGATGGACGGCGAAATCGTCGAGTGCGCCATAACCGGCGGACAGTTCGCTCTTCCAGTAGAAGAAGACATCCGGATCGGCCATGAAATCCTCGTCCATTTCGACGCGGATATGATTGACGGCGCCGATCGCGCCTTCGCCGATCAGCGTCTTTATATGCCGCATGATCGGGTTCTGGATATAATTGTAGCCGAGCACGGCCACCTTGCCGGACTGCCGGGCAACGGCAAGCATGCGTTCGGCATCGGCATAGGCTGGCGCCATCGGCTTTTCGCACCAGACATGCTTGCCGGCCTCAAGGGCCGCGATCGCCATTTCGGCGTGGAACTGGTTGGGTGTCGTGACGGAGACGACATCGACGTCAGGATCGGCAATCAGCGCCCGCCAGTCAGCGGTCGCCTTTTCGAAGCCGAACTCGCTAGCGCGGGCGCGCGCCAGTTCCGCATTGGCCTCGGCGAGATGCACGAGGCGCGGCCGCTCGACATCGCCGAACACGGTTTTCACCGCATTCCATGCCAGCGCATGGCACTTGCCCATATAACCGGTGCCGATCAAACCGATGCCGAGTGGCTTCATATCAAGGTCTCCTCCTCAAATTTCGCGAATTTTTGGAATATTTGGACCGTTTTGACAAGCATGTCCTGAAGCATCACTTCACTCCGCCTCGCGCTAGGCTGTCCAAAACCGTTGAAATTCATGGGATTAAAAACAATTAGGCGCTCCGCACGAAATCGTCTATGCTTCGAAATATGGAATATTTGTTTCATCTCCCGAGCCGTCAGCATGGATAGTGATCCCCAGAGAGCGCGTGTGCCACGCGATTTCGAAAGCCTACGCAGCACCATCATCGAACGCAAGGCGAGCATGCCGAAGCGGTTGGCGCAGGTCGCCGCCTTCGCGCTCGGCAATCCCGATGAAATCGCCTTCGGCACGACGGCAAGCATTGCCGCCGCTTCGGACGTGCAGCCCTCCACGCTGGTGCGCCTTGCCCACCACCTCGGTTATGAAGGCTTCTCCGACCTTCAGAGCATTTTTCGCGAGCGGCTGCGCGACCGGACGCTGAGCTATGAGGAGCGCCTCGTCACGCTGGAGCAGTCCGGCGGGGATGACGAAGATGCCACCCTGCTTGCCGGCTTCATCTCCGCCGCAAGCCAGTCCGTGAACCGGCTTGCAGCGACGGTGCAAACCGACACCTTCGCCAAGGCGGTCGATATTCTGGCGAGTGCCGAGACCATCTACCTCATCGCCAAGCGGCGTTCCTATCCGCTGACGGCGCATATGACCTACGCTTTTTCCAAGCTGCACATTCGCCACCAGATCGTTGCCTCGCCGAATGGCGTCGATCCGGAGATGGTGCAATTCGCGACACCGCGCGATGCGGCGATTGCGGCGAGCTTCTCGCCCTATGCCGCCGACAGTCTCAGCCAAAGCCAGGAGTTGGCCGATCGCGGCGTGCCGGTCATCGCGATCACCGATTCGGCCTTTTCGCCGCTGGCCGCCTGCGCGACACATTGGTTCGAAGTGGCAGAGGCTGATTTCGGCGGTTTTCGTTCGCTCTCCGCATCGATGGCGCTCACCATGGCGCTGCCGGTCGCCATTGCCGAGCGGCGACGCAAGCTGCAGCATTCCAAATCCGCAAAGGCAAAAATGGAATAAATATTCCGAATTGACAAAGATACGGAACCGATGTTTCATTATTAGAAATTCGCGGGCATACCGGACCGTGTAAGAAACTAGCGGGAGGACATCATGGTACAATCGAATCCGGACGCGCCGGAGCCGTCTCTTGACGTGATCACCATCGGCCGATCCTCCGTCGACCTCTACGGCCAGCAGATCGGCTCACGGCTCGAAGATATCGGTTCGTTTGCCAAGTCCGTCGGCGGCTGCCCGGCCAATATCGCGATCGGCACGGCAAGGCTCGGGCTGAAATCGGCATTGATCACCCGCGTCGGCGCCGAGCAGATGGGCCGCTTCATCATCGAACAGTCGGCGCGCGAAGGCGTCGAGACCAAGGGCATCAAGACGGACAAGGACCGGTTGACGGCGCTGGTGCTGTTGGCGGTGGAGGCCGAAGGCGTTTCGCCGATGATCTTCTACCGGTCCGACTGCGCCGATATGGCGCTCGACGAAGACGATATAGACGAGGATTTCATCAAGTCCTCGCGCGCGGTACTCGTCTCGGGCACGCATTTCTCCCGCCAGAATACGGAAGCCGCACAGCGCAAGGCGATCCGCATTGCCAAGGCCAATGGCCGCAAGGTGATCTTCGATATCGATTACCGACCGAACCTCTGGGGCCTTGCCGGCCATGCCGAGGGCTTCGAGCGTTACGTGAAGTCCGACCGCGTGTCCTCGAAGATGAAGGAGACGCTGCCGGACTGCGATCTGATCGTCGGCACCGAGGAAGAAATCTTGATTGCGTCGGGCGCGGACGATGTTCTGGCCGCACTGAAGGAAATCCGCCGCATCTCTCCGGCAACCATCGTGCTGAAGCGCGGGGCCATGGGCTGTATCGTCTATGACGGCCCAATCAGCGACAATCTGGAAGACGGCATCGTCGGTCAGGGTTTTCCGATCGAAGTGTTCAACGTACTCGGCGCCGGTGACGCCTTCATGTCCGGCCTGCTGCGCGGGTGGCTGAAAGATGAGCCGCTTAAGACCTGCGCCACCTGGGCGAATGCCTGTGGCGCCTTTGCCGTCTCCCGGCTGCTCTGCTCGCCGGAATATCCGACCTGGGCGGAGCTCGACTTCTTCCTCAAGAACGGCAGCAAACATCGCGCGCTGCGCAAGGACGAGGCGATCAATCATATTCACTGGGCCTCGACCCGCAAGGGCGAGATACCGCTGCTGATGGCGCTGGCAGTCGATCATCGTTCGCAATTGACCAGTGTCTGCGATGAACTTGGCGTCGATTACAAGCAGATCGTCGCCTTCAAACGGCTTGCCGTGGAAGCCGCGGCACGCGTTGCCGATGGCCGTCGAGGTTACGGCATGCTGATCGACGAGCGCTTCGGCCGCGATGCCTTCTTCGATGCAGCCACCAAGAATTTCACCTGGATCGGCCGCCCGGTCGAGCTTCCGGGTTCCAAGCCGCTGCGATTCGAATTCAGTCAGGATATCGGCTCGCAACTGGTGGAATGGCCACTCGACCATTGCATCAAATGCCTGTGCTTCTATCATCCGGTCGATCCAGCCGACTTGAAGACGGAACAGCAGGAGAAACTGCGCACGCTTTTTGAAGCGGCTCGCAAGGTCGGACGCGAGTTGCTGGTCGAGATCATCTCCAGCAAGAACGGGCCGCTGACCGATGATACGGTTTCGACTGCGCTCGAAGAGCTTTATGCGCTCGGCATCAAGCCGGACTGGTGGAAGCTGGAACCGCAGGCCTCGACCGGCGCCTGGAGGAAAATCGATGCAGTGATTGCCAAAAATGATCCGTTGTGCCGCGGTATCGTGCTGCTGGGGCTGGAGGCCCCTGCGGACGAGCTGGTGAGGGGATTCGAGGCAACGCTGGCTGCCCCTTCGGTCAAGGGCTTTGCGGTTGGTCGCACGATCTTTGCCGAGGCGGCGCGCGGCTGGCTTTCGGGCAAGATCAATGACGAGGAAGCGATCACCGATATGGCAGGCCGCTTCAAACAATTGACAGAGGCCTGGCTGAAAACGCGCGGGCTTCGGTAGAAGTAGATTTAGACCCCTTCCCAACCCCTCCCCACAAGGGAGGACTTAACTTGGGGCACCGCCTAACGCCACAGCAAGCGTCCTCTGGATGAAATGTTGCAGCGGAATGCGGAGAGCCCGGCAGGTTAGCCCCCCCCTTGTGAGGAGGGGTTGGGGAGGAGAACAGATAGAGCGAAGGTTCGGGAGGACCCGATGAGTAAGACAATCCGTTTGACGATGGCGCAGGCCGTCGCGCATTTCCTCAAAAAGCAGATGACGATCGTCGACGGCAAGAAAGTGCCGATCTTCGGCGGCGTCTGGGCAATCTTCGGCCACGGCAATGTCGCGGGCATGGGCGAAGCGCTCTATCAAGTGCGTCAGGAACTGCCGACCTACCGCGCTCATAACGAACAGGGCATGGCCCATGCGGCAATCGCCTATGCCAAGGCGAGCTTCCGCAAGCGTTTCATGGCCTGCACGACCTCGATCGGCCCCGGCGCGCTGAACATGGTGACGGCGGCTGGTGTGGCGCATGTGAACCGCATCCCGGTCCTCTTCCTGCCCGGCGACATCTTCGCCAATCGCGCGCCCGATCCGGTGCTGCAGCAGATCGAGGATTTCGGCGACGGCACGGTATCGGCCAACGATGCCTTCCGCCCGGTCTCGCGCTATTTCGACCGCATCACCCGGCCGGAACAGATTATCACGGCCTTGAAGCGCGCCATGCAGGTGCTGACCGATCCGCTCGATTGCGGCCCGGTGACGCTGTCGCTCTGCCAGGATGTTCAGGCGGAGGCCTTCGACTATCCGGAGAGCCTGTTCGACGAGAAGGTCTGGACGGTGCGCCGTCCGCAGCCGGATGCCGATGAGCTTGCCAATGCGATCGCACTGATCAAGGCGTCGAAGAAGCCGGTCATCGTTGCCGGCGGCGGTGTTCTCTATTCGCAGGCGACCAAGGAGCTTGCAGCTTTTGCCGAGACACACGGCGTTCCCGTCGTCGTGACGCAGGCGGGCAAATCGGCGATCGACGAGCGCCATCCGCTGGCGCTCGGCTCGGTGGGGGTGACCGGCACCTCGGCCGCCAATGCCATCGCCGAGGAAACCGATCTGGTGATTGCCGTCGGCACGCGCTGCCAGGATTTCACGACGGGCTCCTGGGCGCTCTTCAAGAATGAAGGTTTCAAGCTGCTCAGCCTCAATATCGCAGCCTATGATGCGCTGAAGCATGACAGCCATCCGCTCGTCGCCGATGCCCGCGAAGGGCTGAAGGCGCTCTCTGCGGGTCTCTCCGGCTGGAAGGCGCCGGCGGCACTCGCCGAGAAGGCTGCTAGGGAAAAGAACATCTGGATGGAGGCTGCCGCCAAGGCCATGGGCACCACCAATGCCGCCCTGCCCTCCGATGCGCAGGTCATCGGCGCGGTCGCTCGCTCGATCGGCGGCGAGAAGACCACGCTGCTTTGCGCCGCCGGCGGTCTGCCGGGCGAATTGCACAAGCTGTGGCCGGCCACCGTTCCCGGCAGCTACCACATGGAATACGGCTTCTCCTGCATGGGCTATGAAATCGCCGGCGGCCTCGGTGCCAAGATGGCGCATCCGGAAAAGGAAGTCGTCGTCATGGTCGGCGACGGTTCCTACATGATGCTGAATTCCGAGCTCGCGACCTCGGTCATGCTCGGCTTGAAGCTCAATATCGTGCTGCTCGATAACCGAGGTTACGGCTGCATCAACCGCCTGCAGATG
Source organism: Rhizobium sp. BK418 (assembly GCF_004341105.1). Classification (GTDB taxonomy): domain Bacteria; phylum Pseudomonadota; class Alphaproteobacteria; order Rhizobiales; family Rhizobiaceae; genus Rhizobium. Next base: position 62,541 of record NZ_SLZK01000001.1, on the reverse strand, counting down.
GCAACCGGCGGCGCCAACTTCAACAATCTCTTGAAGGACGCCTATCACGAGGTCATGCCGGAGATCGATTTCCGCGCGCATGCGGAAGCGATGGGCGCCATCGCGGTAAAGGTGTCCTCGATTGCCGAGCTCGAACAGGCGATCGCCGATTCAAAGAAAAACGATCGCACCTCGGTCTTCGTCATCGACACCGATCCGTTGATCACGACCGATGCCGGTGGCCACTGGTGGGATGTCGCGGTGCCGGAAGTCAGCCCTCGTGGTGAGGTCAACAAGGCGCACGAAGCCTATGTGAAAGCACGCGCGGCCCAGCGCGTCGGCTGATCGATCATTCTCAATTTTCTGGAGGAGCGGAAACGCTCCTCCACACTATTTTCAAGGAGACCATAGATGAAGGCCAAGCTCGGCATGTCGCCCATCGCCTGGTGGAACGACGACCTTCCCGAACTCAGCGACGATGTATCCCTCGAAGAATGCCTGCGGCAGTCGCGCACCGCCGGCTTTACCGGCATGGAGCAGGGTCGCCGTTTCCCCAGCAATCCTCAGGAAATGCTGCCGATCCTGCGCGCGGCCGATGTGACGCTCTGCGGCGGCTGGTTCTCCGGCACGCTGGTCAATGAGGAACTTGCGGCCAACAAGGACCGCATCCAGCCGATGATCGAGCTCTTCAAGGCCGTCAATGCGCCCTGCATCGTCTATGGCGAAGTCGGCCGCTCCATCCAGGGCGATCGCTCCAAGCCGCTCGCGACCAAGCCGCGCCTTGCCGATGACGAGATGAAGGCCTATGCGCGCCGCGTCACCGAATTCGGCGAATGGTGCGCCGATCAGGGTATGCCGCTTTCCTACCACCACCATATGGCCGCAGTCGTGGAAACCGAGCCGGAACTCGACGCCTTCATGAAGAATTCAGGCGAAGGCATTCCGTTGCTGCTCGATGCCGGACATCTCGCCTTTGCCGGCGGCGACGTGCTGCGCGCGATCGACAACCACCACGCGCGCATCAACCATGTGCACGTCAAGGATATCCGCAAGGCCGTCGTTGAGGGGCTCGATCGCAGCAAGCAATCCTTCCTCGATGCGGTGGCGCTCGGCGCCTTCACCGTGCCGGGCGACGGCTCGCTCGATTTCGGCGCGATCGTCAAGCGGTTCGCCGATTACGGTTATGAAGGCTGGTTCGTCGTCGAGGCCGAGCAGGATCCGCGCAAGGCACCGCCGCAGAAGATGGCGGAGATCGGTCATGCCGAATTGATGCGGGTGATGACGGCGGCTGGTTATACGGTGGAGACGGAAGGTTTCCCGAAGGGGTAACGGAACAGAAAGACCCCTCCCCAACCCCTCCCCACAAGGGGGAGGGGCCGAACGAGCCTCCCCATAAGTGCCACAAGCGATCTTTGCAAAAGTCACTGCGGGGATGTGGAGGGAGACGGTGCGTGAGACTTAGCCCCTCCCCCTTGTGGGGAGGGTTGGGGAGGGGAATTTTCCAGGTAACGGAGGAGAAACACCAATGCCAAATCTCAAGGTGAAACCGTCTGGCAAGAATGGCCGAGTCACGCATGTCACGCCGGAAAACGCCGGCTGGACCTATGTCGGCTTCGACCTGTACCGCCTGAAACCGGGCGAGACGGCCTCCGGCGAAACCGGCGAGCGGGAAGTCTGCCTCGTCTGGGTGAGCGGCAAGGGCAAGGCTTCGGCCGGCACGAAGGATTTCGGCACGCTTGGCGAGCGCATGAGCCCCTTCGACGGCGCGCCGCATGCTCTTTATATCCCAATGGAATCGGCATGGTCTGTCACGGCCGAGACGGATCTTGAGCTTGCCGTCTGCTCGGCACCCGGCGGCGGCACCTATGAGGCCAAGGCCATTCCGCCCGGCACACATCCGCCGCTGACCCGCGGCAAGGGCACCAACGTGCGCTACGTCAACAATATCATGCCGGAAGACGATAGTTCGGCACATTCGCTGCTCGTCGTCGAGGTGATCACGCCGGGTGGCCACACCTCCTCCTATCCGCCGCACAAGCATGATCAGGACAACCTTCCGCACGAAAGCCTGCTAGAAGAGACCTATTACCACCGGCTCAACCCGCCGCAGGGCTTCGGCTTCCAGCGCGTCTATACCGACGACCGCTCGCTCGATGAGGCGATGGTGGTGGAAGACGGCGACGTGACGCTGGTGCCCAGGGGTTATCACCCGTGTGCGGCAACGCATGGCTATGATCTCTATTATCTCAATGTCATGGCAGGGCCGAAGCGCATCTGGAAGTTTTACAATGCGCCTGAGCATGAGTGGCTGCTGAAAGCCTGATACGGCGGCAGATCGCTAAATATTCTGACAGCGGGCGGGCCGTGCAGATGGTTCAATGCCTCCATCCAAACGCAATGGATGGAGGAACACCATGCGCAGCCCAGATCTTACATTCTGCACTCAGACCAACCGCCAGACGGAAACGCCGCAATCCAGGCTTATTGCCGGCCTTGCTGACGGATTCCGCTGGATGGCGCGCAAACTCGCCGAGCAGCGCCGCCGCAGTGCCGTCATGGAACTGTCCGACGATCAGCTGAAGGATATTGGCCTCTCCCGCGGCCAGATCGAAAGTGACGTGCATGTCTCAAGCCACTACTGGAACAACAAGGGATTGTGATAGGGTGATGCGGCGGGCAACGCTCGCCGCGCAAAAACCCGGAAAGACCGATGTCGCAATTTTCGACCGCATTGCTCTTGAAGACGAAGACTGTCGCGATCCGTGACGTTGTCTGCAATGGCGAATGCCGTCACAAGAGCGATGAGGAATGCGCGCATAAGACCAGCCTCGTCTATCCCTATCGCGGCGTCTTCATGCGCCATGTCGGGCGCAATGACACTGTGGCAGAAGCCAATCAGATGTTGTTCTTCAATGCCGGGCAAGGATACCGCATCAGCCATCCCGTCGACGGTGGCGATGCCTGCATCGATCTGTCGATCGATCAGGCCCTGCTTGCCGAGCTTGCACCGAGGGATCAGGTGCAGGCCGGTGAGCTGTTCGGTTTCAAACGCCAGCGCCGTCGTATCGATCCGCGCGCACAGGCGCTCGTTGCGCTTCTTCGCCATGGCTTACGCCGTGGTGCCGCAGAGACGCTGGAGGCGGAAACGCTGGCGCTAACCCTTGTGCACCGCTCTCTCGGCGAGCGCACCTCGCATGCAGCGGGTGCCAGCGCCGGGCGACAGAAGCTTGTCGACCGGGCGAAGCTCGTGCTCTCCTCTGATCTCGCGCGACGCTGGACGCTCGCTGATATCGCCACGGAGGTCGGCGTTTCACCTGTTTATCTCACACAGGTCTTCCAGCAGGTAGAGGCTATTCCGCTCTATCGCTACCAGCTCCGGCTTCGGCTTGCCCGCGCGCTCGATCTTCTCGCCGAGTATGAGGATCTGACGGCGCTAGGGCTCGATCTCGGCTTTTCCAGCCACAGCCATTTCACCTCATCCTTCCGCCAGACCTATGGTCAGACACCGGCGGAGTTCCAACGCGCAACGCGGCTTCGGGCTTAAAGTCGCTAAAGAATTCGACAGCGGCGGGAAGGCTTTCGATGGTCTTATGATCCTGCCCCGGACGGGCACTGAAAGGAGGATCACCAGATGAAGAAGACCACATGCGCTGCCTGTGACTGCGAACTCGGACCGGACGCCATCAGCGTCAAGCTCGGCGGCAAGACCGTTGAGGTCTGCTGCGAGGAATGCGCGCAGGCACTCGGGGAAGCGAAGGCCGCCACGGCATCCACGCCCGCAGCCAGCAAGGATTGAAAACAGGGCCGCGCCCTGCAGGCGCGGCCTTATCTCTTTGTTTTACGGAATTTTGCTGAAGCGGCGGCACCCTCAGGCGGGCAATAGCCCATAACGCCAGCCGAGTCGCCTCGAGTTCCGGCTAAGGACAATAAAAGCCAGCAGGAACATGCAGGCTTCGGCAAAGACCGGAACCATCCAGATGCCCATCTCGCCGAAGCCATGCGGCAGCAGGAATGTCAGCGGCAGCGCGAAGAGATAAGCCCGCGACAGACCGAAGATCGCGGCTCGCTTAGCATCGCCAATCGCCTGGAAATAACCGGACAGCACGATCATCTGACCGAACAGGAAATAGGCGCCGACTGTCCAGGGCAAGATGCGGGAGACCTCGGCGATGACGACAAGATCGTCGACGAAGATATGACCGAAACGGGTTGCCAGCAGTTCGACCGTGATCTCCACGCCGGTGCAGTAGACGAGCGCGGCAATCAGGGCGATCTGCAGGCTGCGGCCGACGCGTACCGAAAGGCCGGCCCCGTAATTATTGCCGCAGATCGTCTGAAAGGCGATGTTGAGGCCGAGCAGCGGCAGATAGGCGACGGTCATGACACGGGTGATGATGCCGTAAGCGCCGACCGTCGCGACATAATCCCGCTCGCCCCAGACCGAAAGGTTAAAGATGACTGCCGCCGATGAGAGCGAGATGCCGATGAAGCCAAGGCTCATCGGCGCACCGAGCGCCAGGATCGGCCGCCAATCGGAAAACGAAAAGCGGGCAGCCGGACGCAGGGCGCTATCATTGCGCCAGCGATAGATCAGCACTGCAGCAAGGCAGATTGCCTGTGCGAGCACCGAGCCGAGCGCCGAGCCCGCCACACCCCATCCAAGGATCGCCATGAAAAACCAGTTGGCGGCAATGTTCAGCACTGTCGCGGCCAGCATCACCATGGTCATGAAGCCTATCCGGCCTTCGCTGCGCAAGGCATCGATATTGAGCGACAGGAAGAAAGCGACGGGTGCGGCACCGACCATGATGGCCATGAAGGTGCGGGCATTTTCGGCAACGGCGAGATCACCCGCCGCGGCATTGTTGACGATGTGCCGGCCGACGATCCAATAGATGACGTTGACGAGAAGCACGACGACGATCGCCAGCATATGGGCGGCTGCGAAGGTGCGCCGTGCCGCATCGCGATTGCCGCCGCCAAGCTCGCGGGCAAGGATGCTCGCCATGCCGTTCGAAACGAGCGACTGCAGGGCGAAGAGCATCATGAGGCCGGGGAAGATCAGGGTCACGGCTGAGAGTGCGCCTGCCCCGACATAGGCGCCGAGGAAATAGGCATCCACCACGGCAAAGAGGCCATTGATGGTGGTGATGAGGACGATTGGCAGCGCGGTGCGGGCAAAGACCGCGGGCAGCGGGCCAGTCAGAAAGGCATTGGCTTCTGAACGAGAGGTCATGGACGGATTCCGGGCGTTACGGGCGGCAACAAGGCGATCAGATATCGAGAACGAGGTGCGGCAGACCGTTCGAAGTCTTGCGCGGCGAAACACCGTTCTCGTCGATCTGGGCATGGATGCGTTGGCGGAAGGCCGAGAAGCTCTCGAAGGTCACGACATCGGCAGGCTCATCGAAATGAATGGTGATCCTGTAGAACTCGCTGCCGGGGATGGCGGAAAGCGCGAGAACCTTGCCGGTGAAGTGCTGGTTCAGGTAGCGGCCGCTGACATGGGCGCCGACGAAGATCGGTGACGACGGTTTGTCGTTCGGCTTGGCAGCAAGGGCAGAGAGCGTGTTCCAGTCGCGCGCGCCATATTGGCGGGCGATCAGTTCCAGAGCGGCGCCGTGGGTGATTTCACTGCCGCGCTCAGTCATGGCTTGGCGCAGGCGTTTTGCCTGGGCCTTCAGCTCGTCGACCGCAGGGTAAGTCATAGTCATAGGTTCAGCCTTTCAAAGGCATGCCATTCGACTGTCAGGGGGGCTCGCATTGCCGTCAGTCAGCATGCACAGGGGCTGTGACCATGATCGCGAGGCTTCACCATGGATCTTCATCCGCGAGCGGCCGGTGCCTCGAACCGGCTTCTCTATGCGCGACGACAGGCCGCAAGTCAATGGCGGCATAGCGATGGCGAAAAATTGGGCAGATTCTGAACAGTATTGCCCGCGATAAATGCGTTTTGCCAATAGATTTCGCACAAGCTCTCAATTTTTAAAGATGTTGTTCAGCAGATGTGAGCAATCCTGCGTTAAAATCCGATCGTACAACAAGCGGAGGCTGATATGGCCTTTCAGATGCACCTCGACACAGAACATCCCAAGCCCGAACAGGCTTATAAGGAATTCAACCTCGACCGGCCCGGCAACATCATCTTCGTCGGCCACCACTTGAGCACCGGCACACAGGTCCGTTGCCTGATCCGCACGATCACGCTTGCTGGCGCGCTGCTGGAAGTCAGCCCCAACCTGGACATGCCGCTGCATTTCTTCCTGGAAATCCTCGGCATCCGCGACGAGATCGGCTCGACCATGGTCAAGCGCGAAGGCGAATTCGTGACGATCAGCTTCAACATGCTGCTGAACCCCGAATTCCTGCATCACGTCCTGCGCTTGAGCTTCGAAGCCAGCCTCTGATATCGAGCCTTCTCGACGCATAAAACGCGAGCCTTGCGACCCGCGTTTTGATGCATGACGGCGATCAAGCGGCGAGATGCCGCTCGATCTCATCGACGGGAAGGTTGGTGTAATCCTTCGCCACTTCCGCCGAGATCGCCGCCTGCGCCTCCGCACTGAGATTAGGGCGCAACGCGCCGAGAGCCCGCGGCGGAGCGACGAGAACGATGCGGCTTGCTTCCTTCTCATGCACCAGTTCGTCGAGCTTTTCGGCAACCTCCTTCAGGAATTCTTCTTCCGCCTGGTCCTGCCAGTTGGTCTCCTCCATGGCGCTGCCGCTCGTGCCATCCGGCGCATAGGATCGGCCCGGCCTGTCGGTACCGATTTCGCGGGTCGGCTGATTGGGTTGCGTCAGGGTTTCACGAACCTGAAGGTTCATGAGTTCCGCGTCACCGGCATTCTGCAGGATCAAGGCTTTGGCACCATCGCAGACAACGACCCAGGATTCCCAGGGAACTTTGACGTCTGTCATTTGAGTTTCCTCGCTTTCATGATTGGCAGCAGCGCATCATCCAGAACGCCATACGTCCATCTGGACAGGCACAGGACGCTCTGAATCTGTGCATCGTGCTTTCTCGAAAAGGATTCCGATTTTCAGGCCGATGCTAGGGGGAAAAACGCCCGGCAATTGAAAGAGTTCGGGAAAACTCTGCTGAAAAAGAACTATTGGCGATCCGACGTCAGCCAGCTTGCATATGGTTTCATTTTGAGACCGGCGGCTTATGCAGCCTATGACACCGCTAATTTGTCGACATTGAAGAGCCGGCGCTTGCCATGAGCATGGCAGACATGGCCTAGCCTACCTTTCCGACGGCACTTGTGCTGCTGGAGGCTACTGCGCGGTAGGATTGCTCGCCTGAGCGACGACGGTTTATTCCCAAGAGGGCACAATAGATGTGCCGCTAACGTACAAAATTCAAACTCGTTAAAATTGTAGTTCTATATTTGACGAATGTGAAAAACATTCGTGTGAGCCTCTGTCGAGCAGCCTGAAATTTGAGCTGTCTGACGGAGAATGCGAAATGGAAATGCTCCGCGCAACACACCTCGCTACAGTGAAGTCGGCTGTCTATGACATTCGCTGGGAGGAATTCAACGTCAAGCGGCCGGCCCGCATCGTCGCCGTTCGCCCCTGTCTGACCGGGATTTCGATGCGGAGCGCCGAAATCCTCGAGATTTCTCAGGGCGGCGCAACCTTCGTCGTTTCGACCACTGCTGGCCTGCCCAAGCATTATTATCTGAACATTCTGGGCCTTGCCTACCGCATCGGCTGCGCCGAAGTTTATCGGCACAACGAGCGTATCGGCGTTCGCTTCATCAACCTGATCGAGCAGGACGTTCTACGCAAGGTAGTGCGCGCCGATTTCATGATCGGCAACGTGGAAGCGATCGACGCGCGCCGGAACGGCAGCCGCATCTGAGCTGTATCGAACGAAAAATAATCTTGCTTGCCTTGGCAGGACGAGAGCCTATTGTTGCGCCGCTTTTTCAATAATTCTGGGAAATTGCCGTCGCATGTCTGCCTTCTCGCGCTTCACGCCCCTTGTCAGCGCCCTGCCCTCCACCGTTCCTTTTGTCGGCCCCGAGGCCATCGAGCGCCAGCGCGGACTGAAGGTCGAAGCGCGCATCGGCGCCAATGAAAACGGCTTCGGCCCGGCCCCCTCGGTCCTTGCCGCCATGCGGGAACAGGCCGGCGATATCTGGAAATATAACGATCCGGAAAATTACGCGCTGCGCGAAGCGCTCGCCGCCCATCTCGGCGTGACACCGGCCAATATCGCCATCGGCGGCGGTATCGACGAATTGCTCGGCCAGATCGTGCGGCTGGTGATCGAGCCCGGCGGCACTGTCGTCACCTCCCTCGGCGCCTATCCGACCTTCAATTTCCATGTGAACGGTTTCGGCGGCCGGCTGGTCACCGTTCCCTATGCCGGCGACCGGGAGGATCTCGATGCGCTGCTCGATGCGGTCAAGCGCGAGAATGCGCCGCTCGTCTATTTCGCCAATCCCGACAATCCGATGGGAAGCTGGTGGGATGCCGAAGAGATCGTCGCCTTTGCGCGCGCCCTGCCGGAAACCTGCATGATGATCCTCGACGAAGCCTATAACGAGACCGGTCCGGCCTCCTCCCTGCCGTCGATCGCCTCACTCATCGATCTGCCGAACATCGTGCGCACCCGTACATTCTCCAAGGCCTACGGGCTTGCCGGCGCTCGCGTCGGCTATGTCATTTCCACACCGGGCACGGCGCAGGCCTTCGACAAGATCCGCAACCATTTCGGCATGAACCGGCTGGCAACGGTCGCAGCCCTCGCCGCGCTCAAGGATCAGGCCTATCTTTCCGAGGTGATCGATAAGATCCATGCCGCACGCGACAGGATCGCTGATATCGCCCGGGCGAACGGCCTGCAGCCGCTTCCATCAGCCACCAATTTCGTGGCCATCGATGCTGGACGCGATGGCGCTCACGCGCGGGCGATCGTCGACGGGCTGATGGAACACGGCGTCTTCATCCGCATGCCGGGGGTGGCGCCGCTGAACCGCTGCATCCGCGTCAGTGTCGGACCGGAAGCCGATATGGCCCTGCTCGAAGAGGCCCTGCCGCTGGTGCTGAAGAAGCTCGGCTGAAGCCGATTGCTTTGCGTAATTCCGGACGTAAAACCGCCACGCCGTTTTGCTGGAACGCTTCAAACGGGTAAACCGCGGCCGGCAGAGGACAAGCCGGTCGCGGTTTCCTTCTCCTGGCATCGGCCCCGTCCGAAGCGCCCCGCCAGCTCCCCTCTTTTGAGGTTGTTATTCTGTTATTGCCGTGTTCTCGGGAGACGGCCCGTAAAGCGCATGTCGTTATCGCAAAACCGCTGCGCACTTTTGCGCGACATGCTTTAGTGGATCGTCATCCATTCGCGGGCGGCACGGAGCGCAGATGCAAGCTGCATCTTGCTCATCGACGCGGCGACATCGGCGCGCAGCTCGGCAGCGCGGTCGTTGCCCTTGATTGCGGCGATGTTCAGCCACTTGTGAGCGGCGACGAGATCGATCTCGCAACCTCGGCCGGTCGCATACATCAGACCCATTTCGCAGAAGACATCGGCGCTGTTGTTATCGCCACCCATGGTGGCCATTTCAGCATTGTGCATTTCAAAGCGTGCCATCGGTTCTATCCCTGTTAGCCTGTTAAGACGTACCCTGTTTTACCTTCGAGCCTTGCCGTCTTCTGCGGCTTTCGGCCTCTCCGGTCCGGCGGGTTAACCCCGCTCGTTTGATGGGCTCACTATGTCAAACGGCTTTCAAAAAACGCCTAAAATGCATGATTAATTTGACGCAAACAAAGTGCAAATGCTTGGTAAAATTGGGTTTTTGTTAAACATCAGAATCCCTGCCAATTAAGGATTTTCGCACGTCTTTTACAGAATGTTAGGATTTGGAAATTGAGGATTTATTTACCATGAAATCAGCCCGGATCAGGCTGTCAGCAGAAAAACTGGAGGCGAAAGCCGGATTTCCGGTGCTTCTGCGGCGTGTTTACCTTTACGTTCGCGTTAGCTATTTTCGCGCCAATTCATATCTCATGGAGGAAGAGATGATCCGTACCCTCGTTCTCGCCAGCGCGCTGGCACTTGCGGCGGGCCTTGCCCAGGCCGAAGAACCTATTGTCGGCAAGTGGAAGACTGTCGCCGGCGATACGGCAGTGATTGCCCCTTGCGGCGGCGGATACTGCATTACGCTGAAGTCGGGCAAATATGCCGGCAAGAAGATCGGCACGCTGGCCGGAACCGGCGGTAGCTACAACGGGGAGATCACCGATCCCTCCGACGACAAGACCTACAGCGGTTTTGGCAACATTTCCGGCAGCTCTCTGAGGCTGAAGGGCTGCGTGATGAACGTCCTCTGCAAATCTCAGACATGGACACGTCTTTGAAGAACGGTCTTCGAGAACCTTAGCCGGCCTCGGAAACTGAACGCCAAATGAACCGCCATCTCAGCACCCGTTCAGCAGCGTCATGGCAAAACAGGACCATGAAGGGCGCATATCGGGGTAAGGACGTGGACGTGTTCATTCTAGCGAGACGGTTTACAATCATAACGCTCTTTGCGGCGATCTTCGCGATCTCGTTTTCGGCGGTGGTCGTACGCACCGGCGCCGGCGGCGCGCAGCAGTCGCATTTCGGCGCGAACTATACGTGCCTTGAAAGCACCGGCGGTTTCTGCACCGCTATCCGCTGAGATCTGGAAATATCGGGAAAAATATCTGGGTCTCAGCCCTTGCGCGTCGTTTGCTTGTTAAAAACAACCCTCTATAATACCTCATGAGCAAACGAATCTATCCACTATCCGCTTTCGATATTTCGTCCCCTCCCCCTTTCGAGCCGCAAACCTTCGACGATCCGGCAAAGGCTGTGGAAGCGCTGACGGCGCTTTACGAGCGCAATACCTCTTTCCTGATCGAGAGCTTCACGAAGCTCGCCCAGGGTGCGCCTATCACCTGCCACTATCGCGCCTTCTACCCGCAGGTCAGCATCGAGACGGCCAGCTTCGGCCATGTCGACTCCCGTCTGTCCTACGGCCATGTGACGGCGCCGGGCGTCTATACGACGACGATCACTCGGCCTAAGCTCTTCAAGCATTACCTGAAGGAGCAGCTGCTGCTTCTGATGAAGAGTCATAATGTGCCGGTCGTCGTTTCAGAATCGTCGACGCCGATCCCGCTGCACTTCGCTTTCGGCGAAGGTGCGCATGTGGAAGCATCGGCTTCGGCTTTCGTCGATGTCCCGCTCCGCGATCTTTTCGATACGCCCGACCTCAACATCACGGATGACCTGATCGCCAATGGCGAATACCTGCCGCCTCCGGGCGAACCGTCGCCGCTTGCGCCCTTCACCGCGCAGCGCATCGACTATTCGCTCGCCCGCCTGTCGCACTACACGGCGACAGGTGCCGAGCATTTCCAGAACTTCGTGCTGTTTACGAACTATCAGTTCTATATCGACGAGTTCTGCTCCTGGGCGCGCAAGCTGATGGCTGAGGGCGGCGATGGCTACACGGCCTTCGTGGAACCCGGCAATATCGTCACGCTGGCGGGATCGAGCGTCCCGGAAACGGATGCCACGCTTGCCCGCCTGCCGCAGATGCCGGCCTATCACCTGAAGAAGAAGGGGCATGCCGGGATCACCATGATCAATATCGGCGTCGGCCCGTCCAACGCCAAGACGATCACAGACCACGTGGCCGTGCTGCGCCCGCATGCCTGGCTGATGCTCGGCCATTGCGCCGGACTGCGCAACAGCCAGCGGCTCGGCGACTATGTTCTGGCGCATGCCTATATGCGCGAAGACCACGTGCTGGACGACGACCTTCCAGTCTGGGTGCCGATCCCCGCACTGGCCGAAGTGCAGGTGGCGCTGGAAGCCGCAGTTGCCGAGATCACCGGTTACGAAGGCTTCGAGCTGAAGCGCATAATGCGCACCGGCACGGTCGGCACGATCGACAACCGCAACTGGGAACTGCGCGATCAGGCAGGCCCGGTGAAGCGCCTGTCGCAGGCCCGCGCCATCGCGCTCGACATGGAATCGGCAACGATTGCCGCCAACGGCTTCCGCTTCCGCGTGCCCTATGGAACGCTGCTCTGCGTTTCCGATAAGCCGCTGCATGGCGAATTGAAGCTGCCGGGCATGGCGACCGCCTTCTACCGCACGCAGGTGAACCAGCATCTGCAGATTGGTATCCGCGCGATCCAGAAACTCGCTGCCATGCCGACGGAAGCCCTGCATTCCCGCAAGCTGCGCAGCTTCTTCGAGACGGCATTCCAGTAAGAAATCAAGGGCGGCCCGTCCTTATCAGACGGGCTTCCCGATCTCTGGTCTAGACACTCGCGGCGAGCTGCAGCGCCTCGACAAGGCCGGCAAACGCCGCCAGCGCAATCCCGGTCCTCAGAAGCACCCTTATCGCTTCGGCATTCTCAAGCGGCGGCATCTTGCGTGCACCGCGTGCGACGATCAGATGTGCTATTCCGATTTCAAGCATGCTCATTGCCCATCTCCTCAATGTCTCAGATGGAGCTTTGTCGAATGCCGCCTCGACCTTTCGACATTCATTCCCGCTAAAAGATTTTTTTCTTCCCTGTCGAAAAGCGCATAGGCTGCTCGTCCAAAGGCTGTGGACGCGCAGCGTGGAGGACAGAGGAATGAAATATCTATGCCAGGTCTGGTTCGACGGCTCGATGCTGTCGGCGATGTCCGATGAGGAGAAGAACAAGCTCGACGGGGATTCGCTTGGCTACGATCGTGACCTGGCCGGCAGCGGCCACCTGATCGTTGCCCAGGCGTTGCAGCCACCGCAATCGGCCGTTACCGTCCGCGTGCGCGGCGGCGAGATGTCGGTGACCGATGGTCCCTTCATCGAGACAAAGGAAGCGCTCGGCGGCTTCATCCTGATCGAAGCCAAGGATCTCAACGATGCGATCCGGGTTGCGGCCGGCATTCCGCTGGCAAAGCTTGGCGCGATCGAAGTTCGCCCCATTCATGAATTCGGCTGAGGAGGTCATGCCATGAAGTTTCTGGGTCAGATCTGGTTCGATACCGAAAAGAGCAGCAAAGTGACGCCGGAGGAATGGGCCGCAGTCACGCAGGAATGCATCGTCAGCGACGACCAATGGCGCGCCAGCGGCCATATGCTCAGCGCGCTGGCGCTTTACGAGCCGGAGCAGGCCGTGACGCTGCGCGTTCGCAACGGCACCGTCGCCGCGACAGATGGCCCCTTCGCCGAAATCAAGGAGCATCTAGGCGGCTTCGTGGTGATCGAAGCCAAGGATATGGCGGAAGCACAGTCGATTATCTCCACCTTCCCGATCCTCAAATATGCATCAATCGAAATCCGGCCGGCCTATTCGATCAAGGATGGGAGGTAGGCCATGCGCTTCGTCTGTCTCATCTATAATTCCGCCGATACGGACGGTACGCTCAGCCCGGCAGAAGGCGACGAACTCGTGAGGGCGCATTTCCGGTACGACGAAGAGCTTGAGCGCAACGGTATCATGATCCATTCCGATGCACTGGAAGGACCTGACAGCGCCTCGGTGCTGAGAGTGCGCCAAGGCGTTCTGTCCTCGACCGATGGCCCCTATGTCGAGACCAAGGAACATCTGGCCGGCATCTACATCATCGAGGCGGCCGATCTCGAAGAAGCGCGCAAGGTTGTTGCGGGCATCCCAAGCGTCCGTTTCGGGGCGATTGAATTACGGCCGGTGAGAATACTCACCCTGCCGCCGTGAGGATTCAATTTTGGAGCAGGTGATCGAGGATATTTACCGCCAGCATTCGCGCCGGGTTCTGGCAACGCTGATCCGCCTGCTCGGCGATTTTGACCGGGCGGAGGAGGCGCTGCATGACGCCTTTGCGGCGGCTGCGCGGACATGGCCGGTCGACGGCATGCCCAACAATCCCATCGCCTGGCTGGTTTCGACCGGCCGCTTCAAGGCGATCGATCATCTCAGGCGGCGGGCACGCTTCAATGCCTCGCTGCAGCATATCGAAGACGGGCTTTACCCTGGCGGCACAGAAACGGAAATCGGCGACATGGAACCGATCGAGGACGACATGCTGCGGCTGATCTTCATCTGCTGCCATCCGGCCCTTGCCGCCGATGCGCAGATGGCAATGGCTTTGCGTGAGGTCTGCGGACTGACGACGGAAGAGATCGCCCACGCCTTTCTGGTTCCGGCCCCGACTGTCGCCCAGCGCATCGTGCGCGCCAAAAACCGGATCAAGACGGAGAAGATTCCCTATGAAGTGCCTGCTGGTGCCGAGCTGCCCGAAAGGCTCGACCGGGTGCTGCATGTCATCTACCTCGTCTTCAACGAAGGCTATTCGGCATCCTCAGGCAATACGATCGTACGCGCCGACCTGACGGCAGAGGCGATCCGGCTAGCTCGGCTGCTCGCGGCCCTGCTGCCGCATCCGGATGTCGCGGGCCTTCTGTCGCTGCTTCTGCTGCAGGAATCGCGCCGTGCTGCCCGGCAGGATAGCGACGGGGCGCTGGTGCTGCTCGCCGATCAGGATCGCTCGTACTGGGACCGCGGCATGATTTCCGAAGGGCTTTCGCTGCTTGCGATCGCCATGCGCACACCAGAGATCGGCGTCTATACCGTCCAAGCGGCAATCGCCGCCGAACATGCGAAGACCGCCAGAACAGAGGAAACGGATTGGCGCCGGATCGCCTTCTATTACGATCTGCTGATTGCCGCCCATCCTTCCGATATCGCCGAGCTCAATCGCGCGGTCGCAATCGCCATGACGGAGGGGCCGGAAAAAGGGCTTGCGCTTGTCGATGCCATCATCGCCAAGGGGCAGCTTTCAGCCTATCACTTGGCCCACTCGGCACGGGCGGATTTCCTGCGCCGGCTCGGCCGCAAGGCCGAAGCGATTGGAGCTTACGAGACGGCACTGGCATTCTGCCGGCAGGAGCCGGAACGGGTCTTTCTGCGCAAGCGTATTGCGGAGCTTAGAGCCCTTCCTGGTTAGGAAAGGCTCTAGGACCTGATCTGGCGGCGGCGGCCGAGGGGCAACGAGATCGCCGTACCGGTCAGGGCGGAAACGATGATCAGGAGATGCGCGTTGACGCTTGCCTGTGCCAATAGATCCAGCGCCGAGCGTTCACTCGATGCGCCGAAGGCGACCGCGCCAGCGGTAATGCCCGCCGGATAGGTGCCGACGCCGCCGGGCGCATGCACCGGCAGCACCGAGGACAGCTCGCCGCCGAGCGCGCCGCCGAAGCTTGCAGCCATAGGCATGACGCCCATCAGACCGAGCGCCCAGGCGAGCACCAGAACCTTGACCAGCCAGTTCACGACCGTCATCGCCCAGGCACGGGCAAAGGCGACTGCATCGACGGGCAGTCCGTTCTCGATTTCATGAAGCAGTGCCTGTGCCTTGTGCGGCGCGAGCCTAGCGCCGAGGCGCAGCAATGGCTTGCGGGCAGCAAAGGCGAAGACCGGCAGAAGCAGGAAGAGCGCCCAGACCAGCCATGCAAGCGCCCGATTAGAGGCTTCGGCAGCAAAACCCATGCCGGCGGCGGCAAGCAGCGCATGCAGGTCGAGCAGCCGCATGACGAGCAGCGCCGAGGTGCCGCGCGTCAGCGGAATGCCGAATTCGGTGCGCATCAGCACTGGAAAGCTGGTCTCGCCGGCGCGGAAGGGCAGCATGATATTCAAGAGGTTATGGATCTGCGTGACGCGGAAGAGCGCTGCAAACCGGCCCACCGTCTCCCGGGGGAAATAGTCGTAGATACGCCATGTCCGGAGGAAATAGGTGCTGGTCAGCAGGATCAGCGCGCCGATGATCGGCCGTGGACCGACGGCGGCCCATTGCTGTAATATGACCGCCCAGCCCCAGAACCATTCGATGAAAAGCGCATAAGCTGCGACGATTGCGACGGTCAGCAGGCTCATGCGATTGCGTAGAAACCAGGATTGCCCGCTTTCAACACTCGGGGTCTTCATGTATCAGGCTTCCTAAGTTTGGCTGCGGCGGCTGGTGTTCCAGGGTCTTCCATTGCCGGGCCTTTTAGGAGAAATGAAACTTGCAGACAACGGTAGAGTCCATTCTCGATACGAATGATCCGGTACAACCGCTCGAACTGTCGCTGGTCGTTCCGGTCTTCAACGAGGAAGAAAGCATCGGCCCGCTCGTCGAGCGCATCGTCGCGGCCATGACCGACTATCCGCATCGCTGGGAACTGATCCTCGTTGACGACGGCAGCACGGACGCGACGCTCGTCAATGCCCGCAAATATATCAATCAGGAAAGGCTGACGCTGCGCATCGTCGAGCTGCAGCGCAATTTCGGCCAGACCGCCGCCATGCAGGCGGGCATCGACACGGCGCGGGGCCGGCTGATCGCCACCATGGACGGCGACCTGCAGAACGACCCGAAGGATATTCCATCGATGGTCGCGGAACTGGAGCGGCGCGAACTCGACCTTCTCGTCGGCTGGCGCAAGAACCGCCAGGACGGCCTGCTGTTGCGGAAGATTCCCTCCTGGTGCGCGAACTACCTGATCGGCCGCATCACCGGCGTAAAGCTGCACGACTACGGCTGCAGCCTGAAGATCTATCGCGCCTCGATCATCAAGCAGGTGAAGCTGATGGGCGAGATGCACCGTTTCATCCCCGCCTGGGTCGCCGGCGTCGTGCCAAGCTCGCGCATCGGCGAAATGGTCGTCACCCACCATGCGCGCCAGCACGGCACATCGAAATACGGCATTTCGCGCACTTTCCGCGTAATCCTCGACCTGCTGTCCGTCATGTTCTTCATGCGCTACAAGGCACGTCCGGGCCATTTCTTCGGCTCGCTCGGTCTCGGCCTCGGGGCTCTTGCAGTGCTGATCCTGCTCTATCTCGGCTTCGACAAGTTCATCATGGGCAATGATATCGGCACGCGACCGATGCTGATGGTCGGCGTCGTGCTGCTGCTCTCATCGGTGCAGATGATCACGACGGGCATCCTGGCGGAGATGATCGCACGCACCTACTATCGCGACGACGCGTCGCCGAACTATATCGTGCGCCAGATCTTCTCCAGAGAAAGCTGACGTGCAGAGCCTCATCAGCCGCCGGCCACATCTGATCCTGGCGGTGCTTGGAACCTATTTTCTGCTCCACCTGATCGTCCGGCTCAGCATTCCCAATGCGCTGGAACTGGACGAGGCGGAGCAGATACTGCTCTCGCAGTGGTTTGCGTTCGGCTACAATTCACAGCCGCCCTTTTACAACTGGGTGCAATACGGCGTGACATCGCTCTTCGGCGTGTCGCTGTTTTCGCTGTCGATCCTCAAATGCAGCATGCTGTTCCTCTCCTATGTCTTCTATTGGCTGGCGGCGCGGTCGACCTTAAAGAACGGCAGCCTGGTGGTGGTGGCGACGCTCGGCCTGCTAACCGTGCCGCAGGTCGTCTTCGAGGCGCAGCGGGACCTGACGCATTCGGTGGCGACGATCTTTGCCGGCTCGCTGTTCCTCTATGGGTTTTTCCGCACGCTGAAGACGCCTTCGGCGATCTCCTATGCCATTGTCGGCATCGCGACCGGCATTGGCGTGATCTCGAAGTATAATTTTGCACTTCTTCCCGCCGCAGCCTTCATCGCCGCCCTGATCGATACCGATTTCCGCAAACGGCTCTTCGACTGGCGGCTGATCCTGACCATCGTCCTGGCGATCGCGATCGTCCTGCCGCACGCGCTCTGGTTCCTGGATCACCTCGATCTTGCGATCGACCGCACGCTGCACAAGATGACGGGCGACGAAAGCAAAGGCCTCGCCTTACAAGTATCGACCGGTTTGCTTCGGTTTGTCGTCGCGATTATCGGCATTGCCGGTCTTTCGGTCGTCGTCCTTCTGTCGCTCTTTGCCAGATCACTGCCGGCGATGTGGCGCGCTTCCAGCCGCTGGTCGCGGATATCGGGTTGTATCCTGCTGATCGAGATCGGTGCCATTGCGCTGATGATCTTGTTTGCAGGCGTCGACAATATCGCCGACCGCTGGCTGACGCCGCTTTTCCTCATTCTGCCGCTCTATATCTGCATGAAGGCCGAAAGTGCCGAGGTCGATACCGGCGTGCCCTTGCGGGCATCGCTTGCGGTCAGCGGCGTCATCATGGCTGTGGTGCTCGTCGTGCTCGCCATGCGCGCCTATTGGGGGCCGCTCTTTGGCGACTATCAGCGGCTGAACATTCCCTATGACAGTTTTGCCGACACGATCCGCAAGGATATCGGCGGTGAGCCGGGACTGATCGTCGGTTACGACCCACATCTGGAAGGCAATATGCGGCTGCAGATGCCTGGCACTCCGGTGCAGTCCTATTTTTATCCGGACTTCAAGCCAACGTTCCATCTTGACGCGAAACATCCGGTCGTCTTCGTCTGGCGCGATGACAAGGGCAAGACGCCACCCGCCTGGCCGAACGAATATTTCGGGGATGTGCTGACGGAGAACGGCTTGAAGCAGCCGGAAACGCATGTCGTCACCCTGCCCTATATTTACGGCCGGCCGGGTGACACCTATCAGTTCGCCTACGCTGTCGCCTATCCCTAAGCGGCGTCTCTCTAAGAGCGCAGTTCCTTCCAGGCCGCGTCCAGCGCAATCTTTGCGATGCGCGCCATCTCATCCACCTCCTCATGGCTGATGATGAGCGGTGGCGAGGCGAGCATACGGTCGCCGGTGGCGCGCAGCACGAGACCGTTTGCGAGTGCGTGATTGCGCACTAGGGAGCCGATCGGATCAGGCTTCTCGAAACGAGTACGAGTTTTCTTATCGGCGGCCAGCTGCAGGCCGCCCATCAGGCCGATACTTTGCGCCTCGCCGACGAAATCATGCTCGGCAAGTTCACCCCATTTCTTTGCGAAATAGGGGCCGATATCGTCGCGCACGCGCTCGACGAGTTTCTCTTCGTCGATAATGCGGAGGTTTTCGAGTGCGGCGGCAGCGCAGACCGGGTGGCCGGAATAGGTGAAACCGTGGTTGAAATCGCCGACCTCATTGATCAGCACATTGGCGATGCGATCGCTGACAAGCACGCCGCCGATCGGCAGGTAGCCTGACGACAGGCCTTTGGCGATCGGCGCGAAATCGGGCTCGACGCCGAAATATTGATGGCCGAACCATTCGCCGAGGCGACCAAAGCCGCATATGACCTCATCGCTCACGAGCAGGATGTTCCGCGACTTGCAGATTCGGTCGATCTCCGGCCAGTAGGTCTCCGGCGGAATGATGACGCCGGCCGCTCCCTGGATCGGCTCGGCAACAAAGGCGGCGACATTGTCTTCGCCGAGTTCATCGATCTTTTCTTCAAGTTCCCGGGCCACCTTCAGGCCGAATTCGGCAGGCGTGAGATCACCGCCCTCCCCATACCAATAGGGCTGACCGATATGGACGATGCCAGGAATCGGCAGATCACCCTGCTCATGCATGTATTTCATGCCGCCGAGACTGGCGCCTGCAACCGTCGAACCGTGATAGCCGTTGCGACGGGCAATGACGGTCTTCTTGGAAGGCTTGCCGACCGCCGCCCAATAGACGCGGGCCATGCGAAACCACGTGTCGTTCGCCTCGGAGCCGGAGCCGGTGAAGAAGATATGGTTGAAGCGCGGGCCCGCCTTGGACGTCACTTTCTCCGCCAGCAGGGTCGTCGGCGGCGAAGTCGTACCGAAGAAAGTATTGTAATAGGGCAGCTCGTTCATCTGCTTTGCTACGGCATCGGCGATTTCCTTGCGGCCATAGCCGATATTGACGCACCAGAGGCCGGCGAAACCATCGAGATACTTCTTGCCCTTGTTATCGAAGATGTGCACGCCCTCGCCGCGCTCGATGATGCGCGTGCCGTCGGCATTCACCTTCTTCATGTCGGAGAAGGGATGCAGGTGATGGGCGGCATCGATCGCAGCAAGATTGGACATCGGGTAAGTATCGGACATGATTGGACCTTCGGATTGAAAGGCTTTGACTGATCGTTTACGAGCTTGGCCTTCTGCGAGAGGATTTTCAAGGTCATGGCGAGCAACGGCAAAGAGGCTGAAGCGGGCGATCCGCGTTTCGAGATCCTAATCGTCGGCATGAATGGCGACCTGCGCGGCAAGCAGCTTCCGCTTTCCGCCGAAAAGAAGGTCTGGGCCGGCGATATCCGCCTGCCGACCTCGACGCAGTCGCTCGATATCTGGGGCGACGACAATGACGACACTACCGGCCTGTCACTGACGATCGGCGACCCCGACGGCAATGTCATTCCTGACCGCCGCAGCCTGGCCCCTATGCCCTGGGCGCCGAAGGGTTCCATGCAGGTGCTTGCCACCATGCATGAGTTCGACGGCAGCCGCAGCTTTATGGATCCGCGTGGCATCCTCGCCTCCGTTCTCGAGCGCTATGCCGAGCGCGGGCTGACGCCTGTCGTGGCAACGGAGCTGGAATTCTATGTCGTCGAGGAGAATTGGCGCGAGACAGGCACGCCCTGCCCGCCGGCAAGCCTTACCTATCGCGGCGATCCGAACGGTTTTCAGCTCTATGACATGAGCGCCGTCGATGCACTCGACAGCTATCTGCTGACGCTGCGCAACTATGCCAATGCGATGAACCTGCCGGCAGAGGCGACGACGGCGGAGTTCGGTCCCGGCCAGTTCGAGGTGAACCTGCTGCATCGGCCCGATGCGCTGGCCGCAGCCGACGACTGCCTGTACCTGAAGCGCATCGCCGAGCAGGCAGCGCGCAAGCACGGGCTAAAATCGACTTGCATGGCCAAGCCCTATTCCGACCATGCAGGTTCCGGACTGCATGTGCATGCGAGCATCATCGACAGCCAGGGCAACAATATCCTCGATGCCAGGGGCGGCGAACCGACGCTGCTGAAATCGGTGACGGCAGGCATGCTGCAGACCATGCACGAGGCCCAGCTCGTTTTCGCGCCCTTTGCCAATTCCTACCGCCGTTTCCAGCCGGGATCCTTCGCGCCGACCGATCTGACCTGGGGCAACGGGCATCGCGGCACGGCGATCCGCATTCCTGACAGCAACGGGCCGGCCGCGCGCATCGAGCATCGCGTGGCCGGTGCCGATGCCAATCCCTACCTGCTGCTGGCGGCCATCCTCGGCGGCATGCTGCTCGGCCTCGACGGCGATCTAAATCCCGGCGAGGAAACGACGCCCGCCTATACGCCACCAGGCGCAAAACGGCTGACCCATGATTTCCTGACGGCGGTGGAGACATTCCGGCAATCGGCCTTCATCGCCGATATCTTTGGAGAGCGGTATCGCAAGCTTTATGGCGACACGAAGTACAAGGAAGCGATCGCACATCTGCGCACTGTATCCGATTTCGATTACCGCACGTATCTTCCACGCCTCTAACCTGCGCAGGACCTGATCAACGGTCATGTCGGTTTTTCTTCTGGCAAATGAGGCACTGCGGCGATGTCAGGCCGCAGGCTCGCGCCGTTCACGTTCGCCTTCCTGCGCCGCCAATCCCTGCTTGACCAGCACCTTCAATTCGCCGGGATGAAGCTTGATGGCGACATCGCGCTCCAGCGGCAGCAGTTCGCCATCCATGACGCAGTTCGCCTTGGCGCGCAGCTTCGGAAAATGCAGATGCACCTCGGCCGGATGCATGACCATGACCGCATCGTTCTCACGGAACTTGCCGCGCAGCATGTCGATCGCCAACCGTGCGACGCCGAGCGGCTTCAGCGGTCTTGCGGTATAGAAACCAAGCTCGCCGCTGCGCAGGTTGTCGGCATAGAGCAATGTGTTTTCGCCGAAAGGGTTGTTGGAGACCGAGATGGCGGAAACGCGACGGGTCTCCCTCATACCTGCCGCCTCGAAGACCACGTCGAATTCCGGCGGATTGAAGACGACGCCGAAAGCGGCACGGGCGCTCGCCCGCATCTTTCCGAAGCGGGAACGATAGCTGTAGGAATTGCGGTATCGCACCATGCGTGCGTGCAGGCCCGCGGAGAACTGGTGAATGAAGGGCCTCCCGTTGGCGCTGGCGATATCAACATTGTCGAGTTCGCCAAAAGCCAGGACCTCAAGCGCCTGCCAGATATCGAGCGGCACTTTCAGCGAGCGGGCAAAGAGGTTCATGGTACCTGCCGGCACGACGCCGAGCGCCACGCCGTTTCTCCAGGCGATCGAAGCAGCGGCAGAAATCGTGCCGTCGCCCCCGCCGGCAACGATGCCGTCGATGTCGTCGCGCCGCCCGGCGCGTTCCATGGCGGGAACGATCTCATTGCCGGAGAAGACGATGGCATCGAAATCATGCCCGGCCTGGCGGAAGACCTCTTCAGCCCGCCTCTCGTACGCCTGCATGTCCGTCGTTCTGAAGGTACCGCCGTCGCGATTGAAAAAGCCGACGAGCTTCATGAGGTCCCGGTTTCCTATCCTCGCTGTCCCTGCCCTCAAGAAATGGTTGAAGCGGTTGCGATTTCAAGCCGGAAGGTTTGACCAGTCACATCGCCGAAACGCAAATATTGCAATACACGTATGCAGATAACACGACGCTGCACTGCAAAAAAAGCACTCGACGCTCCCGACCTCCTGTTCGATAGATGGCATAATGGAGAGCGTATCTCCACCTCCCGCCATTTCTGCCCATCATTTCTGACTGCCGACCCTGCCCCATGCCAGAGGTCGCCGACAAGCACAGATTCGCCGAGGACCGCCCGTGAGCCAGGTTGCCGTAAACGATTCCATCGATGATGATTCCACCGATTCGAGGCCGGAGGCGGAGCTTCCCTCTTGCATGACCGTGGCCCTGGTGCAGCTGGCCCTTGCCGCCGGCGGTTTTGGTATCGGCACCGGTGAATTCGCCATCATGGGTCTGCTACCAAATGTGGCGGACACCTTTTCGGTCACCACCCCGCAGGCAGGTTATGTCATCAGCGCCTATGCGCTCGGCGTGGTGATCGGCGCGCCTGTGATCGCTGTCCTTGCCGCCAAGATGGCGCGGCGTACGCTGCTCCTCTGCCTCATGCTGCTCTTTGCGGTCGGCAATATCCTGAGCGCCGTCGCGCCGACCTTCGAGAGCTTCACGGTGCTGCGCTTCATCACCGGTCTGCCACATGGCGCCTATTTCGGCGTGGCCGCCCTCGTCGCTGCCTCCATGGTGCCGGTGCATCGCCGTGCCCGCGCCGTCGGCCGCGTCATGCTCGGCCTCACGGTTGCTACCCTGCTCGGCACGCCGTTGACCACCTTCTTCGGTCAGGCGCTGGACTGGCAGGTCGCCTTCCTGACCGTCGGCATCATCGGCCTGGTGACGGTCGCCCTCATCTGGTTCTACGTGCCGCGTGACAAGGTCGCCGAAGGGGCAAGCGCACTGCGCGAACTCGGCGCCTTCCGCCGTCCGCAGATATTGCTGACGCTTGCTATCGCGGCGGTCGGCTATGGCGGCATGTTCGCGATGTTCAGCTATATCGCTTCGACAACGACACAGGTCGCAATGCTGCCGGAAACGGCCGTTGCGCTTATGCTCGTGCTTTTTGGCGTCGGCATGAATGCCGGCAATGTCATCGGCTCATGGCTTGCCGACAAGTCGCTGCTCGGCACGATCGGCGGCTCGCTGGTCTATAATATCGTCGTGCTGACGATGTTCTCGCTAACCGCCTCGAACCCCTACATGCTCGGGCTCTCAGTCTTCCTCGTCGGCTGCGGCTTTGCGGCGGGCCCGGCGCTGCAGACGCGCCTGATGGATGTCGCGGCCGATGCGCAGACGCTGGCTGCCGCCTCCAACCATTCGGCCTTCAATATCGCCAACGCGGTCGGCGCCTGGCTCGGCGGTCTCGTTATCGCCTGGGGTTATGGCTTTGCAGCGACCGGCTATGTCGGCGCCTTCCTGTCTTTCCTCGGCCTTTTCGTCTTTGCGGCCTCGCTACGCCTGGAGCTCCGCAGCCGGCGCGCTTAGAGCCTTCGCAATATGCAGTTCCCGGCCTTCGGGGCTACAGAAGACGAATTCGTCACCCCAGGCGGCAAGTGCCCGGATGACCGGCTTCAGCGTGGAACCGAGCGGGGTCAGCGCATATTCGACGCGCGGCGGCACGACCGGGTAAACTGTTCGTGAGATGAGGCCGGATTCTTCCAGCTCACGCAGCTGCTTCGTCAGCATGCGCTGGGTGATCGCAGGCAGGTGGCGTCTGAGTTCATTGAAGCGCAAAGTCTTGTCCATCAGGTGGAAAAGGATCACGCCCTTCCATTTTCCATCGAGATAACTGAGCGTCGCCTCCACCGGGCAGCCGGGAAAATTCGTGAGTAATTTGGCGCGCGGCAGCGACATCGACAGTATCCTTTTTGGTACTACGTACAGAATTTGTGCATTCTTGCGTTGCCGGAACATAGGTCGCATCTAGCTCTCGTGCAATGAACACAGGAGTTTCAAAAGATGCGCGCCGTCGCCTATAAGACCCCACAGCCGATCACTGCCGAAACCTCGCTGATCGACGTCGAATTGCCGACGCCTGAGGCCAAGGGTCACGACCTGCTGGTCGAGATCAGGGCCGTCTCCGTCAACCCCGTCGATGTGAAGGTCCGCGCCGGCATGGCGCCACCAGCCGACGAGCTGAAGGTGCTGGGCTTCGATGCCGCCGGCATTGTCAAGGCTGTCGGTTCCGACGTCACGCTGTTCAAGCCGGGTGATGAGGTCTTCTATTCCGGCGTCATCAATCGCCCCGGCTCGAACGCCGAATTCCAGCTCGTGGACGAGCGCATTGTCGGCCGCAAACCCAACAGCCTCGACTTTGCAGCGGCGGCTGCCCTGCCGCTAACCTCGATCACCGCCTATGAAGCACTGTTCGACCGGCTGCGCGTCACCGATCCCGTGCCGGGTGCTGCCGCTGCCGTGCTCGTCATCGGTGGAGCAGGTGGCGTCGGCTCGATCGCCATCCAGATCGCCCGGGCACTGACGGATCTTACCATCATCGCCACAGCCTCGCGTCCGGAGACCCAGAGCTGGGTGAAGGAACTCGGCGCGCATCACGTCATCGACCATTCACAGCCGCTTGCCCCGCAAGTCGCAGCTCTCGGCCTCGGAGCACCGGGCTTCATCTTCTCGACGACGAATACTGACAAGCACGTCGGCGATATCGTCGAGGCACTGGCGCCGCAGGGCCGTTTCGGATTGATCGACGACCCCAAGACGTTTGATATCGTGCCCTTCAAGCGCAAGGCTGCTTCCGTTCACTGGGAGCTGATGTTTACACGGCCGCTCTTCGCTACACCCGACATGATCGAGCAGCACAAGATCCTGAACAAGATTTCCGAACTCGTCGACGCCGGCAAAATCCGCTCGACGCTGTCGGAAAGCGTCGGCACGATCAATGCCGCGAATCTCAAGAAGGCCCACGCCATGGTCGAGAGCGGCAAGATGAAAGGCAAGGTCGTTCTCGCCGGATTCTGAGGTTTTCGGAAGCGAAAATCCGCCTTTTCAGGCCTTTGGAATAATGCGTAAATGATGCTGACTTATAATGCCGCGCCAAGGGTGCGGCATTCTGGCGTTAAGCATTTAAGCAGCTTGACTTTTTTCGCATTCGAGACCACCTAGTGTGACACGTGCATGACATACGTCGTGCACGGATATCAACGGAGCCATCATTCAGATGCCAAGCGACAGTAGCAGTCGATTGCCTTTGCCGTACGCGGCCGCCGCGCGCTGACCTGGATGCTCCAGGCTCGCCCGTTCGGACGCTACGGCGGATCGACGGAAAGGCGAGCCAGTGAATATCAATCGCTTCCCCCTGCGGGCCGGCTATGCCGCTCGCGCCTTCATGAACAACAACCGTGTCGCGACCATTGCCGAGCGCGTGGAGTCGCTGAACGCGCTCGCCCCGGCTGAAGCCGGCCGCATCCTTTCGCGGATGCCGCAGGACTATGCCGTCAATATTCTCGACCGTCCGGAACTGCGCAATGCACCGGCCATTCTGGCGCTGATGGACAGCGCGGATTCGGCCCGTCTTCTGCACGGCATGTCCAACGACCGCGTCGCCGACGTTCTGCTTGAGCTCGATGTCGATGACCGCGTGCGTCTGTTCTCCAGCCTGGAGGAGCCTGTTCGCGTCGCCATCCAGCATCTGATGGGCTATCCCCCGCGCACAGCCGGCAGCATCATGACGACGGAATTCGTCAGCGTGCCCGACGACTGGACGGTCGCGCAGACGCTGGACCATGTGCGGCAGGTCGAACGCTCCCGCGAGACCGTCTATGCCATCTATGTGCTGGACCATAATTCCGGCGCACTGCTGCATGTCGTGACATTGCGCCGCCTCATCACCGGCGAGCCTGATGCTTCGATCCTCTCGGTAGCGCAGAAAGGCATCCCCGTTTCGGCCAATCCCATGATGAAGCAGGAGGACGTCGCACGCCTCATTCGCAAGCACGATCTCCTGGCGCTGCCGGTGGTCGACGACCATGGCCTGATCCTCGGCATCGTCACGGTCGATGACGTCATCGACACAATGATTGCGGATACGACCGAAGCCGCCCAGAAATTCGGCGGTATGGAAGCGCTTGGTCGGCCCTATATGAAGATCGGCTTCGGCGGCATGATCCGCAAGCGGGCTGGCTGGCTCTGTGCCCTCTTCCTCGGCGAGATGCTGACGGCCAGCGCCATGCAGCATTTCGAAGGCGAGCTGGAAAAGGCCGTCGTGCTGACGCTCTTCATTCCGCTGATCATGAGCTCCGGCGGCAATTCCGGTTCGCAGGCGACCTCGCTTATCATCCGGGCGCTTGCCGTCGGCGAGTTGAAGCTGACCGATTGGTGGCGGGTGCTGCTGCGCGAGTTGCCGACGGGCGTCGTGCTCGGTGCGATCCTCGGCCTGGTCGGCATGATCCGCGTAATCTTCTGGCAGACGGCCGGGCTCTATGATTACGGCCCGCATTGGCAGCTGGTCAGCCTGACGGTTTTTGCAGCCCTCGTCGGCATCGTCACCTTCGGCTCCATGTCGGGTTCGATGCTGCCCTTCCTCTTGCAGAAGCTGCGGCTCGATCCGGCAACGGCATCGGCTCCGTTCGTCGCCACGCTGGTCGATGTGACCGGACTTGTTATCTATTTCTCGGTGGCGCTGCTCATCCTCAGCGGGACGCTGCTGTAGATCCTGCTTCGGGATTTCAGGCCATCCGGCCTGAAATCGTTTGCGCATGCAGAGGCCTGTTTTCATGCAATTCCGAACCAAACCCGCTTCGCACGTCCCTTGTCCGGGATGAGCATTAGTTGCGCTCTGGCAGCTTCAGCGGTCCATGCGTCTTGATGCTGCGGATGGCGAAATTCGATCTGATATCAGTGACGTTCGGCAGTGTCAGCAGCGTCTCCGTCAGCAGCCGCTCATAGGCCGAAAGGTCTTCGACCACGACCTCTGCCAGGAAATCAGCCGTGCCCGAAATCAGAAAGCAGGAGACGATTTCGGGGATGGCGAGCAGCGCTGCCTGCTGCGCCTCGGAATTCTCCCGGCTGTGGTGAGCGACCTTGAACTCGACGAAGACCGTAAGGCCGAGGCCGACCTCCTTGCGGTCGATATCGGCCGTATAGCGGCGGATGACGCCGAGCTTCTCGAGATTGCGGATGCGGCGCAGGCAGGGCGACGGCGAGAGGTTCACCTTGTCGGCGATCTCGACATTGGTGGCGCGCGCGTCCTCCTGCAGGCATTTCAGGATGGCAATATCGAATTTATCGAGATTTGGCATTTTTGCGAACCGTAACGGCACTCATTGGCAGATCATTGCGCGTAGCACGATTTTTGAGCCATAGATAGCAAGGACATGCCTCGGCATCTGGCGCTAATCTTCTCCTCAACCGGATGAGATCCGACTGGAGGAAAGGACAGAACGATGAGCACGATCGCATTTTCGAACGACAAATCGCCTTCACAGGCCCTCGGTTATGCCGCCGGCACGATTACCGTGCTGATCTGGTCGACATGGTTTCTGGCGACCCGTCACAGTGCCGCAACGCCGCTCGGCTCGATCGATATCGGCCTCATACGCTTCGGCATCCCAGCACTCGCTCTCTCACCGGTATGGCTGCGCACGGGACTGTTGCCGAAGGGCCTGCCGCTCACCCTGCTGGCAATCATGGTCGCCGGCTGCGGCGCGATCTTCTTTCTGGTGACGACGCTTGCCATTCACTCCACGCCGGCCGCTTCGTCCGGCATTCTGCTCGGCGGCTCCATGCCGCTTGCTACAGCGCTGATCGGCATTCTCCTGTTTCGCGAGCGGCCGGATGCGACCCGCATCGCCGGACTGGCGGCGATCGTCGCCGGTGTGCTGATCCTGCTCCTTCGTAGCCTGGCCGATGCTTCCCTGCCCTGGACGAGTTTCTTGATGCTGCCGGCCGGCGCCATTCTCTGGGCGAGCTATACGCACGCCTTCCGCCGTTCGGGTCTGACGGCCATTCAGGCGAGCGCGCTGATTGCCGTCTGGTCCTTCCTGATCATGGCAGCACTGGCGCTGGTCTTCGGCATCTCCTTGCCCCTGGCGTCGCTTCCGGAAGTCGGCCTGCAGGTCCTGAGCCAAGGCGTTCTTTCCGGCCTCGTCGCCATGGTCGCCTATGGCACGGCTGTCCGCACTCTCGGCGGAACGCAGGCTGCGGCCTTCACGGCCCTGACGCCGGTTCTTGCAACGCTCGGCGGCGGCCTCCTGCTCGGCGAACAGATCGGCCTTGCCGAGATCAGCGCCGCCTTCATTACGGGCGTCGGCGTGGCGCTCTCGACCGGAATTGCCGCCAAGCGGCGCTGATCGTTAGAACGGAAAAGGCCGCCAGCAGTCATCAACTGCGGCGGCTTCGCGTGACAGAGCGTTTTCGTTTCGCTTCAGTTCAAATGAACGCAGGACTTCTTGAGCCCATCCGACTTCTGTTTATGCACGAATTTCGCAATTTGCCCTGCGGGACACTGACCGTCATTAAAAAGCACTGCGTGGCCCGCTGGCAACGACTGAGTTGTAGGCCTTTGGGTAACGGTCCTGATACCGGCCAATGCGTGCGAAGCAGTGGCAAGCATAGATAGCACCATGATAGAATTTATCACATTTATACTACGCATTGCGGTTCTCCCCTTAGGAATAAGCCGCAGTATATTGAGCGCACTTGCCTCACCCGTCAATTACTCCGCCATCGACAACATTCGCTTCCTCTCTCGAAGGCATCTCGTTGCTTAAAGTGGCCGTGGACTTGGCGGACGTATTCAGCATAGGGCTCAAGCTGTCGCCTGGATGACCACGACCTTGGCGCCGACTTCGACCCGATTATAGAGGTCGATGACATCGTGGTTCATCATGCGGATGCAGCCGCTCGACATGGCAAGGCCGATCGATTGCGGCTGGTTCGTGCCATGAATGCGGAAATGCGTGTCGTTGCCGGCGCGATAGAGATACATGGCGCGCGCACCCAGCGGATTGTTCGGACCGCCCGGCAGGCCGGCGGCGAGCTTGCGATAACGCTCCTCGCGTCGCTGCATGTTTTCGGTCGGCGTCCAGCTCGGCCATTCGGCCTTGCGGCCAACATAGGCATTGCCGGCAAAGGCGAGACCTTCGCGGCCGACCCCGATGCCGTAACGCATCGCCCTACCATCCCCGATAATGTAATAGGCGCGCCGCGCAGGCGTATCGATGATGATCGTGCCCGGCGCATGGCTGCCCTCATAGGCGACTTCGGTGCGGCGCAGCTCCGGCTTGATCTGATCGATCGGCACCTGTCTCAGCGGAAACTTCTCATCCGGAAGTGCAGCGTAATTCGTCTGGCTGTTCAGAGTGGTCGAAGAACAGCCGGCAACGAAAAGGGGCAGTGCGATCAGGAAGCCCCGGCGCGAGATCGTCATGAACGTGTCCTTAGTGCGTCAAGAAGATGTCGCAGGCTAAGGAGATTATGGTTAATGAAATGCTAACCGGATGTTGCGACGAGGCGTAACGAATGCGTTATCAGGTATAAACAGCGCGCTACTTGGCGATCCCTTCAGTACTACGCATCAACGCGAGATATTCGCTTCGGCGCCAAATCCATGGCGCCGAAAAGCCATTCCGCATCACATGTTCGGGTAGACCGGTCCTTCACCGCCCTGTGGCGGCACCCAGTTGATGTTCTGGTTGGGATCCTTGATGTCGCAGGTCTTGCAGTGGACGCAGTTCTGGGCGTTGATGACGAAGGTCTGTTCGCCATCCTTCTCCACCCATTCATAGACCCCAGCCGGACAGTAACGCGCCGAGGGGCCGGCATAGATGCCGAGTTCGGAGGATTTCTGCAGCGCCATGTCCTTCACCTGCAGATGAACAGGCTGGTCTTCTTCATGATTGGTGTTGGACAGGAAGACGGAGGACAGGCGGTCGAAGGTGAGCACACCATCGGGCTTCGGATAAGCGATTGGCTGATGCTGGGCGGCCGGCTCCAGCGAAGCGGCGTCGGTCTTGCCGTGCTTCAACGTGCCGAAGAAGGAGAAGCCGAAGAGCTGGTTGATCCACATGTCGAAACCGCCAAGGGCAACGCCAAGGCCGGTGCCGAATTTCGACCAGAGCGGCTTGACGTTGCGCACGCGTTTCAGGTCCTTGCCGATATCGCTCTTGCGCCAGTCGTTTTCGATCTCGACCACTTCGTCGTTGGCACGGCCCGATGCAATCGCCTCGGCGATACGGTCAGCCGCCATCATACCCGAGAGCACGGCATTGTGGCTGCCCTTGATGCGAGGCACGTTGACGAAGCCCGCCGAGCAGCCGATCAGCGCACCACCCGGGAAAGAGAGCTTCGGCACCGATTGCCAGCCGCCTTCGGTGATGGCGCGCGCACCATAGGAAAGGCGCTTGCCGCCCTCGAAGGTGCCGCGGATCGCCGGATGCGTCTTGAAGCGCTGGAACTCCTCGAAGGGGTAAAGATAGGGGTTCTTGTAGTTCAGGTGAACGACGAAGCCGACGGCGACGAGATTGTCTTCCAGGTGATAGAGGAAGGAGCCGCCGCCTGTGTTCATGCCGAGCGGCCAGCCGAAGGAATGCTGCACGAGGCCCTGCTTGTGGTTCTCCGGCTTGACCTCCCAGAGTTCCTTGATGCCGATGCCGAATTTCTGCGGCTCGCGATCCTTCTGCAGGTCGAATTTGGCAATCAGCTGCTTGGCGAGCGAACCACGCACGCCCTCTCCAACAAGCACATATTTGCCCATCAGCGCCATGCCGCGCGCATAGTTCGGACCGGGCTCGCCGTTCTTCTCGATGCCCATGTCGCCGGTCGCGACACCGATAACGGCGCCCTCATCATTGTAGAGCACTTCGGTGGCAGCAAAGCCCGGATAGATCTCTACGCCGAGTTCTTCCGCCTTCGTCGCCAGCCAGCGACAGACATTTCCGAGCGAGACGATGTAGTTACCGTGATTGCTCATCAGCGGCGGCATCATGATGTTCGGCAGGCGGACGGAGCCGGCCGGGCCGAGCAACAGGAAATGGTCGTCCGTCACCTCGGTCTTGAAGGGATGGCCCCCCTCTTCGCGCCAGCCGGGCAGCAGGCGGTCGATGCCGATAGGATCGACGACGGCGCCGGAGAGGATATGAGCGCCGACTTCAGCCCCCTTTTCCAGCACGACGACCGAGAGTTCCGGATTGATCTGTTTCAGACGGATGGCCGCTGAAAGGCCGGCCGGACCGGCGCCGACGATCACCACGTCGAATTCCATGCTCTCGCGTTCCGGCAGCTCAGTCATTTCGGTCATCCATCCGTCTCCGCTCGGCCGTCCGACGGCCGTTCATCCCCAATCAGCTAACTCTCTTGTCAAAACCAGAAAACATTGTCGAGCCGGGAAGCGACAGGCGATCCTCCAATTCGCACAATGATAGTTCTCTACACAAAAGATTATATAACGCTTACGTTAACGTAAATTGTTGAAGCCTTGCAAGTTCGCCTTGGTCCTTTTCTTGCGCATGGCTTGCCCCCTATAGAAAGGGCAACAGAAAATGGAGGAAATCATGGATCTCGGCATCAAGGGAAAACGCGCTCTCGTATTGGCGTCCTCGCGCGGCCTCGGGCTCGGCATTGCCAAGGCTCTGGCACAGGAGGGCGCGAACGTTCTTCTGTGCGGACGCAGCGGAGAGCAACTGGAAGCCAATTGCAAGGCGATCAACGCCGAGGGCAAGGGCAAGGCGGACTGGATCTGGGCCGATCTTTCCGACGACAATTTCGTCCAGACTGTCACGGCTGCCGTACAGGAGAAATTCGGCGGGCTGGATATCCTCGTCAACAATACCGGCGGCCCGACGCCCGGCACAACCGAGGACATGACGCCGGAAAAGCTCGAGACCTACTTCCTCTCGATGGTCGCGCGCGTCATCACGCTGACCAATGCGCTTCTGCCCGGCATGAAGGCACAGGGCTGGGGCCGCATCCTGACGGTCGCCTCATCAGGCGTGATCGAACCGATCGCCAATCTCGCCCTGTCGAACACGCTGCGCCCGGCGCTTGCCGGCTGGAGCAAGACGCTGGCATCGGAAGTGGCCGGCCATGGCGTGACCACCAACCTGTTGCTGCCCGGCAGCATCCTGACGGCGCGGCTGGACGACCTTGATGGTGCCGCCGCCAAGCGGACCGGCAAGAGCGTCGAGGAGATCCGCGTCGAGAAGGAAGCGCGCATTCCCGTCGGGCGTTACGGCAAGGTGGAAGAGTTTGCCGCAACGGCCGCCTTCCTCTGCAGCCAGCCGGCGAGCTACATCACAGGCTCGCTGATCCGCTGCGACGGGGGTGCGGCGCGCTCCGTTTGATCGCTGGCATCATCCGGCATAGGCCGAGGCAACCGCCCACGCTGCAACGCTGTCGACCCTTGCGCCGATAAAGGCAGGATCATCGGCAAGCTCCGCGAGCTCGGACAGGCGATGGAAGCCTGTCAGGATCGCGATGCGCCGGCGGTCGAGCTGGCGACCGGTCAGCGTCTCGTAGGCCGAGACGATGCGCGCAGTCAGATCGGGCGAGATGAAGTTCGAATAGATGAACTCCTGGTGCAGCGGCCCGAAGCCTGAATCGGCGAAGTCATAAAGACCGTTCAGCCTTCCCGCAGCATGATCGAAGGCCATGTTCCAGCCGTGGCCGTCGAAGAAGCCGAAGATAGTGCCATAGGGATCAGGCGGCAGGGCCTGGTAGTCCCAGATGACGGTTTCCGCATAGTTTGTCAGTTCGGACGGCAGTAGCGGCAGGGCCTTGTCTTTGACGGTCTCGGGAGATTGCCAAGGCAGGATCGGCCCGGCGCCAAGCGCGCGCATGCGGTCGCTGTCAAGATCGTGCAGCTCGGCATAGAAGCGGGCGAGATCATCTCCGAGACGCTGGCGAGCCGCCTCCGGCAGAGCCTCGTAATCCTCCGTCATGAGATGTTCGCCCCGCAGCTTGGCGTGGCTCGAGAAGATCGGAGGGCCGTCGTGGATGCGCATGTCGGGGACAGCCATCGTTAGCGACGGCCTGATGACGCCGAGGAACGCCGCTTCCCTTATCAGCGCCCTTTCGGCACGCAGATTCAGAGGGAATTTGAAGATCAACCGGTCGTCCACATCGACGGCCATCGAATCCCAGCCCTTGGTCGCGAGTTTGAAGACGGAGCCCGTCAGTTCGGGAAAGGTGGTTGTGATGAGTGAGCGAAATTCGCCAGCATTCAACTCGGCCATATCTGCTGCCTCTGCGTTTTCCAGGATCTATCCCGCGCAAGAGCTGCAATGCGGATCCAATGGCGTTTCGCCGGTACAGCCCGCGCCGGCACGTCCCAAGATGGACACAGTGCCTACCTGGCTATATATTAGTAAAGTTTGAATATTACAGATTGTTCATTACGAAAATTTAAGCCGCTATAACCGCTTAGTGATCACACCAAGCGTGACTATGTCTTTTTTGCGCCGCAAAATAGGCGGCTCAATCGAGCTTGAAAATCAGGCAATTTGCTCAAGACAAACCGGTCTCGCCCATGAAGAAATTTTGGATCACCGTCAGCATCGTAGCCGTGGCCGCCGTTGGCTTCTGGCAATTCGGGGACAGGATCCCCTATGCCTCTGATATCCCCTACCTGTCGCAGTTCATCAAGAAACCTGACAGCGTCCGCAGCGGTGGCCAACAGCAGGCGCAGGCCGATCAGGCCCAAGGCGGCGGCCAGCAGCAAGGCGGCGGGCAACAGGGTGGCGGACGCCGGCGCGGCGCGACGGGCCCGACCATGGTCAAGACCGTGGCGGCCGTGAAGGCCACGCTGCCGATGGATGTGACGGCGACCGGCTGGGCCGATGCCGAGGACAATACGACGATCGCCGCACAGGAGCAGGGGCTGGTCGTCAGCATCGAGGCTCAGGACGGCGCAACGGTCAAGGAAGGCGATCTGATCGCCAAGCTGGACGACCGGACGGCCAAGGCTTCGGTCGACAAGGACAATGCGATGATCGTCCGCGACACGGCGACTCTCGCGGAAGCCGGAACGGCGTTGATCCGCGCACAGGACCTGTTCAACCAGAAGGCCGGTACGCAGCAGAGCCTGGATCAGGCGACCGCTGCGCGCGACACGGCCGCCGCCACCGTCGAGGCTGACAAGGCGACGCTCGCCTCCGATCAGATCATTCTGGAACATACCGACATTCGCGCACCCTTCGACGGCCGCCTTGGCGATATCGCTGTCAGCAAGGGCGCCTTCGTCAATGCCGGTGCAGCGATTGTCACGATCGCCAAATACGATCCGATCTATGTGAAGTTCCATTTGCAGGAACGTTACCTGCGGGAACTCAAAACGGCGCTCGCCGCCGGTCCAGTCGACGTCAGCACGGCGCCTGATTCCGCCAAGGGCGAAGTGCGCAAGGGCGAGATCAGCTTCTACGACAATACGGTCGATACGGCATCGGGCACGATCCTCGCCAAGGCAAAGTTCGAGAATGCCTCAGGCGCATTGTGGCCCGGCCAGTCGGTCAATATCGTTGTGCATTTCAACAGTGACGAGCAGCAGGTGGTCGTGCCGACGGTTGCCGTCAGCCCCGGCCCCAACGGCTTCTTCACCTTCGTGGCCAAGGATGGCAAATCGCATCTGACGCCGGTTACCGTCGCCCGCGCCAATGGCGGCTTTACCGCGATTGCTTCCGGCCTTTCGGAAGGCGATCACGTGGTCATCGAAGGCCAGGGTCAGCTCAGCGACCAGCAGGCAGTCAACGAACAGTTCGATGAGAAGGCGCTGAACGTCGCTTCCGCCGACGCGCCTCAGCAACAGCAGCAGGCCGAAACGATCGCTGTGGGGACTGAGCCATGATCCCGAATTTTTGTATTCAGCGCCCTGTCGCCACGACGCTGCTTGCGATCGGCGTGATCCTGGCTGGCCTTGCGGGCTACCAGCTCGTGCCGGTCGCGGCTCTGCCGCAGGTCGACTTTCCGACGATCAACGTTTCGGCGCAACTGAGCGGCGCCTCGCCGCAGACGATGGCCACCTCGGTCGCGACACCGCTGATCAAGCAGTTCGAGACCATCCCCGGCATCAGCGAAATCAGCGCGTCGAGCTCTCTCGGCAGCACCAGTATCGTGCTGCAGTTCGACCTGAACCGCGATATCGATGCGGCCGCCGCCGACGTGCAGGCGGCCATTTCGCATGCGACGCGGCAGTTGCCCGACAACATGACGACGCCGCCGAGCTACCGCAAGACGAACCCGGCCGATGCGCCGGTCATGCTGCTTTCGGTGCAGAGCAACACCATGCCCCGCAGCAAACTGGATGAAATCGCCGAAGACATCATTTCGCCGTCGCTGTCGACGCTTCCGGGTGTTGCCCAGGTCAGCGTCTTCGGCGCGCAGACCTATGCGGTGCGCGTCGAGGTCGATCCCAACAAGCTGCTCACCCGCGGCATCGGCATCGATACCGTCAACAAGGCGTTGGCGGCGGCCAACAGCCAGCAGCCGGTCGGCACGCTGCAGAACAATTCGCAGGCCATGACGATTACGGCGAACACGCAGCGCACAAATGCCGAGCAGTTCCGATCGCTCGTCATCGCCAACCCCAATGGTGCGCCGATCCATCTCGGCGATATTGCCGATGTGCAAGACAGCGTCCAGAACCAGTATACGGGCAGTTGGTATGACGGCCAGCGCGGTATCATCCTCGCCATCCAGCGCCAGCCGGATGCCAATACGGTCGAAGTCGTCGATGCGATCAACGCCAAGCTGCCGCAACTTCACGCCGAAATCCCGCCTTCGGTTACCACTGTCGTCATGAACGATGCGGCAAAGCCGATCCGCGACGCCATCGCCGACGTGAAATTCACGCTTCTCCTGACGATCGGCCTCGTCGTTCTCGTCATCTACCTCTTCACCGGCCACGCCACGGCGACGATCATTCCTGGCCTTGCCGTTCCACTGTCGCTGATCTCGACATTCGGCATGATGTACGTGCTGGGTTACAGTATCGACAATATTTCGCTGCTCGGCCTGACGCTCGCGGTGGGCCTCGTGGTGGACGACGCGATCGTCATGCTGGAAAACATCCTGCGCCATGTCGAGGAAGGCATGCCGGTGCGGGAAGCGGCCATCAAGGGTGCGGGCGAAGTCAGCTACACGATCATCTCCATGTCGGTATCGCTGATCGCGGTCTTCATCCCCATCCTCTTGATGGGTGGCGTCGTCGGCCGCGTGTTCAACGAATTCGGCATGGTGGTGGCGATCGCCATCATCTCTTCGGCGATCGTCTCGCTGACGGTCACGCCGATGCTCGGATCGCGCCTATCCAACAATCACAGCCGGCCGCCACTCCTCATCCGTATTTTCGATGCCGGTTTCGAGCGGACGCTGCGCGGTTATGACAACGCGGTCGGCTGGTGTCTTCGCCATCGCCCCTTTATCCTCGGGGTCTTCCTCGCTTCCGTCGCGCTGACAGTCTATTTCTTTATGGCCCTGCCGACGAGCTTCTTCCCGCAGGAAGATATCGGCCGCCTGACCATCAGCACCCAGGCACGGCAGGATATTTCCTATTCGGCGATGGAGGCCCTGCAGCAGCAGGCGGCAGCCGTGGTCAAGGCAAACCCGGCCGTCAACCATGTCATGTCGACGATCGGCGGCAATCCGAACAAGCCGCTCAACAACGGCTCGATGTTCGTCGAACTGAAGGACAAGGAACAGCGGCCGCCGCTTGACCAGACGCTGCGCGAGCTGCG
The DNA here is from genome assembly GCF_004341105.1 of Rhizobium sp. BK418. GTDB lineage: Bacteria > Pseudomonadota > Alphaproteobacteria > Rhizobiales > Rhizobiaceae > Rhizobium. The sequence goes on along the minus strand of NZ_SLZK01000001.1, from coordinate 25,495 downwards.
CACCGCAATTAACAAGATCGCCGGCCTGCAGGCCTTCGTGACGCCGAACCAGAGCCTGCGTTTCGGCGGCCGCCAGACTGCCAGCCAGTATCAGCTGGTCATACAGGCGCTGAATGCCGACCAGACCAATCTGTGGGCCGGCAAGATGCAGCAGGCGATGCGCGGCGAACGGCTCTTCACCGACGTCACCTCGGATGCACAGAACAACGCGCTGCAGGCCAATATCGTCATCGATACCGAGCGGGCCGCCGCCTACGGGATCGACAACGACACGCTGCGCACGACGCTGCAGGAATCCTTCAGCGGCTATGCGGCGGCGGAAATCCAGTCGACCGGCGACAGCTACGACGTCATCGTCGAATATGACACGAGCAAACCCTGGGACGACCAGAAGCTTTCGGAAATCCGCGTCGCCTCGTCCAACGGCAGCCTGGTTCCGCTGTCGAACTTTGCGCATGTCGAGCGTACCGTCGGCCCCGTGACCATCAACCAGACGGGTCAGCTCGTCTCGACCACGGTTTCCTTCAACCTGCCGGAAGGCGTGTCGCTGAGCAATGCGACGGCAGCGATCGACCAGATCAAGAAGGATATCGGCATGCCGGCCGACGTCTTCACCTCCTATGGCGGTACGGCTGAGATCTTCCAGCAGTCGCAGGGCAACACGCCCTATCTGATCCTAGCCGCCGTGCTGACCATCTATGTCGTGCTCGGCGTGCTCTATGAAAGCTTCATCCACCCCCTGACCATTCTCTCTGGTCTGCCGGCTGCCGCCTTCGGTGCCTTGCTGGCCTTGAAGATCATGGGCTTCGATCTGTCGATCATTGCCCTCATCGGCCTGCTGATGCTGATCGGTATCGTCAAGAAGAACGCGATCATGATGATCGACGTGGCGGTGGAGACCATGCGAACGACGGGCGAGAAAGCGAGCGCGGCGATTCACGAAGCCTGTGTACGGCGCTTCCGCCCGATCATGATGACGACCTTCTGTGCCCTGCTCGGCGCGCTGCCGATCGCGCTCGGCACCGGTGCAAGCTCGGAGCTGCGTCAGCCGCTCGGCATTGCCGTCGTCGGCGGCCTCATCGTCTCGCAGATGCTGACGCTGTTCATCACGCCGGTCATCTTTGTCGAGATGGATCGCTTCGAGAATTTCCTCCACCGCATGCTCAGCCGCAAGAAGACGGAAGCGCATGCGGCAGAAGAACCGCGGGCGATCGCCGCGGAATAAGAAGACAGAAAGGGCGCCCTCCGGCGCCCTTTTCATGTCACTGACCTTCGACCAGCTTTGGAAAATCCGCAATCAGCGTATCCCGCGTCTCGAAGCTGATGGGATTGTCGGCGTAGCGGTGATTGGCGATATAGAGTCTCGCAAAAATGAGCCGTCTGTCGCCCTTCGTCGCCCAGCCGACGAACCAGCCGAGCGGCCGCTCGTAATTGGTCTTGCCGGCCGCATTACGCAGCCAGCCGGAGCCTGTCTTGCCCTGGATATTCCAGCCGTCGGCCGCCTGGAAATGCGGGACGATCGCCTCGGTCATCTGCTGTGCGCGCTCCGAAATCGGCAGGCGGCCGGTGCGGAACCGGCGCAGGAACCGCACCTGATCCTCGGCCGAAATCTTCAGCGACGACATCAGCCAGGCTTCGGTGAGCCCATCCGTACCGCCGGGCCCGCCCGAGACATCCTGATTGCCGTAACCGAAGCGCTTGACGTAATCCGCAAAGGCACGCTTGCCGATCTTTCGGGTCAGGGCCTGCGAGAACCAGACGATGGAATCACGCTCCCAGATGGTCGGGTCGGTATCCTTCTGTTCGCGTGGGGGTCGCTTCAGCTTCGGATCATATGTCCAGAGCGGATTGTGCTCGTCGATGAGAATGCCGGAATCATAGCCCATCATGGCCAAAGGCAATTTGAACGTCGATTGCGGATAGAAGCCTTGATCGCAATTGCCTTGACGGTAGATCGTGTCACCGGTCTTCTCGTCGATGATGAGCGTGCAGCGAATGGGATCGGCTGCATAGGCAGGCCCAACGGCCGCGGAAACTGCTGTAATGGTTAGGAAAAATCCAAGAAGAAGAAGTCTTTCGAAAGCCACTTTTTTCTCCATATGGTTCGACCTGAGCTTTCTACGCTGGCGGGGAAGGCCCAATCAAACGACGATATTTCCGGTCAGGCATAAATCAGATTAGGCCATTGCCATGGTTCGACCATATTTGCCGCTGAATTCGCTGCGCGCCTTCGAGGCGGCGGCGCGGCATCTTTCCTTCACGAGGGCGGCCATCGAGCTCTGCGTCACGCAGGCGGCCGTCAGCCATCAGGTCAAGCTTCTGGAGCAGCGTCTCGGCGTCAGCCTGTTCCGCCGCCTGCCGCGCGGGCTGATGATCACCGAAGAAGGGCTGGCGCTTCTGCCGGCGCTGCAGGACTCCTTCGATCGCATGGCCGGCATGCTGGAACGCTTCGAGGGCGGCCATGTGCGCGAAGTGCTGAAGCTCGGCGCCGTCGGCACGCTGGCCGTCGGCTGGCTCCTGCCGCGGCTTGCCGATTTTCGCGAACAATATCCGTTTATCGACCTCAGGCTTTCGACCAATAACAACCGCGTTGATATCGCCGCCGAAGGGCTTGATTATACAATCAAGTTCGGCAACGGCGCCTGGCACGACATAGAAGCCGAAGCCCTGTTCGAAGCACCACTTTCGGTGCTCTCCATCCCCTCGATCGCCCGCCAGCTCTCCTCTCCCGAGGATGTCGCCCATCAGACCTTGCTGCGCTCCTACCGCGCCGACGAATGGCCCGGCTGGTTCGAGAAGGCTGGCGTTACCTCTCCGCCGATCCGCGGCATGGTCTTCGATTCCTCGGTGCTGATGATCGAGGCAGCGCTGCAGGGCGCCGGCGTGGCGCTGGCACCGCCCCTGATGTTCTCCCGCCAGCTCGCGGCAGGTGAACTGGAACAGCCGTTTCCGATCTGGATTTCCAAGGGCAGCTACTGGCTAACGAGGCTCAAATCCCGCTCCGTTACACCTGCCATGGAGATGTTTCGCAGGTGGATATCCAGGATGGCGGAAGAGACACGCGTGCAACTCGGAAACTGATTGGTACGGGTTGCTTTCCGCCTTGTGCTGTGCGATCACGCGCCTCTCACAACATGTCAGGGGCGCGCAAAACGGCGCCCTTTCGTATTTCGGGGCATCTGCTCCGGTTCAATGATTTTCGACAGATTTGATAGGGAGCACGGCCATGGCACAGGCGCTCGGGCTTGACTTCGGCACGACCAATACTGTTCTCGCGCTTGCTGATGGCGGCGCTGATACGCATTCCATATCGCTGACCAGCAGCGCCGGTACGGCCGACAGCATGCGCACCGCGCTCTCCTTCATGAAGGATCCGCAGCTCGGTGCGTCTGCGCTGAAGGTCGAGGCCGGGCATGCGGCAATCCAGCAGTTCATCGACAATCCCGGCGACTGCCGTTTCCTGCAGTCGATCAAGACCTTTGCGGCAAGCGCCCTCTTCCAGGGCACGATCATCTTCGGCAAGCGGCAGAGCTTCGAAGAGCTGATGGAGATCTTCATCCGGCGCCTGCGCCATTATGCTGGCGAGAACTGGCCTGCGGATGTCACCCGCATCATCGCCGGTCGTCCGGTGCACTTTGCCGGTGCCAATCCGGACCCGGTGCTTGCCGTTCAGCGCTACAACGAGGCGCTGACGCGCTTCGGCTTTCCGGAAATTCACTATGTCTATGAGCCGGTTGCCGCCGCTTTCTACTTCGCGCAGAACCTGAAGTCCGATGCGACCGTTCTGGTCGCCGACTTCGGCGGCGGTACGACCGACTATTCGCTGATCCGCTTCGAGACCAAGGCCGGCAAGCTGACGGCGACGCCGATCGGCCATTCGGGCGTCGGTGTTGCCGGCGACCATTTCGACGCGCGCATGATCGACAACATCGTCGCGCCGCAGATCGGCAAAGGCAGCCATTTCAAGAGCTTCGACAAGATCCTTGAGGTTCCCTCAAATTATTATGCAAGCTTCAGCCGCTGGAACCAGCTTTCGATCTTCAAGACATCAAGGGAGTTCGAAGACCTGAAGAAGCTGGTGCGCACGGCGCTGGAGCCGGAGAAGCTGGAAATCTTCGTCGATCTCATCGACCATGACGAGGGCTATCCGCTCTATCAGGCGGTCTCGGCAACGAAGATGGCGCTCTCTTCCGCTGAAGAAGCGCCCTTCGAATTTGCTCCGCTCGGGCGCGGCGGCCACCGCACAATCAAGCGCAGCGATTTCGAAAGCTGGATCGTTGAAGATCTTGCCCGCATCGAAGGCGCACTCGACGAGGTGCTGGAAAAGACCAATACGGATGCATCGGGCATCGACAAAGTGTTTTTGACCGGCGGCACATCCTTCGTGCCGGCGGTGCGGCGCATCTTCACCGAGCGCTTCGACAGGGACAAGATCGAGACGGGCGGCGAACTGCTCTCCATCGCCCATGGTCTGGCGCTGATTGGCGAACGTGACGACATCGGTCAATGGACCGTGCAATAGTCGGGACCGTGCAATAGTGGGGGACCGTACAATGGCGGGGGACTGTGCAATAAAGGCCGAAAGGATGCAGGCGGCTCTGCCCGCCCTTTCATTGCCGTTTTCGCTCCGCTAAAGTCCCGCCATGATCTCCGCAAACGACCTGAGTCCGGCCGAACTTGCAGCGCTTTTGCATTTCCATGCGGAGGCGGGTGTCGACTGGTTGCTAGAGGAAGAGCCGGTCGATCGTTTCGCCGAGTTCGAGGCGATGAAGGCCGCACGTCGCGCGGCATCTCCTGCCACACAGCAAGAAAGACAACCGCAACCGGACAGGCAGGCAGCCGCCCGCCCTGCCCCTCCAGCGCCGCAACAGCGCGCAGCTGCGGCTCCTGCGCCTGCCTCGCGTGTACAGCCGGCAATACCGGATAGCGAGGCCGTGCAACAGGCGCGGTTCGCCGCCGAGAGCGCACGCTCGCTTGCCGAACTCAAAACAGCGCTCGAAGCTTTCAACGGCTGCAACCTGAAGAACAGCGCCCGCTCGACCATCTTCGCAAGCGGCGATCCGGCGAGCGGCATCATGGTAATCGGCCCGGCCCCGGGTGCCGATGACGAGCGCGAGGGCATGGCCTTCGCCGGCCGGCAGGGCCAGTTGCTGGACAAGATGCTGGCCTCGATCGGGCTCGAGCGCTCAGCCATTCTCCTGACGCAGATCATTCCCTGGCGTCCGCCGGGCAATCGCATGCCGTCGGCGGCCGAGACGGAAATCTGCCGTCCCTTCATCGAGCGGCAGATCGCGCTGGCCGAGCCGCGTGCCATTTTGCTGCTCGGTAACTACACGGCGCGCTTCTTCTTCGGCGATAATGACACGATTCACGGGCTTCGCGGCCGGTGGAAAGAGATCGCTGTCGCAGAACAGGTCATTCCGGCCATTGCCAGCCTGCATCCGCAGGACCTGTTAACCGCGCCCATCAATAAGCGGCTGGCCTGGAGCGACCTGCTGGCTTTCAAGGCTAGACTTAAAGAGCTGTCTCTGCTTACAAATTAGCCAAGTTTGAAAATATTATGAATTTTCCCATGCATTAAACGCATGGCTGCATCCTGCCAGGGTGCCTTGAAGAATCAATGCTGCACTGCAATATAGAAGGCGTGTCTTGGGAGGAATGAACAGGAACCAAGGCCATGAGCATGCGTTTTCGTCCTATACATTGCGGGTTTGAAACCCTGCGCCAAGCAAGCGATCAAGTTCGCACCACCCAGGGCTACAGCCGTTTCGGCTTTGCCACAAACGGACAGATGATCGCCCGCGGTACCGGTATCAGCGGTCGCACCGCGCGTCCGGCGGCTATCTTCGCGGACTTCCAGGAATATTGAATATTCCGAAATGATCATCCGGCAGGCGGTTCGCCTGCCTTTTCGATTTTCAGACGTATCGACCGATGTCTTCAATCCTGATTTCACTGCTGCGCAACATCGGCTCTTTCGAGCATATCCGCGCTGCCGTCTGTGCCGCGCAAGAATATCGGCGCGAGCTTTGCGACACGCCGCCCGAGGTCAAGATTCTGGCTTGCGCCATCGCCCTTTGATCAGCACCGTGCGCTTTCAAACTGCGCCTTTGCCCATTCGAAGGCTTCGTCCACATAAGCGAACTTGATCGCCTGCCAGCCGACATATTCCCTCAGGAAATCGCGCGAAAGCCACAGCTGCGACTTCTTCTCGTCGTACCAGCCAAGGCAGCCGCGCTGCGCGCCCCTGGCGAGCAGCCGTTGAAGATGCGTGCGCGACATCATGAAATCGCCGGCAAGAGAGCGGGTCTCCACCTTACCGACCAACAGACGTGTCGGATCGGTTCCTTCTAGATCGAGCCGGGACATGAAATGGTCGATGACCATGCCGCCCGCTTCCGTCCAGAGGAACATCGCCACCTGCTCCGGCGGTTCGCGCCAGTTGGTATCCTCAAGGCAGTTATAGGCGACACGCGGCTGGATCTGCCGGAAAAGCGTGGGATTTTCCTGCAGGAATGCCGCCCGGTTTCCACCGTCGAGCAGATCAAGCGCACCGAGATTGGAGAACAGCCAGCCGAACATCGCCTGATGGCTGACTTCGGCCGGCTCGAAATGCCGAGGGCGGCGGCGCTCATCGCCGGGCCTGTGGGCAATGAAGCGATAGGTGAAGAGTTCTTCGATGAAGGCGAGCACGGTATTGCGGCTGGCCACCTTATGAGCAGTGATCTTGCCGGTCAGCCGAACCGCGGTGAAACCCGATGTCGCGTCCTGCGGATCGCGTTCCAGATGCAGCGCATAGGCCGTCTGCGTTAGCAGCCAGCGTTGATGCGAGGCCAGCAGGCGCGCCAGCCGCGGCCCCGCATCGAACAGGCCGCGCATTTGCCCGGCCAGAAAACGAATGCTCATAACAAAGTCGGGGTTCTGCGCCAGCTGTTCTGCCGTGAACGCCATAATGCTTTTCCTCAACCCTCGCTCGCAAGCCAGCGTTCGGAGCAGCGATGCTGAAACTCCCCTGCATCTATGGCCTATCGATTATGCACGACTTTGAATAAATGAAAGTAATTCACTTTCATAACCACATTTTTGCAAGAAGCGAAATCCCAAGATTTCGTGATACCACACTCTTTTGAGAGGCCCGCGGGGGAATTCTGCAATCTACGCGCTATAAAAATCGATTTTTAGTGTGTATCCGAGATTTTTTGGGCCAATTTGACGATTTTATTTGCCGAAGCAGAGCCGGCGCTCCGTCACATTTCCGCAACCAAAGAATGGGCTAGACCGACGACAATAGCAACTTATCCACTCAAGATTGTGGCGTGCCGGCTTTTCGGGCTTCGCGCCGCTCAAGGCCAAGCTGATGCTCGCGGTAGATGATGAAGATGCCGGCGGCAATCACGATGATGGTGCCGAGCAGCATGGTGCTGCTCGGAACGTCGTCGAAGACAAAATAGGCGACGATGCCGCCAAGCAGGATCGAGCTGTATTCGAAGGGAGCGATGGTGGAGACATCCGCGTGCCGGTAGCTCTCGGTCAGGAGGATCTGCGCGACGCCACCGCAGAAACCGGCGGCGATCAGGAATAGAGCCGAAGACCAGTCGAGCAACAGCCAACCGAATGGCAGGGTCACCAGGGAGAAGACCGACGCCGTGATCGAGAAATAGAGCACGATCGTCGCCGTCTTCTCTTCCTCGACGAGGCGGCGCACCTGGATCATTGCCATGCCACCAAGAACGGCGGAGAGCAGCACGCAGAGCGCGCCGACCGCCTGTTCTGCTTCCATGCCGCCTTGCCGGAACAGTGTGAGCTTCGGCCAGGAGATGATGGCGACACCGACAATGCCGAAACAGACGGCACTCCAGCGATAAACGCGCACCGTCTCGCCCAGGAAGATGGCCGCGAAAATGACGGCGACGAGCGGCGTGGCGTAACCAAGCGCGATCGCCTCCGGCAGCGGCAGATGCAGCAGCCCGTAAAAACCGAGGCCCATGGAGATGATGCCGAGCGTGCCGCGCTTCAGATGGCCGATCGGATTGGCAGTATAGAAAGCAGACCTCAGCTGATAGCGATAGCCGAGATAGGCCATAATCGGAAAGAGCGCGAAGAAGGAGCGACAGAAAGTCACCTGCCCCGGCGGAATATCCGACCCTGCCAGCTTGATGAATGTCTGCATGGCCAGGAAGACCACGACCGATGAGACTTTCAGCGCAATGCCTCTCATCGGGTTTCTGAGAACCGATTCCATGATCCAGGCTCTTATGCGGGCATGCCGAGCGGGGAGACGCGTTCGACTCGAACGCAGCGGACGATTTTTTCATCGTAACCGAAGAACTGCGCCGGCGGGAAAAAATCTGCACCTATCAAGTAGCAAGTATTTACCCGCTCTTTATCTGCCGCTTTTCTGTGCAATTCCCGTTGCTGATGAAAAAACTTTACGTTTTAGGCTCATTCTCCCGAAAATGTTCTCATTTGCACCCACGACGTTAACCGGTTGCAAACCATGCAGCCGCATCTTTCCAGTCAATTAATCATACAAAAGATCCCGCATTCATTTTCGCAGCCAGTCGCGTCTGATCATTTTCAGGATCCTTTTAAATGAAGCCACTCAGCGTAGAGATCATTGCCCGGTCGCAGAACGCAACGCCCCGCTCGATGCGTGTCGTGACCGACGGCATCAGCACGGATCTGGAGCGGTTCAGCACCGACAACACCAGCATCGTCAAACAGATCAAGCTGCTTGCCATCAATGCGCTGATCGAGGCGGCCCGCGCCGGCGAAACCGGCAAGGGCTTTGCCGTCGTCGCCAACGAAGTGCAGCGCCTGGCCCAGATCGCGACTGAAATCACCAGCAAGTTCGAGAGCAACGTGCTCGGGCGTATCGGCCTCAGCCGTACGATGGCGGATTCGCTGGTCACGGAGATGGAAGGCGTGCGGCTGACCGATCTCGCACAGACACTGGTCCAGCTCATCGTGCGCAACCTCTTCGAACGTACTGCAGACGTGCGCTGGTGGGCAACGGATACCGCGCTCTGGCAGGCGCTGCAGGAGCCGGACAAGGATCGTGTCGCCTTCGCCGCCGAGCGGCTCGGCACTATCAACCGCTTCTATACCGTCTATCTTGATCTTGTGATGACCGATCTCTCCGGCCGGGTGATCGCATCGGCCAACCCCAACTTCCGTCGCAAGATATCGGGTTCATCGCTTGCCGGCGATCCATGGTTCCGGGCTGCGGCAGGCTGCGCGTCCGGCGACGACTATATTGTCGACGACGTAAAGCCGAGCCTTCTGCACGACCAGCGGCATGCGCTGGTCTACGCCACCGGCATTCGCGAAGGGGGCAAGGTCGATGGCAAGCTCTTGGGTACGTTGGGTGTGTATTTCGACTGGCAGAACCAGGGCCAGGCGATCGTCGAGAAGGAAGCGAACCTGCCGCCGCAGCTTGCCGAAAAAACCACCGTCATGCTGCTCGACGGCGCAAGCCGGGTGATCGCCAGCACCAATCCAGCCATGCTCTTCACCCATTTCGCGCTCGCCAACCAGACGGGCCAGCCGAAGGGCAGCTACTACGACAATAGCGGCTCGATCGTCGCCTTCGCCCGCACGCTCGGTTACGAGGATTATGACGGGCTCGGCTGGTATGGCGTTGTCGTTCAGCAGACGGAAAGCGACGCCGAGATCAAGACCGCCCTCAATCTCAAATAGCAGACTTCTCGTTTCAGCTGCAGACACGACAAATTGAACATAATAATTTGGGTGAGAACTTCGTGCTCACGACCAATTTGCTTTAACTTTAGTTCAGACTTTAATGTAACTATGGCGCCGAATTTAAGCAGGGTGCGCCCGCCTCTGTATTCGGCCATTGTCTAATAAAGGTCTTCACGGAACATGCGAACAGATACCGGCCAGGTCATCAATCTGGCAGATTACCGCCCAACCGATTTCGTGCTGGAACGCGTCGACCTGACCTTTGAACTCGATCCGACAGAAACAAAAGTGGAAGCACGGCTGATCTTCCACCGCCGCGAAGGCGCCGACGCTTCGGCCCCCCTCATCCTCGACGGCGACGAACTCACGCTTACCAGCCTGCTCGTCGACCAGAATGAAATGGCGCCGGAACGCTACACGGCAACGCCCGAGAGCCTCACGATCCGCGACCTGCCGGAAACGGTACCTTTCGAAATCACCGTCACGACACTGATTAATCCCGAAGCCAACACCCAGCTGATGGGCCTTTACCGCACCAACGGCATCTATTGCACGCAGTGCGAGGCCGAAGGCTTCCGCCGCATCACCTATTTCCCCGACCGGCCGGATGTGCTGGCGCCCTATACGGTCAACATCATCGCCGACAAGGATGCCAACCCGCTGCTGCTGTCGAATGGCAATTTCCTCGGTGGCGCCGGATACGGCCCCGGCAAGCATTTCGCCGCCTGGTTCGACCCGCATCCGAAGCCGAGCTATCTCTTTGCCTTGGTCGCCGGCGATCTCGGCGTCGTCGAAGATACGTTCACCACGATGTCCGGCCGCGAGGTCGTGCTGAAGATCTATGTCGAGCATGGCAAGGAGCCGCGTGCGGCCTATGCGATGGACGCGCTGAAACGCTCGATGAAGTGGGACGAGGACGTCTTTGGCCGCGAATACGATCTCGATATCTTCATGATCGTCGCCGTCTCCGACTTCAACATGGGGGCGATGGAGAACAAGGGCCTCAACATCTTCAACGACAAATACGTGCTCGCTGATCCCGAGACGGCGACCGATGCCGACTACGCCAATATCGAGGCGATCATCGCGCATGAGTATTTCCATAACTGGACCGGCAACCGCATCACTTGCCGCGACTGGTTCCAGCTCTGCCTCAAGGAAGGCTTGACCGTTTATCGCGACCACGAATTCTCCTCCGACCAGCGCTCGCGCCCGGTCAAGCGCATTGCCGAAGTGCGCCATCTGAAATCCGAGCAGTTCCCGGAAGATGGCGGCCCCCTCGCCCATCCGGTGCGCCCGACCAAATATCGCGAGATCAACAACTTCTATACGACGACGGTCTATGAGAAGGGCAGCGAAGTGACGCGCATGATCGCGACCCTGCTTGGCCGCGAGACCTTCAAGAGGGGCATGGATCTCTATTTCGATCGCCATGACGGCCAGGCCGTCACGATCGAGGAATTCGTCAAGTGCTTCGAGGATGCAAGCGGTCGCGATCTCTCGCAGTTCTCGCTCTGGTATCATCAGGCAGGCACGCCGCTGGTGACCGCATCCGGCACCTATGATGCAGGTGCCAAGAGCTTCAGCCTGTCGCTCGAACAGATGATCCCGGCCACGCCCGGTCAGCCGACCAAGGAGCCGATGCACATTCCGCTGAGCCTGGCGCTCTTTGCCGAGGACGGCTCCAAGATCGAGCCCGCCTCCGTCGATGGCGCGGAATATGCCGGCGAGGTTCTGCATCTGACCGCTCGCACGCAAACTGCCGTCTTCCACGGCGTTGCCTCGCGTCCGGTCGTTTCGATCAACCGTTCCTTCTCCGCGCCTATCAACCTGCATTTCGACCAGAGCCCGGCCGATCTAGCGCTGCTCGCCCGTTACGAGACAGATCATTTCGCCCGCTGGCAGGCGCTGACCGATCTGGCGCTGCCGAACCTCCTGAAGGCCGCCCGCGATGCCCGGGAGGGCGCGGCAATCGTCTGCGAGCAGACCTTCGTCGATACGCTGATTGCGGCTGCCGCCGATGAAAGTCTCGAGCCCGCCTTCCGCGCCCAGGCGCTGGCGCTGCCGAGCGAGTCCGACATTGCCCGCGAACTCGGCAGCAATATCGACCCCGACGCCGTGCATGCCGGACGTCAGGCCGTCATGAAGCAGATCGCCGATGCCGGCAAAGCCACTTTCGCCGCCCTTTACGACGCGATGATCACATCAGGCGAATTCAGCCCGGATGCCAAGAGCGCCGGCCGCCGCGCACTGCGCAACGCTGCGCTGACCTACCTCTCCTATGCCGAGGACAATCCCGATCGCGCCAAGGCAGCCTTCGACGGCGCCAACAACATGACCGATCTCAGCCACGCACTGACGATCCTCGCCCATCGTTTCCCCGACAGCGCGGAGGCCAAGACGGCGCTCGAAACCTTCCGCAGCCGTTTTCAGGAAAATGCGCTCGTCGTCGACAAGTGGTTTGCGATCCAGGCCGGCATTCCCGGACCGAGCGCGCTCGGCCGCGTCAAGGCACTGATGGAAAACGGGCTTTTCAAGCGCACCAATCCGAACCGCGTACGCTCGCTGGTCGGCACCTTCGCCTTCGGCAATCCAACCGGTTTCGGCCGCGCCGATGGGGAAGGCTACCGGTTCCTGGCGAATCAGATTCTCGATATCGACCAGCGCAATCCGCAGCTCGCCGCACGCCTGCTGACCTCGATGCGCTCCTGGCGTTCGCTGGAACCGGCACGCGCCGATCATGCACGCGCGGCGCTAACCGAGATCGAAAAATCAGCCAGCCTTTCGACCGATGTTCGCGATATCGTCGAGCGCACCCTCAAGGGGTGATTTGCCGCAACTGATTTGCCGCCTGGCTGTCTTCCATCGCGAAGACAGCCATGTGTGCTATCAGCGAATCTCTCTGAAAAAACCAGCGTTTATAAATGGTTGACAAATTTTTACCGCCAGCTCTGGACAAGGCGAATCACGCGTGATTCCATACGTGTAATTCGAGCGAGCGGCGCGCGAATCACACGAGGGACAAGGTTCAGAGATGATGGACGTGCGGCGGGCAACCGCGGCCGAAGGACGGCTGCGTGTCGATTTTGCCGGGCTCAAAGCCTGGCGCGACAGTCTGTCCGAGCAGGCCGCAACCGCTCCTGAACCCTTGCTGCGCCATCTGCCGAAGGCCGAGCTTCTGCTGAAGCGTACCATTCCGGTTCTGATCGTCGCCTTCCTTGCAGTCGTGGCCGCCTCGCATTTCTTCGGCATGATCAGCGAATACAGCCGCATGGAGGCTTCCGCCCGCCACGCGACGGCGCTTTCCGCCGTGACGGCGGCCGCCGTCTTCGCCGATGCGACCGATCTCTTCGATAGCGGCAATGCCATGGAAGCGCAGACGCGGCTTGCGAAATTCCTGCCGCAAGACCGCCTGGAAAACGGCGGCTTCGTGCTTTTGGTGCAGGCGAGCGGCAAGGTCTTTGCGGCAACGGCGGCAGGGGCCACCTATGTCGGCGCCGATGTCTCGAGCCTCTTTCCCGAAATCTCCGCCATTCGCCGCTTCGGCGATCACACCGATGTCATCGAGACGAGCATCGGCGGCGAGCTGCATTATGCCGAAATTGCCCTAATGGGATCGGCCGGCGGCTACATCATCTCGGCCACTTCGCTCAACGAGATCAACCGCCTCTGGCGCGAGGAGCTGACGCTCAACGTCACGCTGTTTGCCGGCATTTCTTCCATCCTGCTGGTCATCCTCTACGCCTATTACATGCAGGTGAAGCGGGCGCGCGATGCCGACGATATCTTCCTCGAATCGAACCTCAGGGTTGAGACCGCGCTGTCGCGCGGCCGCTGCGGCCTCTGGGATTTCGATTTCCAAAATCGCGAATTCTTCTGGTCGCGCTCGATGTACGAGATGCTCGGACTTGCCGGTTCCGACAAGACGATGCGATTTGCCGATGCGGCCCGCCTGATGCACCCCGAAGATAACGGGCTGCATGAGATCGCCCGCGCCGTCGCCAATGGCAACTCCGGCCAGGTCGACCAGATCTTCCGTATGCGCCATGCGGCCGGCCATTACGTGTGGATGCGCGCCCGCGCCCAGGTCATCCGCAGCCATTCCGGCCGCGTGCACATGATCGGCATCGCAATGGACGTGACCGAGCAACATCGCCTCGCCCAGCGCTACGCCGAGGCCGACCAGCGACTGGCCGACGCCATCGAGTGCACCTCGGAAGCCTTCGTGCTGTGGGACAAGAACGATCGGCTCGTCATGTGCAACGCGCATTTCCAGCAGGCCTACGGGCTTCCGGACAGCGTGCTGGTGCCTGGCACCGAGCGTTCGGTGGTCAATGCCGCTGCGGCGCGCCCGGTCATCGAGCGGCGTATCGCCGATGCCGATGGTTCAGGCTATTCGCGCACGACGGAAGTACAACTCGCCGACGAACGCTGGCTGCAGATCAACGAACGGCGCACCCGCGACGGCGGCCGCGTGTCCGTCGGCACCGATATCACGCTCCTGAAGCGACACCAGGATCGCCTGCGCGACTCCGAGCGCCGCCTGATGGCGACAATCAACGACCTCTCCGCCTCGCGTCAGACACTGGAAACGCAGAAGGCCGAGCTTTCCACCGCCAACTCCAACTATCTCGTGGAGAAGGAGCGCGCGGAAGCGGCCAACAAGGCGAAATCGGAATTCCTCGCCAACATGTCCCATGAGCTGCGCACGCCGCTCAACGCCATTCTCGGCTTCTCGGAAATCCTGCAGAACCAGATGTTCGGCCCCCTCGGCTCGGCCAAGTACTATGAATATGCCCGCGATATCCACGACAGCGGCAAGCATCTGCTGAATGTCATCAACGACATCTTAGACATGTCGAAGATCGAGGCCGGCCATATGCTGCTGTCGCGCGAGCCTACCGACCTCGCACCACTGATCGAGGAAAGCCTGCGCTTTACCGCCATTCCGGCAGCCGAGAAGAACATCGTCATCGAACAGCGCATCTGCTCGGGCATGACACTGATGGCCGATCGCCGCGCCATGAAGCAGGTGCTGCTGAACCTGCTCTCCAACGCCGTGAAGTTCACGAACGAGGGCGGGCGCATTGCCGTTCGCACCCGCCGTGTCGCCGATGGCGTCGTCGTGACCATCGCCGATACCGGCATCGGCATTCCGCAGACGGCGCTCACCAAGATCGGCCAGCCCTTCGAGCAGGTACAAAGCCAGTATGCTAAGAGCAAGGGCGGTTCCGGCCTCGGACTCGCCATTTCTCGGTCGCTGACCCATCTTCACGGCGGCAGCATGAAGATCCGCTCTCGCGAATCCATCGGCACGGTAATCTTGCTGCGTATCCCCGATCACGCCTAAGATGGTTAGACGACCTTCACCACCGTCTGAAAAATCTTGCGGACGGCCTTGGAAAGCCGCTTCACCTCACCTTCGAGTGTCTTGATATCCGGGCAATCTCCAGCACGGCAGACGAGTTCAATGAGGCCGGCCGGCGCGTCCTTTGGATCGAACGGGCCGTCAATACATAGGCGGATAAGCTGTGAAAGCTCGGTGTAAAGCGCGAAGGCTTCCAGGCAGGTGTCCAAATCGGCGGAGGCCATCAGGCCAGAACCCAGCGCTTTCAGCGCCGCCCCTGTGGTGAGGCCGTTCACCCTTGTATCAACACCCTTTGCCGGGGCGATCAGCGCCAGATATTGGGCGATGAATTCGATATCAACCACACCGCCCGGAATGAGCTTCAGATCCCAGCCATTTTCCGGCGCCTTCTCCTTTTCGATCAGCTCACGCATCTCGGCAACGTCATGGGCGACTTTGGCGACATCGCGCTTTTTCGACAGGACGTCGGCAATGATGTCTTCGGCCTCGCCGATCAGACTCGGATCGCCGCAAATCAGCCGGGCGCGGGAGAGCGCCATGTGTTCCCAGGTCCAGGCCTCTTCGCGCTGGTACTTACCGAAGGCATTGATGCGGGTGGCGACCGGTCCCTTGTTGCCGGAGGGGCGAAGGCGCATGTCGACTTCATAGAGCACGCCTTCCGCTGTCGGAGCGGAGAAAGCGGCGATCAGGCGCTGGGTGATGCGGGTGAAGTAGCGTGTCGCGTCGAGCGGCTTTGCGCCATCGGATTCGGCTGACGCGTCGTCGTAATCGTAGAGCAGGATGAGGTCGATGTCGGAGCCCGCCGTCAACTCAAAACTGCCGAGCTTGCCCATGCCGGCAATGGCGATGCGCCCGCCCGGGTAATCGCCATGGACCGTTCGTATCTCGTTCATGACCGCATTGAGCGCGGCTTCGATGATAAGGTCGGCCAGATGGGTGAAGGCGCGCGAGGCCATGTCGCCGTTGATCGAGCCTGTCAGCAGGCGGATGCCGATCAGGAAGCGCTGTTCGGATGCAAAGATGCGCAGCCGATCCAGCACCTCTTCATAATGCCGCGCCTGCACGAGCGAGGCCTTCAGCCGCTCGCCGAGATAATCGCGCGTCGGAAGCTCGGCCATCAAGCCGGGATCGAGCATGCCGTCAAAGACATGCGGCCGCGCCGCAATGACCTCCGCCAGCTTCGGTGCCGAGGACATGATGTTGACGATGAGGGACAGCAGGGCCGGATTGCTGCCAAGCAGCGAGAAGAGCTGAATGCCGGATGGCAGGCCGGAAATGAAGCTGTCGAAGCGCAGCAGCGCCTCGTCCGCCCGCTTGCTTTCGCCGAAGACGCGCAGGAGCTCGGGCGCCAGCTCCGTCAGACGTTCGCGCGCCTCGACCGATTGCGTGGCGCGATAGCGGCCGTAATGCCAGGTGCGGATAACGCGGGAAATATCCGAAGGGCGTTCGAAGCCGAGCTTCTTCAGCGTCTCCAGTGTATCGGGATCGTCACCCTGGCCGGTGAAGACGAGATTGCCCGTCCCAACGGAGAGTTTGGTTTCCTGTTCGAAGAGATCGGCGTAGCGACGTTCGACGGTCTTCAAGACCTCCACCAGCCGCTCGGAAAAGCTCGGCGTATCGGTAAAACCCATCATGAAGGCGATACGCTTCAGCTCCGCGTCGGTTTCCGGCAGGAGATGGGTCTGCTCGTCGCGCACCATCTGGATGCGGTGTTCGACGTCCCTCAGGAACCAATAGGCCTCCGTCAGCTCGTCGCGCGTCTGCGCGTCGATCCACTTCGCCGCCGTGAGTTCGGCGAGCGTCTCCTCCGTCACACGGGAACGCAGGGCCGGCATGCGGCCGCCGGCGATCAGCTGCTGGGTCTGCACGAAGAATTCGATCTCGCGGATGCCGCCGCGCCCGAGCTTGACGTTGTGGCCCTTCACGGCGATCGCGCCATGGCCCTTGTGGGCGTGGATCTGCCGCTTGATGGAATGGATATCGGCAATCGCCGCATAATCGAGATATTTGCGGAAGACGAAGGGGACGAGGCCGCGCAGGAATTGCTCGCCGGCTGCGATATCGCCGGCAACTGCGCGGGCCTTGATGAAGGCCGCCCGCTCCCAGTTCTGCCCCCTGCCCTCATAATAGATCATGGCGGCATCGACAGGGATGGCGAGCGGTGTCGAGCCTGGGTCGGGCCGCAGCCGAAGATCGGTGCGAAAGACATAACCATCCGCCGTGCGTTCCTGCAGGATGCGCACCAGCCGCCGCATCATGCGCGGGAAGATCTCGATCGCATCATCGGGATCGGGCACGATGCCGGCCTCTTCGTCGAAGAAGACAACGAGGTCGATATCGGAGGAGTAGTTGAGCTCGAAGGCGCCGAGCTTGCCCATGCCGAGAACGATCAAGCCGGAGCCTTCGCTTGGGTCTGCTACATTGCTCAGTTTCAGCTTACCGCTTTCATGCGTGGCGAGCAGCAAGTGATCGATAGCGGCCGCTACCGAAGCCTCGGCTAGTTCGCTGAGCCAGCCGGTCGTCGCCCGACCGTCGAAGATGCGGGCGAGATCTGCAAGGGCGACGAGGAAGGCCACCCTGCGCTTGACGATGCGCAATCTCGTCATCACCTGGCCTTCGTTCGGCGCGCTTCCTTCACTGTCAGGCTTCCAGCAGTCGCGCGCTTCTGAAATCAGCGCCTCGATCTGCGGCTCCAGTGGATCGGTGATGGCTGAGACGAGGATAGCCGGATCGAGATTGGCGATCTCGCGCAAATAGGGAGAAAGCGTCAAAGCGGCGGTGACGAAATCGCGGAGCGGCCCCTCGGTCTTCAGCATGTTGGCGACGACAGGCTCACTCTTGCCGATATCCTGCAGGTCAACCAGCGCCGCTTTCAGTTCCGTCTGGTTCAACGGCCGCAGAAGTCCTTCGGTGACATCCTTCAGCCCGTGCTTCGATTTCGTCAGCATTCGCTCTCCCCGCCATGCCGCAATGCGACATTAAACTAGGGCCTCAAGCCGAAAGCGCCAATATGAAAATGATCAGGAAAATCAGGCTGGCTTGGCAGGGAAAACCATGCTGACGGTGAGGCCCGGTCGGTCGACATTGCTGGGTTCGGTGTCGGAGAGTTCCAGCGTGCCGCCATGCAGTTCCATGATCGCTTCCACCAACGACAAGCCGAGGCCGGTGCCTGGCTTCGAACGGCTCTCATCCAGGCGCACGAAACGCTTGAGCACATCCTCGCGCCGATCGGCAGGGACGCCCGGGCCATGGTCGGCGACGGAGAGGCAGATGCCGTCGGGGCGGCGGCTGAGCTTCACCAAGACCGAGCCTGCTCCCTCGGCATCAGCGGAATATTTGATCGCGTTATCGATCAGATTGAAGATCGCCTGACCGATCAGTTCGCGGTTGCCTTGGATCTCGATGTCAGGCTCGATCTCGGAGATCAGCGCCATTCCCGCCTCTTCGGCGACGGGCTCGTAGAGTTCGGCGCTATCGGCGACGATGGCAGACAGCTCGATCGACGACATTTCCGCGGCGACAGAACCGGCTTCGACGCGGGAGATCATCAGCAGCGCGTTGAAGGTGCGGATGAGCTGGTCGGATTCGGAAATGATGCCTTCCAGTGCGCCGCGGCGCGCTTCGCCATTTTCGCTGTCGAGCGCATCTGCCGCTTTGTTGCGCAGTCGCGTCAGCGGCGTCTTCAGGTCATGGGCGATATTGTCGGAGACCTGCCGCAGGCCCTCGTTCAGCTTCTCGATGCGCTCCAGCATCGTGTTGAGCGAGATGGAGAGACGGTCAAACTCGTCGCCGGAGCCGCCGACCGGCAGGCGCTGCGCAAGGTCGCCGGCCATGATCTTCTTGCTGGCATCCGACATGCGGTCGATGCGCTTCAACGCGTTGCGGCCGATGCCGAACCAGATGATGATGGCGCCGAGGCCCATGATGGCAAGCGCGATCATCAGTGCCTGGCGCACCAGCACGCGGAAACGCTCCGGCTCGCCGAGGTCGCGGCCGATCAGCACCCGCAGGCCGTTGTCCAGAACGAAGATATTGGCAATCGCCGTATGCCGCACCACGCCGCTATCGGTGTAGCGCTGATACATGAAGGGTATCGAGGTCCAGCCCTGCTCCTCGAAAACGCCCGGCTGCACCGAGGCGACGTTGCCGGCGAGGATATCGCCCGAGGGACCGGCGATGAGATAGAGATTGGCACCCGGCTGGCGGGCGCGGCGCTCCATCGTGCGCAGCAGCAGGTTCATGCCGCCGGCATCATAGGCGCGCTGGACCTGCGTCACCTCCTGGGCGACCGCCTCACGGATTTGGCCGGTCAGCAGCCGCTGAGACATCGCCGTCACATAGAAGACAAGCGTCGCGGCGCAGATCGAGAAGAGCAGAATATAAAGGGCCGAAAGGCGGACTGCTGTGGACTTGAAGAGAACCCAGAAACGGCTCATCCCTCGTCCTTGATCATGTAACCCGCACCGCGGATCGTCTTCAGCAGCGGCTGGCTGAAGTCTTTCTCGATCTTGGAGCGCAGGCGCGAGACATGCACGTCAATGACATTGGTCTGCGGATCAAAATGGTAATCCCAGACATTTTCGAGCAGCATGGTGCGGGTCACCACCTGGCCTGCATTCTTCATGAGATATTCCAGAAGGCGGAATTCGCGCGGCTGCAGGGGGATTTCCTTGCCGCCGCGGCGGACCTCGTGCGAGAGGCGGTCGAGCTCGAGATCGCCGACGCGATAGACGACGTCCTGATCGGGCGTGCCCTTGCGGCGGCCGAGCACTTCGACGCGGGCGAGCAGCTCGCTGAAGGCATAGGGCTTCGGCAGGTAATCGTCGCCGCCGGCGCGCAGACCCGTTACCCGGTCGTCGACTTGGCCGAGGGCGGAGAGAATAAGAACGGGTGTGTGGATGCCCTTTCGGCGCAGCTCGCTGATGACGGAAAGACCATCGCGGCGCGGCAGCATACGATCGATGACGATGACGTCGTAGGTATTTTCCGAACCCATGAAGAGGCCGCTTTCGCCGTCGCTTGCATGGTCGGCAACGATACCCGCCTCACGAAAAGCTTTCGTGAGATAGACCGCCGCCTCCAGATCGTCTTCGATGATGAGAATCTTCATTCGGCCGACATTACCCTCCGGCTGCTTTTCGGCAAGGCTGAAAGCGTTTTCCTGTGGTGCAGAGGTCATTGCGGGCGTCCTTCATAATTGAAGAATTTGGCGGCTGTGAAGAATTCGGCAAACTTAAATAAATTGGCAGAACTGGAAATCTGGAACCGCGCAGCATCTGCGCGGCTCCAGATTCTGGGGCAGAAGATCAGCCTTGGCCGTTGATCGGAAGGGCGACGAAGCGGCTGCCGTCCTTCGACTGGATCTGGAACAGCGCACGGGTGCGGCCGTCCTTCTTGGCCTGGTTGATGACGCGGACGACATCGTCAGCACTGGAGACTTCCTGGTTGTTGACCGAGGTGATCGTCTCGCCTTCCTTGATGCCCTTGTCGGCAGCATCGGAGTTCGGATCGATGCCGGTGATGGCAAGACCCTTGCCGTCTTCGGCCGGACCGACCGTCAGGCCGAGATCGGCGAGCGCCTTTTCGGATGCCGGCGGCTGAGCCTGCTCCTGCTGGTCGTTGTTGTCGTCAGCCGAGGCCTGCTGGTCGGCCGGCAGTGTGCCGAGTTCGACGGTGACGGACTGGGCCTTGCCGGAACGCCATAGCGAAAGCTCGACCTTGCTGCCCGGCGTCATGGCGCCGATGCGGCGGCTGAGATCGCGCGCATCCTTGACAGGTTCGCCGTTGACGGCGGTGACGACGTCACCGGTCTTCATGCCGGCCTTCTGGCCCGGCGTGCCGTCCTGTGCGGAAACGACCAGAGCGCCACTTGCTTCGGAGAGGCCGAGGGAGTCGGCAATGTCCTTGGTGACCGGCTGGATCTGCACGCCGAGGTAACCGCGGGAAACCGTACCGTCCTTCATCAGATCGGCAACGACATCCTTGGCGGTGGAAGCCGGGATTGCGAAGGCGATACCGACGCTGCCACCCGACGGCGAGAAGATCGCGGTGTTGATGCCTACAACCTGGCCATTGAGGTTGAAGGTCGGGCCACCGGAGTTGCCGCGGTTCACGGCTGCGTCGACTTGCAGATAATCGTCATAGGGGCCGGAGCCGATATCGCGGCCGCGGGCCGAAATGATGCCCGCCGTCACCGTGCCGCCGAGGCCGAAGGGATTACCGACGGCGACGACCCAGTCACCGACGCGAACCTTGTTGTCATCGGCCCAGTTCACATAGGTGAACTTGCGGCCCTTGCCATCGACCTTCAACACGGCGAGGTCGGTGCGCGGGTCCTTGCCGATCAGCTTCGCGTCAAGCTCAGTACCGTCGTTCATGACGGCAACGAAGGCCGAGCCATCGGAAACGACGTGGTTGTTGGTAACGATGTAGCCGTCTTCGGTGATGAAGAAGCCTGAGCCCTGGGCGACCGGGCGCAGACGGCCCTCACCCTGATGGCCGAAGCGGCGCTGCTGGTTCTGGCCCTGACGGTTTTGCTGTTCGCCGAACTGACGGAAGAACGGCTTCAGAGCGTCGGGCAGATCGTCAAAGCCGCGACCATTGAAATCGAAGGAGAAACCGTCGCCATCATCGGAAGCAGGCTTCATGCGGCTTTCGACACGGACGGAGACGACAGCGGGGGAAACGGCGTCAACGACGTTGGCGAAGCTCGGAACCGAGGGAGCCTGGACATTGACAGCCTCGGCGTAAGAACGGGAGATCTCGACAGGGATACCGGTTGCGAGCACGGCGGCAGCCAGACCAGCAACGGTGGATGCCTGAAGCACCGTTTTGAGGGACGGACGTCCGCGGAATTTATTCAGCATTTGAGCACCTTCTCTTCTTGTTCAGATCTCGTCCCGGCAGGCAATGCCGGATCGGTGATGATCGAGATATAGGACGTAACACCTTACTGCGAACTGTCTAGCCGATGAAAAATTCGTAATGTACCGGCAATCTTTTGCGCTCGTCAGACGGACGAGGCGTTCGCCCATCCTTATTTAACCGATCGGTTGACAAGCAGGCCAACGCCCTATATTTAACCATAGAGTTATATACGAGGCAGATCATGCAGACTGACGCTTTGAGTGCCGCTTTCGCGGCCCTCGCAGACCCCACACGCCGGGCGATCATCGCGCGGCTGGCCGAAGGCGAGGCTTCCGTCAACGAACTTGCCGCCCCCTTCGAGATGAGCCTTCCGGCCGTTTCGAAACATCTGAAGGTCCTGGAAAAGGCGGGGCTGATCAGCCGGGGCAAGGAAGCGCAATGGCGGCCGGCGAGACTCGAGCCGATGGCAATGAAGAGTATTGCCGACTGGCTGGAACAATACAGACGGTTCTGGGAAACGAGCTTCGACCGACTGGACGATTACCTGCAGAAGGTCCAGAGAGCGGACGATAGCGGCCCACGCAACTGAATGTCGATGCGCATCCTCAATCAAACAGGGAAATAATTATGGCCGATCAGCTATCGCGCTCCACATTGCATATGCAGCGGGTCTTCAATGCGCCGCGTGCGCTCCTCTGGGCTGCCTGGACGCGGCCGGAAATGGTGGTCGGCTGGCTCGGCCCCGTCGAATGGCCGGCCGTCAGTGTCGTACAGGATTTGCGTGTCGGCGGTGCTTATCGTGCCTGCCTGAAGAATGCGGAAGATGGCCGCCTCCTATGGCAGAGCGGTGTCTACAGGGAGATCGAGGAGCCATCGCGTCTCTCCTTCACCTTCCAGTGGGAGGGATCGCATGAGGATGGCGCCCCGGTCGTGACACTCGTAACCGTCGTCTTCGAGGAACTGGCCGATGGCCGCACGCGGATGGATTTCACCCATGCGGATCTGAGATCCGAAGAGAGCGTTGCCGGGCACCGCTATGGCTGGGAGAGCACCTTCGGCAGGCTGGAACGCTGGATTGCAGCGCAAGGACATCAAAGGGAGTGATGACCATGAAACTCGTAACGAACCTCGTTTTCAAAGGCGAATGCCGGCAGGCCTTCGAATTTTACGCCAAAGTGCTCGGCGGCAAGCTGACGGGCATGTTCACCTTCGGCGAAGCACCCGGCGACGTGCCGGTCGATGCGTCCTTCAAAGACAAAATCATGCATGCCTGGCTCGATGTCGGCGACCAGTCCCTGATGGGCTGCGACGCCCCTCCCGGATATCAGGAGGATATGGGCGGTTTCAGCGCCACCTATCATAGCGAGGACGCGGCAGAGACGAAGCGGGTCTTCGACGCGCTCTCCGAAGGCGGCAGGATCACCATGCCTTTCAACGCAACCTTCTGGTCGCCTGGCTTCGGCATGTTCACCGATCACTTCGGCACGCCCTGGATGGTCAACACGATCCCGGCGGGCCAGCGATGAATGAAACGGCGATGATCTGGACCGGCCGCGTGCTGACCGGGCTTTTCGCACTCTTCATGCTTGGTGCATCGATAGCGCCCAAACTTCTGGGTCTGTCGGTCGCCGAAGAAACGATGACGCAACTCGGCTGGCCGAACGGCTATGTGCTGATGATCGGCCTGATCGAGCTTATCTGCCTCGTGCTCTATCTCATCCCGCAGACGAGCGTCTTCGGCGCAGTGCTGATGATGGGCTTGCTCGGGGGTGCGATGGCGACGCAGATCCGCGCCGGAAATCCGCTCTTCAGCCACATTCTGTTCAGCATCTATCTCGGGCTGTTCATGTGGGGCGGGCTGTGGCTAAGGGATCCGGCTGTGCGGGCGCTATTTCCCTATCGCAAGACATAGGAGCGATCATTCCGTCATGTGCCTTGGCGGAATGATCGCTTCCTTCTCCAGCAATTCGGCAAGCCTTTCCTGCTCTTCCGCCGTGAGTTTGCTTCCGGTCGGCTTGCCGGCTCGCTTGCGGGCAAAGACGACGAGGGAGATGCCGCCGGCCAGGATCAGCAGCACGGGCGCGCCCCAGAGGAGCAGCGTTCGCATGCTGAAGCGCGGCTTCAGCAGGACGAATTCGCCATAGCGCGAGACGATGTAGTCCAGCACCTGCTGGTCGCTGTCACCATCAGTAATGCGCTCGCGCACGAGCAGGCGCAGATTCTTGGCGAGATCGGCGTTGGAATCGTCGATCGACTGGTTCTGGCAGACCATGCAGCGCAGTTCGGCTGAGAGCGTCCGGGCGCGGGCTTCGAGGGCGGGGTCGGCGAGCATCTCGTCGGGGTTGACGGCGAAGGCCGGGGCGGCCGCCATCAACAGGGTCAGGGCGAGGAGGAGCCGCCGCATCATTCCGCCGGCTCCATGGCCGGTGCTGCCGGCTTGCCGGTCTTTGCCTTCGCCTTCCTGCTCGGCGCCCCGACCCGCAGGCGCCGGTCGCTGAGCGAGACGAAGCCGCCGAGCGCCATGACGAGCGCCCCGCCCCAGATGCACAGAATGAACGGCTTCCACCAGATGCGCACGACGATGCCGCCGTCATGGGTGGCGTCGCCGAGCGACACATAGAGCTGGCTGAGCCCGAAGGTCAGGATGCCGGCCTCCGTCGTCGGCATCTGCCTTGCGGTGTAGAGGCGCTTGGCCGACCAGACATCGGCGATCTCGGCGCCGGCACGGCGGATCGAGAAGTGGCCGCGATCCTCGGTATAGTTCGGGCCGGTCGCCGGCTGCATGCCGTCAAAGACGATGCTGTAGCCGCCGGCTTCCGTCGCCTGGCCCTGCTTCATCTCGATCACATGCTCGGTCTGGAAGGTGGTCACGGCGACGATGCCGAGCACGGTGATGCCAAGGCCGGCATGGGCAAGCGCCGTGCCGAAGGCCGAACGCGGCAGGCCGGTCAGCCGCCGCCAGGCAATATCGACCTTCACCTTGCCGATGCCGGCGCGATACCAGAGATCGGCGGCCGCGCCCAGGATCAAGAACAGACCGGCGGCAAGGCCGAGCATGGCCATGACCGGACCGCCATGTTCGATATAGAAGAAGACCAGGGCGGCGACGAAGGCGAGGCCGGCCACGACATAAAGCCGCTGCAGGGCGCCGAGCAGATCGCCGCGTTTCCAGGAAAGCAGCGGCCCGAAGGGCACGATGACGAGCAGCGGCGCCATCAGCAGGCCGAAGGTCAGGTTGAAGAAGGGCGGGCCGACCGAGATCTTGTCGCCGGTCAGGGTTTCCAGCACCAGCGGATAAAGCGTGCCGGTCAGAACCGTGCCGCAGGCAACCGTCAGGATCAGGTTGTTGACGACGAGCGCCCCCTCGCGCGAGATCGGCGCAAACAGACCGCCGGCCGACAGTAGCGGAGCGCGCAAGGCAAACAGCGACAGCGCCCCGCCGATGAAGATCAACAGGATGCAGAGGATGAAGACGCCGCGGCTCGGGTCGCTGGCGAAGGCATGCACCGAGGTCAGGACGCCGGAGCGCACCAGGAAGGTGCCCATCAGCGACAGCGA